>NZ_CP162821.1:0-162500 GCF_054680085.1 Pseudomonas sp. H2_A10
AAACGTTGTTGCTGGTTACTCAAGCCGATCAAACGACGCCCGATCAGGTGCGTCAGCCAACTGCCGACAGCGGCGTAGAGCAACGCGCACCAAAACATATAGCCGGGAATGGTGATGCCGAACACATCAATGCTGCCCGACACGCCCCACAAAATCACCGAAAACGACACCAGGCTGACGACATTGCGCAACAGCCCAAGGCCCAGGCTCAGGGTGTTGGAGGTAAAGCTGTTGAGGTCTTCGGAGATCCGCTGGTCCGGGTTATCGGTGTAGCCGCCCTGCTCCAACTGGTAGTAATTTTTGTCGCCCAGCCAACGTGCAAAGTGCTTGTCGGTAAGCCACGCACGCCAGCGAATAGTCAGCATCTGGGTCAGGTAGAGGCGGTACACCGCGCCCAGAATCGCCACCGTGGCGATACCGCAGAAATAGACGATCTGCTGCCAGAACGCAGCGGTGTCCTTTTTCTCCAGGGCGTTGTAGAAGTCCTTGTACCAATGGTTGAGCCACACCGAAATGGCCACGCTGAACAGCGACAAACCAATCACCACGGCCAGCAGCAGCCAGGCCTTGCCCTTCTCTTCACTGCGCCAGTAAGGCGTGATCATCGCCCAGGTTCGGCGCAAGAATTGCCCACGCACTGCGTCATTGACCGCGGAGTACTCAGCGTTCTGATTCATCGTTCAGGCTCGGTAGGAAAGAAGTGACAGGCGTTTGAACCGATCATAATTGATCGGTTCAGGGCTCCGTGCGGCCTGAAGCGGGTCGTTCAGCCTAGGTTCAGCGTCGTACCGGACGTTTTTGCAACTTGCGTTGCAGGGTGCGGCGGTGCATGCCCAGGGCACGCGCGGTGGCGGAGATATTGCCTTCGTGTTCGGTCAGCACGCGCTGGATGTGTTCCCACTGCAAGCGGTCTACCGACATTGGGTTTTCCGGCACCAGGGTGTCGAGATCGGCGTGCTCGGAAAGCAAGGCGGCCAGTACATCATCGGCATCCGCCGGTTTGCACAGGTAGTTGCAGGCGCCACGCTTGATCGCCTCGACAGCGGTGGCAATGCTGGAGTAACCGGTGAGGATCACCACGCGCATTTCCGGGTCCAGTTCCAACAACTTGGGCAGCAGCACCAGGCCGGAATCGCCGTCCATTTTCAGGTCGAGCGCGGCGTAGTCCGGCAGGTCGGCCTGGGCGATGGTCAGGCCTTCTTCGGCGGAACCGGCGGTGCTTACACGGAAACCGCGACGGCTCATGGCGCGCGCCATCACGCGGGTAAAAGTGGCGTCGTCATCTACCAGCAACAGGTGCGGCAGTTCTTCGCCTTCGACTTGGATCTCGTCACTCATCGATATCTCCTCGTGCGACACGGGGCAGGCGCAGCTCGGTGAGCGTGCCACCTTCCTCATGACTATAGAGCTTCACTGAGCCGCCCGCGCGGGTCACGCTGGCCTTGCTCAAAAACAGGCCGAGGCCGAAGCCTTTGCCTTTGGTGGTAAAGAACGGTTTGCCGATCTGCTCGGCAATGGCCAGCGGCACGCCGGCACCGTGGTCGCGAATGCTGATGGTCACGTTTTCCATATCCCAGTCCAACTGCACGCCCAGGCCTTCGGGGCAAGCGTCGGCGGCATTGTTGAGCAGGTTGAGCAGCGCCTGGGTCAGGTCCGGCGGCGGTGCCATGCGCGGCACGGTACCCTGCCCCAGCAGATGGAAGCGGTAGCTGGCCTCGGGACGCATCAGGTGCCAGCGGTTCAGGGCCTCATCGAGCCAGTGGGTGACGTCCTGCATCTCCACCGCCAGGCGGCGATTGGCTTCGGCGGCACGCACCAGTTGCTGCAAGGTTTGCTTGCATTGCTTGACCTGCTCGCGCAATACGCCGAGATCTTCTTGCAGGACGGGGTCGTGGTGATCCTGCGTCATTTCGTTGAGCAAAACGCTCATGGTGGCCAGCGGCGTGCCCAACTCGTGAGCGGCACCCGCGGCCTGGGTGGCGACGGCCAGCAGTTGCTGGTCACGCAGCCCCTCTTCACGGCGGATAGCGCGCAGTTCTTCCTGGCGGCGCAGCTCTTCGGCCATGCGCGCCGCAAAAAAAGTGATCACGGCGGCGGACAACGCAAAACTCAACCACATCCCATAGATCTGCAGGTTTTCTCGGGCGATGGGAAACGTCTGCAACGGATAGAACTGGGCCAACAACAAGGTATACAAGGTCAGCGCGATGCCCGACAGCACCACCGAATAGCGCCACGGCAACGTCACCGCAGCGATGGTCAGCGGCACCAGGTAATACGAAACGAACGGGTTGGTGGAACCACCGGAGAAATACAGCAACACACTGTGGATAAATAAGTCGCAAGCCAATTGCAGGGCATATTCCAACTCGGTCACCGGCCAGGTGGTGCGCAACCGGATCGCGGTAAACACGCAAAGCACGGTGGAGAACCCGAGGGTCACGCCCAGTGGCAGCCAGGGCAGCGGCAGCAGGTCGAACCAATAGGCAAGCCCAACCGAACCGGCCTGTGCGGCCAGTACCAGGGTACGAATGAACGTCAGGCGCCAGAGGTTCTGGCGGGTGGCGGAAGTCAGTTTTACGGCGGCGAGCATGAGCTCTCCCGGTGGGCGCTGCTAGCAGATCGGCAGGAGTATAAACGAAGCAGGCCTGCCGGCACGGCGTGTGTGGCTCTTTGCCGCAGGCCACCCAAATGACCGCTCGTCGCCGCCCAGACAATTTGTAGCTGATGTGTAAACCCGAAGAACCCGACGTTACCGTCTACAGTCATACCGATACGAACCGCCCAAGGAGCTTCCATGTCACGTTTCACTCGCAATGCAGCCATCATCACCCTCAGCGTCGGCACCCTGGCCAGCGTTCCGGCACAGGCTGGCGATGACCTTCATTACAACCAGATCTCCCTGCGCGCCGAAGCCAGCCAGGAAGTGGCCCGCGACAAGATGATCGTCACCCTCTACACCGAGTCCCAGAACGCCGACCCGGCCAAGCTCGCCGCCGAAATCACCACCACTCTCAACAAGGCCCTGGGCCAGGCCCGCGAAGTCAAGGCCGTGACCCTGCGCCAGGGCAGCCGTAACAGCTACCCGATCTACGACAACAAGAACCAAAAGATCACCGGCTGGCGTGAGCGCGCCGAACTGCGCCTCGAAAGCGCGGATTTCCCGGCGTTGTCCAAACTCACCGGCGAACTGCTTAACACCCTGAAAATGCAAAACATGGATTTCGCCATCGCCGACGCCACGCGCAAAGCCAGCGAAGATGCCCTGCTCAAGGACGCAGTCACTGCATTCAAAGCCCGTGCGCAACTGGCCACCGACGCGCTGGGCGGCAAGGGCTACAAGATCGTCAACTTGAACTTCAATACCAATGGCTACCCACAACCTTACGCCCGTGGCGCGATGATGATGAAAGCGGCGGCCATGGAGGACTCGGCGATCCCTGAGGTCGAGGCCGGTACCAGCCAGGTCACGATGTCTGCCGATGGTGTGATCGAAGTTATTCAGTAGTTTTTTCACGGATAAAAAACGGCGCGACCTCAGGTCTGCGCCGTTTTTTTTCGGCTGTGCAATCGCAACGTTTGGTCATTAATTGCGACGTTTATGCGGGAATCGTGGCGGCGGTTTTCAACACCTACATACAGTCCCGCCTGACAAGGAGCGTGCAGCGGGTATGTATTCAGATCACCGCCGAGGAGCACCCACATGACTATCCGCCCCACACACCGCTTGCGACCCGCCGACTCAAAAAACCATCGTGTTTCAAACGCTCCGACAATAAGGAACCGAGGATGAATATAAATCCGAGTCCTTATGTGGTCGGCGCCCATTCACCCGCGCATAGCCGCCCTCCTCGATCGATTGATGAATCAGCCTCTGCCGATAACCAGCTGCCGGGCCAGGTAAATAGTGCAGAGGACAAAACGATCGGGCTTGGGCAAAAGCCGCCTCCAACGCCTCGGCACACAGCTGAATCGGCCCCCTACAACGCCACGATTTACGGTTCGAACACCGCGATGGCGCTGGATGCGAGCGTGTCCATTCATCAGCGGGAGCAGCGTATCGGTGCTTATGCCGATCGCGTAAAAACGCAGATCCGGAATATAGAAAGCGGCAGCGAAGGCGAAAGAAACGTTAAGTTCCAACGCGCACGCCAGTTCATGGAACCCGCAGGGTACTTCAGCGGGGGGTTATTGGCTGCGGGGGTCGACCCGCACGAAAAGATCACAGTGACATTTACTTCCTATACGGGCGTGGGCAAACCAGAACATCTTACCGACACCGAAAAGCGTACTTATTTTGCTTGGGAAATCGCAGCGGGTGCGTTTGCTCACGACAAAGTAGAACGCGGCGGCCCGCTCAATTTTCATTTTATGGAAATCGACGAAATAGACCGGGGCAAGGTCAACGATCTGGAAACCATCGGTAAGAAACTTCAAGATCATTGGGAAAAAGAGATAGCGACACCAATGCGGAACGCCTCGGGCGTCATTGCGCGACGCTCAGGAAAATCGGATGCCTATGTATTAAAGGGCAGTTTACAAAGCCTCGCTAACAACAAGGACAGCTTTGAAAAGCTCAGTGCGCAAGCCCAAGCGGCAGTCAAGCGAACGCTGGAGCAGAACGGCCAAGTTATCATTCCCAATATTTATGGCTACCCATTGGCGGATTATGCATTTGTTCCTTATACGCCCTATGACGGCAATTACAGGAATAGGCCTAATCAAGGCCTGATGATCGACTTACGACATGGCGCCGCCCATGAAATACATGGCGATAAGGGTTTTGTCGATTGGGCTAAAAACAATCGCAACCACCTGCAACTCAGCTTCAATGCCAGTGACCGGCAAGGAGGCCATGACGCCCATTGGCCAAAGGCTGGCGAGGTTCTTGATAATTTAATCGCCGACAATCACGCCACTTATCCTGGGTATCAAAACTTCCTCAAGGACCAGGCCATACCGATCCGGGAAACCTTTAATTACACCCGCGGGCGACACGCCGACTATCGGTTGAAATACGCCAACGTGGATAAAGTTGCCTCCCAATACCAGGCTCAGAACGCCAAAAACGCGGTATGGAACGACCAGACCGAGGTCTTTGGTTCTTCACAACAAAGCTGGAAGGCCGCAAAGGAATTTTGGGGCAATACCTTCGGCTACCTGCCCGTGGTTGGCAACGCCGGCAACATCGTCTTCGGCGTGCACGATGGCATCTATGGCATGACGGCCGAGGATCGCGTTGGCGGCAATGCCGCAGCCGTCATCTGCAGCCTGCAGCTGGTGCACGAGGTCGCAACCGCAGGTGCAGAGCGTGGCCTGGGCAGTGTCCCGGTGGCCCCCGACAACAGCGACTTCAGATGGCGGCTAAATCCGCAGACGAGCGATTTTGAACTGGTGCGCGTCCCCGAAACGTTGAACAACCGCGATCTGGCCTCAACCACACCCAAGGCAGCGCCTGATGTAGAACCCACCAACGAGCCCGCGCAATCCTTCCCGGGTATGCGGGAAATCGAGTTCAAGGATAAAAAATATTTCGTCGCTGATAAGCCTGATGCCAGCGACGGCGAGCATTACTTATTGCGCGTCAGGGACCCGGCTGACCCGTCGAAACTGGCGCACAGCGCAATTGTCGCCAAGCCTGACGAAGCCGGGGTCTGGCAACGACGAGGAATAGAGGGCGGCGGCATATGGCCTTGGAGTCGCGCACCTTCGAGCCCCCCACAGAGAACGTGAAGATTCAGCCACGGCTTTCCGACGGATTCGATGTACTGGGCGATCCCAAGACCAGCGGTGCCGATCGTTTTGACAAAGTCTTTAACTACAACAGCAATACCGCTTATGAGCAATCGATCAGCAACTTCAACGAAGGGGACGTTCTTAAACGCAAACTCAATGTTTCCTGGAGCGTTGCAGAGGACAACTTCGAGGTTTCTTCCAGCGAAAAAGCGCAGCGCAACGAGCACAGTGAAACGCCCTACTCACAGAACTTTCTCAAGGATTTGAACCGTGACCGTTATACCGTCCAAATAAAGCAACCCGACGGTTACACCACGGTAAAACTGGACGCCTCGGGAAAAGCCGATGGTGAAACACTGGCCCTGCGACTCAAGCAATTTGAAAGTGCCATTCCCGACCCCCTCTTGCGCTCGCGCATCTCCGAAGTCGCGCATCAGGGCAGTGTAGCGCCCACAGCGGTCGAGTTGAAAATCAACCAATTACAGGAACATGTGGGATTTCGGGGCAAGGACACTCACTACATCATTACTTATGACCCACAAACACCTACGGCCCAGGTCAAACTGGAGGCTGACATCAACTTACTCGACCTCGATAACGATGCGGCGCCCATACCCGATATGGAGGTCACCGCGCGTCGAACCTTCGATATCGCAGAAACCAATGAACTGAACGAAGACGCAAACCCTTACGCCATTAATAAAAAGGCACCGTTCACCCTGACGGCGTCGAGCATCGTCGATCTAAAACAGTAACCACGCCTTCCTGATACAACATAACGGCGGTAACCTCGGTGACCGCCGTTTTCGTTTGAGCAGCCTTTATATACCTGCCCTATCAGGAGTCTCCATGGACAGAATCGCGTTGAAACCGCTCCTCCTCGCCGCCGGGCTGCTGGCGTTCATGCCGATGGCCCACGCCGCCAGCACCCTGGTCTATTGCTCTGAAGCCAGCCCCGCCGGTTTCGACCCGAGCCAGTACACCAGCGGCACCGATTTTGATGCGTCGGCCGAAACCGTGTTCAACCGCCTGACCCAGTTCAAGCGCGGCGGCACCGAAGTCGAACCCGGCCTGGCGACACGCTGGGAGGTGTCCCAGGACGGCCTGGCATACACCTTCCACCTACGTGATGGCGTCAAGTTTCATACCACTGACTTCTTCACCCCTACCCGCGATTTCAATGCGGACGATGTGCTGTTCACTTTCAACCGCCTGCTGGATGCCGACAGCCCGTTCCGCAAGACCTACCCGTCCGAATCGCCGTATTTCACCGACATGGGCTTGAACACTACGATCAAGAATGTCGAAAAACTCGACGACCACACCGTGCGTTTCAACCTGAATAACGTCGACGCCGCCTTCGTGCAAAACCTGGCCATGAGCTTCGCCTCGGTGCAATCGGCCGAATACGCCGCGCAATTACTCAAACAGGGCACGGCCTCGGACATCAATCAGAAGCCGGTGGGTACCGGGCCATTTGTGTTCAAGCGTTACCAGAAGGATTCGCAGATTCGTTACTCGGCCAATAAACAGTACTGGAAGCCCGAGGATGTGAAACTCGACAACCTGGTGTTCGCCATCACCCCGGATGCGGCGTCGCGCCTGCAGAAACTCAAGGCCGGCGAATGCCAGGTCAGCGGCTACCCACGCCCCGCCGACATCGAGGTGATGAAACAGGACCCGAACCTGCGCGTGTTGCAGCAGGCCGGGTTCAACCTGGGCTTTTTGGCCTACAACGTCAATCGCCCGCCGCTGGACCAACTCAAGGTGCGCCAGGCACTGGACATGGCCATCGACAAGCCGGCAATCATCAAGGCCGTGTACCAAAGCGCCGGACAATTGGCGCAGAACGCCCTGCCACCGGCGCAGTGGTCTTATGACCCGACCATCAAGGACGCCCCATACGATCCGGCCAAGGCCCGGGCGCTACTAAAAGAAGCAGGGGTTGCACCGGGGACCACCATCAACCTATGGGCAATGACCGTACAACGCGCGTCCAACCCGAATGCGCGCATGTCGGCCCAGATGATCCAGCAGGATTGGGAAAAGATTGGCATCAAGGCCAATATCGTCAGTTATGAGTGGGGCGAATACATCAAGCGCGCCAAAAATGGCGAGCACGACACGATGATTTACGGCTGGACCGGCGATAACGGTGACCCGGATAACTGGCTCGGCGTGCTCTACAGTTGTGCCGCGGTCAAGGGCAGCAATTACGCCAAATGGTGTAACCCGGCGTACGACAAGCTGGTTCAGCAAGCCAAGCTGAGCAGTGACCGCGAGCAACGCATAAAGTGGTATCAACAGGCGCAAAAAATCCTTAAGGAACAGGTACCTATAACGCCTATTGCGAACTCGACGGTTTTCCAGCCCCTGCGCAAAGAAGTGAAAGATTTCAAGATCAGCCCCTTTGGGCTGACGCCGTTCTATGGCGTGAGTCTAGATAAGTAACAAACACGCACCAACCGAGTGCGCCAGACGCCTCGGTTGGGCTGTTTTAGTGCGCTGTTTGCACCTAAAAAACCCTCAAAATGTACGTAATTATGTCGAAACTTTCATAATTGCGACATTCCTGTACGTTCGTCCCACTCTTTGCGCCTTGCACCGGTTCAGCATCTTGCAATGGGTATGGCGCCTGCATAAGTATCCGCAGGCCGACTCACGAGGTCGCCCTCACCACCAAAAATGACAACAAATCATGAGGCCAACATGCTTAAACACGCAGTCCTTCCGTTATTAGTGAGCGCGGGCCTTATGGCCGCAGCCCCTTTTGCCCAAGCGGCAACTAACCTGGTGTTCTGCTCCGAAGGGAGCCCGGCCGGTTTCGATCCAGGCCAGTACACCACCGGAACAGACTTCGATGCCTCGGCCGAAACCATGTTCAACCGTCTGAGCCAGTTCGAACGTGGCGGCACCGCCGTTATTCCGGGCCTGGCCACCAGCTGGGACGTGTCCCCGGATGGCCTGACGTACACCTTCCACCTGCGCGAAGGCGTCAAGTTCCATACCACCCCGTACTTCAAGCCTACTCGTGAATTCTCGGCTGACGACGTACTGTTCACCTTCAACCGGATGATCAATAAAGACGATCCGTTCCGTAAGGCCTACCCCACCGAGTTCCCGTACTTCACGGACATGGGGATGGACACCAACATCAAGAACATCGAGAAAATCGACGAGCACACCGTCAAGTTCACCCTTGGCACCGTGGACGCAGCCTTCATCCAGAACCTGGCAATGAGCTTCGCGTCGATCCAGTCGGCTGAATATGCCGCCCAACTGTTGAAGAACGGCACGCCACAGGACATCAACCAGAAGCCGATCGGCACTGGCCCGTTCGTATTCAAGAGCTACCAGAAAGACTCGAACATTCGCTACACCGGCAACAAGGACTACTGGAACCCTGCCGATGTGAAGATCGACAACCTGATCTTCGCCATCACCACCGACCCGTCGGTGCGTATCCAGAAGCTCAAGAAAAACGAATGTCAGATCACCCTGTTCCCACGCCCGGCCGACCTGAAGGCGCTGGGCGAAGACAAGGACCTGAAACTGCCGCACCAGGCCGGTTTCAACCTCGGTTATGTGGCTTACAACGTGATGGACAAGGTCAAAGGCGACGACAAGCCCAACCCACTGGCTGACCTGCGCGTTCGCCAAGCGTTGGACATGGCGGTGAACAAGCAACAGATCATCGACTCCGTTTACCAAGGTGCGGGCCAGCTGGCGGTCAACGCCATGCCACCGACCCAGTGGTCCTACGACACCACCATCAAGGATGCCAAGTACGACCCGGAGAAAGCCAAGGCGCTGCTCAAGGAAGCCGGCATCAAGGAGGGCACCGAGATCGTGCTCTGGGCCATGCCGGTTCAGCGTCCGTACAACCCGAACGCCAAGCTGATGGCTGAGATGCTGCAGAACGACTGGTCCAAGATCGGCCTGAAGGTCAAGATCACCAGCTATGAGTGGGGCGAGTACATCAAGCGTTCCAAAGGCGGCGAGAACCAGGCCATGATCATTGGCTGGAGCGGCGACAATGGTGACCCGGACAACTGGCTGAACGTGCTGTTCGGCTGCGATTCGCTGAACGGCAACAACTTCTCCAAATGGTGCGACAAAAAATTCGATGGCATCGTGAAAGAAGCCAAGGCTACCTCGGATGTCGCCAAACGCACCGAGCTGTACAAGCAGGCGCAACATATCCTCAAAGATGCAGTCCCGATGACACCTATCGCGCACTCGACGGTGTATCAACCCATGCGCACGACCGTGCAGGACTTCAAGATCAGCCCGTTTGGCTTGAATTCCTTCTACGGCGTGAGCGTAAGCGGCAAGTAAGGACCACTGGCGGCGACGTTTCCTAACGTCGCCGTTATTGCATCCGCCAGGCCCGTATGAAACAGACCACGTTCGCAGTCGCTGCTTCCTACAGAAATGAACTGCGGTACGCGACTCCGTTGCCTACAGGGTCAATCCTATTTGGCGCATTTACTGCGAAGTCCTCGGCCCATAACGTCGTAGGACAGCAGAGGCTTCAATTTGGGAAAGGCACTTGCTGTGCGTGGGATCAGTGATGTCCTCCTGGCCGAAAGCCAGGCTGATTGCTCGCTGATGACAATTACAAACAAGGATCGGGATCGTCATGCGCCATACCACCGCTCTCTCCGCAATCTTTGCCACCAGCCTGCTGGCGGTGACCACCATGGGCCAAGCCGCCGACAAGAAGAGCCTGGTGTTCTGCTCCGAAGGCAGCCCGGCAGGCTTTGATACCGCGCAGTACACCACCGCCACCGACAACGATGCGGCCGAGCCGCTGTATAACCGCCTGGTCGAGTTTGAAAAAGGCGCGACCAACGTGATACCTGGCCTGGCGACCAAGTGGGATATTTCCGAAGACGGCCTGACCTACACCTTCCACCTGCGTGAAGGGGTGAAATTCCACAGCAACAAGGAGTTCAAGCCGACCCGGGACTTCAATGCCGACGACGTGCTGTTCACCTTCAACCGCATGCTGGACCCCGACCACCCGTTTCGTAAGGCCTACCCCACCGAGTTTCCGTACTTCAACGGGATGAGCCTGAACAAGAACATCGCCAAGGTCGAGAAGACCGACGCGCATACCGTGGTGATGACGCTGAACACGGTGGACGCCGCGTTCGTGCAGAACATCGCCATGAGCTTTGCGGCGATTCTTTCCGCCGAGTACGCCGAGCAGTTACTCAAGAGCGGCAAGCCCAGCGACATCAACCAAAAGCCGATCGGCACCGGCCCGTTCGTGTTCCAGCGCTACCAGAAAGACTCGCAGATCCGCTATGCGGGCAACAAACAGTACTGGGACCCGAGCCGGGTCCAACTCGATCAACTGATCTTCGCCATCAACACCGACGCCTCGGTGCGCGTGCAGAAACTCAAGGCCGGCGAATGCCAGGTGACCCTGCATCCGCGCCCGGCTGACGTCGATGCGCTCAAGGCCGACCCCAACCTGCAATTGCTGACCAAGCCGGGCTTTAACCTCGGTTACATCGCCTACAACGTGCGCCACAAGCCGTTCGATCAGCTCGAAGTGCGCCAGGCGCTGGACATGGCGGTGAACAAGCAGAGCATCCTGAACGCCGTGTACCAGGGCGCGGGGCAGTTGGCGGTCAACGCCATGCCGCCGACCCAGTGGTCCTACGACGACACCATCAAGGACGCCGCCTACAACCCGGAAAAAGCCAAGGAACTGCTCAAGGTCGCCGGCGTGAAGGAAGGCACCGAGATCACCCTGTGGGCGATGCCGGTACAACGTCCGTATAACCCCAACGCCAAGCTGATGGCCGAAATGCTGCAGAACGATTGGGCCAAGATCGGCCTGAAAGTGAAGATCGTCAGCTACGAGTGGGGCGAATACATCAAGCGCACCAAAAATGGTGAGCACGATGTCAGCCTGATCGGCTGGACCGGCGACAACGGTGACCCGGACAACTGGCTGGGCACCCTCTACAGCTGCGACGCCATCGGCGGGAACAACTACTCCATGTGGTGTGACCCGGCGTACGACAAGCTGATCAAGCAAGCCAAGGTCGTCACCGACCGTGAACAACGGACTGCTCTGTACAAACAGGCGCAGCAATTGCTCAAGCAGCAAGTGCCGATCACGCCTGTCGCCCACTCGACGGTCAACCAGCCGTTAAGCGCCAAAGTCGAAGGCTTCAAGGTAAGCCCCTTCGGCCGCAACGTGTTCTCGGGCGTCAGTATCACCCCATAAGAAAATAACCGGATGACAGCAGAGCCAAACGGCTCTGCGGCAAACGTGCAGCCTTTTATTGGGATTTTTCCTACAGCAAACGTTTGCAATAGCTTGAACGAGTTACACACCCAATAGCCGGTCCACCTAAAAAGACCGGCATAAAAAAGAGAACCAAAGGAGCTTCAACCCATGAAACTGAGCAGCAAAGCGCTTCTGGCCCTGGCCATCAGCAGCATCACGGCCACCGCCTATGCCGAACCCGCCAGCCAGGACTTCGTGCCTACCACGCTGGCCGGCACCAGCGCGCAAAGCGAGGCCAAGGGCTTTATCGAAGACTTCACCCTGGGCGGCACCACACGTAACTGGTACTCCCACGAAAGCAAATACCGTGGCGGCACCTTCTCGTACACAAAACACGGCAAGACTGAAACCGACCGCAACCGTACCAACTGGGTACAAGGCACGATCCTCAACGCCAGCTCGGGTTTCACCCAAGGCACCGTGGGCGTGAAGACCGAAGTGGCGCTGTACAACGCGCTGGTTCTGGATCGCAGCAAGCGTGATATCAAGGGCGGTTCCAACCGCACCCTGGCCGGCTCGGACGGCGATGCAGTCGATCAGTGGAGCAAACTGGGCCTGGCCAACATGCAGTTCCGCGTGTCCAACACCACCCTGACCGCCGGTCGCCAGAACTTCAGCAGCGGCATCGTCGACACCATCGGCAACCGTGCGCTGCCTTCCAGCTTCCAGGGTGTGAGCTTCAACAGCGAAGAGTTCAGCAACCTGTCGTTCCAGGGCGGCATTTTCGATCGCGTTTCGCCGCGTACCGAACAGAGCCTGTCGAAATTCAGCTCCGAATACGGCAATGGCCAGACAACCGACAAGGTCAAGACCCTGGGCTTCAACTACCAGCCGTTCAAGAGCCTGAAAACCAGCGTGTTCGCGGCCAACGTCGAAGACTTCTGGAACCAGTACTACTTCGGCGCCACCCACGAACTGGGTGATGCACAGACCCTGGCACTGACCACCGGCCTGAACTACTACAAGACCACCGACACCGGCAGCAAGAAGATGGGCGACATCGACAACGATACCTACTCGTTGTCCCTGGGACTGACTCACCAGGCTCACAGCCTGACCTTCGCATACCAGGAAGTGAACGGTGACGAGTACTTCGACTACCTGCACGAAACCAACGGCATCTACCTGGCCAACTCCCTGACGTCCGACTTCAACAGCCCGAACGAGAAGTCGTTCCAGGTGGCCTACGCCATCAACATGGCCGAATACGGCGTGCCTGGCCTGAAGTTCAACGTCTACTCGGCACGCGGCTGGGGCATCGACGGTACTCACTACACCGGCACCGCCTACGGCGAAGCTGGCAAGTCGCGCAGCGACTTGCGTTTGATGGATGGCGAGAAACACCAGGAATACGGTGTAGGCGCGGCGTACGCCGTGCAGAGCGGGCCACTCAAGGCCACCGCGATTCGTGCCACCTACGTCGAACACCGTGGCAGCGCTCAACAGGCTGACGGCAACATCAAAGAGTTCCGTCTGGTCACCACCATCCCATTTAAAATTCTTTAATTAGCGCCAGGTAAACGGCGGGCTCAGGACGAGCCCGCCGTCTACGTTTTACTGGTCCCATCGATTGCAGAGGGTTCCGAATGAAAATGCTCCCGCTACAAGCCGCCATGGCTGCCGCGCTGTTGAGCGTGGCGATTGGCGTTTCGGCCAAACCACTGGTGGTCTGCACCGAAGCCAGCCCGGAAGGTTTTGACCCGGTTCTTTACACCACGGCCGTGACCGCTGACGCCGCCGCCGAAACCATGTTCAACCGCCTGGTGGACTTCAAGCCCGGCACCACCGAAGTGGTCCCCGCGCTGGCCAAAGACCTGCCAGAGATCAGCGCCGATGGGCTGACCTACACCTTCCACCTGCGTGACGACATCAAGTTCCACACCACCGACTACTTCAAACCCACGCGCAACCTGAATGCCGACGACGTGCTTTGGAGCTTCCAGCGCCAGCTGGACCCGAAACATCCGTGGCACAACAAGTCCAACGTGGGCTACCCGTACTTTGAAAGCATGGGCTTCAAGGAACTGCTCAAAAGCGTGGAGAAGACCGACGATCACACCGTCGTCTTTACCCTGACCCGTCCTGAAGCACCGTTTTTGGCCGACTTGGCCATGGCGTTCTCCTCGATCCACTCCGCCGAATACGCCGACCAATTGCTCAAGTCCGGCAAGACCGATGACCTGAACGCCAAGCCGGTCGGCACCGGGCCGTTTATCTTCATCCGCTACGCCAAGGACGCCCAGGTGCGCTTCAAGGCCAACCCGGAGTACTTCCGTGGCAAGCCGCCGGCCGATCCGCTGATCCTGGCGATCACCACCGACAACAACGTGCGCCTGCAGAAGCTCAAGGCCAACGAGTGCCAGGTCGCGCTGTATCCCAAGCCGGATGACATTCCGAGCATCAAGAAAGACCCGAACCTGAAAGTCGATGAACTGGCCGCAATGACCACCGCGTACACCGCGTTGAACACCACCCACAAGTACATGAGCGACGCGCGGGTGCGCCACGCGATCAACATCGCGTTCGATAAAAAGGGCTACAACGAATCGCTGTATGGCAAAGGCAACGCCGTCGACGCCACCGGCCCGTACCCACCGACCCTGCTGGGCTTCAGCGACAAGCTGAAAAACCCCGAGCGCGACCTCGCTAAGGCCCGTGCCCTGCTCAAGGAAGCCGGCGTACCGGAAGGCACCGAGTTCACCCTGTTCACCCGTAACGGCGGTGGGCCGACCAACCCCAACCCGCTGCTCGGCGCCCAGCGCATGCAGGCGGACCTGGCGCAGATCGGCCTGAAAGTGAATATCAAGGTCATGGAATGGGGCGAAATGCTCAAGCGTGCCAAAGCCGGCGAGCACGACATGGTCTCGGCCGGTTGGGCCGGTGATAACGGCGACCCGGACAACTTCCTTACGCCGAACCTGAGTTGCGACGCCGCCAAAAACGGCGAAAACTACGCCCGTTGGTGTAACAAAGAGTTTCAGGCCTTGATCGACAAGGCCCGCGCCGACGCTGAACCCCAGGAACGCGCCGCACTCTATCAACAAGCACTGGACGTTTTCGCCAAGGACCAACCCTGGATCCCCATGGCCTACCCGAAAATGTTTACCGCCATGCGTAAAAACGTCGAGGGGTATACCCAAAGCCCTCTGACCACCAATAACTTCGCCACTACCCAGGTGAAGTAAATAAGAAAAACGCTCGGCACCGCCCACAGGGACGGTGCCGGACCTGCCTAACCGGCTGATTGAGGTACACACCAAGATGTTTAGTTTTATTGCGCGCCGATTGGGGTTATTGATCCCCACGTTTTTCGGCATCACGTTGCTCACGTTTGCGTTGATACGCATGATCCCTGGCGACCCCGTCGAAGTCATGATGGGCGAGCGGCGCGTCGACCCCGAGATGCACGCACAGGCAATGGAACGCCTTGGCCTTAACAAGCCGTTGTATGCGCAGTACCTGGATTACGTCGGCAAGCTCGCCCAGGGCGACCTTGGCGAATCGCTGCGTACCCGCACCAGCGTATGGAGCGAGTTCACCGCCCTCTTCCCCGCGACCCTGGAACTGTCCATGGCCGCCCTGTTGTTCGCCGGCATCCTGGGCCTGTTGGCCGGGGTGATCGCGGCATTGAAACGAGGATCGCTGTTCGACCATGGGGTGATGGGCATCTCCCTGGCGGGCTATTCGATGCCGATCTTCTGGTGGGGCCTGATCCTGATCATGTTCTTCTCGGTGAGCCTGGGCTGGACCCCGGTTTCCGGGCGGATCGACCTGCTCTACGACATCGAGCCGCGCACCGGCTTCATGCTCATCGACACGCTGCTGGCTGACGAGCCGGACGCGTTCTTCGACGCCCTGCATCACTTGATCCTGCCGGCCATCGTGCTCGGCACCATCCCGTTGGCGGTGATCGCGCGGATGACCCGTTCGTCGATGCTCGAAGTGCTGCGCGAAGACTACATCCGCACCGCCAAGGCCAAGGGCCTTTCGCCGGCACGCGTGGTGTTCGTACACGGCCTGCGCAACGCGCTGATCCCGGTGCTCACCGTGGTCGGCCTGCAAGTCGGCACCCTGCTGGCCGGTGCGGTACTGACCGAAACGATCTTCTCGTGGCCCGGCATCGGCAAATGGCTGATCGAAGCCATTGGCGCGCGGGACTACCCGGTGGTGCAAAACGGCATTCTGCTGATCGCCTGCCTGGTGATCCTGGTGAACTTCGTGGTGGATATCCTCTACGGCTTCGCCAACCCACGCATCCGTCATCAGCGCTGAGATCATGACCATGACCACACCTACACAAGCGTCGGCAGTCGATCAAAGCCTGCTGTACCCGTCCCCGTACAAAGAATTCTGGCAAGCCTTCTCCAAGAACAAAGGCGCGGTTGCCGGCCTGCTGTTCATGCTGCTGATCGTGTTCTGCGCGATCTTCGCGCCATGGGTGGCACCGCATAACCCGAGCGAGCAGTACCGCGACTTCCTGCTCACCCCGCCGTCGTGGCTCGAAGGCGGGCAGATCCAGTTCCTGCTCGGCACCGACGAACTGGGCCGCGACCTGCTCTCGCGCCTGATCCAGGGCTCGCGCCTGTCGCTGCTGATCGGTTTGTCATCGGTAGTGATGTCGTTGATCCCGGGCATTCTGTTAGGCCTGTTCGCCGGGTTCTTCCCGCGTCTGCTCGGCCCGACCATCATGCGTCTGATGGACATCATGCTGGCCCTGCCGTCGCTGCTGCTGGCCGTGGCCATCGTCGCGATCCTCGGCCCTGGCCTGATCAACACCGTGATCGCTATCGCGATCGTGTCGTTGCCGTCCTATGTGCGCCTGACCCGCGCGGCCGTGATGGGCGAACTGAACCGCGACTACGTGACCGCCGCGCGCCTCGCCGGTGCCGGCCTGCCGCGCCTGATGTTCATCACCGTGCTGCCCAACTGCATGGCGCCGCTGATCGTACAGGCCACCTTGAGCTTCTCCTCGGCGATCCTCGACGCCGCGGCGCTGGGCTTCCTTGGCCTGGGCGTACAACCGCCAACGCCTGAGTGGGGCACCATGCTGGCCTCGACCCGTGACTACATCGAACGCGCCTGGTGGGTGGTGAGCCTGCCTGGTTTGACTATTTTGCTCAGCGTGCTGGCAATCAACTTGATGGGTGACGGCCTGCGCGATGCGCTGGACCCGAAACTCAAGAACGCCGCCTGAGGAGATTCCCATGTCACTGTTAGAAATCAAGAATCTCAATGTGCGCTTCGGCGACAAGACCGCCGTGCCGGTGGTCGATGGCCTCGACCTGTCGGTCGACAAAGGCGAAGTCCTGGCCATCGTTGGCGAGTCGGGTTCGGGTAAGTCCGTGACCATGATGGCGCTGATGGGCCTGATCGAGCACCCCGGCATCGTCACCGCCGATGCGCTGACCTTCGACGGCAAGGACATGCTCAAGCTGAGCAACCGCCAGCGCCGCCAGATCGTCGGCAAAGACCTGGCGATGGTGTTCCAGGACCCGATGACCGCGCTGAACCCCAGCTACACCGTGGGTTTCCAGATTGAAGAAGTGTTGCGCCTGCACCTGAAGATGTCCGGCAAGCAAGCCCGCAAGCGCGCCATCGAACTGCTGGAAAAAGTCGAAATACCGGGCGCCGCCAGCCGCATGGACGCCTACCCGCACCAACTGTCCGGTGGTATGAGCCAACGCGTGGCCATTGCCATGGCGATTGCCGGCGAGCCGAAGCTATTGATCGCCGACGAACCGACCACAGCGTTGGACGTGACGATTCAAGCGCAGATCATGGACCTGCTGCTGGCCCTGCAAAAAGAGCAGAACATGGGCCTGGTGCTGATCACCCACGACCTTGCGGTCGTCGCGGAAACCGCCCAGCGCGTGTGCGTGATGTACGCCGGCCAAGCGGTGGAAGTCGGCCAGGTACCGCAACTGTTCGACATTCCGGCGCACCCGTACAGCGAAGCGTTGCTCAAGGCGATCCCCGAGCACAGCCTCGGCGCGACACGCCTGGCCACGTTGCCCGGCATCGTGCCCGGCCGTTACGACCGCCCGCAGGGCTGCCTGTTGTCGCCGCGTTGCCCGTATGTGCAGGAAAACTGCCGCACCCAGCGCCCCGGCCTTGATCCGAAAAGCAACAGCCTTGCGCGCTGCTTCTACCCCTTGAACCAGGAGGTGGCGTAATGGCCGTCGTTCTTACCGCCCGCGACCTTACCCGTCACTACGAAGTGTCCCGTGGCCTGTTCAAGGGCCATGCGTTGGTACGCGCGCTTAATGGTGTGTCATTTGAACTCGAAGCCGGCAAGACCCTTGCCGTGGTCGGCGAGTCGGGCTGCGGCAAATCCACCCTGGCCCGTGCGCTGACGCTGATCGAAGAGCCGTCTTCAGGCTCGCTGAAAATCGCCGGCCAGGAAGTCGCCGGCGCCGACAAGGCCCAGCGCAAGCAATTGCGCAAAGACGTGCAGATGGTGTTCCAGAGCCCCTACGCGTCGTTGAACCCGCGCCAGAAGGTCGGCGATCAACTCGGCGAGCCGCTGTTGATCAATACCAACCTGTCCGCCGCCGAACGCCGCGAGAAAGTGCAGGCGATGATGAAGCAGGTGGGCCTGCGCCCCGAGCATTATCAGCGCTACCCGCACATGTTCTCGGGTGGCCAGCGCCAACGCATCGCCCTCGCCCGCGCAATGATGCTGCAACCCAAAGTGCTGGTGGCGGATGAACCGACCTCGGCCCTGGACGTGTCGATCCAGGCCCAGGTGCTCAACCTGTTCATGGACCTGCAACAGGAGTTCAACACCGCCTACGTGTTCATCTCGCACAACCTGGCGGTGGTGCAACACGTGGCCGATGACGTGATGGTGATGTACCTCGGTCGCCCGGTTGAGGTGGGCCCCAAGCAAGATATCTACGCCCGCCCGCTGCACCCCTACACCCAGGCGCTGCTGTCGGCCACACCGACCATCCACCCGGACCCGAACAAGCCGAAGATCAAAATCGTCGGCGAGTTGCCCAACCCACTGAACCCGCCGTCCGGCTGTGCTTTCCACAAGCGCTGCCCGTATGCGACGGCACGCTGCAGCACCGAGGAGCCGCAACTGCGCGCCTTGGACAACCGCCAGGTGGCTTGCCACTACGCGGAGCAGTTTGTGGCCTGACCGCCACAAAAAAGGCTCTGGGTTTTCAATCCAGAGCCTCTCTTGAGTTTTACAGCCCTTCCCATCAGGTTGCGCATCAGCCTGGCGGGAGGGGCTTTCTTTTTGGCGACTTAGCTATCGGATTCCCATGGCTACTGGAGATCAAAAAAAGTGGGAGAGGATCACCCCTCCCACTTTTTTGTTCAGCCGCGCTCAGGAATCAGTGGTGCTCGCGGGTCGCGCGGAATTTCACGTCCGGCCAACGCTCTTCCATCAATGCCAGGTTGACCCGTGTCGGGGCCAGGTAGGTCAGGTGGCCGCCGCCGTCCACCGCGAGGTTTTCCACGGCCTTGTTGGAGAACTCTTCCAGCTTCTTCTTATCGCCGCACTCGATCCAGCGCGCGGAGTACACGGTGATCGGCTCGTAGGAGCACTCGACCTTGTATTCCTCTTTCAGGCGGCTGGCCACCACATCGAACTGCAGCACACCGACGGCGCCGAGGATGATGTCGTTGCTGCGCTCGGGGAAGAACACCTGGGTGGCGCCCTCTTCCGCCAATTGCTGCAGGCCCTGGCGCAGTTGCTTGGATTTGAGCGGATCACGCAGGCGTACGCGGCGGAACAGTTCCGGGGCGAAGTGCGGGATACCGGTGAAGCCCAGCGCTTCGCCTTCGGTGAAGGTGTCGCCGATCTGGATGGTGCCGTGGTTGTGCAGGCCGATGATGTCGCCGGCAAACGCCTCTTCCAGTTGCTCACGCTCGGAGGAGAAAAACGTCAGGGCATCGCCGATGCGCACGTCCTTGCCGGTGCGCACGTGGCGCATCTTCATGCCTTTTTCGTATTTGCCGGAGCAGATGCGCATGAAGGCAATGCGGTCGCGGTGCTTGGGGTCCATGTTCGCCTGGATCTTGAACACGAAGCCGGTGAATTTTTCTTCGACCGGTTCCACCGTGCGCTCATTGGCGACACGGGCCAGGGGTTTCGGCGCCCAGTCCACGACGGCGTCGAGCACATGGTCGACACCGAAGTTGCCCAGGGCCGTCCCGAAGAACACCGGGGTCAACTGGCCGTCGAGGAATTCCTGCTGGTTGAACTCATGGCAGGCGCCCTGCACCAGTTCCAGCTGGTCGACAAAGCGGTCGTACTCGTCACCCAGGTGGGCGCGGGCTTCGTCCGAGTCGAGCTTCTCGATGATCTTGGTTTCGGTGCGTTCGTGACCGTGGCCGGCGGTGTAGACAATGATGTAGTCGTCGGCCAGGTGGTACACACCCTTGAAGTCGCGGTAGCAACCGATCGGCCAGGTGATCGGCGCGGCCTTGATTTTCAGGACCGCTTCGATTTCATCCAACAGCTCGATGGGGTCGCGGATGTCGCGGTCGAGTTTGTTGATGAAGCTGACGATCGGCGTGTCACGCAGACGGCACACGTCCATCAGCGCGATGGTGCGTGGCTCGACGCCCTTACCGCCGTCGAGGACCATCAAGGCCGAGTCCACCGCCGTGAGGGTACGGTAGGTGTCTTCGGAGAAGTCTTCGTGGCCCGGGGTGTCGAGCAGGTTGACCATGTGGTCGCGATACGGGAACTGCATGACCGACGTGGTAATGGAAATACCCCGCTGCTTCTCCATCTCCATCCAGTCGGATGTTGCATGGCGGTCGGATTTGCGCGACTTCACCGTGCCGGCCACAGCGATTGCCTTGCCCATCAGCAACAGCTTCTCGGTGATGGTGGTTTTACCGGCATCGGGGTGGGAAATAATGGCGAAAGTGCGGCGTTTCGCGACTTCGGCGGCCTGGTGGGTCATGGGAAATCGCCTGGCAGGTGAGTCAAAAAAGGGCGGCGAGTATAGCGCAAACGCGAGGGCACGGACCACCGTTGGGCCCATCAGGGGTGGCTAAATGCGCCCAAGTGTGGAACCTTTTAAAAGGTGGAGACGTCCACTCCCCTGCTACCGCACTCGGAACAGGGGCTGAAAAATCAGCAAGTTAGCCTTACGAGGCTGCGCTCATGGCTCGATACATACCGCGTTGCCGGTATCGACGAGCTGCTTTTCGCGACCACACTCAAAGGCAGCCAGCAATGGCATTGCCGCCGGAGAATGTGTTCGCCGACAAAAGAAAAAAGGAGTCCGCCTGTGGCTATTCGCTATGGCAAAGGGCTTATAGGAGGCGCGGTTGTCGTCGCGCTCCTGGCCCTGCTGGTCCACTGGATCGGCATCAACACGATCGAACTGTACCGCGACGATTTGTTGTTTTACCTGCAAGCACATTTGATCCTCGTTCTAGCCTCCATGCTGGCGGCCCTCGTTGTGGGCATCCCCGCCGGTATCCTGCTCAGCCGACCGAACATGGTCGGGCGCGCAGAACGCTTCATGCAGATCTTCAACATCGGTAATACCGTCCCTCCCCTGGCCGTACTGGCCATCGCTCTCGGCGTCCTTGGCATCGGCAGTGGCCCGGCCATCTTCGCGCTGTTCCTTGCCTCCCTGCTGCCCATCGTGCGCAACACCTACGAAGGCCTGAAAAACGTTCAAGGTTCGCTCAAGGAAGCCGCCACCGGCATCGGCATGACGCCGCGCCAGGTGCTGTTTCGCGTGGAGTTGCCCAACGCGGTGCCGATCATCATCGGCGGTGTGCGCGTGGCCCTGGCGATTAACGTCGGCACCGCGCCGCTGGCCTTCCTGATTGGCGCCAACAGCCTGGGCAGCCTGATCTTCCCCGGCATCGCCCTGAACAATCAGCCGCAACTGCTGCTCGGCGCCGCGTGCACCGCATTGCTGGCATTGCTGCTCGACGGTTTGGTGACCATGGCCAGCCGCCTCTGGCTGGAGCGCGGAGTACGCGCGTCTTAAGGCTTGCCCAAGGAAATCACATGAAAAAACTAAGCTTGATATTAGGCTGCGCCCTGCTGCTTGCAGGCATTGCGCAAGCCGCCGAAAAACCCGTGATCCGTATCGGCGCCCGGGTGTTCACCGAACAGACCCTGCTCGCCGAAATCACGTCCCAGTACTTGCGTACCAAGGGCTACGATGCTCGCGTGACCGGCGGCCTGGGCAGCAACCTGGCGCGCAGTGCCCAGGAAAGCGGGCAACTGGATTTGATCTGGGAATACACCGGCGTGTCGTTGGTGGCCTACAACCACATCGATGAAAAACTCGACAGCGAACAGTCTTACGCCCGTGTGAAAGAACTCGACGCGAAAAAAGGCCTGGTCTGGCTGTCGCCGTCGCGTTTCAGCAACACCTACGCCCTGGCGCTGCCGGAGAAAGTCGCCGAGCAACATCCCGAGATCAACAGCATCAGCGACCTCACCAAGGCCATGACGCAAGACACCAAGGAACACCGCCTGGTCGCCCTGGACACTGAGTTCGCCAACCGCTCCGACGGCCTGGCGGGCATGGTCAAGCTGTACGACATGAACCTGACGCGCAAGAACACCCGGCAGATGGACGCTGGCCTGGTCTATACCGCGCTGCGTAACGGCCAGGTGTTCGCCGGTTTGGTCTACACCACCGACGGTCGCTTGAATGCGTTCAAATTGAAGCTGCTCGAAGACGACAAGCACTACTTCCCGGACTACACCGCAGCCCCCGTGATCCGCCAGGAATACCTGGACCAGCATCCGCAGCTGGCCGCCGAACTCAAGCCACTGGCCAACCTGTTCGACGATGAAACCATGCGCCAACTGAACGCTCGGGTCGACGTCGGCCATGAAAGCCCGTCCACCGTTGCCGCCGACTTCCTGCGCCAACACCCCATCAACTAAAGAGGAGAAGACATGGAATTTTTAAACGCCTTTTCCCATCTTGATTGGGCCCAGGTCCTGCACCTGACCTGGCAGCACATCACCCTGGTCGGCATCGCGGTGATCCTCGCGATTTTTATCGGCGTGCCGCTGGGCATCCTGATGACACGTTTCCCGACCCTGGCCGGCCCGTTGCAGGCCAGCGCGACGGTGCTGCTGACCGTGCCGTCCATCGCCCTGTTTGGCCTGCTGCTGCCGTTCTACTCCACGTTCGGTCAGGGCCTGGGGCCGATGCCGGCGATCACCGCCGTGTTCCTCTACTCCCTGCTGCCGATCATGCGTAACACCTACCTGGCCCTGACCGGCGTCGAGCCCGGCATACGCGAAGCCGCCAGAGGCATCGGCATGACCTTCGGCCAGCGCCTGCGCATGGTCGAGCTGCCGATCGCCGTGCCGGTGATCCTCGCCGGTGTGCGCACCGCCGTGGTGATGAATATCGGTGTGATGACCATCGCCGCCACCATCGGCGCCGGTGGCCTGGGTGTACTTATTCTGGCTTCCATCAGCCGCAGCGATATGTCGATGCTGATCGTCGGCGCCGTGCTGGTCAGTCTCCTGGCCATCTTCGCCGACCTGCTTCTGCAGTGGTTGCAACGCTCGCTGACTCCAAAAGGATTACTCAAATGATCGAACTTCAAAACCTGTCCAAGACTTTTCAAAGCAACGGCAAAACCGTGACTGCCGTTAACGACGTAAGCCTGACCGTCAATGAAGGCGAAATTTGCGTGTTCCTCGGTCCCTCGGGCTGCGGCAAAAGCACCACGCTGAAAATGATCAACCGCCTGATCAAGCCCACCTCGGGCAAGATCCTGATCAACGGCGAAGACACCACTGACCTTGACGAAGTGACCCTGCGTCGCAACATCGGCTACGTCATCCAGCAGATCGGCCTGTTCCCCAACATGACCATCGAGGAGAACATCGTGGTCGTGCCCAAGCTGCTCGGCTGGGACAAGCAGAAATGCCACGACCGCGCCCGCGAGTTGATGAGCATGATCAAGCTGGAGCCCAAGCAGTACCTGCACCGCTACCCGCGTGAATTGTCGGGCGGGCAGCAACAGCGCATCGGTGTAATCCGCGCCCTGGCGGCGGATGCGCCCTTGCTGCTGATGGATGAGCCGTTCGGCGCGGTCGACCCGATCAACCGCGAAATGATCCAGAACGAGTTCTTCGAGATGCAACGCGCGCTGAACAAGACCGTGATCATGGTCAGCCACGACATCGATGAAGCGATCAAGCTGGGCGACAAGATTGCGATCTTCCGCGCCGGCAAGCTGTTGCAGATCGACCATCCGGACACCTTGCTGGCCCACCCGGCCGACGAGTTCGTCAGCAACTTCGTGGGCCAGGACAGCACCCTCAAGCGCCTGTTGCTGGTGAAGGCCGAAGACGCAGCCGACAACGCCCCCTCGGTGAGCCCGGAAACGCCGGTGGCCGAAGCGCTGGAGTTGATGGACGAAACGGACCGCCGTTATGTGGTGGTCACCTGCGCCGAGAACAAGGCGCTGGGTTATGTGCGTCGTCGCGACCTGCACCGCCAGGCCGGCACTTGCGGCCAGTACCTGCGCGAGTTCAATGCCACGGCGGCGTATGACGAGCATTTGCGCATCCTGCTGTCGCGCATGTACGAGTTCAACCGTTCGTGGTTGCCGGTGATGGATGCGGAGCGCGTGTTCCTGGGTGAAGTGACCCAGGAGTCGATTGCCGAGTACCTGAGCTCCGGTAAGTCGCGTGGGGGCAAGACCAGTATTGTTTCGCCTGCCGAAACCGCCCTCGCCTGATCTGAACTGACACGACGCCGTTCAAAATGTGGGAGGGGGCATGCCCCTCCCACTTGGGCCTCCCGTGTGTCAGCGAAATACCGTCGATTTGCCTCATCCGGGGAACATCAATCCGTCACACCGGTCGGTTACATAAGTAGCTGCACGCCATCGCGCGACGAACGCGTGCAGAAACGCGACATTTTTAGTTGATCCCACGCCCATCAAGCCCTAAAGTTCGCGCCGAACGTCCATGCTGGAAACGATCCATCCGGCTCAAGTACTGACGACGAGACAGCAAGGCCAAGGGAAGCGGTAACTCCCATGGCCTTTTTGCTTTCGGCGACATGCCTTGGGAAGTAGGCGAACCAAAGTGGGGATACGGAGGACGTTCAGTTGCACCCATTGATTAATACAGTTTGCCCTTAGGAGTTCCCAGCATGTCGATCAACGTCGAAGACTATTTCGCACGCGCCACTTTTGACAAAATGAAGGCGTTTGCCGACAAGCAAGAAACCCCGTTCGTGGTGATCGATACCGCGATGATCAGCCAGGCCTACGACGACCTGCGCGCCGGTTTCGAATTCGCCAAAGTGTATTACGCGGTCAAGGCCAACCCGGCCGTCGAAATCATCGACCTGCTCAAGGACAAAGGCTCGAGCTTCGACATCGCCTCGATCTATGAGCTGGACAAGGTCATGGACCGCGGCGTCAGCGCCGACCGTATCAGCTACGGCAACACCATCAAAAAATCCAAAGACATCCGCTACTTCTATGAGAAGGGCGTGCGCCTGTTCTCCACCGACTCCGAAGCCGACCTGCGCAACATCGCCAAGGCCGCGCCGGGTTCGAAAGTGTATGTGCGTATCCTCACCGAAGGCTCGACCACGGCTGACTGGCCGTTGTCGCGCAAATTCGGCTGCCAGACCGACATGGCCATGGACCTGCTGATCCTGGCCCGTGACCTGGGCCTGGTGCCTTACGGCATCTCCTTCCACGTCGGCTCGCAACAGCGCGACATCAGCGTGTGGGACGCGGCGATCGCCAAGGTCAAAGTGATTTTCGAACGCCTGAAGGAAGAAGACGGCATCCATCTCAAGCTGATCAACATGGGTGGCGGCTTCCCGGCCAACTACATCACCCGCACCAACAGCCTGGAAACCTACGCAGAAGAAATCATCCGCTTCCTCAAGGAAGACTTCGGCGACGACCTGCCGGAAATCATCCTGGAGCCGGGCCGTTCGCTGATCGCCAACGCCGGCATCCTGGTCAGTGAAGTGGTGCTGGTAGCGCGCAAATCGCGTACCGCCGTGGAACGTTGGGTGTACACGGATGTGGGCAAGTTCTCCGGCCTGATCGAAACCATGGACGAAGCCATCAAGTTCCCGATCTGGACCGAGAAGAAAGGCGAGATGGAAGAAGTGGTCATCGCCGGCCCCACCTGCGACAGCGCCGACATCATGTACGAAAACTACAAGTACGGCCTGCCGCTGAACCTGGCGATCGGTGATCGTCTGTACTGGCTGTCGACCGGTGCGTACACCACCAGCTACAGCGCGGTTGAGTTCAATGGCTTTCCACCGTTGAAGTCGTTTTATGTTTAACAGCAGCAGCAAGTTTTAAGCTGCAAGAAAAACCCATGACGTGTCATGGGTTTTTTTATGCCTCGGGAAGGCTGGCGGCGCGTTGTCGGTAGGCCTCGGCCATCGCGCGAATCGGCGGATCGTTGGCCGCCGCCAGCGCCTTGTGGGCCACCCGCAAAAACTTCAGATTGCCGCCGGCAAGCGCTTTGTGCAGCCACTCCAGCGCCGCCTCGACCTGGCCTCTATCCGCCAGCACCGCCGCATAACTGAACTGCCCACGGAAATCCCCGCCTTCGGCTGAGCGGCGATACCAGTCCACGGCGGCCTGCGGGTCCCTCGGGCAATACAGGCCGTCTTCCAGGTAGCGCCCCAGCAGGTTCATCGACTTGGCGTGGCCCTGCTCCGCCGCCAGACGATACAAGCGCAGTGCTTGCGGCTGGTCCTCAGCCACACCGCGACCGGTCGCCAGCAGGTTGGCGTAGTTGTACTGCGCCCAATCCAGCCCCGCCTCGGCGGCCAGACGGTATTGTTGCGCCGCCGCGACCGCATCGGCCGGGCAGCCCCAGCCATGTTCCAGGCAACGCGCGACCATATTGCGCGCCATCAGGTGACCGCCCTGCGCCGCGATGCGAAACCAGCGCAGCGCCAGCGCTTCATCACGGGCAATACCGCGTCCTTGCAGCAGGATTTGCCCGAGCAGGGCCTGGGCATCGACCACGCCCTCCTTCGCCGCGATCAGGATCGCCTGGGCGGCGCGCACCGGCGAGTCGTCAAGCATGCGCTGCAATTGTTCGACGTTGAGCACTTCTGCGCGGCGCAATAAAAACCCCATCTCAGACCTCCACCCAGCGACGCAACAGGTTGTGGTAGGTGCCGGTGAGCTGGATCAACGCCGGGTGGTCGGGTACGTCGGCGGTCAGTTGCCGGATCGCACCGTCCATCTCGAACAACAGGGTGCGCTGGCTGTCTTCGCGCACCAGGCTTTGGGTCCAGAAGAACGAGGCGTAGCGCGCGCCACGGGTTACGGCGTTGACTTTGTGCAGGCTCGAGCCTGGGTACAGCACCATGTCGCCGGCGGGCAACTTGACGCGCTGCAGGCCGAAGGTGTCCTGGATCTCCAATTCGCCGCCGTCGTATTCGTCGGGGTCGCTGAAGAACAGGGTGGATGACAGATCAGTGCGCACACGCTCGTGGCTGCCTTTGGGCTGGCGCACCGCGTTATCGATATGAAAGTCGAAACTGCCGCGGTGTTTCGCACCGAGAAGAAAAACACGCGCATCCTGGTCGACGCGCTCACCTACCAGAATGCCGGTGAATCCCAGGTCGATGGCATCGAGTTGTCCGCCAGCGGCAAGCTCACCGATCACTGGCAAGTGTTCGCCGGCTACAGTTATCTGGACAGCGAGTTGGTCAAGGCCGGTCGTAACGGGCGCAACGGGGTAATCAGCGCCGGTTCCAACGAGGGCAACCAAATGCCCAACACGCCGAAGAACAGCTTCAGCCTGTGGACCACCTACGACGTCACCGCGAAGCTGACCGTCGGCGGCGGCGCGTTCTATGTCGACGACGTTTACGGTGATGTGGGCAACACCGTTTACGTGCCGTCGTACACCCGCTACGACGCCATGGCCAGCTACAAGCTGACCAAGAACGTCGACTTGCAACTGAACGTGCAAAACCTGACCGACAAGGTCTACTACGACAAGGCCTACGGCTCGCACTTCGCCAACCAGGCGGCTGGGCGTACGGCATTGTTGACCACCAGCTTCCACTTCTAAACCGCCGCGACACGCAGCAAACAGCCCCACGCATCGGATGCGCGGGGCTTTTTTATGTAAAACAGAATGTTTCTCGACAAGCCACGGCATAATGCGCGCCGTGCCCTACATACCCAGATAGACGAGGCGGTCAGACGTGTTGAAGAAAACCCTGTTCCAGTTGCACTGGTTCTTCGGCATCACTGCCGGGCTGGTGCTGGCCTTGATGGGGATCACCGGGGCGGCGGTCTCGTTTCAGGATGAACTACTGCGCGCGCTCAACCCCAGCGTACTGAGCGTAGAAAAACGCGAAGCCGGCGTGCTGCCACCCGCCGAACTGGTGCGCAAACTGGAAGCCACCGAAGGCAAAACCGTGGCCATGCTCTGGGTAGAACGCGACAGCGGCCTCGCCGCACGCGTGTCCTTCACCCCGCCGCCGGGCGAGCGCCGGGGCCAGATGCGCTACTTCGACCCCTACACCGGCGACTATCGGGGTGATGTGGTCGGCCAGGACTTCTTCGGCTTTATCCTGCAATTGCACCGTTTCCTCGCCATGGGTGAAACCGGGCGGCAGATCACCGGCGCCTGCACCCTGATCCTGGTGTTCTTCTGCCTCTCCGGCCTGTACCTGCGCTGGCCGCGCCAGGTCGCGAACTGGCGTGCGTGGCTGACCCTGGACTGGCGCAAAAAGGGCCGCAGTTTCAATTGGGACCTGCACTCGGTATTCGGCACCTGGTGCCTGTTGGCCTATCTGCTGGCAGCGTTGACGGGCCTGTCCTGGTCCTACGACTGGTACAGCCAGGGCCTGACCAAGCTGCTGTCCGACGCCCCGCAAAACGAACGGGTGCGCACACGCGGCCCAGCCCCCGCCGGCCCGGCGCCGGTCGCCAATTACGAGGCGATCTGGAGCAGTATCTACAGCAACGCCGGCCCCGGCTTGAGCGCCTACAACATCCGTATGCCGGCAGTCGCCGGGCAGCCCGCCACGGTCTATTACCTACTGCAAAACTCACCCCATGACCGCGCGCTGAACCAGATCAACCTGGACCCGGCCACCGGCGAGGTCAAATCCCACGATCAGTACGCCAACAAAAGCTTCAAGGCGCAGTTGCTGACCAGCCTTTACGCACTGCACACCGGCAGCTATTTCGGCCTGACCGGGCGCATTCTCCTCACCCTCAGCTCGATGCTGATGCCGTTGTTCTTTATCACCGGCTGGCTGCTGTACCTGGACCGTCGTCGCAAAAAGCGCCAGGTGCGCGATGCCCGCCAAGGCCTCGGCGCCAACCACAGCGATGCGCCGGCCTGGCTGATCGGCTTTGCCAGCCAGAGCGGTTTTGCCGAACAGCTGGCCTGGCAGACCGCCGCGCAATTGCAGGCGGCCGGCCTGCCGGTGAAGGTGCAGCCGCTGGGTAGCGTCAGCCAGGATGACCTGTGCCAATCGCACCACGCACTGTTTGTGGTGAGCACCTTCGGCGACGGCGAAGCGCCCGACAGCGCCCGCGGTTTCGAACGCAGCGTGCTTGGGCAAGCCCTCTCCCTCAAGGGCCTGAACTACTCGGTGCTGGCCCTGGGTGATCGCCAGTACGAGCACTTCTGCGGCTTTGCCCGGCGCCTGCATTTCTGGTTGACCAACCAGGGCGGCAACCCGCTGTTCGCCCCGGTGGAAGTGGACAGCGGCGACACCGCCGCGCTGCTGCATTGGCAACAACAACTGGGGCAACTGACCGGCCACGCGCCCGCAACGGCATGGCCCACCGCGCAGTACGAACTCTGGACGCTCAGCCAGCGCCGCCTGCTCAACGCCAACAGCAGCGGCTCGGCGGTATACCTGCTGGGCCTCACCCCGCCCAAGCCGCACACCTGGCAAGCCGGTGACCTGGTGGAAGTGCTGCCGCGCAACTGCCCATCGGCCCTCGAGCACTTCCTTGACGGCCTGGGCCTGGCGGGCAGCGACGATGTACTGATCGACGGGCTGGCGCAGCCTCTCAACCAGGCCCTGGCCAGCCGTCAACTGCCGGACAACCGCACCCATCTGGTCGGCCTGCACGCCCAGGCGCTGGTGGACGCGCTGGTGCCCCTGGGCATGCGTGAATATTCCATCGCCTCGATTGCCAGCGACGGCGTCCTGGAACTGATCGTGCGCCAGGAACGCCACCCCGACGGCAGCCTGGGCCTGGGTTCGGGTTGGCTCACCGAGTACGCGGCGGTCGGCTCGGGCATCAGCCTGCGCCTGCGGCGCAACAGTGGTTTCCATCTGCCGGATGCGCCGGTGCCGCTGATTCTGTTGGGCAACGGCACCGGCCTCGCCGGACTGCGCAGCCTGCTTAAGGCACGCATTGCCGATGGCCAGCAGCGCAACTGGTTGTTGTTCGGCGAACGCAATATCGCCCACGACTATCTGTGCCGGGATGAGCTGCAAAGCTGGCTGGCCAGCGGTGATCTGGCCTTGCTGGACCTGGCGTTCTCGCGGGATCAGGCAGAGAAGATCTACGTACAGGACCGACTGCGCGAATCGGCGGATGTCGTGCGCAAATGGCTGGCCGATGGCGCGGCGATTTATGTGTGCGGCAGTTTGCAGGGGATGGCGGCGGGCGTGGATCAGGCACTGCTGGATATCCTCGGACGTGAGGCGGTGGAACGCTTGATCGAGCAAGGCCGTTACCGTAGAGACGTGTACTGACGCGATCCAATGTGGGAGGGGGCTTGCTCCCTCCCACATTTGGATTGCATTTCAAGTCAGGTTGGTTGCAGCTTCTGTTGGAACACCGAGATCCCATCCAAGTCCCGCAATATCACGGTCAACTCCGCCGTCTGACCATCGATGTTCACCTCGCCAAAAAACTGAAACCCGGCAAATGGGGAGGTGTTTTGCGCCGGCGGTGCCTTCTCGAACACCACCTCCGGGCCAAAGGTTTTATCCAATGGATTGGGCCCGAAGCTCCCCGCATTCAGGGGCCCGGCGACAAACTCCCAGAACGGCTCGAAATCCTGGAACGCTGCGCGGTCCGGGTGATAGTGATGCGCTGCGCAGTAGTGCACATCCGCCGTCAGCCACAGGTGGTTACGCACCTGTTGCGCCCTTAAAAAGCCCAGCAGCTCGGCAATTTCCAGCTCGCGACCTTGCGCCGCGCCAGGGTCACCATTGGCAATGGCTTCCCAGCGTGGCACGCCGGGGCTGACTTCACCGTCGGGTACACCCAGGCCAATCGGCATATCCGCGGCAATTACCTTCCACTGCGCCGTGGAAGCCTTGAGTTCGCGCTTGAGCCAATCGAGTTGCTCGCGGCCCAGGAAGGGTTTGGCGCCGCCCAGGTTGTCATCGTTGCCACCGCGATAGCTGCGCATGTCGAGCACGAACACATCCAGCAACGGGCCGTAGCTGAGCTTGCGATAAATCCGCCCACCGCCGTCGGCGCTCTGCAGGCGCATCGGCGCATATTCGAGCCAGGCCTGACGCGCGCGCCCCACCAAGGTGTTGACGTCCTTGGTCTGGTAACGCTCATCGAGCTGCTTGCTTGGCGACCAGTTATTCACCACCTCGTGGTCGTCCCACTGCCAGATCTGCGGCACCTCGGCATTGAAGCGGCGCACGTTTTCATCCAGCAGGTTGTAGCGGTAATTACCGCGATATTCGTCAAGGGTTTGGGCGACCTTGCTCTTGGCTTCGGTGGTGATGTTGCGCCAGATGCGCCCGTCCTCGGTGGTCAGTTGCGTCGGTACCGGGCCGTCGGCGTAGATGGTGTCGCCGCTGTGGATAAAGAAGTCCGGCAGGCGCAGGCGCATGGCTTCGTAGATGCGCATGCCGCCGATGTCCGGGTTGATGCCGAAGCCCTGGCCGACGGTGTCGCCACTCCACACAAAGCGGATGTCGCGCCGCTGTTGCGGCACGCTGCGCAGGTGGCCAAACCAGGGCTCGCTGGCGATGCCCGTCTGGGCATCTTCGAAGTGCACGCGGTAGAAAATCGCCTGGTCGGCGGGCAGCCCGCTGAGTTCAACGCGGGCGGTAAAGTCGCTGCGGTTATCGGCCAGCGGCGAAACGAATCGACGCGGGTTGCTGAAGACACTGCGGGTGTCCCACTCCACCACCATGCGCGCCGGGCGGTCGCTGCGGCTCCAGATCATGGCGCGGTCGCCAAGCAGGTCGCCGGACTGCACACCGTCAGTGAGTTGCGGCCGGTCCTTGACCGACGCGATCACCGCAGGCGCCAGGCCCGGCAGCAAAAGACCGGCGCCGACGGCTTGCATCACGCGGCGACGGCCCAGATCGAAGTGGCTCATGCGGGTGCCCTCTTGAGAATCAAAAGGGCACTTAAACACGCAGGAATGAAGCGAATGTGACACTCACCCTGCGGTGAGCCGAGATCCAATGTGGGAGCAAGCCCCCACATTATTGAAGGGTGTCAGGCCTTGGCGGTGGTGACTGCCAGCTCCACCGCTTCCGGGCGCTTGATCAACGCGTACACCACGCCGGTCAACAGGCTGCCGGCCATAATCGCCAGTAGGTACAACAGCGCATGGTTGATTGCATTCGGGATCACCAGGACGAACAACCCGCCATGGGGCGCCGCCAGCACACAGCCGAAGTACATCGACAAGGCGCCGGTCAATGCACCGCCGGCGATGCTGGCCGGGATCACGCGCAGCGGGTCTTTGGCGGCAAACGGAATCGCGCCCTCGGAGATAAAGCACAAACCAAGGATCATCGCGGCCTTGCCGGCTTCGCGCTCGGTCTGGGCAAATTTGCGCCGTGCCAGGAACGTGGCGATGCCCATACCGATTGGCGGCACCATGCCGGCGGCCATGGTCGCGGCCATCGGCGCGCCACTGGACGCCGCCAGTAACCCCACCGAAAACGCATACGCGGCCTTGTTGATCGGCCCACCCAGGTCCACACACATCATGCCGCCCAGCAAGATACCCAGCAGCACCGCGTTGGTGGTGCCCATCGTGCTGAGGAAGTCGGTCAGCCCGGTGAGCATGCGCGCCACCGGCGGCCCCACCAGATAGATCATCGCAAGGCCGGTGAACAGGCTCGCCAGCAACGGGATGATCAGGATCGGCTTGAGCGCCTCCATGCTCTGCGGCAAGCGCACGGCACGGCTGATCAGCTTGACGCTGTAGCCCGCCAGGAAACCCGCCAGGATCCCGCCGATAAACCCCGCGCCCAACGTGCCGGCCAACAGGCCGCCGATCATGCCGGGCGCAATGCCAGGACGGTCGGCAATCGAGTACGCGATATAACCCGCCAGCAGTGGCACCATCAACGTAAAGGCGCTGTTGCCGATGGTTTTCAACGCCGCCGCGAGAGTGCCTGGCTGTTCAAACGCGTGAATGCCGAACGCGAACGACAACGCGATCAACAACCCGCCCGCCACCACCATCGGCAACATGAACGACACCCCGGTGAGCAGGTGTTTGTACACGCCGGTTTTTTCCGGCTTGGCCACCGCGCCGCTGGCCGCGCTTTCAACGCTGCCTTCGGCCAGGGCCTTGTTGAGGGTCGCCTCGGATTGCTTGAGGGCAATGCCGGTGCCGCAACGGTAGATTTTCTTGCCGGCGAAGCGCTCGGTGGCGACTTCGATGTCGGCCGCGAGCAACACCACATCGGCATCGGCGATGGCCTGCGGGCTCAACGGCGTACGCGCCCCAACCGAGCCTTGGGTCTCGACCTGCAAGTCGTAACCCAGGCGCCTGGCCGTCTGCTGCAAAGCTTCGGCGGCCATGAAGGTGTGGGCGACGCCGGTCGGGCAGGCCGTGATCGCCACGATCCGCGGGGCACTCTTCGGCGCAACGGGGGCTTGGCTGGCGACAAATACCTGGGCTTCTTCAGCACCGCGACGCAGCACCGCTTCGACATCCGCCAACGCCTGCGCCGGGGTGCTCTGGAATACGCGCTTGCCGACAAACCGCTGCATATCCACTGGTGTGCTGCTGACCAGCAACACCCATTCGGCGCCGTCGATCGTGGCCTGGGACAACGCGCGCTCCGGGTGCTGCGTATCCACCACTTCGACGCTGGTGCTCCAACCCTGGCGTTGCGCGGCGGCGTCCAACAAGCGGGCGCACAGCACACTGGTGACCATGCCGTTGGGGCAGGCAGTAACAATGGCTAACTTCATCACAAACCCTCTTATTGTTCTGTCAGCGGGCGTACAACAACGCCGCTTTCGAGGCGCGCCAAGTGCGCGTCATCGCTGATGCCGAAACCGATCTGCGTCACCGCCATCGCGGCAATCGCGGTGGCACGGCGCAGCGTCTGCTCGGGCGTGTCGCCGCTGAGCAGACCATGCAGCATGCCGGCCAGCAGCGAGTCGCCGGCGCCCACGGTGCTGGCCACCGTCACCCGTGGCGGCGTGGCATGCAGCGTCGCACCCGAGCTGTACCAGGTCACGCCTGCGGCACCGTCGGAAACCACCACGTGCTCCACACCCTGTTGATGCAGTTGGCTGACGGCATCGGTGGCGTTGTCCAGCGCCTCGGCCAGTTCTTCGGTATTGGGCTTGACCATCCAGGGGCCTGCCTTCAAACCGGCGCGCAGCGCTTCGCCGCTGGTGTCCAACACGACTTTCAATCCGAGGTTTTTGAGGTGCTCCAACATGCCCTGAAACCACTGCGGGCTGACGCCGCGCGGCAAGCTGCCGGCCACCACCACCACATCGAAGTCGAGGCCGACGGTTGCGATCCTGTTGAGCAGGTCTTGTTGCGCCTGCTCACTCACCAGCGGCCCCGGCGCATTGATATCGGTAACCCGGCCATCCTGTTCGGCAATCTTGATATTGCTGCGGGTTTCGCCCGGTACACGAATGAACACGTCGCCAAACCCACGGCCGGCGATCAGCGCCTCGAACGCCTGGGGGTTTGCGCTGCCGAGAAACCCGCCGACGCTTACGTGATGCCCCAGGTCGGCCAGCACTTGGGCGACATTCACGCCCTTGCCGGCGGCATGGGTCAGCAGGGTTTCGCTGCGGTTGACTGCACCGGGCGCCAGGCGCGGCAAACGCACCGTCAGGTCCAACGCCGGGTTCAGCGTCAGGGTTAGAATCCTTGCCATTTACACGGCCTCCACTAGGGCACGCACTTCGGCAGGGGAACCCACCGCCAGTGCTTGTTGCGCCAGGCGCTGGGCCTCGCTCAGACTGAATTCACGCACCCGCGCTTTCACTTCGGGAATGCTGCGGGCCGACACGCTCAACTCATCCACGCCCAGGCCGACCAGCACCGGCACCGCCAGCGGGTCCGCCGCCAGCTCGCCGCACACGCCGACCCATTTGCCATGGGCATGGGCCGCGCGCACGGTGATGTCGATCAGTTGCAACACCGCCGGGTGCAGGCCATCGGCCTGGGCCGACAAGGTCGGGTGGCCACGGTCGATGGCCAGGGTGTATTGGGTCAGGTCGTTGGTGCCGACGCTGAAGAAGTCGACCTCCTTGGCCAGCACCGGCGCCAACAACGCGGCGGAGGGCACTTCGATCATGATGCCCAGTTGCAGGTCCGCCACCGGAATCTCCAGGCGCAGGCGTTCGGTCATGTCGCGGGCCGCGCGCCATTCATCCACGCTGCCGACCATGGGGAACATGATGCGCAACGGGCGGCTGTCGGCGGAACGCAGCAATGCGCGCAACTGCGCTTCCATGATCTGCGGGCGCTGCAGGGTCAGGCGAATACCGCGCACACCGAGAAAGGGGTTTTCTTCCTCGGCAATCGGCCAGTAAGGCAACGGCTTGTCACCGCCCACATCGAGGGTACGCACCACCAGCGGGCGCCCGCCGAGGCCATCGAGCACGCGGCGGTATTCGGCTTCCTGGGTGGCTTCGTCCGGGGCTTGGGGGTGCGCCATGAAAATCAGTTCGGTACGCAGCAAACCGATGCCTTCGGCGCCCTGCTCCACCGCGCTGCCCACCCCGGCGCTTTCGCCGATGTTGGCGAACACTTCCACGGCATGACCATCGCGGGTCAGGGCCGGTTCGTGGCGCTGGGCCGCAGCGGCTTGCAGGCGTTGTTCGCGGGTGTCGCGTTCAACGGTGGCGCGTTGCAGGGTCGCGGCGTCGGCGTCCACATGCAGGCGGCCGCGCTGACCATCGAGCAACAGCGGCGTGCCGGCGGCCAACAACAACACGCCGGGGCCGGCGCCCACCAACGCGGGAATGCCGAGGGCGCGCGCGACGATGGCACTGTGCGCCGTGGCGCCGCCACGGGCGGTGAGGATGCCGGCGACGCGAGTCGGGTCCAGGCGCGCAACATCGGAGGGGCCGACTTCGTCCATCACCAGGATGTAAGGCTCACTCGGCTCCTGGGCGCCTTCGACGCCGCACAATTGCGCCAATACACGCCGGCCGATGTCGCGCAGGTCGGCGGCGCGCTCGGCGAGCAAGGCGTCCTGCAATGCCTCCTGCTGCTTGGCGGCGGCTTCGATCACGCTCATCCACGCGGCTTCGGCGCTCTCGCCCTGCTTGAGGCGCGTGTCGACTTCGTCGGTCAGTTCGGGGTCGTCGAGCATTTCCTGGTGAGTGATGAAAATCTCACGGATCGCCTTGGACGGGTTACGTTCGATCAAGCCCTGGATATCCCGGCGCACGTCCGCCAGGGCGGCTTGCAGGCGCTGACGCTCAACGGCCGAGGTTTCGCCGCGCAGCGGGTAGTCGAAGACTTGCTGGACCTGGATATGCGCAGGGCCGATGGCAATGCCCGGCGCGGCGGCAATTGCCTGCACCTGGCTGCCGGCCGGCGGCGCGCTGACTGCCGGCTCGATATCGAGCACTTCGGGCTGGGCGCTCACCGTCGGCAACGCCTCGACCTCTTCGCCGAGGCCCTCTTGCACCGCCGCCAACAGCGCGGGCAGGGCATCACCGGCAATGCTCGGCTCGGCGACAAATTCCAGCACCTGGCCGCGACGCGCGCCGAGGCTGAGCAGCTTGCTCAGGCTTTTCACCGACACGGCGCCTACCGGACCATCGACGATGCGCACACGCAGGTCGCCGTCAAAACTCTTGGCCAGTTGCGCGAGGATCTTCGCCGGGCGTGCATGCAGGCCGTGGGCGTTGGCCAGGGTGATGCGGGCGCTCGGCCAGTCAGGCGGCAGTTCGCCGCCCAATACTTCCAGCACCGCGCGACTGCTGGTAGCGCGCCCCAACTCTTGGCCGCGGCCTTCAATCAACAAGGCGCACAGGCGCTCCAGCAAGGCCTGGTGCGCTTCGCCAAGGCTGGCCAGGCAGAACAGACCGTTGAGCGGCTGGCCGAGGTAACGCATGGGCTTGTCCGGTGTGACAAACGCCAGGCCCGGACGCTTGACCGTCTGTTCACTGTGCAGCCACCACAGGCCATCGCCCAGTGGCAGTGCATCGACCTGCTGCAGCACCGCGGCAAAGCCATTGCTCACGCAATCGGCCTGGCGCAACAGGCGCGCACCTCGCCACACCAGCTCTTCGAAGTCGTCGGCGGACACGCCGAGGCTGATCATCTGCGCATCCAGCGCCAGTTCCTGCGGCGCGCCTTGCAACAGTTTCAGCAAGGCTTCGGCGCTCGCGGCACGGCGCAGCGCCTGGCCCAGGTCGGTTTCGCCGAGGGCACGGGTAAGCAGTTGCAGCAGGCGCAGGTGTTCATCCGATTGGGCGGCAATACCAATCGCCAGGTAGACGATCTGGCCGTCGCCCCAGTCCACCCCTTCGGGGAACTGCAGCAGGCGCACGCCGGTAAGAAAAACCTGGTCGCGGGTTTCGGGAGTGCCGTGGGGGATGGCAATACCTTGGCCGAGAAAAGTCGAGCCTTGGGCTTCACGGGCCTGCAAACCGCTGAGATAACCCTCGGCGACCAGGCCATCGGCCACCAGTTTGTCTGCGAGCAGGTGCAAGGCAGCAGATTTATCCACAGCCACTTGGCCCATGGATATCTGCTCTACAGTGAGCTCAAGCATGCCGTTCTCCTAGTTAGTGCAAAGGGTGCACTAGGTATTGTTTTGAATAAAACAGTGTAAAGGTGTTCAGTGATAGCTGACTGAGTAGTCAATTGGCAGTAGTTACTCAGTAGCGAACGTCTTAAAAATACGCTGGCTGAAACGTTTAATCTAGAATTTATGGCAGATTACGCGTTTATTGCGCATCCTTGAAGAACCACTCGGCGTTTGAGCGCGGACATGGGCGGCAGGCTGGAATCGGTTACGATTGGACAAAATGTCGGGGCAAGCTCCAAAAAACAAGGAAATCCCGGTTTGAAACTCAGTGATATCGCACGCCTGGCCGGTGTCTCCGTGACCACCGCCAGTTACGTGATCAATGGCAAGGCCGCACAGCAACGCATCAGCAACGCTACCGTCGAGCGGGTGCGTGCGGTGGTCGAGGCCCATGGTTTTACCCCCAACCCCCAGGCCGCCGGACTGCGCAGTCGGCACACGCGCACCTTGGGCTTTATCCTGCCCGACCTGGAAAACCCCAGTTACGCACGAATCGCCAAGCTCTTGGAACAAGGCGCGCGCGCGCGCGGCTATCAGCTACTGATCGCCAGTTCCGACGACGACGCAGACAGCGAGCGCCAACTGCTGCAACTGTTCCGCGCACGACGCTGCGATGCGTTGTTCGTGGCCAGTTGCCTGCCCGCCAGCGACGACAGTTACCGCGAGCTGCAAGCCAAGGGCCTGCCGGTGATCGCCATCGACCGGGTGATGGCGCCGGAGCAGTTCTGCTCGGTGGTCAGCGACGACCGCCAGGCCTGCCAGCAACTGACCAGCAGCTTGCTGCAGCCGTTGCCCAAACAGATTGTGCTGATCGGCGCACGGCCCGAGCTGAGCATCAGCCAGGAGCGCGCCGCCGGCTTCCGTGAAGCGCTGCAAGGGTTCGCGGGTGAGGTGATCGTCGAACACGGCGAAGCTTTCAGCCGCGACTGTGGCCGCCAGTTGATGGAGCAACTTCTGCATCAACTGGGGCATCTGCCTGACGCGCTGGTGACCACGTCCTACGTGTTGCTGCAGGGTGTGTTTGACGCGCTGCATGACTTCCCGCTGAAATCACGCCCGTTGCGCCTGGGCACCTTTGGTGACACCCAACTGCTGGACTTCTTGCCGCTGCCCGTGAACGCCATGGCCCAGCAGCATCAGCTTATTGCCGAAACCGCCCTGCGCCTGGCCCTGGCGGTCATTGAAGAAGAACAGTACCAACCGGGCGTACACGCCATCGGCCGGACCTTCAAGCAGCGCATTGTCGAGGCTTGAGCGTGGAGCTGATCGACACCCACACCCACCTGGACTTCGCGGACTTCGACACGGACCGCCGCGAAGTCCTCGCCCATAGCCGTGAAGTGGGCGTGCGGCGCATGGTGCTGCTGGGGGTGTATCAGCAGAATTGGCAGCGCGTGTGGGATTTGGTACAGGCTGATGAAGGTTTGTTCGCCGCCTTTGGCCTGCACCCGGTATACCTCGACGATCACCGCGCCGCCGACCTGACGGCCCTGGGCGACTGGCTGAGCCGCCTGCGCGGCCATCGGCAATTGTGCGCGGTAGGCGAGATCGGCCTGGATTACTTCCTTGAACACCTGGACCGCGAACGCCAGCAAAGCCTGTTCGAAGCCCAACTGCAACTGGCGGCGGACTTCCAGCTTCCGGCGCTGCTGCACGTGCGCCGCAGCCACGCGGTGGTCATTGCCACCCTCAAACGCATCCGCCTGGCACGGGGCGGCATCATCCATGCCTTCGCCGGCAGCCGGGAAGAGGCGCGCGAATACATCAAGCTGGGCTTCAAGCTTGGCCTGGGCGGCGCCGCCACCTGGCCCCAGGCGCTGCGCATGCACAAGGTACTGGCGCAACTGCCGCTGGACGCGGTGGTACTGGAAACCGACTCGCCGGACATGGCCCCCGCCATGTACCCAGGCCAGCGCAATAGCCCCGAGCATCTGCCGGCTATCTGCGCCGCGCTGGCCGAGCGCATGGGCATCAGCCCGTCATTGCTGGCCGAGGCGAGCACACGCAATGCGTGCGAGTTGTTTAATTGGTAGCGCCGGGTTCACGGCTTGCAGGTTCAAGGTCAACCGTTGCTGGTGACGGGCATAGCGCAACACCGCGAAATGCACCAACACCACCAGTAATGAAAGGTTGAACTGCCCAAGCACACTGAGCAGCCCCAGCCACTCGGCCACCAGCGCCACGATCAACACCACGCACGTCAGCGCCACCATGCCCGGGCGTACCAGCGCCCAGTGGTCCAGCGCCTTGAAGTGGCGCAACTGCCGGGGGCAATTGAGCGCCAGGACCCGCTGGCAATAGGGGCAATCGAAAGGTACTTCGATGGCGATGGCATTCAATTGCCAAGCCTTGAGTTCAAACGTGATGTCGCAATGGGCGCAATGCCCTTTGATGCCAATTGCACCGGTCATCGTCGTGCCTACCCTGGACTGTGATTGAGTGAAACAAATTCTCACCCATTCACTCGACGAGAAAACCCGGCCAGGCAAATCCAGACATGCGCCACACCGGCAGCAGCGCCCCTCCTACATCTGCGCCCTACACGCGAAAGGCACCTATCAATTGCTTCAATTCGACCACCTGCATCGATAGCTGTCGGCTCGCCGCTTCGGTCTGATGCGCGCCTTGGGCGGCATGTTCGCCGGCGCGATTGATTTCGACGATGTTCTGATCGATGTCGTGGGCTACCGCCGTCTGTTGTTCCACGGCGGCGGCGATCTGCTGGTTTTGATCAACGATCATGCCGACGGCGCCGAGAATATTCTCCAGGGCCTGCTGGACCTGCTGCGACTGGCCCACCGTGCCGTTAGCCACTTCATGGCTGGTGCCCATGGCCCGCACCGCCGCGTCTACTCCGCTGAGTAAACGGCTGATCATTTGTTCGATTTCTTCGGTGGAATGCTGCGTGCGCCTTGCCAGCGTGCGAACCTCGTCGGCCACCACCGCAAACCCTCGCCCTTGCTCACCTGCCCGCGCCGCCTCGATCGCCGCATTGAGCGCCAGCAGGTTGGTTTGCTCGGCAATGCTTTTGATCACTTCCAGCACGCTGCTGATGGACTGGCTGTCGGTGGCCAATTGGTTGATCACCCGTACCGACTGGTCGATTTCGCCGGCCAACCGCGCAATGCTGGCTTGCTGGGATTGCACCAGGCCGCGGCCGCTGACGGTTTCTGCGTTGACACTATGGGCACTGCTCACCGCAGCAGCCGCATTGCGCGCGACTTCCTGGGCAGTGGAAGACATCTGGTTCATGGCCGTCGCCACCTGTTCGATTTGCGTGCGCTGGCCCGAAACCGCCTGGTTGCTCTGGGCCGAAACCGTTTGCACCTGGCCCGCCTGCACTTCGACCTGGCCGACGGTGTGCCCGACGCGCTCGATTAAATCATGGATTTTCGCCACCGTGCCGTTGAACACCTGGCCGAGGTCACCCAGCTCATCACGGCTGTGGGCGACGAAGGTGACGGTCATGTCGCCGGCCGCCACCTTGTCCATCATCGCGCCCAGGCTGCGCAGCGTCGTGCGGGTGGACGCGTAGAACCCGGCATATAAATAGAAGATCAGCAAAAACACCGCCGTCAGCGCCGAAACCAGTAGCACCATGTGCAGGCGATTCTGCGCCAGGCGCTGCTCCAACTGCTGCCCGAGGAACGTCAGCGTGACTCTCGTCGAGTTGGTAGGTCTGGGCCATCAATTGGCTGACCGCGTCATAGAAACCCTGCCAGGGCGCGTCGAGGGTTTCGGCCATGACCACCTGTTCTTCAAACAACTCGCTGGCGTGTTTGAGGCTGGCATTGCTGGCCTTGGCCAGGCCATCGAGCGCGCCGTGGGCGGCTTTGCTGGAGCCCAGGGCATCCTGCAACTTCAACCCGTATTCGGCCTGCAGCTTTTCCAACTGCTGCAACAGTTCGTCAAACCGCGTGCTGGAGGAAGAATTGAGAAAGCCCTGGCCCAGTGAGTACGCGCCCATTGCCCGCCCTTCTCCCAAGGTCTGGGTGACTTGCGGGGTGACACTGGTGATCAGCTCGCTGAGCTGGCGCAAGTCGCTCTGGGGGTCGCGGCTCAAGCCTGACTGGCTGGCGATGATCTGGCTGAGCATCTGCGCTTGGTTGAGCAATTTGCCGATCAATGCACTTTTGCTCAGCAGCGAGGTTTCCTGTTGCTGAGCCTTGAAGGCGGCGATCAATTCGTCGCGCTTGCCGTCAAAGACTGCAATTTGCTCAGGGTCGGTGGCCATTGCGCTGAAGCCTTGCAGGCGGCTGAGCGCGCCCTGCTCAAGGCTGTTGATCTTGCTTTCAAGGTCACCCGCCTTGCCGGACTGGCCGAGGGTCGCGTTGATTTGCACCTGGTTGTTGAGCGTTTCCAGGTCGCGGCGCAGGGCCAGGCTGCTGCCAAGCAGGTCCAGGCTTTGCAGCTCGACACGGGTGCCCTGGAATTCGCGCCAGGAATCGCGCACCAGATAATAGTTGGTCGCCAGCATCGGTAGCAGGAACAGCACGCTGATCAAGCTGAACTTCATGCCAAAGCTCAAGCGATTCATCAGCGCGACGGCGGGATAGAGCAAGCTCTTCACAGGTGAACTCCCTTTTTATTTTTATTGAGGCGCAGGGCGGCGGCACAAAGCCACTATTTGGCGCTCTGTCTGTATAGCTCAATTCGAAAGGGAGTTTTGTAACTTAAGGTTAACGAGCGAGAATCGGGGCTGCTGTTACGCAGCCCCTTGCGGGCAAGCCCGGCTGACCATTGAGATCAAGGCAACACGGTCCAGATGGCAAACCCCGCGTACCACAACACCGCCGCGCGCAACAGCAACTCCCACAGACGATCCAGACTGTTGATGCCGTCGGCGCCCACTGCCGGCGGTGGGATTTCGGCGGCCACCAGGCCGACTTTTTCGACCAACTGCGCGGCACTGATGTCCCAACTCAGGAGTTCATGCAGCATCACTCGGCTGACCGCAACGAAATTGCCCACCAAGGCAAAACTGGCGGCCAGCAAGCGCACCGGCAACCAGTCAAACGCATGCCGCAGTTGCCCGGCGCGCTCGGCCACCAGAGGGTTGCGGCTGTGTTCACTGGCCAGCGCCAGCAGGCGATAAGCCAGGGCGGCGACCGGGCCCAGCAGGAAGTACCAGAAAATCACCGCAAAAAAGCTCTGATAGGCCTGCCACAACAGATGGCCCTGAACGCGCTCCAGCAGTTGCTCGCCGCTGTCGGCGCCCAGTTTCAGGTCGCGTTCGGCTACATGTTCGGCGGCTTGCAGGTCCCCACGCCGCCAGGCATCGCGAAACGGACCGAGGCCGGCCAATAGATCACCACGCCCCAGGCTGTAGATCACCACCAACAGGTGCACCGGCAGCGCCAACAGGCCATACGCCACGGGCTCCAGCACCAGCAGCAACAGCGCCAGCAACGCCACCGGCAGCAACACCAATACGGTCAGGATCAGCCACGGGCGCTTGCCCATGCGCGGGCTCGCTTCCAACTTGGCCAATTCGCGCAACCAGCCGCCGTCACGCTGCAACCGCTGGCGCAGGGCCGAGAACTTCTCGATCCACACCGCCAGCACCAAAACCAGAAAACTCATCGTGCGTGTCCTCCATCCTGCAGGGCGCTGCGAAAGCGCGTCCAATCAAAAGCGGGGCCGGGGTCGGTCTTGCGTCCCGGAGCAATATCGCTGTGGCCACAAATACGCTGCGCGGTGATGCCTGGGTAGGCCTTGAGCAACTGGCGGCTCAGGTCGATCAATGACGCATATTGAGCGTCGGTGAAGGGCAGATCGTCCGTCCCCTCCAGTTCGATGCCCACGGAAAAGTCATTGCACGTTTCACGCCCTTCGAAACACGAGACTCCAGCATGCCAGGCCCGGTCGTTGCAGGACACAAACTGCGTCACATCGCCGTCGCGCTCAATCAGAAAATGCGCAGACACGCGCAGGTCGGCGATCCCTTCAAAGTAGGGATGTTCCGTGACATCCAGGCGATTCTGGAAAAACTCCTGCACCTTGCCGGTGGCGAACTGTGCCGGAGGCAGGCTGATGTTATGCACCACCAACAGTGAGATTTCGCCTGTGGGGCGCTCGTTGAAGTTGGGCGAAGGGCAATGGGGAATGCCCTGACACCAACCACTGGCGGGGTCCAACTGCATACAGGATCCTTGAATGTGACTAATTATGACCAGTATGCCGCGTTCGACCCTGTGGTTGCGATCACTTGCCGCGATTGAGTTGACGCAATTGACTGATCACAGCCGTCAGCGCGCGTTCGAACAATGCCCCATCGTCCAGGGTATGCAGTGCGCCGCGCTTGAACGCCCGCGCCAGTTGGCCGGCGTTTTTCTCCAGGACCTTGAGCCCCGTGCGGCCGACAAAAATATAGGTATTGGCCGGCGCCATGATCGCCAGCAATTTGCAACGCAGGGCGTCAGCCTGGTCTTGCTGGAACACGACCCAGCTACCGAGCCGTAGTTGGCGCACCTTGAGCAGATCAGGATCATCGTCCGCCAGGCCTTCGGCCGAATCGGGCGGCAGCACACTGAACACAAAAGGCTCGCGCACTTCGAGCAAACCTTCGCCGTCGGGCGGCCGAACATGCAGGGCCTGCAGGCGAACAAAAAAATCACGGCTGCTGAACGGGTCGAACGCGGCGCTGGCCAAGCCGTCGCGCAATGCCTTGAGCAAGCGCGGCAACTGCTCCAGCAAGTGCCGTCCGGCTTCAGTATCTGCCTGCAGGCCGACGCTCCATATCAGCTCATCCATGGTGCGCAGCGCCGCCTGCCATTGCACCGACTGCTCGCCGTGCTTAAGGCAGGTCAAAAGCAGCACCTGGCTCCAGGCCTGCTGTAAAAACTGCACGACCGCGTGCGGCAACACCTTGCCCAGCAGCCGTCGATTCAAGGCGTCGGCTACCCGCTGCCGGGCGGCTTCGGTGAGGACGCGCCCGGCCTCGGTATCGAGGGTGTGCTGTTCAAGCAGCTCGCTGCGGCGCTGCTCTTGGGCGATAAACCCACAGAACTCGGCGAGCAGTTGGGAAAAAATCAGCGGATCTTCGACATATTCATTGAGCAAACGCTGCACCACCTGCTCGATGCGCATGTACAGGCTGTCGCGCGCGTAGTCATCCACAGGGCTCCAGGCCATGGCCGCTGCCGCGAGTTCATTGAGCAGGCGCCGGGCCGGGTGGCCGGCACGGCTGAAGAAGCTCTTGTCCTGCACCGCCACTTTCAACAGCGGGATCTGCAAGCGCGCAATCAGGGCCTTGAAGGCATCCGGCACGGCGCGGTCATTGAGGATAAATTCGAACAGCAACGCGATCAGGTTGATCACGTCTTCATCCACCGCTTCCACCACCCGTGACTTGCCACTTTTGACGCTGACGCGGGTTAGCAACTGCTCGAGTTGGTTGCGCAGGTCAAAATCGTCCTCGGCATCAGGCTCCGGCACGTATTGCTGCAAATGCGATAACAGCCGCACGAGGTCGCGGGTGGCGATGGGCTGGGGTGCGGCGCTGGCTTCCAGGGTGGGCGCGACACTACCGCGTACTGCGGCCAGCAACGTCTGCAAGGCGGCGAATGCCTGTTGGCCATTTTCATCGACGGGCTGATCGGCCGCCGGCATTGCCGCTTCGCGCTGGTGATCACGGGCGGCGCGCCCGCCGGGGCGACGGGACGGTACAGCCTTGAGTTCGGGCAACACCCCGGTAGCCACCAGCAATTGATTGGCTTCGCAGTAGAGCTGGTCGGCGTCACTGAGCACGTATTTCTCAAACAGCTTGAGCATGATCAGTTTGACCCGGATCTCAACGCCCAGGCTGCGCCCCGCCTGCAGAAAAAATTCGCACAGCTGCGCCGGCCCCAAGGGGTTTTCACGATCATCCAGGCGATTGCCCAGCACGGCGCTCAAGCGCGCGGTGAGTTGTGACAGCGCCAGGCCGTCGCGGTGGTGTACCCGGCCAAGCATGGCGTCAAGCGCCACGGCTTTTTCCTGCTCATCCTTGGAGGTGCCCGGCGTCGTGTCATAGGACAAAGCCGGCACCCGTTGAAGCACACCACGCCCCGCCAGGCCCAACTCGGCAAAGGCGTCGAACAGCCTCTGCATGAACACGCGCTCAAAGTTCTTGCGCTTGAGGCGCAGGTCGCGCATGGCTTCGAAAAAAATATGGTGGTCGAGGTTGTTGCCGGCCTTGTCAGCCATTTCGAACAAGGTGTCGTCGGCGTTATCGAACAGCTCTTGCAGGCCCTGCTGCAATTGTTGCGCAGCCTTGTCGCGAACCTGCTGCAACACTATCGGCAGACGGGCCAGCGGCGATGGCATGGCATGCGCCGTGCTGATTGGCACCACCTTTCCGTCATTGTGCATCCTGGCCTCCTGAAACGGCGGTATTGAGTTGGGAAATATCGGGTACAGGCCCGTTGGGGCGCTGCGAATAACCGGTTATCACCAGCACGTCAAAGCTATGACGCCAATTGCAAGGCGCGAGATTATCTTGCAAATGAGAGGGGTTGCGCCAGCAAACTCTGACATTGCGCTGTAAATGAGTGGTGAGCCTGGGTTCGCACGCACGCAGCCCCTATAATCGGGGCACTTTGTTTGTGGAGCCTGTTATGCCGAACCTCCGTCTTGCCGACCTCACCGCCGAAATCGAAGCCAACGTGCGCCGCGCACTGCTGGAAGACATCGGCAGTGGCGATATCACCGCGCAGTTGATCCCGGCCGAACGGCTGGCCACGGCCAACATCATTACCCGTGATGCCGCCGTCATCGCCGGCACGGCCTGGGTGGACGCGGTGTTCCGCCAACTGGACCCACGCGTCGCCGTGCATTGGCACGTGGCCGACGGTGAGCGCGTCAGCCCCAACCAGGCACTATTTCACCTTGAAGGCCCGGCACGTTCATTGCTCAGCGGCGAACGCTCTGCGCTGAATTTCCTGCAATTGCTGTCCGGGGTAGCCACGCGCGCGCAATCCCTGGCGGACTTTGTCGCCAGCACCCAGGTCAAGTTGCTGGACACCCGCAAAACCCTGCCGGGCCTGCGCCTGGCGCAAAAGTATGCTGTGACCTGCGGTGGCTGCCACAACCATCGCATCGGTTTATATGACGCGTTCCTGATCAAGGAAAACCATATCGCAGCCTGCGGCGGCATCGCCCAGGCCATCACCGCCGCCCACAAAATCGCCCCCGGCAAGCCGGTGGAAATCGAAGTGGAAAGCCTGGATGAACTGCGCGAGGCACTGGCGGCGGGCGCCGATATCATCATGCTTGATGAACTGAGCCTGGAGGATATGCGTGAAGCCGTGCGCCTCAACGGCGGCAAGGCAAAGCTGGAAGCCAGCGGCGGGATCAATGAAACCACCCTGCTGCCCATCGCTGAAACCGGGGTGGACTACATCTCCATCGGGGCGATGACCAAGGATGTGAAGGCGGTGGATTTGTCGATGCGGCTGAGCATCTGAGGGCTGATCGTTTTAGTGAGCGGGCTTGCCCGCTCACTACGGCATGTCTGCGTCAGACGACCAGATTATTCATCTCGCAATACTCTTCCCAATCGACACCCAACACCTCGGCCGCCTCTTTGTGCAAGGCCAGCCGTGCCGCTTCGAATTCTTCCGGCGTGGAGGTGTACTTGAGGGTCAGCTCCCAAGGCTGAAGACTCTGGCTCTCGGCCTCGTCCTCGAATGCCCACTGAATCTGGTCGCGCTGGTCATCGGCGCTCAGGTCCTTGATTTCGTCTTTAAGCTGCGGCGTGGCCTCAAGGTATTTCTTGAGTGCTTCTTCGTGCCGAGCTTCCTGGGTCATTTCAGTTGTGGTCATGTCGTTCTCTTAGATCGAGGAATGGGGATGCATCTGGGACATCAAGGTTGCGCAGATACAAAAGAGCAGGCACGAATGCCGACTCGTCTGGCCTTCAGAACCATTCTGGGATCATCTGAAAACATTGCCTTTGAAACACGTCTATTGAAACAGTGATGCTCTTTTGCCCGAGACAGGAGTCGAACCTGCGACCTTCGCGTTACGAGTGCGCTGCTCTACCGACTGAGCTACACGGGCGGTGGGCTAAAGCTAGCACCGCATCCGGCGTCCGGCAACTCGCGCTTTTTTTAGCGGGCAATAACCCCTTGGGCCCAGAAGCGCGGTTGCAGATGACGGCCTTCCCCGCTCAGGTACGCCTGCTGGGCAGGCTTGATGTGCGGCACGTCGCGAAGCGCAACCCCGACCAGCAGACCAACGGCCAGCACGCTCAATCCCCTCCACGCGAACCAGGCCGGCGGCAGCGCGGCGGTGGCGGGCGCCTGCCACACATGCAACGCCATCAGCCAGCCCACCACCAGCGCCAGCCAGACCTGGGAGTTGGGCATCACGATCACCCCATCGACCATGGATTGCACCAACGCCGCGACCAACGCGGCAAACAGGCATAACCGCAGCAGGTCCACGCGCGCGGCGCAAAGCATGCGCCTGCGCAGCAGGCCCCACGTAGCCCATCCGGCTCGCCACGCCAATACCGCCACGCACAGGGCCGAGGGCACGCCCCATTCGCTGGCCCACTGCAGGATTGCTTGATGGGGATGGGCGGCAATCTCGTTGGCGATATCCGCAAAATGCATCGGGCCAAAGCCCAGCCACGGATGCTCGACAAGCATGTGCCACGCCTGCCACCAGATCGCCTCCCGGCCCGACAGTGTCGTAGTGAGACGATCACCAGCGTCCTTGGTTGTCTCGAACCCCAGGTATTGCGCCAGCAGCGTGAATGCCAGCCAATACAACACCAGCCCGCCCAGCACCGCCGCCAGTTGCCACCCCAGCCAACGTCGACCAACCGGCCCCAGCACCGCGAGCACCAGCCCCGCCGCGCTCATGCCGAGCCAGGTGCCGCGCGTGCCACCGCTGATCGCTATCAGCCACCAGACGCACAGCAACGCCAACACGCCCCCTCGCCAAACGCGGGAGACAGTGGGCATCAGCAAGGGCAGCGCCAGCAACGGCAGGGTGAATGTCTGGAACTGGCCGTAGAAGCGCTTGTTGGAAAAGCCGGACAGCAGCAGGTCTGGGTCCAGGGTGCGTTCGCCACTGGTGAACGCCAGGGCACCGGCATACAGGTATTGGATCGATTTGATCAGGCACAGCAGCACCACAATAAGGATCAGCACACGATCCAGCGACTCTCCGCCGTGACGGCGGAGCAAGGCAAATGCCAGCGTGATCGCCGCACAGCTGACAAACAGTGCCACTTCAATCAGTGCCCACACAGGCTGATGGGCCAGCGCCGAAGACACCAGGCCCAACCCGATGATCAGCGTCAGGCCCAGGGCCGTGGGCCGATCCACCAGCGACACGGCAGGGGCGACCGACAACCCGTAAAGCACCGCACAGAGCCCGATGGCGATCTGCATGACACGCTGCAGGTCATGCCCGCTGAACGGCGCGCAAATCCCAACCGCCAGCAGGCACACCACGACCACCAGGAAAATATTGCCTCGCTGCGGTACGGATAACACCATCGGCCACCTCTACGTCCCTGTGGATGGTTGAGCAGTTACGCCCCGTCAGTGCCGCAACCTTTACCGACGTATTTCCCTTCGGCGGTTGTGGTGCACTTCCAGCCGGTGGCGGCGGTGCGCGTCAGGCTGATGGTCTTGCCCAGCACCGGCGCAGGGGCGTCGAGGATTTCGCAGCTGATGCTGCCCGCCCCCGTGGCCACATCACCTACCACGTCGATTTTGCAGTTGGCGGTGGGGCTGGTGCCGCCGATCAACTCCAGTTTCGGCACGGTGCCCTCGTTGATGACGCTTTCGTATCCGGCCTTCAGCGCAGTGATTTCAGCCAGGCCGGCGGTGAACTTGGCCTTGACCTGGTGGGTGGTGTACATGGGCAGGCCGATAGTGGCCAAAATGCCGATGATCGCAACGACGATCAGCAATTCAATCAGGGTAAAGCCTTTCTGACGTATCACATTCACTCTCCAGAATAGAACTCATGACAAGGCGCATCCTGCGCCCCGTGTTGTGCTGCGGCGCCAGTGTACTCACCCGCGAGTGCTCAATCGCCCGCAAGACGCACATTCTGACATTTTATTGGCCAACGCCAGCCAGCCCGAATCCGTCACCTGACTAAGCTATAAATCTTCTACGACCCGTGTGCGGAACCGTTACATGAACAACGCTTCGACGACATATACCTGTGAAGGCATCAACCGCAAAGGGCGCCGGGTGGGCGGACACACCCGCGCGCACAACCCCGCCCTGGTCAAGGCGCAATTGCGCCAACAAGGCATCAGCCCCGGCCGCGTGCGCAAAAAAAACCCGTTACTGCCCAGCCTCTACCCACCGATAAAAACAGCCGACATCACCCTCTTCACTCGCCAACTGGCTACGCTGCTCAAAGCCGGGATCGCCCTGCTGCAGGCCTTCGACATCATCAGCGAAGGCTTCGAAAACCGCCCAGTCCGCGCGCTGGTGCACGGGCTCAAACAGCAAATCGCCGCCGGCACCAGCCTGGCTGAAGCACTGCGCAAACAACCCCGCTATTTCGATGAGCTGTATTGCAACCTGGTGGCTGCCGGCGAACAGGCCGGCGCGCTCGAAACCCTGCTGGAGCGCGTGGCGACCCATCGGGAAAAAAGCGCGCAACTCAAGGCCAGGATCCAAAAGGCCATGACTTACCCTATCGCGGTATTGGTGATTGCCAGCCTCGTGACGGGCGTGCTGCTGATCCACGTGGTGCCACAGTTCCAGGCGCTGTTTGCCGGCGTCAACGGCCAACTGCCAGGGTTTACCTTGCACGTCATCAATCTGTCTGCGTTCATGCAGCAGGCCTGGTGGCTACTGGCGCTGGGCCTGGGCGCGGGCGTCATCGGGCTGCGCCATGCCTATCGAGCCTCGCCGGGTTTTCGCTACTGGCTGGATGCCGGTTTGTTGAAAGCGCCTCTGGCAGGCAAACTGCTCACAAAATCCGCCGTCGCCCGCTTCGCCCGTACCCTTTCCACTACCTTCGCCGCCGGCGTCCCGCTGGTGCAGGCATTGGATTCGGTGGCAGGGGCTGCCGGGAGCGGTCCGTTCAAACAGGCAATCGAACATATGCGTCGCGATGTATCCACCGGCATGCAATTGAATCAATCCATGGCCATCAGCGGCCTGTTCCCAGGCATGGCGATCCAGATGACGGCGATCGGCGAAGAGTCGGGCACACTCGAGCGCATGCTGGAAAAGGTCGCCAGCCACTATGAAGCGGATGTCGACAACCTGGTCGATAACCTCACCAGCCTGATGGAGCCGCTGATTATGCTGGTACTCGGGGGTATTGTCGGAGCGCTGGTCATCGCCATGTACCTGCCGGTCTTTCAACTGGGGAGCGCATTTTGAGCCAGCTGCTAAGCGAGCACCCGTGGGCCTTGATCACGATGGCAGCGGTGCTGGGGCTGATAGTCGGCAGCTTTATCAACGTGCTGGTGTGGCGCCTGCCCAAAATGCTCGACCGCGAATGGCGCGCGCAGGCCCTTGAAGTGCTGGGTCTGCCCGCAGAACCCGCCGAGCCGACCTACAACCTGTTACACCCCAATTCCTGTTGCCCACGCTGCGGGCATGCGATCCGCCCCTGGGAAAATATTCCAGTGCTCAGCTATCTGGCGCTCAGGGGCCGCTGCGCTCACTGCCGGGGGGCAATCAGCGCACGCTACCCTTTCACCGAGCTTGCCTGCGGGTTGACCTCGGCGTTGGTGGCCTGGCATTTCGGCTTCGGCTGGCAGGCTGGCGCGGTGCTGGTGGTGAGCTGGGGGCTGCTGGCAATGAGCCTGATCGATGCCGACCATCAGTTGCTACCGGATGTGCTGGTGCTGCCGCTGCTGTGGCTGGGGCTGATCGTCAATGGCTTTGGGCTGCTGACCACGCTACCCGACGCCCTGTGGGGCGCGGTGCTCGGATACATGAGCCTTTGGAGCGTGTTTTGGCTGTTCAAGCTGGTCACCGGCAAGGACGGCATGGGCCACGGCGACTTCAAGTTATTGGCATTGCTCGGAGCCTGGGGTGGCTGGCAGATGCTGCCGATGACACTGTTGATGTCGTCGCTGGTGGGGGTGTTTATCGGCCTGATCCTGATGCGTGTGCGCAAGGCTCAAGTATCGACACCCATGCCGTTTGGTCCGTATCTGGCAATTGCCGGCTGGATTGCATTGCTCTGGGGTGGTCAAATAACCGACTTCTATTTGCAGTCTGTCGGTTTCAGATGACCACTTCTGTTGCAGCACCTTGGATTCTCGGCCTTACCGGCGGCATCGGCAGCGGTAAAAGCGCGGCGGCCCAACATTTTATCGACCTTGGCATAGACCTGGTGGACGCCGACCATGCCGCCCGCTGGGTGGTCGAACCCGGCCGTCCGGCACTGGCACGCATCGCCGAGCATTTTGGTGACGGCGTGCTGCAGCCTGACGGCCAGTTGGACCGCGCCGCATTGCGCAAGCTGATCTTTGAAGTTCCCGAAGAGCGCCTGTGGCTCGAAGGCTTGCTGCACCCGCTGATCGCCGAAGAGATTCGCAGCCACCTGGCGCGAGCGCGCTCGCCGTACGCGATCCTGGTATCGCCGCTGCTGATCGAATCCGGCCAGTACAGCATGACCCAACGCATCCTGGTGATCGATGTGCCGCAAGCGCTGCAGATACAGCGTACCCTGCAGCGCGACGGCATCAGCGAGCAACAGGTGCAGGCGATCCTCAAGGCGCAATCCAGCCGCGAAGACCGCCTGAACCATGCCGATGACGTGCTGGTCAACGATAAAGACCTCGCCTGGCTACACGCAGAGGTCGAGAGACTGCATCACTTTTACCTTACTTTGCGTGGAGGCCGATCATGAGCCAACCCTTGACCGTCGACTGCCCAACCTGCGGCGCACCCGTGGAATGGAAAGCGACCAACCTCAACCGGCCATTCTGCTCGGACCGTTGCAAACTCATCGACCTGGGTGCCTGGGCCGCTGAAGAACACAAGATCCCAGTGGCACCGGACGCTGAAGACGAGCTGTTTTCCGAGGACCTGCCGCCGCGCCATTAAGGCCGCATAAAAGCATATTCCTGCTGGTCGTCGAGGTTCTCTGCAAGGTATTGCAGCTCGTCGGCCAGATCTTCGAAACTGCGCACACCCTTGCTCTGCTGTACCACGGCGCTGAGCATTGCGCGCAGGGTCAAGCCGGGGTCAAAACCGATTTCCTGTGCCGCATCCTGACTTCTGCGTAGCTCCTGCCGTGCCCACTCGTACACACTCATGACCCGCGCTCCTGAAGAAATTTGGCAGAGCATGGGCCCGCTTGGCCGCCTGGGGCTTGATCTGGATCAACGCTGTGAATCGTCATCCTTCCAGGGCGCCGAGAGGTAGCGCGTACGGTTGAAGGTCTCCAGCCATTCCGGGCAGAACACCACCAGGGCGCTGATCAGCATGCCGTTGATAAAGGCTTCGGGGAAGATGATCAACCACAGGTAGCCGACGAAATCCTCCAGCCATTCGGGCATCGCAAACCGGCCGTCGAACCACAGCACGCCCAACCCCAGCAACAGGCAGAGCAAAGCCGACAGCGCGGCAGCAAAAAAACCGGAACAAAAGATATACACAAAGGGATTGCGCGGTTGCGCTCGTTCCACCAGCAGTGCGCAGCCTTCGGTGACCAGCACCGGCAACGCAATCAATAACAAACCGTTGACGCCCAGAGCGGCGAGGTCCTGACGCCCGAGTAACATCAAACCCAATTGCGCCGCGAAGCCGCCGACGATTGCCAGGGGCCAATCCAGTAACAGGGTTACGGCCGTCATGCCGATAAAGTGGTAGGAAACGCCGGTGTCGAAATCCCGCCGGACCAACCACAACATGAACAACGCGAATACCGTACCGAACAGCAGATGTTGACGTCGGCGATCGGCAAACAACTCAACCCACGGCGAGCGCAGGACCGCCCAGGCCACCACCGGCGCATACAGCAGCCAGCCGATGCTCAGAGTGCTCGGTGCCAGCACTGCTGCACTGATCACAGACGAAATACCGCTGCAAAAAACCTCACCACACACCTCTACATTGGCGTTGAAGTAGAGTCGCCAGTCTACACCGACCTTTTATAGCAGGACTTCCTGCGGTCATCATTTGAGCGCTAAGCTGCAAACATGGATGACTCAGATTACTTGCGCCTGCTCACCGTGGCGGCCGAACAAGCCAATGCGTTCCTGTCCAATGCCCGCAAATGGGAGCGTGAGCGTTGGGTCTGCCAACGCCTGCTGCAAGGCCTGAACGTGCCTTACCGCGCCGAAGAATTCCACGCCGCAGGGCAAGAGCCGCCGGATGTGCTGTTTCGCGACGCCAGTTTCGAGGTGTTTTTTGTGCTCGATGAAGGCCGGCGCCTGAATGACGAATGGCGCGACGAGTTACTGCGCCGTCGCAGCGCCTTCTCCTTGAGCCAACTGGTGCGGCGCGAGGCAAAGCCGCGACGCATCCCTGCCCATGAATTCCTGTTGCGCCTGGCGCCCACATTGCGCAAAAAGGCGCACAACTACAAAGAACGCGGCATGGACCTGGGCGAGTTGGATATCGTCGCCTTCACCAGCCTCAAGCGCGAAGTGCTCGACCTCAACAGTCACTTCCCTCCTCCCACGGAATACCTGCGCCAAGGCTGGCGCTCGCTGTCATTGGTGGGGCCGACGTTTGCGCGGGTGCTGTTCGCCCACCCGGACGCGCCGGATTTCTTGCGCAATAACCTGGGCCGCAGCATAGTGTTCGACGTGGGCATCAGCCTCTGATCCCCCCGGACTGTAACTTGGCGCCCCCTTGCAACGTCTACCTGACGAGGCTCTATATGACCAGCCGCCTGAAACCCGACGACCAACAGCGTGTCGAAGAGTACCTGCAACTCTCCCAGAACAGAGTCGAGCGCAAGCCTTTCCGGCCGTGGCTGCTCTTCTGTGTGGTGCTGGTGGCGGTGATTGGGCTCGGCCTGCTGAGCCGCCTTTTGAGTTACCTGACGCTATGAGCTGCCTGGCGCTCGCGGGGGTAACTGCTCCGATTTCTTTTAGCCTTGCGAGATATCCCCATGACCCATCGTATTATTATCGTCGGCGGCGGCGCCGGCGGCCTGGAGTTGGCTACCCGCCTGGGTAAGACTCTGGGCAAGCGCGGTACCGCCAGCATCACGCTGGTAGATACCAACCTGACCCATATCTGGAAACCCCTTCTGCACGAAGTGGCTGCCGGGTCGCTGAACTCTTCTGAAGACGAACTTAATTATGTCGCCCAGGCCAAATGGAACCACTTCGAGTTCCAACTGGGGCGCATGAGCGGGCTTGACCGTGAACAGAAGAAAATCCAGCTGGCAGCCACCCTCGACGAAGAAGGCCGCGAGCTAGTGCCTGCGCGCGTGCTGGCCTATGACAGCCTGGTGATCGCGGTCGGCAGCACCACCAACGATTTCGGCACCGAAGGCGCGGCGCAACACTGCCTATTCCTCGACACCCGCAAGCAGGCCGAACGCTTCCACCAACAATTGCTCAACCACTATCTGCGCGCTCATGCAGGGCAGAGCGATGTGGTGGAGAAAATCAGCGTCGCGATCGTCGGCGCCGGCGCAACCGGCGTTGAACTGGCCGCCGAGCTGCATAACGCCGCCCATGAACTGGCGGCGTATGGCCTGGACCGCATCAAGCCGGAAAACATGCACATCACCCTGATCGAAGCCGGCCCACGGGTACTGCCTGCCCTGCCGGAGCGCATCGGCGCGCCCGTGCATAAAACCCTGGAGAAGCTCGGCGTGACCGTGCTGACCGACTCGGCGGTCAGTGAGGTGACGGCTGACGCGCTGATCACAAGCAGCGGCCAGGTGATTCCGGCCAGCTTGAAAGTGTGGGCCGCCGGGATTCGCGCGCCGGCGTTCCTCAAGGACATCGATGGGCTGGAAACCAATCGCATCAATCAGCTGCACGTACTGCAGACACTGCAAACCACCCGCGACGAAAATATCTTTGCCTTCGGCGACTGCGCGGCCTGCCCGCAACCGGGCACCGACCGCAACGTGCCGCCCCGTGCGCAAGCCGCTCACCAGCAGGCATCACTGCTGGCCAAGTCGCTGAAACTGCGAATTGAGGGCAAGGAGTTACCGTCGTACAAGTACACCGACTACGGGTCGCTGATTTCGCTGTCTCGCTTCTCGGCGGTGGGCAACCTGATGGGCAACCTGACCGGCAGCGTAATGCTGGAAGGCTGGCTGGCGCGGATGTTCTATGTGTCGCTGTACCGCATGCACCAGATGGCGCTGTATGGGTTCTTCCGTACGGCGATGTTGATGTTGGGCAGCAAGATCGGACGTGGCACGGAGCCGCGCCTCAAACTTCACTAAAAACGCATAAGCCATGTGGGAGCAAGCCCCCTCCCACAGTTACTCTTCAGCGCACTTGGGTTTCGTGCACGCAAAAAAAATCCCCGTATCTTTCGATACGAGGATTTTCAATATGGTCGGGGTAAGGGGATTCGAACTCCTGACATCCTGCTCCCAAAGCAGGCGCGCTACCGGACTGCGCTATACCCCGGTAATAAAAAGGCGACCTTTCAGTCGCCTTCTTCGATCAGCGCTTTTGGCCTCTGATCTTAAGATTCGATTCCAGCCTGAGCTGGTTTCAAAAATGGTGGGTCGTGTGGGATTCGAACCTACGACCAATTGGTTAAAAGCCAACTGCTCTACCAACTGAGCTAACGACCCAAATATGGTCGGGGTAGGGGGATTCGAACTCCCGACATCCTGCTCCCAAAGCAGGCGCGCTACCGGACTGCGCTATACCCCGGTTTGAAATTGGCTCCGTGACCAGGACTCGAACCTGGGACCCAATGATTAACAGTCATTTGCTCTACCGACTGAGCTATCACGGAACTACATATTTCAATTTTACTGCGGTGTAACCTTCCTCTTCGACCCTGTCCGTATCGCTACGTTAGCGTCTCTGAGGCGCGCTATTCTACAATCTTAAAAACCCCTGTCAACCCTTTAAATTGCTTTTAAGACAATGATTTGCGCTTCTTTCTGATTTCTTCTTGGGGAGAAGAAACCCGTGGGCTGACGTTGCTGCGGGGCGCACTTTACAAGCCTTTGCCTTACAGTTCAACGCCCTATCGAAAAAAAAGGCCCCGCAATGCGGAGCCTTCTCTTATCAGCCTTGCAGGATGGGCTTAGTGAAAGACGATTTCGTCGTTTTCCACCGTCGCTTCAACGCTGGTACCCGGCATGAAGCTGCCCGACAGGATCAACTGCGCCAGCGGGTTCTCGATCCAGCGCTGAATGGCACGTTTCAGAGGCCGTGCGCCATACACCGGGTCGTAACCTACCGCGATCAGCTTGTCCAACGCCTCGCGGCTCAGTTCCAGCGACAGCTCGCGCTCTGCCAGGCGAGCGCGTAGACGGCCCAACTGAATCTCAGTGATACCGGCGATCTGATCCCGCGCCAATGGTTCGAAGATCACTACTTCGTCGACCCGGTTGATAAATTCCGGGCGGAAGTGCGAGGTCAGCGCATCCATCACCGCCGCGCGCTGCGCCTCACGATCACCAACCAGCTCCTGGATCTGTGCCGAGCCCAGGTTGGACGTCATCACGATCACCGTGTTGCGAAAGTCCACGGTACGCCCGTGGCTGTCCGTCAACCGACCATCCTCCAATACTTGCAGCAAGATGTTGAACACATCCGGATGCGCCTTCTCCACTTCATCCAGCAGGATCACCGAGTAAGGCTTGCGCCGCACCGCTTCGGTCAGGTAACCGCCCTCTTCATAGCCCACATAGCCTGGCGGCGCACCGATCAGGCGAGCCACCGAGTGTTTCTCCATGAACTCAGACATATCGATCCGCACCATGGCCTCTTCAGTATCAAAGAGAAACTCGGCCAACGCTTTGCAAAGCTCTGTCTTACCCACACCGGTCGGGCCGAGGAACATAAACGAGCCGCTTGGACGGTTCGGGTCGGACAGGTCGGCCCGGGAACGGCGCACCGCATTGGACACCGCCACCACAGCTTCTTCCTGGCCGATCACGCGCTGGTGCAACAGGTGCTCCATCTTCAGCAGCTTATCGCGCTCGCCTTCGAGCATTTTCGACACCGGAATGCCGGTCCACTTCGAGACGACTTCGGCGATTTCCTCTTCGGTCACCTTGCTGCGCAGCAGCTGGTTTTCCGCCTTCCCGTGCTGGTCAACCATTTGCAGGCTGCGCTCCAGGTCGGGAATGACCCCGTACTGCAACTCGGCCATGCGGTTCAAGTCGCCTTTACGGCGCGCGGCTTCCAGTTCCTGGCGGGATTGCTCGATCTTCTGCTGGATTTGCGCAGAGCCCTGCACTTCGGCTTTTTCCGAAGTCCAGATTTCTTCGAGGTCCGAATATTCACGCTCCAGGCGCACGATTTCTTCCTGGAGTTTTTCCAGGCGTTTCTTCGCGGCGTCGTCCTCTTCTTTTTTCAGCGCCTGGGATTCGACTTTGAGTTGAATCAAGCGTCGGTCGAGACGGTCGAGCACTTCCGGCTTGGAATCGATTTCCATGCGAATACGGCTGGCCGCTTCGTCGATCAAGTCGATCGCCTTGTCCGGCAACTGACGGTCGGTGATATAGCGATGGCTCAGTTTGGCCGCCGCAATGATCGCGCCGTCGGTGATCGCCACCTTATGGTGGACCTCGTAACGCTCCTTCAGGCCGCGCAGGATCGCGATGGTGTCTTCCTCGCTCGGCTCTTCTACCAGCACTTTCTGGAAACGCCGCTCAAGGGCTGCGTCTTTTTCAATGTATTGGCGATATTCGTTGAGCGTGGTCGCACCGACGCAATGCAATTCGCCCCGCGCCAAGGCGGGCTTGAGCATGTTGCCAGCATCCATGGAGCCCTCGCCTTTACCGGCGCCGACCATAGTGTGCAGTTCGTCGATGAATAGAATGATCTGCCCTTCCTGCTTCGACAGCTCATTGAGCAGGGATTTGAGGCGCTCTTCGAACTCGCCACGGAACTTGGCACCCGCGATCAACGCCCCCATGTCCAGGGACAGCAAGCGCTTGCCTTTAAGGCCGTCCGGCACTTCACCATTAATGATGCGCTGGGCCAAACCCTCGGCAATCGCGGTTTTACCCACGCCAGGCTCACCGATCAGTACCGGGTTGTTCTTGGTACGCCGCTGCAGGACCTGGATGGTGCGACGGATTTCATCGTCACGCCCGATCACCGGGTCAAGCTTGCCGTCTTCGGCGCGCTTGGTCAGGTCGACGGTGTACTTGTCCAGGGCCTGGCGCGACTCCTCGTGGTTGGGGTCGTTGACCGCGTCGCCACCACGCAGGTTGTTGATGGCATTTTCCAAGGCTTTCTTGCTCACGCCCTGCCCCAACAGCAATTTGCCGAGCTTGCTGTTTTCGTCCATCGCGGCGAGCAACACCAGTTCGCTGGAAATGAACTGGTCGCCTTTTTGCTGGGCGAGGCGGTCGGCCTGGTTAAGCAGGCGCGCCAAGTCCTGCGACATGTTCACGTCGCCGGTCGGGTTCTGGATTTTCGGCAGTTGGTCGAGCTCTTTGCTCAACTCCTTGCGCAGGCTGTTGACGTCAAAGCCCACCTGCATCAGCAAAGGTTTGATAGAACCACCTTGCTGCTCCAGGAGCGCCTGCATCAAGTGCGCGGGCTCGATGGCCGGGTGGTCGAGGCCGACCGCCAAGGATTGGGAGTCCGATAAGGCCAACTGCAATTTGCTGGTTAAACGATCAATACGCATTAGTCACCTTCCTTTTGAGCAGGCCGGAGCTATAAAACATTCCTGAATGAAGAAACCTGCCAGATACCCTTATAGATGGGGTGGATTCTGGAGGATTCAAGCGGGCGATGCTTGATATGGATCAGGAGAGTCTAGCGTTCCAGCCAGATAAGGGAGGCAAACCGACCGGTGCGCGGGCTGCGGCGGTAAGAGAAGAAACGCGGGTCGGTCACCGTGCACAAACCGCCACCGTACACGGCCGTGACGCCACGCGCAGCGAGGCGCAGACGCGCCAGCATATAAATGTCGGCCATGAACTTGCCAAGGTTGCGGCTCGGCACAAAGGCGTCGACGGTACCCGGCAGTTGCTTCACGAAGGCGTCACGCACTTCCGGGCCGACCTCGAAGGCTTGCGGACCGATTGCCGGGCCCAGCCAGACCAATACATCGGCGGGCTCTGCGGCCAGGCTTTCAAAAGCAGCTTCCAACACACCCGCCGCCAGCCCACGCCAACCGGCATGGGCCGCCGCGACACGGGTACCCGCACGGTTGCAGAACAACGCAGGCAGGCAATCGGCGGTCATGGCGGTGCAGGCGATGCCCGGCGTGCTGGTCCAACTGCCATCGGCTTCAGCCGTGCGGTCGGGGTCGACCTCGACCACACTCACGCCATGAACCTGGCGCAGCCAGGCCGGCTGAATACCAAAGGCTTCGGTAAGACGGCGGCGGTTCTCGAGGATGGCCTCAAGGCTGTCCTCGACATGATCGCCCAGGTTGAGGCTGTCGAACGGCGCCAGGCTCACGCCGCCCGCACGGGTGGTGACGCAGGCCTTTACCCGGTCCGGCGCGGGCCAGTCAGGTATCAGCCAGTCACTCATCCGACAAACGCCTCGCGATCTTGCTTGAGCAGCGACAGCAACCAGACAAAATCGTCAGGAAGTGGCGATTCCCAGCTCATGCGCTGACCGCTCGTCGGATGGTCCAGCTCCAGGAAGCGCGCATGCAGCGCCTGGCGCGGGAACGTTTTGAGCGACTCGACCATGGTCTGGCTGGCTGCCGGCGGAATACGGAAACGACCACCGTAGGCAGGATCGCCGACCAGCGGGAAGTTGATATGGGCCATGTGCACGCGAATCTGGTGGGTACGACCGGTTTCCAGCTTAACCCGCACGTGGGTGTGGGAACGGAAACGCTCCAGCACGCGGTAGTGGCTCACGGCCTGCTTACCACCTTCCATCACCGCCATACGCTGGCGCTGCTGGCCGTGGCGACCGATCGGGGCGTTGATCTTGCCACCCGCCACGACCACGCCGATCACGATGCACTCATAGATCCGGCTGACGCTACGGCTCTGCAACTGCGTAACCAGTTGCGTCTGCGCCTGAATGGTCTTGGCCACCACCATCAAGCCGGTGGTGTCCTTGTCCAGACGGTGCACGATGCCGCAGCGAGGCACATTGATAATGTCGGGGATGTGGTGCAACAAGGCATTGAGCAAAGTGCCATCAGCGTGCCCGGCCGCCGGGTGAACCACCAGGCCTGCGGGTTTATTGATGACCAGGATGTCGTCGTCTTCATAGACGATATCCAGCTCGATGTCCTGGGCGACCCATTCTCCCTGGGCTTCCTGCTCGGCAGTCAGCTCAAGAATCGCACCGCCATGGACTATGTCTCGCGGGCGGATAACCGCTCCATCCACAGTCAGGCGGCCGTCTTTGATCCAGGCGGAAAGGCGCGAGCGCGAGTGCTCAGCGAATAATTGTGCGGCGACTTGATCGAGGCGTTGGCCGCCCAATTCGGACGGCACCTCTGCGCGAAGTTCAATTTTATCGGACATGCTCAGACTAGGCGTGGCACAGCCTTTGGTTTCGGCTGCGCGCTTGTGGTTAAATACGGCGTCTTTTGCCCCGAGGCTTTCAACGGGGCGCTCATCATAACAGGACGGCCCCGCCCAAGACAGCGGCCGTCATAGGGACGCAAGCCGCCATGCAAGTGAAACACCTGCTGCTGATCGCCATCCTCGCCATGACTGCTGCTTGCTCGTCAACAAAGGAAGTCGTCGACGAAAACCTGAGCGAAGTCGAGTTGTACCAACTGGCTCAGAAAGACTTGGACAATAATAGCTACACCAGCGCCACAGCGAAGCTGAAGGCACTGGAGTCGCGCTATCCGTTCGGGCGCTATGCTGACCAGGCGCAGCTTGAACTCATCTACGCCAACTACAAGAACGCCGAGCCGGAGGCCGCCAAGTCCGCCGCCGAGCGCTTTATCCGCTTGCACCCACAGCACCCGAACGTCGACTACGCCTACTACATGAAGGGCCTGACCTCGTTCGATCAGGATGTTGGCCTGCTGGCGCGCTTCCTGCCGCTGGACATGACCAAGCGTGACCCCGGCGCCGCCCGCGATTCCTACAACGAGTTCGCCCAGCTGACCAGCCGCTACCCCAACAGCCGCTACGCGCCGGACGCCAAGCAGCGCATGATCTACCTGCGCAACCTGCTGGCGTCCTACGAAATTCACGTGGCGCACTACTACCTGACCCGTCAGGCCTACGTCGCTGCCGCCAACCGTGGCCGTTACGTGGTCGAGAACTTCCAGGAAACCCCTTCGGTGGGTGATGGCCTGGCCGTGATGACCGAGGCTTACCAGCGCCTGCACCTGGACGATCTGGCCAGCACCAGCCTGGAAACCCTGAAGCTCAACTACCCGGATCACCCTAGCCTGAAAGACGGCCAGTTCGTGCCTCAGGTTGCCGAAGCGGACAACCGTTCGTGGTTGAGCAAATATACCCTGGGCCTGATCGAGTCCCGCCCACCATTGCCGCCGGGCGAAACCCGCGCCAATCAGGACGTGATCAAGCAGTACCAGGACGCGAAAGACGCCATCCCTTCGGATCTCAAGCCTCACGACGAGAACGGCGACGTGATCGAAGAGGAAGCACCGCAAGCCCTGGGCAACAATCAGGACCGCTCGTGGTTCAGCTACATGACGTTCGGCGTGTTCGACTGATCAGTCGGCGAAACGTAAAAAGGAGCCCCCAGGGGGCTCCTTTTTTATGGGTGAGCATTATTACTCTGTGCGCCCGACATGTCCTTGGCTAAACTGGCGCATTACTTGTCGAGAACTGCCCACTATGCTTCGTCTTCTGTTCTGGATCGCCGTTATTGCTGCCGCGGTATGGTTCTGGCGCAAATTCAAAAGCCCAGCCGCCAAGCAACAGCGTGCCGGCGAGCCCCATTCGGCACTGATGGTGCGCTGCGCTCACTGCGGCGTGCACCTGCCGCAGGACCGCGCCCTCAGCTTGCGCCAGGAGTGGTACTGCACCCAGGCGCATTTGGAGCAAGGGCCGAAGTCTATCCAGCGTTGACTCGCCCTTCAGGCGCATAAGGTGAAGGGTCGATGATCGGCGTACGAGCCAGCAACAGATCGGCGAACAACTGACAGGAAGCCGGCGCCAGCACCAGGCCATTGCGATAATGCCCGCAATTGAGCCACAACCCTTCGAAGCCCGGCACCTGGCCGATATACGGAATGCCTTCCGGCGAACCTGGCCGCAAACCGGCCCAGTGCCCAACCACCTCGGCGTCCGCCAGTGCGGGAATCAGCTCGACGGCTGAGGCCTTGAGGCTTTCCAATGCGGTGTCAGTGGGGGTCTTGTCGAAGCCTTCGTGCTCCAGAGTACTGCCAATCAGGATATGCCCGTCGCGCCGCGGGATCGCATAACGCCCCTTGGCCAGCACCATGCACGACAGAAAATCCGCAGCGCATTTGTAGAGGATCATCTGGCCTTTTACCGGCTCCACTGGCAGCGACAAGCCCAGCGTGCCCAGCAGTTCACCGCTCCACGCGCCCGCCGCCAGCACCACCTGTTTGCCCAGGATCGGGCCATGTGCCGTATTCACCCCCAACACGCGCCCATCGCCGAGGACAAACCCGCTGACTTCGCACTGTTCGTGGAGGGTGACGCCGGGTAGAGCCAGCAACGCAGCCTTGAGCGACTTGACCAGGCGCGGGTTACGCACATTCGCCACGTCGGCCATATGGATCGCCTGGGAATACCCACCACCCAGCACCGGAACCGCGTCATGGGCAGCCGCCATATCGACCTTGCTCAGGGGGCGACCTTCACGGGCAGCCCAAGCCAGCGCCTCGGTTTCGTCGTCCAGGTCCAGCCAGTACAGGCCAGTGGTATGTACCTGCGGGTCGATACCCGTAGCGGCAAACAGCCGCTCGGCCAGTTGTGGATAAAAATCTTGGGACCAATGCGCCAGCGCGGTGACCGCCGGGCTATAGCGCCACGGATACAGGGGCGAAACAATACCGCCCCCCGCCCAGGACGACTCCTGCCCCACGCCCGCGCGCTCCAGCAGCACCACCGCCTGCCCCTGGGTCGCAAGGTTGTACGCCGTCAACAAACCGATGACTCCGCCACCGACGATCACCACTTGCTGTTGCCTAGCCATCATTCGATCCAGCCGATAAAAAGAAACAAGCGCACCCGGCGCCCAGTCATCCAACACTCTCATCACTGCCCCCAGCACTGGTGCCGCGACATTTCAGGCGCTGCACCCGGGTTTTCCCGCGCACCGGTGCTGGTCAAGCTGAAGTTACCGCACGGGTCGTCGACCATAGCTGAGCCTGTGATCGGCACCGCCAGCAGGTGGAAATCCTGAGGATTCAACACAGCGGTGATTCTATAGCGATCATTGCCCGCGCTGATGCCACTGGCGTCAATAAAAGTGCCGTTGCTCGTATAAAAGCGCTCCAGGTGCTGGGCTTGCTCGTTCAACAACGCGACAATTTCCGCGCGATAAACCTTCTTCACATGGCCGGAGTAGCCGGGGTAAGCGATCCCGGCCATAAATGCGATGATCGCCATGGCGATCAGTAACTCGATCAGGGTAAAGCCCAGGCTGTCCTTGCCCATCCCACTGCTCCTCATTGAAGTTGTCGCCACGCCACTCGCTGAAACCGCGAGCACCCCTGCTCTTCTACCCGCGCATACACGGTCTCCAATACGGTGCGCGATTGACCACTGAGGCCGACCGCCGTGACCCGGAACAACGCCGCAGAACTGTGCGGCGGCAAATGCACCAGCCCGGTCCCAACCCCCAAGGATTGAACCCCATAAAGCCCAGCCTTGAGGGCAACCCAGCTAACCGCCGAAACAGGATGAGCCCCGGCGCCCAGCACCGAAAATGCCTCGCCCGGCGGCGCACAATGGATGATCGACCGGCACAGGGGCATGACGGCGCCCATTTGCTGCACAGCCCGTTCCCCCAGCCTCAAGCCGCTCTCGGCACTTTGGAACGACTGGTTGCGATGCCAAAGGCTGCCGGCGATCTTTTGCTGGGTAACGGCCCCCTGCATCGACGACAAGCCGATCAACGACAACAGCAGCAGAAGGACCAGGCTGGTCAGCAAGACCATGCCCGTCTGTCGCGAAGAAATACCCACCATCATCAAGATGCCCCTACCCCAGGCGGTTTCGCAGCGCCGCCACGACACTGTAGGTTTGGTCTTTGACACGGCCAGCTGGGTCTTGCAGAGTCATGCGCAGGCGCACGCTGCGGATCAAGGCTTCGTCGGCGGGGCGGGTCTCGTAACGCACAACGCCTGTCGAATCCAACCTGGCGGCCACGCCGAAACTGATATCGAATGCCCGTACGTTATCCACCAGTACCGCCTTGGCCGGTGCATTGGGCGTGGCGACCTTCAACTGCCCGGTCTCGAAGGTATAGGTGAGTTGGCGTATAGCAAAACGGATCTGCCCGGGCTCGGGCGCAGGAGCGTTACCGATATAGGCGTGGGCAGTGGACGTGCAGTCCGACAGTACCGTCCAATCCGGCTCGCCACCCTCTTCGCCAACCTGCGCCGTGAGCAACGTCAGCGAAGTCGAACCGCCCCCGGCACTCCAGGTGATGGGTCGATCAAAGGCTAAAGGCGCATTCTCGATAAACGCCGGGGCCAAACAGCCAAACATGCCTGCCTGACGAATATCCTGGATCATTTTGCTCAGTACAAAGCGTGCGTCATCTTGCAGCAGCATCGCCGCCTGTTGACTGGCGTGGGTCACGCGGGAACTGATCAGCACCTGGCTTGCGCCAAGCAACAGCACAAGCCCGATAACCAAGGCCAATAACAACTCCACCAGACTGAAACCGCGAACCCGGTACCTCATTGCGCCACTCGTGACGCAGAGCCGATGCGACTGGTCAGCGTGAACGTTTCCCGGGCTCCGGCCGTGTGCGTCGCCCTGCTGTCATCCCAACGGATGCTCACGGTCACTTCATCTGCACTGACCGCTACCGCGCCTTTGGCGCTCTCGCCGGCAAACCCGAGGATGTTGCTCTGGAAATCGCGCAGATCCAGGTCGCGCACCCCGGCAGAGGTGGTCGGGGCTCGCTCAATTCGCCCCCATTGGTAGTCCGCGCTGGAATTGGCGCGGATTCGGTCGAGCATGTCATAGGCGATGAAACTGGCTTGGCTGGCCATCCTCGCGCTGTCGGTGTACTTGAGCGCATTGAGCTGAAGCGCAGCCGCACCTAACAGACCAACGGTAAGAATCAGCACCGCTACCAGCGCCTCGATCAGCGTCATGCCGATTTGGTACCGGGGTAAAGAGCAGGAAAAACAAGTGTTCACATAAATCTGCATTACCGTCGCGATCCGTGTCGAAGGCCAGAAAAGCAGGCAAAGCCCGCCGTGCGACTCAAGCCTAGCGCTGGTTTTTCGCCCGTGCCGCTCGCGGAACAAAGGGAAATACTTTGGACGTAAAGGCCATCATCCAGCGCCTCGTTCCAGCCGCTATACCTTTGACTGAGCCGCATCCAGACCTGCGTCCACGGAGGGACATTACATGCGCCAACGGGGTTTCACTTTAATAGAGCTGCTGCTCGGGCTGCTGGTGAGCGGCATCCTGGCGCACCTGGCCGTGCCCGGTTTCAAGAGCCTGCTCGAGTCACAGCAACGACAGAGCGCGGCACGATCACTGGCGAGCGGGCTTCGCTTCGCCCGCACTGAAGCCATCGTACGCAACCGGGCGGTGGTCATTTACGCCGTCAATGATGACTGGAGCCAAGGCTGGCGGGTAATCGCGGATCTGAGCGGGCGCGGTCAAGAGGACGATGACAACCCCGTACTGCTGGAGCGTCAGGACAGCGGGCGCGTGCCCATCGTCGGCAATGGGCCGGTCAAGAGCCAGGTACGTTTCAACGGGCTGGGCGAACCGGTGTTTTCAGGAGGAGGGTTTCGGGCCGGCACGGTGCATGTCTGCGCCACGGACCAGCCCCAGAGCTTGCACCAGGTGGTGCTGGCACCCAGCGGGCGCATCAGCCTGCGCAGCGACAAAGCCGAGCAGGCGTTGTGCCGGAGCTATTCCGGCATCCCGGCCGTCACAGCAGCGAGCGCACCCGCAGCTCCTTGGGCATAGAGAACGTGATGTTCTCCTCACGGCCAGCCAATTCATCAGCGCCGGTAGCACCCCAGGCATGCAGTTGCTGGATAACGCCGCGCACCAGCACTTCCGGGGCCGAGGCGCCGGCGGTGATACCAATCCGCTCGACACCGTCGAACCAGCTGCGCTGCAGGTCTTCGGCACCGTCGATCAGGTATGCCGGTGTCGCCATGCGCTCAGCCAACTCGCGCAGGCGGTTGGAGTTGGAGCTGTTTGGGCTGCCGACGACCAGTACCACATCGCATTCATCAGCCAGTTGCTTGACCGCATCCTGGCGGTTTTGGGTGGCGTAGCAAATGTCGTCTTTGCGCGGGCCGCCAATGGCTGGAAAGCGGGTGCGCAGGGCATCGATCACGCGACTGGTATCGTCCATGGACAAGGTGGTCTGGGTCACGAAGGCCAAACGTTCAGGGTTATTCACCTGTAGGCTGGCGACGTCTTTTTCGTCTTCCACCAGGTAAATCGCGCCGCCATTACTGGCGTCGTACTGGCCCATGGTGCCTTCAACTTCCGGGTGGCCGGCATGGCCGATCAGGATGCATTCACGACCGTCGCGACTGTAGCGCGCGACTTCGATATGCACCTTGGTGACCAGCGGGCACGTGGCGTCGAAGACTTTCAGGCCACGGCCTGCCGCTTCGGTACGCACGGCCTGGGAAACACCATGGGCGCTGAAGATAACGATAACGTCGTCCGGCACCTGATCCAGCTCTTCGACAAAGATCGCACCGCGTGCGCGCAGGTCCTCGACCACGAATTTGTTGTGGACGACTTCATGGCGCACGTAGATAGGCGGCCCGAAGACTTCAAGGGCGCGGTTGACGATTTCGATCGCCCTATCCACGCCGGCGCAGAAACCACGGGGGTTGGCGAGTTTGATTTGCATGCTGTGCCTCGTGTTTTGCAGCCACATTGAGTCAATTTGACACTGACTCAACCAACAATGGAGATCAAAGGTGGGAGGGGGCTGGCTCCCGATATCGGTATATCAGTCTGTACATATTTAGCTGATACGCCGCTATCGGGAGCTAGCCCCCTCCCACATTTTAGAGCGCGTACGCTCAGTTACAGCGCTTTGACGTTAATAATCTCGACGTCAAAGGTCAGTGTCTTGCCAGCCAACGGGTGGTTGAAGTCGATGGTCACTTGCGCGTCATCAAATGCTTTCACCACGCCAGGCAATTCAGTGTTCGCCGCATCGTTGAAAATCACCAGCAGGCCTTCCGACAGTTCCATATCCTGGAACTGCGAACGCGGGATGATCTGTACGTTTTGCGGGTTGGGCTGGCCAAAGGCGTTTTCCGGCAGGATCTGCAGGGTGCGCTTGTCACCGGCCTTGAAACCGAACAGTGCCGCTTCGAAACCCGGCAGCAGGTTGCCGTCGCCGACTTTGAAGGTCGCCGGGGCCTTGTCGAACGTGCTGTCGACCGTGTCGCCATTTTCCAGACGCAGTGCGAAATGCAAAGTGACTTCCGTGTTCTGGCCGATGCGTTGCTCAGCCAATACCTGATCAGTCATTGACGGTCTCTCCGGTTTTCTTACTTTTAAACATATCCAGCGCCAGCATGATTGCGCCCACGGTGATGGCACTGTCGGCGAAGTTGAACGCAGGGAAATAATGACGGTTCTGCCAATGCACCAGGATGAAGTCGATCACATGGCCGAGGGCAATGCGGTCGTACAGGTTACCCAGTGCACCGCCCAGCACCAGGGCCAGGGCGACGGCAAGCCAGGTGTCATCACGGCCCAGGCGCTTGAGCCAGACCACCAGCACCGCACTGACCACCAAGGCGATCAGGGCAAACAACCAACGCTGCCAACCACCACCATCGGCGAGGAAACTGAAGGCGGCGCCGGTGTTGTAGGCCAGGGTCCAACTGAAGTAATCCGGGATCACCACGATTTGCTGGAACATTTCCAGGGAGCCTTCGAAGTGAGCCTTGCTGACCTGGTCAATGATCAGGATCAGCAGGCTCAACACGAGCAAGCCCAGGCGTCCGAAACGACGGGTGTCAGGCATAGTGACGAACCTCGCCTTCACCGGAAATGTTGTCGACGCAACGACCGCAGATTTCCGGATGCTCCGGGTTTACGCCGACATCTTCACGGCAGTGCCAGCAACGCGCGCACTTGGGGAAGGCCGACTTGACCACTTTGAGCTTGAGGCCCGGCACTTCGGTGGCCACGGCGTCCGCCGGGGCCTGGGCGAATGGCGCCAGGCTCGCGGTGGAGGTGATCAGCACAAAGCGCAGTTCGTTGCTCAGCTTGGCCAGGTCGGCCGTCAGGCCTTCCTCGGCAAACAGGGTGACTTCGGCTTGCAGGTTGCCGCCAACGGCTTTGGCCGCACGCTGAACCTCCAGCTCCTTGTTCACCGCGACCTTGACGGCCATTACGCCTTCCCAGTATTCGCGGCCCAGTTCGAAGTCAGCCGGCAACTCGGTCAGGCCTTCATACCAGGTGTTGAGCATGACCGATTCGTTACGCTCGCCCGGCAGGTATTCCCACAGCTCGTCGGCGGTGAAGGCCAGGATCGGCGCGATCCAGCGCACCAGCGCTTCAGAGATGTGGTACAGCGCGGTCTGCGCCGAGCGGCGTGCCTTGCTGTTGGCGCCGGTGGTGTACTGGCGGTCCTTGATGATGTCGAGGTAGAAACCACCGAGCTCCTGCACGCAGAAGTTGTGGATTTTCGAGTAGACGTTCCAGAAGCGGTATTCGCCGTAGTGTTCCTGCAACTCGCGCTGCAGCAACAGGGTACGGTCCACGGCCCAACGGTCCAGGGCGAGCATGTCCTCGGCCGGCAGGATGTCGGTGGCCGGGTTAAAACCGGTCAGGTTCGACAGCAGGAAGCGCGCGGTATTACGGATACGGCGGTAGGCATCGGCGCTGCGGGCCAGGATCTGGTCCGACACGGCGATTTCGCCCGAGTAATCGGTAGACGCCACCCACAGGCGCATGATGTCGGCGCCCAGGGTGTCGTTGATTTTTTTCGGTTCGATCACGTTTTTCAGCGACTTGGACATCTTGCGACCCGTCTCGTCGACGGTGAAGCCGTGGGTCAGCAGTTCGCGGTACGGCGCGTGATTGTCGATAGCGCAACCGGTCAGCAACGAAGAGTGGAACCAGCCACGGTGCTGGTCGGAACCTTCCAGGTACAGGTCGGCACGCGGGCCAGCGTCATGGCCCATCGGGTGCGAACCACGCAGCACGTGCCAATGGGTGGTGCCGGAGTCGAACCACACGTCGAGGGTGTCGCTGATCTTGTCGTACTGCGGCGCTTCGTCGCCCAGCAGCTCGGCGGCGTCCAGCTTGAACCAGGCTTCGATGCCTTCCTGTTCAACGCGCTGGGCCACGACTTCCATTAGTTCGACGGTGCGCGGGTGCAGTTCGCCGCTTTCCTTGTTCAGGAAGAACGGGATCGGCACGCCCCAGTTACGTTGGCGGGAGATGCACCAGTCCGGGCGATTGGCGATCATCGAGTGCAGGCGCGCCTGGCCCCAGGTCGGCACGAACTGGGTGTCTTCAATGGCTTTGAGCGAGCGAACACGCAGGGTATCGCCGCTGGTCGGCGCCTTGTCCATGCCGATGAACCACTGCGCAGTGGCGCGGTAGATCAGCGGAGTCTTGTGGCGCCAGCAGTGCATGTAGCTGTGCTTGATGGTGTCGGTTTGCATCAGCGCACCGACTTCACGCAACTTGTCGATGATCGGCTGATCGGCCTTGAAGATGAACTGGCCGCCGAAGAACTCCAGCGACGGCACGTAGACACCGTTGCTCTGTACCGGGTTGATGATGTCGTCGTTGACCATGCCGTATTTCTTGCAGATCACGAAGTCGTCCACGCCGTAGGCCGGCGAGCAGTGGACAATGCCAGTACCCGAACCCAGCTCGACGTAGTCAGCCAGGTACACCGGCGACAGGCGGTCATAGAACGGGTGACGGAAGTTGATCAGTTCCAGCGCGGAGCCGGTGGTGGTGGCGATCACCGAGCCTTGCAGTTCGTAACGCGCCAGGCACGCCTCGACCATTTCCTCGGCGAGCACCAGCAGGCGATCACCCACGTCCACCAGGGCGTAGGTGAATTCCGGGTGCACGTTCAGCGCCTGGTTGGCGGGAATGGTCCAGGGGGTGGTGGTCCAGATCACGATGGCAGCCGGCTTGGCCAGGCTTGCCAGGCCGAAAGCCTCGGCCAGCTTGGCGTCGTCGGCGATCGGGAAGGCCACGTCGATGGTCGAGGACTTCTTGTCTTCGTACTCGACTTCCGCTTCAGCCAGGGCCGAACCGCAGTCAAAGCACCAGTTCACGGGCTTGAGGCCCTTGAACACGAAACCGCCCTTGACGATTTCGGCCAAGGCACGGATTTCACCGGCCTCGTTCTTGAAGTTCATGGTTTTGTACGGGTTGGCCCAGTCGCCCAGCACACCCAGGCGGATGAACTCGGACTTCTGCCCTTCGATCTGCTCGGTGGCGTAGGCACGGCACAGTTCGCGGGTTTTATCGGCACCCAGGTTCTTGCCGTAGGTCACTTCGACTTTGTGCTCGATCGGCAGGCCGTGGCAGTCCCAACCCGGGACATAGGGTGCGTCGAAGCCCGAAAGGGTTTTGGAGCGCAGGATCATGTCCTTGAGAATCTTGTTCAGCGCATGACCGATGTGAATCGTGCCGTTGGCATAAGGAGGGCCGTCGTGCAGGACGAACTTCGGACGATCCTTGCCAATTTCGCGCAACTTTCCGTACAGGCCAATACTGTCCCAGCGCTGCAGGATCTGCGGTTCGCGCTGTGGCAGGCCGGCCTTCATTGGGAAGGCGGTGTCCGGAAGGTTTAGCGTGGCTTTATAGTCGGTCATTTAAGGCTCTTCGGTTAGCGATGGGCGCTAGGTGCGGCTAGTGCACGGGCGGCGGCGACATCCGCATTGATCGCCGTTTTCAACGCCTCAAGGGAGGCGAAACGCTGCTCTTCACGCAGCTTTTGGTGGAAAACCACCGTCAAACGCCGGTCGTATAAATCACCGGCAAAATCCAAAAGGTGAACTTCCAGGTGGGCCTTGCCATCACCTGCAACCGTGGGCCTGACGCCTATATTGGCGACTCCCGGCCACGATTGGCCGTCGATGTCGACGCTCACCAGGTAAACCCCGGTCAACGGCACTCGACGGCGCTTGAGTTGCACGTTGGCGGTAGGCGTGCCTAATTGGCGCGCCAACTTCTGGCCGTGCAACACCCGCCCGGCAATGCGGAACGGGCGACCGAGCAATCGCTCGGCCAAGGCGAAGTCGGCAGCGGCCAGGGCGTTACGCACCTGTGTACTGCTCACGCGCAGGCCGTCCAGTTCGACGGTTTGCGCGGCCTCGACGGTAAAACCCTGCTCTACGCCAGCGTGTTGCAGGAAATCGAAATCGCCGACGCGGTCGCAACCAAAACGGAAGTCGTCACCGACCTCCAGGTGTTGTACGCCCAAGCCATCCACCAGGATGCGATCGACGAATTCGGCGGCGCTGAGGCTTTGCAAGCGCTGGTTGAAAGCCAGGCAGAGAACGCGGTCCACGCCTTCTTCAGCCAGCAGTTGCAGCTTGTCCCGCAAGCGGGCCAGGCGGGCCGGAGCCGTTTCTGGGGTAAAGAACTCCCGCGGCTGTGGCTCAAAAATCACCACGCAGCTGGGTACGCCCAACTCGACGGCGCGCTCGCGCAGCCGGGCCAGGATAGCCTGGTGGCCACGGTGAACACCGTCAAAGTTGCCAATAGTGGCGACGCAGCCCCGATGCTCGGGGCGCAGGTTGTGGAGACCTCGAACCAGCTGCATAACGCGCTTCTTGCTCATAAAGTGGTCGATTATAACCACACCCGGCCCCGGACGACAGGCAACAGCGCAGGCCAAATGGGTCGAATCGATAAAACTGCCGTTTTATCGCGGCAAACTCTCTAACTCAGGGACTTGCGATTGAAATCCCGCAAACGGAAACCCTGCAGCAGCAACATGCCGAAGTACACCACCACGCCAGCGACGACCAGCACGCCCAGGCGCATGAAGCGCTCCAGCATATGGCCTTCGCTCCAGGCGGGCATCACGTGCATCAGCCCGAGCAGCACCGCCGACATCATTGCCACCGCCACCAGCAGCTTGAGCGCAAACAGGCCCCAACCCGGCTGCGGCTGGAACATCTGCTGTTTGCGCAGTTGGTAAAACAAAAGGCCAGCGTTGATGCACGCACCGGCGCTGATCGCCAGGGCCAGGCCGGCGTGGGCCAGCGGGCCGATAAACACCAGGTTCAGCAGTTGGGTGACGATCAAGGTGAAGATCGCGATTTTTACCGGCGTACGGATGTTCTGCTGCGCATAAAACCCCGGTGCCAGCACTTTGATCACGATGATGCCCAGCAGGCCCACGGAATAGGCGACCAGCGCGTGCTGCGTCATTAACGCGTCATGGGCATCGAATTGCCCGTATTGGAACAGCGCCACCGTCAGCGGCTCGGCGAGGATGCCCAGGGCCAGGGCGCAGGGCAACACCAGGACGAAGCACAGGCGCAGCCCCCAATCGAGGATGCGCGAGTATTCCTGGCGGTCCTTGCTCGCGTAGGTGCGCGCCAGGGTTGGCAGCAGAATGGTACCGAGGGCCACGCCGAGCACGCCGGAGGGCAGTTCCATCAGGCGGTCGGCGTAGTACATCCACGACACAGAGCCCGACACCAGCAACGAAGCGAACGCAGTGTTAATGATCAGGGAGATCTGGCTGACCGACACGCCGAGGATCGCCGGCAGCATATTGCGCATGACGCGCCACACGCCGGTGTCCTTGAGGTTCAAACGCGGCAACACCAGCATGCCGATCTTTTTCAGGTGCGGCAGCTGGTACAACAATTGCGCCAGGCCACCGGCCAGCACGGCCCAGCCCAGGGCCATCACCGGCGGCTCGAAGTACGGCGTGAGGAACAACGCGAAGACGATCATGCTGACGTTAAGCAGGGTCGGTACGAATGCCGGCACCGAGAAACGGTTCCAGGTATTGAGGATCGCCCCGGCCAGGGACGACAGGGAGATCAGCAATATATAAGGAAAGGTCACTCGCAGCAGGTCGGTGGTCAGCGCGAATTTTTCCGGGGTATTGGCAAAGCCGGGGGCCGTGGCCCAGATGACCCAGGGCGCCGCAAGCATGCCGATGAGCGTCACCAGCATCAACACCAGGGTCAGCAGGCCCGAGACGTAGGCAATAAAGGTTCGGGTCGCCTCCTCGCCCTGCTGGGTTTTGTATTCCGCCAGGATCGGTACAAATGCCTGGGAAAAGGCCCCCTCGGCGAAGATCCGCCGCAGCAGGTTGGGCAATTTAAAGGCAATAAAGAACGCATCCGTGGCCATACTGGCGCCAAAAATACGCGCCAGCAGGGTGTCACGCACAAACCCTAAAACCCGGGAGATCATCGTGATAGAGCTGACGGCGGCCAACGATTTGAGCAGATTCATTGAAAGAGTTTGCGCCTATGGATAAAGAGCAGGCGAACAAAGCGCCTACTTATGCGATACTGCGCGCCTGCAACAGCACAGAGCCAAAGCTCGCGAGTTTACAGGTCAAGCGCCGGAAATAAATCACCCGCCTCTTCAGATCGACCACTCAGCAGTTCGCATCAGCCGCCCTTGACAACCCGTCAAGTCATCGGCATGATTCGCGGCCTATTTTGTTTGCTATTTCCTAAAAAGTCTTTCGAGGAGCTCGACGGTGGCCAACACACCTTCCGCCAAAAAACGTGCAAAACAGGCTGAGAAGCGTCGCAGCCACAACGCCAGCCTGCGTTCCATGGTTCGTACCTACATCAAGAATGTAGTTAAAGCCATCGACACCAAAGACGCTGAAAAAGCTCAAGCAGCTTACGTTCTGGCTGTGCCTGTTATCGACCGTATGGCCGATAAAGGCATCATCCACAAGAACAAGGCCGCTCGTCATAAGAGCCGCCTGAATGGCCACATCAAGGCTCTGAGCGTTGCTGCCGCAGCCTAAGTGGTAACAACTGCAACGCAGCCCAGGTTGCGAAACAGTTAAGAAATGCCCCGTACCGAAAGGTCCGGGGCATTTTTGTTTTCTGAAGTGCGCCTCCCACATTTGGAACGCGGTGAATTTCAGATAAAAAAACGCCCCGAACAGGTCGGGGCGTTTTGGCTACCGCTTGATCAAAACATCAATCAATGGTGATGACCGCCTTCACCGTGGACGTGACCATGGGCCACTTCTTCCTGGGAGGCGTCGCGGATGGCAACGATCTTCACCTGGAAGTTCAGGCGCTGACCCGCCAGCGGGTGGTTGCCATCAACGGTCACGTCGTCGCCGTCCAGATCACGGATGGTCACGATCTGCATTTGGCCATCCGGCGCGGAAGCGTGGAACTGCATGCCCACTTCCAGTTCGTCGACGCCTTCGAACATGCTGCGGCTCAGGGTGCTGACCAGTTCGGCGGAATATTCGCCATACGCATCTTCAGGTTCTACGGCAACGGTCAGTTCATCACCAACTGCCTTGCCTTCCAGAGCCTTTTCCAGGCCTGGGATGATGTTACCTGCGCCTTGCAGGTAGACCAGCGGCGCGCCGCCGGCTGAGCTGTCGATGACCTCACCAGCGTCGTTGGTCAGGGTATAGTCGATGGAGACAGCCTTGTTAGCGGCGATCGTCATGGGGCGAGACCTTTTGCATAAGAATGAAGAACGGACAAGTCTAAACAAGGATTTGCCCGAAAGCGAACGGAACCCGGACAGACGGGGCCGACAAACGGTCACTGTCTGTGGTTTTCATCAGGACGAAGACGGGCACTGGGTGGCCGAGCTGTCCTGCGGCCACACCCAGCACCTGCGCCACCAGCCGCCATGGCAGTCGCGCGCCTGGGTGCTCGACCCCGCACAACGTCTGGAAAAAATAGGCCAGCCCTTTGCCTGCGGCTGGTGTACGCAAGCGCGTGAATAACGATAACCTTGGCGCCTGATTCCCGGTAGGCACTCAGCCATAGAGCGCCGCCGAAGCCATGCACCTCCAGAGAATTCGCATGCAGACTTTTTTTATCGCGCCCACCGATTTTGGTGTGGGCCTGACCTCCATCAGCCTTGGGCTGGTGCGTACCCTTGAGCGAGCCGGGCTTAAAGTCGGCTTTTTCAAGCCGATTGCCCAACCGCACCCAGGCGATACCGGCCCTGAGCGCTCCACCGAACTGGTGGCACGCACCCACGGCCTCAAACCGCCGCCCCCGCTGGGCCTGCCCCATGTCGAGCGGATGCTCGGCGACGGCCAGCTCGACGAGTTGCTCGAAGAAATCATCACGCTGTATCAGCAGGCGGCCGTGGGCAAAGACGTGCTGATCGTCGAAGGCATGGTGCCCACGCGCAGCGCCAGTTATGCGGCGCGGGTCAACCTGCACTTGGCCAAGAGCCTGGATGCCGAGGTGATCCTGGTATCGGCGCCGGAAAACGAAGTGCTCACCGAACTCTCCGGCCGCGTGGAATTGCAGGCACAACTGTTCGGCGGCCCAAAAGACCCGAAAGTACTCGGCGTCATCCTGAACAAGGTGCGCACCGACGAGAGCATGGAAGCGTTCTCGGCGCGCCTTAAAGAACATTCGCCGCTGTTGCGCAGCGGTGATTTCCGCCTGCTTGGCTGCATTCCTTATCAGCCCGAACTCAACGCGCCGCGCACCCGCGACGTGGCCGACCTGATGGGCGCACAGATCCTCAATGCCGGCGACTATGAAACCCGGCGCATGACCAAGATCATTATTTGCGCGCGCACCATGCGTAACACCGTGGAACTGCTCAAGCCCGGCGTGCTGGTGGTAACGCCCGGCGACCGTGACGACATCATCCTCGCCGTCAGCCTGGCCGCGATCAACGGCGTGCCCTTGGCCGGCCTGCTGTTGACCAGCGATACCCTGCCCGACCCGCGCATCATGGAGCTGTGCCGCGGCGCGTTCCAGGCCGGGTTGCCGGTGCTGTCGGTGAGTACCGGTTCCTACGAGACCGCCAACCTGCTTAACAACCTGAACAAGGAAATCCCCATCGATGACCGCGAGCGGGCCGAGATCATCACCGATTTCGTCGCCAGCCACCTCGATGCGCGCTGGCTGCACCAGCGTTGCGGCACGCCACGGGAAATGCGCCTGTCGCCGGCGGTGTTCCGCTACCAACTGATCCAGCGAGCCCAGGCCGCCAACAAACGCATCGTGTTGCCCGAAGGCAGCGAACCGCTGACCGTGCAGGCGGCCGCCATCTGTCAGGCCCGTGGCATTGCCCGTTGCGTGCTGCTGGCCAAGCCTGCGGATGTGGAAGCGGTGGCCCGCGCCCAAGGCATCGAATTGCCCGAAGGGCTGGAGATCCTTGACCCGGACCTGATCCGCCAGCGCTATGTCGAGCCAATGGTGGCGCTGCGCAAGAGCAAGAGCCTCAACGCGCCGATGGCCGAGCAGCAACTGGAAGACACCGTGGTGATCGCCACCATGATGCTCGCGCTGGATGAAGTCGACGGCCTGGTCTCCGGCGTCATTCACTCCACCGCGAATACCATCCGCCCCGCCCTGCAACTGATCAAGACCGCGCCGGGCTGTACGCTGGTGTCGTCGGTGTTCTTCATGCTGTTCCCCGAGCAGGTGCTGGTGTATGGCGACTGCGTGATGAACCCGCACCCAAGCGCCGCCGAACTGGCAGAAATCGCCCTGCAAAGCGCCGACTCGGCGGCCGCGTTCGGCATCACCCCGCGCGTGGCGATGATCAGCTATTCCAGCGGCGATTCCGCCAGCGGCGAGGAAGTGGAGAAGGTTCGCGAAGCCACCCTGCTCGCCCATGAACAGCAAAGCTCTCTGTTGATCGACGGCCCGCTGCAATACGACGCCGCCGCCAACGAAAACGTGGCACGGCAGTTGGCCCCCAATAGCCAGGTCGCCGGCAAGGCCACGGTGTTTGTGTTCCCCGACCTGAACACCGGCAATACCACCCACAAAGCGGTGCAACGCAGCGCCGATTGCGTGAGTCTGGGGCCGATGCTCCAAGGCCTGCGCAAACCGGTCAACGACCTGCCGCGCGGCGCCCAAGTGGATGACATCGTGTACACCATCGCGCTGACTGCGATCCAAGCCGCCAACCGACCTATGGATATCTAAATGCTGGCTTTTCTACCTGCCGCCATGCGCGGGGTGATCGCATCACTGCTGTTGGCGCTGAACACGATCCTGCTGTGTTCGTTCCTGTTTATCGTCGCGCTGTTCAAGGCACTGCCGTTTGCCAAGCGTTTCAGCGAATGGCTGATGAACCACACTCACGAAGCCTGGGTCACCAACAACAAAGGCTGGATGAACCTGGTGCAACGCACGCGCTGGCACCTCAAAGGGCTTGAGGGCCTGGACTATCAGCACTCGTACCTGGTGACCAGCAACCACCAGAGCTGGGTCGACATCATGGTGCTGCAATACGTGCTCAACCGCCGCATTCGCCCGCTCAAGTTCTTTCTCAAGCAAGAGCTGATCTGGGTGCCGGTGATTGGCCTGGCGTGGTGGGCGCTGGGCTTTCCGTTCATGAAGCGCTACACCAAGGCCTACCTGGAGAAACACCCGGAGAAGAAAGGCAAGGACCTGGAAACCACCCGTAAGACCTGCGCGAAATTTCGCGACAACCCGGTGGGCATTTTCAACTTTGCCGAGGGCACACGGTTTACGCCGGGCAAACATGCGCAGCAGAACTCACCGTTTCGCTATTTGCTCAAGCCCAAGGCTGGCGGTATCGCGTTTGTGCTGGATGCCATGGGGGAACAGCTCAAATCACTGGTCAACGTGACCATCCACTACCCTCCCGGGCGCCCAGGCTACTGGGATTTGCTGTGCGGCAAGGTGAAGGACGTGGTGGTGCAGTTTGAAGAAGTGCCGATCCCGGCCGAGTTCATTGGCAAGAATTATGAGCAGGATGCCGAGTACAGGCTGGCGTTCCAGGGCTGGATCAACCGGCTGTGGGAAGAGAAGGATCAGTTGCTGGACAAGCTGCACACCGATTACCCAGACAAAAAATGATCAAAATGTGGGAGGGGCTTGCCCCCTCCCACATTTGACCGCGGCGAGTGTTAGATCGCGCCGCGCTGACGCAACAGCTCCAGCACTTGCTTGACGCTCTCTTCCAGCGACAGGGCCTGGGTGTCGATTACCAGATCGGCGTTCAACGGCACGTCGTAAGGGAAGGATTCGCCAGGGATGTTATCCCCGCCCGCAGCGTACAAACCTTGCGGATCACGCTCGGCACACACCAGCGGCGACGCCTGCACGTACACGGTCAGCAGGCGATCGGCGCCAATCAGCGACTTGGCCTGTTCACGGCCTTCGGCATCCGGGGCGACAAACGCGGCCAGCGTCAACAGGCCGGCTTCGTTGAACTGGCGCGCAACGTGGGCGGCACGACGCCAGTTCTCGGTACGGCCGGCACGGTCATGCGGCAAGCCCTTGTTCAGGTCATGACGCAGGTTCTGGCCATCCAGTACGAACACGGCACGGCCCATGTCGAACAGCTTGCGTTCAACCGCATAGGCCAGGGTGCTCTTGCCGGCGCCCGACAGGCCGCTGAACAACACGGTGGCCGGCTGCTGGCCGAAGCGCAGGGCGCGCTCCTCGGTGGCTACATGGGCCAACTTGCCGTGCTGCGCCGCGCTGCCGTGAGTGACCGGCGGTGCGATGATCATGCCGGCGGCCACGGTGCCGTTGGTCAAGCGGTCGATGACGATAAACGCGCCGGTGGTGCGGTTGCTGTCATAACCGTCCAGGGCGATGGCTGCGTCGAGGCTGACCTTGACCCGGCCAATCTCGTTCAATTGCAGCGAACTCGCAGGGCCTTCGGCCAGGGTGTTCACGTCCACGCGGTGCACGATGCTGGTGATGGAGCCCGGCACGTAGCTGGTGGCACGCTTGATGTCATATTTCTTGCCCGGCAGCATCGGTTCTTCGGCCATCCACACCAGCATGGCGTCGAAGGCGTCGGCCACTTGCGGCACGTTGTCGGCATGCACCAGCAGGTCGCCACGGGAGATGTCGATCTCGTCTTCCATGGTCAGGGTCACGGCCTGGCCTGGGCCGGCATGCTCCAGTTCACCGTCGAAGGTGACGATGGATTTGACGCGGCTGCTCTTGCCCGACGGCAGCACCACGACTTCGTCGCCCTTGTGCACGATGCCGCTGGCCAGGGTGCCGGCGAAACCACGGAAGTTCAGGTTCGGACGGTTGACGTACTGCACCGGGAAACGCAGGTCGGTGTAGTTGCGGTCGTTGGCGATCTCGACGGTTTCGAGGATCTCCATCAGCGACTGGCCGGTGTACCAAGGCGAGCGCTCGCTCTTGTTCACCACGTTGTCACCCTTGAGCGCCGACATCGGCACAAAGGCCATGGTGCTCGGCTTGAACGCGATACCGTCGGCAAACTTCAGGTAATCGGCCTTGATGGCCTCGAATACGCTTTGGTCAAAGCCATTGATGTCCATCTTGTTGACGGCGATCACGATGTGCTTGATACCCAGCAACGAGGCGATATAGCTGTGGCGACGGGTCTGGGTTTGCACGCCGTAGCGGGCGTCGATGAGGATGATCGCCAGGTCACAGGTAGACGCGCCAGTGGCCATGTTGCGGGTGTACTGCTCATGGCCTGGGGTGTCGGCGATGATGAATTTGCGCTTGGCGGTGGAGAAGTAGCGGTAAGCGACATCGATGGTGATGCCCTGCTCACGCTCAGCCTGCAAGCCGTCGACCAGCAACGCCAGGTCGATGTCATCGCCGGTGGTGCCGGACTTCTTCGAATCGCGGGTAATGGCTTCCAGGTGATCTTCGTAGATCATCTTGGAGTCGTGCAGCAGGCGCCCGATCAGGGTGCTCTTGCCGTCGTCGACGTTGCCGCAGGTCAGGAAGCGCAACATCTCTTTGCGCTCGTGCTGGCCCAGGTAGGCGAGGATGTCCTCGCTGATCAAATCAGATTGATGCGACATGACAGCCCCTTAGAAATAACCTTGACGTTTTTTATCTTCCATTGAGCCTGCGCCATCGTGGTCGATGACCCGGCCCTGGCGCTCGGAAGTTCGCGTCAGGAGCATTTCCTGGATGATGTCCGTCAGCGTCTCGGCTTCGGACTCCACCGCGCCCGTCAACGGGTAGCAGCCAAGGGTACGGAAACGTACTTTCTTTTTGACGATGCGGGCTTTGTCTTCGTCGGACAGGTGCTCGAGGATGCGGTCGTCGTCGATCATGATCAACGTGCCGTTCTTCTCGATCACGTCACGCTCGGCGGCGAAATACAGCGGAACGATCGGGATGCCTTCGAGGTAGATGTATTGCCAGATGTCCAGCTCGGTCCAGTTGGACAGCGGGAACACGCGAATCGACTCGCCCTTGTTGACGTTGCCGTTATAAACGTTCCACAGCTCCGGGCGCTGGTTCTTCGGGTCCCAGCGGTGCTTGCTGTCGCGGAACGAGTACACGCGCTCTTTGGCGCGGGATTTCTCTTCATCGCGACGGGCACCGCCGAACGCGGCATCGAAACCATGCTTGTCCAACGCCTGCTTGAGGCCTTCGGTCTTCATGATATCGGTGTGCGTGGCGCTGCCGTGGGTGAACGGGTTGATGCCCTGCGCAACACCATCCGGGTTGACGTGGGTGATCAGGTCCAGGCCAAGCTCCTCGACCATCTTGTCGCGGAACCTGTACATCTCCTGGAATTTCCAGCGGGTGTCGACGTGCATCACGGGGAACGGCAGTTTGCCCGGGAAGAAGGCCTTGCGTGCCAGATGCAGCATCACGGCGGAGTCTTTACCGATCGAGTAGAGCATTACCGGGTTGTCGAACTCGGCGGCGACCTCGCGGATGATGTGGATGCTTTCCGCCTCCAGCTGTTTCAGATGCGTCAGTTTGTCGACCATGGCTACTCACGGAAAAACGATCTTATGGACGGCCAGCGGGCCGTGTTCGAGCGGGGCATGCTAGCACAGCACCTTCTTCTATTCAGGGCGCCGGCTAGATCGAAACGGTATATGAATATGCCCCCGAGTTTGGGCTTCCTGCGGGAGCTGTGTGGCTTAGATCGGATTCGGGCAATCGATAAACAAATGCTCCAGGGCGAAGCGCCGGGCCAGGTAGTCGCCCAGTGCCTGCACGCCGTAGCGCTCGGTGGCGTGATGGCCGGCAGCGATGAAGCTGATGTCGTTTTCGCGCGCGCTGTGGAAGGTTTGCTCGCTGGCTTCGCCACTGAGGAACAGGTCGACACCGGCGGCAATTGCGTCATCGATATAACCCTGGCCACCACCGGTGCACCAGCCGACGCGGCGGATCATCTCGCTGCCTTCGATCAGCAGCGGCTCGCGGCCCATGACCTCCTGCACGCGGCGCGCAAAATCGCGCGGCGACAGGGGTTCGGCGAGGGAGCCGACCAGGCCGACGACCTTGGGGTTGCCAGGGTCCAGCGGGCCTTCGACGGTGATGTCCAATTGGCGGGCCAGTTGCACGTTGTTGCCGACATCCGGGTGCAGGTCCAGAGGCAGGTGGTAGGTCAGTAGACTGATATCGTGCTTGAGCAAGGTTTTCAGGCGACGCTGCTTCATACCGGTGATGCAGGGGTTTTCGCCTTTCCAGAAATAACCGTGGTGCACCAGGATCAAATCGGCCTGGGCCTCGACGGCGGCGTCCAGCAGGGCCTGGCTGGCGGTCACGCCGCTGACGATGCGCATCACCTGCGGGCGACCTTCGACCTGCAGGCCATTGGGGCAATAATCAGCAATTTTTGCGCTGGCGAGGTAGCGGTCCGCTTCCTCGACGAGGGTGGTAAGAGGGACGGCCATAAAAGACTCCTAAATATCCGGTTCCGAGGTGCTCGCAGCCTCGTATAATGCGCGACATTATGGGCGCTCTCCCGCCCCCTGCAACCTGTCAGGACTTACTTGATGCTCAAGGCACTGCGTTTTTTTGGATGGCCATTGTTGGCTGGCGTGCTGATCGCGATGCTGATTATTCAGCGTTTCCCACAGTGGGTGGGCTTACCAAGCCTTGACGTAAACCTGCAGCAGGCACCGCAGACCAGCGCGGTGGTGCAAGGCCCGGTGACCTACGCGGATGCGGTGGTCATTGCCGCGCCGGCCGTGGTTAACCTGTACACCACCAAAGTCATCAACAAACCGGCGCACCCGCTGTTTGAAGACCCGCAGTTCCGCCGCTATTTCGGCGACAACGGGCCCAAGCAGCGTCGAATGGAATCCAGCCTGGGTTCCGGGGTGATCATGAGCCCCGAAGGCTACATCCTCACCAACAACCACGTGACCACCGGCGCCGACCAGATTGTGGTGGCCCTGCGTGACGGCCGCGAGACCTTGGCCCGCGTGGTCGGCAGCGACCCGGAAACCGACCTGGCGGTGCTGAAGATAGACCTCAAGAGCCTGCCGGCCATCACCCTGGGCCGCTCCGATGGCCTGCGGGTGGGCGACGTGGCGCTGGCCATCGGCAACCCTTTCGGCGTGGGCCAGACCGTGACCATGGGCATCATCAGCGCCACCGGGCGCAATCAGTTGGGGCTTAACAGCTACGAAGACTTCATCCAGACCGACGCCGCGATCAACCCGGGCAACTCCGGCGGCGCGCTGGTGGATGCCAACGGCAACCTGACCGGCATCAACACGGCAATCTTCTCCAAATCCGGCGGTTCCCAGGGCATCGGTTTTGCGATCCCGGTGAAGCTGGCGATGGAGGTGATGAAGTCGATCATCGAGCACGGCCAGGTGATTCGCGGCTGGCTGGGCATTGAAGTGCAGCCGCTGACCAAGGAACTGGCCGAGTCATTTGGCCTGACCGGGCGCCCTGGCATCGTGGTCGCCGGGATCTTCCGCGACGGCCCGGCGCAAAAAGCCGGTTTGCAACTGGGGGATGTGATCCTCAGCATCAACGGCGAACCGGCCGGCGATGGGCGCAAGTCGATGAACCAGGTGGCGCGGATCAAACCCACCGACAAAGTTGCGATCCTGGTGATGCGCAACGGTAAAGAGATCAAATTGGCGGCCGAAATCGGTCTGCGTCCGCCGCCCGCCCCGGTCAAAGAAGAAGAATAAGCCGTTGCGCACAGGTGCCCGTTCGCGGGCATCTGTGCGCTGACATTTAAAAGCGATTCAGTCTCATCTGGCATGTTATATTGTTTCAATATCGACATTGGAACGCTCTATCATGCCGTCTCGAAAAAATCGCTCCCCTGGCCGACCTGGCCTTGGGTTTACTGCTGGACCCCGCCTTCGCCGAAGAAAACACCCTGGAACTCGATACCATCAGCGTCACGTCTGATGCCTATGAGTCCGCCACCGGCCCGGTCGATGGCTACCGTGCCACCCGTTCGACCAGCGCGACAAAAACCGACACGGCCCTGCGCGACATCCCACAGTCCATCAGCGTAATTCCCGCTACGGTGCTCAAGGACCTAGGCAGTACCAATGTGGAACGCGCTCTGGAATTTGCCGGCGGTGTGTCCAAGCAAAACAACTTCGGCGGCCTCACGCTCTACGAATACAGCGTGCGCGGTTTCACTACGTCGGAGTTCTATCAGGACGGTTTCAGCGCCAACCGTGGCTACCCGAGCACACCGGATGTGGCCAACATCGAACGCATCGAAGTGCTCAAAGGTCCCGCTGCCAGTTTGTACGGGCGCGGCGATCCGGGCGGCACGGTCAATATCGTTACCAAAAAGCCCCAGCCGCAAGCCTTCACCACCCTGCAAACCAGTGCCGGCAGCTGGGACCGCTATCGCACCGCCCTGGACGTCAACACTCCGCTGGACGCCGAAGGCAATCTGCTGTCACGGGTCAATCTGGCCGTGGAAGACAACAACAGCTTCCGTGATCACGTCGAAAGCAAGCGCGTGTTCGTCGCGCCTTCATTCAGTTGGCAACTGAGCCCGGACACCAGCTTGCTGGTAGAAAGCGAATTCGTGCGCCACAGCTCCACCTTCGATCGCGGCATCGTCGACGCACCCGGGGTATCACGCTCCACTTTCCTCGGCGAACCCAACGACGGCGACATCGACAACCACAACAATCGCATCCAGGCCACCCTGGAACATCACCTCAACGATGCCTGGAAACTGCGCCTGGCCAGCCACTACAAACAGGGCAGCCTGTGGGGCGACGCGTCGGAAAACCGGGCCCTGAACGCCGACGGCCACACCCTCAACCGGCGCTACCGCGAGCGCTCCATGGGCTGGCACGACAGCATCACTCAGTTGGAACTGCGCGGCCTGTTCGACATCGGCAGTTGGCAGCATGAACTGCTGGTGGGCACCGAATACGAGGACTACCGCAAGAACGAACGCGTTACCGCTATCGCGGGCAGCTACCCCATCGACCTCTACAACCCGGTCTACGGCCAGCCAAAACCCAACGGCACACGCTCCGGTACCGACTTCTTTGAGCAGACCAAAAGCCACGCGCTCAACCTGCAAGACCAGATCGTCTTTACCGACCGCCTGCGCGGCATGATTGGCGCGCGCTTTGAGCATTTCGAGCAAACCGTCGACGACTTCACCCGTAACGCCCCACCCAGCCGGCAAACCCACGACGCGCTCACCCAGCGCGCCGGCCTGCTTTACCAGCTCACGCCCGAAATCGGCGTGTTTGCCAACGCCTCGACCTCGTTCAAGCCCAACAGTGGCCTGGACGCCACCGGCAATACCTTCAAGCCTGAGGAAGGCGTGGGTTATGAAGTGGGGGTCAAGAGCGAATTGTTCGACGACCGCCTCAGCGCCACACTCGCCGCGTTCCATATCGAGAAGGAAAACGTGCTGGCCCTGGACCCGTCCACCAACCTCAACCGCGCCATGGGCAAGGCCCGTAGCCAAGGTTTCGACCTGCAACTGACCGGGCAAGTGACCGATGCCGTGCGAGTGATCGGCGCCTTCGCCTACATCGACGCCGAAGTGACCAAGGGTGACAAAACCATTCCAACGGGCAGCCGCATTCTTGGCGTGGCCAAGCGCAGCGGCAGCCTGTTGGGCGTGTATGAGTTCCGGGATGGCGCATTGCGCGGCTCAGACCTGGGCGCGGCGTTCACCTACGTGGGCGACCGCTCCGGCGAGGCCGGGGGCAGCTTCGAACTGCCCGCCTACCACACCGTGGATTTACTGGCTCATTACAAAGCCACTGACAACGTGACCGTGGGCCTGAACCTCAACAACCTGTTTGACGAGAAGTACTACGAGCGGTCCTACAGCAACTACTGGGTCAACCCCGGTGAACCGCGCAATTTAACGGTCAGCCTGACCCTAAAGCTCTAACACAAATCAAACATGTGGGAGGGAGCAAGCCCCTCCCACATTTGGATCTGCGCCAGGTTCAATTACAGGGAAAGAGGTGCTCTTTCACACAGCGTATTGAGCGCCGCCGCCCACTGCGGGTCATCATTCAAACACGGCACCAACACCAACGCCTCCCCCCCGGCTCTCGCGGAACTGCTCCCGCCCGCGATCGCCGATCTCTTCCAGGGTCTCGATGCAATCGGCCACAAACGCCGGGCACATCACCAGCAGCTTTTTCACGCCTTGCCGGGCCAGTGCATCCAGGCGCGCCTCGGTGTAGGGTTCGATCCACTTCGCACGGCCCAGGCGCGATTGGAACGCCACCGACCATTTGCCGTCAGGCAAGCCCAAGCGCTCGGCAACGTCGCGAGCAACGCTGAAGCATTGCGCCCGATAGCAGGTGGCGAGCACCTCGGCAGAGGCGTTTTTGCAGCAGTCGGCGTCCTTGAAACAATGCTGGCCGGTGGGGTCGAGCTTGGTGAGATGACGCTCGGGCAAGCCGTGGAAACTCAACAGCAAATGATCGTAGTCCTGCTCGACATAAGACCGTGCGCTCGCCGCCAGGGCATCCAGGTATTCCGGCTGATCGTAGAACGGCTGCAGGATCGAGAATTGCACATTGAGTTTTTTGTCCTGCACCACGCGGCGCGCCTCTTCGATCACCGTGGTGACGGTGCTGTCGGCAAACTGTGGGTACAGTGGCGCCAGGGTGACGTTCTGAATACCCTGGGCGGCCAGACGGGTGAGGGTCGTTTCCAGGGACGGCTCGCCGTAGCGCATCGCCAACTCCACGGGCCCCTGGGTCCACTGGGCGGTCATCTGCTGTTGCAGGCGGCGGCTGAGCACCACCAGCGGCGAGCCTTCATCCCACCAGATCGACGCATAGGCATGGGCCGACTGCTCGGGGCGCTTGATCAGGATCAGCGACACCAGCAAGCGCCGCACCGGCCACGGCAGGTCGATCACGTAAGGGTCCATCAGGAACTGATTGAGGTAGCTGCGCACATCGGCCACCGAAGTGGAGGCCGGTGAACCCAGGTTGACCAGTAACAACGCGTGATCCGTCATGCAACATCCTATGGCTAGAGGCGGCTGGACAGGTCGTCCAGAGCCGCGCGCAACTCAGTGAACTGAAAAGTGAAACCGGCGGCCAGCAGGCGTTCGGGCACCGCCTTCTGCCCGCCCAGCAACAAGCCGGACAACTCCCCCAAGCCAACCTTCAAGGCAAACGCCGGCATCGGCATGAATGCAGGGCGGTGCAACACCTGGCCCAGGGTCTTGGCGAACTCGCGGTTACGCACCGGGCGCGGCGCGCACGCATTATAAGGACCGCTGGCGTCATCCTTGTGCAGAAGAAAATCAATCAGGGCGATTTGATCCTTGATATGCACCCATGGCATCCACTGCCGCCCATTGCCGATAGGCCCGCCCAGCGCCAGTTTGAAGGGCAGCAGCAACCGCGACAAAAAGCCGCCCTCGGCCGCCAGCACCAGGCCGGTGCGCACCAGCACCACACGAATACCCAGGGCTTCGGCGCGTTGGGCGGTTTCTTCCCAGGCGATGCACAGCTGACTGGGAAAATCGTCCAGTACCGGGCCGCCGGCCTCGGTCAATTCACGTTCGCCACCGTCGCCGTACCAACCCACCGCCGAGCCGGACACCAACACCGCCGGTCTTTGCGCAAGGCGCTCCAGCCACGCCAGCAGGGTTTCAGTGAGCCCGATACGGCTACTCCACAACAACGCCTTGCGCTTGTGGGTCCAGGGGCGGTCGGCGATGGGCGCGCCGGCCAGGTTGACCACCGCATCCACGACGCCGATCACCTCTTCCAGGCGCGCAACCCCCAACACCTGCGCACCGCACAAGGCGGCAACGCGTTCAGGTTGACGGCTCCATACGGTCAGGCGATGCCCCTGGGCCAGCCAGTGTCGGCAGAGTTGGCGGCCGATCAAACCCGTACCGCCGGTCAGCAAAATATGCATGGGATCTTCCTCATGTAACGTTCGCCGCCCGTCATTGGTCTATTTTATAAGCAGGGATCAACTTAATCGGGCGCGGCCTTTGTTTAGGCATCAGGTTTAAGTCTTAGCTTAACCATAGGTCACGCCACACGTTCAGGCACGCCAAAACTTATACCAAAAAACGAGATTGTACAGCTATTGGTGTCGGCGTAGTCTGTACCCAACGGTAAAACGAGGCCTCCCATGACTGTCCCCATCGCGATCATCGGTACCGGCATAGCCGGTCTCTCCGCCGCCCGAGCGCTTAAAGACGCCGGGCATGTCGTACAACTCTTCGATAAAAGCCGCGGCAGTGGTGGCCGCATGTCCAGCAAGCGCAGCGATGCCGGCGCACTGGACATGGGCGCCCAATATTTCACCGCCCGCGACCGGCGCTTCGTCAACGAGGTGCAACGCTGGCAGAGCAACGGCTGGGCCGAGCAGTGGAAACCGCAGCTGTACAATTTCAAGTCCGGCCAGCTCACGCCCTCCCCTGATGAGCAGATCCGCTGGGTCGGCACGCCGCGCATGAGCGCCATTACCCGCGCCTTGCTCGACGACCTGCCCGTGGAGTTTGGCTGTCGCATCACCGAGGTGTTCCAGGGCGCACAACATTGGAACCTGCTCGACGCCGACGGCGGCAACCATGGCCCCTTCAGCCATGTGGTCATCGCCACACCGGCACCCCAGGCCACCACTCTGCTGGCTGCAGCGCCCAAACTGGCGAGCGCCGCCGCCGGGGTAAAAATGGACCCGACCTGGGCCATTGCGCTGGCCTTCGACAAGCCGCTGGACACGCCGATGGAAGGCTGTTTCGTACAAGACAGCCCCCTCGACTGGCTGGCGCGCAACCGCAGTAAACCGGGGCGTGACAGCACCCTCGACACCTGGGTGCTGCACGCCACCAGCGCCTGGAGCAAAGCGCACCTGGACCTGCCCAAGGAAGCCGTGATCGAGCACCTGCACGGCGCCTTCGCCGAGCTGCTGCACAGCGCCATGCCCGCGCCGTCGTTCAGCATGGCGCACCGCTGGCTCTACGCCCGACCGTCCGGCGCCCACGAGTTTGGCGTGCTGGCCGATGCCGACCTGGGCCTATACGTGTGTGGTGACTGGTGCCTCTCCGGCCGCGTGGAAGGCGCCTGGCTCAGCGGCCAGGAAGCCGCCCGACGCTTGACGGAACACCTGCAATGAACCGCATCAACCCGGCAAAACTGCTGCTGTCGAAGTGGACGGCAGCCCGCCCCTTGCGCAAGGAAAAACACTTTCTGGTCACCGAGTTGTTTCGCGATGAGGAAGGCACCGTGCTGGAAATCGAGCTGCAAGCCGTCCTCACCCGCCGCGGCGAACGCCTGCCGTGGCAAACGCTGCAGAACGCCGACGCGTGGAAAATAGGCTGGAAATAGCCTCAACGCACAAACCTGTACAAATAATTTGACTTGTACAGCTTCAAACCTATGATAAGACCTAGTTGTACAGCGACTTTAGTTTGTACAGGAATCTTGCAGAGGTTTGCTTATGTCCACTCCCGCGAAACCGAAGATCGGCATCAGCGCCTGCCTTTTGGGCGAGAACGTGCGTTTCAACGGCGGACACAAACAATCCCTGCTGTGCAGCCAGACCCTGGCTGACTATTTCGACTTTGTGCCGCTGTGCCCTGAAGTCGCCATCGGCCTGGGTATCCCTCGCGAGACCATTCGCCTGGTGGGCGACGCCGCCAACCCACAGGCCGTGGGCACCGTGCACCGCGAGCTCAACGTGACCCAGCCGCTGGATGAATACGGTCAGCAAATGGCGCGCGAACACACCGACCTGTGCGGCTACATCTTTATGCAAAAGTCGCCGTCCTGTGGCTTGGAACGGGTCAAGGTTTACCGCGACAACGGCGCGCCGGTGGACGGCGGTGGGCGCGGCATCTACGCCCAGGCGTTCTGTGCCCGGCACCCCCACCTGCCGGTCGAAGAGGATGGCAGGCTGAATGACCCGGTATTGCGGGAAAACTTCCTGACACGCGTCTTCGTCTACGCCAGTTGGCAACGCTTGCTGGCCGAGGGCCTGACCCGTCATCGCCTGCTCGCATTCCACTCGCGTTACAAATACCTGCTGATGGCCCACAGCCCGGCGCATTACAAAAGCCTCGGCCACCTGCTGGGCAGCATGGACAAACACATCGACCTTAAAGCACTGGCCACCGGCTACTTTGGCGAATTGATGGCCGGGTTGAAAAAGTGCGCCACCCGCGGCACCCACACCAATGTGCTGCACCACATCAGCGGTCATCTCAAACAGGTGATCAGCGCCGACGATAAACAGGAAATGCAGGCGCTCATTGGCCAATACCGCCACGGCATCGTGCCACTGGTGGTGCCGCTGACCCTGCTCAAGCATCACTTTCGCCAACACCCGGACCGTTACATCGCGCAGCAGGCCTACCTGCAACCGCACCCGGAAAATCTCAGCCTGCGTAATGCGATCTAGACCATGAAAGCCGCCTTGCAAGACGAACCCGGCGAAGACATCGCCCAAGCCCTCCAGGACGGCTGGTTGCCGATCCGTGAAGTGGCGCGCCAGACCGGCGTCAACGCCGTGACCCTGCGCGCGTGGGAACGCCGCTATGGCCTGATCGTGCCCCAGCGTACGCCCAAGGGTCATCGGTTGTTCAGTGCCGAGCACGTGCAACGCATCCACGCCATCCTGACCTGGCTCAATCGTGGCGTGCCGGTCAGCCAGGTGAAACACCTGATCGACTCCGCCCAAACCAGCCCCGACGCGGTCGAAAATGAATGGCATGCCCTGCGCCAGACCCTGGTGCAGGCCATCGGCGAACTGGCCGAACGCCGGGTCGACGACGCCTTTAACCAGGCCATGGCGCTGTATCCGCCGCGCACCCTGTGCGAACAATTGCTGTTGCCGCTGATCAACGAACTGGAGCAGCGCTGGCAAGGCCAGTTCGGCGCACAGATGGAACGGGTGTTTTTCCTGTCGTGGCTGCGCAGCAAATTCGGCGCGCGCATCTACCACAACAACCGTCAGCTACAGGGCCCGCCGCTGCTGCTGGTCAACCAGTCCGACCTGCCGCTGGAGCCACACCTGTGGCTCAGCGCCTGGCTGGCCAGCAGCGCCGACTGCCCGGTGGAAGTGTTCGATTGGCCGCTGCCCGCCGGCGAATTGGCCCTGGCGGCGGAGCATCTGCAACCGCGTGCGGTGCTGCTGTATTCAAGCAAGGCCCTGCACCTGCCCACGCTGCACAAACTGCTGGGCGGCGTCAGTTGCCCAACGTTGATCGTCGGGCCGACCGTGTGTATCCACCAGGCCGAGTTGGCCGTGCTGACCCGTGACAACCCAACACTGTCCGTCGCCGAAGACCCCTTGTCGGCCCACCAGTTGTTGCTCCAGCGTGGACTCCTGTAAATGCACCTGATCTGGCTGCGCACCGACCTGCGCCTTCACGACAACACCGCCCTGGCCACCGCGAGCCAGCGCGGCCCGGTTGCGGCCGTGTACCTGATCACGCCCGAGCAATGGCTGGCCCATGACGATGCGCCGTGCAAAGTGGACTTCTGGCTGCGCAACCTGCAGCACATGAGCCGGGCCCTGGGCGAGTTGAACATTCCCCTGCTGATCCGCAGCGCCGCCACCTGGGACCAGGCGCCCGGCGTACTCAGCGCACTGTGCCGGGAGCTGTCGGTAAAGTCGGTACACGTCAACGAGGAATATGGCATCCATGAAAGCCGCCGCGATGCGGCAGTGGCCCAGCAATTGGAAGCCTGCGGCGTGACCTTCCACAGTTACCTGGACCAATTGTTTTTCCAACCGGGCAGTGTGCTGACCAAGACCGGCACTTATTTCCAGGTGTTCAGCCAGTTCCGCAAGGTCTGCTACGCGCGCCTGCACAGCGCCTTGCCGCCTATCATCGCGACGCCGAAAGCCCAGCCGAAACTCGACCTCGCCAGCGACCCGGTTCCGACAACCGTCGACGGCTTCGAGCCGCCGAGCGCCACCCTGCGCGCGCTGTGGCCCGCAGGCGAGGACGAAGCCCGTCGCCGCCTCGACGCCTTTGCCGACCAACAGATCAGCTACTACAAAGACGAACGCGACTATCCCGCCAAGCCCGGCACCAGCCAACTATCGGCGTACCTCGCCGCCGGCGTGGTTTCGCCGCGCCAGTGCCTGCATGCGGCATTGCAAAGCAACAGGGGCGAGTTCGAGAGCGGTGACATCGGCACCATTACCTGGATCAACGAGCTGCTCTGGCGCGAGTTCTACAAGCACATTCTGGTGGGCTACCCACGGGTCTCGCGCCACCGCGCATTCCGCCCCGAGACCGAAGCCGTGGCCTGGCGACAGGCGCCCAAGGACCTCGCCGCCTGGCAAGAAGCGCGCACCGGCCTGCCGATCATCGACGCAGCCATGCGCCAGCTATTGGAAACCGGCTGGATGCACAATCGCCTGCGCATGGTAGTGGCGATGTTCCTGACCAAGAACCTGTTGATCGACTGGCGTGAAGGCGAGCGCTTTTTTATGCGCCACCTGATCGACGGCGATCTGGCGGCCAACAACGGGGGCTGGCAATGGAGTTCGTCCACCGGCACCGATTCGGCGCCCTACTTCCGGATTTTCAGCCCCTTGAGCCAGTCGGAAAAATTCGACAGCGAAGGCCTGTTTATCAAGCACTGGCTGCCGGAGCTGGCCGCATTGAATAAAAAGGAAGTCCATAACCCCGAGGCCGCCGGCGGTCTGTTTGGCGTGGCGGATTACCCACGCGCCATCGTCGACTTGAAAAAATCCCGCGAGCGCGCCTTGGCCGCTTTCCGCAGCCTGCCTTCACGCCAGGAGGTGGCCGAGCATGAGTGATTTCCTGCGCCGCTTCGCCCACACCTTCGCCACGCTGGACAAGCACAACCTGCACCTGCTCGACAGCTTGTACAGCAAGGACGTCGCCTTCACCGACCCGCTGCATGAGGTCCACGGCCTGACGGCGCTGCACCGTTACTTCGAAACGCTGTACAGCAACGTCAGCCAGCTGCGCTTCGATTTTCATGGCTTCGATCAGGTGGCCGAGGGCGAAGGCTACCTGCGCTGGAACATGAGTTTTTGCCACCCGCGCCTGGCCAAGGGCCAAGTCATACGGGTGGAGGGTTGTTCGCACCTGATGTGGCGCGACAAGGTTTACCGCCATCGCGACTATTTCGATGCCGGCGCCATGCTGTACGAACACCTGCCCGTGCTGGGCAGAGTCGTCAGTTGGCTGAAAAGGAGAGTGGGATGAACGCTGTATCACCCCGTCGTTATTGGCTGACCGGCGCCAGCAGTGGCATTGGCGCCGCATTGGCCGTGGAACTGCTCGACAGCGGCGCCCATGTGGCCTTGAGCTCACGCAGCAAAGCGCCGTTGGACGCCCTGGCGCAACGTTATCCTGGCCAAGTGTTGGTAGTGGCCGGCGACCTGACCAACAGCCAGACCGTGCGCGAAATCGGCGAACGGATCGCCGCGGACTGGGGCTCGCTGGATACGGTGATTCTCAATGCCGGCACCTGTGAATATGTCGACGCGCGGCAGTTCGATGCATCCATCATCGAACACGTGGTGCGCACCAACCTGCTGGCCAGCAGTTACTGCATCGAAGCGGCCCTGCCGTTGTTGCGCGCCGGGGTTACCCCGCACCTGGTAGGCGTCGCCAGCGCCGTGACGTACCTGCCGATGCCTCGCGCCGAAGCCTACGGCGCGTCCAAAGCCGGCCTGCGTTACCTGTTCGAATCCCTGCGCATCAGCCTGTCGCCGGAAAACATCGACGTCACGGTGATCAGCCCAGGCTTTGTCGACACCCCGCTGACCGAGCGCAACGACTTCCCCATGCCCCTGAGCTGGCCGGCCGACAAAGCCGCTCGGCATATCTTCGCCAAGCTGGAAAAACGCCCGCTGGAAATCGCCTTCCCGGCGTTGTTTATCGCCACGCTGTGGCCGCTGTCGAAACTGCCCAACCGCGCGCAACTGATCATCGGTAAACGCATGCTGCGCAGCCCGCCACCGAAAAAGGACAACCCGTGAAAATCGCCATTATCGGCAGCGGCATTGCCGGGCTGACCAGCGCCTACCTGCTCAGCCGGCGGCACGACATTACCGTGTTCGAAGCGGGCGACCGCATCGGCGGGCATACCCACACGGTCAATGTCACGGTGGAAGGCAAAGGCTACGCGGTGGACACCGGTTTTATCGTGTTCAACGACTGGACCTACCCCAACTTCATTCGCCTGTTGGGGCAAATCGGGGTGACGTTCAAACCTACCGAGATGAGCTTTTCGGTGTGCGATGAAAGCACGCGGTTCGAGTACAACGGCAACAACCTCAATAGCCTGTTCGCGCAGCGGCGCAATCTCTTGTCGCCGGGCTTCTGGGGCATGTTGCGCGATATTCTGCGCTTCAACCGCGAGGCGCCGCGAGACTTGCAAGAGCAGCGCATCAGCGCCGAGATGACCTTGGGCGATTACCTTGCCGCCGGCGGCTACGGCGAGCGCTTTGTGCGGCATTACATCGTGCCGATGGGCGCGGCGATCTGGTCGATGTCCCTGGCCGACATGCTGGGCTTTCCCTTGCAGTTTTTCGTCCGCTTCTTCAAGAACCACGGTTTGCTCTCGGTCAACAATCGCCCGCAGTGGTGCGTGATCGAAGGCGGCTCCTCCTGCTATATCGAACCGTTGACCCGCAGCTTTCGCGAGCAGGTACGCCTCAATTGCCCGGTACACCGGGTTGAGCGCAACGCAGACGGGGTGATTATCCACAGCGCGGCCGGCACCGAGGCGTACGACAACGTGGTGTTTGCCTGTCACAGCGACCAGGCACTGGCGTTGCTCGGCGACCCAAGCCAGGCCGAGCAGGAGATCCTCGGTGCCCTGCCCTACGCTGACAACGACGTGGTGCTGCACACCGATACACGCCTGTTGCCCGACCGCAAACTGGCATGGGCCAGCTGGAACTACCGGCTGAGCGGCCCTGCCCAGGCCCAGGCGGCCGTGACCTATGACATGAACATCCTGCAAGGCATCGACAGCGCCACGACCTTTTGCGTGAGCCTGAACCAGACAGCCATGATCAACCCGTTGAAGATCCTTGCGCGCTACACCTATGCCCACCCGCAATACAGCCTGGCGGCGGTGGCCGCGCAAAACCGCTGGGAAGAACTGGCGGGCGCGCAAAACACCTTTTATTGCGGCGCCTATTGGGCCAATGGTTTCCATGAAGACGGCGTGGTCAGCGCCTTGCGCGTAGCCCAAGCCTTTGGGGAGGCCCTGTGAACAGTGCCTTGTACAGCGGCTGGATCGCCCATCGCCGGTTTGCGCCCAGGGCCCACGCCTTTCGCTACCGCATCGGCCTGCTGTACCTGGATCTAAGCGAAGAAGAGCACGTACTTGGGCTATCGCCCCTGGCCGGACGCAGCCTGTTCGCGCCTTTTGGCTTTCGCCAGCAGGATTACCTGCGTGAATTGACGCGCCACGGCATGAGTTTGAGCGATGCCGTGCGCCAGGAAGTCGGCAAGGCCCTTGGGCATGCGCCCCAGGGCGTTATCTGCCTGCTGACCCAGGCCCGCAGTTGGGGCCTGGCTTTTAACCCAGTGAGTTTCTTCTATTGCTTCGAGGCCGATGGGCAATTGGCCGCGATCCTCTGTGAAGTGACCAACACCCCATGGCGCGAGCGCTACCACTACGTGCTGCCGGCCCAAGCCCTGGGCGCGGATGAACACCAGCATTTCGCCGTGGCCAAGGCCTTTCATGTGTCGCCGTTTTTACCGCGCGACCTGGAATACCGCATGAGCTTCAGCCCACCCGCTGCCCGGCTCGGCGTGCACATGGCCGACTGGCAGGGCGAGCTGAAAATCTTCGACGCCACCCTGAGCCTGCAAAAACACACACTGAACCGCGCCAGCCTGCATCGCTACTTGTGGCGTTTTCCGTGGATGACCGCCAAGACCTGCCTGGCGATTTATTGGCAGGCGCTGCGCCTGCTGCTCAAACGCACACCGATTTTTTCCCACCGGGCCGCCGATGGCGCCTCTCGCACAGCCGTCGGTTACACCAAGGATCGCCGCCATGAAACCCCCTAGCTTATCGGTCAAGGCCAACCGCCTGAACGTCAACGGCATGACCACCGCGCTGCTGCGCAAGGGTGTGCTGCGTCAACTCAGCCAATTGCGCCACGGCCAACTGGTGGTGATTGAAGACGGCGAACGGCAAATATTCGGCGCACGGGAAGCGCATTTGCTGGGAGAGATCCAGATCCTCGACCCGGCCGTGTGGGGCCTGGTGGCAGCCAACGGTTCCATTGGCGCCGGCGAAGCGTTTATCCATGGGTACTGGACCAGCCCGGACCTGACCGCCGTGGTGCGCGTGATGGTCAGCAACCTGGACGTACTCGACGCAATGGAAGGTGGCCTGGCGCGCCTGGCTCGGCCATTGACCCAAGGCCTGCACTGGTTGAACCGCAATACACGCAAGGGCTCGCAGAAAAACATCGCCGCCCACTACGACCTGGGCAATGACCTGTTCGAAGAGTTTCTCGACCCGACCATGATGTATTCGGCGGCGCAATTCTTGAGCGCCGACGACACGCTGGAACAAGCGCAACTGAACAAACTGGAGCGCATCTGCCAGAAACTCGCGCTCAAACCCACCGACCACTTGCTGGAAATCGGCACCGGTTGGGGCAGCATGGCGCTATATGCGGCGCAGCATTACGGCTGCAAGGTCACCACCACGACGCTGTCCAAGGAGCAATTCGCCTACACCGAACGGCGCATCGAAGCCTTGGGCTTGCACGGCCAGGTCACGCTGTTGCTGCAGGACTATCGCGACCTGACCGGCCAGTACGACAAGCTGGTGTCCATCGAGATGATCGAAGCGGTGGGCCATCGCTTTCTGCCGACCTACTTCAAACAATGCGCGCATCTGCTCAGGAACGACGGCTTGATGCTGCTGCAAGCCATCACCATCCGCGACCAGCGGTTCGAGCAGGCCAAGAACAGCGTCGACTTTATCCAGCGCTACATCTTCCCCGGTGGCGCGCTGCCGAGCGTGCAGAACATGCTGCATATCGTCAGCCGTGACACCGATATGAACCTGCTGCACATGGAGGATTTCGGCCTGCATTACGCGCGAACCCTGCGCCTGTGGCGTGAGAACTTTCGCCGCGCCCACGGCCGCCTCGCGGAACTGGGCTATGACGAGTACTTCCTGCGGCTGTGGGAGTTTTACCTGTGCTACTGCGAAGGCGGCTTTATGGAGCGCACCATCGGCACCGCGCAATTGCTGTTGGCCAAGCCCTCGGCGATCAACCCGCCGCTGCTGGGACGCTTCGATGCTTAAAAACCTGGCCAATGCCGTGCTGTTCCAGTGCGGCTGGTTTGCCTGTGTGCTCGGCGGTGACAGCCTGTGGCTGCTGGTGGGGGTGGCGGCGCTGGTCATTCACCTGTTGTGGATAAGTTCGGCCGCCGAGGATGGCGTGTTGATTATCAGCGTCACGCTGGCAGGCACGCTGCTGGACACGCTGCTACGTAGCCTGGGCGTGTTCCACTTCAGCGAACCGGGGCCATTGATTCCGTTTTGGCTGATGTTGCTGTGGGCGTTGCTGGCGACCACGTTGCACCATTGCCTGGCCTGGAGCGCTCGGCCCTGGTGGTGCGCCGCCCTGCTCGGCGCGATGGGGGGGCCGTTGTCCTACTACGCCGGGAGCCAGCTGGCAGGCGTGCAGTTCGGTTTCGGCCTGGGGCCGACGATGGCCGGGTTGGCCGTCATCTGGGCCTGGGTTTTCGTCGGGCTACACCGGCTGGCGCGCTGATGTCCGTCAGAGCATTCATACGCACAGCATCGGCTTGCCTTACACTGCGCGCCTATGACCAACATCCCCCACACCCAAATCACCGAACCCGCCGTCACCTGCTCAACGTGCGCCGCCTGCTGCTGCCAGCTGGAAGTCATGTTGATCACCGACACCGGCGTGCCGGAGCGCTATATCGACACGGACGATTGGGGCGGCGAAGTGATGCTGCGCCTGGACGACGGCTGGTGCGCGGCGCTGGATCGGGACACGATGATGTGTACGATTTATGAACGGCGGCCGCTGATTTGCCGGGAGTTCGAGATGGGCGCGCCGGAATGCCTGGAAGAGCGCGAAGGAATCGCCACGGCCTACCGCTGATCTAAAACTTATGGAGATCAAATGTGGGAGGGGGCTTGCTCCCTCCCACAGGAGACCTGCAGTGTTGTGAGGAATTACAACGGCAGGGTGTAGTGCAGCGAGTAGCTCTCGACCCCATCGTTATGACTGCTGATGCCGGCGTTGGAGTAGTGCGTGGCGCGAATGCCCACTTCATGTCCACCGGTAAACCGCAGGCCGAACCCCAGGCGGTCTTCGAACTGGAAGGCCTGCCCGATGTTGTTGTCTTCCAGTTGGGTACGGGAGAACACCGCCACGCCGATCCCGGCTTCGATGTAGGGTTTGACCGATTGCCCGGCAAACTCGTACACAAACACCGGCGAAAACGACAGGCTGCTGGCACCGGCACGCTCGTCGCCATCCCAGTAGGTGTAGGCGCCGCTCCAGTAGCCGGTCAACCGGCCCACGTCGCTTTGCCACCAGCTTTTATCCCACTCCGAAGTCAGCCCCAACCGATAGGTCATGGTGGAGTCGCTGGTGCTTCCCACCCCCAATTCCAGGCCGGCAGCCTGGGCTGAAACCGAGTGTCCCACCACTACGGCTGCGATTGCAGCCAAACAGAACAAGCGCTTCATAAGAAACAATCCTTTGAAAACGAAGTTGTATGGTTTTGTACAGGCCATCTCGCTATAGAAGCTGACCCACAGCCAGAAGTTCAGCGACGTTTCACGAAATTTTCACGAATCGAAGCTTCGCACAACTCCGGAATGTTTCCATAGTGTCGGTAGGATATTTCTGAGATGACGCACATCGCCGCTGGTCCAGAACTGTGCGGGCTCGGGCGGGCCGACCGCCAGCAGGTCGCGCTCGCCCAGCAAGCGCTTGAGCTGGCGGGCCACGGCGGCGCCGGTGTCGATGAGGATGATGCTGGGGGGCAGCATCTGTGCCAGCAGGGGCTTGAGGAAGGGATAGTGGGTGCAACCGAGGATGATGGTGTCGCAACCGGCACTGAGCAGCGGGCGTATATAGCCCAGCAACAACTGGCGCAGGGCCGGGCTGTTCAGGTCTCCGGTTTCAATCAATTCCACCAGGCCCGGACATGGCTGGGTGATCACTTGCACATCGGTGGCGAAACGGTCGAGCAAGGCTGCGAACTTGGCGCTTTGCAGGGTGCCGGTGGTGGCCAACACGCCGACCACACCACTGCGGGTAGCGGCAGCGGCGGGTTTGACGGCGGGCTCCATGCCCACCAGTGACCAGTCGGGGTAGTCCTGGCGTAAATCGGCCACTGCCGCGACGGTGGCCGTGTTGCACGCGATCACGAATGCCTTGGCGCCTTTCGCGCGGAAAAACTCGGCCACCCGCCGCGAGCGTTCAAGAATGAATGCGGGGGTTTTCTCGCCGTAGGGGATATGCCCGCCATCGGCGACATACAGCAGTGATTCGTGGGGCAATAGTTGCTGGATTTCATCCAGCACCGACAAGCCGCCGACACCGGAATCGAACACACCGACCGGCGCGCCCTTAACCATGCTGCGTCCCGCAGACGCTGCAACCTGGGTCACGCTTGACGCGCAACTCGCGAAAGCGCGTGGTCAAGGCATCAATCAGCAACAAGCGGCCCACCAGCGGCTCGCCGAAGCCGGCCAGCAGCTTCAAGGCTTCCAGCGCTTGCAGGCTGCCCACCAAACCGACCAGCGGCCCTACCACGCCGGCTTCGCTGCAGGTGAGCTCGGTGTCGCTGCCGTGCCCATATAAACAGTGGTAACACGGGCTGTCGGCGCGGCGCGGGTCGAACACCGACAATTGCCCCTCCAGGCGAATCGCCGCGCCGCTGATCAAGGGCGTGGCGCCAGCGACACAGGCCGCATTGACGGCTTCGCGGGTGGAGAAGTTGTCGCTGCAATCGAGCACCACATCCACCGCTGCCACGGCCGCCGCCAGGGAGTCCGCATCGAGTGCGCGGCGATGAGGAACCAAGGCGATGTCCGGGTTGATCGCCGTCAGGCGGCGCATGGCCGAATCGACCTTGGCCTGCCCGACACTGTCGGTGTCATGGATGATCTGGCGTTGCAGGTTGGTCAGGTCAACCGTATCGAAGTCGGCCAGATGCAACTCGCCCACGCCGGCGGCCGCCAGATACAGCGCCACGGGCGCGCCCAGGCCACCCAGGCCGACAATCAACGCGCGGGCGTTTTTCAGACGCAGTTGGCCGTCGATGTCGACATGCTGCAACAGAATCTGTCGGCTATAGCGCAACAGCTCTTGGTCGGTCAGCACGGCCGGCGCCCCAACGTGATGCGTTCGTGGCCGCCCAGATCGATGCGGCTATGCACGTCGTCAAAGCCCTGGCTCAGTAACAGATCGCGCACGGCCAGAGCCTGGTCGTAACCGTGTTCGAGCAGTAGCCAGCCACCGGCATTCAAGTGGGCCGGAGCCTCTTTGATGATCAAGCGCAGGTCGTCCAGGCCATCATGGCCCGCTACCAGCGCGCTGGCCGGTTCGAAACGCACATCGCCCGCCGCCAGGTGCGGGTCGTTATCGGCGATGTAGGGCGGGTTACTGATGATCAGGTCATAAGTATGACCTTGCAGGGCGCTGAACCAATGGCTGTTGAGCACCGTGGCGTTGTTCAGGTGTAGGCGCTGGCGGTTGCGTTCGGCCAAGGCCACTGCCTCCAGCACGCGATCAACGGCCGTGACCCGCCAGGCGGGACGCTCGCTGGCCAGGGCCAATGCAATGGCGCCGCTGCCGGTGCCCAGGTCGAGGACCTGGGTGGGCGTGGCCGGCAATAATTCCAGCGCCGCTTCCACCAGCAATTCGGTGTCCGGACGCGGGATCAGCGTGTGCGGCGCGACCTCCAGGTCGAGTTTCCAGAAACCTTGCTGGCCAAGAATGTAAGCCACCGGCTCGCCGGCGCGGCGGCGTTGCAGGTAGCCGGCGAAGGTCAGCGCATCTTCGCTGCTGACGATTTTCTCCGGCCAGGTGTGCAGGTAGCTGCGCGATTTTCCCAGGGCAGCGGCCAGCAGCAATTCGGCGTCCAGGCGCGCGGTGGGCGAGTCCGGCAGGTCGGCGGCGCGCAATAGGCTGGCGATGATGGTCATTTATTCACCTATCGCCGCCAATTGATCGGCCTGGTATTCGGCGAGCAGCGGCTCGATCACCGCATCGACGCCACCGGCGAGGATCTCGTCAAGGGAGTAAAGGGTGAGGTTGACCCGGTGGTCGGTGACCCGGCCCTGGGCGAAGTTGTAGGTACGGATGCGCTCGGAACGGTCGCCCGAGCCCACCAGCAATTTACGCTCGCTGGCAATCGCATTGGCGGCGGCGCTGGTCTGCTGGTCGTTGAGCTTGGCCGACAGCCAGGACATGGCGCGGGCACGGTTCTTGTGCTGGGAACGTTCTTCCTGGCACTCCACCACGATGCCCGACGGCAAGTGGGTGATGCGGATCGCCGAATCGGTTTTGTTGACGTGCTGGCCACCGGCGCCCGACGAGCGGTAGGTGTCGACGCGCAGGTCCGCCGGGTTGATCTCGATCGCTTCCTGCTCATCCGGCTCGGGCAATACGGCCACCGTGCACGCCGAGGTATGGATGCGGCCCTGGGATTCGGTCGCCGGCACCCGCTGTACACGGTGCGCGCCGGATTCGAACTTCAGCTTGCCGTAGACATTCTCGCCTTCGACCCGCGCGATGACTTCTTTATAGCCCCCGTGCTCGCCTTCGTTCTCGGACAGGATCTCCACCCGCCAGCCACGCCGCTCGGCATAGCGCGAATACATGCGGAACAGGTCGCCGGAAAAAATCGCCGCCTCGTCGCCACCGGTGCCGGCGCGTATTTCGAGGAACACGTTGCGCCCGTCGTTGGGGTCCTTGGGCAGCAACATGCGTTGCAGGTCGCCTTCCAGCTCGGCCAGTTTGTCCTTGGCTTCGCGGACTTCTTCCACGGCCATTTCGCGCATGTCCGGGTCGCTGTCCTTGAGCAGCGCCTGGGCACCTTCAAGGTCGGCCTGCACTTTCAGCAAGTTTTTGTAGGTCGCCACGACAGGCTCGACTTCGGCGTATTCCTTGGAATAAGCGCGGAACCTGGCCTGATCGGAGATGACCTCGCCATCGCCGAGCAAGGCGGTCAGTTCTTCGAAACGGTCCTGGAGCACGTCCAGTTTATTGAGCAGTGACGCTTTCATTGCGGTTTTTTATCCGAAGAGCTTTCTGACGCGCCCTCACCGAGGGCAAAGAGTTCCTGGGCCATGGCCAACGCATCGAGGCGGCCTTCGGCGGTAAGCTTTTTCAATTGCACGCTGGGCGCGTGGAGCAGCTTGTTGGTAAGGCCGCGAGCCAGTTGCATCAGCACCTCTTCGGCGCTGCTGCCGTTGGCCAGCAAGCGCTGAGCCTTGAGCAACTCCTCGTCGCGCAGGCGTTCACCCTGCTGACGATACGCCTTGAGCACGTCCACCGCCGCCAGTTCACGTAAGCGCACCATGAAGTCTTCGGCGCCGGTGCTGACCATTTCCTCGGCGGCCTGGGCAGCGCCCTGGCGGCTCTTGAGGTTTTCGGCGACCACTTCATGCAGATCATCGACGCTGTAGAGGTAAACGTCGTCCAACTCGCCGACTTCGGGCTCGATATCCCGGGGAACGGCGATATCCACCATAAAGATCGGCTTGTGCTTGCGCAGCTTCAGCGCGCTTTCCACCGCGCCCTTGCCAAGAATAGGCAATTGGCTGGCGGTGGAGCTGATCACGATATCGCTTCGCACCAGCTCGGCCGGAATATCCGCCAGCAGCACGGCGTGGGCGCCAAACTGTTCGGCCAGGATGCTTGCGCGCTCCAGGGTGCGGTTGGCGACCACGATGCGCTTCACACCCAGATCATGCAGGTGGCGGGCCACCAGAGTGATGGTTTCACCGGCGCCGATCAGCAAGGCCTGGCTGCGCTGCAAGTCGCTGAAAATCTGCTTGGCCAGGCTGACGGCGGCAAACGCCACGGACACTGGGTTTTCGCCGATGGCGGTGTCGGTGCGCACCTGCTTGGCCGAATTGAACGTGGCCTGGAACAGGCGACCCAGCAGCGGGCCGACGGTACCGGCCTCGCGCGCTACCGCGTAGGCGGACTTCATCTGGCCGAGGATCTGCGGCTCGCCGAGTACCAGCGAATCGAGACCGGCAGCCACACGCATCATGTGACGAACTGCCGCATCGTCTTCGTGCACATAGGCACTGGCGCGCAGGTCATCGAGGCTTAAATGGTGATAATCCGCCAGCCAGCGCAAGACGACATCCGCGCTGAGATGTTCCTGCTCTATATAAAGTTCGCTGCGATTGCAGGTTGAAAGGATCGCAGCTTCGCGGCTGTCGGTGAGCCGGCAGAGCTGCTGCAAGGCCTCAACCAACTGCTCTGGGGTAAACGCCACGCGCTCGCGCACGTCTACGGAGGCAGTCTTGTGGTTAATACCGAGTGCGAGGAAGGCCATTCAATATCGCTGATGATGTCGGGAAGCCGACAATTGTCCTACTTCGAAAGATTCAGAACAACCACCGTCGTCTATTGTCCCTATACCTTGTGCCTATAAAGGTATCCACTGAGACTCGGTTATGTTTGGCCGAAGGCTTGTGTCATGATGATCCGACCGCAGGTTAGTCGTCCTCTTCCTATATGAATAGATCCTCCGCGTTGCTCCTTGCTTTTGTCTTCCTCAGCGGCTGCCAGGCCTTGGCCCCCGTGTCGCCGGACGGTACCCCGCCGGTGGAAGACAGCACTCCCGCCCCTGAAAAGCCCAAGGTTTACTCCTCGTTCAGTGAAGAAACGGTGTTCAGCCTGCTGAGTGCGGAACTGGCCGGCCAACGCAATCGCTTCGACATTGCGCTGGATAATTACGTGACCCAGGCCATCAACACCCAGGACCCGGGAATCTCCGAGCGAGCGTTTCGCATCGCCGAGTACCTGGGTGCCGATCAGGCTGCGCTGGATACCTCGTTGATCTGGGCGAAAAACGCGCCCGATGATCTGGAAGCGCAGCGCGCAGCCGCCATTCAGTTGGCACGAGCAGGGCGTTATGACGACTCCATGGTGTATATGGAGAAAGTCCTGCAGGGCAAGGGTGACACGCATTTCGACTTTCTCGCGCTATCGGCCGCCGACACCGACCAGGACACGCGCAATGGGTTGATGAAAGGTTTCGACCGCCTGCTGCAAAAGCATCCAAAGAACAGCCAGCTGATTTTCGGCAAGGCGTTGTTGCTGCAACAGGATGACGAAGCCGAAGCGGCCCTTAAGCTGCTGGAGCAGAACCCGCCGGAAGAGGGCGAGGTCGCGCCGATCCTGCTGCGCGCGCGCCTGCTGCAGAACCTCAATCGTGGCAAGGAAGCGATTGTACTGCTGGAAAAAAGCATCAAGAAGTACCCGGAAGACAAACGCCTGCGCCTGACTTATGCGCGCATGCTGGTCGAGCAGGACCGCATGGAGGACGCCAAAGTGCAGTTCGCCAGCCTGGTCCAGCAATACCCGGACGATGACGAACTGCGTTACTCCCTGGCGCTGGTGTGCCTGGAAGCCAAGGCCTGGGACGAGGCCAAGGGGTATCTGGAAGAGCTGATTGCCCGGGAAAGCCACGTGGACTCCGCGCACCTGAACCTGGGCCGTATCGCTGAAGAGCGCAACGACCCACAGGCCGCCCTGCTCGAATACGCCCAGGTCGGCCCCGGTAATGACTACCTGCCGGCTCAGTTGCGCCAAGCCGATATCCTGATAAGCAACGGCCGCACCGACGAGGCCGAAAAACGCCTGGCCGCCGCCCGCGATGCCGAGCCGGATTACGCAATCCAACTGTACTTGATCCAGGCCGAAACCTTGTCAGCCAACAATCAGGGCGAGCGCGCCTGGAAACTGCTGCAACAAGCCTTGCTGCAATTCCCCGACGACTTGAATCTGCTGTACACCCGCGCCATGCAGGCGGAAAAACGCAACGATTTGGCGCAGATGGAAAAAGACCTGCGGCTGATCATCAAGCGCGACCCCGACAACGCCATGGCGCTGAATGCCTTGGGCTACACCTTGTCCGACCGCACCACGCGCTACGACGAAGCCAAGGTACTGATCGAACAAGCGCACAAGCTCAACCCCGAAGACCCGGCCGTGCTCGACAGCCTGGGCTGGGTGAACTACCGCCTGGGTAACCTGGACGAAGCCGAACGTTTGCTGCGCCAGGCGCTGGAGCGCTTCCCCGATCAGGAAGTCGCCGCCCACCTAGGCGAAGTGTTGTGGGCCAATGGCAAACAGCGCGAAGCACGCCAAATCTGGGAAAAATTCCTCAACGAACAACCCGAAAGCCCCATCCTGCGCGGCACCATCAAGCGCCTGACCGGATCCGAGACCCTTTAAGCTTATGTTCTTGCGCCACGTTGTAATGTTCAGTCTTATCGCCCTGCTCGCCGGTTGCGCAGGCCTGGGCAACCGTGAATCCGTTGAAGGCCAGGGCAACCCGGCGCAATGGAAGCAGCATAAGGATCAGCTAGCCAGCATCGATGGCTGGCAGATCGAAGGCAAAGTCGGGGTGCGCGCACCGAAAGACTCCGGCAGCGGCACGTTGTTCTGGCTGCAACGCCAGGATTATTACGACATTCGTTTATCGGGCCCACTGGGCCGTGGCGCGGCTCGCCTGACCGGGCGTCCGGGGCAGGTGAGCCTTGAAGTGGCCAACCAGGGCCGCTATGAAGCGACGTCACCGGAAGCTTTGCTGCAAGAGCAGATCGGCTGGAAGCTGCCTGTCTCGCACTTGGTGTGGTGGGTTCGCGGCCTGCCCGCGCCGGACAGCAAGAGTCGCCTGAGCCTCAACGGTGACAGCCGCCTGGCCACCCTGGAACAGGATGGCTGGCAGGTCGAGTACCTCAGTTATGTGCAACAAAGCGGTTATTGGCTGCCCGAGCGCATCAAGCTGCACGGTACCGACCTGGACGTGACGCTGGTGATCAAGGACTGGCAACCGCGCAAATTGGGGCAGTGACGTGAGCGTAGACAAACTGACTCTGCCCTCCCCGGTCAAACTGAACCTGATGCTGCACATTCTGGGGCGCCGCGAAGACGGCTACCACGAGTTGCAGACGCTGTTTCAATTTCTCGACTATGGCGATGAGCTGACCTTCGCCGTACGCGACGATGGCATGATCCAACTGCACACCGAATTCGACGGCGTGCCCCACGACAGCAATCTGATTGTGCGGGCGGCAAAAAAACTTCAGGAACAATCCGGCTGTTCGCAGGGCATCGACATCTGGATCGATAAAATCCTGCCGATGGGTGGCGGGATCGGCGGGGGCAGCTCAAATGCCGCGACCACCCTGCTGGGTCTCAACCACTTGTGGCAACTGGGCTGGGGCCAAGATCGCCTGGCCGCGCTGGGCCTCACGCTGGGCGCCGATGTCCCGGTTTTCGTGCATGGGCATGCGGCTTTTGCCGAGGGCGTAGGGGAGAAACTTACCCCGCAATTCCCCGAAGAGCCGTGGTATGTCGTGCTTGTCCCGCAAGTATCTGTAAGTACAGCAGAAATTTTTTCAGATCCGTTGTTGACACGTAACTCTTCTCCCATTAAAGTGCGCCCCGTTCCCAAGGGAAACAGTCGAAATGACTGCTTACCGGTTGTAGCAAGGCGTTATCCAGAGGTACGTAACGCTTTGAATTTTTTAGGTAAATTTACCGAAGCAAAATTAACCGGAACTGGAAGTTGTGTGTTTGGGGGCTTCCCAAGCAAAGCTGAAGCTGATAAAGTCTCGGCCCTTCTTACAGAGACCCTTACAGGGTTTGTAGCAAAGGGAAGCAACGTTTCGATGTTGCATCGCAAGCTGCAAAGTCTGCTCTAAAAGGAATCGAGTACTGGGTACTCGTTGCAACAGATACAGGGGCGTCGCCAAGCGGTAAGGCAGCAGGTTTTGATCCTGCCATGCGTTGGTTCGAATCCAGCCGCCCCTGCCATTTTCTAATACTCATCCAGGTTACCCTCAGCCTCTAGGTACTGCGCGTGTCCAAGATGATGGTCTTTACGGGGAACGCCAACCCCGATCTGGCTCGACGTGTCGTACGTCAGCTGCATATCCCTCTCGGTGACATCTCTGTCGGTAAGTTCTCCGACGGCGAAATTACAGCCGAGATCAATGAAAACGTTCGCGGTAAAGACGTATTCATTATTCAGCCGACCTGCGCTCCGACCAACGATAACCTGATGGAACTCGTCGTGATGGCTGATGCCTTCCGCCGCTCCTCAGCGACTCGAATCACAGCTGTAATCCCTTACTTTGGTTATGCCCGTCAGGATCGCCGTCCGCGTTCCGCACGGGTGGCTATCAGCGCGAAAGTCGTTGCTGACATGCTCACCGTGGTAGGCATCGACCGTGTTCTCACGGTTGACCTGCACGCTGACCAAATCCAGGGGTTCTTCGATATTCCGGTAGATAACATCTACGGCTCCCCCGTATTGGTGGATGACATCGAAGATCAGCGCTTTGAAAACCTGATGATCGTGTCCCCGGACATTGGTGGCGTCGTGCGTGCACGGGCCGTTGCCAAATCCCTGGGTGTGGATCTCGGGATCATCGACAAACGCCGCGAGAAAGCCAATCACTCTGAAGTGATGCATATCATCGGTGATGTCGAAGGGCGTACCTGTATTCTGGTTGATGACATGGTCGACACCGCCGGCACCCTGTGCCACGCGGCTAAAGCCTTGAAAGAGCACGGTGCGGCTAAAGTCTTCGCCTACTGCACACACCCTGTGCTGTCGGGCCGAGCGATCGAGAACATCGAGAATTCCGTGCTGGACGAACTGGTGGTGACCAACACCATCCCGTTGTCCGCCGCTGCTCAAGCCTGTGCGCGTATCCGTCAACTGGATATCGCACCGGTCGTTGCCGAAGCGGTTCGCCGTATCAGCAATGAAGAATCGATCAGCGCGATGTTCCGTTAAGGGTCAAACCTTAGCGACATCAACCTGACGAAAAGCGCCCCGCCCCAGCATTCTGTTGGGGCGGGGCTTTTTTGCCCATATCGCCTTTAGCGCTGGTCGCAAACGCTGGGGCGAATGTGGTTAATTTGGAGATACAACATGAACAACTTTACTTTGAATGCTGAACTGCGTTCCGACCTGGGGAAAGGTGCGAGCCGCCGCCTGCGTCGTCTCGCAAGCCTGGTTCCAGCTGTAGTTTACGGTGGCGACAAAGCCCCTGAATCCATCAGCATGCTGGCTAAAGAAGTTGCCAAACTGCTCGAAAACGATGCTGCCTACAGCCACGTTATCGAACTGAACGTTGGCGGCAAAAAGCAGAACGTCATCATCAAGGCCCTGCAACGTCACCCGTCCAAGGGTCACGTACTGCACGCCGACTTCGTACGCGTCGTAGCCGGTCAGAAACTGACCGCTATCGTTCCAGTACACTTTGTTGGTGAAGAAGCTCCGGTCAAGAAAGGCGGCGAGATCTCTCACGTCCTGAACGAAATCGAAGTGACTTGCCTGCCGAAAGATCTGCCTGAGTTCATCGAAGTCGACCTGTCGGCTCTGGAAATCGGCGCAATCGTTCACCTGTCCGACCTCAAAGCCCCTAAAGGCGTTGAGTTCGTTGCACTGGCTCACGGTGACGACAAAGCTGTTGCAAACGTACACGCTCCACGCGTTGCACCAGAAGCTGAAGAAGGCGCTGCAGAGTAATTCACTCTGTCTTGCCGGAGCTTGAGGCAACATCGCGGACCGGAACGTAGCGAGAAAGCGGGCGACAACGCGAAGTTTATCTCTGGATAAGTGAGCTCCTGTCATCCACTTTCGCCGCACTCAGGTCGGCGATGTTATCCACAACTCCAAAGGAAGGGCCCCTGTCGTGACTGCCATTAAACTGATCGTTGGCCTGGGAAATCCAGGCGCCGAATACGAACAGACCCGGCATAACGCGGGGGCCCTTTTTGTTGAGCGTATCGCCCATGCCCAGGGTGTAAACCTGGCGGCCGATCGCAAGTATTTTGGCCTGACCGGGCGCTTCTCGCACCAGGGTCAGGATGTTCGTCTGCTGATTCCCACCACCTACATGAACCGCAGCGGCCAGTCTGTCGCGGCGCTTGCGGGCTTCTTCCGGATCAAACCCGAAGAAATCCTGGTGGCCCATGACGAACTGGACCTGCCACCCGGCGTTGCCAAGCTCAAGCTGGGCGGCGGGCACGGTGGGCACAACGGCCTGCGCGACATCATCGCGCAGTTGGGTAATCAGAATAATTTCTACCGCCTGCGGCTCGGCATTGGCCACCCAGGCGTTGCCAGTATGGTTTCAAATTTCGTCCTGGGTCGTGCGCCACGCGCCGAACAGGAAAAACTCGATGCCAGCATCGACTTTGCCCTCGGCGTGCTGCCGGATATCTTCGCCGGGGAATGGAACCGTGCGATGAAAAACCTGCACAGCCAGAAGGCCTGACTCTTACCGAGGGGAAACACCATGGGATTCAATTGCGGCATCGTCGGCCTGCCCAACGTCGGCAAATCCACCTTGTTCAACGCTTTGACCAAGTCCGGTATTGCGGCGGAGAACTTCCCCTTCTGCACCATCGAACCCAACAGCGGTATCGTGCCGATGCCGGACCCGCGTCTTGACGCGCTGGCAGCCATCGTCAACCCCAAGCGCATCCTGCCAACCACCATGGAATTCGTCGACATCGCCGGCCTGGTGGCTGGCGCATCGAAAGGTGAGGGCCTGGGCAACAAGTTCCTGGCCAACATCCGCGAAACCGATGCCATCGCCCACGTGGTCCGCTGCTTCGAAGACGAGAACGTGATTCACGTCTCCAACAGTGTCGACCCGAAACGCGACATCGAGATCATTGACCTGGAACTGATCTTCGCCGACCTCGACAGCTGCGAAAAGCAATTGCAGAAAGTTGCGCGTAACGCCAAGGGCGGTGACAAGGACGCAGTGGTCCAGAAAGGCCTGCTGGAGCAGTTGATCGCTCACTTCACCGAAGGCAAGCCTGCGCGCAGCCTGATGAAGAACATGGGCGTTGATGAGAAGGCCGTGATCAAGGGCTTCCACCTGCTGACCACCAAACCGGTAATGTACATCGCCAACGTGGCTGAAGACGGTTTTGAGAACAACCCGCTGCTGGATGTGGTCAAGGCCATTGCCGACGAAGAAGGCGCCATAGTTGTTCCGGTGTGCAACAAGATCGAAGCGGAAATCGCCGAACTCGACGACGGCGAAGAAAAAGATATGTTCCTTGAGGCCCTGGGCCTGGAAGAGCCTGGTCTGAATCGCGTGATCCGTGCCGGCTACGAAATGCTCAACTTGCAGACCTACTTCACCGCCGGCGTCGAAGAAGTCCGCGCCTGGACCGTCAAAGTCGGCGCCACCGCGCCACAGGCTGCCGGCGTGATCCACACCGACTTCGAAAAAGGCTTTATCCGCGCCGAAGTGATCGCCTACAACGACTTTATCCAGTTCAAGGGTGAAGCCGGTGCCAAGGAAGCCGGTAAATGGCGCCTGGAAGGCAAGGAATACATCGTCAAGGATGGCGACGTGATGCATTTCCGTTTCAACGTGTAAGTAGTATTCGCGGCTTACCCCGCACTTAAAAAGCCGATGCATTGCATCGGCTTTTTTGTGGGCAATTATTTAACACCCGAACTTTGACGCGTTCGTAATTAGCCACAACAAAACATAAACCTATCTAACTTTTCCTACAGCATTCACGTAACTTCCTACTTCAAGCTCCGTGTGAGAAACCTATAATTTTTCGCGCCAGTGAAGGCGTGGCTGATCACGGCCTTCTCAATCGCGAAACATAATGGAGCACCCCTTCGATGTTGAATTCCTGTCATGGGGAAGTTGAAACGGACATGTCGTTCCTGGAAGACCCAGACATTGAAAGTACGCTTCACAGCACCGCGAAACTCAACATCGATATTTTATTGCTGGGAGAAACCGGCACCGGCAAGGACACGCTGGCCCAACGGGTTCATCGTTTATCGGGACGGCGCGGTAACTTCGTTGCCGTGAACTGTGCGGCCATCCCCGAAAGCCTTGCGGAAAGCCAGTTGTTTGGGGTCAACAGCGGCGCCTTTACGGGGGCGGTGCAGTCGCGGGCAGGCGTTGTGGAAGCCGCTCATCTGGGCACGCTTTACCTCGACGAGATCGACAGCATGCCGTTGAACCTGCAAGCCAAACTGCTGCGGGTACTGGAGTCTCGCGGCGTGGAGCGCCTAGGCTCAACCCGTTTCATCCCGGTGGATATGCGCGTCATTGCCTCAGCCCAGCAGTCGCTGCACCAGATGGTCGAATCAGGCACTTTCAGACGTGACCTGTACTTTCGATTGAACATTGTCAGCCTCCAGCTTCCCGCCCTGCGCGACCAACGAGAACGGATCATCCCGTTGTTTCTCAACATGGTCCGGCAGGAGGCCGAACAGTTCCAATGTCCTGCGCCAACCCCGCCCGCCCAGTTGTTGCAACAAATACTCTGCCATTCCTGGCTGGGAAACATTCGTGAGCTACGCTCGGTCGCCAAACGCTTCGTATTGGGCCTGGCACCGCTCGCAACCCCGATGAGCAACCCACAAGGTAACGAAATAGGCCTCAAGACCCGCCTGCAACAAATCGAAAAAGCGCTGATTGAAGAGTCACTGCAGCGCAACGACCACTGTGTCGATAGCGTGGCGACTGAGTTGGGGGTGGTAAAGCGCACACTCTATTACCGGATGAAACAACTCGAAATATAAACACTACCGCACCAACCGAAATGAATTTAAATATTTCACGCGCAATAAAATGGAACGTTTCATTTGTAACCAACCACCCAAAGCCTGAGCAACTTCAACGTCGCTCAACATGCACAGATAGCAGGTTACTTGCTATCACTCTTTTATTTAAAACTTGAAAGGTGATCTATGATCTCTGGCATTGGTGGTAGCGCTGGCAACCAAGCACAATTGGACGCAATCAACGCAGACAAAGAACGAAAAGTGGTTGAAGAAGCAAAAAAAACCGCTGAGCAAGAACTGACCACAGCTAAAGCGGGCCGCATTAAATCCCTGCGATTCGCCTAAGTAAGACGAGCCTCCTCAACCCGCAGGTTGAGGAGGTTTTTACGCTCACTGCAGGCACAGCACCTGATTCGTTCGATAGAGGTTCACATGGATATTACCCATGCCGGGTTTCGAAAAAACGCGACCATCGCTGCCCAGGTCGACACGCCAGACGCGAACAGCGCGGTTTCTGACATTAATTTTTTCAACGCCCAACTCAACACCACCGAACAGTCCGGTAACGGCATTGCGCCCGCCCTGGCCTCTGCCGCATCGCCCTGGGACTCCACTGAGTCGCTAACACTGTCCAGACGCGTATCCAAAGGGTTTCGGGATGCAAGCCAGAACAAGAAGACCAAGGATGCGAACGAGTTTCCCCAATCGCTCGCCGAGGCGCATATAGACGTGATGTCACGCGTCAAGGTCATTGGCGCAATCGCAAAAGGCGTCGATAAAATTTCAAACCTGGGGTAGATGCATGTATCGCCGCCTGATCGCCCTCGTGTTTCTGTCATCGGCGCTGATGCTGACTGGCTGTGGTGAAAGCGTAGAGCTTCATCGCAACATCTCTGAGCAGGAAGCTAACGAAGTCATCGCAGAACTGGCCGATAAACAGATCCGCGCCCAGAAAATCCCAGGCAAAGACGGCGTCGCCGTTCGCGTCAATGCCAGTGACATAAGTCGAGCGGTGCGTACCCTGGACGCTGCGGGGCTGCCCAGGCTGGCCCGTTCGACACTGGGGGACGTATTTCGCAAGGAAGGCGTCATCTCCACGCCTCTGGAAGAGCGTGCACGCTACATCTACGCGCTGTCCCAGGAACTGGAGTCGACCCTATCGAACATAGACGGTGTGATCGTCGCCCGGGTTCACGTGGTGCTCCCTGAACGAGTCGCGCCAGGCGAGCCGGTACAGCCGGCCTCCGCCTCGGTATTCATCAAGCATGACCCGCGATTGGACCCGGACAAAATAAACCCGCGTGTGCGCAGGATGGTGGCCAGCAGCATCCCCGGGATGGCCTCGGCCCTAGACAACACCGTAAAACTGACCGTGATTTTCGTACCGGCCATCGCCTACAAGGAAGAGCAACAGCTGGTGTATTTCGGCCCGTTCCTGGTGCCGGAGCATGACCTGGGGTTTTGGCGCGCCAGCGTTTTATTACCTCTGGTCGCCCTCATCCTGGCTGGCGTTGGCTGGCGGTTATGGCGCCGCGGCAAACAGCCCAACCCTGTAGAGCCTGCATTGGCACAGGCTCATGAGTGAAGACCTGAGTTGGGCAACATGGTGGGCCTTGCCGTGGAAACATGCCCACATCGATTGGCTCACCCAAACGGGCTTTGTCGACGCCGCAGCGCTTTCACGCAGCCATCACCGCCGTGTGAGCAGCCTGTTCGGCATCGAGCCCGAGCTGCCCCCGGCCGCGTCTTCGGCATTGTTACACCTGGTGCTGAGCAGCGCGCAGCAACGGGACCTCGTGCTCATCCTCGTCAATGAGGTGTACAACGCGCCCCATGACAAGCGCTTGAATCAGGAACAACTGCTTTGGTGCCAGCGCTTGGCCAAGGCACTGCCGCCTGGCCCGGCCTCGTCGAGCATCGATGATCCCTTGCAATATCTGCGCGCGTGGGTCGCCCCTGCTATCTGGCAGCGGCTGCGCTTGTGCTTTGCGCGCCCAAGGGTGCTCGAGCTGGAACGACATCCCAAACCGGCGGACACCCATGGCCGGTTGGATACCCTGTGGCAAGCCACTGTCTGGCGCGCAACCTCTCCCACCGTCGATAACACCCTGCGTGCCTCCCAAGAGAATTCCCAGCATGTTTTGCGCCCACAAGATTGAGCTGAAGACCCAGCCTCACGATCTGCCAACGGCGCTGATCCCCAGGCAAATGCTTGCCGAACACTCCCAGGCGCAGCAATTGCTTGATCACGCCCAAACCCAAGCGCAGGCGCTCATACGCCAAGCCGAGGACCAATGCGAGCAGATGCTCGAACGCGCCAGCGATGAGTTCTGGCAGCGTGCCAATGCCCAACTGCATCGTTGGGAGTCTGAGCGCCAGATGATGGTCGACCATCTGGAACACGCCGCGACCTCGGTCATTAATACCGCCATTCGAAGCCTCCTGGAGGAGGCCGTACCCGCTCAACGCCTCAGCGCATTGCTCAATAAGCTGCTGGCGGCGCAACTGCCTGCGGTCGAGGCAAACCTGATGTGCAACCCACTGGACCGCGAGCACGTCGAGCTATGGCTCAACCTGCACTGCAACGTGCCCTGGACACTTCAAGTGGAAGATGGACTCGCCGCCCAGTCGCTGCTGCTTGAGACACAAGAGGGTGGGTTTCACATCAACTGGGCCCATGCCCTCGATAACCTGGTGGTAATCCCCCCCAAGGCCCAGACCAAGTAACAACTTTTATCGCTGGAGCCTTTCTTCTTTTATGAAGTATGTCGGTCAATGGAACTGGCCATCACTCAGGCACCACACAGGAGCAGACCCCCACCGGAGCTCAAGCGATGAATACCGACTCACGCGTATCCAACAGTCTCTACAGAGAGCAAGTCCGTTCCGAAAAGCGCCTCGACCAGATCGGTAGCGAGGTTATTACCAGCGAAGACACTGAAGAATTCGCACGGCTCTTCGAACAGCTCAATGAGCAAAAGTCCGCCCTTGTGAACAACCTGGCGGTGAACTCGACCTATCTCAGCTACAAGCACGAAACGCTTAAATCCGCCATCAATGTCGTCTAGTGACTGGCAGCCAATCCCGGCTGACGTTGGGAGTGGCCCACGAGTACACACTCCGCCGCGGCCCTGGTCTCACCTCGATCAGCCCAGCCTGACGAGTTCCCCGCCAAAGCACTTTCCAACCACCGTGATACCTGGCGCAGCGTCACTGCGCGCCGGAACAAGGCCGGGCGGGAATCTGCGCCCACCTCATTTCGTAAGCTACGGCACTGAAACAGAGAACCTGTCATGTATAGCAAACTCAACAAGCCCACCGGCCTGCGTTTAAACCCGCGCCCTGCGCCAATAAAAAGCCCTCACTGGCGCTGCCTGCTCGCCCTGCCCTTTTTGCTGGCGCCGCTGCACAGCGCGCTTGCCGCTATTCCCACCGAATGGAAAAACACCGCCTATGCGTATGAAGCCGAGCATAAGCCCCTACAAGAAGTGCTGGAGGACTTCGCTCAGACCTTTGGTATACAGGTGCAAATAGACGGCCTGCTGGAGGGGAGCGTGAATGGCAAGATACGCGCCAATACCCCGCAGTCGATGCTCGACAGGCTGGCGGTAGAGCACCGTTTCCAGTGGTTCCTGTACAACAAAACGCTCTATATCAGCACCCTGGACCTGCAGGAGTCCGCGCGTCTGGAGGTGTCTGCCGAGACCGTTGCCGACCTCAAGAGGGCGCTGACCGACATCGGTCTGCTCGATAGCCGTTTCGGCTGGGGTGAATTGCCGGATGAAGGGGTCGTGCTGGTCTCTGGCCCCAAGCGTTACATCGAGCAGATCAAGCAATTCAGCAGCCAGCGTAAATCTCCCGACGAAAAACAGAGCGTACTCAGCTACCCGCTGAAATTTGCCAACGCGGGAGACCGACAGATAGACTATCGCGGCGAAAAACTAACCCTCCCTGGCGTCGCCAGCATGTTGCGTGGGTTATTGGAGCCTCGGGCAACGTCCTCGCTCTCCAGCCTTAACCCCGGCCCCTTCGCATCACAGCCCTCGCCCATCACGCCGAACTTCCCCCGGCTGAGCAACCCGATGCTGGGGCAAATGCTCGGCCAGACGACGAACGCTGGGGAGTTGGGCACGGGAGCGACGCTCACCCCCAGGGCCCCGGTTCCCACAAGCAAAATCCGCGTCGAGGCCGATATACGCAACAACGCCGTGCTGATCTATGACCTCCCGGAGCGACAGGCGATGTACCGCGAGCTGATTGCCCAGCTCGACGTGGCGCGCAAAATGGTGGAAATCGACGCGATCATCCTCGACATAGAACGCGAACAATTGCGCGAATTCGGGATCAATTGGGGCAACCGTCATTTCAGCAGCGACATGAGGCTGGCACCGGGTAGCTCATCGCAGCTGTCGATCGAAAACCGTGACCGTTTCTTTGCCAAAATACGTGCACTGGAGCAACGCGGACTGGCGACCATGGTCTCCAACCCCTCCGTGCTCACCCTGGAAAACCAGCCGTCGGTGATTGACTTCAACCGCACCCAATACCTCACGGCGGGTACAGAAGTCGCCACCGTGCTGCCGATTACAGTGGGTACCAGCCTGCAAGTCGTGCCCAGGGTGATTACCACACGCGGCACTCATCAGGTTCACCTGCTGGTGGATATCGAAGACGGCAACTTCGACGAATCCAACCCCAACCGCCTGGGCCCCGATGTACGCCGGGGCAATGTCAGCACCCAGGCGGTCATGGCGGAAAAGCGCTCACTGGTAGTGGGTGGGTTTCATGTCACCGAAAGCGTCGACAAGCGCAACAAGGTTCCCCTTCTGGGGGATATACCCTTGCTGGGCAAGGCGTTGTTCTCTTCCAGCGAGCGCCAGAACAATCGTCGCGAACGCCTGTTTATCCTGACTCCACGCGTGGTCGGTGATCAAGCCGACCCTTCACGTTACTTGCCGCAGGACGATCAGGTCGAGCTTCAGGTCGCGCTCAAGCCATTAGCCAGGCGTTATGCCGAACACGAGCCGGTCATCAAACGCAGTGACATCACCAGCACCCTGGCCCATCTGGTTGCGGGGGAAGTGCCCCAGGCATTCAAGGCGGCCCCCATGCCACTGGGGCTGGACACCTTGTGCAGCACTCGCGAGCTGCTGGCCATGAATACCGAACGCAGTCAGTGGTACGCCGGCCCGCAGTTCAACGTAGCCGTGGTCGTGCTGCGCAATCAGTTCAAACGCAATGTGCGCATCGACGAAAAAGAATGCAGCAATTCGCAGACCCTGGCGGTCACCGTATGGCCGCGTGCCTGGCTCAAACCCGGTGAAGAAGCCGAGGTATTCATCGCCATGCGCCCGGTAGTCAAAGATGAGTACCTCAGCGTGCCCCGCCCCTCCTTGATCACTCCCGTTCAGAAGGCCACCCCATGAAACACCGCTCGTTGTGCCTCATCTTGATCAGCACAGTGCTGCTTATCAGCGGCTGCAGCCCCACTTGCAGAGGCGACTCCTGCTCCCGCCCACAAGCGACCAAAGACACCATCGTGATCTGGTGGCCACCGCAGATGCGCAGCGAGCCCGGCCCGTCCGGCGAGCGCGCGGACTACCAGACGATCTCGCTGGAACGATGAGTTTTCAGTCGCGCTGCAACCGTTAACGCCCGAGGTTATCAGGTGAGCGGCGCTGCCGCTCACCTGCCCTCGGCCTGGGGCATCCGGCCTGGCACAACGCGGATGCGGCGCTGATCAGCGCAACTCCAGCTCCGGCAACTCCAGGGTTTCGCGCTTGGCCTCATCATCGAGCTCGCGCAACGTACGATAGATCAACGCTACAGCCTGCAAGGTTTCGCGGGGGATGCTCGCACCCAGCTTGTGCGTGTAGAGGGTGCGGGCCAACCACACACACTGAATCACCGGCACCTCGGCCGCCTTGGCCTGCCGGATCAATTCGCGTGCCTCGTCGTCCGTGCCTTTGTTCACCAGCACGGGCAAAGGCGTGTTGCCGGGCCGGTAGTACAGGGCCACGGCAAAGTGCGTCGGGTTGACGACCAACATGTCGGCCTCCTCCAATTTGGGCAGCTTGACCTTGGGTTCTTCCTGAGCCAATTGATAGGCCAACGAGCGGCGCTGGCCCTTCACATGCGGGTCGCCTTCCATGTCCTTGTACTCTTTGACGACCTCGACCTGGGTCATGCGCATGCTCTTGGCGAAAAAATGTTTTTGCATCGCCAGGTCAATCAGCGCCAGCACCAGCAGCAACCCCAGGCAGACATGCAGCAAATGGCGGAACAGCGTGATCAGCGCCACGATATAAGTGTGCAGGTCACTGTTGGCCAGGTTGATCAGCGTGCCCAATGACGGCCAGATCACCCCATACAACACCACCCCCAGGAGCACTGCCTTGGCAAGGCTCATCAGCAGGTCCATGACCGCTTTGGCCGAGAACATCTGCTTGAGTTGCTTGAGCGGGTTGATCCGGTTGAAATCGAGCTTCAACGTCTCTGGAGCAAACAGAAATCCGAACTGCATCCAGCCGCTGATCAGCTTCATGAGTATCGCCGTGCCGGCCATTAACAGCGCGAACGAGAAAAACACCTTCAGCCCTTCAAACAGCACTTCTTCCAATGCCCGTGCAAAGGGCTGGGCCATGCTCGACATGGGCAGTGCCATCAGTTGCTGAAAGCGTTGCATGCTGGTTTGGGCGGTGAACAACGCAAGCTCGCTGATGGCCGTGAGCACCAGCAACTTGCCGACGTCCTTGCTTTGGGAAACCTGACCTTTCTTGCGTTGATCGCGCAGCTTTTTGGCGGACGCCGGGTGCTTTTTTCCCCCGAATCACTCATGGCGTCGAGGCCTGAAACATCAGCCCGAGTGAGTGCTTGAGGTCGCCTAGCAGGCTCAGGCGCCCGACGATCAAGTCCTGCAGCAACGCAAAGTACAGCAACAGAACGGCGATGCCCGCGAGGCTCTTGACCGGCGGCGCCAGGGTGCTCACCTGCAATTGCTGACTGTAAACCCCCAACAGTGCGATGCCGAACTCCAGGAGCAGCAGCACCGCAACAAAGGGCGCCACGTAGAGCATCATGTGGTTAAAGGTATCGCTGAGCAGGCCCAGGAAAATGCCGAACCCATTGACGGCCGGCAGCGGCACCCAGGCCGTGGTCGGCCACAGTTGGTAACTGTCCCAGATCACTTGTGTGAGGACGCTCAGCCCCAGCACGGCGATCAGCAGGTAAATCACCAACTGCTTGAACAGATGCCCCACGGGCGTCGCGTCCGGCCCCAGTGAAGGGTTGAGTTGGCCACCCGCCAAGGCGCCACGCTGGTTGTCCAACAGTGCGCCGACTGACTCGAACATCCAGAAGGGCATCGCCAACAGCACCCCCAGCAACATACCCAGGGCCGCCTCCTTGAGTATCAGCCCGAGGATCATCAGCGCAGAGTAGTCCTGGCCCGCCAATACCGCGTGAATACCTGGCGCCGGAATGAACGCCAGGACCATCACGATGGCGTGCCGAGACAAACCGCGAACATGCTGGAAACAGAACGCCGGCACCAGAATGGCACACGGATAGATACGCGCCATGGCGATCAGCAGGCTGGGCAAAAGTTCGAGATAAAGCAGCACGGGCATGCCCTCAGTTGAGTGCCGAGCGGGCGATCATGTCGAACATCAGGTTGATCAGTTGAATCAACTCCACGCCGATCCAGCGCCCCGTCAATATCAGTGTGACGCCCACGGCAACCAGCTTGATGCCAAAGGGCAGGGTCTGGTCCTGTATCTGCATCAGGGCTTGGACCAGCGACGTCAGCACACCGACAATCACCGCCACGATCAGTGGCGGTGCCGACAGCACCACCACCAACAGCATGCCTTGCTTGAACAGCACGATCGGTTCCATGGGGCACTCAAAGGTAAGAAAGGAAAAGGCTGTCGAGCAACCGCGACCATCCGGAAACCATGACGAACAACAACAACTTGAGCGGCAGGGAAATGGTCATGGGCGACACCATCTGCATACCCAGCGCCAATAGCAGGTTGGACACAATCAGATCGATGACGATGAACGGAATGTAGATCAGGAAACCGATCTCGAACCCGGCCTGCAGCTGCGACACCACAAAGGCCGGGATCAGCAAAATCAAGTCTTCGCGCTGGGTGCTCTGCGCCATTTCAGGCGGCCACATGCGCACGCTGTTTTCGTGCAGATGGGTCAATACATCCGGATCGGTGTTGCGTTTCATGAACATGCGTAACGGTTGCACGGCCACAAGGCCGGTCTCTTGCATCGTCTGCACGCTACTCATGTCCAGGGGCGTGCTCTGGAGGTTTTCGGCGATCTGATAGCCCACGGGGGCCATGACGAAAAGCGTGGCGGCCAGAGCGATGCCATTGATCGCCATGCTTGGAGGCACCTGCTGAACACCGATGGCGTTACGCGTAATCATCAGCACAATGACAATTTTCAAGAACGCCGTGCACACCACTAACAGCATCGGCAGCAACGACAGCGCACCAAAAAACAACGCCAGGACAACGGGGTCGACGCCCTGGAATATCATCGCGAGAACACCACGCGCGACAACTGCAAACCGAGGCGCCCGTCTACTTCCACCAACTGCCCCTGCCCAATCGGCCGGTCGGCGTAATACAGGCCGGCGGTACCGGGGGCATAGCCGGTGATGCCCAACACAGCACCGGGCGCCAGATTGCGCAGTTCGCCCAGGGTCAGGTTCAAGACGCCACAGCGCACGGTCAGCGCCATACTCAAGTCATCAAAGGGTTCCCGGCCAAAGACATCCTCCATCGGCTGATCCGGCTCCTCTTGCGCATACTCCGGTATTACAAACTCTTCGTTCACACGCGCTTCCTCTATCGCAGTAAGGTTCAGGCACCACCGCCCGGATTCATCATCAATACGCCCGTGCAGCCGATGACGGCCGACATGCAGGTGGCCCTGGCCCTGCACATCGAAAAACGCCTGCTCGAGTATCAACACATCACCCGCGCGCAAGCCGCGCACTTGCGCGACGGGCAGGTTCAAGCGGCCAAGGGACGCCGTTATGACCAACGGAAAAGAGGCAGGCAGCGGATCGCACGTCGGCTCCCACGGGCCCGCCGCATACGCAGCCAGCAAGCTCTGCGGAGCCATCCACAGGTAACCTGCAACCCTGGAAGGCCCCAGCGTCACCGTAAAACGACAACCAAAGTTCAGCTTCCTGGGCGTCGGCAGCAAACGCAGGTAACCAAATAACGCCAACACTTGCGGGCTAAGGTGGTGCTGGAACAGCTCCCAGAACCAGGAGGTCGGGTCGTTGCCGACCTCGGCCAGGGTCACCGGGCATTCACCCATCAGGCTGAACATCGCCTCGGGGTCGGAGAACGCGAGCACACCCAGGGCGCTCTCGAAAAAAAACGGGCTGGCAGCGTCAGGGGCACAGCCTGGCTCGAGCGAAAACGCGCCGTGCTGATCGCCAACCGCAAACGGCATGCGTAAGCCGCGCCCAAGCCGATGCAGCGCCGCCACCCTGGTGGCTTCAACCAATGGCAGTGTTAACGCGGACAGGATCATGCCGAGGTCACGCGCACATCGACAGCCTGCCCCAAGGCTTCGCTCAGCCGGTTTTGAAGGCTGTTGCTCACTGCGCCGAGCCATCGCGTGGCGTGCTGTTCTTCAGCGTGCAGCCCGATGTTCCAGACGCCCGATTGGCGCTGCACACAAGCCTTGATTCGCCCCTGCCCTCGCAGGTAAAGCACCGCCAGCAGCGGCCATTGCATACCTGCCTGTATTCGAGGCGCCAATTGCTCAGCCAGCGCCTCGATCATCAACCTGTTCGCCCACAACTGCGGTGCGCGAGCGCAGGAAACATAACCGCCTACGCCATCGGCATTGACCAGCAGCCGGGCGAACACACGCATGGCGTCCACCGGCACCGCACCGCCAACGGCGGGTTCCTCGTCGGCGCCATATTCGCGCGCACCAGGCCGCTCGGGCTTGCCTTCAGATATCTTGCTCATGTTTCTTCCTGCAGCAGTAACCTTGATAACTCCAAAAGCTTTTCGACTTCGCGCAAGCATTGGGTGGCCTGCTTTTGCGCAGTGTCGACCTGGGCCACCTGCTGCTCTTGCTGCCCGTGCAACCCACGCACCTGCGCTTCTTCGCGCAGCGTGCTGGCGGACAACGAGCGTTCCTGCGTATTCCACGATTTGAGTTCCTGAAACGAGATCACTTGCCCTTGATGCTTGCTCAATAGCTGCGCACCTTGCTGGGCTTCCTGCAGGCGGGTTTGCTCAAGGACGCGCTGCGCCTGCTCGACTTGCAATTGCAGCGCTCGCTGATGCCTTTTAGCCTCGCCCAGGACGCGCTCGGCGCGGTCTGCCCGATGCTTGCGCAGACGCCGCAGGGTTTCCAACTCAGAAAGGGACATAGGCCGTCAGCTCCGTCAGTTGTTGCAGGGTCGTCTCTATCGCTGAAGGCCCGCGCAAGTCCTGACGCAGAAAACCATCCACCGCCGCGCGACTGTCCACTGCCAGGTCGGTCAGCGCGTCACTGCCGGCCTGATACTCACCCAGCTTGAGCATCAACTCGATCTGCTGGTACGCCGATAACAGGCGTCGCAGCGCGGTGCCGGCATTAATATGCTCAGGCGTCGCGACATTGCTCAGAATCCGCGAAAGGCTGGCCAGTACGTCAACCGCTGGGTAGTGACCACGCTCAGCCAGTTTGCGCGACAGCACAATATGACCATCGAGCAGCGAGCGGACCTCATCCGCCACCGGGTCGCTCATGGAGTCCTGCTCGATAAGCACGGTGTAGATCGCGGTGATCACGCCGTCGCGCGTCAACCCGGCGCGCTCCACCAACCGCGGCAGCAAGCTGTATACCGAAGGCGGCAAGCCGCCACGGCCCAAAGGCTCACCGGCCGCCAAGCCGATTTCCCGCTGCGCGCGCGCGAACCGGGTCAAGGAGTCGATCAACAGCAACACCCGCTTACCCTCACGGCGATAACCCTCGGCCAGCGCGGTGGCCGTGAACGCTGCACGGGCTCGTTCCATGCTGGAGCGGTCGGACGTCGCGCACACCAGCACGGCCTTGGCCCGCAATTGCTCATCCAGCTCATGGTCGAGAAATTCACGCAGCTCCCGGCCGCGCTCGCCGATCAAGCCGAACACAATCACGTCGCACTCGACGTTCCGGGCAATTTCGGCCAGCAAGGTGGTCTTGCCACAGCCCGCGCCGGCAAACAGACCCACACGCTGGCCCTCGCCAAGCGTCAACAAACCATCGATCGAGCGCACCCCGGTAGCCAGGGCCCGATGGATCCTCGGCCGGTCGGTCGGCAAAGGGGCCTCACACAACACCATGCTGGCATCGGGGCTCTCGGTCTCGACAAACGCGCTGGGGCCAACACCGGTAATCGGTCGTCCGAAGCCATCCAGCACTTGCCCCAGCAGCTCATCACTGACCCGCACCTGATGCGACACGCCCAGACGCTGCACGCCCGCGCCCACGCGTACCCCTTCAAGATTGCCCAAGGCGCTGAGGACGGCGTCCTGCTGATCGAACCCGATGATCTCGGCCAGCATGTGTTCATCGACAGACTTTTCAACCTGGCACAGGTCACCGATACGCGCGCCGGGCAACCGGCATTGCAGCAACATGCCGTTGACGCGTTGGACCCGACCGCGCATCGTCACCGGCAAAAGGTTGCTCAGTGACTGGGTCTGGCGCCGCTCCCAGGCGTCGAGGCGTGCTCGCAGCTCCTCACTCACCAGTGCACCTCATAACGCTGCGCGCCATCGAAGACCACCTTGGCATTGTCGATCAGCACCAACCGCACATTCTCCACTTCGTCACCCACAAACAGCCGACTGCCATCCTCCAGAACGACATGGCCGTTCGGCCCGCCGACGATCTGCACAATCTTGAACGGCAGCGTCCCATCGCGCGTACGCACGCGGCTGATCACCGGCACGGCGTTGTCGAACAACTCACCAAAGCGGTTGAGCATCCGCGACACCAGCTCCACATCGTCCGGGGAAACCGCGCCGTTGAGCACGATCTGGCCATTGACCACCTCCAGGCTGACCCTTTGGCTCAATTCGCGCTCGGCGAGCATCTTCAACAATTGCTCCCGCACTTCAAACGCAGAGGCCAATAGCGGTTTGGCCGTCGCGGGCGCTATCAAGGAGGCCTGGGCATCACGCTCCCCCGGGGAAACCATGCCCACTACCGCGATGATCACCGCAACCAACAGCACCACACTGATCAGGCGTTTTTGCTGCACATGGGACATGGACGACAACGGCAACGCACGCGGCGCCTCATGGGCCCGTTGCGTCGGGGTGGGTGCGGGCAGCTCAGGCCACGGCTGCTCGGCGAGGGCAACAGACAGACGAATGGCCCCAACTGAAAACGGTACGTTCAGTGTCAGGCTCGTGATCTGCGCCAGCACCTGCCCCTCGGCGTCATGCAGCAGCCCCGCTTCGGCCTGCACGGACCAATTGGCGCCGATCAACCGCAACCGCGCGTGCTGCTCGGCGATGCCTGGATCATTCAGCACCAGGTCCGCGTCAGGGTGAGCGCCAATGCTCCACGTCTCGCCAAAAAGCGGCAACGCGGCCCCCTGACGCAGACCATTGAGCACGCGCAGCTCAACCATCAGCGAGCCCTTCCGCGCGTTGCAACGGGTTGGGCAATCATGCCGCCGCACCGCGCATCAGTTGATCCTGACCAAGGTCAAAACGCCCCAGCACCTTTACCTTGGATGTGCTTCCCAACTCGGCAAAGGACAACACCGGCACATGGTTGAACTCCTCCAGCAACAAGGTGCGCAATGGACTACGCAGGTCCTGCGCAACCAACATCACACTTTTAGTTTTGGCACGTAAGGTAAAAGCTTGGTTGAGAAGGTTGATCAACGCGGCACTGGTTTCGCTATCAAGCGCAAAGAACACCCCGGTCTGGGTCTGGCGCAAGGCATCGCGCAAGATGTTTTCGCTATGGGGGGACAGCAACCAGGCATGCAGACCATCCTCTTCGCTGTACTGGTGGAAGATCTGCGCCTTGAGGGCAATGCGCGCATAGTCGGCAAGCGCGTCCGGTTCGCGCTCATGCTGGCCGTACTCGATCAGCGCTTCGACAATCAGCCGCACCGCTCGCAGTGGTACGCCCTCACTGGCCAAACGTTGCAACACCGCTGAAAACCGCGACAACGGCATGATGCGCTGCAGCTCCTGCACCAGTTCCGACTGGTTGTGCTCAAGCCAACTGAGTATCGCCTTGCTCTCCTGGATCCCCAGGAACTGCGGCCCGCTGAGCATCATGGCCTGCCTCATGCGTTCGATGATCAGGCTCGTAGCGCTAAAGCGCTCCAACTGTGGGTCATCAAGCAGCGGATCATCGGCCGGCAACCACAGCCAGCCCTCTTCGTCACGCTCGGCCAGCCCCGGTATTGCGTGCTCGGGCTCTGCCGTGAAGGCCCCGCGATCAACGGCCAAGCGGGTGACGACCGAGGCTTTGATCATCGGTACTTCATGCACGCAAAAGCGCATTTCGTCGTCGGCCAGGGCGTCATCGAGCTCGACCTCGAACGGCGGCAATGTCAGGCCGATATTGGCGACCAGCGAATTTCGGGCCTGGCGGATCCCGTGAATAAGATCCGTCACCTCAGGTGTGCCGCGCAACGCCGGGGGGAACTGCAAAAGATAAGGCCGTGAGGGATCGAACCCGCGCAAATCCTCCTCTCCGTTCTCTTCGGGGCGGACGGCGTCGGCGGCTTCATCCTCGGGCTGGTCCTTGCGTTGACGCTGACGCATCAAGTAATACCCCAAGGCACCGGTTGCCGCGCCGAGCAGGATAAACACCAGGGTGGGCATGCCGGGCACCGCTGCAAACGCGAGCATCCCTATCGACGCAATCATCCAGCTCTTGGGTTCACTGGTCATTTGCCGGGCAATTTCAGCGCCCATGTGAGTGATGCCCTTGCCCCCAGCCGGCGCCACGCGAGTGATGATCATGCCGGCCGTAAGGGAGATCAGCAGCGCCGGAATCTGCGCGATCAGGCCGTCGCCGATGGTCAGCACCGAATACAATTGGATCGATTCGGCCGCACTCAGATCGTGTTGGAACATACCCGTGGTAAAACCGCCCAGCAGGTTGACCACCACGATAATCAAACCGGCGATGGCGTCGCCCTTGACGAACTTCATGGCCCCGTCCATCGCGCCGAACAGCTGGCTCTCGCGAGATAACTGCTCGCGTTTTTCCCGCGCTTGCATGCCGTCGATAAGACCGGCGCGCAAGTCACTGTCGATGGACATCTGCTTACCCGGCATCGCATCCAGGCTGAACCTCGCGGCGACCTCGGCGACCCGCTCCGAGCCCTTGGTGATGACCAGGAAATTGACCAGGGTCAGAATCAGGAAGATCACCATCCCCACTGCCAGGTTGCCCCCCACCACGAAATTGCCGAACGCCTCGACAATGTCGCCGGCGTCCTGTTCCAGCAGGATCAGGCGCGTGGTCGCGATCGACAGCGCCAGACGAAACATGGTGGTCAGCAGCAAGATCGACGGAAACGAAGAGAACGCCAGGGGCCCCGGCAAATACAGCGCCAGCACGATCAATAAGCATGAGATGCAGATGTTGACCGCGATAAGAATATCCACCAGCCAGGTGGGCAGCGGCACGATAAAGATAAACACGATGCCCAGGACCACCACGGCGCCCAGCACTTCGGCACGCTGTGCCGCTTTGAGCAACACCTTGTTGACGGTAGACAGCACGGTCACACCGGAGCCCCCAGACCACCGACAAAGCGTGCGGGGCCGCGCTCAACCCGGTCCAGCTCGCCCATTACCGCCAAAAAGCTATCCAGGGCGCTCTGACGCACTCGACTGTCCGGCCACAAGGCCAGGGGCAGTTGCCGAATCAGCGGGAAAAGCGCGTTAAGCAGGACCACTTGCTGGGTATTCGGGGCACTTCCCAGATCATGCCCAAGGCGCAGGACTTCACCCGCATCAATCCCGCTGCCGGCGTACCCCAGCAGGCGCTGCAGCAGGCTCACGGCGTCGCAGTCCAGGGCCAGGCGCTGGTTCAACGCCTGGCAACCGGCCAACACGCTGCTCAACTGAGCGCAACTTTGCAGGGCCAACAACAAGGTGCGCAGCCGAGGGGTGGGCATTGCAGAAACCAGCACTGCGATGTCGTCAGCCAAGGCCTTACGCATGCTGCCGAGCCGGGTGGAAAACGTATCGCCACCGTATACACCCAGCAGGGCCTGCATCATCGTCGCCAGGGATTGGCGCGTGGCCACGCTGGCGTAATAGAGAGCACGCAGCGCCTGGCGTTCCTGAGCATCGCCGCCGGCCTCCAGCAACGCCGTGGCGAATTTGAGGCCTGCCTGGATTTCCCCTTTGTAACCGATGCTCAGCATGGCAATGGCATCCCGCGCCTTGGCCGCTTCAGACGAGCGCACCTCAGCGTCCGCCTGGACTTCCAGGTACCGGAGCACCACGAACGCACGCGCCGGGTCGCCCTCGGCAAGCTCCAGCAACTTGTCGGCACTGGGGTTGTGCTGCAACTGCTGCCTGAACCGCCGAGAAATAGCCGCGAAGGTCTCCTGGGCCGGATGACCAAGCTGATCATAAAGTTGCGCAAGCTGCTCGACAGGCGGAACGCGTATCGACGTCGCGCGCAGCACTCGGTTATTGGCCACTACTTCTTGGTCGAAGAGCTGGGCAAGCTCCTCGAGCTTGACTGGCTCAGGCGTGGAGACGCGTGCAACGACCGATTGATCCAGGCGTTGGGACGATGGCACATCGTTAAGAGCTTCGACTTTCATGAGCATGCCAAGACGGGAAGAGTGTGTCCCTATGTGGCAACGCGCGCCGATACGGTTCCATCAAAGTTTATCCGTCGACTGCCTTGAAAAGACCGACACAAACCATCGAGGCCTTTTGCAAAAAATTGCGCAGCAGCACTCTATTTAAATATATTTATCTATATAAATCAGTAGGTTGAACGTTTCTCTCGGTTGGCACAGCCAGTGCTAAAGGGGTTCTCGTCGAAAACTTTTCGACAGTGTCTACCTTGAGGAAAACACCGTGAATATCCCTATTGATGCTTTAGCGCACCTTGTTGGCGGCTCGCCTCAATTCATGCTCGAACTGACGGACGACCAACAAAAAAAACTCCGCCGTTTTATTCACAAACGCGTGCTCAACCACGAAGATGCGGACGACATCCTGCAACTGACGTACCTGGAAGCATGGCGTAACAGGGAACGTTTCAGTGGCCAGGCGGCCCTCAGCACCTGGATGTGCGGCATCGCGCAGAACCTGATCCGCAACCACTTCAGGCGCCTGTATGCCAAGCCGGTGCATTGCGAATTCGACGAGTCGCTGTGGCATGGCCAGGAAGACAACAAAAACCTGGACTGGGAGTTCGAGATCAACCGGCGCCTGGAAAATACCTTGAGCGCCATTGACCACCTACCTGCGGAAATGCGTAAAACGCTGTACGCCTCACTGGAAACCGACGGCAGCTACCAGGACACTGCCGACGTGTTGGACATCCCCATAGGCACCGTTCGCTCACGCCTGTCACGGGCGCGCGAACACCTCAAGCGTGTCACCCACAGCTCGATTTACCCATAAGCAAAACCAAGTGTTGGGCGGCAGGGATATTGCCCAACTCGATCACAAATTTTTGGGTACGCCGCTGCAAGAGCGCCAGCAACCCGAAGCCCCGCCAGCGATCATCCGCATATCGCCCGGCCCCCCCACTCCCGCGTAGCCCTCGACTGCCTGCACACGTCTCCCATGAGGGCGAGTTCAACCCTCTGTGGCGAGAGCGCTGGTCCGCGTTGGGCTGTAGCCGCCCCAAAACTGGCATTTTTGGTTAAACAGTTGAAAGCGCAGATAAAAATTAAAAATAAACGCTTGACGCATTTCCGTTCTACGCGAATAATGCGCGCCACTTGGCTACGTAGCTCAGTTGGTTAGAGCATAGCATTCATAATGCTGGGGTCCGGGGTTCAAGTCCCTGCGTAGCCACCAAGTACCGATCCATAGATGTCTACAGCAGTCTGTGAATCACCCCAAGAAGCCCGCCTCGTGCGGGCTTTCTTGTTTCTGGCGTTCAGCGCCGTATCCCCCTACTCCTAAAACATGGCCAATGCCTGAAATCTCATGGCACCTTGAAAAAATCGCAACACCCGTGATAATGATAAGAATTATCATTAAGTACACTCCGATTACCCACGTTGCGCTCGCTTCTTCCAGTGTTCGGCAGACGGTTCTGCACAGTCTTTTTGGCGACCACCACGGGTGGCTGCTCAGCCGCCTGCGGGCGCGGCTTGGTTGTACTTATGATGCCGCTGACATGGCTGCCGAAGTGTTTGCGCAGGTTGTCGCCTTATCCGAGCCGCAGGCGATACGCGAACCCAGGGCGCTGCTGACCACCATTGCCAAGCGCTTGATGTATGACACTTGGCGCCGACGCGATCTGGAGCGCGCCTACCTGGAAGTGTTGGCGTTGCAACCCGAAGCCTTCGCCCCCTCCCCTGAAGCCCACGCCCTGGCAATTGAAGCATTGCTTGAAATCGATACCTTGCTGGCAGGCCTTTCGTCGCGGGCCCGTACCGCATTTCTATGCAGCCAGGTAGACGGTATGAAGTATGCCGACATTGCCGAGCTGATCGGCGTCTCGACTATCCGGGTGCGCCAATACGTGGCCAAGGGTTTGAAGCTGTGCTGCCAGCAGCTGAGGCACGAATGAAACGCACGTGCTCAGCGGTCGATGAAGCCATCGAGTGGATGGCCTGCATGCGTTCGGGCGAAGTCCTGGCCGACGAACAAAAGGCCTTCGACGCCTGGTTTGCCAACCCGAGCAACGCCCAGGCCTGGGAGAAAGTGCAGGGGCATTTGGGTGCGACGTTTTCCCCCCTTGTACGCGGCGCGGACTCACAAGTACGCCGAGTGCTGCAAGCCCCCGACCTGCAGCGACGGCGCCTGCTGCGTGGCGCGCTGGTATTCGGCGGCGTGGGCATCGGTGTGGCGCTGGTGGGTCGGCAGAGCACACTGTTGAGCACCGTCGGCGCCGACTTTCGGACCGCCACCGCGCAACGGGCGAACTTCAACCTGGCGGATGGCAGCACGTTGCTGCTGGATGCGCGCAGTGCGGTGGATATCAATTTCACCAAGAGTGAACGCAACCTGATGCTGCATGCCGGCAAGCTGGTGATTGAGGCGAGTGACGACCCTCGACCGTTGGTTGTGCAAACGCCCTACGGATTTGCACGCGGCACCGCCACGCGCTTTATGGTTTCGCTGCAAGACGGCTCCGCGCACGTGTGGGGCATGCGGTCCAACCTCTGCGTTGCTCGCCCCAACGGCTTTTGTTCAGTGCTCCAGAGCGGCGCGGGGGCACGCCTGGACTCCAAAGGCATCACGCCACTGGCGGCGAATCGTAAAGGCGAAAGCAGTTGGGAAAGCGGCAAGCTCAGTGTGGACGACTGGTCGCTGGGCGACGTGATCGAGGCATTGCAGCCTTATCGGCGCGGGGTGTTACGCATCAGCCCGGCGGCGGCCAGGCTACGTGTCTCCGGTCTGTTCCCCCTGGACAGCAGTGACCGCGCACTTGCCGCGCTGGAGCAGATCCTGCCTGTACGCAGGAAGGAGTACCTGGGCTTCTGGACCCAGATCGAACTGCGCGGCTGAGTTTTTTTCATCTGCCCTGTATCGCTTTTTCAATCTCGTTGGACATAGACATAAACCGCTAATAAAAGCGGAGCCGCCAACATGGAGTGACCTATGTCCAATCGTTTTAACAGTGCGTTCAGGCTGACGTCTGTGTGCTTCGCCCTTTTACTGGCCCAGGGATACGCGTCGACCAGCCTTGCCGAATCGGCGTCGACGGGCAGCCAGTCTCTACACCATTTTGACTTGCCGGCCGACGCCCTGGCGGCGACCCTCGACCGCATCGCTCGCCAGAGCGACAGCGAAATTGTGTATGTGCCGAATCTCGCCGCCGGGCTGCGCGCGCCAGCCATCAAGGGCACCATGAACGCCGAGCAGGCTGCACAAATGGCCATTGAAGGCAGCGGCCTGTCAGTACGTACCACCTCTGGGGGCACCCTGACACTGGATGCCTTCGGCAGCATGACGCTACCGGCGCAAGCGATTGTCGGCATGCAGACCGAAGCCCCGACCGTCTCCGTGGGCACGAAAGTCCCGCTGCGTCTGCGCGAGGTGCCGCAGACGATCAACGTGATTGGCCAGGAGCGCATTCAAAAACAAAACCTGTATACCCTTGAAGATGCGTTGGGCAAGGTCGGCGGCGTAACCGTGCAGCGAATCGATGCCAGCCGCCTGAGTTTTTTCTCGCGGGGTTTCGAAATGACCTCGCTGCAATTGGACGGTACGCCGACCACCATGGACAACCGGGTGTTCCTGTCTCCCGACTTGACCATGTATGACCGCGTTGAGGTACTTAAAGGGCCGTCCGGCAGCTTGACCGGTGCCGGCGGCCCCGGCGGCAGCATCAACCTGGTACGCAAGCGACCGCTGGCCGAGGCGGCAGTCTCGGCGCAAATCAGCGCCGGCTCATGGGATGACTACCGTGGCATGGTGGACGCCACCGGCCCGTTGACCGAGAGCGGTAATGTGCGTGGGCGCCTGGTACTCAGCGAGCACGACAAGGGTTACTACTACGACGGTGGCGGCAAGCGTGAGTCGAATCAGATCTATGGCATTGTCGATATCGACCTGACGCCGGACACCGTCTGGACCATCGGAGCGAGCAATCAGAATACCGACATCCGCAGCGCCCAGCGCTCGCTGCCGGCCTATCGTTACACCAATGCGGCCGGTGAGGCGGCCATGTCGCTGCCGGATGCGTCGCGCAAACATTTTTACGGTGAAGACTGGAACCGTGACTACTTCTGGAGCACCGCCGTATTCACCGAACTCGAGCATCAGTTAGGGGATGGCTGGAAAACCAAGTTGTCCCTGCGACACGCCGACAATAACTACGACTTGACCCAGGCTTACGCGCGCAACGGTGGAGGCATAGACCCGGTGGACAAGCAGGTGTCGATGAACTCGATCATGTTTGATTACCGGGAAAAACAGGACGAGGCCGACGTGTATGTCGACGGTCCATTCAGCTTGCTGGGGCGTGAACACAAAGTGCTGCTGGGCGCCAACTATTCGCGCTCCGAATTCGCCTCCAACGGGGGGTATTTCTCGGATTACCTGGGTGACGTAGATCTCAAGAATCCGCAGCCCGACTTTGCTTACCCGGCCTTCCCGGACTCGGACAAATTGCCCACCAGCGTGGCCAACACCCGCGCCAAAGCGCTCTACAGCAATCTGCGCCTGAGCCTTGCCGACCCGTTGACGCTGGTGCTCGGCGGGCGCTTGACCTGGCTTGAGATGCACCGCAGCCAGCACCAGCCCGAGGCGGGTTCACCGTCGCAAAAGAACGGTGACAGCGTGTCGCAGAAATTCACCCCGTTTTACGGGCTGATCTACGACCTCAACGATACCTACTCCTTGTATGCCAACTATTCCGGAGTGTTCCAACCGCAGGCCGTCAGCAACCTGGACATCAACAACAACATCCTCAAGCCGCTGGAAGGCAAGCAGCACGAAGTGGGAATCAAGGGCGAGTTCCTCGATGGCGCGTTGAACGCCTCGCTGGCCGCGTTCCAGATCGAAGAAGAAAACCGCGCGATTCCAGATATGAACGACCCTGCCTCGCGCGCCGTGGTGGCCGGCGGTAAGGCACGCACGCGCGGCTTCGAGGCGGAACTGAGTGGGCAGATGACGCCCGATTGGTTTCTCAGCGCAAACTTCACCCACACCTACAAACGCTATGACAGCGCCAACGAGCAGTTGCAGACCTACCTGCCGAAAAACATGTTGCGGGTCTGGAGCCTGTACAAACTGCCCGGTGAGCTGGAGAAGTGGAGTCTCCAGGGCGGCGTCAGCGTCGTCAGCGAGACCTACAACAAACTGGATGTCCCCGGCATCGGCATGAACGGCACCAAACTGCGCCAGGGCGGATACGCCTTGTACGATGCGGGCATTGGCTACCAGATCACGCAAAACCTCTCCGCCGACTTACTCGGCACCAACCTGGCCGACAAGAAGTACTTCCAGCGGATTAACACCTTCCAGGACGGGAATATCTTCGGTGATCCCCGTGCCGTGTCCATGACACTGCGCGCCAAGTTCTGACTACGATTGCCCGCCTCTCATTCGGCATACTTCGGTATGCCGTTTTTTTTGGCTATGTGCCAGCCAGGCAATCGCAGTGGCGCAATCACAGATGCACGCAAAAATACTGCCCATCTGTATTTTGACGCTCGCCCGACCCCACTGTTAGTGTCCAGCCTCCCCCCACACACGGAGTACGCCACAGTGATACTGGACATCTATCAAGTCGACGCCTTCACCCATCGGCCCTTTGGCGGTAACCCGGCGGCGGTGTGCCCGCTTGGCGAGTGGCTGGCGGATGAGCAACTGCAAAACATCGCCGCCGAAAACAACCTCTCCGAAACCGCTTACTTCGTGCCCCGTGATGGGTTCTATGAGTTGCGCTGGTTTACCCCGCAAGTCGAAGTGGACCTGTGCGGCCATGCCACGCTGGCAGCCGCGTGGGTGTTGATCAACCAACTGCGCGATGCGCCTGACGTGCTGCGTTTTTCCACCCGCAGCGGTGAGCTTCGGGTCACGCGCCAAGGCGACGAACTGGCGATGGATTTTCCGGCCAGGCAACCTGAGCGCTGTGAGCCGCCAGCCGGCATGCTGAAAGCACTAGGGGTTGAAACCGCCGAGGTATTTGGCACCGATGACTACATCGTACGGGTGGACAACGAAGCCCAGGTCGCGGCGCTTGCACCGGATTTCGCGAGCCTCAAGGGCCTGCCTAAGCGCGGCATCGCGGTGACCGCCAAGGGCACACAGTTTGATTTCATCTCACGTTGGTTCGGGCCGAATGTGGGCGTCAATGAAGACCCGGTTACAGGTTCGGCGCACACCTCGCTGGCGCCGTTCTGGGCCGAGCGCCTGGGTAAGACAACACTGACAGCAGAACAAGGCGGCCAGCGCCGTGGCCAGTTGCGCTGCGAGCTCAAGGGGGACCGCGTGATCATTTCCGGCAAGGCCGTGCTGTATCTGCAAGGCCAGATTCACCTGTAAAAAGCAGCTCCCCAGGACAACAGATCATTCTCAAAATGAACGGAGTTCAGCGCGTGTTTTCGATTTCCCGCCGTCAATTGTCGGTCATCGCCGCAGCCCTGGCCCTCGCGGCCTGCCACACCCCGGTCAACGAACAGCCACCGGCACCGGAGTTGGGGTCAGGCTATCGCACCGATCTGGCCACCCAACATGCCACACGCCATATGGCCGCCGCCGCCAACCCGCTGGCCGCCGAAGCCGGGCGTGAGATGTTGCGCCAAGGCGGTTCGGCGATAGATGCAGCCATTGCCATGCAGGCCGTGCTGACCCTGGTGGAACCGCAATCTTCCGGCATCGGCGGTGGCGCGTTCATCATGCTGTGGGACGGCAACAACGTGCACGCCTATGACGGCCGCGAAACGGCCCCGGCCGGAGCGACTGAGCGGTTGTTCCTGAACGCTGACGGTACGCCGCTGGCCTTCACCGATGCGCAGATCGGCGGGCGCTCGGTGGGTACGCCCGGCGTGTTGCGCGCGTTGCAAATGGCGCACCAGAAAACTGGCCGGCTGCAATGGGCCACGCTGTTCGAGCCGGCGATTCGTTTGTCTGAACAGGGCTTTGCCATTTCCCCACGCTTGCACAGTTTGATCGCCGCAGATCGCTTTATCCCGCAATCGCCAGAGATGGCAGCCTACTTCCTGAATGCCGATGGCACCCCCAAGGCCACCGGCACGCTGTTGAAAAACCCGGCGCTGGCCGCGGTGTTCAGGCGCATCGCCAAGGAAGGGCCGGATGCGCTTTACCACGGCGCGATTGCCGACGAGATTGCGCGCAAAGTGCAGGGCAACCGCAACGCGGGCACCCTGTCCCAGGCGGATCTCAAGGGCTACGCCGCCAAGGAACGCGCGCCACTGTGCACCGATTACAAACGCTGGAAAATCTGCGGCATGCCGCCACCGTCGTCGGGTGGGATCGCCGTCGCCCAGATCCTGGGGACATTACAGGCGTTGGAGGCCCGCGACCCGCGCCTGGCCATCGCGCCGATGACACCGGTGAAAACCGCATCACCTGCCGGGCTGGAGCCAGCACCCGAAGCCGTCCACCTGATTGCCGAAGCCGGCCGCCTGGCCTTCGCCGACCGCGCGCTATATGTGGCCGATGCGGACTTCACGCCCGTGCCGGTCGCGGGCCTTGTGGCCCCGGATTACCTGGCCCGACGCGCCACATTGATCGGTAAGCGCAGCATGGGCATCGCCAAGCCAGGCCAGCCTGCCGGTATTCAAGTAGCGTATGCGCCAGACCGTTCGCCGCTGCGCATCTCCACCTCACAAGTGGTGGCGGTGGATGACCAGGGTGGCGCCGTGTCGATGACCACCACGGTGGAAGCCGCGTTTGGCTCACATGTGATGGTGCAGGGCTTTTTACTGAACAACCAAATGACCGATTTCTCGTTCATCCCTGAAGAAAACGGCCAACCCGTCGCCAACCGTGTACAACCGGGCAAACGCCCGCGCTCGGCCATGGCACCCACCCTGGTGTTCGACCGCCAGAGCGGTGAATTGCTGGCCACGGTCGGCTCGCCCGGCGGTTCGCAGATCATTGAGTACGTGAGCAAATCCCTGGTGGCGATGCTCGACTGGCACCTCGACCCGCAAACCGCCATCAACTTGCCCAACTTCGGTAGCCGCAATGGGCCTACGGAGCTGGAGGCCGGCTTGTTCAGCCCAGGGTTGAAACAGGCGCTCAAGGACAAAGGCCACGCCTTGAGCGACATTGAGATGACCAGCGGTATCCAGGCGATTGTTCGTACGCGGGATGCTCAGGGAAAAGTGTCATTGAGTGGCGGTGCCGACCCACGACGCGAAGGCGAAGCGGTCGGCGACTGAGGTACTGAGCGGAGGCAACCCTTTGCACCAGGCAAAAAATCTCGGCGCCATTGCGGGCGTCGATCATGGTTTCTGTTCGATCAACGATCCGCTGCGTCCGGATAACCTGTTTATCTGCAAGCAGGTGCACAGTGCCGCGGTGATTGAGTGGCAGGCAGGGCTGGTGGCCAATACGGTCGAGGCCGATGGGGTGCTTGCGCACACGCATCAACCTGTCGCAGTGATCACCGCAGATTGCCTGCCCATTCTGCTCGCATCGCAGGACGGTCAGCATGTGGCGGCGATTCATGGTGGCTGGAAGGGACTGCAACGCGGGATCGTGGCGAATACGGTGCGGCGTTTTGCCGATCTGGGGCTTGCGGCCGACCAACTGCACGTTGCAATCGGGCCGTCGATCAAGCCCTGCTGTTATGAAGTGAGCGAAGGGTTTATTACCGAGTTTCAGGCGGATCAAGGGCACACGTGGCGTGACGGCGAAGCACCATGGAGCGTTGCGCAACCCAAGCCGTTGTTGCCACCGCAGATCACCCCACCGCAGGCGCGGCAAGCACAAAGTGCCTGGTTTGACTTGAGCGGATACGGGCTGATGCTGCTGCAAGCGGCCGGGGTTCGGCGAGAACAGATCGAGGTGAGTGAGGTGTGTACGTATTGCACTTCAACGATGTTTGCCAGCTACCGCCGAAGGACGCATCACCCGGAGGAGGCGAAGACGTTGTTGTATTCGTGGATTGGTCGTACTGATCGGTGACATGGCTCCTACACCCTTCGCGGATCGCTGGTAGCACTGCTGATTTATGGCAAAGGCGCCACCGAGAATATTCCAGCGCATGTCCTGTATAAAATCGCGAAGGAAATGAACCATGCCACTCACTGAGAAAGAGCTAAGAGAACGCGACGCCAAGCGCAATATTGGCGAGGAATTGCTCGCCGCCATCGTGGACGTGAAGGCGCGGGCCGTCATGGCGGCGTCCATCACGTAGAAACCACTCAAGCGGCCGAAGCAAGCAGTAAAACAGGCTTGTCACAACCCAAATTCGCCGAGTTGCTGGGGGTTTCTGTAAGAACGCTTCAAGAATGGGAGCAAGGCCGGCGCTCACCCTCCGGCGCAGCACGCTCACTGCTGCACATTGCCACCATCCGACCAGACGTTTTTCGTGAGGTCCTCAGTAACGCCTGATGGCGTTACTGACCTCTTTCTAAGATCAGCGACTGATCTTCAACCCCTTGCGCCCCGCATGCCGCTCCAGCGCCAGCTCGATCAACCGGCTCACCAACTCGCTGTAGCTCATCCCAGCCGCCTGCCATAGCTTGGGGTACATGCTGATACGGGTAAAACCGGGCAGCGAGTTGATTTCATTGATCAATACTTCGCCGTCATCGGTGAGGAACACATCGACCCGCGCCAGGCCTGCACACCCCAGCACCCCGAACGCCTCAAGGGCCAGGCTGCGAATCCGCTCGCTGGCCGCGTGGCTGATAGCCGCCGGCACCACCACTCGCGCCGCCTGATCGTCGATGTATTTGCTGTCGTAGGAGTAAAAGCCATTGCTCACGACGATCTCGCCGCAACCGCTGGCGATGGGGTTGTCGTTACCCAGCACCGCGCATTCGATTTCGCGGCCCCGGACGGCTGATTCCACCAGCACTTTTTCGTCGAAACCCAACGCCAGTTCAACCGCGGCATGGTACTCGGCCTCACTGGCGATTTTGCTCACACCGACCGACGAGCCTTGATTGGCCGGTTTGACGAACATCGGCAGGCCGAGCTTATTCACGGCGGCCTCAAAAGAGGTGCGCGCGGCGTTGCGGCGGGTCAGGGTGATAAACGGGGTCACGGCAATGCCGGCGTCGCGCAGCAGGCGTTTGCTGACGTCCTTGTCCATGCACACGGCCGAGCCGAGTACGTCGGAGCCGACAAAAGGCAAGTCCGCCATGCGCAGCAGGCCTTGCAGGCAGCCGTCTTCGCCGAGGGTGCCGTGGACGATGGGGAAGATCACATCAATGTGTTCCAGCACGCCCTGGCCCGCGGTTTCCACCACTTGCTGGCTGGCCTTGCCGGGCACCACCGCCAGTTCGCGGTTGGATTGGTTGAGGGCAATGAGCGCCGGGTTTTCGCTGTTGAGCAGGAAGTTCGAGGTGTCGTTGAGGTGCCAGTGGCCGGCCTTGTCGATACCGATCAGCACCGGCTCGAAGCGCGAACGGTCCAGCGCATCGACGATATTGCGCGCCGATTGCAACGAGACTTCGTGTTCGGCCGAACGGCCCCCAAAAATAATCCCTACCCGCACCTTGCTCATGACCCAGCCTCACTGTTGAACGTAAGGCTTCTTACCACGGGCCGTCAGCGATTCGCCACCAGATGCGCGCCGAACAGCATGTAACAGCCGCCGGCAAAGCGGTCGAGCCACTTGCGCGAACGGCTGTAAAGGTTCGCCATGCGCTGGCTGGAAAACACCAGGGCCACGCTGGAATACCAACTGAACGACAAGGTGGCCATGGTGATCACCGCCAGCGTGAGCAACATCGGCGAGGGCGACGGCGGCATGGTGGACGCGAAGATAGTAGCGACGAACAGAGCTGCCTTGGGGTTCGACAGGTTGCCCAGCAAACCCAGACGCCAGGCAGAGCACAGCGAACGCTTGGGCTCATCCGGCAACAGGCGCTGGCCCATGGCTGGCGCGGAACGCTTGAACAGCTTCAGCCCCAGGTAGATCAGGTAACAACCGCCTATGACCTTGAACGCCAGGTACAACATGGGCGCCGCGGTAAACAGCGACTTGATCCCCAGCCCACCCGCCAGCCCCCACATGATCGTGCCAGTGGCTACACCCGCCGACGCCACCACGCCATGACGGCGCGAACAGCTCGCGGCCAGTTGCGCGGTATTGAAGAAGTTGGGGCCGGGCGTGACCACCGCCACGGTCCATAGCAGGGCCAGCGAGACCAGCGGGGCCACGTAAGCAGGGTTGAGAAAATCCATGGCGTTCAGCTCCATCAGCGCGATGCACGAGCCAGGATCATAGGCCTCGCCCCACGCCCGCACAATCGTACAAGACCCCGGCAGACAAGGACCCGCAGACTGGGTTAACGTGTTTCCACCTCTTTTTTATGACAAGTCACCATGGGCAACCTGACCCACACTCTCGACTGGCTGCACCGTGCCCCGCACGCCAGCGGCCTGGACCGTATCGAGGCGTACTTTGCCGGCTTCGCCTTCGACCCGCATCGCCACGACACCTACGCCATCGGGCGTACGTTGTTCGGCGTGCAGAGTTTTCACTATCGTGGCGGCATGACCCACAGCCTGCCGGGCACGACCATGGTGATTCATCCCGATGAGATTCACGACGGCCGCGCAGGCAGCGACGAGGGTTTCATGTACCGGATGATTTACGTAGAACCGGCGTTGATCCAGCAGATCCTCGGCGGCAAGCCACTGCCGTTTATCCCTGGCGGCTTGACCACCGACCCGAGGCTGTTCCGTGCCAGCGAAGTGCTGCTGCAAAGCCTGGATTGCCCGATCGACCCGTTGCAGGAACAGGACGCCCTGTTCGACCTGGCCCAGGCCCTCGACAATGCCTCGGGAGCCATTGTCAGCCGCAAAACCTTCGATTACCTGGCAGCTGAACGCGCTCGGGAATTTATCCACAGCGCCCTGGGCCGCAGCATCACCCTGGATGAAATGGCTGGCCACGCCGGCCGTGACCGTTGGGCCTTGTCGCGGGATTTTCGTGTGCTGTTCGGCACCAGCCCCTACCGCTACCTGACCATGCGCCGGCTGGACCTGGTGCGCAGTCTGTTGACCCAGGGTCAGTCATTGGTGGATGCGGCAATGACCGCCGGTTTCACCGACCAGAGCCACATGACCCGGCAATTTCGCAGCACCTACGGCATGCCGCCGTCGCGCTGGGTGAAAATGCTCGGGCGCTGACATCCTGTCGCCGTACTCACCGCCGCACTCCAGCGTACCTTGCCCACATTCGTTCGCCGGTAGGCCCAGGCCTCTGGGGCGCACCGCTGCCCGCACCAAAACGGCACATCCGCACTGCGCACTGGAAGCAGCTGCTATCAGGTATGCTTTTCAGGCATGAAACATAAAGAAACAATTTCCCAAGCCTCGTTCGATAAGGAGTCCCGTCTTGGAGTTATCGACTGCCGCGTGGATGGTTCACGACACCCGCCTGATGCTCTGCGTACTGCTGGCCATCGCCAGCATCATCGTGCTGATCAGCGCGACCAAGCTGCCCCCTTTTCTGTCGATTCTGATCGGCACCTTTGTCGCCGGTGTCGGCGCCGGCCTGCCGCCGGAAGAAGTCGCCAAGGCTTTCAGCAAAGGCGCCGGGGCGATCCTGGGTGAAGCCGGAATCATCATCGCCCTGGGCGCGATGCTCGGCGCGCTGATGGCCGAGTCCGGCGCGGCGGATCGCATCGCCACTACCCTGCTGGGGTTGGGCAAAGGCAAGTCATTGCCGTGGGTGATGGCGTTGGTGGCAATGGTGATCGGCTTGCCGTTGTTCTTCGAAGTGGGCCTGGTGATGATGGTGCCGATCATCTTTGTGATGGCCAAGCGTTCGAACCAGCCGCTGCTGAAAATCGCCATTCCGGCACTGGCGGGTATGACCACGCTGCACGCCTTGATGCCGCCGCACCCTGGGCCGCTGATTGCGGTGGGCGCATTGCACGCAGACCTGGGCCTGACCATGTTGCTGGGCTTTTGCCTGGCGGTGCCGGCGGTGATTCTCGCGGGCCCGATCTACGGCAACTGGTTGTCCAGGCGCCTGCACGTGGATGAGCCGACGGACATCGGCGCGCTGTTCAGTGCCCCGCCTAAAGCTGCGCGCCAACCGAGCTTCGGCGTGTCGTTGCTGATCATTCTGTTGCCGGTGATCTTGATGCTCGGCAGTACCTTGGCCAAAGTCGCGCTGCCGGCGCAAAGCAGCGTCGGCCTGACGTTGAAGTTCCTCGGTGAACCGCTGATCGCCCTCGGCCTGGCGGTGATCGCCGCCGTTGTCTGCCTGGGCTGGGCCGCTGGCATGCCGCGCGCGGACGTCGGCAACACGCTGCGCAAAGCCCTTGCGCCCATCGCCGTGCTGTTGCTGACTATCGGCGCCGGCGGCGGCCTCAAGCAAACCCTGCTTGACGCCGGTGTGAGCCAGACCATCAGCAAGGTCGCCGAAGGTGCGCACATGCCCTATTTGTTACTCGCCTGGTTGATCGCCGTGGCGTTGCGCCAGGCCACCGGTTCGGCCACCGTCGCGACCACCACCACGGCCGGTATCCTCGCGCCGATGATGGCCGGTCTGGCGGCGACGCAAAGCTCACTGGTGGCCCTGGCGATTGGCGCCGGCTCGGTGTTCTTCTGCCACGTCAACGACGCCGGGTTCTGGATGGTGCGTGAATACTTTGGCTTGCAGTTAAAGCAGACGATCTGGGTGTGGTCGGTGTTGCAAACCATCGTGTCGGTGGTCGGGCTGGTGGGGACGTTGGTGCTTTGGCACTTCCTGACCTGAGTACGCTTAGGCCGCCAAGGCGTGGCGCTTGCCAAACAACGCCACACTGCCCACCCCAACCGCGCCCATCACCACGCAGTACCCTACGCAAATCCATGGGCTGGTGGGCATCAGCGCGATCAGCATCAGCGGTGTGGTGCTGGCCCACAGCGCGTAGGCGATGTTGTAGGTGAAGGAAATGCCCGACACCCGCACCTGCGCGGGGAATAAACCGACCATCACCGAGGGCACCGCGCCCACCACGCCGCAACTCAAGCCTGCTACGGCGTACGCCGCGCCCAGCCACACTCCGCCGCTGATCAGGCTGGCATACAGGAGAAAAATCCCCAGCGGCAGCAGCAGGCTGTACACCAACACCGCGCGCCAGGCGCCGATGCGGTCCACCAGCAGGCCGGCGAGCACGCAGCCGATATTCAGGAACACGATGCCCAGGGCGCTCAGGGCGAAGGTGTGGCCAGGGCTCATGCCGAAGGTTTTTTGCATCATGGTCGGGGTGATGACGACGAGGACGACCACTGCGGAGGTAAGCACGCAGGTGAGGATCATCGCCGGTAGCAGCACAGCGCGGTGGTCGCGCAATACGGTGCGCAGCGGGAGTTCAGCCGCCGCCTGGCGGCGCGCCTGCATTTCGAGGAACACCGGGGTTTCGCTGAGCCAGCGGCGCAGCCATACGCCGATCACGCCGAACACACCGCCGAGCAGGAAAGGGAAACGCCAGGCGTAGTCGAGGATTTCGGCAGGGGTGAAGACTTGCGCCAGCAGCGTCGCGGTCAAGGCGCCAAGCAGATAGCCGAAAGTCAGGCCGGCCTGCAGGAAACCCAGGGCATAGCCTCGGTGATGACGCGGGGCGTGCTCGGCCACGAATGTCCAGGCGCTGGGCACTTCGCCGCCCACCGCGGCGCCTTGCAGCACGCGCAGCACCAGCAGGATCAACGGTGCGAAATAACCGATTTGCGCGTAGGTCGGCATGATCCCGATCAGTAGGCACGGCAGCGCCATCATCAGGATGCTCAGGCTGAATACGCGTTTGCGTCCCAGGTGATCGGCAAAGTGCGCCATCAGGATGCCGCCCAGCGGGCGCGCCAGGTAGCCGGTGACGAAAATGCCGAAGCTCTGCAGCAGGCGCAGCCACTCGGGCATTTCTGGCGGGAAGAACAGTTGGCTGAGGGTCAGCGCGAAAAACACAAAAATAATGAAATCGTAGATTTCCAGGGCGCCGCCCAAAGCGGCCAGGCCCAGGGTTTTGTAGTCGGAGCGGGAAAAACGCTGCGCCTGTGGGACAAAGGTGGCAGTCATGTGCAAGCTCGGTAGACAGACAAAATGGCGTGCAGGTTATGAGCTGAGCCGGGGGATGGCAATCGCTGCAGATATATTTGTTTTCCTCATGGATCGATGAAGATAACTGCATTCCAATATCAATGGGCGTGGAGGAACATGCGCGAAAACTGCCGCCCCATAATAAATACAAGAGGTACGACTCGTGGCCGATGCTATCGAAGAAAGCCGCTATGCCCGATTTGCCCTGCGTTGCTCCAACTTCGCCGAACGCTGGTTCCCTGACTCCTGGGTGTTCGCCGCTCTCGCGGTGATCATTGTCGCGGTGGCGACCCTGAGCATGGGCGCCGCGCCCACCGAGGCCGCCAAGGCGTTCGGCGATGGTTTCTGGAGCCTGATCCCGTTCACCATGCAGATGGCCTTTGTGGTGATCGGCGGTTACGTGGTCGCCAGCTCGCCGCCGGCGGTGAAGCTGATTGACCGCCTGGCGCGCATCCCGAAAAACGGCCGCTCCGCCGTGGCGTGGGTGGCGTTGATCTCCATGCTCGCCTCCCTGCTCAACTGGGGCCTGTCTCTGGTGTTCGGTGGCCTGCTGGTGCGGGCGCTGGCCCGTCGCACGGATTTACGCATGGACTACCGCGCGGCCGGTGCCGCAGCTTATCTGGGCCTCGGCGCGGTATGGGCGCTGGGGTTGTCGTCGTCGGCCGCGCAATTGCAGGCCAACCCGGGCAGCTTGCCGCCATCGATTTTGTCGATCACCGGGGTGATCCCGTTTACCGAGACCATTTTTCTGTGGCAATCGGGCGTGCTGTTGCTGGCGTTGATCGTGGTATCGCTGATCATCGCCTACGCCACCGCGCCCGGCCCGAACAGTGCGCGTGACGCCAAGGCCTGCGGTGTCGACCCGGCCTTCAACTTGCCCAAGCCGCAAGCACCGAGCCGCCCCGGCGAATGGTTGGAACACAGCCCGCTGCTGACTATTTTGCTGGCGCTGCTGGCGGCCGGTTGGCTGTTCCATGAGTTCTCGACCAAGCCGGCGATCAGCGCCATTTCGGGGCTCAACACCTATAACTTCCTGTTCATCATGGTCGGCGCGCTGCTGCACTGGCGCCCGCGCAGCTTCCTCGATGCGGTGGCCCGCGCGGTGCCCACCACCACTGGCGTGCTGATCCAGTTCCCGCTGTACGGCTCGATCGCCGCGCTGATGACCGTGGTCAAGGGCGGCGACGGCCAGACCCTGGCGCACCATATCTCGACCTTTTTCACGTCCATCGCGTCCCACGACACTTACGCGCTGCTGATGGGCGTGTACTCGGCGGTGCTGGGGTTCTTTATCCCCTCGGGCGGCGGCAAGTGGATCATCGAAGCGCCTTACGTGATGCAGGTGGCCAACGAACTGCAATACCACCTGGGTTGGGCGGTGCAGATCTACAACGCCGCCGAAGCGCTGCCGAACCTGATCAACCCGTTCTATATGCTGCCGCTGCTGGGCGTGCTGGGGCTGAAAGCGCGGGACTTGATCGGATTTTCGTTTGTGCAGTTGCTGGTGCACACGCCGTTGGTGCTGTTTTTGTTGTGGGCGCTGGGGACGACGTTGAAGTATTTGCCGCCGGTGATGCCTTGATCAAAGGACAACGCACCTGTTGAAGGTTTCACAGTTCACCTCGGTGCTATCCATCATCGAGCCAGTCTAGCAGCGCTGGCTGCCTGTAGACACAGGCAGCCCATCGCATCCTTGCTACCGCCTTGGTATAGGTGAGACTTTGCATTGATCTTCGAAAAATACACCGATGCTTTTATACAATCGACGCCTGCAAAACTACTTTTCGAGTTGAACGCACAGGTTTGTCCCACTCAACACGATGGCAACCCCTGACTTTTTTCCTCAACGCCTGTGATTAACCTGACGCGGATGATTCCTCACACAACACCAAGGAAATCCGATGACCCCGTTATCCAAGACGCTTGAAGAATTGCTCAGCGCTATTTACCAGGACGATAACGTGTCGTTCGTTGAATACAGAACCCTGCGAGACGATGCAGACCGCCGCATGTCTGCCGTTATCAAAGAGTTTGGCCTGCACAACAATGTCACGGCCTTTCAAAAAGCCATCGACGTTGCGATGCAGCTACTACAGACCAGCGTCATCGACGCAAAGAAAAACCAGCTGACCGACACTGGCGAAGCCATCGTCAAGGATGCCCTCACCGCGCAGGTCGAGTACTTGCGGGCCGGCAGCCAACTGGCACTGCGGTTGCTGTAATCGTCTGTCTCCGTTCCGTCACATTGCATTGCTACCGTCCTGCGAAATATCTTGCAACAACTCGCCAAGGACTCTCCGCAATGAGTGATGAGCACGAAGACCGCCCTTCCTCCGATTCCGCCATCCAACCGGCGGTAGACACCAGCCGTCGACGCTTCCTCGGAGGCGCGGCGGTGCTGGGGGTTGGCGCGACCTTGAGTGCCTGCGGCAATACCAGCGAAACACCGGGCAAACCGGTGGCGCGGCCGCTGACCTCACAAGAACTGGATAAAGCCCTGCACGACCAGGTGAAAACCGTGGTGGTGATCTATGCCGAGAACCGCAGTTTCAATAATTTATTTGCTGACTTCCCAGGCGTTGAGAAACCACTGTCGGCCCTTAAGGCCAACGATTACCAGCAACGCGACCGCAATGGCAGCGTCTTGTCCACCCTGCCCCCGTCCTGGGGCGGCGTACTGCAGGTGGGCCCGCAAACGGTGGACGGGGTCACGTACCCCAGCGAAGTACAATTCCAGGACAACCTGCCCAACGCGCCTTACGCCCTCAAAGGTCCGAATGGTGAAGACCTGCCCTTGAGTCTGGTCACCCGCGACCTGTGGCACGTGTTTTACCAGAACCAAATGCAGATCAACGGCGGCAAGAACGACGGCTTTGTCGCCTGGGCCGATTCCGGCGGCCTGGTGATGGGCCATTACGCCCAGAGCCGTTATGCCCTTCGCCTGTGGGACGTGGCCAAGGAGTTTGTGCTCTGCGATAACTTCTTCCAGGGGGCGTTCGGCGGCTCGTTCCTGAACCATCAATACCTGATCAGCGCCACCGCGCCGGTGTACCCGAATGCCGCGCAATCGGTGGCCAAGGCCCAGATCGCTACGCTGCAAAGCGATGACCCGACCGATACGCGGCTCAAGCCCCTGGACAAATCCCCGGCCAGCGCCATGACCGGCCCACCGCAGTTCGGCCCCAGTGCGCTGACCCCGGACGGTTACGCCGTGAACACCCTGGCCCCGCCCTACTGGCCGACCTGGATTCGCGACCCGGACAATCCGGATTTTGCCAAGCCCGACCTGCCCAACGTACTGGTACCGCAAACCCACGAGCACATCGGCGACAAACTGTCGAAAAAGAATGTGGACTGGGCGTGGTACGCCGGCGCCTGGCAGGCGACGCTGGATCAGTTCAAGGACTCGGGCGGCATCCCGAAAATCCCGAATTTCCAGTATCACCACCAGCCGTTCAATTACTTCAAGCAACAGGGCCCGCACAATCGCGCCGAGCGTGACAAGCGCTTGCGCGACGGCGGCCTGGGCGATGAGTCCAGCACCAACAGGTTCTTCGCCGATGCCCAGGCGGGCAAGCTGCCGGCCGTGACCTTCTACAAGCCCCAGGGCAACTTGAACATGCACGCCGGTTACGCCGACATAGCCTCGGGCGACCGCCATATCGCGCGCGCCCTGAAAGTACTGCAGGAAAGCCCGCAGTGGAAAAACATGGTGGTGGTGGTGACGGTCGACGAAAACGGCGGCTGGTGGGACCACGTGGCGCCGCCCAAGGGCGACCGCTGGGGGCCTGGCACACGGGTTCCGGCGCTGGTGGTGTCGCCGTTCGCGCGCAAAGGCCTGGTGGACCATACGGTGTACGACACGGCGTCTATCCTGCGTTTGATCACCCGAGTATTCGGGCTGGAGACCCTGGATGGCCTCAAGCAGCGCGATGACGCCATGGTTGCACGCGGGCAGAACCCCATGGGCGATTTGAGCAACGCTTTGCAGTTCAGCGTGTAGGACGCTTATCCAATAGCGACATGCCCGACGATTTAGCACGCGGTTTTCCTGGTCAACCGCTACTGTGTGGAAGTGGGCTTTCAACCCGCGCAGACGGGCTTTCGCTGACAAGGAATCAACTATGTTCAAACCGACCAGGCTCTGCCTAGCCGTGGCCGCACTGATAGGCAGTGCGGTCGTACAGGCGGACATCGACGTACCACTGGGCAGCACGCAACGCGTCACTCAGTTGTTCGCTTACCCCAATAACTGCAACGTGATCTGCTATCGGCCCTGGACGCTGGAGCAGACCGCCGAGCACTATCTGAACCAGAGTGTGCAGCGCGACGGCTACAGCCGAGCCAAAGTCAGCGTCAAGGTCCATGACGGGCAGGTAAAGGCCACCTTCAGCGGCGTGCCCGACAGTTATGGCCAGCCCCTGACGAAGCTGCTCGATACGGCCGACCTCGCCTACCAGGGCGCCAGCAAGCTCAACAGCGACGGCAAGTGGGCCTATAACTGGTACCTGTTCCTGCCGCTGGGCATGGCCCTGGAAAATCGCAAAAGCATCGAATTGCTGCACTTTCCGCCGGACTACTCGCTGACCCAGGCCCAGGACTACCTGGAGTCCAAAACCACCGACCGCTGGGCTGACTTGCTCACCACCAACGGCGTGCCTGCCACCGAAACCCCGGCCTACCAGACGATCATCGATATCGCCCCTATCGCTGCGCCCTCCAATGCGGGCAAAGACCTGGAGGGCCTCTACAGCTATTTCACCGACTACCAGACGCGCATGGTCAAGGAACTGAGCCTGGGGCCCACCGGCTCGTTGCCGATGGTCGCGTTCGGCGCGCCGGTGCGCAGCTGGGTCAAGCAACAATACGGGCAAACCGTGGGCGTGCTGGGCCTGGCGCAGATCAGCCCCGAGGACGGCAAAAGCGTTTCGGTATTGGGCGCCAACCATCCCAGCTATATCTGGTATGCGGCCGACCCCGCAACCTATGACGGCAACGAGCAAAAGGCCGACGAGGCTGGTTTGAAGGTGATGGGCCAGGATTTAAGCGCGGCTTGCTGGCAGGCAGGAATGGGTCAGAAGCCGGCGAGCGACCCGAATGTACTGCTCAAGGCCTGCATGAACACCTGGCAAGTCACGCGCAAAGAGCAGACCTGCGAGTTGTTCTACACCTCGGTACGCGACCTGAGCCCGGAGCAGGCGAATGCCAAATGCGCTACGCCAACCATCAAAAACCAGTTGAAACAGCTCAAGAACGCCGCTCCAACCCCCGCAATCACAGCGCCAGCGCTCTAAGCTGCCAAAAAAATGATCGGTTTCTACTGTCATATTTGACAGTAGAAATCGAACCCAACTTCAGCCAGCCTTAACACGCGCCTATCCGCTGCAAGACTGGAACTCAGCTATCACCCGCAGGTCGATGCAGCCTCACCAAGGAGAGTTATGAAAACTCAAGCCATGGATAAGGTTAAAACGGCTGTGGGTGACTGTCTTTACCCCTTCAAGACGCTGCTTATTGAACAAGGCTACCCCTCGAGCGCGCAATTCAGTGTCGTGCCAAGCGTCGCTGACCAAGGCGGCGGAGTCCGGGCTCGCCGAGCCCTGGACGGGCGCATACGCATCGCCAACGTCTCCGGCTATGTCGTGGGCGAACGCCGCCTGCACACGTTGCAGCTATCGCCGCGCATCCACTTGTACGATTGTTGGTTCTGCGGCCTGTTACAGCATTCGTGCAACCCGAATGTGTTTTTCGACACCACGTACCTGGAGCTCTGGACCCTGCAGCCTATCGCCGCCCGCGCCCCGCTGACCCTGGACTACGCCAGCACCGAGGACGTGCTGTTCCGGCAGTTCGCTTGCGATTGCGGCGAGCTGAACTGCCGGGGCTGGATCACCGGCAGCCAGGAACCATTGAACGCCGAAGGGCAGGCATTCATGGCCCAGTGGCGGATGCGCAAACGCCCTTAGGCTTCGCCCAAGGGGCGCAGGCGGTATTGTGGCGGCAGCTGCTCGAAGCCACTGATCGTGGTGTTCAAGCTTTTCCAGCGACCGTCCTTGATCCCGTAGATGCATCCATGGATCGACAGGCTCTGCCCACGGTGCCAGGCGTTTTGCACAATGCTGGTATGACCGACGTTGGCCACTTGCTGAATCACGTTCAGCTCGCACATGCGGTCTACGCGCTCTTCTTCGGTTGGCAGTTGGGCCAGCACGTCGCGGTTTTCGTAGTAGAGGTCGCGGATGGTACGCAGCCAGCCGTCGATCAGGCCGAACTGGCGGTCCTGCATCGAGGCACGCACGCCGCCGCAGCCGTAGTGGCCGGTGACGAGGATGTGTTTGACCTTGAGTACATCGACCGCGTACTGGATCACCGACAGGCAGTTGAGGTCGGTATGCAGTACCACGTTGGCCACGTTGCGGTGCACAAACAGATCACCGGGCAGCATGCCGACGATCTCGTTGGCCGGCACACGGGCATCGGAACAACCGATCCACAGGTATTCCGGGGTTTGCTGGCGGGCGAGCTTGGCGAAGAATTCGGGATCTTCCTGTTTGATCGCATCCGCCCAGCGTTCGTTGTTATCAAGCAGGTCTTGTAATTCGTTCATCAGGGAAAGCCTCAGGAATGATGCGCAGGTGTGTGACTGACGAGCCTTCGTCCGGGTCACGCCGAGCGCCAATTAGCTTGAATCTTTGGGTAGCTGTGCCTGTCCACACACTATAAGCACCACAGTATGAGGATTGGCCATGACTGAATCACGACGTCCCTACGGCGCTACGCAACCCGAACCGATTGATGACAACGAAGACCGCATGGGTGAAGTGCGCGAGCTGGATTTTGACGAACAAGACCAGACAGCAGAGATCGGCGACGAACTGCCAGGCCGCGAACGCGACCTGTTAATGCCCGACGAACGGGTGCGCGAAGCCGGGCTGACCGGGGCCTCGGTGGATGATCATGAGTCGACTGATGACGACATGAGCCCGGAAACGCTGATCCAGGAAGACGGTGCGCGGGATGCGCGCGAGGAAGGTGAAGCCGGCGCCGCCGACTACGACTTGAGCGTTGTCGGTGAAGATGACATCGGCGGTGGAAACGGATTGGACGAGGCCGAGCTGGCCGATCTGGACCCGCTCAACGCCAAGCGCTGATTGAAATGTGTGAAAGGGGGCTTGCTCCCGATAGCGGGAGCAAGCCCCCTTTCACAGGGTTCGTGTGCTTAATCGACCAGGGTGCAAGCCATCACGACGGCGTCTTCACGCCCACCCACGGCGGGGTAGTAATCGCGCCGACGGCCGACCTCGTTGAAACCGTAACGCTCGTAGAGGCGAAACGCGCCGGTATTGCTGTCACGCACTTCCAGGAAGCACTCCCGGGCGTTCGCCGCGTAGGCGCGGGACATCAAGTGTTCCAGCAACGCCAGGCCCAGGTCACGGCCCTGGTTTTCCGGCTTGACGGTGATATTCAGCAAATGCGCTTCATCGAGGATGATCTGCACCACGCCATGACCCACCTGCTGCTCACCTTCGAACATCAGCCAGATCTGGTATTTGCCCAAGCCGTCCAGAAAGATGCCGCGTGTCCACGGATGGCTGAACGCGGCGTATTCGATTTTCAGCACGGCGTCGAGGTCGGCCTCGGTCATCGGGCGGAAGGATAAAGCCTCACTCATCGGTTGTTTTCCAGCGCGCCATCAGCCGGCGCATGGCTTGCCAGACATCAGCCTTACGCTGTGGCTCTTCCATTAATAATTCCAGGCCCGGCAGGGCCCACACCGAACCCAGGCCTTCTACCTGCAGTTCGCGGTACCAGGCTTCGGCATTGGCTTCGCCGGCAAAGCGCACGGCGGGCAGGCCGATCAGCCACAGGCACACACAGGGTTCGTCTTCCAGGCGCGCCGAAACAAAGCCTTGTACAAAATCCCGCGCCGCTTCGGGGCCCTGGTCCATGGTGCCGCGCGCCAGCAGCGGCCAGCGCACCGGGTCACCGACGATTTGCGGGCTGTCGGGCAGGCCGGCGGCGCGCAGCATGTCTTTGAGCAGCATGTAGGCGGGGTCGCGGGTCTGGAAGCGCTCGCCGGTGGGCAGCTCCACCAACAGCAGGCAACGCCCGGCCCGCAGCAATTGCAGGGCAAAACGCGGCGGCGGTACCACCGGCGCCTTGGCCACCGGGGCCGCCACTTCGGCGATCGCCGGCTTGGCCATCGGCGCCGGACGCGGCACCTCGACCCTGGCCCGTTCAACCGACGGACGCACCTGCGGCTCCGGCTTGACCAGCGCCACCGGCGCCGCCGCCTCCTCGCCCGAGACCGCGAACGCCTCATAGGGCTCAAGCGCCTGCAACAGCTCGGGCCGCGACGGCGCGGCAAACGGCAGTTCGGTGCGGGGTAGCCAGTTGACCACCTGCATGGCGGTCAAGTAGGCGCGACGTCGGGACTCGATAAGCACAGCTCGGCCACTTGTGGATAAGTAAAGAGCGGGGATTCTACCGCTGTTCGGTAACAATCGCCCACTGCGCACTGACCGGCTGTGGATAAATCCCGCGCCTGATGCAGTACAATCGCGACTTTTAATCGCCAACCAGCCGGCCATTCCCATGATCGAACCCAAGCGCGTCCTGCGCGCCCTCGCCGAACACTGGGCCTTACTTGAGCCACTGTGCGAACACTTCGACCAAGGCACCCTGAGCCTCGGCGAGCTGCGCGCGCAACTGGCCGCCCAACAACTGGACAGCACGCCCCAGGACATCACCAGCCTGCTGGACGTGTGGATCCGCCTGGATATCCTGGTACCCGTCGCCAAAAGCCCGAACCGTTTCGAGCTCAACGCGCAGATCCACGATTTTCTGGCGTACCTGCGCAAGGAGCACCGGCTTGGCCTGTGCCTGGAGATCGAAGCCTACCTGCGCCACCTCGAACGCCTGGCCGGTTATATCCAGGACGCCTTTGATATCCGCGACGGCCACGACCTGGCGCGCCAACTGCGCCTGTTGGATATGCGCGTGCGCGACGTACTGAAAAAACTCGCCAACGACGAGCAGGCTCTCGCCGCCGTGGCCGACCGCGCCAAGACCAGCGACCGCCAGATCCCGTTGCGCCAGCGCTACGCCGAAGTCCTGGCGACCTGGGACGAATACGTCGAACCGATGATTCAACTGGTGAACGCCGACGGCGCCTTCGAGCAAGGCGTGCGCAAGGTGGAAAACGTGCTGCTGCGCCTGCTCACCGAGCAACAGCGCCTCGGCCACCTGGTGGACGACGACATGCTGCTGCGCACCCATGCGCGCATCCTCGAAATGCAGACCAGCGCCCAGTTGACCTTGCGCCATGCGCGCGAGCTGTTGTTGCCGCTGCGTGAAGAAGCGCGCCGGCACAACGCCGTGACCCGGGGCGCGGCGCTGGCCCTGTCGGCCATCCGCCGTAAAGGCCTGGACGCGGTGCCGCAAGCGGCGATGCCGATGTTTACCCGGCCGCAAAGCACCTTCCTCGGCAGCGCCAGCCAGGTCGAAGCCTATGTGTATGCGCTGGCCAATTTCGAGCCGAAGCCGGCGCGCTTTCCCAAGGCGCACAAATCCCACAAGGGCGAAGCCCAGCGCGCGCCGCGTACGGTCAAGGAAATGCTTGAGCGTTGCGAAGACGCGTTGCCGATGCCAGACCTGATGACCTGGCTGCTGGAGCAGGAACCGGACGGCGCCACCGACGAATTGCTGTACTGGTTCTCGCGTCTCTCGCGGGAAAAACGCTTCAAGCGCGAACGCCTGGAACGCCGCGACTACCACACACACGAGCACCAGGTCAGCCTGCGCTCATTCGCCCTGCTCCCGGCCACGCCTGACGCCGCCGAGCACTCTGCGAGTACACCTCATGCATCTTGATTTATCCGAACTGTCCCAGTTGGCGCCGATTTTTCGCGAGCTGTTCAAGGGTTACCACGTCAGCCGCCGCGACCCGGAGCTGTACGCGCAACTGTCGAACTTCCAGGACCAATACCGCACGTTGTTCAAGGCCCTGGGCTTCGAGCTGGTCTGCGATACCCGTGGTTTCTATTACTTCGTGCCGGACACCGCCGTGGCCGCTGCGCAAGTGAACAAGACCGCCCAGCGCCTGGCACTCTTCACCTTCATCATCGTCGAGCACCTGGCCGACCAGGGCCGTGACCCGATCGCCGTGCTCGACGGTGGCAGCCTGGGCCGTGATGAACTGCCGTCCCTGCTGGAAAAGTACCGCGACCTGTTTATCCAGGCCGAAGTGCAGACCCAGGAAGAACTCGAAGAGAAAATCATGCGCCGCATGACCCAACTGGGTTTTGCCAGCGAAGACAACGGCATCTATCGCTTTCTGCCGCCGATGCACCGCTTCCTCGACGTGTGCCTGTCGGTGCAGCAGGACCGCGACCTGGCTGCCAGCGTGCACAGCGTGTTGCCGTTGCCGGCGCCTGTGATCATCGACGAAGACAGCGATGAAAAACTGCTGAAGACCGATGACCCGCTCGACTTGAGCGACTTTGCAGAAGAAAGCGAAGAAGACGCCCTGGCCCGCGCCATTGCCGAAGAACAGGAGACCGATGCATGAGCAAGGAACGCTACGGCATCCGCCGCTTCGCCCTATTGAACACGGCCGGTTACAGCCTGGGCTTGTTCCCGCTGGAAGAACCGTTGTCAGTGTATGGCGCCAACAACCTGGGTAAATCGGCGTCGATCAACGCCTTGCAGTTCCCGATCCTGGCGCGCATGTCGGACATGAGTTTCGGCAAGTACACCCTGGAACAATCACGGCGCTTCTACTTTGCCACCGACACCAGCTACATCCTGGTGGAAGTTTCCCTGCCCCACGGCCCGCATGTGATCGGCGTGGTCGGGCGCGGCCCGGGCGGCGGTTTCGGTCATCAGTTTTTCGCCTACGCGGGCAAGCTCGACCTGGCCCACTACCAGAAGAACGACACTTGCCTGCGTCAGAAAGAGCTGTTCACCAACCTTGAGCGCGAGGGCCTGAAAGCCTACGAACTCAAGCCCGATGAGCTACGCCGCTTGCTGGTGGGCGGCCACACGTCGATCCCGCTGGACCTGACGCTGATCCCGCTGCGCTCCACCAGTGAGCAGAGCCTGAAGACCTTCCGCGCGCTGTTCATCAACTTGCTGCACATGCGCGAAATCACGGCGGCCAAGCTCAAGCAATTGTTCCTGGATGCGTTCGAACACAGCCTGCGCTCCGGCAGCGTGGACTACATCGCCGCGTGTGAAGAAGCCTTCCGCGATGTGCGACGCATGGAACAGGACTACAACTCTCTGGTCGCCGCCGGACCGTTGGTAGAAGCGCTGGCCAATGGCGTGAAGCAGCGCGACATCCTGCGCGGCAAACTGCATCGCCTGTCGCCGCTGCTGGATTCGCTGCTGGGGACCTGGTCGGACTACGCCAGTGCGCGCAAGGAAGAGCTGACCATCCAGGCCGAGCACTACCGTAACGAGCAGGACGCGCTGCAGAACGACCAGCGCGGCGGTACCCAGGAGCTGATGCGCCTGGAGCGCGAGATCAGCGGTATCCAGCGTTGGCTGGGCGAATTGTCGGTGCTCAAACATCGCTTTGCGCTGGTCGATGACGTGAAGGTGCTGGAGCAACAATTGCTGGCGGCCAAGGATGCCCACGATGAGCTGGCGGGCGCTTTGGCGCAGTCGCGGCAGTTCAGCGCCGAGGATCTGGATGAGCGCCTGCGCGATCTGGAAAAACGCTTGAAGTCGGTCAGGCAGCAGCTCGATCACGCGGACAACAACAGCTACGCCAAGCTGCGCGAAGAATTCTCGCAGCAGGATGTCGAGCGCCTGATGCGTCTATTCAACAGCTCGTTGTTCAGCCTGCCGTTGGGCGAGCATGGCATCACGCTGGATGAGGACGGCCAGTGGGTCAAATCCCTGGAGCAGATCCTGGATGGCTTCAAGGGCGAGCGTTTTGAAGTCCCGGGGTTGTCTATCGACATTTCGCACATCGAGCCGCCTGCGTTGCAGGCCCTGGCGGACCGTGCGGCCTTGCGTGATCAGAAAGAGCGCCTGGAAAAAGAACTCAAACAGCTGAAAACCCAGCAAGCGGTCGCCTCTGACCGTGCTGCCAGCAAGACCCAGACTGAAGCGCTGTATCAGCAAGTGCTGGACGCGCAAAAAGCCTTGGAAGATTTCCGCCGCGCGCAAACCTTGAGCGCCGAAGAAGGCGAGAAGCTGGAAAACCTGGCGCAGATGGAAGCGGCCCAGGATGAGTTGAAGCGCTCCAGCGATGCCTTTACCGAACGCGTCCAGCAATTGTCGGCCAAGCTGCAACTGGTCGGCCGCCAGATCGGTGATATGGAAGCCAAGCAACGGACGCTGGATGACGCCTTGCGCCGTCGCCAGCTACTGCCGGCGGACCTGCCGTTCGGCACGCCATTCATGGACCCGGTCGACGATTCCATGGACAACCTGCTGCCGCTGCTCAACGACTACCAGGACAGCTGGCAAGGCTTGCTGCGCGCCGATGGCCAGATCGAGGCGCTGTACGCTCAGGTACGCCTCAAGGGCGTGGCCAAGTTCGACAGCGAGGATGACGTTGAGCGTCGCCTGCAACTGCTGATCAACGCCTATGCGCATCGTACCGACGAGGCGCTGACGCTGGGCAAGGCTCGCCGTGCGGCGGTCACCGATATCGCGCGTACCTTGCGCAATATCCGTAGTGACTACGACAGCCTGGAACACCAGTTGGCGTTGTTCAACCGCGAGATCAACAAACGCCAGGTGTCCAACCTGCAGAGCTTTCGCATCGTACTGGCGCCAAACAAGGAAGCCCTCAAGCATATCGACCAGATCATCCACAGTGCCGGTCAGTATGAAGAAGGCGAAACTTTGTCGGTATTCGACCTCAGCCAGAGCGCAGAACAGGACAACAAGAACGAAGAGGCCAAGGAGTACCTGGCTCGTCTGGTAGCGGCCAACCATAACCAGTTGGGCCTCAAGGACCTGTTCGAGTTGGCATTCGAGATCACCAAGGTGCATGGCCAGCCGGTGATTCACACCGACATCGATGGCGCGGCGTCCAACGGTACGACCATGACCATCAAGGCGCTGACCAACATGTACTTGTTGCTGCACTTGATGGACCGCGACCAAGCCGGTCGCGTGCGTTTGCCGTACTACCTCGACGAAGCGGCAGACATCGACGAGAAGAACCAGGCGGCACTGCTGGAAACCAGCCTGCAACTGGGCTTCGTGCCGATTCTGGCGAGTGTGAAGCCGCAGGTATCGGCGCAGGTGGCGATCGACCTGGAAGGCGGCAGCGGACCGAACGGGATCTACATCGATGAGGCGGACTGGAAGTACATCCGTCGTCACGATGTGGTGAAGGCAACGATGAATGTGCAGGCGGATGAGCCGGAGCTGGATGAGGTCTGACGTGTTGCGCTGAAATGCAAAAAGGCCGCGATCTTATGGATCGCGGCCTTTTTTTGGGCTGGGGTTTTGCGGTGTCTTTGAAGGCCCTATCGGGAGCAAGCGCCCTCCCACATTTTGCATGCACTCATACATCGAATGTGGGAGGGGGCCCGATAGCCGCGCCTCGGTCTATTTGCCTAGTGGAATCTTGGGCGCCCAGGTCAGCCATTCATCCTCAAACTTGTCGAACAGCGGGAACGTTTGCTGCGGCCGTGCAGCATTGCCCATGCGCTCACCGTCTGGGGTGGCGAACGCGATGCCGCCGGCAACCAGGGTTTCCAGGGACTCCGTGCGTACAGTCGCGCCCTTGAACAGACCAAAGTCGAGGCCAAAACCACTCGTGTTCCAGAAGCGACTGCCGCTGCGCACCAAGGGTGCGTACTTGGGCTCGATCAGGATGTGGACCAGGACGCGATCGGCGGTCTGGCCCAACTCGTACCCGGTGACCTTGCCGACGGTAACTTCGCGGTAGGTGACCGGTACGCCTTCCTTCAACGAGCCGCGGCGCGCGGCGCTGAGGGTGAGGCTCAGGCCCGCCTCCTGGTGAACGGCTTCAGGCGGCTGGTCCAACGCGACGAAACTCTTTTGCGGGCCGGCGTTTTTCGCGGCTGGCTGTACTTCGATGTACTGGCCGGTGACCAGGGTTTCCAGGTTGGAGGTTTTCATCAGGCCCAGTTCAGGCTTGACCACCCAGAACTGAGTACCGACGCGCGCAATCCGGTCAGCCACTTGGGTGATACGGGCGCTGAGCAATACCGACTGCATGTCGGCACTGAGGTCGACGCTTTCGATCTTACCCACATCCAGGCCTTTGAAGCGTACGGGCGTGCCGGGACGCATGCCGTCGGCGCGGTCGACCTTGATGGTTACGAGGGTGCCGTGTTGATTGGCGGCCTCGCGATCAGCGAACAGGCGGAAGCGTGGGATGCGTTTTTTCAGGGGTACGTTCGGTTCCGGAGTTTCGAAGGCAATACCGCCAGCCATCAAGCTGGCCAGGGATTCACTCTTGACCTGGATGCCGCCGGTAAGTCCACCGGTCAGGGTGACGCCGCTGGCATTCCAGAAACGCGTCGAACCGTTGACCAGGTTTTCGTACTCCTTTTCGATGTGAACACCGATCACCAGTTGCTTGTTCTTGCGCGAGAACTGGTAGCTCTGCACCGAACCGACTTTGACTTGCTTGTAGAGAATCGGGCTGCCGACATCCAGGGAGCCCAGGTTGTCGGTGAACAGCACCAGATGCAGGCCGGGGGAACGCAGGTCCAATGGTGGCGCTTTGGCGCGGGCAACGTATTCACGCTGCGGGGCACTGCCCTTGTCGCCAGGACGGACGGCGATGTAGTTACCTTTCACCAAAGCTTCCAGCCCGGTGATGCCGGCCAGGGAGATGGACGGCTTGACCACCCAGAATTGGGTGTCCTGCACCAGGTAATCTTCGGCCAGCGGGTCGAGGGTCAGCTCGGCGTTGGCGCTGGACAGGTCGGGGTCGATCTTCAAGGTTTTCAGGCTACCGACCTGAATGCCTTTGTACATCACCGGCGTGCGCCCGGCTTGCAGACCTTCGAAGTCGGTGAGCTTGACCTTGACCCTGATACCAGCGGCTGCGGCGTCGAAGTCTTCGTATAGGCGGAAGGGCAGGCTTGGGTCGGTCGGCGGGCTGTCCTTGCGGTTTTCCGGCGTAGCGAAGGCGATACCGCCGGCGACAATGCTGGAAAGCGACTCGCTGCGCACCTTCACACCAGAGAGATTGGCGTCGATGCTGATACCACTGGCGTTCCAGAAACGCGTGTGTTTGCGCACCAGGCTGGCATAGGTCGGCTCGATGTAGACCTTGATCTCAACGGTGCTCTGGTCCTCGGACAGCAGGTAGCTTTTGACCTGGCCGACCTGGATCTGCTTGTAGAACACCGGGCTGCCACGATTCAACGAACCAAGACGGTCAGCCTTGATGGTCAGGTGCAGACCGGGCTTGGCGTCAGACAGCGGAGGCTCCTCGGAGAGCGCCTTGAACTTGCGTGTGGGCTCTCCATCGCCAGGGCTGGCGGCGATGTAGTTACCCGATACCAGTGTTTCCAGGCCGGTGATACCCGCGAGGCTGACACTGGGCTTGACCAGCCAGAAGCGCGTGTTGGTCTTAAGATATTGATCGACGTCCTTGTTCATCTCGATGGTGGCGATCACGCCGCGATTGTTCCCTTCATCGTCCAGGGCCAGCGCCTTGACCTTGCCCACGGGCATGCCTTTGTAGACCACTTCGGTCTTATTGACCTGGATTCCTTCGCCGCTTTCGAAGCGCACCTGGATCTCAATACCTTGTTGGGAATAGGCGCGCCATCCCAGCCAGCCGCCAATGATCAGGGCAATCAGGGGCAATACCCAAATGGCCGACCAGTTGGAGGCTGGGCGGGTTTTAGCTTTAGGTAGATCACTCATGGTCGTCGTCCGACTCCGTGTTGTCCCAAATCAGTCGGGGATCAAAAGTTACAGCGGCAAGCATCGTCAAGATCACCACACTGGCGAACGCCGCAGCGCCGAGGTTGGCCTCGATACTGGCAAGTCGTCCAAAGTTAACGACCGCCACCAGGATGGCGATCACGAAGATATCCAACATGGACCAGCGCCCAATGAATTCGATAAAACGGTACATCACAATACGTTGTTGCGCGGAGAGCGGTTGGTGACGCTGCACCGAGAACAGTAGCAGACCAATGCCCACCAGCTTGAATGTGGGCACCAGGATACTGGCGATAAATACCACGGCGGCGATGGGATACATCCCATGCTGCACCAATTCGATTACGCCAGCCATGATCGTACTGGGAGAGCCTTGGCCCAGCGTGTTGATCGTCATGATCGGTAATAAGTTAGCGGGTATATACAAAATCGCCGCAGTGATCAGCAAGGCCCAGGTACGTGCAAGGCTGTTGGGACGACGAGCATGGATCAGTGCACCGCAACGCGTGCAGGTTTGCTCATCGCAATCCTCTTCTTGCCTGTTCAACTCGTGGCACTCGGTACAAATCAGAATGCCTGCATCAATCGCCCGCATGATCATCGCCCCCTGACAGCGCTTGCCAGATCTGGTGCGGCGACATCACCACCTCAAGCAGAACCTGAACCATTAATAAGCTGACGAAGCAGACCAGACCAAGACCGATCGTGATGGAGGCCATGTCGGCTAGCTTGACGATCGCCACCAGGACGCCCATCAGATAGACCTCCAACATTCCCCAATCCTTCATATGGTGATAGATGCGGTACAACAACAGCCCATAGCTGCGGCCGATCTTCCAACGAATACTGAGCAGCACGGCCAATTGGCAGAGCAACTTGAGTAAGGGAATGCCCATGCTGCACATGAACACCACGGCGGCTACACCTTGCATACCGGTGTCGAACAGGTCGACTACACCGCTCCATACCGTGTCCTCTGAGGATTGCCCGAGTAGATTGAGCTGCATGATGGGTAGAAAGTTCGCAGGGATGTACAACAGCAACGCAGCGAGCACCAAGGCGAGGCTTCGCTCAATGACGTTGTGGCGGTGAGCGTACAGCTCGTAACCGCAACGCGGGCATTGGGCTTTTTCACCGAGGGCAAGTACGGGTTTGCGCATCAGCAAGTCGCACTCATGGCATGCCACCAGATCGTCCAGTGGTAAATCCGACACCCCGAGGGCATCAACCGGATCGGGCATAGATAGGGCTCTGACTCTAAAAAGGTTAGGTGCCTATTCTAGTGGTCTGGTTCAGAAATAACTGTGCAAATTTGTCGGTCACTCGCTGGAGAATTTCGTCTGGCTTTTCGAGCGCCCAAAACAAAACCCCATCTGCTTTCGCAAATGGGGTTTCGGAATTTAATCTTGACGATGACCTACTCTCACATGGGGAAACCCCACACTACCATCGGCGATGCATCGTTTCACTACTGAGTTCGGGATGGGATCAGGTGGTTCCAATGCTCTATGGTCGTCAAGAAATTCGGGTACTGACTCGTGACCAAATGGCCTCGCTTCAGCAAATTGGGTATGTGACAGCAGTCGGTGTTTTGTGAGTTACAAACTTTCGGTTCGTTTCGTCTTCACACACCGCAATCTGATGCTCTTTCGAGTAGTCAAATTGCTTGGGTGTTATATGGTCAAGCCTCACGGGCAATTAGTATTGGTTAGCTCAACGCCTCACAGCGCTTACACACCCAACCTATCAACGTCGTAGTCTTCGACGGCCCTTCAGGGAACTCAAGGTTCCAGTGAGATCTCATCTTGAGGCTAGTTTCCCGCTTAGATGCTTTCAGCGGTTATCTATTCCGAACATAGCTACCCGGCAATGCCACTGGCGTGACAACCGGAACACCAGAGGTTCGTCCACTCCGGTCCTCTCGTACTAGGAGCAGCCCCTCTCAAATCTCAAACGTCCACGGCAGATAGGGACCGAACTGTCTCACGACGTTCTAAACCCAGCTCGCGTACCACTTTAAATGGCGAACAGCCATACCCTTGGGACCGGCTTCAGCCCCAGGATGTGATGAGCCGACATCGAGGTGCCAAACACCGCCGTCGATATGAACTCTTGGGCGGTATCAGCCTGTTATCCCCGGAGTACCTTTTATCCGTTGAGCGATGGCCCTTCCATACAGAACCACCGGATCACTAAGACCTACTTTCGTACCTGCTCGACGTGTCTGTCTCGCAGTCAAGCGCGCTTTTGCCTTTATACTCTACGACCGATTTCCGACCGGTCTGAGCGCACCTTCGTACTCCTCCGTTACTCTTTAGGAGGAGACCGCCCCAGTCAAACTACCCACCATACACTGTCCTCGATCCGGATAACGGACCTGAGTTAGAACCTCAAAGTTGCCAGGGTGGTATTTCAAGGTTGGCTCCACGCAGACTGGCGTCCACGCTTCAAAGCCTCCCACCTATCCTACACAAGCAAATTCAAAGTCCAGTGCAAAGCTATAGTAAAGGTTCACGGGGTCTTTCCGTCTAGCCGCGGATACACTGCATCTTCACAGCGATTTCAATTTCACTGAGTCTCGGGTGGAGACAGCGCCGCCATCGTTACGCCATTCGTGCAGGTCGGAACTTACCCGACAAGGAATTTCGCTACCTTAGGACCGTTATAGTTACGGCCGCCGTTTACCGGGGCTTCGATCAAGAGCTTCGCGTTAGCTAACCCCATCAATTAACCTTCCGGCACCGGGCAGGCGTCACACCCTATACGTCCACTTTCGTGTTTGCAGAGTGCTGTGTTTTTAATAAACAGTCGCAGCGGCCTGGTATCTTCGACCGGCATGGGCTTACGGAGCAAGTCCTTCACCCTCACCGGCGCACCTTCTCCCGAAGTTACGGTGCCATTTTGCCTAGTTCCTTCACCCGAGTTCTCTCAAGCGCCTTGGTATTCTCTACCCAACCACCTGTGTCGGTTTGGGGTACGGTTCCTGGTTACCTGAAGCTTAGAAGCTTTTCTTGGAAGCATGGCATCAACCACTTCGCTAACTGAAAGTTAGCTCGTCATCAGCTCTCGGCCTTAGAATCCCGGATTTACCTAAGATTCCAGCCTACCACCTTAAACTTGGACAACCAACGCCAAGCTGGCCTAGCCTTCTCCGTCCCTCCATCGCAATAACCAGAAGTACAGGAATATTAACCTGTTTTCCATCGACTACGCTTTTCAGCCTCGCCTTAGGGACCGACTAACCCTGCGTCGATTAACGTTGCGCAGGAAACCTTGGTCTTTCGGCGTGGGTGTTTTTCACACCCATTGTCGTTACTCATGTCAGCATTCGCACTTCTGATACCTCC
>NZ_CP162821.1:165000-1960000 GCF_054680085.1 Pseudomonas sp. H2_A10
GCACCTCAGTGTCAGTATCAGTCCAGGTGGTCGCCTTCGCCACTGGTGTTCCTTCCTATATCTACGCATTTCACCGCTACACAGGAAATTCCACCACCCTCTACCATACTCTAGTCAGTCAGTTTTGAATGCAGTTCCCAGGTTGAGCCCGGGGATTTCACATCCAACTTAACAAACCACCTACGCGCGCTTTACGCCCAGTAATTCCGATTAACGCTTGCACCCTCTGTATTACCGCGGCTGCTGGCACAGAGTTAGCCGGTGCTTATTCTGTCGGTAACGTCAAAACAATCACGTATTAGGTAACTGCCCTTCCTCCCAACTTAAAGTGCTTTACAATCCGAAGACCTTCTTCACACACGCGGCATGGCTGGATCAGGCTTTCGCCCATTGTCCAATATTCCCCACTGCTGCCTCCCGTAGGAGTCTGGACCGTGTCTCAGTTCCAGTGTGACTGATCATCCTCTCAGACCAGTTACGGATCGTCGCCTTGGTGAGCCATTACCTCACCAACTAGCTAATCCGACCTAGGCTCATCTGATAGCGCAAGGCCCGAAGGTCCCCTGCTTTCTCCCGTAGGACGTATGCGGTATTAGCGTCCGTTTCCGAACGTTATCCCCCACTACCAGGCAGATTCCTAGGCATTACTCACCCGTCCGCCGCTCTCAAGAGAAGCAAGCTTCTCTCTACCGCTCGACTTGCATGTGTTAGGCCTGCCGCCAGCGTTCAATCTGAGCCATGATCAAACTCTTCAGTTCAAACATCTTTGGGTTTTTAAGAAACCCTAAACTTGGCTCAGCAATCGTTGGTTACATCTTTGATTTCTCGCGGAGTAACTTGTGATGCTGATAATCTTGTTGACTATCAGTCTGACTCCACAAGCACCCACACGAATTGCTTGATTCAGTTGTTAAAGAGCGGTTGGTTAAGAGCTTTCGTCTCAACCGAGGCGCGCATTCTACAGCAGCCTCATTTGCTGTCAAGCGGTTATTTTCAGAAGCTTTCGAAGATTTCCTCAACAACTTCAACCACTTGCGCTTCCGATCTCTCGTCAGCGGGAGGCGAATTCTACAGCGTTACACGCTGCTGTCAACACCTCTTTTTCAACTTCCTTTTGGCTTCGATGAACTGAAGCAACTTGCTGCCGAAAACTGCGTAACTCATTGTTTACCAAGGAGTTTTCCGTTTCGACTGCGCCGGAAGTGGGGCGAATTATAGGCTTCCAGAATCTGGCGTCAACCTTCTTTTTCATATTTCTGTCATATGGACCAAAAAAGCCCAGAAACGCGAAAGCCGGCCCCAAAGGGCCGGCCTTCTGGCTACCGAGCCTTACAAGCTGGGGAACGCGAATTGCGACGCTTCATGGCTGGCCCGTTGCGGCCAACGCTGGGTAATCGCCTTGCGGCGCGTATAGAAGCGCACCCCATCCGGCCCATACGCATGCAAATCGCCAAACAGCGAACGCTTCCAACCACCAAAGCTGTGATAGGCCACCGGCACCGGCAAAGGCACATTCACCCCCACCATACCTACTTCAATCTCATCACAGAACAGACGCGCCGCTTCACCGTCGCGGGTGAAGATGCAGGTACCGTTGCCATATTCGTGATCATTGATCAACTGCATCGCCGCTTCCAGGCTGTCCACCCGGACTACGCACAATACCGGCCCGAAGATTTCTTCCTTATAGATGCGCATCTCAGGGGTCACACGATCAAACAGGCTGCCGCCGAGGAAGAACCCGTCTTCATGCCCCGCAACACTCAAGCCTCGGCCGTCGACGACCAGTTCAGCACCCGCCGCCACACCGTCTTCTATATAGCCACTGACCTTATCCCGCGCCTGCCCCGTCACCAGCGGCCCCATATCCAGCCCGCATGACGTACCCGCACCAATCTTCAGCGCCTTGACCTGCGGCACCAGCTTGGCAATCAACGCATCCGCCACCTGGTCACCTACACACACAGCCACCGAGATCGCCATGCACCGCTCGCCGCAGGAACCATATGCCGCGCCCATCAAGGCACTCACCGCATTGTCCAGGTCCGCATCCGGCATCAGCACCGCATGGTTCTTCGCCCCACCCAGCGCCTGAACGCGCTTGCCACGCTTGGTCGCCTCCGAATAGATGTACTCGGCAATCGGCGTCGAGCCTACAAAACTCAGCGCTTTCACTTCCGGCGCCTCGATCAAGGCATCCACCGCGCCCTTGTCGCCGTGTACCACGCTTAGCACGCCTTTGGGCAAGCCGGCCTCCTGCAGCAATTGCGCGATCAACAGCGTCGAGCTCGGATCACGCTCCGAAGGCTTGAGAATGAAGCAGTTACCGCACACGATCGCCAGCGGATACATCCACAACGGCACCATCGCCGGGAAGTTGAACGGGGTAATACCTGCCACCACACCCAACGGTTGGAAATCCGACCAGGCATCAATATTTGGCCCGACGTTACGGCTGTACTCGCCTTTAAGAATCTCCGGCGCCGAACACGCGTACTCCACGTTCTCGATCCCGCGCTTCAACTCGCCAGCCGCATCTTCCAGAGTCTTGCCGTGCTCCTCGCTGATCAACTGCGAGATACGCGCTTCGTTCTGCTCCAGCAACTGCTTGAAACGAAACATCACCTGGGCACGCTTGGCCGGCGGCGTATTGCGCCACGCCGGGAAAGCCGCCTTGGCGGAGTCGATTGCACGCTGAATGGTGTCACGGCTGGCCAACGGCACTTGATGAATCACCTGGCCGGTGGACGGGTTGTACACGTCGGCACTGCGACCGCTGTCATTGACCAATTCGCCGTTGATCAAGTGTTGGATAAGGCTCATGCAGGGCTCCTGAAAAGTTGTTCTATATAGAAGGAGAAATCAGTCGATCTTGTTCAGCACTTCGCCGACCGCATCGAACAGGCGATCCAGGTCCTGCGGCTTGCTGTTGAAGGTTGGCCCGAACTGCAGGGTGTCCCCGCCAAAACGCACGTAGAAACCGGCTTTCCATAAGGCCATGCCGGCCTCGAACGGACGCACGATGGCATCACCGTCGCGCGGGGCAATCTGGATCGCGCCGGCCAGGCCGTAATTGCGAATGTCGATCACGTTCTTGCTGCCCTTCAAGCCATGCAGTGCATTCTCAAAGTGCGGGGCGACTTCGGCTACGCTCTGCACCAGGTTTTCCTTGTGCAACAAGTCCAATGCCGCCAGGCCGGCCGCGCACGCCACCGGGTGGGCCGAGTAGGTATAGCCGTGAGGGAATTCCACCGCGTATTCCGGCGTCGCCTGGTTCATGAAGGTCTGGTAGATCTCACTGCTGGCAATCACCGCGCCCATCGGGATCGCGCCGTTGGTGACTTGCTTGGCGATGCACATCAAATCCGGCGTCACGCCGAAGCTATCGGCACCGAACATCGACCCGGTACGGCCGAAACCAGTGATGACTTCATCGAACACCAAAAGGATGTTGTGCTGATCGCAGATCTCGCGCAGACGCTTGAGATAGCCCTGTGGCGGCACCAACACACCAGCGGAACCGGCCATCGGCTCGACAAACACTGCCGCGATGTTGGAAGCGTCGTGCAGCTCGATCAGCTTAAGCAACTCATCGGCCAAGGCAATACCACCCTGCTCCGGCATGCCACGGGAAAAGGCATTGCTCGCCAGCAAGGTGTGCGGCAGATGATCAACATCCATCATCGCCTGGCCAAACAACTTACGGTTGCCATTGACCCCGCCCAGGCTGGTGCCGGCGATGTTCACGCCGTGGTAACCACGGGCACGACCGATCATCTTGGTCTTGGTGGCCTGCCCCTTCAGGCGCCAGTAGGCACGCACCATTTTCACCGCCGTATCGGCGCACTCGGAACCGGAGTCGGTGAAGAACACGTGGTTCAGGCTGCCTGGGGTCAGGTCGATAATCTTTTCCGCCAACTGGAAGGACAACGGATGACCGTATTGGAAGCCCGGCGAGTAATCCAGGGTACCCAATTGCTTGGCCACCGCCTCCTGGATTTCCTTGCGCGTATGCCCGGCACCGCATGTCCAAAGGCCCGACAACGAGTCGTAGACCTTGCGGCCCTTGTCATCCGTCAGCCAGCTGCCTTCGGCGGCCACGATCAGGCGCGGGTCACGCTGGAAGTTACGGTTGGCGGTGTAAGGCATCCAGTGCGCATCCAACTTCAGTTGGCTGGCCAGGGACGATGGGGCGTTTTCATGCATGTTCATCAGCAAAACCTCGCAGGGCAGAAGGCAGCGTCGGGATTGAAAAGCGTAGTTGCAGCTAAATTGCCACGGGGATAAAGTCGGTGAAATCCAACTCTTCTAACCTTCAGTCAGGCCACTACTAAACTATGAGCAGCCGCCGACCCGATCCCCTGGCCCAAGTCAGCGACTTCGATATTCGCCTGCTGCGCATCTTTCGCAGTGTAGTGGAGTGTGGCGGCTTCTCGGCGGCGGAGACCGTGCTCGGCATTGGCCGCTCGGCCATCAGTCAACAAATGAGCGACCTTGAGCAACGCCTCGGTCTGCGGCTCTGCCAACGCGGCCGAGCCGGGTTCTCACTCACCGAAGAAGGCCGCGAGGTCTACCAGTCCGCCCTGCAACTGTTAAGCGCGTTGGAAAGCTTTCGCACCGAGGTCAACGGCCTCCACCAGCATTTGCGCGGCGAGCTGATCATTGGCCTCACCGACAACCTGGTGACCCTGCCCCATATGCGCATCACCCACGCCTTGGCGCAGTTGAAAGAGCGCGGCCCGGACGTGCAAATCCAGATCCGCATGATCGCCCCCAATGAAGTCGAACAAGGCGTACTCGATGGTCGCCTGCATGTCGGCGTAGTGCCGCAGGTCAGCGCCTTGTCGGGGCTGGAGTACCAGCCGCTGTACAGCGAACGCTCGCTGCTCTACTGCGCGGTCGGTCACCCGTTGTTTTACGCTGACGACAAGCAACTGGACGACGAACGCATCGACAGCCAGGACGCCATCGCCCCCACGTTTCGCTTGCCTGCCGAGATCCAGGCCCACTACCAGGCGCTCAACTGCACCGCCAGCGCCTCGGACCGCGAAGGCATGGCGTTCCTGATCCTCACCGGCCGCTATATCGGCTACTTGCCCGACCACTATGCCAGCCTATGGGTCCAACAAGGACGACTGCGCGCGCTGAAACCGGCTACGCGTTTTTACGATTTAAGCCTGGCATCGGTCACGCGCAAGGGCCGCCGCCCTCATTTGGTGCTGGAGAGCTTCCTGGAAAGTCTGGCCGCAACGCGCTAACTCGGGCCTCGCACAAAAAGCTGAGCAACTGGACAGCTTTTTGCAGGGCACATGGCACTTGAACCGTCCTCCACGAGTTTGCCCGCCATGACACCTGAATCCTCCAGCCCCAGCGACCTGATCTACGGCCTCAACGACCGTCCCAAACCCGCCCCGGCCTTTTTGGCCGCACTGCAACATGTGCTGGCCGCTTTTGTCGGCATTATCACGCCGCCACTTATCATTGGTTCCACTCTGGGCCTGGCAGCCCATTTGCCCTACCTGATCAGCATGGCGTTGATGGTGTCGGGTGTTGGCACCTTCATCCAGGCGCGCAGGCCATTTGGGATAGGCGCCGGAATGATCTGCCTGCAAGGCACCAGTTTTGCGTTCCTCGGCGCCGTGCTGTCAGCGGGCTTTTTGGTGAAACAACGTGGCGGCAGCCCGGAAGACATCATGGCGATGATCTTCGGCGTGTGCTTTTTCGGCGCGGCGGTGCAGATCGTACTGAGCCGTTTCATCGGCCAACTACGCCGCGTGATCACGCCACTGGTCACCGGCATCGTGATTACGTTGATCGGCATCAGCCTGATCAAAGTCGGCATCACCGACCTCGGCGGCGGCTTCAATGCCCCCGACTTCGGCGCTCCCACCAATCTGGCCTTGGGCTTGTTCGTGGTGTTGACGATCATCCTGCTCAACCGCTCGAACACACCTTGGGTGCGCCTTTCAGCCATTATCATCGGACTGGCCCTCGGTAGCCTCGCCGCCTGGCTCTGCGGAAAACTGGTGCCCCAGGCCCTGCCCGACTTGCCTTGGGTCAGCCTGCCAATCCCATTTCGCTTCGGGTTCAACTTCGACTGGAGCGCCTTCCTACCGATCGCGCTGATTTATCTGATCAGCAGCATCGAAACCGTCGGTGACCTCACCGCCAACTGCATGATCGCCCGACAGCCCATCAGCGGCCCCTCCTATATAAGACGGCTCAAGGGCGGCGTGCTGGGCGATGGCGTGAGTTGTATGATCGCCGCCACCTTCAGCGCCTTCCCCAACACCACTTTTGCGCAGAATAACGGCGTGATCCAACTCACCGGAGTGGCCAGCCGTTACGTGGGTTTATACATCGGTGTGGTGCTGTTTTGTCTCGGCTTGTTTCCGTTGATCGGTGCCGTGCTGCAGCAAATTCCCAAACCGGTATTGGGCGGCGCAACCCTGGTGATGTTCGGCAGCGTGGCCGCCGCCGGCGTGCGCATCCTCGCCCAGGCACCGTTGGACCGACGCAGCATGCTGATCATCGCTACCTCGTTCGGCGTCGGCCTGGGCATCGCAGCCCAACCGAACCTGTTGCACCTGATGCCGACATTGGTCCAGAACCTGTTCGACTCCGCCATCACCAGCGGCGGCCTGACCGCCATTGTGTTGTGCCTCTTGTTGCCGGAAGCCAACGCGGCCCACGCGGGCGCAAACCACGCGCCGGAGAGCGACACACTGGAATCGCTTTGACGGTTTTATTGCATCGGGACTTGTCTGGGGCTTGAGGGTGGGTTATCTGTGCACACGTCGTCTCTATCGATCAGCACGGTAATCTCCATGAGCCTCGAAGTTCCTGCCCATAGCAACCACGCCGGTAAACCCGCCAGCCGCATTCGGCAAAAGAACGAACAAGCGATTCTGCAGGCGGCTGAAGATGAGTTCGCGCGCCATGGCTACAAAGGCACCAGCATGAACACCATCGCCGCGAGTGCCGGGCTGCCCAAGGCCAACTTGCATTACTACTTCACCAACAAGCTGGGCCTGTATATCGCAGTGCTCAGCAATATCCTCGAACTGTGGGACAGCACCTTCAACACACTGACCGCCGAGGACGACCCTGCGCTAGCGCTTACCCGCTACATCCGCACCAAGATGGAGTTCTCGCGGCGCCAACCCCAGGCGTCGCGCATCTTCGCCATGGAGATCATCAGCGGTGGCGAATGCCTTACCGAATATTTCAGCCAGGACTACCGCGCCTGGTTCAGCGGCCGCGCCGCGGTGTTCCAAGCCTGGATCGATGCGGGCAAGATGGACCCCATCGACCCCGTGCACCTGATCTTTCTGCTATGGGGCAGCACCCAGCACTACGCCGACTTCGCGACCCAGATCTGCCGCGTCACCGGTCGCACCAAACTGACCAAGCAAGACATGGAAGACGCCGGCACCAACCTGATCCACATCATTCTCAAAGGCTGCGGCATCAAGCCGGCCCTCTAGACGAAGCAACCTATGTCTTTCACGCTCACAGGCTGTTGCGAATTTCGTGAAGAAATACGCAAAAGCCGCTTTATCACCCTCGCCGCCCCCATCACCAGCCCGCAGGACGCCCAGGCGTTTTTCGAGCAGCACAGCGACCTGAACGCCACGCACAATTGCTGGGCCTGGAAGCTGGCCGATCAATACCGCAGCAATGACGATGGCGAACCCGGCGGCACGGCCGGCCGGCCGATCCTGGCAGCCATCGAGGCCCAGGGGTTCGATCAAGTCGCGGTGCTGGTGATCCGTTGGTACGGCGGCATCCAATTGGGCACCGGCGGCCTGGCCCGCGCCTACGGTGGCGGTGCAAATAAATGCCTGCAAAACGCCGAACGCATCGAGCTGATCAGCCGCGTGCCGTTGAGCTGCGCCTGTGGGTTTTCCGAATTGAACCTGGTGAAACTGCGCGTCGCCGAACTGGGCGGGCTGGTGGTGCAGGAAAACTTCACCGCCAACGGTGTGGAACTGCAACTGGCCCTGGGCGCCGCCCACATCGATACGCTGCAAACCCAGCTTGCCGACTTGAGCCGTGGGCGTATCCTGCTGCAACGTTGAAACTGCTTGCCCCTCTGAACCTCGACGCCAAAGGAAGCTTTTCATGTCTACGCCAAAAACCGCATTGATCATCGGCGCCTCGCGCGGGCTGGGCCTTGGCCTGGTCAAGCAACTGCTCCAGGACGGCTGGGACGTGACCGCCACCGTGCGTGACCCAAGCAAGGCCGATGCCCTGAAAGCCGTGGGCCCGGTGCAGATCGAGAAACTCGACATGGACGATCAGCAAGCCGTGATCGCCCTGGCCCTGCGCCTCAAGGAGCGCACCTTTGACCTGCTGTTCGTCAACGCAGGGGTAAAAGGCCCCGCCAACCAGGAGCCCGGCCACGCTACGTTGGCCGAAGTCGGCCAGCTGTTTTTCACCAACGCCGTGGCGCCGATCAACCTGGCACAGCGCTTTGTCGGGCAGATCCGCAAAAACAGCGGCGTACTGGCCTTCATGAGTTCAGTGCTGGGTAGCGTGACCATCCCCGACGGTTCGGACCTGGCGCTGTACAAGGCCAGCAAGGCCGCGCTCAACTCGATGACCAACAGTTTCATCACCCAACTCGGCGACCATAAGCTCACCGTCCTGTCGATGCACCCGGGCTGGGTCAAAACCGACATGGGTGGTGAAGACGCGCACATCGATGTCGACACCAGCGTGCGCGGCCTGGTCGACCAAGTGAACGCCTACACCGGCAAAGGCGGCCATCACTTCGTGGACTACAAAGGCGACACCATCGCCTGGTAAACACCACGGGGCAGACGGTGGGAGCAAGCCGCTCCCACACTGGCCGTATCCGCTTTCCTACATCTAGACCAGACCTCGAACTACACGTAGTCTAAGCATCTCGCCCTTCCCGGCGACCCTGGATCAGCAGACAGGGCAACACTGAGCTGGCAAACCTGAACCCATCATTCAGAGGAGCCGGCCAATGCCTGCGACCCGTATCTGGTTAAAAAACCCCCTCGCGATTTTCACCGCCAATGGCCTCGACGCGCGTGGCGGCCTGGTGCTGCAAGACCGTGTGATCACCCAAGTGCTGGCCCACGGGCAAGTCCCCACGCAGCCCTGCACACAGGTGTTCGATGCCCGTGAGCATGTGGTCCTTCCGGGGTTGATCAACACCCACCATCACTTTTACCAAACCCTCACCCGTGCCTGGGCGCCGGTGGTCAACCAGCCGTTGTTCCCGTGGCTCAAAACCCTGTACCCGGTATGGGCACGCCTGACCCCGGAAAAACTCGCCCTGGCCAGCAAAGTCGCGCTGGCCGAGTTGCTGCTCTCAGGTTGCACCACGGCGGCCGACCACCACTACCTGTTCCCCGATGGGCTGGAAAACGCCATCGATGTACAAGTCGCCAGCGTGCGCGAATTGGGCATGCGCGCGATGCTCACCCGGGGCTCCATGAGCCTGGGCGAAGCGGACGGCGGCTTGCCGCCCCAGCAGACGGTGCAGCAAGGCCAGGTGATCCTCGACGACAGTCAACGGCTGATCCGCCAATACCATGAGCGGGACGACGGGGCGCAGATCCAGATTGCCCTGGCGCCCTGCTCACCGTTTTCAGTCACTGCCGAAATCATGCGCGCCAGCGCCGAGATGGCCAGCAGCCTTGATGTGCGCCTGCACACCCACTTGGCGGAAACCCTCGACGAGGAAGACTTCTGCCTGCAACGCTTCGGCCTGCGCACCGTGGATTACCTCGACAGCGTCGGCTGGCTCGGCCCGCGCACCTGGCTCGCGCATGGCATTCACTTCAACCCGGATGAAATTGCGCGCCTTGGCGCTGCCGGCACCGGTGTCTGCCATTGCCCGAGTTCGAATATGCGCCTGGCCTCCGGCATCTGCCCGACCTTGGATTTGCTCGCTGCCGGCGCGCCTATCGGTATTGGCGTGGATGGGGCTGCGTCCAATGATGCCTCGAACATGATCCTCGAAGCGCGTCAGGCCCTGTACATTCAGCGCCTGCGTTATGGCGCAGAAAAAATTACTCCCGAAGGCGTACTGGGCTGGGCCACCAAAGGCTCGGCGCAATTGCTGGGACGTACGGATATCGGCGAATTGGCGGTGGGCAAACAGGCCGACCTGGCGCTGTTCAAGCTTGATGAGCTGCGCTTCTCCGGCAGTCATGACCCGATTTCGGCGCTGCTGTTGTGCGGCGCCGACCGAGCCGATCGGGTGATGATTGCGGGCAAATGGCGCGTGGTCGATGGCCAGGTCGAAGGCCTGGACCTCAAAGGCTTGATCGCCGATCACACCCAGGCCGCGCGACACCTGATTGCAGGCTGACTACACGCCCAGCAGCGACAACATGATAAAGGTCGCAAACAGCACAAAATGGGTCATCCCTTCGATGGCGTTGGTTTCGCCATCGTTGAGGTTGATCGCACTGACGATCAACGTGATAAACACCATCACCGTTTGCACCGGCGTCATCGCCATCTGGAACGGCTGGCCGGTATAGAGCGCCATGGCCTCCATCACCGGCACGGTCAAAATCACCGTCGACAGCGACGCGCCCAGCGCAATATTCACCACCGACTGCATGCGGTTGGCGAGTGCGGCGCGTAGCGCGGTCAGAATCTCCGGCGCGGCCGAAATAGCCGCCACCACAATCGCCGTGATCACCGGCGGTGCGCCCGTGCCTTCCAGGCCAGGTCGAGGGTCTTGGACATCACCTCGGCCAGCGCGCCAATCACGATCACGCCAAACACCAGAGTGCCGATGGAAAACGCGAGGTTCACCGGCGTTTCCTGTTCTTCTTCCGGCAGTTTTTTGCGGCGTTTTTCCGGGTAGCTATAGCTGAAGAAATAACTGTGGGGCCCCACCTGCATGCGCAGGAACAAGGTATAGAGCACCACCATCGCGCCAATGGTGAAGGCCGAGTAAATTTTCCAGTCGGCTTCGGGGATAAATTCCGGCACCACCATCGATACGCCCATGGCGGTGAGAATCATCACGCTGTAGGTGCGTGCTGAATCATCGTTGTAGGACTGTTCGCCATGTTTGATGCCACCCATCAACGCGGCCAGGCCGAGGATGCCGTTGATATCCAGCATCACCGCCGAATAGATGGTGTCGCGCACCAAGGTCGGCGACGGCTCGTTACTCATCATGATCGCCAGGATCACCACTTCCACCAACACCGCCGCGAGGGTCAGGATCATGGTGCCGTAGGGGTCACCGACTTTTTCCGCCAGTTGCTCGGCGTGATGCGCCACACGCATTGACGCAACCACAATAAAAGCGATCAACGCCACACCGGCCAACAGCGCCACTATCTGCCCGCTGTGCAGCATCCAGTGCTCCAGCGGATAAGCGGCGATGGCGGCAATCAGCGCCAGCAGCATGAATTTTTCTTGCTTGAGGAGTGTGAGCATTACGGGCCTTTTCAAACGCCAAATCAGTCATTGATGGGGTAGAGACTGCGCCACGCTGCTAACGTTTCGTTACACCTTAGTTCACGTCGCCCTTGCGCGAATAAACCGAATACTCTCCTGCCGGTCAGGTTTTGCCGATTATTTCAGCCATGACCTGTAGAATGCCGCCATTGCACCTGATGAGAATTTAGACATGTACGATTGGCTCAACGCCCTGCCCAAGGCTGAACTGCACCTGCATCTGGAAGGCTCGCTGGAGCCGGAGTTGCTGTTCGCCCTGGCTGAACGCAACAAAATCGCGCTGCCGTGGAATGACGTCGAAACCCTGCGCAAGGCCTACGCCTTCAATAACCTGCAAGAGTTTCTCGACCTGTATTACCAGGGCGCCGACGTACTGCGCACGTCACAGGACTTCTACGACCTGACCTGGGCCTACCTGCTGCGCTGCAAAGCGCAGAACGTGATCCACACCGAACCCTTCTTCGACCCGCAAACCCACACCGACCGTGGCGTGCCGTTTGAAGTGGTGCTTAACGGCATCGCCGCTGCGCTTAAAGATGGCGAGCAGCAACTGGGCATCACCAGCGGTTTGATCCTGAGCTTCCTACGCCATCTGAGCGAAGACGAAGCGCAGAAAACCCTCGACCAGGCGCTGCCGTTCCGTGACGCGTTCGTGGCCGTAGGCCTGGACAGTTCGGAAATGGGCCACCCACCGAGCAAGTTCCAGCGCGTATTCGATCGTGCCCGCCATGAAGGCTTCCTCACCGTGGCCCACGCCGGCGAAGAAGGCCCGCCCGAGTACATCTGGGAAGCCATCGACCTGCTGAAAATCCAGCGTATCGACCACGGCGTACGTGCCATCGAAGACGAGCGCCTGATGCAGCGCATCATCGACGAGCAGATCCCGCTCACCGTGTGCCCACTGTCCAACACCAAGCTTTGCGTGTTCGATGACATGGCCCAGCACAACATCCTCGACATGCTCGAGCGTGGTGTGAAGGTGACGGTAAACTCGGACGACCCCGCGTACTTCGGCGGTTACGTGACCGAGAACTTCCACGCGTTGTACACCTCGCTGGGCATGACCCAGGACCAGGCCAAACGCCTGGCGCAAAACAGTCTGGATGCGCGCCTCGTAAAACCCTGACACGCCCCGACGGTAGGCGTGGGCGCCTGAAGGCGCTGGCGCCTACCGCAGGGTCAATCGGGCGATCTCCTGAATGCCGATCTCGTTGACCTGCACGGCCTGGGACTCGTTGACCAGGCTGATCCAGTTCGACTGCAGGAACAATTGCATTAACCCCGCGCCCAGCGCACCGCCCAAGTGCGGTTGCTGCTGGCTCCAGTCGAAACAGTCGCACACCAGCGGCGATACCAGTGCCTGGGTAAAAATGCCCAGCTGCGCCAGGCAATGCGCGCCTTTGACCGTGACGTCGGTACGATGCTCATGACGTTCGAGCCACCCCGCCGCCATCATCCGTTCATACAGCCCCGCCGCCATTTCGCCACCGAGGTGGCCATGGCACAGTCGCGCCCGTCTCAACGAGGGCGGCGCCAGCAGCACCGCGGGTGAAGCATCCGGCGCGCTGCGTGCCGCACTGGCCAGGGTGGTACTGGCCAAGGCGTCGATGGCAGCGCAAACATCGGCGGCCGCCACGCGAAACAGCCGTTTGCCACGTCGCGCCTCGACACGCAGCAAGCCGCTACCCGTCAACCGTGCCAGATGCGCATTGGCCGAGGCCGCCGACAACCCGGCCACTGTCGCCAGTTCCTGCGATGACTTGGCCGAGCCGTCCATCAAGGACCACAGCATGGCGGTGCGTTTGGGCTCGGCGAGCAAGCTGGCGATCTGACTGATGCAAGGTGCCTCTTCCATCTATTAACTCCCTGTCGAATTATTTTTGTACCGCAGTTGGCGCCAAAGTATAGGTGCGCCAAGCGCCAGTTCCGTGGCGTCTGACACCGGGAATAGGGACAGGGCTTGAGCGAAATTTCCGCTGATGGTGGAGGTTATTGCCCAACGCCCGCTCGGGACGGCAACTGCGCCGTCAATGTCGCACAGCGCGCCGCGAGCATTTCGCGCAGCAGGTTGATGGGTTTGCTCAGCTGGGCACGGTGGGCGCACAGCAGATTGAGCGGCGTAGGCTCGCCACGCAGCTCCGGCAGGATCAGGCGCAAGCGCCCGGTCAGCACGTCGCTGCTCACATCCAGCCAGGATTTGTAGGCAATGCCCACTCCCGCCACAGCCCAGCGCCGGACGACATCGGCATCATCGCTGAATCGGTCTCCGGACACCGTCAGGCTGACTTCGCGCTTGCCGTCGTGGAATGTCCAGTGGTCATGCACCCGGCTGCCCAGCATGTAAAGCAGGCAATTATGCTGGGCCAGTTGCTCCAGGTGCCGGGGCTCGCCGTGGCGCGCCAGGTAACCGGGGGCGGCACACAGCACGCGAATATTGGTCGGCGCCACCGGCAATGCGATCAGGCTCGAATCTTCGGGCTCACCGTAGCGCAGGGCGATGTCCACCGGCTGGCGGAACAGGTCGGCAATCCGATCGCCCAGCAGCAGACGCACGGCGAGCTGGGGGTGTTCACGCTGGAATTCATCCAGCCATGGCAACAGCTGGTTGCGACCAAAATCCGAGGGCGCCGACAGTTGCAACACACCACTGACATGGTCCTGGCCGCTGGCCAATAGGCGCCGCCCTTCGTCCAGTGAGCTCAAGGCCGCGCGGGCATATTCCAAAAAGCCTTCACCTTCGGCAGTCAGCCGCAGGCTGCGAGTGGAGCGTGCCAGCAAGCGCGCGCCCAGTTGCTGCTCGATGCGTTTAAGCGCTGCGCTGGCTACAGCGGGTGACAGGTCCATCACTCGAGCCGCCGCCGACAAACTGCCCAGGTCCGCCGCGCGCACAAACAGCTGCAAATCATCAAAACGCAGCATTTGGCGCCCCATTATCAAAATTTGGTTGAAACAGCGTGCTGTTTTAGCCGCTTTTTTCTTGCGGGGAAATAGCCAATGATCTGTTCATCCCGTTCTTCACGTGCCTGGAGTTGAATATGTCTGCTGCCTTTAACGTTATCGCCACCCTGATCGCCAAGCCCGGCCAACAGGCCACCTTGGAACCCCTGCTGCGTGGCCTGCTGGAGCCGACCCGCCGCGAAGCCGGCTGCGAGCAGTACGACCTGCACCAAGACCTGCAACACCCCGAGACCTTCTACATGCTCGAACGCTGGAGCAACGACGCCGCGCTGGCAGACCACGACCAAAGCGCGCATATCCAGGAGTTTCGCGCCAAGGCCGCTGACGTACTCGAACACTTCGAGCTTAAGCGCCTGAAATTTCTTGCCTGATCACCGCCCTTTTTCCGGAGCCCCCATGAAAGCCATTGCCTACTACGCATCACTGCCCATCAACGACGAAAATTCCCTGCAGGACATCGACCTGCCGGAACCGGTCGCCGGCCCTCGCGACCTGCTGGTAGAAGTCAAAGCCATCTCGGTCAACCCGGTGGACACCAAGGTGCGCCAGAACGTCGCCCCGGAAAACGGCGCCGCCAAGGTGTTGGGCTGGGACGTGGCCGGTGTGGTCAAGGCCATCGGCAGCGAAGTGACCCTGTTCAAGGCCGGCGACAAGGTGTTCTACGCCGGCTCCCTGGTATGCCCGGGCGGCAACAGCGAACTGCACACCGTGGACGAACGTATCGTCGGCCATATGCCCAAGACGCTGGGCTTTGCCGAGGCCGCTGCGCTGCCGTTGACCGCCATCACGGCGTGGGAACTGCTGTTCGAACGCCTGCAAGTGCGTGAGGGTAAACAGGATGAAGGCCAGAGCCTGCTGATCGTCGGCGCCGCCGGTGGTGTGGGGTCGATCCTGACTCAATTGGCCAGCCAGCTCACTGCGCTAAAAGTCATCGGTACCGCCTCGCGGCCGCAAACCCAGGCATGGGCCAAGGCACTCGGCGCCGATCTGGTGATCGACCACAGCCAACCGCTGAGCGAAGCACTGAAGCAGGCCGGCCACGCGCAAGTGACCCACGTCGCGAGCTTGACCCAGACCGACCACCACCTGGACCAACTGGTAGAAGCGCTGCGGCCCCAAGGCAAGCTGGCCCTGATCGACGACCCCAAGGCGCTGGATGTGAGCAAACTCAAGCGCAAGAGCCTGTCGCTGCATTGGGAGTTCATGTACACCCGGTCGATGTTCGAAACACCGGACATGATCGAGCAGCACAACCTGCTCAACCGCGTGGCCGAACTGATCGACGCCGGCACCTTGAAAACTACGCTGGGTGAACACTTTGGCGTGATCAATGCCGCCAACCTGCGCCGTGCCCATGCGCTGCTGGAAAGCGGCAAGGCCAAGGGCAAGATCGTGCTGGAAGGCTTCTGACAGTAACGTCGGTCAGTGTCGTCCGTTATTCGCGTGAGTAAGGGACGACACCGCTAGTCAGAGACTTGATCCTTGTCATATTTGTGAGCGTATTCAGGTTTATATTGGCCGCCTTTGCCACGATTCTTTTACGTGAGGAAGTCAGCAATGAAGATCCTGATAAAAGCGTTAGCAAAATCCCAATGGGAGGTCCGTCTGGACCAGAAAGCCATTGTTTTCCACACCGAAGCCGAGGCTCGCGCCTTTGCCGATACCCTGCAGGCGCGCATCCAGGCGCCCCATCGTTTCCCGCTCAGCCAGCCACAATCCGCCGCCGGCTGAGCGTCCTTCAGGCCTGCGCCTGCAAGGCCCTGGCCCGCTGCAGGCGCTGGGTCGACACGGCTACCGCCACGGCCAATACACCGCACAAGCTGATGACCATCGCCATTGGCATAGCCGTGCCATCGTGCAACATCCCCACCAATGACGCGGCCCCCGCCGCCACGCCGAACTGGATGCAGCCCAGCAACGCCGAGGCGCTACCGGCACGGGCGCCCTGCCCGCTCATGGCGCAGGCCGAGGTGTTGGGCAAAATGCAGCCCAGGCTGGCGATGCAGATAAACAGCGGCACCAGCAATGGCCACAGTGCATCAGTGTGCAACGCCGAAATGCCCAGCAGCGTCATGCCTGCCAACGCGTAGAGCCACACCGTGCGCGACAGCAAAAACGCCGGGCCACGCTTGGCCAGCAGGCGCGCGTTGAGCTGCGCCACCAATATAAAACCGGCAGCGTTGGAACCGAACACCCAGCCGTAATGCTCGGCGGGCACGCCATAAAGCTTGATAAACACGAACGGTGAACCGGCGATATAGGCAAACATGCCGGCAATCGACAGCGCGCCGGTAAGCGCATAACCGAGGTAAACCCGGTCCGACAGCAGCCCGAAGTAGCGGCGCAACGATCCGGATAGCGGCTGGCGCGGCTGATGGGCCGGGAAAGTTTCCGGCAGGCCGAATGCAACGGCGACGGCGGCCATTACGCTGAAGATCGACAACGCCAGGAAAATCGACTGCCAGCCCCACACCCCAACCATCAAGCCGCCGGCCAGCGGCGCAAGGATCGGCGCCAGGCCGGTTACCAGCATCAATTGGGAAAACACCTTGGCCGAGCCCACCGCATCACATTTGTCGCTGACCACCGCGCGGGAAATCACCATGCCCGCGCAACCGCCCAGGGCCTGCACGAAGCGGGCGCCGATCAGCCAGTCGAGGGAAGGTGCGTAGGCACAGGCGAAAGACGCCAGGGTAAATAAGGTCACGCCGCTAAGCAGCGGCCCGCGCCGGCCAAAGCGATCCGCCAGCGGGCCGTAGATCAATTGGCCGATGGCCAACCCTGCGAAATACACCGCCAGGGTCAACTGGATGTGTTTTTCATCGGTGGCGAACGCCGTGGCCATTGCCGGAAAGCCCGGCAGGTAAAAGTCGATCGCCAGCGGGGCAAAGGCGCTCAAGGCCCCCAGGATCAGAATTATGCGAAGGTTCATCAGGCACCCAAGTGAGTCGGCAGCCCGACAGTCTAGCCGGGCCTGGGTGCCTTGAACATAACGATAGCTCGCTAACTATTAAAATCAGGCGAGCGTGGCTTTATAGCCTTCTTCTTTAATGAGGTTGATCACCTCGTCGGCAGACAAACGGCTTTCCACGCCCACTTCCCCGGCAGCCAGATCCACCTTCACACTGGCCGCCGGGTCCTGGCTCTGCACCGCCTGGGTCACCGCTTTGACGCAATGGCCGCAGGTCATTCCTTCAACGCTGAATACTTGCATGACATGACTCCTTTGATGAGGTTGACGCCAGTCTCGACCTTGCCACGATGGCAAGGTCAAGTTTTGAAAATATCGGCCGGGCTGGTATTCGGCGGCACGGTCGGCCAAGCTTGAGGCATCGTTGATTCAACCCACGGAGCATTCGCCATGCGCTGGTCGTATTTTGGCCTTGTCGGCCTGATGAGCTTGTCTGCCGCTGCGCCCTTGGCCAGCGCCGCTGAAGACTATGCAGTGCTGATCATTTCCCGGGAGCGCCTGGAGGTGTCGACCAATTGTGAGATCGGCCTGTATCTCAATGACCAGCTCGCCGGTCGGCTGTTCCAGGAACAGGCCACCTCGTTCAACCTGGCGCCCGGAACGGTATCGCTGCGCCTCAAACTGTTGCCGGGCCAGGCAGCAGGCTGCTTGCCCGGTCTGCTCGCTCCGCCTGCGCAAAACATCACGCTCAAGGCCGGTGACGTGCGCAAGTTGCGTATCGCCCAAGGCCCGGACGGCATGTACCTCAAAGGCGCCAAATTGGACTACTAAGGCGCTTGACCTTCCCCACAGGTCAAGGTTGATCCTAGGCGCAACTTCTTCCGGAGGACTGCCCCATGAACGGATCCACCACCTTTGACCTGCCCATCAGCGGCATGACGTGCGCCAGCTGTGCCGGGCGTGTCGAGCGCGCATTGGGCAAGGTGCCTGGGGTGCAAAGCGTCAGCGTCAACCTGGCCAACGAGCGCGCCCATGTTGAAGTCATGGGCCAGATGGACGCGGCCGTATTGATCGCGGCCGTCGACAAAGCCGGCTACACCGCCACCCTGCCCCAAAGCGAAACCGCCACCGACGCCAACCAGGCCCAGCGCCTGCACCGCGAGCGTTGGGCGCTGCTGCTGGCCATTGCGCTGGCACTGCCCCTGGTGCTGCCAATGCTGGTGCAACCCTTCGGCATGCACTGGATGCTGCCCGCCTGGGCGCAATTCGCGCTGGCCACTCCCGTACAATTCATCCTCGGTGCGCGCTTTTACAGCGCCGCCTGGAAAGCCGTGCGCGCCGGTGCCGGCAATATGGACTTGCTGGTGGCCATCGGCACCAGCGCCGGTTACGGCCTGAGCCTGTATGAATGGCTCACCGCCCCCGCAGGCAGCATGCCGCACCTGTATTTTGAAGCCTCGGCCGTGGTGATTGCCCTGGTACTGCTCGGCAAATACCTGGAAAGCCGTGCCAAACGCCAGACCGCCAGCGCCATCCGTGCGCTGGAAGCCCTGCGCCCTGAACGCGCCATTCGTGTGCAGGACGGCCGCGAAGAAGATGTGGCCATCAGCGCGCTGAAGCTGGATGACCGGGTGCTGGTCAAGCCGGGCGAGCGCTTCCCGGTGGACGGTGAAGTGCTCGAAGGGCAAAGCCACGCCGACGAAGCGCTGATCAGCGGAGAAAGCCTGCCGGTGCCCAAACAACCGGGCGATAAGGTCACCGGCGGCGCCATCAATGGCGAAGGCCGCCTGCTGGTACGCACCACCGCGCTGGGCGCCGAAAGCGTATTGGCCAGGATCATCCGCCTGGTGGAAGACGCCCAGGCCGCCAAGGCGCCGATCCAGAAACTGGTGGATAAAGTCAGCCAGGTCTTCGTACCGGCCGTGCTGGTGCTGGCCGTGATCACTCTGCTGGGCTGGTGGTTATACGGCGCCTCGCTGGAAACCGCGATTATCAACGCCGTGGCGGTACTGGTGATCGCCTGTCCTTGCGCCCTCGGGCTGGCCACCCCGACTGCAATCATGGCCGGCACCGGCGTCGCCGCCCGCTACGGCATCCTGATCAAAGACGCCGAAGCCCTGGAGCGTGCCCATGCAGTGAGCGCCGTGGTGTTCGACAAGACCGGCACCCTCACGTCCGGCGCACCCAAAATCGCCCACTTGGCGGCGCTGGATGGCAATGAAGCCTTGCTGCTGCAACAGGCCGGCGCGCTGCAGCGTGGCAGCGAACACCCGTTGGCCAAGGCAGTGCTGGATGCCTGCGACGAACGAGGGCTGGCAGTCGCGGATGTGAGCGCCAGCCAATCCCTGACCGGACGCGGCATCGCCGGCACCCTGGACGGCCGGCAACTGGCCCTGGGCAACCGCCGCTTGTTGCAAGAGAGCGGCTTGAGCGCAGGCGACCTGGCCACCCGCGCCCAAGACTGGGAGGCCGAAGGCCGCACCCTGTCGTGGCTGCTTGAACAAGGCGCGCAACCCAAGGTGCTGGGGCTGTTCGCCTTTGGCGACACCCTCAAGCCCGGCGCACTGCAAGCGGTGACGCAACTCAAGGCACGCAATATCAGCAGCCACCTGCTTACCGGCGACAATCGCGGCAGCGCGCGAGTAGTCGCGCAGGCGCTGGGCATCGACGACGTACACGCCGAAGTGCTGCCCGCCGATAAAGCCGCCACCGTCGCCGAACTGAAGAAAACCGCGGTGGTGGCCATGGTCGGCGACGGCATCAACGACGCCCCGGCCCTGGCCGCCGCCGATATCGGCATCGCCATGGGCGGTGGCACCGACGTGGCCATGCACGCCGCCGGGATCACCCTGATGCGCGGCGACCCACGCCTGGTGCCGGCCGCGCTGGAGATCAGCCGCAAGACCTACGCAAAAATCCGCCAGAACCTGTTCTGGGCCTTTGTGTATAACTTGATCGGCATTCCCCTGGCCGCATTCGGCCTGCTTAACCCGGTGCTTGCGGGCGCAGCCATGGCCTTGTCCAGTGTCAGCGTGGTGAGCAATGCACTGCTGCTCAAAACCTGGAAACCCAAGGATCTGGAGGATCAACGCCCATGAACATCGGCCAAGCCGCCCGCCAGAGCGGGCTGAGTGCAAAGATGATTCGTTACTACGAGTCCATCGGCCTGCTCAAGGCCGCCCACCGTACCGACAGCGGTTACCGCGTGTACGGCGCTGAGGACCTACACACCCTGGCATTCATCAAGCGTTCGCGGGATCTGGGGTTTTCACTGGAGGAGGTCGGCAAGCTGCTGACCCTGTGGCAGGACCGGCAACGGGCCAGCGCCGATGTGAAAGCCCTGGCACGCCAGCATATCGAGGAGTTGAATCAGAAAATTGTGGAACTGGGGCAACTGCGCGACACGTTGCAAGACTTGGTGGAACACTGCCACGGTGATGATCGACCGGATTGCCCGATTCTCAAGGAGTTGGCATCGGGCAGTTGCTGCCCCTGATCATCTTAGTGGCCCACCAAAAACCAATGTGGGAGGGGGCAAGCCCCCTCCCACATTTTTCAGATCTTCATTTGCTGGAAGATCACTGCATCCAAGGCGGAGGCGGTGGCTCTTCGGACGCTTTGCTCGCGGGCGCATCATCCGCAGCCCGAATCGCCTGACGACGCTCTTCATCCAAACGTGCCGCTTCGATCTCGCGGATCACACCGCCCACGTCCGCCAATTCTTCCGGCTCATCGAACTCACCGGTCAATACGCTGGCCGGGTGCAAAGTGCCGGCTTCATACAGCGCCCACATTTCCTTGGCGTACTTGGTCTTCTTCAGCTCCGGGGCAAAGCGCCCGAAGTAGGAAGCCATATTGCCGACATCCCGCTCCAGCATGCTGAACGCGTGGTTGTTGCCCGCCGCATCCACCGCCTGGGGCAGGTCGATGATCACCGGGCCCGTAGGTGTGAGCAGCACGTTGAACTCGGACAGGTCACCGTGCACCAGGCCGGTACACAGCATCAGCACGATCTGGGAGATCAGGAAGGCGTGGTATTCACGCGCCTGGTCCGGCTCCAGCACCACGTCGTTCAGACGCGGCGCCGCATCGCCGTACTCGTCGGCCACCAGTTCCATCAGCAGTACGCCTTCGAGGAAGTCGAACGGCTGGGGCACGCGAACGCCAGCACCGGCCAGGCGAAACAACGCCGCGACTTCGGCGTTCTGCCAGGCATCCTCGGTTTCTTTCTTGCCGAACTTGGAGCCCTTGGCCATGGCCCGGGCCTGACGGCTGTTACGGACCTTGCGCCCTTCCTGGTATTCGGACGCCTGACGAAAACTTCGTTTATTCGCCTCCTTGTAAACCTTGGCGCAACGCAATTCGTTGCCGCAGCGCACCACATAAACAGCTGCTTCTTTACCACTCATGAGTGGGCGCAGCACTTCGTCGACCAGACCGTCTTCGATCAGGGGTTCAATGCGTTTAGGAGTCTTCATCAGCTTTTATTGTGGGTCCTTTATTACCAAATACGCGTATGGCACTCGTTATACGGCAATCGGCCCGCCGGTGGGAGAGGCGACCGACCTTTGACCACTCAAGAATGCATCCTATATGCCAGTTTCCATGGCAATCAACGCTCAATAATCGCCGTGACGCCTTGCCCACCCGCGGCGCAGATCGAAATCAACCCGCGCCCCTTGCCCGCCGTGCCCAGCAATTTGGCCAGGTTGGCGACGATACGGCCACCCGTGGCGGCAAACGGGTGGCCGGCCGCCAGCGAGCTGCCCTTCACATTCAACCGGCTGCGGTCGATGGAACCCAGTGGCGCGTCCAGGCCCAGGCGGGTCTTGCAGTAGTCGGCGTCTTCCCAGGCCTTGAGGGTGCATAACACCTGGGCCGCGAAAGCTTCGTGGATCTCGTAGTAATCGAAGTCTTGCAGCGTCAGACCATTCCTCGCCAACAACCGTGGCACGGCATACACCGGCGCCATCAGCAGGCCTTCGGCGCCATTGACGAAATCCACGGCTGCCGCTTCGCCATCGCGCCAATAGGCCAGGATCGGCAAGCCACGTTCCTGGGCCCAGGCTTCGCTGCCCAGCAGCACCAGGGATGCACCATCGGTGAGCGGCGTGGAGTTGCCGGCGGTGAGCGTGCCCTTTTCGCTGCGTTCGAACGCGGGTTTGAGCGCCGCCAGTTTTTCCAGGCTCAGGTCGGGGCGCAGATTGTTATCGCGGGTCAGCCCCAGGAACGGAGTGAGCAAATCGTTGTGCCAGCCTTCGGCGTAGGACGCGGCCATTTTCTGGTGGCTTTCAAGGGCGAGCTGGTCCTGCTCGGCACGGGGAATCTGCCAGGTCTGCGCCATCAACTCACAGTGCCGGCCCATGGACAACCCGGTACGCGGCTCGCCATTGCGCGGCAGCTCGGGCTTGAGGTGATGGGGACGAAGTTGTAACAGAAGTTTTAATTTATCGGCCATGGATTTGCTGCGGTTGGCCTGCAGCAGGATTTTGCGCAGCCCTTCATTCACGCCGATCGGCGCGTCGGAGGTGGTGTCCACCCCGCCCGCGATGCCGCATTCGATCTGGCCCAACGCAATTTTGTTGGCCACCAGCAGCGCCGCCTCCAGCCCGGTGCCGCAGGTCTGCTGGATGTCGTAGGCCGGGGTTTGCGGCGACAGGCGCGAGCCCAGCACGCATTCGCGGGTGAGGTTGAAATCACGCGAATGCTTGAGCACCGCGCCGGCGGCCACTTCACCCATGCGCAGGCCGTGCAGGTTGTAGCGTTCGATCAGGCCTTCGAGCGCCGCTGTCAGCATCGCCTGGTTGCTTGCCGTGGCGTAGGGGCCATTGGAACGGGCGAACGGAATGCGGTTACCGCCAATGATCGCTACACGGCGCAATTGAGTCATGGAAAGCTCCCTCTGTGGGGTGGGCGGCTGCGGTGGGCCAGATAGCTGAGCCTAGTCGAACGACTGCTACCCTGGGATGGTCAACCCTTTGAACCCCAGCCTTCGGAGAGCGTTCCATGTCTGACCGTTATATCGACTTCGCCAACTCAAGCCTCGGCCATCGCCTGGTCGCCGCCCTTGGCCTGCCGTCACCGGTACGCCTGGAACGCTGGCAAGCCGGGCGCCTGCGCCCGGTGGACGGTGCCCTGCTGTTGGGCGGTGGCGCACTGGCGAGCGGGGTGCAGGCGTTTGCCCATAAACTCACCGAGGCCATCTACAGCTACGGCACCGAGACCTCGACGTGGATTCCAGGGCACGGCCCAAAACTCAAGGCCGTGGTGTTCGATGCCAGCCACTTGCAGCACACCGATCAACTCAAGCAGCTTCGCGAATTCTTCCAACCGCTGCTCAAAAACCTGGATAACAGCGCGCACCTGGTGATCCTCGGCCGTGCCCCGGAAAGCCTGCGCGACCCGTTCGCCGCCAGCGCCCAGCGCGCCCTGGAAGGGTTCAGCCGCTCCCTGGCCAAAGAGCTGCGCAACGGCGGCGTGCTGCAATTGCTCTACGTCGGCGAAGGTGCCGAACACCAGTTGGAAGGCGCGCTGCGCTTCTTCCTCTCGCCAAAAAGCGCGTACATCTCTGGCCAAGTGATTCGCCTGCAGGCCTGCGCCACGCCCGTTGAAGACTGGACTCGCCCGTTGGCCGGGCGCAAGGCGCTGGTCACTGGCGCGGCCCGAGGCATCGGCGCATCCATCGCCGAAACCCTGGCCCGCGATGGCGCCGACGTCATCCTGCTGGATGTGCCCCAAGCCAAGGCCGATCTCGAAGCGTTGGCCGCGCGCCTGGGTGCGCGCCCAGTGGTGCTGGATATCTGCGCCGAAGACGCCGCCGGCCAGTTGATCGAACAGTTGCCCGATGGCCTGGACATCCTGGTGCACAACGCAGGGATCACCCGCGACAAGACCCTGGCCAACATGACCCCGGAATATTGGGACGCAGTGCTGGCGGTCAACCTCAGTGCCCCGCAAGTACTGACCCAGGCACTGCTCGACAGCCACACCCTGCACGACAACGCACGCGTGGTGCTGCTGGCGTCCATCAGCGGTATCGCCGGTAACCGTGGGCAAACCAACTATGCCGCGAGCAAGGCAGGCTTGATTGGCCTGGCCCAGGCATGGGCGCCGCTGCTGGCGGAACGCGGGATCAGCATCAACGCCGTGGCCCCAGGGTTTATCGAAACCCAGATGACCGCGCACATTCCGTTTGCCCTGCGCGAAGCCGGGCGACGCATGAGTTCGCTGGGCCAGGGCGGTGTGCCGCAGGACGTCGCCGAGGCCGTGGCGTGGCTGGCCCAGCCGGGCTCCGGTGCGGTCAGTGGGCAAGCCGTGCGGGTGTGTGGGCAAAGCCTATTAGGAGCGTGATGCATGCAATGGCAGACCTTGAGCAGCCCCCGTTTCTGCCGCCGCTGTATTGGCGCGCGGCACTCAAACGCAAGATCACCGGCACGGCCCTGCCTGAACAGGGCGTGCGCTGCCGGGTCAGCGTCAATTCCTGGCAGGTGGCGGCCTATCGCAAAGTCTGCGGGTTTGCCGACAGCCCGGTGCTGCCGGCCACCTACCCGCATATCCTGGCGTTCGGCTTGCAGATGCAGCTGCTCACCGATCACGCCTTTCCTTTCCCGCTGTTGGGCTTGATCCACCTGAGCAACCGCATACGCATCCACCGGCCTTTGGGCGGTGTGAGTGAACTGTCCATCGCCGTGCACGCGCAAAACCTGCAGCCACACCCCAAGGGTGCGACGTTTGACGTGGTGACCCGCGTCGAAGATTCCCTCGGCCTGTTGTGGGAAGCCGAAAGTCGCATGCTGTGCCGAGGCGTGAAACTCGACGGCGAAACGGCGCAGGCCGTGCAAGCCGCCCCCACTCAAACCGGCGAAATCACCCGCTGGAAAGCCCCGGCCGATATCGGTCGCCGCTATGCCCGTGTGTCGGGCGACTACAACCCGATCCACCTCAGTGCCTTCACTGCAAAACTGTTCGGCTTCCCCCAGGCCATCGCCCACGGCCTGTGGAACAAGGCGCGCACACTCGCCGCACTGGCTGAGCATCTGCCCGCGGCCAATATTGAACTAACGGTCGAGTTCCAGAAGCCCGTGCGCCTGCCCAGTGAAGTGGTATTGCTTGCCAGTGCTGCCGGTGCCCGTGGCGAATTGATGTTGAAAGGTGCGGGCGACATTGAACATATGCGGGGTAAATGGCAGCCGATCACGGAACGGCATTGATTAATTGTATATATACGCAAAAAGTTATAGCGGGCCTGATCAGGCCCACTTCTGTTAATTAAGCTTCTGATTTAAAACACCTATACATTTGGAAAACCAGTACCGCATTGGCCCTGGCAGTCGCAATGACGCTCGGCGGCTGCAGCAGCGGCGCCGGCACCGACACACGCTGGGCACCACCCTGGGCAGCTTGCCGATCTTAGGCGTAACCGCCCGCGACCTGACCATCACCACCGGTACGACAGCCTCTGGGGCCGGTGCGGCGTTTTTCAGTGCGGCGGATAGCTGGAGAGCACGCGGCTCACGGTGGTGCGAATGGCTTTGTCGCGATCCTGGGGGTTGGGCGTGCTGCTCATCATCTGTTCATCGCTGCCGCGCCACACCAGTTTGCCGTCCTTGCCGTCGAGCAGGTCGATCTGGATGGTCGCGACTTTGTAGGTGATGTTGCGCGTTTCGTCGTACATCGGCACGCCCCAATAGCCATTCCACGGGCCACCCCAGGCGCCACCGTAGCGGGTGGTGACTTGTTGCTGGCGGTCTTCGACGATCAGGTACGCCTGCACGTTCAGGTCAGCCCTGGTACCGGCCGCCGCAGGGCGCAGGCCGCGTTGGTCGAGTTGGTCGCCCACGGCTTGGCGGATGCGCTGCTCGGTAAGGTCGCTCTTGATACGCGGATCATCCGGGCGGTATTGCAGCGCCGGGTCTTTCCAGGCCCAACTGCGGTAGGCGGCGAAATCTCGGCTGGCGTCGAAATCGTGGTTGACCTGGCTGGTCTGGCAACCGCCCAGCAGCACGACAACAGCAAGCGTAGCGATGCGACGAAACATGGTGATCTCCAAAAACGAGCAAGGCGTCAGATGAGAATAGCTGTTAACTCGGAGGATACGCCGTCAGCGCCTTTTGCACCGCCTGGCGCAACGCATCCGCGCGCTCGCTGAGGCTGCCCTGGCTGCTGGTTTCCGCGCTGGCGCTCCACACCGGCTGGCCACTGCGCGCGTCGAACAGATTGACGCGCACCACCACCACTTGCACTTCATAAGTGCGCACGATGGGCGCCGAGTTGTACATGCCGTAGCCATTGCCGTAACGGTTATAGCCACCGTAGCCGTAGCCATAGTCGTCCTGGACCTGTTTGAGGCGCTTCTCCAGGCGCACATCGGCGCTTACCCACAGGTCCGGGGCACGCTTGTCATGCAGCGGGCGCAAGCCGCGCTGGTCAAGGGCACCGCTGACCGCTTCGGCCACTTGCGCCGAATCAGCCCACGCCGTGCCCGCCGGCAGCTGGCCGTTGCGCCAGGCCCAATTGCGGTAGGCGCCGTAATCGCGCACCGGCGCCGGGTAGGCGCTGGTATCAAAGGTGGTGGCCGCCTGGGCCGGTGCCGGCGGCATCGGGGCCGAGGCTGCGACGTAGGGGTTGGGGCTTGAGCAAGCGCTCAGGCCGAGGGATAACAGGATCAAACAGAGACGACGCATTTCGACCTCCGCAGACTGGGCCGCTTAAACCGGACGGCAGATCCAGTGCAAATAACGCCCAAGTCCGGCAAAGCTTGGGTGACGACGGTGAGCGAGTTCCATCTCTACAAGGTCCTGAAGATGGGCGCGGGCCTGGAATTCCACCGGCATGTAGTCGTGGAACACCCGCACCCCACTTTGGCTTTCGACCTGCCACAACCCCTGGAGTTGCGCCGCCAATTCGCGTGGGTCGAGGGGCTGCTGCGGGGTAAGGCTCTGCTTCTCGCCGGCCATGTCGTTCTTGCGCATTTTGCGAAAGTGGCCTTTGAGCAGGTTGCGGTAAATCAGCGCATCACGGTTGTAGAACGCCAGGGACAGCCAGCCGCCGGGCACCGTCAACTGATGCAGCACCGGCAGGATCGCATGGGGTTCGGCCAGCCATTCCAGCACGGCGTGGCACAGCACCAGGTCGTAGGGTTCGGTGAGTTGGCCGAGCAGGTCTTGCCAGGGCGCATGGATAAAGGTCGCGGCCTGCCCTGCTTCGGCAAACCGTTGGCGCGCGCCGTCGAGCATCGGCTCGGCGGGTTCGGCCAGGGTTACCTGATGCCCGCGCTCGGCCAGCCACAGCGACATATGCCCCAGGCCTGCGCCAATATCCAGCACGCGCAAGGGCCGATCCGGCAGCGCTTCGGCCAGGTCGGCCTGCAACACCGCCAGACGGATCGCACCTTTGGCGCCACCGTAGATCTTCTCGGCAAAGCGCGTGGCCAACTGGTCGAAATGGCGATCACTCATGGCTAAACCGCCGTTCGCTGTCGGCCAGTTTGGCGCGTACCACTTCGTTCATGTCCAGGCCCAACTCGCTGCACAACAACAGCAGGTACAGCACGATATCGCCGACTTCCTGCCCGGCGTGGGCAAGTTTATCGGCAGGCAACTGGCGCGATTGGTCTTCGGTGAGCCATTGGAAAATCTCCACCAGTTCGGACATTTCCACACTGGCGGCCATGGCCAGGTTTTTCGGGCTGTGGAACTGCTTCCAGTGGTTGGTATCGCGGATGCGGTGCAGGCGTTCGGTGAGGTGTTCGAGGTTCATGCTGGGCTCCTGAAGGTGTGTAGCTTCGGGGGGATCAGGGATGAAGGCAAGTGAATAGGTGCGTTGTGCTCAAGGCCGCCATCGGGGCTTGCTCCCGATGGCAATTTAATCAACAACGCTGAATTCAAGGCGTGCCGTTTGGCCAGCCTCATCAAGGACACTGAGCTGATAACGCCCCAACCGCTCGAAACTGGCATTGATGAAGTCCTGATTGGCACTGTCGCCCAGCGGCTCGCCGTTGAGGAACCACCAGCGTCGGCCACTGCCGCCCAGGGCGGAAAGTTTCAGGCGCAAGGTTTGTTGGCTGCCGGCGGGCAGGCGCAGTTGGTCGCCTTCGCGCACGCCGACGATTGACAGCGGCGAGGACGCCGCCAGTGCCGGTGGCGGGCACTCCGGGTCGGCCGCCGGGATGCGCGCTTCACGGCGTTCCGCCCTCGGCAGCCACGGTTCCAGCGGCGCGGGCCACAGGGCGATACGCCTGGCGACCGCGCCCGGGCAATGGGCATCCACCCGCAGCCCCCTGGCGTTGACCCAGATACTTTCCATCAAGCCCACACTCAGCGGTTGGTCCAAGGCCTGCAAGGTCGGCGGCGTGGTGTTGTCCAGTGTCCAGGCGAAGCGCTGGCGCCGGCAATTGGGGTCGCCGCGGCTCATGGGCTGGCCGAGCGGCCAACAGATCGCCGCCACACCCACGTTCGCCGGCACCGGTTTAACCGGGGCGCTGATGCCGCGCTGGCTGTCGCGGTTGGTCAGCACGTCGTGTACTTGCAGCATCAACGGCGCAGCCGAAGCCAGGCCGAACTGCCCCGGCACCGGCGTGCCGTCCGGTCGGCCGATCCACACGCCGATCAAATAGCGCGGCCCCACGCCGATCGCCCAGGCGTCGCGAAAACCGTAGCTGGTGCCGGTTTTCCAGGCCAGCACCGGGCGCTGGACCAGTTCGGCGCGCGGGTCGCGGTCCGGCCGTGCCTGGCCGCTGAGGATGCGCCGCACAATCCAGGCAGCCCCTGGCGACAGCAACGGCCGTTCTCTAAGCGTGTCGTCCGGCTGCAATCGCAAGGTGGCGCTCTTGCCGTCGCGGGCGAAGGCGCTGTAGCCGCTCACCAGGTCTTCCAGTCGGCTACCCGCGCCGCCCAGGATCAGCGCCAGGTTGGGCTCGGCCAACGCCGGCAATGCCAGGGGCACGCCGCCGATACGCATCTGGGCGGCAAAGCGCTTGGGCCCGTACGCTTCCAGCAACTGCACCGCCGGCAGGTTGAGCGAACTGGACAGCGCCGTGCTCGCCGGCACCGCGCCGGTAAACCCCATGGAGAAGTTGCCCGGCCGGTAATCGCCGTAGCGCCGGGGCACGTCTTGCAACAGCGATTCGGAGTGGATCAAGCCTTCATCCAACGCCATGCCGTACAAAAAGGGTTTGAGGGTGGAGCCGGGCGAACGCAACGCGCTGATCATGTCCACATGACCGAAACGCTTGGCGTCGTTGATGTCCACCGAGCCCAGGTAGGCGCGCACCGCCATGCTTTCTGCCTCGACCACCAGGATCGCGGCCGAGGTGTGCTCCGGCAACCGCGCACGCCATCCCAGCAGCAGGTCTTCGAGGCGGCGTTGCAGGTTGGCGTCCACGGTGGTGCGAATAAGCGGCGGGCTGTCGGGGCGGTTCAGACGCCGGGCGAGCAACGGGGCAAGGCTTGGCTCCAGGCGCGGGGCGAGCAACAGCGGCTCTTGCAGGGCTTCATCGACGGCTGATTGCGGCCATACCTTGAACTCGCCCAGGCGGCGCAGCACCTTGTCGCGGGCAGCCTGGGCGCGTTGCGCGTGACGGTCCGGGCGCAAACGGCTCGGCGCCTGGGGCAACACCGCGAGCAGCGCCGCTTCGGCATGGGTCAACTGTGACGGGGACTTGCCCAGGTAGGCCCAACTGGCCGCCGCCACGCCTTGCAAGGTGCCGCCAAACGGCGCGCGGTTGAGGTAAAGGGTGAGAATTTCATCCTTGGACAAGTGCCATTCCAGCTGCGCCGTACGCCACAGTTGACGCAACTTTCCCTGGAAGGTGCGCGAATGCGGATCGAGCAAGCGCGCCACCTGCATCGACAAGGTGCTGCCGCCGGACACCACCCGCGCACCGGTCAGGTTCTGCCAGGTCGCCCGCGCCAGTGCCAGCGGGTTTACGCCCGGGTGCTGGAAGAACCAGCGGTCTTCGTAGGTGAGCAACGCATCCAGGTAATACGGCGACACTTCGTTGGTCTGCACCGGGTAGCGCCACACGCCATTGGCATCGGCGAACCGCCACAACGGTGTGCCATCCTCGGCCAGAACCACCCGTGCCAGGTCATCCTGGGGCAAGGGCAAGGGCCAGATGCGGTCGGCCAGCCATAACAGGGCAATCACCAGCAGCACAGACCCAAGAGCCCAGCGCAGTAACTGTGGGAGGAGCGGTGCGACGATTCGACTTGCCCCTCCCACATTGGACTGAGTCCATCCACCCATGATTAATCGAAACCTCAAACCGGCAAACCTCTATGCTTGTAGGGAACTAGCCTGTCGCAATAACAACCAATGCACAGATACGCCCACCTTCTCATCAGGACACACACATGCAGGTAGAAAGCTTCTTCGAATGGTTGGGCCAGGCGCTCGGTTCCGTCATCCGGTTTATCGTCGATGGCCTCAGTGGGCTGTTCGGTGCGCTGACCCATGCCGGCGGCAACTTTATCGAAGGCCTGTCGCGCACGTTGGGCATGGACACCTCGATCATCAGCATTCTCACGCTGATCATCGGCCTGATGTTGTTGTATTCGGCGGTACGCGCATTCATGCGGGCATCGATCATCATGGGGATTATCTGGTTGATGCTGGGCCTGTGGCTGCTCAGTTGGGTCGTGCATTGACCCTGAAACTGCCACAGCCCCCTGTGGGAGGGAGCCAGTCGAATCGTCGCACCGCCCCTCCCACATTCATCTTCATTCCAAGCTGAAGTATCAGCGGCCCTTGATCACCAGATCCGCCGGGGTCTCTCCCACCGCCTGCCAGTTCGGCCGGTACATCGACTCCACCTGCGGCGGCGGCACGCGGTAAGTGCCCGGTGTCACCGCACGCGCCAGGTACAGCAGGTGCGTGGTGCCATCGCTGTCCAGGTTGATCGCCGCCACGTAGCGATCATCACGGAATTCCTGATGCTTGAGCGCCGCGTTCTGCATCGACTCACGCCACTCCTTCACTTGGCTGCTGGCGTTTTCCAGGCTGGCGGCGCTTTGCGCCAGGTTCTGGTTTTCCAGCTCCAGGCCGGCGGGCAGCAGGTCGACCACCAAGGCATCCGGCACACGCTGCTTGGCGCTGACCGCCAAATGCACCAGTACCAGGTCGCCGCTATTGAGGTTGCGCAGGTTCAGCGGCTGGCCATTCATGCCCAGGTATTCGCGGCGGATGCTCAGGTTCTCGCCACCCGGCGCCGGTGGCACCTGGGGGTAACCCGAAATGGTCAGTTGCTGATACACCGGCGTGTCACTCTGATTGCTCAGGCTCAGGTCGTCGGAGAGCAATTTGTCGTCCAGTTGCAGCGTCGATTGTTGGTTATTCAACTCGCGTACGCCGCCACTGCCGGTCAGGGATACTTGCCAGTTTGCCTCAGGCCGGGCGAACCCAAGCCGCCCGGCCAGGAACAGCGAATTACGCTCCTGGGTCGACAAATACGGGCTGGCCGCCAATTGGTCCGACAGCGTAAACAGGCGCTCTTCACGCTTGCCCTTGGCCAGATCGTTTTCTTCAAGCAAGGCCAAGATCATCGCTTGGTCACGCAGCGGGCTGCCATAGTCGGCCAGCCATTCCTTGGCGCTGCGCTGCGCCGCCAAGCCGGCCTGCAAGGCCTGGTCCGCACGCGGCTGATCGCCCATTTTTTGCAGGGCGACGGCCAACTGCACCAGCGGCAACCCGGAACGCGCATCGCTGCGGCGCTCGAAAATACTGCGCAACGCCCCCAGCGGCGCCTGCTGACTGCGCGCCAACACCATGCCTGCATACGCTTGCACGGCAAAGCGCGTGTGTTCGGCATTGTCGCTGTAATCGACCTCGATCAGGTTGCGCTCCTGCACATACCGCAACAGGCGCTCGCTGGCCTTTTTCAGCGCGTCGCCCGGCACGGCAAAACCCTGGTCGCGGGCACGCAGCAAGAAGTCGGTGACGTAGGCGGTCAGCCAATATTCTTCCTCGCCATCGGCGCCCCACAAGCCAAAGCTGCCGTTGTAGCGCTGCATGCCCAGCAGGCGTTCGATGCCCAGTTCGATCTTGCGTTTGCGCTCGGCATCCGGCTCGCCCTTGATGCTCAGGCGCTTGAGCAACGCATCGTCGGCATACAGCGACGGGTACAGGCCGCTGGCGGTTTGCTCCAGGCAACCGTATGGGTAGGCCTTGAGCGCCTTGATCTGCGCCCCGAGATTCAACGGCGGCCGGCTCGACAGGCTCAGCAGCGCTTCGCGCCCCGAGGTATCGAATTGCTCAAGGGTGGCGGCAGGCAAGCTCCAGGGTTCGCTTTTCAGCACCGCGCGATACTGCTTGAGCAACGCGGGGTACGCAGGACGCACACCCAGGGTCCACTCCCGGCTGAACGGCGGCAGGCTTTCACCCGGCAGGTCCAGCCCGTTGACCGTCACTTTCACCTTGCCCTGGCCCAAACCGCCCCAGGCTTTGACCGGAATACGCAGCGTCGTGCGCTGGCCCTGCTTGAGTTCGACGGTTTGCGCGCCACCGTTGACGAGCTCCAACTGGCCGTCTGCGCTCAGTTGCACGTCGAGTTTCTGCGCCTTGCCCGACAGGTTGGACAGGTCCAGCGCCAGGCTGGTCTGGTCTCCACCCGCGAGGAAGCGCGGCGCCGACAGCTCGGCGATCAGCGGCGCGGCAATCACCGTCCTGGCTTCAGCCATGCCGTAGCGATCTTCGCTCCAGGCCTGGGCCATCAGGCGCAGTTCGCCGTTGAAGTCGGGGATATTGACGCTGACTTCGCCCTCGCCCTTGTCATTCAGGGCTACCGGCGCGCTTTGCAGGGCGACGATGGTCACGCTGGTGTCCGGGCGCTTGCCGCCCTTGGCCAGCGCGGCATCACCGCCAAAGGCCAGGCTGGCCAGACGGCCCTGGCCGGCTTCGATCAGTTGGCCGTAGATGTCGAACTGGTCCACGCCATAGGCCTTGCGGCCGAACAGGCTGGCGTAGGGATCGGGCGTCGGGTATTGGGTGATATTGAGGATGCCCACGTCCACTGCCGCTACCAGCACATGCACCTGTTTGGGGACGCTGCCATCGGCATTCTTGGCCGCGACTTTCACCGTCAACGGCTGCTTGGGACGCATTTTTTCCGGCGCGGTGAGGGTAACGCCCAGTTTGCGCTGGGTGCGATCCAACGGCAGGTGCAGCAAGCCAACCGCCCGTTTGGGGGTGATATTGGCTTTGCGCTCGCCGGGACGAATCACCAGCGCACTCACGTACAGGTCATGGCGCGACCATTTCGGGTCGAGCTTCACCGCGAAGCTTTTGCCTTCGGCCGGCACCTCGATTTCCTGCCACCACAATGGCCCTTCGGCGGACTCCACCAACAGGTAGCCTTTACCGGCGGCCGGCGGCGTAACGGTGACGTTGGCGGTATCGCCGTCGCCATACGCCGGTTTATCCAGCGCCAGCTTGACCTGGTCGGGGCGCACGGCGCCGCCTTCGGTGTTGTCCTGGGCCTGGTAACCGGCCCAGAAGCGCAGGCTGCTGACCAGGCCGGTCTGCGGGTCTTCGACCTCGACGCGGTACGGCCCCCACTCCACCTGGAAGCTGACCTTGGCGGTGTCGCCGGCCTTGATGTTCAGGCTCTGTTCGTCGAGGTTGAGGAATTTCTCGTTGTAGTGGTAGCTCCAGCCGTCGTTGTCCGAGTAGTTCCAGTAGTAGTCGCGGCGCTCGCGCACCAGGCGCACCTTAAGGTTCTGCGCGGCGAGTTTCTGCCCGTCCGGGTTGGCCAGCAGCACTTCGAATTCCGCCGGGCCATCGCCATTGGTTTCGGTGCCGTCAAACAGCCCACGCAGGCCCGGCATCTGCTCCGCCGGCCAGATCGGTTGCACCAGGCGTCGGGTAATCGGGCGTCCGCCCGACTCCTGCAGGCTGGCCTGCACGATCAGTTGCAGCGGCGACTTGGCCTCGGCCCATTTGCTTTCCAGGATGATTTTTTCCTGGCCCTTGGCATCCAGCACGCCCTCGTCCAGTTCGAAATCCTGGCTCAGTTCTTCTTCGGTGACGGAGCCGAATTGATAGCCCGGCAGCGCCTTGACCGCTTCACGCAAGGGCCGCACATACACTTGCCCGCTGACCCGATTGCCGGCGGCCGGCGCGCCGTAGAGGTAGCGCCCGTCGAGCTGAATCACTGCGGTCTGCGCTGGGTTCAGCGGCGTGTCGCTGCCCTTGAGTTCGAGCGCCAGGCGCTCGGGCAGGAAGTCTTCGACGAGGAATTCATACAATTGCGGTTTGCCATCGCCCAGGTCGAACACCAACTGCCAGCGCCCGGTCGGTGCTTCGCCGGCCAGTTGCAATTGATATTGATAGAGGCCGGAAGCGTCGGCGTCCCACACAAACTTGCGGCTGACCTGTTCGTCGGGGCGGCGCACCTCGACACTCACCGGTTGCGGCTTGACTGCATTGCCGTCCTTGTCGCGCAGCAGCGCATTGAGCAGCACGGTTTCGCCGGGGCGGTACAGGTCGCGCGGGCCGAACACAAAAAACTGCAGTGGGTGCGACGGTTGGCCGCCAATATCGAACTCCGCCAGGTCCAGCGCCGCGCTGTCCAGGCGCAACAGGCTGGTTTGCTCGCCCTGCTTGGCCAGCAGCACCTGGGCTTTTTTCGGCAACGGCAGCTGCGCGTGGCCGCCCTTTTCGGTCTTGCCCTGGCCGACCACTCGGCCGTCGGCGTCGAGCACTTCCAGGGCCACGTCGTCCAGCGCCTTGCCGCCGTCCAGAGCCTGGGTGAACACATCCAGGCGATTGGCGTAGCGATGCACCGACAGGCCGATGTCACTCAAGGTAAATAGCGTGGCCGGCTGCGAATAGTTGTAGGTGCCCGACGCGCGCATCACCGCCAGGTACACCCCCGGCTGCTGCAATTGTTTGAGGCCGGCGATCGGCAGCAACAGCGTTTCGCGGGTGTTGCGTGCAGGTTTCAGGTCGAAGCGGCCGCCATAGACCAGGTCGGCCAGCGGCAGCAATTCGCGGGACTCATAACTTTGCAGGCTGGTATTGCGCCCCCACTGCGCCAGGAACGAGGGCAGCGATTCGGGCTTGATACGGAAGAATTCGACGTCGATCTTGTCGACGTTCAACGCGATCACCGGCAGGCCCTCGGCCAGGCGCGTCGGCAACAGCGTGCCACGGCTGGCGAAGCCGACAGTGGCTTGCAGGTCGCGGGTTTCCAGGCGGGCGGTGTATTCGGCGGCGAGCTTGTTTTGATTGACTGCCTCGACCCCGGCATCCACCGTCAACACCAATTTGCGCTGGGGTTCCAGATGGCGCAGGCGCAGCTCCATCAGGTTGTCGGACAGCTCCCAGGCGCCGTCGACCTTGCCGGACTTGCTGTCCACCAGATGGAGTTTGTCGGCGAACTTCTGATCGGGGTCCAGCGGGATCGAGAAACTCACCGACAGCGTGCTGGCCCCGTCCAACTGCACCTCGGACACGTCCACCACGCTCAACTCACGCCCGGCATAACGCTGCTTCAACGCCGCCACATCCACCGCGGCCTTGACCGGTTTCGGCGCGGTGGTCGCCGCCGCCGCAGGAGCGGTGGGAGCGGCGGGTTTGTCGGAGGAATCGCAGGCGCTCAGCAGGGCCAGCGCGCAAGCGAGAAACAGTCCTTTGTTAAGCATGGGGCACTCATCGTCAGAGGGAACCGGGGGGTGAACTATATATCAGCCGGGGTAAGGCCGATGTGGCGCTGGTCACATTGACCGACGGAGGGTGGGTTTGTTCTGGAGGAGCCTGAAGCCAAGCCAAATCCCACAGCCTGCGAAGATCAAAATGTGGGAGGCCCCCTCCCACATTCGCCCTGCTGCGCGGCTGATGGCCGGGTACAATGCCGCTCCCCCAAGGAGCCCGCATGCCCACCTTACTGACTGACTGGCGCGACCGCCCTACGCATCACCGTGTATGGGCTTTGGCCGCGCCGATGATTCTGTCGAATATCTCCGTGCCGCTGGTGGCGCTGGTGGACAGCATGGTCATCGGCCACTTGCCCCACGCCCATCAACTGGGCGCGGTGGCCGTCGGGGCCAGCCTGTATACATTCCTTGCCTGGGCCATGGGCTTTTTGCGCATGGGCTCTACCGGGTTCGCCGCCCAGGCCGCCGGGCGCAATGATGGCGCGGCACTGCGGCAGATCCTGTTGCAAGGTTTGCTGCTGGCGCTGGGCCTGGCGATGCTGCTCGGCACCGTGGGCATTCCGCTGAGCCACCTGGCCCTGGAATGGATGCAGCCCTCGCCCGAATTGAACCAACTGACCCGCGACTTCTTCCACACGCGTCTGTTCGGCCTGCCCGCCGCGCTGGCCAGCTATGCCTTGGTCGGCTGGTTCCTCGGCACGCAGAACGCCCGCGCACCGCTGGCGATCCTGCTGACCACCAACCTGGTGAATATTGCGCTGAACCTGTGGTTTGTCCTCGACCTGGACTGGGGCGTGGTCGGCTCCGCCCGCGCCTCGGTGATCGCCGAATGGACCGGCGCCCTGCTCGGCCTGGCGCTCACGCAAAAAGCCCTGCGCGCCTACCCCGGCCATATCGCCTGGGCCGCGTTGAAGCGGTGGCACAGCTGGCGCCCACTGCTGGCGGTAAACCGCGACATCTTTATCCGCAGCCTGGCGCTGCAGTCGGTGTTCTTTATGATCACCGTACAAGGCGCACGCCTGGGGGATGCCACGGTGGCCGCCAATGCCTTGCTGCTCAATGGGCTGTTGCTGACCGCGCATGCCCTGGACGGCCTGGCTCACGCCGTCGAAGCCCTGTGCGGGCACGCCATCGGCGCCCGAGACCGCCAAGCCCTGCGCCGCTCGCTGGTAGTGGCCGGCGGTTGGTCGCTGATCGCCAGCGTTGGCTTTGCGCTGTTGTTTACCTTGGCCGGGCACGTGTTTATCGCCATGCAAACCGATATCCCCAGCGTGCGCGAAACGGCTGACCTCTACCTGCCTTACCTGGCGGTACTGCCGTTGATTGCGGTGTGGAGTTATTTGCTCGATGGCTTGTTTATCGGCGCAACGCGCGCGCGCGAAATGCGCAATGGGATGGTGCTGACGGTGTTGTTGGTGCTGCCGATTGCCTGGGCGTTGCAGGGGCTGGGCAACCACGGGCTGTGGATAACTTTCCTGCTGTTCATGGCGGTGCGCAGTTTGACGCTGTGGGCGATTGCCTGGCGGCTGAATCGCCAAGGGCTTTGGCTGGGAGCTAACTGAAGAAATACAATCCAAATGTGGGAGGGGGCTTGCTCCCGATAGCAGAGTGTCAGGCAACTAAATTGTTGCTGATATACCGTTATCGGGAGCAAGCCCCCTCCCACATTTTTAAATCTGTATCAGTTGATGTTACGAGGACAGGTAGGAGGAGCGGGTCAAGCCAAGACGCAGCGCATCCAGGAACTGGGTGCGCTCAGACGCCGAGATCTTCGCACTCGCACACTTGTCACGGTAATGCGTCATCAATTCCTCCGGCGACAAGTGCACGTAGCGCAGCATGTCTTCGATGGTGTCGTGGGTCTCGATCCCGGCGCTGTACACCGAACCGTCTTCACGCTGGTAGATGTTCACCGAGTCGGTGTCACCGAACAGGTTATGCATGTCGCCCAGAATCTCCTGGTAGGCACCCACCAGGAAGATGCCCAGCAGGTAGTCCTCGCCTTCATTCAAGGCATGTACCGGCAGGCTGGTCTCGATGCTCTGCTCGTCGACGTATTGCTTGATCTTGCCGTCGGAGTCGCAGGTCAGGTCTTGCAGCACGGCACGGCGCAGTGGTTCTTCGTCGAGGCGATGCAGCGGCAGGATCGGCAGCACCTGGCCGATCGCCCACGTGTCCGGCAGGCTCTGGAACACCGAGAAGTTACAGATGTACTTGTCGGCCAGCTTGTCGTTGAGTTCGTCCAGCACCTGGCGGTGCGAGCGCTGGCGAGCCTTGAGCGAGTTGTGCAGGCGGCGGCACACGGCGAAGTAGCATTGCTCGGCCAGGGCTTTCTCGGCCAGGGTCAGCTTGCCATCGGCGTACTGGGTGGCCACGTCGCTCATGTAGTGGGTAGCGCGCCAGTAGGTTTCGGTGACCATCTCGATATCGGTGGGGCCGAGCAGGTCCACCAGCCATTGCACGGTTTCCGGCAGGCTTTCCTTGTTCTCGATCTTTGGGATTTCGTCGTTGTGTTTCTCCACGTCGGTGACCTGCACCACCAGCATGGCGTGGTGCGCGGTCAGGGAGCGGCCGCTTTCGGAGAAAATGTGCGGGTGCGGCAGGCTCTGCGCGTCGCAGAATTCCTTGAGCATGCCCACGACCACACCGGCGTAGTCGTCCATGTCGTAGTTGATCGAGCTGGCATTGCGCGAGTGGGTGCCGTCGTAATCCACGCCCAGGCCACCGCCGACGTCGATGTGATCCACCGGCAGGCCGAGGTTGCGCAGTTCGCCGTAGTAACGAATGGCTTCCTTGAAGCCGTGCTGGTAGTCGGCCAGGTTGGCGATCTGCGAGCCCATGTGGAAGTGCAACAGGCGGATGCCCTGGTCCAGGCCGGCCGCGCGGAAACGCTCGACCACCGACAGCAATTGCGCCGCCGACAGGCCGAACTTGGACTTCTCGCCACCGGTGTCCGCCCACTTGCTCGACGCCAGCGACGACAAGCGCACACGCAGGCCGACCTGCGGCTTGACCTTGAGGCTGGCGGCCTCTTCGATCACCAGGCCGACTTCGGATTCTTTTTCGATCACGATGAATACGTTGTGGCCAAGCTTCTGGCCCATCAGCGCGAGGCGGATGAACTCACGGTCCTTGTAACCGTTGCAGACGATGGTGCCGCCCTTCGGCGCCAGGGCCAGCACGGCCAGCAACTCGGGCTTGGAACCGGCTTCCAGGCCGATGGACACGTTCTGGGTGGCGATGATGTTTTCGATCACCGCTTCCTGCTGGTTCACCTTGATCGGGTACAGCGCGGTGTACTTGCTCTGGTATTCCAGGCGCTCGATGTTGGCATCGAAGGCGCCGGTCAGTTGGCGCACGCGGTCTTGCAGGATATCGGGAAAGCGCACCAGCAATGGCAACGACAGGCCGCTTTTGCGCAACTGGTCGACTTGCTCGTACAGGTCGACGGGCGTGCTGTTCGGGCCGTTCGGACGGACTTCAACGCGACCGGCGTCATTGATCGCGAAATATCCGGCCCCCCAATGGCGAATCCCGTAAACACTGCGGCTGTCCGCAACTGTCCATTGGCTGCCATCGTCTTTGCGTGTGCGTCGTACGGACATCGAAGTCCCCTATAAATGAAGGCGAAGGCGCCACCCCTCGTGGAGGCTGGCGCAGTCTAAAGAATGAAAATGACGATTTGCCTGTAAGAAGGTCAGACCCCACTCGCAGGACAGAGTTTAGACACAGGTTGGGAAGCGGCTGTCAGCCGCCGGACTTCTTGGCCTTGTAACCCAGCTTGATCAGCTCGGCCAACAGCAGTTCGACGTGATCGCCCTGGATCTCGATGACCCCGTCTTTCAACGCGCCACCGGTGCCGCAACGCTTTTTCAGCGCGGTGGCCAGTTCCTTCAGCGCCTCTTCAGCCAGCGGCACGCCGGTGATGGTGGTCACCGTCTTGCCGCCACGGCCCTTGCTCTCGCGTCGCACGCGGGCAATACCGTCGCCTTCAGGGATCAGGGTCTGTTTGCAGGTGCACGAACCCACGGGCTGACGACAGTCCGGGCAGTGTCGACCTGCATCGGTGGAAAATACCAGGCCACCAAGGGCGGCGAAGGATGCGGCTTTTTTGGCCACCGGCAATCCTCTTGGGAGGATGAAGACTGATCGGCGCGCCAAGCGTCACCGACCGCGAAGCCCCACTCAGGCAGGGGCAGCGCTACCGAGTCGCCAAGGCGGCTCGGGTGAAAAGTCGCGCAGTGTAACGGCAAAAAGCGAAGTTGCTAAGAGCCAAATGGCGCCAATTCATGCAAGTTTAGCGACGCAAGGCCAGATAGCGCCGCAAGCCCTCTTGAGCATCCGGGCAGTAAGGCTTTTGCGCAGCCTCTTGCAGCACCGTTTCGATGGGTAAAAAGCGCGCCTCCATGACTTCTTCAGGCTGCAAGTGCAGGGGGCCATCCCACACGGCGGAGTAGGACATGCACCACAGGCGGCTATCGCCATCCTCAAAATAAAAGTGGTCGTGCTCGACCAGCTCCACCCCGCTCACGCCGAGTTCTTCAGCCAATTCCCGCTGCGCCGACTGGGCATAACTCTCCCCCGCCGCCACCATGCCACCGGCCGCCGTGTCCCAGAAACCTGGGTACAGCGCCTTGCTCAAGGTGCGCCGATGCACACACAGCTCACCTCGGGTGTTGAACAGGAAGATAAAGGTGCAGCGGCCGATCAGGCCGCGCTGGCGAAGGTCAGACCGGACAAGGTGACCGAGCAGGTTGTCCTGCTCGTCGACCCAGCAGATCAGTTCGGCATCGGAGGCCGCGCGGTGGGCGGCCTCCTTCTGAGCGGCGTCCATCATCAACCCTGGTTGAGGAGCTGACGCAAATCGATCACTGCAGCGTTGGCCCTGGAAATGTAGTTGGCCATCACCAGCGAGTGGTTCGCCAGCACACCGAAGCCGCTGCCATTCAGAATCATGGGGCTCCACACCGGTTCCTGCGAGGCCTCCAGTTCACGAATGATCTGGCGCACGCTGACGGTGGCGTTTTTCTTGGCGAGTACGTCGGCAAAGTCGACTTCGATGGCGCGCAGCAGGTGAGACAACGCCCACGCCTGGCCACGGGCTTCGTAGAACACGTTGTCGATCTGCATCCATGGCGTCTCCACCACTTCTTCATCGACCTGCGGCACTTCACCCGGCGCCAGGGCTTCGGTTTTCAGTGCGGTGTTCAACTTGACCCGACCGACGCTGGCCGACAGGCGTTGCGACAATGAGCCCAGACGGGTGGCGACATCGCCCAGCCAGTTGTTCAGGTTGTCGGCACGCGCATAAAACAGCGCGCCGCGCTGGTTCGGGTCGGACAGGCGCGCTTCATAACGGTTCAGGGAGTTGATGCCTTCCTGGTATTCGGACTCGCTGGACGGCAGCACCCAACTCTTGTTGTCAAAGTTGAAACGCGGCTCGGCCTTGGCCAGGTCGGCGTCTTCAGCCGATTGCGACTGGGAGCGGGCAAAGTCCTTGCGCAGGGCGCGGGTCAGGTCACGCACCTGCACCAGCACGCCGTATTCCCAGCTGGGCATGTTGTCCATCCACAGGCCTGGCGGGAAACGGTCGTTGGAAATATAGCCGCCGGGCTTGTTCAGCAAGGTGCCGACCACGGTCTTGAGGGTTTCAACGGTGGTGTAGCCCACCACCATCTGCTTGCCTTCCTTCTCGGCGGCAAGCTGGGCGTTTTGCTGGACCGGGAACAGCGCCGGCTCTTCGCTCCAGTACCAGCCCAGGGCGCCGGTGACCAACAGGTACAGGCCGAGCACGCTGAGCACCGCTCGGCTCATCAGCAGAGTACGAAAATAGCTGCGGTTGGCCGACTTGGGCTCAGGGGCGGGGCCTTTGGCACTGCCTGCACGGTTTTTCCAGTCCAGCATGGCGATATCCTTTCAATCACTTGAGTTCATGCACTTTAAAAGGCGGCGTGCGTTCACACACTCCGACAGCAACCCTACCCCATCGTGCCAGCCAATGCGGGGCTTTTCGTCAAACTGGCGCGCCTGGGGAGTTGGACTATAAAGGATGCACGCTTTTTACGCTGCGCGACCGGCCGGTCATCAACTGAATGTCGGGATATGCGCAGTTAATTGATGTATGACACTGATGCGATTCGAAAGAGGTGCTAGCATAGAGCCATCATTTTCGATCTCAGCATGCACCCTTACTAGCAGTCAGGATATGACCGAGTCAGAAGACCCCAGCCGTGAGCGTCTCAAGCAGCACTTTGCCCAGCGGGTAATTCATCAGGCACGTCAAATTCTTGAGATCTGGCAGCGCCTGCAACGCAGCGAATGGTCGAACGCCGACTTCAGCGAACTCAGCGAAGCCAACCTGCGCCTGCTGCGCTTTGCCGAGCGCTTTGAACAACCGGAGCACGGCCAGCTGGCGCGCCATATTGGCGAGTCGCTGAAGGCCGTGGACGAAAACCGCGGGCGCCTGAGCAGCCAACTGATCACCGAACTCAACCGCCTGATGCAGCGCCTGTCCCGCACCGGCCTGCGTCAAGGCGACCAGTTGGAACAGACGCTCCTGCCGCCGATGCGCAAGCCGATCTACGTGATGCTGGCCGATCACGACCGCGCCGAGCGCCTGGCCAAGCAGCTGGAATTTTTTGGCCTGAGCGCGCAGTCGCTGGACAGCGTGGCGGCATTTCGTGCATCGATGGCCGAGCGCTTGCCGTCGGCGATTGTGATGGACGTGGATTTCTGCGGCGCAGGCCTGGGCCTCAAGCTCGCCGCCGAAGCCCAGGAAGGCCTGGAGCACAAGCTGCCGCTGCTGTTTTTCAGCCTGCACGAAACCGACACCCCAACCCGACTGGCGGCCGTGCGCGCCGGTGGCCAGGAGTTCCTCACCGGCACCCTGGAAGCCTCCAGCCTGCTGGAAAAGATCGAAGTGCTGACCTGCGTCGCTCAGTACGAACCCTACAAAGTGCTAATCATCGACGACTCACGGGCCCAGGCGCTGCACACCGAGCGTCTGCTCAACAGCGCCGGCATCGTCACCCGCACCCTGATCGAGCCGATCCAGGCCATGGCCGAGCTGGCGGATTTCCAGCCCGACCTGATCATCCTCGACATGTATATGCCCGCATGCACCGGTACCGAGCTGGCCAAGGTGATCCGCCACAACGACCGCTATGTGAGCGTGCCGATCATCTACCTGTCGGCCGAAGATGACCTGGATAAACAGCTGGATGCCATGAGTGAAGGCGGCGACGACTTCCTCACCAAGCCGATCAAGCCACGCCACCTGATCACCACCGTGCGTAACCGCGCGGCCCGCGCACGCCACCTCAAGGCGCGGATGGTGCGCGACAGCCTGACCGGCCTGTACAACCACACCCATATCCTGCAACTGCTCGAAGACTGCAGCTTCCGCGCACGCCGCGAGAACAAGCCGCTGAGCTTTGCCATGCTCGATATCGACCACTTCAAGCGCGTCAATGACAGCCATGGCCACCCCATGGGCGACCGCGTGATCAAGAGCCTGGCGCTGTTTCTCAAGCAGCGGTTGCGCAAGACCGACTATATCGGGCGCTACGGCGGTGAAGAATTTGCCATTGTGATGCCCGACACCGACCTGGAGTCGGCCTGCAAAGTGCTGGACGAGATCCGTGGGCGCTTTGCCGAAATCCATTATCCGGCCCAGCCCCAGGACTTATGGTGCACCTTCAGCGCCGGGCTGGTGGAGCTGTGCGATGACTCCGACAGCTTGATGATGGCCGCTCAGGCGGACGAAGCGCTGTACCGCGCCAAGGGCGCAGGACGCAATCGTGTACAGGCCGCGCGCACACCAAAGCAAAGTGCCACTTTTTCACCGGAATCCACTGATTCCGTCATAACTTTGTAATGTAAATGCAATAACTTCAGGCACTTACCTTTTGCTGTCGGTTGAAACCCCGCATGCGCCTGAAGCTGCTGACCAATCTCAATACCCTTCTTCTGGTGGCCGTGTGCCTGGCACTCGGGGCGACGCTGTGGTGGTCGCAACGCGCGCTGGAACGCCCGTATCTATTGATGGAACGCTACCTGGGGCTGTCGCAGAGCTTTCAGAACCAGGCCGCGCGCAATATCGACGACTACCTGGCCAGCGGCGACGCCCTGCGCTTGAGCAGCGCCAGCCAGAGCCTGGAAAACCTGCTGCGGGACCTGAATGAATTGCCCGCCGAGCTGGCGCAAAATCTGCGCCCCAGCCTGGTAGAGCTGGACGCCTTCAGCAAAACCGACCTGCTCGCCGCCGGCAAGTTGGCCGGCGACCCGCAAGCCCTGTTGCTGCAAGCCGAACGCGAACTGGGCGCGAACCTGGAGCAATTGGGCCAGTACGCCATGGGCGTGAACGCCCCCGAAGCAGCGCGTTATCTGCCGCCGCTGCTGGCCGCATCCCAGCATCTGGGCAAACTGTCCCTGGCGCGCGACAAACTGGTGAGCAGCGGACGCGCGGAACTGGCCGCTGACGTGGAGCGCGAAGTCGGCAGTATCCGCAGCCAGGCTGACCTGCTGGAGCAACTGCCCTTGCTCGGCGTCAAAACCAGTACCGAATCCAACACCGACGATTTTTCCGCCCTGATGGGCCTGCAAAACAGCGAAAAAACCGAAGCCCAGGACACCGGCGTCGACCTCAAGCGCGAACTCAACAGCTTGCTGACCCGCTACCCCGCCGAACTCCAGCGCACCCGCGAGCAGATCCAGAAACGCGCCGACCTGGCCGCCGCCACCCATCTGAAAATCAGCGCGGTGCAACAGGCCATCGCCGGTCTTGAGCCGGTGGTGCGCGCACAACACGCCATTATCCAGGGCGAAGTGCGCGTGATGCAGGGCGTGATGATCGGCTTGATCCTGCTGATTGCGCTGCTGATCGACACCTTGCAACGGCGCCTGGCGCGCGTGCTGACCAACCTGGCGCCGGCCCTGTCGACCTGGGGCGAAGGCGACTTCAGCCAGCCGATCGCCCTGGGCAAGACCAACCGCGAACTGCACGATATCGAAGCCTCACTGAACCGCTTGCGCGCCTACCTGGCGGACCTGGTGGGCACTATTCGCGGCAATGCCCAGGAAGTGGCCGGCAGCAGTCGCGCCCTCGCCGAACTGAGCAGCGGCTTGCACGACGGCGCCGAGCGCCAGGCCGGGGACACCGCGCAGATTCGTGACTCGCTGGGCGAACTGGAGGCCACCATCCAGCAAGTGGCCGGCGATGCCAGCCAGGCCGCCGGCGCCAGCCGCAGTGCGGGCCAGGCCGTGGAGCAAGGCCAACGGGTGATAGGCCTGAGCCTCACCGGCCTGCACGCGCTGGTGGGAGAAGTGCAGCAAAACGCGCAGATGATCGAAAAACTCGCCGCCGAGTCCGCCACCATCGGCGGCGTGCTCACCGTGATTCGCTCGATTGCCGACCAGACCAACCTGCTGGCACTCAATGCCGCGATCGAGGCCGCTCGCGCCGGGGAAGCAGGCCGTGGGTTTGCGGTAGTCGCCGATGAAGTGCGCACACTGGCCCAACGCACGGCGGGCGCCACCGCTGAAATCCAGGGTTTGATCAGCGGCCTGCAAACCGCCGCCCACCAGTCGGTGGAAGGCATGCGCGCGCAGGTCGAACATGCCGAAGCCACCGCCCAGCAGGCCCAGGCGGCCGACGGCGCGCTGGATGAAATCGTCGGGGCGATCCAGACAATTTCCGACACGGCGGTACGCATTGCCGATGTGACCGCGCAGCAGAGCGGCGCCGTGAGCGAAATTCGCGACAACAGCGAAAGAATTCACCAGTTGGGTGAGGATAATTTGCTGCGTATCGGCCAGGGCCGCCGCCAGGGCGAACACCTGTTGGCGCTGGGTGGGCAGCTCAATACGGCGGTGCAGGCCTTCCGCGTTTGAACCGACCTCATGCCAAATACAGTTCAACATGTGGGAGGGGGCTTGCTCTCGATAGCGGTGGATCAGTTACAGATAGTGAGACTGACACACTGCAATCGGGGGGCAAGCCCCCTCCCACATTTGATCTCCTGGGGGTTCAAAACCGTGTTGGCAATGACCAGACTGGAGAACTGGGTCACATATTTTTCGCAATCCTCGCTAATCGTGCGGCCTACTGCATAGAACTGGACAGTCACAAAGGCTTTGCGGCATAGTCGCCGGGTTCTGCCGTACTCCCCTCAATAACAAGGAACAGCCGATGGCGACCTTACTGGTTCTTCACGGACCCAACCTGAACCTGCTCGGCACCCGTGAACCGGGCGTCTACGGGGCAGTGACCCTGGATCAGATCAACCTCGATCTGGAACGACGGGCCCGTGAAGCCGGCCACCATCTGCTCTACCTGCAAAGCAATGCCGAGTATGAATTGATTGATCGCATCCATGCCGCGCGCGGCGAAGGCGTGGACTTTATCCTGATCAATCCCGCCGCTTTTACGCATACAAGCGTTGCATTACGTGACGCGCTGCTGGCGGTGAGCATCCCATTCATCGAAGTGCATTTATCGAACGTGCACAAACGCGAACCTTTCCGCCATCACTCTTACTTCTCCGACGTAGCAGTAGGAGTGATCTGCGGCCTTGGCGCCAGCGGTTACCGACTGGCCCTGGAGGCCGCCCTGGAACAGCTTGAAGAACAGGCTAAACGCCCCCTGACCGACCCTTGGGAGTTGATGATTCATGGATATCCGTAAAGTTAAGAAATTGATCGAACTGCTGGAAGAATCCGGTATCGACGAGCTGGAAATCAAGGAAGGCGAAGAGTCCGTACGGATCAGCCGCCACAGCAAAACCCCGGCCCAACAGTTCTACGCACCGCAGATGCAAGCACCGGCTCCCGCCGCTGCTGCTCCGGCTGCCGCGCCTGCCGCCGCTGCACCTGCCGCCCCAGCCGCGCCTGTGCTGAACGGTTTCGTGGCCAAGTCGCCAATGGTCGGTACCTTCTACCGCACCCCCGCGCCGGGCTCGCCAGCCTTCGTTGAAGTCGGCAAAACCGTGAAAGTGGGCGACACCCTCTGCATCGTTGAAGCGATGAAGATGATGAACCACATCACGGCCGAAAAAGCCGGCGTCATCGAATCCATCCTGGTAGAAAACGGTCAGCCGGTTGAGTACGACCAGCCGCTGTTCACCATCGTTTGAACCGCGGAGCGCCTTCGATGTTGAAACCTGCGAAGAAACTGCAAAAAGTCCTGATCGCCAACCGCGGCGAGATCGCGCTGCGGATCCTGCGCGCCTGTAAGGAAGAGGGCATCAAGACCGTCGCTGTTTACTCGACGGCCGATACCGAATTGATGCACGTGAAACTGGCGGACGAAAGCCTCTGCATCGGCCCGCCACTGGCCTCGAACTCGTACCTGAACATCCCGAACATCATCGCCGCGGCAGAAGTGACCGGCGCTGATGGCATCCACCCTGGTTACGGCTTCCTCGCGGAAAACGCCGATTTCGCCGAACAGGTGGAAAAATCCGGGTTCGCGTTCATCGGCCCTAAAGCCGAAACCATTCGCCTGATGGGCGACAAGGTCTCGGCCAAGGACGCCATGATCGCAGCCGGCGTGCCAACCGTTCCAGGCTCCGACGGCCCACTGCCTGAAGACGAGGAAACCGCCCTGCGCATTGGTCGCGAAGTCGGTTACCCGGTGATCATCAAGGCCGCCGGTGGCGGTGGTGGTCGCGGCATGCGTGTGGTGCACAAGGAAGAAGACCTGATCGAAGCCGCCAAGCAGACCCGTGCGGAAGCCGGCGCCTGGTTCGGCAACCCGATGGTCTACCTGGAAAAGTACCTGACCAACCCACGTCACGTGGAAGTCCAGGTACTGTCCGACGGCCAGGGCCATGCCATCCACCTGGGCGACCGTGATTGCTCGCTGCAACGCCGTCACCAGAAGGTGTTGGAAGAAGCGCCGGCACCGGGCCTGGACGAGAAAGCCCGCCAGGAAGTGCTGGCTCGCTGCGTCAAGGCGTGCATCGACATCAACTACCGTGGCGCCGGCACCTTCGAGTTCCTCTACGAGAACGGTCGTTTCTACTTCATCGAGATGAACACTCGCGTGCAGGTAGAGCACCCGGTGTCGGAGATGGTCACCGGTATCGACATCGTCAAGGAGATGCTGAGCATCGCCGCCGGTAACGTGCTGTCCTTCACCCAGGCTGACGTGAAGATTCACGGCCACTCCCTGGAATGCCGGATCAACGCCGAAGACCCGAAAACCTTTATGCCGAGCCCAGGCCTGGTCAAGCATTTCCACGCGCCCGGCGGCAACGGCGTACGTGTGGATTCGCACCTGTACAGCGGCTACAAGGTTCCGTCCAACTACGACTCGTTGATCGGCAAGCTGATCACCTGGGGCGCCACCCGCGACGAGGTCATGGCCCGCATGCGTAACGCCCTGGACGAAATCGTGGTCGACGGCATCAAGACCAACGTCCCGCTGCACCGGGACCTGGTCCGCGATGAAGGCTTCTGCGAAGGTGGTGTGAACATTCACTACCTGGAACACAAACTGGCCAACCAGTAAGTGCTCCACCCAACAAAACCGCCTTCGGGCGGTTTTGTTGTTTCTGCGCGCTCGATCTTGAAGATGTACACCCTGCAAATGTGTTCAGTCAGTACAGTCGTCTTCTGCCGTGAGCTCGCGTAAACTTGCGCGCTTTCGCGACTCTGCGGTCGCACACTCATTTTTTCAAAGGTGCCCGCCATGCCTTGGCTGCAAGTCCGTCTCGCCATCAGCCCAGAACAAGCCGAAACCTACGAAGACGCTTTCCTCGAAGTGGGCGCTGTGTCGGTGACTTTCATGGACGCCGAAGACCAGCCGATCTTCGAACCCGAGCTGAACACGACCCCACTGTGGTCTCACACCCACTTGCTGGCCCTGTTCGAAGACGGCACCGATGCCGCCGCCGTGCTGGCCCATATGGAGCTGCTTACCGGCAGCCCGTTGCCGGAGCACCACAGTGAAGTGATCGAAGACCAGGACTGGGAACGCAGCTGGATGGACAACTTCCAGCCGATGCGTTTCGGCCAGCGCCTGTGGATCGTGCCAAGCTGGCACGCCGCACCGGAGCCCGAGGCGGTCAACCTGCTGCTGGACCCGGGCCTGGCCTTCGGCACCGGCACCCACCCCACCACCGCGCTGTGCCTGGAATGGCTGGACGGCCAGGACCTGACCGACAGCCACGTGCTGGACTTCGGCTGCGGCTCGGGGATCCTGGCGATTGCCGCCCTGCTGTTGGGCGCCAAGGATGCCGTGGGTACCGATATCGACGTGCAGGCGCTGGAAGCCTCCCGCGATAACGCCGGGCGCAACAATATCCCTGAAGGCAAATTCCCACTCTACCTGCCTGAAGATCTGCCCCAGGTGCAGGCCGATGTGCTGGTGGCGAACATCCTCGCCGGGCCGCTGGTTTCCCTGGCGCCGCAGCTGTCGAGCCTGGTCAAGTCCGGCGGGCGCCTGGCGTTGTCGGGCATCCTCGCAGAACAGGGCGAAGATGTAGCCGCCGCGTATGCCAAGGATTTCGAGTTGGACCCGATCGCCAACCGTGACGGCTGGGTACGCATCAGCGGGCGTCGGCGCTAGAATGAGCGCTTGCCTGAATCGGATGGCCGCATGACCGACAGTTTCGTCACCCAGTGCCCGCATTGCCAAGCCCGTTTCCGCGTCAACCACGCCCAGTTGAGCGTGGCCCGTGGCGTGGTACGTTGCGGCTCGTGCCTGCAAGTGTTCAACGCCGCTCGCCAGTTGCTCGAGCAGCGCGCCCATGCGCCGGCGCCGGGGCAGCCGACCGCGGCCGAGCCAAGGCCCGAAGCGGTGCCCGAGCCACAGCGGGCAATCAGCCAGAAACAGTGGACCGCCGAAGAGCTGGACCTGGACAACCTGGACCTGGATAAAGAACTGGCCAAGCTGGAACGCCGCGAGATTCAGCACACCCTGCCCGTGGGCGCGGAACGCCGTCAGCCCGGCGCCGAGCGTCGGCAAAAAGACGACGCCCTCAGCGCCACTCGCGAAACCGTCAAGGCCGATGAAGAAAAATGGGCCGCCAGCCTGTTCAGCGAACCGCCTGAAGAACGCGCCACTCACGCTGAAGACGAGCCCGAGCCGATTAAAGGCCCTGCGACAAAACAGCGCACCGAACCGTCCATGTCGCCGCACACTGACGAGATCGACGACGAACCACCGCTGCACTCAACCCCAGACGATGACGAGCGCGACCCGCCGTTCACTCCCCTGACAGCCGCGGCACAGGAACCGGAGCCCGAAGAGCGCCCGCAACCCCGCCGCAAGCGTCCGCGCCCCGAAGCCGGAATCCACGACGAGCTGCTTCAGGACCTGGAAGACGACCCGCTGCACCTGTATGCGCAAAAACGCCCGCAGGGCTGGGGCCGTCGCCTGATCTGGATACTGCTGGTGCTGATCGCCGCCGCCGGCCTGGCCGTCCAATACATTGCTTACCAATTCGACGACCTGGCCCGCCAGGACGCCTACCGCCCATGGTTCCAGCAACTGTGCCCCACACTGGGCTGCACGGTGCCATCACGGGTTGATATCGCCCATATCAAGAGCAGCAACCTGGTGGTGCGCAGCCATCCGGAGTTCGCCGGCGCGCTGGTGGTGGATGCGATCATCTACAACCGCGCGACATTCTCCCAGCCCTTCCCCCTGCTGGAGCTGCGGTTTGCCGACCTCAATGGCAACCTGATCGCCAGTCGTCGCTTCAAACCCGCCGAATACCTGAGCGGCGAACTGGCCGGTGTGAGCGAAATGCCATCGCAAACCCCGATTCATATCTCCCTGGATATCCTCGACCCAGGCAATAAAGCCGTGAATTACAGCTTGAGCTTCCATTCTCCAGAGTGAATCGGCGGATGCACCGAAGCTTGACGGTGGAATATTGACTTCACGCCGCGCAACCAAACCGGTAGCGATAAAGAATTAACTGTTCAGATTTTATCCAATTCAGCCTTTATCCAGTCATCGAGAGCGGGTATCATGCCAACCCTTTTTCGAACTCTAATGATCCGGCCCCACAACAGGGAAGTCCTATGTCGGCGGTACGCATCGGCCCATATACATTGCAGAACGGCTTGATTCTCGCCCCGATGGCGGGCGTCACCGACCAGCCCTTTCGTCAGCTCTGCAAACGTTTGGGCGCGGGTCTTGTAGTCTCGGAAATGGTCACCAGTGACATGAGTTTGTGGAACACCCGCAAATCGCGGATGCGCATGATCCACGAAGGTGATCCCGAGCCCCGCTCGGTACAGATCGCCGGTGGTGACGCGCAGATGCTGGCGGATGCGGCCCGAGCCAACGTGGAGCTGGGCGCACAGATCATCGATATCAACATGGGCTGCCCGGCCAAGAAGGTCTGTAACAAGGCTGCCGGTTCCGCCCTGTTGAAAGATGAGCAGTTGGTTGCCGAGATCCTGCAGGCCGTTGTCGCCGCCGTGGATGTGCCGGTGACCCTGAAGATTCGTACCGGCTGGGACCGGGACAACAAGAATGGCCTGACGGTGGCGAAGATCGCCGAACAGGCGGGCATTACAGCGCTGGCGGTGCATGGCCGCACCCGCGCCGACCTTTATACCGGTGAAGCCGAGTACGACACCATCGCCGCGATCAAGCAGGCGGTGTCGATGCCGGTATTTGCCAATGGCGATATCGACTCAGCCGAGAAAGCCCGGCGCGTGCTGCACGCAACCGGTGCCGATGGTTTGTTGATAGGCCGGGCCGCCCAGGGGCGCCCGTGGATTTTTCGTGAGATCGAACACTTTCTGCGTACCGGCGAAGTCCTGCCGGCACCGGAGTTGGTCGAGGTGGAACGTATTCTGCTAGAGCATCTGGCTGCCCTTCACACTTTCTATGGGGATGTGATGGGCGTACGCATTGCTCGCAAGCATGTGGGTTGGTATCTCGCAACCCTGCCGGGCGCCAGGGAGTTTCGCGCCGGGTTCAATCGTTTGGATGAAACGCAAGCACAGGTCACCGCCGTTCGTGAGTTTTTTGCCGAACGAGACAAGAGCCTGAGAGCAGGGGACGGAGAGGGGGTGGCCGCATGACGATCATGACCGAGACTTTAGTGAGTGGAACAACACCCGTGAGCGACAACGTCAATTTGAAACAGCACCTCAACACGCCGAGCGAAGAAGGCCAGACCCTTCGCGGGAGCGTTGAAAAGGCGCTGCACAATTATTTCGCCCACCTTGAGGGCGCTTCAGTCACGGACGTGTACAACCTGGTGCTCTCCGAAGTCGAGGCGCCCTTGCTCGAAAGCGTGATGAACTACGTCAAGGGCAACCAGACCAAAGCCAGTGAGCTGCTGGGCCTCAACCGTGGCACCTTGCGCAAAAAGCTCAAGCAATACGATTTGCTGTAAGCATTCAATCAAACCAGAAAGGCGCCCGCGTAAAACCGGTCGCCTTTTTTGCTGACTCCTTTGCTTTTGATGGAAATTGAAATGACCGACCAGACTACCCGCCTGCCGATCCGCCGCGCCTTGATCAGCGTTTCCGACAAGACCGGCATCCTCGAATTTGCCCGGGAGCTGGAAGCCCTGGGCGTGGAAATCCTCTCCACGGGCGGGACCTTCAAACTGCTGCAGGACAACGGCGTGGCCGCAGTAGAAGTCGCGGACTACACCGGTTTCGCGGAAATGATGGACGGTCGGGTCAAGACCCTGCACCCGAAAATCCACGGCGGCATCCTCGGCCGTCGCGGTATCGACGACGCCATCATGAACGAGCACGGCATCAAGCCGATCGACCTGGTGGCCGTCAACCTCTACCCCTTCGAAGCCACCATCAACAAGCCCGGCTGCGACCTGCCGACCGCCATCGAAAACATCGATATCGGCGGCCCGACCATGGTGCGCTCGGCAGCCAAGAACCACAAAGACGTGGCCATCGTGGTCAATGCCGGCGACTACAGCCAGGTGCTCGAAAGCCTGAAAGCCGGCGGCCTGACCTACGCCCAGCGTTTTGACCTGATGCTCAAGGCGTTCGAACACACCGCGGCCTACGACGGCATGATCGCCAACTACATGGGCACCGTGAACCAGGCCGCCGACACCCTGAGCACAGAAGGCCGCAGCCAGTTCCCGCGCACCTTCAACAGCCAGTTCATCAAGGCCCAGGAAATGCGCTACGGCGAGAACCCGCACCAGAGCGCGGCGTTCTACGTGGAGGCAAAACCGGCCGAAGTCGGCATTGCCACCGCGACCCAACTGCAAGGCAAAGAACTGTCCTACAACAACGTGGCCGACACCGATGCCGCGCTCGAATGCGTGAAAAGCTTCGTCAAGCCGGCCTGCGTGATCGTCAAGCACGCCAACCCGTGTGGCGTGGCCGTGAGCCCGGACGCCGAAGGCGGTATTCGCCAGGCCTACGAACTGGCCTACGCCACCGACACCGAGTCGGCCTTCGGCGGCATCATTGCCTTCAACCGTGAGCTGGACGCCGAGACCGCCAAGGCCATCGTCGAGCGTCAGTTCGTTGAAGTGATCATCGCGCCAAGCGTCAGCGAAGAAGCGCGCGCCATCGTTGCAGCGAAAGCCAACGTGCGCCTGCTGGCCTGCGGCGAATGGTCGGCTGACCGCGCCGCTGCCTGGGACTACAAGCGCGTCAATGGCGGCTTGCTGGTACAGAGCCGCGACATCGGCATGATCGGCAGCGCCGACCTGAAAGTGGTAACCCAGCGTGCTCCCACCGAGCAAGAGATCAACGACCTGATCTTCGCCTGGAAAGTGGCCAAGTACGTTAAATCCAACGCCATCGTCTACGCCAAGAACCGCCAGACCATCGGTGTCGGCGCCGGCCAGATGAGCCGCGTGAACTCGGCGCGTATCGCCGCGATCAAGGCTGAACACGCCGGTTTGCAGGTGGTGGGCTCGGTGATGGCGTCCGACGCTTTCTTCCCGTTCCGTGACGGCCTGGACAACGCCGCGAAAGCGGGCGTGACCGCCGTGATCCAACCGGGCGGTTCGATGCGCGATGCTGAAGTTATCGCCGCCGCTGATGAAGCTGGCATCGCGATGGTCTTCACCGGCATGCGCCACTTCCGCCACTGATCCAACCCGATTGAAATGTAGGAGCGGGCTTGTGTGGGAGGGGGCAAGCCCCCTCCCACATTTAAAAGCGCTCCTCTGGCGCCTACAGAATTTGAGGTTTTGAAATGAATGTTTTGATCATTGGCAGCGGTGGCCGTGAACACGCCCTGGCCTGGAAAGTTGCCCAGGACCCCCGCGTCCAGAAAGTTTTCGTCGCGCCCGGCAACGCCGGCACCGCCATTGAAGCCAAGTGCGAAAACGTCGCTATCGACGTGCTGGCGCTTGAGCAACTCGCCGATTTCGCCGAGCAAAACGTCTCCCTGACCATCGTCGGTCCGGAAGTACCGTTGGTGGCCGGCGTGGTCGACCTGTTCCGCAGCCGCGGCCTGGATTGCTTCGGCCCAACCGCCGGCGCCGCGCAGCTGGAAGGTTCCAAGGCGTTCACCAAGGACTTCCTGGCGCGCCACAAGATCCCGACCGCCGACTACCAGAACTTCACCGAGATCGAGCCGGCCCTGGCTTACCTGCGTGAGAAAGGCGCACCGATCGTGATCAAGGCCGATGGCCTGGCCGCCGGTAAAGGCGTGATCGTGGCGATGACCTTGCAGGAAGCCGAAGACGCCGTGCGTGACATGCTCGCCGGCAATGCCTTTGGCGACGCAGGCTCGCGCGTGGTGATCGAGGAGTTCCTCGACGGCGAAGAAGCCAGCTTCATCGTGATGGTCGACGGCAAGAACGTATTGCCGATGGCCACCAGCCAGGACCACAAGCGCGTCGGCAACGGCGACAGCGGCCCCAACACCGGCGGCATGGGTGCCTACTCCCCTGCCCCGGTGGTCACCCGCGAAGTGCACCAGCGCGTCATGGACCTGGTGATCTGGCCAACCGTGCGCGGCATGGCCGACGAAGGCAATGTGTACACCGGTTTCCTCTATGCCGGCCTGATGATCGACAAGGCCGGCAACCCGAAGGTCATCGAGTTCAACTGCCGCTTCGGCGACCCGGAAACCCAACCGGTGATGCTGCGCCTGCAATCGAGCCTGGTATTACTGGTGGAAGCCGCCCTGGCCCAGGCCCTGGACAAGGTCGAAGCCCAGTGGGACCCACGCCCGAGTGTCGGCATCGTACTGGCGGCCGGCGGTTACCCTGCCGACTACGCCAAGGGCGATGTGATTGAAGGCCTGGATGCGGCGGCTACGCTGGAAGGCAAAGTGTTCCATGCGGGCACCGCGCTCAAGGATGGCAAGGTGGTAACCGCCGGTGGCCGTGTGCTGTGCGCTACCGCCATGGGCGCCAGTGTCGACGCCGCGCAACAACAGGCGTACAAACTGGCCGCAAAAATCGATTGGAAAGGCTGCTTCTACCGCACCGACATCGGTTACCGCGCCATTGCCCGTGAACGTGGCGAAACGCACTAAGGCGCAGACGTCGCAAGCCTCGTCACTAGCTATCCGTTCGGTCAGGCAAGGGCCTCTGGCCCTTGCCGTACACCGGCCACCCCGCGCATAGTTAACCCGTGCATCAACCTACGAAGGGATTTCGCCGTGCGCTGGCTCAGGATCGCCATAGGTTTCACTGTCAGTCTGCTGACGCTGCTCTGCTTGTTCCCGGCCCAGGTCGCCGCGCAAGGCAGTGGCTGGGCAGTATTGCTTGATGAACAGGCCGACCTGCAACTGAGCGACATTCGTTCCTCGCGCTACACCAACCAATTCAGCCCCATCGAACTGGACCGCATTACCGCCGCGCAACCGGACGGTGCGTTGTGGGTACGTTTCAAGCTGCAACCCGGCAAGCACGAGCAAGTGCTGCGGGTATTCGCCCCGGACCTGTCCTACCTGAGCCTCTACGTGCTGGACGGCGACACCCTGATCGAGCAACAGAACACCGGCACCCGCCAGCCCCAGACGGAACGCCCGTTACCCAGCAGCGACTTCATGCTACCGATGCCCCAGAGCCAGAAGCCGCTTGAGGTCTACCTGCGCCTGGTCTCGGAACATGAGCTGCGCCCCTATATCACCCTGGAGCCGGCCGTACTGGCCGCCGCCGACCAGACCCAGACGCTGGTCTACGGCCTGCTCTTCGGTTGCCTGTTGATGCTGATCCTGCACAACCTTTCACGCTTTGCTTACCACCGCTCGCGCAGCAGCCTGTGGCTGGCGGCGTGCGAAATACTGTTGATGCTCAGCCTGGCGCTGCTGCTCAACCTAACGGGCCCATGGCTGCCGAACTGGCACGCTATCCAGACCCCAGGCGCGTACCTGGCGCTGCTGCTGACCGCGCCGTGCGGGCTGATGTTCGCCTACCGCTTCTTCATGCCCCTGGGCCCGCACCCGCTGAACAAGCTGTTGATGGCCGATATCCTGTTTATCGTGCTGTGCGGCCTGCTGCTGTTGTTTGTCAGCACCCTGCCGCTGAACATCATCACCTATGCGCTGGTGGCCCTGGCAGGCCTGAGCATGCTGTTTGTCTCGGCGTATCACTGGCAGAGAGGCTATGGCCCGGCGCGTTTGTTCGTGGCGGGCATGGTGGTGTTCAACATCGGCACGCTGATCATCCTCCCGGCGTTGCTGGGCCTTACGATGGTGTCGCCACAGGGGCTGATCGTCACGCTCCTCGCGTTTATCTGCCTCAGCGGCCTGTTGATGAGCCTGGCCCTGGGTGAACGCCAGCGCGCCCTCGTGGAAGCGCGCTTCAGCCTCAGCCGCGACCTCGCCGCGAGCAACGCCGAAATCGCCGCAAAGGCCGAGTTCCTGGCCAAGATCAGCCACGAAATCCGCACCCCCATGAACGGCGTGCTGGGCATGACCGAACTGCTGCTGGGCACCCCGCTGTCGGTAAAGCAGCGCGACTACGTGCAGACCATCCACAGCGCCGGCAACGAACTCCTTACCCTGATCAACGAAATCCTCGACATCTCCAAACTCGAATCCGGGCAGATCGAGCTGGACGACGTGCAGTTCGACCTCAACGCGCTGATCGACGACTGCCTGAGCATCTTCCGCGCCAAGGCCGAACAACAGAACGTCGAGTTGATCAGCTTTATCCAGCCCCAGGTGCCGCGCGTCATCAGCGGCGACCCGACCCGCCTGCGCCAGGCGCTGTTGAGCCTGCTGGAAAACGCCCTGCAAAAAACCGATGAAGGCGAAGTCCTCATCGTCGTCGCCCTGGACGACCGCAGCACCAAGCCGCGCCTGCGCATTGCCGTGCAAGACAGCGGCCTGCCGATGGAACCCGCCGAGCGCGAGGCACTGCTGCACAGCGAACTGCACAGCAAGAACTTCCTCTCGGCCACCCGCTTGAGCGGGCACCTGGGCCTGGTCATCGCGCGTCAACTGATCCTGTTGATGAACGGTGAGTTCGGCATCAAGAGCGGCAGCCATCAGGGCAGCACCCTGTGGCTGACCCTGCCGCTTGACCCGGAACGCCTGGAGCACCCGACCTCCGACCTCGACGGCCCGCTCAGGGATGCGCGCGTACTGGTGGTGGACGACAACGACACCTGCCGCAAAGTGCTGGTGCAGCAATGCACGGCCTGGGGCCTGAACGTCAGCGCGGTACCTTCGGGCAAAGAAGCCCTGGCCTTGCTGCGCACCAAGGCGCACCTGCGTGACTACTTCGACGTGGTGCTGCTGGACCAGAACATGCCCGGCATGACCGGCATGCAACTGGCGGCAAAAATCAAGGAAGACCCAAGCCTGAACCACGACATCCTGCTGATCATGCTCACGGGCATCAGCAATGCGCCGAGCAAGATCATCGCGCGTAACAGCGGGATCAAGCGCATCCTCGCCAAGCCGGTGGCCGGTTACACCCTCAAGACGACCCTGGCCGATGAACTGACCCAACGCAGCAAAGGCGGCGTGCCGCCCCGCGCGGTCCTCAGCCCGCCGGCGGAGGTGGCCGTGCCCAGCGATTTCAAGATCCTGGTGGCCGAGGACAACAGCATCTCCACCAAAGTGATTCGCGGCATGCTCGGCAAGCTCAACCTCAACCCGGACACCGCCAGCAACGGCGAAGAAGCATTGGAGGCAATGAAAGCCCAGCGCTATGACCTGGTGTTGATGGACTGTGAAATGCCAATCCTCGATGGCTTCTCGGCCACCCAGCAATTGCGCGCCTGGGAAGTCAGCCATCAACGCATTCGCACGCCGGTGGTGGCGCTCACGGCGCATATCCTTTCGGAACATAAGGAACGCGCGCGCCAGGCCGGCATGGACGGGCACATGGCCAAGCCGGTGGAGTTGTCGCAATTGCGCGAACTGGTGGCGTTCTGGGTGGCGCAGCGCCAACAACGCCCCGAGCACGAACCCTCCTGACCGCAAATACAGTGGGAGGGAGCTTGCCCCGATGGCAGTCTGTCAGCCGACCACTTAGGGATTGATATACCGCTATCGGGAGCAAGCCCCCTCCCACATTTGATCTGTGTCGCCTGATAGACTCCCAACACTTCTCCTGCCGCGAGCCGCCCTTATGCTCCACGTGTTATTCAGCGTTTACCTGAAGATGCTGGTGCTCTACAGCCCGTTCTTCGTGCTGTCCTGCTTTATCAGCCTGACCCGTGGCTATTCCAGCAAAGAACGGCGGCGCCTGGCCTGGAAAGTGGCGCTGGCGACCCTGGTGTCGAGCGTGCTGCTCTACCTGTTCGGCCGCGTCATTTTCAGTGTGTTCGGCATCACCGTGGATGCCTTCCGCATCGGCGCCGGCAGTGTGTTGTTCATCTCTGCCCTGGGCATGGCCCAGGGCAAGTCGGCGGTGCAGACCGACAACGTGCAGCAAGACGTGACCATCGTGCCGCTCACCATCCCCCTCACCGTCGGCCCCGGTACCATCGGCGCCTTGCTGGTGATGGGCGTCAGCCAGCCGCACTGGGATGACAAACTCACCGCCATCCTCAGCATCGCCCTGGCCAGCCTCACGGTCGGCGTGGTGCTGTATCTGTCCAACCGTATCGAACGCATCCTCGGTGACCAGGGTTTACAGATTGTCAGCCGGCTGATGGGCCTGTTCGTGTGCGCCCTCGCCGCGCAAATCATCTTCACCGGCGTGCGCGGTTATCTGGTGCCTTAGATGCGGTACTTGGCGATCGCCAATTGCACCTTGTCGCCCGCGCTCTCGCGCATCAGCCGGATGGTTTTTTCGTTGACCACCGAGGTATTGAGCACCAGGCAGGTCTGCCCGCTGAAGGCCTCGAACGAGGAACTGTCCCACTCAAGGAACGGCAGCCCCACCTGTTTGCTCACTCCCTGGGTGCTGTAGGTCACCAGCACCATCATCAATTCCCCGTCTGTTTCGGCACAGGACGCCAAGCCAAAATCACCGCCCTGGTGCACCGTGCTGTTGCGTTTGAACAGTTCGAAAGACGCCGGCTGGCGCTTCAAGGCCTCCAACGCATCAGCGGCCAGCTTCGGCAGCGCGGCCAGCAGCGGCCCGGCCAGCGATGTCGAGGCCCATAACGTGGCGATGATGTTCAGCGCCGCCAGTTGCACCGTCAGGCCTTTGCTGGTGCTTGAGACGCGCTCGAACCGGCTGCGCACCGGCAGCCAGCCCAGGCTGATCATCACCTTGATAAATTCGTCATACCAGGCTTGGCCGCCGCGCTGGATGTTCAACACATCGCTGACGTAGCTGCTGGCCAGCAGGTAGCTTTTGCGAATGTACTCGCGGTTAATCCCCGACAGCCCCTCGGCAAATGAAATCACGCCGTTGTTGACCACCGCTGCATTGCTGTCGTCGTCGACCGGCTCAGCAACGACCTGCTGGCCTCGCGCGCCGGGCAGCGTGTAGGCGGCAATCAACTTGCGCCGCTTTGTACTGTTGATCCTTTTGTGATGTCGCTCCATTTTCGTTCTCCACAAGCGCCCCACATGGGGCTTGCTCGCACACTAGTCCAGCGCCCGGTGGACTTTCCAGGCCACAAACATCGCTTGCGCGAGCGCGCCGGAAAACGCCGCCCAGCAATCGTAGGGGGCAGCCGTCGCCCTTGCGGTTTTCCTCGATAAAAAAAGAAAAAGCTCCGAATAACGGCAGGTGGTTACCCAGCGTCAATCGGAGCTTTCGTGCAGCGTCAGGCGACGGGTTTTTCGCCGTACCAACGCGGCGTATAGACCCATTCACCACCACCGGCCCTGGGGAATGTGCAGGTGGTGGACGAGCCGATCAGCACCATGGTGCGCATGTCCACCTGCTCCGGCGTCAGTTGCCCCAGCGTGGTGACACGCAAGGTCTGGCCTGGGCGCCCGACATCACGGCCCAGCACCACCGGCGTTTGCGGGGTGCGGTGCAGCGCGACGATTTCCAGGGCGCGCCCCAACTGCCAGGGCCGCGACCGCGAGATCGGGTTGTAGAACGCCAGGGCCAGGTCGGCCTGGGAGGCAAGGTCCAAGCGTTTTTCGATGATCGACCAGGGCTTGAGGTTGTCCGACAGCGACATCACACAGAAGTCATGCCCCAGCGGCGCACCTGCCTGGGCGGCGGTGGCCAGCGAAGCCGAGACGCCCGGCAGGATCTCCAGGTCGACCTGATGCCAGGCCGGGTCGCCGGACTCGTGCAACGCTTCGATCACGGCAGCGGCCATGGCGAATACGCCAGGGTCACCGGACGACACCACCACCACCGAACGGCCTTGGGCGGCCAGTTCGAAGGCGTGGCGCGCACGCTGCATTTCTTCACGGTTATCGGTGCAGTGCTGCACCTGGTCGTCACGGAACGGCCCCGCCATGCGCACGTAGGTTTCATAGCCCAGCACGTCGGTGCAACGGGCCAGTTCAGCCTTGACCGCCGGCACCATCAACTCGGCCGCGCCAGGGCCCAGGCCGATCACGGCAAGACGGCCACGCGCACGCCCTACCTGGAACAGGTCCAGGGGTTGCTCGGCAACGTGAATCACGATGTCGGCGTCTTGGCTGACGCTGGCGAAACGCAGCGGCACAGCCAATGCCGAGGCCGCTTCATGCAGCGTCGCCTCGGCCATCTGCGTATCGCTGGCGAGCAGGCACGCCAGCGATTGCACGGCAATGCCCGCGTCATGCAACGCAGCACGCACACGCTCGGCCAATCGCGCGCCCGGTTTGCAGGTCACGCTTACATTCTTGGGGTAGATCAACAATTCGTTGGCGACGGGCACGCGCTCGGCGCTGCTCACATGGATCGCCAAACGCGCTTGCGGGTCCTGGGGCAGGTGCGCTTGATCCAACCACGGCGCGGCGCCCTCGATACGTACGCTTTCGCCGCCCAGCAAGTCGCTGACGAAGCGCTTGCCCAGTTCCAGGTCCGCCAGCTCATAACCCGCGGGCGGGTTGAGCAGGCAGGTGCCGAAACGCAACTCGCCACTGGTGGTGATCGCCGCGGCGACATTCAGCGCGGCGCCGATGTGCCGCGCCATCACGTTAACCCCGCCCAGGCCACCGAGCAGCGGCACCACGGCGCTGCCGTCTTCGGCCACGGCGAGCACGGCGGGCTCGTCACCTTTTTCCAGCAGCAGCGGCGCCAGGGTGCGGATCACGATGCCGGCGGCGCACAGCGCAATCAGCGGCGTGCCGTGTTGATACAGCCGGCGCAGGGTGGCGCCGAATTCGTCGTAGGCCTGGTCGGCGCCCTCAACCCGCCCCGCCAGCCCATGGATCAAGGCGCCGGGGTACAGCTGCTGGATCCTGCGCGCCGTGGCCAGGCTGCCCTGGCCCAGTATGACAATCGCTGGCGTCATCACCCTTGCCACCGCTCACCGGGCACGATGATCAGCGAGAAATACGGCGACGACATCGGCTCCACCTGATCCAGCGGCACGATCTTTTGGTTAGCCATGGTGGCGCGCTCCACATACAACGCGCGCTCGGCCAGGCCGAGTTCTTCCAGTACCTGGCGCACCTTGGGGAAGTTGCGACCCAGTTTCATGATCACGGCGGCATCGGCATCCGCCAGGCGGCGCTTGAGGTCGTCATGGGGCAGCACGCCCGACAGCACCGACAGGCTCTGGTTGCGATACACCAGCGGCGCGCCCAGCACAGAGGCGCCACCGAGCATCGAACACACGCCGGGGATGACCTGCGCGTCGTAACGTTCGGCCAAGCGGTCGTGCAGGTACATGTAGGAGCCGTAGAAGAATGGATCGCCTTCGCAGATCACCGCCACATCGCGCCCGGCATCCAGGTGCGCAGCCACATTGACGCTGGCGGTATCGTAGAAATCGCTGATCACTTGCTCGTACGACAGCGGCGCCGGCAATGCCTCGGTCGTCACCGGGTACACCAGCGGCATCAGGGTCTGTTGCGGCACCAGGTGATCCTCGATGATGCCGAATGCATTGCCCTTCTTGCCCTTGGCCACGAAGTACGCCACCACCGGCGATTCACGCAGCAGGCGCAGGGCCTTGAGGGTGATCAGTTCCGGGTCGCCGGGGCCTACGCCCAGGCCGATCAAACGTCCGCGCACGGGCATTATTCGACCTCCGTGGCGAGTGCATTGACCGCGGCGGCGGCCATGGCGCTGCCGCCCAGCCGGCCCTGCATGATCACGAACGGCACGCCACGGCTATCAGCCGCCAGCATCGCCTTGGATTCGGCAGCACCGACGAAACCCACCGGGAAGCCAAGGATCAACGCCGGTTTCGGCGCGCCGGCGTCGAGCATTTCCAGCAAGTAGAACAAGGCGGTCGGCGCATTGCCGATCACCACCACGCTGCCTGCCAAATGCGGGCGCCACAGCTCCAGGGCGGCAGCGGAACGGGTGTTGCCCAACTCCCGCGCCAACTCAGGCACGCTGTCGTCGCGCAGGGTGCAGATCACCGGGTTATTGGCCGGCAGGCGCGCACGGGTCACGCCCTCGGAAACCATCCGCGCATCACACAAGATCGGCGCGCCGGCGGCCAGCGCGTCGCGCCCGGCCTTGCCGGCACCGGCGGAGAATTGCAGGCCGTCGATGGCATCCACCATGCCGCACGCATGAATCACCCGCACCGCGAGTTTTTCCAGGTCGGCCGGGATACGCTCCAACCTGGCTTCCGCGCGAATAATGGCGAAGGAGTTGCGATAGATCTCCTGACCGTCGCGGATGTAATCAATCATCGGTGTTGCTCCGTGGACGAGCGCGTAACAGGGCGCCCGCCGCTTCAATGGAAAGAGTGCGCGCGTGCAGCCGGCCAAAACCTGGCTGGGCTGCATCGCGAAAATAGAGGTCGTAGTGGCCAGGGCTCACTGCCAGCAAGGTGACCGGCGCGGTGTGCGCGGCGGCGCAGGAACGTGGGCAGCCGGACAGATGCGCCTCGGCGCCGGGTGCCTGCGCGGCCAGTTGCATGGCATCGGCCTTGGTGTCGGCCAAGGCTTTGCCGCAACCGCTGGAGCCGGTGCAGGCGACCAGGCGCGCCAGGGGCTGGTCGGCCGAGCAAAGGAAGCCCAACTGTGCCAGGCGCTCGGTCACGGCGTAAGGTTTTTCGACATTGGGCAGCAGCACGCCCTGCCAAGGGGTGAAGCGCAAAGTGCCGTCCCCGTAATCGCCGGCAAGCTGTGCGGCGCCCTTGAGCATCGTTGAATCGAGGCGGCCCAAGGGCGCGACGGCGGCGACATAAAACTGATTCTGTTGAGGCTGTGGATAAGTCCCAAGGTGTAACAAAGCGCCACTGGCCGGGCGATTGAAACCGCTTGCCGGCAGCAGAGGCAGGCTCAGGTGGCTCAGTACGTTATCCACAGGCAAATGGCGCATGCGGGTTTGCTCTGGGGCCGCGAGGGCAAGGAACGCTTCGAGGACGGCCACCACCAGTGCGTGCCCCTGGTCCAATCGCACGGCGGCCAGCGGCGCATCCAGGCCCGGGCAACCCGCCAGGCCAAACGCGAGCAACGTCTGGCCATCGCGCACGAATGCCGACAACCACAGGTCATGATGATGTTCGAGCATCGCCAGGGCCTCGCCGCCATCCAGTTGCACGGCGAACTTGGCCGACAACCCGTGAAAACGCGGATTATTTTCCAGCGTGGCAAGGATCTGCCCAGCCAGGGGGCGGGTGTCGAACAGCATCTGCGGGTCGATACCGGCGCTGGGGCTGAGCATCAGGTTGCGTACATCGTCACCAGCGGCGTTGTTCGGGCCAAGGCCAGCGGCGAGCAGCCTCGCGATCAAGGCATCCTGCTCGGCGCCGATCCCGCGGATCTGCAGGTTGGCGCGGTTGGTTGCCTCGATCACCCCACCGGCATAGGCCTGGGCCGCGTCCGCCACGGCGTTGGCCTGGGCGGCGCTGATCGAACCACCGGCCAACTTGATCCGGCAAATGCCGCCGTCCAAGGCCTGGACGATACGCAGCAACCCCGGACAAGCCGAGGGGCGCAAGGTATTCAGAGCGGGCGTTGGGTTCACGGAGCTACCGGTTCACGGGTAAAGGCGCGGTATTATGCCTGCTTTGTCCGGCGGCATGAAAAGCCTGCCCGTCGGATGTCGCTCAAGGAATGGATATGTCGCCCTGGCTGACGGTTGTAGGCATCGGTGAAGACGGCTTCAAGGGGCTGGGCAGGAATGCCCGGCATGCCCTGTTGCGCGCCACGCGGATTATAGGTGCTCAGCGCCAGTTGGACCTGTTGCCCGTGTGCATTCGTGGCGAGCGCCAGCTGTGGCCGAGCCCGTTTTCCCTGGAACCGGTGCTGGCAAAACGTGGCGAACCGGTGTGCGTGCTGGCCAGCGGAGATCCGATGTTCTATGGCGTGGGGGCCAGTCTGGCGCGGCAGATCGCGGCTGAAGAGTTGCTGATTTTACCGGCACCGTCGTCGGTTTCCCTGGCAGCCGCGCGTTTGGGCTGGCCGTTGCAGGACGTGGTGACGTTATCCGTGGTGGCCCGGCCCTTTGCGGCAATCAATGCGCACCTGGCCAGCGGCGTGCGCTTGTTAGTGCTGAGCAATGACGGTGGCAGCCCTGCGTTGATGGCGGCGTTATTGACCGAGGCAGGGTTCGGGCCCAGCCGATTGACGGTGTTTGAACAGGTGGGCGGCGCGCACGAGCGGCGCCTCGATGGACTGGCCGCAAGCTGGCAACACCTCAGCACTGCCGATCTGAACCTGGTCGCCATCGAGTGCATCGCCTCTGCCGACACACCACCGTTGTCACGCCTGGCGGGCCTGCCGGACGCGGCCTTCAAACACGACGGCCAACTGACCAAGCGCGATGTGCGCGCCATGACCCTCGCCCGCCTCGCGCCGATGCCCGGCGAACTGCTGTGGGACGTGGGCGCGGGCAGCGGCTCCATCGGTATCGAGTGGATGCGCACGCACCCCAGTTGCCGAGCGCTGGCGATTGAAGCCGACGAAGGTCGCCAAGGCCTGATCGAACACAACCGTGACGCCCTCGGTGTGCCCGGCCTGCATCTGGTGCGCGGTAAAGCCCCGGACGCATTGCAGGGCCTGCCGGTACCCGACGCGATCTTCATCGGTGGCGGCGTCACCCGCGACGGCGTACTCGACACCTGCTGGCACCACCTGCGCCCCGGCGGGCGGTTGGTCGCCAACGCCGTGACCCTGCAAAGCGAAATGACCTTGATGAACTGGCGCGCGGAGCACGGCGGCGAACTGACCCGCATCCACGTGGCCCAGGCGCAGCCGTTGGGGGAGTTTGATACCTGGCGCCAGGCGCTGCCGATCACCCTGCTGGACGTGGTCAAGCCGCTATGAAACGGATTCTGCTGCTGGGCGGCGTGACTGAAGCGCTGGCCATTGCCCGCACGCTGGGCCCGGAACATCTCTACAGCCTGGCCGGTGTCGGTCGCGTGCCGACCGACCTTACCTGCCAGGTGCGTGTCGGCGGTTATGGCGGCGCCGAGGGGTTGGCGCAGTTCGTTCGTGATGAGGGCATTAGCCTGATCCTCGACGCGACCCATCCGTATGCAGCGCAGATCAGCCGCAATGCCGCCGAGGCTGCACAGTTGAGTGGCGTGCCCTGCTGGGCACTGCGGCGCCCGGCGTGGCAACCGCAGGTGGGCGATGATTGGCGTGAGGTCAGTGACTGGGCCGGGCTGATCCAGGCCTTGAAACCGTTCAACCGGCCGCTGTTCACCTTGGGGCGCGAGCCGTTGCAGCACCTCGACGAAATTCCCCCCGGGCAGTTCTGGACGTTACGGGCGCTGGGGGTATACCCGGGAAATGAGCGCTGTGAAGTGATAGGCGCACGTGGACCGTTTCTGATCGAGGACGAGCGCGAGTTATTCGAGCGACGCGCAATTGATGTGCTGATCAGCAAGAACAGCGGCAGCACCGCCACCGAGCCCAAGCTGGAAGTGGCGCGGGAACGTGGGGTGCCGGTGCTGGTGCTGAAGCGGCCGGTGTTGGCGACCGTGGACCGGGAGTTCCCAACGGTCGCGTCGGCCTTACAGGCAATCACCCTTCTTTAAACACCACCGATCCATTGTGGGAGGGGGCTTGCTCCCGATGGCGGCGTGTCAGCCACTGATTGACTGACTTCACACCGCTATCGGGAGCAAGCCCCCACATTCAAAACTGCGTCATCCAGCTACTGCTGCCGTCTGCGCAACGCCGAGCAATTCCTCTCGTAACCAACCGAACAGCCAACTCTCGGGCCTCACCACCGAAAGTCGAATCCCCCTACAAACACTTCTGAACAAGCTGGCTGGCTCAGCCAAAAGCCCTCGCCCTAACCTCCCCGCTCGCGGTTTCGCCTCAGCCATCCGCGATGGGGATGCCTGCTTTTGCAGCGCGTCGCAACTTGCCAATGTGTATCCCAAGGAATACGATCCGAGATGATTCACTTCAAGAGGTCTGATGAGTTTCAGGAATGGCTTTATTCGTTGCGCAGTCAACCCGCCCATGGACGCGTACTAACAAGATTGGATAACGCAAGAATGGGTAATTTTGGAGACTGCGAAAACGTCGGAAATGGCATATCCGAAATGCGCATCCACTATGGCCCTGGATACCGTGTGTACTTCAAGCGTGTAGGTGAGGTGGTTTACCTATTGCTGACAGGTGGCGATAAATCAACGCAAAAACGCGACATTGAGCGCGCTAAAGCAATTGCCGATGAATTTGAGAGAAAGGAGTGACCCATGACTCAATTTAACGATTTCGACATAGCCGAACACCTGACGACCCCTCAGGACATTGCGGGGTATCTGGAAGCTTCTTTCGAGGAGGACGCCGGTGACGGCCTGCTGATCCGTTCAGCGCTCAACAACATCGCCCGCGCCCAAGGCATGACCCAAATCGCCCGCGACGCAGGCCTCGGACGGGAAAGTCTATACAAAGCCCTCTCCAGCACTGGCAATCCTGAGTTCGCGACTATCATGAAGGTCATGAAGGCGTTAGGCCTGAGACTTCGCGCCACCGCTATCTGATGGCACTGCGACACCAAACCACACCGCCCCTTTTTACTTCTCCCCACCGATCAGGCTAAATACCCGCCTGCTCCTTTAACCCTACGGATTGTCCGCCATGGCCCGTCAACGCTTTGCAATTGCCTGGATCGCCTGCCTTGCAGTGCTGTTCAATGCGTTTGCCATGCCGATGGCCAGTGCGATGCAGCAGACGGATGACCCGGTCAAGCGGCTGATGTGGGGCGGGTTCTGTTCTTCCAATGGCGCCAGCCTGAAGACGATTGCCCTGGGCAAGCTGCAAATCCCGGCGCCGCAGCAGGACGATCATTCCACCATGCAGCATTGCTGGTGTTGCTCCGGCGGGGCGCCCTTGGTGGCGTTGCCGGGGCATGCGTCGCAGTTGTACGTCACGCGGTTCGACGCGGTACAGAGCCTGCCACCCCCCTCGTTGCAAACCCCAACCCCGCGCCAGCAATGGCCGAGCCTCAACCCCCGCGCCTCTCCAACGGTCTGAGCTTCTTCGCAAGTGAACTGCGTTTAGAACCGTTCTGGAGAACTGCCATGCTTAAATCTTCCCTGCTTCTGGCCGCGTTGCTGCTGCCGGTGTTCAGTGCCGCCAACGCCGAAGACTACAAGGCCGGCGACCTGCTGGTCAGCGACCCCTGGTCCCAGGAATTGCCGCCGAACGCGCCGACGGTTGCGGCGTACTTTGTCATTCATAACACCGGCGCCACCCCGGATCGCCTGCTCAGTGCTCAGACGCCCTTGGCGCAGAAAGCCGAATTGCATGAGCATGTGATGCAGGGCGATTTAATGAAGATGCAGCAAGTGCCCAGCGTGGCCGTGCCGGCCAAGGGCGAGCTGACCTTCGCGCCCATGGCTTATCACGTGATGCTGCTGGGCCTCAAAGACCGCAGCCTGTTGGCCGATGGCAAGCAATTTCCGTTGACCCTGACCTTCGAAAAAGCCGGCAAGGTCGAGGTGCAAGTCTCGGTACAAAAAGTGCCGCCGATGGCCAACCACGGGCATAAGCACGCTCAATAGGCCAACACTCGATGGGCGCCCCTCGCGCCAGGCTCTCTCCACACCGCGTGAAGCGCGGCAGTTGGGTCTGCCTGTTTGCCATGTTGATGATCTTTATCGGCCCGCTGATTTCCCAAGCGATGCCGATGGACCATCACGCCGGTATGTCTATGGCAATGCCCATGGAGATGCCGGGCGACCACGGCGAATCCCATCATCCCAAAGCCCCCAGCGAACACCACGCACTCTGGGCCAAGTGCGGTTATTGCGACCTGCTGTTCAGTTGCCCCGCCCTGCCCGGCAGCGTGTCATGCGTGGCCCTCGGTCCCCCGCCGCCGGCCAATGCCCTCACCCCCGCCACGCGCCTGGGCCATGCCCGGCAGAGCATCTTCCCCGGCGCCCGCAGCCGTGCGCCGCCCGTCGTTTCGTAAACGTCTGACACCGTTACTTCACCCCGGCCGACTTTAGACAGACAGCCGCAGGCTGCTGGCCGTGTTGTTTACGAATGATTGATGGAATTTGTCATGTCCAGGTTTTCTGCTGACACCCGATTGGGAAGTACCACTGCGCTCGCCATTTTATGCGGCGCATTCCTGGCGCCACAGGTTCAGGCCGACGAGCATGAGCTGAGCCCCACCGTGATCACCGCGATCGCACCCAGCTCGCCGCTGACCGTGGTCACCGACCCGAAAGACCCGCGCCAACCGGTGCCCGCCAGCGATGGCGGCGACTACCTCAAGACCATCCCCGGCTTCGCCCTGGTGCGCAACGGCGGCACCAATGGCGACCCGGTGCTGCGCGGCATGTTCGGCTCGCGCCTGAACATCCTCACCAACGGCAGCATGATGCTCGGCGCCTGCCCCGGCCGCATGGATGCGCCCACCTCGTACATTTCGCCGGAAACCTACGACACCCTAACCGTGATCAAGGGCCCGCAAACCGTGCTCTGGGGCCCAGGCGCTTCGGCCGGCACCATTTTGTTCGAGCGCGAGCCGGAACACTTCGGCGAGCTGGGCACGCGGCTCAATGCCAGTGTGCTGGCCGGTTCCAACGGGCGTTTCGACAAGGTCATCGACGCCGCCGCCGGCGGGCCGCGGGGCTACGTACGGGTGATCGGCAACCAGGCACACGCCGACGATTACAAGGACGGCAACCACGACACCGTCGCCTCACGCTACGACAAATGGAACGGCGACGTGGCCGTGGGTTTTACCCCCGACGCCGACACCCTGCTGGAACTCACCGCCGGCCGTGGCGATGGCGAAGCACGCTACGCCGGGCGCGGCATGGACGGCTCGCAGTTCCTGCGCGAAAGCCTGGGCCTGCGCTTCGAAAAATCGAATATCGGCGAGGTGCTGGACAAGGTCGAGGCCCAGGTCTACTACAACTACGCCGACCACGTGATGGACAACTACAGCCTGCGCACGCCCTCGGGCACCGGGATGATGGCCGGGCCCATGGCCTCCAACGTTGACCGTCGCACCCTCGGCGCGCGGGTCAAAGCCACCTGGCGCTGGGCCGATCTGCAGTTGATCAGCGGCCTGGATGCACAGACCAATGAACACCGCGCACGCAGCAGCATGGGCATCGACACCTACAAAGACCTGCCGCGCACCAAGGACGCCAACTTCCACAACTACGGCGTGTTCGGTGAACTGACCTGGTACGCCGCCGACCGCGACCGCCTGATCAGCGGCGCGCGCCTGGACCGCGCCTCGGCCAAGGATTTTCGCCAAACCCTCGGCTCCGGCATGAGCACCCGCCCAAACCCGACCGCCGACAATAGCCGCGCAGACACCCTGCCCTCGGGCTTCATGCGTTACGAGCACGACCTGGCCGACACCCCCACCACGCTCTACGCCGGCCTGGGCCACGCCGAACGGTTCCCGGACTACTGGGAACTGTTCTCCCCCAACACCGGCGCGGCAGGCTCAGTGAATGCCTTCGACGGGGTGAAACCGGAGAAAACCACCCAACTCGACTTCGGCGCGCAATACAAAGCCGCCGACCTCGAAGCCTGGGCCTCGGGCTATGTGGGCCAGGTGCGTGACTTCATCCTGTTCGACTACCGGGCCGGCAGGATGGGCACCACCTCCCAGGCGCGCAATGTCGACGCGCGCATCATGGGCGGCGAACTGGGCGCGGCATACAAGCTGACGCGCCACTGGAAAGCCGACGCCAGCCTCGCCTACGCCTGGGGCAAGAACAGCAGCGACGGCAAGCCCCTGCCGCAAATGCCGCCGCTGGACACACGCCTGGGCCTCACCTACAGCGAAGACGACTGGAGCGCCGGCGCCCTCTGGCGGGTGGTCGCCGCGCAACACCGCATCGACCCGAACAAGGGCAATGTGGTCGGCAAGGACTACGACAAGAGCGGCGGCTTTGGCGTGTTTTCGCTGAACGCCGCGTACCGCCTCAATAAACACTTCAAGGTCAGCACCGGCGTCGACAACCTGTTCGGCAAAGCCTATGCCGAGCACCTGAACCTGGCGGGCAACGCCGGGTTCGGCTACCCGGCCAGCGATCCGCAGGCCATCAAGGAGCCCGGCCGAACCCTTTGGACCAAGGTGGACATGAGCTTCTAAACGCATCGCCGGCAAGCCAGCTCCCACATTGGAATACCTCCCAAATGCGGGAGGGGGCTTGCCCCCGATGACGGTGTACCTGACACAAAAAACTCAAAGCCTTGCGGAGCCCGATGATGAACAAGCAAAAAATCTCCTTCTACAACCTGGCCTGGCGCTGGCACTTCTACGCCGGGCTCTTCGTCGCCCCCTTCATGGTGCTGCTGGCAATCACCGGCATCATCTACCTGTTCAAACCCCAACTCGACCCGTTGATGTACGGCCACCTGCTGACCGTCCCCGCCGCCGAACACACATTGAGCGCCGACGAACAACTGCAACGCGCCAAGGCCGCCTACCCTCAGGGCGCAATCAGCAAGTATCTGCCCCCGGTGGACGCCACCCGCAGCGCGCAGTTCGTGATGCACAACGGCGGCCGGGAAATCACCGTATTCGTCGACCCCTATCGCGGCACGGTGCTCGGCGAACAGGACGCAAAATACAACCTGCAAGCCATCGCCCGCGCCCTGCACGGCGAGCTGATGATCGGCACCACCGGCGACCGCCTGGTGGAACTCGCCGCCGGCTGGGGCGTGATGCTCGTCGTGTCCGGCCTGTACCTGTGGTGGCCGCGCGGCAAGTCGTCGGCCGGGGTATTGTGGCCGCGCATTAACAGTCGTGGCCGAGTGTTCTGGCGCGATATGCATGCGGTCGCGGGCTTCTGGGGCGCTGCGTTTTTGCTGGTGATGCTGCTCAGCGGCATGACCTGGACCGGCTTGTGGGGCAAGCAATACGCCGACCTGTGGAACCGCTTTCCAGCCGCCATGTGGAACAACGTGCCGCAGTCCGACCAGCAAGCGCGGGTGCTCAACACCGCGACGCAACAGACCGTGCCCTGGGCCATGGAAAACACGCCGATGCCGATGTCCGGCGACCACGCCGAGCACATGAACCACGGCGCCATGCATTCCGCTCCCGCCGCCCCCACCCTGCGACTGCAACAAGTAGTGGACCTGGCCACCGCGCACAAAGTCGAGCCCGGCTACAGCATCACCTTCCCCACCACCGCCGAAGGCGTGTTCACCATCGCCGTGTTCGCCGACGACCCGCGCTTTGATGCCACCCTGCATGTGGACCAGTACACCGGCAAGGTCCTGGCCGATGTGCGTTGGGCGCACTACAACCTTGTCGCCCGCGCCACCGAAACCGGCGTGATGCTGCACGAGGGCAAGATGTTCGGCTGGGTCAACCAACTGATCGTGCTGTTGATCTGCCTGATGATTCTGCTCAGCGCCGTCAGCGGCGTGGTGATCTGGTGGAAGCGCAGGCCCCAGGGCGGCCTGGGCGTTCCGCCGTTGCGCCATGACCTGCCCAAGTGGAAAACCGCGATGCTGATCATGCTCGGCCTGGCGATTGTTTTCCCGCTGGTGGGCGCCTCGCTGATCGCGGTGTGGGCATTGGATCGCCTGGTGTTGGCGCGCTTTTTCGGCCAGCGCGCGCCCTCCACCGATCAGGCATAAGCCAGGCAACGCCAATCGCTCGCTAACGCACCAGCGCGGTGCCCGCTGCGCACCATCGCCGGATCCAGGCGCCGAATCGGTGCAGGGTCTGGCGCTCATCGCGGTGCGCAGCACCGGATTCAAGGGCTGGCCCGAGCGGGCACAGCCTTTGCAATCACTCCAGTATCTGACCCACAACAACACTCAGGCACTCGGAGATCGCACCATGAAGCGTCGCAGCTTGATCAAGGCTTTCACTTTGTCGGCATCCATTGCCGCCATGGGCATGACCTGGACTATCCAGGCCGCCGAGACCATCAAGGTCGGCATCCTGCACTCGCTGTCCGGCACCATGGCCATCTCCGAAACGTCGCTTAAAGACATGGCGTTGATGACCATCGATGAAATCAACGCCAAGGGTGGCGTGAACGGAAAAATGCTCGAGCCCGTAGTCGTCGACCCTGCGTCCAACTGGCCGCTGTTCGCCGAAAAAGGCCGGCAGTTGCTGACCCAGGATAAAGTCGCCGTGGTGTTCGGCTGCTGGACCTCGGTGTCGCGCAAATCCGTGTTGCCGGTGTTCGAAGAACTCAACGGCCTGTTGTTCTACCCGGTGCAATACGAAGGCGAAGAGATGTCGCCGAACGTGTTCTACACCGGCGCGGCGCCGAACCAGCAGGCGATCCCGGCGGTGGAATACCTGATGAGCGAAGAAGGCGGCGGCGCCAAGCGTTTCTTCCTGTTGGGCACCGACTACGTGTACCCGCGCACCACCAACAAGATCCTGCGTTCGTTCCTGCATTCCAAAGGCGTGGCGGATAAAGACATCGAAGAGGTCTACACCCCGTTCGGCCACGCCGATTACCAGACCATCGTCGCCAACATCAAAAAATTCTCCGCCGGCGGCAAGACCGCGGTGATTTCCACCGTGAACGGCGACTCCAACGTGCCGTTCTACAAAGAACTGGCCAACCAAGGCTTGAAGGCCACCGACGTGCCGGTGGTGGCCTTCTCCGTCGGCGAAGAAGAACTGCGCGGCATCGACACCAAGCCGCTGGTAGGCAACCTCGCCGCCTGGAACTACTTCCAGTCGGTGGAGAACCCGGTGAACAAAAAGTTCGTCGCCGACTGGAAGGCCTACGCCAAGAAACACAACCTGCCGGGCGCCGACAAAGCCGTGACCAACGACCCGATGGAAGCCACCTACGTGGGCATCCACATGTGGGCGCAGGCGGCCGAGAAAGCCAAGTCCACCGACGTCGACAAAGTGCGTGAAGCGCTGGCCGGCCAGACCTTCGCCGCACCGTCGGGCTTCACCCTGACCATGGACAAGACCAACCACCACCTGCACAAGCCGGTGATGATCGGCGAGATCCAGGCCGACGGGCAGTTCTCGGTGGTGTGGCAGACCCAGGAGCCGATCCGCGCGCAGCCGTGGAGCCCGTACATCCCTGGCAATGACAAAAAGCCGGACTATGCGGTGAAGAGCAACTAAAGCCCCCCAGGCCAAATGTGGGAGGGGGCGATCCTCTTCCCACACTGTCCGGCACGACTAGGACATTTGTTTATGCCCGCTGCCCTCCATCGCTATTTCCTGGCACTGCTGCTGTTACTGCCTTTGGCGGTACACGCAAGCGACGCCGAAGACTTCCTCGCCGCCAACCCGGCGCAGCAAGCCAAACTCCTTCAGGATTGGGCCGCCAACCCCGACCCGGCGCGCATCGAGCTGGTGGACGCGCTGGAGCAAGGCCAGCTCACGCTCAACGGCGAAACCAAAACCGTGCGCCTGAACAACCGCCTGCGCGGCCTGATCGATAACGTGCAAGCCAGCCAGCAACTGCTCGCCGCCGATCCCAAGGTCCGTTTGACCGCCGCGCAAACCCTGCAAAAAAGCGCACAACCGGCGCAACTCAAATTCCTCGACCAGCGCGTCGCCGCCGAAACCGATGAAGGCGTGCATACCGCCCTGAGCCTGGCGCTGGCCAACCTGCAATTGGTCGACCCCGACCCGGTGGTGCGCCTGGCCGCCGTGCGTTTGCTTGGCAGCACCGGCGACCCGCTGGCCCGCACGCGCCTGGAAGCCCTGCTCGCGCCCGGCGTCGAAACCGATGCCGGCGTGCACACCGCCGCCGAAACCAGCCTGGCCCAGGTCAAACGCAAACTGATGATGGGCGAGATCCTCGGCCAGGCGTTCAGCGGCATGTCCCTGGGTTCGATCCTGTTGCTGGCGGCGCTGGGGCTGGCGATCACCTTCGGCCTGCTTGGCGTGATCAACATGGCCCACGGCGAAATGCTGATGCTCGGCGCCTACTCGACCTATGTGGTGCAGTTGCTGATGCAGCGCTACGTGCCCGCGGCCATCGAGTTCTACCCGTTGATCGCGCTGCCGGTGGCGTTCTTTGTCACCGCCGCCATCGGTATGGCGCTGGAACGCACGGTGATCCGCCATTTGTACGGCCGCCCCCTGGAAACCCTGCTGGCCACCTGGGGCATCAGCCTGATGCTGATCCAACTGGTGCGCCTGGTGTTCGGCGCGCAGAACGTCGAGGTGGCCAACCCGCAATGGTTGTCCGGTGGCATCCAGGTGCTGCCCAACCTGGTGCTGCCGTACAACCGCATCGTGATCATCGCCTTTGCGTTGTTTGTGGTGGTACTCACGTGGCTGCTGCTGAATAAGACTCGCCTGGGCCTGAACGTGCGCGCGGTCACCCAGAACCGCAACATGGCCGCCTGCTGCGGCGTGCCCACCGGGCGCGTGGACATGCTCGCCTTTGGCCTCGGCTCCGGCATCGCCGGCCTGGGCGGCGTGGCGCTGAGCCAGATCGGCAACGTCGGGCCGGACCTTGGCCAGAGCTACATCATCGACTCGTTCCTGGTGGTGGTGCTCGGCGGTGTCGGCCAACTGGCCGGCAGTGTCACGGCGGCCTTCGGGTTGGGCATCGCCAACAAAATTCTTGAGCCGCAGATCGGAGCCGTGCTCGGCAAGATCCTGATCCTCGCGCTGATCATTCTGTTTATCCAGAAACGCCCGCAGGGACTCTTCGCACTGAAAGGACGGGTGATCGACTGATGAACCAGCCATTGATGCTTACGGCCGCACAAAAGGCCGGCCCCAAGGCGACGATTACCGTCGGTGTGATCGTGCTGATCCTGCTGCTGGCGTTGCCGTTGTGCTCGCTGCTGTCGCCGCAAAACCCGCTGCACGTGTCGGCGTACACCCTGACGCTGGTGGGCAAGATCCTCTGCTACGCCATCGTCGCGCTGGCCCTGGACCTGGTGTGGGGTTATGCCGGGATGCTGTCCCTGGGCCACGGGCTGTTTTTTGCCCTGGGCGGTTATGCGATGGGCATGTACCTGATGCGCCAGGCCGCCGGCAGTGAGTTACCGGCGTTCATGACGTTTTTATCGTGGACCGAACTGCCCTGGTATTGGGCCGGCACCGACCACTTCCTGTGGGCCCTGTGCCTGGTGGTATTGGCGCCGGGGTTGCTGGCGTTGGTGTTCGGCTTCTTCGCCTTCCGCTCGCGGATCAAGGGCGTGTATTTCTCGATCATGACCCAGGCCCTGACCTTTGCCGGGATGCTGCTGTTCTTTCGCAACGAGACCGGGTTTGGCGGCAATAACGGCTTTACCAACTTTCGCAGCATTCTGGGCTTTGGCATCACCGAGCCGGGTACGCGCGCCGTGCTGTTTACCGCCACGGTGCTGCTGCTGGTGGCGAGCCTGTACATCGGCTGGCGTCTGGCGCAAAGCAAGTTCGGCCGCGTGCTGACTGCCCTGCGCGATGCCGAGAACCGCCTGATGTTCTGCGGCTACGACCCGCGTGGTTTCAAACTGTTCGTGTGGGTGTTGAGCGCCGTGTTGTGCGGCTTGGCCGGGGCTTTGTATGTGCCGCAGGTGGGCATCATCAACCCCAGCGAAATGTCGCCGACCAACTCCATCGAAGCCGCCGTGTGGGTGGCCCTGGGCGGGCGCGGCACGCTGATCGGCCCCTTGCTCGGCGCCGGGGTGGTCAATGGCATGAAGAGCTGGTTCACCGTGGCCTTCCCGGAATACTGGCTGTTCTTCCTCGGGGCGTTGTTCATCATCGTCACCCTGTACCTGCCCAAGGGCGTTATCGGCCTGCTGAAGAAATGAGGAACGTCATGCTTGAACCTATTTTCGATGCAGGCAGCGGCCGTGATGCGATCGGCATCGGCCAGGCTGCGGGCAAGGGCCTCAACACGCGCCATGGCACGATCCTGACCCTGGAAGACATCAGCGTCAGCTTCGATGGTTTCAAGGCGCTCAACGACCTCAACCTGTACATCGGCGTCGGCGAACTGCGCTGCATCATCGGCCCCAACGGCGCGGGCAAGACCACGCTGATGGACGTGATCACCGGCAAGACCCGACCCAGCCACGGCAACGCCTGGTTCGGCGAAACCCTGGACCTCACCGGCATGAGTGAAGTGCAGATCGCCCAGGCCGGCATCGGCCGCAAGTTCCAGAAGCCCACGGTGTTCGAAGCCCTCAGCGTGTTCGAAAACCTGGAGCTGGCGCAGAACACCGACAAGTCGGTGTGGGCCAGCCTGCGCGCGCGCCTGAGCGGCGAACAGAAAGACCGTATCGAAGAAGTGCTCGACACCATTCGCCTCACCGCATCGGTACAGCGCCCTGCCGGCCTGCTGTCCCACGGCCAGAAGCAGTTTTTGGAAATCGGCATGCTGTTGATGCAGGACCCGCAGCTGTTGCTGCTGGATGAACCGGTGGCGGGCATGACCGACGCCGAAACCGAGTTCACCGCCGAGCTGTTCAAACGCCTGGCGGGCAAGCATTCGCTGATGGTGGTGGAACACGACATGGGCTTTGTCGGCTCGATTGCCGACCACGTGACGGTGTTGCACCAGGGCAGCGTGCTGGCCGAGGGGTCGCTGGAACAGGTGCAGGAAAACGAGCGGGTGATCGAGGTGTACCTCGGCCGCTGACTTGCTGGAAGGGGGCTTGCCAGCCCCCTTCCACAAAGGATTTGAGGAGAATTTGGGTATGCTGCAAGTCGAAAAATTGCACCAGTACTACGGCGGTAGCCACATCCTGCGCGGGCTGTCGTTTGACGTGAAGATCGGCGAAGTGACCTGCCTGCTCGGCCGTAACGGCGTAGGCAAGACCACCCTGCTCAAGTGCCTGATGGGGTTGCTGCCGGCCAAAGAGGGCGCGGTGAATTGGGAAGGTCGCGCCATTACCGGTTTCAAGCCACACCAGCGCGTGCATGCAGGGATCGCCTACGTGCCCCAGGGTCGCGAGATTTTCGGGCGCCTGACGGTAGAAGAAAACCTGCTGATGGGCCTGTCGCGCTTCCCTGGCTCGGAGGCCAAAGAGGTGCCGGCGTTTATCTACGAGCTGTTCCCGGTGCTGCTGCAGATGAAGCATCGGCGCGGCGGTGACTTGTCCGGCGGGCAACAACAGCAGCTGGCCATCGGCCGTGCCCTGGCCAGCCGCCCGCGCCTGTTGATCCTCGACGAACCCACCGAAGGCATCCAGCCGTCGGTGATCAAGGAGATCGGCGCAGTGATCAAACAGCTCGCGGCACGCGGCGACATGGCGATTCTGTTGGTGGAGCAGTTCTATGACTTCGCCGCCGAACTGGCCGACCAGTACCTGGTGATGTCGCGGGGTGAAATCGTGCAGCAGGGCCGTGGCGAAAATATGCAAAGCGACGGTGTGCGCGGCCTGGTAACGATCTAATCTGTAGCGTCCTGACGATAAGCACCCAACCATGAACCTGCCCGTTTCCTCTGCCTTGTTCACCCCCAGCTGGCACGCCGAGCTGGAACTCGGCTACGCGCGTTTCGGCGACACCACGCGCCCGGTGATGCGCCGCCACCTCGGCCCGCTGCGCGTGCAAAAGCACCTGTATGCCGAAGGCCCCGAGGTGTGCCAGCACATCATCGTGCACCCGCCCGGCGGCATTGCCGGCGGGGATCGCCTGGCTATCAGCGCCCATGTCGCCGAAGGTGCCTGGGCCCAATTGACCAGCCCCGGCGCAGCCAAGTGGTATCGCGCCAAGGGCCCTGCGTATCAGCACCTCGACCTGCGCGTCGCAGCGGGCGCCACGCTGGAATGGCTGCCCCAGGAAACCATCGTATTCAGCGCCGCCCAGGCCGAACTCACCACGCGCATCGACCTGCAAGGCGACGCCCGCCTGTTCTACTGGGATGTGGTCGCCCTGGGTCGCCCAGCCAGTGGCGAGCGCTTCGACCTGGGCCATTTTCAAGCCCATTTGGATATCCGCCGCGACGGTCGGTTGCTCTGGCATGAACGCCAGCGCATCGTCGGCGGCGATGGCTTGCTCGACTCACCGATCGGACTGGATGGGCAACCGGTGTTCGCCACGTTGCTGGTCACCGGCGACATCCCTGCTCAGTTGCTTGAACAATGTCGCGCGCTGCCGAACGCCGTACGCGGCGACCTGACCCAACTGCCCGGCTTGCTGGTGGCGCGTTGCCTGGCCGGTGAAGCGCTGCTGGCGCGGGGATGGTTGATTGATTTATGGCGGCTGTTGCGTCCGGCGGCACTTGGGCGCGAAGCCGTCGCACCACGAATCTGGAGCACATGAAGATCAAAATGTGGGAGGGGCGGTGCGACGATTCGACGTGCTCCCGATAGCTGAGTGTCATGCAATAAATCTGTCACTGATCCATCGCCATCGGGAGCAAGTCGAATCGTCGCACCGCCCCTCCCACATTTGATCTCCACTGTATTTAAGAATGCATTTAAAGGACCTTGAACCATGGACCTCACCCCACGGGAAAAAGACAAGCTGTTGATCTTCACCGCAGGCCTGGTGGCCGAGCGTCGCCTGGCGCGCGGTGTGAAGCTCAACTACCCGGAAACCATCGCCTACATCAGCGCCGCGCTGATGGAAGGTGCCCGCGATGGCCGCACTGTGGCCGACCTGATGCACTACGGCACCACCCTGCTCAGCCGCGAACAGGTGATGGAAGGCATCCCGGAAATGATCCCGGATATCCAGGTGGAAGCCACCTTCCCGGACGGCACCAAGCTGGTCACCGTCCACCAACCGATTGCCTGAGGCCCGGCCATGATTCGTGATGCAACCGAAAAGGACCTTCCCGCCATTCGCGACATCTACAACGACGCGGTGTGCAACACCACGGCGATCTGGAACGAGCAACCGGTGGACCTGGCCAACCGCCAGGCCTGGTTCAGCGCGCGCCAGAGCCAGGGCTACCCGATTCTGGTGGCGGTGGAAAACGATGAGGTCACCGGCTACGCCTCGTTCGGCGATTGGCGGCCCTTCGAAGGCTTCCGCTACAGCGTCGAGCACTCGGTGTACGTGCGTAACGACCAGCGCGGCAAAGGCCTGGGCCCGCGCCTGATGCAAGTCTTGATCGAACGCGCGCGCGCCGCCGGCAAGTACGTGATGGTCGCCGCCATCGAAAGCGGCAACCAGGCCTCGATCCGCCTGCATGAGCGCCTGGGGTTCGTCACCACCGGGCAGATGCCACGAGTGGGCATCAAGTTTGGCCGCTGGCTCGACCTGACCTTTATGCAACTGGCCTTGAACCCGGGCGCCGAACCGCCCAAGGAGTGAGATCGATGAGCGCTGCACAACTGCGTCGAGTCCATGCTGAAAGCTTTGCCCATTACCGCCAGGGCTTGATAGAACTGTTGCTGGACGCGGTGAAGCATGGCGCCTCGGTGGGTTTCATGGCTGACTTCGATGACGCCCAGGCCCGCGCTTATTTGAGCGGCGTGCAAGCCGGTATCGAAGACGCCGGCTTGCTGTTGTGGGTGGTGGTGCGCGATGAACAGGTGCAGGCCAGCGTGCAATTGGCGCTGTGCCAGAAAGCCAATGGCCTGAACCGTGCCGAGGTGCAAAAACTGCTGGTGCACAGCAGCGCCCGGCGCCATGGCCTGGGCCAGCAATTGATGCACGCGCTGGAACTCGCCGCGCGCCAACACAAACGCGGCCTGCTGTACCTGGACACCGAAGCCGGCTCTGCGGCGGAAGCCTTCTACCAGGCGCTGCGCTACACCAAGATCGGTGAACTGCCCGATTACTGCCAAAGCCCGGACGGGCGCTACAGCCCGACCGCCATCTACTTCAAGACCCTGGGGCAACCTGCATGATTCCTGGCCAATACCGCATCCAGCCCGGCGAGATCGAACTCAACGTCGGCCGCCGCACCATCATCCTGAGCGTGGCCAACAGCGGCGACCGGCCGATCCAGGTGGGTTCGCATTACCATTTTTTCGAAACCAATGACGCGCTGACGTTTGACCGTGCCGCCAGCCGGGGCATGCGCTTGAACATTCCGGCGGGGACTGCGGTGCGGTTTGAGCCGGGGCAGAGCCGCGAGGTGGAGTTGGTGGATTTGAGTGGTGGGCGGCGGGTGTTTGGGTTTGCCGGTCGGATCATGGGCGACCTTTAGGGCCTCATCGGGAGCAAGCCCCCGATAGCGGCCTCATATTCAACACACATTTTTCAGGACAACCCTATGAAAATCAGCCGCCAAGCCTACGCCGACATGTACGGCCCCACCGTCGGTGACAAGGTGCGCCTGGCCGACACCGAATTGTTCGTCGAAGTGGAACAGGACTTCACCGTCTACGGCGAAGAAGTCAAATTCGGTGGCGGCAAGGTGATCCGCGACGGCCAGGGCCAAAGCCAGTTGCTTGCCCATGAAGTGGTCGACACCCTGATCACCAACGCGCTGATCATCGACCACTGGGGCATCGTCAAGGCCGACGTCGGCTTGAAAAACGGGCGTATTCACGCGATCGGCAAAGCCGGTAACCCGGACATCCAGCCAGGCGTGACCATGGCTATCGGCGCCAGCACCGAAGTGATTGCCGGCGAAGGCATGATCCTCACCGCCGGCGGCATCGACAGCCACGTGCATTTCATCTGCCCGCAGCAGATTGAAGAAGCACTGACCAGCGGCGTGACCACCATGATCGGCGGCGGCACGGGGCCGGCTACCGGTACCAACGCCACCACCTGCACCTCGGGCCCCTGGCACCTGGCGCGCATGCTGCAGGCCAGCGATTCGTTCCCGATGAACATCGGCTTTACCGGCAAGGGCAACGCCAGCCTGCCGGAGCCGTTGGTCGAGCAGGTCAAGGCCGGCGCCATCGGCTTGAAGCTGCATGAAGACTGGGGCACCACGCCCGCCAGCATCGACAACTGCCTGAGCGTCGCCGACAGGTACGACGTGCAGGTGGCGATCCACAGCGACACGCTCAACGAATCCGGCTTCGTCGAAACCACCCTCGCCGCGCTCAAGGGCCGCACCATCCACACCTATCACACCGAGGGCGCCGGCGGCGGCCACGCGCCAGACATCATCAAGGCCTGCGGCTTCCCCAACGTGTTGCCCAGCTCAACCAACCCAACGCGACCGTTTACGCGCAACACCATCGACGAGCACCTGGACATGTTGATGGTCTGCCATCACCTGGACCCAAGCATCGCCGAGGACGTGGCCTTCGCCGAAAGCCGCATCCGCCGCGAGACCATCGCCGCCGAAGATATCCTGCATGACCTCGGCGCGTTCTCGATGATCAGTTCCGACAGCCAGGCCATGGGCCGCGTCGGCGAGGTGATCACGCGTACCTGGCAGACCGCCGACAAGATGAAAAAGCAACGCGGCGCCTTGCCCGGCGACGGCGCGGGTAACGACAACTTCCGCGCCAAGCGCTACATCGCCAAATACACCATCAACCCGGCGATCACCCACGGCATCAGCCACATCGTCGGCTCCATCGAGGTGGGCAAGTGGGCCGACCTGGTGCTGTGGCGCCCGGCGTTTTTCGGCATCAAGCCGACCCTGATCCTCAAGGGAGGCGCGATTGCCTCAAGCCTGATGGGCGACGCCAATGCCTCGATCCCAACGCCGCAACCGGTGCACTACCGCCCGATGTTCGCCAGCTTCGGCAGCTCGCTGCACGCCACCAGCCTGACGTTCATCAGCCAGGCCGCACTGGAGGCCGGCTTGCCGGAAGCCTTGGGTTTGAAGAAACAGATCGCGGTGGTGAAGGGGTGTCGCGACGTGCAGAAAAGCGACCTGATCCACAACGATTACCTGCCGGATATCGAGGTCGACCCACAGACGTATCAGGTCAAGGCGGATGGGGTGTTGCTGTGGTGTGAACCGGCTGACGTACTGCCGATGGCGCAGCGTTACTTCCTGTTCTGACTTACCCCGGTGGCGAGGGAGCGTGCTCCCTCGCCACCGCGGCTTAGAAGTTTTCGCGCGGGTTGAAGTTGGCCTTTTTCGCCAGTGCCTGCCACAGCGCGATGGTCTCGTCGTCGGCCTGTTTGGGCATGACCGCCTTGAGTTGCACAAACAGGTAGCCGCGCTGCCCGGCCTTGTTCAGCAAACCGTGGCCCTTGGCACGCATGCGCTGGCCGTTCTGGCTGCCGGCCGGCACCTTGAGGTTGATCTTGCCGGTGAGGGTGGGCACGGTGACTTCGGTGCCCAACGCCAATTCCCACGGCGCCAATGGCAGGTCGATGATCAGGTTTTCACCGTCCACTTCGAACTTGGGGTGCGGCGCGAACTTGATGATCAGGTACAGATCGCCATTGGCCCCGCCACCGATACCCGGCGCGCCCTGCGCTTTGAGGCGGATGCGCTCACCGTCGGTCACGCCGGCGGGGATCTTCACGTTCAGGCTCTTGGTGGTGTTGCTGACGTGCCGGCCCGAGGCGTCGTATTGCGGCACCTGGAAGGTGACCTGCTTGGACTCGGTGGACAGCGTCTCCTCCAGGAACACCGACAGCTGCATTTCCACGTCCTGGCCTTTACGCCCGGTGGGCCGGCGCTGGCCGCCACCAAAGGCATCGCCGCGCGAGCCGAAGATCGAACTGAAAAAGTCCGAGAAATCGCCCGCGTCCTGGCCGCCGCCAAAGCCGCCACGGCTCTGCCAGCCCGGTGGCCCCTGGAACGGCTGGCCATGCTGGCCGTACTTGCGCAGTTCGTCGTACTCGGCGCGTTTGTCGGCGCTTTTAAGCGCCTCATAGGCTTCGGACGCGTCCTTGAACTTGGCTTCGGCGTCTTTTTCCTTGCTGACATCCGGGTGATATTTGCGCGCGAGCTTGCGATAGGCGGCCTTGATTTCCTTGTCATCGGCGCTCGGCTCGACACCCAATATCTTGTAGTAGTCTTTGAAATCCATCGGCGGTTCACCATCCTTAATCGAGATCGCACAGCCCGGGGCACAACGTGCGTTGTTTTGCACCTGTTGAGTGATGTGGCCTGGGGGTGCGTCGCAGTGTTAATCGGCACGTGCCGTATGCACCACATGTGGGGGCGAATCGCGCACTTTCAAGCACGATTTAACGGATGGTCGGCCTACGCATCCGCCTTCGACTGGCATACACTGCGCGGCCGTTTTTCGACCGGAACCCGATAGACATGAAAAACCCATCCCCAGCCCGTGCCTGCGGCATCGACTTTGGCACGTCCAACTCCACCGTCGGCTGGATCCGCCCCGGCCAGGAGACGCTTATCGCGCTGGAGGACGACAAGATCACCTTGCCGTCGGTGGTGTTCTTCAACTTCGAGGAGCGTCGCCCGGTGTACGGTCGCCTGGCACTGCACGAGTACCTGGAAAACTACGAAGGCCGCTTGATGCGCTCGCTCAAGAGCCTGTTGGGCTCCAAGCTGATCAAACACGACACCAGCATATTGGGCACGGCGATGCCGTTCACCGACCTGCTGGCGCTGTTTATCGGCCAACTCAAGAGCCGCGCCGAAGCCAACGCCGGCCGAGAGTTCGAAGAAGTGGTACTGGGCCGCCCGGTATTTTTCGTCGATGACGACCCGATGGCCGACCAGGAAGCGGAAAACACCCTGGTCGACGTGGCGCGCAAGATCGGCTTCAAGGACATCTCGTTCCAGTACGAGCCGATTGCAGCGGCGTTCGACTACGAGTCCACCATCGAAAAAGAAGAGCTGGTGCTGATCGTCGATATCGGCGGCGGTACCTCCGACTTCTCGCTGGTGCGCCTGTCGCCGGAGCGTCGTCACAACGACAACCGCCAGAGCGACATCCTCGCCACCGGCGGCGTACACATCGGCGGTACCGACTTCGACAAACAGCTCTCGCTGGCCGGCATGATGCCGCTGTTCGGTTACGGCAGCCGCATGAAAAGCGGCGCCTACATGCCCACCAGCCACCACATGAACCTGGCCACGTGGCACACGATCAACTCGGTGTACTCGCAAAAGTCCCAGTTGGCCCTGGGCAGCATGCGCTACGACATCGAAGACACCGGCGGCATCGACCGCCTGTTCAAGCTGATCGAACAGCGCGCCGGGCACTGGTTGGCGATGGAGGTTGAAGAAACCAAGATCCAGTTGACCCACGAAGAACGCCGCCACGTGCCGCTGGACCGTATCGAAGCGGGCCTGAGCGTCGACCTGAGCCGGGCGCTGTTCGAATCGTCCATCGACGCCTTGCTCGAACGCGTGCGCGCCAGCGTGACGCAATTGCTCAACGATGCTTCGGTGAGCGTGGCGCAGGTGGACACGGTGTTCTTTACCGGCGGCTCCAGCGGCATCCCGGCGCTGCGTCACAGCATCGCGGCGATGCTGCCGAATGCGCGGCATGTGGAAGGCAATATTTTTGGCAGTATTGGCAGCGGCCTGGCGATTGAGGCGAGCAAGCGCTACGGGAACTGAGTTTCACCTGTGTGACGCCATCGGGGGCAAGCACCCTCCCACATTTTGATTTGTGAACACATTCAAAGGTGGGAGGGGGCTTGCCCCCGATGAGGCGCGCCCAGGCAGCACAAGGCTTAAACCATACCGCCGAGCTTCAGCTCACTCTTCAGATACGCGTAATAAATCGGCCCCGCCACCACCCCCGGCAGGCCGAATGCCGCTTCAAACACCAGCATCGCCAACAACAATTCCCACGACTTGGCACTGATCTGCCCGCCGACAATGCGCGCGTTGAGGAAGTACTCGACCTTGTGGATCACGATCAGATACCCCAACGCCGCCACCGCCACCCAGATCGACAGCGACAGCGCGACGATGGTGATGAGGGTGTTGGACATCAGGTTGCCGATCACCGGCAGCAGGCCGAGCAGGAAGGTCAGCACGATCAGGGTTTTGGTCAGCGGCAGGTGGATGCCGCACAGCGGCAGTACCACGGCGAGGAACACCGCCGTGAACGCGGTGTTGAGCGCGGCGATCTTGATTTGCGCGAACACAATGTTGCGAAACGCCTGGACCAGCAGGTGCAGGCGGTCGAACAGCGCGGCGGCCAGGGGCTTGCGTTTGGTCAGGTCGGGGATGCGTTGCAAGGCGATGATCGCGCCGAGCACCATGCCGATCAGCAGGGTGACGAACATGTGCGCCGCGTCTTTACCAACCAGTTGCAGTTCACTCAGGTGCTTGCTCAGCCACTCGCCGATGGCCACGCGGAATTCGGCGGCGCTGGCGGGCAGGTAGGCATCGAGGAACGGCGGCAATTGGCCGCGCGCGCGGTCGACCACACCCATGAATTTGTCGAGGGAAGCCCCAGGGTTTTCGGCTTCGTGGAGCAGGAAGCTGATGGCGCCGGCAAAGATCAACGTCAGTACGCTGACGATCAGGGTGCCGAGCAAGGCCACCGCCAGCCAGCGCGCGCGGCGGCCTTCGATCAGCCGTTGCAGTTGGGGGGTGAGCATGTTGACCAGTTCATAGACCAACAGGCCGGCCAGCAGGCTAGGCAGTAGTTTGAGCGGCAGGACCAGCAGCAACCCGCCAAAAATGATGATGTAGCTGGCCAGCAACAACATAGGACGCTGAGAAAACGTTGGCATACAGCCTCAAAACGAACGGCGTTAAAGGATGGGCAGTCTGCCAGCGTTCAAGAAATCAAGCGAGAGCTGAAGGCGCGAATGCCGATCAAGTGTGGGAGGGAGCAAGCCCCCTTCCACAGTTGTTTTCCAGCGTTGGCGAAATAGGGGGTCAGCCTTTGAGGCAGGTGCTCATGAACGTCTTGCGCGCATCGCCGGTCAGCGCCTTGGTTTTCGCCGAGGCATTGCAATCCTTCATTTTCTGCTGCTGCGGGGTCAGGGTCTTGGCGTCATTGGCCGCCGGGGCCGACAGGCAGGTTTTCATGAAGGCCTTGCGCTCGTCGCCTTTGAGCGTCTTGGTGGTGGCTTCGGCATTGCAGGTGGTCATTTTGTTTTGCTGCGCGGTGGCGGCAAAGCCTTGGGAACAGAGCAGCAGGCCTATCATCATCAACGGAACACGCAACATCTTCATGGAGTTTTCTCCCGGTTACCGCGCCGAGGGGCGCAGCCTTCGCAGAGTGTAGCCAAATCCTGTTACACATTCCCACGAAGAGAGGATAATCCCCGTTCATTCCTCTGTACGGCGATGTCATGCAATACGCGTATCCCTTGCTGGCCATCTTCATCTGGGCCGGCAATACCGTGGTCAACAAACTGGCCGTCGGCTCGATCTTCCCCTCGGAGATCGGTTTTTACCGCTGGCTGTTCGCGGCGCTGCTGTTCACACCGTTCATGCTCAAACCGGTAGTCGCCCACTGGGCCCGCATTCGCCCGAACCTGGGCAAGATCGTGATCCTCGGCGTGCTGGGCATGGCCGTGTACCAAAGCCTGGCCTATTACGCCGCAGCGCTGACCAGCGCCACCAACATGGGCATCATCCTGTCGCTGATGCCGTTGATGGCCCTGACGGCGGCCATCATCAGCCTCGGCCAGCGCCTGAACTTCGGCGCGCTCACCGGTGCCGTGCTGTCGTTTGCCGGCGTGGCCGTGGTGGTCTCGGCCGGCAGCCTGGGGACGCTGCTGCAACATGGGGTCAACCTGGGCGACGGCATGATGCTGGTTGCGACCCTGGCGTATGCGGTCTACAGCACCCTGCTGAAAAAATGGCAACTGCGCCTGCCGCCGTTGGTGTTGCTGTACTTGCAGATACTCGTCGCGGTGGCGGTACTGTTGCCGTTGTTTGTGTTCTCGCCCAAGGCAGGCCTGGGTTGGGCGAATGTTCCGCTGGTGCTGTACGCCTGCATGCTGGCATCGATGCTCGCGCCACTGGCCTGGATGCACTCGGTCAAGACCCTGGGCCCCAGCCGCACCACGTTATTTTTCAACTTGCTGCCGTTGATTACGGCGTTGATCGCGGCCGTGGTGCTGAAGGAGCAATTGGCGCTGTACCACTTGATAGGTGGCTTGCTCACGCTGGGCGGGGTGATTTTGTCGGAGCGTTGGACAACTCCGGTTCGACTCGCTACACCCCGGCGGCCTTGAGCCGCTGCGCATGCTCCACAAACAGGCGGATCGGCTCGGCGCCCTTGCCCACCAGCCCCAAGGACTGGTTGACGATATCGAAATGGTCCAGCGCATAGTCGTCACCGATCACCCGCCCCAAGTGCGAGCTGTAGCGCCCGACCATGCCGTCGCACTGGCCTTTTTCGCGCACAAAACTGCGGGCAAACAAGCGGCAGCTGCGGTTAGTACCGTCGAACAGGTTGCGGCCACGGTCAGTGGTGCCTGGCTGCAACGTGCCCGACCACGAGTAATAGCGCACGCCATTGACCAGCTCCGCGCCCTGCCCGCCCCACGTGTCGGGCAGCCCCTGGGGGTACTGGCGATTGAACAGCGCTACGCCCGCGCTGGTCAGCGACAGGTGCGATGCGTGCAAGTCTGCCTTGAAGCGCGGCCCGCGATAGCCGGTTTCCAGCACGCCCATCAGCCAGGCAACCAGATGAAACAGCGCACTCATGAGGCGGCCTTTGGCGCCCTCGACGGGGTAGTGGGCATGGATATGGTCGGCCAACTCTGAACCGTGGTTGGGGCCGGCCACCGACGTCACCGACGCCACCCACTCCGGCCGCTTGGCTGCGGCATAACGCGCGGTCAGTGAGCCTTGGCTATGGCCGATGAGGTTGACCTTATCCAAGCCGGTGTCGCGGCGGATCTGCGCGATGTGCACCAGCAACTGCTCGCCACGCACTTCGTTGGAGTCCAGCGGCGCCACCTGCACCGGGAATACCTGGGCTCCACCGGCGCGCAGTGCCGGGACGATGCCATACCAATAGGGGAAGAACCCCAGGCGCACAAACCCGAGCATGCCGGGCACCAGCACCAGCGGATAACGCGTGGCTAACGACTGCGACATGAAGCGAACGTCCCTGATCAAGGAGGAGTCAGTGCAGCGTAGCCGTCTGCGGCTACGTACTCATGACACCTGTAGACAAATCCGATAAAACTTTTTGCGTTGCCTGGGACTCACAACTTGCAGTGATCACGCCGCCAGAGCGTGGCACCCCACCGGATTAGCCCCAGGAGATCGAGATGACTGAAGCACATTTGACCGACGTTGCCACTCTGCGCAGCCGCGCCCGCCAGAACGTCGAAAACGGCGCCGTGACCGAAGGCTACGACGCCGACCGCCAGGAAATCATCCGCCTGCTCAACGAGTCGCTGGCCACCGAGCTGGTGTGCGTGTTGCGCTACAAGCGTCACTACTTCATGGCCAACGGCCTGAAAGCCAGCGTTGCCGCCAATGAATTCCTCGAACACGCGACTCAGGAAGCCGAACACGCCGACAAACTGGCCGAGCGCATCGTGCAGTTGGGCGGCGAACCGGAGTTCAACCCCGACCTGCTGTCCCAGAACTCCCATGCTCAATACGTTGCGGGCAATACCTTGAAGGAAATGGTCTTCGAAGACCTGGTGGCCGAGCGCATCGCGGTGGACAGCTATCGCGAAATCATCCAGTACATCGGTGATAAAGACCCGACCACGCGCCGGATCTTCGAAGACATCCTGGCCCAGGAAGAAGAGCACGCCGATGACATGGCGGACATCCTGCAGGACCTGTAAACCCGTACGGGAGGAGGCTTGCATCCGATAGCGGTGGGTCAGTCAGTACACCCGGCACTGACCCAAGGCTATCGGGAGCAAGCCCCCTTCCACATTTAAAGCTGCGTTTGGTCAGTCAGCCCTTTACGGTTTTCGGCGCCTTGCCTTCCTTCATCTGTTGCAGCAACGGCGCGCATTGGTTCGGCACATCCCCACTCGGTGCTACCAGCGCCAGCAACCCCGCCGCCGGCCCCGCGATCACTCCCAGCGCTACCATGCCGGCGCCACGCAGCATCAACGGTACGGCTTTGACCCCGGCATTGGGCTTGATGAACGGCCCGTTCACGTACAGCGGCGAGCGTAGCGAAAACAGGCGAAAGCCCTTGGATTCGGGGGTAATGGTCAGGTCCAGTTGCTCGCTGGCCATGTTCGCGGTGCCGTCGATGTAGATGATGGCGTTCTCGGTATCGAACACAAACAGCCGTGTGGTTGCCAGGCCGGTCTTGATGCCGAAGTCCGCCGCCGCGCAGTTGATCTTCACTTCCTTGTCGCCGAACAGGCGGCCAACCACGTAGTTACCCACGTTGAGCCCGGCGATTTCCATCAGGCCACGGCTGATGGCGCCATCGTTGATCAGCATCTTCAGGTCACCGTTGGCGCTGCCCAGCAGCGCCGCCACCGAGTTACCGCGCCCGGTTATATCAGCGTCGCCGTTGAGTTCACCGAAGCTGGTCTTCATCGGTTCGAACGTCGGGAACAGTTGTTTGAGCTTGAAGTTGCGCGCGGTGAGCCTGGCGCGGCCCTCCATCGGCGTGAGGCGGCCATTCAGGCGGATCTGCGCATCGAGCTTGCCGCCGGCCACGCCGAAGCGCAGCGGTTCCAGGCTCAGTTCGCCATCGTTGAGCACCAGGTGCGTGTAGAGGTCCGTGAAGGGCAAGTCGGCGCTGTGCACGATGCGTTTACCGGTGAACTCCACATCGGCATCCATGTCGCGCCAGCGCTCGGTGCGGAACGCTTCTACCGGCAGCACTTTGGTCGCGGGCTGTTTGCTTTCACCGCCACGGGCTTTTTGCTTGGCGTTGGAATCGGCGCCGATCAAGGGCGCAAGGTCGGTCATCAGCAGTTGGTTGGACACCAAGGCGCCGCTGAGCTTGGGCCGCGGCTGGCTGGCCAGGTAGGCGAGGTTGCCGTGAATGTCGCTGTTGCCGATTTTGCCGTTGAAGTTTTCATAGCGAAATGACGCGCCACCGGCCTCGTGCAGCTTGGCGATCAGGTGGCCGTCGGTGGAATACGCCGGGGAATCCGGCAGGGTCACGCCAGTGAGTGGGTACAGGTTGCCCAGGCTGGCGCCCGCCAGTTTCAGGCGCAGGTCGAGGGCGCCGAGGTTGAGCGGATCGGTCAGGGTGCCGGCCAGGGCGATGCTGGTGTCGGCGATTTTCACTTGGGCTTGCAGGGGGAACGGCTTGGCCGCGTCCTGCAGGGCCAGCAGGCCGCCGATCTTGCCGGCGCCATCGAGTTTCTGGCCGTGGTATTGGCCTTTGACCTTGAGGCCGAAGGCATAGTCCTGGGGCGCGGCGCCTTTTTCCAGGGCTTTTTTGGCATCGGCATCGCCGACGATTTCGCCGAACGGGATGGGTTTGCCCAGCGGGTCGATGATCACATCGAGTTGGGTCTTGAGGGTTTGGTCGTCGAGGGTCACATGGCCCTTGTCAAAACCGATGGCGCCGATGTCCACCAACCAGTTGGAGGGTTCGGCGTTCGGGTCCTTGGGGTCGAACGTGAAGGTCCAATTGGCGCGGCCATCGGCCAGGCGCTGCAGTTCGGCACTCGGTTCGGTGAGGTCGATACGCGGGATCACCACGCGCTGCACCAGCAGGGCCAGGGGCGAGATGCGCAGTTCGACTTTTTTCAGCGTGACCATGTGCGGTTTTTTCGACCAGTCGGGGTTGCCCAGGGTCAGGTCTTCGGCAATCACGTGGGGCCACGGCACCCAGGCACGCCAGCCGCCTTCATCGGGCTCGCGCTGCCACACCACGGCCAGGTTGCCATTGATGGCGAACGGGCGGTGCAGCTCTTCGGAAACTTTGGCATTGAGGGGCGGTTTGATGCGGTTCCAGTCGAAGAACATCAGAACCAGCACGACCACAGCGATTAACAGAACGAAGCTGGCGCAGCTCCAAGCGACGATTTTACGAGTGCGCGTCATTGCACAGGACTCCTGAATACGACTGGCTGGGTCACAGCCATTGGGACAGCTTTATAAAGCTACGACTGGCAAACCGCCAGGGGGTTTAACGCAGCGGCGAATTTAACTGAAAACACGCATTTTTCTGATCAACCGGACAAATTCGCGCATCAACGGCGCACCATTGTTACCCAGCGTTGTGTCGAAAATACCCACCCCGGTGCAAAACCGCGTGCTTGAGAGCCGCGTCCTAGAGCCCTCGCCGAGAACAATCAATTCTGTTGATTATTACCATTGTGTTTATGAACTTTTATATCGACTTATCGAGAGTAGCATTAGCCCCGTACCCACTTTATCGCCCTCCCAAGGAGCAACCCATCATGAAACGCCAAGTACTCGCTACCGTCCTGTTGTCCATCCTGGCTTCCAGTGCCTTTGCCCTGCCGGCCGCCGAACAGGTCACTCCACAAGTCAAAGCCGACGCCGCGCACTTCAACCAGACCCTGGCTCGCAGCGGCTCCCAAGAAGACGAGAACCGTGACTACGCTAAAGGCGCTGTCGCTGAAAACGGTTCGGACAACGCCAACAAACGCGCTTACACCGAAGGCCTGACCGAAAACGGCCGCAACCGCCTGGAAGAGAAAGGTCTGGTTGAAGGTGGCGCTGATCGCCTGCAAGAACGCAACGCTGTCGCCGAAGGCGGCGCTGAACAAGCCAACGACCGTGCCTACACCCAAGGTATCGCCGAAGGTGGTGCCGACCGCCTGCAAGACCTTCATCAAGCACAGAGCTAACCCGGTGGTGGCCCAGAAAAAAGCCCGATCAGTCGATCGGGCTTTTGACTTTTTGTAACCTGCATCACGCCTGCCTGCGTCAAGTTCGACGCCAACGAAGCTGTTTTGCTAGAGTGCGTCGCTGTACTTACCGACAAAGCTCACCCACCATGCTGCCCCGCGCCGAACAGAAGCAACAGACCCGCCTCGCCCTGATGGACGCTGCCCGCCATCTCATGGAGTGTGGCCGTGGGTTCGGCAGCCTGAGCCTGCGCGAAGTGGCCAAGACGGCCGGCATCGTGCCCACCGGGTTCTATCGCCACTTTGCCGATATGGACCAGCTTGGGCTTGTGTTGGTCAGTGAAGTCGGCCAGACCTTTCGCGCCACCATCCGCCTGGTGCGCCACAACGAATTCGTGATGGGCGGCATTATCGATGCCTCCGTGCGGATTTTTCTCGATGTGGTCTCGGCCAACCGTTCGCAATTCCTGTTCCTGGCCCGCGAGCAATACGGCGGCTGCCTGGCCGTGCGCCAGGCCATCGGTGCGTTGCGCGAGGACATCACCCGCGACCTGGCGGCCGACTTGACGCTGATGCCCAAGTTGCAACACCTGGATGCCGATGGCCTGCACGTGATGGCGGACCTGATCGTCAAAAGCGTGTTCGCCACCCTCCCCGACATCATCGACCCACCGGCCCAGGCGTTGCCCGCGCACCTCACGCCCCAGGCGAAAATCACCCAACAACTGCGTTTTATCTTTATCGGCCTCAAGCACTGGCAAGGCCTGGGCAGCACCGAGTAAACCGATCAGCCGGCCTGATGGAATCGCTTCGCGCTGGTGTAGTACTTGTTCCAGTAGCGGTTGCTGAGCGAATCGATGCGCACCGTCTTGCCGGTACGTGGCGAATGAATGAACTTGCCCTCGCCTATATAAAGCCCCACGTGGCTGACCGGACCGCGCCCATTACCCTTGAAGAACACCGCATCGCCGGGCTTGAGCGCACTGCGCTGAATGGTGGCGGCCGTTGAGCGGTGCATCGCCGTGGTGGTGCGGGGTAATTGGATATTGGCTTGGGTCTTGAACAGGTAGACCAGAAAACTGCTGCAATCGAAACCCTGCTGTACCGAGGTGCCTCCCAATTTGTAGCGGGTGCCCACCAACTGGTGAGCGCGGTCGATCACATCGTCGATCGCCGCGCCTTGCTCGGGCGCGGCAAAGGCGGGGCGTGGCTGCAGATTGGCCGAAGCCGAGGACATGCCCACGGACAGACCGAGAATGACCACAAAAAGTAATAGCTTGAACATGATGAACGTCGCGGCGAATTAAACACGGCGCAAAGCCTAATGATTTCGCAGGTAATGTGATGAACGTAGAATCCCCAGATCCCGTAGGACAAATCCGAGATTGCTCAGAGCGAGTGCGCATGGCGGTAGCGCGCACCACTTTGGAGCACGCGCCGACTCTTTCAACGCCCTGTTTAGTGGCATTGCCCTGCCCGCCTACAGGTAATTCCTACTCTTGACCGGGGTTGGCAAGCCCCTTGCTCTAGCTGTTTCATCGCTCATAGCTGGAAGCTTCCTGATGCTGGTGATCCACCGCCGAATCGCCCCCCAAGCCCTCTGGGCCGCTGAGCTGCTGCTGAATTTCGAAGCGCGCAGCAAAAGCCGCCTGCGCTGTTTCAGTGCCGACGGTGAAGACGTCGGCCTGTTTCTGGAGCGTGGCCAGCCGCCGCTTCACGATGGCGAATTCCTACAGGCCGAAGACGGACGTGTCGTACGCGTGTGCGCCCGGCCTGAACAACTGCTGCATGTCACCTGCGCCAGCGCCTTCGAACTGACCCGCGCTGCCTATCACCTGGGCAACCGCCACGTGGCGTTGCAAGTCGGGGATGGCTGGCTGCGCCTGCTCGATGACTACGTGCTCAAGGCCATGCTTGAACAATTGGGCGCCCATACCGAAACCCTTGAGGCGCCGTTCCAGCCGGAACACGGTGCGTATGGCGGCGGCCATCATCATTCACGCCACGGCGATGAAGATTTCAACTACCCGCCCAAGCTGCACCAGTTCGGCGTACGTTTATGAACCCAGCCTGGGCGCTGCTGCGCCTGGCCAGTCCGCAATTGCCGATTGGCGGCTACAGCTATTCCCAGGGCCTGGAAATGGCCGTGGAGAATGGCCGCGTCAAGGATGCGAGCAGCGCCCGACGCTGGATCAGCGACCAATTGCTGCTCAACCTGGCGCGCTTCGAAGCGCCGCTGTTGCTCGCCCATTGCCGCGCCGCCGCCGAGCAGGATTGGCCGAGGCTGGCGCAATTGTGCGAAGAACACCAAGCCAGTCGTGAAACCCGCGAGCTGTACCAAGAGAGCCGGCAGATGGGTTATTCGCTGCAACAGTTGCTCAATGGCTTGCCGGAGCTGGACGGCGCCGCTCGCGCCTTGCTTGAGCAACACAGCGAGCCCCATCTGGCGTTGGGCTGGGCCCTGGCGGCTCGCGCCTGGAGCATCAGCCCCGACGACGCCCTGGCGGCCTGGCTGTGGAGCTGGCTGGAAAACCAATTGGCCGTGCTGATGAAAACCCTGCCCCTGGGCCAGCAGGCCGCCCAGCGCCTGACCAGCGAACTGCTGCCGCTGCTGCAACAAGCCCAGCAGGATGCCGGCCACATCGCCCCCCACTCGTTCGGCAGTGCCGCTTTCGGCCTGTCATTGGCATGCATGGCCCACGAGCGCCAGTACAGCCGCCTGTTCCGTTCCTAGGAGTTCTTGATTTTGGAGAAGCACATGAACACACAACCCCTGCGCGTCGGCATCGGCGGCCCGGTGGGCTCCGGCAAGACCGCCCTGACCCTGGCCCTGTGCCTGGCGCTGCGCGACCGCTACAACCTGGCGGTGGTGACCAACGATATCTACACCCGCGAAGACGCCGACTTCCTGGTCCGCAACGAGGCCCTGGCGCCCGAGCGCATCATCGGCGTGGAAACCGGCGGCTGCCCGCACACGGCGATTCGTGAGGACGCCTCGATCAATCTGGAAGCGGTGGACCAACTCAACCGCCGCTTTCCGGGCCTGGACCTGATCCTGGTGGAGTCCGGTGGGGATAACTTGTCGGCGACCTTCAGCCCCGAGCTGTCGGACCTGACCATCTACGTGATCGATGTGTCTGCCGGCGACAAACTGCCGCGCAAAGGCGGCCCGGGCATCTGCAAATCCGACCTGCTGGTGATCAACAAGATCGACCTCGCGCCGCTGGTCGGTGCCTCGTTGGAGTTGATGAACAGCGATACCCAACGCATGCGCAACGGCAAACCCTTTGTCTTCAGCAATCAGAAAACCGGTGTCGGCCTGGATGACATCGTCGCCTTTATCGAACGCCAGGGCTTGCTGACCGCCGCATAAATCAACCCATAAGGAATCTGCTCATGAGCCTCAAAAAACTCTTCGCAGCCGCCGCCTTGCTGCTCGCCCCGGCCCTGGCCTTCGCTCATCCGGGCCACGGCGACAACGGGCTGCTCGCCGGTATCAGCCACCCCCTGGGCGGCATCGACCATCTGCTGGCCATGGTTGCGGTCGGCCTGTGGGCCGCGCAGCAAAAAGGCGCCGCCCGCTGGGCGCTGCCGTGCACCTTTGTCGGCACCCTGCTGATCGGCGGCGTATTGGGCTTTGAGGGTCTGGCGTTGCCGGCACTGGAAAGCGGGATTGCCGCGTCGGTCCTGGCGCTGGGCCTCGCCGTGGCGCTGGCGGTGCGCCCGCCGTTGTTCATGGCGGTAGGCGCGACGGCGTTGTTTGCGCTGTTCCACGGTGTGGCCCATGGCCTGGAGTTGCCGGACATGACCAGCCCTTGGACGTATGCGGCAGGGTTTGTCGGTGCGACTGCGGTATTGCACGCGGCGGGTTATGCGCTGGTGCGTTGGCTGCCGGCTGCTGCGGCGCCGCTGGTGCGGGTGGCTGGGGCGGCTTCGGCGGTGACGGGAGCTTGGTTGCTGGCGGGCTGATTCGCGGCGCGGTCGAGGGCCTCATCGGGGGCAAGCCCCCTCTCACATTTGAACTGTGTTCACACGTCTGAATGTGGGAGGGCGCTTGCTCCCGATAGCGGTCACACAGACACCACCGTTCCCAAGCCTGCTACCATGCGCGGCAAACACCCCTGCCGTGACGACGCCAGCCAATGCCCATCGCTTCCCCGCCTGCCTTGAATACCGTGCTCACGCACTTCCACAGCCTGATCGTGCCCCTCTGGCAGGGCCCGGGCTGGAACGCCGAGCTGGCGTTGCCCTATGAGGCGCTGGACGCCGATCACCGGCCTTTGCCCCCCCAACGCTATCGCGCCATGGCGTGCGCCCGACAGTTGTACCTGTTCGCCAGCCTGATTGGCGAACCCGGTGCGGCCTTCGCCGAAGCACGCGCGGCAGTGTTGTTCCGCTCGCTGCAACGGCACTTCCACGACGCGGAGCACGGCGGCTGGTTCTACAGCATCGACCCGGCCGGGCAGCCGTTGGATAAACGCAAAGACCTCTATACCCACGCCTTCATCATCTTTGCCTGTGCCCACTACTGGGCCAAGGTGCGTGAACCGTTGGTGGAGTCGGTGCTCAATGCCGCGCTTGCCGTGGTCGCCGAACGCTTCGCCAGCGGCGACGGCCTGTACGAAGCGGTGCTGGAACGCAACTGGTCTTCCCTCAACGCCGGGCCCTTGCAGAACCCGCTGATGCACCTTGCCGAAGGCTTCCTGGCCACGCTGAGCGTGCGTGAAGACGCCGTCACACAGGACGCGTTGCTCGACTTGGCCACGGCCCTGCAAAAGCGCTTCATCGACCGCCTGCACGGCGTGATGATGGAAAAACCGCTGGGCGCGGTGGATAACTGGTTCGAGCCGGGACACCAGTTCGAATGGTTCTTTTTGCTTGAGTCGTCGGATGTGCTGCGCGGCACTGCGCTGCATGCTTCGCTCACGCGGGCATTTGCCTACGCCGAGCAAAAAGGTGTGGATACGTTAAGCGGTGCGGTCAGCGGCATGCTCGCCCTCGACGGCAGCGTGCGCGACGGTACCCAACGCATCTGGGCCCAGGCCGAATACCTGCGGGCCTTGACCCTGCGCCCCGCCAGCGAAGCGCGGTTACAGCACCAATTGCTGGCGCTGCAACACAACTTCCTGCATGACAAAGGCTGGCACGAATGCCTGGATGCCAACGGCGCCGTGAGCCGACGGGATATGCCGTCGACCACGCCGTATCACCTGGCGACGTGCTATCAGGGGCTTAGCCAGCATTTTTGTTGATTTTTAGGGCCGCATCGGGGGCAACGCCCCGATCCAAAGCCTTACTTGGCGCCACGCTCAATCGCAAACCCAGCCCAGGTCTGGCTCACCGGCATCAGTTCCAGGCGGTTGATATTGACGTGCGCGGGCGTGTTCATGACCCAGAAGATCGTGTCGGCAATGTCTTGCGGCTGGATCGGCTCGGCGCCGGCGTAGGTGGCGTCGTAGCGCGCCTGATCACCGCCGAAGCGCACCAGGGAGAACTCGCTCTCGCACAGGCCGGGCTCGATGTTGGTCACGCGCACGCCGGTGCCTTGCAAGTCGCAACGCAGGTTCAGCGAGAACTGTTTAACGAACGCCTTGGAGCCGCCATACACGTGGCTGCCCGGGTAGGGGTAGCTGCCGGCGATGGAGCCCAGGTTGATGATCCCGGCGCCCCGGCCATGGGCGATCAAGCGTGGCAGCAGCAGGCTGGTGGTGGTCAGCAGGCCCTTGATGTTGGTGTCGACCATGGTTTCCCAATCGTCGAGGCTGCATTTGGGCGCCGGGTCCGTGCCCACGGCCAACCCGGCGTTGTTGATCAGGCCGCGCAACGTGGCGAACGACGGCGGCAGGTTGGCGATGGCGTCTTCCATGCCTTGGCGGTCACGCACATCCACGACCAAGCCATGCACTTCGGTCTGCTTGGAAAGCTCTTCAACCAGGGCATTCAAACGCTCGGCGCGACGGCCGGTGAGCACGAGTTTCCAGCCGGCTTCGGCAAACCGACGGGCGCAGGCTTCGCCGAAACCTGAGGTGGCGCCAGTGATAAACAGCGTGTTGGTCATGGTGTTCTCCTTGCGGGCATCGGGAAAAAATCAGCCAGCAGAATGCCCGTACCCCGCTGTTGCGGCAACCGCTATGCACCTACCTTCATACACAGCTGGTTGTTTTTTAACCACTCAGAGCAACGCCTTATAAACCGTGGCCTGCAGCCATATGCGCGCAGGTTATCCACAACTGCGCCCACAGTCTTTGGGGGCAAGTGCAAAACAGCTCAAGCCTCTATCCACAAGGCCTGCAGGCGATTTTAGAAAGTTTTTTGCTTGACCTCGGCCGAAGCGTATGTAGAGCCACGGCAAGCGGAAAAATCCGAACGATGGCTCCAGGCCAGACATTTCGGCCTCTGCGGCCGTCTTTCCAGAGTTTAGTCACAGACTTATCCACAGGCTGACGAGACATATTCCCGTCATATACCTGTGTCTTTAAACAGGTTGACAAACCCCTTGGGCGGTCGCGAAAAAGTCACTGATCAAAAAACAACCGTCGCGCTGTAAGCCACGGTTTTAAAGGCGTTCAGCCAGCTACTCCCACGTTACCCACAGCCGGTTCCACAGCGGATGGGGACAAGTCAAAACGGTGACAAAACAGGGATTTGCGGCGGCTATATGTCGCGCTTTGGGAGGTGGCCGGATTTGTTTTCCACAATTTCCTAAGCGCCGCAAAACAAATGTGGGAGGGGCGGTGCGACGATTCGACTTGCTCCCGATAGCGGTGGGTCAGTATCAGATGTGCTGACTGATACACCGCTATCAGGAGCAAGCCCCCTCCCACAGGGGGTCGGCGTTTTTATTTAGATCAGTGACCGCCGAGGTAGGCGTTGCGCACGTCCTCGTTCACCAGCAATTCTTTACCGGTGCCCGTCAGGCGGATCTCACCGTTGACCATCACATACGCCCGGTCCGACAGACGCAGCGCGTGGTTGGCGTTTTGTTCCACCAGGAAGATGGTCATCCCAGTGGCCGCCAGCTCGCGCAGGGTCGAGAAGATCTGCTTCACCACAATCGGCGCCAACCCCAGGCTCGGTTCGTCCAGCAACAACAGCTTGGGCCGGCTCATCAGCGCGCGGGCGATGGCGAGCATCTGCTGCTCGCCACCGGACATGGTCATGGCCCGCTGGTTGCGCCGTTCCTTGAGGCGCGGGAACAGCTCGAACATGCGCTGCATGTCTTCCTGAGCGTATTTGTCGCCAATCGGGATGGTGCCCATCAGCAGGTTTTCCTCCACGGTCATGTCGGGGAACACCCGCCGCCCTTCCGGCGACTGCGCGATGCCATTGGAGGCGATGTAGTGGGATGACTTGTGGGTAATGTCGACACCGTTGTAGAGGATTTGCCCCGACTCGGCCCGCGGCTGGCCGAAGATCGACATCAGCAGCGTGGATTTGCCCGCGCCGTTGGAGCCGATCAGGCTGACCGTTTCACCTTCGTTGATGTGCAGCGAAACTTTTTTCAGGGCCTGGATCGGTCCGTAGAACACGTCCAGGTCCTTCATTTCGAGGATAGGTGCGCTCATACCACTTCCTCTTCGTCTGCGCCCAGGTAGGCGGCAATCACTTTCGGATCGTTGCGTATCGCTTCCGGCCCGCCTTCGGCGATCACGTTGCCGTGGTCCAGCACCACGATGTGGTCGGAAATACTCATCACCATGCCCATGTCGTGTTCGATCAGCACCACCGTAAGGTCGTGTTCGTCGCGCAGCAGGCGAATCATCGCGCTGAGGGCTTCGGTTTCCTGGGGGTTGAGGCCGGCTGCGGGTTCGTCCAGACAGATGATTTGCGGCCGCGTGCACATGGCACGGGCGATTTCCAGGCGGCGCTGCTGGCCGTAGGAAAGCTCACCGGCGAGGCGGTTGGCGCAGTCCACCAGGTCGACCACTTCGAGCCAGTAGAACGCGCAGTCCAGCGCGTCGCTTTCGGCCTTGCGATAGCCCTTGGTGTTGAGAATGCCGGCCAGCATGTTGCGGTTGACCCACATGTGCTGGGCCACCAGCAGGTTTTCCAGCACCGACATTTCCTTGAACAGGCGAATGTTCTGGAAGGTCCGCGCCAGGCCGGCGCGGTTTACCAAGTGGGTGCCGCCAAACATCTTGTAGTACACGCGGCTGAGGAAGCTTTTCGGCGAGACGAAGTCCGTGGCCTCGAAGCGTTCGCCGAGCAGTTGGATCACGTTGGTCTGCTTGCCACGCACGTTGAGTTCGATCTTGCCGCCACTGGCCTTGTAGAAGCCGGTGAGGCAGTTGAATACCGTGGTCTTGCCGGCGCCGTTGGGGCCGATCAGAGCGAAGATCGAGTTGCGTTCGACCTTGAGGCTCACATCGCTCAGGGCCTTGATGCCACCGAAGTGCATCATCAGGTGTTCCACGGACAGGACGACTTCCTTGTTCATGGCGCCACTCCTTTACGTGGGGTTACACCGGTACGGCTGATGCGGATCAGGCCGCGCGGTCGCCAGATCATCATCACCACCATCAGCACGCCAAACAGCAGCACACGGTACTCGGAGAAGCTGCGCAGCAGTTCCGGCGCTACCGTCAGCACGAATGCCGCGATCACCACGCCGACCGTCGAGCCCATGCCGCCCAACACCACGATGGCCAGGATCAGCGCCGACTCGAAGAAGGTGAACGACGACGGGTTGACGAAGCCCTGGTAGCTGGCAAAGAACACCCCGGCCAAACCGGCGGTGGACGCGCCGATGGTGAATGCAGAGAGCTTGACCAGTACGTGATTCAGGCCCATGGAGCGGCAGGCGATTTCATCTTCACGCAGGGCTTCCCAGGCGCGGCCGACCGGCATGCGGGTCAGGCGGTGCTTGATGTACAACACGGCCAGCACCACCAGGAACAGCACGATGTAGATGAACATGAACTTGATGTTGGGGTTGTAATCGATGCCGAAGAACTCGTGAAACGGGATGCCGCCATCTTTGGCACGCTTGCCGAACTCCAGGCCCAGAAAGGTCGGCGAAGGCACCGGCATACCATTCGGCCCGCCGGTGAACGACAGCCAGTTGTTGAGTACCAGGCGGATGATTTCACCGAAGCCCAGGGTCACGATGGCCAGGTAGTCACCGTGCATTCGCAACACCGGGAACCCGAGTATGCACCCCGCCAGCGCCGCCGCGATGGCCGCCAGTGGCAGTACCGTCCAGAAGCCCAGGCCCAGGTATTGGTAACCCAGCGCCAGGCCATAGGCGCCGATGGCGTAGAACGCCACGTAACCCAGGTCGAGCAGGCCGGCCAGGCCGACCACGATGTTCAGGCCCAGGCCGAGCAGTACATAGATCAAGCCCAGGATGACGACGGTGAGCAGGTACTTGTTGGCGAAGATCGGGAACACGATGGCGATCACGATCAATGCCGGGATAATCCAGCGCAGCCGCGATTTGTAGTCCGGTGCCAGCACATGCACGCCCGAACCACTGCTCTCGAAGCCCTGCAGGATCTTCACGCCCTTGGAGGTTTGCAGGAACAGGCTCATGGCAAAACGGCCGGCCATCACGATGGCGACCAACAGGCCCACGCGAGCCGGTTCCAGGTTGAAGCTGTAGCCGTCGAGGACCACGCCGACAATCGGGCCGAACACGATCAGCGAAATCAGACCGGCGAGGATCGTATCGACGACACTTTTCTTGATATCGATAGGTTTGGCAGCAGACATGTTTACACCTTCGCCACGAGTGGGCGACCAAGCAGGCCCTGGGGACGGAAAATCAGAATCACCACCAGCAGGGAGAAACTGAACACGTCTTTGTAGTCAGAGTTGATCAACCCCGAGAACAACGACTCGGAGATACCGAGGATGATCCCGCCCAACATCGCCCCAGGCAGGGAGCCGATGCCGCCGAGTACCGCTGCGGTAAACGCCTTGATGCCGATGATGAAGCCGGCATAGAAGTCGAAGGTGCCGTAGTTGAGGGTGATCAGCACGCCGGCCAACGCGGCCATGGCGGCCCCTATGACGAACACATAGGAGATCACGCGATCGGTGTTGATCCCCAGGATCGAGGCCATCTTGCGGTCTTGCTGGGTGGCGCGGCACATGCGGCCGAGCTTGGTGTACTTGATGATGTAGGTCAGCAAAGCCATGCCCGCGAAGGCGGCGACCAGGATGAATACTTTGGTGTAGGTGAGCTGGACGAACCCACTGCCGATATCGACACGCCAGGCCCCGGCCAGCAGGGTAGGAATACCTTGTTGCTTGGCGCCCTGGGCGATCTGCGCGTAGTTCTGCAGGATCAGGGAGATCCCGATGGCGCTGATCAGCGGTGCCAGTCGGGTGGAATTGCGCAGCGGTTTGTAGGCGACACGCTCAATGACCCAACCGTACACGCCAGTGACGACCACGGTGAAGATCAAGGTGCCGAGTATGAGCAGCGGGAAGGATTCGATGCCGAAGTAAGCCAGCAGTGCCAGACTGATCGCCGCGAGGTAAGCGGAAATCATATAAACCTCGCCGTGGGCGAAGTTGATCATGCCAATGATGCCATAGACCATTGTGTAGCCGATGGCGATCAGGCCATAGACCGACCCGAGGGTCAGGCCGTTGACCAGTTGCTGCAGGAAAATACCATCCATAACGCAATCTCACGCGGTGAGCACCTGCACACCGGTGGGTGTGCGGCGCTTCTGGAGGAAAAGACAGATCTTGATAACAACACGGCCTTTTGTGGGAGGGGGCTTGCTCCCGATTGCGGTATGCCAGTCAATAGATTTGAACCTGATGCACCGCTATCGGGGGCAAGCCCCCTCCCACAGGGGGGGCCGTGGCGTTTGTGCTTACTTCTGCTTTTCCAACTGGTGGTATTTGCCGTCCTTGTCCCACTGGTAAACCACGTAGTCGGACACTTTCAGGTCGCCTTTGGCGTCCCAGGTCTTCTCACCCATCACGGTCTTGACCGGGTGAGCCTTGAGCCATTTGGCGGCGTCTTCGCCCTTGTTGGACTTGGCGCCATTGAAACCGGCGGCCAGGGCCTGCAGCGAGGCGTAGGCGTACAGGGTGTAGCCTTCAGGCTCGTAACCGGCCTTGCGGAACTCTTCGACCACGGCCTTGCTGTCCGGCAGCAGGCGCGGGTCAGCGCCGAAGGTCATGTACACGCCATCGACGTACTGCGCGCCGCCGGCGGTGGCCACCAGTTCGTCCGTCACGACACCGTCGTCGGACATGAACTTGACGTCCTTGAGGCCGGCTTCACGGATCTGGCGGACCAGTGGACCGGCTTCCGGGTGCAGCCCGCCGAAGTACACCACGTCGGCGCCCAGGGAGCGGATCTTGGTGACCAGGGCGCTGAAGTCTTTCTCGCCACGGGTCAGGCCTTCTTCGAGCACCGGCTTGACGCCGCGCTTGGTCAACTGCGCAGCGGTGGCATCGGCCAGGCCTTTGCCGTAGGTGTCCTTGTCGTTGATGACCGCGACTTTCTTACCCTTGAGCACGTCGACGATGTAGTCGCCGGCGACGATGCCTTGCTGGTCGTCACGCCCGCACATGCGGAACATGGCGCCCAGGCCGCGCTCGGTCACCTGTGGGTTGGTGGAGCCGGGGGTGATCGCGATGATGCCCGCCTCGTCGTAGACCTCGGAGGCCGGGATGGTGTTGGACGAGCAGAAGTGCCCGACCACGCCGATCACTTTGTCCTGGTCGGCCAGGCGGTTGGCCACGGCCACGGCCTGCTTGGGTTCGCAGGCGTCGTCGCCGGCCACCAGCACGACTTTCTCACCGTTGATGCCGCCGGCCTTGTTGATGACTTCGGCCGCCGCCTGGGCACCCTTCATGTACTGCTCACCGAACGACGCGTTGGCGCCCGTCATGGGCCCCGCCACGCCAATCTTCACATCAGCTTGAACAAACGTAGAAACACCCAGCGCCGCTGCAACGGCGAGGGCCAGAAAACCTTTCTTGTAAAACGTCTGGGACATGAGTGGTGCTCCGATATTTTTGATTTTTGGCACGACAACTTGCGTTCAAACCTTTCACTGAAAGCTCAGAGCAAGCAGCGTGCCATTACGTTTTTATTCTTCAAAAAGACACGGTGTCATTGTTATTACAGGCGTTTCGCCACCGCTTGCCAGCACGTGCAACCCTCTAGCCCAAAGAGGTGCAACCAACCGCTATAAAAAGTACAACCCTAACGGGTCGCACCTGCAACCGGACGCATAAACGACTCTTCCTACACTTGTTACAACGTGCGTAACGGAACTGCACATTTACAGTGCGTGATTGCTACAACTTGCACCAATACAGATGAGTAGCCGCCTAATAAAACCCGGCTATGGAGCGGCAGTTCGCCGCTCAGATCACGATCCGCAGGCATTGCCCGGCGTGATACAGCGAGAATCCCGCCTCATACAGACAACTGCGCAACCCCACACCGGCCAACGGCTGCATCGGCGCGAACGGAATCGGCAATGCCTGGGCATTCTGGTGACACAGGTAGTCGGCAAACGCCTTGCCGACCACGCTGCCGGTGGTCACGCCCCGCCCGTTATAGCCGGTGACGGCCACAAGGCCCGGCGCCGGTTCGAACAGGCGCATCAAGTGGTCGGGCGTGAAGGCAATGCAACCAGTCCAGGTGTACTCCCACTGCACCGATTTGAGGTACGGGAAGTAGTGCTGCTGCACCCGATCGGCCCACGCTTTGAGGAACCAGGCCGGTTTCTGATTGCCGTTACCCAGGCTGCCGAGCAACAGGCGACCCTCGGCATCGCGGCGGATGCTGCTCAAGACCTGGCGCGTATCCCACGACCCCTGGCCACCGGGAAGGATTTGTTTGGCGGCGTCGTCGGTGAGCGGGGCCGACGCGACCTGGTAGTAATAACCGGGGAAAAAGTTACGCCGCAGCTCGGTCCATTCGCCTTCGGTGTAGGCATTGGAGGCGATGACCACCTGTGCCGCCTGCACGGCCCCTTGGGCAGTCTGCACCGACCAGTGGGAACCCTGGCGTTCCAGCCGGGTAACCGGCGAATGGTCGAACAGTTGCCCGCCAAGCCCCACGGCCGCCTCTGCAAGCCCCGAGGTATAGGCCATCGGGTTCAACGTACCCGCCCGTCGGTCCAACAGGGCGGCGGCAATTTTTTGGGTGCCGGTGGCCTGCTCGCAGGCCTGGCCGGTGAGCAACTCCACTGGCGCGCCACGGCGCTTCCATTGTTCTTCACGACTGCGCAGGTCCGCCTCGCCACGGGCGTTGTGCGCCATGTGCAACGTGCCCTCACGGCGCAATTGGCAATCGATGTGGTATTTGTCGATCAGGCTGAACACCAGCGACGGCGCCGCGCCCAACATGCGGTTGAGCTGGCTGCCCACCGCTTCGCCGAACCCGGCTTCGATGTCGTCCGGCGGGATCCACAGGCCGGCGTTTACCAACCCGACGTTGCGCCCCGAACCGCCATGGCCGGTGCGATGGGCCTCCAGCACGGCGACGCTTTTACCCTGTTCCAGCAAGTGAACGGCCGCCGATAAACCGGTGATGCCGGCGCCGATCACGCACACGTCCACCTTGGCCTCGCCCCGAAGCGCGGCACGGTCCGGCCGGCTGGGGGTGAGGTGTTCCCATAAACATGTTTCGCGTAGTGCCATTGCCAGACTCCGATGAGACCCAACAAACATCTATTCCGAACTGCAAATGCGCCCAACTGTGGGAGGGGCGGTGCGACGATTCGACTTGCTCCCTCCCACATTTTGGCCACATTTTGACCTCACTCCGACCCAAGCAAATCAGTCGAACGTGATGCCTTGAGCCAGCGGAAGCTCCAGCGAATAGTTCACGGTATTGGTTTGCCGACGCATATACCCGCGCCACGCATCCGAACCCGACTCACGCCCGCCGCCGGTTTCTTTTTCACCGCCAAACGCGCCACCAATCTCCGCGCCGCTCGGGCCGATATTGACGTTGGCGATGCCGCAGTCACTGCCCACCGCCGACATGAACTGCTCGGCTTCGCGCACATCGGTGGTGAAGATGCACGACGACAAGCCTTGCGGCACGGCGTTGTTCAGGCGCAGCGCTTCGGCGAAGTCGGTGTAGCCGACCACGTACAGAATCGGCGCGAAGGTTTCGGTGCACACCACATCGCTTTGCTCGGGCATTTCCACAATCGCCGGCGATACGTAGTAGGCGTTGGGGAAGGTGTCTTGCAACTGGCGTTTGCCGCCGAACACCTTGCCGCCTTCGCTCAAGGCTTGCTCAAGGGCATCTTGCATGTTGTCGAAGCCGTGCTTGTCGATCAGCGGGCCGATCAGGTTGCCTTCCAGCGGGTGGCCGATGCGCACTTTGGAATAGGCGGCCTTGAGGCGGGTGACGATTTCTGCCTTGACCGACTCATGGGCGATCAGGCGGCGCAGGGTGGTGCAACGCTGGCCGGCGGTGCCGACGGCGCTGAACAGAATGGCGCGTACGGCCATGTCCAGGTCGGCGCTTGGGCCGAGGATCATCGCGTTGTTGCCGCCCAGCTCCAGAATGCTGCGGGCGAAACGCGCGGCAACTTTCGGCGCCACTTCACGGCCCATGCGGGTGCTGCCGGTGGCGCTGATCAACGCTACGCGTGGGTCATCCACCAGCGCAGCGCCGGCATCGCGACCACCAATGATCACCTGACTGAGGTACTGCGGGGCATCGTTAAAGTTTTTCAGCACGCGCTCGAACAGCGCCTGGCACGCCAGGGCGGTGAGCGGGGTTTTTTCCGACGGTTTCCAGATCACCGCGTTGCCGCACACCAGCGCCAGCGCGGTGTTCCACGCCCACACCGCGACCGGGAAGTTGAAGGCGCTGATCACACCGACCACGCCCAGCGGGTGCCAGGTTTCACGCATGTGGTGGCCTGGGCGCTCGGAGGCGATGGTCAAGCCGTACAACTGGCGCGACAGGCCGACGGCGAAATCGCAGATGTCGATCATCTCCTGCACTTCACCCAGGCCTTCCTGAGTGATCTTGCCGGCCTCCCAGGACACCAGCTCACCCAGGTCAGCCTTGTATTCACGCAGCACGTCGCCGAACTGCCGCACCAGCTCGCCACGACGGGGCGCCGGCACGTTGCGCCAGGCTTGGAATGCATGCTCGGCGCGACTGACCTGTTGCTCCACCTCGGCGGCACCTTCCCACTGGACACTGCCGATCAGGCTGCCATCAATCGGCGAATGCACGGGCTGTTTACCCGCCTGGTACAGCGCCGGGTTTACCCCGAGACGATCAAGCAATGCGGCAACCATGGTCACTCCCTCAAATCTGCGTACAAAAAATCGCGCCGCGACATGCACGGCGATCCAGCGCTTATTTGTAGCTGGCCCAAGACTTGCCAACAAACGACGATTAGGCGAGATATCATTCCGTTTATTCATGCAAAGCATAAAAAGAGGCACACCGTGCTGAACAAAAGACATTTGCCCTCGATCACCGCCCTGCAGTGTTTCGAAGCCGCCACCCGCCACCTGAGCTTCACCCGCGCCGCCGAGGAACTGAACCTCACGCAGAGCGCCGTGAGCAAGCAAGTGGCGCAGTTGGAGGAGTTGCTGCAACACCTGCTGTTTCGCCGCGTGCGTCGTCGCCTGCAGATGACCCCGGCGGGCGACCTGTACCTGGTGGAAGTGCGCAAAATCCTCACCCAGGTGGAGATGTCCACCCACTACCTGCGCTCCTATGGCGGCGAAACCGAAGTGTTGCGCGTGTCCACGCCCTACACCTTCGGGGCCCGCTGGTTGGTGCCGCGCCTCAAGGGCTGGCGGCTGCGTCACCCGCAAATCCACCTGGACCTGTGCAACGAACAGGAACCGGATGACTTGCTGCAGGGCAAGGCCGACATGGCGTTCTATTTCGGCCAGGGTTCACGTCCCGGCACCGAGAGTTTGAAGTTGTTCAGCGAGGAACTGGTGCCGGTGTGTGCACCGGAAAGCCTGCCGGCCAAACCGCTCACCGACCCTACGCAGCTCAGCGAGTTGGTGTTGCTGCAAAACGCCTCGCGCCCGCAGGGTTGGCACGATTGGTTTGCCGACCAGGGTTACCAGACCGAACACAGCTACCACGGGCCGCGTTTCGATACGTTCTATATGTGCATTCGTGCCGCGCAGGTGGGCTGTGGGGTCGCGCTGCTGCCCAGGTTTCTGGTGGAAGAGGAGTTGGCCGACGGCAAGCTGGTGATTCCCTGGCCGCATGCGATGCCGAGCCGGGATGCTTATTACCTGGCGTATCCGGAGCACTCGGCGGAAGTGCCCAAGGTACGCAATTTTGTGAAGTGGATGATGGAGCAGGTTATTTAGTGCCTGCTCCCGATAGCGTCAGTAGCCGTGGCAAAAAAAATCACTGGCAAAACCCCACAGGTCTATGCGCCACTAGCCCCCTTCCTTAATTGCGCGTAAAGGCCGGCGCTCAGCGCCGACCCGTCTGGAGATTCCCGTTATGAGCGAGAGTGTGTTTGCCGATCGCATCGTGCAGAACCTGCTCGACACCGACTTCTACAAGCTGACCATGATGCAGGCGGTGCTGCACAACTACCCCAACGTGGAAGTTGAATGGGAGTTTCGTTGCCGTAACAGTGAGGATCTGCGCCCCTACCTGGCCGAGATCCGCTACCAGATCGAGCGCCTCGCGGACCTGAGTCTGAGCCCTGACCAGTTGGGGTTCCTGGAGCGCATCAGCTTTATGAAGCCGGATTTTTTGCGCTTCCTGGGGCTGTTCCGCTTCAACCTGCGCTATGTGCAAACCGGCATCGAGAACGGTGAGCTGTTTATCCGCCTGCGCGGGCCATGGCTGCATGTGATTCTGTTCGAGGTGCCGATGCTGGCCATCGTCAGCGAAGTGCGCAACCGCTACCGCTACCAGAGCGTGATCCTCGAACAGGCTCGCGAGCAGCTGTACCGCAAGTTCGACTGGCTGACCGCAAATGCCGGCAGCGATGAACTGGCCGAGCTGCAAGTGGCCGACTTCGGCACGCGCCGGCGCTTCTCGTACCGGGTGCAGGAAGAAGTGGTCAACGTGCTCAAGCACGACTTCCCCGGACGGTTTGTCGGCACCAGTAACGTACACCTGGCCCGCGAGCTGGACATCAAACCCCTGGGCACCATGGCCCATGAATGGATCATGGCCCACCAGCAACTCGGCCCGCGCCTGATCGACAGCCAGATCGCCGCCCTCGACTGCTGGGTCCGCGAATACCGTGGCCTGCTGGGTATCGCCCTGACTGATTGCATCACCACCGACGCCTTCCTGGGCGACTTCGACTTGTACTTCGCCAAGCTGTTCGACGGCCTGCGCCACGACTCCGGCGACCCGGTGCAATGGGCAGAAAAAGCCATCGCCCACTACCACAAGCTCGGTATCGAGCCGATGAGCAAGACCCTGGTGTTCTCCGACAGCCTGTCGCTGCCCAAGGCCCTGGAGATATTCCGCGCGTTGCGGGGCCGCATTAATGTGAGCTTCGGCATCGGCACCAACCTGACCTGCGATATCCCAGGGGTGGAACCGATGAGCATCGTGCTTAAGATGACCGCCTGCAATGGCCAGCCCGTCGCTAAGATCTCCGATGAAGCGGGCAAGACCCACTGCACCGACCCGAATTTTGTCGCCTATTTGCGTCACGTTTTCAAAGTACCTGCCCTATCCAGCAAGGAGTGAATCATGCAAGCCGTACAGCGTGAGATTGCGCAGCAGCTCAACGTGCAAGCGCCGTTCAAAGACCAGGCCGCCCTTGAGGCCGAGGTGGCGCGCCGCGTGACCTTTATCCAGGACTGCCTGCGCAATTCAGGCCTCAAGGCGCTGGTGCTGGGCATCAGCGGCGGTGTCGACTCCCTCACCGCCGACCTGCTGGCCCAGCGCGCCATGCAGGAACTGCGCGCCAGCACCGGTGATGAGGCGTATACGTTCATCGCCGTGCGCCTGCCCTACGAAACCCAGTTCGACGAAATCGACGCCCAGGCCTCGGTGGACTTTATCGAACCCCACGAGCGCCACACCGTGAATATCGGCCCGGCGGTGAAATCGCTGGCCAATGAGGTGGCGGCGTTTGAAGGCCAGGCCGCGGTGTCCCGCGACTTCGTGCTAGGCAACACCAAGGCGCGCATGCGCATGGTGGCGCAATACACCATCGCCGGCGCGGCCGGTGGCCTGGTGATCGGGACCGACCATGCGGCGGAAGCGGTGATGGGGTTTTTCACCAAGTTCGGTGATGGGGCCTGTGATCTGGCGCCGCTGAGCGGGCTGGTAAAGAACCAGGTGCGTGCCATTGCGCGGCATTTCGGTGCGCCGGAATCGTTGGTTGAGAAGGTACCGACGGCCGACCTCGAAGACCTGTCGCCGGGCAAGCCGGACGAAGCGTCACATGGCGTGACCTACGCCGAGATCGATGCGTTCCTGCACGGCGAGCCGGTGCGGGAAGAGGCATTCCGGATCATCTGCGAGACATACCGCAAGACCGAGCACAAGCGGGTGATGCCGTTTGCGCCGTGAGGTGAGTCAGACAGCTTTGCAGTGACTGTCAGATAGCTATCGGGGGCAAGCCCCCTCCCACACTTGACCGAGTTCCAGCATGTGAATGCGGTCGAATGTGGGAGGGGGCTTGCTCCCGACGAACGATGACGCGGCCTTATTTGACGACCACAGTGCCTTTCATCATCGAGATGTGGCCTGGGAACGAGCAGAAGAACGCATAGTCCGTCCCGGCGGCCAGTTTCGACACATCGAACGTCACCGAATCTTTCTCGCCGGCACCGATGATCTTGGTGTGGGCGATGATGCGGGCGTCACCTTCTTTCAGGTAGTTCTTGTCGATACCGGCGGCCATGCCGTCGCTGGCGATACCAGGCATATCGGCGGCAGAACTCAGTACCCAGTTATGCCCCATGACATTTTTCGGCAAGCTGCCGGAGTGAGTCAGCTCAACGGTGAACGTCTTGCAGCTTTTGTCGATTTCAATGGCTTTGGTGTTGAAGGACATCTGGTCAGTGGAGTCGACGGTGACCTTGCACTCTGCAGCAAGCAACTGGCCGCTCGCCAGAGTCAGCAGGGAAACAGCAACGAGTTTGGCAAACATGTGAATCTCCAAGGCAGGGTTTAAACAACGCGGATTGCGATAAGGGTGCCTCAAACGGGCTTGAATGCTTATGATCTGAATCAACAAATTGTATACAACTTTAGGCTATCAGACTTATCAACACAATCTACCAGCCTAAGTCGCAGCACCCGCCTATGATCGGCCCAACACTCACTGGAGCCCGAGCCATGCACTTCAATCAATTCTTCAACGGCCTGTTGGCCGCGTATGCCTGCGGTAAGTGAAGGCCAAGCGCGTCGCTAAGCTGCTACCATAGCGACCCAAGGCAGCTGCGCGCCGCCACCCTCACCTTCGACCCAAGAGGATCGCCCATGGCCAAACCTAATTACTCCTTCGCCAAACGTCAGAGAGACTTGGCCAAGGAACAGAAGAAAGAGGAAAAACTGCAACGCAAGAAAGCCGCTGCCGATGAAGAAACCGGCGCACTGAACCCGGACGTCGATGCTGAAGAAACGAACGACGAGACGGAAACACCAAAAGATCCGGCTGAATAATTTTCTTTGTGGTGAGCCGGCGCGCCCTGCTCACCACAATCCACCGTCACTCCAGCGGCATCACCGTCACCCGTACCTCCGGGTCATGGCTCCCTCCCCCCAGAATCACCCCCCGCAACGGCGACACATCGGAAAAATCCCGGCCCCAGGCCAGGGTGATGTGCTCCAGTGCCGGCTGTACGTTATTCGTCGGATCAAAATCCACCCAACCCGCCACCGGGCAAAACACCGAGACCCACGCATGGGAGGCATCGGCGCCGATCAGCCGTGGCTGGCCGGGCGGTGGCTGGGTGAGCAGGTAGCCGCTGATATAACGCGCCGCCAGGCCCCGCGAACGCAGGCAGGCGAGCATCAGGTGGGCGAAGTCCTGGCATACGCCGCGGCGGCGTTCCAGCACTTCCACCAAGGGCGTGGCGACCTGGGTGGCTTCGGCATCGAAGGTGAATTCACTGAAGATTTTTTCCATCAGCGCCTGCACGCCGAGCAGCAAGGGCTCGCCGGGCGGGAAACAGCTTTCGGAGAACTCGACGAAGGTTTTTTTCAGGTGCACGTAGGGTGATTCGAAGCGATAGCGGCACGCTTCGATCCGCTCAGGGGTCATTGTGTGGCTGCTGTAGGTCAGGCTGTCACGCGTCTGATCCCAGGGCGGCGACTGCTGAAAATCCAGCACCGGCCGTGCCAGCACTTCGACGGTCAGCCCGGCATTGACCAACAGTTCATCGTGGGGACGCTCGAAGGCCAGGCGCGTGATCGGGTTGCCGAACACATCCAGCTCATCGCGCCGCGACGACGGCTGCGGGCTGATTTCCAGTTGCTGCGCGGTGCAGCGCTGCCAGGCACACGGCCGTGGCCACAGGTGCGCCAGTTGCTGGGCCAGGGACACCGGGCTGTCGTAGTGGTAATGGGTATCGTGGAAAATCTGGTAGCGCGCGCTCATTACACCGACACCGTTTGCTGGCTGACATCATCCACATGGGCAAAATGGCGCAAGGCCAGGCGGTCCGACACTTGCCCGCTTTCATCGGCCACCGCTTGCAGCAGGTCGGCCAAGCCATCCAGCGCGGCACGCACGCTGGTTTCGCCAAACAGCCCGTTCTCCAGGCAGCCCAGGTCGAAACGCGCCAGGCGCTCCACCAAGGGGGCCAGGCCGGTCTCGCGAGGTACGCCAAAATCGTCGTTGAGCCGACGCAGGGTGCGGCTCACCAGCTTGAGCTGGAACAGCACCGCATGGGGGTTCTGCTCGTCAAGCAGCAACAGGTCGAGCACCGGGATCAACTGCGGCACCGCCAGGTAGCGCGAGCGATAGGTGATGCTGCTATTGCCCAGTTCCAGCAACCACTCCAGCCCCGCCTGATCGAATACCGCCACGCCGCGCAGAAACGCCGCAAGGCTGCTGCTCAGAAATTGCAGGCGCTCGATACGCCGGCCCATCATCAGGAAGCGCCAGCCTTCGTCGCGCGTCATGTCGTCCAGGGCAAAGCCGGACAGCGCGGCGAGGGACATGACCAGGCGGTTGAGAAAATCGAGCAACTCGCCAAAGTCCGGGCTTTCGTTTTCCAGTTCCAGGGCTTCGCGTTGCAGCTCGACCAGAGCCTGCCAGTTCTCACGGGACAACTTGCCGCGCACCTGGGACGCCGCCCACTGCAAGCGCTGCAGGTTGGCGCGCAGGCTTTGCGGCCAGTCATCACCGAGTAACGCGGCCATCAGGCGTTCGGGCAGCGCGTCTTCCTCCGGCAACAGACGCAGGTTTTCACCCAGCTCCACGGCGGCCTGCAACGCCAATGGATCGTCACCATCGACGTAGCGCGCCAGCACGATACGCAGCCAACGCGCACTGTCATCGCAACGCTCGCAATAGCGGCCGAACCAGAACAGATTCTCCACCACGCGGGACGGCAGATAAGGATCGCGGCGCACCAGGTCATGCGCGCCAATCATGCGCTGCGCACGCCACTGCTCGCCGCCCGGCGCGCGTTCGCCGAGCACCCAGGTGTCTTTGCTGGCGCCACCGCGCTGCATCGACACCACTTCGGCATCGGCCTCGGCCGCCACGCGGGTCAGGCCACCGGGCAGCACGCGGTAGCCATCGGCGCTGGCCACGGCGTACACACGCATGCCGATGGCGCGGTGTTGCAGGTGGTCATCCACGGTGTGCCATACCGGCGCCTGGGACAGTTGCGCCAACTCTTGGGCGACATAGGCATAGGGCCGCGCACGCATGCGCTGGGCCAGGGCCTGGCGTTGCTCATCGTTCAAATCGCGGCCAAAGACCGGGGCGAAACTCTGCGATGGAAATGCCGGTTTGATCAGCAACTCCGGCAGCTTCGCCAAGGCTTCGGCGAGCACCGGCGCCTCACCGCACCACCACGTGGCGATGGACGGCAGAATCAGCGCTTCACCGAACAGGAATTCGTTGATTTTCGGCAGAAACCCCAGCAGCCCCGGCGACTCCAGCACGCCACTGCCCAACGCATTGGCCACCAGCACATTGCCCTGGCGTACCGCATCAAGCAGGCCGGGCACGCCGAGGGCCGAGTCAGTGCGCAGCTCCAACGGGTCACAGAAGTCATCATCCAGGCGCCGCATGATCGCGTGCACCCGGCGCAGGCCGCTGAGGGTCTTGAGGTACACGGTGCTGTCGCGCACGGTCAGGTCGCCGCCTTCCACCAAGGGGTAGCCGAGCTGGCGGGCGAGGTAAAGGTGTTCGAAGTAGCTTTCGTTGAAGCGGCCAGGGGTGAGCAGCACGATCAGCGGCGGCTGGTCGTCGCCGGGGGCCTGGCGGGCCAGGGTTTCCTGAAGCGTACGGAAGAAACCGGTGAGGTGTTGCACCTGCAAATCACGGTACAGGTCCGGGAAGGCGCGGGACACGATGGTGCGGTTTTCCAGCGCATAACCGGCGCCGGACGGGGCCTGGGTCCGGTCGGCGGTGACCCACCAACGACCATCCGGGGTGCGCGCCAGGTCCACGGCGTACAGATGCAGAAAGGTGCCGTCGGGGGGCAGGATGCCCTGGCACGGCCACAGGAAATTGTTATGCCCGAACACCAGCTCCGCCGGCAGCAAGCCTTCCTTGATCAGGCGCTGCGGGCCGTAGAGATCGGCAAGCACAGCATTGAGCAGGCGCGCACGCTGGGCGATACCGGCAGACAACTGCTGCCATTCATCGGCGGCCAGCACGTGGGGCAACAAGTCCAGCTCCCACGGGCGGTCGGCGCCCTTGGGGTCGGCGTAGACGTTGTAGGTCACGCCGTTTTCCTGGATCTGCCGCGTCAGCAGCGCCTGGCGCTGGGCCAGTTGCGCCGGGGTGCTGCGTTGCAGGTGGTCGAGCAGGCGCCGCCAATGGGCACGCACCTCACCGCTGTCATCCAGCAGTTCATGATAAGTGCCCGCGGTGAGCGGGTAACGGTCGAGCAAGTCGGACATGGAACGCTCGGGCAGAGGCAAAGGGGCTCAGATTAACCTAACAAACACTGCAAATCCGCTGTGGTCGCATTCAGTCTTTTTTATTGGGAAAACGTCGTAGATCCAGAGTCATCGGCAGCTCGTCATTAATCTCCAGGTTTGGCACCGGCAGCTTTCCAGGCGTATGCCCCAACCGGAAGAACCGCTCCTGCCGCCGGCTCTCGGCTCCGTTGGCATTCACCGGCAAGCTGTCGTAATTGCGCCCGCCCGGGTGCGCGACGTGGTACTGGCAGCCGCCCAAGGAGCGTTGCATCCAGGTGTCCAGCAGGTCGAACACCAACGGCGCGTGCACCGGGATGGTCGGTTGCAGGCAGTTGGCCGGTTGCCAGGCGCGATAGCGCACACCGGCGACAAACTCACCTACACGGCCGGTGGGTTGCAGCGGCACCGGGATGCCGTTGCAGGTCAGCAGATAACGTTGCGGCGCCAGGCCGCTGAGCTTGACTTGCAGGCGCTCCAGCGACGAGTCCACATACCGCACCGTGCCGCCCACTGCGCCCTCCTCGCCCAGGACATGCCAAGGTTCAAGGGCCTGGCGCAGTTCCAGTTCGATGCCGCTGACGGCGTAGTCGCCGATCTTGGGAAAACGGAACTCCAGGTGCGCGGCAAACCACTCGGCGCGCAGCGGGTAGCCGGCGGCGTTGAGTTCGACAATGACGTCGGCGAAATCCTGCTCGATAAAGTGCGGCAGCAGGAAACGGTCATGCAGCTCGGTGCCCCAGCGTGCCAATGTCGGCGGTGCATAGGGTTCACGCCAGAAGCGCGCGACCAGCGCCCGCAGCAGCAGCTGCTGGGTCAGGCTCATGCGCGCATGGGGCGGCATTTCAAAGGCACGCAGTTCCAGCAGGCCCAAGCGGCCTGTGGCGCCGTCGGGCGAGTAGAGCTTGTCGATGCAGAATTCGGCGCGGTGGGTGTTGCCCGTCACGTCGATGAGCAGGTTGCGCAACAGGCGGTCCACCAACCAAGGGGGGCAGTCTTCACCGGGGGCGGGCATCTGTGCAAAGGCGATTTCCAGCTCATACAACGCATCGTTACGCGCTTCATCCACCCGTGGCGCCTGGGAGGTCGGGCCGATAAACAAGCCGGAAAACAGGTAAGACAGCGACGGATGGTTATGCCAGTAGCTGATCAAACTGCGCAGCAAGTCGGGGCGACGCAGGAACGGCGAGTCCTTGGGCGTGGCGCCGCCGAGTACAAAGTGGTTACCGCCACCGGTGCCGGTGTGGCGCCCGTCGATCATGAACTTCTCTGTGGTCAGGCGGGTTTGCCGAGCCTCTTCATAGAGGAACTCGGTGCGCTCGACCAACTCGTCCCAGGTGGCGGACGGCTGCACGTTGACCTCGATCACACCGGGGTCCGGCGTGATCCGGAAGTTGCTCAAGCGCATATCGAACGGCGGTTCATAGCCTTCCAGCAGCACCGGGCAGTGCAACTCCTCAGCGGTGGCCTCGATGGCAGCCACCAGCTCCAGGTAATCTTCGACCCGCTCCAAGGGCGGCATAAACAGGTACAGGCGCCCTTCCCGTGCTTCAGCGCACAGCGCGGTGCGGGTCAGCCAATCGGCGGACTCGTCCACCTCTGGCACGCGGTCTTCACTGGGCGCAGGCTCACCGTGGCTTTGCAGTTGCGCGGTGGTGGGCAGCGGCGGCTGCTCCTGGTTCGGGTCAGTGGGATGCACAAACGGATATTCCGCCGCCGTCACCCATGGCTGCGACGCCAGCGGCAGGCGATAGCCCAGCGGCGAATCCCCCGGCACCAGGCGGCAGTGATTGTCGCGCAGGTACCAGCGGCCGCTTTGCCAACGGTCATTGGCCGCCGTGCGCGCCAACGGCAACACTTGACCGATGACTTTATCCAGCCCCTGGCTGAACACTTTGCGCAGGCGCGCGCGCTCCAGGTCATCGCTCAGGCGCGGTTCTTGGGCGGTGACGTTGTGCGGCAGCGCGCCTTCACGCCACAGGTAGTAGAAATTGTCTTCGAAAGCCGGGAACACAAAGCGCGCCGGCAGTTTGAGGCGCTCGGCGACGCTGGCCAGGAAGCGCCCGGCCATCACCCCATCGGCGCCGTAGTCTTGTTGTTCATCGGCAATCAACGCGCTGTTGTGCCAGATCGGCACGCCGTCGCGGCGCCAGTAGCAGTTGAGCGACCAGCGCGGCAGTTGCTCGCCGGGGTACCACTTGCCCTGGCCGAAATGCACCAGGCCCTTGGGCGCATAGTGCTGGCGCATGCGCTGGAACAGCTCGGCCGACAGGCGACGTTTGTCCGGGTCGAGGGCCGCGGTGTTCCATTCGGCGCCGTCGGGGTCGTCGATGGACACGAAGGTCGGTTCGCCGCCCATGGTCAGGCGTACGTCGTCCTTGAGCAGGTCGCCATCGATCTGCCGGCCCAGGGCCTGGATCGCCAGCCATTGTTCCTCGGTGTAGGGCTTGGTCACCCGAGGGGCTTCCCAGATCCGCTCCACCGACATTTCGTGGGTAAATTCGCACTCGCACGGTTCCACCAGCCCACTGATCGGTGCGGCGGACGATGGGTCAGGGCTACAGGCCAACGGGATATGCCCTTCACCGGCAAACAAGCCGGACGTGGCGTCCAGGCCGATCCAGCCGGCACCGGGCAAATACACTTCGCACCAGGCATGCAGGTCGGTGAAGTCCACTTCGGTGCCGGACGGGCCATCAAGGGCTTTGACGTCGGCGGTCAGTTGAATCAGGTAGCCCGACACAAACCGCGCCGCCAAGCCCAGGTTGCGCAGCAGTTGCACCAGCAACCACGCCGAGTCGCGGCACGAGCCGGAGGCGTTTTCCAGGGTGAATTCCGGGGTTTGCACGCCCGGTTCCATGCGGATCAGGTAACCGATATCGGCGGCCAGGCGCTGGTTGAGGCCCACCAGAAAGTCCACGGCGGGCAACGGCGTACGGTCGATACCGGCCAGGTAGGCGGCGAATTTCGGGGTCAGCGGCAGGGTTTCCAGGTACGGCGCCAACTCACGTTGCTCATCGGCGGCGTAGCTGAAGGGGATTTTCTCGGCGTAAGGCTCAAGGAAAAAGTCGAACGGGTTGAACACCGCCATCTCGGCGACCAGGTCGACTTCGATACGCAGTTGATCGGTCTTTTCCGGAAAAACCAGGCGCGCCAGGTAATTGCCCTGGGGGTCTTGCTGCCAGTTGATGAAGTGCTGCTCGGGCAGCACTTTGAGTGCGTAGGACAAAATCCGCGTACGGCTATGAGCCGCTGGGCGTAAACGCACGATTTGTGGGCCGAGTTCAACAGCGCGGTCGTAGCGGTAATGCGTAACGTGGTGCAACGCGACATGAATCGACACGGCGGCCTCCTGCGAGCCAGGGCATGGACACAACGTGCGCAAGACTTATGCCAGAGCGGCGATCATTGCGCGTTATCGTAAGACCCGCTGCAGTACAGCACCAAAACGGCGCCAATGTACGTGCCATGGTGCAAGAGCTGCACATATTTGTGGCGCAGGGTGGCGAATCTACCCATCTAGCGTGCTTTGTGTGTGGCGATGATGGCTTGGCGCAGCCGCCTCACTTCAACCAGTTTCTGGCGCATTTCGCGGTGACGCTTACTGTTGAGCAGCAGCAACCCCAACAGCGGGAACAGCAGGCTCAAGCCATAGGAAAGCGGATGCGGACCAAACGCGATGGTGGGCAGCACCCCCAGAACACAGAGCGCAAGCAACATCACCAGCGGCCATACCCATTGCGGCCGCCCGCGCGCGATCATGAAATTGCACTGCACGATGCCCCACGTCAGCGCGAGGCCACCCAGGAAGGAATACTTGAGGTTGTCGTCCATCGGCAAGCGCGGGAAATAACTGTCGAAAATCAGTGGCACCGCGAATACCAGGCTGAACACCGCCGCCAAAATCGCCCCCATGAAGACCGGGAAGTACTGCGCCAGAAAACTGCGAATACCGGGTAGCTCATTCATTGCTCATTTCCTCATACAGTCCCACGGCAATGGTGCGTACGTTCCCCGAGATTGCACTGCCGGTGAAGCCGATGGCCGCGCCCAGGGCATCCTGTATCTGGGTCACCGTTGCATGCTTGACCTGGGCGGGGGTGAAACGCTTGGTCGCCTCGCCGGACAGTTGCTTCAACTTGAGCATTTTGGCGGTCATGCGCGGGTCCTGGATGCTGAGCAGTTCCTTGGTGAGCTTGGCGCGCTCTTGCCGGTTCAATCCTCGCAATACCTCCCGCACGCTTTTGCCGGTGGTGGCCTGGTTCAGCCGCACCAGCTTTATCGTGGTCAACGTCGATGCCCCGACCCCGATCAAGGACGCCGCATCCAGCGCGATCATCGTGTACTGATACCACTCCGAGCTGTCGAGCTTGTCGTTTTTGGAGGGGTCACTGATCTCATTGCTGACGCGATAACCACTGGCAAAACACTGCAGCGTGCTGGCCGTGGCGGCGGTATAGCCGATGGCCGTGATCACGCTGCTGGCGCCCGCCGTGAACGGCACGGCGACGGTACCGCTGAGCACGACGATCCAACCGATGATCGCGCCTGCGCAGGACAGGGACGTATTGATCGCCTCTCCCACGAGGCGCGATTCGCGAGGGTTGTCCTGGACCTGTTGCGCAAACTGCGCCGGGGCAATGTACTTCTGCGCTTCACGCAAAATAATGCGCTTGGGGGCAATGCTGCAGATCGGCTGGAATTCACGCAGGGTGACCACGTTGAAATCGGCGTCGATATACACGACGCCCGCCCCCACGATGGCCGGGTCAGCATCAATGGCCGCAAACAGGCGTGGCAGGTTGATCTGGCTTTCGATGCGCTGGCGCGCCATGAACTGGGAGCGGTTGGAGTCCATGCCGATGTTGAGCAGGGGGTTGCTCATTGGGGTGCTCTTCCTTGAAGGGGGTGGTGACTGGGCTGATGCTATCGGGGGCAAGCCCCCTCCCACATTTTGAATGTATTCACGCAACACGTGTGGGAGGGGGCTTGCTCCCGATGGCGATCTAATGGGCGCCACCTTAGCAAACAGGCTACCCACTCGCCACACAGCAAAACGCCAGCTCAAGGCTGGCGTTCTGCATATTCAAGCGGCGATCAACGCGGTACAACCGGCTTGCGCGCCGGCTTGCCGCCTTTACCCTTGGCCGCATCGCTGCGCTCTTTGGCCGCCTGTTTGTTACGTGCCTGCGCGGCGGCCTTGGCTTGTTCACGCTTGTCCCACGGGTTGCTGCCGTCGCTGCCACGAGGCGGCAAACCGGTGTGCTGGGTGAGGATTTTAGTGGTGGTTTCCTTGGCGACCTTGTGGCTGCCGGCCGGCGTCGAGTTCTTGCGACGGGCGCTCTGGTAGCTGTCGGTGCTCGGCTGGTGCAGCGGGATCAACTGGTCCTTGCCCGGGCCGATCAGGTCGGCACGGCCCATGCGGGTCAGCGCTTCACGCAGCATTGGCCAGCCTTTGGGGTCGTGGTAACGCAGGAACGCCTTGTGCAGGCGGCGCTGCTCCTCGCTCTTGACGATGGTGACCGCGTCACTCTTGTAGGTGACCTTGCGCAGCGGGTTCTTGCCCGAGTGATACATCGCGGTGGCGGTGGCCATCGGCGACGGGTAGAACGCCTGCACCTGGTCGGCACGGAAACCGTTGCCCTTGAGCCACAGGGCCAGGTTCATCATGTCTTCATCGGTGGTGCCAGGGTGGGCGGCGATGAAGTAGGGGATCAGGTACTGCTCTTTGCCCGCTTCCTTGGTGTACTTCTCGAACATGCGCTTGAACTTGTCATAGCTGCCGATGCCCGGTTTCATCATCTGGTTGAGCGGACCTTCCTCGGTGTGTTCCGGGGCGATCTTGAGGTAACCACCGACGTGGTGGGTCACCAGCTCTTTCACGTATTCCGGCGACTCGACGGCCAGGTCGTAGCGCAGGCCGGAAGCGATCAGGATCTTCTTCACACCCGGCAACGCACGGGCGCTGCGGTACAGCTGGATCAGCGACGAATGGTCGGTGTTCAGGTTCGGGCAGATGCCGGGGAACACGCAGGACGGCTTGCGGCACGCGGATTCGATTTCCGGGCTCTTGCAGGCGATGCGGTACATGTTCGCGGTCGGGCCGCCGAGGTCGGAGATCACCCCGGTGAAGCCGGGTACTTTGTCGCGGATCTCTTCGATTTCGCGAATGATCGATTCTTCGGAACGGTTCTGGATAATGCGGCCTTCGTGCTCGGTGATCGAGCAGAAGGTGCAGCCGCCGAAGCAGCCCCGCATGATGTTCACCGAGAAGCGGATCATGTCGTAGGCCGGGATCTTTTCCTTGCCGTACGCCGGGTGCGGAACACGTGCGTAAGGCATGCCGAACACGTAGTCCATTTCTTCGGTGGTCATCGGGATGGGCGGCGGGTTGAACCACACATCCACTTCACCGTGCTTTTGCACCAGGGCACGGGCGTTGCCTGGGTTGGTTTCCAGGTGCAGCACGCGGTTGGCGTGGGCGTAGAGCACCGCGTCGCCACGGACCTTTTCCACCGACGGCAGGCGGATCACGGTCTTGTCACGGGTCATGCGCGGGCTGGCCAGGATCTGTACGACCTTGGCTTCTTCCGGGTCATCAACAGGCCCCTTCTCTTGCTCGATAGCGCAAGCCTGGGTGTCCTGGGTGTTGACGTACGGGTTGATGATCTTGTCGATCTTGCCCGGACGGTCGATACGCGTGGAGTCCACCTCATACCAGCCCGCCGGCGTGTCCCGGCGAATGAATGCGGTACCGCGCACGTCGGTGATGTCTTCGATCTTGTGGCCCCACGACAGGCGCTGGGCAACTTCGACAATGGCCCGCTCGGCGTTGCCGTACAGCAGGATATCGGCGGTGGCGTCGATCAGGATCGAGTTGCGCACGCGGTCCTGCCAGTAGTCGTAGTGGGCAATGCGACGCAGGGACGCTTCGATGCCGCCGAGTACGATCGGCACATTCTTGTAGGCTTCCTTGCAGCGCTGGCTGTACACCAGGCTCGCACGGTCCGGGCGCTTGCCGGCCATGCCGCCGGGGGTGTAGGCGTCGTCGGAACGGATTTTCTTGTCGGCGGTGTAGCGGTTGATCATCGAGTCCATGTTGCCGGCCGCGACGCCAAAGAACAGGTTGGGCTCGCCAAGCTTCATGAAATCGTCTTTGGACTGCCAGTTCGGCTGGGCAATGATCCCGACGCGAAAGCCCTGGGACTCCAGCAGCCGGCCGATGATCGCCATGCCGAACGAGGGGTGGTCAACGTAGGCATCACCGGTGACGATGATGATGTCGCACGAATCCCAGCCAAGCTGATCCATCTCCTCCCTGCTCATGGGCAGGAATGGCGCAGGACCGAAACATTCGGCCCAGTACTTGGGATAGTCAAATAACGGCTTGGCTGTTTGCATGACGGTGACCGGTGTTGAGATGAAAAATCGCGGGCGCGGAATATAGCACAAATTTTGACCAATTCCGACGGTAATGGTCGGAATTGAATAGACGGATTATTCGTCGTCGTCGAAGTTGTAACTGCCCGGCGCCAGGTTCTCGAAACGCGTGTACTTACCGATGAATGCCAGGCGGATAAAGCCAATCGGGCCGTTACGCTGCTTGCCGATGATGATCTCGGCAATGCCTTTGTGTTCCGTTTCGGGGTGATACACCTCGTCGCGGTACACGAACATGATCACGTCGGCGTCCTGCTCGATCGCTCCGGATTCACGCAAGTCGGAGTTCACCGGACGCTTGTTGGGACGTTGCTCCAGGGAACGGTTGAGCTGGGACAGCGCCACCACCGGGCAGTTGAACTCCTTGGCCAGGGCTTTCAGCGACCGGGAGATCTCGGAAATTTCGTTGGTACGGTTGTCACCGCTGGAACCTGGGATCTGCATCAATTGCAGGTAGTCGATCATGATCAGGGCGATGTCGCCGTGCTCACGCACCAGGCGACGGGTACGCGCGCGCATCTCGGAGGGGCTGATGCCCGCCGTATCATCGATAAACAGCTTGCGGTCATTGAGCAGGTTGACCGCCGAGGTCAGGCGTGGCCAGTCATCGTCTTCGAGGCGACCGGCACGCACCTTGGTCTGGTCGATACGGCCGAGGGACGAAAGCATACGCATGATCAGCGATTCACCTGGCATCTCCAGGGAGTACACCAGGACTGTCTTGTCGCTGCGCAACACCGCGTTTTCCACCAGGTTCATCGCAAAGGTGGTCTTACCCATGGATGGACGGCCGGCGACGATGATCAAGTCGGACGGCTGCAGGCCGCTGGTCTTCTCATCGAGGTCCGTGTAGCCGGTGGAAATACCGGTGATCGCGTTGTCGGTGTTGAACAGGGTGTCGATGCGATCGATGGCCTTGGTCAACAGGTCGTTGACGCTGACCGGGCCGCCGGTTTTCGGGCGTGCTTCGGCGATCTGGAAGATCTGGCGCTCGACCTCGTCGAGAATCTCGGCGGCGGTGCGGCCCTCGGGGTTGAAGGCACTGTCGGCGATTTCGGTGCTGATGCCGATCAATTGGCGCAGAGTGGCCCGCTCGCGCACGATCTGGGCATAGGCCTTGATGTTGGCGACGGACGGCGTGTTTTTTGCCAGCTCACCGAGGTAGCCGAGGCCGCCGACCTGGGAGGTCTGACCCTCTTTGTCCAACTGCTCGGCCAGGGTCACCACGTCGATCGGTGAGTTCTGGTCGGCCAGCTTGGCGATGGCGCGGAAAATCAGGCGGTGGTCATGGCGATAGAAGTCACCGTCCGAGACTTGATCCAACACGCGTTCCCAGGCGTTGTTGTCCAGCATCAAGCCACCGAGCACGGCCTGTTCGGCCTCGATGGAATGCGGCGGCACCTTCAGGGCAGCGGTTTGCAGATCGTATTGCTCAGGAGCTGAAATATCGTTCATGGCCACTTGGAATTTGGGGATTGTAGAAAAACAAAAGGCACGACCTGTAAACAGGATCGTGCCCGATGTTAACCGGCTGACACGCGAGGTGCCAGCCAGTTAGGTGCTGCTTAAGCTGCTACCACGACAACGCGTACGGTGGCTTCAACTTCGGCGTGCAGGTGCACGGCTACGTCGAATTCGCCTACGTTGCGGATGGTGCCGTTCGGCAGACGAACTTCGCTCTTCTGCACTTCAACGCCGGAGGCGGTCAGTGCATCAGCGATGTCGTGGGTGCCGATCGAACCGAACAGCTTGCCTTCGTCACCAGCGGTGGCAGTGATAGTCACTTCCAGCTCAGCCAGTTGGGCAGCGCGAGTTTCGGCCGAAGCTTTCTTGTCTGCTGCTGCTTTTTCCAGCTCGGCACGACGCTCTTCAAACGCAGCCAGGTTGGCAGCGGTTGCAGCGGTGGCTTTGCCGTATGGCAGCAGGTAGTTACGACCGTAACCGGCCTTAACGTTCACTTTGTCGCCCAGGTTGCCCAGGTTGGCGACTTTTTCCAGAAGGATCAGTTGCATGTGAAAATCCTCTAACTTTTAACCTTCACCGTTCGCGTTATCGGCGTCTTTCGGCGCCAGACGACCGCGAAAATCAATCAGGCCGTCGACAATGGCCAGAACCACGAGTAACGGATAGATCAGCTGCATGAACAGCAACAGCGTGACGTACAACCCCACCAGCCAGAACCTGGCCAGGCGCTTGCGCGCAACGAGCCCATGGATCAGGGCCAACCCGGCAAACACCAGCGGTACGCTGCAAATCGGCGCCAGCAAGGCCATCTGTGGGCCGAAGTTCGGCCCGACAACCATGCACGCCAGCAGCAACATCGCCGGCCCCGCGGGGATTCTGATACCGCGAAACTCGCGACCAAAACCACCCGGGTTGTACAACAACGCCTGCCAATAACGCCCAAGAATCAGGCTCAGCACGCTGACGACCTGCAACAAAGCCGCAATCAGGCCGGTCAGGACCGGGGCAATCAGTGACGCAAACCGCGCTCGCTCATCTACCGATAATTGCTGGTAGAGATCCCCGAGGGCCAGCGGCAGGATCTTGACGATCTCCTGCGCCAGCGCCTCGATTTGCGGGCGGAAAGCCGCGCCAAGCATCACTGAGTACACCAACCCCAATGCCACGCTGACCAGCAGCGTACGGACCCAGGACTCACTTGCGCGCAAAACCAACGCAAGGCTCGATGACCCCAGCAGTACCAGAAGTACCCGTGGATCACCCATTTGCAGCCACCAGATCAAGGCCGGCAACAAACCCAGGGCAAGAACGCCAAGGGCGTCCTTCAAACCGCGCCGCAGCAGCACAAGGCAACCCGCGGCGGCACCCAACCAATAAAGCAACGGCAATGCCGCACAGCCAGCCACTACCAGAGTGGCCTGCATACGGCCGCGCATGATGAACTCAGCTAAGGCGCGCATGCATTCAATCCCTTACTACTTGTCGACTGCCCGGTCTCAGCGGCCGTGGCTGTCGGTGTAGGCCAGCAGGGCCAGGAAGCGGGCGCGCTTGATAGCGGTGGCCAGCTGACGCTGATAACGTGCTTTGGTACCGGTGATACGGCTTGGAACAATTTTGCCGGTCTCGGATACGTAGGCTTTCAGAGTGTTGAGATCTTTGTAATCGATCTCCTTCACTTCTTCAGCGGTGAAGCGGCAAAACTTACGACGACGGAAGAAACGTGCCATTTGATAGGCTCCTTAATAAGGTCCGTGGATTACTCGTCAGCGTTATCGCTGCTGTCGCTGTCATCACTGTCAGCGCTATCAGCGCCTTCGTGCTCAGGACGGTCGCGACGCTCACGGCGCTCACTGCGGTTTTCTTCAGCCTTGAGCATCTCGGATTGGCCGGTAACGGCTTCTTCGCGACGGATGACCAGGTTACGGATCACTGCATCGTTGTAGCGGAAGTTGTCTTCCAGCTCGGCCAGGGCCTTGCCGGTGCACTCAACGTTCAGCATCACGTAGTGAGCCTTGTGAACATTGTTGATTGCGTAGGCCAGTTGACGACGGCCCCAATCTTCCAGACGGTGGATTTTGCCGCCGTCTTCTTCGATCAGCTTGGTGTAACGCTCAACCATGCCGCCGACTTGCTCGCTTTGATCCGGGTGGACCAAAAAGATGATTTCGTAATGACGCATGAATGCTCCTTACGGGTTGTAGCCTGCCGCTCAAAAACGGTCAGACAAGGAGTGAATGACACTTATGGATCTTGCCGCAAGGGAGGCACATGCGTGCCTGCCGAGTGGGCAAGGGGCGCAATTGTAGAGAAGGGGGAGAAAGGGCGCAAGGTGATTGGTGATTATTTGAACAATCTCTCAGACACCCCAGAAACAACTGTGGGAGGGGCTTGCCCCTCCCACAGGTTGGATCCATGCCAAGCCTGATTACTTCTTGGCCTTGGCCTTGGCGCCACGCTGACGCTGGGCTTCAAACAAGCACACGCCGGTCGCAACCGACACGTTCAGGCTGCTGACGCTACCGGCCATCGGCAGGTGCACCAAGTAGTCGCAATGCTCACGCGTCAGGCGACGCATGCCTTTGCCTTCGGCGCCCATGATCAGGATGGTCGGCCCGGTGAGGTCCTGGTCATAAATGCTGACCTCGGCCTCCCCCGCCGTACCCACGACCCACAGGCCGCGCTGTTGGAGTTTCTCCAACGTGCGCGCCAGGTTGGTCACGGCGACCAGTGGAATCACTTCCGCCGCACCGCAGGCCACTTTACGCACCACCGGCGTCAGGGTTGCCGACTTGTCTTTAGGCACGATCACCGCCAGCGCACCCGCCGCATCCGCCGAGCGCAGGCAGGCGCCGAGGTTGTGCGGGTCGGTCACACCGTCCAGCACCAACAACAGCGGCGCGCCTTCGGTACGGTCGAGCAGTTCGTCGAGCATGGCTTCGCCCCACACCTGGCTCGGGCTGACGTCCGCGACCACGCCCTGGTGAACGCCTTCGACCCACACGTCCATTTCCCGGCGCTCGGCCTGGCCGATGGCAACCTTGTTCTGGTTGGCCAGTTCGACCAGCGCTTGCACGCGCGGCTCGCTGCGACCTTCCGCCAACCACACCTGCTTGACGCGTTTAGGGTGGTGACGCAGCAGTGCTTCTACGGCATGCACGCCGTAGATTTTTTCCAGACTCATGACTTGGCCTTAGGTTTGCGCGACCCGCCGCTTTTCGCGGGGGCCGAACCCGCTTTTGGCGGGCCTTTACGATGCTTACTGGGTTTGCTCGACGGTTTTTCCGCCGCGTGGGACTTTCCCCCAGACGCCGCTTTACCACCGCTTTTGGCTTCGTTGAGCAACTGCTGCTTCAACTCGCGGCTTTTGCGCAATTCAGCATTTTTAGCCGCTGCGTCGCTGGGGCGGTAGGCTTCGGGGGCCTTGTCCTTGGCCGACGAACGCCGACCGGCCTTGGCCGGTTCAGGCTCAGCGGTTTTAGCAGGAGCACCTTTACCTTTGGTCGCCGGCGCCGCGGTTTCGCTGCCGCGCTTTTTACGGCCCGTCGGCGATTCGGCGGGTTTGTCAGGCATGCCGAAGTCGATCTTGCGCTCGTCGAGGTCGACGCGCATGACCTGCACTTCCACCGTGTCGCCCAGGCGGAAGCTGCGACCGGTGCGCTCGCCCGCCAGGCGGTGGTGCACGGGATCGAAGTGGTAGTAATCACCCGGCAAGGCGGTGACGTGCACCAGGCCCTCGACGTAGATATCGGTCAGCTCGACGAACAAACCAAAGCCGGTCACGGCGGTGATCACACCAGGGAACGATTCGCCCACGCGGTCTTTCATGAACTCGCACTTGAGCCAGTTCACCACGTCGCGGGTGGCTTCGTCGGCGCGGCGCTCGCTCATGGAGCACTGCTCGCCCAACTGTTCCAGGGCCGCCTCGTCGTACGGATAGATCCGCGCTTTCGGAATGGTCATGGCACCGGCGCGCTTGACGTGCGGGGTGTTCTGCTTGGAGTGGATCACGCTGCGGATCGCGCGGTGCGTGAGCAGGTCCGGGTAACGACGGATCGGCGAGGTGAAGTGGGTGTACGCCTCGTAATTCAGGCCGAAGTGGCCTTGGTTATCGGCGCTGTACACCGCCTGGCTCAGTGAGCGCAGCATCACCGTCTGGATCACGTGGTAATCCGGACGATCCTTGATGCTGGCCAGCAGTGCCTGGTAATCCTTCGGCGTCGGGCCTTCCTTGCCTTTGTGCAGGGACAGGCCGAGCTCGCCGAGGAAGGCGCGCAGTTTTTCCAGGCGCTCCGGCGGCGGGCCGTCGTGCACGCGGTACAACGCAGGAATCTCGTGCTTCTTGAGGAATTCAGCAGTGGCCACGTTGGCCGCCAGCATGCACTCTTCGATCAGCTTGTGCGCATCGTTACGGGTGGTCGGGGTGATCGCGGCGATCTTGCGCTCGGAGCCGAAGACAATCCGGGTTTCCTGGGTTTCAAAATCGATCGCGCCACGCACGTGACGGGCACCCAGCAACACCTTGTACAGCGAATAAAGCTGCTTGAGGTGCGGCACGACACCGGCGTACTCGGTACGCAGGGCCTTGGCTTCGCTGGTCTTCGGCGTTTCCAGGATGGTGCTGACCTTGTTGTAGGTCAGGCGCGCCTGGGAGTGAATCACCGCCTCGTAGAACTGGTAGTCGGTCATTTCGCCGGTTTTGGAGATGGTCATCTCGCACACCATGGCCAAACGGTCGACTTTCGGGTTCAGCGAGCACAGGCCGTTGGACAGCTGCTCAGGCAGCATCGGGATCACGCGCTCAGGGAAGTACACGGAGTTGCCGCGCACCTGGGCCTCGTTATCCAGGGCCGAACCGATCTTCACGTAGCTGGACACGTCGGCAATCGCGACGAATAGCTTCCAGCCGCCGGAGAACAGGCGCAGCTTGCCGGGCTTGGCTTCGCAGTAGACCGCATCGTCAAAGTCGCGGGCATCTTCACCGTCGATGGTGACGAACGGCAGATGGCGCAGGTCGATGCGTTTTTCTTTGTCTTTCTCTTCGACTTCAGGCTTGAGCTTGGCGGCTTCTTTGAGCACGGCCTCAGGCCAGACGTGAGGAATATCGTAGGTGCGCAGGGCAACGTCGATTTCCATGCCCGGCGCCATGTAGTTGCCGACCACTTCAACGATATCGCCCTGGGGCTGGAAGCGCGCGGTTGGCCAGTGGGTGATTTTCACCTCGACGAACTGGCCGACCTTGGCGGCGCCATTGCGGCCCGGGGTGATCAGCACTTCCTGCTGCACCTTCGGGTTATCCGGCACCACAAAGCCGATACCGCCTTCTTCGAAGTAACGGCCGACAATAGACTCGTGGGCACGGGACACCACTTCGACGATCACGCCTTCACGGCGACCACGACGGTCCAGGCCGGAAACACGTGCCAACGCACGGTCGCCATCGAACACCAGACGCATTTGCGCCGGGCTCATGAACAGGTCGTCGCTGCCGTCGTCCGGGATCAGGAAGCCAAAGCCGTCACGGTGGCCGGCGATGCGGCCGAGGATCAGATCGAGCTTGTCTACCGGCGCATAGGTGCCACGACGGGTGTAGATCAGTTGAGCGTCGCGCTCCATGGCACGCAAACGGCGGCGCAGGGCTTCGAGTTGGTCTTCGGTGGTCAGACCGAATTCTTCAACCAACTGCTCACGGCTAGCAGGCGAACCCCGATCGGCGAGATGCGCCAGGATCAGTTCGCGGCTAGGAATAGGGTTTTCATATTTTTCCGCTTCACGAGCGGCCTCGGGATCGAGGGACTGCCAATCGGCCATTAGAGAGTTTTCACCTTGTCTATATGCGGGTTAGTTTGGCATACGCGTATTGAAACGGGAAACTTCAGGTATCAACAAGCGTTTAAAAGCGCTTTATCGCCCTCGGCGCACACGTTGCACGACCATTGGCGAAATTTTCCAGGCTTTTTTAATGCAAGGGGTTTACAGCCAAAAATCCACTCCGTATAGTGCGCGCCATCGACGACGGCAACGTTGAAGATACTGCCCAGATGGTGAAATTGGTAGACACGCCAGCTTCAGGTGCTGGTGGCCGCAAGGCCGTGGAAGTTCGAGTCTTCTTCTGGGCACCACATTCAGATCAAACCCGCGAAAGCGGGTTTTTTCGTTTAAAGCCTTTGATTTTTAACGAGAATCTCGATTTATTTTTTTGAATCAGGGGTTTACAGATCAAAAAGCCCGCCGTATAGTTCGCCCCATCAACAGCGGCAACGTTGCTTGATAATGCCCAGGTGGTGAAATTGGTAGACACGCCAGCTTCAGGTGCTGGTGATCGCAAGGTCGTGGAAGTTCGAGTCTTCTCCTGGGCACCAAATTCAGATCAAACCCGCGAAAGCGGGTTTTTTCGTTTCCGGGGTTTAAAAAACTTACCCGCATGGGCAGTCATGCCGCACTTGAGAAACTTTATCGTTTATCCTTGCAATGATTTGTTGCATCTCAAGTGAGGAAAACCCCGGATGATGATCCGCGATACCCGTCTCAAGACATCCCTTCTGCGTGGCCTGACCATCACTCTACTCGGCCTGACCCTGCTCTCGCCCGCCGCCCATTCTGCCGACAAGGTGTCCCTGACCCTGTACAACGGCCAGCACAAAGAAGTCGGCGACGAACTCGCCAAGGCCTTCGAGGCCAAGACCGGCATCCACGTCAATGTGCGCAAAGGCAGCAGCAACCAGCTCGCCAGCCAGGTTGTTGAAGAAGGCGAGCGCTCTCCCGCCGACGTGATCTATACCGAAGAATCGCCACCCCTGAACAAACTCGGCGAACAAGGCCTGCTTGCCAAGATCGACGCCGGCACCCTCGATGTACTGCCCAAGGATTACGTCGGCCGCAACGGCGACTGGATGGGCGTGACCGCCCGCACTCGCGTGGTGGCGTTCAACCCGAAATTGATTGCCGAGAAAGACCTGCCCAAATCGGTGCTGGATTTCGCCGGCCCCGAATGGCAAGGCAAAGTTGGCTTCGTGCCTACCAGCGGTGCGTTCCAGGAACAGGCCGTGGCGATCATCAAGCTGCACGGCCGTGAAGCCGCTGAAGAATGGCTGACCGGTCTACGCGCCTTCGGCAAGGTGTACAGCAACAACATGGTCGCTCTCAAAGCCGTGGAGAATGGCGAAGTGGCCACCGTCCTGGTGAACAACTATTACTGGTTTGCCCTGAAGAAAGAAAAAACCAATCTGGATTCGCAGCTGCACTACTTCACCAACGGCGACGCCGGCGGCCTGATCACCGTGTCGTCCGCTGCCGCGCTGAAATCCAGCAAGCACCCCCAGCAAGCCCAGCAACTGCTGGCGTTCATGGCCAGCGAAGAAGGCCAACGCGTGATTACCAATACCTCGGCGGAATACCCGCTGCGCAAAGGCATGCAATCGAACCGTGGCCTCAAGCCGTTCAGCGAACTACAACCGCCCAACGTTACGCCAGCAGACCTGGGCAACGCCGAAGAAGCGCTGGAGCTGGAACGTGACGTTGGCTTGAACTGATGAACCCATCGCTGCCCGCCCCCGCCCTGCGCGGGGGTTTTAGCCCCCGACGCAAACGCCCCTCGATCTGGCTGCTGCTCCCCGTGCTGTTTCTGGTTGGCTTGAGCCTGCTGCCGCTGGCCTACGTCGGGCTCAAAGCCTGGCAGGCAGGCTGGGCAGAGGCGGTGCATTTGTTGTGGCGACCTTATGTATTCGGGCTGCTGCGCAACACCCTGGCGCTGATGGCCGGCGTGACGGTGACTTGCTGCGTGATCGGGCTGTCCCTGGCCTGGTTGCTGGAGCGCAGCAACCTGCCGGGGCGACGTATCTGGGGCGTAATCCTATGCCTGCCGTTTGCCGTGCCGGCGTTTATCAGCAGCTTTACCTGGGTGTCGCTGAGCGCCAACTTCGAAGGGCTGGGCGGGGCGATCCTGGTGATGAGCCTGTCCAAATACCCGTTGGTGTTTTTGCCGGTAGCGGCGACGCTGCGCAATCTTGACCCCTCCCTGGAAGAATCCGCCCGCACCCTGGGCCTGAATCGCTGGGGCGTGTTCCGGCGCATCACGCTGCCGTTGCTGTGGCCGTCCTTAGTGGCCGGGGCGCTGCTGATTGCCCTGCACATGCTGGTCGAGTTCGGCGCCTTGTCGATTATTGGCCTGCAAACCTTCACCACAGCGATCTATCAGCAATTCGAACTGGAATTCAGCAATGCCAACGCCGCGATGCTCTCGGCGGTGTTGCTGATGATGTGCCTGAGCCTGTTGTGGCTGGAGCTGCGCGTGCGGGGCAAAGGCCGTCATGTGCGCATCGGCCAGGGTGCCGCACGGCATGCCGGGCAGGTCAAGCTGGGCAAGTGGGCGCCGTTGGGCCAGGCGTATTGCCTCGCGCTGGCGATCATTGGCAGCGGCATTCCTCTGGGGATGCTCGGCTATTGGTTGGCCGTAGGGTCGTCGGCGGCGTTTCCAGTGGCGCAAATCAGCGAGGCACTGCTGTCCTCCCTGGCGCTATCGCTGGGTGGCGCGGCGCTATGCCTGGTGCTGGCGGTGCCGGTGGGGTTGCTGGTGGTGCGCTACAAGGGCCAACTGGCGATCTGGGCCGAACGCCTGCCGTATCTGCTGCATGCCCTGCCCGGCCTGGTTATTGCGCTGACCCTGGTGTATTTCGCCCTGCATTACGTGCCCGCGCTGTACCAGACGTCGGCGCTCCTGCTGATCGCCTACGCGCTGTTGTTTTTACCGCTGGCCCAGGCGCCGATTCGCACGGCGCTGAACAAGGCGGCACCGCAGTTGGAAGAGGCGGCGCGCACGCTCGGCGCCTCATCGTTCAGTGCGTTTTGCCGCGTGACCTTGCCGATTATCTTCCCGGCGCTGGGTGCGGCGTTTGCGCTGGTGTTCCTGGATGCGATGAAGGAGCTGACCGCAACCTTGCTGCTCAGCCCGACAGGGCTCAACACCTTGGCCACGGCCGTGTGGGCGCATACCTCGAATGTAGAATTCGCGGCGGCGGCGCCTTATGCGGCGTTGTTGATTCTGGTGTCGGGGTTGCCGGTTTACCTGCTCACGACGCGGATGTATTTGAGCCGCTGAGATTGCTATCGGGAGCAAGCCCCCTTGTGTCTTGATACGGGATTAAGCTGAGAGTGAGAGGGTGAGTGGCAAGCTGAATGCCCGAAGTGCTTAAAGCACGTGTGGGAGCCCATGCTGCCACTCACTTCTCCGCTCTGGACATGAGCCCGAACAGTTGAACGAGCCCACCTCGAACAGTTACAAGCGTGGGCCAAGCCAGAGCGCTCTCACTTTTAGTGTAAGAGGGTTTGGCTATGTTTTCCTATCCAGCAGGCATTGATGTTTCCAAGGACAGCCTTGAAGCTCGAGTTCATCAGGTTGACGTTGGGGTAAATTGCGCTAACGCCGAAGAAGATTTCCCTGGGTTGATTGGGTGGCTATTGCTTCACCAGGTCGGACGCGTGGTGTTGGAGGCTACTGGCGGTTATGAGCGCAAAGTCATGAAGGCGCTTCAGGCTGCGGGCCTTAATGTCATCTGCGTCAATCCCCGTCGGGCCAAGAGTTTTTCCAGGGCGATGGGGCAACACGCTAAAACCGACCCGATAGACGCAAAGTCTCTTGCGCAGTTCGCAGCGGTTCTCGACTCACCAAGCAGCCGAATCACCAGCCCGGAACATGACGAGTTGCGCGCGTTAGTCCAGCAGCGAGAGAACTTTGTTCAGCAGAGGGACGATGACAGAAGGCGCCTGAAAACAGCCTCCTGCGACGTAGTAAAACCGGCGTTGCAGAGCCATATCGACTACTTGAGCAAGGCTGTGAACGCGATAGAGCAGCTGATTCGCGAAACCGCCAACAGGCTAGACCGCGAAAAAGTCGAACGCCTGTGCTCAGTTAAGGGCATCGGGCTCATTACGGCGGCTAGCCTAATGGCATATCTGCCGGAGCTGGGCGAGATTGGCAGGCGTCCGATCACGGCGCTAGCGGGCCTCGCTCCGTATAACAACGACAGTGGGAAACACCAAGGTGCGCGTCACATTAGCGGCGGGAGGTTTTCCGTGCGTCGCTCGCTCTACATGGCCTGCTGGGTTGTCATCCGGGAACAGCCTGAATTCCAGGCCCGCTATAAAGCACTGCGCGACAAAGGCAAACGCGCAAAAGTTGCGCTAATTGCATGCATGCGTGTTTTGTTAGTCAGGCTGAACGCGATGCTGCGTTATAGAGCCGAATGGAAAGAACACGCTGCCTGAATCTGCAGCGATGTGTGGTTGAAGGTCACACGGCTTGAAGCTGTGGGAGCTTGGCTGTCTTAAAAAGCGATGCCAAAGTTAGGGTCATCAAGACAGTTGCTCCCACATTTGACTTCATTCCAAAGATGAAACCCGGTCAGGTGTGGGAGGGGCGGTGCGACGATTCGACTGGCTCCCGATGCGGCCGACACAGACACCGCTAAGCCCTGAACTGCCCCAAACTCGCCTTCAACTGCGCCGCCAAGCCATCCAGCACCTTGCCACTGGCGGTCGTTTCCACCACCGCCTGGGCAGCGCGCTCAGCCTGGGCATGAATCACCTCGACCCGCCCACGCACCGCATGCGCGCCCTGAGCCTGATGCTCCGCCGCGCGCGTCGCCAGACCAATTGCCGCATGCACCTGCTCCACCGAGGCCTGCACCGTCTGCTGCAACCGCACGCTGTCGCGCAGCACCAATAACCCTTCACTGGCCTGGCGCCCGGCCTTGCCGATGGTCTCCACCGCTTCACGCGCCCCCTGTTGCAACGCGACGATATGCGCTTGGATATCGCCCGTGGAGCTTTGGGTCTTGCTCGCCAGCGCACGCACTTCGTCCGCCACCACCGCAAAGCCGCGCCCGGTTTCCCCGGCGCGCGCGGCCTCGATGGCTGCGTTGAGCGCGAGCAAGTTGGTTTGCTCGGCAATGCCATGAATGACCGTCAGCACCACCTCGATCTGTTCGCTTTGCTGGGCCAGACGCTCGATCACCTGAGAACCGGCCTGGACCTGCCCGGCCAAGGCTTCGATCAAACTGCCGACCTCGGCCGAGGTGCGTGAGTTTTCATCCGTGGCCTGGCGAATATCCACGACCTGCTGCAAGGCCGCCTGCATGGCATGGCTTTCGGCCTGGGCTTCCTCGGCCATCTGCTCAAGGGCACGCAAGCTCTCGGCCACTTCATCGCGCTGCAGGCCGGCCGCGGCATCGGCACCCGCATTGCGCAGCGTCATGGCGCCAATCTCCACGCCGGTACGCTGGGCCACATCGCCCGCCTCGCGCACGATCGGCTGCAACTTATCCACAAAGCGATTGACCGCCGAGGCCATATCGCCGATTTCATCCTTACTGCTGATCTGCACGCGCTTGGTGAGGTCGCCCTCGCCCGCCGCCAGGTCGTCCATGGCCGCAATCAGCAGCTTCAGGCGATTGACTACGCGACGGCCGAGCACGACGGCGATCAGCAGCAACACGCCGAAACCGACCACCGCCAGCCCCATGCCGATGCGCCAGCGCAAAGTACCGGCGGCCTCCTGCACGGCACCGGTGGTGTTGGCGGTCATCTGGGTGGCGGTGGCTTGCGCCGACTGCAGGCGGGCGCCCATGGCGGCGGCACTGTCTGCGGCAGCCCCCTTGAGGCTGTCGCCGACCAGTTGATCGCCGCTGGCGATCAGGGCGGCAAAACGCTTGTCCAGCGCCTGCAGGTCAGCCTCCACCGACGCGGTCGACACGCCCATAAGCACCTTACCGATCTCAACGCCGTTGGGGCTGATGGACGCCTCGACGTAGAACACCGAAGGGTCATTTTTCGCGGCATTGAGCACCTTGTCCAAGGCGCGGTCGCCCTGGCCTTTTTCCAGCAACGCCTTGTTGATCGGGTTTTCGCGGTTCAGGTAGCGGGTCAAATGCTCGCCCGCCGCATCGTCGTAGACCACAAACAGCACGTTAGGATTGCGCTGGGCACGCCGGGCAAACTCAGACAGTGTCGGCACATCGCTGTCCCACATGGCGCGAGGCGCCACCGAGGCCAGCAGTTGCGCCATGTCATTGGCAGAGTCTCGCAGGTCTTTTTCCAAGGTCGCGCGCAGTTGCTTCTGCTCTTCCTGCAGGCGCGAGGAAAGCCCGGCGGTCAGACGCTGGCGCGTGCTGGCGGACAGGCTGTCCAGGCTGGATGTAACTTCTTTGCCGGCCTGCGCCAACTCGCCAGACAGCTTCTGACTATCGACACCCAGCCGAGCGCCTAAATCGGCCTCCAGCGCAGTGACAGTGCTCCGAGTCAGCGCCACCGCCACCAGCACCTGCACCAAAAGGGCGATACCTAGGGTAACGAACACCGGCCGCAACAGACGGCTTTGTAACAATGAGAGAACGGCAGACATCGGTAATCCCTCCACCACGGGTGCCATTAATTTGATAGCACCGCGAAAGAAGGAATTACAGCAAGGGTCGTGCCGCTTGGCGAACAGAAACGAAAAAGGGCTCCCGAGGGAGCCCTTTCCTTTTTACATCAACAGCTTATTAAGCGAACGGATGACGCAGAACGATGGTTTCGTTGCGGTCCGGGCCCGTCGAAATAATGTCAATCGGCGCGCCGATCAGCTCTTCAACGCGTTTGATGTAGGCACGAGCGTTGGCCGGCAGCTCTTCCAGGGTCTTGGCACCCACGGTCGACTCGCTCCAGCCCGGCACTTCTTCGTACACAGGCTGCAGGCCCACGTAGCTGTCAGCGTCGGTCGGCGCAACACTGTTGCCTTGCGCGTCTTTGTAGCCGACGCAGATATTGATGGTTTCGAGGCCGTCAAGTACGTCCAGCTTGGTCAGGCAGATGCCCGAGATGCTGTTTACATCGATAGCGCGACGCAGGATAACCGCATCGAACCAGCCGCAACGACGGGCACGACCGGTCGTAGCGCCGAACTCGTGACCTTGCTTGGCCAGGTGCGCACCGACTTCGTCGAACAGCTCAGTCGGGAACGGACCCGAACCTACGCGAGTGGTGTAAGCCTTGGTGATGCCCAGGATGTAGTCCAGGAACATCGGGCCAACGCCCGAACCGGTGGCCACGCCGCCAGCGGTGGTGTTGGAGCTGGTCACGTACGGGTAGGTGCCGTGGTCGATGTCCAGCAACGAACCTTGGGCGCCCTCGAACATGATGTCCTTGCCGGCGCGACGCAGGTCGTGCAGCTCGGCGGTCACGTCCAGCATCAGCGGCTTGAGCAGCTCGGCGTATTCCTTGCACTCGGCCAGGGTCTTGTCGAACTCGATGGCCGGCTCTTTGTAGTAACCGACCAGCATGAAGTTGTGGTAGTCCACCAGTTCACGCAGCTTGTCTTCAAAGCGCGGCATGTTGAGCAAGTCGCCTACACGCAGGCCACGACGCGCAACCTTGTCTTCGTAGGCTGGGCCGATGCCACGACCGGTGGTGCCGATCTTCAGCTCGCCACGCGCCTTTTCACGGGCCTGGTCCAGCGCAACGTGGAAGGACAGGATCAGCGGGCAGGACGGGCTGATACGCAGGCGCTCACGCACCGGTACGCCTTTCTCTTCCAGCTTGGTGATCTCGCGCAGCAGGGCATCCGGTGCAACCACCACGCCGTTGCCGATCAGGCACTGCACGCCTTCGCGCAGGACACCCGAAGGGATCAGGTGCAAGACGGTTTTTTCGCCATCGATAACCAGCGTGTGGCCAGCGTTGTGGCCGCCTTGGTAGCGCACTACGGCGGCAGCATGTTCGGTCAGCAGATCAACGATCTTGCCTTTGCCCTCATCACCCCATTGGGTGCCCAGGACTACGACATTCTTACCCATAACACTTGTCCTCATTCGCGCAAACTTGGTGCCGGCGATGGCCGGCAGGAAAACTCAAGAAGCCAGTGGCGATACTTGCCAAAGCCCGTTCTGCAGAATCAATTGCCGGTCGCAGTCCGCTTCACGGGCGGCGGCCAATGGTTGCCCAGGCAAGGCCTGCACAACACGCTGACCCTCACTGCGCAACTGGCAGACCTGCTGCCAGAGTGCCGCGTCCGTACTGTCGGGCATCCAAATGCCACCAGACGGCAGCTCGACCTCAGCACGCCCCAGGGTCACCAGGGTTTTCAAATCGGTGGAGAAACCAGTGGCCGGACGCGCGCGACCGAAGTCAGCGCCGATATCGTCATAACGACCACCTTGGGCAATGGCTTGGCCAACACCCGGAACGAACACCGCGAACACCACACCCGTGTGGTAGTGGTAACCGCGCAGCTCGCCCAAATCAAAGTACAACGGCAACTGCGGGAAACGTGCCGACAATCGCTCGGCAATCGCCAGCAGGTCGTCGAGTGCCGCCAGCACCGGCGCCGGCGCATTCGCCAGGCGCTCGCGTGCAGCCACCAACACTTCGCGGCCGCCGCACAGGTTGACCAGCGCCCGCAGCATAGCGGCCAGGTCGGCCGGCACGCCTTCGGTCAGGGCGATGACTTCATCGATAGCCTTGCGCTGCAGGGCATCGAACAACTGTTGCTCAACCTCACCCGACAAACCGGCCGCACGGGCCAGGCCACGGTAAATGCCGACGTGGCCCAGGTCCATGTGGACATCCGGTACGTCAGCCAGTTGCAGCATGGCCAGCATCAAGCTGATCACTTCGACATCGCTGCTCGGGCTGGCGTCGCCGTACAACTCGGCGCCCAACTGGATCGGGCTACGGGACGACGACAAGGCACGCGGCTGAGCATGCAGCACGCTGCCGGCGTAGCACAGGCGGCTCGGGCCTTCACGACGCAGGGTGTGCGCATCGATGCGCGCCACTTGCGGCGTGATGTCGGCACGGAAACCCATTTGCCGGCCCGACTGCGGGTCGATGACCTTGAAGGTGCGCAGATCCAGGTCCTGGCCCGCGCCGGTCAGCAGGGATTCCAGGTACTCGATATGCGGGGTCACGACAAACTCGTAACCCCAGCTCTGGAACAGATCCAACACCTGGCGACGCGCTACTTCAATGCGCGCCGCCTCCGGTGGCAGTACTTCTTCGATGCCATCTGGCAGCAGCCAGCGGTCTACCGTTGCCATTACGCCATTCCCCTTAGATCCGGGCGGCCAGCCCTCGGTCGAGCCTTGAGTGAAGCAGAAAATACCCGGCCCTCGCATAAACCACGCGCAAGAGCGACGTGACGAACGGCCTGCCAGCGGCCTCGTCGGGCACTTTCCTCGAAAAACCTGTCACGCCTGCCGAATCAAACATGCAGACGCAAAAAAGCCGGGAATTTCCCGGCTGCCGCATCATACACCCGTTTTCTGAAAGGATCACCCCGCCAGGCGTTTTAGCCGCCCGACGGAGTGTGTCCTACACAGTGACGAGCTGATTACTTGGATTTTTCCAGGTAGCGGAAGAAGTCGCTACTTGGGTCCAGCACCATGACGTCGGTTTTGTTCGCAAAGCTTTCACGGTAGGCACGCAGGCTACGATAGAACGCATAGAACTCCTGGTCCTGACCGTAGGCCTTGGCATAGATTGCCGCGGCTTGAGCGTCGCCATCACCACGGGCCTCTTCAGACTCGCGATAGGCCTCTGCCAGAAGGACACGACGCTGACGGTCGGCATCCGCACGGATACCTTCAGCCAGTTCGTTACCCTTGGCGCGGTGCTCACGGGCTTCACGCTCACGCTCGGTGCTCATGCGCTCGAACACACTGCGGTTCACTTCTTTGGGCAGGTCGATCGCCTTGACCCGGACATCGACCACTTCGATACCCAGCTCTTTTTCAGCCATCGTGTTCAGCGAACGCGTGATATCAGCCATCAGCGCGTCACGCTCACCGGATACCACCTCGTGCAGGGTGCGCTTACCAAACTGGTCACGCAGGCCCGACTCCAGACGGCGCGACAAACGCTCGTCGGCGATCTGCTTGAGGCCGGAGGTCGCGGTGTAGAAGCGTTCGGCATCCTTGACGCGCCACTTGGCGTAGGCGTCAACCATCACGGCTTTCTTTTCCAGGGTCAGGAAGCGTTGTGTCGGTGCATCCAGGGTCATCAGGCGGGCGTCGAACTTGCGCACCTGGTTGACGTAGGGGACTTTCACATGCAGGCCCGGCTGGACATCCGCCTGGACCACGCGACCGAATTGCAGCAGCACCGCACGCTCGGTCTGAGCCACGATGTAGAAGCAGTTCCAGGCAGCGATGACCACGACGACGCCCACAATCAGGGCGGTCAGCGATTTATTGCTCATCAACGACTCTCCCTGGTACGTGTTTGCTGTTGCAGCAAGTCAGCGGCCGCACGGGCGCTCGCTTCGTTGGCAGCGGCATTCGAACCGGTGGACGGCGCGCTGGTGCCACTACGACCACCTTCGATCATCTTGTCCAGCGGCAGGTACAGCAGGTTGTTCTGCCCACCCTTGCTGCCGGTCACGAGAACCTTGCTGGTGTTGCTGAAGACTTCCTGCATGGTGTCCAGGTACAGACGCTGGCGAGTGACTTCAGGTGCCTTGCGGTACTCGACGACCAACTTGGTAAAGCGATCCGCCTCACCCTTGGCGCGCGAGACCACTTCGTCGCGGTAACCGTTGGCATCTTCGATGATGCGCTGGGCCTGGCCACGGGCCTCCGGCACCACGCCATTGGCGTAGGTTTCGGCCTGGTTACGCGAACGCTGCTCGTCTTCACGCGCGCGGATCACGTCATCGAAGGCTTCCTGCACTTCACGCGGTGCCGCTGCGCTCTGTACGTTCACCTGGGTCACAGTGATACCGGTGCGGTAGGTGTCGAGGAACCGTTGCAGGCGCTCCTTGATTTCGCTGGCCATCAATTCACGACCTTCGGTCAGCACCTGGTCCATGGCGGTGGAACCCACCACATGGCGCAGGGCGCTTTCGGTGGCGTGTTGCAGGCTGATTTCCGGCTGATCAACGTTCAGCACGAAGTCCTGCAGGTTGCTGATCTTGTACTGCACGGTCAGCGGCACTTCGACGATGTTTTCGTCTTCAGTCAGCATCTGGCCCTGCTTGGTGTAGGCACGCTCACGCGTGACGTTCTCCATGTACTTCTTGTCGATCGGCGGGAAGTAGATGTTCAGGCCTGGCCCGACCGTCTCGTAGTACTTGCCGAAGCGCAGCACCACAGCCTGCTCCTGCTCGTCCACGACGTAGACAGCGCTGTACAGCCAGACGGCCGCCAGTACGACAAGACCCAGGCCCAGCAGGCCATAGCCACCGCCCTTGCTTGTGCGACCGCCGTCGTCACCACCCCGTTTTTTTCCACCACCGAACAACCCATTCAGGCTTTCCTGCAGCTTTCGGAAGGCCTCGTCGAGATCTGGTGGCCCCTTGCGGTCGCCATTATTGCGGCGTTTACCACCCCAAGGATCCTGATTATTCGAGTTGCCACCCGGCTCATTCCAAGCCATAGCGCTCTCCATCTGATAAAGCAAAGACGCACCCACGGCGCGCCGACCAATGCTACAGAATGCCTGCTACTGCGGCACAACCGCTTTCGGAGGCTTTTATTGCAAAGTGTGTTGTTCGATGAACTCTGTCGGTACAACGCCTTCACGGCTGACCAGCCGATTGAGCTCCGAGCGCGGCAATCGAACGGCCAGCAAGCTGACACCTTCTTCGTCGTGTTCTTCTTTCTGTACCGCGCCCAGCTCGAAAAACTGTGCACGCAGTCGAGCAAAACGCTGAGGCAAGCGCAAGGTGCCGACAAACAAATCGCTGCCGAGCAATTCGGCAATGGCTTGTTCAAGCAGCTCCAAACCACTGCCATCGCGCGCCGACAGCCATACCCGTTGGGGCTTGCCGTTCTCGTCGCGCTGAATTTGCGGCTCAACGCCCTCAAGCAAATCGAGTTTGTTATAGACCTCGAGGATCGGCAAGTCCTGGGCCCCGATCTCGCCCAACACCACCATTACCTGCTCGATCTGCAACATGCGATCCGGCTCAGCCGCATCGATCACGTGCAGCAGCAGGTCGGAGTTGCTCGACTCTTCGAGCGTAGACCGAAATGCCTCGACCAGTTTGTGTGGCAGGTGGCGAATGAAACCCACGGTGTCGGCCAGGACAATCGGCCCCAGGTCGTCGATATCCAGACGGCGCAAGGTCGGGTCGAGGGTGGCGAACAGTTGGTCGGCCGCGTACACGTCGGATTTGGTCACGTTGTTGAACAGCGTGGACTTGCCGGCGTTGGTATAGCCCACCAGGGAGACGGTCGGGATATCCGCACGTGAACGGCCACGTCGCGATTGCTCGCGCTGGCTACGTACTTTTTCCAGACGCCCCTTGATCTGGCGCAGGCGAACCCGCAGCAGGCGCCGGTCGGTTTCCAGTTGGGTTTCACCAGGGCCGCGCATGCCGATACCGCCACCCTGACGCTCAAGGTGAGTCCAACCGCGAACCAGCCGCGTGCTCATGTGGTCAAGCTGGGCCAGTTCGACCTGGAGCTTGCCTTCATGGGTACGGGCGCGCTGGGCGAAAATATCGAGAATCAGGCCGGTACGGTCGATCACGCGACACTCGAAAACACGTTCGAGGTTACGTTCCTGACTGGGCGTGAGGGTATGGTTGAAGATCACCAGATCGGCTTCTTCGGCGTGTACAAGGTCGCGCAGCTCCTCGACCTTGCCGCTGCCAATCAGGTATTTGGCGGTTGGCCGATGACGCGGCACGTTAAAAAACGCAACGGTCTCGGCGCCGGCAGAATTTGCCAACTCCTGAAACTCCTGCGGATCTTCGCGCGCCTCAGGGTCCTGTCCATCCAAGTGAACGAGGATCACTCGCTCACCACCACCGTGGCGCTCAAAGAACAAAGGAGACTCCTATCAGGCGTTACCTGGCTCAGCGTCACCCTGTTCATCACCTGCTGCGCTAGGCAGACGGATTGGACGAACTGGAACGACTGTCGAGATAGCGTGTTTGTAGACCATTTGGCTGACGGTGTTTTTCAGCAGGATCACGAATTGGTCGAACGACTCGATCGTGCCTTGCAGTTTGATACCGTTGACCAGGTAGATGGAAACCCCCACTTTCTCTTTACGTAAAGTATTCAAGTAAGGGTCTTGTAGCGAATGCCCTTTTGACATGTGCCGCACTCCTTTAAGGATCAATAATAAAAAATCGGAAAATAGGTAGCTCATGGCCGTCACACCCCCAAGGATAGACGGCAATTGCAAGGACTCAGCTCAATATGGAGACCGTTCCCAAGTATTTCAAGGTGCGTGACAGATTGTCGCTGTCCAGACTGTCCAACCAGTGCAAATCGCTCCAGCTGCGCAGCCAGGTGAACTGGCGCTTCGCCAATTGGCGCGTGGCAATGATGCCGCGCTCCTGCATTTCGGCTGACGTCAGCTTGCCATCCAGATGGTCCCAGACTTGGCGGTAGCCTACAGCACGTATCGAAGGCAGCCCTGGGTGCAGGTCACCTCGTGAACGCAGTGCTACGACCTCGTCGATAAACCCCTGTTCCAACATAATTGTGAATCTTTGTGCAATTCGATCATGCAGCACCTGGCGATTTGCCGGAGCGATAGCCAGATTCGCCACAGTATAGGGCAATTGTGACTGTCCAGATGCGCCTGCATCAGCACTTTGCGCAGTTTGTTTCAGCCGCAGTTCAGTCATGGTCTGGCCGCTGACACGCCAGACTTCCAAGGCACGGCTGAGCCGCTGGGGATCATTCGGGTGAATCCGCGCGGCGGATACCGGATCCACCGCCGCCAACTGGTCGTGCAGGGCTTGCCAGCCAAGGCGTGCGGCCTCTTCTTCGAGTTCTGCGCGCACTCGGGCATCGGCGGCCGGCATGTCAGCCAAGCCTTCCTGTAAAGCCTTGTAATAGAGCATCGTGCCGCCCACCAGCAGCGGGATGTTGCCCCGCGCCGTGATTTCAGCCATGGCGGCCAGCGCGTCAGTACGAAAATCCGCGGCGCTATAGCTCTCGGCCGGGTCGATGATGTCGATCAGACGGTGCGGATGCTCGGCAAGCAGCTCCTTGGAGGGCTTGGCGGTGCCGATATCCATGCCCCGGTAAACCAGGGCAGAGTCGACACTGATCAGTTCGCATGGCAACACCTTCGTCAGCTCGATGGCCAGGTCGGTCTTGCCGGCGGCCGTGGGGCCCATCAGGAAGATTGCGGGGGGCAAGGCGCTCATCAACGCCCGCGCAAAAACAATTTGTCCAGATCGTCCAGGCCCATCTGGGTCCAGGTCGGTCGGCCATGGTTGCATTGACCGCTGCGCTCGGTGTTTTCCATATCACGCAGCAAACCATTCATTTCCGGCAGGGCCAGGCGGCGATTGGCGCGGATGGCACCGTGACAGGCCATGGTGCCGAGCAATTCGTTGATATGCGCCTGGATACGGTCACTCGTGCCGTACTCCATCAGGTCCGCCAGCACGTCGGCCACCAGCCGGTTGGCTTCGGCTTGCTTGAGCAGCGCAGGAATCTGGCGGATCGCGAGGGTTTCCGGCCCCAGGCGTTGCAGTTCGAAGCCCAGCTTCTGGAATACGCTGTGGTGTTCTTCTGCGCAATCGGCTTCACGCTGGCTCACGGCCAGGGACTCCGGCACCAGCAGTGGTTGGCCGCTGAGGCCTTCGCTGGCCATGGCAATCTTCAGGCGTTCGTACATGATTCGCTCGTGGGCGGCATGCATGTCGACCAGCACCAGCCCGTGGGCGTTTTCAGCGAGGATATAGATGCCTTTAAGCTGCGCCAGCGCATACCCCAGCGGCGGAATATCCCCGCCGCCTTCCGGCAAGGACGCCGCCGCACCCGGCTCGCCCCCCGGCAGTGGCGCAAAGAATTCGCGATAGGCCGCCTGGGCCTCAGCCACCGGTACCGCTGACTGCGGACGCGGCGTGTATTGATATTGATAACCCGCTCCGGCACCGGAACCCGGCGCGGTATAGGTCGGCTGCGACTGCGGCGTTTGCAGCAGGTTGCCCGCCAGGCTCATTTCGCCCTGAGGGCCGAACTCACCGGCCTCGGGACCGCTCGGGCGCACCACCGCCGTCACAATCGGCGCCGACAGTTGATCGTCCGGGCGCACATCGCCCAAGGCTCGGTGCAAGGTGCCGTACAGGAAGTCATGCACCATGCGCCCATCACGGAAGCGCACTTCGTGCTTGGTCGGGTGCACATTGACGTCGACTACCGCAGGGTCGACCTCGAAAAACAGTACGAACGTCGGGTGCCGCCCGTTGAACAACACATCGCGATACGCCTGGCGCACCGCGTGGGCGACCAGTTTGTCGCGTACCGCGCGGCCATTCACAAAGAAGTACTGCAAATCCGCCTGGCTACGGGAGAACGTCGGCAACCCGACCCAGCCCCACAGGCGCAGGCCATTGCGCTCGATCTCAATCGGCAGCGCCTGCTCCAGGAAACCCGCGCCACAGATCGCCGACACTCGACGCGCACGTGCCGCCTCGTCATGGGCTTCGTGCAGGCTGAGGATGGTCTTGCCGTTATGGCGCAGGTGAAATGCCACGTCGAAGCGCGCCAGGGCCAGGCGCTTGATGACTTCTTGCAGGTGATCGAATTCGGTCTTTTCGGCCTTGAGGAATTTGCGCCGCGCGGGGGTGTTGAAGAACAGGTCGCGCACCTCCACCGAGGTACCCACCGGATGCGCCGCCGGCTGGACCCGAGGCGCCATGTCGCGGCCCTCGGTCTCCACTTGCCAGGCCTGCTCGGCGCTGCGCGTGCGGGACGTAAGCGTCAGGCGGGCCACAGAGCTGATCGAGGCCAGGGCCTCACCGCGAAAACCCAGGCTCATCACCCGTTCAAGGTCTTCCAGGTCGCGGATCTTGCTGGTGGCGTGGCGGGCCAGGGCCAGCGGCAGGTCATCGGAGGAGATGCCGCTGCCGTCGTCGCGCACGCGCAGTAACTTGACGCCGCCCTGCTCCACGTCGACATCGATGCGCTTGGCGCCGGAATCGATGCTGTTTTCCAGTAGCTCCTTGATCACCGATGCCGGGCGCTCGACGACTTCGCCCGCCGCGATCTGGTTAGCCAGGCGCGGGCTGAGTAATTCAATACGCGACCCGCTGTTCAAGGTTGATTCGCTCATTACTGTGCCGCCAATTCAGTGCCGGGGATGGTCAATACCTGGCCGACTTTCAGCTCATCCGTCTTCAGGTTATTGGCATTGCGCAACGTCGCCGCCGACACCTGGAAACGCACCGCCAACATCGCCAGGGTGTCGCCGGGCTGAACGCGATGGTCACGCGGGCCCTGGGCAATTTTGCCGGAGTCGCGCAGCCAGGCGATGTAAGTGCCCGGCGGCGGGTTCTGCTGGAAGAACTGGCGCACACCCGCGCTGATGGAGCGCGCCAACGCTTGCTGGTGACTGGCACTGGCGAGCTTCGAGGCTTCGTTGGCGTTGGAGATAAACCCCGTTTCCACCAGGATCGAGGGAATATCCGGCGACTTCAGCACCATGAACCCGGCCTGCTCCACACGCTGTTTGTGCAGGGAGGTCACACGGCCGATGTTGCTCAGGACCTTCTGGACCACGTTCAGGCTGGAAGTCAGCGAGGCGGTCATCGACAGGTCGAGCAGTACGCCGGCGAGCATCTTGTCTTTGTCATCGAGGGACACGTTGCCGGCCCCGCCGATCAGGTCGGAACGGTTTTCGCTGTCGGCCAGCCAACGAGCGGTCTCGGACGTGGCGCCGCGATCAGACAAGGCAAACACCGAAGCGCCGAACGCAGCGGTCGACGGCGCCGCATCGGCGTGGATCGACACGAAGAGGTCAGCGCCTTTCTTGCGGGCGATTTCGGTACGCCCGCGCAATGGAATGAAGTAGTCGCCGGTACGGGTCAGCTCGGCGCGGTAACCTTTCATGCCGTTGACCTGGCGTTGCAGTTCGCGGGCAATGGCCAATACCACGTCTTTTTCATGCTGCCCACGTGAGCCGGAGGCGCCGGGGTCTTCACCGCCGTGGCCGGCATCGATCACCACGATGATGTCGCGCTTGCCGGCCGGCGCCGGTGGTGGTGGCGGCAGCTTGACCTGGGGTTGCGACGGGTTCACCGGCACCGCAGGCACAGTCGCCACGCTCGGGGTTGGCGCAGGCGGGGGTGCGGCATCGGCGGCGTTATCGAACAGGTCGACCACCAATCGGTTGCCATACTGGGCATTCGGGGCCAGGGAGAAGCTTTTCGGCGTCACGACTTTTTTCAGGTCGATGACCACGCGCAAGTCGGTCGGCGTGCGTTGGGCCGAGCGCATGGCGGTGATGGGGGTATTGGCGGTGGACACCTTCAGCGGCGCGGCCAGGGTTGCACCGTTGATGTCGATCACCAGGCGATCAGGCGCCGTGAGGGTAAAGACACTGTGCTGGACCGGGCCAGACAGGTCGAACACCAGTCGCGTGTTATCCGGCGCTCGCCACAGGCGCACACTCTTTACCTGTGAAGCAGCCAGAGCATTGACAGTCATTGCCGCAAGCAACACCCCTACGACAGCAACCAACGCGCGAAAGCGCATACCTAACCCCACCAATTATTTGAATTCCAATGCCAGAGCGGCACACCACGATTCACCGCGCGGGCTCTGGGGCAACAACTTCAGCTGACGTCCGTGCTCATGCGGCGTAATGGTAATGGTCAGGTCCGGCTTTGGCAAAAAGCCTGTGCCTTTATCTGGCCATTCAATCAAACACAGCGGGTCTTCATCGAAGTAATCACGGATGCCCATGAACTCCAGCTCTTCGGGGTCCACCAAGCGATAGAGGTCGAAGTGAAAGGCGCGCAGGTCGCCGATCTCATAGGGTTCGACCAAGGTAAACGTCGGGCTTTTTACCGCGCCCGCATGGCCCAGCCCGCGAATAATCCCACGGGATAACGTGGTCTTGCCCGCCCCCAGGTCGCCTTCGAGGAAGATCAACCCCGCCCCACGTGTGAGCTGGGCAATACGATGACCCAACGCGACCATGGCGTCTTCATCGGCCAGGAAAAGAATTACTTCAGGCACGGCGACTGCTCCTCCAGCAATTGACGAATGGCAGGTATGAGATCGCTGGCTGCCAAGCCGCGACCCAAGGTGCCTTGGCGCTGCCCCGCCGTGGCGTGCAACCACACAGCCAGGCAACTTGCTTCATAAGCCGCCATGCCCTGGGCCAGCAATGCCCCCACCAGGCCGGCCAACACATCGCCCAGGCCCGCCGTGGCCATTGCCGGGTGGCCCTGATCACAGCGGGAAACCCGCCCATCCGGGCTGGCAATCAAACTGCCAGCACCCTTGAGGACAGCGACGGCATTAAATGTCTGGCTCAACGCGCGCGCCACCTTAAGCCGGTCGGCCTGAACCTCTGCTGTCGAAATGCCCAGCAGGCGCGCAGCTTCCCCCGGATGCGGTGTGATCACGCAATTGGCCGGAAGGTTGACGCTACCCGTGGCCAACTGATTCAAGGCGTCCGCGTCCCACACTTGCGGCTGGCGCGCATTGGCGGCGACCGACAACAGGCTGCTACCCCACGAGGCTGCGCCCAAGCCGGGGCCGATGACGATGACCGAGATTTTTTCCAGCAGGCCCATCAGTTGATTGGCAGAACTTACGCCCACGGCCATGAGTTCCGGCAAGCGCGCCAGCGCGGCGGGCACGTGCTCAACGCGGGTGGCCAGCGACACCATGCCCGCGCCACTGCGCAAAGCGCTTTCGGCACTCAGCAACGCTGCGCCGCCGAGGCCACGGTCGCCGCCGATCACCAACAGGTGGCCGAACCGGCCTTTATGGGCGTCCGGAGAACGCGCAGCCAGTTGCGGCAAATGCCCGTGCAACAAGAGCTGAACGTCGGTTATTGGGTGTTTTGTCTGAGGCATGCGTCTTCAAGCTCCGATGTCTGGCAGAATTATACGCATCTAACTTGTGGTTTCCCGTGTCTCATGCCTGCTATTACCTCCGATCTGCCCGCCCTCGCCCAATCGATCAAAGACTGGGGTCGCGAGCTGGGCTTTCAACAAGTCGGCATCAGCGGGCTGGACCTGGCCGAGCATGAACAGCACCTGCAACGCTGGCTCGACGCGGGCTACCACGGCGAAATGGACTACATGGGCGCCCATGGCAGCAAACGTTCCCACCCCGAAGAGTTGGTACCGGGCACCCTGCGCGTGGTGTCGCTGCGCATGGATTATCTGCCAGGCGACTCCCAAATGGCGCAGTTGCTCGCTCAGCCGGAAAAAGCCTACATCTCGCGCTATGCCCTGGGCCGTGACTACCACAAGCTGATCCGCAAGCGCGTGCAGCAACTGGCCGACCGCATTCAGGCGCAGATCGGCCCGTTTGGCTTTCGCGCCTTTGTCGATAGCGCGCCCGTCCTGGAAAAAGCCATTGCCGAGAAAGCCGGGCTGGGCTGGATCGGTAAAAACACCCTGGTGCTCAATCGCAAGGCCGGCAGTTACTTCTTTTTGAGCGAGCTGTTTGTCGACTTGCCGCTGCCGGTGGATGCTCCCCACAGCACCGAACACTGCGGCCGCTGCACCGCTTGCCTGGACATCTGCCCGACCGATGCCTTTATCGGCCCCTACGTGCTGGACGCCCGGCGCTGCATTTCATACCTGACCATCGAACTCAAGAGCGCGATCCCTGAAGACCTGCGCCCGCTGATCGGCAATCGGGTATTCGGCTGCGATGACTGTCAGATCGTTTGTCCGTGGAATCGTTTCGCTCGCCCCACCACCGAAAGCGATTTCAAACCACGGCATAACCTGGATAACGCTGAACTGGCCGAGTTGTTTATGTGGGATGAGGATAAATTTCTCAGCAGCACCGAAGGCTCCCCCCTGCGCCGCGCCGGTTACGAGCGTTGGCTGCGTAACCTGGCGGTGGACCTGGGCAATGCGCCTTCGAGTATTCCGGTGCTGGAAGCCTTGAAGGCGCGCAGGGACTATCCATCGGAGTTGGTGCGCGAACACGTGGAATGGGCGCTGAACAGACACGCTACGCGTTAGTGCACATCATCGTTGTAGACGAACTTGGGCATTTCCCAATGAAAGCGGATCGCCAGCAGTCGCAATAGAAAGCCGCTGAACAACGTCAGCAGAATCGCTTGCTCGCTGGGCAACTCCAGATAAAGACACAGCAAATAGAACCAGGCGGCAAGGAACGACACGCTGGCATACAGCTCACGACGGAAGATCAACGGGATGTCGTTACAGAAGATATCCCTCAGGATGCCGCCGAATACCCCGGTAATCACGCCGCTGACCGACGCCACCAGCATGCCGTGGCCCATTTCCAGGGCAGTCATGCAGCCGATCAGGGTGAAGGCCACCAGGCCGACGGCGTCCAGCGCGAGAAACAGCGAGCGCAGGTGGCGCATCAGCGGCGCGGCAAAGATCGTCACCAGCGCCGCAACCGAGGTCAGCACCAGGTATTCGGGGTGCTTGACCCACGTCAGCGGGTAGTGCCCCAGTAACACGTCGCGCACCGAACCGCCCCCCAACGCCGTCACACAGGCGATCAGCACCACGCCGAACCAGTCCATGCCACGGCGCCCCGCAGAGAGGGCGCCGGTCATGGCTTCGGCGGTGATGGCAATGAGGTAGAGCATCAGCAGCATGATGGTGATCCTGGCAGAGAGGCCGGCAGTCTAATCATTTGCCGAGGGCACCAAAAGGGGGCGCTTGGCGATAAACCGCGTCGCCGGCCATCGGGAGCAAGCCCCCACATTTGAAATGTGTTCACAAATCAAAATGTGTGGGCTTGCCTACGATGGCGTCAGCTCAGTCGCTACAGCTTCAGGCCTTGATGAAATGCTTGCGGTAATGCTGCAGCTCGGCGATCGACTCGCGAATATCATCCAGCGCCAGGTGAGTACTGCCTTTATGGAAGCTGTCTTTGACCTCCGGCGCCCAGCGTGCGGCCAGCTCTTTGAGCGTCGAGACATCCAGGTTGCGGTAGTGGAAGTAGCTTTCGAGCCCTTTCATGTGCGTATAAAGGAAGCGACGGTCCTGGCAGATGCTGTTGCCACAGATCGGCGATTTGCCCTTGGGCACCCATTTTTCCAGGAAGGCGATGGTCTGGGCTTCGGCTTCGGCCATGCTGACGCGGCTGTCGCGCACACGCTGAGTCAGGCCGGAGTTGCCGTGGGTGCGGGTGTTCCACTCGTCCATGGTGGCCAGCACGGCGTCGCTGTGGTGGATGGCGATCACCGGACCTTCGGCCAAGGTGTTGAGGTTGCTGTCGGTGACAATGGTGGCCATCTCGATGATGACGTCGGTGTCGGGGTTCAGACCGGTCATTTCCAGATCGATCCAAATCAGGTTCTGTGGGTTTTGCATGGCTTGATTCTCTTGGCACCTTGGCGTAGCTGCGCAGTTTAGCAGGCGGGGCCGTGCTAGACTCGCGACCGTTTTACCCAAACCTTTGCATTATCGACACGGAACACCAATGGCCAAACGCCAGCTCAACCGCCGCCAAAACTGGCGCATCGAAAAGATTCAAGGTGAACGCGCCGCGCGCGCCGCCAAACGTGAATCCTCCGCCGTAGAAGCGCTTGAAGGCGGCGACCTGGGCCCCGAGCAAACGGGCCTGGTAATCGCGCACTTCGGTGTGCAGGTCGAAGTCGAGGCGCTGGAAGGCGAACTCGCGGGCTCAGTCTCCCGTTGCCACCTGCGCGCCAACCTGCCGGCGCTGGTGACCGGCGACAAAGTGGTATGGCGCGCCGGCAACCAGGGCATCGGCGTGATCGTCGCCCAGTTGCCACGCACCACCGAACTGCGCCGGCCCGACAGCCGCGGCCAGCTCAAGCCGGTGGCGGCCAACGTCGACATGATCGTGATCGTATTCGCCCCCTTGCCCGAGCCTCATGCCAACCTGATCGACCGCTACCTGGTAGCCGCCGAACATGCCGGCATCCGCCCGTTGCTGTTGCTGAACAAGTTCGACCTGATCGACGAACAGAACGCCCCTGCGCTGAATGCGCTGCTGGCGGTCTACCGCACCTTGGGCTACCCGGTGCTGGAAGTGTCGGCCCATCACGGCAATGGCATGGAACAACTGCAACAGCAGTTGGACGGACGCATCAGCGTGTTTGTCGGCCAGTCCGGCGTGGGTAAGTCGTCGCTGGTCAACAGCTTGCTGCCCGAGGTCGACACCCGTGTAGGCCCGCTGTCGGAACTGTCCGGCCAAGGTACGCACACCACCACCACCGCGCGGTTGTTCCACTTCCCCGGCGGCGGCGAACTGATCGACTCCCCGGGCATTCGTGAATTCGGCCTCGGCCACGTGAGCCGCAGCGATGTGGAAGCGGGCTTCATCGAGTTCAACGACCTGATTGGCACCTGTCGCTTCCGCGACTGCAAACACGACCGCGAGCCGGGTTGTGCGTTGCTCAAGGCCCTGGAAGACGGCCGCGTGCAGCAGCAGCGAATGAACAGTTATCGGTCGATTATTGCGAGCTTGCCGGAGAGCAGTTACTAAACCGCCGAAACAACAAGGCCGCGATTATCGCGGCCTTGTTGTATGTGAAGCCTAGGATCCCGTCCCAGGCACCGTAGGGTCTTTCACCCCACCATCATCAAACAGATTCAATTTCTGACGCAGCTCATGCGCCGGCAAGGGTTCTTGCCCTGGCGGGATGGCGTTCGGGTCGGCCGGTACTTCGCCGGGCGCGCCAGCACCAGGGGTCGGTTGTGGCGGTGGGGGCTGATCACCCTCAATCGCACGCTGGGCCTTTTTGGTCAGCACGACGATATCGATGCGCCGGTTGGCCGGGTTGAACGGATCCTTGTGATCAAACAGCTGCGAGGATGCAAAACCCACCACGCGCGCGACCTGCGGGTCCGGGTAGCTGCCGGCTACCAACGCGCGACGTGCGGCGTTGGCGCGGTTGGCCGATAGCTCCCAATTGCCGAAGTCACCCTGGCCCGCATACGGCTTGGCGTCGGTGTGACCGCTGATGCTGATCTTGTTCGGCACCGTTTTGATGGTGTCGGCCATGGCCAGCAGGATGTCTTCGAAATACGGCTTCAAGCGTGCGCTGCCGGAGTCGAACATCGGCCGGTTGGCGGCGTCGGTGATCTGGATGCGCAAGCCTTCCGGAGTGATTTCGAACGAAATCTGATCCTTGAATTTCAGCAACTGCGGGTTTTCTTCGACCTTGTTCTGCAACTCTTGCAACAGCAACTCAAGGCGCTCTTGCTCGACCTGCTCGGCCATGGCCTCGACGGTATCGCGCTCGATCGGGATTTTTTCCTGGGGCGCCTCGGTTTTGACTTCGGGGTTGATGGTGCGCTCAGGCGCCAATTGCGGCGAGCCGCCCAGATCGATCACGAAAGGCGTGCCGCTTTCCGAAAAGCCAATCGGGTCTTTGAAGTAGCCGGCAATGGCGATTTTCTGTTCGGGCGTGGCCGTCGACATCAGCCACAGCACCAGGAAGAACGCCATCATCGCCGTCGCAAAGTCGGCGAAGGCGATTTTCCAGGCGCCACCATGGTGCCCCGCAGCGAAGCGCTTGACGCGCTTGATGATTATCGGCTGGTTGTTTTCCATGGCTTAGCGACCGCGAACCGCTTGTTCCAGCTCGGCGAAGCTTGGGCGATGCTTCGGGTACAGGACCTTGCGACCGAACTCCACCGCCAGCGACGGCGGCATGCCGGAAGCGGACGCCACCAGACTGGCCTTGATCGATTCGTAAAGGTTGATTTCTTCTTTGGCATCATGGGCCAGGGAGGTCGCCAGAGGGCCGAAGAAACCGTAGGCCGCGAGAATACCGAAGAAGGTCCCCACCAACGCCGCACCGACGTGCATGCCGATGGCCGCCTGGTCACCCTCACCCAGGGAGGCCATGGTCACCACAATACCGAGTACCGCCGCGACGATACCGAAACCGGGCATGCCGTCTGCGACGCCGGTCACGGCGTGGGACGGATGCTCCAGCTCCTCTTTAAGGCTGAACAATTCCATGTCGAACAAGCCTTCAAGCTCATGGGGAGCCATGTTGCCGGAGGACATGATGCGCAGGTAATCACAGATATAAGCGGTCATGCGCTCGTCTTTGAGCACGGCCGGATACTTGGCGAAAATCGGGCTGGCCGCGGCGTCCTCGATGTCAGCCTCGATGGCCATCATGCCTTCGCGGCGGCTCTTGTTGAGGATCTCGTACACCAGCCCCAGCACTTCCAGGTAGAAGGTGTGGGTAAAGCGCGAACCAAACATGGCCAATGACTTCTTGATCACGTGCATGGTCATGTAGCCGGGGTTGGCCTGCAGGAAAGCGCCCAGTGCCGCACCACCGATAATCATCACCTCGAAAGGCTGGATCAGTGCCGCAATTTTACCGTGGGACAGGACGTACCCGCCGAGCACGCTCGCGAAGACGACGATGATGCCGATAATTTTAGCCATAGGAGATGAGTACTTGCGCCGTCGGGTTCATGGACATATTTGGGGGAACTGAAAAACTCTTGTTCTACTTATCGGCAAAACTGCGCCAGACTATAGCCCGTTAAGGCGAAAAGCCAGTTCGGCCCGCTCCGGGCGTGTTGACCGCATGTGATGATCGCGCCCCAATCATGGCTAATAAAACGACAGTCCCATCTGTAAGACCTCTCTCTCTCGCCGCTTGGATCAAGTGCCTGGACGAAGTGCCGCTGCCTGTTCCCCAGGCCAGCCACGACCGGGTGTGCAAGGCGATCCGCGACAGCCGCAGTTCGTTGCGAGATATTGCCGAACTGATGCAAAACAGCCCAGCCCTTGTACTCAGCGTGATGCGCGAGGCAAACAGCCATACCCATGGCAGCCTGACGGAGCCGGCGGAAAATCTCGAAGTGGCGCTCAACCGCCTGGGCCTCAAGCGCGCCGAAGAACTGCTGGCGCGCCTGCCCTCGGTGCCGGCCCAAGAGATCCCCATTGCATTGCGTCAATTGTTGCTGGTGAGCCAGCATGCATCGCAACAAGCCAACGGTTTGTTCGGCAGCCGCCTGGCACGGTTGTGGCAAGACATTCACTGGGGCAGCCTGCTGTTTCTGTCGCCGCTGTGGCCGATGGCCGTTGCCCACCCCAAGCTTCTCGAAGAGTGGGAGCTGCGCGTGATTCACAAGGGCGAGTCGGCACGCAAGGTCGAGCAGCAATTGTTCGGCGTACGCCTGCTGGACCTGTGCCTGGCACTGACCGAAACCTGGCACCTGCCGATCTGGGTGTCCCAGGGTTATAACCTGCTGAAGAACGAGCAACGGTTGCTGGTCAAGGCGCTGCATATCGCCCGTGAAGATGACCCGTTGCGCCATCAGCAGTTGCTCGACGCCGAGCCCAACCTGCGCCGCTGGCTGAACCAGCCGGCCAATACCGTGCTGCTGGCCAACGGTTTGGCGATGTCCGCGCAAGAATCCTGGACCTGCCCGCACACACAGCGCTGGCAGTACCTTACAGCTCTGTATCTGCAACAACCGCTGGCTGAGGTGCAGCAACACTCGCATCAACAAGCCGTCACCAGCGCTCGCACCACGCTGATGCCCGACCTCTGGCACCCGGCGCTTTCGCTGATCTGGCCGTGGCATGTACAGAAGATCCATCGCGGCCTGCTGCCCGCGCCGCCGCCCACCGCCGAAGCCTTGGCGGTATGGCGCAACCGCTGCACCGAACTGCTGGTGGAGCCGAGCCGTTTTGCCAACGCCATGCATTTGACCACGTGCGCCAAAGAAGCCCTGGTGGCCAGTGGCATGCAACGGGTGTTGTTGTTCATGGCCGATCGCGCCTTGAGCACGCTGCGCGTACACCAAGCCGACGGCCTACCTAAAGACGCCGCCAACCTGAGCCTGGACGTGGTCAACAGCACACTGCTGCAGCGCCTGCTGGAAAAATCCGCCCAAGTGCGCCTCACACCGGACAATCATGCGCAGTTCTCGGCCTTGCTGCCGCCGATCCTGCGTCGCCTGTTCAACGGTGAGCACCTGTTGTTGCGTTCCATGAGCTGCAACGGTCGCGTGGTGATGGTGATGATCGCCGACCAGGGCGGTGGGCCGTTCTCGGAAACCACCGTGCAAGCCTTCGGCAAAACCGCGCAGTGCATCGAGAAAGCCCTGCACAGCTTTACCAACCGCAGCGTCTGATGCTTGCGCTACAATCGCCCTCCTTTATCGCCAACATTTGTGCCCAGGAGACCTCACATGCCTGACTTCTCTGGCTTGCCGCTGGTGATCGAACCCAGCGACCTGATCGGTCGCCTTGATGCCGAACACCTGATTCTGGTGGACCTCACCAGTGCCGCCCGCTACGCCGAAGGGCATATCCCGGGGGCGCATTTCGTTGACCCCAAGCGCACCCAGTTGGGCCAGCCGCCGGCACCCGGCCTGCTGCCCCACAAAGCCGACCTGGAAAAACTCTTCGGTGAACTGGGCCACACCCCGGATGCCACCTACGTGGTCTATGACGACGAAGGCGGCGGCTGGGCCGGACGCTTCATCTGGATGCTCGACGTGATCGGTCACCCGAAATACCACTACCTCGACGGCGACCTGCTGGCCTGGCTGGCCGCTGAGTACACCGTGTCGACCGACGTGCCGCCAGCGCGCGGCGGCCCGGTCAGCCTCACGCTGCACGATGGCCCCACCGCCACCCGCGAATACCTGCAAAGCCGCCTCGGCGCCGCCGACCTGGGCATCTGGGACGCACGCGGCCCGCTGGAATATTCCGGCGAGAAGGTGCTCGCGGCCAAAGGCGGGCACATCCCCGGCGCCGTGAACTTCGAATGGACCGCCGGCATGGATAAGGCGCGCTGCCTGCGCATCCGCCGCGACATGCCGCAGGTCCTCGAAGAGCTTGGGCTGACCCCCGACAAAGAAATCATCACCCATTGCCAGACTCACCACCGCTCTGGCTTCACCTACCTGGTGGCCAAGGCGCTCGGTTATCCGCGAGTCAAAGGTTATGCCGGTTCCTGGGGCGAATGGGGCAACCACCCCGACACCCCCGTTGAGATTAAGGTTTAAGGACAGTTATGAAAAAGCAGTTGTTTATCCTCAGCCAGTACTTGCTGCCGCACCATCTGCTGTCGCGCCTGGCCGGCTGCATTGCCGAGTGCCGCGTGCGCTGGTTCAAGAACGCCTTCACCACCTGGTTCGCCAAACGCTATCAAGTGGACATGTCCCAGGCACTGGTTGAAGACGTAACCGCCTACGAGCACTTCAACGCGTTCTTCACTCGCGCCCTCAAAGACGGCGCGCGCCCGCTGGACCAAGCCCCTGGCGCCGTACTCAGCCCCGCCGATGGCGCGGTCAGCCAGCTTGGCCCGATCGAACATGGTCGTGTGTTCCAGGCCAAGGGCCACAGCTTCAGCGTGCTGGAATTGCTGGGCGGCGACGCCGCTGTAGCGGCGCCGTTCATGGGCGGCGACTTTGCCACCATCTACCTGTCACCGAAGGACTACCACCGAGTTCACATGCCGCTGGCCGGCACCCTGCGCGAGATGGTCTACGTGCCGGGCCGGATCTTCTCGGTCAACCAGACCACCGCCGAAAACGTACCGGAACTGTTTGCGCGCAATGAGCGTGTTGTGTGCCTGTTCGACACCGAGCGCGGCCCGATGGCGGTGGTATTGGTCGGCGCGATGATCGTGGCATCGATTGAAACCGTGTGGGCTGGCCTGGTTACGCCACCCAAGCGCGAGCTGAAAACCGTGCGCTACGACGAAGCCGCGCGTGCGCCGATTTATCTGGAGAAAGGTGCCGAGTTGGGCCGCTTCAAGCTGGGCTCGACCGCCATCGTGCTGTTCGGGCCGGATCAGGTGAAATGGGCGGAAGAATTGGTGGCCGGTTCGCCGGTGCAGATGGGCCAGGGTATCGCACTGCCCAACGCCTGACCTGACGCCAATCCAGGTCAATTGTGGGAGGGGGCTTGCTCCCGATAGCTGTGTTTGAGTCAACTCATCGGGTGACTGATCCACGGCCATCGGGAGCAAGCCCCTTCCTACATTTTCAGTTACAGCTGCCCGTCGCGGTCGCGAAAGCCCAGCAGGTACAGCACACCGTCCAGCCCCAAGGTCGAAATCGCCTGCTTCGCCGATTGCTTCACCAACGGCTTGGCGCGAAACGCCACGCCCAACCCGGCAATCGCCAGCATCGGCAAGTCATTCGCGCCGTCGCCGACCGCAATGGTCTGCTCCAGGCGCAAGCCTTCCTTATGGGCCAATTCCTTCAACAGATCCGCTTTGCGCTGGGCGTCGACAATCGGCTCCACCGCCACACCGGTCACTTTGCCATCGACCACTTCCAGCTCATTGGCGAAGACGTAGTCGATGCCCAACTTGGCCTGCAATTGTTTGGCGAAGTAGGTAAAGCCACCGGACAGGATCGCAGTCTTGTAGCCCAGGCGCTTGAGTTCGGCGAACAGCGTTTCGGCGCCTTCCGTCAGGCGCAGCGACGCGCCGATGGAGTCCAGCACGCTCACATCCAGGCCCTTGAGCAGCGCCAGGCGCTCCTTGAAGCTGGCGCGGAAATCCAGTTCACCGGCCATGGCGCGCTCGGTGATCGCGGACACCTGTTCACCCACACCGGCGGCCTTGGCCAATTCGTCGATGACTTCGGCTTCGATCAGTGTGGAATCCATGTCGAACACCGCCAGGCGACGGTTGCGGCGGAACAGCGAGTCTTCCTGGAAGGCGATATCGACATTCAACGCCTGGGCCACGCTGAGGAACTCGGCGCGCAAGGCTTGCGGGTCGGCCGGCTCACCGCGCACGGAGAACTCGATGCAACCCTTGCCCTGATGAGCGGGTGTGTCCAGCGGCATACGGCCCGACAGACGGTCGATGTGGTCGATATTCAAACCGTATTGCGCGGTGATCGAACTGACACGTTGCAACTGTTCAGCCGTGACCTTGCGAGTCAACAGCGTGACGATGTGGCGTTTCTTGCCTTGGCCGGCCACCCAATGCTGGTAGTCCTCCTCGGACACCGGGGTGAAACGCACCTGTTGATCCAGCTTGTACGCTGTGAACAGGATGTCCTTGAGCACGGACGAGGCCTGCTCGGTGCTGGGAATTTCCACCAGGATGCCGAACGACAGGGTGTCGTGAATCACAGCCTGGCCGATGTCGAGAATGTTCACACCACCCTGGGCCAGCACACCGGTAATGGCAGCGGTGAGACCCGGACGGTCAACACCCGTGATGTTTATCAGGACAATTTCGCGCAAGGCGCACCCCCAGGCTGGAAAAAAACCGCATTCTACCCACTTTCAGTGACCATCGGGCACAGCCAGCGCTTTGCCGGTCTTGGGCCTGTCGCTATACTGCGCGTCAACTTCACGGACCGAGAGCCGAGCGCAAGTGAACCGGCCCACGCCAGTAAAAACCGATAACTTCTTCCTGCTGATCTTCCGGGCACTGCGCCACCGCCGTGTACCGATCGCATTACGCATCGCCAGCCATAACGTGATCCTGGTCGCCCTGGCCCTGGTGATTTATGCCTGCGTGATGGGTTTGCAGTTCAAACAGGCCATGCACGAGCAAGCCGACGCCCTGGGCGAGAGCTTGACCACTCAGACCGCCACATCGGCGACTGAACTGTTGGTGTCCAACGACATCCTCAGCCTCAACGTGCTGCTCAACAACCTGACCAAGAACCCGCTGGTGGCCCACGCCGCCATCTACAGCGTGGACAACCGGATCATGGCCGAAGCCGGGCAGCGCCCGAAAAACGGCCTGCTGGGCGAGGCCGAAGGCCTGTACCAGAGCAATATCACCTTTCAGGATGTAAAGGCCGGCCAACTGCGCATCAGCCTGGACATGCAGCAATTCCAGCAGCCGATGACCATTAGCCTGCAAAGCATGGGCATCCTCAGCGCAATCCTGCTGGCCCTGGCTCTGGCCTTGAGCCTGCGCCTGGGTCGGCATATCTCTACACCGCTGATGCAATTGCGCATCTGGCTGCGAGATATCGACGAACACACCCCGGCCACTGATCGCCAGGACGAAATCGGCGACATCGCCCGCCAACTGCACGCCAGCTTCGCCCCGGAGCCGGCACCCCAGGTTGAACCTGAACCCGAGTTCGACGACAGCGATTACGACGACGAACCCGAGTTTGAAGTACGCGACCTGCGCGATCCGGGTTTTGACGAAAGCGCACCCGCCGCCCGCCCGAAGCCTGCGCCGCGCCATGTGGTCAAGGCCGAAGAAGACGAACTGGACGACGAAGACCCCTTCGCCGATCTGCGCGACACGTCAAACGACAGCGCTGCCGTGACGCCAAAGCCCGCGCCGGCGCGCAGCACCGAGCCTCAGTACAGCGCCGTACTGGCCGTGCAATTGGGCGCCCAGGACCAACTGCGTCGCCTGCCCCGCGCGCGCCTGACCGAGTTATTGGAACGCTACCGCGACTGCCTCGACCAGGCCGCCTCGCTGTACCAGAGCGAGCTGCATACCCTCAATGACGGCAGCACGCTGATGCTGTTCCACAGTGAAGACAGCGGTGAGGATTACCTGACCAACGCCATCTGCTGCGGCGAGTTATTACGTGCGCTGGGCCATGAGCTGCAGATCGAAGTGGCGGACAGCGGCATCACCCTGCAACTGCAACTTGGCTTAACCGTGGGTGACGACCTGTTTGGCATGAGCCAGATCGACCTGCTGCTTACGGAAATCGCCCAGGACGCCCTGGCCTTGTCCCAACACAGCCGCAACCTGTTGCTGGTGGAGCGCAAGATCAGTGAAGACACGCTGATCCGCCAACGCGCGCGCATCCGCCCGATTGCCAGCCCTGAAGGCGCCAGCTGTGTGGAGCGTCTGATGGAGCCGTACCCATCGATGCTGGAGCGGCAGTTGGCGCGGATGCATGAGACCCGCGCCAAGCCGTGAAGAATGTGGGGTGGGGCTTGCCCCCTACCACACTTGGGATCTGCACAGGCTTCAAGTAAATCGCGCACAAACAAAAAGGCCCGCTGAGTAAGCGGGCCTTTTGTTTGTGCGCGATTCAGGTCAGAACCTGAACACTTCCATATCCGTACGGATCGGCGTAGCCATCGGCATCTTGGGCTTCTGCGGCTCGGCCGGTTTGGCCTGAGCCGGGGCTTGCTTGCGTGGTGCCTCAGCAATCGGCGGTTGGTTGGCCAATGGCTTGAGGGCCACCGACAACTGCTGCGCCAAGTGCTGCAACAGCACGCCCTGGGCCTGAACCTGGGAAGCTGTCGTGCCCGTGTGTTCTTCCTGCAGATGAACGATGCGGTTATCACGCACCTGGCCACGGCGGTCGATCAGGCGCCACTGCGCATCAAGGATCGCCGGCTGCGAAGTACCGGAGTCGAGCCGGGTGATGGTCAGCAACACCTGCACGTCCGGGGTAAAGCCAGTTGGCGCAGGCGAGAGGACCACACGCTGGCTGTCCAACTGACCCGCTACCTGGCGCAACATCAATTGGTTGATGTCGGACGACAAACTGCCCGCCCAACGACCATCGGTGGAACCTTGCAGACTGCCGTCGTTCTGACGTTGCAGCAGGGTTTCGCGTTGCAGATAGTCGGCTACGACCACCGGCCCCAGCAACACGGCCATGCCGGCGGTTTGTGCTGGTTGCGCCGGACTTCCGCTGTCCAACTGGTACAGCGACACCGGTTGGTGGGTGCTGCAACCCGCCAACCCCAAAAGGCCAGCGAGCATGAAAATAAAAGGAAGGCGTGGAGCAGTCATCATCCCATCCAGGTGGCTGCCACAAGGCGAACCACAATGTAATACTAAAAATAACCTAAACACGCTCGGCCACGCCGGCGCTGGAAAGGGCATATCATCCGTGAATATGCGCCATGACTCCAGCGCCAAAGCGTCGATCTACCCGTTAAATCGTAGATCGAGGGCTCTAATCCGGCTTAAACCGGCGTTTCCACCAACAAAGCATCCACACGCTGGAAGCCTCGAGGCAGTTTGTTACCGCGCCTGCCACGCTCACCCTTGTAATGTTCCAGGTCGTCGGGACGCAACGATAGCGTGCGTTTGCCGGCCTGGAGCACCAGGGTCGAGCCCTCGGGGATCACCGCGATGTCGGTCACGTACTCTTCGCGACTGGCCACCCGCTCCCCTGGTATACCAATAATCTTGTTGCCCTTGCCTTTGCCCAACTGCGGCAGATCGCTGATCTTGAACACCAGCAAGCGCCCTTCGGTGGTCACCGACGCCAGCCAGTTGCCTTCGCGATCATCCACCGGCCGCGGCAGGATCACCTTGGCATTATTCGGCAGGCTCAACAGCGCCTTGCCCGCCTTGTTCTTGGCCTGCAGGTCTTCGCCCTTAACGACGAAGCCGTAGCCCGCATCGGAAGCGATGACGTACAACGAGTCATCGTCCGGCAGCAGCACACACTCAAAATTCGCGCCCGGTGGCGGTGTCAGGCGCCCGGTCAGCGGCTCGCCCTGCCCCCGTGCGGATGGCAAGGTATGCGCCGGCACCGAATAACTGCGCCCCGTGGAGTCGATAAACACCGCAAACTGGTTGGAACGCCCGGCAGCGGCGGTTTTAAAACCATCGCCCGCCTTGTAAGACAAGCCAGTGGCGTCAATATCATGCCCTTTGGCGGAACGAACCCAACCCTTTTCCGACAGAACGACGGTAATTTTCTCGTTAGGCAGCAGTTCGGTTTCTGTCAGAGCCTTGGCTTCGGCACGCTGAACAATCGGCGAACGGCGGTCATCGCCATAGGTTTCGGCGTCTTTGATCAGCTCGCTGCGTACCAGCTTTTTCAGCTTGGCTTCGCTGCCCAGCAGCGCTTGCAGCTTGGCTTGTTCCTTGAGCAGCGCGTCCTGTTCGTCGCGCAGCTTCATTTCTTCGAGTCGCGCCAATTGACGCAAGCGGGTGTCGAGGATGTAGTCGGCCTGGATCTCGCTCAGCTCGAAACGCGCGATCAGCTCGGCTTTGGGGTGCTCGGCGGTGCGGATGATATGGATCACTTCATCCAGGTTGAGGTAGGCGATCAGCAAGCCGTCCAACAGGTGCAGACGGCGCTCGACCTTGTCCAAGCGAAATTGCAGGCGACGACGAACGGTCTGTACCCGGAACTCAAGCCACTCCACCAGCAGGTTGCGCAGGTTTTTCAGCTGCGGCTTGCCGTCCAGGCCAATGATATTGACGTTGACCCGGTAGCTGGACTCAAGGTCCGTGCTGGCAAACAGATGCTGCATCAGCACTTCGTGATCGACCCGGCTGTTGGTCGGGATGATCACAATGCGGCAAGGGTTTTCGTGGTCGGACTCGTCACGCAGGTCGGCCACCTGGGGCAGCTTCGACGGTTTGGCCTGCATCAACGCGGCGATCTGCTCCAGCACCTTGGCGCCGGACACCTGATGCGGCAGCGCGGTCACAATAATGTCGCCATCTTCGACGTGGTACACGGCGCGCATGCGCACCGAGCCCTTGCCGGTCTCGTACATCTTCAGCAGGTCGGCGCGCGGGGTGATGATTTCCGCTTCGGTCGGGTAATCCGGGCCCTGGATGTGCTCGCAGAGCTGCTCGACGGTAGCCTTGGGCTCATCGAGCAAGCGCACACAGGCCGTGGCGACTTCGCGCAGGTTGTGCGGCGGCACGTCGGTGGCCATGCCGACGGCGATGCCGGTGGTGCCATTGAGCAGGATATTCGGCAAACGTGCCGGCAACACCAGGGGTTCGTCGAGGGTGCCGTCGAAGTTCGGGCCCCAGTCAGCGGTGCCCTGGCCCAGTTCGCTCAGCAGTACCTCCGAATAACGCGACAACCGTGCCTCGGTGTATCGCATGGCGGCGAAGGACTTGGGATCGTCCGGCGCCCCCCAGTTACCCTGGCCGTCCACCAGCGTGTAGCGGTAGCTGAACGGCTGGGCCATCAGCACCATGGCTTCGTAGCACGCCGAATCGCCGTGGGGGTGGAACTTGCCCAGTACGTCACCGACGGTACGCGCCGACTTCTTGTGCTTGGAATCGGCGTCCAGGCCCAGCTCACTCATGGCGTAGATAATGCGCCGCTGTACGGGCTTGAGGCCGTCGCCGATGTGCGGCAATGCACGGTCCATGATCACGTACATGGAGTAGTTGAGGTAGGCATTTTCGGTGAAGTCAGCCAGCGACCGGCGCTCTACGCCGTCTAAGCTGTCTGCGAGGATGTCACTCATGCGGGCCTCATCATTATTGGGTGAGGCGCAGCGGAAATGCCGCCGCGCCGGGTCAATTCAATTGTTTGATCATTCATGGCCGGGCACTCCAGCCACCGACCGGGGCGGCAAAACGATAGACCACCGGGCGTTTTTCACCATCGGCACGCGGGCCGAAGTTGTTGTCCAGGCCGATCCAGGCACCGTCATCATCAATTACCAGCGCCTCGACCAAGCCATAGGGCTGGTCGTATTGGCGTTGCGGCGCAAGCATGTCTGCGGCAAATGACCAACACTGCTCAACTGCCGCTGTCAGCGCATCGCGGCGGCACAACTGATATTGGCTGCTCTCAAGGGAAAACAACTTGCCCTTGAACCACACCACATCGGAGAAATTCCTGGAAACGGCCTTGGCCTTGGGCACCTGGGCGGGCTGCATCTGCGTGCCGGCCTCACTCAGTAATACGCACGGACCGTCACAATCCCACAGGCTTTGCGCACGCTTGATGGAGATAAGCCCGCGCCCCTCACGCTCTGCCGCCAGCCAGATCCGATTGCCCTCGGGGTTCACCGCCAGCCCTTCAAACAGCGCATTGAAGTGCAGCAACAGGCCACTGGCGCGGGCTTCACGCACCACGCTCGGCGCGATCTTCAACCACTCGGGCGCACCGGCAGCGGGCACTTGCAGCACGGCGGCATGGGCTTCACTGACGATGTATCGGTTACCGACGGCATCGCAACTGATGGCCTCGAAATCCAGGTCGCCACCGCGAATGAACGAGGCGGCCTTCGTGCGCGAACGCAACCCCCAAGGCAAACCGGAATCCGGCACCGGCGGCACGTCGATCTTCACCGCCGTGGCCTGCCAGGTCGGCATGCTGATATCCAAACGGTAGATCTGATCGTCATCGCGGTCGGAAACCGTCCACAGCTCATTGCCACACAGGGCCAGGCCCGACAGGTTGCCACCGCGCATGCCATCCACCGGGTGTTCGGACACCAGTTTGAGCTGCGCCCCGGGCGCCGCAACCCCCTGGGCGTTCGCCAAGCCGCTGAACAACAGGATCGCCAGGGCGAAACCTGTAAGCATCAACCCAGCACCTCGGCCAGGTTGCCTTTGGACTCCAGCCAGGATTTACGGTCCGGCGCGCGTTTTTTCGCCAGCAGCATGTCCATCATTTCCGAGGTGGCGGCGAAATCGTCCAAGGTGAGTTGCACCAGGCGCCGGGTGTTCGGGTCCATGGTGGTTTCACGCAACTGCGGCGGGTTCATTTCACCCAGGCCTTTGAATCGCGTGACCTGTGGCTTACCGCGTTTCTTCTCGGCCACCAGGCGGTCGAGGATGCCATCACGCTCGGCTTCGTCGAGGGCGTAGAAAATCTCTTTGCCCAGGTCGATGCGGTATAGCGGCGGCATGGCGACGTAGACGTGACCGGCATCTACCAGCGGGCGGAAGTGCTGCACGAACAGCGCGCACAACAAGGTGGCAATGTGCAGGCCGTCGGAGTCAGCGTCGGCGAGGATGCAGATCTTGCCGTAGCGCAGTTGGGTCATGTCTGCCGCGCCCGGGTCGACACCGATGGCCACGGCGATATTGTGTACTTCCTGGCTGGCCAGCACTTCGCTGCCATCGACTTCCCACGTGTTGAGGATCTTGCCGCGCAACGGCAGGATCGCCTGGAACTCTTTGTCCCGCGCTTGCTTGGCGGAACCGCCGGCGGAGTCACCTTCCACCAGGAACAGTTCGGAGCGCATCGGGTCTTGACCCGCGCAGTCAGCCAGCTTGCCAGGCAGTGCCGGGCCTTGGGTGATGCGCTTGCGCTCGACCTTCTTGCTGGCCTTGAGACGACGGCCGGCGTTGTTGATCGCCAGTTCGGCCAGGGCCAGGCCCAGTTCCGGGTGCTCGTTGAGCCACAGGCTGAACGCGTCCTTGACCACACCGGAGACAAACGCCGCCGCCTCGCGGGACGACAGGCGTTCTTTGGTCTGGCCGGAGAATTGCGGCTCCTGCATCTTCATCGACAGCACGAACGCGATGCGCTCCCACACGTCTTCCGGCGCCAGCTTCACACCGCGCGGCAGCAGGCTGCGGTATTCGCAGAACTCGCGCATGGCATCCAGCAGGCCCTGGCGCAAACCGTTGACGTGGGTGCCGCCCTGAGCGGTGGGGATCAGGTTGACGTAGCTCTCCTGCACGCTGTCGCCGCCCTCGGGCAACCACAGCAATGCCCAATCGACGGCCTCTTTGTTACCCGCCAGGCTGCCGCAGAACGGCTCGTTGGGCAGGCGTTCGAAGTCGCTGACGGAGTCTTCCAGATAGGAACGCAAACCGTCTTCGTAATGCCACTCGACCTTTTCGCCGGTGCCTTTGTCTTCAAAGGTAACCAAAAGGCCCGGGCACAACACCGCCTTGGCCTTGAGTACGTGCTTGAGGCGGCTGATGGAGAATTTCGGCGAATCGAAGTATTTAGGGTCCGGCGCGAAGTACACGCTGGTGCCGGTGTTGCGCTTGCCGACGGTGCCGATCACTTCAAGGTCGGTGGCTTTGTAGCCATCGGCAAAGGTCATCTGGTACTCGTTGCCGTCACGCTTGACCTTGACGCGGACCAGGGTCGACAAGGCGTTGACCACAGAAATACCCACGCCGTGCAAACCACCGGAGAACTGGTAGTTCTTATTGGAGAACTTGCCACCGGCGTGGAGCTTGGTGAGGATCAGCTCAACACCCGGCACACCCTCTTCCGGGTGAATGTCCACCGGCATGCCACGACCGTCGTCGGACACTTCCAGGGAGTGGTCAGCGTGGAGAATGACATGCACCGATTTGGCGTGCCCGGCCAAGGCTTCGTCGACGCTGTTGTCGATGACTTCCTGGGCGAGGTGATTCGGCCGACTGGTGTCGGTGTACATGCCGGGGCGTTTGCGCACCGGGTCGAGGCCCGAGAGGACTTCGATGGCGTCGGCGTTATAAGAGCTAGCGCTGGGAGTGGCCATGGGGTCTCGTCGTGAGTCGTTCGATTAAAAAATAACCTGCGGTTTCCAAGGCAATTACAGTGCCGAAAAATCGAAGGATTGATACTGATCCGCACCCACGCCGGCAAAACTCAAAAGCGCCGGCAATTGCTGGGCGAATCCTTGGTAGCCATGGTCGCCACCGGGCTGGATGCGCAAGGCACAGGCTCGGTAATACTGCTGGGCGAGGCGATAATCCAAGGTTTCATCGCCGGTTTGCAACCACACCTGATAACGTCCCGCATCCTGGGGCGCCGGTACTTCCAGCTCGGCCAGCGCCGTGACGTGGTCGTGGGTCAACTCCCAGGTTTCATCGGTGTAGAGGTTCTTCTGGGTGCCCAGGTAACCGTCGAACATGCGATGGGGACTCACCGCCGGGTTGACCAGCAGCGCCTTGAGGCCATGGCGTTCAGCAAGATGGGTTGCATAGTAGCCGCCGAGTGAGCTGCCGACCAGCAGTGGTCGACCCAGTTGCGCAATGGCCTCTTCCAACTGGGGAATCGCCTGACGGGGATGGTGATGCAAGGCTGGCACGCGCAATTGATCGGCCAGGCCAAGGGCGTCCATCACGCGGATCAACTGGCTGGCCTTGTTGGACGCCGGCGCACTGTTGAAGCCGTGGATGTACAGGATCGAAGCGGACATGCCGGGCTCTCCGTGCTTGCGCCAAAAGGGCGCAGTTTACAGGGAACCAGAGAATCTGAGCAGAGTTCGTCACAATGAGGTGCGGAATAAACATCGCGCCCGAGCGTCTCTCTAATTATTTATTTCAAGGCTATCCAGTCTTGGATTTGAGAAAATCCTTCAGCGCAGCGGCGAGCTCCTGAAAAATCGCAACAATATCGCTACCCAGGCCAGCAGGTTTATCCTCAACTTTGGCAGGCTCCGCAGCGAGCTTCATCATCAATAGAATCAAGGCTATCGGCATAATTGCCAATAACCACAAGAGCATGGGTGTAGTTTCCAGCTTGGCACCATGAATAAGCTTGAATGTGTAGACGACAAACGCTCCAAACACATAAACAGCCGCAACATAAATTGTAACGAAGATAATCCCTCGTTGGAGCCTACGAGTATCAGCCTCGTCGAGCTGGCTTCTATTGAAGCGCTCCGTGTCCGGAAGCTTAGGGATACTGCCTTCCGAATAGTCCACATCCTTTTGGAGATTCTGATCCTTCAAAACTCTACTCTCATTTCAGTAACGAATTAGTCCGAGGTTCATCAAGCGATAATGCATTGCCGCGCCTGACACATTTAGTATTGCCGCCATTTCCTCAACATCGTGTTTTTTTTCCTTGAAGACCAGCCACTCGACAACTTCTTTAGGCATCAACAACTCCGCCGCAAAACTATTTGCATCCCGCTCTCGGTAAAGATGTGTTCCCGAACTATAGTTTCTCGCATTATCCCTGAAGGAATGACCGTGCCTTAAAAACATATGCCCTAACTCATGAGCAATAGTAAAGCGCTGCCGAACAACCGCATCATCAGGATTGAAACGGATGGTTGGAATGTTATTCACAACGTCAAAGCAGCCACTCAGATCATGAGCGCTCATGCCGTAATCCGGTTCCACTGAAGCGCCCGCTGCACGTGCAATACGATAGGGATCAATAGGAAGTTGACGGTCCCAGTACCTATTTAGGACATCTTGAGCGGTGCGAACAGGCATGAGCGATCTCCTTGTCAGTACTGGTGGATAGATATCCTTCCGCCGAAGGAGGCAAAATTGTACAGAAAACTATCGATGGGTACAGATCTGCTGAATATATAGGCGCGTCTACGAAGAAAATCAAAACGCCCAGCGGGTTATCTGAGTCGAGTTGTAAATGACCGGAACCGCACTAAACATTCAGTGCTCGAGCCCAACGCGGAGGACGTTTAATAACCGTTGCTACCGTAATCCACCGTAAACGCGAAGCCGACCAGCCGCTCTACGCCAGTCTCCAACCGTCCGTCGGCATGCAAACGCAGCCAACGATACCCTGGCGCTTGCTCGCTGACCTTGAAGTCCTCGCTGCCCGGTGCGAACTGGATGCAGGTGGATGGCGACGCCAGCAGGCGCACGCCGTTGCGCTCACGGTCGATTTCCTGATGCACATGGCCCCAGAGTACTGCCTTGACCTGGGGGAAGCGGTCCAGCACGGCAAACAGTGCCTCGGGGTTGCGCAGGCCGATGGGCTCCATCCAGGCACAGCCGATGGGCACCGGATGATGGTGGAAACACACCAGGTGGTGACGGTTTGGCGCTTCGCTCAGGGCCTGAGCCAGTAGTTGCAGTTGTTGGTCTTGCAGGTAACCCGGCACGGAACCGGGTACGGCGGAGTCCAGCAGGATGACGCGCCAGTGGCCGATATCGACTACCGGCTCCAGAAAATCACTGTGCTCGGCGGCCCGGACCATGACTTGAGGCTCATCATGATTACCCGGAATCCAGCGCGCCGGGGCACCGATAGGCGCGGTCATCTGGCGAAACTGCTGGTACGACTCAAGCGTGCCGTCCTGGGACAGGTCCCCGGTGGCCAGCACCAGGTCGACCTGCGGCTGTTGCGCGCGCGCCAGCTCGATCACCCGTCGCAGGCTCTCACGGGTATTCATGCCCAGCAGCGTAACGTCGGCCTCGGCAAACAGATGGCTGTCGGACAGTTGCACCAGTAACGCCGAAGCGTCGGGGTTCACGGTGGATACGCTCGGCAAGGCGCTCTCCCAAGGCAATCACAGGAATGGACGTTTGGCGTGATTATGCTGGGGCAGGACGCAAAGAGGAAACCCAGGAACCAGATGCAGTTCACATCTACCGCACGACTTCGAACTCATGGCCCAGCGCCAGGCAGTGGCTCAGCCACTCACCGAGGAACACATTGAGCTGCGCTTTCTCATCGGGTTGGTGCATGAACACATTCGGGTAAGGATAGATGCTGCGAAAGCGCCGCGCGTGTTCGGCGCTGATCACTTCGGCCATACGGGCGTCGTGGTACACCTGCACTTCCAGTTGCGGCACCGGCAGCCACGGCAGGCTGTGCTCCTGGCGTACGCGCAGGGTGGTGGTGTACGGGCAGTTGACGATGACTTCAAGGGCCAGCACGCCCAGCATCTGGTCGCCGTGGGTCACGCCGATGCGACGCGCCTCGGGCGTGTGGCGCATGTCGGGCAGCAGGCGCATCAGCCGCGCATAGTTGGCCTCGCAGGCCGCTTGCAGCCCGATCAGGTCGACTCGATAACGTTCCCGTGCCTTTACTGCCATAACCCCCTCACTTCCGCGCGATTAAGCGCAAGCCATTGCAGGGCGATAATGCTGGCTGCGTTGGAAATCCTGCCGTCGCGCACGGCTTGCAGGGCGTCTTCGAATGCCCAGACCGTCACGCGGATGTCTTCTGCTTCTTCTTCCAGCCCATGCACGCCACCCGCTCCGGAGCTGTCGCAGCGCCCCAGGTATAGGTGCACAAATTCGGTACTGCCGCCGGGCGACGGAAAATACTTGGTGATCGGCCACAGCGCGGAGAAGGTCAGCCCAGCTTCCTCTTCGGCTTCGCGGTGTGCAACCTCCTCCGGTTCTTCATCCTTGTCGATCAGGCCGGCGACCATCTCGATCAGCCACGGGTTGTCGGCACGGCCCATGGCGCCCACGCGAAACTGCTCGATCAGCACCACTTCATCACGCTGCGGGTCATAGGGCAGTACACACACCGCGTCGTGACGGACAAAGACTTCGCGGTTGATCACGCGGCTCATGCCGCCGTCGAACTTCTCGTGGCGCAGTTGCACACGGTCAAGTTTATAGAAGCCCTTGTAGGCATTGTCGCGCTGCACGATTTCAATCGTGTTCGGCGTCGATTTTGCAAAGTCCGTCATATCCCTTCCTCGTTGTGCCTGGGCAATTCGCGCCATCCTAACGCGCTCGCGTCGGTTGGCGCAGCCCCTTTCCGGTTGCCGGGATAGACGGCGGGCCTCAAACTCACTCTAATCAGCTTAGTGGCGAACTGACTGCCTTGCCGGTAGTCGAAGCTGCACAATTTCGCTCTTATCGATAGACGAAGGACATCCATGTCGCTTTTAAAAATCGCCTCCGTGGCCTGCATCGCCTTGACCCTCGGCGCCTGCCAAAGCCTGTTCCAACCCAACTGGCGCACCCCGCTGGAAGCCACCCGAGACACCACCGAACAAACCCGGCCGGGCTGTGCCAGCGCCGATTGCGCGCTGGTGAATATCGACACCGTGCACTTTGCCAAGGAACCCAAGCTGGACGCGCTGATCGAACAGCGCCTGCTGGAGATGACCGGCGCCAACCCGCTGCCGACCAGCCTTGCGACCTATCGCGAGCAATTCCTGCAAACCGCCGCACCGAACAACAGCATGTATTTGCAGGCCAAGGTACGTGAGCAGCATGACGGCTTGGTGATCATCGAGTTGTCCAGCTACCTGGACCAGGGCGCCACCCATGGCGAGCCGGGCCGCGCGTTCATCAACTATTCGCGTCAGCAGCAAAAAGCCCTGTCGCTCAGCGATATGCTGCTGCCCGGCAAGGAAGACGCGTTCTGGAAAGCCGCCCAGGTGGCGCACAACAGTTGGCTGATCAGCACCCGCCTGAGCCTGGAAGCGGAATTCGTCAAAAAATATCCCTTCCAGAAAACCCCAAACGTGGCGCTGACTTACGGTGGCGTGATCCTCAAATACCCCACCACCACCATCGCGCCCTATGCCCTGGGCCATGTCGAGTTGCAGATCCCCTACTCGCGCCTGGACGGCATCCTCAAGCCTGAGCTGGTGCCCGTACGCCGCTGAAAGCCCGACCAAGGATGAACTGCAACAGCCCTGCCAGCACCAGCGCCGGCAGGGTTGCGCCGACATCCGGATACAGGTTGGCCAGCAGATGATAAGTGCCGATGCCACCCAGCCAGGCCAACAGCGCTGGCCAACGCAGGCCGGCGACCACGCCCCGGCCACGACGGCGAAGCACGAAATGATCGACCAGCACCACGCCGAACAGCGGCGCGAACACCGAGCCGATCAGCAACAGGAAGTTCTGGTACTGCGCCAACGGAGCAAAACAGGCGATCAAGGTGCAGATGACGCCGATGGCCAACGCCAGATGCTCGACCTTCAAGCGCAATAGAATCCCGCTGGACACCGCAGCCGAGTGAATATCGGCGAAGGCGTTCTCCGACTCGTCCAACAGGATCAGCAACAGCGGAATCCCCAGGCCCGCGCCGGCCAGCGCCAACAGCAGCGCATTCACCTCGCCACTTGGCGCAAACGCCAGGGTGTAGGCCACGCCCAGGCTCATCAGCCAGAAATTACCGATAAAAAACCCCAGCGCAGTGCCGCCGAATACACTTTTGGCGCGTTTGCCGAAGCGTGAGTAGTCGGCAATCAGCGGCAACCACGACAGCGGCATGGCGATGGCAATGTCAAAGCCCACGGCAAACGGCATCGAACCATCACCCGCCTGGGCCCAGAGCGCCGCCAGGTCGGCCTTGGCAAACAGGTTCCAGGTCAGCCACAGGCACGCGGCGAGCAACAGCCAGATACCCCATTTGCGCAGGATCTGGCGCACAAAGGTCAATGGCCCGCTGACTGCCAGCAAGGTCGCCAACCCCCCGAAAAACAGGGTCCACAGCAACGGGCTGGCCCATAGACCACCCTCGCCGAACGCCCGCGCGCCCAAGAGGCTGGCCGCATCGCGCATCACGATGATTTCAAACGAACCCCAGCCGACCAGTTGCAGCAGGTTAAGCAGCGCGGGCAGGCTGGCCCCCTGGGTACCGAGGCTGAGCTTGAGCGCGGCCATGGCGGACAGGCCAGTGTCGCTGCCGATTACACCGACGGCGGCCAGCAACAGCACGCCCACCAGCGTGCCGAGGAAGATCGCCAGCAACGAGCCGAACAACCCCAGGCCCGGCGCGAGTAGGGCGCCGGTTTGCAGGACCATCAGGCCGATGCCGAGGGAGAACCATAGAGAGAACAGGTCGCGGGCGCCGAACACGCGTTTGTCGCTCGGCACTGCGATATCAGGGGAGTAGGTGCTGGGTTGAATGCTCAAGGGTGTTGTCTCTGAAGAACATTTGTTGTTTGGGAGATTGCTATCGGGGGCAAGCCCCCGATGAGGCCAGTACCAGCACCTCCAATCTTTGATCAGACCTTTTTGTACAACTGACTACCTTCCTGCTTGAACCGCTGCGCCTGCTCCGCCAAACCCTTGGCCACGTCCACGTCCACCGCATCAATGCGCTGGTTGGCGGCGTATTCCCGCACTTCCTGGGTGATTTTCATCGAGCAGAACTTCGGCCCGCACATCGAGCAGAAATGCGCGACCTTGGCCGAGTCTTTCGGCAGGGTTTCATCGTGATAGGAACGCGCGGTGTCCGGGTCCAGGCCGAGGTTGAACTGGTCCTCCCAGCGGAACTCGAAACGCGCCTTGCTCAAGGCGTTGTCGCGGATCTGCGCGCCTGGGTGGCCTTTGGCAAGGTCGGCGGCATGCGCGGCGATTTTGTAGGTGATGATCCCGGTCTTCACGTCATCCTTGTTCGGCAGGCCCAGGTGTTCCTTGGGCGTGACGTAGCAGAGCATGGCGCAGCCGAACCAGCCGATCATCGCCGCACCGATGCCGGAGGTGATGTGGTCGTAGCCGGGCGCGATGTCGGTGGTCAAAGGGCCAAGGGTGTAGAACGGCGCCTCGTCGCAGCATTCAAGCTGCTTGTCCATGTTCTCCTTGATCAACTGCATCGGCACGTGGCCCGGGCCTTCGATCATGGTTTGCACGTCGTGCTTCCAGGCGGTCTTGGTCAGCTCGCCGAGGGTTTCCAGCTCGCCGAATTGCGCGGCATCGTTGGCGTCGGCAATCGAGCCGGGGCGCAGGCCGTCGCCGAGGGAGAAGCTGACGTCATAGGCCTTCATGATTTCGCAGATTTCGTCGAAATGCGTGTAGGTGAAGTTCTCCTTGTGGTGCGCCAGGCACCACTTGGCCATGATCGAACCGCCACGGGAGACGATGCCGGTGACGCGCTTGGCGGTCAGCGGCACGTAGCGCAGCAGCACGCCGGCGTGGATGGTGAAATAGTCGACGCCCTGCTCGGCCTGTTCGATCAGGGTGTCGCGGAACAGCTCCCAGGTCAGGTCTTCGGCGGCACCGCCGACTTTTTCCAGGGCCTGGTAGATCGGCACGGTACCGATCGGCACCGGCGAGTTACGGATGATCCACTCGCGGGTTTCATGGATGTGCTTGCCGGTGGACAGGTCCATCACCGTGTCCGAACCCCAGCGAATGCCCCAGGTGAGTTTCGCCACTTCTTCTTCGATGGACGAACCCAGGGCGCTGTTGCCGATGTTGCCGTTGATCTTCACCAGGAAGTTACGGCCGATGATCATCGGCTCCAGTTCGGTGTGGTTGATGTTGGCCGGAATGATCGCACGGCCGCGGGCGATTTCTTCGCGCACGAATTCTGGCGTGATGATCTTCGGCACGCTGGCGCCGAAGCTGTGGCCGGCGTGTTGCTGGTCAAGCAGGCCGCTGGCGCGGGCCTCTTCGAGCTTCATGTTTTCGCGGATGGCGACGTATTCCATCTCGGCGGTGATGATGCCTTTGCGCGCGTAATGCATCTGAGTGACGTTGGCGCCGGCCTTGGCGCGGCGCGGGTTTTTCACATGGGCGAAACGCAGGGCGGTCAATTCGGCATCGCTCAGGCGTTGCTGGCCGAAGTGCGACGTGAGGCCAGGCAGGCGCTCGGTGTCGCCGCGCACTTCGATCCAGGGTGAGCGCACATCGGCCAGGCCTTTGCGCACGTCGATGATCACGTTGGGGTCGGTGTAGGGGCCAGAGGTGTCGTACACAGTGACGGGGGCGTTGATTTCACCGCCGAAATCGGTGGGGGTCACGTCCAGGCTGATTTCGCGCATCGGCACACGAATGTCCGGGCGAGTGCCCTGCACGTAGATTTTTTGCGAACGGGTAAACGGTTGCACGGAGCCGGAGTCGACCTTGGCCGATTCACTCAGGTGCACGGTATTTTTTTGTGTTGTCGTCATCACGGGCTCTCCAACTTATCCAGGCGGTGGATTTTTGTCGGAGCGAACCTGTGACGGATGGACGCACTGCAAGCAGTGCTGTGCTCAATACAGAGGACTGTTCGATTGTCGAACAGCATCCCGGACGAAGCACAAGAGGACTCGCCGGGTGACGAGAAATCTTGTTCCCTACGCAGGCGCTAACCTGATCAGGTTCAACGGGATCCGGTATTTACCGATCTCAGCCTTCCAACAAGGCACCCCGACAAGAACGCGGCCAGTCTAGACCATGGCGTGGGCAAATTGCCAATGGCGGTGCATTCAGCGTGATGAATGGCGTGATTGCAGATTGTTGAGCCGTGGAACCGCCACTACACTCGGCTACGGCTTAAGGCTTGACGCTCTGGAAGAGTCGCCGTAGCCTTGGCCGATAAATTATAGCCGTAATATTAATCAGGGATCGCCTCATGCTGCGCAAACTTTCACTGGCTGTTGCCGTGTCTTGTGCAACCAACACGATGGTCTGGGCAGTTGAAGCGCCCTTGTCCGCCAAAACCGACCTGGTCAGCGTGTATCAGGAAGCGGTGGATAACAACGCCGACCTGGCCGCCGCCCGCGCGCAGTACGGCGCACAAAAGGAAGTGATACCCCAGGCCCGTGCCGGGTTGCTGCCAAACCTGTCGGCCGGTGCCGATATCAACAATGTCCGCACCCAGATCGACACCCCCGCAGCCACCGCCAACCGGGATGCCCATTCGTGGCGCGCCACCCTGAGCCAGCCGCTGTTCCGCGCCGACCGCTGGTTCCAGTTGCAAGCCGCCGAAGCCGTCAACGAACAGGCCGCGCTGCAACTGTCGGCCACCGAACAGAACCTGATTCTGCAAAGCGCCGAAAACTACTTCGCCGTGCTGCGCGCCCAGGACAACCTGGCGTCCACCAAAGCCGAAGAAAATGCGTTCAAGCGCCAGTTGGACCAATCCAACGAGCGCTTCGATGTGGGCCTGTCGGACAAGACCGACGTGCTGCAATCCCAAGCCAGCTACGACACCGCCCGGGCCAACCGCATCCTCGCCCAGCGCCAGGTCGAAGACGCCTTTGAAGCACTGATCACGCTGACCAACCGCCAATACAACTCGATCCAGGGCATTGTCCATACGCTGCCGGTGTTGCCGCCGCTGCCCAACGACGCCAAGGCCTGGGTCGACACCGCCGGCCGCCAGAACCTGAACCTGCTCGCCAGCAATTACGCCGTCACCGCCGCCGAAGAAACCCTCAAGCAGCGCAAGGCCGGCCACGCCCCCACCCTGGACGCGGTGGCACAGTATGAAAAAGGTGATAACGACGCCCTCGGTTTCAGCAACCCGAACGCCTTCGGCACGCCGTACCGTGGCGACGTAGAGCAACGCACCATCGGTTTGCGCCTGAGCATTCCGCTGTACAGCGGCGGCTTGACCAGCTCACAAGTGCGTGAATCCTATTCGCGCCTGGGCCAGACCGAGCAGCAGCGCGAAGGCCTGCGCCGCCAAGTGGTGGAAAACACCCGCAACCTGCATCGCGCGGTGAACACCGATGTGGAACAGGTGCAGGCACGCCGCCAGTCGATCATCTCCAACCAGAGCGCCGTGGAAGCCACGGAAATCGGTTACCAGGTGGGCACGCGCAATATCGTCGACGTACTCGACTCCCAGCGCCAGCTGTACGCGTCGGTGCGCAATTACAACAACAGCCGCTACGACTACATCCTCGATAACCTGCGCTTGAAGCAGGCGGCGGGGACGTTGAACCCAGGTGACTTGCAGGACCTGGCGCGCTACCTCAAGGCCGACTACAACCCGGACAAAGACTTCCTGCCGCCGGACCTGGCCAAAGCCGCCGCCGAGCAGCTCAAGGCTCGCCCGGGCTACTGACCACAACACAAAACAAATGTGGGATGGGGCTTGCCCCCTCCCACATGTTGAACATGTCAGCGACTTAGCAGTCTGCCCAACCCATCCAGCAAACGCTTCAGCGCGCCCTGGTTCGCCTGCATCACCGTCAGCCCCGCCTGCGCCATCTTGCGCGCGTCCTGCGGCAGTTCGAACAACTGGCGCACGGCTTCAGCGAGTCCTTCAGCGTCATCAACCTCTCGCAGCGCTCCCGCTTCACGCAGCATTGCGGTGATTTCCAGGAAATTGAATACATGTGGCCCCATGATCACAGGCTTAGCCAGGGCCGCCGGCTCCAGCGGGTTGTGCCCGCCCGTCGCAACCAGGCTGCCGCCGACAAAAGCGCTGTCGGCCAAGGCGTATAGAAACAGCAGTTCGCCCATCGTATCGCCGAGCAACACCGCAGTGTTTGCGCTCACCGGCTCACCGGTGGAACGGCGCACCGTGGCAAAGCCTTGCTGCTCGCACAAGTCGAACATCGGGCCAAAGCGTTCCTGGTGACGCGGCACAAGAATCAACAGGGCATTCGGATAGCTGGCGAGCAATTGACGATGTGCCGCCAACACCACTTCATCTTCACCTTCGTGAGTACTGGCGGCGATCCACACCGGGCGCTCGCTGGCGCCCCATTGTTCACGCAGGGCGGCCGCACGCGCGAGCAACTGCGGGTCGATGGTCAGGTCGAACTTGATCGAGCCGGTGACTTCCACGGTTTCCGGCCGGGCCCCAAGGCTCAGGAAACGCTGGGCCTCGGCCTGCGTCTGCACGGCGAACCAACTCATTTGCGCCAGCATCGGCGCCGTCAGCCTGGCAAACCGCCCATACCCCTTGGCCGAACGCGCCGACAGCCGCGCATTGGCCAGCGCCACCGGAATACCGCGCATGGCGCAGGCATGGATGTGGTTGGGCCACAGTTCGGTTTCCATGATCACCGCGAGCGTGGGCTGCACACGGTCGAGAAAACGCTTGGCGGCGCAGGGCAAGTCATAGGGCAAGTAGCAATGCTGAATGCGCGGCTCATTGGCGAACAACGCCTGGATCCGCTCGGAACCGGTGGGCGTCATGCAGGTGACGGTGATCGGCAGCTGTGGATAACGCGCCAGCAACCCACGGATCATCGGCGCCGCGGCAATGCTTTCGCCCACCGACACGGCATGCACCCAGATCCCGCCAGGCTGCATGGCCGGCAAGCCGTAGGAAAATCGCTCGCCCACGCGCCTGGCATAGGCCGGCGCCTTGCGCGCGCGCAGCCACAGACGTAAAGCCACCAACGGCAGCGCCAGGTAAAACAGACAGCTATAGAGAGTTCTATTCATGGCGGCGGAGTTTATCGGCTTTTTTAGTCAATGGCCCGCAGGCACTCGGCAAAACGTTGGGCGAGAAAGCGCGCGGCGGGGCCCAGGGGCTCGTCGCGGCGCCACACCAACTCAACAACCAGCGCGGGCGGGGTCCATTCGCTGTCGAGTTCGACCATATGAGTTTGATAGGCGGGGTATTGCACCACGTGCCTGGGCAACCAGGCCCAGCCCAGGCCACGGATCAACCATTCGGCCAGCACGTAGAAGCTGTCGGCGCGCCATACCTGCGGGCTGGCGGCTTCGCTGCCGGGGTACACGCTGGTCTGGGTCGACATCAGCAACTGCCGAAACTGCGCCAGACGCTGACAATCCACGCTGCTCTGCGCAGCCAAGGGGTGGTTGCGCCCGCAGACAGTGACCATCTCGACACTGCCCACCACCCGCCGCTCCAGCGCTTCAGGGATCTGGTCGTGATAGAACAGCATGCCCAGGTCAGCCTTGCGCTCCACCAGCTTGCGTGCGACATCGCCTTGTGCGGCGCTGGAAAGCTGCACCTCCAGGTTCGGAAATTTCCCGGCCAGGGCATCCAGGCTGTCCAGAACCGGCTGGTACAACATCGCCTCGTCCTGGGCCAGGCGCAGGCAGGCCTCTTCGCCGCGCATCAACGACAGCGCACGGCCATTGAGCCGCTCGCATTGGCGCAAGACCTCCCTGGCTTCTTCAAGCAATACCGCGCCGGCTTCGGTCAGACGGGGCTGACGGCCGCTGCTGCGTTCAAACAGGCTCACGCCCAAGTCGGCCTCCAGCAACGCAATCCCATTGCTCACCGCCGATTGAGCCTTGCGCTGCCCGCGCGCGACCGCCGAAAACGAACGTTGCTCGGCGACACTCACAAACAAGCGCATCTGCTCCAGATTCCACTGCACGCTCATGGCACAACCCATCTCTCAATCGGATAGGTAATGACTTTACCGCATCTGAGCAACCCCTAGAATAGCGGCCATATCAAAGCGCCCAACACTGAGGACCAACGCCATGAACATCGCTTACTACTACCTGGCCATTGCCATTTGCTCGGAAGTGATCGCCACTGTGTCGATGAAAGCCATCAAAGGTTTGAGCACGCCTATCCCGCTGTTGCTGGTGATCGTCGGCTACGGTGTGGCCTTCTGGATGCTGACCCTGGTCGTGCGCACCGTGCCGGTGGGCGTGGCCTACGCCGTGTGGGCCGGCATGGGTATCGTGATGGTCAGCATTGCGGCGTTGTTTATTTACGGGCAAAAGCTCGACCTGCCGGCAATGCTGGGCATGGGCCTGATTGTGCTGGGCGTGGTGGTCATCCAACTGTTCTCGAAAACCGCCGGGCACTGACCGTCACTCAACAGCCTGTATACTGCGCCTCTTGTCTTGAACACTGAGGTCGCCCATGCCATCCGTTATTTCCACCGACGTTCTGATTGTCGGCGCTGGGGTTGCCGGCCTTTGGCTGAACGCGCGCCTGCGCCGCCAGGGCTTTTCCACGGTGGTGGTTGAAAGCGCCACCTTGGGTGGCGGACAAAGCGTGAAGTCCCAGGGGATTATTCACGGCGGCGCGAAATACGCCCTGCACGGCGCCCTCACCGGCGCCTCCGAAGCCATTGCCGATATGCCGCGCCGCTGGCGCGAAGCCCTGGCCGGCACCGGCGAGCTGGACCTGTCCGGCGTGCGCGTGCTCTCCCAGGCTCATTACCTGTGGTCGCCTGGCACGCTCGCCGGCAACCTCACCAGCTTCTTCGCGAGCAAGGCCGTGCGCGGCCGAGTCGACCAGGTCAAGGGCGACGACTTGCCGCCGGCGCTGCAAGACCGCCGTTTCAAGGGCAAGGTGTATCGCCTGTCGGAGTTGGTGGTGGATGTGCCCAGCGTGATCAACCGCCTGGCGCAATTGGCCGGTGACGGTCTGCTCGCCGGGCAACACATCGAACCGCTGCGCGACGGCGAGACCCTGGTGGGCTTGAGGGTCGATGGCCGTGAGATCCGCGCCCAACGCATCGTGCTGAGCGCCGGCGGCGGTACCGCTGATTTACTCGCCGCCCTTGGCCTGAGCCAGCCGGCCATGCAAACCCGCCCATTGCACATGATCATCGCCAAAGGGCCGGGCCTGAAGCCGCTGTACGCGCATTGCCTGGGGGGCGGCACCAAGCCGCGCCTCACCGTCACCACTCACCCCGCGGCCGATGGCAACTGGGTGTGGTACATCGGCGGCGATATTGCCGAAGCCGACGGTGTGGCCCGTACCCCCGAAGAACAAATCGTCACCGCGCAAAAAGAACTGGCGCAACTGCTGCCGTGGATCGACATGAGCCACACCCAGTGGGCCACCCTGCGCGTCGAACGGGCCGAACCGCTGCAGTCGGGCCTGAGCCGCCCCGACAACGCCTTCGTGGCCGAAAACGACCGCCTGCTGGTCGGCTGGCCGACCAAACTGGCCCTGGCGCCGGACTTCGCCGACCGGGTGATCAACAGCCTCGAACGTGACGGCATCCGCCCAAGCGCATCGGCGCCGCTGCCCGACCTGCCAAAACCCAGCGTCGGCGTACCGGCCTGGGAGCATCTGTTGCCATGAGCCTGCCCACCCTGCACGACCTGCATCGCCCCCTGGGCAGCACCGACCTGCTGGTATCGCCACTCGGCCTGGGCACCGTCAAGCTGGGCCGCGACCAAGGGGTGAAGTACCCCAACGGTTTCCAGATCCCGGATGACGACGAAGCGCGGATGTTGCTGCGCCAGGCACACCAACTGGGCATCAACCTGATCGACACCGCGCCCGCCTATGGGCGCAGCGAAGAACGCCTCGGGCCGCTGTTGCGTGGCCAGCGCAAAGACTGGGTAATCGTCAGCAAGGTCGGCGAAGAGTTCGACAACGGCGTGTCCCGCCACGATTTCAGCGCAGCCCATACGCGCCTGTCGATCGAGCGCAGCTTGAAACGCCTGGAAACGGATTTTATCGACCTGGTGCTCGTGCATTCCGACGGCAACGACCTGCACATCCTCAACGACTGCGAGGTTTACCAGACCCTGGCGCAGTTGAAACAAGAGGGCAAGATTCGTGGTTTCGGCTTCTCCGGCAAAACCGTCGAAGGCGGCGTTAAGGCTCTGGAACAGGGCGACTGCGCGATGGTCACCTACAATTTGAACGAACAGGCCGAGGAAGCCGTCATTGACTATGCGGCGGCCCACGGCAAGGGAATCCTGGTCAAAAAGGCGCTGGCCAGCGGCCATGTCTGCCTGGAACCTGGAATGGATCCAATACACGCCAGTTTCATGCTGTTGTTTGCGCACACGGGCGTTGCCAGTGCTATTGTCGGGACCATCAACCCGCTGCACCTGGCCCATAACGTGGCAACCGCCGCCAAGGTCATTCGTCAACTCTGATGCCGCCGACGCGGCCGACCCCGTCGCACAAAGGAGCCGACATGCCGCGAACGCTCATTAGAAAAAACCCGAGCAACTTTAAAACACTGCCGCTGCACGTCGAAGCCACCCCCGAAGGCCTGAGCTACCAAAGCGTGGGCATGCCGCTCAATTTCGCCCAGACCCTGCAACGGCGCAAGCCGGTCGACGTGCCAGACGCCGAGCGCTTCGCCGTCGAACTGGCGAACCTCGGCGTGTCGGTGCGACTGACCCTGCATTGGCAAAATCGCGATTATTGGGTGCTGGTGCGCCAACGCCGCCAAGACCGTGGCGATGTGGTGCTCAAGCTGATCTCCGGCTACGTCCCGGCCCATGAACTGAACCTGCCGCTGCACACGGCCATCCAGGAAATTGCCGAGGAGTGCCTGCTGGAAACACCTGAAGGCTGGCTCGGCGGGCGCTTCAATGACACGTGGCTACCCGCGCCCTACTCCGCCGCGCTGCATTACCGCGAAGCGCTGCCCTTTCGCTTGAGCCCGCTGTCTGGCGCCGCCCGCCCGGTGCGTTGCGCAACCACCCAACTGATTGAACGTCCTCGGGCCTATGTGCATTTGCCCACGGCGTCGCTGCAACTGATTTACGACCTGCGCCTGGAAGTGCCGAAGGAAGCCAAGTCCCTGAGCCTGTTCCATGTGGATGAGCGCTTGGAGGGCGACCAATTGGTCGCACGCCTTGATCGCAAGCGGCCGGATTTGTACCTGATGCCGCTCAAAGATGGCCAGCCGCTTCCGGAGCTTTATACCGTCAAGAAAGACCAGTTGTACCCGGCCAGTACACGGGGTTTGTACCTGGCAGAAAGTTTCGCCCGGCAAGAGGGATGGCTGGTGCGTGAAGAACGCATTCGCTGGAAGGATTGGCTGAGGCAGCAGAAGCCTGGCGGAGCCGGAGAAAGAATCGAAGTTGAAGGGATTGGCGCGGCGCGTGCTGCGTAAGATCGTGCCGAAGAAAAAGGCCAAAGGCTAAATACTCACATGTGGCAGGGGTTGCCCCCCTGCCACATTGAGATCGCGGTTAGCCGTTAAGCAGGCGCTGCAGCCCCACCTTTAACGGTGTTGGCTGCGGCAATGTGAAGTTGGCCAGCAACCGCTGGTTATTCGCCCGCGAATGCCGAATGTCCCCCGAACGCGCAGGCCCGTAGGTCACGGCAGGCAGCGAGCCCACCGCTTCTTCCAATGCCTGCAGCACTTGCTTGAGCGTGGTGGTGCGGTTCCAGCCTACGTTGATCGCGCCCAACGGCGCGTCCGGCGCTTCGATGGCCTGCACCAGTACGTCCACCAGGTCTTCCACGTACATGAAGTCACGGGTCTGCTCGCCATCGCCAAACACGGCAATCGGCAAGCCCTGCTGGGCACGTTCGCTGAAGATACTAATCACGCCGGAGTACGGCGAGGACGGGTCCTGGCGCGGCCCGAAGATATTGAAGAAGCGGAAAATCACCGGCTCCAGACCATGCTGGCGACGGTAGAAATCGAAGTAGTGCTCGCCGGCCAGCTTGTCCACGGCATAGGGCGTCAACGGTGCCTTGGTGGTCTCTTCATTGATTGAAGCACCTTCGCCGTTATTGCCGTACACCGCAGCGCTGGAGGCATACACCACGCGCTTGACGCCCGCTTTGCGCATGGCTTCGCAGACGTTCAAGGTGCCGACGAAATTGCTTTGGTGCGTGCTGACCGGGTCATCCACCGAAGCCTGTACCGACGCCACCGCCGCCAGGTGCACCACCGCCATCGCGCCGACAGCGGCGCGCGCCATCAGCTCGGCATCGGCCACATCACCTTCGATCAGCTCGACACGGGGGTTGTCCAACGCCAGATTGCCGCGCTTGCCCGTGGACAGGTTGTCCAGCACACGCACGGCGTAGCCCTTGGCAAGCAGCGCATCGACCAGGTGCGAGCCAATAAAGCCCGCGCCGCCGGTAATCAGAACCCGTGGATCAGCCTTAGTCATTGCTGCGGATCTTCTCGACAATCGCCGTGGTCGAGCTGTTCTCAACCAGGCCCAGCACTTTGACCGTACCACCGTAGGCGCTGACGATATCGGCGCCGACCACCTGGTCGACGGAGTAGTCGCCGCCCTTGACCAGCACGTCGGGCTTGACCTGGGCCAGCAGGTTTTCCGGGGTCGCTTCAGGGAAGCTGATCACCCAGTCCACCGCGCCCAGCCCGGCCAGCACGGCCATGCGTCGGTCGACACTGTTGATCGGACGGCCCGGACCTTTCAAGCGGCTGACCGAAGCGTCGTCGTTGACCGCGACGATCAGGCGATCGCCTTGGGCGCGCGCCTGCTCAAGGTAGGTCACGTGGCCTGCGTGCAGGATGTCGAAGCAGCCATTGGTGAACACAATGCTTTCGTTATGCGCACGCGCATCGTCAATCGCCAGCAGCAATTGCTCGATGGTCAACACACCGCGCTCCGAACCCTCGGAACGCTGGATAGCGCGGCGCAGCTCAGGCGCGCTGATGGCAGCAGTACCCAGTTTGCCGACCACGATGCCCGCCGCCAGGTTGGCCAGGGCCACGGCGTGGGGCAGTTCTTCGCCGGCCGCGATGGACGCGGCCAGGGTGGAAATCACCGTGTCACCGGCACCGGTGACGTCGAACACTTCACGCGCCCGCGCCGGCAGGTGCATGGCCGGGTGGCCGGGGCGCAGCAGGGTCATGCCGTGCTCGCCACGGGTCACCAGCAAGGCCCCCAGGTCGAGATCGGCCATCAGCGCGGCGCCTTTGCTCACCAGTTCGTGCTCATCGGCGCAACCGCCGACGATGGCTTCGAACTCGCTGAGGTTTGGCGTGATCAGGCTGGCGCCTCGATAAATCGAGAAGTCCTTGCCCTTGGGATCGGCCAATACCGGGATGCCCTTGGCCTTGGCGGCCTGGATCAACGCCTGGTGGTTCTTCAACGCGCCTTTGCCGTAGTCGGACAGCACCAGCACCTTGATGCCTTCGAGCAGTTCGTCGACCTGGCCGCTGAGGGCCAATGCGTCGGTGGCGAAGGGTTCTTCGAAATCGATACGCAGCAATTGCTGGTGACGGCTCATGACCCGCAGCTTGACGATGGTCGGCTGATGGGCGATGCGCTGGAACAGCGCACGCACGCCAGCACCGCGCAGGCTGTTGGCCAGGCTGTCGGCGGCTTCGTCGTCGCCGGTCACTCCCACCAGGGAGGCCGGGGCGCCGAGGGCGGCAATATTGAGGGCAACGTTGGCAGCGCCACCTGGACGGTCTTCGATTTGCTCGACCTTGACTACCGGTACCGGTGCCTCAGGGGAAATCCGTGAGGTACCACCATGCCAGTAACGGTCGAGCATGACATCGCCGACCACCAAGACAGGGGCTTGATCGAATCGCGGCATGGACAACTTCATGGAGCAACCCACATACAAAATGAACAGGGGCGCGATATTAGCACAGGGTTACAGAAGGCTTGTGGGGGGTGTGAAGAAGATGTTGCAGGAGCCACAGGTGAGGCGGATTGCCCGCCTCACCTCAGGTTCAGGTGATATCCGCCGACACTGGCGCATCCAGGCCCATGGCGTGCAGGCGAGCGTAATAGCCATTTTGTGCCAGCAGCTCGCGATGGGTGCCACGCTCGACAATCCGCCCATCGTCCATCACCAGGATCAGGTCGGCTTTCTCGATGGTGGACAAGCGATGCGCAATCACCAGCGTGGTGCGGCCCTGCATGACCTTGTCCAGCGCCACCTGGATGTGCCGCTCGGACTCGGTGTCCAGCGCCGAGGTGGCCTCATCGAGAATCAGCAGCGGCGCATTCTTGAGCAAGGCCCGGGCGATCGCCAGACGCTGGCGCTGGCCGCCGGACAGGAGCACGCCGTTTTCGCCCACCTGCGTGTCGAAGCCTTTGGGCAACTGGTCGATGAAGTCCTTGGCATTGGCATCCGCCGCCGCCGCTTCAACGTCCTCGCGCGGTGCGCCCGCCAAATCGCCATAGGCGATGTTGTTGGTCACGGTGTCGCTGAACAGGGTCACATGCTGGGTCACCTGGGCAATGTGCTTGCGCAGGTTGAGCAGCTTGTAGTCCTCGATCTCGACGCCATCGAGCAGGATCTCGCCGCTTTCATGATGGTAGAAACGCGGGATGAGGCTGGCCAGGGTCGACTTGCCGCTGCCGGAACGTCCGACCAGGGCGATCATCTGTCCGGGCTCGGCGGTAAAGCTGATGTCCTTGAGCACATGGCGTTCGGTGCCAGGATAGGTGAAGTTCAGGTGACGCACTTCCAGGCGGCCGCTGACTTTATCGCGCTCGATGGTGCCGCGATCGACCTCCATCTCCTCGTCCAACTGCTCAAAAATGCTCTCGGCCCCTGCCACGCCCTTCTGGATAGTCGAGCTGACTTCCGACAATTGGCGAATCGGCTTGGGCAACAAGCCGGCCAGCGTGATGTAGGCCACCATGTCACCGGCGGAGGCATCGCCACGCAGGTAAAGCACCAGGAACATCAACACGGCCATTGCGGTGTAGATCACCAGTTGCAGCGCCGGCGTGTAGATGGCGCCGGTGCGGGTCATGCGCAGCTGCTTGTCGGTATTGCTTTGGCTGGCCTTGAGGAAGCGCTTCTCCTCATAGACCTCACCGCCAAAACTGCGCACCACGCGGTAGCCCTGAATGGTTTCCGACGCAACGTGCGTGACATCACCCATCGCCGCCTGGATCTTCTTGCTCTGCTTGCGGAATTTTTTGCTGGCGGTGCTGACCATGACCGCGATCAACGGCAGGATGGCGATCATCACCAGCGTCAATCGCCAGTTCATGTAGAGCAACGAGGCAAACAGGAAGATCACCGTCATGCCTTCACGGATCACCACCTTGATCGCATCAGTGGCCGCCCCCGTGACCATAGTCACGTTGAAGGTGATACGCGAAATCAGGTGCCCGGAGTTGTGGTTGTCAAAGTAGCGGTTGGGCAAGGTCAACAAATTATTGAACAACTGCACACGCAGGTCGTGGACCAGGCCCAGGGAAACCTTGGCCAGCAGGTAGTTGCCCAGGAACGAACCCAGGCCCTGCCAGGCCGCGATCAGAATGATCAGCAGCGGTACCGCCTGCAGCAACTGAAGGTCCCGCAGGTACGGCACGTTCGGGAACAGCACGGCTTGCGGATTGGAAAGGCCATCCACGAAATATTTGAGGATGTAACCCAGCATGGGCTGGGTCGACGCGAAAATCAGAAATCCAACGATACTCAGCGCGAACAAGCCGGCATAGGGCTTAACGTAACTGAGCAGGCGGAAGTATATTTTCAAGCTCGAAGGGCTTGCGCTCGGACTGGAGTCGGTCATATCACGCGGCGTTTTTGAAAAGGATGCTGACTTTAGCACAGCTTCTCTGTTGTACTTGCACCCGGCTTGACCCCACAGCCTGGTTGGATGCGACCGGCGACATTATATAGCCACCACCTTAAGATGGTCGGCTTTCTCTTTCTGGAATGGCTTCATTTATGCAGTCCAAGCGTTTTCTCTACGGTTCCAACCGTGTTTTCGATTTTCTGGTCCTATGGGTTTTGCCGGTCGGACTGCTGTTGTTACTGAGTTCATTGTTCTTTCTGGCCAATCGCAATGGCCTGCACCGGCTCTATTACCTCCTGTTCAGTGCCCCTGCACTTGTGCTGCTTTGCCTGCGCCCCAGCGAACTCAAACAGCTGGTGCGCGAGCCACTGATCATCGCGTTCCTGCTGTTTGCGGGCTGGGCCCTGATCAGCCTGTTCTGGAGCCCGGAACCCGAGGTGGACTCAGGCTTATTCAAAACGCCATTGCACACGTTCATGCTGTTCGCCGGGTGCGGCTTGCTGCTGCACTATCGCAGCGAATTGCTGGCGCCGATTTTTTTCAGCGCCGCCGTGATCGCCCTGGTAGTCAGTGCGTGCAACCTGGTGGCCTTTGCTCCCCACTTTGCTGAAGGCTTGCGCATGGTGGGTGGGCTGGGCGCGCTGGACAACCCGCTGCTGAGCTCCCACGTATTCGGGTTCTTCTGCGTCTATTGGCTATATATCTGCATGACCACCCAGCGCCTGCAGGTGTTCATGTTCAGCCTGCCTGCCCTGGTGATCATGACCGCCGCCGTACTGGCGACGGGCTCAAGAACGCCACTGGTGGCCCTGGTGCTGGCGATACTGTGGATGAGCTTCACCACCCGCAACCGTCGCTCGGCCCTGCTGATTGTCGGCATGGTACTGCTGGGCGCCGCGATCTTGCTGTTTTACCCCGAGCTGATCACCAACCGCGGAAGTTCATTGCGCTTCGAGTTGTGGGGCATGACCCTGCAACGTATCGCCGAGCACCCATGGATCGGGCACAGCTACAACGCCGAACTCTTTCTGACACCTTCCGACGGCTATGAACTTCGCGAACCCCACAGTTTCAGCCTGGGCGTGCTCTATTACGTTGGCATCATCGGCTTTATCCCATGGGTCTTCATGCTCGGCCGTGACCTGTACGTAGGTCTGCAGCAACGCGCACAACCGTTGTTCATCCTGGCCTCTTCGCTGTTGGCCTATGGGATTGGCGGCGGCCTGACCGAAGGCGGCGGGATTCTTTCGCGCCCCAAGGAACACTGGTTCCTGTTATGGATACCGCTGGCCCTGATTGCCGGCTTGAGCATCGCCCAACGCCGTCGCAGCCTGCTACGCGTGCCCGTGCAAACGCTTGCTCCACAGGCTCGCGAACAATTGTGTGCCAACGCCCACGTCGTTGAAGCCGACGGTCTGGGCCCGAAAGTCCTGCGACTGGAAGACGGCAGCTTCCTGAAGCTGTTCCGTGCCCGCCGCTGGTACACCTCCGGCAGGTTCAACCCGCTGTCGGAACGCTTCGCCCGCAACAGCCAACAGCTGCGCGAGCACGGCATTGCCTCACCTTCGGTGCTCAACCTGTACACCCTGCGCGATGGCAGCACTGCGGTTCGCTATCAACCGTTGCCCGGTCAGACACTGCGCCAGGTGCTGCAAGGCCTCGACACCAGCCTGCAGGAATCGCTGGTAGAGCGTTTTGGCCGGTTCGTCGCTCAACTGCACGAACGCGGCGTGTACTTCCGCTCCCTGCATCTGGGCAACGTACTGTTGATGGATGACGGTGAGTTCGGCTTGATCGACCTGGCGGACATGCGCATCTATCCGTCGGCGCTGCGCAACGCCTTGCGCCAGCGCAACTTGAAGCATATGCAGCGCTATCCCCAGGACCGCGGCTGGCTGTTCGAAACTCACTTTGAACAACTGGCCACGGGCTACGCGTGCGTTGCATCCCCACAAGCCACGCTGAGCATCCGCGAGCAGGCCCAGTCGTTCACGCTACGCACGCCGCAGGCTACGGGGCCGGCGGCAACACGCTAACGTTGACCCGGCGTAGCGGCGCCGGGTTCAGTCTTTTTCCAGCGGCGAAAAATACAGACGGGCCAGGCCACGCCAGGTCTTCTTGTTCCAGGCACGGAAAGGAATCTGTGCCAGCAGCTCACGAGCCAACGCCCGATTACGGTTGGAGGTCTTGAGGAACATGGAACTGAGGAACTTGTAACGCACCTCGTCGTACTGCGGATGATCACTGAACAACGCGTAGGAACGCAGGATGTTGTCGACCATGAATCGATGATTCTTGTACGAGTTGGTAGCGTGTTTACGGTACCGGGCCATGAGCACGTTCAAACCGTCGATAAAGTACCCGGCACGGGTAATTTTCAACTCGATCAACAAGTCTTCCAGACGAATCTCAGGGTCAAACCCACCGACCTTTTCCAGCGCCTCGCGCCGGATCATCAGCGTGGGCGCCGGCGGGTAAGGTTTACGCTCCAGGAACATATCGTCGAAGTCCAGGCGCCGGAACGGCACATCACGACGCTGGCGTTTTTCCGGGAAAAGCTCGCCATTGGAATCGATCAGCTCGATGTTGCCCGCGCAGATTCCCACCTCAGGCTTGCCATCCATATACGCAACCTGTATCGCGATACGCTCGGGCAACATGATGTCGTCCGAACCGAACGGCACGATCAGCGTCCCCTTGGCCCGCGCAATAGCACCGTTGAGCGTATTGGTCAGCCCCTGATTCTGCTGGACGCGAAAATCGAACGTGTAGCGCTCCTGCAGGCGGCGGATGCGTTCGACGCTGTCGTCTGTCGAGCCATCATCAATCACCAATAGTTCGATGTTGGGATACGTCTGGTTCAAGGCACTGAGGATGCTGTCCTCAATGTAGGGCCCATGGTTGTAAGACGCGATGATCACTGTGACCAAGGCCTGACTCTGATTCATATGTCGTTCCTGCGTGCTTGAGCCAATCCTGAGTCGATCAATGCCAGGTACTCCTGGCGGAACACCTCGATATCGTGTTGCGCCTGCAGGTACCGGTAGGCCTGCTCGCCTTTCTGCGCGAGCGCTTCATCGGACAGCGCCAGGTAAGTGTCGAGTGCCTGGGTCAATTCAGGCACGTTGGCCGGCTCCACCGCCAGGCCGCCCGCCCCTTCAATCAGTGGAAGCATGGCCGGTACGCTCGAGGCGATCACCGGCAGGCGCCCACTCATGCCCTCCAGCAGCGCGAGCCCCAGGCCCTCCGCCAGCGAAGGCATTGCCCAGATATCAAAGGCGCGCACGTATTGCAGCGCATTCTCCTTGAACCCCAGCAAATGCACGCGACCATCCAGGCCAAGGCTCTGGATTTGCGCGGCCAGGCTGGACGCCTCGCGCCCGGCGCCAATGATGGCGAGTTGCGCGGTCGGGTACTTGTCTTTCAGGGCGGCGAACGCCTGCAACAAATAGGTATGGCCCTTGACGGGCACCAGGCGCCCCAAGGCACCGATCAAGCGTACCGCCGGGTCAATGCCCAACAACTCGCGCGCGGCTTCACGCGAATGCTGCAAGGCTTCGGCCTGCTCGATATCGATCGCATTGGTAATGGCGTAGGTGTTGCGGTCGGTAAACCCGCACTGGCAATCCAGCAGGTACTGCTTGACCGCCGGCGATACACCCACGAAACGCCAGTGTTCATCGATCAGGCGCTGCGCCTGTTTGCGCCGGTAGAGACGGTCATACTCACCAAAACCATGGGAAATGCCGATGCACAACGGGATCTTCAGCCACCGATTGAGCTGCAACATCATGTTGACGGGCTTGAAGCGGTTGCACACCACCACGTCAAACTTTTCCTTGCGACAAAACTGATAAAGCCGCCACATGGCGCGCAATCTCATGCCCTTGAGAGCCTTATCGGGAAACTCGAAGTAGACGGAGGTCGCAGCGCGGCTTGTCGGCTCGCCAGGCCCCGGTCGGCCCCGCAGGAACGCTGCGGTGACTTCGTAGCGGTCAGCGGGCAGCGCTTTGACGATCTGTTCGGCCAGGTCGGCAAAATCATGGGATTTAACATTGTAGTCCGGCTGCAATTGCAGGACTTTGAAACGCCGGCTCATAACTCTCCTCGATGGAAACCTTCGGCATCAACGACCCAGGACATCTCGGCGACCAGCGCCTCGACGTGCTCGGCGCTTGGCGGCGGCAGCGACGACCACTGATTACGCTTCCAACAGACGAAATGAAAATACGGAAATTCCCGGTCGCCATCCCGGTCATTGGTCAAGCGACCCTTCTTCCAAAACCATTGGTGCGGGAAGCGGTCAGTGCCGTCATGCCACTTGATCACACCACCGGGCGTACTGTACGCCTCGGTGAAATCACTGCGACGGCGCCAGGGGTTGAACTTACCCACCAGCTCGAACAACGGCTTCGGAAAGTTCTTACGCCACAGAAAGATCCTACTGAAGGCCCCTTCATCCAGCGCATGATGCTCCTGATCAGTGAAGCGCGCTTCCCAATCCTTCATCTGCATAAACACTTCGCGCTTTCTGGCGGTGTTACGCATCAGGCACAAATGGCCGGCGACCCGTCGCTCATGTGTCGAGAACAGGTCAAAACCAGCCAGGCGCTCGGCGGTGAAATACCGGCGCAGGTTGCCATAGATCAAATCCAGGTCACCAAACGCCCAGAAGTCATAACCCGTGAGGCGATCAGCATGGATATGCCCCAGCGCAGGCTTGATGTCACACAACTTGTAAGCCTGCTGAGGCGCAAACTTGATATTCAACCGCTGTGAAACCAACGCGCAATAATCGGCAAACGTAATGCTTTCAATCCTGACGTTGTCAGGCACGTTATTCGGAACCGGGCAATCGCTGAACAGCAGCCAGTCAATATCGGCGTTATGCCGGCAGCTTTCGAGAAAAAAGGGCATCCAGAACGGCCAACGGCCAAAGTAAGGGATGAGGAACAGAATGCGAGGGCACTGTTTGATCACAAGGAGACTCACTGTCATTTTTTAATGGAGCGCTCTGCGCCCCAGGTACGTGGCATACGTTACTTGTGCTTGATGACCCAAAAAAGTTCATGGCGCCGAATGGCCTTGCGGAAAAATTCGTTCTCGCCCCAGGGCGAGACCGCCCGTGCAGCCAATACGCGTTGAATCAGCCGCCGCACCCGCCGCTTGAACGGCATCCTTGGTTGCAGGTCATGCATCATGCCAAGCGACATCGCCTTGTCACACTGGCGCTGCGCGGATAACGACAGGCAATAAGGTCGCAAAGTGTACGTTGGATCAAAGCAGGGTGGCAAAGCGACACTGGCCCCTGAATCCCCCATCGGCCAGCGGTCATTGTCATGCAGGTGGTTGGCGTAGCCGAGCAATGTGTCCGGCTGCCATGCCAGCCCCTGCAAGGCCTCCAGCACGGCTTGCTGGGCGCAGATATGATCGGGGTGCGGATCGAGCACCGGATGAGGCAGCACGATGACCTCAGGCCGCGCCTTCAGCAGCAGCGCCCGCAGGTCCGCCACCAGGTTGTTCCAGGTCGGTAAGCCATCGGCGTCCGCAGGCAACGGGAACGGATTGAACTGGCGAAATAGGCGGATATCACTCAAATCGGCTTCTCGGGAAGCCACTGCGCGGTCAGGCTCAGCCTTCATCGCCGCCAGTTGCAGGCAGAAATACCCCAACTGCACGCAATTTTCCTGTGCCACCCCGGCCCAGCGCGGCACGGCAATACTGTCCCAGGCTCGCAAACGCCCTTTGAGCCGTGCGGCGTCAGGCTTGCTCAGGCCCATTTGCTGGTAGTGCCCGGCTTCGATCTCGCCGGCCGTCAACGTCACAATCCACGGCTGCGTGGCCTGGCTGTACAGGCCAAAAGCCGCAAGCTCGGCATCATCGGCATGGGGCGCAATGACCATGATGCGTTGCCGGCACACATCGGGCTGACGGAATACAGACAGCACCGGCGCGCCCAACACGCGACAGAAGCGACCGCGCAACACAAGCCGCCCCTCGATCAAGGCTTGCGTCTGGCCGGTGAGGTTCAGGTAGCGCAGCCCATCGACGCCGCGCTCGAAGACCTGACGATCGCCCCCGGGCAATTCAATACAGGGGTCGATAAAGCGGCCCAACCAACCACTCTTGAGGCGCAGCGCCAGGACCAGCGTCTCATCGCCCGACAGCTCCAGCGCCTGGCCCAGCACCAGCCGGCCATTTTCCAAGCTGACTGGCGGCTGCTCATCCGGCGACTCGAACTGATACTGATAGTCGTCGCTGGGCGAGTAAAACAGGTGGTCGGCAAACCAGGCTTCATGGGCCACCCACCCCACGACCGCCAACAGCAGCGGCAGCCACCAGGCCACCATCACACCGATGCAGACCAACAGCAGCAAGCCGACCAACAGGCTTATGCGTTTATTACGACGATGGCGCTTGAGCAGCGCCTGTTTACGGCTCGCGGACTCACTCATACGCTGAATACCGGCACGGGGTTGCACCAACGGTCCTTGTATTCGCGGTCGGCACGCCCAAAGGAAAAACGCAGCGGCTTGCCGAGTTCGCGCGCCTGTTCCCAGGCGCTTTGGGTGTTGAGGAAGCTCAACACGCTACCCGGGCTGAACGCGCGAGTTTGCGGGTCAACACCGCCGTTGACGTATTCCACGCTGATCCACTCGGGCGACTCGACCCGGTACACCAACTGGACGGCGATGGGCGCCTCGTTGAGGAAGATCACCGAGCCGATCAGCCATTCACGCAGCAGCTCGATCACCTCGGCCATGCGCTCGGCGCCCGTGGCGACAAAGCCCCAGCGACGCAGGAACAAATCGCAGTAGATCGCCGCCAGCTCCCGACTGGAAAACTCACTCACCGGTCGCACCACTCCCCCGGCCTCCTCCAGCAGGCGCAGTTCGCGGCGCTGGTTGTAGCGAAACTTCTTCGACAGCTCTTCCGGGGTTCGCGCCATGGCCAACTGCTCGGCCTGCAACTTGAGACCGCTGAAACGGCCTTCGTTCAAGGTCGACAGGTAACGTGCGCGATGACGCAACGGCGCCTGGGCGTTAGCGGCGGCCGGCAGGATCAACTCGGCATTGCCCAGGTCAAACAGGCCTTTCTTGCCCTTTTGCTTGAGCACATCTTTGGACAACGCCAGGTCGCGCCCCCAGGTGGCGATACACGCCTGCAACTCACCGCCCTGTTCCCAGGCCAGGTAGCGCACCGGGATATCGGCCAACCCGGCCAGGCGTTCGATCACCTGCGGATGGGTGGCGACGCTGCCGCCAAAGCGTTGCCAGGCGTCGCTGTAGGCAGGTGCGTCGACGACGGACCAGCCGCGCTCGCGCCAACCTTGGAATCGATTGAGCATCAAGCCCCCGCAGTCAGTTCAATAACATGCGGCAGTTGCCAGAAGGTATCGCGTACCGCCTGATCCGAGAAATGCGTGCGCAGACGCTCCAGCATCATCTCGGCGCACTGCCGTCGCTGGTGGTGATCCATTGCCGCCAGGTGCCGCAGCCCCTGGGCGAGGTGTTCGGCGTCGCCGAAGGGAAACAGGATACCCACGCCTTCGACCACTTCCCGCGCACCGCCACACGCCGTGGCCAGCAACGGCACGCCGGCCGCCATGGCTTCGAGCAACACCATGCCGAACGGTTCGTGATCGGAACTCAGGGCAAACACATCGAACGCGCGAAAATAGCGGCGCGCATCCGGCACCTGGCCGAGGAACAGCACGTTGTCGGCAATACCCAGTTCGCGGGCCTGGCTTTTCAGGTCTTGCTCCAGCCGCCCGGTACCGAGGATCGCCAGGCGGCTTTGCGCCGGTAAGTGCGGCAGCGCAAGGGCAAAGCCCTTGAGCAGCGTGGCCTGGTCCTTGTCCGGGTGCAGGCGGCCGACATTGCCGACTACCCATTCGTCCGGCGACACGCCCAAGGCGTCGCGCGCCTCGTCCACAGGCACCTGAATGGCCTGCAACGCGTCGACATCAATGCGGTTATACAAGGTCTGGATACGCGCCGCAGGCCAGGCCGGCAGACAGCGGCGCATGTCGTCACGCACCGCGTCGGAAACCCCGAGCAGGCTCAGGCGCTTGCGGAAAAACCCGGCAAACAGCTTGCGGCTGCCACGCAGGTAATCCCCAAAGGCGTGATGCACACCGATCACCGGCAGCCGCGTACCGAGCAAGGCGATGTAGATCGGCTTGAAGCGATGCGCAATACAAAAACTGAAGTTGCGCGACGCAGCGATTTTGCGCAGCTCACGGATGGCGCCCAGCTTCAAACCACGAATGGCCTTGGAGCTGAACTCCATGAACAACACCTCATCGGACGCGCAACCGGCGGCCACTTGCGGGTCGGCGACCCCGGTGAGAAACACCGTGGTCACCTTGTAGCCTGTGCCTGCGAACAAACTGGCGTATTGCCGTGCGCAGTCCAGGAACGGCCCATCGTAACCGTGGCAAAACTGCAGGACGTGGCGGTCAGCCGAGCGCGTCATAAGGATCCACGCCGTCTTTGACGACCAGGATGTCTTCCATGATCAGGTATTGCAGGTCAGAGCCGAAGAACATGTCCAGCGCGTCTTTCGGCGAGCAGATCATCGCTTCGCCACGACGGTTGAGCGAGGTGTTCAGCGACACGCCGTTGCCGGTCAGTACTTCGAGCTCTTTCATCATGTCGTAGTAACGCGGGTTGTATTCGCGCTTGAGCACCTGGGCGCGGGAGGTGCCATCTTCATGGACCACTTCCGGCACACGGGCCTTCCATTCTTCGGCGACTTCAAAGGTGAAGGTCATGAACGGCGCCGGGTGATCGACCTTGATCATCTGCGGGGCGACGGTGTCGAGCATCGACGGGCAGAAAGGCCTCCAGCGCTCGCGGAACTTGATCTGGTGGTTGATGCGATCCGCTACGCCGGTCGCGCTCGGGCAACCGATGATCGAGCGACCGCCCAACGCGCGCGGGCCAAACTCCATGCGGCCCTGGAACCAGGCCACCGGGTTGCCGTCGACCATGATCTTGGCGATGCGCTGGGGCATATTTTCGATCTTGCGCCAGTTCGGCTTGCTCTCGTGCCTGGCGCACGCGGCGATCACCTCCTCGTTGCTGTAGGACGGGCCGAGATAGACGTGTTCCATCTTCTCCACCGGCACACCACGGGCGTGGGACACGTAGGCGGCCGCACCGACAGCGGTGCCGGCATCGCCGGACGCCGGCTGCACGAACAGTTCCTTGACGTCGTCGCGGGCGATGATCTTCTGGTTCAGCTTGACGTTCAGCGCGCAGCCGCCGGCGAAGGCCAGCTTGCCGGTGTCCTTGAGGATGTCGCCCAAGTAGTGGTCGATCATCTGCAAGGCCAGCTTCTCGAACAGCGCTTGCATGCTCGCGGCGTAGTGGATGTAAGGCTCGTCGGCGATGTCGCCTTCGCGTTTCGGGCCCAGCCACTCGATCAGTTTTGGCGAAAAGTAGAAACCCTTGCCCTTCTCTTTATAGCGGCGCAGGCCGATGACGTTGGCGTAGTCGGTGTTGATCACCAATTCGCCGTTTTCAAAGGAGGCCAGGCGCGAGAAATCGTATTTGCTGGCATCGCCGTACGGCGCCATGCCCATGACCTTGAACTCGCCGTCGAGCATCTCGAAACCGAGAAACTCGGTGATCGCGCCATACAGGCCACCGAGGGAATCAGGGTCGTAGAATTCCTTGATCTTGTGGATCTTGCCGTTCTCGCCGTAGCCGAAGAACGTGGTTGCGTACTCACCTTTACCGTCGATACCGAGGATCGCGGTTTTTTCCTGGAAACCCGAGCAGTGGTAGGCGCTGGAAGCGTGGGCCAGGTGGTGTTCAACCGGTTCGATCTTGATTTTCTTCGGATCGAAACCCAGTTGCTCCAGGCACCAGACGATCTTGTTGCGGTAGCGCTTGTAGCGACGGTTGCCCATCAGGATCGCGTCGAGCGCACGGTCAGGGGCGTACCAGTAACGCTTGGCGTAGTGCCAGCGCGCCTCGCCGAACAGGCTGATCGGGGCGAACGGAATGGCCACCACGTCAACGTCGCAAGGTTTGATGCCGGCCTGCTCCAGGCAGAACTTCGCCGACTCGTAGGGCATGCGGTTCTTTGCATGTTTGTCGCGCACGAAGCGCTCTTCTTCGGCGGCCGCGATCAGCTTGCCGTCGATATACAGGGCTGCGGAAGGATCATGGCTAAGGGCGCCGGACAGGCCAAGAATCGTCAATGCCACAGGGGTCTAGCCTCTTTTTGGTCAGCATGCAGGCGGGTTGCGCCTGAAAAAAGTGTGCATCCCGCCTGGGCGAGAAACAGCTAAAGGGCGGGATTATAGCGTAAAAGCGTTGAAAAGCAGTTAGCGACAAAGGGCTAGCGAAGCTCAATGCTGCCGTCGGCACTTTGCCGGTAGATCGTATAGGGCAGGATGAGCGTGTCCATGACACCCGAGAGGGGCACATCGATGAAAGCCCAGGGAACGCTATTCAATGTGAACCCCGCTCGCGAATTCGGCGGCCCATGCAATACACACAGGTTGTAGGCCACACCGCTGTAGATACGTGGGACAGACTCGCAATAGGTTTTTTTCGCCTTGAGCGCCTGGACGGTGACGGCGTCTTCGCGCAATGCCGTGGTCACCGTACCGCAGCCACTCACAACCAAGGATGCCCACCCCAATACCCATAACCCGACAATTTTAGTGCGCATGACCCGCTCTTCTTTATAATCAAAAGGGAGCGGAAATCTAGCACCACGAAACCCGTTGTTCAGAGCCTGGATGCGCCAATTGGCGTGGGAAACGTCCTGTTCCGCTTAACGACCAGGGGCGTCGACCTCCCTGGGTAACCGCTGATCGATCAACTGATACAACGCACTCTCCCGCGGCCAGTTCCGCATGAACCGCGCGCGGTCCCGGGCAAACGCCGGCGCGAAGCTGGCGGCCGAGTGGTGCTGGCACATGGCATCGAGGTCGATCAGCGCCCAGCGGCCTTCATGCCAGAACAGGTTATGGCCCTTGAAGTCGCCATGGCTGATGCGCTCGCGGATCAGTTCGGCAAACAGGTGATCCAGCGCCAGCAATTCGTTTTCCGGCGCGTCGCCGTGTTCGACGTAGGGCGCGAAGCGCTCGATGATGTCCGGCCCCGGCAGGTATTCGGTGATCAGGTAAGCACGGCTGCGCAGCCAGAAAAAACGCTTTTCCAGCACGGCCAACGGCGTTGGCGTAGCGATGCCGAGGAACGCCAGGCGGTTGCCTTCGCGCCATGAATGCCAGGCGCGGCTCGGGCGCCAGAAGCGCTTGAGCCAATGAGCGAAGCCCTTGATGTTGTAGCGCTTGATCACCAGCGCGCGACCGTCCACTTCGACCTTGGCCACGCTGGCGGCGCCGCCGGTCTTGTACATGTGGCCGTTGTCGAGCAGCGCATCGGCCTGCTCCAGTACCGGCAGCATCGCAGGCTCTTCTTCACGCCGAATCGCGCGCAAGCCAAATGCGCCGCGAGCCACGCTGAACAGCGTGCATTCGCGGCCGACCTTGTTCAAAAAGTCCTTCAAGCGCCAGGCGCTGACCTTGCGCACCTGTTTCTCCAGCGCTTGCAGCGGCAAAGCATGTTCGCCATTGCCGAGCAGGTAGTACACCAGCAACTCTTCGGTAAACGGCTCGAGGTTTTTGGGCAGCTGGGCGAAAAACACGCCGAGGTTTTCCAGCACTCGGTGACGCGACAGCGGCTTGCCCGCCTCTTCGACACGGATACCGGCACCGTCGATCAAGTACAGCTTGTCGCGCTGACGCAGCAGGTTGTCCAGGTGCAGATCTTCCTGCCACAAGCCTTGCGTGTGCATGTGCGCAATCGCACCTAACGCCTGGGCAAGCACGGCGGTTTGCTCGTCAGCCAATGGCGGCAGGCTTTCGACAGCGTGCCAGGCGTCGGCCAAGCTTTCGGCGCCTTCGATAAACTCGAACAGCAGCCAGCCCCCTTCGCCCTCCTGCAACCCATCGGCCAACAGCAAAGGCGTGGTCAGGCCTTGCTCGGCCAACAGGCGCACGCCGCTGAGTTCACGCTGAAAGTGCCGCGCAGCCTTGCTGCCCACCAACAACTTGGCCAGCACCGGGCGCCCGCGCCACACCGCTGCGCCCACATAACGCTCGCCAGGCATTACGCGCACCAGGCTCAGCAGTTGCAGTTGGCCGGGGCCTGCGGCATCCGCCAGGTCGAGGGTCAGGGGCAGGCTCGGTGTGCGGCCGGCGTTTTTCAGCTCGGACAGGCGCATCAGCGGTTCTCCTTGTGGCTACGCCGCGTCGTCAGGCGTTGCAGCCAGGTGGCGACCAGCGCGCTGTCTTGCGGCTGGTCGGCATAGGCCGCCAGCAGTTGGCGCACCTGCGCATCCGACCACTGCGGCGCGCGGCGCAACAACGGCTCCAGGTCCTTGACCCGGTCACGCCAGCCGAACAACAGCGGGCGGGTTTTCTCCAGGTCGATCAACTGCGCGGCGTAACCGTCACCGGTGGCCTGCAGGAAAATATGCTTGGGATAGAAACAGCCGTGCACCTGACCGACGCCGTGCAACTGACGCGCAAGCTTGCCGCGAGGCCAGCAGAATGGCGCGGTGCTGGGCCTCGCTCAGCGACGGCCATTGCTCGAGCAGCGAATCAAGGTCATTCCAGCCATCCAGGGCCCGGGTCAATAACATCGCGCGGTACTCACCCGCCACTTTTCGCTCGCCATAGAACGCCGCCTGCAACGCCGGGATACCCAGCGTGCGGTAACGGCTGATATTGCGAAACTCACGAGAGAAACTCGGCTCACCCAACGGCTTGCGAAGGCTGCGAGTGAGGTAATTGCTTTGGCGCTTGAGGTAATAAGCGTGGCCGTCGAGTTCCAGCCGAAATACGCTGCTCCAGCCGCCGCCACTGGTATTGGGCTCGTCAACCGCGTCCAACTGCTTGGCCCACAACGCGTCGAACGTCGCCAGGCCATTGCGCTCCAGCAAGGCACGGTCTTCAGCCGCCAGGAAATCACTCATTCGCGCCCCTCGAAAAACTTCACTACGTGGCGAATACGCCGCTTGTCAGACTCGGTCAGTCGCCGACACCCACGGTACTGCATGTAGAAACGCAAGCGCTGGGTAGCCGACAGGTGATATTTGGCCACCTTGTCCAGGCACGCCAGGTCTTTGGTAATGCGGTACTTAAGCCAGAAACCACGCCAGAAATCGCCGTTGGGGCAATCGATCAGGTACAGGGTCTGCTGGTCGTCGACCAACAGGTTGCGCCACTTCAAGTCGTTATGAGTGAAGCGGTGATCGTGCATCGTGCGCGTATATTCGGCGAGCTGGCGGCTGATCACGCTCACCCACTTGGGGTCGCGCAGGCGCGTATCTTTGCGATCGGCCAGGGCGGAGAGGTCTTCTGTTTTCGGCAATTCACGGGTGATCATCGCGCCGCGATCGTAGGCCAGGCCGTTGCGCTCCAAGCCCCAGGCCACCACGTCGGCGGTGGGAATGCCCCACTTGGCGAAGCGTTTGAGGTTCTGCCATTCGGACTTGACCCGCGGCTTGCCCAGGTAGCGACGCAAGCCCTTGCCGGCGCCGACGTAGCGCTTGACGTAGTAATTGACTCCGTCACGCTGCACCCGGATCACTTCCGACAACGGGTCGCGTGTTAGCCGCTCGCCCTGCAGCGCGAACACCGCTTCGAGGCTTCCAAAGTCGTCCGCCAGGGCGGCATAGGCAGGTTCCAGGTTCCAACCCGCCATCAGAGCGCATCCCCGTATCGCTGCTTACGCGCGTAGAGCTTGTCGGCCTTGCCCTGCAGCCACTGCAGCAACGCGGCCTCTTCGGCGAGGATCTGGCGCAGCGGCTGCTGGAAGTAACCCTTGAGGAAGCGCAGTTTGTCGCGGCGCGTCAGGCCGATGTCCAGCGCCGAGAAGTACAGCGCGGCCAGGTCCTTGTCACGCCAGCGATGGCTGATCTTGTCGCGGGTCTGGGCGCGGTGCAGGTCGATCACCGAGAGCCTGAAGTGATCGGCGGTCACCGGCGTGTCGGTGTGCAGCAGGAAGTGGCAGATGTAACAGTCACGGTGGTTGACCCCACCGCGATGCATCATGCCGGTCATGCGCGCCACTTCGGCGATCAGCGCGCGCTTGAGACGCGGCTCGGGCGGCTGCTTGAGCCAATCGATGCTGAAGTCTTCCAGGCTGACGGTGGGCGCCAGCTCCTCGGTGATGATGAACGAGTGCTGGTCGGCCGGGTTGCTGCCGCGCTCGCCGTAGGCCACGGCGGTCATGGTCGGCACGCCCAGTTGCTGCAAGCGCTGGATCGCCAGCCATTCCTGGCCCGCGCCCAGCACCGGAAGCTTGGCGGTGACCAGGTTCTTGACGATCTCGCCCCAGCCGATGCCGCGGTGGATCTTCACGAAATAGCCACGGCCATCGACCACCGTGCGCAGGGTGCGACGCGCTTCAAGCTCACGGTAGACCTCGCCTTCCAGCGCCTCGACGGCGACGAACGCATCACGCCCGGCCCAGAGGGTCTTGAACGGTTCGGCAAGCATCAACTTCATCGTTTTGGCTCCGCCAGGATCACATCCGCCGCGTGCTGCGGCATGCTGTAGAGGTCGGCCGTCTCGGCGAAGGCCAACCCGTTGCGGCCCCAGGCCGCGCGCTGTGCAGAATCACTCAACATGCGCGTCAGGTAGCCGTTGAGCTGGGTTTGTTCGAAGGGCTCATCCAGCACCAGGCCGCTGTCGGCCTCACTGATGTAGTGGGCATAACCACACACCGCCGAGACCAGCACCGGCAACCCGGCCACCAGGGCTTCGAGCAAGACGGTGCCGGTGTTTTCGTTGTACGCCGGGTGGATCAACAGGTCGGCGCCCAGCAGGAAACGCGGGATATCGCTGCGCCCCTTGAGGAACTGCACGTTATCGCCCAAGCCCAACGTGGCGCTCTGCAATTGGAATACTTTGGGGTCGTCCTGGCCAATTACAAACAGGCGCGTACGTTTCTTCAATTGCGCCGGCAACGCAGCCACGGCTTTGAGGCTGCGGTCGACCCCCTTGGTCTTGAAGCCCGAGCCGATCTGCACCAGCAGCAGGTCGTCATCCGCCAGGTTGAATTCCTTACGGAAACCTTCGCGAATGTGCGCCGCATCCGGCGGCGCGCGACGGTCCTGGGCGATACCCGGCGGCAGCAGGTGGAAGCGTTCCAGCGGGGTGTCGTAATGCTTGATGAACAGCGGCTGCTGCACCTCGGAAATCATCAGGACTTCGGTCTTGGCGTCTTTGGCGAACACCGCGCGTTCGTAGTCGGCAAAGTGTTTGTAGCGGCCAAAATAGCGGTACAGCGAATGGCGCAGGTTTTGCGCCTTGTCTTCAAAGCAGCCATCGGCGGCGTAGTACACGTCGAGGCCGGGCATTTTGTTGAAGCCGATCAGTCGATCCACCGGGCGCTTGGCCAGGTCGGCCGCCATCCAGGCGCTGAGTTTCTCGTTGCGCCGATGGTTGAAGAACGCCTTGACCGGCGCCACCAGCACTTCGAAGCCGGGTGGAATGTCGCCTTCCCAGATCAGCGTATACACACGAATCTGATGGCCGCGCTGCTGGCACTCCAGGGCGATGCGCATGAAGTCCCGCTGCAGGCCGCCGAACGGGAAATACTTGTACAGAACAAACGCCAGTTGCATCAGTGCAGCTCCTCAGCCAATAACAACGTGCTCAGTCGGCTGGCCACACGCTCAGGGTTCAAGCGCGTAAAGCACAGGGGCGACTCGCGCTTGATGTCGAACCGACGCAGGTCGTCGGCCGTCGGTTGATAGGTACATAGCTTTTGCAGGCAGGGCGCGCACGGCCAGTCGCTGGCCAAGTGAATCTGGCCCTTGCCATAGGCGCCGGTGAGGCCGGGGTTGGTGGGGCCGAACAAAGAAATGGTCGGCACATCCAGTGCGGCGGCCAAATGGCCGAGGCCAGTGTCCACCGCCACACAGGCGCGGGCGCCGGCCAGCACGCGGGCCACCCCGGCCAGGTTCAACTTGGGCAGTACTTCGGCGTTGCCCAGGCCTTGGGCCAGGCGTTCGGCGCGGGCCTTTTCGGCGGCGTTGCCCCATGGCAGCTTCACGTCCACGCCCAGGCGCCCCATGCGTTCGGCAAGCTCACGCCAGTAGGCTTCGGGCCAGTGCTTGGTGTCCCAGGTGGTGCCGTGCAACAGCAGCACAAACGGCTTTTTCGGCGGCAGGCCGAGCAGTTTGTCGACGCTCAAGCCGTAGTCGCCCAAGCCTTTGGGCAAGTCATAACCCAGCGCTACGGCGAACAACTGGCGCAAACGCTCCACCGCATGCTGCCCACGGGCCACCGCCAGGCGTCGCGAGTAGAAGCGCGCGGCGAGCGGTTCACGGGCGGAGCTTTTGTCGAAACCGGCCACCGGCGCACGCACATAACGGGTCAGCCAGGCGCTCTTGAGCAGGCCTTGGGCGTCGATCACCAGGTCGTATTTGGTCGACTGGACTTGCTGCTTGAAGCGCCGCCATTCACCGCTCTTGATGGTTTGCCAGAGGTTCTTGCGCCAGCGGCGAATCGCCACCTTGATAACCTTGTCTACCGCCGGGTGCCAGGTGGGGATCTCGGCAAAGCCCTCTTCCACCACCCAATCGAATTGAATGCCGGGGATCGCCCGCGCCGCGTCGGTGAGTGCCGGCAACGCATGGATCACGTCGCCCAGGGATGAGGTCTTGATTACCAGTACCCGCAACTCAATTAACCTCGACCACTGTGCCCTGCAACCGCTGCAAGGCATCGTTTACCGGCTGCGGCAGCAACTGGCGCATGCAGTTGTAGTGGCCGAAACGGCAGGTCCGATCAAAACACGGGCTGCAATCCAGGCCCAGGCGCACCACTTCGACCTTGTCGGCCAACGGCGGGGTGAACCCTGGCGAGGTGGAGCCGTACACCGCCACCAACGGGCGATTCAGCGCCGCGGCCACGTGCATCAGGCCGGAGTCGTTGGACACCACCGAATCCGCGCAGGACAGCAGGTCAATCGCCTCGGCCAGCGACGTGTCGCCACTGAGGTTCACCGCCTCCTCGCGCAGGCCCGGTATCAAGCGCTGGCGGATATCTTCACCCACCGGATGATCTTTTTTCGAGCCGAACAACCACACCTGCCAGCCTTCACGAATCTTCGTCTCGGCGACTTTGGCGTAGTGCTCCGCCGGCCAGCGCTTGGACTCGCCAAACTCAGCGCCCGGGCACAGCGCCAATACCGGGCGATCCAGGCTCAGGCCGAACTTGGCCAGCGCCGCGTCGCGGGTGACCGGGTCGATCCGCAGGCGCGGGCGCGGGTACGGCTTGGGCAACTCGGCACACGGCGCATAGGCCAGGGCCATGAAGCGCTCGATCATCAGCGGGTAGCGCGCTTTATCGAGCGTGCGCACGTCGTTGAGCAGCACGTAGCGGAACTCGCCGCGCCAACCGGTGCGCTTGGGGATGCCGGCAAAATACGGCACCAGCGCCGATTTCAGCGAGTTGGGCAGCAGGATGGCCTGGTCATACCGGCCGGCCAGGGATTTGCCGATGCGACGGCGCGTGGCCAGTTCCAGGGCGCCGTGGCCGAGCGGAAAGCTCAAGGCCTCGCGCACTTGCGGCATGCGCTCAAGGATCGGCCGGCTCCACTCGGGGGCGAGCACGTCGATCTGGCAGCCTGGATGGCGCTGGCGCAGGCACTCGAACAGTGTCTGTGCCATCACCATGTCACCGACCCAACTGGGCCCAACGATCAGAATATTCATGTAGTTTCCACAAACGATGCGGGGAGGCTTATGCCTCCCCGCCCTAATAGTGTTTCAGCTCAACCCCAGCTCCTGCCAGATACGCATCACTTGCCGCCGCTCATCGGCGAACTGATCCCCGGCCACCGTACCGGCCTCGTTTTGCAAGGCCTGGCGATGCGCGGCGGAACGGTAGGCCTTATACACCTCGCGCAGCAGATGGGCATCGGCGGCGGGCATCAGCCCCACCTGCTCCAGGCCTTCCAGAATGCGGATATTGTCGGTATAGCGCAGCAACGATGGATGTTGCGCAGACCACGCCAAAGCCGCGTATTGCACCATAAATTCAATATCGACGATACCTCCGGCGTCCTGCTTGAGGTCGAACGCCACCGTGGCTTCGAAGGCATTGGCGCCGGTACCGGCCAGCGTGGCCTTGGTACCCAGGTTATCGCGCATCTTGGCACGCATCTCACTGACTTCCTGGCGCAGCTTGGCAAGGTCCCGTTCACGCCCCAACACTTTAGCCCGTACCTGCTCGAACGCACGGCCCACATCCTGGCTGCCCACCAACACCCTTGCGCGGATCAAGGCCTGATGTTCCCAGGTCCAGGCTTCATTTTCTTGATAGCGATCAAACGCACCGAGGGAACTCACCAACAAACCGGATGCCCCCGACGGTCGCAGGCGCATGTCCACTTCGTACAACTGGCCGGAGTTGGTCTGGGTGGTGAGCAGGTGAATGATGCGCTGGCCCAGGCGCGTGAAGAACTGCGCGCCATCGATCGGCTTGGCGCCATCGGTTTCGGCCTGAGGGTCGCCGTCGTGGATAAACACCAGGTCCAGGTCCGAACCATGCCCCAGTTCAATGCCGCCGACTTTCCCATAACCGACAATGATGAACCCAGGATCGCACAGGGTGCCGTCCAGCCGCTGCGGCGAGCCGTGGCGCGCCACGGTCTGGCGCCAGGCCAGGGCCAGCACTTGTTCGAGGATGGCTTCGGCGAGCCAGGTCAGGTAGTCGCTGACTTTCATCAACGGCAGGCTGCCGGCGATTTCCGAGGCCGCCACGCGCAGGCGGTGAGCGAGCTTGAAGTGACGCAGGGCTTCCATCTGCTGCTCAAGGTCGTCCTCGGGGATGCGCGTGAGGCGCTCGCGCAGTTCGGCGGCCAATTCCGGCGCCAGCGGCGGCTTGAACAGCCGGCCCTCGTTAAGCAACTCGTCCAACAACAGCGGGAAACGGGTGATCTGCTCGGCGATCCACGGGCTGGCGGCGCACAGGGTCAACAGGCGGCGCAGGGCGTCGGGGTTTTCGGTGAGCAGCACCAGATAAGCGGAACGACGGGCGACGGCCTCGACCAACGGCAACACGCGCTCCAGCACCAGGTCCGGGTTGGCGTGTTCGACGGCCTGGGCGAGCAGGCGCGGGATAAACGCATCCAGCCGCTCGCGACCGAGGCGCTGCATGGCGCGCAATTGCGGGCTGCCGCGCAAACTGGCGAGAGCCTTGAGGGCCTTGGGCGCGTCGGTAAAACCGCCTTCAGCCAATTGGCGGCAGGCGGCGTCTTCATCCTGGGATTCCTCCCACAGTGGCAACCATTCACCGCCCACCACCAGTTCGCTTTCGGCGCCGTCTTCTTCATCCGGGTCGGCGATCACTTGGCGAAAGTGCCAATCCACCCGACCACGCCAATACATCAGGCGCTCATGGAACGCGGCCCAGTCGGCAAAGCCCAGCATGAAGGCCATGCGCGCCTGGTCCTGCGGGTTGTCCGGGAGCATTTGTGTCTGCCGGTCGGCAATCGCCTGGATCGCGTGTTCGGTGTAGCGCAGAAATTCATAGCCGTTGCGCAACTCGGCGATCACCGCCGCCGGCAAGTAGCCCTGCCCCTCCAGGGTGCCGAGCACTTTGAGCAACGGTCGCTGTTGCAGGCTCAGGTCGCGGCCGCCGTGGATCAGTTGGAACGCCTGGGCGATAAATTCCACTTCGCGGATGCCGCCCGAGCCCAGCTTGATGTTGTCGGCCATGCCTTTGCGCCGCACTTCCTGCTGGATCAGCTGCTTCATGGTGCGCAGCGCTTCGATGGCAGAGAAGTCCAAGTAACGGCGGTAGACGAAAGGCCGCAGCATCTCCAGCAATTGCGCACCGGCCACCTGGTCGCCGGCAACTACCCGCGCCTTGATCATGGCGTAGCGTTCCCAGTCGCGGCCCTGGTCCTGGTAGTACTGCTCCAGCGCGTTGAAACTGAGCACCAACGCGCCGGCCGAACCATAGGGACGCAAGCGCATATCGACGCGGAACACAAAGCCGTCGACGGTCATCGGGTCCAGCGCCTTGATCAGTTTTTGACCCAGGCGGATGAAAAACTCCTGGTTATCCAGGGCGCGCTTCACGCCCACTGTTTCGCCGCCCTCGGGGTAGGCGAAAATCAGGTCGATATCGGACGAGAGGTTCAACTCCACCGCGCCGAGCTTGCCCATGCCGAGGATGACCATGTGCTGCGGCTCGCCGCTGCGCCGGCCCGTCGGCGTGCCGAACTGTGCGCAGTGGCGCTGGTAGAGCCACTGGTAGGCCTGGTCGATGCTGGCGTCAGCCATGTCGGAAAGGTCACGACAGGTTTGCACCAGGTCCGCCTGGCGGGTGAGGTCGCGCCAGATGATGCGCACTTGCTGGCGGGTACGTTGACGACGCAACAGGCAGCCCAGTTCATCTTCTGTTTCAGCCTGTTGCACGGCGCCGGCGATCTGACCGCACAGCTCGCCTGGGGCGAAGCCACGGTCCAGCTCGCCCCAGGCGGCCAGCTCGAGCAACATCAAAGGGTCACGAACACTCTGTTCAATAACGAAATCACTGGCGGCGCAGACGCGGGCAAAATCGGCCCACCGTTGCGAGGTCCACGTAGAAAGGCCATGATCGTCGTCCAGCGTGGCCACCGCGTCACGAAATGACTGCTCGGCGCGCTGGGCAATCGGAAGAAGAAGGGTGGGCAATTCGGCCAGCGTTGGCAGGCTCATGGTCTATCCTCCATCGGCGCGTAAATGGCTTGTAGTTGTGAAGGCAAGCACCACGCCCGATGGAGGACTGTCGAACAAAGGTTATAAATAGCTGAAAATTCATAATTTTTGGCAGGCAACATTAAACTCATACCTTTTCTTGTTCGCAAAAGATCAACAATAACGATTATGCTCACCAGCCAGACCGAGCAATCCGCTCAGTCTTGTGTAGTTTTACTACTCGTATATACATTCGAAAGGCTGAAATGGCCGACGATTTGTAGTAAAACTACAGGACGCCGAAGCAACCTTCGGCCATCCAAGAATTTATGTCGTCTGCCCACAAGGCCAGTCGCAAACTTCAGGCAACCGATTCTGGTAGCCTTTCCGCCCTGGAGCAAGCCATGCAAGACCTCGATCCCGTCGAAACCCAGGAATGGCTGGACGCCCTGGAATCGGTTCTCGACAAAGAAGGCGAAGACCGTGCTCACTATCTGATGACCCGTATGGGCGAACTCGCGACCCGCAGCGGCTCGCAACTGCCTTACGCCATCACCACGCCATACCGCAACACCATCCCCGTTACCCACGAAGCACGCATGCCTGGCGACCTGTTCATGGAACGCCGCATTCGCTCGCTGGTACGTTGGAACGCCATGGCGATGGTAATGCGCACGAACTTGAAAGATTCGGACCTGGGCGGTCACATCTCCAGCTTCGCTTCCAGCGCAACCCTGTATGACATCGGTTTCAACTACTTCTTCCAGGCCCCGACCGACGAACACGGCGGTGACCTGATCTACTTCCAGGGCCACACCTCGCCAGGCGTCTACGCTCGTGCGTTCATGGAAGGTCGCATCAGCGAAGAACAAATGAACAACTTCCGCCAGGAAGTCGACGGTCAGGGCCTGTCGTCCTACCCGCACCCTTGGCTGATGCCTGATTTCTGGCAGTTCCCGACCGTTTCCATGGGTCTGGGCCCCATTCAAGCGATCTACCAGGCACGCTTCATGAAGTACCTGGAAGCCCGTGGCTTCATCCCTGAAGGCAAGCAGAAAGTCTGGTGCTTCCTGGGCGATGGCGAATGCGACGAGCCTGAATCCCTGGGCGCTATCTCCCTGGCCGGCCGCGAGAAGCTGGACAACCTGATCTTCGTCATCAACTGCAACCTGCAGCGCCTCGACGGCCCGGTTCGCGGCAACGGCAAGATCATCCAGGAACTCGAAGGCGTGTTCCGTGGTGCTCAGTGGAACGTGACCAAAGTCATCTGGGGCCGTTTCTGGGACCCACTGCTGGCCAAGGACGTCGACGGCATCCTGCAACGCCGCATGGACGAAGTCATCGACGGCGAATACCAGAACTACAAAGCCAAAGACGGCGCGTTCGTGCGCGAGCACTTCTTCAACACGCCTGAACTCAAGGCGATGGTTGCCGACCTGTCCGACGACGAGATCTGGAAGCTCAACCGTGGCGGCCACGACCCGTACAAGGTCTATGCGGCTTACCACGAAGCGGTCAACCACAAAGAACAACCGACCGTCATCCTGGCCAAGACCATCAAGGGTTATGGCACCGGTGCCGGCGAAGCGAAAAACACTGCGCACAACACCAAGAAAGTCGATGTCGACAGCCTGAAGTTGTTCCGCGACCGCTTCGACATCCCGGTCAAGGATGAAGAGCTGGAAAACCTGCCGTTCTTCAAGCCGGAGCCAAACAGCGCCGAAGCCCGCTACCTGGCCGAGCGCCGCTCCGCGCTGGGTGGTTTCGTGCCACAGCGCCGCGCCAACAGCTTTGCCGTACCAACCCCGGACCTGAGCACGCTCAAGGCAATCCTGGACGGTTCGGGCGACCGTGAAATCTCCACCACCATGGCCTTCGTGCGGATCCTCGCGCAGTTGGTCAAGGACAAGGACATCGGCCCGCGCATCGTCCCGATCATCCCGGACGAAGCCCGTACCTTCGGCATGGAAGGCATGTTCCGTCAGTTGGGCATCTACTCCTCCGTCGGCCAGCTCTACGAGCCAGTCGATAAAGACCAGGTGATGTTCTACAAGGAAGACAAAAAGGGCCAGATCCTCGAAGAAGGCATCAACGAAGCGGGCGCCATGAGCTCCTTCATCGCTGCCGGTACTTCGTACTCCAGCCACAACCAGCCGATGCTGCCGTTCTACATCTTCTATTCGATGTTCGGCTTCCAGCGTATTGGCGACCTGGCTTGGGCAGCAGGCGACAGCCGTACCCGTGGTTTCCTGATCGGCGGTACCGCCGGCCGCACCACGCTGAACGGCGAAGGCCTGCAACACGAAGACGGTCACAGCCACATCCTGGCTGCCACCATCCCGAACTGCCGCACCTTTGATCCAACCTACGGCTACGAGCTGGCGGTGATCATCCAGGACGGCATGAAGAAGATGACCGAAGAGCAGCAGGACGTTTTCTACTACATCACCGTGATGAACGAGTCCTACCAGCAGCCAGCCATGCCGGCCGGCGTGGAAGAAGGCATCATCAAGGGCATGTACCTGCTCGAAGAAGACACCAAGGAAGCGGCGCACCACGTGCAACTGATGGGCTCCGGCACCATCCTGCGTGAAGTGCGTGAAGCGGCGAAGATCCTGCGTGACGAATTCAACGTCGGCGCCGACGTGTGGAGCGTTACCAGCTTCAACGAACTGCGTCGCGACGGCCTGGCCGTGGAGCGCAGCAACCGCCTGCACCCTGGCCAGAAGCCAGCCAAGAGCTATGTCGAAGAGTGCCTGGCCGGCCGTAAAGGTCCAGTCATTGCCTCTACCGACTACATGAAACTGTTTGCCGAACAAATTCGCCAGTGGGTCCCGTCCAAGGAATTCAAAGTCCTGGGCACCGACGGTTTCGGTCGCAGTGACAGCCGCAAGAAGCTGCGTCACTTCTTCGAAGTCGACCGTCACTTCGTGGTGTTGGCAGCCCTGGAAGCCTTGGCTGACCGTGGTGAGATCGAACCCAAGGTGGTGGCTGACGCCATCGTCAAGTTCGGGATCAACCCGGAAAAACGCAACCCACTGGACTGCTGAGGAGATTTTTGTGAGCGAACTCATTCGCGTACCTGACATCGGCAGCGGTGAAGGTGAAGTAATCGAGCTGTTTGTGAAGGTCGGCGACAAAGTCGAAGCCGACCAGAGCATCCTGACCCTGGAGTCGGACAAGGCGAGCATGGAAATCCCTGCTCCCAAGGCCGGCGTGGTCAAGAGCCTGAAAGTGAAGCTGGGCGACCGCCTGAAAGAAGGCGACGAACTGCTGGAACTGGAAATCGAAGGCGCCGCCGACGCGGCGGCACCTGCTGCCGCTGCCGCACCTGCACCTGCACCTGCCGCTGAAAAGCCTGCCGCTGCTGCCGAGGCTGCCCCAGCCCCGGCCGCCGCACCTGCCGCCGCCACCGTGCAGGATATTCACGTGCCGGACATCGGTTCGTCGGGCAAGGCCAAGATCATCGAGTTGCTGGTCAAGGTGGGCGACACCGTCGAAGCCGATCAGTCGCTGATCACTTTGGAGTCCGACAAAGCCTCCATGGAAATCCCATCGCCGGCTGCCGGCGTGGTGGAGAGCATCGCGGTCAAGCTGGAAGACGAAGTCGGCACCGGTGACTTCATCCTCAAGCTGAAAGTACAAGGCGCTGCGCCTGCTGCCGCGCCAGCACCTGCCGCTGCTCCGGCAACTGCAAAAGCTGAAGCCGCACCGGCCGCCGCACCTGCACCTGCCACAAAAGCCGAGGCCGCACCGGCCCCTGCTGCTGCCGCGCCTGCGCCTAGCGGTGCCAAGGTTCACGCCGGCCCGGCTGTACGTCAACTGGCCCGTGAATTCGGCGTCGAGCTGAACGCTGTGTCGGCCACTGGCCCGCACGGTCGCGTGCTGAAGGAAGACGTGCAGGTTTACGTCAAAGCCATGATGCAGAAGGCCAAGGAAGCTCCGGCTGCCGGCGCTGCAACGGGCGGCGCGGGCATTCCACCGATTCCGGTGGTGGACTTCAGCCGCTTCGGCGAAACCGAAGAAGTGCCGATGACCCGCCTGATGCAAATCGGCGCGTCGAGCCTGCACCGCAGCTGGCTGAACATTCCGCACGTGACTCAGTTCGACCAGGCCGACATCACCGACCTGGAAGCTTTCCGCGTCGCGCAGAAAGCCGTGGCCGAAAAAGCCGGCGTGAAACTGACCGTGCTGCCATTGCTGCTCAAGGCCTGTGCGCACCTGCTCAAGGAGCTGCCGGACTTCAACAGCTCGCTGGCGCCAAGCGGCAAGGCGATCATTCGCAAGAAGTACGTCCACATTGGTTTTGCCGTCGATACCCCGGATGGCCTGCTGGTACCGGTCATCAAGAACGTCGATCAGAAGAGCCTGCTGCAGCTTGCCGCTGAGGCCGCTGCCCTGGCTGCCAAGGCGCGCGACAAGAAGCTGACCGCAGACGACATGCAAGGCGCTTGCTTCACCATCTCCAGCCTCGGTCACATTGGCGGCACTGGCTTCACGCCAATCGTCAACGCGCCGGAAGTGGCGATCCTGGGTGTGTCCAAGGCCACTATCCAGCCAGTCTGGGACGGTAAAGCGTTCCAGCCGAAGCTGATGCTGCCGCTGTCGCTGTCCTACGATCACCGTGTGATCAACGGCGCGGCCGCTGCACGCTTTACCCAGCGTCTGAGCCAGTTGCTGAACGACATCCGCACGATCCTGCTGTAAGCCGCAGCGGCCTCCCCGTAACCGGGGAGGCCTGCTTGCAACGATTTCCGAGCGCCACGCTCGTACCTCAACCCCGTCAATTTGGCGGGGCTTTTTTTGCTTTTCTATACAGACAGGACAGGGTTGTACACCTTCTGTCATTCCGACTGAAGAATTCCCCCGTCCGGCCGATACCCCCCTTATAGCACTTAGCCTTCATCCTCTCTTGTCAGCCCGCGCTGCATGATGCAACCTTGCCGCAGGCAGCAGAAAAGAGGGCGTGAGCCCGGCGCCGTGCGCGTTACTTCAAGTGAGTTCCCCCCATGAAAAGCCAACCCGATGTCGCCCGTATGGCGGCCGAGGTAGTGACGCAGTTACCGGTGCCTTCGCGCCTCGGTATGCTGCGTTTCGAGCGGCTTAATGAGGCAAGCTGGGCCCTGCTGTACCTCGACCCCAACTGCGAGCGCCAATTCGGCCTGTCGGCGGTCGAGCTGTGCGCCCTGATCGGCACACCCTACGCCAGCCTGATGGAACCCCAGGCGCGCTATCAACTGCACGACACCATTCAACAGCAACTGAGCCAAAGCCCGCATTACCTGGTGCGCTACACCTTGCACACCAACGACGGCCCCCTGAGCCTGCTCGAAATGGGCGAGGCCTATAAACAACACAATCGCCATCTGCTGCGCGGCTACCTGATGGTGGTCGACGGCCTGTTCAGCGAAATCCCCTTGCCTGCCCCGACGCAGGACCTGGAAAGCCAGAACAACCGCCTGCAGATCGCCCTCGAACTCAACCAGCGTGCCCAGCAGGAGCAGCTGCAGCATCTGGAACGGGTGCGCGCCCAGCAAGAGTTGATCCTGCTGCTGGCCCGCCAGCGTTACACCGCCAACAACTCGCTGCAGGAAGCCGCCGAGCTGATCACCCGTAGCGCCTGCGATATCTACCAGATCGATTGCGCAAGCCTCTGGAATCTCGAAGGCCAGCGCCTGACGCCGATTTCGGCCTATCACCGCGCCGACCAGCAGTACCATCTGCCGGACCCCATTGATGCCGGCTGCTTCCCGGATTATCTGGAAGCCTTGCACACCAGCCGCGCCATCGACGCCAACAATGCCATGCGCGACCCGCGCACCCGTGAGATGGCCGAGAACCTGCGCGCCAAAGACATCCACGCCATGCTGGATGCGAGCATCCGCGTCGATGGCCAGGTGGTCGGCGTGCTATGCCTGGAACAAGGCGGCAGCTCGCGCGTGTGGCAGGCCGATGAGATTGCCTTCGCCGGTGAGTTGGCCGACCAGTTCGCGCAAGTGATCAACAACCACAACCGCCGCACCGCCACCAGCGCCCTGCATCTGTTCCAGCGCGCGGTGGAGCAAAGCGCCAACGCGTTTTTGCTGGTCAACTGCGACGGCGTTGTGGAGTACGTCAACCCAAGTTTTACCGCGATCACCCAGTACAGCGCCGAAGAAGTCCACGGCCATCGCCTGGCGCAATTACCCGCGCTGGAGAACCTCAGCGAGTTGCTGTTTGACGCGCCGTCGAGCCTGGCCAAAAGCAACAGTTGGCAGGGTGAATTCAAAAGCCGGCGTAAAAACCTCGAACCCTACTGGGGCCAGCTGTCGATCTCCAAGGTGTATGGCGACAACCGTGAGCTGACGCACTACATCGGTATCTACGAAGACATCACCCAGACCAAGCTGGCCCAGCAGCGCATCGAGCGCCTGGCCTATACCGACAACCTGACCAACCTGGGCAACCGCCCGGCGTTTATCCGCAACCTCGACGAGCGCTTTGCCCGCGACAGTGACACCCCGATCAGCCTGCTGCTGGTGGACATCGACAACTTCAAGCGCATCAACGACAGCCTCGGCCACCAGACCGGCGACAAGCTGCTGATCAGCCTGGCCCGGCGCCTGCGCAACAGCCTGAGTACCGGCGGCAGCCTGGCGCGCTTTGCCAGCAACGAGTTTGCGGTACTGCTCGACGACACCGACCTGGAAAGCGGCCAGCAGGTCGCCAGCCAGTTGCTGGCAACCCTGGATAAACCGATGTTCGTCGACAACCAATTGATCAGCGTCACCGGTTCCGTGGGCCTGGCATGCGCCCCCCTGCATGGCCGCGACCCGCAAACCCTGATGCGTAACGCCGGCCTGGCGCTGCACAAAGCCAAGGCCAACGGCAAACACCAGGTACAAGTGTTCACCGAAGCGCTGAACGCCGAGGCCAGCTACAAGCTGTTCGTAGAGAACAACCTGCGTCGCGCCTTGACCCAGAACGAGCTGGACGTGTTCTACCAGCCCAAGCTATGCCTGCGCAGCGGTCGCTTGCTGGGCATGGAAGCGCTGCTGCGCTGGAACCATCCGGAAAAGGGCATGATCCGTCCTGACCAGTTCATCAGCGTGGCCGAAGAGACCGGCTTGATCATCCCCATCGGCAAATGGATCGCGCGCCAGGCCTGCCGCATGAGCAAGCGTCTGAGCGCCGCCGGCATGGGCAACCTGCAGGTGGCAATCAACCTGTCGCCCAAGCAGTTCTCCGACCCGGACCTGGTGGCCTCGATTGCCGCCATCCTCAAGGAAGAAGACCTGCCCGCCAACCTGCTGGAACTGGAACTCACCGAAGGCCTGCTGCTGGAAGCCACCGAGGACACACGCCTGCAACTGGACCAACTCAAGAGCTTCGGCCTGACCCTGGCCATGGACGACTTCGGTACCGGTTACTCGTCACTGAGCTACTTGAAAAAATTCCCCATCGACATCATCAAGATCGATCGCAGCTTTATCCACGAGATCCCGGACAACCAGGACGACATGGAAATCACCTCGGCCGTGATCGCCATGGCCCACAACCTCAAGCTCAAGGTTGTGGCCGAAGGCATCGAGACCGCCGAGCAACTGGCGTTCCTGCGACGGCACCGCTGCGACGTGGGCCAGGGCTACCTGTTCGACCGGCCAATCCCCGGCGCAGAGCTGTTGACGATGCTCAAACGCTACCCGCGCGGGCCAATCGCCTGACAGCGCTGTAACACTCGGGCACACTGGCTGTCTGAATCCTTACCGCTAACTCAACCTGACGAGAGGACTGATCATGGTCTTGCGCTCGGAAATTCTGGTGAACAAAAACGTGCTGCCTACTCAAGAACAAGCGTTGCCTGGCCGTGAAACCCCGATGAACCTGCCCGAGACACACTTCGTCAACGGCAACCCACTGCTCGGCCCGTTCATTGACGATGTCGGTTTTGCGATCTTCGGCCTGGGATGTTTCTGGGGTGCGGAACGCAAGTTCTGGCAGCGCGACGGCGTGGTCAGCACCGTGGTGGGTTACGCCGGCGGCTTCACGCCGAACCCGACCTACGAAGAAGTCTGCTCCGGCCTGACCGGCCACAGCGAAGTGGTGCTGGTGGTGTATGACCAGGCCAAAGTGAGATACGAAGACCTGCTGAAGATGTTCTGGGAATTGCACAACCCGACCCAGGGCATGCGCCAGGGCAACGATATCGGCAGCCAGTACCGCTCGGTGATTTATGCGACCACCCCGGAACAACTGGCGGCGGCGAAGGCCAGTGCCGAGGCGTATCAGCAAGAACTGAGCAAGGCCGGCCTGGGTGAAATCACCACCGAAATCGACGAAGCCCCAACCGTGTACTTCGCCGAGGCGTACCACCAGCAGTACCTGGCGAAGAATCCGCAGGGGTATTGCGGGATCGGCGGCACCGGCGTGACCTGCCCGATCTAAAGGCCAACACAGATCAACATGTGGGAGGGGCGCCCTCCCACATTGGGTCCTGTGCCTGGCTTTAGAGCAGGTTACTCAGCGATCAGCCAATCCATCTGCCACCCACCCTGGGTCTGGCCAAGTTTCTTGGACAGCCACGGCAGCAGCTCGCGCAATTCCTCTTCCAAGCCCCACGGCGGGTTGGCAATCGCCAGGCCCGAGCCGGTCAGGGTGTTGGGCGTGTCCAGGGGATGCACCAGCAATTCCACGCGCAACAGCTTCGGCGCGCCAGTGCCGGCCAGGTCCTGGTAGAAGCGACGCAGCATGCGCTGGTCCTTCACCGGGTACCAGATGGCCGCGACGGTCTGGCGCATGCGGCTGACCGCTTCCTTGAGGGAGGCAGCGCACCGCTGCATCTCATCGAGTTTCTCGAAGGGCGGGTCGATGAGCATCAATGCGCGTTTTTCCGGCACCGGCAACAAGGCGCGCGGTACATGCCAGCCTTCGCCCAGGTGCACTTTGACGCGGCGATCACCTTTCATGTTGTCCTTGAGCAGCACGCCGTCTTCGGGGTGTTTCTCATTGAGCAAAACCCGATCCTGCGGGCGCGTAAGGCGCCGTGCCAGTTCCGGCGAGCCCGGGTAGTAACGCAACTGGCCATCCGGGTTCATCTCTTGCAGCACGCGCATGTAGTCGGCGGTCAGTGACGGCAGGTCGTCCTCGCCCCACAGACGCGCGATGCCTTCCAGGTATTCACCCGTGCGGTTGGCCTGGTCGCCCTGCAGGTCATACAGACCGATCCCGGCATGGGTATCGAGGTAGGCGAACGGCTGTTCCTTGCGCGACATCAGGGCAATGAGGCGGGTCAAGGTCAGGTGTTTGAAGACATCGGCGTGGTTGCCGGCGTGAAAGGCGTGACGATAATTCATGGTTGCTCCTGCGCAGGGGGCGAAGTTTACCTTCTACACGGGCAAAGGTGCAGGGCTGCGTGTCGGGCGGTGCTTATGCCGTAAATACAGGAGGCAGGCCAAAAAAATCTAAACGGCCGTATCACGGTGGACTTATTGTGGCGATCCATTCTCCAGGGAGGTCAATAACAATCATGAAAGACGCCACCATCGCGCTGCACCATGGCTTTAAGTCGGACCCCACCACCAAGGCCGTCGCTGTGCCGATCTACCAGAATGTCGCCTTCGAATTCGATAACGCCCAGCATGGCGCCGACCTGTTCAACCTGGATGTGCCCGGCAACATCTACACGCGGATCATGAACCCCACCAACGATGTGCTGGAGCAACGCCTCGCCGCCCTCGAAGGCGGTATCGCCGCGCTGGCGGTGTCGGCCGGCAGCGCCGCGATCCACTACGCGATCCAGACCCTCACCCGGGCCGGCGACAATATCGTCACCACCCCGCAGCTCTACGGCGGTACCTACACCCTGTTCGCCCACCTGCTGCCGAGCTTTGGCGTCGATGTGCGCTTCGCCCGAGACGACTCTGCCCAAGCCATCGCCGAGCTGATCGACGACAACACCAAGCTGGTGTACTGCGAAAGCATCGGCAACCCGGCGGGCAATATCATCGACATCCAGGCACTGGCAGACGTCGCCCATGCCCGTGGCGTGCCACTGGTGGTGGATAACACCGTGGCCACGCCGATCCTGTGTAAGCCGATCCAATTCGGCGCCGACATCGTTGTGCACTCAATCACTAAATACATTGGCGGCCATGGCAACTCCCTGGGCGGCGTGATCGTCGACAGCGGCACCTTCCCCTGGACCCAATATCCGGAAAAATTCCCCGGCCTCAACAACCCCGAGCCGGCCTATCACGGCGTGATCTATACCGAAAAATTCGGTCCAGCAGCCTTTATCGCCCGCGCCCGCACTGTGCCGCTGCGCAATACCGGCGCGGCGCTGGCGCCGATGAATGCGTTTTTGCTGCTGCAAGGCCTGGAAACCCTGGCTCTGCGCATGGAGCGCCACACCGAAAACGCCCTGAAGATCGCGCAGTTCCTACAAGGCCATGCGGCAGTGGAATGGGTCAGCTATGCCGGGCTACCCGATCACCCACACCACGCCCTGGCGCAAAAATACATGCAAGGCAAACCGTCGGCGATCCTGTCTTTCGGCTTGAAGGGCGGCTTCGATGCCGGCGTGCGCTTCTACGACTCGCTGCAAATCTTCAAGCGCCTGGTCAACATTGGTGACGCCAAATCCCTGGCCTGCCACCCCGCCTCCACCACCCATCGGCAGATGAACGAGCAAGAACAGGCCAAGGCCGGCGTGAAGCCGGAGATGATCCGCCTCTCTGTGGGCATCGAGGCGATTGAAGACCTGATCGACGACTTGCAGCAGGCCTTGGGCTCAAGCCGAGTCTGACGCCAGGGCGCTGGCCAGTGCGTCATAGCTGATATCCGCACCCCGCGCAAAGTAGGCGACCTTGTGCCGCAAGGTCGCCGGCGGGAAGACGGTGTACAGGTCCGGGCGCTGTTCTTCGAGCCGTTGCAGCAGGTTGTCGATCAGGGTTTGCGGTGACTGCTCTGCCAAATGTTTGAGCACGGGCGCAGGCACTCGCCACCACGGGCTGGCTTTAGCCTCGGTCATCGGCCCCGGCGCAACCGTCAGCGGCTGGCCATTAATCAGGTAACGCTGGAACACCGGCAATACCGTTGACGCCGCGTCGCCCAACGCCTGCAACATCGGTAGAAATTGGGCGCCATCCCAGAAGCGCAGAAACACTTCCTGATGATCGGGCAGGTAGACCTTGGTCAAGCCTTGCAGATGCGCAACCACGGTTTGCAACGAGCTGGAGGACACCGCCAGCCAGCCCCAGTCCGTGGATTCGGTGGTCGCTATCCAGTCGAGAAAAGGACTGTCGGGCTCGATGATTGCGACATAGGGCATCACCTCACTCCACTCGGCGTAGGCTGTGCCGGCCCAGATGGGTTGGGGCGGCATGCCGGCAGCGGTGCTTCGCCAGGCGTCGAGAGGTTTGGCGTCACTGGCATTGCTGAGGACGACGAAGAAGCGCTCGCCTGATTCGAGTAGGTGGTGGGCTAGCCAAGTCCGAGGTGCTAGCTGCTTAAGCATTCGAGATAATCCTTTGCACATAGAAGTTAATTAAATAGTCCACCGTCAAACACTGCGACGCCCCGAGAGTTTTTATCCAAGCCAGCCCATATATTCACCGACACACCACAAAGTAACCGCGTACCCCCCCATACCCATCAAAAAAAAACCCCACAGTCTCAACTCACGCATTAGCTGGCGAGGAACATTGTCCAGATCTTCACGCGTAATGGCCCCATCCTTAATATGCAATTTCTGAAAGACAAACATTCCAGCGACGGTATTCACAAAAAAAGTTTTGCTTAAAAAATCGGAACCAATAAAACGCTTACGGTAAGAGATCAATCTTGAAGCACCCAAGCACTCCAATATTTCATCGACTTTACGATATGAAAAATACACCTGCCCCACTAAAACAAGAACGACCCATAACGCCGCGATCATCAAACAATAAAAATACAAAGTCCTTGCGCTTTCCATATTTATTTCACTCCCTCATAAACAACTTCCCCCAACTTGCTCCCCATGCGAGCTCCGGCATTCCCCCCTATTGCGGCTCCGGCACCCACAACCACCACGCCGCAAATTAACCCGCCAACGCCAAGGGTTCCTACACCGATAGCAATACAAACCGGAGTGGCCGCCAATGTGCCCCGGTCGAGCGTACTGCGTAAGGTGTGGATTCAGGCTGCGAAAACGCTCCAGAATAATTGCACCGGGAGACTCGAACAGCGTTTTTTCCAACTCACCACGCTGCATGGCGCGTTGCACGATATGAAAACCCGGCTCTACAGCCGAGGCTTCGCGGCTGAGCCTCCGCGAGCTGATTATCGGGCAGGTGACCTTCGTCAAGCCTTGCAGGTGTGCCAATACGGTTTCCAACGAACTGGAGAGACCTTAATCGCATCAAAAGCAATACGTCGATGTCGTAATTTTTTCATTTCAACCAACCTACGCACTCTCCAACACCCCATAACACCACGCAAACAACCACCAAGAAGAATAAGACATACACCAACGCCCTTAATTGAAACTTAAGTTTCGACGGAACACTTTCAAACTCCTCACGGGTAAACCCACCCTCTCTTATGTGCACTTTCGGAAAAGCAAGCATTCCGGCAATCGTCAGTACAAAACAAGATCTACTAAAAAAATCCTTTCCCAGCAACTGCTTACGAAACACTACAACCTTTGAATTTCCCAAACAGGCCAGTATTTCATCTACTTTCGAATACGAAAAATAAAGCTGCACTAGAAAAGTTAAAAAAATCAAAGCGAACACGCTTATCCAGCACCACATATAAATTACGTAATACTCGTTCATTATGGGTTTCGCACCTCATAAATGAATTCACCGATGTGTTCTCCAACTTTCGCTCCACCCAACCCGGCAATAGATGTACCTGCCCCTATGACCACCAAGACACATAACACTCCTCCTACACCGAAAGTTCCGGCGCCGACGGCAGCGCAAATTGTACTAGCGCCAGCTACTCCGGCGGCGCCACCCAACCAGCCACCGGCAACGCCTCCGACGAAGCTCCCCCCTTCAATGAACTTTACTTTCTTACACTTCGCCGGCGTATCAACGCGGCACGTTTCCTTCACTTTCAACGCTGAGGCTGAAGCCCCGAGCACCATACCAACGAAACCACCAACCTTCATGTATTGGCTTGCACGCGCCACACCCTGAATATGTGTCGCATACCCGGGAATACCTCCTGCCACACCGGCCCTGCTCCAATGATGAACCAGACTACGACTGGAGATTCCCAGCGCGCTTTTGAGCTTTGGGTGATCTGCAATATTTACACCCTTTCGGACTAAGGGTCCCAGGCTGTTATCCAGTCGAGTTAACAACTGCTTGCGCTTTGTAAAGAATTCGACACCTTGCAAACTCCCTTGTGCCTGAAAGGTTCTAACATGCAATTTTTCGAGAGCATCAAGTACCGACTTCGTCCGTATCAGATGACCTTCCACCATCGTCGACCCAATCCCCACCGCCATCGAGCTATCCGCCAAAAACCCCCTAACCACCTCATGGTGCTCCACCATAAACGCCGCTTCCTCATCACTCATCGGCGTCAGCGCATTGCTCACCTCTTGCGCTGCCTCCATCAGCAATGCTTCCTCACGGGTGCATTGGCTGTTGAGTGGATCGCTGAGGACGAGCATCTGCCCCGGTCGGGCGTACTGCGTAAGGTGTGGATTCAGGCTGCGAAAAACGCTCTAGGACAGTTGCACTGGGAGACTCGAACAGCGTTTTTTCCAACTCATCACGCGGCATGGCGCGTTGCACAATATGAAAACCTGGCTCTACAGCCGAGGCTTTCGCCGCAGGGGCTCCTCGAGCGTTATTACCTGCGCTGCCATGCTGCGCGATATCGCACTGCCCATTCTTGCAACGCTCACATTCCTCGCAAAACGGTGCACTACGCTTCAAACTCGCCACTTGCACGGGGCTCAGTGGGGCGGGGATAACCGCCAAGAGTTTTTCCTTGAGCCCCGGTATCAACGGCGCCGGGCCGGGGGCAGGGCCGCCGCCGAGCTGGATCGGCACGCTGCTGAATATGCCGCCCGCTGAAAGCGTGATTGACTGCCCTCCTGCCTGGATCGTGAGGGTGGCGCCCGCGTCGATAACGATGCTCTGCCCTGCGCCAATCTGAATGGTTTGCCCAGCCTTTACCTGCTGCGAGCCGCCGACCACCAGGTGATCATCCAGCTTGAGTTCGGTCAGGCGGTTGCCATGGGTGATGCGCTGTTCTTCGCCCTGCAGTTCATGGTGCGACTCACCCCCAACTTTCACCCGGCGCTGGTTGTCGACCTGTACCTGCTGGTCATGTAACACGTGCTGGGTCCAGTCGCGCTGGGCACGCAGGTAGATTTCTTCGGCGCCCTTGCGGTCTTCGATGCGCAATTCGTTGTAACCGCCGCCACCGGGGCTGCTCTGGCTGCGGAAGATGCTGCGGGTCTTGTCCGCCGGCAGGTCGAGGGGCACCGGCGTCGCCGCGTTGGGCAGGCAACCCATCACCAGCGGCATGTCCAGGTCGCCATTGACGAAGCCCACCAGCACTTCCATGCCCACTCTGGGGATAAGCACCGCTCCATAGCGGTCATGGGCCCAACCGCTGGCAACCCTCAACCAACAACTGGCGTGATCGTCATGGACCCCGGCGCGGTCCCAGGCCAGTTGCACCTTGACCCGGCCGTACTCGTCGCAATGGATTTCGCTGTCGGCAGGCCCCGTGACCACGGCGTTCTGATAACCCGAGATAGCCGGGCGCGCTTGCTCGGACAAAGGCGGGCGGAAGATCACATCCCAAGGCGCGGCGACAAAGTTATTGCGATATCCCTGCCGAAACTCACCGTCGCAGACTTCAGTCACAGCCTCCTCAAGCACTTGCGGCTGCTTGCCTTCGTGGCTTACTTGGCGCACCAGCCACAAGTCATTCCAGCTCTCGCGGGGGTGCCCTGACAACTTGAGGAAACCGCCACTGACCAATGCCGGTTCATCACCCTCGCCATGGGCCAGTCGGTAGTCGCTGCGTTGGCGCTCCAACCCGCGCTGCGCGAGGTGTTTGCCATGGGCACGGTCGCTGAATTGGCCGGGATAGCCTTGCTGTTCGAGCATGGGAAGCTGTTCACCGCTGGCCGCGCTTTCCAGCGCCAGGCGCGGTTTTCGGAAATCGTAATCGCGCAGGTTTACCGCCGTGGTAGCGGTCGCCAACTGCACGGCGAAGCGTTTGATCGCCGGGGTTTGCGCGACCATTCCGGAACCGGGCATGTAGGGAGTGGGTTGCTCCGCCTGGGCAAACACGGTCTGGTCATCGCCGAACACCAGCAGATGTCCTTCGGGTGAATGCTGAAAATGGTAGTGAATGCCCTGCTCGGCACACAGACGTTGAATGAACGCCAGGTCGGTCTCGCCGAACTGCACGCAATATTCGCGCTCGAGGTAAGTACCGCTGAGGCGAAATTCGAACTGATCACTCAGGATCCCCTGCCCCACCAGCACCAGTGCCACCATCTGCGGCACCGTCTTGTGCTGGAAAATACGCTGGTGGCTGCTATGCGCCAGGTAGGCCAATTGCGGTACAAGAGTGATTTGATATCGCGTCAGACGGCGCCCGGAGTCACCCTGCGCCACTCGGTAAACCAGGCCGTGGACGCCATGCCCCCGATCATCGAAACCCAGGTAAACCTGGCGATGCAACACGCTTTGCAGGTCAAGATCGGGCTGCTCGCCTACCAGCTCAAGGTCAAAACAGTAGGGCTGACTAAGCGCCTCGTTACCGTTGAAGCGGTAGACCTTGAGGTCACTGGCAACCCCGTCGAGGGTCAGGGTAAAGGCACTTTGATTGGCAGGAGCGAACATCCGGTGTTTCTCTGCGAGGGGTAGGCGCAAGATTCTGCACCACGATTTCACCTCTCTGAGCGCCCCCCGAGCAAATCAGTAAACCCCTACACGCCAATGTCGGAATCTTCTTCGGAACATCTCAAATCACGCGCAAAAAAAGGCCCGCCATCCGTAGGACGCGGGCCTTCTTTTTAACTCAAACGGCGCTTAACGCCCGGCGAGTTACTTGTTGAGGTTGTAGTCTTTTTCGGCGGCGTCAAAGCGCTCGACCATACCGGCGGTCGGTGCGCCCATCTTGCTCACGAAGTAGATCGCCAGGCTGGCGAAGATGAAGCCTGGGATGATTTCGTACAGGTCCAGCAGCGAGAAGTGCTTCCACACGATCACGGTGGTTGCGCCGACCAGGATGCCGGCCAGTGCGCCGTTGCGGGTCATGCCTTTCCAGATCACCGAGATCAGCACCACCGGGCCGAACGCCGCGCCGAAACCGGCCCAGGCATAGCTGACCAGGCCCAGCACGCGGTTTTCCGGGTTGGCGGCCATGGCGATGGCGATCAATGCCACCAGCAGCACCATGGCGCGACCGACCCATACCAGCTCAACCTGGGAAGCGTTCTTACGCAGGAAGGTCTTGTAGAAGTCTTCGGTCAGGGCGCTGGAGCACACCAGCAATTGGCAGCTCAGGGTGCTCATGACGGCCGCGAGGATGGCCGACAGCAACACACCGGCAACCCATGGGTTGAAGAGGATTTTTGCCAGTTCGATAAACACACGCTCAGGGTTCTCGGTCACAGGACCCGCCACTTCCGGATGCGCCGAAAAGTAGGCGATACCGAAGAAGCCAACGGCCACGGTGCCGCCCAGGCACAGGATCATCCAGGTCATGGAGATGCGGCGCGCCTTGGCGATCGACTTCACCGAATCCGCCGCCATGAAACGCGCCAGGATATGCGGTTGGCCGAAGTAGCCCAGGCCCCAGCCCATCAGCGAGATCACGCCGATGAAGGTGGTGTTTTTCAGCATGTCGAAATTGGTCGGGTCCTTGGCTTCGATGGCAAGGAAGGTGGTGTCTACGCCGCCGGTGGCCAGCAGCACGATGATGGGCGTCAGGATCAACGCAAAGATCATCAGCGTCGCTTGCACGGTATCGGTCCAGCTCACCGCCAGGAAACCACCGATAAAGGTGTAGGCAATCGTCGCCGCAGCGCCGGCCCACAAGGCAGTCTCGTAGGACATGCCGAAGGTGCTTTCGAACAGGCGGGCACCGGCCACGATGCCGGACGCGCAGTAGATGGTGAAGAACACCAGGATCACGACGGCGGAAATGATCCGCAGCAGGCCGCTTTTATCTTCGAAACGGCTGGAGAAGTAATCCGGCAGCGTCAGGGCGTCGCCGTTGTGTTCGGTCTGTACCCGCAGGCGACCGGCCACGAACAGCCAGTTGAGGTAGGCACCGGCGATCAGGCCGACGGCGATCCAACTTTCCGACAGACCGGACATGTAGATCGCGCCCGGCAAGCCCATCAACAACCAGCCGCTCATGTCGGAAGCCCCGGCGGACAACGCCGTCACCACGCTGCCGAGGCTGCGACCGCCAAGGATGTAATCGGAAAGGTTATTGGTGGAGCGATAGGCCATCAGGCCGATCAGCACCATTGCTGCGATGTAGATCACGAATGTGATCAGGGTTGGATTGCTAACGCTCATAGGAGTGACGCCCTGGCTTTGTTTTTATGTGGCAGCGGTCTGTCGGACGGCTACCCACTGATCAGTGAGTAAACGTACCTGCGTGCCGCGCATTTATGACTGACGTTTCCCCAGGAAAGCCGCCAGCCGATGAACCCCGCTTTCGCGTTGGTTGCACCTTGGCCGCGAATGCTATTCAACAAAGCAAATAAGGTGCAACCAGTTTCTTGGGATTAAGTTGCACCTGAGCGCAAATTCGCTCAAACACCCTGTTTTTGCTCCTTTTCGGAGCAAGAACAGCGGATCTCATAAGCAAATGCACCAAGAGAAAGCGCAATCCGCTGAACGCTCAATTTTTTCACCGCATCCATCGAAAATTTCATGGATAAAAAGGGTTGCACCCGGTTGCACCTCTTCTTGGGCGCAGCTAATCTTGCCGCCAGCTAATGCCACTCGGTAGTGGCACCCATGAGGATAAGAAAATGGCGACGACCACCCTTGGGGTCAAACTCGACGACCCGACCCGCGAACGCCTTAAGGCTGCCGCGACCTCCATTGATCGCACGCCGCACTGGCTGATCAAGCAGGCGATTTTCAATTACCTGGAGAAACTCGAGGGTGGTGCAACCCTGGCCGAGCTCAATGGCTTGAGCAGCAAGGATGCCGACGACGCGGGCGAGGTCCAGGCCGACCACGCGCACCAGTGCTTCCTTGAGTTCGCCGAGAGCATCCTGCCGCAATCGGTACTGCGCGCCTCGATCACCGCCGCTTACCGCCGCCCGGAGCCGGAAGTGGTGCCGATGCTGATCGAACAGGCCCGCCTGCCGGCCCCCATGGCTGAAGCCACCAACAAGCTGGCCGCCTCGATTGCCGAGAAACTGCGCAATCAGAAGAGCGCCGGCGGCCGTGCCGGTATTGTTCAGGGCTTGCTGCAGGAGTTTTCCCTGTCGTCCCAGGAAGGCGTGGCCCTGATGTGCCTGGCCGAAGCGCTGTTGCGTATCCCGGACAAGGGCACTCGCGACGCACTGATCCGCGACAAGATCAGCACTGGCAACTGGCACCCGCACTTGGGCAACAGCCCGTCGCTGTTCGTCAATGCCGCCACCTGGGGCCTGCTGCTGACCGGCAAACTGGTCGCCACGCACAACGAAGCCGGCTTGACCTCATCCTTGAGCCGCATCATCGGCAAGAGTGGCGAGCCGATGATCCGCAAGGGCGTCGACATGGCCATGCGCCTGATGGGCGAACAGTTCGTCACCGGCGAAACCATCGCCGAAGCCCTGGCCAATGCGAGCAAGTTCGAAGCCAAGGGTTTCCGCTATTCCTATGACATGCTCGGTGAAGCCGCGCTCACCGAACACGACGCCCAGAAGTACCTGGCCTCGTATGAACAAGCCATTCACTCCATCGGCAAAGCCTCACACGGCCGTGGGATTTATGAAGGCCCGGGCATTTCCATCAAGCTTTCGGCACTGCACCCGCGTTACAGCCGTGCGCAATATGAGCGCGTGATGGACGAGTTGTACCCGCGCCTGCTGTCCCTGACCCTGCTGGCCAAGCAATACGACATCGGCCTGAACATCGATGCCGAAGAAGCCGACCGCCTGGAACTGTCCCTGGACCTGCTGGAACGCCTGTGCTTCGAGCCGCAACTGACCGGCTGGAACGGCATCGGTTTCGTGATCCAGGCTTACCAGAAGCGTTGCCCGTACGTGATCGATTATGTGATCGACCTGGCACGCCGCAGCCGCCATCGCCTGATGATCCGCCTGGTTAAAGGCGCGTACTGGGACAGCGAAATCAAGCGCGCCCAGGTCGAAGGCCTGGAAGGCTACCCGGTGTACACCCGCAAGGTGTACACCGACGTTTCCTACATCGCATGTGCTAGAAAACTGCTGTCGGTGCCGGAAGTCATCTACCCGCAGTTCGCCACGCACAACGCCCACACCCTGTCGGCCATCTACCATATCGCCGGTCAGAACTATTACCCCGGCCAGTACGAGTTCCAATGCCTGCACGGCATGGGCGAACCGTTGTACGAACAGGTTGTAGGCAAGGTTTCCGAAGGCAAGCTGAACCGTCCGTGCCGCGTGTACGCGCCGGTCGGCACTCACGAAACACTGCTGGCGTACCTGGTGCGTCGCCTGCTGGAAAACGGCGCCAACACCTCGTTCGTCAACCGTATCGCCGACCAGTCCATCTCGATCCAGGAACTGGTGGCCGACCCGGTGGCCAGCATTGAGCAAATGGCCACGCAGGAAGGCGGCTTCGGCTTGCCGCACCCGCGTATTCCATTGCCGCGCGACTTGTATGGCAGCGACCGCGCCAACTCGGCGGGTATCGACCTGGCCAACGAACACCGCCTGGCGTCACTGTCGTGCGCCCTGCTGGCCACCGCTCACAACAACTGGAAAGCCGCGCCGATGCTGGGTTGCGCCGCCAGCGAGCAGGCCGCGACAGCGGTGCTGAACCCGTCCGACCTGCGTGATGTGGTCGGCCAGGTGCAAGAAGCCACTATTAAGGACGTCGACAACGCGATCCAGTGCGCCATCAATGCGGGCCCGATCTGGCAGGCCACCCCGCCCGCCGAACGCGCCGCGATCCTGGAGCGCGCCGCCGACCTGATGGAAGGCGACATCCAGCCACTGATGGGCCTGCTGGCCCGCGAAGCCGGCAAGACCTTCGCCAACGCCATCGCCGAAGTGCGTGAAGCCGTGGACTTCCTGCGTTACTACGCGGTGCAGGCACGCAACGATTTCACCAACGATGCCCACCGCCCATTGGGCCCGGTGGTCTGCATCAGCCCGTGGAACTTCCCGCTGGCGATTTTCAGCGGCCAGGTGGCGGCTGCGCTGGCCGCCGGCAACCCGGTATTGGCCAAGCCCGCCGAGCAAACCCCATTGGTAGCGGCCCAGGCCGTGCGCATCCTGCTCGAAGCCGGTATTCCGGAAGGCGTGCTGCAACTGCTGCCGGGCCAGGGCGAAACCGTCGGTGCCCGCCTGGTGGGCGACGATCGCGTCAAAGGCGTGATGTTCACCGGCTCCACCGAAGTGGCGCGCCTGCTGCAACGCAATGTCGCCGGGCGCCTGGATGCCCAGGGCCGTCCGATTCCGCTGATCGCCGAAACCGGCGGCCAGAACGCGATGATCGTGGACTCCTCGGCGCTCACCGAACAAGTGGTCATCGACGTGGTGTCGTCGGCCTTCGACAGCGCCGGTCAACGTTGCTCCGCGCTGCGCGTGCTGTGCCTGCAGGAAGATTCGGCGGACCGCGTCATCGAAATGCTCAAGGGCGCCATGGCGGAATGCCGCCTGGGCAACCCGGAGCGACTGTCGGTGGACATCGGCCCGGTGATCGACGCAGAAGCCAAGGCCGGCATCGAAAAACACATCCAGGCCATGCGCGACAAAGGCCGCAACGTTTACCAAGTGGCGATTGCCGATGCTGAAGAGATCAAGCGCGGCACCTTCGTGATGCCAACCCTGATCGAACTGGAAAGCTTCGACGAACTGCAACGCGAGATCTTCGGCCCTGTGCTGCACGTGGTGCGCTACAAGCGTAAAGAGATCGACCAGTTGATCGGCCAGATCAATGCGTCCGGCTACGGCCTGACCCTGGGCGTGCACACCCGCATCGACGAGACCATCGCCAAGGTGATTGATAACGTCAACGCCGGTAACGTTTACGTTAACCGCAACATCGTCGGCGCCGTGGTCGGTGTGCAGCCGTTCGGTGGCGAAGGCCTGTCGGGCACCGGCCCGAAAGCCGGTGGCCCGCTGTATCTGTACCGCCTGCTGTCGACACGTCCTACCGATGCGATCGAACAATCCTTCGTACGTGGCGACAAGCTGGCAGCACCCGATGTGCGCCTGCGCGATGCCATGAGCCAACCACTGACTGCCCTGAAAACCTGGGCCGACAGCAATAAGTTCAGCGAGCTGAGCACCCTGTGCACTCAATTCGCCGCGCAGTCGCAAAGCGGCATCACTCGCCAACTGGCCGGGCCGACCGGCGAGCGCAACAGCTACGCCATTCTGCCCCGCGAGCATGTACTGTGCCTGGCGGAAGTAGAAGGCGACCTGCTGACCCAACTGGCCGCGGTGTTGGCGGTAGGCGGCTCGGCGGTATGGCCGGAAACCGACCTGACCAAGGCCGTGTTCCCACGCCTGCCGAAGGAGATTCAGGCGAAGATCCAGCGCGTGGCTGATTGGGCCAAGGACGAGGTGGTGTTCGACGCGGTCCTGCACCACGGCGATTCCGACCAACTGCGCGCGGTGTGCAAGCAAGTGGCCCAGCGTGGCGGTGCGATTGTTGGCGTGCATGGTTTGTCGCAAGGTGAGACGGCGATTGCACTGGAGCGCCTGGTGATTGAGCGGGCGTTGAGTGTTAACACCGCAGCAGCGGGTGGCAACGCCAGCTTGATGACCATCGGCTAAAAAACGCAGTTGCACAATGTGGGAGGGGCTTGCCCCCGATAGCGGAGTTTCAGTCAGCACACCTGGTGCTGACACACTGCTATCGGGAGCAAACCCCCTCCCACTTTTTTGATCGTGTTTCAATTCCCTCCCCGCGTTCTGCCCCTTCATCACCCAGATCAATCTTGCTATCCACCCTCCATTTGCGCACTTAGACTCCGGCCTATTCCCCTAAAAGGTAAGCCGCCATGTCCGAGACGCTGCTCAGTTCCCGCAATCTGGCTTTCGAGCTCTACGAAGTCCTCGATGCCGAGGGCCTGACCCAGCGCGAGCGGTTTGCCGAGCACAACCGCGAAACCTTCGACGCGGCCATCAGCACCGCGCGCAGCATCGCCGAAAAGTACTTCGCCCCCCACAACCGCAAAAACGACGAAAACGAACCGCGCTACGAAGACGGCAAGGCCATCCTGATTCCCGAGGTCAAGCCGGCCGTGGATGCGTTCCTTGAGGCGGGCTTCCTCAACGCCGCGCGCAGTTTCGACGCGGGCGGCATGCAGTTGCCCACCCTGCTGTCCCAAGCCTGTTTCGCCCACTTCCAGGCGGCCAACGCGGCGTCCACGTCCTACCCGTTCCTGACCATGGGCGCGGCCAACCTCATCGAAAGCTTCGGCACCGAAGAGCAGAAACAACGTTTTCTGCAGCCCATGATTGATGGGCGCTTTTTCGGCACCATGGCCCTGACCGAGCCCCATGCCGGCTCATCCCTGTCGGATATTCGCACCCGCGCAGAGCCGGCGGCTGACGGCACCTATCGGCTCAAGGGCAACAAGATCTTCATCTCCGGCGGCGACCACCCGCTGTCGGAAAACATTGTGCACATGGTGCTGGCCAAGCTGCCGGACGCCCCGGCCGGGGTGAAGGGCATTTCGCTGTTTATCGTGCCCAAATTCCTGGTCAACGAGGATGGCAGCCTCGGCGCACGCAACGATGTGTTGCTGGCCGGGCTGTTTCACAAGATGGGCTGGCGGGGCACCACGTCCACCGCGCTGAATTTCGGCGATAACGGCAACTGCGTCGGCTACCTGGTAGGTAAACCGCACCAAGGCTTGAGCTGCATGTTCCAGATGATGAACGAGGCCCGCATTGGGGTTGGCATGGGCGCCGTCATGCTCGGTTACGCGGGCTACCTGTACTCACTGGACTACGCTCGCGAACGCCCGCAAGGGCGCCTGCCTGACAACAAAGACCCCAGCACCGCGCCGGTCTCGATCATCCAGCACGCCGATATCAAACGCATGCTGCTCACCCAAAAAGCCTATGTGGAAGGCGCCTTCGACCTGGGCCTGTACGCCGCGCGGTTGTTCGATGACACCACCACGCTGGGAACCGACACCGAGCGCAAACAAGCTCACGAACTGCTGGACCTGCTCACGCCCATCGTCAAATCCTGGCCGTCGGAGTTCTGCCTCAAGGCCAACGAACTGGCGATCCAGATCCTCGGCGGCCACGGCTACACCCGCGAATATCCGGTGGAGCAGTACTACCGCGACAACCGCCTGAACCCGATCCATGAAGGTACCCATGGCATCCAGTCCCTGGATTTGCTGGGTCGCAAGCTGGCGCAAAACGGTGGCGCGGGGCTCAAGCAACTGATCCGCCTGATTGCCGAAACCGGTGCGCGGGCGCACAAATACCCGTCACTCACCGCCTTGAGAGAGCCGCTGGAACAACTGGTGGCGCGCCTGCAAGAAGTCACGTTGGGACTGCTGACGGATCTCGCCCAGGGCAGCGTCAACAACAGCCTGGCGAACTCGGCGCTGTACCTGAAGGTATTCGGGCATACGGTGATTGGCTGGCGCTGGCTGGAACAGGCGATTCGCGCCGAAGAAGGGCTGGCCCGGGGCAATGCGACGGACATGGCCTTCTATAAAGGCAAGCTCCAGATCGCCCGTTACTTCCTGACCTGGGAAGTACCGGGCTGCCATCATGAACTGGCGATTCTTGAGGCACGCGACGATACGTGCCTGGGGATGCAGGATGGATGGTTCTAAGGCTGGATCGCCTTGGAAATCACTTCGACCGTGGCGCTGACTTGCTCTTGGTAACGGTCGAGTTCCTGTTGGTGCGCCTGCTGCATTTCGATCTGCTCGGCGCACAGGTTCAGCGCCGCCAGCACCAGTAATTTGTCACCGATCAGGGTCGGGTACTTTTTCTTGGTGGTGGCCAGGGAAGCCTTGAGCATGGTCACGGCGTGCATCAGGGTTTTATCCTCCCCGGCCGGCGCCTTGATCGAGTAATCCTCTCCGAGAATCGAAACGACCTTTATGCCTTCATTCATGCGCCGACAGGCCCCGCGCTCACGCGCTCAACCAACGCCTGGATACGGGCCGCGGTGGCGCCATGCTTTTCTTCCTGCTCCATCAGGCTCAGTTGCAGGCTGTCGTTCTCATCCTTGGCGCTGGCAAGTTGCGCCTTGAGGGATTCGTTGCTGCCCAACAGGTCTTGATTCTGCTGTACCAGGTCGCTGACCAGTTGTTCCAATTGGCTGAGGGATGCTTCTAACATTTTGATTTCTCGGGCTTTTTCAAAGGGCGGTGACGATAAAGAAAATTCACCTCGGATGCCAGGGTTATCCCCGGCGCGCAGCTCGATTTTTAAGGGGCCGGGCCACACTTTCGAGCCTTAGTGACTGCATATCCCCCATCTGGTTCCTGAAACCATAAAACCTCTGGTCGGGCGCTTGCGCCTCCAACTGAACGTACTCGGTTAAAAATGTGGGAGGGGGAGTTTGCCCCTTACACATTTGGATCCCTGCGAATCAGAAAAAGCTTTTTGACAGCGCAGCAATTCAACAGGTTAGAATCGCTGGCACGCAGACTGCATGGTCAGTCCGCGCCTGTCTTGTTTGCCCACGGAGTACTGCCTTTGAATGCGACGACCATCAACAGCCTGTTCTTGATCGGCGCGTTGCTGGTGAGTGCGAGCATTCTGGTAAGTTCTCTTTCGTCGCGCCTGGGGATTCCGATCCTGGTGATCATCCTGGGCGTAGGCATGCTGGCCGGTGTCGATGGCGGCGGCATCATCTTCGACAACTACCCGACCGCCTACCTGGTGGGCAACCTGGCCTTGGCCGTGATCCTGCTCGACGGCGGCCTGCGCACACGGGTAGCGAGTTTTCGCGTGGCGCTCTGGCCGGCGTTGTCGCTGGCCACGGTGGGGGTATTGATTACCACCGGCCTCACCGGCATGGCGGCGGCATGGCTGTTTAACCTCAATATCATTCAAGGCTTGCTGATCGGCGCCATCGTCGGCTCCACCGATGCGGCGGCGGTGTTCTCGCTGCTGGGCGGCAAGGGGCTTAACGAACGGGTCAGCGCCAGCCTCGAAATTGAATCCGGCAGCAACGACCCGATGGCGGTGTTCCTCACCGTGACACTGATCGACATGCTCGCCAGCGGCCAGACCGACCTGCACTGGAGCCTGCTGACCCATCTGGTGCGCGAATTCGGTATCGGCGGCATCGTCGGCCTGGGTGGCGGCTGGTTAATGCTGCAAATGGTCAACCGCATCAACCTGGCCAACGGCTTGTACCCGATCCTGGTGATCGCCGGCGGCCTGTTCGTATTTGCCCTGACCAACGCCCTGCACGGCAGCGGCTTCCTCGCGGTGTACCTGTGCGGCCTGGTGATCGGCAACCGTCCGGTGCGCAGCCGTCATGGCATTTTGCATATGCTCGATGGCATGGCCTGGCTCGCGCAGATCGGCATGTTCCTGGTGCTGGGCCTGCTGGTCACCCCCCACGACTTGCTGCCGATCGCCCTGCCGGCGCTGGGCCTGGCGCTGTGGATGATCCTGTTTGCGCGGCCGCTGTCGGTGCTGGTCGGCCTGCTGCCGTTCAAGGCGTTCCACGGCCGCGAAAAAGCCTTTATCGCCTGGGTCGGCCTGCGCGGCGCGGTGCCGATCATTCTGGCAGTGTTCCCGCTGATGGCCGGGCTGCCCCATGCGCAGCTGTATTTCAACCTGGCGTTCTTTATCGTGCTGGTGTCGTTGCTGGTACAGGGCACGAGCCTGCCGTGGGTGGCCAAGTTGTTGAAAGTGACGGTACCGCCGGACCCCGCGCCGATCTCCCGTTCCGCCCTCGAAGTACATGTCACCAGCGAGTGGGAACTGTTCGTCTACCGCCTGGGCGCGGAAAAATGGTGCATCGGCGCAGCCCTGCGCGAGCTGAAAATGCCCGAAGGCACACGGATCGCTGCCCTTTTTCGTGGCCAGCAACTGCTCCATCCGTCGGGTAGTACCGTGCTGGAAGTCGGCGATCTGCTCTGCGTGATCGGCCACGAACACAACCTGGCGGCCCTGGGCAAACTGTTCAGCCAGGCACCGCAACGCGGCCTCGACCTGCGCTTCTTCGGCGACTTCGTCCTTGAAGGCGACGCCCAACTGGGCGCGGTTTCGGCGCTGTATGGCCTCAAGCTCGAAGGGATCGACCCGGACATGCCGTTGAGCCGTTTCATCACCCAGAAAGTCGGCGGCGCGCCGGTGGTCGGCGACCAGGTGGAGTGGAACAACACCATCTGGACCGTCGCGGTCATGGACGGGAACAAGATCGGCAAAGTGGGCGTCAGATTCCCCGAAGGAAGTCGCCCGGGCCCCGGTCTCTTCCTCTAAACTGCCGAGCGACGCAACGCTCCCGACTCTTCACCTAGCTCAATCGGTCTCTATGCCAACCCTGCGCACATTTCTCGCCACCGCCCTGCTGGGCCTGACCCTTTGTGTCGGCAACGTCTACGCCGCCGACCCGCCCAGCGCCGACGCCATCCAGCAAACCCTGGACAAGCTGCCCGACCGCAAGCTGCCCGACGCCGACATGAAGGCGCTGCAAACCGTCCTGCAGCAAACCCTGACGTACCTGGGCAACAAGCAGGACTACGAGCAGCGCCTGGCCGACGTCAAGCGCCAGTTGGAAGATGCCCCGCGCCAGACCAGCGAAAATCAGCGCGAACTGACTCGACTCAAAGCCACCAAGGTCATTCCGGTGGCCCAGCGCTATGCCACGCTGCCCGTACCGCAACTGGAACAACTGCTGGTCCAGCGCAGCACCCAGCAAGGCGACCTGCAAAAAGAACTGGCCGACGCCAACAGCATGACCATCGCCGCGCAGACCCGCCCCGAGCGTGCGCAGACCGAAATCAGCAGCAGCCAGGCGCGCATCCTACAGATCAACTCGACGCTCAAGGCCGGCAAGGACAATGGCAAAGCCCTCAACGCAGACCAACGCAACCAGCTGAATGCCGAACTGGCGGCACTGAATGCCTTGATCCCGCTGCGCCGCCAGGAACTGGCCGGCAACAGCCAATTGCAAGACCTGGGCAACAGCCAGCATGACCTGATCCAGGAAAAAGCCGCGCGCCTGGAACAAGAGATCCAGGACCTGCAAACCCTGATCAACCAGAAGCGCCTGGCGCAATCCCAGCAGACCGTGACGCAGCAGTCCATCGAGGCACAGAAGTCCGGCGGCAGCAGCATCCTGGCCACGGAAAGCGCAGAGAACCTGAAGCTGTCCGACTACCTGCTCAAAAGCACCGACCGCCTCAACGACCTGACCCAGAAGAACCTGCAAACCAAGCAACAACTGGACACGGTGACCCAGAACGACGCCGCGCTGGACGACCAGATCAACGTGCTCAAGGGCAGCCTGCTGCTGTCGAAGATCCTCTATAAGCAAAAACAGGCCTTGCCACGCCTGACCGTCGACCGCGACCTGGCCGACGACATCGCCAACATTCGCCTGTACCAGTTCGAGGTCAACCAGCAACGCGAGTTGATCAGCTCCCCCAGCGCCTATGTGGAAAATCTGCTGGCCAACCAACCGCCGGATGACGTGACGCCACAGCTGCGCCGCACCTTGCTGGAACTGGCGATTACCCGCAGCGACTTGCTGGAACGCCTGAGCCGCGAACTGAGCGCGCTGCTCAACGAATCCATCACCCTGCAACTGAACCAGAAACAACTGCTGAGCACCGCCACCACCCTGCGCGCGACGCTCGACGAACAGATGTTCTGGATCCCCAGCAACAAGCCGCTGGACACCGAGTGGCTGGAAAGCGTGCCGGCGCACCTGAGCAAGCAAGTCACCAGCCTGCCGTGGGCGTCCAGCGTCAGCGAACTGTATGACGGCCTTACCCAGCGCCCACTGTTGTTTCTGCCGCTGCTGCTATTGATTGGCGCCCTGCTGTGGCGACGCAAGGCGCTGTACCAGCGGCTGAGTAAAGTGCATCTGGACATCGGCCACTTCAAGCGCGACAGCCAATGGCATACGCCGCAGGCCATCCTGATCAACATCCTGCTGGCGATGCCGGTGTCCCTGGGGCTGGCATTGTGCGGCTACGCATTGCAGATCGACGCCCGCGGGCAAAACGCCAACCTGGGTTCAGCGCTGCTGCAACTGGCCCAGGCATGGTTGGTGTTCTACACCGCCTACCGGATTCTCGCGCCAGGTGGCGTGGCCGAACTGCACTTCCGCTGGGAAAAACCCCAGGTTGAATTCCTGCAAGGCTGGGTCCGCAAGCTCGGGCTGGTGGTACTGGCCCTGGTGGCCGTGGTGGCGGTTGCCGAGCACCAGCCGGCGGCGCTGGCCGATGACGTATTGGGCATCGGCGTCGTGCTGACCTGTTATGCCCTGATGGCCTGGCTGCTGGGCCGCCTGCTGCTCAACAGCCCCACCCACGAAAAAGCCTCGCTGTTTCGCAAAGCCATGGGCCTGCTGTTTACCGCTTTGCCCGTCGCATTGTTTATCGCCGTGTGCTTCGGCTATTACTACACCGCCCTCAAACTCAGCGACCGCTTGATCAACACCCTGTACCTGCTGATGTTCTGGCTGGTGATCGAAGCCACCTTCGTGCGCTGGCTGAGCGTCGCCGCACGACGCCTGGCCTATGCGCGCGCCCTGGCCAAACGCCAGGCGGCCAAGGAAGCGGGTGAAGGCGAAGCGGTGGTTGAAGAGCCGACGCTGGACATCGAAAAGGTCAACGAACAATCCTTGCGCCTGATCCGCCTGGCCCTGCTCGGTGGTTTTATCGCGGCGCTGTACTGGGTATGGTCGGACCTGATCTCGGTGTTTTCCTACCTGGATAACGTCACCCTGTACGAATACACCAGCGGCACCGGGGCCAATATCAGCATGGTGCCCATCAGCATCGGCGACTTGCTCGGCGCGCTGATCATCATCGGTATCACCTTCGCCCTGGCGCGCAACTTGCCCGGCTTGCTGGAAGTATTGGTGCTATCCAAGCTCGACCTGGCCCAGGGCAGCGCCTACGCCACCACCACGTTGCTTTCGTACGTGATTGCCGGGGTGGGTTTTGTCTCCACGCTCTCTACCCTCGGCGTGAGCTGGGACAAATTGCAATGGCTGGTGGCCGCGCTGTCGGTAGGCCTGGGCTTCGGCATGCAGGAGATCTTCGCCAACTTTATTTCCGGCATCATGATCCTGTTCGAACGCCCGGTGCGCATCGGCGACACCATCACCATCGGTAACCTGTCGGGCACGGTGAGCAAAATCCGCATCCGCGCCACCACCATCACCGATTTCGACCGCAAGGACATCATTGTCCCGAACAAAACCTTCATTACCGGGCAACTGATCAACTGGTCGCTGACCGACACCATTACCCGCGTCACCCTGAAGCTGGGTGTGGACTACGGCTCCGACCTGGACCTGGTAAAGGAGTTGTTGCTCAAGGCCGCCAGGGAAAACCCACGGGTACTCAAAGAACCCGAGCCTCACGTGTATTTCCTCAATTTCGGCGAAAGCACCCTCGATCACGAACTGCGCATGCACGTACGTGACCTGGGCGACCGTAACCCGGTGCTGGACGAGGTCAACCGCTACATCAACCGTGAATTCAAGAAACAGCACATCAACATCTCCTTCCGGCAGATGGAGGTGTACCTGAAAAACCTGCACGGCCAGGAATACAAACTGGTGCCGGTGGAAGACGAGCGCAAGACCCTTATCGGTCCCGCGCCGGTGCAGGACGCACCCGAGCCGCCCGCCGGAAAGGTCGAGGATGCGCCGGAACCGCCACCGAGCAAACTCGACTAACGCATCTAGCCCCAGCACAATGCCGGGGCATTCTGCTGGAGATGGCCGGTGAAAGCCCTAGACGAACTGACCTTCGACAACCGCTTCGCCCGTTTGGGCGACGCGTTCTCAACCCACGTCCTGCCAGAACCGCTCGATGAGCCGCGCCTTGTCGTGGCGAGCGATGCTGCCATGGCCCTGCTCGACCTCGACCCGGCGGTGGCCGAAACGCCGGTGTTTGCCGAGCTGTTTGGCGGCCATAAGCTATGGGCCGAAGCTGAGCCGCGGGCGATGGTCTATTCGGGGCATCAGTTCGGCGGCTATACCCCGCAACTCGGCGATGGCCGCGGACTGTTGTTGGGCGAGGTGTACAACAATGCCGGCGAGCACTGGGACCTGCACCTCAAGGGTGCCGGGATGACGCCGTACTCGCGGATGGGCGATGGCCGCGCGGTGCTGCGCTCCTCGATTCGTGAATTCCTCGCTTCCGAGGCGCTGCATGCGCTGGGTATCCCCACCAGCCGCGCCTTGTGCGTGATCGGCTCCAGCACGCCGGTATGGCGCGAGAAGCAAGAGCGCGGCGCCATGGTGTTGCGCCTGGCGCCGAGCCATATCCGCTTCGGGCATTTCGAATATTTCTACTACACCAAAAAGCCCGAGCAGCAGGCAGAACTGGCCGAGCACGTCTTGAATCTGCATTACCCCGAATGTCGCGAACAGCCCGAGCCGTACCTGGCGATGTTCCGCGAGATCGTCGAGCGCAACGCCGAACTGATCGCCAAATGGCAGGCCTACGGTTTCTGCCATGGCGTGATGAACACCGACAACATGTCGATCCTCGGCATCACTTTCGACTACGGGCCGTATGCGTTTCTGGATGATTTCGACGCGCACTTTATCTGCAACCATTCGGACCATGAAGGGCGCTATTCCTTCAGCAACCAGGTGCCCATCGGCCAATGGAACCTCAGCGCGCTGGCCCAGGCGCTGACGCCGTTTATCAGCGTTGAAGCCTTGAAGGAGGCGCTCGGCCTGTACCTGCCGTTCTACCAGGCCCACTACCTGGACCTGATGCGCCGCCGCCTGGGGCTGACCACGGCCGAAGACGACGACCAGAAATTGGTAGAGCGCCTGCTCAAGCTGATGCAGAACAGTGGCGTGGATTACACGCTGTTCTTCCGCCGTTTGGGGGATGAATCTGCGGCGCTGGCCGTGGCGCGGCTGCGCGATGACTTTGTCGACATGGCCGGGTTCGATGCCTGGGTCGACCTGTACAAGGCCCGTGTTGCGCGGGATGGGGAGTACAGCGAAGAACAGCGCCGTGGGCGGATGCACGCGGTCAACCCGCTGTACATCCTGCGCAACTATCTGGCACAAAACGCCATCGCCGCCGCCGAATCCGGGGATTACAGCGAAGTACGGCGGCTGCATGCGGTGCTGTCCAAGCCGTTTGAGGAGCAAACGGGGATGGAGCAATACGCGCAGCGGCCGCCGGATTGGGGCAAGCATTTGGAGATTAGTTGTTCGTCGTAATGTCACCGAATGAAGGTTTCAACCGAAACTCCAAAGCGCTCAGCCAGCCAACGAATTTGCCGCACGTTGAGCTGGCGCTTTCCGCTCAATACTTCAGAAACAACCGATTGGGCACCCACGCCCGGCAGATCGCTTTGGGTGAGGTTGTGCTCACGCATCATGTAGCGCAACACGTCTACACCGCTGGCCTCGGGCATAGGGCGATGCTTATGATCGTAGGCTTCGATCCAGTCGCTGAGGATATCCACCAAGCTCATCAGAGGGCTGTTTTCATCTTCACCGACCAGGCTCAGTAACTCGTCCAAGCCGCACACCAGGGCGTCGTAGGCCGCCTCGTTTTCTGGTTTGCGCAGCACGGGCGAAACGTATTGCCAGTGCTCTGCCGCCACTCGCATAAGCGCGCTCATCTGGTTTTTTCCTTCCACTTATCTTTCTCATAATCACGATGATCAAGCAGCTGCTTGATATAGACGCGCTGCACCTGATAGGCCACGCAAGCAATCAATCTCAGCTTGTTACCTCCGATATCAAACACATGAAACTTTCCGACCTTATCCGTGGCAGGGAACATGGTTTTCATCGACGCGAAGTCTTTGGGGGAGTTGCGCCTGATCAAGCGATACCACTGATCCAAAGCCGTTGCTGAGCGCAGCCACTTTTCCTTTGCTTCCCAAATCTTTTTTTCACTGTCCTTATCGCATCTTGCTATGAAGGTTAGACCTGTACCTCGAATATCTCAATTTGCTATAGCTGCAAACAGACCGATGGCACAAAACGGAACAGACTCCAACAGACTAGATAGCGGGGCCTTCACTAGCATGAGCAAACTATGAGCGAATAAGTCGCCCACTCGTTTCCTTGATAAATCCAAGGCCTGGCTCCAGATAGATCCCATTGGCCAAACCAAGGAGCCCCCATGTCCGAACCTCTCGTCATCCCCTGCCCCCATTGCAACGGCCTCAACCGCATCCCCGGCGAACGCCTGGGTGATACGCCCAAGTGCGGGCGTTGCAAGCAACCCGTGTTGTTGAACAAGCCGTTTGAGCTTAAGCAAGGCGACTACGCCAGCCAGATCAAGGGCGACCTGCCGCTGTTGGTGGATGTGTGGGCCGACTGGTGCGGGCCGTGCAAGTCGTTTGCGCCGGTGTTTGAACAGGCGGCTGGGCAGCTTGCGGGCAAGTGCCGACTGGCCAAGCTCGACAGTGAGGTCAACCAGCAGTTGTCGGGGCAATTGGGGATTCGTTCGATCCCCAGTTTGATTCTGTTCAAGAACGGCCGCGAAGTGGCGCGCCAGAGCGGGGCGTTTCCGTTGCCGCAGTTGATGAGTTGGTTGCGTAGCCAGGGCGTGTAACCGATCGGGAAAGCACCACCGGACAGTGTGGGAGGGGGCTTGCTCCCGATAGCGATGGGTCAGTCAGTCCATCCGAAACTGATACACCGCTATCGGGAGCAAGCCCCCTCCCACAAGTTTTTGTGTCGTCGGCAAAATCAGCCGTTTTCCAGCAAGTTATGCAATTCCACAAACTGCTGCGTCAGCTTGTGTCGCGGGTCCAAGTGGATCAGCGGTTTGCTCTCTTGGTGCGACTCGCGCATGCGCACCGAGCTGGCCAGGTACACCGGCAGCACCGGCAGCCCTTCGGCAATCAGTTCGTCCAATATCTGCTGTGGCAGGCTTGCCCGAGCCTGGAACTGGTTAACCACGATGCCTTCCACTTCCAGGCCTTCGTTGTGGTCGTCCTTCAGTTCTTCGATTTCCGCCAGCAGGCCGTAGAGGGCTTGGCGCGAGAAGCTGTCGCAATCGAAGGGGATCAGTACGCGATCAGCGGCAATCAACGCCGAAACCGCATAAAAATTAAGTGCTGGCGGCGTATCCAGGTAAATCCGGTCGTAATCCTCGCCCAGTTCATCCAACAGCTTTCTCAGCTTGTTGATCTTGTGCTTAGCCTCAAGCTTGGGCTGCAGATCAGCCAATTCGGCAGTGGCGGTAATCACATGCAGGTTGTCGAACGGCGTTTCGTAGATATCCACCTTGTTCTTCTTCGAAAACGGCCCGGAAGACAGGGTTTGCTTGAAAAAGTCCGCGATCCCCATGGGGATATCATCGCCAGTCAGCCCGGTGAGGTACTGCGTTGAGTTGGCTTGTGCATCGAGGTCCACCAACAGGGTTCGATAGCCTTCGCTGGCGCTGACCGCCGCCAGGTTGCAGGCGATGCTGGACTTGCCCACGCCGCCTTTCTGATTGAACACCACACGCCGCATGGAAAAACCTCCGTGTATCAATAATTGTCCGAGTGTAGAGGGCAAAAGCGCCTGTTAGCTACCTCGTTCATCGATGCGTTGCGGCAACAAAGGCAGGCCACGCACAGGTGATTAGGAATAGTCCGACAATCCAAGCCGACCTCGGCTAGGGGACAATCTGTAAATCTCTCCCACTATTTTGTAATCAGCCGTGAACAATTATTTACCAAAGTTTGCTAGAACCCCACGGCACCGGGATAATGCGCGCCATTCGGCGATTGCTCCCTGTCCCGGTATTCGGGGCCAAAAGCCGCACATGGAAGCCCGCAGGGGCGGGATAACTTCTCAGTGATCAACTTCAACATCGCCCAATGGCGCGCCTGGGCCCCTGGCCTGGAGCGTGCGGACGACTGGCACGCCTGGTGTCGGGCCCCGGTGTTGCTGCCCGCCAGCGAAGCCTCGCCCGACGTGTCGTTTTTGCCGGCCATGCAGCGCCGGCGCCTGAGCCGTCTGGCGCGCATGGCGTTCAGCGTGGGCTGGCCGCTGGCCGAGGGCCTGCAAGACCTGCCGTTGGTGTTTGTTTCCCGGCATGGTGAAACCCCGCGCACGCTCGACATTCTCAGCGACCTGGCCAACGACCAGCCGCTGTCGCCGACCCAGTTCAGCCTGTCGGTGCACAACGCGGTGATTGGCCTGTGGTCGATCCTGCGCGATGAAACCAGTGAAATGACCGCCCTCGCCGCCGCCGGCGACGGCCTGGAGCACGGCGTGCTTGAGGCTGCCGCGCTGCTCAACGAAGGCACGCCGGCGGTGTTGCTGGTGATTACCGAAGAACAGCCCCCCGAGGCCTACGCCAACTGGATTGTCGATGTGCCGTTCCCTTACGCCCTTGGCTTGCTGCTGACACCAGGCGACGAGTGGCAACTGGAACTCACCTCGGGCACTGTCCAACCCACTCGAACCCAGTGGCCCCACGCCCTGAACCTGCTGCGCACCCTGCTCACCGAACAGGGCGCCTGCCAACATGCCTGGAAGAACCGCGTATGGAACTGGCAACGCAAGGCCTGACCAGCAAGCCACGGGATGCCTACTACTGGCGCCTGCTCGCCACCGCCGCCAGCTTCACGCTGTTCGGCTTCGGTGGGCTGTGCCTGCGCTTGCTGATTTTTCCGTTACTAAGTTGCCTGCCGGGCAGCGCAGAAAAACATCAGCGCCGTGCCCGCCATACCATCAGCAAACTGTTCTGGTTCTTTGTCCGCATGATGTATCGCGCAGGCGTGCTGACCTACAGCGTCGAAGGCGCCGAAAAGCTCGGTCGCCCCGGCCAGATGATCATCGCCAACCACCCTTCGCTGATCGACGTCGTGTTCCTGATCGGCCTGATGCGCCAGACCAACTGCGTGGTCAAGCAGAGCCTGTTCCAAAACCCATTCATGCGTGGCCCGGTGCGCGACGCCGGCTACATCAGCAATGACGGCAGCTCGGACATGCTCGACGCCGCCGCAGACGCCCTGCGCGCAGGCCAGACCTTGATCATTTTCCCGGAAGGCACCCGCACCACACCCGGCGCAGCGCCTGCCTTTCATCGCGGTGCCGCCGCCATTGCACTGCGAGGTGCGACACTCATCACCCCGGTGGTGATCAAAGTAAGCCCCACCACGCTGACCAAAGCCGAACCCTGGTATCGCATCCCCAAACGCCGCTTTCATTTCAGTTTGCGCGTGGGTGCCGATATAGAACCACAGGCGTTTGCAACACTGGGACCCGCACCCCAGGCCTCACGCAAGCTCAACGATTACCTGCATGACTATTTTATTAAGGAGCTCGCCGAAGATGAGCGACCAACACCGCCTTGAGCACGACATAAAAACGCTGATTATCGACGCCCTGGGCCTGGAAGATATCAACCCCGACGACATCGGTAGCGACCAAACCCTGTTCGGCGAAGGCCTGGGCCTGGATTCGGTAGACGCCCTGGAATTGGGCCTGGCGATCCAGAAAAAGTACGGCATCAAAATCGATGCCGACGCCAAAGACACGCGCAATCACTTCACCAATGTGGCCAGCCTTGCGGCATTCGTCACAGCCAGACAGGCAGCTTGAGACCGGACCATGCAAACTCGTGACGATATTTTCAACACCCTGCGCGATGCCTTGGTGGAACTGTTTGAACTGCCCCCGGAACGCGTCACTCTGGACGCCAACCTGTATCAAGACCTGGAAATCGACAGCATCGACGCTGTCGACCTGATCGACCATATCAAGCGCCAGACCGGCAAGAAAATCGCCGCCGAAGAGTTCAAGGCGGTGCGCACTGTCAACGATGTGGTTGAGGCGGTGTACCGTCTGGTCCAGCCCGCCGCATGAGCCGGCTGATCGGCCTTGGCCTGTTGTTGGCGGGGCTGCTGTACCCCTTTGCGGTGTATTACGGCACCGAACATTTTGCACCCTGGCAATTCGGCCTGCTGTTGGGCGGCCTGTGGCTGCTGCGCGCCTTCACGGGTACGCGCCGCCCCGGCAGCCGCTGGATGGCGCTGGCGGTGATCGTGTTCTGCCTGTTGCTGGCCTGGTTCGATAACCCGTACTTGCTGCGCTGGTACCCGAGCCTGGTCAGTGCGTTCATGCTGGCGCTGTTTGGCCTGAGCCTGAAATACGGCCCGCCGATGGTCGAGCGCCTGGCACGCATGACTGAACCGGACCTGCCTGCGAATGCGGTGGTGTATACGCGCCAGGTCACCGTGGTGTGGAGTGTATTTTTTCTGTGCAATGGCCTGCTCGCCGCCGCCCTCACCCTGTGGGCGCCGCTGAGCTGGTGGACGTTGTACAACGGCTTGATCGCCTACGGGCTGATGGGGCTGTTGTTTGCCGTGGAATGGCTGGTACGACAAAGGGTTCGAGGCCGCGTATGAATGGGTTGAAACTTGAGCACCTGCTGCTTGAGCCGCTGCAACAACGCAGGGTCACGACTGAACCTGCGATGAATCACGCCCAGCTGTGGGAATATTCCCTGAGCCTGGCGGCCGGCCTGCAAGCGCGCGGCATTCGACGCCTGGCCGTGTACCTGGAAGATGCCGGCAGCCTGGCGATCGCCCTGCTGGGGGCCTGGCGTGCCGGAGTCAGCGTGCTGCTACCCGCCGACCTGCAACCGCAAACCCGCCAACGCTGGGCCGATGCCGTCGACGCCTGGCTGACTGAAGCGGCGGACCTGGACGCGCTCTACCAAGCCCCCTTGAGCCCTGCCGCCCTCAGCCTCGATACCTGCCAACTGAGCCTGTGCACCTCCGGCTCCAGCGGCGAGCCCAAGCGCATCGATAAAACCCTGCGTCAGTTGGCCAACGAAGTCCAAGCCCTTGAGGCGCTGTGGGGCGCCGATCTCAAGGATGCGTGCATCATCGGCAGTGTCGCCACCCAGCACATCTACGGTTTGCTGTTCCGCGTACTGTGGCCGTTGTGTGCCGGTCGCACCTTTGTGCGCAAGCAGCTGGCCTTCCCCGAAGACTTGCAACGCGCCAGCCGCGAGCATGCGCAGTTCGCCTGGGTGGCGAGCCCGGCGCTGCTCAAGCGCATGGGCGACAACCTCGACTGGCCCGCGTTGAGCCAGGTTTCACGGGTGTTTTCCTCCGGCGGCGCGCTGCCGTCCGAGGCCGCCGGCAGCCTCTACGATCGCTTGCAACAATGGCCGACGGAAATCCTCGGCAGCTCAGAAACCGGCGGCATTGCCTGGCGCCAGGGCGCGCAACCCTGGCAGCCGTTTGCCGATGTGCAGTTGAGCCAGGATGCCGACGGCGCCCTGCGCATCGCATCCCCCTACCTGCCCGCCGGGCATATCGAACACACCGCCGACGCTGCGCGCATTCATGCCGATGGCAGCTTCGAGCTGCTCGGCCGCCTGGATCGCATCGTCAAGCTGGAAGAAAAACGCATTTCCCTACCCATGCTCGAACAGGCGTTGATGACTCACCCCTGGGTCGCCGAAACGCGCCTGGGCGTGATCCAGGAAAGTCGCGCCTCCCTCGGCGCCCTGGTGGTATTGAGCGCCGCCGGCCTGCACGCCCTGCGCAATCAAGGCCGACGCAGCCTCACCCAGACCCTGCGTCAGCACCTGAGCCAACATTGCGAAGCCCTGGCGCTGCCGCGTCGCTGGCGTTTGCTGCGCCAACTGCCGCTGAATGCCCAGGGCAAACTGCCCCAGGCCGAGGTGACCGCGCTGCTGTTGGCGCCTCGGCCGAAAGCGCCTGAAGTACTGGAGCAAGTCGAGGCCAATGGCGAATGGACCCTGCAGTTGAGCGTGCCGCCGGACCTGGCCTATTTCAACGGCCACTTCCCGGCCACCCCGGTGCTGCCGGGCGTGGTGCAGGTGGAATGGGCCGTCAACCTCGGCCGGCAACTGCTTGATTTGCCCGCGACCTTTGCCGGCATGGAAGTGCTCAAGTTTCAGCAACTGGTGCGCCCCGGCGACACGGTCGAACTGCACCTGCGCTTCGACCGCGAACGCAGCAAGCTGTATTTCGCCTACCGCAACGGCGTTGCCGCGTGTTCCAGTGGCCGGATAGTGCTGGAGGCCACACATGCATAGCCCCTGCGCACTGATCCCGGTCTACAACCACGAGGCCGCCGTGCCTGCGGTGGTCCAAAGCCTGTTGAACAGTGGCCTGCCGTGCCTGCTGGTGGACGACGGCAGCAGCTCGGCGTGCGCGGCGGTGTTGGCGCAATTGGCGACCCTGGAGCACGTCACCCTGGTGACCCTGCCCCATAACCTGGGCAAGGGCGGCGCCGTCATGGCCGGTTTTCGCGAAGCGGCGCGCCTGGGCTACAGCCATGCGCTGCAAGTCGACGCCGATGGCCAGCATGACCTGCGCGAAGTCGAGACCTTTATCGACACCTCGCGCAGGCACCCCGATGCCATCATCTGCGGCTACCCCGAATACGATGAAAGCGTGCCCAAAGGCCGTCTCTACGCACGCTACCTGACCCACGTGTGGGTGTGGATCAACACGCTGTCGCTGCAGATCCGCGACTCGATGTGCGGCTTTCGCGTATACCCCCTGACGCCGGTGCTGGCGCTGATGGACTCGGCCTACATCGGCACGCGCATGGACTTCGACTCGGACATCCTGGTGCGCCTGACCTGGCGCAACCAACCGATGCGATGGTTGCCGACGAAGGTGCACTACCCCGCCGACGGCCTGTCGCATTTCCGGCTGTTCCACGACAACGTGCGCATCAGCGCCATGCACACCCGGCTGTTCTTCGGCATGTTGGTGCGCGCGCCGATGATTCTGTGGCGACGGTGGCAGGTATGACCGACAGCACCAAGCACTGGGCCGACCGCGAAGAGCGCGGCAGCTACTGGCTGATGAGGCTCACCGCCATCGCCGCCAAAGTTCTCGGCCGACGCGTGCTGAGCCCGGTGCTGTACGGCATCGTCTTGTACTTTTTCCTTTTTGGCCGCACGGCGCGCCAGAGCGCCTGGCAATACCAACGGCGCCTGGCCGAGTGGAGCGAGCGCAAGGAGTTGCGCCCGTCCCATTGCAGCGTCTTCGGCCAGTTCATGGCCTTCGCCGACGCCCTGCTCGACAAGCTCGACGTGTGGAACGGCAAGCTGCGCCTGGAACAGATCCACATCAACGACCCGGCGCAATTACGCGGGCAACTGCGCGGCGAGCGCGGGCAGATGCTGGTGGGCGCGCACTTGGGCAACCTCGAAGTGTGCCGCGCTCTGGCCGAGATTGGCGAACAAGTCACCATGAACGTGCTGGTGCACACCAAGCACGCCGAACGTTTCAACCGCTTGCTCGGTGAAGCCGGCGCGACCCATTTGCGCCTGATCCAGGTCAGCGAGCTGGACCCGGCCACCATGCTGCTGCTCAGCCAGCGCCTGGACGACGGCGAGTGGCTGGCCATTGCCGGCGACCGCGTACCGCTGCACGGCGGGCGCACGGTGCGCGTGGATTTCCTCGGCCATGACGCGGCATTTCCTCAAGGCCCGTGGCTGCTGGCGGGCCTGCTCAAATGCCCGGTGAACCTGCTCATGTGCCTCAAGCAGCAGGGCCGCTATCACTTGACTATTGAGCCGTTCGCGCCATCGATCGAATGGAAGCGCAGCACCCGCGAGCAGGTCATCGCTCAATGGACCGCGCGCTACGCCGCGCGCCTGGGCCAGTTCTGCCTGCAAGCGCCCCAACAATGGTTCAACTTTTACCCTTTCTGGAAGACCGATGACGACGCATCTTGAGCCGGTAACCTTTGGCGAACGCCCCCTGCGCATCGAAGACGTGCTGGCCCTGGCCAACCGTCAGGCGCCCACGCAGTTGCAGGGCGATGCCGCGTATCGCCAGCGCATCGCCAAGGGCGCGCAGTTCCTCGACTCGCTGCTGGACAAGGAAGGCGTGATCTACGGCGTGACCACCGGCTACGGCGACTCGTGCGTGGTGGCCGTGCCGTTGCAGCACGTCGAAGCCTTGCCGCGCCACCTGTATACCTTCCACGGCTGTGGCCTGGGCAAGTTGCTCGATGCCCAAGCCACTCGCGCGGTGCTCGCCGCGCGGTTGCAGTCGCTGTGCCACGGCGTGTCCGGGGTGCGCGTGGAACTGCTGGAGCGCCTGCACGCGTTCCTGGAGCACGACGTACTGCCGCTGATCCCGGAAGAAGGCTCGGTGGGCGCCAGCGGTGATTTGACGCCGCTGTCCTATGTAGCCGCGACCCTGTCCGGCGAGCGCGAGGTAATGTTCCGTGGCGAACGCCGCCAGGCCGCCGATGTACATCGCGAACTGGGCTGGACCCCGCTGGTTTTGCGCCCCAAGGAAGCCCTGGCGCTGATGAACGGCACCGCTGTGATGACCGGCCTCGCCTGCCTGGCCTTCGCCCGCGCCGACTACCTGCTGCAACTGGCCACGCGCATCACCGCGCTCAACGTGGTGGCGCTGCAAGGCAACCCGGAACACTTCGACGAACGCCTGTTCGCCGCCAAACCGCATCCGGGGCAAATGCAAGTCGCCGCGTGGCTACGCCAGGACTTGGCCATCGACGCACCGACCGCGCCGCTGCACCGCCTGCAGGACCGCTACTCCCTGCGCTGCGCGCCCCATGTGCTTGGCGTGCTGGCCGACAGCCTGAACTGGCTGCGGTCCTTTATTGAGATCGAACTGAACAGCGCCAACGACAACCCGATCATCGACGCTGAAGAAGAGCGCGTGTTGCACGGCGGGCACTTCTACGGCGGGCATATCGCCTTTGCCATGGACAGCCTCAAGACCCTGGTGGCCAACGTCGCCGACCTGCTGGATCGCCAGCTCGCGCTGCTGGTGGATGTGCGCTACAACCACGGCCTGCCGAGCAACCTGTCCGGCGCCCCGGCCGACCGCGCAATGATCAACCACGGCTTCAAGGCCGTGCAGATCGGTACCAGCGCCTGGACCGCCGAAGCCCTTAAAAACACCATGCCGGCCAGCGTGTTCTCGCGCTCCACCGAATGTCATAACCAAGACAAAGTCAGCATGGGCACCATCGCCGCCCGTGATGCGATCCGCGTGCTGGAACTGACCGAGCAGGTCGCCGCCGCCACTTTGCTCGCCGCCAACCAGGGCGTGTGGCTACGCGCCCAGGCCGCGGATGCACGCCCATTGCCGCCCGCACTGGCCGCAATGCACGAAGCGCTGGCCAAGGACTTCCCGCCGGTCATCGAAGACCGTGCCCTGGAAGGCGAACTGCGCCTGTGCCTGCAACGCATCGCCGAACAACACTGGAGGCTGCATGCGTAGCCAAGGCGTATTGCACAGCGACACCGAAATCCTCGTGCCGTTTTTCGACGTCGACACCATGAACGTGGTCTGGCACGGGCATTACGTGAAGTACCTGGAAGTGGCGCGTTGCGCGCTGCTGGACAAGATCGGCCACAACTACACGGCCATGCTCGAAGCCGGCTACGCCTGGCCGGTGATCGACATGCAACTGCGCTATGTGCGCGGGGCGATCTTTGGCCAGACCATCAACGTGCGCGCCAGCCTGGTGGAATGGGAGAACCGCTTGAAGGTCAACTACCTGATTACCGACCTGGCCAGCGGCGAGCGCTTGACCCGCGCCAGCACCGTGCAAGTGGCCGTGGAAATGGCCAGCCGCGAGATGCAGTTGGCCTCGCCCAAAATATTTACAGACGCCGTAGAGAGAGCCTTGAAATGAGATCCCCTGTGGGAGCGGGCTTGCTCGCGAAGGTCGTTAACGATATCGCTGGGTACCTGACACGCTGCGGCGCCCTCAAGTCCTTCGCGAGCAAGCCCGCTCCCACAGTGATCGGGTTTATGCTGTTGTTGAGCGTTTCAGGCACAGCATGCGCTTTTGACCTGCAACAACTCAGCGACCAGTTGGCAAAGCCTTCAGTGATCCACGGCAGTTTCATCCAGGAAAAACACCTGCGTGCCCTGCCGCAACCGCTGGTCAGCCAGGGCTCCTTCGTCCTCGCCAAAAACCACGGCCTGTTGTGGCTGCTCAAGACTCCGTTGCAGCAGGACTACCGCATCAGCGCCCAGGGCATTGCCCGTCGTGACGCCAATGGCTGGCAACTGCTGCCGAACAAGAGCGCCGGCGCCGAGCAGAATCGCTTGTTCCTCGCCGTGTTGCAGGGCGACAGCAGCGGCTTGCAGCGCGACTTCGAACTGCAACTGCAAGGCGAGGCCACGCAGTGGAAGCTCACGCTGATCCCCCGCTCTATGTTGCTCAAGCAGGTGTTCAACCAGATCAACATCGACGGTGGCGCCTTGGTGCACACCATCGAACTGCTGGAAACCCAGGGCGACAGCACCCTATTGCGCCTGCAAGGCAGCGCCGCCGATCAACCGTTGAGTGAAGCGGAGCAACACGACTTTGCCCAGTGAGCGTCTGTTGCCGCGCCTGTTCCTGATCCTGCTGGTGGCCGTGCTGGCCCTGGCCGGCTGGCAGTGGCGCCATGGCGCGCCGCTGTCGGCCAACCTGATGGAGCTGGTGCCGGGCAGCACGCCGGATGCCTTGGAACTGCAAGCCGAACAGCGCGTGCAAGAGCCGCTCAACCGCGAAATGCTGGTGCTGGTGGGGCACGCCGACCGCCAGCAAGCGGTGGCCGTGGCGCAGCAGTTGGGCGAGCGCTGGCAGGCCAGTGGCCTGTTTGAAAAGGTGCAGTGGAACCTGCAGGCCGACCTGCCGGCGCTGCGCGAACAATTGCTGCGCGGCCGCCTGGCAATGCTCTCGGCCAAGGACCGCGAGCAACTGATCGAACACCCCGACGCGTTTATCCAACAACGTGTGCAGTCGCTGTTTGACCCCTTCACCGGCTTCAGCCTGGTGCCGAGCCAGGAGGACTGGCTCGGCCTCACCGGGCGTATCCAGAACAGCCAGCCGCAACGCGGCGCGGTGCAGTTGGATATCGGCAGCGGCGCGTTGATCGCCGATGCCGACGGCAAAAGCTGGGTGCTGCTGCGCGCGCGCACCACCGGCAATGCCTTCGACATGAAACTGCCGCTGCAGGTGGCGGACTTGCTCCAGGCCAGCCGCGCACAGGCCGGCCAGCAGGGTGCGCAACTGCTGGCCGCCAGCGGCTTGCTGTATGCCGCCAACGGTCAACGGCAAGCCACCCGGGAAATCACCTGGGTCGGCGGCGGCGCGACCGTGGGCATCCTGTTATTGCTGTTACTGGCGTTCCGTCGTTGGCGGGTGTTGCTGGCCTTCGTGCCGGTGCTGGTGGGCATGCTGTTTGGCGCCGTGGCCTGCGTGGCGCTGTTTGGCCGTATGCATGTGATGACCCTGGTACTCGGTTCCAGCCTGATCGGCGTGGCGGTGGATTACCCGCTGCACTACCTGACAAAAAGCTGGAGCCTCAAGCCATGGCGCAGTTGGCCGGCGTTGCGCCTGACCCTGCCGGGGCTGAGCCTGAGCCTGGCGACCAGTTGCATCGGTTACCTGGCGCTGGCCTGGACGCCGTTCCCGGCGCTGACGCAAATCGCCGTGTTCTCTGCCGCAGGCCTGGTCGGGGCCTACCTGTGCGCCGTGTGCCTGTTGCCGGCGCTGCTCAAGGGCGTGGAGCTGCGCCCGGCGCACTGGCCACTGCGTATCGCCGAATGCCTGTGGCTGTTGCGTGAGGCCTTGCTCAAGCGTGTACCCAGCCCGGTGTTGCTGGCGCTGGTGCTGCTGTTTTGCGCCGGGGGCCTGTGGCAACTGAACAGCAAAAACGATATCCGCCAGTGGATCGGCGCGCCGCCGCAATTGCTGCAAGAGGCCCAGGCCGTGGCGCGCATCACCGGGTTCCAGCCCACCAGCCAGTTCTTCCTGGTGCGCGCCGAGAACCAACAACAGTTGCTGGAGCGCCAACGCGCCTTGAGCCAGCGTCTGGACCAACTGGTGAACATGGACAAGCTCCAGGGTTACCTGGCACTGAATCAACTGGTCAACCTGCCGGCCGAGCAGCAACAGCTGCGCGAGGCCCTGAACGCACTCGCACAGCATTGGCAGCCGTTGCTGGACCTCGGCGTACCGGCGAGCGCCCTGCAAGCCGAAGTCGCGCACCTGCAAGCGCTGCCCACCGAAGACATCGACTCCGCGCTGACAGGGCCGTTGGCCGAACCCTGGCGCACCTTGTGGCTCGGCCCGGTGGATGGCGGCGTGGCGGCGATGGTCAGCCTGCAGGGCCTGAACAATCCGGCGCTGCTGCGTGTGCAGGCGGTGGACTTGCCCGGCGTGCAGTTAGTCGACCGCCTCGGTGACTTGAACCGCGTGTTCGCCGACACGCAGGTCAGCGCCGCCGAATTGAAACTGATGTCGTGTGTACTGATCGTGCTGTTGCTGATCTTGCCGTTCGGCTTCGGGGGTGCCTTGCGCATCGTCGCCCTGCCGTTGCTGGCCGCGCTGTGCAGCCTGGCCAGCCTCGGTTGGCTGGGCCAGCCGCTGACGTTGTTCAGCCTGTTTGGTTTGCTGCTGGTCACGGCGATCAGCGTCGATTACGCGATCCTGATGCGCGAACAGATCGGCGGCGCTGCTGTCAGCCTGTTGGGTACACTGCTGGCGGCGCTGACGACCTGGTTGTCGTTTGGCCTGCTGGCCGTATCCAGTACGCCCGCGGTGAGTAATTTCGGCCTATCGGTCAGCCTGGGCCTGGCCTTCAGCTTTATGCTGGCGCCCTGGGCCGGCCAGCGGAAATACGCCTAATGAATGTGATTATCGCCAATGTGGCAAGGAGCCCTCGTGCCCATAGTTGAAATGGAACGTCGCCAAGTGGTGGTGATCGGCGCCGGCCCGTCCGGAGCCATCGCCGCCGCGCTGCTGAAACGCAAAGGGCATGACGTATTGATCATCGAGCGCCAGCATTTCCCGCGGTTCTCGATCGGCGAAAGCCTGCTGTCCCACTGCATCGACTTTATTGAAGAAGCCGGCATGCTTGATGCCGTGCAGGCCGCCGGTTTCCAAGTGAAAACCGGCGCCGCGTTCGCCTGGGGCGAGCGCTACAGCGCCTTTGACTTCAGCGACACCTTCAGCAACGGCAAGCCGACCACCTTCCAGGTGCAGCGCGGTGAATTCGACAAGTTGCTGGCCGACCAGGCCGCACAGCAGGGCGTGGAGATCCGCTACGGCGAAACCATCGTCGGCGTGGATTTCAAGGGCGAAACCCGTTACCTGCACGTGCGTCGCGAGAACGGCAGCGAGTACCACCTCAAAGCCAAGTTCGTGCTCGACGCCAGCGGTTATGGCCGCGTGCTGCCGCGCTTGCTGGACCTGGAGGCGCCGTCGAACTTCCCGGTACGCCAGGCGGTGTTCACCCATGTCGAAGACCGCATCGAACACCCCGGTTTCGACCGCACCAAGATCCTGATCACCACCCACCCGACCCAACGCGATATCTGGTTCTGGACCATCCCCTTCAGCAACGGCCGCTGCTCGGTGGGCGTGGTGGCGGCCAAGGAACATTTCGACGGCCGCGACGCCGACCTTGACGCTTGCCTGCGTGGTTTTATCGACGAAACCCCAAGCCTGTCCGGCGTGCTGCACAACGCCGTGTGGGATACGCCGGCGCGCACCATCGGCGGCTACTCGGCCAATGTCAAAGCGTTGCACGGCCCAGGCTTTGCCTTGTTGGGCAATGCTGCGGAGTTCCTCGACCCGGTATTTTCATCCGGCGTGACCATCGCCATGCGCTCGGCGAGCATGGCGGCCGGCCTGCTGGACCGTCAGCTCAAAGGCCAGGCCGTGGATTGGCAAACCGAGTTCGCCGCCCCCTTGAAGCGCGGCGTCGACACCTTCCGCTGCTACGTCGAAGGCTGGTATGCGGGCACGTTCCAGGACGTGATCTTCCACCCGGACAGTTCGCCGGATATTCGCCGCATGATCAGCTCGATCCTCGCCGGTTATGCGTGGGACGAACGCAACCCGTTTGTCAGCGAACCCAAGCGGCGGTTGCGGATGTTGTCGGAAATCTGTGCGAGTGAACCGGTATGAGCGCTCAATATTTGAGTAAAAACTACGTCGAAGAAACCCGATTCGGCTTCTGGTTCCTGCGCAGCCACACCTGGCAGCACCATGTGCTGCGCGTGGCGATCAATGACCTGCGCAGCTTGTTCACCGAGCCGCTGCCGGCAGCGCCGGTGCTGTTGGACGCCGGTTGCGGCCAGGGCAAGTCGTTTCAGTATTTGCAGCAGGTGTTCGCCCCCCAGCGCCTGATCGGCCTGGATGCCGACCCTCACAGCCTGGCACTGAGCAAGGCCGAAGCCGCACGCCAGGGCCTGGAAGTGGAGCTGATCGGCAGCGATTGCGCGACGCTCAACGTGCCGGATGCCAGCGTCGACATCCTGTTCTGCCACCAGACTTTCCATCATCTGGTTGAACAGCATCGCGCCCTGCAAGAGTTTTATCGGGTACTCAAGCCGGGCGGCTATCTGCTGTTCGCCGAATCCACCGAGGCCTATATCGACACCTGGGTGATCCGCTGGCTGTTCCGCCACCCCATGCATGTGCAGAAAAGCGCCGAAGAGTACTTGGGGATGCTTCGCGAGCAGGGCTTTGAATTTGGCCCGCAGAACGTCTCGTACCCGTATTTGTGGTGGAGCCGCTCCACCGATTTCGGCCTGCTGGAGCGCTGGGGCCTGCGTAACCCGCCGCCGGTGGGCCAGCGGGAAGAAACCCTGGTCAACTGCGTGGCACGCAAACCCCTGGCGAGCGCCACGCCATGATGCGCAGCCTGCTGATCGCTTGCCTGTTGCTGCTGAGCGCCTGCGCCGGCCAACCGCCGTTGCCGGAAAAAACCCCGGCCTTGGCGCTGCCGATGCAACTGCATGTGCAGCGCCTGGCCGAGGGCCAGAGCCAAGACTGGCTGCTGGTGATCCAACGTGAGGACGGCGCGATCCGCTGGTCAATGATGGACCCGCTGGGCATCCCCCAGGCCCGGCAAAAACTGCTCAATGGGCAGTGGCAGGCCGACGGCCTGCTGCCGCCCAACCCCCAGGCGCGCGAATTGTTTGCCGCGCTGCTGTTTGCCCTGACCTCGGCGGATGACCTGCGCGCGCTCTACCCCGACGCCCAGGCGATGGACCTCACGCGTACGCTGCCGGGCCATTGGCAGATCGTGTATCAGTCGTCCGAAGTGTTCAGCGTGAACATGACCGGCCAGCCGTTGAGCTACCGCATCACACCGCTGGGTGCCGCGCGATGAGCGCTTACCTGAATGCCCTTGGGGTGATTTGCGCCCTCGGCCGGGGCCAGGCCGAAGTGAGCCGCAGCCTGTTTGCCGGCGATTGCTCCGGCATGCGCGCCGAAAGTGGCTGGGTGCCGGAACGCGTGTTGCCAGTGGCGGGCGTGCAGGGCGAGTTGGCGGCCATCCCGCTGGAGCTCGGCCAACAGAGCAGCCGCAATAACCAGTTGCTGCTGGAGGCGGCGTTGCAGGTCGAACAGCCGATTCGCCAGGCGATCCACACCTACGGCGCCTCGCGGGTCGGCATCGTGCTGGGCACCAGCACCTCGGGCATCGACGAAGCCAGCCGTGGCATCGCCGAGTACCTGCGCGATCGGCAATTCCCCGGCGACTACGACTATCAGCAACAGGAACTCAGCGCGCCGGCGAACTTCCTCGCCGACTGGCTGCAATTGAGCGGCCCGGCCTATGTGATTTCCACCGCTTGCACCTCCAGCGCCCGCGCGCTGCTGAGTGCCCAACGCCTGCTCGACCTTGGCGTATGCGATGCGGTGATCTGCGGCGGCGTGGACAGCCTGTGCAAGCTGACCCTCAATGGCTTCAGTGCGCTGGAAGCGGTGTCGAGTGAACGTTGCAACCCGTTTTCGGCGAACCGCGATGGCATCAATATCGGCGAAGCGGCGGTGCTGTTTCTGATGACCCGGGCACCGGGCCCCATCGCTCTGCTCGGCGGCGGCGCCAGCTGCGACGCCCACCATATTTCCGCGCCCGAGCCCACCGGCAAAGGCGCATTGCAGGCAATGCGCAAGGCCCTGGCCAGTGCAGGGCTTGTGCCCGAGCAGATCGGCTACCTGAACCTGCATGGCACCGCCACCCAGCACAACGACGCGATGGAAAGCCTGGCCGTCGCCAGCCTCTTCCCCGATGGCGTCGCCTGCTCATCGACCAAACCCATGAGCGGCCATACCCTGGGCGCGGCCGGCGCATTGGAAGCTGCCTTCTGCTGGCTGAGTCTGGCCCACGGCCGCGTGCCGCCCCACGTGTGGGACGGCCAGCCCGACCCCGCGCTGCCTGCCTTGCAATGGGCGCGCCGCGGCGACACCCTGGAAAAACCCTGCCTGATGAGCAATTCATTTGCCTTCGGCGGCAACAACATCAGCCTGATTATCGGAGAGGCCCCATGACCCACTGGCCACTCGCCGAACTGCTGCCTCACGCCGGCGACATGATTCTGATCGACCACGTGCTGTCGTTCGATGACGAGCAGATCCACACCCGCACCACCGTCAAGCCTGGCGGCCTGTTCAACCAGGTCGACGGCAGTCTGCCGGCGTGGGTCGGCGTTGAGTTGATGGCGCAAAGTGTCGCCGCCTACGCCGGTTGCCACGCACGTCAAAAGGGCGAAGCGGTGGAACTGGGGTTCCTGCTGGGCACACGTAAGTTTGAATGCAACGTGGCGCACTTCCCTGCCGGCGCCGAGTTGACCATCCACGGTTTGCGCTCCCTGGAAGACGACAACGGCATGGGTGTGTTCGAATGCCACCTTACCGGAATCGGCATCCAGGCCAGCGCCCGTTTGAACGTATTTCGACCGCCCCAGGCGGCCAACTATTTAGCTGAATCGAAGGACGAAACGCCATGACTGAATCCGTACTGGTCACCGGCTCCAGCCGTGGCATCGGCCGCGCCATTGCCCTGCGCCTGGCCCAGGCCGGGCATGACATCGTGCTGCATTGCCGCAGCGGCCGTGCCGAAGCCGACGCAGTACAGGTCGAAATCGAGGCCCTGGGACGCCGGGCGCGGGTGCTGCAATTCGACGTGGCGGACCGTACGGCCTGCAAGGCAATCCTTGAAGCCGATGTGGAGCAACACGGCGCCTACTATGGCGTGGTGCTCAACGCCGGCCTGACCCGCGACGGCGCGTTCCCGGCCTTGTCCGAAGACGATTGGGACGTCGTGATGCGCACCAACCTGGACGGCTTCTACAACGTGCTGCACCCGGTGATGATGCCGATGATCCGGCGCCGCGCCGCCGGGCGTATCGTGTGTATTACGTCGGTCTCGGGGCTGATCGGTAACCGTGGCCAGGTTAACTACAGTGCCTCCAAGGCCGGCCTGATCGGCGCCGCCAAGGCCTTGGCCATCGAACTGGGCAAGCGCAAGATCACCGTCAACTGCGTGGCACCGGGCTTGATCGATACCGCCATGCTGGATGAAAACGTACCGGTGGAAGAACTGATGAAGATGATCCCGGCGCAGCGCATGGGCACCCCGGAAGAAGTCGCCGGTGCGGTGAATTTCCTGATGTCGGCCGAAGCCGGCTATATCACTCGCCAGGTATTGGCCGTGAATGGGGGCCTGTGCTGATGAAACGCGTCGTCGTCACCGGCATGGCCGGCATGACCTCCCTGGGCGGTGACTGGGCCACCATCTCGGCCAACTTCCGCGCCAACCGCAGCGGCATCCGGCGCATGGACGAGTGGGATCGGTTTACCGAACTGAACACGCGCCTGGCCGGGCCGATTGATGATTTCGTGGTGCCGGCGCATTGGACGCGCAAGCAATTGCGCAGCATGGGCCGCGTCTCGCGCCTGGCGGTGTGGGCGGCGGAGCAGGCGCTGCAGGACGCCGGCCTGCTCGGTGACGAGTCGATCAAGGACGGGCGCATGGGTGTGGCCTGCGGCTCGTCCACCGGCAGCACCGACGAGATCAAGGCCTTCGGCAACATGCTGCTGAACTCCGTGGCCGAGGGGCTCAACGCCAACTCCTATGTGCGCATGATGCCGCACACCACCGCGGCGAATATCAGCATCTTTTTTGGCCTGACCGGGCGCCTGATCCCCACCTCCAGCGCCTGCACCAGCGGCAGCCAGGGCATCGGCTATGCCTACGAGGCGATCAAGTTCGGCCGCCTGCCGTTGATGCTCGCCGGCGGCGCCGAAGAGCTATGCCCCACCGAAGCCATGGTGTTCGACGCGCTTTACGCCACCAGCCTGAAAAACGACGCGCCGCAAACCAGCCCACGCCCATACGACAGCGGCCGCGACGGCCTGGTGATCGGCGAAGGCGGCGGCATGCTGGTGCTTGAAGAGTTGGAGCACGCCCTGGCGCGCGGTGCGCATATCCACGCAGAGATCGTCGGCTTCGGCAGCAACGCCGACGGCCAGCACACCACTCGCCCGGAACAGAAGACCATGCGCCGCGCCATGGAGCTGGCCCTGGAAGACGCCGGGCTGGCACCGTCCGCCATCGGCTACGTCAACGGCCACGGCACCGCCACCGATCAAGGCGACATCGCCGAAACCCAGGCCACCAGCAGCCTGTTCGGCCCGCGCATGCCCATCAGCTCGCAGAAAAGCTTCTTCGGCCACACCCTCGGGGCGTGCGGGGCGTTGGAGTCGTGGTTCAGCATCGAGATGATGAACAGCAACCAGTACGTGCACACCTTCAACCTGGACTCCGTCGACCCGCAATGCGGCGAGCTGGATTACCTGCAAGGTGAGTTTCGCGAGATGCATCACGACTACGTGATGAACAATAACTTTGCCTTTGGCGGCGTGAACACGTCGCTGATCTTCCGCCGCTGGTCCTGACTTTTTAATCGATTGGAGAATACGGAATGTCTTCCTTGCTACGCGCCACCCTGATCACCCTGGCCCTGCTGACCACTGCCGGCTGCACCAGCAAACCGGTGCTCAACACCCAGCACGACCTGCAGGCCGACACCCAGGTCAGCGAAGAAAAAATGAAGCAGGTCATCGTCAACGCCCTGCAAAAACGCGAATGGACCGTACAACGCCTGAGCCCGCAACTGGTGCAGGCCGAGATCACCGTGCGCAACCAGTATTACGCAGCCATCGACATCCGCTACACCCGTAACAGCTACGCCATCACCTACCGCGACAGCCGCGCGCTGGGCTACAAGGACGGCAAGATCCACCGCAACTACAACCGCTGGGTGAACAACCTGGACAGCGACATCATGGCGGGCTTGCGCAACGGTGGCGTGAATGAATCGGGCTCGGCGGCACAGTTGTTCGAGCAGACGGGTACCTCCAAGTAGAACCGACGCGCTCTGTTCTTCAGCAACGACAAAGGGCGCCTTTCGGCGCCCTCTTCCCTGCCAGTGCCTACACCAGCGCCTTACGCGTCAGCAGCTCCACAAACGCCGCAGCCATGGGCGTCTGCGCACCCTTGCGCTGCACCAGCCACACCGACGTCACCGCCTCCGGGTCGAGCAAGGTGCGATACACCACACCATCAATGCGAATGCGCTGGTAAGACGCCGGCAACACCGAAACTCCCAGCCCTGCGGCCACCAGGCCGATGATGGTCATCGCCTCTCCCGCTTCCTGGGCGACGTGTGGGCTGAAGCCGGCGTCGCGGCACAGGCTGAGCAGTTGGGCATACAAGCCACTACCGTAACTGCGTGGGAAAAACACAAATGGCTCGTCAGCCAGTTGCGTCAGATGCAAGCCACGCTCGCTGCCTTGCGCCAATGGGTGGCCTGCGTTCAATACCGCGACCAGCGGCTCACGCATCAGCTCGACAACACTCAACGAGTCCGCCAACGGCAACGGCCGCATCAGCCCCACCTGGATCGACTCATCCAGCAGCGACTCGGCCACTTCGGTGCTGCTCATTTCCTGCAAGTTCAGGTGTACCGCCGGGAAGGCCTGGCGAAACGCAAAGATCGCCTGGGGAATGCTGGAATTGAACGGCGCCGACGACGTGAAGCCGATCTTCAATTCCCCCAGTTCGCCCAATTGCGCACGCCGGGCCACGTCAGCCGCCTTGTCCACCTGCGCCAGCACTAATCGCGCTTCGTGCAGGAACAGCCGTCCCGCCTCGCTCAGCTCGACCCGACGATTGGTACGCTCGAATAACCGTGCGCCCACCTCCTGCTCCAGCGCCTGGATCTGCTGGCTCAGCGGCGGTTGCGAGATGCCCAGCACCTGCGCCGCTCGACCAAAGTGCAGCTCTTCGGCGACGGCGATGAAGTACCGCAGATGACGCAATTCCATGCCCACCTCATTAGGTCGTAAAAGCTATCAAACAGGTCGAACAATATATTGGAAAGAATCATTAGCCAGCTATATTCTTTTTTGCATTGCCTGCCCTGGCAGACCATTGCTCAACGAGGCCCCTGTGAAATCTGCTGTCGCGCCACTCGCTCACGAAGTACCGCCCACCGCCCTGGATGAAGGGGTGGCTCAACCGAGCGACGCCTACATCGAAAAAGGCACGCCGATGTTCATGCGTACGGTGCTGGCGCTGTTCTGCGGCGGTTTCGCCACGTTTGCCCTGCTGTATTGCGTGCAACCGATGATGCCGGCGCTGTCCCACGAGTTTTCCATCAATGCGGCGCAAAGCAGTCTGATTCTGTCGGTCGCCACCGCGATGCTTGCCCTGGGCCTACTGATCACCGGGCCGATTTCCGACACCCTGGGACGTAAACCGGTGATGGTGGCTGCATTGTTCTGCGCGGCGCTGGCCACGATTGCCAGCGGTCTGATGCCATCCTGGGAAGGGATCTTGCTGATGCGTGCGCTGGTCGGGCTATCGTTGAGCGGCTTGGCCGCCGTTGCCATGACCTACCTGAGCGAAGAGATCCACCCACACCACATTGGCCTGGCCATGGGCCTTTACATCGGCGGCAATGCGATAGGCGGCATGAGCGGGCGCTTGATGATCGGCGTATTGATCGACTTCGTCAGCTGGCACACCGCGATGCTGATCATCGGCGCCCTGGCGCTGATTGCGGCCACGGTGTTCTGGAAGATCCTCCCCGAATCGCGCAACTTCCGCGCCAGCAGCCTCAAGCCGCGCAGCCTGGTTGACGGCTTTGTCATGCACTTCAAGGACGCCGGCCTGCCATGGTTGTTTCTGGAAGCCTTCCTGTTGATGGGTGCCTTCGTGACGATGTTCAACTACATCGGCTATCGCCTGCTGGCCGATCCCTACGACCTGAGCCAGGCGGTGGTCGGCCTGCTGTCGTTGGTGTACCTCTCGGGTATCTACAGCTCGGCGAAAATCGGCTCGCTGGCCGACCGCCTCGGCCGCCGACGCGTGCTGTGGGCCACCATCGTGTTGATGCTCGGCGGAATGACGTTAACCCTCTTCACGCCATTGTGGCTGGTGGTGCCGGGCATGTTGGTCTTCACCTTCGGCTTCTTCGGCGCCCACTCGGTGGCCAGCAGTTGGATCGGCCGCCGCGCGGTCAAGGCCAAGGGGCAAGCGTCCTCGCTGTACCTGTTCAGCTATTACGCCGGCTCCAGCGTCGCGGGCACCACGGGCGGTTTTTTCTGGCACCTTGCCGGGTGGAACGGGATCGGCGCGTTTATCGTGGCGTTGTTGATCGGCGCGCTGCTGGTGGCATTGAAGTTGGCGAAGCTGCCGCCGTTGGGGCATGTCTGAAGGTTTCTGGCTATTAATGTGGGAGGGGCGAATCGTCGCACCGCCCCTCCCACATTTTGGTTTGCGTTTTATTCGTGGTATTGCGCGGACAGTTCATGCACCGCCTGCAGGAACGCGCCCGCGTGCTCCGGGTTCACTTCCGGCGTGATGCCATGACCCAGGTTGAACACATGCCCGCTGCCCTTGCCATAGCTGGCCAGGATGCGGCCGACTTCGGCGCGGATCGCTTCCGGCTTGGCGTACAGCACCGTCGGGTCCATGTTGCCTTGCAGCGCAACCTGGTTGCCGACGCGACGGCGGGCTTCGCCGAGGTCGCAGGTCCAGTCCAGGCCCAGGGCATCGGCACCGGCGTCTGCAATGCTCTCCAACCATAGGCCGCCGCCTTTGGTGAACATGATTACCGGCACTTTGCGGCCTTCGTGTTCGCGGATCAGGCCGCCGACGATCTTGCGCATGTAGGCCAGGGAGAATTCCTGGTATGCCGCCGCCGACAGGTTGCCGCCCCAGGTGTCGAAAATCTGCACCGCTTGCGCGCCGGCCATGATCTGGCCGTTGAGGTAGGAGGTCACCGACTGCGCCAGCTTATCCAGCAGCAGGTGCATGGCCTGCGGGTTGTCGTAGAGCATGGCCTTGGTTTTGCGGAAGTCTTTCGACGAGCCGCCTTCGACCATGTAGGTGGCCAGGGTCCAGGGGCTGCCGGAGAAACCGATCAGCGGCACGCGGCCGTTCAGTTCGCGGCGGATGGTGCTTACGGCGTCCATCACGTAGCCGAGGTCTTTGTGCGGATCGGGGATCGGCAGGGCTTCGATATCGGCCAGGGTGCTGACGACCTTCTTGAAACGCGGGCCTTCGCCGGTTTCAAAATACAGGCCCTGGCCCATGGCGTCGGGGATGGTGAGGATGTCGGAGAACAGGATGGCCGCGTCCAGTTGTGGGTAGCGGTCCAGCGGCTGCAGGGTGACTTCGCAGGCGAATTCCGGGTTCATGCACAGGCTCATGAAGTCGCCGGCGTGGGCGCGACTGGCGCGGTATTCCGGCAGGTAGCGACCGGCTTGACGCATCATCCACACCGGAGTGACGTCTACGGGCTGCTTGAGCAGGGCACGAAGGAAACGGTCGTTCTTGAGGGCAGTCATGTCGGCATCCGCAAAAAAAGTGCGGGCATTTTCTCAGAGCGCGACGCAAAAGGCACGGAGTGAGCCGTGCCTTTTGTCTATCGGGTTGATTTACGACAATATCTTGAACCTGCGCAAATCAAATGTGGGAGGGGCGGTGCGACGATTCGACTTGCCCCGATTGCAGTGTGTCAGTCTGAGTATCTTTAACTGAACCACCGCTATCGGGGGCAAGCCCCCCCCACATTTTGGCCACATTTCAAAGGTGAAATGGGTCAGACCTGAAGATAGTCCAGGATGCCTTCGGCGGCGTTGCGGCCTTCGAAGATCGCCGTTACTACCAGGTCAGAGCCGCGCACCATATCGCCACCCGCAAAAATCTTCGGGTTGCTGGTCTGGTGCTTGTACTGGCCTTGTTCCGGGGCGACGACGCGGCCCTGGCTGTCGGTCTGGATCTGGAACTGCTCGAACCAGGGCGCCGGGCTTGGGCGGAAACCGAAGGCGATGACCACGGCGTCGGCCGGGATGATCTCTTCGGAACCCGGGATCGGCTCGGGGCTGCGGCGGCCACGGGCGTCCGGTTCGCCGAGACGGGTCTCGACCACCTTCACGCCTTCGACACGGTCTTCACCGACAATCGCGATCGGCTGGCGGTTGTAGAGGAATTTCACGCCTTCTTCCTTGGCGTTCTTCACCTCTTTGCGCGAGCCGGGCATGTTGGCTTCGTCACGGCGATACGCGCAGGTCACCGACTTGGCGCCCTGGCGGATCGAGGTGCGGTTGCAGTCCATCGCGGTGTCGCCACCGCCCAGCACCACGACCTTCTTGCCCTTCATGTCGACGAAATCTTCCGGCGACTTTTCAAAGCCCAGGTTGCGGTTGACGTTGGCGATCAGGAAGTCGAGCGCGTCATACACGCCCGGCAGGTCCTCACCGGCAAAGCCGCCCTTCATGTAGGTGTAGGTGCCCATGCCCATGAACACCGCATCGTATTCTTCGAGCAGTTGCTCCATGGTCACGTCTTTGCCGATCTCGGTGTTCAGGCGGAACTCGATACCCATGCCGGTGAACACTTCACGACGGTTGCTCAACACGGTTTTTTCCAGCTTGAACTCTGGGATACCGAAGGTCAGCAGGCCGCCGATTTCCGGGTTCTTGTCGAACACCACCGGGGTCACGCCGCCACGCACCAGTACGTCGGCACAACCCAGGCCGGCAGGGCCCGCGCCGATGATCGCCACGCGCTTGCCGGTCGGCTTGACCTTGGACATGTCCGGGCGCCAGCCCATGGCGAAGGCTGTGTCGGTGATGTACTTCTCCACCGAACCGATGGTCACCGCGCCGAAGCCGTCGTTGAGGGTGCACGCGCCCTCGCACAGACGGTCCTGCGGGCACACCCGGCCGCAGACTTCCGGCAGGGTGTTGGTCTGGTGCGACAGCTCGGCGGCGGCGAGGATGTTGCCCTCGGCCACCAGCTTCAGCCAGTTGGGAATGAAGTTGTGCACCGGGCACTTCCATTCGCAATACGGGTTACCGCACCCCAGGCAGCGGTGGGCCTGGTCGGCCGAGTGCTGGGGTTTGAAGGGTTCGTAGATTTCCACGAACTCTTTCTTGCGTTGACGCAACAGTTTCTTCTTCGGATCTTTGCGCCCGACATCGATGAACTGGAAGTCGTTATTCAGACGTTCAGCCATGTTAAAACCTCATCAAACTCTTCAGGCGCATATCACTGCGGGTTGGCACGGATGCTGGAAAGCAACGATTTCAGGTTGGCAGCCTTGGGCTTGACCAGCCAGAAACGACGCAGGTAATCATCGAGGTTTTCGGCGAGGTTACGACCCCATTCGCTGCCGGTTTCCTCGACGTATTCATCCAGCACGTGCTGCAAGTGGTTGCGATAGGATTCCATGGCTTCGCCGCTGATGCGCTGGATCTCGACCAACTCGTGGTTGACCTTGTCGACGAAGGTGTTGTCCTGGTCGAGCACGTAGGCGAAACCGCCGGTCATGCCCGAACCGAAGTTGTAACCGGTTTTGCCCAGTACCGCGACAAAGCCACCGGTCATGTACTCGCAGCAGTGATCGCCGGTGCCTTCCACCACGGTGTGGGCACCGGAGTTACGCACGGCGAAACGCTCGCCGGCGGTGCCTGCGGCGAAGAGCTTGCCACCGGTGGCGCCGTACAAGCAGGTGTTGCCGATGATGGCGCTGTCCTGGGTCTTGTACACGCTGCCTTTGGGCGGAACGATGACCAGCTTGCCGCCGGTCATGCCCTTGCCCACGTAGTCGTTGGCGTCGCCTTCCAGGTACATGTGCAGGCCGCCGGCGTTCCACACGCCAAAGCTCTGGCCCGCAGTGCCCTTGAAGCGGAAGGTGATCGGCGCCTTGGCCATGCCCTGGTTGCCGTGCTTGCGCGCGATTTCGCCGGAGACACGTGCACCGATGGAACGGTCGCAGTTGCAGATATCCAGGGCGAATTCGCCACCGCTGGCGTCGCTGATCGAGGAGCCGGCCATCGCGACCATCTGCTCGGCCAGCAGGCCTTTGTCGAACGGCGGGTTGCGTTCCACGCCGCAGAACTGTGGCTTGTCGGCCGGGATGTGATCACTGCCCAACAACGGCGTCAGGTCCAGGTGGTGCTGCTTGGCGGTCTGGCCCTGGAGGATCTCCAGCAGGTCGGTGCGACCGATCAGCTCTTCGAGGGAACGCACGCCCAGCTTGGCCAGCCACTCACGGGTTTCTTCGGCGACGTAGGTGAAGAAATTCACCACCATGTCGACGGTGCCGATGTAGTGATCCTTGCGCAGTTTTTCGTTCTGCGTCGCCACGCCGGTGGCGCAGTTGTTCAAGTGGCAGATGCGCAGGTATTTGCAGCCCAGGGCGATCATGGGCGCCGTGCCGAAGCCGAAGCTCTCGGCACCGAGAATCGCGGCCTTGATCACGTCCAGGCCGGTTTTCAGGCCGCCGTCGGTCTGTACCCGCACCTTGCCGCGCAGGTCGTTGCCGCGCAGGGTCTGGTGGGTTTCCGCCAGGCCGAGTTCCCATGGCGCACCGGCGTATTTGATGGAGGTCAGCGGCGAAGCGCCGGTGCCGCCGTCGTAGCCGGAGATGGTGATCAGGTCGGCATACGCCTTGGCCACGCCGGCGGCGATAGTGCCCACGCCGGCTTCCGCCACCAGTTTCACCGAGACCAGGGCCTGCGGGTTGACTTGCTTGAGGTCGAAAATCAGCTGCGACAAGTCTTCAATCGAATAGATATCGTGGTGCGGCGGTGGCGAAATCAGAGTCACGCCCGGCACTGCATAACGCAGCTTGGCGATCAGGCCGTTGACCTTGCCGCCCGGCAGCTGGCCGCCCTCACCGGGCTTGGCGCCCTGAGCCACCTTGATCTGCAGCACTTCGGCGTTGACCAGGTATTCCGGGGTCACGCCGAAACGGCCGGTGGCGACCTGCTTGATTTTCGAGCTTTTGATGGTGCCGTAGCGCGCCGGGTCTTCGCCGCCTTCGCCGGAGTTGGAACGCGCACCCAGGCGGTTCATGGCTTCGGCCAGGGCTTCGTGCGCCTCAGGCGACAAGGCGCCGAGGGAAATACCGGCGGAGTCGAAGCGCTTGAGGATCGATTCCAGCGGTTCGATTTCGCTGATGGCCAACGGTGTGTCCAGGGTCTTCACCTTGAACAGGTCGCGGATCATCGACACCGGGCGGTTATCCACCAGCGCGGTGTATTCCTTGAACTTGGCGTAGTCGCCCTGCTGCACGGCGGCTTGCAGGGTGCTGACCACGTCCGGGTTGTACGCGTGGTATTCGCCACCGTGCACGAACTTGAGCAGGCCGCCTTGCTGGATCGGCTTGCGCGCGCTCCAGGCTTCGGCCGCCAGCGCTTTCTGTTCGGCTTCGATGTCGACGAAACGCGCGCCTTTGATACGGCTTGGCACGCCACGGAAGCTCAGGTCGCAGACTTCTTCGGACAGGCCGATGGCTTCGAACAGTTGAGCGCCGCGATACGACGTGACGGTGGAGATGCCCATCTTCGACAGAATCTTCAGCAGGCCCTTGGTGATGCCCTTGCGGTAGTTCTTGAACACCTCGTAGAGATCGCCCAGTACTTCACCGGTACGGATCAGGTCACCCAGCACTTCATAGGCGAGGAACGGGTACACCGCCGAAGCGCCGAAGCCGATCAGCACCGCAAAGTGGTGCGGATCGCGAGCGGTGGCGGTCTCGACGAGGATGTTGGAGTCGCAACGCAGGCCTTTTTCGGTCAGGCGATGGTGCACGGCGCCGGTGGCGAGCGAGGCGTGGATCGGCAGCTTGCCCGGCGCGATGTGGCGGTCGGTCAACACGATCTGGGTGCGGCCGGCGCGCACAGCTTCTTCGGCCTGGTCGGCGACGTTGCGCACCGCGGCTTCAAGGCCGAGGCTCTCGTCGTAGTTCAGGTCGATGATCTGGCGGTCGAAGCCCGGGCGATCCAGGGTCATCAGCGAGCGCCACTTGGCCGGGGAAACGACCGGCGAGCTGAGGATCACGCGGGAGGCATGCTCAGGCGATTCCTGGAAGATATTGCGCTCGGCACCGAGGCACACTTCCAGGGACATCACGATGGCTTCGCGCAGCGGGTCGATCGGTGGGTTGGTGACCTGGGCGAACTGCTGGCGGAAGTAGTCGTACGGCGTGCGCACGCGCTGGGACAGCACGGCCATCGGCGTATCGTCGCCCATGGAGCCGACGGCCTCGTAGCCTTGCTCACCGAGCGGGCGCAGCACTTGGTCGCGCTCTTCGAACGTGACCTGATACATCTTCATGTACTGCTTGAGCTGGTCGATGTCATAGAAGGCCGAACCGTGGTCGTTGTCTTCCATGGTCGCCTGGATACGCAGGGCGTTCTTGCGCAGCCATTGCTTGTACGGGTGACGGGACTTCAGGCGGTTGTCGATGGCGTCGGTGTCGAGGATCTGCCCGGTTTCGGTGTCCACGGCCAGGATCTGCCCAGGGCCGACACGGCCTTTGGCAATCACGTCTTCGGGCTGGTAGTTCCACACGCCGATTTCCGACGCGAGGGTGATGAAACCGTTGGTGGTGGTGACCCAGCGCGCCGGGCGCAGACCGTTGCGGTCGAGCAGGCACACCGCGTAGCGACCGTCGGTCATGACCACGCCGGCCGGGCCGTCCCACGGCTCCATGTGCATCGAGTTGTACTCATAGAACGCACGCAGGTCCGGGTCCATGGTCTCGACGTTCTGCCACGCGGGCGGAATGATCATGCGCACGCCACGGAACAGGTCGATGCCGCCGGTGACCATCAATTCGAGCATGTTGTCCATGCTGGAGGAGTCCGAACCCACGCGATTGACCAGCGGGCCGAGCTCTTCGAGGTCCATCAGATCGTTGGCGAACTTGGTGCGACGGGCCACGGCCCAGTTGCGGTTGCCGGTAATGGTATTGATCTCGCCGTTGTGGGCGAGGAAGCGGAATGGCTGGGCCAGCGGCCATTTCGGCAGGGTGTTGGTGGAGAAGCGCTGGTGGAACACGCAGATCGCGGTTTGCAGGCGCTCATCGCTCAGGTCCGGATAGAAGGCGGTGAGGTCCGCCGGCATCATCAGGCCTTTATAAATGATGGTCTTGTGGGAAAAGCTGCAGATGTAGTGGTCGGTGTCCGCGGCGTTGGCCACGGACGAGCGACGGCGCGATGTAAACAGCTTGATCGCCATGTCCTGGTCGCTCAGGCCGTCGCCTGCGATGAATACCTGTTCGATCTGCGGCAGGCGCTCCAAGGCCAGGCGGCCGAGCACGCTGGTGTCGATCGGCACTTTGCGCCAGCCGACGAGTTGCAGGCCGGCTGCGACGATTTCGCGGTTCATGTTCTCGCGAGCGGCTTCGGCTTTGACCGGGTCCTGGTTGAAAAACACCATGCCCACGGCGTACTGCTTGGGCAGGTCGACCGCGAAATGCTCTTTGGCGACAGCGCGCAGGAACTGGTCGGGCTTTTGAATCAGCAAGCCACAACCGTCACCGGTCTTGCCGTCGGCGTTGATCCCACCACGGTGGGTCATGCAGGTCAGGGCCTCGATGGCCGTTTGCAAAAGGGTATGACTGGGCTCGCCCTGCATATGGGCTATCAGGCCGAAACCGCAGTTATCCTTGAATTCATCGGGTTGGTACAGACCTGCTTTCATAGACACTTTCTCACCAGGCTGCCTCTTTTACCGAGGCAAATTTCTTTTCAATTCAACCGGTTACCTTCCACGCCGAACGTACGCCGGCTTAGCGGGGGCAAAAGGGAGGTCATTGTACACACCGACACAGACGCTCACAAATTTAGCGACGAAATGTCGCAAATCTATGTCGCATTTATGAAAGGTTTAAAGCGATATGCTGTGCTAGTCAAAACTTTTTTAATTCTGACCGCTACGACTCAAAAGCTACATGCGCAGACACCACAAAGCGCGCGGCCTTCAGGGCTGCACGCTGTTGTAGTTTTTTTGAGGTGCCGGGAGGGCGACCTGGGTAAGGTCGCCGGATCTTCAGCGAGTTGTTGCCAGTTCTTGTTGAACGCTGGCAACAGTGCGAGGCCAAGGTTTACCAGCCTGAACCTTCGCTGGCAAGGTTTTGATCGCAGAATCAGCTGCGGCACGGCTTGCGAAGTTGCCGTAGGTGATCACGTAGAGAGGCTTGCCGTTGAGCACTTTCTTGAAATAACGGTACTCGCCCCCCTGCTCCTTCACGAACGCCTGGGCGTTGGCTTCGGAGCTGGTGCCGAGGATCTGCACCACAAAATTCCCGGTAGGCTGGCTGGCGTACCAACTGCTGCCGGCCGCACCGGCCTTGGCCACGGTGGCCGGTTTTTCAGCCGGCTTGGTCACAGGCGCTGGCTTGGCGGCTGGAGCAGGCGCGACAGGCTTGGTCACAGGTGCGGGCTTGGCGGTAGCAACGGTAGGCGCAGGTGTTGGCACTGGCTTGGCGGCCGGCTGACCCGCCGGCACGCCCGCAGGTGGTGCGGTGGTGGTCACCGTCGGTGGGGTAGCGCTGGAACCTTCCACAGGCACGCCGTCGTCGCCTTCGGAGATACCGCCGGCTTCTTCGGCGAGCGGGCCGCGCATTACAGGCTGGCCGACCATCGGCAGGTTGGTCGGCTGGCCGGAGTTGGCGAACTCGACATTCGGCGTGGGTTTACCCAGTGGCAGTTGCGCCTGTTCAGCCGGGGCGCCGGCCGTGGTGGGTGCCTTACTGCGGCCTGGGATCAACCAGGCGGCCGCAACAGCGACCACGACAACAGCGGAAATCGCCAATACGTGCTTCTTAGGCATAGTGAACCCCATCTTTGGACGCTTGACCGCTGAGCGGCTGGCAATCATGGCTTCGATCATGGCATCGCGGGCAACCTGGTTGATGGTGCCAGGCCAGCCGCCTGCGCTTTCGTGAATATCAGAGATCTGTTGAGCGGAGAAAAGTTCGATACCCGCCCCTGCGCCTTCGAGGCGTTGAGCCAGGTATTCGCGGGTTTCTTCCTCTTCGTAGGGCTGTAATTCGATGACGTGGAACAGTTCTTGATCGCCACTGATCTGCTCCAGATCGGCGATGAGCGACGACTCACCAAACAGGAACACATGGGGGCGGCCTTCCGGCGTACCCGCCGCCAGCGCCAGCAGCGCTTCCAGGGCTGATTCATCGAGCTGCTCGGCGTCATCCACCAGCAGGTAGACTTCCTGGCCGGTGAGACCCAACTGCACCACTTGCTTGAGGATCGCGTTCGGTTCGGCAGTAGACACGTCCAGGGCTTGTGCCACTTGGCGCAGCACGCCCGCCGCATCCCCGGCACCACGGGCCGACACCACCAGGCTTTGGACCGATTGCTTATTGGTGCTCGCCACCAGGGCCTGGCGCAACAGCGTCTTGCCGCTGCCCAACGGGCCCGTCACCACCAACAGCAACTGGCTGTAGCGTGCGAGGTGATGCAACTGCCCCAGCACCGGCTTGCGCTGGGCCGGGAAAAATTTGAAACCAGGCACCCGTGGCGCAAAAGGGTCATGGCTGAGGTGGTAATGGCCGAGGAACGCCTCGTCGGCATGCAAACTAGTCATCGCGATCTTATTAACCTTTAAGCTGGGCCAGGGCGCGGTAATCCGCTCCCAGCGTGGCCTGTAAAATCTCTTTCGGATAATCGTCGGTCACCACCGCTTCACCCATATGGCGCAGCAGCACCAGTCGCAGTCGACCGTCGATCACTTTCTTGTCTATCGCCATATGCTCGAGGAAGTCCGCCTCGCTCATCTCTTCGGGCGGAATAACCGGCAAACCGGCACGCTGGAACAGGCGGATACCACGGTCACGCTCCTGGGCACTGATCCAGCCCAGGCGTTGCGACATCTCCAACGCCATCACGGTGCCAGCCGCCACGGCCTCACCATGCAACCACACACCATAGCCCATGTGCGTTTCGATCGCGTGGCCGAAGGTATGGCCCAGGTTCAGGGTGGCCCGTACACCGGACTCGCGCTCGTCGGCATTCACCACCAGCGCCTTGGCGGCGCAGGAGCGGGAAATCGCCTCGGTCAGTGCCGCTTGATCGAGGTTGCGCAGCGCATTCACATGTTCTTCGAGCCAGGCCAGGAAAGGCTCATCGCAGATCAACCCATACTTGATGACTTCCGCAAGGCCCGCCGACAGCTCGCGCGGCGGCAAGGTGTTGAGGGTCGCGGTATCAATCAGCACAGCCTGCGGCTGGTAGAACGCGCCGACCATATTCTTGCCCAGCGGGTGGTTGATGCCGGTCTTGCCGCCCACCGACGAATCGACCTGGGACAGCAGGGTGGTCGGCACTTGGATGAAGTCCACGCCACGCTGGTAGCAGGCCGCCGCAAACCCGGCCATGTCGCCGATCACACCGCCGCCCAGGGCGATCACGGTGGTACGCCGATCATGGCGTGCGGTCAGCAGGCCATCGAAAATCAGTTGCAGGGTTTCCCAATTCTTGTGGGCTTCGCCGTCAGGCAAAATCACCGAGATCACCGAGTACGCCGCCAGGCTGCGGCTCAAACGCTCAAGATATAGCGGCGCAACCGTTTCATTGGAAATGATCGCCACTTGCCGCCCGGCAATATGCGGCGCCAGCAATTCGGGCTGGTCCAACAGACCTTCGCCAATATGGATCGGGTAGCTGCGCTCGCCTAGATCGACCTTAAGTGTCTGCATGTGTCCCCGCGTTAGAGATGATTGACGACCGGCAACGTCCGCTGCCTGATGGCTCTACGCCACACCCCTTGGGGTCATAGCGCGCCGCCGAGAATAGCGCATTTCGGGCCTGGCTTTAACGGGGTGGCAGCCGTTGCAGACGCTCCAGGATGTCGAGAACCACCATCCGAGGCGGCCGCTCATCGGTTTCCACCACCAGATCGGCGATTTCCCGATACAGCGGATCGCGCAACGCCAGCAGGTCGCGCAAGGTTTTTTCCGGGTTGGCCGTGCGCAACAACGGGCGATTGCGATCGCGTGCCGTACGGCCCACCTGCTGCTCGACCGACGCATGCAAATAGACCACCCGACCACCGGCATGCAGCGCCCGACGGTTTTCATCGCGCATCACCGCGCCACCCCCGGTAGCCAATACCACGCCATCGCAGCCGCACAGCTCGGCGATCATCGCCTGTTCGCGGTCACGAAAGCCCAGTTCGCCTTCTTTATCGAAGATCCACGGGATATTGGCACCCGTGCGCAATTCAATTTCCTTGTCGGAGTCTTTGAATGGCAGGCGCAGCTCTTTGGCAAGCAAACGGCCGATGGTGCTTTTTCCAGCCCCCATCGGTCCTACAAGAATCAAATTTCGCACAGAATCAACGACTCACAGCAATCGCCTGGTTATTCATAATACGCGGAGTCAGGAATACCAGCAGCTCGGATTTTTTCTCCGCCAGCACATCGCGCCGGAAAAGGCGGCCAAGATACGGCACATCGCCCAAAAATGGCACTTTATCTACCACTTTGCTCTGGGTATTGGAGAAAACTCCGCCAATAACGATGGTCTCGCCATCCTTGACCAGCACCTTGGCGTTGACCTCGTTTTTCTTGATGGGCGGTACGTCATTGAGTTTGTTCAGGTAGTCGGGCTCATCCTTGGTGACTTTGACCACCATGATCACATGGTCGTCGGGGGTGATTTGCGGCGTAACCTCCAGGGACAGCGAGGCCTCCTTGAATGACACGGAGGTTGCACCCTGGGAGGTGGATTCCTGATAGGGAATTTCGGTGCCCTTCAGGATACGTGCGGTCTCCTTGTCGGAGGTGACCACCTTGGGCTGCGAGACAATCTCGCCGTTGCCGGTTTTCTCCATGGCCGTCAGTTCCAGGTCGAGCAGCAAATTGTCGGTGATGTAGGCAATACCCAGGCCTGAAGCAGCGGTGAGCGACCCCATGTCGACAAACGGCGAGCTGGGTGGGTTTTCCGGCGGCTCCGCCCCCTCGGCCAAGGGTTTATTGATACCGCCGGCACTCCAATGACCACGATTGAGCCGCCCACCCCAGCGCACACCCAGGCTTTTGTCGTAGTCGACATTCGCCTCGACAATCCGCGCCTCGATCATCACCTGACGCACCGGGATGTCCAACTGCGCCACGATCCGCCGCAGCTCTTCAAGCCGCTCGTGGGTCTGGTAAGCGATGATATTGTTCGTGCGATCATCCACTGCCACCGAGCCGCGCTCATCGGTCGTGCCTTCCAGCCCGTTCACCGACTGAAACAACTTGGCCAGGTCCGCCGCCTTGGCGTAATTGACCTGCAGCAACTCACGACGCAGTGGCGCCAGGTCAGCCATTTGCTTGCGTGACTCCAAGGTGAGCAACTCGCGCGCAGCCAACTCTTCAGCGGGCGCCACCAGCAATACGCCGGCTTTTACCCGTTTATCCAACCCCTTGGTTTGCAGCACCAGGTCCAGGGCCTGATCCCAAGGCACGCCCTTGAGTCGCAGCGTAATCGAGCCTTGCACGTCGTCGCTGGCCACCAGGTTGAGGCCCGCCACATCGGCAATTTGCTGCAAGACGGCGCGCAACTCGATGTTCTGGAAGTTGAGATTGAGTTTGTCACCGGTATAGGCATCCAATACCGCGGCGCTCACCGGAGGTGGTAGTTGGATCAGATCCACACGATTGGGCACAGCAATAACCATCGGTGTCGTGAACGCTATCCATAGCGCCACACCGAAGGACGAAAACATCCTTTTCATTGTTTTATTCCGTTATGAATTGACGTTTAGCACGAGGGTTCGCGGGCGCTCCAGCCATGCGCCCTGTTCATCGGGGAACAATTCGACCAATTCGAGATGGCGCTCATCGATGGCCGTGACCCGCCCATGATCCCGCCCCAGGTAATCGCCGACCGCCAGGCGATACACCGTTGAGGCGGCACGCAGCAACGCGAAGGTCTGCGTTCCACGGGACAGTGTGCCGACCATTTCGAACTGATCCACCGCAAAACCTTCCAGCAAGCCTCGTGATCGAGCGAGGTCTGGCGCAAGGCCCGCCCTCAACGGCACACGATCGACTTGCATGGCCAGCGGCTGGAACGGATCGCGCAGCGCGCCAGCGTCATAGACAAAGGACGGCGCCTGTGCGACCGGCCTGCCCCGCGTGGCGCCTGGCCGTGCAAGCCAATAGGTCCTGGCCAGCAGATCAAGTCGCAACAACGCGCCATCCCGCTGCAGGGCAACATCGTGCACCGTCGTCATTCGCGAAAGGCCACCCAAGGTACTGACGAACGTCGCCAGGTCGTGGTAATTCCCGGTAACGCCGACTTGCACGGGCTGTTCAACATAGAACGCTTGAGGGCGCTCATCCAACGGCGTGACGCTCTCGACCACCAGCCCATTGGCCAGCGCCAACCGAGCAATATCCTCCAGCAGGCCGGGCATTTCGGACTCGCCTGGCAATTGCTGCAAAAGCTGCTCAGCGTTCTTCTGCACATGCTGGAACTGCCGGGCCTTCGCCTCAAGGCCAGCGGCCAAGGCAGTTTTTTCTGCGAGCTGGCGCCGTAGGACCACTTCCTGCGCCTGGACCTGGGACAAGCGCTCGCGCAACGGGCTCAGGAGCACAAGGTCGGCCGCCGCCAGTACCAAGCCCGCCAGCGCGCAGCCAAGCAAGACCTTGCCAGGTAGGGGCCATTTTGCGGCGTTGTGGGTCAGTGCGTAGAAATCGAGCCTGGGCAGGCTCATGGCTGGGCCTCAGCGGACTCTCCATGACGCACCATCAATTGAAATTCGTTGGTGCCATGCGTGCCTTCGGTTCGCACATGCTGCAACCGCGTCGCGTGGCCGCCTTCGGATGCTTCCAGGCGGCGCATCAGTTGAGCGATATCCTGGCTGGACTCAGCACTGCCACTGATACTCACCGTATCGCCCTTGGCCACCACTTCATGCAGATGCACGCCGTCGGGTACCGCGCGCGCCAATTGGTCCAACAGCTGGGCGCTGGATGAGCGGGCATCGTGCAGGTCCTGCACAACCTTCATGCGCTTTGCCAATAGCTGGCTTTGCTCCCGCAGGTCGTCGAGGGTCTTGATGCTGGAATCCTGAAGGGCCACGTCCTGAGCCACGTGGCTATTACGCGTCACTTGCCGATCGATCGCCTGGTCGATCACCTGATCGGCCAGCCACACGGCCGCCAGCGCCATGCAGGCAAACGCCAGCAGAAACGCCAGGAAGTATTTGCGCCGCCGCTCCGCCAGCGCCTGGCGCCAAGGCAAAAGGTTGATTCGTGTCTTCAAGCGAAACTCCTCAGGGCCAGCCCGCAAGCAACTCCCATCCCTTGGGCATCCACGGCCCATTGTGCACCATCGACTCGATGGCCCGGCGTGAAGCTGGCGAAATCCTGACTGCTCGCGCGCGCCAATGCAAACGCTTCAACATCAATCACCGCCGGCACCAGCCCCGCCAGTGCCAAAACCGCTTCTCGGGCTTCCACGTGCGCCTTCAGGCACGCCGCCAGCAGCACCTCGACCCGCGCAGGATGGTGAGCTGACGGGCCCTGGACCTGAAAGTCGATGGCCATGTCGTCCAGCGGATACGGAATGTACTGCTCGGCCTCCATCTGGATCATCCAGCTCATCTCATCATCGCCGAGCCCGGCGTCCAACTCGACCACCCGCGTGATGACCGATGGCCCAGTCACCGCCACTGCCGCTGCGCGGGCCGAGGTCTGCATGCGCGACAACGCCGTGCGCAGAGCAAGGCCTGCGCCTTCGAGGTCCAACACCGAGCCATCCACCACAGCTTGGGCAGGCAGCCCCTGCGTGGCATAGGCTCGGATACTGTAGCCGCTGCCTGAACGCGCCAGCTCGACCAACCTGATAGCCGTGTCACTGATATCGACGCCCAGCAAGGTATCCACTTTGCGCCGGAAAAATCTCTTTCCCATAAAACTCCCCAAAACTTTACCTGTCATACCGCTTGATTGCTGTTGTGCACCCTGCATTCGGTCGACTTGTTAAAGAGCCGCGAATGACGTCCCAAGGCGAAAATGCTTTAATGCCCAGCGTTTTTCCCCGCTTTTTATCTGCAGCTCGGGTTGATCCATCGTTTGCCATGCATGCCCCGACGCGTAACTCATTCTTTTCTCTGGAAATCCAAAAGCCTTGATTCGTCTGCTGAAGTTTTTCGGGTACTCCATTGTCGCCATCGTCTGCGGGCTGCTGCTCGTGCTCAGCGGGGCTTACCTCTACCTTAGTCCGGGTTTGCCATCGGTAGAGGCCCTTAGAAGTATCCAGTTGCAGATTCCTTTGCGGGTCTACAGCAGCGATGAAAAATTGATCGCGGAGTTCGGCGAAATGCGCCGCACACCGATCCGTTTTGCCGACATTCCGCCCAATTTCATCAGCGCCCTGCTGTCCGCCGAAGATGACAATTTCGCCAATCACTACGGCGTCGATCCGAGCAGCCTGGTGCGCGCCGCCACGCAGTTGGTAAAAAGCGGACACATTCAATCCGGTGGCAGCACCATCACCATGCAGGTGGCGAAGAACTTCTTCCTCACCAGCGAACGCAGTTTTTCGCGCAAAGCCACCGAGATCCTGCTGGCCCTGCAGATCGAACGCCAGTTGACCAAGGACGAGATCCTTGAGCTGTACGTCAACAAGATTTACCTGGGCAACCGCGCCTACGGCATCGAAGCCGCTTCGCAGGTGTACTACGGCAAGTCCATTCGTGACGCCAGCCTGGCGCAGATGGCGATGATTGCCGGCCTGCCCAAGGCCCCTTCGCGTTTCAACCCCCTGGCCAACCCGGCGCGCAGTAAAGAGCGTCGCGACTGGATCCTGGGGCGCATGTACAAGCTGGGCAAGATCGACCAGGCCGCCTATGAAAGCGCGGTCGCCGAACCGCTGAACGCCAGCTACCACGTCCCGACGCCGGAAGTGAATGCACCGTACATCGCCGAAATGGCCCGTGCCGAAATGGTCGGCCGTTATGGCAGCGAGGCCTACACCGAGGGCTTCCGCGTGACCACGACCGTTCCGAGCAACCTGCAGGAAATTGCCAATGATTCGGTGCATTCCGGCCTGATCACTTACGACCAGCGCCATGGCTACCGTGGCCCTGAGTCGCGCCTGCCGGGCAAGACTCTGAGCGCCTGGACCACCGAACTGGGCAAGCAACGCGCAATCAGCGGCCTGGAGCCGGCGATCGTTACCCAGATAAAGAAAGACGGCCTGCAGGTGCTGACCCGCGCCGGCGAAGCCCATGTGACATGGGACAGCATGAAGTGGGCGCGCCCTTTCCTGAATACCAACAGCATGGGCCCGATGCCCAAGCAGCCATCGGACGTCGCTCAAGTGGGTGACCTGATCCGCGTACAACGCCAGAAAGACGACAGCCTCAAATTCAGCCAGGTGCCGCTGGCCCAGAGCGCGCTGGTATCGCTGGACCCGCAGAACGGTGCGATCCGTGCCCTGGTGGGCGGCTTTGCGTTCGAGCAGAGCAACTACAACCGCGCCACCCAGGCCAAGCGCCAACCGGGTTCGAGTTTCAAACCGTTCATTTACAGTGCTGCATTGGATAACGGCTACACCGCCGCCAGCCTGGTCAACGATGCACCTATCGTGTTTGTCGACGAGTACCTGGACAAGGTCTGGCGCCCGAAGAACGACACCAATACCTTCCTTGGCCCGATCCGCATCCGCGAGGCCCTGTATAAGTCGCGCAACCTGGTCTCGATCCGCCTGCTGCAAGCGATGGGCGTAGGCAAGACCATCGACTACATCACGCGCTTTGGCTTCGCCAAGTCGGACCTGCCACCGAACCTGTCCCTGGCCCTCGGCACCGCGACGCTCACGCCAATGGAAATCGCCACCGGCTGGAGCACCTTCGCCAACGGCGGCTACAAGATCACGCCGTACCTGATCGACAAGATCGAAAGCCGCAACGGAGACACCCTGTTCACCGCCAACCCGCCACGGGTGCCGGGCGATGTGGTCAACGGCGTGGCGGCCACCGATGGCCTGGCAGCGCCAAGCAACGGTGGCATTACCATTGAGCCGACTCCAGGCGCCGCGCCGTCCACGACGGCCGCCCCGACGGAACCGCAGACACCGGCCGTTGCCGAGCGCATTGTGGATGGCCGTACCACTTATATCCTCAACAGCATCCTCGAAGACGTGATCAAGAAAGGCACCGGCCGTCGCGCCCTGGCCCTGGGCCGCGCGGATATCGCGGGCAAGACCGGTACCACCAACGAGTCCAAGGATGCCTGGTTCTCCGGTTATAACGCGGACTACGTGACCACCGTGTGGACCGGCTACGACCAACCGGAAAGCCTCGGCCGCCGTGAGTTCGGTGGCACCGTCGCACTGCCGATCTGGATGAGTTACATGGGCGCGGCCCTGAAGGACAAGCCGCTGCATACCCAGCCGGAGCCGGAAGGCATCCTCAGCCTGCGGATCGACCCAGTGAGTGGTCGTGCAGCCTCGCCAAGCACGCCGAATGCTTACTTCGAGCTGTTCAAGAGCGAAGACACGCCGCCGTCGATCAACGAGCTGGGCAATGGCGTGGTACCGGGCAGCCCGCTGCCGGCGGATGAAGCGGCGCCGATCGATCTGTTCTAATCGCTACTTCAAGCCAATAGAGATCCAAACGTGGGAGGGGGCTTGCCCCCTCCCACATTTAGATCTTCACAAGGCTCAATTAAAAGCCCACAAAAAAGCCCCGACTCGCAAGAGCCGGGGCTTTTTTGTGGGTGCGCTACAACGGCTTAGCCGTTGAACACATCATCCACGCTTTGCAGCGGGTAGTTCTTCGGATACGGCAGGGTGGCCACACCAGTCTCGATTGCGGCTTTGGCCACGGCATCGGAGATCAGGGTGATCAGGCGCTTGTCCATTGGCTTCGGAATGATGTACTCACGGCCGAATTCCAGTTTGGCGCCACCGTAGGCGTCGCATACATCCTGAGGTACCGGCAGCTTGGCCAGTTCACGCAGGGCGTTGGCGGCCGCGACTTTCATCTCTTCGTTGATGCGCTTGGCGCGAACGTCCAGGGCACCACGGAAGATGAACGGGAAGCCCAGTACGTTGTTGACCTGGTTCGGGTAGTCCGAACGACCGGTGGCCATGATCACATCGTTACGAGTGGCGTGGGCCAGCTCCGGCGAGATCTCTGGGTCTGGGTTGGAGCAGGCGAACACGATCGGGTTGGCCGCCATGGACTTCAGGCCTTCAGCGCTCAGCAGGTTCGGGCCGGACAGGCCGACGAACACATCGGCGCCGTCGAGGGCGTCAGCCAGGGTGCGCTTGGAGGACGGGTGGGCAAACATCGCCTTGTACTGGTTCAGGTCGGTACGCTCGGACTGGATCACGCCCTTGCTGTCGACCATGTAGATGTTTTCCAGCTTGGCACCCATGCTCACGATCAGCTTCATGCAGGAGATAGCCGCAGCGCCGGCGCCCAGGCAGACGATCTTGGCATCAGCCAGGGTTTTGCCGGCGATTTCCAGGGCGTTGATCATGCCGGCCGCGGTAACGATCGCGGTGCCGTGCTGGTCATCGTGGAATACCGGAATGTCACATTGCTCGATCAGGGCCTTTTCGATTTCGAAGCACTCAGGTGCCTTGATGTCTTCCAGGTTGATGCCACCGAAGGTGATGGAGATGCGCTTGACGGTATCGATGAAGGCCTGCGGGCTTTCGGAGTCGACTTCGATGTCGAATACGTCAATGCCGGCGAAGCGCTTGAACAGCACGCCCTTACCTTCCATGACTGGCTTGGATGCCAATGGGCCGAGGTTTCCCAGGCCGAGAATCGCGGTGCCATCGGAAATCACTGCAACCAGGTTGCCCTTGCCGGTGTACTTGTACGCCAGCTCAGGGTCACGGGCGATTTCACGTACGGGCTCGGCCACGCCGGGGCTGTAGGCCAGCGACAGGTCGCGGGCGGTAGCGGTGGCCTTGGTGAGCTCTACACTCAGCTTTCCTGGACGAGGATGGGCATGATATTCGAGAGCGGCAGTTTTCAAATCAGACATATCGGCATTCCGCTTTTACTGTTGGTCGACGGACCGCCGAGGATACTCGTGTCGTAAAGCCCCTACAAGACTGGGCAGTCACAGGTGTCAAGGCCCCAAAGCGCCGTACTTTGGTCTAAGGCCACGGGATACAAGGGCTCAACTGTTCACAATTGAATAAAAAAATGTCTACAATTTTTTATTAATCTGTCGATTTGAGCATACCGGGATCGGTCAGCGGCAGCAGCCAACGCGCTTGACCGTTTTTCAGGCGCCCCTGCCTGGAGCGATCCTGCACCCAACCGCGCGCCTCGATTGTCTTGCCTTGCAGACCATTGAGCAAGCCACTGTCGAACTGGCGGGCAAGATCGGGCGCCACGCGCAATACCAGTGAGCCCTGCAATTGAATCCAGATGCCGCCGCGATTGCGCTCGATCTTGCTCACCCGGCCGCTGACCAGCGCAAAACCGGATTGCCTGAGGTCGCTCACCGATTGCACCGGCGATTGCCGCCAGAGCCCCAACCCGGCCTGGCGGGCGCTGTTTTCCGCCGCCTGCTGGCAAGCGACGAGGTCAACATTGGGCGCGACCCCCACTTGAAACCCCAAGCCTTCGGCGAGCAAGCGCGCCTCGAGGTTTTCGCCATCGGCACCGTAAAGGTGGGCCAGGGTACGTCCGTAGCGGTCTTTTCGCTCGCGCCCCGGCACCAAGCCGACGCGACCGTCACTGGCCGCCACCAACGCCTGCAAACGCTGGCGGGCAGCGACCGCATAAGGCTCGTCGCCACGCCCCTTTTTAGCGGTTTCCGGGGCGTTGACGCCGATCATGCGCACGCTGCGGCCATCCTTGAGGCGCACGGTGTCGCCATCGACCACGCGCTGTACTTCAACCCGGACCACAGACGCCGGCGCAGGGCAAAACACCTCGGCCTGGGCGGCCTGCTGCCAAATCCCAGGCACAAAAAAGGCGCCCGCGAGGGACGCCTTTTTCAACAGCTGGCAAAAGCCCATAAGGCTTTTGAGCCTTACTCTGCTGGAGTAGCAGCAGGCTTCTTGCCGAAAGCACCAAAGCGATCTGCGAAGCGCTGTACGCGGCCGCCGGTGTCCAGAGTCTTCTGCTTACCGGTGTAGAACGGGTGGCACTCGTTGCATACGTCAGTACCCAGTGGCTTGCACAGGTTCGAACGGGTTTCGAACTTGTTGCCGCAGCTGCAGGTAACTTCGATGGTTTCGTACGCTGGATGGATATCGGCTTTCATGGTGACTTCCTCGGGCTAGCGTGCCGCCACTCGACACTATTGTCGAATACCGCACGTAATTAGGCCGCGGATTCTACCAGACCTTTTTAAACGCGCAAGCTGCGGCACCTATCGCCTGTCAACATAAAAGCACCTTTCATCAGAAAACCATGGCATACCCAACACCCCCCTCGTCTGCTAGGCTCGCGCCCCTGCACCGTCACCCGCCTTTATATGAGACTCCCCGCGTGCCCGACGCCATTTTGCGCCTAGCCCTGCCCTCGCCCCTGCGCCGCCTGTTCGACTATCGAGCCCCGGCCGGCGTGCTGCGGGCGCAGTTGCAGCCGGGCATGCGCGTACGCGTGCCGTTTGGCCGCCGGGAGATGATCGGCATCCTGATCGAAATCGCCGATCACAGCGAAGTGCCCGCCGAAAAGCTCAAGCCCGCCCTGGCGATCCTTGATGCCACGGCGCCACTGCCGCACGCGCTGTTCAAGCTGTGCCTGTGGACAGCCCAGTATTACCAGCACAGCCTGGGCGACACCCTGAGCTGGGCGTTGCCAGTGCTGTTGCGGCAGGGCGAACTGGCCGAGGCGCGTCAGGAGCGCTTCTGGTCGATGGCCCCCGGCGCACGCCTCGATGACCCGCGCATCGCACGCGCGCCGCGTCAACGCGAAGCCCTGGCGACACTGGCCCAGCACCCTCACGGCGTGGCCCATCAGCTTTTAAGCAAGCTGATGCTGAGCAAAGACAGCCTCGACCTGTTGCTGGCCAAAGGCTTGGTACAGGTCGAAATCCGCAAACACGCCCCTGACCCACGCCACGAACATTGGCTGGCCCAGCCGGAACTGCCGCTGAACCCCGAGCAACGCGCCGCTTACGAGGCGATTCGCGCAGGTTTCGACAGTTTCCATGCGTTCCTGCTGGCCGGCGTCACCGGCAGTGGCAAGACCGAAGTCTATTTGCAGTTGATCCGCGAAACCCTGCAAGCCGGCAAACAGGCGCTGGTACTGATCCCTGAGATCAACCTCGGCCCGCAGACCCTGGCGCGTTTCGAGCAACGCTTCAATGCCCGCATCGCCCTGGTGCACTCGGCGGTCAACGACCGTGAGCGCCTGGAGTCATGGCTGGCGGCACGGGATGGCGAGGCCGACATTATTATCGGCACGCGTTCGGCGCTGTTCACGCCAATGAAGAACCCCGGGCTGATCATCATCGACGAAGAACACGACGGCTCCTATAAGCAGCAGGAAGGCCTGCGCTACCACGCCCGCGACCTGGCGCTGGTGCGCGCCCGCCAGGAAGACATCCCGATCGTGCTCGGTTCGGCCACGCCGTCCCTGGAGAGCCTGCACAACGCCTACACCGGCCGTTACGGACTCCTACGCCTGAATGAACGCGCCGGCGGCGCCAAACAACCGCGCTTCCTGCGCCTGGACGTAAAAAGCCGCCCGCTGGACAGCGGTATTTCCGGGCCGATGCAGCAAGCAATAGGCCAAACCCTCGCCGCCGGCCAGCAAGTCCTGGTGTTTCTTAACCGCCGCGGCTTTGCGCCGACGCTGCTGTGCCATGACTGCGGCTGGATGTCCGAATGCGAGCGCTGCGATGCGCGCATGACCGTGCACCAGCGCTACGGCGAGTTGCGCTGCCATCACTGCGGCCATGTGGAGCGCGTGCCCCGCCACTGCCCGCAGTGCGGCAAGGTCGACCTGCGCCCGGTTGGCGCGGGCACCGAGCGCGCCGAAGAGCGCCTGGGCATTCTGTTCCCGGACTACCCCGTGCTGCGGGTCGACCGCGACAGCACCTCGCGCAAAGATGCGATGAACCAACTGTTCGCGACCATCCAGAAGGGCCAGCCATGCATCCTGGTGGGCACGCAGATGCTCGCCAAGGGGCACCACTTTCCCCGGGTGACCCTGGTGTCGATCCTGGACGCCGACGGCGGCCTGTTCTCCGGCGACTTCCGCGCCAGCGAGCGCATGGCGCAGTTGATCGTGCAAGTGGCCGGGCGCGCCGGGCGTGCCGAAGAGCCGGGCAAAGTGATTATCCAGACGCACCTGGCCGACCACCCGCTGCTGATTCAACTGACCGAACAAGGTTATTTTGCCTTCGCCGAACAGGCCCTGAGCGAACGCCGCTCCGCCGGCCTGCCGCCGTTTGCCCACCTGGCCTTGCTGCGCGCCGAGGCGCACAAGCCGGGGCAGGCCGAAGGTTTCCTGGACGAGGCGTGCAGTGCCGCCGAGCGGTTGCTAGGCGAACTGGGCCTGAGCGGCATCGAACTGCTCGGCCCGGTGCCCGCGCCCATGGAACGCCGCGCGGGACGTTATCGCGCTCAGCTACTGTTACAAGCCACCTCGCGCGCGCCACTGCATCGCTTATTAAGTAGCTGGTTACTTGCTCTGGAGCAAATACCCAGCGGGCGGCAGGTGCGATGGTCGTTGGATGTGGACCCGGTAGATTTGTATTAGTAGCAAGCCAACTCCCACATTTTGAAAGGTGAACACCGTTAAATGCGGGAGCGGGCGTGCCCGCGATGAGGCCCGCAGGTCCGCCATCTGGTCTGAACGGTTGGCAAGCCCGCCCTCGCCACGGATAATGCCCAGTTTTTCCACCTGCGCATCGCGCGCCGCCGCTTGCGGTCGAAAGAGAACACCATGAAAGACACCATTCGCCAGCTGATCCAACAAGCCCTCACCCAACTCGTCAACGAAGGTGTGTTGCCTGAAGGCCTGACGCCGGCGATCCAGGTGGAAAACACCCGCGACAAGACCCACGGTGACTTCGCCAGCAACATTGCGATGATGCTGTCCAAGCCCGCCGGCATGAAACCGCGCGACCTGGCGGAAAAAATCATCGCCGCGCTGCCGGTCGACGAGAGTGTCACCAAGGCCGAAATCGCCGGCCCCGGCTTTATCAACTTCTTCCAGAACACCCAGGCCCTGGCCTCGCGCCTGGACGCCGCGCTGGCTGACGCAAAAATAGGCGCCCGCAAGGCCGGCGCCACCCAGCGCGTGGTCGTCGACCTGTCGGCACCGAACCTGGCCAAAGAGATGCACGTGGGCCACCTGCGCTCCACCATCATTGGCGACGGCGTGGCGCGGGTGCTGGAGTTTCTCGGCGACAACGTGATCCGTCAGAACCACGTGGGCGACTGGGGCACCCAGTTCGGCATGCTGATGGCGTACCTGCAAGAGAACCCCATCACCAGCAATGAGCTGTCGGACCTGGAGAACTTCTACCGCGCCGCCAAGAAGCGCTTTGACGAATCCGAAGAATTCGCCGACCGCGCCCGTGACCTGGTGGTCAAGCTGCAGGCCGGCGACGCCGAATGCCTGGAGCTGTGGAACCGCTTCCGTGAGATTTCCCTGTCCCACTGCCAGGAAATCTACGAACTGCTCAACGTCAAATTGACCATGGCCGACGTGATGGGCGAAAGCGCCTACAACGACGACCTGATCAATGTGGTCAACGACCTCAAGGCCAAGGGCCTGTTGGTGGAGAGCAACGGCGCGCAGTGCGTGTTCCTTGAAGAATTCAAGACCGCCGACGGCGAGCCGTTGCCGGTGATCATCGTCAAGGCCGATGGCGGTTACCTCTATGCCACCACCGACCTGGCCGCCGTGCGCTATCGCAGCGGCGTGCTCAAGGCTGACCGTGCGTTGTACTTCGTCGACCAACGCCAGGCCCTGCACTTCCAGCAGGTGTTCGAAGTGGCGCGTCGCGCGGGCTTCGTCACCCACCCGATGCACATGGAACACATGGGCTTCGGCACCATGAACGGCGCCGATGGCCGCCCGTTCAAGACCCGCGATGGGGGCACCGTCAAGCTGATCGACCTGCTCAACGAAGCCCAGGATCGCGCCTACAGCCTGGTCAAGGAAAAGAACCCGGAACTGGCCGAAGCCGACCTGCGCAACATCGCCCGCGTGGTGGGCATCGGCGCGGTCAAATATGCCGACCTGTCCAAGCACCGCACCAGCGACTACAGCTTCAACTTCGAACTGATGCTCAACTTCGAAGGCAATACCGCGCCGTACCTGCTCTACGCCTACACCCGCGTGGCCGGTGTGTTCCGCAAGCTGGGCAAGGACTTCAGCGAAGTCGAAGGCCAGATCGTGCTGGATGCGCCCCACGAACAGGAGCTGGCGGCGAAACTGGCGCAATTTGGCGAAGTGTTGAACAGCGTCGGCGAGAAAGGCACGCCGCACATCCTGTGCAGCTACCTGTATGAAGTGGCCGGCCTGTTCTCCAGTTTCTACGAGAATTGCCCGATCCTCAGCGCCGACGACGAAGCCCAGAAGCAAAGTCGCCTGCGCCTCGCCGCACTGGCTGGACGGACCCTCAAGCAAGGCCTGGAACTGTTGGGCCTGGAAACTCTGGAGCGTATGTAAGTTGGCTGCCAAGAAAAACCTGCACCCAAGCGCGGCGCCAGCCGCTACCAGGCCCCGGCGAAAAAGCCGATCCCAGGCTGGTTGTGGATGGCCATCGGCCTCTCGGTCGGCGCGTTTGTGGTGTTCCTGATGAAGCTGGATCCGGGCCAGGGCGATGACGTCAAACGGGTCAAGCAGGAACAGCAGAAGGCCACCAAAATCGCCGAAGCCAACAAGACCGCGCCGAGCCCGACCGCACCAGTGAAGCCCAAATACGACTTCTACACGCTGCTGCCGGAATCGGAAGTGATCGTGCCACCTGACGCCGTGCCGGAGAAAACCCTGCCGACTCCGCAGGTGCCGACCACCCCGGTGACGCCGGCGGAAGCGGCGAAAATCGACACCGCACGCGCCCAGGCGGCACTGGCCGGCATCACCCCGCCACCTGCTCCGCCGGTTGCCGAAACCAAGGCGGCGCCGGTGACCAAGTTCTTCCTGCAGGCGGGTTCGTTCCCCAAGCAGGCGGATGCGGACCGTGTACGCGCGCAGATCATCCTGCTGGGCCAGTCGGTGACGGTGGAGTCTGGCACCGTGAAGGACGCGACGTGGTATCGCGTGCTGGTGGGGCCGTTCAGCAACCGTGAACAACTGACCGTGGCGCAGAAACAATTGGCTGGAGCAGGGTTTAGCAACCTGTTGTTACAACAACGCCAGAGCCGCTGATTCAGGCTCAACATGGATCAAAATGTGGGAGGGGCTTGCCCTCGATGGCGGGCTGTCAGTCGATGAATCTGGTGACTGACACACCGCTATCGGGAGCAAGCCCCCTCCCACATTGGCTTCTCGGTGTTCTCGAAAGGGTGTCAGACCAATAGACACCATTCGTCCGCACTAAGCACTCAAGGTTGAAATCACCCCCACCACCCCCATATGAGTTTCCATCAGGGCATTTTCGCCCCGCTGCGTGGAGACTCTCCCCTTGACCACCATCGTTTCAGTACGTCGCCACGGCAAAGTCGTCATGGGCGGCGACGGCCAGGTTTCCCTGGGTAATACCGTGATGAAAGGCAACGCGAAAAAAGTGCGTCGCCTGTACCACGGTCAGGTACTCGCCGGCTTCGCGGGCGCCACCGCCGATGCCTTTACCCTTTTTGAGCGTTTCGAAGGCCAGCTTGAAAAACATCAGGGCCACCTCGTGCGCGCTGCCGTCGAACTCGCCAAAGAGTGGCGCACCGACCGCTCCCTCAGCCGCCTGGAAGCCATGCTGGCCGTGGCCAACAAAGACGCGTCCTTGATCATCACCGGCAATGGCGATGTGGTTGAGCCTGAACATGGCCTGATCGCCATGGGTTCCGGCGGTGGTTACGCCCAGGCCGCGGCCAGCGCACTGCTGAAGAAAACCGACCTGTCGGCCCGGGAAATCGTCGAGACCGCCCTGGGCATCGCCGGCGATATCTGCGTGTTCACCAACCACAACCAGACCATTGAGGAGCAGGACCTCGCCGAGTAAGCCGTAGGCTTATTCCTGCTTGAGGCCGCCAAACACTATGTCCATGACTCCCCGCGAAATCGTCCACGAACTTAACCGCCATATCATCGGCCAGGACGATGCCAAGCGCGCCGTTGCCATCGCCCTGCGTAACCGCTGGCGCCGGATGCAACTGCCCGAAGAACTGCGCGTTGAAGTGACGCCCAAGAACATCCTGATGATCGGCCCGACCGGTGTCGGTAAAACCGAGATTGCCCGGCGCCTGGCCAAACTGGCCAATGCACCGTTCATCAAGGTCGAAGCGACCAAGTTCACCGAAGTCGGCTATGTGGGCCGGGACGTCGAGTCGATCATCCGTGATCTGGCCGACGCCGCCCTGAAGATGCTGCGCGAACAGGAAGTGACCAAGGTCAGCCACCGCGCCGAAGACGCCGCCGAAGAGCGCATCCTCGATGCCCTGCTGCCACCGGCGCGCATGGGCTTCAACGAAGATGCCGCGCCGTCGTCGGATTCCAACACCCGCCAACTGTTCCGCAAGCGCCTGCGCGAAGGCCAGTTGGATGACAAGGAAATCGAGATCGAAGTTGCCGAAGTGTCTGGCGTGGACATCTCCGCACCGCCTGGCATGGAAGAAATGACCAGCCAGTTGCAGAACCTGTTCGCCAACATGGGCAAGGGCAAGAAGAAAAGCCGCAAGCTCAAGGTGAAAGAGGCGCTCAAGCTGGTGCGCGATGAAGAAGCCGGGCGCCTGGTGAACGAGGAAGAGCTCAAGGTCAAGGCCCTCGAAGCGGTCGAACAACATGGCATCGTGTTTATCGATGAGATCGACAAGGTGGCCAAGCGCGGCAATTCCGGCGGCGTCGACGTGTCCCGCGAAGGCGTGCAGCGTGACCTGCTGCCGCTGATCGAAGGCTGCACCGTCAACACCAAGCTGGGCATGGTCAAGACCGACCACATCCTGTTCATCGCCTCCGGCGCGTTCCACCTGAGCAAGCCAAGCGACCTGGTGCCGGAGTTGCAAGGCCGCCTGCCGATCCGCGTGGAGCTCAAGGCCCTGACCCCGGGCGACTTCGAACGCATCCTCAGCGAACCGCATGCCTCGCTGACCGAGCAATACCGCGAACTGCTGAAAACCGAAGGGCTGGGCATCGAGTTCCAGGCCGACGGCATCAAGCGCCTGGCGGAGATCGCCTGGCAGGTCAATGAAAAGACCGAGAACATCGGTGCCCGTCGCCTGCACACACTGCTTGAGCGCCTGCTTGAGGAAGTGTCCTTCAGCGCAGGCGACATGGCTGGTGCGCAGAATGGCGAGGCGATCAAGATCGACGCTGACTACGTCAACAGCCACTTGGGCGAATTGGCGCAGAACGAAGATTTGTCGCGGTATATCCTGTAAGCCGCACACCGAACTGCTTTGCTTCAATGTGGGAGGGGGCTTGCTCCCACATTTCAGGGTTATCTCCAATGTCCAAATTTCCGACTGCCGTAAACCTGCACAAAACCTCCAACACCCTCAGCCTCACTTACGGGCCGGATGAAACCTACCAACTGCCCGCCGAATTCCTGCGAGTGCACTCCCCTTCCGCCGAGGTCCAGGGCCACGGCAAACCCATCCTGCAATACGGCAAGCTCAACGTCAGGTTGATCAAGCTGGAACCGGCCGGTCAGTACGCACTGAAATTGACCTTCGACGATGGGCATGACAGCGGGCTGTTCACGTGGGACTACCTCTACCAATTGGCCGTGCGTCAGGACGCGCTGTGGGCCGATTATCTCGCCGAGCTCAAGGCTGCCGGAAAAACCCGCGACCCGAGTCAGTCGGTCGTGCGGCTGATGCTCTAGCCCAGGCTTCTTGCTCTTTAGAGGGCATTTTCTAATTTCATCTGCTTGAATGCCCTGTCTCGTGGCCAACGATTGGCCCGCTTGCGAAAAAAATTAAACTCGGGTAACCAATGGAACTGGCAAGTTCCCTGCATTTGACGATGCGGTATCAACGGTCACCCGAGTCGCAGTACCAGGCTTGTGTTGTGTATCGAAACTTCGTACGCAGCGGTACCCGGTACTCGTCTTTCGGACAATGGAGCGTCGTAGATGAGTAACAAGAACAACGATGACTTGAAACGCCAGGCCTCGGAAAACACCCTGGGGCTGAACCCGATCATCGCGTTACGCAAAAAGGATTTATTGGCCTCGGCGAAGATGGTGCTGACCCAAGCCATCAAGCAACCGTTGCACAGCGTCAAACACGTCGCCCACTTTGGCGTGGAACTCAAGAATGTGATGTTCGGCAAATCCGCGCTGGTGCCCGAGAGCGACGACCGTCGCTTTCACGACCCGGCCTGGAGCCAGAACCCGCTCTACAAACGCTACCTGCAAACCTACCTGGCGTGGCGCAAGGAACTGCACGACTGGATCGGTGACAGTAACCTTCCCGCACAGGACATCAGCCGCGGCCACTTCGTGATCAACCTGATGACCGAAGCCATGGCACCGACCAACAGCGCGGCCAACCCGGCGGCGGTCAAACGCTTCTTCGAAACCGGCGGCAAGAGCCTGCTCGACGGTCTGTCGCACCTGGCCAAAGACATGGTGCACAACGGCGGCATGCCGAGCCAGGTCAATATGGGCGCCTTTGAAGTCGGTAAATCGCTGGGCACCACCGAAGGCGCTGTGGTGTTTCGCAATGACGTGCTGGAGCTGATCCAGTACAAGCCGATCACCGAGCAGGTGCACGAGCGCCCGCTGCTGGTGGTGCCGCCGCAAATCAACAAATTCTATGTGTTCGACCTGAGCCCGGATAAAAGCCTGGCGCGCTTCTGCCTGCGCAATGGGCAGCAGACGTTTATCGTCAGCTGGCGCAACCCGACCAAGGCCCAGCGTGAATGGGGCCTGTCGACCTATATCGAGGCGCTCAAGGAAGCGGTGGATGTGGTCACGGCGATCACCGGCAGCAAAGACATCAACATGCTCGGCGCCTGCTCCGGCGGCATCACCTGCACGGCCCTGCTCGGTCACTACGCCGCGCTGGGGGAGAAAAAGGTCAACGCCCTGACCCTGCTGGTCAGCGTGCTCGACACCACCCTGGACACTCAGGTGGCCTTGTTCGTCGACGAGCAAACCCTGGAAGCAGCCAAGCGCCACTCCTACCAGGCCGGCGTGCTGGAAGGCCGCGACATGGCCAAAGTGTTCGCCTGGATGCGCCCCAACGACCTGATCTGGAATTACTGGGTCAACAACTACCTGCTGGGCAACGAGCCGCCGGTGTTCGACATCCTGTTCTGGAACAACGACACCACGCGCTTGCCCGCGGCGTTCCACGGTGACCTGATCGAGCTGTTCAAGAACAACCCGCTGGTGCGCCCCAACGCGCTGGAAGTGTGCGGCACCCCCATCGACCTCAAGCAAGTGACCGCCGATATCTATTCACTGGCCGGTACCAACGACCACATCACGCCGTGGCAGTCTTGCTACAAGTCGGCGCAGCTGTTTGGCGGCAAGGTGGAGTTCGTGCTGTCCAGCAGCGGGCATATCCAGAGCATCCTCAACCCGCCCGGCAACCCCAAGGCACGCTATCAGACCAGCGACAGCCTGGCGGGCAAGCCGCTGGAATGGCAAGAAAACGCGACCAAGCACACGGATTCGTGGTGGCTGCATTGGCAGGCCTGGCAGGCGGAACGGGCGGGCAAGCTGAAGAAGGCGCCGACGTCATTAGGCAATAAAACCTACGTCGCAGCCGAAGCGGCACCTGGAACCTATGTACACGAGCGCTAGATTGAAATGGGATCAAATGTGGGAGGGGGCTTGCTCCCGATAGCGGTGTGTCAGTCAGTTGATCCATTGGCTGAGCAATTGCAATCGGGAGCAAGCCCCCTCCCCCATTTGGACCGCACTCCGGCTGTAACACTTCACAGGGCTTGAGCATGCCGCAACCGTTCATCTTCCGTACCATCGACCTGGATGGCCAGACCATCCGCACGGCGGTACGCCCAGGCAAGCCTCACTTGACGCCGCTGCTGATTTTCAACGGCATCGGCGCCAACCTTGAGCTGGTGTTTCCGTTCGTACAGGCGCTGGACCCGGACCTGGAAGTGATCGCCTTCGATGTACCGGGCGTGGGCGGTTCGTCCACGCCCAAGCGGCCCTACCGCTTTCCCGGCCTGGCCAAACTCACCGCGCGCATGCTCGATTACCTGGATTATGGCCAGGTGAATGCGGTTGGGGTGTCCTGGGGCGGGGCGCTGGCGCAGCAGTTTGCCTATGACTACCCGGAGCGCTGCAAGAAGTTGATTCTGGCCGCCACCGCGGCCGGCGCCTTTATGGTGCCGGGCAAGCCCAAGGTGCTGTGGCTGATGGCCAGCCCACGCCGCTACATCCAGCCGTCCCACGTGGTGCGCATCGCGCCGATGATTTATGGCGGCTCATTCCGCCGCGATTCCAAGCTGGCCGCCGAGCATGCCAGCAAAGTGCGCTCGGCCGGCAAGCTCGGCTATTACTGGCAACTGTTCGCCGGGCTGGGCTGGACCAGCATCCACTGGCTGCACAAGATCCGCCAGCCAACCCTGGTACTGGCGGGGGACGACGACCCGCTGATCCCGCTGGTCAACATGCGCATGCTCGCCTGGCGCATTCCCAACGCACAGTTGCACATCATCGATGACGGGCATCTGTTCCTGATCACCCGGGCCGAGGCCGTGGCACCGATCATCATGAAGTTTCTGGAGGAGGAGCGCCTGCGCGCCGTGATTCACCCAAGACCCGCGGTGTAAGGACCACACCGCCGCGCAACTTGCCGGGAACCGGCTATGGTTCTGAATTGGCGTGCCTGTTGATGGTTTGACGAAGGAGTGTTGGCTCATGCGAGAAAGACCCGTGACGAACCCGGCGCCCACCCCTGCCGCGTTTATCAATGCGCAAAACGCAATCACCGGCCTGCGCGGCCGGGATTTGCTGTCCACGCTGCGCAGCGTTGCCGCTCACGGCCTGCGCAACCCGGTGCATACCGCCCGTCACGCCCTGGCCCTGGGTGGCCAATTGGGTCGCGTGCTGCTCGGGGAGACGGTGCATGAACCCAACCCGCGCGACAGCCGCTTCGTCGACCCCACCTGGACGCTCAACCCCTTCTACCGGCGCAGCCTGCAAGCCTATCTGAGCTGGCAGAAGCAGACTCGCCACTGGATCGATGACAGCGCCCTGAGCGCCGACGACCAGGCCCGCGCGCACTTTGCCTTGGCCCTGATCAATGACGCGGTGTCGCCCTCCAATACCCTGCTCAACCCGCTGGCGATCAAGGAACTGCTCAACTCCGGCGGCAACAGCGTGGTGCGCGGTGTGAGCAACCTGTTCGACGACCTGCTGCACAACAATGGCCTGCCGCGCCAAATCAGCAAGCATGCATTCGAAGTGGGCAAGACCGTCGCCACCACCCCAGGCTCGGTGGTGTTTCGCAATGAGCTGCTGGAGCTGATCCAGTACAAGCCCATGAGCGAAAAACAGTACGCCAGGCCGCTGTTGATCGTGCCGCCGCAGATCAACAAGTACTACATTTTCGACCTGAGCCCGGCCAACAGCTTTGTGCAATACGCGCTCAAGAATGGCTTGCAGACGTTCATGGTCAGCTGGCGCAACCCCGACGTGCGGCATCGCGAATGGGGTCTTTCCACTTATGTGGCGGCGCTGGAGGAAGCACTCAACGTGTGCCGGGCGATCACCGGTGCCCGCGAGGTCAACCTGATGGGCGCCTGCGCCGGCGGCCTGACCATCGCCGCCCTGCAAGGCCACCTGCAAGCCAAGCGTCAGTTGCGACGCGTCTCCAGCGCCAGCTACCTGGTGAGCCTGCTCGACAGCCAGATCGACGGCCCGGCCATGCTGTTCGCCGATGAGCAGACCCTGGAAGCCGCCAAGCGCCGCTCCTACCAGCAAGGCGTGCTGGACGGCCGCGACATGGCCAAGGTGTTCGCCTGGATGCGCCCCAATGACCTGATCTGGAACTACTGGATCAACAACTACCTGCTGGGCAAGGAACCGCCGGCCTTCGACATCCTGTACTGGAACAACGACAACACCCGCCTGCCCGCTGCGCTGCATGGCGACCTGCTGGATTTCTTCAAGCACAACCCACTGACCCACGCGGGCGGCCTGGAGGTGTGCGGCACGCCCATCGACTTGCAGAAAGTCACGGTGGACAGCTTCAGCGTCGCCGGGATCAACGACCACATAACGCCGTGGGACGCGGTGTACCGCTCCACGCAATTGCTCGGGGGCGACCGGCGCTTCGTGCTGTCCAACAGCGGGCATATCCAGAGCATCCTCAACCCGCCGGGCAACCCCAAGGCCAACTACGTCGAGAACCCCAAGCTGAGCAGCGACCCGCGCGCCTGGTACTACGACGCCAATCATGTCGAAGGCAGCTGGTGGCCGCAGTGGCTGGACTGGATCCAGCAGCGCTCGGGCGTGCAACGCGAAACCCTCACCGCCCTGGGCAACCAGAATTACCCACCGATGGAAGCGGCGCCGGGCACTTACGTGCGTGTGCGCTGAGCTCAACGATCACATTAAGAAGACTGGATGAAGACCCGCGACCGTATCCTTGAATGCGCCCTGCAGTTGTTCAACCAAAAGGGCGAGCCGAACGTGTCGACCATGGAAGTCGCCAACGAAATGGGGATCAGCCCCGGCAACCTCTACTACCACTTCCATGGCAAGGAGCCGCTGGTACTTGGGTTGTTCGAGCGCTTTCAAAACGAGCTGGCGCCGCTGCTCGACCCACCGGCGGACGCACAGCTGGAGGCCCAGGATTACTGGCTGTTCCTGCACCTGATCGTCGAACGTTTGGCCCATTACCGGTTTTTGTTCCAGGACCTGTCCAACCTGGCCGGGCGCCTGCCGAAACTGGCCAAGGGCATTCGCCACCTGCTCACCGCGCTCAAGCGCACCCTGGCGTCATTGCTGGCGCGGCTGAAGGCGGCCGGGCAGTTGGTCAGCGACACCCAGGCGCTGGGGCAGTTGGTGGAACAGATCACCATGACCTTGCTGTTTTCCCTGGACTACCAGCGCATCCTCGACCGCGAAGGCGAGGTGCGGGTGGTGGTCTACCAGATCATGATGCTGGTGGCGCCCCATCTGTTGCCGCCCGCACGCCAGGCAACGCAACGCCTGGCGCTGCGTTATCTGGACGATCCGACTTGACCGGCGGTTATGCCGGCTTGCCGAACTGCTGAGTGAACTTGAACAGTTCACTGTCGCTGGAAATACCCAGCTTTCGATAAGCCGATTGTTTTTGCGTGCTGATCGTACTTGCGCTGCGCGAAAACTTGGCGGCAATTGAATTGACGCTCATCCCGTCCAGAAAACACCTTAGTACTTCCTGTTCCTTGGGCGTGAGGCCGCTACTGAGTTGCAGAGCGCTCGCCAAGTCCGCCTGTTTATTTGCAACATCACGCCCCGCGTGCAGGTCTTGCAGTGCCAATACACTACTGGGCTGTAGATAAAGACGCCCCTGGGCAACCGTTCGAATAGCCGTGAACAGGTCCGCCAGGTTTTGCGTTTTACCCAGGATCCCCCAGCACCCGGCCTTCAATGACAATGAAACGGTGGCCGGCGTGCAGTGCGAAAACACCACCAACGGCCGGCAACTGCTAAAGCGCCTGTGCAGCGCTTTGATCAGGCTGAGGCCATCGAGGTCCGACGGCGCCAGGGCGAAGTCCATGACCACCACATCCGCCAACCGCCGGGATAGCGCCTCCAGCAGGTCTCGCGCCGTGGCGAAGGAACCGATCACTTCGATATCGGACTCTTTACTCAGGCTCAGCTCAATGCCTTGGCGAACCATTTCATGGTCATCCAACAACATCACGGTATACGCAGTGGAAGTACGCATCTGAACACCTGCGTCGGTAAATACAACACGCTGAGCCCGGTATAGCTCAGCACTTGAGCGGCTTCAATATTAAGGCAGGTTATTTAATGCCGCGCCTTACAGTAATAACTGAAGGAAACAGCTGAGTCGTTTTCTTACACACAGAAACGCAACTTCAAAATCAATAAACAAAACAACACGATTTCGAACAATCACGAACGGTTATTCGTAGGTTTTCTATAGAGCGCGTTCAACTTTTGATACAAATTGTCCTCAACGCCAATCCAGAAAGATGCGATCGCCAAGACCCAGGCCGCATTAACCGGAGGCGAGTTACACCTCACTTAATAACTGGACATACGATGAACCTTTACGCTCTCTCCACCGCCGCGGCCGTTCTTGCCTTGAGTGCTGCGGCAAATGCCGCTGACGGTGTGATCAACTTCACCGGGCTTGTCTCCGATGTGACCTGCACAATCGAAAGTGCAACGGCGGGCACCCGCGCAGTGGTCAAAAACGTCAACCTGGGCGGCGTGAGCGCTTCGCGACTGGCAACCGCGGGCAGTCGCTCCAACCTGACCGGTTTCACGATTCGTATCGGTGCGCCCGGCGAGGCCAGTTGCACCAATGGGCGCACCGCCATGGTTGCCTTCGACCCCACCAGCCCGGCCATCGATGTAGCCACCGGGCGCCTGAATATCGATGGTCACGACGACCCGGCCGACACCACCACCGCCAAGAACGTGCAAGTTGAAATAACGCGCCGCGACGGCGTCCCGATCAATGTCTACACCGATAAATCCGATGGCGTGGTGATTGCCGACAACCAGGCCATCATCCCCCTGGCAGCACAAATGTTCGCCAGTGGCGCCGCGACCGAAGGCACGGTCAAGACGCGTGTCGGCTTTATGGTCGAGTACGCCGAGTAGAGCGCCGCCAGGAGCGCGAAGCGATCACCATGATGAAAATAATCACCGCCCTCGTGCTTGCCTGCTGTGCCGTTGCAGGCCTGCCCGCGTTTGCGCCGCCCGCCATGGCCGGCGTGATTGTGCATGGCACTCGGGTGATCTACCCCGCCGAGCGGCAGGAGGTGATTGTGCGCCTGGAGAACAAGGGAGACCGCCCGACGCTGGTACAGACGTGGCTCGACAGCGGTGACCGACACTCCACCCCGGCAACCGCCCAGACGCCGTTCGCCCTTTCACCGCCCTTGTTTCGCATCGAGCCCAACCAGCAGCAGGCACTGCGCCTGCGCTATACCGGCGAACCGCTGCCCGTCGACCGCGAACGGCTGTTCTGGCTCAACGTGCTGGAGGTGCCGCCGCTGTCGGCCGATGCCGCGCAGAACAACCAGCTCGAAATGTCGTTTCGCACGCGTTTGCGGGTGTTCCTGCGGCCGGCGTCGCTGCCTTATCCGGTCACGGCGGCCGCCTCAAAATTGCAGTGGCGCCTGGTGGCCCATGATCGCGGGTTCGCCCTGCAGGCCAGCAACCCCACGCCGTACCATATTTCGTTGGCCACGGTGGTATTGGTCAGCGGCGCCAAGCGGTTCAGCAAGGCACCGAACCAGGCCGCCGACGACAGCCTGATGCTGCCGGCAGGCGACGTGAAGCGGTTTGTATTGCCCCAATTGCGCAACCCCCCCAGCCACGCGGCCAGGGTGGAGTTCACCACGGTCAGCGACTTTGGCGCCCGAGTGCAGCACTCGGCTGACCTGACCTACAGCGGCGGATAACCCATGCAGGCGATGTCGGTTTTACCTGTGCTGGCGAGCATTGTGCTGATGAGCGCGCTCACGGCACACGCCGGTGTTGTCATCAACAGCACGCGGATTATTTACCCCCAGAACGACAAAGAGGTAACGGTCAGGCTGGAAAGCAAAAACCAGGTGCCGGTATTGGTCCAGGTCTGGCTGGATCGCGGCGATGAGCATTCAACCCCGGGGCTGACCGACATCCCCTTCGTCGCCACACCGCCGATTTTTCGCATGGAACCCGGCAAGCAACACGTGGTGCGCCTGGCCTACACAGGTGAAGCCTTAGCGCCTGCGCAAGAAAGCCTGTTCTGGTTCAACGTGCTGGAGGTGCCCTCACAGCCCCACGGCGCTCGGCACAGCAATCAATTGCAGTTGGCCTTCCGCACTCGTATCAAGCTGTTTTTGCGCCCACACAACTTGCCTTACGCGGTCGAGGCGGCGCCGGCAAAACTGCAGTGGCGACGCGTCTCGGGTGAGCACGGCCAAGCGCTGGAGGTCTTTAATCCGACGCCCTATCACCTGACCTTCGAACAGATCGACGTGCAGGTCTCGGGCCAGCGTCACCCCCGCAAATCGGCGGCGTCGGGCCCCGAAAACATGGTGATGCCCGGCGGGCGCAGGCGTTTCGAGCTGCCGACGCTCAGCTCTTTTCCAGGCCGCACGACCAACGTGGTGTTCCAGACCCTGGATGACTTTGGCGTAACGGTCTCCCACAACGCCGAGGTATTGCCATGACCGCGCACGGCCTTAGGGCATAGCCGGCTGGCGCCAATCATGGCCTGTCGCGGCAGGCCGGCCAGGTGATTCGCACCGCTTCGGTTGATGCCCATTGGCTTGGGCAGGGGCTCCCCATGCCCACATTTGCACAACCACTGTTTGAGTACGCTAAACATGAGTTTGAAGACAGCATCGGTGAGACACCAACGGTTCAAGCGTTCGGTGCGCGGCGTGTTGCTGGCGGGAAGCGCCCACGCACTGAGCGGCCACTGCGCCGAGCATGTCGAGTTCAACCCGGCGTTCTTCCCGGATGGCGCCGCCGGCTTGCAGGTTGATATTTCACGCTTCAACCAAGGCAATGTGGTGCTGCCCGGCAGCTATCGCACCGAGGTCTACCTCAACGGCCAGTGGATCGGCCGCGAGACATTGGCCTTTGCGGCCGTCGCCGGCCACAAGTCGGCGCAATTGTGCCTGGAGCGCGATGCGCTGCTCAGGTTCGGGATTGATCTGGCGGCGGTGCAAGCTTCCGCGCTTTCCAGCTGCGCTGACATCGCCGCGTACTTGCCAGGCGCCAGCAGCCAGTTTGAATCGGGCGAAAGCCGCCTGGACCTGCAAGTCCCGCAGATCTACCTCAAACGTCAGCCACGGGGTTATGTTGACCCCCAGCACTGGGACAGCGGCATCAATGCCGCTTTTGTGCGCTATAACGCCAATACCTTTGCCACACAGGCCGGTGATCGTTCGCTGAGTTCCAGCTACTTGGGCGTGAATGCGGGGCTCAATCTCGGCGATTGGCATTGGCGCCACAACGGCAGCTACACCCGCACCCAGACGACCTCCGGCTACCAACGCAGCGCCACGTATGTGCAGCGTGAAATCAGCGCATTGCAGGCCCAACTGACGGTGGGCGAACTCTACACGCCGGGTGAACTGTTCGACAGCGTACGCCTGCGCGGCACCAGCCTGGCCAGTGATGATCGGATGTTGCCTGACGCCCGGACCGGCTTTGCCCCGGTGGTGCGCGGCATCGCCGAAACCAACGCACGGGTCAGCGTGCGCCAGCGCGGGGTGCTATTGGACGAGGTGTCCGTGGCGCCCGGCCCGTTCGTGCTCAATGACCTGTTCCCCACCGGTTACGGCGGCGACCTCAGCGTGACGATCACCGAGGCCGACGGCCGCACCCGTGAATTCATCGTGCCGTTTGCCGCCAACGCCAACCTGCTGCGCCCCGGCTATCAACGCTACTCAGTCAGTGTCGGCACGCTGGATGAGATCGGCCTGCGCCACCCGCCTTCGCTGGCCCAGGCGACGTATCAACAAGGCCTGAGCAACCTGCTGACCGGCTACACCGGCGCGGTGCTCAGCGACGACTACCAATCGCAGTTGCTGGGCGCGGCCTTCAATACCCCGCTGGGTGCGCTGTCGCTCGACCTGACCCGCTCCAACGCTCGCCTGCCGGGCCACGGCTCGCGCGAGGGGCGAAGCGTACAGGTGCGCTACAGCAAGAACTTCGCCGACACAGGCACCCACTTTGCCCTCGGTGCATACCGTTACTCCACCGCCGGTTTCCTCAGCGTGAGCGACGCCGCCCGCGTTCGCGACCTGGCTATCGACGGGTTCAAAGGCGACAGCGTCTCGCGCCTGCGCGACCGGATGGACATCAGCCTCAACCAGAGCCTGGGCAACGGCTCGGTTTTTTTGACCGGTTCCTCGCAGCACTATTGGAACCGCACCAATGGCAACCTGACCTTCACGGCCGGCTACAGCAGCCATTGGCAAAAGCTGCATTACACCGTCAGCGTGCAGCGCACCCGCGACCTGCTCAGCGAACGGGTCGACCAGCAGTTTGACCTGTCATTCAGCCTGCCATTGGGCCGCGGTGCGCGTTCACCGACCCTGACCACCACCGTCTATCGGGGCGACCAGAGCAGTGGCGAGCGCGTGAGCCTGGGCGGCAGCATGGGTGAGCGCAGCGAACTCAGTTATGGTTTGAACGCCAGCCGGGCCGACGGCAGCGGCAACGCCACCAGCGCCGACATGAAATACCAGACCAGCCATGGCGTGCTGTCCGCCGGCTACGGCCAGAGCAATGCCTATCGCTCGACATCGTTCGGCATGACCGGCGGCATCGTGGCCCATGCGGGCGGCGTGACGTTCGCCCCCGAACTGGGCGATACGGTTGGCATCGTCCAGGCACCGGGTGCGGTCGGCGCGCGCATCAATGGCAACCACGGCGCCCAGATTGGCCGGCGCGGCTTTGCCGTAGTGCCCCATCTCACGCCCTACCGCAAGAATGTCGTGGAGTTGGACCCCAAAGACCTTGCCGTCGACATAGAACTCAAGACCGCGTCGCACAACGTGGCACCCCGCGCCGGCGCGGTGGTGAAGCTGCAATTTGCGACCGTGAGCGGCCAGGCCCTGTTGATTACTGCACGGCGCGACGATGGCAGCGCGCTGCCGTTCGGCTCGGACGTATTCGATGAGGATGGCGCCAGCGTCGGGATTGTTGGCCAGGGCGGCAAAGCCTTTGTGCGCGTGTCCCGCCCGCAAGGGCAACTGACGGTCAAGTGGGGCGCGGGTGCGCAAACCCTGTGTCGGTTGACCTATGGCGCAGGCACGCCAGTTTCCAGCGATAACACCCAGCGGTTACGCCACCTGAACGCGGGCACCTGTGAAGCCGGCGCCAACCCTGTCTGAAAAACTCATTTTGCGAGGCCCAGCATGAAACACTCGATCACACTCGTTTTGACGCTATTGGGTTGTGGCGGGTCGATAGCGGCCCACGCGGCATGCGACAGCTACCCCAGCGCCACGACCCATACCCTCACGCTCGCCGCGACGATCACCGTGCCGGACAATCTTCCCGTGGGCAGCCTGATTACCCGACAGCCGTTCAGCGGGACCGCACCCGGCCTGTTTATCCGCTGCCCCACCTCTACCCAGGTAACGGTCATTGGCAAATACCCCAACTTACGAGACCCGGGCACGCTCACCTATCTCACCGAAGTGCCAGGCATCGGCCTGCGCATCTTCATGAAAGACGCACGCGGAGTGACTACGGCCTTTGCCATACACAATCAAGCGGCCTTCGCGAACGAGGGAACCTGGGTAACCCTCACCAATGCGGAGGCGGCGTTCTACAAAATCGGACCGACGCCCGCCGGGGTCATGAACAGCGGTGAGATCTTCAGGTACTACTGGCATACGGAGCCGAACATGATCCTGCGGCTCGGCAACTCGGTACGTTTCGTCAGCCCCGTGGCCACCTGCGACTTGGCGGCCGGTGACGTCAACCGCACGGTTTCCCTTGACCCGGTGCAAGTCAGCGCCTTTCAACATGCGCTGTACACCGGTGCGCGCGAGTTTGAGTTAACGGCCCACTGCAGCAATGCCGCCACTGTGACCTTCAGTTTTTCCGGCACCCCCGCGCCAGGCGATGACCGGCTCTTTGCCAATACAGGCACGGCCGGCGGCGTTGCGCTATGGCTGTACTCGCGCGTGGGTGGGAGAACCCAGAATATCCTCGCGAACGGCACCGAAAACACACGCACGGTAGCGGTCTCCGGCAATCGAGCGGTGTTGCCGCTCGGCGCGGCTTATCACCGAAACGGCACGGTCAGCCAAGGTACCCTCGCCAGCACCGCTACCGTCACCATCACCTACAACTGAACCCCGAGAACGACCCATGAGCTTCCTTAAACTGCCCCTGCTGCTGGCAATCAATGTGAGCCTGGCGAGCCAAACGGTGCTCGCCACCACCACGGGTACGCTGACCTTTGCCGGTCAGGTCAACGGTGGCACCTGTGACCTCAGCGCCGGCGACGTGAACCGCACCATCACCTTGCCGGCCATCAAAATTTCGGACTTTGACGCAAGCCCAAGTGCGGGTTCGCTTGATTTCGAGGTCTCCGCCGATTGCGAGTCGGACATACGCACGGTGGTTTTCCAATTCGCCGGCACGCCCGCGCACGAGAACCCCATTCTGTTTTCCAATACGGGCACCTCGAGCGGTACCGCGTTGTGGCTGATACACCGGGCCTCTCCCTTGTATGCCATCCCTGCCAACGGCACGGAGGCTCAGCGCAGCCGTACCGTGACCACGAGCGGTAACAAAGCTGTGCTGCCACTCAGTGCGGCCTACTATAAAACCGGCGCAGCGGTCACCCAGGGCACCCTGGCCAGCGCCGTCACCGTGTCGATTACCTACAATTGAGCACGCAAAAAAATGCCCGGACTTCACAGGCCGGGCATTTTTATATCCTGGAAAAAATCAGGACTGACTGGAGGGCGTCGGCGTAACCGGCGTTGCAGTAGGAGCCGTAGCCGCGTGCGTCGGCGCGGAGACCGAGTTGGCCGTGGAAACGGCAGGGGTGGCAGGCTTGGCCGCGACAGCCGGCTTGGGCGCTGCTGGTTTTTTCGCGGCCACAGGCTTCTTCGCGGCAGCGGGTTTTGCCGCTGGCTTGGCGGCGGCAGGTTTGGCGGCAACCGCTTTAGCCGCAGGTTTGGCGGCAGGTTTTGCAACCGCCTTGGCCGCAGGTTTTGCAGCGGCTTTAGCGGCGGGTTTCGCGGCCGGCTTGGCAGCTGGTTTAGCGGCGGGCTTGGCAGTCGCTTTTGCAGCGACTGGCTTAGCGGCCGGTTTTGCCGCAGGCTTGGCTGCCGCGGTTTTGGCCGCTGGTTTGACGGCGGCCTTCGCGGGTGCCTTGGCCGCTGGTTTGGCCGCAGCTTTTACCAGGGGTTTGGCGGCGGCTTTAGCGGCTGGCTTGGCGGCAGCCGTTTTAGCGGCAGGCTTAGCCGCGGCGGTTTTCACTGGAGCCACTTTGGCGCCGGTGAGTTTTTCGATTTGCTTGGTCAGGGTATCGACCTTACTGTGCAGCGCCTTCAGTTCCGCTTTGCTGGGAACGCCCAAGCGTGAAATGGCACTGTTAAGGCGCTTGTCCAACGCCCCTTCGAGTTCGCCCCAAGTCCCCAATACCTGTTTCTTCGCATCGCTGATGCGTGAACCGGCGGTCGCTTTAGCAGCACCCACTTGTTTACCCACTGCGCTCTTGGTCAACTTCTCGGCCTTTTCGCCGTCTTTAACCAAAGTCTCGAAGAGTTTGCTGCCGTCACTGTCGATCTTCGAGTACACGCCTAAACCAGCGAGCCAGATTTTGCGGGAATATTCTTCAACTTTCCCGACCCACGAGCTGCCTTCTTTCTGAGTAGTCTTTTTAACAGCCATCCCGATGTCTCCTTAGTGTTTACGCGCGACACGTTCGAGCAATGCCGTCAGCTCTTCGAGCTTAGCAGAGAGTGTCTCCACGTCATGTTTAGACGCAATGCCGATTCGATTCAAGGCACTTGCAACGCGAGTATCAAAAGCTTTTTCAACTTTATCCAGCTGAACTTCTACCAGACCTTTGACAACGGAGACATTACTCTTGACTTGGTCAATCTGACTGTTGGCGGCATCAAGTTGTTCAACGGCAACTTTTTTACCTTTACTTTCAACATGTTGACCACTCTTAACGAGCTCTTTGAAGTACTCGCCGCCCTCGCTGCCGACCTTGGCATAGGCACCAAGACCCGCCAGCCAGATCTTGCGTGCGTAGGTTTTAACGTCAGTCAGGGCGCCGGTTTGTACGTCGATTTTTTTCTTCAGGATAACTTTGGCCATGGTGCACCTCACGCAGGATAGGGTGGAGGAACGGCCCGCAGGAGTTGAGGGCGTGGGCACAAAGTAGGGTTAAAAATTAGAATCGGCACCCTAAGAACACGCGCTCAGGCCAATGCCTTATCCAGGGCTTTCTCGATTTCGGACTTGATAGTGCCGCTCATGGCCGACATCAACAGGCCCAGTTCCACATCGATGCGCAGAGAATCATCGGCCACTAATACTGTGCCTTTCACCCCGGAGCGCTTGAGGTTCAAGGTATCGCCAGACCACGACGGCTCCAGGCCATATTGCTCCTTGAGTTTGAGCGCCAACTTCTCGGCCTTCGCTCGCGCCCCTTCTTTACCCAGGGCATGTGCCCGCTCAACGGTTATACGGGCCATCGCGATGATTCCTCTTTATAGGGATTTGAATACCTTCGATGCGGCAAAAGGTCTCGGTGGGTAGCTATCTTACCTGCAGCCTTGCCAAGACAAAGCAGGCCTTGGGGATTATCATGTCCCGCATTCTCTTTTGGTGACAGCGATATGACTGATCAGCGCAAAGGCAGCGATGCCGAACCCACCACTCACTTCGGCTTCAAGAACGTCCCGGAAAGCCAAAAAGCGGAAAAAGTCGCTGAGGTGTTCCACTCAGTCGCCGCCAAGTACGACCTGATGAATGACGTGCTTTCCGGCGGCATGCACCGCCTGTGGAAGCGGTTCACCATCGAGTTGTCGGGCGTGCGCACTGGCAACCGCGTGCTCGACATCGCCGGCGGCACGGGCGACCTGGCGGCCAAGTTCTCCAAGCTCGTCGGCCCCACCGGCCAGGTGGTGCTGGCGGACATCAACGGTTCGATGCTCAAGGTCGGCCGCGACCGCCTGCTCGACAAAGGCGTCGCCGGCAATATCGAGTTCGTCCAGGCCGATGCCGAAAAGCTGCCGTTCCCCGACAACCATTTCGACTGCGTGACCATCGCCTTCGGCCTGCGTAACGTCACCCACAAGGAGGACGCGATCCGCTCGATGCTGCGCGTGCTCAAGCCGGGTGGGCGCCTGTTGGTGCTGGAGTTCTCCAAGCCGACCAACGCGCTGATGTCCAAGGTCTACGACACCTACTCCTTCGCGTTCATGCCGTTGATGGGCAAGCTGATCACCAATGACGCCGAGAGCTATCGCTACCTGGCCGAGTCGATCCGCATGCACCCCGACCAGGAAACCCTGAAGTCGATGATGGTAGAAGCCGGTTTTGACCGTGTGACCTACCACAACATGACTTCCGGCATCGTCGCCCTGCACCGCGGTATCAAGCCCTGATGCTGCTGCAAGGCCTGCTCGCCAGCGTCGAACACGGCCTTAACCGTGTGCTGCGCCTGGACAGTACCGCCCTGGCTCGGCTCGCGCATCTGAACGGCAAGATCATCGCCGTCGACTGCACGAGCCCCGCCTTGCAGCTGTTTATCCTGCCCAGCGATGAAGGCCTGTTGCTAGCCAGCCACTGGGCCGCCGACGCCGACTGCACCCTGCGCGCGCCGGCGTCGAGCCTGCTGCACCTGGCGCTGAGTCGCAACAAGACCGCCATCCTGCATAGCGCCGAAGTGGCACTGGAAGGCGACAGCTCGGTGCTGATGGACCTCGCCGCCGTGCTGCAAGACCTGGAGCTGGATTGGGAATACGAGCTGTCACGCTGGATCGGCCCCGTCGCCACCCACTTGATCAGCGGGCACCTGCGCAGCCGCTCGCGCTGGTACCAGCAAGGGTTCGCCAGCCTCAACCAGAACCTCGCCGAATACCTGAGCGAAGAATCGCGCACCCTGGTCGGGCAGCGGGAAGCGCAAGCGCGCTTTCGCGAACTCGACAAGGCCAAAATCGACCTGGAACGCCTTGAGGCGCGCTTCGAGCGCCTGAGCCGTTCCCTTGATCCAAGCGATAACGCATGAAGCTGCTCGCCGTCCGCCGTTTGTTTCGTATCCAGCGCGTCGTAATCCGCTACCGTCTCGATGACCTGCTGTTCGCCCTGCCCCTGCCGTGGTTCCTGCTGGCGGTGCGCTACGTGCTGCCGTGGCGCTGGTTCCCGCGCAAACAGCTGGAGCTGAGCCGTGGCGCGCGCCTGCGCCTGGCGTTGCAGGACCTGGGGCCGATCTTTATCAAGTTCGGGCAGATCCTCTCCACGCGTCGCGATCTGCTGCCCGAAGACATCGCCGATGAGCTGATGCTGCTGCAGGACCGCGTACCGCCGTTCGATTCCAAGCAGTCGATGGCGTTGATCGAGGCACAACTGGGCAAGCCGATCAGCGACGTGTTCAGCCGCTTCGATGTCGAGCCGCTGGCCTCGGCCTCGGTGGCGCAAGTGCACGCCGCGCAGCTCAAGAGCGGTGAAGAAGTGGTGGTGAAAGTGATCCGCCCCGGCCTCAAGCCGATCATCGGCCAGGACCTGGCATGGCTGTTCATCCTCGCCCGCGCCGCCGAACGTTTCAGCGCCGATGCTCGCCTGCTGCACCCGGTGGACGTGGTCGCCGACTACGAAAAAACCATCTACGACGAACTCGACCTGCTACGCGAAGCCGCCAACGCCAGCCAGCTCAAGCGCAACTTCGAAGGCTCACCACTGCTCTACGTGCCGCAGGTGTATTGGGACTGGTGCCGCCCCAAGGTGCTGGTGATGGAGCGCATCTACGGCGTGCAGGTCACCGACCTCGCCACCCTGGCCGACCAGCGCACCGACATGAAGATGCTCGCCGAGCGCGGCGTGGAGATCTTCTTCACCCAGGTATTTCGCGACAGTTTCTTCCACGCCGACATGCACCCAGGCAACATTTTCGTCAGCACCGTCAACCCGTGGAGCCCGCAGTACATCGCGATCGACTGCGGCATCGTCGGCAGCCTCACCCCGGAAGACCAGGACTACCTGGCGCGTAACCTGTTTGCCTTCTTCAAGCGCGACTATCGCCGCGTGGCGCAGTTGCACATCGATTCCGGCTGGGTGCCGGCGGAAACCAAACTCAACGAATTCGAAGCGGCGATCCGTACGGTGTGCGAACCGATCTTCGAAAAACCGTTAAAAGATATTTCGTTCGGTCAGGTGTTGATGCGCCTGTTCCAGACCGCGCGGCGCTTCAACATGGAAGTGCAACCGCAGTTGGTCTTGCTGCAAAAAACCTTGCTCAACATCGAGGGCCTGGGCCGCCAGTTGTACCCGGATCTAGACCTGTGGAACACCGCCCAGCCGTTCCTGGAACGCTGGATGCGCGAGCGCATGAGCCCCAAGACTGTGCTGGGCAACCTGCACAGCCAGATGGAACAACTGCCGCACCTGGCCAACATGACCCGCGACCTGTTGGAGCGCATGTCCCAACCCCACGCCAAGGACCCGGAGCCGCCGTGGCGCAAGCGCAAGGACGACTGGTTCCTGCGCCTGCTCGGCGCCGCGCACCTGGTGGGCGGGGTCATGCTGGCGATTGGCGGCCCGTTGAATCAGTTGGGCCATTGGCCGGCCGGCATCATGGTCGCCGTGGGCGTTTATCTGATCGTGCGTCGATAGCCGATCCGGTTATACACTGTTGCAAATTGCCGGAGCCGAACATGAAAGACTGGCTGGACGAGATCAAATGGGACAGTGACGGCCTGGTGCCGGCCATCGCCCAGGACTACAAGACCGGGCGCGTGCTGATGATGGCCTGGATGAACCGCGAGGCCCTGAGCCTCACCGCCACTGAGCAGCGCGCCATTTACTGGTCACGTTCGCGTGGCAAACTGTGGCGCAAGGGCGAAGAGTCCGGACATGTGCAGACCCTGCATGAGATACGCCTGGACTGCGACGCCGACGTGGTAATCCTCAAGGTCGAGCAGATCGGCGGCATCGCTTGCCACACCGGCCGTCACAGCTGCTTCTATCGCGTGTTCGAGAACGGCGAGTGGAAGGTTGTAGAACCGGTGCTCAAAGACCCGCACGCCATTTATTCCGCAGGACACTGACCATGAGCGATACCCTGAACCGCGTGGCCCAGGTACTGGAAGACCGCAAAGGCGCGGACGCCGACAGCTCCTACGTCGCCAGCCTGTACCACAAGGGCCTGAACAAGATCCTGGAAAAGCTCGGCGAAGAATCCGTCGAGACCATCATTGCCGCCAAGGACGCACAGATCAGCGGCGACTGCAGTGATGTGATCTACGAAACCGCCGACCTGTGGTTTCACAGCCTGGTCATGCTCGCCCAACTGGGGCAGCATCCACAGGCCGTACTGGATGAACTGGACCGTCGCTTCGGCTTGTCCGGGCACGCTGAGAAGGCCTCGCGTCCGTCCGCCTGAATAATTTTTATCGAGGATTTGCAGCATGGGCATTTTTGACTGGAAACACTGGATCGTCATTCTGGTAGTGGTGGTACTGGTGTTCGGCACCAAGAAACTCAAAAACCTGGGCACCGATGTCGGCGAGTCGATCAAGGGCTTTCGTAAAGCCATGAACGACGACGAAAAACCCGCCGACCCTGCGGCCAATCCCGTACCGCCGGCCCAGCCTGCACACCCGCAGGCCAGCCAGCCGATCACCGAGCGTCGTACCTTCGACGTGCAGGCTGAGAAAGTCGAAGAGCCGACCCGCAAAGACTCGTGAGCACTGACTAATGTTTGGTATCAGCTTCTCTGAACTGCTGCTCGTCGGCCTCGTGGCCCTGCTGGTACTGGGGCCGGAACGCCTGCCCGGTGCCGCGCGCACCGCCGGCCTGTGGATCGGGCGCCTGAAACGCAGTTTCAACGCGATCAAACAGGAAGTTGAACGGGAAATCGGCGCCGACGAGATCCGCCGGCAACTGCATAACGAACATATCCTGTCGTTGGAGCAGGAGGCGCGCAAGATTCTCTCGCCGGTGCAGGAGCCGGCCAAGCCGGTGGAGCCTGTGCCTGAGCAGGCCGCCCCGCACGTCGTCGACGCCACGCCAGCCGCGCCCCACCCCAACGAGCCTGCGCCGACGCCCGTTGCGTCGCCCGCCCCCCATGACCCAACATTGCCGCCGCGAGCCCCATGAGCGCTGATAAACCGGAAAACGACCAGCACATGCCGCTGGTCTCGCACCTCACCGAGCTGCGTACCCGCCTGCTGCGTTGCGTAGCGGCCATCTTCATCATCTTTGCCGGGCTGTTCGCCTTTACCCAGCAGATCTACACCTTCGTCTCCACGCCACTGCGCCAGTATCTGCCGGCCGGCGCGACGATGATCGCCACCGACGTCTCATCACCGTTCCTCACACCGTTGAAGCTGACGATGATGGTCTCGCTGTTCCTGGCGATCCCGGTGATCCTGCATCAGATCTGGGGCTTTATCGCGCCGGGCCTGTACAAGCACGAGAAACGCATTGCGGTCCCGTTGCTGGTGTCGAGCATCCTGCTGTTCTACACCGGCATGGCGTTCGCCTACTTCCTGGTGTTCCCGTTGATCTTCAAGTTCTTCGCCGCCGCCACCCCGGCCGGCGTGGAGATGATGACCGACATCACCAGCTACCTCGACTTTGTGATGACGCTGTTCTTCGCCTTTGGCGTGGCCTTCGAGATCCCGGTGGCCGTGGTGCTGCTGGTGTGGATCGGCGTGGTCAACGTGCAGTACCTGAAGAAGATCCGCCCGTATGTGATCATCGGCTGCTTCGTAGTCGGCATGATCCTGACCCCGCCGGACATTTTCTCCCAGACCCTGCTGGCCGTGCCGATGTGGATGCTGTTCGAGATCGGCATTCTGTTCAGCGGCCTGATCAGCAAGCGCGGCGAACACCCGGATGACAGACCCGCCGACGACGACCAGCCGCCAGCGACCCAGCCGTGAACCTGCTGCTACTGGAAGAGGCCGACTTTATAGCGGCCGACCGCGTGGTGCTGCGTGATCGGCGCCTGGTGCATATGCAGGAAGTCCACCGCGCCGCCGTAGGCGACAACCTGCGGGTTGGGCGCATGGGTGGCTTGATGGGCAATGCACACTTGCTGCGCCTGGAAGCCAGCGAAGCCGAGCTGCAGGTGAGCTTCGACCAGCCGCCCCCGGCCAAACTGCCGCTGACCCTGTTGCTGGCCCTGCCGCGCCCGAAAATGCTGCGTCGTGTGCTGCAAACCGTGGCGGCGATGGGCGTGCCGAAGGTGGTGCTGGTCAACAGCTACCGGGTGGAAAAAAGCTTCTGGCAAACTCCGTTTCTGGAACCCGAGGCGGTTCGCGAACAACTGATCCTCGGCCTGGAACAGGCGCGGGACACGGTGCTGCCCGAGATCATCATCGAGAAGCGCTTCAAGCCATTCGTCGAAGACCGCCTGCCGGCGATGACGCAAGGCACCCGGGGCCTGGTCGGCCACCCCGGCGACTACCCACCCTGCCCGCGTGGCCTGGATGAACCGGTCACATTGGCCATCGGCCCCGAAGGCGGCTGGATCCCCTACGAAGTCGACCTGCTGACCAAGGCCGGCCTGCAACCGGTGCAGCTCGGCGCACGCATCCTGCGGGTTGAAACCGCCGTGACCGCGTTGCTCGCCCGACTGTTCTAACCACAGCACAGATCCGATGTGGCTATAGATTCCTGCGCTCATGCCGATAACCCCTGCAATAAGTCCAAGCCGTGCTCCAGGGGAGTTTGCAACATGTACCGTGCGTTAGCCGAAAAGCTGGGTAATGTCAGCGTCAAGACCAAGCTGGGCGTGGGCTTTGGCCTGGTATTGCTGTTGACGCTGATCACGACGTTCACCGGCTGGACCGGGCTCTCCGGGGTGATCAGCCGTGGCGACAAGCTGGGTTATATCGCCAGCCTCAACGACCTGACCAAGGACCTGCGCATCGCGCGCCTGGACTTCGAAATGCGTCGCGGCGAGCAGGGCCCGACAGCGGTCAATGGCTTCCTTGGCCAACTGGAAAGCGGCTTGAAAACCGCGCGCACATTGATCGAGCAACCCGCCGACATCGTCTTGATCGACGACCAACTCGCTGCCGTCGACCAATACAAACGCGCCTTCGACGCCATGGTCCAGGCCGGGGCCAACCGCGAAAACGCCCGCAGCAAACTGGGCGACACTGCCGACAACGCGGTAATCAAGGTCGGCGAAGTGGAAAAAACCCTGTTGCAGGGCGACAGTGTCAGCCAGTTCAACAGCATCGTCGGCCTGAGCAAACTGATCCAACAGGCGCGTTTCCAAGTGCGCGGCTACACCTACAGCGGCAAGGTCGAGGCGGAACAGCCCGCGCTGGACGCCATCGACAACGCCTTGAAGAAAGCCACTGAGCTGACCGGCCAACTGCCTGAACAATTTTCGACCAACCTGCAACAGGCCGGCGTTTCGCTGCAAGCCTACCGCGCAGCGGTCAGCCAGTACCGCGACTCTCAGGTGGCGAGCGCCGCCGCACTGAAAATCATGAGCGCCCAGGGCGATGTCCTGCTGGATCGCAGCAACAAACTTACCGTTTCGCAGACCGTGGTCCGCGACAACGACGCCGCACAAGCCAAACAACTGCTGGCGCTGGCCACCACCCTGGCGTTGATCTTCGGCCTGGTTGCCGCATGGGCCATCACCCGCCAGATCATCATTCCGCTGAACCAGACCCTGCAAGTGGCCGAACGCGTCGCCTCGGGCGACCTGAGCCACAACCTGAACTCGCTGCGCCAGGACGAACTGGGCCAACTGCAACGGGCCATGCAAAGCATGACCCTGGGCCTGCGGGAACTGATCGGTGGTATCAGCGATGGCGTCACCCAGATCGCCAGCGCCGCCGAGCAGCTGTCGTCCGTGACCGAACAGACCAGCGCCGGGGTCAACAGCCAGAAGATCGAGACCGATCAGGTCGCCACCGCCATGAACGAAATGGCTGCGACCGTACAGGAAGTGGCACGCAACGCCGAAGAGGCCTCGGAAGCCGCCGTCGCGGCGGACCAGCAGGCTCGCGAGGGCGACAAAGTGGTCGGCGAAGCCATCGCCCAGATCGAGCGCCTGGCCACTGAAGTCGGTAATTCCACGGTTGCCATGGCCGACCTGAAGCAGGAAAGCGACAAGATCGGCAGCGTACTCGACGTGATCAAATCCGTGGCCCAGCAAACCAACCTGCTGGCCCTCAACGCGGCCATCGAAGCCGCGCGAGCCGGTGAAGCCGGGCGCGGTTTCGCCGTAGTGGCCGACGAAGTACGCAGCCTGGCCCAGCGTACCCAGAAGTCCACCGAAGAGATCGAAGAGCTGATTGTCGGCCTGCAGAGCGGCACCCAGCAGGTGGCGACCATCATGGACAACAGCCGCAGCCTCACCGACAGTAGCGTCGAGTTGACCCGCCGCGCCGGCAGCGCCCTGGAAAACATCACCCGTACCGTCTCGACCATCCAGGCGATGAACTCGCAGATCGCCACCGCCGCCGAACAGCAAAGCGCCGTGGCGGAAGAGATCAACCGGAGCGTGCTGAACGTGCGCGATGTGTCGGAACAAACCTCGTCGGCCAGCGAAGAGACCGCCGCATCCAGCGCCGAACTGGCGCGCCTGGGTGTCTACCTGCAAACCCTGGTCGGTCGCTTCCGCATCTGACCGACGCTGCGCGGCGGCCGATCAAGGCCGCCGCACATTGCGAAAGTTCCTACGCAGTTATCAGCCCGCGATCACCCCGAATCGATTTAGCGTTTCTGCTCGAAGCGCTTTTTCAGATTAGGAGGTGCAGCATGTTTGCTCGACTGACCCGCTTACTGGCCAACGCCAGCATTCGTCTCAAACTCGCCCTGGGCTTTGGCCAAGTGCTGATGCTGAGCCTGATCATCGCCATGACCGGCTGGCAGGCCCTCAATGCTGTGCTTGCTCGATCAGCCAAGCTCTCGACGCTGGGGCAGCTGGCGGTTGCGGCCGAAACCATGCGTGCCGACTGCATTGTGTATCGCACCCTGACGGACACCAGCAGCCTGGGAAAAATCGGCGTAGAGATTGAAAAGATCGAACAGCATCTGGCCGTCCTCTCAAGCCGCATGGGAGACCCGGCCGACCAGCAACGCCTGGAGCAAGCCACCCGTTTGGTGACGGGTTTCAAAGCGGCTCTTGCCGAGTTGCCGTCTTTGATCGAACGTCGTGAGCGCGCGCGCAGCCCCCTGCAAAACAGTGCGCTTCAGGCCAGCGACACCCTGGCCCAGTTCGCCAGTGACCTGCCCAACCAGGAAGACCAGAAAGCCCTGGATGCGATCGAAGACCTGCGCCAAGCGATGGCACTTGCCGACGACGGCACGCAAAAACCCGCGTGGGCGGCCGAGTCACTGCAAGCCTATGCCGAAGCCGTCGGCAAGGCGCTCGACGCCCTGGAGGTCGCGCAGTCGGCCGTCATGGACCTGCCCGTCGATTCCGCCCAGCTCAAAGCCGACCTGGCGACCTACCGCGAGCAATTGGTGGCGCTCAAAGACGCTCAGTTCAACACCGAGACGATGCAAAACCGACTCGAACAGCACGTCGACCAGTTGCTGGAGCAAAGCGACCTACTGAGTCAGGCGCAAATCTTCAAACGTGACCGCGAGGCCAGCCAAACGCGCACCCTGCTGATCAGTGTCACCCTCGCCTGCGTAGTGCTCGGCGCCCTGACCGCCGGGTGGATCGGCCGCCAGATTGCGCTGCCGTTGCGCCAGGTGCTGGCGGTTGCCGGCCGTATCGCCAAGGGCGATCTCAGCCATGACGTGAAGGTGGAACGTCGGGATGAGGTGGGCCAGTTGCAACACAGCATCAGCCTGATGACGCGCAATTTGCGCGACCTGATCAGCGGCATCGGGGACAGCGCTGGGCAAATCGCCAGTGCCGCCGGGCAACTCACGGCCGTGACCGAACAGACCCGCGACGGGGCCAACAACCAGAAAGACGAAACCGATCAGGTCGCCACGGCCATGAATGAAATGCTCGCCACCGCCCACGAAGTCGCCCGGCACGCCGAACAAGCGTCGTTGGCGGCGAATGAGGCAGACCAGCAGGTCAGCGCCGCAGACAAGGTGGTCGCATTGGCCATTGAACAGATTGGTAACCTGGCCAGCGAAATGACCCTGTCGGGCCGGGCCATGCTGACGCTGCAGCAAGAGAGCAAAAAAATCGGCAGCGTGCTGGACGTGATCAAATCCGTGTCCCAGCAGACCAACTTGCTGGCGCTGAACGCCGCCATTGAAGCCGCACGCGCAGGCAGCGCCGGCGAAGGCTTTGCCGTGGTGGCCGACGAAGTGCGCAGCCTGGCCCAGCGCACTCAGGAGTCAGCCGAAGAAATCGAGGCGTTGATTCTGGGCCTGAATAAAGGCACCCAACAGGTGGCAGACATCATGGACAGCAGCGGCAACCTGACCGACTACAGCGTCAGCCTGACCCGCGACGCCGGCGAGGCGCTGGCGGCCATTACTCGCACGGTGTCGGTCATCCAGGAAATGAACCCGCAGATCGCCGCCGCCGCCGAACAGCAGAGCGCCGTGGTCGAAGAGATCAATCGCAGCGTGTTGAAGGTACGGGATGTGTCTGAACAAACCGCCGCCGCCAGTGAGGAGACGGCGGCGGCCAGTGTTCAACTGACAAGGCTGAGCCTGGATCTACAAACGCTGGTCGGTAAATTCAGGCTATGAGGTTTACCCCATGACCCCTTACTCAGGACCTTGGTGTTACAGGACCTGACGCAGGAACGCCTGGGCACGCGGGTCTTTCGGGCTGTCGAAGAATTCGGCCGGGGCGGCGTCTTCCAGCAACTTGCCATGGTCGAAGAACAGCACCCGGTCGGCCACTTCACGGGCAAAGCCCATTTCGTGGGTGACGCACACCATGGTCATGCCTTCCAGGGCCAGGGTCTTCATCACGTCGAGTACTTCGCCGACCATTTCCGGGTCGAGGGCCGAGGTGGGCTCGTCGAACAGCATCACCTTGGGCTCCATCGCCAGGGCGCGGGCAATCGCCACACGCTGTTGCTGGCCGCCGGACAGCCGCGAGGGGAACTCGTTGGCCTTCTGCGCAATGCCGACTTTTTCCAGCAGCGCCAGGGCCTTGGTTTCGCGCTCTTTCTTGCCGCGCTTGCGCACCACTTTTTGCGCCAGGCACAGGTTTTCCAGCACGGTCATATGGGGGAACAGGTTGAAGTGCTGGAACACCATGCCGACTTCGCGGCGATAGGCGTTCACGTCGGTTTTCGGATCAGCCAGTTGCAGACCGTCGATGCTCACCGAGCCGGAGTCGAACTCCTCCAGGCCATTGAGGCAGCGCAGGAACGTGGATTTACCCGAGCCGGACGGCCCGATCACCACCAGCACCTCACCCTTGGCCACCTGAGTGGTGACGTGGTCCACCGCGCGCACCACCTGGCCACGGGTGTCGAAGACTTTTACCAGATCGCGGACTTCAATCACTTTGGGCGAGCCTCCGCTCAAGCCGGCTGGCCATTTTCGACAGCGGCAGGTTGATCAGCAGGTACAGGCTCTGCAACGCAGAACAGGATTTCAAACGGCGAGAACGAGGTGGTGATCACCTCGCGGCCGCTCTTGAGCAATTCGGTAATTGCGATCACCGACACCAGCGAGGTGTCTTTCACCAGGCTGATAAATTGCCCGGCCAGGGGCGGCAGCACGCGCTTGAATGCCTGCGGCAGCACCACATGGCGCATCGACTGGCCGGCACTCAGGCCCAGGGAACGCGCGGCTTCGTTCTGGCCACGGGTGATGGACTGCACGCCGGCGCGGACGATTTCCGCCACGTAGGCGCCGGTGAACAGCGACAGCGCGGCGATCCCGGCGAATTCCCGGGACAGGTTGAGCACCGTGCCGATAAAGAAATAGAAAATGAAGATCTGCACCAATAACGGCGTGCCGCGCACAAGTTCGACGTAGATTGTCGACAGATCGCGCAGGGTCGGGTTGCTGGACAGCCGGCACAGCCCGGTGGCCAGGCCAATAGCCAGGCCCAGGACGCCGGACACCACCGACAGCCACAGCGTGGTCCACAAGCCCCACATCAGCGGGCCCAATGCCCAATGGCGGTTCACACCGATGACATCGCCCTCGGCCACGTCATCGCCGCGCGCCACTTGCAGGCTGTTGTCGGCAACCATCACTCGTTGTTCGGTACCGGCGTCGTTGCGCAGGGTCACTTCGGCAACGTCGCCTTTGCGGACCAACTCGATGACGGTGGAGATATCCGCCGCCCGCTGAGCCTCTTCGGCCTGATAGGCGAAGTACTGCGGCACACGGTTCCAGCGCCATTCGTAGGACATCAGCGAGGTGGCGTAATACAAGGCGCCCGCCAGGCCAACCAGCACGACCACGGTCAGCAGGTGCCAGGGCCATTGGGCTTTTTTCTGTTTCATTTCAGGTTCCGGGATTGGTGTCGCCTGTGAGGCCGCTTGCGCGAGCAAGCCCGCTCCCACACTTGACCGAGTTCCAACATGAGAATGCGGTCGAATGTGAGAGCGGGCTTGCTCGCGAAGGGCGCGCCTCGGTCTAAAGCCTTATTCCATGTCCTTGAGCCACTCGGAGCTCTTGAACCACTTGTCATGGATGCGATCGTAGGTGCCGTCATTCTTGATCTGGTGCAGGAAGTTATTGATGAAGTTGACGCTGTCGTAGTCGCCCTTCTTCAGGCCAAAGGCCAATGGCTCAAACGTGAAGGGTTCGTCGAGGAACACCAGCTTGCCGTTACCCACCTTCTTCTCGGCCACCACGTTGTACGGTGCGTCGTAGACAAACGCGTCAGCCTTGCCGTTGACCACGTCCAGCACGCCTTCCTGCTCATTGTCATAGCCGTGGTACTTGGCTTTGGCGATCAACTTCTTGGCGACCATCTCACCGGTGGTGCCCAGCTTGGAGGTCAGGCGGTATTTCTCGTCGTTGAGGTCTTTGTAGGACTTGATGGTGCCTTCCAACTCTTTGCGGATCAGCAGGGTCTGGCCGACCACGATGAAGGGTTCGCTGAAATTCAGGCGCAGGTTGCGTTCCTGGGTCAGGGTCATGCCGCTGCCGATCATGTCGAACTTGCCGGTCAGGAAGGCCGGGATGATGCCGTCATAACCGGTGGACACCAGCTCCAGCTTGACGCCCATGGACTTGGCCATGGCCTTGAGGATGTCGACTTCAAAACCGATGATGTCACCGCGCTTGTCTGTCATTTCGAACGGCATGTAGGTCGGGTCCATGCCGACTTTCAATGTGCCGCGCTTGACCGCATCGTCGATGGCACCGGCCTGCGCCGCGTTGACCGCCATCAGCGCGGTGATGCCTAGCAGCAGCATCGAAAGATACTTTTTCATCATCAAATCCCCTGAACGTTTCTTATAAGATCGGCGCGCAAAAGGGCCGCACCCAGTCGGGGTGCGATGCTAACCCACTCGCTGTCTGCCACAAAGGTTTCACGGGTAATTGTTGTCGGCATATGTCGCAAAAGCCCCACAAGGGTGCAGCCAAGCGCACGAGGTAGACACCTGCCCGTATCGCGTCGGTATCGGACGGTTATGTAAGCAGTTATGACTTCGAGTCGATTTCGCCGAGCCAGGCGGTGTCCTTGAACCACTTGTCATGCAGCCGATCGTAGGTGCCGTCCTGGGCCACTTGGTTGAGGAAATGGTTGATCCAGTTGAGGCTGTCGAAATCACCTTTTTTCACGCCAAACGCCAAGGGTTCGAAGGTGAAAGGTTGCTCCAGTAAAAGCAGCGCGCTGTTTTCCGGGCGGCTCAGGGCGATCAGGTTGTAGGGCGCATCGTGAACAAACGCATCAGCCGCACCGATCACAACCTGGCGCACGCCTTCTTCCGGCGTCGCAAAGCTGCTCACCCGCGCCGCGCCCAGAAAGCGCTGCGCCGCGGACTCGCCGGTGGTGCCTTCGGTGGCAGCGATCCGGTAGCTGGCATCGTCGAGGTCTTCAACACTGGCAACTTTGCCGAGCAGGTCGGGGCGCAACAGCACGGTCTGGCCCACCACGATGAAGGAGTCACTGAAGTTCAGCGCCAGGTTGCGCTCCTGGGTAACCGTCATGCCGCTGCCGATCAGGTCGAAGTGCTTGGCCTGCAGGCCCTTTATCAGCTCGGTGTAGGGCACCGAGACCAGTTCCAGCTCCACGCCAAGGGCCTGGCTCATCACCTTGAGCAGGTCGATTTCAAAGCCGACGATGCGCCCCTGCTTATCGGTCATTTCGAAGGGGACATAGGTGGGTGTGGTGCCCACTTTGAGCACCCCGCGCCGCACCGCGTCATCGATGGCACCGGCCAGCGCCTGGCCAGTGTGAATTAATGCAACAGCGCCAAGCAGCAAGGCCGAACAATACCTTTTGATCATGGATCCCCCTGTGACCGAGTCAATTTTGGGGGGCGATCCTACCCCAGCCGCACGCAGGCAAATACGCCTCGAACGAGGGTCTTTTGTTTCGAAATAACAGAGGGTCAGAACGACAAAGAAGAGACGCAAAACGCTGTAGGACCAGCGTTTGAAACACCCCCGAGGTGAGCCCTCGGGGGTGTCTGAATCAGGCCGGTTGGGCCTGGGACGACAGCGGTTGCAGCGGCAGCAACGGCGCGTGCGGGTCGGCTTTGATCGAGTCACGCCAGGCGGCCAGCCACTCGGCATGCCCTTCGCTCCAGACCTGCTCGTGCAGGCGGCCCAGGGCCACCGGATCACTGAGCAAGGCAACGCGCTCGGCGTTGTTGAGGCCGGCAGGGCCGACTTTCAACGCATGGCGAACGCGCTCGGTACGCAGGTATTCGATCGGCTCGGCCTCACGGTGACGCGAAGTCGCCAGGGCACACGCCAGGGCGTTCTGCTGCGGGTCGACCACCGAACGCACAAACCCGTCGTGCAAGGCGTGCCAGCGGTTTTCGTGGGTGTACTTCTCGGTCGACTGCAGCGCTTGCGGCGGGTTGTATTCCTCAGGAATCAGGAACAGGCTCTCGTCGCGAGACTTGAGGCCCAGGTTCACACGGCTGGAGATCACCGATACCGGAATCGACAGCATCAGCGAACCGACGATCGGCACCAGCCACCACAGGAAGCTTGGGTTCAACCACACCACCAGCAGGGCCCACAGGAAGCCCAGCAAGGTCTGGGTCCCGTGACGCTTGAACGCCTCGCCCCAGGTGGTCGAGTCGTCGTCACGCTTGGGCGAGTTCCAGGTGGCGGCCCAGCCGAGGAACGCGGCAAGCACGAAACGGGTGTGGAAAATCATCCGCACCGGCGCCAGCAGCATGGAAAACAGCATCTCCAGCAGCATCGACATGGTGACCTTGAACTTGCCGCCGAACTCTTTCGCGCCCTTTGCCCAGATCAGGATGATGCTCAGCAGTTTAGGCAGGAACAGCAGCACGATGGTGGTGGAAAACAGCGCCACCGCCTTGTCCGGATGCCATTGCGGCCACAGTGGGTACAACTGGCGGGGTGCCATGAAGTACTGGGGTTCCATCAGGGTGTTCACCGCCAGCAAGGCCGTGGACAACACCAGGAACAGAAACCACAACGGTGCCGACAGGTACGACATCACGCCGGTCAGGAACACCGCACGGTGCACCGGGTGCATGCCTTTGACCAGGAACAGGCGGAAGTTCATCAGGTTACCGTGGCACCAGCGACGGTCACGCTTGAGTTCGTCCAGCAGGTTGGGCGGCAGTTCTTCGTAGCTGCCCGGCAGGTCGTAGGCAATCCACACGCCCCAGCCGGCACGGCGCATCAGCGCCGCTTCAACGAAGTCGTGGGACAGGATGGAGCCGGCGAACGCGCCTTTACCGGGCAAAGGCGCCAGGGCGCAGTGCTCGATAAACGGCTTCATGCGGATGATCGCGTTGTGACCCCAGTAGTGGGATTCACCCAGCTGCCAGAAGTGCAGACCGGCGGTGAACAGCGGGCCGTACACACGGGTGGCAAACTGCTGCATGCGCGCATACAGGGTGTCCATGCCCGACGCACGTGGCGCGGTCTGGATAATCCCGGCATCCGGCGTGGCTTCCATCAGGCGCACCAGGCTGGTCAGGCATTCGCCGCTCATCACGGAGTCCGCGTCGAGCACGACCATGTACTTGTAGTCACCGCCCCAACGACGGCAGAAGTCGTCCAGGTTGCCGCTCTTGCGCTTTACGCGACGGCGACGACGGCGATAGAAGATCTTGCCGAAGCCACCGGCTTCGCGGCACACGTCGAGCCAGGCTTGCTGTTCGGCGATACAAATGTCGGCGTCATTGCTGTCGCTGAGCACGAAGAAGTCGAAGCGATCGAGGTCACCGGTGGCGGCCACCGATTCGAACGTCGCCCGCAGGCCGGCGAATACACGCGGCACGTCTTCGTTGCAGATCGGCATCACCAGCGCGGTACGCGCCTCTTTCGGAATCGGCTCGTCGCCGGCACTTTTACCGGAGATGCGGTATTTATCGTGACCGGTGAGCAGTTCAAGAAAGCCCATCAAGGCCGTCCAGAAACCCGCCGACACCCAGCAGAACAAAATCCCGAACATGATCAGGATGCTGGTTTGCAGGGCGTAAGGCAGAACCTGGGTAGCCGTTTGCAGCAGGGTCTGGTTGCGGATCTCGTCGAAGTCGACCAGCGACCAGCCCTGGTACGGCATGATGCCTTTCATGTACCAGCCGGCCACGATGGTCTGGCCGAGCATCAGCACCAGCAGGATGTAACGACGGATCGAACCGACCGTACGCCAGCGCGCGGCCGGCAATACGCGTTCATCCTTCGGTGGTTTGGGCGGGTTGCTGCGGCCGGTGATACGACGCCAGCCACGCACCAGGATGTTGGTGCGCCACGGCTCCGGTACCACGCGAGTGCGACGAATCGGCGGCGTGGCCTTGAGGCACACACGGCCGCTCGCGTCGAGCGCGAGCATTTCGGCGTCTTGCAACTCTTCGGCCGTGCTGAGGTTCAACCGGCTGCCAACCGACGCTTGGGCGGCGTCGGCTGGCGCATCGAAGGTCGATGACGACAACCGCTCGTGCAACTCGCTGAAGGATGCGCAGCCCGCCAATTCGGCACGCTGCTCAGCGGTCATCGGTAGATGCGCCAGATACTCGGAGAGCGTCTCTGGCCGGGCTTGAGAATTACTCATCGGCAGGCAACTGATAGCTCCAGGTTTCGGTCAGGACTTGCTCGGTCTTGATCGGCTCCGGTGTGGCTGGGGCAGCTTCTGGCTGCTTGGCTTCCTTGTCTTTCGCGTCTTTCTTGGCCTGTTTCTCGTGCTGCTTGGCCAAGACCTTGTCGGCCTTGAGCACCTGGGTAGAAACATGCTCAGGCTCGACCTGGGGAACGTCCTGCACCAGGGCCGCACGCATTTCGGTCGGTTTGCTTGCGTCCTTGATCTTCATGCGCAGGGTCAGGCGCCAGCCTTTGGTGTGTTCGTTGTAACGCACGCTGTTTTCCACCAGTTCAGCGTTGTCACCCACGCTCACCTGGCTGCGCACCGGGGCGTCCGGCAGCAGTCGCTTCAGGGCCGGGCCCTCGAAATCGACCAGGTAAGCCACGCTGCCGTCCGGCTGACGGATCAGGTTGGATTGCTTCACATCGCCAGTGGAACGCAAGGTCTGCTTGACCCAGGCGCTGTCCGGCGAGTGGAACGCGGCGTCGTCGAGGGTCCAGTGCAGGCGGTAGGCCACTTCGAGCGGCTGACCGACTTCCGGCAATTTCTCCGGGCTCCAGAAGGCAACGATGTTGTCGTTGGTTTCATCGGCGGTCGGGATCTCGACCAGGTCGACGGAACCCTTGCCCCAGTCGCCTTCAGGCTCGATCCAGGCGCTTGGACGCTTGTCGTAGTTGTCGTCCAGGTCTTCGTAGTGGCTGAAGTTGCGGCCACGTTGCAGCAGGCCGAAACCGCGCGGGTTTTCCACGCTGAAATTGCTCACCGACAGGTGTTTCGGATTGTTCAGCGGGCGCCAGATCCACTCGCCGTTGCCGGCATGAATCGACAGGCCACTGGAGTCATGCAACTCGCGACGGTAGTTGAGCACCTTGGACGGCTGGTTCGCGCCGAACAGGAACATGCTGGTCAGCGGGGCAACGCCCAGCTTGCTGACCTTGTCGCGCAGGAACATCTGGGATTTGACATCGACAACCGTGTCGGTACCCGGGCGCAGGATCAGGCGATAAGCGCCGGTCGCGCGTGGCGAATCCAACAGGGCAAAGATCACCAGGTGCTTGTCACCCGGTTTTGGACGCTCGATCCAGAACTCGGTGAAGCGCGGGAATTCTTCGCCGGACGGCAGCGCAGTGTCGATTGCCATGCCACGCGCGGACAGGCCATACACCTGGTCCTTGCCGACAACGCGGAAATAGCTCGCGCCGAGCATGGTCATGATTTCGTCTTGCTTGTCGTTCTTGTTGATCGGGTACAGCACACGAAAGCCGGCATAACCCAGCTGTTCGGTGGCTTTAGGATCAAACTTCACGTCACCGAAATCGAAACGCGACGGGTCGTATTTGATTTCCTGGACGCTGTCAGCGGTGACTTCGTTGATTTTCACCGGTGTATCAAAGTGCATACCCTGGTGATAGAAGGACAGCTTGAACGGGGTGTTCTGATCGGCCCATTCGGCTTTTTCGTTGCGGAAACGAATCTTCTGGTAGTCCGCGAACTTCATTTCACGGAATTCGTTCGGCAGATTGCTGCGCGGAGCTTCGTACTTCTGCCCGGCCAGCTCTTTTGCCTTGGCCGACACATCATCCAGACTGAATGCCCACAGTTGACCCGCGCCGAACAGGCAAAACAGGGCAGAGCCCGTCACCAGTGCGTTTCGTAACCGTTTGGCAGACAATTTTGGTGCATTACAGGGACTAACAATCACGAGCAACCCTCGCCGAAAACAGATCAAAAAACCAACGGCCAGCTATCTATATGCCAGGTTGGCGAGCATTGTTCCGACTCCCATGGGTCAAAATGATTCCCCAATGGTTGTCGGACAAGTCTCTACCTAAGTCAAAAATGGACCAAACAACGCTGATCCCCGTAGCGCGCGATTATCTAGTAGCCCGCGAGACAACGCATCAGGGGCAACGAAGTATTTGTAGCGAAAACCTGCGTTTTTAGGCATTAAAAGTCGTTTTTAATACATTCACGTCTGTAAGAGAAAGGTCACAGGGCCATCATTGACCAAATGCACCTGCATATCGGCGCCAAAACGCCCCGACGCCACCTTGCCATGCAATTGTTGCGCTTGTAACAACAGGTGCTCAAAAAGCGCCTCTCCCAAGGCCGGCGGTGCGGCTTTCGAGAAACTTGGCCGCAGCCCGCTCTTGGTGTCCGCCGCCAGGGTGAACTGCGACACCAGCAGCAAACCGCCGTCGATATCCTTGAGCGACAGGTTCATCTTGCCTTGGTCATCGCTGAACACTCGGTAGTTCAGCAATTTGTGCAGCAGCTTATCGGCGCTCTCCGGGGTATCTGAAGGTTCGACCGCCACCAGCACCAGCACCCCCTGGTCAACCGACCCGATGACTTCGCCCGCCACCTCGACCCGGGCGCCACGCACCCGCTGTAACAAACCTTTCATGCTTCTTCAGGCGGAAGATCAAGCAGGCGCCGTGCCATCTCGCTGGTCGCACGGACCAATGCATCGGTGATGCCAGGCTCGGAGGCCGCATGGCCCGCCTCGCGAATTACCTGCAGCTCGCTGTTCGGCCAAGCTTGATGCAGCTCCCAGGCGTTATCCAGCGGGCAGATCATATCGTAGCGGCCGTGGATGATTACGCCAGGCAGATGGGCGATCTTGTGCATATCGCGGATCAGTTGGTTGGGCTCAAGGAATGAGTTGTTGGTGAAGTAGTGGCACTCGATACGCGCGATGGACAGGGCGCGCTGCGGCTCGGAAAACCGCTCCACATGCTGCGGGCTCGGGCACAGGCCCAGCATGCGACCTTCCCACCCGGACCAGGCTTTGGCGGCGTGCATCTGCGCGATCTGGTCGTTGCCGGTGAGGCGCTTGTGGTAGGCGGCGATCATGTCGTGGCGCTCTTCCGGTGGGATCGGCGCGAGGTAATCCTGCCAGTAGTCCGGGAACAGACGGCTCGCGCCCTCCTGGTAGAACCAATGGATGTCCTGCGGGCGGGCGAGGAAAATGCCCCGCACGATCAGGCCGTGTACACGCTCCGGATGGGTTTGCGCGTAGGCCAGGGACAGGGTCGAGCCCCAGGAACCGCCGAACAGCACCCACTTTTCGATGCCCAGGTGCTCGCGGATGCGCTCAAGGTCGGCGACCAGGTCCCAGGTGGTGTTGTTTTCCAGGCTGGCGCGGGGGGTGGAACGCCCGCAGCCACGCTGGTCGAAGGTGACGATGCGGTACAGGTTCGGGTCGAAATAGCAGCGGCTCTGGGCATCACAACCGGAACCAGGGCCACCATGGATGAATACGACGGGCAAGCCTTCGGGAGAGCCACTTTCATCGACGTACAGCGTGTGGGTGTCATCGACTGCCAGATCGTGCCGGGCGTAGGGTTTGATCTGCGGGTACCAAGTCTGCATTGCGCGCTCCGTAGGGGTTCGGGTTCATCCCTGGGGGGACATCTTTTATTGTGCCGTCCGGCACTATAAACCCGAATTGTGCAATGAGCATGTCCTTGCGCACTCAGACCTGTGTCAGCTCGCGCCTGTTCGGCCTCCCTTACCGGTAGCGGTTTTGCCCCCAAGCCAACAAACCCTCCAGCAATTGCTTAAGCACCACCCGAGTCGGCTCGGCCAGGTCAGGTCGATAGCGAAACGGCTCCATTTCTTCCATATAGGTGCTTTGACACAACTCCAGCTGCACCGCATGAATATCCTGCGCCGGGTTGCCGTAGTGCCGGGTGATGTGGCCGCCCTTGAAGCGCCCGTTCAGCACATGGGTGTACGGGGGATGCTGGGCGCAGATGGCTTCCAACTGACTGGCCAATTCCGGGTCACAGGCGACGCCGTTGAAGGTGCCGAGGTTGAAGTCCGGTAATTTGCCTTCGAACAGGTGCGGGATCACCGAACGGATCGAGTGGGCGTCAAACAGCAGCGCGTAACCGAACTCAGCCTTGAGGCGTGCCAGTTCTTCCTGCAGTTGGCGGTGATACGGGCCCCAGATTTTTTGCAGGTAGCTGGCACGTTCCTCCTCGGAGGGCGCCTGCCCTTCACGGAACAACGGCACGCCGTCAAACAGCGTCTGCGGATAGAGGCCGGTGGTGGCACCGGCATAGAGCGGTTTGTTATCGGAGGGCCGGTTCAAGTCGATGACAAACCGTGAGTACTGTGCCGAGAGCGTGCTGGCGCCCAGCTCTTCGGCAAAGTCATATAACCGCGGGATATGCCAGTCCGTATCCGGCAGGCTTTGCGCCTCGGCAATCAGCCCGGCCTCGACCGCAGGGGTAAGGCGCAGCCCGGCGTGGGGCATGCTGATTAGCAGCGGCACACGGCCTTGTTTGAAATTCAGAACCTTATCCACAGCAATGCTCCTTAAACGGTGACGTCGACGCCATGGCGCACGACGCGTTTATCCAGTTCGCCGCCCAGCCAGTAGGCCAGGTCGGCGGGGCGATCGATCTGCCAGGCGACAAAGTCGGCAACCTTGCCCACTTCCAGCGAACCGTGGGTGTCGCCCATGCCCAACGCGGTCGCCGCATGTTGCGTGGCGCCGGCCAGGACTTCTTCCGGGGTCATTCGGAACAGGGTGCAGGCCATGTTCAACATCAGGCGCACCGACAGCGCCGGCGAGGTGCCAGGGTTGAGGTCGCTGGCGATGGCGATCTTCACGCCGTGCTTGCGCAACGCGTCCATCGGCGGCAACTGGGTTTCACGCAGGAAGTAAAACGCACCCGGCAGCAAGACCGCGACGGTGCCGGCGGCGGCCATGGCGATGGCATCTTCTTCAGTCATGAATTCCAGGTGGTCCGCCGACAACGCCTGGTAACGCGCCGCCAGGCTGGAGCCGTGCAGCGACGACAGTTGCTCGGCGTGCAGCTTCACCGGCAGGCCCAGTTGCCGCGCAACCTGGAAGACTCGCTCCACCTGCTCGGTGGAAAACGCCAGGTATTCGCAGAACGCATCCACCGCATCCACCAGCCCTTCAGCCGCCAGCGCCGGAAGCATCTCGTTGCAGATGTGCTCGATGTAATCGTCGGCATGGTCCTTGTACTCGGGCGGTAACGCATGGGCCGCCAGGCAGGTGGCGCGCACGCTGACCGGCAACGCTTCACCCAGGCGACGGGCCACGCGCAGCATCTTGCGTTCGTTGGCCAGGTCCAGGCCGTAGCCGGACTTGATCTCCACGGTGGTCACGCCATCACGCAGCAAACTGCGCAGGCGCTTGTGCGCGCCGGCAAACAGTTCGTCTTCGGTGGCAGCGCGGGTGGCACGCACGGTGCTGGCAATACCGCCGCCCTGGGCCGCGATCTCGGCGTAGCTCACGCCCTGAAGGCGTTGCTCGAATTCGCCGCTGCGATTGCCGCCGAACACCGTGTGGGTGTGGCAGTCAATCAGCCCGGGGGTGACCCACGCGCCTTGCAGGTCGTGCCGTTGGGCGTAATCCGCCACCGGTACTTCGCTGCGCGGGCCGATCCACTCAATCAGCGAGCCGGCAGTGACCATGGCGGCATCCTCGATGATCGAGTAGTTGCCGCCTGCCATGGTTGCGACGTGGCAGTGTTGCCAAAGGGTTTTCATCAACGCCTCCCTAAGTTATCGATGAGACACAGCCGGTTCGTAATGGACCCTGGCCGCTTGCCCGGCGGCGGGTTTTACCCACAGCAGGTAGGCAACGACCAACAGCACGATCCACACGGCACCGACCAGCAAGGCAGCCTGGGTGTCGGGGAAGTAACCGAGCACGCCAAACACGAACAGCATGAAAACAATGGCCGCTGCCGGTGCATAGGGCCAGAACGGCACCGGGAATGCCAGTTCGGCGACCTGTGCCTTGGTCATCGAGCGGCGCATCGCGACTTGGGTGACCAAAATCATCAGCCATACCCACACCGTGGCGAACGTCGCGATGGAGGCGATCACCAGGAACACTTTTTCAGGGATCACATAGTTGAGCACCACACCGCCCAGCAGCGCCGCGCCCATCACCACCACGGTCATCCACGGCACGCCCTGCCTGGACAACCGCGCAAAGCCCTTGGGCGCCTGCCCTTGCTGGGCCAGGCCGTACATCATGCGGCCAGCGCCGAAGATGTCGCTGTTGATGGCCGAGACCGCCGCCGAGATCACCACAATATTGAGGATGGTCGCCGCCGAACCGATGCCCAGGTTGCTGAAGATCTGCACGAACGGGCTGCCCTGGCTGCCGATCTGCGGCCATGGGTAGATGGCCATCAGCACAAACAGCGTCAGCACGTAGAACAAGAGAATGCGCAGCGGCACGGCATTGATCGCCTTGGGGATCACCCGTTGCGGGTCCTTGGCTTCACCGGCGGTGATGCCGATGATTTCGATGCCGCCGAACGCGAACATCACCACCGCGAACGAAGCGATCAGGCCGCCGACGCCATTGGGCATGAACCCACCGTGGGCCCACAGGTTGCTCAGGCCGACGGCCTGGGTTTCGCCCGCCGAATGGATGCCGAACAGCATGATGCCAAAGCCGCCGAGGATCATCGCGACAATCGCGCCGACCTTGAGCAGCGACAGCCAGAATTCCATCTCGCCAAAGACCTTGACGTTGCACAGGTTCAGGCCGCCGATCAGGAACACGATACCGAGCACCCAGACCCAACGCGCCACCTCGGGAAACCAAAAGCCCATGTAGATACCGAACGCGGTGACGTCGGCCAGGCAGACGATGATCATTTCAAACGCGTAGGTCCACCCCAGGATAAAACCGGCCATAGGCCCCAGATAGGTGCTGGCGTACTGGCCGAAGGAGCCGGCCACTGGGTTGTGCACGGCCATCTCGCCAAGGGCGCGCATCACCATGAACACCGCGGCACCGCCGATCAGGTAGGCCAGCAGCACGGCGGGGCCGGCCATCTGGATGGCCGAGGCGGAGCCGTAGAACAGCCCGGTGCCGATCGCCGACCCCAGTGCCATGAAGCGAATATGTCGGGCGCTCAGCCCGCGTTTCAAAGCCTTTTCTTGCTGGTGCATTTCTCGTCCCTATTATTTTTATCCTGAGAAAATTAAAAGCCACGCGCGTGACAACGGCTATTTCCGTGGTGAGCAGGCCTGCTCACCACAGAAGTGCCAGGGTGCCTTACAGGCTCGGCAGCAGCTCGGCCGGCACCAGCTCATTCAGGCAGCGGCTGGCGAGCAGTTCGCTGGCGGCGATGATGTCCGGGGCGAAGAAGCGGTCCTTTTCATAGAACGCCACTTTGTCACGCAGGATGCCGCGGGCCTTTTCCAGCTTGGGCGAGGTTTTCAGGCCTTCGCGCAGGTCCAGGCCCTGGCATGCCGCCAGCCATTCGACGGCCAGGATGCCACGGGTGTTCTCGGCCATTTCCCACAGGCGCTTGCCCGCAGCCGGGGCCATCGACACGTGGTCTTCCTGGTTGGCGGAGGTCGGCAGGCTGTCGACGCTATGGGGATGGGCCAGTGCCTTGTTCTCGCTGGCCAATGCGGCTGCGGTGACCTGGGCGATCATGAAACCGGAGTTCACGCCGCCATTGCCGACCAGGAACGGCGGCAGTTGCGACATGTGCTTGTCCATCATCAACGAGATGCGACGCTCACTGAGCGAGCCGATTTCGGCGATGGCCAGCGCCATGTTGTCAGCCGCCATGGCCACCGGTTCGGCGTGGAAGTTGCCGCCGGAGATCACGTCACCTTCGGCCGCGAAGACCAACGGGTTATCCGACACGGCGTTGGCTTCGACCACCAGCACCTCGGCAGCCTGGCGCAATTGGGTGAGGCAGGCGCCCATCACTTGTGGCTGGCAGCGCAGGGAGTACGGGTCTTGAACCTTGTCGCAGTTCTGGTGCGACTGCGAGACCTGGCTGCTTTCGCCGAGCAGATCGCGGTAGGCGGCGGCCGAATCGATCTGCCCACGCTGGCCACGGGCGGCGTGAATGCGTGCGTCGAACGGCGAGCGCGAACCGAGCACCGCTTCCACGGTGAGGCCGCCACACGCCAGGGCGCCGGCGAACAGGTCTTCGCCTTCGAACAGGCCGCGCAAGGCATAGGCCGTGGAGACCTGGGTGCCGTTGAGCAGCGCCAGGCCTTCTTTGGCGGCCAGGGTCAGCGGCGTGAGGCCGGCGACTTTCAGCGCTTGCGTCGCCTCCAGCCATTCACCTTTGTAGCGCGCCTTGCCTTCGCCGAGCAGTACCAAGGACATGTGGGCCAACGGCGCCAGGTCACCGGAAGCGCCCACCGAGCCTTTCAACGGAATATGCGGGTACACCTCGGCATTGATCAGCGCGATCAACGCATCGATCACCTGCCGACGAATCCCCGAAAACCCACGGCTCAAGCTGTTGACCTTGAGCACCATGACCAGCCGCACCAGCGCATCGCTGATCGGCTCGCCGACGCCGGCGGCATGGGACAGCACTAGGGAGCGCTGCAGGTTTTCCAGGTCTTCGCTGGCGATGCGGGTGGACGCAAGCAAGCCGAAACCGGTGTTGATGCCATAGGCCGTGCGGTTCTCGGCGAGAATCTGCTCCACGCACGCAACGCTGGCTTCGATCTGGGCCGTGGCGCTGTCATCCAGGCTGAGGGTTACCGGCTGCTGGTAGATGGCACGCAGTTGGGCGAGGCTCAATTGGCCTGGAATCAGGTTTAGCGCAGTCACATTCGTTCTCCTTGTGAATTATTTTTTTTGAATACGTACTTAGTGCAAATTCGGTAGTGCGGTGTCTTTGAGCAATGTGGCGGCCGCCGCGATATCCGGCGCCAGCCAGCGGTCTTCTGCATAGGCCGGCACGACCTCACGCAGCAGGCGCCAGGCGCGGTCGGTGCCGACGCCAAAGCGCTGGCTCTTGAGGAACTCGAACGCCTGGGCCGCCAGCAGATATTCGATGGCAAGAATCTGGGTAACGTTGGCCAATACCTGGTGCAGCTTGAGCGCGGCGTTGGTGCCCATGCTCAGGTGGTCTTCCTGCAGGCCCGAGGTGACGAAGTTGTCGAGTACCGCCGGCTGCGCCAACTGGCGGTTTTGCCCGCACAGCGAAGCAGCGACGTACTGCACGATCATCATTCCGGAATTGACCCCGGGGTGACTCACCAGGAACGCCGGCAAACCGCTGACGTGCGGGTTGATCAAACGGTCCAGGCGACGTTCGGCCACCGAGCCGATTTCGGCCATGGCAATGGCGAGCATATCGGCGGCCAGCGCCACGGACTGGCCGTGCGGGTTGGCCTGGGACACCACGCGGTAATGGGCCGGGGTGCCGAGCACCAGCGGGTTGTCGGTGGCACTGTTGAGTTCGGTCTCGATCTGACGCGTGGCGTGTTCCACCTGGTCACGCGCGGCGCCGTGGATCTGCGGGATCGAACGGATGCTCAAGGCGTCCTGGGTGCGAATGCCTTGGCTGCCGGCGATCACTTCGCTGCCATCGAGCAGCGCCCGCAGGTTGCTGCCGACGAGCTGCATGCCGGGGTGCGGTTTGAGGGCGATGATCTGTGCATCGAACGCGTCGATCTGACCGCGCTGGGCCTCGAAGCTCATGGCGCCGATCACGTCGGCCCATTGCAGCAAGTGATGGGCGTCGGCCAGGGCCAGGCAGCTCAGGCCAGTCATGCACGGCGTGCCGTTGACCAGGCACAGGCCGTCCTTGGCGCCGAGTACCACAGGCGGTAAACCTTCGGCTTGCAATGCGTGCTGCGCCGAAACGACCTGGCCGCGATAGCTCACGTTGCCCACACCCAGCAAGGCCACGCCGACATGGGCCATGTGGGTCAGGTAACCCACCGAGCCCTGGGAGGGCACTTGCGGCGTGATGCTGTGATTCAGCAGGGCCAGCAAGGCCTGCACCACCTGCGGGTGTACGCCGGACTTGCCGTGGCTGTAGTTGATGACCGCCGCGCAGATGATCGCGCGGGTTTGCTCATCGCTGAGTACCGGGCCAACGCCACAGGCATGGCTGAGCAAGGTATTGCGCGACAGCTGGCTGAGTTGCTCGCCTTCGAGCGAGACATTGCACAGCGCGCCCAGGCCGGTATTCACGCCGTAGGCGCGTTCGCCGCTGCTGACGATGCGCTGCACGATGGCCTGGGCATTGTCGATGCGCGCCCAGGCCTGGCCCGAGAGTTCGAGCGCCGCGCCGTGGCGGGCGACGGCGACTACGTCCTGCCAGCGCAAGGGCGTATCGGCGATGATGATTTTTGCTGCCTGGGACATGGTTGACCTCTTCATATTCTCTACAGCTTTGCCGGCCTCATCGGGAGCAAGCCCCCGATGAGGCCAGTAGCCCCACCACAAAACCTGGATCAGACCACCGCCGCCCGCCGCTGAACAAACCGGTCCACATATTCATCCGCCGGCGAATGCAGGATCTCCCGCGGCGTGCCGACCTGGATCAGCTTGCCGTCCTTGAGGATGGCAATGCGGTTGCCTATGCGTACGGCCTCATCGAGGTCGTGGGTGATAAATACGATGGTCTTGTGCAGGGTCTTTTGCAGCTCCAGCAACTGGTCCTGCATCTCGGCGCGGATCAGCGGGTCGAGGGCGCTGAAGGCTTCGTCCATCAGGATGATGTCGGTATCGGCCGCCAAGGCACGGGCCAGGCCGACGCGCTGGCGCATGCCGCCGGAAAGCTGGTGCGGGTATTTGTTTTCGTAGCCCTTGAGGCCCACGGTTTCGATCCAGTGCAACGCGCGTTCGGCGCACACCTGTTTGGTTTCGCCACGCACCTTGAGGCCGTAGGCAACGTTGTCGAGCACGGTTTTGTGCGGCAACAGGCCGAAACTCTGGAACACCATGCTGATTTTGTGCCGACGAAATTGGCGCAGGGCGTCCATGTCCAGCTGCAGGATGTCTTCGCCGTCCACCAGGATCGCGCCGCTGGTGGGGTCGATCAGGCGGTTGAAGTGGCGCACCAGGGTGGATTTGCCGGAGCCCGACAGGCCCATGATCACAAAGATCTCACCGGTATCGATGCTCAGGGACAGATCGTTCACGCCAACCACACAACCGGTCTCGGCCAACACCTGGTCCTTGGTCTTGCCCTGGCCAACCAGCGCCAGCGCTTCTTGGGAACGGTTGCCGAAAATCTTGAAGACGTTTTTGACTTCGATTTTGCTGACGGTAGTCATTTGTTCGCCTCATGCCGTGGACGACCATAGGCCTGGGTAATGCGGTCGATGACCACTGCAAGAATCACGATTGCCAGCCCGGCCTCAAGGCCACGGCCGACGTTCAGCGTCTGGATGCCGACCAGGACGTCTTCACCCAAGCCACGGGCGCCGATCATCGAGGCAATCACCACCATCGACAGCGCCATCATGGTGGTCTGGTTGATGCCGGCCATGATGCTCGGCAGCGCCAGCGGCAGTTGTACGCCGAACAGTTGCTGCCAGCGGTTGGCGCCGAAGGCGTTGATGGCTTCCATGACTTCGCCGTCGACCTGGCGAATCCCCAGGTCGGTGAGGCGAATCAAGGGCGGTGCTGCGTAGATCACCGTGGCGAAAATCGCCGGGACTTTGCCCAGGCCGAACAGCATCAGCACCGGGATCAGGTACACGAAACTGGGCATGGTTTGCATGATGTCGAGCAGCGGCATCAGCACCGAACGCAGACGATTGCTGCGCGCCGACAGGATGCCCAGCGGAATGCCGATCAGCACCGAGATCACCGTGGCGACCATCATCAGCGCCAGGGTTTGCATCAGCTTGTCCCACAGGCCAACCGCGCCCACCAGGAACAGCAGGCCGACAATTACCGCAGTGGTCAGTACTTTGCGCGTGGCGTGCCAGGCAATGCCGCCGACAATCGCCAGCATCAGCCACCACGGCGCTGCGCGCAGCAGGCCTTCCAGGTTGACGATGGCCCACAGCAGCGTGTCGGAGATGTGCCGGAACACATCGCCGTAATTGGTGACCAGTGAATCCACCCAACCGTTGACCCAGTCGGCGATGGAAAACGTAAAACTCTCAGGAAACATAGCGTGCTCTCGATCCAGTGGGTTGTAGCCAGGCGCCCGGCCACCCCTCAGGGTAGCCGCGCACACTTGACCTACAAGGCCGCGTCGATTTTCTTGGCTGCGTCTTCACTGACCCAGGCGTGCCAGACTTCAGGATGTTCCTTGAGGAAAACCTTCGCCAATTTCGGCGAGTCGATTCGCTCTTTGGCCATGCGCCCCAGGTTCTGGTTCAGCAGGTCGATCGGCAGGTTGACCTTCTCCAGCACGGCCACCAGTTCCGGGGCTTGCTCGTGGAAAGTCTTGGACAGGCCGACCTTGATGCTCACGGTCTTGTCCACACCGGGTTTTTCTTCGAGTTTGACCAGGTCGACCTGGCCCATCAGCGGGGTAGGCGACCAGTAGTAGAACAGGATCGGCTCGCCACGCTTGTAGCTCGACAGCACCGCCGCATCCAGCGCCGGGCCGGTGCCTGGGCGGAAGTTGGTGTAGCTGCTTTCCAGGCCATAGCTTTTGAGCATTTCGCTGTTGTCGAGCTCGCAGGTCCAGCCGGCCGGGCAGTTATAGAAACGACCTTTGGAGGGTTCTTCCTGGTCTTTGAACACCGAGGCGTATTTGGCCAGGTCAGCGATGTTTTTCAGGTCCGGCGCCTTGGCTGCAAGCTTGCGCTTGGCGTCGCCTTCGATTACGTAGCGCGGCACGTACCAACCTTCAATCGCACCCACCACCGGCGCGCCGACGCCGACGACTTTGCCGGCCTTCTCGGCCTTGTTCCAGACTTCGCTGCGGCCCACCCATTCTTCGGCAAACACCTGGATGTCGTTGCTGCTCAGGGCATTTTCCATGGTGATGGAGTTACCCGGCAGGCTGTCGGTTTTACAGTCGTAGCCTTTTTCCAGCACGGTTTGCAGGATGTCCGTGAGCAACATGCCGCTTTCCCAGTTCAGGCCGGCGAATTTCACCGGTTTGCCGGACTCGCACCACCCCGCCGCCTGGGCGCCGGCGCTGGCCAGCAAGCCCGCAGAAAGCAAGGTGGTGAGCAGGGTCTTATGCATTTTCATTGTGTGACGCTCCCAATCATGAAATGGATTACGGCAGTCAAAAGGCGTCCTGCCTTGTCCACGTCCTGTCAGGCCTGCGCCGCAGCGCGACCGGCTCCGCTTGTTTTCGTGGCTACAGCGCTGTCCTGCTCGACCGGCAGGATCAGTTGATCGGGCACGCTGGCGTGCCATTTTTTCGCACACAGGTAATACAGGGCGGCGGGAAGCACCAGGCCGATGATCCAGGAGATATCCACGTCACCCAACGCGGCCACCAGAGGCCCTGTGTAGAACTTGGTAGAGATGAACGGCAACTGCACCAGCACGCCGAACACATACACGCTGATACCCAGCGCGTTCCAGCGGCCGTAGCGACCGTTCGGATCGGCCAACGCCGGCACGTCATAGCGCTCGCGGGTGATGCAGTAGTAATCCACCAGGTTGATCGCGCTCCATGGCGTGAAGAACGCCAGCAGGAACAGGATGAAAGATTTGAACGCCCCCAGGAACGAGTGCTGGCCGAGCAAGGCAATCAGGGTCGCCGTACCGACGATGGCCAACACGAACACCAGGCGCTGCAGGCGCGTGACCTCCAGCCGACCACGAAAGCCGCTGATGATGGTCGCGATGCACATGAAGCTGCCATAGGAGTTAAGCGTCGAGATGGTGACCTTGCCGAACGCAATGCTGAAATACAGCAGGGCAGCGGTAGCACCTGTACCACTCAGGCCCACGATGTAAGCCACCTCGTGACCAGCGAATTGCCCATTGGACATGGCGGCGGCAAACACACCGAGAATCATCGCCACCTGCGCGCCGATGACCGAACCCGCGCCGGCGGCCAGAAAGGTTTTCACCGAGGACGTATTGCTTGGCAGGTAGCGTGAATAGTCCGCCACATAAGGGCCGAACGCGATTTGCCAGGAGGCCGCGAGCGACACCGCCAGCAGGAAACTGCTCCAACTGAAATGGCGGATCTGCAGGAGTGCGCCCACGTCGGTCTGGCTCATCAGGCGGCTGAACAGGTACACAAAGGCAATCACCCCAACCACGCTGGCGACGCGCCCGATGAAGTGGATCACCCGGTAGCCAAGCACCGTGACCAGCACGATGACACTGGCGAAGATCAGGATGCCAACGCTGTCGCTGACGCCAAACAACTGGCCCAGCGCCTGACCGGAAAGCACCGTGCCGGTTGCGGTGAACCCCAGGTACATCAGACACACCAGCACGATCGGAATGGCCGCGCCATACACGCCAAATTGCACGCGACTGGAGATCATCTGCGGCAGGCCAAGCTTGGGCCCTTGCGCCGCATGCAAGGCCATGACGCCGCCGCCGATCAGTTGGCCGACCAACAGACCGATCAGCGACCAGAACACATCACCGCCCAGCACCACGGCCAGGGCGCCGGTGACAATCGCGGTGATTTGCAGGTTGGCCCCCATCCACAGGGTGAACTGACTCAAGAGACGACCATGTCTTTCCGCTTCCGGGATGTAGTCGATCGAACGCCTTTCGATCAACGGGGTGGTGTCGTTTGCAGCCATGGGTATTCAACCTCTGATGGATTGTCTACAGATCCAGTGTGGGAGGGGGCTTGCTCCCTCCCACATTGGGTTATTTGATCATTGGGAGATTGAGGCCCTGCTCCTTGGCGCAGTCGATGGCGATCTGGTAACCGGCGTCTGCGTGACGCATCACCCCGGTCGCCGGGTCGTTGTGCAACACGCGCGCAATCCGCTCGGCCGCTTCGTCGGTGCCGTCACACACGATGACCATGCCCGAATGTTGCGAGAAGCCCATGCCGACGCCACCACCGTGGTGCAGCGAGACCCAGGTCGCGCCGCTCGCAGTGTTGAGCAAGGCGTTAAGCAGCGGCCAGTCGGACACGGCGTCGGAGCCGTCCTGCATGGATTCGGTTTCGCGGTTGGGGCTGGCGACCGAGCCGGAGTCGAGGTGATCGCGGCCGATGACCACCGGTGCCGAGAGCTCGCCGCTGCGTACCATTTCGTTGAACGCAAGGCCCAGCTTGGCGCGCTGGCCCAAGCCGACCCAACAAATGCGCGCCGGCAAGCCCTGGAAGCTGATGCGCTCGCGGGCCATGTCCAGCCAATTGTGCAGGTGGGCGTCGTCGGGGATCAGTTCTTTGACTTTGGCGTCGGTCTTGTAGATGTCCTGCGGGTCGCCGGACAGCGCCGCCCAACGGAACGGGCCGATACCACGGCAGAACAGTGGGCGGATATACGCCGGTACGAAACCTGGGAAATCAAAGGCGTTTTCCACGCCTTCTTCCTGGGCCATCTGGCGAATGTTGTTGCCGTAGTCGAAGGTCGGGATGCCTTGTTTCTGGAATTCCAGCATGGCCTTGACGTGCACGGCCATCGACTGTTTGGCCGCCTTGATCACGGCAGCCGGCTCGGTCTTGGCGCGGGCGCGGTATTCGTCCCAGGTCCAGCCGGCCGGCAGGTAACCGTTGAGCGGGTCGTGGGCGCTGGTCTGGTCGGTGACCATGTCCGGGCGCACGCCGCGCTTGACCAGCTCCGGCAAAATTTCTGCCGCGTTACCCAACAGGGCGATCGAGATGGCCTTGCCTTCCTGGGTGTACTTGGCGATGCGGGCCAAGGCGTCGTCGAGGTCAGTGGCTTGCTCGTCGACATAGCGGCTGGCCAGGCGGAAATCGATGCTGACCTGCTGGCACTCGATGTTCAGCGAGCACGCACCGGCCAGGGTTGCAGCCAGAGGTTGCGCCCCGCCCATGCCGCCGAGGCCGGCGGTGAGTACCCAGCGACCTTTGAGGTTGCTGTCGTAATGCTGGCGACCGGCCTCGACGAAGGTTTCGTAGGTGCCTTGCACGATGCCTTGGCTGCCGATGTAGATCCAGCTGCCAGCGGTCATCTGGCCGTACATGGCCAGGCCCTTGGCATCCAGTTCGTTAAAGTGTTCCCAGCTCGCCCAGTGCGGCACCAGGTTGGAGTTGGCGATCAGCACGCGCGGCGCATTGCTGTGGGTCTTGAACACGCCGACCGGCTTGCCCGATTGCACCAGCAGGGTTTCGTCGTCGTTCAGATGGGTGAGGCTCTCGACGATCTGGTCGTAGCACTCCCAGTTACGCGCGGCACGGCCGATACCGCCATACACCACCAGTTCTTTCGGGTTTTCGGCTACCTGCGGGTCGAGGTTGTTCATCAGCATGCGCAGCGGCGCTTCGGTCAGCCAGCTTTTGGCGGTGAGCTTGTTACCGCGGGCGGCGCGGATTTCAACGTCACGGTATTTTGTAGGCTTGGTCACAACTCGGACTCCTCGGCGATCAATGCACGAACAGAAATGGTGCGAAGCAGGGTCTTACGCACACATCTTTACTTGTATGTACAAGCATATGCAATCAAGCGGCCAACTTGAGGAGCGGGTTGTGGAAATTTTTTTTGAGGGCGTCTGTAAGCCTTGGAAATTAAGGCTTCGGGGCTTGATGAAATTTCTTAGGGAAGGGTTTTGCGGCGAAGGGAATGTGTGATGACCGCATGACATTGCGTCACGCTGGGGCATTCGGTAACAAATTGGTGCGCGGGTTGGAAACAGTTTTTAGGAACGACACAAAACAAATGTGGAAGGGGGCTTGCTCCCGATAGCGGTGTATCAGTCAGTCCACTCGGCACTGACGTACCGCAATCGAGGGCAAGCCCCCTCCCACATTTTTTACCCGCGCGGGGTCAGTTCGATGATGCAGCAGCGGCCAGTGACGCAGACGTCCAGCAGCTCGTTGTCACCGTCAACCTGCAGGCAATCGTGATGGCCCAGCTTCTCGCCCAGCACCTTCACCTCATCCGCCACGCTGAACACCAACACCGTCTGCGCCGTACTGAAAAACCGCTGCACGCCGTCAACCCACTGCAAGCGCGCGTGGTAACGCTGGGGCGAATAGATCAGGTTGAAATCGCGGATCGGCCCGGTGATCAGGCGGCACGACACTTGGCTGTCGCCCTTGAATGCGAACGGCTGCAGCGGTAACAGGTCGCGCTGCTCTTCTGCGTCCACGGTCAACACCATGCCGGCACCCTGGATAACGGTAATCACGCGCTGATAACCGGCAAACGTGGAAAAACCGCCCGACTCGCCAATATCGGCAATCGACAGGCGCCAGCCAAAGCCATCCAGGCCGGTGCCGGCGTCACGGGCGATTTCTTCGGTGCTGCCGCCGCCGTTTTTCCACGGCATGCTTACGTAATCGGCAGCGCGCCAGACCTTTACCGCACTCATTTGCTGAAACGTCCTTCGAGGCTGTGACGAGAGCCGGGATGGATCAGCCGTGCGGCGGTCACCGGCTGGCGACCCGACCACGTGCGGCGGCGAATCAACAGGCAGGGTTCGGTGGGTTCGATTTGCAGCAGCTTGCACTCGTCAGCGTCGGCAAGAATCGCTTCGACGACGTGCTCACCTTCCGTCAGCGGTGCAACCTGGTTCAGGTAGGCATAGGGCGTTTGCTGGGTGAAGTCTTGCTGCAAATATTCCGGAGCGACCAGGGCGTTGACGAAACGGTCTTCGATTTGCACGGGAATGTCATTTTCGAAATGCACGATCAGCGAATGAAACACCCGCCCGCCTTCGCGCATTTCCAGGGCAACAGCGCGCTCGGAACCGGCCGCTTCTTCGCCCAGATGAATGACTTGGCAGGTATGCCGATGACCACGGGAGGCGATTTCATCGGCAATGTTGTGCACCTCGAACAGCGCCGACTGGCTCTTGGGCTCGGCGACAAACGTGCCGACGCCTTGCATGCGCACCAGCAAACCTTCGGCGGTGAGCTCGCGCAGGGCGCGGTTGATGGTCATGCGGCTGAAGCCCAGTTGGCTGACCAGTTCACTCTCCGACGGCACGCGATAATGCGGCGGCCAGTTGCCGTTGAGGATCTGCTGGCTGATCATTTGTTTGACGCGGGCATACAAGGGCGCCGGACTTTCGTCCATGTGGGCAGCCAGCGAAGAGTTGGCGGGCGGAGTCGGCACAGGGAATCCTTGCAGAGGGAAAAGATGCATAGATTGCCGGAGTTTACCGAGCAGGCAAACGTCTGTATATGTATATACAAATAAACACACGACCGGAGTGTTCTGATCATGTCCGCTTTTTTTGCCGAACGCGCGCTGCTGCCTAGTGGATGGGCCAACGATGTACGCCTTGAAGTCAGCGCCGACGGGCGACTGACACAGGTCACGGCCAATGCCAGTTCCGCTGCCGCCGAACGGTTGAGAGGCCCGGTTTTGGCGGGCATGCCTAACCTGCATTCCCATGCTTTCCAGCGCGCCATGGCAGGCTTGGCCGAAGTGGCCGGCAACCCGAATGACAGCTTCTGGACCTGGCGCGAGCTGATGTACCGCATGGTTGGCAAGATCAGCCCGGAGCAATTGCAGATCATCGCGCGCCAGCTGTATATCGAGATGCTCAAGGCTGGCTACACCTCGGTGGCCGAGTTTCACTATGTGCATCACGATGTCAGCGGCCAGCCGTATGCCGACCGCACGGAGCTGTCGCGCCAGATCAGCCAGGCGGCGGCCAGCAGTGGGATGGGGCTGACGTTGCTGCCGGTGCTCTATACCCACTCCGGATTTGGTGGCCAGGCACCGAATGAAGGCCAGCGGCGGTTTATCAACAGCACCGAACATTATCTGGACTTGCAGGCGCGCTTGCAGCCGATCCTCGCGGCGCAACCGGCGCAGCAACTGGGCCTGTGTTTCCACTCCCTGCGCGCAGTCACGCCACAACAGATCGAGGAAGTGCTGGCTGCCAGTGACAAAGCGTGCCCGGTGCACATCCACATCGCCGAACAGCAAAAAGAAGTCGACGACTGCCTGACCTGGAGCGGCAAGCGCCCCCTGCAATGGCTGTATGACAACGTCGAGGTGGATGAGCGTTGGTGCCTGGTGCACGCCACCCATGCCGATGCCGACGAGGTCACACGCATGGCCAGGAGCCGCGCGATTGCCGGCCTGTGCCTGACCACCGAAGCCAACCTGGGCGATGGGATTTTCCCGGCGGTGGATTTTCTCGCCCAGGGCGGGCGCCTGGGCATTGGCTCCGACAGTCATGTATCGCTGAGTGTGGTAGAGGAATTGCGCTGGCTCGAATACGGCCAGCGCCTGCGCGATCAACGGCGCAACCGTTTGTATCGTAACGATCAAGCGATGGTCGGGCGGACGCTGTTCGATGCCGCGCTGGATGGCGGCGCGCGGGCACTAGGGCAGCCGATTGGTCGGTTGGAAGTGGGTAAACGCGCGGATTGGATTGTGCTGGACGGTAACGATCCATACCTGGCAACGGCCAGCGAGGATGGGATTCTCAATCGCTGGCTGTTCGCCGGTGGCGATCGGCAAGTGCGCGATGTCCTGGTGAACGGCAAGTGGGTGGTGCGCGATGGGCGCCATGCCGGCGAGGAAGAAAGCAACCGCGCATTTACGCAGGTACTGAAGGATTTACTCGGTTAAACAGGTGGGAGGGGGCAAGCCCCCTCCCACCGTTTGATTTGCGTGATGCTGGGTTACTGCGACGTCTTGGCCATCTGCTTATCCGACGTACGCCAGATCAACCGCGTGGTGTCGTACCCCTGCTGCCGCGCCCTGCTCAGCAGGTCTTCGCGGGTATCGGCGCTCACCGTTGGCGTGCGCGATAGAATCCACATGTAGCGCCGGCTCGGGCTGCCGACGATGGCGGTCTTGTAGTCATCGCTGACGTACAGCACCCAGTAATCGCCCTTGGCGACGCCCGGCAACAGCGCGGTAAACCAGTTATTGAATTCCACCCAGAGCTTGTCCGTTTTACCAGGCACTTGCGGCGTCGCGGTGCCCTTGGCTTCTTCCCACTGCCATTCGGTCGTCAAGCAGCGGTTGAATACCGACATGTCGCCATCGGGCAGCAAGGTGTAACGGGCTTCGGACTGCGCACAATTGCGCTGGAAGTACATCGGCAGTCGGGCCAACTCATACCAGGTGCCCTGGTAACGCTTGAGGTTGACGCTACCGGCGGTCTTGGGTTGCAAATCATCGCCAGAATGGCTGGCGCAGCCCGCCAAAAACAGGCTGGCGCAAAGGAACACAACAAAACGCATCATTCTTCTTCTCCCGCAGGCTCTCGCCCCGGTTTACTTCAGGCCTTGCCCGGAAAACATCAGAACTTTGTCACCGGCATATTGAACGCTGATAAAGCTGGTTTTATCGCCCCACGTGCAACTGGACATACCCAGTGCGCCGGAGCAGTCGGTTGGCTTACCCAGCAACGACTCGACCTCAGCCTTGGGCATTCCGGCCGACAACTTCGCATAATTCTCTTGATTGACCTTGCTGCAGGCGGCCAACAGCACGCAGAAAGTCAGCAGGGCAAGACGGCGTAACGACATGGAATAACTCCTGGAGGGACAAAGCAGCGTGGGTATCTGCCAGAAGCTTAGAAGGGAAAACAGGTGTCTGGTTCCCGAGGCGCAAAAACAAAAAAGCCCCGAAAACGCTGAAACGTTTCGGGGCTTCTTTAAGGGTGAACCGGCTCACATTTACGCCGATCACTTGTCACAACGGCTTACTTCTTGTGATAAGCCGTCACACGCTCAACTTCTTCCTTGGAACCCAGGAACACCGCCACCCGCTGGTGCAGGCCTTCAGGCTGGATGTCGAGGATGCGCTGGTGGCCGTCGGTGGACGCGCCGCCCGCCTGCTCAACCAGGAATGACATCGGGTTGGCTTCGTACATCAGGCGCAGCTTGCCCGGTTTGGACGGCTCGCGGCTGTCGCGCGGGTACATGAACAGGCCACCACGGGTGAGGATACGGTGCACGTCAGCCACCATCGCAGCTACCCAGCGCATGTTGAAGTTCTTCTTCAACGGGCCTTCTTCGCCTTCCATCAACTCGTTGACATAGCGCTTGACCGGTTCTTCCCAGTGGCGCTGGTTGGACATGTTGATCGCGAATTCCTGCGTAGAGGCAGGAATGGTGATGTCTTCGTGGGTCAGTACGAAGCTGCCCATTTCACGGTCCAGGGTGAAGCCTTTGACGCCGTCACCCAGGGTCAGCACCAGCATGGTCTGCGGGCCGTAGATCGCGTAGCCGGCAGCCACCTGCTCGGTACCCGGCTGCAGGAACGCCTTTTCGTTCAGGGCTTCATTCTGGCTCAGGTATTCGTTCGGGCAACGCAGCACGGAGAAGATGGTGCCGACCGGTGCGTTGATGTCGATGTTGGACGAGCCGTCCAGCGGGTCGAATACCAGCAGGTAGGCGCCTTTGGGGTACTTGCCGGGGATCTGGTAGGCATTGTCCATTTCTTCGGACGCCATGCCGGCCAGGTGGCCACCCCATTCGTTGGCTTCGAGCAGGATCTCGTTGGAGAGTACGTCGAGCTTCTTCTGCACTTCGCCCTGCACGTTTTCGGTGCCCATGCTGCCCAGGACACCACCCAGTGCGCCTTTGGACACGGCGTGGCTGATTTCCTTGCAAGCACGCGCCACCACTTCGATAAGGAAGCGCAGATCGGCAGGCGTGTTGTTGCTGCGGGTCTGCTCAATCAAATAGCGACTCAAGGTAACGCGGGACATGTAAGGCTCCGAAGAATGGGGGGCTTGAAAACCCGCGCAGTTTAACGCGAGTCGGGGCGTATTTCCTCCTATCAGAGGATTAAAACCCAATAGAGTTCATGGACTTTATTTAACGTGCCACCGGCGGCTTGCGCAGCAAACTGTAGGCCATGGCGCCCAGCGCGGCCACGCCGAGCAATAATACGGCCCAGAGCCCGAGCTTTTTCCAGTTCGGCCCACTCTCCACAGCCGCCGTAACCGCAGGCGGCGCAACCGCAACCTCCCCGGCTATTTTGGCTTGCCCCAGCGCCTTGAGACGCTCGAAGCTGTAGTCCGGGATAAGGGTCGACAGCGGCAGGTTCGCGGCCTTCACCGAAGCATTGCCCAGCGCCAGGCTGAACGGTGGCTCCCCTCGCGCCAGGAACACCAGTTGGGTGGTGCGCACGGCAAAACGCAGCGCCGGTGCTTCAGTGCCCAGGCCACCGCCGCGCTCGTCCACCTGCAGCTTGAGCTGGTTGACCACCTGGCCCGGTAACTGCAATTCATCCTGCACCACGTCCTGGCCGTTCTGGGCCAGGCGGTACAGCAAACCATTGCTCAAGGGCTGCCACGCTTGCCTGGCATCACTTCGCCCCGCCAACATCACCGGCGCGAGCGTGTTGGGCTGCTTCAGCTCAATACGCAAGCGTTCCACACTCAGCCCCGTGGGCAGTTGCCAACTGTATTCGCCGGCCTTGAGTCGCGTACCGGCCAAAGGCTGCGACCACACCAGCGGCAGCGGCAAGTTGCTGCTGGTAGCACTTGCCAGTTTGGCCGAGGTCAGCAGCGGCGCCGCCTGACCTTGCCACACCAGGCGCAGGTAACGCGCCGATTGCCCCGGCAGGCTGACGTCATGTTGCTCGACCCGCTCGTCGGCGAACGACAAGCGCGCCACTTGCCCATCGCCCCAGGATTCCCAGTGCTGCAGGTCATCACTGGCTTCAATGCTGAAACGCTGGAAACCGTCTTGCTCGCGGCTCCAGTCCAGGCTCAGTTGCTGCAACGGCGCCTTGATCGCGCTGGCGTCAAGCACCCAGCCGCGCAGCACCTGTTTGCCGGGTTTAGTGGCGGCGGATGGTTTGATTTCCACCAGCGTGCCCTCAGGGGTGGTTTTCATCACCACGCCGGGCAGGGTTTGGCGGGTGTCGGCAGCGTAAAGCGGGAACCACTTCACGTCGACGACGTGGCGGCTTTCCGTGCGCTGGGAGGCCTGTCGCGACAGCGCATACGCCTGGGGCTCACCGGCGGCGTTGAATACGCGCACATCACTGAGGTCCGCCTGACGCGCATTCAATTGCACGGCCAACGGCAGTTCGAGGCGATACCATGGGCCGTTACCGCTGACGCTCAACGGCACCTGGCTGGCGAAATCCGTCGGGGCTTCCTGGGCCCAGGCCGACAACACCGCACTCATGCCGACCACGGCGACGCTCAACTTACCGATCAAGAGGATGCTCCTTGAGTTTGCAGCACAGGTTCGACACGCTTGGGCGGCAGCGGCGCGAAGTAGCCCACCACCAGCAACAGCCCGCCCACGCCGATAAACGACACGATTCGCGCCAAGCCGCCACGGTTGCTCAGCTCGACAAAAAACAACTTGGCCACCACCACGGCAATCAACGCCGCGCCGATCAGCCACACCTCGCGCCGATGACGCAGGTGGCCACCGATCATCAGGCCGAGGGCGATCAGGGTCCAGACAATCGACAGGCCGGCCTGCACCAACATCGATTCGAGCAACGCGTCCAACTGGAAGGGGACGGCGCCCCAATGGTGGGAGGTGCGCATCACCAGCGCGGTGAAGAACGCAAACAGTGAAAGCCCCGCAACGCCCTGGGCGAGCAACTCGGCCCGTGGTCCGCGTTGCGGCGCCACACTGCGCGACCACACGTACACCCCCAGCAAGGCGAACAACAGGCCCAGGTCCAGCGGGTTAAGCAATGGCACATAGGGCAACGGGTTGGCCGTGCCGTCGCTGAAGCTGTTCGCCAGCCAGAACCAACCGAGCATCAACACGGCCAACGGCAGTGCCGCAAGCACGCGATATTCCCGTGGATACGCCGACACCGGCCACGGCCAGTTGCGCGGCGCGGCGGCCAGCACCAGGTAGAGGCTTGGCAGGATCGCCCAGCCCAACCAGCGCCAGGCGTTGTATTCGGCGGAAAAGCGCAGCAAGCCGTAGCGCAATTCCAGCGCCAGCATGCCGATCAGCATCCAGCAGCCCAATACATGGGCGATGCTCAGCGCCCTGCCCGGCGCCACCGCCGCCAAGCGCCGCAGCGAGACAAAATGCACCACAAACACCGCCAGCCACGCCAACCAACCGTACTGCGCCGCCGGGTGGTAATAGGTGTGCGCCGAGGCCAGCAGCACAATGCCCGCCGCCGGCATCAACAGGGTGCAGAGCCTACCCAGCGACACCCAGCGCAGGCGTGTCGCCAGCAGCGTCCAGATCGCCACGCTGACGGCCGCGATCCCGAGCAGGAAGGCGCCCTGCAACTCGTCGGGAACAAAACGCAGCACTTCGCCGGTCAGCGCCATCGTCCACCAGGCCGCGCCCCACACCAGCAACACATCGGATAGGCGTTGCAGTTGCAACTGAGCAAACACCGGCGCATGTGGTTCGCGCTGCAAGCGCCAGGCACCGACCAGAGCGGCCAGGCCGAGTACCATCGGCGTCCAGAAGCCGCTGTGAGCCAAGGGGCGCAGACCTTCGCTCGTCAACGGCCCCAGCAAGTCCGGCACCGCCAGCAGGAAGGAGCCACCACCGATCAGTTGCAGCAGCAAACCAAATACAAAACTCACGCGCTGTTGCAGGTACAGGCTCAGCCAGATGATCAACAAACCACTGGCCGCCCAGACGCCACTGGCGCTTTCCCACGGCAGCACGAACAGCACGGCGAGGTTGATCAACACCAGGCCGGCCAGCAACACCACCGAAAGGCCACGCAACAGACGCACATCACTGCGCACCATGTCGTCGCGCGCCGCCAGCAGCATGCCGCCGATCAAAGCCAGGCCGATCAGCGAGGCGGTGAGCAAACCACTCCAACCGGCATTGAACACCGCCTCGCCCTCACCGCCCTGCAATCGCAGCAGAAACAACGCGCCACCCAGCAACTGCACGGCGAACGCGGTAAACAGGAAGGTGCGCGAGCCAATGCGCAGGCCAACAAGCAGCGTCACCAAGCCGGCGATGGCCCAGCTGACAGCGGTGCCTTGGGTCAGCAGCAGCAACGGCGCCAGCAGGTACAAAAAGCCCAGGCCCAGGCTCGCCAGTACCGGCAGGCCACGGCGCTCCCAGGCCGCCGCCTGCTCGCTCGGCGCCTGGCGCAACTGAAGGAAGCTGAACAACAACGCCGCGCCCAGCAGCAACGCACCCAGCGGCGCGCCGTCGAGCAAGGTGTGCTCGCCGATACGCAGTTCGCTGAGGAACGCCAGCGCCGAGCCCAGTTGCAGCAGTAACCCAAAGGCCCGCGCCAACGGTCGTTGCTGACGCAGCCCCAGCCAGAAGATCCCCGCGCCTTCCACCGCCCAGGCCGCAGCGGTCCAGCGCGCATCGAGACCCAGCGCAATCGCCAGGCTGGCAAAGATCACACCCAACGCCAGGCAGGTTTCGGCCAGTAGCAAGGCCCGCCCACCGCTCAACACACGCGCCAGGCCCATATAGATAATGCCCAGGCCGAGTGCGCTGAACGCTGCGGCGAACTCCAGGTGTTGTACCAACGCGAACTGCAAACCAAAGCCCACCAGTGGCGGGCCGAACAGCATGCTGCCGTCGACATAATCGCCTTTGGCCGCCGACCAGCGCAGCAACGCCTCACGCTCCTCTGGCGCCTCGCCCATTTCCTGCAACTTGCGCCGGGCGAACAACAGGCCGATGGCCAGGTACATCAGGAAAAACAGCATCAGGAACGGCTCGGTGCTCCACAGCAGTTCCGGCGTGTAGGAACGCATGCCCCAGGCGAAGCCGATGCCGAAGGTGCCGACAAAGCCGATCAGGTTGAGCAAGCGCCAGGCCTTGAACCAGGCAATAGCGAGGATGCCGGTATTGAGCAGGGCGAAATAGCTGAACAGCGCCACATGGTTACCGGCGCCGGTGGATGTGAGAATCGGTGCCGCAAAACCCCCGAGCGCCGCCGCGCAGGCCAACCCCAGCGCGTCCTGGGTGATCGCCAGGATCGCCGAGAACACCGTGACCGCCACCAGCATGCCCAGGGCCGCACCAGGATCAATCAGCGGGTGCAGGCGCATCGCCGCAAATACTGTGAGGTACAACACCGCGATACCGGTGCCTTGCAGCATCAAGCCGTAGTTGCTGTTACGCAGCCGCAACCACCAGCCCAGGCCCAACAGGGCGAGTGCGGCAGCGGCCACGCCGGCGTAACGCAGTTCGATCGGCACCACCATGCCTTCAGTGGCATAGCGCAACAGGAACGCCAGGCCGAGGAACAACAGCACCACCCCGACCCGCAGCACGGTGTTGCCCCCAAACAGCCAATTGCGCGCGCCGCCAATGGCGCGCTCGATCAGGTTGGGGCCGCGCGGCGCGACCGGTTCTTGAGGTGGACGTGGCGTCGGCGCAGGCGCCCAGACATCATCCGGCAACGGTTGGCTCGGTTCGGCGACCCTGGCGGCAGGCGCCAATTCGGCAGGCAGTTCCCACACCAGCTCGGGTGCCTTGGCGACAGGTGTCGGTTCAGGAGCAGGCGCTTCAAAAATGACGGTGCTCGACGGCGTGGGCACTTCGAGTTGCCGCAGGCGTTCACCCAGGGCGATCAGCGCCTTTTGCGTGGTTTCCAACTGACGTGCCTGCTGCTGCGCCTGGGTCGCCAGCTTCGACAGGCGAATCGCCTGGCCGATGCCCAACCCCAGCAGCGCACCGATGCCCGCATCATAGAACGACTCATCGAGCGTCCAGCCGAGCACCAGGCCAATCAGCATGAAAATCCATTGCATGGTCGATATTCCCTAAGCAAACCGGCGCTCAGTATATCGACGTGAACCCAATGTGGGAGGGGGCTTGCTCCCGATAGCAGGGTACCAGTCCACATATCTGCAAACTGACACTCCGCTATCGGGAGCAAGCCCCCTCCCACATTTGGATCTGCGCGGTTTAGTCGAGCGCTTTCCAGATCTCGGTAGCGTATTCGCGGATCGTGCGGTCCGAAGAGAACCAGCCCATCCGCGCCGTATTGAGCACCGCCGAACGCCACCATGCCTTGGAATCGTGCCAATGCGCTTCGACCTTGGCCTGGGCGTCCCAGTAGGAGTCGAAGTCGGCGCAGACCAGGAAGCGGTCATAGTCGATCAGCCCGTCGATCAAGCCCACGTAGCGGCCCGGATCATCCGGCGAAAACACCCCGCCACGGATCGCTTGCAGCACATCGTTGAGGCGATGCGAGGCGGCGATGTCCGGCCCGGCATTGAATTCGCCGGCATGCTTGCGCGCCTCGACCTGCTGGGCACTGAGGCCGAAGATAAACATGTGCTCGGCGCCCACGCGCTCGTGCATCTCCACGTTGGCACCGTCCATGGTGCCGATGGTCAGCGCGCCGTTGAGGCCGAATTTCATGTTGCTGGTGCCCGACGCCTCGAAACCGGCCGTGGATATCTGCTCCGACAAGTCCGCCGCCGGAATGATGCTTTCCGCGAGGCTCACGTTGTAGTTGGGCAGGAACACCACTTTGAGCAAGCCGCGCACGGTCGGGTCGTTGTTGACGGTGCGGGCGATGTCGTTGGTCAGCTTGATGATCAGCTTGGCCTGGTGATAACTGGCCGCCGCCTTGCCCGCGAAGATCTTCACCCGTGGCACCCAGTCGGTGCCCGGCTCGGCACGGATCGCCTGGTACAGCGCCACGGTGTGCAGCAGGTTGAGCAGTTGACGCTTGTATTCGTGGATCCGTTTGACCTGCACATCGAACATCGCTGCCGGGTTCACCGAAATGCCCAGGCGCTCATGGATGATATCGGCCAATGCTCGCTTACTGTGCAGGCGCTGGTCAGCGAAGGCCTTGCGGAACGCCTGCTTCTCGGCAAAGGTTTCCAGCTCGCCCAGCCGGGTTTCGATGTTGTCGAGGATATCCGGCCCCAGGGCATCCACCAGCATGGCGGTGAGTTTGGGGTTGGCCTGGTACAGCCAGCGGCGGAAGGTGATGCCGTTGGTTTTGTTGTTGATGCGCTCCGGGTAGAGTTTGTGCAGTTCTGAAAACACCGTGCTGCGCATCAATTGGGTGTGCAGGCCGGATACACCGTTAACGCTGTGGGAGCCGAGGAACGCCAGGTTACCCATGCGCACGCGGCGGCCGTTGTCCTCTTCGATCAGCGATACGGCGCGCAGGACGTCGAAGTCGTGAATGCCCTTGGCCCGCAGCGAGTCAATGTGCTGGGCGTTGATCAGGTAAATGATCTGCATATGCCGGGGCAGCATGCGCTCCATCAAGCCTACCGGCCAGGTTTCCAATGCCTCGGGTAGCAGCGTGTGGTTGGTGTAGGAAAGCGTTTCGACGGTGACGTCCCACGCGGCTTCCCAGGGAATGTCATGCAGGTCGACCAGTTGCCGCATCAACTCGGCCACGGCGATGGACGGGTGGGTGTCGTTGAGTTGGATTGCTGCGTGTTCGCCCAGGCTGAGCACCGAGCCATGCATGTTCTTGTGACGGCGCAGCAGGTCTTGCAGGGAGGCGGAAACGAAGAAATATTCCTGGCGCAGGCGCAGTTCCTGCCCCGCTTCGGTGCTGTCGGCCGGGTAAAGCACGCGGGAGATGCTTTCGGCGCGGGCCACTTCCGCCACGGCGCCCAGGTGGTCACCGGCGTTGAAGCGCTCCAGGTGCAAGTCTTCCACCGCCCGTGCCCGCCACAGGCGCAGGGTGTTGACGCTGGCGCCACGCCAGCCGACCACCGGGGTGTCGTAGGCCACGGCACGTACGGTTTCGTTGGGCGACCACACCTGGATCATCTTGCCGGAGGCGTCCGCCACGGTTTCGACGCTGCCGCCAAAGCCGATCGGGTAAATCACCTCGGCGCGCTCGAATTCCCACGGGTTGCCGAAATCCAGCCAGCGTTCGGTTTGCTCCTGTTGCCAGCCATCGACAATCGCCTGGCGGAACAAGCCATGTTCATACCGAATGCCATAGCCGTGGCCGGCAATGCCCAGGGTCGACATGCTTTCCATAAAGCACGCCGCCAGGCGGCCCAGACCACCGTTGCCCAGCGCCGCGTCGGGCTCCAGCAGGCGGATGCGTTCCAGGTCGACGCCCAGCTCCGCCAGCGCATCGCGAGCGATCTCCAACACCCCCAGATTACTCAGGCTGTCGTAGAGCAAGCGGCCGATCAGGAATTCCAGGGACAGGTAATAGACCCGCTTCTGACCTTTGCGGTAAATCCGCCGGGTATGGTCCATCCAGTGGTCGACCATCTGGTCGCGGGCGGCCAGGGCAATGGCTTCGAACCAGTCATGGTCGAAGGCGTGATCCGGGTCCTTGCCCACCGCGTAGGTGAGTTTGGTCAAGACGGCATCGCGAAATGCGGCTACCTCTGCTTCTCGTGCAAGTGGTTCCTGAGACATCAAATGCGACCTCGGGCGAGATAGAAGGAGTTGCTAGAGCCTAGACGGTCTGACAGATGGCAGACGCTCTGGTTCGTCAGTTTTTTAACTCATTCATCGTTGCGTGAATTAGATGCAGGGGCCGTGCCCAATCATGGCCACAGATGAAATCTTGAAAAGATTGTTCAAAAAACCACCAATCCCGGTATGATCGCGCGCCCTGATATCGCCTCACCCTGGAACCCTGATGAAGCCCCAACTGATCGCAGCCGCGGAACTCGACCGTCTTGAGACCTGGCAAAAATATTCCGCGCACATGTGTGGCGGTTGTGTGTCCAGCTGCTGCACGCTGCCGGTCGAAGTGAAGATCAAGGACCTGATCCGCATTGGCATCGTCGATGAATTCGAGCGCGGCGATCCGCCGAAGAACATCGCCAAGCGCTTGCAGAAGGAAGGCATTGTCGAGCGCTTCAATTCCAAGTCGGAAATTTTTACCCTGCAGCGCATGAGCAACAACGATTGCCTGTACCTGGATCGTAAGACGCGCTTTTGCACCATTTATGACAAGCGCCCGGACACTTGCCGCAACCACCCGAAGATCGGGCCGCGGCCGGGGTACTGTGCGTACAAGCCCAAGGAAGTGGTGCGCGAGACCAAGCTCAAGACCCTCGACAAGTTCTGATCCAGGTTTTTTGGGGCTTTCAAGGGCCTCATCGTGGGCAAGCCCCCTCCCACCTTTGACTATGTTCACAAACCAAAAAGTGGGAGGGGGCTTGCTCCCGATAACGCCAGTACAGGCACCCCAAATTCTGCAGGCACAAAAAAACGCCCCCGGCCTTTCGACCGGGGGCGTTTTTCATTCAGCCTGAGTTAACTCAGTTCTTGGCTTTCTTGGCAGCGCGGGTACGCTCGCCTTCGTCCAGGATCTTCTTACGCAGACGGATCGACTTAGGCGTAACTTCGCACAGCTCGTCGTCCTGGATGAATTCCAGGGCCTGTTCCAGGGTGAAGCGAACAGGTGGGACCAGGGCGATGGTTTCGTCTTTACCCGAAGCACGCATGTTGTCGAGCTTCTTGCCTTTGGTTGGGTTGACGCCCATGTCGTTGTCACGGCTGTTCAGACCAACGATCTGACCGTTGTAGATCTCTTGACCGTGTTCAACGAACAGCTTGCCACGCGCCTGGAGGGTTTCCAGGGAGTAGGTCAGTGCCTTGCCGGTTTCTACCGATACCAGAACACCGTTCTGACGGCCGGACATGTCGCCGGACTTCATGGTGTCGTAGCGATCGAAGATCGAGGTCAGGATGCCGGCGCCGTTGGTCAGGGTCAGGAACTGGTTACGGAAACCGATCAGACCGCGAGCAGGGATGTTGTATTCCAGACGTACACGGCCCTTGCCATCCGGCACCATGTTGGTCAGGTCGCCCTTACGCAGGCCCATCTCTTCCATGACCTTGCCCTGGGATTCTTCAGGGGTGTCGATGGTCACGTTTTCGAACGGTTCCTGCTTCACGCCGTCAACCTGACGGATGATCACTTCAGGACGACCAACGCCCATTTCGAAGCCTTCGCGACGCATGGTTTCGATCAGTACCGAGAGGTGCAGCTCACCACGGCCGGAAACCTTGAACTTGTCAGCCGAGTCGCCTTCTTCAACGCGCAGTGCAACGTTGTACAGCAGCTCTTTGTCCAGACGCTCCTTGATGTTACGGGAGGTCACGAACTTGCCTTCTTTACCGCAGAACGGCGAGTCGTTTACCTGGAAGGTCATGGAAACGGTTGGCTCGTCAACGGTCAGAGGCTTCATCGCCTCGACGTTGTCCGGCTGGCACAGGGTGTCGGAGATGAACAGCGAGTCCATACCGCTGACGCACACGATGTCGCCGGCGAAGGCTTCTTCGACGTCGATGCGGTGCAGGCCGTGGTGACCCATCAGCTTCAGGATACGACCGTTACGCTTCTTGCCGTCGGCGCCGATAGCCACAACCGGGGTGTTCGGCTTGACGCTGCCGCGAGCGATACGGCCAGCGCCGATAACACCCAGGAAGCTGTTGTAGTCCAGTGCCGAGATCTGCATCTGGAACGGACCTTCACGGTCAACTTTCGGCGCCGGTACGTTGTCGACGATCGACTGGTACAGCGGGGTCATGTCTTCAGCCATGTCGGTGTGGTCAAGACCGGCAATGCCGTTCAGGGCCGAGGCGTAGACGACCTTGAAGTCCAGCTGCTCTTCGGTGGCGCCCAGGTTGTCGAACAGGTCGAAGATCTGGTCCAGAACCCAGTCCGGACGCGCGCCTGGACGGTCAACCTTGTTGATGCACACGATCGGACGCAGGCCGGCTTCGAAAGCCTTCTTGGTCACAAAACGGGTTTGCGGCATAGGGCCGTCTTGAGCGTCAACCAGCAGCAGAACGGAGTCGACCATCGACATTACGCGTTCTACTTCGCCGCCGAAGTCGGCGTGGCCCGGGGTATCCACGATGTTGATGTGGTAGCCGTTCCAGTTGATAGCGGTGTTTTTTGCCAGGATGGTAATACCGCGCTCTTTTTCCTGGTCGTTGGAGTCCATCACGCGCTCGTCGTTGAGCTCGTTGCGCTCCAGGGTGCCGGATTGACGCAGGAGTTTGTCTACCAGGGTGGTTTTACCATGGTCAACGTGAGCAATGATGGCGATGTTACGTAGATTTTCGATCACTTGTGTATCTCGATCAGAGGATTCGGTGTGCTGACAGGTCGTGGCAGCGATTTACAGTAGAGTCAGGCCTTGCCGTTACAGCTTGACGGCAGAGTCGGGGGGCCGGTGACGCAGGCCACAGGCAAACAGCCCCGGGCTCTTAGCTCGGTCGATAAACGCGCACATTGGCATGCCCCTCACTGAGCAAATGGTGGGCATGCAGGCGACTCATCACGCCTTTGTCGCAATACAGCAGGTACTGACGGCTGTCATCCAGTTCCTTGAAACGCGCGTTCAATGCATAGAACGGCAGCGTTTGTACGTCGATGCCGGCGATTTCCAGCGGCTCATCTTCCGCGGCATCCGGGTGACGGATGTCGATGACGATCTGGCCGGCCAGGGCTTCGCTGACTTCTTCGATCTGCACATCCTGGCCCAACTCGTCGATAACACGATCGATCGGTACCAGCTTGGCGTTCTCGAGCGCACGCTCCAGAATCGCCATATCAAACTGTTGTTCTTCGTACTCCACGCGGTTGCGCTTGGCGTGGGTCTTGGGGTTCACCGAGATGACCCCGCAGTACTCAGGCATATGCTTGGCGAAGTCGGCGGTGCCGATTTCTTCCGCCAAATCGATGATGTCCTGCTTGTGGCTGGCGATCAGCGGGCGCAGCACCAGCTTCTCGGTCACGCAGTCGATCAGCGACAGGTTCGGCAGCGTCTGGCTGGAAACCTGGGAAATCGCTTCGCCGGTCACCAGCGCGTCGATCTGCAATTGATCGGCGATACGGGAGGCCGCGCGCAACATCATACGCTTCAATACCACGCCCATATGACTGTTATCGACTTTGCCGAGAATTTCGCCCAGCACTTCCTCGAACGGTACGCTCACAAATAGCACGCGTTGGGAGCTGCCGTACTTCTTCCAGATAAAGTGCGCAACTTCCATCACGCCCAATTCGTGTGCGCGCCCACCCAGGTTGAAGAAGCAGAAGTGGCTCATCAGGCCGCGGCGCATGATCTGGTAGGCCGCCACCGTGGAATCGAAACCGCCGGACATCAGCACCAGGGTCTGTTCCAGGGCGCCGAGCGGGTAGCCGCCGATGCTGTTGTGCTGGCTGTGGATCACAAACAACCGTTGGTCGCGAATTTCCATGCGCACTTCAATTTGCGGCGCTTTCAGGGAAATTCCAGCGGCGCCGCACTCGCGACGCAGCTTGCTGCCGACGTATTTCTCCACGTCCATGGAGCTGAACGGGTGCTTGCCGGCACGCTTGCAGCGCACCGAAAAAATCTTGCCTTCAAGGTTGTCGCCAAAATGCAGTTTGCATTTTTCGGTGATGTCGTCGAAGTCGCCCAGCGCGTACTCGTCAACCTGCAGGAAGTGTGCGATGCCCGGCATGCAGCTCAGGCGCTCGGTCATATCCTTCAAGGCTTTGGCGTCGGTCAGGCGGGTTTCCAGCTCGAGGTTGTCCCACACGCCATTCACCACCACAGCCGGGTCCAGATCTCGGAGCACGGCACGGATGTTCTTGGCCAATTGACGGATAAAACGCATCCGTACCGGTCGGCTCTTGATGGTGATTTCGGGGAAGACTTTAACGATTAATTTCATGGAAACAGCGCGCGCCGGGCCTGCTGAAAAAGGGGGGCGCGGATTATAGCGGAAATCGCTCAAGGTTTAACCAGTTAATATGCACTCACACCGCAACGCACTAAAGCGGTGCATTTGCATGCGCATGCGCCACATTGCAGTGCGCTATTTTCGGGCTTTTGTCGCTGCGCACCTTTATAGGGTCGCTTTTGGCGCAAAAAACCCATGTTGGCGCACTGGCATGCAATTTGCTCTCTTGTGAGGCAGGTTGCCATGGCGGACTATCCGCGCCGGCATCACCCACATTCTAAGGGCTAACTCCACTACCCCAGCCCGAAGCCACCCGGAGGACACTATGTCGAAGTCGGTTCAACTCATCAAAGATCATGACGTTAAATGGATTGATCTGCGCTTCACGGACACCAAAGGCACTCAGCACCACGTGACCATGCCGGCTCGCGACGCGCTGGATGATGCTTTCTTCGAAGAAGGCAAAATGTTCGACGGTTCCTCCATTGCCGGCTGGAAAGGCATCGAAGCCTCCGACATGATCCTGATGCCGGACGACAGCACTGCCGTCCTTGACCCGTTCACCGAAGACCCAACCCTGATCATCGTCTGCGACGTGATCGAGCCTTCGACCATGCAAGGCTACGATCGCGACCCACGTGCGATCGCCAAGCGCGCCGAGGAATACCTGAAGTCGACCGGTATCGGCGACACCGTATTCGTAGGCCCGGAACCAGAGTTCTTCATCTTTGATTCGGTCAAGTTCAAGTCCGACATCTCCGGTTCCATGTTCAAAATCTTCTCCGAGCAAGGCTCGTGGATGTCCGACCAGGACGTGGAAGGCGGCAACAAAGGCCACCGTCCAGGCGTCAAAGGTGGCTACTTCCCGGTTCCGCCGTTCGACCACGACCACGAAATCCGTACCTCCATGTGCAACGCCATGGAAGAAATGGGCCTGGTCATCGAAGTTCACCACCACGAAGTGGCGACTGCCGGCCAGAACGAAATCGGCGTGAAGTTCAACACCCTGGTAGCCAAGGCTGACGAAGTCCAGACCCTGAAGTACTGCGTACACAACGTAGCTGATGCCTACGGCCGTACCGCTACCTTCATGCCTAAGCCACTGTACGGCGATAACGGTTCGGGTATGCACGTTCACCTGTCCATCGCCAAAGAAGGCAAGAACACCTTCGCCGGCGAAGGTTATGCCGGCCTGTCCGACACCGCCCTGTACTTCATCGGCGGTATCATCAAGCACGGTAAGGCCCTGAACGGCTTCACCAACCCGTCGACCAACTCCTACAAGCGTCTGGTCCCAGGTTTCGAAGCACCGGTGATGCTGGCCTACTCGGCTCGCAACCGTTCCGCCTCGATCCGTATTCCTTACGTGTCCAGCCCACGCGCTCGCCGTATCGAAGCGCGCTTCCCTGATCCGGCAGCCAACCCATACCTGGCCTTCGCTGCGCTGGTCATGGCTGGCCTGGACGGCATCCAGAACAAGATCCACCCAGGCGATGCCGCCGACAAAAACTTGTACGACCTGCCGCCTGAAGAGGCCAAAGAGATCCCACAAGTGTGCGGCAGCCTGAAAGAAGCCCTGGAAGAGCTGGACAAGGGCCGTGCGTTCCTGACCAAAGGCGGCGTATTCAGCGACGACTTCATCGATGCCTACATCGAGCTCAAAAGCGAAGAAGAAATCAAGGTTCGCACCTTCGTACACCCACTGGAATACGAGCTGTACTACAGCTGCTGATCCGGTAGCGCTGCTTGACGCAGCGTGATGAAAAAGGCCTCCTTCGGGAGGTCTTTTTTTGCCCGGGAATTAACCCGAATCCCCCCTCCCTCCCACAAGGAGATCAGCATTGAAACGTCGACTTGCGTTCGCTTTAGTGTTTTTCAGCGCCAGTGCATTGGCTGCGCCCCCCACTCTTGAGCCGCTGCTCAACAGCATCGCCGAACGCCTGGAAATCGCCGACCAGGTGGCGCTGAGCAAATGGGACAGCAAAAAACCGGTGGAAGATAAGAAGCGCGAACAAGAAGTGATCGCCAGCGTTGTCGCCCAGGCGCCGAGCTACAAACTGGCACCCGCCGCCGCCGAGCAATTCTTCTCGGCCCAGATCGAGGCAAACAAGCTGGTGCAGTACACCCACCTGTCCGATTGGCAGTTCCAGGGCAAGGCACCCGACGATCCGCGCCCGGACCTGGTGAAGCAGATTCGCCCGCAGCTGGATCAATTGCAAACACGCCTGCTGCAACAACTGGCGGACTTCACCCCCCAACGTAGCGACCCGCAGTGCCCTCACTGGCTGACCGAAGCGGTGCATGAGCCGCTGAACGACCCGCTGCGGCAACTGGCGATGATCCGCGCCACGGCCGAGCTGTGTATTCGCACAGGCCAATAACGGATGACACCCACATTATTTTAGGCACCTTCCGGCATCCCTCCCCGAACAGCGATCGTAGCCTGACCGGCCACTCAGCGAACGGGATGAAACCAAACCATGGAAGCCCTCAAATGCTTGATCGCAACAGCGGCCTGCTTGTCTGCCCTAGGCTGCAGCAGCCAGCCGAAAAACGTCGTGCAAATCGAAAAGGAAACCCTGCTGCAGAGCAGCGCATCATGGGACGGAACACCTTACAAGGCCTACCCCTCCGGACCGCCGGAACTCACGCTGTTGCGGCTCAAGATCCCCGCGAATACGCAGTTACCCTGGCACAGCCACCCCATGCCGAACGCAGCGTATATCCTCTCGGGCGAGTTGATCGTTGAAGCCCGTAAAGGTGGGCAAGCCCTCACCCTGACACAAGGGCAAACCCTGGCCGAGATGGTAGGCACAGTCCATCGCGGCAGAACCGGAAGCACACCGGTGGAACTGCTGGTCTTTTACGCCGGCAGCGCGGGCATGCCACTCTCCCAGCCACACTGATAAAGCCCCACCACTGAGATCGCTCTCGCACAGCCGCCGAGAGCCCTCTCTCATCACTTCCTGAACAAACCTCACAAAACCGCACTATATTGGTGCGACGACCTGCACCCTTCCCACTGACTCACCCCATTTTGGTTCGAAACTTCCCGGCCAAGCTGGCAGAACGCCACAGTTTCGCGCCTTAAACCCCTATTTCAGGGGATTAACGCTTCTTTTCGGAGCCTTGGTTTGGTTTTTGCATTTTCCTTGTATCAGCGTGTGCCTCAAGCCCGCGCCTTGCTCCAAAAGAGGTCCCGATGACCATCAGCGATGCACTGCACCGTTTGCTACTCGACAACCTGACCACCGCGACCATCCTGCTCAATGACGACCTGCGCCTTGAGTACATGAACCCGGCGGCAGAGATGCTCCTGGCCATCAGCGGCCAGCGCAGCCATGGGCAGTTCATCAGCGAATTATTCACCGAGTCGGCCGAAGCCCTGAGTTCGTTGCGCCAGGCCGTGGAGCAGGCACACCCGTTCACCAAGCGCGAGGCGATGCTCACCGCCCTGACCGGCCAGACCCTGACCGTCGACTACGCCGTGACCCCGATCCTGAGCAACGGCGCCACCCTGCTGCTGCTTGAAGTCCACCCTCGCGACCGACTGCTGCGCATCACCAAGGAAGAAGCGCAGCTGTCCAAGCAGGAAACCAGCAAGATGCTGGTGCGCGGCCTGGCCCATGAGATCAAGAACCCCCTGGGAGGCATTCGCGGCGCGGCGCAGCTGCTGGCCCGCGAGCTGCCGGAGGAGCATCTCAAGGACTACACCAACGTCATCATCGAAGAGGCCGACCGCCTGCGAAACCTTGTGGACCGCATGCTCGGCTCGAACAAACTGCCGTCGCTGGCGATGACCAACGTGCATGAAGTACTGGAGCGCGTCTGCCAATTGGTCGAGGCCGAAAGCCAGGGCTGCATCACCTTGGTGCGCGACTACGACCCAAGCATTCCCGACGTCCTGATCGACCGCGAACAGATGATCCAGGCGGTGCTCAATATCGTGCGTAACGCCATGCAAGCCATCAGCAGCCAGAACGAGCTGCGCCTGGGCCGCATCAGCCTGCGCACCCGCGCCTTGCGCCAGTTCACCATCGGCCATGTGCGCCATCGCCTGGTGACCAAGGTCGAGATCATCGACAACGGCCCGGGCATTCCCACGGAACTGCAGGAAACCATTTTCTTTCCCATGGTCAGCGGCCGCCCGGACGGTACCGGGCTGGGCCTGGCCATCACCCAGAACATCATCAGCCAGCACCAGGGCCTGATCGAATGTGAGAGCCACCCCGGCCACACCACGTTCTCGATCTTCCTGCCATTGGAACAAGGAGCCCCCACGACATGAGCCGTAGTGAAACTGTCTGGATCGTCGATGACGACCGTTCTATCCGCTGGGTCCTCGAGAAAGCCTTGCAACAGGAAGGCATGACCACCCAGAGCTTCGACAGCGCCGACGGGGTGATGAGCCGCCTGGCGCGCCAGCAGCCCGACGTGATCATCTCCGACATCCGCATGCCCGGCGCCAGTGGCCTGGACCTGTTGGCGCGGATTCGCGAACAACACCCGCGCCTGCCGGTGATCATCATGACCGCGCACTCGGACCTGGACAGCGCTGTCGCGTCCTACCAGGGCGGCGCGTTCGAATACCTGCCCAAGCCATTCGACGTGGACGAAGCCGTCGCACTGGTCAAGCGCGCCAACCAGCACGCCCAGGAGCAACAAAACCAGGAAGCCCCGCCCACCCTCACCCGCACCCCGGAAATCATCGGCGAAGCGCCGGCGATGCAGGAAGTGTTTCGCGCTATTGGGCGCTTGAGCCACTCCAACATCACCGTGCTGATCAACGGCGAGTCGGGTACCGGTAAAGAGCTGGTGGCCCACGCCCTGCATCGCCACAGCCCGCGGGCAGCCTCGCCGTTTATCGCGCTGAACATGGCGGCGATTCCGAAAGACTTGATGGAGTCCGAACTGTTCGGCCATGAGAAAGGCGCGTTCACCGGTGCGGCCAACCTGCGTCGCGGGCGCTTTGAACAAGCTGACGGCGGCACGTTGTTCCTCGACGAAATCGGCGACATGCCCGCCGACACCCAAACCCGCTTGCTGCGGGTACTGGCGGACGGTGAGTTTTACCGCGTCGGCGGGCACACTCCGGTAAAGGTCGACGTGCGCATCATCGCAGCCACCCACCAGAACCTGGAAACCCTGGTGCACGCGGGCAAGTTCCGCGAGGACTTGTTTCACCGCCTCAACGTGATCCGCATCCACATCCCACGGATGTCGGACCGCCGCGAAGACATCCCGACCCTCGCTCGCCACTTCCTCAGCCGCGCCGCCCAGGAACTGGCCGTTGAGCCGAAGTTGCTCAAGAGCGAGACCGAGGAGTACCTCAAGAACCTGCCATGGCCCGGCAACGTGCGCCAACTGGAGAACACCTGCCGCTGGATCACGGTGATGGCGTCCGGGCGCGAAGTGCATATCAGCGACCTGCCGCCGGAGCTGCTGAGCCTGCCGCAGGATTCGGCCCCGGTGACCAATTGGGAACAGGCACTGCGTCAATGGGCTGACCAGGCGCTGGCTCGTGGCCAGTCAAACCTGCTGGACAGCGCCGTGCCGGCATTCGAGCGGATCATGATCGAGACCGCGCTGAAGCACACCGCCGGCCGTCGTCGCGATGCTGCGGTGTTGCTGGGTTGGGGGCGTAACACCCTGACGCGCAAGATCAAGGAATTGGGGATGAAGGTTGATGGTGGGGATGATGATGAGGGTGATGAAGCCTGATCACATTTGGATCTTCATAACGCTCGGGTTTGTGCACCGCTTCAATGCACTATGAACCGGCATTGAGCACAGACCAGAAAACTCGCCTATCGCTTTCGCTACAAATTCCTTAGCAGTAGAAACAACCAAAGCCCCGTATTCCGGGGCTTTGCGCTTTTTGGCATTTTCTCAAGCGGCAAATGCAAGTTTTGGCACGCCCCCTGCAATAACCCCAGTACAACCCAGTTTCGGGGACCTTGGTACAGGCAGGCCGAGAATCCCCTCTTTAACACCGAAGCCTCTGGCTTCACCCCGTTTTGGGAGCCCTGGTACAGGCAGGCCGGGAACTCCCTCTTTTATTGCTCTTGGAGATGGATCTCCAGCCGCCAGCGGTCATCGACCTCCTCGCCTTTCCACTCCCCGCGCAACGGCCGAGCCGCCACCAGGTTCAGCAGCAAACCGCTATCGGTCTTGCGAATGCGCCAGTTCACGTCCCTTTCATTGACCTTGAGCTGCCCGCTGGCGACCTTGCCCTGGGCGTCAAACAGCAGCGCCACGGTGCCGTCGACATGCTCGCCGTGCAGCTTGGGTTCACTGTTGAACCACACCACCACGCCGTCGCTTATTGTCTCTACCTGCTGCAATTGCACCGGATCGGGGATAGTCAGGCGGCCGATCATCAAGCCCACCATCAAACCGACAATCGCCAATGAGCCCATGACCCGTGGCAATAGCTTCGGCCTGGGGTCCTCTTCGGGGGTAGAATGCAGCGCATCTTTGCCTTCGGAGCCGTGCATGTTTCACGTCATCCTTTTTCAACCAGAAATTCCGCCGAATACCGGCAACGTTATCAGGCTGTGCGCCAACAGTGGCTGCCACCTGCATTTGATCGAACCTTTGGGCTTCGACATGGACGACAAGCGCCTGCGCCGCGCCGGGCTGGACTACCACGAGTACGCCACCTTGCAGCGCCACGCCGACCTGGCCAGTTGCCTGGAAAGCCTGGGCCATCCGCGCTTGTTCGCGTTCACTACCAAGGGTTCGCGGCCGTTCCATGATGCCAGTTTTGCCGAGGGCGATGCCTTCCTGTTCGGCCCGGAAAGCCGTGGCCTGCCGGCAGAGGTACTGGACGCCCTGCCCGACGGCCATCGCTTGCGTTTGCCGATGCGTGAAGGCTGTCGCAGCCTGAACCTGTCCAACACCGTGGCGGTGGCCGTGTACGAAGGCTGGCGCCAACTCGGTTTCAAATAACACGCAAAACAAATGTGGGAGGGGGCTTGCTCCCGATGACGGGTTGCCAGTCGACACTGATGTGACTGGTACACCGCTATCGGGAGCAAGCCCCCTCCCACATTTTTTACCGCATCGACTTACTGAACCGTCGACGAACCTTCCTGTTGCATGCGCTGCAGCTCTTGGGCGTACAGGGCATCGAAGTTCACCGGGGCCAGCATCAGCGCAGGGAACGAGCCACGGGTGACCAGGCTGTCCAGGGTCTCGCGGGCATACGGGAACAGGATGTTCGGGCAGAACGCGCCCAGGGTGTGGCTCATGGATGCTTCGTCCAGGCCCTGGATCAGGAAGATGCCGGCCTGTTGTACTTCAGCGATGAAGGCCACTTCTTCGCCATTCTTGACGGTGACCGACAGCGTCAGCACGACTTCGTGGAAGTCACCTTCCAGGGCTTTTTGGCGGGTGTTCAGATCCAGCGCAACGCTTGGGGTCCATTCCTGACGGAAGATGGCCGGGCTTTTCGGCGCTTCGAACGACAGGTCACGCACATAGATACGCTGCAGCGAGAACTGTGGGCCTTGAGCTTCTGCTGCTTCGGTGTTCTGTTGATCAGTCATCGCAGATCCTTCTTTATCTTGGGGTCTTTAAGGGGTTAAGCGGACAGCAGCGCATCCAGTTTACCGGCGCGCTCAAGAGCGAACAGGTCATCGCAGCCACCGATATGTTTGGCGCCGATCCAGATCTGCGGGACCGACGTGCGGCCGGCCTTCTGGGCCATTTCGGCGCGTACCTGGGGTTTGCCGTCGACCTTGATCTCTTCGAAGGCAACACCCTTTTTCTCAAGCAGGGCCTTGGCCCGCATGCAGTAAGGGCACCAATCGCTGGAATACACGACAACCTGGGTCATATCACTTCACCAGAGGCAGGTTATCGGCGCGCCAGCTGCCGATGCCACCGGACAGCTTGGCGGCGGTGAAACCGGTCTTGAGCATTTCGCGAGCGTGGGTGCCGGCGTGCTGGCCTTGGGCGTCGACCAGGATGATGGTCTTGGCCTTGTGCTTTTCCAGCTCGGCCAGGCGCGCGATCAGCTTGTCCTGGGGAATGTTCAGGGCACCGACGATGTGGCCGGCGGCGAACTCCTTGGCGGGGCGGATATCCACCACAATGGCTTCATCCTTGTTGACCAGCGCGGTCAGCTCCGAGGTGCTCAGGCTGCGGCCACCGCGGCTCAATTCGTGAGCGATCAGCAGCGCCAGCAAGATGACGAAGGCACCCACGAGCAGATAGTGGGCAGTGGCAAATGCAATCAGGTGATCAACCATCAAGGAGGTTCCAGGGCGTTAAAATGGCGGTAAGTATACACAGCCGTCAGGGGGGGCCAACCCCCGTAAAGCGGTGACGTGGTCGGAACTTCGCTTTAAACTGCCACTCCCTTTTCAATTGCCTTCCTTTATTACCGCCGCGAGAGGATCTATGACTACCACGCCTAAACCTTTGGTCCTGATAATTCTCGATGGCTTTGGACACAGTGAAAGCCACCACGACAACGCGGTCTACGCGGCGCGCAAGCCGGTGCTGGACCGTTTGACCGCCACCGTGCCCAACGGCCTCATCTCCGGCTCCGGCATGGACGTGGGCCTGCCGGACGGCCAGATGGGCAATTCGGAAGTCGGCCACATGAACCTCGGTGCCGGACGAGTGGTGTATCAGGACTTCACCCGCGTGACCAAGGCGATCCGCGATGGCGAGTTCTTCGAGAACCCGACCATCTGCGCTGCGGTGGATAAAGCAGTGGCCGCCGGCAAGGCCGTGCACTTCATGGGCCTGCTGTCGGACGGCGGCGTACACAGCCACCAGGACCATCTGGTGGCCATGGCCGAACTGGCGTTCAAGCGTGGCGCCGACAAGATTTACCTGCACGCCTTCCTCGACGGCCGGGACACGCCACCCAAAAGTGCGCAATCGTCCATCGAACTGCTGGACGCCACCTTCGCCGCCCTGGGCAAGGGCCGCATCGCCAGCATCGTGGGCCGCTACTTCGCCATGGACCGCGACAACCGCTGGGACCGCGTATCCCAGGCCTACAACCTGATCGTCGACGGCCAGGCCGACTTCAACGCCGCCACCGCCCAGCAAGGCCTGGAAGCCGCCTACGCGCGCGGCGAAAGCGATGAGTTCGTCAAGGCCACTACCATCGGCGAGCCGGTGAAGGTTGAGGACGGCGACGCCGTGGTGTTCATGAACTTCCGCGCCGACCGTGCCCGCGAGCTGAGCCGCGTGTTCGTCGAAGACGGCTTCAAGGAATTCGAACGCGCGCGCCAACCCAAAGTGCAGTACGTGGGCCTGACGCAGTACGCCGCCAGTATTCCAGCCCCGGCCGCCTTTGCGCCGGGCAGCCTGGACAACGTGCTGGGCGATTACCTGGCAAAAAACGGCAAGACCCAGCTGCGCATCGCCGAAACCGAAAAATACGCCCACGTGACGTTCTTCTTCTCGGGCGGGCGTGAAGAACCGTTCCCCGGGGAAGAGCGCATCCTGATCCCGTCGCCAAAAGTCGCCACCTACGATTTGCAGCCGGAAATGAGCGCTCCGGAGGTGACCGACAAAATCGTCGACGCCATCGAGAACCAGCGTTATGACGTGATCGTGGTCAACTACGCCAACGGCGACATGGTCGGCCACAGCGGTAACCTGGAGGCGGCGGTCAAGGCCGTGGAATGCCTGGACCTGTGCGTGGGCCGCATCGCCGACGCGCTGGAAAAAGTCGGCGGCGAAGCACTCATCACCGCCGACCACGGCAACTGCGAGCAAATGTCCGACGAATCCACGGGCCAGGCCCACACCGCCCACACCACCGAGCCGGTGCCGTTCATCTACGTCGGCAAGCGTGATTTCAAAGTGCGTAACGGCGGGGTGCTGGCGGATGTCGCGCCGACAATGCTGATGTTGATGGGGCTGGAGAAGCCGGTTGAGATGACTGGCACTTCAATCCTGGTGTGATTTCAACCACACCGCACAGCAGTGTGGGAGGGGGCTTGCTCCCGATAGCGGCGTGCCAGTTGATACATATACCGACTGACACCCTGCCATCGGAGCAAGCCCCCTCCCACATTAGCTTTGCGGTGTTTGGAAGATGTCTTTTTGCCATACCGCCGCCACTCGGCAGCTAACTTGCCCGCCGGCCCCAATTGGGCGTTTTTTTTGCAGCGCTTGGCGGGCATACTAGACCGTCCCTTTCCCTGGTGTCGCCCGCCTCTATGCTTCGCGCCTTGATTACCCTCGCTCTTGTCTGCCTGCTCCAACCGGCGTTTGCCGATGAGCGCGCACAAACCCAACAACAGTTGGACGCTACGCGTCAGGACATTACCGAGCTGAAAAAACTGCTCGGCAAGCTCCAGGAAGAAAAATCCGGAGTGCAGAAAGACCTGCGCGGCACGGAAACCGAAATGGGCAAGCTGGAAAAGCAAGTCCAGGAGCTGCAAAAAGAACTAAAGAAGAGCGAGTCGGAACTGGAGCGACTCGACGCTGAGAAAAAAACTCCAGAGCGCACGCGTTGAACAGCAACGCCTGATCGCGATCCAGGCCCGCGCCGCCTACCAGAGCGGCCGCCAGGAATACCTCAAGCTGCTGCTCAACCAGCAGAACCCCGAGAAATTCGCGCGCACCCTCACCTACTACGACTACCTGAGCAAGGCCCGCCTGGAGCAGCTCAAAAGCTTCAACGAGACGCTGCGCCAGTTGGTCAACGTGGAACAGGAGATCGCCAACCAGCAGTCGCAGTTGCAGGACCAGAAAAGCGCCCTCGACACCCAGCGCGATGAGCTCGACAAGGTCCGCAAGGAGCGCCAGCTGGCACTGGCCAAACTCAATGACGACGTGAAAGCCCGCGACGCCAAGCTGCAGGCCCGCGAGCAGGACCAGGCCGACCTGGCCAAAGTGCTCAAGACCATCGAAGAAACCCTGGCGCGCCAGGCACGTGAGGCTGAAGAAGCGCGGCAAAAAGCGCTGATCGCCCAGCAGGAAGCGGAAAAAAAGCGTCAGCGTGAGGCCGAACTGGCAGCCACCACCGACGCCCCGGCGCCCCGTAAACCGGCGCATTCCGCCCCAGGCCCGCTGGTTTCCAGCGCCGGCGAGTCCTTCGGCGGCCCTTTTGCTTCAGCCCGAGGCAAACTTCCATGGCCAGTTGATGGTCGATTGCTGGCACGCTTTGGGGAAACCCGTGGCGATGACACCCGCGCCAAGTGGGATGGGGTGATGATCAGCGCCTCCGCCGGCAGCCAGGTGCATGCCGTTCACGGTGGGCGCGTGGTATTTGCCGATTGGCTGCGGGGCGCCGGTTTATTGGTAATTCTCGACCACGGTAATGGCTATTTGAGCCTTTATGGCCACAATCAGACATTGCTCAAGTCGGCAGGTGATGTTGTAAAAGCCGGTGAATCCATCTCCACTGTCGGTAACAGTGGTGGCCAGGACACCCCGGCGCTGTACTTCGCTATTCGTCAGCAGGGTCGCCCGAGCGATCCCGCACAATGGTGCCGTTCCCAAGGATAGGGCCGCATCTACACTAGGAGTTCGTTCGACATGCTGCATTTGTCCCGCCTCACTTCGCTGGCCCTGACGATCGCCCTGGTGATCGGCGCGCCTCTGGCTTTCGCCGACCAGGCCGCCCCGGCTGCACCCGCCGCCACGGCCGCGTCCTCTGCCGCGACCACCAGGGCGCCGTTGCCGCTGGACGAGCTGCGCACCTTTGCAGAGGTCATGGACCGGATCAAGGCAGCCTATGTTGAACCCGTAGACGACAAGACCCTGCTGGAGAACGCCATCAAGGGCATGCTCAGCAACCTCGACCCGCACTCCGCCTACCTGGGCCCGGAAGATTTCGCCGAGCTGCAGGAAAGCACCAGCGGTGAATTCGGCGGCCTGGGCATCGAAGTCGGCGCCGAAGACGGCAACATCAAAGTGGTTTCGCCGATCGACGACACCCCGGCTTCCAAGGCCGGCATCCAGGCCGGCGACTTTATCGTCAAGATCAACGGCCAGCCGACCCGTGGCCAGACCATGACCGAAGCCGTCGACAAGATGCGCGGCAAGATCGGCCAGAAAATCACCCTGACCCTGGTACGCGACGGCGGCAACCCGTTCGACGTGACGCTGACCCGCGCGACGATCATGGTCAAGAGCGTGAAGAGCCAGTTGCTGGAGTCGGGCTACGGTTACATCCGCATCACTCAATTCCAGGTCAAGACCGGCGACGAAGTGGCCAAGGCCCTGGCCAAGCTGCGCAAGGACAACGGCAAGAAACTCAGCGGCATCGTGCTCGACCTGCGTAACAACCCAGGCGGCGTGCTGCAATCGGCGGTGGAAGTGGTCGACCACTTCATCACCAAGGGCCTGATCGTCTACACCAAGGGCCGTATCGCCAATTCCGAGCTGCGCTTCTCGGCCACCGGCAACGACCTCAGCGAAAACGTGCCACTGGCCGTGCTGATCAACGGCGGCAGCGCCTCGGCCTCGGAAATCGTCGCCGGCGCCTTGCAAGACCAGAAACGTGGCGTGCTGATGGGCACCACCAGCTTCGGCAAAGGCTCGGTGCAAACCGTATTGCCGCTGAACAACGAACGCGCGTTGAAGATCACCACGGCCTTGTACTACACGCCGAACGGTCGCTCGATCCAGGCCCAGGGCATTGTCCCGGACATTGAAGTACGCAAGGCCAAGATCACCAACGAGGTCGACAGCGAGTACTACAAAGAGGCGGACCTGCAAGGCCACCTGGGCAATGGCAACGGCGGCGCCGACCAGCCGACCGGCAGCGCAGCCAAAGCCAAGCCGATGCCACAGGACGATGATTACCAGTTGGCCCAGGCGCTGAGCCTGCTCAAAGGCCTGAGCATTACGCGCAGCCGTTGATATGCGCTTTGCCCTGATCATCGCAGTATTGTGCAGCCTGGCCGGGGTCGCCCACGCGACCCCGGCCGGTGAGCCGCGCAAAGCCTATCTCACCCTGATCATCGATGATCTCGGGCAAAACCTGCCCCGGGATCGTCGCGTGCTGGCCCTCCCCGGGCCGGTGACCACGGCGATCATGCCCGACACGCCTCACGCCGCCGAATTCGCCCGCGAAGCCCACAAAGCCGGCAAGATCGTGATGCTACACATGCCCATGGACCCGGCCACCGGCCCGTTCGCCTGGCATCCCGAGCTGCCTATCGAAGAGCTGGGCAAACGCCTGGACGCCGCGTTCAACGCCGTGCCCTACACCGCCGGCGTCAACAACCACATGGGCAGCCGCATGACCGCGCAACCCGCCGCCATGGCCTGGTTGATGGCCGAGCTGCAACGGCGCAACAAGTTCTTTGTCGACAGCCGCACCAGCGCGCAAACCGTAGCCGCCGCCGAGGCACAGAAGATCGGCCTGGCCCATGTCTCGCGGGATGTATTCCTGGACGACGAACGCACCGAAGCGGCGATCACCACCCAACTGCAAACCGCAATCAAGCTGGCCCACAAACAAGGCTCGGCCGTGATGATCGGCCACCCTTACCCGCAAACCCTGGCGGTGCTGGAGCGCGAATTGCCCACGCTCAAGGCACAGGGCGTGGAGTGGATCGACATCAAGTTGATGATCAGTGTGCGCAGTAATCAGGCCATGGCCGGTCACGGCAAAAACGGCACCTACCTTCCTGCGCATAGATAGATACAGCCCGCCCACGCGCTCGCTGCTCGACAGTTGATGCTCCCATCAACTGGAGCGATTTCCATGCAACCTCTGCAATTCAACGACCTGCTCATCAGCTTTACCAGCGAGTTCTTGCCGCTGTGGAACGATAAGGGTTCCAGCGCACAAAAGGCCGTCGGCCTCTGGCGACCCAGCACAACATCCGATGCGCTGAGTTCGTTTTACGCCTTGGGTGATATCGCGGTCGGTCACTACCGCAATATCAACCAAGGCAAGATCGTCGCAGTGGTGAGCGACGCGAATAAGGCCGACGGCACGGCGCTGCGTCCGCCCGTTGACTACCAACGGGTGTGGCACGATGAAGGGACCGGGGCGCATAGCAACCTTTCCATCTGGCGCCCGCTTGCGCCGCAGGGCTACGTCACGATGGGGCTGGTGTGTGGCGTCGGCTACGACAAACCCTCGCGCCATGCCGTGCGCTGTGTGCGCGAAGACCTGGTCGTGACGGCGCAATTGGGCGAGCTGATCTGGAACGATAAAGGCAGCGGCTGCGCCAACGATTTAAGCATCTGGTCGATCACCGCACCCGAGGCGCCCGTCGGCGAAGCTTACCTGGCGCCCGGTACCTTCCTTGGTCATGACAGTTATGCCAAGCCAGGTATTGAGGCCTACTCCCTGCGCCTGGCGTTGACCACCCATCTGAGCGACCTACCGTCACCTCCGGTTCTCACCGGGCACGAAATCCCCTCCCTGGATGAAAACACCGCCACGCTGCACGCCTGTGAGCTGCCGTGGTTTTGCGTAAAAGACCCGGAACTGAGCGCGGTCGAACAGCTTCAGTCGTCGCCCACCTACCGGCTCGAACGCACGGACCGTCATCGCCTCGGCGGCTTCGGGCACAACACCGGGCAGACCCCTCAGCCGTTTATGTGGACGGCCTCCAAAGGGGAACTGGGCACAAATGCCAGGGCCTTGGCGTTCAATACCAGCATCGACTTATGCAAAGAGTGGCCTGCGCATCCACAGGCGTTTGAGTTGAGTTTTTCGGCGCAGCTGGATCGTGACTTCACGCATACCCAACGCTCCGCGAAAGGCTGGAGTCATTCCTCGCCCTTGGAGATCATCATCTATGTCCCGCCGAAAAAGGCCGTGGCTGCTTACCTGTTACACAGTGAGTACTGCCTGCTGCGTCAGGATGGCAGCCAGGTTTCAGCGACCGTCAGCTACACCAATGGCGATCACGTTTATATGAGCGAATCTCCCGACACCGAGCCGCTGCCGCAAGAGGCAACCCCAAGGGAAGAAGCCCCACAAGCGGAGCCGGATCTACAGGTAACGGGCCATGATTTGATCGACAACGCCCTCACTCCGTAACTGATCAAGGGCCGCTTGCAGCCTGACCATCACGTCATCCGGCACGTCTTTGTTCAGCGCCAGATAAAGCTGCGCACTGTTGAAGCGCAGCACGGTTCTGAGTTGGGTCACCCCGACCTGGCGGGCCAGGTATCGGCCCGCCGGATCACCTGTGGCCCATAGGTCTATCTGGCCATCCATCAGCTTTTGCGCGTTGTCCTGGTCACGCAACGCGACGATCGGGTTGAGGCCCTGCTTTTCCAGGCTCTCGGCGATGGCATCGCCCTTGTAGGCGCCGATCTTGTAGCACCGCGCCTGTTTCACGTCATCCAGCTTGATCTTGCTGTCGGCTTTGGCGAGCAGTACCCAGTCATCCGGACCGATGGGGCCGACCCACTTGAACAGCGCTTCGCGGTCGGGCAGGCGGGCCATGACGAACACGCCATAGCCGGGCTTCTCCAGGGCGAGTTTGTAGATTCGCTCCCAAGGAAAACGCAAGGTGAGGTTGTAGGAAATACCGGCGCGCTTGAAGGTCTCGCGCACGATGTCCACGGCGATGCCTTCGATGTTCTCGTCCTTGGCGAAGTTCTTGCCGTTTTTCGCCATGTTGTAAGGCGGGAAATTTTCCGTGAGCAACACCAGGGAGGCGTCAGACGGTTCTTCGGATCGGGCGGTACCGACCATCAGCACGGAAATGCTGGCGAGAGCGAGCAGCAGCTGTTTGAACATGAAAGTTACCGGAATCCATGGCAAGCGCAGAGAGTGCCCCGCGCCTGCCACGGTGTCCAGCGACGTTTAGCGAACGACGATACCGCGTGCCGCCATGTAGGCCTTGGCCTCGGGAACAGTGTATTCGCCAAAGTGGAAAATACTCGCCGCCAGCACCGCGCTGGCATGGCCTTCGATCACGCCATCGGCCAAATGCTGCAGGTTGCCGACGCCGCCGGACGCGATCACCGGAATGCCCAGCGCATCGCTGATGGCGCGGGTCACGCCCAGGTCGAAGCCATTTTTCATGCCGTCCTGGTCCATGCTGGTCAGCAGGATTTCCCCGGCGCCCAGGCCTTCCATCTTCATCGCCCACTCCACCGCGTCCAGGCCGGTGGGCTTGCGCCCGCCGTGGGTGAAGATCTCCCAGCGCGGGGTTTCACCCGGGCCCGAGACCTTCTTGGCGTCGATGGCCACCACGATGCATTGCGAGCCGAAGTGCTGCGCGGCTTCGCCGACGAATTCCGGGTTGAACACCGCGGCCGTGTTGATCGATACCTTGTCCGCGCCGGCGTTGAGCAGGTTGCGGATGTCTTGCACGGTGCGCACGCCGCCGCCCACGGTCAGCGGGATAAACACCTGGCTGGCCATGCGCTCGACGGTATGCAACGTGGTGTCGCGGCCGTCGACGCTGGCGGTGATGTCGAGAAAGGTAATCTCGTCGGCACCTTGCTCATCGTAGCGACGGGCGATTTCCACCGGGTCGCCGGCATCGCGGATGTTCTCGAACTTGACGCCCTTGACCACGCGACCGTTGTCGACGTCCAGGCAAGGGATGATGCGTTTGGCCAGCGCCATGGTCAGTCCTCAGCCGTTGTAGGCATCGCAGTAAGCCTGGGCCTCGGCGACATCCAGGGTCCCTTCGTAGATCGCCCGGCCGGTGATCGCGCCGATGATCCCTGGCGCCTTGGCGTCCAGCAGCGACTTGATGTCGCCCAGGTTGTGAATACCGCCGGACGCGATCACCGGGATCTTCGTCGCGGCCGCCAATGCGGCGGTGAACGGCACGTTGCAGCCCTGCATCATGCCGTCTTTGGCGATATCGGTATAAACGATGGCAGAGACGCCGTCGGCTTCGAACTGCTTGGCCAGGTCGATCACCTGCACGGTGCTGATTTCAGCCCAACCGTCGGTAGCGACGAAACCATCTTTAGCGTCCAGGCCGACGATCACTTTGCCCGGGAACGCGCGGCAGGCTTCGGCGACGAAGGCGGGGTCTTTCACGGCCTTGGTGCCGATGATCACGTAGCTCACGCCGGCCTTGACGTAATGCTCGATGGTTTCCAGGGAGCGGATACCGCCGCCGATCTGGATCGGCAGGTTCGGGTAACGCTTGGCGATCGCGGTGACCACCTCGCCATTGACCGGCTGGCCTTCGAAGGCGCCGTTCAAGTCCACCAGATGCAGACGACGGCAGCCCCCTTCCACCCATTTGGCAGCCATGCTCACCGGGTCATCGGAGAACACGGTGGAGTCTTCCATACGGCCTTGGCGCAGACGTACGCAGGCGCCGTCCTTGAGATCGATAGCGGGGATAATCAGCATCTGGCAAACCTTATTCGAAATTCAGCAATGCTTGGGAAATCAGGGTTTCTCAAGCGACCACAAGTCGCTTTCGATGCTTTCGAACCTTTCTTTAAGGAGCGTCTGCGTGTCGAAAATCGCCCTGTTGTAATAATGCGGCGCCACTTCGTGGGTGAACAATTCGAGAATCTCGGCGACCTCGAACGACCCCAACTTGAGTTCGAAGCGATCTTCCATGAAACGCTTGATCTTGAGGGTAGCCTCACTCTCCTGTTCGGGCGTGAGGCTCAAGATCGGCTGCTTCGGCTTCCTGGCCATTTACCAGCGCCCATCCCAGGCGGCGAAGTTCTGCAGCAATTGCAGGCCATGGGTATGGCTCTTCTCCGGGTGGAACTGCACGGCAAAACGCGAGCCTTCAGCCAGCGCTGCGGCGAAATCGACGCCGTAGTGCCCACCCCCCACCACCTGGCGCGGGTTACCGGCGGCGATGTAGTAGCTGTGCACGAAGTAGAAACGCGCCATGTCCGGAATGTCGTGCCACAACGGGTGTTCCACGGTCTGGCTGACTTCGTTCCAGCCCATGTGCGGGACCTTCAGATGGGCGCCGTCTTCGTGCAGGTCCTTGCCGAAGAACTTCACCTGGCCGGGAAACAGGCCGATGCAGTCGACGCCGTCGTTCTCTTCACTGCGCTCGAGCAAGGCTTGCATGCCCACGCAAATGCCGAGGAACGGACGGTCCTGGCTGACTTCGCGCACCAGGCTGTCAAAGCCCAGGCGGCGGATCTCGGCCATGCAATCGCGAATCGCGCCAACCCCTGGGAACACCACGCGGTCGGCTTCGCGGATCACCTTGGCATCGCTGGTGATCAGCACCTTGCCGGCCCCCACGTGTTCGAGGGCCTTGGCCACCGAGTGCAGGTTACCCATGCCGTAATCGATAACCGCGACCGTCTGCATTACAGAACGCCCTTGGTCGAGGGCATTTGCCCGGCCATGCGGTCATCCAGCTCGACGGCCATGCGCAATGCACGGCCAAAAGCCTTGAACACGGTTTCGATCTGGTGGTGGGTGTTGGTGCCGCGCAGGTTGTCGATGTGCAGGCTGACGAGTGCGTGGTTGACGAAACCCTGGAAAAATTCCTGGAACAGGTCGACGTCGAAGCCACCCACGGTGGCGCGGGTGTACGGCACATGCATCTGCAGGCCTGGGCGGCCGGAGAAGTCGATGACCACGCGCGACAGCGCTTCGTCCAGCGGGACATAGGCGTGGCCGTAGCGACGGATGCCTTTTTTGTCGCCGATGGCCTTGGCAAAGGCCTGGCCGAGCGTGATGCCCACGTCTTCCACCGTGTGGTGGTCGTCGATATGCAGGTCGCCCTTGCTGACGATATCCAGGTCGATCAGCCCGTGACGGGCGATCTGGTCCAGCATGTGCTCAAGAAAAGGTACACCGATATCAAATCGGGCCTTTCCGGTGCCATCCAGGTTGATCGAGGCTTTGATCTGGGTTTCCAGAGTGTCGCGCTCGACGGACGCCTTACGTTCGGCCATCACCAGCTCCGCAAAATCATTGGGCGAAAAAGGCAGCCATTATAGGGGCGCGGGCGCTAAACAGAAACATCGAAGGGGATAAGACTGATGGAGTGTCGGGGATAGACATGTGCGTACATGTGGGACCGACTTATGAAAACTTCGCACCTTCAATGTGAAAGGGGGCTTGCTCCCGATAGCGGTAGATCAGCCAGCAACTATGCGGCTGAGCCACCGTCATCGGGAGCAAGCCCCCTCCCACAAGGGTTTTGCAGTGTTAGTGGAACAGTACCGCCGTCTTCTGCAGGGTCACCCACACACCCCACGCCAACGGAATACCCACTACCAGCCAGGCGGCAATCGCCACCGGCTTGCTGCCGGCAGAGGCTTTCCACTCCAGCACGGTGGTGGCGTCAGCGCCTTTGTCATGGCCCAGCGCCTGTTCGGCGGCCAACTCGGCATCGGTCATGAAGTACTTGTCGGCCACCGGGCGCACCAGCAGGTTGCAGATAAAGCCCAGCACCAGCAAGCCGGCGAGGATGTACAAGGTGATGTCATAGGCCGCGGCGCGTTCAACGCCAATGCTCAATTGATATTCACGCAGGTAGTTCACCAATACCGGGCCCAATACGCCCGCCGCTGCCCATGCGGTCAGCAGGCGGCCGTGGATCGCACCCACCATCTGCGTACCGAACAGGTCCGCCAGGTAGGCCGGAACGGTCGCAAAACCACCGCCGTACATCGACAGGATGATGCAGAACGCCGCCACGAACAGCGCCACGTTGCCCAGGTGCCCCAGGTTCGGGATCAGCGCGTACAGGGCAAAGCCCAGGGCGAAGAACACGAAGTAGGTGTTTTTGCGCCCCAGGTAGTCGGAGAACGACGCCCAGAAGAACCGGCCACCGATGTTGAACAGGCTCAGCAGGCCGGTGAAACCCGCCGCGATGGCGGCAATGGACGCAAGTTGCCCGGCGTCCAGTTGACCGAACGGCACATCCACACCCAGCAACTTGCCGCCGAACACTTCCTGCAACAGCGGCGAAGCCATGCCGAGGATGCCGATACCGGCCGATACGTTCAGGCACAACACCAGCCATACCAAGCGGAATTGCGGGGTTTTCCATGCCACGTTCACATGCACGTGACGGTGAGTGATCATCGCGTTGCTGGCTTTTTTCGCCGGCGCGGTCCAGCCCTCAGGCTTCCAGCCGGTCGGCGGCACGCGGTAGGACAGTGCGCCGCCGATCATGAACACGAAGTAAATCGCGGCCATCACCAGGAAGCTCTGCCACACGCCCACGCCGCTCGGCGATGCGAAGTGGCCCATCAGCGCAGCCGCCAGGGGCGCGCCCACCATAGCGCCGCCGCCAAAGCCCATGATCGCCATGCCGGTGGCCATGCCGCGCTTGTCCGGGAACCACTTGATCAAAGTCGATACGGGCGAGATATAACCCAGGCCCAGGCCGATACCGCCGATCACGCCGGAACCGATCCACATCAGCCAGATCTGGTGGGTATAGATACCCAGCGCCGAGATCAGCAGGCCACCGCACCAGCACAGGGCCGATACCACACCGGCCTTACGCGGCCCGGCATGTTCCAGCCAGCCGCCCCAGATCGCCGCCGAGCAGCCCAGGAAGATGAAGAACAGGGTGTAGATCCAGCCCAGCATGGAGATGGGCCAGTCGCATTGGGACGAGAAGACTTGGGCGATAAAGCTCATGTCCGGCGCGCAGGCCAACGGCTTGGTGATGCCCAGCGCCTTGGACAGCGGCAGCCAGAACACCGAGAAACCGTAGGCCATGCCGATGCAGAGGTGGATGGCCAGGGCGGCCGGTGGAACCAGCCAGCGGTTGAACCCGGGCTTGGCGATAATGCGCTCCTTGGACAGGAACGCAGGCTGCTCGGCGGTGTGACCCGCCGCGGTGCTAGTGCTCATTGGTGTTTCCCCCAGTTATTAGTCGTTGTCCGTCAGGCGCTCTCTCCCTCGGCCTTGCACGCAAAGCGTGGCCGTTTTTGTTGAGTGAAGCTCCATTTTGGCGCGACGATAGGTCGCAGAAGGCGGACGAACGCGCAAAGATTAGCGTCAGAAAAACCAAAGTGATATCACTTTTATCGGAAATTTCGCTTTTATTGACGTCAAATTCCCGTTCTGGCCGCCGTGGATACAATGTAACGATCGGTGAACTGATGCAGGCCGTCGGGCGTTATACTCTGCGGCTAAATTTTGAAATCGACATACAAGGACTCGCCCATGAAAGCGTTCGGCAAAATCCTGGGTCTGGTACTTCTCGGGCTGTTGCTGATCATTGTGGCTCTTGGCTTTGCCCTGACCCACCTTTTCGATCCCAACGACTACAAAGAAGAGATTCGCCAGATTGCCCGCGACAAGGCCCACATCGAGCTGACGCTCAATGGCGATATCGGTTGGAGCCTGTTCCCCTGGCTCGGCCTTGAACTGCACGAAGCCAGCGTGGCCACCCTGACCGCCCCGACCCAACCTTTTGCAGACCTGCAAATGCTTGGCCTTTCGGTGCGTGTGCTGCCACTGCTGCGCCGCGAAGTGCAGATGAGCGACGTGCGTGTCGAAGGCCTGAACCTGCGCCTGAACCGCGACAAGCAAGGCCATGGCAACTGGGAAGACATCGGCAAGAACGTGCCCGCCGCAACGGCCGGCGCGCCCGCCCCCGCCCCGGCGGAACCGGCGGCTGAAACCAAACCCGAAAAACCCGCACAGCCTATCCGCCTGGACATCGACAGCCTGACCGTCAACAACGCTCGCATCGAATACAACGACGAGCAGACCGGCAAGCAGTTCAGCGCCGAAAGCATCCAACTGAGCGCCGGCGCCGTGCATGAAGGCGCGAGCATTCCGGTGAAACTCACCGCGTTCTTCGGCAGCAACCAGCCGGTGATGCGCGTCAAGACCGAGCTTAACGGCAACCTGCGCATCGAGCGTGCGCTCAAGCGCTACCAGTTCGAAGACATGCGCATCAGCGGCGAAGCCACCGGCGAGCCGTTGCAAGGCAAGACCGTGACCTTCTCCACCCAGGGTCAATTGCTGGTGGACCAGGCGGCCAATATCGCCGAATGGACCAACATGAAATTCTCGGCCAACCAGCTGCGCGCGCTGGGCGAACTGAAGGTCAACGACCTGGACAAAACCCCGCAGCTCAGCGGCGCCCTGTCCATTGCCCAGTTCGACCTGGCCAAGTTCCTCGACAGCGTCGGCAGCCCGTTGCCGGCGATGGCCGAGGGCAGCCTGAGCAAGGTAGAACTGGTCAGCCGCCTCAAGGGCACGCCCACCAGCCTGGCCCTGGAAGACCTGAACCTGAAACTCGACGGCAGCACCTTCACCGGCCGCATCGCCGTGGACGATTTCGCCAAGCAGGCGCTGCGCGTGCAGCTCAAGGGCGATACGTTCAACGCCGACAACTACCTGCCGGCCAAGTCCGAATCCGCCAAGGGCGCAACTGCCGCGCGCCAGGCCGAAGTGCAGAACAGCGAAGCCGGCGCCATGGCAGCCGGCGGCACTACACCGCTGCCGGAGGCACCGACCAAAGGCGCCTGGAGCACCGACAAACTGCTGCCTCTGGCGCACCTGCGCAAGCTGGACGTAGACGCCGACCTGGCCTTCGGCCAACTGACCCTGAGCAAACTGCCGATCCAGGACGCCGTGCTCAAAGCCTCCGGCATCGATGGCCAGCTCAAGCTCGACACCCTCAGCGGAGGCCTCTACAACGGCACCTTCCAGGCCAACGGCACCCTCGATGTGCGCCAGGACGTGCCGGTGTTGGCGCTGCAAAGCCGGATCAAGCAAGTACCGGTCGAACGCATCCTGCAAGCCCAGGGGCAAACGCCGCCGGTGAAAGGCCAGGTCACGCTCGACAGCAGCCTCACTGGCCGTGGCAATAGCCAGAAGGCCCTGATCGACAGCCTCAACGGCAGCGCCAGTGTTGTGATCAACAACGGCGTGCTGCTCAACGCCAACCTTGAACAGCAACTGTGCACCGGCATCGCCATGCTCAACCGCAAGACCCTGAGCGGCGAACAGCGCGGCAAAGACACGCCGTTCCAGGAGCTGAAGGGCAACCTGACTTTCCGTAACGGCGTGGCCAACAACCCCGACTTGAAAGTGCGCATCCCTGGCCTGGCGGTCAACGGCAACGGCGACGTCGACCTGCGCGTGCTGGGCATGGACTACCGCATCGGCATCATCGTCGAAGGCGATCAGCGCGAAGTGCCCGACCCGGCCTGCGAGGTGGGCGCCAACTTCCGCGACATCGAAGTGCCGCTGCGCTGCCGTGGCCCGCTGGAACTGGGCGCCAAGGCCTGCCGCCTGGATAAGGACGGCTTGAGCCAGGTCGCGATCAAGGCGGCCGGCAACAAGCTCAGCGACAAGCTGGAAGAGAAGCTCGACAAGGTCAACCCACAGCTCAAAGATGCTTTGAAAGGCCTGTTCAAACGATGAGAAACGAGCAGTTTTCAACGGCGGTGCTGGACTGGTACGACCGCCACGGTCGCCACGACTTGCCCTGGCAACAGGGCATCACACCGTACCGGGTGTGGGTGTCGGAGATCATGCTGCAACAGACCCAGGTCAGCACCGTACTCAATTACTTCGACCGTTTCATGGCCTCGCTGCCAACGGTCCAAGCCCTGGCCGCCGCGCCGGAAGACGAAGTGCTGCACCTGTGGACCGGCCTGGGTTACTACACCCGGGCGCGCAACCTGCACAAGACCGCAAAAATAATCGTGGCCGAGTACGGCGGCGAGTTTCCCCGCGATGTAGAAAAGCTCACCGAATTACCCGGCATCGGCTTGTCCACCGCCGGCGCGATCGCCAGCCTGAGCATGGGCCTGCGCGCACCGATCCTCGACGGCAACGTCAAGCGCGTGCTGGCACGCTTTACCGCTCAAGAGGGTTACCCGGGCGAGCCCAAGGTGGCCAAACAGCTGTGGGCCACCGCAGAACGCTTCACGCCCCATGATCGCGTCAACGCCTACACCCAGGCGATGATGGACATGGGCGCCACGCTCTGCACCCGCAGCAAACCCAGTTGCCTGCTGTGCCCGCTGGAAAAAGGCTGCGAAGCGCATATGCTCGGCCTGGAGACGCGCTACCCGATCCCCAAGCCGCGCAAGACCGTCCCGCAGAAGCGCACATTGATGCCGATGCTGGCCAATGCCGAGGGCGAGATCCTGCTTTATCGTCGCCCGTCCACAGGCCTGTGGGGCGGTTTGTGGAGTTTGCCGGAGCTGGACGACCTGCACGATCTCGAACACCTGGCCAACCAGCATGCGCTCGAACTGGGCAAGCATCTGGAACTGCCGGGGCTGGTTCACACCTTCAGCCATTTCCAACTGGCCATCGAACCCTGGCTGGTGCGGGTCGAGGAAACCGCCCACCACGTGGCCGAGGCCGACTGGCTCTGGTATAACCTCGCCACCCCGCCGCGCCTGGGCCTTGCCGCCCCGGTGAAAAAACTGCTGAAGCGCGCGGCCGACGTATTGAACGCAGGAGTTTCGTCATGACCCGCACCGTAATGTGCCGCAAGTACAAAGAAAAACTGCCAGCCCTGGAACGCCCGCCGTACCCAGGCGCCAAGGGCCAGGACATTTACGACCACGTCTCGGCCAAAGCCTGGGGTGACTGGTTGAAACACCAGACCCTGCTGATCAACGAAAAACGCCTGAACATGATGAACGCCGAAGACCGTAAATACCTGGCGGGCGAAATGGATAAGTTCTTTTCCGGCGAGGAATACGCCCAGGCCGAAGGTTACGTGCCACCTGCTCAATAATTGATCAAAAACCGGGGTCGGCACGTAAGCGACGGTAATAATTAAATATTTTTTGAAAACTTGCTTGACGACCCCCTGAAAAACTCGTTTAATGCGCCCCGTTGCCCAGATAGCTCAGTCGGTAGAGCAGGGGATTGAAAATCCCCGTGTCGGCGGTTCGATTCCGTCTCTGGGCACCACTCATTAGTTTCAGGTGGTGCAAACGTCATCTGAAACACACAAGAAACCCGCCTAGTGCGGGTTTTTTGTTGCCTGGGATTTAACTTATCCGCGCACGGCGGCTGCGCGGCAGTGAATTCGCTTGCCGCGCGGTTAACGCACCCTCTTACTTACTCCAGCCGAAACACCAGCAATGGGTTGTCATTCAATCGCCCATTGAACGCCGGCGTCAGATACTCCAACGGTGTGCCCTTCAACAGCGCAGTCTCCTTGCGCGCCACAAGCACCCACGCCGGTCGGGGCACGGCTTCCAATCGGTCCAACTGATTGCCGCCGATAAACACCGGCTGCTCGTCGTGGTCCAGGTTCATCATGTAGCGCACCGCCCAGGTATCGCGACCGAGGTTGATAAACACCAAGGGGCCCGGTTGTGCCTTACGCAACGCCTCCACCTGGCCAACAAACACGCGGGTGTCGAACTGCAGATCCTTGGCCGGCTCCACCACACTCACCAGCAGCAGCCATTGCGCCGTTAATGCGATCAAGCTGAGCCACACCAATCGCCCGGCCCGGCGCCAGGCGATCAGCACCGCCCCTTGCAGTACCACCAGCGCTCCCACCAACATCAGCAACGAAACATCAGGCCAGTAACCGTGCTTCTGCCACCCATGCCGGCACACAAAAACCACGATCACGCATAACGCCGGTAGCGCCACGACAAGGCCTTCATAGCAGCGGCGCACACCCACGAACGCGCCTTGCGCCCGAAGCAGCCCATAGGCGGCGACAGCGGCAAACATTGGAACCATGGGCAGGATGTAATAAGCACGTTTGAAGTGCGGCACCGACAAACCGAGCAAGATCATCAAGCCACAGGCGCCAAGCCTTGCCACCAACTGCACCTCGGCATCGACGTGTCGCACAGACCAGCGATGACGCAACGCAACCAACGTGGCCAACGCCAGCGGCACCACGGGGAAATAGCGATACAGACTCAACTGAAAGTAGAAGTAGAACGGCTCGCCGCTTTCATCCAGCCGCCCAGCCACTTGCATCCTGAACACTTCGTCGGCAAAGGCGTCGCCACCGCTGATACGCGCCAGCTTCACCAGCAGCCACCAACAGAACGCCAGCAATACCAGGCCGACGATGCCGTGAGCCAGCACCTGCCTGACGCGCTCCCCAGGCTTGCCCAGCGCCCAATACACACACACCACGCCACAGACCTCGATCAACCCCAATGGCCCGCGCACGGCAAACCCAAGGATGAACAGCGGGAACACCATCAACGGCCTTAGCCGCGAGCCCAAGCGTTCGCCACTGTGCAGCAGGTAAAAGCTGCCGACACAGAGCAAAGCCACCATCTGGTCCAGGCACACCGAGCGCGACTTCTCCAGCAGTTGCGTCGTCAGCAAGGTCAGCAGCACGCTGAGCAGCGCCCACTGCCGATTCGACGGGACCAACAAGCGATAGATCAGGGCAATGACGCCGGCGGACGCCAGGGCGGTGGGCAATACGTTCGCCAGATGATTGGGCGCGCCGAACCAGCGGGCAAATACAAAGCTGAAGAAGGTCGCGGTGCCAGGGTAATCCGCGTAGGGCTGGCCGTAGGTCGTGGGGAAAAAACTTGCGCCATGGCGAAACATTTCTTGCAGGAACAGCGCCCAACGCCCATCGAACCCCTGGGGCTGTTGGTCCCAGATGCCCCAGGTGAACAGCAGCAAGGCAAACATAAAGATGCCCAGGGACTCCAGGCGAAAACGGTTGCGGTGATCCATCGGTAGACCTGTCAGGTGGGAAGCGCCGACTCATGGTGCCGAGGACACCCCTGAATAGCGCCTGAACAAACCCCAACATTCACGCGATTATCGATTTGCAGGCCACACCACGGCAGGAACGAGGCGAACGTAGATCAACTCGGCAACCAATTCGATCAAGGTCTGCAGGATTACCGCCGTGGCCGCCAGCCCGCGTACGTCTTCGGGCAGGGCCAGCGCCAGGGGTAATACCACCAGGGAATTACGCGTCGACGCGCTGAACGTCACCGCACGCGCCGTGATCGCAGGCAATGCACACAGCCGCGAAGCCAGAACTCCCATCCACGGCGCCAGCAGCGCAAAGCCCAGGTAGACCGGAATCACCGGCACCAACAGCTCGATATCCCGCACCACCGAGGTGATCTGCGAACCGATCACCACGAACAGCACCAACGCCATGGCCGGCACCGGCAGCCAGGCCCATGCACCGCTCCAAGCGCTGACGACCGAAGAACGCCGCGCCACGGACGCCGTCAACACCGCCAGAATCATAGGCAGCACGATCAACCCCACAAACGCCTGCACAAACGGCCCTGCCACCACCACCCCTTCGGACTGCGCCCCCAGCATCACCCCCAGGTACACCGGCAACAACGCCAACTGCAGCAACAACAGCACCGGCGTGGCCGCCAACATCAACCGCGAATCGCCCTTGCCGATGTGGGTGAACACCACCACGTAGTCGATGCACGGCGTCAGCAACACCAGCAACGCCCCCACCAACAGCGCCGGACGCTCTACCAGGCCACGGGTCAATGCCCACACCAGCAGCGGCACCAAAATGAAATTGGCCAGCAACAACGCCGACAGGAAGCGCTTGTTGCTCAAGCCTGCACGCAGGTCCAGAAAGGGAATTTGCAGGAACATCGCGTACATCAGTATCGCGATGGCGGGCGTGATCCATTCGTTGAGACTGTGAGCCCATGAAGGCGCGAGCAGGCCAAAGACGGCAGCCAGGAGGACGGTGACGAAATAGAGGGGGATCTGGTGGTGTTCGAGGGCGTCGCGGGTCATGAGTGAGGCTCTGGCGTGTCGCAAAAGCGTGAGCTTATGTGCCTACCGAGCGGTGGTCGAGCAATAACCCGCAGAGGCCACGAGACGAAACACACCCGCAAGCCCTTGGGATTTGCTCCGACCTGCGCTTCAATACGCCACCCAGATCCTTAAACACAGGACGTAAGCCCATGGCCTCGCCGAACAAGCAGCAAAAACGTGCCCAGCGGGCAAAGACCAAGGCCAAGCAAAACCGCACCCAACGCGCCGTCGCGGCCAAGCCGGATGCATTCGAGGGCGACGACAGCCGCATCGACCTTGAGTCGGTGGATTTGACCGAGTTGTTCGTGCAGATGCGCGACGCCGGCCAGAACAGCCAGCAGGCGCTGTGCGCCGCGTTCCTGAGCCACCCGCTGTTGGCGCTGGTGCTGGAGCAGGAAGGCGAAGAAGAAGCCACCGACTTTATTCTGGCGGCGCTGATCGAGTATCGGCAGTGGGCCACAGACAGCGATGATGAAGCGGCCGCCCTGGCGTGGATTGAATCGCCAGCGTTCCAGGCGGACTACGTGGCGGCGTCCCAGGCGCTGGTGACTTCCCAAGACTGACACCAAACAAAATGTGGGAAGAGGCTTGCCCCCTCCCACACGTGACCGCATGCATTCAGCTAAGTACCGCGGCACCCGCTCGCTGTGCCTTGCGACGGCTCGATACGAACAGCCCCGCCATCACCACCAGCACGCTCAAAATCCCGGTCGCGATGATCTCGACCCGGTGCGCCTCCTGGAACAGCATGATGGTCAGCGTCCCCACGATAAACACCATCACCGCGTAGGTCAGGCCAGGGAACAGCCACATCTTGAAGACGATCTTCTCGCCCGCCGCCATGCGTTTCTGGCGCATGCGCAGTTGCGACACCGCGATCACCAGGTACACCAGCAACGCGATGGCACCGGAGCTGGCCAGCAGGAACTCGAACACCGCCGCCGGTGCCACGTAGTTGGCGAACACCGCCAGGAATGCCGCGCCGGTGGACAACATCACCGCCCAGTAAGGCGTGCCGCTTTTATTGGTGCGCTTGGACACCGCCGGTGCATCACCGCGTCGCCCCAGGGAAAACAGCATGCGCGAAGCGGTGTACAGCGCCGAGTTCAGGCAACTGGTCACGGCAACCAACACCACCAGGTCGACGATCAGCTTGGCATTCGGGATACCCATGCGCTCCAGCACGGTCTGGTACGAACCCACCGCCGCCAGGGTCGGATCGTTCCACGGCACTAGGGATACGACGATGAAGATCGACAGCAGATAGAACAAGCCAATCCGCCAGATCACCGAGTTGGTGGCCTTGGTAATTTGCTGGCCTGGGTTTTTCGACTCAGCCGCTGCAATGGTGACGATCTCGGTGCCCATGAACGAGAACATAGTGGTGAGGATGGCCGCCAATACCGCGCCCATGCCGTTAGGCATAAAGCCTTGCGTATCGAACAAGTGCGACACGCCGCTGACCTGGCTGGTAGGCAGGAAGCCGAAAATCGCCGCCAGGCCGAGGATCACAAAACCCACGATCGCTACGACCTTGATCAACGCAAACCAGAACTCGAACTCGCCATAGTTCTTCACGCTGAACAAATTGGTCACCGTCAGCAACAACGTGATGACCAAGGTAAAGGCCCAGATGGCCACATCGGGGAACCAGGCATGCAGGATGGTGGCGGCGGCGTTGGCTTCCAACGGAATCACCAGCACCCAGAACCACCAGTACAGCCAACCAATGGTGAACCCGGCCCAATGACCGATCGCACGGTCGGCATAGGTGGAGAACGAACCGGTATCCGGTGACGCCACGGCCATTTCGGCCAGCATGCGCATGACCAAGACCACCAGCGTACCCGCAGCGGCATAGGCCAGCAGTACGGCGGGGCCGGCGGCGGCAATCGCGTGGCCGGAGCCGACAAACAGGCCGGCGCCAATAACGCCGGCAATCGACAGCATGGTGACGTGACGCGGTTTGAGCCCCTGTTCGAGGTCATTGGAGCTTTGCGTACTACTCATTGACACACCTTTGCGAGGAATTGCGAAAACGGTCCGCCCGGCCTGGACTCCTCCTCGTGAAAAGAAACCAACAGGGCGTTCTTTATTTTTTACGCAAGATTTGCGCCAAAATGTTACAAAGCCCCCATTGGCGCGGGCTGCAAGAGATTTCAACAGTCATCGCAAGTCATTGAGAACAATGGCATTTCGCTATAGCGTTACCGTGCGACCCACATTCAACGTGCACACGCGCACCAAAACCACACACAGCAAGCGCGTGACGCCCCATAAAAGAGCCCAGGGCGACCGTTTGCCCGTTTAACCCTTCCAACACCCGGCCAAAGCTGGCACCATCGCGCCCTTTTTTACGCGAAGCCTGCGGCTTTTCAGGTTCAAACGGTTGTTCGGTTGTTGATGGCGCGACACCCTGCTGTGCCGATGCGACAACCTGCCGCACACCGTCTGTTTACCGTCCGCGCCGCTGTTGGTGTCATCCAAACGCTATGCTAGCTTGGCGCCTCGCCAGGAAGGCCCCCAACAGCGCAGATCGCAATGAACACAAGAGGTACGCACATGGCCGAGGCCACGCCCGCGCTTGAAATCCGCAACTTGCATAAACGCTATGGTGAGCTGGAGGTACTCAAAGGTATCTCGCTCACCGCTCGCGACGGCGATGTGATCTCGATCCTGGGTTCCTCCGGTTCCGGCAAGTCCACATTCCTGCGCTGCATCAATCTGCTGGAAAACCCGCACCAGGGCGAAATCCTGGTGGCCGGCGAGGCACTCAAGCTCAAGGCCGCGAAGAACGGCGAGCTGATGGCCGCCGATGGCAGGCAGATCAATCGCCTGCGCAGCGAAATCGGTTTTGTGTTTCAAAATTTTAACCTGTGGCCGCACATGAGCATCCTCGACAACATCATCGAGGCGCCCCGCCGTGTGCTCGACCAGAGTAAGGCCGAGGCAATAGAAGTGGCCGAAGCCTTGCTGGACAAGGTCGGTATCGCCGACAAGCGCCACGCCTACCCGGCGCAATTGTCCGGTGGCCAGCAGCAACGGGCAGCCATCGCGCGCACCCTGGCCATGCAACCCAAGGTCATCCTGTTCGACGAGCCCACTTCCGCCCTTGACCCGGAAATGGTTCAGGAAGTACTTAATGTGATCCGCGCGCTGGCCGAGGAAGGCCGCACCATGCTACTGGTCACCCACGAAATGGGCTTCGCCCGTCAGGTCTCCAGTGAAGTGGTGTTTCTGCACCAGGGCCTGATCGAAGAGCAAGGATCGCCACAGCAGGTGTTTGAAAACCCGCTTTCGGCGCGCTGCAAACAATTCATGTCCAGCAACCGCTAACGGAGCAACATGCATGCAGAACTATAAAAAATTCCTTCTGGCTGCGGCCGTCTCGATGGCGTTCAGCGCCACGGCCATGGCAGAAACCTTGAAAATGGGGATCGAAGCGGCCTACCCGCCCTTCAACAATAAAGACGCCAGCGGCAACGTCGTGGGCTTCGACAAAGACATTGGCGACGCCCTGTGCGCCAAAATGAAAGTCGAGAAGTGCGAAGTGTATGTCTCCGACTGGGACGGCATCATCCCGGCCCTGAATGCCAAGAAGTTCGACTTTCTGGTGTCTTCGCTGTCGATCACCGATGAACGCAAGCAGGCCGTTGACTTTACCGACCCGTACTACTCCAACAAGCTGCAGTTCATCGCGCCTAAAGCCACTGCCGACTTCAAGACCGACGCCGGCTACCTCAAGGGCAAAGTCATCGGTGCACAGCGCGCGACCCTGGCCGGTAGCTACCTGGAAGACAAGCTGCCGGACACCGAAGCCAAACTGTACGACACCCAGGAAAACGCCTACCTGGACCTGACTTCCGGCCGCCTCGACGGCATCCTCGCCGACAAGTACGTGCAATACGAATGGCTCAAGAGCAAAGACGGTTCCGCCTACGAGTTCAAGGGCGACCCGGTTGTAGAGAGCGACAAGATCGGTATCGCCGTACGCAAGGGCGACCCGCTGCGCGAGCGCCTGAACAAAGCCCTGGCAGAGATCAAGGCAGACGGCACCTATAAGAAGATCAACGACAAGTACTTCCCGTTCAGCATCGAATGATCTGAGCGACCTGACCGGCGCGCTCCCTTGAGCGCGCCGGCTTTATGCAATGCCTGCCGCGATATGAAAACACCATGAATCTCGATCTTTACGGATTCGGCCCCGCGCTTGCCGCCGGCGCGCTGATGACCGTCAAACTGGCGCTCACGGCCCTGTGCCTGGGGTTGCTACTGGGCCTTGCCGGTGCCTTGGCCAAGACTTCGCCGTACAAGCCGCTGCAATGGCTGGGCGGTACTTATTCGACCATCGTTCGCGGCGTGCCGGAGCTGTTGTGGGTGTTGCTGATTTACTTCGGCACCATCAACGCCATGCGCGGGCTGGGTGAATGGCTCGGCATTCCCGACTTGTCGCTCAGCGCCTTCGCCGCTGGCGTGATCGCGCTGGGCCTGTGTTTCGGCGCCTACGCCACAGAAGTGCTACGCGGTGCGATCATCTCGATCCCCAAAGGCCACCGAGAAGCCGGCGTGGCGTTGGGCCTGTCGAAGTCGCGCATTTTCACCCGGCTGATCATGCCGCAGATGTGGCGTATCGCCCTGCCGGGGCTGGGCAACCTGTTCCTGATCCTGATGAAGGACACCGCGCTGGTCACGGTCATCGGCCTGGAAGAAATCATGCGCCATGCGCAAATCGCCGTCACCGTCACCAAACAGCCGTTCACCTTCTACATGGTCGCCGCGCTCATCTACCTGGGCCTCACATCCTTGTCGATGGTGGCGATGCACTTGCTGGAAAACCGCGCCGCACGCGGCTTCGTGAGGACGACGTAATGGAATGGGAAGTCATCCTTAAGTGGCTGCCGAAGTTTATCCAGGGCGCCGTGCTGACCCTTGAGCTGGTCGGCATCGCCGTGGTTCTCGGCCTTATCCTGGCCATCCCGCTGGGTATCGCGCGCTCTTCCAAGCGCTGGTACGTGCGCTCGCTGCCTTATGCCTACATCTTTTTCTTCCGCGGTACGCCGCTGCTGGTGCAGTTGTTCCTGGTCTACTACGGCCTGGCCCAATTCGACAGCATCCGCTCCAGCTTCATGTGGAAGTACCTGCGCGACCCGTTCTGGTGTGCCACCGCCACCATGACCCTGCACACGGCCGCTTATATCGCCGAGATCCTGCGCGGCGCCATCCAGGCCATCCCGCCTGGAGAAATCGAAGCGGCTCGCGCCCTGGGCATGTCCCGGCCCAAGACGCTGTTCTATATCATCCTGCCCCGCGCCGCCCGCATCGGGTTGCCGGCCTACAGCAACGAAGTGATCCTGATGCTCAAGGCCAGCTCGCTGGCGAGCACCGTGACCTTGCTGGAACTGACCGGCATGGCCCGCACGATCATTGCGCGCAATTACCTGACCGTGGAAATGTTCTTCACTGCCGGCGTGTTCTATCTCTTGATCTCCTACCTGTTGGTACAAGGCTTCAAACTGCTGGAACGCTGGCTGCGCGTCGATGCCTGCCAGGGACGTTGAAACACGCTTCAGAGCGCTGGATGCGTTCCTGACCGAGCATCAAGGGCTGTGGCGACCACGGCCCTTTACGCATCAACGGTTGCCTTGGGAAAGCGAACTGCCCGAACTCGCCCAATGGTTGCGCCAACGCACCTTGGCCGATGCCGAAACCAGCCACAACCACCCTCATGAAGTGCCCGCGCCCGCGCCTTTCGCTGCATTGGCCGCCGAGGCCGTGCGCCTCAGCGCTGTGGATAAGTTACCGGCGCAGCGCTTGCCACCCGCCGCGCATCGTCTGAGCGTCGACGTACCGGGCCGCAAATGGCAACAGATCGAAGCCTTCGGCGCGGCCCTTCATTTTGCGCAAACGCCAACCCACTGGCTGGACTGGTGCGCCGGCAAAGGCCACCTTGGCCGGCGACTGCTGTGCACCGGCCAGCAACTGACCTGCCTGGAACATGACCCGGCCTTGATCGCGGCCGGCCAAGCCTTGAGCGACCACCATCGACTGACCGTTACCCATCGCCTGCAAGATGTGATGGCGCACGTGGTGCTCAACGCGGAGCACACGCCAGTTGCCCTGCACGCCTGCGGCGACCTGCACGTGCGCCTGTTGCAACTGGCCAGCGCCGCCGGCTGCAAGCAACTGGCAGTGGCACCCTGCTGCTATAACCGCATCAATACACCCACCTACCAGCCACTTTGCGCAGCAGGCCGTGCCTCAACCCTGCGACTGTCGATCGACGACCTCGGGCTGCCCCTCAGCGAAACCGTCACCGCAGGCAAACGCGTGCGCCAGCAACGCGACACGTCGATGGCCCGCCGCCTGGCGTTCGATCAGTTGCAACGCCAGATACGCGGCTGCGATGAGTACCTGCCCACCCCTTCGCTGCCCGCCAGTTGGCTGGCCAAGCCCTTTGCCGATTACTGCCAGGCATTGGCCGACCTCAAAGGGTTATCCACAGGGAAACAGCAGTGGGCCGCGGTGGAGGCCGATGGCTGGCGGCGCCTCGCCGAAGTCAGAAACCTGGAATTGCTGCGTGGGCTGTTTCGGCGCCCGCTGGAGCTGTGGCTGGTACTGGATCGGGCACTGTTTCTGCGCGAACGCGGCTACAGGGTTGAGGTAGGCAGCTTCTGCGATCCGGCATTGACGCCGCGCAACTTGATGGTGCTTGCCGAGCGCGATTAAAGGGCAAAATTGTCGCATGCCAACCTGTGGATAACTCTGTTGATGAATTCTTTACGGAGCCTGTAGCCACCTGCGCTAACGGCCAAAACCCACTTTGTTCATTTTTTGTTCATCTCATAAAACGCACGTAAAACAGGCAGTTGCAGCGGGATGAGAACGGCTCCACAAAACGGCTGAGCCATGAGCCCCTCACCAACCAATTGTGTATAAGCATCCGGCGTTACGCTTATAAACCGCGCTTACGCGGTGCTTTTGCGGGTGACCAATAACCGGCAAAGGTCGCCGATATCGTCACGCGCAGGGCTTGGCGCCTTGCTATCGAGCGGGTCCGTCGCAAAGGCCAGGGCTTCGCTGAACACCGGGTCGCGATGCACGACCGCCAAGGGGTATTCACTGCGGCGCAACTTGAAGGCATCGAGCATTCCCAGGTTGAACGTCGAGTGCTCATCCAGCTGATTGATCACAAAGTGACATCGAGGTGCGGGCTCTCGCTCAAGATGGGGGGCCAACAGCGCGTCCAGTTGATCCAACGTGCCGAGGCACGCCGCATTGGGCTGGGCGACGACCAGCACGATGTCGGCCACGCTCAGTGCTTGATGAAGGTAAACGTTGTTGCCAGCGGGTGTATCGATGATCACCGTATGCGCTTCGCTCAACGCCAATGCCGACAGGTGCCGCACCAGCCATTGCGGCTCACGCGCGAGCCAGCGCTGCAGGTTTTCTTTCTGCGGGGTATCGGTATCGCCAAAAGGCAGCACTTGGCAACCGGAGAACCCCGCCTGCAGGAGGGTCGCCCAGGGTGTCTTGAGCAGGCTGCCGCCGCCCACGCCGGCGCGCTCATGGTCGACTCCAAAGTGTTGGCGCAAGGCGTTCTGGGGGTCCAGGTCCAATGCCACTACCGACTTACCCATGCGCCGCAAGCCGCTGCTCAACGCCGTGGCGAGGGTACTGCGGCCAACGCCACCATTGACGGATATCAACGCCACCACGGTCGGGCGCAGCGCAATGGGTTGAGGGTTGTGGGGTGTGTCATTGACGTAGGACGGCTGCGCGCCAAAGCGCTGGCCCTCTTTTTGGTTTACACGGGTGCCATCATCGAATGGCAGAGTGCCAAAAAAATGCACGCGCGGTTTTTTGCCCCTGGGATCACGGGCGACGCGCTTGCCGGGCAAGGCAAACAGGTCATCGGTGCGACTCATGGCCGGGCCTCCTTCACGGCGCCCGATAAAGACCTGAGAAGTCGGTAAAACAAGGCTTTACCGCAAGTCTTTTTGTAAGCGCCGATGGGATACATTCTGTGACAGCGGGGGACGAGTGTCATTATTTTGATGAAATAGCCACAACCCTTTCAGACGAGCGGAAATTGGCCAATTTACTGACGCACCCTTGATGCCTTCAAGCACCGATGATTTCATCGTGCCATTGTTTTTTAGCCGCTATCACCGCACCATTGCCCCATCTTCAATGCTGCAAGCTCTGGTAATCGCAGTGGCGATACGCTTTAAACTTCCGCGAATTCTGTACGGTTTCGCCATCACTGTATTGCTGGGTGGCGGCCTGCTCGGCGACTTGCTCGCGGACTGGGATTTCAGCCAGATCAGCCGTCGCGCCGAAACACTGTATGGGGCACTCGGCCCCGGCCGCCAGCGTATCGATGCCTGGCAACAATTGCTGTCGACACAAAAGCAGGTCAGCGAGAGCGAGCAGCTCAAAGTGGTCAACCTGTTCTTCAACCGCCAGTTGCGCTACGAGGAAGACATCGACCTGTGGCACGAAGTGGATTATTGGGCCACCCCCATTCAATCCCTCTGGAAAGGCGCTGGCGATTGTGAAGACTATGCCATCGCCAAATACTTCAGCCTGCGGCACTTGGGTGTGCCGGCCGAAAAGCTGCGCATCACCTACGTCAAGGCCTTGCGCCAGAACCGTGCGCATATGGTGCTGACGTATTATGCAAGCCCCGAAGCCATGCCCTTGGTGCTGGACAGCCTGATGGACCCCATCCTGCCGGCCAGCCAACGCACCGACCTGCTGCCCGTTTATGCGTTCAACGGCGAAGGGTTGTGGCTGACCGGCGCGGCGGGCAACAAAAAAGTCGGTGACACCAAGCGCCTGTCACGCTGGCAGGATGTCTTGAAAAAAATGACCGCTGAAGGGTTTCCGGCCAGTTCGGATAATTAACAGGAGCTACGATGTCACTGTTCAAACAATTGCTGATCGCTATCTGCGTGTTCCTGGTGGTCGCGTTCAGCGGTAGCTTCATGGTCAGCCTGGAAAGCTCGCGTACACAGTACGTCAACCAACTGCGCTCCCATGCCCAGGACGCGGCCACCGCACTGGCGCTGTCGCTGACCCCGAACATTGATGACCCGGCGATGACCGAGCTGATGGTCAGTTCGATCTTTGACAGTGGCTACTACGCGAGCATCCGTGTGATAGACCTGAGCAATAACCAGGTGCTGGTGGAGCGGGCCGCCGAACCGGATGCCAGCGGCGTGCCCGCCTGGTTCGTGAAGATGATCGGCCTGGCGCCGGCCGGTGGCGATGCCATCGTCAGTCGTGGCTGGCAGCAGGCGGCACGGGTTGAAGTGGTCAGCCACCCGATGTTTGCACTGGCCAAGCTGTGGCAGAGCGCGCTGGGCAGCCTGGGCTGGTTGTTGGTGTGCGGCGCCGTGAGCGCGGTATTGGGCGCGCTGTTGCTGCGCCGTCAACTGAAGCCGCTGGACTATATGGTCGAGCAGTCGCACGCCATCGCCCGTCGCGAGTTCCTGAGCTTGCCCGACCTGCCTCGCACCCCGGAGCTGCGGCGGGTGGTGCAGGCCATGAACCAGATGGTGGAGAAGCTCAAGGCGCTGTTCCATGAGCAGACCGAGCGTAGCGAGAAACTGCGTGTGGAGTCTTACCAAGACAGCCTGACGGGCCTGGCGAACCGTCGCTATTTCGAGATGCAACTGCAGTCTCGCGTCAGCAACCTGGAGGAGCCCAGTTCAGGTTACCTGCTGATATTGCGGGTCAATGACTTGAGCGGCCTCAACCAACGTCTTGGCGGGCAACGCACCGACCAACTGCTGCAAGCCGTCAGCCAGCAACTGGTGCGCACCTGCGCCAAATACCCGGAAACTCAAAACCTGATTACCCGCAGCCGTGGCGGCGAGTTCGCGGTCCTTGCCCCGGGCCTGGTACGTGATGAAGCGCTGCAACTGGCCCAGGATCTGGAAAGCACCCTGCAAAGCCTGCACGAAACGGGAGCCACCGACATGTCGGCCGTGGCTTATATCGGGCTGGCGCCGTACAACCCTGGCGATGCCTCAGCCGACCTGTTGATGCTGGCCGACCAAGCGCTGGCCCAGGCTGAAGCCGGCAGCGGCCCCACCTGGGTCTGCCTGGAACGCCAGGCGCCCGGCACCGTCAGCGATGACCCGCACAACTGGCACACCTTGCTCGACAACGCCCTGAACCAGGGTCGCTTCCGCTTGTTTTTCCAACCGGTGGTCAGCAGCCGTGACACCCAGCAAGTGCTGCACTACAAGGTACTTTCACGCCTGCTCGACAGTCAGGACCAGACCATTGCGGCAGGCCATTTTCTGCCCTGGCTGGAGCGCTTCGGCTGGACGGCGCGGCTCGATCAACTGATGCTCGACCTGGTGATCAAACACCTCACGCAACACAACCAATCGGTGGCGTTGAACCTCTCGGCCGCCACCTTGAACGACCCGCAAGCGTTGGAGCGGGTGTTCGAACGCCTGGCCCAACACCCCGCACTGGGGCCGCGCCTGACGCTGGAAATCGGCGAAGAGCAAGTGCCCGAACAAACCCAATTGGAGCGCCTCACCCGACGCATGCGCAGCCTGGGCTACAGCCTGGGCCTGCAACGTTTCGGCGGGCGTTTCAGCATGATCGGCAACCTGGCGAACCTGGGCCTGGCGTACCTGAAGGTCGACGGCAGCTACATCCGTGCCATTGATCAGGAAAGCCACAAACGCTTTTTTATCGAGGCGATCCAGCGCGCCGCCCACAGCATTGATCTGCCGTTGATTGCCGAGCGGGTGGAAACCGAGGGTGAATTGCGGGTGATCCGCGAGATGGGTATTGAAGGCGTGCAAGGCCAACTGGTCGGTGAGCCGGCGCCTTGGAAGTGACGCACTGACCGCTCACGCCTCCTTGACGGTCAACCCGTGAAGGAGGTGCGCAGCGTCAGATCAAGCCGGTTTCATCGTCATTGATCAGCTCGCTCAAGCCGCCCAACGTCGCCCTCGCCTTGGTACGCTCCAAAAACTTGGCCTGTGCCGCCGGCGGCAAGTCAGTGATGCTCATCACGTTCTTGGTGATCAGCACCTGGATCAAGTCATCAAGCACGCGGATCATCTCAAGGTCGCTTTGCCTGAGATGCTTGAGGCTGTTGTCCACCGCATCATCGGCAAACCACGCCAGAATCTCGTGATGGTCGGCCTCCAGTGTCTCGGTGGCCCCGGCGAAGGCATCCGCCTCGACGCGAACCAAAGCGTTCTGTTGATCGCGTTGCACGTAGAACATTAACGTTCTCCCAATAAAAAAATCCCTGCAGGCCCCAAGCAGGTGCCCTCGCAGAGATTACACAGATTTTCCCGACGCTGATGCCCATGCAGCGCCAATCCTTGAAGATTGGCGCTGCCGGGTGATCAGTCGTGATGCTTGACGGTCAGGTCGCCACCGGCGATCAGGTTATTGATCGCGGTGCTGCCGGAGCCCCAATTGGCGCCATCGATCTTGATCGTGACATCGGCCGTACCGCCCTGGGCGGTGAACGAGCCGCTGCTGCTCACGCTCAACGTCGAGTTGCCGGATGCGTCGGTGGTCAACTTCAAGTAGCTGGACAGGTTGGTGTCGTTATTGCCTTGCAGCAAATCGGACAGGTCCAGCTTGTCGCCTTCGCTGTGCTTGAAGTCGGTGACCGTGTCGCTGCCGGTATCGCCTTTGAGCCACACGAAGGTATCCGCACCCGCGCCGCCGGTCAGGGTGTCATTGCCCTTGCCGCCCACCAGGATGTCGTTGCCTGCACCACCGGAGAGGTTGTCGTTACCGCCCTGGCCGAACAGGATGTCATCGCCGGCGTTGCCGATCAGGGTGTCGCCGCCATCCTTGGTACCGTAGATGTTCGACGCGCTGGCCAATGCACCGATGTCCTGCACATGCTCGGTGACGAACTGATGCAGTGTACGGTCATCGATGTGATCGACCGTGGTGGACAGCTTCTCGGCAGCGAACGCCTTGAGTGCGGCGTTGCCTTCCTGGCCGTTGTAGCTGATCAGGTCACCGAACAGGATGTCATTGCCCGAACCACCGGAAACCTTGTCCGCACCAGTGTCGGCGGTGTGGCCGGTGATGGTGTCGGCCAGCTTCGCGGTATCGATCGTGCTGACCGTCTTGTCAGTATCGAAGTACTTTTGCAGCATGTCTTTGTCGACGCTGCTGCCCAGGCCGATGGCCTGCACTTCAACCCCGCCGGCCACCGAGGTGGTCAGCGCGGTGTAAGCCGCCTTGGCGTTGTCCAACGCATAGTCATAGCGACTATTGCTGGCAGCCCCCGCCACGTCGAAACCACCATGGCCGTCGGACACGACGTAACCTTGGAAGATCCGGGTGCCGGACGAGTCATACGAGTAGACCTTGCCGTCAGTGTCCACGATGACCCGTGTCTGGTCGTAGACGGTTGCGGTGAGCGCAGTGGTCTGGCCCAGGGTATAGGTGCTGCTGTTGACCTTGTTGTCGAAGCTGACGTTATTGCCCCACCAGTAGCTGGTTGAGCCCAGGCTGATGCTGTCGTACTTCACGTTGTAGACATTCGGCTCGCCGTCGGTAATGAAATACGTCAGGTTTTTCGCACCGGTGTTGCTGGTGGCGTCAGCGCTCTTGAACCAGGCCGTTGCCGCATTGAAGGCGTCTTCGTAGTTGGTCATGTCGTTCGGGTTGGAAGCCATGTTATTCAACACGGCCTGCAGGGCAGCCTTGGCGGCAGCCTGGTCCGCCAGGTTGACCGACACCAGCGACTCGACCTTGGTGTCGAAGTCGACCAGCAACACCTTCACTACACCCGAGCCCGTCATCTTCGCGTTAGCGATCAGGGTGTCGAAAATGCTCGAGAGCTGGCCCTTGATCGAGTTCATCGCCGACGACCCGATACTGCCCGAGGTATCCACAACAAACGCGATGTTGTAGTTGGAACCCGGCGTAGTGATACCCCCTTTGTCGCCCACCACAATGTTGTTGGCTGAGCTTGTGCCCAGATCGATGGTGTCCGCCGCCGCGCCGCCTTCGGCGACAGTGTTGTAGACCTGGGACTTGACCGTGATGGTCGTTGTCGCCACAGACGAACTCAGGCTGTTGCCACCCTCGTTGTCCGTCACGGAGACATCAATGGTGCGATCGCCGATCGCCGGGTACTTGCTGGTGCTGGAGTACTGGAACGACTCAAGCAGCGTCTTGTAGGTAGCCGCATCCGCCGCACCCGACAGGGTCAGCACGATCTTGCCGCTGACGTCCGTACCGACGCTGGTCAGGGTAATGCCTTTGTAGGTGCCCCCTACCGTCACCAGGCTGGAGCCGAGTTGATCACCCGCACTGGCGTTTTTCAGGGTGATGGTCGCACTTTGCATCTGGGTGCTGTCGACGTCAGCGATGGCCACGCTGCCGGTAATCGAAACACCGGTGTTGCTGCGCTCGGTGTACGAGGCGTTGTAGCCGGTGGCGACAGCACCATCCGCGGTGCTGAGGTCCAGGGTCGGTGCGTCGTTGACTGGGGTGACCACGATGCTCACTTTACCGGTCGTCACCTCTTCGACCCCGGTGCTCAACTCTTTGGCCGTCGCTTTCACGGTGATATCGAAGCTGGCGGTCGAGTCCTTGAGCGGCGTAACCTTCAGGGTTTTCAGGTTCCAGTCGCTGACATCGTAGAGCGCGGCGGTACCGGTGGAGGTGTAGCTGTGGCCCGTGGTGCCATCGGTAATCACGGTACCTTTGGGCAAGCCGCTGATTTCCACCTTGTGGGATTCCGAGCCGTCGTTGTCGACAAACGTGGTGGTAATCGGAGCGACCTTGATGGCGGTGTCTTCCAGCCCACGGTTGTAGACGTAGCCGGTGTAATAGCCTTCGCCATTGACCACATGGCTATCGCCCAGCACCGCGCCGGCGGCTTTCAACGCTTCCACACTGGTATAGGTCTGCACACCGCTGTTGCCCAGCGACATCGACGGGCCGTTGTTGATCGACACATTGACGTCGTAGTTGCCGCCGCCCGCCTGGTTGTAGTGGTAGATGTCGAGGGTGTAGTAACCCGACTCGGTCGGCGTATAGGCCGTCCCGGTAATCGCACTGCCCTTGCTCCAGGTTTCGGAAGCGACCAACTTGCCGCCCACGGTGATCGCCAGGCTGTCGTCGGCCGTACCGGTGAAGGTGTAGCTTTTGCCGGCTTCCAGGTAGATCAGGCCAGAGACTTTAGTCGCCGTGCCCTCCGCCACACTGCCGTTGCTGACATTGTTGATGACCGCAGTCGAGACTGCGCTGGCGGCGGTCTTAGCGTCGATCACCTTGATCAGGTCGCTGGACTGGGCAACACCATTACCGTTAGTGCCCAGGTCTTTAGCGAGCGTGCCACCGGTCCAGGTTTGAATGACCAACCCTGTCGGCACTGCGGCGAATGGGGGCACGACCACAACCGGCACATCCGTTACCGGGTGTATGTCCACCGTGATGGTTTTGGTGTCGCTGTAGGCGCTGCCGTCGGTAGCCTGGAACTTCAGCTCGGTGTAATCGCCCTGCTTGTTACCCACGCTGGTGCCGCCGAAGCTGTTGTCACCCGACTCGTTGGCCGCCGGGGTGTAGCGCACGTTGTGGTTATCGAAGTCAGATTGGCTGAATGCCTTGCCGGCTGAAGTATCGGTTTTCAGATCCGACGAGGTCAGCGCGACCCACTGGCCGTTGACTTTGTACTCGATGGAACCGGCCGGCAGGCTGGTAAACACCACTTTCGGGTTCGCGGAGTCCACATCCTTGACGCCAAAGGTGGACCAGGTCAGCTCGACCGACGTGTCTTCCTTGCTGTCGACGTAGCCATTGGTTGCAGTCGGCGCGTCGTTGACCGCCACGATGTTCACGTTCAGCGTGCTGCTGGAACCGGTGTTGGTGGTGTAGCCGACTTGCGGCACATCGCCGTTGAAGTCTTTGACCGGCGTGAAGGCGTACGCACCGTTGGTGCCGATGGTGATGCTGCCAATGCCCGCGATGATCGCGGTTTGGCCGGCGGTGTAGGTGGTGCCGTTGACGTTGAAGGTCGCAACGCTCAATGCGCTGTCCACATCGAAGTCGTTGGTCAGCACATTGCCTGTGGCGACGGTGTCTTCCAAGGCACTGCCGGTGTCGGCTTTCAGGACGCTCGCGTCGTCAACCGCCACGATGCTCACATTCAGCGTGCTGCTGGAACCGGTGTTGGTGGTGTAGCCGATTTGCGGTACATCGCCGTTGAAGTCTTTGACCGGGGTGAAGGCGTAGGCGCCATTGGTGCCGATGGTGATGCTGCCAATGCCCGCGATGATTGCGGTTTGGCCGGCGGTGTAGGTGGTGCCACCGACGTTGAAGCTTGTGACAGTCAGGGTGTTGTCGACATCAACGTCGTTGGTCAGCACATTGCCCGTGGCAACGTGGTCTTCCAAGGCACTGCCGGTGTCGGCTTTCAGGACGCTCGCGTCGTCAACCGCCACGATGTTCACGTCCAGCGTGCTGCTGGAACCGGTGTTGGTGGTGTAGCCGACTTGCGGCACATCGCCGTTGAAGTCTTTGACCGGAGTGAAGGCGTAGGCGCCATTGGTGCCGATGGTGATGCTGCCAATGCCCGCGATGATCGCGGTTTGGCCGGCGGTGTAGGTGGTGCCGTTGACGTTGAAGGTCGCAACGCTCAATGCGCTGTCCACATCGAAGTCGTTGGTCAGCACATTGCCTGTGGCGACGGTGTCTTCCAAGGCACTGCCGGTGTCGGCTTTCAGGACGCTCGCGTCGTCAACCGCCACGATGCTCACATTCAGCGTGCTGCTGGAACCGGTGTTGGTGGTGTAGCCGATTTGCGGTACATCGCCGTTGAAGTCTTTGACCGGGGTGAAGGCGTAGGCGCCATTGGTGCCGATGGTGATGCTGCCAATGCCCGCGATGATTGCGGTTTGGCCGGCGGTGTAGGTGGTGCCACCAACGTTGAAGCTTGTGACCGTCAGGGTGTTGTCGACATCGACGTCATTGGTCAGCACATTGCCAGTGGCAACGTGGTCCTCCAAGGCGCTGCCGGTGTCAGCTTTCAGAACGCTCGCGTCGTCAACGGCTTCGATTTTCACGTCCAGCGTGCTGCTGGAACCGGTGTTGGTGGTGTAGCCGATTTGCGGTACATCGCCGTTGAAGTCTTTAACCGGGGTGAAGGCGTACGCGCCATCAGTAGCGATGGTGATAGAACCAATGCCCGCGATGATCGCGGTTTGACCGGCTGTGTAGTTAGTACCACCCACATTGAAGCTTGTGACAGTCAGGGTGTTGTCGACATCAACGTCATTGGTCAGCACATTGCCCGTGGCAACGTGGTCTTCCAAGGCGCTGCCGGTGTCAGCTTTCAGGACGCTCGCGTCGTCAACAGCTTCGATCTTCACGTCCAGCGTGCTGCTAGAGCCGGTGTTGGTTGTGTACCCGATTTGCGGTACGTCACCATTGAAATCTTTGACTGGGGTGAAGGCGTAGGCGCCGTCGGTGCCGATGGTGATGCTGCCAATGCCCGCGATAACGGCGGTTTGACCGGCAGTGTAGGTAGCGCCGTTGACGTTGAAGGTGGCAACGCTCAATACACTATCAATGTCACTGTCATTGCTCAGCACGTTGCCGGTGGCAACGGTATCTTCCAACGCGCTGCCGGTGTCGGCTTTCAAGACGCTCGCGTCGTCAACCGCTTCAATCTTCACATCCAGCGTGCTGCTGGAACCGGTGTTCGTGGTGTAGCCGATTTGCGGCACGTCGCCGTTGAAGTCTTTAACCGGGGTGAACGCATAGGCGCCGTCGGTGCCGATGGTGATAGAGCCGATGCCCGCGATGATCGCGGTTTGGCCGGCGGTGTAGGTGGTACCACCGACGTTGAAGCTCGTGACAGTCAGGGTGTTGTCGACATCGACATCGTTGGTCAGCACATTGCCGGTGGCAACGGTGTCTTCCAAGGCACTGCCGGTGTCGGCTTTCAAGACGCTGGCGTCATCAACCGCTTCGATCTTCACGTCCAGCGTGCTGCTGGAACCGGTGTTGGTGGTGTAGCCGATTTGAGGTACATCGCCGTTGAAGTCTTTGACCGGCGTGAAGGCGTACGCGCCATCAGTACCGATGGTGATAGAACCAATGCCCGCGATAACGGCGGTTTGACCGGCGGTGTAGGTGGTACCACCGACGTTGAAGCTCGTGACAGTCAGCGTGTTATCAACGTCGACGTCATTGGTCAGCACATTGCCGGTGGCAACGGTGTCTTCCAAGGCACTGCCGGTATCGGCTTTCAAGACGCTCGCGTCATCAACGGCATCAATCTTCACATCCAGCGTGCTGCTAGAGCCGGTGTTGGTGGTGTAGCCGATTTGCGGTACGTCGCCGTTGAAGTCTTTGACCGGCGTGAAGGCGTACGCGCCGTCGGTGCCGATGGTGATGCTGCCGATGCCCGCGATAATTGCGGTTTGGCCGGCGGTGTAAGTGGTGCCGTTGACGTTGAAGGTCGCGACGGTCAGGGCGTTATCGACGTCAACGTCATTGGTCAGCACATTGCCGGTGGCGACGGTGTCTTCCAAGGCGTTGCCGGTGTCGGCTTTCAGCTCGCTTGCGTCATCAACCGCATCAATCTTCACGTCCAGCGTGCTGCTAGAGCCGGTGTTGGTGGTGTAGCCGATTTGCGGTACATCGCCGTTGAAATCTTTGACTGGGGTGAAGGCGTACGCGCCATCAGTACCGATGGTGATAGAACCAATGCCCGCGATGATCGCGGTTTGACCGGCGGTGTAAGTGGTGCCACCGACGTTGAAGCTTGTGACAGTCAGGGTGTTGTCGACATCGACATCGTTGGTCAGCACGTTGCCAGTGGCAACGGTGTCTTCCAAGGCACTGCCGGTGTCGGCTTTGAGTTCGCTGGCGTCATCAACCGCATCAATCTTCACATCCAGCGTGCTGCTGGAACCGGTGTTCGTGGTGTAGCCGATTTGCGGGACATCGCCGTTGAAATCTTTGACCGGCGTGAAGGCGTATGCGCCGTCGGTGCCGATGGTGATGCTGCCAATACCCGCGATGATTGCGGTTTGACCGGCGGTGTAGGTGGTACCACCGACGTTGAAGCTCGTGACAGTCAGCGTGTTATCAACGTCGACGTCATTGGTCAGCACATTGCCGGTGGCAACGGTGTCTTCCAACGCGCTACCGGTATCGGCTTTCAAGACGCTCGCGTCATCAACCGCATCAATCTTCACATCCAGCGTGCTGCTAGAGCCGGTGTTGGTGGTGTAGCCGATTTGCGGTACGTCGCCGTTGAAGTCTTTGACTGGGGTGAAGGCGTACGCGCCGTCAGTGCCGATGGTGATGCTGCCAATGCCCGCGATGATCGCGGTTTGGCCGGCGGTGTAGGTGGTACCACCGACGTTGAAGCTCGTGACAGTCAGGGTGTTGTCGACATCGACGTCATTGGTCAGCACATTGCCAGTGGCAACAGTGTCTTCCAAGGCGCTGCCGGTGTCGGCTTTCAGCTCGCTCGCGTCATCAACCGCATCAATCTTCACATCCAGCGTGCTGCTAGAGCCGGTGTTGGTGGTGTAGCCGATTTGCGGTACATCACCGTTGAAGTCTTTGACCGGCGTGAAGGCGTACGCGCCATCAGTACCGATGGTGATAGAACCAATGCCCGCGATAACGGCGGTTTGACCGGCGGTGTAGGTGGTACCGCCGACGTTGAAGCTCGTGACAGTCAGGGTGTTATCAACATCGACGTCGTTGGTCAGCACATTGCCGGTGGCAACGGTGTCTTCCAAGGCGCTGCCGGTGTCGGCTTTCAAGACGCTGGCGTCATCAACCGCTTCGATCTTCACGTCCAGCGTGCTGCTGGAACCGGTGTTCGTGGTGTAGCCGATTTGCGGGACATCGCCGTTGAAATCTTTGACCGGCGTGAAGGCGTATGCGCCGTCGGTGCCGATGGTGATGCTGCCAATACCCGCGATGATTGCGGTTTGACCGGCGGTGTAGGTGGTACCACCGACGTTGAAGCTCGTGACAGTCAGCGTGTTATCAACGTCGACGTCATTGGTCAGCACATTGCCGGTGGCAACGGTGTCTTCCAACGCGCTACCGGTATCGGCTTTCAAGACGCTCGCGTCATCAACCGCATCAATCTTCACATCCAGCGTGCTGCTAGAGCCGGTGTTGGTGGTGTAGCCGATTTGCGGTACATCACCGTTGAAGTCTTTGACTGGGGTGAAGGCGTACGCGCCGTCAGTGCCGATGGTGATGCTGCCAATGCCCGCGATGATCGCGGTTTGGCCGGCGGTGTAGGTGGTACCACCGACGTTGAAGCTCGTGACAGTCAGGGTGTTGTCGACATCGACGTCATTGGTCAGCACATTGCCAGTGGCAACAGTGTCTTCCAAGGCGCTGCCGGTGTCGGCTTTCAGCTCGCTCGCGTCATCAACCGCATCAATCTTCACATCCAGCGTGCTGCTAGAGCCGGTGTTGGTGGTGTAGCCGATTTGCGGTACATCACCGTTGAAGTCTTTGACCGGCGTGAAGGCGTACGCGCCATCAGTACCGATGGTGATAGAACCAATGCCCGCGATAACGGCGGTTTGACCGGCGGTGTAGGTGGTACCACCGACGTTGAAGCTCGTGACAGTCAGGGTGTTATCAACATCGACGTCATTGGTCAGCACGTTGCCCGTGGCAACGGTGTCTTCCAAGGCGCTACCGGTGTCAGCTTTGAGTTCGCTGGCGTCATCAACCGCATCAATCTTCACATCCAGCGTGCTGCTAGAGCCGGTGTTGGTGGTGTAGCCGATTTGCGGTACATCACCGTTGAAGTCTTTGACCGGCGTGAAGGCGTACGCGCCATCAGTACCGATGGTGATAGAACCAATGCCCGCGATAACGGCGGTTTGACCGGCGGTGTAGGTGGTACCACCGACGTTGAAGCTCGTGACAGTCAGCGTGTTATCAACGTCGACGTCATTGGTCAGCACATTGCCGGTGGCAACGGTGTCTTCCAAGGCACTGCCGGTATCGGCTTTCAAGACGCTCGCGTCATCAACGGCATCAATCTTCACATCCAGCGTGCTGCTAGAGCCGGTGTTGGTGGTGTAGCCGATTTGCGGTACGTCGCCGTTGAAGTCTTTGACCGGCGTGAAGGCGTACGCGCCGTCGGTGCCGATGGTGATGCTGCCGATGCCCGCGATAATTGCGGTTTGGCCGGCGGTGTAAGTGGTGCCGTTGACGTTGAAGGTCGCGACGGTCAGGGCGTTATCGACGTCAACGTCATTGGTCAGCACATTGCCGGTGGCGACGGTGTCTTCCAAGGCGTTGCCGGTGTCGGCTTTCAGCTCGCTTGCGTCATCAACCGCATCAATCTTCACGTCCAGCGTGCTGCTAGAGCCGGTGTTGGTGGTGTAGCCGATTTGCGGTACATCGCCGTTGAAATCTTTGACTGGGGTGAAGGCGTACGCGCCATCAGTACCGATGGTGATAGAACCAATGCCCGCGATGATCGCGGTTTGACCGGCGGTGTAAGTGGTGCCACCGACGTTGAAGCTTGTGACAGTCAGGGTGTTGTCGACATCGACATCGTTGGTCAGCACGTTGCCAGTGGCAACGGTGTCTTCCAAGGCACTGCCGGTGTCGGCTTTGAGTTCGCTGGCGTCATCAACCGCATCAATCTTCACATCCAGCGTGCTGCTGGAACCGGTGTTCGTGGTGTAGCCGATTTGCGGGACATCGCCGTTGAAATCTTTGACCGGCGTGAAGGCGTATGCGCCGTCGGTGCCGATGGTGATGCTGCCAATGCCCGCGATGATCGCGGTTTGGCCGGCGGTGTAGGTGGTACCACCGACGTTGAAGCTCGTGACAGTCAGGGTGTTATCAACATCGACGTCATTGGTCAGCACGTTGCCCGTGGCAACGGTGTCTTCCAAGGCGCTACCGGTGTCAGCTTTGAGTTCGCTCGCGTCGTCAACGGCTTCGATTTTCACGTCCAGCGTGCTGCTGGAGCCCGTGTTAGTGGTGTAGCCGATTTGCGGCACATCGCCGTTGAAGTCTTTGACCGGGGTGAAGGCGTACGCGCCATCGGTGGCGATGGTGATGCTGCCAATGCCCGCGATGATTGCGGTTTGGCCGGCGGTGTAGGTGGTACCACCGACGTTGAAGCTCGTGACAGTCAGCGTGTTATCGACATCAACGTCATTGGTCAGCACATTGCCGGTGGCAACGGTGTCTTCCAACGCGCTACCGGTATCGGCTTTCAAGACGCTCGCGTCATCAACCGCATCAATCTTCACATCCAGCGTGCTGCTAGAGCCGGTGTTGGTGGTGTAGCCGATTTGCGGTACGTCGCCGTTGAAGTCTTTGACCGGGGTGAAGGCGTACGCGCCATCGGTGGCGATGGTGATGCTGCCAATGCCCGCGATGATTGCGGTTTGGCCGGCGGTGTAGGTGGTACCACCGACGTTGAAGCTTGTGACCGTCAGGGCGTTATCAACATCGACGTCGTTGGTCAGCACATTGCCGGTGGCAACGGTGTCTTCCAAGGCACTGCCGGTGTCGGCTTTCAGGACGCTCGCGTCATCAATCGCATCAATCTTCACATCCAGCGTACTGCTGGAACCGGTGTTAGTGGTGTACCCGATTTGCGGTACGTCACCATTGAAATCTTTAACCGGAGTGAACGCATAGGCGCCGTCGGCACCGATGGTGATGCTGCCAACACCCGCGATGATCGCGGTTTGACCGGCAGTGTAGGTAGTGCCGTCGACGTTGAAGGTGGCAACGCTCAATACACTATCAATGTCACTGTCATTGCTCAGCACGTTGCCCGTGGCAACGGTATCTTCCAACGCGCTGCCGGTGTCGGCTTTCAAGACGCTCGCGTCGTCAACCGCTTCGATCTTCACATCCAGCGTGCTGCTGGAACCGGTGTTGGTGGTGTAGCCGATTTGCGGCACATCACCGTTGAAGTCTTTGACCGGAGTGAAGGCGTACGCGCCGTCGGCACCGATGGTGATAGAGCCAACGCCCGCGATGACGGCGGTTTGACCGGCGGTGTAAGTGGTGCCGTTGACGTTGAAAGTGGCGACGGTCAGGGCATTATCGACGTCGACATCGTTGGTCAGCACATTGCCGGTGGCAACGGTATCTTCCAACGCACTGCCGGTGTCGGCTTTCAGAACGCTGGCATCATCAACTGCGTCGACGTTCACATTCAGCGTGCTGCTGGAACCGGTATTGGTGGTGTAGCCGATTTGCGGCACTTCACCATTGAAGTCTTTAACCGGAGTAAAGGTGTACGCGCCATCAGCCCCAATGGTGATGGAACCCACGCCGGCAATAACGGCGGTTTGGCCAGCGTTGAATGTATTGCCACCCACGCTGAAGGTCGATACGGCCAGGACGTTGTCGATGTCGCTGTCGTTGCTCAGCACGTTGCCGGTCGCAACGCCATCTTCGGCGATGGTGTTGGTATCAGCCTGCAAAACGCTAGGATCGTCCACGGCAACCACGGTAGAGGTGGCCGCTTGCGGGTTGATCGCCAGGTTCTCGTAATTGCCGCCGGTGGCGCTGGTAATGGTGGCGCTGACGACCAGGTCTTTGCCATCGGCCAGGTTCGCGGGCGTGTCGATACTGACCGTACCGGTGGTTTTGCCCGCTTCGATGGTAATGGTCTGGTCGTTGGACAGCTTGATAACAACGTCTGTCTGCGCCGCGTTGGTCACGGTCGCGGTGTAGACGATCTTGCCGCCTTCATCCACCGATGCGGTCGCGGTCAGCGTGACGGTGGTGGTGTCGATGGTGTCGTTGATCTGGGTAACGGCCGGCGCCGGGTCAGTGGTGATGATCAGGTTGCCACCGCCGGAGGTGCCGGCGATGGTGGCGGAGATCGACGAGGCATCCAGGTAGGGCGTGTCATTGCCGGCAAACGTGACGTTCAGTACGCCCGAGGTCTGGCCGGCGGCGATCACAACTGCAAGGCCGTTGGACAAGGTAACGGTCAGGTCGCTGGTCGGGGCCTGGGTGACAAACACCGTATAAACAACCACACCACCGGCTTCGGTGATGGTGGGTGTGGCGGTCAGGGTAATAGTGACGTTACGTGGATCGACGCCATTATTGTCGGCGGCGGTCAGGGTATTGCCCACGGCATCAGCGGCGTTCAGACCGGTCGTCGGGTAGCCGATGGTAGGGTCAACCACCCCTGCGGTGGCTTCCAGTACCACAAAGCTGTGGCCGCCGCCCACGGCGCCGTCGGCACCGGCGGAGGTCGGGCCGGCAGCCGTGGCTTCAAGGACTTGGGTCGGGTCGGCACCGGCAGCGATGGCTTGCTGGAGTTCGGCGACGGACGGTGCGGCCTGTGCGGTAGCGGCGCTGAGGTCGGTGGACGAGTCAGGAGCGCTGGCGCTCCACTGAGTGTCGCGGCCCAGGTCGATGACCCGGCCATCCGCCAGCTCCAGCGAGACAGCGCCAGATGCGCCGGTATCGACCTGCTCACCCGCGACCAAGCGGTCCCCTTCTACGAGCAGGCGGCGAATCCCTTCCGGGGAAACTGCGAACACTTGACCGACAATGCTTTTGACGACCGCAACGCTGCTCATAAAAGACTCTCCGTGTATTGCCGTTCGGGGGTATCCATCAAGGAGACCGGCCCTCTCGCTGCTGCCGATTCAGATAGTTGGAGTACGCAATTTGTGTAAAAATATATTGGCGTCAATTTTCTGTTGTTTCTTGCGAAAAATTACTTTCCCGTCAAGGTATTGACCTATTGAGCGCCATCCTAAACAATCTGCCCAGTAATGTCACATTGATATTTAAGCGGCCTCGCGACTTTCTGTTTGCGCCTTCAGGCGTCCAAGAAAAACGGGCATTTCGAGTTGCCACTCCAATGCATATTCCAATTTGTTGCGGTTTTTCAGGCAACCAATCCCCGGGAAAAATCAGAATGCGTTTGCACCTTCTTAAAGCCATACCGTTTGCTCTAGCCGCCAGTTTTGTCCAGGCCCAAACCCTTCCCGAAGCGATGCAAGCCGCCGTGGAGAACCACCCGGAAATCCAGGCGGCCATCAATGCGCGCATTGCCGCCGACTATCAGGTCAGGGAAGCCCAAGGCGGCTACCTGCCTAAGGTCGACTTGCTGGGCGGTTATGGCCGTGAAAGCTCGGACAACACCTCCACACGTGCCGCCAGCAACAGCCACGACTGGAAAACACTGAACCGTGGCGAGTCGTCGATCCGTCTTCAGCAAAATCTGTTCCAAGGCTTTGGCACCGTCAATGAAGTCGGTCGCCAACAAGCCACCGCCAACTCCCGTGGGTATGCGCTGCTCAATACGTCCGAGCGCACCGCACTGACGGTTGCCCAGGTTTATCTGGATGTCTTGACCCGTCGCGAGATGGTGCAACTGGCAGAAGACAACCTGAAAAGCCACGAACGTATTTTTGACCAGATCCAACTGCGCACCAGCCGTGGCGTCGGAAGAATGGCGGACATGGACCAGGCCGAAGCCCGACTGGCCCAGGCCCAAAACAACCTGATCACCGAGCAGACCAACCTGGCGGATGCCAATACCAACTTTTTGAGCGTGGTTGGCAAAGAGCCCGACCAGCTGGAAAAACCACTGGGCATTGTGACCGCGCTACCGGCCAGCCTGGATGAAGCCCGCCGCCAGATGATTGCGGACAGCCCGGTATTGCGCTCTGCCGAGTCGGATATCGCCGCTGCCGAGAAGCAGTACGAAGCCGCCAAATCGACTTTCTACCCGCGCTTTGATGCAGTGCTGCAGCGTTCAGCCAACAACAACATCGGCGGCGAAGAAGGCCATGACAATGGTTACTCCGCGATGCTGAACATGCAGTTCAACCTGTATAACGGCGGCAGCGACAAAGCCAGCCTGCAGTCCAAGGCGTCCCAGGCCAGCCAGGCGCTGGATATTCGCAACAACGCCCTGCGTCAGTTGAATGAAGAACTCGGTTTGGCGTGGAACGCCTACAATAACGCCAGCCAGCAGGTGCCGATCGCACAGCAATACGTAGACCGCAGCAACAAAGTGCGCACCTCGTACCAGCAGCAGTTCAGCCTGGGCGAGCGCACGCTGCTCGACTTGCTCGACAGCGAGAACGAGCTGTTCACCGCTCAGCAGCGCCTGGCACAGATCAAAAGCCTGCACATCTATACGCAGTACCGCATCAAGGCCGATATGGGCCAATTGCTGAGAAGTCAGGGCGTCGTTGCGCCGCTGGCATCAGTTGTGCAGAACGAAGTCAAAACGAAGGTAAACCTGCCAGGGATGAACTGATTCTTGACGGCGTGAACCACTCAACCGTTTAAGAGAGAGTCAGCTTGGATTCTGAAATAGGTGTGGCGCAGCTCAACCATGACCCGCGCAGTCAGCATGACGACCCCTTGCTGGACGGGTTGTTGACGCTCTGCTCCCTGCATTACAAGCCTGCCAGCCGGGCCATGCTGACCACCGGCCTGCCCCTGGCGGGCCAGCGCCTGAGCCCCGACCTGCTGCCCCGCGCAGCAGCCCGGGCGGGTTTGCAGGGCCGTTTGCTGCAGCGCAAGCTGGAGCAGATCCCGTCCATCGCATTGCCGGCGTTGCTGCTTTTCAAGGAAGGACGCAGCGCGGTGCTGTTGGCATGGGAGGGTGACACCGCCCGCCTGTTGCTCAGCGAAAGCGACGGTGGCGAAGTCCAGGTTAGCCGCGAAGCGCTGAGTCAAGATTACAGCGGTCGGGTTTTCTTCGCCCAACCGCAACATAAATTTGACGTCACCAGCGGCACGCTGATCCCGCGGGCCCGCTCGTGGTTCAAAGACACCCTCAAACGTTCGCGCTGGCTGTACGCCGACGCCATCGCCGCCAGCCTGGTGATCAACCTGATCGCCTTGGCCGCGCCCCTGTTTGTGATGAACGTGTATGACCGCGTAGTACCGAACCAGGCCACGGCCACCTTGTGGGTGCTGGCCATCGGTATTTGCGGCGCCTACCTGTTCGATCTGTTGCTCAAGAGCATGCGCAGCCTGTGCCTGGACCTGGCAGGCAAGAAAACCGACCTGATCATTTCCGCGACGCTGTTCGAGCGCATCGTGGGCATGTCGATGAAAATGCGCCCGGCACGCGTGGGCAGCTATGCCTCGAACATCCACGAGTTTCAGGGGATGCGCGACTTCCTCACCTCCCTGACCCTCGCCAGCCTGATCGATTTGCCGTTTACCCTGATCATCCTCGCGGTAATCGCGCTGCTCGGCGGCCACTTGGTGTGGATCCCCATCGTCGCCTTCCCGCTGGCGCTGGGTATCGGCCATTTCCTGCAAAAACCGCTGACCGCGACACTTGAGCGCACCATGGCCCTGAGTGCCGAACGCCAGTCGAGCCTGATCGAAACCCTCGCCGGGCTGGATGCGGTGAAGGTCAACAACGCCGAAAGCGAACGCCAATACCAGTGGGAACAAACCATTGGCACCCTCAGCCGGCTGGAATTGCGGGTGAAGGTTCTGTCTGGCCTGGCGATGAACATCACGCTGCTGATCCAGCAAGTGGCGGGCGTGGCGATGATCATCTTCGGCGTGTACCAGATCATCGATGGCGCCCTGAGCATGGGCGGCCTGGTGGCGTGCTACATGCTCAGCGGCCGCGCACTCGGCCCGCTGGCGCAACTGTCGGGCCTGCTGACGCGCTACCAGCAAGCCAAGGTGACGATGGTGTCGGTGGACCAGATGATGGAGCTGCCGCAGGAACGCAACTTCGACGAGCGCCCCCTCAGCCGTAAAACGCTGCAAGGCGCGATGACGTTCCGCGAGGTCGACTTTACCTACCCGAACCAACAGAACCTGGCGCTGCGCGGCATCAACCTGACGGTTCGCCCTGGCGAGAAGATCGGCATCATCGGCCGCAGCGGCTCGGGCAAAAGCTCGCTGGCCAAGCTGTTGGTGGGCCTGTATCAACCCGACTCCGGCTCGTTGCTGGTGGACGGTGTAGACATCCGCCAAATCGACGTCAGCGAATTGCGGCATAACATCGGCTACGTGGCCCAGGACATCCAATTGCTGGCCGGCACCTTGCGCGACAACCTCGTGTCCGGTGCACGCTATGTGGATGATGAAATGGTGCTGCAGGCCGCGGAGCTGGCCGGCGTGCATGAATTTGCCAGGCTGCATCCGCAAGGTTACGAACTGCAAGTGGGCGAGCGCGGGCAAAACCTTTCCGGCGGCCAGCGCCAGAACGTTGCCCTGGCCCGCGCGCTGCTGCTGAACCCACCGATTCTGCTGCTGGACGAACCGACCAGCGCCATGGACAACACCGGTGAAGAACGCCTGAAGCAACGCTTGCAGTCGGTTATCGAAAACAAGACGGTGATTCTCGTCACCCACCGTGCTTCGCTGCTGAGCCTGGTCGATCGCCTGCTGGTGATCGACCGTGGCCAGATCCTCGCAGACGGTCCAAAAGCGGCCGTTATGGAAGCGCTGAAAAAGGGGCAGATCAGTGTTGCTTAAGTCCGGTTCAGGCCGTTGGAAGGACGTGATCTTCCGCTATTTCAAGGGCAGCGATTCGCTCGATGACCAGCCATTGCCCGAGGTCGAAAAGGCCCTGATCGACGATGCTCCGCGCATCGTGCGCCTGACCATCTGGGGCGTGATCGGCTTCTTCGTGTTCCTGTTGCTGTGGGCACACTTTGCGATTATCGATGAAGTCACCAAGGGCGACGGCAAGGCGATCCCGTCGTCGCGCATCCAGAAGATCCAGAACCTGGAAGGCGGCATCGTCGCTCAGATCTACGTGCACGAAGGGCAGATCGTCGAAGCCGGCGCGCCACTGGTGCGCCTGGACGACACGCGCTTTGCCTCCAACGTCGGCGAAACCGAAGCCGACCGCGTGGCCATGGAACTGCGCGTGGAGCGCCTTAGCGCAGAGATCGAAAATCGCCCGCTGAACATCACCGAGGACGCGCGCAAAGCCGTGCCCAACCAGGCCTCCGAACGAAGAATCGCTGTACCTGAGCCGCCGCCAGCAACTGGCGGACGAAATTGGCGGGCTGCAACAACAACTGCTGCAACGCCAGCAAGAGGCGCGTGAATTCAGCTCCAAGCAGGAGCAATACCGCAACAGCCTGAACCTGCTGCGCCAGGAAATCGGCATGTCCGAACCCTTGGTCAAACAAGGCGCGATCTCGCCGGTGGAAGTGCTGCGCCTCAAGCGCTCCGAAGTAGAAACCCGCGGCATGCTCGACGGCACCACCCTGGCCATCCCCCGCGCCCAGGCCGCCATCAACGAAGTGCAGCGCAAAATCGATGAAACCCGCGGCAAGTTTCGCAGCGAAGCCCTCGCCCAGTTGAACGAAGCCCGCACCAACCTGAGCAAGGCCCAAGCGACCTCCAAAGGCCTGGAAGACCGCGTCAGCCGCACCATGGTCACCTCCCCCGTGCGCGGCATCGTCAAACAGATGCTGGTCAACACCGTCGGCGGCGTGATCCAGCCCGGCAGCGACATGGCCGAAGTCGTCCCGCTGGACGACACCCTGCTGGTGGAAGCAAAAATCCGCCCGCAAGACATCGCCTTCCTGCACCCCGGCCAAGAAGCGATGATCAAATTCACCGCCTACGACTACACCATCTACGGCGGCCTCAAAGGCAAACTCGAAACCATCGGCGCCGACACCGTGATGGACGAAGAGAAGAAAAACACCTTCTACATCATCAAACTGCGCACCGACCGCAGCCACCTGGGCACCGACGAGAAGCCACTGCTGATCATCCCGGGCATGGTGGCGTCTGTGGACATCATCACCGGCAAGAAAAGCATCTTGAGCTACCTGCTCAAACCCATCATCAAATCGCGCGCAGAGGCCCTGCACGAGCGTTGATTTTTCGCGAGGGACGTAGGGAAATGCGGGGAGATTTGCGAAAACTTGGGTTTTCGCAAAAATAGTCAGATTTCAGGGGTTTACAGAACCTTGGCAGTCGCTATAATCGTCGCCCTAACACGCCGGTATAGCTCAGTTGGTAGAGCAACTGACTTGTAATCAGTAGGTCCCGGGTTCGACTCCTGGTGCCGGCACCATACAAGGTTCCAGAGAAGGCTTTCAAAATCTCTGGAACCCCCGAAAAACCCGCCTTCTGGCGGGTTTTTTCGTTTTGGCGTTCCGTCAGATTCCGTCAAAATCTGTTGGATTCCGACCGTTTTAGGGATAGATATAGGGGTAAGGTCATTCGATAAAGGGAGGAGTACCCTTATGTCGCGCACCACTGCACCACTCTCCGATTCGGCTTGCCGCGCAGCCAAGCCCACCGACCGCGCCTACAAGCTTTTCGACGGCGACGGCCTCTACCTCCTAGTCCAACCCAATGGCCGTAAAGGCTGGCGTCTCAGGTATGTCAAACCTGATGGACGCGAAGGACTGACTTCGTTCGGCAACTATCCTGTGGTCGGTCTCGCCGATGCGCGCCATAAGCGCCTGGAGGTGAAGCGGATGCTAGCGGAAGGCATCGATCCAATAGAGTCCAAACAACAAGCTAAGACGCAGGCCGCAGTCCAAGGCCGAACCTTTGAAAGCGCGGCCCTGGACTGGCACAAAGCGATGTCTGCCAAATGGGCACCAGGCCATGCCAAGACGGTTCTGAGCCGCCTCAAAACCCATGTCTTTCCACTGATCGGCGCTCGCTCTATTGTCGATTTGGACACCCATGACCTGATGCAACCTCTGGAAGCGATCCAGGAGCGAGGCACAATTGACGTAGCTTTAAGGGTACAAAACTACCTGCAAAGCATCATGCGCGAGGCGAAGCGCGCTCGACAGATCGCGGCAAACCCTGCCTCCGACCTTGAAGGTTTGATCAAAGCCCCGAGGGTTGTTCACCGTCCAGCGTTACCCTTATCGCGTCTGCCTGAATTGCAGGAGCGCATTGAGGACTATAACGGCCGCGTACTTACCAGGCTGACGGCCATGCTCTCGCTGCATGTGTTTGTACGCTCCAGTGAACTGCGCTTTGCCCGTTGGAACGAATTCGACCTCAAGCGCGGCACCTGGGAGATACCCGACACCCGTCCCGCGTTGGACGGCGTCCCCTTTTCCACAAGGGGTACAAAAATGGCCGGGGATATCCATCTTGTACCCTTATCGCCGCAAGCCGTGGCCCTGCTTGAACAGATCCACGTCCTCACCGGTAAATTCGACCTGGTGTTTGCAGGCGATACCAAGCCCTGGAAACCTATGTCTGAAAACACGGTGAACAGCGCGCTTCGAAAGATGGGCTACGACACCAAAACCGAAATCTGCGGCCATGGCTTTCGTTCGATGGCCTGCAGCGCACTGATCGAGTCAGGATTGTGGTCGGAGACAGCCATTGAACGGCAGATGAGCCACAAGGAGCGCAACAACGTCCGCGCCGCTTACATCCACAAAGCCGAGTTCATTGAGGAGCGCAGGCTGATCATGAACTGGTGGAGCCGGTATCTGGAGGCCAACCGGCAGGAGCATGTCACTCCACACGAATTCGCGAACCAGACCGGAGCGAACGTCGCTCGCCTAAAAGCAAAACGTGGCGCAACCGAGTAAGCGCTCGGTCTTCAGATCTCAGTGATCCGCTTGTCCACGCGGGTCCATCCAGACAGGGCTGCAAAGCCGCCCCGTCTGGATGGACCTCACTAAAAAATCCAAAGCCCACGCAACTGTCTGTGGAAAACCACTGATTTCCACCGGTGGATAATTTCATCCACAGCCGCAGAGCGCCTGAAAATTCGGGCCTTGACCCAAATTATCCACAAGCGTAGAAAAGATCGGGCAAATCGCTGTCGTTGACAGCAACCCAGGTAGCCAGAACCTTTAAGGCTACGCCACACCGTGGTGGTTCTCCCAAAGTGCGATTAGCGTCCGGCGGCTCGCACGGTCACAGCGATGTGATGGATGCCTACTTCTACTGTGGCAACTCATCCCCCTTCCTAGCTGCTCTGCAGCAACCTATCCGCTTGGCCATTTCCTTGCGCCAACCTGCGCCCGTCTCTTTCTCCCGGAAAGAGACGGGCGCTCCTACCACTGCTGCAGCCCAACTCGTACAAGGCTTTGCGGCATTCCCCCTCATGACAATCGGCGTGACAAACACCGAAAAGTCACCAGCAACAGCGATGCAGATGATGGTGCCGCAGCCCAGGGAATGGACTGCACCTGACTGACAGTCAGGCATGCCCCGGTCATCGAATCACTGCCTTCACCCGACTCAGGATCTCGCGGCGCCGGTCTCGTCAGCCAGCGCAGCCTCCACCCGCCCACTTCCTCGGAAGTGTTCAGGAGGCCAGATCATGAGATGCCCAAGCTCCCGGTCGTAAGGAGTCGCCAGTCCCGCGTTAGTGGACAACCCTCACAGGTCGCAGGGGCCTTGATCCCTGATAACACTCAGCATTCATGGCGGGATGACGTGGGGAAGGTTTTAAAGGTTTGGCTTCGAGAGGAGTTTGATCATGGCATTGGTCGGTAGACGGGACGGGCGGAACTTTGGCTATGGACGGCAACTGAGTTATGCCGGGCCACAGGCGCTACGTGATCTGTTTGGCGGCGGGCATTACGGGACGGTCAAAGCGCACAGTGATCGCTGGCAGGCGTTTGTGCGTTGGTGTCGGTCGGAGGATGAGCCAGGGTTTAACGATGCTCGGCAGATTGTTCGGCAGACTTTGCTCGATTACGCCAGACATCTGCGGCAGCAAGTTGAACAAGGTGAGCTCGCCATCGCCACCGCGCAAAACCGATTGTCCAGCGTGAACCGAACCATGGCGGCGCTTCGCGGTGATCTGAATGTGAAAGTGCCGAGTCCGAGCAAAGCGCTGGGAATGCGGCGCACCAATGTTCGTTGCTCGGTGCCGCAGGGCCAAGACCGCGAACAGGTGAAGCGGATCGTCGACGTGCTCTGCGAACACCAAATGCCTCGCGCCGCGGCCATCGCTCAGTTGGCGCGAGCCACCGGCATGCGCTTGCGCGAGGCCATTTTGGCCGATCTTCCCCGCCTAAAACGTGAAGCCGAACACTACGACAAAATCAACATCCAGGACGGCACCAAAGGTGGCCGCGGCGGCGCAACCGCGCCTCGTTGGATCACGGTGGATGACCATATTCGCGAAGCGCTCAGGTACGCCGAACAGGTCTCACCCGACGGTAGCCGCAACCTGCTGGCACCGAACGAGAGCTACCTCGATTTCCAACGGGAAATCGTCCGCCCCGCCCGAGATATCCTCCATACGCACAACCTCAAAGCCTTCCACGAACTGCGTGCGGCTTATGCGTGCGAACGCTATGAGCAGATCACCCATCACCTAGCACCCATTAACGGGGGCAGGTGCAGGCGCCTCGATCCACGCCTTGATCGAGAGGCACGCTTACAAATCAGCTATGAGCTGGGACATGGTCGAATCGACGTGGTATCGGCGTATATCGGTGGTCGGGTATGAATAAACCATTCGATATGGAGCTTTTCTTAAAAGGCGTTTTAACAGGAGGGCAGGCCACACAGCAACGTCATATACGGCAAGCCAAAACCATTCAGGCTGCGATCTATGACCGCTGGCACCTAAATAACCCATGGAGCTGGCAACAGAAACATCTAACGTGGATTCTCAACCACCACTTAAATCAAAAGACTCAATCAACACGCTATTATTATCTTCTGACTACCAGACTAATCACACTTCGCTTAGGAAAACCTTGGCAGCCAAACATAAAACAATTAAAAACCCAAAACAGGAGCAATATCTAATGGCATAGTCATGAGCACTTACACACCCAAAACACTTAATGCTGCGCAAATCAATTAAAATTACACAGTGGGCTTGGCGAGGGAGCTTTGGTATGATACGCCATAAGAGCTTACGAAGTTAAATGCGACGTATAATCACCCAAAACATTTAACCTCAACAATCAATAATTAGGACCCAGAAAATGCCCACCAATTTAATTCATATTTCCGACACCCATTTTGGTGATCCCTCCCCAACCTTTAACAGGCAAGAAATTAAAAAAGCATTAATCAAGAAGATCAATGATACAGAAGGCGATAAAATACTTATCATTAGCGGGGATATTACGTTCAAGGCCTGCCAGCAGGGTTACAGAGATGCGGAGGTTTTTTTTAGTGAAATAATGGAATCCTGTGGAATTGCTAGAGCCAATGTCATTGCCTGTCCTGGGAACCACGATATAGCTCGAGAAGGAGAACCTTTTAAAGAATTTGACCGTTTTATCTATACCCTAAGAAGGGATAGTGCAATATCCTTCACCAACAACAACTCAATATTGCTCAACATTCAACAACTATGTTTCTTGCTAGTTAACTCTGCATCACATCTCGACCACACCTACGGACAGATTCCAGATGCAACATTTGCCATGCTAGATAATGAAAAAGCCAATTTGCAGCAATGGAAACGTAGAATTGCTGTTACGCATCACCACTTGATTGGGCAAGAAATCAACGATACTTCAACCACTCGTAACGCCTATTCATTCCTTTATCATCTTGACCAATCAGGCTTCGATTATGTCCTACACGGGCATCAGCACTCAAAATTAGACTTGGTATGTGGAAATAATAAAATTCGCATTTTATCTGCTAGATCTATGAGCTATCATGGGAGAGGATACAGCAACGGATTCAGTCTACTTGATGCCGAATCAGGTACCGTGACGCCGTTCATCTTGACCCCTGACGAAGTTCCTGGATTATTGACAACAGGTGTAATTAAGTGAAAGGTAAATTTATTGTATTTGAAGGCATTGACGGCTCGGGAACTTCAACCCAATCAGAACTGCTATACAAATATTTATCCAAAAAAGGTAAAAAATCCCATTTAACTTGCGAGCCGTCAAACGGACCAATTGGAGATCTGATAAGACAAATTTTCAAAGGTCGCGTAAGCATGCCTAAGGGCCAAAATCCTATAATATCAACTGCCGATTTATTTGATGAGCAGATGGCTTACCTGTTTGCCGCAGATCGCCACGACCATCTTTTCAACACTATTGACGGGGTTTATAGCCTTATCAACAAAGGGTATACCGTAATTTCTACAAGGTACTTTTTCTCGTCATACGCCTACCACTGCACAAATGAAAGCGACATACAGTTTGTAAAAACCTTGAATGAAAGGTTCCCTAACCCAGATCTTGTAGTTTATTTAGATAATCCAGCCTCGGTATCGGTATCCAGAATAGATGAGCGGGTCTTTAAAGACGAGTACGAAAACAGTAAAAAACTTGTTAAAGCCAAAGACAACTACGACTCATTTTTTAAAACTTACAATGGTGATTTGCTTATTTTGAATGCCACCGACAAAGTCGAAGAAATTCATAACAAGATTGTAGAGCGCGTGGAGCAAAGAATTGAAAATTGAAGTAGTTCCAATATCCTCGCTTGAAGAAATAGCTGGCAATGCGGAGCAGGAAGTAAGCGATAACTTTTCTCTGAATTATATTGCGTCGCACCTTATCAGTGTAGTTGATCTAAAGCAAAAACCTCTCGCTGATGTTACTGAGGAGGCGAGCCGCTGGGCAGCTCTTGAAAAACCTGAAGAGCTGCAGATTAATCATGGGGAGTATATCAAAGATGGTCTTGAACACATCATCTCTGAACTCCAATACAAAAAGACCAGTAACAGGGCGTTGCTTTCGCTTATTGCACAAGCGGACATTTCAGGTACCGGCGATAAGCCTATTCCTTCCTTTATGCTAATGCAGTGCAACATCCACGAGGATGTACTTTACTGCACATCTTACTTCAGGGCATTAGAGGTATCTAAATTCTTAAGAATAAACCTCGAAGAGCTCCGACTTAAGATCTGTGAAATTCACAAATCAATACCAGAATTCAATAATGTCAACATTACGATATTTGCATTTAGAGCATATAAAAACCGGAACATCAATACACTTACAGTTCCAGAAATAGATAGAATTAACCCAATTGATCTTTATACCACTTTAATCGACAACCCGAAAAAAGTAGCCGCGATGCTCAGAGAAAAAAGCCTACCATCAACGGTTATAAAGACTGAATCGATAAAAAACTTGGTTATTTCTGTCGAGAAAGATGCTTTTAAAGGATTCAATAAAAGATTAATTACTCTTAACGCAAGTGGAGCAATCAGCGCAGCTGAGGCACTACTAGAATTAAGACGGCGGTCCTCTCACCATCCTGAAATTGAGAACTTGAACCAGGAATTTCAGAATAAAATTGTTGCTATCGCAGAGGAGCTAGAAAAATGAGCAAATCACTTGCGGAGCTAAAAGAAATTCAAAAGCAATTTGACCTAGGGCATACAGGGGAAAAGCAGCCATTTTACATTGAAATCACTGAAAATAACGTCCCAGATCTTGAGCACTTGGCTGTTTGCCTCGCGGGAGAGGTTGGCGAATTCTGCAACGTGTTGAAGAAAGTAACTCGTGGCGACTTTACTTGGGATCAGGCTAAAGCAGAATTGAGTGAAGAGCTCGCAGACATTTTTATTTATCTAACCAAAATATCCAATCAAGCAGACATAGATATTGAACAAGCAGTACTCAACAAGATCGAGCACAACAAACTTCGTTTCAAGAGGACTCTTTGATGCACATATTTTCTGGAGAGAACATAAATAGCGTTTATCTTTCCGCACTCAAAACCATTCGTTCAGAAAGCCATCTAACAACCGACTCTAGGGTTGGAAAAGTATTTGACCTTGGACCCGCATACTTTGAGTTCAAGAATGCTCACGATCAATTCCTAACTTTAAAAAACAGAAACTACAATCCGTACTTCGCCATTATAGAAGCCGCATGGATACTCAACGGTGAAAATACCCTTGAAGGGTTAAATAAAATAGTTCAAGGCTACGACAAATACTCTGACGATGGCCACTCACTTAACGGAGCATATGGTTACAGAATAAAAAAATATTTTGGAAAGGATCAAATAGAATCTGTCATTAGGCTTCTATCTAGCGAACCGAATTCAAGACGGGCCGTAATTACACTATACAGCACTGATGACCTCGACAATAATTCATCACACGACATCCCATGCAACGTTTCAATCTGCATGAAAATTCGAAACAAATGCCTTGATATAACGGTGCTAAACAGATCCAACGACATATTCTTAGGGATCCCGTACAACGTTTTTGTCTTTAACATACTCCAACGACACATTGCTAAGAGACTCAACGTATCTATAGGCATTCAACGACATTTCACGGACTCACTACATCTATATGAGCGCGACTTCGACCGTACAGATGAAATAATACAAACCAACTCGCAAGAAGAAATAGAATCATGGCAAAGAGCACCTTCAGCCATTTACATCTCCGAATGCATAATCGATGAATTTGAAAAAATATCAAATTCAGATATCAGCAATATAGTTTCACAAAAAACGAGAGACATTTTACACAACTACTGGACTCTTAAAAATGGCGGAGCCAAACTTGATTTTATAGCGAAATTACCTTATGATAATTTCGGCATCAGCAGTAAGCTTTGGGCTGAATCAAAAAAGTAGATACCCAATAGGACACGACTTTATGTTTCCAAATATTTTGAACGATGAGCCGAGCGAAGCCGCCAATGCCATAAAGCTCATCGCCATGAACAATATTGATAAAGAAAACGAGCTAAAGGCAATCATCTTTAACTCCAAGAATATTGATAAATATCCGTTCTCCACACTTAGCGGCACAGATTTTTTGTGCTACGTAGTTACATGTCTGGCTTGGACAAAAGTAGATACTGAACTTGTAAATATCCCACAATTCAGAAGTCGTTTGAGCAACAATATAAAATCAATACTGAAAGATCTTTCATTGGAAAGCCAACCTATCATTCCGTTATCTTCGCTAGAAGAAGACCTTTGTTCAATTATCAAATAAAAACTTTGTAATGCATTTCTCTTTTTAGCGCTCAACCCACGACATATCTTGCTGCGAAAATTATCACGACTTATTACATGCCCCACAGAAATTATCAATTAGGTCATTAGCATCAGCGACATTTTTTATTTTCAAATCCGTCACTTTTTAAACCATTTCAACAAAATATAGTCGCACCCGCTACCTCCGGCGAAGGCTACTAGTAGCATAGGCTTCGAAAAAAGTAACGCCTTCGGGGACTTCATACTCACCCCAGATCAAACGTGTGGGTAAAGGGTAGTTTTTGAGATAGATTTTTTTGCGCCATATAAAAAGCTATAGTAAACAAGATAATACATAATTATTCGATTCCTGGTGCCGCACCACATTAGGCTCCATTGCATTCCACCGAATGCTCTGGAAGCCCCGAAAACCCGCCCTTTGGCGGGTTTTTTCGTTCCAGGACCCTCTGTCGGGATCCAACAAAATCCCCCTTCCCCGAGGGTATGTTAGGGGTACTGCGATTTTCCGGTCAGGAGCGCGTACCCCTATGCCACGCCTAGCGATCCCTCTCAGCGACCTGCAATGCCGCACGGCCAAAACCCGCGAACGCGCCTACAAGCTGTTCGACGGCGGAGGTATGTACCTTTTCGTCAAACCCAATGGCGTGAAGACCTGGCGCTTGAAGTACACCAAGCCCAGCGGCAAGGAAGGTACGCTCATCATCGGCAATTACCCCATCGTTACCCTTTCAGTCGCACGACGTAAGCGAGACGAAGCCAAGGCGTTGCTGCTCGACAACCTCGACCCAATGGAAGAAAAGAAGAAGGCCAAGATCGTAGCCCAGCGGGCGGCACTGCTTTTCGAAACCGTCGCCCTGGAGTGGCACGCCGATATGTCCCGCCGCTGGACCGAAGGCCACGCAAAAACCGTAATGAGCCGACTGCGCACCCACGTCTTCCCGCTGATCGGCCAACGCCCCATCGCAGAACTCGATACCCACGATCTGCTAGAAATCACCCAGCGCATCAAGGAACGCGGCACCATGGATGTGGCGTTGAGGGTACAGAACTACTTATCCACCATCATGCGCGGGGCCAAAAGGGCTCGGCAGATCACCATGAATCCTGCACTGGATCTGGCAGGCTCGATTCACGCGCCGCGCACAGTCCATCGCCCAGCCCTCTCTCTCAGCCGCCTACCCGAACTGCTGCACCGTATCGACAACTACAACGGCCGCGAGCTGACGCGCCTTGCCGTCCTGTTGACGCTGCACGTATTCGTCCACTCCAGCGAACTGCGCTTCGCACGATGGAGTGAGTTCGATTTCCAACGTGCCATGTGGGAAATCCCCGACACGCGCGCACCGATTGAAGGGGTACGCAACTCCACACGTGGGACCAAGATGAACGGCGACATTCAAATGGTTCCGCTATCGCCGCAGGTCATCAAAATACTGGAGCGCCTGCGCAGCCTCAGTCGCTTTTCAGAGTTAGTGCTACCGGGCGACCACAAGTACTGGAAGCCCATGTCCGAGAACACGGTGAACACCATGCTCCGCAACGTCGGCTATGACACCAGCAAGGACGTGTGCGGCCACGGCTTCAGGACCATGGCCTGTAGCGCCCTACTGGAGTCCGGGTTATGGACCGACGCAGCCATCGAAAGACAAATGAGCCACAAGGAACGCAACCGCGTGCGCGCCGCGTATATCCACAAAGCTGAATTTCTGGAGCAGCGCAGGCTGATCATGGCGTGGTGGAGCAACTACATCGACGCCAACCGCCATGGGCATGTGACACCCCACGAATTCGCTCACCCAGTCGGCGACAACATCACGGCCCTACAAAATAGCCGTGGCGCATCCAAACGTGGGTAAGCCTGTGAGATCACCGTTGTCCGCCCTTCCACGCGGGTCCATCCAAGCGGGGCTGCAAAGCCGCCCTGCTTGGATGGACCTCATTTAAAAAATCTAAAGCCCACGCAAATTGTCTGTGGAAAACCATAGATTTCCACCGGTGGATAATTTCATCCACAGCCGCAGAAACCCCGACAATTCGAGCCTTGACCCGAATTATCCACAGGCGTAGAAAAGATCGGGCAAAGCGCTGTCTTTGACAGCAACCCAGGTAGCCAGAACCTTTGAGGCTACGCCCATCGTGGTGGTTCTCCCAAAGTGCGATTAGCGTCCGGCGGCTTGCACGGTCACTCACCGAGTGATGGATGCCTACTTCAGATCATTGCCATTGCGGCAAATACATCCCCCTACCCAACTGCCCTGCAGCAACCTATCCGCTTGGCCATTTCACTGCGCCAACCTGCGCCCGTCTCTTTCTTCTGGAAAGAGACGGGCGCTCCTACCGCTGCTGCAGCCCAACTCGTACAAGGCTTTGCGGCATTTCCCCTCGTGACAATCGGCGTGACAAACACCGAAATCACCAGCAACAGCGATGTAGATGATGGTGCCGCTGCCCAAGGAATGGACTGCACCTGACTGACAGTCAGGCATGCCCCGGTCATCGCATCACTGCCTTCACCTGACTCAAGATCTCGCGGCGTCGGTCTCGTCAGCCAGCGCAGCCTCCACCCGCCCACTTCCTCGGAAGTGCTCAGGAGGCCAGATCATGAGATGCCCAAGCTCCCGGTCGTAAAGAGCCGCCAATCCCGCGTTAGTGGACAACCCTCACAGGTCGCAGGGGCCTTGATCCCTGATAACACTCAACATTCTTTGGCGGGATGACGTGGGGAAGGTTTTAAGGGTTTGGCTTCGAGAGGAGTTTGATCATGGCATTGGTGGGTAGATGGGATGGACGCAATTTTGGCTATGGACGGCAACTGAGTTATGCCGGGCCACAGGCATTGAAAGATCTGTTTGGCGGTGGGCATTACGGCACGGTCAAGGCGCACAGCGATCGGTGGCAGGCGTTTGTCCGCTGGTGTCGCTCGGAGGATGGACCAGGGTTTAACGATGCGCGACAAATTGATCGGCAGACCTTGCAGGACTACGCCGGACATCTGCGCCAACAAGTTGAACAGGGTGAGCTGACCATCGCCACTGCGCAAAACCGGTTGTCCAGTGTGAATCGGACCATGGCCGCGCTTCGCGGTGATCAGTATGTGAGAGTGCCGAGCCCGAGTAAGGCGCTGGGAATGCGGCGCACCACTGTTCGTCGTTCAGTGCCGCAGGGTCAAGACCGCGAACAGGTGAAGCGGATCGTAGAGGTACTTTGCGAAAACCAGCAGCCGCGCGTCGCGGCCATCGCTCAGTTAGCGCGAGCCACCGGTATGCGTTTGCGTGAGGCGATTTTGGCCGACCTTCCGCGCCTGAAGCGCGAGTCTGAACAATACGGGAAGATCAACATCCAGGATGGCACTAAAGGTGGCCGTTCGGGTGCGTCAGCTCCTCGTTGGATCGAGGTGGATGAGCATATTCACGAAGCGATCAGGTATGCCGAACAGGTCTCACCCGACGGCAGCCGCAACCTGCTTGCGCCGAACGAATGCTATCTCGATTTCCAACAGCGAATCGTCCGCCCGGCCCGCTACATCCTCCAAATTCACGGCCTCAAAGGCTTCCACGAATTAAGAGCGGCCTATGCGTGCGAACGCTATGAGCAGATCACGCATCACCTTGCGCCAATCAGCGGCGGCAATTGCTACCAGCTCGACCATCACCTCGATCAGAAGGCCCGAGTGCAAATCAGCCATGAGCTTGGACACGGCCGTATCGACGTGGTATCGGCTTATATTGGGGGGCGAGCATGAGCAAGCCATTTGATATGGAACTGTTCCTGGCGGGCATCCTGACCGGTTCGTACACAACCCGCCAACGCCACATTCATCAGGCGAAAGCTATCCAAACAGCAATCGCTGAGCGCTGGCAACGCAATAATCCATGGACTTGGCAGCAAAAGCATCTCACGTGGTTTCTAAATCACCACTTGAACCAGAACGCTGAATCGACACGGTATTACTATCTGCTGACCGTGCACTTGCTCATTGAGCGCTTAGGAAAATCCTGGCAGTTCAACCGCTAGGCCAAGGTCAGCAATCGGCAACGGACTGTCGCTAGGCTACTCAAATTAAAGCACTAGCGTCAGCCGCTAAGGTCGAGCGAATTGCGACCTCACCCGCCTCCCCCCACCTCACGCTAAAGCTCTTGCATTGTTATTGCCTGCTTTGGGAGTATAAGCCTAATCTAGACTCCACAGCGCGAAGAACTAGATGAGCTAATAGATACCGTATTTTCGCCCCAGTCATGACTATCAATGGAGTGAACAGTGAGCCTACAAACAAACTTAAAGGGACGGTTACGCAATACTTCACTGCCCAAAAGCCATGGGTTGATGCCAGTATTTGAAGCAGTGGTTAACTCGATTCACTCCATTGAAGAGAAAGGTAATTTAGAATCTGGCGGTAGAATCACCCTCCACATTCTCCGATCTCCCCAAGAACTTCTCGAAATCGGAACAAAAACGACAAGCCCGATCACAGGATTCAGTATCTCCGACAATGGCTGCGGCTTTAATGACACTAATTTTTCATCATTCAAAACTCTTGACTCCGATCACAAAATTGAAAAAGGTTGCCGGGGTGTTGGGCGTTTAATGTGGTTAAAGGCTTTTAAGCAGGTTGAAGTCACCAGTACATTTTTGAGTGAAGTCGAATCTTACCAGAAACGCTCTTTCCAATTTGACGAAAAATTAGGGGTACACGCCGACAGCGTGGTCACATCCGAAAGTAAAGAAACGGGAACAACCATTAACTTAAAGTACTTCGAAGAATCGTACCGAAAAGCGGTCCCCACGAAGTCTGACGCTATTGCCAACCAGTTGTTAGAGCATTGCTTATGGTATTTCGTGCGTTCAGAAGGGGCACCAGAAATCACATTGGTCGATGGGTCAGAGACATTAAATCTATACAAGCTTTATGATGACCATATGCACTCAAGTGCATACCCGGAGACAATAACAATAATGGGGCAGCCCTTCGAGTTGACCCATATTAAATTTCGCGCATCAGTCAATAAGAAACACCAGATTGCCCTATGCGCTGCAAATCGCTTGGTTAAAGAAGAAAACATTCAAGGTAAGATACCAGGTCTCTACGGAAAAATCGCTGACGACTCCGGTGACTTTACATACACCTGCTATGTTTCCTCTGGCTATCTCGATCAGCATGTAAGAAGTGAGCGTACGGCCTTCGACATTGCAGAGGAATTTGATGGAATTTTTGCTGGCACTGAAATCAGTCTAAAAATGATTCGCGAATCAGTGCTTGACCGAGCCAAAGAATACTTGAATGAAGTATTATCCGTAAATATTACTGCCGGTAAGATGCGTGTAGATGACTTTATTTCCAAAAAAGCCCCACGCTACCGCCCCATCATTTCGTATATTGATGAAGAAGAGTTGATTGTTGATCCGGAAAAATCGGACAAAGACTTAGAATTGCACCTGCATGCCCAGTGGTACGAGGTCGAACGCCAGCTACTCCATGAAGGCCATGACATTATGCAGCCGTCTAGAGATGAGCATCTTGAAGAATATGAAATACGTCTACAGGCATATTTACAAAAGGCTGGAGACCTAAAAAAATCTGACCTTGCCAATTACGTGTCCCATCGAAAAGTAATTATTGATTTACTCCAAAAGTCTATTGGGCTTTTAAACGATGAAAAATACGCACGGGAAGACATAATCCACGAACTCATCATGCCAATGCGCAAAGACTCTACAGAAGTATTCTTAGACAACTGCAATCTTTGGTTAATTGATGAGCGTTTAGCTTTTCACAACTACTTGGCATCCGACAAAACCCTGAATGCCATGCCCATCACAGATAGCAACTCCACCAAAGAACCAGATATCCTCAGCCTTAGACTTTTTGACAATCCTCTGCTTGTAAATAACAGCCCATCTTTTCCACTCGCATCCATTACTGTGATTGAAATTAAACGCCCCATGCGCAACGACATGAAGGAGGGGGAAGATAAAGACCCCATACAACAGTCGCTCAGCTACTTGGAGCGAGTTCGAGAGGGGCAAGCAAAAACAAAGTCCGGCTTGCTGATTCCTGGATCAAAGTCAATCCCCGGCTACTGTTATATCTTATGCGACTTGACCGAAACGATGACAAAACGGTGTAAGCAAGCAAACCTAACTATCACTGCGGATGGCATGGGTTACTTTGGATACAATGACAACTATAAATCCTACATAGAAGTTATCTCATTTAATCAGTTAGTCAGGTCCGCTAGGGAGCGAAATAGTGCATTCTTCACCAAGCTGGGTCTCCCATCCAACTAAGACAGGGATTTAGCTTAGACGGGGCAGACCGGATAACTTTTTTATCGTGACTCAGCATATTAAGCGGCGCGGGCGCCAGAGATGCGCTGAGGAGCTATAACTTATAAAAAGCCGCATCTAGCAAGCTAAGTCTAGCTTTAATGATGATATACCGCCCCCTCCCCGCTATACCAACAAGTCCTATGGTAGCGGGATTGTGGGCTGCACCGAAAGTTATTACAGTGGGCGCTGACGTTAGCTTTAAGGTAACTAGCCCGTAGCACAAAGAAACCAGCTTAATGATCATCGATTGCTAACGCTTCAGAGATTCGACTGAGCACATCACCAAAACTCGCTCGCACCGTTAATGCTCCAACTTTATCTTCGATCACCTGATACTTTCGATGCAGTGCCCTTCTCCGCCGCCCCATGCAGGAACACACAGCATCAATTGAAACAAGTGCCACTATAAACCTCGCTACAGACCAAATCCTCACGATAAATTTAAAATCACACTAACGACCTTAAGCACCAACACAAAGTCTAACCAGGCGTTAACTTTTTAATTCGCAAAGAACAACCCGTATACCGAAGCAGTATGATAGCTCGTATAAAGTCAAAAACCGACGTACTGGCCAATTGCCGTTTTTTGAATTTTATGTAATCATTGGTACGTAGTACTATGCCCAGCATCCGAGCGCATATTAAATATTTTTAAAATCGAACAACCAAACCAATTTTCAACATACAGTCATTTAACTTAAAAAACTAACACTTCACAGCCCCTGCACAAGGATGTAGATTTTGAATCTAGTATTTTTAGCAACTTCTTGGTCTGCCACAAAGGGTGGGATAAATGCTTTAAATCATGATCTCTGCACCGCTCTTGCAATTAAGGGGTTAGATGTCACCTGTATTGTTCCTGCAAAAGATCTTTGCGAAGAACAAGAGGCAGAAGCCTCAGGCGTAAATCTCGTCTCGCTTAATCTCAACGACGAGTTCGATAAAAACGCCATTCATATTATCGCCGAGAGCCACAGTTATTTGTGCTCAACAGAAACCATCTGGGTTGGTCATGATATTAAAACTGGAAAACTCTCTTTAGAATGCAAAGAGAAATTTGGAGGAACATCCATTGTATTTCACCATATGGATTATGCCAACTACTACTCCACATTAAATCCCAGTAAATCCAGAGAAAAAATAGAATCCCAAAGAAGCATATTTGGAAAAGCCGACATTGTCGTTGGTATAGGCCCGCGGCTCGCTGCAAACGCAAAAAGATTCCGTAAGGGCCATGATGAAACATATGAATTAGTGCCGGGCTTTCCATCAATATCTCGCACCCCGCACGCATTTGATTTTCGAATTACTATCGCTGGCCGACTAGACTCAGAAAGTGACCCTATCAAAAAATCAGCTTTGGCCACTATCTGCTCTGCGAATATTTTATCTGAGCAGCAAAGCGGTCGTGGTTCGATTACATTGATAGGAACCACTCCTGAGTCGTTGGAGATTATTAAAGAAAAGACTTCTATCAACCCAAATGTCGCCATTAACGCCTTCACGCACATTTCCGACCGTTCCAGTTATTTTTCCCATATTGCTAGTAGTGACTTAATAGTGATGCCTTCTTTGAAAGAAGGGTTTGGATTGGTAGCTTGGGAAACCATAGGTCTCGAGATTCCAGTAATCATTTCGGAATCAAGCGGTGTTTATGAGCTATTGCGAAACAAAAATCTGCTCCACCTTAGCACAACTGTAAAAATTACCGGCAACGATGAAAATGACCGGGCTACATTAACGGATGCGATACGCGACGTATTTAAGAATTATCAAAACAAATCCGATCAAGCTCGAGAGCTTCATACGACCCTGTCAACTTACACGTGGGAACGATGCGCTGCGGATTTTATCGGCTTTTTGCCTCCTACAGAAAATAGCGATGCAACAGAGCATGAGAGCGACGATATACAGGCAAAAACGCTCGAAAAAACAAAAAATAGAACCGACCTTCTTACAAAATCTATACCCATCGGAAAAGATTATAGCTTTCCACGATTTGAAGATCTTCTAAAAATTAATCATAAAAATCGAGATGCACGTGAAGCTATAATCTCTACCGCAGAAGGTACCGATTTTTCAAAAGGGCAAAAAATTAAATTTGAATTCTGGAAAACTTCTTCTCCGGCTATTAACTATTTTTTAGTTTTATTTCCAAGTATTACCATAGCGCAAACGGTGACACGCGCAGTCGAAATTCTGTCAAAGAAAAAAATATTTGCCAGAGAAATAACAATTCTTCGTCGCGATAAAGGCGATGGCCAAATATATAAGATATTCCAAGAAAATAACTACAACAGCAAAATCAAAGAGTACACTTTCAAAGAGTATGTATGGCAATACTGTGTAGATGAACACATAAAGACAACCAACCCAATAAAAGAAATCAGCAATTACATTGATCAAACTCTAGTAACATACGAAGAATCCAAACCAATTCTTAACAACTCCGCCAGAAACTTCTTCAAAGAAAAGCTTTTAGAGAAAAACTCTCCAGTCGCGCATGTAATTATTGCGCCAGGCGGGATGGGTAAGACATCTTTGTGCCTGTCGATCGCTTCAGGAATTATAGCCAACCAACCATCACAAAGCTCTCCTATTCTTATTCAGTCTGAAAACCTAAGGGCTCATTTTTTAGAGGTCGGATTCTCTCATATTAAAATTGAATCATTGTATGACTTATATGAGGTTTATTCAAAATCAGAATACGGTTCGAGTACGTTAGACAAACTAACATTTGAGCTCTCCGTATTATGCGGAAATATTGTACTGATAATTGATGGACTAGATGAGTTAGCTTCTCTTCTTCAGGAAAAATTTGACCTGCTTAGCTTTTTAGCTTCCATTAAAACCTTACACAACCAACTCGGGACAAGCCAAGTAGTATTGACTACCCGAGATAGCAAACTGATAACCCAAACTCAACTATCTGAACTTGGTATGGCGCGCTATGAACTGCTTGGATTTAATGAAGACGATTGGGCAACCTATGCTCGACGTAGATTTCGCCATTTACCGTATTTTGAGGCCATCTCAGAAAAATTATTTAAATTACTTTCAGCTTTAAATCTACAAGAGGAGGGGCGCATAATACCTTTCTTCGTAGACGTAGTGTCAAACGTACTGGAAAGTGATTTTTCTAACCCTACAAATGGTTCATTTGAGATGAATTGGAAATCTACTCCATACCACTCAAATAATGACCTCCTGGACCATATAATCTACTCTGTAGTACGCAGAGAACTACGGCGTCACAAGATCGATATCAGCGCCCAAGAAGTTATCGAGTTGCTGTCTGAACTGATTTGTGTATATGGAGGCGCAATTCCTTTAACCGCACTCAAAGAAGATTTAGAAGCACTTTACGACTCACGTCACTTAGTGCTCTTCGAAAAAATAATATTGAACCCTCTCTTTAAAGCAAACAGCGCAGCATTAACACTACGATATTCATTTCTTGCAGACTACTTTCGCTCTCTTTATATAATTAAATCAATCATAATCCACTCGCAAACCAAAGAGTTCGTCAAGAGTCTAGCTAGAGCCAGCTCATCAGCGAGTACCGAAATTGTCGCAGTAAAAAAGTATTTTTCTGATAAGCATGAACAGCTACATAATAGTTTGAAAGTAATACTACTACACTACAAAGATGAGATCGGAAGGCTATCAAAGTCAGACGTCGAGTCGAAGATGGTCGAAAGTTTACGCAAAGCCTCATCTACACTACTGAGTCTATATGCATCTGTAAGAAACTTCTCTGGTGTAAAATTACGAGAGCAACTTCTTGAACTCCTCGCTAATAATAAATCTTCAGCATCACCAAACACCCTCGATGGTCTATATATTTATGGTGAGTTCCCTTCGTTAGACTTTTCCGACCTAACGATTAAAAACTCAAAATTTACGGGCTACAAAAAAATAACATCATCTAGATTCACGTCAGCTAAGTTTATATATTGCACATTCGAAAATTGCGCTTCAAACCAAGACTTTAATGAAAGCGTATTATCTGCAATATTTGACACCTGCAATATGGGGGATCTAGCAATGCTAATAGACAAGGCAGAATCACGCGGTGCCGTTTCAGAGGCGGCGCTAGAAGAAGACATACAAATGTTCTTATCAAGTTTCTTTAAGAATAGTTCCCCTTATGACCCTAAGTTGAACTGGATAAAATTTTCTAACAAAACAGCCAAACTTAAGCGTGAGAGCTTTTCAAAACTATGCCCAGAGTATTTTACTGTAAAAGTAAAAAAATCCGATGAAACTTATTATACTTTAGCGCCGACTTTTATCGATAGCGCCCGAAAGTTTTTTTCAGATAATTACGCCGACAGAAAAATGCAAGAATTTATTGACTTTATAAAGAACTGAAACATTCCTTTATATACTGATGTTGATTTTAGGGAACTATACGAGGCCAATCAGGTACCTCGCTCCCCCTAAAGAATAAATGGAGACGCGGGCATTGCCAACACAACAACAGCAGCAATCGGATGCCTATTCTCTACGAGGGATGATAGGCAACGCTCGAACTCAGGAGGTTTGCCATTCGTATGCGGCTCTGAATGGTTTACTTGCAAACTGACAACGTGCTGACATCTCAAAAATCCCGGCTTCGATTCCACTGAAAGCCATAATTAGCTGATTTATTTATAGTTATTAGTAGGGGTACGCCGAACTTTCCAGCGAACTCCAGACGCCTGAAAAACCTAGTCTCGCCGAAAAATACCGTTTGTCTGGTGCCGCACCATACGCAACATCAAAAAAGGCTCACCGAAAGGTGGGCCTTTTTTGTGCGCGCTGCCCAGCTCCCGCGGACGATCACCTCGGCCTGGCGCGTTTTTTTCGGTATAACCCTGTTCATCTCTGCGTGGTGAACGGCCCCCCATGAACGCCCTGAAATTAGTTGCTCTGCTGGTGATTTTCCCGCTGGTGCTCGCTGCCCTGGGTGGTTGGGAGCGTCAGCGGGCTGACGAAACCACCACCGCGATGATCGATTACCACATCAATGTGGATATCGCTAAGCAGCAACTTCAAGCCCTGGCGGCAAAGGACCCGGCGGCCAAGGTCAAGCTGGTAGACGAAACAATCGGTGTGCAACTGGCACTCTCCCGCCTGGCAAAAATCGAAACCGAACTGCCCATTGCTCATCGCGTGAACCGTGTGATGCGTGGGCTGGCGCCGTGGGTGATGGGCCTGGGGCTGTTGGCGGCAGGGGTTGGCGTGGCCGCTTTGGCGGGTACGTATTGGGCGGGGCGGCGGGCACGGCGGTCGCGGCAGAGGTTGTTGCAGGTGTTCTCTCTGGGCAGCCGCTTGTTGCCCTATGTGCTGGTGAGCCATGGGGTGGCGATGGCGGCGGCGGTCGCGTTGGTGCTGAGTTTTGAAGGCTTGGCGATGTGGCATATCGGTCGGCTGGGCAGCGGCGAAGTCAAGCTGATGGCGGTGCTGGGGGTGGTCGCGGCGTTCTGTCTGTATTCGATCTGGCAGTTGCTTAAACAGCTGCGCCACATGCTGGGGATGTTCACGCCCGAGCCGCTGGAGATGTACGGCCAGGTGGTCAGCCCCGAGCAGGCGCCGGGGTTGTGGCGGCATGTAAACGAGTTGGCGGGTTCACTGGGCGCGCTGCCGCCGGACCATATTGTGGTGAGCCTGGCCCAGGGTTTTTACGTGACCTCCAGCGACGCCGTTGTGCAACCGGCGGACATTGCGCTGCAGGGGCGCACCTTGCATGTGCCGCTGCTGTACCTGGGCCTGTTGAGCCGTGAGGAAATCGGCGCGGTGATCGGCCACGAGCTGGCGCACTTTGCGGGGCAAGACACGGCGTACAGCCTGCGCTTTTTGCCGATCTACGATGGGGTCAATCGCAGCCTCGAAGCGCTGTGGAACGCGTTGCTGGCCAGCGACTTTATCCAGGGACGGTTGATGCGGCCGTCGTTCATGTTCGGCGTGTTTTTCATGCAGCGCTTTGACCAGGCGGTGAACCACTGGAGCCGTGAGCGCGAATTACTCGCGGATGCCGCCGGCGCGCGGTTGGTGGGCAATGCCGCGGCCGCCTCGGCGTTGTTGCGGGTGGCGGTGTTGCAGCCGCACATTGAGGACTCACTGCTGGCGTTGTGCGACGCGGCGTCAGCGACGGACCTGCCCGATGCGGTTTTCGGCGCCTTGCGCGGGTGTGAGCTGCAACTGCCGCCCGAAACCCTGGAGATTCAGCAAGCGCACCCGACCGATTCCCACCCGTCCAATGGCGAACGCCTACAGGCATTGGGTGTGTCATTGGACGATGCAGTGCGCAGCGCCACGCGCGAGGTGGACCGTGACGCGGCGAATGCGCAAATCGACGCCTGTTTCAGCGCACCAAGGGCATTACGCGAACAACTGTCCGGCGACTTGATTGAGGTGGCGGTGGTGGAGAACGCCGAGCACACCCATCTGCTGGAAACCATGGTCGCATCGACCCAGGGCGAGCATGCGTTGCACGAGGGCGGGCGCCGAGGCGCTGTGCTGATGGCGGTGCTGTCGATCCCGTTCGTGCTGCTCGGGCTGTGGGTCATGGCCCAGCCTTGGCTTGCGCCGGAGCGCATGAAGGGCACGCCGTTGTCCGCCCTCGGCGCCGGTGCGGCCATCGGTAGCATCGCGCTGATCTTTCTATGGCTGGGCGTGCGTCGGTTCAAACGCGCCCCGCAAATTGCGTTGCGCCTGACGCCGGAACATTTTGTGTTTGCCAACCTGGCGCAGCCGTTGCCCATCGAGCACATCGACAGCGTCACGTTGCAATTTATGCAAGGCATCTGGGTGACGGTGGATCTGACGCCGGAAGCGCCATTGCCCGAGTTGCGCAAAACCGCGTTCGGCGTGCCTGGTGCACGGGTCAACAAGAAGAAGCGCCAGGTGCTTTTGCAGATGGCACAGCTGTGCATCGACAACAAAAAGATCGAGCCTTACGACGGCCTGGTGCTGATGACTGACTACGTCAACGCGTCGCTGGCGCGCAAGATTTTGCAGCACCGCGAGGACTGATCGGCGCCCATAAAAAAACCCCGAACCAGTCGGGGTTTTTTATCGCCTGGCATCAGGCACGACGTGCGATCACTTAGAAAACGTTGATCGGGTAGTCGGCGAACAGACGCAGTTCATTACCGCCAACGTTGTAGTTGCTGGCGTTGTTGGACACGCGCAACCACGAGGCACGGGCGCGCAGGCTCAGGTCTTTGGCCGGGCCGCTCTGGACCACGTATTTGAACTGGTTCCAGATTTCACGCTCGGTGCCATCGCCACGGCCAGAGCCATCGTCGATGTTGGTACCGCGCACGTAAGCGACGTTGTAGGTCAGGCCCGGCACGCCGAAGGTGGTGAAGTCGATGCCGTAGCCCGCTTGCCACGAACGCTCGTCCTTGCCGTTGAAGTCGGACCAGTACGAGTTGGCCAGCAGGATGGTGTTGCCGCCATCGCCGATGCCGGTGTCGCGGGTATTGTCGCGGTAGCCGCCATACAGGTAGCCGGTGTCGCCGGTGCTGCGCTGGTGGGCCAGAGTGAAGCTGTGTGCGCCCACTGCCCACGTGGCGCCCAGGCTCCAGATCTTGTTGTCGCGCGCGTCGGCATCGCCGCGCTGCTCGGCGAAGCTCTTGTCCAGCTTGGTTTTGTAGCCGTTGAAGTCAAAGGTCAGCGACTGTTTTTCCGGCAGGGCCAGTACGTAGTTGACGTTGACGTATTGCTTCTTCAGCACGTCTTCCATGTCGGAAGCGTACAGCGCAGCGGACAGGCTTTCGGTGAACTTGTAGCTGCCGCCCAGGTAGCTGATGTTTTTCAGGTTGCCGCTGTCGGTGCCTTCGGCGGCTTTTTGGGCTTCCTTGGTGAAGCGACCAGCGTCCAGCTGCAGGCCTTCGATCTCTTTGGAAACGATCGAGGTACCGGTGTAGGTTTCCGACAACAGGCGCGAGTTGTCGTACTGCAGCACAGGGACGGCCGGCATTTGATCGCCGTACTTGAGCACGGTGTTGGACACACGGAACTTCACTGCCGCGCCGCCCTTGGTCAGGTCGTCGGCTGCCGCGCCGCTGTCACCTTGCTTGAAGAAGTTGATACCGCCCGCACCGCTGCGACCTTTACCACCATCCAGGCGGATAGCGTATTGGCCGATCACGTCCACACCTACACCGACGGTGCCTTGGGTGAAGCCGGACTCGAATTTGCCGATGAAGCCCTGGCCCCATTCGGCTTTGTCTTGCTTGCCGTTTTTATAGTCGCGGCTGATATAGGCGTTACGTGCGGCGATGTTCAGGTGGCTGTCTTCAACGAAACCCTTGGATTGCTCCTGGTCGTTTGCCATGGCTGCCGATGCGCTCAAAATCCCCAGAGCGATCAGACTCATCCGTTGCTTCAACATTTTTTGTATTCCTTATTTCTGGTTGAGTACGCGCTGTGACACCAGGGCTCCGTGTCGCTTTTCTGGTGTCGACTTTATCCGGAAAAAAGAAGGCCCGCGGACGACTGAACATGCCGCGGGCCTTTTCTTATTGGATGAGTCATGGCTGTTAGCCACAGGCGTTGGGCGCAATCCTAGTCGCGCGTTGAACTATGTGTCAATTTCGTGAATCGTCTGTATTTAGGCGATTTAATTCTAAGCAATGGCTGAGAGCCTTTCTGGCCTTGAGCGACATTGGCCTACAGGATGCCAAGCTCGAAAAGGATTGCTCGGGTTCCGTCAGAAGGGCTGGGATGTGCGGGCGGCGCTGAGGTACTTACAGTTTCTAAAAAGCGACACACCCGTCAAATATGTGGGAGGGGGCTTGCTCCCGATTGCGGTGGATCAGCTACTGAAAACTTGGCTGACAGACCGCAATCGGAGCCCCTCCCACAGGTGTTAGCTGCGTTGCCTAGTTTTTCAACACGTCACACAACGCATGCAGTTCATCCTCGCTGAACAACCCCACCGGGTAGCGTTCACTCATCACGCTGCGTAAATCGGGCTGCTGCCTGATCTGCCGCGAGCCGTGTTCCTTCAACCAGAGCCCCAGCGCCTGGATCGCGTCGCCGTCGACCCGCAAAGGGTGGAACGTACGGGTATTCATCAGGTTGATATCGGCGTTCATTTCAGCGCTCTCTCCTACTGCTTGAGCGGCTAACTTACTCAAGGTTTATGACAGAACCGCGCAGTCATGCCCCTGAACCACTGTGAGCATCACCGATACAAGAGCTATGCCAATGTCCCGTATTCGCAGGCATACAGCCGCAAAAAAAAGCCCGCGACCGTGCTGGGCCGCGGGCTTGCTTTAGGCGCTGAAACCGAGTAGCGCCCGGTTACACGAAAGGCGCTGTTACAACTGCACTCAGTTTCTGTGCGGGGCCGGCTGTTGTTGGGTCAGGCAGTGGATATTGCCGCCACCCAGTAACAATTCACGCCCCGGCACCATCACCACTTCATGCTGTGGGAACAGCCTCTGCAGGATGGCCTTGGCCTCGCTGTCCAACGGGTCGTCGAAACTTGGCGCGATGATGCCGCCATTGGCGATCAGGAAGTTCACATAGGAACCCGCCAGGCGCACGCTCGGGTTGCGCTCTTGGGAGCCGTCCACCGGGTCGACGCCGGCACACTCTTGCTCAGTGGCATACAGCGGCCCAGGGATCGGCATTTTATGCACAGTGAATGGGCGGCCCTGTGCATCGGTGCTGCTTTGCAGGACATCCATGGCCGCATGGCAACGTGCGTAGTTCGGGTCCTGCGGGTCGTCAGTCCAGGCCAGCAGCACTTCGCCGGGACGCACGTAGCAGCAGAAGTTATCCACATGACCGTCGGTTTCGTCATTGAACAGGCCATCGGGCAGCCAGATGATCTTGTCCACCGCCAGGTTGTCGCTCAACACCGCTTCGATGCTGGCACGATCCAGATGCGGGTTGCGATTGCGGTTTAGCAGGCATTCTTCGGTGGTGATCAGGGTGCCTTCGCCGTCGACGTGAATCGAGCCGCCCTCCAGCACAAAGCCTTCGGTGCGGTAGCGCGGCGCGCGTTCGATTTCGAGGATCTTGCCGCCCACCTGCGAGTCACGGTTCCACGGCGCGTACAGGCCGCCATCAAACCCGCCCCAGGCATTGAAATCCCAGTTCACGCCGCGCACTTCGCCGCTGTTGTTGATCACGAACGTCGGGCCGGTGTCACGCACCCAGGCGTCATCGCTGGACATTTCCACCACCCGGATATTCGGCACGTCCAAGCGCGCACGGGCGTTCTCGTATTGGCCGGCGGAAACCGCCACGGTCACCGGCTCGAAGCGCGCAATGGCCTTGGCCACGGCCACATGGGCCGCCTGCGCCGGCTTGCCGCCCAGGCGCCAGTTGTCCGGGCGCTCGGGCCAGATCATCCAGGTTTGCGTTTGTGGCGCCCATTCGGCAGGCATATAAAAGCCATCGGCGCGGGGGGTGCTGTGCAGGGTGGTCATGGCGATCAAGACTCCGAATGGGGTAAAGGCCGACTTTATAACGGATAAAAATCGGCTTTAAAAGCGATCAACGAGCATGATCGATAAATATGACAAGCAATAACCGATAACAATCGATTAATTACAGTTGTTCATCCAGCACCTTCGACAGCATGTCGACAAAGAAGTCCACGCTGCGTTTAGAGGTAACCATCGGCGGCTTGATCTTGAGGATGTTCAGATAATCGCCGGTGGGCTGCATGAAGATTCCCAACTCACGCAGGCGCTCGCACAGCAGCGTGGTCTCTTCGGTGGCCGGTTCCAGGGTTTGCCGGTCGCGTACCAGCTCCAGGCCCAGATAAAAGCCGGACCCGTGCACCGCGCCCACCAGCGGGTGACGCTCGATCAGTGCTTGCAACCGAGCCTTGAAATGCCCGCCAACCACTTGGGCGTTTTCCCACAGCTTTTCTTCTTCCATGACATCCAGCACCGCCATGCCGATCCGGCAACTGACCGGGCTGCCCCCCGATGACGAGAAGAAATACCCCTCGGCCTCCAAGGCTTCGGCGATTTCACGCCGGGTAATCACCGCACCCAACGGCTGGCCGTTGCCCATGCCCTTGGCCATGGTAATGATGTCGGGCACTACGCCTTGTTCTTCAAAACCCCAGAAGAAGTGCCCCATGCGGCCATACCCCACCTGCACTTCATCGGCGATACACACACCGCCCTGGGCGCGGACCCGTTCATACACCTGATGCAAATAGCCTGGCGGCAGGGAGATCCCCCCCGCGTTGCCATACACCGGCTCACAGATGAACCCCGCCAATTGGCGCTTGCTCGCAGCCACTTTCGCCAGGTTGTGTTCCACGCTTCGTACGTAGTCCGGTGCACTGTCCGGCCCCCGAAACTCGCCGCGATAGGTATTCGGCGCGGTCACCGGATGCACCCAGTCCGGGCGACTGCTCAGCGCCTGGGGGTTGTCGGCAATCGAGGTGGACACCGCATCCGCCGCCACCGACCAACCGTGGTATGCCTCCAGCACGCTGAGCATGTCGCGCCCGCCGCTGTAGGCCCAGGTCAGGCGGATGGCCAGGTCATTGGCCTCGGTGCCGCTGTTGACCAGAAACACGCGGTCCATGCCCTTGGGTGCCAGCGCCAGCAAGCGCTCGGAGAACTCGGCAATCGCGGCATAGTGAAACCGCGAGTTAGTGTTCAGCAGCGACCACTGCCGCGCCGCCACCGCGGCCATGCGCGGGTGGCCATGGCCCAGCACCGCCACGTTGTTGAGCATGTCCAGGTAGGAACGGCCCTGCATGTCGATCAGGTGATTGCGCCAGCCGCGCTCGATGCGCGGTGGGTCGACATAATAGTGCTTCTGTGACCGGGCGAAGCTGGCGTCGCGGCGCGCGAGCAGGACGTCGGCGTCCAGCTCCGGCTCTGCGTCACAGGCCAGGCCGAGCAATGCCGAAGGTGATGGGCACAGTGCCTGCCAGGCCTGCGCCCGGGAAGGCGTGCAAAACAGCGGCGGTTCCAGGTCTGCACGGCACAGTTGCACGGTCAGCGGTGCCTGGACCTCACCCAGGGCTTGCCCTTTTACCAGCAGCGAACCGGGCTTCAATACCGTCTTCACGCCGCGCAAACGCACGCTCAACTCAACGCCTTGCACGCACACAAGGCCATCGGCGTCCTGGCGCAACGTGCCGGCGAAGGGCGCTTCCAAGGTCGTCCCATGGGGCACATGCAACTCGACGTGAAGAGGGAAACTTTCCGGCTCGGCGGCGCTGTCCGGGCAGGTGCGCGACAGCCGGTATTGGCCATAACGACCGGCCGCCAGCCCATGCACTGCCGCCGCCTCGTCCAATAACCGATGGTCGATACCGGGCGTCTCCCAATTGCCCGCTTCGAAATGCGGGCTGAGCACCCCCAGGTCGATCAGCGCGAATTCTCGCCCCACCAGCCCCGGCAACAAGGGCACGAAGCCTTCATCGGCAATCGGCGCGAGTGCCTCGCCCACGCAGCGCAAAATCGCCGCCTCCATCAGCTCGAACGGCACCGATGTCGCCACATGGAAAATTTCCCACTCATGGTCGGCGTTTTTCAACAGATAGGCATTGTCCGGGTCCAGACGTTGCTGTTGTTCGCTGCTCAGCACCAGCACCGCTGCGCGGGCGACAATCAGCGGCCACAGCACCTGCAACTCTTCGCGTTGCAAGGGGGTAATGGCGTGGCACGCCTGAATCGCCGGCAAGATGGCAAAGGGGTCACCTTCGGCATGGTGCAGCAGGGCCGCACAGGTCACCGACAGGTCAGCAATGCGCCACGTGCGCACCAGGTCACCAAAATCGATAACGCCCTGCCACTGCCACCGCCGCTGAGCATCGCGCTGCCACACCACGTTGTCGTCGGTGATGTCCATGTGCACCGCTTGCCACGGCAGGCGATCCGCCAAAGGGCCTACGCGCGCCTCGACCTGCTCGGCCACCTGCTCCAGCGCAGCGCGGTGGGGCAGGTTTTGCAGGGTGGCCAATAAGTGGGTGATCAGTTCCGGGGCGTGGCGCGGGTCCCATTGCAGGGTGCGGTCCAGGCCAGGGTGTTCAAAATCGGCCAATGCCTGGCTCATACGGCCGCAGAGGTCGCCGAACGCAGCGATCACATCACGCCCCAGATGCGGCAAATGAGTCAGTGGCTGACCGTCGATATAGTCCAACAACCGCAGGTGCAGGGTTTGGCCGCCGACGCTCAGTGTCAGTAGCTCCTCACCGCTCAGGGCCTTGATGACCTTGGGCACGCGCACGCCGTGCACCGCATTGAGCGCCGCGTGCTGGGCCTGCAACTCTGCAGCGGCATAATCGCCACGGCAGATTTTCAGAACAAAGCGGCCTTGAATGCTGTCAAGTTTGTAATTGAGATCTTGCTGGCTGCCCAATGACTGCAAAGTGCCACTAAGGCCGTAGTGCCGCGCAAGCAGTAGAGCGGCCTGATCGGGGCCTAGCTGAGGGCTGGGTAGGCTTGCACGGTGGATCAGCGTGGCGAGCAGCATTGTGACGACCTCGGTTTTTTTAGACGTCTATATCGCCATTGTTCAGGGGCGTTAGGCAACCCCCACTTACATGGTTCTTGCAGAGCTGGGCTCCACGACTCAAGCTATGCCCCATTCGCTTCAAGTACGTCTAAGGAAAAGGCCCTCCGACATGCGCATTCTCATCACCGGTGGCGCCGGTTTTATTGGCTCTGCCCTAATCCGCCACCTGATCCAACATACCGAGCACGAAGTGCTTAACCTGGACAAACTCACCTACGCCGGCAACCTGGAGTCGCTGGTCAGCGTCGCCGCCGATAGCCGTTATGAGTTCGTCAAGGCCGATATCATCGATCAGGCGGCCGTCAGCGCGGTGCTTGCGCGCTTTGAGCCACAGGCCATCATGCACTTGGCCGCCGAGTCCCACGTCGACCGTTCGATTGACGGCCCGTCGGACTTTATCCAGACCAATATTGTCGGCACCTACAGCCTGCTTGAGGCCACGCGCGCTTATTGGCTTACGTTGGCAGAGCCGGCCAAGAGCGCCTTCCGCTTCCATCACATCTCCACCGACGAGGTGTATGGCGACCTGCACGGCGTGGATGATCTGTTCACCGAAACCACGCCCTACGCCCCCAGCTCACCCTATTCGGCGAGCAAGGCCGCGTCCGACCACCTGGTGCGTGCCTGGCAACGCACCTATGGCCTGCCGGTGCTGCTGACCAACTGCTCGAACAACTACGGGCCGTTCCACTTCCCCGAAAAACTGATCCCGCTGGTGATCCTCAACGCCCTCGCGGGCAAGCCATTGCCGGTCTACGGTGATGGTTTGCAGGTACGTGACTGGCTGTTCGTCGAGGACCACGCCCGCGCGCTGCTTAAAGTGGTCACCGAAGGTGTCGTCGGCGAAACCTACAACATCGGCGGCCACAACGAGCAAAAGAACATCGACGTGGTACGTAGCATCTGCGGCCTGCTGGAAGAGCTGGCGCCGCAGCGGCCGGCCGGTGTCGAAAAATTCAGCGACCTGATCACCTTCGTCAAGGATCGTCCCGGCCACGATCAGCGTTATGCGATCGATGCCAGCAAGATCGAACGTGAATTGGGCTGGGTCCCGCAAGAGACCTTCGAAACCGGCCTGCGCAAGACCGTGCAGTGGTATCTGGATAACCTGGAATGGTGCCGCAGGGTCCAGGACGGCAGTTATCAGGGCGAACGTTTGGGCAACACCGATATGAAGGATTTGATTGCATGATGAAGGGAATCGTATTGGCGGGCGGCTCCGGCACCCGTTTGCACCCCATTACCCTGGGTGTGTCCAAGCAACTGCTGCCGGTGTATGACAAGCCGATGATCTATTACCCGATTTCGGTGCTGATGCTCGCCGGAATCAAGGACATCCTGGTGATCTCCACGCCGCTGGACCTGCCGCAATATCGCAACCTGCTGGGTGATGGCAGCCAGTTTGGCGTGCGTTTCAGCTATGCCGAACAGCCGACGCCGGATGGTCTGGCGCAGGCGTTTATCATTGGCGAAGAATTTATCGGTGATGATCCGGTGTGCCTGATCCTGGGCGATAACATCTTCCACGGTCAGCATTTTGGCGAGCAGTTGTTGGGCGCGGCCAAGCGGCCTTCGGGGGCTACGGTTTTCGGCTATTGGGTCAAGGACCCGGAGCGCTTCGGTGTGATCGACTTCGACAGCGAAGGCCGCGCCCTGTCGATTGAAGAAAAACCGGCCCAGCCCAAGTCCAGCTATGCCGTGACCGGCCTGTATTTCTACGACAACGACGTGATCCAGATCGCCAAGGCGGTCAAGCCCTCACCTCGTGGCGAGCTGGAAATCACCGATATCAACAATGCTTATCTCAAGCGCGGCGACCTGCATGTAGAACGCTTCGGCCGTGGCTTTGCCTGGCTCGATACCGGCACCCACGACAGCCTGCTGGAAGCTTCGCAGTACGTGCAGACCATCGAGCATCGCCAGGGCCTGAAAGTCGCCTGCCTCGAAGAAATCGCCTATGAAAATAGCTGGATCGACCGCGACCACCTGCTGGAACGTGCCAAATACTTCGGCAAAACCGGTTATGGCCAATACCTGTACGCGCTGGCTGGAGACAAACAGTGAACGTCGTTGAAACCTCACTGCCCGGCGTGCTGATCCTGGAACCCAAAGTGTTCGGGGATGAGCGTGGGTTTTTCTACGAGAGCTTCAACGCCCGTGCATTTGAAGCCGCGACCGGGCTCAAACGCGACTTCGTGCAGGACAACCATTCGCGCTCGCAAAAAGGCGTACTGCGCGGGCTGCATTACCAACTGGAACACACCCAGGGCAAATTGGTGCGGGTCATCGCCGGGGAAGTGCTGGACGTGGCTGTGGACATACGCCGCCGTTCACCTCACTTCGGCCAGTGGGTAGGCGTGCGCCTGTCGGCGCAGAACAACCGCCAGCTCTGGGTGCCGGAAGGCTTCGCGCATGGGTTTGTGGTGCTGAGCGACGCCGCCGAGTTCCTGTACAAAACCACCGACTACTATCAGCCGAGCGCCGAGCGCTGCATCCTTTGGAATGACCCGGCGCTGGCCATCGACTGGCAGCTCACCGAGACACCGCAACTGTCGGCGAAAGACCAAGCCGGCAAATTGCTGAAGGAAGCCGACCTTTTCCCATGACGCCCCCTTTGAAGATCCTCATCACCGGCCGGCACGGCCAAGTCTCCCGGGCGCTGCAACAGCAGCTCCAAGGCGTGGGCGAGTTGATCGTGCTGGGTAGCGACCAACTCGACCTGGCCGACGCCGACCAGATCCGCCGGCAGATACGCACCCACCGCCCCGACCTGATCATCAACGCTGCCGCGCACACGGCGGTCGACCAAGCCGAAAGCGAACCAGACGCCGCCTTCGCCATCAACGCCATCGCCCCTGGTGTATTGGCTGAAGAGGCCAAGGCCCTGGGCATCCCGCTGATCCATTACTCCACCGACTACGTGTTCGACGGCAGCAAACCCGCGCCCTACACCGAAGCCGACACACCCAACCCCTTGGGGGTCTATGGGCAAAGCAAACTGGCGGGTGAGCAGGCGATTGCGGCGGTGGGGGGCGAATATCTGATTCTGCGCACCAGTTGGGTCTATTCCAACCACGGTAAAAACTTCCTGCTGACCATGCAGCGCCTGCTGCAGGAAAAACCGCAAATGCGCATCGTCGCCGACCAGATCGGCGCGCCGACCTGGGCCGGGACCATTGCCGCCAGCACCCGTGCGTTGATCGAACGTTGGCGGGCCGGCGAGGCCGGCGAATGGGGCGTTTATCACCTGAGCGCCCAGGGTGAAACCTCATGGTTCGGTTTCGCCCAGGCGATTGGCGAGCATTTACGCACCGAGGGCAAGGCCTGCGCCGAACTGCAAGCGATCCCCTCCAGCGCTTACCCAACGCCGGCCCGGCGCCCACTGAACTCACGCCTCGATTGCAGCCGCCTGCAACAGCAATGGCACGTCAGCCAGCCGCAGTGGCAAGACGCATTGCGCGAGTGTCTTACACAACAGCACTAGGCATAATGCGCCTGTACCCCCAGGCGCACGACTCCCATGACTCCATCCCTTGCGCGAAGACCCCGCTGGCGCAGCCTTGCTCTGTTGGCGCTGTGCCTGGCACCGCTGTTGTGGCCGCTGGAGCATTTGGCCGAGCGCTACTACCGCAGCGAACTGGCCGGGCAAAACCGCCAGACTCTCGACCTGTACGTGGCCAACCTGCTGGGCACACTGCATCGCTATGAAGTGCTGCCGCAGATCCTCGGTGACTTGCCCGCCCTGCGCACCGCCCTGGATGCGCCGCACGTCAGCACCCACCTGGCCAACGCCAACCAGTTGCTCAAGGACGTTGCCGCCCAGGCCGGGGTAGAAGTGATGTACCTGATGGACACCACCGGCAAGACCCTCGCCGCCTCCAACTGGGATAAACAGGACAGCTTCGTCGGGCGCAACTTCTCGTTCCGCCCGTACTTCAGCGAAGCCATGGCCGGGCGCCTGGGGCGGTTTTTCGGCCTGGGCACCACGTCGGCCAAACGCGGCTACTTCTTCGCCGCCGCCGTGCGCGAGGGTGACACGATCATCGGCGTGCTGGTGGTCAAGGTCGACCTGGACCACACCGAAAGCCTGTGGGGCAATACCCCGGAACAACTGCTGGTCACCGACCACAACGGCGTAGTGATCCTCACCTCGCGCCCACAATGGCGCTTTCGCGCCACCCGGCCGCTGACCGCCGAAGAGCGCCAGGCCATCATTGCGATCCAGCCCTACCCAACCCGCGACCCGCAGCCGCTGAACCTGAGCGGCACCGCCTGGCTGCGCCAATCCACCGCCATCGCCGAGACCGGCTGGAACGTGGAGATCCTGGCGCCGCAATCCTTGATCAGCCGCCCCGTGCGCACCGTGGTTGCCGTGGGCGGCGCGACACTGTTGGTGTTGATGTTGCTGCTGGGCCTGCTGATGCAGCGCCGTCGCCACTACCTGGAACGCATCGCCTTCGAAGCCAAGGCCCGGCGCGAGTTGGAAATGCGCGTGGCCGAGCGAACCAGCGACCTCGAAGGCCTGAACCGGCGGCTCAAACAGGAAGTGCTGGAGCGCGAACACGCCCAGCAAGAATTGGTGCGCGCCCAGGATGACCTGGTACAGGCCGGCAAACTGTCGGCGCTGGGCACCATGTCGGCGAGCATCAGCCACGAACTCAACCAGCCCCTGGCGGCGATTCGCAGTTATGCGGAAAACGCCGAGATCCTGCTCGACCATGAACGCACCGCCGATGCGCGGGGCAATCTCAAGCTGATCAGCGAATTGACCGGGCGCATGGCCTCGATCATCGCTCACCTGCGTGCCTTTGCCCGTCGCGACCGGCACGCACCGGAGAGTGTGGCGCTGCAACCAGCGCTGGACGATGCGCTGGCGTTGCTGGCCAAGCGCCGGCGGTCGATGGAAGTGGAACTGATCCGCGATCTGCCGGAGGCGACCTTATGGGTGCAAGCCGGCGAAACCCGCTTGCGCCAGGTGCTGGGCAACCTGCTGGCCAACGCCCTCGATGCGCTCACCGAAAAAGGCCCGCCACGCAAACTGTGGCTGAGTGCCGAAACCACCGCACAGGGCGTCAACCTGTACATTCGCGACAACGGCCCAGGCTTTTGCATGGAAGCGCTGGGCCGCGCCAGCGAGCCGTTCTACACCACCAAGACGCGCACCCAGGGCCTGGGGCTGGGCCTGGCGATCTGTGAAACGCTGATGCGTGCGTTTGGCGGTGAATTGCTGTTCGCCAACCACAAGGAAGGCGGTGCGCTATTAACGTTGAAATTGCGTGCCGGCTCGCCGGGCGTGAGTCTGCAACCGTCCGAGGACCGCAGTGTATGAGTATCGATAACCAGATTCAGGTGGTATTGATCGACGACGATCCGCACCTGCGTCAGGCGTTGTGCCAAACCCTGGACCTGGCCGGGCTGAAAGTCCTGCCTCTGGGTGAAGCCAGCGGCCTTACCGCACGCCTGACGCGGGATTGGCCGGGCGTCGTGGTCAGCGATATCCGCATGCCCGGCATGGACGGCCTGGAGTTGCTCGCCGAACTGCACGGCCAGGACCCGGACCTGCCGGTGCTGCTGATCACCGGCCACGGCGACGTGCCGCTGGCGGTGCAGGCCATGCGCGCGGGCGCTTATGACTTTCTCGAAAAACCCTTTGCCAGCGACGCGCTGCTCGACAGCGTGCGCCGCGCACTGGCCCTGCGCCGCCTGGTGCTGGACAACCGCAGTCTGCGCCTGGCCTTGAGCGACCGTCAGCAACTGAGCACGCGCCTGGTGGGGCACTCGCCGCAAATGCTGCGCCTGCGCGAACAGATCGGTGCGTTGGCGGCGACCAAGGCCGATGTGTTGATCCTGGGTGAGACCGGCGCCGGCAAAGAAGTGGTGGCCCGTGCGCTGCATGACCTGTCGAGCCGCCGCAGCGGGCCGTTTGTGGCGATCAACGCTGGGGCCTTGGCCGAGTCGGTGGTGGAAAGCGAACTGTTCGGTCATGAGCCCGGCGCGTTTACCGGTGCGCAGAAACGCCGCATCGGCAAATTCGAATTCGCCAACGGCGGCACGCTGTTCCTGGATGAAATCGAAAGCATGAGCCTGGACGTGCAGGTCAAGCTGCTACGCCTGTTGCAGGAGCGCGTGGTGGAGCGATTGGGCGGCAATCAGCTGATTGCGCTGGATATCCGCATCATCGCCGCCACCAAGGAAGACCTGCGCCAGGCGGCGGACCAGGGCCGTTTCCGTGCCGACCTGTATTACCGCCTCAACGTCGCCCCGCTGCGCATCCCTCCCCTGCGCGAGCGTGGCGAAGACGCGTTGATGCTATTCCAGCACTTCGCCGACGAAGCCAGCAGCCGTCACGGCCTGCCGCTGCACGAGTTGCAGCCAGGCCAGCGCGCCTTGTTGTTGCGCCATAGCTGGCCGGGCAACGTGCGCGAACTGCAAAACGCCGCCGAGCGCTTCGCCCTGGGCCTGGAACTGGCATTGGACAGCACGCCGGACAACCCCGCCAGCGGCGCGCTCACGTCCACCCCGGGCGGCTTGAGCGAACAGGTCGAGCAGTTCGAAAAAAGCCTGATCGCCGCCGAGCTGACCCGCCCCCACAGCTCCATGCGCAGCCTCGCCGAAGCCCTCGGCGTGCCGCGTAAAACCTTGCACGACAAACTGCGCAAGCACGGCCTCAACTTCGCCAACCAAAGCGCTGACGACGAATGACCCCGCCCACCCACCACGAGGCCGCCATGAGCCGCGACAGCCGTTACCTGGAATCCATCCTCCACCACGACATCCCCCTCACCCGGGAAATGGGCTTGAAGGTGCTCGACTGGCAACACGGGCAACTGCAACTGCACTTGCCCCTTGAGGCCAATATCAACCACAAGAGCACCATGTTCGGCGGCAGCCTGTACTGCGGCGCCGTGCTGGCGGGCTGGGGCTGGCTGCACCTGCAACTGCGCGAGGAAGGGATTGAAGACGGGCATATCGTGATTCAAGAGGGGCAGATCAGTTACCCGCTGCCGGTGACGCAGGACGCTACGGCTATTTGCGCCGCGCCGGAAGAGAAGGTGTGGAAGCGTTTCTTGGCGACCTACAAGCGCTATGGCCGGGCGCGGTTGACGTTGGACACGTGGATCGTGAATGAGGGCAGTGACCAAAGAGCGGTAGCCTTCACGGGCCAATACGTCCTGCACCGCTAGCAGCCAAACACAAAACAAATGTGGGAGGGAGCAAGCCCCCTCCCACATTTTGATCTGCGCAGGTCTTAAGAACGGGCCAGGGTCAACAACCGCTCACGCCATGCCGCCTTGGCCGGCAACGCCAGAAAGAACGGGTTCAACAGCGACGCCCGCGCCGGGTAGCTGAACGGCTCGCCGCTCAGCTCCAGCACCTCGCCGCCAGCACCTTCCAGCACACCCTGGGCCGCGGCGGTGTCCCATTGCGACGTCGGCGCCAGCCGTGGGTAGCAATCGGCGCTGCCCTCGGCCAGCAGGCAGAACTTCAATGAACTGCCGATATTCGTCAACTTCAACTCACCCAACCCCGCACTCAACCCACTCAACAGGTTTTCTTGCTCAGGGCTGGTGTGTCGGCGGCTGGCAACCACGGTAAACGCCTCACCGGCCGCCGGTGCCTCGCGCACCTGGATCTGCCGAGGCGCTTCGTTCACATCGGAGCGCCATGCGCCCAACCCCGCGCCACCGAAATAGCAACGGCCATTGGTAGGCATCGACACCACACCGAACACCACACGCCCGTTTTCGATCAGGGCGATATTGACGGTGAACTCTTCACTGCCGCTGATGAACTCCTTGGTACCGTCCAAAGGGTCCACCAGCCACCAGCGCGTCCAACCGGCGCGCACGCTCTGGTCGATATCGGCGTCTTCTTCAGACAGTACCGGGATGCTCGGGTCCAGCGCGGTCAGGCCCGCGAGAATCAGGTGGTGAGCCGCCAGGTCTGCGGCCGTCACCGGCGAATCGTCAGCCTTGGAGGTCACGGCCACATCAGCGCGCCAGTACGGCAGGATGGCTTCACCGGCCTGGCGCGCCAACTCGATCACGGGGGCGATAAACGGGTGGCCTAAAAACAGTTCGCTCATGCGCCAAACACTCCACGCTGGGTCAACAGGTCTCGTACCAGATACAGCGCCGCCAGGGCGCGGCCTTCACTGAATTGCTCGTTTTGCGCCAACTGCGACAGCTCGCGCAGGTTGACCCTGTCCACGCGCATCGGCTCAGGCTCATCGCCCTCCAAGCGCTCCTCATAGAGATCGGTGGCCAATACCACCTGGATTTTCTGGCTCATGTAACCGGGCGACAGCGACAGTTCGGTAATGTGCTCCAACTGCCGCGCGCCATAGCCGGCCTCTTCCTTGAGTTCGCGGTCTGCCGCCGCCAGCACATCCTCGCCGGGTTCGATCAACCCCTTGGGCAACGACAACTCATATTCGTCGGTACCGCCGCAGTATTCTTCCACCAGCAACGCATGGTCTGCGTCAATCATCGCCACGATCATCACCGCGCCGTAACCGGCACCGCGACCCACCAGGCGCTCGTAGGTGCGTTCAACGCCGTTGGAAAAGCGCAATTGCACTTCCTCCACGCGGAACAAACGGCTACTGGCGACTATTTCGCGGGCGAGGACGGTGGGTTTCTGGCGCATAAGCGGCTCCTTGGCGTGATCGGGGTACTATACCGTGGCTTTTCCGATTGTCTGTGTCGGATATCTTTACTTATATGAGAACGCCCCATGCCCTCTTTGCCCTGGCAAACCATCGACACCGTCCTGCTGGACATGGACGGCACCTTGCTCGACCTGCACTACGACAACCACTTCTGGATGGAACACCTGCCCCAGCGTTATGCCGAACTGCACGGTGTGAGCCGGGCCATGGCCGAGATGGAGCTGCTGCCACTGTTCGAGCGTAACGCCGGACAGTTGCAATGGTATTGCCTGGATTTCTGGAGTGCCGAGCTGAAGATCCCGGTGCGCGAGCTCAAGCTGGAAACCGCTCACTTGATCGCCCTGCGCCCGGATGCCGATACCTTCCTGGCGGCGATCAAACAGGCCGGCAAGCGCGTGATCATGATCACCAACGCCCACCGCGATTCGTTGTCGCTCAAGCTTGAGCGCATCGAACTGGCGCCGTATTTCGAGCGGCTGATCAGCTCCCATGACTACGGTTTTGCCAAGGAAAACCCACAATTCTGGGATGCGCTGCAAGCCGACACCGGCTTCAACCCCTCGCGCAGTCTGTTTATCGACGACACGTTGCCGATTTTGCGCAGTGCGCGGGATTTTGGCGTGGGGCATTTGCTGGCGGTGAAAGAGCCGGACAGCAAAAAGGGGCCGAAGGACACGGCGGAGTTTGCGGCGGTCGATGATTACCGGGACCTGATTGCCGGGCTCTGAACCTATGTGGAAGGGAGCTTGCTCCCTCCCACATTTTGCCCTGCGTTGTTACTCAGGAATGCGCAGCGTCTGCCCTGGGTAGATTTTGTCCGGATGCGACAACAGCGGCTTGTTGGCCTCGAAGATTTTGTTGTACTGGTTGGCGTTGCCATACACCGTCAGGGAAATCGCGCTCAGGGTGTCGCCCTTTTTCACCACGACGAAACGGGCAGCGGCAACGGCCGGGCCGGTTACGGTGATCTGGTCATCCACACTGGCCACACCGGCAATATTGCCCAGCGCCAGCAGAATCTTCTCTTTCTCTTCCTGGCTGGCGACTTTACCGGTCACGGTCACCTTGTCGCCCTCCACCGTGGTCTGTACATCCGGATTACCCAGACCCACTTTGGCTACGTGCTCCTTCAACTGCTCACTGGCATTCGCATTGCCCGGCGTCAACAGGTCGATCAACTTCTCGCCGGCTTCCTTAACAAAACTAAAAAGACTCATGGTGCACTCTCCTTGGTATTTAAGTTCCAGATGCCCAAGACTAGACCAGCCTTACACAATTGGGTTCCAGACCGACCAAAGACCCAAACGCGCTAGAATCCCCCCGCCATTGGAATAAGCCCTGGAGCGAAGATGGACATCAAACAGCTGAAATTCCTCATCGCCCTCGACGAAACCCGTCACTTTGGCCAGGCGGCGGCGCGTTGCCATATCACTCAGCCGACCCTGTCGATGCGCCTGCGCAGCCTTGAAGAAGAGCTGGACTTGCCGTTGGTCAATCGCGGCCAGCGTTTTGAAGGCTTTACCGCCCCCGGCGAACGCGTGCTGGCCTGGGCACGCACCGTGCTGGCGGCGTATGACGGTTTGCAAGCCGAAGCGGCGGCCTGCCGGGGCAATCTGGTGGGTACGTTGCGCCTGGGCGTGGTGCCGCTGTCGAGCTTTGATCCGTTGGCGTTGATGCAACAGTTGCATAAAGAGCACCCGAGCCTGCGCTTCGAGCTGTCGGCCTTAAGCTCGGAACAGATCCTTGAGCAATTGGCGAGCAATCGCCTGGACCTGGGCGTGTCTTACCTGGAGCGCCTGGATAACGAGCGCTTCGACTCGCTGGCCCTGGGCGAAACGCGCATGGGCCTGCTCTACGATCAACGTTTTTTCAGCTTCGGCGACAAGCCGTTGAGCTGGGAAGCACTGATCGAACTGCCCCTGGGCATGCTCACCAGCGGCATGCATTTTCGCCAGTCCATCGACCACAACTTCCACAGCCGAGGGCTCACCCCCCAACCGCTGCTGCAAACCGATGCCGTCCATCAGTTGTTACAAGCCGTACACGGTGGACTGTGCTGCGCCGTGATGCCGCTGGACGGAGGCCTGGAAGCGCTCACCGAGCACCTGCGCCTGCAACCCATCGAAGACGCCCACACCCTCGCCCGGCTGGGGCTGATCATGCGGCGCGGCGCGCCACGTTCGGCGTTGGCCGAGGCCTGTTTCGCGCTGTATCAGAAATCGTAGATCGAGCCTTGATCGACGTCATCTATCGGTAGATCAGTACTGGCAATTAGACGCGACGCTTTGTCGCGCCTAGTCTAAACACTGATCAATCCGCCGGTGGTATTGCCTCATGAACGCCAAGCGCCCAGTCTGCGCGGCGCCCGCTCTCGAAACGCCCGCGCCCGCCGCCAGCCAGAGCTACCAGTACTGCACACTCGAACACACAGACGTCGCCAGCACTGCGTTGGCGGAAGAAGTGGCGTTGGCGATTGCCTACAACGACATCAGCCAGGCGGTCATGTTGGTAACACCGACCGATCTGGAAGACTTTATCGTTGGTTTTAGTATCGGCAGCGGCATTATCGCCGACGTTAGCGAGATTTATGACCTGAAACTCAGCGGTTCTGGCTCTGCCCAGTACGCCCATGTACAGATTTCCAGCCGCGCATTCTGGAACCTCAAACAGCAACGTCGCCAGCTGGCCGGCACCAGCGGCTGCGGCCTGTGCGGCGTCGAAGCCGTAGAGCAGGCTCTGCCGGATTTGAAGGTCTTGCCCGGTGCACCGTTACCGCCTGCGGCATGGCTTGATGGCCTGCGCCAGCGCATCAGCGCCTTCCAGCCCTTGGGCCAGTACAGCGGCGCGGTACATGCGGCGGTGTTTATGGACAGCCAGGGCCAGTTGCTGCTGGGCCGCGAAGACATCGGTCGGCATAACGCGCTGGATAAGTTGATCGGCGCGCTGATCCGCCAACAGATCCCGACCGAAGGCGGCCTGGCGATCGTCACCAGCCGTTGCAGCCTCGAGTTGATCCAGAAAGTCCTGCGCGCGGGCATCCAGACCCTGGTCAGCCTGTCGTCGCCCACCGGCCTGGCCCTGCAATGGGCTCGCCGACACAACCTCAATCTCATCCACCTGCCGCAAAAAAGTGCGCCGCGGGTCTACAGCCCTGCGATGGAGAACCAGCCGTGAGCAATCATCATCAAGCCGACCAAACCCCGACCCCGCGCTACAAGCCTTACAAAGGCCCGGCCGGCGGCTGGGGTGCCCTGATCAGCGTGGCACAGGCCTGGCTGACCAGCGATAACGCACTGAAAAACCTGCGCATGATGCTCAAGACCAACCAGAACGGCGGCTTTGACTGCCCCGGTTGTGCCTGGGGCGATTCGCCGGAAAGCGGCATGGTCAAGTTCTGCGAAAACGGCGCCAAGGCGGTCAACTGGGAAGCCACCAAGCGCCGTGTGGACGCCGCGTTTTTCGCCAAGCACAGCGTGACCGCGCTGCTGGAGCAGAGCGATTACTGGCTCGAATACCAGGGCCGCCTGACCGAGCCGATGCGCTACGACGCCCAAACCGATCACTACACGCCCATCAGCTGGGAAGCGGCGTTCGCCCTGATCGGTCAACACCTCAATGCGTTGCCAAGCCCGGACATGGCCGAGTTCTATACCTCGGGCCGCGCCAGCAACGAGGCGGCCTATTTGTATCAGTTGTTCGTGCGCGCCTATGGCACCAACAACTTCCCGGATTGCTCGAACATGTGCCACGAAGCCAGCGGCGTGGCCCTGGCCCAGAGCGTGGGGGTGGGCAAAGGCACCGTGACCTTTGATGACTTCGAACATGCCGACGCGATCTTCGTCTGGGGCCAGAACCCCGGCACCAACCACCCGCGCATGCTCGAACCGCTGCGCGAAGCGGTCAAGCGCGGCGCCCAGGTGGTGTGCATCAACCCACTCAAAGAGCGTGGCCTGGAACGCTTCCAGCACCCGCAACACCCGCTGGAAATGCTCACCAACGGCGACAGGCCGACCAACACCGCCTATTTTCGTCCGGCGTTGGGCGGCGATATGGCCATCCTGCGCGGCATGGCCAAGTTCCTGCTGCTGTGGGAACGCCAGGCCCAGGCCGAAGGCAAGGAAGCCGTGTTCGACCACAACTTCCTCAACGAACACACCGCCAACGTGCTGGATTACCTGGCCAAGATCGACGACACCTCGTGGGATGAAATCGTTGAGCAATCCGGCCTGCCGCTGGTGGAGATCGAGCAGGCGGCGCGCATGTACGCCAAGGGCAAGAACGTGATCATGTGCTGGGCGATGGGTATCACCCAGCATCGCCACTCGGTACCGACCATCCAGGAAATCGCCAACCTGATGCTGTTGCGCGGCAACATCGGCCGCCCAGGCGCCGGCCTGTGCCCGGTGCGCGGCCACAGTAACGTGCAGGGCGACCGCACCATGGGCATCAACGAACGTCCGCCGGTGGCGTTCCTCGACGCTCTGGAGCGTCGTTTCCAGTTCCAGGTACCGCGCAGCAACGGGCACAACGTGGTGGAAGCCATCCACGCCATGCTGGAAGGGCGTTCCAAAGTGTTTATCGGCCTGGGCGGCAACTTTGCCCAAGCCACGCCGGACAGCACCCGCACCTTCGAAGCACTGCGCAATTGCGACCTGACCGTGCAAATAAGCACCAAGCTCAACCGCAGCCACCTGACCCACGGTAAAGACGCACTGATTCTGCCGTGCCTGGGCCGCACCGATATCGACATCCAGGTCGACGGCGCGCAAGCGGTCACAGTGGAGGACTCGTTCAGCATGGTTCACGGCTCCAACGGCCAACTGCAACCGCTGTCCAAGCTGATGAAGTCCGAGCCCGCCATCCTCGCCGGCATCGCCGCCGCCACCCTGGGCAGCAAACCGGTGGACTGGAACTGGCTGGTGGCCGACTACGGGCGCATCCGCGATCTGATCGCCGACACCATCCCAGGCTTCAAGGACTTCAACGAAAAAATCAAACATCCGGGCGGGTTCTATCTGGGCAACTCCGCCGGCGCACGCCGCTGGAACACGCCCTCGGGCCGCGCCAACTTCCGCCCGAACATCCTGCCCAAGGACCTGATCCACGAGCGCACCCACGCCACAGGGCGCGTGCCGGACCTGATCATGCAGTCGATGCGCTCCCACGATCAGTACAACACCACCATTTATGGCCTGGACGACCGTTACCGTGGGGTCAAAGGCCAGCGCGATGTGTTGTTCGTCAACGAAGCCGACATTATCCGCCTGGGCTTCAAGCCTGGGCAGAAGGCCGACATCGTGTCGCTGTGGGAGGATGGCCGCGAGCGCCGCGTCAAGGGCTTTACCTTGCTCGCATTTGATATTCCGGCGGGGCAGGCAGCTGCTTATTACCCGGAAGTGAACCCGCTGGTGCCGCTCGAAAGCACAGGCGATGGCAGCCATACGCCAACCTCAAAATTTGTGGCGATACGCCTGGAAGCGGCGAGCGAGAGCGGTTTGATCCTGTCGCGTTCGGCCTGACCGATCATTTCGGACACAAAAAAAGGCCGCTTTTGTAAAAAAGCGGCCGTTCCGAAGTAGCTAATGACTCGCAAAAATCACTTAAGTTCCGTAGTTAAAACAGTAACTTGGAGAATTGTGTACAACTCGTGCTACTGGTCGGATTTCTATTGTCACAATGTCAATACAGCCTCAGGATCGCGCCGTCATCCCCTTGAGGTTTCCCTGAATGAAGTTCTCCTCGATTCTCTTGTTGTCCCTTGGCCTGGTCAGTGGCGCAGCCATGGCCGGTGGCACCACCGAAGCCGGTGTAGGCGGCGCATTGGGCGGGGTTCTAGGTTCTGTGGTCGGCCAGCAGTTGGGCGGCAACACCGGTTCGACGATCGGCGCAGCCATCGGCGGCGCGGGCGGTAGCGCGGTCGGCGCCGACAAACGCAGCCGTGGCGAAGCAGCCATTGGCGGCGCATTGGGCGCAGCCGGCGGCAACGTCGTGGGCCGCAGTGTCGGCGGCAGCACCGGTGCACTGATCGGCTCCGCAGCTGGTGGTGGCGCGGGTGGTGCGCTGGGCAACTATATGGGTAACAAGAGCGATGACGACGACCGCCGTTATCGTGGGCGCGACGACCGTCGCTACTACCGCGATGGCCACCCAGGCCGTGGCCATGCCTATGGGCATCGCAAGAACAAGCATCGTTATCGCGACTGATAAACACGCGGCCTGACGAATCACTGAAAAACTAAATGTGAGAGGGGGCTTGCTCCCGATAGGGGCGGATCAGTCATAGCATCCTTGACTGACCGACCTATATCGGGAGCAAGCCCCCTTCCACATTGTGCTTGCCGCGTTTGGGGGATCGGCTACACCGCCAACCGCTGCAACGCCTCGCGCAACGTCCCCGCTATCGTCACTGGCTGGTTAGTCTGGCGCTCCACAAACACGTGCACAAAACGCCCCGCCGCACAGGCTTGCTCTTCGCCTGCCTTGAATACCGCCAATTCATACTGCACTGAGCTGTTGCCCAACTTGCCCACCCGCAGGCCGATTTCAATGCGCTCGGGAAAGGCGATTGACGCAAAGTAATCGCACGCCGAACTCACCACAAACCCCACCACCTCACCGTCATGAATATCCAGCCCGCCCTGCTCGATCAGGTAGGTATTCACCGCCGTGTCAAAAAAACTGTAATAGGTGACGTTGTTTACATGGCCGTACACGTCGTTGTCGTGCCAACGCGTAATGACCGGCTGGAAGTGAGGGTAATCGGCACGTTGCGGCACGGAGTCAGGCATGGGCACCTCTGGTCAAAGGGAAGTTACAGGTCATTCAAATGGGCCTCGGCCCACTCGCGCACCTCGGCGTAGGGGTAGTCCTCCAGCGCAGCAAAACCCGAAATGCCTCGCGCCTTTAACCGGGTGAACAGCGGCACACTGATACCACTCAGAAAACGCGTCAACCGTTCAGCTCCAGGCAGTTGGCCGGTGTGTGCATGATGCCTGTGGATAAAATCACCGCACAGCCCCATGAAATTTTTATCCACAAGCGGCGGCAGGCTCGGCGGCGCCGGTAGATGCGCGACGTGCCCCCGGCATACCGAGCAATGCCCGCAGCGCTGCGGTGCGTTTTCATCGCCGAAATACCGCGCCAGCCGCTGCCCCAGGCAGTGTTGAGTGGCAAACAGCTCGAGCATGGCGTGAATTCGCGCCACCTCCGTCACCTCGTGCTGCTTGAAGCCTGTGTATAACTCGGCGCTCAACACCTGGGGGTCAAAGTCGGTATTCAGCAGGCTGTAGACCTCGGTCATCTGCTTGCTTTCCAGCTCGATCAGGCCCTGCTCCTGGAAGTAATCCAGCGCCTTCACCACGCGGCTGCGCTCGGCGTTGTGTTGCTGGTACAGCGCATCGAAATCCACCGTCGCCCAGGTTTTCGCACGCTTGCACACTTGGATAATCGCTGCGACAAACTGCTGCCGCTCACCGGAAAATCGTGCCAGCAACGCCTCGGGTTCGATCAGGTACTTGAAGCGATATTCAGCATAAAACGCATAGCGCGGCGCGATCACGCCCTTGAGCTCCAGTTGCACCAGCAGCGTCTTGAGTGGCAGCTCGCGGATATTGCTGTGATCCGACAGCGAGCGCAGCAGGAACTCCCACTGCCCCTCGCCGCGCGCCGCCTGCAAGTCTTCGAGCACGCGCCGGATGCCCTCCTGCTCTGGCGTATCGCCATAGACGAAGTTCTCCAGCACATTGAGGCTGTCGCGGTTGGCCAGCACCAGGCAGTCCGAAGGCTGCCCATCGCGCCCGGCGCGGCCGATTTCCTGGCTGTAGTTCTCAATGGATTTGGGCAGGTCGAAGTGCACCACATTGCGGATGTCACTCTTGTCGATGCCCATGCCAAACGCGATGGTGGCAACGATGCAATTGCAGCGCCCGCCCATGAAGCGCTGCTGGATACTCTCTCGTTTGTCGTGGAGCAAACCTGCGTGATAGGCCTCGGCCTGGATACCGTTGCGGTTCAGGTGCTCGGCGATCTGCTCGGCGGTTTTTTGCAGGGTGACGTAGACAATGCTCGGCTGGTTGGCCCGCTCACTCATCCATTGCACCAAGCGTCGGCGTTTGTCCGCACCGCTGACCGGCTCGACCAATAGATTCAGGTTCGGCCGATAGAACCCTGTGGTTACCACATCGTGCGGCGCGATGGCGAACTTGGCCTGCATATCGGCGATCACCTTGGGCGTGGCTGTAGCCGTCAGCAGCAGCGCTTGTGGGATCTTGAACTGACGTTGGTAGTCCGGCAGTTTCAGGTAGTCCGGACGGAAGTTGTGGCCCCATTCGGAAATACAGTGCGCCTCATCCACCACCAACAATGAAATCCGCACGCTTTGCAGGAAGTTACGAAAGCGCTCGTTTTTCAGGCGCTCCACTGAAATCATCAGGATTTTCAACTCGCCCGAACGTGCACGCGCCATGACGTCGTTGGCCTGCCCGCGGCTCTGGGCCGAATCGATACTGCCCGCCGAGATACCGTGGCGCTGCAAAAAACCCAACTGGTCCTGCATCAGTGCCAACAGCGGCGACACCACCAACGTCAGGTGCGGCAGCAGGACCGCCGATAGCTGGTAACAAAGGGACTTGCCTGAGCCGGTAGGAAATATCGCGGCCGCCGAACGACCGGCCAGCACGGCGCTGACCGTTTCTTGCTGGCCCAAACGAAACTGTGGATAACCAAAGACCTGCTGGAGGGTGTCGTGCATAGGCTGTCACTCCATTGACCGGTGAACGTGGCTTGAAAACGTAGCCCAGTCAGCTCAGCGGATCGAGAAAGGTCGCATGGAAAAAAGAGACAGGATGATACACAGGATGTAGCTAGGAACACCGCAAACCAAATGTGGGAGGGGGCTTACCCCCTCCCACACTTTCAGAACTGCGCCATGGCTGAATCAGCGGTTCCGCACCCGCTCAATCGCCGTGTCATACACCGGATTGGCCTTCTGCTCTTTGGCCAATTGGTAATGACGCAACGCATCCGCAAACTGCCCCGCCGCTTCGTAGATGCGCGCGATGTTGTAGTAAGCGCCGGCACGTACGGTGGTCGCATTGGCACCCGTCGCCAGGGCGATGGCCTTGCGGTTGGCCCAGATCGACTCAGCGGTGTTACCGGCCTTCTGATAGGCCAGGCCGAGGTTGCCGTAGGCCTTGCCAAAACCATTGTCCAGATCGATAGCCTGACGGAACAGGTCAATCGCCTGGTCCAGGTTACCCGCTTGGTAGGCCGCTTCACCCTGCACATTCAGACGCTTCGCATCAGCTTGTGCGGACGAGCTGACAGCTACTGCGGTGACCGCAACGCTGTCATCCAGCAATGGTTTTACTTCGTTCAGTACGTCCTTGGCATCGACCTTCACACCGCTGAACGTGTTGATGTCCTGGAAGTCGCCGCTGCCGGTCATGCGAAACACTGTCCACAGGTTACCGCTGCGGTTTTTCGGTACGTAGTAGGTGCGCACCAGCGATTGGCCCATGTACACGAACACCTTGGCTTCGCTGTTGGACAACTGGCGCGAGCCTGGATTGCCGCCGTTGCTGTAGTCATGCACGGCGTAAACGTAGCTTTCGCCGTAGTGTTTTTTCTGCAGGGTGATGGTTTCCGGGCCGTAGCTGTCGGTGTCATCTACGTCCAGCTCAGCGTCGGTGCCGGTCTTGTTCTCGAAGTAAATGTTGTTGCCGGGGAAGATCATATGGGAGTCGAGATCGTCCGGGGTCTGGCCCCAAGTCAGCACCACGCGCAGGCCGTCGAGGTTTTCCATCACCGGGCTGATGGCGTAAGTCATGCCTTTGCACGGGCACTTCACCACCAGGTTGGAATAGCCGGGCTTCTTGATGATCAGCAGGTTGCTGGCATCGTCGGCGGCTTCGCTGGTCAAGGTCACTTGGCCCTGAGCGTTGGTGCGGCCCACCACGTTCTGCGCGCCGTTGCGTTGCAGCAACACTTCGGCATCGGCGATTTTCTGATCCTTGACCACCGCGCTGAGCACTTCAATCGGCAACTGCTCGGCCTGAACGGAAAAAGCTACCGCGCACAATGACATCGCCGAAGCGACACGAAGCAAACTCATGCTTAACTCCCTTTAATAACGGGCGGAATCGCCCTACAAGATTTTGCGGTGAAACATACGCTGAATTCAGCCTGCTGGCGGAGTTTTTATACAAAATGTGACGCGGTTTTTATCCCGCCTGCCCGCTGACGCATTGCGCTACAATCAGGCCTTGCTAACCAGGAGGACGCTGCAATGAGCGAACTGACGTTTGAGCAAAAACAGGATCACTACCATAAGATCCGCCGCTCCAATTATCTGGCCAGCCTGCGCCTGGAAGGGTTCGAGACCCAACCGACGGACGTCGACAAACCGCTGCCGACCCGCGAAGCCGTGCTTGCCAAGTACCGCAACACTCCACGCTGATGCTCGACAAATACGGGGTGGGCCAGGACCCGTACTGCTACCCCGGGAGCAGCGTCCTGCGTAACCGCCTGGATTTGCTCGACGAACACCGCCTGCACCAGGCCGAGCGGGAATTATCCGAAATCGCCGTAGGCAGCCTCCCGCTCTTCCCGCCGCCCTACGACCTCGCCCGCCTGCAAAGCATCCACCGCACGCTGTTCAGCGACATCTATGACTGGGCCGGTGAACTGCGCAGCGTCAACATCCAGAAAGGCGACACACTGTTCTGCACCCCGGAACGCATCCCACCGGAAGCGGCGAAGATCATTCGTCATATGGAAGAAGCGAACTGGTTTGTCGGCGCAAACCAGGCTGAACTGGTGAGGAAAATTGCCGAGGCGTACGGCGACCTTAATGTTATCCACCCCTTTCGCGAAGGCAACGGCCGGGCGCAGCGGATCCTGTTCGAACAGATCATCGTGAACGCGGGGTTTTCAGTGAACTGGTGGCTGGTCAAACATGCAGCGTGGATCCCCGCGAACATTGATGCGGTTGCCTGCGACTATCGCGGGCTGGAGGCCATTTTCGAGCGGTGTATCAGCAGGCCGGCCAACTAAGAAAAAAGTTGGATTTTCGGGGCGCTACACCACCATCGCGGCATAGGTATCTACACAGTTTTTAAACGTTGGAAAATCCTCCCTGTAGTGAGCGGGCAAGCCGGACGCCCATCGTTTGAGCCGTTTCAGCTGTCAAATCGCTGCCAAGCCGAAAATGCCAGAAACCACTGTAGGAAACAGCCAAACACCGTGCAATCCCATTCCTAAACTGCAAAAAACACCTGCTTGCCCCCCTACAGAACGCCCCGCCTTCTGACCGAAACTAGCGCTCTCTCAATTTTTTCGGCAAAAAAAGTGAACATCGAAAGGACTCAGCACATCGGCCATTACGGCGTCACGTTCACTGTGATTCGCCTTACCGTTTTACCTGCCAACCGACAGGCACTGGCAAACCTTTGTTTATTGGAGGCCGGTCCTTCAGCAAACGAGGTTCGCTACGGCCTAATGTGCCTCTACGAAAAGAGGCTTGCCCGTGATTTGCCTTGCAAGATGACCGTCGCAATCTCCAAGCCGCTGACCCGGCGCCAGGCCGATTTGCTTAATGAACGTGGAACCATCGTGGCAGGGTTGATCGCCAGTGCTGTTTCAGCGCCCATCAGCCTGGCATCACCCTTTTTGGGAGCCGCCGCAGGTGGAGCAGTTGGCCTGAAAGTGAAAGATGTCATTCGCAGCTATCACGTCGCAGACGTCATCATCGGCATAGACGCACAAGTAAACGGCGGCATCGGTCCTCAACGATCGTTGTCAGCCATGGTCCGAAAGTTCCAGGGAGGATAATACGGTGACCGAATACTCTCCCTGGATAACTCTTATCATCGTTGTAGTACTTGCCACTGTATTGGATAGGAAACTGAAGCACCCCGTAATCAGAAAATGGACTGGGTTAGCCCTTATGCTTACAGGACCCACACTTTTATTCAGCGCCACGTCCTGGATAACACAGTTACCATTCTTCAGTTTCCCGATCATTGCCTTCATCACAGGTGTCGATCTCTTGTTCACCCAAAACAAACACAAAAGATCACACAACCATCCCCTTCACCCACTCCTGCGTGCCCCAACCATGAACCTGGCCCCCAACTTCCCCGAAGACCCGGCGATTCAACAGTTGCTGCAACTGCTGCACGAAGAAATCGGCCTGCCGAAACACAAGACCCTCCGCCTGCAAACCGCGATCAACTTCGACCTGGGTTGCGACGGCAGTGAGGCCAAACAACTCATGGAAGCACTGGAACAGGATTTTGGCGTCGACCTAGGCGACTACGACGCCTATCGTTACTTCAACCCACCGATGTTCGACGTGTTCATGAAGCGCCGCGCCAAGGGCCGTGGCGAAAAAGTGCCGCTGACCATCGGCATGCTGTACCTGGCGATCAAGACCCATAGCTGGGACACACAGACGCTGGAAAACCTGAGTTGAGCGAACACCGGGTCCAGGCACACCGCCACTCAAAATTCGATTCGTGTTTTTCAACGAGCGATTGTCGGCCGTACACGTGCTGGGGGGCGTGTGGATGCTGGTTGGGGCGATCGTTCTGCGCATCGCTTATCAACCCCTCACGCATAAAAAAGCCGCCCACAAGAGGCGGCTATTTCACAACGGCGCAGTCTTACAACTTAGGACCCGCAGCCTTGATCGCGTCGCTCACTTCAAACTTCTTGAAGTTCTCGATGAACAGACCGGCCAACGCCTTCGCCGCTTCATCGTAAGCCGCCTTGTCAGCCCAGGTGTTACGTGGGTTCAACAGGCCGGTTTCAACGCCCGGTACGGCCAAAGGCACGTCGAGGTTGATGGTGTCGAGGTGTTCGGTCTCGGCACCGATCAACGCGCCGCTCTGGATCGCTGCGATCACGCCGCGCGTGGTCGGGATGTTGAAGCGTTTGCCGACACCGTAGCCGCCGCCGGTCCAGCCGGTGTTGACCAGGTACACCTTGGAGCCGAAGCCGCGGATGCGCTTGATCAACAGCTCAGCGTATTCGCCGGCCGGGCGTGGGAAGAATGGCGCGCCGAAGCAGGTGGAGAAGGTCGACTTGATGCCGCTGCCCGAGCCCATTTCGGTCGAGCCCACCAATGCGGTGTAGCCGGACAGGAAGTGGTAGGCCGCTTGTTCTTCGCTGAGGATCGACACGGGCGGCAGTACGCCGGTCAGGTCGCAGGTCAGGAAGATCACTGCGTTTGGCTCGCCGCCCAGGTTCTTCTCGGAACGCTTGGCAACGTGCTCCAGCGGGTAGGCGGCACGGCTGTTCTGGGTCAGGCTCACGTCGGCATAGTCGGCGTGCTTGGCGTCGTCGATCACGACGTTTTCCAAGACTGCGCCGTGCTTGATGGCTTTCCAGATGACCGGCTCGTTCTTCTCGGACAGGTCGATGCACTTGGCATAGCAACCGCCTTCGATGTTGAACACCACGCCCTCGCCCCAACCGTGTTCGTCGTCACCGATCAGGTAACGGCTTTCGTCGGCCGACAGAGTGGTCTTGCCGGTACCCGACAGACCGAAGAACAGGGTCACGTCGCCCGCTTCGCCAATGTTGGCGGCGCAGTGCATCGGCAGCACGTCGGCGGCCGGCAGCAGGAAGTTCTGCGCCGAGAACATGGCTTTTTTCATTTCACCGGCGTAACGCATGCCGGCGATCAGCACTTTTTTCTGGGCGAAATTGAGGATCACGCAACCGTCGGAGTTGGTGCCGTCACGCTCAGGCACGCACTCGAAATTGGCCACGTTGAGCACTTGCCATTCGTCGCGACCGGCCGGGTTGTATTGGGCCGGGTTGATGAACAGGCAACGACCGAACAGGTTCTGCCAGGCCGTCTGGGTGGTCATTTTAACGGCCAGGTAGTGGTCTTCGGCAGCCCCTACGTGAACGTGGGAAACGAAGTGCTCTTGCGCGTTGTTGAAGGCTTCTACGCGGTTCCACAGGGCATCGAACTTGTCGGCTGGGAACTTGCGGTTGATCGGGCCCCAGGCGATGGCGTCCTGGGTGGAAGGCTCTTCAACGATGAAACGGTCAACCGGTGAACGACCGGTGCGGTGACCGGTTTCCACTACCAGCGCACCAGTATCGGCAAGCACGCCTTCACCGCGCTGCAGGGCTTCTTTGACCAGATCGTCAACACTCAGATCGGTGTATACGGCGTTATTGGCTTGCGTCATGAGGTTCCCCGTCGGCCTATGGCCGAGTGCTCCAAACGTTTTGTAGTAGAAAGTTGCGCACTACTACCGCGAAAAAAGTGGGCCGGATTATGCCAGAAAAGCCCAAAAAGAGTAGGGCCCTCCCGTCAGAACACCTCTAATCCGGCATTTGTCAGGTGATTTACCTGTGCTTAAACGTTTTAGTGGCGGGTGTCGGAAGGCGTGTCGATGCCCGCGCCAGCGAACAATTGAGCGACATCCGCCGCATCGAACAGGTAGCGCTCGTTGCAGAACTGGCAGTCGATCTCGATATGGCCACCGTGTTCCACAACCAATTGCTGCGCATCTTCCAGGCCCAGGCTGACCAAGGCATTGGCCGAACGCTCGCGCGAACAGCTGCAATTGAAGCGCAGGCCCTGTGCGTCGAACAGGCGTACGGCCTCTTCGTGGTACAGGCGATGCAGGATGGTTTCGTTGTCCAGGCCCAGCAGTTCTTCGGCCTTCAGGGTGTCGGCCAGGGCAATGATATGCCGCCAGCTTTCAGCACGGTCATCGTCGTCCTTGATGCGGTCAGCCGGTAATTGCTGCAACAGCAGGCCGCGGGCGCGCTTGCCGTCGGCATTGAGCCAGAACTTGGTGCCGACTTGCTGGGACATGACGAAATAATTGGTGAAGCAGTCCGACAGGGTCTCGCCGTCGAGGTCGACGATGCCCTGGTAACGCTGGCCTTCCGTAGGGTCGACCGTAATGGCCAATACGCCATTGGCCATCAGATCGGACAGGGTAGCGTCAGGCGCGATCTGGTCGGCGTGGTAACGGGCCAGGCCACGGATTTCACGCTCGCTGGAGCACTCGATCATCAGCATGGGCACCGGCCCTTCAGACCGCGCCTGCAGGATCAGCAGACCGTCGAATTTCATGGTGCCAACCAGCAGCGCAGCGGCCGCCATCAACTCACCGAGCAGTTGCGCGACCGGCTCCGGATAGGGGTGCTTGGCAAGGACTTCTGCGTAGCTGCGCTCCAGGGAGACCAGTTCGCCGCGGGCGTCGTTCTCGTCGAAAATGAAGCGTTGAGTGAAGTCGGTATCCGGTAGATCAGTCATAGGTCTGGGTATCTGAATTGATGACAAATTGATTACAACGTTTATAAAATTAAACGCTTTAGCACCGTTTTGGTGCGGTTTTCTCCTGGAAACAGAGAACTTAATAGAGCGAAGAGGGACAGTTTATGAACAATCCGGGTTTGTTCCAAGCCAAGTGGAACCTCCGGCGATGGGCTCTTTGCAATCTACTCGCTATCGGGCTGCTGTGTTTTTGGCTGTGGCCCACGGGGCAAATGCTGTGTTTGATTTTCGACGAGTGGCTGTTTCATCTGCTCAACGACCCGCTGGCGACCCATACAACATGGCTGCATGTGTGGGCTGTAGCCAGTTTGAGACCGTTTGATGCGGTGGTCGGGGTGATTCTGCTGACCCTGCTGATTCGCGGCGACTGGGTATTCAAGGCCGCGCAGGTGCGCCAGGCGCTGTTAGGTTTTGTCGGCATTTTGTTGCTGTTGCTGTTTATCCGCATGCTGTTTTCCAAGCTGGCGGCGCAAATGGGCTGGCAACACAGCAGCCCTTCGATGGTGGTCGGCGGGGCCATTCAGATGAGCGACTTTTTCCCCGGCCTGGAGAAGACCTGGGAGCTGAAGGACCGTTCGAGCCAGAGCTTTCCGGGGGATCATGCGTCGGTGCTGTTGATCTGGGGGATGTTCATGACCGTGTTTGCCCAGCGTATCGGGCAGTTACTGGTGATTTGGGGGTTGGCGGTGTTGTTCATGATGCCGCGCCTGGTGGCAGGCGCGCATTGGGGCCAGGACGATTACATCGGCGGCGTGTTGCTGGCCCTGTTGGCGCTGGGTTGGGGTTATTACACACCGTTTGCAGCGAAGGTGTCGGAGGGGTTGCTAAAGGTGACGACGCCGATTTTTGAGTCACTCGGCAAGTTGCCGGTGATCGGGCAATTAAGCGTCATACGCCCCGGTGCTTAATACTGCAGGCTAAATGTGGGAAGGGGCTTGCTCTCTCCCACATTTGACTGGGACAGGCACAATCAATCTTCATTGCCGCTGCCGCGAAACTTGAACAGATCGCGGCGTTGCTTCTTGCTCGGCTTGCCATCGGTGGTCAGGCCTGAAGCTCCCGCCTTGCGCATCGCCGCCGCATTTTCGCGCTTGGCGATGCTGGCTTCGGTCTCGGCGTACAACGCCTGCGCTTCAGGGGCGCCACGGCGCACAATGGAAAGCGCCTGCACGACGATCGTTTTTTCATCAAAACCGGTGCGAATCTGGAACTCATCGCCAATGCGCGGCTCCTTGCCCGGCTTGCAGCGCTCGCCACGGTGATGCACTTTGCCGCTCTCGATGGCGGCTTTTGCCAGGGCACGGGTCTTATAGAAGCGCGCCGCCCACAGCCACTTATCCAGCCGAACCTTTTCTTCCTCTTCCTGCTTCTGAGCCACTTGAATTCCTCGCTCTGAAAAATGTCGCAACTTTACCGTTGAAACCCTTCGACGCATAAACCCCAAGGCTCACCTAAGATACGCCAGATAGCATTCTGTTTTCGCGAGGATACGCCGTGACCGACTTTCCGCTTTCACTCACCTCGCCAAACCAGCCGTGCGTGGGTTGCCGGCAAAGCGAGCCCCTGGGGTTCGACTTTGCTTTCGCCTACCAACCCATCGTAGACCTTCGCGACCAGTCGATCTTTGCCAATGAGGCCTTGGTGCGCGGCATTCAGGGTGAAGGCGCCTTGACGGTGCTGGCGCGCGTCAATCAGAGCAATCGCTACCGCTTCGACCAACGCTGTCGCACGCAAGCCATTGCTGGTGCGGCCGCCTTGGGGATGCAGACCCACCTGTCCATCAATTTCATGCCCAATGCCGTATATCGCCCGGAGCTGTGTATCCGTAGCACGCTGGAGGCGGCACGTGCGCACAACTTTCCAGTGGACCGGCTGATTTTCGAAACACTGGAAAGCGAGCACGTAGATAACTATCGCCATTTGACGAATATTCTGCGTGAATACCGCGAATTCGGTTTCAAGACCGCCATCGACGATTTCGGCGCGGGCTATTCGGGGCTGAATCTGCTGGCCGATTTCCAACCTGACTTGATCAAACTCGATATGGCGCTGATCCGCGATGTCGACAAGGACCGTGTCCGTCAGGTGATCGTCCGGGGGATTGTCACAATCTGTGAGCAGTTGGGGGTTACTGTCATCGCCGAAGGCATTGAAAGTGCTGGCGAGCGAGACTTTCTGTCCGACTGTGGAATATTTCTGATGCAGGGTTACTGGTTCGCCAAGCCTGCATTCAATGCACTGGCCGAGGTCTCACCTCAGGCCTGGGCGAACTGATCGGTTATCCATATTGAAGACATTTGACCATTTGACCGTTGTAGGTCTGCGTGAATGGGTGGCACTTCCCGATTTGGGAGTGGCTGGCCTGCGCGCGAAGATCGACACCGGTGCCAGCACCTCGAGCCTGCACGCCACCGATATCGAGCCCTTCGAGCGCGACGGAGAAAAATGGGTACGCTTTACGGCGCACCTGGGCAGTGTGGTGCAACTGCGTCACCGTCGCTGTGAAGCGCCGCTGGTGACGATGAAAACCATCAAGAGCTCCAACGGTCATGCGCAGGTGCGCTATGTGATCAGCACCACCCTGGCGCTGGGCGATCGGGTATGGCGGGTGGAATTCACCCTGACCTGCCGCAAGGCTATGCGTTACCGCCTGTTGCTGGGTTCCAAGGCGCTGATTGACGGCCACTTGGTGGTCAATCCCGGCGTCAAGTACGTTCAAGACAAGCCGGTGTTCCCGGTCTCTACTATTTCTGCCCCAGGTGCTGCATGAAGATTGCTGTGCTGTCGCGAAACCCGCGTCTGTATTCCACCCGCCGCCTGGTCGAGGCCGGCACCGAACGTGGCCACGAAATGGTGGTGATCGACACGTTGCGTGCCTATATGAACATTGCCAGCCACAAGCCGCAGATCCACTACCGGGGCAAGCCGCTGGAAGGCTTCGATGCAGTGATCCCGCGCATCGGCGCGTCGGTGACGTTCTATGGCTGCGCCGTGTTGCGCCAGTTTGAAATGATGGGGGTGTATCCCCTGAACGAATCGGTGGCTATTGCGCGCTCGCGAGACAAGTTGCGCTCGCTGCAACTGTTGTCGCGCCGTGGCATTGGCCTGCCGGTCACCGGCTTCGCCCACTCCCCCGACGACATCCCGGACTTGATCGAAATGGTCAACGGCGCACCGCTGGTGATAAAGGTGCTGGAAGGCACTCAGGGCATCGGCGTCGTGCTGTGTGAAACCGCGACAGCGGCCGAGTCGGTGATCGAGGCGTTCATGGGCCTCAAGCAGAACATCATGGTGCAGGAATACATCAAGGAAGCCGGTGGGGCGGATATCCGCTGCTTTGTGGTAGGCGACAAGGTAATTGCGGCGATGAAGCGCCAGGCCAAGCCGGGCGAGTTCCGCTCCAACCTTCACCGTGGCGGCAGTGCCAGCCTGATCAAGATCACCCCGGAAGAACGCATGACCGCACTGCGGGCAGCCAAGGTAATGGGGTTGGCGGTAGCGGGTGTGGATATCTTGCGCTCCAACCATGGGCCATTGGTGATGGAGGTCAACTCGTCGCCGGGCCTGGAAGGGATCGAGACCACCACCGGCAAGGATGTGGCGGGAATCATCATTCAGCATCTGGAGAAAAACGGTGGCCCAAATATGACCCGGACCAAGGGCAAGGGTTAACCCCCGCCCGCTGACACAACAGAGCACCACGCGTGATAAGGGGCTTGCCCCCGATTGCAGTGGGTCAGCTACAAATAAGCTGGCTGATCCACCGCTATCGGGGGCAAGCCCCCTCCCATATTTTGGCTAGACCGCGTCTCTTGGCAGCATCAGCCCAAGCGGCAAACGCACCCGTGCTTCAAGGCCGCCACCTTCGCGATTACGCAATTCCACGTTGCCGCCATGCATCGAAGCAATCCGCCGCACAATCGCCAGCCCCAACCCCGTGCCCTTGCCACCCCGGGCACGGTCGCCACGGGTGAAGGGGTTGAAGATGCCTTCCAGCTCCGCCGGGTCGATCCCCGTGCCACGGTCCATCACACTCAACACCACATAGGGCGCAGCGCTGTCACCCGACACGTACGCAGCCACTTCCACGTCGGAACCGGCATGGTGCAGAGCATTGCCGATCAGGTTGTTCAGCAGACGTTTCATCGACACACGCCGCAATGCAAACGGCTGGATAGGTTCCAGACGCATGCTCACCTGTTCGCCGTTCTGGTTGTAGGGCGCAACGACCTCACGCACCAGATCCGTCAGGTCGACCTCCTCCACCACCTCATCACGGCCATCACGGATAAACGCCAGGAACTGGTCGAGGATCGCGTCCATGTCTTCGATGTCGCGGACCATGTCATCGGTAAGGTCGGTGTGGTTACCCATCAACTCCAGGGACAACCGCAGGCGCGTCAGCGGCGTGCGCAGGTCGTGGGATACTCCCGCCAACATCAGTTCACGTTCGCGTCCGGCCTGTTCGACGTCTTCGGCCATCTGGTTGAACGCCCCGTACACCTCGGTCATCTCGCTGGGCGTATCGCTGACCGGCAAACGCACGCTGCGCCCTTGACCCAGTTGGCGGGCGGCAAATACCAGGCGCTTGAGCGGCTGGTTGAGCTGCCGCACGAAAATCCACGCGGATGCGGTTGAAAGCAATCCAATAGCCAGGAACCAGCCCAGCACATTCCAGATCTTCTGCCCCCGCAGCGGGTGCGGGTACAGCGGCACTTTCAGCCAGTCTTCCCCCAGGCTCGGCGCGCGCACCCATAAGGCGGGAGACACATGCATGCGTAGCCGCACCTCGGTGTCTTCACCCAGTTCGGCCTGCATCTGGCGTTGGTAGATCTCGCTGTAGGGCCAGTGCTGCTCACCCTCCGGCACGCCCGCGCCGGCCACGCGCACCAGGGTGGCGGCCTTGGCGATCTTCTCGCGGTTCTCGGGGTCGGCGGCCCAGTAGGCACGCAGCGTCAAGGCGACACCATGGCTGTACTGCCGATCCACCAGCACGTCCTCGTTCATCAACAGATAAACCAGCGTAAGTGCCTTGGAAAACAGAACGACAATAAGCACCAGCCAAAGGGTGCGCGAGAAGAAACTTTGTGGGAACCACAGCGGGGTTTTCATAGATGACAGCTGGACACCTTGCAGGAACGAGCGGCGCTCGCAGAATTGCAGACGCCGAGCACGCCGTTGACCTTCATGGGATCAAACGCCAGGATGCTCGCCGCTGCAAATCATCGATCACTTGGTTGCGGTGCCATCCGGCACAAACACATAACCCACGCCCCATACCGTCTGGATATAACGTGGCTTGGACGGGTCTGGCTCGATCATCCGGCGCAGACGGGAGATCTGCACGTCGATGGAGCGTTCCAGAGCGTCCCATTCCCGGTCACGGGCAAGGTTCATCAGCTTGTCGCGAGTCAGCGGCTGGCGTGCGTTCATCACCAAGGCCTTGAGCACTGCGAATTCGCCGGTGGTGAGCATGTGCACTTCGTCGCCACGCTTGAGTTCGCGCGTTGCCAGCGACAACTCGTAATCGCCAAAGGTAACGCTTTCGTCTTCGCTGCCGGGCGCGCCAGGAACCGGCGGGGCCTGACGACGCAGTACGGCTTTGACCCGGGCCATCAGTTCATCCGGGTTGAATGGCTTGGCCAGGTAGTCATCAGCGCCCAGTTCAAGGCCCTTGATGCGGCTCAGCTCATCGCCCTTGGCGGTGAGCATGATGATTGGAATCTGATTGTTCGCGCCGCGCAGGCGCTTGCAGGCAGTCAGGCCGTCTTCGCCGGGCAGCATCAGGTCGAGTACGACCAGGTTGAACACTTCGCGCCCCAGTAGGCGGTCCATCTGCTCGGTGTTCGGCACCGCGCGGGCACGGTAGCCCTTGGAGTTGAAAAAACGCTCCAGCAGGCTGCTCAGCCCCGGATCGTCATCAACGATGAGAATTTTTTCGCCTTCAGCAGTTTGTGCAGTGCTGCTCATTGGATGCTCCTCTTATCTCGGCGCGCATTATGGCCTAGCTGCCGTTATACGCACCGTGTGCATTGTTAGCAGATTTTTCCTCCACTGCCAGTGAACCCGCGCCCTACAACCGCCGGCGCGGTACCCCCCAAGGGCAGAACGCTGGTTATAATGCGGCGCCTTCGTGCAGGGGCACTGTCAGACTTTACTGTTTACGGCTTCATCCGTTTTTTCAGCGCAGGGCAGCAATTTCCCGATTTCGAGGGTCAATAGGCTGCCTCTTGACCCAGGTAGCGGCGCCAGTCGGGCCGCTCAACCAGCTGCGCAAGGCCTTGTTTCCCGGGCCTGCGAGCTGCTTTTCAGAATTTCAGGTGGTTTTATGGACAGCATCAACAGCCGCATCGCCGAGGAACTCGGTGTACGCCCACAACAGGTCGAAGCGGCCGTCGCTCTACTGGATGAGGGCTCCACGGTGCCCTTTATCGCCCGTTACCGAAAAGAAGTGACCGGCAGCCTCGACGACATCCAACTGCGTCACCTGGAAGAGCGCCTGCGCTACCTGCGAGAACTCGACGAACGGCGCATCAGCATCCTCGCCAGCATCGAGGAACAAGGCAAGCTGACCCCGCAACTCGAGCGTGACATCAAGCTTGCCGACACCAAGACCCGTCTCGAAGACCTCTACCTGCCGTACAAACAAAAGCGCCGCACCAAGGGCCAGATCGCCCTCGAAGCCGGCCTGGGCGAGCTGGCCGACGGGCTGTTCAACGATCCGTCGCTGGCCCCGGAAGCCGAAGCCGCGCGCTTTATCGATGCCGAAAAAGGCGTCGCCGACGTCAAGGCCGCCCTCGAAGGCGCCAAGTACATCCTCATGGAGCGCTTCGCCGAAGACGCCAACCTCCTGGAAAAACTGCGCACTTACCTCAAGCAGGAAGCCATCCTCAGCGCTCGCGTCATCGCCGGCAAAGAGGAAGAAGGCGCCAAGTTCCGCGATTATTTCGAGCATGACGAACCGCTCAAAAGCATGCCGTCTCACCGTGCACTGGCAATTTTCCGCGGCCGCAACGAAGGCATTCTCAGCTGCGCGCTGAAAGTCGGCGACGAGTTGCCGGGCACCATGCACCCGTGCGAAGGCATGATCGGTCAACAATTCGGCATCCAGAATCAGAACCGTCCTGCGGATAAGTGGCTCGGTGAAGTCGTGCGCTGGACCTGGAAAGTCAAGCTCTACACCCACCTGGAAACCGACCTGCTCGGCGAGCTGCGCGACGGCGCCGAAACCGAGGCGATCAACGTGTTCGCCCACAATCTTCACGACCTGCTGCTGGCCGCACCGGCCGGCCCGCGCGCCACCCTGGGCCTCGATCCAGGCCTGCGCACCGGCTGCAAGGTCGCGGTGGTCGATGCCACCGGCAAGCTGCTGGACCACGCCACCGTGTACCCGCACGTGCCACACAACAAGTGGGACCAGACACTCGCCATCCTGGCCGCCCTGTGCGCCAAGCATTCGGTAGACCTGATCGCTATCGGCAACGGCACCGCCAGCCGCGAAACCGACAAGCTGGCCGCCGAGCTGATCAAAAAATACCCAGCCATGAAGATGACCAAAGTCATGGTCTCCGAGGCGGGCGCTTCGGTGTACTCGGCGTCGGAACTGGCGTCCAGGGAATTCCCGGACCTCGACGTGTCGATCCGTGGCGCGGTGTCCATCGCCCGTCGCCTGCAGGACCCGCTGGCCGAACTGGTGAAGATCGACCCTAAATCCATCGGTGTCGGCCAGTACCAGCATGACGTCTCGCAATTGAAACTGGCGCGAGGCCTGGATGCCGTAGTGGAAGACTGCGTAAACGCCGTGGGCGTGGACGTAAACACCGCTTCCGTGGCACTGCTGGCGCGCATCTCCGGCCTCAACGCCACGCTGGCGCAGAATATCGTCACCCACCGTGACGAAAACGGCGCCTTCAAAACCCGCGCCGCGCTGAAAAAAGTTGCACGCCTGGGTGAAAAAACCTTCGAACAAGCCGCCGGTTTCCTACGTGTGATGAACGGCGACAACCCGTTGGATTCGTCGGCCGTTCACCCGGAAGCCTACCCGCTGGTGCAACGCATCGCCGCCGAAACCGACCGAGACATCCGCTCGCTGATCGGCGACGCTGCGTTCCTCAAGCGCCTGGACCCGAAAAAGTACACCGACGAAACCTTCGGCGTACCGACCATCACCGACATTCTGCAAGAGCTGGAAAAGCCTGGCCGCGACCCGCGCCCAGAGTTCAAGACCGCAGAGTTCCAGGACGGCGTCGAAGACCTCAAGGACCTGCAACCGGGCATGATCCTTGAAGGCGTGGTGACCAACGTGACCAACTTCGGTGCCTTCGTGGATATCGGCGTGCATCAGGACGGTTTGGTGCACATCTCCGCGCTTTCGGAGAAGTTCATCAAAGACCCGCGTGAGGCGGTAAAGGCCGGCGACGTGGTCAAGGTCAAGGTCATGGAAGTTGATATCCCGCGCAAACGCGTCGGCCTGTCGATGCGCATGAGCGACACGCCCGGCGAAAAAATCGACGGTGCCCGTGGTGCGCGCCCTGGCTCCGCGCCACGCCCATCGCAGAACAACGCCCCCCGCAAGGAAACCGCGACTGCGGCGCCGAGCAACAACGCCATGGCCTCGCTGTTCGCCAACGCCAAGCAGTTGAAGAAGCGCTGATGCAAATCCCCGCCGGTTTGACCCAGAGCGCCTTCAGCGAACTGATCGGCTGCCGCCTGCAACGCCTGGAAGAAGGCGTTGCCGAGGTGGCCCTGACCCTGCAGCCGCACCTGCGTAACCGCGCGGGCAAGCTGCATGGCGGGGCGATTTTCAGCCTGGTGGACATCACCATGGGCCTGGCATGTTCCAGTTCCCATGGCTTCGACCAGCAGAGCGCGACCATCGAATGCAAGATCAACTACATTCGCGCCGTGGAAGACGGTGACGTGCTGTGCACCAGCCGGGTGATTCACGCCGGTAGACGCACCCTGGTGGTCGAAGCGGACGTGTATCAGGACGAAAGACTTGTCGCAAAAGCGCAGGGCACGTTCGCTGTCCTATAGCTCCTCACCCTTGATTTGAGTTAATTTCGGCGCTGCGATAACAGCGCCGGAATTTTCCCGCTGCGCTGTAGCCCAATTCGTAGAATGAAGTAGGCTTTATTTATAGCGGGTCAAATCGACTCAAAACCAGGCGATCACGCCAGTTTTAACTTCACCCTTGTAGACCGTCCTGCCCACCCCCATATTGGGGCGACTGACGCGTGAAGGAATCCAACTTGAGCGAACTTCTCAACCGCCGCCTGGCCCTGCTCGGCAAGCGCGAACACCTCTCCCTGCTAGAGCAATGCCTGCACGGCATCGAGCGTGAATGCCTGCGCGTTACCGGTGAGGGTCGCCTGGCACAAACGCCGCACCCCGAAGCCCTGGGCGCCGCGTTGACCAACGAATTGATCACCACCGACTACTCGGAATCGCTGCTGGAGTTCATCACCCCGGCCCTGCCCAACCCGGCCGATACCCTGAGCAGCCTGGACAAGATCCACCGCTTCGCCTACACCAAGCTCGGCAGCGAATACCTGTGGAGCCCCTCGATGCCGTGCCCCTTGCCGGCCGAGGAAGATATTCCGATTGCCTACTACGGCACCTCCAATATCGGCCAGCTCAAGTACGTGTATCGCAAGGGCCTGGCCCTGCGTTACGGCAAGACCATGCAGTGCATCGCCGGCATCCACTACAACTTTTCCCTGCCGGAACAGCTGTGGCCGTTGCTCAAGGAGACTGAAGGTTTTGTCGGCACCGACCGCGATTACCAGTCCACGGCCTACATCGCGCTGATCCGCAACTTCCGCCGCTACAGCTGGCTGCTGATGTACCTGTTCGGTGCCTCGCCGGCCTTGGACGCGGGCTTCCTGCGCGGTCGCTCGCACCAGTTGGAAGTGCTCGACGCCGACACCCTGTACCTGCCGTATGCCACGAGCCTGCGCATGAGCGACCTGGGTTACCAGAGCAACGCCCAAGCCGGCCTGACGCCGTGCTACAACGACTTGGCGAGCTACACCGATAGCCTGCGCGAAGCGGTAGCAACACCGTACGCGCCGTACGTTGAAGTCGGCACGCACAAGGACGGTGAGTGGGTGCAGCTCAACACCAACATCCTGCAGATCGAAAACGAGTACTACTCCAACATCCGCCCCAAGCGCGTGACCTACACCGGCGAGCGCCCGATCCAGGCGCTGATGGCCCGTGGCATCCAGTACATCGAAGTACGCTGCCTGGACATCAACCCGTTCCTGCCGATGGGCATCGACCTGCCGGAGTCGCGCTTCCTCGATGCGTTCCTGCTGTATTGCGCGCTGAACGACAGCCCACTGTTCGCCAACAACGAGTGCGGCAACGCCACCTCCAACTTCCTCAGCGTGGTCAAGGAAGGTCGGCGTCCGGGCCTGCAATTGCAGCGTGACGGCCAGCCAGTGGACATGAAAGAGTGGGCGGCCGAGCTGTTGGAGAAGATCGCCCCGCTGGCCGCTCTGCTCGATCAGAGCCATGGCATCACTGAACACAGCGAGGCGCTGGACGCTCAACTGGCGAAGGTTCAGGACCCGTCCCTGACGCCGTCGGCCAAGGTGCTGGCGGCGATGGCCGAACGCAAAGAAAGTTTCGCGCAGTTCTCGCTGCATCAGAGCCAGCTGCACGCCGAGTATTTCCGCAAGGAACCGCTCGCGCCCGAAGAGCAGGCACGTTTTGAAGAGCTGGCCCGCACGTCGCTGGCGCAGCAGGCAGAGCTGGAGCAAAACGAAGTGGGCGATTTCGATGTGTTCGTCGGTTCGTACCAGGCAAGCATCCTCGCCATCAGCAACTAAGGACCTACGCGGTTCCCGGTGGGAGGGGGCTTGCTCCCGATGGCGGCGGGTCAGTTGATGCCTATACCGACTGACACCCTGCTATCGGGAGCAAGCCCCCTCCCACAGTTGCCCTTCACTTGCAGGAAGATTGCTTCAACCTTTCGCCCATAAGCTAATTCGAAAAAGTTATTTATTTTCGGATTCTTAGATCATTTAGTCTCCTCACATGCCGACCCTCGGCCGCCTGATTGAGGAGCTTACCCTTGAAACTGCTGACCCCTCTGCGCCTTCTGGCCGCATTGTCCCTGGCCGGTGCCAGCCTGTTTGCCCAGGCGGCGGATGTGACCATCGCCTACCAGACCACCGTAGACCCCGCCAAGGTCGCCCAGGCCGATGGCGCCTATGAAAAAGCCACCCACGCCAAAATAGACTGGCGCAAATTCGACAACGGTGCCGACATCATTGCCGCCATCGCCTCGGGCGACGTACAGATCGGCTATCTCGGCTCCAGCCCGCTGACCGCCGCGATCACCCGCAAAGTGCCGGTGCAGACCTTTCTGGTCGCCACCCAGATCGGCGGTGCCGAGGCCTTGGTAGCGCGCGACGGTTCCGGCATCAACAGCCCACAGGACCTGATCGGCAAAAAGGTCGCCGTGCCGTTCGTATCCACCGGCCACTACAGCCTGCTGGCCGCGTTGAAGCACTGGAACATCGACCCGTCGAAAGTCACGATTCTCAACCTCGCGCCTCCGGCGATCATCGCCGCCTGGAAGCGCGGTGATATCGACGCCACCTATGTGTGGGACCCAGCCCTGGGCGTGGCCAAGGAAAACGGCAAAGTGTTGATCACCTCCGGCGAACTGGCCAAGTTCGGCGCACCGACGTTCGACGCGTGGATCGTGCGCAAGGATTTCGCCGAGAAGCACCCGGAAATCGTCACTGCCTTCGCCAAAGTCACGCTGGACGCCTACGCCCAATACCGCAAAGACCCACAAGCCTGGCTCGCCGACAAAAGCAACGTCGACAAACTGGTAAAGCTCTCCGGTGCCAAGGCCAGCGACATTCCGTTGCTGCTGCAAGGCAACGTCTACCCGCTGACCGCGGACCAAGTGACCTTGCTCGGCGCACCGACCACCAAGGCCGTGACCGATACCGCCGCATTCCTCAAGGAACAAGGCAAAGTCGACGCCGTGCTGCCGGACTACGCCCCTTACATCAACGCCAAGTTCATCACCAACTGATTCAAGGAGTTCGTCGCGATGGCCTTGCTACAACTGGAGCGCATCAGCGCACAGTACCCAGGCGCCCCGGAACCGGTACTGGCAGATATTTCACTTGAGCTTGGGCCCCAGCAATTGCTGGTCGCCCTGGGCCCTTCCGGCAGTGGCAAGACCTCGCTGTTGAACCTGATTGCCGGTTTTGTCGAACCCTGCGCCGGGCGCATCACCCTTGATGGCGTACCGGTCAAAGGCCCGAGCGCCGAACGTGGCGTGGTGTTCCAGGACGACGCGTTGCTGCCCTGGCAGGACGTGCTGGCCAACGTCGGTTTCGGCCTGGAGTTGGCCGGTGTAGCCAAGGCGCAGCGTGAAGCGCGTGCGCGAGAAATGCTCGCCCTGGTGGACCTGGCCGGCTTCGACAACCGCCGTATCTGGCAGCTTTCCGGTGGCCAGAAACAACGTGTCGGCCTGGCCCGCGCCTTGGCGGCCGACCCGCGCGTGCTGCTGATGGACGAACCCTTCGGCGCCCTCGATGCGTTCACCCGCGAACAGATGCAGGAGCTGCTGCTGCAAGTCTGGCGGCGCACGGCCAAGCCGGTGTTCCTGATTACCCATGACATCGAAGAGGCGGTGTTTCTGGCCACCGATCTGATCCTGCTGGCGCCCAACCCCGGTCAGGTCGTCGAGCGCCTGCAACTGGACTTCGGCCAACGCTACGCGGCCGGCGAATCGGCACGGGCGATCAAGTCCGACCCGCGTTTTATCGAAACCCGCGAGCACGTGCTGGGCAGAGTATTTTCGCAACGGCAGGTATCCGCATGAGCAGCTATGAACTCCCCGCCACTGTCGCCAAGCCGCCGGCGCACATGGCGATCGCGGTGCGTCGCAACCTGAGTACCCGCTGGGTCAGCGTGCTGACCCTGGCGGCATTGCTGACGCTTTGGTGGGCCGTCACCGCCACTGGTTTGATCGAACCGCTGTTCCTGCCACCACCGTCTGCGGTGCTGCAAAAAGGCTGGCTGCTGGCGACCACCGGTTATATGGACGCCACCTTGTGGCAGCACCTGGGCGCAAGCCTCAACCGTATCGGCCTGGGTTTGGGCTTTGCAGTGCTCACCGCCGTTCCGGTGGGGATCGCCATCGGTTCCAATCGCATTGCGCGCGGCATTCTTGATCCGTTGATCGAGTTCTACCGGCCGATACCGCCCCTGGCTTACTTGCCGTTGATCGTGATCTGGTGCGGCATCGGCGAGCTGTCCAAGGTGCTGCTGATTTACCTGGCGATCTTTGCACCAATCGCCATCGCGACCGCGACGGGCGTGCGCACTGTCGACCCGGCCAAACTGCGCGCGGCGCAATCGCTGGGCGCGAGCCGTGCCCAGTTGATTCGCCACGTGATCCTGCCCAGCGCCCTGCCCGACATCCTCACCGGTGTGCGCATCGGCCTGGGCGTGGGCTGGTCGACCTTGGTGGCTGCCGAGCTGATCGCCGCCACCAGCGGCCTGGGTTTCATGGTGCAGTCGGCGGCGCAGTTCCTGGTCACCGACGTGGTGGTGCTGGGGATCCTGGTCATCGCCCTGATTGCCTTCGCGATGGAAATGAGCCTGCGCGCCCTGCAGCGCAAACTGGTGCCCTGGCATGGCCAGGCACATTGAGTGGTGAACCTATGACCGGCCTGACCGTTACCCCATTGAGCATCGCCCTGGGCGCCCAGATCAGCGGCGTCGATATCACCCAGCCGCTGAGTGCCGAACATCGCGACGCCATCGAACACGCGTTGCTCAGCCACTCGGTGCTGTTCTTTCGCGACCAAGCCATCACGCCGCAGCAACAGGCGCGATTCGCCGCGCATTTCGGCGACCTGCACATTCACCCGATCTACCCCAACGTGGCGGAACAGCCCGAAGTGCTGGTCCTCGACACGGCCGTCACTGACGTGCGCGACAATGCCGTGTGGCATACCGATGTGACCTTCCTGCCGACCCCGGCGCTCGGCGCGGTGCTCAGTGCCAAGCTGCTGCCAGCGTTTGGCGGCGACAGCTTGTGGGCCAGTGGGTTTGCGGCCTATGCGGCGTTGTCCGAGCCGCTCAAGGCGCTGCTCAACGGCCTCACCGCTACCCACGACTTCACCAAGTCCTTTCCGCTGGAGCGCTTCGGCAACACGGCCGAAGACGTGGTGCGCTGGGAAGAAACCCGCCGCAAAAACCCACCGTTGTCGCACCCAGTAGTGCGCACGCATCCGGTCAGCGGGCGCAAGTCGCTGTTTATCAACGAGGGCTTCACCACCAGGATCAACGAACTGGAACCGGCCGAGAGCGAGGCGATTCTCAAGCTGCTGTTCGCCCACGCGACGCGGCCGGAGTTCACCATCCGTTGGCGCTGGCAGGAGAATGACGTGGCGTTCTGGGATAACCGCGCGACCCAGCATTACGCGGTGGATGACTACCGGCCGCAGCGGCGGGTGATGCATCGGGCGACGATATTGGGCGACGCACCGTTCTAGTCGTCACGCCGAAAATCAACGGTGGGAGGGGCAAGCCCCTCCCGCACTTTTGACCCAGTGGTATCAGGCTATTCAGCCGTGGATGGTTTTTCCCAAAGGTTAATCCCGCCTTCCTGCGCAAACCGGTCGATCTCTGCCAACTCCTCGGCAGTGAAGCTCAAGTTCTTCAACGCACCGACGTTCTCGATAATCTGCTCCGGCCGGCTCGCGCCGATCAGCGCACTGGTTACCCGTGGGTCGCGCAGGGTCCAGGCCAACGCCAGTTGCGCCAGGCTCTGGCCACGGCGCTGGGCAATTTCATTCAGCGCACGCACATGGGCGATGTTGGCTTCGGACAGATGCCCGGCCTGCAAAGAACCGCCACCCGGGCGATTGACCCGCGCGTCAGCGGGCACGCCGTTGAGGTATTTGTCGGTCAACAACCCCTGGGCCAGCGGCGTGAAAGCGATCACCCCGGCACCGAGTTCTTCGGTGGTGTCCAGCAGGTCTTTTTCCACCCAGCGGTTGAGCAGGTTGTAGGCCGGTTGGTGGATCAGCAACGGCACTTTCCACTCTTTGAGCAGCGCCGCCATTTCACGGGTTTTTACACCGGAATACGAAGAGATACCGATGTACAACGCCTTGCCCTGTTGCACCGCAGTGGCAAGGGCACTGGCGGTTTCTTCCAGGGGCGTGTCGGCGTCAAAACGGTGGGAGTAGAAAATATCCACATAGTCGACGCCCATTCGCTGCAGGCTCTGGTCGAGGCTGGCCAATACGTATTTGCGCGAGCCACCGCCCTGGCCATAAGGGCCTGGCCACATGTCCCAACCGGCTTTGCTGGAGATGATCAATTCATCGCGGTAGTGCTTGAAGTCTTCGCGCAGCAGCCGGCCGAAATTGATCTCGGCGCTGCCATAGGGCGGGCCATAGTTGTTGGCCAGGTCGAAGTGGTTGATCCCCAGGTCGAAGGCGGTGCGCAGCAGGGCGCGCTGGGTGTCGATCGGGGTGCTGTCGCCAAAGTTGTGCCACAGCCCCAGGGACAGTGCGGGTAGCACCAGTCCACTGCGGCCTACGCGGCGATACGGGATAGATTCATAGCGGTTTTCGGCTGCAATGTACGTCATCGAATCCTCTCTGGGCTTGGGGCAAACAAGGCCCGGGAATAACGTTATTCCCGAGCCTTTTAAGCCGCTGAATCGCTTAAGTCTGCCTCATCCTTTTACAGCAAAGCGCTACAAGAGAGGAACGGTTTGACGCACATCCACAGGCCGTTTTCAGCGCACCAAGTGCAGGAACTGCAGGTGCCGCTCGTACTGATCGAGGATGTCGTTAATGATCTGTTCCTTGGTATAGCCGACCAGGTCGTAGTCCTGGCTGCCCTCGCTCAGGTGCACTTCCGCGCGGTAATAGCGGCGGTTGTTGATCTCTTTGGAACCCATGCCGCCACGGGCGAACGACGGTGTGAAATAGCCGCGCATCTGCACCTGGTAGATGAACGGGTGCTCCTCGCCATGGCCGATTTCCAGGCTGACGCTGTCGTTGGCCGGGTCCGGCTGAGCGACCACGCTCAGGCCCTTTTCGACGAACACAGCGGTCACTTCTTCAATTGCCGGGCGTACCGTCGAGTCAAGGAAGCGATACACCTCGTCGCGCGACGGGAAGTGCACTGCCTGGCTCAAGCGCTGGCGCCAGCCGCCCCTGCCTTTACGCGAGGCCGAGATCGGCGCCAGCGAATGCAATTGTGCAATCTGCTTTTGCGACTCGAGATAGAAGGCTTTGTGCAGGCCCCACATCATCAACAGCAGGATCAGCGAGAACGGCAACGAAGTCAGCACCACCGCCGATTTCAACGAGTCGATACTGCCGGCAAACAGCAAGGCACTGGTGACCAGCGCGGTCATTGCGCCCCAGAACACGCGCAGCCATTTCGGCCCGTCTTCATCGGCGTTGCCGCCCTTGGACGACAAGGTCGACAGCACAACGGTGCCCGAGTCCGCCGAGGTGACGAAGAATACGAAGCTGATAAACACCGTCACCGCAATGACGGTTTTGCTCCACGGGTAGGTTTCCAGCAGCAGGTAGAGGCTCATCGACGGATCATCGATGGCCGACTGACCGAGCGCCGCCATGCCGTGGTTGAGTACCTGGTCGATGGCGCTGTTGCCGAAGATCGACATCCACGCCAGGGTGAAACCCAGCGGGATCAGGAGTACGCCGAACACGAATTCACGGATGGTACGGCCACGGGAAATGCGTGCGATAAACAGGCCCACGAACGGCGACCATGCGATCCACCAGGCCCAATAGAACACCGTCCAACCGCCCAGCCAGTCGCTGGGTTTGTCGTAGGCGTACACGTCGAAGCTCTTGGTCGGCAAGGCGCCAAGGTAGTCGCCGATGTTCTGGATCAGGGTATTGAGCAAGTGCTGGGTAGGCCCGGCGAACAACACGAACAGCAGCAGCGCGCAGGCCAGCAGCATGTTGATATCGGACATCACCCGCACGCCCTTGTCGACGCCGGCCACCGCGACCAGGATCGCCGCGCCCATCATCAGGGTGATCAGGCCGACCTGGATCCATTGGGTGTGGGCGATGCCGAAGAGGTAGTCCAGACCCGAGTTGAGGTGCAACACACCAAAGCCCATGTCGGCGCCCAGGCCGAATACCGTGGCAATGATGCCGAAGCCATCCACCGCATAACCAATGGGGCCGTTGATGCGCTTGCCGATCAGCGGGTACAGCGCCGAGCGCAACGCCAGCGGCAGGTTATGCCGGTAGGCGAAATACGCCAGGGCCATGCCGACGAACGCAAACACGCCCCAGCCGTGCAGGCCCCAGTGCAGAAACAGCACCTGCATGGCCTGGCGCGCGGCGTCAGCGTTCATTGGCGCGCCCTGGGGCGGTTGCACCAGGTGCGTCAGCGGCTCGGACACGCAGAAGAAAAACAGCGTGATGCTGATGCCGGCGGCGAACAGCATGCCGGCCCAGGACAAGTAACTGAATTCGGGCTCGTCGTGGTCGGCACCGAGTTTTATCTTGCCGTAGCCCGATAACGCGGTGACCACCACGAAGACCAGATACAGGGTCATCGCCAGCATGTAGTACCAGCCGACCGTATTGGCCGCCCAGTTTTGCGCCGCCAGCAACCAGGCACCGGCCTGTTGCGGGATAGCGATGACCGTGATGCCGAACAGCAAAATGAAGGTAGCGGCAAAGTAGAAAACCGGCGCATTCATGCGCACCATGCCGCTGGCTGGGGTGGACGATGCACTCATGAACGATGCACCCCGAGGGTTGGGAATGTGGCTGTAAAAAACGGACTCAGCAAAGGTAAGCCTCCTGTTGTGAGCGGGCAGCGAACCACCGGGTTTAACTTGAACAAGCGTTCAAGTTAAACATGAAAAGGCGGTCTGGGACTAATCGCAGGGCTGAGCGGCAGATACTTCCTACACCAGCTCAAGGTTTGGTATGACGGGTGGCGGGAGCCAATCGTTCAGCGATTGCAGGGAGAAATCCGGTAAAAATCTGGAATGCAATCAAAAGTGGTAGGGGGCTTGCCCCTCCCACAGGGGATTCATGCCGGTTCTTTACTTCTGCGCGCCATCGTCATGCTGCAAGTTCGCCTGCGTGATGTTCGCCTCGGCCGGTACGCTGCGGGTCAGCCACACATTGCCGCCAATGGTCGAGCCCTTGCCGATGGTGATGCGCCCCAGGATCGTCGCCCCGGCATAGATCACCACGTCATCCTCGACGATAGGGTGGCGCGGATGACCTTTCTGCAATTGCCCATCCTCGTCCGCCGGGAAGCGTTTGGCGCCCAATGTCACGGCCTGGTAGATACGCACCCGCTCGCCGATGATCGCGGTCTCGCCGATCACCACGCCCGTGCCGTGGTCGATGAAGAAGCTCGGGCCGATCTGCGCGCCGGGGTGGATATCGATGCCGGTGGCCGAGTGGGCGATTTCCGCGATGATCCGCGCCAGCAGCGGCAAGCCGGCGCGGTACAGGTGGTGGGCCAGGCGATGGTGAATCACCGCCAGGATCCCCGGGTAGCACAGCAGCACTTCATCCACGCTACGCGCAGCGGGGTCGCCGTGGTACGCGGCCAGCACATCGGTGTCCAGCAGGCTGCGCAACGAAGGCAAGGCCAGCGCGAAATCCTGGATCAGGCGAATGGCATGGGCATCGAGCCGGCTGTCATCCTGGCCACCCTGGCGCGCGGCATAACGCAGCTCCAGGCGCGCCTGGGCGAGCAAGGCGTTGAGTGCCACGTCGAGGGTGTGACCGACGTAAAAGTCTTCGCTCTCTTCGCGTAAATCCGCCGGCCCCAGGCGCATCGGGAACAGCGCCCCGCACAGCGCTTCAAGGATCTGCGCCACCGCCTCGCGCGAAGGCAATTCGCGGCCACCATGCTCGCCGCTCAACCGGCCGTTGCGCGTTCGCCATTGGTCGCGGGCGCCGCGCAGTTGGCTGACGATGGTCTGTAATTGCCAATGGCTGGAACGCTCACTCACGGTATTCACTCCTGACGTAATGGCCGTCACTTTACGGTATCCAACCGGGCCGCCCTTAAGAACCAATGGTGCGATGCTAAGAACTATTGGACATAAGCGATTGACGGTTGCCCGATGAAAAGTGCCTGCCTATAGTCGCTTCATCCCTTCAGCAACCGTGCGTAGCCATGATCAAGCAACAGCTCGACCGCTTTAACCGTCTGGACCTGTTGGGCGGCGTCACTGCCCTGGAAAAACTCGAACGGCTGTCGACCTGGCTGGGCCGGGACATCTACGTCAAGCGCGATGACACCACGCCACTGGCCATGGGCGGCAACAAACTGCGCAAACTCGAATACCTGGCGGCCGACGCCATCGCCCAGGGCGCCGATACCTTGGTGACCGCCGGCGCCATCCAGTCCAACCACGTACGCCAAACCGCCGCGCTGGCCGCCAGGCTCGGCCTGGGCTGCGCCGCCCTGCTGGAAAACCCTACCGCTACCGAAGACCCCAACTACCTCGGCAATGGCAACCGCCTGCTGCTGGAACTGTTCGACGCCAAGGTCGAACTGGTAGAGAACCTCGACAACGTCGACGACCAGCTCAATGCCCTCGCCGACCGCCTGCGCAGCAACGGCAAGAAGCCGTACCTGGTGCCCATCGGCGGCTCCAATGCGCTCGGCGCCCTGGGTTACGTGCGCGCGGGCCTGGAACTGGCCGCACAGATCGAAGACAGCGGCCTGGAATTCGCTGCCGTGGTGTTGGCCTCCGGCAGCGCCGGCACCCACAGCGGCCTGGCATTGGCGTTGAGCGAAGCGCTGCCGAACCTGCCGGTGGTGGGCATCACCGTGTCGCGCACCGACGAAGCCCAGCGCCCGAAAGTGCAGGGCCTGGCCGAGCGCACGGCCGAGTTGCTCGGCGTGGGCATCCCCGACGCGTTCAAGGTGATTCTGTGGGACGAATACTTCGGGCCCCGCTACGGCGAGCCGAATGCCGGCACCCTGGCCGCGATCAAACTTTTGGCCAGCCAGGAAGGTCTGCTGTTGGACCCGGTCTATACGGGCAAGGCCATGGCCGGTCTGCTCGATGGCATCGGGCGTCAGCGGTTTGAAGACGGGCCGATCATTTTCCTGCACACCGGCGGGGCGCCGGCGTTGTTTGCGTACAACTCAGTTTTCAACTGAATAAACGCGGGCTGAATGTGGGAGGGGGCAAGCCCCCTCCCACATTAGACCCAACACATATTCAGAAATGGAATATGAATTAAGATTTATATTATTTTCAAGTCTTAAAAACCGCCTTTATCATCGCGCCGAAGGCCAAGACGCGCTTCGCGCTTTAAGGCAGGATACGACCTACTGCGTCACCTGCTTCGCTCAACATAAAAAACACAGGGGCTCTCATGACTATTTCTGTATTGCGTCGCACGTTGCTGGTTGGCACTTTGGGTCTGGCGCTGGGCGCCGGTTGGCTGGGCCAAGCGGTTGCCGGCGAACAACTGGCCACTATCAAAAAGGCCGGCGAGATCAAGATTGGCCTGGAAGGCACCTACCCACCGTTCAGCTTCGTCGATGAAAGCGGCAAGCTCAGCGGTTTCGAAGTGGAGCTGTCCGAAGCCCTGGCCAAAGAGCTGGGTGTGAAGGTCAAGCTGCAGGCCACGCCATGGGACGGCATCCTCGCTGCCCTGGAGTCCAAGCGCCTGGACGCGGTGGTCAACCAAGTCACCATCTCTGAAGAGCGTAAGAAGAAGTACGACTTCTCCAAGCCCTATACCGTTTCCGGCATCCAGGCGCTGGTGCTGAAGAAAAACGTCGACACGATCAAGACTGCCAACGATCTGGCCGGCAAGAAAGTCGGCGTAGGCCTGGGCACCAACTATGAACAATGGCTCAAGGACAACCAACCCAAAGCCATCATCAAGACCTACAACGACGACCCGACCAAATTTCAGGACCTGCGCATCGGCCGCATTGACGCCATCCTGATCGACCGCCTGGCCGCCCTGGAATACGCCAAGAAAGCCCCAGACACGGCCGCCGCCGGCGACGCCTTCTCGCGTCAGGAATCCGGTATCGCCCTGCGCAAAGGCGAGCCTGAACTGCTGGACGCGGTGAACAAGGCCCTCGACAAGCTGCGCGCCGATGGCACCTTGAAGAAGCTCTCCGAGAAGTACTTCAACGCTGACGTCACTCAATAATGGAAGCAGGTTTCCAACTCGCGCTGGACTCCGCGCCCTTTTTGCTCAAGGGCGCGTATTACACGGTGATTCTTAGCCTTGGCGGGATGTTTTTCGGCTTGCTGCTGGGCTTCGGCCTGGCCTTGATGCGTCTGTCGCGCTTCAAGCTGCTGCGCTTGCCCGCCCGGGTCTACGTGTCGTTCTTTCGCGGCACGCCCTTGCTGGTACAGCTGTTTTTGATCTACTACGGCTTGCCGCAAGTGGGCATCGAGCTGGATCCGATTCCGGCTGCCATGATCGGTTTTTCGCTGAACATGGCCGCTTACGCCTGTGAAATCCTGCGGGCCGCCATCGCCTCCATCGAGCGTGGCCAGTGGGAAGCCGCGGCCAGTATCGGCATGACCCGCGCGCAGACCCTGCGCCGGGCCATCCTGCCGCAGGCCATGCGCACCGCCCTACCACCGTTGGGCAACAGCTTTATTTCGCTGGTCAAGGACACGGCGCTGGCCGCGACCATCCAGGTGCCCGAGCTGTTTCGCCAGGCGCAACTGGTGTCGGCGCGCACCTTCGAAATTTTCACCATGTATCTGTCCGCAGCCCTGATCTACTGGGTGCTGGCGAGCATCCTGGCGCATTTTCAAAATCGTCTGGAAGACCGGGTCAACCGGCATGACCTGGAGTCCTGAAGCATGATCGTGGTGGAAAAGCTGACCAAACAATTCAACGGTCAGGTGGTGCTCAACGGTATCGATCTTGAGGTCAAGGCAGGCGAAGTCGTCGCCATCATCGGCCCCAGCGGTTCCGGCAAGACCACCTTCCTGCGCTGCCTGAACTTCCTCGAAGAACCCACCAGCGGTCGCATCAAGGTGGGCGACATCCAGATCGACGGCAGCAAACCGCTCAACCAACAACAAAGCCTGGTGCGGCGCTTGCGCCAGCACGTGGGTTTTGTGTTCCAGAACTTCAACCTGTTCCCGCACCGCACCGCGCTGGAAAACGTCATCGAAGGGCCCACCGTGGTCAAGAAGATGCCACGCCAAGACGCTATCGCCCTGGGACGCAAGCTGCTGGCCAGGGTCGACCTGGCAGGCAAGGAAGACGCCTACCCACGGCGCCTGTCCGGCGGCCAGCAACAGCGTGTGGCGATTGCCCGGGCGCTGGCCATGGAGCCTGAGGTGATTCTGTTCGATGAGCCCACCTCGGCGCTGGACCCGGAGCTCGTCGGCGAAGTGCTGGCGACCATCCGCAGCCTGGCCGAAGAGAATCGCACCATGGTCATCGTCACCCACGAAATGAGCTTTGCCCGCGACGTGGCCAACCGGGTGATCTTTTTCGATAAGGGCGTGATCGTCGAACAGGGCGATGCCAAGGCGTTGTTCGCCAACCCCAGGGAAGAACGCACCCGACAGTTCCTGAGCAAATTCCTGGCTCACTGATACCGTTGCAACCAGGCAGCACACCGGCCTGTGACAAGGGAGCTTGCTCCCTTGTCACAGGGCCTACAGGCATGCGGCGAACCCTCAGGTAAAACACACCGCCAGCACCGTCTTAAAATCCCCCCTCCCAGTCAGACCCTTCTGAATCTTCTCCGACCCGCCGTTTAGCCCTTTGCCGCCATTGACGCCTTGCGGCAAACCCTCTTATCTAGCGCCCAGAGGATTGGATCCTATCCCGGCTACTCACTGAAATCGTTCCTTCCAGCTCCCGGCGCACCCGCGCCCACGGGCCGGAACGATTGCTGCTGGCTGCATCAAGGAGATGACTTATGACGCGCACTGCAACCGAGGCAATACTCACCGCCCCAATCCTGCCCCAAGCTAGTCGACAAGGCATCAACGCACTGGCGGCCGCACAGCTGCTGGTGGACATCGCCCCTTACCCCGGCATGGACGAAGGCGACCTGATCGAGCTGTTCTGGAACAACTGCTTCGCCGCCTCACGACGGGTGAGCGCGGGCAAGGTCGGCGCACCCACCCACCTGCGGGTTCCGCAAAGCTTTGTGCTGGACGGCCTGGCACAGGTTCGCTACCAGGTCATGCGGATCGGTCACGGCCCGTCGCGTTCGGCAGTGACCACGGTACGGGTCAAGACCAACTTCCCAGGCGGCCAGCCGATGGCGCTGTACAGCGATGAAAACCAGAACCTTGCACCGGTCGGCCTGCCCGAGACCATCCGCCGTTACGGCGTCAACGAGCGCCAGGCGCGGCGTGGAATCCCACTGACCATCGAGCCCTACCTGAACATGAGCAGCGGCGATGCCATCACCCTGCGCTGGGGCGATGTGCGCCTGGACCTGCCGCGGATCCAGGCGAAGACGGTGGGCCTGCCGGTGCAGGTCTGGGTGCCGTCGGCGGTGATTGTCGAAGGCGGGGACGACAGCCGCATCGAGGTCACGTACTGCATTCTGGATCGCGTCGGCAATAATTCACGCTGGGCGCCGGCACGCACGTTACGTATCGCCGCCTGCACCCCCCCCCACACCGCCAAGACGGCATTGACCTATCAACCACGGCCCCTCGGCTCGCCGTGCGAACCTGGGTAACGGCTCTTCTATGCATATTCCCAAAAGTTAGTTTATTTAAATATTTAACAAGCTTAGGGTATATGCACCGGACCACCGGACATCTCTGATTTTTCTGTTTTTATTTCATTGAATGCGAGGTCGGTATGGTCAGGATTACCCCGGTGCATAACGCCAGGGCATTACGTGCAGCCAAGGAGCGGCGCTGATGTCTAACTTGGCTCTAACACCCCCCCGGAATGATCTGGATATCGCGCCCCTGCTGTTGCCGGCCGCCGTGCTGCGCAACGATGCAGAGGCGCTCGACGCAGCCCATGCGCTGGCCCAGGCTGCACGTGTGCAGGCCGCCCAGCGCGACCAGCAACGCCAATTGCCGTGGGCGCAGGTCGAACAGTTCACCCGCAGCGGGCTGGGCAGTATTTCCATTCCCCGCGAGTACGGCGGCCCGCAAGTGTCTTTCGTGACCCTGGCCGAGGTGTTCGCGATCATCAGCGCGGCAGACCCGGCCCTCGGGCAGATCCCGCAGAACCATTTCGGCATCCTGCACCTGTTGCAGGGCGCAGCCACCGAGCGCCAGAAAAAGCAGCTGTTCCAGAGCGTGCTGGACGGCTGGCGCATCGGCAACGGCGGCCCCGAGCGCGGCACCAAAAACACCCTGGAACTCAAGGCGCGCATCACCGCCAAGGGCGACGGTCATGTGGTCAGCGGCCAGAAGTTCTACTCCACCGGCGCACTGTTTGCCCATTGGGTGGCGATCAAGGCGCTGAACGATGACGGCCGGCAGGTCATGGCCTTTGTACGCCGTGGCACCCCAGGGCTGCGCATCGTGGATGACTGGTCCGGCTTCGGCCAACGCACCACCGCCAGCGGCACCGTAATGTTGGACCAGGTGCCGGTGAGCGCCGAACTGGTGGTCGACAACTGGCGCATCGGCCAAAGCCCGAACATCCAGGGCGCGGTGTCCCAATTGATCCAGGCCGCCATCGACGCAGGTATCGCCCGTGGCGCCCTCGACGACACCCTCGCCTTCGTGCGTGAACGCTCGCGCCCATGGGTCGACGCCAAGGTCGAACGCGCCAGCGATGACCTGTATGTGATCGCCGACATCGGCAAGCTGACCATCGAACTGCACGCCGCCCAAGCGCTGCTGCGCAAGGCCGGTCAGGTACTGGACCAGGTCAGCGCCGCGCCGATCACCGCGCAGTCGGCCGCCCGCGCGTCCATCGCCGTGGCCGAGGCCAAGGTGCTCACCACCGAGGTCTCGTTGCTGGTCAGCGAAAAGCTCTTCGAACTGGCCGGCAGCCGCGCCACCCTCGCCGAATTCAACCTCGACCGTCACTGGCGCAATGCGCGGGTACACACGCTGCACGACCCGGTGCGCTGGAAGTATCACGCGATCGGCGCCTATCGGTTGAACGGCACGTTGCCGGCTCGCCACTCCTGGATCTGACCGACCAGAACACTTTTCCACGAGATTCTGGAGAACACCTATGACTTTCTCTGCAAACGTCGCGGTTATCACCAGCGACGAACAAGCCCTTATTGTCGCCAGCGATCTCGCCGAAGACCTGCGCCGCGACAGCGCCCAGCGCGACCGCGAACGCCGCCTGCCCTGGCCGGAGCTAGATGCGTTTTCCCGCTCCGGCCTGTGGGGCATCAGCGTGCCAAAACAACACGGCGGCGCCGGCGTGTCCAACGTCACGCTGGCCAAGGTCATCGCGCTGATCGCCCAGGCCGACGCCTCGTTGGGGCAGATCCCGCAAAACCATTTCTATGCCCTAGAAGTGCTGCGCGTGAACGGCAGCCCGGCGCAGCAACAGCGCCTGTACGCCGAGGTACTCGCCGGCCGGCGCTTTGGCAATGCCCTTGCGGAACTGGGCACCAAGACCGCTCACGACCGCGTCACGCGCATCACCCGCGACGGCGACGGCTTTCGCATCACCGGTCGCAAGTTCTATTCAACCGGGGCGATCTACGCGCAACGCATTCCGACCTCGGTGGTGGATGAACACGGCGTGCAGCAACTGGCCTTTGTGCCCCGCGACAGTACCGGCCTGGAAGTGATCGACGACTGGAGCGGCTTCGGCCAGCGCACCACCGGCAGCGGCTCGGTGGTGTTCGACAACGTGTGGGTCGCCGCCCACGACGTGATCCCCTTCCAGAGCGCCTTTGAACGCCCGACCACCGTCGGGCCGCTGGCGCAGATCCTCCATGCCGCCATCGACACCGGTATCGCCCGCGCCGCGTTTGAAGATGCGCTGCACTTTGTGCGCACCAAAACCCGCCCGTGGATCGATGCCGGCAGCGACAAGGCCACCGAAGATCCGCTGACGCTCAAGAGCTTCGGCCACCTGAGCATTCGCCTGCACGCCGCCGAAGCCTTGCTGGAGCGCGCCGGTGAGTTTGTTGACCAGGCCCAAGCCGACAGCAACGCCCACACCGTCGCCGCCGCCTCGGTTGCCGTGGCCGAAGCCCGCGCCTTGAGCACCGAGATTTCCCTGGCCGCCGGCAGCACTCTGTTCGAACTCGCCGGCAGCCAGGCGACCCTGGCCGAGCACGGCCTGGACCGCCACTGGCGCAACGCCCGCGTACACACCCTGCACGACCCGGTGCGCTGGAAATACCACGCGGTGGGCAATTACTACCTCAACGATGAAAACCCGCCGCTGCGGGGGACGATCTGATGGCAAAGAAAAAGATCCTGCTCAATGCCTTCAACATGAACTGCATCGGGCACATCAACCACGGTATGTGGACCCACCCACGGGACACCTCCACCCAGTACAAAACCATCGAGTACTGGACCGAACTGGCGCAAATCCTTGAGCGCGGGTTGTTCGATGGCTTGTTCATCGCCGATATCGTCGGCGTGTACGACGTCTATCAGAACGCCATCGACGTGCCGCTCAAGGAGTCGATCCAACTGCCGGTCAACGACCCGTTGCTGCTGGTTTCGGCCATGGCCGCCGTCACCCGAAACCTCGGTTTCGGCCTCACCGCCAACCTCACCTACGAGCCGCCGTACCTGTTCGCCCGGCGCATGTCCACGCTGGATCATCTGAGCCGTGGCCGGGTGGGCTGGAACATCGTCACCGGCTACCTCGACAGCGCGGCCAAGGCCATGGGCCTTACCGAGCAGGTCGAGCATGACCGGCGCTACGATCAGGCCGATGAGTACCTGCAGGTGTTGTACAAACTCTGGGAAGGCAGCTGGGAAGACGACGCCGTCATCAACGACCCGGCGCAACGGGTCTACGCGCAGCCGGGCAAGGTGCACAAGGTGCAGCATCACGGCGAGTTCTATCAGGTGCAGGGTTATCACCTGTGCGAGCCGTCGCCGCAGCGTACGCCGGTGTTGTTTCAGGCCGGCAGTTCGGAGCGCGGTTTGCTGTTCGCCGGGCGGCATGCCGAGTGCGTGTTCATCAGCGGGCAGAACAAGGCCGCGACCAAAGTGCAGGTGGACAAGGTGCGCGCCAGCGCGGTCGAGGCCGGGCGCAACCGGGACGACATCAAGGTGTTCATGGGCCTTAACGTCATCGTCGCCGCCACCGAGGCACTGGCCTGGGCCAAGCACGCCGAGTACCTGAGCTACGCCAGTGCCGAAGCCGGGGTGGCGCATTTTTCCGCGTCCACCGCGATTGATTTTGCCCAATACGCGCTGGACGAACCGATCCAGTACGTCAAGAGCAATGCCATCCAGTCGGCCACCAAGAACCTGCAGAACAACGACTGGACCCGGCGCAAATTGCTCGACCAGCACGCCCTGGGCGGACGCTATATCACCCTGGTGGGCTCGCCCGAACAGGTGGCGGATGAGTTGGAGTCCTGGATCAGCGAAACCGGCCTGGATGGCTTCAACCTGACGCGCATCGTCACGCCGGAAAGCTACGTGGACTTTATCGACCTGGTGGTGCCGGAGTTGCAGCGGCGAGGGTCGTACAAGACCGAATATGCGCAGGGAACGCTGCGCGAAAAAGTCTTCCACGGCACGGCGCGACTACCCGAACAACACACCGGCTCCACCTACCGACACTGATCGAAAAATGTGGGAGCAAGCCCCCTCCCACACTGGAACTGCATTGTTTGTCCTAATACCTCATGACTGGAAACCCACTATGAAAAAGACATACCTCAATAACCCAGTCAAAGCACTGGCCCTGGCCTTCGGCCTGCTCAGCTCGGCCGTGTTCGCCGCCGACGCGCCGCTCAAGGTCGGTACCACCGCCGCCTTCGCGATTCCGCTGGAGGCCGCCGTAGAAGAAGCCGGCAAGCAAGGCCTCAAGGTCGAGTTGGTGGAATTCACCGACTGGATCGCACCCAACGTCAGCCTCGCGGCCGGCGATATCGACGTGAACTATTTCCAGCACATACCCTTCCTGGAAAACGCCAAGGCCGCCGCCGGGTTTGATCTGGTGCCGTACGCGCCGGGCATCATCAACAACGTCGGGCTGTATTCCAAGCAGTACAAAAGCTTCAACGACCTGCCCGAAGGCGCCAGCGTGGCCATCGCCAACGACCCGATCAACAGCGGTCGCGGCCTGCAACTGCTGGCCAAGGCGGGGCTGATCACGCTCAAGCCGGGCGTGGGCTACAAAGCCACCGAAGAAGACATCGTGGCCAACCCGAAAAAGATCAAGATCCTGCAAGTGGAAGCCGTGCAACTGGTGCGCGCTTATGACGACGCCGACCTGGTGCAGGGCTACCCAGCGTATATCCGCCTGTCCAAGACCTTCGACGCGGAATCGGCGCTGCTGTTCGACGGCCTCGACCACCCGGAGTACGTGATCCAGTTCGTGATCCAGCCCAAGAGCAAAACCGACCCGCGCGTGATCAAGTTCGTCGACATCTACCAGCATTCGCCGGTGGTACGCGCAGCGCTGGATAAATCCCTGGGCAAGCTCTACCAGGTCGGTTGGGAAGCTAAAAAATGAGCGCCGCCAACGCCCAATTGCGCGACCTGGGCACAGCGCCCAGGGACGCCGAACAGACTGAACTGCACCCGGACCTGAACCGCGCCCATGTGCGCTTTATCAACCTGGGCAAGACCTATGACGGCCAGGTGCATGCCCTGCAAGGCATCGACCTGGCGATCCAGCGCGGCGAGGTGTTCGGCATCATCGGCCGCAGCGGCGCCGGCAAGTCCTCGCTGATCCGCACCATCAACCGCCTGGAGCAACCCAGCAGCGGGCGGGTGCTGATCGATCAGGTGGACATCGGCGACTTCGACGAAGACCACCTGGTGGCGCTGCGTCGGCGTATCGGCATGATCTTCCAGCACTTCAACCTGATGTCGGCCAAGACGGTATGGCAGAACGTCGAACTGCCGCTCAAGGTCGCCGGCGTACCCAAGCCCCAGCGCGAGCAAAAAGTGCGCGAGCTGTTGGAGCTGGTGGGCTTGCAGGACAAACACACGGCTTACCCGGCGCAGCTGTCCGGCGGGCAAAAACAGCGGGTGGGCATCGCCCGCGCGCTGGTGCACGACCCTGAGATTCTGCTGTGCGACGAAGCCACCTCGGCGCTGGACCCGGAAACCACCCAGTCGATTCTCGACCTGCTGCGCGAGATCAACCGGCGCCTGGGCCTGACCATCGTGCTGATCACCCACGAGATGGCGGTGATCCGCGACATCTGCGACCGCGTGGTGGTGCTGGAGCACGGGCGCATCGTCGAGCAAGGCCCGGTGTGGGAAGTGTTCGGCAACCCCCGACATGAAGTCAGTAAAACCCTGCTGGCACCACTGCAACACGGGCTGCCGCAAGAGCTGCAAAGCCGGTTGCACGCCGCTGCGCCGTCGCCTGACGCGGCCGTGGTGTTGCGCTTGCAGCTCACCGGCAGCAGCCGCGATGAGCCGGACCTGGCCGCGCTGTTCAGCGCCCTCGGCGGGCGCGTGCGTTTACTGCAAGGCGGCGTGGAACGTATCCAGGGGCATGCACTGGGGCAGTTGCTGCTGGCGGTGAGTGGCTCGAGTCACACCGCCGGCGAGCTGCGCACACGCGCCGCGAACTGGGCACAACAGGTGGAGGTGCTGGGCTATGTGGTTTGATCGTTTGGTACAGGGCGCCATCGACACCTTGTTGATGGTCGGTGTGTCGTCGTTGATCGCGTTGCTGGTGGGGATTCCACTGGCGGTGTTCCTGGTCACCAGCGACAAGGGCGGCATCTACCAGGCACCGGCGTTGAACCGCGTGCTGGGCGCGTTCGTCAATCTGTTCCGCTCCATCCCGTTCTTGATCCTGATGGTGGCGCTGATCCCGTTCACCCGCCTGATCGTCGGCACCACCTATGGCGTGTGGGCGGCGGTTGTACCGCTGACCATCGCCGCTACGCCGTTTTTCGCGCGCATTGCCGAGGTGAGCCTGCGCGAGGTCGACCACGGCCTGATCGAAGCCGCGCAGGCCATGGGTTGCCGGCGCTGGCACATCATCTGGCATGTGTTGCTGCCTGAAGCGCTGCCGGGGATTGTCGGCGGGTTCACCATCACGTTGGTGACCATGATCAACTCCTCGGCCATGGCCGGGGCAATTGGCGCCGGTGGCTTGGGCGACATTGCCTATCGCTATGGCTATCAGCGCTTTGATACGCAGATCATGCTCACGGTGATCGTGCTGCTGGTGGCGCTGGTGGCGGTGATTCAACTGGGCGGTGATCGCCTGGCGCGGGTGCTGAACAAGCGCTGAGCCCCGAGGGTTGCCACGCAACCGGCGCGGGGCAAGCCTGCTCAAGGTATAGTCGGGCCATCTCCGTATTCGGTATTGCCCGTCATGACCCTCAAGCCCGATGACCTCCACCAGATCACCTCCACCACCCTTGGCCACTACAACAAAGTGGCCGAGGACTTTCGCGAAGGCACACGCGATCACGATGTGAGCCAGAACATCGATGCGCTGCTGCGGCATCTCCAGGGCACGCCGCCGTTTACCGTGCTGGATTTCGGCTGCGGGCCGGGGCGGGACCTGCAGACCTTCACGCGCATGGGCCACATCGCCGTGGCCTGGACGGCTCCGAGCGCTTTGCGCAGATGGCGCGCGAAGACAGCGGTTGCGAGGTTTACCAGCAAGATTTCCTGAAGCTGGAGTTGCCGGCCGAACGCTTCGACGGGATCTTCGCCAACGCGGTGCTGTTCCATATTCCCAAGCAGGAACTGCCGCGTGTGCTCCAGCAACTGCATGGCGCGTTGAAGCCTGGCGGCGTGCTGTTCAGCTCCAACCCACGGGGTGATAACAGCGAAGGCTGGAATGGGCCGCGGTATGGCTCTTACCACGATCTTGCGGCGTGGCAGGCGCTGCTGACAACGGCCGGGTTTGTGGAGCTGGAGCACTACTATCGGCCCGCCGGGTTACCGCGCGAGCAGCAGCCGTGGTTGGCCAGCGTGTGGCGCAAACCCTAGAGACAATGCATTCCAAATGTGGGAGGGGGCTTGCCCCCGATAGCGGTGGGTCAGCCAACCTTGTTCCAACTGACACACCGCTATGGGGAGCAAGCCCCCTCCCACCCGTTGATCTCACTTGGCCTGTGATTCCTGCTTGGGCTCACGGATCTTGTACCAGGCCACATACAGCGCCGGCAAAAACAGCAGCGTCAGCAAGGTGGCGATGATAATCCCGCCGATCATCGCGTAGGCCATCGGCCCCCAGAACACTTCACGCGCGATGGGGATCATGCCCAGGCTCGCCGCAGCGGCGGTGAGCAGGATCGGCCGGCGCCGGTGCTCGGTCGCCTCCACCACCGCATCCCACGGCGTATAGCCCGCCACCTCATACTCATGGATCTGCGTCACCAGAATCACCGAGTTGCGGATGATGATGCCGATCAGCGCGAGAATGCCCAGGATCGCCACGAAACCCATGGGCGTGCCCGTGGGGATCAGCGCCAGCACCACGCCAATCAGCCCCAGCGGCGCAACACTCGCCACCAGGAACATCTTCTGCACACTGTGCAGTTGGATCATCAGGAAGGTCGCCATCAGGAACAGCATCAACGGCACCACGCTGGCAATCGGGCCCTGGGCCTTGCCGCTTTCTTCCACGGTGCCGCCGGTAGCGACTTTGTAGCCCACCGGCAAGCCCGCGCTGAACGTGTCGATATCCGGCTGGAGTTGCTTCACCAAGTCCGTCGGCTGCATGTCATCGCGCACCGACGCCTTGATGGTGATGGTCGGCTTGCGGTCGCGACGCCACACCAGCGGCTGCTCCAATTCGTAACGCACGGTGGCGAAGGCCAGCAGCGGGATCGAGGCGCCGTTGGGCGTGACGATCTGCAGGTTCTGCAAGGTTTCCGGGGTGCCACGCTCGGCGTCTTCGGCGCGGCCAACCACGTTGATCAGGTAGATATCGTCGTGTACCTGGGTCACCGAGGCGCCGCTGACCACGCTGTTCATCAACTGCGCCACATCTTCCGACGACAGCCCCAGTTGCCGCGCCTTGTCCTGGGCGATGTCGATGCGCAGCACTTTGCCCGGCTCGTTCCAGTCGTAGATGATCTCGCCCAGGTGGGTGTTTTTATCCAGCATGGTCGCCAGTTCGATGGCGTGCTTGCGCACCTGGTCGGTGTCTTTGCCGGACACGCGGTACTGGATCGGCCGCCCCACCGGCGGGCCCATTTCCAATGGCTGCACAAAGCTGCCGATGCCCACGAAGTCATCGCGCAGGCGTTTTTGCAGGCGCGCAATCAAGGCGCCGCGTTCTTCCAGGCCCTTACTCACGATGACCAGTTGCGCGTAGTAGGGGTTTTCCAGTTGCTGGTCGAGGGGCAGGTAGAAACGGATCGCGCCCTGGCCGATGTAAGTGCTCCAACGGGAGATATCCGGGTCGTCCTTGATGATCGCTTCCAGACGGTCGACGGCCTTGCGCGTCTCGTTGATCGAGGCGTTTTGCGGCAGGTTGAGGTCGACGAGGATTTCCGGGCGGTCCGACGACGGGAAGAATTGGTTCTGCACAAATTGCATCGAGAACACCGACGCCGCAAACAGCCCCACGGTGATGCCGATCGCCCACCAGCGGTTGCGCATGGCCCACAGCATGCCGCCATTGAAGGCCCGGCCAATGCGCCCCGGCTCGGCGTTGTGCGGCTTCACGTTGGCGCTGAGGATATGCACGCCGATCACCGGCGCAAACAGCACGGCCACCACCCACGACACCAGCATCGCCACGGCAATCACCGCGAACAGGGTAAAGGTGTACTCGCCCGCCGAACTCGCATTGAGGCCAATCGGCACAAACCCGGCGACGGTCACCAGGGTGCCGGTGAGCATCGGGAACGCCGTCGAGGTGTAGGCGTAAGTGGCCGCCTGCTCCTTGGTTTCGCCTTTTTCCAGGCGTGTGATCATCATCTCCACGGTGATCATCGCGTCGTCCACCAACAGGCCGAGGGCGATGATCAACGCGCCCAGCGACACCCGCTGCATGGTGATGCCGCTGTACTCCATGAACACGAACACCAGCGCCAGCACCAGCGGAATCGAGCAGGCCACCACCAGCCCGGCACGCATGCCCAGGCTGATAAAACTCACCACCAGCACGATGATCACCGCTTCGAACAAGGCACTGGTAAAGCCGCCGACGGCCTCTTCCACCACTTCGGCCTGGTCGGACACCTTATGCACACCGACGCCCACCGGCAGGTCGGCGGTCAACTCATCCATGCGCGTATGCAGGGCCTTGCCGAACGACTGGATGTTGCCGCCCTTCTGCATCGCAATCGCCAGGCCGATCGCCGGTTTGCCATTGAAACGGAACATCGGCCGCGCCGGGTCGACGTAGCCACGGCTGATCTCGGCGATGTCCGCCAAGCGATAGAAGCGGTCGTTGAGGCGCAGATTGACGTTGGCCAGGTCCTTCTCCGAGGCGAATTGCCCCGACGTGCGCACGGAAATCCGCTCCGGCCCGGCCTCGATCACCCCGGCGGGCGTCACCGCGTTCTGCGATTGCAGGCTCTGCACCACCTGGCGCTGGTCCACACCCAGCGCCGCGAGTTTGCGCGTGGAGAAGTTCAGGTAAATCACTTCGTCCTGCTGGCCGATCATCTCGACCTTGCCCAGCCCCGGCACCGAACGGATCTCGGCGCGCACCTGCTCCACGTAGTCGCGCAGTTGGCGCATCGACAGGCCATCACCGGTAAACGCGTAGACCGAGCCGAATACGTCACCGAACTCATCGTTGAACGACGGCCCCTGCAGCCCTTGGGGGAAGCTGCCGCGAATGTCGTCGATCTTTTTGCGCACCTGGTACCAGGTCTCCGGAATGGCCTTGGCGCTGGTGGTGTCCTTGAGGAACACGAATACGGTGGACTCGCCCGGCCGGGTGTAGCTTTTCACATAGTCGAGGGCGTCCAGCTCTTCGAGTTTTTTCTCGATGCGGTCGGTGACCTGCTTGAGGGTTTCTTCCTGGGTCGCGCCCGGCCAGCGGGTCTGGATCACCATGGTCTTGATGGTGAACGACGGGTCTTCTTCACGCCCCAGGTTCATGTAGGAGAACACGCCCATCAGCAGCGCGACGAACATCAGGTACCACACGAAGGACTGATGCTTGAGGGCCCAGTCGGATAAGTTGAAGCTCCCTTTCATCGCGGGCTGTCCTCGTCGATTTTGACTTTCTGCCCGGGTTTCAGGCTGTTCACGCCGGCGGTGACCACCCGCTCGCCGGGTTTGACGCCGGCGTTGAGCAAGGCATTGCCGGCGTCACGGCTGACCACGCTGACATCACGCGGTTGCACGGTCTGGCTCTGCGTATCGAGAATCCAGATGCGGGTCTTGCCGTCGATTTCCTGCAAGGCACTCCGGGGCACCTCAAGGCGCGGCGCGATCGCACTGCTCAAGGTCACGCTGATCGCCGTGCCCAGGCGAAACGCGGCGGGCGTCTCGCTCAGGCTCAAGCGCGCGCGACGGGTACGCGTGGCGCTCTGGGCCTGGGGTTCGATCTCGCGCACGACGGCGGTGGTGTTGACGCTGGGGTCCAGTTGCCCGGCGACCAGGAACACCACGTCCGGCGGCAAGCGTTCGGCGAGGCCGGCGGGCAGGTCGATCACCGCTTCCTTGATGTCCGGGCGGGCCAGAGTCACCACTTGCTGGCCGGCGCTGACCACTTGGCCGGCCTCGGCATTCCAGGCGGTGACGATGCCGGCGTGATCGGTGCGCAGTTCGGCGTAGTTGAGCTGGTCCTTGGCCTGGTTGACCGAAGCTTGGGCCTGGTCGAGGGTAGCGCGGGTGGTTTTCAGGTCGGTCTGGGCCACATCCAACTGGGCCTGGGCACCGACACCACGGTTAAACAATTCCTGCTGGCGCCGCGCGTTGGCCTGGGCATTGATGTACTGCGCCTGAACGCGGGCGAGGTCGCCCTGGGCGGCGCGCAACTGGTTCTGTTGGTCAGTGGGGTCGAGCACCGCAAGCAAGGCGCCCTTCTCCACTTCGGCGCCCACGTCCACGGCGCGACGGGCGATACGCCCCGGCACGCGAAAACCCAGGTTGCTTTCGTAGCGCGCCTGGATAGTGCCGGCAAAACGGCCGAGGGTTTCCTGGTCTTCGGCTTTCACTTCCATGGACAGCACGGGGCGCAGCGGTTCGGGCGGTGCTTCTGGCTTGGAGCAGGCCATCAGCAACAGGCTGGCGGCGAGTACAACCGTGAGGCGCTTCATGGCTGCGCTCCTGGCTGGGCGATCTCGACGATCATGCCGGGATGCAGCAATTGCCCACCGGCTACCACGACGTTTTCGCCGCCCTTGAGGCCGTCGCTGATGATCACCTTGCCGGTGAGGTAACGCGCCACCGTGACGTGATGCAGGTGCGCCTTGCCGTCGCCATCCACCAGCCACACGGCCGGTTCGCTGAGGTCCTTGGTCAAGGCCGACCACGGCAACTCGATACTGGCCTTGGCCGGGCCATTGGCGGTGGCGCTCACCACCGAACCCAACTCCATGCCTTTGGGCAGCGCTTGCAGGGCGATTTTCACTTGCACGGTGCCGGTATTGGCGGCCACGGCGGGCGTGACTTCACGGACTTTGCCCCGGGCCTGGATCGCGGGGTTATCCAGCAGGCTGACAGTGATCGGCGCGTCGGTCGGCGGCTCCACCAGCAGCGACTCGTAGACGTTGAACACCGCATCGCGTTCGCCATCGCGGGCCAGGCTGAAAATCGGCACCGTGGCCTGTACTACCTGGCCCACCTCCGCCTGGCGCGCAGTGATCACGCCCGGTGCATCGGCGATCAACGCGGTGTAGCTCAGTTGCTCGCGGGCATTGGCCAATTGAGCCTGGGCCGCCGCCAGCGCGCTTTGGCTGCTGCGCAGCGCGGCCTGGGCGGCATCGTATTCACTGCGGCTGGTGTAGCCCTTGGGCAGGAGTTTTTCCTGGCGCACAAAGGCGGCAGCCGTCTGTTTGACCCGCGCCTGCTCGGCCACGACCTGGGCCTGGGCGGAATCGACGTTGGTCTGCAAATCCTTGGGATCGAGCTTGGCCAGCACTTGTTTGGCGCTGACACGGTCGCCCACATCGACCATGCGCTGGATGATCTTGCCACCCACGCGAAACGACAGGTCGGTTTGCACGCGGGCCTGGATATCCCCGGTCAGCGTGACCGCCGCGGCAAAATCCGCCGGCTGCACGGTTTGCACAAATACCCGTGAATGGGCCTTGGGCTCGGCTTTTTCCTGGCCACAAGCACTCAGCAACACCACTAAGCCCAGGCCGACAATACAGATGGAGATACGACCGCCCATGCAGACTCCTTGTGCGCGATGCGATGTGCCAGTGTGTATGCGACTGTGAGCTTAGTTCAGGGTTCCTTATCTGCATGAGGCCAGAACAATCATCGAAAAATCAGCCCTGCCACTTGCCGCCTTCGACAATCACGCTTTCAGGCTTGGTCTCGTCGCTCAGCTCTTTACGCACATATTGGTCGTACAGTTTGAGCAAGAACTTCTCTTCACCCAACTTCGCCAACTCGGCATTCACCCAGTCGCGCAGTTCGACGTTGCCCTTTTTCACCGCCGGGGCGATGGGTGCTTCGTCGCCGAGTTTGTCTTCCAGCACGCGGTAGCCGGGGTTCTGCTTGGCCCAACTGAACAGCACCAGGTTGTCCTGCGCGTAAGCATCGCCACGCCCGGCCGACAGTGCTTGCAGCGACTCGGAGTTTTTCTCGAACTTGAGCAGTTTCCAGTCCGGGTGGTTCTTGGTCAGCCAGATATCAGCCGTAGTACCGGTGGTGACGATGGTGGTGCGGGTGGCCAGGTCATTCAGGCTTTTGACCGCGCTGTTATTGGGCACCAAGGCCTGTACCGCGACTTTCAGGTTGGGGTTGGTGAAGTCCACCGCCTCCTTGCGCTCCGGTGTGACGGTCATGTTGGCGAGGATCAGGTCGACTTTGTCGCTTTGCAGGAACGGAATACGGCTGGCCGGTTCCACCGCGACGAATTCGACTTTGTTCTCGTCGCCCAGCAGGTCCTTGGCGAATCGGCGGCCGATGTCGGTATCAAAACCCACATAGCGCCCAGCCTCGTTGACGAAGCCGAACGGCGGTTTGTCGGTAAAGACGCCGACGATCAGCTTGTCGCGCGCCTTGATCTTGTCGATGTAGCTGACGGCCGCAGGTTTTACCGGTTCTTCGACCTTTTTATCGCAGCCGGCCAGCAAGGCGACGGCAAACAGTGGCAGCAGTAACTTTTTCATATCAGTTCCAGTTCCTTGATCTTTTTGGGCAGTGTTGAAACAAAGGAGAACTTCTCCAGGAACTGCTGCGCGCGTGCGGTTTGCGGGTTCGTAAAGAATGCCTCGGGGGTGTTGTGTTCGAGGATGCGACCGGCCTCCATGAACACCACGCGGTCGGCAACCGCGCGGGCAAAGGCCATTTCATGGGTGACGATCAGCAGGGTCATGCCCTCGCGGGCCAGGCCCTGGATCACTTCCAGCACTTCCTTGACCATCTCCGGGTCGAGGGCGGCGGTGACTTCGTCAAACAGCATGACCTGAGGGTTCATGCACAACGAACGCACGATGGCGATACGTTGCTGCTGGCCGCCGGAGAGCTGGCGCGGGAACGCGTCGCGCTTGTCGGCCAGGCCGACGCGCGCGAGCAGTTGTTCGGCCTGCTCGCGCGCTTCACGCGGGTTGCGTTTTTGCACCTTGAGCGGGCCAAGCAGGATGTTGTCGAGCACGCTCATGTGCGGGAACAGGTGGTAGCTCTGAAACACCATGCCGATGTCCTGGCGCACCTGGCGCCAGTCCGTGGTTTTATCCAGCAGCTCTTTACCCGCCAAGCGCAGGCTGCCGCTGTGCGCCACTTCCAGCCCGTTGAGGCAACGCAGCAAGGTGCTTTTGCCGCAGCCGCTGGGGCCGAGGATCACCACCACTTCGCCACTGTGCACACTCAGGTCGATGCTCTTGAGCACCTGCTGCTCGCCGAAAAACTTGTTGAAACCCTGGAACTCGATCAATGCGCTCATGCTTGGGCCCAGCGCCGTTCCAGCACCTTGGAGGCAGCCGACAACGGGTAGCAGATAAGGAAGAAAAACAGGAACAGCGCGCCGTAGATCAACACCGACTCATAGGTGCGCTCGATGATTTGCTGGCCGACCTTGATCACATCCACCACGCCGATGAGCACCGCCAGCGAACTGGTCTTGATGAGGCGCGTGTAGACGTTGATGGTTGGCGGGGTCATGCGTTTGAGGGCCTGGGGCAACAGCACGTAGCCGAACAGTTGCGGGCCCGACAAGCCAATCGACAAGCCGGCTTCTCGCTGGCCACGGGGCAGCGAGTGCAAGGCGCCGCGTACGACCTCGCCAACCTCGCTGGCGCCCCACAACGACAGCACCAGCACCGCGCACCAGAAACTGGGGATGCTCAGGCCGAAGAAAATCGGCAGGCCAAAAAACAGCAGGTACAACCACACCAGCACCGGGATTGCCCGGAACAGCTCCAGGTACACCCGCAGCACGGCGTTGATCATCGTGTTGCCCAGGGTTCGCAGCACGCCATACACCACGCCGCCGACGGTACTGAAGGCGATGCTCAGGAAAGAAATCGACAGGGTTTGCGCAGCGCCCTTGCCCAGTTGCGGCAACGACACCCACAACAACTCAAGACCCGAACTGGCCATGCTGGAGCCTCCTTTCCAGGCGGCTGAGCAGCAACGACAGCGGCAAAAACAACAGCACGCAAATCAGCGTGAGCACGGCGAGCATTTCGTAGGTTTTGTAGTAAAGCGCGATGTAGCTCTTGGTGGTGTAGAGAATCTCCGGCACCGCCACGGCGGACACCACGGTAGTCTCCTTGAGCAGGAAAATGAAGTTGGCGAACAGCGCCGGCAGGCTGAGGATGCCGGCCTGGGGCAGGATCACATGGCGCAGCAATTGCCAGTCGGACAGGCCGATGGACTTGCCCGATTCGACCTGCGCCAGCGGCACCGCTTCCACTCCGGCGCGCAGCACTTCGGTGAGGTAGGCGCCGCCCAGGAAGGTCATGGTGATGATCGCCGCCCAGAACCCGGAGATATTCAAACCCAGGGCCGGCAGCGCGAAGTACACGAAAAACAGTTGGATCAGCAGCGGTGTGTTACGCGCCAGCTCCACGTACAGGGCCACCAGGCGCGACACGTAGGGCGTGCGAAACACCAGCAGCGCGGCGTTGATCAGCGCCACCAGCAGCGAGGTGGCAATGGCGATCAGGCCCACTTGCAGCGTCACCCCCACGGCGTTCAAAAACGCCGGTAAGGTACTGAGGATAAAAGCAAAATCGAAGGTCATGGGTAGTCCATATCGCCGCATGGGTAATGCCGCGAGCGCAGTCCGCTGCGAAGTGGATAACGTCGGGTAGCACGAACTTTAAAGGTATAAAAACTAAAATTTAAATACCGAAATAGCATATTGATATCACCCAAAAAGATAACCTCGGGATTCGCGGGATTGCCGGGCGACGGCTATGGTTGGGGGGTCTGTTTTTCGAAGGATTAAACAATGAACAAAGCGAAACCGATTGATCCGCAGGAGCTGGTGAAGTGGTTGGTGGCGTTGCGTCGGGCGATCAACCGCCGCGCTCTGTAACCCACTGAAAATCGGATATGAGATGAAGATCAACTGTGGGAGCAAGCCCCCTCCCACATGTTTGAGTACATTCCAAATCCCAGGCATAAAAAAACGCCGACGCTAAACCAGCCATCGGCGTTGAAACCTTGAAGGGGTTTTACACCTCGATCAGAACGCCGGCACGACCGCGCCGTTGTACTTCTTCTCGATGAACGCTTTGACTTCGGGGCTGGTCAGCGCCTTGGACAGTTTCTGGATAGCGTCGCTGTCCTTGTTGTCCGGGCGTGCCACCAGGAAGTTCACATACGGCGACTTGGCGTCTTCGATGATCAGCGCGTCTTTGGCCGGGTTCAGGCCGGCTTCCAGCGCGTAGTTGGTGTTGATCAGGTCGAGGTCAACCTGGTCCAGCACGCGTGGCAACAGGGCCGATTCCAGCTCTTTGAATTTCAGGTGCTTGGGGTTGCTGGCGATGTCTTTTGGCGTAGCCAGGGCGTTGGTCGGGTCTTTCAGGGTGATGACACCGGCCTTTTGCAGCAGCAACAGGGCACGACCGCTGTTGGAGCCTTCGTTCGGGATCGCCACGGTGGCGCCGTCTTTCAGATCTTCGATTTTCTTGATCTTTTTCGAGTAACCACCGAAGGGTTCAACATGCACGCCGACCACGGTCACCAGATTGGTGCCCTTGCCCTTGTTGAAGTTTTGCAGGTACGGCAGGGTCTGGAAGTAGTTGGCGTCCAGGCGTTTTTCAGCAACCTGCACATTGGGCTGTACGTAGTCGGTGAAGACTTTGATCTGCAGGTCCACGCCTTCTTTGGCCAGGGTCGGCTTGATCAGCTCGAGGATCTCGGCGTGCGGGATCGGAGTGGCAGCCACCACCAGTTTTTCGTTGGCTTGGGCGAAGCCGGCAGTCAGGGCAGCCGCCAGTGCGGTAAACAACAGAACCTTTTTCATGCAGTGTCCTTATCGAAATTCCGAGTGGTCTATGACGACCGCGCATTCTGTGAAGTGCCAGCGAAGTGCTATCGCGGCGTGGAGCGGACAATACCTAGATTTTTTATTCCCGGACAATATCTTTTATTCACGTTGATATTCCATTTTGTTCATGCAGAAAAGTGCGCAGGGTTTTCTGCTCCGCAGGGCTGGCCGTGTTGAAGATACGTTGCACCTGCTCCAGCGGCGAACCGGCCACGGGCAGGTTCAAATGTTCGGGCAAAATCTCGTCGCCGCTGCTCACCAGCAAGGCGAAGTGAATGACGTTTTCCAGTTCGCGGGTATTGCCTGGCCAACTATGCCGCTCCAGTACACGCTGGGCCTCGTCGCTGATCAGCGGCACCGGCAGGTCCAAGCGCTGGCTGTAGATGCCGAGGAAGTACTCGGCCAGCGACAGAATATCGCCGACCCGTTCGCGTAGCGCCGGCAGGTCCAGTTGCCCTTCGCTCAGGTAATGGAACAGCCGCTCATGAAACTTGCCCGCCGCCACCGCCTGGGCCAGGTCGATGCTGGTGGCTGCCACCAGACGCACATCCACCGGGCTCGGCTGATGGGCACCGACGCGGGTGACTTCATGGTTTTCCAGGGCGGCCAGCAATTTCACCTGGATAGGCAGCGGCAAGTCGCCGATCTCGTCCAGGTACAAGGTGCCGCCATTGGCCGAGCCAAACCACCCGGCGCGGCTGCTGGCCGCGCCACTGTGGCTACCGGCGGCATAGCCGAACAATTCGGCATCGGCGTAAGTGGGGCTGATCGCGCCGCAATTGACGGAAACAAACAGCCCGGCGCGGTCACTGCCACGGTGGATATGCCGTGCCAGCAGCTCTTTACCGCTACCGGTCTCGCCGCGAATCAACACGGGCAAGGCGCGGGGCGCCAGGCTTTCCAGGTCTTCGCGCAACTGGCGGGAGCGAGGGTCGACGAACACCAACGCCTTGGCGCGAATGCTCAGCGGGCTTTTTTCGGCATCGGGGAAGGTCAGCAGCGGCTGGCCGAAGGTTTCATTCAGACTCATGGCAGGCTCCCGCCCCAACCCACTCGGGGACGAGGCGTTGAAAGAAGGTTACGCACGACGCCGGGCGTGATGCTCAAGACGGTTTTGCAGGCGATAGAGGTAGGCGAACCCCTGCTCCCAGCGCTGATGGCCGGACTTCACGTTGATATGCCCGGCGCCGGAGAGGATGCCGGCCTCGGCGCCCCAGTTGCGCGCCATTTCCAGCGCGCGCGGGGTGCTGACGGCACTGTCATTGTCGGAGCTGACCACCTGGCTGGGGAACGGCAGCAAGTCGGTGGGAACCGGTGCAAAGTTGCGCAACGCCGGCGAACAGGCCGGGCGTTCAACGTCGGCCGGGGCCACCAGCAAGGCGCCGCGCACCTGGCGCAGGAAGTGCAGCGGCGCGGTCGCCGCCCAATGCGCCACGGTGATGCAACCCAGGCTGTGAGCGATCAGGATCACCGGCGTGCTATCGGCGGCGATGGCCTCGGCCAGCGCGGCCACCCAGTCCTCGCGGCGCGGCGTCAGCCAATCGGCCTGCTCCACGCGCGCGCTGTTGGGCAGGCTGTTTTGCCAATGGGTTTGCCAATGATCTTCTGGCGATCCTTGCCAGCCCGGCACGATCAGGTAACGAATCGACTCGCTGTGCACGGGTGTGCCCTCCTGCAGCGTTTAACGTTGCTGATCAGTATAGGGACGCGGATTATGTTAGTTAAGGAATAAGAAGCTATTTATTAATAACTAAAAACTCAAAACCACAATCGAAATGTGGGAGCAAGCCCCCTCCCACATTGGCCTCATTCCACCTGGAGATTTGGTTTGAATTTCAGTCAAAAAAAAAGGCCGCACCCTGCCAAGGAAACGGCCCAAAAACTGTCGAGGCTTTTACCACTACCGTGCGGTGATTACCGACAGCTTGGTAATCCCCGCGCGTTCGATAGACGCCATGGCTCGCGCCACTTCGCCGTAATTCACACCCTCGTCGGCCTGCAGTTGCACCCGCACATCGGGGTCCTTGGCCTTGGCCGCCTGCAGGTTGAATTGCAGCAGGTCCGGCTGGATTTCATCCTTGTTGATAAACAGCTTGCCGGCCCCATCGATGCTCACCACCAGCGGGTCCTTCTGCTCTACCGGGGCTACCGCCTCGGTCTTGGGCAGGTTGATCGGGATCGCGTTGGTCAGCAGCGGCGCGGTGACGATAAACACCACCAGTAGCACCAGCATCACGTCCACCAGCGGCGTGACGTTGATTTCGCTCAGCACCTCGTCACTGTCTTGCGTGGAAAAAGCCATCTCAGGACGCCTCCTTCACTTTTTGCGGGTTGCCGGCGCCGGCTTTGTTGAGCGTGGGGTGCAGCAGCACGCGGAACGAATTTTTTTGCGCGAGGCTGTAGAAGTCGTGGGCAAAGTCATCGAGGTCCGCAGCCGTGAGCTTCAAGCGGCGCAGGAAGTAGTTGTAAACCAGCACCGCCGGTACCGCGACGGCGATCCCGACACCGGTGGCGACCAGCGCCGCGCCGATCGGCCCGGCCACGGTTTCCAGGCTGGCGGAACCGGCGGCGCTAATGCCCTTGAGCGCTTCCATGATGCCCCATACGGTGCCGAACAGCCCGATAAACGGCGACGTGCTGCCGATACTGGCGACCACGGCCAGGCCGGTTTCCAGGGAGCGACGCTCCCGTACGATCTGTTGGCGCAGGGCGCGCTCGAGGCGGTCTTGATGGTTGATCGCCTGGCTCAAGTCCGCCGCGTGCGGCGCATCGCCCACCTGGATGGCGGCATAACCGGCCTGGGCCACGCGGGCCGCGGCACCGGGCTGGGTTTCGGCCAACTCGGCGGCGGAGTCAAGGCTCGACGCCGCCCAGAACCGTGTGTGGAACTTGCGATCCTGGGCCTTGAGACGACCGAACTGCACGCCCTTGAGCAGGGCCAGGCCCCAGGTGGCGACCGAAAAAACCACCAGCAGCCAAATCACCGCGCTTTCGATGGATTCAAGTGGAGATGCTAATGCCATGTTGTTTCCCTCTGTGCAGGTCGCGGCAGGTACAGCACCGCGCAGCCCTCGTTAGTGGATCTTGAAATCGATCGGTACGCTGACCCATCCGTTCTGGGCCACGTCGCCCTGCTTGGCCGGCACGAAACTCCAACGCTTCACGGCAGCCAGGGCGGCATCATCGAGTTGCTGGCGGCCGCTGCTTTTCTGGATCTGGATTTCACCCGGCTTGCCGCTGGCCAGTACCTGAACCCGCAACACCACCGTGCCTTCCCAACCCCGACGCTGGGCCAGCGAGGGGTATTCGGGCGCCGGGTTCTTCAAGTAGGCGGCATTGGCCGAAGCCGGCGTGACCGGGGCTGGCGCTGGCGTTGGGGCAGGCGGCGCGACAGGGGCCACCGCCTGTGGCGCAGGCGTTGGCGGCGGTGTCACTGGTTTGGCGACCGGCTTGGGCACGGGCTTGGCTTTGGGGATTTTTTTCGGCGCGGGCGCAGCTGCCAGCTCGTCCACGGCCGGTGGCGGTGGCTCGACCACCGGTGGTGGCGGCGGTGGCACAGCCGTCGGCGGTTCTACCAGCGCCGGCGCTGGCCGGGAAAGTTCGAGCGTCATCGGCGGGATTTCCGGCGGCACAATCGGCAGCACCGGCGTGGGCTTCTGGCTCACCCAATAAATCACCGCGCCGTGCAGGGCCAACACCAGCACCGCCAGCAAAACCCCTTCGCGCCGGCTCGAAAAGCGCTTGGGGGTTCGCTGCAAACGCAGTTGCCCCAACGGCGCGCGGTGTGGTCGGCCAAGGTCGACCAACTCACCACCCGGTGCCTGGCGCCATGGCGCCTCATGTGCACTGGCGGCGGTCTGGACATTGCCCATGATTGACTCCCTACGGTTTTTAAAACAAAAACCGACAGGCCTGGGTAGAAGGCCGTCGAGGGCTGAATCATCGGGGCCACCCGCTTATTTCTTAAAGTAACCTTTAAAGTTATACCTAGACCAAAATTGAATAAACGAAACCCATGCGCACGGCAAACCCACGGCCCGCGGGGCCTGGGGCGCTGGTGTGTTTTGCCCATGCTTGGCCGGCATGCAAAATATTCACTAAAGGCATGGCTCAACCGGGGCTGTTTGCGCACAAATCAAACAGTTCAGCCTGCAAACACTGCCCCGCCTCACTCAAGCCATGGCGGGCATACAACGCCAGGCGCACGCCTTGTACCACGGGCAAACCGCTGTCCGGCCCCAGTTCCACATGCCCGGGTTGTACGACCCGGCGCGGCAACAAACTCACACCCAACCCCGCCGCTACCGCCGAACACACACTGGCCAGGCTCGCGCTGGAATAGCCGATACGCCAGCGCCAGCCTCCCACTTCCAGGTGGTGCAGCATTTCATTGCGGTACAGGCCGCCCACCGGGAATGCCACCAAGGGCAAAGGGTCGCGCCCCAGGCACGGCGTGCTGCGGCTGTCTACCCAACACAGCGGCTCGGGCCACGAGGCCAGGCAGTCATCACTGCTGCCCATCTGCTTGACCAGCAATACATCGAATTCACCACTGCGGTACTGGCGCTGCAACTCTGGGCCGAGACCGCTGGTGACCTCCAGGCGCACCTTTGGATAGGCCAGCACAAACGCCGACAGCAACGGCATCAGCCGCTGCGCCGCAAAGTCTTCCGGCACGCCCAGGCGCAGCACGCCATCGCTTTGCTGGTTGATCAACACATCGGCGGCCTCTTCATGCAGCGCCAGGATGCGCCGCGCATACGCCAACAAGCGCTCACCCTCGGCGGTGGCGACGACACGCCGTTGATCGCGGTCCAGCAACAGGCACCCCACCGCATCCTCCAGGCGGCGGATCTGCTGGCTGACGGTGGACTGGGTCACATGCAGGCGCTCGGCGGCACGGGTGAAGTTGCCGCAATCCACCACGGCGACGAAGCTGCGCAGCAATACGGGATCGAACATGGTCATTCTCTTTGCCACTGGTTGGCATGGTTATATTTAATTTCAGAATACCTGGGGCGCTGGCCATACTCACGCCTCATTTACCCACTGCAAAGGCGCTGCATGACCCTCAATAAATCCCTCGCCGGCTGGGGCCTGCTGGTGGTACTGGGCCTGAATCTGCGGCCGATCCTCAGCTCCATCAGCCCGTTGCTCGGCGAGATTCGCCAGGCCACCGGCTTGAGCTTCCAGAGCAGCGCCCTGCTCACCAGCCTGCCGGTGGTGTGCATGGGGTTGGTGGCGCTGGTGGGTGTGCGCGTGGAAGCGCGGCTGGGTGAGCGACAGGGTATCGCCCTGGGCTTGAGCCTGATTGTGCTGGCATGCCTGGCGCGCTGGTTGATGGGCCAGGGCTCTGCGCTGCTGGTCACGGCATTGCTCGGCGGTGCCGGCGTGGCGCTGATCCAGGCGTTGGTGCCGGCGATGATCAAGCGCGAATTTCAGCATCGCGTGCCGGTGGCGATGGGTGTGTATTCGGCCTCGCTGATGGCCGGGGGCGGGTTGGCGGCGCTGCTCAGCCCGTTGGTCGCCACGCATTTCGAGCATTGGCAGGCAGGGTTGGGCGTGTGGCTGCTACCGGCGCTGGGCGCTTTGTTGTTGTGGGCCTGGCTGCCATTGGGTGCGGCGAAGAACCCTCATCAGGTGGCACCTGCGTTCCAGGGGCTGCGCAATCGACGCGCATGGCTGTTGGCGCTGTATTTCGGGCTGGTGAACTGCGGCTATATGAGCCTGGTGGCGTGGTTGCCGGCCTACTATCAGCAATTGGGCTGGGGCGTGCTGCCCAGCGGCTCGCTGCTGGCGTTCATGACGATCTTCCAGGTCATCGCGGCGCTGCTGATGCCGGTGCTGGCGCAACGCGGCATCGACCGTCGACCGCTGCTCGGCATCAGCCTGCTCGCCCAGACCGTCGGCTACCTTGGCCTGTTGCTGGCGCCGCTGCAATTTCCACACCTGTGGGTGGCGTTGTGCGGCTTCGGCCTGGGCGCCTGTTTTGCCCTGAGCCTGTTGCTGACCCTCGACCATCACCGCGACCCTCGGCAAGCCGGGCAACTGGCGGCCTTCGTGCAGGGCGTGGGCTTTTTGATCAACGCGGTTTCGCCGTGGATGACCGGCTGGCTGCGCGAACTCACCGGCCACTTCGCCAGTGCCTGGGTGGTGCTGACGGTGACTGCGCTGGCGATGCTGGTGGTGACGCGGGTATTCAGCCCGGCGACCTACCGCACTGGCGCTATAGATATGCATTTAAGATCTAGCTGCAATAACAAAGCTTCGTTGACGGAATAACCCGGCCTCTTAAAATTCCGGTTCTCCTCAAGGACGCCGGCATGCCATGGACCTTCGTCAATTGCGCTACTTCATCGCGCTCAACGAACACCGCAGTTTTGTGCGCGCCGCCGACGCCATGGGCATTACCCAACCGGCGTTCAGTCGCAGTATCCAGGGCCTGGAGCAAGAGTTCGGCTGCGTGCTGGTGGACCGCGGCCATAAACACCTGCACCCCACTCCCGAAGGCCAGGTGGTGTTGCAACATGCCTTGAGCCTGGTGCAAGGCGCTGCGTTGCTCAGCCATGAGGTCACGCGCATGACCAAGCTGGACGCCGGTGAAGTGCGCTTGGGCAGCGATGCGGTGGCGGCAGTCAACTTGGTGCCCCAGGCGATGGCGCGGTTTGTCACCGCCTACCCCAAGGTGCGCAGTACGTTGCAGGTGGACAACTGGCAAAGACTGGGGCGCAGCCTGAGCCGCGAGGAGATCGAATTCTTTATCGCCGACGTACGCCACTTCGAAGCTGACCCGAACTTCCAGACCGAGGCCCTCGCATCCCGGCGCAGCGTATTTTTCTGTCGCGCGGGCCACCCGTTGCTGGCCAAGGACAGCCTGTCCACCAATGACCTGTTCAACTACCCGCTGGCCACCCCCTTGATCGCGCCGGGCATTCGCAAGTTGCTCGCCAACCTCAGCGGGCGCATCGACTTTGCGCCCGCTATCGAGCTGGAACAGTTCACCGCGCTGGCGAGCATCGTGCGCCAGTCCAACGCCATTGACCTGGGGGCCGAAGAAGCCTTCGTCGAGGCCGTGGCCAGCGGCGACTTGAAGGTGCTGCACTGGCGCAACCTGCCGCACAGCCTCGACCGCTTGAACAACCACTGCGGCGTGATCAGCCGCGCTGGGGTTCGCTTGTCGCCAGCGGCGAAGGCGCTGATAGAGAGCCTGCGGGCGGTGGAAAACCAAGCCGATTGGCCCGCGCAAACGTGCCCAAATCATTGAAGCGCACCCCCATCTCGGCCATGACCTTATGTGCCACCTTGGCGGTCATCTGGCGGATGTAAAACGGCTCTTTCACCACAAAATGGTGAATCCCGTGGGTGCTGCCGAAATTGAAGCAGAACGCCTGCAGCGGCCACAGCCACCAGGGGTTGAGCACTTGGGTTTGCTGGATCACATTGCCCAGTTCCACATCGCCGTAGTAATGCATGTTGGAGCTGACAAAGTGCAGGCAGAAAGTGCGCAGCACGTTGGGGCCGATGATCACCACGGCGGCGATGTCGATCACCTGCATCACCTGTAACGTACCGGCTGACCACTCGATCGGCGCCCCCAGCAGGCTGGCGATGCCATTGGCGGCGTGAAAGCCGAGAAACACGTACCACGCGCCCCAATGCAGCAGCGCCAGCGGGGCGTAGACCAACAGCGAGCGCTTGAGGATCTTGAGTTTGTGGCCCCAGGTCCTGGCGCGCAGCATGCGGATAAACGCCGACATCACGTTATCGCCCACCATCAGCAACCGCGCAAAACCCCAGGGCTCGCCGTTGGTGATCGCACGTTCTTCCATATCGGTTTCGGTGCCCGATACCTTGTGATGGTTAAGGTGCAGGTGGCGGCGTATCCACGGGTTGATGGTGCTCGGCCGCGCCAGCCACACCAGGCCCATCATCAGGTTGTGCGGCACGCGCTGCTTGCGAAAGTACATGCTGTGGATCAGGTCGTGTTCCAGCTCATGGGTCAGCGACGCGAAAAACCCATTGAGCAGCAGGCAGGCCCACCAGGCCATGTGGCCGGTGATGTACAGCAACGCCGAGCCAAACATGCCGATCAATGCGAAGGCCAGGATGCCCGCGCCCAGGGCGTCCTGATGCAGCAGCCATGGGTGCTGGCGACGCAAGCGCACGCCTTCGGCCAGCACGACGTCGCGGATATGCGCTGAACGCTGTTGTGCGTTCATCTGCTGGGGACTTGCAGAAGTACCGTCCATGCTCCCATCCTCTTATGCAATGAAGGGTTACATCCTGCCTCAGGCCGTCTGGCAGGACGCTAGCCGCACACGCCAACCTGTTGACCGCAAGCGCCAATCGCCATGACCGAACCCACTTCCCTCGCCAGCTGGACCCGAGCCCTGCGCAAGCAGCTCGACGCCCTGGGCCTGGACAGCGCCGCACTCTGCGCCCAGGCCGGGCTCGACCCGCAGCAGATGGACGACCCCAACGCACGCTATCCCCTGTCGGCGACCACGCGCTTGTGGGCCTTGGCGGTGCAGGCCAGCGGCGATCCGGCGATTGGGTTGCGCGTGTCGCGCTTTGTCAGCCCCACGACGTTCCATGCGTTGGGCTACGCGCTGGTGGCCAGCGGCAGCCTGCGGGAAGTGTTCGAGCGCATCGTGCGTTATCACCAGGTGGTCAGTGATGCCCTGACGCTGGCGCTGATTCGGGACGGTGACCGCTATCGTTTTCGCCTGCTGCAACCCGAAGGCAGCCCGGCACCGGCGCTGGAAGCCATCGATGCGTTTGCGGCGATTTATGTGCGCACCTGTCGCAACCGCCTGGGCCGGGATTACGCGCCCCTGGCCGTGTACTTGCGGCGCCCGGAACCGGCCGATCCCACCCCCTGGCACACGGTGTTCCGGGCGCCGGTATTTTTTGGCGCCGATGAGGACTGCCTGGAGTTTGCGCCGCAGGACTTCGACAGCCACCTGGACGACGCCAACCCCGAACTGGCCGAACACAACGAAACCGTGCTCAAACGCACCCTTGCCCAACTGCAACCGCTGACCTGGGAACGCAAGGTACGCGCCGCGATCGAGGCGCAATTGCCGGAAGGCGAGCCGAGCGCCGAACGGGTTGCCCAGGCGCTGCACTTGAGCCTGCGCAGCTTGCAGCGGCACCTGGCGGATGAGGGGTGTCGCTTTGACGCGTTGCTCAATGAGTGCCGGCAGAACCTGGCATTGCTGCACTTGCGCGACCCGCAGTGCTCATTGGCCGAGATCAGCCATTTGCTGGGGTTTGCCGACACCAGCAGTTTTAACCGGGCCTTCAAGCGGTGGACCGGGGTGACACCGGGGCAGTTTCGGGATGGGTTGCAGTAGGCGGATGTGGGGGATTTGTGCAGGCCTGATCGGGGCCAAGCCCGTCCCACATTGGAATGCAATCAAGTGTGGGAGGGGGCTTGCTCCCGATAGCGAAGCTACAGGCACTGCAAATTCCGAATCCGTCAGCGCCCGCGATCGCGCCGCAACAACTTCCTCACCCGCGCCACCAACGCCTTGGCATCGAAGGGCTTGAGCAGGTAATCATCCTCATGCAACTCCAACCCGCGCAGGCGATCTTCAATACCGCCCGGGGTGGTCAAGAACAGCACTGGCGTGTCGCCCTGGTGCCGGATCGCCTGCTGCAGCTTCCAGGCGTTCAGGCCCGGCAGCATCACGTCCAGGATCACCAGGTCGTACGCGGTACTTTCCACGAAGCGCTGCGCCGCCATGCCATTGGCCGCGACTTCCACGGCGAAGCCTGCTTCGCTCAAGCCCTGGGCCATGAGCTGCGCCAGTTGCGGCTGGTCTTCCACTAACAACACGTGCATGCCTTACCTCTGGGTTTGATTACAAACCTGTCATCAAATTGTGCGGTTTCTGACCACGTCCACTGACTACCGTGACGGCCTGCCTTCAGGAGCCTTCACCATGTCTCGCACTGCCTTGTTCTTGAGCCTCGCCGTTTGCACGGGCGCGCTGGCGGCGCCGCCACTGCCGCGCCATGCCGACCTCGATCTGAATACCGCTCGCCAACTGGTCGATGCCGACCTCCAGCCACTGCAACGCCGCGCTGACCGTCCTGGATCGCGGCGCCAACCTGTTGCTGAGCCTGCGTGCCGACGGTGTCGGCCCGCATAACAGCCTTGCCAGCCAACGCAAAGCGTACACGGCGCTATCGACCAAAACCGCAACGCGGTTGTTTGCCGAACGGGCGCGCAACAACCCCGAGGCCGCCAACCTTAACAGCTTGCCGGAGTTGCTGTTGCTCGGTGGCGGCGTGCCGCTGTTTGCCGATGCCGAGTTGGTGGGTGCGCTGGGTATCGCCGGCGCAGGCGGCGCCGCGCAGGACGAAGCCTGCGCCACACAGGCCGCCGAGCAGTTGGGCCTGAAAACCTCTCTCTGATTCCCCCTCCATAGGACCTCTTGATGAAAACCCTCAGCATGACCCTCGCCGCCCTCAGCCTCGGCGGCCTGTGCAACCTGGCCCTGGCCGCCGGCAACCCACTGAGCGTACACGTGCTCAACCTGGAAAATGGCCTGCCGAGTGCCGGGGTGGGCGTCACCCTGGAACAGCACGTGGGTGACGCATGGCAGCCATTGTCCGAAGGCGTCACCAACCAGCAGGGGCGCATCGCCGAACTGTTCCCCGCCGACCGCAGCATGACGCCGGGCGAGTATCGCGTGGTGTTCAAGACTGGCGATTACTACAAAAAGGCCAACCGCGAGACGTTCTTCCCGCAGGTGCCGGTGATTTTCCAGGTGAAACAGGCCGACCAGCATTACCACATTCCGCTGCTGCTCAGCCCTTACGGGTTCTCTACGTATCGCGGCTCATAGGCCCGCAGCGTGTTGCAGGCGTTTGAGGTCCAGTAGCTCAATCGCACCGTAACTCAGCCCGATGATGCCCTGTTGCTCCAGCGCCTTGAGCAGGCTGTTGGTGGTCTGGCGCGACAGGCCCAGCATGGCCGCCACGTCTTCCTGGGGCAGTTGCAACGTGCGACGCGCCTGGTCTATTTCGCCGTAGCCCTGGGCGATCATCAGCAGCCGATGGGCCAGGCGCGCCGACGCGGGCATCAGGCTCATCTGCTCGATATTGATCAACGACAGGCGCAGTTTGTGGCTCATCAACAGGGCCACATCGCGCCAATAAGCCGGATGCTTTTCGAGCAGGTCGAGCATGCCTGCCTGCGGTACCTGCAACAGCGTACACGGCCCCGAGGCCTGTGCATCGTGGGTGCGCGGCAGGTTGTCGAACAGGCAGATTTCACCGAACCAGTAGGGTGTCTCCACCAGGCTCAACACGGCTTCCTTGCCCTGGGCGTTCACCGCGCTGATGCGCACCGCGCCGTCCAGCACCGCATACAACCCACACGGCGGATCGCCACGCTTGAACAGAAACTGGCCCGCCGCCAGCGAGCGCAGCCGCGATGCCGCCAGCAGACTCTGCTGTAGAGCTTCCGGCAAGTGGCTGAACCAATGGCCGCTGGCCAACCGGGCGTGCCATTTCGCTGCATCCATGAGGACTCCGAAGATTGTCGCCCAACTGACAGTCAGGCGCTGGCTGACAGGGCATGATCAAACATCCTACAGGAGGAACAACAATGAAAAGCCTCGTCGACCATCTCAGTCAATACGCCGCCTACCACCGCGACCCGCGCAATATAGCCAGCCACTTTGTTGGCATCCCGTTGATTGTGGTCGCCGTGGCGGTGCTGCTGTCACGCCCGGAATGGGCGGTGGGAAGCTTGTGGATCTCGCCGGCGGTGATCGTGGCGCTGTTGTCGGCGTGGTTTTACCTGCGCCTGGAACTGGCCTTGGGCGTGCTGATGACGGTGCTGATGGGCGCGTCAGTATGGGCCGGGCATGTGTTGGCGGCGCAGAGCACGATGGTGTGGCTGAGCAGTGGCGTGGGGATGTTCGTGGTGGGCTGGGTGATCCAGTTTGTCGGGCATTACTACGAAGGCAAGAAACCCGCGTTTGTGGATGATGTGTCGGGGCTGGTTGTGGGGCCGTTGTTTGTGGTGGCGGAGGTGGGTTTTTTGCTGGGGTTGCGGCAGGACCTGAAAGTGCAGATCGAAAAGCGCTCGGGGCCGGTGGTGCGCCGTGATCTAAAGCCAAGCGGGGTCTAAATGTGGGGCGGTGTGTCAGTGACATGTTCATCAACTGACCCACTGCTATCGGGAGCAAGCCCCCTCCCACATTGGCCCTCATTGGCACCTGAGCCCTCATTGCCCCTCAGGCACCTTGGGTTTGCGATGTGCTCAGGCTTTTTGCCAGACCTTGGGTTTGAAGAACAGGGTCTCGCCACGCGCCAGACCGATCAGGCTGTCATGGTCCTTCACCACTTCGGCTTCGATCAGCTCGGGCTGGCCTTCTACCTTGAGCGTCACCCGCGTGGTCGCGCCCAGCGGGCGAATATCGCGCACTTGCGCCGCATGGTGATCCTCCAGCTCATGCCGCGACAGCGACACTTCATGCGGACGGAACAACACATGCTTGTCCTCGCCCAGGTGCAGGCGGTTGGAGTCGCCGAGGAAGTGGTAGACAAAATCGCTGGCCGGGTTTTCATACACATCGCCCGGTGAGCCGATCTGTTCGATCACGCCTTTGTTCATCACCACGATACGGTCGGCGACTTCCATGGCCTCTTCCTGGTCGTGGGTCACGAACACCGAGGTCAGGTTGATGTCTTCGTGCAGGCGCGCCAGCCACCGGCGCAGTTCTTTACGCACCTTGGCGTCAAGGGCGCCGAACGGTTCGTCCAGCAGCAGCACTTTCGGCTCTACCGCCAGGGCGCGGGCCAGGGCGATACGTTGGCGCTGGCCGCCGGAGAGTTGTTCCGGGTAGCGGTCGGACAGCCAATCGAGCTGCACCATGTTGAGCAGTTCGTGAACCTTGCCTGCGATCTGGCTTTCCGTCGGGCGCTGGTTTTTCGGCTTCATGCGCAGGCCGAAGGCGACGTTGTCGAACACGCTCATGTGGCGGAACAGCGCGTAGTGCTGGAACACGAACCCGACGTTGCGGTCACGCACGTCGTGGCCGGAGACGTCTTCACCGTGAAACACGATGCTGCCGTCATCCGGGGTTTCGAGCCCGGCGATGATGCGCAGCAAAGTGGTCTTGCCGCAGCCGGAGGGGCCCAGCAACGCCACCAGCTCGCCACTCTGGATGTCCAGATTGATGCTGTTCAGGGCCTTGAAGGCGTTGAAGTTCTTGCTGACATTACGGACTTCGATCGACATGACTTATTCCTCACCGGCGCTGTTGCGCAGGCGGTTGATACGGTTCTCGCTCCACTGCTTGAGCAGCAGGATGAAGAGCGCCAGGATCAGCAACAGGCTGGCCACCGCAAAGGCGGCAACGTGGTTGTATTCGTTGTAGAGAATCTCGACATGCAGCGGCAAGGTATTGGTCACGCCGCGAATGTGGCCGGACACCACCGACACCGCGCCGAACTCACCCATGGCCCGCGCGGTACAGAGCACCACGCCGTAGATCAGGCCCCACTTGATGTTCGGCACGGTCACATGCCAGAACATCTGCCAGCCATTGGCGCCGAGCAGGCGCGCCGCCTCTTCTTCCTGAGTGCCCTGCTCCTGCATCAGCGGGATCAATTCACGCGCAACGAACGGCACGGTGACGAAGATGGTCGCCAGGACGATGCCCGGCAGGGCGAATACGATCTGGATGTCGTGCTCCTGCAGCCAAGGGCCGAACAAGCCCTGGGCGCCGAACATCAGCACGTAGACCAGGCCCGCGATCACCGGGGACACCGAGAACGGCAGGTCGATCAGCGTGACCAGGATGCTTTTGCCACGGAACGAGTACTTGCTCACGCACCACGCGGCGCTGACGCCGAACACCAGATTGAGCGGTACCGAAATCAGCACGGCGATCACCGTGAGTTTCAGCGCCGACAGCGCGTCGGGTTCCAGGATGGCGGTAAAGAACGCGCCGAGGCCGTTCTTCAAACCCTGGGACACCACGATAAACAGCGGCAGCAGCAAAAACAGCGCGAATACCAGCCAGCCAAGGCCGATCAGGATGCGTCGCGACGTGGCACTGCCACGCCGGGCGGCGTTGGCCGAGGACGCCGCGGAAATAGACGATTGGGACATGTTCCGCGCCTCCTTATGGACGTTCGATGCGCCGCTGCAACAAGTTGATCAGCAGCAGCAAGACAAAGGAAACCACCAGCATCAGCACACCGATGGAGGTGGCGCCGCGGTAGTCGTACTGGTCGAGCTTGACCATGATCAGCAACGGCAGGATCTCGGTTTTCATCGGCATGTTGCCGGCGATGAAAATCACCGAACCGTACTCACCCACGCCTCGGGCAAACGCCAGGGCGAAGCCGGTGAGCCAGGCGGGCAGCAGCGCAGGCACGAGGATGTAGCGAAACACCTGCAACGGCTTGGCACCCAGGCAGGCGGCGGCTTCTTCGACTTCGCGGGGGATATCGGCGAGTACCGGCTGCACCGTGCGCACCACGAATGGCAGGGTCACGAAGGTGAGCGCCAGGGTGATGCCCAGCGGCGAGTAGGCGATCTTGAAGCCCAGGTCGGCGGCGAACTGCCCCACCAGGCCCGTCGGCGTGTACAGCGCGGTCAGCGCAATACCGGCCACGGCGGTGGGCAAGGCGAACGGCAGGTCGATCATCGCATCGATGATGCGGCGGCCGGGGAAGGTGTAGCGCACCAGCACCCAGGCCAGCAGCGTACCGATCACGCCGTTGATCAGCGCCGCGTACAACGCGGTGCTGAAGCTCAGTTTCAATGCCGCCACCACGCGTGGTGCCGAGATGATGGCCCAGAACTGATCCCAGGTGAGTTGAGCGGCGTGTACGAACATCGCCGCCAGCGGGATGAGCACAATCAGGCTGAGGTACACCACGGTGTAGCCCAGCGTCAGCCCGAAGCCGGGTATGACGGGGGAAATACGACGCGACATAAGAGTCCTTGGTTAGCGGAACTGACACACAAAACCCGCAGGTGAATGCGGGCTCCATGAGGATGTGTTTCTCGGCTTACTGCGCCGTGTAGATCTGGTCGAACACGCCACCGTCGTTAAAGAATTTCGGTTGGGCAGTTTTCCAGCCACCGAAGTCTTTGTCGATAGTCACCAGGTCCAGTTTGGGGAACTGTTGGGCGTATTTGGCGGCGACTTTCTCATCGCGTGGGCGGTAGAAGTTCTTCGCCGCAATCTCCTGGCCAGCCGGGCTGTACAGGTGCTTGAGGTATTCGGTGGCGATCTCGGTGTTGCCCTTTTTCTCGGCGTTCTTGTCGACCACGGCCACCGGCGGCTCCGCGAGAATCGACAGGGACGGCACGACGATGTCGAACTTGTCGGCGCCGCCGTCTTCCTTGAGCGCCAGGAAGGCTTCGTTTTCCCAGGCCAGCAACACGTCACCCTGGCCATTGTTGACGAAGGTGATGGTCGAACCACGCGCGCCGGTGTCGAGGATCGGCACGTGCTTGAACAACTCTTTGACGTATTCCTGGGCCTTGGCCTCGCTGCCACCAGCCTTGAGGCCATAGGCCCAGGCGGCCAGGAAGTTCCAGCGCGCACCGCCGGAGGTTTTAGGGTTGGGCGTGATCACCGACACGTCTTTCTTGATCAGGTCGCCCCAGTCCTTGATGCCTTTGGGGTTGCCCTTACGCACCAGGAACACGATGGTCGAGGTGTAGGGAGTGCTCGCATCCGGCAGGCGGGTTTGCCAGTTTTCCGGAAGGGTCTTGCCGAGTTTGGCGATTTCGTCGATGTCGCCGGCCAGGGCCAGGGTCACGACGTCGGCGCGCAGGCCGTCGATCACGGCTCGGCCTTGCTTGCCCGAGCCACCATGGGATTGCTGGATCTTGACGTTGTCGCCCGGGTGGGACTGTTTCCAGTAGCTGGTGAATTCAGCGTTGTAGTCCTGGTACAGCTCACGGGTAGGGTCGTACGAGACGTTGAGCAGTTCGTAGTCTTTGGCAACGGCGGAACCGGCAAACACGGCACTGGCCAATGCGGCCAGGGCGTAACGGCGAATCGACGACATAGAAGCTCCTGAAAATTCTTGAGTGTTGGCTTTTCTTATAGTTGCGGGTCTATCGCCGTTCTTGCTCAGCTCGGTTTGTTACCCGGGTTCTGCAAACGGAATTTTTCCTTGCGTTCGATCTGTACCACTTGAGCGTTGTGCACAGTTATTTCCACCGCGCCAAACCGCAGATCGCGCAGGGCGCTCTGGATCTCACGCAAAATGGCTGCTTCGTCCTGGCCGTCGACGCTACGTAGAGATGCGCTCATGGTCTCGCTCCTGAAATGAATAGTGCCTGGCAGTGGCGGCACTGCTTGCGGCGTGAGAGCGATAGTAGTTAAGCGCGGATATTCTTAAAAATACTATTTAAGAATGTTTATATAACCAGAAAGAATTTTCTGGCGGGACGTGGGGTTGCGTGCCGATCTAGGCATCAAGTGGGAGGGGCTTGCTCCCGATAGCGGTGTATCAGGCAGAACTGAGGCACCTGACAGACCGCTATCGGGTTCAAGCCCCCTCCCACAGGTTGATGCATTTCAAGGCTGGATCGCGGGGGCTCGTGACCAGTCGATTTCATTCGCCGGCATCGGCCGCCCAAACCAGTACCCCTGCCCCATGTCGCAATCCTGCTGCAACAAGAACCGCGCCTGCTCGACCTGCTCAATGCCCTCGGCATGTACCTGCATGCCCATGCTTTTCGCCAAGGCGATTACCACGCGCACAATCGCGGCGTCGTCTTCGTCCCACGGCAGGCCGGCAACAAAACCCTGGTCGATCTTGAGCTTCTGCACCGGCAGGCGCTTGAGGCGCAGCAGCGAGGAATAACCGGTACCAAAATCATCGATGGCCAGGCGCAGGCCCAGTTCGCGCAGACGATGCAGCTGTTCCAGGGCCACTTCGGGGTCATCCATCACCGCGCTTTCGGTGACTTCCAGCTCAAGGAACGCCGGGTCCAGGCCCGTGTCGTGCAGCACCTGGGCCACTTGCTCGTAGAGTTCACGCCGGGCAAACAGGCGGCTGGACACATTGATCGCAATAAACGTCAGCGGTGCGCCGTCGGCCAGCCATTGGCACATCTGACGGCACGCCTGGTCCATCACCCAGGCATCAATATCCGCGATCAAGCCGGTGCGCTCGGCGATGGGGATGAACTCGACCGGAGGCACCAGGCCGCGTTCCGGGTGCTGCCAGCGCACCAGGGCTTCGACGCCGATCAGGCGGCTGCCGTGCAGTTCATGCACCGGCTGGTAGTAAACGCGCAGCTCGTGCTGGTCGAGGGCGCGGCGCAGTTCGCTGGCGATCTCGACACGGTTTTGTGCGTGCGCCGTGAGTTCTTCGGTGTACAAGGCGTAGCCTTCGCGGCCCACACTTTTAGCCTTGAACAACGCAGAATCGGCGTTGCGCAGCAGTTGTTCGGCGCTCAGCGCATCGCTGGGGAACAGGCTGATGCCGATGCTGGCGCTTATAAACAGTTGGTGGCCGTCGAAGATGAACGGTTGCTTCATCACATCCAGCATGCGTTGGGCCAATGCGGCGGCCTGCACCACCTGTGAGCAACTTTCGGCGAGCACTGCGAACTCATCGCCCCCCAGGCGCGCCAGGGTTACGCCAGGGCCGAGCAGCCCTTTGAGCCGCTCGCCCACCAGCTTGAGCAACTGGTCACCGACGTTGTGGCCGAGGCTGTCGTTGATGATCTTGAAGTGGTCCAAATCCAGCAACAGCAGGGCGCAGCCGCGTTTATGCAGTTGCGCCGAGGCCAGGGCCTGCTCGGCGCGGTCGGTGAACAGCAGGCGGTTGGGCAGGTCGGTCAGGGGGTCATGATGGGCCAGGTGGGCCAGTTCATGTTCAGAGTCCTTGATGGCGCTGATGTCGGAAAACACCGCGACATACTGGCTGACCTGGCCGTGATCGTCATGAATCACCCGGATCGTCTGCCACTGTGGATAAATCTCACCGCTTTTACGCCGGTTCCAGATTTCACCGCTCCATTCACCGCAGTGCTCCAGGGCCTGGAACATGTGCTGGTAGAAACTCGACGAATGGCGCCCGGATTTGAACAGGCTGGGCTGCTGGCCCATGACGTCTTCGCACCGGTAGCCGGTGATCTCCATAAACGCCCGATTCACATGCACAATCAGGCCCCGGGCGTCGGTAACCAGTACCCCTTCGCGGGTGCAATCGAACACGGCAGCGGCCTGGCGCAGGCGCTCACGGTTCTCCTGCAGGGGCTGTTGTTGCTGGTGGGCGTGGGCAACCCGGGCGCTCATCAGGTAAATCACCAAAGCGCTGCAGGCCACCCATAGATAGCCGCGCACCTGCAACCACAGGTTCAGGTCACTCCGGTTATCGACAAATTCGATCAATAGGTGGCCCGAGATGCCAATCCAGGCGATCGAAACCAGCAGGTATACCAGCCCGGCACGCGCGGCACCTCGGTATGAAAACAGCATATGGTCAGTAATCCTTACTAAAAAACAGCATCGCCCTACAAAGGTTGCGGATTATAGAATAAGAAACATCCAGTCACTTCTATCTGAAAGGGCGGCTGGTTTTCTTTGTGGGCTTAGTGATAATGCGTGAGCTGGTTTTTTCTTTATCTGAGGGCCATACAGCCTATGTGGTACAACGGTTTTCTTGACCTGTCAGCCTGGCAACTGGTGGCAGTCACTCTGTTGATGACCCACGTGACCATTGTCGGGGTCACGGTTTATCTGCATCGCTATTCAGCCCATCGCTCCCTGGAGCTCAATGCCGGCCTGAAACACTTCTTCCGCTTCTGGCTGTGGCTGACCACGGCACAGAACACCCGCGAGTGGACCGCCATCCACCGCAAGCACCACGCCAAATGCGAAACCGTCGATGATCCCCACAGCCCGGTGATCAAGGGCCTGTCCACCGTGCTGCGCAAAGGTGCCGAACTGTACCGCGCCGAGGCGGAAAACCCCGAAACCCTGCGTATCTACGGCAAGAACTGCCCGGACGACTGGATCGAACGAAAAATCTACACGCCTTACCCCTTGCTGGGCGTTGCCATCATGGGCGTGATCGACCTGCTGCTGTTTGGCACCATCGGCATCACCATCTGGGCCATCCAGATGATGTGGATCCCGTTCTGGGCCGCCGGCGTGATCAACGGCCTGGGCCATGCCGTGGGCTACCGCAACTTCGAATGCCGTGACGCGGCGACCAACCTGGTGCCGTGGGGCATCATCGTCGGCGGTGAAGAGCTGCACAACAACCACCACACCTACCCCAATTCCGCGAAATTGTCGGTGAAGAAGTGGGAATTCGACCTGGGCTGGGCGTGGATCAAACTGTTCAGCTTCCTGCGCCTGGCCAAGGTGCAGCGCGTGGCGCCGATTGCCCACCGCGTGGAGGGCAAGGGCCATCTGGACATGGACACCGCCATGGCGATCCTCAACAACCGTTTCCAGATCATGGCCCAGTACCGCAAGTTGGTGATCGGCCCGCTGGTCAAGCAAGAGCTGGAAAAAGTCGATCACTCGGTGCGCCACCAGTTCCACCGCGCCAAGCGCCTGCTGTCGCGTGAAACCAGCCTGCTGGATGACCGCCATCACCTGCGTATCCAAGGCATGCTGGAGCACAGCCAGGCCCTGAAAGTGATCTATGAAAAGCGCCTGGCCCTGCAACAGATCTGGCTCAAGACCAGCACCAATGGCCACGATATGCTCGCCGCCATCAAGGAATGGGTGCACGAAGCCGAGGCCAGCGGCATCCAGTCCCTGCGGGATTTCGCTCACCAATTGAAGACCTACTCGCTGCGTCCTGCGGCGGTCTGACCGTGCCGTGGGAGGGCCCGCCCTCCCACCCACCAGCTTTTTGACGTCATTTACCGGGCACCGCCAATCGGTACCGTTGACGGAACTTCACTGCAAATCGCCTCTCTCAATGAACACTTCGCCATCATGGTGGCCCCTTGTTGTGACCGCTGCTCCATCTTGCGGCGCGCCCAGAGAGAGTTGTGCCGATGGTTCACGAAAAACCTCACGTATCTGATCCTCCCGTCGCTGAACATCCGCGTCCGGCCGCGGCTGCGACCCTGCTGGCGCTGGTGCATGCCCAGGGCGAAGTCGAGCGTTTGAGTGAACGCGAACAGCTCCTGAGTTCGTTGCTGGTGAGCGTGAATGCGGTGCTTTGGGCCATCGATTGGGAAACCCGCCGCGTGCTGTATGTGAGCCCGGCCTATGAGCGCATCTTTGGACGTTCCGCCGGCCTGCTGCTGGCCGACCACCGGGAATGGCGCAACAGCATTCACCCCGAAGACCTCGACCGCGCGGAACAAAGCCTGGCCCGCGTGCTGGAACGCGGTGCCGTGGAGGACCGCGAGTACCGCATCATCACTGCCGACGGGCAGATCCGCTGGCTGAGCGACAAGTGCTACATCAACCAGCAAGTGGTGCCCGGCGAACCGTTGGTCGTGGTCGGCATGGCCGAAGACATCACCGACAAGAAGCAGCTTGAGCTTGAGTTGCACCGCCTCGCCACCACTGACGTGCTCACCCAGAGCAGCAACCGCCGGCACTTCTTCGAATGCGCTAACCATGCCTTCGACAACGCCCGCGCCCAAGGCGCGCCGCTGGCCTTCCTGCTGTTGGATATCGATGACTTCAAGGACGTGAATGACACCTACGGCCACCTGGAAGGCGACCAGGTACTGCGGCGTATCGCTGAGAGCGGTCGAGGCGTGTTGCGCCGGGGCGACCTGTTCGGGCGCATTGGTGGCGAAGAGTTCGCCGCCGTCCTGCCAGGTTGTGCGCCAGACATGGCGCTGCAAGTGGCCGAGCGCCTGGGCAAGGAGATCCAGGCACTGAGTTTCAGCTATGAAGGCCAGGCGTTCAGCGTGACCATCAGCCAGGGCCTGGCCAGCCTCACCGACGCGGACCCGAGCCTGGACAGGCTGTTCGCCCGCGCCGATGCCGCCATGTACGAGGCCAAGCGCCTGGGCAAAAACCGCGTCGTTGCCGGCTGACGCCGATCATAAACGGTGGGAGGGGGCTTGCTCCCGATAGCGGTGGGTCAGTATCAGATGTGCTGACTGAGCGACTGCTATCGGGAGCAAGCCCCCCTCCCACCGTTTTTTTGCGTACTGGCCGGCGCACAAAAAACCCGCCGAAGCGGGTTTTTTGTGTCATCTGTACAGCGTGCGCTTACAGCTCGGAGAAGCACTCTTCGATGATCGCCAGGCCTTTGTCCAACTGCTCGTCCGGCGAGGTCAGCGGTACCAGTACGCGCAACACGTTGCCGTAAGTACCACATGACAGCAGGATCAGGCCCTTGTCACGCGCCTTGGCCACCACGGCAGCCACGGCAGCGGCGTTCGGCTTGTGGCTGTCGCCATCTTCGAACAACTCGACCGCAATCATCGCGCCCAAGGCACGCACTTCACCGATCACCGGGTACTTGGCCTGGATGGCCTTGAGGCCCGTCACCAGGCGCTCACCCACAGCCTTGCAGCGGTCCAGCAGGTGTTCTTCTTCGAATACCTCCATCACCGCCAGCGCAGCAGCACAGGCGATCGGGCTACCGGCGTAAGTGCCACCCAGGCCGCCGGGAGCAATGGCGTCCATGTATTCGGCCTTGCCGCACACACCGGCCAGGGGGAAGCCGCCGGCGATGGATTTGGCGAAGGTGGTCAGGTCGGCGGCAACGCCCATCTGTTCCATGGCAAAGAAGGTTCCGGTACGACCGGCGCCAGTTTGCACTTCGTCGGCGATCAGCAGGATGCCGTGCTTGTCGCACAGTTCGCGCAGGCGCTTCATGAAGGCTTTAGGCGCGACGTAGAAACCGCCTTCACCTTGCACCGGCTCGATGATGATGGCAGCGATATCACGCGGCTCGGCATCGTTTTTGAAGATGCGTTCGATGCTGGCGATGGAATCGTCGTCGCTCACACCGTGCAGTTCGTTCGGGTACAGCGCGCGGAACACTCCGCCCGGCATCAGGCCCATGCCGGCCGAGTAAGGCACGACTTTGCCGGTCAGGCCCAGGGTCATCATGGTGCGACCGTGGTAAGCGCCGGTGAACGCAATCACACCCGCACGGCCGGTGGCGGCACGGGCGATTTTCACGGCGTTTTCCACGGCTTCGGAACCGGTGGTGACCAGCAGGGTTTTCTTGGCGAAATCACCCGGGACCTTGGCGGCGACTTTTTCGCACACCTCAACGTACGGCTCGTAGGCCAGCACCTGGAAGCAAGTGTGAGTCAGCTTGTTCAGTTGCTCGGTCACGGCCGCAATGATTTTGGGGTGCACGTGGCCGGTGTTCAGCACGGCGATACCGCCGGCGAAATCGATGAACTCGCGACCTTCAACGTCGGTCACGGTGGCATTCTTCGCCGATTCGGCGAAGATCGGGTGAATCTGGCCAACACCGCGCGGTACAGCGGCTTCGCGGCGTTTCATCAGGGATGCGTTGGTCTTGCTCATAAAGTCCTCATTCGCCACTCATCGGGTGGCGCGGTTCAAGGAATACGTGGCGGGGAGGCAACTGCGACAGCATGCGATGATCGACTGCCACAGCGTTCCCGGCCACTACGAATAACGGGTTGAAACACGCAAAGGGTCAGCGCTCTCGTGCCCTTTGCGTTTACAGCCATGCCAAACCGGGGCTTAGATGCCCAGGCAGAGGTATTTGATTTCCAGGTAATCCTCGATCCCGTACTTGGAGCCTTCGCGGCCCAGGCCCGAGGCCTTGATACCGCCGAACGGCGCCACTTCGTTGGAGATCAACCCGGTGTTGACGCCGACCATGCCGTATTCCAGGGCTTCCGCCACACGAAACACACGGCCCAGGTCGCGGGCATAGAAGTACGACGCCAGGCCGAACTCGGTGTCGTTGGACATCGCGATCACTTCGGCTTCGTCTTTGAAACGGAACAGCGGCGCCAGTGGGCCGAAGGTTTCTTCCTTGGCGACTGCGGCGTTTTTCGGCACGTTGGTGAGGATAGTCGGTTCGAAGAAATTCCCTTCCATCACCTTGCCACCGGCCAGCAGCGTCGCGCCTTTGCTCAGCGCATCGGCAATGTGCTCCTGAACCTTGGCCACGGCTTTCTCGTCGATCAGCGGGCCAGTGGTGGTGCCGTCTTCCAGACCGTTGCCGATCTTGAGTTTGGCCACCGCCACTTTCAACTTCTCGGCGAACGCGTCGTACACCGAATCCTGGATGTACAGGCGGTTGGCGCAGACGCAGGTCTGGCCGTTGTTGCGGTACTTGGAAATGATCGCGCCTTCGACGGCCTTATCCAGGTCGGCGTCGTCGAACACGATGAACGGCGCGTTACCGCCCAGTTCCAGGGAGACTTTCTTGATGTCCTTGGCGCATTCGGCCATCAACTGGCGACCGATTTCGGTCGAGCCGGTGAAGGACAATTTACGCACGATAGGGTTGCTGGTCAGCTCGCCGCCGATGTCGCCGGCACTGCCGGTGACCACGCTCAGCACGCCTTTAGGGATACCGGCACGGTGCGCCAGCTCAACCAGGGCCAGGGCCGAGAACGGGGTTTGCGAAGCAGGCTTGATCACCATGGTGCAACCGGCGGCCAGGGCCGGGCCGGCTTTACGGGTGATCATCGCAGCGGGGAAGTTCCACGGGGTGATCGCAGCAGTCACGCCGATCGGCTGCTTGATCACGATCAGGCGCTTGTCGGGCTGGTGGCCGGGAATCACGTCACCGTAGATGCGCTTGGCTTCTTCGGCGAACCACTCGATAAAGGAAGCGGCGTAAACGATTTCGCCCTTGGCCTCGGCCAGCGGCTTGCCTTGTTCGAGGGTCATCAGGCGGCCAAGGTCGTCCTGGTTTTCGATCAGCAGTTCAAACCAACGACGCAGCTTGTTGGCGCGTTCCTTGGCGGTGAGTGCGCGCCAGGCCGGCAGCGCCTTGTCGGCGGCTTCGATGGCACGGCGGGTTTCCGCGGCGCCCATCTTCGGCACGGTACCGAGAATCTCGCCCGTGGCCGGGTTATTGACCTTGATGGTTTGACCATTGTCCGCATCGACCCAAGCGCCATCGATAAAGGCTTGCTGGCGGAACAACTGGGTATCTTTGAGCTGCATGTCGGCTTTCCTTAACAGCACCGCGCGCACGCGGAGCGAATTAGAGTTGTTGAAAGGCGCCTTGTGGGCTGCCGTCAGGGAAATCAGCCCCAGTGCGCAAGATCGAATGAATCGCGCACGGGAGACAGAGCGTTTGAAATCTCAAACGAATCCTAGGATCAATGGGGGTACAGGGCAATAGTCTGTTCGAAAAAAAGAACGAAAACGGCGCATTTGCGGGGTTTATCTGATCAGCGTAGCGGGGCCGGGTTTACGCGCAACGTTCGCAAGGCTCGGCGCAGGGCCTTTGTTCAGGAAAATCCTACCGGCAGGCCCCCAAAGACCGGCATGGACGCCCAAGGTCGACATGGGTATGATGTCGCCCGCACAAGCATCCGTAGCTCAGCTGGATAGAGTACTGCCCTCCGAAGGCAGGGGTCGTGGGTTCGAATCCCGCCGGGTGCACCATATAGCAGTCTCGGGCTGTCTCAGACAGTCTACGAAACACCCCAAGAAGCCCGCCCTGTGCGGGCTTTCTTGTTTCTGGCTATCCATCCCTGTCTACCCCTATAACTTCCCGCCGTGTATGCCCACGTGTATGCTTTGAGATTCCTATAACTGGAGGCATACAGGAAGTGAAGCGCACTGAAATCAAACGCCGCCCCTTAGCAGACACCACTCTTGCAGGCCTGGAGCCTGAGCAAACAACGTATCGGGAGCAGGACGGGAATGGCCTGTACTTCCGGGTGAAACCTAACGGGCAGAAATCATGGGAGCTGCGCTACAAAAAGCCAGACGGAAAATGGTCTTGGCTGGGTCTCGGCGGCTACCCGGAAATCAGTGGCTCATTGGCGAGACAGAAAGCAGCTCAACTGCGTGAAGACGCATCGACCGGCAAAAATCCATTGGTGAGCAAGCAGGCTCGGAAGGTTGCAGACCAGGTTGCTGCCAATAACACCTTTGAAGCGTTAGGGCGCGAGTGGTTTGAGGCCAGACGCACAAGCTGGGAATCAGGTACGTCTCGACGGGTACTTGGCGCACTTGAGCTTCATGTGTTCCCCATCTTCGGAAAACGCGTGTACACAGAAATATTGCCCCTGGAATGGATGGAATTTCTACGCGGTATGGAGCAGAAGGGGATCATTGAACAAATGGGCCGAGTTCGTGCCTTTTGCAAAGAGATCTATGACCTGGCCCGCGTAACAGGACGAGCCGTCCACAACCCCCTTGAAGGTCTCAGCAAATTCCTGCAATCACGTAGCGCTGAAAACTATGCACACGTTTCGATTGAAGAACTGCCTGCGCTACTTCGAGCGATCAACTCCTACCCTCACGCAAAGGACGTTCGTATAGGGCTTCGCTTGCTTTCCTTATTAGCATCGCGCCCGAGCGAAATCCGAGAAGCACGCTGGTCAGAAATCGATCTCTCCAAAAAGCTATGGACGATCCCAGCCGAGCGAATGAAACGTCGTCGGGAACATGTGGTACCTCTCTCTCGGCAGGCAATCGAAGCGCTCACTGAGTTACGAACACTTACAGGTGCGTACCCTCTCCTATTTCCAGGCAGGAAAGACAGGACAATCCCCCGTAGCAACACCGTCTTTCTAATGGCGCTCCGCAGACTGGGATATGCCGGTCGACAAACAGGCCACGGCTTTCGTCACATCGCGAGCACCATACTCAATGAGCAGGGTTTCGATGAGAATCACATTGAGGCCCAGCTCTCTCACGCTAAGGAAGGAATAGCAGGGGTGTACAACAAAGCGGTTTACCTGCCTCAGCGCAGAGTGATGATGCAGTGGTACGCAGATCATCTGGATGAGCTAGTAGATGGCAACATTATTCAGGGACAGTTTGGCAAGGCGGGTTGAATACACCAACCGCACACCCATCAAAAATCGGTGTTACTGGTGTTACGCACGTTACACATACGATTAACTAGTTGATTTTGTTAAATATTTCTTGCGTAACACGTATTAAAAGAGATCCGTACACCATGTGTTACGCGTCAAAAGCGTGTTACGCCTAAGGCGCCCAAAACCTCTGGCGGCCATCTCTTATTGGTTGCCCCACGCTGAGGAGGGGCCGCTGTTACCGGACTACCAGAAGGGGCTCAGGGGACTACCGTTCGTCGGGATTTCACTGGGTTTCATTTCTCACTTTCCGATTTTTAACTGTATAGAAAACCAGTAGGGCAAGGTAGGACAGCCCCGGAAAAAACTGAAACTTTGCTGCGATCTTGCTGACTTAAATTGCCTTATCCATAAAACCTGCGTCGAAAACTATAAAAATAAAACTTTTAAAAAATAGAAAATCGTTTACATAGCTGGGGCCTGTACGAACTACGACAGGAAACGCGCTATGCAGCCTCACGACACTTCAGACCACTCCACTACCTCTCTCACCCCTGCTTGTTTGCTCACTACCGACCAAGTCGCTAATGCACTAGAGCCTGTCCAGCCGAACGCTTGCCGCCTGGCGAAGTTCTCGCATCAACTCACTTCCCTATATCAAAACCGGGTCTCGGGTTCGTTATCGCTCCCAAGACGTGGTCGCGTGGCTTGAAACCCAACTGCGCTCACCTGCAAAAACCGCTGGAGACAGGACCTGATGAGCGCCCCAAAGCAATCTGCAAAAGTTGTGGGGCTCGCCCCCTCCACTCCACGAGAAAGTCACCAAAAGGCCCCTAGCGGATCCTCATGCTTGCCGATCAGCGCGCCTCATACGGAAATGGGACAGTTCGATCCGGCCGCCACGCTGATACGCATCAATCAAGTCATAGCCCTAACAGGTATCGGCCGCGCAACGGTTTACAAACTTATGAGCCAGCCAGAGAGCGGCTTTCCGCAAGCGGTGAAGCTCACCGACAGCAATGCGCGTGGGGCTCCGGTCGCTTGGGTATTAGCCGAAATTTTGAATTGGACACGGGCGCGTATCGCGGCCCGCGACAGGGTGGCGGCATGAAAAATCGAGCCGCTAACAACGCCATTTTGCAGCCCTTTTCTGTACTCAGAACAGTCGGATTCTCATCACGCGGTATGCGGCGTTTTGAACGTTACCGCACAGAGCAAAAACGCCTGAACCGGGACGTGATGGTGATGCGATGGAGAGATGGCATCTGGTGCGCATTGTCAGTTCCCTGCCAAGCCCCGCAAGCAATCATCGTCGACGAAGGCCAACAAATCGACGCCTACGAAGATGCACGCGCCTGCCTCGAAAACGACCTGTTGCCCTTTGTCTCCCTGAACTGGGACGTCCATGCCTGAAACGAAAACGCCCCCGGCGGCAACCGGAGGCGTTGAGGTAAATCTACATGCCTAATCAATTTATGCCGCATCGAAAAAATCCGCAAGCGATCCACACAGTTGCACTTTCAAAAAACGGACGTTACTCTCTCGCCGTCGCTGCAAATTCAGCGATCGGGCTTGGTCGCCCGAAAAGCAAAAGGCGCATAGGCGCCCCCATTACAATTGCAGGCGCTTTTTTTGCGTCCGCAGTTCCGTGTTATGGCGGCTGTGTGTGGGAGGCCTTCGGGCCTGCTGGGTTCCTTTTGCCCCGGTCGACCAACCCGCGCACAGCTGCCACCCTAACTCGCTTGGTCGCGAACGGTGGTAGCTCCCCAGCAAAAGGAGCTCCACATGCACGCCCTCAATCCGTCCAAAATTCGCGCCGCCGCTCATCGAGCAATGGCTCTCGCCGCTTTACACGCCAATTCCAGTCTCGCTACACGCCTTTCCCGTTACAACGCCCATATGTCCAAGGCTCGCGCCCTGGAAGCCGCAGGGGGTGTCCAATGAGCATGCTCCCAGGCTTCTCACTTCCTGAGGATCTGCTCTGCGTCAGCCAGGATGCTGAAGCCGGTATTCCCATCGATGCCATCACCTGCGCCCTCGACCGTGCCGACTCAGTTCTGATGCTGCTGGAAGATCATTTAGACGGCGATAAACCCCTGCTTTCCAACCGCGTGCTGTCGTCCGTTATTTGGGACGTGCGTGGCACCTTGGGCTTGATCAAAACACTCACCATGTACGGTGATGCCTCCTCTGTGCCGATGGGCCAGAAAGGCGGTGCTCTGTGACACACTCCAGCACGCGTGGACGCTCCGAGTTTTCCCCTGCCAACGGTAACGGCCAAAACCTGTTTCGGGTGAATGCCGGTATCCCGCTGGAAGACGCACTTGAAGCCGTCTCCCAAATTCTGCACCACGCCAATCAACTGATCCTCGACGCCGCCATCAGCGATGCGGGCGAGCGTTTTAGTTGGCCTGCGTTCTACCTCGGCGAGATGGCTAAGGCGCTGATTGACGACGTGAACGAGGCGTTGCTTGAGTCGAGGACCACGCCATGACTCAGCGCACCGGCAACACCTCAAAACGCCCCAGCTTTGCCGACGTAAAAAGCGTTGCCCTGAAGAACATCGACCGCGTACTTGCTCAATGGCTGCCGAACGGCAAACGCGTCGACGGCGGCAAGGAATACACCGCACCAAACCCGACACGCACGGACAAACATGCAGGCTCACTCAAGGTCAATTTGAGCAAAGGCACCTGGGCGGATTTTGCCACCGGCGATAAGGGCGGAGACCTGATCGATTTGGTGCGCTATATCGACGGTGGCACAGATGTTGAAGCCTGCAAAAAACTGGCGGATCTGCTCAACGTCTCCGCTGGTTCCGCGACCACCAAAAGCGCACCGGCCAAAAGCGCAACGCCGGAGTGGATCGCGATTCAACCGATCCCGGCCGAGGACCATGAACAAGTGTCCAACCAAACACCGGCAACACGGTGTTCCGTCCAAAGTCTGGATCTATCGCGATGCTCAGGGCCAGCCGGTCATGGCGCTGTATCGTTTCGACCTGAGTCCCGATGAAGACGGCAAGCCGCGAAAGGTTTTCGCACCGTTGACCTGGTGCAAGCGCTCCGATGGGCAAACCACGCAATGGCGCTGGCAAGGATTGCTGGAGCCTCGGCCACTGCTGCGCCTGGATGAGCTGGCACAGCGGGCCGATGCGCCTGTGGTGCTGTGTGAAGGCGAGAAGGCTGCTGATGCCGCCGCTGAACTGATGCCGGAGTATGTAGCCACCTGCTGGCCGAACGGCTCCAACTCTTGGCACAAGGCCGATCTGACGCCACTCAAAGGGCGCACGGTGGTGCTGTGGCCGGATAACGATGCCAGCGGCAAGGCCTGCATGGACGCCATTGAGCTCAAGTTGATTGAGCTGGGCGTCGCTTCGGTACAACGAATCTCGCTCGACGTGTTTAAGCTCAAGCCCAGCAGCAAAGGCGGAAAGCCCACGCTCATCAAGGGTGGAAAATGGGCAGACGGCGACGATGCAGCGGATGCGTTAGCCAAAAGCTGGACCGCTGTCCACGTCGCCGAGCTGGTGCACAGCGGTGAGTTTTTCGGCAGTGCCGCTGAGCCAACTGAACCTCAAGAACAGAAGGCCAAGGCGCCCGCCAAACGCCCTGCGAAATCGAAAAATGACCTATTGCCGGGCGGCTTTCGCCTGACGTCTGAAGGGGTGTTTTATTCCGGCGATGATGGCGAGGCGCGTCCTGTGTGTTCGCCTCTCGAAATCATCGCCCGCACTCGCGACGACAAGGGCCACAACTGGGGTTTGTTGGTCGAGTTCGACGACCCGGACGGCGCCAAAAAGCGCTGGAATATTCCGGCCCGAACCATGACTGGCGACTTCGGCAAGGATGTACTCGGGCCACTGGTAGACATGGGGCTACGCCTTGCAGGAAGTCGATCAGGACGCAACGCACGCAACGACCTGCAGAGTTACCTCGGAGGCTTCGACAGCGCCCAGCGCGCACGTTTAGTGACGCGCCTGGGTTGGCACGACAACGCCTTCCTTCTACCCGAACAGCAGATCGGCTCGCACGCTGAACATCTGCATTTTTATGAGGCAGGTGCACAGCTGCCACCGATCAGCGAAGCGGGCTCCCTGGCGCAGTGGCAACAGCAAATCGGCGCACTGTGCGTTGGTAACCATCGCTTGGCGTTTGTCGTCTCTGTGGCCTTTGCAGGACCGTTGCTGAACCTGCTCGGACATGAGTCGGGCGGCTTCCACCTCTACGGCGACAGCTCAGGCGGCAAGACCACACACTTGCAAGTCGCCGCCTCGGTCTATGGCGGTCCGCGTCTGGTGCGTTCGTGGCGCTCGACAGATAACGCCCTGGAGTCCATCGCCGCTGCACACTCAGACGGCCTCCTGGTGCTGGATGAAATAGGCATGTGCGATCCGCGCATTATCGGCGAGACGGTCTACATGCTCGGCAACGGCACCGGTAAGGCCCGGGCGAATGATCGAGGACAAGCTGGCCGACAGGTGCAGGAGTGGCGCTTGCTGTTTCTCTCGACGGGCGAAAAGACGTTGGCGCAGCACATGGCGGATGCCAACAAGGAGCTGAAAGCGGGCATGGAGGTGCGCATGCTCGCCGTGCCTGCGGATGCCAGCAAAGGCCTCGGGATGTTCGATGTGCTTAACGGTTTTGAGGACGCTGCCGCCCTCTCCGATGCCCTCAAGGCCCGTGTAGCCAAATACTACGGCACGCCCCTCACCGCCTTCCTGCACGCACTATGCGCGCCAGGAGAAATGCTCAGGTGGTCGGTGATCGTTCGCCGCACGGTGGAGCAGTTCATCAACCAAAACCTACCCGCATCGGCCAGTGGTCAAGCCCAACGTGCCGCCCTTCGCTTTGGCCTCGCAGCAGCGGCCGGAGAGTTGGCCACCGCCTTCGGCGTCACCGGTTGGCCTGATGGCACGGCCACGACCGCCGCACGTGTGTGTGTCTGCATGCGTGGCTAGCAGAACGCGGAGGCGCCGGAAACTTCGAGGGCGATGCGATTTTGGCGCGGCTGAAGCAGGTCATCGAGCGCTTTGGAGAAAGCCGCTTTACGCGCTGGGAATCTGCCGCCGCCAAGATCGACGAACACGGCCCACGCACGATTGATCGGTTGGGCTTTCGCAAGACGATGGAGCACGGCATGGGCGACGCCTTGCACACCACCAACACCTACTACGTGCTGCCAGAAGCCTGGAGGGCCGAAATCTTCAAGGGCATGAATATCAGTGCGGTGAACAAGGAGCTGCTGCAACGGGGCGTGCTCGAGCCGGGAACCGACGGAAAGGCGTACAGCTTGCTTCGCCTGCCCGGATTAGGGCCTCAACGCTGCTACGTGGTGAGGACCGTTCCGGGAACGGATGAAGGCGAGGCCAAGGCCGCCTGACGGCATGCCTGCTGATCGAGGTAGCGCCGGCTCATTACCGGCCTCGCCAGCCGTTCGACAACCATCCCTATCAACCGCAATACCCAGAGACAATACGAATGAACACTATCCAAGAATTGAAAGACCGCCGCGACCAACTGACACTCGAAGTTGAGAGCATTGAGGGTGACCTTGCTCCCTTCGAAGAGGCGCTGGAAACCCCAGAGGTCATCCAGCAGGGCCGTCAACGAGCCGTGCAGGATGAAATCAACGATCACAAAAGACGCATCGACTCGCGAAAACTGGAGATCAGCAACCTGAATCAAAAGATTCATCGCCTAGAGACCTTGGCAAACCGTGAGAGCTTGGCTGCGGGCTATCTCAGCGATATGGCGAGCTGGAAAGCCGACGAGATGGAACTCAACGAAAAGCGCAGCAGCATCGAGACCCGGTTGCAGCAGGTCCGCCAGAGCGATCAGGAAGACATGGTAAAAGCTCGACAAGCTGAAACGGACGCAGCCACCGCTTATGCACAGGCTGTCGCCTGGGGCGATGTAGAGGGCGAGAAAGCCGCTAATGCGGAAGCCCAAAAGGCTGCAAAAAACCTCACGACTGCGGCTGAGCATCACCGCCGCCAACAACTGCTCATCACCGCCCTGGAGCAGGAGCTGGTGACGATTGATCAGCACATTACGGAGGCACAAAAAGAACATGCCAAGATTGAAAAAGAAGCAGCACATCTGGCAAACACGGTATTAGAAGAAAAGTGGAATGAGGCCGCGAAAGCGCTGCTGGAAACAGGCGGTAGGTTGTGGGCCGCACGCGACCTGATCAATCGAGACCCGGTTGCATTGATGAAGCTGGATATCCCTGAACAGGGAGAGCGCTTTGGAAGTTGGACCTGGAATGAACTAGCAGATCGCGCTCGCCAACACAGCCTGATTGACCTACTGGCGGCCTAGCATGAACCTTCCCTGAAGCAGCCTGAGAAAGGCAGGCTGTTTCGGGCCTACCATGGGTCTAACCATGAATAAACCACCACTGAACAATGCTCAGATGCCTGATTACCTAAAGGCCCGAAAGCTGCATTTGAACGGGATAATTGTCGGGATGGCTGGAGTGAAAAAGCTCAACGCAAGAGAAAACAAAGGCACCAAGGTTGAGACGCTCACGATTGATGCAATTGAGGCAGAGCTTGCTTTCATAGACTACCAGCTCAAAAGAAAGGGCGGTTGATGAAGAAGCGGAAGCTTAAGCAGCTTCCGCTTCGTTAGATCCCCCCATTACAAGCGAGGCTTCAGATTTTTCGGTTTCTGATCTCTGCCGGCTGTGGGCTTATGAACGCTTTCGGCCAGAAACGGACGGTCTCTGAAACTAGGGACGGTTCACACTGGAATAGTGTGGGCAACCTTATTGGAATACACATGTACCCAATGCTATAAATTGTCTAACTCACGGCTCGTCTGGCGGTGCATTAGCCCTCTTCATCGATGAAGAGGGTCAGGTTGATCAGGTGAGTGCGGCCAAAGCGACAGATGTACTTTGGCAAGCTTCGCAACGTACCAGGTAGGCAAAGGATGGCGATGCAACCTAGCTGAGATCGCAATAAGCACTTCCCAGGTGGTGTTGTGCCACGCGAAATCCTCTGGGGAGGCAGCCTGGCTCGGCACCTTCACAGAAGCCTCAACCTCATCAGCTGGCGTCTGCCGAAAGCCAATCAGGGCACGTGATATGCCAATGGCATTCATATAGGCATCGGAACCCGTCAGCGTCTGCAGTTTCTTTTGGGGGAACCACCTTTCCTTAGTCACCCCTTCAAGATTTGGCACAATCTCCGCAGTCAATTGATCAAGGGCTTTCTGGTCGCCCAGCAGTGCAGCCATGGTTCCTAGGAACGGCACCAAAGTCGTGGTTTTGAAGAATCGACCTCTTTGAGTTTCTTTCCCGGAGAACAGGGCCATGGCATCTTCAAGATCATCTGTATCAACCGGCATGATCCTGTTCAGATGCAGAGCGGCATCAAAGCGTTCAATGCACTCACGCACAATGAGTTGGGTGTTGGCCGCATCACCCACGGACATGATCGCGGTCATGGCTATCGAAAGGTCAATGGCTTGTCCGTCATAGACGGGTAGCAAGCATCCGTTGTGCGCGTTGATGAAGGACACTAGGCACCCGTGCATGGCTCGGAGAGTTGCGGTATCGACCTTCAGGGATTGAAGCAACAGCAGTGTGGTGCCCAACCGGCCAAGCTCATCGCAAATCAAATCGATGTAGAGCACCTGATCGGGGCGGTAACGGAGCATGCGTCTGCGGTTCAGAAGTGACGGCATTACGCGCTCGTAGTACCGTAACAAGGCGTTCGCATGGAGCCGCGCAAGCGTTTCGAAACGTTTGAGGAACTGAGTGTCGGTCTGCAGGCCAAGCGTTATAGATTCGCTCCAGAGGCGTAGTAAAAGGTACTCACCTGCGAGCACGCCTGGTTTCTGATTACCCTCAGTTTCGCCCCATACAAGAAGCACAGCCCACCCCATGCCCGCCGCCGCGGCTCGCTTGTGGAATCGGTTAGCACGCGTATTTTCTGATACGTCTTTGTCATCCTCAAGAGCGGCCATGCAGTCATCAACAAACCGAATGAACCTGGAGAATGAAGCCTGCGTATCTTCAAGCCCGGCCAAGGCTGCCCTCAGGTCGGATTTTCCTTTTCCGAGCAGCAAGGCATCGTCAAAGAGGTACTCCTCGATGTAGGGACTCAACTGATCCATGCCCCAGAAATCCAGCGAGCAAAGAGGCGAGAATTCGGCCACCTCTTTCGAGATTGCCGAATAATCTGACTGTGCGTCTTGCTTGAGAATGCCGTTTGAAACCAGGACGATTCGCTTTTTTAGCCCCCGCAGAGGCTCTTGCAGCCGATTCCGGACGTACTCGGTGTACGCTTGGCGGATGGAGGGCGAGATCGCCTGCTGAGTGCCATAGAAGTCGTTCCGGTTCACATTGCCAAATTTGATGATGAACAGGAAAACTTCCTTCTGCCCCTGAGCATCCTCCTTGGTGGACATGACGTCTACCCCCCCTGATTCACGCCAATCTGAGCACGACTGTGCACGGAATGCCCCATCGCTTGGAGAAGCTCTGGAAGGAGTGCATCCAGCTCATCGCGCTCGCGAAGCCCTGAAAGGTAGTGTGAGAGAACCAGTTGGATGCTCATTGGTCAGCTTCCTTCCATAGGCTCATGATCTTCTGGTCATACAGCAACGGGTCGGCAATCCAGGTCTGAGGCAATTCCATACTCATTTCCTGCGTGAACATGGGAATCATCGTCTCGACGGCCTCGTGATCGTTCTGATGCTCCACTGATACTTGGTTGGAATACTTGAAATGCTGCGCGGTCATGAACATTTCGAACAGGGATCCGACGTGGGCCTTCTCCGTCACCGCCCGATTCTCACTCCGACGAAGGTAGCTGAAGCTCCGCCGCATTTCCGATGACATCTGTAGCTCAGTGAGGTGGGGCAGGGCGTCCAAGGCGCTGCTTTCGGCGGACAGCCTTTCGCCCAGATGCTTGGCGGGAGTTGACTTGGTAAACGGTGACGGCTCTGCTTCAAGGAGACGTTTGCAGGTGGCTGGGTACTCTGTCGCCAAAAAATCGATCACCACACTGGTCGTTGCAGAAATCAGAGGGCTTGGGGGCAGGTCTTCGTTCAAACTCAACACCCAACCAAGTGATACTGGTACAGAAACGTTCAGGGCACACAATCTGCGGGCCACTGCGCTGGTGGATGCCTCTGTGGCCCCTAACAGCGAGAACCTCACCAACTTGGGATGTTGGAGGTACTGGACGCTGACTTCGTGCACCAACGCTTTGCTCAGCCTGTGGTGGCCTTTGTCACCAATCCAGTCGCAGGCCGCCAGGACAAACAAATCAGTAGACGCAACCCGATGGAGGCAGTTCTTTGCGTCATCTACAAGCGTATCGGCGTCCACTCCGGAGGTTTCCGCCTCGCGCCAGAGGGCATAGAACTCGCCCAACAAGGCCTTGCCATCCTGCTCAAGATTGGCTCCGTAGAGGCGGAGGTAAAAATCGTTGAACCGGATCATGTCCATGTGAATTAGCTCCGAGGATGTGGGTAGGTACGCATTAGGATGATACTAAGTCGCACCGTGGCTGCCCCAACACTGATTCGCCAGTAAAGCAATGACAGGTAAAGAATCGTGGAGCAACCAATGGCTACAATCGGCCGTTTGAATCGCCCCGGATTTCTTAAATAGTGATCGTCCGCTTTTGGCCGATTGTGTTGAAAAAGTCGGTCCTTTCAGGCTGTGCAAGTACTGACTGCTGAACATGCCTTTTTTGCGCGCAGCTACGCGAAATCTGAGCCCGGAACCCTATGCTCAAAGTAAAGATTTCAATCTCAAGCGCGTACTTTTCTGCCGTGGATACCATGGGCGACTTTTTCAACAGAATCGGCCGATTTCTGCCGTTTATGGCGGGCAGCAATCGGCCAGTAGCACTCGATCGTCGGGCATCATCTCCCGCCAAAAAGGGGCCTCTGATTGGATTAGCCGACAACTCCAATGCAGCACCAGTTTACACCAGCGGCTGATCGGTTGCGGCTGCACCCGAGTCGCCGATCCAAGAAGGCACAACGCGCCACTGATGATTTTCGCGGATATCAGCTTTCGTTGGGCATGATTTCACAAACCCTCTTTACGTAGTAGCATTTTGCAGTCAGGAAGGGACGCAAGGATTCGATGCCTGGGATAAGTGAGACTGGTTTTGAAGCAAGGAATATGACCCACAGCTCTAATCGAGAACTACGATCACATCCACATCAAGTCTTAATTTCCGCCTAATAAATGGAGAGATTCCAGCTTGATTAATCCAAAGATGGGGCCTGTATATGAAAATTGAATTTATGACCGATCGAGGTTATGAAGGGGCTCTTGCCGTTGAGGCAGGCCCTTTCAAAAAGTGGCTCAATATGAACCATCCTGAGATTGAGGTAGAAACGCCAAAGGATGCGACGATATTTGATCTCCACGACTACTCATACATCATGCCCTTGGTTAGCCTAGCCAGCGATATGTCCTTGCAAAACTATCTCGCGCTTGTAGTCCAATATTTAGAGACCTACACCAGTAACCGCTTGGATGGTGAGTCTGATGAAGTCCAGCTAAGCGCTTTCTATCAAGATGGATCTGTAACAAAGGAATTCAATTTCAAGGGAACCACAGATGCATTGAAGGCAAGCGTAAAAAAATTTGACCTTAACAAGTTTATGGAATCACCTTAATGTACGGGCTAAACCTTCTTGTCACCGAGCTGCCCAGTATTCAAAAGACTATTATAGAAATCCTAATACACATTTCTAGCAGGAATTATGACGATGCGCTTAAGCTAGTGGGCGAGGCGCAGACTGAAATCAACGAATATAAAACCGGCACAACCGAGGACCCGACAAAAAACAATTGTTTTATATATCACGTATTCTTCGAACTACTTAAAAGCCTAGCTTCGTACTGGAAGTGTGTTGAGTCAGAGAAATATTACGATTCTTGGTGCAAACTTCAGGACACTTTGGACTACTTACGTCAACTCAAGGGATTTTATAAACAAGAGAACAAAACTCTTCAGTTCCTGACTCGACAACTACTCTCCATAGAGAAAGTTTACCCTTACAAATATTTCTCAAGCTGCGGTTTTATTATTGAGAAATTTGAGTGCAGCCTTTGCTCTCAGAACATTGATAGTGATAAGTGTCCACATGTTAAAGGCCAGCTATATTCAGGGGAAATGGCAATCGCCATTGCTCGAAACATAAAAACCATCGACCATCTAGCGATTGTTACCAACCCAAAGAACAAACGTCTGGTCTTAGCACCAGACGACTCTAGGCAAGAATTCAACCTCCTCCGATTATTGGTTCTAGAGTTCAACGCAAAAAAATGCTGCCCATTGAGCTTCGCGCAAGTCCACCTCATTGAAAAAATCCGCATCGATCCAGACCATCAAAGAGCCCCGCGAAACTCACCATGCTATTGCGGAAGCGGAAAAAAATACAAAAAATGCTGCATAAAATCAGAGCAAATCCCTCATCTCCACATGGATATCTCTCTCGAGGCGTTTTTTGAAAGCCAAACATCCCAGTTTTAACCGGACAAAAATCTACCGCAGCGCAAAATCTGCACAATGAAACACTAGGAGTAAAGATGGCCAAGGCGAAGCCAGAGATGAAGATGCCAGAATTTATGGTGTTTCTTCGAGCATTAGCAGTTGGATTTCTGATAGCAGAAGTCTGGAGGGTATCATCCTATCTAGGTGATAACTTTGCCCCGAAATTGATCAATGTGAATTTCTGTACTAGAGCCTCATTCGTCCTATGCATAGCGTTGACTTGCTTTCTATATATATTAAAGCGAGGAGGATTATCACATGCTGCTCGCATCGTTCGCAGCGGTAGAGTTGATCTACTTTTAGCAACCATAGTCGGCGCATGTGTTAACGAACTCCTTTCTTCGAAGCTTGAAATATTCCACAAGGTTATCCAAGGTGCCGATCCGTACTGGACACCAGCGATTCTGGCGCTGCTCTGCACAATATTAATATCACCATTAGTTCAAGCCTATCTCGCCGACACCCAAAAAGACACTTCCCAGCTATATTTTTTAGCAGACGATGAAATACAGCAGAAGAATGAAGATGCATTAGGCTCTGATTCTCAAGCTGAATCATTCGCGAAAACCGTGATGGCAAGTAAAGCGCACCCAGGCCTAGTATTTGGCATTGATGGGCCCTGGGGCGTAGGTAAAACGAGCTTCATAAACCTGGCAGCCCGCCACTGGGAAAAACATTCTAATGAAGTAATTGTATGCCGCTTCGAACCACTCCGTTTTGCTTCTGAGCCAGATCTTACGGATAGGTTAATCAAGGAACTATCGGCAACTATTCAGAAAGAAGCCTACGCTCCGGAATTCCGGCCGGCCGCTACGCGGTATTCACGCCTAATCAAAGGCAAAGCAGATATATCCTTCTTGGGATTCAAGCTCGCTGTCGAACCATCACAAGAAACCCTTGATGAACTTTTAGATGACATTGACGATGTGCTTCGAAGAATAGGCCGACGCATTATTATCGTCATTGATGATCTTGACCGCCTAGATGCAAAAACCGCCAATTCTATTTTGTTCGCAACCCGCAGAACATTCAAATTATCACAAGCAACCTTCATACTTTGCTACGACACTGAAATTCTAGCAGGAGTGCAGGAGGAGACCTCGCGCGCACGTGAGTTCCTAGAAAAATTCGTCACTGTGAAGTTCAGCTTATTTGTCGATAGCAATTCCATACGGAATTTCCTGACGAGGGATTGGCGTAATAAAGAGCAGGAACTTGCATCGGTGCCTTCTGACACAATGGTACAGCTTGGCGCTGTGCTCAGCGAGCTTGCGAATATTCTTGAGGGGGATAACGCTGCTAGCTATTTGCCTTTTGTTGGGAATCTTCGAAAGGTAAAACGTTTCGTGAACGCCTTGCTTATTCTACAAATGGAGCGCAGCGACCTATCACGCACAGACTTCAACAAGGTCGACCTCATTAACCTCATATTGCTACATTTATTCTACCCAGGCACCTTCAGGCTAATTTATGCAGAAGAAACAGAAGGTAGATCCGGCCGCTTCTCATTGAAGAGAAATCCTAAATCAGACTACTTCATAAACTCACCAGAGTTCTCGGGACAATTAGAAAATGAGCCAGCTCAAGCTTTCCTGCTACGTCAGCTCTTCGACGCAGAAACTCTAGAACTCCCGCCACGCGCCGACATAGAGCTATCAGTACGAGCCAGTCGCGCATGCTTTAACCATGAAGAATCACGCAATCTAGAAAACTACCTCAAGCTTATTGTAAGATTTGCCACTCCTGAGCCCCAGGATACCTTCGCCCTGTACCAACAAGCTGTTAACGCAGTTATAAATGATGAAAAAGTTGAGACTATCCTATCGTCAAAAAACTTCTATCTACCTGTTCATGAGCGAGCCCATGATCAGTTCTGGAGACTGCTCGTAAATAGCTCCTCCAACTTCAACGATATTGCAGCCGAAGATGCCATTAACACCTTGGTTGAATACCTCCCCCGATATGCATCTATCGGCCGATCCGACGGGAGCCTACGGCATAGATCTATCTACGCACTCTTGAGGCTTTTAGATCGAGCTGGATGGAGTAGAACGGGCGGCAATCGTTTTGAAAACTCTAATGAAAATGTGAGAGAGATAGCTCAACGAATTTTTGGCGAGGAAGAGTACAAAAATAAAGGCCTGATTGATCGACTTGCCAGCGATGATCGAGGTGCGTTGGGGTGGAATGACTTAATGCTATTTCGGCTCCAATGCTCGGCAGATCGCCAAGGCCAACTGCATAATCTTCACAAAGCACTCATAGTGTTTGATCACCCGGACGCAGAAACCTCAGGCGCGGTGGCAAGATTGGCAATCATGGGAATGAGAAAAATCTCCCAAATAATCTTTGCCAAATTCAAAGCCGACTACATTGATAGGAAAGTTAATTTTTACGCTGCAGTTGATGCGATTCCAGTAGAAAACTTTGACACGACGGGACTTTTGCTCACTCATAGAAATGAGCCAAGCATTAAAAATGAAATTGCCAGCAACATACTTGCCAGCCGCTCAGGCGTAAAAGGTTTTGTGATATACCAGCTATGCAATAGCAAAGGCGCGAATGGCTCTGGAGTCGGTTGTGGTTACTACGATGAATCAGGTGTTGAGGACAATCACGGCATATCAAGAATAATTGTTAGTTACGTATTCGGTTTTTGCTTCAACCCCAAGGTTGATGAAGATAACGCCTATCACTTCCTTGATTATTGCCTCTCCCACCTCAGTAACTCATATTTCGAGGGAACGCCAGGTGATGGCTTCGTGGCAGCCAGAAGCGGTTTAATCGGATGCTTCGATATTGAGAGCTTTGCCTGTTATTGGAAAGAGCATGGGGCTTTGGTCCGTGCAAAAGCTGAAGAAACCCCCAACCGGAAGGTAGTGACGTCAAACTATGTCGCTTCCTATACCGACGATTTGAATGGGGTATTCAAAGTCCTTGACGGAATTGTCGATGAGAGAGAGCCAGCATATCTGGACTAACAAATAGCACAGCGACTCGGCCTCGGCGGAACAGAACCAGCGGTCATTGACCTGGCCGCTGTAGTGGGCATCTTTCCAACGCTTGTACATATTCCCAACCTACCGGACCTCTTGGCCCGAGCGGCTAGAGGATGTGGTCAGACGGCAGGACGCTGTAAGCTAAAAGAGGCCTTCAGGCCCTTTTCGTTAGCGAGCTTCCATAGACTGCATGCTTGACGGCCTTGTGAGCGTACAGCTGTGCAATCCATACTAGGGCCGCCTAGCCCCCGTAGCAAAAATAAAGCAAAGTACCTGCATTGCTCTAGGCAGGAAGCAATCACCCGTCGCTTAAGAATTTCTATAGAAAGAAGGGGTTTAGCGGTCTGAGCGATACATCTCTTAGTGTTGGAAATTACCGTGTCCAATCCATCATTGGCATCAACCGATGTGGGCAAACGGCTGCTTCTGGCAGGTAGCTGCCCTTATAGGCGAAAGCCCCTAAGTCGATGACCTCCCGCCTCAATCATCACAAACCGCTGCTCCAGAGCATCATTGATGTAACACCTATTTGCGGTGTAACACGCATATCGGCAAACCAGTCAGAGCTGTGTAACGCAATAAAAACCATTTAAAATCATAGACTTAAATAATAACGTAACACGCGTAACATCCGTAACACGGTTTGTTAGGGTATCCCGCTAGCCCCATTAGTATTGCTCCTCCAGCGAAGCGAGGTCGATCATGCTCTTGGCTTTAGTTGGATAGTGGGGGCCCTAGCGCATTCTTGAAGATACGGGGTAGGAAACCCGCCGGATCGTGTTAGCGGGAGGGCACCAGCTTAGTGAACAGATGAACCTGGTGAACTCCAGTTCACCTGTGCATATGCCCTACCCTTTTAGCCGTCTGCGAGTACCGTTACCCATACGGTAACGATGCCCTTTTTCTTCAAGATCCTTTCAATTTCAACATTGAAATTTCAGTAAGCTGGTGTGGTTGCCGCTACCACGATCCCGCGGGTTTCATGCCCCGTACTGCTAGTAAATCACCAGGGTCCCCAGCGCTTATCGGCCACGAAACTCCGACGGGTATCGCTACGAAAGATCGATACCAGGTGAAGGGAAGGTCTTTGGGGTCGCTATCCAGATGAATGCGCTTAGGAATTTGGTGGAGATTGAATGTAGACGATCTGCTTATCTCGACCCACCAACAAGCCGATGACGAGCAGGATCACTCCGAGGAAGAAGCCAACAAATCCTAGAAAGCCACTCACCAAAGTGCCACCGATGGCCGCTCCCGCCGTTTCTGCACCTGAGTGGGCGCCACTGACATTGGTAGCGATATGGCTACCGGTGAAAATAATACCGGACAAGGGGAGCATGAATGCAGCGATGCCCGAGGTCACTAGAAGTCGACGCCATGCTTTGCCAGGAGTGGGAGCATAAATCGCTACGACTAGTGCAATGATCCATGCGACGAAGAACACAATCGCGCCTGTCGCACCGCCAGCCCCTGGCGAAGCCGCTCCGGCGATGGCTACGACCATCGAAAGAAGAATGGCTAATATTAAACCGCCAACCAGCCCTGCAAGAACCTTCATCGTTAACTCCTTTTATTTGCCGAGGCATCGAATATGCTGACGTGATGTATAGCAGCAGAATGCCACTTCTGTCCTGCCGCACCGTTGTGGGCGACCAATGAATTCTCACAGAAACCGCATTTTGTGGCTCTAGCAGTTAGCCTCGTGTATGCCCACGTGTATGCCTAACCGAAACAGGACCTACAAAGCCCAGCAAATCCTGGCACTTTACAACCCAGTTCAAACGACGCCGGGGCACCATATAGCAGTCTCGGGCTGTCTCAGACAGTCTACGAAACCCCTCAAGAAGCCCGCCCCGTGCGGGCTTTCTTGTTTCTGCAGCTCCCCATTACCTCCCCTCCACAAATCCCACCCAACGATAGCCTGGCATCCAAACAAACCACTAACGTACGATACCCCCTCACCCTCCGGAGCCCCCACGGATGAGCACCCCCAACCCCCAACCCTTCGCTCTCTGGCTACGCTCCTACTCCGGTCAGGTCGAGCTTCACCAGCATGACTTCCATCAAATAGTGCTCTCCCAATCCGGGTCGATGGAGATTGAAGTCGACGGGCGAGGTGGCAAGGTCGATGCCAGCCAGGGCGTGGTGATTTCTGCGGGCTCCCGGCATACCTTTCTGGCCGACACCCATAACAGTTTCCTGGTGGTGGATGTGCCCACTGACCGTGGCGAAGCGCATAAAAGCGCTGCCGCGGAATTTGACCTGCTCAATGACAAGCGCTTTTTTGCGGTCAGGCCGGATATACGGCATTTGCTCGATTACGCCAGCAGCAACGGGGCACGGTTGATCGGTTCACTAGCGATGGCCGAGTCATGGAGTCGGTTGCTGTTGGACTCTTTGCTACAGCCCGACGTGGCGCCGAATGACCTTGGGCAGCTTATTCTCGCGAAGGCGTTGGCCTATAGCGAGCAGCACCTGGGCAACGCTCTGACAGTGCGTGATATTGCGCGCTATGCGGGCACCAGCGAACGGCGATTATATGTGTTGTTTGGGCAGCATCTGCATACAACCCCGTTCGCGCATATCGCGAATTTGCGCTTGAATCTGGCCGTTGACCTGCTGCGCCAGACGTCTTTGTCGATCATTGATATTGCGCATCGCGCCGGATACGCCGACCAGAGTGCGTTAACCCATGCGCTGAAGAAAGCGCGCGGCATGACGCCGGCCGCTGTGCGTAAACAAGCGCGACACCACTGAAAAAAAATAGCAGCCCTGAACAATTTTTTGGCGGGTCTGATCAATACTCGCTCGCCTGAGCTTTCTATTGTTCCCGCTTGAGGTTTATCCGCAGAGGGGTTTGCATGAGCACTTCCAACCCATCCATCACTCTTGCCAAGGGCGCCGTCGGTGCGACGCTGATTGGGGTGATTGCCGTGTTTTTGTGGGCGTCTTTGGCGCTCCTGACCACCTTGACCGCCGGGATCCCGGCCTTTCAGTTGTTGGCGTCGAGCTTCGCGGTCGCGTTCGTGACCAGCCTGTGCATGCTGGGGCTGCGTGGCGCTGCCGGGTTCAGCAGTTGGCGCCAGCCCTGGCCGGTGTGGGCAACTGGGTTTGCGGGTATCTTCGTTTATCACGCGTTGTATTTCTTTGCCCTGAAAGCCGCACCTGCGGCGGAAGCCAGTCTGATTGCTTTTTTGTGGCCGCTGTTGATCGTGCTGTTGTCGAGCTTTGCCACCGGCGAATCGTTGCGCAAGCGCCAGTTGCTCGGCGCTTTGCTCGGCTTAGCGGGGACGGCCTTCATCATGCAGTTGCGGGCGCGGAATGACAGTGCGTCGATGCCGGTGATGGGTTACGCCGCTGCCTTTGCCTGCGCCTGGGTCTGGGCGATCTATTCGGTGTTCAATCGGCGCTTCAGCCATGTTCCGAGCAGCATCATCGGGGGGATTTGCGGGCTGGTGGCGGTAGCCGGAGGGCTCTGCCATCTGGCTTTCGAAACCACGGTGCGGCCGGACCCAGGCCAGTGGGGAGCAATCATCGGCCTGGGGCTGGGCCCGGTCGGCCTGGCTTTTTTCGCCTGGGACCACGCGACCAAGCACGGCAACCTGTCGATGCTTGGCGCGCTGTCTTACCTGGCGCCGCTGTTCTCCACGCTGCTGCTGATTGCCATGGGGCAAAGCGATGCCAGGCCGATCCTGATGATTCCCGCAGTGTTGATCATCAGCGGTGCGGTCATCGCCACTTCACGCTCACGCGCGACCTCAGGGTGATTTCGACGGGCAAAGGAGGCAGACAATGAATCCTGCCTCACTTGCGCCCCTCAGACCCGAGCCGGCGACACAATGATTTTCACGTTGTGTTCCTTGTTTTTAACCAGTTCCTCGAAGCCCTGCCCCACGATCTGCTCCAACTGGATACGCCCGGTCACCAGCGGCGTGATATCCAGCCGGCCATCGGCGATAAATGCGATCACATCCGCGAATTCGCCGTTGTAGGCCAGTGCGCCCAGCACTTGTTTTTCTGTCGCTACCAGTTCGAAAAAGTTGAATTCGCTGGGTTCTTCGAAGATGCCCACCAGTACGCATTTGCCGGCTTTGCGGATCAGGTCGATGGCGAGTTTGGCTGTGTGTTTATTGCCGATGCATTCGAAGCTGACGTCGGCGCCGAGCCCGCCGGTGAGTCGGCGGACTTCGGCCAGGGCGTCGCACTGGTTGGGGTCGAGCACGTGGGTCGCGCCCACTTCCTTGGCCTTGGCCTTGCGGGCGCTGGACATTTCCAGGGCAATCACTTGCGCCGCCCCGGCCGCTTTGGCGCACATGATGGTGCACAGGCCGATGGTGCCGGCGCCTACCACCACGACGTTTTGCCCGAGCAGGCTGCCGGCTTTTTTCACGGCGTGCATGCCCACCGCCAGTGGCTCGATGAGTGCCCCGGCTTCGGCCGGGAAGTTCGCCGGCAGTTTGTACAGCAGGTTGGCCGGCACGTTGACCAGTTCGGCGAAGGCGCCATTGTTCATCAGGCCGGTGAAGGCCAGGTTCTCGCAGATGTTGTACAGCCCGTGGGTGCAGTAGTAGCAGGTGCCGCAATGCTGACAGGCGTCGGCCGCCACCGGTTCGCCGACGCTGAAACCTTGCACACCGGCGCCGAGTTCGACGATCTCGCCACAGAACTCATGGCCGAGAATGCACTGGCCCTTGATACCGGTCAGCGGGTGAGGGGCGTCGACCGGGATGAACACCGGGCCGGCCACGTATTCATGCAAATCGGAGCCGCAGATGCCGCACCATTGCACGCGGATCTGCACCCAACCGGCAGGAGGCGAATCGGGCAGCGGAACGTCTTCGACGCGAATATCGTGGCGGCCGTGCCAGACGGCGGCACGCATGTTGCGTTGCGGGGTGTTCGAAAGGCTCATCGCGAAGTCTCCTTGAAACGGTGGGTACCGGCGCATCGGGCAGGTTGCCAGAGCCAGAGCAAGGCCGGTGCCAGGTCCGCTGGAGTGCCTGAACAGCCGTTTCCTAGAGCGCTTGAATAGGCCGCCGAAGGTGGCGGGTGGCGCGGCCCAATGAGACGCGCCATGTCAGGCCACGCGAGGCCGCCACGAGACGCTGAGACGTTGCGTCTCACGTTTGAATCTGCCCACCGCGCCTGTATGACGTTTTGTCCGCTCATCTGTATCTAACGCCTGCCCTTGGACCGCCCTACCATCAGGCGCATCCAACCCGCGCAACGGCGTACCCACCAGGAGTCAACCTATGCCCGAACTGTCCAACTTGCTGGCGTATGGTCTGATTTCCCTCGCGATGGTGCTCACGCCCGGCCCGAACATGATCTACCTGATTTCGCGGTCGATCTGCCAAGGGCCGCTGGCCGGGTTGATTTCGCTGGGCGGCGTGGCGCTGGGGTTTGTCGTTTACATGTTCTGCGCGGCGCTGGGTATTACCGCGCTGCTAATGGCGGTGCCCTATGCGTATGACGCGCTCAGGCTCGGCGGTGCGCTCTACCTGTTGTACCTGGCCTGGCAAGCGGTGAGGCCGGGCGGGCGCTCGGCGTTCCATGTGCGGGACCTGCCGCGCGACGGGCCACGCAAGTTGTTCATGATGGGCTTCGTGACCAACCTGCTGAACCCGAAAGTCGCGGTGATGTACCTGTCGTTGCTGCCCCAATTCATCAGCCCCACCGGCCCCGGCAGTGTGCTGACGCAATCCATCGTGCTGGGTTTTACCCAGATCATGATCAGCGTGAGCGTCAATGCCGTGATCGCGATCATGGCGGGTTCCATCGCGGCGTTCCTGGCGGGTAGGCCGGTATGGCAGTGGGTGCAGCGCTGGCTGATGGGCACGGTGCTGGCCGGCCTGGCCGTGCGCATGATCATTGACGCAAGGCGCTGAGAGAGGCTGTTGTAGTGAGGCGTTTGAGCCTTTAGAAAGGTCTATCTACGCTACCAGGGCCTCGCGCAGCACCTGCTCCAGCAGGGTGAAGAACGCGTGGATATGCGCCTGTTTCAACGCCTGGGGCCGGGTGACCAGGTAGACGTCCATGGGCGGCAGTTCAATCTCCGCGAAAATCTCGCTCAGGCCCTCAGCCAGGATACGCGGCAGCACCGCCACGCCCATGCCGCGCCTTACCGATTCAAGCTGCACGTTGAACGAACTCACGCGGATCAAGGCATGGTCAAGCCCCGCCGCCTTCGCCGCGCGCATGTGCGGCAATAGGTCCAGCGGCGGCAGCAAGGCGATGCTGGCCGCCGTGGCCGGGGTGAGTGCCGGGCACCGCTGTAGATAAGCGGCATCCGCGAACACGCCGTAGTCGAGCGTGCCCAGCGCTCGATAGATCAACGACGGCTCGCCCAGATGCGCGGTGCGCACGGCGATGTCGGCCACGCCGCGCACGATTTTGTGGAAGTCCGTGGTGACCTGCAGTTCCACGGTGCAGCCAGGATGCAAGCGGGTAAAACGCTCTGCCGCTTGCAGTATCGAGGCCGAAAAACCTTCGCCGGCACTGATCAGTACCGTGCCACTCAGCGCCGCCTGCGCGCCGTCCTTCTCAATCAGGCTCTGGCGGCGCAGGCCGGCTTCGGCCGCCAGCGCCACGTCCACCAAAGACTGCCCCCGCGACGTCAGCCGGCAGCCCTCGACCCCGCGCTCAACCAGAGGCTCACCCAGGGCGGCTTCCAATTGGGTCAAGCGCCGAGCCACAGTGGACGCCGCCACCCCCAGCAACTGACCGGCCTGCAGGAAGCTGCCCCGTCGCGACACGGCCAACAGCAGACGAAGATCATCCCAATTTGCTTGCAACGCCATACCTGTGTTTATCCCTGGTCTGCAAATATGCAAAGCCATTATGCAGCAGTCGCCGTTTTTCACATGCGGTCTCAGCGGTATATCTAGCGGCCTTCTAAACACTGGGTATGGCCTGTATGAACACGAACCCCCATCGCTTGCGCAGCACCTTTGTGACCGGCGCCACCGGCTTGCTGGGCAACAACCTGGTACGCGAGCTGGTCGCGCGCGGCTACGCGGTCAAGGCGCTGGTGCGCTCGCAGTCCAAGGGTGAGCAGCAGTTCAGCGACCTGCCGCAAGTGGAACGGGTGGTGGGTGACATGGCCGATGTCGGCGCCTTCGCAGCGGCCATGCGGGGCTGCGACACGGTGTTTCACTGTGCGGCGTTCTTTCGCGATAACTACAAGGGCGGCAGCCATTGGGAGGAGCTCGAAAGAATCAACGTCGCCGGCACGCAAGCGCTGCTCCAGCAGGCCTATGACGCGGGGGTAAGACGCTTTGTCCACACCTCCTCGATTGCCGTGCTCGATGGCGCGCCCGGTACACCTATCGACGAGACATGCCTGCGCGCCGAAGCCGATGCGGACGACTACTACCGCAGCAAGATCCTCGCGGAGCGAGAGGTGCTGAGGTTTGTGCAAACCCATCCCCAGATGCACGCATGCATGGTACTGCCCGGCTGGATGTGGGGGCCTGGCGACCGTGGGCCGACGTCTTCGGGGCAGTTGGTCAAGGATGTGATCAACGGCAAACTGCCGGGGTTGATCCCCGGCACCTTCTCGCTGGTCGACGCCCGCGATGTGGCCTGGGCACTCATTGCCGCCGCCCAGAACGGACGACGCGGCGAACGGTATCTCGCCGCCGGCCGCAACTTGACCATGCGCCAACTGATCCCGCTGCTGGGGCGCATCGCCGGCGTCAAGACACCGTCCCGGCAACTGCCATTGCCCGCGCTGTACGTGCTGGCCGCCGTGCAAGAGACCTATGCCTACCTGACCGGCAAACCCATCTTGCTGAGCATGGCAACCCTGCGGTTGTTGGTACGCGAGGAGCACCGCACTTCGTTCAACCACCGCAAGAGCGAAGAGGAGCTTGGCCTGAGTTTTCGCGCGCTGGAGCAAACAGTCACTGACACGGTGGCGTGGTACCAGCAGCACGGCGGAGTATAAAAAAACCCCAGGTCGGCAGGCCTGGGGCTTTGCTGTGGGCGCCGGTTCAACGCTTTTGCAACGCCTCCAGGCGTGCCGGCAGATCTTCGTTGGGAAAGCGCGCGTGCAACGCCAGTAACTGTTCATCCGCGGCTTTGCTGTCGCCCGCCTCACGCAATAGGATAATTTCCCGCAGCCCTTGCTCCAGCGAAGGCCGCGCAACGGGCGCGCGCTTGCGCATTTTTGCCACGGACTGATCCGCCAGCGCGCCGGCAATTTCAGCCTGTACCGGCGCACTTTCGGCCTTGGGCGCAGCGGCGATCCGTGCCATGGGCGCCGGCGCCGGTGCGGAAAACGCTTGTGGTGCGGGCTGTGCGGCGTCTTCGTGCAAAGCGGAGAACGTCGCGGTGGGGATGTTGGGCTGTGGCACTGGCGAACGCATGACCACACCGATCATCAGCGCCAAACCGGCCACGGTGGCGAACGCCATTTGCCAGCGCGGGCGTTGGCAGGCGTGCAGCCAGCGTTGCCATAGGCTCGGTTGCGGCGCAGGCGCTTCGCGGCGGGCGGCATTAAGAATGAAAGCGTCGAGAGACGCAGGCGGCTCGCCGGTGCTGTGCTGGCGAAAATGCTGGATCAGCTCGTCGTCGGGAGTGTGTCGGGGGTCAGTCATACAGGTACCTCCTCGGCCAGCAGGCGACGCAATTTCTGCTGGGCGTAGCGCAAGCGGCTTTTTACGGTTTCCAGCGGCGTGTGGGTGAGCGCGGCGATTTGCGGCACTTCAAGATCAGCATGCAGACGCAGCAGGAACACTTCGCGCTGGTCTTCGGGCAAGTCTTGCAAGGCCGCGTCGAGGCGCGCCTGGTCGCGGCTCAGGCTCAACTGTTGCTCGGGGCCGGCGCTGTCGTCGGCCTGGGCGTGCAGTTGTTCATCGTAACTGTCGTGCAACGGGTTGTGGACGCCGTGCTTGCGCCAATGATCGATCAGGCGGTTGCGGGCAATCTGGAACAACCAGGTGCGAAAGCTCGCCCGGCCTTGTGGCTGGGTGCTGCTGCGGATCAGGCTGAGCCAGGTTTCCTGATAGATTTCCTCGGCCAGTTCGGCCTTGTTGCACAGAGACACGAGAAAACGGTACAGGCCCTGGCGATGGCGCGCATACAAGGCTTCGAACGCAGCGGCGTCGCCAGTGCGGTAGCGGGCCAGCAGGGATTCGTCGCTGGGTGGGTCGTCGGGTACGGCCATCTAATGGGTGAACTCCTTTCTGTCAGCCACAGTGGATCATTGTCATAGTCCAGATCAGTGTTTCAGGCTTTGGGCCAATTCCACCAGTTGCACGAATTCATTGCGCAGGCCAAAGGGGTCGTCGCCCCGTGCCGAGCGGGCCAGCGCGGCGGTGTCGTTCAAACGCATGCCGCCAGTGTAGCGGCCGTCACCCTTGAGCTGTTGCGCGAAAGCAGCCACGGCAGCCGCGAAGCGCAGGTCATCGCTGGCCTTGGTGCTTTTGGCGCTCACGGGCCGCTCGATCAAGCGGCTGTCACCACCCGCGGCAGGCTTGTAGCGCACGCGTACCATCGCCAGCTCATCGGTTTTACCTTCAGCGGCCGGCGCGGTGGCATAGCGCAGCGGCTCCAGCCAGCCCTTCTCTCCTTTCGGCACAATTTCGTACAGCGCAGTCACCGTATGCCCCGCGCCGATTTCGCCGGCATCCACTTTGTCGTTGTTGAAATCCTCACGCTTCAAGGCGCGGTTTTCATAACCCAGCAAGCGGTATTCGCTGACCTGGGCCGGGTTGAATTCCACCTGCAACTTCACATCCCGCGCCACCACGGCGAGGGTCGAGCTGAGCTGGTCTACCAGCACCTTGCGCGCTTCGCGCAGATTGTCGATGTAGGCATAGTTGCCGTCGCCGGCATCGGCCAGTTGCTCCATCAGGTGTTCGTTGTAGTTATCCACACCGAACCCGAGGGTGGTCAGCGACACACCGCTTTTACGCTGATCGACGGCCATTTGTTTGAGGCTGTCGAAGTCGCTGACGCCCACGTTGAAGTCGCCGTCGGTGGCCAGCAGGATGCGGTTGATGCCCTTGTCGATAAAACCTTCGCGGGCCATCTGGTAGGCCAGTTGAATACCGGATGCGCCTGCGGTGGAGCCGCCGGCGGTGAGTTGATCAATGGCGTTGCGGATCCTGGCCTTGTCGCGGCCCGAGGTGGGCGGCAGCACCACGCGGGATTCGCCGGCGTACACCACCAAAGAAACGCGGTCCTGCTCGCGCAGTTGATCGACCAGCAATTTCAGCGTGCTTTGCACCAGCGGCAAGCCTTCACGCCGGTCCATGGAGCCGGACACGTCCACCAGAAACACCAGGTTGGCCGGCGCCAGTTCGGCCACGGCATGCTCGGACGCCTTGATGCCGATGCGCAGCAGTTGCGTGCGCGGGTTCCACGGCGTGGCCGCGACTTCGGTGGTCACGCCGAACGGCGAACCGTCGGTGGGCAATGCGTAGTGGTAGGGGAAGTAATTGACCATTTCTTCCAATCGCACAGCGCCTTCGGGCGGCAGGCGGCCTGCGTTGAGGAAACGTCGTACGTTGGCGTAGCTGCCGGTGTCGACATCGACGCTGAAGGTGGAGACCGGCGTTTCGGCAACGCGATGCACCGGGTTGTCCGGCAGGTTGGCATATTGCTCACGGGGCTCGCTGCGATAGTCCATCGCGGCTGACTCCTGCAACTGCATCGGTGCGGGCATGGCCATGCGCTTGACCAAGGCGCCCTCGACATGCGCGCGCTGCGGCTCGGCGACTGGGGTGGGTTCGGCCGGTTTGACCAAGCCAGGCGATGAAGACAGCCCACACCCGGCCAGAGCGACCAGTAGGGTCACGGCAAAGCCTTGGGCAGCAGGACGCAGGTGGGAAAGAGGACGGGACATTGGCTTAACCTCATGTGTGAATGATTCGCTCACAAGGTCAGACGCAAAGCGTCAGGTGTTCGGGTTAATCAACGGTGAATCTGGAAAAATCCGAGCGGGTCGCACCGAGCACATCCAACCATGGTCGCCGGCCCGGCAGTGACGGGGGTCAGCGCTGAAATGGCGGGGCCGCCCACCCGCAAACACCCTGTTCAACCGCTCATGAACGCCGCAAAAAAGGTTTTATGCGGACATACATCCACCTTTGGAAATTCTCGCTGGCACTGGCAGTTTTGCCCTTGCAAGAAGGAAGCTTGCGGGCTTTATCACGTATGGACAGGTGCAAATAACCCAGCGGAACCACGACCTTGAGAATAGATTCCACACCGTCTTTTAACCCCTACACCCCCACCCCTCAGCCGGCTCAGCGGCCCTCCCGGCAGGCCGCCTCGCGGACAACCCTGCGGCCATTCCATGCGCCCTCGACCCCGCACCGCTATGTGCGCTCGGCCCAGCAGCACTCGGCCCCACAAAACCGCCGCACCCACCTGCCCACCACTGCCACTCAAACCGCCCACTATGACGCTACCCAGCGCTTGGACGACCCGCACGTGGCCCGGATCAACAAGCAGTCCTTTTACAAACAGCGCGCCATTGAGCAGCTCACCCAGGGAACCGGTAAGTGGCAGGACTGGAACCGAAACGGCCAGACCGAAATCGCCTACAGCTTTGTGCAGGGCGCCGGCGGCTTCAACGAGGCTCAAAAACAAGAGGCCCGGCGCGCCATCCAGTCCTGGGGGGATGTCGCCAACTTGGCGTTCACTGAAAACGGCACACAGACAGAGGGGCGGTTGTCGTTTCAAATCTCAGACACCGAAAAGACCGCCCAAGGCTTTTTTCCCGGGCGCCATTCCAAAAGCGGCGATACCGTTTTCAACCCGCATTTCGTGAAACGCCCGACTCTCACCCATGAAATCGGCCACACCCTCGGCCTGACGCATCCAGGTCACTACAACCTCACCGCGTCCGAGGATCAGCGCGTCTACGCACAAGACTCAAAAGCCCATACCGTCATGAGTTACTTCGAGGCGCGGAGCAGCGGCAAACAGCTTGAGGGTGAGCCAAAAGCCCCGATGATGGACGACATCAGCGCCGCTCAAACCTTGTACGGCGCCAATCGTCAAACCCGGCGGGAAGACAACACCTACGGCTTCAACTCCAACAGCGGACGAGATTACTACTCCCTCGCAAGCTACCGGGATAGCGCCGCCTTTTGCATCTGGGACGGCGCCGGCAACGACACGCTGGACGTTTCGGGTTACGGCAACAATCAGGTCATCAACCTCAGGGCCGGCTCGTTCTCCGATGTGGGTGGCTTACAGGGCAATGTCTCTATCGCCCGTGATTGCACCATCGAAAACGCCGTCGGCGGTTCCGGTCATGACGTCATGATCGGTAACGACGCCAATAACCGGCTCACGGGTGGGTTCGGCGCAGACCAGTTACGCGGCGGCAGGGGCGCCGACATATTCGTCTATAACCACGCCAGCGACTCCACGCCTGAAGCCGCGGATGAAATCATGGACTTCACCAGCGGCATCGACAAACTGGACCTGCGCGACCTGGAGCAAAAGGCGAATGCGCGCCTTACCCTCGTGACGGCATTCACCGGGCGTGCCGGCGAGACAATCGTGAGCTACAACCCCAGCACCCATCGCTACTTCGTCGCCATAGACCTTGCCGGCAAACGATCTGCGGACTTCCTGGTCAAGAGCTCGCAAGTGATCAGGCCGAAGGACATTCTGGTGAACTGACGGGGCGCCAGCGTTTGCTGACCGGCAGCGGCCGGCAAACGCATGTTCGGCAACTCAGTCGGTGCCGTACTTGGGGTTACGCGGCCCGTACAGAATCCCGGCGCGTTGCCCCGGCGACAGCAGCCGAGCACTGGTGATACCGGCAATCGGGTGCGCCGCATCGGTGGAGCTGTTGATTACCTGCTTGACCGCTGCGGTGATCAGCATGCCCACCAGACCGCCGCTGTTATTGTTGCCCTCTTCGCTGGAGGCCCGTGCCGAGCCGGTCCACAGCGTGGTGCCGGTGCGCAGGTCGACCAGTTTGGCCGAAGCGGTCACGGCGGTGTCGCTGGAGATCAGCATGTACTTGGTGCCGTATTCGCTGACGGTGATGTACAACGCCGCGTCCGCGCCGAAGATGTCATGCAGCTTGGTCGGCGGTACGCCCTGGATATCGTTGGCCGTGGTCAAACCATTCTGGCGGAAGGTTTCGTCCACCAGCGCAATCGGCAACACGTAGTAGCCGGCTTCGGCCAACGGATAGGTCACTTGCGAAACCAGGCTATAGGACGCCTGCACTTCCGGCGACTCGTTGATCGGTGGCAACACCAGGATCGACTTGGGCCGCGCCTGTTTGTAGGCCGTGTAATCAATGGTCTTGGGCGCTGCGCAACCGCCGAGCAGAGCCAGGGCCAGCAAGGCGCCGGTGAGTTTTAACAGGCTCATTTGGTGGCGACTCCGGCTTTGGCGTTTTTCAACAGAAAGTCCATGTACGCGGCGGACTCAGGGAACAGTGCCTTCTCGGTGCGAAACTCCTGCACCATCTGGTCGTCCTTGCCCATGCTCAGATACAGCATGCCCAAGTGGGCGTGGTAGCCCGGCGGCGCCTTGCGGCCACTGGCGTTGATCTTTTGCAGGTCACGCTCCAGCGCCTCGACCTGCGCTTCCTTGGGCTCGCCCTTGAAGTACTCGTAAACCTGCGGCTGGTAGCTTTCCCATTGGTACAGCGGTGGGGGCGCCGACTGGCACCCGGTCACCAGCGCGATTGCTGTCAGCGTCAGCGCTAACTTCACTGCCTTGCTCATCCGTGTACTGCTCCTTGAGATGCTGTTAATCAGTTGCGCGGGTTCCAGGCGCCTGCGTTGATGCCGTCGACGAGGCGGTTGATCGCTTCGCGCATGGCCAGGTCCAGCACCTTGCCATTGAGGGTGGAGTCGTAGCTGGCGGTGCCGCCGAAGCCGACCACTTCACGGTTGGACAGCGCGTATTCACCGGCGCCCTGGGTGGAATACACCACTTCCGACGTACTGATGTTGACGATGTTCAACGCGACCTTGGCGTAGGCCACCTGGGTCTTGCCACGGCCGAGGATGCCGAACAACTGGCGGTCGCCGGTTTCCTTGCGACCGAATTCGGTCACGTCGCCGGTGACCACGTAGTCCGCGCCCTTGAGCTTCTGCACGGTGCCTTTGATCGCGGCTTCCTGGGAGATTTCGCCCATGTTGTCGCGGTCCAGCACGCTGAAGCGGTTGGTCTGCTGCAGGTGGGTAATCAGGATGGTCTTGGCCTGGCCACCGAGGCGGTCGACGCCGTCGGAGAAGATGCCGCGCATGTAGCTGGAGCGGTTATCGAACTTGCCCACGGCGATCGGCACACGCACGCCGGAATAGGCGATGTGGGCGCTGGCCACTTGCTCCACCGGCATAGCGCGATTGCTTTCGGTGGCGCAACCGGCCACGGTCAGCAGGGCTGCGGCGGTGAGACCGGACAGCAGGGTTTTGGAAAGTATATTCACAGGGTGCTCCTGGAGAGATAAATCGGTAGTGGGCAACGTTAGCGAGACGGGATGTCGCGCAGGTCATCGACGATGTCGCGACTCAACACGCCGGTGTAAAAACGCTCGACGCTGGAGTTACCGGTGTTGGTGATAATGCCGCCCATGGTCCGCCACTGTTGCGCCTCACCCATCACACCGGCGGGTACGAGGTTCTCGCGCGTCTTGGCAAAGTGCAGCACCTCGCTGCCCCCCTTCTTGACCTTGACCTGATAGCTGAAATCGACACTGGCCAAAATGGTGTTGTCATCAACGATCAACGTCGAGAGGCCGCCCTTGGAATCCGGGATATGGCGCGTGTAGACGATGCTGATGTCCAGCAGGTAATCGGCTTTTTCCTTGCTCGAGGCATAACGCTTGGCGTTGAGCAGGCGGCTCACCAGATCGACGCCCAGTTGCTGGCGCACCTTGTCATCCGGCAAAAAACGCTCATTTTTGCCCACTACTTCAACGTCAAAGGTGTCGAGCCAGTAAGTGGCTGTTTTAGGAATCGTGACCGGTGTCGGCGAAATGTAGTACGCCGGCTTGGAGGCGCAGCCCGCCAATAGGCAGACGGCAAGGAATACGGCAAAGGCGCGCATGTCTGAATTCGTCCCTGAAAAGTATCGTGCTTTAAACAGTCGCGGCATTTTACGGGGTTGAGAGCGGTTCTCAAGGTGTTTCGTCGGCCAGCGTGCGGTAACGCACACTCCTCAAGTTATGCGTAAATAGGTCGAGACACTGACTCGGCTTGCTCACTTATAGGGATATTGCGTGCTTAACACTCTTCTACGGGCTACGGCCCTGCTTGCCGCGCTGTCGATGACCGGCTGCGTGTCCTACACCGTCACCGGCCCTATCGCCACCCCGCTCCACCCGGTATCTGCCAGCAGCCCGCGCAGCGCGCAAGTCGCCGACGTGACGGTGAGCGCCACCGACGTCAACGAGGCTAACAAGGCGGCCATCAGCAGTTCCCTGACGGCGCAGATCAGCCAGTACGTGCGCAGCGCCGGTTACTTCAAGCAAGTCACCGAGTACCCGGTGCGCCTGGGCGAGCAGGACGTCACGCTTAAATTCAACATGACCTCCCTCAAGGGCCATCGCGCGCCGCACCCGGCGTACGTGCCCGGCGCGCTGCTGACGCTGACCATTTGGATCTGGGTCAACGGCCCGATCTATGTGGACAGCTTCGACGTGGCCGGCGACCTGGTGATCGTCGACCGCAACGGCAAGGAACTGGCCAAGGCCAAAGACTCGATCACCTTCGAACACAACGTTGGCCTGTACAGCGGCCAATATTGGGCGCCTTCGATGGGCGGCCAACAACTGACCAAACTGGTCGGGCAACTGCTCGACACCGCTACCGCCAACCTGGCCAAACCGTAATCTCAAGGAGCAACGCGTGAAAGGATTGATCAAACACAGCCTGGTACTGACAGCGGTCTTGCTGACCGGTTGCGTGTCTTACTCGCAGCACGAACTGCCTGCCGTTCAGCCCTGACCGCCGACCGCCAATGCGCCCGCGCAAAAGCCCACCGCGTACGTGCACACCACGGCGCAGAACCACGTCAACGGTGGCCCGGGCAACGCGGCGGTCGGCGCGCCGGTAGTGCTGTGGGAAAAGGCCGTGGCCGATTCCTATCGCGCCTCCAACCGTTTTTCGCGGGTGAGCACCGATAAGGTCGACTCGGATATCTACGTGGATGCCACGTTGCATAACAACGAAGAGTACAGCCCGGTATCGGCGTTTATCACCGGCTTCACATTTTTCATCATTCCGAGCACGGCGAAGAACATCTTCACCCTGGAGACGGTGTTCAAGGACAAGGACGGCAAGGAACTGGGCCGCGTCAAGAAGAGCGAATCGGTGCGCACCTGGATGCACCTGGTGCTGATTGTGGGCATCCCGTTCCAGGCCGATACGCGGGAAGTGGTGGAGGCGCTGACGCGCAGTACGCTGGATGAGGCGGTGCAGCGCAAGTTGCTCTGAACCACCCAAGGTAACCAGCCAACAGGTCTTCCTGTAGTGAGCGGGCTTGCCCCGCTCACTACAGAAGTGCTGCGTTTAGAAGGCGTAGCGCGCTTTGAGCATCACGCCATCGGCATCAAAACCACTGCGCGCCTGGCGCGTGTAGCTGGCGCCCACGCTGAAGTCCGACACGTTGTAGTTCACGCCCACGCTGGCCTCGTAGCTGTCACGCGCCACCGATGCACCGGTCACGGTAAACGCCGAACCACCGGCCACGAAGCTGGAGGTTTGCGCCACGCGGTCACCCATCAGGTCGTGATAGGCCATCAAGGTCGCTTCCGGCTGCAAGCTGCCGGCGCCCATCGGCAGGTGGCCGGCCAGGCGTACGCCCGCACCCACTTCGCCCACTTCATAACGTTGCGAACGCGTACTCAGCGCCGCTGACGAACCTTTCTCGTCGTAGCCATCCATGCGCACGTTGGAATAACGCGCCGCCACACGCGGCTCGATCACCACCGCTTGCGACGGCTTGAAGCTGTAACCACCGATCACGCTGGCCGACAGCACATTGCTGTCATAACTGCCCTTGGCCGTGGTGCCGGCGATGTGGCGCTTGCTGTCGTTTTCGTTGTGGCCATAGCTGAGGCTGCCGTCGGCGAACCAGTTTTGCAGGGCCCAGTTGCCGTACAACGACAGCGCGTGCCCTTCGACGTCGGTTTTGTTGCCCAAGTCGGAGTGGATATTGGAATTGAGGTAGCTGTAGGCCACGCCCAAAATCGTGGTGTCGTTCAGACGCCCATCCACACCTACCGCCATGCCGCTGCTGTTGGCCGAATAACCGTTATCACCGCCGCGACCGTCCTGGTCCATGTTGCTGCTTAGGCCCTGCACCCACACACCGCCGACCTGGTGGCTTTCGCGTTGGTCGGTGAGGCGATTGAAGATCGCGCCGTTGACCACGGTTTGCCCCGACAACGCCACGTCGAGAGCACCACGGTTGACGTCCGGCTTGAGCTGGTCACCGATTTTCGCCAGTTGCTGCGCGGTGCCGGCGTTGGCCAGCGCCTGGAAGACTTGGTCGTCTGCGCTGAGCTTGCTGAGTACACCGTTCTTGAAGGTATTGACCGCCGTGACCGACGCCGCGCTGGCGCCCACAGCCGCCAGGTCTTGCTGAACTTGCTGGTTGCTTTTGACCGCCACCACGGCCTTGACCGTTTGCGCGTCGGACGAATAGCTGAGCACGTCCAGCAACGATGAAGCACTGGCCACGGACAGGCCGTTGTCTTGCACGCTGGTGGCTTGCAGCAGGGTGTATTGGGTGCCGTCGTGGGTGCTGGCGAAATCGCCAGGGTTGGCGCTTACGGTCAGCGTCGACGCCTGGGCAAAGTTGGCGGTGCCGTTGACGGTCAGGTACGGCGTGGTGGGCACAACACTGTCGGCCAGGTGCATATCGATACCGGCACCACTGGCAACGTTGAGGTTGCCGGTGATGGCGGTGCCGGGGGCCGACAGGTTCAGCGAGCCCGAATTGACCGACACCGGCGCAATGATGCGGCTGCCGCTGAAAGCGGCCTGGCCGTCAATATTCACCGCGTTCAGGTTCAGCACATCACCGATGATCGTGCCGCCGGTCCAGTTCAACGTGGCCAGGTTGCCGGCGTCGATGGCGATACCGGAATTGCTGCGAATCTCACCGGCTTGCTGGTTGATCTCAAACGTCGAGACCTGGTCGGCCGTGTCAACGCTGATGGCGGTGCCATCGGCGCGGATAATGCCGCGGTTGACGATACCGCGCGCGCCCGTCGCGCTGTTCTGGGCGAACGTGGCACCGGAGAATTCAAAGGCGCCGGCGTTGGTGCCCATGCCTTCGATGGTGCCGGTGTTGAGGATGTAATCCAGGGTACCTTCAAGCACCAGCACGCCACGGGCGCCATCGCCATTGGCCGACAGCAGGCCGCTGTTTTCGATACGCAGTGGGGCGGTGGGAGTTTCCACCTCGATCCCCCAAGCGCCCTCGCCGGTGGCCCTGATGGTGCCGGAGTTGAGGAGCTTGCCGCCGATGGTCACCGGGTCGGCGTTGTTACGGTCCAGCACGATACCGATCGCGCCTTCGCCCGCCATGTCGATCAGGCCGGTGTTGGACACATCGCCGCCAATGGTGGTGCCGTGCAGGTAGATGCCCTCGCCTCCGCCGATAAAGCCAGGCGACGGTGCAGGCGCCGAAGGTGGCGTAGAACTGATCGTGCCGGAGTTGATCACGCTGCCGCCAATGGTGGTCGCGCCGATCTCGAGGCCTTCGTCGCCACCGTTGTTCATCCGGATGTTGCCGGTCTGCAACACATCACCGGTCACAGAGCCCGGGCTGAGGTTGAGCGGACCGGTCCAGAACATCGGGTCCAGCGCAAAGCCGCGCACGGTATTGCCGTCGGCATTGAGCGTAATATCGGCGCGATTGATCAATGACCCCTGGATATGGGTACCCGCGACCCCCAGCCCGGCGGGAGGCATGTTGGTCGAGTTGATCACCTGGGTGGTCTGCCCGGTCAGGATCAGCGACTCGTTGTAGGTCTCGCTGACAAACTGGGTTTTGCCTGCCCCGAGGTCAACTTCTACCGCCAGCACTTGCGTGCTGATTGCGCCGACCACGATTGCCAACAGGCTTTTCTGGAACTGCTTGTGCTTCATTTCTAACTCCATGAACTACAGGTCAAAGCCGCCAACAGGCCCGGCGGCAGTAGGTGAATTGAGCGCAGGGACCCATCGATCCGAATACCTATCCTCGATGCGTTTGCGCAACACCCAGGCACGACGATTCGCACCGCGGGGGGCAGTGGCAAAACAACGGGGAATAGGGAATAAACGCTCACATCAATCCTTAATGTTTTTGAAAACGCTGCAATCCATGCAGCCCGACCGCGTGCGGGTGGGCGCGGTAAAGACCTTCAAACGTACGAAAAGGTTCAGGATTGTGTCGGAATTTTGTGCAGTCGATCACAGCGTGGGGCGTGCGAGGGGTGGGGTTTGGTGGGTTACAAACCGGGGACATCGTTTACATTTCTAACCGGTGACCTTGCCCACCACATCCTCAAGCGGGACTTGGCCCATCAAGCGGCTGTCGTGGCTGACATCACGGTTATCGCCCAACAGGTACACATGCCCCGGCGCGACATGGAGCGGCGCCAACTCAAGGGAGTAGTCCTTTTTGCCACGCTCAGCCGGTGCGTGAAACAACCCCAGGTTCTCACCGTTGCGGATCACCTCACTTAACCTTTCAGCTACCCGCTTGACTGCTAATTATTGCTCCGCTCGCCAATCGACATAACCTTTTACCTCAATTAATTGTTTGAGGATGAAGCTTGAGAAGTTATCGGCCAGCACCCTGACCCCATCGATCTCCGAATCAATCGCTACTATCGACCAGTTATTGCCTGCATCAAAAGCATAAAGTACACCATCGGAAGTACCTGCAAAAACATACATCCGGCTATATGCATCCACCTCACATCCGGCGATGGCCGCGTATTTATCTGGACCATCTTCTATATAAAGTGCGCTGTCTAAATCGCCAAACCCAAAGGTTCCTAGAAACGCCAGATAGTCAGCAGGGGCGCTGTCGCGGTCCGCTGCATCGACCCCACTCAATACGGCTTCACGATCAGTCAAGCAACTCCCGTAATCACCCTCATAAAGTTCAGCGGAGGTGATATGGTTAATAAGCTCGCGAATTTTAAGTGCGTTTTCCATTATCATTTTCCGAATATTTTATTTGCAGGACCTTGGGCCTTCACAGAACCGGCGCCCACTGAGAAAGCAAGATCGGCACAGCGATAGACTTTCGCAGATTAGCCTCGGCAAAGTCGCCTTTTCAGTGTATGTACGTTACTTAAACTTCCTTACCAAAGCCCAATACAAACCCTAATAAATAAATAACAAAACACACGAACGCCAGTGCAGCCCTCCCTACTGGATTTGCGTCTTTACCTAAACCACCTGGACCAATAGAGACCCAGCCACCTCTCAGGTAGGCAAATACAGCTTGCCCAAACCATAACTGAAGCATCAGCGCGCTAAAAAATGGCCTTGCATCGCCCCAAAATCGAAAAAAGCAATTGAGTAATGCGGCAATCAGCAGCAATACCCCCAATAAATACCTGTATTTGTAGAAAGTCGACTTCATGCTAATTCCCCTTGAAAACTTCAATAGCTCTTTCCGCCAATTCGTCCCAGACCTTAGCAATACCCAGTGCATTGGACACTCTCAATGCAGATGCTGGATTACCTGCCAGTGTTGCATCAGTAGCAATTGAACAATTAACGCAATTATGAGTTCGCCCAGCGTCTGGATAATCGGGATTGACGTTCCTTATTGAACCGGCAGGTTCGTCCGCCCCTTAGCACCCGATTCATAGGGTCCGTCTTTATAAAACCCATCATCACCAAAGTAGTCTACCGCGGGACATAATGTGGGTTGAATCGTCAAAAGCGACAGCGCGCAGTCGTCCTCCTTTATCTCACCATGCCCCCGCTCCTGCATAAAAGCAAAGTATTCATCGGGAGCCGCTGGCCACTGCTGTCGCATCCCACTCACGTCACCCTGTTTCATACTCAACCTTGTGTACCTGTCACAGACTTCGGAGTAGTTAAGCGTCACCGCATTAACATCATCTACGACACAATTCCATTTCCTGCCAAATTCGTACGCCAACCATAAATACATCTCCATCGAGCCTTTCGAATGACCCAACTGCATTTCGATCATTGTCTTAGGAGGGGCACCCAAAAAATTTTCCCAATCGAGAATATCTTTTGAATCATAAAAACTCATGAATTTTTCGGAATTTAGTAATGAAAAATATAAAGTGGCCTCATCCCAATTCAATACTCCACGATTACGTTTTCCGATACTAACGACTCCGCCTATAGAGTGGATAAAATCAGCAAACGCGTCTTCATCAATAGCCACATCCGATATGATTGAAGCCGAGTCGCTCATATTATAACCCTACTTTTTTGGCACCATACACGAACAATCAAAGGGGACAGATTTATTTAATTGCTACCAGCCAGCATCACATTAATTAAATCCGTCACCTTTATCTTCCAGCTGATTAGCTGCTAAGTAAGTGCCATTCAGATCCGCCCCCTTTTTCTTTATACCAACTAACACGCGCAGCTGCAGAAGTAGCCGGCACTCTCAGCTGCACTAGTCGCTTTTGCCCCGAGCCCCTCCGACCTTTTTAAACGTACAATCATTATTCAACTAAAGAAATTATTCTTTTCTCTAAGAAATCGATAAAATTTTTCGCATACAAACTAGAAGTTTGATTAGAAAGATCAAGCCTATAAACAGGATCTCCCCATCATTAAGACCATCGTCCGTGGCAAAATAAAATGATTCCCCTGCACCCGGCGGGTCACAGATAAATAGCCTCTCCATCCCACACAACCCATTTCGTCCGTTAACGATTGACATATAAACGATATCACCACCCCTTACACTATCAAAATCCATTTCGTAGACACTATAAATCTCCTCCCCAGATATTTCCCCGCCAGAATAATACTTCAGCCACCATTTATAGCTATCAGGCAATTTCAACGCAAGACGAGTTTCAGCTTTATAAATCCACTCATCAGCAATGCCATCACCATAATCAGCAAATTCAACGAAATCCGACTCTTGAATAATCCACGTCTAATTACTCCCCGCTCCGAGCCCGCAACTTCCAATAATCCGACTGATAAGAGCCAAACTCTTTAGCCTGCTTTGTCAATGTTTTTGCATTCAAATCCGTAGGAACTGAAACATGGGAAAATAGGGGTCAGACCACAATTAATGTAACCGTAGTCTGCCCCCTATTTTCTTCCAGATCAGGTGCAAAAACACCGGCGCTAGGATGGTGCCAGATCACATCTAGGCTTCTACAACTAACAAGAGACATTCAAACCGCAAGCAGAGATAAAATCACTTATCGGCATATCAAGAAAGCTACTCTCTCCAGCGGAAAGAACATCTTCCAAAGTGACGATGCCTTTTTCAAAGTCCAAAGAAACGTAAAAGCAATTAAACTCGAACTCCCTGAGCAGAACGTTCTTTGAGCACATCCGCTCATCAAAGGCATCTTTCAAAACAGAGCGAACGCCGTCGTCCAACTCTTGGGCGACAAATCGTTTTATTAGTGAGCCGCCATTGCTCATAACCACTCCTAACTAGTAGAGAAATAGGGGTCAGACCACCAATATACATTGGTGCACTAATCGTGGTCTGCCCCCTATTTCCCTGCGACGATTTGTCATACCACTTAGTATCCTCCGACACTCAGAGGAAAGAGGGGCCTGACCCTGAGGAATCCCCACCGTATTGTCCCGTTCGAGATTGGCGGATATGGAGCTATTGGTGCGCGATGAAGTACACCGGCAAGCTCAGAAGCTAGAGTAGATTTGTGGGGACTCCTCAGGGTCTGCCCCCTTTTTTTCACTTATTCAGCCGTCGCTTTGACTCAAAATATTTATCTCACGCCAGTAGACAGTCGCTGGTAGAGACTGATTCTGATTAAACAAGGAAAAAACCTCGATTACATCATCAATATTAAACCACTCATCCTTTTTTAATGGTACACGGCCCGCACCAAACGACAGCAAGCTTCCATCTTCAAAGTTTGTACTAGAATTTGAATGATAACCTCTAAACAGTTTTTTACTTTTAGCGTCATATCTTTCAATAAAACAAGTGAATCTGCCTCCAGCCACTTGCACATAGTTACCCTCATCATCAGTTATACATGCGAATGAGCTAGGGCCGTAGCTTTTTAATTTTTTTAGCGTCTTTATAATCTGCGCTTGATTTACACCTACTACTACAGGACTATTTTCGGCTTCGAGCTTCATATTTCCCACCTTTATGGCACATAGACTGTTGTAGCGCTTTCGATGACTTGTCCATTTAGCCGTCCTTTCCCTTGCGCCCCAAACTCATTAACAAAGTAATCGGTAAATTCTTGATAGCTGGTCTTACTAGCCGACCCGCTTTTTACCTCAAGACCGTGCAATTTACCATTTGCGTCACGTACTACAATGTCATACCTACGATCACCGAGAGGACCTTTAACAACCATCTCAGTCCCCACAACTTCCATTCCATTTGATTCCAAATGTTTAGCAAACTCATCTGCCTTGGCTGTTCCCGGAGGAGATACACCAGTCGGGCTTGCAAGTTTTCCATCAGGGGTTCGATAGCTTCCATCTGAATGCTGTTTTATTTCGGGAGTTAGATTGGTCTCTAAGCCAACTTTCGTCCCCTCAGTTGTAGCTGTATCTGCTACCTCGTTTGGACCATCAGTCGCTTTTGGCCCAGCCTCCTTTACCGGGTGGGCATCCGGCGAGACAGTCGAGGTATATGGCGCCTTTCCTGTGCCCGTCCCTTTTGCACCATTTCTAAACGCATAATTATTTTTTAGTCTCTGGCAGTGGTTTTAATGGCGCGGACACATCCTGTGCGCTCTTTAAACTACGACTGCCAGAATGTCAGACAGACGCCATATTCATCGAGAAGATCGTCAGCAATTTCAAACTGAAATACCTTTTCTGGAAAGGCATCGGATAACGCGCGCTTCCAATATCTAGTGATCTGTTCAGCAAATAAATGACAAAGACGATAGTCTTCTTCCGACAGGCCCACTTTAAATACGGGTCGTCCCGGTGCATCCTCCCACTTTGAAAAGAACTGATTTATTGAAAAAATATTTCTGTATCGTTCAACGTCTCTACACGATGTACTTTGTTCCAACATACTAGATTCGGTCTCAACCAGCCCGTTCAAATGAAATTTTTGCGGATCGTATTGCTGAGCGTTAGGCAGCCAGAAAATGTGACCACTGACCTCAATAAAATCAGGAGAGAGCAAACCTAGAACAGAAATTGCCTGTTCTAATGAAACCAAGTGCCCTACATATGAAAAAAACTCCCCGGAGCCAATATCTGAAACAAACAGATTCAACGACTCTTTAGAAATACTACCCTGATAAACTTTCATCATTTTAACCCTAAGCTATCAAGAACCGACTGAGGAACATTTCCCTCAAAAGCTTTTGTATCACTTCCCTTCTTGGGGAAATATGTTCCATTCGGAGCTTGGTTCCATTCGACCACCTTAATCCGAGAGCTAGACACATCATATAGCGCACGCCCCTCAGGACCGTAGACAACAACATGCCCATTTCCAAGATTCGCATAAGAATCGGGAGTTTGCCCTTGCAACGGATACTGAACACCACCACGCGTTTCCGTGACCGTCACATTCGTTTCCCTGAGTCCCTTGGTATAATCTAAATCAATAGTACTACCGGCAGAGTCCGTAATGAACCTGGGTGTATTTGGAGCGTTAGTAGTTGCTTTTGGACCGCCCCCCTGAGTTCCCGCTCCTCCCTTACCCTTCCCAACAATCGAAGCAATAGACGTTTTATCACGCCCTATCGAAGCGCCAGAAGCTGTCAGCACCTCCTTCCCAATTAAAGCCGCTTTCTCCCAGGCCGGCAGCGAGTTGTACAACAACCCCATATCGTTCTGGTTTTCTTCGGTGACAAACTCCTTCAACCGTGATGCGTCTGCCTCAGAAAGGCCGAAGTACCAGCGCAAGCTACTGACACTATCTGCCGTCTGTATCCCCCCCTCATATTCAGACTGATAACCAACGCTGCAAAGCCCTACCTTACCCGCACAGCCTGCCAACATCTCTGCCCGCTTCTCAGCGCTCAGTTTTTTGTATTTCTCCCAAATGGCCTCTGTTGGCTCGCCTTTCTTATTGGCGTTTATGAGCTCCTTCTGTAAATCAACGACATCTTTCGCGCTCAGTTGGTTATTTTCAACCGCATTCTTCCCAACCTGCGCGGCTGCCACCGCATTCAGCGCGTCCTTGCCAACCAACGATCCGGACAGCCCAGCCGCCAGGGTCGAGAGACTGGAAATTGTCTGCTTTTGCGCTTCGGACAGGTTTTCGTTACTGACTCCGCCATACAGACTTTCTTTGATCAGCTGTGCGGTTTTCTCCGCCGCCACGGCCCCGGCGGCCCCTGCCAATGCCGAGTTACCACCCGCCCGCGCCAACACCGCACCCAATACCGCATGGGCCATCAGATTCGCGTTCGGGTCACCGGCAGTCATCTTCTTGACCGTCTGCGCCAGATACGGCGCCGCCGCCCCCGCCAACGCACCACCAACGCTGCCACCCATCGCCGCTTGCACCACGGCTGTCACCGCCTGGCTGGCTTTTTGGAAGCTGCTGCCGACGCCGTAATCCTGTTGGGCACGCTGGCTGATCTGGGCCTGTGTCGGGTTGGCGTTACCCTCATCGATCAACTTCTGGCGCGTGGCTTTGCTTACATCACTGTCGGAGTTGTCGGCGGCTCTGATCCTGGCCGCAGCAATCGCATCACCAATGCCCTTGGTCAGCTCCATCGAGCTTTTGATCAGGTCCATGCGCTCTTGCATGGCCTTTTCGTCAGGCTTGTCGAGGCGCTGGTTGGCGTTGGCCGTGTCGCGGTTCAAGCCGACGAGGTCGTTGGCGCCTTCGGGGTTGCGCACTACGATCGTGCCTTCACTCACCGCGCTACGCGTATAACTGTGGTCCGAATCGTTCAGCGACATTCCATACAAGGCACCCGGCGTGAGGGTGCTCGCGCCGCTGCTGTAGGAACCAGAGACGCTCATGCCCGCCGACTTGCTCTCGATCTCGCTCTTGTTCTTGATGTCACTGACCAGCAACCGATCGGTGAGCAGCAGGTTCCTGTCGGCCGTAGCCTCGCTGGCAATCACCGCGCCTTTCAGTGTGGTGGTTTTGGCCACGTCGATGGTATAGCCACCCTTGCCGGCAAAGAAGCCGCTCTGGTCGGTGACGGCCTGGTAGTCGCTGTTCATCTTCGACGCCGCCAGGTTCGCCGACGCGGTGACTGGGGAGCCATAACAGATCGGCGGAATACAGATGCTCGCACCGAAGCCTGCGCTGTTCTGCTTGCTCTTGGACGTTTCGGTGTCTTGGCGCGACAGGATGTTGAGGTTGCCGCCGATGTTGGCATCGATACGCTCAGCGCGTACCTGCGCCCCGATCAGGCTGGTGTCCTGGCCGCTGCGCAGCACCAGCGAGCCGGTGTCCAACGTGGTGTTGACCTGGGTGACGGAGCCGCCCGACCCTAAGTTCTTGGCGGTTTGCGCGCCCAGGTCGATGGTGAAACCGTTTTGCTCGCCGATGTTGAAGCTGGCGCCGATGGCGGTTCTGTTGCGCGAGCCGTCGTTTTTGCGGTCAGTGGTGTTCTGTGCGCTTTGCATCAGGATGTTGTTTTTCGCGGACAACAACGTACTGTCGGCTTTCAACGTACTGCCGGTAATCGTCAAGTCACCCACAGTGCCCGGCGCATCGCCTGTAGCAATAATCGACAGTTTGCCCCCGGCGTTGAGGTTGCTCTGGTGAGCGGTCTGCGCCGTGTATTCGCTGCTGCTTTTGGTGCGGGTGTTGGCCAGCTCGGTACCGATCTTGATCAGTGAGCCGTTGCCGGCAGAGCCACCGGTCTTGTCCTTGAAGCCGGTGCTTTGCTTGGCGAGGTCGCCCGCCTGGTTATTCAAGTTGTACATCGACAGCGCCGCCTGGGCGATCTTCACGGCCTTGAGGCGCGGGTCGTCGGAGCTGCGTGCCGCCTCGGCTGCGTCGCGGATGCTGTTGGCGGTGTCGACCACGGTGCCCGCAATCACCCGCCCAACCGCCAAGCTTTTTGAGCTGTCCTTACTGGTCTGACTGGCCGTCTCCATCCCCGAGGTGACGGTGACATTGGCCCCACTCAACTCCATGTTCTTGGTGCTCACCAGATCACTGGCCACCACCTTCAACTCACGCCCGGCCGTCAGCGACACATTGCCCGCACTCGAGCCAATAGTGCTGCCGGTCAAGGTCATTGCTGCCCAGGGCGGTGGTGCGTTTTTCGTCGACTTTGTCCTGGACTTTGCTCGACTTCAGGCCGCCCCAGCTGCTTTTGCTTTCCTTGCGTTCGTGGCGAGCGCTGTCGGCGTTGCTGACGGCGAGGATGTTCACGTCTTGGCCGGCCACCAGTTGCGTGGCGCCTTTTTCAGCAGTGACGGCACTGCCAGCCAGCAGCAGGTCTGCACCGGCGACGACGGTGCTGTTCGTCCCCGCGCTGACCAGGCTGCCGACGTTGTTCACAACGTCGGTTTCATCCAGGCGGAATTTTTTGCCCTGGGAGGTTTTCTTGGTCTTGCTGTAGAAGCTGTAGTCCTGGTCTTGCGCGGCTTTGAGCTCGAGGTTTTTGCCGGAGACCAGGTACGCCTCGTTGCCGGCGTTGACCTGGCTGGCGACCAGTTGCAGGTTCTGCCCGGCGCTCAGGGTGGCGTCGCCGCCGGCCTTGATCACGCTGGACACTTGCTGCACGTGGTCTTCGATGCTCTTGACCTTTTTCGTGTTGCCCGTGGAGTGTTGCTCGTTGGCTGCCGCGATGGCGTTGAGGTTGGCGCCGGCTCGAAGGGCGACGTTGGCCTTTTGATGCCTTGCGTGTTTTTACGCTGAGGACTTATAGTCCGCCGGTCGTCCAAAAGGGCGATCGGATTTGGCGATCCGTTGACCGTATGCGAAAGCTTTCTGCTTGCTTGCAGGGGTTTCCGTACCCGCATCGCTGCTTTATGGCAGCTGTGCGCGGGAGACCTTCGGGTCTGCCGGAACTCGGTCCCGGTTCGCCAACCTGCGTACAGCTGTCACCCATTCGTTTGGCGACGATAGGTGACAGCTTTCATTACATCGACCGAGGTTTTACCTATGAATAGATACATGCCGCTTACGGGCCATGACTCAACCATCCCCGCGCTGGTGATCGATACACAAGCGCCCCTAGATGTTCTCTATGATGCCGCCGCGTATCGCATTCGTGCGGTAACTCAATTTTTGGAGAACCTCGCATTTCGGGAAGAGATCAGCAGTGATGCGATTGTGCTTCACGACTTTGCGCTGTTGCTGGCTATTCCGCTGCGGGATGGGTGTGATTTGTTGGATGTAATTGGGCGGAAGTTGAATTCACAAATTTCATAAATAAAAATGGGCGGTTATTTTCATAACCGCCTTATTTAAAAAATTTCAAATAGATAAAAATAAAACTAATTTTTAAAGATCGTAATATTGCAAGCTCAATTCCATAGACACTCAAACAAACGTTATCTGACCTCGATTACCCGCTCTACCACCCACCACGCCCGGATATAAAAGATTTCACATAATCCCACCGTGCAACTATCCAGCACACAGCAAATAATGCTGACAAGGGAAATCCAATCCAGATGAACACCCAGTTCGAATCTGTGCGAAGCAGTATACCAACCACTATGGCGACCATCATGCCGAAAAACGTACTCACCCCACACACCACCGCCGACAATGAAACTATCAGCAGCAGGGTATTTATAAGTTTACTTACTCGCATCGACCGCCTCATTGTTAAGGCTATTGCCTTTTGCGCCCACGGACAGAAAATATAGCAACATTGCACCACCATACGGCGCCTTTTTACCAAGAATAAATTGGTTATTAAAAAACTTTCTGACCGTCACATCAAATATTGATTTTTTCTTATTTAAACCATCAGCCAACCCCATCTCCAGAGGTACTTTTACAAACCCCGAACCAATTGACAACGCGAAAGCACGAGGGGCGGCAAGAGCTGAGGTACGCAAGAATGGGCATCCGAAGAAGGTTAAGTAAGTGCCATCAAATCTGTTTCCCTTTATTTTCTACTCTTTCTCTTGCACTTGGTATTACCTGAGTACTGTTTCACTCGCTCGATGGCATGTCAGGGTTAGCCTAACCTAGCATAAAACATCTACCAACCTCTGCGGCCCGTTACGAACTCCTTTACATACGTCCATCGGCTGACTGTCCAGTAAACAGCCAAGACAATTGAAAGTGGCGCGCCGATCCAGAGATAAACCCAATCATCGGTTGTTTTTAGAAGGACGCCGATGAAACCGGAAACCAGAACAGCTATAAAAAAACTAATGCCATAAACAACGCCCAATAAGCCCACCGCTAAAATGAACATTCGAATAGGGTTAATTCTTATCACGAGAGGCCTCCTCATAGAAAGTGTAGCCCTTCTCACCCACAGATTTTAGGTACACCGCTGCAGCGCTCCCATAGCGAATAGGCTTCCCAGTCCAGAAGTAGAACTGGTTGTTATCAAATTTTCGCACCGTTACACCGAACATTGATTTTGACCTATTCAAGCCGTCTGCAAGACCTAATTTCAAAGGTACCTTCACAAAACCGGCGCCCACTGAGAAAGCAAGATCGGCACCGCTATAGACCGTAGGTCCGTAACCACCAGGGATAAGATCAAAGGCGGCTCTCACGGGGTTGCTGTTGTCATTCAAGCCGGTGTAATGGTTCCACACGCCAGATCCGCCTTCCCACATGTTCCCCGCGCCAAACGTCATCATAGGCGCCCCAAATACACAGCCTGCGGCCGTGGCACACAATACCCCGCCAGAACCTACACTAATGCCCCCGCTTACCAAGGAGGTTGCGCTACCAGCCAGAGGAATAACATCGCGCGTGCCCCAGTCCTTCACGCTGTCAGTAAACGAATAATTGAATAAGCCCTTGTCTTTCTGAGCATCCGCCCACGCAAGTTCATTGCTCAAACCGACCATATCAGCTTCAGTCAGAACCGCATCGTGATACTCCTGGGTACCTCGATCCAACTGAGCCCAGCACTGAATAACGTAGCACAACGCTTTTCGCAGATTAGCCTCGGTAAAGTCGCCTTTCTGCGCCTCAGCCTTGATCGCCGCCACCTCTGCCTCATGAGCCGCTCGATTATAGACGTCCACCGACATCGCATTACCACCCGCAACGACTGCGCTGGCGGTGCCATTTCCGGAGCCAACCGCAGCGCCGACACCTACAGCGATCAATGCGGCCATCGTATCTTGGTCCACTCCCTTGATGTCATTTTTACCCAACGCATCAGCAATGATCGGCATCAGAGCAGCAGACGTTCCCGCCCCCAACGCGCCGCTCTGCACATTGCCGCTGGACACCCCAATAGCCGCCCCCGCCAACGCGTGCAACATCACACGCGCCGCACCGCCTTCAGCCCAAGCCGCCCGAGTGGCCGCATCCGACTTCGGATCAGTCGCACGTGATTGGGCATAATCGCCAATTTTGTTGAAGATATCGCTGGAGGCCGTGTTAGCGACAATGCCAACCGTCGTTCCAACAGGCGCACCACCCAGCCCTGCGGCGATCAGCCCGGACGCGATATCGGCCATTAACCGTTTGTCGCCACCGACCTGCCAGCGCTGGGCTTCCATGTAAGCGGCATTCGCTGCGAGCACCGTTTCAGCGGCGTCCGGCGAACCGGTCTCGGTTTGGGTTTTGGCTTTATCGGCCAGTGCTTTCGCCTCATCGGCCTTCGCCTTGCCTACCGCACTGATCACCCCACTGGCCAACTGCGCCGAGCTTTGGATCAGGTCAATACGCTCTTGCATGGCCTTTTCATCAGGTCGGTCGAGTTTCTGATTGGCATTGGCGGTATCGCGATTTAGCCCCACCAGGTCATTGGCACCTTCGGCATTGCGAACCACAATCGTGCCTTCGCTGACCGCGCTACGGGTGTAGCTATGGTCTTTCTCCTTGAGCGCTATCGGGATGCTGCCGCCCATCGACGCACCGCTGGTACTGCTGGAAGACACCGAAATACCAGCAGACTGACTTTTGATCTCGCTGACATTCTTGATATCGCTGACGATCAGCCGATCCGTGCTGAGCCGGTTCTTATCAGCTGACGCCTCACTGGCAATCACCGCGCCTTGCAGGGTGGTGTTCTTGCCGACATTGATGTCGTAGCCGCCCGTGCCCGCATACAAACCACTCTGGTCGGTCACGCCCTTGTAGTCGCTGTTCATATTGGCGGCGGCAAGGTTCGCCGAGCCCGCTACGGTAGAGCCGTAGCAGAACGGCGGGACGCAGATACTCGCGCCGAAGCCTGCGCTGCTCTGTTTGCTGCGCGACGACTCGGTGTCCTGGAGGGAGATGATATTGAGGTTTCCGCCAATATCTGCCTTGATACGGTCCGCACGAACCTGGGCGCCTTTGAGGGTGGTATCGCCACCGCTTTGTAACAACAGGCTGCCTGTATCGAGGGTGCTATTGACCTGAGTGACGGAGTTACCGTTGCCATTGTTCTTGGCACCCTGCGCTCCGAGGTCGAGGGTGAAGCCGTTTTGCTCGCCAATATTGAAGCTGGCGCCAATGGCGGTTTTATTTTTCGACCCTTCGTTTTTGCGGTCGGTGGTGTTCTGTGCGCTTTGCATCAACACATCGTTTTTGGCTAACAACAACGTGTTGGCGGCTTTCAAGCTGCTGCCGGTGATCTGGATATCACCCTGAGTACCCGCCGCTGCGCCCGTGGCAACGATCGACAAGTCTTGCCCTGCGTTGAGCGTGCTCTGCTTGGCGGTGACACTGTTGAATTCGCTGCTGTTCTTGCTGCGGTTATTGGCCAGTTCAGTACCGATCTTGATCAGCGAACCGTTGCCGGGCGTGCCGCCGGTTTTGTTTTTGAAGCCGGAGCTTTGCGCATTGGCGTCCGAAGCCTGGCCATTCAGGTTGTAGGCGGCGAGGGCTGCCTGGGCGATTTTGACTGCCTTGAGTCGTGGGTCATCAGCGCTACGGGCCGCTTTGACGGCGTCGCGCATGCTGGTGGCGGTGTCCACTACCGAGCCCGCGATCACCCGCCCAACCGCCAAGCTCTTGGAACTGTCCTTACTGGTCTGACTGGCCGTCTCCATCCCCGAGGTGACGGTGACATTGGCCCCACTCAACTCCATGTTCTTGGTGCTCACCAGATCACTGGCCACCACCTTCAACTCACGCCCTGCCGTCAACGACACATTGCCCGCACTCGATCCAATGGTGCTGCCGGTCAAGGTCATTTCATTGGCGGTGCCGTTGTGTTTCGAGCTGTTGATGTACAGCTTCTGGTTGCCGGTCATGTCATCCAGACCGAGCTTGTTGCCGGTCAGCACGCCGGTGAGGTCGCGATTTTTTTCCTTGTGCATGTCGGTGCGGGCGAAGGTGTTTTGCGCCGCGTCGATGGTCAGGTCGCGGCCGGCCTGTACGGCGAGGTCGCCGGTGCTGACCAGGTTGGAACCGGTGACCGTGGCGTCGCGTTTGGCGGCGACGGTGACCGTTTCGCCGGAGACCATGCTGCCCAGGGCGGTGGTGCGTTTTTCGTCGACTTTGTCCTGGACCTTGCTCGACTTGAGGCCGCCCCAGCTGCTTTTGCTTTCCTTGCGTTCGTGGCGAGCGCTGTCGGCGTTGCTGACGGCGAGGATGTTCACGTCTTGGCCGGCCACCAGTTGCGTGGCGCCTTTTTCAGCAGTGACGGCACTGCCAGCCAGCAGCAGGTCTGCACCGGCGACGACGGTGCTGTTCGTCCCCGCACTGACCAGGCTGCCAACGTTGTTCACGACGTCAGTTTCATCCAGGCGGAATTTTTTGCCCTGGGAGGTTTTCTTGGTCTTGCTGTAGAAGCTGTAGTCCTGATTTTCGGCGGCTTTGAGCTCGAGGTTTTTGCCGGATACCAGGTAGGCCTCGTTGCCGGCATTGACCTGGCTGGCGACCAGTTGCAGGTTCTGCCCGGCGCTCAGGGTGGCGTCGCCGCCGGCCTTGATCACGCTGGACACTTGCTGCACGTGGTCTTCGATGCTCTTGACCTTTTTCGTGTTGCCCGTGGAGTGTTGCTCGTTGGCTGCCGCGATGGCGTTGAGGTGGCGGGTGGCAATCAGGTTGACGTCGCGTTTGGCTTCGACCTGACTGGCCACGGCGCTGATATCGCGCCCGGCAATTACGTGCAAGTCGCGGCCGACCTCGACCACGGAGCCCTGCTGGGCGATGGTGGTGAAGCTGGAGCGGTTGCCGATGGCGCCGCTGTCGAGGCTTTTTGAAGCGGTGATGTTGACGTCGCCCACGGCCCTGACCGTGGTGTCGGCGCCACTCTTGAGCACGCCACCGATGTTGTTGACGTTGCCACCGGCTCGCACGGCCAAATCGCCGGCCGATTCAATGCGCGCGGCACTGTCGACGAAGTCGCTGCGTTCGGTGCGGTAGCTGCTGGCGCTTTCGTGGGTGGTGACGCTGCGTTCGTTGAGCAGGTCGGTGCCGGCGGCGAGGTTGACGTTGCCCGCGCTGATCACGCCGCCTGCGCGGTTGCTCAGGTTGCCACCGCTGAGCAGGTCGAGGCGACCACCGGCTTGCATCAAGCCGCTGTTGGTGAGGTTGCCGCCGACGTTCGCCAGCAGGCTGCCGGTAGCGCGCAAGGTGCCGGCGTTGTTGAGGTTGCTGCCGGTGATCAGGTTGACGTCCGTGCCGGAAATCAGCGCACCGTTGGGCGCCAGGCGGTTGTTCGCCTGGGCCAGGTACAGCACCGGCACCAGCACTTGTTGCCCGGCGACGGTGGCGTTTTCCAGCCACACGATGTCGTGGGTCAGGGCGGCGACTTGTTCGGCGGTGAGGCTCACGCCCACGGACAAATTCAGGGCGCTTTTGCTGCCGATGGCGTTGTCCATCAAGTGCTTGAACAGGTCGGCGTCGCTGGTCTGGCCATCGATAAACCGCTGGCCGGTGCGCGCGAGTACGGCTTGCTGGATCAGGCGTTGTTCGTAGAAGCCGTCACCCAAGCGACGTTGCGCGGTGTCGGGGTCGTAGCCGAGCTTGGTGAGCATGTAGTCCGAGCTCATGAACTGACGCATATCAGTGAGCAGCGGGTTGGTTTCAATCAGGTATTTGTGCGGGTTGGCCGCAAACTGGCTGGTGGGCAGCCCGGTCGCACCGTCTTTATCGTTGAGGTGGAACAGGCCGTTCTCGCCGGTGGGCAGGTCGAAGCCGGGCAGGCTCAGTGGGTTGACCTGTTGCTGGGCAACGTCCGGCGGCAATTGTGGGTTGAGCTTGACCTGGGTCGAGTAGCCCGGCGCCTTGGTGTTGGCGCCGCTGCCGACGTAGGTGTAGCCACTTTGCACGACGTTGTTGTCGATGCCGGCCTGAGCCTTCACGTCAACGGAGCCGCCCGCCTGGATCACGGCGGCGTAGCTCTGGTCCGGCGCCATCAGCTGGGTGGTTTTGCGCAGAGCGGTTTTTTCGCTCTCCATTTTGCCGATGAACGAGGCCATGGCGGCTTCAACGCCGTCCATGTTGTTACCCGCCGAATAACGCTGGGTAAAGGCGGCCGCCTCGCGGTACCAGCCTCCCGGCCTGCGCTCGCGTTCGGAGGTAAAGATGCGGTCGTATTGGGTGTCGTGGGTCACCAGGCCGACGTTGCTCAGTTGGTCGACGCGCACGGTCATGGCGCCGCCGGCAGCGATGCTACTGCTGCTGTTGAGCAACGTGCCGCCGGTGAGCAGCATATCGGCGCCCGAGGTAATACCGGAGCCGGCCGTGGCGTCGGTGACGACAAAACGATCGCGTTGGGTGATCTGGAACGGGCGGTTCTGCTTGCCGCCTTCACAGTCGCCGCCCGTCACGCCGTCGATACACGCGGTGGGCGTAATGGACGCGCTGTAGATGCCGGACGCGGTGGTGAGCACGGTGCGGATGTTTTCGAGCGTGCTGGCCGCCAGGATCAGGTTGCGCTCGCTCTCGATCGTTCCCGAGCTGTTGATGATGCTGCTGGCCAGGCCGCCCTGGCCGTCGCGGTCGACACGCAGGTTGCCCATGGCGTAGATCGCGGCGCCGAGGTTTTTCAGGCGGTCGACCTTCAGGTTCATGTCGCCGCCGCTGAAGATCAACCCGTGGTTATTGAGCAGGTTGCCCACCGCCAGGTCGAGGCTGCCTTGGCTGGCGACGGCGCCGCCCACGGTCCAGTCCCGGCCGATGCCGACCAGGCTGCGAGTGCCGAGCAGTTTGCCGGTGGCGGTCTGGTTGAGGGTGTCGACATTGACCGTCAGGCGCCCGGCCTGGATCGCGGTGCTGTTGGTCCAGTTGGATTGTTCAAGGGTCAGGTCGCCGTAGGTCACCAGGCTGCCGCCGACGTCGTCCAGGCTGATGCCGCTGAGGTCGAGCGCGCCGGTGCCGGCGTGCAACACCGTGCCACCGGTGTTCTGGAAGGAAGTAGCGGCGAGGCTCAGTTGGTCGTTGGCCGTCTCCAGACGGCCGCTGTTTGTGAGCATGCCCCCGATGGCGTAACGGGTTTTGCCGCCGCTGCCCAGGGCGCGCATTTGCCCGCTGTTGTTGAGGCTGGCGGTGGCGACATCGAGCGTCGTGGCGCTTTCGATCAAGCCACGGTTGGTCAGCGCGCCATCGAGTTTGACCTCGATCTGGTTGCCGGCGATCTCGCCACCGTTATCCACATTCAGGCCGGTAAGCCGTACGCGATCACGGGCAAACAGCGCGCCGTCGCCGTTGTTGAAATCAGTGGCGTGAACCTTCGCATCACCGGCTTTGGCGGCGATGCGCCCGCCGTCGTTGTCGAGGGTACCGGCCGTGATGGTTACGCCGGCCTTTTCGCTGTGGATCAGACCGTTGGCGCCGTTTTGCAGCAGGCCGGTGGCGGTGAGTGCCAGGCCACCGCTGGCGGCCAGGGTGCCTTCGTTCCGGTTGTCGATGCTGTTGGCGAACAGGGTCAGCAGACCCTGGCTGGCGAGCTTGCCGCCTTGGTTGTCAACGTGGGCCGCGCGTTGGATCAACAGCGGCCCGGCGCTGGCCAGCTTGCCGTTGCGATTGATCAGGTCGCCGATCAGGTCCAGGGTGATTGCACCGCCACCGGTGAGGCTGCCGGCGCGGTTGTCCAGGGAGTTGCCGTGGAGGGTGAAGGCACCGGTGCTGTCGATGATGCCGCCCTGGCTGTTGTCCAGCAGGCCGCTGACGGTGAGGGTTTGCACGCCGTCGCTGAGCAGTCGACCTTTGTTGCGGTTATCGACGCTGTCGGCAGTAACGTTCAGCACCTGTTTGGCGTTCAAGGTGCCGCTCTGGTTGTTCAGGGTCGTGGCGGTGACGTTGAGCTCGCGATTGGCGATCACCGTGCCGGTGTTACTGATGTGCTGGCCATCAAGCTTGACGTTGCCGAGGGGGTTGCGGGTGTTGTCGGCGTTGACCCCGGCCTCGACGATGCCGTTGTTGATCAACTGGCCTTTGCTGGTCAGGGTGATGTTGTCGCGCGCGGCGAGCGTCTTGCGGTTTTTCAGTTCGCCTTTGGTTTGCGCCGTGAGCGTGGTGCCCGCGTAGACGGCGCCGTTGGTTTCCAGGCTGGCCGCCTTGATATCCACCGCGCCGCTGGCCGCGGCCTGGGCCATGCTCAGGTGGCCGTTGGCATCCAGTTGAATATCGCCGCCGCTGGCGGCCAGCGTGCCGTCGAGTTTCACGCCCACGCCGGCTTCGGTGCCCACCAGTTTGATCGCCCCGGCGTACATGCCGCCCAGGGCCGATGAGTCGATGGCCAACTCCGGCTTGGCGCTGCCGTCGTCGGCGCGCGCGGTGGTTTTAAGGCTTTGTGCGTCGACGTCGTTGCGCCCGGCAATCACGGTGAGCTGGCGCGCGTTGATCTGGGCGTTGATCTTGGCCGAACGGGTGATGATTTCGAAACGGTCGACGTTGCTGGCGTTCAAGCCCTGGCCGTCGATGGTCACCGCACCGCCGTCCACCTGGTAGCGGTCGAGGCGCCCGGCCTGGTCGATGATCGGCTTGCCGGTGGTCAGGGTGACGTTGGGAGTGTTGATAAAGCCGCAGCCGTTGCAGCTCACGCCATAAGGGTTGGCCACGATGACCTTGGCCGACTGGCCCGCCACTTCGGTGTAGCCGCGCAACTGGCTGGGGCTGCCGCCGTTGACTTCGTTGAGGATGACATTCGCGGCGCCGCCCTTGAGGTTCGGGTTGCCGACGATGATCCCGCCCAGTTGCGTGCTTTGCACCATGCCCGTGGCGTTGTTGAGGATCACGCCGTTGGGGCCGACGTTGTAGTCCTTGAACTGGTTATGGGACAGCCCGCTGCCGTTGGGCGTGGCGATGTTGACCACCGGCACGCCATTGCCCGCCTGCCCGACGGTAGTGCCGGGCCCGCTGACCACAATGCCTTCGGCCTGGGCCAGCAGCGGCTGCCAGAACAGCGCGTTGGCCAGGACCAGTGCCAGGCCGCGTTGTGTCAGGGTTTTCAGGGCGGTAGAAGGGCGAACGTCCATATTCAAAATCTCAAAGGCTGCGGGCGTTGAATTACAGGTAGAAATCCAGGCGGAAATAGATCGGCGCTTCGCGCTCGGTTACCACGCCAGGCCTTTCCAACGAATGGGCAAACGTCACGCTGGTGCTGACGTGCTTGCCACGGGCGAACAGCTCCAGGGAGTTACTCGACACACGGCCATGCTGGTCTTCGTTGTAGCGATCGTTGCGAATCACGCCCTGGTCGTAGCCGACGCTGGCGCCGTACTCGGCGAAGGCCGGGCGCATCCAGTCGAGGGTCACCGGGCGGGCCCAGCGCACTTCGTTGCGCCAGTAACCGCCACTGTCGCCGTTCAGTTGCTGGTCCTTGAAGCCACGCACCGAGTACGAGCCGCCAAGGCTCATGCGTTGTGGTGCGTACAGCACGTCTTCACTGCGCTGCCCGGTGGCCAGGCTGGAGAAGCTCAACGACTCGCCCCACAGCGTGAACGGCTGCAGGTAACTCAAGGTGGCGGTGTATTTGCGATAGCGCGGGGTGGGCGTGAGGTTGCCGCGAATACGGGTCTGCTCATCCTTTTGCGCATCAAAGGCACCGATGCCGTTTTGCATGCCCACATCAAGGTTGACGAACGCGCTGCCGATACGGCGCCCGTGGCTGACACCCACCTGAAATTCGCTGAGGCGGTTGCTGCTGACGTCCAAGCGTGTGTCGTTGATGTAGTTGTTGGTGCGCAAATGGGTGAGGCCCACATTGACCGACGTTTTGCTCACGTCGTCGCGATGCACCACGCGTTCGGCGCGCAGTTGGTGGTTCTGGCTGTCGCCCCATTGCTTGTATTTGAAGTCGTCGACGCTGCCCGGCGTGCGGTAGTCGCTCTCGCTGTAGGTGTAGCTGAAGTTCCACCAGCCCCACGGCACGTTGTAGTAGAGCATGCTGTTTTTCGAGGTTTTCTGGTGGTCGCTGATGGCGTCGTGGCCGCCGCGCAGTATCAGTTGGTCAGCCAGGCCCAGCGGGCTGTCCCACTCAAGGCCCGCGCCCCATTGCTGTTCGCCGGTGCTTTTCTGGCCGTCGTTGTTGCGCGACAGGCTGGCGCGCCAGGGTTTTTGCGGCTGGTTCCTGACCAGCACTTCACTGCCGCCGATCTGCGTGCCGGGGCTCAGTTCCATTTGCGCCTGTTTGGACGGCAAACGGCTCAGTTGATCCACCAGTTGCTCGACTTCACGCAGGTTGAGCGCCTCACCCACCTTGCCGGGAAACGCCATCGCCAGCTCGCGATCGGTGACCGTGCTGCCTTGGGCGCCCTTTATGCCTTCGAGTTTGCCTTCGACCACCAGCACTTGCAGATGGCCGCTGGACAGGTCCTGTTGCGGCAAGTAGGCACGGCTGGTGACGCGGCCCTTGGCGATGTAGTAATCGGTGATGACCTTGAGCAATTGGTTAAGCTGCGCCACGCCCAGGCATTGGCCCAGATATGGTTTGAGCAGGCGCGCGCGATCGGCGGCGGACAGGCTGTCGGCGCCCTTGAGTTCAATGTCCTGGATGGGGAAGCAGCGGATGCCCGCCGGCAGTGCCGGGGCCTCGGACGTGCTGCCTTTGCCGGGCAGGTCCTGGAGTTCTTCGAGGCGCCGACGTTGCTCTTCGAGCAGACGGTTCTGGCGGTCGCGGATCAGGTCCTGATCCCCGGGCGTGGGGGCGGCCATGGCACTGTTCAAGCTCACATAAGTGAGCAGCAAAGTGCAGAGGAAATACCGAGTCCGTGGCAATAAAAAAGACATATTCGGTCCGTCGAAAATCAAGGGCCGGGAAACTAACATCGAACTTGCGCCAACCCAAGAAACTGAGCGAGTTGCACATCCGTACCAGTTATCCACGCAACACATTGATTAATAACAACAAATAAATATCAAAAAGTTAGACAGCCTCAAACTGGAAGTATTCTTCCGACAGGCGGCAACTGTTTCGATAGCGATTCGTCGGATAACTTAGAAGCTGCCATTATTTAGCCAGCAAGTTCTTTCCGAGATAGGTTAGTACCGAAAAACCCAGATAAGTTCGCGGGGGTTTTGTGAATTGGATCGCACTTGTCGACATTCATCTTCAAGGTCCAATGGCTATCCACAATGTGGAAGGGGCTTGCTCCCGACAGCGGCGTGTCAGTCGATGCATCGTTGACTGAACCATCGCAATCGGGAGCAAGCCCCCTTCCACATTGGGTTGGATTTACGATTTTTAGCTGGCGTCTTTGTTCTGATCCTTGCCGGGCACCAGGGTCAAGCCGGGCTTTTCCACGTCACGCGAGACATGGGCTTTGACTTCCGACACGCCGCCGTCTTCGTCGTTGTGGATCACCAAAACCCCCGGCCGGCGCAATTGCTCCAGATCACCGTCAGCCAGGCTGAAACTCTCGCTCAGGCGCTGGTCGCTGAGGGCCTTGGCCTCGGCGCGACGCTGGGCGAACTTGCGCCCCTTGCGTTGCTGGTAGCGCGCCCAGGTCACCAGGATCACCGCGTTGAACAGCGCAATCCACAAGTAGATCTGCAAAGTGTTCAGCGCCGCGAAGATCGGCGCTTCAATGCGCGGGCCACCGTGGGTGTCCAGCATCGAGGTGATCCCGCGCGCCAGCAACCAGACCAGCCCGCCCCAGGCCATCAGGGTCAGGATTACGTCGATGATCCACATCACGGTACTTTGGCGAGTTCTGACCAGTTTCATGCTCACGCCTCCTCTTCGACAGGTTTGATACCGCGGTCCGGGCTGACCCAGCGCGCACGCTTCTGGTGCTGGTTGAACAGCACTTTGGGGAAACTCACCAGCGTGGTGAACAAGCTGACCAACCAGAACACCATCGGGTACCACACGGTCCAGAACAGGGTTTTCCACAGGTCTTTCTCGTAGCGCCGGTCGATCAGGATGCTCACCGCAAACTGCACCAGGCACACCATCGCCAGGACCAGGCCGGTAAACGCCGGCGGCACCAGGGAGTCCACGGCAATCGCCTGGGGCAGCACGATGAATTTACCCAGGCCCCAGAAGATCACCGACAACAGGAAAGTGAAGGCCCAACCGGTGGACAAGCAATATTCGAACAACAGCGGCCACAGATAGCGATGGCGCCATTGCCAGATGCCACGGATGTTCTTGAACAGCACTTCGGCACCGCCCTGGGCCCAGCGCAGACGCTGTTTCCACAAGCCGCCGACGGTTTCGGGCATCAGGATCCAGCACAGCGCGCGGGGCTCGTAGAAGATGCTCCAGTGATCGAGCTGGAGTTTCCAACTGACATCGATGTCCTCGGTGATCATGTCGGTGCTCCAGTAGTCGATGCGGTCCAGCGCCTTTTTACGGAACGCCACCACCACACCCGACACCGTGAAGATCCGCCCGAACACGCGCTGGGTACGCTTGATCAAGCCGATGATCGAGGAGAACTCGCCCACCTGCACGCGGCCGATCAAGGTCGAGCGCGTACGGATACGTGGGTTGCCGGTCACGGCGCCCAGGCGTGGGTTATCCAGCATCGGCGCGACCATATAAGCCGCCGCGTTTTTGTCGAGCAGCGCATCGCCGTCGATGCACACCAGATATTCGCTGCGCGAGGCCACGGCGCCCATGCGCAGGGCCACGGCCTTGCCCTGGTTCTGCGCCAGGTGCAACACGCGCAGCCGCGGGTGCTCCAGCGCCAGGGCGTCGAGTACCGCAGCGGTGTTGTCCTTGGAGCCGTCGTTGACCGCGATCACTTCGATGTTGGGGTACAACTGGCCCAGCGCCGCATGGATGGTGTCGGCGGCGTTATCACCCTCGTTGTAGCAAGGGATGATGATCGAGATCAGCGGGTTGCCGGCCAGGGTCGGCGCCGGGGTGTCTTCTTCCCAGGGCCAGTGGCGCTCCCAGTGCAACCAGAAGTACAAACCGCCGGCGATCCACAGCGCCGACATGAACAGCGGGTAGAAAAACACGAAGTCCATCAGGAACTGCCCGGTAACCAGGAAGATCAGGCCCAGGGGCACGCCCAATACCAATGCCAGCACGAATAAAGCCAGGATTCTGTCGAACATGGTCAAGGGTTCCATTGGTTGGAAAGGGCCGGACGCACAGTCTTCAGGTCCGGGGAGTTTTCCAGGAAGTTGTCCGGGTAGTAGCCAAAACTCGTGACACCCTGGCGTTTGAGTACGCCCATCCATTCGGCCATTTGCTCGGCGGACAGGTCGGGGGCTGCCGGGGTACGCCAGTCCTTGGCTTGCAGCTCGAACACCGTTCGCTGCATCGCACCGGGGCGGGCCTTGACCGTGGCCACCAGTTTTTCCAGCCAGGCATTGGAGTTCTTGAGTGTCTCGCCTTCCATCAGCGGCATGGCCATGGGCGCGGTCCAGTCATAGGTCTGGAGGAAATCGTCGAGGTTCTGCGCGAACCAGGCTTCGCTCTGCGGGTTGAGCATCGGCTGGGCGAAGATATTGCGCGCGGTCAGCACCTGCGGCCCGGCAATGGCGCGGACCTTGGCGGTCAGCTCATTGGTGAAGTCGATCAGGTAGCGGCTCTTGAAGCGCGTCCAACGCTGCATTACCGCAGGGTCGGCGCGCAGGGCGTCGATGCTGTCTGGCAGGCCGTTGGCCGCGTAGGCCTTGAGCGCTGCGGGGCTGGCGTCTTCGAAGTCGGAGAACACGGCGTCATCGTGGTACAGCACACCGTCGATCGCACTGTTGCGCGCCAGGTCCTCATAGAGTTCACCAATGATTTTGCGCACCTGCGGGTCGAACGGCGACAGGCGTTTGTATTGGTCCGGGTCGATGCCCACCTTGCCGGTTTCCGGGTCCCAGCGCGTGACGCGGGGCAGTTTGGGGTCAAGGGCGAAGCTCAGCACCGGCATCCACGCATATACCGCCGCATGGGCACGGGTGTGCAATTGCCAGGCGACACGGTTGAACAGGTCGGCGCGCACCGGCAAATGGCGATTGGGGAAATACAGCGAGTGCACCAGGCCGTCACCCTTGGGGTCGGCGAAGGCTTGCAGGAACACGGTACCGGCGCCCATGTCCACCACGCGCTGTACCAACTGGTCGAGGTTGCGCGCTTGTTGGGCCGGGTCAGGGTCGTAGACGTTGTCCAGGTCCACATGCAGCACGCGCAGCGGCGCCGGGGTTTGCACGGCGACAATGCTGTTGGCGAAATGCTCGCCGTCCGGGTCGGAAGCCACCAGGAAGCGCGGGCTGTTCATCAAGTCACTGGAGCTGTCGAGGCCGTCTTCCAGGGTCAGGGCCATTTGGTAGCCCTGCTCGCCGACGATCGCCAGCGAGGTGCCTTTGGCGGCGCCGTAGGGCCATACCCACACCCGTGGTTTTTTGCCGGTCACGGTTTGGATCTTGTTGGAGATCGCCACGACATCGGCACGCAGCCGTGCATCGAACTGCGCCTGGCTTTCGTAGCGCCCGGTGGCCGGGTCAAAGCGCAGAGACGTGGCGGCCGGCTCCAGGTTGCCCTGGGGGTTGGCCAGGATGCCTTTGTGATTGGCATCGGTGTGCGCGGCGATTTCCACCAGGCCCGACTGCGACACTTCACGGATCTGCTGCCAGGTCAGGAACTCGCCACGTGGCCGGGGCGAGCCGGCGAAGTCCACCGGTTGGTTGAGCGGCGTATCGATCCAACTGCCCACCGGCGCCAGCAGGGCCGGCCAGCGGTAGGCGCGCAGAATCGGCATCACGCGGGTGTAGAAGCTTGAATAGCCGTCGTCGAAGCTGAGCATGACGGCCTTGGGCGGCAGCGCGGGGCCGCCATTGCGCGCGGCCAGCACTTGGTCAACGCTGACCGCCTGGTAGCCGTTCTCGCGCAGCCAGGCCAGCTGTTCGATCAAACGTTCGGTGCGCACCGCCACCACAGCCTGGTCGGGGTCGCGGTCCGAGACGTCATGGTAGGCAATGCCCAGAAAATGGTTTTTCGGCCACGCCTGTTCGTTGGCCGGTGTCGGCCGCTCGGCGGGTGGAGTGAAAGGGGCGGGTTGCTGGGCGCAGGCACTGGCCAGCAATACACCCAGAACCAACAAGCAACGGCTGAGGAGGGTCATGGTCAGGCTCTTTTAGAAACGGTAAGTGAGGTCGACGAGCAGGCGCAGATCGCGTTCGCGATCACCGTCATAAGGTCGGCTGATCAGGCTCAGGTTGGCACCGACGTCCAGTACATCGTTCCAGCGAAAGCGTTGGCCGTAGCCGATCAGGGCCATGCCGCCGGTGGAGTAATCGCGCTGGCTATAGGTGCCCGCACCGACCTGGAACTGCTGACTCCACTGGGTCTCGTAGCGGTGATAGAGCACGTGATTGATGGTGACGACGGGCAATACGGTGAAATCCGACTTGGGATTGAAGTACACCGTGTCTTCCTTGCTGTTGCGGCTGGCACCGACTTCCAGGCCCAGGTCTACCTGCACTTTCGGTGAGCTGTAGATGCCTTCGCGGCCGGTGAGCAAGGCTTCCAAGCGGTCGTTGCCGTCGCTGAAGTGGGACGGGCTGAGGGACAGTTTCCACTCACGGCTTTCGTTGGCGCGCCAGCGGATAAAACCGCTGCCGCCGTTGGCGGTGATGTCGGCATTCAGCGCACGCAATGGCGTGGTGGCCGAGAGGTAATCGAGACTGGCGCCGTATTGCCAGTTGTCGTTGATGTCGTGGGCGAACGCTACGCGGGCGCCCTGCTTGGAACCAAAGCCATAGGAGTGGTTGGACACCTCGGCTTCCAGGGTCAGGTCACGGGTGCGCCGCTCCACGCCGACACGCTGCCAACGGTGGTGACCGGTGCCTTCTTCAAAGTCGGCGGTGGCATAACCGGCGCCAGCGAACAGGCGCCAGTCTTCGTCGATGGGCGGCGTGTAGATCACGCTTTCGATGCCCCAGTCGCGGTTACCGGCCACCGCACCGGCTTCGTTGTCACCGCCGCCGCCGAAGCTTTTACCGGTGTAGGCTTCGACGCGCAGTTCGGCCATGTCGTGTACATCGCGCAGGCGTTTGAGGCGTTGCACCTGCCGGCTGTCTGGGTTGCGGGCCACCACGTCATCGGTCAGCACATCCAGTTGCCGCCACTCTTGCAGGTCCATGGCGGTGTAGGCCTGGCTGATTTCCAGGCCAATGTCACGCGGCGCCTGGGCTTCGGTTTCCTTGAGCACGCCTTCGGCACGGCGCGGCAGGTCACGGGCGCGGTACATATCGGCCTGGGCGAGGCGCAGGCCGACGTTGCCGGGGGCTTTGGCCACCAATGCTTCCAGGCCGGCTTCGCTGCCCGGCAGGTCACCGCCATACACGCCGGCCTGGGCCGACAGTTGTTGCGCGTCCATCCAGGCGTCGTTGGGGTTGCCGATGGGCAGGCCCTTGAGTTCGACCCGAGGTTTCTGGCTGTTGGCGAGCGCTTTGGCAACCTCGTTGGCATCCTCGCCTTTGTTGCTTTCCTGCAAGGCGTAAAACAACGCCGTGGTGTCTTCGACCCGGTCGTCCGGCTCAGCGTCCGAAGCACTCAGTGCCTGGCGATACAACGGCTCGGCTTTTTCCGGCAGGCGTTGGTCGAGGTATGACGCCGCCACCCAGCGCACGGCATAGGTCGGCAGTTGCACGCCTTCGCCTTTAAGGGTTTCGTACTCGCGGATGACCTCGGCGGTGCGCGCCCTGGCCTTGAGCGCGCCCAGGCGGTCGATGCGCCAGCGCACCACATCGTCATGGGCGGTGGCGTCCGGGGTCCAGCGGGCGATGAGTGTGTCGTAGTCGGCCAAGGCACGGTCGGCCACCACATAGCGGTCTTTTTCGCTGCGCGTGGCGAACTCGGCCATGCGCACGCGCTCGGCGGCGAGGTCGCCTTCGAGGCGGCGCTGGGTGACCGCGTCAAGCAGGCCAGGGCGCTGGGCCGACAGGCGCAACGCCGCTTGCGGCAGGCGGGCCTTTTGCAGGGCGACGATGTATTCGCGGGCGACTTCAGGTTTGTCGCCGGCACGGGTAAACGCCTGGTCGAATTCAAACAGCGCGTCGTAGTTCAGGCCGGCGCGGGTCAGCGCGTAGCCCAGGGCCATGCGCCGGTTAGGGTCATCCGGTTTGGCGACCACCAAGGCGCGGGTGCGTTGCACGGCTTCGTTGGCCTTGCCGCCGTCGGCCTGGGTCAGCGCCAGGCCCAGTTGCAGGTCGATGTTATTCGGTTCACGCAGCAGCGCCTGGCGATAAACAGCTTCAGCCTGGGCCCACTGCTTTTGATTGCGATAGGTACGCGCCACCGTGGCGAGCGCCTGGGTGCTGAGGTTGCGATTTTTGCCCTGGGCCTCGTACACCTTCAGCACTTCGGCGTCCTGGCCGGCCCAACCGGCGATCACCAGGTGATCGCTGACCTGGCCAGGCGTCTGGCGTTCGGCCGACAGCTGGCGCAATTGGGTGAGCGCGGGCGTGAAGTTGCCGTTGCGCGCCTGAATGATCAGCGCGTCATAGGCCGGGTCGGCCATGGCGAAGGTGGGTATCAGCAGTTGGCTGCATAAAGCGGCCCCGACGAACAGTCGCAACCGGCCTGATGCACTGAGTGGTAGGTTTCGCAACATATCGTGAGCTTCCTTACACACGGAAAGCTGTAACGATAGGTGATCCTGAGCGAAGCGCTCAGGGTGCCGGCGTCTAATGACCCGGCCTAGCTTTCCTGTGCGAACTATCTCTCAGGAAAGTAAGAAGAAATTCAAATCAGAACAATTGTTCAGAATTGGCTGATCGCTTTTTTGCGCTACGCAAAAACAAATGTGGGAGGGGGCAAGCCCCCTCCCACATTTTGACTGCATTTCAAGCGACCTTACTAGGAGGCCGGATGTTGAGCGGTTACTGCCCGCCGCTCATCCCACCGACTTTGCCCATGACAAAGCCAATGAACTGCTCAACCGTCATCTTCTGGCCGTTGAAGGTCACTTCATTGTTGGCGTAGTGCAACTTGGACACTACCTCGCTGCCCACCAGGGTCGCCAACTGCGTACCTACCGCCATGCCGCTGACCATCTCGGCGGCCATCTGGGATTGCTGCTCGATGGCTTTAGGGTCGGTCACACCGCCCAGTTGCGCCTGCAATGCGGACACATCGCCAATCATCGGCTTGGACAGCGTGAGGTTGGCATCCAGCAGCGTGATCATCTGCTTGCCCAGCTCAACCGGCGGCAGCTCCATGGAGGCCGGTTTGGCCAGGTCCACGAGCAGGTTGAACTTGCTTTCGCCGTGGGTGGTTTTCAGCGACAGGTTTTCCAGGGCCAGGTGCGGTTTGGCGGCCAGTACCTGGTTGACGTTGGCTTCGGCCAAGGCCTGTTCGGCGTCGGTCAGTTGCAGCTCCGGAGCCGGTTCGCCAGCGGCCGCGGCGGCTTGCACCGGCTGCATTTTGTCCTGGTACAGCTTGGTCAGCACCAGCATGGCCGGAATGTCGATGTTCTTCATGCTCACGGCCATGGCCGCCGAGCCCACGGGTTTGCCCTGGTAGCCAATCTCGTCGATCTTGTAGTCGACGCGGCCGGCCAGGTTGTTGTCCTTGGTTTCGCTGGAGTCTTTTTGCTCGAAGCCTTTGAAGCTCAGCACGGATTTCTGTGGGCCGAAGGTGAACTTGCTGTCGCTCAGCTCGATGGTGTTTTGCCCGGTGTAAAACCCGAAGGTGGATTTTTCCAGGTTGCTGGCGATGGTCAGGCCCGACAGGTCGGCTTCGAAGGCTTCGCCATTGGCATCCACGGCGGCGACCTTGAGGCTGTTCATAAAACCATCGGCCTTGACCTTCTGGCCTTCAGCGGTGCCGTCGAAGTTCAGGTTGGCGCCGGAGAAGCTCACCGACGATTTGTCGTCCTTGAACTCCAGCGGCAGCAACTCGATGTTGCCGTTGACCGAACGGGTGTAGCCGATATTGGCCACGCCTTTGAGCGGCGACACGTCTTTGGCCGCAGCAAACCACTTCTCGGTGGTTGGGCTCTTTTCCAGCTCATAGTGACTGGTGGCCATGACCGGCAGCCATTTGAGCGTCACCAGGCGCGAGACCGGCAGCGGGCCGTGTTCGATATGGTCGACAAAAAGCAATTCGGGGTTGGGGTTGTCTGCGCCGAACACCGAGCCCTGGCCCTTCAGGCGATAGTGCGCGGTGCTGCTGAACACGCCACGGTCGAGGGAGACCAGTTCCAGGGCCACGGTGCCGTCGACGCCGGCCATTGAGGTCTGCAGTTCCTTGTTGGCGTTCTGGATCGCGGTTTGCAGCACCGGTTCCAGTTGCTTACCGGTGTACCAGGCGCCGCCTGCACTGACGACGCCAACGGCGACCACAAAACCCAAAAGTACGACTGCTGGCTTATTCATGAAGTGACCTGATCAAATCCTGTGAGGAGTGGGCTGTCTTCCTTGAACCCTGTAGGGGTTGGCTCAAGCCCGCCGAAAGCGGGGGAAGATTAGCACTGGCGGCCACAAACGGCCCAGCCTTTCAGAGGGATCAGTTCACGACTAGTTCACGAATACTCCAATTCGATTTCATCCAACTGGTGATCAAAACTCTTGAGCCGCGCCGTCCATGTGTACACCAGCACTTCAAACTCGCGGTGTATCACCGCATTGCCGGGCGTGTCGGCCTTGGGGTCGCAGAAGTCCAGTTGGTAGCGCTCGCGGGCCATCTGCGTGGCGACGTCGGATAACTCCCGAGCGTTATTGAGCCAGTGCCGGCCGTCAGCGACTTGCTTGTCGAGCACGACACACTGTTTTTTCAGGACTTCGAGGCTTTTTTCCAGCGGTGTGCCGGTCAGGTCGCCCATCACTTCCTGGAAGGTGCGCCCCGGCTGCCAGTAGCTGCCCCAGAAATAGCGGTCGAACACGGTTTCGACTCGGCGCAGCGCAACCTTGGTATCCCAGATCGCCACGCGGGTCTTGCCTTGTTCCAGGAGTTTTTTCTTGACCCGTTGATTCTGGTAGGACGCCCAGGCGACAACGCCGATGGACAAGGTGCCGATCACCAGGCAGGCGCTGTCGAGAAAGACCATGGCCTTGTCGAGCTGATGGGCGAGCATGACGCCATAGAAATACGCGGCCGATAACAGCACCAGTGCGAAGAGCACGCACCAGAAAGCGGGAGCATAAGGGTTTTTCATTATTGGAATCCCCATGAGCAAACGCGAGCAGTGTCAGGCAGGCCGTCACGGGGCCTGCCTGTCAAAGCATAGCTATTGGCTCAGGGTTTGCTGGCTGGCGAAGCGTGCGTTCGTCCGCTTTCCCAACCGCCGCCCAGGGCCAGGAACAGATCGATCTGGCTCATGGCGACCTGAGTATTGGCCGCCGCCAATTGCGCGCGCATCGCGGTGTAGGTGCGGGTGGCTTGCAGGTCGGCGAGGAACGACTCGCGCCCGGCCTGGAAGAACCGGTGGGTCTGGTCCGCGGCTTGGCGGGCTGATTGCTCGGCATCGGCGAGCGCGTCGCGGCGCTGCAACACGGCGGTGTATTGCGCAAGGTCGGTCTGGGTTTCGCGGATGGCGTTGAGCACCACCCCATCGAAATGCGCCAGGGCGCCCTGGGTGGCGGCTTCGGCTTCATGGATGCGCGCGCGCGCGCCGTTGGTCGGCACGGTCCAACTGATCATCGGGCCGAAGCCCCAGCGGTTGGTGGCCGGCTGGCCGAGGTTGTCGAGCAGGCCAACGGTACCGACGGTGGCACCAATGGCGATGTCCGGGTACAGCGCGCCGGTGGCTACGCCGATACGCGCCGTGGCAGCCGCCAATTGGCGTTCGGCCTGGCGCACGTCGGGGCGACGCTTGAGCAGCGCGGCACCGTCGCCCACCGGCAACAGCTGGGCGATGTGCGGCAGCTCGGCGCAACCGCCGGTGCCCGCCGGCAACTGGTCGACCGGCTTGGCCAGCAGCATCGACAGGCGGAACAGCCCGGCCTGGCGCGCCGCTTCGTAGCGCGGCATGTCGGCGCGCAGCGATTTGTACTGGGTTTGCGAGCGCGTGACTTGGGTCTCGTCGCCCCGGCCGGCGTCGCGCAGCCGTTGGGTCAGGCGGGTGCTCTGGGCTTGCAGGGCCAGGGATTGGTTGGCAATCGCCAACTCTTCGTTGGCCGCGCAGACCTGGGTGTAGGAGCGCACCACATCGGCGACCAGCGTGATGCGCGCAATATCGGCGGCGGCCTGGGCCGCGTCGGCACTGGCCTGGGCGCTTTCGATGCCGCGCTGCAAGGTGCCGAACAGGTCAAATTGATAAGAGGTGGTGATGCCCACGCTGCCGATGTTGTCCACCGGGACCTTGTCCGCCAGCAAAAACGCCTCGCCGGATTCCTGCAGGCGCTGCGCTTCAGCCTTGGCCCCGGCGCTCCAGCCACCGGCGGATTGCGCCTGTTGCGTCTGAAAACGCGCGCGCTGCAAGTTGGCGGCGGCCACACGCAGGTCGGTGTTGGAGGCCATGGCCTGGCGCACCAGCTCATCCAGGCGCGGGTCTTTGTACAGTTTCCACCAGTCGTCGGGGACCGGCGCCGACACCACGTGTTTACCGTCCAATGGCAGTTGCCCTTGCAGGTCGGCACGGTTGACGGCGGCCTTGTCCGGTAGCTGGTAATCCGGCCCTACCACCTGGCAGGCCGACAACAGCAAACCCAGCGCGGCGGCGGCCAACAGCTGCTTCATGGCTGGGCTCCGGCAGGGGGTTTGTCGCCGATGATCGATACGGTGGCTGTACGCCCGGCGATCATGCGAAAGTCCGCCGGCACTTCGTCAAAGGCGATGCGCACCGGAATCCGCTGGGCCAGGCGCACCCAACTGAACGCCGGGTTGACGTTGGGCAGCAGGTTGGAGCCACTGCTGCGGTCGCGGTCTTCGATACCGGCGACGATGCTCTGCACGTGGCCGCGCAGGCGCGCGTTATCGCCGATCACGCGGATATCCACGCCCATGCCGACCTGGATGCCGTCGAGCTTGGTCTCTTCGAAATAGCCGTCAATGTGGAACGAGTTGCTGTCCACCACCGACAGCACCGGGCGCCCGGCGGTGACGAACTCCTGGGTGCGCGGCGCGCGGTCGTTGACGTAGCCGTCCACCGGGCTGCGGATCACCGAGCGGTCGAGGTTCAGTTGGGCGGAGTCCACCGTCACCTGCGCTTCGGCCAGGGCCGATTGGGCACGGGCCACGCGGGACTGGCTTTCTTCCAGTTGCTCGCTGGGCACCAGGTTGCCCAGGCCACGGTTACGCTTGTACTCGCGCTGGGCCTGGGCCAGGGTTTCCTGGCGGTCGGCCACGGCGGCCTGGGCCTGGCGCAGGGCCAGCTTGAAGCGGTCCTGGTCGACGGCAAACAGCACCTGGCCCTTGCTCACCAATTGGTTGTCATGCACGTCCACGCGCTGGATCAACCCGGACACGTCGGGGGCGATCTGCACGATGTCGGCACGGATGTGCCCGTCGCGGGTCCAGGGCGCAAACATGTAGTACATGACCATGCGCCACACCACGACGACCGCGAAGCTCACGATCAACAGCGTCAGGACTACACGGCCGATGGTCAAAAAAGGTTTTTTCATGTCATCAGGTATCGACTGAGTGAGTCCACCGCGCCCAGCAACAGCGCGTAGAGCCCCACATTGAACAATGCCCGGTGCCAGACCAGGCGATAGAAGTGCATGCGCGTCAACAACCCGTGCACCACCAGAAACAACAGATACGTAATGCCCATGAGCACCAGCAACGTGGGCAGGAACACCCCGCTTATATCCAGATCACCGATCATAAAGGCGCTCCATCGGGCAGCGGCGCTTGCATCTGTGTGCCATCAATGAATTCGACGCCAGGCAACAGCGCCAGGCGCAGGCCGGCCAACGCGTGCAGTAGGTGCAGGCGGGTGTCGTCCTCGTCTTGCAGGCCCTGGCCGTTGAGCGCGCGGCGCGTGCGGTCGAGTGTCATCAGCAGACCGCTGGGCGCGGGCAGGCGTTCACCCGCCTTGAGGCACGCCTTGAAGTAAGCGCCAACCCCCTCGACCACTTGATTGAGCAGCACCCGTGGCACGCCGAGGATGCGCGGCGAGTACGCCAGCAGGTCGAGCAGGTTCAGCGCCACCCGCAAATCGCGCAGGGCAATGCCGGTGTCCTGGCCGGTAAGGGCCAGGCGCGGCAGGTGCTGCATCAAACGGTCGAGCATTTGCACGGCCATGTGCCGGTGTTCGGCCAGGGTCGCGGGTTCGGTGAGGCCAACGATGTCGCGCCAGCTGAAACGGGTCAGGCGCTTGGCCGCCAGTTCGGCGCCGAAGGGCCGCGCGACCAGGGTCCACACAAACGCAAACAGCAGGCCTACCGGGCCAGCCAGGTTGACGTTGGCAAAGTTGAGGAAGTCGGCGTCATAGGCGCCCTGGATGCTGATAAATGAGGAGGTGTTCACCAGCGTCAACAACATGCCCAGGTAAAAGCGCGGCTGCACGGTCAGTGTGCCGATGCAAATGAACGGCACCGCGAACGCCAGCACCAGCATCGGGAAGTCATGCAGATTGGGCAGTACCAGAAACAGGTAGAGGCTGGCGAACAACACCGACATCGCGGTCCAGAAAAAGAACCGATAGATCTGCGGCGCCGGGTCGTCCATCGAGGCGAAGAAGCTGCACGCCACCGCCGCCAGGATCACGGCGCTGCCGCCGTCGGTCCAGCCCAACAAAATCCACAGTACCGAGGCGACGATGATCGCGCTGACGGTGGAAAACGCCGAATAGAACATCAGGCCACGGTCGAGGAACGGCGTGAGCCGGCCCAGCCGCCAGTGACGGTAAACGGCGCGCCAGGTGTCCTGGCTCTCGCATCGGATGGCGGCTTGCAGGCTGCGGCAGTCTTGCCACAGGTCGATCCACTCGCCCAGGCGGTACAGCGCATTGGAGAACAACAAGGTGTGGCGGTCGTCCAGCGCATCGCCTTGGGGCTGTTGGGCGTCGACCTGGTCGCGCAGGGCGCGCCAGCGGTCCAGGGGCGCGCTTTGCTGGGAGTCTTCCAACCATTGGCGGGTGGCGTCCAGGAGCGGCGTGAGGCGCTCAAGAAACTGCGGCGCGCGGTGTTCGATGGCGTACAGCGCATCGTCGAGGGCATCCACCACCGGCAGCAGATGGATCATGCGCCCGCGCAGTTCCTTGGTGTTACGCACCGTCTGCGGCCGCGCGCCTTCGTGCGGCAACTGGCCGATCATCAATTCGAGGGTGTTGAAGGTGGCGACCATGCCGCTGCGTAAAGCGCTGACTTCTTCAGGCTCCACGTTGCGCGTCAGAAAGCGCTGGCTGTAGACCTGCGCATCGGCGAACCACTTGGCCACCGAGCCATCGAACACCGGCATCAGGCGCCGTGGCCAGAACATCGCGCCCACCACGGCGGCGACGGCGATGCCGAGGAAGATTTCTTCGGTGCGCGCTTCGGCCACGTCCCACACCGCCAGGGGGTTATCCACCACCGGCAGGGCGATCAGCGGCAAGGTGTAGCCGGCCAGCATCAACGCGTAGTTATTCGCAGTGCGCAGGTGCATGGACAGAAACAGCAACGTGCCCGTCCACAACGCAATCACCACCACCAGAATGTATGGCGATTGCACGAACATCGGCACAAAAAATACCGCCGCCGCCGCGCCCATCAAGGTGCCGATGGCGCGGTACAACGCCTTGGAACTGGTCGGCCCCACAAACGGGCTGGAGACGATATACACGGTGGCCATCGCCCAATACGGACGCGGCATTTGCATGAGCATGGCGATGTACAACGCAATCATCGACGCGGCGAAGGTCCGCACCCCATAGAACCAGTCGCGGGCCGGCGGAAAACCACTGAAGAATCCGCTCACAGCGTCGCCGCCTCAAAAGCACGCAGCACACGCAGCGCGGCTTCCATATCGGCGAGCGCAATGTCCGCCAGCACTTCACGGCGCAGGCGCACCAATTGCGCTTCCACCGCTTGCACCAGCTCACGGCCGCGCTCGGTGAGGCTCAAGGCCTTGGCGCGACGGTCGTGGATGTCTTCGGTGCGGCACACGTAACCGCCACTGCACAACTGGTCGAGCAGGCGCACCAGCGACGGGCTTTCCAGGCCGGAGGCCTGGGCCACTTTCACCTGGTGCACACCGTCGCCCAAACGGCCGATCATCAACAGGGGCACGGCGCAGGCTTCGGAGATGCCATAGCTGACCAGCGTGGTCTGGCAGATTTTGCGCCAGTGACGGGCGCCCACCACCATGCTGCTGCTGAGGTGCATCTGAAGTTGTTCGAGGGATTGAGGCATTGGATAGCTTGCATACAGTTAGTTTGCTAACTATCAATATGGCGAAGGGATCCAAATACGTCAAGTTTTGAAACAATTTAGCGATGGGTGGAGCAGTTCGGTGGCAACAGCGCTGGGCTGCGAAGCAGCCCTAAAATCTGCACTTCGGTGCTCCCCTGACACGGCGGTGACCTTATTGGGCCCCCCGCCCACCGCGCAACATCAAATTCAACTCATCCACCACCACCGCCCAATCCGCATCCTCCAAGATCTCATCACGCAAAAACGCCTGCTGGGCCTGGGTCCAAAAAAACGCATCCGCCAGTTTCAATTCCGGCTTGAGCGGCGAATGAGAAGCGACAAATTGCTCGATACTGACCGGATCATCCGGCAAGCCAAGCTGTTTGAACAACGCCGGCAAGCTGTGCAGTGGCGATTCCATAGCGGGTTCCTCGTGAGGACGTTCAAGAGAGTCTAGCGGCAGCCTTCGGGCTGCGGCGCCGGTGCGTTGCACAACACAAACAACCGCGCCCTGGCACCGCCGCCGTCCTGGCGGCTGAGTTCGCGCCAGCCCTGGGGCAAGGGCGCGAAATCGTCAGGCGCTTCGTTGCTGCTGATCAACCATACGCGGCGGGTGTCGACGGGCAATGCAGAAAGGCGGTCGAGGTAGATGCGCCCACCATCCTGGTCGACCAGGGTGCCGAAGCCGTAAGCGTTCGGCCGGGTGGGCGTGCCGTCAGGTTTGGGTGGGGTGTAGAGCTGCAGTTGCGCATCGGTCTGGTCGTAATACACGTAGCTGAGGTACCACATCATGTCGCTGAGCACGATGCGGTCATCTTCTTGGTAGTTGCGATTGACGAACTCCACCGGCACGTTGAATTGATCGTGTTCGTCCACCGCGAAGTTGTTCTTCAACCCCACCAGTTCAACGCCGACAAACAACACAAACAAAGCCGCCCCCAGCCATGAAGCACGGTCGATGACCAGCGCCAGGAGGATCGGCAGCGCCAAGGCGTACACCGTGAGATAGCGTTCGATAAACACCGGCGAAATAAACGATACCGCGTACACCAGCAACAACGGCAGCAGGAAAAACAGCGCCAGCAGGCTGGCAGGGCGCAAACGCTCGCGGTCACGCCAGCCAGCAAAAAAGACTACAGCGACCAGCAACAGCGCAAAACCCCAGAACAGCGGCGGCCAGAAGCCCACCCCTTCGTCCTGTAAGACGAACTGCCAGATCATCGATGGCAGGGACAACAGGTTGACCGGTTCTTCCCAGCCAATATCCCCGCCCACTTTGAGCTGTTCGACGTGTTGCACCAGGTCCAGCAGGTTCGGCAACCATGGCAGGTACAGCAACACAATCACCCCGTTGGCCACCCACCACGCCGGGCGCGCGATCAAACGCAGGCCAGGCGCGCGCGACGTACTCAACAGCCCTATGTACGCCCAATGCACCAGCACACACAACGCCGTGAAGTAGTGGGTATAAAACCCGGCGCTCATCAGCAGTACATACGCCGCCAGATACCGTGTGCGCTCGGGCTGGCGCGCCCAGTACACCAGCGCCAGCGTGGCGCCCAGCAACCAGACGCCGAGCAGCGAATACATGCGCACTTCCTGGCTGTAGCGCACCGCCGTCGGCAACAGCGCCAGCATGACACCCGCCAACACGGCGGCGCGTCGGGTGGACAGCTGCCGCGCGAGCCAGGCGCCCAAGCCCACCACCACCACACCAGGGAGCGCACTCATGCTGCGTATCGACCAGATGCTGTCACCAAAGCATTCGATCCAACTGCGCAACATGAAGAAGTACAGCGGCGGATGCACGTCATGGGCCGCGTGAAACCACAGGTCGTCCAAGGCGTACTCGCTAAGCAGCAGGCTTGAACCTTCGTCGCCCCAGATCGCCGCTGACGTGAGGTGGTAAAGACGCAGGGCCATGGCCAGCGCCAGGATGGGCACCCACCACAAACGACCGAGCACGGCTACGCCCTGCCAGCTGCACATTTGCTGAGCGAACGAGGCCAATGCGCTTGTTTTTTCGTGTTGCCGTAACACCGACCGACGCATACCAACTCCGCTATTACCACCCCTGTGTTGGCAAACACTGCGCATGCACAACCAACCGCCACTCTAGGACAAACGCGTCTGTATCGCCTCACTAATCAGACAAATCGCCAATTTGTGTAGGCCTTCACCGAAGCACTCATCAGTTCAGGCTATGATTGCCGCCCTCCATGGACTCAGGATCAAGGACACGTCATGCGCATCGGTTTTCTGTCACCCCTGGCACTGGCATTGCTGGCCGCTATCTCATTACCGGCCCAGGCCAGTTCCGACGATACCTGCTACCCCGACTGGCGGGTTTCGCGCGACCGCCTCGATACCTGCAGCAACCAGCCGTTCCTCAGTCCAGGCAACGACAGCCGGGTGAACCTGCGCCTGTTGCTGGCCGACAAACAAGTCGCGCCACTGGCCCCCGACGCTTTGAACGACGATGACCTGTCCCAGGGTTTTGGCCCGGTGCCGTTTCCGGTGTATCGCCTCAACCGCGCCGCCAACGGAGAGACCGAACCCGACTCGGACGGCGCCGACGACTCCTCAACCGCAGAACTCGATACCCTGCTGACCCCCCTGGGCATCAAGCGCACGGAGTACACAACCGCTGGTCAGGCCTACCTTGATGGCGAAGGCAGCCGCTGCCGCAGTAACGACGATGACAGCGCCACCGCCTTCATCCGCCAGGTGGTGAAGGCAGACATGCCCACCGCAGAGCGCCAGTTGCTGGCAAAGGCGCGCCTGCAACTGCTGGTCACCTGCACCTGGGACGGCCCAGTGGTCGCCGAGCCTATCGAGTCGTCCAATGGCCGCATGCTGCGGACCTACCTGCAAGCCGCGGCCGACTTTTACAGCGGACGTTTCAGCGAGGCCGAGCGCGGTTTTGCCGCCGCCAGCGGCAGCGAGTTGTCCTGGTTGAAGGAAACCGCGCAGTACATGAGCGCGCGTACCTTGCTGAACCAGGCGCAGGCCGAAGCGTTCGACCAATACGACATGCCGCAACTCGAGCATGTGGATAAGCCCGCCCTGAGCGCTGCCGAAAAAGGCTTCATGGGCTACCTGGAAACTTATCCACAGGGCGACTATGCAATGTCTGCCCGTGGCCTGCTGCGCCGCGTGCATTGGCTGGCGGACGATTTCGACAAGCTCTCCGAAGACTTCGCCTGGCAAATGACCGAAGCCACCGACGCCCAGCGCAACGTGTCGCTGGACGCACTGGTGGAAGAAGCCGACCTCAAGTTGCTGATGGTCTGGGGCGGCAGCATCAAGGACCCGATGATGCAAGTGGTGACCGACCTGCGCTCGATGCGCGCCAGCACCCCACCGCGCCTGACCCGCGAAGACCTCGACGCGCAAAAAGCCACGTTTGCCGACAGGCCCGAGGTGTTCGAGTACCTGCAGGCCGCCTTCGCCCTGTACGTCGAGCATCAACCGGACAACGCCTTGAAACACCTGCCCCAGGAGGTGCCGTCGAGCCTGGACTATTTCGCCTTCAGCCAACAAACCCTGCGCGCCTTGGCGATGGAGGCCAAAAACGACTGGAAAAACGCCGAAGCTCTGTGGCTGCAGCTGTTGCCCCTGGCCAAGCTGCCCCTGCAACGCGATCAGCTGGAACTGGCCCTGGCCATGAACTACGAGCGCAGCGGCCAGGTGGCCAAGGTGTTCGCCAGCGACTCGCCGATCAGCGCCAAGCAAGTGCGTTACATCCTGCTGCGCAACATCGCCGGGCCTGAACTGCTGCGCCAGCAGATCGCCCAGGCCGGCGACCCGCTGGAGCGCCAGACCGCGCAGTTCGTGCTGCTCTACAAAGACCTGCTGCACAGCCAGTTCGCCACCTTCGCCGACGATTTCAAACACCTGCCGGCCCAGGTCTCTGAAGACAAACTGGGCACCAGCCTGGGCTACGTCTACAGCAGCGGCCAGGCCTTGACGTTGTTCCAGTGGAACGGCGACAAAGCCGAATCCGGCTATGCCTGCCCCACCATCGCGCAAACCGCCGCCACGTTGCAAAACGATGCGAAGAACCCTCAGGGCCTTAACTGCCTGGGCGAATTCATCCTGCGCAACAGCCTGGACGGCATGCCGTTGGAACAGGCTCGCGCCGCCGGCAGCCTGGGCAGCACCGCGTCACAGTTCCAGGGCGAAACCTTCTCGCGCCTCGACGGTTACAAACAGGTGATCGGCGACGCCAAGGCGCCGAAGAACGACAAGGCCTATGCACTGTTCCGCGCCATCAACTGCTACGCACCGGCCGGCTACAACAGCTGCGGTGGCAAGGACGTCGAGCCCGCCGTGCGCAAGGCCTGGTTCCGCCAGCTCAAGACCGGCTTCGCCGACACCGAGTGGGGCAAGTCGCTGCAGTACTACTGGTGAAACACCTGTGGCTAGGCTTGCTGTTGCTGGCAAGCCCGGCCTTCGCCGCCGTCGATGCCCGTGACTACGACGCTTTCTGGTTGTGGAGCGGCGTCACGCCCCAGCCGGTACTCAAACAGGCCAAGACCCTGTACATCCTCCAGGGCCAGATCAACTCCACCCGCCGCGCACCGCAACGTGGCGTGCGGATGATCGCCCAGGGCATCAGCGTGCCGCGCCTCACCGAAGGCGAAGTCTGGGTGGTGTACCGCGCCCATACCCTGCACTGGCCGGAAGCGGTCTACACCCAACTGCTCGGCCAGGTACAACGCTGGCGCGACGCGGGCAACCCGGTGGTCGGCATCCAGATCGACTTCGACGCCCGCACCCAATACCTGCACGACTACGCCGACTTCCTGCGCGACCTGCGCCAACGCCTGCCCTTTGAGCTGCGCCTGAGCATCACCGGCCTGATGGACTGGAGCAGCAACGCCGACCCCGCCGCCATTGCCCAGCTCAAGGGTGTGGTGGATGAAGTGGTGGTGCAGACGTATCAAGGGCGCCACAGCATCCCGGACTACGCCGCGTATCTGCCGCGGATGAACCGGCTGGGGCTGCCGTTCAAGATCGGTTTGATTCAGGGCGGGGAATGGCAGGAGCCGGGGTATTTGAAGGGGAGTGAGTGGTTTAGGGGGTATGTGGTGTTTTTGCAGAATCCTTGAGGTTCTTGACATTGGTGTTGAACCTACGCAAAACGCGTCCTCTGTCCGCGGACAGAGGACACTCAGGTTTGGAGACTCATGAAAAGTCAAGACGTGCTGATCTTGTTCAAACTCATAAGCCTGGAGCTGCAGGCCAGGGGAAAGCGCGTGAAAAAGCGCGAGTTCGCAGTGATGCAAGATTCGGAAGGTTCGGTCATTTCGACCGTCAATCAATGGCTAAACAGTGACGGTGATACCCAGGCCGTAAGGCTTGCTGATCTAGAAGACTGGCGCGGCTGGCACGATAACGAGCCGGTCGAGCAGGACAACCAGCAAAGCTACTCTGTAAGAGCCCTGGCATCGGCGCTGGGTCTGAGCAAAACAGAGGTTTCTTCATCTCTAAGCCGTTGCCGCGAGATCGGCCTGGTCTTTACGGACAATACCGACGGTTCGCCCCTCGTCAGAAAAAAAGCACTGCTTGATCTCGACACTTACAGCATTCGTTATATTTTCCCGGCAAAGCCAGGCCCCATCGTGCGCGGAGGCGCTGGGAGCCGAGCTGCGCCAGCAAGTAGCCTTTGTGGGCGGATGCACAACCGTCCTGCTGATCACCGACGAATACACTCAGGAGTCCATTCGCGGCACTGATGACGTGGACTTGGTCATCCACTTAACCAGTACCGCGGCCTGGTATCGACTGGAAGAGACCCTCAAGACCAAGGGGTTCAAAAACACCGGTCAAGACACGGTGACTTGTCGCCTGCGTTTGGGGACATTGAAAGTTGATTTCATGCCCACCGATGAGAAGGTGCCGGGGTTTTCCAATACCTGGTTTATCGGAGGATTGGAAAATGCTGTTGATTACACATTGCCCAACGGCACTGGCATCAAAGTCTTTGCAGCGCCGTGGTTTCTTGCTGCGAAACTGCAGGCCTATCAAGGAAGGGGCATGGCGACGTACTGATGTCCAACGATATTGAAGACATCATTGCTCTGTTGGACGGTCGAGAAGAGCTGATCGCGGAAGTGAAACGAGCACCTGAAGCGCTACGTCGTTTCGTGAGCGATCAACTGTCCGCGCTGCTCAAGCTGACCGCGTTTCAAGACGTGATCCAAAGCACCGCCCAAGACCCTGATCGCGAGGCCTTCATTCACAAGCGCCTCACCGCGCTGATTGATTTCGGAGCCCCCGTTTGATCCTGCACCTGAGCCTGAGCCGGCAAGGAACCCATCGTGCAGAAAACCGCGATTTCAGCGGTTCGGCGCACAATTCAGGCGCCCAGCTTTATGTCATCACCGACGGAGCGTCTAAATCCGGAAGTGGTGAACTGGCAAAAGCCATGACTCAGTATTTGCTCGAGTCCTTCACCCAAGCAGCTGCGACTGAAGTGTCTTGCCTTGAGAAGGCGCTGCGGCTGACGCTTACGCTGCTCAACCGGGTGCATTCAACTCTGTGCCCCGATTTTCCAGTCGCCGCCACCAGCTACCTGGTCCTGCTGGTTTTCGACCAGACGGCCATCACCCTTCACGCCGGTGATTGCTGCCTGGGGTATCTGGAATCAAATCAACCGGTGAACTGGCTTAGCTCGCCACACTGCGGGCCCAATTGGAAAGGCAACCTGAGCCACGCGCTTATCGCGAGCAGCCCCGCCCGTAAAAAGCTGCTCAACTGCATGAGTTACCGTCGCTCCCACGAGCCAGCGTATCAAGTCATACAAGTACTGCCAGTACACCACATGGATTTTGGCGACCGATGGATTCTGGGCAGAACTCCCGGCAGAACATCAACTCGACGCCATCACACAGCGGAGTTTTGACGGCTATTCGACCGAAGACGATGCCACCTTTATGCTTTTAAAGACGTAAGTCCCAGCGCTCACCACAGGGAGTTTTTCAACTTTTAAAAACTGTGGAGCCCCCTATGCCGTGACGGCAAATTGTCAGTCAGCCCATTCGGTACTGACCCACCGCTTTCGCGAGCAAGCCCGCTCCCACAGTTCGACCGTGTTCTGCTTCAGGACCTCAGCGCCTGGCCGCCTGCAATGGATACACCGATTCCCACCCTCCCCCCAATGCCTTGTACAACCCCACCATTGCCAACGACACACCGGTGGAACTCTCCACCCACTGTTCCTGCGTCGCCAGCAACGCGCTTTGCACGGTGAGCACATTGACGAAATCCGCCACGCCTTCGACGTACTGGTGTTGTGCGGTGGTCAGGGCGATCTGGTTCTGGCGCACGGCTTCGGCCAGGCTGTCGCGGCGCAGTTGGCTGGCGTTGTAGCGGGTCAGTTGGTCGTCGATCTCATGCCAGGCGCGCAGCACCGTGTGTTGGTAGGCCAGGGCCGCTTCCTGTTGCTGGGCTTGGCGCAGATGCACCATGCCTTGCAGGCGCCCGCCGTTGAACAGCGGCAGGCTCACTTGCGGGCCGATGGCGAACGCGCGCGAGCCCCACGAGCCGAAATCGGACAATTGCATCGCCTGCGAACCCAGGTTGCCGGACAGGGTGATGCGCGGGTAGAAATCGCCCTTGGCCACGCCGATGCTGGCGGTCGCCGCGTGCAGGCGGGCTTCGGCCTGGCGGATATCCGGGCGGCGTTCGGCAAGCTGCGACGGCAGGCCGATGGCGACCTGGCGCTGGGCTTGCGGCACGGCGGCGTCTTTGGACAGTTGCGCGTGCAGCGCTTGTGGCGGCTCGCCCATCAGCAGGCTCAGGGCGTTGATCAATTGATCCTGGCGCTGCTGCAGGTCCGGCAGGCGCGCTTCAATGGCTGCGACTTGGGCGGCGGCTTCGGCCACGTCCAGATCCGTTGCCACGCCGTCGGCCAGGCGCAGTTGCGAGAGCTTGAGGCTGTGGCGCGCGACGTCAAGGTTTTGCTCGGTAACGGCGCGGGTGTTCTGCACGCCGCGCAGTTGGATGTAGTCCTGGGCGGTTTCGGCCAGCACCGATAACAGCACGGCGCGGCGGTCATTTTCGGCGACTTGCAGGGTGGCGTTGGCGGCTTCGGTTTCGCGTTTTACACGGCCCCAGAAGTCCAGCTCCCAGGCGGCCGAGAAGCCCATGTCCCATTGGTTGAAGGCGGCGTGGCCGTTTTCACCGGAGGGGTCGCTCAAGCCTTTGCCGCTGTTGCGTTTGCGCTGGTAAGCGCCTGTGGCATCGACGTTGGGGTAACGCTCGGCGGTGGTCACCTGGCGCACGGCACGGCTTTGCGCCAGGCGACTGCCGGCCAGTTTCAGGTCGAGGTTGTCGGTAAGGGCACGGCGTGTGAGGGCCGAGAGTTGTTCGTCGTGGAACACATCCCACCAGCGCTCCTGCAACGGGTCGCTGACGGCGCGGCTGTCGGCCCGGCGACCCTGGGGCTCGCTCCATTGCGTGACCTGTGGGGTTTGCGGGCGTTGAAAGTCCGGCCCGACGGTGCAGGCGTTCAGGCTGATCAGGCTTAAGGTGAGCCAGGCAACTCGTTTCATTGCTGGGCCACCTCACGCTGACGTGCAACCGGTTGGGTATCGACGCTGGCCTCCACCGACATGCCCACGCGCAGGCGCTCGGTCAGCGGTTGGTTGGGCTCCAGCACGATTTTCACCGGAATACGCTGCACCACCTTGGTGAAATTACCCGTGGCGTTGTCGGGCTTGACGGCGGCGAACGTTACGCCGGTCGCGGGGGCCAGACTTTCCAGGTGACCGTTGAGCAACTCGCCGTCAAGGCTGTCGACACGCACCTGCACGGCTTGCCCGGCGTGCATATGGGAAAGCTGGGTTTCCTGGAAGTTGGCCACCACGTAGGCCTCGGCCAACGGCACCACGGCAAGGAGCTTGCTGCCGGGCGTGACGTAGGCGCCCACGCGCACCGCACGTTCGCCAACCATGCCGTCCACCGGCGCGACAATGCGCGTGTAGGACAGCTGATAGCTGGCCATTTCCAGTGCGGCCTGGGCACGCTTGAGCCCACCGTCGGCCGCGTCGCGCTGGGCGGTGAGGATTTCTACCTGTTTGCGCTCGGCCGCCAGCACCGCCGTGGACTTGGCCAGGCGTGCGGTGGCCTGGTCGATACGGGTCTTGGCTTGCTGCGCATTCTGCACCGTGCCCGCGCCCACCCCGGCGAGGTGGTTGTAGCGGTTCAGTTCATGTTCGGCGAAGGCCACTTCGGCGCGGTCGGCGGCGACGGTGGCTTGCGCCTGGGCGATGACCGAGCTTTGGCGCTCCAGGGTGGCGGTGGCATTTTTCAGTTGGGCGTGGGCGACCAGCGTGTCGGCATCGGCGGCCTGGGCTGCGGCGCGAAAATCACGGTCGTCGATCAGCGCCAGCAGTTGCCCGGCCTTGACCTGCTGGTTGTCTTCTACCAGCACTTGCTTGATAAACCCGGCCACGCGCGGGGCGACCAGGGTGAAGTCGGCGGCGACGAAGGCATCGTTGGTGCTCTGGCGCGGGTTGCCCAGCAAGCCCGGCGCAGCCAGGTAAACCAGCACACCGACGGTAAATACTGCGATGACGCAGACGGCAATTTTATCTTTGCGTTTCATGAGAGGTCCTTGGGGCTAGGTCGGTGCGCGAGGCGGAAAGATCCGCGTGGGCATCCAGAAAATCAGCAGGATCAGCACCACGGCGACACCGCCCATGACGTAATAGAGATCGGAAGAGGTGAGCACCACGGCCTGTTCGTGCAGCCGATGGGCCAGGCCCACCGCGTCGCCGTCGGCCAGAGGCGAATTGCCCAGGCGGTCCACCAGCAGGGTCGAATGGAAGTGCAGGCGCTGGGTGGTCAGCGTATCCAGCACGCCGGTGGCGATCACGGCAGCCAGGCCTTTGACGGTATTGAACCAGGCCGAGGCGAATGGCCCATCGGAGGGTTGGATGCTGCCGGTGGAGAGCATCAACAGCGGCAGCACGGCCATGGGTTGCCCGAAGATTTGCAGCAGATATAGGCCGTAAAAGTCGTTGCGAACCCACGCCGAGGTCAGGTGCGCACTGCCGACGCAGCACAGCACCAGCATGCCCAGGCCGATGCCCAGCACCCAGCGGCAATCGACCCAGCGCAGGTTGCACAGCGCCGCCACCAGCGGCAGCGCAATCAACTGCGGCAGCGCCATCAGCAGCATCACCGGTGCGGTCTGCAGCGGCCGGTAGCCCTGGACCTGCGCAAGGAAACTCGACGGGATGATGATCACCGAGGTCAGCACCATCAGCACGCCCGCCAGCACGATCAACGCAAACGACAGGTTGCGCAGGCCGAGCATCTGCAACTTGAAGAACGGTATCGGGTGCGACCACTCATTGAGCATGAACAACACCAGCAGCACGCTGCCGCCAGTGAGCAAACAGGTGATCAGGCCGGATTCGAACCAGTCCAGCCGATTGCCTTGCAGCAGGCCGATCACCAGCATGCAGATCGCCGGGAAACCCAGCAGCAGGCCGCGCCAGTTGAACTGCTTGAAGCGCTCCAGGCGCAGCGGGTCTTGCGGCAAGCCGTAGGCCACGGCGGCCATCGCCAGCAGACACGGCGCGACGATCTGCCAGAACGCCCATTGCCAGCCGACGTATTCGGTCCACAGCGCCGCCAACGGGGTGCCGAGGCTCGGACCGAAGGTGGCGGTAAGTGCGTAGCCGGCCAGGCCGTACAGCTTGACGTTGGCCGGCAGGAAACGCAGGGCTACGGTCATCAACATCGGCGGCAACGCACCACCGGCCAAGCCTTGCACGGTGCGCAGCAGCAACAGGCTTTCGTAGTTCGGCGCGAACGGGCACAGGATGCCCAGCACGGTGAACAGGCCAATGGCGTACAGGGTGAAGCGGCGCAGGGAAAACGTCACCGAACACCAGGGCGCAAACGCCATGGCCGCGACCGACGTGGCGGTATAGGCCGCGACCAGCCAGGTGCCTTCGTCAAAGCCGATGTACAGCGCACCACGAATGTCGGCGAGGGCCACCTTGGTGACCATCTCGTTGAGGCCCGATACCAGCACCGCCAGCAACACACCGACCAGGCCGATGATGATGCGCGGGCCGAACACGGGCGGGGCCAGGGTGGCGGGCTTGGCTGCGGCCGCAAGGGTGGGGGCAGCGAGGGACGTCATGAACAGGTAACTCGGAATGGGAAATACCCGAGCAGTTTATTCAGGCATACGCATGACAAAAAGTTACTTATCGACAGCTTATAAGTGTGCCAGACGCAATCCTGGGTTGCCTGATACACCGCCATCGGGGGCAAGCCCCCTCCTACATTTGCCCTGTGTACGCTTGAAATTCAGGTCGGTTGGGCTTCCAGCCAGGTGGCGTGGCAACTCTCGCGCATCGTCTCGCGCAGCCATTTGTGAGCCGGGTCTTTGTCGAAGCGCGGGTGCCAGGACTGGGCGAGTACCAGGGTCGGCAGGGAGATCGGCAGCGAGAAGGCACGCAGCGGCAGCTTCAGGCGATTGGCGCTGTAGAGCGCTTCCTTGGGCACCGGCAGGATCAGATCGGAGTCGGGCAGCATGAACATCGCGCCATGAAAACCCGGAGCGATCATCGCCACGCGCCGCTCCAGGCCCTGGGCGTTCAGCGCGGTGTCGATCGGCCCGCGGGCGAGGCCGCGCCGCGAGATGCTGATATGGGAATAGCTGGCGAAACGTGCGGCGGTGATTTCTTCGTCGAATAAGGGGTGATCCTGCCGCGCCAGGCCAACAAAGGTGGTGGAGAACAGGTTCTGCACCTTGACCTCGGGGCTCGCCGGCAGGGTGTTGCTCACGCGTAGATCCAGCCGCCCTTCGCGCAGGGCTTCGTCATCGGTATCGCCTTCGGGCACGAAACACAGCTCGCACAGGGGGGCCATGCGCTCCATGGTGTCGAACAGTCGGCCACCATACACGCCGATAAAAAAGTCATTGGCGCGCACGCTGAAGCGGCGGCGCAGGGTGCTCAGGTCCACTTGCTCGGACGAGCGAAACAGTAACGCCGCCTGTTCCACCACGGTGCGTACCTGGCCTTGCAACTCCAGGGCCTTGGGCGTGGGCACCAGCCCTCGACCGGCACGCACCAGGATCGGGTCGCCCACCGCTTCGCGAATACGCGTGAGCGTGCGGCTCATGGCCGCCGGGCTGAGGTTCATCCGCCGCGCGGCGCCGACCACACTGCCCTCGTCGAGCAAGGCGTCGAGGGCGACCAGCAGGTTCATGTCCGGTAGTTGCATGCCAAGCACTCGTGAGCGTAAGGGAGTGAACGGGATGCAATCGTAGCAGGTGTATCAGCGCTGCATGCCCCAACGCTTTACGGTGAGCCGCTCGAAGGTGTCAAACACCAGGTTTTCCACCAACAGGCCGATCAGGATCACCACCGCCAGCCCGGCAAATACCTTGTCGGTGTACAGCTCGTTGCGGTTCTGGAAGATGTACCAGCCCAAACCGCCCTTGCCACTGGTGGCGCCGAACACCAGTTCGGCGGCGATCAGCGTGCGCCAGGCAAACGCCCAGCCGATCTTGAGGCCGGCAAGAATCGACGGCAGCGCCGCCGGGATCAGGATGAACAGCACAAAGCGCATCCCCTTGAGACCATAGTTGCGGCCCGCCATGCGCAGGGTTTCGGACACGCCTAAAAACCCCGAGTAAGTATTGAGCGCCAGCGCCCACAGCACCGAATGCACCAGCACGAAAATCAGGCTGTTCTGGCCCAGGCCGAACCACAGCAGCGCCAGCGGCAGCAATGCGATGGCCGGCAGCGGGTTGAACATCGAGGTCAGGGTACTGAGCAGGTCGCGGCCCAATTGGGTCGACACGGCCAAGGTGGTGAGGGCGAACGCCAGCACAATGCCGATCAGGTAACCCTTGAGCAATACCACCAGCGAGATGCTCACCTTGCTCAGCAGTTCGCCGCTGAGCAGCCCGTCGTATAGCGCGTTGAAGGTTTGCAGAAAGCTCGGCAGCAGCAGGTCGTTGTTCTGGTAGCGCGCGACGGCTTCCCAGAGGATCGCCAGCACGATCAGGATCAGGCCCTTGCGCAGCCAGCCTTGTTGCCACAAGCGCTGGCGCAGTGGCAGTTCGCGTTCCACCGGGACGCTGAGCAAGGGTTCGAGGGTGATTTCGTATTCCTGGCGCATGGGTCGCCCTCCTTAGTAAGCGATGCGGATATCGGCAAAACCCAACTCGGGTTCGGCAGCCGTGGTTTCATCGAACAACAAGCGATGAATGCGCCGCGCCGACGCCTGGAAGTCCACACCGCCAAGGCTGTGCAGGTTGTATTGATGGCTGTGGATTTCCGCGCGCACGCGCCCAGGGTGCGGCGACAGCAGCAGGATGCGATTGCCCACCACCAGCGCTTCTTCGATGGAGTGCGTGACAAACAACAGGGTGAAGCGCACCTCTTCCCAGAGCAGCAGCAACTCCTCTTGCATCTTGCGCCGGGTCAGGGCGTCGAGGGCGGCGAAGGGTTCGTCCATCAGCAGGATTTTCGGCTGCATGGCCAAGGCACGGGCGATGGCTACGCGGGCTTTCATGCCGCCGGAGAGCGTATGCGGGTACGCCTCGGCAAAGGCACTGAGGCCCACTTTATCGAGGTAGTGCAGCGCGCGCTCTTCGGCTTCGCGACGCTTGAGGGTGTTGGATGCCAGCAGTGGAAACATCACGTTCTGCTTGACGGTTTTCCACGGTGGCAACTGGTCGAATTCCTGGAACACCACGATGCGGTCCGGGCCCGGTTGCTCGACCTTTTGGCCCAACAGGCGAATCTGGCCTTCGCAGGGCTTGATAAACCCGGCGATGGATTTGAGCAAGGTGGACTTGCCGCAGCCCGAAGGGCCAAGCAACACGTAGCGGTCGGCCGGGTCGATTTCGAAACTGACCTGGTGGGTGGCCCGCACCACGCGCTCGGGGGTGCGGTATTCAAGGCTGACGTTATCCACCGCCAGCAGCGGCTCGGCGGTGTGCAGGTTGCTGGCCGCGTGGCCTTGCAAGGGCGCGTTCATTTCAACTTCCTTGCAGGGGCTTGGCGTCCTGGAAGAAGTAGTCCTTCCACGATTCAGGCTTGTTTTTGATGGCGCCGACACGGTAGAGGAACTCCGCCAGCGGGTAGGTATTTTTTGGGGTGACGCTGAATTCGAACTGTGGGTTGTCGATGATTTTGAGCAACTCGGCGCGGTCGATCTTGGCGTTGGTCACACGGATATAAGTATCGGCGGCGGCGCCTTTGTCGTTCTGGGCGAACTGCGCGGCTTCGGTCAGTGCCTCGACGAACGCTTTATAGGTCTTGGGGTTGTCATTGCGGAATTTTTCAGTGGCAAACAGCACGGTTGGCGAGTTGGGGCCGAGCAGGTCGTAGGTGTTCAACACTACGTGCACGTTAGGGTTGGCCAGGGCCTGGTCCTGGAACGGCGGGTTGGAAAAATGCCCGGTCAACTCGGTACCGCCGGCGATCAGTGCGGCGGTGGCGTCGGGGTGCGGAACGGCGACGGTGTATTTGTCGAGGCGATTGAATTCCTGGTCGCCCCACTGCTTGGCGGCGGCGTATTGCAGGAAGCGCGACTGCACGGACACGCCCACTGCGGGGACGGCGATGCGGTCCTTGTCGGTGAAGTCGGCGATGGTCTTGACCTTGGGGTTGTTGCTGACCAGGTAGTACGGGAAATTGCCCAGGGACGCCACGGCCTTGACGTTCTGTTTGCCGTGGGTGCGGTCCCAGATGGTCAGCAGCGGGCCGACGCCGGCCCCGGCTATATCGATGGAGCCGGAGAGCAGCGCATCATTGACCGCCGCGCCACCGGAGAGCTGGGTCCAGTCGACCTTGATGTCGATGCCTTCCTGCTTGCCGTACTTCTCGATCAAGTGCTGATCGCGCACCACGTTGAGCAACAGGTAAACGATGCCGAATTGTTCGGCGATGCGGATCTCACCTTCGGCCTGGGCCGCCGCAGGCGCCACCAGGCTACCGGCCAGCAGGCTCACGCCCAGCCCGAGGGTGGCGGCCAAGCGTGCAAATGGAATGTTCCTGGACATGGTCATGCTCCGAATCAGAAAGGCGCGTCGCCCTGGATGGTGGTGCGAAACAGCTTGCGGCGCAGGTGGCTCGGGCAACCGGCGGCCAGGTGGATCAGCGAGCGGTTATCCCAGAACACCAGGTCGTGAGGCTGCCATTGATGGCGATAGATGTTGTGCGCCAGCACGCTGTGGGCATAAAGCTGGGCCAGCAGGTCACGGCTCTCATCCTCGGGCAGGCCGACGATGCGGGTGGTGAAGCCTTCACTGACGAACAGCGCCTTGCGGCCGTTTTCCGGATGCGTGCGCACGATGGGGTGCACCACTTCGGCCACTTGCGCCAACTGTTCCGGGGTGAGCGTTGGGCGCCAGTTGCCTTCGAATTTGGTTTCGCTGTAACGCGCCGTGTAGGAATGCGCGGCGCTGCGGCCCTCGACGGCTTTGCGCAAGTGCTCGGGCAACTGATCCCAGGCCTTGTGCATGTCGGCGAACAAGGTGTCGCCGCCTTCGCTAGGCAGCTCTTGTGCGTGCAGCATCGAACCAAGGCTGGGCAGTTCTTTATAGGACAGGTCTGAATGCCAGAACTTGCCGGCATCGCCCAGGCCGATGGATTGGCCGTTTTCAATAATGTTGGAGACGATCAGGATTTCGGGATGGTTGGCCAGCAGGAACTGTTTGAGCACATGAATCTGCAGCACGCCAAAACGGCGGCTGAAGGCGATGTGCTGTTCGGGGGTGATGCGCTGGTCGCGAAACACCACCACGTGATGGTCCAGGTGCGCGCGGCGGATGCGCGCAAAATCCTGCTGATTGACTGGCCGGGACAGGTCCAGGCCAATGATCTCGGCCCCCACGCTGCCGGGCAGTGGGCGCACCTCGAAGGCTTGGGCGGCAGGGATCGCTGTTGGAACAGTAGAGGCGGCGGACATGAGTTCACTCCCGGTGGGTCAGGAGATTGACTTTATAGGCATAAGAACTTGATTTTAAATACCGATAATGAATAACGATATGCGGGAAGGGAGCAAGGTGATCGGGCCGTGTAAGATCTGCGAAAAGCCTGGCGTGGGCCGTCGGAATCGCGTGTTGAAACGCTTACAAGCCGAAACCGTGCCTGTTTGACAAGCTTAAGGGCACTCTCTAGTGTGCATTGGATCCAATTAGCCATCACTTTTAGAAAAAGAGCACAACGTAGCCGTGACGCAGAAGCCGACCCCTTTGAACAGCATCAAGATCAGCGGTCCTATTCCCGCCCACCTTGCTCGCTCCGTGATTGAAGAAACCTTGCGCAATGCCATCCTCGACGGCCGGTTGCCCTGTGGTACCGCCATGCGTCAGCAGGAGTTGGCCAGCCTGTTCGGGGTCAGCCGCATGCCGGTGCGTGAAGCCTTGCGCCAGCTGGAGGCCCAGTCGCTGCTGCATGTGGTGACCCACAAAGGCGCCGTGGTGGCCCCCGTGATTGAAGACAATTCGGCGGAGACCTATCAATTGCGGATGTTGCTGGAGTCTGAAGCCTTGCGCTTGTCGATTCCGTTGCTGACCGACGCCGATATCGCCGAAGCGGACGCGTTTATCCGCGCTCTGGAGCAGGAAGAAAATTACGCCGAGATGGGTCGTCTCAATCGCCTGTTTCACATGGCGCTCTACGGCAAGGCGCCTAACCAGCGACTGCTCAAATTGGTGGAACACGGGCTGAATGAGGAAGAACGCTTCCTGCGCTTCAACCTTCAGGCCATGGGGCTGGGCCAGATAACCCAGGACGACCACCGTGAACTGTTGAACCTGGTGGCGCAGAAGAAAGTCGAGGAAAGCGTCCTGACCCTGCGCAATCACCTGATGCGTGGGATGGAAGTTATTACCACCTATCTCAATGGCGTGGACACCACCGGCAAGAAAACCCCGTAATCGGGTTTTCGCCCGCCCTTCTTTACGCTTAACGTTGGGGTACTGTGTCTGCCGGGTAGTGCCCCTGCGCCAAAGAAGCTTCTTATTTAATAAAGCCGCTGCCCACGGCCAATATCATTTAGAAAAACATCCACTACATTCCTATACTCGTTACGTTTTTCAGCCCGCCTATTATCGCTTATCACTAAACCAGACACTTGCGTCGACGGCGCAGCCCATCCGCATGAACAGCGTGCGCGTCGCGCTTGGTTTAGACCTGTTTATCTCTTTGCCGCGTATAAAAGCCCGCTGCTGTTTCACGGCAAAAGCAACAACTTATAGGCCTACACCATGTATCAATCATTACTTGAAAAAAGAAAACTACAGTTATGTAGCCACCCGCTATTAACGGAAATAACCTCGCAAAAAAAGTTACAACTTTTCATGGAGAGCCATGTATTCGCCGTTTGGGATTTCATGACACTTACCAAACGCCTGCAACAGGACCTGAGCTGCACTCGCTTGCCCTGGCTGCCACCGGCCGACCCACTCGCCGCGCGCCTGATCAATGAGATTGTGCTGGGCGAAGAATCAGACGAACACCCCCGGCAAGGCTATTGCAGTCACTTCGAGTGGTACCGGGAGGCCATGCTCGAAGTCGGCGCCAGCCCTTGCGCGATCGACCGCTTCGTCGCACTGCAACGCGAAGGCGTCGAAGCGGGCAGCGCCTTGCATATGATCGATGCACCCGCCGGCGTACGCCGGTTTGTCAGCGACACATTGCACATTGCGCTGCAAGCTCCCATCCACTGTGTGGCAGCCGCTTTTTTTCACGCTCGCGAGCAGGTTATTCCGAACATGTTCGAGCGTTTCCTGCGGTCTGATACGCTCCTGCGTTGCCAGGCGCCTACCTTGCGGGGCTACCTTGAACGCCACATCGAACTGGATGCCGGCCATCACGGGCCGGCGGCTGAGCAGTTGCTCGAACGTCTGGTGCGCGTAGCCCCGGCGTACCGCCAACAAGCCAACGACGCAGCCCTTGCCGCGGTGCAAAGCCGTATCGCGCTCTGGGACGAGATGCGGGCGGCGCTGCAAGAAGTGCAGCCATGAACATCGCCAACTACACCTCGACTGTCGACGACTGGGAGCGCCGCGCGACCATCCGCACACGCCCCCGCCGCCTGCTGGAAAACGATGACAAGTTGATCTATCCGCTATGCCGCCAACCCTTGGTACTCACTGCCACTTTTGTGGAGCAGTGCCCCCAATGGCGCGACTTCGTGCTGGTGCAGAGCTTCTACAAATTTATCAACGATGTGGTGATCTTCGAGACTGAGATCGTCGACAAGACCGCGCGTAACATCGCCAAGAACCGCTTCTCGGTGCCCTTCCCATTCGCCTGCCGCGTGGATGCCATGACGATAGTGGTGGATGAGGATTACCACGCCCTCGTCGCGTTGGACTTCTTGCAACAAACCCTGGACATGACAGGCGTACAACCGCTGGATCTACCCGCACACATCGAACTGAGCCGCGCTCTGCCGGCGGCACAGGCTCAGGCGCCGGCCCACCTGCGCGACGCTGTGGAGCTGATTGGCGTGGCCATCGCCGAAAATAGCGTCACCCACGATGTGGCGGCGTTTTCCAAGGACAACAGTGTCAAAGCGTCCATTCGTGGCTTGATGGCCGACCACCTGTTTGACGAAGGTCGCCACGCGCAATTCTGGACTCGCCTGGTGCAACACTATTGGCAAACCGCGAGCCCGGCTGACCGTGACAGCATCGCGCACGTGTTGCCGATATTCCTGAGCCATTACCTGACCAATGACCTGCAGAAGAACTTCGACCTGCAGTTGATCGAGCACCTGGATATAAGCAGCAGTGTGCGCGGTGCGCTGCGTGATGAAGTGATCACGCTGGCGTTTCCCATCACCGGCCAGCACCCCTTGATGGGCAATATCATCAGCTTCCTGCAACACAGCGGCTTACTGCACACACCCAGTGTGACGCAGGCGCTGAACGACTATCTGCCGGTGCCCGCATGAGGCGCCTGACCATCGGATGGCGCGGCACCAGCAAGGCACTGGGTGCCATCAGGCCGGTACTGGAGCAGTACGGGCATGTGTCTGCTGACGAGGCCATCGACCTGTGGCTTGAAGACGGTAGCCTGCCGTTGCCGGACGAGGTGGGCGAAGCGGCCTGTATAAGGCTGCGCCTGGGGGTTGGCCCGGAAAGTGGCTGTGGGTTGCCCGCGCTACAATTACGCGCCTATGACCGTGGCCAACGACTGTGTGCCGTGCTGAACATCGCCGAAGAGCCCAGTGGCAATGGCCAGCGACTGCGCCAGCAGGTGACAGGCGCACTGGTGGACTGGGTTGCGCTGCACGTCAGTGGCTTTTCACGGGACCCGGGATATCGGCCTCTGAGTACGGTCGCCACGGACTGGCCCGAGCAGGGTTTGCAAGGACTTGAAGCGTTGGCCTTTATGCATCGGTTCAATCGTACACACGACCGCGCATTGAGGCAGGAAGCCCACGTGCCGGTGATCGAACGAATACAGGCCAGCCTTTTCGCTTTCGCCAATCGGCCGGCACTGTGCATCGCCGGGAGTGAGGTGACCTATCGCCAGCTGCACGTGCAGGCCATGGCAATCCAGCAACGCTTGCGCCCGTTACTGGAGGCGCTCGAGGCGCCGCCAGTGATCGGTGTATGCCTGGCAAAATCCGTCGAGCTGTACGCCAGCATTCTCGCGGTACTTGGCTGTGGCGCGGTGTACTTGCCGCTCGCCCCTGACCAGCCTCCTCAACGTCATCAGATGATGCTCGCCGGGGCTCAGGTGCTGCTGGACACCGGCAAGCATCCGTTGCGGGGACGTTTCCTGGCGTTGGATGTCAGTGCCGTCGACCCTGGCGACACCACCGAAACCCTCTGTGCGCCGACATCCAATCACGCCTGCCCGGACGCGCCGTGCATGCTGCTCTACACATCGGGAACCACGGGCCAGCCCAAGGGTGTGCAACTGAGCCAAGGCAACCTGGCGCATTTCACGGCCTGGTTCAGGACCTGTATGGCACTGGATGAACACAGTCGGGTGTTGCAGTTTTCGCCCTTGAGTTTCGACTCATCGCTCATCGATATCTTTCCCACCTTAATCGCCGGCGCCGCGTTGATCATCCCCAGCGAACAGCAACGGCACGACCCCCGGTTACTGGTGGAATTGCTTCGCCGGCAGCGCGTCAGCCATGCGTTTCTGCCGCCCGCGCTGCTCAACCTCCTACCGCTGGACCGTCCTCTGGGTGTGACGCATCTGCTCACTGGCGGCGATGCCTGCGAACCCCATGTGATCGAGCGCCTGGCGGGGCAGTGTCAGCTCCACAACCTCTATGGCCCCACCGAAACCACGGTGCTGATCACGCACCGGACATTGGCCACCCACGACAACAATCGCAACATTGGCACCCCCATCGCCAACAGCCGGGTGCTGATTCTGGATGACCAGTTGCAACCCGTAGATGAAGCGGTAACCGGCGAGCTTTATATCGTTGGGCCTGGGGTAAGCCTGGGGTATGTGAATGCGCCGCAGGAGACCGCCAGCCGGTTTGTCGAGCTGCTGCTGCCGGGGGGCCAGGCCGTGCAGGCCTTTCGCAGTGGCGACCTTGCGCAGTGGACCGCCGAGGGTATCGTGTTGGGCGGGCGGCGCGATGATCAGGTAAAAATCCGTGGGTTTCGGGTCGAACCCCAGGAAATTGAACAATGCCTGCGCAACAGCCGGTTGTATCGCGGGCTGGCGGTGGTGATCGACCCTGACCGCAGGATCCACGCCTTTTTCGCCCAGCCCGAACCAGGTGCTACGGTCGCCGCGTTGCGCACGCATGCACAGCAGTGGCTACCGGACTACATGCAACCTGGCTTCTGGGTTGAACTGCCAGACATACCGCACACTCACCACGGCAAGGTTGATCGCAGGGCGCTGTTGGCGCTACCACCACAGCCCATTTTGCAGGCGACCCCCTGCCTTGCGCGCACCGCGCTGCAAGCACAGCTGAGCGGCCTGTGGGGCGAGCTGTTGGGGTTGCCCGCCGAAAACGTGGGTATTGATGACAGCTTCTTCGACCTCGGCGGCCATTCGATTTTGCTGTCGATGTTGTTGTTGCGTGTTCGCGAGCAATTTGGCCGTGGTTTTGCGCTGAGCCAGTTCATTGAAGTCCCGACGGTTCGTACGCTGGCAGCGCTGATGCAAGACGGGGAGCGCCCCGACGCCTCTTCCGGCCAGGCGATCCGGGATGCCCAACGGCCGTGGATGATCAACTCGTTGCCCGAGGGTGCCTGGGGCGATCCGCGCAAAGTTATAGTCACAGGCGCCAACAGTTTCGTCGGTATACACATCGTCGAAGCCCTGTTGGCCGGTGGCGCCATTGAGGTGGCGTGCTTGGTGCGTGAACGACCGGGGCAGTGCGCGATGATGAGGTTTACCCAGGCGCTGCGCGATTACCGCTTGGACCATATGGACCTGAGCCGAGTACAGGTATTCGCCGCCGACATCAGCCAGCCTCGACTGGGTTTGGCCCGCGACGTCTATGACTCTCTCGTCGAAGGCTTCGGTGTGCTGGTGCATAACGCGGCGCAGGTCAACCACGTCATGGACTACGCCTCGCTAGCCAGGAACAACGTCGAGCCCGTATTCGAATGCTTGCGTCTATGCGAGACGCGCTGCAAGAAAGTATTCAATTTTGTCTCGACGCTGTCCGCCTCCAGCAGTATCGACACGGTGGGACGTATCCTTGAAGCCCCTGCGGCGGCCACATTGCCGCTGTATATCAAGAATGGCTACAACCTCTCCAAATGGGTGGCGGAGCGACTGCTGGGGCGCGCGGTTGAAAACGGGGCCTGGGTCAATATCCATCGCCTCGGAAACATCAGCTTCAACAGCCGCAATGGGGTTTGCCGGCCGCAAAAAAATCGCCTGATGCTGATGCTCAAGGGCTCGCTGCAACTAGGCCTGCTTCCGCGGCTGGATTTGAATTTCGACCTGATGCCAGTGGACTTTCTGGCGCGCTTCATTGCGTTCCACGGCAGTCGTTTTCAAGCCGATAGAAGTGTGTTCAACCTGCATAACCCGCAGCCGTTGAGCTGGGAGAATTATCTGGATGCGTTCAGCCGAGCCGGTCATATGTTTGAGCGGGTAAGCATCACGCAATGGCAGAAGGCGCTACAGACGGTGGACCAGGACAACGCGCTGTTTGGCGTACTCGGTTTTTATCTTGATCGCTTGGATGAAGACATCGGCGATACCGGGATGATCCTTCACGAGAACGCACAGCGTGGCGTTGAGCAAATGGGTGAGCAGTATCCCGATAAAACCCCCGCGCTATTGAGCAGAGGTTGCAATTACCTCAAGGCCATCGGTTTTCTATGAATTGCGTCAGGACAACATTATGAAACGGCTGCAACCGGATACGTTAATCCGCAATCCAACGGGACGGCCGATAGTGGCCTCGCGGGTGATCGACTGCCAGGCCAGGCGTGTGTGGAACATGGTGGGGACGTTTTCAGGTTTTGATGTATTCATCCCCGCTCTGTCACACATCGAAATGACCGGTACCGGTGTGGGTGCTTTACGCACGAAGTTTTTCCGAGATGGCAACCAGGTGGTGGAACAGCTCAATAGCCGGGATGAGCACGCCATGTATATGACTTGGACCACCCTCTACAACACTCTGGGCGTGGCTAGATTGTGGGCAGCAATCAACGTGGACGCACTGGAGACACAGTGCTCCAGGGTAACGTGGACCCTCATTGCCGAACCGGAGGACGCTGCACAGGTGGGATTTGAACAATTTGTACAGGCTTTCGCTGAAAGCGCACTGGACAACGTCAGCCGCTTGTTGGGCCCGCAGTAGGAGCGAACACTGCACGCTCCTACTCACACGCTCAACGGCTCAGATTTTGAAGCTGTCGACCAGTTGCTTCAGCCGATTAGCCTGTTGCGACAGCGCATCGCAATCCTTCAAGGTTTCGTTGAGGTTGGCCACGCCCTGCTGGTTAAGCAGGTTGATCTGGTTGATATCCACATTGAGGGTTTCCACCACGGCCGTCTGCTCCTCGGTGGCCGCTGCGACGGATTGGTTCATACCGTCGATCTCAACGATCCGCTGCGTGACGCTGACCAGGCGTTCGCCGGCCTGGTTGGCCACCCCGACGCTTTGCTCACTGGACGTTTGGCTGGCGTTCATGGTGGTCACCGCCTCGCGCGAACCCACTTGCAGCGAAGTGATCATTTTATGAATCTCTTCAGCCGATTCCTGAGTACGGTGAGCCAAGTTGCGCACTTCATCGGCCACCACCGCAAACCCACGTCCCGCCTCGCCGGCACGCGCAGCTTCAATCGCGGCATTCAGTGCCAACAAGTTGGTTTGCTGGGAGATGCCTTTGATCACATCAAGGATGTGGCCGATATTATCGGTGCTGGCGTTCAGTGTTTCGATCTGAGTGCAGGACAAACTGATTTTTTGCGACAGTTCAGACATCGCCAGGATGGTTTGCTCCACCACTTTGCGACCGTCGTCGGCTTGCTCGCTGGCACCGCTGGCGTGCTGTGACGCATCAGCCGCGTTGCGCGCGATTTCCTGAGTGGCGGCACCCAGTTCGTTGATTGCTGCGGCCACACTGTTGGTACGCGCACTTTGCTCATCGGAACCGATGATTGACGCGTTGGAGGATGCCATCACTCGCTGGGACAGGTCGTGCACCTGGCGTGTTGCCGAAGACACTTCGGAAATCGAAGCGTGGATACGTTCCACAAACCGGTTAAACGCACTGCCGACTTCGCCAAACTCATCTTTGCTGGTAACAGCGAGGCGGCGGGTCAGATCACCTTCACCTTGAGCGATGTCTTGCATCGCAACCCCCATAGTGGTCAAGGGCCGCAACAAGACCTGAATCAGCAGGCTCAAGAGCACAGCAATCGCGACCACGGCGATGAGCATAGCGATCAATGCCGACGTGCGGAATTTACCCAACGGTGCGTAGGCTTTGTCTTTATCGATCGACAGACCGATATACCAATCTGCCCCTGGCAAGCCGCTGATCGGAGTGAAGGACAAAATACGATCCTGGCCCTTGAGCACAACCTCCTGATTGACCTTCTCGATACGTAAGCGGGTGCCGGGATAGATGTCCTTGAGGTTTTTCATCACTTGGTCCTCGTCCGGGCTGACGATGACTTGGCCGTCGCCGCTGACCAGGAACGCATGCCCGATGCCGCCGAAATCCACCGAGTTGATGATTTTCACCAGGGTTTGCAAGCTGAGGTCTCCGCCCACTACACCCAGCAGCTCGCCGTTCTTTTTCACCGGCATGGCGATGGTGACGATCTGCCCGCCTACTGCAGCCATATAAGGCGGCGTGAGCATAGGTTTATCAGCCGCCACGGCTTGTTTGTACCAGGGGCGCTGACGGGGGTCGTAGCCGTCGGGCATTTTTGCATCCGGGCGCTGGGTAAACACACCATTGGTTTGACCCACATAGGTGAACTGGAAGTTCGAGGTGAACGCTGGTTGGTCGACTAGCCCAGGCAAGTCCGCTGCACTGCCTTGGTGAGCTACGTTTTGCGTCAGGCTTTCGAGTACCAGTATTCGACCACTGAGCCAGTTCTGCACACTGCTGGCGGTGAGCTCCCCGGATTGTTCGATGGACGATTCCAGGTTCTGCTTGATGGTGCTGCGCTGCAGGTAGTCGTTGTAAAGGGTGAACAACGCGAAGGCTAAAACCACTACGCCTGACGCGGCCAACAAGATTTTATGACTGAACTTAAGATTCATTTCATCGACTTCTTTTGCCAAAGGGGGATAAGCGTGCCGAGTGGAAATTCCATAAAACGGTAAGCGGAGTGTTCACCCGCTCCATTTCGGTGCACGCATGGCTCATCAAGCTTTCGGCCAAGTCGGAGCAAAACTTAGGGACTTATGGGAGAAATCTGATTTTTAACCCAGGAAAGAGATAGGCGGTAGGCGTTAGCGCTGTTGTGTGTTTTTCACTTGAGGACAACGTGGCGGGATTGCATCCCTCTAAACGACAAAACCCCTGTCTGCGTTAGCAGACAGGGGTTTCGGAATTTAATCTTGACGATGACCTACTCTCACATGGGGAAACCCCACACTACCATCGGCGATGCATCGTTTCACTACTGAGTTCGGGATGGGATCAGGTGGTTCCAATGCTCTATGGTCGTCAAGAAATTCTGTGTACCGGCCCGTCGCAGTATCAACGTGCCGATGAAATTCATGGACTTCTACATAAACAAAACCCCTGTCTGCGTTAGCAAACAGGGGTTTTGGAATTTAATCTTGACGATGACCTACTCTCACATGGGGAAACCCCACACTACCATCGGCGATGCATCGTTTCACTACTGAGTTCGGGATGGGATCAGGTGGTTCCAATGCTCTATGGTCGTCAAGAAATTCGGGTACTGACTCGTGACCAGATGGCCTCGCTTCAGCAAATTGGGTATGTGACAGCAGTCGGTGTTTTGTGAGTTACAAACTTTCGGTTCGTTTCGTCTTCACACACCGCAATCTGATGCTCTTTCGAGTAGTCAAATTGCTTGGGTGTTATATGGTCAAGCCTCACGGGCAATTAGTATTGGTTAGCTCAACGCCTCACAGCGCTTACACACCCAACCTATCAACGTCGTAGTCTTCGACGGCCCTTCAGGGAACTCAAGGTTCCAGTGAGATCTCATCTTGAGGCTAGTTTCCCGCTTAGATGCTTTCAGCGGTTATCTATTCCGAACATAGCTACCCGGCAATGCCACTGGCGTGACAACCGGAACACCAGAGGTTCGTCCACTCCGGTCCTCTCGTACTAGGAGCAGCCCCTCTCAAATCTCAAACGTCCACGGCAGATAGGGACCGAACTGTCTCACGACGTTCTAAACCCAGCTCGCGTACCACTTTAAATGGCGAACAGCCATACCCTTGGGACCGGCTTCAGCCCCAGGATGTGATGAGCCGACATCGAGGTGCCAAACACCGCCGTCGATATGAACTCTTGGGCGGTATCAGCCTGTTATCCCCGGAGTACCTTTTATCCGTTGAGCGATGGCCCTTCCATACAGAACCACCGGATCACTAAGACCTACTTTCGTACCTGCTCGACGTGTCTGTCTCGCAGTCAAGCGCGCTTTTGCCTTTATACTCTACGACCGATTTCCGACCGGTCTGAGCGCACCTTCGTACTCCTCCGTTACTCTTTAGGAGGAGACCGCCCCAGTCAAACTACCCACCATACACTGTCCTCGATCCGGATAACGGACCTGAGTTAGAACCTCAAAGTTGCCAGGGTGGTATTTCAAGGTTGGCTCCACGCAGACTGGCGTCCACGCTTCAAAGCCTCCCACCTATCCTACACAAGCAAATTCAAAGTCCAGTGCAAAGCTATAGTAAAGGTTCACGGGGTCTTTCCGTCTAGCCGCGGATACACTGCATCTTCACAGCGATTTCAATTTCACTGAGTCTCGGGTGGAGACAGCGCCGCCATCGTTACGCCATTCGTGCAGGTCGGAACTTACCCGACAAGGAATTTCGCTACCTTAGGACCGTTATAGTTACGGCCGCCGTTTACCGGGGCTTCGATCAAGAGCTTCGCGTTAGCTAACCCCATCAATTAACCTTCCGGCACCGGGCAGGCGTCACACCCTATACGTCCACTTTCGTGTTTGCAGAGTGCTGTGTTTTTAATAAACAGTCGCAGCGGCCTGGTATCTTCGACCGGCATGAGCTTACGGAGCAAGTCCTTCACCCTCACCGGCGCACCTTCTCCCGAAGTTACGGTGCCATTTTGCCTAGTTCCTTCACCCGAGTTCTCTCAAGCGCCTTGGTATTCTCTACCCAACCACCTGTGTCGGTTTGGGGTACGGTTCCTGGTTACCTGAAGCTTAGAAGCTTTTCTTGGAAGCATGGCATCAACCACTTCGCTAACTGAAAGTTAGCTCGTCATCAGCTCTCGGCCTTAGAATCCCGGATTTACCTAAGATTCCAGCCTACCACCTTAAACTTGGACAACCAACGCCAAGCTGGCCTAGCCTTCTCCGTCCCTCCATCGCAATAACCAGAAGTACAGGAATATTAACCTGTTTTCCATCGACTACGCTTTTCAGCCTCGCCTTAGGGACCGACTAACCCTGCGTCGATTAACGTTGCGCAGGAAACCTTGGTCTTTCGGCGTGGGTGTTTTTCACACCCATTGTCGTTACTCATGTCAGCATTCGCACTTCTGATACCTCCAGCAAGCTTCTCAACTCACCTTCACAGGCTTACAGAACGCTCCTCTACCGCATCACTTACGTGATACCCGTAGCTTCGGTGTATGGTTTGAGCCCCGTTACATCTTCCGCGCAGGCCGACTCGACTAGTGAGCTATTACGCTTTCTTTAAAGGGTGGCTGCTTCTAAGCCAACCTCCTAGCTGTCTAAGCCTTCCCACATCGTTTCCCACTTAACCATAACTTTGGGACCTTAGCTGACGGTCTGGGTTGTTTCCCTTTTCACGACGGACGTTAGCACCCGCCGTGTGTCTCCCATGCTCGGCACTTGTAGGTATTCGGAGTTTGCATCGGTTTGGTAAGTCGGGATGACCCCCTAGCCGAAACAGTGCTCTACCCCCTACAGTGATACATGAGGCGCTACCTAAATAGCTTTCGAGGAGAACCAGCTATCTCCGAGCTTGATTAGCCTTTCACTCCGATCCACAGGTCATCCGCTAACTTTTCAACGGTAGTCGGTTCGGTCCTCCAGTTAGTGTTACCCAACCTTCAACCTGCCCATGGATAGATCGCCCGGTTTCGGGTCTATTCCCAGCGACTAGACGCCCTATTAAGACTCGCTTTCGCTACGCCTCCCCTATTCGGTTAAGCTCGCCACTGAAAATAAGTCGCTGACCCATTATACAAAAGGTACGCAGTCACCCAACAAAGTGGGCTCCCACTGCTTGTACGCATACGGTTTCAGGATCTATTTCACTCCCCTCTCCGGGGTTCTTTTCGCCTTTCCCTCACGGTACTAGTTCACTATCGGTCAGTCAGTAGTATTTAGCCTTGGAGGATGGTCCCCCCATATTCAGACAAAGTTTCTCGTGCTCCGTCCTACTCGATTTCATGACTAAGAGATTTTCGCGTACAGGGCTATCACCCACTATGGCCGCACTTTCCAGAGCGTTCCGCTAATCTCAAAGCCACTTAAGGGCTAGTCCCCGTTCGCTCGCCACTACTAAGGGAATCTCGGTTGATTTCTTTTCCTCAGGGTACTTAGATGTTTCAGTTCCCCTGGTTCGCCTCTTGCACCTATGTATTCAGTACAAGATAACCATCTTATGATGGCTGGGTTCCCCCATTCAGACATCTCCGGATCAAAGTCTGTTTGCCGACTCCCCGAAGCTTTTCGCAGGCTACCACGTCTTTCATCGCCTCTGACTGCCAAGGCATCCACCGTATGCGCTTCTTCACTTGACCATATAACCCCAAGCAATCTGGTTATACTGTGAAGACGACATTCGCCGAAAATCTGTAATCACTCACAAATTTTACCTTAGCCTGATCCGTTACCAGTGAAAGTAACGTTCAGTCTATCTTTCTATCACATACCCAAATTTTTAAAGAACGATCTAATCAAAGACTAGAAATCAACATTCACCATCGCTAGGATGGAATGCTCATTTCTAAGCTCTATATAGAATAATGCATTCATCTCGCATTACCGTCTTCTTCAATGAATCAAGCAATTCGTGTGGGAACTTATGGAGCAGCTGATGTCGTCGATTAAGGAGGTGATCCAGCCGCAGGTTCCCCTACGGCTACCTTGTTACGACTTCACCCCAGTCATGAATCACACCGTGGTAACCGTCCTCCCGAAGGTTAGACTAGCTACTTCTGGTGCAACCCACTCCCATGGTGTGACGGGCGGTGTGTACAAGGCCCGGGAACGTATTCACCGCGACATTCTGATTCGCGATTACTAGCGATTCCGACTTCACGCAGTCGAGTTGCAGACTGCGATCCGGACTACGATCGGTTTTATGGGATTAGCTCCACCTCGCGGCTTGGCAACCCTCTGTACCGACCATTGTAGCACGTGTGTAGCCCAGGCCGTAAGGGCCATGATGACTTGACGTCATCCCCACCTTCCTCCGGTTTGTCACCGGCAGTCTCCTTAGAGTGCCCACCATGACGTGCTGGTAACTAAGGACAAGGGTTGCGCTCGTTACGGGACTTAACCCAACATCTCACGACACGAGCTGACGACAGCCATGCAGCACCTGTCTCAATGTTCCCGAAGGCACCAATCTATCTCTAGAAAGCTCATTGGATGTCAAGGCCTGGTAAGGTTCTTCGCGTTGCTTCGAATTAAACCACATGCTCCACCGCTTGTGCGGGCCCCCGTCAATTCATTTGAGTTTTAACCTTGCGGCCGTACTCCCCAGGCGGTCAACTTAATGCGTTAGCTGCGCCACTAAGAGCTCAAGGCTCCCAACGGCTAGTTGACATCGTTTACGGCGTGGACTACCAGGGTATCTAATCCTGTTTGCTCCCCACGCTTTCGCACCTCAGTGTCAGTATCAGTCCAGGTGGTCGCCTTCGCCACTGGTGTTCCTTCCTATATCTACGCATTTCACCGCTACACAGGAAATTCCACCACCCTCTACCATACTCTAGTCAGTCAGTTTTGAATGCAGTTCCCAGGTTGAGCCCGGGGATTTCACATCCAACTTAACAAACCACCTACGCGCGCTTTACGCCCAGTAATTCCGATTAACGCTTGCACCCTCTGTATTACCGCGGCTGCTGGCACAGAGTTAGCCGGTGCTTATTCTGTCGGTAACGTCAAAACAATCACGTATTAGGTAACTGCCCTTCCTCCCAACTTAAAGTGCTTTACAATCCGAAGACCTTCTTCACACACGCGGCATGGCTGGATCAGGCTTTCGCCCATTGTCCAATATTCCCCACTGCTGCCTCCCGTAGGAGTCTGGACCGTGTCTCAGTTCCAGTGTGACTGATCATCCTCTCAGACCAGTTACGGATCGTCGCCTTGGTGAGCCATTACCTCACCAACTAGCTAATCCGACCTAGGCTCATCTGATAGCGCAAGGCCCGAAGGTCCCCTGCTTTCTCCCGTAGGACGTATGCGGTATTAGCGTCCGTTTCCGAACGTTATCCCCCACTACCAGGCAGATTCCTAGGCATTACTCACCCGTCCGCCGCTCTCAAGAGAAGCAAGCTTCTCTCTACCGCTCGACTTGCATGTGTTAGGCCTGCCGCCAGCGTTCAATCTGAGCCATGATCAAACTCTTCAGTTCAAACATCTTTGGGTTTTTAAGAAACCCTAAACTTGGCTCAGCAATCGTTGGTTACATCTTTGATTTCTCGCGGAGTAACTTGTGATGCTGATAATCTTGTTGACTATCAGTCTGACTCCACAAGCACCCACACGAATTGCTTGATTCAGTTGTTAAAGAGCGGTTGGTTAAGAGCTTTCGTCTCAACCGAGGCGCGCATTCTACAGCAGCCTCACTTGCTGTCAAGCGGTTATTTTCAGAAGCTTTCGAAGATTTCTTCAACAACTTCAACCACTTGCGCTTCCGATCTCTCGTCAGCGGGAGGCGAATTCTACAGCGTTACACGCTGCTGTCAACACCTCTTTTTCAACTTCCTTTTGGCTTCGATGAACTGAAGCAACTTGCTGCCGAAAACTGCGTAACTCATTGTTTACCAAGGAGTTTTCCGTTTCGACTGCGCCGGAAGTGGGGCGAATTATAGGCTTCCAGAATCTGGCGTCAACCATTAATTTTGCTTTTCCTATCAATCAAGAGAGATTGATTAAAAACCACCCAAATGCGCCCGAAGAAACCGCTAGATGACTCCCGCCTCTTTTAACGCCGCAATATTCAACGGCGCCAGCCCCAACACTCTCTTCAACACCAGCTCCGTATGCTCACCCAATAGAGGAGGTGCGCTGCGATACTCCACAGGTGTCTTGGATAACCGAATCGGACTGGCAACTTGCGGCACCAACCCCGCCAACGCATGAGGCAACTGCATCGCCAGCCCACGCGCCTTCACCTGAGGATCGGCAAACACCTGCGAAAGGTCATTGATCGGACCACAAGGCACCCCAACTTGCTCAAGCTGGGCCACCCACTCCGCCGTCGTCTTGAAGACCGTCGCCTGGCGAATCAACGGAATCAGCACCGCACGGTTAACCACCCGCACTTTATTAGTGGAGAAACGTGGGTCATCCGCCCACTGCGGCTGACCCGCCACTTGCGCAAACTTGCGAAACTGCCCGTCATTACCCACAGTCAGGATGAAATCACCATCGGCCGTGGGGAAATCCTGATAAGGGACAATATTCGGATGAGCGTTACCCAGGCGCTTCGGAGGCACCCCCGTCGTCAGATAATTCATCGCCTGATTAGCCAAGCAGGCCACCTGAACATCGAGCAACGCCATATCGACGTGTTGCCCGCCACCGTCATGATCTCGATGCGCCAGCGCAGCAAGAATGGCCACCGTCGAATAGAGGCCCGTGAGAATGTCAGTCAACGCCACTCCCACCTTTACCGGCCCCGCCCCCTCATCACCTTCCGGCCGACCAGTCAGACTCATCAGCCCGCCCAGCCCCTGGATCATGAAGTCATAACCCGCACGCGCGGCATAAGGTCCGGTTTGGCCGAAGCCCGTGATAGAGCAATAGATCAACTCAGGATTAATCTCCTTGAGCGACTCATAATCCAGCCCATAGGCCGCTAAACCATCCACCTTAAAATTCTCGATGAGGATGTCGGACTTAGCCGCCAGATCCCGTACCAGCTTCTGCCCCTCAGGTCGGGTGAAGTCGATAGTCACCGATTCTTTATTACGATTGGCAGACAAGTAATACGCCGCCTCACTGGTGTTCTCGCCATAAGCATCTTTAAGGAAGGGGGGCCCCCAGGCCCGCGTGTCGTCACCACTACCGGGGCGTTCAACCTTTATTACCTCTGCCCCGAGGTCCGCAAGAATCTGCCCGGCCCAAGGGCCCGCCAACACTCGCGATAAGTCCAATACCCGCAGATGCGATAGCGCGCCCATACCGTTCTCCTATTAATAGAACGCCTGAAGACCGGTTTGCGCACGCCCCAGAATCAAGGCGTGCACGTCGTGGGTACCTTCATAGGTGTTAACCACCTCCAGATTCACCAGATGACGCGCCACCCCGAATTCGTCGGAAATGCCGTTGCCGCCCAACATGTCCCGTGCCATACGCGCGATATCCAGAGACTTGCCGCACGAGTTGCGCTTCATGATCGAAGTAATCTCTACCGCAGCCGTGCCTTCATCCTTCATGCGCCCCAGGCGCAGGCAGCCTTGCAGGGCCAGAGTGATCTCAGTCTGCATATCGGCCAGCTTCTTCTGGATCAACTGAGTCGCCGCCAAAGGCCGACCGAACTGGTGACGGTCCAAGGTGTATTGGCGAGCGGTGTGCCAGCAGAACTCGGCGGCGCCCAACGCCCCCCAGGAAATGCCATAGCGCGCCGAGTTCAGACAGGTGAAAGGCCCCTTCAAGCCTCGCACATCAGGGAAGATGTTCTCTTCCGGGACGAATACGTTATCCATCACGATCTCACCGGTGATGGAGGCCCGCAGCCCGACCTTGCCGTGAATCGCCGGCGCACTCAGCCCCTTCCAGCCTTTTTCCAGAACAAACCCGCGGATATCACCCGCGTCGTCCTTGCCCCACACCACGAACACATCCGCGATCGGACTGTTGGTGATCCACATCTTCGCGCCTGTCAGGCTGTATCCGCCCTCCACTTTGCGCGCACGCGTGATCATCGCGCCCGGATCAGAGCCATGGTTTGGCTCGGTCAGGCCGAAACAGCCAATCCACTCTCCAGAGGCCAATTTCGGCAAGTACTTCTGTTTTTGCGCCTCGGTGCCAAATTCATTGATAGGCACCATGACCAATGACGACTGCACGCTCATCATCGAACGGTAACCAGAGTCGACACGCTCAACCTCACGCGCAATCAGCCCGTAGCTGACGTAGTTCAAGCCACTGCCACCGTACTGTTCGGGAATCATCGCGCCCAACAACCCGGTTTCACCCATTTCTCGAAAGATTGCAGGGTCGGTCTTTTCATGACGGAAAGCTTCGAGCACACGCGGCGCTAGTTTGTCCTGGGCGAATTGCTCAGCACTGTCGCGCACCATGCGCTCTTCTTCGGTGAGCTGTTGATCCAGCAGCAGTGGATCGATCCAGTTGAAGCTTGCCTTGCCAGCCATGAATAAGTCCTCGCAAAGAAAATCAGAAGTCGTGGAAGGAGCCTAGGCCGGGCAAGCAAAGAGAGCAAACGAGGTTTCTGCATAGGCTTGTGCTAATTTCTCACTTCGAAACACTAAAAATGGCGTATTGGCGCCTTATCAAGTGAGAACAAGGTACATGCGTAGGAAAATTCCCAGCACTACCGCCCTTGTCAGCTTTGAGGCGGCGGCCCGCCACGAGAGCTTTACCAAGGCGGCGCACGAGCTCTCCATCACACAAGGCGCGATCTGCCGACAGATCGCCAGCCTGGAGGAATTTTTAAGTGTCGAGCTGTTTCGGCGTTCGCGGCGCGGGGTAAAGCTGACGGAGGCGGGGCTGTCCTACAGCCGCAGAGTCGCAACGCAACTGGATGCCGTGGAGCGCGACACCCTGTCAGTGATGGGTCAGCAGGGCGCAAATACGATTGAGCTAGCGGTGGTACCCACGTTTGGTACGCAATGGTTAATTCCTCGTCTCAAGGATTTTCAACGCCAGCACCCAGAGGTAACGGTGAACCTCACCAACCGCACCCGCCCCTTCCTGTTTGCAGATACCGAGTTCGATGCCGCGATTTACTTCGGTGATGCCGACTGGCCCGGCACCGAGTCCCACCGACTGATGGGAGAAAATCCTGTTCCCGTTTGCAGCCCCCGGTTGCTGGGCAAGCGCAAGCGCTTCACCTCCTCAGAGATCGCGCAACTGCCGCTGCTGCAACAGACCACCCGCCCTTATGCCTGGCGCCAATGGTTCAACGCCCAACAGCTGAATATCCCACGCGACATGACAGGCCCACGTTACGAGCTATTCTCGATGCTGTCCCAGGCCGCCATGCATGACATGGGCATTGCGCTGATCCCGCCCTTCCTCATTCAGCGAGAACTGGACGAGCATCGACTGGTAATCGCAAGCCCCGAGGCACTGACCAGTTCGAAAGCTTATTACCTGATGATTCCTGACAAAAAAGTGGAATCAGCTTCGCTGCATGCGTTCAGGGACTGGCTTATCGATCAATCGAAGCGGTACAGCCCCTGCAATTAAAGGGCAAAGCCTTAATGCTGACCTTGTAGTCAATAAAATCTTGGCGCTACAGATATACGTATATGTCGCATTTAAGCAGACTGTACTTGTCTATCTAAAATACGGCTTAAAGCCATGAATCGCGTGGCTTGTAGCGACGCTCAATGGCCAATGCGCGACCATTCACATCAACAATGTAAAAAGTCGCTCTAAACCTTTGCGCGCCTTTAAAGGCCTGTATTTGAAGAGATTATTCCAAGGCGTTGCGACAATCGGTCACAGGGTGACTTGTAGTTAATTTTTCGTCACCCGTCATAATCCCTTGAAGGCCGTAAAGTTCGCCTGCAAAATGCCGCGCCCCGCTGTCATTTCAGCGGGATCGTGCTGATCGGCCGCCCCAGTTGTGCCACTCGCGGCGCACTGGCCTTTTTACAAAAAGATCAAAAGCAAAAAGATCATGCAGGAGATTTGACGTGCACATTGGTGTTCCTCTCGAAACCCAGACCGGTGAAACGCGGGTGGCTGCCACCCCGGAAACCATCAAGAAGCTGATCGGCCAGGGCCATAAGGTCACTGTACAAAGCGGAGCAGGCATTAAGGCCAGCGTCGTCGACAGTGCCTATGAAACAGCAGGCGCAACCATTGGCAGCGCCAACGATGCATTTGGCGCCGAGCTGATTCTCAAAGTGGTTGCTCCCAGCGACAGCGAATTGGCGCTGATCAAAAGCGGCACCGTGTTGGTGGGCATGCTCAATCCGTTCAGCAACGAAACCATTGCCAAGCTGGCCGAGCGCGGCATTACCGCCTTCGCTCTTGAAGCAGCCCCACGCACCTCGCGTGCCCAGAGCCTCGACGTGCTGTCCTCGCAAGCCAACATCGCCGGCTATAAAGCCGTGTTGCTCGCCGCTCATCACTATCCGCGCTTCATGCCGATGCTGATGACCGCCGCAGGTACCGTCAAAGCCGCTCGGGTGCTGATTCTAGGTGCGGGCGTCGCAGGCTTGCAGGCCATTGCCACGGCCAAACGCCTCGGTGCAGTGATCGAAGCGTCTGACGTACGCCCGGCGGTAAAAGAGCAGATCGAATCCCTCGGCGCCAAGTTTGTCGACGTACCTTACGAAACCGACGAAGAGCGCGAATGCGCCGTCGGCGTCGGCGGTTATGCACGCCCGATGCCCACAAGCTGGATGCAACGCCAGGCCCTTGCCGTGCACGAGCGCGCCAAGCAAGCCGATATCGTCATTACCACCGCCCTGATCCCAGGCCGCAAGGCACCCACCTTGCTCAGCGCCGAGACAGTTGCGCAGATGAAACCCGGCTCGGTGGTCATTGACCTCGCGGCAGCCCAGGGCGGCAACTGCCCGCTGACCGTTGCCGACCAGGTGGTGGTGGAAAACGGCGTGATCATTTGTGGCCCGACCAACCTCGCCGGCGCTGTTGCCGCCGATGCGTCGGCCTTGTATGCGCGCAACCTGCTGGACTTCCTGAAGCTGGTCTTCACCAAGGAAGGGCAGTTTGAAATCAACCTCGAAGACGACATCGTCGCTGCGTGCCTGATGTGCCGCGACGGCCAAGTCATCCGCAAAAACGCCTAAGCAAGGATTCAGACGATGGAAGAGCTTATCTCCCCCGGTATCTACAACCTGATCATCTTTGTGCTGGCGATCTATGTCGGTTACCACGTGGTCTGGAACGTTACCCCCGCGCTGCACACGCCGCTGATGGCGGTAACCAACGCCATTTCGGCGATCGTAATCGTCGGCGCCATGCTCGCGGCCGCGCTTACAGTCACACCACTGGGCAAGACCATGGGCACCCTCGCCGTGGCACTGGCGGCGGTCAACGTGTTCGGCGGCTTCCTGGTCACGCGCCGCATGCTTGAGATGTTCAAGAAGAAAGCCCCGAAAGTAAAAGAAGAGGCGCCATCGGCATGAGCATGAATCTGGTAACGACGCTCTACCTGATCGCGTCGATCTGTTTCATTCAGGCCCTTAAAGGCCTGTCGCACCCGACCACCTCGCGACGCGGCAACCTGTTCGGCATGCTCGGCATGGCGCTGGCAGTGCTCACCACCGTGGGCCTCATCTATAAGCTGGGCGCCGAGCTTGCGACGGCCGGCATCGGCTATGTGATCGTCGGCCTGCTGGTCGGCGGCACCGCTGGTTCGATCATGGCCAAGCGCGTTGAGATGACCAAGATGCCGGAGCTGGTGGCGTTCATGCACAGCATGATCGGCCTGGCCGCGGTGTTCATTGCAATTGCCGCCGTGGTTGAGCCGCAATCGCTGGGCATCGTCAAGCACCTGGGCGATGCGATTCCGGCGGGCAACCGTCTGGAGCTGTTCCTCGGTGCCGCCATCGGCGCCATAACCTTCTCCGGCTCGGTGATCGCCTTCGGCAAGCTGTCGGGCAAGTACAAATTCCGCCTGTTCCAGGGCGCACCGGTACAGTTCGGCGGCCAGCACAAGCTGAACCTGGTATTGGGCCTCGCTACGCTGGGCCTGGGTTTGGCGTTCATGTTCACCGGCAACCTCACCGCCTTCGCGCTGATGCTGGCCCTGGCCTTCGTGCTGGGCGTACTCATCATCATCCCCATTGGCGGCGCCGATATGCCCGTGGTGGTGTCGATGCTTAACAGCTACTCCGGCTGGGCGGCGGCGGGTATCGGCTTCTCGCTGAACAACTCGATGCTAATCATCGCCGGTTCGCTCGTCGGCTCAAGCGGCGCGATCCTGTCGTACATCATGTGTAAGGCGATGAATCGTTCCTTCTTTAATGTGCTGCTCGGCGGCTTCGGCAACGCGCCGGATACCAGTGCCGCTGCGGGTTCTAAAGAAGCGCGCCCGGTGAAGTCCGGCTCGGCCGACGACGCGACCTTTCTGCTGACCAACGCCGACACCGTGATCATCGTGCCAGGCTACGGCTTGGCGGTGGCGCGGGCGCAACACGCGCTGAAGGAATTGACCGAGAAACTGACCCACCACGGCGTCACCGTGAAATATGCGATCCACCCGGTGGCGGGCCGTATGCCTGGGCATATGAACGTGCTGCTCGCCGAGGCTGAAGTGCCTTACGACCAAGTGTTCGAGATGGAAGACATCAACTCTGAGTTCGGCCAGGCCGACGTGGTGCTGGTGCTGGGCGCGAACGACGTGGTCAACCCGGCCGCGAAGAACGATCCGAACTCACCGATCGCCGGTATGCCGATCCTGGAAGCGTTCAAAGCCAAGACCATCATCGTCAACAAGCGCTCAATGGCCAGTGGTTACGCCGGCTTGGATAACGAGTTGTTCTACCTGGACAAGACCATGATGGTTTTCGGCGACGCCAAGAAGGTCATTGAAGACATGGTTAAAGCCGTCGACTAACACTGCTTCAGCGCAATACTCCAAACCCCGGCCTCACGTAGGCTGGGGTTTTTTATTGCTGCATGAAACCCGACCAAAGGCTCTAAATCGCTGCCTTGCATTCGACCATGGTAGCGGGCCGAATTTTTTTGAAATCACTACACTGCCCACCTTGCTTCCGTAGCCTGAGATAACCATTCATGTACCGTGATCGTATCCGCTTGCCTTCGCTGTTGAACAAGGTCATGAGCGCGGCAGACGCCGCCGCACTGATCGAGGACGGCATGACCGTCGGCATGAGCGGCTTCACCCGTGCCGGTGAAGCCAAGGCCGTTCCCCATGCCCTCGCCGAGCGCGCCAAGACCTCGCCACTGAAAATCACCTTGATGACCGGCGCCAGCCTGGGCAATGACCTGGATAAGCAACTGACCGAAGCCGGCGTGCTGTCCCGACGCATGCCGTTCCAGGTCGACAGCACATTGCGCAAGGCTATCAACGCCGGCGAGGTGATGTTTATCGACCAGCATTTGTCGGAAACCGTCGAACAACTGCGCAACAACCAGCTCAAGCTACCGGATATTGCCGTGATCGAAGCCGTGGCGATCACCGAGCAAGGGCATATCGTGCCAACCACCTCCGTCGGTAACTCGGCCAGCTTCGCGATCTTTGCCAAACAGGTGATCGTCGAGATCAACCTGGCGCACAACCCGAACCTGGAAGGGCTGCACGACATTTATATCCCGACCTATCGCCCAACCCGTACGCCGATCCCGCTGGTAAAGGTCGACGACCGCATCGGCAGCACCGCAATCCCAATCCCGCCGGAAAAGATCGTCGCCATCGTCATCACCAACCAGGCGGACTCCGCCTCGACCGTGACGCCCCCCGACAGTGACACCCAAGGAATCGCCAATCACCTGATCAACTTCCTCAAGCAGGAAGTCGACGCCGGGCGCATGACCAACAAGCTCGGGCCGCTGCAGGCCGGTATCGGCAACATTGCCAACGCGGTGATGTGCGGCTTGATCGACTCCCCCTTCCAAGACCTGACCATGTACTCGGAAGTACTGCAGGACTCCACGTTCGACCTGATCGACGCCGGCAAGCTGAGCTTCGCCTCGGGCAGTTCGATCACACTGTCGGAGCGGCGCAATGCCGACGTGTTCGGCAACCTGGAGCATTACAAGGACAAACTGGTACTGCGCCCGCAGGAGATCTCCAACCACCCTGAAGTGGTGCGTCGCTTGGGCATTATCGGCATCAATACCGCGTTGGAGTTCGACATCTACGGCAACGTCAATTCCACCCATGTCTGCGGCACGCGGATGATGAACGGCATTGGCGGCTCCGGTGACTTCGCGCGTAACGCGCACTTGGCGATTTTCGTCACCAAGTCGATTGCCAAGAGCGGCGCGATTTCCAGCGTGGTGCCGATGGTCAGTCATGTGGACCACACCGAACACGATGTAGACATCCTCGTCACCGAAGTAGGCCTGGCAGACTTGCGCGGCCTGGCGCCAAGGGAAAGGGCTCGGGTAATCATCGACAACTGCGTGCATCCCGCATACCGCGATGCGCTGAACAATTACTTCGAGGGCGCCTGCGCATTAGGCGGGCATACGCCGCACATCCTGCGCGAAGCGCTGAGTTGGCACATTAACCTGGAAGAAACCGGGCATATGCTCAAGGCTTGATTGATACAGAGCCGAGCTGATGCAAATACATTTTCATCAGCTCGGCTGCAACAGCCCCAACTCCTGAAAAAACTGTACTGCTGTACCGGTCATTTCCTACCGAATTATCCTACTCGCCTCGTTAAAAATGCCTATTTCGCACTATTTCAGTGCGGACAGGTACAGTTGCCCCATTTCCGTACAGTACAGCCCCTATAAACAGTTAACTGGCCCCTCACAATACAGGTGAACTGTATCTAGAGAGTCTTGCGCCGGAAGAGGATCATTGGCATCAGTTAAACCACTACCTAATCCCGCCACAAGCGGAAGGATGTCATCATGGAACGTACACTCAGTTCCGAACTGTTCTTCGAAGATAAAGCTGTAAACACCCAGGCTTCCCTGCCTCTGCGCGTTCTTGCCAACCTGATGCTGTGGCAGCGCCGCATCTCCAGCCGCCATCAGTTGGCTCGCCTGGATTCGCGTCTGCTGGCTGACGCCGGTATCAGCGAAGCTCAACGCTACGAAGAGCTGAGCAAGCCGTTCTGGCGCTAATTGGCGCCCGCTGGCCCTGACCCACCGGGTCCACTGCCAGCACTGATTTGTCAAAACAAAGCCCGCCCCGGGTAACCGGAGGCGGGCTTTGTTGTTCTCGGCGCGTGCAATTTCGAGCCAATAAATCAGCGCAACAGGTACAGTTATATGCCTATTAAATACCATAGGTACAGTTATTAAGGCTGCATAACAACCTATCCGAACCGATAAACCACAGCCTAATATCCAACCAGCACGTGGCGAGCCTTTGCGCCACCTTCACTGCTCATCTATAGGAGTCACCCCATGCCCGTTCTTCGCCTGCTCAGCGCTGCTGCCTTGTTGGCCCTGGCTTTCAATGCCAACGCGACCAGCTTCATCGTGACCACCGATTCCATCGTCGGCGCACTGAAGGCTACGTCCGACGCCACTTCCGATGCGACTTCCTCCCTGCGTGACAACAAAGTCGTGCGCGCCGCGCGTGACGACGCGGCCAGCTTTGTCGCCAGTGAAGGCGCCATTCGTGGCGTGAAGCTGGAAAGCGCCCTTGCGCAAATCCGTCAACAAGCGCCACAACTGAACACCGCGACCGACGCACAATTGGCCCAGGCCATTCTGGCCATCTGAGCCCCAGCGCGTAAAAGGGAGCGCCAACGGCTCCCGAATGCCTTGGCGCTGGCTCTCGCCCGGGCATTGCGCTAGCCTTGGCGCTCGTTTTCAGTTGTCGAGTCCCATGGCTTTTTCATACCGACTGTTCATTGTTCCTGTGTTGTTTTCTGCCTGCTGGTCACCTTGGGTTTCGGCCTTTGACGTGACCCTCCAGAGCACCGTCGCGAGCGCGTATGCCACCAGCAAGGTGACCTCCGCGCCCTTCGACAAAAAAGTAATCGTTGCCGCAAGGGATGACGCTGCCGCATTCATTGCTACCGACGGCCAATGGCGAGGAGCACGGCTGGAGTCGGCGCTGGATTACCTGCGCCGAACCCAACCAAAACTTCATGTCAGCGACCTTGAACTGGCGCAGGCAATTCTCGTCCAATAACCATCTCTGTATTTCCCTCTTTGTAACTGGAGTAATTCCATGCGTAGCCCGCTGATCGCCGCCGCCCTCGGCCTGCTGTTGTTGGCCGACGTTGCCCAGGCACAGACCCTGGTGGCCACCAGTAACATCATTGTTCGCGCGTCTGGCCGCACCATTGATTTCACCTCGGACACCACCACGTCCATCCGCGATTCCAAAGTCGTGCGTGAAGCTCACGATGATGCGGCCAGCTTCGTCGCCAGCAATGGTGAAATCCGTGGCGCTCAGTTGGAAGCCGCCTTTGACACCTTGCGCACCCGCCTGCCGGAAGCCCGTGACGCCAGTGACCAGACCCTCGCCGAAGCTATTCTCGCTCTGTGAGGCGCCTTGTCGCCTGGCTCCTGGCCGGGATTGTGCTGCTGTGTGCCGGCGCAGCCCAGGCCAGCCTGCAACTGCGGCTCAAGACAGAAGGCTTGAGCCCGGCCCAACAACAGGCCAGCCAGGCATTGCTCGATGAAGCGATGCGCTCATTGCCGCCGCGCTTTGTCGAGCAGTTGGACCGCCGTATCGATGTCGGCTGGACCGACAAAATGCCCGAAAACGCCTACGGCCAGGCTTCGCTGGTGTCCGAACTGGACCTGAACCGCAACCTGCTCGACAGCTTGACCGATGGCAGCGCCGCCACCCAGAAGACCAATCGCCCCCACGGCACCGTGCGCCGGGAAATGCTCGCCACCGTGCTGCATGAACTGACCCACATCTATGACCGTGCGCGCCTGTGGTCTCCCGACGAACGCAGACTGATCCAGCGTTGCGCTCGACAAAACAACATCACCGGCCTGATTGGCCTGCCCGATCAATGCCGTGGCCAGAACGACCGCCGCTTTACCCTCAGCGATGACCCGCGCCTGCTGGACCTCGCGGGCTGGCCACAATATGTCGGCCGTCGCGGCGAGCGCGAGCAGCACAACCGCCAGGTCGTGCGCAGCCCGGATATCTACGAAACCACCAGCCCGCTGGAGTTCGTCGCGGTCAACATGGAGTACTTCCTCCTCGACGCGAGCTACGCCTGTCGGCGTCCGGCGCTGTTCCGCTATTACCAGCAGCACTTCGGCTGGGCCCCGCCGACGCAGGACGCCTGCGCCAAGGCCTACCCATTCCTCAATGCCGGCAACGATTTCGCCAAGACACCGCTGGGCCACGTGGACCCGGAGCGGGTCTACGAGATCGACTACCTGCTGGCCGAAGCCAACCAGAATCTGGTCAGCCGCTGGGGCCACAGCATGTTGCGCCTGGTGATCTGCGCCCCAGGCCGCCCGCGCGGGCCGGATTGCCGGCTCGACCTGGACCAGCATTTGGTATTGTCCTACCGCGCATTTGTCGGTGACGTACAACTGTCGAGTTGGGACGGCCTGGTGGGCAAGTACCCGTCACGCCTGTTCGTGTTGCCGTTGGCCCAGGTGATCGACGAATACACCAAGACTGAACTGCGCGGCCTGGCCTCCGTACCGCTGAAACTGTCGCGCCAGGAAATCACCGACACCGTCGAGCACGCCGCCGAAATGCACTGGAGCTACGACGGTAATTACTACTTCCTGTCCAACAACTGCGCGGTCGAAAGCCTGAAACTGTTACGCAGCGGCAGCGCCAATCCGCAACTGACCGGCTTGGACAACATCACCCCCAACGGCCTGCTCGAAGTCCTGCAAGCCCGTGGCCTGGCCGATACCAGCGTGCTGAATGACAAACGTGAAGCGCTGCGCCTGGGTTATCACTTCGACTCCTTCCGCGAGCGCTACCAGGCGATGTTCGAAGTACTGCGCAAGCATTTGCCGATCGAACAGGCCCAGGTTGAAGACTGGTTAGCCTTGAGCGCGGCGCAACGCCGCCAATGGTTCGACCAGGCAGACCTGCGCACCAGCGCCGCGTTGCTGCTGCTGGAACAAGCCAGCTTTCGTAAACAGTTGATGCTGGCCCAGGACGAAGTCAAACAACGCTACCTCGGCGCCCGCGAGCTGAAAAACGGCGGCATGGAGAAGGCCAATGCCACCCTGCAACAGATCCTCGCCAACAGCGGCTTTCTCAGCCGCCCAGCGGAATTGCTGGGCAGCGGCGGCTATGGCCTGCCGCAGCCATCGGAAGCCAAGCGCCTGGAATCGGAAAGCGCCGAACGCCAGAAGCAGCTGCAATCGCTGACCGGCGAGCTGGATAAAGAGGTGAGGGCGCTGCTGGACCCTTCCCGCGCCGCCGAGATTGCCGCGTGCGAGGCCAACCTCAGGCAGCTCGGTGAACACCTGCGGTCGCTGCACAAAGCGGCCGGCGGCCTCGAACTGCCCTGAAATACCCGAGATAGATACACTCCAAATGTGGGAGGGTGCTTGCCCCCACATTTGACCGATGTATTCCTGTAGACCGTGCATCCGCCTCCCCTCACCTGTTTGGCCAGCGAAAGCTGGCTGAAAGCTTTCGCGTCTAGGATCACCCCCACTGTCGGCAACAAGACCGGCTGTTAACAACAACAATGGTGATTCCCGATGTCCGCCCGTAACCGCCTGCTCGCCCCGACTCCACCCGTACGTCTAGAGCCTTTCGTTCTGCGCTGAACCTGAACCGGTTCGCCATTCCCTAGCCGCACTACGCCTGGAGTACTCCTATGCTGACTTTCCTTGGCTTCGCCATGGTCATCACGTTCATGTTCCTGATCATGACCAAGCGCCTGTCCGCGCTGATCGCCCTGATCATCGTGCCGATCCTGTTCGCGCTGTTCGGTGGTTTCGCGCCGAAGATCGGCCCGATGATGCTCGAAGGCATCACCAAGCTCGCGCCAACCGGCGTGATGCTGATGTTCGCCATCCTCTACTTTGCCCTGATGATCGACTCCGGCCTGTTCGACCCGGCCGTGCGCAAGATCCTCAAGATGGTCAAGGGCGACCCGCTGAAGGTATCGGTCGGTACCGCCGTACTGGCCCTGGTGGTGTCCCTCGACGGTGACGGCGCCACCACCTACATGATCTGCGTAGCCGCCATGTTGCCGCTGTATCAACGCATCGGCATGAGCCCGCGAATCATGGCCGGCCTGATCATTCTCGCCGGTGGCGTGATGAACATGACCCCCTGGGGCGGCCCGACCGCCCGTGCCGCCAGTGCGCTGCATGTGGACCCTTCGGATATTTTCGTACCGATGATCCCGGCCATGGCCGCGGGCGTCGTGGCAATCCTGGTGATCGCCTATATGTACGGCAAACGTGAACGGGCGCGTCTGGGTGAGTTGCACCTGCAGGGCGACGAGATCGATCACAGCGAAATCAGCGTGTCGCAATTCCCTGACGCGCGCCGTCCGAAGCTGATCTGGTTCAACGGCGCCCTGACCCTCGCCCTGATGTGCACCCTGATCGCCGGCCTGTTGCCGCTGCCGGTGCTGTTCATGGTGGCGTTCAGTATCGCGATGATCGTCAACTACCCATGCCTGCAACAGCAGAAAGACCGCGTCGCCGCCCATGCCGGCAGCGTTTTGGCGGTGGTGGGGCTGATCTTCGCCGCCGGTATCTTCACCGGCATTTTGTCGGGCACCGGCATGGTCGATGCCATGTCCAAGAGCCTGCTGGCGGTCATCCCTGAAGCCCTGGGCCCGTACCTCGCGGTGATCACAGCGCTGGTGAGCATGCCGTTCACCTTCTTCATGTCCAACGACGCGTTCTACTACGGTGTGTTGCCGGTGCTCGCCGAGGCCGCCAGCCACTACGGTATCACCGCTGTAGAAATGGCCCGCGCCTCCATCGTTGGCCAGCCTGTGCACTTGCTCAGCCCGCTGGTACCGTCGACCTACCTGCTGGTGGCCCTGGCCGGTATCGAATTTGGCGATCACCAGCGCTTCACCTTGAAGTGGGCAGTACTGGTATGCCTGTGCATAATGTTCGCCGCATTGCTGATGGGGATTTTTCCGCTGTTCAGCACTCTATAATCGTACAACCCAACTGCGCCGACCCTACGCCGGTGCGGTCTAACACACGCTCAAAGGAATACACATGGAATGGCTGACCAATCCGGAAATCTGGATTGCCTTCTTCACCCTGACGGCTCTCGAGATCGTCCTGGGCATCGATAACATCATCATGATTTCGATCCTGGTCAGCCGCATGCCCAAGCATATGCAGGCGCGCACCCGGATCTTCGGCCTGGCACTGGCCATGGTCACGCGCATTCTGTTGCTGCTGTCGATCACCTGGGTCATGCGACTGACCGCCGACCTGTTTGTGGTGTTTGGCCAAGGCATTTCCGGGCGCGACCTGATCCTGTTCTTCGGTGGTCTGTTCCTGCTGTGGAAGAGCTCACAAGAGATGTACCACGCGCTGGAAGGTGAAGATGAAACCCACGACGAGCCTAAAGGCGCCGGTGGCAAGTTCATCTACACCATCATCCAGATCGCGATCATTGACATCGTGTTCTCCCTGGACTCGGTGATTACTGCCGTGGGTATGGTTTCCCACGTACCGGTCATGGTTGCCGCGATCGTCGTCGCCGTACTGGTGATGATGCTGGCCGCCGGCACCATCAGCGAATTCATCGATAAACACCCGTCGTTGAAGATGCTGGCGCTGTCGTTCCTGCTGGTGGTGGGTACCGTGCTGATCGCTGAATCGTTCGATGTGCACGTGCCAAAAGGCTACGTCTACTTCGCCATGGCGTTCTCGCTGGCGGTCGAAGCGGTGAACATCAAAATGCGTACCGCCATCGCGAAAAAGAAGAAGCAGCAGGATCCAGTGAAACTGCGCAAGGACATTCCGGGTCAATAAATTTGACCCGCTGTTGAAAAAGGGGCTTAAAAGCCCCTTTTTTTCTGCGCATTCGGGACACGAAGCATCCCTGGCGGCATCCCCAGGCAGAGCGTGAGGCATCGGCCTTCATGACAGTTTTGTTTCAATCCCCACTTTAGCTATGCGATGCTGGCGCAGCGCCCATTCGCCAACTACAGCTTAAGTACAAGACGTAGAGCGGCACGCGGCAATTCTCATTTGCTCCTTTGGAGCACACCCACACGGGGGGCCGAGCATGCTGACCTTGCTCAATCTGCTTTCCGCCGTGACCCTGCTGATCTGGGGCACGCATATCGTCCGCACCGGCATCCTGCGGGTCTACGGCTCCAACTTGCGCCAAGTCATCGGGCAGAACATGTCCAAGCGCTGGCTGGCGTTTATCGCCGGCATCCTCGTCACGGCCATGGTGCAGAGCAGCAACGCCACGGCAATGCTGGTGACGTCTTTTGTCGGCCAGGGCCTCATGGGCCTGATGCCTGCCCTGGCGACCATGCTTGGCGCCGACGTCGGTACCGCGTTGATGGCGCGAGTGTTGACCTTTGACTTGTCGTGGTTGTCACCACTGCTGATTTTTCTCGGGGTGATTTTCTTCCTGTCGCGCAAACAGACGCGGGCCGGGCAGCTCGGGCGGGTGGGCATCGGCCTCGGGTTGATCATCCTCGCGTTGCAATTGATCGTTGAAGCCGCCGGGCCGATTACCCATGCCCAGGGGGTCAAGGTGATTTTCGCCTCGCTGACCGGCGACATCCTGCTCGACGCCCTGGTCGGCGCCTTGTTCGCGATGATTTCCTACTCCAGCCTGGCCGCCGTGCTGCTGACCGCTACCCTGGCCGGCGCCGGTGTGATCGGTTTGCACGTAGCCATCGGCCTGGTGATCGGCGCCAACATCGGCAGCGGCGTACTGGCATTTCTCAGCACCAGCATGCAGAACTCCGCCGGTCGCCAAGTGGCCTTGGGCAGCCTGTTATACAAACTGATCGGCTTGCTCTTGATCATCCCGGTACTCGACCCCCTCGTACGCTGGATGGATGATTTGGACTACAGCGCCCAAGGCATGGTCATCACCTTCCATCTGCTCTACAACGTCAGCCGCTGCCTGATCCTGTTGCCGACAATTGGCCCGATGGCCCGCCTGTGCGCGTGGTTGCTGCCCGAGCGTGAAGAGGTCAACGGCAAGGCCAAGCCCCGGCATCTTGACCCCACTGCCCTCACCACGCCCAGCCTGGCGCTGGCCAACGCCGCCCGCGAGACCCTGCGCCTGGGCGATCTGATCGACAACATGCTCAGCGCGATGCAGGAAGTGCTGCTCGGCAAGCAAACCGCCATCACTCAGGAAATGCGCAGCCTCAGTGATGACGTCGAAGCGCTCTACAGCGCAATCAAACTCTACCTGGCGCAAATGCCCCGCGAAGACCTCAGCGAACACGACAGTCGGCGCTGGGCCGAGATCATCGAACTGTCGATCAACCTAAAGCTGGCCGGTGACCTGATCGAACGCATGCTGCGTAAAGTCCAGCAGCAAAAGACCTCACAGCGCCGCCAGTTCTCCGAAGTGGGGCTGGAAGAACTCACCGACCTGCACAGCCAGTTGATCGCCAACCTGCGCCTGGCCTCGTCGGTGTTCCTCAGCGCCGATCCGGAAAGCGCCCGTCAGTTGCTGCGGGAGAAACGCCGCTTCCGCGCCCAGGAACGCCGCCTGGCCCATGCCCACGTCAGCCGCCTGCAACGCAAGATCGTGCAAAGCCTGGAAACCAGTTCCCTGCATCTTGAACTGATTGCCGACATGAAACGCCTGAACTCGTTGTTTTGCAGCAGTGCGTATGTAGTGTTGGAAACCTCCGACACCGGCGCGCTCTCGGCTGAAGATATTGCCGACATCACGCATTCGCCCTGAACGTACGATGGCCCGTGAAGTCAGTTAGAGCTGACCTCACTCGCCAGGAAGCCAGTTATGCGTCGCCTGTTATTCGCCTGCCTGCTCATGGGTTCTGCCCACGCCTTTGCCTTTGATCGCTTGCAAGTCGAGGGCTACACCCTGCCCAACGGTTTGCAACTGCTGCTCAAACCGGGCACCGAACGCGGGCATGTCGCCATCCGCCTGGTGGTGGGCGTCGGCCTGGATGACTTCAGTTGCGAGGAAAAGGAACTGCCGCACCTGCTCGAGCATGTGTTGTTCAGCGGCATTGACGGCGCGGACGAAGGCGACCTCGAAGAGCGCATGCAAGCCCTGGGCGGCGAGTGGAACGCCTACACCAGCAATGCCGACACCACCTTCGTGATCGAAGCCCCCGCGCACAACCAACGCAAAGTGCTCGACTTATTGCTGGCGATCATCACCCGCACCGAACTGACCGACGCCAACATTGACGCCGCCAAAAAAGTGGTTGAGCGCGAAGACGGCGGCCATTACTCGCACCTGCAACGCCTCCTGGACCGTCAAGACCTCGGCCACACCGCCAGCAATCAGTTGGCGGTCGAGTTGGGCCTCAAATGCGCCGAGCGCGCCGAAGTCGGTCACCTGACCCGCGAGCAGTTGCAGGCGCTGCGCACGCATTGGTACGCCCCCAATAACATGACGCTAATCGTCGTCGGCGATCTCGACAAACTGCTGCCGGCCTATCTGGAGCGCACCTACGGCGAACTTGACCCGGTCGACCCCACCGAACACCGGCCCTTGCCCGAGATCCGGCACACCGCGCTCGGCCACCGCGAGCTAATCCACGGTTGGGTCGGCGACAGCGCAAAACTGCACTGGCTGTTCCCCGAACCCGTGCTGGACGACCAGCATGATGAGACCTACGACCTGCTCAAGGACTACCTCGACTGGGCGCTGTACCGCCAACTGCGCCTCCAGCACGGTTTGTCCTACGGCCCCCGAAGCGAACGCGAAGTGCTCGGCGGCGTCGGTTTCCTAAGCCTGAATGCCGACCTTGAACGGGACAAGCTCCCCGCAGCCGAACATGTCATGCAGGACCTCACCGCCCAACTGCTCAAGGACGGCCTTGATCCGGCCGTCTTCGCGCGCCTGCAGCAGGCCGCCATCGCGCGGCAAGCCTGGGCCGTGCAGGGCAACAGCGCATTGGCGGACTACTACTGGGCTGCGGCAGCCGACTACGACAACGGCCGCTTCAGCGACCCGGCCAAACGCATCAAGGCCGTCCATCTGGACCAGGCCAACCAGGCCATGCGCCAATTGCTCAAGCAGCCAGGTTACTGGCGTGTGGAAAAACCCCTGCTCAGTTACGACATGCTGAGTTGGATCGGCGCCGGTGCACTCGGCCTGATCGCCATTGTGTTGATCGGCATACGGGTTTATCGCAAACGGATCGCGTAATGAGGCACCGAACACCAGGTTAAGACGTTATTCTGTTTGGGTTTTTCTCCTACAAAAGACTGCGAACCGCCGAATGCCGAACCTGACCCACTACATCCAGCGCATCCTCGAACTGATGAAGCGCTACCCAGGGGTGATTGCCCTGGGCGGTTTCATTTCGGGTGTGAGCAGCTTCATCCTGGTAGACCGCCAGCAGGGCATGGCCAGCTGGATCGCGGTGATCATGCTGGTGAGCTGGCTGTGGCTGATGCTGGAGAACAGCTTTACCCAACTGTTTACCAAAGTCTTCAAGCGGGAAATCCCCGAGCCCCTGCTGCGCTACGCCACCCAGATGATCCACCAGGAAAGTCTGTTTTTTGTGCTGCCGTTCTTTTTCATCACCACCGCCTGGAACAGCGGCCAATCGATTTTCACCGGCCTGCTCGGCGCGGCGGCGCTGGTATCAATCATCGACCCGCTGTACTACAAGTGGCTGGCCCCCAAACGCTCTCTGTTCCTGGCGCTGCACACCCTGACCCTGTTCGCCGCGTTGCTCACGGCGCTGCCGATTATCCTGCACCTGACCACCGCCGAGAGTTACAAACTCGCCCTCGGGGTGGCCATGGCCTTGTCGATCCCAAGCCTGGCGGTGAGCCTGCCACTGCGCAGCTTCAAAGGCTGGGCGATGTTGCTGGGGGTGACGGCCGTCATCGGTTGCGCGGGTTGGTTCCTGCGCAGCTGGGTTCCCCCGGCCACGCTGTGGTTGACCGAAGTGGCCATCAGCACCCAACTGCAAGACCGCACGCCGGGCGATGACCTCAAGGAAGTCAGCGCCGCACAATTGCGCAGCGCCGGGCTGTACGCCTATACCGCGATCAACGCACCGCGCGGGCTGGATGAGCGGATCTACCACGTGTGGAAATTCAACGGCAAAGAAGTCGACCGCATTGCCCTGGATATTCACGGTGGGCGCAAAGAGGGCTACCGCGCCTGGACCCACAAGCAGAATTTCCCGGGCGACGCAGCGGGCCGCTGGCAGGTTCAGGTGCTGACCGAAGACGGGCAAGTGATCGGCGTACTGCGTTTTAAAGTCACCGACGCAGCACAAACGGACAACCCAAAGTAGGCTGTATCGTGCTATTACGTAGCAATTGTGGATAGCCAATACAAGCTCGGAGCTTATGACCAGTAGCACCACGGCCGGCGCAGCCCAACTCGATACGTCCTCCGTTCCTCCTTTACTGCGGATTACCGGAGACTGGACGCTTGCCCACTACGCAAACCTGAAGAAGCTGTCGGACAAACTCGACGGCCAATACGACGCCGGCGCGCGCATCGACCTCAATGGCCTCGGCGCGCTGGACACCGCCGGCGCCTCGCTGCTGGTGGAGCTGCTGGGGCCAACCCGCATCGAACAATCGGCCGAGCAGACCGATTGCAGCCTGTCTGCCGCCGACCGCGCACTGCTCAAGACCGTCTACCGCTCCCTGAACGACTTCTGCGTTCCCGAAAAAGCCCCCGAAGAAGCCACCGGCATCCAGCTGCTGGCGCGTATCGGCCGGGCGGTGGACACGGTGTGGCAGGACAGCAAGCAGTTGCTGGGCTTCATCGGCCTGATCCTCGAGACTTTCGCGCGTGGCATTTTCCGGCCCAAGCGCTGGCGTATCACGCCGATGGTTGCGCACTTGGAACAAGTCGGCCTCGACGCCGCGCCCATCGTGGCCTTGCTGACCTTTCTGGTAGGCGCCGTAGTGGCATTTCTCGGTGCGACAGTGCTCAAGAGCTTCGGCGCGACGATTTTTACCGTGGACCTGGTGGCCTTCTCCTTCCTGCGCGAATTCGGCGTGCTGCTTACGGCGATCCTGATTGCCGGTCGCACAGCCAGTGCGTTTACCGCACAAATCGGCTCGATGAAGGCCAACGAAGAAATCGACGCCATCCGCACCCTGGGCCTGGACCCGATGGAGTTACTGGTGCTGCCGCGCGTGCTGGCGCTGTTGGTGGCGCTGCCGATGTTGACGTTCGTGGCGATGCTCTCGGGGATTATCGGCGGTGGCGTGGTGTGTGCGGTGGCCTTGGATATTTCCCCGGCGATGTTCCTCTCGCTGTTGCAATCGGACATTGGCGTGCAGCATTTCCTGGTGGGCATGGTGAAAGCGCCGATCTTTGCTTTCCTGATCGCCGCCATCGGTTGCCTGGAAGGCTTCAAGGTCAGCGGCAGCGCCGAATCGGTCGGTGCCCACACCACCTCCAGCGTGGTGCAGTCGATCTTTGTGGTGATCGTGCTGGATGCCGTCGCGGCGCTGTTTTTCATGGAGATGAGTTGGTGAGTCGTTTACACCGGGCGCCGACCGAGGCGGTGATCCAGGTACGCGGCCTGTGCAATCGCTTTGGCAGCCAGAGCGTGCACGAAAACCTCGATCTGGATTTGTATAAGGGCGAGATCCTCGCGGTAGTCGGCGGTTCCGGCAGCGGTAAATCGGTGTTACTGCGCAGCATCGTCGGCCTGCGCCGGCCCAGTGAAGGCGAAGTGCGAGTGTTCGGCAAGAACCTGCCAAGCCTGCCGGAACATGAGCGCTCCCTGGTGGAACGGCGCTTTGGCGTGTTGTTCCAGAAGGGCGCGCTGTTTTCCTCGCTGACCGTGACTGAAAACGTCGCGCTGCCGCTGATCGAACATGCCGGCCTCAGCCGTGCCGACGCGGAGCACTTGGCCGCGGTCAAACTGGCGCTGGCCGGGTTGCCGCTGTCGGCCGCCGACAAGTACCCGGCGTCGTTGTCCGGCGGCATGATCAAGCGCGCGGCACTGGCCCGGGCGCTGGCGCTGGACCCGGACATCCTGTTCCTTGACGAACCCACCGCCGGCCTCGACCCGATTGGCGCGGCGCAATTCGACCAACTGATCCTGACCTTGCGTGATGCGCTGGGCCTGAGCGTGTTCCTGGTCACCCATGACCTCGACACGCTGTACACCATCACCGACCGCGTTGCCGTGCTGGCACAGAAAAAAGTGCTGGTGGCCGACGCCATCGATGTCGTCTCGGAAACCGACGACGCCTGGATTCACGAATATTTCCACGGCCCCCGGGGCCGCGCGGCATTGGATGCCGCTCAACCGCTCAACGAGGTATGACATGGAAACCCGAGCCCATCATGTGATGATCGGTCTGTTCAGCGTGATCGTGGTCGTCGGCGCGATGCTGTTTGGCCTGTGGCTGGCCAAGTCCAGCGTCGACAGCGCCTTTCAGGATTACGAAGTGATTTTCAACGAGGCGGTCAGCGGCCTGTCCCAGGGCAGTTCGGTGCAATACAGCGGGATCAAGGTGGGCGACGTGATCAGCCTGAGCCTGGACCCCAAGGACCCACGCCGCGTACTGGCGCGTATCCGCCTGGCCGGGCAGACGCCGGTCAAGGAAGACACCCAGGCTAAGCTCGCGCTGACCGGCATTACCGGCACTTCGATTATCCAGCTCAGCGGCGGCACCCCGCAAAGCCCGGAACTCAAGGGCAAGGACGGCAACCTGCCGCAGATCATCGCTTCGCCGTCGCCTATCGCGCGGCTGCTGAACAACAGCAACGACCTGATGACCAGCATCAACCTGCTGCTGCACAACGCCAACCGTATGCTGTCGTCGGAGAACGTCGACCGCATCAGTAGAACGCTGGACAACTTGCAACAAACCACCGGCGCCATTGCCGAGCAGCGCGGTGATATCAAGGTGGTGATGCAGCAACTGATGCAAGTGAGCAAGCAGGCCAGCGCTACCCTGGAGCAGACCACGGTGCTGATGCGTAACGCCAACGGCTTGCTCAACGATCAGGGCAAGCAAGCCTTCAGCAGCGCCGAACAGGCAATGAAATCCCTTGAGCAAAGCACCGCGACCATCAATACCCTGCTCAGCGACAACAAAAGCTCGGTGAACAGTGGCATGCAGGGCCTCAACGAACTGGCGCCGGCCGTGCGCGAACTGCGCGAAACCCTCGGGTCGTTGCGGGCCATCTCCCGCCGCCTGGAAGCCAACCCCAGCGGGTACCTGCTGGGCAGCGACAAGAGCAAGGAGTTCACGCCATGAAGCGTGCTTACCAACTGATCGTCCCCGTGGCCCTGGTGCTGATCGGCGCGTGCTCGATCCTGCCCAAGGCCGACCCTTCGGACGTGTACCGCCTGGCCGCCGCACAAAGCGCCACACAAGGCGCGCCGGTAAGCTGGTCGCTGCGCGTGACCAAGCCGCAGACCAGCGAGTTTCTCGACAGCCCGCGCATTGCCGTGGTGCCCAATGGCGATTTGATCAGCAGTTATGCGAACTCACGCTGGAGCGATCCAGCGCCGGTGCTGTTACGTAACCGCTTGCTGGATGGGTTCCAGCGTGATGGGCGGGTGACGCTGCTGAGTACGGATGACACCAATCTGCAAGCCGATTACGAGCTGGGCGGGCAATTGCAGGCTTTCCAAAGTGAATACCGCAGCAGTGCGGTAGAGGTGGTGATTCGACTCGACGCACGCTTGGTGCGTGGAAGTGACCAACGGATTATTGCCAGTCGGCGGTTTGAAGTGCGACAGCCGGTGGGAGATACCAAGGTGCCGGCGGTGGTGGCGGCTTTTGGGCAAGCGGGGGATCAACTGAATAAGCAGGTAGTGGAGTGGGTCGTGGGGCAGGGCAACGGTGCGGTGAAACGCTGAGGGCCTCATCGGGAGCAAGCCCCCTCCCACGGGTTGATCTGTGAACACATTCAACCTGTGGGAGGGGGCTTGCTCCCGATAGCAATCTCCAGCCTTAAGCAAAAAACCAATAGCACACCGCAATCGCTGCCACGACGCCGGCAAACTCCGCCAGCAACGCACACCCTACCGCGTGCCGCGCCCGCTGGATCCCCACCGAACCGAAGTACACCGCCAACACATAAAAAGTGGTCTCGGTACTGCCTTGGATCGTCGCCGCCACCAGCGCCGGGAAGCTGTCAACGCCTTGGGTCTGCATGGTTTCGATCAACATCGCCCGCGCCGCACTGCCAGAGAACGGCTTGACCATGGCGGTCGGCAACGCATCGACGAAACGCGTGTCCATCCCTGTCCAGGCCACCACATGGCGAATGCCTTCCAGGCCGAAATCCAGCGCGCCGGATGCGCGCAGCACGCCCACCGCGCACAGCATCGCCACCAAGTACGGCAGCAGATTCCTGGCGACGTCAAAGCCCTCCTTGGCCCCTTCGACAAACGCCTCGTAGACCTTCACCTTGCGCAAGGCACCGATCAGCAGGAACAGCATGATCAAGCCAAACAGCGTCAAGTTGCCGAGGATCGACGACAAACCGGCCAGCGCCGTGGCGGACAAGGTTGCCAGCAGCGCCATGAAGCCACCCAACATCAACGCGCCGGGAATCAGGTAGGCCAGCACGACCGGGTCCCACAGTCGCAGGCGCTGCATCACCGCCACCGAGAGCAGGCCCACCAGGGTCGAGGCGCTGGTGGCCAGCAGGATCGGCAGGAATACCAGCGTCGGGTCGGCGGCGCCTTGCTGGGCGCGGTACATGAAGATGGTCACCGGCAGCAGCGTCAATGAGGACGCGTTAAGCACCAGGAACAGGATTTGCGCGTTACTGGCGGTGTTGGGAATGGGGTTGAGTTCCTGCAACGCCTTCATGGCCTTGAGGCCGATGGGCGTGGCGGCGTTGTCCAGGCCCAGGCCGTTGGCGGCGAAGTTGAGGGTGATCAAGCCGATGGCAGGGTGGCCGGCGGGCACTTCCGGCATCAAGCGGCGGAACAGCGGGCCGAGGGCCTTGGCCAGCCAATCGACGATGCCGGCTTTTTCGGCGATGCGCAAAAAGCCCAGCCACAACGTCAGCGTGCCAAACAGCAGCACCATCACTTCCACCGACAATTTGGCCATGGCGAAAATGCTTTCCACCATCGCGGCAAAAATTCCGGCGTTACCGCCTACCAGCCATTGCGCCAGCGCTGACACCATTGCCACGACGAAGAAGCCAAGCCATAGGCCATTGAGCATCAGTTAAATCCCCCGAAAGATGGGGCGAATGATAGCGGGGCTGGCAGAAACGACAAACCCCGGAATGCTCCGGGGTTTGTGTCAGCGCCAGCGTGCTGTCAGCTGCGGGTGGCTTGGGCCGTTGGCAAGGCTTGCTTGCTGCGCCAGTGCGGCAGTGAATTCCAGTAGCGCTCGCCCTTGGCGTCGTCGTACATGCCTTCCCAACGGGAGATCACCAGCACCGCCAACGCGTTGCCGATCACGTTGAGGGCGGTACGCGCCATGTCCATGATGCGATCGACACCGGCGATGAACGCCAGGCCTTCCAGCGGGATGCCCACGCTGCCCAGGGTGGCCAGCAGCACCACGAAGGACACGCCCGGCACGCCGGCGATACCTTTGGAGGTGACCATCAGCGTCAGCACCAGCATCAATTGCTGGCCGATCGACAGGTCGATGCCGTACAGCTGGGCGATAAAGATCGCCGCGATGCTCTGGTACAGGGTCGAACCATCGAGGTTGAACGAGTAACCGGTCGGTACCACAAAGCTGCAGATCGCCTTCGGCGCGCCGTAGCTTTCCATCTTCTCGATCACGCGCGGCAGCACGGTTTCAGAACTGGCGGTGGAGTAGGCCAGTACCAACTCATCCTTGAAGATGCGCATCAGCTTGAGGATCGAGAAGCCAAACAGGCGTGCGATCAGGCCCAGTACGGCAAAGGCGAAGAACAGGATGGCGACGTAAACCAGAATCACCAGCTTGGCCAACGGCAGCAGCGAGGCGAAGCCGAAGTTGGCCACGGTCACCGCGATCAGTGCGAAGACGCCGATCGGGGCGTACTTCATGATCATGTGGGTGACTTTGAACATGCTCTCGGACACGCCCTGGAACAGGGTGACCAGCGGCTCGCGCAGTTCAGGCTTGAGGCTCGACAGGCCCAGGCCGAACAGTACGGAGAAGAAGATGATCGGCAACATTTCGCCACGGGCAACAGCGGCAAAAATGTTCGATGGGATCAGGTTGAGGATGGTCTGGATGAACGCATGCTCATGCTGCACCTCGGCGGCGGTCGCCTGGTACTTGGAGATATCCACCGTCCCCAGGGTACTCATGTCGATGCCCGCGCCAGGGTGGAACAGGTTGGCCAGCAACAGGCCGACCACGATGGCGATGGTGGTGACGATTTCGAAGTAAAGGATGGTTTTGACGCCGATGCGACCCAGTTTTTTCGCATCACCCACACCGGCAATGCCGACGATCAGCGAGGAAATCACAATCGGGATCACGATCATCTTGATCAGGCGGATAAAGATATCGCCCGCCGGCTGCAGCACGTTGCTGATCCACCAGGCCTTTTCAGCACTGAAATGGTTGAGCACTGCACCGATTGCAATCCCCAGCACCAAACCGATGAGGATCTGCCAGGCGAGGCTTAGCTTTGCCTTCTTCATGTCATTACCCTTACTTCAAGTGAACTTAAGGCAAATGCGCCAGCTGCAACGCTCGAAAGCGAAAAAGTGTGTGCATCTGCCTCCCTGGAAGGTCACCGCAGCGTGGCCGAAATGGCTTACTGGCAGGCGAAAAAAGGCGCAACTATTCCCACGCAAGGGAGCGCCGTCTAATGCCGTAAACGCCTACCCTATGCCGAATCGGCATGACTTTTTTCGATAATAGCTGTCTGATCGGTCAGTTCAAATGCGACATTTTGTCCGCTGAATATGCCGTGAACCGGCCAATACTGGCTCGCTCAGAGTTTCTGCACAGCTTTGGGGCACTGGCTGAGACGCCAGTGAATTCGGCGGGCTCACGTCAAGAATGCCTTGCGCCTTGCACAAAACTTTCTCGATAGATGGTCATCCCGACATACCAAGTAATGGTTGGGATTGAGCAAAAAGGAATTTTGCGGCTAAAGGCGGCATAAGCGGAGAACGACACAAACGGCAGAGGAGAATCACAAGCCCGCCGCAAGTTCAGCAAGCCATCGGCTTGTGAACCTGCGTCGCAGCTTTCGCCTGACCCGGCCCTTGCGCAGGCACTCCCTGTACCCGTAGGTCACGCCGATCCCGTTTGATCAGAGCAACCCAGCCCCTTGGTCATGCACCGCACCTGTCGCGCGGTGCAAATAGAAGGAAGCAAAGGTGCTTCTTTCTATGGATGCGAGCCCCGTAAACCACAGACGGAACTCAGTACCAATTCGGATCTTTCTTCAACTGCTCCATCAGCAGCTTCCGCATGCCCTCGTCCGGCTTACCGATAAAGCGGTAATCGGCGTGCCGCGTTGGGGATTTGTCCGCCGGAAGACCGGCCGGGACTTCCACCAACATGGCGTAGGCGTCTTCCTTGTCGAGGCTGAAGGCGACGATCAGGCGCTTGTTCAGGCAGGTGTCTGCGGTTTCGCAGAGCGGCCCGACCAAGTACTTGTCGCCATCCTCTTCCACGGCATTCATTTGCTCGGCCGTGCCCGACAGGTTCATCACCCATTCCGGCAGCCGCTCTTCTTTCTTCACCACGCCTTGCCATGTCTCGCGGTACTGAGGGTCCGCGCTGAGCAATTCATTGGCTCGGGATTGGCCGTCGTTGGCAGCCATCACCAGCCCGCTGCCGCCCAAGAGCAGGGCGGCAGCCATGGTTTTAAAAGACAAAGGGGTCATATTCAGCCTCGGCCGCGACGACCAAAGAAGAACGATGCGATGAACATCACCAGGAAGACCACAAACAGGATCTTGGCGATACCCGTGGCGGTGCCCGCGATACCACCGAAGCCCAGGACTGCAGCCACAATGGCGATGATCAGAAATGTGATTGCCCAACTCAACATGGTGATTCTCCTTACGCTTCTTCTATAGAGGTAACAGCGGTAATGCCTGCGGCCGCTGAATCAGCGTCCGCGTTTTTTGCCTAGAACACCCAACGCTCTTGGGTAGGTAACTGGCCCAGGGTGGAATCCTGGTCGGCCACTCGCAATTGCGGGGCGGTTACATCAGCAGACGCGCTACCGACGGAGCGGCTGCCAATGGAACTGAAATGGGTCTGGGTTATCGCCGGACGTTCAAATGAGGGGGCTTGCTGCTGGCTCTGCTGCCAGTGCTGGAACTGCTGGCCTGCAATCAGCGTGACCATCACCGCCAAGCTCGCAAACAGACCTTGTTGCAAGCGCAGTGGCGATACACGCAATGGGCTGAGGCTTTGGCGAGTCATGCTGCTGTTCTCCCGCATTCTGGCTATTCGTTGGGAGAGATATTGCAGAGCGCATGCCAGCTTTTTTATAAAATAAAAACCTACAAAATCAATGAGTTACATATTCGTTATTCAACACTCGGGCAGCATCCTGCACGATCCCTCCCAGGCGGCCGTGCGAAATGCACGATGGCTGGCAATCGGATCGGGGTCATGAAAACGTTAATAGCGTTGCGGAAGTGGCAAGACGGCGTGAAAAGGCCATCAGGCATGACTTTGTAGGAAGGCGTGCAGATAGCTGCACGAGGTTGCCTTTAATCAATCAGAATAAACCATGCAACTTGCCCGATTATTCCGGGACTAAACACCATCATTCATAGTTAAAGGAGCGCGGGACAGATGGAATCAGCCAAGGAACTTCAAGGCCGCATTCTTTTAGTGGATGACGAATCCGCGATCCTCCGCACCTTCCGTTATTGCCTGGAAGATGAGGGCTACACCGTCGCCACCGCCAACAGCGCGGCCCAGGCGGATGCCTTGATGCAACGCCAGGTGTTCGACCTGTGCTTTTTGGACCTGCGCCTGGGCGAAGACAACGGCCTGGACGTGCTGGCCCAGATGCGCATTCAGGCGCCGTGGATGCGTGTGGTGATCGTGACTGCTCACTCCGCCGTCGATACGGCGGTGGACGCGATCCAGGCTGGCGCCGCCGACTACCTGGTCAAACCGTGCAGCCCTGATCAACTGCGCCTGGCCACCGCCAAGCAACTGGAAGTGCGCCAACTCTCGGCTCGCCTGGAGGCATTGGAAGGTGCAGTGCGCCAACCCAAGGACGGTCTGGACTCCCACAGCCCATCGATGATGGTGGTGCTGGAAACCGCGCGCCAGGTGGCCGGGACCGACGCTAACATCCTGATCCTTGGCGAGTCCGGCACGGGTAAAGGCGAACTGGCGCGGGCGATTCACGGTTGGAGCAAGCGCGCCAAGAAGTCCTGCGTGACGATCAACTGCCCTTCGTTAACGGCCGAACTGATGGAAAGCGAGCTGTTCGGTCATAGCCGTGGCGCCTTTACCGGTGCCAGCGAGAGCACCTTGGGCCGGGTGAACCAGGCCGACGGCGGCACGCTGTTTCTCGATGAAATTGGCGATTTTCCGCTCACGTTGCAGCCTAAGTTGCTACGGTTTATCCAGGACAAGGAATACGAGCGTGTCGGCGACCCGGTCACCCGTCGCGCCGATGTGCGCATCCTCGCCGCCACCAACCTCAACCTGGAAGACATGGTGCGCGACGGCCGCTTCCGCGAAGACTTGCTGTACCGCCTCAACGTCATCACCTTGCACCTGCCGCCACTGCGCGAGCGCAGTGAAGACATCCTGACACTGGCCGATCGCTTCCTGGCGCGCTTCGTCAAGGAATACGCGCGCCCGGCACGGGGCTTCAGCGACCAGGCGCGCGAGGCACTGCTCAACTATCGCTGGCCGGGCAATATCCGTGAGCTGCGCAACGTGGTTGAGCGCGCGAGCATTATCTGCCCGCAGGAAAAGGTCGAAATCAGCCACCTGGGCATGGCCGAGCAACCGACCAACAACGCTCCGCGTATCGGCGCCGCGCTCAGCCTGGACGAGTTGGAAAAAGCCCACATCGGCGCCGTACTGGCCACCAGCGACACCCTCGACCAGGCTGCACGCACGCTCGGCATTGACGCGTCGACCCTGTACCGCAAACGCAAGCAGTACAACTTATGAGCTGTACCCTATGAAGTTAGCGATGAAACTGCGCACTCGGTTGTTCCTGAGTATCTCAGCGCTGATTACCGTCGCCCTGCTGGGGTTGATCCTGGGCCTGGTCAGTGTCATGCAAATGGCCAAGACCCAGGAATCGCTGATCCGCAGCAACTTTGTCACCTTGGACCTGGGGCTCAAACTGCGTCAGAGCCTGGGCGACCAGTGGATCATGATGTTGCAGCGACGCCCTGACGCCAAGGCGCTGCAAACCTCCAAGCTGCATTACCTGGACTTGCTCGACCAAGGCGTCGCCCATGAACAACGCGATGGCAGTGGCACCGGCTTCGCCCAGGCACGCAGCCAATACCAGAACCTGCTCGAGGCGTTCGACCAATCCCAGCAAGCGTCGCCACCACCGGGCAGCAAGGAAAACCTCACCGAAACCTTCAACGTGTTGCGCAATGGGCTGATTGCCGAACACAAGCAAGCCTTGGAAAACATCAGCGCCAGCGAACATAAGTCCCGCGCGCGCGCGTTGCTGATCGCCGGCCTGCTGGGGTTGGTGGGGCTTGCGGTGCTGATCATCGGGTTCGTCACGGCCCATGGTATTGCCAGGCGGTTTGGCGGCCCGATCGAAGCCTTGGCCAAGGCGGCCGACAAGATCGGCCAAGGCGACTTTGAAGTGACGCTGCCGATCTCCGCGGCGGCGGAGATGAACCAGCTGACCCGCCGCTTCGGCATCATGGCCGAAGCGCTGCGTCAGCATCAGGCGACCAATATCGACGAGCTTCTGGCCGGCCAGCAACGCCTGCAAGCGGTACTCGACAGCATCGACGATGGTCTGCTGATGATTGACCGCCAAGGCCGCCTGGAGCATCTCAACCCCGTCGCGCAGCGCCAGTTGGGCTGGGACGAAGAACGCCTCGGCCAGGGCCTGGGCGAGGCGCTGGTGCGTCCGGAGCTGGATGAACAACTGCAACTGGTGCTGCGCGGCGGCAACCTGGAGCGGGCACCGGAGGATCTGGAAGTAGAAGTCGAAGGCGAACTGCGCCTGCTGACCTACAGCCTCACGCCCGTCAGCCATACCCAAGGGCACATTCTCGGCGCCGTGATGGTGCTGCACGACGTGACCGAACAACGGGCTTTCGAACGGGTACGCAGTGAGTTTGTATTGCGCGCGTCCCATGAGTTGCGCACCCCCGTGACCGGCATGCATATGGCGTTCGGGCTGTTTCGCGAGCGTGCGAAGTTCCCGGCCGAATCACGTGAAGCGGACCTGCTGGATACGGTCAACGAAGAGATGCAGCGCCTGATGCAGTTGATCAATGACCTGCTCAACTTCTCGCGCTACCAGAACGGCCTGCAGAAACTCACCCTCGGGCCCTGCGACGTCATTGATCTACTGGAACACGCCCGCGCGCGGTTCGTGGAAACGTCGAATGCACAGCACATAGAGCTGTTGGTGGAAGCTCAATCCGACCTGCCCAGGCTGTATGCCGACCAGGCACAGTTGGAGCGGGTCCTCGACAACCTGTTGGGTAATGCCCTGCGCCATACCGCAGACGGCGGGCAGATTCGCCTGCAGGCGCGACGCCACGGCGAGCGGGTGATTATCAGTGTCGAGGACAACGGCGAAGGCATCGCCTACGGGCAGCAAGGGCGTATCTTCGAACCTTTCGTGCAGGTGGGTCGCAAGAAAGGCGGCGCCGGCCTGGGCTTGGCGCTGTGCAAGGAGATCGTGCAACTGCACGGTGGCCGCATGGGGGTATATTCGCGGCCAGGGCAGGGCACTCAGTTCTATATGGCGCTACCGCTTTAACGCCGGTTTAGCGCGCGCAGGATGGCCGCACTTTCGGCATCCGGTGCGCCGTCAAACAGCGACGGCCGGAAACGCATCTGGAACGCCGCGATCACGTGGCGCGTGGCGACATCCAACTCGCCGGTCTGGGGCGTCGAGTAACCCAGAAGAGCCAACTCTTCCTGAAACCAGCTGATGCTCGGCAGCTCGGTGGTGTACTGCACCTGGAACCGCGCCACAGCCTGTGCATCCGGCCACACCCCCAACCCTTCATCAGCCAGGCGCTTCCAGGGAAACAGCGGCCCCGGGTCCAGCTTGCGCAGCGGGGCGATATCGCTATGACCAATGATGTTCTTGGGGTCGATACCGTTGCGCTTGCTGATGTCCTTGAGCAAGACCACCAGCGACTTCACCTGCGCCTCGGAGTAGGGGTACCAGAGCCGCCCGGTCGGCGTATCGCGGTAGCCAGGGTTTACGATCTCGATGCCGATTGAGCTGGAATTGAGCCAGGTGCGTCCCATCCACTCGCTTTCCCCTGCATGCCAGGCGCGCTGGCTTTCATCCACCAGCTTGTAGATGGTGGCAGAGGCGTCGTCGCCGATCAGGTAATGCGCGCTGACCTGGCCGTGGGTCAGCAGCGCCAGTGAACGCTCAAGGTCGGTCGAGGTGTAGTGGACAACCACGAACTGCACGCGGTTGTCGTGGTTCGCCGAAGGGTGGCTGGTGTCCAGGCGCGGACCAATGGCGCAGCCGGACAGTAAGAGAAACACACAAGCGAAATAAAAGGATTTCATGGCGGAGGACGGTACGCTGAAGACGATAATGCAACAGTGTAACGTACGGTTTGCGGCCAGACGGTCAAATTACAAAATGGAACATCTTTTACGCCGCCTGCACCTGGTTACGCCCCGCGGCCTTGGCCCGATACAACGCCTCGTCGGCCCGCTTGAGCGCCAGCTCACTGCGCTCACCCGGCTGGAACTGGGCCACACCCATGGAGACTGTGATCGTCACCGGCTCACCTTTGAAGTGGAACGGGCAGGCCTCAATCGCATTGCGCAGCACCTCGCCGACCGTCAGAGCATCCGTCAGAGGTGAGTCGGGCATCAGCAGCACAAACTCTTCGCCGCCAAAACGCGCGATAAAGTCGCCTGGGCGCAGACGCTTGCGCAGCACGTTGGCGATGATCTTCAGTACCTTGTCACCGGCCAGGTGGCCGTAGCCATCGTTGATGCGCTTGAAGTGATCCAGGTCGAGCATCGCCAGCGACAGACTGTTGCCGCGCTGGTGCCAGGCGTTGACCTCATAATCCAGGCGCTCGCTCCAGGCTGCGCGATTGGGCAGCCCAGTGAGCGGATCGATCAGGGCCTTCTGGCGTTGCACTTCCAGGTGCTCACGATAGCCCTGGGCTTCCTGTTCCATGCTGGCGACCCGTTCTGCCAGCCCTTTCAGGCGTGCCGCCACTTCCTGTTCACGCTGGTCACGCTGTTGCTGGTGTTCGTCCATGGTGCCCAGCAAACCCTCAAGATGGCTTTCCAGGACATGCTTGAGGCTATCCAGGTCCGCTGCGTCCTGCACGCTGCTTTGCAGACCGTCGACCTGTTCGCGGATCTGCGAGTCCAACGCCTGCGCAGCGGTGCGGCTGTCGGCATGGCCATCACTGGCCACCTGCAGGTGACCCTGGAAGGCTTCGAGACGTTCGTTGAGCTGCTTGAGGTAAGCCTCGAATTCGTGCTGGCCGCTGTCGGTGATCGCCAGCATCAGCACCTTCAGATCATCAAGGATCGGCAGCAGCTCGTACCAGTTCAAACCGTGGGCCAGGCGCTCGCGCATGGCTTCGGCCTGGGGGCGATGACGCTCGGGCAAGGCCATTTCTTCCAGCAGCCCCAGCAGGGTTTCTTCGATATGTTTTGCCACCGAGCTGTAGGAAGGCTCGGGTGAGTCCGGCAGGGAATAGAAACCGTCCGATTGCAATTCGTCGGGGTCGGGCTCTTCGGTCTCCAGCACAGGCGGGAGAGAAAGACTGCCGATGAGCGTCTCGTCCGGCGCCTCGGTCTCAACCACGGGCGCTTCGACGAAGGCGGCAAGGGCGCTTTCGGGAGCAGGTTCTTCAGCTTTCGGCGCAGGCACCTTGGGTTCAACAGGCTCTGCGGCTTTTTTCACCGAGGCCACGACTGCGTCTTCTTGAGCTGGCGCTTCGTACACAAAGGTTTCGCCAATAACCTCGTCGATCTTGCCGGATGCTATGGGTTCAGGCTGGGGAGCCGCCGGTTTCTCGGCCTGTGGCGCAAAGGCCCGCAGGGCTTGTGTGAGTTCCTCGGACTGCTCAGGCTGCTGAGGCTGCTCCGGCTCAGCGGCGGGCTTGGCCGCTACGGGTTGCGGCGTCGGGCCGGGCACCGGCTCACTGGCCGCCGCCTCGTTGACGACCTCCTTGGCCCCAAACAGACGCTGCAACAACCGCGGCCCAGGGCGCGTGGTTTCGCCGTCCGGCTCCAGGTTATTCAATGCTTGCCCTTGCAAGCCGCTCAACTCGCTGAGCAACAGGGGAATTTCGCGGGCCTGGCCGACGCGGCCATCCAGTTGCTTGGCGAAGGTTTTCAGCGGGCGCGCTACCTCGCGGGGCAGCGGCAGCTTTTGCAGCTGCGTGACCAGAGAGGTCAGCGCGGTGCTGATCTGGTCAACCCGGGTTTCGCGACGCTGTTCAGAGTCCAACACGGCCTTTTCCAAGCGCGGCAGCAAGGCGGCGAGGGCGGCGTCCATGTCGTCGGTGCGCACGACGTCGCGCATTTCCTTCATGCATTGGTCCACCGCCCGGTCGGTGCCTTCCGCCGCCAGAGTACTGCGCACCAGCCCCCGGCGCAGCAGGTCGAGGCGGGCGGCCCAGCGGCGCTCGAGCTTTTCTTGTTGCTCGATACTTAACAGGTATTTTTCTTTCCAGCGCTGGGCGTCATCGCTCATGCAAAGGGTCCGCTGGTGCCTGGGCTCAACGCGGGCAATGCGTCGGCCGTGAGCGAACCCGGCAGACGAATCTCTACCGCGACCGGCAGGTGATCGGAGATGGGCTGCGCAAGCACCTGCACACTTTCGAGGGTGAGGGTGGGACTGAGCAGGATATGGTCAAGACAACGTTGCGGGCGCCAGCTGGGGAATGTGGCTTCAACCTGCGGGGCCAGTAGCCCGAGGTCACGCAATGGGGAATTCTGTAGCAGATCGGTGGCGTGGGTGTTCATGTCGCCCATCAACACCTGATGCTTGTAGTTGCCGATCAGATCACGCACATAGGCCAATTGCAGGTTGCGAGTACGCCCACCAAGCGCCAGATGCATCATCACCACCACCAACGCTTCAGGCCCTTCGCCAAAACGTACGAGGATCGCCCCGCGACCCTTGGGGCCCGGCAGTGGGTGATCTTCGATGACCGTTGGCTTCAAGCGACTGAGCACCCCATTACTGTGCTGCGCCAAGCGCCCCAGGTTGCGATTGAGTTGCTGATACCAATAAGGGAAGGCGCCGAGGTGAGCCAGGTGCTCCACTTGATTGATATAACCGGACCGTATGCTGCCGCCGTCGGCTTCCTGCAGGGCGACCAGGTCGAAATCACTCAACAGGTCGCCGATTTTCTGCAGGTTGCCGGCCCGCCCGTTATGGGGCAGCAAATGCTGCCAGCCACGGGTGAGGTAGTGTCGGTACTTCTCGGTACTGTTGCCTACCTGGATATTGAAGCTGAGCAGGCGCAGGCGACTGTCTGCCGCCAAGCCTGTGGACTCCAGGTGATGCTCATTAACCTGCGGGTCGTGCAGGCCTACGACACGTTCGGTACCCCAGCGGCGCATGACGGGCCCCTTACTTGGCTTTGCGCTCTTTGGCAATCAACTGGTCGGCAACGTTGAGGGTCGCTTCAGGACCACCGGTGCTGCCCAGGTCAAAACGGTATTTGCCGTTGACGATCAGGGTGGGTACGCCTTGCACGCCGTATTTCTGCGCCAGTTCCTTGGCCTGCTTGATCTGACCCTGGATGGCGAAGGAGTTGAAGGTGGCCAGGAACTTGTCTTTGTCGACGCCTTGGGTGGCAACAAAGTCCGCCATGTCGTCAGGCTTGGTCAGGCGCTTGCCCTGTTTCTGGATGGCTTCGAATACCGCGTTGTGAACCTTGTGTTCCACACCCATGGCTTCCAGGGTCAGGAACAACTGGCCGTGGGCATCCCATGGGCCGCCGAACATGGCGGGGATGCGCTTGAAGTTCACGTCCTTGGGCAGCTTCTCGACCCATGGGTTGATGGTTGGCTCAAACGCGTAGCAATGCGGGCAGCCGTACCAGAACAGCTCCACCACTTCGATCTTGCCCGGCACCGACACAGGCACTGGGTTAGCCAATTCAACGTAGGTTTTACCGGCTTCAAGCGGCACATCGGCAGCTTGCGCGGTCATGCCGAAGAGGCTGGCAGTGACGAGAGCGGCGCTGAGGATCAGATTACGCATGCTTTACTCCTGGACAAATAAAGTCGCCTCACGCGACCTTTAGTTGTGACAGGTCTACGCGGACATGAGTTCGTTAGTGTAACGGCAGCGGCCACAAAAAAGGGCGGCCTTAGCCACCCTTTTTATGCTTGCATCGCGGGATTAATCGAGCGTTAACGTAGCGAGCCCTCAGTGCAGGCCCTGAATGTAACTGGAGACGGCTGCGATGTCCTCGTCGCTCAGCTTGCGGGCGATGGTGCGCATGGTCATCGCATCCCCATCGTTAGCGCGGCCGGCCTCTTCCTTACGGAAGTCGGTCAATTGCTTGGCGATGTACTGAGCGTGCTGGCCACCCAGGTGAGGGAAGCCTGCGGCCGCATTGCCTGTGCCATTGGGCGAGTGGCAGCCGGTGCAGGCAGGCAGACCTTTTTCCAGATCACCGCCACGAAACAGCTTCTCTCCACGGGCAACAACTTTAGGATCAGCTGCGCCCACGCTGCCCTTCTGGCTGGCAAAATACGCCGCGATATCCGCCAGGTCCTGATCGTTGAGGTTGGTCAGCAGGCCGGTCATTTCCAGCACCGTGCGCTTGCCGCTCTTGATATCCTGCATCTGCTTGGTCAGGTAACGCTCGCCCTGGCCGGCCAGTTTGGGAAAGTTCGGCGCCGGGCTGTTGCCATCCGGTCCGTGGCAAGCACCACACACGGCGGCTTTCGCCTGGCCCGCTGTAGCGTCGCCTGCAGCATGGGCAACACCGGTGATGCCCAAGGTCAACAGCAGACTCACGATCAGTTTGTTCATCAGCTAATCCAACTACGGCTAAGGGTTTAAGAGTTATCTACCGGGTTTACTCACCATCAACTCAATGATGGCCTGGTAATCCTCAGTACTGCAGTCCATGCACAAACCACGCGGCGGCATTGCCTTGAAACCCCGGGTCACGCGCAGTAGCAGCGCGACCTAAGCAAACTCGGTTGTACACAGCTTCCGGTTCCTGTGTAGCCTGAGCGCCAAAAATGGGTTCAGGAGACCAAAAGCGAGCAACCATCAGGTCATACATCGACCTTTGCAGGGTTTGAGAGCGTTTTGCGTTCTAATGCGCAATAAAGGTCTATCGCTCCCGTGAACCTCATCCTTCGCTGGGACAAAGCACACACAAAATCTGCGGCATTATATACTGGCGCTACTGAAACGGAAACGACACCGCTTGCCGCACCCTTTCTCGGCACCGCCCACATCGGAAATCTCATGCAACTCAAGAATCCCATTCTCGGCCTGTGCCAACAGTCCACCTTCATGCTCAGCGCCGCCAAAGTTGACCAATGCCCCGACGACGAAGGCTTTGAAGTCGCCTTTGCCGGTCGTTCCAACGCCGGCAAGTCCAGCGCGCTGAACACGTTGACCCACGCCAGCCTGGCGCGCACCTCGAAAACTCCGGGCCGCACGCAACTGCTCAATTTCTTCAAGCTAGACGATGATCGGCGTCTGGTCGACCTGCCGGGCTATGGATATGCAAAAGTCCCTATCCCGCTGAAGCTGCACTGGCAGCGTCACCTTGAGGCTTATCTGGGCGGCCGGGAGAGTTTGAAGGGTTTGATTCTGATGATGGACATCCGTCATCCAATGACCGACTTCGACCTGCTGATGCTCGATTGGGCGGTCGCCAGCGGCATGCCGATGCATATCCTGCTGACCAAGGCCGACAAACTGACCTACGGCGCGGCCAAGAACACCTTGCTCAAGGTGCAGTCCGACATCCGTAAAGGTTGGGGTGACGCGATTACCATCCAGTTGTTCTCGGCCCCCAAGCGCATGGGCCTGGAAGACGCTTACACCGTGCTGGCCGGCTGGATGGAATTGGCGGACAAGGGCGCGGAAATCGCGCAATAACTTTTCTACAGGCAAAAAAAACCCCGGACTTCGTATGGGGAGGGGAAGTTCGGGGTTCAAGTTCCGGACCGCTAGGGCGGGGTCCAGATATCTGCCAACACTTAACACAACATAGGAGCATTGAAGGGCTTCACCACCCATTCAGTAACTCTGAGTGGCAGTTCACAGGTTAAGTTCCGGCGAGCTGGAAAAACTATTGGTAATAACTGTCGGCGCTTTCCGACATAAAGCGCTTTGCCACCACGCCAGGTGGTGGCAAACCACCGGAATCAGTGCGCTTCGTCCCAGTTATCACCCACGCCCACTTCCACCAGCAGCGGCACGTCCAACTGCGCCGCAGCGCTCATGTGCTCGCGAATCTTCTCACTGACCTCTACAACCAGATCCTCACGCACCTCAAGCACCAGTTCATCGTGCACCTGCAGGATTACCTTGGCATCCAGGCCCGAATCGGTCAGCCAGTTGTCCACCAGCACCATGGCTTTCTTGATGATGTCGGCCGCTGTGCCCTGCATGGGCGCGTTGATCGCGGTACGTTCCGCTGCCGCGCGCTCTTGAGGCTTGTTGGAGTGGATGTCCGGCAGGTACAACCGACGACCGAAGAACGTCTCCACATAACCCTGGTCGGACGCCTGGGCACGGGTACGCTCCATGTACTCGCGAACCCCGGGGTAGCGAGCGAAGTAGACATCGATATACGCCTTGGCGGTCTTGGTATCGACACCAATGTCCTTGCCCAGCTTTTGCGCGCCCATGCCGTAGATCAGGCCGAAGTTGATCGCCTTGGCGCTGCGCCGCTGATCGGACGTGACCTCGTTCAACTCAACCTTGAACACCTCGGCAGCTGTGGCTGTGTGCACATCCAGGTTGTGGCGGAAGGCGTTCATCAAGCCTTCGTCCCTGGACAGGTGCGCCATGATGCGCAACTCGATCTGCGAATAGTCCGCCGCCAGCAGCTTGTAGCCTTTGGGCGCGACAAACGCCTGGCGTATGCGCCGCCCTTCTGCTGTGCGCACCGGGATGTTCTGCAGGTTCGGGTCGCTGGAGGACAGGCGTCCGGTCGCCGCCACGGCTTGATGATAAGACGTATGGATACGCCCGGTACGCGGGTTGATCTGCTCAGGCAGACGGTCGGTGTAGGTGCTCTTCAGCTTGCTCATGCTGCGGTACTGCATCAACACCTTGGGCAACGGGTAGTCATCTTCAGCGAGCTTGGCCAACACTTCTTCCGCGGTAGAAGCCTGCCCCTTGCCAGTCTTCTTGAGCACTGGCATCCCCAGCTTTTCGTAGAGAATTGCCCCCAATTGCTTGGGTGAACCCAGGTTGAACGCTTCACCGGCGATTTCGAACGCCTGACGTTCCAACTCGGCCATCTTGTTCCCCAGCTCGATGCTTTGGATGCCCAACAATTGCGCGTCCACCAGCGCGCCTTGACGCTCGATGCGCGCCAGCACGGGCACCAACGGCATCTCGATGTCGGTGAGCACGCTGGCCAGGCTCGGGATAGCGGCCAGTTGCGCATGCAGTGCCTGATGCAAACGCAAGGTCACATCGGCGTCTTCGGCGGCATACGGGCCCGCTTGTTCAAGCGCAATCTGGTCGAATGTCAGTTGCTTGGCGCCTTTGCCGGCGATGTCCTGGAAACTCACCGTGTCGTAGTCCAGGTACTTCTTGGCCAGGCTGTCCATGTCGTGACGGGTCGCGGTGGCATTGAGCACATAGGATTCGAGCATGGTATCGAACGCGATGCCTTGCACATTGATGCCCTGGGTGGGGTCGCCATCGATGGCGCAGTTGGCCAGGATGTTCATGTCGAACTTGGCGTGCTGGCCGATCTTGAGTTTGGTCGGGTCTTCAAGCAATGGCTTCAACGCCCGCAGCACCGTGTCGCGATCCAACTGGTCCGGCACGCCGACGTAGGCATGGGTCAGCGGAATGTAGGCCGCTTCATGGGGCTGGACGGCAAAGGAAACCCCGACCAATTGCGCCTGATGGGCATCGATTCCGGTGGTTTCGGTGTCGAAGGCGAACAGCTTCGCGTCGTTGAGTTTCTTCAGCCAAAGGTCGAAGGTGGCCTGATCGAGGATGGTCGTATAGATCGCCTCCACCGGCACGGATATCACCGCCTCAACCGACACGTCGGCGACAGGCGCGACCTCGTTTGCCGTCTTGAGCTCAACCCGCTTGGTATCGCGCTGGATCTCGTCGTACCAGCTCTTGAACTCAAGCAGGGTGTACAACTCAAGCAGCTTTTCACGATCAGGCTCGATCAGGTGCAAATCATCCAGGCCCACGTCCAGCGGCACGTCGATCTTGATCGTCGCCAACTGGTACGACAGGAAGGCCATCTCCCTGTGTTCCTCCAGCTTGGCAGGCAGCGTCTTGGCGCCGCGAATCGGCAGGGTCGGCACGATGTCGAGCTGCTCATAAAGCTCTTTGAGTCCGCCATTCACCCCCACCAGCAAGCCGGATGCCGTCTTCGGCCCAATACCCGGAACGCCTGGAATGTTGTCGGACGAATCGCCCATCAACGCCAGATAGTCGATGATCTGCTCCGGAGCGACGCCAAATTTCTCCTTTACGCCGTCCACGTCCATGGCGCTACCGGTCATGGTGTTGACCAAGGTAATGTGCCCATCGACCAGTTGCGCCATGTCCTTGTCACCGGTGGAAATCACCACCGGACGGTCGGCGGCCGCGCTGCTGCGGGCCAGGGTGCCGATCACGTCATCGGCCTCGACGCCTTCGACGCACAGCAGTGGGAAGCCCAGCGCGATCACGCTCTGGTGCAGCGGCTCGATCTGCAGGCGCATGTCATCGGGCATGCTTGGGCGATTGGCTTTGTACTCGGCGTACATATCGTCGCGAAAAGTCCCACCCTTTGCGTCGAACACCACTGCGAAGGGGCTGTCCGGGTACTGCTTGCGCAGGCTCTTGAGCATGTTCAACACGCCCTTGACCGCACCGGTCGGCAGGCCTTTGGAGGTGGTCAACGGTGGCAGCGCGTGGAAGGCGCGGTACAGGTAAGAAGAACCGTCCACCAGGACGAGGGGCGCTTGGCTCATGAGCAGGATCAACCTTTTCGGCGGGTCAGGCGCTAGAATAGCCGGACCAATGAAAACAAAGGGACAAGGTTATCATGCGTACATTCAATCGCCTGCTGTTGACTGGCTTGATTGCACTCGCTCCGATGGCTGCCATGGCGGCAGATGATGCCCCTTCGGGCGATCCGGAAGTTACCATTCGCACGGAAGGCGACAAGACCATCCAGGAATACCGCCAAAACGGCTTCTTGTATGCCATCAAGGTCACTCCGAAGGGGGCTCCACCGTACTTTCTGGTACGCGCGGACGGCACCGATGCAAACTTCATCCGCTCTGACCAGCCGGATATGCTGATCCCGTCATGGAAGATTTTCGAATGGAAATGATTTCTTAACTTCAATTGGCGCCGTGCAGTGCGGCGCCCGTACTGGCAGTTTTAACCATGTCTGTGTTCACCCCCCTGGCTCGGCCCGAGCTGGAAACCTTTCTCGCCCCTTACGGGCTCGGCCGTCTGCTCGACTTCCAGGGGATTGCCGCCGGTAGTGAAAACACCAATTTCTTTATCAGCCTGGAACAGGGCGAATTCGTCCTGACCCTGGTTGAGCGCGGCCCCGTGGCAGAAATGCCGTTCTTCATCGAACTGCTTGACGTGCTTCACGACGCCGACCTGCCAGTGCCTTACGCGCTTCGTACCACCGACGGCATCGCTTTGCGCGAACTCAAGGGCAAACCCGCCTTGCTGCAACCACGCCTGGCCGGCAAGCACATCAAGGACGCCAACGCCCAACATTGCGCCCAGGTCGGCGACCTGCTCGGCCACCTGCACCTGGCGACTCAAGGCGAGAAGGTACTGGAACGCAAGACCGACCGCGGGCTGGATTGGATGCTCAGCGAAGGTGCGCAGCTTATTTCGCACCTGAGCGATGCACAGCAGCGCCTGTTGCGAGGCGCGCTGGAAGAGATCGAGGCGCACAAAATGCAGATCCTCGCCCTGCCACGCGCCAACGTGCATGCCGACCTGTTTCGTGACAACGCGATGTTCGAAGGCACGCACCTGACGGGCTTGATCGATTTCTACAACGCCTGCTCGGGCCCGATGCTATACGACGTGGCCATCGCCTTGAATGACTGGTGTTCGGACGCCGAAGGCTTGATCGACAGTCAGCGCGCCCGTGCCTTGCTGGGGGCTTATGCCAGGCTGCGGCCGTTTACGGCGAAAGAAGCGCAGTTGTGGCCGACTATGCTGCGCGTCGCGTGCGTGCGCTTCTGGCTGTCCCGCCTGATCGCAGCGCAAGCGTTTGCCGGGCAGGATGTGTTGATTCACGACCCGGCGGAGTTCGAACACCGCTTGACTCAACGCCAGCAGGTCACGCTCCAGCTGCCGTTCGCGCTCTAACTGCCTCACCAGAGCAAAAACTGTGGGAGGGGGCTTGCTCCCGATAGCGGTGGTGCAGCTACTTATTCACTGGCTGACACACCGTTATCGGGAGCAAGCCCCCTCCCACAGTTTTGATTTTCGCTGAGTCTTACAACGCCTCCAGGCACCCAGCCAGGTCGCTCCCCAACTTATCCAGAACCTGCTCATAGCCCTGAGCAGTGGCCGGCGTATAACCGCCCAGCGCATCCAGCTCCGCCAATTTCACCGGCAACCCCGCCACCAGCGTCTCGGCCAGACGCGGGCGCAGCGGCGGCTCACTGAACACACAAGTCTTGCCCACTTCCTGCAACCGCGTACGCATCGCCGCCACATGCTGGGCGCCCGGTTGTACTTCGGCGGCGACACTGAAGACACCGGCGTGCTTCAAGCCGTAAGCGTCTTCGAAATAGTCAAAGGCTTCGTGGAATACAAAGTAGGGTTTGCCATCAACGCTAGCCAGACGCTTCTTCAGCCGCGCATCCAACGCATCCAGGCGCCCGGCAAAGGCCTTCGCATTGCTCTGATAGCGCTCGGCATTCGCCGGGTCAGCCGCGCTGAGGTCCGCCGCCATGCGCGCCGCGATCACCCGCGCATTCACCGTGGACAACCACAAATGGGCATCGACGCTGCCTGGACGGTGATCATGGTCATGTTCGTCGGCTTCGTCAGCGTGAGAATGGCTATCTTCGCCGAAACGGCGCAGTTTCATACCCGGCAGGTCCTGCACCGCAACCGTCGGTGCTGTACGACCTTTCAGTACGCGAGGCAGGAAAGTCTCCATGTCCGGCCCGATCCAGTACAACAGCTCCACCGACTGCACGCGCCGTACGTCGGATGGGCGCAAGGCGAAGTTATGCGGCGACGCACCCGGTGGCAACAACACCTCCGGCACCGACACACCGTCCTGCACCGCGGCGGCAATCAGTTGCAGTGGCTTGATGCTGGTGAGCACCTTGACCTCGGCCTGCGCCAGGCCTGCGAAGAACAAACTGGTGACAAAAACGACAAAAACGGGAAAAAGTCGGGACACGATGACCACTCAATGGCGTAGGAACGGGTAACATAATAACGTCTCTATCAAATATCTGTCGCCGCTCATGCCTAAAACACCGCTTGCCAGCCGTCCCCATGACCACTCTCACTGCGTGCATACCGCGCTGTCGGAAGCCGACACCCTGTGCGCACAGAAAGGTCTGCGCCTGACCGCTTTGCGTCGCCGCGTGCTGGAACTGGTGTGGCAGAGCCACAAGCCGCTGGGCGCCTACGACATTCTAGGTGTCCTCAGCGAGCAGGACGGTCGCCGCGCCGCGCCACCCACCGTGTACCGAGCGCTGGATTTCCTGCTCGAAAACGGCCTGGTGCACCGCATCGCCTCGCTCAACGCCTTTGTTGGCTGCAACCACCCGGAACATGCGCACCAGGGCCAGTTCCTGATCTGCCGCGAGTGCCATGCGGCCATCGAACTTGAACAAAAAAGCATCAGCGACGCCATTATCAAGAGCTCTGCCGACGTGGGCTTCAAGGTCGAAGGGCAGACCGTCGAGGTGGTCGGCCTGTGCTCGGGTTGCCAGGGGGCTTGATGAGCAATGCGTTAATCCGCCTGGAGCAGGTTGGCGTCACGTTCGCCGGGCAAAACGTGCTGGATAACATCGCGCTCAGCGTCGAGCCGGGGCAGATCGTGACCTTGATCGGCCCCAATGGCGCCGGCAAGACCACCCTGGTGCGTGCCGTGCTCGGCCTGCTCAAGCCCGACACCGGCAGCGTGTGGCGCAAGCCCAGGCTGCGCGTCGGTTATATGCCGCAAAAGCTGCACGTCGACCCGACCCTGCCGCTGTCCGTGCTGCGCTTCCTGCGGCTGGTGCCGGGCGTGGACCGCGCCCGTGCGCAGGCGGCGCTCAAGGAAGTCGGCGCCGAGCAGGTGATCGACAGCCCGGTGCAAAGCATCTCCGGCGGTGAAATGCAGCGCGTGCTGCTGGCCCGCGCCTTGTTGCGCGAGCCGCAACTGCTGGTGCTCGATGAGCCCGTGCAAGGCGTCGATGTCGCCGGCCAGGCCGAGCTGTACAGCCTGATCACCCGCCTGCGCGACCGTCATGGCTGCGGCGTGCTGATGGTCTCCCACGATTTGCACCTGGTCATGAGCACCACCGATCAGGTGGTGTGCCTCAATCGCCATGTGTGCTGTTCCGGTCACCCGGAACAGGTCAGCGGCGACCCGGCATTCGTCGAGCTGTTCGGCAAGAACGCCCAGAGCCTGGCGATTTATCACCACCATCACGACCACGCTCACGACCTGCATGGCGCCGTGGTTGACGATCCGACCGCACCTCACACCCACGTTCATGGAGATGGCTGCAAGCATGGCTGATTTTCTGCTCTACGCCCTGCTGGCAGGCTTGGCTTTGGCACTGGTCGCGGGCCCGCTGGGCTCGTTCGTGGTCTGGCGGCGCATGGCGTACTTTGGCGATACGTTATCCCATGCGGCGCTGCTCGGCGTGGCCATGGGCTTTTTGCTGGACGTGAGCCCAACCATCGCCGTGACCGTGGGCTGCCTGCTGCTGGCGGTGCTGCTGGTGACCCTGCAACAACGCCAGCCGCTGGCCTCGGACACACTGCTGGGCATTCTGGCGCCGAGCACCTTGTCCCTGGGCCTGGTGGTGCTGAGCTTTATGCATGAAGTGCGCATCGACCTGATGGCCTACCTGTTCGGCGACCTGCTGGCGATCAGCCCCACCGACCTTGCATGGATCCTCGGCGGCAGCGCCGCTGTACTGGTGCTGCTGGTCGCCTTGTGGCGGCCACTGCTGGCGATCACCGTGCATGAAGAGCTGGCCAAGGTGGAAGGTTTGCCGGTATCGGCCCTGCGCATGGCCCTGATGTTGTTGATCGCCGTGGTGATCGCTGTCGCGATGAAGATTGTCGGCGTATTGTTGATCACATCGCTGTTGATCATTCCCGCCGCCGCCGCCCAGCGTCACGCCCGCTCACCGGAGCAGATGGCAATCGGCGCCAGCCTGCTGGGAATGCTGGCGGTATGTGGGGGCCTGGCGTTGTCGTGGTTCAAGGACACGCCGGCCGGGCCATCGATTGTGGTCACGGCCGCCGCCCTGTTTCTGCTGAGTTTTGTCCTGCCCCGTCGAGGGGTGTAGACTTGCTCGCTTTTTGCGCAAATAGAGAGTCGCAGGAATGAAGCTGTTCACCTCCCGTTATCTGCTCCTTGCCGCATTTTCCCTGCTGCTGGGCGCCTGTCAAAGCACACCGCCCGTCGCCCCCGAGGCCACGGACCCGCGTGCTGCGGCCATCGCACAGCTGGAGCAAAACCTGGCCAGCAGCGAGCTGGCCACCGCCGAAGACCAGCTTGCGGCACTGCAGGCCCAGTCGCCTAACGACCCCACGCTGGAGCCTTACCAACGTCAATTGGCCGAAGCCTACCTGCAGCGCAGTCAGATCGTGCTGCAAAAGGGCGACGTCAACGCCGCCGCCACCGCCCTGAGCCGCGCCCGCGCGCTGATGCCCAAGGCTCCGGCGCTGACCGGCGGCGTCAACAGCGCCATCACGCACGCCCGCAAGGTCGAGCTGGACAAAGCCGAGGAGGCCCTCAAAGCCGCCGAAGCCAAGCCGGCCGCCAAAGTCATCGACCCGGCGGCGCCCAGCACCACTGTGGCGTTGAACCTCACCGATATTGAAGAACTTCGCCATCAACTGGATGCAATCGCCACCGATGTGGTGAATTACCAGTGCGACGTGAGCATCCAGGCGCCACGCACCGAGGATTACCCCTGGCTGGCCACGCTGCTGACCAAGCGGGTGAAGAAGATTGATTCAGGGTACGACCTGAAGATTCACCGGCAGATCCTCAAGAAGATCCCGGCGCAGATCGTGCTGATCCCGCGCAAGGCGGACTAAAAGCATCGGGAGCAAGCCCCCTCTCACATTTTGAACGGTGAACATATTCAAATGTGGAAGGGGGCTTGCTCCCGATGGCGATCTAACAAACAACCAATAGCTTACGCCGGAATCGCTTTAGCCTTCGGCTCACGATCCCAAACCCGATGCTGTGCAATCGCGGCAAAAAATGCCTTGATTGCTTTCGCATCCGAGCCAACGATCAGCCCCGCATCCGCCTCCAGTTTCAGCAGATCCAGCAATGGCTTCACGTCACTGGCCACGGCAATCGCCTTCAGGTGCTTGTACGCTTCCAGCACATAGTGCAGCGCCACACCATCACCGCTCAACGCTTGCACCGACGCCTTACCGCCCGGGATAAACACCGCGTCAAACGCAATGGACGGCATGCCTTCCATCGACGCATCCACCGGCAGCGTCTTGCCTTGCGCCGTGGTCACGGGTGCCGAGGTCGGCCCCAGCAACTTGGCATGCGCCCCCTCGACCTCCAGCGCCTTTTTCAGCGCATCAATCGCCACGCCGTCCACGCCATTGGCAGCCAGAATCGCCACTTTGCGCGTCTTGATATCGCCCGACAGCAGGTTGACCTGGCTCAAGGCTGGTGATTTTTTCACCGATGACTCACGCGCTGGCACCGTGCCCTTGGTCGGTGTCGGCAGGCCCAGGTTCTGCGCCACGCGCTTGGCCAGCCCCAAGTCAATATTGGCCAGGATCTCATTCACCTGACGGGCACGGATATGCTCGCGCTCCACCTTGCCAAGCTCGAAGCTGTAGGCGGCAATGATGTGCTCTTTCTCATGCTGGCTCATGCTGTTGAAAAACAAGGTGGCCTGAGAGAAGTGATCACCGAACGACTCACTGCGCTCACGCACCTTGTTGGCGTCGACGCGCTCGTAATAGCTTTCGAAGCCGCCATCCGTCGGCCCTGCCGGCGTTTCCTTGGGCCAGCCGCCGTCGATGGAGTTGGGCTCGTAAGCCGCACGGCCCTTGTCGATCACCGTACGGTGCTGCGCATCACGCTGGCCATTATGGAACGGCGCGACCGGGCGGTTGATCGGGATCTCATGGAAGTTCGGCCCACCGAGTCGGCTGATCTGCGTATCGGTGTAGGAAAACAGACGGCCCTGCAGCAAAGGGTCATTGGTGAAGTCGATACCGGGCACGATATGCCCGGGGCAGAACGCAACCTGCTCGACTTCGGCGAAAAAGTTGTCCGGGTTGCGGTTGAGCACCATCTTGCCCAGCGGGGTAATGGGCACCAGTTCTTCAGGAATGATCTTGGTGGGGTCCAGCAAGTCGAAGTCGAACTTATGCTCATCTTCTTCTGCAACGACCTGAACACCCAATTCCCACTCGGGGTAATCGCCCATTTCAATCGATTCCCACAGATCCCGGCGATGGTAGTCGGTGTCTTTACCCGCGAGCTTTTGCGCTTCGTCCCACACCAGAGAGCAGGTGCCTACCTTGGGTCGCCAGTGAAATTTCACGAAGCTGGATTTGCCTTCGGTGTTGATCAGGCGAAAGGTATGCACGCCAAAACCCTGCATGGCGCGCAGGCTTTTTGGAATCGCCCGGTCAGACATCGCCCAGATCACCATGTGCGCCGATTCCGGCTGCAGCGAGACGAAATCCCAGAACGTGTCATGGGCCGAGCCGCCGGTAGGAATCTCGTTGTGTGGTTCAGGTTTTACCGCGTGCACAAAGTCAGGAAACTTGATCGCGTCCTGTATGAAAAACACCGGCATATTGTTGCCCACCAAGTCGAAGTTGCCTTCGTCAGTGAAGAACTTCACCGCAAAACCGCGCACGTCACGCACCGTGTCACCGGAGCCGCGCGGCCCCTGCACGGTAGAGAAGCGCACGAACACGGGCGTCTTATGTTCAGGCGTGCGCAGGAACCCGGCCTTGGTCAGTGCCGAATGGTCCTCATAGCTCTGGAAATAGCCGTGGGCGCCGGTGCCGCGGGCATGCACGATGCGCTCCGGGATACGCTCATGGTCAAAGTGCGTGATCTTTTCACGCATGATGAAATCTTCGAGCAGCGACGGGCCGCGGGCGCCCACCTTCAAGCTGTTCTGGTTATCGGAGATTTTCACGCCTTGGTTAGTGCGCAGGGCTTGGCCGGTCGCATCGGAACGGAACTCATCCAGGGCCTGCAGCTTGGCGTTGGTGTTGCCACGGTCCAGGGTGTCGGTACCGGCGAGTTCACTCTTCGGCGGGGCGACTGGCTTCTTGGTACTCATCAGACAAAACTCCTTAATCAAGTGGCCAGAGCGGTCCCCGGCTCGTTTGAGCAAAACCCCAGGCACGGCACCCGGGGAATCGCATTGCCTATGTAGTGACTGATGAGGTTTTTGGCCGTTCCTTTTTTATGACCTTTGATCGCGTTATCGCCAAATCGCTGGATGAATGCGAAATAAATGCTAAGAAACGCTATACGGACAGGCTAAAATGCGCGCCCGGCTAACCGCTGATCCCTTTTCCATGCGCCCCACAAGGTTCGCTACGTGATCGAGTTTCAAAACGTCCATAAAACCTACCGCGTCGCCGGTAAGGATATTCCCGCCCTGCACCCCACCAGCCTGCGCGTCGAGAACGGCCAGGTGTTTGGCCTGATTGGCCATTCGGGCGCGGGTAAAAGTACCCTGCTGCGCCTGATCAACCGCCTCGAAGAACCGAGCGGCGGCCAGATCACGGTCGACGGCGAAGAAGTCACCGCCCTGGACGCCAACGGCCTGCGCCGTTTCCGCCAACAGGTCGGCATGATCTTCCAGCACTTCAACCTGTTGGCATCCAAGACCGTCGCCGACAATGTGGCGTTGCCGCTGACCCTGGCCGGCGAATTGTCGCGCAAGGACATCAACCTGCGCGTGGCTGAACTGCTGGCCCGCGTCGGCCTGTCGGACCACGCCAAAAAGTACCCGGCGCAATTATCCGGCGGCCAGAAGCAGCGCGTCGGCATCGCCCGCGCCCTGGCGACCAAGCCGAAGATTTTGCTGTGCGACGAAGCCACCAGCGCCCTCGACCCGCAGACCACCGCCTCGGTGCTGCAACTGCTGGCCGAGATCAACCGTGAGCTGAAACTGACCATCGTGCTGATCACCCATGAAATGGACGTGATCCGCCGCGTATGCGACCAGGTGGCCGTGATGGACGCCGGCGTGATCGTCGAGCAAGGCTCGGTGGCCGACGTGTTCCTGCACCCGCAGCACCCGACCACCAAACGTTTCGTACAAGAAGCCGAGCAGGTCGACGAAGGCGAACAGCGCGATGACTTCGCCCACGTACCCGGCCGTATCGTGCGCCTGACGTTCCAAGGCGACGCAACCTACGCGCCATTGCTGGGTACCGTCGCCCGCGAAACGGGGGTGGACTACAGCATCCTCGCCGGTCGCATCGACCGCATCAAAGACATCCCCTACGGGCAACTGACCCTGGCCGTCACCGGCGGTGACATGGAAGCGGCGTTTGCCCGCTTCACCGCCGCAGACGTTCACATGGAGGTGCTGCGCTAATGGACCTGTTCCTGAATTTTTTCGCCGATATCGACTGGTCCGAAATCTGGCTCGCCACCGGCGATACCATGACCATGCTGTTCGGCTCGCTGTTCTTCACGGTCGTGCTGGGCCTGCCCCTGGGCGTGCTGCTGTTCTTGACCAGCCCTCGTCAGCTGTTCGAGCAGAAAGGCTTGTACGCCTTTCTGTCGCTGGTCGTGAACATGCTGCGTTCGCTGCCGTTCATCATCCTGCTGATCGTGATGCTCCCATTAACCAAACTGATCACTGGCATATACATGGACGAGGCCACCACGCTGGGCGTTGCGGGCGCGATTCCGCCGCTCGTTATCGGCGCCACACCATTCTTTGCGCGCCTGGTGGAAACCGCCCTGCGTGAAGTGGACCGCGGCATCATCGAGGCCACCCAGTCGATGGGTGCCAGCACGCGCCAGATCATCACCAGCGCCTTGCTGCCCGAAGCACGCCCCGGCATTTTCGCGGCAATTACCGTGACCGCGATTACACTGGTTTCCTACACGGCGATGGCCGGCGTGGTCGGTGCCGGTGGGCTGGGCGACTTGGCGATCCGTTTCGGTTACCAGCGTTTCCAGGACAATGTAATGGTGGTTACCGTGGTGATGCTGATGATCCTGGTACAAATTCTGCAAACCGTCGGCGACAAGCTGGTGGTGCACTTTTCTCGAAAATAACGGCCATTGCCGGCCCAACGCCGGCACATGCCCGAACAAGGAGCTTGTTGGATGAAAAAACTACTGGTTGCTTTCGCCGCCGTTGCCGCGTTTTCCGCCCACGCCGAGACCCTCAAGGTCGCTGCTTCGCCAGTACCGCATGCGCAAATCCTGGAATTCGTGAAGCCTGCGCTGGCCAAAGAAGGCGTGGACCTGCAGATCAAAGTCTTCACCGATTACGTACAGCCCAACGTCCAAGTGGCCGAAAAACGCCTGGACGCCAACTTCTTCCAGCACCAGCCATACCTGGATGAATTCAACAAAGCGAAGGGCACTCACCTGGTGAGCGTCGGCGCTGTGCATCTGGAACCCCTGGGCGCCTACTCCAGCAAGTACAAAAAACTGGACGAGCTGCCAAGCGGCGCCAACGTGGTGATCCCGAACGACGCCACCAACGGCGGCCGTGCCCTGCTGCTTCTGGCCAACAACGGTCTGATCACCCTGAAGGACCCGACCAACATCCTGTCGACCATCAAGGACGTCACCGGTAACAGCAAAAACCTGAAGTTCCGTGAACTGGAAGCCGCCACCCTGCCGCGCGTGCTCACACAGGTCGACCTGGCACTGATCAACACCAACTACGCCCTGGAAGCCAAGCTGGACCCATCCAAGGACGCCCTGGTGATCGAAGGCAGCGACTCGCCTTACGTGAATATCCTGGTCACCCGCGAAGACAACAAGGATTCGGACGCGGTGAAGAAGCTGGTTGCAGCGCTGCACACACCAGAAGTGAAGGCATTTATCGAAGAGAAGTACAAAGGCGCGATCAAGCCGGCGTTCTGATCCCAAACACACCGAAGATCAAAAAATGTGGGAGGGGGCTTGCTCCCTCCCACATTTGCTTTGTGTTGTCTTTACTTGCGCTGTAGCAACCCTGGCAACTGCGCCACCAGCTTCTGGTTGTTCAACGGCGCCCGAATAAACCCACGCTGCGTCCCATCCGGCCCGATCAGCGCGAGGTTGCCGCTGTGGTCGACGGTGTAGTTCGGCTTGCTGGTATCGGCCGGGATGAACGGGATGCTCACCGCATTCGAGACCTTCTGTACGTCGCCTACATTCGCGCCGGTGAGGCCTGCAAATTGCGGGTCGAAGTAGCCCAGGTACTGCTTGAGCTGGGCAGGGGTGTCGCGGTTCGGGTCGACGCTGACCAGGATCACTTGCAAGTTATCCACCGCCTCTTTGGGCAGTTCGCTCTTGATCTGGCGCAGTTGCGCAAGGGTGGTGGGGCAGATGTCCGGGCAGAAGGTGTAGCCGAAGAACAGCAGGCTCCACTTGCCTTTCAATTCGTTGACCACCACCGGCTGGCCGTCCTGGTTGGCCATGGTCACCGGCGGCAACTGACGGCTTTGCGGCAGCAGGATAATGCCGGCGTCGATTAGCGCAGTGGGGTCGCCCTGGCCTTTGCCCGACAGCACTTTGTTAACGGTCAGGCCCATGATCAAGGCCACCAGGGCCACCAGGATGAAGACAGTTTTTTGAGTTCGAGTCATAGGTTCAACAATAGGTAGTGGTCTACGAGCAGGGCGATAAACAGTAAGAACAGGTACCAGATAGAGTACTTGAACGTGTTGATCGCCGCGTGCGGCCGACCGCCACGGTACAACACCCAGGCCCATTGCAGAAAGCGCCCGCCCAATACCAATGCGCACACCAGATACAGCGCGCCGCTCATGTGGATGACATAGGGCATCAGGCTCACCGCCAGCAGGGCAAAGGTGTACAGCAGGATATGCACCTTGGTGTAGTGCTCGCCATGGGTGACCGGCAGCATCGGGATATCGGCCTTGGCGTATTCCTCCTTGCGGTGGATGGCCAGGGCCCAGAAGTGCGGCGGGGTCCAGGCAAAGATGATCAGCACCAGCAACAGCGGTTCGGCGCTGATGTGTCCGGTGACCGCGACCCAGCCCAGCAGCGGTGGCGCAGCGCCGGCCAACCCGCCGATGACGATATTCTGCGGCGTCGCGCGCTTGAGAAAACCGGTGTAGATCACTGCATAGCCGAGCAGCGAAGCCAGCGTCAGCCAGGCCGCCAGCGGGTTGGTGAATGCCAGCAGCAACGCCAGCCCCGCAATAGCCAGAAACAACGCAAATGCCAGCGCCGCGACCGGCGATACGCGGCCTTCCGCCAGCGGCCGCTTGTGGGTGCGCGCCATCACGGCATCGATCCGGCGGTCCACCACGTGGTTGACCGCCGCCGCGCCGCCCGCGCACAGGGCGATCCCCATGTTGCCGAACACCAGCACCGTCCACGGCACCCCGGCACGGGTGGCGAGGAACATGCCCACCAGCGAGGTGATGAGCATCAGCACTACCACTTTTGGCTTGGTCAGCTCCAAATAGTCGCGCCAGATTGCCTGGCCGTGACGCGTGCCGATCAAGGTCGCCATGGCATCTCTCCTTTAAGGGTGACAAGGCCCGCTACGTGTTTGCGCGGGCTGAAACGCCAGCCGAACGGCAACTGATGACGCACCCGAACCAGGCTGGTGCGGGCGTGATAATTGACCAGCACCAGCGTCAGCAATAAGGCTGCACCGCCAGCGTTATGCCCGACCGCCACCGGCAACGGCAGACCGAACGCCACATTGCTCAGGCCCAGGCCGATTTGCGCGGCCAGGGCGATCAGCAGCAGCCCCGCGAGCCGGGTCATGCCCACCGCGCGCAATTGCCAGGCCAGGCCCAGCAGCACCAGGGTGACCAGCACCGCGCCGATGCGATGGGTCAGGTGGATGGCCGTGCGCGCCTCGCTGTCGAGTTGGCCGCCCAGGTAGTTGGGGCCAATGTGTTGGGTCAGGTGAAAGCCATTGGCAAAGTCCGCCGTAGGCCACCATTGACCATGGCAGGTGGGCAAGTCCACACACGCCACGGCCGCGTAATTGGAGCTGACCCAACCGCCAAGCGCGATCTGACCGATCACCAGCGCCAGCCCGGCGGTGGCCCAATATTGCAGGCGCTTGGGCACGATCAGTGCGGGCAGTACGCCGGACAATCGCAACGTCAGCAAAAACAACAGGCTCAAGGTCGCAAAGCCGCCCAACAGATGGCCGGTCACCACCTGTGGCCAGAGTTTCAAGGTCACCGTCCACATGCCGAACGCCGCTTGGGCGAACACCACCGCCAACACAAACAGCGGCAACTTCACCGGCTGGCCAGGGTCACGCCGGTGACTCCACGAACGCGCCGCCAACAGCGCAATCAGCAAACCCAGGCTGCCGGCGAAGTAGCGATGGGTCATCTCGGCCCAGCCCTTGTCGGCCTCCACCGGCGTGTCGGGAAAATGCAATTGGGCATGGGCCAATTGGGCTTCGCTTTGCGGCACGCCGATAAAACCATAGCAGCCGGGCCAGTCCGGGCAGCCAAGGCCTGCGTGACTCAGGCGGGTATAGGCGCCCAGCAGCACGACGATCAATGCGAGCAAAGTGGCAAACAACGCGAGGCGAAATCCAGGTTTGGCCATGACGATGCCCTTATCCGATGTTCGATAGTTTCAGCAGGTGGCGCAGGTCGTTAAGCAAGTCCTTGCCCTTGACCTTGGCGTCGTAGCGCAGCACCAGGTTGCCGTGAGGGTCGACAATCCACAGCTGCGCCTCACCCGGCGCGGCGGCGTTCTTGGTGAAGGTCGAGAGGTCCAGCGCGTAACGCTGCAATTGCGGGTACTCGGCCTTGAGCTTGGCGTCGTAGTCGGCGCCCACCGGTTGCGCACTGGCCAGGGCATGGCTGGCGCGAGAGGCATCGCGGCCCAGGCCGATCTGCAACTGCCGTGCGAGGTACACCAGTTGCTGGCAGTCCGCGGCGCAGGCCGCGGGCGCGGTGACCAACAGTTGCCAGCGCGTTTCCTCGGCCTGCACGCCGATGTCGGCGCGGGTCTGGCCGTTGCCGATCATTTCGCCGTGATAGCTGCGGCTGTCCGGCACCCAAAACTGCAGCTTGTACATAAAGGTGGCGAGCACCATCGGGCCGATCACCATCAGCAGGATCAGCAACAGTTGCCAGCGGCCTTTGCGTCGATCAGGCAGCTCAGACATGTTGAGTCGATTCGTGGCCGCTCTCATGGGGCTTCTCCTTTGTGTTGTGCCGTCCGAGATAGACATAAAGCGCCAGCAACGCCAGCGCCATGGCAAACCATTGCACGGCATAGGCCTGGTGTTTTTCCGGGCCCATGGCGACCACCGGCCAGGTGGTTTCGTACGTACCAGGCCCAGCTTCGGCGCGCAGCTCGTAAGCGAAGCCGCTGCGGCCCAGCTCGGCCCATAACGCGGCGGGGTGCAGCGCGGTCAGCAGGCGCGGCCATGGCGCACCGGCGGGGTCGGCATGCAGTTGGAAGGTTTCGCCGGGGGCGACGTACACCCAGGCATCGAGGTTCACCGGTTGTTCAGGGGTGGTGAAGGCGGGCGCGGCGCGGCGGTCCGGCCACGGCAACCAGCCGCGATTGAGCCACAGCCACAGGCCGCTGGCCTGGTCATGAAAGGGCTGTAGCAACTCGACGCCGGCCTTGCCGTCGCGCATGCGGTTGTCGAGCAATACGCTGTGCTCGGCATCGAATTGACCACGCAGGCGTACACGGCGAAAGGCCGGGTCCATGGAACCATTGAGTTGCTCGCTGCTCATTGGCGCCGACGCACGGCGCTCGGCATAGGTGTCGAGCAATACCTGTTTTTCATGCCCCCGCGACAACTGCCAGAACCCCAACCCCACCATCAACGGCAGCAGTATCAACACCACCAGGGTCGGCGCGATGCCGGGACGAAACTGTTTCATGGCGCTGGCTATACTTGTTTTCATTGCCCGCCCCCTCCGTAAAAGCCCAGGAGCCAGACCATGCTCAAAGCAGCCATTGCCCTGATGCTGATCGCGACTGTCGTGAGCCTGTTCAGTGGCCTGTTCTTTCTGGTCAAGGACGAAGGCCACTCCAATCGCCTCGTCACAGCCTTGACCGTGCGTGTCGTGCTGGCCGTGATCACCCTGGCGTTGATCACCTGGGGGTTCTTCAGCGGCCAGCTGGTATCGCATGCACCTTGGTGAGGCGCATCACAGTACGTAGACGAAGAAAAACAAGCCGATCCACACCACATCCACAAAGTGCCAATACCAACTGGCCGCCTCGAAGCCGAATTGGTGCTCGGCATTGAAATGCCCACGCAGGATGCGCATCAACATCACAAACAAGATGATCGTGCCGATGGTCACGTGGGCGCCGTGGAAACCCGTGAGCATAAAGAACGTCGCACCGTACACGCCCGAGCCCAAGGTCAGGCCCAGCTCTTTATAGGCGTGGATGTATTCCTCGGCCTGGAAGCCGAGGAACGCCAGGCCCAGCAACACGGTGATCGCCAGCCAGATTTTCAGCGCGCCGCGATGGCCTTTGCGCAAGGCATGGTGGGCAATGGTGATGGTCACGCTGGAACTCACCAGCAGGATGGTGTTGACCAACGGCAGGCCCCACGGGCTGATGGTGCCCTTGGGTGCGGGGTAGAGCTTGGGGTCCGGGTTGTTGAGCAAGGGCCAGGCAAACTCGAAATTGGGCCACAGCATATGTGCGATGCCCTTGGGCCCTTCGCCCGCCAACCAGGGGCCAGACCACGTCCGCACATAAAACAGCGCACCGAAGAACGCGATAAAGAACATCACTTCGGAAAAAATGAACCACGTCATGCCCCAACGAAACGAGCGGTCCATCTGCGAGCTGTACAAACCGGCACGGCTTTCTTTGATCACGGCACCGAACCAGCCAAACATCATGTAGGCCAGCAACAGCCCGCCGACGAAAAAGATCCACGGGCCGTGGGATTCCGGGCGTGCGGCCTTGAGATCGTTGAACCACACACCCAGGCCATACACAGTGATCAGCAGGCCAAACGTGGCAATTATTGGCCATTTGCTTTGCGCTGGTACGTAGTACGTATCATGAGTCGACATGTATTCGCTCTCCTGATTGAGCGGGCAAACAGTAGCTAGCCGCCGGTATGGGCAGCCACGGGCGGTTGGCGCGCAGTGATGTCAAACAGCGTGTACGCCAGGGTCAAATGCTTCACATCCCTGGGCATGTCGCGGTCGACGATAAAGCGCACCGGCATCTCGATACGCTCGCCTGGCTGCAGTACTTGCTGGGTGAAGCAGAAGCACTCGGTTTTGTGGAAGTACATGGCCGCTTCCGCCGGGGAGATGCTGGGCACTGCCTGGGCAGTCATCGGCTTGTCGGTAGGGTTGTGCGCCACAAACAGCATCTCGGTCACCGCGCCGGGGTTGACCACCACCTCGTCAGCCTTGGCGTAAAAGTCCCAGACCATGTCGATGGCATTGGTAGACAGGAACTGCACCCGCACCTGACGCGACGGGTCGACCACTTGCGAGCCTTCGTACTGCCCGGCGGTCTTGCCGTTGATGCCGAACGCCTTGCACATCACGTCGTAGATCGGCACCAGGGCAAAGCCAAAGGCGAACATCGCCAGCACCAGAATCAACAGGCGGGTGACCAGGCGCTTGAGGGGCACGGATTCAGCCATGGCGATCACCCAAGACGAGCACAATCAGCGTGGGAGGGGCGGTGCGACGATTCGACTTGCTCCCGATCGCGGTGTGCCAGTCCGCATCATCATTGCCTGTGAGATAGCTATCGGGAGCAAGCCCCCTCCCACGGGAGGTCAGCGCAGGCCTGTTCATTTGACCTCCGGCGGCGTAGTGAACGTGTGGTACGGCGCTGGCGACGGGATGCTCCACTCCAACCCTTCGGCGCCGTCCCACGGTTTGGCCGGCGCCGGCGTGCCGCCCCGGATGCACTTGATCACGATGAACAGGAAGAAGATCTGCGTGGCGCCAAACATGAATGCGCCAATCGACGACACCATGTTGAAATCGGCGAACTGCAGGTTGTAGTCCGGCACCCGCCGCGGCATACCGGCCAACCCAACGAAGTGCATGGGGAAAAACGCCATGTTCATGCCCACGAAAGACAGCCAGAAGTGCAGCTTGCCCAGGGTTTCGTCGTACATGTGGCCGGTCCATTTCGGCAGCCAGTAGTAGGCCGAGGCGAAGATCCCGAAAATCGCGCCGGGCACCAGTACGTAATGGAAGTGCGCCACCACGAAGTAGGTGTCGTGGTACTGGAAGTCCGCCGGCGCGATCGCCAGCATCAGCCCGGAGAACCCGCCGATGGTGAACAGGATCACGAACGCCACCGCGAACAGCATCGGCGTCTCGAACGTCAGCGAGCCTTGCCACATGGTGCTGACCCAATTGAATACCTTCACCCCGGTGGGCACGGCGATCAGCAGCGTGGCGTACATGAAGAACAACTCGCCCACCAGCGGGATGCCGACCACGAACATGTGGTGCGCCCACACGATAAACGACAGGAACGCGATGCTCGCCGTGGCGTACACCATCGACGTGTAGCCAAACAGCGGCTTGCGCGAGAAGGTCGGAATGATCGAGCTGACGGCACCGAAGGCCGGCAGGATCATGATGTACACCTCGGGGTGGCCGAAGAACCAGAACACGTGCTGGAACAGTACCGGGTCACCGCCGCCGGCCGCACTGAAGAAGCTGGTGCCGAAGTGGATGTCCATCAGCATCATGGTCACGCAACCGGCCAGCACCGGCATCACCGCGATCAGCAGGAAGGCGGTGATCAGCCAGGTCCACACAAACAGCGGCATCTTCATCAAGGTCATGCCGGGGGCACGCAGGTTGAGGATGGTGGCGACCACATTGATCGCCCCCATGATCGAACTGATGCCCATCAAGTGAATGGCGAAGATGAAGAACGTCACGCTTTCCGGCGCATAGGTGGTGGAAAGCGGGGCGTAGAAGGTCCAGCCGAAGTTCGGCCCGCCGCCGGGGGTGAACAGCGTTGAAACCAATAACAGGAATGCCGCCGGCAGCAGCCAGAAGCTGAAGTTGTTCATGCGCGGCAGGGCCATGTCGGGCGCGCCGATCATCAACGGAATCATCCAGTTGGCCAGGCCGACGAATGCCGGCATCACCGCGCCGAACACCATGATCAGGCCATGCATGGTGGTCATCTGGTTGAAGAACGCCGGCTCGACGATCTGCAGGCCGGGCTGGAACAGCTCGGCGCGGATCACCATCGCAAACGAGCCGCCGAGCAGGAACATGGCGAAGGCGAACCACAGGTACATCGTGCCGATGTCTTTATGGTTGGTGGTCAGCACCCAGCGCATCAAACCCTTGGCGGGGCCGTGGGCATGGTCACTGGCGTGGCCATGGTCATCGATCACAGCGCTCATGGCCGTTCTCCTGCAAACAAATGGGCGGGGCGGGTCAGCGCAATCGCAATGAAGTACGTCATTTGCTTTCCGCCTGCTTGATGGCCAACACGTCTTTAGGCGTGACCATGTCGCCTTTGTTGTTGCCCCAGGCGTTGCGCTCGTAGGTCACCACGGCGGCGATATCCACTTCCGAGAGCTGCTTGCCGAATGCCGCCATCGCGGTGCCAGGCTTGCCGTGATAGACAATGCTCAGGTGGTCGGCGGCGGGCCCGGTGGCGATTTTCGAGCCCTTGAGCGCCGGGAACATCGGCGGCAAGCCCTGGCCCTCGGCCTGGTGACAGGCCACGCAAGTGGTGTGATAGACCTTGTCACCACGCGCCACCAACTCTTGGAGCGTCCACTCTTTGGAGGTCAGCTCCTTGAGCTTGGCCGCTTCTTCCTTGCGCTGGCCAAGCCAGGTTTCGTAGTCGGCCTTGGACTTGACCTCGACCACGATCGGCATGAAGCCGTGGTCTTTGCCGCACAGCTCCGCACACTGGCCACGGTAAATGCCGGGCTTTTCGACACGGGTCCAGGCTTCGTTGACGAACCCAGGGATAGCGTCGCGCTTGACCGCAAACGCCGGCACCCACCAGGAGTGGATCACGTCGGCGGCGGTGACCAGGAACCGCACCTTGGCACCCACCGGCAGCACCAGCGGCTGGTCGACTTCCAGCAGGTAGTGCTCACCTTTGGTGGCCTGGTTATGGATCTGCTCGGCGGGCGTGGCCAGGTTGCTGAAGAACTCAACGTCCTGGCCCAGGTATTTGTAATGCCACTTCCACTGGTAGCCGGTGACCTGGATATCGATATCCGACTCACTGCTGTCGTAGATGTTGATCAGGGTCCTGGTCGCCGGAATAGCCATCGCGATCAGGATCAGCAAGGGCACGACGGTCCAAAGAATTTCCACGGTAGTGCTCTCGTGGAACTTGGCGGCCACCTGGCCCGTGGAGCGCCGGTGCACCATCATCGACCAGAACATAGCGCCAAACACGATGATGCCGATCACCACACAGATCCAGAAAATGGTCATGTGCAGATCGAACACAGCGTGACTGACTTCTGTCGCCCCTGGCGCCATATTCGTTGTCCAGGCGGCATGTGCCTGGCCGAATACTGACCACAACAGGAGGCCCATCCAAACGTGTGGATGTCGCATCATTGCGGGTTCCCCTTATCGTTCTTGTTATCCCGCCGGTTTGCACCTGCGTCGAAGGGAGCGGCTTCCATACTGCTTACAACCGCTTAGCCTCACCTGCTTATGCAGTCTGGCGTCATCAGCGAATCGCGTACAAACCCGAGTATAGACACGCTCTGCAACCCCGCAATGTGTAGGGGCAAATGAGCGAAAATGATCGGTAAAACTCAATAAAACCGGGTGCGGAATCGATTTTCCGACGAACGATGGCAATTCGATATAACGGCTGCGCATAACCATGAAATAATTATGACAAATGCGTCTTAGGCGCTCGTATAAACGAGCTACCTTGTCTTCTCCCTATTCCTACAGCTGCAACACTGGAGCCTCCATGAACACCGCCGCATTGCGCGAGCAGATTTCCCGTGCCCATCAACACGAAGCCACAACGGGCCAGCTTGCCCTGCAACTGAAAGAACAATTGCCGCACCTGCATGCAGCCATTTCCCTGGCTGAGGGTGATCGCAACGTGGTCATGACTCGCTTTGTCACTGCCTACATCGACCTCGTCCCCGAGTTGCTCGATGCCGCCAATGACGTGGCTCGCGAGGCCGGGATCGAAAGCCAGATCAAGCCGGTGCTGAAAATTGCCGAGCATTTCTTCCTGCAGCCACCAGCGATTCTGGCAGGTCATGAAGGGTTGGACGGCCTGCTGGACGAGGCCTACCTGGCCCATCGCCTGGTGGAGGAAGTCAACGATGTGTATATCAAGCATTTCGGCCAGCCGCTGATTCCGGCGGATACCACCGTGGCCAACGTGATAGCCCATCAGTTGATCGGTGAAGCCTTCGCCAACCAATTGGACGAAGCTGTGCATCTGGCGGTGGATGAGATGCTTAACGACGAGAGTTTTGCGCTGGAGTCGGTGGAAGCGTATCGCGAGCAATTGAAAAGCCCGAACACCGAGGCCGCCTGGAAGCGCTGGCCGTGCCTGTCGCGGCAGTTGGGGGTTGAGTTGACGCTGGATCAACCGGCTTAAATCTTCCGCCGTACACAGGTCAAATGTGGGAGGGGTGTAGCCCCCCTCCCACATTTTTTTGTGCCGGTTTTGTCAGGTGACGGACGGTGCCGAGCCGATCCCCGTCGTCGTGCGAATCCGCCCTTCGAGCCTGCGCTTCAACCCCCGCGCCTCAATCACCAACTTCGAGCCTTTCGCCGCATTGGCCCGCCCCCATTCCTCCAGCAACTCCAGGCAGGAATGGTCGATGTAGCTCAGGTTGTTGAGTGGTACATGCACGGTGGCACCCGCAGGCACTGTCGACAGCACCTGGGTCAACGCCGGCACTTTGAGGAAGGTCGCGGCACCGGTCAGGCGCAGCTCCATCTCACCGCCCTGAGGCAAGTCGATGAGGCTGATTTTCAGGCGTGAAGCCTTGAACGCCAACTTGACCAACGTAAGGCCAAAGCCCACCAGCACGCCCGTCAGCAGGTCGGTAAAGATGATTGCCAGCGCCGTGGCCGCATAGGTGAACATCGGCATCCGCCCGTAGCGTCCCAAGGCTTTGAACGCCTTGATATCGACCAGCTTGATCCCGGTGTACACCAGCACGCCGGCCAGGCTCGCCACCGGAATGCTTTGCAGCACGCTGGACAGCAACAACACAAAGCCCAACAACCACACGCCGTGGAACATCGCCGACAAACGCGTCGTGGCGCCCGCCTGGACGTTGGCCGAGCTGCGCACGATCACGCCGGTCATCGGCAGGGCGCCGACCAGGCCACAGAGCATATTGCCGACACCTTGCGCGGACAATTCCTTATCGAAATCGGAACGCTGGCCGCTGTGCATGCGGTCAACAGCGGCGGCGGAGAGCAGGGTTTCGGCGCTGGCGATAAACGCCACGGCGAACGCGGCGATCAACAGCTGCGGGTCGGCCAGGTTCAACAAGTCGCTGGGACGTAGCCAGTCGATGGCATCCGCGAGGTTTTCCGGCACGTCCACACGCTTGACCTGCAACGCCAGCACCAGGCTGGTGACGGTTGCAAGGCCAACGCCCAGCAGGGCACCCGGTACGAAGCGCAACCGCTGTGGGCGCAATTTATCCCACAGGTACATCACCAGCATCGTCGACAAACCCAACAAGCCCGCCTGCCAGCCGAGCCCGCCGCCAAGGGTGGGAACGGCCTCGGCCAATGCCGCCGGGAAGCCCGTCAGGTTATCCAGCCCGGACGGCTTGGGCGCGCCGTCGAGCATCACATGCACCTGCGAGAGCACAATCAGTACGCCGATCCCCGCCAGCATGCCGTACACCACCGCCGGCGCCGTTACGCGGAACCAGCAACCCAGGCGCAGACGCCCTGCCACCAATTGCAGGAAACCCGCCAGCAGCAGGATCGGCCCGAGCATCGACATGCCGTGCTGGCGCACCAACTCGAACACCAACACCGCAAGGCCAGCCGCCGGCCCACTGACCTGCAAAGGCGACCCCGCCAGCCAGCCCACCACCAGGCCACCGATAATTCCGGTTATCAAGCCTTTGGCAGGCGGCATGCCGGATGCGATGGCGATTCCCATGCACAGCGGCAGGGCGACCAGAAACACAACCACCGAGGCGAGCAGCTCCCGTGGCAGTACAGCTTTCAATTGAGCAGCACGCATGATGACTCTCCCGAGGCATTCGCCGGGCGCGGTAAAGCCTGGCTGCATCCATGGCAGCCACCGCATTACCCGGCAGGGAAGTGTTTTAGAAGCGCGCTTTAGGCGTCGCTGAAGGAATCGGCTCGGTGCCGTTCAGCGGTCGGAACGCCGCCTTGTCAGCATCGTAGGCCCGGATTTCACTGGTCTCGATGTTGTAGATCCAGCCATGGATAAACAAATGACCATTGGCCATGCGTGACGCCACGGAAGGGTGGGTGCGCAAGTGTTGCAGCTGGGCGATGACGTTTTCTTCGGTCAGCACCTTCATGCTCTCGCCTTCGTTGGCGCAGTCACAGTTGTCATGAACCATGGCCTTGGCGACCTCGGCATGACGCAACCAGGCTTTGACCGTCGGCATCTTTTCCAGGCTGTCGGGGTTGAGTACCGCGCGCATGGCGCCGCAATCGGAGTGCCCGCAGACGATGATGTGCTGCACACCCAGGGCGAGTACCGCGTACTCGATGGCGGTGGAAACACCCCCGTTCATCTGGCCGTAGGGCGGCACCACATTGCCGACGTTACGGGTCACGAACAGGTCGCCAGGGGAGCTTTGGGTGATCAGCTCGGGCACGATGCGCGAGTCGGCGCAGGTGATGAACATCGCCCGTGGGCTCTGCGCCGTGGCGAGTTTCTTGAAGAGTTCTTCCTGCTGAGGGAAGACGTCGTGATGGAAATGCAAAAAGCCGTCAACAATGTGTTGCAGCGCTGCATCGGCAGTTTCCGCCACCTGAGGGGCTGAAGCCGACGCAGCCAACGGCTGTTTATCCTGGTCACTCATGATTCATCCTCTTGATTAATGCAGGGGGAGTGTTCAGGACAGTTCGACGCTCAGCCAGTGGAATAGTTGTAAAACTCCAAAGACCCGAATGCCGACTCATCAGTCACTCGCGGAACAAGGTAACCGTCGAAACTTAACTCAAACTGAATGAACCGCTCTAGATCGCGGGTTTCAGTGATATCAAAACGCGACCATCGCGACAGGAACGGTGCGTTCCCGCACAGCAGTCTACAACAATGCCATCTGCCTGCCCGGCGGGCAGAACGCCGTACAGTCCAGGTTGAAACCCTCCCGACGATTGAGCCCCAGGCGCTTGATCGCCTTGCTGAAGCGCTGCGCCAACAGATCGGCAAAGGGCCCTTCGCCACGCATGCGCACGCCGAAGCGGCTGTCGTATACCTCGCCACCGCGTACCTGCCGCACCAGGCTCATCACATGGGCCGCACGCTGCGGATAATGCGCCGCCAGCCACTCCTCGAACAGCGGCGCCACCTCCAGCGGCAGGCGCAGCATCATGTAGGCCGCGCTTTGCGCACCGGCGGCATGGGCTTCAGTCAGCAGGCTTTCCAGCTCGCTGTCGTTGATCATCGGAATCATCGGAGAGCACAGCACACCCACCGGGATACCCGCCTCGCGCATTACCCGGATCGCGCGCAACCTTGCCTTTGGCGCCGCCGTACGCGGCTCCAGGATGCGCTTGAGCTCATCATCCAGGCTGGTAAGGCTGATCATCACCGCCACCAGCCGTTGCCGCGCCAGCTCAGTGAGCAGGTCGAGGTCGCGCAGGATCAGCGAGCCCTTGGTGATGATGGTCACCGGGTGCCGGTAACGCAGCAGCACTTCGAGGGTTTGCCGGGTGATCCTGTATTCACGCTCGATAGGCTGGTACGGATCGGTGTTGGAACCCAGGTTGATCGGCGCGCATACGTAGCCCGGCTTGGACAGCTGCTGTTCCAGCACATCGGCGGCGTTGCTCTTGGCGATCAGTTTGGTTTCGAAATCCAGCCCTGGCGACATGTCCCAATAGGCATGGCTGGGCCGTGCATAACAGTAGATACAGCCATGCTCGCAACCGCGATAAGGGTTGATCGAACGGTCGAACGGCAAATCCGGCGAGTTGTTGCGGGTGATGATGGTCTTGGCCGTTTCGATGCGCACTTCGGTGCCCTGGGTGGGTGGCACTTCCTGGTACCAGCCGTCGTCCTCGGCCACGCTGACCGTGGGCGCAAAGCGATTGTGCAGGTTAGTGGCGGTGCCCCGGCCACGGGGCGGCAGCGGAGTAGACATAAAGCGCCTCGATACTGTTTTTATATACAGTATCGAGGCGCACGATTTCTGACCAGTGCCGTTTGGCGGTCAGTGCTTTTGTGTGACCTGGCCCAGGTCATCGCCCGAGGTAGTCTGCATGTCGTGCTTGCGCAGGTCGGCCACCTCGCTTGCGCTGACCGGCGCGCCTTTATTGCCCCAACTGCCACGGATAAAACTGACTACATCCGCTACTTCCTGGTCCGACAGACGCCAGGCGAACGCCGGCATGGTGAACGTGGACGGCGCCGTGTGGGTGGCAGGCAAGGTGCCGCCGTTCAACACGATGTTGATCAACGAGGTCGCATCCGCCGTCTGCAACACCGGGTTGCCCGCCAGCGCCGGGAATACGCGGGTGTAGCCATGGCCATCGGTGCGATGGCAAGCCGCGCAGTTGTCGATATACACCGACGCGCCCGGCTTGCTGTCGTCGCCCTTCCACAGGGCCTCGGCCACCTGTTTGTCGTACTGATGCGGTTGATCGTCGGGATCCACTGCCGGCAGGCTCTTGAGGTAACGGGCGACAGCGGTCAGGTCTTCTTCCGACATGTATTGCAAGCTGTGGACAACCACGTCACTCATGCCGCCAAACACCGCGCTGCGATCACTGCGACCGGTCTTGAGAAATTGCACCAACTGGTCTTCGTTCCAGCTGCCGAGGCCGTCCTTATGGTCGCCACGCAGGTTTTTGGCGATCCAGCCTTCCAGCGGCGCGCTGCCGGACAAGAATGCACTGCCGTCCGTGGCGCTCAGAGCTTTTTCCTGCATGGTCAGGGCGCGCGGTGTGTGGCACGCGCCGCAATGGCCCAGGCCTTCCACGAGGTAAGCGCCACGACTGATCACCGGGTCGACGTCCGCCGCCGCCGGTTTTTCCGCTACCTCAGGCGCAAACATCCAGCGCCACGCCGCCAATGGCCAACGCATGCTCAGGGGCCAAGGGATGTCACTGCTCTTGTTCTCCTGCGCAACCGGTTCCACGCCCTTCATGAAGTACGCATACAACGCCTGCATATCGCTGTCGCTGACACGCGCGTAAGACGGGTAGGGCATCGCCGGGTAAAGCGTACTACCGCTCTTGGCGACGCCATGGCGCACGGCCTTATCGAAGTCTTCGAAGCTGTAGTCGCCCAGGCCGCTCCTGTCCGGGGTGATGTTGGTGGAATAGATCACGCCGATCGGGGTTTCCATCGGCAGGCCACCGGCAAAGGGCTTGCCGCCCTTGGCGGTGTGGCAAGCCACGCAGTCACCCGCGCGGGCCAGGTATTCGCCCTGCTTGATCAGGTCGGCCTCGGCCGCGCTTACCGAACAGCTGCTGAACAGTGCCAAAGAGGCGATAACGAATGCTTTCATGGTCATCGCTCCTTATGCCTGAACCAGTGGGCCGGGGTTCTTCAGGTACTGCTCGCGAATCGCCCGCGCCGACCAGTAGGTCAGCGCCGCCACCAGGCCAGTAGGGTTATAGCCAAGGCCCTGTGGGAAAGCGGACGCACCTGGGACAAACACGTTGTGTACATCCCAGCTCTGCAGGTAGCGGTTCAACGCGCTGGTCTTCGGGTCGGTGCCCATGATCGCTCCGCCGTTGAGGTGGGTGGTCTGGTACGACGCGGTGTTGAAGTGCTCACCGACCTTTTTGCCGATCACGGCGATGGCCTTGGGGTTCATCGCTTGCGCAACCTTGCCCATCTTCTCGACCATGAAGCGGTTCATCTTGATGTCGTTTTCTTGCCAGTCGAACGTCATCCGCAACAACGGCAGGCCGTAGGCATCGCGGTAGACCGGGTCCAGATCCAGGTAATTACCCCGGTAGGATTGATGCGCACCGTGGGCATCCATCGACACCTGATGGGTGTAGTAATCGGCGGTGGCGCGCTTCCACGCACTGCCCCAGGCTGGGGTGCCCGGCGGGTTTGACGTACCGGCGATCGGTCGGCTGCCGGCCTGGTTGACCCACATCGGCGAGCCGCCCACGAAGCCATGGGGCCCGTGGTCGAAGTTATCCGCGTTGAAGTCATCGATGGCCACGCCATTGCCGCCGGCACCGATGAAATTGTTGGTGTGGGTGTCCTTGTCGAAGAACGCCTTGATGGTCGCCATATTCTGGTAAGCGAAGTTCCTACCCACCACGCCCTCATTGGTGATCGGGTCGTACGGCTTGCCGATGCCCGACAGCAGCATGAGGCGCACATTGTGGAACTGGAACGCGCCGAGGATCACCAAGTCAGCCGGTTGCTCGACTTCACGGCCCTGGGCGTCTACATAGGTCACGCCGGTGGCTTTTTTGCCGGTGCTGTCGAGGTTGACCTTGAGCACGTGGCTATTGGGCCGCAGTTCAAAATTGGGCACCTGGCGCAACGCCGGCAAAATGTTCACGTTCGGCGACGCCTTGGAATACATGTAGCACACGTAGCCACTGCAAAAACCGCAGAAGTTGCACGGCCCCATCTGCGCGCCGTAGGGGTTGGTGTACGGCCCTGAAGTATTGGCGGACGGCAGGTTGTAGGGTTTGTAGCCAACCTCGGCCGCCGCTTTCTGAAACAGCTGCGCGGAGACGGTGTTTTTCTGCGATGCCAGTGGAAACGGGTTGGAACGGTCCGGCGCGTAGGGGTTGCCGCCACGGCCTTCACCCACCAGTTGCCCTTTCACCGTCCAGGCCTGGCCGGAGGTGCCGAAGACCTTTTCTGCATAGTCGAAGAACGGCTCCAGCTCCTCATAACTGACACCGAAATCCTGGATGGTCATGTCCTTGGGAATAAAATTTTTCCCGTAGCGCTCTTCGTAATGGCTGCGCATGCGCAGCTCCATCGGATCGACACGAAAATGCACCCCGGACCAATGCAGGCCCGCGCCACCGACGCCATTGCCCGGTAAAAACGCGCCAAGCTGACGATTGGGCAGGGCAACGTCATTCACGCTATGGCGAATAGTCACGGTCTCTTTGGAAATGTCCTGGAAGAGTTTCTTGCGCACGCTGTAGGTCAATTCGTCGATGACCTGCGGGTAGTTGCCGTCAGGGTAGGTGTCCTGCATCGGCCCGCGCTCCAGCGCCAGCACGTTGAGGCCTGCTTCTGTCAGTTCCTTGGCCATGATCGCGCCGGTCCAGCCAAAACCGACGATCACCGCGTCTACTTTTTTCATGATGGTCGCCACGTTTATGCCCTCTCGCCGCGCATGGAAACGGCCGGGAAAGGGTATTGCTCGTTGCGCTCTACCCAATCCATAAAGTCGGCGCGGGCGCCGGGGAAGCCGATCATGGTCCAGCCGACCATGCCCTTGTTGCCACCGTGGATCGGGTCGCAAAAGAACCCTTCCTTGGTGTTTTGCAGCAACAGGTTGAAGAACATTTTCGGCGGCACCGCGTCAAAATGCGCGGTCAGTTCGTTGCCGCCCGCCTCCAGGCGACGCAACATATCGTCTCGGGTAGCGCTGTCTTGCTCAGCGAAAGCTTTACCGTTGAACGCTTTGGACCAAGCATCCGTAGCGGCAATGCCCAGGCGGTAGATCTCTTTGGGTACCAATTTGCTCTGCCAGCCCATCTCCGGCGCCGCGTCGGCGTTGAACGGGCCTTGCATGAACCACAACGCACCACTGGCATACGGCGTGTTCATCTGGCGGTCGATGTACTCCGGCGCGCCCGCTTCCAGCGCACCAGGGCCTTGGGCATCGGCCGGGATCAGGCGCTCGACGGCGGCGTTGATAAACGCCCATTCCTCGGCCGTGAAATAGGTCGGTTCGTAGGCCTTGTCACTCGCAGCAGGCTGGGCTGGCGCGGCCTGCGCAGGTTCAGGTGCCGCCATCAGCATGGAGCCGCCAAGGCCAGTGCTGGCAACCGTGACCACCGGGATCAAGGTCAAGGATTTGCGCAAAAAGTCACGCCGGGGGTTGTCTTGATCTTGATCAGACATGGGGGCACCTCATCATGGGGTCACGGGTTTATTCGGCCGTTTCTGGAGAACGGCTCGTCTATTTTTGGCAATCAATGGTTACAAAGGATAGCAGGCTAAGCATTGGGAAATGGTTTCAACGCGCAAAAAAGTGGGAGGGGGCTTGCTCCCGATGGCGGTGAGTCAGCCTATACCGAGGCTGGCTGACCTTGCGCCATCGGGGGCAAGCCCCCTCCCACATTGGCCTGCGTAAGGCCTTTAGTCTTTTTTAAGCTTCGGGTTCGGGAAGAATTGCACCGCCTGAACCTTAGGGTCGGCCGGCGCTTTCAGTGCCGAGGTATTGACCCGCGTACCCAGCTCCTTGGGCACCGACAACCCTTGGTCATTCAAGGTATCGGTATACCCGCAGGCCACACACTCGCGGTGCGGCACGCTGTCTTCGGTCCACATCTTCAGCTTGTCCGGTTCGCTGCACGCCGGGCATACCGCCCCGGCGATAAATTGCTTCTTGGTGATCACAGGCCCTTCGCTCATGCTGCCGCGTCCTCACTCAGGCCGCTATGGCGCAAGAGTGCGTCAATCGACGGCTCGCGTCCGCGGAAGTCGACGAACAGCACCATCGGCGCCTGGGAACCGCCGCGCGCCAGGATCGCTTCGCGAAAGGCGCGACCGGTGTCTGCATTGAGCACGCCGTCTTCCTCGAATTTGGAAAAGGCATCCGCCGAGAGTACTTCGGCCCACTTGTAGCTGTAGTACCCCGCCGCGTAACCACCGGCAAAGATGTGCGCAAAGCTGTTGGGGAAACGGTTGTAGGCCGGCGGACGCATCACCGACACCTCGTCACGCACGCCTTCGAGCACCTGCGCCACACTGCGGCCATCGCCATGGGTGGCGTGCATTTCAAAGTCGAACAGCGAAAACTCCAGCTGGCGCACCATCATCAGGCCGGACTGGAAATTCTTCGCCGCGAGCATTTTTTGCAGCAGGTCCTGAGGCAGAGGCTCACCGGTTTCATAGTGGCCGGAGATCAACGCCAGACCTTCCGGCTCCCAGCACCAGTTCTCCATGAACTGGCTCGGCAACTCCACCGCATCCCACGCCACGCCGTTGATGCCGGACACGCCGGCGTGTTCGACGCGGGTCAGCAGGTGATGCAGGCCGTGGCCGAATTCGTGGAACAGGGTGGTGACTTCGTCGTGGGTCAGCAGGGCAGGTTTGCCGCTGTCGGCCGGCGTGAAGTTGCACACCAGGTTGGCCACCGGGCTTTGCAGCACGCCGTCGACGGTGCGGCGACGGTCACGGGCGCCGTCCATCCAGGCGCCACCGCGCTTGTTGGCGCGGGCGTACAGATCGAAGAAGAAGCGCCCGACGTGCTCGCCATTTTCCTTGATTTCAAACAGACGAACATCCGGGTGCCAGGTGTCGAAGCCTTTTTGCTCGGCGATCTCGATGCCGTACAGGCGCTGCACAATGGCAAACAGGCCGCCCAGCACCTTGTCGATCGGGAAGTAGGCGCGCAACGCTTCCTGGGACACGCTGTAGCGCTGCTCACGCAGTTTTTCACCGTAAAAACCGCTGTCCCAGCTTTGCAGGTCGGCACAGCCTTGTTCAGCGGCGTAAGCCTTGAGCTGTTGCAGATCCTGAGCGGCAAACGGCTTGCTGCGCTTGGCCAGGTCACGTAGGAAACTCAGCACCTGATCGCTGGATTCGGCCATCTTGGTGGCCAGGCTCAGCTCGGCGAAGGAAGCGAAACCGAGCAGTTGGGCCAATTCCTGACGCAGGTCGAGGATCTGCTCCATCACAGGGCCGTTATCGTTCTGACCGGCATTCGGGCCTTGGTCCGACGCACGAGTGCAGTAGGCGGCGTAGATTTCTTCACGCAGGGCGCGGTCCTGGGCGTAGGTCATCACCGCGTAGTAGCTGGGGAATTCCAGGGTGATCAGCCAGCCATCGAGGCCCTTGGCCTGTGCAGCGGCGGCCATTTGCGCCTTGGCCGAGTCGGTCAGGCCGGCGAGGGTGGCTTCATCGGTGACGTGCTTGGTCCAGGCTTGGGTGGCGTCCAACAGTTGGTTGGAAAACTTGCTGCCCAGCTCGGAGAGTTTGCTCTGCACTTCGGCGTAGCGCTTTTGCTGCTCCGGCGGCAGGTCGATACCCGACAAGCGGAAATCACGCAGGGAGTGCTCAAGGATGGTTTTTTGCGCCACATCGAAACCGGCGGCTTCAGGGCTGTTGGCCAGGGCTTCGAAGGCCTGGAACAACTGGCGGTTCTGGCCCATCTCGGTGGAGTAGGCGCTCAATGCAGGCAGACACGCCTCGTAGGCTTCACGCAGTTCGGCACTGTTGCACACGGCGTTGAGGTGGCTGACCGGGCTCCAGGCGGCGCCCAGGCGGTCATTGAGTTCGTCCATGGCCAGCACCAGGTCGGCCCAGGTAGGATTTTTACCCTGGCGTTGCAGGATGCCTTCGATGGCCACGCGGTTTTCGGCGAGGATCTGTTCGATGGCCGGTTGGACGTGCTCGGCACGGATCGCCGAGAAGGGCGGCAGGTCGTAGGACTGCAGAAGAGGGTTGTTCGCGCTCACGGTTGGCACCTTGGCTGAAGAAACAGGTAAGACAAAGATGGGGCCATCTTAATTACAATCAACGCCCACCGCAGCTATCAGCAGAAGAGAGAGAGCCTATCGTGACCCTTCGCACCTATCAGAACCACACGCCAACCCTGGGCGCCGGGGCGTTTGTCGATGCTTCGGCGGTGGTGATCGGCGATGTCGAAATCGGCACCGACAGCTCCGTTTGGCCATTGACCGTGATTCGCGGCGACATGCACCGCATCCGCATCGGTGAGCGCACCAGCGTCCAGGACGGCTGCGTGCTGCACATTACTCACGCCGGGCCGTTCAATCCTGATGGTTTCCCCCTGCTGATCGGCGACGACGTGACCATCGCCCACAAGGTCATGCTGCATGGCTGCACCGTGGGCAACCGCATCCTGATCGGCATGGGCAGCATCGTGATGGACGGCGCGGTGGTGCAAGACGACGTGATCATTGGCGCCGGCAGCCTGGTGCCACCGGGCAAGAAACTCGACAGCGGCTTTTTGTATGTGGGCAGCCCGGTTAAACAAGTCCGCGCGCTGACTGACAAAGAGCGCGCCTTTTTCACCTACAGCGCCGCGAACTATGTGAAGCTCAAAGACCTGCACCTGGCCCAGGGGTTCGACCAATGAGCCTGCCTTACCAAACCGTCCTGTTCGACCTGGACGGCACCCTCACCGATCCTCGCGAGGGCATCACCCGCTCGATCCAGTACGCCCTCGGCAAACTGGGCATCGATGAACCGGACCTGGGCAAGCTCGAACACTTCATCGGCCCGCCGTTGCTGCAGGCCTTCATGCAGTTCTACGGCTTCGATGAAACCAAGGCCTGGGAAGCGGTGAATTTCTACCGCGAGCGCTTCAAGGTCACCGGGCTGTATGAAAACCGCGTGTTCGATGGCGTGCTGCCGCTGCTGGAAGAACTCAACGGCCAGGGCCGCCACTTGTACGTGGCGACCTCCAAGCCGTGGGAGTTTGCCCGCGAGATCGCCAGGCATTTCGACTTTGCCAGGCACTTCAAGGTGATTTACGGCAGCGAGTTGGATGGCACGCGCACCAACAAGGTCGAGCTGATTGCGCATTTGATCAGCGAAGAAGGCCTGGACCCCACCACCACCTTGATGATCGGTGATCGCAAGCATGACCTGATCGGTGCGCGCAGCAATGGGCTCGATTGCGCGGCGGTGGGGTATGGGTTTGGCAGCTATGAGGAATTGAATGCTGAGGCGCCGACGTGGCATTTTGAGACGTTGGCTGAGATGCATCAGGCTTTTTTGCGGCGGCCTTGAGGTCCTCATCGGGGGCAAGCCCCCGATGAGGACCTATAAATCAATACCTTCCAACTGTTTCAACGCCGCTTTGCGCTGCGCGATCGGCAATCCGCCCAGCTTCTCAACCGCGGCATAGAACTTCACCCAATCCCCTCCTTCGCACCTGAACAACGCCGCAAACGCCGGCACCCACTGGTCATAGAGCCCGAACGGCAACAACCGCGCGTTGTTCATCGGCTGGTTGATCCAGGCGTCATAACGTTTATCGCCACCCCATTGGCTATCGCGCACTTGGCGATAGTCACTGCGCAACCGCTCAAATTCGGCGGCCTTGGCCTGGCGCATCACACCCGCTGCCAAGGGCTGGGCGTAGAGTTTTTCCAGGCGTTTGCGAGTGTCGAGGATCAGCTGGATAAACTGGTCGCGCTGTTTCAACATCGTGTCGCTTTGAGGCGCCAAACCACGGGCGGCGCGCCATTGGCGAGTGCCTTCCTGCTCGACGAAAGTGGCGAATGACTCGTTGAACTCCGTGTCGTCCTTCACGTAGAAGCGCTGGTGGGCCAACTCATGAAAGATCAGTGTGGCCAGGCGTTCATCGCCCCAATTCATCATCGAGCTCATGATCGGGTCGTTGAACCAACCTAACGTGGAATAGGCCTCGACACCGCCAATTGATACATCCATGCCCTGCTGGCGCAATAACGCCGCCTCGCCCCGTGCCGCGCCCTGGTTGTAGTAGCCGCGATAGGCCACGCATCCGGCGATGGGGAAGCAATGGTTCTCGGCAGACAGGGAAAATTCCTGCGTGGCGAAGACATTCCACACCACGTAGGGCCGACCAATATCGGCATACAGCCGGTAACTCTGGTTGTCGGGCAGGTGCAGATGTTCGCTGGCGAAGGTACGTGCTTTCTGGGATTGAGCGAGATGATCACGCAACGGCTGCGCGCGCGAGGGGTCGGCGATCACCTTCGTAACCGGCTCCCGCGCCCGCAAAAGCTGCCATTGGCCGCCCGCCAGTTGGCCGTAGTAACTGACGCTGGAGCAACCGCTGAGCAGCACAACCATCGACCCTGCAAGAAAACGCCTGACCATGCCCTGACGGCTCCTAGGTAATAGGTTCGTGGTTATACTCACAAAAATACTCTTCCTATCGCCGAGTGCCTGTCATGCGCCAGCTCTTGCTTTGCCTCGCCGCCCTGCTCATCAGCGCCTGTACGTCCACCTCTGTGCCGCCCGCTGACCCGCAACAGGCCTGGGTCGATTTCATCACGCCGACACCGGGCGCCAAGATGGTGATGGCGCAGCGTCTGGATGGCAAAAATCTCGATGATGGGCGTTATTTCCAAATGCCGCCCGGGGCCCACGAACTGATGGTGCGCTTTGACTTTGAGGTGCCCACTGGCGGAGGCCTTGGCGGTCTTAGCTCGCTCCAATACCGTACCTGCTTCATGACCTTGCAATACGACCACTTCCAGGCCGGCCGGCGCTATGTGCTGGAGGGCCGCTCGCTGGCGTTCACGCCCAATATCCGGCTGTATGGCTCAGCCCGTCAGTTGTTGGCCGAAGAACGCAGCGTGAACTGCCTCTGATCAGTCGTTGTTTTTTTGGTAGATGATGCGCTTGGTGCCGTTTTCACACGAGCCGACGATCATGGCGCTGTCGTGGTTCTTGGCTTCTTCGGCGGTGATGATTTCCAGGGTGTAGGACGGAATCGCCTTGGCCTGGATCTTCACTTCAATCTCTTTCCTGAGTTCTTCACAGTCTTTTGGAGCGGCCACGGCCGAAGTGGCCAACACAGCGCAGATGATAGCCAAGGTAAAACGTTTCATGTGTGAAGCTCCCTGAATGCACTGCGCACGGGTGTGCGCCTAGGCTGCATATGGCTATTCGACCACAGTTTGGAAACGCGAGTTCTGATTTAACGCAGCATTAAAATGCGGGAGGGGGCTTGCTCCCTCCCACATTAAAGCGTGTCAGTTAACCAGCGTGCCATCCAGGGTGATGGTCGCATTCAGCACCTTGGATACCGGGCACCCTTCCTTGGCCTTTTTGCTCAGTTCATCGAACTGCGCCTGGCTGGCGCCGGGGATCTTGGCCTTGAGAATCAAATGCACGGCGGTAATCGCGAAGCCGCCATCCACTTGGTCCAGCGTTACTTCAGCCTGGGTGTCGATGCTGTCAGCTTTAAGCCCTGCATCACCCAGAATCATGGAAAAAGCCATGGAGAAGCAGCCCGCGTGGGCCGCACCGATCAATTCTTCAGGGTTGGTGCCCTTGCCACCTTCAAAACGCGCCTTGAACCCGTAAGGCGCTTCGCGCAGTACGCCGGTTTCGGTGGAGATGGAACCCAGGCCAGTCTTCAGGTCGCCTTCCCAGTGCGCAGATGCTTTTTTAACGATGCTCATAGCGGTCTCCTCGAACGGTGGTTTTGCGTCAGTAGAGTTCTGAGGATAGAAGCGCTTGCAAAGTTCACCCTGTAGGAGAGACCTAGCAATTCAGTAGGAAATTTTCCTGCCGGCTATTGAATCTCGGGTATATGCCCTCATTGCATAGAACATGCACATGCAGCGGCAGGTCTTGGTTCGTCTTAAAAGCCTGCGCGCCCCCTTGGAGAAGCAGGCTTATGAAATCGCTGTCCGACGTGAAGTTCTCGACCCTCGACCTGGTGCCCGTGCGGGCCAACGGCAGTCCGGCGCAATCGTTGCGCAATTCTCTGGACCTGGCCCAGCATGTGGAAAAGTTCGGCTACAACCGTTTCTGGGTAGCCGAGCACCACAACATGGATGGCATCGCCAGCTCGGCCACCTCGGTGTTGCTGGGCTATCTGGCCGGCGGCACATCCACGATTCGCGTCGGCTCGGGCGGTGTGATGTTGCCCAACCATGCGCCGTTGGTCATCGCCGAGCAGTTTGGCACCCTGGAAAGCCTGTACCCCGGACGCATCGACCTGGGCCTGGGCCGCGCCCCCGGTTCCGACCAGATGACCGCGCGCGCGCTGCGCCGCGAGCGCTCCGGCAGCGCCGATGATTTCCCCGAAGATGTCGCCGAGCTAATGGCTTACCTGGGCCCGCGCACACCGGACCAACGCGTGATCGCCGTGCCCGGCACCGGCACCAATGTGCCGGTGTGGCTGCTGGGCTCCAGCCTGTTCAGTGCGCAGCTGGCCGGCGAGCGCGGTTTGCCCTACGCCTTTGCCTCGCATTTCGCACCGCGCTTGATGCATGAGGCGATTCGCGTGTATCGCAACCACTTCAAGCCTTCGGCCGTGCTGGATAAACCCTACGTGATGCTCGGTATTCCGCTGGTGGCCGCCGACACCGACGAGCAGGCCGACTACCTGGCTACATCGGTGTACCAGCGCATCCTCGCGCTGATGCGCGGCCAAAGCCTGGTGCAGCGCCCGCCGGTCAACACCATGGACGGCTTATGGTTGCCTCATGAAAAGGACGCGGTCGGTAGCTTCCTCGGCCTGGCGATGGTCGGCAGCCCGGCAAAGATCCGCGCCAAACTGGAGGTGCTGATCGAACAAACCGGCGCCGATGAGCTGATTTTTACCTGCGACCTGTATGAACACGCCGACCGGATTCATTCCTACGAACTGCTGGCGCAGTTGATGAAGGGCTGAACCCCAGGCGAAAAAAATCGACGCACCTGTGGGCAAGTGCGTCGATTTTATGTCTGCATCACGGATCAACCGCGCTTGTAGACGATTTCCTTGGTGCCGCCTTCGCAGGTACCGACCACTTTTGCGTCGGCAGCAGCGCCTTTGTCCACGGCTTCCAGCGAATACCCCGAAACGCCCTTGGCGTCGAGTTTCGCTGCAATCTCGCTTTTCAGCTCTTCACAAGGCTTGCCCGCCGCCAGGGCCGTGCCCGCAACGCTCAACAAACCTACCGCTAGCAGAAACTTTTTCATCCGTTACTTTCCTTGCGCTGATAGAAAACAACATGCCGACACACTGAGTGTCGGCGCCCCATCGTTGTAGCGCAGGTTATGGCAATCGGCCAGCCAGCAAGTTCAACTCAGCGGATCAACTGCTGGCAATTCGGAATCCCACCTTGAGCGTGACTTGGTAGTGGGCGACCTTACCGTTTTCGATATGGCCACGGGTTTCGGTCACTTCGAACCATTCCAGATGCTTGAGGCTCTTGTTGGCCTCGGCAATCGCATTGTTGATCGCATCTTCGATGCTGGTGGTCGAGGAACCGACCAATTCGACTTTCTTGTAGGTGTGATGATCAGACATAGCGTTTCTCCTGAGGGTCGTCAATAAAGCCTAGCAGTCAAAGCTCATACTGCCTCTGGCGACCGTTCCTACGTGAAAGTTCAGATTTACTGCACTTTCTGAGACCGCTGGAGTCGGTATCTACACACGCCACTCAATCACTTCAGGAGATCCACATGGCCAATACTTCTTTACGCAAAGCATCGCTGGAAAGCATGGAAGCCGAGATTTCGAGCCTGCTCAAGTCCCTTGAGAGCCTCAAGGACGATGCGTCCGATGAGTCGCGCAAGACCCTGAAGGCCTTGAAAAGCAACGCCGAGAATGCCCTCAAGCACTCGCGCCACCTGATCAGCGACGCCTACGAAGAAAGCAAAGTCAAAATCCGCGAAACCGGCGTTGCCACTCGCGACTACGCCCAGGAGCACCCATGGACTACAGCCGGTGTCGCTGTTGGCGCGCTGGGCCTGCTGGCGGCTTACCTGCTGTGCAAACGCGGTGACTAAGTCGGTTGGCGCATCAACTCAGCCTTGAGCCACTGCGCCAACTGCCGAGCGCGCCCGTCCGCGGCGCGCTTGGGCAGCCACAGCGCCAGGTGCGCCGGGGTTTCACTGAAACCCCACGGCGCCACCAGGCGACCCGCACGCAGGTCCTCTGCCACCAGCGGCTGCGGTGCAATTGCTACGCCCAAGCCCGCGACGGCTGCCTCCAGCAAATAATACAAATGCTCAAAACCCTGGCCGTGTTTCAACGCATCGGGCGCCATATCGTGTTGCCGCGCCCAAATAGGCCAGGCCTGCGGGCGCGAGGTGGTGTGCAACAACGCTTCGCCGCACAAGGCTGATGCCGGCGCCCGGCGCAGGCGCTCATAACCGGCAAAACGCGGGCTCATCACCGGGCCGATACGCTCGCTGGCCAGTTCATACACGTGCATATCCGTCGGCCAGGGCGGCTCGGCGAAGACCAGCAAAGCGTCCAGCCCAGGGCGGCGCGGGTCCAGGTCGCCATCGCCCGCCGACAGGTGCAGGCGCAAGTCAGGCAGGTCGGCGTTCAAGCGGCCCAAGCGCGGGATCAGCCAGCGCGCCAGCAAACTGCCCGAGCAACCCAGCACAAACGGCGCATCCGCGCTGCGTTGGGTGAGTTCAACGCACACGTCCCTTAAACGCTCAAACGCTTCGAAGCTGGCATCACGCAGCCGAGCGCCGGCATCTGTGAGTTTAATGCCTCGCCCATCCTTGCTGAACAGACTGACACCCAGGTGTTCTTCCAGCACTTTAAGCTGGCGGCTCACTGCCCCGTGGGTCACGTGCAGTTGCTCGGCAGCCTGGCTGACGCTGTTGAGCCGCGCGGTGGCTTCAAACGCACGCAGGGCATTAAGGGGGGAAGGTCGCGGCTCATCTGTGAGTTTTCCTGACGGGTTGCGGCGATCTTATCGGTTTTCACCCTTGCGCGTCAGGGGTAGAGTGGCCCTCATTGTTTCCTACACCCCTTCTTCCCTGGAGCGTCCCATGAATCAGTCCCAGACCGATCTACGCAACGGCCCCGACGCCAACGGCCTGTTTGGCGCGTTTGGCGGCCGTTATGTCGCTGAAACCCTGATGCCGTTGATCCTCGACCTGGCCCGCGAATACGAAGCGGCCAAGATCGATCCGGCGTTCAACGAGGAGCTGGCCTACTTCCAGCGCGACTACGTAGGTCGCCCGAGCCCGCTGTACTTCGCCGAGCGCCTGACCGAGTTCTGTGGTGGCGCCAAAATCTACCTCAAGCGCGAAGAGCTCAACCACACCGGCGCGCACAAGATCAACAACTGCATCGGCCAGATCCTGCTGGCGCGGCGCATGGGCAAAAAACGCATCATCGCCGAGACCGGCGCCGGCATGCACGGCGTAGCCACCGCCACCGTGGCGGCGCGCTTTGGCCTGCAATGCGTGATCTACATGGGCACCACCGACATTGAGCGCCAACAGGCCAACGTATTCCGCATGAAGCTGCTGGGCGCCGAAGTGATCCCCGTGGTCGCCGGCACCGGCACCCTCAAGGACGCAATGAACGAAGCCCTGCGTGACTGGGTGACCAACGTCGACAGCACGTTCTACCTGATCGGCACCGTGGCCGGCCCGCACCCGTACCCGGCGATGGTGCGCGACTTCCAGGCGGTGATCGGCAAAGAAACCCGTACTCAGTTGCAAGCCCAGGAAGGCCGCCTGCCGGACAGCCTGGTGGCGTGCATCGGTGGCGGTTCCAACGCCATGGGCCTGTTCCACCCGTTCCTGGACGACACCAGCGTAGAGATCATCGGCGTTGAAGCCGCCGGCCACGGCATCGAAACCGGCAAGCACGCCGCCAGCCTCAACGGCGGCGTACCGGGCGTGCTGCACGGCAACCGCACCTTCCTGCTGCAAGACGACGATGGCCAGATCATCGACGCCCACTCGATTTCCGCCGGCCTCGATTACCCAGGTATCGGCCCGGAACACGCCTGGTTGCATGATATCGGCCGCGTCCAATACACCTCGGTGACCGATGACGAAGCCCTGGAAGCCTTCCATAAATGCTGCCGCCTGGAAGGGATTATTCCTGCACTGGAAAGCGCCCATGCCCTGGCCGAAGTGTTCAAACGCGCACCCAACCTGCCCAAGGATCACCTGATGGTGGTCAACCTGTCCGGCCGTGGCGACAAAGATATGCAGACCGTGATGCACCACATGGAACAGTCCAAGCAGGAGAAACACTGATGAGCCGCCTGCAAACGCGCTTTGCCCAGCTTAAAGAACAAAACCGCGCCGCCCTGGTGACCTTCGTTACCGCCGGCGACCCGGGGTACGACGCCTCCCTGGCGATCCTCAAGGGTTTGCCGGCCGCCGGCGCCGACGTGATCGAGTTGGGCATGCCCTTCACCGACCCGATGGCCGACGGCCCAGCCATCCAGCTCGCCAACATCCGCGCGCTGGAAGCCAAGCAAAACCTGGCGAAAACCCTGCAGATGGTCCGCGAGTTCCGCAAAGACAACAACGACACCCCGCTGGTGTTGATGGGCTACTTCAACCCGATCCACAAATACGGCGTACCGGCGTTTATCGCTGACGCCAAAGCGGCCGGCGTCGACGGCCTGATCGTGGTCGACATGCCGCCCGAGCACAACGGCGAGCTGTGCGACCCGGCCCAGGCCGCCGGCATCGACTTTATCCGCCTGACCACCCCGACCACCGACGACGTGCGTCTGCCGACCGTCCTCAACGGCAGCTCCGGCTTTGTGTACTACGTGTCGGTCGCCGGTGTGACCGGCGCCGGTGCCGCCACCCTGGAACACGTCGAAGAAGCCGTGACCCGCCTGCGCCGCCATACCGACCTGCCGATCAGCATCGGCTTTGGTATCCGCACGCTGGAACAAGCGGCGGCCATCGCGCGCCTGGCCGACGGCGTGGTGGTGGGCTCGGCGCTGATCGATCACATCGCCAACGCCGGCAACGAACAGCAGGCGATTGATGGCGTGTTGAGCCATTGCGCGGCGCTGGCCGAAGGCGTGCGCAACGCACGCAAGTAAGGCTTGCCGTGGCGAGGGAGCCTGCTCCCTCGCCGCCGTTTATTGGTCCAGCTTGATCCGCTCGACCTTGCCCACCAGCAATATGTAGGACAGCGCCCCCAACAACGCCAGCACGGCGATGTAGGTGATCGCCGGCGCAAACGAATCGCCGCTGGCCAGAAAGCCGATCACGATCGGCGTGGCAATCGCCGACAGGTTGCCGATGAAATTAAACACGCCGCCGGTCAGGCCCAGCAACCGTGCCGGTGCCAGGGTCGATACCAGCGACCAGGTAATCGACGCCAGCCCGTTCCCGAAGAACGCCACCGCCAGGAACGCAATCACCCACGCCGTCGAGTCCACGTAGTTGGCGCCGATGATCGCCGTGGAAATCAACAGCCCGCCAATGATCGGCAACTTGCGCGCAAAGCCCACCGAGGCGCCCCGGCGAATCAGCCAGTCGGAAAAAACCCCGGAACACAGCACACCGACAAACGCCGCCAGGAACGGCAACGACGCCAGCAGGCCGGACTTGATGAAGTCCATGCCGCGATACTTCACCAGGTAGGTCGGAAACCACGTCAGGAAAAACCACAGCGTGGAGTTCAGGCAGAACTGCCCAAGGTAGATACCCCAGAGTTTGCGCTTGCTCAGCACGATACCCAGGTCCACCCAACTGAACGGCGCCTTGGCGGTTTGCGCCTGCATGTCCACCAGGCCGCCGCCGTCGCGGATCAACTGGATTTCAGCCTGGTTGGCGCCTTTAAAGTCCTTCGGCTCGCGGTACACCGCGTACCAGATCACCGCCCACAGGATGCCGACGCCGCCGGTGGTAACAAACACCATGTGCCAGCCGAACTCATGTTGCAGCCACGCCAGCACCGGCGTGAGAAACGCCAGCCCGACGAATTGCCCCGAGGTGTAAAAGCCAATCGCCGTCGCACGCTCGCGCTCGGGAAACCAGGTAGTGACCACGCGGCTGTTGATCGGGTAGGCCGGCGCCTCCAACGCACCGACGGCCATGCGCAGCACGAACAGCGCGATGAAACTGGCGGCAAAGCCCAGCATCACGGTGGCGATGGACCACAGCAGCAGGGCGGCGGTGTAGAGAATACGCGGCGGCACCCGGTCGACCAGCCAGCCGCCGGGGATCTGCATGGCAGCGTAGGTCCAGCCGAATGCCGAGAAAATCAGGCCGACATGCACCGGGTCGATGCCCAACTCGCTGGTGAGCGCCGGGGCGGCAATCGACAGGTTGCTGCGGTCGAGGTAGTTGATGACCACGGTGATGAACAGCAGCACCATGATGAAGAAGCGCTTTCGGCTAGGCGTGACTAAAGAAGCCTGTCCGGTGAGGGATTCAGGGTGCATGGGAAGTGCCTCTTTTTATGTTTATTGAGGACGGACTTACTGATGAAACCGAATCAAAATGTGGAAGAGAGCAAGCCCCCTGCCACATGTTTAACCGTGTTCCTTCAGGAGGGAATCACCACTCGGCAAAGCTGCCGTCGGCATGGCGCCAGATCGGGTTGCGCCAGCGGTGGCCGATGGCGGCGCGCTCGATCACGTATTCCTCGTTGATCTCGATGCCCAGGCCCGGCCCGTTGGGGATCTTCACAAAGCCCTGGTCGTAGTCGAACACACCGGGGTCACGTACGTAGTCGAGCAGGTCGTTGCTCTCGTTGTAGTGAATGCCCAGGCTTTGCTCCTGGATAAACGCGTTGTAGCAAACCGCATCCAGTTGCAGGCAAGCGGCCAAGGCAATCGGGCCCAGTGGGCAGTGCAGGGCCAGGGCCACATCGTAGGCTTCGGCCATGTTGGCGATCTTGCGGGTTTCGGTGATGCCGCCGGCGTGGGAAGCATCCGGCTGGATGATGTCAACATAGCCTTCGCTGAGCACACGCTTGAAGTCCCAACGCGAGAACAGGCGCTCGCCCAGGGCGATCGGAGTACTGGTCAGCGGCGCCAGTTCCTTGAGGGCTTCGTAGTTTTCGCTGAGCACGGGCTCTTCGATAAACATCAGCTTGTACGGGTCCAGCTCCTTCATCAGCACCTTGGCCATGGGCTTGTGCACGCGGCCATGGAAGTCGACGCCGATGCCGACGTTAGGGCCGACCGCATCACGCACGGCCGCCACGTTGGCCAGGGCCAGGTCGACTTTTTCGAAGCTGTCGACGAACTGCAATTCTTCGGTGCCGTTCATTTTCACGGCGGTAAAGCCACGGGCCACCGCCTCTTTGGCCGCGCGGGCGGTGTCGGCCGGGCGGTCGCCACCGATCCACGAATACACGCGGATCTTGTCGCGTACCTGGCCACCGAGCAGGTCGCTGACGGAAACGCCGAGGGCCTTGCCCTTGATGTCCCACAGCGCCTGGTCGATACCGGCCAGCGCGCTCATGTGCACGGCGCCGCCGCGGTAGAAACCGCCCCGGTAGAGCACGGTCCAGATGTCTTCGATATTGCGTGGGTCTTTGCCGATCAGGTAGTCGGACAGTTCCTCAACGGCAGCGGCCACGGTGTGAGCGCGGCCTTCGACCACGGGCTCACCCCAACCGGTCACGCCCTGGTCGGTTTCGACCTTGAGGAAGCACCAGCGCGGCGGGACGATAAAGGTCGTCAGTTTGGTGATTTTCATCTGTTATCTCTCTTATCGATGCGGCGCCTGTGGGCGCGGAATTTAATCTCGGCTCAGGGCTTTCCAGGCGGCGACGTACGCCTGGGCGCGGCTCGCGACCTGATCCACGGTCATGCCCGGCTTGAACAACCCGGACCCCAGCCCGAACCCTTTGGCGCCAGCGTCGGTGAACACCTGCATGTTGTCCGGGTTAATGCCGCCCACCGGGAGCAGCAACGTGCCCTGCGGCAGTACCGCCAGCCACGCCTTGATCACCGCCGGGCCCATTTGCTCGGCCGGGAACAGCTTCAACACATCGGCCCCTTCGGCCAATGCGGCGAAGGCTTCGGTGGGCGTGGCCACACCCGGCGACAGGTACAGGCCCGCCGCCTTGGCCGCGCGCAGTACCTTGGCATCGCTGTGGGGCATGACGATCACCTGGCCGCCAGCGGCTTTCACCTGCTCAACCTGTTCAGGCGTCAACACCGTACCGGCCCCGATCAGGCAATCGGCGGGCAGGCTGTCACGCAGGGTGCGGATGCTGGTGTAAGGGTCCGGCGAATTGAGCGGGACTTCGATCACGCGAAAACCGGCGTCGTACAGCACCTGGCCGACAGCCTTGGCTTCGTCCGGGCGTACACCGCGCAGGATCGCGATCAAACCGTTTTGTGCGAGTGCTTGCTTGAGCATGTCAGGCCTCCGATACAGGTTGAATGAGCCCGGCCGCCACGGCCAGTTGCCACAGGCCGCGCTCGGTGGCTTCCTGCGCCAGGCTGACAGGGGCGAAGCCGCACAGGGCGAGCGCGCGTTGATAGCGGGCGCAGAGGGGGGCGGCGCCGACCAGGATGATCGGCATGTGTTTTGCGCGGCCCGGCAGGCCCGCGAGTTCGTGGCCGATCAACAGGCCGGACAGGTAATCGGGCTGCTGTTCCGGCGAGAGGGCGGCGGTCAGGCCGAGGGTGCGCGCACTGAACAGCGTCGACAGCACACCCCGCGCGCCCTCGTCGGACAGCGCCACCTGCACGCCCCGGTCAAAGGCCGCGGCCTGGAATGTCTCGGAAGGCTTTTGGGTACGGCCCAGCAGGCTGTGCTTGCTCAACACCGCGAACACTTCGCCGGTCATAAAGGTGTCGAAGTGGGTGATGCGGCCGCCCACCACCTCGACCCACTTGGAATGGCTGCCCGGCAGGCCAATCAACACTTCGGCCCCCAGCCCCTGCAACACACCCAACACCTGGGTTTCTTCGCCGCGCATCACATTGGGCAAGCCGACCTGCTCGATCACACCGGGCACAATATGCACCTCGACACCGCGCAGGCTGCGCACGTTGTGCAGTGCCTGGCCCAGGCTTGCGACATCGACTGGGGTAGTGCGATACGCCGCCTCGCTCCAGCCCTGGGCACTGCCAACCATGCCGCAGGCGATCACCGGCAAGCCAGGTTCAGCGTCGAGCCAATCCCCGCAGGCCGCATCAAAGGCCAATTCGAAGCCATCGCTGCACAGCACGCCGGCGATCTTCCGGGCTTCTGTGGGCAGATGCATGATGCCTGACGCCAGTGAGCGTTGTTCCAGCACCACGCCTGCGGGGCCGAGTTTGTAAGCACGAAGGGAGCTGGTTCCCCAATCGAGCGCGATCAATTGCGCCTGCATCGCTTCACCTGAAATGAGTGGGTGCTGAAAAAAGCAGATGGGCGAATATAAACCTAAGCCTGGCGACATCTCAATATATAAATATCAATCCCATATATTGGGATGCGACCGCAGAAATCCCGCTCTCCTTCACAGAAATTGAGGGGGTTGCACATCGAGAAGAGGGTTAAAAAACAGACAGATCCAGCGTACGCATCGCGCCCAGCCAGATGGCGTGATCGGTGTGGTCCTTGAGCTCATCGCCGGTTTCAGGGTGCAGGAACACCACCAGCCCATCGCGATGCAGCGCCAGCCACGGCAGCACCACGCCGATGTATTCGGCGTCGAACGCCAGCTGGCAGCTCCAGTCCGGGTGCGGGCCGACGGGGCGCTCATGCACGCGCCCCATGCGCAACGGGAACAGTGTTGCGGCGTCTTCACACAGGCTGCGCGCCTGATCGATCGTATTGGCATCGAAGTAGATGTGGGCGTGATAGCCCTTGATACGTTGCATGAGGAACTCCGGATCCACTGTGCGCCAGATGCTAGACCGCAATCGACGGCAGGGCCAGCCCGGTCAATGACTGCGCGCTGCTGGCCTGCTCCGCCACCAGCCAATCGACAAAACGCTCAACCAACTGCCCGCGACGTTTGCGCTGGGGCTGCACCACGTAATAGCCGAAACGCGAGATGACCGTGTTGCTGATCGGTCGGCAGAGCCAGTTCTGCTCCAGCAGGTTATCCACCAAATGCCGCCAGCCGATGGCCACGCCCTGGCCGGCAATCGCCGCCTGGATCAGCAAGGTGTAGTTATCGAAGCGCAGTTGGCCAGGCGTGGGGGCGGCGGTGATACCCAGTTCGCGGAATACGCCGCTCCAATCGAACCATTGGCTGTTGTTTTCCTGGCGCAGGTGCAGCAAAGGAACATCGTGCAAATTGTGCAAGGTCAGCGGTGTGGCCTGGTCCTTGAGCCACTGCGGGCTGCACACCGGGAATACTTCTTCGTTGAACAGCCACAGGCTGTCGCCCTGTTTGAAACGGCCATCGCCAAACAGCACCGCTACGTCGATATCGCTGCGCAAGGTGGCATGGTTGCGCTCGCTGGTGACCAGGCTCACATCCACGTGCGGGTTGGCCTGGTGGAAGCGATGCAGGCGCGGCATCAGCCAATAGGCGGCGAAGGCAAAGTCGGTGGCCACTTGCAGCACTTCGTGCTGGTCCTGCTGAGTGATCGCGCTGAGACCTTGGTTGATGGTTTGCAAACCGCCTTGCACATGCTCGAACAGCAAGGCGCCGGCGTCGGTCAGCTCAATGCCGCGGTAGATGCGATCAAACAGGCGAATCGCCAGTTGTTCCTCGAGGCGCTTGATCTGTTGGCTGATCGCCGGCTGGGTGGTGCCCAGCTCCATGGCCGCCGCTGTAAAGCTGCGATGACGGGCTGCGGCTTCAAACGCGCGCAGCAGGTCGAGGGACACATCGCCAAGGGCTTCATACATAAGCTGTGCTTATCCTAGACATTGCTTTTCATGGGCTTTACCCCATTTTCCATGGGCTGCATGCTCACTGGCATAAACACCGCCTATGGAATGCCAAGCCCCCATGAAGCGCAAGAACATTCTTTTCATCATGGCCGATCAAATGGCCGCGCCGCTGCTTCCGTTCTACGGTTCTTCGCCCATCAAGCTGCCGAATCTGAGCCGCCTCGCCGAGCAGGGCGTTGTGTTCGACGCCGCCTATTGCAACAGCCCGTTGTGCGCGCCGTCGCGCTTCACGCTGGTCAGCGGGCAATTACCGAGCAAGATCGGCGCCTATGACAACGCGGCGGATTTTCCCGCCGATGTGCCCACCTATGCGCACTATCTGCGACGCCTCGGCTACCGCACCGCGCTGTCGGGCAAGATGCATTTTTGCGGCCCCGACCAGTTGCACGGTTATGAAGAGCGCCTGACCAGTGACATCTACCCCGCCGACTATGGTTGGGCGGTGAATTGGGATGAGCCGCACGTACGCCCCAGCTGGTACCACAACATGTCCTCGGTGCTGCAAGCCGGGCCATGCCTGCGCACCAACCAGCTGGACTTCGACGAAGAGGTGGTGTTCAAGGCGCAGCAGTACCTGTTCGACCATATTCGCGAGGACGGCGACCAACCGTTCTGCCTGACCGTGTCGATGACCCATCCCCACGACCCGTACACCATTCCCAAGCCGTTCTGGGACCTGTACGACGAGAGCGACATCCCTTTGCCTGCAACCCCGGCACAGTGTGATCTCGACCCCCATTCCCAGCGCCTGCTCAAGGTCTACGACCTGTGGGACAAGCCGCTGCCTGTGGATAAGATCCGCGATGCACGCCGCGCCTACTTCGGTGCCTGCAGCTACATCGACAGCAACGTCGGCAGGCTGTTGCAGACCCTGGAAGACACCGGCCTTGCCGACGACACCATCATTGTGTTCTCCGGCGACCATGGCGACATGCTCGGCGAGCGTGGCCTCTGGTACAAAATGCACTGGTTTGAAATGGCCGCCCGCGTGCCGCTGCTGGTCAGTGCGCCGGGGCAGTTTGCGGCGGGGCGCGTATCAAAAGCCGTGTCCACCGCCGACCTGTTGCCCACGCTGGTGGAGCTGGCCGGCGGCGAGTTGGACCCACGCCTGCCGCTGGACGGGCGCTCGCTGGTGGCGCATTTGCAAGGGCAGGGCGGGCACGACGAAGTGTTCGGCGAATACATGGCCGAAGGCACTATCAGCCCGCTGATGATGATTCGCCGGGGCGCCTACAAATTCATCTACAGCGAAGACGACCCGTGTCTACTGTTCGACGTACACAACGACCCAGGGGAGCAGGAAGAGCTCAGCCAGTCGCCACAGCATCGGGCGCTGTTTGCAGCCTTCCTGAACGAGGCGCGGGCCAAATGGGACATCCCGGCGATCCATCAGCAGGTACTCGCCAGCCAACGCCGCCGTCGCCTGGTATTCGAGGCGCTGACCCTGGGCAAGCTGAAGAGCTGGGACCACCAGCCGCTGGTGGACGCCAGTCAGCAATACATGCGCAACCATATCGACCTCGACGACCTGGAGCGCAAGGCACGTTATCCACAACCCTGCCAAAACCAATAAATACAGAGGGAAGGCCATGCAAAAGTTAACGGTAGTGCTGGGCATTCTGGCGTTAAGCAGCGCCAACGTGTACGCGGACGCCAGCTGCGAAACAGTGAAAATGGCCGATCCCGGCTGGAGCGACATCGCCGCGACCAACGCCATCACCGGTTTTCTGCTGACGGGCATGGGCTACAAGGCCAAGGTCGACACCCTGGCGGTGCCGATTACCTTCGGCGGGCTCAAGGACGGCCAGGTGGATGTGTTCCTCGGCAATTGGATGCCGGCGCAGCAGGGGTTCTACGACAAGTTCGTGGCCAATGGCGATGTCGTGCAATTGGCCAAGAACCTCGACGGCACCGAGTTCACCCTCGCCGTGCCGGACTACGTGTGGGACGCCGGTGTGCATGAGTTTGCCGACCTGAACAAATTCGCCGACAAGTTCGACAAGAGGATCTACGGCATTGGCTCCGGCGCGCCGGCGAACATCTCGTTGCAGGAGATCATCAAGAAGAACGACTTTGACCTGGGCCAGTGGAAGCTGATCGAGTCCAGCGAACAGGCGATGCTCGCCGAAGTGTCCCGGGCAGTGAAGAAACAGCGCTTTGTCACCTTCCTCGGCTGGACGCCGCACCCGATGAACGTGCAGTTGAAAATGCACTACCTCAAGGGCGGCGAGAAATATTTTGGCGCTACCGGTAGCGTGTACACCCTGACCCGCAAAGGGTACGCCCAGGCCTGCCCGAACGTAGGAAAACTGCTGACCAACCTGAGTTTCACCCAGGAGATGGAGAACAGCATCATGGCGCAGGTGGCCAACAATAAGCTCAGCAATGCCGAGGCGGCGAAGGCGTGGATCAAGGCCAACCCGGCGGTGCTGGACAAATGGCTGGAGGGCGTAAAAACCGTGGATGGCCAGGATGCGCTGGCGGCGGTCAAAGCCAAGCTCTAAGGCCTGACACTGTCCCAATGTGGGAGGGAGCAAGCCCCCTCCCACAGGGATTGGCGTGTACTGATACCCTTGAGTCAAACCTTTTCAGCCGAGTTATAAATGCCCCGGCCCTACCGCCACACACTCTTTCCTTTCCTGAGTTGGCTGCCGCGCCAAACCCGCGCCAGCGTCGGCCGGGACGCGATGGTCGGCCTCAGCGGCGCCGTGCTCGCGTTGCCGCAGTCGATTGCCTACGCATTGATCGCCGGCCTCCCACCGGAATATGGCCTGTACGCCGCCATCATCCCGGTGCTGATCGCGTGTCTGTGGGGTTCGTCCTGGCACCTGATCTGCGGCCCCACGGCGGCGATTTCCATCGTGCTCTACGCCAGCGTCAGCCCGCTGGCCGTCCCTGGGTCACAGGACTACATCACGCTCATCCTGTTGCTTACCTTCCTCGCAGGCGTTTTCCAGTGGTTGCTGGGCATGCTGCGCTTCGGTGCGCTGGTGAACTTCGTCTCCCATTCGGTGGTGTTGGGGTTCACCCTCGGCGCCGCCGTGGTGATCGCCCTTGGGCAGTTGCCCAACCTGCTGGGCCTGGTTTTGCCGAGCCAGGCCACGGCGATCAACAGCCTGCTGGCGCTGATCGACCATAGCGGCGAGTGGGACCACGCCTCACTGGCCCTGGGCCTGGGCACGTTGCTGGTGGGTGCATTGCTTAAGTCTCTGGTGCCACGCTGGCCGACGTTATTGATTGCCCTGGCATTGAGCAGCCTGGCCGCATGGCTGTGGCCGGCGGTATTCGGGCACGTGGCGCGGGTCAGTTCGTTTATCGGCAAACTGCCGCCGTTCAGCCCGTTGCCAATGGACCTGGACATGATCCTGCGCCTTCTACCCAGTGCCGTGGCGGTGGGCATGCTGGGGCTGGTGACCAGCCTGTCGATTGCGCGCTCGCTGTCGGCCCGTTCACAGCAATTGCTCGACGCCAATCAAGAAGTACGTGCGCAGGGTTTATCCAACATCGTCGGCGGATTTTTCTCCGGTTACGTGTCGGCTGGTTCCTTTACCCGCTCAGGCCTGAGCTATGAAGCCGGGGCCTGTTCGCCGTTGGCCGGGGTGTTTTCGGCGTTGTGGGTGGCGCTGTTTGCAGTGTTTGGCGCGGCGTTGATCGCGCATATCCCGATTCCGAGCATGGCGGCGAGCATCCTGTTGATTTGCTGGGGCCTGGTGGACCATCGCGGCATCCGCGCGCTGTTCCGGGTCAGCCGCGCCGAGTTTGTGGTGATGAGCCTCACCTGTGTCGCCACCTTGCTGCTGGAACTGCAAACAGCGATCTATGCCGGCGTGTTGGCCTCGCTGTTTTTTTACCTCAAGCGCACCTCGCAGCCGCGGGTTCAACAATGGCGAGATGTAGACGAAGACGTGCTGCGGGTCGGCGGTTCGATCTTTTTTGGTGCCAGCCACTATCTGCAGGTGCGCCTGCAAAGCCTGCAGGGCGAAAGGGTGGTGATCGAGGCGCAGCAGATCAACTTTATCGACTATTCCGGGGTGGAAATGCTGCACCAGGAGGCACGGCGGTTGCGCGGTCTTGGACGCAGTTTGACATTGCGCCGAGCCAGGCCGCAGGTGGTGGATGAGTTGAAGAAGCTGGAGGGGGCCGATAAGTGCCCCATCCATTTTGAAGACTGAACGCGGTTAAAAAATGTGGGGCTTGCTCCCGATATAGGTGGACCAGTCTAAATCTCTTTGACTGACACACCGCTCCCACATGATGACTGTGCCCACTCTGGATAGGCGTTAGGCCAACTGGCGGCGCATCTGCGCCAATACAGGCGCCGAATCCGGGCGCACACCGCGCCACAGGAAGAAAGCTTCAGCCGCCTGTTCCACCAGCATGCCCAGGCCGTCCATCGCCACCGCTGCCCCCTGCTTGCTGGCCCAGCGGCAAAACGCAGTCGGCTCCTTGGCGTACATCATGTCGTAGCAGAACGTCTTGCCCGGTTCGATCAGGCTGCCGGCAATCGGCGGTACATCGCCTGACAGGCTGGCGGACGTGGCGTTGATGATCACGTCCACCGGCTCACGCAGCCAGTCGAAACCGCTGGCGGACACAGGGCCAAGGTCATCGAACAATTCGGCGAGTCTCTCGGCCTTTTCCACGGTGCGGTTGGCGATGATCAACGAAGAAGGCCGCTCGGCCAGCAACGGCTCCAGCGCCCCGCGTACCGCGCCACCGGCGCCCAGCAACAGGATGCGTTTGCCTTGCAGACTCAACCCGGCGTTTACCGTCAGGTCACGCACCAGGCCCGCGCCGTCGGTGTTATCGCCCAACAAGGTGCCGTCGGCCAACTTGCTCAAGGTATTTACCGCGCCAGCGCGTTGAGCGCGTTCGGTGAGGCTGTCGGCCAGCCGGTAGGCGTCTTCCTTGAACGGTACGGTGACGTTGGCGCCACGGCCTTGCACAAAGAACTCACGAGCGCAGCCGGTGAAATCCTCCAGCGGCGCGAGCAAGGTGCTGTAGTCCAGTTGTTCGCCGGTCTGCTCGGCGAACAGGCGGTGTATCAGCGGCGACTTGCTGTGACCGATGGGGTTGCCGAAGACGACATATTTATCCATCAGACGGCCGCCTTGGGCGCGGCAAGGCCGAGCCAGTCGCGGTCTTGCAGGAAGTAATCGGTGAGGCGTGCTTCTTCGCTGCCGGCTTCGGCCTTCCAGTCGTAGCTCCAGCGCACTTGCGGCGGCAGCGACATAAGGATCGACTCGGTACGCCCGCCCGATTGCAGGCCGAACAGGGTGCCCCGGTCGTAGACCAGGTTGAATTCAACATAGCGGCCACGGCGAAATTCCTGGAATTCGCGTTGCTGCGCGGTATAGGCCATGGCTTTGCGGCGCTGCACGATCGGCAGGTAAGCGTCGATGTAAGCGTCGCCGATGGCGCGGATGAAGGCGAAGCAGGTGTCGAACCCCCACTCGTTCAAATCATCGAAGAACAGGCCGCCGATGCCACGTGGCTCGTTGCGGTGCTTGATATGGAAATACGTGTCGCACCACGCCTTGTAGCGCGCGTACACGTCCGGGCCGAACGGCGCACAGGCCTGCTCGGCTACGCGGTGCCAGTGGATGCAATCTTCTTCGTTGCCGTAGTAGGGCGTGAGGTCGAAGCCGCCACCGAACCACCATACCGGCTCTTCGCCTTCTTTTTCGGCGATGAAAAAGCGTACGTTGGCGTGGGAAGTCGGTACATGGGGGTTGTGCGGGTGGATCACCAGGGACACGCCAAGGGCTTCAAAGCCGCGACCCGCCAGTTCAGGACGATGCGCGCTGGCGGAGGGTGGGAGGCCGCTACCAAAGACGTGGGAAAAGTTAACGCCGCCTTTTTCGATCACCGTGCCGTCTGCGATCACACGGGTGCGACCGCCGCCGCCGGCAGGCCGGGTCCAGGCGTCTTCGATAAAGCGAGTATCCGTCTCGAAGGTTTCCAGGGCGCTGCAAATGCGGTCTTGCAGGTCGAGCAGGTAGGCTTTGACAGCCTCGGTGCGAGTAGTCATGACATCACCTTGAATCGGGCAGCGCTACGCGAGGCCAGGGGCCTCGGCGGCAAATGGGCGCACAGGATAGCACTGCACCCAGGTTCACCGCAGTTGACGAGGATCAAGCTTAGGAGTCCGATAGGGGGCTACGCGAATTCGACCCAAGGAGAAGGAAGATGGCCAAACGTATCCAGTTCAGTGCCCATGGTGGCCCCGACGTACTTGAATATGTGGACTACACGCCGGCAGAGCCTGGCCCGCAACAGGTTCGAGTGCGTAACGAGGCGATTGGCCTGAACTTCATCGACACCTATTTTCGCAGTGGGCTGTACGCACCGCCGGCCTTGCCATCGGGCCTGGGGGCGGAAGGCGCCGGCGTGGTGGATGCCATCGGCAGCGAAGTCAGCCAATTCAAGGTCGGCGACCGCGTGGCCTACGGCAGCGGCCCACTGGGTGCCTACAGCCAATTCCACGTGCTGCCCGCCGCCAACCTGGTGCACCTGCCGGACGACATCAGCTTCGAACAAGCCGCCGGTGCCATGCTCAAGGGCCTCACCGTGCAATACCTGCTGCGCCAGACGTATGAACTGAAGGGTGGCGAAACCATCCTGTTCCATGCCGCAGCGGGTGGCGTGGGTTCCCTGGCCTGCCAATGGGCCAAGGCCCTGGGCGTGAAGTTGATCGGCACCGTCAGCTCGGCGGAAAAAGCCGCCGTGGCCAAATCCCTCGGCGCATGGGAAACCATCGACTACAGCAAGGAAAACGTCGCACAGCGCGTGCTGGAATTGACTGACGGCAAAAAGGTACCGGTGGTGTACGACGGCGTCGGCAAGGACACCTGGCTGACCTCCCTCGACAGCGTCGCGCCACGTGGGCTGGTAGTGAGCTTCGGCAATGCGTCAGGCGCCGTAGATGGGGTGAACCTGGGAATTCTGTCGGCAAAAGGCTCGCTGTACGTCACCCGGCCCACGCTGGCGACGTACGCCAACAATGCGGAAAACCTGCAGATGATGGCGGACGATCTGTTTTCGATGATCAAAAGCGGCAAGGTGCGCATTGATATCAACCAGCGGTATCCGCTGGCAGACGCGGCGAAGGCGCAGACGGAGTTGTCGGCGCGGCGTACCACGGGCTCGACGATTTTGCTGCCTTGACTGCCCGTTGTGGCGAGGGGGCAAGCGCCCTCGCCACAAAAGCACTACGACGGACGCACCACATCGCCCGTCACCAGGTCACGGATCAGGCTGGGGTTCTTGCGCCCGCCCAAGGCGCCACCCAAGACCACGTCCACCTGGCCGCGGAAATACTGCTCCACGCGAATCCGCGTGCGGGCAGCCGGGCGGCCCTGAGGGTTGGCCGAGGTGGAAATCAACGGCCCCACCAGTGAACACAAATCCCGCACCAATGGGTGATCGCTGACCCGCAGCGCCACCGTGTCATGCACGCCGGTCACCCATTCCGGCAACAAATCCTGATGAGGCACCAGCCAGGTATTCGGCCCCGGCCAGGTGCTCGCCATGCGTTCGATCCACGCATCGGGGAAGTCTTCAAACAGAAAATCGAACTGGCGAATATTGTCGGCAACCAGGATCAGGCCCTTGTCCACCGAGCGATTTTTGATCGCCAGCAGCCGGTCCACCGCTTCTTCGTTCCAAGGGTCGCAGCCCAGGCCCCAGACCGCCTCGGTTGGATAGGCAATCACCGCGCCTGCGCGAATTTCTCGTGCGGCTTCTTGCACACGCCACCTGTTGACCATGGTTTAACTCTCCAGACTAAGCTCTGGGCAGTTTACCGATCTTCATTACAAAACCCAGTTCCAATAAAACGAGTCGCTACAAAAGCTGACAGCGCGCAACCCAGCGCCCGCTTTCGCAGATCACCTGGCCTTCCAGCTCCAACTCCGTGAGGTTCGCCAACACCTGAGACAACGGCCGCCCGCTGGCAATCGCCAAGGCTTCACTGGTGTGGGGGGCGGCGTGCAGCAGCGCCACCAGCGGGTGCGTCACCGGCAACGGGGCCGGACGCGACAAGGCCTGCCAGCCGCGTAAACCTTCGAGAATGTGCTCGATGGTCTCCACCAGCGTCGCGCCCTCGCGGATCAACTGGTGACAGCCCTTGGCACCGGGATGATGAATCGAACCTGGGATCGCATACACCTCACGCCCCTGCTCGGCGGCCAGTTTTGCGGTGATCAACGAGCCGCTGGCCATGCTGGCTTCCACCACCAATACGCCCAGGGACAGGCCACTGATGATCCGATTACGCCGGGGAAAGTTACTGGCCTGGGGCGGGGCGTCCAACGGGAACTCGGAAACCACCGCGCTGCCTTGGGCAATCATCGCGGCAGCAAGCCGTCGGTGGCGCTGTGGATAAAAATTTTCCAGCCCCGTGCCCAGTACGCCGATTGTGTGGCCTCCCACATCCAACGCCGCTTGATGCGCCGCGCCATCAATGCCCAGGGCCAAGCCGCTGGTGATGACAAAACCGGCACTCGCCAGGCTGCGGGAAAACGCCGCGGCGGTGTCCATGCCGGGGCGCGAGGCACGGCGACTGCCGACCATCGCCAGTTGCGGTTTTTCCAGGATTGCGGGGTCGCCGGCGACGAACAACAGCGGCGGTGCATCGTCGATCTGCGCCAGCAGCGCGGGGTACTCAGGTTGGTCCCACATCAACAAATGCTGGGCCGGGCGCGCCAGCCAAGCCAATGCCTCGCTGGCACCGTCGCGTATTTCAGGGCTGCGCCGAGCTTCGGCGCTGAGGGTTGGCAAGCCCAGCGCACGCCAGGCACTGGCGGGGGCACTGATGGCTTTTGAAGCGCTGCCGAACGCTTCGATCAATAAGCGAAAACGCTTGGGCCCCAGTTCCGGGAGCCTGTGCAGGCGTAGCCGTGCTTCCAGTTCTGACGGGGAAATTGGGTGGCTGTTTGTCGGATACATCGGATCATCCTTGACCGGAACAAGCTGTGGATAACTCTGTTGGTAACTTATTTAGCAGGCTATTTATTGCGATTGACGAACCGTCTCGAAACGGTCCAACACCGCCAGCGGATGCGATGCGCTGAGCACCAGGCCGTAGCTGAGCTTTTCAAACGTGCGGAACACCAGCAGAGTGCCGGCGCGCTCGTCGGGCAGTGTTACGGGCGCATTCGTGAGCGTGTCGCGCACGGTGGCGCCGGTCTTGATAACGGTCAGCAGCTGGCCTTCGACCAGACCGTCGCGCCGGCCTTTGTTCAGGGTGATGGCGTCGAGCACGCCGATTTGGGTAACGCCTTTGGGAATGTCGATAATCTGCCCCTGGACGAAGGGCGCAGGCTTGAGCGCTTGCACATGTGCCAACTCAATGGGCGCCAGGGCATGGAGCAGACGGTCGCCGGGGCGTATCTCCCGGGTGGCCCGCTGCACGGCCAGGGTGCTCAGATCGCCGGCATTCACAAAGCGTGCGCTGCCGATATCGTCGACGTTGAGGCCCAGCAGCTCCTGGGTCTCCGGGTCGGTATAAACCCTGCCTCGGCGAAAGATCCCATAGCTGGGCTGAGTCGGGTCCAGGTTGCCCCTGGCGTACACACGCTCATCATTGGCGCCCAACACATGACCGGCGCCCGCCGCGACGATGTAGGGCGCGCGGTCCAGGTCCTGCGGTGTATCGAGAATGCGGTTATGCAGTAAAAAGCGCTGGATGGCCTGTTGCGTCGGTTGATCCAGACGCTGGCCGGGCGGCGGCAGCAGGGCCATTGCGAACGGCGCCCACAGCAGCAAGACGAGTAGCGATTTCCTCATGGGGTGAATCTCCTTTATTATGTGCGTTCGCGTGAAATGCCAGAGCCTTCGCGGCTTTGGGGCGTTTCACACCGGCCATGTGGGTCCATCCCACCGCCGATTTGCCTCTACCTCACATGTGCAGCAATTACGCTTATGGCTATTTTGAACATCCTCGAATTCCCCGACTCGCGCCTGCGCACGATCGCCAAACCGGTGGCCGTAGTGGACGACAAGGTTCGTCAGTTGGTCGATGACATGTTTGAAACAATGTATGAAGCGCCGGGCATCGGCCTCGCCGCCACCCAGGTCAACGTGCATTTGCGCGTCGTGGTCATGGACCTGTCCGAGGATCGCAGCGAACCGAGGGTATACATCAACCCCGAGTTCGAACCACTGACCGAAGAGATGGGCGAGTACCAGGAAGGTTGCCTTTCGGTGCCGGAGTTCTACGAGAATGTGGAGCGCCCGTTGCGCGTGAAGATCAAGGCGCTGGACCGCGACGGCAAGCCGTTCGAGCTGATTGCCGAAGGCCTGCTGGCGGTGTGCATCCAGCACGAATGCGACCACCTCAACGGCAAGCTGTTTGTGGATTACCTGTCCACACTCAAGCGCGACCGGATCAAGAAGAAGCTGGAAAAAAAGCATCGCCAGCAAGCTTGATGCCCTCCTTCCAAAGGCTTGCTGCGGCAAGCCTTTTTCTTTTGTGACTGCTTTTAACCGAGACCTCCCATGACCGAGCCACTGCGCATTGTTTTTGCCGGTACACCCGAATTTGCCGCCGAACACCTCAAGGCGCTGCTTGCCAGCCCTTATGACATCGTCGCGGTGTACACCCAGCCGGATCGCCCGGCCGGTCGCGGGCAAAAACTGATGCCGAGCCCGGTCAAGCAACTGGCGCTTGAACACAACATTGCTGTGCTGCAGCCACCGACCTTACGCAACGCCGAGGCCCAGGCCGAGCTGGCCGCGCTCAAGCCCGACCTGCTGGTGGTGGTGGCCTACGGTTTGATCCTGCCGCAGGTGGTGCTGGACATCCCGCGCCTGGGTTGCATCAACAGCCATGCCTCGCTGCTGCCACGCTGGCGCGGTGCGGCGCCGATCCAGCGCGCGGTGGAGGCGGGTGACAGCGAAAGCGGTGTGACCGTGATGCGCATGGAGGCGGGCTTGGACACTGGCCCGATGCTACTCAAAGTCGCCACGGCGATCACCGCCGAAGACACCGGCGGCGGCCTGCATGACCGCCTGGCTGAAATGGGCCCACCTGCCGTGATCCAGGCCATCGCCGGTCTCGCTGCCGGCACCCTGGAAGGCGAAGTGCAGGATGACAGCCTGGCCACCTACGCCCACAAATTGAACAAAGACGAAGCACGCCTCGACTGGAGCCGCCCGGCGGTGGAGCTGGAGCGTTTGGTGCGCGCGTTCAACCCGTGGCCGATCTGCCATAGCACCCTGAACGGCGAAGCCCTGAAAGTACTGACCGCGACCCTGGCCGACGGCAAAGGCGCCCCCGGCGAGATCATTGGCGCCAGCAAGGACGGCCTGTTGGTCGCCTGCGGTGAACAGGCACTGTGCCTGACGCGCCTGCAATTGCCCGGTGGCAAGGCGCTGAATTTCAGCGATTTGTTCAACAGCCGTCGTGAGAAATTTGCCCTTGGCACCGTACTCGGGGTGGCTGCGCAATGAACCCACGTCTGGCTGCCGCCAAGGCTCTCGCCGCTGTACTCAATGGCAAAGCTTCGCTGAACAGTTCGCTGCCCACGCAGTTGGACAAGGTTGAAGACCGTGATCGCGGCTTCACCCAGGACCTGGCCTTTGGTACCGCCCGTTGGCAGCCGCGCTTGTCGGCGCTGGCGGCCAAGCTGCTGCAAAAGCCGTTCAAGGCGGCGGACGCCGATGTGGAAGCGTTGCTGCTGGTGGGTCTGTATCAGTTGCTCTACACCCGCGTGCCGGCTCACGCCGCCATCGGCGAAACCGTCGGTTGCGCCGACAAGCTGAAAAAGCCCTGGGCCAAGGCCCTGCTCAACGCCGTGCTGCGCCGCGCCCAGCGCGAAAGCGAAGCACTGCTGGCCGAGCTGGAGCATGACCCGGTGGTGCGCACCGCCCACCCGCGCTGGCTGCAAAAATCTCTCAAGGCATTCTGGCCTGAGCAGTGGGAAGCGATTTGTGCGGCCAACAATGCGCACCCGCCAATGATTCTGCGGGTCAACCGTCGCCATCACAGCCGCGATGCGTACCTGCAATTGCTGACCGCGGCCGGTATCAACGCCACGCCTTGCGTGTTCAGCACCGACGGCATCGTGCTCGAAGCCGCCGCTGATGTACGCAGCCTGCCGGGCTTTGCCGAAGGCTGGATCAGTGTGCAGGACGAAGCCGCGCAGCTCGCCGCCGACCTGCTCGATCTCGCCCCAGGTCAGCGGGTACTCGATGCCTGCTGCGCCCCGGGCGGTAAGACGTGTCACATCCTGGAGGTCGAAAAAGGCCTGGCCGGCGTAGTCGCCGTCGATCTGGAAGCCAAACGCCTGGTGCGTGTGCGAGAAAACCTCGCACGCCTGGGCCTGGATGCCGAACTAATTGCCGCCGATGGCCGCGACACGGCCACCTGGTGGGACGGCAAACCCTTCCAGCGCATCCTGCTCGACGCACCGTGCTCCGCCACCGGTGTGATCCGCCGCCACCCGGACATCAAACTCACGCGCCAGCCCGACGACATCGCCGCCCTGGCCGTGCTGCAAGGTGAACTGCTCGACGCGCTGTGGCCGACCCTGGAAGTCGGCGGCATTCTGCTTTACGCCACCTGCTCGACCTTGCCCACCGAAAACACCGAGGTGATCGAAGCCTTCCTCGCCCGCACCAGCGGCGCGCGGGAACTGGACCTCGCCACGGCCGCCGGCATCAAGCAGCCCCACGGCCGCCAGTTGCTGGCGCAGGAAGGCGGGCATGATGGCTTCTACTACGCCAAACTGATCAAGATCGCCGCCGCGCGCGGCTGAATGGTTTTAAGGGAGTGACCGGATGAAAATCATCATCCTTGGAGCAGGGCAGGTTGGCGGCACACTGGCTGAACATTTGGCCAGCGAGGCCAATGACATTACCGTGGTCGACACCGACAGCGAGCGCCTGCGAGACCTCGGTGACCGCCTGGATATCCGCACCGTGCAGGGCCGCGCATCGTTCCCGACGGTGCTGCGCCAGGCTGGTGCCGACGACGCCGACATGCTGGTCGCCGTGACCAACAGCGACGAAACCAATATGGTCGCCTGCCAGGTCGCCCACACCCTGTTCCACACCCCCACCAAGATTGCCCGGGTACGCGAAGCGGCCTACCTGACCCGCGCCGACCTGTTCGACAACGACGCGATTCCGGTGGACGTGCTGATCAGCCCGGAACAAGTGGTGACTCACTACATCAAGCGCCTGATCGAAATCCCCGGCGCCTTGCAGGTGATCGACTTCGCCGGCGGCAAGGCGCAACTGGTGGCGGTGAAGGCCTATTACGGCGGCCCATTGGTGGGCCAGCAACTGCGCCAGCTGCGCGAACACATGCCAAATGTGGAAACCCGCGTCGCGGCAATTTTCCGACGTGACCGGCCGATCCTGCCCCAGGGCGATACCGTGATCGAGGCTGACGACGAAGTATTTTTCATCGCCGCCAAGGCGAATATTCGTGCGGTGATGAGCGAAATGCGCCGCCTCGACGAGAACTACAAACGCATCGTTATCGCCGGTGGCGGGCAGATCGGCGAGCGCCTGGCCGAGGCGATCGAAAGCCGCTACCAGGTGAAGATCATCGAGATGAGCCCTGCGCGCTGCCGGCATTTGTCCGACACCCTCGACAGCACCGTCGTATTGCAGGGCAGTGCCTCGGACCGCGACCTGCTGATGGAAGAAAACATCGCCGACGCCGATATCTTCCTGGCCCTGACCAACGATGACGAAGCCAACATCATGTCGTCATTGCTGGCCAAGCGGATGGGGGCGAAGAAGGTGATGACCATCATCAACAACCCGGCGTACGTCGACTTGATCCAGGGTGGCGACATCGACATCGCCATCAGCCCCCAACTGGCGACTATCGGCACCTTGCTCGCCCACGTACGCCGTGGCGATATCGTCAGCGTGCACTCCCTGCGCCGGGGCGCGGCGGAAGCCATCGAGGCGATCGCCCATGGTGATTCAAAGTCGAGCAAGGTGATCGGCAAGGCCATCCGTGACATTGGCCTGCCACCGGGCACGACCATCGGCGCGATCATTCGTGATGAAGAAGTGATCATTGCCCACGACGATACCGTGATCGCTACCGGTGACCACGTGATCCTTTTCCTTGTGGATAAGAAACATATCCGCGATGTGGAGAAACTGTTCCACGTGGGGTTGAGCTTTTTCTGATCAAACGGAGTGACCGACATGCTCGAATCCCTGGAAAAAATGCTCGCCAAGGGTGTGGATAACTCGCTGCTGCGCTTTGGGCTGGGCAAGGGTTATCTGGACCTGAAGGACAACGCCAAGGCGGCGGCGCATCTAAGCAAATGCGTCGAGTTTGATCCGAAGTATTCGGCGGCGTGGAAGTTGTTGGGCAAGGCGCAGTTGGGGCAGGGTGATAACGCCGCAGCGCGACAGGCGTGGGAGAAGGGTATCGAAGCGGCCCAGGCCCATGGCGACAAACAAGCCGAAAAAGAAATGACGGTGTTCCTGAAGAAACTCGACCGCCAGGCCTAAGCAGATCGAAAAATGTGGGAGGGGGCTTGCCCCCTTGTGTCTTGATACGGGATTAAGCTGAGAGTGAGAGGGTGAGTGGCAAGCTGAATGCCCGAAGTGCTTAAAGCACGTGTGGGAGCCCATGCTGCCACTCACTTCTCCGCTCTGGACATGAGCCCGAACAGTTGAACGAGCCCACCTCGAACAGTTACAAGCGTGGGCCAAGCCAGAGCGCTCTCACTTTTAGTGTAAGAGGGTTTGGCTATGTTTTCCTATCCAGCAGGCATTGATGTTTCCAAGGACAGCCTTGAAGCTCGAGTTCATCAGGTTGACGTTGGGGTAAATTGCGCTAACGCCGAAGAAGATTTCCCTGGGTTGATTGGGTGGCTATTGCTTCACCAGGTCGGACGCGTGGTGTTGGAGGCTACTGGCGGTTATGAGCGCAAAGTCATGAAGGCGCTTCAGGCTGCGGGCCTTAATGTCATCTGCGTCAATCCCCGTCGGGCCAAGAGTTTTTCCAGGGCGATGGGGCAACACGCTAAAACCGACCCGATAGACGCAAAGTCTCTTGCGCAGTTCGCAGCGGTTCTCGACTCACCAAGCAGCCGAATCACCAGCCCGGAACATGACGAGTTGCGCGCGTTAGTCCAGCAGCGAGAGAACTTTGTTCAGCAGAGGGACGATGACAGAAGGCGCCTGAAAACAGCCTCCTGCGACGTAGTAAAACCGGCGTTGCAGAGCCATATCGACTACTTGAGCAAGGCTGTGAACGCGATAGAGCAGCTGATTCGCGAAACCGCCAACAGGCTAGACCGCGAAAAAGTCGAACGCCTGTGCTCAGTTAAGGGCATCGGGCTCATTACGGCGGCTAGCCTAATGGCATATCTGCCGGAGCTGGGCGAGATTGGCAGGCGTCCGATCACGGCGCTAGCGGGCCTCGCTCCGTATAACAACGACAGTGGGAAACACCAAGGTGCGCGTCACATTAGCGGCGGGAGGTTTTCCGTGCGTCGCTCGCTCTACATGGCCTGCTGGGTTGTCATCCGGGAACAGCCTGAATTCCAGGCCCGCTATAAAGCACTGCGCGACAAAGGCAAACGCGCAAAAGTTGCGCTAATTGCATGCATGCGTGTTTTGTTAGTCAGGCTGAACGCGATGCTGCGTTATAGAGCCGAATGGAAAGAACACGCTGCCTGAATCTGCAGCGATGTGTGGTTGAAGGTCACACGGCTTGAAGCTGTGGGAGCTTGGCTGTCTTAAAAAGCGATGCCAAAGTTAGGGTCATCAAGACAGTTGCTCCCACATTTGGTTTTGTATTGGCTTTGGGTCAGCAGTGGGTCAGTACCACCGCGCTTCACCCGGCGGGCGTTTCTTGAAGCGTTTCATGCTCCACATGTACTGGCTCGGGTAGGCGCCGACATAACGCTCCACCACCTTGCTCATCGCCGCGCAGGACGTGGCGGTGTCGGTGCTGTACATGTCTTGCGGTGCCGCCTCCAGGATCACTTTGTAGCCGGAACCGTCGGGCAGGCGCAGCGCGTGCAGGAATACGCCTACGGCCTTGTGGCCAGCGAGCATGTTCGGCACGAACTTGCTGGTGAGCGCCTGGGTGGCAAAGAACGGCACGAAGATCCCGGCGGATTCGGCCGGTTCAGGATCCGCTGGAATGCCCACCTGGCCGCCTTTGCGCACTTCCTTGATGACACTGAGGATGCCTTCCTTGGTCGACGCGGCCACGCGGTTACCCAGTTGCACGCGTTGCTTGCGCAGCAATTCATCCACCGCCTTGAGCTTGGGCGGGCGGTAGAAAATGATCGGTTTGCACTGGCTGCAATAGAAGTGGTTCAACACCTCCCAGTTGCCCAGGTGGCTGGTGATGCCGACCACGCCCTTGCCCGAGGCCAGGGCTTCGTGCAGCACCTCCAGGCCTTCAACTTCGCGCACCAGGTCGATGGAACGCTGGGCCGGCCAGATCCAGGCGCAGGCGCTTTCGGTCAGGGACTTGCCGATGTCCATCAGGCTGCGGCCCACCAGACGTTCGCGCTCGGCCGAGTCCATGTTCGGGAAGCATTTGGAAAGGTTGATCCGCACGGTGTCGCGGGAGCGGTTGGGGGTTTTCCACATGACCCAGCCGATGGCCGTGCCGACGGCTTGGACGGCCCGCCAGGGCAGCAGCGCAAACAACCGCAGAGCGCCTACCAGCAAGGCGCCTTTTAACTTTTCCACAGGTCACTCCTGATCGTGTGTGGTGCGCAAAACGCGCATTCTAACCGGCGTTGGCCAAGTCCGCGTAACGGTCGCAGTCCTGAGTGTGGTCCATGACCATGCCCGAAGCCTGCATGAACGCGTAGCAGATGGTGGGCCCAACGAAGGTGAAGCCGGCTTTTTTCAGCGCTTTGCTCATCGCTTCAGCCTCTGGCGTAATCGCCGGGACTTCGCTGCGGTCCTTGAAGTGGTTGACCTTGGGCACCCCGCCGACGAACGACCAGAGCAAGCCCACCGGATCTTCCAACGCCAGCCAGGCGGCGGCGTTGCGGCGGGTGGCGTTGAGCTTGAGACGGTTACGCACGATGCCCGGATCGAGCATCAGAGCTTCGATCTCGGCATCGCTCAAGCGCGCCAGGCGGTGCGCATCGAACCCGAACAAGACCTTTCGATAATGCTCGCGTTTGCGTAAAACGGTGATCCAGGACAGGCCCGCCTGGAACCCTTCGAGTAAAAGCAACTCGAACAAACCCTGCGCATCGCGCAGCGGCGTTCCCCACTCTTGATCGTGATAAGCCATGTACAGCGGATCTTCAGAACACCAAAAGCAGCGTGGCATAAGGCTCCAGGGAGTGGTGGCGGGGCCGAATCGGGTATACTCCCGCTCTTTAAATCGCAGCCCAAGTAACAGGTGAATTTCGTGAGCCAGCCTACGCCAGCCGTGCGTACCTTCCAAGACTTGATCCTCGCCCTCCAGCAATACTGGGCCGAGCAAGGTTGTGTGGTACTTCAGCCCTACGATATGGAAGTAGGCGCCGGCACTTTCCACACCGCTACCTTCCTGCGGGCCATCGGCCCGGAAACCTGGAACGCCGCTTATGTGCAACCCAGTCGCCGCCCGACTGACGGCCGCTACGGCGAAAACCCGAACCGTCTGCAGCACTACTACCAGTTCCAGGTAGTACTGAAGCCGAACCCGGACAACTTCCAGGAACTGTACCTGGGCTCGTTGAAACATGTCGGCCTGGACCCACTGGTCCACGACATCCGTTTCGTCGAAGACAACTGGGAATCGCCAACCCTGGGCGCCTGGGGCCTGGGCTGGGAGGTCTGGCTCAATGGCATGGAAGTGACGCAATTCACTTACTTCCAGCAAGCGGGCGGCATCGAGTGCTACCCGGTGACCGGCGAAATCACCTACGGCCTGGAGCGCCTGGCCATGTACCTGCAAGGCGTGGACTCGGTCTACGACCTGGTGTGGGCTGACGGCCCGTTCGGCAAAGTGACCTACGGCGACGTGTTCCACCAGAACGAAGTGGAGCAATCGACCTATAACTTCGAACACGCCAACGTCGACAAGCTGTTCGAACTGTTCGATTTCTATGAAAGCGAAGCCAAGCGCCTGATCGAACTCGACCAGCCGCTGCCGTTGCCGAGCTATGAAATGGTGTTGAAGGCGTCCCATACCTTCAACCTGCTGGATGCTCGCCGTGCCATCTCGGTGACCGCGCGCCAGCAATACATCCTGCGCGTACGCACCCTGGCACGTTCCGTCGCCCAAGCCTACCTGCTGGCTCGCGCCAAGCTGGGCTTCCCGATGGCCACCCCGGACCTGCGTGATGAAGTGTTGGCTAAGCTGGAGGCTGCACAATGAGTGCTCAAGATTTCCTGGTTGAACTGGGCACTGAAGAGCTGCCACCCAAGGCGCTCAATACCTTGGCCGAGGCATTCCTGGCCGGTATCGAAAAAGGCCTGCACACCGCCGGCCTGAAATTTGAAGCCAAGAAGGTCTACGCCGCGCCGCGCCGCCTGGCGGTATTGCTGACCGCGCTGGAAACCCAGCAGCCGGACCGCAGCATCAACCTCGACGGCCCACCGCGCCAGGCCGCGTTCGACGCCGATGGCAACCCAACCCAGGCCGCCCTTGGTTTTGCCAAGAAGTGTGGCGTGGAGCTGAGCGAGATCGACCAAAGCGGTCCGAAACTGCGCTTCAGCCAGGTCATCACCGGCAAGCCCACCGCCAGCCTGTTGCCGACTATCGTCGAAGATTCCCTGAATGACCTGCCTATCCCCAAGCGCATGCGCTGGGGTGCCCGCAAGGAAGAGTTCGTACGCCCAACCCAGTGGCTGGTGATGCTGCTCGGTGACCAGGTCATCGATTGCACCATCCTCACCCAGAAGGCTGGCCGTGACTCCCGTGGTCACCGCTTCCATCATCCGCAAAGCGTGCGTATTACCTCGCCGGCCAACTACCTCAGCGATTTGCGTGCAGCCTATGTGCTGGCGGACGCCAACGAGCGTCGCGAGCTGATCAGCAAGCGCACCGAAGAGCTGGCCCGTCTGCAGGAAGGCACCGCCATCGTGCCGCCAAGCCTGCTTGACGAAGTGACCGCGCTGGTCGAGTGGCCGGTGCCACTGGTGTGCTCGTTCGAAGAGCGTTTCCTCGACGTGCCGCAGGAAGCCCTGATCACCACCATGCAGGACAACCAGAAGTACTTCTGCCTGTTGGACGTGGACGGCAAGTTGCTGCCGCGCTTTATCACCGTGGCCAACATCGAGAGCAAGGACCCGCAGCAGATCATCGCCGGTAACGAGAAAGTCGTTCGCCCGCGCCTGACCGACGCCGAGTTTTTCTTCAAGCAAGACAAGAAGCAGAAGCTCGAAGACTTCAACCTGCGCCTGCAAAACGTGGTGTTCCAGGAAAAACTCGGCAGCGTCTACGACAAGGCCGTACGTGTTTCCAAGCTGGCGGCCTACATTGCCCCGCGCATTGGTGGTGACGCAGCCTGGGCCGCGCGTGCGGGCTTGCTGTCCAAGTGCGACCTGGCCACCGAGATGGTTGGCGAATTCCCTGAGATGCAAGGCGTTGCCGGCTACTACTACGCCCTCAACGACGGCGAGGCGGATGATGTCGCCCTGGCGCTTAACGAGCAGTACATGCCGCGCGGTGCCGGCGCCGAACTGCCGACCACCCTCACCGGTGCGGCCGTGGCCATCGCCGACAAACTGGACACCCTGGTCGGCATCTTCGGTATCGGCATGCTGCCTACCGGCAGCAAAGACCCCTATGCCCTGCGTCGCGCGGCCTTGGGCGTGCTGCGTATCCTGATCGACAAAAAACTCGACCTCGACCTGACCCAGGCCGTGGTGTTCGCCGTCGGCCAGTTCGGCGCCAAGGTCAAGCAAGCCGGCCTGGCTGAGCAAGTGCTGGAGTTTGTGTTCGACCGCCTGCGTGCGCGTTATGAAGACGAAGGCGTGGACGTTTCCGTCTACCTGTCGGTACGTGCCCTCCAACCGGCTTCGGCGCTGGATTTCGATCAGCGTGTGCAAGCCGTGCAAGCGTTCCGCAAACTGCCGGAAGCCGATGCGCTGGCCGCCGTGAACAAACGTGTGTCGAACCTGCTGAGCAAGGCCGAAGGCCTGGGCAATGCCGACGTAGACCCAGGCCTGTTTGCCGATGCCAAGGAGTTCTCGCTGAACTCGGCCATCGCCAAGGCAGAAAACGCAGTGAAGCCGCTGATTGCCGAACGCAACTACGCCGAAGCCCTGGCGCGCCTGGCCACCTTGCGTGAGCCGGTGGATGCGTTCTTTGAAGCGGTGATGATCAATGCCGAAGATGCCGGCGTGCGGAAAAACCGCTACGCCATGCTGGCGCGTCTGCGTGGCTTGTTCGTCAACATCGCTGACATCTCGACGCTGAGCTGACCCATGTTGAAACTGCTGATTCTCGATCGGGACGGGGTGATCAATTACGACTCCGACGCTTACATCAAGTCGGTGGCGGAGTGGATTCCACTGCCCGGCTCGATCGAGGCCATCGCGCAGTTGAGCAAGGCCGGCTGGACCGTGGCCATCGCCACCAACCAGTCCGGCATTGCCCGTGGCTACTACGACATTGCCACCCTGGACGCCATGCACGCGCGCTTGCGCACGTTAGTGGCGGAGCAGGGCGGTGAGGTGGGGCTGGTGGTTTACTGCCCCCACGGGCCGGATGAGGGCTGCGATTGCCGCAAGCCCAAACCGGGCATGTTGAAAACCATTGCAGAACATTACAACGTGCCGCTAGCTGGGATATGGTTCGTCGGGGACAGCCTCGGTGACCTGGAGGCGGCCAACGCCGTCGACTCTCAACCCGTTTTGGTAAAAACCGGAAAAGGCGAGAAGACCCAGGCGAAAAACCTGCCGGTAGGCACATTGATTTTTGACGATCTTGCGGCAGTTGCCGCAGAACTTATCAACAACTAGCTGCCCTCGACTTCCTGATCAAGGATTGTTCGGGAGTGCGCTTTTCAACAGGCGGGCCGTGTCCCGCAACGGTAAATGCCGCCATGTCGATCTTGCAGGCCATCAGAACCTTTTTCTTTTACCTGCTGCTGGGCACCAGTTCGCTTCTCTGGTGCACCCTGAGCTTTTTTATTGCGCCGTTTTTGCCGTTCAAGGCGCGCTATCGCTTTATCAACGTTTATTGGTGCCGCTGCGCGTTGTGGCTGACCAAGGTGTTCCTGAACATTCGTTTCGAGATCAAGGGCGCTGAAAACGTCCCGGACCAGCCCTGCGTGATTCTGTCGAACCACCAGAGCACCTGGGAAACATTCTTTCTCTCGGCGTACTTCTCGCCCCTGAGCCAGGTGCTCAAGCGCGAGCTGCTGTATGTGCCGTTCTTCGGCTGGGCCATGGCCATGTTGCGTCCTATCGCCATCGACCGGGACAACCCCAAGGCGGCGCTCAAGCATGTGGCCAAGAAGGGTGACGAGCTGCTCAAGGATGGCGTGTGGGTACTGATCTTCCCGGAAGGTACACGGGTGCCCTTTGGTACCGTGGGCAAATTCTCCCGCGGCGGTACGGCGTTGGCGGTTAACGCTCACCTGCCGGTGTTACCGATTGCGCATAACGCCGGCAAATTCTGGCCGAAAACCGGCTGGGCAAAACGCGAAGGCACCATCACCGTGGTGATTGGCGAACCCATGTACGCAGAAGGCGAGGGCCCACGCGCCATTGCCGCGCTGAATGAGCGTGCCCAGGCCTGGAATGAAGCGCAGCAACGGGCCATGGGTTCCCTCCCGCCGGAACCGGTGGTGGTGGATACACCGGTGGTATGAGCAACTGTGGATAACCTGTGTACGCTTTGTTGGCAAATTGGCTTTTTTTGTTCATAACGCGCTGATTTACATACATATTTCTCAAGGTCATAAAATTCCGGAAAACGTGCATAAGTTTTTTCCTCATAAAAAAACCGGTCCTTGTGACCGGTTTTTTATACACAGCCGAACAGCACGTTTCAGCAGTCATCCAGCAACGGCAACTGCAGACTGAACGTGGTGCCTTTGCCCACTGCGCTTTCACACTCCACACGCCCTCCGTGACGTTCCACGACCGCCTTGACCATGGTCAGCCCCAACCCCAGCCCTTCACTGCCCTGGGCCGAATCGAAGCGCTTGTACTGGCTGAACAACTCCGGCAAATCCTTGGCTGCTATCCCTGGCCCCTGATCGCTGATGCGGCATTCCAACCAGCCTTGCGCGCTGCCGTGCCGCAACCTCACGGTAGTACCGGATGGGGAATATTTGATGGCATTTTCCAGCACGTTGAACAACGCGCGCGTGAGTAGCGATTGGTCAGCACAGACCATCCCTTCATCAGCCTCATCCAGATCATGAACCAGATGAATGCCCTTGAGCTGGGCGATCAGCGCCACTTGGTCAAAGGCATCCATCACCAGCATGGCGAACAGCGTCGGTTGAAACTGGTAGCCATCGGCTTCGGCTTTAGCCAGTTGGACGAACGACTCAGTCAGGCTCAAGGCACGACGTACCTGCTGCTCGATCAGGGCAAATACCGGCGACTCAGCGTTGTGCACATCCAGCAGCGCAAGGATCGCCGAATGCGGCGCACGCAGGTCGTGGGAAAGAAAGCGCAACATGGTTTCGCGGTGTTGCTGCGCCTCGCGTTCCTTACTCAAGTCAGTGAGGCTCAACAGCCATCCCAGCGCTACATCACCTTCGGCAGGCAATAACGGAGCCAGCTCCATGCGCAGGCTGCGCTGGTGGATATCGCGAAACTCGACGAGCGCCAACGCCGACAGGGCAGGGCGCACGCCGTTGTGCAAGGGTGGATAACCGAGGTCAACCAACTGCTCCAGGAGGTTTTGACTGACCAGCTCATTGCCGAACACGTCGCGCGCAATACGGTTAGCCAGCAGGATATTGCCTTGGGTGTCCGCGATCAGCGTCGCGACAGGCAGGCATTCCAGCCCATCGGCCATAAAGCGTCGGGTGTCTCGCGTACGACTGACCGCTTGCTCAAGGGCAAAGATACGGTCCTGCAATACATCCCCGTTGCTCGCAGGTGCGCGGCGGCGTTCAGGCAAGACCTTGGGCTCGTCATCCAGACGCGCCAATTCCCAGCCGAAGTAGGCGAGGATTACGCTGAGACGGCGCCAATTCCAGATCAAGTAGCTGAGCAGCAAGCCGATCAAGCAGGCCGCGGGCGGCCACCAGTGGCCCAACCGCAACAGCAGGGCGGACACGACCAACGCCGCAATCATGCATCCCATGGTCATCCACAGCGCATAGCGTGCACGGTACAGCAGCAGACCCAGCAACAACGCCACCCATGACGTTGCCATCACGGCCGAGAGCCACCTAGGCAGATCCACGATGCTGCGCCCCTGCAGCAAACCATTGAGTACGTTGGCCTGGATTTCCACCCCCGCCGTAGTACCCGCCAAAGGCGAAAGCGGTGTGACAAAGCGCTCGCCCATCCCCGACGCTGTTGCACCCACCAGAATCAGGCGGTTGCGCAGTTGTTCTGGAGGGATCTCCCCGCTTAATACGCTGACATACGACACACTCGAAAAATGAGTGTCAGGGTCGATAAACGGGATTCGAACGGCATGATCGCGGTGCCAGTCCTGGCCGTTCGGCTGCTCGGACTGCCCCGGCATCTGCGACGGTTGGCCGCTCATGGCAAAGGCCAGCCACGCCAATTGAGGGGCCATGGCGTCCGGTGGACCTTCGCGCAGGTACAGGCTGCGCACCACTCCATCGCTGTCCGCCTCCACATTGATATGCCCGACCCCTTTGGCACATTTGAGCAGCGGCAGCATCTGTGCGTCGGATTGGCCGTAGCTGATGGAATCATCACGGGCCAGAGGCAACAGCACATTACCTGCGTTGCATACCGCGTCGGCCAGGCGTTTGTCACGAGTAGGGTCGCCGGGTTCGCTGAAAATCACATCGAACAAAATTGCAGCTGGCTGCGCGGCGCTCAGGCGGTCAATCAGGTCGGCATGCAGGCTACGGGGCCAGGGCCATTGGCCGAGCTTTTTCAAGCTGGAGTCGTCGATGGTCACCAGCAAGATGCGCGGGTCCATCGGCAGTGGGGCCACACGGCGAAGACTGTTGTATAGCGGGTTGTTCAGGGCAAGGCCGGGGCTCATCGAGAGATAGGCAGTGATCGGCAGCAGCAGCAAACCTATCCACAACCACTCACGTACCAGGCCCCGGAACAAACGCTGGGCGTGGGTAGGTTGACGTTTTTCGGCTTTGCCCCAAAGCATCATCGGTCAGTGCGCCTGTGCTGTTGGCGAATGGTAGTAAATGGCATAGACCCGTTTCCCCCTCAAGGCGGTGACCGCCGTCAGCCGACACCCCATGTCATAGAACGACGCTTTGTGCCCAAGTGAAGCTCATTTTTCAAACGATGGAAAACTATCCGGCTCGATGTTCAGAACAGCGGGAATTCCGATAGACATCCACTCACAGGGCACAGGAGTTTACGACAGCGCACGCGTCGGCTGATCCTTTTCCTTACGGTCCGGAGCCGGTATCTTTCCTTGCGAGGTATCAAGGACTTTTAATGGGTTAATCGCGTATTGATCCAGCGTACCGAGAGATCCGAGGGGTCGACGAATCCGAACACAATTCTTCAGATTCACCGACCGGCATCTATGCAGTAAGCGCCTTCAATCGAAATAGGCCAATGACTGCCGACTCTTCAAAAAGAAAGGACCCTCCCATGCGTGTCGCAATACTGGATGACGAACCCGCGGAATTGCGTCGGGTGGAACAGACACTGCGACAAATCCCCAGCACCGCCGAACAGCCTTGGTCCCTGCATTGCTTCGAACGCGGTGAAGACCTGTTGCGCCAATTACGTCGTGAAACCTTCGACCTGCTGATACTCGATTGGCAACTACCTGATATCACCGGCATTGCACTGCTGCGCTGGACCCGTGAACACATGGAATCGCCACCGGCGGTGATCATGCTGACCAGCCGCGATGCCGAGAGCGATATCGTCACCGCACTGAACAGCGGCGCCGACGATTACGTCAGCAAGCCTTTTCGCCCGAATGAACTGAAGGCCCGGGTCACCGCTGTTCTGCGTCGGCACGGCCTGCAGAAATCAGCAACCCATGAGGTGCAGAGCTTCAACGACTTGACCTTCGACGACGCGGAATTGACCGTCACACGTGCTGGTAAACCCATCAACCTTACTGAGCGCGAGTACCGCCTTGCCAGCTGCCTGTTTGCCAACCTGGCTCGGCCGCTGTCCCGCGAATATCTGTACGAGCGGTTCTGGACGCACGAAGAAATGGTGTCGTCCAGGCCGTTGGACACCCACATCTATCGCTTGCGCAACAAGCTTGGCCTCACCGCAGATAGAGGTTGGCAGTTGTTGACGATCTATGGGTACGGGTACCGATTGGAGAGCGTCGCGACGGGAACCAATGGCTAAAAACGGGCAGATGTTCCACGTGGAGCATTCTAATAACCCGCGTTTTTTATGTAATAAAAAAGGCCAACGCTAAGCGTTGGCCTTTTTGTTGTGGCAGGTTGCGACTGATCAGAAGTCCAGGTTAGAAACCGCCAGGGCATTGCTTTCAATGAAGTCACGGCGAGGCTCGACCGCATCACCCATCAGGGTGTTGAAGATCTGGTCTGCGCCAATGGCATCCTCGATAGTCACGCGAAGCATGCGACGCTGCGCGGGATCCATGGTGGTTTCCCACAATTGATCCGGGTTCATTTCACCCAGCCCTTTGTATCGTTGAATGGTATGGCGCTTGGTGCTTTCAGCCATCAGCCAGTCGAGGGCTTCCTTGAATTCCTTGACCTGCTTCTTGCGCTCGCCCCGTTGAATATAAGCGCCGTCGTCCAGCAAGGTGCTCAGTTGGGCGCCCAGGGTTACGACGGTCTTGTAGTCATTACTGCCGAAGAAGTCGCGGTTGAAGGTGACGTAGTTCGACAGGCCGTGGGAGATCAGTTCGACCTCTGGCAGCCACACGTTACGTTCACGGTCTTCACGCAAGCTGGCTTTGTAAACCAGGCCGGATTTTTCGACGGTGCGCAGGCGTACTTCGTACTGGGCCAGCCAATCCTGCATCGCAGCGTGATCGCCCAGTTGCTCCAGGCTTACGGCCGGCAGGTAGATGAAGTGCTCTGTCAGCTCCTGTGGGTATAGACGCGACAGACGCTTGAGGGTCTTCATCACCATGCGGAAATCGTTGACCAGACGCTCCAGCGACTCACCGGAAATGCCGGGGGCTTCATCGTTCAAGTGCAGGCTGGCATCTTCCAGGGCCGACTGCGTCATGTACTCTTCCATGGCGTCGTCGTCTTTGATGTATTGCTCTTGCTTGCCCTTTTTCACTTTGTACAACGGCGGCTGAGCGATGTAGATGTAGCCACGCTCGATCAGCTCCGGCAACTGACGGAAGAAAAAGGTCAGCAGCAGGGTACGGATGTGCGAACCGTCGACGTCAGCATCGGTCATGATGATGATGTTGTGATAGCGCAGCTTATCGATGTTGTACTCATCACGGCCGATACCGCAGCCCAACGCCGTGATCAAGGTGCCGACTTCCTGGGACGAAATCATCTTGTCGAAGCGTGCCTTCTCGACGTTGAGAATCTTACCCTTCAACGGCAGGATAGCCTGGGTGCGACGGTTACGACCTTGCTTGGCGGAACCGCCAGCAGAGTCACCTTCCACCAGGTACAGTTCGGAGAGGGCAGGGTCCTTCTCCTGGCAGTCGGCCAGTTTGCCCGGCAGGTCAGCGATATCCAAAGCGCCTTTACGTCGGGTCATCTCACGAGCTTTACGCGCCGCTTCACGGGCGCGCGCCGCGTCGATCATCTTGCCGACAACCAGCTTGGCTTCGTTCGGGTTCTCCAGCAGGAAGTCGGAGAAGTACTTGCCCATCTCCTGTTCCACTGCGGTCTTCACTTCGGAGGACACCAGCTTGTCTTTGGTCTGGGAACTGAACTTAGGATCCGGCACTTTCACCGAGATAATCGCGGTGAGGCCTTCGCGAGCATCGTCACCGGTGGTCGCGACTTTGTGCTTCTTGGCCAAGCCTTCAGCTTCGATATAGGTGTTCAGGTTACGCGTCAGTGCGGAACGGAAACCCACCAGGTGAGTACCGCCGTCACGCTGAGGAATGTTGTTGGTGAAGCACAACAGGTTCTCGTTGAAGCTGTCGTTCCACTGCAGGGCGATTTCGACGCCGATGCCGTCTTCACGCTGGATGTTGAAGTGGAACACCTGGTTGACCGCTGTCTTGTTGGTGTTCAGGTATTCAACGAACGCACGCAGGCCACCTTCGTACTTGAACAGTTCCTCCTTGCCGCTGCGCTCGTCCTTGAGGACGATACCCACACCGGAGTTGAGGAACGACAGTTCACGAATGCGCTTGGCCAGGATGTCCCAGCTGAAGTGAATATTCTTGAAGGTTTCAGCCGAGGGCTTGAAGTGGATCTGGGTACCGGTGGTTTCACTGTCACCGACGATCTTCATCGGTTCTTGTGGAACACCGTGAACATAGGTCTGTTCCCAGATTTTGCCGCTACGGCGCACGGTCAGGATCAGCTCTTCCGACAGTGCGTTCACCACCGACACACCCACGCCGTGCAAACCGCCGGAGACTTTATAGGAGTTGTCGTCGAACTTACCGCCGGCGTGGAGCACGGTCATGATGACCTCTGCCGCCGAAACGCCTTCCTCTTTATGCACATCTACCGGGATGCCGCGACCGTTGTCACGAACAGTAATGGATTCGTCCGGGTGGATGATGATGCTGATGTCGTCGCAGTGACCGGCCAGAGCTTCGTCGATGGAGTTGTCGACCACCTCGAACACCATGTGGTGCAGACCGCTACCGTCATCAGTGTCGCCAATGTACATACCGGGACGTTTGCGTACGGCATCCAAACCTTTCAGCACTTTAATGCTGGTCGAGTCGTACGTGTTTTCTTCGCTCATGCCTTCACTCCCGATGGTCGTGGGTCTGGGTGATACGGCCTTGTTCCACGTGGAACAAAGCGACTGGCGTTTCCGTCTGCCAGCCTTCCCTCAATAATTCGTGGTCTACACAGGTGATAAACACCTGGCAGCGTAAGTCTTCCAACAAGCGGCATAACGCGCGGCGGTGTTGCTCGTCGAGTTCGGACGGCAAGTCATCCACCAGATAAATACACTGACCGCGTCGGGCCAGACTCACCAAGTGGCCCTGGGCAATACGCAATGCGCACACCACCAACTTTTGCTGGCCACGGGACAAGATATCCGCGGCGTTATGAGCGCCTAACCTAAGACGCAAATCGGCACGTTGGGGGCCGGCCTGGGTATGCCCAATTTGCTGATCCCGTTGCAAGGAAGTGGCGAGCACTGCACTCAGTTCACGCTCTTTGTCCCAACCACGGTAGTAGCTCAGCGTAAGGCCCTCGAGATCCAGCAACTCACTCAAGGTCTGTTCAAAGACTGGTTTCAAGGCTTTGATGTAGGCGCGGCGGTATTCATCTATTTCGTCGCTGGCCAGGCACAGCTCTCGGTCCCAGGCCGCCTGCGAAGCGGCGTCAAGTGTACCATGCCGCAGCCACGAGTTCCGCTGCCGAAGGGCCTTCTGCAGGCGCTGCCAGGTAGCCATGAAACGTGGTTCCACGTGGAACACACCCCAATCGAGGAATTGCCTGCGGATTTTCGGCGCACCTTCCAACAGACGAAAGCTGTCAGGGTTGATCAGTTGCAGCGGCAGGATTTCTGCCAGTTGCGCAGCACTACGAGCATTTTGCCCATCGATGCGAATTTGGAACTCTCCGCCACGGTCACGGGATATCCCCAAGCTGCTGTGCCCACCCTCAGCCAGCTCAACTTGACCAAATACCGTGCACGCCAATTGCTCGTACTGGATAACCGGTAACAGCCGTGCACTGCGAAAGGAACGAGCGAGCCCCAGCAAATGGATGGCTTCCAGCACGCTGGTTTTGCCACTGCCATTGGCGCCGTGAAGGATATTGATGCGGGGGGAGGGGGAGAAGGTCACCGGGTGCAGATTGCGCACCGCGGTGACCGAGACGCGACTGAGGGACATCTAGCTTCTGCTGAGCATGATTACAGGCGCATCGGCATAACAACGTAAGCCGAGTCGTCGTTATCGGATTCCTGTACCAAGGCACTGCTGTTGGAGTCCGACAGAATCAGGCGAACCTGCTCGGTGGTCATGACTCCCAGTACGTCCAGCAAGTAGCTCACATTGAAGCCGATTTCCAGCGAGCCGCCGTTGTAGTCGACGCCCACTTCTTCTTCCGCCTCTTCCTGCTCCGGGTTATTGGCCTGGATTTTAAGCTGACCGTTGGCCAGTTGCAGACGAATGCCACGGTACTTTTCGTTGGAAAGGATCGCCGTACGGCTGAACGCTTCGCGCAAGGCCTGACGATCACCGATCACCAGTTTGTCACCGCCTTTAGGCAACACGCGTTCGTAATCCGGGAACTTGCCGTCAACCAGCTTGGACGTAAAGGTGAACTCGCCAGTGGTGGCGCGAATGTGATGCTGACCCAGCACGATGCTGACGTTGCCGTCGGGCTCGGTCAGCAGGCGCGCCAATTCGAGGATACCCTTGCGCGGCACGATCACCTGGTGGCGATCCGGCTGGCCAATATCGGCACGCATCGAGCACATCGCCAGACGGTGACCGTCGGTTGCAACGGCGCGGATAACGCCTTCGGAGACTTCCAGCAGCATACCGTTGAGGTAGTAACGTACGTCCTGTTGAGCCATGGCGAAACTGGTGCGCTCGATCAAACGGCGCAGCTTGCTTTGCTCCAGGCTGCAGGTCAGCGATCCCGGGCCTTCTTCGACGGTTGGGAAATCATTGGCCGGCAAAGTCGACAGGGTGAACCGACTGCGCCCGGCCTTGACCACCAACTTCTGCTCATCAACCTTGATGTCGATCAGCGCATCGTTCGGCAGGCTTTTGCAGATATCCATCAGCTTGCGCGCCGGCACGGTGATCTCGCCAGGTTCGGCGGGCTCTTCCAGCTGTACACGGCCAACCAGCTCGACTTCAAGGTCGGTACCGGTCAAGGACAATTGCTGGCCTTCTACAACCAGCAATACGTTGGAAAGCACCGGCAAGGTCTGTCGGCGCTCGACGACGCCTGCGACCAGTTGCAGGGGTTTCAACAGGGCTTCGCGTTGAATGGTGAAATGCATGGTCTAGTCCCTTGCCTTAATAAGCTGCGCTGGTGTCATCACGTAGTCAGTGTACGCAGCAGGTTCTTGTAGTCCTCGCGAATATCCGCGTCGGATTCCTTAAGTTCGTTGATCTTGCGGCAGGCGTGCAAGACCGTGGTGTGGTCGCGACCGCCAAACACATCACCGATTTCCGGCAGGCTGTGGTTGGTCAGCTCCTTGGAAAGGGCCATGGCCACCTGCCGTGGACGTGCTACCGAGCGCGAACGGCGCTTGGACAACAGGTCGGAAATCTTGATCTTGTAGTACTCGGCCACGGTGCGCTGGATGTTATCCACACTCACCAGCTTGTCTTGCAGTGCCAGCAGGTCCTTGAGGGACTCACGAATCAACTCGATGGTGATGTCGCGGCCCATGAAGTGCGAGTGTGCGATGACCCGCTTGAGCGCGCCCTCCAGCTCACGCACGTTGGAGCGAATGCGTTGGGCGATGAAGAAGGCGGCGTCGTGCGGCAGATCGACCTTGGCCTGGTCGGCCTTTTTCATCAGGATCGCAACTCGGGTTTCCAACTCCGGCGGCTCTACGGCAACGGTGAGTCCCCAGCCGAAACGAGATTTCAAGCGTTCTTCCAGGCCTTCGATTTCCTTCGGATAACGGTCGCTCGTCAAGATGACCTGCTGGCCACCTTCGAGCAGGGCGTTGAAGGTGTGGAAAAACTCTTCCTGGGAACGTTCCTTGCGGGCGAAGAATTGAATGTCATCGATGAGCAAGGCATCCACGGAGCGGTAGAACCGCTTGAACTCGTTGATTGCATTGAGCTGCAAGGCTTTGACCATGTCAGCCACGAAGCGCTCCGAGTGCAGGTACACGACCTTGGCATTCGGGTTCTTCTTTAACAGGTGGTTACCCACAGCGTGCATCAAGTGGGTCTTACCCAAACCGACCCCCCCGTAAAGGAAGAGCGGGTTGTAACCATGTTTGGGGTTATCCGCGACTTGCCAGGCAGCGGCGCGAGCCAACTGGTTGGACTTACCTTCGACAAAGTTCTCGAAGGTAAAGGTGCGGTTCAGGTAGCTGGTGTGCTTAAGCGCGCCTTCTACCTGCACGGTGCGCTGTTCGGCGCGTACCGGGGCTTGCTGAGAGCTGGCACCGGCCATCGGATCAAAGCTGTCGCGGGACGGCTCTTCGTGCTCAGGCGCGCTCTTTTGTGTCGACGATGTAGACGCTGTGGGCGCGGTAACCGGCGTGTTGCTGACCGGTGCCGAAACCGCCTGGGCCTGAGACGCGGCGGCAGCCAACGGAGCATTCGGCGCAGCACGCGGTGCCGAGCTACGTTTGCTGCCTATTAATAAGGAGAGCACGGGCGCGAGGCCGTTGCCGTGTTCATCGAGCAATTCGAGAACGCGGCTCAGGTACTTCTCGTTGACCCAGTCGAGAACAAAACGATTGGGTGCGTAGACACGCAACTCGTCGCCTTCGGCTTCGACCTGTAGCGGACGGATCCAGGTGTTGAATTGCTGGGCAGGCAGTTCATCGCGCAAAAGCTCCACGCACTGCTGCCAAAGTTCCACTGACACGGATATCCCCTAAGTTGAAAGCCGGTGAGGCAAAAACAGCCGCCATTGTAGCGGCCAGCCGTCCACTTATCCACATGTAGGTTGCTCACAGACCGGCCAAAATCAACGCCTTATGCCTAAAAAAGGCGACCAATGGTCTGTGCATAAGCTCTGTGGATAAGCGCCCCTGAGCTCGTTGTACAAGTGGGGTCGAAAGTCTGTGGGTAACTGGCCTGTGGATAAAACCCTATTCCACACACAGCTTATCCGACAGCGCAGCACAGGCAGAGCACCGTTTCTCCCCCGTGTTGTCATTCTCTGTACAGCAGGTGGAATAAGGCCTAAAGGCAGTTATCCACAGGCGATGGCCTCTCTAGCTTTTATAAGCTTTACAAAAAAGCTTTAAATACCTTCCTTCTTTATTTTTATATCTATGGCTCTGCACTCCAAAGGCGAGCGCATGGAAAAGGCCGCTTTGGCCCTTAGCGATCTAATTGAAGGAAAAGCTGGTTGGAAATTGACCTAGAGGCTTGCTTTCTCTAGAATCGCCGGTCTCTTAAAACGGGGGCCATTCCGGCCCGTTGTGGACGAACCAGGTAACAACGCCATGAAACGTACTTTCCAACCAAGCACCATCAAACGCGCCCGTACTCACGGCTTCCGTGCTCGCATGGCTACCAAGAACGGCCGTGCTGTACTGTCGCGTCGCCGCGCCAAAGGTCGTGCGCGTCTGGCAGTTTGATAATCCGGTACTGGTGGTGAGTCAGGACTTCAGTCGGGAAAAGCGTCTGCTAACCCCCCGGCATTTCAAGGCAGTCTTTGACTCCCCCACCGGCAAGGTTCCGGGGAAAAATCTCCTGCTCCTTGCGCGTAACAACGATCTTGATCACCCCCGTCTCGGGTTAGTGATCGGCAAGAAGAGCGTAAAGCTCTCCGTTGAGCGCAATCGCCTCAAGCGTCTGATGCGCGAATCGTTTCGCCTCCACCAGGACACTCTGGTTGGTTGGGATATTGTTATCGTCGCGCGCAAAGGCTTGGGTGATGTAGAAAACCCCGAATTGATTCAGCATTTCGGCAAGCTCTGGAAACGTTTGGCGCGTACCCACAAGCCAGCACCAGCAGTCAGCACCGAAACTGTAGGGGTAGACAGCCTTGATGCGTAAACTGGCAATCGTTCCGATCCAGTTTTATCGCTATGCCATTAGTCCCCTGATGGCCAGCCACTGTCGTTTCTACCCCAGTTGTTCCTGCTACGCGTTAGAGGCCATAGAAAATCATGGTCTTCTGCGCGGTGGCTGGCTGACCTTTCGTCGTTTAGGTCGCTGTCATCCGTGGAATCCCGGTGGTTATGACCCGGTTCCACCTATCCCTACCTCCCGTTCTTCTTCGATGGCCGAGTAATCATGGATATTAAACGCACAATCCTGATCGTCGCCCTGGCAATCGTGTCCTATGTCATGGTCCTTAAATGGAACCAGGACTACGGTCAGGCTGCCCTGCCGACTCAGAATGTTGCTACCAATCAGGCTGCGCCGGCAATTGCGGACACCCCGCTGGGTAACAATGCGTCCGCGAGTGCCGATGTTCCCAGCGCGAATGGCGAGACAAGTGCCCCGTTAGAAACGCCAGTGGTCACCAACAAAGACCTCATCCACGTGAAAACGGATGTGCTCGACCTGGCTATCGACCCACAGGGTGGTGATATCGCACAGCTGAAGCTGCCGCTTTATCCACGTCGCCAAGACCATCCGGATGTGCCGTTCCAACTGTTCGATAACGGCGGTGAACGTACTTATCTGGCGCAAAGCGGCCTGACCGGCACCAATGGTCCGGATGCACGTGCTACCGGTCGTCCGGTTTATTCGACCGAACAGAAGACTTATCAACTGGCAGACGGCCAGAACCAGTTGAACGTCGACCTGAAATTCAGCCTCGACGGCGTCAACTACATCAAGCGTTTCAGCTTTACCCGCGGTTTGTACGATTTGAAGGTCACTTACCTGATCGACAACACCAGCGACAAAGCCTGGAGCGGCAACCTGTTTGCCCAGCTCAAGCGTGACGCCAGCTCCGATCCGTCTTCCAGCACCGCCACCGGCACCGCGACTTACCTGGGCGCCGCCCTGTGGACAAGTAACGAGCCGTACAAAAAAGTGTCGATGAAAGATATCGACAAGGGCACGCTGAAAGAAACCGTCCAAGGTGGCTGGGTAGCGTGGCTGCAGCACTATTTCGTGACCGCCTGGATCCCGAACAAGGGTGACGCGAACCTGGTTCAAACCCGCAAGGACAGCCAGGGCAACTACATCATTGGCTTCACTGGCCCGGCGTTGACCGTCGCTCCAGGCGCCAAGGCTGAAACCAGCGCTACCCTGTACGCCGGCCCTAAAAGCCAGGCCGTATTGAAAGAGTTGTCCCCAGGTCTGGAACTGACTGTGGATTATGGCTTCCTGTGGTTCATTGCCCAGCCGATCTTCTGGCTGTTGCAACATATCCACAGCATCGTCGGTAACTGGGGCTGGTCGATCATCTTCCTGACCATGCTGATCAAAGGGCTTTTCTTCCCTCTGTCGGCAGCCAGCTACAAGTCGATGGCGCGTATGCGTGCAGTGGCGCCAAAGTTGGCTGCACTGAAAGAACAGCATGGCGATGATCGGCAGAAAATGTCGCAAGCCATGATGGAGCTGTACAAGAAAGAGAAGATCAACCCGCTGGGTGGATGCTTGCCGATTCTGGTGCAGATGCCGGTGTTCCTGTCGCTGTACTGGGTACTCCTGGAAAGCGTAGAAATGCGTCAGGCTCCGTTCATGCTGTGGATAACCGACCTGTCGATCAAAGACCCGTTCTTTATCCTGCCGATCATCATGGGCGCGACCATGTTTATCCAGCAACGCTTGAACCCGACTCCGCCGGACCCGATGCAGGCCAAAGTGATGAAAATGATGCCGATCATCTTCACCTTCTTCTTCTTGTGGTTCCCAGCTGGTCTGGTGCTGTACTGGGTGGTCAACAACGTATTGTCGATCTCTCAACAGTGGTACATCACACGTAAAATCGAAGCGGCTACCAAAAAAGCCGAGGCGTAATTTACTCTGTGGATAACCACTCAAGACGCCCCCTAGTGGGGCGTTTTGCTTTCCGTCACTTTTGTCCTGGAACCTGCCGATGAGCGCTCCTCGTGAAACCATCGCTGCTGTTGCAACCGCTCAAGGTCGCGGCGGTGTCGGTATTGTGCGTATTTCCGGACCGCTCGCAGGTCCTGCCGCCAAGGCGATCAGCGGTCGGGAGTTGAAGCCGCGTTACGCCCATTACGGCCAATTTCTGGCCGCCGACGAAAGCGTGTTGGACGAAGGCCTGGCGCTCTATTTCCCAGGCCCCAACTCCTTCACCGGTGAAGATGTCCTGGAGCTACAGGGCCACGGCGGCCCCGTGGTCCTGGATATGCTGTTGCAACGCTGTCTGCAATTGGGTTGCCGTCTGGCCCGTCCAGGTGAGTTCAGTGAGCGGGCATTCCTTAACGATAAGCTCGACCTGGCACAGGCCGAAGCCATCGCCGACTTGATTGAGGCCAGTTCTGCACAGGCGGCGCGCAACGCGTTGCGTTCTTTGCAGGGGGCATTTTCGGTGCGTGTGCATAACTTGACCGAGCAATTGATTAGCCTGCGTATCTACGTTGAGGCGGCGATTGATTTTCCTGAGGAAGAAATCGACTTCCTCGCCGATGGCCACGTCTTGGCGATGCTGGATAAAGTCCGTGAGGAGTTATCCACCGTTCTGCACGAAGCCGGGCAGGGCGCTTTACTGCGCGATGGGATGACCGTGGTGATTGCGGGTCGACCCAATGCCGGTAAATCCAGCCTCCTCAACGCATTAGCCGGCCGTGAAGCGGCTATCGTCACCGAAATTGCCGGCACCACCCGGGACATCCTGCGCGAACATATCCACATCGACGGCATGCCACTGCACGTGGTCGACACCGCAGGCTTGCGCGATACCGACGACCAAGTGGAAAAGATCGGCGTGGAGCGCGCCCTCAAGGCCATCAGCGAAGCGGATCGCGTGTTGCTGGTGGTCGATGCCACTGCGCCGGAGGCTGCGGATCCCTTTGCCTTGTGGCCGGAATTTCTAGAGCAGCGACCTGACCCGGCCAACGTTACCCTGATCCGCAACAAGGCCGACCTGACAGGCGAAGCCATCGTTCTGGAAACCAGCGAGGATGGCCATGTCACTATCAGCTTGAGCGCCAAGTCGGCGGGTGATGGGCTTGAATTGCTGCGAGACCATCTCAAAGCCTGCATGGGCTATAAGCAGACGTCCGAAAGCAGTTTCAGTGCGCGTCGCAGGCACCTGGAGGCGCTGCGTCATGCCAGCGCGGCCCTCGAGCATGGACGGGCTCAGCTGACCCTGGCGGGTGCTGGGGAGCTGTTGGCTGAGGACTTGCGTCAGGCACAGCAACTCCTGGGCGAGATCACTGGCGCATTCAGCTCGGATGATTTGCTGGGTCGGATTTTTTCCAGCTTCTGCATCGGTAAATAACCCTTCGTTGTTCACAGGCAGGCCATTCGTGCGTGCCTGTTTTGCCCGTTTCAGGGCAGCTCTTTTGATTTTCTGATTAATCCCTCGCATCGAGGCGGCCTTGCCGTGGGCGAAATGTGCCGCCAACTACGCTTTTGTGTGGATTAAGCCCTGTGAATAACCGCGCCTGTGCCCAGTTGATAACAGGGCGTAAAACCTGAGTAAAAACCCCTCTGTGGATAACCAATACTTTAATCCACAGGCTTAAAGCACTTATCCAAGGGCCTCATTGGCACATGACCACAGACTTTTGAATCTCTGTACACACCGTAAATAAAGGCTTGTAGAGATCTATCCACAGAAAAGGTGCTCAGTAGAAATAAACATAAAAACAAAGATCTTATAAATTTCTTTCTTTTTAATTTCTATTGTCTGTGATTCATCCACAGCTGGTTAAATTTTGTGCAAAGGGTTCTTTAGGAAGGGCTAAGTCCCTATACTTGCCGCCAAAGCTCTAAAACCCTTTCAACAAACAATTCCTGATTACCTACATAAGCAGGCACGAGGTGCGTGGTGGATTTCCCTTCCCGTTTTGAAGTGATCGTCATCGGCGGCGGTCATGCCGGTACCGAGGCAGCACTGGCGTCAGCACGCATGGGCGTAAAAACCCTGCTGCTCACGCATAACGTGGAGACCCTCGGTGCAATGAGTTGCAACCCTGCCATTGGCGGAATTGGCAAAAGCCATCTGGTCAAGGAAATCGACGCCCTTGGCGGCGTCATGGCCATGGCTACCGATAAGGGTGGCATTCAATTTCGCGTGCTCAACAGCCGCAAAGGCCCGGCCGTGCGCGCTACTCGGGCACAAGCTGACCGTATTCTGTACAAGGCGGCAGTACGCGAAACCCTGGAAAACCAGCCGAACCTGTGGATATTTCAACAGGCGGCGGATGACTTGATCGTCGAACAGGACGTGGTGAAGGGCGTTGTCACCCAAATGGGTCTGCGTTTCTTCGCGCAATCCGTGGTGTTGACCACCGGTACCTTCCTCGGCGGACTTATCCACATTGGCATGCAGAACTATTCCGGTGGCCGTGCTGGTGATCCGCCGTCGATTGCCCTGGCAAAGCGCCTGCGTGAGTTGCCCCTGCGTGTCGGCCGTCTGAAAACCGGTACCCCACCACGTATCGACGGGCGTTCGGTGGATTTTTCGGTGATGACCGAACAAGCCGGTGATACCCCGATTCCGGTCATGTCGTTCATGGGTTCCAAAGAACAGCACCCAACACAGGTGAGCTGCTGGATTACCCACACCAATGCGCGTACCCACGAGATCATTGCCGCGAACCTCGACCGTTCGCCGATGTATTCCGGGGTTATCGAAGGCATTGACCGCGTTATTGCCCCTCGATCGAAGACAAGATCCACCGCTTTGCCGACAAGGAAAGCCACCAGGTCTTCATCGAGCCCGAAGGCCTGACGACGCACGAGTTGTACCCGAACGGGATTTCCACTTCGCTGCCGTTCGATGTGCAAATCCAGATCGTGCAGTCGATTCGCGGCATGGAAAACGCACACATCGTGCGTCCAGGCTATGCCATCGAGTACGACTACTTCGACCCGCGCGACCTGAAGTACAGCCTCGAAACCAAAGTGATCGGCGGCCTGTTCTTTGCCGGGCAAATCAACGGCACCACCGGTTACGAAGAAGCCGGAGCCCAAGGTTTGTTGGCCGGGACCAACGCGGCGCTGCGTGCACAGGGCAAAGACAGTTGGTGCCCGCGTCGTGATGAAGCGTACATCGGCGTGTTGGTTGACGACCTGATTACCCTGGGTACCCAGGAACCGTACCGGATGTTTACATCCCGGGCCGAATATCGCCTGATCCTGCGCGAAGACAACGCCGACTTGCGCCTGACCGAAAAAGGTCGCGAACTGGGCCTGGTCGATGACGCGCGTTGGGCCGCGTTCTGCAAAAAACGCGAGAGCATTGCACTCGAAGAACAGCGCCTGAAAAGCACGTGGGTTCGTCCGGGTACCGAACAGGGCGACGCGCTCGCCGAAAAATTCGGGACGCCGCTGACCCACGAATACAACCTGCTGAACTTGCTGTCCCGTCCTGAAATCGACTACGCGGGCCTGGTCGAAGTAACGGGCGGTGGCGCAGAAGATCCACAGGTCGCCGAACAGGTTGAAATCAAAACCAAATACGCCGGTTACATTGACCGCCAGCAGGACGAAATCGCCCGTCTGCGTGCCAGTGAAAACACCAAGCTGCCTGTGGATATCGACTACACCGGTATCTCCGGGCTGTCGAAAGAGATTCAAAGCAAGCTGGGGATAACTCGGCCGGAAACCCTGGGCCAGGCGTCACGCATCCCCGGCGTCACCCCGGCAGCCATTTCGCTGTTGATGATTCATTTGAAAAAACGCGGCGCGGGCCGTCAGTTGGAGCAAAGCGCTTGAGTTCGTTGGTTACCTCGCAACACGCCGAAGAGTTATCCACAGGTGCCCGCCAGTTGGGCGTTGACCTGAGCCCCGTCCAGCAGCAATTGCTGCTCGGCTACCTGGCCCTGTTGATCAAATGGAACAAGGCTTACAACCTCACGGCGGTGCGTAATCCCGACGAGATGGTGTCCCGGCATTTGCTCGACAGTCTGAGCGTTATGCCGTTCATCGAAAACGGTCGCTGGCTGGATGTGGGCAGTGGCGGCGGCATGCCGGGCATTCCCTTGGCCATCCTGTTTCCCGAGTCGCAAGTGACCTGCCTGGACAGCAACGGCAAGAAAACCCGCTTCCTGACCCAGGTCAAACTCGAACTCAAGCTGGATAACCTGCAAGTTATCCACAGTCGCGTCGAAGAGCTCATCCCTGAACAGCCTTTCAACGGGATTGTGTCCCGAGCGTTCAGCAGCATGGAGAACTTCAGCAACTGGACCCGTCACTTGGGCGACCGCGATACTCGCTGGCTGGCAATGAAGGGCGTCCATCCAAGCGATGAGCTGTTAGCATTGCCGGCAGACTTCCACCTCGATAGCGAACACGCCCTGGCCGTACCCGGTTGCCAAGGCCAACGCCATCTGCTGATACTGCGCCGCACGGCATGATTGGGAACACAAGCAAGAATGGCTAAGGTATTCGCGATAGCGAACCAAAAAGGTGGCGTGGGTAAAACCACCACCTGCATCAACCTCGCAGCATCCCTGGTCGCGACCAAGCGCCGGGTGCTGTTGATCGATCTCGATCCACAGGGCAACGCCACCATGGGTAGCGGTGTGGATAAACACGGCCTGGAAAACTCGGTCTACGATTTGCTGATCGGCGAGTGCGACCTCGCACAGGCCATGCACTATTCCGAGCACGGTGGTTATCAACTGCTGCCGGCCAACCGCGATTTGACCGCGGCGGAAGTGGTGCTGCTGGAAATGCAGATGAAAGAAAGCCGTCTGCGCAGCGCCCTGGCGCCGATCCGTGATAACTACGACTACATTCTGATCGACTGTCCACCCTCGCTGTCGATGCTCACGCTCAACGCGTTGGTCGCCGCCGATGGGGTGATTATCCCCATGCAGTGCGAGTACTACGCGCTGGAAGGGCTCAGTGACCTTGTGGATAACATCAAGCGCATCGCCGAGTTGCTCAACCCGAACCTGCAGATCGAAGGCCTGTTGCGCACCATGTTCGACCCGCGCCTGAGCCTGATGAACGATGTGTCGGCCCAGCTCAAGGAACACTTTGGCGAGCAGCTATACGACACCGTAATCCCACGTAACATCCGCTTGGCCGAAGCGCCGAGCTATGGCATGCCGGCGTTGGCGTATGACAAGACTTCGCGTGGCGCCATTGCCTACCTGGCTTTGGCTGGCGAGATGGTTCGCCGTCAACGCCGCAACTCCCGCACCGCTGCAGCCCAGCCAACTTAAGGAATCCCCATGGCCGTCAAGAAACGAGGTCTCGGACGTGGACTGGATGCACTGTTGAGTGGTCCGACCGTCACATCGCTTGAAGAACAAGCGGTGCAGGCTGACGAACGTGAGCTGCAGCACCTGCCTCTGGACCTTATCCAGCGCGGCAAGTACCAGCCACGCCGGGACATGGACCCGCAGGCGCTGGAAGAACTGGCCAACTCGATCAAGGCCCAGGGCGTGATGCAGCCGATCGTGGTTCGCCCGATCGGCGCCGGGCGCTTTGAAATCATTGCGGGCGAACGCCGCTGGCGCGCCAGTCAGCAGGTCGGCAAAGAGACCATTCCGGCGATGGTGCGCGATGTGCCGGATGAAACGGCCATTGCCATGGCGTTGATCGAGAACATTCAGCGTGAAGACCTCAACCCGATCGAAGAAGCGATCGCCTTGCAGCGTTTGCAACAGGAATTCCAGCTGACCCAGCAACAAGTGGCCGAGGCGGTGGGTAAATCCCGCGTAACCGTGTCCAACCTGCTGCGCCTGATCGCGTTGCCGGAAGTCATCAAGACCATGTTGTCCCATGGTGACCTGGAAATGGGCCACGCCCGTGCATTGCTCGGATTGCCTGAAAATCAACAGGTTGAGGGGGCGCGACACGTTGTCGCACGGGGGCTCACCGTTCGTCAGACCGAAGCCCTGGTTCGCCAGTGGCTCAGCGGCAAACCTGCACCGGTCGAAACCGCCAAACCTGATCCGGATATCGCGCGTCTTGAGCAGCGCCTGGCCGAGCGCCTGGGCTCTGCGGTGCAAATTCGCCATGGCAAGAAAGGCAAAGGCCAATTGGTCATCGGATATAACTCCCTTGATGAGCTGCAGGGCGTCCTTGCCCACATCCGCTGAAACATTTGCTTATGTAGCGCGTGATCGGAAATCACTACCCGGCAGTTGAATAGGGGCAGAACCGCCCCTATACTCTGCGCGCATTTTGTCGGCACAAATTATGCCAAGTTATTGATTTCCGGCAGCCGACCATTGAGGAGCAAGAGTGATGGAAACCCGCACGCCAAACACGTTGCCGTTCCATCGCTTGGCCGTTTTCCCGGTCCTATTGGCTCAATTTGTCATTTTGCTGATCGCCGCATTGGCGCTTTGGTACTGGCACGGAGTCGTAGCCGGATATTCAGGACTCTGCGGAGGCCTGATAGCCTTGCTGCCCAATATGTATTTTGCTCATAGGGCCTTTCGGTTTTCCGGCGCCCGAGCAGCCCAGGCTATCGTCCGGTCTTTTTATGCCGGCGAGGCAGGGAAACTGATTTTGACGGCAGTGCTGTTTGCACTGACCTTTGCAGGTGTGAAGCCATTGGCGCCGCTGGCTGTATTCGGCGTCTTCGTGTTGACCCAACTGGTCAGCTGGTTCGCTCCCCTGCTAATGAAAACAAGACTTTCGAAACCTTAGGGCGTTTGAGGCAACCATGGCAGAAACAACCGCTTCGGGCTATATCCAGCACCACTTGCAGAACCTGACCTTCGGTCAGCTTCCCAACGGCGGCTGGGGCTTTGCCCACTCCGCAGCAGAAGCCAAAGAAATGGGCTTCTGGGCTTTCCACCTGGACACTCTGGGTTGGTCGGTCGCACTGGGTCTGATCTTCGTCCTGATTTTCCGCATGGCGGCAAAAAAGGCGACTTCCGGTCAACCGGGTGCCCTGCAGAACTTCGTCGAAGTACTGGTCGAATTCGTCGATGGCAGCGTGAGAGACAGCTTCCATGGCCGCAGCGCCGTGATTGCACCGCTGGCACTGACCATCTTCGTCTGGGTTTTCCTGATGAACGCCGTCGACCTGATTCCGGTTGACTGGATTCCTCAACTGGCCATCCTCATCTCCGGCGACCCGCACATTCCATTCCGCGCGGTATCGACCACTGACCCGAACGCTACCCTGGGCATGGCCCTGTCGGTGTTCGCGTTGATCATTTTCTACAGCATCAAGATCAAGGGCATCGGCGGCTTCATCGGCGAACTGACCCTGCACCCGTTCGGCAGCAAGAACGTTTTCGTTCAAGCCCTGCTGATCCCGGTGAACTTCCTGCTGGAATTCGTCACCCTGGTCGCCAAGCCGATTTCCCTGGCGCTGCGACTGTTCGGCAACATGTATGCCGGCGAGCTGGTGTTCATTCTGATCGCTGTGATGTTCGGTAGCGGTCTGCTCTGGCTTAGCGGCCTGGGCATTGTTCTGCAGTGGGCGTGGGCCGTGTTCCACATCCTGATCATCACCCTGCAGGCCTTCATCTTCATGATGCTGACCATCGTCTACCTGTCGATGGCGCACGAAGAGAACCATTAAGGCCAGTCTCGACTAGTCTGATGTCCTTCCCGGTGAAACGGGAAGGTGGCCCACCAGGGCTATGAAACGATTTGTTTTACCGCTTTAAAATCTAAAAAACCTAAACCATACGACGTAAAAGTCGGGAGGAAAGATGGAAACTGTAGTTGGTCTAACCGCTATCGCTGTTGCACTGTTGATCGGCCTGGGCGCTCTGGGTACTGCCATTGGTTTCGGCCTGCTGGGCGGCAAATTCCTGGAAGGCGCAGCGCGTCAGCCAGAAATGGTTCCAATGCTGCAAGTTAAAATGTTCATCGTCGCCGGCCTGCTCGACGCCGTGACCATGATCGGTGTTGGTATCGCTCTGTTCTTCACCTTCGCGAACCCCTTCGTTGGTCAACTCGCCGGTTAATCACTCATTTTTTTGAGTGATTGGTGTGTTGTGCAACGAACGAGCGAGGTATTGGCGTGAACATTAATGCAACCATTATTGGTCAGTCCTTAGCGTTCTTGATTTTTGTAGTTTTCTGCATGAAGTTCGTATGGCCTCCGGTCATCGCGGCTTTGCACGAACGTCAGAAGAAGATCGCGGATGGACTGGACGCTGCCGCCCGAGCAGCTCGCGACCTGGAGTTGGCCCAAGATAAAGCGGGTCAGCAACTGCGCGAAGCGAAAGCCCAGGCAGCCGAAATCATTGAGCAAGCCAAGAAACGCGGTAACCAGATTGTTGAAGAGGCTGTTGAAAAAGCCCGTATCGACGCTGACCGTGTGAAGGTTCAGGCTCAGGCCGAGATCGAGCAGGAACTCAATGGTGTCAAAGATGCGCTGCGTGCCCAACTGGGTGCTCTGGCCGTCGGCGGTGCTGAGAAGATCCTGGGTGCCACAATCGATCAAAACGCGCACGCGGAGCTGGTTAACAAACTGGCTGCTGAAATTTAAGCGAGGGCGATCATGGCAGAATTGACCACGTTGGCCCGACCTTACGCTAAGGCAGCCTTCGAGCACGCCCAGGCCCACCAGCAGCTGGCCTCTTGGTCAGCCATGCTCGGCCTGGCTGCAGCAGTGTCGCAAGACGACACCATGCAGCGCGTGCTCAAGGCCCCGCGACTGACGAGCGCAGACAAGGCCGCCACTTTTATTGAAGTGTGCGGCGACAAGTTTGATGTGAAGGCACAGAACTTCATCAACGTCATTGCCGAAAACGACCGTCTCCTGCTTCTGCCGGAGATTGCCGCTCTGTTCGACCTGTACAAGGCTGAGCAAGAGAAGTCGGTAGACGTTGAAGTCACCAGTGCTTTTGCATTGAACCAAGAACAGCAAGACAAACTCGCCAAGGTTCTCAGTGCACGACTCGACCGGGAAGTGCGCCTGCAAGTTGCGGAAGACCCATCCCTCATTGGGGGTGTTGTCATTCGCGCCGGCGACCTGGTTATCGATGGCTCGATTCGCGGCAAACTCGCGAATCTTGCCGAAGCATTGAAATCTTGAGTTTGAAGGGGCAGCAGAGCAATGCAGCAACTCAATCCTTCCGAAATAAGTGAAATTATCAAGGGCCGCATCGACAAGCTCGATGTGACCTCCCAAGCCCGTAACGAAGGCACTGTCGTCAGCGTATCTGACGGCATCGTGCGGATTCACGGTCTGGCCGACGTTATGTACGGCGAGATGATCGAGTTTCCGGGCGGCGTCTACGGTATGGCCCTCAACCTGGAGCAAGACTCCGTAGGTGCCGTTGTATTGGGCGCATACACCAGTCTGGCTGAAGGCATGAGCGCCAAGTGCACAGGCCGCATCCTCGAAGTTCCGGTTGGTAAGGAACTGCTGGGTCGCGTAGTCGACGCACTGGGTAACCCTGTTGACGGTAAAGGTCCACTGGGCAACACCGAGACCGACGCGGTCGAGAAAGTTGCTCCAGGCGTGATCTGGCGTAAGTCGGTAGACCAGCCTGTACAGACTGGCTACAAGGCTGTCGATGCCATGATTCCTGTCGGCCGTGGCCAGCGTGAGCTGATCATCGGTGACCGTCAGATCGGTAAAACCGCTCTGGCCATCGACGCGATCATCAACCAGAAGAACAGCGGCATTTTCTGCGTCTACGTCGCTATTGGTCAGAAGCAATCGACCATCGCCAACGTGGTTCGCAAGCTGGAAGAAAACGGCGCCCTGGCCAACACGATCATCGTGGCTGCCAGTGCTTCGGAATCTCCTGCGCTGCAATTCCTGGCACCGTACTCCGGTTGCACCATGGGTGAATTCTTCCGCGACCGCGGTGAAGACGCGCTGATCGTTTATGACGATCTGTCCAAGCAGGCAGTGGCTTATCGCCAGATCTCCCTGCTGTTGCGCCGTCCACCAGGCCGTGAAGCTTACCCAGGCGACGTGTTCTATCTCCACTCCCGTCTGCTGGAGCGCGCATCCCGCGTTTCGGAAGAGTATGTAGAGAAGTTCACCAACGGCGCAGTGACCGGAAAAACCGGTTCCCTGACCGCACTGCCGATCATCGAAACCCAGGCTGGCGACGTTTCCGCGTTCGTTCCGACCAACGTGATTTCCATCACCGACGGTCAGATCTTCCTGGAATCGGCCATGTTCAACTCAGGCATCCGTCCTGCAGTGAACGCCGGTGTTTCGGTATCCCGTGTGGGTGGTGCCGCTCAGACCAAGATCATCAAGAAGCTCTCCGGTGGTATCCGTACCGCTCTGGCTCAGTACCGTGAACTGGCGGCATTCGCCCAGTTCGCATCTGACCTGGACGAAGCGACCCGTAAGCAACTTGAGCATGGTCAGCGCGTTACCGAGCTGATGAAGCAGAAGCAATACGCCCCAATGTCGATCGCTGACATGGCGTTGTCGCTGTATGCCGCTGAGCGTGGGTTCCTGACCGACGTTGAAATCGCCAAGGTCGGCAGCTTTGAACAAGCGCTGATTGCTTACTTCAACCGCGATCACGCCGAATTGATGGCGAAGATCAACGTGAAGGGTGACTTCAATGACGATATCGACGCTGGCATGAAAGCCGGTATCGAGAAGTTCAAGGCCACCCAAACCTGGTAAGCCGCAGCGGGAGCCGCAAGGCTCCCGCTTGCTAACCTGATAGGTGTTACATGGCAGGCGCAAAAGAGATTCGCAGTAAGATTGCGAGCATCAAAAGCACGCAAAAAATTACCAGCGCCATGGAAAAAGTGGCGGTCAGCAAAATGCGCAAGGCACAAATGCGCATGGCTGCTAGCCGTCCTTATGCGGAGCGTATCCGCCAGGTAATTGGGCATCTGGCCAACGCCAACCCGGAATACCGCCACCCGTTCATGATCGGCCGCGAAGTTAAGCGTGCGGGTTATGTGGTAGTGAGCAGTGACCGTGGTTTGTGCGGTGGTTTGAATACCAACCTGTTCAAGGCCCTGGTCAAGGACATGGCGGTAAACCGCGAAAACGGCGTCGAGATCGATCTGTGTGTTGTTGGTAGCAAGGGTGCGGCCTTTTTCCGCAACTTCGGCGGTAACGTCGTTGCAGCTATCAGCCACCTGGGTGAAGAGCCGTCGATCAATGATTTGATCGGCAGTGTGAAGGTGATGCTGGATGCGTACCTGGAAGGCCGGATTGACCGCCTGTCCGTGGTATCCAACAAGTTCATCAACACCATGACCCAGCAGCCAACCGTGGAGCAGTTGATTCCACTGGTGGCGACCCCGGATCAGGAACTCAAGCACCACTGGGACTACCTCTACGAACCAGACGCCAAAGAGCTGCTTGACGGCTTGATGGTGCGCTACGTGGAGTCGCAGGTGTACCAGGCGGTGGTCGAGAACAACGCAGCTGAACAAGCGGCGCGGATGATCGCGATGAAAAACGCTACCGATAACGCCGGTGATCTGATCAGCGATTTGCAGCTGATCTACAACAAGGCGCGTCAGGCTGCGATCACCCAAGAGATCTCGGAAATCGTCGGCGGCGCTGCCGCGGTTTAACGGTTCAAATATTCAGAGGATCCAGCTATGAGTAGCGGACGTATCGTTCAAATCATCGGCGCCGTTATCGACGTGGAATTCCCACGCGACAGCGTACCGAGCATCTACAACGCGCTGAAAGTACAAGGCGCGGAAACTACTCTGGAAGTTCAGCAGCAGCTGGGCGACGGCGTAGTTCGTACCATTGCGATGGGTTCCACCGAAGGCTTGAAGCGCGGTCTGGACGTTATCGACTCTGGCGCAGCCATCTCCGTACCGGTCGGTAAAGCGACCCTGGGCCGGATCATGGACGTACTGGGCAACCCGATTGACGAAGCTGGTCCGATCGACACCGAAGAGCGCTGGGGCATTCACCGTCCAGCACCTTCGTTCGCCGAGCAAGCGGGCGGCAACGACCTGCTGGAAACCGGCATCAAGGTTATCGACCTGGTTTGCCCGTTCGCCAAGGGCGGTAAAGTCGGTCTGTTCGGTGGTGCCGGTGTAGGCAAAACCGTAAACATGATGGAACTGATCCGTAACATCGCCATCGAGCACAGCGGTTATTCCGTGTTCGCCGGTGTGGGTGAGCGTACTCGTGAGGGTAACGACTTCTACCACGAGATGAAGGACTCCAACGTTCTGGACAAAGTGGCACTGGTTTACGGTCAGATGAACGAGCCGCCGGGAAACCGTCTGCGCGTAGCACTGACCGGCCTGACCATGGCCGAGAAGTTCCGTGACGAAGGTAACGACGTTCTGCTGTTCGTCGACAACATCTACCGTTACACCCTGGCCGGTACTGAAGTATCCGCACTGCTGGGCCGTATGCCTTCTGCAGTAGGTTACCAGCCGACCCTGGCTGAAGAGATGGGCGTTCTGCAAGAACGTATCACTTCGACCAAGGAAGGTTCGATCACTTCGATCCAAGCGGTATACGTACCTGCGGATGACTTGACCGACCCATCGCCAGCCACCACCTTCGCCCACTTGGACGCCACTGTCGTTCTGTCCCGTGACATCGCTTCCCTGGGTATCTACCCAGCGGTCGATCCACTCGACTCGACTTCGCGCCAGCTGGACCCGAACGTGATCGGCCAGGAGCACTACGACACCGCTCGCGGCGTTCAGTACGTGCTGCAGCGTTACAAAGAACTGAAGGACATCATTGCGATCCTGGGTATGGACGAGCTGTCGGAAGCCGACAAGCAGTTGGTAAACCGTGCTCGTAAGATCCAGCGCTTCTTGTCGCAGCCGTTCTTCGTGGCTGAAGTCTTCACCGGTGCTTCGGGTAAATACGTTTCCCTGAAAGACACCATTGCTGGCTTCAAAGGCATCCTCAACGGTGACTACGACCACCTGCCAGAACAAGCGTTCTACATGGTCGGCGGCATCGAAGAAGCGATCGAGAAAGCCAAGAAACTGTAATCCAAGCGCCCGGAAACGGGCGCTCATCAGGTTGAGGCAATCAGATGGCTATGACAGTCCATTGCGATATCGTCAGCGCGGAAGGAGAAATTTTCTCCGGTCTGGTCGAGTTTGTAACAGCGCACGGCGACCTGGGTGATCTTGGTATCGCCATGGGTCACGCCCCGTTGATTACCAGCTTGAAGCCAGGTCCGATCACGTTGACCAAGCAAGGCGGGGAAAAGGAGGTGTTTTACATCTCCGGTGGTTTCCTCGAAGTTCAGCCGAACATGGTCAAGGTACTTGCCGACACCGTGCAACGTGCTGGCGACCTGGATGAAGCCTCCGCTCAGGAAGCCGTCAAGGCTGCCGAGAAGGCGCTGAACGAAAAAGGCGCAGACTTCGACTACAGCGCTGCTGCAGTCCGTCTGGCCGAGGCCGCAGCCCAGCTGCGTACTCTCCAGCAGATCCGCAAGAAGTAAGCGGCCACGCCGTCATGCTTCATGCGCGATTGATTAAAAAGGGTAGCCTCGGCTACCCTTTTTCTTTTTTTGCAAAACACTTCTCTGGTCTGAAGCCGGACCGCCCAGGATTGGTAGCCATTCATGTCTCTTGAAATCGTCATTCTCGCCGCAGGCCAGGGCACCCGTATGCGTTCGGCCCTGCCCAAGGTGCTGCACCCGGTTGCCGGCAACTCTATGCTGGGCCATGTTATCCACAGCGCCCGGCAGTTGGCCCCGCAGCGTATCCACGTGGTCATCGGCCACGGTGCCGATGTGGTGCGTGAGCGTCTGGCGGCGGATGACCTAAATTTCGTCCTGCAGGACAAGCAACTGGGCACCGGCCACGCCACAGCACAAGCCGTGCCGTTCATCACCGCTGACACCGTGCTGATCCTCTACGGCGACGTACCGCTGATCGAAGTGGAAACCCTGCAACGCCTGCTCAAGCACGTGGTCCCAGGCCAAATGGGCCTGCTGACCGTCGAACTGGATGACCCCACCGGCTACGGCCGCATCGTGCGTAATGCCGACGGCAAGGTCGCCGCCATCGTGGAACACAAGGACGCCAGCGAAGCCCAACGCGCCATCACCGAAGGCAATACCGGCATCCTCGCCGTCCCGGCCAACAAGCTCGCCGACTGGATGAGCCGCCTGTCGAACAACAACGCCCAAGGCGAGTACTACCTCACCGACGTCATCGAGATGGCGGTGAGTGACGGCCTGGTGGTCGCCACCGAGCAGCCCCACGACCCGATGGAAGTGCAGGGCGCCAACGACCGCAAGCAGCTTGCAGAGCTGGAGCGCCACTACCAACTGCGCGAAGGCCGCCGCCTGATGGCCCAGGGCGTCACCCTGCGCGACCCGGCTCGCTTCGATGTACGCGGTGAGGTCACGGTAGGCCGCGACGTATTGATCGATATCAACGTGGTCCTCGAAGGCCGCGTGATCATCGAAGACGACGTGGTGATTGGCCCGAACTGCGTGATCAAGGACAGCACCCTGCGCAAGGGCGTGGTGGTGAAAGCCAACAGCCATATCGACGGTGCCGTGATGGGCGAGGGCAGCGATGCCGGCCCGTTCGCACGTTTGCGTCCCGGTAGCATGCTGGGAGCCAAGGCACATGTGGGTAACTTTGTTGAAATGAAAAATGCCCAATTGGGTGACGAGGCTAAAGTCGGCCATTTGACCTATTTGGGTGATGCCACGGTGGGGGCGCGTACCAACATTGGCGCTGGCACTATCACGTGCAATTACGATGGCGCCAATAAGCACCAGACCACCATCGGTGCAGACGTCTTTATTGGCTCCAACAATTCGTTGGTCGCCCCCGTTACTCTCGACGATGGCGCCAGCACCGCAGCAGGCTCAACCATCAACCAGAATGTGGATAAGTCCCAGTTGGCCGTCGCCCGCGCCCGCCAACGCAACATCGACGGTTGGAAACGCCCGGTCAAAATCAAAAAGACCTGAGTTATCCACAGCCTCACCGGCCACATAACTCCAATGTGGGAGGGGGTTTGCTCCCGATAGCAGTGTGTCAGGCACTTATATGCCACTGATACACCGCTATCGGGAGCAAGCCCCCTCCCACATCTGCTCTGCGTCGTTAACAAAAAATGCGGTCCGGCGCTTGACGATCTTTCGCTAATAGGTTTTGATTGCCTTCGTTATCTTTCGAAACGAAACTTATCACTGCCATGTCGAAACGAAATACACCCCAACGACGCCACAACATCCTGACCTTGCTCAACGAACAAGGCGAAGTCAGCGTGGACGAATTGGCCAAGCGTTTCGAAACGTCAGAAGTCACCATCCGCAAGGATTTAGCCGCGCTGGAAAGCAATGGCTTGCTGTTGCGCCGCTACGGTGGCGCGATCACCATGCCCCAGGAACTGGTCGGCGACCCTGCCCAACCCATCTCAACCTACAAACGTGCCATCGCCCGTGCTGCCGTGAAGCGCTTGCGCGAACACGCCCGCATCATCATCGACAGCGGCAGCACCACCGCCGCCATGATCCCCGAACTCGGGCACCAACCCGGCCTGGTGGTGATGACCAATTCCTTGCACGTGGCCAGCGCGTTGAGCGAACTGGAACACGAGCCGGTATTGCTGATGACCGGCGGCACCTGGGACCCGCATTCGGATTCATTCCAGGGTCAGGTCGCCGAGCAGGTACTGCGCTCCTACGACTTTGATCAACTGTTCATTGGCGCCGATGGCATCGATCTGGAGCGCGGTACTACCACCTTCAACGAACTGCTGGGCCTGAGCCGTGTGATGGCCGAGGTCGCCCGTGAAGTGGTGGTGATGGTCGAGTCCGACAAGATCGGCCGCAAGATTCCCAACCTGGAGCTGCCCTGGAGCAGCGTCCATACCCTCATTACCGATGATCGCCTGCCGCTTGAGGCCCGCGACCAGATCCAAGCCCGCGGCATTACGCTGATATGCGCGGCAATCATCTAGGAGAAGCACCATGTGTGGAATTGTTGGCGCAGTTGCCGAACGTAACGTTACCGCCATCCTGATCGAAGGCCTCAAGCGCCTGGAATACCGCGGCTACGACAGCGCGGGCGTGGCGGTTTTCACCAACGCCGGCAAGCTTGAGCGTGTGCGTCGCCCAGGCAAGGTCAGTGAGTTGGACCAGGCCCTGGCCGGCGAGCCGCTGGTTGGCCGCCTGGGCATTGCCCACACCCGCTGGGCAACCCACGGCGCCCCGTGTGAACGTAACGCCCACCCCCACTTCTCCGGCGACCTGGCGGTGGTGCACAACGGCATCATCGAAAACCACGAAGTGCTGCGCGAACAGCTCAAGGGCCTGGGCTATGTGTTCACCTCCGACACCGACACCGAAGTCATCGCCCACCTGCTCAACCACAAACTCAAGGACCACAGCGACCTGACCACCGCGCTCAAGGCTACGGTCAAGGAACTGCATGGCGCCTACGGCCTGGCGGTAATCAGCGCCAGCCAGCCTGACCGTGTGGTCGCCGCCCGCAGTGGCAGCCCGCTGGTGATCGGCCTGGGCCTGGGGGAAAACTTCCTTGCCTCCGACCAACTGGCCCTGCGCCAGGTTACTGACCGCTTCATGTACCTGGAAGAAGGCGATATCGCCGACATTCGCCGCGAAAGCGTGCAGATCTGGGACGTGAACGGCAACTCCGTCGAGCGCGAAGCCGTGCAATACCGCGACGGCGCCGAAGCGGCCGACAAAGGCGAATACCGCCACTTCATGCTCAAGGAAATCCACGAGCAACCGGCCGTGGTGCAACGCACCCTGGAAGGTCGTCTGGGTGACAAGCAAGTGCTGGTCAACGCGTTCGGCCCACAAGCCGCCGAGTTGTTCGCCAAAGTGCGCAATGTGCAGATCGTCGCTTGTGGCACCAGCTACCACGCCGGCATGGTTGCCCGTTACTGGCTGGAAGAACTGGCCGGCATCCCGTGCCAGGTCGAAGTGGCCAGCGAGTTCCGCTACCGCAAAGTGGTGGTGCAGCCCGATACCCTGTTCGTGACCATCTCCCAGTCCGGCGAAACCGCCGACACCCTGGCCGCCCTGCGTAATGCCAAAGAGCTGGGCTTCCTCGCCAGCCTGGCGATCTGCAACGTCAGCATCAGCTCATTGGTGCGTGAGTCAGACCTGACCCTGCTGACCCAGGCCGGTCGCGAAATCGGCGTGGCCTCTACCAAAGCCTTCACTACCCAACTGGTGGGCCTGCTGCTGTTGACCCTGTCCCTGGGCCAAGTGCGCGGTACCCTGGCCGACGGCGTCGAAGCCACCCTGGTGGAAGAACTGCGCCGCCTGCCGACCCGCCTGGGCGAAGCCCTGGCCATGGACAGCGTTGTGGAAAAAGTCGCCGAGTTGTTCGCCGACAAAAACCACACCCTGTTCCTCGGCCGTGGCGCGCAATACCCGGTGGCGATGGAAGGTTCCCTCAAGCTCAAGGAAATCTCTTACATTCACGCCGAAGCCTACCCGGCCGGTGAGCTCAAACACGGCCCATTGGCCCTGGTGGATGACGACATGCCGGTGGTCACCGTCGCGCCGAACAACGAACTGCTGGAAAAGCTCAAATCCAACCTGCAGGAAGTGCGCGCACGTGGCGGCCAACTGGTGGTCTTCGCTGACGAGAAGGCCGGCATGACTAATGGCGAAGGTACCCACGTCATCAACATGCCGCATATCAACGACACCCTGTCGCCGATCCTCTACACCATCCCGCTGCAGTTGTTGTCGTACTACGTGGCGGTGTTGAAGGGCACCGACGTCGACCAGCCGCGCAACCTGGCCAAGTCGGTGACCGTGGAATAACCCGCCCTGCGCCTGGAGGCCCCGTTGGATCTCCAGGCGCCCACGCAAGGATGCGACAGTGATGACACCTGTCTTTTCCCAACTCGGCGAGCGTTTGCACAATCGCCGATTTGCGGTCAGCCACAATACCCACGGGCTATCCGGCGCCGGCACGGTGTTTCACTACCGGGTCGAGGGTGACGCTATTTCCAGTACCTACCAGGGCGGTCGAATTCGCTTGGGCACGCAAGTCGGACGCGTAACTGGCGCCGATACCATCGAGCTGCTTTTCCAGTGCCTGACGCTGGACGGTGAACTGCTGTCCGGTTGGTCGCGCGGCACAGTGGCTGTGGATAAGTCTGGGCGCACTACCCTGAGTTTTGTTTGGGGGTGGTTGTCGGGTGCGGTGGGGGGAGGGGAGTCCGATTATCGTGAACTGGTTGAGTAGCCTCCTCGGCTCACCAGCCTTCCAAAGGTATTGAGGCACTCAAGGCACAAACTCCACCCTCAACCCGCGACTCGCAGTGCGCCCCTGATCATCGCTCACCCGCAACCGATACTCCCCGGACTTGCCCGGCCGCCAGTTCAGTGTGGTTTGCGGCGGGCCCTGGCCGATCAAGGTTTGATCAGCAAACCAATACAGCGTCGCCGCATCGCTGGCCGCATTCGCGTTCAACGGGATGCTTTCCTGGGGCTGGGACAGGCGCAACTGATAACTTACTTGAGTCAGCGGTGAGCGGATCTGCGGCGCCTCGCTCTGGTCGCTGATGCGGTTGGGCCGGCAATTTTTCATCACGTTCGGCGGCGTGCGGCGAGGCAGCCTGCGGCGCGGTACAGGCGTTGCACGTCGCTGGGCCAGAATTCGAAGATTTCTTCGCGGGTGTACTGCGGGTCGAACGGCGGGCAGGCGGCCTTGCCGGTGCGGGTGTCGATTAGCACCGGGCGATGCAGGTTGGACACGCGAATCGGTGAGACGCCAGGGATGTACCAAGTCTTGCGGGTTTGCGGGCACCAGCGATTGGGCAGCTCGCCCGACGCCGCGCAGACGTCGATGCGCACCAGACCGGCGGGTGGTTTATCGGCTTTGATCGCCACCGTCGGCAAGGCCAGCGGCAGGGCGTCAGCGATGCGAAAGAACAGCGGCGCGGCGGTCTTGGCGCCGATAAACGCCGGGTTCGGCCGGCCATCGAAGTTGCCCACCCACACCACCAGCACGTAGGGGCCGACCAGGCCGGCGCTCCACGCATCGTGAAAGCCCCACGAGGTGCCGGTTTTCCATGCGGTGCGCCACTGTCGGGCGGGCAGGCCATCCGGGCGCGGGTTGCGGCGCAGCATGTCGCGCACCATAAAGGCTGCCTGGGGCGTGAGCAGTTGCGCACCAGTGGCCTGCGGTTGCTCCTGCAAGTAGCGCAACGGCCGCAGGTGCCCGTCGCCAGCCAGCATCACATACAGCCGCGCCAGTTCCTCCGGGGTCATCTCGCCGCCGCCAAGCGCCAAGGCCAGGCCGTAATGGCTTTCGTCGCGCAGGCCCTTGATACCGGCGCGTTGCAGCAACCCATACAGCGAAGGCGATTTAACCTGGCTGGCCAGCCACACCGCCGGGATATTGCGACTACGGATCAAGGCATCTCGCGCGGTCAGCGGCCCGACAAAACTGCCGTCGAAGTTTTCCGGTTGGAAGTAGCCGAAGTTACTCGGCAAGTCCTTAAGGATACTCATGGGGTGAATCACCCCCTGGTCCAGCGCCAGCCCATAGAGAAACGGCTTGAGCGTCGACCCTGGCGAGCGGCGCGACAGCACGCCATTCACTTGCCCGTGGATGCCTGTGGATAAGTAATCCGCCGAACCCACCAGGGCCTTGACGCTCTGGTCGCGGCTGTCGATCAGGATCGCCGTGGCGTTTTCCACGCCGGTGCTGCGCCGCTCGGCAATAAAGCCGGTGATCAGGCGTTCGAGCAACTGCTGCAAGGGCAGGTTAAGGGTGCTATTCAATTCATTGCCGGCCTGGGACGCCAACAGTTGTTCGCTCAGGTGCGGCGCCAGAAACGGGATCTGCTGGCGGTTGCGCGCCTCCAGCGGCAAGTCCAGCAAACTGTCATTGCGCGGGTCGTGTGGATAAGTTTCGCGCCAGTCATTCATCAGGCGCAGCCGCGCGGTTTGCAGCGAGGGGCCGAAGCGCGCGCGCCGCCCCGGCTGTTGTGGGATAACCGCCAATGCCAAGGCTTCGGACAACGACAACTGCGCCGACGATTTGCCAAAGTAGATGCGGCTCGCCGCCTCGGCGCCTTCGATATTGCCGCCCATGGGGGCCAGGTTCAGGTAGGCCTCAAGAATGTCGTGCTTGCTGTAGCGCGACTCCAGCCACAGCGCCAACGCCATCTGCTGCATTTTGCCGGGGATCTGGCGGGTGTTCAGGTCCCACAGGCGTCGTGCCAGTTGCATGCTCAAGGTCGAGCCGCCCTGGCGTTGGCCGCCGCTGTAAGTGGCCATGGCCGCACGCAGCAACGCCGCAGGATTGACCCCTGGGTGCCAGTAGAAATTGCGGTCTTCCTTGAGGAGCAACGCCTCGACCAATGTCGGCGAAATCCGCTCCAGCGGTAGCCACAGGCGGTATTGGCCGTCATCCGCGAGGGTCATGCGCAACAGCGAGCCATCGTCAGCCAGCACCACCCTGGAGGAGGTGACGGCTTGTTCCAGCGGCGCATGGGGCCACCACCGCAACCCCGCCAGCACCGCCGCTGCTGCCAGCAGCGGTGTCAGACGTTTAAGGCTTGGTAATTTCAAGCTGGCCTACTTTGCCGCGCCCTTGCAGGGTGGTTTCGTACATGCCTTCGGCGTAGGCCGGTGGCGTATTGAACGTGCCGGCGTTGGTAGCACGTACGCGGTAAACGAAAGTACCTACATCGCGCAGCGCGGTGCCGTACAGCACCACCCGATCATCACGTACATCCACGTAGTCCGGCTGCCAGTTGCTCAGCTCGGTTTCACCGATTGGCGCTTGCCAGGTGTCGGCTTCTTCTTCGCTGGCTTGCACGTACTCGGATTCCTCGCCTTCGCTTTCCTCGCTGCTGTCGGCTTGCGGGTCCGGCTCCGGCGGCAAGTTATACACAGGCTCGACGCCACCGGGCAGCAGGTCGACGACCGCCACTTGCTGCACCTGGTCACGGTCGGTAGCGCGCAGGCGCAGACGTACCAGGAACTCATCGCCCACCGCGACTTTGCTTACCGGCTCGCCTTTGAGGTCGAGGTATTCGTGGATGATTTCCAGGCCGTTGTTGATGGCCTTGAGCTTGGCGCCTTTATCAAAACCGGCTTCGCTGAGCATGTAGAACGCCGCCGGGCCGTCGGATTTTTCCATCACCAGCTTTTGCGTGGTGCCCGGTACGGCGGCTCGCGGCGGCTGGCCGGCCATTTCCAGCAGTTGTTGCTGCTTGTCGCCCAACCAGGCGGTGGCCTTGAGGGTCATGTCGCTTTGCGCGCGCTGACCATAGTTGTCCAGGGCACGCAGCAACAGGGCCGCCGACAGCGAGTTGTAGCGTTGCTCGTTGAGACGTTTGCCAAGCTTGTCCAGCAGCGCCGTGGGCACATCATCCATCAACTCGGGGAAGTGGCGCGCCAACAGGTGCAAGTGTTCGGCATCGTGCACCAGCGGGTCGTAGTACAGGCCGTCGCTGTCCCACTTATCCACAAGCGAACGCCACGGGATTTTGCGGAACAAGGAGTCGGCCTGGCGATCCTGCTTGAGCAGCTTGTAGCTGGCGGCCAGGTAAGCGGCGCCCAGGTCGTTCTGCCAGCTGTCTTTGAAGTAGCTTTCGTAGCGTTCGCGGATATCGCTCAAGGCGCCGCTTACCAGAATCCCCTGACGGCTCAGCAGGTAACTGGCGTAGGCACGGTTACGCAATTCCGACAGGCCTTCGCTGGGGCCATTGGCCAGGTCCGTCAGATAGGTATTGGCGCGTACCAACACATCTTCCGGTACCGGCAGCCCGCGTTCCCTGGCTTCGATCAGGAAGTCGGTGGCGTACAGGCTGGCGTAGGGCGCCACGTCCGGGTTGGCGGCCCACAAACCGAAACCGCCGGCCTGGTTCTGGCGTTGGCGCAGCATGCGCACCGCGCCGGCGAAGGCCTGTTCGGCCTCGGGTGCGGTGCCGCCCCAGATCAACGCCGGCATGGCCTTGGACACCAATTGTTCGGTGCACGCGTAGCCATAGTCATCCAGGTAATGCTTGAGGCCGTTGGCCCATACCAGCGGCGAAGCGGCCACGCCCAACTGCACGTCGCGCAGTTGGCTGAACAGCTCACGCGTCGGTTTAAGCTCTTTGCTGGCGCTATCGAAACGGCCCAGGCTCAGGGCCACGCGGTGTTCGCTCAAGGGGCGGATCGAGGTGGTTTCCGCCACCTGGATGCGCTTGCCGCCCGGCAATACCGCGATAAATCGCAGGTCTGCCGAGCCGAGGGTGTCGCCGACCTTGATCTTGAACTCGGCAGTGCCTTCCTTGCGCGGTTGCAGCGACAGGGTGCTGCCCTTGTCGCCCTGCACCACCAGGCCGGCGCTGGTCTGCACTTCGAACTTCACATCCGCCGCCGCGTCGAGGTTACTGAACACCCCGGCGCTGACGTTGAACACGTCCCCCGGCGCGACGAAGGCCGGTACGTTTGGCGTGATCACGATGGGCCCGCGCACGTCGGTCGTGGCCTCGCTGACGCCCACGCTGTCGGTATCCACCGCCACCGCAAACAGGCGCAACTTGCCGTTGAAGCTGTCCGGCACCTCGTAATGCAGAGTGGTTTCGCCGGCCGGTAAGTCCACCAGCCCGGACCACCACGCCACTGGCGGCTTATGTTTGCGTTTGAACGGGTTGAGATGATTGGCCAGTGCGCCGTCGGTATCGCCGCCGGGCGCTGCCCCACTGAGCAGGCGGGAAAATTCCGGCAGGATCAGGTCAAGAATCTGGCTGGTGCCTACTTCCAGCGCACGTTTCTGGAAGAAGAAGCCCAACGGGTCCGGCGTCTGGTAGCGCGCCACCTGCAAAATGCCCTCGTCCACGGCATACACCACCGCACGGCCCGGACGGTCGGCATTGACCTTGATATCCAGGGTCTGCCCCGGCTCGACCTTCGCCGGGCCTTCGACCTTCAGCGCCATGCGCCGCGCATCCAGGTTGATGCTGAAGGGCACCACGCCGTAGGACAGCGGGCTCATGTAAACCTCGGACGAGCCGATGTCGCGCACGAATTGCACGTTGACGTAGGCATTGCCCTCAAGCCCTGCCGGCACGCGGATATGCTGCACGCTGTTGGTGCTGTCGGCCTTGAACCACTGCTGGGTGTAGACCTTGTCCCGCTCGATGGTGATCAAGCCCGCGCCGGTGTACGGCGCGCGAATGCTGATGGCGATCTCGTCACCGCTGGCGTAGCTGCGTTTATCCAGGCGCAATTGCAGCTCGGCGTTGCGCTCCAGCGAACGCGAGGTGTTGCCGCGCCCGGCCACGCTGTAATCGATCTGGTTGAGCAGGTTGCCGTTGGCATCCTTCAGTTGCAGGGTGAAATCCCCCGGCGTGCCGGTGTTCAGGCTCTGCCTGGCGCCGTCTTTGGTCATCACCAGCGGCGTAGCCGGTTGGCTGATGTTCTTGATGCGCGACTCGTACTTGTAGGTGCCATTGGACTGTTTCACCAGTACCGACACATAACGGTGCTCGACCACTTCGCTGGTCAGGCCTTCCACCGCCAGCGGTGTCAGGTCCGGCGCTACAGCCAGCCAGTGCACTTGGCGCGGGGCGTCCTTGGCGACGTACGACAGTGAATCCTGACTTTTCACACCCACCAGGTAGGGCGCGGACGACACCAGTAACGCACTTTGCGCGGCCACGTTACGCCCACCTTCGGCCTCGAACACCTGAGTCATCACTTGCAGGCGATAAGTGCTGTTGGCGAAGCGTTGCAGGTTGAGGTCGAGCACGGCCTGGCCGTTATCGTCGACAGTGGTTTCAGCCAAGTCTTCAGTGCTGGCGTCTTCCAGGGAGTCGTTGAGGCGGAAGCGGTAATCGGGGTAGCGCTCGAAGGCCGCGAGGGTCGGGCTCAGGGCCATCTTCGCTGTGACGCGGCGGCCTGTCGCCGGGGCGCCGAACAGGTGCATCGCAGTGACTTTGGCCACCACCTGGTCCGGCGGGATCCAGCCTTGCACCGGTGTGTCGTGCAGGCTCAGGCTGACCTTCATGCGGTCCGGCTCGAAATCGCGGACCTTGAAGCTGACACTGCCCAGGTCGGTACGGGTCTGCTTCTGGCCAATCAACTGCAAGGTCGCGGTGTATTCCCCGGCGGGGCTGACTTCGCTGCTCGGGAAATCAAAGGTCTCAAAACCGCTGGCCGACAATTTCAGCGGTTGGCGAATGACCTCCAGGCCGCGCGGATCAGTGATTTGCAGCTCCACCGGCAGGCCTTGCAAGGCGCCTTTCCAGTTGCCGCTGCGCACGATCATGCCCAAATGCGCGGTTTCGCCGGGCCGGTACAGGCCACGGTCGCTGAACAGGTAGGCACTGAGACGATCAATCGCGCCGTCTTCTTCCAAACCGCCTACATCGAAGCGCGACAAATCCAGCTGTTGGGACTGACGGGCAATCGGCAGGAACGACTGGTCATTACCGCGACTGACCACATACATCAGCGGCGTTTTCTCACGGCGCAGTTCATCCAGTTTGGCGAAATGCACATGGCCTTCGCCGTCAGTGTGCCCACTGCTCACCGGCAAACCGTTACGACCAATGATGTCGACCTGTGCGTCGGCCACCGGCGAACCGTTGCCGATGGACTGCACATACACGTCGTGGCTGCCGTCACTGGAGCGTTTGGCGATGATGCCCAGGTCAGTCACCACGATAAACCGCAGGTCGCTGGTGCTGCTGCGGTTGTAGTCGAATGTGCGTTCGGCCGGTTCATCCTGGGGGCTGAGCTTAAGCACGAAAATACCGCGCCGGCCGCCGTTGGCGGTGAGGTAGTGGCTCAGGTCCACGTTGTCGTAGACGGTTTTGGCTGGGTCGTTGGACGACAGCGGGATGTCCAACGTCTGACGCTCGACCATGCGATCGAAGTATTCGTTACCGAAGTTGGGCCGGGCAAAGCTGCCGCTGCTCTGGTCCACCAGGTGTTGTAACTGGTTGGGCAACAGGCGGGCGATTTCCACATGGGCACCCGGTACGCCACGGGCCATGAAACCCAGGCGTTTTTCGCCATTGAGGCTGAGCAACGCGCCGTCAGACAAGAACTGCAATGTGCGCGGATACGCCGGCATGCTCACCAGCGACGCCGTAGGATTCTTCGCCAGATAGCCACCGATAGCTTCCAGGTTGGCGGGCACACGTACATACAGCGCACGACCGGCCGGAGCCTTGAACTTGAAGGCGTGCAGGGTGTTCAGCGGTTCGACGCTGGGCACGTGGGTCAGCGTGACCTTGGTGCTGCGGGCCAGCAGCGCGTCGTCGATCTCGTTGGTGTTATAGGGGCGGGTGTCGTCCTGGGCTTTTTCCGGCAACAGCCAGGCTTGCACCTTACCGGCGATGGTCTCATCGGCCACGGCGCTGGAGCTGCTGAACATCAGCACCGGCTCGGGCTCGCCGCGCTCGTTGTCCACGAAGCTGACTTCGGCGCCAGTAAAGGTCAGGCGATAGCGGCCGGGCACGGTAACTTCCGCTACCAACGGTGCGGTGCTGGCATTGCCACCGTCACGCGCCTTGATGCCCTCATCGAGCCTGGCGCTGACCGGGGTGCTTTCCAGCGGCGTGGCCAGGGCGGCGGAGCGTACGTAGGCGTTGAGTTTTTTCTCGTCGAAGGTGATTTCCGCACGGTTGGGCAACTGGGCGTCGCGGTAGGCCAAGCCTTTGCCGAGGCTGACCGTTACGCGTTTGCGTAGGTTGTCTTCATCTACCGGGTGGGAAAAATGGAAGGTCGCCACCAGCTGTTTCAGCGTTGGATTGGACGGGTCCTGGTACAGCTCGTTTTGCGCCAGGGTGGCGCGGAACGGCTGGGTGGAAAATTGCGCACTGTATTGGTCGAGCAAGACGCCGTCGGCGAGCAGGTTTTTCTTTGCCAGGTCCAGGGTGTAATGCGCGTCGACAGGCCAGTCTTTGTCCGGCACGAACAACAGGCTGCGGTCATCCGCCCAGCGCCAGGTGCCGGCAACCTCGGGTTTGAGGGTAATGCCCTCGGTCACCGGTTTGCCGATGGCCGCCAGTGGCGCCACGGACTCGCCGAAACGCACCTGCAAGTTATCCACAACCGGCGTTGGCTGGGTGTAGTCGGTCAGGTTCGGTTTGTGCAGCGAATAACTCGCGGTGTGCGGTTGCGGCAGGTTGGAATACCAGTGCCAGCCGTAGAAACCCGCAGCGGCGAGCAGCACCAGGCCGAGCACTCCGGCACCGGTCTGGCGCGGATAAGCGCGGGCTTTGCCCCCCAGGGTCGCCATGCCACGGCCGACGGCGCGCAGCCACTTTGGCGGCTGCCACTGTCCGAAAACGGCCCTCCCCACGGTCAAAAACACACCGACAACACGACGGCTGATGGCTTTGAGCGAATCGAACATGGCGAGCATCCCTGGCTAAGTGCGGCGTATCTTACACGCGTCTTTGCTACAAAAGATGTCGCCGATACTTCCTGGTGTCGGGGGAGTCGGATTTTCTGTTGCAGGTGGTGGTGCCGGATCTGCGCGGGTATGAGCGGTTTGTGACCGGCAGTTTGTTGAAGCTGCCGGGGGGCGCGACATTCGCAGCAATTTTGCGATTCAGACGGTGAAAACCCCAGGTCCGATGCCGCTGGGGCATCTACCGGGACAAATGCTCTTGTAGTGAGCGGGCTTGCCCAGGGCAAGCCCCTCCCACATTTTGATCTTCATTGGGTTTTGGGGCGGTGTGGGTCAGGTCCACCAGTACCGCACCAGATGAAAGAAAATCGGCGCCGCAAAACACACCGAATCCAGGCGATCCAGCATGCCGCCGTGCCCTTCGATCATATGGCCCCAGTCCTTCACGCCCCGGTCGCGCTTGATCGCCGACATCACAATGCCACCGGCAAACCCCAGCAGGTTGATCAACAGCGCAATCAAAAACGACTGCCATGGGTTGAACGGCGTGGTCCACCACAGCGCGGCGCCGATGAGGGATGACAGCAAAATCCCGCCGACAAAGCCTTCCACGGTTTTAGAGGGCGACAGGTTGGGCGCGATCTTGTGTTTGCCGAACAGCTTGCCGCACACGTATTGCAGCACGTCCGACAGCTGCACCACGATCACCAGATAGGCGATCAGCAGCAGGTTGCGCCCTTCGTAGCCGGGAATGTCCAGTGTCAGCAGCGCCGGCACGAACGACACGCAGAACACCGCGATCATCAGGCCCCATTGCACCTTGGAGGCGCGCTCCAGGAAGTGCGTGCTGTCGCCGCCCAGCGAGGCGAGGATGGGCAGCAGCAAAAACACGTACACCGGGATGAAGATCGAGAACAGCCCGTACCAATCGGAATAGATCAGCAAGTATTGCAGCGGCAGGGCCAGATAGAACGCGGCCACCAGTGCCGGGTAGTCGCTGCGGCGCGTGGGGGTGAGGGTGAGAAATTCGCGCAGGGCGTAGAACGACACCGCGTAGAACAACAGGATCACCGCGCCGGTGCCGAGCCAGAAGGCGATGCCGATCACCACCACCATGACCCACCAGGCGTTGATGCGCGCGTTGAGGTTGTCGATCACCGCGTTCGGCGTGCCACGGGTGCGCAGTTTGAGGATCAGGCCGATCAGCGAGGCCAGCACCAGGATCGCGCCGATCCCGCCGAACAACATCAGGGTTTGGCTATCCATGTCAGGAATGCTCCGGGGCAAGGGCGAGCAGGGCGTCGCGGGTGCGGGCGAGAAACAGCGCCTTGTCTTCACCGTCTGTCAGTTGCAGCGGCGCGCCGAAGCTGGTGGTGCATAACAACGGCAGCGGCAGTACGCGGCCCTTGGGCATGACGCGGTTGAGGTTGGCGATCCACACCGGGATCAGCTCCGCCTGTGGGTAACTTTTGGCCAAGTGATACAAACCGCTTTTGAACGGCAGCAAGCCGTCTTCCAGATTGCGCGTGCCTTCGGGAAAGATGATCAGCGAATCGCCCCCTTCCAACGCGGCGAGCATCGGTTGCAGTGGGTTATCCACAGGCTCTTTGCGCTCGCGATCGATCAGCACGCCATTGAACACGCGGTTGATGATGTAGCGGCGCAGCGCGCTTTTGTTCCAGTAATCGCTGCCGGCCACCGGGCGTGTGAATTTGCGCAGGTTTTGCGGCAGCGAGGCCCACAGCAGTACGAAGTCGCCGTGGCTACTGTGGTTGGCGAAGTAGATGCGTTGCACCGGCACTGGCGCGCAACCCAGCCACAGGCTGCGAGCACCCGTGACAGTGCGGGCCATGGAGGTAATGAGCGTGGCAACCACAGGTTCGAACATGGGGGGTTCCTTATCCGGCGAAAGGCAGCCAAGGGCTGGCGAGGATCATGCCCAGGGTCAGCAGCGCTTGTGCACCGAGCAGCCAGGCTTGTTTGCGCAGCAGTTTGAGGGCGCCGCGACGACGCTCGGCCCAAGGCCGGCCGGCACGTTTGGGCGATTGCAGGCCGAGGGTCTGCAGGGCTTGGTCGAGGTCGGCGGTACGCCCGGTGTCACGCGCCAGCAGGGCGAACAGGTCGGCATCGAAAGCCACCCGCAGCGCCCAGTATTTTTGCAGCAGCCCGAGGATGATCATCCACAGGCTGAGCAGCAGGCAAATAGGCGTAATACTCGGCATCAGCAATTGCGCCAGGCCGAATAACACGCCGGCGACGGTGAGGCCTGTGGATAACTGATCCAGCGCGCGACCACGGCGCAGCAGGCTGGCAACCACTTGCAGTTCCATATCAGCGGGCATGGGGCAAACCCTCCAGTGCTTCACGGTGAGCGGGATGCAAGACCACGTTGGCCCGCGCTGTACGAATGATAGCCAGCGCCTGTTCCACCGTCGGGGCACGCCCGCTGTGTAGCAGCCAGGCGGCGACGGCGGTGGCGCTGCGCGAGTAGCCGAGGGCGCAGCACACCAGCAACGGGCCGCTTGCGCGCAAGCGTTCGATGGCCTCGGCCGCGTGCCGGCATTCGGCTGAAGTCGGTGCGATCAAGTCCAGCACGGGAATACATTGATACGCTCGGGCCTGTGGATTAATCGGCAGTTCGGCGCAGAGGTCGACGATAGCGCTGAATGAACCCTGCTCTTTAGAGGTAGGAATTCGCCCAAGCCAAACGTTATCCACAATCAGATCGGGCTGTGGATGCCTGTGCGTCCACAGCCGTGAATTGATCCACGCGGCCGCCAGGTAAGGTGCATATAGCCAGCGCGCGGCGGGCGTGAGCCGGCCATCGGCACGCTTTTGGAAGCCTGCCGCGCCGAGCACACAGTAATTGGCCATGACCAGGCCGAGTGACGTCGCCGGCCACAGTAACCACAACCACCCCCCACGCAGGCTGAGCGCCAGAAGGGCCAACGCCAGCGCGCCTATCCCGTAGCGCATACCCAGCCGCCAGCGCTTCGGGTCGCGGCTGAGTCGCGCATTCAGCAGCGGGCTCGGGTGTTCCACCGGCCACAACCACACGCACAGCCAACCGGCGAGGGCACCTGTGGGTAAGTCGATAAAGTGGTGTTGATAAGTGGTCAGTACCGAAATACCGATCAGCGCGAACCAGCCGTGCACCAGCCAACGCCAGACCCCTTGGCTGTGGCGTTGGAACATGACCCATAGAATCACCAGCAACGCGATATGCAGCGACGGCGCCTGGTTGAACGGCTTATCGAAGCCCGCCAGCACCGCAAACAGCCAGCCAAACACGCCATCGAGCTCCGGCCGTTCGAACGTGAAACGCAGCGGCCAGATCAGGAAGCAGCTCACCGCAATCACCTGCGCGCTGAGCAGGCGCAATGCATGTTGCTTGAGTTCGTGGCGAGTGTTGGGCAGCAGCAGGGAGAAACCGTAGAGCAGGTCAATGGACCAATAGGGCACGATGGTCCACGCCCAGAATGGCATATAGGTTTCCCAGCCGAACACCAGCGTGCCCACGTCGCTGCGCTGGCTGGTAACCCAGGTGGCGAAGCCGTAGGTGCTGAAGAACAGCGGCGCCAACAGCAGCAGCCACAAGACTGCGGGTTTTAATAGACCGGCTTCGCGCATGCTCAGATCTTCTGTGCCAGGGACACGGTAAAGATGCCCCACTCATCCACGCGCTGGGTGATTTTGCGGAAACCGGCGGCCTCTACCAGTTGATCCATTTCCGCCTGGCTGCGTCGGCGCATCACCCAGGCCTGGCCCTGGCGATGGCTGGTAAGGGCGCGCGCGATCAGCTCCAGCTGCGGATGCCACGGTTGGCCGGTGTACACCAGATAGCCACCCGGTTCGACGGCTTCGGCCAGGCCGGCCAGCGAACCGCCAACCATGCCGTTGTCGGCAAACAGTTCATACAGCCCGGACACCACGGCCAGCGTCGGCTTGGGGTCCAGGGCGGCCAAGTCCAGGCGGTCGAACGCATCGCCTTTGACGAACTGCGCGATGTCCCCCAGGCCCTTCTCACGAATCAACGCGCCACCGTCGCGCACGTTGATGTCGCTGTAGTCACGCAACAGAATCGACTCCGGCAGCGGCGACACGCCCTGCAAGGCTTCCAGGATGTAACGCCCGTGGCCGGCGGCGATGTCGACGATACGCACTTCACGCTCATCCGCGCGCAGCTTGGCCATGGCCAGGCGCAGCAGTTCTTCGACGTTCAGCTTGCGCTGGCGAATGCCGCGCCAGCCGATGGAGTTGAGGTAGTTGGTGTCGATCATCCGCCCCAGCCTGCCCTTGCCGGTGGGCGTGTTGCGGTAGACGTAGTCCAGGGTACTGCCGGAGTCGAAGCCGGTGTCGAAGCCCAGTTTCACGCCGTCCGACAGGTTCTTGCCCAGGCCCATGCTGGCGCGGGTCATGCGCCAGTACAGGTCGCGCAGGGAATTGCGCGGCAGCGGCGCGGCGAGGGATTCGGATTCGGCGCAGGTGGCGCCGAGTTTGTCGGCGTCCAGCAGCGAGGCGCGGTCCAGCGGGTGCTCGAAATTCTGCAGGATAAAGCGTCGGGCGCTGCTCACGGCCACCGCACGGTCGCGTTCGCCGAGGGTGTCGTGGAAGAAGCCGGGGAGGACGTGCAGTTCTTTTTTCAGGCTGCCGAGGCGATCGAAAAATTGCTGCTGGGGTTTGCGGTGCACCACAAAATCCGAACCGGAGACGAGCAATTGGGTCGGCACCTGGATCGCCTGGGCATCGGCCACCACTCGGTCGGCGGCTTCGTACAGGCCCAGCAGCACATTTACCGAAATCGCCTTGGTGATCAGCGGGTCGCTGTCGTAGGACGCCACGCGCTCGGGGTCATGGCTGAGGAACTTGGCCTTGACGTAGCTGTTGACGAAAAAATTGCCGCGAAACTTGCGCATCAGCGCCAGGCCCGGGCGAGCGAAGGGCACGTACAGCTTGACCTTGAACGCCGGGGAGGCAAGCACCAGCGCGCGGATCCTGGGGGCATAATCGTGCACCCAGGTGGCCGCGATGACCGCGCCCACGCTTTGCGCGATCACTGCGAAGTTTTCTTCCTCGATGCCATACGTGGCGCCGATATGGTCGCAGAAGGTCTGCACGTCGCGGGCGCTGGTGGCGAAGCTGGGGCTGTCACCGCGCTCGCCGGGGGACTGGCCATGGCCGCGCGCGTCCCAGGCGAAGAAGTCGAATTGCGGCAGGTTCAGTTCATCGACCAGGTGGGCGATACGCCCCGAGTGCTCATGGCCGCGATGGAACAGCACAATGGCTTGGCGTGGCGCGCCGTCCGCTGAGGCGGTGGCTGGCCAGTGCCGATAGAAAAGCTCGACGCCATCATGGGTACTGAAGGTGTGCTGCTGCTGTTCGCGCATCGCAAAATCCTTATGCAGAAGGGGAAATGGAGTGTTCTTCTTTGAGACCCTGACGCACCCGGTTGACCAGGGTGTAGGCGAGCAGGGCCGCGACCAGCCACATCACCGTGTCGACCCAGCCGGCGCCGAGCCAGCCCAGCGCGACGCCGGTGGCCAGCACGCCGAGTACAAAGGCCCGATCACTCTTGCCCATCGGCCCGTCGTAGCGTCGCGAAGCGCCGACCATGGGCCCGAGCACGCCGGCGTATTCGCTGAATACCGCGAGCAGCGCCACCAGCAGCACCGGCGCCAGGCTTACCCCGGGGATCAGCGCAAACGGCAGGATCAGCGCGCTGTCGGCGATCACGTCACACAGTTCATTGAGGTAGGCGCCCAGGCGTGACTGCTGGCCGAACTCCCGGGCGAGCATACCGTCGATGGCGTTGAGGGCCATGCGCAGGATCATCCACAGCGGGATCAGCGCAAACAGCCACACATGCTGGGCGAAGCTGGCGATCAGCAGGCCCACCAGCAGCGAAACCACGCCGGCCAGCACCGTGATCTGGTTGGCGGTGGTGCCGTTGTCATACAGACGCTGCACGAGGGGCCGCAGCAGGTTTTGAAAACGCGGTTTGAGCTGATAGATCGAAATCATGGGGAGGTGACGCTTCCTTGTCCGTGGGCCCGCGAAAAACTGGTTGGGAGTGTGCCGATTAAACGCAGCATGCACCAGTGATGGCTCGTGTTTATGGGGGGTTAATCACGATTTCGAACGCGCACGGGAGCAAATGTGGGAGGGGGCTTGCTCCCGCTCGCGGTGGGTCAGTCACTACAGGCCTGGCCGACATACCGCCATCGGGAGCAAGCCCCCTCCCACAGGGGGTCTGTGGTGTATTCAACGAACAAAAATTTCACGCCCCGTGTTATATCGTAACGAACTGTGTGTGAGCGGGCGTTAAGTCGATGCAAGTGGATTTAGAAGCTGACGGCGCTTCGGTGGAAGGCCTTCCGCGTTTTCAGCAGGGGTTGTTCCATGCCCGTCGATTGCGCCAGGCCGGTGCCAGCCTGACGGTGCTGGCCGTCGGCGGTTGGGTGTTGGCGTTGTTTGTCGCGTTGTTTGCCCCGTTGTCGATCTGGCCGGTGGTGTTGATCAACTGTGCGTCGGCATTGCTGGTGCTGGTGGCGGGGTTGCAGTCGGCCTGGTGGGTGGCGGACTGGCGCGCCCAGGCGTTGGAAGAACCGACGGTTGAGCTGATCCCTGCGCCGGCTGAAGACCCTGGCGTCTATGCACGCCTGGTCGGTCGTCTGGGCAGTGGCTTGCTGGCGCAGATCGGCACGCCGGTGTTGTGGCTCGCGGGTTGGTCGCTGCTGGCGCTGATCAGCATTATCGAATTCTGGAACCTGGCGCTGCCGGCCGCGGTGGTCGGCCAGTCCGCCAGCGTTGGCGCTGCGCTGGCGTTGGCATTGGCGTTTGGCTTGCTGGTATTTGAGCGGCGCCTGGCCCAGGAAACCGCCGCGCAATGGCCGGAAGCTTCGCAACTGGCCCAGTTGAGCCGCGTGGCGATTACCTGTCTGCTGGTCAGCGCGGTTTGCCTGCTGTTTGCCGGTGCCGAATCGGTGTGGCCGTTGCGCCTGGTGGTGCTGATCGGCCTGCTGCCGGCGCTGGTGGCGGTGGAGTTTCTGCTGAGGGGCGCGTTGTCGCTGTTCAGCCCGCGCCAACCGCGCCTCGAACCGCGTCTGATGGCGCAGAGTTTTATCGCCGGGCTGCTGCGCTGGCCGCCACAGCCGCTGCTGGCGTTGCAGCATGAATTGCACAATCGCTTCGGCATCGACCTGCGTCAGATCTGGGCCTTTACCTACATGCGCCGCGCATTTTTGCCGGTGCTGCTGGTAGTGCTCACGGTGGGATGGGCGCTGACCGGCGTGCATGAAGTGCCGCTGCAAGGCCGTGGGATCTATGAGCGCTTTGGCAAACCCGTGCAGGTGTTCGGCCCGGGCTTGCATGCCGGTTTGCCGTGGCCGCTGGGCCGCGTGATCAGCGTGGAAAACGGCGTGGTGCATGAACTGGCTACCAGCGCCAGCGAAGCCGCCGCGCCTGAGCTGGCCCCGGCCGAAGGCCCGCCGCCCGCCATCGCCAACCGCTTGTGGGACGCCAGCCATGTGAATGACAAGTCCCAGGTGATCGCCAGCAGCCGTGGCGACAAGCAGGGCTTCCAGATCGTCAATATGGACGTGCGTTTCGTCTACCGCATCGGCCTGACCGACCAGGCCGCGCTGGCCGCGACCTATCACAGCGCGAATGTGCCGAGCCTGATTCGCAGCACCGCCAGCCGCATCCTGGTGCATGACTTCGCCTCGCGCACCCTCGACGAATTGCTCGGTGAGCAGCGCACCCTCTTGGCTGACGAAATCGGCCGCGCCGTGCAGGCCGACCTGCAAAAGCTCGACAGCGGCGTGGAAATTCTCGCCACCGTGGTGGAGGCCATCCACCCTCCGGCCGGTGCCGCGAATGCCTACCACGGCGTGCAAGCCGCGCAGATCGGCGCCCAGGCGCTGATCGCCCGCGAGCGCGGCGCCGCCAGTGAGCACACCAACCAGGCGCTGCTGCAAGCCAGTACCGCCCGCGACCGGGCCCTGGCCACCGCGCGTGAAGTGAATGCCGGCGCCCAGGCGGCGAATCTGCGCTTTGCCGCCGAACAAAAAGCCTACGCCAGCGCGGGCCAAGCCTTCGTGCTGGAGCAATACCTTGGCCAACTGAGCCAAGGCCTGGCCAATGCCAAGCTGCTGATTCTGGATCACCGCCTGGGCGCCGACGGCGCACCGACGATCGATCTGCGTTCTTTTACCTTGCCGGCCGACCCTTCGGTGCCGCGTAAAGCCGTTCAATAAGGAGTCTGTCTGTTGAGCGCTCATTCTCACGATCACGGTCATCACCATCATCACGGCCACCACCATCACCACCACGGCGATGAACACGCGGCCGGCCCCTTTCCTTGGCGGCGCATGGCCTGGGCCGTGTTGCTGGTGCTGTTTGCGGTCGCGGCGGCCAGCCTGGTGCAGGTGCGCTCCGGCGAAGCCACGGTCATCACGCGCTTCGGCAACCCCTCGCGAGTACTGCTTGAGCCGGGCCTGGGCTGGCGTTGGCCGGCTCCGTTCGAAGCGGCGATCCCGGTGGACCTGCGCCTGCGCACCACCTCCAGCGGCTTGCAGGACGTGGGCACCCGCGATGGCCTGCGTATCATCGTGCAGGCCTATGTGGCGTGGCAGGTGCAGGGCGACGCCGACAACGTGCAGCGCTTTATGCGCGCCGTGCAGAACCAGCCGGATGAAGCGGCGCGGCAGATTCGCACGTTTGTCGGTTCGGCGCTGGAAACCACGGCGGCCAGCTTCGACCTGTCCAGCCTGATCAATACCGACGCCAGCCAAGTACGCATTGCTGATTTTGAAGCGCAGTTGCGCCAGCAGATCGACCAACAATTGCTCACCACCTACGGCGTGCGCGTGGCCCAAGTGGGCGTCGAGCGTCTGACGCTGCCCTCGGTGACTCTCACCGCCACCGTGGATCGCATGCGTGCCGAGCGCGAAACCATCGCCACCGAGCGCACCGCCGTAGGCAAGCGTGAAGCGGCGCAGATCCGTTCCGCCGCCGAGCGCGATGCGCGCATCGTGCAGGCCGACGCCACGGTGAAAGCCGCCGATATCGAAGCGCAATCGCGGGTCGAGGCGGCGCAGATCTATGGGCGCGCCTACGCCGGCAACCCGCAGTTGTATAACCTGCTGCGTTCGCTGGATACCCTGGGCACGGTGGTCACGCCGGGTACCAAAATAATCCTGCGCACCGATGCCGCGCCGTTCCGTGCGCTGGTGGATGGGCCCAAGGACATTCAGCCATGACCGAGCGTGACAGCCCGGACAGCCCCTGGATCCAGGCCGGACGCCTGACGTTCATGGCGCTCTACGCGGTGACGGTGTTGGCGGCGTTGGCCTGGGCGTTTTCCAATGTGCGCCAGATCGACCCGCAAAACCGTGCGGTGGTGTTGCACTTCGGCGCCTTGGACCGCATCCAGAACGCCGGGCTTTTATTGGCTTGGCCGCAACCGTTCGAGCAGGTGGTGCTGTTGCCGGCGGCCGACCGTGTGATCGAGCGGCGAGTGGAGAACCTGCTGCGTTCCGATGCCGCGATCCAGGCCGACCGCGTGGCCAGTTTCGCCACACCCCTGAGCGATGCCCTGGCCGGTTCCGGTTACCTGCTGACCGGCGATGCCGGGGTGGTGCAACTGGATGTGCGGGTGTTCTACAAGGTCACCGAGCCGTATTTCTTTGTATTGCAGGGCGACCACGTTTTGCCGGCCCTGGACCGCTTGGTGACGCGCAGTGCCGTGGCCCTCACGGCGGCGCGGGACCTGGACACCATCCTGGTGGCGCGACCCGAACTGATCGGCAGCGACAACGGCGCCGCCGAACGTCGCGAGCGCTTGCGCGGTGACTTGGTACAAGGCATCAACAAACGCTTGGGGGAGCTGACCTCCAGCGGCCTGGGCCTGGGCATCGAAGTGACGCGTGTGGACGTGCAGTCGAGCTTGCCAAGCCCGGCGGTGAATGCGTTCAACGCGGTGCTCACTGCCAGCCAGCAGGCTGACAAAGCGGTGGCCAACGCCCGCACCGACGCAGAAAAACTCACCCAGACCGCGACCCAGGCGGCCGACCGCCTGGTGCAGGTGGCCCACGCCCAGGCCAGCGAGCGTCTGGCCAATGCTCAGGCGCAAACCGCCACCGTCACCAGCCTCGCCCAGGTCAAAGACCCAGGCCTGCTGTTGCGGTTGTACCGCGAGCGCCTGCCGAAGATTCTCGGCCAGGCCGGCTCTGTGACCACGGTCGACCCTAAAGACGACTCCCGCTTGATCATCCAGGGAGCCGAGCAATGAGCGCACCCATGCTGACCTCCGTCGAGCAGCGCAGCGCCGCCCGGCAATTGACCCTGGCGATGTTGGCGCTGGGCTTGCTGATGCTGGGCCTGGTGTGGCGCTGGCTGGCGCCGGATCAGAGCGGTGTGAGCCAATTGCTGCTGGGCGTCGCCTCGTTGCTGGTGGCCGTGCCGGTGATGCGCTCGGCCTGGTTCAGCCTGCGCTTCCCCAGCCTGCATGGCATTACCGACCAACTGATCGCCCTGGCCATGCTCGGTGCCTGGGCCACGGGCGATCTGCTGACCGCTGCGTTGTTGCCGATCATCATGATCTTCGGCCATGTGCTGGAGGAGCGCAGCGTGATCGGCTCCCAGGAGGCGATCCATGCCCTGGGCAAGCTGACCCGCAGCCACGCACGCTTGGTGCAGGCCGACGGCAGCATTGTCGAAGTGGACAACGGCACGTTGAACACCGGCGATATCGTCGAAGTGCGCGCCGGTGACCGCGTGCCGGCCGATGGCGTGGTGCTGTCCGGCCAGGCGAGCCTGGACACGGCGCCGATCACCGGGGAATCGGTACCGTTGGAAGCCAGCGCCGGTATGCAGGTATTTGGCGGGGCGATCAACCTCGACGGGCTGTTGCGCCTGCAAGTGACGCGCACCGGCGATGAGTCGACCCTGGGCAAAGTCATCGCATTGATGCAGAACGCTGAACGTTCCAAGCCGCCGATCACGCGGCTGTTGGAGCGCTATGCGGGCAGTTACATGGTGTTGGTGTTGTTGCTGGCGGCGGTGACCTGGTTTGTGACTAACGATGCCCAGGCAATGCTCGCCGTGCTGGTAGCGGCGTGCCCCTGTGCGTTGGTGTTGTCGGCGCCGGCCACGGCAATTGCCGGGATCGCCGTAGCGGCGCGCCACGGGATCCTGATCCGCAGCTCGGCGTTCCTTGAAGAGCTGGCGGACTTGACCTCGTTGGTGGTCGACAAGACCGGCACCCTCACCTTCGGCACCCTGCGTTTACAGTCCATTCAAACCTCGTTTCCGGATCGCCAGGCGCTGCTCAACCTGGCGGCCAGCCTGGGTTCGGCCAGCAGCCACCCCGTCAGCCGCGCGTTGGCCGGGTTGGCGGTTCAGGAACACCTGCTGGCGTTGACCGACATTCGCGAACGCCAGGGTCTGGGCGTGGTGGCGCAGACCGGGCAGGGCGAAGCGGCGCTCGGACGGCCGGAATTGTTCGACCAGTTGGGCATTGTCACCACCACGGTCCCCACCCATGACGGCCCGATTGCCGGGCTGGCGCTCGACGGGCAATTCCTTGCCTGGCTGCTGCTGGCCGACAGCGTCAAGCCGGAAGCGCGTCAGGCCTTGCAGGAACTGCGCGACCTGGGCCTGGGCCGCCAACTGTTGCTGACCGGCGACCGTCAAAGCGTGGCCGACAGCCTGGCGCTGGACGTGGGCATCAGCGATGTCGAAGCCCAGGCGTTGCCCGAGGACAAACTCAATCGTGTGCTGGGGGAAATCGGCAGCGGTTTCCGGCCGATGGTGGTGGGGGATGGGATCAACGATTCCCTGGCGCTCAAGGCCGGTGTGGTCGGCATCGCCATGGGCGCGGGCGGTGCGGATATCGCGCTGGCATCGGCGGATGTGGTGTTGATCGGCAGCGACCTGCGCCGATTGGGCACGTGTGTGCGCTTGAGTCGTCAGTGTCGGCATACCTTGCAGGTCAATGTGATCATTGGCCTGGGTTGGACGTTGGCGATCGTGGTGTTTGCCGCATTCGGGTGGTTGGGGGCGGCGGGGGCGATGATCGCGGCGGTGTTGCACAACCTCAGTACGTTGCTGGTACTGGGCAACGCCGGGCGTTTGCTGCGGTTTCAAGAGCCGCTGTTGAAGCTCGACGAATAAATTCCAGAAATTTTTGCCCAGGGCTGTAACGCCGGTGAGGCGCCTCACTCTAGGGGTGTGTCGAGACTGAACAATCCGTTCAGTCCGACACCCCTACCGATCATGAGGAAGACAACCATGAAGATTAAATCCGCTGCTGCTGGTGCCGCGCTCGCGATGGCCGCCGCTACCCTGTTTGCCGGTGTTGCCACTCAGGTACAAGCGGCAGATGCGCCAGTGCATTGCTACGGCGTGACTTCGTGCAAAGGCATGAACGATTGCAAGACCGCTGAAAACGCCTGCAAAGGCCAGGCAGTCTGCAAAGGCCACGGCTTCAAGGCCATGACCAAGGCTGAGTGCGCCAAGGCGGGCGGCAAAGTCGGCGAGTAATCGGCCAACGCGTGTAACCGCAGCGCAGCCCCAGCGCTGCGGGCACGTTTCAAAGGAGCGAGTCATGTCCGCTTGCCTTCCAAGCCTGGGTTACGGCCTGGGCTTACGCAGTGAGTATTACCAGCAGATCCTTGAACAGTCGCCGGCCGTGGATTGGTTCGAAGTGATCTCCGAGAATTACCTGGTGCAGGGCGGTAAGGCCTTGTACTTCCTGGATGCCATCGCCGAGCGCTACCCGCTGGTGATGCACGGGGTGTCCTTGTCCATCGGCGGGCCCCATGCCCTCGATACCGACTACCTGAAACAGATCAAACAGCTCGCCGAGCGTATCCAGCCGGCGTGGGTTTCCGATCACCTGTGCTGGAGCCGTGGCAGCGCGCACCAGTTGCATGACCTGCTGCCGCTGCCGTACACCGAAGAAAGCCTGTATCACGTGGCCGGCCGCGTTCGCCAAGTGCAGGATGTGTTGCAGCGCCCGCTGGTGCTGGAAAACGTCTCCAGTTATGTGCGCGCCAGGGCGGATGAGTTCACCGAGTGGGAGTTCCTCAACGCCCTGACCCATCTAACGGGGTGCCAGTTGTTGCTGGACGTGAACAACGTATATGTCAGCTCGCGCAACCACGGGTTCGACGCCTGGACCTTCATTCGCAATGTGCCGCCCCAGAGCATTCGTCAATTGCACCTGGCAGGGCATATGGACTACGGCGACTACGTGGTCGATACCCATGACCATCCGGTGTGCGATCCGGTGTGGGCTCTGTATCAACAGACCCTGGAGTATGTGGGGCCGGTCTCGACGCTGCTGGAGCGCGATGACCATTTTCCGCCGTTCCAGGAGTTGCTCGGTGAACTGAGCAAGGCCCGCGAATTGGGCGCCGGCGCCCTGGCCAGGAGGGCTTTATGCGCCTGATCGATTGGCAGTTGGCTTTCGAACAGCATCTATTAACGCAAGCGCCTGAGGCCAACAGTGGCTTTGCCGCCACCTTGCTCGGTGGGCCGACGCTGGATGTGGACACGGGCCTGGCGATCTACCACAACGCTTACATGGCGCGGTTGCAGGAAGTGTTGCGCCATGACTTCGGCGCCGTGCTGTATTGGCTGGGTGATGAGGAATTTGCCGCGCTGGCCGAAGCCTATGTGCGTCGCTACCCGTCGGCCCATTACAGCCTGCGCTGGCTGGGTGAGCGGTTGCCGGCGTTTATCCTCGAGCATTTTGTGGCCGAGCACAGCGCGCCGCTGGCGGAGCTGGCGCGGTTGGAATGGGCCTTTACCCTGGCATTCGATGCGCCGCAGGGCTTGCCGCTGGCCCTGGACGATATGGCGCTGCTGCCACCTGAGGATTGGCCGGGTTTGCAGGTTGAGCTGACGCCGTCGGTGCAGACGCTGCTGTGCCGTTTCAACTCGCTGGCGATCTGGCGCGCGAGTAAAGATCAAGCGGATTTCCCTGGCAGCCACGCCCTGGACCCCGCGCAGATCTGCCTGGTGTGGCGCCATCAGCATGTGTGCAACTACCGCAGCCTTGAGCCCGCCGAGGCATGCGCCATCGCGGGCATGGTGACGACTGGTTGGACCTTCGCAGAACTGTGCGAGCAACTGGCAGTCACTTATTCAGAGGGTGCGCCATTGCAGGCGGTTACGTGGCTCAAGCAATGGATCCAGGAGGGCTTGCTGCAGCGGCGAGTCTTATAGAAGAGCGCTATCAAATCGATAGCCTCCTACTTTTTCTGGGGATGGTCTACCCTCTCAGCAGACGTCTGAAACAAGGGGGGACTACTCATGCTCGCGCAACTTCCACCGGCCTTACAGAATCTACAGCTACCGCTGCGTCTTCGACTCTGGGATGGCCATGAATTCAACTTGGGCCCCGAGCCCAGTGTGACCATCGTGGTGAAGGACCCCACGGTTGTGACGCAACTGACCCATCCGACGCTCGATACATTGGGCGAGGCTTTCGTCGAGGGCAAACTGGAGCTGGAAGGCTCCATCAGCGAAGTGATCCGGGTGTGTGACGAGTTGAGTCACGCCCTGGTCGAGGACGACGAGGGCAGTCGACCGGTGCGCTCGATCCACGACAAGGCAACTGACGCAGCGGCGATTTCCTACCATTACGACCTGTCCAACGAGTTCTACCAGCTGTGGCTGGACCAGGACATGGCGTACTCCTGCGGTTATTTCGAAACCGGCAGCGAGTCCATCGACCAAGCCCAACAAGACAAATTTCGCCACCTGTGCCGCAAGCTGCGCTTGCAGCCGGGGGAATATTTGCTTGATGTGGGCTGCGGCTGGGGCGGGCTGGCGCGTTACGCGGCGCGGGAGTTTGGGGTGAAAGTATTTGGCATCACCCTAAGTAAAGAACAGCTGGCACTGGCTCGGGAGCGGGTGAAAGCCGAGGGCCTGGACGGCCAGGTCGACCTGCAATTGCTCGACTACCGCGACCTGCCCCAGGACGGCCGCTTCGACAAAGTGGTGAGCGTGGGCATGTTCGAACACGTCGGCCACGCCAACCTGGCGCAGTACTGCCAGACGTTATTCGGCGCGGTGCGCGAGGGCGGCCTGGTGATGAACCATGGCATTACCGCCAAGCATACCGACGGCCGCCCGGTGGGCCGTGGCGCCGGCGAGTTTATCGAACGTTATGTCTTTCCCAACGGCGAGTTGCCGCACTTGGCAATGATGACCGCCGAAATCAGCGAAGTAGGGCTTGAAGTGGTCGATGTCGAAAGCCTGCGCCTGCATTACGCGCGCACTCTGGACCACTGGAGCGAGCGCCTGGAAGACAACCTGGAAGCGGCGGCGAACATGGTGCCGGAGCAGGCACTGCGTATCTGGCGGCTGTACCTGGCCGGCTGCGCTTACGCGTTTGCGCGGGGTTGGATCAACCTGCACCAGATCCTGGCGGTGAAGCCGCATGCCGATGGCAGCCATGAACTGCCGTGGACACGGGAAGACATCTACCGATAACCGAAGAACGGTGGTGTTTCAAATGTGGGGGCTTGCTCCCGATAGCAGGGTGTCAGGCACTGCATCTGTGACTGAGCCACTGCTATCGGGAGCAAGCCCCCTTCCACATGTTGTCCCGTGTTGTTTGTTAGAGAATCGGTGAGATCAAGCGCGCCACGCGCATGCCCAGTTGTTGCAAACGCCGCGTCTCACGGCTTTCTTCCTGGCTGACTTCATGGGCGTGGGCGAAGTCATCCAGCAGCATGTGCTCGACCTCTTTGGCGAAGGCTTCATCGACGGTCAGCAGCATCACTTCGAAATTCAATCGGAACGAACGGTTGTCCATGTTCGCACTGCCGATGGCGCTGATTTCGCTGTCCACCAGCACCACCTTCTGATGCAGGAACCCTGGCATGTAGCGGAACACCCGCACCCCGGCGCGCACGGCTTCGATCGCATACAGACTGGAGGCGGCATACACGATGCGGTGGTCGGGCCGCGACGGCAGTAGCAGGCGCACATCGACACCGCGCAGCACCGCCAGGCGCAGGGCGGCAAACACCGCCTCATCGGGGACGAAATACGGGCTGGTGATCCACACGCGCTCGGTCGCCGCGTGGATGGCCTCGACAAAAAACAGCGAGCAGGTTTCATAGGCGTCCGCCGGGCCGCTGGCGAGCAATTGGCAGAGCACGCCGTCTTCGGGGTAGGCGTCGGGCAGGATCAGCGGCGGCAGTTCCCGGGCCGCCCAGAACCAGTCTTCGGCAAATGACTCCTGCAGGCACGCCACCACCGGGCCGGTGACTTGCACATGCGTATCGCGCCAGGGCGCCAGCGGCGGTTTTTTGCCCAGGTATTCATCGCCCACGTTATGCCCGCCGACAAAACCGGTGATGCCATCCACTACCACGATTTTTCGGTGGTTGCGGAAGTTGACCTGGAAGCGGTTCAGCCAGCCGCTGCGGGTGGCGAATGCCTTGACGCGGACCCCGGCGTCGCGCAGCGACTGCACATAGCGATGGGGCAGGGCGTGGCTGCCGATACGGTCATACAGCACGTAGATGCTGACGCCTTGCTCGGCTTTTTCCTTGAGCAGGGCATGCAAACGGCGGCCGAGGTCATCGTCATGAATGATGAAAAACTGAAACAGCACTGCCGTTTTGGCAGTGCGGATGGCTTCGAAAATCGCGCTGAAGGTGGCATCGCCATTCACCAGCAGGCGTACTTGATTGTTTGCCAGGCACGGCATGCGCCCCAATTTGGGCATGGCGCGCAGCGAGGCGTAGGCGCTGGAGTTGCGTGCGGCCAGGGCTTCTTCGACCCAGGGGCGCCAGTTCAGCTCGGTGATAGCGGTGTGCATTTCCTGGTTGGCCTGACGGCGGGCCTGGATATACGCGTCGAACGTGCTGCGGCCGAAAATCAGATAGGGGATCAGCGTGAGATAGGGCATGAACATCAGTGACAAGGCCCAGGCGATCGAGCCTTGAGCGGTCCTGACGGTCAGCACCGCATGGATCGCGGCAAGGGTCCCGAAAAAGTGCAGCGTGGCGATGAAGTAGGCGAGCAGGTGCGGGCCGAAGAAATCCATGAACAACATCACTCCAGGCAGTCCATTGCCTAACAGACCATGTTCGGCCTTGAATGTCGCTATTTTATTTGCCATGCAACGCTGGCCCGTTTGCAGCGTCTAACGCCCACAATTACCCAGGAGTTACCCGATGAATGCTCGTCTGCTTGGTTTAGCCATGGTTGTTGGTTTGTCGCTGCCGGTGGCAGCACAGGCGCAGATGTTGGCGCCGGGCTTGTGGGAATTGACCACCAGCAATATGAAGGTCGATAACCAGGACCTGCCGGACTTGTCCCTGATCCTCGGTCAGCTCAAGCAACAGATGACCCCCGAACAGCGCGCCATGCTGGAAAAACAAGGCATCACCATGGCCGGCAAAGGCGTGCAGGTGTGCCTCACGCCGGCGCAGGTGGCTTCGGACTCGATCCCCCTGACCGACCCGCAATCGGGTTGCAAACAGCAAGTGACCGACAAGACCGGCAACCAGTGGAAATTCCGCTTCAGTTGCCCGAAAGCCCAGGGCACCGGCGTCGCCACTTTCCAAAGCCAGAAGGAGTTCACCACCACTGTGAACGGCACCTTCAATGCCACTGGCATTCAGCAGAAGGGCAGCCTGGATACCCACGCCCAGTGGCTGGGCAACGACTGCGGTACAGTCAAACCGCGCGCTTAACGCGCAAACTGCAGCGGCAGGCCCTGGCAGCTTTCGACCACCTGGCCGTTGTGCCACGCCAGGTGGCCCGACACCAGGGTGGTGCTGACGCTGTGGCGAAAGCGGCGTTCGGCGAACGGCGTCCAACCGCAGCGGGCCAGGACCGGTTCATCGCACACCGGCTTGCCTTCAGGCACGGGGTTGATCAGCACAAGATCGGCCCAATAGCCTTCGCGCAGGTAACCGCGGTCCGCGATCGCAAACAGGTCGGCGACACGGTGGCTGGTTTTGGCCACCAGCGTGGTCAGCGGTAAATGCCCGTCCGCCACCAGTTCCAATAGTGCCGGCAGCGCGTGTTGCACCAGCGGTAAACCGGACGGTGCTTCGCGATAGGCCAGCTGTTTTTGCGCCCAGGTATGCGGCGCATGGTCAGTGCCGATCACGTCCAGACGATCACTCAATAACGCCAGGCGCAGCGCGTCGCGGTCGGCGCGTGTCTTGATCGCCGGGTTGCATTTGATCTGGTGGCCCAGGCGGTGATAGTCGCGGTCATCGAACAGCAGGTGGTGCACGCAGACCTCGGCGGTGATGCGTTTTTCGGCCAGGGGTTTGTCGTCGAACAGCGCCAGCTCGCGGGCGCTGGTGAGGTGCAGCACATGCAGGCGCGTGCCGTGACGCTTGGCCAATTCCACCGCGAAAGACGATGAGCGATAGCACGCTTCGGCGTCACGGATCAGCGGATGGGCGACGGCGGGGATCTGGTCGCCAAAGCGCTCGCGCAGACGCGCTTCGTTGGCCTGGATGCTTGGCGTGTGCTCGCAGTGGGCCAGCAGGATGGTCGGCACTTGCGCGAACAGGCGCTCCAGGATGCGTGGGTCGTCCACCAGCATGTTGCCGGTGGAGGCGCCCATGAACACTTTGACTCCGGCCACCTCCCGAGGGTCGAGCGCGGCGACGGTGTCGAGGTTGTCGTTGCTCACCCCGAAGTGAAAACCATAATTGGCCACCGAATGCAGGGCCGCGCGGCGCTTTTTGTCGGCCAGCTCTTGCAGGTTCAGCGTGGCCGGGTGGGTGTTGGGCATGTCCATGAAACTGGTGATCCCGCCCGCCACCGCCGCCCGGGACTCACTGTAGAAGCTGCCTTTTTCCGGTGCGCCGGGCTCGCGAAAGTGCACTTGGTCATCGATCATGCCCGGTAACAGCCACTGGCCTTTGGCATCGATGGACAGCGGGGCGTTACAGCCCTGGATGCTGCTCGCGATCTTCTCGATACGGCCATTGGCGATCAGGACGTCGGCGTCGAACATCCGGCCTTCGTTGACCAGGCGGGCATTGCGGATCAGCAGGCGACTCATGGCTCAGAACTCGTTTTGCAGGGCTTTGTAACCGCGCACCAGGTCGACATTGGTGCGCGCTACGTCTTCGGAAAACTCCGAAGCGCTGACGCTCACTGGCGGGAATTGCGACAGGTCGGTGTTGGGGCCGATGCGGGTGGTGGAGGGCACGTAGAACGCATCCGGCAAGTCGCGGCCGTCGACCACTGAGTTGTGGCGCACCACGCAGCCGTCGCCCACCACGCAGTTGAACAGCACGCTGTTGAACCCGATGAACACACGGTCACCCACGGTGCAGGGGCCGTGGACGATGGAACGGTGGGCGATGGAGGTGAATTCGCCGATCGTCACCGCCGCGCCGGATTTGGAGTGGATGACCACGCCGTCCTGGATATTGGAGTTGGCGCCGATGGTGATGGGGTCCATGGCGCCGCTGGCGTCGACTTCGTCGGCACGGATCACGGCGTAGGGCCCGACGAAAACGTTCTCGCCGATGATGACTTTGCCGCAGATGATGGCGGTCTTGTCGACATAGGCCGATTCGGCAATCACCGGCAGATCGCCGGAAGGGTTCTTGCGGATCATTCAGCAGGCTCCGTAATGATGTGTACGTGGTCGCCGTCGATGGCGTTGTAGAAACAGGTCGGGCGGCCGGTATGACAGGCAGGGCCCAATTGGTTGACGATCAGCAGCACCGCATCGCCGTCGCAATCCAGGCGTGCTTCGACCAATTGTTGCCAGTGGCCGGAAGTCTCGCCTTTGCGCCACAGCTGCCGGCGCGAGCGTGACCAATAGCAGACGTGCCCGGTGGCCAGGGTCTCGTTGAGGGCCTGGCGGTTCATCCAGGCCAGCATCAACACCTGGCCGTTACCATGTTGCTGGGCGATGGCGGCGATCAGGCCATCGCTGTTCCACGGCAGGGCGTCGAGCACGGCGTCGAGTGGAAAGCGGCTGCCGAGGGCAGCGCTTTCCAGGTCGAGCATGCTCAGGTTCATGGCTTGCTCAGCGCGGCGCACAGGGTGTTGAGGTTGTATTCGAACAGGCCGGTAAAGGTGCTGGCCGGGCCTTCGGCGGCGAGGGCATCGGAGTACAGCGTGCCGCCGATCTGCGCGCCGCTTTCATCAGCGATCTGCTTGAGCAGGCGCGAGTCTTTGATGTTTTCCATGAACACGGCCTTGACCTTGTCTTTGCGGATCTGGGTGATCAGCGCGGCGACTTCGGCAGCCGAAGGCTCGCGTTCGGTGGACAGGCCCTGGGGCGCCAGGAACTGAATGCCATAGGCCTGGCCGAGGTAGCCGAAGGCATCATGGGAAGTGACGATGCGACGGTTGCCCGCCGGCAGGGCGCCGAACTTGGCCTTGGCTTCGGCCAGCAGGCGGTAGATTTCCTTGAGGTAGGTTTGACTGTTGCGCTGGTAGTCGGCGGTGTTGGCCGGGTCAGCGGCGATCAGCGCCTTGGTGATGTTGTTTACATAGATTTCGGCATTGGCCAGGTTATGCCAGGCGTGTGGGTCTGGGATGGTTTCGCCGTCTTCGTCCATGGTGTGCGAGATCACGCCCTTGCTGGCGGTGACGACCGTGGCCTTGGTTTCGGTGCTGGTCACCAGGCGGTCCAGCCAGGGCTCGAAGCCCAGGCCGTTTTTGATGATGACGTTTGCCTTGAGCAGCGCCTTGGCGTCGTCCGGTGAAGGTTCGTAGGTGTGGGCATCGGCGTCGGGGCCGACCATGTTGCTGATCTGGATGTGATCGCCACCAATCTGGTGGGTCATGTCATCGAGAATACTGAAGCTGGTAACCACCTGGAGTTTGTCGGCGGCCTGGGCCATCGACAGCGGCAGCAGCAGACTGAACAGCACGAGTAGAGCGCGCATCGGGAAACACCTCATTGGGATGACAGCAAGGGCGGGCGGCGCAGCAAACCGTGCACCGGCCCGAAGACCACGGACAGCAGGTACCCACCGCCGGCCACCAGCACAATCGCCGGGCCGCTGGGCAGTGAGTAGTAAAACGAGAGCAACAAGCCAAGCCACACCGACAGGCATCCCAGCACCGCCGATACGGCGATCAACACCGGCAGGCGCCGGCTCCAGAAACGTGAAGCGATGGCCGGCAACATCATCAAACCCACCACCATCAATGCGCCGATGGCCTGGAAGCCGATCACCAGGTTCAGCACCACCAGCGTCAGAAACAGCCCGTGGGCCAGCGGGCCCAGGCGGCTGACGGTTTGCAGGAACAGCGGGTCGAGGGTGTCCAGCAACAGCGGTTTGTAGATCAGCCCCATGGCGATCAGGCTGAACCCCGAGACCCAGAGCATGCCGGTGAGGGTGGTTTCATCCACCGCCAGGGCCGAGCCGAACAGCAGGTGCAGAAGGTCTAGGCGTTTGCCGGCGATGCCAAGGATGAGCACGCCGGCGGCGAGGGAGATGGGATAGATGGCGGCGAGGCTGGCGTCCTCGCGCAGGCCGGTGCGACGGGTGATCCACGCCGACAGCCCAGCCATGCTCAGGCCGGCGCCGAGGCCGCCGATGGTCAGCGCGGGCAGGCTGAGCCCGGCGAACCAGAAGCCCAGGGCGGCGCCGGGCAGGATGCCGTGGGCCACAGCGTCACCGATCAGGCTCATGCGCCGCAGGATGAGGAATACGCCCAGCGGCGCGGTGCTGCATGCCAGCACCAGCCCGCCGATCAGGGCGCGGCGCATAAAGACGAAGTCGGCGAAGGGCATCCACAGGTGGGCGGCGAAGTGCATCAGGCCACCTGCATCTGGGGCTGTGGGCGGATCAGTTCTTTACTGGCGCCGAATATGCAGCCCGTGTTTTTGATTTGCAGCACTTGGTGGGTGTGTTGGCGCACGGATGCCAGGTCGTGGCAGACGATGACCAGCGTGCGGCCTTGGTCATGCCAGGCGTGAATGTGTTTCCAGCACAGCGCCTGGCCGTCCTCGTCGAGGGCGGCATGGGGCTCATCCAGCAGCAACACCGGCGAATCTGCCAGGCTCATGCGGGCGAGCAGGGCGCGTTGCAACTGCCCGCCGGACAAGGCCATCAACGGGCGCTGTTCCAGGCCGCCGAGGCACCAGTCTTCCAGCACCGCCTCCAGGCGTTCGCGGCGTTGCGGCGGGGCGAGTTGGGTGCCCCAGAAGCCTGCGGCAACCAACTCTTGCAGGCTGATCGGAAACTGACGGTCGAGGTGTTGTTGCTGGGGCAGGAACGCCAAGCCACCACGGCGTGGAACATTCACGGCGACTTTACCCGCCAATGGCTTTTGCAGGCCGGCGATGACTTTGAGCAGGCTGCTTTTGCCACAGCCATTGGGGCCGATCACGCCGGTGAGGCTGCCTTGTTGCAGGGTGAAATCCACAGCGGGTGTAAGCGGTTGGCCGGGGGCGCCCCAGCGTAAAGCGGTGCAGGTGATCATGCAGGGTCTCTCGTCCAGCGGCTTTCAGCCACGGCATCGTGCGCGTGCAGGCTTTCGGCGTGGACCACTTTGAGGTGGAAGGCTTTGACCGCATCCGAGCGCTTCAAGGCGAGGTTCAGACGGCGGGCGGCGTCTTCGCAGAACATCAGGTTCTGCCCGTTGGCCAGGGCGAAGGCTTGTTCGTCCGCACGTTTCACTGCGGTTTGTACGGCAGTGCCGAGGGCGGCTTCGGCGTCGTTGATCAGGTCGGTCAGGGCCAGGTGCTCGCCTTGCAGGTACACATGCAATTGCGCGCTGCTGCGCTGGCTGTGGGGTGTGGCGACGATACCGTTGGCGCTGCCAAGCCACGTGAGGACGTCTTCATGCTGCAACGGCGTGTTGGCGAAGTCGTCGAGAAATTGTTGTTGAATCAGTTGCCTGGCAAGCGCAGCGGAGCAGGGGCACGTCGAGGAATACGTCACGTCAATTTTTTGTTCCACGTGGAACATCTGGTTTTCCAGGCGCGCTTCGATGCTCACCGGGTAGCGCTTCCAGCCGGCCAAAGGGCTCACCAGCGCAGGCCGCTTCAATAGCAAATGGGTATGGAGACGCAGGTAGGCGTTCTTAGATAAATCTTCATGACTGTCGAGAAAGCGCTGCAGTACATTGCGCAGAAGTGCCGGTGTGAGGGGTTGCTCGTCGAGCATCTCCAGCGCCAGGTACAGGCGTGACATATGAATGCCACGGGCGCTGCCATCGTCCAGGCTGACGCCCGCGTCGGCGGTGGCGGTCAGGCGCTGACCGTCGATCAGGATTGGCAGGGCAACGCCGCACATGCCCACCCAGTCGAGTGGCAAGGCTTGGCGTAAAGCCTGCCCGGCGATATCCGGCAGAGTCAGCGCATTCATAAGCAGGTCCATCGTTGGAAATAATTCGACATGTTATAGTATAACAATAGAGTCGACGATGAATTTTCTGCCCCGGCTCTTTTTCGGTCATGTCGAGTACGGACGCTCCTTATATTTGCGGTATTTGTCATGCACAGACGTCAGCTTCTTAATCTGCTCCTGGTCAGCCCTTTGTTTGCTTTGCCGTTCGCAGCCCACGCCACGCAGATTCGCAACGCTCGTTTGTGGCGCTCGGACGACAGGCTGCGGTTGGTGTTCGACCTCAGTGGCCCGGTGCACTACAAGACCTTCTCCTTGACCGCACCGGAACGACTGATCATCGATCTGAGCGGTGCAGGCCTCAGTGGCGATTTTTCTCAACTGGAACTGAAAAACAGCGGCATCACTTCGATCCGATCGGGACATTTCGGCACGGCGGACACGCGCATCGTGCTCGACCTGGCCGCGCCGATGCAGCTCAACAGCTTTGTATTGCCACCTCAGGACGGGCAGGGGCACCGCCTGGTGCTCGACCTCACCAGCGCCACCCAGGCGCCGCGTCAGATTGCGTCTGCACCCAGCCCATTGGTGGAGAAAGCCCACCCCAAGCGCGACATCATTGTGGTGGTCGACCCCGGGCACGGCGGTAAAGACCCGGGCGCCGTCGGCTCCAAGGGCCAGCGTGAAAAAGACGTGGTGCTGTCCATCGCCCAATTGCTGGCCAAACGCTTGAAACGCGAGAAGGGTTTTGACGTGAAACTGGTGCGCAACGATGATTTCTTCGTGCCGCTGCGCAAACGCGTGGACATTGCGCGCCAGCACAAGGCCGACATGTTCATCTCGGTGCACGCCGATGCGGCGCCACGGCTTACGGCCTCGGGGGCGTCGGTGTATGCATTGTCCGAAGGCGGCGCAACGTCGGCCACCGCACGCTTCATGGCACAACGTGAAAACGGCGCGGATTTGCTGGGGGCTACCACGTTGCTCAATCTCAAAGACAAGGACCCGATGTTGGCCGGGGTGATTCTCGACATGTCGATGAACGCCACCATTGCCTCCAGCCTGCAATTGGGCAGTTCAGTGTTGGGTAGCCTGCAAAACATCACCAGCCTGCACCAGAAACGCGTGGAGCAGGCCGGGTTTGCGGTGCTCAAGTCGCCGGATGTGCCGTCGATCCTGGTGGAGACCGGTTTTATTTCCAATGCCCAGGACGCCCAGCGACTGGTTACCGCACGTCACCAACAGGCGGTGGCGGATGGCTTGTTCGACGGCCTGAAAAACTACTTCCAGAAGAATCCGCCGATGAACAGCTATATGGCCTGGGTTCAGGAGCAGAAGAACAGTCAGGTCTAACAGCCGGTGATGCGGCTGCAGGTGAATTTGGCGCTGGCCCCGCCCGAGCTGGAAAACCGGTTGATCGTGGTCCAGCCCACACGCCGGGTATAACCCACCCACGCCTCGCCATCCGATGCCAACCCGGTAAAGAACGTCAGCTGGCCATAGCGGCTGTTGGTCTGGGCCCAGTAGCGTTTGCCGATCACCTCAACACCGCGCAAATACGTGGTGGTACCCACCGTCGCCACGCTGTAGGCATTGCCTTGCGGGTCTACACAGGCGAGCAGGTTGGCGCTGCGCGTGCAGTTGGCCAGCGGGCTCGGCACTTGAGCGCAGACAGGCCAGGCTGCTGTCAGTAATACGACGCACAACAGGCGTTTCATAGTGTTTCTCGGGGTAGGGAAGCGTTCAAGCATTGCGCCCTTCGTCGTAAGGAGCAAGCGGATTGGCTTATTTGTGTTGTTATACTATAACATTAAAGGCCAGCCTGACCCGTGAACCGTTTATCAAAGCCAAAGAACGTGAAGAGCTGCGCGAACGCCATAAACGGGCGGTTTGACCGGCCAACCCTGATGAGGACCACCTGATGCCCAATCGTCTCCCCGTTACCGTGTTGTCCGGCTTTCTCGGCGCCGGTAAAAGCACGCTGCTCAACTATATTTTGCGCAACCGCGAAAACCTGCGCGTGGCGGTGATCGTCAACGACATGAGCGAAATCAACATCGACGGCAGCGAGGTGCAGCGCGACGTCACGCTCAATCGTTCGGAAGAAAAACTGGTGGAAATGAGCAACGGCTGCATCTGCTGCACCTTGCGCGAAGACTTACTCGAAGAGGTCGGAAAACTCGCCAAGGAAGGTCGATTCGATTACTTATTGATCGAATCCACCGGCATTTCCGAACCCTTGCCGGTGGCCGAAACCTTCACCTTTCGCGATGAAAACGAGCAAAGCCTGGCCGATATCGCCCGCCTGGACACCATGGTCACCGTGGTCGACGGCCTGCATTTCCTGCTCGACTACCAGGCCGCCGAAAGCCTGGCGTCACGGGGCGAAACCCTGGGCGAAGAGGATGAGCGCTCCATCACTGATCTGTTGATCGAGCAGATCGAATTCGCCGACGTCATCCTGATCAGCAAGATCGACTTGATCAGCAGCCACGAGCGCGAAGAGTTGATGGCGATTCTCGAACGCCTCAATGCCCAGGCGGAAATCATCCCGATGGTCATGGGCGAAGTGCCACTGAACAAGATCCTCAACACCGGCCGCTTCGACTTCGAGCGCGCCGCGCAAGCGCCGGGTTGGTTGCAGCAATTGCGCGGTGAACATGTGCCGGAAACCGAGGAATACGGTATTGCCTCCACCGCCTATCGCGCCCGTCGACCCTTCCACCCGCAACGCTTCTTCGACTTTATCGACCGCCCCTGGGTCAACGGTAAGTTGTTGCGCTCCAAGGGTTTTTTCTGGTTGGCCAGCAAGCATCAGGATGCTGGCAGTTGGTCCCAGGCCGGTGGCCTGATGCGTCATGGGTTTGCGGGACGTTGGTGGCGTTTCGTGCCGAAAAGCCAATGGCCGCAGGATGAAGAAAGCGTCGCGGCGATCATGGGCAATTGGCAACTGAGCACTGGCGACTGCCGCCAGGAACTGGTGTTTATCGGACAGAACATTGATTTTGCCCACATGCGCGAGGAGTTGGACGCCTGCTTGCTCACCGATGAAGAAATGGCCCAGGGTGTTGAAGGTTGGCGCCTGTTGGCTGACCCATTTGGCCCCTGGTATGAAGAGGCAGCCTGATGCTTGCGCCCGTTTTCCCCTTGCGCCCGGTGGTGCGACAGACCCGCGGTGACAGCCCACTGGCGCTGTCAGACATCCTCGAAGACGGCGTAAACCTGGCGTTGTGGCAGCGCCAGTTGCCGCTGCATATCGCCGAATTCGGCGCCTTGCTGGTGGCACTTAACGAGCCGTTGGCCGATTCGATGGTTATCGAACTCATTAGCGAGGACGCCGCGCCGAACTTGCAGGGTTTAGCGTCCAGCTGCCGCGATCTTGAAGGTTACGAAGGGTTCATCGCCGATGTTGCCTGGCTGGTCAGTGCCTTTGCCTGTCTGCTCGGTGCCAAACGTATCGGCGTGCGCCTGCGCTTGCTGGATAAAGCCATGTGCCCGCGCTTTCATGTCGACCATGTGCCGGTGCGGCTGATCACCACCTATGCCGGCATCGGCAGCCAATGGTTGCGTGAAGGCGTCATGGACCGCCGCACGCTCAGCCAACCGGACGCCGAACCCAGTGAGCGCATCGAGCAGATCCAGTGTGGTGAAGTGGCCCTGCTCAAGGGCACCAAATGGCACGGCAACGAAAACCACGGCCTGATCCACCGCTCGCCCGCCTTGAAAGCCGATGAGCGCCGATTGATTCTGACGCTGGATTGGTTGGCGTAACCGCGTAGGATCAAACGCTCTACACGATCTGAATGATGTCCCTGATGCTGCAGAATATTCCCACCCATGTGATTGCCGGGCCCTTGGGCGCCGGCAAGACCAGCCTGATCAAGCACTTGCTGGCCCAGCGCCCGGCCAACGAGCGCTGGGCGGTGCTGATCAACGAGTTCGGCCAAATTGGCCTGGACGCCGCACTGCTGACGCAGGACGACGACGGCATCGCCATGGGTGAAGTCGCGGGTGGCTGCCTGTGCTGTGTGAATGGTGCACCGTTCCAGGTAGGTCTGGGCCGCCTGTTGCGTAAGGTCAAGCCGGATCGGCTGTTTATCGAACCGTCGGGCCTGGGCCATCCCGCGCAATTGCTCAAGCAATTACGCCAAGCGCCTTGGCAGAAAGTGCTAGCGATTCAGCCGTGTGTGCTGGTGTTGGATGCCCAAGCGCTGGCGGCGGGCAAACCCTTGCCGCCGGCACAGCAGCAGGCGCTGGAAAGCGCCGGGTTGCTGGTATTGAACAAGGATGAAGCGCTGGATGCCGCGCAGCGCCAGGCGATCGAACGGCAGTTACCCGATCGCCCACATTACTGGACCCGCCAGGCGCAGCTGCCGTTGGCCCGGCTCCCAGGCCTGGATGTGAAAGCGGGCGCCGCTGTGGATAACCTTGACGTGCCCATCGGTCTGGCGCAGATGCCGGCCGTGTGGAGCGATCCCGCGTTGCCGATTTGTTTGAGCCAGGCTCAGGAAGGAGGCTGGAGTATTGGCTGGCGCTGGCACCCAAGCCAGTCATTCGATCCGCAGCGTATAACGTCGTGGCTCAAGACCCTTGCGTGGTGCCGCGCCAAGCTGGTTATCCACAGCCGTGGCGTGTGGCTCTGCGCCAACGCTGTGGATAACCGCTCGCTCGCCTGGCAGCCCAGCGAGTGGCGTCGCGATTCACGTATCGAACTGATCTTCAATGCGCCACAGGATGTGGTGGCGTTGCAGGCCGCGCTGGTCGCCTGCCGTTACTGACGGTTCTTGGTGGCGTGATCCTGACGCCACTGGCTCAGCTCGATCACTTCGGCGCTGGGCAGCGCTTCCTTGGCTTCGAACGGGTAGGGCGCCAGCTCGATCTGCGCGCTGTGGGCGCCGAATTGAGTGATAGTGCCACTGTGACGGGACTCGCCCGTGACGGTGAACTCAAAGTTATAGACGCGCGCCAGGCGCCGCCGACCGTTGGCGTCCTTCACAAAGCCAATGCGCTTGAGCGCCACCGCGCCGTCGAGCAACTCGATATCGAGCTTGCTGCAATGTTGCTTGACCCGCGCCAGCGCTCGCTCGCGCAAACCGTGGTTATGCCACACCCAGGCGGCGCCGGTTGCCAGCAGCATCAACACGAAGATGTTTCCCAGGGTCAGCATGTGAAAAACTCCAACAAAGTGAGCGCAGCTTAACTGTGTCGTCGGTCTGTCGTACAGGCTGCGTTTAGTCGCATACTGCGCGGCCAGAATTTCAATGGTTTTACGGAATATCCTGCATGAAACGCACACCTCATCTGCTTGCGATCCAGTCTCATGTGGTTTTTGGCCATGCCGGAAACAGCGCCGCCGTGTTCCCCATGCAGCGGATCGGGGTGAACGTCTGGCCGCTGAACACGGTGCAGTTCTCCAACCACACCCAGTATGGCCAGTGGGCGGGCGAAGTGCTGGCACCGCAGCAAATTCCCGCGCTGGTGGAAGGCATTGCCGCCATTGGTGAACTGGGTAACTGTGATGCGGTGCTATCGGGCTACCTGGGCAGCGCAGACCAGGGGCGGGCGATTCTCACGGGTGTGGCACGGATCAAAGCCATCAACCCCAGGGCCCTGTACCTGTGTGACCCGGTGATGGGCCATCCGGAAAAAGGCTGCATCGTGCCCCAGGAAGTCAGTGACTTCCTACTCGACGAAGCGGCTGCCATGGCCGACTTCCTATGCCCCAACCAGCTGGAACTGGACAGCTTTGCCGGGCGCAAGCCGCAGTCGCTGTTCGATTGCCTGGCCATGGCCAAGGCGCTGCTGGCGCGCGGGCCCAAGGCGGTACTGGTCAAGCACTTGGATTACCCCGGCAAGCTGCCGGATGGCTTTGAGATGCTGCTGGTGACCGCCGATGGCAGTTGGCACCTGCGTCGGCCGCTGCTGGCATTTGCGCGCCAGCCGGTGGGGGTGGGCGACCTGACCTCGGGGCTGTTCCTGGCGCGGGTGTTACTGGGCGACAGCCTGCTGGCCGCTTTTGAGTTCACCGCCGCGGCCGTGCACGAAGTGCTGCTGGAAACCCAGGCCTGCGCCAGTTACGAGCTGGAACTGGTGCGGGCCCAGGATCGCATCGCCCATCCGCGCGTTCGTTTTGAAGCCACGCCGATCGGCCTGTAAGTACACAGAAACCAATGTGGGAGGCGGCTTGCTCCCGATAGCGATGGGTCAGACACCAGATGCAGTGACTGACACTCAGCAATCGGGAGCAAGCCCCCTCCCACATTTTGATGCGGTTTACAGATTGAGCCTTACAGCGCGTCTGCCTTGATTTCCTGGTAGCGCTTTTCCAGCTCCTGGCGGATCTGCCGACGCTGTTGGGCCTGTACGAACCGGCGCTTGTCTTCGCTGTGCTGGGGTTGCAGCGGCGGCACGGCGGCCGGTTTGCGCTGGTCGTCCACGGCGACCATGGTGAAAAAACAGCTGTTGGTATGGCGTACCGAGCGCTCGCGGATGTTCTCGGTCACCACCTTGATACCCACTTCCATCGAGGTATTGCCGGTGTAGTTGACCGATGCCAGGAACGTCACCAGCTCGCCGACGTGGATAGGCTCGCGAAAAATCACCTGGTCCACCGACAACGTCACTACATAACGACCGGCATAACGGCTCGCGCAGGCGTAGGCCACTTCGTCGAGGTACTTGAGCAAGGTGCCGCCGTGGACATTGCCTGAGAAGTTGGCCATATCAGGGGTCATCAATACCGTCATCGACAGCTGGGCGTTTCCGGGTTCCATAGCACACTCACGGGTTGTAGGCATTGGTTGGGGGCGCACCTCTGCGGATGCTGGAATCTTTGCGGCGCCATCCCTTACGGGACGCCAGTGGGCGGCTTGCCGTCACGCCTGGGCCGATCTGTTTCCATATATTGCACTGGCTTTTCGGTAGAAGTCGCGGTGTTAACCTTCAAAAGCCCATCGCAGGGTATTTCTTACGATCAAGGCAGACTTTTCCTTCCGCTCTTTGCGACTGTTCATGCGCGGGTGGACTTGGCAAAAGCGCCAGTACCAGCAAGGAGCCCTCGCCATGCACGCCATCAGCTTTATCCAGGACTTGGCCGTGATCATGCTGGTGGCAGGGGTGGTCACCGTCCTGTTTCACCGTCTCAAGCAGCCGGTGGTGCTGGGTTACATCGTCGCGGGCTTCATCATTGGCCCCCATACCCCGCCGTTCGGCCTGATCCACGACGAAGACACCATCAAGACCCTGGCCGAGTTGGGGGTGATCTTCCTGATGTTCTGCCTGGGCCTGGAGTTCAGCCTGCGCAAGTTGTTCAAGGTGGGTGCCACGGCATTTATCGCAGCCTTCCTGGAAATCATTCTGATGATCTGGATCGGTTACGAGATCGGCCAGTGGTTCGACTGGAACACCATGGACTCGCTGTTCCTGGGCGCCATCCTGGCAATCTCTTCGACCACCATCATCGTCAAGGCACTCAATGACCTGAAGATGAAAAACCAGCGCTTCGCCCAACTGATTTTCGGCGTGCTGATCGTCGAGGACATCCTGGGCATCGGCATCATCGCCTTGCTGTCGAGCATCGCCGTCAGCGGTACGGTGAGTTCCGGCGAGGTGTTCTCCACCGTCGGCAAGCTGTCGCTGTTCATGATCGTTGCCCTGGTCATCGGTATTTTGCTGGTGCCACGTTTGCTGGCCTATGTGGCCAAGTTCGACAGCAACGAGATGCTGCTGATCACTGTACTGGGCCTGTGCTTCGGTTTTTGCCTGCTGGTGGTCAAGCTGGAATACAGCATGGTGCTGGGGGCGTTCCTGATCGGCGCGATCATGGCCGAGTCCCGTCAGTTGATTAAGATCGAGCGCCTGATCGAGCCGGTTCGCGACATGTTCAGTGCCATCTTTTTTGTGGCGATCGGCTTGATGATCGACCCGCAGATCCTGCTGCAATACGCCTGGCCAATCGCGGTCATCACCGTGGCCGTGGTGTTGGGCAAGATGCTGTCCTGCGGCCTGGGGGCGTTTATCGCCGGCAATGACGGGCGCACCTCACTGCGCGTAGGCATGGGGCTGTCGCAGATTGGCGAATTTTCTTTCATCATCGCCGCGCTGGGGATGACCTTGCAGGTCACCAGCGATTTTCTATATCCGGTGGCGGTCGCGGTTTCGGCGATTACGACGCTGCTCACACCGTACCTGATTCGCGGTGCCGACCCGTTGTCATTGAAGATTGCCGCCGTGATGCCCCAGCGAATGAGCCGGGTGTTCGGCCTGTATGGCGAATGGCTGCGCAGTATTCAGCCGCAAGGCGAGGGCGCAATGCTGGCGTCGATGATCCGCAAGATCATCCTGCAGGTGGGGGTCAACTTGGCGCTGGTGATTGCGATCTTCTTCACCGGCAGCTTTTTCGCGGCGCGTATCGGCGGCTATCTGCAGGGCTGGATCAGCGATCCAAGCTGGCAGAAGGCATTGATCTGGGGTGGGGCATTGCTGTTGTCGCTGCCGTTTTTGATCGCCGCGTACCGCAAGCTCAAGGCTCTGTCGATGTTACTGGCGGAGTTGAGCGTGAAGCCGGAAATGGCCGGGCGGCATACCCAGCGTGTGCGCCGAGTGATCGCGGAGCTGATCCCCATTTTGTCGTTGCTGGTGATCTTCCTGCTATTGGCGGCCTTGTCGGCCAGTATTCTGCCGACCAACAAGTTACTGATGCTGATTACGGTGGTCGCGGCAGCAGTAGCGGCCGTGCTCTGGCGCTGGTTCATCCGCGTGCATACGCGGATGCAGGTCGCCTTGTTGGAAACATTGGATAACCACAAGGACACGCCGGAGCACTAATGGGAGCGGATGGGGGCCGTTATCAGCTTTCCAGCCAGACGTCCCGCGCCCAGTGCCACACCGATTCCCAGGTTTCTTCGGTAACGAGTTCTTCCTCGCCGGACCACAACACCACGGTGCCGTCTTCTTCTACGCAGTAGTAGTCGTCGCCGTCCTGGCAGATCGGGATCATGCTGCGATCAACGCCGGCATCCCAGGCATTGGCGGCCACATCCGGCAGGTAGGTGTGGGATTGCGGGTCGGTGATGGTCACCGGCTCCAGGCTGCCGTAGACCACGTCACTGACGGTCAGCAGGAATTCGCGGAAGACAAACGGGATATCGATGAACAGCTGTTCTTCGATTTCTACCAGTTGATCTTCGTCAGGTAGCTCCAGGGGAACCGGGACCGGTTCGTTGGCTTCACGCAGTTGTTCGATGATTTCTTCCACGGCCGGGATCCTCTTGCTAGATGGCGCGGTTAATAGGGGCGTTTTATACAGTAGCTCGCTATAAGTGCAACCGTGAAATAGAAAACCCCGGAACAGGTCCGGGGTTTTGTCAGCACTTGCTCAAGCGACGCATCAGCCGTTCTGGCGGATACCTGCGACCAGCCATGGCTGGTTGTCGCCTTGGGCGCGTTCCATATTCCAGCTCTCGCTGAACACTTCGCCCTGGTCGAAACGCGAAGTCTTCGACACGCCGCTGAAGGTCAGGGTGGCGATAGTCTTGTCGGCGCGATCATCCACGCCTTCCAGCTGTACGCGCAGGTCGTCGATGTAGGTCGACTGGAAGCCGTCGCCCAGGTCGGCGCGTTCGCGCTTGAGGAACTCCAGCAGTTGCGGGGTCACGAACTCGGAGATCTTGTCCATTTCGTTGGCGTCCCAGTGCTGCTGCAGGGACTGGAAGTGGCTGCGGGCCGCTTCGACGAAACGCTCTTCGTTGAACCAGGCCGGTGCGTTGATCACCGGGCGGGCTGCGGCAGGCGCTGACGAACCACCGAAGATCGAACCCATGGCCGGTTTTTGCTCGAACACTTCACGCTGCATCGGCGCGCCGGCTGGAGCCATGTGCTCCTGCTGCTTGCGACGACGGGCGGCGATAAAGCGGAAGACCAGGAAGGCAATGACGGCCATGATCAGGATGTCGAAGATTTGCATACCCTGGAAGCCGCCGCCCATGAACATGGACGCGAGCAGGCCACCGGCTGCGATACCGGCCAGAGGGCCCAACCAGCGCGAAGCCCCGCCGGCCTTCGCCGCGGCGCCAGCAGCACCGGCTGCGCCTGCGGTAGCGGCAGCACCGCCGGCAGCGGTGGATGGAGCCATTTGGCTGGTCTGGTGAGTCGGTGCCGCGCCCGAGCTTTTGCCGCCACCGAAGCGTTTGGCGTTGGCGTCAAGGCTCATCGTCAGGCCGATGCACAACGCCATGGCGATGCTAAGAAAACGTTTCATAAAGGGAATTCCCATTTGTGGATTGCACGCGCGCCATGTTGCACAGGTGTAATGACAGTGGCTAGCGACATAATGTTTCGGGCTTTTGCGTAAGACCAAATCCGAAGGGTCTGTAGGACTAATTACAGATATTGGCCCACGCTGCTCTAAAACAAGGGTGGGCCGATAATCTTCATGTTACGCAGTGTTTCATGATGGCGAGCGAGCGTGCACCCTCACCACAGGTCAGACAGCCTCAAGTTTGGCGTAACCCATCATCAGCCACTTGCTGCCTTCGGCGAAGTTCACCTGCACGCGAGCCTGGGCGCCGGCACCTTCGAAGTTAAGGATCACGCCCTCGCCAAACACCGAATGCTTGACCTGCTGGCCGAGGCTGAACGGGGTTTGCGGAATCTCGGAACCGGCGAACAGGTGGCTGGAGTGCTGCTGCTGGCCCCCGCCGAACGGGCGGCTGACGCTGTTGGAGAGGCGCACTTCCTGGATCAGGCCTTTAGGCACTTCACGTACGAAACGCGAAACCTTGTTGTAGGTCTCGCTGCCGTAAAGGCGTCGGGTTTCGGCGTAGGTCATCACCAGGTTCTGCATTGCGCGGGTGATGCCAACGTAGGCCAGGCGACGTTCCTCCTCAAGGCGGCCGGGCTCTTCCAGGCTCATCTTGTGCGGGAACAGGCCTTCTTCCATGCCCACCAAGAACACATACGGAAACTCCAGGCCCTTGGCGCTGTGCAAGGTCATCAGCTGGATGCTGTCTTCATGCTCATCGGCCTGGGTATCACCGGCTTCCAGCGACGCGTGGCCCAGGAACGCCGCAAGCGGGGTCAGCTCTTCGTCTTCCTCGGTGTTTTCGAACGCGCGCGCGGCGCTGACCAGTTCCTCAAGGTTTTCTACCCGGGCCTGGCCTTTTTCGCCTTTTTCCGCTTCGTGGTAGGCAATCAGCCCGGATTGCTCAATCACCGTCTGGGTCATCAAGTGCAGCGGCATGTCCGCACATTTGGCGGCGAGGTTCTCGATCAACTCGACAAACACACCCAGCGCCCCGGCGGCACGGCCGGTCAGGCCTTTGTTGGCGATCAGCAGGCGCATGGCTTCCCACATCGACACATCGGCATGGCGCGCGTGGTCGCGGATCGCTTCAACGGTTTTCTCACCGATGCCGCGCGCGGGGATGTTGATGACCCGCTCCAGTGCCGCATCGTTGCCGCGGCCTTCCAGCAAGCGCAGGTAGGCCATGGCGTTCTTGATTTCGGCACGCTCGAAGAAGCGCTGACCGCCATAGATGCGGTAGGGGATGCGCTCGCGCAGCAAGGCTTCTTCCAACACCCGCGATTGGGCGTTGGAACGGTACAAAATGGCGATATCGCTGCGCGCGAGGCCGGTCTTCAGCGCGCTTTCAATGGTTTCCACCACATAGCGCGCCTCGTCGTGCTCGTTGAACGCGGCGTAGAGGTTGATCGCTTCGCCTTCGCCGCCGTCGGTCCACAGCTCTTTGCCCAGGCGCCCGGTGTTGTTGGCGATCAAGGCGTTGGCGGCCTTGAGGATACCGGCGGTTGAACGGTAGTTCTGCTCCAGGCGGATGGTCACCGCGTCCGGGAAGTCTTCGGAGTACTGGTAGATGTTCTCGATTTTCGCGCCACGCCAGCCGTAAATCGACTGGTCGTCGTCACCCACCACCATCAGGCTGTCGCCGCCCTTGGCCAGCAGGCGCAACCAGGCGTACTGCACGGCGTTGGTGTCCTGGAATTCGTCCACCAGAATGTGGCGGAAGCGCTTCTGGTAATGGGCCAGCAAACCGGGGTTGTCGCGCCACAGGTCGAGGGCGCGCAACAGCAGTTCGGAGAAGTCGATCACACCGGCGCGTACGCAGGCAGCCTCGTAGGCTTCATAAATGCTGCGCATGGTGGCCAGGAACAGGTCGCCGCTGGCCTGGATATGTTGCGGGCGCAGGCCCTCGTCCTTCTGGCCGTTGATAAACCACTGCGCCTGGCGCGCCGGCCAGCGCTGTTCATCCAGCCCCAGCTCACGGATCACCCGCTTGACCAGGCGTTGCTGGTCATCGCTGTCAAGGATCTGGAACGTCTGGGCCAGGCCTGCTTCCTGCCAATGCGCCCGCAACAGGCGGTGCGCCAGGCCGTGGAAGGTGCCCACCCACATGCCGGCCGGGCTGATGCCCATCAACTGCTCGATGCGGTGGCGCATCTCGGCGGCGGCCTTGTTGGTGAAGGTTACCGACAGGATGGAATGCGGGGACGCGTTCTCGACCTGGATCAACCAGGCGATACGGTGCACCAGCACTCGGGTTTTACCGGAGCCAGCACCGGCCAGGACCAACTGACGGCCAACGGGGGCCGCTACGGCCTGGCGTTGGGCATCGTTGAGGGAGTTCAGCAAAAGAGAGAGATCATCGCGCATCGGCGCATTCTAGGGTGCCGGGGGGTGTCGGGCAAATCCCAATGCCGGGTGGTAGGCGCAAAATATCCGGCGCGCTCTGTGCCGGTCGACATTCTGCTTCGGGTGATGACCGGTCGGTCAAGGGACGCAGCCCGCGCCGGGTCTCGCTCAAGCGGTCTGGCCCCAAGCTTTGCGCGGTGTGACCGGGTAGTTTTTATGATGTGGAGCAGTTTGGCCCGGGCACTTGCTTGTGTATGCTCCGTCGACGTTCGGGCTCACCATTATAAGAACACTGCCTATGACCCTTAACACCGACCTGCACGGCCCCTCCATGGCGCCCGCGCAGGTTATTCGTAAACACTACGCCACTGAGATGGCGGTCGAGCGTACACGCCTGCTGTATCAAGGCTCGCTGCTGCCCACCTTATTAATGCTGGTAAACGGCCTGGTCTGCGCCTGGCTGCTCTGGACCCCCCAGCAATACGTGTTGGACAGCATCTGGCTGGTGTGGCTGCTGGCCTTGGTGGCGATGCGCGTCATTCAGGTGGCGGCCTTCGATTCAGCCATGCCCAGCCGCCAGGCCCAGCCGGTCTGGCGGCGTATGTTCATGCTCGGCTCGGCGGTCAGCGGGCTGACCCTGGCCACCGCCGCGATAGCCCTGGCCCCGGTGAACAGCTTCATGCAGCAAGCCTGGGTGTTCGGCCTGATCGGCGCGGCGACGTTGTCGGCCAGTGTGGCCTACGCGGTGAGCCTGCCGGCCTTTCTGTCCTTTGCCGTGCCGTGCCTGGTGCCGTCCATTGTCTACCTGTTATGGAATGGCGACCCGCAGCAACAAGGCTGGGGCGTGCTTGGCCTGATCCTGTTGGTGTCGCTGAACCTGGTGGCCTGGCAGGTCAACCGCCTGATCCAGCGTGAACTGTTACGGCGTTTCCAGAACCAGGCGCTGATTGAAAACCTGCAACAGGCGCAACAGCGTAGCGAGCAGTTGAATCAGGACCTGGTGCGTGAGGTCGAGCAGCGCCGTCAGGTCGAGCAAGAGCTGCGCAATGCACAAATCGGCTTGCAGGACCGTGTTGCGCAACGCAGCCAAGAGCTGGACGCCGCCAGCCTGGCCCTGAATAAAAGCGAAGCGCGCCTGGCCATGGCCCTGCAAGCCAGCGAACTCGGGCTGTGGGACTGGAACCTGCAAACCGACGAAGTCCACCACACTCAACTCAAAGAGCTGTTCGGCCTGGAGCCGGAATACGTCACCGCCATGCTCGGCCACCTCAAGCCGCGCCTGCACCCCGACGACTTGCCGCTGCTCAAGCGCGCGTTGGTGGAGCACCTTAAGGGGCGTACCGAGGATTACCTGGTGGAATACCGCGTGCGCCATGGCGACGGGCACTGGGTATGGATCGAAGATCGCGGGCGCGCCGTGGAGCGCGCGCCGAGCGGGCGTGTGATCCGCATGCTTGGCACCCGCCGTGACATCAGCGCGGGTAAAGCGCTGGAAGAACAGCAGCGGTTGGCGTCGACGGTATTCGAGGCCGCCAGTGAAGGCATCGTAATACTTGACCCGGATTACGCGCTGATCGCGGTCAACCAGGCCTTCAGTCGCGTCACCGGCTTTGAAATCGACGACATGCTGGGACGCAACGTGGTGGAACTGCCCAGCAGTCGCGACGCTCGGCGCCATTTTCCGGTGATCCGCCAAGCGTTGCTCAGCCATGGCACGTGGCAGGGCGAGTTGGTGGAAACACGCAAGAACGGCGAGCTGTACCCACAGTGGCTTCAGTTGAATGTGGTGCGCGATTTTCGCGGAAACGTCAGCCATATAGTGGGCTTTTTCGCTGATCTGTCGGCGCGGCGCGAATCCGAGGAGCGCATGCGCTACCTCACCCACTACGACGAATTGACCGGCCTGGCCAACCGCTCGCTGTTCCGCGAACGGCTGCGCGAGGCTCACCAGCGCGTCCGGCTGGGCGGGCGCAGCCTGGCGCTGCTGCATATCAACCTCGATCGTTTCAAATTGCTCAACGACAGCCTGGGCCATGAAGTGGCCGACCAATTGCTGCAAAAAATGGCCCGCCGCTTGATCAATGCCTTGCCGGAGGCGGACACCATTGCGCGCTTGTCCGCTGATGAATTCGCCGTACTGTTCGACGCCTATGGCAATCTGTCGAGTCTGGCGCGGGTGGCCACGCGCCTGCTGGCCAAGCTGCGGGTGCCGGTCACCGTGGAGGGGCATGAATTGGTGGTCAGCGCTTCAATGGGCGTAAGTCTGTTGCCGGATAACGCACGGGAAATTTCCGCGCTGGTCAGCCAATCGAACATGGCCATGCAACACGCCAAGCACCTTGGCGGCAATAATTTCCAGTTCTACACCGACAGTTTGCAAGCCAGCACCCTGGAGCGACTGCAGCTGGAAAACCACCTGCGCAAGGCTATCGACGAGCGTCAGTTGGCGGTGTTCTACCAGCCGAAACTGTGCCTGGCCACCGGCAAACTCAATGCGGCCGAAGCGCTGATCCGGTGGGAGCATCCGCAGTGGGGCATGGTGCCGCCGGCAGACTTTATCGGCCTGGCCGAAGAAACCGGCCTGATCGTACCGCTGGGCGAATTCGTGTTGCGGGAGGCCTGCTGGCAGGCCTGTGAATGGCAGCGCCAGGGCTTGGCGCCCATTCGGGTGTCGGTGAACCTGTCGGTGCATCAATTGCGCCAGGGCAAGCTGGTCAGCCTGGTGCGCCAAGTGCTGGAAGAAACCGGCCTGGACCCGCAGTACCTCGAACTTGAACTGACCGAAAGCCAATTGCTCGACAGCGTCGAACATATCATCGCGACCTTCCAGCAATTGCGCGACCTGGGGGTAAAGCTGGCCATCGATGATTTCGGCACCGGCTATTCGTCCCTCAGCTACCTCAAGCGCATTCCCGTGGACTACGTGAAGATCGACCAGACCTTTATTCGTGGGTTGGGGCAGGGGCGCGAAGACGCGGCCATCACCCGGGCGATTATTGCCATGGCCCACGGTTTGGCGCTCAAGGTCGTGGCTGAAGGTGTGGAGGATCTGCAGCAGTTGGATTTCCTGCGGGTGGAGCGCTGTGACGAAGTGCAGGGCTACCTGATCAGCCGGCCGATGCAGGCGGATGGGTTGGCGGATTTGTTACGTAAAAATGCAGATTTTCCCTAGTGGTGCCACGGCCGCCTTTGTGGCTACAAAGCGCCTGCCCTTTGAATCAGAGGGCAGCAGGGCGATTTAGTGATGCGTCGCACGGGCAAAACGGCAATTCTTGTAGTATAACTACAAGCTTGCTACATCCCCTGGCCCTGCCAATAACAAGAGTCCTGCCCTTTGAACCTGTTGCAACATATCGCCCAGTCGCGCCACCTGTTACGCAAATCGGAGCTCAAGGTTGCCGATCACGTGCTGCTTGACCCCGCGGCTGTGATGCACAGTTCCATGGCCGACCTGGCTCACAGCGTGGGCATCAGCGAGCCGACCATCGTGCGCTTTTGTCGCGCCATCGGCTGCTCCGGTTTCCAGGACCTCAAACTCAAACTGGCCCAGAGCCTGGCCGCCGGCGCCAGCTTCGGCCAGTTTGCGATTCACGAAGACGATTCCGTCGCCGATTACAGCCTGAAAATTTTCGACACCACCTTGCACACCCTGATGGAAGTGCGCGAGAAGCTCGATCCGGTGGAGTTGCAAAAGGCTGTGACGGCCATGTCCCAGGCCCAGCGCGTCGAGTTCTATGGGTTTGGTGCCTCCGGCGCGGTGGCGGCGGATGCGCAGCACAAATTCTTCCGCCTGCTGCTCACGGCGGCGGCTTACAGCGACCCACATATGCAGGCCATGTCGGCGGTGACGCTCAAGCCCACCGACGTGGCCATCTGCATTTCCCAGTCGGGCCGCTCCAAGGACCTGCTGATCACCGCCAACCTGGTGCGCGAAAGCGGCGCGTCGCTGATCACCTTGTGCCCGAGCCAGACGCCGCTGGCGGAACTGTCCACGGTCAACCTGGCGATCGATGTGCACGAAGACACTGAGATCTACACGCCGCTGACCTCGCGAATCGCCCATCTGGTGGTGATCGACGTGCTGGCGATGGGCGTGGCCATGGCGCGCGGGCCGAGCCTGGTCAACCACCTCAAGAGCGTGAAGCGCAGTTTGCGCAGCCTGCGGTTGTCGCCAAAATCGGTCAAAGCCCTGGACGACTGATACGGTCAAAATGTGGGAGGGGGCTTGCTCCCGATAGCGGTGGATCAGTCGACATACCCGATACTGGCACACCGTAATCGGGAGCAAGCCCCCTCCCACACTGGGTTCTCCAGCGTGCCCAGAATCTTCATCAGGCTGTCATCGTCGCGTCATCCCCCCAGGCCATCCTGAACTCCCGTAATCGCATTGGGAGACTCCAAATGGCCCGGCCCTACGAAGACAGCAACAGCTGCGTCAAAACCCGTCGTCAGCAGGAAGACCAGCGCCGCATGGCGTTCCGTCGCGCAATCGAAGACCGCTGCGATCAGCGCCAATTGCTCCAAAGCATCAGTGACTATCCGGAACTGCACTGGCAGGCACCCGCGGCTGCCCAGCGAAGCGCTCAGCCAACGCGCTGATCTGCACGCGTTCGCTGCGGATAAAGCCCAGGAACGCATGGGCCACCGGTGACAGACGCTTGGCCTTGGCCTGCACCAGGCACCAACTGCGGTACAGCGGCAGCTCTTCCACCGGCAGCTCCTTGAGCCCGCCGGTGGCCAATTCCATGTTGACCGCGTGGCGTGTCAACAACGCCACGCCCAGGCCGGCGCATACGCATTCGCGCTGCGCCTCGGCCGAGGCCACTTCCACCGTCTGGGTGAAGTGCACACGTTTTTCCTTGAAATACTCCTCGCACGCCAGCCGCGTGCCGGAGCCCGGTTCGCGGATGAGCAGGGTGTAGGGCTCCAGGTCCTGCAGGCGCAGCGGGCCTTGCAGGCTCAAGGGATGATCGAGTGGCGCCACGGCGACGATGGGGTTGTTGAGAAATGGCAGGAACTCCAGGCCCATGTCCTGGGGCACCATGGACATAATCACCAGATCATCTCGGTTGTCGGAAAGCCTGCGAATCACCTGGGCGCGGTTCACCACCGTCAGTTGCAACTGCACCTCCGGATGTTGGCGCTTGAAGGCGGCAAATAGGTGCGGCACGAAGTACTTGGCGCTGGATTCAATGGCCAGTTTCAACTGGCCTTGCAGCGAGCCCTGCATGTCCGAGAGCTGCATATCGAGGTTTTCCAGGCGCCCGAAAATATCGCGGCTGGCTCGCTGCAAGGCTTCGGCGGCCTCAGTCATGTAGAGTTTTTTGCCGACGTAATCGAACAGCGGCTGGCCGATCAGCTCTTCCAGCTGGCGAATCTGCAGGCTCACGGCGGGTTGTGTCAGGGACATTTCCTCGGCCGCCCGGCTGTAGGAGCGCAAATCGCACACTTCATTGAAGATCTGCAATTGACGCAATGTCATGCGCATCAGTGACTTACGCATTATTTGAATCCTCTCTCCCGGCCTAGTCGGCCAACTATAAGTCTTTACTTATACACAGCCCAATAATTATTGATTTTTGTTAATCCCTGCTGGGGCTTAGTGTGTGTCTCGCGACTGTCATGAAACATTTGGTCACGCGCCGACCCGGCTTCAGCGGGTCGAAGAACGCAGCAATTGGCTCAAGGGAATTTCCAAGTGATAAAAAAGATCCTGATCGCCAACCGTGGTGAGATTGCCGTACGAATCGTGCGTGCTTGCGCCGAGATGGGCATTCGCTCGGTCGCGGTGTATTCCGATGCCGACCGCCACGCGTTGCACGTCAAACGTGCCGACGAAGCCCACAGCATTGGTGCCGAGCCGTTGGCCGGCTACCTGAACCCGCGCAAGCTGGTGAACCTGGCCGTGGAAACCGGTTGTGATGCGTTGCACCCCGGCTACGGTTTCCTGTCGGAAAACGCCGAGCTGGCGGACATCTGCGCCGAACGCGGGATCAAATTCATCGGCCCGGCCGCTGAAGTGATCCGCCGCATGGGCGACAAGACCGAAGCCCGTCGCAGCATGATCAAGGCCGGTGTACCGGTGACCCCAGGCACCGAAGGCAACGTCGCCGACATCGCCGAGGCTCTCACCGAGGGCGACCGTATCGGTTACCCGGTGATGCTCAAGGCGACCTCCGGTGGCGGCGGTCGCGGTATTCGCCGGTGCAACAGCCGCGAAGAACTCGAGCAAGCCTTCCCTCGCGTGATTTCCGAAGCCACCAAGGCCTTCGGTTCGGCGGAAGTGTTCCTGGAAAAATGCATCGTCAATCCCAAGCACATCGAGGCGCAGATTCTCGGTGACAGCTTTGGCAACGTGGTGCACCTGTTCGAACGCGATTGTTCGATTCAGCGCCGCAACCAGAAGCTCATCGAAATCGCCCCCAGCCCGCAGCTGACCCCGGAACAGCGCGCCTACATCGGCGACCTGTCGGTGCGCGCCGCCAAGGCCGTGGGCTACGAGAACGCCGGCACCGTGGAGTTCCTGCTCGCCGAGGGCGAGGTGTACTTCATGGAGATGAACACCCGGGTGCAGGTGGAACACACCATCACCGAAGAAATCACCGGGATCGACATCGTCCGCGAGCAGATCCGCATCGCTTCCGGCCTGCCGCTGTCGGTGAAACAGGAAGACATCCAGCACCGTGGTTTTGCGTTGCAGTTCCGTATCAACGCCGAAGACCCGAAGAACAACTTCCTGCCCAGCTTCGGCAAAATTACCCGTTATTACGCGCCCGGCGGCCCCGGCGTGCGTACCGACACGGCGATTTACACCGGCTACACCATCCCACCGTTCTATGACTCCATGTGCCTGAAACTGGTGGTGTGGGCGTTGACCTGGGAAGAGGCCATGGACCGTGGCCTACGTGCCTTGGACGACATGCGCCTGCAAGGCGTGAAGACCACCGCCGCCTACTACCAGGAAATCCTGCGCAACCCGGAATTCCGTAGCGGCCAGTTCAATACAAGCTTTGTGGAAAGCCACCCTGAGCTGACCAACTACTCGATCAAGCGCAAACCCGAAGAGCTGGCCCTGGCCATCGCCGCCGCCATCGCCGCCCACGCAGGCCTGTGAGGACTATAAGAATGAGCAAGAAGATTTTTGTCACCGACACCATCCTGCGCGACGCTCACCAATCGTTGCTGGCCACCCGCATGCGCACCGATGACATGCTGCCGATCTGCGACAAGCTCGACAAAGTCGGCTACTGGTCCCTGGAAGTCTGGGGCGGCGCGACCTTCGACGCCTGCGTGCGCTTTTTGAAAGAAGACCCATGGGAGCGCCTGCGCCAATTGCGCGCCGCGTTGCCCAATACTCGCCTGCAAATGCTGCTGCGCGGCCAGAACCTGTTGGGCTACCGCCACTACAGCGACGACGTGGTCAAAGCCTTCGTCGCCAAGGCCGCCGTGAACGGCATCGATGTGTTCCGCATCTTCGACGCCATGAACGATGTGCGTAACCTGCGCGTGGCTATCGAAGCGGTGAAGGCAGCGGGCAAACATGCCCAGGGCACCATCGCCTACACCACCAGCCCGGTGCACACCGTCGAGGCCTTCGTGGCCCAGGCCAAGCAACTGGAATCCATGGGTTGCGACTCGATCGCGATCAAGGACATGGCCGGCCTGCTGACCCCGTACGCCACCGGTGAGCTGGTCAAGGCGCTGAAAGCCGAGCAGAACCTGCCGATCTTTATTCACTCCCACGACACCGCCGGCCTGGCCGCGATGTGCCAACTCAAGGCCATCGAAAACGGTGCCGACCATATCGACACCGCTATCTCCAGCTTCGCCTGGGGCACCAGCCACCCCGGTACCGAGTCGATGGTCGCCGCCCTCAAAGGCAGCGAGTTCGACACTGGCCTGGACCTGGAACTGCTGCAAGAGATCGGCCTGTACTTCTACGCCGTGCGCAAGAAGTACCACCAGTTCGAAAGCGAATTCACCGCGGTCGACACCCGCGTGCAAGTCAACCAGGTACCGGGCGGGATGATTTCCAACCTGGCCAACCAGCTCAAGGAGCAGGGCGCGCTCAACCGCATGAGCGAAGTGCTGGCTGAAATTCCGCGCGTGCGTGAAGACCTCGGCTTCCCGCCGCTGGTCACCCCAACCTCGCAGATCGTCGGCACCCAGGCGTTTTTCAACGTGCTGGCCGGCGAGCGCTACAAGACCATCACCAACGAAGTGAAGCTCTACTTGCAAGGCGGCTACGGCAAGGCGCCGGGCACTGTGAACGAAAAACTGCGTCGCCAGGCCATCGGCAGCGAAGACGTGATCGATGTACGCCCTGCTGACCTGCTCAAGCCGGAAATGACCAAGCTGCGCGGCGAAATCGGCGCGTTGGCCAAGTCTGAAGAAGACGTGCTGACCTACGCCATGTTCCCGGACATCGGGCGCAAATTCCTCGAAGAGCGTGACGCCGGCACCCTGGCGCCGGAAGTGCTGCTGCCTATCCCGGAAGCGGGCGGTGTGGCGCGCGCCGGCGGCGAGGGTGTGCCGACCGAGTTCGTGATCGACGTGCACGGCGAAAGCTACCGCGTGGATATCACCGGTGTCGGCGTGAAAGCCGAAGGCAAGCGTCACTTCTATCTGTCCATCGACGGCATGCCGGAAGAAGTGGTGTTCGAGCCACTCAACGAGTTTGTCGGCGGCGGCGGTAGCAAGCGCAAGCAGGCCACCGAGCCGGGCCATGTGAGCACCGCGATGCCGGGCAATATCGTCGACGTGCTGGTCAAGGAAGGCGACGTGGTCAAGGCCGGCCAGGCTGTGCTGATTACCGAAGCCATGAAGATGGAAACCGAAGTCCAGGCCTCGATTGCCGGCAAGGTGGTCGCTGTGCACGTGGCCAAGGGCGACCGGGTCAACCCTGGCGAAATCCTGATCGAAATCGAAGGCTGATTACCCAGCCTTCGACACTACCGTTTAAACCTCGGGGGGCATGTGCCCCCTTTTTTTGTCTGTTGTTCAGGCAATGCCGCCTTAGAACGCCATCGCCCATTGCCCCATCAACCCCTGGTTACGACTATGGCTGCCGAACTCGGCGGTGTAGGCCAGGCCCACACGGTGTTCAGCCGACAGCGCCATGTCCAGGCCGGTACGCAGCGCCAGACTGTCGCGGTCCAGAGCGGTGCCGTCGATGGTGAACTCACTGTTGAAGTCCTGACGTTTGTTCCAGGCAAATGACTGGCGAACGCGACTGTTGACGTCGCCATACAGGTGTTTCCATTGGGTGCTCAGGTGCGGTTTGAGGGTCATTTGGTTGCCCAGTGCAAAACCGTGGCTCAAGCGAAGGCCCAAGGTAGTGCTGAGGTTTTGCTGGGTTTGTGCACCCACGTCCAGTGCGCTGTAGCCGCCTTTTTCCCGAAAACGGTCACGCTGATAGCGCTGAAAACCAGCGCCGGCAAAGGGCTCGGCGTGCAAACCGCCCAGGTCCAATTGATAGCCCAACTCTGCGAATACGTTTTGGCTCTGGGCGTTGTACTGGCCCGTGAGATTTTCGCGGCGGTTAATAAAATCGAAATCGACCGTACGCTTGTTTTTCCCGGTATGGGCGCTGTAAAGCGCCCCCAGGCGCAAGGCCAGTGGTCCGTCCTGGCGCACGGCGTAAGCCCCCAGGTGCCAACTGTCCAGATCACCTTTGAAACGCGTGGCGTTCAGTTCGCTGCCGGACTTGCCGGCCACCACGCCGAGTCGCCATGCAGGGTCGATTGACCAGTCGGCACCCAGCAGCAGGCCCTGGCTGCGTTGTTTCAAGCCGGCACTGCCGTGCTGGGCATCGAGCTTGCCGCTATGGCCCAGGCTCTGGACCCATACGCGTCCTGTCTCGCTGGCGTGGTTGTCCAGCAGGCGCAGGGCCGACAACAGGCTGGCGTTCAATTGATTCATGCTGTTTTGAGTGGCGGTGCCCAGGTTGGCGTTCTGGGTGCCTGCCAGTTGCTCAAGCACGGCACCTATCCGACCTGGCTCCAAGGTGCCCAGGTACAGGCCGTAATTCTCAAGGCGGTTTTTTTCCCATTCATGCAGTTCGTCCGAGGCCAGCAGGGTTTGCACCGCGGAGTCCACCACTTTGGCGACGCTCAAACCGTTCCGGCTGGTGGCGGTGTTGGCGAAGTAGAAGTCTTCGGGTGTCGGCAAAGCCGGTTCGAAATGGTGCCTTCCACTGCTCACCGCAGCCGGCTCAAGCCATTCGCTGTCTGGCTCGATGTCGCCTCGTGCCTGCGCGTGTTGAGCGCTGAGCGCGCCGAGCGTCAGGGTGATGGCCATTGCGAGTTGTTTCTTTATGAGCGGCATGTAAACCCACCTCTTGATATATGAGGCGGGGAATTTAGCGGCGTACCGGGGGGATAAATGTCAGCCTGCGAGCCGCTCGTTTGCGGGAGATGTCTCTGGTCTGGCGCGATTAAAAACAATCAGCGATAGGGCGGGTCACGCTCGTTGTTTGGCGGCCGGTCACCCGCGCTTTACATAGCCCTTGCCATAATGACGCTCCATGCGCGCCTGGATCAGTTCCAACCCGAGCGACATCACCCAGTAGATGATCGCGGCCGTGGTGAGCATTTCAATGTAGCGGTAGCTGGAGCGGCCATAGGACTGCGCCAGGAACATCACTTCCCACACGCCCATCACCGAGATCAGGGACGAGTCCTTGAGCATGGAGATGAACTGGTTGGTCGCGGGCGGAATGATGGTGCGCATGGCCTGGGGCAGGGTGACGTGCCAGAAGATCGCACTGTCGCGCATGCCCAGGGCCAGGGCGGCTTCGCGTTGGCCGTGGGGAACGCCCAGGATACCGGCGCGGAAAATTTCGCTCAGGTAAGCGCCATAGTTCAGCGACAGCGCGATGATCCCCGCGACGATGGCGCCCGGCACCAGGCCCAGTTGCGGCAGGCCCAGGTAGATCAACAGGATCTGGATCAGCAGCGGCGTGCCGCGAAAGAACGAGGCGTAGAAACTGGCGATACCGAACGCCACGGCACTTTTCGACAGGCGCCCCAGGGCGGTGATAAAGCCCAGCACCGACGACGCGGCAATCGAGCACAGGCACAAAAACACCGTCAGTGCCGCGCCTTGCAGAAAACCGTTGGGCGCCAAGTGCAGGCCGACCAGGTTGGGCAGCTTGTCGAGGATGATCGAGAACTTCAGGTCAAAGCTCAGGAAGAAACCGGCAAACAGGGCGAACAGCGTCGCCCAGGTCAGGTACAGCCGTATGCGAAAGCTCATCGGCTGATATCGGCGCCGATCCATTTTTGCGACAGCTTGCTCAACGTGCCGTCCTGTTTCAGCTGGGCGAAGACTTCACGCACCTTGCTGTCCCACTGCGGGTCGCCTTTTTCGATGGCCACCGAGTTGGGCTCGGAGTACAGCGGTTCGCCGGCCAGCTTGAAGCGTTTGTCCTGGTTCAGGCGCGGTTGGGCGGTGACCAGGTTGGTGAGGATTGCATCCAGGCGCACGCCGGCGCCCAGGCCCAAGTCCTGGAACGCTACGTTGTCGGTATCGTACGGGGCGATTTGCACGTCCTCGAACGGGTACTGCAACTGCGTGTCTTCGGCGCCCTCGATCACCAGGTTCTTGTTCAGGTAGCTTTCATAGCTGGAGGCGCTGGTAAGGCCGACTTTCTTGCCGCTCAGGTCCTTGGCGCTGTGGATGCGATCGTCCTTGGCATTGACCACGATCACCGCCGGGGAAGCGTAATACTCCACCGGGAAATCAAACACCTCGGCGCGTGCCTTGCTTGGGGTCATCGAGCAGATACAAATATCGTAGCGCCCGCTCCAGCGGCCAGCGGCGATCACGTCCCACGAGGGCGTTTCCAGGCGCAGCTTAACGCCCAGCTTCTGCGCAACGGCCTTGGCCACGTCAACGTCGAAGCCGTCGAGTTGGTTCTGCTCATTGAGAAACGAGAACGGCGGGTAGCTTTCCATCAGCACGCCCACCAGCTCTTTTTTCTGTTCGATGCGGTCCAGGGTCGCGCCGGCGAAGGCCTGGGTAGAGGCCGCCAGTGTCATCAGGCCCAGGGCCAACAGGGATTTAAGTTTCACGGTGACACCTTTAGAAAAAAGAGTTGGTATGAAGCGGATCGAACGTATTAAATAGTTATAAGAACGACTCTCATAGTGAGTTATTTTCATAAGCTTATGAGTAAAAGGCATATGGACGAAAAAACCGTAATTCTCGATGGCGGCATGGGCCGTGAACTGCAACGCCGGGGCGCGCCGTTCCGTCAGCCGGAATGGTCGGCGTTGGCCTTGAGCGAGGCGCCGCAGGCGGTGGAGGCGGTGCACGCGGCCTATATCGACAGCGGTGCCGATGTGATCACCAGCAACAGTTACGCGGTGGTGCCGTTTCATATCGGTGAGGCGCGGTTTGCCGCCGAAGGCCAAGCGCTGGCTGCGTTGGCGGGTGAGTTGGCGCGTCGTGCGGTGACTGCCTCAGGCAAAAGCGTGCGGGTGGCCGGCTCATTACCGCCGTTGTTTGGCTCTTATCGTCCGGATTTGTTTGAAGCGCAGCGTGTGTCTGAGTTGCTCACGCCCCTGGTGCGGGGCCTGGCGCCGCATGTCGACCTGTGGCTGGCCGAAACCCAGAGTTCAATCGTCGAGGCGCGAGCGATCAAGGCCGGTTTACCAGAGGATGGCAAGCCGTTCTGGCTGTCGTTTACCTTGAAAGACGAAGACACCGACGAGGTCCCGCGCCTGCGCTCCGGCGAGCCGGTGGCGGACGCGGCCGAGGCGGCAGCGCAGTTGGGCGTGCACGTGCTGCTGTTCAACTGCAGCCAGCCGGAAGTGATCGGCGCTGCCATCGATGCCGCGCGCGAAACCTTCGAACGCCTGGGCGTGGCGATCCAGATCGGCGCCTACGCCAATGCTTTCCCGCCGCAACCCAAGGAAGCCACGGCCAACGATGGTCTGGACCCGCTGCGCGACGACCTCGACCCGCCCGGCTACCTGCACTGGGCCGCCGACTGGAAAGCCCGCGGCGCCAGTCATTTGGGCGGCTGCTGCGGCATCGGGCCAGAGCACATTGCGGTGCTGGCCCAGCATCTGAGCCAATGATTCACCGCCGATCATATGGGAGAGGGCTTGCTCCCTCCCACAATGGTTTGGTGGGGTGTTAAATCGGGGTACGGCACTCGGCCAGCGTTTTCAGCTGCCCTGAGCCTGCCTGGTTCGCCTCCGACAGCCACTTCTCAAACCCCGCCCCCACCGCTGGCCATTCCGAATCCAGAATCGAATACCAAGCGGTGTCGCGGTTCTGCCCCTTGACCACCATGTGCTGGCGGAACACCCCCTCAAAACTGAACCCCAAGCGCTCGGCCGCATATTTGGAGCGGGCGTTGCCGTTGTTGCATTTCCATTCCAGGCGGCGGTAGCCCTGATCGAATGCGTACTTGGCCAGCAGGTACACCGCTTCGGTGCTTTTGGGCGAGCGCTGCATCGGCGCGCCGAAGGTGACGTGGCCGATTTCGATCCGACCCTGGGCCGCAACAATGGACATCAGGCTGAGGATGCCCTGCACCTCGCCGCTGGCGCGGTCGACCACGCTGAAGAAATACGGATCGCTGTTGGCGGCATGGTTATTGAGCCACGCATCGAACGCGGCACGCTCGGCAAACGGCCCGTAAGGCAAGTAGTCCCACAATTTAGGGTCGGCGCCGGGGCCTTCGAGGGCTTGCCACAGTTGATCGGCGTGGCGCGCGGGGTCGAGTTTTTCCAGGCGGATAAAGCGCCCTTCGAGCAGAAGGGCCGAAGGCGCCGGGGCACCTTTCCAGTGGGCGAGGGAAGTGGACATGCTGCGCTCCTTAAAGACCTTTGCGAAATTGGATGAAACCCGGGCGTTCGGCGATGCGCTCATACAGTTGGATCGCGGTGGCGTTGGTCTCGTGGGTCAGCCAATGCACCTTACAGCAGCCGTCGGCCTTGGCGGTGGCGTAGACGAACTCGATCAGTTTGCGGCCCACGCCGGTGCCGCGTTGCGTCGGGCCCACGAACAGGTCTTGCAGGTAACAGGAATTCTCGATGCTCCAATTGGAGCGGTGGTAGATGAAGTTGACCATGCCCACCGCCTTGCCGGCTTGCCAGGCCAGCGCCGAATGGGTCGGTTCGTTGGCCTCGACCAGGCGTTGCCAGGTGCTCTGGGTCACGGCGTCCGGCAGTTCGGTGTTGTAGAAGGCCAAGTAGGCCTGCCACAGCGGCAGCCAGGCGGCGTAATCAGCGGCGCTGACCTGGCGAATTTCAATCGGGTTCATACGGGCTCCTTGGGAATGAAACGCGCGAGCGTCTGGTCACGCACGTCTTGGCTGGCGGTCAGGCCTTCGCGCACGCCGGCCATATCCGCCGCGCTGCGGTTCTGGCTGAGTTTGCGTTTGCCGATCAAGCGGTCGATCGGCAGGGCGAAGCCGACGATGGCCTTGAGCATGCCGTCGATGTAGTCGGCCGGTGCGTCGCTCACGGCCCAGGGTTGGGCGCGGCCGCTTTCGTGGCGCTCGGTCAGGGCGCTGACCAGCTTGAGCAGGCGTTCGGCGTCGGTGAACACCTCGGCTTTGCCGTAGGCATGCACGGCGATGTAATTCCAGGTTGGCACCACTTTGCCGTGCTCGGCCTTGGCCGGGTAAAACGCCGGGCTGATATAGGCATCGGCACCGGCGAAGATCACCAGGGCATCACTGCCGTTGTGTAAATCGCGCCACTGCGGGTTGGCCTTGGCCAGGTGCCCGTAGAGCGTGCCATTGGGGCCTTCATCCGGGTTCAGTAGCAACGGCAAGTGGCTGGCCTGCAGGCCTTGTTCGCCAAAGGTCACCACCTGCGCCAGGCGCGTGTGCTGGATCAGTTGCTGAATTTCAGGCAAGTCGTCGAGGGCGAAGGCGCGTGGTGTGTACATAAATATTTTCCTTGGCGAATGCCAGCATCCTAGGCAGGCTATTGGTTCGTTGTAAGAGCCATCTGTGGCTCATTTCATAGGTCCAATTTCATGCCCTCTTTACACGCACCTTTGTCGTTCAACCCCGCCGGCATCGAGCTGGACCGCAGCCAGGGCCTGACGCGTCAGCTATACCAGGCCCTGCGCCAGCGTGTGCTGGACGGGCGGCTCGCCAGTGGCACCCGTTTACCGGCAACCCGCGACCTGGCAACCGCGTTGTCGATCTCGCGCAACAGCGTAGTGCGGGCCTATGACCAGCTCTATGCCGAAGGCTTTATCGAAGGGCGGGTGGGCGATGGCACCTATGTGGCGCAGCTACCGACAAGCCGTGATGCGCCAAAAAAATTATCCACAAAATTGTCCACAGGGTTTTCAACAGGCTTATCCCCAGCCTTATCCACAATTTGCAGGAGTTCTTCGCCATCCGACGCAGAAAAAGTTATCCACAGCGCGGCGCTGGAGCGCCTGGAAAGCCATCATTTGCCGCTGCCTCCCACCGGTCCGCCACGGGCTTTCAGGGTGGGCGTACCGGCCTTCGACCTGTTCCCCTTTGAGGTGTGGGCCAAGCTGAATGCGGCTTTTTGGCGTAAACCGAACCTGCAGCAGCTGTGCTACGGCAACCCGGCGGGGGATGAGCGGCTGCGTGGTTTGATCGCGGCTTACTTGCGCAGCTCGCGAGGGATGCAATGCACGGCTGAGCAAATAGTGATCACCAGCGGCGCACAGCAGGCAATCAGCCTTTGTGCACAGCTGCTGGTCGCGCCGGGCGACACGGTGGCGATCGAAAACCCAGGCTATCGTGCGGCCGGGCACGCGTTCGCGATTGCCGGCGCGAAACTCCAGGGTGTGGCGCTGGACAGTGAAGGCATCGACTGCACTGCGCTCAACGCGCTCACCGATTGCCGCCTGGCCTACGTCACTCCCTCGCATCAGTACCCGACGGGCGTGGTCATGAGCCTGGCCCGGCGCCTGGAGTTGCTGGCCTGGGCCGAGCGCAGTGGCGGCTGGATCATTGAAGACGACTACGACGGTGAGTACCGCTACAGCGGTGCGCCGTTGGCCCCCTTGGCGGCGCTCGACCGCAGCGGGCGCGTGCTGTACGTCGGCACCTTCGGCAAGGTCGCCTTTCCCGCGTTGCGCCTGGGTTATCTGGTGCTGCCGCAGGGCAGTGTCCAGGCGTTCACGCGGCGCCGGGCGGTGGATGTGCGGCATTCGGAAGTCAGCACCCAGGCGGTGATGGCCGAGTTTATGGCTGCGGGGCATTTCCAGCGTCACATCCGCCGTATGCGCCGGGCGGCGTTGAGTCGGCGTAACGCGTTGCTGGCCGGCTGGCCCGCCGACGTGCCGGGCATGGGCAGCCTGCCCAGTGTTACGGCGGGGTTGCACCTGACCGTACGCGTCGACAGCCTGGCGCGTGAGCAATGGTTGCTGGCGCAAGCGCGTGAAGCGCAGGTCGAGATCACCGGGTTGAGCAGCTATTGGCTACCGGGCTCGCTCACCCCGGCCGACCAGCGTGCGGGGCTGGTGCTGGGCTTCGCCGCCGTACCCGAGGCGGCGGCCGCTGAGGCATTGGCCCGGCTGCGCACGGCGTGGCAGGTTGAATAATCACACGCGCCACGAACCAAGGCGTGATGAGAAGCCTAACGCCGTGAAGGCTCAAGCTTGAGAAATTCCGCCTGTAGCACCGGGCCGCTGAACTCGCGCAGTTTGGCCGGCTCCACCAGAAAGTCGGCGACGGCCCATGGCGACGGCAGTTCACCGGGGAATACATAATTGGTGTAGTCCGCGCGCACTGCGTCCGGCAGCCAGGCGACCACCGATTCACGCAGCTCGGGCGTTTGCCTGATTGCATACAGCAGGTTTGCCGGTGACGGGTATTGAACCAGTGCCGGGTCGAACAGCGGGCGATACAAAAGGCACTTTGCAGGGCCAGGTCGGCGAGGGTGAACGTGGTGGTTTCGACTTGGCCGGGCACGCTGAAGGTGCCCCAGAACACCTGGCTTCTGACTTGAATGCGCAGGCTGGCGAGGTCCAGGTACTTCGCCTCGGGGTGGTCTTTTATCAGCTCGGTCTTGAGCTGGTTCAGGGCGTCCTGGCGGATGTCAGGGATATCGTCCTGATAGGTTTTGCCGACGTTCAGGTTGTTGAGTGAGGCCAGGTCTTTGAGATGGCGTGCATAAAACTCCAGGTCCGAGGTAGAGGCCTCCTGGGTCAGCCAATCCGGCAGAGCCTCCTGGTACCGGCTTCACGATGGGCGTGCTGGCGGAGACGTCGAAGCGCGTATGGGCCTCGATTGGCAACGTGATCATGGCGCAGGCCTGGTGCGCGAAGAAGTCGTCGGTTGGTTCGTACAAGCGCCACAGCAGGCGTTAATACGGATCGAGGCGGTACATCAGCGTCGGCAGTGACGCGCCCAGTTGCGCCATGGTGTCGAACTTCTGGTAACCGTTGAGCAACGAGTGGCAGAGGATGACGGTTTTCCCGGCGGATTTTCCCACCAGTACGGCGATGAACACTTGGTGGGTATGGGTGATTGTATCGCCGCTCACCAAGTCGACATCGATCAGGCAGGCGCGGCTCTCGAAGCGGTTATTGCGCCGGTTCGCGGGGGCGGGTGAGTGGCCGGGTCGGTGAGCGGTTGCTGCGTGAGAAAGTGCTCGCCTTCGATGCATAGGGTCGGCAACTGAGTGATGGCTTGCCGGGCCAATATGTTGCTGAGGGTTTGATACTGCGGTGCGCCGGCAACGATCCGGTTGTCGACGAGCTTCCACGTCGCAGTGCCCATCAGCGCCGTGTCCGGGTTGATGTTCAGGTCAGGGTATTTTTCGTCCAGTGACTGGCGCAGCAGGTCGGCGGCGACTTCGCTGAGGGAGGGGCCGACGCATAACTGGGTCACCAGTTCCAGAGTCAATTCGTTTTCTTGTGCGTTCGGCGGGGTAGCGCGTAGATCGGTCATGGTGCAGGCCTGTCTTGCCAGTTGATGGAAACGCCCCGAGGCATACGCTCGGGGGGGCTCGATGCTAGGAAAGGGCAAGACAGGGCAGGCGGTGCTTATGTAGCGGGCTGTTCGGTGCCCAGGTCCAGTTCCACCAGGCGGCGCACTTGCGTGCTGGCAAGGCCCGCGCCGAGCAAGGCGTTGAGCTTGCCGAACGCCGCTTCGCGGGTCATGCCGCCACCGGACAACACGCCCACGTCCCGCAGGCGACTACCCGCCTCATACACATCCAGCTCCACACCACCTTCATGGCATTGGGTAATCGCCACGACCACCACGCCCTTGTCCTGCGCATGCTTGAGGCTGGCGAGGAACGCGGGGTTATCGCTGGGGCCGGTACCGCTGCCATAGCATTCCAGGATCAGCGCCTGGATGCCGCTGGCGATCAGCGCATCCAGTTGCGCGGCGGCGATGCCCGGCACCAGCGGCAGCACACCGATGTTGGCCAGGGCTTTGGGCTGGCGGTAATTCAGGGCCTCGGGGATTTGATCGGCCTTGGCCGCGCGGCTGCTGCGTTGCAGCGCTGCGAACGGGTTGCGCCCGAAACTACGGATTTTTGCGCAACGGGTCGGCGCCATCAGCGCGCCGTGGAAGTACAGATGTACGCCGGCCGCGAGGCCTTCACCCAGTGCTTGCAGCGCGCCGGTGACGTTTTCCCAGGCATCGCTGTCGGGCACGCCGGCCGGTAGCATCGAACCTGTGAACACCACCGGCGCCGGCAGGCCCAGCAGTTGGAAAGCCAAGGCCGCCGCGCTGTAGGCCAGGGTGTCGGTGCCGTGCAGGATCAGCACGGCGTCGCAGCCGTCGTCCACGGCTTCAACCACGGCGGTGCGCAGTTGCTGCCAATAGGCTGGGTTCATGTTGGCGCTGTCGATCAGTGGCGACATTTCCCGAAAGCGCCAGGTCGGCACGGTCACATCGGCAAGCTGTTCGCGCATGCGCGCTTCAAAACCGGATGCGGGGGCCAGGCCGTTGGCGCTGGCCTGCATGCCTATAGTGCCGCCGGTGTAGAGCACCATCACGTTGTTGGCTGATTGCATCAAAGAATCTCCTGAACGAAAAACGCCGCCGGGCCCAGAGCATGCCCAAGGCCGGGCGGCGTGTCATCTATCTACACTCAGCGTTGTACTTGAGCGTTCAGTTCAGCGGTTGCAACGGTATCCGGCTTCACTGGGTTGGCAGGCCAGGCCTTGCGATCCAGGTCCAGGTCAGGGAACTGGCTGGAATCGAATACCGGTGTCTTGATGCCCGCTGCGCGCTGGTTGTCGTAGTCGTTCAGGATGCGCATGGCAATCTTGAACAGGAACGCCAGGGCGAACAGGTTGACGAAGGCCAGCAGGGTCATGGTGATGTCGGCAAAGGCGAACACGGTGCTCAGGTTCTCGATGGAGCCCCAGAAGATCAGCACCAGCACCAGCGTGCGGTAGCCGATCAGCACCTTGCGGTTGTTGCCCACCAGGAAGCGCAGGTTGCTCTCGCCCAGGTAGTAGTTGTACATGATCGAGGTGAACACGAATAACGCCAGGGCCACCGAGATAAACATGCGGCCCCAGTCACCGACTACCGCCGCCAGGGAGTTCTGGGTCAGGGCAATGCCGTCGCCTTCAAAACCCGGGGTGTAGAAACCCGAAAGCAGGATCAGCAACGCGGTACAGGTGCAGATCACGAAGGTATCGAGGAACACGCTGAACGCCTGCACCACGCCTTGGGCGACCGGGTGTTCTACCGAGGCCACCGCTGCCACGTTAGGCGCACTGCCCAAACCGGCTTCGTTGGCGAACACGCCGCGCTTGACACCCATGATGATCGCGCTGCCCACCAGGCCACCGAAGGCTTGGTCGAGGCCGAAGGCGCTTTTGACGATGGTCGCGAGCATGGCCGGTACGTGGTCGAATTGCAGCACGATCACGTAGAGGGTCACGGCGATGTACACCAGGGTCTTGACCGGCACCAGCAGGTCGGCGATCGAGGCGATGCGCTTGATCCCGCCGATGAACACCAGACCCAGCAATACCGCCAGGGCCAGGCCGGTGTAGGTGGTGTCCAGGCCGAAGGCGTTGTTCAGCGAGTGGGTCACGGCGTGGGCCTGCAGGCCGTTGAAGGCGAAGCCGAAGGTCACCAGCAGCAGGAACGCCATGACCATGCCCAGCCAGCGTTTGTGCAAACCGTGCTGGATGTAATAGGCCGGGCCGCCACGGTAAGTGCCTTCCGCGTCGGTGCGCTTGTACAACTGGCCCAGGGAGCACTCGATAAAGCTCGAAGACATGCCCACCAACGCGGTGACCCACATCCAGAACACGGCACCAGGGCCACCCAGGGTCACGGCAATGCCGACACCGGCGATGTTACCGGCACCGACGCGGCCGGCCAGGCTGAGCATCAGCGCCTGGAACGAACTGAGCTGATCGGAGCTGTTCTTGAGGCTGTCGCGAAACACCGAGAACATGTGAAAAAAGTGACGCAGTTGAACGAAACGCGAGCGGATCGTGAAATAACCGCCTAGCCCGACAATGAGCGCGATCAGTACTTTCCCTGAGAGGAAGTCGTTGATGACTTCGAGCATGGAGTGTTCCTCGCTGATTTTTTAATGGCAAACGCAGGACGGGTCGACGCATCGCTCAGCACCAGGCAGTGCACGACGTTTCGATGCCAATCCTTTTGCGGGTGTTGTTATTCATGCGCTTTCGCTGCGTGCTGGCCGCTTGGTCGACGGCCGCAGACGCGAAGAGGGGCGGCACTATACCTAGGCGAACGTGATCCGTCTGCCCGTGCCGATTAAAGGTTTCAGCCAAGCTGTTACAGGGGAGGTGGGTTTGCAGGGCGATATTGGATTTTTTATGGGCGTCATTTCACAACCTCGAAGCAAAAAAAAGGGCCTGAAGAACGAGCCTTCAGGCCCTCAAAAGGTGAGAGGTGTCTAGTCCCTCAACCTGGTGAGCGGTGCAACAAACGCTTAGGCCTTCAGCGGGACCAAACGTGGAGCAATCATGTTTTCGGGGCGCAGGATGTCGTCGAGCATGGCGTCGTCGAGCAAGCCTTCTTCGCGCACCAGTTCCAGTACCCCACGGCCGCTTTCGAGAGCGATACGTGCGATACGGGTGGCGTTTTCATAGCCGATGTACGGGTTCAGCGCAGTGACCAGGCCGATGGAATGCTCCACCAGTTCGCGGCAGCGCGCTTCGTTGGCGGTGATGCCGACGATGCAGTGTTCGCGCAGCATGTCCATGGCGCGTTGCAGCAGGCGGATCGAGTCGAAGATCTTGAAGGCAATCAGCGGCTCCATCACGTTCAGTTGCAGTTGGCCACCTTCGGCGGCCATGGTCAGGGCCAGGTCGTTACCGATGACCTGGAACGCTACCTGGTTCACGGCTTCCGGGATCACCGGGTTGACCTTGCCGGGCATGATCGAACTGCCTGGCTGGCGTGCCGGCAGGTTGATCTCGTTGATGCCGGTGCGTGGGCCGCTGGATAGCAGGCGCAGGTCGTTGCAGATCTTCGACAGCTTCACGGCGGTACGCTTGAGCATGCCGGAGAACAGCACGAAGGCGCCCATGTCGGAGGTGGCTTCGATCAGGTCGGCTGCCGGAACCACCGGCTGGCCGCTGATGACCGCCAGGCGCTGTACGGCCAGGGCCTGGTAGCGTGGGTCGGCGTTGATGCCGGTACCGATGGCGGTGCCGCCCAGGTTCACTTCGGTGAGCAGCTCCGGCGCCAGGGTTTTCAGGCGCGCCAGGTCTTCACCCAGGGTGGTGGCGAAGGCGCGGAATTCCTGGCCGAGGGTCATCGGCACGGCGTCTTGCAATTGGGTGCGGCCCATTTTCAGCACGTGGCCGAACTCGACGCCCTTGGCGGCGAAGGCTTGGATCAGGCTGTCGAGGCTGGCCAGCAGCGCGTCATGGCCCAGCAGCAGACCCAGGCGGATCGCGGTCGGGTAGGCGTCGTTGGTCGACTGCGCCATGTTCACGTCGTTGTTGGGGTGCAGGTATTGGTATTCGCCCTTCTGGTGGCCCATGGCCTCCAGCGCGATGTTGGCGATGACTTCGTTGGCATTCATGTTGGTTGAAGTGCCGGCGCCGCCTTGAATCATGTCCACCACGAACTCTTCGTGGAAGTCGCCGCGGATCAGGCGAGCGCAGGCTTCGCTGATGGCCGCGTGCTTGGCTTCGCTGAGCTGGCCCAACTCGCGGTTGGCGTCAGCCGCTGCTTGCTTGACCATTGCCAGGCCGACCACCAATTTCGGGTAATGCGAAATCGGAACGCCCGAGAGGCGGAAGTTGTTCACCGCTCGCAGGGTCTGGATGCCGTAATACGCTTGAGCCGGTACTTCGAGTACGCCAAGCAGGTCTTTTTCTGTACGGAAAGATGCAGCAGAGGACATGACGGAAATCATCTCGATAAGGACCCGGAACTGGCCGGAACGCTGCGAATGCTAGGCTTGTACGAATTTTTGGGCCAATGCTGTTAAACACTGGCCTATGCATAAACGGCATAATGCAAGTGTGACCCGGCTATCATGGCGGGCGTGTGTGCCAAAATGGTGCGTACCCGTGGGAGGCAGTGATGAACCTTGAGAGCAAATGGCTGGAAGACTTCAGTGCCTTGGCCGCGACCCGAAGTTTTTCCCAGGCGGCCGAGCGGCGCTTTGTCACCCAGCCGGCGTTCAGCAGGCGTATCCGCAGCCTGGAAGCCGCGTTGGGCCTGACCCTGGTCAACCGCTCGCGCACGCCAGTGGAGTTGACGGCGGCGGGGCAGCTGTTTTTGGTCACCGCACGCACGGTGGTCGAGCAACTGGGTGAAGTGCTGCGCCATTTGCATCATTTGGAAGGCGGGCAGGGCGAAGTCATGCAAGTGGCCGCCGCCCACTCCCTGGCGCTGGGTTTCTTCCCACGCTGGATCGCGCAATTGCGCAACGAAGGCCTGAACATCGCCACGCGGCTGGTCGCCACCAACGTCGGCGACGCCGTGCACGCCCTGCGCGAAGGCGGCTGCGACTTGATGCTGGCCTTCTACGACCCGGATGCGGCGATGCAGATGGACGCCGAAATCTTCCCTTCGCTGCACTTGGGCAACACTGAGATGCTCCCGGTGTGCGCCGCCGACGCCGCCGGCAAGCCGCTGTTCGACCTGGAAGGCGAGGGCAGTGTGCCGCTGCTGGCCTACAGCGCCGGTGCGTTTCTTGGCCGTTCGGTACACCTGTTGCTGCGCCAGCGCGCGTTGCGCTTTACCACCGTGTACGAAACCGCGATGGCCGACAGCCTCAAAAGCATGGCCCTCGAAGGCCTGGGCATTGCCTGGGTGCCGCAACTGAGCGTGCGCGCCGAACTGGCGCGCGGTGAGCTGGTGGTGTGCGGCGGCCCGCAATGGCATGTGCCGCTGGAGATTCGCCTGTATCGCTGTGCGTTGGTGCGCAAGGCGAATGTGCGGTTGTTGTGGCGAAAGCTGGAAGGTGGCGCGGCGCACAGTACCTGAGCCCAATCTTGGGCCGAATGCAGGGCAAATGCGGGAGAGGCTTGCATCCCGATAGCGGTGTGTCAGGCGATGATTAGGACACTGAACCAGCGCTATCGGGAGCCAGCCCCCTGCCACAGGTTATTGCGCTGTTTCGCTGACTCTTAAGTCAATAAAACCGCCGGTTTGCGCGGTAAGACAGATGGTCATCCCAGGGGCTGTTTATCTGCGTTATTACGGTATACTGCGCGGCCTTCGGCCGGTCCAACCGGCCTTAATTCGTACACCAAGCCACGCCGGATTTCCCGCGTGGCTTGTTGTTTTTTGACGCGCCTGCGGGCGCCCAGAGAGAAGAGGCACGACGATGAGTGCATTGGTTGGCGTGATCATGGGCTCCAAGTCCGATTGGTCCACCCTTAGCCACACCGCCGATATGCTGGAAAAACTCGGCATTCCGTATGAAGTGAAAGTGGTCTCTGCCCACCGCACCCCGGATTTGCTGTTCCAGTATGCCGATGAAGCAGAATCCCGCGGCATCGAGGTGATCATCGCCGGTGCCGGCGGTGCAGCACATTTGCCAGGCATGTGCGCGGCCAAGACTCACCTGCCCGTGTTGGGCGTACCGGTGCAGTCGGCGATGCTCTCGGGCGTGGACTCGCTGTTGTCCATCGTGCAGATGCCGGCTGGCATTCCGGTTGCGACCCTGGCGATCGGCAAGGCCGGCGCGATCAACGCCGCGTTGTTGTCCGCCAGTATCCTGGGCGCCAAGCACCCGCAGTTTCATGCGGTGCTGAAAAAATTCCGTGCTGAGCAAACAGACAGCGTGCTGGACAATCCAGACCCACGTATCGCCTGAGGTTGTTGACGATGAAAATCGGTGTAATCGGTGGCGGCCAACTGGGCCGCATGCTGGCGCTGGCGGGAACCCCGCTGGGGATGAACTTCGCTTTCCTGGACCCGGCGCCGGACGCCTGTGCGGCCGCCCTGGGTGAACACCTGCGCGCTGACTACAGCGACCCGGACCACTTGCGCCAACTGGCCGACGAAGTCGACCTGGTGACCTTCGAATTCGAAAGTGTCCCTGCCGAAACCGTCGCATTCCTCTCCCAGTTCGTGCCGGTGTACCCGAGCGCCGAAGCCCTGCGCATCGCGCGTGATCGTTGGTTCGAGAAGAGCATGTTCAAGGACCTGGGCATTCCGACCCCGGCCTTCGCCGACATCCAGTCCCAGGCAGACCTAGACGCGGCCGTCGTCAGCATTGGCCTGCCGGCCGTGCTGAAAACCCGCACCCTGGGTTACGACGGCAAGGGTCAGAAAGTCCTGCGCACCGCCGCTGATGTGGCCGGCACCTTCGCCGAGCTGGGCAGCGTCGCCTGTCTGCTGGAAGGCTTCGTGCCGTTCACCGGTGAAGTCTCGCTGATCGCCGTGCGTGCCCGTGATGGTGAGATCCGCTTCTACCCGTTGGTGCACAACACGCATGTCAACGGCATCCTCAAGCTGTCCGTGGCCAGCACCGATCACCCGTTGCAGGCCCTGGCCGAAGACTATTCCAGCCGCGTGCTCAAGCAACTGGATTACGTCGGCGTGATGGCGTTCGAGTTCTTTGAAGTCGACGGTGGCCTCAAGGCCAACGAAATCGCCCCGCGCGTGCACAACTCCGGGCACTGGACCACCGAAGGCGCCGAGTGCAGCCAGTTCGAAAACCACCTGCGGGCGGTGGCGGGCTTGCCGCTGGGCTCCACGGCCAAGGTCGGCGAGAGCGCCATGCTCAACTTCATCGGCTCGGTGCCGCCGGTTGAGCGGGTGATGGCAATCGACGATTGCCATGTGCACCACTACGGCAAGGCCTTCAAGGCCGGGCGCAAGGTCGGCCACGCCAACCTGCGTTGCAAGGACCGCGCGACGCTGCAGGCGCAGATCCTCAAGGTCGAAGCGCTGATAGCCGAGCAATAATATGCCTGGCAATGGCGGGAACCATTCGGTCGCCGCCATCCTCTGATTGCAGGATGCCAAAGCCTGACTAGGCTTTGGCATGGCTCACACTAATCAGAGGGAAATGCCATGGGTATCATCGGAACCATCTTTATCGGCTTGATCGTCGGTCTGCTCGCGCGTTTCCTCAAGCCTGGCGACGACAGCATGGGTTGGATCATGACCATCCTGCTGGGTATCGCCGGCTCCCTGGCGGCGACCTACGGTGGTCAGGCACTGGGCATCTACCAGGCCGGCCAAGGCGCAGGCTTCATCGGTGCACTGGTAGGCGCCATTGTGTTGCTGGTGATCTACGGTCTGATCAAAAAGAAGTAATCAGCCGAAAAAGTCCTCTGCGCTGCGCAGGCGCAGAGGGCTAGAATGCTCGGCACTTGTACTTGCCGAGCCTCTCCATGCGCCGTCTTCTGTTAACTCTTCTCCTGCTGGGCTGTGGCCTGGCACACGCCGGTGAACTGCCGGAAACCGACTGGCTCGACCTGATGCCGCTGTCGGACCAAAAAGCCCTCGAGGCCATGCCCGAAATCGACCACAACTCCCCCGAAGCCCAAGGCACCTTTACCGATAAGGGCGGCCTGAAGCAGAGCAAAGGCTTGCCGGCGGTGATGTATTCGACCAAGACCGTGGCGGCCATGAACGGTAAGAACATCCGCATCGGCGGCTACCCGGTGCCGCTGGAGACCGATGCGAAGGGTCGCAGCACGTTGTTCTTCCTGGTGCCGTACCCCGGCGCATGCATCCACGTGCCGCCGCCGCCGCCTAACCAACTGGTACTGGTGCGTTATCCCAAGGGGTTGAAGCTCGATGATATCTACACGCCGCTGTGGGTGACGGGAACGTTGAAGGTGGAGAAGGTGAATAACGACCTGGCGGACGCGGCGTATGCGCTGGATGCGGGGAAAGTGCGGGTGGTGAAGGAGTCCGATCTCTAAGCTCTTGCGCAAAACAAATGTGGGAGGGGGCTTGCCCTCCCACAGTTAGAACGTTATCTACAGGGCGATCGCGGTGATGCTCACGCCCAGGGTGTGGCTTTCGCCGGGAGCCAAGGCCACCACGTCATCCAGCACATTTGCGGTCTCGATGCACAGCATGCCCTGCCAGCCATCGTCGGCCATGTCGTCAAACGCCTTGGCGCGTTCAGTCCAGGGGTTCCAGATCACGGTCGATTTCGAGCCTTGGCTGGTGAGCTGAATGCGGCGCTGCCACTCCTTATCGACGATGTGCAAAGCAGAGGGCGTATTGAGGTAGATGCGGTCGGTTTCGGCGCTGAAGTGCAGCAGGCCCGATTGCATTTTCTCGCTCCAGCCATCTGCGGTATCGATATACGTCGTGCCGTCCAGCCCCTCGACCTGCACGTTGCGTACGTCGCTCACGGCGAAGTAGGTGTGCAGTGCCTGGCTGAGCGTGACGGTGTCGGCACCACGGTTATGGCTGGTCAGGCGGATATGCAGGTGGCTGTCCAGTAACAAGCTCAACTTCAGGTCGACCTGATGAGGCCATCCGGGGAAGCCGCCGGCCGGGACCGGTAGTTCCAGCTCCACCCGCAGCGCTTGACCTTCAATCTTGGTCTCCACCAGCCTCCACATCGCGGTACGCACGAAACCGTGCGCGCCCGCAGGCTGATCACTTTGGCGCATTGCCTTCACGCTTTGCGGGTTGCGGTCGAACACACCAAACCACGGCCAGCACACCGGTACGCCGGTGCGGATGCCCTTGCCTTTCTTGAACACCGCTTCAGGGTTCGGCCAGATCAGCGGCTGCTCGCCCTCGCGCTGGTAACTGAAGATATGCGCGCCCTGTTGGGCTACCTTCAGTTCGGCACCGTTGTGGTGGATGAGCCAGCAGTCCAACTCGTCGATTTTCACGGTTTCAACGTGAGGCATAGGCATACACAGCACTCTCAATGACAGGCAATGGGGCAATGGACCGTCAAAACCCGGCGAGGTTTAACGCGCGCGCGACGGTACCGAACGTGTACGGCCGCTGCCGTCGATGGCGACGAAGACAAACACCGCCTCGGTCACCTTGCGCCATTCGCTGGACAACGGGTCGTCGCTCCACACTTCGACCATCATCTGGATCGAGCTGCGGCCGATTTCCAGGGCCTGGGTATAAAAGGACAGCTGCGCGCCCACCGCTACCGGTACCAGGAACGCCATGCGATCAATGGCCACGGTCGCCACGCGGCCACCCGCGACTTTGCTGGCCATGGCTGTACCGGCCAAGTCCATCTGCGCCACCAGCCAGCCGCCGAAGATATCGCCAAAGCCGTTGGTTTCACGCGGGAGCGCGGTGATTTGCAGGGCGAGATCGCCTTGCGGGATAGGGTCTTCTTGTTCGAGTTCGATCATGCCGGGGGGCCTCTGACCCGTGACGCTTCATGGGTATTTCAAGTGGATAGCCGTCTTGTAGAAAAACGTTTCAGCACCAACCTACACCGCTCGATGCGTTTCTCGTAAGGCGTACTAAAAAGGGAAGCTCTGCCAAATCGGCTGGATGGCACCCAACGACGTTTTGGCACAGCAGCCCCTCAAGACTGCGGGTTCTGCGCTTGCAAGGGCCGAGTATATCGGGACCCTGGCGCCACGACGACCTTCCGAGGCTCATTTGGTCGGTAAATAGACGCTGTATCGGGGCTTTTGCAAGCAACTGTTCTCCTGGCGCTGTGCTTTTACAAGCGATTTGCTATCTTGCCAAGCCCGCCGCCAATCACGGGCGTGCCGTCTTTATTACGCTGATTACTATAAGAGAAGCCTTGCCATGTCCTCCGTGCCCGCAAGCAGTGCGCAATCGTCGCGCCCGCTGACCCGCAACGACTATAAAACCCTGTCGCTGTCTGCCTTGGGCGGGGCGTTGGAGTTTTATGATTTCATCATTTTCGTGTTTTTCGCCACCGTGGTCGGAAAACTGTTTTTCCCGGCCGACATGCCCGAATGGCTGCGCATGATGCAGACCTTCGGTATCTTCGCCGCCGGTTACCTGGCGCGCCCGCTGGGCGGCATCATCATGGCGCACTTCGGCGACCTTCTGGGCCGCAAGAAGATGTTCACCCTGAGCATCTTCATGATGGCCGTGCCGACCCTGATCATGGGCCTGCTGCCGACCTACGCTCAGATCGGCCTGTGGGCGCCGATCCTGCTGCTGCTGATGCGCGTCATCCAAGGCGCGGCGATTGGCGGCGAAGTACCGGGCGCCTGGGTGTTCGTCTCTGAGCACGTACCGCCGCGCCACATCGGCTACGCCTGCGGCACCCTGACCAGCGGCCTGACCGCCGGGATCCTGCTGGGCTCGCTGGTGGCCACGGCCATCAACACTATTTATAGCCCGCAGCAGGTCTCGGATTACGCCTGGCGCATTCCGTTCCTGCTCGGCGGTGTGTTTGGCCTGCTGTCGGTGTACCTGCGCCGCTGGCTGCATGAAACGCCGATCTTCGCCGAAATGCAGCAGCGCAAGACCCTGGCCGCCGAGTTGCCGTTACGCGCGGTGCTGCGTGACCACCGGGGCGCCATCGTGCTGGCGATGCTACTGACCTGGTTGCTGTCGGCCGGTGTGGTGGTGGTTATCTTGATGACTCCTACCGTGTTGCAAACCGTCTACCACTTCAGCCCGACTGTTGCGCTGCAAGCCAACAGCCTGGCCATCGTCACCCTGAGCCTGGGTTGCATCGCCTCCGGCGCGTTGGCCGACCGTTTTGGGGCCGGCCGCGTACTCACGGCCGGTTGCGCGCTGTTGCTGGCGACGTCCTGGACGCTCTATCACAGCCTTCTGAGCCACCCCGACTGGCTCTTTCCGCTGTACGCGTTGACCGGCCTGTTTGTCGGCACCATCGGCGTAGTGCCGTATGTCATGGTCAAGGCCTTCCCGCCGGTGGTGCGTTTCAGTGGTCTGTCGTTTTCCTACAACGTGGCCTACGCCGTGTTCGGCGGGCTGACGCCGCTCGCGGTGTCGCTGCTGATGAAGGAAAGCGCCATGGGCCCGTCCTACTACGTGGCGGCCCTATGTGTGATGGGGATCGTGGTGGGTGGGTACCTTTGGAAGCGCGGGCGTTAACACTGGCCCGATGCCCCTGTGGAGAGGGAGCAAGTCCCTCTCCGCAATCAAGATGTTCCTTCAATGATTGCAGCGTATTTCTAAATTATCGCGTTACCTGCGCATCAACCCGTGTTTCCTCGCCTTTGCGCGCGCTTCTGTCCTTTCTTCCAATGCTGGCCTTTCATCTAATTGTCATATTCCGGACATAGAGTGTTCACACGGCCTACCGATACTTGGCCCCGATCCAACTATCCCTATCTGCTAGGAGTAAGGCATGAAACTGAAGCGTTTGATGGCGGCAATGACTTTTGTCGCTGCTGGCGTTGCGACTGCCAACGCGGTGGCCGCTGGTGTTGACCCGGCAATCCCGGCTTACGTTAAGACCACCGGTGTGTCCGGCAACTTGTCCAGCGTCGGTTCCGATACCCTGGCTAACCTGATGACCCTGTGGGCTGAGGGTTACAAAAAGGAATACCCGAACGTCAACATCCAGATCCAGGCTGCCGGCTCGGCGACCGCGCCACCTGCGCTGACGGAAGGCACCTCTAACCTGGGCCCGATGAGCCGCAAGATGAAGGACACCGAACTGGCTGCCTTCGAGCAGAAGTACGGCTACAAGCCAACCGCTATCCCGGTTGCCGTGGATGCCCTGGCCGTGTTCGTGCACAAGGACAACCCGATCCAGCACCTGACCATGGAACAAGTCGACGCGATCTTCTCCTCGACTCGCCTGTGCGGTGGCAAAGCTGACGTAAAAACCTGGGGCGACCTGGGTGTGACCGGTGACCTGGCCAACAAGCCTGTGCAATTGTTCGGTCGTAACTCGGTATCCGGCACCTACGGTTACTTCAAAGAAGAAGCCCTGTGCAAAGGCGACTACAAGCCTAACGTGAACGAACAACCTGGCTCGGCTTCGGTCGTGCAGTCGATCAGCTCTTCGCTGAACGGCGTCGGTTACTCGGGCATCGGCTACAAGACTGCAAGCGTGAAGACCGTGGCCCTGGCCAAGAAAGGCAGCACCGACTTCATCGAAGATACCGAAGAGAACGCCCTGAACGGCAAGTACCCGCTGTCGCGCTTCCTCTACGTTTACGTCAACAAAGCCCCGAACAAGCCTCTGGCCCCGCTGGAAGCTGAGTTCGTGAAACTGGTGCTGTCCAAACAGGGCCAGGAAGTTGTCGTGAAAGACGGCTACATCCCGCTGCCAGCCAAAGTGGCCGCCAAGGCCCTGGCTGACCTGGGTTTGAAAGAAGGCGGCAAGTAAGCCACCGGTAGAACCGCCTTGAGCCGGCTATCTGCGCGGGCTCAAGGTCAAGGCGGGTCTGCAGGACCTGGACCTCGCCTCCTAATTTTTCAGTCCGCTGCCAGCCCTGCTACGCGGCGGATTTCTTGCGTCACTGCATTGTCATCTTTCTGTCATACAGGATCGCTAGGGTGTGCGCATGAATGATCTGGCCAATTCCACCATGACGACGACTTCTCCTCCCAAGCGCATTGATTTCAATACGCCTGAGCTGCAACGCAAGCGCCGCATTCGCGCGCTCAAGGACCGCCTGACCCGTTGGTACGTGCTGGTGGGCGGCCTTGCCGTCCTCGGCGCTATCACCCTGATCTTCTTCTTCCTCGCCTACGTGGTCGCGCCGCTGTTCCAAGGGGCCTCGTTGACCAAGGAAGACGCGCTCACCCCGGCCTGGATCCAGGATGCCGGCAAGCCGTTGATGATCTCCCTCGAAGAACAGAACCAGGTCGCCATGCGGGTTTCCGACAAGGGCCAGGCGCTGTTCTTTGACATCGACACCGGCGCCGAACTCAAGCGCGTCGACCTGCCGCTGCCGGCCGGTAGCCGCGTGGCGTCCATCGGGGAAGACCAGCCGGGCAGCCCGCTGGTCATCCTCGGTTTGTCCAATGGCCAGTCGCTGGTGTTCCGCCACACCTACAAGGTGTCCTACCCGGACGGCAAGAAGACCATCACCCCGGCGATTGAATACCCCTACGGTGAAACGCCGATTGTGCTGGATGAGGCCGGTCGTCCGTTGGAGCACGTAGCGCTCAATGCCACCGACACCTCCCTGGTGGTGGCCGGTTCGGCGGGTTCGTACCTGAACGTGCTGACCCTGAGCCGCGAAGAAAACATGATGACTGGTGAAGTCACCAGCGAGCAGAAGCGTGTCGAGCTGCCGCAAATGACCGAGCCGGTAAAGGCGATCTTCATCGACCCGCGCCAGCAGTGGTTGTATGTGGTCAACGGCCGAGCCCTGGCCGACGTATTCAGCCTGCGCGACAAGAGCCTCAACGGTCGCTACAAACTGTTGGAAGACGGCAGCGCTGAAATCACCGCCAGCACCCAGCTGGTGGGCGGTATCTCGCTGATCGTCGGTAACTCCAAAGGTGGCCTGGCCCAATGGTTCATGGCCCGTGACCCGGATGGCGAACAGCGCCTGAAGCAGATTCGCACGTTCCAGATGGGCACTGCGCCAATCGTCGAAATCACCGCTGAAGAGCGCCGCAAAGGCTTCACCGCCCTCGATGCCTCCGGCAAATTCGGCGTGTTTCACAGCACCGCCCACCGCACCTTGCTGGTAGACCCGGTGGTCGATGGCCAGGGCGTGTTCGGCCTGTCGCCACGGGCCAACCGTGTGATCGTGGAAGCCGGTGGCAAGCTGCAACCGCTGCTGCTCGACAACCCGCACCCGGAAGTGTCGTGGAGCGCGCTGTGGAGCAAGGTCTGGTACGAAAACTACGACGAGCCTAAGTACGTCTGGCAGTCGACCGCCGCCAACACCGACTTCGAACCCAAAATGAGCCTGGCCCCGCTGACCTTCGGTACCTTGAAGGCCGCGTTCTACGCCATGCTGCTGGCTGCGCCGCTGGCGGTTGCCGCCGCGATCTACACCGCTTACTTCATGGCTCCGAGCCTGCGCCGCAAGGTCAAGCCGGTGATCGAGCTGATGGAAGCCATGCCGACCGTGATCCTGGGCTTCTTCGCCGGCCTGTTCCTGGCGCCGTATGTGGAAGGGCATTTACCCGGGATATTCAGCCTGCTGATGCTGTTGCCGATTGGCATCCTGGTCGCCGGTTTCGCGTTCAGCCGCCTGCCTGAATCCCTGCGCCTGCGCGTTCCCGATGGCTGGGAAAGTGCGATCCTGATCCCGGTGATCCTGTTTGTGGGCTGGCTTTCGCTGTACATGAGCCCGTACCTGGAAACCTGGTTCTTCGGCGGTGACATGCGCATGTGGATCTCCCACGACCTGGGCATCACCTACGACCAGCGCAACGCCCTGGTCGTGGGCCTGGCCATGGGCTTTGCGGTGATCCCGAACATCTACTCCATCGCCGAAGACGCCGTGTTCAGCGTGCCGCGCGGCCTGACCCTGGGCTCCCTGGCCCTGGGCGCCACGCCGTGGCAGACCATGACTCGCGTGGTGATCCTGACCGCCAGCCCGGGCATCTTCTCCGCGCTGATGATCGGCATGGGCCGCGCCGTGGGCGAGACCATGATCGTGCTGATGGCCACCGGTAACACACCGGTGATGGAGATGAACCTGTTCGAAGGCCTGCGCACTCTGGCGGCCAACGTCGCGGTGGAAATGCCCGAGTCGGAAGTGGGCGGCAGTCATTACCGCGTGCTGTTCCTCTCGGCGCTGGTGCTGCTGCTGTTCACCTTCATCATGAACACCCTCGCCGAGCTGATTCGTCAGCGTCTGCGCAAGAAATACTCGTCGCTTTAAGAAAGGTAGAAGTCTGTGAAACAGAACTCCCTGAATGGATGGTTCAAGAGCGGCGCCCCAGGCGTCTGGATCAGCGGTGGCGCGGTGGCCATCGCGGTCATCATGACTATTGGTTTGCTGGCTGTGATTGCGGTGCGTGGTTTGGGCCACTTCTGGCCGGCTGACCTGATCCAGGCCAACTACAACGTACCGGGCCAGGAAAACCATATCGTCATCGGCGAAGTGGTGCAGAAGGAAGAAGTGCCGCGCGAGCGCCTCAAAAGCGCGGGCCTGCCCGTGCCGGACCAAGGTCCGGAATTCATGACGCGTGAGCTGATCAAGGTCGGCAACCGCGACCTGAACGGCAACGACTTCACATGGATTGTCGGCGAATGGTTGAAGGACCAGACCAAGCCTGTGCAGTTGATGGCCATCGAGCGTCGTGAGTGGGGCAACTTCTACGGCACCCTGGTCAACGTCAAGCAGGATGGCAAGGTCATTGCTGAAGGCGAGGCCGCGTGGCCGGAGCTGCAAGCCCGGGTCGAGCGCGTCAACAAGCTGGCCGCGCAGCTCAAGAGCCTGGAAAAAACCGATATCGGCGCGATCAACGCCGGCCTGGAACGCATCCGCCTGCACGGTCGCAAACTGGAACTGGAAGGCAAGCTCGACGCCGCTGCCCAGGCCGATATGGATGCCGACCGTGCTGAGCTGAACGCGCGCTACCAGGACATCGAAGCACGCCTGGCCGACCTGCACGCCCAGTTCAACCGCGACGCGCTGACCGCCCGTGACGGCAACGGCAAGGAAGTGGAAATCGGCATCGGCAAAGTGGTGCACGCTTACCAGCCGAACGCCATGGGCACGATGACTAAGATCGGCTTCTACTTCAGCAAGGTCTGGGAATTTTTGAGCGATGACCCACGGGAAGCCAACACTGAAGGCGGGATTTTCCCGGCCATCTTCGGCACCGTGATGATGACCCTGATCATGGCGATGATCGTGACACCGTTTGGTGTACTGGCTGCGGTGTATCTGCGTGAATACGCCAAGCAGAACACCCTGACCCGCATCATCCGTATTGCCGTGAACAACCTGGCCGGCGTACCGGCCATCGTCTACGGCGTGTTCGGCCTGGGCTTCTTCGTGTATGTATTGGGTGGCTCGGTTGACCGCCTGTTCTTCGCCGAAGCCCTGCCGGCGCCGACTTTCGGTACCCCGGGCCTGCTCTGGGCGTCGCTGACCCTGGCGCTGCTGGCGGTGCCGGTGGTGATCGTGGCCACCGAAGAAGGCCTGGCGCGGATTCCTCGCACCGTACGTGAAGGTTCGCTGGCGCTGGGCGCGACCAAGGCGGAAACGCTGTGGAAGATCGTGCTGCCGATGGCCAGCCCGGCGATGATGACCGGCATGATCCTCGCCGTGGCCCGTGCCGCCGGTGAAGTGGCGCCGCTGATGCTGGTAGGCGTGGTGAAACTGGCCCCGTCGCTGCCGCTGGACGGCAACTACCCGTACCTGCACCTGGACCAGAAGATCATGCACCTGGGCTTCCATATCTATGACGTCGGCTTCCAGAGCCCCAACGTCGAAGCCGCACGACCGCTGGTCTATGCCACCGCGTTGTTGCTGGTACTGGTGATCGCCACGCTCAACCTGTCGGCGGTGTGGATTCGTAACCACCTGCGCGAAAAATACAAAGCGCTGGACAGTTAATTGGACCCCATGTGGGAGGGAGCAAGCCCCCTCCCGCACGGGGCCGCGTAATACGCAGAATTTGAGTCAACCGCTGCGGCGGTTTCACACAATGAATTGGTAGCACAGGGAGCATCCCATGCAACACGAAACCCATTCCCACGGCATCAACATGTCTGCCCTGGGTCGCGACAAGCAGAGCCTGAGCCTGGCCGAAGAAACCGTGGCCATCGAAGTACCGGGCCTGAGCCTGTACTACGGTGAAAAACAGGCGCTGTTCGACGTCAGCATGAATATCCCCAAGCAGCGCGTGACCGCGTTTATCGGCCCGTCGGGCTGCGGTAAATCCACGCTGCTGCGCACCTTCAACCGCATGAACGACCTGGTGGACGGTTGCCGCGTGGACGGCGCCATCAACCTCTACGGCACTAACATCTACCGTAAGGGCGAAGACGTGGCCGAGCTGCGTCGCCGGGTGGGCATGGTGTTCCAGAAGCCGAACCCGTTCCCCAAGACCATCTACGAAAACGTGGTCTATGGCCTGCGCATCCAGGGCATCAACAAGAAGCGCATTCTCGATGAAGCCGTCGAGTGGGCCCTTAAAGGCGCGGCGCTGTGGGATGAGGTCAAGGACCGCCTGCACGAATCGGCCCTTGGCCTGTCCGGCGGCCAGCAGCAGCGTCTGGTCATCGCCCGTACCATCGCGGTAGAGCCGGAAGTATTGCTGCTCGACGAACCCTGCTCGGCGCTGGACCCGATCTCAACCCTGAAAGTCGAAGAGCTGATCTACGAGCTCAAGTCCAAGTTCACCATCGTCATCGTGACCCACAACATGCAACAAGCAGCGCGGGTTTCCGACTACACCGCGTTCATGTACATGGGCAAACTGGTGGAATTCGGCGATACCGATACCCTGTTCACCAATCCGGCGAAGAAGCAGACCGAAGACTACATCACCGGTCGCTACGGCTAGGAAGCTGTGGTTCTGATTGCACTGACGCTGCGGTTCTCCGCACCTTACCGGACGCTCCAAGGACGCCAACATGATTAGCAAAGAAGGCCTTACCCATCACATCTCCGCGCAGTTCAACGCCGAGCTTGAGGAAGTGCGCAGCCACCTCCTGGCGATGGGCGGGCTGGTGGAGAAGCAAGTCAACGATGCGGTCACCGCGCTGATCGAGGCCGATTCGGGCCTGGCCCAGCAAGTGCGTGAGATCGATGACCAGATCAACCAGATGGAACGCAACATCGACGAAGAATGCCTGCGCATTCTCGCCCGTCGCCAGCCGGCGGCCTCGGATTTGCGTTTGATCATCAGCATCTCCAAGTCGGTGATCGACCTGGAGCGCATCGGCGACGAAGCCACCAAGATCGCCCGCCGCGCCATCCAGCTGTGCGAAGAGGGCGAGGCGCCGCGCGGCTACGTAGAGGTGCGTCACATCGGCGACCAGGTGCGCAACATGGTGCGCGATGCCCTCGACGCGTTTGCGCGCTTCGACGCCGATTTGGCGCTGTCGGTGGCGCAGTACGACAAGGTCATCGACCGCGAGTACAAGACCGCCCTGCGTGAGCTGGCCACCTACATGATGGAAGACCCGCGCTCTATCTCAAGGGTCTTGAGCATTATCTGGGTGCTGCGCTCGCTGGAGCGGATCGGCGACCACGCGCGCAATATCTCGGAACTGGTGATCTACCTGGTGCGCGGCACCGACGTACGGCACATGGGCCTCAAGCGCATGAAGGCTGAAGTTGAAGGTTCGGCCGATCAAACCCCTAATGTTCTGGGCGAACCTGACGATAAGTAAGTTGCCCGAGAAATTAACGCCCGGCCTTTGGTCGGGCGTTTTCGTTTGTGGCACCTTAATTTTTGCGAATCGGGTAAAAGAAATTCCGAACGTGACTGCAGAGTTTTGGCAAAATGCCATCAGTCAGGCGTTTTGCGTGCCGAAGTATTTATAGGATGAAGGGTCGATGAGTAAAGTCAGTGTATTGGTGGTGGATGACGCCTCGTTTATCCGCGACCTGGTGAAGAAGTGCCTGCGCAACTACTTCCCCGGGATCAAGCTTGAAGATGCGGTGAATGGCAAGAAGGCCCAGACCATCCTGATGCGCGAGTCTTTCGACCTGGTGCTGTGCGACTGGGAAATGCCGGAGATGTCCGGCCTGGAGCTGTTGACCTGGTGCCGCGAGCAGCCGCACCTCAAGGCCATGCCGTTCGTGATGGTGACCAGCCGTGGCGACAAAGAGAACGTGGTCCAGGCCATCCAGGCCGGGGTTTCCGGTTACGTCAGCAAGCCGTTCACCAACGAGCAACTGCTGAACAAGGTCAAGCAGGCCCTGCACAAGGTTGGCCGTCTCGACGCGCTGGTCGCCAGCGCACCGACCAAGATGAACTCGGCGTTCGGCAACGATTCCCTGAGCGCCCTGACCGGCGGCAAGCCTGAGGCCGTGCGTTCGGCCCCGGTTGCGGCGGTGGCTTCGGCCCCGAGCAAAGGCCTGCTCAACAGCCCACCGGTTCAAGCGCCAGCTGCCGCGCCGGCTGCCGGCCGTGGTCAGGGCCAGTTGCGCCTGTCCAGCGGCACCCAGCAATGCGTGATCAAGGCATTGAGTATCAAGGAAGCGCTGCTGGTGGTGCGTCGCGGCGACGTGTTGCCCCAGGTACTGGAAAGCGCCGTGCTCGATCTGGAACAAGGCGACAACGCCGAAGTGGCGCGCCTCAACGGCTACCTGCACGCAATCGTCGCCTTCGAACCCAAACCCGACAGCGATTGGCTGCAACTGACCTTCCGGTTTATCGACCAGGACGCGCAGAAACTCGACTACATCTCCCGCCTGATCGCACGGGGCACCGCGCAGAAGCATTTTGTGCCGGGTGCGTAAGCGCCTGAATATCGGAAATCGACCGGCTGTCTGATTCCCCATTTCTGGTTTGATTTATATCTGTTTCGATATAGTCTCTCGATAACGCTTCAGCGTTATCGAGCCTTTGCTATGCCTTGAAACAAACGTCCACCGCTTATGCCCGAACCGTCGATTAGGCTTTTTCTTTCCAGGAAAGGAGAGGCCAATGCCAAGGCACAAGGACGTAGTGTTTTTAGGAAGCTCGCTCAAGGATCTCAAAGCGTTCCCACTCGATGCCCGTAGGGCCGTGGGTTTTCAGTTGGACCTCTTGCAGCAGGGCGAACAGCCTTGTGATTGCAAGCCGATGAGAACCATAGGGCGGGATATCGAACTGGCTCGCGCCAGGTTGCAGGAGATAGGTTAAGCCATGACAAATCAAAACATTCACGGTGAACGTTTCAGCTCCGTCTGGGACGCGTTGGAAGATACCCCTCAGCAAGCCGCCAATATGCGGCTGCGTTCAAAACTGTTGTTGGAACTGTGCAAAACCATCCGCGGCTGGGGGCTTTCTCAAAAAAGAAGCCGCCCACAGACTGGGTATCAGTCAGCCCCGCCTCAACGACGTACTCACCGGCAAGATCGACAAACTTTCGCTGGATGCTTTGGTCAATTTGTCGGCAGCCGCGCAGATGAACGTGGATATTTGTTTTAAGGGGCTGCCAGCATAGAGCTGTCATCCACACTTGCTAACCTGCCGCTCAGTCATTTCGGAAGGTTCACACCATGCTCCTTCGCCTTTTACTGTGCTGCGGGCTGGCCTCGGTCACTACCTCGACCTTGGCCATGACCCTCTACAAATCCACCGACGCCAATGGCGTGGTGTTTTTCAGCGACCGGCACACCCCGGGCGCTCAAGCGTTTGAGCTGCATGAGCGCCGAGTCGAGCGTGTAAGACGACCGGTGCTCGACATGCCAAAACCCCTCTACCGACCGCAAGCCTACCGTTACCCCTTACCCTGGCGCGGCGGCCCGTTCCGCCTGACCCAAGGCCCCAACGGCAGCTTCAGCCACACCGACGCCAAGAGCCGCTACGCCATGGACATTGCCATGCCCGAAGGCACGCCGATCATTGCGGCGCGCAGCGGGGTGGTGGTGAAGGTCGAGAACGAGCAGGCGGGGCGCGGCAATGATGCCTCGGGCAATTTTGTGCGGGTGCAGCACGATGACGGCACCCAAGGCGTGTACCTGCATCTCAAGCAAGGGTCGGTCAGTGTGAGGGCGGGGCAGCGCGTGGCGGTGGGGAGCCCGCTGGCATTATCGGGCAATACCGGCAACAGCAGCGGGCCGCACCTGCACTTTGTGGTGCAGCGGGCCACCGAGGCGGGGTTGGTGTCGATCCCGTATGAGTTCAACCAACCCGTCGGCGCATTGCCCAACTTTGCGTTGGGCAATTGAGGGTCAGTCCAGCAGCAGCACCTTGGCCAGCACGATTTTTGGCCCTTTCATCTTTTTGATGATGATGCGCAGGCCTTCGACTTCCAGCACTTCTTCTTCTTCTGGCACGCGCTTGAGCGTGTCGTAGATCAACCCGGCCAGGGTTTCCGCTTCGATGTGGTCCAGGTCCACACCCAACAGGCGCTCCACCTTGAACAACGGCGTATCGCCGCGTACCAGCAGCTTGCCCGGCTGGTAGGCCAGGACGCCGCGCTCGGCCTTGCGGTGTTCGTCCTGGATATCGCCCACCAACACTTCCAGCACGTCTTCCATGGTCAGGTAGCCGATGATCTTGCCGTCGGCTTCTTCCACCAGGGCGAAGTGCGCGCCGCCCTTACGGAACTGCTCCAGCAACTGCGACAACGGCATATGGCGCGACACACGCTCCAGTGGGCGGGTCAGTTCGGCCAGGTTGAACGACTCGGGGAGGTGGTCCAGGGCTGCCAGTTCCAACAGCAGGTCCTTGATGTGCAGCAGCCCCACGAACTCGTTGCGCACCGCGTCATACACCGGGTAGCGGCTGAATTTGTGGCGGCGGAACAGCGCCAGGATCTCTTTGAGCGGGGCGTTGAAGTCCAGGGTCACCAGGTCTTCCCGGGAGTTGGCCCAATCCACCACTTCCAGCTCGCCCATTTCCACCGCCGAAGCCAGTACGCGCATGCCTTGGTCGCTCGGGTCCTGGCCACGGCTGGAGTGCAGGATCAGCTTGAGTTCTTCACGGCTGTAATGGTGTTCATGGTGCGGGCCGGGCTCGCCTTGGCCGGCGATACGCAAGATAGCGTTGGCACTGGCGTTGAGCAGATAGATCGCCGGGTACATGGCCCAGTAGAACAGGTACAGCGGCACCGCCGTCCACAGCGACAACAGCTCAGGCTTGCGAATGGCCCAGGACTTGGGCGCCAGTTCGCCGACCACGATGTGCAGGTAGGAAATCACGAAGAACGCCGCAAAGAACGACACGCCCTTGATCACTTCCGGCGATTCGACGCCCACGGCGCCCAACAGCGGTTCGAGGATGTGCGCGAAGGCCGGCTCGCCGACCCAGCCCAGGCCCAGGGAGGCGAGGGTGATACCCAGCTGGCAGGCCGACAGGTAGGCGTCGAGCTGGCTGTGGACGGTGCGCAGGATCTGCCCGCGCCAGCCGTTGGTGTGGGCGATGGCTTCGACCCTGGTCGAACGCAGTTTGACCATGGCAAATTCCGCCGCAACGAAAAAGCCGTTGAGCAGTACCAGGATCAGAGCAAAAAGGATCATGCCGAAGTCGGCGAAGAGTGTGGCGAAGGTGATACCAGGGGAAGGGTCCATGATGGGGTTTTGCAGGTTCCGTGTGTCAATAAGGGATGGCGGGTGGGCCTGAAAGGCAGGCGCAAGTCGGCCAATGTAGCCGCTGATGGGGCGCTTGCCTAGTGGTTGCTGCCGGGTGGGGTGTGGAATACACCCTCCAAAACGACACAAATCCACTGTGGGAGGGGCCCCCTCCCACATTGGGTCTTGCGTTGTTTCGAGTTATTCGTCATTCCCGACGAGGCGCGCACGGGTCACCTGCGTCGCCGGGAAATGGCAGGTAAACGTACTGCCATGCCCCAGCACGCTGCTGATTTCCAGGCGCGCGCGGTGGCGCAGCAACACATGCTTGACGATCGCCAGCCCCAGCCCGGTGCCGCCGGTGTTGGAGTTGCGGCTGGAATCGACGCGGTAGAAGCGTTCGGTCAGGCGCGGCAAATGCTTGGCGTCGATACCGATGCCGGAGTCCTGCACGCTCAGGTGCGCGCCTTGAGCGTCGGCCCACCAGCGGATGCGGATAGTGCCCTTGTCCTGGGTGTATTTCACGGCATTGAACACCAGGTTGGAGAACGCACTGCGCAATTCACCCTCACTGCCCTTGAGCATCACTGCCGGGTCGGCCTCCAGGCTGATCTGTTGCCCGCGCTCGCCGGACAGGGCCTTGGCGTCATTCTTGATGGTCTGCAACAGGCTTTGCACGGCCACCGGTTGGTTGTCCGACGGGTAATCCGTGGCTTCCAGCTTGGCCAGCAACAGCAGGTCGTTGAGCAGGGTCTGCATGCGCGAACCTTGTTGCTGCATCTGTTGCAGGGCACGGCTCCAGCGCGGGTTGATCTCGTCAACGTTATCCAACAGGGTCTCCAGGTAACCGCAGATCACCGTCAATGGCGTGCGCAGCTCGTGGGAAACGTTGGCGACGAAGTCTTTGCGCATCTGTTCCAACTGGTGGATGCGGGTCACGTCGCGCACCAGCATCAGGTGCTCGTTGTTGCCGTAGCGCGTCAGGTAGAGCTGGATGCGCACGCGGTCATTGGTCGGCGAGGGGATCTCCAGGGCTTCTTCGTAGTTGTCTTGCTCGAAGTACTCCTTGAAGCGCGGGTGGCGTACCAGGTTGGTCACGGGTTGGCCGCTGTCCTGGGGCGTCTTGAGGCCCAGCAGGGTTTCGGCCGCGCGGTTCCACCATTCCAGGTTGCCGTCGCTGTCGAGCATGATCACTGCGTCCTTGAGCGCAGCGGTCGACTCCTGCACCCGATCGATCACCGCTTGCAGGCGCCCGCGCACACGTTGGTCGCGGCGTTGCAGATGGTAGATGCTGTCGAACACCTCGCCCCACAGGCCGTAGCCGTCGGGTGGCGCTTCGTCGGGTTTGTGCTGGCGCAGCCATTCATGCAGGCGCAACAGTTGCTTGAGGGTCCAGCCCAGGTACAGGCCGATGCCGATAGCCAGGCTCCACCCGTAGTAGCCACTGATCAACCCCACCAACAGGCAGCCAGTAATCAACAAAAGCATGTGACGGATCAGGGTGCCATGCCAGTTCTGGTTCACTTGAACATGCGTCCTTGTCAGCTGTTAAGTCAGGCTCTTGAGTCACGAAGCGACGGGCTCAGCCCTTGGTGGAAAAGCGATAGCCGGTGCCGCGCACGGTTTGTACCAGATTCTCATAGGCATCGCCCAAGGCTTTGCGCAGGCGGCGGATATGCACGTCCACGGTGCGCTCTTCCACGTACACGTTGCCGCCCCACACCTGGTCCAGCAACTGGCCACGGGTGTAGGCGCGCTCCTGGTGGGTCATGAAGAACTGCAGCAGGCGGTATTCGGTAGGGCCCATCTCGGCAGGTTTGCCGTCGATGGTCACGCGGTGGCTGATCGGGTCCAGCAACAGGCCGCCGACTTCGATCGGCGCTTCGCCATCCGTCGGGCCGGCACGGCGCAGTACGGCTTTGAGGCGCGCGACCAGCTCGCGTGGAGAAAAGGGCTTGGTGATGTAGTCATCGGCGCCCACTTCCAGGCCCTGGATCTTGTTGTCCTCTTCGCCCTTGGCGGTGAGCATGATGATCGGAATGTCCCCGGTCAGCTCGTCGCGCTTGAGGCGGCGGGCCAGTTCGATGCCGGAGGTGCCGGGCAGCATCCAGTCGAGCAGGATCAGGTCCGGCTTGCGGTCGACGATAATGGCATGGGCCTGCTGGGAGTTCTCCGCCTCCAGGCAGTCGTAGCCGGCCATTTCCAACGCAACGGCGATCATCTCGCGAATGGGCGCTTCGTCGTCAACAATCAGAATGCTCCTGCCAACCATGCTCAAAAATCCTCTTGTCATTTAACTGTCTTGCGCCGCATTAGATAACGGAATTATTGCAGTCGTGTGACAGTAATTTAGTCGCTCGGGCAATTCACGGCACTCTGGACTACCCTTTGGGTCCGAATCCTGACAACCACAAAAGGAAGGTTCCGATGACTTACAGCACTGTTTCCTGGAAAGCCCTGCTGCTATCGGCGGTGATGACACTGCCAGGCCTGGCGTTTGCTGCAGAGCCGGCGATGACTAAAGAGGGGATGTTGGTGGATCACAAGGGCATGACGCTCTATACCTTCGACAAAGATGCCGACGGCAAGTCGGCGTGCAAGGACCAATGCGCGACCAACTGGCCACCGCTGAAGGCTGAATCCACAGATACAAAGACGGGCGATTGGACGGTTATTACACGTGATGACCAGACCAGCCAGTGGGCTTACAAAGGCAAGCCGGTGTACACCTACAAGGACGACAAGAAGGCCGGTGACAAGACCGGTGACGGCAAGGGTGGGGTTTGGCACATCATCAAGCCATAAGCCTGCGGCGCCGCTGAAAGCATCGGGGGGCAAGCCCCCTCCCACATTTGAAATGCGTTCCTCTGTGGGAGGGGGCTTGCCCCCGATGAGGTCCGACCAGGCACTGCAAAACCTCAGCGAACCGCGTAATCCACCACAATCCCGACAAAAATCGCCAACCCCGCCCAGTGGTTGTGTAAAAACGCCTTGAAGCACTTCATGCGGTCCCTGTCGCGGGTATACCAGAACTCCCACGCAAAACAGCCCGCCGCCGCCAGCAGCCCCAGGTGGAACCAGCCGCCCAGCTCAAACCGCACGCCCGCCAGCAACAGGCACACCAGCGCCAGGCCCTGCAACGTGAGGATGATCACCCGGTCGGCATCGCCGAACAGAATTGCGGTGGATTTCACGCCGATCTTCAAGTCGTCGTCGCGGTCGGTCATGGCGTAATAAGTGTCATAACCCACCGTCCACAACAGGTTGGCGATGTACAACAGCCATGCGGTGGCCGGCAGATCACCGGTTTGGGCGGTAAACGCCATCGGCATGCCCCAGGAAAACGCTGCGCCCAGCACCACCTGCGGGTAATAGGTGTAGCGCTTCATGAACGGGTAGCTTGCCGCTAGCGCCAGGCCGCCAAGGGACAGCAGGATGGTGGTGGCGTTGGTGAGCAATACCAGCAGGAAACTGATGCCCATCAGCAGCGCAAAGAACACCAGCGCCTCTTTTGAACTGATCTTGCCGCTGGCCAACGGGCGTTGTGCCGTGCGCTTTACATGGCCGTCGACCTTGCGATCGGCCCAGTCGTTGATCACGCAGCCGCCGGCCCGGGTGAGTATCACGCCCAGCACGAAAATCACGATATTAGCCAGCGACGGCGAGCCCTTGCCGGCAATCCACAGCGCCCACAGCGTAGGCCACAGCAACAGGTAAATGCCGATGGGCTTGTCCATGCGTGTCAACTGAATAAAGTCCCAGGCCCTGGGGTTCAAGCGGTTCAAGGACTTGAGCAAGCGTTGATACATCAGCAGTTCTCCGGATGGTCATGCAGCGCCTGCCAGAAGCCCGGCAGGAAGATCTCCGCCACCAGCACGCTCAGCCCCCCACGGTCGAAGCGCGAGCGGCGGGCCCATAGTTCGTCGGCCTGGTCGGCGGTCGGCAGCCAATGCCGGGGATAACGGCACACTTCGATCGCCCGCCGGGTGAATGCGCGGTCGCAGAACAGCAACTCCCCCAGCGAACGGCTGCCCAGTTCGTCCATATGCAAGCCGTCGCCCTGCAAGGCACTGCGTGATGCGACGCTTCGGGCAAATACCCACGGCTGGCCATGCCCGCGCAAATACACTTCGCGTACCCAGCCTACCGTGGCCGGGGCAAGCTCAAGGGCGGCACACTCATCGTCCCGCAGCGGCTGCCAGCCTTCGAACAGTGGCGTCACGCTGAAGCCATCGTTTGACAGCCGCGTCAGCCGTCGCGTCAGCGAGCCTTCATCGAACAGCCAGGCAAGGGCCAAAGGCGCGGGAAGAGGGCTCAGACGGCTCTGGGTCAGCCATCGGCAAGCATCGGGAAGGGCGATTGAATGCGGCACGGTGAGTCAGTATGGGCGGCAAAAGAGGCGGCGAGCTTACCATGGCACCTTGGACTTTTGCCGGGCAGAACCGGCGCCTTGCGTCGATCAGGCTTGCATCTGGCGCCCCCGATCAGTACAAAACGCCCTGAGCCGTGCGGCAACGCTGGATCCATCGACCGCCGGCCAATCTGCCTGGACCCTGAGGAAGCAAGTAATGAAGAAGTGGCAATGTATCGTCTGTGGCCTTATTTACAACGAAGCAGACGGCTGGCCGGATGACGGAATTGCGCCAGGCACGCGCTGGGAAGATGTGCCGGCCGACTGGCTGTGCCCAGACTGCGGCGTGGGCAAGATGGATTTCGAAATGATCGAAATCGGCTGATCTGAACATTTGAGAAACGTACTACAAGGAGAATGGAATGAACGCACCTGTCGTGATCATCGGCACAGGACTGGCCGGTTACAACGTGGCCCGGGAGTTTCGCAAGCTCGACAGCGAAACCCCCTTGCTGCTGATCACCGCGGATGACGGGCGTTCCTACTCCAAGCCCATGCTCTCCACCGGCTTTGGCAAAAACAAGGAAGCCGACGGCCTGAGCATGGCTGAACCGGGCGCCATGGCCGAGCAGCTCAAGGCCCAAGTGCGCACCCACACGCGTGTCAGCGGCATTGACCCAGGCCACAAGCGCCTGTGGATCGGCGAGGAGGCGGTGGCTTACCGCGACCTGGTCCTGGCCTGGGGCGCCCAGACCGTACAGGTGCCCGTCGAGGGCGATGCGGCTGAACTGATTTTCCCGATCAACGACCTCGAAGACTACGCGCGCTTTCGCACCGCCGCAGCCGGCAAGCGCCGGGTGCTGCTGCTCGGCGCCGGCCTGATCGGCTGTGAATTCGCCAACGACCTGATGCTTGGCGGCTATGAAGTCGACCTGGTTGCACCCTGCGAGCAAGTCATGCCGACCCTGCTGCACCCGGCGGCGGCCGCGGCCGTGCAGGCCGGGCTGGAAAGCCTGGGCGCGCGTTTCCACCTAGGGCCGGTGCTCAACCGTCTGCAACGCACGGCAAACGGGCTTGAAGCCCATCTTTCGGGCGGTAAAGTGATCCCCTGCGACCTGGTGGTCTCGGCCATCGGCCTGCGCCCGCGCACCGACCTGGCCGCCGCCGCCGGCCTGCAAACCAACCGCGGCATCATGGTGGACCGCCACCTCAAGACCTCCCACGCCAATATCTACGCCCTGGGCGACTGCGCCGAGGTCGACGGCTTGAACCTGCTGTATGTCATGCCCCTGATGACCTGCGCCCGCGCCCTGGCCCAGACCCTGGCCGGCAACGCCACCGCCGTCAGCTACGGCCCCATGCCCGTCACCGTGAAAACCCCGGCCTGCCCGCTGGTGGTCTCGCCCCCGCCACGCGGCACCGAGGGTGTATGGAGCGTCGAAGGCCAAGGCGCCGACATCAAGGCCCTGTGCCGCGACGCCAGTGGCCGCTTGCTGGGTTATGCGCTGACCGGCGCGGCCGTGATGGAAAAACTGGCACTCAATAAAGAACTTCCGCCGTTGTTGGCGTAAATACCGGTCGTTCTGTCGGAATAAGCATGTTTTTCACCTCAGAAAGGTCGCCGCGAGACTGGCGCGGCGTCCGGCGGCATGCCATCCTCATTCCCGTCTGCCGCAGAGTAGAGCCTGCGGCGCTTTGGGCGCCGCTCCGTCAGAGAGTGGCACGGACATAACAACAAAAAACCGTCAAAGAGGCTTCACATATGCGTAAACCAGAACTCGCAGCCGCCATCGCTGAAAAAGCGGATCTCACCAAAGAGCAGGCCAACCGCGTCCTCAACGCCGTTCTTGAAGAAATCACCGGCGCCCTGCACCGCAAGGACAGCGTCACCCTGGTAGGTTTCGGCACCTTCCTGCAACGCCACCGCGGCGCCCGCACTGGCAAAAACCCGCAAACCGGTGAGCCAGTGAAAATCAAGGCGAGCAATACGGTTGCGTTCAAGCCGGGTAAATCGCTGAAAGATACCGTTAACGCGTAACGCGCAGTACCGTCTCGAAGGGAGGCGGGGCGGTAAAGAAGATGGGCACGCCGATTGGGTCGGGTGCCCTTTTTTGTTGGGTACTGATGCGTATGCCGGATTAAGCCAGCCCGCCTAATCGCATTCTCAGGTGAATTGAACTAGGAAATAGCCGCCCACATCCCCTTCCTTCAGCTTTTTCGCTCGATTATCGGCGAACACATAGCCGATACCTCCACCGAATATTCCTTCGTGACTAGGGCTGATTTTTGCAATGTCGGCGTCGGTGAGTTGAGCCAAGAAATAGTAGCGAGGGCTTTCATACAAAGGGTCTTGCAACCATGCGGGGCGCCCAAGGGCCTTGCTGATACTCGCGCCACTGTCCAGGTCTTCCAATTCTTCCTCCATTTGTTCGGGAGTGAACGGTTGCTGGGCAATATACGTTCGCGGGATTGGATCAACCAACGCAGCGGGTGTGAGTTCGGAAGTCGCCAGTGCGTGAAGCAGAACTTGACTATGGCCAAGTTGGAGCTTTTCCATCTCGCTTTGTTGATGAACAGTCAACTTTCGTACAGACGATCGTGTGTACGTTTCGTCAGTTCGCTCAACGGAGACGAACACAGTAAGCGCCATCCCGGAGGGTATGAATGGGACGTCCAAGAACGTTGAGGTCATCGTAATCACCGGCAGCATAAGCTGACCGGTCTGCGGGTCTTTAGGCCACAACTCAAGGTCTGTAAGCCACGCACCTCCGCCTATTTGTCCAAGGTTATGGTCTTGCCCTGAGAGGATAATTTGATTGATACCCATAGCCGGTGATCCTTTAGAAACAACCTTTTCGTTTGGCGAATGACGTGGCAGAGCGCCTCGCCGTCCTGGCTTGTTGTTGCGTGATGATGCCGGTTTTGACCAGTGAGTTGTGTATGGCTTGGGACATGAGGCGAATCTCCAGCTTCCCGCGCTTAAGCATTTGATTGGGTCCCATCCCACGAGCGCGCCGCAAACGATTCTCCTCGGCATGCACCATGGCTGGTCTGGCTATGCCGATGCTCTTGCCGCAGGCGCAAGCCCTGCCAATCAAAGCGGGTTTCACCCAACGGATAACCGTTGCTGTCATGTTCGGTTTTAGCGATGCGCCGACCACGTCGTAGTGGTGGTGCAGGCCGCCCGCCGAGCTCTGTTCGGTGAGCAACTGGCCAAGGGCGTCGCGCTCCAGCCGATGGACGATGGGCGCGGGCGGTATCTCGGGAACGACGGCCAAACCACTGCCATACGGGGCCGGAACAGCGGTCACCGCAATCACATTGTCCAGCGGATCGTAGCGGTAGCGCTTGGCGCTGCCATCCAGGTCTTGCTGCTCGGTCAGCCGATCCCCTGCATCCCACGCAAACTCATGGCCAGGCCGACAACCGTGCCCACCACGGCGCCCAGCAGGAAACAACCGAGCCCGCCAGTGGCCACGGTAATCCCGGTGGCGGCAACCACCGCCGCAGTCGCCACTGCCGTTATCGCGATGTTAGTCGCCACTTCCAGCACACCGCCGGGATGTCGGCCATCATCGAAGTATGGGAGAGCGCATCGCCCATGCGGGCGGCCCAGAGTGCGTCAGACATGCGTGGTGCTCAGGGATGTGCCGATTCTATTGAGACTTTCCATAGTCAATCAGCTGCCATCGTGTGGTTAAGGCATGCTCATCAACGTTGTTTTCATGCGCGAATCTTCAAGGCAATCGACAGGCCGTACATTGTCTTTGGAACAACCTTTCTTAGCCGTAGAAGTAATCGAAGAAGCGTTCGAAGTTTTCCTCACCTAGCAACGGGCTCACTTCCTTGGTCAGCAATTTTACAAACTTGGGGGAAAGCTCGTCGTCATCGTTGTAAATGTCAAAAATGTCGAATTTTCCATGAACAATTTCGATAGTTTTGGCGAATGCCAGGAGGAAATCAGCGAGGGAATCGGCAATCTTGAACGGCTTGACGACATCGTAGCTCGCCCACACTGGAGTCCCGGCAGTATCCGTGACGGCGATAACCGGTTTTCCGCCGCCAATGTCATCCATGAAAACCAGATACTGAGCAGGCCAATTCCCATTTACCTGGGTCTTGTTCGAATCGCCGTCCCATTTATAGCCAACTTGGCCGTCTTCCAAAGTGCTCAAGTTGAAGAAGCAGATCGGCGTCAAACCGGTTTCAACTTCAACATCAACTGGCTCACAGTTATCGTAGAAATAGTCGGTTTCTGCCGAGCGCGGTAACGTCTGCGGCCATTTTGCGTTGGCATGGCTGCTTTTTTCGAAGCTACCTTCGATATCGAATTTTTTGTGGACGCGGCGCAACTCTTTAAATGCGTTGTCAAGGGCGCTCATGTTCTTCTCCAATGGAAATTATTTACCGCAGCCGGCTTTTCTGCCGGGTGTTCTAAGACGGTCGATCAATCGGCCTTTGCCTGAGTTGGCATAATTTTTTCGGTGCCCTTGAGGGCTGTTCAAATGTTCATCCACACCACTTGGGTGTCTCGAGTTTTGCAAGAAAACAATGTTCCTCGGGTCACCTTTCCAGGCCTTGCCTAAGGCGCCATTACCTTCGACGCTGTTGATATGGTGACCGGTGTAACCTGCTTTGGACATCTTTGAGTTCAGGCGGGCGTTACTCTTTGTATTTTTGATCAGCTCGCGTTCTTCATCTGTCCAGTTTCGTGAGCCCCCACCACGTAGAACCAGATCCCGTTCTTCGCCCCATGCTCTATTGATTGCCGTACCGCGGCCACCTGCTTTCGGGGTAACGGAAGCCTTGGGTTTGTAACGTATCAAATCCTCAGGATTCAAGCCGTAGGGGTCGATCCAGGTCAGCGGATTTGTTGAGTACAGGTAAAGGTTCAGGCCCCCTGCGAGGCCGATAGGATCGGGGGTAGTGAAACGGCCGATATCCGGATCGTAGAAACGGAATATGTTGTGATGCAAGCCGGTTTCACGATCCAGATACTGGCCCTGAAACCTCAGGTTTTGTTCTTCGATGTAGTAGGGTTCACGGATTTCTTGAACCGTATTTCCCCAAATTTGATAGCTGGCTTGCCAGACGGTCTGGCCTTCAGCTTCAGAGAGCAGTTCGGGCAGGCCGTTGAGATCATTGTGGTAATAGCGAACTTTCTGCTGGGTACCACTGCCATCAACGCGAGCGAGAGGCTCGTGGCTGTCGTCCCCGTATATGTAGAGGCTGGTCTGGGCGTGCTTGTGTTCTTGAAGCAGGCGCAGTCCATCCCAGGTAAAGCGGGTTTCGCTCAACAAATAGCCATTCCCGTCGTAGGTCGCCTTGGCAGTTCTTCGTCCTATAGGGTCGTAGGTCATTTTTACGACAGACCGCTGCCCGCCGTGCTCATTGTGGACCTCAGTCAAGCGATGTTCGGCGTCATAGACAAAGCGTTGGATGCCGCGATTTGCGCTACGTTTTTCGATCATTCGACCAAAACCATCATAACGATAGCGTTTGTCCTGATACGTCAGGACCTTGTTGTGTTGTATCAGTCCTGCACCCGGTTGCGCAGCATCGAGAAGGTTCGCAGCCGCATCATAGGTATAGGTTTCGCGTTGATCCACGAGATTGTCTTGGCTGGCGACCACCCGGTCGGTTGCATCGTAATGCAGCAGGTGCCTGCGTTGGCCGCTCGGCGTCTGTTCGAGCTTGCCAATCAGATTGTCGCTGGGGTCATACTCGAATTGCTTTTGTACCGCAGCAGGAAGTACCGATGCCCGAGCGATCTGGCCTCGTTCGCGGGAGCGCAACCGCCCACAACGGTCATAGTGATGACGCGTGCTGAGATGTCCTTGGGTACGCAGTACTTCGCGGTGCAAGCGGTCGCGCTCGAAGTCACTGATCACCTGGCCGTCGAGATTTATTTGATGGAGGTGCCCACTGCCGTAATGCAAGCGATTGAGCCAACGTCCGTCGGGCAGAAGAGTCTGGCTCAGGTTGCCGAGCTCGTCGTAATTATGTTTCAGGGCGCCAGTCGCGCTTTTCTCTTCGATCAGTTGACCAACGCTGTCGTAGTCAAAGTTGATCGCTTGTTGCCTGCCGGCATGGTCGGTAAATGTGACGGCCTTGAGTCGATCCAGCGAGTCGTAGGTGTATTCCGTTCGTCCATCATCAGTGATCTTGACCCGCAGACGGCCGACGGCGTCGCGCTCAAAGCAATGCACTATGGGTGCTTCGGGAGTTACAGCGACTGATGCCATTCCGCTGCCCAGAGGGGCAGGAATAGTTTCCATCCGTTTGATGTTGTTCAGTGCGTCGTAATGATAACGGCGCACGCTACCGTCCAGGTCCTGTTGTTCGGCCACGCGGTCGTTGGCATCCCAGGCGAAACGGTACCGTTCACCGTTTTCGTTGCGCAGAGCTCTAAGGCGGCCATAGCTGTCGTATTCAAAGTTGACTTGGCGGCCATGCGCATCAAGCCGCTGGCTGACCTGTCCCTGGCGATTGCGTTGATAGTACGTAGAGTGTCCGGAGAAGTCGGTATGCGCGATCAATTGACCGCTAGTATCGCGTTGAAAGTGTTCAATGCGCCCGTCAGGTAGCTGAGTACTCAGCAATAGGCCCCTTGGATCGTAAACAAAGGTTGTGCGCTCACCCAATGCATCGGTGACAGCCTGCAAATAGCCTCTTTCGTCATACTTGAAACGTGTCGGGTAACCTGAACAGTCAATATGTTCAATAAGTTGACCGAATGGGTTCCAGCGCATCCTTTTGCTTTTTCCCGCTGCGTCGATGACCTCCACCAACTGCCCGTGATCGTCATAGCGATACTGCGAAACACGACCCTGCGGGTCCGTTTCAGCAATGCAGTTACCTCGCTGGTCATAACGTAAGTGCCAGGTGTTGCCTTCGCTGTCCGTGCCAGATACTGGTAAAGCCCAATGCTCAAGCCACGTAGTGGATTCGCTGCGGCCAAGCGGGTCAGTCTCGCCGATCAGGTTGCCGGCTTCATCGTAGCTGTATTCAAAGCGACCACCCTGCGGATCGGTGGCACTGAGCAATTGGCGCTCGTCGTTCCACTCGAACAGCCAGGTTTGCCCGAGGTTATCGCTGTACCGAACGATCTGGTGCCGGGTGTTCCAGTGGCGGGTACTGACGCGTTGCAAGCCGTCGGTAATTCGCGTGATACCGGCCTGCAAGTCGTAGTCGAACTGGTAGGCGTCACCTTCGTCGGTCCAGTGCCGGACCACGCGCCATTCCACGTCTTCAACCAAGGCCCATTCGTAAAAACAGCGCAATCCAGCGGGCAACTGGTGCTCCACCATGCGCCCGCCGGCATCGTAGCTGAAGCGCCGCTGCACCTGGCCGGTGGCATCGCGGACCTCAGCCAGGTTGCCGATAGCGTCGTAGCCGTAGCTGACCAGCACTTCGCGGCGCTGGTCGGGGTACAGCCGTTCGAGCCGCACCACGTGGCCTTGATCGCGGATCAACTCCACTTGCACCAGATCGAACGTATCGCGCAGCCGGATCAGCCGCCCGGCGTCGTCATAATCGACGTGAATGCGGTTGTCGTTACGGTCGCCGAGCTGGCTGAGGCGCAGCAACGCCGGGCTGGCAGAGGGTTCAAACAAGCGATACAGCCCGTCATCGCTTTCGATCAGTAACTGCCCATTGAGGTGTCGCCGCACGGCCAGCCCTTCACCGGCACTGAACACCGCGCCACCCAAAGGGATGTAGCCCATGTCGATAGGGCGCCCCTGCTCATCGGTGTACACCAGCGTTTCGCCGCCCTCGGGATGTGGACGAACTTCGACGCACACCTCATACGGCACGCTCCAACCCGCGCCGAACAAACTGCCTGTGCGTTCGTCACGGCTGTTGTAGAAACGCTGCCAATCAATCGGCAGGATGCCAGGCAACACGAAGTCCAACTCATCATCGCCGCCCAACACCTTGGCGCCGGTGGCCGCATGCACCGGGTTCGACGAGCCCATCGCCGCGTTGGCCATCGCCCCCATCGCACTGCTGACGGCCATCGAAGCCGCGCCGCCGATCAACATGCAGGGCAACTTGCTGAAGAACTTGCCCTTGCCGCCCTTGAGCATCAACAAAGCCGTCACCGCCAGCCCGACGCCCGGTGTCTTGCCGCTGCGAATCTCACGCACCACCACCGAGCCGCCGCCAATGGTCACGTTGGAGGAGACCAGCCCCGACGAGACCACCGTTGCATCGCAGGTGCTGCGGTCACCGCTGCGCACCGCCGGTTGGCCATTGATGGTGACTTTTTCCGAACCCTCGGCCAGAAACTGCGGCGGCATCGGCGGATGCTTTGTGCACGTCACCTGATCCAGCGGCTTGGGTTCGGCGCCGGGGGCGGGCGTGGCCACCGTGGGGCGCCACATCTGCGAGAAGAAACTCTCGGCCATGTCCAGGAAGCTGGCTTCCGGCTCGGGCGCGGGCTCTTCCAGCTCAGTGCCGGCGGGTGCGACGTGAGAGGTGATCGCCCCGGCGGCGCGCGCGGCCGGAATGTTATTGGTCAGGGTGTTGGTTGAACCGGTGAGGATGTTCGCCTGTACCGTGGGCGGAAACAGGGCGTTGCTGAAGCTCTCGCATAAATTCGATAAGCCTTTGTCCGCGCCGGTCTTGCTCATGGCCAGGCCGACAACCGTGCCCACCACGGCGCCCAGCAGGAAACAACCGAGCCCGCCAGTGGCCACGGTAATCCCGGTGGCGGCAACCACCGCCGCAGTCGCCACTGCCGTTATCGCGATGTTAGCCGCCACTTCCAGCACACCGCCGAGGATGTCGGCCATCATCGAAGTATGGGAGAGCGCATCGCCCATGCGGGCGGCCCAGAGTGCGTCAGACATGCGGGCAACTCATCAGGAAATAGCGTCGAACGACAGCGAATTTTTAATCAACGCCCAATGCGCCGCCTCGGCATCCCCAAGCTTGTCCGCCTTCACATAACTCAAGGCGAGCATCTTGCGCGTGCCCGGTATCACCAGCGCCAGCTGATACTGGAACACCTCGTCGTTGCCCTTGTTGAACTGGCTGCGCAGCTCGATGCCTTCCACTTCCTGCGCGGCGCCCAAGCGCACGTCCACGCCCGGTTGATAGCGCAGCTCCTGCACTTGTTTTTCCAGGCGCTGGAGTTGGTCGTTGAAGTTGCTGTGCAGGGTTTCGCCGTCGGCCAGCAGGCTGCGGCTGACGATCAGGGATGTGCCCAGCTCAGGGAATTTGAGGATATTGATCGTCGCGTCCTGCAGCTCGCTCGCCGGCAGTTGGAACTGGAATTCGTTGATTCGGTACGTCATGGCAAACGGGTCTCGTCAGGAGCTTTTCGGCGCGGGGAACGCGGCTTTGATATTGGCGTCGATGCTGGCTTTCTGGCCCTGTCCATCGGGCGTGGCGCCAGGGCCGCCGCCGTTATTAAGGTGCAGCACGCCCTTGGTATTGAACTCGGCGTCGCCGCTGGCATAGAAGCTGATGTTCACGCCGGTGAGGTTGATCTGCCCGCTGGCATTCAACTCCAGGATGCTTTCGCCGCAGACCAGGCGCAGGTTTTCGCCCACCTCGATTACATAGCTCTGGCTGATGCTGTCGGTCTTGCGCTGGCCCACCGAGAGGATGTCTTCCTGCTTGACGATGCGCAGGCGGTTGTTGCCGATGGTCACCGTCTCGTTATGCCCAATGCTCTTATTGCGGTCATGCCCCACCGAATGGCTCTCATCCACCTCCACCACAATGTCCTGATTACGCTCGGCATGGATGTACAACTGCTCCAGGCCCTTCTTGTCCTCCATGCGGATTTCATTGAAGTTGGCCGGCGTGCCGCCTTTGCTCGAACGGCTTTTCATGCCGCTCTGGGTCGCGTTCTCGGGCAAATCGTAAGGCACCGTCTGCTCGGCGTTGTACACCCGCCCTGTGATGATCGGCCGGTCGGGGTCGCCTTCGAGGAAGCTGACAATCACTTCCTGGCCGATCCGTGGGATCTGCATGGAGCCCCAGTTCTTGCCGGCCCAGGATTGCGACACGCGAATCCAGCACGAGCTGTTTTCGTTGGATTGGTCGTGACGGTCCCAGTAAAAATGCACCTTCACGCGACCGTACTGGTCGGTCCAGATTTCTTCGCCTTTGGGGCCAACGACCAGGGCGGTCTGCGGGCCTTTGACCACCGGCCGATGGGTGGTGGGCAGGGTGCGGTAGCTTTGTTGCGCGGGGATGCAGGTCAGGCTGCTTTCAAACTGCGCCGAGCCTGAACCGCCGCCGCTTTCCAGGCTTTCCTGGACGATGTAGTAGCGGCAGCCGACGATCAGGTATTCGCGGTTCTGGTCCTGGCGGCTGAAGCCGGTGAGGCTGAACAGATGACCGGAGCCGAGGCCGCGGGCATTGCCGGCGAACTCAATCTGCTCATGCAAGGTTTGCAGGGCTTCGATACGGGTGCGTGCGTAGTGTTCGCCGTCGGCGCTTTGCACGTAGGTGCCGGGGTAGTCGTACAGCGGGTAGTCGCCGGCGGTGTGCGGGCGCGGCATGGCCGAGCGCACGTCGATGCTCGCGCTGGGGCGCTGGAAGTCGTAGTCGTTAAGCTCCAGCGAACCCGGCTGCACCTCCTGCGCCAGGTGCCAGTTGTGCATATGGTCGCGTTCGCGCTGTTGCTCGTCCTTGGGGTAATACGGGATCGACGCATAGCCCGGCACCGTGGTGTGGGCGCCATAGGCGTCGGCCAGTACCAGCACGTGACGGTCCTGTTCATGGCGGAAGTAGTAGTAGATGCCTTCCTGTTCCATCAACCGGCTGACGAAATCGAAGCTGGTCTCGCGGTACTGCACGCAGTATTCCCACTCGCGGTAAGGCCGGCTCAGGGCGTCTTCGAAGTCGGAAAACCCCAGGTCGCGGAACACCTGCTTGATGATCTGCGGGATGCTCAGGTTCTGGAAAATCCGGCAGTCCGAGGTGCGGCTCAGCAGCCAGAACCACGGGCGCAGCGTCACCTGGTAACTGGCGAATTGGCCCTGGTCGATGTTCTGGCTGCAACGCGCGACGATACCGTGGAAGTGCCGTTCGCCGCCGTCCGCCAGTTGCAGGCCGACGCTCATCGGCTTGCCCAGCAACTGGTTGAGGTCGATGTTGGCGTTCAGGGACGTCAGCTGCAGCTCATAGTTGAACAGCCGCCCCAGCTCTTCGCCGCCGCCCATTTCATTGAGCAGCAGCACATCCGGCCCGAGGGGGCTGTTGATCTTGGCCAGGCGTGAGGCTTGGTTGAATAGCATCGGTTAACCCGTAAATTGCTGAATAACTGACGAAACCGAATTCAAGTGTGGGAGGGGGCTTGCCCCCGATGGCGGTGAATCAGTTACCTGCTCTATCCACTGAGACACCGCAATCGGGAGCAAGCCCCCTCCCACATTTGAGCCGTGTTCTGTCAGGTCAATCGTTGAACTGGTAGTGCAATTCGTTATCCCGGCTGCCGATGCACACCCCCGCCAACGCCTTGCCTTCGAGCATGCGCGTGAGGAACTCGCGGCTCATGTCCGGCAGCAGGCTGTTGGTGAGGATGGTGTCGATCATGCGCCCGCCGCTTTCGGTTTCGGTGCAGCGCGAGACGATCAGGTCGACCACCGCGTCGTCGTAGTCGAAGGCCACCTTGTGGGTGTTCTCCACGCGCTTTTTGATGCGGTTGAGCTGCAGGCGGGTAATCGCCTTGAGCATCTCGTCGCTCAGCGGGTAGTACGGGATGGTCACCAGACGCCCGAGCAGGGCCGGCGGGAAGATTTCCAGCAGCGGCTGGCGTAGTGCCTTGGCGATTTCTTCCGGCTCGGGGATGTTCGCCGGGTCCTTGCACACGTGCGAGATCAGCTCGGTACCGGCGTTGGTGGTCAGCAGGATCAGGGTGTTCTTGAAGTCGATCACCCGGCCTTCGCCGTCTTCCATCACGCCCTTGTCGAACACCTGGAAGAAAATCTCATGCACGTCCGGGTGGGCTTTTTCCACTTCGTCCAGCAGCACCACGCTGTAGGGCTTGCGCCGCACCGCTTCGGTCAACACGCCGCCTTCGCCGTAGCCGATATAGCCCGGTGGCGCGCCCTTGAGGGTCGACACCGTGTGGGCTTCCTGGAACTCGCTCATGTTGATGGTGATCACGTTCTGCTCGCCGCCGTACATGGCTTCGGCCAGGGCCAGGGCGGTTTCGGTCTTGCCCACGCCGGAGGTGCCGGCCAGCATGAACACGCCAATCGGCTTGCTCGGGTTGTCGAGGCCGGCGCGCGAGGTCTGGATGCGCTTGGCGATCATCTGCAAGGCGTGGTCCTGGCCGATGATGCGTTTTTTCAGGTGCTGGTCGAGGTTGAGCACGGTTTCCAGCTCGTTGCGCGCCATGCGGCCCACCGGAATGCCGGTCCAGTCGGCGACCACCGAGGCCACGGCCTGGTAATCCACGGTCGGCAGGATCAACGGGGTTTCGCCTTGCAGCGCGGTGAGGCGCTGTTGCAGGTCGACCAATTGCGTACGCAATTGGTCGCTGCCGCTGTCCACCACGCCGGCTTTTTCACGCAGGGTCGCGCGGGTGGCGAGCAGCTCGTCAACCAGGGTTTTCTCTTCGGCCCAGCGGCTTTCCAGCGTGGCCAGGCGCTCGCGCTCGGCGCTCAGCAACGCTTCGCTGTTGCTCTGGCGCGCACCAATGGCGATGCCGATCGCATGCTCGCGGGCGATGATTTGCAGCTCGGTTTCCAGCGCTTCGATGCGGCGGCGGCTGTCGTCCACCTCCGCCGGCACTGCGTGCAGGCTGATGGCGACGCGGGCGCAAGCGGTGTCCAGCAGGCTCACGGATTTGTCCGGCAACTGACGCGCCGGAATATAGCGGTGCGACAGCTTCACCGAGGCTTCCAGGGCTTCATCGAGAATCTGCACCTGGTGGTGTTTTTCCATGGTCGAGGCCACGCCGCGCATCATCAGCAGGGCTTTGTCTTCCGACGGCTCGGCGACCTGTACCACCTGGAAACGACGGGTCAGCGCCGGGTCTTTTTCGATGTGTTTTTTGTACTCGGCCCAGGTGGTGGCGGCCACGGTGCGCAAGGTGCCACGGGCGAGAGCGGGTTTGAGCAGGTTGGCAGCGTCACCGGTACCGGCGGCGCCACCGGCACCCACCAGGGTGTGGGCTTCGTCGATAAACAGAATGATCGGCTTGGGCGAAGCCTGCACGTCTTCGATGACCTGGCGCAGGCGCTGTTCGAACTCGCCTTTCATGCTGGCGCCGGCTTGCAGCAGGCCCACATCCAGGCTGCGCAGCTCTACGTCTTTGAGCGCAGGCGGTACGTCGCCGGCGACGATGCGCAGGGCGAAGCCTTCAACCACGGCGGTCTTGCCCACACCGGCTTCACCGGTGAGGATCGGGTTGTTCTGGCGCCGACGCATGAGAATGTCCACCAGTTGGCGGATCTCTTCGTCGCGGCCCACGATCGGGTCGAGCTTGCCTGTGCGGGCCTGTTCGGTCAGGTCCACGGTAAAGCGCTTGAGCGCTTCCTGCTTGCCCATCGCGCTCGGCGCCATGGCGCCGCTGGCTTCGCCTGGAACTCCGGCATTGAAGCCGTCGCTGGCGCTCAGGGCATTTTCCGGCGAGTCGCCGACGTATTCGTCAAAACGTTCGCTCAGGGCCTCGGCCTTGATCTTGTCGAACTCCGACGACAAGCCCAGCAGCGCATGGCGCAGGCTCGGCGTCTTGAGAATGCCCAGCACCAGATAACCGGTGCGTACCTGGCTTTCGCCGAACATCAGGCTGCCGTACACCCAGCCGCGTTCAACCGCTTCTTCCACGTGGGACGACAGGTCGGTGATCGACGTCGAGCCGCGCGGCAGGCGGTCCAGCGCTTCAGTGAGGTCGCGGGCCAGGCGTGCCGGTTCCAGGTTGAACTGGCGAATGATGCGGTGCAGGTCCGAGTCTTGCAGTTGCAGCAACTGGTGGAACCAATGCGCCAGTTCCACATACGGGTTGCCCCGCAGTTTGCAGAACACGGTGGCGGCTTCGATGGCCTTGTAGGCCACGCTGTTGAGTTTGCCGAACAGTGCGGCGCGACTGATTTCACCCATGCTCTGGATTCCTTGAGGTGGTGGCTTGATCGGCGTAGTGCCGGGCCAGGATTAGGTCGTTGGCGTCATGCTCAGGTTTACCGAGCCAGGTATTGAAGCCCAGGCGAAACTGGCCGTTGAGTTGCAGTGCCGGGACTTCAGGTTGTTGCAAAACCAGGTTCAAGTCCCAGTCCAATTCATGGCCCAGGTACTCGGCCACCCACGCCACCAGCTCGTTGAATGGCTGATGGCCGGGCAGCATGCCCATGTAGTCTTCCAGCGTGAGCGGGCCCAGGCGGATGCGGAATTTATGCTGGCGGTCCCACACATGGCTACCCAGGCAAAAGTCCACGCCCAGGCGGTTGGCGCTTACGCCCACGCGGCTGCGCTCGGGCAGTTCCAGCCATTGGCCGACGTATTCTTCGATCTCCACCGGCAGGCCGAAATACTCGCTGAGAATCGCCTTGAGGCCGTCCGGGTAGCGGGTCTGCGCCGACAGGTGGCCGCTGTAATGCAGCTTCGCGGTGTCGGGAATCAGCCCTTGGTTGAGCAGGCTCGGCATGCCCCGGCCACTCAAGGCGGCGAGGCGCGCGGACCAATAGTCATCGTCCGGGCGGTCGTGGCTGACCGTCGGCCGCGCCTCGGCCCAGGCCCGATAAAACAGGCTGAGCAGGCGATGGTGGAACACGTCCAGGAACTGCTTGCTGGTGCTGTCGGCGTTGTTGCGCTGGCGCTCGCGCACGTATTCGGTGATGTGCAGCGGAAGCGGGCCGTTGGGGCCGCCAAGGCCGAAGAAGAACTGCTCCAGCCGCGCCGGCTTGCCATCGCCAGCGGGGTCGACGGCGGCCAGGGTCGCCGGGGCGAAGGTGCAATCGGCCTGTTGCCCCAGGCGCAGCGGATCATCGGCCAGGCGCAGGGAATGGCCCAGGCGCGGCAGGTGTGGCGATTCGCACTCGATACGCCGCAGCGCCTGGAAGAAATCGTATTCCCAGGGCGCCTGATGCATTGCATCCAAGGTACTCACAGGGTCGGACGACGTCCGGGCTTGGCTTTCCATCGCATGATCTCGCCGCGTTCGGTGGTACGGATCACCGTCTCGGTAAAACTGTTGATCGACACGTAGCGTGCCAGGAAACGTTCCAGCACCGCACCGAGCAGGAACACGCCGGTGCCGCGAAACGCGTTTTCATCGAATTCCAGGGTAATTTCCAGGCCGCGCCCAAACACAATCGGGCCGGGCATCGGCAGGCGTCGCGTCACCGCTTTGCTGCTGACTTCGCGCAGGCCTTCGATCTGCAATTGCAGCGCCGCGTCGTTGCTGTCTCCATACAGGCGCAACAATTCACGCAAGGCGCCCGCGCCCTGGCCCTGCTCGCTCAACGACAGGTAGTTGAGCGACAACTGGCTGATCAGGCGCCAGGCCTTGGCATCATGGGCGTGGCTGGCACGCGGGCGGCTGGGGCCTGCGACGCAACGCACGGCCAGTACCGGCGCGCTGTCGGCCAGGGTGAAGTCGGTCTTGCTGTTGCCCACGCTCATGAACAGCGGCAGGTCGCGATTGGTACACAGCGCGGTCACACCGAGTTGGCGCAGGTCATGGCCATACGGCGCCTGGCGGCTGTCCACCAGGCTGACAAAAGTTTCGCTGCCCACATAGGTCGAGCGCGGGCCATTGCGACGCTGCTCGCTGGACAGCACGCGCGGCTCGCGGCGCACCGTGTAATACGCCTGGTCGCGGCCATAACGCGAAGGGTCGCGTACCGCGTAGAACGGCAAGAACGGTTGCTCCGGCCCGGTGCCATGGCCGGTAAGGCCGGTCAACGAGTGGATCTCGAAATCCATTGGCCGCGTGCGGTCGGCGATGACGTGGTGTTCGTTGACCCGGTCGGACAAGTGGATACGGTCCACGCGCTTGGGGAACAGGTTGATCGCCGGCGTGCAGAACGGCAGGAATTGCGCCGCGCCGACGCTGCCTTCCAGGCTCGGTTCGTGGCGGTCGAACAGCACGATCAGCTCCAGCTCCTGGCCGTCGCAGCGTTTGACCGCACGGCTCAGTTCGGCGAATTCGACGAACAGGTAGCGGTGGGGCAGGGCGAAGTATTCCTGCAACAGCCGATAGCCCTGGAACGCCCGCGCCACCACCGGCATGGCCGCGTCGGCATCATCAAAGCCCCGGGAGCGCAACGCGTCTTGCCCCAAGCGCTCGACCCAATCGCCACCGGGCTTGCGCGCGAACACCGCGCAGGCATTGCCCAGCAATTGTTCGTAGAGGCGGAACGGCTGCTCGTCGGCACCGCTGAGGTACAGCGGCAGGTTGTCCAGATCAAGGCTGTTGAACGGTAATTCTGCGCCGGTGCGCAGGGTCAGGCGCAAGCCGGCCTTGGCTTTCGGTTCGCTGGCGGCCAGGCGCCCGAGTACGGTGGCGGGGTTGCCGAAGTATTCGGCGCTGCTGACCTGCAACGGCCACAATGTCACCGGATGGGCGGTGCGGTACTCGCAACAGGTCTGGGTTTCGCGGCCCAGGGCGGCCCGCAATACGCTGTCGCGCGGCAGCGGGAAACCGCTGGCCAGGGAGCCTTCATCGGGGTCGGTCTGCAGTTGCACCACGGTCATCGACGGGGTCGGCGCCAGGTAGTGCGGGTAGGCGATTTCCAGCAGGTTGTGGGTGAAGGTCGGGTATTCAGCGTCGAGCTTGAGTTGCACGCGCGCGGTGAGGTAGGCGAAACCTTCGAGCAAGCGTTCGACGTACGGGTCGGCGCAGTCCATACCGGACAGGGTCAGCCGACTGGCGATCTTCGGGTATTCCTTGGCGAACTCGGCGGCGCTTTCGCGCACGTGGTGCAGTTCCTGGTTGTACAGCTCCAGCAGGCGCGGGTTCATGGGCGTCTCCGCTGATCGGCGTTCACCACGCGCACATGACCGGACTCCAGGTCCAGGTCGGTTTGCAGCAGCAGGCGCAGCGGCACCGGCTGTGCCCACAGGTCGCCCTCGATCTCGAAACTCAGGGCGTTGTGGTTCATCTCGCCCTGGCCGACACGGGCTTTGACGCGCAGCGTGTGGCGCAGGATGCGCGGCTCGAACGTCGCAATGGCCTGGTAGATCAGGGCTTCCAGGGACTTGATGTCGACGCTGGAGACGCTGCTGCCCGCCAATGCCGGCAGGCCATAATTGACCACCGAGGTGCCGGCCGGGGTGTGCAGCGTGGCATCGGCATCGAGCAACGACGTGGTGTTGAGCAGCCACGCCAGGTCGCGCAGTACCGAGGCTTTCAATTGGGTCAGGGACAGCACGCGTTTGTCGGCGCTTTCCTTCGGGTTGGTCGGGTCGTCGTCGGTCAGCCGGTCCAGCAGGGACGGTTGCAGACGGTCGCGGGAAGCGATTTCAGTTACCACCAAAGCAGCTCCACGGACGGGTTGCGAGAGGGACACAATGGCCGTGGCACCGGGCCACGGCCACAAGGGCTATCAGCGCTTGGTGTTGGAACGGATGTTCCAGCCAAACTTGACCGCGCCGCCGTCTTTGGTGCCGTCGGCTTTCTGCGGCTGGTAGTCGACCATCACTTGGGCGAAGTTCAGGGTGACGTTTTCGGTCAGGCGGTCATCGGTGCCCGAACCGCCGGTGCTCAGCGAAGTCACCAGCACTTCTTCCAGGTTGATCACCATGTACTCGACCTGGCTTTCACCACCGGCCTTGCGCACGGTCAGCTTGACCTTGTCGATGTGTTTGCCGCTGGCGCACAGCATCATCAGGTTGGGCGAAGCCTTGTCGACGTACTTGGTCAGCGACAGGTCCTGGATGTTCACCTTGCCCGCGCCGCCGCCACCGCCTACATGCATGTTGCCGGACTGGGACATGCCCCAGCTCCAGTTCAGCACGTCGATTTCGTCCTTGTGGGCCTTGTCCATGGACTCGCCCTTGATGTCGCCGATCTTGATGAAAATATCAACAGCCATGTTTTCTCCCTGTGTGGCACCGGCCACTTGATTTGGTTTGTGTGGGAGGGGGCTTGCCCCCGATGCAGGCAACTCGGTCTGTCAGTCAAACCGAGATGATGCTATCGGGAGCAGGCCCCCTCCCACAGAAGAGCAAGTTACTTACGCGCCTTTAGCTGAAGGCAGCTTGGACACCAGGCGCAACGACACGGTCAGCCCTTCGAGCTGGTAGTGCGGACGCAGGTAGAACTTGGAGTTGTAGTAACCCGGGTTGCCTTCGACTTCTTCCACGATCACCTCGGCGGCGGCCAACGGGTGCTGGGCCTTGGTGGTTTCGGTGGAGTGAGCCGGGTCACCGTCGACGTAGTTCAGGATCCAGTCCTGCAACCAGCGTTGCATCTCGTCCTTCTCTTTGAAGGAACCGATCTTGTCGCGCACGATGCACTTCAAGTAGTGAGCGAAACGGCAGGTGGCGAACAGGTACGGCAGGCGCGCCGCCAGGTTGGCGTTGGCGGTGGCGTCCGGGTCGTCGTATTCGGCCGGTTTCTGCAACGACTGCGCGCCAATGAACGCGGCGAAGTCGGTGTTTTTCTTGTGCAGCAGCGGCATGAAACCGTTCTTCGCCAGTTCCGCTTCACGACGGTCACTGATGGCGATTTCGGTCGGGCACTTCATGTCCACGCCACCGTCATCGGTAGGGAACGTGTGCGCCGGCAGGTTTTCCACTTCGCCGCCGGACTCAATGCCACGGATGCGCGAGCACCAGCCGTAGTGCTTGAACGAACGGTTGATGTTCACCGCCATCGCGTAGGCGGCGTTGGCCCAGGTGTACTTGGCGCTGTCGGCGCCGTCGGTGTCTTCTTCGAAGGCGAAGGCTTCCACCGGGTCGGTCTTGGCGCCGTACGGCAGGCGCGCCAGGAAACGCGGCATGGTCAGGCCGATGTAGCGCGAATCTTCCGATTCACGCAGCGAGCGCCAGCCGGCGTATTCCGGGGTGGTGAAGATCTTGGTCAGGTCGCGCGGGTTCGACAGTTCCTGCCAGGAGCCCATGCCCATCACGGTCGGCGATGCCGCAGCGATGAACGGGGAGTGCATGGCCGCGCAGACTTTGGACAGCTCGCCCAGCAGCTCGACATCCGGCGGGGACTGGTCGAAGTAGTAGTCGCCCACCAGGCAACCATAAGGTTCGCCGCCGAACTGGCCGTATTCTTCTTCGTACATCTTCTTGAAGATCGGGCTCTGGTCCCACGCGGTGCCTTTGAATTTCTTCAGGGTCTTGTGCAGGTCCGGCTTGGAGATGTTGAGCACGCGGATCTTGAGTTGCTCATCGCTCTCGGTGTTGTTGACCAGGTAGTGCAGGCCACGCCAGGCGCTTTCCAGCTGCTGGAAATCCTGGTGGTGGATGATCTGGTTGACCTGGGCGGTGAGCTTGGCGTCGATGGCGGCGATGATCGATTCGATCGACTTGATCGCGTCATTGGACACCAGGTCGGTCTGGGCCAGCGCCTGTTCAGCCAAGGTGCGCACGGCGGTTTCCACGGCTTCGCGGGCACGCTCGGTCTTGGGCTTGAACTCTTGCATCAACAGCGAGGCGAACTCGCTGGTTTCTTCGGTGGCGCCCAGGTTGAGCGCGCCTTCGCGAACGGTATTGTCGGTCATGATTACTGATCCCCTGCAGGCTTCGGCGCGCTGGCAAGTGCCTGAAGCAGTGCCGGGTCCTTGATCGCCTTCATGATGATTTCTTCAGCGCCGGTCTTGCCGTCCATGTAGGTCAGCAGGTTGGCCAGCTGGGTGCGGGCTTCGAGCAACTGGTTCAGCGAGTCGACCTTGCGGGCCACGGCGGCCGGGCTGAAGTCGTCCATGCTCTCGAAGGTCATGTCCAGGCTCAGGTTGCCTTCGCCGGTCAGCTCGTTGGGTACGTGGAACGCCACGCGCGGCTGCATGGCCTTGAGGCGCGAGTCGAAGTTGTCGACGTCCACTTCAAGGAACTTGCGGTCGGCCACTGGGGCCAGCGGCTCGGCAGGCTTGCCGGCGAGGTCGGCCATCACACCCATCACGAAGGGCAGCTGGACCTTTTTCTCGGCGCCGTAAAGCTCGACGTCGTACTCGATCTGCACTCGAGGCGCGCGGTTGCGCGCGATGAATTTCTGAGAACTTTGCTTCGCCACGTTGCTGCTCCTGGTCGCTTGAGCGACGGTGTTGTTACTGCAAAGCCTGGCGACTTACTCGTCGTCCGGGCCACGCAGGTTTTCAAATTGGGACATGCCATCGGGAATCAGATTGCGCACGATCGCCGCAAAATCGGCGTGCACCAGATTTTTCGCGCGGTTCAACAACACCGGCAGCGGGCTCGAAGGCTCGTGCCGGGTGTAATACGCAAGGATCTTGTCGAGGCTGCGCAACACGTCATCGCGGCTGGCGATGTCGCCGACCGGGCGTGGTGCGGCAGGGGCGGCGAAGTCGACCGAGGGGGCATTGTCGTCACTGACGGCCTCGGGCTCGCTGCTGCTGTCGGTGCCTGGCACCGCTTGATTGAGAATTTGCAGGGCCTGCTTGAGCGGTTGCTTCAACAGGCTCAGGTCCACGCCCTGGGCCGAACCGACCTGGTCGTTGACCTGTTGTTCGATGGCTTCACAGGCCGAACGCGCGGCGCTCAAGGCGTCGCGGGTGGCCTGCAGGAGTTCGGGATCGCTGTCGAGGAACGCGGCATTCAACTGCTGCGCACCCAGTTGTTCGTCCGGGAAACTCATCAGGCCGCTGGCATTCAGGGCTGCGCGCAGGCTTACCGGGCCGAAGGTGCGCGAGCGCGTGAGGATACTTTCGCGCAACAGGCGAATGGTCGCGTCGCTGGTCAAGCCGGCCAGGGCGTTGATACGCACGGTAGGGTCGTTGTCGTCGTCCGCATCCAGGCGCGGGTGCAACTCGGCCCAGTATTCACGCAGGAGCGCATCGATCAACGTCAGGACTTCAGCCAGCCCGGCCACACCCTGGAGGGCGAGGGAGCTTTGCAGCAGGAAATGAGTGATGCGCAGGTCTTTGCTGCGCTGCAACAAGTCGAGGCTTTGCTGCTGGATGCTGCGCCATTCAGGCGGTTCAGCGGGCAGAACGGCGTCGCCCATGCTGCGCTCGGGTTGGCCCTTGGCATCACGCTCAAGCTGGAGAAATTGCGCGTCATACTCCATGTCTTCGCCACAAGGCGAAGTCGCGGAAACGGCGGTGAGCAGCAACGGCACATCCACTGAAATCGATCTCCCTATCAGCCCGTTAGATGACGGGCAATGCATGCATTAGTTGCGCGGTGAACTTTGCATGTTTTCTTGGTCATATAAGCACAGTGCTATTAATGTGCCATCATTGGTATTCAAGAAGTTGTGCATTTTTGGTGTAGTACTTATGCCTTGTCAAGGTAAGCTATTCGCCCTCTGTGACAGATGTGCGGTGCTTAACAACCTGCACGACCAACGGGTCGAACGGCGTACCGGGACAGGATTTTTGTCATAGAGCCCAGTTAAGATCAGCGATCATGCTGGCATCAGCAGGTTGGGGACGGCCGATTGCACGTCCTGATGGGGATTTCTCGGGGAGCGCCGTCCCGGGAATCGACCGCGCGCGAAGTAATCAGCAAGGAGGCAAGATGTCGCTGTGTTTGACTATTACTAGTTATCACAAGATTACCCCAGGGCAGTGCGCCGAAAAGTCCATGAACCAGGGCTCGATGGCGATCGGCCGCAGCTCGGATAATGACTGGGTATTGCCTGACCCAGAGCGCCTGGTGTCTTCCCAACATTGCGTTATTCAATACAAAGATGGCCGTTATTACTTAACCGATAACAGTACAAACGGTGTGGAGTTGGTCAGCGCCGGTATTCGCATGCGCCGGGGTAACAGCGAGCCGCTGCAAGACGGTGAGCTGATCCGCATCGGCGACTACGAGATCCAGGCGCGTATCGACTTCAACGTGCAAGCCGTTGATAGCCAACCGTTTGCCGGTGATTCGCCGAACAGCTTTGAAGCGCTGATGGGCGCCGTGGCCAGCCCGCCGACGCCCGCGCCAATGCCCACCCCGGTGATCGCGCCGCAGTTTCAGGGCGCCTCCTCCATGGACACCCTGCCGGACCTGTTCGACTTCCTCAGCCCCACCGCCGTGCCGCCGCCGACCGTGCCGGATCATGTGCCGTCCCAGCAACACGACTTCCGTGCGCCGACCCCGGTGGTTGTACCGGTGGCCGAGCCTGTGGTTGAAGCGCCGGTGGCCTCCGGTTCAGTGATCCCTGAAGACTGGGACCTGTTCGGCGACGCGCCCGCGCCCGCGCCGGTGGTGAGCGCTGCGCCGCTACCCACGCCGCCGCTGCCCTCACCACCGCCGCCGCCACCTGCAGCGGTGATCCCGCCGCCGCCCGTGGTCGAGCCTGTGCTGCCGGTGGCCGACAGCCAACAACCCGATCTGTTGCAAGCCTTCCTGCGCGGCGCCGGCCTGGACCAATTACGTCTGGACACTGCCCAGGCGCAAGCGCAGATGGAAAACATCGGCCGCAGCTATCGGCTGATGGTCGAAGGCCTGATCGATGTATTGCGTGCCCGCGCCAGTCTCAAGGGCGAGTTCCGTATGCAGCAGACGATGATCCAGCCGGCGGAAAACAATCCGTTGAAATTCGCACCGAATGCCGACGAAGCGTTACTGCTGCTCCTGCGCCACGGCAACCAAGCGTTTATGGCACCGGATATCGCCGTGCGCGACAGTTTCGATGACCTGCGTGCCCATCAACTGGCGGTGATGGCCGGGGTGGAGGCCGCGATCAAGCACCTGCTGGCGCGCTTCGAACCGGCGCAGTTGGAAGAACGCATGGGCAAGCCGGCCGGGCTGTCGAGTCTCTTCAACGGTTCGCGCCAGGCCCAGTACTGGCAGCAGTTCACCGAGCTCTATAGCAATATTTCCCGCGAGGCCCAGGAAGATTTCCAGGACCTGTTCGGCCGCGAATTCAGTCGGGCCTACGAAGAACACAGCGCACGACAGCGTCGCTGAACGCGGCGCGGCAACGGTTTCAACGGATAGCTAAGTACGTCATTGAGGACGCAGGATGATTCCCAGGTTTTTACTCGCAGTCGCCACCGCGCTGCTGCTGACGGCGTGCGCCAAGGAGGCCGCCAAGCCCGACGCCGCCGTCGAGGCAGAAGTGGACACCGCCGCCGTCGAGCTGCATTTCCACGCCATTTCCGGGCTTAACCCCGGCGCCAATGGCCAGGCCGCCCCGGTGCGCGTGCGCATTTTCGAACTGAAAAACGCCGCCACCTTTGGCCGCTCCGACTACTTCGCCCTGGCCGACCGTGCGCAATCGACCCTCGGCCTGGACCTGCTCGACCAGGATGAAGTGATGGTGCAACCCGGCCAACAATTGAGCATTCAGCGCGACCTTGACCCGTCCACGCGCCAGATCGGCTTGCTGGTGGGGTACCGCGAGTTGGACCGCGCGCAATGGCGCACCGTGATCAACGTGCCGCCGCGTCAATACACCGAATACCAGATCAGCCTTGATGTGCGTGCCGTGCGCGCCGACGTCGTGGTTACCCCATCCAGCCCTGCCCAATAAGAAGCAATCGGAGCCCCCATGTCTTGGAACAATCGCGTGGTCTGGTCGGAAGGCATGTTCATCGGAACGCAGCACTTCCAGCAGCATGACCGTTACCTGGAAAACCTGATCGACGCCCGCAGCCGCCCGTTGTCCGCAGGCAGCTGGGGCTTTTCCGAATTGCTGATCGACCAGGGCCTGCTGGCCCAGGGCAAGCTGGCGATCGTCTCGGCCCGTGGCCTGTTGCCCGACGGCACGCCGTTCAATATTCCCCAGGACGACCTGGCGCCGAGCCCGTTGAATGTCGACGACAACCTGCGCGACGGCCTGGTGTACCTGGCCTTGCCGCTCAAGCGCGCCGGCGCGCGCGACACGGTGGACGAAGGCGAAGCCCTGGAAGCCGCACGTTACGTGAGCCAGGTGCGTGAAGTGCGCGACGACAACGCACCGTTCGAAAACCGCGCGCCGGTGGCCGTAGGCTCGCGGGCGTTGCGCCTGCTGACTGCCCAGGATGGCATCAGCGACTACGCCGCCGTCGGCCTGGTACGCATCAAGGAAAAACGCGCCGACCGCGCCCTGGTGCTCGACGACACCTACATTCCACCCGTATTGGACGTGGCCGCGAGCAAACCGCTGAGCGCGTTTCGCAGCGAGCTGCTGGGCCTGTTGCATCAGCGCGGCGAAGCCCTGGCTGGCCGTGTAGTCGCCTCGGGTGCCGGCGGCGCTTCGGAGATCGCTGACTTCATGCTGCTGCAACTGGTCAACCGCGCCCAGCCGTTGATCCGGCATTTCAGCCAGTTGAGCCCGCTGCACCCAGAGCGCTTCTTCAGTGAACTGGTGAGCCTGGCGGGGGAGTTCTCGACGTTTTCCACCTCGGGCCGTCGGCCCCAGGAATACCCGCAGTACCAGCATGACGACCTGGCGTTGAGTTTCGCCCCGGTGATGGCGGCGTTGCGCGAGGCGCTGTCGATGTTGATCGACAGCAAGGCCACGCCTATTCCCATCGTGGAAAAAGCCTATGGCATCCACGTGGCGATGCTGGCGGACAAGACCCTGCTCGACAACGCCAGTTTCATCCTGGTGGTGCGTGCCGATGTGCCCGGCGAAACCCTGCGCGGGCGCTTCGGCCAGCAGAGCAAGGTCGGCGCGGTGGAGCACATCCGCGACATGGTCAACCTGCAGCTGCCGGGCATCGGCCTGGTGCCGTTGCCGGTGGCGCCGCGCCAATTGCCGTACCACGCGGGCAGCACCTACTACGAACTGGACCGGGGCAGCGAGCACTGGCAACAGTTGAGCAACTCCGGTGGTTTTGCCTTCCATATCGCCGGGCAGTTCCCGGGCTTGAACCTGGCCTTCTGGGCGATCCGAGGATAATCCGCGATGCATCCCAATGATGACGACCGCACCCAGTTCATGCCGCGTCCGGGTGGCCGCGCGCCGGAACCTGCGCGTGCTGAACCCGCGCCTTTGTCGATGCCGGCCGCGCCGATGCTCACCGGCAAAAGCCAAGGCCTCAACCCGCTGGAAAGCGCCGCGGGGCCGCTGTTGGCCTTGCTGACGCGCTTGCGCAACACCATCGCCCACCCGGCGCCGGCCAGCCTGCGCGCGCAGTTGCTGGCGTACCTGCGCCAGTTCGAAGAGCGCGCCGAAGCCGCCGGCGTGGCGCGTAACGAAGTGCTGTTGGCGCGTTACGCGCTGTGCACCGCCCTGGATGAGGCGGTGTTGAGCACGCCCTGGGGCAGCACCAGCGAGTGGGGCAAGCAAAGCCTTTTGATCACCGTGCACAACGAAGCCTGGGGCGGCGAAAAAGTCTTCCAACTGCTCGACCACTGCCTGCAAAGCCCACGGGAACGCCTGTATTTGCTGGAGCTGTTGTACCTGTGCATGTGCCTGGGTTTCGAAGGCCGCTACCGCGTGATGAACGACGGACGCAGCCAGTTGGAAGCCCTGCGCGAGCGCACGGCGGCGGCGATTCGCAGCGCCCGTGGCGAGCACGAGCGCGAGCTGTCGCCGCACTGGCGCGGCGTGACCGTGGCGCGGGACCGCCTGGCGCAATTCATGCCGCCGTGGATCGCCGTGGCCATCGGCCTGGCGCTGCTGCTGGCGTTGCTGTTCGTGCTGCGCATGTTGCTGGCGGCGCAGGCGGAACCGGTGTTCAAGAATATCCATGCCCTGGGCGAGATCCCGGTGCAGGCCATCGACCGTCCGGTGGCGCAGCCCAAAGTCATCGAGCGGCCGCGTCTGGCGGGCTTCCTGGCGGAAGACATCAAGGCCGGGCGCGTGGCGGTGGAAGACAAGGTCGACCGCTCCGTGGTGACCATTCGTGGCGATGAGCTGTTCGCGTCCGCCAGCTCCAGCATCGTCGATGACTACCAGCCGCTGATGCTGCGCATCGCCGACGCCGTGCGCAAGGTCAAGGGCCAGGTGCGCGTCACCGGCCACAGCGACAACCGCCCGATTGCCACGCTGCGCTTCCCGTCCAACTGGGCGTTGTCCGAAGCGCGGGCCAAGTCGGTGCTGGAAATCCTGGCGGCCAAGACCGGCCAGGCGGATCGCTTCAGTGCCGAGGGCAGAAGCGACACCGAGCCGCTGGCCACCAACAGCACAGCCGAAGGCCGTGCCCGCAATCGTCGGGTTGAAATCACCGTATTGGCGGAGGGCGTCGAGTGAAGGCGTTTTTCAGTTTCATGATTCGCTGGGTGATCCCGGTGCTGGGCCTGATCGCCCTGAGCCTGATCATCTGGTTTGTCGGGCCGTTGCTCGACGTGCTGGTGCCAGAAGGGCGCCGTTGGGCGCTGATCATCCTGGTGTTCGGGGTGTGGATCGCCTATCGCGTGTTCCGCATCGTCCAGGCCCGTCGCCAGGCTGCCGAAGTCATGCGCAGCCTCGCGGCGCAAACACCGGTCGACCCCAACAGTGTGGCCACCGCCGAAGAGCTGTCGACCCTGCGCGAGCGCATGGACGAAGCCCTCGCGCTGTTGAAAAAAGCCAAGCTCGGCGGTGATGAGCGGCGCAACCTCTATGAACTGCCGTGGTACGTGATCATCGGGCCGCCGGGCTCGGGCAAGACCACCGCGCTGGTCAATTCCGGCCTGCATTTTCCGTTGGCCGCGCAGTTGGGCGCCGGTGCGGTGCGCGGCGTCGGTGGTACGCGCAACTGCGATTGGTGGTTTACCGACCAGGCCGTCCTGCTCGACACCGCTGGCCGCTACACCACCCAGGACAGCAACTCCAAGGTGGATAAAGCCGCGTGGCTGGGCTTTCTCGACCTGCTGAAAAAGCAGCGCTCGCGTCGCCCCATCGACGGCGCATTCATTGCGATCAGCCTGTCGGATTTGCTGCTCGGTACCGACGCCGAGCGCGCCGCCCACGCCGCTGCGATTCGCCTGCGTATCCAGGAGCTGTACACCCAACTGGGCGTGCGCTTCCCCATCTACCTGATGCTGACCAAGCTCGACCTGGTGCCGGGCTTCATGGAGTTCTTCGACAACCTGAGCAAGGAAGACCGCGCCCAGGTGTGGGGCATGACGTTTGCCCTGGACGACGGCAAGAACAGCGACAGCCCGCTGGCCCATTTGCAAAGTGAGTTCGCCGGCCTCGAACAGCGCCTCAACGAACGCTTGGTGGAGCGCCTGCAACAGGAACGCGACCCGGCGCGGCGCGACCTGATCTACGGCTTCCCACAGCAGTTCGGCGCGTTGAAGGATTGCCTGCAAAGCTTCCTCGAAGGCGTGTTCAAACCCAACGCCTTCGAAGAGCGTGCGTTGCTGCGCGGTGTGTATTTCACCAGCGGCACCCAGGAAGGCAGCCCGATTGACCGCCTGATCGGCGCCATGGCCCAGAGCATGAACCTGGACCGCCAGCACCTGGCGCGCCAGAGCGGCACCGGGCGCAGTTACTTCATCGAAAAACTGTTTACCGCCGTGGCATTTGCCGAGCGTGGGCTAGTGGGGGTGAACCCGAAGGTCGAACGGCGGCGCAAGTGGATCGCCCGCGGCGTACTCGCGGCGACGGTGGCGACCGTGGTGGTGGTCAGTGGCTTGTGGTGGGTGAGTTATCGCGCCAACCAGGCCTATATCACCCAGGTCGACCAGAAGGTCGCGCCGCTGGGCCAGACCGTACAGAACCTGAGCCCGGCACAGCGCGAAGTGCTGGCCGTGCTGCCGTTGCTCAACGCGGTGAAAAACCTTGCGGGTGACTCGCCCAACTGGTCAGAGGGCCTGGGCTTGTATCAGGGCGACATGCTCGAAGCCGAGTCCGCCAGCGTCTACCGCAAGCTGCTGATCGCGGTGTTTGCGCCACGCCTGGTGACGCGCATCGAAGAACAACTGCACGGCGGCGGCAACTCGGACTTTCTTTACGAAGGCCTCAAGGCCTACCTGATGCTGGCCGACAGCGAGCATTACGACCCGGACTTCATCAAAGCCTGGATCGCGCTCGACTGGGACCGCAACTTGCCGCGCGACTTGCCGGCCGATCAGCGCCAGGCGTTGACCGGGCACTTGCAGGCGTTGTTCGAGCGCCACCCACCGAATGCGCGCCTCGACCCACGTTTGATCGACGATCTGCGCCGCCAACTGCAACAATTGCCGGTGGCCCAGCGTGTCTACGACCGGGTCAAGCGCCAGAAGCTGCCCGAGGGTATCCCGGACTTTCGCATCAACGAAGCCGCCGGTCGCGACGCCGCGCTGGTGTTCAGCCGCAAGAGCGGCAAGCCGTTGGGCGAGCCGTTGAGCGGGTTTTTCACCGCCAAGGGCTATCGCCAGGCGTTCCTGCTCAGCAGCCTGAACCAGACCGGCACCCTCGCTGAAGAGCAATGGGTGCTCGGCCGTGAGCAGGCCGATCAACAGAACGTGGTGAGCCTGGCCGCCGATGTGCGGCGCCTGTACTTCCAGGATTACCAGCGTCAGTGGGACGCGCTGCTCGCCGACATCGACTTTGTGCCCATCACCAGCGTGGCTCAGGCGGCTGACGTGCTGCGGGTGATTTCCGGGCCGAGCTCACCGCTGAAAAAACTGCTGGTGGCGGTGGCCAAGGAAACCGACCTGCAAGCCGAAGAGCGCCAACTGGCGGCCAAAGGTGTGCCGGTGGAAGGCGGTGTGGACAAGCTCAAGGAGCGCCTTGGCAGCCTGCTCGGCCAGGAACAACCCACCGCCAATGCCCCGCAGGCGGCGGATGATCCGGTGACTGCGCACTTTGCCGAGCTCAACAGCATCGTCAGCAAGAACGAAGGCGAACCGGCGGCCATCGATGGCCTGCTGTCGGACATGAATGCGCTGTATGTACAGGTCAGCGCCATGGTCGGCGCCAGCGGCGACGCCTTGCTCGGCGAGGCCAAGAACCAGGCGTCGGCCGCCGCCACGCGGGTCAGCCTGAATGCCGAGCGCCAGCCGCCATTGGTACAGGGTATGGTCAAGTCGGTGGTCAATTCCACCACCAACAGCATGATGGGCGGCGTGCGTAACCAACTGAACGCGGCCTGGGTCAGCGAAGTGGTCAACGTGTACCGCCAGTCGTTGGCGGGGCGTTACCCGATGTCGCCGGGCAGCACCCGCGACGCCACCCTGGATGACTTCGGCCAGTTCTTCGGCGTGGGCGGGGTGATGGACAACTACTTCCGCAAATACCTGCAACCTTACGTGGACACCTCCGCGCCGACCTGGCGCTGGCAGCCGGGCGCCGCGCAGAAGCTGGGGATTGCGCCGGGTGTGCTGCAAACCTTCCAGCGTGCCGCGACTATTCGCGATGCGTTCTTCAGGTCGGGGGGCACTCAGCCTATCGTGCGTTTCGAGCTCAAGCCGGTGTCGATGGACCCGACCATTACCCAGTTCCTGCTTGACCTCGACGGCCAGCAACTGAGCTACGACCACGGCCCGAGCCGCCCGGTAGCGATGCAATGGCCGAACCCCGGCAGCATTGGCGTGGTGCGTATTTCCATCATGCCGCCGTCGGCCAGTGGCCGTTCCGGCGTGACCCTGGATGGCCCGTGGGCGTGGTTCCGCCTGCTGGAGCAATCGGACCTCACCGCTGGCAACTCGCCGGACCGCTTCAACCTGCGTTTGCGGGTCGATGGCGCGAGCATCGCCTACGAGTTGCGCGCCAACAGCGCCTTCAACCCGTTCAAGAGTCGCGTGATCAGTGGCTTCAGCCTGCCGGAGCGGCTATGACGAGCCTGGGTTTCTACGGCAAGCTGGCCAGTCGCGGGGACTTTGTCAGCCGCGCCTTGCCCCAGAGTTTTATCGGCCCGTGGGACAGCTGGCTCGCGGCGGGCTTGCTCGCCAGCCAGAACAGCCTGGGCGGTGATTGGCTCAATGTGTACCTGGTCAGCCCGTTGTGGCGCTTTGTACTGGCGCCGGGCGTATGCGGGCCGGACGCGGCGACCGGCGTGGTGATGCCGAGTATCGACCGGGTGGGGCGCTATTTTCCGCTGGCGGTGGTGGCTTTGCTCGATCACAACAACAACCCCGCCTCCCTGGTGGGCGGGTCGGACGCGTGGTTCGAGCGGGCTGAAGAGTTGCTGCTCAGCACCCTGGACGCCGGCGCGACATTTGAAGGTTTCAACGACGGCCTCGACCGCCTCGGCGCGCCGACGGCTGAGCCGCGTGCGGTCGACAGCCGTTTCGCCAGCCTGCAACGCATGGCCGCCACCGAGCCCCATGGGCGCATGGCCGCGCTCGCCGAGCAGGCCTGCGAAGGCGCAAGCCTCTGGTGGGGCCGTGGCTCGCAACGTATTTCCCCTGGTTTATTGCGGTGTCAGGGCTTGCCCGCCGCCAGCGATTTTGCGCAGTTTTTGCTCGGACAAGAAGGTGTGGTGTAGATGGGGGCGACGTACAAATCCGCAAGCAAAAGCCATGTAGGCATGGTGCGCCAAGTCAACGAAGACGCGTGCCTGGACCTGCCGGAAAACCGCCTGTGGGTGGTGGCCGACGGCATGGGCGGGCATGCGGCGGGGGACTACGTCAGCAGCCTGATCGTCGACAGCCTGCGCAGCGTGCCGATGGGTCGCTCCCTCGACGAATACTCGGCGGCCTTGCGCAATGACCTGATCCGCATCAACGCTGCCGTGCGCGAAGAAACCGCCAACCGTGGCGTGACCATGATGGGCAGCACCGTGGTGGCGCTGGCCGCCCGTGGCTTGCGCGGCGTGTGTTTGTGGGCCGGTGACAGTCGCTTGTATCGCCTGCGCGACGGCGTGCTGGAGGGCATTTCCCGCGACCACAGTTATGTGCAGGACTTGCAGGACAGCGGCCTGCTCAGCGAAGCCGATGCCCGCACACACCCGCGCGCCAATATCGTCACCCGCGCCGTGGGCGTGGAAGCCCAGCTTGAGGTGGCGGTGCTCGATCTGCTGATCGCCCCCGGTGACAGTTACCTGCTGTGCAGCGATGGCCTGAACAAGACCGTCGAAGATCATGAAATCCGCGACGTGCTCAGCCACGACGCCCCGGATGAAATCGTGCGCAGCCTGGTACACCTGGGGCTTAATCGCGGCGCACCGGACAACATCACCGCCATCGTCGTGAAGGTATCGGTATGAATATCGTGATTCCGGGCTACGACATCGAAGGCGAGATCGGCGAAGGCGCGATGGCCAGCGTATACCTGGCAACCCAGCGCTCGCTGGAGCGCAAGGTGGCGTTGAAGGTGATGGCGGCGGCGCTGGCGGCCGACCCGACGTTCTGCGAGCGCTTCCTGCGCGAAGGCAAAACCCTGGCGCGCCTGTCGCACCCGCACACGGTGACCATCCATGACATCGGCAATGTCGGTGAGCTGTATTACATGGCCATGGAATACCTGCCCAACGGCACGCTCAAGGAACGCATCGCCGCCGGCATGACGCCGGAGCAGGGCGTGACCTTGATTCGCCAGATTGCCTCGGCGCTGGGTTATGCGCATGCCCAGGGCTTGGTGCACCGCGACGTCAAGCCGGCGAACATTCTGTTTCGCGCCGACGGCACGGCGGTGTTGTCGGACTTTGGCATTGCCAAGTCCCTGGATGACCGCACCCAGTTCACCCAGGCCGGTTTTGCCGTGGGCACGCCGAGCTACATGAGCCCGGAACAGGCGCGGGGCCAGGAGATCGATGGCCGCGCCGACCTGTATGCGCTGGGCGTGGTGTTGTACGAAATCCTCGTCGGCAAGCTGCCGTACAGCGGCACCGATGCGCTGTCTACCGCGCTGGCGCACCTGACCGAGCCATTGCCGGAATTGCCGGTGCACCACGGCCGGTATCAGGGCGTGCTGCGCAAGCTGCTGGCCAAGGACCCGGCCGAACGGTTCCCGGATGCGGCGGCATTGCTGCTGGCGCTGGAGCAACTGCCGGCGGATTCGCCGGAAGCCACGCTGGTGCGGCCGCTGCCTATTCCGATGAATTTTGATTTGGCGGGGATCACGCCGCAGTCCATCGAGATCCCCACCGCCAAACCCCAGCCGCAGCCGGAGCGCCAACCGGTGGTGACGCCGACGCAGCACAAGGCTGTGTCCGAACAGCGCCGTGGGCCGGTGTTGGCACTGGCGGCGGTAGCCGTGGCGGTGGCGCTGGCGATTGGCGGCGCGAGTTACTGGTGGTTGAGCGGTAGTGACGAACCGGCAAAACCGCCTGCAGCCGTTGTACCGGCAGCCACGCCGCCGGCCATGCCCCCCGCAGCGGTGGCCGAGGTGGATGGCGGCCAGCGCCCGCTGTTGATGGCCGGTAAAAAGACCCTGTTCCAACGTGTGCTGAGCAAGCCCGGCGCCAAGCTTTCCAGCGAGGCCGGCAGTGCGCCCGGCAAAGCGCTGCCGGCGTTCTCCGTGCTCTACGTGTACCAACGCAAAGACCTCGACGGCCAGCCGTGGGTGCGCGTCGGCGCCGCCACCGATGGGCGCAGCGACGGTTGGTTGCCGGCCGCCCAGGTCAGCGACTGGAAGCAGAGCCTGGTGCTCAAGTTCACCGAGCGCTCGGGGCGTGCGCCGGTGATGTTCCTGCGCCAACCGGGGGAAGTGGAAAAACTGCTCGCCGACCCCGCCGCCGCCAAAGGTGTGCTGGCCAAAGCGCAGAAGCACAGCGACGACAACGGCCAGGTCCTGGCCCTGGAACCGGCTGCCAGCGCGGTGCCGCAGAACCAGTTTTACCTGTTGCCGATCTTCGACTCCAAAGAGAGCTTCGACGAAAACGGCCAGCCGGTGCAGTTGCTCAATATCGCCTCCATCGACCCCGGCAGCAGCGCGGTGGCCAAGCCGGCCACGCCGGTCATCAATGCCAATGCCAATGCCGACGCCTTCCGCACCGCCGTGGTGCTGGTGGTGGATACCACCGTGTCGATGCAGCCCTACATCGACCAGATCCGCGATGTGGTACACGAACTGCAAACCCGTATCGCCGAGCGCGGCGAACTCGATAGCGTCAGCTTCGGCATGGTCGGCTTTCGCAACAGCACCCAGAAAACCCCCGGCCTGGAATACGTGGCCAAGACCCTGATCACTTTGGATCAGGGCCGCGACCCGCAGCGTTTCCTCGACATGGCGCGCCAGGTCAAAGCCTCCAGCGTGTCCAGCCATTCGTTCAACGAAGACGCGTTTGCCGGGGTGATGCAGGCGGTGGATGGCATGGACTGGTCCGGCTATGGCGGGCGCATCATCCTGCTGGTCACCGATGCCGGTGCGCTGCGCAAGAACGACCCGTTTGCCGCCACCCAGATGAACGAGGCCGAAGTGCGTCAGGCCGCGTTGGGCAAGCAGATCAAGATCTACGCCCTGCACCTGCGCACCGATGCCGGCAAGAAAACCCACGCCGGCGCCGAGAGCCAGTACCGCGTGCTCACCGCCGACGCCAACCCGCGGATCGGCGACCTGTACACGCCGGTACCGGGTGGCGATGTGCGCAAGTTGGGCGAGCGTGTCGACGAGATCGGCACCGTCTTCGCCAACTTGGTGCATCAGGTGCGCAGCGATACGCCGCAGCCGGTGCCGTTGCTGAGTGCCGCGCCAAGCCTGGCGGACAAAACCGCGGCGGTCGGGTATGCCATGCACATGGACTTCCTTGGCCGCAAGACCGCGAGCCAGGCGCCGCAACTGGTCAGCGCCTGGACCGCCGATCGCGACCTGACCAACCCGGCGCTGCCGGCGTTCCAGGTGTGTGTGATGCTGACCAAATTGCAGCTCAACGACTTGCAGCAGTCGCTGAAACTGATCGTGGACGCGGCGCGCAAGACCCAGACCTCGCCCAAGGATTTCTTCCAGGAAATCGCCAGTGCCTCGGCCTATATGAGCCGCGACCCGCAAGCCCTGCGCAAGGGCGGCAACCTGGCCGACGGCGGCATCCTCGGCGAATACCTGGAAGGCCTGCCGTACCGCAGCAAATCGCTGAACATGACCCAGGATTTGTGGTTGTCGTTGAGCGTGGCCGAGCAGGAAGACTTTATCGACGAGTTGGATTCGAAGATCCGCCTCTACGAAACCTTCCACAATGACGTGGCCAACTGGGTCCGTTTTGGCGATGCCGAGCCGGGCGATGCGTTGTACCGCGTGCCGTTGTCGACGCTGCCGTAATGCTGAACCTGAGCGCGGTGCACAAAAGACGGGGCGTCGGTAGCCAGCGTTATAGCCTGGTGATCCCGGCGCTGGCGCTGCGCGCGGGCGAGCAAGTGGCGATTGTGGGGCCCAGTGGTTGCGGCAAAAGCACCTTGCTGGACTTGCTCGCGTTGGTGCTGGCGCCGGACCAGGCGGGCCGCTTTGAATTCAATCAGCAGGACATCGGCGGCTTGTGGCGCGCCGGTCAGCAATCGGTACTCGCCGCATTACGCAGCCAGTACTTGGGTTATGTGCTGCAAACCGGTGGGTTGCTGGGGTTTCTCGATGTGCGCGGCAATATCGCTTTGTCCCGCCAACTGCTGGGCTTGAAGGACGATGGCAGCGTGACGCGTCTGGCCGAACAGCTGGAAATCAGCGACCAGTTGGCCAAGAAACCCTCGGCACTGTCGGTGGGGCAACGCCAGCGCGTGAGCTGCGCGCGTGCCCTGGCCCACGCACCGCAACTGGTGCTGGCGGATGAGCCCACCGCGTCCCTCGACCCGCTGAATGCCGAGCGCGTGATGCATGCACTGTTGGCCCAGGCCCGCGAATACCGCGCCGCCTGCGTGATCGCCACCCATGACGAACCCCTGGCCCGCGCCAGTGGCTTGCAGGTGCGGCGCATCAGTTGCCGCCGCGATGCCGACGGCGGCGTCACCGCCACCCTTGGGGAGGCGTGCTGATGCGTATCCCTTTGGTGGCGTCGCTGGCCTGGCAGGATTACCGCAACGATGCCTGGCTGTCGGCCTGTTCGGTGCTGGCGCTGGTGGCGGTGATCGCGCCATTGTTGGTGTTATTCGGCTTGAAATTTGGACTGGTTAGCAGTTTGACCGAACGATTGCAGACCGATCCGGCTACCCGTGAAATTATTCCGCTGGGCGGTGGTCGATTCAGCAGCACATTTATCGCGCAGCTGGGCCAACGCCCTGATGTGGCGTTTGCGCTGCCGCGCACGCGGCAGATCGCGGCGACGGCGCAGGTGGGAACGCTGACCCTGGAGATGCTGCCGACGGCGCCGGGTGATCCCTTGCTGGGCGATCTGGCGATGCCCAAGGGCCTGGACCAGATCGTGCTGAGCCACACCGCCGCCGAAAAGCTGGCGGCACGGCCTGGCGACATGTTGGAAACCCGCTTCGCGCGTCAGGTGGCTGGGCGTGTCGAGGAACAGCGCACGCGGGTGCGGGTGGTGGCGGTGTTGCCGTTGGAAGCCTTTGCCCGAGACGCTTTGTTCGCTGACCTGGGCTTGCTGGAAGCGGCGGAAGATTATCGCGATGGGCGCGCCGTAGCGGCGTTGGGATGGGCGGGGGAAGAGGTGGCCGTGGGCGAGCAGCGCGTGTATCCGGCGTTTCGCCTGTATGCGCGCAGCCTCACTGATGTGGAGACGCTGCGCGTGTTTTTCGCCGGGCAGAACCTGTTGGTGTCGACCCAGGCGAACACCATTGCCCAGGTGCAGTCGTTGAGCCGCAACCTGTCGGTCGTATTCTGGATCATCGCCGGGTTGGCGTTGGCGGGCGCTTTTGCGGCGATCTTCGCCGGGGCCCTGGCCGCTGTGGCGCGCAAGCGTCGGGAATTGTCGGTGTTGCGCCTGTTGGGATTTCCCACCGGTGGGCTACTGTTGTTCGTGGTGCTGCAGGCGCTCTATAGCGCAGGCTTTGCCGCCGTGTTCAGCGCCGGGCTCTATGGCCTGGCCGAGGCGGGGTTGAATACATTATTCGTGCAGGTGCCGGGCGAACACGCCAGTCACCTGCTGGCGCGCCACTACGGCCTGGCCCTGATTGCAGTCCTCGGCGTCAGTGCCGTGGCGGCAGCTTGCGGCGGTTGGCGAGTGGCGCGTATCCAGGCTTGCGAAGGAATCAGAGATGTATAAGTTACTGGGCGCCGCCGTGGCGCTGAGCCTGGCCTCGCTGGCCTGGGCGGATGAAGCAAGCGATAAACTGGACAACCCCAAACCGTTGCCGGACGACGTCAGCCTGCCGCTGCCGTGCGACGGCAATATGGTGTTCCGCTACGCCTACGTGCTGGCCCAGGGCACCCTGGATGACCGTGAGATCAGCCTCGGTTACCCCTTTGCCGAAGGCGAGGCGGGGTATCAGCAGTCGTTTATTTCCGGCTATCGCCGCGATTTCATCAACGGCCAGTTCACCCTCAAGGACTTGCCCAGGGACTGGAACAAAGTCATCGCGCCGCTGATGCCGAAGACCGACGCCAAGACCCCGCTCAAGCCCATGCTGTATTTCATCGGCAAGTACGAAGTTACCGCGCGCCAGTACGCCCAGGTGATGGCCCAGGCGCAGTCCCTGGCCAGTGGCGAGCCGGCCCCGGCCTGCGAGGCGCCCACCGGCATGGCCGGGCGTTTGCCCAAGGTGAAGCTGTCGCGCTTTGAGGCCGAGCGCTTCTCGGCGGTGTACAGCGCCTGGCTGATGAAATACCACCGTGAGTTGCTGCCGGTGAGCGGGCGCGGGACGTCGGCCGAAGACGGCGGCCTGGGGTTTGTGCGCCTGCCTACCGAGGTGGAATGGGAGTTCGCGGCACGCGGTGGCCAGGCGGTGAGCCGTCAGGACCTGGAAGGGCGGTTGTTCCCGCGCCGCGCCGAAGGCAGTGACAGCGACGGCCCGCTGGGCGATTACGCGGTGTTCAACCAGGTCGCCGGCGGCACAGGTCAGGCCGCGCGCTTGATGCCCATCGGCACCAAACTGCCCAACCCGATCGGCATGTTCGATGTGATCGGCAACGCGGCGGAAATGGTCCAGGAATCTTTCCAACTGGTACATGCCGGGCGCCGCCAGGGCACCTATGGCGGCTTCGTGGTCAAGGGCGGCAATTACCTGGAAGGCGAGGGCACGCTGTTTACCGGCATGCGCCGCGAATACCCGTTGTTCGCCGCCGACGGCACCGAACAAAGCAACGAAACCACCGGTTTTCGCGTGGCGATTGGCGCGCTGTCCGCGCCGCGCTCGCGCTACAAGGAGCTGTTCGCGCAGTGGCAAAAGGAAGGGCGCCTGGCGTCGCTGACCGACGCCATCGACGACGCCCAGGACCCCACCAAGCGCCTGGACAGCATCATCGCCGCCAGCGCCGACCCCAAGCTGCAAGCCGAACTGGGCCTGGTCAACGAAGAGCTCAAGCGCAACGTTTCGCTGATCGCCCAGCAACGCGAAGAGGCGGCGGGCAACCTGATTCAGTCTTCCGCGCTGGTGGCCGAGACCATCAGCAACTACAACATTCGCCTGGCCAACCTGCAGAAGAGCCGCCAGCAGGCCGTGGACAACAAGGACCAGGCCAGCGCGCAGTTGTTTGATATGGCCATTGCCAACGGGCGCAGCGCCCTCGACGGCGCGGTCGCGATTTACATCGACAACCTGGCCACCGGCACGCGCTACACCGATGCGGTGATCCAGGCACAGTTTCAACGGATCAAGGAAGAGTTGGATCGCAAGCCCGTGCTCGGTAAGAGCCTGGTCACGCGCGCGACACTATTCGTCAGCCATGTCGGCAATTACCGCAAACAACAGCGGGCCGACCCGGCGACGATCTTGAAGGAATTGCTCGCAGCGAGCGGTCAGCGGTCTTGACCGTTGGTTGCAGCGAGCTTGGAAGGGACTCAGGCGGCGGTTGCCGTGCTGGGCAAGTCAAACTTAGAAGAGAACACAACTTATGCTTTTTTCCCGTAAGGCGGTTTCCAAGCGTCATTTGCTGCTGATCGCGGCCGGCTTCAGCACGGTGCTGACCGGTTGTGCGACATCGCCGGCCTCCAAGGTCGCGTCCAGCACAAAAGTCGAGTACTACCCCAACTGCTACGAGCCGGTACAGCACCTGCGTGCCACCGATTCGAACATGACCAAGTCGGTTGTCACTGGCGCGGCCATCGGCGCTGCCGGCGGTGCCTTGCTGGGCGCCCTGACCGGCGACAAGGAAAAGCGCGGTCGTAACGCCGCGATCGGCGCAGCCGGTGGTGCCCTGGCCGGCGGCGCGGCGGGTTACTACACCGAGCGTCAGAAGCAGATCGCCGATGACAACCAGCGCATCGCCTCCTATGCCGCTGACGTGAACAAAAGCGCTTCCGATATCGATCGCAGCACGGCGTATGCCAAGGCGTCCCAGCAGTGCTACCAGAGCGCGTTCACCAAGCTGGTCTCGGACCGCAAGGCCAAGACGGTCAACGACACCGAAGGCCGCAAGCGCCTGGCGGAAATCGTCGCGGGCCTGAAGGAATCCAATGACCTGATCGTTGCGGTCAATGGCAAGGCTGCCGAAGACCTGAACAACTACACCCAGGCCTACGAGAAAGACCTGCAACAGGTCGGCGTGCAGCGTGCCGACGTGGTCACCGTGGCCAAGGCCGATGTAACGCCTGTCGTGCCGCCGGCCAACAAGAAGAAAGGCACCGGTACCAAGCCGCCGAAGAAGCCGCCGCTTCCAACCGTCCCTACCGAAGCGGTCTCCACCGAGAAAACCTTCCAGACCGCCCAGAACAAGCAGGATGAAAGCAAGAAAGTCGCCAGCGCCGGTAAGGCACAGATCGAAGGCACCTGCCGCGATCCAAACCTGGCCGACTGGGCGCCGGTGCCTTGCCCTAACGTTTGAGTAAGATGTTGCTATAAGCGTTAAACGCCAGCCGATCTGCGCCTAAAGCGCTAGATCGGTGGCGTTCTGCTTGCAATTGGTTACACTGCTGCGGCCACTTAATAATGACACCGAGGCCGCGTGCATGAAATTTCGTCTTCTCTTGTGGGTGCTGGGCCTGATGATGGGCAAAGCCAGCCGCACCAATCCTGCCTTCCAGCAACAGTTGGGTGACAAAGACCTGGCGTTCCAGTTGCAGACCCTCGACGGCAAGGTTGCCCGTCACTTCATCGTCAAAGACCAGCGTATTACCAGCCGCTCAGGGGTTCACCCGGCGCCGGCGTTCGCGATTGCGTTCAAGGATGCGGCCTACGGCTTCGCCACGATGCAGGCGAAGAATAAGCAATTGGCGTTCATGACGGGGATTCAGGACAAGTCGATCCAGATCAAGGGCAACCCGGCGCTGGTGATCTGGTTCCAGGGGTTGACCAAGTATTTGCGGCCGAAGAAAAAGAAGAACTGAGGTTTTTCAATAAAACCGAGTGGCTCCCGATAGCGGCCTGACAGGTTATACATTCAGCCTTGGCTGAACTGAGAGGCCAGCTCTCGCAACAGCACTTCGGCGTCCAGCACCTTGGCGACCACTTCCTCAGCCTTTTCGCGGCTCAAGCCCAGACGCTCCAGCAACGCATCCGGGATGGTTTCATCCGGCCCGGATCCAATCCCGCGGCTGCGCAACAGGCGCACGGCCAGGCACACCAGGTTCGGGTATTCGGCGTATTGGCCGTCGTAGGTCGGGTCGTGCTGGAAGCGCAGGGCGGTGGACAGTTCATCCGGCATGTCCCAATAGCGCATCAGCCAGGCACCGATCTGTTCGCGGCTGATGCCCAGCAGGTGCTGTTCCACGTAGCTGTGGCACAGGTGCGGGTTGACCTCCAGATGGCGGCAGATCAGTGAGAAGTGCGGCGGAAACACGTGGGCCAGCAGCAGGTAACCGAAGTTGTGCAGCAGGCCGGCGAGGTAAGTCAGGCCGGCTTCCGGGCGCTGGGCGCGGGGCATGGCACGGGTCAGGCCTTCGATCACGGCGGCGGTGTAGATCGACTGGTGCCAGTACGGCGTGGCCTGGTGGGGGTGATCTTTGGGCAGGCTCAGGGTTTTGCCCAGGGCCAGGCCCAGCGCCAGGTTGATGACCAGGTCAAAGCCCAGCACGCGGACGATGGCGTCTTCCACCGAGCGGATCTTGCCCGGTGATGCGTAGTACGGGGACGCTGCCCAGCTCACCACTTGAGCCGCCAGCGCCGGGTCGGTTTCGACCACGCCGGTGATGTCGTCGATGGTCGCATTGGGGTCCACGCGCAGCTTGATGATCTTTTGCGCGGTGTCGGCCAGCGGCGGAATCTCGATAGTCGCTTCCAGGCGCTGCTGAATGCGGCGCGCGGTGAACGCCTGCATGGCCTGAGTGATTTCCTCGCGGTCATCGTTGGGGCGGTCGAGGTTGGGGCGGATATTGCTCAGCGGCTCGCCGAACTGCGCGGCGCTGGCCTTGGTGAGCATGGTTTTGAAGGCGTCACTGGCGATTTCCAGCAGTAACCCGGCTTCGCCAGAGTGCACCAGCAGACTCGGCTCGTTGAGCAGGCTGCCTTCGTACAGACATGGCGAACTGGTAAGTGCCGGCAACCCGGGCAGCAGGCTCAGCTCATGCTTGTCCAGCATGCGCCTGACGCGTTCCGGCGGCACCGCCGTGAGGCGGCGGCCGGTGAGTTCGGTGAGGCGGTTGAGGTCGAGCAACTGGTTTTGCGGAAACAGCACCATCAGTGCGCCCACCGCATCTTCCAGCAGCACCGCCTGGACCTTTCGTGCTGGATTCAGGCCCGGATGTTCGATGACTTCCGCGTAGGGGATGGCGAGTTTTGCGAGCAGAGCCCGAATGACCGGCGGGGCGGTCAGTGGGGCTGTGGCGAGAGCAACTTCTGACATGGCCTGATCCAAATTCGTACAGTCACCGAAGTATAACCAGCTTGATACATCTGTAGGTCGCTTAAGTGAGTCAGGCGTCACACTTGGCCGTATTGCTGCCCGTGGCGCAGCCAGCGATCCAGCAGCGGGCTGACGTGATCCGGCCAGCGTTCCAGCAGGGCTTGCGCCGCATCGCGTACGGCAGGCAACAAATCGGCGTCACGCATCAGGTCGGCGACCTTGAATTGCAACAGGCCGGTCTGGCGAGTACCGAGCATTTCGCCGGGGCCGCGCAGTTCCAGGTCTTTTTCGGCAATGACAAAACCGTCGTTGGTCTCGCGCATGATGCCCAGGCGCTGACGGCCGATCTGCGACAGCGGAGGGTGATACAACAATACGCAGTGGCTGGCCGCACTGCCCCGGCCCACGCGGCCGCGCAGCTGGTGCAGTTGCGCCAGGCCCAGGCGCTCTGGGTTTTCGATGATCATCAAGCTGGCGTTGGGCACGTCCACGCCGACTTCAATCACCGTGGTGGCCACCAGCAATTGCAGATTGCCGGCCTTGAATTCGGCCATCACCGCCGCTTTTTCCACTGGTTTCATACGCCCGTGAATCAGCCCGACCTTGAGTTCGCCGAGGGCGCTGGTGAGGTCCTCGAAGGTGGTTTCGGCGGCCTGGCAGGTCAGCTCTTCGGACTCTTCGATCAGCGTGCACACCCAATACGCCTGGCGCCCTTCTGCGCACGCGCCGCGTACGCGTTCAATCACTTCCACCCGCCGGGTGTCGGTGACCAGCACGGTGTTGACCGGGGTACGCCCTGGCGGCAGTTCGTCGAGGATCGAGGTGTCGAGGTCGGCGTAGGCGCTCATGGCCAGGGTGCGGGGGATTGGTGTGGCGGTCATGATCAACTGGTGCGGGTTCATGCGCCCGCCCACGCCTTTTTGGCGCAGGGCCAGGCGTTGTTGCACGCCGAAGCGGTGTTGCTCGTCGATGATCACCAGGGCCAGGTTCTTGAACTGCACTTCGTCCTGGAACAGCGCGTGGGTGCCCACCACCATCGGCGCGCCGCCGGCGATCTGTTCCAGGGCCGCTGCGCGGTTCTTGCCCTTGAGCTTGCCGGCCAGCCATGCCACTTCCAGGCCCAGCGGTTCGAGCCAGCGCTTGAAGGTGATGAAGTGCTGCTCGGCAAGGATCTCGGTTGGCGCCATCAACGCCACCTGATAGCCCGCCTCCAGTGCCTGCAAGGCGGCGAGGGCGGCGACCACGGTCTTGCCGGCGCCCACGTCGCCCTGGATCAGACGCAGCATCGGCTCTTGCTGGCTGAGGTCGTAGGCGATTTCATTGCCAACGCGCTGCTGGGCACCGGTGGGCGCAAAACCGAGGTTGGCCAGGTATTGCGCGGGCAGGCGCGTGGCCTTGGGCATCGCCGGCGCGCGCAGGGAACGCATGCTTTCGCGCAGGCGCTGCTGGGACAACTGATGGGTGAGCAGTTCTTCGAAAGCCAGGCGGTGCTGGGCCCAGTGATGACCCAGGGCCAGTTCGTCGACATCGGCATCGGCCGGCGGGTTATGCAAATAGCGAATCGCGTCATCCAGCGGCGCCAATTGATAATCGCGGGCCAGTTCCAGGGGCAGCCAGTCGGGCAGGCTCTTGGGGCCGAGCATCGTCAGCGTCTGCATGCATAGCTGGCGCAGGCGCTGCTGGGTAAGGCCTTCGGTAAGCGGATAAATCGGCGTGAGGGTGGTGTCTACCGGCGGCGGTTCGTCGCCGGTAATCGCACGGTATTCAGGGTGGTAGATCTCCAGGCCGGACGCCCCGGGGCGCGCTTCGCCGTAGCAGCGTACGCGGGTACCCCGCTTGAGGCCGTCCTTCTGCGCGTTGCTGAAATGGTAGAAGCGCAGGCTCAGGCCGCCGGTGCCGTCCTGCAGGCGCACGACCAGGCTGCGACGCTTGCCCATCACCACGTCGGCGCCGCTGACCGTGCCTTCGACCACCGCATCCTGCCCAGGGCGCAATTGGCCGATGGGTACCACGCGGGTGCGGTCCTGGTAGCGCAGGGGCAGGTGGAACAGCACGTCCTGGAGGTTTTCCAGGCCGACCTTGGCCAACTTCTCGGCCATGGCTTCACCGACACCCTTGAGTGCCGTCACCGACACCTGCGACAACTCGGTCATACGGTTTTCAGCTCGCAGCGGCAGGCGGCTTGGCCACCGAGCATAGGCGGATCGAGTCGGCGAGGATCTCAATCGCTTTGGGCCGCGGGAAACTCGCGCGCCAGGCGATCGCCACGGTACGGAACGGCACCGGCGGCGTCAGTGGGCGCACTTCGATCACGCCGGGGGCGTAGTGATGGCTGTCCACCGCCGACAGCGGCAGGATCGAGATACCCAGGCCGGAGGCGACCATGTGGCGGATGGTTTCCAGGGAGCTGGACTCCACCGTGGTGTGCTTGGCGCCGTCGTTGCCCTTGGTGAGGGTTGGGCAGGCTTCCAGCACCTGGTCGCGGAAGCAGTGGCCTTCGCCCAGCAGCAGCAGGCTCTTGTCGTTGAGCAGCCCGGCGTCGATGGTGGTTTTCTGGGTCCACGGGTGGGAGGCGGGCATCAGCACCTGGAAGGGCTCGTCGTAGAGCTGCAGGGTGAGTACGTCCGCCTCGTTGAACGGCAGGGCGATGATGATCGCGTCCAGCTCGCCGTTGCGCAGTTTGTCGCGCAATACGTGGGTGAAGTTTTCTTCGATATACAGCGGCATCTGCGGGGCAACGCGGTGCAGTTGCGGGATCAGGTGCGGGAACAGATACGGGCCGACGGTGTAGATCGCGCCGACCTTGAGCGGGGCAGTCAGCTGGTTCTTGCCGGCCTGGGCCAGCTCGCGAATGCTCTGCGCTTGCTCCAGTACTTTTTGAGCCTGGGCCACGATACCTTCGCCCACGGGAGTCAGGCGCACGGCGCTTTTGCTGCGCTCGAAAATCAGCACACCGAGTTCGTCTTCAAGCTTTTTCACGCCCACCGACAGCGTCGGCTGGCTGACGTGGCAACGCTCAGCCGCGTGGCCGAAGTGTTGTTCTTGGGCGAGGGTCACGATGTAGCGTAATTCTGTAAGAGTCATAGCGGGCGTCCATGAGGTTGCGGGCCAAGCATACCGGCTGCAATCGATAGACGCACGTTATCAGACACAGTGGTGCTTACGACACCCGCTAATCGGCTGTCGTAAGCAGGGACTCAACTCTGTGGGTACTTGAATGTGAAGGTTTTGGTGAAGGGGGACCACCATTCAGGCACACCGGTTTCCTTGTCGACGTGATGGAAAAACCCCTTGATCTGCGGGCTTTCGTAGCGCAGTACCACGGTGTACGTGCCGGGGCCGTCCATCTTCACGTTGTTGGCATAATGGGCACCGTCTTTGGCGACCATCGGCAGCAGCGTGCCGATCTCCTTGTAGTCCGGCGCGCCTTGCTTGATCAGCGAGTAGGTGATGGTCAGGTACGGTACCCATTCACCGTTGGCCAGGCCGTACTTGTTATCGGCGGTGGCGTGGACGTCGGTTTCCAGGTGTACCGAGTCCTTGCTCATGACCATGCCTGGCGGCATGGGCGCCATTTCGATGCCCACCAGGTAGGACGATGCGATTTCCATGTCATTGGCCTGCACCGGGCCGCCAATCGGGTATTCGCGGGCTTGGGCGAGGGTGGACATGGCCGCGCCGCCGACGAGTATCAACGCGGCGGCCAAGGGTTTGCTCAAAGGTTTCATGGGGTAGCTCCGTGGGAGGTGGAACGTGAGTGAAGCAATCGACTGCCCGTCACCAGAAGCAGCAACGTGACCACCCAGGCAACCAGCTGAACACCCAGCGGTCGATCGGTGTAGCCCACCAGCGCTTGCAGCGCCCTGCCGGTGAGGCTGGCGTCGGACACCAGCCAGGAAGTGTCCCAGAGCTGATAGCCCCAGGCAGGAATCAGGTCGATACCGGCGAGGATCGCGGCGGCGCGTCCGGCCATACCGGCGGCGAGCAGCGCGATCATCCAGGCGGTGATCGAGAACAGGCGCTTGAGGCTGACGGCGATCAGGCCGCGATACAGCAGCCACGACAGGGCTGCGCCGGCGAAGATGCCAAGCACGCCGCCGGCCAGCATCGTCAGTGGGTCGGTGTGGGTCGAGGCGGCAATGCCATACAGGAACAGGACGATCTCGGAGCCTTCGCGCAACACCGCCACGGTGATCACCACAGCGAGCGCCCAGAGTGATTTTTCCCCACGCAGCACCGCATTGCCGGCGCTGCGCAGTTGTGCCGCCAGCTCACGTCCATGGGTGGCCATCCACAGGTTGTGCCAGCCGAGCATGAAGACCGCCACGATCAGAATCGCCGCGTTGAAAATTTCTTGACCGAACCCTTGCAGCGCCTGGGTGATTGCCCCGGTAAACAGCGCCAGAAGGCCCGCACCCAATACGCCTGCGGCGATCCCGCCGCCGATAAACAGGCCGCGTCGCGCCAGCCCCTGGGTGGCGGCCATGACGATCCCGACCACGATCCCGGCTTCCAGCACTTCGCGAAACACAATCAATAGACACGCGAGCATGGCCTACTCCTTCGCCGCGATGGCGGTGACCGTGCCTTTGGCCTGGTCTGGGTGGTAGTCATCGAAGAAGGTGTAGGTGCCTGGGTGCAGCGGGCCGGCGAACACCGTGACGGTGTTGCCGGGAACAATGATTTTTTCGAACTTCATGTCATAGCTTTCGAACTCATCGACGCTCTCGTCATGGCTGGTGAGCTGGATCCGAAAGCGTTCGCCCGCAGGCACTTCGAAGCTTGAAGGGGTGAAGGTGTGGTTTTGAATGTCCAGCGTGACCAGTCGATCGGCCTGGGCGGCGACCGGAAACGCAAGCAGGGCGAGGGTCAATCGGGCGAGGTTGCGCACACCGGCTATCCACTAATGAGAACTGTTCGCGGATGATTGGCGTTGCAATGAAGTGTTACAAGTGAAGATTGGGTGTGCACACAACCTGTTCAATCCCGGTTCAGGTTGAAGGCTGTGCGAGGGGAGGGAGCGGCAACCGTGGGCACCCGAGAGTGCCCACGCAGAGGCTTAGCGTCGACGTTTTTCGATGTTGTACACGAACGGTGCAACGATCTCGATACTGCCACCTTTCAACATGTCAGCCGGTGGCTTGGGCAGCGGTTGGGCACGACGGATCATGTCCAGGGTTGCACGGTCCAGGTCGGCGTTGCCGGAACGGCCCACCAACTCGTAGGACAGTACGTTGCCATCGGCATCGACGACGAATTTCAGGCGGTTCAGGCCTTCCTTGCCACGGGCCTGAGCGCCTGGCGGGTACTTCTTGTACTTCTGCAAGTGCGCCAACAGGGTGCCTTCCCAGGATGCCTTGGCTGCGATCTGCTGCGGCGATGGGCCAGGCACCGGCTGGGCCGATTTTTCAGCGGGCGCCTGGGTTGGCGGCGCGTCGCTCGGTGGGTCCTCGGAAGGTTTTTCCTTGGGCGGTTCGATCTTTTTCTCTACCGGCTTGGGCGGCTGAGGTTTGGGCTTGGGCTTGACCGGCTTAGGCACCTGGATCGTCGGCTTGGGCGCCTCGGCCAGTTTCGGCAAAGGCAACTCTTCTACCGGAGCGGGCGGCTGCGGCGGCGTGACCACTTTCGGCGGGGCCGGCGGCGGTGGCGCGGGCATCGGTGCCAGGTCGATGACCATGGCGGCCGGTGGCAGTTGCACCGTGCGCGGCGCCGACCAGTGGAGCGCGATGGCAATCGCGACGGCATGCACGCCCAGCACGACGGCGAGGCTGGTGCCATAACGCGTCAGTTTGTGGCGCGTCGTGATCATTTCTTGGCTGCCGTCTCAAGTCCGACCAGGCCCACCTTGAGGTAGCCGGCTGCCCGCAAGGCATCCATCACGCTCATCAGGTCGCCGTAATCCACGCCTTTGTCGGCCTGGAAGAAGATCGTCGTGTCCTTCTTGCCTTGGGTCTTGGCGTCGAGCACCGGGCCCAGGGTTTCGGTTTTCACTTCTTCTTCACCCAGGAACAGGCGTTGGTCCGCCTTGACGCTGAGGAAGATCGGCTTCTCCGGCCGCGGCGCGGGCTTGGCGCTGGACGCAGGGAGGTCGACCTTGATATCCACGGTGGCCAGCGGTGCGGCCACCATGAAGATGATGAGCAATACCAGCATCACGTCGATGAACGGCGTGACGTTGATCTCGTGGTTCTCGACGAGTTCGTCGTCGCCTTGATTCAAATGCAGGCCCATGGCCGATTACCCCACTTTCACCATGTGCGGTTGCGAGCTGCGCTCGGTAGGCAGGTGATCGAGGTCGCGGCTGACCAGCAGCAACACTTCTGCCGACGCGTCGGATACCTGGGCCTTGTAGCCGGCAATCGAACGGGCGAAGACGTTGTAGATCACCACCGCAGGGATCGCGGCAACCAGGCCCAGGGCCGTGGCCAGCAGGGCTTCGGCGATGCCGGGGGCAACGACGGCGAGGTTGGTGGTCTGGGTTTTGGCGATGCCGATAAAGCTGTTCATGATGCCCCACACGGTGCCGAACAGGCCGACGAAGGGGGCGGTGGAACCGATAGTGGCGAGTACGCCGGTGCCGCTGCTCATGTTACGGCCGCAAGCCGCTACCAGGCGCTCGAGGCGGAAGCTGACACGCTCCTTGATGCCTTCTTTTTCGCGGGTATTGGCCGACAGGCGCATTTCTTCCAGGGCGTCGTGCACCAACAGGTTGGCCAGTGTGCCTTTTTTGGTTGCGCTTTCACTCGCTTCCTTGAGGGTGGCCGCCTTCTTCAGGTGGACGATTTCAGTGCGCAGACGACGTTTGGCGCCCAGCAGTTCGAAGCCCTTGGCGATCCAGATGGTCCACGTGATGATCGAAGCGATGGCGAGGCCGATCATCACGGCTTTCACCACGACGTCAGCGTTCTGGTACATGCCCCATGGCGACAGGTCGTGGGCCATGCCCAGGGTGTTGTCTTCTTCCAGCACGACGCCGGTGTCTTGCGCGTCGGCGGGCGCGGCCGGGTTGGCGGCATCTGGCGCTGCGACAGGTGCGGCCGGGGCAGCGGCATTTTGCTCGGCGGCAACCGGGGTGGCTGGAGCGGTGGCATCAGCGAATGCGGCGGTCGGCGCCAGCAGTACGCTGAACAGCATCGCAGCAATCGCGCGCCAGGCGCGGGACGGGCTGTGAGGCTTGGTTGGCGAAGCGGGGGTTGTATTACGTGTCATGCTGGCCGGACCTGAGAAGAAAAAATGAGTGAGCGCCCTACCAGACCTAGGACGGTCGAGGACAAATGGGCGGTCATTATTGCAAGTAATTCTTGTTAACAGAAGTAATACAGTAACTTTATTTGTGCTTTTTCTGGCCGCCGGTCCGCTGTGAGGGCTAACCTAGACCTTTGAATACGGAGTTTTGTGATGTCTGCACCTTCTGTTGTGATTGCCGGATGCGGCGATGTGGGTAGTCGGCTGGCTAGCCAATTGCTGGCCTCGGAATGGGAGGTTCATGGCCTGCGCCGCGATATTTCGCGGTTGCCTGAGGGCGTCATCGGCATTGCCGGGGACCTGTTCAAAAAGGACTGCCCCGACACTTGGCCCATCGGCGGCGTGGATTATCTGGTGTATTGCGCCGCTGCGACGGATCACGACGAAGCCGGCTATCGCGCTGCTTACATTCAGGGTTTGAAGCACGTGCTGGAGTGGCTGGAAGACTACGGCCAGGCGCCCAAACACTTGCTGTTTGTGTCCAGCAGCAGCGTCTACGGGCAGCAGAACGGTGAGTGGGTAGATGAAGCCTCGGACACTCAGGCTAAGGGGTATTCCGGACAAGTCATGCTCGAAGCCGAGCAGGTTGCACTGAGCAGCGGCATACCCGCGAGCATTGTGCGCTTGACCGGTATTTACGGCCCGGGTCGCGAATGGCTGCTGACCCAGGTGCGCCAGGGTTACCGTGTGGCGGTGGACCCACCTTTGTATGGCAACCGCATACACGCCGATGACGCTGCGGGGTTGCTGGCGTTTTTGTTGCGTCATGTGGAACAGGGCGGTTCGTTGGACAAGGTCTACATTGGCGTCGACGACGCGCCAGCACCGTTGGCTGAGGTGGTGGCCTGGCTGCGTGACTATCTTGGGGTTACCGAGTGGTCCGAGGACGCCAGTGTGCGCCGTGCCGGCAGCAAGCAATGCAGCAATGCGCGAGCCAAGGCGCTGGGCTGGAAGCCGAGGTATCCGACTTACCGTGAAGGCTACGCGGCGATTCTGAAAGGCTGAAACGCGATCAAAAATGTGGGAGGGGGCTTGCTCCCGATAGCGATAGATCAGTCAAAGAGATGTCGACTGATGCACCGCTATCGGAGCAACCCCCCCACATTTGGATCTGTGTAGGGTTGCTTATTGCTTTTCAAGCAGCCACTGGCGGGGGCCGGGAGTGAACTGGGGCACTTCGTCCGTCCGCGCGGTATTGATCGCCTGGAATATCTCCAGTTGCTTGCCTTTACGCACAAAGATCCAAGGGTTGCCGACGCCGTTGAGCTGCAGCCAGATGCTGTCATAACCGCCGCTCATGGAGGCGCAGTCTCCGGCCAGGCACAGCGAATAGCGATCGACCCCCGGCAGGCCGGCGACTTTGCCGTCCGCCTGGAACTGTACGATAGCGCCGCTACCGAAGCCGTCGCTGATCTTCCAGTCGCCGCCCATATAGGCTGCGTACAGCGCACGTTCGAAGTTGGCACCCAGCGGTGCACCTTCCGGTGCGGGCTCTTTGGCGCGGGCAAACAGCTGTTCGGGCTCGTTATCGTTGGCCACCTGCAGCAGTTGTTTGCCTTTACGCTTGAGTTCGGTGGCGGAGCTGCCGTAGAAGTCCACGCTCCAGGCGCCGGATTTCTCACCGAGCAACTTGCCTTCCGCAACCTCGAAACCGTTGTAGTAGCGTGCCTGGGAGGCCTTGGTATTCACCTCCCATTCGAGGTTCGGGCCAAAGCTCTGCAACGCTTCACGCAAAGGGCCGCCCTTGGCTGCCGCATCGATGGCGACCTGATTGATCCAGGTGCCGCTCACATCCAGGTCGGCAGGGTTGCTGGCGCAGCCGCCGAGCATCAGGGCGAGCAACGAAGTGGCTACAAGCGCTTTGCGCATCATGAAATCCTTTTAAAACGAAGTCGGCGCAGCCTGTTAGAGGCTGCGCCGGGTTTTTACTCGATGACCAGAATCGCGTCCATCTCAACCTGCGCGCCCTTTGGCAGGGCAGCAACGCCGATGGCGGCGCGGGCTGGGTAAGGCTGTTCGAAGTACTTGCCCATGATCTCGTTGACCTTGGCGAAGTGGCTCAGGTCGGTGAGGAAAATGTTCAGCTTGACGATGTCCTTGAACGAACCGCCGGCGGCTTCGGCCACGGACTTGAGGTTCTCGAAGACCTGCACGGTCTGAGCTTCGAAGCCTTCCACCAGCTCCATGGTTTTCGGGTCCAGCGGGATCTGGCCGGACATATAGACGGTGTTGCCCGCCTTGATCGCCTGGGAGTAGGTGCCGATGGCGGCCGGGGCTTTGTCGCTGGTGATAACGGTCTTGGTCATTTATGACTCCTTGTAAGAGATGACTTATCTGAAAGGCTATGCCCGCATGCGGGTAATGCGGATCACACCGGTCAAGGCGCGCAGTTTCTTGATCACGCGGGCCAGGTGCACGCGGTCGTGCACGCTGACCACCAGCTGGACCACGCTGATGCGGCCATCGCGCTCGTCCATGCTGATTTTCTCGATATTGCCGTCAGCGGCGTTGACGCTGCTGGCCAGCAGGGCGATCAGGCCGCGCTGGTGCTCCAGCTCTACTCGCAGCTCGACGTTGAACTCGCCGGTGACATCCTTGGCCCAGGAGAGCTGGATGCATTTTTCCGGGTTGTGGCGGATTTCGGTGATGTTGCGGCAGTTGTCCAGGTGCACCACCATGCCTTTGCCCGCGGACAAGTGGCCGACAATCGGGTCGCCCGGGATCGGCGTGCAGCACTTGGCGTAGCTGAGCACCAGGCCCTCGGTGCCGCGAATCGCCAGCGGGCCTTCCGGGCTTGGCAGCTGTTCGCCTTCGCCGAGCAGGCGGCGGGCGACCACGTAGGCCATGCGGTTGCCCAGGCCAATATCTTCCAGCAGGTCTTCGATGGTCTCCTGGCGATACTCGTGGAGCATTGCTTGCACGCGCTCTTGCGGGATCTTGTCCAGGGCGCTGTCGAAACCGTTGAGCACCTTGTTCAGCAGGCGTTCGCCGAGGCTGATGGATTCGGAGCGGCGCTGCAGTTTCAGCGCGTGGCGGATGTGCGTGCGCGCCTTGCCGGTGACCACGAAGTTGAGCCACGCTGGGTTCGGCCGTGCGCCCGGTGCGCTGACGATCTCCACCGTGGAGCCGCTTTGCAGCGGCTCGGACAGCGGGGCCAGGCGCCGGTTGATGCGGCACGCAATGCAACTGTTGCCGACATCGGTATGCACGGCGTAGGCAAAGTCGACCGCCGTGGAGCCTTTGGGCAGCTCCATGATCCGGCCTTTGGGCGTGAACACGTAGACCTCGTCCGGGAACAGGTCGATCTTCACGCTTTCGATAAATTCGAGGGAGTTGCCCGCGCGTTGCTGCATTTCCAGCACGCCTTTGACCCATTGGCGGGCGCGGGCGTGGGTGCCTTTTGGCTGCTCGTCGCCACTGGATTTGTACAGCCAGTGGGCGGCGATGCCATTGTTGGCCATCTCTTCCATCTCGCGGGTGCGGATCTGGATCTCGATCGGTACGCCGTGCATACCGAACAGCGTGGTATGCAGCGACTGGTAGCCGTTGGCCTTGGGAATCGCGATGTAGTCCTTGAAGCGGCCCGGCAGAGGTTTGTACAAATTATGTACAGCGCCCAGCACGCGGTAGCAGGTGTCGACCTTGTCGACGATGATCCTGAACGCGTATACGTCCATGATCTCGTTGAAGGCCCGGCGCTTGCCGCGCATCTTCTTATAGATGCCGTAGATGTGCTTCTGCCGTCCGCTGACCTCGCCCTCGATCTCGTCGATCGCCAGGCAATGGCTCAGCGACTCTTCGATCTTGTTGACGATTTCCTTGCGATTGCCCCTGGCGCGTTTGAACGCCTGGTAGATGCGCGCCGAACGCATCGGGTGCATGGCCTTGAAACCGAGGTCTTCGAACTCGATACGAATGGCGTGCATGCCCAGCCGGTTGGCGATGGGCGCGTAGATTTCCAGGGTTTCCTTGGCGATGCGCCGGCGCTTTTCGCCGGACAGCACTTCCAGCGTGCGCATGTTGTGCAGCCGGTCGGCCAGCTTGACCAGAATCACCCGGATATCCCGGGCCATGGCCATGGCCATCTTCTGGAAGTTTTCGGCCTGGGCTTCGGCCTTGGTCTCGAAATTCATCTGGGTCAGTTTGCTGACCCCGTCGACCAGTTCGGCCACGGTCTCGCCAAATTGCGAACTGAGCGCTTCCTTGGCGATGCCGGTGTCTTCGATCACGTCATGCAGCATCGCGGCCATCAGGCTCTGATGGTCCATGTGCATGTCGGCAAGAATATTTGCCACCGCAAGAGGATGCGTGACATACGCCTCGCCGCTACGGCGGCGTTGGCCGTCGTGGGCTTGTTCGGCGTAGAAATACGCTCGGCGGACCAGGTTGACCTGGTCGGGGCCGAGGTAGGTCGATAAGCGATCGGCGAGGGCGTCTATGCTCGGCAAAGTGTGAACTCCTGCCGAAGGCTGTGACCCCGCGCCGTGCTACGTCGACCAGGCATAGGCTTAGACGGCCTCGTTGGACTCGTCCTCGAACGCTGCAAACAGCGGTTCGTCTTCAACGATTTCAGCGTTGGCAATGAACTCGTAGCTCATCAGGCCTTCAGCGATTTCGCGCAGGGCCACAACGGTAGGCTTGTCGTTTTCCCACTGGACCAGGGGCTCTTTGCCGCCAGTGGCCAGTTGACGGGCACGCTTGGTAGAGAGCATGACCAGCTCAAAGCGGTTATCCACGTGTTCTAGGCAGTCTTCAACGGTTACGCGGGCCATGGTATTCCTCGGAGCGAATGCAAGATGCGCGCTGCCCGGTTGGGCGAGCGGACTGAGCAGTTTAAAAAATCACCAGCGTTTAGGGAAGCGCTGATTTTTCTCAGGCCCTCGCAAAACCGCTACGAGTGCCAATGTAAAGGCCTTGCAGCGGTTTTGGGAAGGGCCATTCAACCCAGCAGTTCGGCGAGTAATTTGCCGAAACGCTGCTGTTGGCGCTTTTGCTGGAGCTGATTGGCGCGGAAAATCGCCTTTAGATCATCCAGTGCGTGGGAAAAATCGTCATTGATGATCAGGTAGTCGTAGTCGACGTAGTGGCTCATTTCGCTGACGGCTTCACGCATGCGGCCTTCGATGATCTCGTCGCTGTCCTGGCCGCGGTTGGTCAGGCGCTGGTGCAAGGCTTCAAGCGACGGCGGCAGGATGAAGATCGAGCGCGCCTGGGGCATCAGCTTGCGGACTTGCTCGGCGCCCTGCCAATCGATCTCCAGAATCAGGTCGTGGCCTTCGTCCAGGGTCTGCTGCAGGTGGCTTTGCGAGGTGCCATAGAGGTTGCCGAACACTTCGGCGCGCTCCAGGAAGTCACCGTGTTCGATCATCTTCACGAACTCGGTGCGCTCGACGAAGTGATAATGCACGCCGTTCACCTCGCCTGGGCGCATGGCGCGGGTGGTGTGGGAGATCGAAATGCGGATCTGATCGTTGGTGTCGGTCAGCGCCTTGACCAGGCTGCTTTTGCCCGCGCCCGAAGGGGCGGAAATGATGTAAAGGGTGCCGGTGCTATGGGTCATGGAGGTTGCCTTACTCAATATTCTGTACTTGTTCGCGCATCTGCTCGATCAACACTTTGAGGTTGACCGCAGCGGTGGTGCTGCGCGGGTCGAATGCCTTGGAGCCCAGTGTATTGGCTTCGCGGTTGAGCTCCTGCATCAGGAAGTCCAGGCGCCGACCGGCGGCGCCGCCGGACTTGAGCACGCGCCGCACTTCAAGAATATGGGTACTCAAACGGTCGAGTTCTTCGGCGACGTCGCTCTTTTGTGCCAGCAGGACCATTTCCTGCTCCAGGCGCACGGGGTCCAGGTCGGCCTTCATGTCGGTGAAGCGGTCGAGCACCTTCTGGCGTTGGGTGGCAAGCATTTGCGGGACCAGCTCGCGCAGGGTGACGACATCGGCTTCGATCGAAGTCAGGCGCTCGTTGATCAGGCGTGCCAGCTCGGCGCCTTCGCGTTCGCGGCCGGCCTTGAGTTCCTTCAAGCCCTGGTTGAACAGGGCCAGGGCTTCGGCGTTGAGGGTTTGCGGGTCGGTGGCGTCGGCCACCAGCACGCCGGGCCAGGCCAGCACTTCCAGGGGGTTGAGCGCGGCGGGCTGCTGGATCAGGCTGGCGATGGTTTCGGCGGCGGCGACCAGTTGCGCGGCGCGGTCGCGGTCGACCTGCAACGGTTTGCCGGTGGTCTCTTCGGTAAAGCGCAGGGTGCATTCCAGCTTGCCGCGGGATATGCCCTGGCGCAGGGCTTCACGCACGGCGCCTTCAAGGTCGCGGAACGATTCCGGCAGGCGCAGGTGCGGCTCCAGGTAGCGGCTGTTGACCGAGCGCAGTTCCCAGCTCAGGGTGCCTTGGGCGCCGGCTTTTTCGACGCGGGCAAAGGCGGTCATGCTGTGCACCATGGAGGTACCTCGCGTTGCAGTCCCGCAAACACGGGCTGATGGTTAAGAAGGCGCAGGATTGTAGCGCAGTGGGCCGAGCGCGCCCAAACAATGGGCAATAGTTGACCATTCGTAACCGAATTTTTTAGCAGTGCCCCGAATCGGCTCGCGGCTCTATAATGCTCGGCAGATTTTCGTCCCCCGTACAGGTATCCCCTATGAAACGTCCAAGTGGTCGCGCTGCCGATCAGCTCCGCTCGATCCGCATCACCCGCAACTACACCAAACACGCCGAGGGATCCGTATTGGTCGAGTTTGGTGATACCAAGGTGATCTGCACCGTCAGCGTCGAAAACGGCGTGCCGCGTTTCCTCAAGGGCCAGGGCCAGGGCTGGTTGACCGCCGAATACGGCATGCTGCCGCGTGCCACCGGCGAGCGTAACCAGCGTGAAGCCAGCCGTGGCAAGCAAGGCGGGCGTACCCTGGAAATCCAGCGTCTGATCGGCCGTTCCCTGCGCGCCGCCCTGGATATGTCCAAGCTGGGCGATGTGACCCTGTACGTCGACTGCGATGTGATCCAGGCTGACGGCGGCACCCGCACTGCATCCATCACCGGGGCCATGGTGGCCCTGGTCGACGCACTCAAGGTGATCAAGAAGCGTGGCGGCCTGAAGGGCGGCGACCCGCTCAAGCAGATGATTGCCGCCGTCTCGGTGGGCATGTATCAGGGTGAGCCGGTGCTGGATCTGGATTACCTGGAAGACTCGGCTGCCGAGACCGACCTGAACGTGGTAATGACCAGCACCGGTGGTTTCATCGAAGTGCAGGGCACCGCCGAAGGCGCGCCATTCCAGCCGGCCGAGCTGAACGCCATGCTGGCCCTGGCCCAGAAAGGCATGAACGAAATCTTCGAACTGCAAAACGCCGCACTGGCTGACTGAATCGGCCTCAAGGAGAAACGCCATGAATGACACTCAGCCACTGGTACCCACGCCGTCCTACGAGGCGCGCCAAGGGGCGATGCTGTGTCATTTTGCGGCGTTCCTGGGCTTTGTGTTCCCCTTCGGCAGCGTCGTGGGGCCACTGATCCTGTGGCAAATCAGGAAGGAAAAGGATGCGTTCATTGATGATCAGGGCAAGGAGGCCTTGAACTTCCAGATCACCGTGGCCATTGCCTGGCTGGTCTGCATGGTGCTGGCGTTCGCAGTCATCGGGTTTTTCCTGATGATCGCCCTGGCGATTGCGACGGTGGTGATGACGATCATTGGCGGTATCAAGGCCAACAAGGGCATTGCCTATCGTTATCCCTTTACCTGGCGCTTGGTCAAATAGCGAGCACCCACAAAAAAACCGACAGTGATGTCGGTTTTTTTGTGCCTGGAAAAGCACCTCAGATGGTCAGCGTCCAGTCGTAGTCCACGATCAGCGGCGCATGCTGCGAGAAGCGCGGCTGGCGCGGCAAGCGTGCACTGCGAACAAACCGGCGTAGACCTGGGGTCAGCAACTGGTAGTCGAAACGCCAACCCAGGTTGAGCATCTCAGCCTGTTCGTTGTCCGGCCACCAGCTGTACTGGTCGCCTTCGCGGCTGACTTCGCGCAGGGCATCCACATAGCCCATGTTGCCGACAATCTCGTCCATCCAGGCCCGTTCCGGCGCCAGGAAGCCCGGGGATTGCTGGCTGTCGCGCCAGTTCTTGATATCCAGCTTCTGTTGCGCCACGTACAGCGAGCCACAATAAATGTACTCGCGACGTTTGCGCCGCTGTTTGTCCAGGTAACGGGCGAAATCGTCCATTAGCTTAAACTTCTGGTTCAAGTCTTCATCGCCGTTCTGCCCCGAAGGGAGCAGCAAGGTCGCGATGCTGACCTTATCGAAATCGGCTTGCAGGTAGCGCCCGTAGCGGTCGGCTGTCTCGAAGCCGAGGCCGCTGATGACCGCCTTGGGTTGCAACCGCGAATACAAAGCCACGCCACCTTGGGCAGGGACTTCGGCATCGCAGGCATAAAGGAAGTAGCCATCCAGTTGGAAGGCTGGGTCGTCCAGTTCAAAGGCGGAGGCGCGGGTATCCTGCAGGCAGATGACGTCGGCATTCTGGGCTTGCAGCCAACTGAGCAAACCACGCTCGACTGCAGCCTGAATACCATTAACGTTCACACTGATGATCCGCATAAATGGCCCCAAAAATCGCGTGCGTGTATGATACACGCCGTCTACCTAATTAGCTAAATCCGTGGTATCTGAGGCTTTTTTCATGCAGGCGTATCAACGCGATTTCATTCGTTTTGCCATCGATCGCGGTGTTTTGCGCTTCGGTGAGTTCACTCTCAAGTCCGGGCGCACCAGCCCGTACTTCTTCAACGCCGGCTTGTTCAACTCGGGTTCGGCCCTGGCTCAGTTGGGCCGTTTCTACGCGGCGGCCATCGTTGAAAGCGGTATTTCCTTCGACGTGCTGTTCGGCCCGACCTACAAGGGTATTCCCCTGGCCGCCGCAACGGCCGTGGCCCTGGCGGAACATCATGGGCGCGATCTGCCATGGTGCTTCAACCGCAAGGAAGCCAAGGCTCACGGCGAAGGCGGTAGCCTGGTCGGCGCACCGCTGACTGGCGATGTGTTGATCATCGACGATGTCATCACCGCCGGTACCGCGATCCGTGAAGTGATGCAGATCATCGCTTCCCAGGAGGGTGCCAAGGCGGCCGGCGTGTTGATCGCGCTGAATCGCCAGGAGCGTGGCAACGGTGAGTTGTCGGCGATCCAGGAAGTGGAGCGCGATTTCGGCATTCCAGTGGTGAGCATCGTTTCGTTGAACCAGGTATTGCAGTTCCTGGAAGATGACCCGCAGCTCAAGCAGCACTTGCCGGCAGTGCGCGCGTACCGCGAGCAGTTTGGCGTCTGACACAGACCCAATGGTGTAAGAGCGCTTGTGTGGGGGCTTGCTCCCTTCCACAGGCGATCTCCACTTATTTGTAGAGTCAGCGCCCATAGAAAAGGCCCCGCTCAATTCGATTGAGCGGGGCCTTTTTGTGTTTGACGCTTAAGGACGCTTGCGGTTACTGATCAGCGTGCCCACGCCGGTATCGGTGAAGATTTCCAGCAGGATCGCATTGGGAACGCGGCCATCCAGGATCAGTGAGCTGCCAACGCCGCCTTGCACGGCTTCCAGTGCGCAGCGGATCTTTGGCAGCATGCCGCCGTAAATGGTGCCGTCGGCGATCAGGTCGTCTACTTGCTGGGTCGTCAAGCCGGTCAGCACCTTGCCTTGCTTGTCCATCAGCCCGGCAATGTTGGTCAGCAGCATCAGCTTTTCAGCCTTCAGTGCCTCGGCAACCTTGCCCGCCACCAGGTCGGCGTTGATGTTGTAGGACTCGCCATTGGCGCCCACGCCGATCGGCGCGATCACCGGGATGAAGTCGCCTTTGACCAGCAGGTTGAGCAGGTCGGTGTTGATGCCGATCACTTCGCCTACCTGGCCGATGTCGATGATTTCCGGCTGGGTCATTTCCGGCGTCTGACGGGTTACGGTCAGTTTTTTCGCGCGGATCAGCTCCGCATCCTTGCCGGTCAGGCCGATGGCGCTGCCGCCATGGCGGTTGATCAGGTTGACGATGTCCTTGTTCACCTGGCCGCCGAGGACCATCTCCACCACATCCATGGTCTGCGCATCAGTAACGCGCATGCCATCGATGAAGTGACTCTCGATCGACAAGCGCTTGAGCAGGTCGCCGATTTGTGGGCCGCCACCGTGGACCACCACCGGGTTGATCCCCACGGCTTTCATCAACACGATGTCACGGGCAAAGCCGGTTTTCAGCTCGTCGCTTTCCATGGCATTGCCGCCGTATTTGATCACCAGCGTCTTGCCGACGTAGCGTCGAATATAAGGCAGCGCTTCGGACAGGACCTTGGCGGTGTTGGCAGCGGCTTCGCGTTCGAGGGTCATTCAGGGCTCCGGTGCAAAAATCAGAACGGTAATTGGAGATCAGGGGCAACACGTTTCAACTGGGCGTGGAACACGTCCTTGATGCGCTGCAACTCGGCCTCGGTATCCGCCTCGAAACGCAGCACCAGCACCGGTGTGGTGTTGGACGCGCGAACCAGGCCCCAGCCTTTGGCGTAATCGACTCGCACACCATCAATGGAGGTCAGGTTGGCGCCTTCACCCCATTGCGCATCGTGCAGTGCGTCAATGATGCTGAATTTGCTCTCCTCGGTCACATGGATATTGATCTCTGGCGTAGAAATATCGTTCGGGAAGGTCTGAAACAGCTCCTGCGCCGTGGATTCTTCCTTGCTGAGGATCTCCAACAAGCGAGCGGCGCTGTAGATGCCGTCGTCAAACCCGAACCAGCGCTCCTTGAAGAACACGTGGCCGCTCATTTCGCCAGCCAACAGCGCGCCGGTTTCCTTCATTTTCTTTTTGATCAACGAGTGACCGGTCTTCCACATTAGTGGGCGGCCGCCATATTCCTTGATCAGCGGGGTGAGGCGGCGCGTGCACTTCACGTCGAAAATGATCTCGGCGTTGGCATTGCGCGCCACCACGTCACGGGCAAACAGCATCAGCAAGCGGTCGGCGAATACGTTCTCGCCAGTGTTTGTCACTACGCCCACGCGGTCGCCGTCACCGTCGAAGGCCAGGCCCACATCGGCGCCGGTTTCCTTGACCTTGGCGATCAGGTCCACCAGGTTCTCAGGCTTGCCCGGGTCCGGGTGGTGGTTGGGGAAGTTGCCGTCGACGTCGCAGAACAGCGGGACCACTTCGCAATTGAGGGCTTCGAGCAACTGCGGGGCGATCACGCCGGCCGCGCCGTTGCCGCAGTCCACCACCACTTTGAGGCGGCGCGCGAGCTTCACGTCGCCAGTGATTTCATCAGAGTAGCGCTGAAGAATGTCGACTTTCGTGACGCTGCCCGTGCCGCTGGTCAGGTCATTGTTCTTCAGGCGGTCATGCAGGGCCTGGATCTGTTCGTTGGCCAGGGTGTCGCCGGCGATGACGATCTTGAAGCCGTTGTAGTCCGACGGGTTATGACTGCCGGTGAGCATGACGCCGGATTTGCCGGCCAGGACGTTGGCGGCATAGTACAGCGCCGGCGTTGGCACCAGGCCCACGTCGCTGACGTGGCAACCGCTGTCGACCAGGCCCTGGATCAGCTGCTCCACCAACTCGGGGCCGGACAGGCGACCATCACGGCCGACCGAGACGTTGGGCTCGTCCTGGGCAAGGCTCTGGGCGCCGATGGCGCGGCCAATCCAGTAGGCGGTTTCGGCAGTCAGGGTCTTGGGCACCACGCCACGAATGTCATAGGCGCGAAAGATGCTGTCGGGGAACGTCGGGGCTACTCGGGCTGCGGTAGTCATCGCGGGGGGAACTCCATCTGAAAGGGGGCAAGGCTGGCCTGAATGGGGCTGGCCGGCAGGCTCAAACTGAAGGGTATGACGGTGTTTTCGGCAGAGAGTTCGTGGTGCAAAAGTGCCATCGGAGCTTGGGCTTCGTATTTTTGTTTGCGTAACCCGTTGATTTTCAATGGGAAATAACGCTGGTAAATTCCGCGCATTCTTCTTCCTGAAAGCCATGCGGTAGCGTCTGGCCGGACCAAAGGTGCCGGCCAGGGGCGGCGTGGTCAGTGGCTGCCGGAATGCCCAAAGCCGCCAGCGCCGCGTTGGGTCTCGTCGAATTCCTGCACCAATTCGAAGTGCGCCTGCACTACCGGTACCAATACCAGTTGGGCGATGCGCTCGCCGACTGCGATGTTGAACGCGGTCTGGCCACGGTTCCAGCACGACACCATCAACTCGCCCTGGTAGTCCGAGTCGATCAGCCCCACGAGGTTGCCAAGGACGATGCCGTGTTTGTGGCCCAGGCCGGAGCGCGGCAGGATCAGCGCCGCCAGGCCAGGGTCGCCGACATAGATCGACAGGCCGGTGGGGATCAGCAGGGTCTGGCCCGGCTCAAGGAGGGTGTCTTCCTTGAGCATGGCGCGCAGGTCCAGGCCGGCGGAGCCCGGGGTAGCGTAGGCCGGCAGTGGGAATTCGCTGCCGATGCGGGGGTCGAGGATCTTGGCTTGCAAAGCGTGCATGGAAATTAAACCTGGTTCAGCCGTTGGGCGATAAATGAGATCAGCTGTCGGGCAATCTTGCCCTTGCTGGTCTGGGCGAAAAGGGTGGCGTGCAGTTCGCGGTCAATCACGCTGCAGGCGTTTTCCTCGCTGTTGAAGCCGATGCTCGGGTTGGCGACATCATTGGCAACGATCAGGTCGAGGTTTTTGTCTTTCAATTTGCGCGCGGCGTAGTCCAGCAGGTGCTCGGTCTCGGCGGCGAAGCCGACACTGAACGGGCGGTCCGGGCGCGTGGCGATGGTTGCCAGGATGTCCGGGTTGCGCACCATTTGCAGGAGCAGGCCGTCGCCGCTTGTAGGGTCTTTCTTGAGCTTTTGCGGGGCAACCACTTCCGGGCGGTAGTCCGCGACCGCTGCCGAGGCGATGAACAGGTCGCAGGGAATGGCCGCTTCGCAGGCCGCCAGCATGTCCCGGGCGCTGACTACGTCGATTCGCGTGACCCGATCGGGTGTTGGCAAATGCACCGGGCCAGTGATCAAGGTGACGCGTGCGCCTGCCTCGACCGCGGCTTCGGCAAGCGCGAACCCCATTTTTCCTGAACTATGGTTGGTGATGTAGCGCACCGGGTCGATGTTTTCCTGGGTCGGCCCGGCGGTAATCAGCACGTGCTTGCCGGTCAGGGCCAGGTGTTGGAAGCACTCGGCGGCACACAGCGCCAGGTCGGTGGCTTCGAGCATGCGGCCCATGCCGACGTCACCGCAGGCCTGGCTTCCGGAGGCTGGGCCGAACACCTTCAGGCCACGGTTTTGCAGGAGTTGCGTGTTGGCCTGGGTGGCCGGGTCGCGCCACATGGCCTGGTTCATGGCCGGGGCGATGGCGACAGTGGCGTCGGTGGCCAGTACCAAAGTGGTCAGCAGATCATCGGCGATGCCTTGGGCCAGGCGGGCGATCAGGTCGGCGGTGGCCGGGGCGATCAGCACCAGGTCGGCCCATTTGGCCAGTTCGATATGGCCCATGGCGGCTTCGGCCGCCGGGTCCAGCAGGTCCAAGTGAACCGGGTGGCCGGACAAGGCCTGCATGGTCAGCGGGGTGATGAACTCGCTGCCGCCGCGGGTCATGACCACGCGCACTTCGGCACCGTGGTCCAGGAGCCTGCGAACCAACTCTGCGCTCTTGTAGGCGGCAATGCCGCCGCCGACGCCGAGAACGATGCGTTTCCGATACAGACGCTGCATTGGTTTGCCTTTCCAGTTCAGTGAAGCCAGTTCAGTGACGCCTGCGATCTCCCCTCCCCAGGTGAAATCGCATGCAAAAAAGAGGGCCTACGATAACACAGCGCCCGCCCAGCAACAGCGGCGGACGTGGCGTATATGGCGCACATAGGGAGAGGGAGGCGGGATGAGTATTCGCGATTGGCCGGCGGCGGAGCGGCCGCGGGAGAAGCTATTGGAGTGGGGCGCGGCAAGTTTGTCGGATGCCGAGTTGTTGGCGATTTTCTTGCGTACCGGGGTTTGCGGTAAAAGCGCGGTGGACCTTGCGCGTCACCTGTTGGCGCAATTTGGTGGCTTGCGCCCCTTGTTGGAGGCCAGCCAGGCGTTGTTCAGCCAGCAATTGGGCTTGGGGCCCGCCAAGTTTGCCCAGTTGCAGGCGGTGCTGGAAATGTCCCGGCGGCACATGGCCGAACAACTGCGCAGTGAATCGGTACTCGAAAGCCCGATAGCCGTGCGCAATTACCTCAAGGCGCTGTTGCGTCATGAGCCACACGAGATCTTCGGCTGCCTGTTTCTCGATTCAAAGCACCGCGTCTTGGGCTTCGAGGCTTTGTTCCAGGGCACTATCGATGCCGCCGTGGTTTACCCGCGGCAAGTGGTCAAGCGCGCCCTGGCTTACAACGCAGCGGCATTGATCCTGTGTCACAACCATCCTTCGGGAAGTGCGGAGCCGAGCGTGGCTGATCGAAAACTGACCAAAACCCTGCAAGGCGCCCTGGAGGTGGTGGATGTGCGGCTGCTGGATCACATCATCGTGGGGGATGGTGATCCGTTGTCGATGGCTGAATATGGGTGGATATGACCCCGCCCAGTGGGCGGGGCCTGCTATCAGGGCTTGACGCTGGCCTTGGAGAAATCCTGGCGCCCGAACGGGCTTACCTGGTACCCCTGGACGTTCTTGCGGGCCAGGGCAAACGCGGTCGGATGCGCCAACGGTAACCACAACGCCTGCTGCTGGATCTGCGCCTGAGCCTGTTGATACAGCTTGCTGCGCACGCCTTGCTCGCTGGTGGTCTTGCCGGCGCTGATCAGCTTGTCCAGGGCCGGGTCGCAATAACGGGCGAAGTTGGTGCCTGATTTGACCGCCGCGCAGGAGAATTGCGGGGTCAGGAAGTTATCCGGGTCACCGTTGTCGCCGGCCCAGCCCATGAACAGCAAGTCGTGCTCGCCGGCCTTGGCACGGCGAATCAGCTCGCCCCATTCGATCACGCGGATTTCGGCCTGGATGCCGACCTTGGCCAGGTCCGCCTGCAATAATTGCGCGCCCAGGTTCGGGTTGGGGTTCAGCAGGCTGCCGGTGGGGCGAGTCCAGATAGTAGTCTTGAAGCCATCCTTGAGCCCGGCGCGGTCCAGCAACACCTTGGCCCTGGCAAGGTCCTGGGGATAACCCGGCAAGTCCTTGGCGTAGCTCCAGGTATTGGGCGGGTACGGGCCGTTGGCGGCTTCGGCGGTGCCTTCAAACACAGCCTTGAGGTAGCTGGCCTTGTCGAACGCCAGGTTGATCGCCTGGCGCACTTCGGGCTTGTCCAGAGGAGGGTGCTGGCTGTTGATGGCCACGAATGCGGTCATGAAGGCTGCGGTTTTTTCCACCTTGAGCGCAGGATCTTTCTCTGCCTCGCCTACATCCAGCGGCTTGGGCGACAAGGCGATCTGGCACTCGTCGCGGTGCAATTTCTGCAAGCGCACATTGGCGTCCGGTGTAATGGCGAAGATCAAGTTATCCACAGCCGGTTTGCCGGCGAAGTAGTCCGGGTTGGCCTTGTAGCGAACCACCGCATCTTTCTGGAAGCGGCTGAAGATGAATGGCCCGGTGCCGATGGGCTGGCTATTGAGCTTTTCGGGCGTGCCGGCCTTGAGCAGTTTGTCGGCGTATTCGGCCGGGTAGATCGAGGCAAAGCCCATGCTCAGGGCTGCGAGGAAGGTGGAATCGGCGTGATCCAGGGTGAAGCGCACGGTCAGCGGGTCGAGGGCGTCGATCTTCTTGACCAGCGCAGGCAATTGCAGGGATTGGGCGTGAGGGAAGCCACTCTGGGCAATTTTGTGCCAGGGGTTGGCCGGGTCCAGCATGCGTTCGAAGCTGAAGCGCACGTCTTCGGCGGTCAGGCTGCGACTCGGGGTGAAATACTCGGTGCGATGGAATTTCACGTCCGGGTGCAGTTTGAAGGTGTACGTCAGGCCGTCCGGCGACACGTCCCAGCTGTCTGCCAGGCTGGGCACCAGTTTGCCGCTGGCGGCGTCGAAGTCCACCAGGCGGTTCATCAGCACATCTGCCGAGGCGTTGGTGGTGGTCAGCGAGTTGTACTGCACCACATCAAACCCTTCGGGGCTGGCCTCGGTGCAAACGCTCAGGTTGCTGGCGGCAGAGGCCAGCGGCGCGATTAAAAGAGGGGCAAGCAACAGTGGCAGGGCAGCGAGGCGCATGGTCGGTTTCCTTTGCAGATCGAAGGCCCATCTGCGAGTGCAGTCTGGAAAAGCCCTACCGTAGTGGTCTGATTGGCAAATGACTAGCCCATTTTTGCCTGTGCTTTTGGCTCAAATGCTGTTTTGATGGCGCCTCAGAGAGTTTCGCTGTGCGCTTTGCGGCGCGCGCGGGCGCTGAAAATCATTCTGTGCGACGAGCGGTCGGCTATGGCAGCGGCCCCTCCTGGCAACGGTTCAGGCATCAACGGGCGAGATTTACTGCGGTAAAAACATACTCGCTGTTGTTGCACCAAGGTCTTTCTGGTATAAAGCAGCGCTCTTTTCTAGGGGCCCGGTTCCTTCGCTTGTAGGTGTAGCCGGTAAGACCCTAAAGAAACGCGGCGCCTGGCGCCAAATGACTGAGAGATTAAGCGGCCAACCCATGCCGGGTTGGGCATGTGGTTTTAGAGGGCTGAGGCATGTCGAGAGTCTGTCAAGTTACCGGTAAGGGTCCGGTGACTGGGAATAACATTTCCCACGCAAATAACAAAACCCGTCGTCGTTTCCTGCCGAACCTGCAGCATCACCGCTTCTGGGTTGAAGAAGAGAAACGTTTTGTTCGCCTGCGTGTATCTGCCAAAGGCATGCGTATCATCGACAAGCGTGGCATCACTGTCGTGCTGGCCGAAATCCGCGCCGCCGGCAAGATCTAAGGAGCTCTATCATGCGTGAATTGATTCGAATGATCTCTAGCGCCGGTACTGGTCACTTCTACACTACCGACAAGAACAAGCGTACTACCCCGGACAAGCTCGAAAAGAAAATGTTCGACCCGCGCGTTCGCAAGCACGTGATCTACAAAGAAGGCAAAATCAAGTAATTGATTTTCTTCCTTGTGAAAAAAAGCCCGTATCTCACGATGCGGGCTTTTTTTTGCCTGTGTGTTTACTGATCAGGCTTTCTGTTCGAATACCACATAGATCTTGCGGCATGCTTCCAGTACTTCCCAGGTGCCGCTGAAACCGGCCGGAATCACGAAACGGTCACCGGCACGCAGGGTCTTGGCGTTACCCTCGGCGTCACGCAGCACCGACACGCCTTGCACAATTTCGCAGTATTCATGCTCGGTGTAGTTGACCGTCCACTGCCCGACTTCACCCTCCCAGACACCGGCGTTCATCTGGCCGCACGGGCTGTTGTAGTGGTTGTAGACCGTTTGCTCGGGGTCACCCTTGAGGATTTTTTCGGCGGCAGGGCGATAGCGTTCGGGCGCGGTGTTGGCTTGGCTGAAGTCGACGATGTCCTGGATGCTCATGTGCGTGTCCCGTCTGGCCTGCGGTTGGAGAGTCCAAAGTCTATGTTTATTAAAATGAACATCGCAAGGGCGTTTACCGCCGTTATGTCAAATATATTGAAACATCCCCAGCCGCTGGTTTAGGGTGGCAGCTGCCTTGCGCCGAACAGATGGCTGGCGGGCAAGAATGCTTTGAGGCTGCCGGGGCACATCGCCTGGCCCTTATATTCAATAAGAGGAGGACACTCGCATGACCACCCTGACCCGTGCCGACTGGGAACAACGCGCCAAGGATCTGAAAATCGAAGGCCGCGCCTACATCAATGGCGAATACACCGCCGCTGTTTCCGGTGACACCTTCGAATGCATCAGCCCAGTCGATGGCCGCCTGCTGGCCACCGTGGCCAGTTGTGACGCCGACGACGCCCAGCGCGCCGTGGAAAACGCCCGCGCCACCTTCAACTCCGGTGTCTGGTCGCGCCTGGCGCCGACCAAGCGCAAGGCCACCATGATCCGTTTCGCCGCGCTGCTCAAGGCCAATGCCGAAGAGCTGGCGCTGCTTGAAACCCTGGACATGGGCAAACCGATCAGCGACTCCCTCAACATTGATGTGCCCGGCGCGGCGAATGCGCTGAGCTGGAGTGGCGAGGCGATCGACAAGATTTACGATGAAGTGGCGGCCACCCCACACGATCAACTGGGCCTGGTGACCCGTGAGCCGGTGGGGGTTGTCGGCGCCATCGTGCCGTGGAACTTCCCCTTGATGATGGCTTGCTGGAAGCTCGGCCCGGCACTGTCCACCGGTAACTCGGTGATTCTCAAGCCGTCCGAAAAATCCCCGCTGACCGCCATCCGTATCGCGGCCCTTGCGGTTGAAGCAGGTATTCCAAAAGGTGTGTTCAACGTGCTGCCGGGCTACGGCCACACCGTTGGCAACGCCCTGGCGCTGCACATGGACGTCGATACGCTGGTGTTCACCGGCTCTACCAAGATCGCCAAGCAACTGTTGATCCGCTCCGGCGAGTCGAACATGAAGCGTGTGTGGCTGGAAGCCGGTGGCAAGAGCCCAAACATCGTGTTCGCCGATGCCCCGGACCTGCAGGCCGCCGCCGAGTCCGCCGCCGGTGCCATCGCTTTCAACCAGGGCGAAGTCTGCACCGCCGGTTCGCGCCTGCTGGTGGAGCGCTCCATCAAGGATACATTCCTGCCGCTGGTGATCGAGGCCCTCAAAGGCTGGAAACCCGGTAACCCACTGGATCCTGCGACCAACGTCGGCGCGCTGGTGGACACCCAGCAGATGAACACCGTGCTGTCGTACATCGAAGCCGGGCATGCCGATGGCGCCAAGCTGGTGGCCGGCGGCAAGCGTACGCTGGAAGAAACCGGCGGCACTTACGTCGAACCCACAATTTTCGACGGCGTGACCAACGCCATGAAGATCGCCCAGGAAGAAATCTTCGGTCCGGTCCTGTCAGTGATCACCTTCGACAGCGCCGAAGAAGCGGTGAAAATCGCCAACGACACCGTGTATGGCCTGGCCGCCGCCGTGTGGACCGCTGATATCTCCAAGGCGCACCTGACCGCCAAGGCCCTGCGTGCCGGCAGCGTGTGGGTCAACCAATACGACGGCGGTGACATGACCGCACCGTTTGGTGGTTTCAAGCAGTCGGGTAATGGTCGCGACAAGTCACTGCATGCATTCGACAAGTACACCGAGCTGAAGTCGACCTGGATCAAACTCTAAGCAACACCGCCGCTCAAATGTGGGAGGGGGCTTGCCCCGATAGCAGTGTGTCAGGCACCACAAGTGCTGGCTGATCCACCGCTATCGGGGCAAGCCCCCTCCCACACTGTTTTGTGTGTACTCAAGAATTATCCACAGGAGCGTGGCAATGCGTTGGGCGACTTATTTCGCCGTGTTGACCTCGGTACTCAGCGTCGACCTGGCGTTGGGTGTGAGCATGCCGCTGGTGTCCCTGCGCCTCGAAAGCTGGGGTTACGGCAGTTTCGCTATCGGTGTGATGGCGGCGATGCCGGCCTTTGGTGTGCTGTTGGGTGCCAAGGTTTCCAGTCGCCTGGCCTCCTGGCTCGGCACCGCCAACCTCATGCGTCTGTGCCTGTGGGGCGGTGCGGTGTCCATCGGGTTGTTGGCGATTCTGCCCAGCTACCCGGTATGGCTGGTGCTGCGGTTGATGATCGGGGTGATCCTCACCCTCGTGTTTATCCTTGGCGAAAGCTGGATCAACCAGTTGGTGGTGGAGCAGTGGCGTGGCCGACTGGTGGCGCTGTATGGCTGCAGTTATGCCTTGAGCCAGCTCTCGGGCCCCCTGCTGCTGGGTGTGATCGGCACCGATCATGACTACGGGTTCTGGGTCGGTGTGGGCCTGTTGCTGGTGGCCCCGCTGGCCTTGCTGGGTCGCACCGGCGCGCCCAGTGCGGAGTCGTTAAGCGTGACGTTCGCCGACCTCTGGCGCTTTTGCCTGAGTTTGCCGGCGATTGCCTGGGCGGTGGCGCTGTTCGCTGCGTTCGAGGCGATGATCCTGACGCTGTTGCCGGTGTATTGCCTGCAACAGGGCTTCACCGCCGAGATCGCCTTGGCGATGGTCAGCACGGTGGTGGTCGGCGATGCGCTGCTGCAATTGCCCATCGGTGCGCTGGCGGATTACCTGCCGCGCCGCACGTTGTTCCTGAGCTGTGCGGTGCTGCTGCTGGCGTCGAGCCTGGCGGTTCCGCTGTTGATGCACACGCTGCTGATCTGGCCGATATGGGTGCTGTTCGGCGCCAGCGCAGGCGGGTTATTTACCTTGTCGTTGATCCTGATCGGCGAGCGCTACCGTGACGATGCGCTGGTGCGCGCCAATGCCCACATTGCACAGCTGTGGGGCATCGGTTGCCTGATCGGCCCGCTGGTGGCGGGCGCCGGCAGCCAATGGATCAGCGGGCATGCATTGCCGTTTTTCATGGCGGCTGGGGCGCTGGGCCTAGTGCTGCTGTTGCTGCGCCAAGGGGCATTCGGCACCGCCCAGCCAGCCACGCCTTGAAATGCAATCAACTGTGGGAGGGGGCAAACCCCCTCCCACAGTTGATTCATTGTGTTTCTAAAGCATGCGCTCCAGGCCGACGGAAGTAGCGAACCAGGCATTGAACCTGCGCCACCAACTGCCCGGTTCGCGCGTGAGGGTATGCAACTGGCCGTTATCCTCGGTCACCCACACCACCTGGCCATCCTGCAATTTCGCCTCATAGCTCAGGGCTGGCGCCATGCCTTGCAGCGCCAGGTTGCGTACATGCTCCGCCAGCTCGGGGCTGTCGACCAGCACGCCGACTTCGGTGTTCCACAGCACCGAGCGTGGGTCGAAGTTGAAGGAGCCGATAAACGACTTGGTGCGATCAAAGATCATTGCCTTGCTGTGCAGGCTTGAATCCGAGCCCCGGAACGAACCGCGACGAAACAGGTGCGGCCCACTGCCGGCGCTGGGGTCGCCCGGCTGGCGGCGCAGTTCGTAGAGTTTTACCCCGTGCTCCAGCAGTGCCTTGCGATACGGCGCATAACCGCCGTGCACGGCCGGCACATCGGTGGCCTCCAGGGAATTGGTCAGCAGGCTCACCGACACGCCGGCGTCGGCGCGTCCCGTCAGATACACCAGCCCCGGCTGCCCCGGTACGAAATACGCCGAGATCATCATCAACTCGTGGTGGACGCCCTCAAGCTCCGGCCCCAGTTGGGTGGTCAGCAAAAGCTGCGGGTCCGGGTCGGCCTTGGCCAGCACCTTGCTCGGCGCATCCCACAGCGCCTGGTTCCAGGCCCAGATCAGCTCACGGCGCCAGATGTCCATGCGCGGCTGGGTCTGGTAGGTGCGCAAGCGGTTGTACAGCGCGTGATTCTGCTGGCGCGAGTCGGCCAGCGACGCTTGCAGGCGCACGCGTACAGCGGCCAGGTCGCCTTTTGAAGGGCGGCTTGAGACAAAGTCATCGATGGGTTTGCTCAGCGCGCTGTTCCAGTACTGATCGAAACTGTGCCCGAGTTGCTCGGCCACCGGCCCGACGCTGAGCATGTCGATATCGGTGAAGTTCAGGTTGGGCTCTGCGTCGAAATACTCATCTCCCAGGTTGCGCCCGCCGACGATGGCCACGCTGTTGTCCGCCAGCCACAGTTTGTTGTGCATGCGCCGGTGTTGCAGCGACAGGTTGAACAGGCGGCCCATCGCCCGCGTAACACCGGTGCTGCGCCCCAGGTGCAACGGGTTGAACAGGCGGATCTCGATCTTGGGGTGGGCGGCGAGGGTGGCGATGATCTGGTCGAGCCCGTCGCTGGTGGTGTCATCCAGCAGAATGCGCACGCGCACGCCACGATCGGCGGCCTTGAGCAGTTCATCCACGAGCATGCGCGTGCTGATGCCGTCGTGAACGATGTAGTACTGCAGGTCAAGGCTGGTCTGGGCGTTGCGGATCAGTTCGGCGCGGGCCATGAAGGCTTCGCTGCTGTTGGGCAACAGACGAAAGCCCGAGCGGCCCTGATAAGGCGCGGCCTGGGCCAGGATCGAGCGCCCGAACGAGGACTGAGCGGCCGGCAGCGCATCGCTGGGGATGCGCGGGGTACTCACGCCGGCACAGCCACCCAGCACCAGGGCTCCCAACAGGCAAAACGGTAATAGCCGTCGAATCATCAAGGGAGTCGCTTCCAGGTCAGGGCGGTTGTCGATATAGGACGGCTATTTCTCGCGAAAGGTCAGTCCGACGATTGCGCCAGCATTTTGCTCGCGGCGGCGCCTACCTTGCGCACGGCTTCTTCAATCTGCGGGGTAGGCTTGGCGCTGTAGTTCATGCGCAGGCAGTTGCGGTACTTGCCGGACGCCGAAAAGATACTGCCCACCGCCACCTGTACGCCTTGTTCTATGAGTATGCGGTTGAGCTTGAGGGTGTCGAAGCCGTCCGGCAGCTCTACCCACAGCATAAAGCTGCCTTGCGGCCGACTGGCGCGCGTGCCGGCGGGGAAGTAGCGGCTGACCCAATCGAGCATCAGGTCGCGATTACGCTGGTATTGGGTGCGCATTCGCCGCAAATGCGGTTCGAAATGGCCACCCTTGAGAAATTCGGCAATCGCGATCTGCGGCTGTGTGGCCGTCGAGCCGGTGCTGATGTATTTCATGTGCAGCACCCGTTCGAGGTAGCGCCCGGGGGCAACCCAGCCAATGCGCAGGCCCGGCGCCAGCGTTTTCGAAAATGAGCTGCACAGCAGCACGCGGCCATCTTCATCGAAAGATTTGATGGTGCGCGGGCGTGGGTAGCTGTAGGCCAATTCGCCGTATACATCGTCCTCTATGATCGCTACGTCAAAGCGCTGGGCCAAGGTCAGCAGCGCGCGTTTGCGCGCCTCCGGCATGATGTAGCCCAAGGGGTTGTTGCAGTTGGGGGTCAGCTGGATGACCTTGATCGGCCATTGTTCCAGGGCCAGCTCCAGAGCTTCCAGGCTGATGCCGGTAATCGGGTCGGTGGGGATTTCCAGGGCTTTCATACCCAGGCCCTTGAGGGTCTGCATGGCACCGTGAAAGCTGGGCGAATCCACGGCGACGATATCGCCGGGCTCACAGATGGCATGGATGCTGGCGGACAGCGCCTCATGGCAGCCGGTGGTGATGACGATGTCTTCGGCGGTCAGCTGGCAACCGGAATCCAATGACAGTCGGGCGATTTGCTCGCGCAGTTCCATACAGCCAAGAATATTGTCGTAATACAGCCCCGGCAGGTCCTGGCGACGGCTGACGCGCGCCAGGCTGCGCAGCAGCGGTTTGAGGGTGGGCGACAGTACATCCGGCATGCCGCGGCCCATCTGTATGACGTCTTTGCGCGGCACGGCGCGAATCAGTTCCAGCACCTGGTCCCACTGGGATATTTCCACCGGGCGTTGTGCCGGGCGGCCGACCTCAGGCAGGGCGGGCAGCTCACGGCCAACGGGCACGAAGTAGCCGGATTTCGGCTTGGGCATGGCCAGGCCGTTATCTTCCAGCAACCGATAGGCCTGCTGAACGGTGCTCAAGCTGACCCCATGTTCCACACTCAACGCCCGTACGGACGGAAGCCGGTCACCGGGGCGGTAGAAGCCCTGTTCGATGCGCGTGCCCAACAATTCGGCGAGGTTGACGTAAAGCGTCATGGCGGTCGCTCCCAAGAGACCAATACAGATGCAGGGAAAATACAGGATTCAGCCGCCGTCAGGCAGTATCTGTATGGATTTAATAAAAATAGGTTGAATCTGTAATGCTCTGGCCCGTTCGCCCATGCTCGTCACTCAAGGCAACACACCACTGAGGGGCAGCAAAATGAACGGTATGAGCGATGTGCGGCTGGCGTTACACAGTCAGGAGCTGGAGGCGGGACAGGAGCGCGCGATGGCCGCGCCGGCGAATAGCCGTTGGAACCTGTTCTGGCACCGTCGGCACACGCGCAAGGCTCTGCTGACCCTGACCCGTGAGCAACTGCGTGACATCGGCTTGACCGCTGAGCAGGCACGCCAGGAAGGGGTTAAGCCTTTCTGGCGCAGTTGATCAGACCAGCTCTTTGAGGCGGTGCCAGAGCATCCCCAGGGCCAGCAGCGGCGAGCGCAGGTGCTTGCCGCCGGGGAAGGTAATGTGCGGCACTTGGGCAAACAGATCGAAACGCCCCTGCTGCTGGCCGCTGATGGCTTCGGCCAACAACTTGCCCGCCAGGTGCGTGGCGTTGAGACCATGGCCGGCGTAGGCCTGGGCGTAATACACGTTGGGCTGGTCGGCCAGACGGCCGATCTGCGGCAGGCGGTTGGCGCCGATGCCGATCATGCCGCCCCATTGATAGTCGATCTTCGCGTCGGCCAGTTGTGGGAAAACGCGCAGCATTTTCGGTCGCATATAGGCGCCGATGTCCTGCGGGTCGCGGCCGGAATAGTGGCAGGCGCCGCCAAATAACAGGCGGCGGTCGGCGGACAGGCGGAAATAATCCACCGTCACGCGCTGGTCACACACGGCCATGTTCTGCGGCAACAGGTTGGCGGCCTGCGCTTGGCTCAACGGCTCGGTGGCGATGATGTAACTGCCGGCGGGCAGTACTTTGCCGCTCAAGTGCGGGTTGAGGCGATTGAGGTAGGCGTTGCAGGCCAGCACCAGGGTCTTGGCGCGCACATGGCCGTGCGCGGTGTGCACCCTGACCTCAGGGCCATAGTCGATACGGGTGACGTCTGATTGCTCAAACAGCCGCACGCCCAATTGCCCGGCGGCAGCCGCTTCGCCGAGCGCCAGGTTCAGCGGGTGCAGATGGCCCGATCCCATATCAATCATGCCGCCCACGTAACGCTCGGAGCCGACCACGCTGCTCATCTCGCTGGCTTGCAACAGGCGCACCGCATGGCGATAGCCCAGGCTGCGCAGTTCTTCGGCGTCTTCGGCCAGGCCTTGCAGGTCGCGGGGCTTGTTGGCGAGGTCGCAGTAGCCCCAGGTCAGGTCGCAGGGAATCTGAAAGCGCTCGACGCGCTCGCGCACGATCTCCACGGCTTCCAGCCCCATCAGCTTCATCTGGCGTACGCCGTCGGTGCCGATCACGTTGGCGAACTGGTCCAGGCCGTGGCCGACGCCGCGAATCAGTTGGCCACCGTTACGCCCGCTGGCGCCCCAGGCGATCTTGCGCGCCTCCAGCAACACCACGCTGAAACCGCGCTCGGCCAGCTCCAGGGCGGTGTTGAGCCCGGAGAAACCACCGCCGACCACGCATACATCGGCAGTCACTTCACCGGTCAACGCCGGGTAATCCGGTTGCGGCACGCTGCTGGCGGCATAGTAGGACGCGGTGTGCCGGGCGCTGGCGGTCATGGGGACGCTCCCTGTTTGGAAAATTTGACGCAGGATACAGCGGTCGGACGACGCTGTCTGCGCGCGGCGTTTTGCGTCAGAATCCAGGTCTATTCGCCCTCCGGTACCTGTTTCGATGAGTTGCAACAGTCAGAAAATCAGCGCGCTGCGCCGTCAGATTCCTTCGTTCGAATGCGTACCCGGTTGCCACGACTGCTGTGGGCCGGTAACGACGTCGCCCGAGGAAATGTCACGCCTGCCGCGTAAGACCGCCGCCGAGCAGGACGCGGCGATGGATGAGCTGAACTGCGTGCACCTGGGGCCCGCCGGCTGCACCGTGTATGACGAGCGGCCGTTGATCTGTCGGTTGTTCGGCACCACCAAGACCTTGCCGTGCCCTAATGGGCGGCGACCGGTGGAGTTGATCCATCCACGGGTCGAAAAGCAGATTCATGAGTACATGGCCAGTACCCGGCAAGTGCTGGTGTAGCGGTCCAGTCAGTCCGGAATTGGCAGGTTCAGGCTCTCTTTGACTTCTTCCATCACGATATAACTCTTGGATTCGCGCACGTGGGGCAGCTTGAGCAGGATATCGCCCAGCAACTTGCGGTATGAGGCCATCTCGGAAATCCGCGCTTTCACCAGATAGTCGAAGTCGCCGGAGACCAGGTGGCACTCCAGCACATGGGGCAGTTTCAGCACGGCGCGGCGAAACTCCTCAAAGGTATCGCCGGACTTGTAATCCAGGCTGATCTCGACAAACACCAGCAAACTGCCTTTTAAATGCTGCGGATTGAGCCGCGCGTTGTAGCCCATGATGATCCCTTCGCGCTCCAACCGACGCACCCGCTCAGTGCAAGGCGTGGTCGACAGCCCGACCTTTTCCCCCAGTTCCGTGAACGAAATTCGCCCGTCGGTCTGCAGGATACGCAGGATGTTGCGGTCGATCTTGTCCAGCTCCCGCTTGGTCTGGGTGTTGGTACGCATAGGGGATACGCCTCTGTAAAAAGGTTTTTTGCCGAGAATTGTCGCCAAATATAGGCATTTATATAGTGAAATGCACTGGCGATTGCTTTTTATACTGCGCTCATCATTGCTCGAAACAACACACGTCAGCGGCCAGGCCGCGATGAGGATATAAAAATGCGCGTTCTGGTCTTGGGTAGCGGCGTCATTGGTGTGACCAGTGCCTACTATTTGGCTCGGGCCGGTTTTGAGGTCGTGGTAGTCGACCGCCAGCCCGCCGCCGCCATGGAAACCAGTTTCGCCAATGCCGGCCAAGTGTCTCCCGGCTATGCCTCGCCCTGGGCCGCGCCGGGTGTGCCGCTCAAGGCCATCAAGTGGTTGCTGCAACGCCACGCGCCGCTGGCGATCAAGGCCACCGCCGATATCGATCAATACCTGTGGATGGCGCAGATGTTGCGCAACTGCACGGCCAGTCGCTATGCCGTGAACAAGGAGCGCATGGTGCGCTTGTCCGAGTACAGCCGCGACTGCCTCGATGAATTGCGCGCCGAGACCGGCATTGCCTACGAAGGCCGTAGCCTCGGGACTACCCAGTTGTTCCGCACCCAAGCCCAATTGGATGGCGCCGCCAAGGATATCGCGGTGTTGAAAGAGTCCGGTGTGCCGTTCGAACTGCTCGATCGCGCCGGCATTGCCCGCGTTGAGCCGGCCCTGGCCAGCGTCACCGATATCCTCGCCGGTGCCCTGCGCCTGCCTAACGACCAGACCGGCGACTGCCAGATGTTCACCACACGCCTGGCCGAGATGTGCAAACAGCTGGGTGTGGAGTTCCGCTTCGAACAGGACATCCAACGCCTTGACCAGGCCGGTGATCGCATCAACGGCGTGTGGATCGACGGCAAGCTCGAAACCGCCGACCGCTACGTGCTGGCCCTGGGTAGCTACTCGCCAAAACTGCTCAAGCCGCTGGGGATCAAGGCACCGGTGTACCCGCTCAAGGGCTACTCGCTGACCGTGCCGATCACCAACCCGGCGATGGCACCGACGTCGACCATCCTCGATGAAACCTACAAGGTCGCGATCACCCGTTTCGATAACCGCATTCGCGTGGGTGGCATGGCTGAAATAGCCGGTTTTGACCTGTCGCTTAACCCTCGTCGACGTGAAACCCTGGAGATGATCGTCAACGACCTTTATCCTCAGGGCGGCGATTTGGCCGAGGCCAGTTTCTGGACCGGCCTGCGTCCGACCACACCCGACGGCACACCCATTGTCGGTGCCACACCGTTCAGGAACCTGTTCCTCAATACCGGCCATGGCACCCTCGGTTGGACCATGGCGTGCGGTTCCGGTCGCTTGCTGGCCGACCTGATGGCCAGGAAAACCCCGCAGATCAGCGCCGCAGGCCTCGATATTTCCCGTTACGGCAACCACCAGGAGTCCGCAAAACATGTCAATCCAGCGCCAGCTCACCAATGAGCGCATGAGCCAGATCGTTGTCCACAGCGGTACCGTGTATCTGGCAGGGCAGGTCGGCGACGACATGAGCGCCGGGATTGAACAGCAAACCCGTGAGACCCTGGCCAACATCGAGCGTTTGCTGGATTTGGCCGGTACGGACAAGACCAAGTTGCTGTCGGTGACGATCTACCTGAAAGACATTGACGCCGATTTCGCCGGCATGAACGCGGTGTGGGACACGTGGTTGCCTAAAGGCGTCGCCCCGGCCCGTGCCACGGTTGAGGCCAAATTGTGCGAGCCGCAAATCCTCGTAGAGCTGTCCGTCGTGGCCGCGCTGCCTTAAACACGATCCCTCTTACGGTGCCGATGCTGTCTGTCGGTACCGTTTTTTTTCACTCCGCTGCCTAGAAGCCTGCCGCCATGCGTCCAGCCCGTGCCCTGATCGACCTCCAAGCCCTGCGCCACAACTACCAATTGGCCCGTGAAGTCACCGGGGCCAAGGCCCTTGCCGTGATCAAGGCCGATGCCTACGGCCATGGCGCCGTGCGCGTGGCCCAGGCGCTGGAAGCCGAGGCCGATGGGTTCGCCGTGGCATGCATCGAAGAGGCGTTGGAGCTGCGCGCCGCTGGCATTCGCGCGCCAGTGTTGCTGCTGGAAGGTTTTTTTGAAGCGGATGAGCTGGGGCTGATCGTCGAGCATGATTTTTGGTGCGTGGTGCATTCGCTGTGGCAACTGGATGCGATCGAACAGGCCACGCTGAGCAAGCCCTTGACTATTTGGCTCAAGCTGGACTCGGGCATGCATCGCGTGGGCCTGCATCCCAAGGATTACCACGCGGCTTATCAGCGCCTGCTGGCCAGCGGTAAAGTCGCGAAGATTGTGCTGATGAGTCACTTTGCCCGCGCCGATGAGCTTGATTGCGCCAGCAGCACCGAACAAGTGGCGGTGTTTGAAGCGGCGCGCCAGGGTCTGGCGGCCGAAGTCAGCCTGCGCAATTCACCCGCGGTATTGGGCTGGCCAAATGTGCTCAGCGACTGGGTACGCCCGGGCATCATGCTGTACGGCGCCACCCCATTTGGTGAAAACCAGGCTCTGGCCGCGCGCTTGCAACCGGTGATGACCCTGGAATCGAAAGTGATCTGTGTGCGCGAACTGCCGGCTGGCGAGCCGGTGGGCTACGGCGCCCGGTTCGTTACGCCCAAGCCGATGCGTATCGGCGTGGTTGCCATGGGCTACGCAGACGGCTATCCGCGTCACGCGCCCACGGGTACGCCGGTGCTGGTGGCCGGGCAGCGCAGCCAGTTGCTGGGGCGTGTGTCCATGGACATGCTGTGTATCGACCTGACGGATGTGCCTCAGGCTGGCCTTGGCTCCACGGTAGAGCTGTGGGGCAAAAATATCCTCGCCAGCGACGTCGCGGTGGCCGCTGACACCATCCCCTACCAGATCTTCTGCAACCTGCGCCGGGTGCCAAGGCTCTATTCCGGCGCTTGACCGCCGCGCACGAACACAGCTGCCTGGGATTTAGGCCCAAGTGTTGTAAATACTGAACGCTGTCGCCATGATAACGGCCAATTACAACAACGCCTGAATCCTAGGAGGCTCCCGCATTGGACGTCGGCGAACGACTGCAATCCATCCGTAAGCTGAAGGGTCTTTCCCAGCGTGAACTCGCCAAGCGTGCGGGTGTCACCAACAGCACCATTTCGATGATCGAAAAAAACAGTGTCAGCCCCTCGATCAGCTCCTTGCGCAAGGTGCTGGGCGGCATCCCCATGTCGATGGTCGAGTTCTTTTCCGAGGAGATCCTCCAGGAAATTCCGACGCAGATCGTCTATAAAGCCAATGAGCTGATCGACATCTCCGACGGCGCGGTGACCATGAAATTGGTAGGTCGGGCGCACCCTAGCCGGGCCATCGCGTTTCTCAACGAAATCTACCCGCCGGGCGCTGATACCGGCGAAGAAATGCTCACCCACGAAGGCGAGGAAACCGGGATTCTGGTGGAGGGCCGTTTGGAGTTGGTGGTCGGACTTGAAACTTTTGTGCTCGAAGCCGGCGATAGCTACTACTTTGAAAGTACCAAACCCCATCGTTTTCGCAATCCGTTCGACGTACCGGCGCGGCTAATCAGCGCAGCCACACCCGCGAACTTTTAAGAATAGAGGCGTCCTGCCAGCGTTGCAGAGGCTCCCACAGCAGTATTCCGCGAGACTGAATCTCCCTTTATTTAATAGGGTTGTTTCGGCCAGGCGGGCTAACCGTTATACTTTCGCCGCCTGCGAAACCGTGGCCGCAGGCGTGAATAGCCACCATTGAGGGTGAACGCGTGAACCTAATTATGAAAATGCTGGCTGCACCAGCAACCGTACTGGCCCTATGGGCTGTCAGCGCTCAAGCTGCGACCAATGATGAAATTGCCAAACGCCTGGAGCCTGTCGGCCAGGTTTGCGTCCAGGGCCAGGAGTGCAAGGGCATGGAAGTCGCCGTTGCAGCGGGCGGTGGCGGCGCGAAAACGCCGGACGAGATCATCGCCAAACACTGCAATGCTTGCCACGGCACTGGCCTGCTGGGCGCGCCGAAAATCGGCGACAAAGCCGCCTGGAAAGAGCGCGCCGACCACCAGGGCGGTCTCGACGGCATCCTGGCCAAGGCGATCACCGGGATCAACGCCATGCCGCCCAAAGGCACCTGCGCGGATTGCTCGGATGACGACCTCAAAGGCGCTATCAAGCAGATGTCTGGGTTGTAATCAGTCAATCTTCGCCAAAAATGCCGCTTACGAGCGGCTTTTTTGTACCTGTCATTCAGGTTTTGCGCTGTTCATTGCAGCAAAGACCCGGCAAGCTCGGTCGAACCCCTATTCATGGAATGTTCGGGAGCAGTCGGATGGTGCAGTTGTGTTCAATCGAGCAAGCAGTTGACGACGTACTGGCGCGCTTGCCGGCGCATATCCACATGGGCATGCCGCTGGGCCTGGGTAAGCCCAACCTGTTCGTCAACGCGCTGTACCGGCGAATCGCCCAACTGCCGGAGCGCGCGCTTACGATTTACACCGCCCTGAGCCTTGGCCGGCCAACCCTGGGTGACGGGTTGCAGAAGCGCTTTCTCGAACCCTTCATCGAGCGGGTGTTCGGTGACTATCCCGAGCTGGATTTCCTCGCCGACATGCATAAAGACAGCCTTCCAAACAACATCCACGTACGGCAGTTCTTCATGCAGCCCGGCAGTTTGCTGCACAGCACGTCGGCCCAGCAGGATTACGTCAGCAGTAACTACAGCCACGCCGCCCGCGATATCAATGCCGCTGGCTTGAATCTGGTTGCACAATTGGTGGCCAGCAGCGCCGAGCATCCGGACCGCCTGAGCCTGAGCTGCAACCCCGATATCAGCCTTGACCTGCTGCCGATGATCGAAAAGCGCCGCGACGCGGGCGAAACCATTTTGATCGTCGGCCAGGTCCACACCGACTTGCCCTACATGCCTGGCGATTCCGAATTGGGCATGGATGCGTTCGACTACCTGATCGATGCCAAGGACAGCACCACGCTGTTTTCCACGCCGAATATGCCGGTGGGGTTCCAGGATCATTTCATCGGCCTGCACGCCAGCACCCTGGTGCGTGATGGCGGCACCTTGCAGATAGGCATCGGTTCCATGGGGGATGCGCTGACCGCCGCCTTGCTCGCGCGCCAGGCCGACAACGAAGCCTACCGCCTGCTGCTGACGGACCTTGATGTGTACCAGTGGGCGCCGCTGATCAGCCGTGAAGGCGGTGTCGATCCCTTCGCCCGTGGCCTCTACGGCTGCAGCGAGATGTTCGTCAACGGCCTGCTGGTGCTGGCGGATGCGGGGATTGTGCGACGCAAGGTTTATCCGGATGTGGCGACTCAGGAGCAGGCCAACGCCGGCTTGCTGGACGATGCGGCGCAGCCCGATGGGGTGTCGATACACGGTGGTTTCTTCCTGGGCCCCCGCAGTTTTTACCAGCGCTTGCAGGAAATGACCCACGCCAAGCGCCTGCAATTCAACATGACCCGCATCAGCTACATCAACGAGCTGTACGGTCAGGAAGAACTCAAGCGTTTGCAGCGCCAGGATGCGCGGTTTATCAACAGCGCAATCATGGTGACCTTGCTCGGCGCGGGCGTCGCGGACCAGTTGGAAGACGGTCGCGTACTCAGCGGCGTGGGCGGGCAATACAATTTTGTTGCCCAGGGCCATGCATTGGACGGTGCGCGCTCGATCCTGATCTTGCGCAGCTGGCGCGAGTCGGCGGGGGAGGTCAGTTCCAATATCGTCTGGGACTACGGCCACTGCACCATCCCCCGGCACCTGCGGGATATCGTCATCACCGAGTACGGAATTGCCGACTTGCGGGGGCAGACGGACGCCAAGGTGATCGAAGCACTGCTTACTATCAGCGACTCACGCTTCCAGGCCGACTTGATCGAGCAGGCGCAAAAGGCCGGCAAGTTACCCAGGGGCTTTCAGTTGGATCCACGTTTTGCCGACAACACGCCGGAGCGCCTCAAAGGCATTCAGGCGCGGCATAAACGCTTGTTCCCGGAGTACCCGTTGGGCAGTGATTTCACCAATGAAGAGCGGGACTTGTTACGGGCGCTGAACTGGCTCAAGAGTAAGTTCAAGCTGACGGAGGTGCTTGAGCTGGGCAAGGCCGCGCTGGATGCTCCGGAGCCGGAGGCGTTTCCCAGGCATCTGGAGCGGATGCGGCTGGATAGGCCGGAGGGGCTGAAAGAGGATCTCTATCAGCGCTTGTTGCTGGCGGGCTTACAAGCAACCGCGCACTGAAAACCAATATAAAACCAAATGTGGAAGGGGGCTTGCCCCGATAGCAGTGGGTCAGCCAATACATTTGGTGACTGATACACCGCTATCGGGAGCAAGCCCCCTCCTACATTTCAAGCGGTGTTGCCTCAGATAAAGGTGACAACCCCACCTGCCAGCGACTTCACCCGCGCCAGCGACTCAACCCGATAGCCCTGCGCATCCAGCTCCGCACGGCCACCCTGGAACGACTTCTCGATCACGATCCCCAGGCCCGCAACGGTCGCGCCGGCCTGCTTGATGATCGAAATCAGCGCCTGGGACGCCTTGCCGTTGGCCAAAAAGTCATCGATCACCAACACGCGGTCGCTGCTGGTCAGATGACGCGGTGAGATCGCCACGGTGCTCTCGGTTTTCTTGGTGAAGGAATACACCGTCGCCGACAGCAGGTTTTCGGTCAGGGTCAGCGACTGCTGCTTGCGCGCAAAAATCACCGGTACGCCCAGGTTCAGGCCGGTCATGATCGCCGGGGCGATACCCGAGGCTTCGATGGTGACGATCTTGGTGATGCCCGAATCCTTGAACAGCGCGGCGAATTCGTCGCCGATCAGTTTCATCAGCGCCGGGTCGATCTGGTGGTTCAAAAAGGCGTCGACCTTGAGTACCTGATCGGAAAGCACGATGCCTTCTTCGCGAATTTTTTTGTGCAGTGCTTCCACGGAAAGCTTCCTCTAATGGCGCGGTGCGCGCCGAAAGTAGATTAAAAAGTAGTCGATTCTAGCGCTTTAGCATTGCGCGTATATCCGCCAGGGCGGTATTGCCGCGAACGGCCTTCACCTCGGTCGGGGTGTCGTCATTGCCTTCCCAGGCCAAGTCATCCGGCGGTAGTTCGTCGAGGAACCGGCTGGGGGCACAATCGATGATTTCGCCGTATTGCTTGCGCTTGGCGGCAAAGGTGAAGGCCAGGGTCTGACGCGCGCGGGTAATGCCCACGTAGGCCAAGCGCCGTTCCTCTTCGATGGTGTCGGCTTCAATACTGGAGCGGTGCGGGAGGATTTCTTCTTCCATGCCCATGATGAACACGTAGGGAAATTCCAGACCCTTGGAGGCATGCAAGGTCATCATCTGCACACCTTCGGCGCCGTCTTCCTCTTCTTGCTGGCGCTCAAGCATGTCGCGCAGCACCAGCTTGCCGATGGCGTCCTCGACGGTCATTTCGCCGTCTTCGTCTTTTTCCAGGGTGTTCTTCAGCGCTTCGATCAGGAACCAGACGTTGCCCATGCGGTAATCCGCGGCCTTGTCGCTGGAGCTGTTGGTGCGCAGCCAGTTCTCATAGTCAATGTCCATGACCATGCTGCGCAGGGCGCTGATCGGGTCTTCCCCGGCGCATTGTTCGCGCACCTTGTCCATAAAACGCTTGAAGCGCGACAGACGATCGGTGAAGCGTGTGTCCAGGTGTTCGCCCAGGCCGATTTCATCGGTGGCGGCGTACATCGAGATCTTGCGCTCGGTGGCGTAGTTGCCGAGTTTTTCCAGCGTCGTCGAACCGATCTCCCGACGTGGGACGTTGATCACCCGCAGGAAGGCGTTGTCGTCGTCCGGGTTCACGATCAACCGGAAGTAGGCCATCAGGTCTTTTACTTCCTGGCGTCCGAAAAAACTGTTGCCGCCCGACAGGCGATACGGCACCTGGTGGTGCTGCAATTTCAGCTCGATCAGCTTGGCCTGGTAGTTGCCGCGATACAGGATCGCAAAGTCGCTGTAGGGCCGGTCGGTACGCAAGTGCAGGCTGAGGATTTCCACGGCCACGCGCTCGGCTTCGGCGTCTTCGTTGCGGCAACGGATCACGCGGATCTCATCGCCATGGCCCATCTCGCTCCACAGCTGTTTTTCAAACTCGTGGGGGTTGTTGGAGATCAACACGTTGGCGCAACGCAGGATGCGGCTGGTAGAGCGGTAGTTCTGCTCCAGCATCACCACTTTCAGGGACGGGTAGTCGACCTTGAGCAGCATCAGGTTTTCCGGGCGGGCGCCGCGCCAGGCGTAGATCGATTGGTCATCGTCGCCCACCACGGTGAACTGGTTGCGCGTGCCGATCAGTAGCTTCACCAGCAAATACTGGCTGGCGTTGGTGTCCTGGTATTCGTCCACCAGCAGGTAGCGCACCTTGTTCTGCCACTTTTCAAGGATGTCGGCGTGTTCCTGGAACAGCTTGACCGGTTGCAGGATCAGGTCATCGAAGTCCACCGCGTTGAACGCCTTCAGCGTGCGTTGATAGTGGGTGTAGACGATGGCGGCGGTCTGTTCCTTGGGGTTGCGTGCGTTTTCCAGGGCTTGGGCGGGCAGGATCAGGTCGTTCTTCCAGGCGCCGATCATGTTCTTGATCTCGTCAACGCCGTCGTCGCCCGCGTATTCCTTCTGCATGATGTCGGTCATCAGGGCTTTGACGTCGGTCTCGTCAAAAATCGAGAAACCCGGCTTGTAGCCCAGCCGCGCATGCTCCTTGCGGATGATGTTCAGGCCCAGGTTGTGGAACGTACACACGGTCAGGCCCCGACCCTCGCCACCCTTGAGCAGGGTGCCGACACGCTCTTTCATCTCGCGCGCGGCCTTGTTGGTAAAGGTCATGGCGACGATGTACTGCGCGCGGATGCCGCAGTTCTGGATCAGGTGCGCGATCTTGCGGGTGATCACGCTGGTCTTGCCGGAGCCTGCGCCGGCGAGCACCAATAGAGGGCCGCCGACATAGTTCACGGCTTCTTGCTGCCGGGGATTGAGTCGGGACATACAGAGTTCAGGGAGTCGTTGTTCAAAAGGGCGGGCATTTTAACAGGCTGGCGAGATTCTGCTGCTCTGGATCGACGGTGTGACGTACCACTCGATCTAAATTTGCCGCTTTTGCTACTTTGCCGCAGGATGTATTAGTTTTTAAGACAATTGCTTACAGCCTGCGTATTTGATAACCCCTGTCATTGGTGATTGTCAGGTCGCACGTCATAATGCCCGCCGCCAACGAATTTTTGCAGAGTCTAGGGAGCTAGCTTGTCTACGCCTGTCGAACCCTTGCGTTTGCTGCTATTGGCCGATGCGCCTGAGTGGGCAGCTTTGTTGCGCGAGTGCCTGGCGCCGATGGGCGAAGGGGCTGTGCTGATCAGCGCACCCAACTGGGACTCGGTGAGTCGTCTGTTCGATGACGACCAAAGCGCCGTGCTATTGACCACGCCCAGCCTGCAGCCCGGGCCTGGCCGTTGCAGCCTGCCGTGCGTGTTGCTGCTGGAAGAGGAGCCGTTGGTAGCGCCGTTGGGCGTCAGTGATTGGCTGATCCATGATGGATTGGACGCCGACACTGTGCGCCGTTGCCTGCGCCATGTGCGCGAGCGTGGTGTGCTGGAAAACACCCTGCAGCGCCTGGCCGAGCAAGACCCGCTCACCGGTATCGCCAACCGCCAGGGTTTCCAGACCCTGCTGGCCGCGCGGCTGGCCGAGAACGAAGGTCGCGGCCTGGCCCTCGGTCACCTGGACCTCGACAATTTCCGTCACGCCAACGACGCCCTCGGCCACCAGGCCGGCGACCGGTTGATCCTGCAGGTGGTCTCGCGGCTCAAGAACCAGCTTGAGGTCGGCGACCAACTGGCCCGCCTGGGCAGCGATGAATTTGCGCTGTTGATCGACACCCGCCGTGCGCCCCAGCGCGCCGAATGGATGGCCGAGCGCATTACCGAAGCGATGGCCGAACCTTACTGGGTAGATGGCGAAAGCCTGCTGATCGGTTGCAGCCTGGGCGTGGCGCATGCCCGTGCGCGCGCCGGCGCCGACCCGCTGATGTGGCACGCCCATATCGCCATGCAGCAAGCCAAAAGCACTCAGGGCTGCACCTTTCATATCTTCAACGAACGCATCAACCGCAATGCGCGCAGCCTGGCCGACCTGGAAAGTGAACTGCGCCGTGCCCTGCGTCGCGATGAGTTGGAGTTGCATTACCAGCCACGCCTGGATCTGGACGATGGGCATATCGTCGGCCTTGAGGCCCTGGTGCGCTGGCGCCACGGCGAACGCGGCCTGTTGCCCCCCAGCGAATTCGTGCCCCTGGCCGAACAGAGCGGCCTGATCGTACCGCTGGGCTACTGGGTGATCTCCCGGGCCCTGCGCGACATGCAAGACCTGCGCGAACGCGGCCTGCCGCCGCTGCACATGGCGGTCAACCTGTCGTTCCGCCAGTTCCAGGACAGCCAGTTGCTCTCCACGCTCAGCCGGCTGATCAGCGAGCGCGGCGTGGAGGCGCAGTGGTTGGAGTTCGAGCTGACCGAAACCGCCGTGATGCGCCGCAGTGACCTGGTCAAGCAGACCATGGATGCCCTCGGTCGCCTGGGTGTGCGGTTTTCCCTGGATGACTTCGGTACCGGTTTCTCATCGTTCGTGCACCTCAATAGCTTGCCGATCGCCTTGTTGAAGATCGACAAGAGCTTTGTCGGCGGCATGGAAGAGCGCGAAGAGAACCGCAAGCTGGTACACGCGATGATCAACCTGGCACACAATCTCAACCTGGAAGTGGTGGCCGAAGGCGTGGAAACCCCGGAGCAACTCGCGTTGCTGAGGCTGTTTGGCTGCGACCAGGCCCAGGGTTACCTGATCAGCAAACCGTTGCCGCTGCCGGAGTTGGTGGAGTACTTGAAGTTCGACAAGGGCCAGCAGGCGTTACTGGGTTGAGCTGTAAACCCAACCCAAGTGCCCGCGCTAGTCAGGTTGCATGGCTGGGAATTTCGCGTGTACTTGCGGTTCCTGGCGAATCATTCGCTTCATCTTCGCTTCAAACGCCCAAGTCAGGCTGACCGCTGCACACGCCAGGCCCAACGCCAAACCCCACCACACACCGGTCGGCCCCCAGCCCAGGGTGAAGGCCATCAGCCAGGCCGAAGGCGCGCCGATCAGCCAGTAGCATCCCAAGCCCACCAGAAAGGTGGTCTTGGCATCCTTGAGCCCTCGGATGCAGCCCATGGCGATGGTCTGCACGCCATCGAACAGCTCGAACCAGGCCGCGACGGCCAACAGGCTGACTGCCAGCACGATCACGTCGTGGAACGCCGGGTCGTCATGGTCGAGGAAGAGCCCGATCAAAGGGTCGGAAAACAGCCACAGCACGGCGGCAAATCCCAACATCACCGCCGCGCCAAAACTGATCCCCACTCGCCCCGCCATGCGCGCTTGCAGCAATTGCCCGGCCCCATAGTGCTGGCCGATGCGCATGGTCACCGCGTAGGACATGCCGGCCGGAACCATGAACGCCACCGAGACAATTTGCAGGGCGATCTGATGCGCCGCCAACTGCGTACTGCCCATGGTACCCATGCACAGCGCGGCAAAGGCGAACAACCCGACCTCCACCGCGTAGGTGCCGCCAATCGGCAGGCCCAGGCGCCACAATTCGCGCAGATAGTGGGTGTTGAGGCGCAGCAGGCCGTTGCTCAGCGGGTAGGCAGCGTAGGCGCGGTTGCTGCGGATGTACCACATCAGCGCCAGCGCCATGCCATTGGCGACGATGGCGGTGACCAGGCCGATGCCCATCAAGCCGAGTTTCGGCAGGCCGAACATGCCTTCGATCAGCGCGTGATTGAGCAGGTAGTTGAGCACCGTGCCGCCGAGGCTGATCACCATCACCGGGGTGACCTTGCCGATGGCACTGGTGAAGCCGCGCAAAGCCATGAAGCTCAGGTAGCCGGGCAAGGCGAACGGCAGCACCGTGAGGAACTGTCCCGCCGACTGCACGTTGGTTTCGGTCTGGCCGAACATCAGCAGCACCGGTTTGAGGTTCCATAGCAGCAAGGCCGCCGCCAGGGCCATCAGCCAGGCAAGCCAGAGCCCGGCCTGGGTCAGGCGGGTGGCGCCTTCGATATCGCCGGCGCCGTGACGGATAGCGACCAGCGTCCCCACGGCGGCAATCACGCCGATGCAGAAGATCGACACGAACGAATAACTCGCCGCGCCCAGGCCGCCGCCAGCCAGGGCTTCCGGGCTCAGGCGCGCCATCATCAAGGTGTCTGTCAGCACCATCAACATGTGCGCCAACTGCGAGGCAATCAGCGGCCCTGACAGCCGCAGAATGGCCCAGAGTTCGGTACGTGCCGGATGCTGCATGATCATCACGCTCAACAAATCAGAGGGTTGGGAGAGGGTTGATTCTCGGCGCTCTGCGCCCAATGCACAAAGGGATAAAAGCGATCGTTCGCATGATTAAAACTCATGCCTGATTGATTCTGGTAGGGTTCGGGCATTGCGCTGTCGGAGCTTTCAACATGTCTCGTCGTCTTCCTCCTCTGTATGCCTTGCGCGCATTTGAAGCGGCCTCCCGGCACCATTCCTTTACTCGCGCCGCTGAAGAGCTGTCGATCACCCAGAGTGCGGTGAGCCGGCATATCCGCACCCTGGAAGAACATTTCGCCTGCCGCCTGTTTCAGCGCAGCGGCCGCAATTTGCAGCTCACCGAAGCCGCGCGCCTGCTGTTGCCCGGCGTGCGCGAAGGGTTTGCCGCACTGGAACGGGCCTGCCACACCCTGAACGCCGAAGACGACATTTTGCGCATGAAGGCGCCGTCGACCCTGACCATGCGTTGGTTGTTGGCGCGGCTCAGTCGCTTCCGGGCGTTGCAGCCGGGCAATGAGGTGCAACTGACCAGCGCCTGGATGAGCGTGGATGAGGTGGATTTCAACCAGGAGCCTTTCGATTGCGCGGTGCTCTTGAGCAACGGGCATTTTCCAGCGGATTGGGAGGCCTGCTATCTGTTCCCCGAGCTGTTGATTCCGGTTGGCGCGCCGAACTTGTTGAGCGACGGGCCTTGGGATGTAAACCGCCTGGCCAGCGCCGAGTTGCTGCACCCCACGCCAGACCGTCGCGACTGGCGCAGTTGGCTGGAGCGCATGGGGTTGTCGTCCCAGGTTTCGCTCAAGGGCGGGCAGGTGTTCGATACGCTTGAGCTGGGCATGATCGCCGCCGCCCGTGGTTACGGCGTGTCCATGGGCGACCTGCTGATGGTGGCCGAAGACGTGGCCCAGGGGCGTTTGAGCCTGCCGTGGCCGACCGCGGTGGCCAGTGGGGAAAATTACTACCTGGTGTGGCCGAAAACCCGTCCCGGTGGTGAACGCTTGCGGCGCCTGGCGGATTTCCTTCAGGGCGAAGTGCAAGCCATGGTCCTGCCGGCGGTCGAGCGCCTCGATTGAGGGGGTTGCAGGCCTGGCGCGCAACCGTTTGCGTGATACCCCTGCGACTCGCTCAAGTATTGCCGAGCGCCGCCGAAGTAGGTGTGTTGGCACCATCGTCCTCCAACGTTTCCCACCAGATAATTTGCCGAGCAGCGCTATGAGATCAGGATGATCCTGGCCTCGGCCAGGAGCAGTCATGTCTCAACCTCGCGCCCGGATCGCCTCCCAGTTAGGCCTCGCATTAGCCTTGATTCTGGCTGTCGTCATCAGCGGCAGTACCGTTTTCGCCCTGCGGTCCCTCGATGCCGCCAACCTCGATACCCGCGAGGAGCACCTGGCCAGCGAAGCGCGTTTGCTCGCCGACCAGCTCAATACCTTCCACAGTACGTTGCGCGAAAGCACCCAGCGCCTGACGGGGTTGTTTGAGAAGCGCTTCAGCGCCGGGCTGTCAGTGCAGGCCGATCACCCGGTCACCGTGGCCGGGGTGCAGACGCCGAGCCTGTTGCTGGGCAGCGAAGTGCTCAACAACAACTTCACCGAAGTAGACGAGTTCAAGCAAATGTCCGGCGGCGTGGCCACGGTGTTCGTGCGCAGCGGCGACGACTTTATCCGCGTCAGCACGTCCCTGACCAAGCAGGACGGCAGCCGCGCGATCGGCACCGTGCTTGATCGCCAAGGCCCGGCTTACCAACGTGTTCTCGGTGGCCAGGCCTATATCGGGCGAGCAGTGTTGTTCGATCGGTCCTATATGACCCAGTACAGCCCTGTACGCGACGCCGGCGGCAAAGTGATTGCCGTGCTGTTCATCGGGTTTGACTACACCGACGCTCAGGCCGCGCAGTTCGAAAACCTCAAGCGCTTCCGCATCGGCCAGACCGGCTCCCTGGCGTTGCTCGACGAGCAGAAGCGCTGGCTGGTACCGCCGGCGGGTGTACAGGCGTTGGATCAGGCGGTGCCGGTGATGTTGGATCTGGCCAAGACCCCTGGCAAAGGCCGCTTCTGGAGCGACAAGAACGAAGATTTCTACAGTGTTTCGGTACCCTTCGACGGTGGCCCTTGGGCCGTGGTTGCGAGCATGCCGAAAGCTGAAATCCGCGCGGTTACCTGGGCGGTCGGGATTCGCCTGGTGATCGGCAGCGTGCTGGCGATGCTGCTGGCGGTGGGTGCCACGGTGTGGCTGCTGCGCAGCAAGCTGCAGCCGCTGAGCGACCTGGTGCGCCAGGCCGAAGCCTTGGGCGCGGGTGATTTGAGTGCACGCCTGAACGTGTCCAGCCATGACGAAATTGGCCAACTGGCGCGCAGTTTCAACCAAATGGGTGAAGCGCTGTCGACCATGGTTTCCCATATCCGCAAGGCAGCCGAAGAGGTCAATAGCCGTGCCCAGGCGCTGTCCGGTTTGTCTGGCGGTGCTTATGACGGCATGGAACAGCAGTCCGGCGAGATCACCAGCATGGCCGGCGCGGTTGAGGAGTTCAGCGCCACGTCGCTGAATATCGCCGACAATATGGGCGCCACCGAGCGCCTGGCCCAGGAAAACGCGCAACAAACCCGTATCGGTCGCAACTCGATGCAAGAGGCGTCGTCGTCCCTGGAACACATCGCCACCGCCCTGAACAGCACCGCGTCCGTGATCAACACCTTGGGCCAACGCTCCCAGGAGATCGGCGGAATCGTCGGCGTGATCACCTCCATCGCCGAGCAGACCAACCTGCTGGCGCTCAACGCCGCCATCGAAGCCGCACGGGCCGGTGAACAGGGTCGCGGTTTTGCCGTGGTAGCCGACGAGGTGCGCAACCTGGCGTCGCGTACCCGCGAAGCCACGGATGAGATTTCCGGGATGATCCAGAGCATCCAGAAGGAAACCGGCAATGCCATCAGCACCATGGAGCACGGCAATGCGCTGATGCAGGAAGGCCTGTCGCGCAACGCCGACGTGGCCTCGGCCCTGGCACGTATCGACGAGCAAAGCCGCTCGGCCGGTCAGCAGTTCGCAGCGATTACCACCGCGACCCAGGAGCAAAGCAGCACCGCGACCTTGCTCAGCAGCAACTTGCAGAGCATCGCGCTGGCCAATAGCGAGCAGCGTGAAGTGGTGTCGAATTTGGCGATTACCGCTAAGGAGTTGGAAACGTTGGCGGCGGGCCTGCGCCATGAAGTGGATCGGTTCCGCTGAGATTACGCTGTGCAAAATGTGCGAGGGGGCCTACGCCAGACTCAAGTGATTGCTGGGGGCCGGTATTGCAAGGCCTCCTTGAGATGATCGCGGGTGATCGCCTGCACCTGATCCAAGTCCGCCAGAGTGCGTGCCACCTTGAGTAGCCGATGTGCTGCGCGCAGCGACAACGTCAGCCGCTCGCAGGCACCCTCCAGCCAGCTTTCATCGGCTTTCAGCAATTGGCAGTGCTCGCGCAGGCTCGGTAGATCAAGGAAGGCATTGGCGCAGCCCTGGCGCCGTTGCTGACGGTCCCTGGCTTCGGCCACGTGGGCCGAGGCTGTAGCCGTCGTGTCACCGGCCTGCCGGGTTGGATTCAACGCGGTTGTTTCACGTGCCACGGTAAGGTGCAGGTCGATTCGATCCAACAGCGGCCCGGAGAGCTTGTTTCGATACCGCTGGATTTGCTCCGGCGTGCAGCGACAGCGCCCACTGGGTTCGCCCATATAGCCGCAAGGGCAGGGGTTCATGGCCGCCACCAGTTGGAAGCGCGCCGGGAAACTCACTCGGTCGCGAGCGCGGGAAATCACGATATGTCCCGACTCCAGTGGCTCGCGCAGCACCTCCAGTACTTTGCGATCGAACTCTGGCAATTCATCCAGGAACAACACCCCGTGATGCGCCAGGGTAATTTCCCCTGGCTGCGGTTTCGAGCCGCCACCCACCAGCGCCGGGCCTGAAGCGGAATGGTGCGGCTGGCGAAACGGCCGGTGTGGCCAGTGGCTCAGCGGCGCGAGGCTGACCACCGATTGGATCGCCGCCACTTCCAGAGCCTCCTGTTCGCTCAGTGGCGGTAGCAAACCGGGCAGGCGGCTGGCGAGCAAGGTCTTGCCGGTGCCCGGTGGCCCGCTGAACAGCAGGTTATGCGCACCCGCCGCTGCGATCAGCAATGCACGCTTGGCGGCGAGCTGGCCCTGCACTTCGCTCAAGTCTGGGTAGGGCTTGTTCAGGTACAGCAAGCCATCGGATTTGTAGGGCTCAATCGGCACCTGCCCATTCAAGTGCGCTACCACCTGCAGGAGGTGATCCACCGCTATCACCTTCAACCCGCAAGCCAGGCAGGCCTCCTCGGCATTCGCCCGCGGCACTATCACGGTGCGCCCGGCCTTGCGCGCCGCCAATGCGGCTGGCAACACACCTTTGACCGCGCGCACTTCACCGGACAGCGCCAATTCGCCCAGGCATTCGACCTCATCGAGCATCAACGCCGGTACCTGCACGCTGGCCGCCAGAATCCCCAAGGCGATGGCCAAATCAAAGCGCCCGCCGTCCTTGGGCAGGTCGGCGGGCGCGAGGTTGAGGGTGATGCGGCGCGAGGGATATTGCAGGGCACTGTTGAGGATGGCGCTGCGCACGCGGTCCTTGCTTTCCTTGACGGCGGTTTCGGGCAGGCCCACCAGGGTCAGGGAAGGCAAGCCATTGGCCATGTGCACTTCTACGGTGACGGCGGGGGCTTCGACGCCGACCTGGGCGCGGCTGTGGACAATGGCGAGGGACATGCTCGTTCCTTGAAATGGGGGGCCGCTTCCTGCGGTTTTTCAAGGGTAGACGAGGTGGGGAAGAGCGAAGCGCGGAGGTTTTACAGAACGTATCCAGAGAAAAAGGTGACGCGCGTGTGGAGGGAGCCAGCCCCCTTCCACACGGGCTGCGTTTATTCAGCGGGTGGTGTTAACCGCGCTTCCAACTCCGCGACTTTCGCTTCCAGGCTCTCCAGCCGCGCACGCGTGCGGGCCAGCACCACCATTTGGCTATCAAACTCTTCTCGGCTTACCAGGTCGAGCTTGCTGAAGCCACTTTGCAGCAAGGCCTTGAACTGGCTTTCGATTTCATTGCGGGGCAGCGGGGTTTCGCCGCTGAACAGGCGAGAGGCATGGCCGCTCAGGGCGTCGAGGAGGTCTTTGGGCGCGAGCATGGGAAATATTCCGGAAAACTGTTGGCGGGCAGTGTATCACGCAGCGTCTATAGTCTTTTTCACGGCCTGCGGCGCACGCTTTTCGCGCATCGCGCCGGACGGCGGCGCACTGTTTTCGTGCGCATTGCGGCCGCCAGACAGCCCTGCGGGTGGGCTTAAGTGGGCAATGGACTGATTTCAGTGGTTTTTACGGAGCTGGCAAGGTTTCTGCTTAGACGATCATGACCCATGCACTGATGCAGTCGCTGTGACGAATGCAGTGCGCCGACGGATCAGGGGTACAGGTTTCGTCACCAGTGGTTAGCTGGCGTCGCAATGGCAACTGCCCTTGCGACGATGCGTTACAAAGCCAGGCACTGCGCTTAGACTTGAGACGGGTTTGTTTTCCTGGGGCAAGTCCACCAATTCGGGAGAGAGTTTTCATGAAGCTAGTCACTGCCATCATCAAGCCGTTCAAGTTGGACGATGTACGCGAGTCACTGTCCGAGATCGGCGTGCAGGGCATTACCGTTACTGAGGTCAAGGGCTTCGGTCGGCAGAAGGGTCACACCGAGCTGTATCGCGGCGCGGAATACGTAGTCGATTTCCTGCCGAAGGTGAAGATCGATGTCGCCATTGACGACAAGGATCTTGACCGGGTTATCGAGGCGATAACCAAGGCGGCCAACACCGGCAAGATCGGTGACGGCAAGATCTTCGTGGTCAATCTGGAACAGGCGATTCGCATCCGTACCGGCGAAACCGATACCGACGCAATCTAAGCCGCCAAACCCCAACGCCCCAGGAGAAAACAATATGACTCTGCGTAAATTCGCAGGGCTCGGAGCCCTGTTGTCCATCGTAATGCCAAGCCTGGCCATGGCGGCAGACGAAGTGGCTGCTCCAGTCCTCAACTCCGGCGACACCGCCTGGATGCTGACCGCCACCGCACTGGTGCTGTTCATGACCATCCCGGGCCTGGCGCTGTTTTACGGCGGCATGGTCCGCTCCAAGAATATTCTGTCGGTGATGATGCAGTGCTTCGCCATCACTGGCCTGATCAGCATCCTGTGGGTCATCTACGGTTACAGCATCGCGTTCGATACCACCGGTATGGAGCAGGGCGTAGTCAACTTCAATTCCTTCTTCGGCGGCATGGGCAAGGCGTTCCTGGCGGGTGTCACTCCGGCCAGCATCACCGGGCCTGCGGCGCTGTTCCCGGAAGCGGTGTTCATCACTTTCCAGATGACCTTCGCCATCATCACCCCGGCGCTGATCGTCGGTGCGTTCGCTGAGCGTATGAAGTTTTCCGCAATGCTGATTTTCATGGGCATCTGGTTCACGCTGGTCTATGCGCCGATCGCGCACATGGTCTGGAGCGGCAACGGTGGCCTGATGTGGGACTGGGGCGTGCTGGACTTCGCCGGCGGCACCGTGGTGCACATCAACGCCGGTGTGGCCGGCCTGGTAGCTTGCCTGGTACTCGGCAAGCGCAAGGGCTTCCCGACCACACCGATGGCCCCGCACAACCTCGGTTACACCCTGATCGGTGCGGCCATGCTGTGGATCGGCTGGTTCGGCTTCAACGCCGGCTCGGCTGTGGCGGCCAACGGCACTGCGGGCATGGCGATGCTGGTGACTCAGATTGCAACTGCCGCTGCGGCGCTGGGCTGGATGTTCGCCGAGTGGATCACTCACGGTAAGCCAAGCGCACTGGGCATCGCCTCGGGTGTGGTGGCTGGCCTGGTCGCGATCACGCCGGCCGCCGGCACCGTGGGCCCGATGGGCGCACTGATCATCGGCCTGGCGGCGGGTGTGGTGTGCTTCTTCTGTGCCACTACTCTCAAGCGCAAGCTGGGCTACGACGATTCCCTGGATGCCTTCGGCGTACACGGCATTGGCGGTATTCTCGGCGCGATCCTTACCGGTGTATTCGCAGCCCCTTCTCTGGGCGGTTTCGGCACCGTGACTGATATCGCGGCTCAAGTCTGGATCCAGTGCAAAGGCGTCGGTTTCACCGTGATCTACACGGCCATCGTCACCTACATCATCCTGAAGGTGCTGGACATGGTCATGGGCCTGCGTGTCAGCGAAGAGGAGGAGGCTGTTGGCCTCGACCTGGCGCAACACAACGAACGCGGCTACAACTTGTAAGTACGCGAAAAAAAGATGCCCGGCTTGCCGGGCATTTTTTTGTCTGGCGTTTGTCAGTCATAACAAGCTGTGCCGGTTTTGCGTCGAGTTTGTGATAGGACGCACACGGCACTTTTTAGCGTGCGAATGTCTTACAGGCATGTAGGCGTATTCGGCACTTTGTTTTTTCCCAGAGCGCGCTAGAATGCGCGCCGATGGGCGGAGAACTGTATGTGGCAACAGACCCTGATAACCCTGCGGGCCAAGCCTCGGGGCTTTCACCTGGTAACCGATGAGTTGCTTGCCGGCCTGCCTGAGTTGAAGGCGTGTCGTGTGGGCCTGTTGCACCTGTGGTTGCAGCACACTTCGGCCTCGTTGAGTGTCAACGAGAATGCCGACCCGGCGGTTCGCCGTGACTTTGAGCGTTTTTTCAACTCGCTGGTGCCGCAAGGCCGGGCAGGTTTCGAGCACAACGACGAAGGTCCGGATGATCTGCCGGCGCATTTCAAGGCCAGTCTCCTGGGCTGCCAGCTGAGTTTGCCGGTGAAGGCCGGCCGCTTGGCGATGGGGACCTGGCAAGGTGTTTATCTGGGCGAGCACCGTGATCATGGCGGTGCTCGTAAAGTCCTCGCCACCTTGCACGGTGATGAGGCATAGGCCACTGGTTATCCGGTGGACGTTGATTTTTTTCCGGCAGCCTCGACAGAGGATGAAGCTGGGCTATAACTAATCTGCTTTTCGCAAGTCATGAGGTAGAACATGAGCGACGATGATCTGGAAAACGACGACCTTGAAGTAGGTGAGGACGACGAGGCTGAAGACGGTCTTGATGCGGCAGCAGTTGACGACGTTGCTGAGGACGCCGATGAAAGTGGTGGCGACGACGCCGCGCCCAAGGCCAAAGGCAAAGCCAAGGCTGCTGTTTCGGTAGATGAACTGCCGAGCGTTGAGGCCAAGAACAAAGAGCGCGATGCCCTGGCCCGCGCGATGGAAGAGTTTCTTGCCAAAGGCGGCAAAGTGGTCGAAGTCGAGCCCAATGTGGTTGCCGACCCGCCCAAGAAGCCGGATAACAAGTACGGCAGCCGACCTATCTAAGCTCTGCCACCTGCTTGTCAGAAAACGCCCGCCGTCGCTGCGGGCTTTTTCATGGCTGATGATTTATCCGGGCCTTGTGGTGTTCTAACTGTGGGAGGGGGCTTGCTCCCGATAGCGGCAGGTCAGTCGACTCCTCCATCGACTGTCACTCTCCTATCGGGAGCAAGCCCCCTCCCACATTTTGATCGACAGTGTTACTGCCAACTCTGCAGCAACGCAGGCAACTCCGTCAGGCTACGAATTTCTGCATCCGGGCGCTTTGATGCTTCCCACACTTTGCCCGTCGGGTTAAACCACACCGCCCGCAACCCGGCCAGCTGTGCCCCGGCGATGTCATCCCCAGGGTGATCGCCTACATGCACTGCCGCACCGGCGTCCACGCCACCGCGCTGCAACGCCTCTTCAAACAAGCGCGCATCCGGCTTGGCGATGCCGATATCTTCGGCACGTAGCGCGAAGTGAAAATAGTCCGCCAGGCCCACGCGCTGCACATCCGCATTGCCGTTGGTGATCACCCCCAGCAAAAAGTGCTGGCGCAGGGCTTTCAACATGGGCTCGGCTTCAGGGAATACGGTGAGTTGATGGCGCGCATCAATGAACGCCTCAAAGCACACATCCGCCATTTCCCTGGCCTCAGGCTGTGGATAACCCGCCTCTTCAAACGCGTGGATCAGTACGCGGTGGCGCAGGAGGCTGATGCGGTGTTTCAGCTCGGGGTGACGCTGCAGCACCTGCTGGCGCAGGCTGGCGAAATGTTCCAGCGGCAGGTCGCCCACCTTGGTGGCGTTAATCGCCAGCCATTCGCGCATCGACGCTTCGGCGCTGATGATGACCGGTACGTTGTCCCAGAGCGTGTCGTCCAGGTCGAAGGTGATCAGCTTGATACTCATGAGTCGCCGCCCTTGATGCGTTTGGCCCGTGGATGGGCGCTGTCATACACCGTTGCCAGGTGTTGGAAGTCCAGATGGGTGTAGATCTGGGTGGTCTTGATATCGGAGTGGCCGAGCAGTTCCTGCACGGCGCGCAGGTCCTGGGACGACTCCAGCATGTGGCTGGCAAAAGAATGCCGCAGCATATGCGGGTGCAGGTTCTGGCCCAGTTCGCGTTCGCCGGCGGCCTTGACCCGCACCTGGATCGCACGAGGCCCCAGGCGCCGGCCTTGCTGGCTGATAAACACCGCATCGTCCTTGGGGTTGGCCAGCGCTCGCAGCGGCAACCACAGTTGCAACGCTTCGCGGGCCTTCCTGCCCACCGGCAGCACGCGGGTTTTGCTGCCCTTGCCCAGCACTTGCACCAGGCCGTCCGCCAGGTCCAGTTGGTCGATGTTCAGGCCGGTAAGCTCCGACAGGCGCAGGCCCGAGGAATAGAACAGCTCAAGGATCGCCTGGTCGCGGTGGGCGAGGAAGTCATCCTCCACGGCGCCATCGAGCAATTGCAGGGTGCGGTCGGTGTCCAGGGTCTTGGGCAGGCGTCGCTCGCCCTTGGGCGGAGACAGGCCGTTGGCCGGGTCGTGGTCGCACAGGCCTTCGCGGTTGAGGTAGTGATAAAGCCCACGTACTGCCGACAGCAGGCGCGACAGACTACGGGAAGACTGACCTTGCTGATGCAGGCGCGCGATCAGGCTGCGCAGGCTTTGGATATCCAGGGCTTTCCAACTGGTGACCTGTTGTTTTTCGCAGTACGCCAGAACCTTGTTCAAGTCCCGGCGGTAAGCTTCCAGCGTATGGGGCGACACTTGGCGCTCATTGCGCAGATGCGCGCAGTAAGCGTCCAGTTGTCGTTCCATGGTTAGCGCACCGCGCGCAGGGCGGTGGTGAAGCGTGGCAGGACGCGGCCCAGCACTTCGGCTATGTAAGTCAGAAACAGTGTGCCCACCGAGCTTTTGTAGTGCGCAGGATCGCGGCTGGCGATGGCCAGTACGCCATGCAAGCCTTGATGGCTGAGGGCGACCACGGCGGTGGAGCCGATCTGCTTGCGCTGTTCGGCGCCAAACAGGAAGTCCAGCTCATGCTCGCGCAGGGTGCCGCTGATAGTCTTGCCCTCGGACAACAGCCCGCCAATCGCGGTTTGCGCTTCGCTGCCGCTGACCCAGCGACCCACCGGCATCGGGTTGTCGCTGAACAGGATCAGGCTGACAAACGGCACCTGGAAGTCCTGGCGCAGGCTGTCTTCCACGGCAATCACGGTTTCTTCCAGGCTGGTGGCATCCATCAGGCCAAGAATCAGTCGACGGGTCTTTTCGAACAGGCGGTCGTTGTCGCGGGCTACTTCCATCAGGTGCGAGAGCTTGTGGCGCATTTCAATGTTGCGCTCGCGCAGGATTTTCATCTGCCGCTCCACCAGCGACACGGTATCGCCGCGCTGGTGGGGTATGCGCAGCGCCGGCAGCAGTTCTTCGTGTTCGACGAAGAAGTCCGGGTTAGCCTCAAGGTACGCCGCGACAGCAGCGGCCTCCAGACTTTCGCTTGGGGTAGCTTGGGCGGGTACTTGAGGCTTATCGGTCATTAGCTTGGCTCACTCATAAACGGACCTGTCCTTCGTATACACGCGAGGCCGGCCCGGTCATCAGCACCGGGTGGCCAGGGCCTGCCCATTCGATGGACAAGCGTCCACCGGGCAGGTCGATCAGCAGCGGCGAATCCATCCATCCCTGGCTGATCGCGGCCACGGCAGCGGCGCAAGCACCGGTGCCGCAGGCCTGGGTTTCGCCGGCACCGCGTTCCCATACGCGCAATTGCGCGCGGGAACGGTCGATCACCTGCAGGAAGCCCACATTGACCCGTGCCGGAAAGCGCGGGTGGTGTTCGATCTTCGGGCCCAGTTCATGCACGGGAGCATTGTTGATGTCGTGGACCCGCAGCACGGCGTGGGGGTTGCCCATGGACACGGCGGCGATGTCCAGCGATTGGCCATCCACGTCCAGTGCATAACTGACGGCCTGCTCACTGGCCTGGAACGGAATATCCGCCGGCACCAGGCGCGGCTCGCCCATGTTGACGCTGATCTGGCCGTCGTTGCGGATGTCCAGTTCGATCACGCCGCTCTTGGTCTCGACGCGGATCTGGCGCTTGGCGGTCAGGCGCTTGTCCAGCACAAAGCGCGCGAAGCAGCGGGCACCGTTGCCGCACTGTTCCACTTCGGAGCCGTCGGAGTTGAAGATCCGGTAACGGAAATCCACCTCCGGGTTGCTCGGTGCCTCGACGATCAGCAACTGGTCAAAACCAATCCCGGTATGCCGGTCGCCCCACTGTTTGGCGTGTTTGGGCAGGATGTGCGCGTGCTGGCTGACCAGGTCGAGAACCATGAAATCATTACCCAGCCCGTGCATCTTGGTAAAACGCAGCAGCATGGCTTACTCCGGCAGCAGGCTTTCGCCAGCATACAACTCGGCTACCGTCTCGCGGCGACGCACTTCAAACGCTTGATCACCGTCCACCAGCACCTCGGCGGCACGCCCGCGAGTGTTGTAGTTGGAGCTCATGACAAACCCATAGGCACCGGCCGAATGCACGGCCAGCAGGTCGCCTTCTTCGAGGGCCAACTGACGATCCTTGGCCAGGAAGTCGCCGGTTTCGCAGATCGGGCCGACAATGTCATACGCGCGCGCTTCGCTGTTGCGAGGCGCAACGGCCGTGACGTTCATCCAGGCCTGGTACAGCGCCGGACGGATCAGGTCGTTCATCGCCGCATCGACGATGGCGAAATCCTTGTGTTCGGTGTGCTTGAGATACTCGACCTGAGTCAGCAATACACCGGCGTTGGCGACGATATAGCGGCCCGGCTCGAACATCAGCGTGAGGTCGCGGCCTTCGATGCGCTCGCGTACGGCAGCGATGTAGTCGGCAATCAGCGGCGGCTGTTCGTCGCGATAACGTACGCCCACACCGCCACCGAGATCGATGTGGTGCAGATAGATGCCACATTCGCCGAGGCGGTCGATCAGCGCCAGCAGGCGGTCGAGGGCATCGATGAACGGCGGCAGGGTGGTCAGTTGCGAGCCGATATGGCAGTCGACGCCCAGCACTTCCAGGTTCGGCAACTGCGCGGCGCGGATGTACACGTCCTCCGCGTCGGCAATGGCGATGCCGAATTTGTTCTCTTTAAGACCGGTGGAGATGTACGGGTGGGTGCCGGCATCGACATCCGGGTTGACGCGCAGGGAGATCGGTGCGCGGACGCCCATCTCGGCGGCCACGACTTGCAGGCGCTCCAGCTCGTCGGTGGACTCCACGTTGAAGCAATGCACGCCGACTTCCAGGGCGCGGCGCATGTCTTCGCGGCTTTTGCCGACGCCGGAAAATACGATTTTGTCAGCCTGGCCGCCGGCGGCCAGTACACGTTCCAGCTCGCCACGGGACACGATGTCGAAACCGGCGCCCAGGCGCGCCAGGACATTGAGTATGCCGAGGTTGGAGTTGGCCTTGACCGCGTAGCACACCAGGTGAGGTACGCCGTTCAGCGCGTCGGAGAACGAGCGATATTGCGCTTCGATATGCGCACGGGAGTACACATAGGTCGGCGTGCCAAAACGTTCGGCAATCGCGGACAACGCCACGCCTTCCGCGAACAGCTCGCCGTCCCGGTAGTTAAAAGCGTCCATGGAGTTCCCTTATTCGAAGGTGTCGTGCTTATGCGCTTTGGATGGCTTTTGCGACGATTGCGCCTGTTCATTCGGGTCTTTGCTGTCATCGGGCAGGTACAGCGGGCCTTTTTGACCACAAGCACTAACGAGGCAAGCGACCGCGACGAGCGCAGCAAGGGAAGAGATCAGGCGCTTCATGGCGAAATCCTTGAATATGCATTAATTGCGCCCGAGTATACCGACCACCCGCCAGCTTGCCTATGCGCTGGAATACCCGTCCGGCGGGGGTTTGCCGACACGACTGAGAAGCGGACTACGCTGGTTGGGGATATTTCACGCCGTCAATCGCGTTGAAATCGGTATCCTTTGCAATCGGCGAAGCTCGCCCGTATCGTGCGGCGCTTGAGCAAAACCAGACACTTTTGAGGTTGCCACAATGAGTTTGACCGAAGCCCGTTTTCACGACCTGGTGGATGCCACCCAGGAGAAGCTGGAAGATATTTTCGACGACAGCGACCTGGATGTGGATCTGGAAAACTCGGCCGGCGTGCTGACCGTCAAATTCGAAAGCGGCCAGCAATTGATCTTCAGTCGCCAGGAGCCTCTGCGTCAGCTATGGCTGGCGGCGCGCTCAGGCGGCGTTCACTTCGACTACGACGAAGAAAGCGGCAAATGGCAGTGCGACAAGAGTGAAGAGTTGCTGGGTGAGATGCTCACGCGACTGGTGCAGGAATACACCGGCGTCGAGCTGGATTTCGACGAGATCTGATGGTGAGTGAGCCTGCAACCGTACGCCCGCCCAAGCCGCTGTTCAGCAATGTCAGCCCGGCGGTGCCCTCACCTTGTATCAGTTTGTGTCGGCTGGATGAGCAAAAAGTCTGCCTCGGCTGCTTCCGGCATGTGGAAGACATCCGCGAATGGCGCTCCGCCGACGATGCCCGGCGCCGAGTGATCTGCGCGCAGGCCGCGCAGCGCAAGGCAAACGCCTGAGGCTGTCTTGTTTATTTGTGACGCTGTGGTAGTGTCCGGGTACGCCTCAACTCATCGAGGCCCGTGAGAACCCCGCCTTTTCCTGGCGGGGTTTTGCTTTTTTGTGCAGAAAAAAGGAGTCTGCCTGAATCATGACCACCGCACCGTCCATCATCCTCACCCGCCTTGACGTGCAGCGTCTGGAGCAATTGATCGACCGCTTGGGCGACGAATTTCCCGGCGTCGAAGCGTTGCAAGCCGAACTCGACCGCGCCGAAGAGGTGGTGGGTCACGATGAAGTGCCTGCGGGTGTCGTGACCATGAACTCCAGTGTGCATTGCCGGGAACAAGGCAGCGGCAAGGATTACCACCTGACCTTGGTCTACCCCAAGCACGCGAATGCCGACGAAGGCAAGATTTCGATCATGGCGCCAGTCGGCAGCGCCTTGCTCGGCCTGCAAGTGGGGCAGCACATCGATTGGCCGGCACCCGGCGGCAAGACCCTCAAGCTTGAATTGCTCAGCGTCGAAGGCCAGCCCAAAGACGGCGGCGCGTTTCCTCTGTGAAGGCGTCGCGCTAGATCTGGCTTAACGCCTCGTTGAGCGACAGTTCCAACTCGGCTTTATAGCGCAGGTACAGGTTGCTCGGGCTTTGCACGTCACCGAGCAGGCCCGACAGGTCGAGGTCGGTGATATAGCAGCGGTAGCGCTCGGTCTCCCGGCGCTGCCCGATGATCTCTTGGGCGACCACGGCAAATAGCTGGTCGCCGAATTCCAACTCACAAAACTCCCGCTGATTACAGTACAAGGTAATGCCTACCTGACCAGGCGAGGCCTTGCCGATAATCGCCTGCACGTCGTAAAACGGTTTATTCGCCGGGTTTTGCGGCGCCGGCCGAGGTTCGATGCTGCGTGCGCGATTGCCGCCAGACGGCAACAGTTGGTAATACAGGGTTTGCACCGCACCCGTCGGCTGTTGCGGGTCCAGCGTGGAAAGCGCGTCGCGACGGTAAATGATCGACTGAAGGAAGCGCTGCAGCGGTGCCAACAGGCTCTGCTCATCATGAAACGGCAGGCGCTGCTGCCAGAGCGCGTTGAATTCATCCAGTACATACAGCTCGGCAAAACCTTCATTGACCCGGTAAAACACTTGCACGCAGTCGGGCATGCCCATGGGCAGCAAGAGTGCCAGGTCATGGTCTTCCAGGGCCATGGCGTCCAAGTGCAGCGGGCTGTAGCTGGCCAGCTCTTCGCTGAGGTAGGCGATCAATGCGTCCCGGGTCGCCAGTGACACGTGGGTGGCTTGGCCCGGTATCAATTCCATCACGTGATAATGCTGCTGCACCTGCAGCAAATAGCGGTGGTTGGACTGGCCCAGCAGCAGGTGCTGCGCGGTCTCGAAGATTTCTTCCACGCGTTGGGCAATGAACTGCGCGCGGTTGTGACAGAAGCAGCGCACCCGCAACCGTGGCAGGTGGTCCGGCGGCAATTGGTTGAGGTAATCACGCAGGCAGTCTAGCAAGGCGTGCGGGCCGTCGTAGCGGCTGACCATGACCTCGTTCCAGCTGTTGAGCGTGACCTGGTCCAGGGTCAGCACCAGGTTGTCGCGCACTCCGGCGTAACTGAGGGAGTCGGTGCGCTCGGTGGTCATCAGAATGTTCAGGTCACGGTGATGCTTGAGCGGGTCGACGCCGACGTTGATCAGCAACAACACTTCCTCGGGCACCGCCGAGCGCAGCAGGCGGACTTCATCGACGCTGCTCAGGGGCAGGGCGACAGTCTGTTGCAGGCTGCCCAGCAGGTTGAACAGCTCGAACTCGGTCATGTCGCTGGTGCCGGGATGCAGCGCCAGGCGCGTGCTGCTGTCGATCACGCCATTACGATGGCACCAAGTGAGCATCTCCAGCAGGTCGCGGCTGCGCTTGATCGGTGCAAAGTGCTCCCATTCCAACGCGGTGAGGTTGCCGTTGTAGAGGCCCCAGTGGTGTTGGCCGGGCTCCTTGCGATTGGGCGAATGCACCAGGGTCAGGGTGTCTTCGGCCAAATCCGGGGCTATACCGGGGTTGATGAATTCGACTTTGCCCGCCTTGCGCTCGAAGGCCGCATACAGGCGTCGCCCAAGTACATTGAGGTCGCGCTTGTTGATCAGGCTGACGGTTTGCTCGGTGCGAGCGAACTGGGTCAGGAAGCGGTAGCTGTAGTTCAGTTCAGCGACCAGGGCGCGGCGTTCAGAGGCGACCTGGCGTACTTTCCACTGGCTGCGGCTGTCCAGCAGGGCCAGTTGGCGCTGGTCCCAGCCCCATTCGTGGGCCAGTCGCTCCAGCAGCAAACGCTGCCAACTGGGGGTGCGCTGACCGGCGCTGAGTTTGCGGTTGACCTTCAGATACAGCGCGCGCCGCACCAGCTCCAGGCGCTCGGGCTCGTTGCGCGCCTTGAGGTATTCCTCAATGCGGCGGTACACCACGATGTACGGGTCCAGCTCATCCAGATCCACCTGATTGGCAAATACCGCCCGCTTGAAACGCAGGCTCAGGCACTGCACGTTCGGGTGTTCGCTGGCGTAGACCTCGGTCAACAGCAGCTTGAGCACCGACTTGTAGGGCGACTCGATGCCCTTGAACAGTTGCCACAGCCCAGCGCCGATGAATTCGCCCGGAGGGATGCGCGCCAGGTGGCCGAGGTCGAGGGTTTCATCAGCGCGGATAAACCGCTTGGAGATCAGCGTGTGGGTAAATTCGGAGTACCGGCGTTCTTCGTACACAGGCACCAACCACCAAATCGGCGTGCGCCCGGCCAGCCAGATGGCGGTGCGGTAGAACTCATCCAGCAACAGGTAATGCTGGGTGGTGCCACAGTCATCGGAGCTCAGTTGGGTATCGCGCTCGCCCAGCACAAAGCGCGTCGGCTCGATCAGGAAGAAGTGCGCCTCGGCGCCCATGCCCAGGGCCCAGGTTTCGAGCAGTTGGCATTTCTTGCGCAGTTCGGCCAGTTCGCTCTCACCCAGACCGGGGGCATGGCACACCCACACGTCCATATCGCTCTGGTCCGCCTGCGCCAACGTACCAAGGCTGCCCATCAGGAACAGGCCATGGATCGGCCTGGGCTGATTGACCGGGCGCGGCTTGTAAGAGAACGAACGGGTCAGGCGCTGAGCTTCGGTAAGGGCCTGGGCGTCGGGTTCGAAATTGGACAGGCCGGCTGGCGTGCTGCCTGACACATAACCGGGCAGCAGCGGGTGATTGACGTGGAAAAACAGCGGCAGCAGGGTCAACACGCTTTGCTGACGCGGCGTCAGCCCCTCGACGGCCCTCGCCATGCGGCCTTCATTGAGGGCCATGAAGCGCGCACGCAATTGGCCCAGCACCTTGCGGTCGATGCCTTCGTCCAGGTCGGGGCGGATTTCATGGGTGCGGGTCATGTCGAACTCGGTGGCTCGCAGGCCCGACGTGGGCGGCCGTGTAGGAGTTTACAGACAGTAGCGTAGGAGGTTTAGAGGGAAATGGTTTTTGGCGTCAATTTTCATCCCGGCAAAGCCCTCGGAATCCGCAGGAGGCGGACTCCATGGGCGGGATGAGTATCAGGCGGCTTCTTTGGTGCTGGCAGTGGTCAGAATCGTCAGCAGAGTTTGGGCCTGCTCGGCGGCGTCCCGGTCAAGGCTGGTCAGGTAGCCTCCGTCCGGTTGATCGATCAGTCCTTTGGCATGGAGGCGCTTGGCAGCGGCGATGGCAGTGGGAGCAGCGGTCTGGTGGACTTTCAGACCTTCCTTGGTGCTGTCCAAGGGAAAGAGTACAAGGATTTCCAGTTCGGCAACCAACTCAGGGGTATACGACATAAGGACTCCAGACTTTCTAAAATTTATTAGAGGCTAGCAGGCCATAAGGTGAACGCACTTTGCCGAACTGTCCAGCGTGTTGCTGCGTGCCGGGATTATTCCTTTTCAGGCGGCAGCTCAGGCAGTGCCCGCAGCGCTGTTTCATACCATTCGGTATTGAAGGCGCGGTCGTCGTCCAGCATGGCGTCGATTTCGAACGCCAGCACGTGAGCCATGAGATTCAGGATTTCTTCACGGTCATAACCCACCAGGGTCAATTTGTTGAAAGTGGCCTTGGCCGCCGGCGGGTTGTCGCTTTCGATCTGGTTTTCGATCGCTTCGATCAGCGTGGTTTCGGTGAATTCTTCTTCGTCGTTGTCGATATCGGTCGGCTCGCTCATGGCAGGCTCCTCAAGGAAAGGGCGCCAGTCTACCCCCATTCAGCCAGGTGATGCTGCTGGTCAGGTCGGCGGCTTGGATCTATAACTCTTGCAGCCAACCCCGCACACGGCCTGGAGGCTTTGCGATGCTCAAGCTTTACGGATTTTCGGTCAGCAACTACTACAACATGGTGAAACTGGCGCTGTTGGAAAAAGGGCTGCCCTTCGAAGAAGTGCCTTTTTATGCCGGGCAAACCCCCGAAGCCCTGGCAATCAGCCCGCGCGGCAAGGTGCCGGTGCTGGGTGTGGAGCAAGGGTTTATCAACGAAACCAGCGTGATCCTCGAGTACATCGAGCAGACCCAGCAAGGGCCCGCGCTGCTGCCGGCTGACCCGTTCCAGCGAGCCCAGGTGCTGGCGTTGTGCCGGGAAATCGAGCTGTACATTGAGTTGCCTGCACGGGCGTGTTTTGCCGAAGCGTTTTTCGGCATGCAGGTGCCAGAGGCGATCAAGGAGAAGTCCAAGGCTGAATTGCTGCTGGGCGTCGGTGCTTTAGGTCGGCACGGCAAGTTCGGGCCTTTTGTGGCCGGGGAGAGCTTTACGATTGCGGACCTGTATTTCATGTACAGCATGAACCTCGCCTTAGGCGTGGGCGAGAAGCTGTTCGGGATGGATTTGCTGGCTGAGTTGCCGAAGGCGAAGGGGTTGCTTGCGCGCCTGAATGAAATGCCCAACGCGCAGAAGGTGGAGGCGGGCAGGCAGGCGGCGATGCCGGCGTTCATGGCGATGATTGCGGCCAAAAAGTAAATGAGGAGCGTCGTAAGACGAACTAAATGTGGGAGGGAGCAAGCCCCCTCCCACATTGTTTGGTTTAGCGGCTGGCGAGCAACGCCTGGCCGCGCACCACCGCTGCCTTCACCTGAGCCGGCGCCGTGCCGCCCACATGGTTACGGGCATTCACCGAGCCTTCAAGGGTCAGTACGGCAAACACATCCTGCTCGATCTGGTCACTGAACTGGCGCAGTTCTTCCAGGCTCATTTCCGCCAGGTCCTTGCCGGTGTCCACGCCGTATTTCACGGCATGACCGACGATTTCATGGCAGTCACGGAACGGCAGGCCGCGACGCACCAGATAGTCCGCCAGGTCAGTTGCGGTGGAGAAACCGCGCAATGCCGCTTCACGCATGATGGCGTGCTTGGGCTTGATCGCCGGGATCATATCGGCAAAGGCACGCAGTGAGTCGCGCAGGGTATCGGCGGCGTCGAACAGCGGCTCCTTGTCTTCCTGGTTGTCCTTGTTGTAGGCCAGGGGCTGGCCTTTCATCAGGGTCAGCAGGCCCATCAGTGCGCCGAAGACACGGCCGCTCTTGCCACGCACCAGTTCCGGCACGTCGGGGTTTTTCTTTTGCGGCATGATCGAGCTGCCGGTGCAGAAGCGGTCCGGCAGGTCGATGAACTGGAATTGCGCGCTGGTCCACAACACCAGCTCTTCGGAGAAGCGCGACAGGTGCATCATCGCGATGCTGGCGGCGGCGCAGAATTCGATGGCGAAGTCACGGTCCGACACGCCATCCAGGGAGTTGCCGCCGACGGCGTCGAAGCCCAGCAATTGCGCGGTGTATTCGCGGTCGATCGGGTAGGTGGTGCCGGCCAGCGCGGCACTGCCGAGGGGCATGCGGTTGGCGCGCTTGCGGCAGTCCACCAGGCGCTCGTAGTCGCGGCTGAGCATTTCGAACCAGGCCAGCAGGTGGTGGCCAAAGGTTACCGGTTGCGCGGTCTGCAGGTGGGTGAAGCCGGGCATGATAGTGCCGGACTCACGTTCGGCCTGCGCCAGCAGGCCTTGTTGCAGGCGGGTGATTTCAGCCAGGATCAGGTCGATTTCATCGCGCAGCCACAGGCGGATATCGGTGGCCACCTGGTCGTTACGGCTACGACCGGTGTGCAGTTTCTTGCCGGTCACACCGATGCGATCGGTGAGGCGGGCCTCGATGTTCATGTGCACGTCTTCCAGGTCGACGCGCCAGTCGAACGTACCGGCTTCGATCTCACCGCGGATGGTGGTCAGGCCGTCGATGATGCTGTCGCGCTCGGCATCGGTCAGTACGCCGACCTTGGCCAGCATCGTGGCGTGGGCGATGGAGCCCATGATGTCGTGGCGGTACAGGCGCTGGTCGAAGGTGACGGAGGCGGTGAAACGGGCGACGAAGGCGTCGACGGGTTCACTGAAGCGGCCGCCCCAGGACTGGTTGGTCTTGTCGGTGCTCATGGGTTCGCTCGTGGTCTGCTTAATAGAGAGGCATGGAAGTGTGCCGGCGATAATAACAGGGTTGCCCGTGGAGGCGGTGCTGCGGGTGGTCGGCATTTTTATTTGTGCAAAGGATGGCTAAGTGCCTTGCCGTCGAACGCGTCCAGGACGAGACTGGAGACAGGGACGAATTGAAACGATATTTGACGATTGAGCAATGTCGTCGCAGTGAGCGTCTACAGTGGACTGATAGTGTGTGAATGCACCAAAGTCGGGTAATGCGGTCAGAACCTGACTATCCATTTAACAGGGGGGTATTCGGATTGTGTATCAGCAAACCCTACGACGATGCCCGACGGCGGCAGGCCATGGGCGCCCTTGAACCGGTCCGGGTAAATTTGGGTGCCGCTGTCGGGGCACTTTTTGCCGCTCGCGCTAGTCTTAGCGTGGATCGCTGTGACGCAAGTCACCGCACCTGTCTACGCTATCCTTGTGCGAGACTCACGCAGGAATCCAGCGCAATATGAATGTCCTGATCGTTGATGACGAACCCCAAGCCCGCGAGCGACTGAGCCGTTTGGTCAGTGAACTCGAGGGTTATACAGTCCTTGAACCGAGCGCCACCACCGGTGAGGAGGCGTTGACGTTGATCGACAGCCTGAAGCCGGATGTGGTGTTACTCGATATCCGCATGCCTGGCCTCGATGGCCTGCAAGTCGCTGCTCGCCTGAGTGAGCGCGAATCGTCCCCGGCGCTGGTGCTGTGCGCCGCTCACGAAGAGTTTGCCGAACAGTCGCTTGAAGCCAGCGGCGTGAGTTTTGTGAGCAAGCCAGTGACAACCGAGGCCTTGCTCAAGGCGTTGAAAAGAGCCGAGCGTCCCAATCGCGCCCAACTCGCTGCCCTGACGCAGCCCGCCGCCCAAAGCGGGAACGGGCCGCGCAGCCATATCAGCGCACGTACACGCAAAGGTATCGAACTGATCCCCCTTAACCAGGTGGTCTACTTCATTGCCGATCACAAATACGTGACCCTGCGCCATGAGGCTGGCGAAGTGCTGCTCGATGAGCCACTCAAGGCGCTTGAGGATGAGTTCGGCGATCGCTTCGTACGTATCCACCGCAACGCGCTGGTGGCTCGCGAGCGCATCGAACGCCTGCAACGCACCCCGCTTGGGCACTTTCAGCTGTTTCTCAAAGGCTTGAATGGTGACGCCTTGATCGTCAGCCGACGGCATGTCGCCGGCGTGCGCAAAATGATGCAGCAGCTTTAGCCTGAGGGCTGTGGCGATGGGTGCATTCCTTATCCCGGTGCGACGTGGCCAGGGAGGCCCCGCACTTGCTGATTCAAATCAAGGCGTATTTGCCTGAGCTGTTATTATCTGCCGTATCTATTCAGTACGGATTGATCCATGTCCTCTCGCGAAATCCGCATCGCCACCCGTAAAAGTGCGCTGGCCTTATGGCAGGCCGAATACGTCAAAGCACGCCTCGAGCAGGCTCACCCGGGCCTCAAAGTGTCTCTGGTGCCCATGGTCAGTCGCGGCGACAAGCTGCTCGACTCGCCGCTCTCGAAAATCGGCGGTAAGGGCCTGTTCGTCAAGGAACTGGAAACCGCGCTGCTGGAAAACGAAGCCGATATCGCCGTGCACTCGATGAAAGACGTGCCCATGGACTTCCCGCAAGGCCTGGGTTTGTTTTGCATCTGCGAGCGCGAAGACCCGCGTGATGCCTTTGTTTCCAACACTTACCAATCCCTGGATGAATTGCCTTTGGGCAGTATCGTCGGCACCTCCAGCCTGCGTCGCCAGGCTCAGTTGCTGACCCGTCGCCCGGACCTGCAGATTCGCTTTCTGCGCGGCAACGTCAACACCCGTCTGGCCAAGCTGGATGCCGGCGAGTACGACGCGATCATCCTCGCCGCCGCCGGCTTGATCCGTCTGGGCTTCGAAGACCGCATCACCTCGGCCATCAGCGTTGAAGACAGTTTGCCGGCGGGTGGGCAGGGTGCCGTGGGCATTGAATGCCGCACCGCCGATACTCAAATACATGCGCTGCTCAAACCGCTTGATCACCCCGACACCGACGTGCGCGTCACGGCCGAGCGCGCCCTGAACAAACACCTGAACGGTGGCTGCCAGGTGCCGATCGCCTGCTACGCCGTGCTCGAAGGTGAAAACCTGTGGTTGCGTGGCCTGGTGGGTGATCCGGACGGCGGCACGCTGTTGACCGCCGAGGTACGTGGGCCACAGTGCGATGCGACGGCCTTGGGTATTCAGGTGGCCGAAGCGCTGCTGGAAAAAGGCGCCGGCACCATTCTGCAAAAAGTCTACGGTGAGGCCGGTCCACAGTGAGCGGTTGGCGAGTGCTGCTGACGCGCCCGGCCGAGGAGTCGAAGGCCCTGGCGTCGTCGTTGTCCGAAGCTGGAATCTTCAGCAGCAGCTTGCCCTTGTTGGAGATCGAGCCGTTACCCGTTACCGCTCAACAGCAGGCAGTCTTCCATGACCTGGGTCGCTACTGCGCGGTGATTGTTGTCAGCAAGCCCGCCGCGCGCCTGGCCGTGCAACGGTTGGATCAAGCATGGCCGTCACTGCAATGGTTCAGCGTCGGCGCTGCCACCGCGCAAGTACTGGCCGACAAAGGCCTGGATGTTAAGTATCCCCCTACTGGCGACGACAGCGAGGCCTTGCTTCAATTGCCTGCGTTGCGCGAGGCTATTGCACGGCCTGGTGCGCGGGTGTTGATCCTGCGTGGCGAGGGCGGTCGAGAGCTGCTGGCGCAGCGTTTGGGCGAGAGAGGTGCTAGTGTCGACTATCTGGAGTTGTACCGCCGTTTCCTTCCGGCTCTATGACGACGGTGTATTGATGCGACGCATCCAGTTGGAACGCTTGAACGGCCTGGTGGTCAGCAGTGGGCAGGGTTTTTCGCACCTGCACGCCCTGGCAGGCGCCGATTGGCCAGCGGTGGCGCAGTTGCCGTTGTTCGTGCCCAGCCCGCGGGTCGCCGAGATGGCACGGGCTGCTGGCGCAGAAAAAGTTGTGGATTGTCGCGGTGCGAGTGCCGCGGCTTTGTTAGTGGCGTTGCGCAGCACTGCCCCCTGAGGCCGGCCGCTCCCACTCTCTGATACGCAAAGGACGGATACGTGAGCGAAACAGCCTTGCCTAAAGATGAAGCCCAACCCGCACTTGATGCGCCGGTTGAGTCACCGGTCCCTGCGCCGCGCCGTGGCAATGGCCTGGCAATGGTTGCCCTGTTGCTGGGTGTCGCCGGCGTTGCCGCCGGCGGTTGGGGGATCTGGCAGGTCCGTGCCCTGCAAGCCAGCAGCCAACAACAGCTGGGCCAGGTGCAGACCCTGGATGACCAGTCCCAATCCCTCAAGCAGAGCCAGCAGCAACTGGCCGCGCGCCTGGCCCAATTGCCGCCCGCCGATGAGCTGGAAGAACGTCGCCGCCTGGTGGCCCAACTGCAGGGTGACCAGCAGCGCCTCAGCCAGCGACTGGAAACCGTGCTGGGTGCCAGCCGCAAGGATTGGCGCCTGGCCGAGGCCGAGCATCTGATTCGCCTGGCGAGTTTGCGCTTGTCCGCCCTGCAAGATATCAACAGCGCCCAGGCACTGGTTCAGGGCGCCGATGAAATTTTGCGTGAGCAGAGCGATCCTGGCGCCTATGCGGCTCGTGAACAATTGGCCAAGAGCCTGGCCGCCCTGCGCAGCACCGAGCAGCCTGACCGCACCGGGCTTTATCTGCAATTGGCCGCCCTGCGTGATCAAGTGGTGCAGCTGGCGGCCATCGCGCCTGAATACCAACTCACCGAGCCTGCCTCCGAGGGACGCCTGAACACCGACACAGATAACCGGTGGGGCCGGTGGTGGGAGCAGATTTCGCGCTACTTCCGCATCGACTTCAACCCTGACGACAACATCCGTCCGCTGCTGGCCGGTCAAGGCTTGAACCAGGTGCGCCTGGCCTTGAGCCTGGCCTTGGAGCAGGCGCAGTGGGCAGCGCTCAATGGTGAGGCGGCGGTGTATAGCCGCTCGCTGGGCGAGGCACGCAGCGTGTTGCAGGACAACTTCAACCAGGACAACCCGCAGAGCAAGGCGATGCTGGCGCGTATTGCCGAGCTTGAGCCCAAGGCTGTCTCGGTAGTGACGCCGGACCTGGCCGCCAGCCTGGCCGCGGTGCAGGCCTATCTTGAACGTCGTCATTTGTCTGCGGACGAAGCCAAGGCGGCGGCCGGCAAGCCGGCGGCCACGTCGGCGAAGCAGGAGTAGAGCCGATGAAGCGTTTCTATGTGATCCTGGTGCTGGCGATTGTGATCGCCCTGGCCCTGGCGGTGGGCGTTTCAAAACACACCGGCTACGTGCTGATTACTTATCCGCATGTGCTGCATTACGAGTCGAGCCTGTGGGCGACCTTGGTGGCGGTGTTTGTCATCGGCCTGGCGATCTACCTCATTCGCGTATTGCTGAGCCTGCTGGGCACCTCGGGTGGCGTGGTCAACCCGTGGTCGCGGCGTAACCGCAGCCGCCGCGTACAGATCGCCATCGAACAAGGTCAGATGGACCTCGCCGAAGGCCGCTGGGCCGCCGCCGAACGGCACCTGCACCGGGCCGCCGAGGCCGAGCGCCAGCCATTGCTGTACTACCTCGGTGCGGCACGGGCGGCGAATGAGCAGGGTCGTTATGAGGAGTCGGACGGTTTGCTTGAGCGTGCCCTGGAGCGCCAGCCCCAGGCTGAATTGGCGGTTGCGTTGAGCCATGCGCAGCTGCAATTGGACCGTGGCGATACGGACGGCGCACTCACCACCTTGCAGGCGATGCACGAGCGGCATCCCCATAACGCTCAAGTGTTGCGTCAATTGCAGCGTCTGCACCAACAGCGGGGCGACTGGTCATCGGTAATCCGCCTGCTGCCCCAGTTGCGCAAGGACAAGGTGTTGCCTGCCACTGAACTGGCTGAGCTGGAGCGTCGCGCCTGGGGTGAAAACCTGACCCTGGCGGCCCAACGCGAAGAGCAAGGCGAAGCGGGTTTGCAATCTCTTGAGCGAGCCTGGCAGCAACTCACCGCCGCCCAGCGCCAGGAGCCGCAATTGATCCTGGCCTATGCCGAACAGCTGCGCCAATTGGGCGCCGACGCCACGGCGGAGGAGGTGTTGCGCGGTGCGATCAAGCGCGGTTATGACAGCCACCTGATCCGGCTCTATGGGCTTTTGCGTGGCAGCGATCCGGCCCGCCAATTGAAGTTCGCCGAAAGTTGGCTCAAGGATCACCCAGCCGACGCCAGCCTGCTGCTGACGTTGGGCCGCTTGTGCCTACAAAACAGCTTGTGGGGCAAGGCGCGGGACTATCTGGAAAACAGCCTGCACGTGCAGCGCAATCCGGAGGCGTGTGCCGAGCTGGCGCGCTTGTTGGCCCAGTTGGGCGACACCGAACGTAGCAACCAGCTGTTCCAGGAAGGCCTGGGGCTGTTGGATAACCGCTTGCTTGCATCTGCGCTGCCAGTCCCTTCCCGGGCTTGATGTAGGAAAGGAGCCGAGTTGAACTCAGATTCATCTGCGAACCAGCCCTGATAAATCGTGAAAACGCGATTTTAAGGGCTTTGCAGCAAACTCCTACGTTCTGTTGCTAGAAGTCCTCCTCCTTCTGGTGGGATGTCCTAACGCTTTAACGGAATAGTCTCCTCTGGCACGTATTGAAAGCGGTCAGGCCTTTCCTCTACCGTAACGACCTATCTTTTGCGGTGCGGATAAAGCATGTCTTTGGCCCCTTCACGCTCCTTGTTTTTCCTCGCGTTCATGGCGGGTGCGCTGACATTGGGCGCGTCCTTTTATCTAGAGTTCGGTGCATCGTTGCGCCCCTGCTTCCTATGCCAGATGCAGCGCGGGTTTCTGGCCGTCTTCACGCTGATCAATCTGGTCGCGACCCTCCACAACCCCCGGCGCGTGGCCATCTACCTGTACGGGCTGGCGGGCATGACCTGTGCGTTACTGGGCGCTGTCACCGCAGTGCGGCAGATGCTGTTGCAAAATGCCGCACCGGGCCAGGCCGCCGATTGCTGGCCCAGCCTGAGCCACATGATCGAAAACCTGTCGCTGTGGCAGGCGTTGCAATCAACGGTCAAAGGCACGGTGGATTGTGTTGAAATCAACTGGACCCTGTTTGACTTGAGCCTCCCCGAATGGAGTTTGCTGTTCTTCCTCGGGATGTTCGCTCTGGGCGTCATGCACTTTTCACACTTGTTTTTCAGCCGGCATGTACGCCAGGTCGGGTACTGAATGCCGCGCGCAGATTGTAGGGCGGGATTAAACACTTGTATGAACTTTCTCTCCTGCGTACCTTGAAGCCATGGTCATGCGGGCATAATCTGGCCCGCACGCATTATCGAAACCGTTTGTCCGAGTCGGCTATGCCCCGCAGCTGTTTTATCTTTAAGCATTAGGGGGGGCATCAGGCGGCAGCGCCCCTATTAGGGAAGAGAGATCATCATGTTGGAAAGTTGTCAGAATGCTCAGGAACGCTGGGGTGGGGTGCATAAGCTGATCGACACATGGTTGAAGGCACGTCACGAACTGATTCGGACCTTTGATACTCTCGGCGCAAAGCCCGAGGCATTGGCTAAGAATCGCGAACCGCTACAAGATTTCTGTGGCGTGTTGGTGGACTATGTGTCGGCAGGGCATTTCGGCGTCTATGAACAACTGACCAAGGAGGCGCAAGCCTTCGATGATCAGCGTGGCCTGAAGCTGGCCGAAACTATCTACCCGCGTATCGATGTCATCACCGAGAAGCTGTTGGCGTTCACCGACCTGTGTGATGCCGGTGAGTGTGTCGCCGAAAAATTCAAAGAATTGGGTGCGCTGCTCCACGAGCGTTTCGAGCTGGAAGACTGTCTGATCGAAGTGCTGCACAACGCCCACAAAGAAGAACCCGCCACTCAGGCTTGAACCTTGAGGGCGAAGTAAAAAACGGTGCGCATGGCGCACCGTTTTTTATTGGGTCAATGGCGAGTACCGAGCAATTCGATCTCGAATACCAATGGCGTATAGGGCGGGATCAACTCGCCGGCACCGTCGGCGCCATATGCCTGTGCCGAAGGAATCACCAGGCGCCATTTCGCGCCCACCGGCATCTGCTGCAAGGCGCTGCTCCAGCCGCTGATCACACTGTCCAGGCGAAACCATTGGGGCTGGGTGCTCTGATCGAATACCGTGCCATCGGGCAACCGACCTACGTATTTCACCTGGACCTGGTCGCTGGCGGACGGCTTACTGCCGGAGCCAGGGGATAGCTCGGTGAGCAGGATGCCATCCGCCAATTCGCGCACCCCTTTTGATGACTTTTCCCTGGTCAAAAACTGCTGTTCGGCTGCCAACGCTTTTTCACTTTCAGGCGCCGGCGCGTCGGCTTCATTTTGCGCTTCGTGCTGGGCAAGAATCTGTTCGATGCGTGCGTTATCCAGTGCCAGCGGCTTGCCTTGATAGGCTTGCTTGAGGCCGTCGATCAGAGCTTGGATCTGTAGGTCCGGGACTTCCTGGCGCAGGCGTTCACCGAGGCTGGCACCCAGGCTGTAGGCGAGGTCGTGCTGATTCTGTTCAGGGTTTTTTGCGGGCGCTTGCTCGTTCGCATTGGCGACAGAAATCGCCAAGCCAAGCATAAGAAAAAGGTAACGCGACATGGGCATTCTCCCGCCGAAAGTGCGACGGATTATGCCAGTGTGAAGGGATAAAAAGTGCCGCGTATTTTCGTTATATAAATAAGAATTTTCGTACGGTGCAACGCAAGGCAAACGATACTGTCAACATGCGCTAGCGGCGGTAAGAGCAGAGGGCTAGTATGAGCCGCACCCACGTCAGCCAGGAGGTAAACCATGTCGGCCAAACAGAAGCCTGTTAATACCCCGTTGCACTTACTCCAACAACTGTCGGGCAGCCTGCTCGAACATCTGGAAAGCGCTTGTTCCCAAGCCTTGGCCGATGCAGAAAAACTGCTCGCCAAGCTGGAAAAACAACGCGGTAAAGCGCAAGAAAAGCTGCACAAATCCCGTACCAAACTGCAAGACGCCGCCACTGCCGGCAAGGCCAAGGCACAAGCCAAAGCCAAAGATGCTGTCAAAGAACTTGAGGACCTGCTCGACGCCCTCAAGGATCGCCAAGCCGAAACCCGCGCCTATATTTCCCAACTCAAGAAAGATGCCCAGGAAAGTCTGAAACTGGCCCAGGGCGTTGGCCGTGTGAAAGAAGCTGTAGCGAAAGTGCTGGGCGCGCGTACACCGGCAAAAGCTGCCGCGGTGAGCACGGCAAAAAAGCCAGCCGCTAAACCCGCTGCTAAAACTGCTGCCGCCAAACCAGCCGCGAAGCCAGTTGCTAAAACCGCTGCCGCCAAACCAGCCGCGAAGCCAGTTGCTAAAACCGCTGCCGCCAAACCAGCCGCGAAGCCAGTTGCTAAAACCGCTGCCGCCAAACCGGCTGCGAAGCCAGTTGCTAAAACCGCTGCCGCCAAACCGGCTGCGAAGCCAGTTGCTAAAACCGCTGCCGCCAAACCGGCTGCGAAGCCAGCTGCCAAAACCGCCGCTGCCAAACCCGCCGCGAAGCCGGCTGCCAAGACCGCCGCTGCCAAACCAGTCGCGAAGCCAGCTGCTAAAACCGCTGCCGCCAAACCCGCCGCGAAGCCGGCTGCCAAAACCGCCGCTGCCAAACCGGCCGCAAAGCCAGCTGCTAAAACCGCTGCCGCCAAACCAGCCGCGAAGCCAGCTGCCAAAACCGCCGCTGCCAAACCGGCCGCAAAGCCCGCTGCGAAACCAGCCGCCAAGCCAGCCGCTAAACCTGCTGCCGTCAAACCAGCACCGGCCAAGCCAGCAGCTCCAGCGACCCCGGCAGCCACCACCGCTCCAACCGCATCGGCCAGCAGCACGCCTGCACCGGTAGCGCCAAGCACCACCCCAACCAGCGCTTCCTAAGTGCCGGTGGCCACGACGCGCAACTGCTGCAGCGCGTCGTGGTCAAGGTTGGCGGCATCCTCAGCCGCCAGTCCTTCCAGCCATCTCTGTTGATCGGCACCCTCGTTTGATGGCCATTGCTGTGCCAGAACATCGAGGCGCATCAACAATTGCCGTTCCGCATCCAGTTCCAGGGCTTTGACCCTTTCACGTAACGCGGCCAGTCGTTCATCCTTCCCCGCCATGGCTCGCCATTGCACACGCACCTGTCGCAACGGTTCGATCACCTGCGCCTGCCAGGGCCTGGCGATCTGCTGGAGCGCCTCTATACGCTCGGCCGTCAGCGCCACCCCGCGTTGTTCCAGCCAGGCCCCACAAAGCAGCAGGCACACATCCGCCCCTTGTTCCTGCAGGCTCAGGCAGGCGGCTTCGACGCCCGGGCGGGCATAGGTCGAGAGGGCAAAGCTCCACAGGTCAGCGCACATATTCACACCCAAGCCAGCGGCCAACGAAGCTGGTAGACTCCGCCGCCATTATGATCCGACTTCAAAGCCTAACATTACAGCGTGGCCCGCAACGTCTTCTCGAAGACGCCGAGCTGACCCTGCACGCCGGTCACAAAGCCGGCCTGATCGGTGCCAATGGCGCCGGTAAATCCACGTTGTTTGCCCTGTTGCTGGGTGAACTGACCCCGGACTCCGGCGACTGCCTGCTGCCGGCCGACTGGCGCATCGCCCATATGCGCCAGGAGATCGACACCCTGGACCGCATCGCGATCGACTACGTGCTCGATGGCGACCTGCGTCTGCGCCAGGTGCAACACGACCTCGCCGAGGCCGAGAAAGCCCAGGACGGCGCCGCCCAGGCCCGGTTGCACTCGGAGCTGGACAGCGCCGACGGCTATACCGCCGATGCTCGCGCCCGCAAGATGCTTGCCGGCCTTGGCTTTACCAACGAACAAATGGATCGCCCGGTCGCGGACTTCTCCGGTGGCTGGCGCATGCGCCTGAACCTGGCGCAGGCACTGATGTGCCCTTCGGACCTGTTGCTGCTCGATGAACCGACCAACCACTTGGACCTCGATGCGATCCTGTGGCTGGAAGATTTCCTCAAGAACTACCAGGGCACTTTGTTGCTGATTTCCCACGACCGGGATTTCCTCGACGCCGTGGTCGACAACATCGCCCACGTCGAACAGAAGAAAATCACGCTCTACCGTGGCGGCTACTCCGCGTTCGAACGCGCGCGTGCCGAGCGCCTGGCCCAGCAGCAACAAGCCTACGAGAAACAGCAGGCGCAGCGCGCGCACATGGAAAGCTACATTGCCCGGTTCAAGGCCCAGGCCACCAAGGCCCGCCAGGCCCAGAGCCGGATCAAAGCGTTGGAACGCATGGAGGAGCTGTCGGCGGCCCACGTCGATTCGCCGTTCGATTTTGTGTTCCGCGAGTCGGTGAAAATCTCCAGCCCGCTGTTGGACCTGTCCGATGCTCGCCTGGGCTACGGCGACAAGACCATCCTGGAGAAGGTCAAACTACAGCTCACGCCAGGTGCGCGTATCGGCCTGCTGGGCCCGAACGGCGCGGGCAAGTCGACGCTGATCAAGAACCTGTCGGGCGAACTCGAACCGTTGGCCGGCCGCTTGACCCGTGGCGAGAACACGGTGGTGGGCTACTTTGCCCAGCACCAGTTGGACTCCCTGGACTCCAAGGCCAGCCCATTGCTGCACCTGCAACGCCTGGCGCCGACCGAGCGCGAGCAAACCCTGCGGGACTTCCTCGGTGGTTTCGATTTCCGTGGCGCGCGTATCGATGAGCCGGTGCTGAACTTCTCCGGCGGCGAAAAAGCCCGCCTGGCCCTGGCTCTCATCGCCTGGGACCGGCCGAACCTGCTGTTGCTCGACGAACCGACCAACCACCTGGACCTGGAAATGCGCCTGGCGCTGACCATGGCCTTGCAGGAGTTCAGCGGTGCGGTACTGGTGGTGTCTCACGATCGCCACTTGCTCAAGAGCACCACCGATAACTTCCTGTTGGTGGCCGACGGCAAAGTCGAGGAATTCGATGGCGACCTGGACGACTATGCACGCTGGCTGACGGATTACCGTCTGCGCAATGCGCCGGCGAGCAACACCCCGGTCAACCCGGACAAGACCGACAAGAAAGCCCAGCGTCAGGCCGCCGCCGCGTTGCGTCAGCAACTGGCGCCGCACAAGCGCGAAGCCGACAAGCTGGAAGCCGAGTTGGGCAAGGTGCATGAGCGCCTGGCCAAGATCGAAGCCAGCCTGGGCGACAGCGCCGTATACGAGGCGGCACGCAAGGACGAGTTGCGTGACCTGCTGGCCGAACAGGCCAGGCTCAAGGTGCGCGAAGGCCAATTTGAGGAAACCTGGATGGAAGCCCTCGAACTGCTCGAAACCCTGCAAGCGGAGCTGGAGGCGCTGTCCTGATGGAAGCGTTACAGCTGCCGCTACCGGCGCAATGGATAGAACCGGTATGGATCGGCGTGCAAATCCTGCTGATCCTGTTGGCCGGTTACCTCGCGCAGCGCTTCGTTGCCAAAGGCCTGACGCGCCTGGGCGAGCGTTACCCGTTCCCGCCGCAATTGCTGATGCCGCTGCGGGGTGGCTTGCGCTGGCTGATCATGGGCAGTGCGCTGATCTTCGTGCTGGGCCGCCTGGGCGTGTCCGCCACGGTGCTGTGGACGGCGCTGTCGGGGTTTGTCGCGGTCGCCGCCGTGGCGTTCTTTGCCATGTGGTCGGTGCTGTCCAACCTGTTGTGCGCCATCCTGATCTTTACCGTCGGGCCGTTTCGCCTCGGTGACATCGTCGAGCTGGTGGATACCGTCGACAAACCCGGCGTAAAAGGCCGGGTCGTGGCGATCAATCTGCTCTACACCACGCTGATCGAGGTGGAAGCGGCGGGCACCGACAGCGCCATTGTGCAGGTGCCTAACAGCCTGTTTTTCCAGCGCTCCGTGCGGCGTTGGCCTGGCACCCACGTGTTTCCGGGCGATCGCTAGTATTCACATCTTGTAAAAATCTATAGCCAGCCCTCGGTCGGCGGAGTTAGCTTAAGGCCACAACAGCAAACTCCCCTCCGAGGTGTGCAATGGCGCTCGATACGTGGCTGGCCTTTTTCCTGGCCAGCTGGATCATTTCCCTTTCTCCTGGCGCCGGCGCTATCGCTTCGATGTCCAGCGGCCTGCAATATGGTTTCCTGCGCGGCTACTGGAACGCCATTGGCCTGCAACTGGGCCTGGCGATGCAGATTGCCGTGGTGGCCTGTGGGTTGGGAGCCATTTTGGCGACGTCGTCCACGGCGTTCTATGCGATCAAATGGTTTGGCGTGGCCTATCTGGTGTACCTGGCCGTCAAGCAATGGCGTGCGCTGCCCATGGACATGAGCGATGACGCGACCCCGCGCCCCGTGGGCAAGCCGATGGCGATGATGTTCCGCGGCTTTCTGGTCAACGCCAGTAACCCCAAGGCCCTGGTGTTCATGCTCGCGGTACTGCCGCAGTTCGTGAACCCGCAGGCGCCGTTGCTGATCCAGTACCTGATGTTGGGCGCGACCATGATTAGCGTCGATATGATCGTGATGGCCGGGTACACCGGGCTGGCATCGAAGGTGTTGCGCCTGTTGCGCACGCCCAAACAGCAAAAACGCATGAACCGTACGTTTGCCGGGTTGTTCGTGGGGGCTGCGGGCTTCCTTGCCAGCTTGCATCGCGCAACGGCCTGACTGACGAAACCGAATCAAAATGTGGGAGGGGGCAAGCGCCCTCCCATATTGGTTTTGTGTTGCCTGGAGGACTACCGCTCAGCGCAATATCTTCGGCGCTTCATCCCGTGGCAGGTTGTTGCGCAGCACTGGCTGGCCGGGGTCTTGGTAGCCGCCGCCCAGTTGTTCCGCCAATTGGCGCGCCACATCCTCACCCAACGCTTTCGACACTTCTTTGACCACCCGCGGCCGGTTGAGGCTCACGCGCACGTCGCGGCTGTTCACCAACTTGGTGTCCTGGCCTTCACCCATGGCGGTAAACGCCGAGGTGATTTCGAAGGTGCGTGTGTTGATCAAACTGAAGTCCGCCACCAGGGTCAGGCCCAGCACCGCCGAGTAGCTGTTGGTGTGGTCCAGGGCGTTGATGTCCTGGGTGAAGTCGATGTCCGACAGCGTGCCGAACAGCACGTAATCCGCGCCTTTGAAGTGACCGGCCTTGATGCGCTTGATCACGTCATAGACGTCACCCTTGGCATCGGCGGTGTAGGGCGTGCCTTGCACCAGTTGGAACTGGCGGGACTTGAGGATCTCGCCCTTGATGTCACCGCTGAACTTACGCAGCTCGGTCTGTTCGATGTAGCTGGTACGGCTTTCATACTCGCTGTAGTTCGAGGCGCCGCTGGCGTGGTAGCTGCTTGCCTGGAAGTTGTTGCTGGCCGAGACCTGGTGGATGTATTCCTCGACCCGCGCCTCGTAGGCCAGGTCGGTCACCGCGATCTTCGGCGCGGCCGAGGCGCCAAAGGCGCACAACAGGCCGATCATGCCTATCCATGCACGCATTGCTTAGCGCTCCGTAGTCTTGCGGATTTCTTTTTCGTCCATCCACTCGGCCAGGTCGCTCTCGACGTCGATCAACTGCAGGCTGAATTTGTAAAAGACGTCCTTGTAGTCCGAGCTGCGCTTGACGATGGAGCTGATGGAGCCTTCCAGGCGGTACTTGGCCGCGACCATGTTGCCGGTCTTGCTCACAGTGGTCTTTTTGTACAGGCCGCTCTGGTTCTGCAGCTTGAGCTGGTCAACCTGGCTCTGCATGTCGGTGTTGTCACTGGCAAAGCGTGCGGTGCCGGTCTTCATCAGCTGGGTTTTGATCGACGTGGTGATCTCACGGGTGTCGATGTACTCGCTGGTCTTGTTCTTCACGTCGTACACCTGGACTACCGGGCGGCCGTGCAGGATGCCGGATTGGGCCAGGGAGCGGGTCATGCTTTCGGCGATCATCTGCAGATCGGTGGAACCGAACTCATTGGTCACCGTTTCCACGGCCTTGGTGTCGCCGTAGTTAATGTTCTTACTGCCCAGTACCGGCGAAGTATTGGCGCAGCCGCTGACCAGTACGGCAACCACGGCGAGAATCGAAAAGCGTGCAAACATGGGGAAATCTCTCTGGCGCTTAAGAAGGGGACGGCTCAAGGGGTTTTGACTTCAAGACGGAAATCCGCCGCCTGGGGCAAGTTGGCGATGGCCGGCAGGAACGTCGCCTGGTTGGCGTACAGGTTCAGCACTTTCCAGGTGTCTTCGTCGCCCACCGGGAAACCGTCGGCACCCAGCCAGGCGAAGCGGTAATACATCGTCTGGTTGCTGCTGGTGATGTTGCTCAATTGCACCTTGGCGGTGAGGAAGCCGTTTTCGCGCGCAACGCGAATGGCGCCGACCGCGATGCCCTTGAACTTGCCCATCACCACGATTTTGCTCGCGGCGCTGCCGGGCTCCGGCGGCGGCGGGGTGGCGCAGCCGGCGAGCAGGACCAGCGCCAGGGCGCCGAGGATGAAGTGACGCATAGCGTGCTCCTTACGGTTGTTTGAGGGTGGCAATGGCCTGGGGCGGTGTGCTCGGTATGACATGGGCCGCGAGGCCGCCGGCGAATACTTGATTGCCGACCACGCGCAGGGTGATCACTTGGTAGCGCTGGTCGGCCTTGACCGTCACCAGCGTGCCACCCAAGGCATTGGGCAGGCTGACTTGATGCTCGCCGTGCTTGAGGCGCAGGCGGGTCACTTGGGTCATGTCCGGCAGGGTGCGCCAGGTGCGGGTGTCGGCGCCTTCGGTCACGGCCGAGGCGATGCCCAATACCAGGCCGGCCATGGGGTTGGTCTTGTTCAAGTTGTTTTGTGCCACGCCGCGGGTCACCGCGCGCACGGTGGTCCGCAGGATGATCCCCGGCATGTCATCACGCAGTGCGCGACGCGACATGGCGGTGGTGCTGTTGAGCGCAGTGAGGTTCTGTTGCTGTCCATCGACGCCGATCTGGGCAAAGGTGGCGGTGGATGTATCGGCCTTGATCACCGGGAACGACAGCGGGGTAATCACCAGGTTGCCGTTGATCGGGATCGGCAGCGGCAGGCGGATCGAGTCGCGGGCCGGGGCCAGGCCGCTCTGCACCACAATCAGCACCTCGGTTTCATTGGCGCCGACCTTGGATTTGTCCAGATCCAGCAAGGCCTTTTCCAGCAACGGCGTATTCGGGCGTAGCTCGGCGGCCTTGCGGTAGCCGGGGGCGGCCAAGTCTTTTTCGCCGAGGGCCTCGTAGATGAAACCTGCCAGGTAATGGCTGAACGCACTCTGGTAGCTGTTTTTGAGGCCGACCACTTCCGGCGCGTTCAGGGCTTGCACCGGGTAACCGCTCAGGTCTTTCATCTGGGTGGTCACGCCTTCACGCTGGGCTTCGTCCTCGCGCTTGAGGTATTCCTTGTCGCGCAGGTCGGCGATCACGGCTTCGCGTTCGTGGGTCTTCTTGATCTCGGTACGCGCGCCGTCGAAGTCATTCAGGGCCAGCAGGTTGAGTGCCATCTGCGTGGTCAGCATGACTTTTTCGTAGTCATAGCCTTCGTAGCGACGCACCTTGTCGTTGGCCAGGAAACTGCCGAACTGGGACAGGTACTTTGCGCTGTCGAACTTGACCGACTCTTCCCACTTATAGACTTGCAGGTCGGCGCTGCGCCAGGCGGTCTGGCTGCCGGTCAGGTCGCCCTTGGCCCGCAACAACTCGCCCTTTTCGAAGAAATAGAGCAAGTCCTTGTCTTGGCTGGTGTTGTTTTTTTCCAGCAGGGTCAGGGCGCCGTCGACATTGCCGGTGGCCAATTGCTGGTTAGTGGCTTGCAGCTCGGTGTCGTAGCTGCGAAACATCGAGCAGCCGCTGAGCAACGTCACCGCCGCGAGCGCGAGCGGAGTTAAGGCGCGAAATGCCATGCAGCTTCTTCCCTGAAAGTGATCAACCGATATGGTGATTCCTCATAAAGACGAGGAACGAAAATTCCCTTTCGCACTAACAGGGCGCGGCATTATAAGCGCCATTACTGGCAAAACAATGGCTTTTTGCTGTGTTGTTCGCGGTAAAAATGCCACTACTGCGCCTAAAATCTCAGCGCGCGCACGCGCCAAATCACATACGCCTTGAGTCAAAGCCCTTAAAGCTGAACAATATGTTACTTCTTGTTTCCCTTTGAGATTCATTCATGACTGCCCCCTTCCGTTTTCTCGTCTGGCTGTTGTTGCCGGCGTTGATGTCGTGCAGCGTCAACCTGTTGGCCGCAACTGCCGAGGGCGCCCCCCAGGCACTGCATTTGCTGGACTACATTGGTGCTGACTACCCGCCAACGGTGGAGGCGGGCAAGGTGGTGGATGATTCGGAATACCGCGAGCAGGTGGAGTTTCTCGGGGTATTACAGGGCCTGGTGGCGGACTTGCCGCAAAAACCCGAGCGTGCCGAGTTGGTAAAGGGCGTTGATGAATTGCTGGCGGCGGTCACCGCCCACCAGGACGGTGCGACCGTTGCCCGCCAGGCCCGTCAGTTGGGCGCCAAGCTGGCGGTGGCGTATGAGGTCAGCCAGGCCCCGGCCATCACGCCCGACCCCACGCGGGGTGCGCCGCTCTACGCCCAACAGTGTTCGGTATGCCACGGCACTACCGGTGCCGGTGATGGCCCGGCGGGCGTAGGCCTCACGCCGCCTCCCGCGAACCTGCACGATGCCGCACGCCTGGACCGCCTGAGCCTCTACGCGATCTACAACACGTTGGGCCTGGGTGTCGAAGGCACCGACATGCCGTCCTTCGCCGACCAGTTGGACGACCGCCAGCGCTGGGACCTGGCCACCTACATTGCCGGCTTCACGGCCGACCCCGCTGCGGCGAAAAGCGAGCAGCCCTTCAATCTCGCCGACTTGGCGCGCCAAACCCCCAACGAAGTGCTGGCCGCGCAGGGGCCCGACGCCGCTGCAACCTTCCGTGCCCAGCGTGCGCAACCGCCGCAGGTCAAGCGTGGCCCTGCGCAGTTGCTCGACTACACCGCGACGACGTTGGACAAGAGCCTCGCCGCGTTCCGTAACGGCGATCACGAGCAAGCCTACGACCTGTCCGTAGCGGCCTACCTGGAAGGCTTCGAGCTGGTGGAAAGCTCGTTGGACAACGTCGACGCCAACGTGCGCAAGGACACCGAGAAGGCCCTGATGGCCTACCGGCAGTCGTTGCAGGACGGCTTGCCGATCGAGCAGGTGCAGCAACGCCTGGACGTGGCCAAGGGCAAACTTACCGAGTCCGCCGGTTTGCTGGGCAGCGATGGCCTGAGCTGGTCGTTGAGTTATATCTCGGGCCTGCTGATCCTGCTGCGCGAAGGTCTGGAAGCGATTCTGGTGCTGGCGGCGATCCTGGCGTTCCTGCGTAACACCGGCCAGCAGTCGGCGGCGCGCAGCGTCAACGCGGGTTGGGGGTTGGCGCTGCTGGCCGGTTTGGCCACCTGGGCGTTGGCGGCCTATGTGATTGACGTGAGCGGCGCCCAGCGCGAACTGCTCGAAGGCTGCACCGCGCTGTTCGCCAGCGTCATGGTGCTGTGGCTCGGCGTATGGATGCACGACCGGCGTCACGCCGCCGCGTGGCAGGACTACATCAAAAGCAGCCTGGTCGGCGGCGGTGGGCGTTTTGGCTTTGCGCTGCTGGCGTTCTTCTCGGTGTATCGCGAGCTGTTCGAGGTGATCCTGTTCTACGAGACCCTGTGGCTGCAATCCGGCCCGGCCGGGCACAACGCGGTGCTGGCGGGTGGCGCCACCGCGCTGGTGCTGTTGGTGGGCCTGGCATGGATCATCCTGCGTGGTTCGGCGAAGCTGCCGCTGGCGTTGTTCTTCGGTATCAACGCTGCACTGCTGTGCGCGCTGTCGGTAGTGTTTGCCGGGCATGGCGTCAAGGCGCTGCAAGAAGCCGGCATCTTCGGCACACGGCCGGTGGCGTTCTTTGACTTCGATTGGCTGGGCATTCACGCCGATGCCTATTCGCTGAGTGCGCAGGCCGTGGCGATCCTGGCGATTGTGGTGTTGTATGGCCGCAGCCGCCTGGCGGAGAAACGCCGGGTGGTGGCGTAGGTGCGCGTATGGATCGATGCTGACGCCTGCCCTCGGGCAGCCAAGGACCAGGTGGTGAAATTCGCCCTCAAGCGCCAGTTCGAGGTGGTGCTGGTGGCCGGGCAGAGCCAGATCAAGCCGAGTTTTGCCTGCGTGAAGCTGATCGTGGTGCCCAGTGGCCCGGATGCGGCCGATGATTACTTGGTAGAACACGCCGTGCCGGGTGAGCTGGTGATCTGCAGCGATGTGCCGTTGGCCGACCGGCTGGTGAAGAAGGGCGTCACGGCCCTGGACCCTCGGGGCAAGGAGTTCAGCCCCGCGAACATGAGCGAGCGCCTGGCGGTGCGTAACCTGTTCACCGACCTGCGCGAGCAGGGCCGGATGGGCGGTGGCCCACCGCCCCATGGGGAGAAAGACAAACAGGCGTTCGCCAACTCGCTGGACCGCATCCTCACTCAATTGATGCGCCCGGCCTGAGCCCGCTCATTACCATTTAGTGCTCTGTCAGTTGATCAGTCGTTCTCGTGGGTCAGCTCCAGCACCCGATCCACCAGCTTGTTGATGCCCGACGCCACCTCACTGATGTTCTTGCCGAGCATATAAGCCGGCGTGCTCACCAGCTTGCGCGCCGTGTCTTCGACGATGTCTTCAACCGTGCATTCCTGGTGCGTGGCGCCCATCTTGTCCAAGGCGGCGGCGGTGTCGGGACAGTTGCCGATAGTGCAGGTCACGCCCGGGCCGTAGATTTTTGCGGCCAGGGCCGGCGCGATGCAGATCAGCCCCACGGGTTTGCCGGCTTCGGCAAAGGCTTCGGCCAGCGCCAATACCTGCGGATTAACGCTGCAACCGGCGCCTTCCCCGGCGAAATTCGACAGGTTCTTCGCCGCGCCAAACCCGCCGGGCACGATCAGTGCGTCGAACTGGGTGACGTCGGCCTCGCCGATGTTCTTCACGGCGCCGCGGGCGATGCGTGCCGACTCCACCAGTACATTGCGCGACTCGGGCATTTCTTCGCCGGTGAGGTGGTTGATGACGTGCAGTTGCGCAATATCCGGCGCAAAACATTCCACCTGAGCGCCGCGCTGGTCCAGGCGCAGCAGGGTGATTACGCTTTCATGGATCTCGGCACCGTCGTACACGCCGCAGCCGGAAAGGATCACTGCAATCTTTTTGCTCATGGGCATTTCTCCTGAGGTCTTGGCGCTAAATGTCTACTAATTTGTAACCTGTTGCCAATGGGATCTCGCGCGGCTGCACCTAATCTTGATGTAACAAAAATAGACCGGACCAGACCATGGACTTCGTGCCTTACGCGGTACCGTTTTTCATCGCCTTGATCGTGGTGGAGCTGCTCCTCGACCGCTGGCGGGGCCAGCGCAACTACCGGGTAGCGGACGCCATCAACAGTCTCAGTACCGGCGTGCTGTCCACCACCACCGGGTTGTTGACCAAGGGGGTAGGGCTGCTGACTTACGCATGTGCCCTTAAATACCTGGCTGTGGTTGAACTGCCCGCCCAACGTGCATGGACCTGGGTGTTTGCCTTTGTGTTCTATGACTTCTGCTACTACTGGCTGCACCGCATGGGCCACGAGCGCAATATTTTGTGGGCCGCGCATTCGGTGCATCACCAGAGCGAGGACTACAACCTCAGCACCGCCCTGCGCCAGACCAGTACCGGTTTCCTGCTGAGCTGGATTTTCTACCTGCCCCTGGCCGTATTGGGCGTGCCGTTGGTGGTATTTATCAGCGTGGCTTCGCTCAACCTGCTGTACCAATTCTGGGTACATACCCGCCACGTGCCCAAGCTCGGCTGGTTCGAGTGGTTCTTTGTCACACCGTCCAATCATCGGGCCCACCATGCACAGAACGCTCTCTACATGGATCGCAACTACGGCGGGGTGTTCATTCTTTGGGACCGGCTGTTCGGTACGTTCCAGGAAGAAGACGACAACGAACCGGTGATTTTCGGCGTGACCACGCCCTTGGCCAGTTGGAACCCGCTGTGGGCCAACCTGCAGTTTTACGCGCAGCTGTGGAGTGATGCGCGGCGCACCGAACGCTGGCGGGACAAGCTGCGCATCTGGTTTATGCCCACCGGCTGGCGCCCGGCCGATGTAAAGGCCAAATACCCGTTGGCCAAGCCGGACCTGAGCCAGTTCCGCAAATTCGACGTGCCGCTGGAGGCGCGCCAACAGGTGTATATCGCCCTGCAGTTTGCGGTGTATGTGGGGTTTGGCAGCTACTTGATGAATTTTGGCGAGGGGCTGCACAGCTCAGCGCTGGTCCTGGGCTGGAGTGTGATGGCACTGGGGCTCTTTACCCTGGGCGTGGCCCTGGAGAACCGGCCGTGGGCGTTGAAGGCCGAGTGGGCACGCCTGGCGCTGAATGTACCGCTGGTATGGCTGGCACCGCTGGTAGGGCTGTGGCCGGCCAGCCACTTGGGCTGGCTGGGTTTGTCGAGTTACAGCCTGCTCAGCGTGATCGGTCTTTACTGCTGCCGGGGCCGGGTTACTCGGCTGGCGTCTTAGGCGTTTGCACCGGGGCCGGTTCGGCGAGCTGGGCCTTGGCGTCGGCACAGGCCTGGCGGGCGATACGCGCGTTTTTGAAACGGCGGCGCAGCCACAGGCCGAAGCCCAGTAACAGCAAGGCTCCCAGTACCCACAGCTCGTATTTCTTGACGCTGCCGAGCATGCCTTCAAGGACCGCGCCAAAATGGTAGGCCGCAGCGCCCAGCGCGGCGGCCCAGATCGCGGCGCCGATGCCGTTGAGCACTAGATAGCGCAGCGGTGGGTAGCCGGAAAGGCCAATCGCCACCGGCATGACGGTGCGCAACCCGTACACAAAGCGGAAGCTCAGCACCCAGATATCCGGATGTTTGCGGATATGTTCCAGGGCCTTGTCGCCCATCAATTGCCAGCGCGGCTTGCGCGCCAACAGCTTGCGGCCATGCTTGCGGCCCATGTAGTACCAGAGCTGGTCGCCGGCGTAGCTGCCAAAGAAGGCAACGACCACCACCAGGTTGATATCCATGTAGCCACGGAATGCCAGGAAGCCTGCGAGAACCAAGATGGTTTCGCCTTCAAAGAAGGTGCCCAGGAAGAGGGCAAAGTAGCCGAAGTCATGCAGAAATTGTTGAAGCATGGTCTGGGTGCTGGCGAAATGAACGCGCAGCCTACGCCTTCGTGAACATTCATGAAAGTATCGAGATGTGTCACGAAGTGAACAATTCCTACATAAACGACGAATGCGACTACAGGTCGCATCGTTAAGCACAACTGTAATACCTTCGTCATAATGGCCGCTTATAACTGCAACGCTCGCCCGTAAAACCGGGCTCAGGAGTCTGTCGTGAGCTTTACCCCTGCCAATCGTCTGTTCCCTGCTACCCGGCTGCGTCGCAATCGTCGTGATGATTTTTCGCGCCGTCTGGTACGTGAAAACGTACTGACGACGAATGATCTGATCCTGCCGGTTTTCGTGCTCGATGGTGAGAATCGGCGCGAAGCCGTGGCGTCGATGCCGGGGGTGGAGCGTTTGACCATCGATTTGCTGCTTGAAGAAGCGGCGAACTGGGTCGAGCTGGGGATTCCGGCGTTGGCGCTGTTCCCGGTCACGCCTTCGGAACTCAAGTCCCTGGACGCTGCCGAAGCCTGGAACCCGCAGGGCATTGCGCAGCGCGCCACCCGTGCCTTGCGCGAGCGTTTCCCGCAACTGGGGGTGATCACCGACGTGGCGTTGGACCCGTTCACCACCCACGGCCAGGATGGCATTCTCGACGAAGACGGTTATGTGCAGAACGACATTACCGTCGATGCGCTGGTCAAACAGGCCCTGTCCCACGCTGCCGCGGGCGCCCAGGTGGTTGCACCGTCGGACATGATGGACGGCCGCGTCCAGGCGATTCGCGAAGCGCTGGAACTGGCCGGCCACGTCAACGTGCGAATCATGGCCTATTCAGCCAAGTACGCCAGCGCCTATTACGGCCCGTTCCGTGACGCGGTGGGCTCGGCCCTCAACCTGGGCCAGGCCAACAAAGCCTCCTACCAGATGGACCCGGCCAACAGCCATGAAGCCTTGCACGAAGTCGCGGCCGATCTGGCCGAAGGCGCCGACATGGTAATGGTCAAGCCGGGGATGCCCTACCTGGACATCCTTTGGCGGGTCAAAGACGAATTCAAGGTGCCGACCTTTGTCTATCAGGTCAGCGGCGAATACGCCATGCACATGGCTGCAATACAAAATGGATGGTTGAGTGAAGGGGTGATTCTTGAATCCCTGACGGCCTTTAAACGTGCCGGGGCCGATGGCATTCTGACTTACTTTGCCGCCCGCGCCGCCCAATTGCTTAGAGAGCAACAATAGCCCTCACAGGAACACTCGATGAATACCGAAGGACTCTCCGAAGTTGCAGTAAAAGACGCTCACCCGGTGATTGAACAAGTCGCCGAAACCCCACCGGAGCTGGAGCCTGCGCCGCCTGCCGCGGTGGCCGAGCCGCCCGTGCCGGCCCCGGTGGTCACGGTGACCAACCTGGATGACAGCAGCCTGTACATCCATCGCGAGCTGTCACAACTGCAATTCAACATCCGCGTGCTGGAGCAGGCGCTGGATGAGTCCTATCCGCTGCTGGAACGGCTGAAATTCCTGCTGATTTTCTCCAGCAACCTGGATGAGTTCTTCGAAATCCGCGTGGCCGGTCTCAAGAAGCAGATCACCTTTGCCCGTGAACAGGCCGGTGCCGATGGCTTGCAACCGCACCAGGCCCTGGCGCGCATCAGCGAGCTGGTGCACGGCCATGTAGACCGCCAATACGCAATTCTTAACGACATCCTGCTGCCGGAACTGGAAAAACATCAGGTTCGTTTTATCCGTCGCCGCCACTGGACCACCAAGATCAAGACCTGGGTGCGCCGTTATTTCCGCGACGAGATCGCGCCGATCATCACCCCCATCGGCCTCGACCCAACGCACCCGTTCCCGTTGCTGGTGAACAAGAGCCTCAACTTCATTGTGGAATTGGAAGGTATCGACGCCTTCGGTCGCGATTCCGGCCTGGCGATCATCCCGGCGCCGCGCTTGTTGCCACGGATCATCAAGGTACCGGAAGAGGTAGGGGGGGCTGGCGACAACTATGTATTCCTGTCGTCAATGATCCACGCCCATGCCGATGACCTGTTCCAAGGCATGAAGGTCAAGGGCTGCTACCAGTTCCGCCTGACCCGTAACGCCGACCTGGCGCTGGACTCCGAAGACGTCGAAGACTTGGCCCGCGCCCTGCGCGGCGAGCTGTTCTCGCGGCGCTACGGCGATGCGGTGCGCCTGGAAGTGGCTGACACCTGCCCTAAACACCTGTCGGACTACCTGCTCAAGCAGTTCAACCTGGGCGAGACCGAGCTGTACCAGGTCAATGGCCCGGTGAACCTGACGCGCCTGTTCAGCATCACCGGGCTGGACAGCCACCCGGAGCTGCAATACACGCCGTTCACCCCGCAGATCCCGAAACTGCTGCAAAACAGCGAGAACATTTTCAGCGTGGTGAGCAAGCAGGACATTCTGCTGCTGCACCCGTTCGAGTCCTTCACCCCAGTGGTCGACCTGCTGCGCCAGGCCGCCAAGGACCCGCACGTTCTGGCCGTGCGCCAAACCCTGTACCGCTCCGGCGCCAACTCGGAAATCGTCGATGCGCTGGTGGACGCCGCGCGTAACGGCAAGGAAGTCACTGCGGTGATCGAGCTGCGTGCGCGGTTCGACGAAGAGTCCAACCTGCAACTGGCCAGCCGCCTGCAAGCGGCCGGTGCGGTGGTGATCTACGGCGTGGTCGGCTTCAAGACCCACGCCAAGATGATGCTGATCCTACGCCGCGAAGCCGGTGAGATCGTGCGTTACGCGCACTTGGGCACCGGCAACTATCACGCCGGCAACGCCAAGCTCTACACCGACTACAGCCTGCTGACCTCCGACGACGCCTTGTGTGAAGACGTCGGCAAGCTGTTCAGCCAGTTGATCGGCATGGGCAAGACCTTGCGCATGAAGAAACTGCTGCACGCGCCGTTCACCCTCAAGAAGGGCATGCTCGACATGATTGCCCGCGAGACCCAGTTTGCCCTTGAGGGCAAGCCGGCGCACATCATCGCCAAGTTCAACTCGCTGACCGATCCGAAGATCATCCGCGCGCTGTACAAGGCCAGCCAATCCGGCGTGCGTATCGACCTGGTGGTGCGCGGCATGTGCTGCCTGCGTCCAGGCATCGTTGGCGTGTCGCACAATATTCACGTGCGTTCGATCATCGGCCGCTTCCTGGAGCACACCCGGGTGTTCTACTTCCTCAACGGCGGCGAAGAGCAGATGTTCCTCTCCAGTGCTGACTGGATGGAACGCAACCTCGATAAGCGCGTGGAGACGTGTTTCCCGGTAGAAGGCAAGAAGCTGATCATGCGGGTCAAGAAGGAGCTGGAAAGTTACCTCACCGATAACACCCACAGCTGGAGCCTGCAGTCGGACGGCCGCTACGTGCGCAACACGCCGACCGGCAACCAGAACCCCCGCAGCGCCCAGGCGACGTTGCTGGAGAAACTGGGTAGCCCGATTCTGGCGGTGAACTAAGCCCAGACACGGTCTGGAACATGTGGGAGGGAGCAACCCCCCTCTCACATTTGGTTTACGGTGTTGTTTGGATCGAGTCAGCGCACGTTCAGCGTGAACCCCACCCGCGTCAGCCATTCCGCTTCCTGGGCGAAGTCCGCCTGGGTCAGCTGGTTTTCATCCAGCCAGCCTTTGGGGAACATCACATCCAGGCTGTCGCCATCGGCGCGCAGTTTGACCTGGGGCATTTCCTGGGTGCCACGGATGTGGTGGAACAGGATCGCAAAGCGCAGCAGCGCGCACAGGCGAATCAGCTTGATGCCTTCATCACCGAACTCAGCGAATTTGTCCTTGGGGATATTGCGACGGTGGCCGCGCACCAGCAGCGCGAGCATCTGTTGGTCTTCCCGGGAGAAACCGGCCAGGTCGGAGTGCTCGATCAGGTAGGCGCCGTGCTTGTGGTAATGGTAGTGGGCGATATCCAGGCCCACTTCATGCACCTTGGCGGCCCAGCCCAGCAGTTCGCGCCATACGCCGTCTTCCAGGTCCCAGTCCGCGGCCACCTGATCGAAGGCGTGCAGGGCTTTGCGCTCCACGCGCATCGCTTGCTCCAGGTCGACGTGATAACGCTCCATCAGCGAGCTGAGGGTGCGCTCACGCACGTCTTCGTGGTGATGGCGGCCGAGCAGGTCGTAAAGCACCCCTTCACGCAGTGCGCCGTCACAGTGGTCCATGCGTTGCAATTCGAGGGCGTCGAAGATCGCCTCGAGAATCGCCAGGCCGGCCGGGAAAATGGTACGACGGTCGGGCTTTATACCGTCGAAGTCGATTTTCTCGGCATCGCCCAGCTTGAATAGCTTGCGTTTGAGCCAGGCCAAGCCTTCGGCGTTGACCTCGCCGGTGCCGTGGCCGCCGGCCTTGAGTGCCAGGCCAATGGCGCGAATGGTGCCGGACGAGCCGATGGCTTCATCCCAGGTCAGGCGGTGCAGGGCGTGCTCGATGCTCATGATCTCCAGCCGTGCCGCCGTGTAGGCCTGGGCATAGCGCGCCGGGGTGATCTTGCCGTCCTTGAAATAGCGTTGGGTGTAACTGACGCAACCCATCTGCAGGCTTTCGCGCAGCAGCGGTTCGAAGCGCTGGCCGATGATGAACTCGGTACTGCCGCCGCCGATGTCCGCCACCAGGCGCTTGCCGGGGGTATCGGCCAGGGTGTGGGATACGCCGAGGTAGATCAGGCGCGCTTCTTCGCGGCCGGAGATGACTTCTACCGGGTGCCCGAGGATTTCTTCGGCGCGGCGGATGAATTCGCCACGGTTGCGCGCTTCACGCAGGGCGTTGGTACCGACAATGCGCACGGCGCCCAGGGGCATGCCGTTGATCAACTGGGCAAACCGCTTGAGGCAATCGAGCCCGCGCTGCATCGACTCTTCATTGAGCTGGCGTGCGTCGTCGATCCCGGCGGCCAACTGCACTTTTTCGCCGAGCCGCTCAAGGATGCGGATCTCACCGTTCTGGGCCTTGGCCACGACCATGTGAAAGCTGTTGGAGCCCAGGTCTATGGCGGCGATCAGGGACAGATTCTTGGCTTGGGATTGCGGCATGGTTTGGGGGTCTCGGTCGATAACCTGACCATCGTGCCACGATCGACCGCTGGAGCCAACGCGTTGTGCTGGGTGAATCATCTTATCGGTGTCTGTGCGTAGGATTTGCCAGGGGTGTAGGGCGAGTTACTTTGGAAGTAGTGAATGGTTTCCAGAGTAAGTAAGGGAAAATGAAAGTGTAGTGCTTATAATGCGCTGTTCGACTTTCCCTACGCGTGCGCCGATTTTTTATTTGAAATATTTCATTCTGGGCTACGTGAGCGCTCATTGAGGCGTACAACGATTTTTCCCCGTTCTGACGATAATCAAGGGGCTTTCTTGTTTTTTGTGAATCACTAAAAGGTGAGACTGCGCCACGGCAATGATGCCGTGGTGTTATTTGTTTGTGGCTTTTTACGTCAGGGATTGTGTCTTGGGGAAGCGGAGCTTCCGGCCCTTAATAAATAGTGCCTGTTAATTTTCTAATAACGGGTAAAGCATGAAAAAAGTATTTGGTTTGGCAATGGGTCTTACGTGTCTGGTCGCCAGTGTGGGCGCTTATGCCACGACCACCCCGACCGGTAATCTGATCGTTAAAGGTACGATCTCGCCCGCTGCTTGCAATATCAGCATCGGCGCCGGCGGGATCATCGACTACGGCACTATCCGGGCCGCGGAATTGTCCTCGACGAACTTCAACCCGCGTGAAGAGCGCACCACTGCGCTGTCGGTCAATTGCGGCCATACCCCTGCAAGGTTCGGCCTGACCGTCACTGACCTGCGGGCCGGCACCAAGGTCGCGGGTATATTGGGCGCCGGTTACACCGAGGCCCAGAACTATGGCCTGGGCGCACCGGGCGGCAGGCGTACCGGCGGTTACTCGGTGACCCTCAGGAACCTGAGCTCCGGCGCTGTGGCGCTCGCCCCGATCGTGCGCTCGAGCACTGCCTCCGGCTGGTTCGCCGGCGACGGCAAGGTCTCCCAGGCGCCGAGCCAGCATTCCTGGCGCAGCGGCAGCGTTATCGCACCTGCTGCGATCTCCCAACTCAACGGTGTTATTGCGGTACGGGCGGTGATCAATCGCGCCAGCGCTTTGGACCTTACCGGCAATGTGGCGCTGGATGGTCACGCCACGCTGGTATTGAATTACATCTAAGCGCGTGAATAACAGTCGACAGTAACTTCGGTAGTCAATGAACTCCTGGTGTGCTGTTGGCTGTTTTTAATGTGTTCAAAAACTGAGTGCCTCATTGTTTGTTTATTAATGTTCCAGGGAGAACTCGGTGAGCAGTTTTTCAAGAGTAGTTTCTTGTCTGTCGTTTTGTGTGATGTTGCTGTTGCAGGGTTCAGTAAGTGCCGATGGCATGCTGCCTGAAACAACGGTCGTGATTCTTTATGAGGACGATGGCGAGGCCACTATCAATATCAAGAACACGGACTCCGGGCCGGCGTTGTTGCACTCCGTTATTGAAAATGTGCCCGAAGATCCTGAACCCCTATTGATTGTTACCCCGCCCATCGCTCGCGTAGAGGCTGGAGACACGCAACTGGTACGGTTTATCAGCACCTTGAAGACGCCGCTCAAGACCCAGCGTCTGAAACGTGTTTCGTTTGAGGGCATTCCCCAGGCGCGTGCCGCTGGCGGTGCGACCATTGGTATCACCTTGCGCCAGAATCTGCCGTTGATTTTGCACCCCGCAGGCTTGCCTCGGCATCAGGCGCCGTGGGAGCTGCTCAAGTGGAAGCGTCAGGATGATCGCTTGAGCGTGCATAACGACAGTGCCTATGTGGTGCGGCTGGGGTTGGAGGTGCAACTGAACCCGTTGAACCAGACGGGTTTGCTGCCGCGCAGCTATATCCTGCCCGGTGAAGTGCTGGTGCTCCAGACCGAAGGCGCGCTGTCCAAGGTTTCCTCGGTGGTACTGCAGCCGGCCACGTTGTTCGGCTTTGCGGTCGATCACTACCAGGCGGATGTGCTGGGCCATGAAGGTTAAGGGGGCGCTGACCGGTGTGAAGGTGCGCCACCCAGGGTTGTTCATGGGGTTGGCGACGCTGTGGGCAGCCCCAGGTTTCGCTTCGGCGGTTGAGCTGGGAGAAGGGTTTGATCTTGCGGCCTTGGCCAGCTACGGCATCGACCCGAAGGTCTCGGACTACTTTCGCAGCGCGGCGCGTTTTCGCGAGGGTGCGCAGGTGGTGGGGCTGCGGGTCAACGGTAACCCTCTGGGGTTGGTCGAGGCGCGTTTCGACTATCAGGGGCAGCTGTGTTTCACGCCGGGCCTATTGGAAAAAGCCGGTTTGAAAGTGCCCTCGGCCATCGTGCAGTCGGGTATCTCGGCCGAGCAGGCGTGTCACGATTTTGTCGGTGAGTTCCCGACCACCCTCATCAGGTTGCAGCCGAGCAGTGAAGAGGTGGCTTTGATCGTGCCCACGCACTCCCTGCGTGAGCCTGAATGGCAGGCGGGGAGCTTTGCCGACGGCGGTGGGGCGGCCTTGCTCAACTACGATGTGCTGGGGTTTGATGCGCGCTCAGACAGTGGCCACAGCCGTTTTGTCTCGGCTTACACGGAGGCGGGGTTCAACCTGGGCAACTGGGTGGTGCGCAGCCGGCAATTCTCTATCTCCGATAACGGTAAAAGCCGCACCCACCATGTGCAGGCTTACGCCCAGCGTGATGTGGCCGCCTTGCGGTCGACGTTCCAGGTGGGGCAGATTTCCACCAGAAGCCCTGTGTTCGGTGGGGTTCAGTTGTCCGGCCTGCAGCTGTTTCCCGACGGTATCTCTCGCATGGGTGCCGATAAAGGGGTTGTCGTGGAGGGTTTGGCCCACAGCCAGGCCCGTGTAGAGGTGCGCCAGTCCGGAGCGCTTATCCATACCACCCTGGTACCTGAAGGCCCGTTTAGTCTGACAGGCCTGCCGTTGCTCAACGGCACCAGTGACCTTGAAGTCAGTGTGATCGGTACAAGCGGCGGCACGCGCAGTTTCGTGGTGCCGGCGGCGTCTTTTGGCGCGGCTGTCGTCATCACCCCGGGTTTTGACTTCGCCCTTGGCCGGGTGCGAGAACAACAGGTCGGTGGCAAGGAGCCGCCAGTCGTTGCCATGGGCAGCGGCACCTGGGGCCTGGGCAGGCAGTCATCCGTGGGTTTTGGCCTGTTGAGCACGGATGAATATCAGTCGGCCGGTGGCACCTTGAGCAGTGTGTTTTTCCAGCGGGTTACCGTCGCCGCCCGGCATACCTTGTCGCGCGATCGCGAGGGCGGTGTTGAGGGCAGTCGTAGTGCGCTGTCCTTGAGCAGCCCGCTGGCGGCCAAGGTTGACATGAGCCTGAGCGCGACGACCCAGACCCAGGGTTATCGCGATGTGATCGAGGCTGGCCGATCCCTGAAAAAAGACGATCTGCAGACGCGCTTCCAGCATCAATACACTGCGGGATTCAACTGGGCTGACCCGGTCATGGGCGCCTTTTCGGTCAGTTATTCGCGCAGTTCACAGTTTGACGGCCAGGTTGCCGAACATGTCTTCGCCTCATGGGCCAAGGGCTTCAGGCAGGTCGATGTGGCCCTGATCGCCGATTCTCAGGTGGGCGCCTCGCGTCGACGCAAGCCCGCAGGCCGGGCACGCAGCGCGAGTGATGAGGTGTCACCGCAGGGGCTGTCCTTGCGCCTGCAAGTCACGATTCCCCTTGGCGACGATCGCCGCCTCACGACCTACGCCAGCCGCCGCAATGGGCGGGCTGATAGCGGGGCGGCGTTGTCCGAACGGGTCAACGACTACGTGAACTATGAAGTGGGCGTGGAGCGAGACGTGCGGGATCGTCAGCAAGCGGTCCGCGCCAACCTGGACGTAATGCCGCGTTACACCCGGGTGGGCCTGGGGATGAATCGCACCCCCACGAGCACCAGCTACAGTGGGCAACTGCAGGGCGCGGTGGTGGCTCACGAGCGCGGCCTGACCTTTTCTCCCTACGCGGTTCAGGACACCTTCGGTGTGCTTTCGGTGGGTGATGTGTCGGCGGCCAAGGTCTCAACGCCGCAAGGCCCGGTGTGGACCGACTACCGTGGGCACGCGGTGATTCCTGGCTTGCCGGCCTACACCACCAGCCATCTGGAAGTGCAGACCCAATCCCTGCCCAAGCGGGTCGACCTCAAGAACGGCACCAAAATCCTCGCGGTCGGGCGCGGTTCATTCAATACCGTTGATTTCCCGGTGGTGAATGTTCGCCGGGTATTGCTTGAGGTCCAGGATGAACACGGCCGGCCATTGCCTCAGGGCGCCTCGGTGTTGGGGCCGGACAACAGGTTCCTGACCAGTGTGGTGGGGGATGGCCTGATTTTTCTGAACGATATGGATGACGGGCAAACCCTCAGCGTTTCGCTGCCGAACGCCTCTCGCCCCTGTGTGCTGCAACTGAACCTAGCGTCGCAACCCCAAAAGGACACGCTTTATGAAACGGCTTCGGCGGTCTGTCGTGCGCAGTAACGCGGTTGAACGACCTGCGCGCAAGGTGCGCGCGGCACTTGGCTACGTGCTGTTGGCTTTGTTGGGGATGGCTGCCAGGGAGGGAGTGGCGCAGGAGTGTCGTCTTTCGCTCAGTCAACCGAAGGTGGATTACGGCGTGCTCAGGCGCACAGAGCTGCTGGATGAGCAAACCAGCGGCCGCAACATCGTCCTGGGCAAGCGAACCCTGCAACTGAGCGTCTTGTGCGCCGAGCCGGGCACGGTTGCCTTGCGTTTTACCGGCGCCCCGGCGGGTGCGCAGGGCTTTCGATTCGGCCGCCACGGCAGCTTTACCCTGGCGCTCAAGAACGCCCAGGTCGACGGTCGCGCGGTAGAGTTGAGCGCGGCGCAACCGACAGACGTATCGGCCGGCGGGCTGCTGTTGCCCGGCCAGGTGGTGATCGCCAAAGCGGGCGGAACACCACTGGCCGGAAAACGCTTTTCGGCTCAAGTGCACATCGACACCTATTTGCCGCCCGATGCCGTTTCCGTGCGCCAGGAAACCCAGTTCGAGGGGCAGGGGCACTTTGAGTTACTGCCAGGCGGCTGAGGGTTCAGGCAAGCAGATCGCCGGTGCCAATAAAATTGGCCAATTCGGCGGTTCTCGGGTTCGCGAACAAGGTCTTGGGATCGCCGACTTCATGCACCTTGCCCTGGTGCATGAACACCAGCTTGTCCCCCACTTCCCGGGCGAAGCGCATTTCATGGGTCACCATGATCAGCGTCATGCCGTCCTTGGCCAATTGGCGCACCACGCTGAGCACTTCATTGACCAACTCCGGGTCGAGGGCCGAGGTGATTTCATCGCACAGCAGCACCTTGGGTGACATCGCCAGTGCGCGAGCGATAGCGACGCGCTGCTGCTGGCCGCCGGACAGACGATCAGGGAAGGCGTCGAATTTCTCGCCCAGCCCAACGCGTTCCAACATCTGCTTGGCCAACTGGGCGGCCTTGACCTTGGGCATTTTCTGCACCACCTGCGGCGCGAGCATCACGTTTTCGCCCACGGTCAGGTGCGGGAACAGGTTGAACTGCTGAAATACCATGCCGACTTTTTGCCGCAGGCTGCGCAGGTCGGCGCGCGCTGCGTCGAGGTATTCGCCGTCGACTTCGATAACCCCATCGTTGATCGATTCCAGGCCATTGAGGGTACGCAACAGGGTGGACTTACCCGATCCGCTGCGCCCGATGATCGCCACCACCTGGCCTTCTTCAACGGTCAGGTCAATGCCTTTGAGTACGTGATGGTCGCCGTAGTACTTATGCAGGGCGGTAATTCTAAGCAGAGGCATGCAGTCTCCTTTCCAGGTAGCGCGCACTGAGGGACAAGGGGTAGCAGAGCAGGAAGTAACCGAGGGCCACCAGGCCATAGACCATGAAGGGCTCGAAGGTCGCGTTGGCGAGCATGCCGCCGGTCTTGGTCAACTCGGTAAAACCGATGATAGAGGTCACAGCGGTGCCCTTGACGACCTGCACCGAGAACCCCACCGTCGGCGCGACTGCGATGCGCAGCGCCTGCGGCAGGATCACGTAGCGCAATTGCTCAAGCGGGTTCAGGGCCAGGCTGGCGGAGGCTTCCCACTGCCCATGGGCGATGGAGTCGACGCAGCCGCGCCAGATTTCGGCGAGATAGGCGCTGGTAAACAGCGTCAGGGCAATCGCCGCCGCCAACCAGGGCGAGATATCCACCCCCAGCAAGGCAACGCCGAAGAACACCAGGAACAGTTGCATCAATAGCGGCGTGCCCTGGAACAGCTCGATATAGGTGCGCGCAACATTGCGCGCGAAGGCTTTGCGGCTGATGCGCAAGGTCATCACCAGCAGGCCGATCACGCCGCCGCCGATAAACGCCACCAGTGACAGCAACAGCGTCCATTGCAGGCCGGTGAGCAGGTTGCGCACGATGTCCCAGAACGAAAAATCACTCATCGGCTGTTCCTCATCACAAAACGACGGCCGATCCAGTTGAGCAACTGGCGAATCATCAATGCCATGCACAGGTACACCAGGGTAGTCAGGGCATAGGTTTCAAACGCGCGAAAATTGCGCGATTGGATAAAGTTGGCGGCAAAGCTCAGCTCCTCGGTGGCGATCTGTGAACACACCGCCGAACCGAGCATGACGATGATGATCTGGCTGCTCAGTGCCGGCCACACCTTGCCCAGCGCGGGCAGCAGCACCACGTGGCGGAATGCTTCGAAGCGCGTCATCGCCAGGGCTGCGGCGGCTTCCAACTGGCCACGCGGGATGGCCTGGATACCGGCGCGGATGATTTCGGTGGAGTAGGCCCCCAGGTTGATCACCATCGCCAATACGGCGGCTTGCCACTCGGTGATCTTCAGCCCCAAAGACGGCAGGCCGAAGAAGATGAAAAACAGCTGCACCAGAAACGGCGTGTTCCGGATCAATTCGACATACACGCCGAAGCACCAGGCGAACGGCTGGATCTTCCACGCTCGCACCACTGCGCCGACGGTGCCCAGCGCCACCCCCAGGATCGCGCCGATAGCCGTCAGCTCAAGGGTGAACAGCGCGCCGCGCAACAGCAGGTCGGTGTTGGCCAGCACCGGTACAAAGTCAAATTGATACGCCATGGGTCAGCTCCGTCGTATCAAAGGTCGGCGGGCAGCGGCTCTTTCAGCCATTGCATCGCGTTCTTTTCCAGGCTGCCATCGGCCTTGGCCGCGACCAGGATCTGGTTGACCTTCTCCAGCAACGCCGGCTCGTTTTTGTTCACGCCCACGTATACCGGTGAATCCTTGAGCTTCACCTTCAGCGCCGGTACGCGTTTGGGGTTGCGCTCGCTGATCGCGACCATCACCACGTTGCCGCTGGCGATCAGGTCAACCTGGCCGGCCAGGTAGGCGGCGATGGTTGAGTTGTTGTCTTCGAAGCGCTTGATGGTGGCTTCCTTGGGCGCCACGGCGGTCAGCTCGATGTCTTCGATGGCGCCACGGGTCACGCTGATGGTCTTGCCCTTGAGGTCGTCAGTGCTGCTGATGGCAGCGTCAGGCGGGCCAAACACGGCCAGGTAGAACGGCGCGTAGGCCTTGGAGAAATCAATGACCTTTTCCCGCTCCGGGTTCTTGCCCAGGCTGGAAATCACCAGGTCGACCTTGCCGGTGGTGAGAAACGGGATGCGGTTGGTGCTGTTGACCGGGGTCAGCTCCAGCTTGACCTTGAGCTGGTCGGCCAGCAGCTTGGCGGTGTCGATGTCCAGGCCACGGGGTTTCATGTCGGGGCCGACCGAGCCGAACGGCGGGAAGTCCTGGGGCACGGCAACCTTGAGGGTGCCACGGGCGACGATGTCGTCCAGACCGTTGGCCTGGGCGGGAGCCTGGCTGAGCATCAGGCTGGCAAACAGGGCAGTGAGCAGGGCGCTGTAGCGCTTGGTCATGACAACTCTCCGAGAAGGGCGAAGGGATTTCTACAAATGCTCAGTGCACAGCCCATGCCAGCACCCTCGCAATCGTCTGCAAGGCCGGGATTTGTTGAGGTCGGGTGGTCTTACTGGTCTGAACAGTTCCTGGCCGTTTCGCACCCTTTTCGAGCGTTGGCAAAACCTTGCGAGCCCCTTTGGGGCGTGGCTTGCCGCCGGCCGCGAATAGCTTTACAACTAGCCGCTCAGTTGTCTGGAACCTTGAGTTTTTTATGAATTCCATCGCCCAAGCCGTACCGGAGGCGGCCCTGCAGGCCATCCGCAAACTGATCAAGGAGCAGGGCTTTGGGCCGGGCGATGCGCTGCCGTCCCAGCGCGAACTGGCACTGCAGTTGGGCGTGAGCCGGGCGTCGTTGCGTGAGGCGTTGTCATCCTTGAGTGCCTTGGGCGTGGTGAGCGTGCAGCCGGGCAAAGGCGTGTTCGTGCAGGCGGCGGACGAATCGCCGGGGTTTGCCTGGCCTTTCGCGGCCCAGGCTACGCCATTGGATATTTTCCAGTTGCGCTACGCCCTTGAAGGGTTTGCGGCGGGGCTGGCGGCAGTGACCTTGACGATTGATGAACTCGACAGCCTGGAGGATAACGTCGAGGCAATGCGCAAGGTGCTCAAGGCCGGTGACTTCGAAGCGGCCGCGCGGCTGGACTTCGAATTCCACCAGCGCATCCTGATGGCCAGCGGCAACCAGGCGATGGTGAGCATTCTGAGTGCCAGCGCGGAGGTGTTTTTGGAGAGCCAGAAACTACCGTTCATCCGGCCGGAGCGGGCCATGGAGACTTGGCAGGAACACCGCAAGATCCTGCGCGCCCTGGCCCGGCGCGCCAGCGCGGCGGCGCAGAAAACCATGCAGGAACATGTACGTAATGCGGCATTGCGTACAGGTATTGCCTTTGTGACGCCAGTGACGCCCTGATCGGCTCATACCCAAACTCATGCGCCTCTATAGCAAGACTCCATCAGAGGCGGCTTCCTGAACGGGGGAAGGGCGGCTATGATGGGCAACGTTTTTTTTGCTTACAATCCGGAGACATCCATGAGCAACGATCTTATCAAGCACGTCACCGACGCGACCTTTGAGGCCGAAGTACTCAAGGCTGCTGGCCCGGTGCTGGTTGACTACTGGGCTGAATGGTGCGGCCCTTGCAAAATGATCGCTCCGGTTCTGGACGACATTGCGACCACTTTCGAAGGCAAGCTGACCATCGCCAAGCTGAACATCGACGACAACCAGGAAACCCCGGCCAAGCACGGCGTGCGCGGTATTCCTACGCTGATGCTGTTCAAGAACGGCAACGTCGAAGCCACTAAAGTGGGCGCGCTGTCGAAGTCCCAGCTGCAAGCTTTCCTCGACGCCAACATCTAAGCGTCGTCAAAAAAGCCCCGCAAATCGCGGGGCTTTTTCGTAAAACAGGGCTAGACGCTCCGAAACTCAGGTGGTACATTCGGCCCCGCACTGGTTTCTCCACTGCCCCCTGCAAGCCGTCGCCGACGCACTCCTTTTCGATTAGTACGCGATCCTGTCGCCTTCTCCGCGGCGCGGCCTCATTAAGCCAAAAGCTTAATTTCCCCCCTCCATAAATGATTACGTCATTCCTATATGAATCTGACTGAACTCAAGCAAAAGCCGATTACCGACCTGCTCCAACTGGCCGAAGAAATGGGCATAGAAAATATGGCCCGTTCGCGCAAGCAGGACGTGATTTTCTCCCTGCTCAAGAAGCACGCGAAAAGCGGCGAGGAAATCTCCGGTGATGGCGTGCTGGAGATTCTCCAGGACGGCTTCGGCTTCCTCCGCTCCGCAGACGCTTCCTATCTCGCCGGCCCAGACGATATCTACGTCTCGCCGAGCCAGATCCGTCGTTTCAACTTGCGCACCGGTGACACCATCGTTGGCAAGATCCGACCTCCGAAGGAAGGCGAGCGCTATTTCGCCCTGCTCAAAGTCGACACGATCAACTTTGATCGTCCGGAGAACGCGAAAAACAAGATTCTCTTCGAGAACCTGACCCCGCTGTTCCCGACTGTGCGCATGAAGATGGAAGCCGGTAACGGTTCCACCGAAGACTTGACCGGCCGTGTGATCGACCTGTGTGCGCCCATCGGTAAAGGCCAGCGTGGTTTGATCGTCGCACCGCCGAAAGCCGGTAAGACCATCATGCTGCAGAACATTGCAGCGAACATCGCGCGTAACAACCCTGAAGTTCACCTGATCGTGCTGCTGATCGATGAGCGTCCGGAAGAAGTGACCGAAATGCAGCGTACCGTGCGCGGCGAAGTGGTTGCCTCGACGTTCGATGAGCCGCCAACCCGCCACGTGCAGGTTGCCGAAATGGTGATCGAGAAGGCCAAGCGCCTGGTCGAACACAAGAAGGACGTGGTGATCCTGCTCGACTCCATCACCCGTCTGGCCCGTGCCTACAACACCGTGATCCCGAGCTCCGGCAAGGTATTGACCGGTGGTGTCGATGCCCACGCCCTGGAGAAACCGAAACGTTTCTTCGGCGCCGCGCGGAACATCGAAGAAGGCGGCTCGCTGACCATTATCGCCACCGCGCTGGTTGAAACCGGCTCGAAGATGGACGAAGTGATCTACGAAGAGTTCAAGGGCACCGGCAACATGGAATTGCCTCTGGACCGTCGCATCGCCGAAAAACGCGTGTTCCCTGCGATCAACATCAACCGCTCCGGCACCCGCCGCGAAGAGTTGCTGACCGCCGACGACGAACTGCAGCGCATGTGGATCCTGCGCAAGCTGCTGCACCCGATGGACGAAGTAGCTGCCATCGAGTTCCTGATCGACAAGCTGAAAACCACCAAGACCAACGACGAGTTCTTCTTGTCGATGAAGCGCAAGTAATACGCCGCTGTTGGTCCGAAAAAATGGCGCCCCCTGGGGGCGCCATTTTTTTTGCGCGTTTTTTAAACGCATTCCGCGCTCAAATGCACGTCGATAAGCTGCCAGCTGCCCTCAGAGCAGGTAGGATGTACGCCTATTTTACGGGTGGCATGGTTAATGAAATTCAAGGATCTTCGGGATTTCGTGCAGCAACTTGAGCAGCGCGGAGAGTTGAAACGTATCCAGATGCCGATTTCCCCGGTGCTGGAAATGACTGAGATTTGCGACCGCACCCTGCGTAACAAGGGCCCGGCGCTGCTGTTCGAGAACCCGACCGGCTACGACATTCCGGTGCTCGGCAACCTGTTCGGCACCCCCGATCGCGTGGCTTTTGGCATGGGCGCCGAGTCGGTCAGCGAGCTGCGCGAGATCGGCAAGCTGTTGGCCTTCCTCAAGGAGCCCGAGCCACCCAAGGGCTTGAAGGACGCTTGGTCGAAGCTGCCGATCTTCCGCAAGATCATTGCCATGGCGCCCAAAGTGGTCAAGGACGCGGTGTGCCAGGAAGTGGTCATCGAGGGCGATGACGTCGACCTCGCCATGCTGCCGGTGCAGACCTGCTGGCCCGGCGATGTCGGGCCACTGATCACCTGGGGCCTGACTGTCACCAAAGGCCCGAACAAAGATCGCCAGAACCTCGGTATCTATCGCCAGCAAGTGATCGGCCGTAACAAGGTGATCATGCGCTGGCTGAGCCACCGTGGCGGTGCCCTGGATTACCGTGAATGGTGCGAGAAGCACCCGGGCAAGCCATTTCCGGTCTCCGTGGCCCTGGGCGCCGACCCGGCCACCATCCTCGGCGCCGTGACCCCGGTGCCGGACAGCCTGTCCGAGTACGCCTTCGCGGGCCTGTTGCGCGGTAACCGTACCGAGTTGGTGAAATGCCGTGGCAACGATCTGCAAGTGCCGGCCACTGCGGAAATCATCCTTGAAGGCGTGATTCATCCGGGCGAGATGGCCGATGAAGGCCCTTACGGCGACCACACCGGCTATTACAACGAAGTCGACAGCTTCCCGGTGTTCACCGTGGAGCGCATCACCCACCGCATCAAACCGATCTACCACAGCACCTACACCGGTCGTCCGCCGGATGAACCGGCCATTCTCGGCGTGGCGCTCAATGAAGTGTTCGTGCCGATCCTGCAAAAGCAATTCCCGGAAATCACCGATTTCTATCTGCCGCCCGAAGGCTGCTCTTACCGCATGGCCATCGTGACCATGAAGAAGTCGTACCCAGGGCATGCGAAGCGGGTAATGCTCGGTGTGTGGTCGTTTTTGCGACAGTTCATGTACACCAAGTTCGTTATTGTCACCGACGACGACATCAATGCCCGCGACTGGAATGATGTGATCTGGGCCATCACCACGCGCATGGACCCCAAGCGCGATACGGTGATGATCGACAACACCCCGATCGACTACCTCGACTTCGCGTCGCCGGTGTCTGGCCTGGGTTCGAAGATGGGCCTGGACGCCACCCACAAATGGCCGGGTGAAACCACTCGCGAGTGGGGCCGGGTGATCGTCAAGGATGAAGCCGTGACCGCGCGCGTCGATGCGATCTGGAAAGAATTGGGAATAGATTGATGCGTGTGACCCTGCAACCTTCCGGCGCTGTGCTGGAGCTGATCCCAGGCGAGCGAATCCTCGAAGGCGCGCGTCGCCTGGGCTACGAATGCCCCCAGGCGTGTCGCAATGGCGTATGCCATGTGTGCGCTGCGTTGCTGGTGGAGGGCAGGGTGCGGCAAGCCGATGAAGTGCGTGACCATGGCGAGTTCTACACGTGCATCGCCGAACCGCTGGAAGACTGCATTGTGTTGTGGGACGGCGTGTTGGCGCCGGGAGAATTGCCGTTGCGCAAGTTGTCATGCCAGTTGAGTGAGTGCGTTGAGGTAGGGGGCGATGTATGGCGCGTGCGCCTGCTTGCGCCTGCCGGCAAGCTCGTGCGTTACCACGCGGGGCAATACCTGATGATCGAACGGGAAAACGGCGAGAAGTCCGCCTTTTCCCTGGCCTCGGCGCCCCATGCAGGCCGCGAGCTGGAACTGCATGTACTGGCCCGCGAAGACAGTGCCCGCAACCTGCTGGAGCAACTGCAACGTAACCGGATGGCCCGCATCGAGCTGCCATTTGGCGATACCCACCTGGCCGAGCTGCCGGACGGGCCGCTGGTGTTGATCGCCGCCGGCACTGGCATGGCGCAGATGCACAGCCTGATCGAACATTGCCGGGCTTCGGGCTTCAAGCACCCGGTGCATCTGTACTGGGGCGTGCGTCGCCCGGAAGATTTCTATCGGATCGAACATTGGGAACAATGGCGGCAACTGCCCAACCTGTTCCTGCACAAAGTAGTCAGCGATTTGTGCGGCTGGGAAGGGCGCTGCGGCTTATTGCATGAAGCGGTGTGTGAAGACATTACCGACCTCAAGGGCGTGCATGTGTATGCCAGCGGTTCACCGGCGATGATCTATGGCACCCTGGATGCGCTGGTCGACGCCGGCATGGATGCGCACCAGATGCGCGCCGACGTATTCGCCTACGCGCCGCGCCCTTAGAAACGCACGCCGGCGGTCAGCATCGCCGCATTCAAACCCAGCAGCACCAACTCACTGGAGACGGGGCCGAAGTTCACCCCCACGGCAGGGATGATCGCCGGCGCTACGCCAAAACGGTTGAGCGGGATTTTGTCGCGGTACTTGCCGCGATAGCCCTGCAGTGCGCCTGCGGTCACCTTCACGTAGAGCGGTGAATCGGCGATGTCATAGCGTTTGCCGGCGTAGACGTAATACGAGCGCTGGCTGAACGAGTTGCGAAACGTCGCCCCGCCATACACCAACCCCGATGCTTCGTTACGCTCCAGGTTGATCAAATCCTGATGATTGTTGTGCTTGGGATCCGGCGAAAAGTGCCGGGTGTAAAGGCTGGTTTGTGCGTACCAGAAGCCTTTGTCGTCTTGAGTGGTCGCGTCGGTAGCCAGGGCGGCAGTGGCCTGCAGCAATAGCAGCAAACCGGAAAAAAGATGTTTCATGCATCGACCTCGGTAGTCGTTTGAATGGGCGGCTAGTGTGGGTCGCTAAACCCGTGCAGTTTGGCGGGTAATGGCCGGAGGGGCCTGAACCTGCGCTGAAAATATTGCCGCCTATGCTTATGCATTTAAGGTATTACTTCTGTAGGAAAAATCTCATTAGGCTATAAGTAGACGGAAGGCGGTTTTTTTACGCCATACGGTTCCAGCGCTTCGGTTCGATTACGGTAAAGTTGCTTACAACTGGTAACACTCAGGAGGCGCACCGCTTTTCGCCATGACCGCCATAGAAACCGATCTTCTGCAATTGGCTTACCCTCCGCGGCTCGATCTGGGGCCGCAACTCACTCACGAACAGTTGATGAGCTCGATGCAGGCCACCATGGGCCGGCATAAAGGTGGGCCGGTCTGGCTATTTGCGTACGGTTCGCTGATCTGGCGCCCTGAATGTTCATCGAGCGAGCGTGTGCGTGCGCGGGTCCATGGCTATCATCGCGGCTTGTACCTGTGGTCTCACGAGCATCGGGGGACGCCGGAATTGCCGGGGTTGGTGTTCGGTCTGGACCGCGGCGGCTCGTGCAGCGGGTTTGCCTACCGCTTGCCGGAAGACCAGTTGGAGGCCTCGCTTTACGCCTTATGGCAGCGCGAGATGCCTTACCCTTCCTACCGGCCGCACTGGCTCAGCTGCCGCCTCGAAGATGGCAGCCAGGTGCAGGCTTTAGGGTTTGTATTGGAGCGGCACTTGCCCAGCTACGCCGGTAACTTGCCGGATATCGTGCTCAACCATGTGCTGCAAAGCGCTTGCGGGCGTTACGGCACCACTCGCGATTATGTCGAGCAGACCGTGAACGCCCTGCGCAGCCACGCCATGCCAGATAAGAATCTGGAGGCGCGGCTCAAGCGTTGTGCCAAGGGTTGCCCAGGCGATTAACGCGCCGAGCTGACGCTATTGGTGTGCCACAGCGTCGGGACCAGGAAGGCGATCGCCAGCAGGCACGCGCCGATCAACAGGACGAAACCGCCGTCCCAGCCGAAATGGTCCACGGTGTAGCCCATGGCCGCGCTCGCGGCCACCGAGCCGCCCAGGTAACCGAACAGCCCGGTGAAGCCCGCAGCCGTGCCGGCGGCCTTCTTCGGTGCCAGCTCCAACGCCTGCAGGCCGATCAGCATGACCGGGCCGTAGATCAGGAAACCGATGGATACCAATGCGATCATGTCGACCATTGGGTTGCCCGGCGGGTTGAGCCAGTACACCAGGGTCGCCACGGTCACCAGCGCCATGAACACAATGCCGGTCAGGCCGCGGTTGCCACGGAAGATTTTGTCCGACATCCAGCCGCATAGCAGCGTGCCCGGTATGCCCGCCCACTCATAGAAAAAGTAGGCCCACGACGACTTGTCGACCGTGAAATGCTTGGCTTCCTTGAGGTAGGTAGGGGCCCAGTCCAGCACGCCGTAGCGCAGCAGGTAGACGAAGACGTTGGCGAAGGCGATGTACCACAGCATTTTGTTGCGCAGCACGTATTTGACGAAGATTTCCTTGGCGCTGAATTCTTCTTCATGGCTGGCATCGTAGCCTTCCGGGTAATCGTTCTTGTACTGTTCGATAGGCGGCAGGCCCACCGATTGTGGGGTGTCGCGCATGGTGATGAAGGCAAACGCCGCCACCAGCAGGGCCACGGTGGCCGGGACATAGAATGCTGCATGCCAGTCGTTGAACCATGCCATGCCCAGCAGGAACAGTGGGCCGATCAAGCCGCCGCCGACGTTATGCGCCACGTTCCATACCGACACCACGCCGCCGCGTTCTTTCTGCGACCACCAGTGCACCATGGTCCGCCCGCTTGGCGGCCAGCCCATGCCCTGGGCCCAACCGTTGATGAACAGCAAGATGAACATCATGGTCACGCTGGAGGTGGCCCAGGGCGCGAAACCGAAAATGAACATCACACCCGCCGACACCAGCAGGCCGAAGGGCAGGAAGTAGCGCGGGTTGGAACGGTCCGACACCAGGCCCATGAGGAACTTGGACAGGCCGTAGGCAATCGCGATGGCCGACATCGCCAGGCCCAACTGACCCCGGGTGTAACCCTCGTCGATCAGGTAAGGCATGGCCAGGGAGAAGTTCTTGCGCAGCAGGTAGTAGCCGGCATATCCGAAGAAAATACCGGCGAAGATCTGCCAGCGCAGGCGTCGGTAGGTGCTGTCTATTTTTTCTTCAGGCAGGGGCGCCTGGTGTGCGGCAGGGCGAAAGAAAGCAAACATTCAAGAGCTCCAAATTTCTTGTTTTGACTGCGGATGCGAATGTTACAGTTTCGTTACCGAAAATAGCATCGCCTCTTGGCGGCAAACACAGGAAATGAGAGCAATTGCATGTTCTCTTACGAACATGTCGCGAATAGGTAAGACGTGGTCGGTATCGAGTTCTGCAGGGCCCTGGAGATCCAAATGTGGGAGGGGCGCTCAGCGGGTCTGGACGACCACCTTGCCCACCGCCTTACGCTGCCCCAGATCATTGATAGCCTGCGCGGCCTGTTCCAGCGGATACACCTGCGACACCAGTGGCTTGAGCTTGCCCTCGCCATACCAAGTGAACAGTTGCTGGAAGTTCGCCGCATTATCCTGCGGCTGGCGCTGGGCGAACGAGCCCCAGAACACCCCCACCACCGCCGCACCCTTGAGCAGCGCCAGGTTCACCGGCAGCTCGGGAATGCGTCCGCTGGCAAAACCCACCACCAGCAAACGGCCATTCCAGGCAATGGCGCGGATGGCCTGGTCGAACAGGTCGCCGCCGACCGGGTCGTAGATCACATCGGCACCGTTGCCGTCGGTGAGGCGCTTGATCTCGTCCTTCAGGCTGGTTTCGCTGTAATTGATCAGTTCATCGGCACCGGCGGCCTTGGCCACGGCGAGTTTGTCGGCGCTGCTGGCGGCGGCGATCACGCGAGCGCCCATGGCTTTGCCGATTTCCACGGCGGCCAGGCCCACGCCGCCGGAGGCGCCGAGTACCAGCAGCGTCTCGCCGGGTTGCAGGTTGGCCCGCTGCTTGAGCGCGTGCATCGAGGTGCCGTAGGTCATGCTGAAGGCGGCAGCGGTATTGAAGTCCATGCTCGGCGGGATCGGCAGCACGTTGTAGCCCGGCACCGCGACCTGTTCGGCAAAGCTGCCCCAGCCGGTGAGCGCCATGACCCGGTCACCCACTTTCAGATGGCTGACCTTTTCCCCCACCTCGCTGACCACGCCCGATGCTTCGCCGCCCGGTGAAAACGGAAAGGGTGGCTTGAACTGGTATTTGCCTTCGATGATCAGCGTGTCCGGGAAATTCACCCCTGCTGCGTGCACATCCAGCAGAATTTCATTCTTCTTGATCGCCGGGCTGGCTGTCTCTTCCAGCACCAGGGTTTCGGCGGGGCCGAAGGCTTTGCACAGCACAGCTTTCATCGGGCTATTCCTTTTGGTGTAGTGGCCGATAAGTGTAGAAGGGTGCGCCCCCGGGTCAACGAGCATGCCCCGACCTGATAAGTCGCCATAAGCTTGTACTCAGCCTTGCTAGCGTTATGCTACCCGGCAACCGAATTCGAGGAATGAACTGTGAAAGCGTGGATCCTGTTGATGCTGGCCCTGACCCTGCCGATGGCAGCCCAGGCCGAAGAAGCCAAAGAAGGCGAGGCGCCGAAGGTCAGCTATATCAGCCTGAGCCCGCCTTTCGTGGGTAACTACGGCCTGGACGGCACGGCGAAACTCAAGGTGTTCAAGGCCGATATCGCCTTGCGCGTGACCGGTACCGAAGCCGCCGCCGCCGTCAAAGCCAACGACGCGTTGATTCGTAACCAATTGGTGGCGCTGTTCACCCAGCAGACCAACGACGCTATGAGCACTGTCGAAGGCAAAGAGAAACTGCGTCAGGAAGCCCTCAAGCAAACCCAGCAAGTAATGAACGACGAAACCGGCAAGCCGGTAGTGGAAGACCTGTTGTTCAACAACCTGATCATTCAGTAGCCGGCGGCGTCACACCCCAGATCTTCAGCAACGCTGCGCTGAAGGATGGCTCGAGCACGCGGTTGCCGTGGCCGCTGAGGTGGTTTGAGTCAAAAAACAATGGCTTGGCGTTTGCGTCATAGGCCGAGCAGATCGGGCCGGGGCACAGCAGCGGTAGCGGATCCCAGGCGTGCAACGCCGGATAGCTTGCCTGCAGCTGTTGCAACAACGCCATTTGCGGCGCGCGGAGCCGTTCAAGTTGGTCCCGCGCCATCGTCAGGCCAGGCGCGCAGACGGGGTTCATGCGGTTGAACGCATCCGAGCAGCGGTTGGGCGCGGCCTTGAACAGCGGCTTGGGCGCATCGATCAGCACAGTCAGCTGCGCGTTCTGCAAACGGCTTAACAGCGCGTCGGCGGCCAATCGCGCCGCTTCAATGTTATCGGCCGTCAGTTCGCCCAAAGCGTCATCGACCATGGCGGCCTCACCTTCGCGCCACGCCCGTCCGGCCAGCTCCGGCATGCGCAGCGAGGCGAGGAATACCACGTCGCCCGGCTTGGCGCGGGCCAAGATCTCCTGGAGTTGGGCTTCTCGCAACGCCGCGCAATGTGCAGGGTCCGGGCCGATCAGGCTGGCGACGCCGCAACCGCCTTGTTCGTACTCCGTCACGGTTACCCCCAGTTTGAGCGAGACGAGCTTGAGCAAGGTGCGGTAGGCCGCGGTATGCGAATCCCCCATGACGAACAATTGCCGTCCCTTCAGGCGTGGGTCGTCGAGGCGGGCAAAATCTTCCTGGGGATAATGTTTGTAGGCGTACCAGGTATAGGTATCGCGGGTCTGGCTGAGTGACAGCGTCGATGGGTTGACCGACACCCACAGCGCACCCAGCCACATCGGGCCGGTGACACTCAAACCGGCCGCAAACGTGAACCCCGCCTTGCGTTGCACCGCCGAGTGGCCGCTACGGATCGGTGTTTCTATCCAGTGATAGGACGCTGCCGCAAGCAGCGCCACCAGCACCGGGTAGAGCCACTGCACGATCAGCAGCTCCATCCCGACGGTCCAGCGCAGGAACACCGCGACCGGCCAGTGCCACAGGTACAGCGAATAGGACAGCCGGCCGATATACGTCGCCAATGGAGTTTGCAGCACGCGCTGCAACGCACCGGGCGAGCTGTCGGCGCGCAATACGATCCCCGCGATCATTAACAGCGAGCCGGCCACGGTGACCATGGCCCAGGGGTAGGGAAACTGCCGGGGTTGGGCGAACAGGAAACCGACCATCACCAAGCCCAGGCCACCGATCAACAGGGCAGGGGCCAGCCGATTGAGGCGGGGCGTGACATCGCGGGTGCCGATGGCTTGAAACAGGATGGCGCCGGCGGCCAGCTCCCAGAAGCGCCCAGGCAACAGGTAAAACGCCGACAGCGGCGCGACCTTTACCTGATACGCGCCGATGATCATCGAGGCAATCGCCAGCAGCGGCAGCACTGCCCAGGCAAACCCGACCCGTTGCCGATAACGCAGCCATATAAAGAACAGCGCGGGGAATATCACATAGAACTGTTCCTCAACCCCCAGTGACCAGGTATGCAGGTAGGGGTTGAGTTCGGCGCTGGGCGAGAAGTAGGTGTCGGTGTTCCAGGCCAGCACCAGATTGCTCAGGCCAAAAAAGGCCGCCAGGCCCGTGCGATTGATCAGCTCGCTGAGCCAGTATTGCGGCATGAACATCGCGCTAAGCACAACACTCACACACAGCACGGTCAGCAATGCGGGCATGATGCGTAGCAATCGGCGCCGGTAGAAGTCCGCCAGGTAGCGGCCCAAGCTCAGGTCGCGGCGCTCCCATAGCGACTGGCTGATCACATACCCGGAAATCACGAAGAACATATCTACACCGGTAAAACCGCCGGGCAACAGGCTGAACACGTCCAAGTGGAAGACGATGACGCTGAGAACCGCAATGGCCCGCAGGCCATCGATGGCCGGTTTGTAGGTGCTGGCGAACTGGGACACGCGAAGGTCCTTGGGCATGAGCGAGCCCCGGATTCTGCCAAAGCCTGCGCCGGGTGACGACTAGCCGTTCGGACAGGTATGCGACCAGGTGTTTACCCGATCAGGACGCCAGGCTTTTGCGGAACCTGGCCAGTGCCACGGCAAAAAACAGCAAGCCAATCGCGGCCAGCGCCAGCAAATCCGGCCACACCACGCTGACGCCCGCATCCCGGAACAGAATCGCCGCGCTCAGGCTCACAAAATGCGTCGACGGCGAGCCCTGCATCACCCACTGCAACCATTCGGGCATGCTGTCCAGCGGCGTACTGCCGCCGGAGAGCAGCAGCATGGGGATGATCACCGGGATCGCCAGCAAGCCGAATTGCGGCGTCGAGCGGGCGAGGGTGGCGAGGAAGATCCCCAAGGCGGTGCTGGCAAACAGATACAGCGCGGTCACCAGCAAAAACAGGCTCAGCGACCCGGCCAGCGGCACGCCAAGCAAACCTTTGACCACCACCTCCAGCGACACCCAGGTGCACAGCACCACCACCAGCATGTTGCTCCAGATTTTTGCCAGCATGATTTCCAGCGCGGTCAGCGGTAGCACCAGCAGGTGATCGAGAGTGCCGTGTTCGCGCTCACGCAACAGTGCGGTGCCGGTGAGTACGATGGCGAGGATGGTGATGTTGTTGACGATCTGGATCACCGCCAGGAACCAGCCGCCTTCCAGGTTGGTATTGAATAACGCGCGGGTGGTCAGCCGTGCCGGGGACTGCCTGGCGGCGTCGGCCTGGCCGCTGTAGTCAAGCCACTCGCGCTGGAAGATGCGCCCGATGTAGCCGGCGCCCATGAAGGCCTGGCTCATGGCCGTGGCATCCACGTTCACCTGCACGCCCGGCTCGCGGCCTGCCAGTAGGTCGGCCTGGAAGTTGGCCGGCACATTGACCACAAAGGTGTACTGGCCACTGTCCATCACCTTGTCCAATTGGTCATAGGCCAGGGGCACCGGTGGGTGGAATTCCGGCGGTTGCAGGGCCTCGGCCATCTGTCGTGAGAGCGCGCTGTGATCCTCATCGACAAACGCCACGCTGGCGTTGTGCACGCCAATCACTGAGCCGGCGGCGGGCATGTAGATGGCGACGGTGAAGGCGTAGAACAGAAACAGCAGCAGCACGCTGTCGTGGCGCAGGCTGGTGAGTTCCTTGATCCCCAGGCGCAGGATGTGCGTGAACTTATGCATCACACCTCCTGCTTCTTGAGCATGACCAGACTCAGCCCGGTGAACCCGACGAAAAACCCGAACAGCGCCAGGCACTGCGGCCACAGTTGGCGCAGGTCCAGGGCCTTGGTAAAGGTACCCACCGCGATATCCAGGAAGTGCCCGGCCGGAAACAGCGTGCCCATCAGCGCGGCCGCGCCCTCCAGCGAGGAGCGCGGCACGATCAGCCCGGAAAACTGGATGGTCGGCAGGCTGGTGATGATCATGGTGCCGAGGATGGCCGCGATCTGCGTGCGGGTGAACGCGGAAATCAGCAGGCCCATGCTGGTGGTGGCCAACACATAGAGCAGGCCGCCAAACGCAAGCGTCAGGCCGCTGCCCTTGAATGGCACACCCAATAGCCACCGGTTCATCGCCACCAGCAGCGCCAGGTTGACCAGGCTCACGGCCAGGTACGGCGCTTGTTTGCCCAGCAGGAATTCCAGGCGCGTCAGCGGCGTGGCGTAAAAGTTGGTGATCGAGCCCAGTTCTTTCTCGCGCACGATGCCCAAGGCGGTGAGCATCGCCGGGATAAACGCCAGGATCAGCGCCATCACGCCGGGGCCGATGGCGTTCACACTGACCACGTCCTGGTTATAGCGAAAGCGGGTCTGCAGCTTGGCGCCGGTTTGGGTGCTGCGCGGCAGGCTGCTCAGTTCGGCCAGTTGCTGCAGGTTGCTCTGATGCACGGCTTCTACATAGTTGCGGCTGGTTTCTGCGCGAAACGGCATGCCACCGTCGAGCCAGGCGGCGACCGTGGGTTGGCGCCCGGCATAAAGGTCGCGGCCAAACCCCGGCGGGATCTCCAGGGCCAGTTTGATTTCCGAGCGCTGCAGGCGCCGGTGTAATTCTTTGGCGTCTTGGATGGGCGCTTGCTCGGCGAAGTAGCGCGAGCTGCGAAAGGCCTCCAGGTAGGCGCGGCTCTGCGGAGTCTGGTCTTGGTCGTAGACGGCGAAGGCGAGGTTTTCCACGTCCAGGGAAATGCCGTAGCCGAAGATCACCATCATGAACATCGCCCCGAGCAGGGCGAAGGCCATGCGCACTTTGTCGCGCAGCAACTCTTTGCCTTCGCGGCTGGCCACAGCCAGTAGTCGAGACAGGCGCAAGCCGTGTTTGCTGATGGGCGGTGGGCCTGTTTCGCTGACGGTGTCGGCTGGCGCCGTGGGTTTGGGGCCGGGTTCGCCTTGAGCCTGTTCCAGGCACGTCACGAACGCGGCTTCCAAGGTGTCGCCATGGAACTGCCGCTGCAAGGCATCAGGGGTATCGCAGGCCAGTACCTTGCCCGCATGCATCAACGAGATGCGGTCGCAGCGCTGGGCTTCGTTCATGAAATGGGTGGACAGGAAAATGGTCACCCCTTGCTCGCGCGACAATTGGACCAGCAGCCGCCAGAAATCATCCCGCGCCGCTGGGTCGACACCCGATGTGGGCTCATCAAGGATCAGCACTTCCGGGCGATGCAGCACGGCGACCGCCAGGGACAGGCGTTGGCGCAAGCCCAGGGGCAATTCGCTGGAGGGTTGCTCGGCCACCGCGCCAAGGTCAAAACGCTGGATCAATTCATCAATGCGCGGGCCGCTGTCGGCCTTGGGCAGGTCGAACAGTTGCGCGTGCAATATCAGGTTCTGGCGCACGCTGAGTTCGCCATACAGCGAGAAACTCTGTGACATGAAGCCCACGCGTTTACGGGTGGCCAGGTCCTTGGCGTTCACTGGGTTGCCCAGCAGCGTCGCACGGCCTTCGGTGGCGGGCATCAGCCCGGTGAGGACTTTCATGGTGGTGGTCTTGCCGCAGCCGTTGGAACCGAGGAAACCGAAAATCTCACCCCGGCCGATGGCAAAGCTGACCTTGTTCACCGCCGTAAAATCACCGAAACGCAGCGTCAAGTCATGCGCTTGGATAGCGATATCGCTGCTGGCGCCTACGCGCGGCGGTATCACCAATGGCTGGTTGCCATGCGCGCTGTCGCCCTGAAAGTGGGTGAAGGCTTCGTCCAGTTTGCCGCTGGGCGTCACTGCCGCCAGTTCGTGGCTGAGGCCGTCGGCGATCAGTTTGCCGCGGTCGAGCATCAGGCAATGTTCGAACTGCTCGGCTTCCTCCATGTAGGCCGTGGCCACCAGCAGTGTCAGTTGCGGGCGCCCACTGCGTACGGTGTCGACCAACTCCCAGAAGCGACGACGCGACAGCGGGTCGACGCCGGTGGTGGGTTCGTCGAGGATCAGCAAGTCCGGGTCGTGGATCAGCGCGCAGCACAGGCCGAGTTTTTGCTTCATGCCGCCCGAGAGTTTGCCCGCCGGGCGCTCGGCAAAGCGCGCCAGGTCGGTGGCCAGCAGCAGGTTGTGCATGCGCTGGTTGCAGTCGGCTGTAGACAAGCCGAACAGGGTGGCGAAGAAGCGGATGTTCTCGCTGATCGACAATTCGGGATACAGGTTGCCGCCCAGGCCCTGAGGCATAAAAGCAATGCGCGGGTAAAGGTTGTTGCGGTGTCGTCGGTCGTCAATGGCGCCGCCGAGCACCTCCAGTTGCCCTGTCTGAAGCTTTTTGACCCCGGCGATCAGCCCCAGCAGGGTTGATTTGCCCGCCCCGTCCGGGCCGATCAGCCCGCAGCGTGTGCCGGCGGGCAGGCTGAACGCGATGTCGAGCAGCGCCTGTTGTTGGCCGTAACGGTGCTGGATGCCCGTGGCGTGCAGCGCCAGGCCGGTCATTGCAGGTTGGCCGGCCAATCGATGTCGGCGGTGCGCACGTAGCCGGCACCCGGCATGCCGGGCTTGGCCTGGGGTACGGCGCTGGGTTGGGTCAGGCGCAGTTTGACGCGAAATACCAGTTTTTGGCGTTCATCGCGGGTTTCCACTTCCTTGGGGGTGAATTGCGATTTGGCGGCGACAAAACTGATTTTCGCCGGCAGCGGCTGGTCGGGCAGGGCATCGAGCAGAATCCGCGCGTCACTGCCGACGGTCAGGCGGCCCGTGACGGAGGCGGGCAGGTAAAGGTTCATGTACTGATCATTTGGGTCGATGAGCAGCAACACGCGTCCACCCGCGCCGAGCACTTCGCCGGGTTCGGCCAGGCGCAGCTGGATAACGCCGTCGATGGGCGCGCGCAGGCTGCTGTCGTCGATTTCACTGGTGAGCTGGGCGACCTGGGCCTGGGCGGCACCGATGGCGGCCTTGACCGAATTGACCTGGGCTTGGGCAGCGATCACGGCGGCGTTGCCGGTGTTTTGGCGCGCTTGCTGCTGGTCGATCAATTGGCTGCTGGCGAAGCCGCGCTTGTACAGCTCTTGGGTGCGCTTGAGTTCCTGGCTGGCCAGCAGTTGTTCGCTTTGGCGCAGTTGCACATTGGCTTGGGCGGCGGAGAAGTTTTCCTTGGCGCGCAGCACTTCGGCTTCGGCCTGGGCGCGTTGGGCCTCCAGGGTGCGGGTGTCCATGCGCGCAAGCAGTTGGCCCTTGAGTACCTTGTCGCCTTCATCCACCCGCACGTCGGCCAGACGCCCGGGGATCTTGGCAGCGATCTGCACTTCGGTCGATTCCAGACGGCCATTGCCCATGCTCAGGCCAGGGGGCAGGCGGTCCTGGATGGAACGCCAATAACCAAAGCCGCCGGCGCCCAGCAACAGGGCGATCAAGGCGATGGCGAAAACGCGGGAGGTGTGATGGTTCGTCGACATGGCGGCTTCCTGCGGCATTAGCGTCCTAGTTTGAGCGGTTTGCCCCGAGCAGGGCTTGATGCCGGTCAGCTAAAGCAGGTTGATCACGGCGGCCCATTGCTCGGGCGTCACGGCCATCACCGACAGCCGGCTGCCTTTTTGCACCAGGGGCAACTCGGCGAGGGCGGTTTGCTGTTTCAGGTAACCCAGGCCCAGCACTCGGGGAAACGTCTGGACATGCGCGACGGTGATCGCGCTCCAGGGGTTTTTCTGCGCGGTGGCCTTGGCGTCGAAATAATGGCTGTCCGGCTCCAGCGCGGTTGGGTCCGGGTAGGCTGCCTTGACGATTTTGCCGATGCCGGCAATACCCGGCTCAGGGCAGCTGGAATGGTAGAAGAAGAACTCGTCACCCACGGCCATGGCCCGTAGAAAGTTGCGCGCCTGGTAATTGCGCACCCCATCCCAGCGGGCTTCGCCGAGGGTTTCCAAGCCGTTGATAGAGAGTTCCTCGGGCTCGGATTTCATCAGCCAGTAGGCCATTTTTGGGCTCCTGAAAAAGGCAGTGGGCAAGTTGTCTGGCAATTTGATGACAAACCGACAGTCGGTTGGCGTCAAGGTTTGCGTGTTGGTTCACGTTATCGCAGAATGCCGGGATTTTAAGCTTGACGCAGCTGCAACGGACTACTTTGGAACGTTGTTGTCATCGTGTACGAGGTGCCTGAAGGGGGGCAATCGATGCAACGTAAACCGGATTTACTATGGATTTTGGTGATTTTGTTTGGTCTGGGCGTCGTGACCACCGGGTATGCGCAAAGCTTGTGGTCGAACAAGACCGATGCACCGGTGGAGCTGACTCAACAGCAGTCGCAACCGTTCAAGCGTTAACCCTTACTCAAGACGCCGCTGCTTCCAGCGGCGTTTGTGCCACATACCACCGCTTATCGGTGACGGTGCCCGCCAGCGGCACATCCCAACTGGCCTGTGCCAATCGATTGACCTTCTGACATTCATGGGCCAGGCCCAATAGCGTCGGCTTGCGCCAGCGTTGACGGCGCGCCAGGTAGGCCAGGCTGCGGTCATAGAAACCGCCGCCCATGCCCAGGCGCCCACCGCTTTCATCGAACCCCACCAATGGCAGCAATACCAAGTCGAGCGCCCATACCTGGCGTTGGCATTTGGCATTGCCCCGTGGTTCCAGAATGCGAAAGCGATTGGGCAGCAGCTTTTCCCCAGGCCGCACGCGCTGGAACACCATCTTGGTTCGCGGCCAGGCGCTCAGTACCGGCAGATAGGTAGCCTTGCCTCGGCGCTGGGCGGCACCCAGCAACAGGCGCGGATCGATTTCACCGTCCGTCGGCAGATACAGGGAAATATGCTTGGCCCGGCGAAACAGCGGGTGCTGTGCCAGTTGCCGATACAGGTCATGGGCGGCCTTGCGCTGCTCGCTCGGCGTGAGGGCGCGGCGGGCCTTGCGCAACATGCGTCGAAGGTGCGGACGTGAAAGCGGCGCAGGTTCGGTCATGGGGTTTGGGCTCATAAAACAATGCCAGTCCGGAGACTGGCATTGAGTTTGGGAATTCAGGCTCCCCGACAGAGCCGCTGTCGACTTAGCCCTTGAACCCGAAAGTTCAAGGTGGAAGATGCAGTAGGCTTTAAGGCTTTCCGTCTAGCGGACATGCACACCAGCCCAACGTGCAACTTCCAGGGTAGTGCGAATCGGCTCAGGGACATCGCCGACTGGCAAACACGCCAGGGAGTGGGGCGAGTATACCTTAAACACCGGCAGCAATCAGCCCTTGGGTGCGTCCGAATCGCTGGACAGCACCAGATCCACGCGTTCAAGCAGGTCACGCACTTGCTCGCGGGTCGAACCGTTGGCCTGTACATCCGGGCGTTCCTGCTTATGCAGCAGGTCGTGGGTAATGTTCAGCGCGGCCATCACGGCAATACGGTCGGCGCCGATCACTTTGCCGCTGCTGCGGATCTCACGCATCTTGCCATCCAGGTAGCGGGCGGCGCTCACCAGGTTGTTACGCTCTTCCTGGGGGCAGATGATCGAATATTCTTTGTCGAGAATCTGCACGGTGACGCTATTGCTTGAACTCATGAGTCTTGCTCCAGGGCCTTCAGGCGCGAAATCATCGATTCGACCTTACGCCGGGCGATTTCGTTTTTTTCAATGAGGTGAGCGCGTTCCTCGCGCCAGGTCTTTTCCTGAGCTAATAGGAGTCCGTTTTGACTCTTAAGTTGCTCGACCCGAGTAATTAGCAATTCGAGTCTGGCCATCAGCGCTTGCAGGTCGGTGTCTTCCATTGGGTTCCACTGGATTTTGTCTGATGAATGGCAACTGCAGGATAAACGATCTGACGCCCTCGATAGTCTTGGTACGTCTGCCGGTGCTAGGATACAGCGCTCCATTCTAGACATTGCGCCGTCTGGCGCCTAGCTCACCATGCCCATTCAGAACTCCCCGTACGATGCTTTTTCCAAACTGCTGAGCACCAGCGGCCATCCATGCTCGCCTGCCGAACTGCACGGCGTGTTGTTGGGCCGCAGTTGCACCGGTGTCGGCTTCGATGCCGACAACTGGCTGGCCGATGTGGCCGAGCTGCTGGAAACCGAACCGACCGACAACGTGCGTAACGCGCTGATCGGCCTGCAAGAGATGGTCAAGGGCGAGCTGACCGGTGATGACGTCACCGTGGTCTTGCTGCTGCCGACCGACGACGCGCCGCTCACCGAACGCGCCGCCGCACTGGGCCAATGGTGCCAGGGCTTCCTCCATGGTTTCGGCGTGAACGCCGGCGGCCTGGAGCTGAGCACCGACGCCAAGGAAGTGCTGCAGGACCTGGCCGCTATCTCCCAAGTGCAAGATGCCCTGGAAGAGTCCGAAGACGGTGAAGGCGACTACATGGAAGTCATGGAATACCTGCGCGTCGCACCCTTGCTGCTGTTCACCGAGACCAAGAAGTCCGCTGAGCCTGCCGCACCCAAGCCTTCGCTGCACTGAGAAAGGAAGCCCATCTGCCCATGATCCATATCCCCAAAGCGGAATACACCCGGCGCCGCAAGGCGCTCATGGCGCAGATGGAACCCAACAGCATCGCGATCCTGCCGGCCGCCGCCGTGGCGATCCGCAACCGCGATGTCGAGCATGTGTACCGCCAGGACAGCGACTTCCAGTACCTGAGCGGCTTCCCCGAACCGGAAGCGGTGATCGTGCTGATGCCCGGGCGCCAGCATGGCGAGTACGTGCTTTTCTGCCGTGAACGCAACGCCGAACGCGAACTGTGGGATGGCCTGCGCGCCGGTACCGAAGGCGCTATCCGCGATTTTGGCGCTGACGATGCCTTCCCCATCACCGATATCGACGACATCCTGCCCGGCCTGATCGAAGGCCGCGACCGGGTGTACTCGGCCATGGGCAGCAACGCCGAATTCGATCGCCACCTCATGGAGTGGATCAACGTGATCCGCTCCAAGGCCCACCTGGGGGCGCAACCGCCGAACGAATTCGTTGCCCTGGATCATCTGCTGCACGACATGCGCCTGTATAAATCGGCGGCGGAAGTGAAAGTGATGCGCGAGGCCGCGCGGATTTCCTGTGCGGCCCACGTCAAGGCGATGCAGGCCAGCCGCGCCGGTTTGCATGAGTTCAGCCTGGAAGCCGAGCTGGATTACGAATTCCGCAAGGGCGGCGCGAAAATGCCCGCCTATGGCTCCATCGTCGCCGCCGGGCGCAACAGCTGCATCCTGCACTACCAACAGAATGACGCACCGCTCAAGGACGGCGACCTGGTGCTGATCGACGCCGGTTGCGAGATCGACTGCTACGCCAGCGACATCACCCGCACCTGGCCGGTCAATGGCAAGTTTTCACCTGAACAGAAAGCGATCTACGAGATTGTGCTGGCCTCGCAAGAGGCCGCCTTCATGCAGATCGCACCGAACAAACACTGGAACCAGGCCCATGAGGCGACGGTGCAGGTCATCACCGCCGGGTTGGTGAAGCTGGGGTTGCTGCAGGGGGACGTCGACCAACTGATCGCCGACGAAGCCTACAAACCCTTCTACATGCACCGCGCCGGCCACTGGCTGGGCATGGATGTACACGATGTGGGCGAATACAAAGTGGGCGGCGAATGGCGCGTGTTGGAAGCCGGTATGGCACTCACCGTGGAGCCGGGCATCTATATTTCTGCGGACAACCAGAACGTGGCAAAGAAATGGCGGGGCATTGGCGTGCGCATCGAGGATGACGTGGTAGTGACCAAGCAAGGCTGTGAAATCCTGACCGGCGGCGTGCCCAAGACCGTCGCCGAGATCGAAGCCCTGATGGCGGCTGCACGATGAGCCGGGTCAACCTGGCGATCATCGGCGGCGGCCTGGTGGGCGCCAGCCTGGCGCTGGCGTTGCAGGCCGGGGCCAAGGCCCGGGGCTGGAAGATTGTGCTGATCGAACCGTTCGCACCGGGTGACAGCTACCAACCCAGCTACGACGCACGCTCGTCGGCGTTGTCGTTTGGCGCCCGCCAGATTTATCAGCGCCTGGGTGTGTGGCAGGCTATGTCCCCGCGCGCCGAGCCGATCAAGCAAATTCACGTATCGGACAAAGGCCGCTTCTCCACCGCGCGCTTGTCCGCCATGGAGGAGGGCGTGCCGGCGCTGGGCTATGTGGTAGAAAACGCCTGGCTCGGCCAGTGCCTGTGGCAAGGCCTGGACAAAGACGTGGTGAGTTGGCGCTGCCCGGCGGAAGTCGCGCGCATGGAGCCGCTGCCCGATGGCTATCGCCTGACCCTCAACGATGAAACCGTACTCGAATGCGACCTTGCGGTACTCGCCGATGGCGGCCGCTCCGGCTTGCGCGAGCAATTGGGTATCGGCGTGAAAACCCGGCCGTACAACCAAAGCGCGCTGATCGCCAACATCACCCCAAGCGAGTCCCACAACGGCGAAGCCTTCGAGCGCTTTACCGATGAAGGCCCGATGGCCTTGCTGCCGCTGCCGGACAACCGCTGCGCGCTGGTCTGGACCCGCATCGGCATGGACGCCCAGCGCCTGGCGGCCCTCGACGAGCGCAGTTTCCTGAATGAATTGCAGGGCGTGTTCGGTTACCGCCTGGGCACGTTGAAACAAGTCGGCGCGCGACATCTGTATCCGCTGACCTTGGTAGAAGCCGAAGAGCAAGTACGCTCGCACCTGGCGATCCTCGGCAATGCCGCCCACAGCCTGCACCCGATTGCCGGGCAGGGGTTCAACCTGTCCCTGCGCGATGCGAACGCTTTGGCCGAAGCCCTGCTGGCCGGGCCGGCGGTGCCGGGCGACCTGGCCACATTGCAGGCTTATCGCGAGCGCCAACGCCTGGACCAGAAGTTGACCGTGGGTTTCTCCGACCAAGTCACGCGCCTGTTCGGCAGCGCGCAACCGTTGGTGGCATTGGGTCGCAATATGGGCCTGCTGGGCCTGGACCTGTTGCCGCCGGCCAAGCGCTGGTTCGCCCGTCAGGCCATGGGCCTGGGTACGCGTCCCGATGCTTAAGTGGCTGATCGAACGGCTGGGCAAGGCGCGGCTGTTGCGCTGGGTCATGACCCTGTACCCGCCGTACCTGGGGGCCGGGGTCAGCGTGCAGCACATGAGCGCTGATTTTCGTCACGTCAAAGTGCGCATGGGCCTGGGCTGGTACAACCGTAATTACGTCGGCACGCAGTTCGGCGGCAGCCTGTACTCGATGGTCGACCCGTTCTACATGCTGATGCTGATGGAGAACCTGGGCCGCGACTACATCGTGTGGGACAAGGCCGCGAGCATCGACTTTATTTCTCCGGGCAAAGGCCCGGTGTACGCCGAATTTTTTATCGACGATGCGTTGTTGGATGAAGTGCGTCGGCAGACCGAAGGCGGCGAGAGGTATTTGCCGCACCTCAAGGTCCAGATTCATGACGGCGCCGGCACGCTGGTGGCGCGTGTCGACAAAACCCTTTACGTGCGGCGCAAGCCGCCAGCGAGACAGGCTTAAAGCATGGACATGCGCGCAGATGTGCTGATTGTCGGGGCCGGAATGGTCGGAAGCGCCCTGGCGCTGGCGTTGCAGGGCAGCGGCCTGCAGGTGCTGCTGCTCGACGGCAGCCCGCTGAGTGTCAAACCGTTCGACCGGGATGCGGCCTTCGAACCCCGTGTGAGCGCCTTGTCGGCGGCCAGCCAGCGCATCCTCGAACGCCTTGGCGTATGGGAAGGCATCGTCTCGCGTCGCGCCAGCCCTTATGGCGAGATGCAAGTGTGGGACGGCAGCGGCACCGGGCAGATCCACTTCTCGGCGGCCAGCGTACACGCCGAAGTACTCGGGCATATCGTCGAAAACCGCGTGGTACAGGACGCCTTGCTTGACCGCCTGCACGACTGCGACCTGGGTTTGCTGGCCAATGCGCGGCTGGAGCAAATGCGTCGCTCCGGCGATGACTGGCTGCTGACCCTGGCCGATGGCCGTACCTTGCGCGCGCCGCTGGTGGTCGCCGCCGACGGCGCCAACTCCGCTGTGCGCCGCCTCACCGGTACGGCGACCCGTGAATGGGACTACCTGCATAACGCCATCGTCACCAGCGTGCGCAGCAGCCAGCCGCACCAGCGCACCGCCTGGCAACGCTTTACCGATACCGGCCCGCTGGCGTTTTTGCCGCTGGAACGGGACGGGCAAGAGGATTGGTGTTCGATCGTCTGGTCGACCACGCCGGCTGAATCCGAACGCCTGATGGCGTTGGATGACCCAAGCTTCTGTCGTGAACTGGAGCGCGCTTTTGAAGGGCGCCTGGGTACGGTCGTCAATGCCGACCCACGGGTTTGCGTGCCGTTGCGTCAACGTCACGCCAAACGCTACGTGGCCGAGGGGCTGGCATTGATCGGCGATGCGGCTCATGTGATCCACCCGTTGGCTGGGCAGGGCGTGAACCTGGGTTTCCTTGATGCGGCGGTGCTGGCCGAAGTGTTGTTGTCGGCGACCGAACGCGCTGAGCGTCTGGCGGATGTGAAAGTGCTGAGCCGTTACGAACGCAGGCGTATGCCCCACAACCTGGCGCTGATGGCGGCGATGGAAGGTTTCGAGCGGTTGTTCCAGGCCGATCAACTGCCGTTGCGCTGGCTGCGCAATGCCGGCTTGAAGATGGTCGACCAGATGCCCGAAGCCAAGGCGGTGTTTGTGCGCCAAGCCTTGGGCTTGACCGGCGATCTGCCGGAACTCGCCAAGCCCTGAGGGGTTTGTGCAACATCTGGTAACGCCTCCGTTGAGCGTTACCAAATGTGAGTCCTTATCATTTGCTCTCTTTTTGCAAATGAGAGACCGCACCCATGTTGGCACCCAAGCGCCTCCTGACTGTCCTGGCACTCACCCTCATCGGCAGCACCAGCGCCGTGCAGGCAGCCGACGAGGTGGTGGTCTACTCCTCGCGCATCGACGAGTTGATCAAGCCGGTGTTTGACGCCTACACCCAGAAGACCGGTGTGCAGGTGAAGTTCATCACCGACAAGGAAGCCCCGTTGATGCAACGCATCAAGGCCGAGGGCGAAAACGCTACCGCCGACCTGCTGCTGACCGTGGATGCCGGCAACCTCTGGCAAGCCGAGCAGATGGGCATCCTGCAACCGTTCACCTCCCCGGTGATCGACAAAAACATCCCCTTGCAATACCGCTCATCCGCTCACGCCTGGACGGGTTTGAGCCTGCGCGCGCGGACCATCGCCTATTCCACCGCCCGGGTAAAGCCGGAAGACCTGACGACCTACGAAGCCCTGGCCGACAAGCAATGGGAAGGTCGCCTGTGCCTGCGCACTGCCAAGAAGGTCTACAACCAATCGCTGACCGCCACCCTGATCGAAACCCACGGCGCGGCCAAGACCGAAGCAATCGTCAAGGGCTGGGTGAATAACCTGTCCACTGACGTGTTCTCCGATGACATCGCCGTGCTGGAAGCCATCAACGCCGGGCAATGCGACGTGGGCATCGTCAATACCTACTACTACGGTCGTTTGCACAAGCAGAAGCCGGACCTGGCGGTGAAGCTGTTCTGGCCGAACCAGGGCGACCGTGGCGTGCATGTGAACCTGTCGGGCATCGGCCTGACCAAGCACGCGCCACACCCGCAAGCGGCCAAGGCGCTGGTGGAATGGATGACCACGCCTGAAGCACAACAGATTTTTGCCGACGTGAACCAGGAGTTCCCGGCCAACCCGGCAGTGCCGCCTTCGGCCGAAGTGGCCACGTGGGGCAAGTTCGTCGCGGACACCTTGCCGGTGGAAGTGGCGGGTAAGCGCCAGGCCGAGGCGATTCGGTTGATGGATCGGGCGGGCTGGAACTGAATACAATCTGCAGGACGCCGCAGTTCTGAATGTGGGAGGGGGCTTGCTCCCGATGGTGGTGGATCAGTCACTGATGAGTAGACTGACACTCCGCCATCGGGAGCAAGCCCCCTCCCACATTGGAGTGTGGTGTTTTTCGAGTTTATTTACTGAGAGCTGACCCTTGGCCCACCCCGCCCAACGCCGCTGGTACCTGCCGGTGTTCACCGTCGCCGCCCTGGTGCTGCTGCCGCTGAGCGTGCTGTTGCTGTCCTGGCAAAGCATCGACCTACAGATCTGGTCCCACCTCTGGGAAACCCAGATGCCACGCCTGTTGGGCAATACCCTGACGTTGGTGGTGGGCGTCGGCATAGGGGTAACGCTGCTGGGTGTCAGCCTGGCCTGGCTGACCAGCCTTTGCGAATTCCCCGGGCGGCGGTGGCTTGACTGGGCGTTGATGCTGCCGTTCGCCATCCCGGCGTATGTGCTGGCCTTCGTATTCGTAGGCCTGCTGGACTTTTCCGGCCCGGTGCAAACCCTGCTACGCGAGTGGTTCGGCACGGGCTTGCGCCTGCCACGCGTGCGGTCCACCAGTGGCGTGATCATTGTGCTGGTGTTGGTTTTTTACCCTTACGTTTACCTGCTGGCGCGTAGTGCATTCCTGGCCCAGGGCAAAGGCTTGATGGAAGCCGCGCGCGTGCTGGGGCAATCGCCGTGGCAAGCGTTCTGGCGTGTGGCCCTGCCCATCGCGCGGCCGGCGATTGGCGCCGGGGTCGCCCTGGCGTTGATGGAAACCCTGGCAGATTTCGGCGCAGTCTCGGTGTTCAACTTCGACACCTTCACCACCGCCATCTACAAGACCTGGTACGGCTTTTTCAGCCTGTCCAGCGCGGCGCAACTGGCTAGCCTGTTGCTACTGGTGGTGATGCTGGTGCTGTACGGCGAACGCCGTGCCCGTGGGGCCAGTCGGCCCGGCAATGAGCGGCCACGGGGCAAGGCGTTGTACCACCTGACGGGGTTCAAGGCGGCAGCGGCCAGCATGTGGTGTGGCCTGGTGTTCGCGTGTGCCTTTGTGATTCCCGTGCTGCAACTGATCGCCTGGTTCTGGCAGCGCGGCCGCTTCGATCTGGATGAGCGTTATTCGGGCCTGATCATCCATACCCTTTACCTGGGCGGCATCGCGGCGCTGATCACGGTGAGCGTGGCGCTGATGCTGGCGTTTGCCAATCGACTGGCGCCGACCCGGGCGATCCGTTCCGGTACCGGCCTGGCCAACGTCGGCTACGCCTTGCCGGGCTCGGTGCTGGCGGTGTCGATCATGCTGGCGTTCAGCTATTTGGACCGCGAAGTGGTGGTGCCGCTGTCGGGTTGGCTGGGCGGCGCGGGCAAGCCGTTGCTGCTGGGCAGCCTGTCGGCGCTGGTGCTGGCGTATCTGGTGCGTTTCCTGGCGGTGGCCTACGGGCCGCTGGAAAACAGCCTGGCACGTATCCGTCCATCGTTGCCCGAGGCGGCACGCAGTCTGGGCGTGAGTGGCCCGCGACTGTTTTGCAAAGTGTATCTGCCGCTCTTGCTCCCCGGCACCTTGAGCGCCGCGCTGCTGGTGTTTGTCGATGTGCTCAAGGAAATGCCCGCCACCCTGCTGATGCGCCCGTTTGGCTGGGACACCCTGGCGGTGCGCATCTTTGAAATGACCAGCGAAGGCGAGTGGGCGCGGGCTTCTTTGCCGGCGCTGACATTGGTGTTGGTCGGCCTGTTACCGGTCATCGGGCTCATTCGACGCTCCGCCCGCTCCATCAGTTAGGTGTCAGTCCTACGGCTTGCGGCTACAATGCGCGGCATTCGGTGCGCTCCGTCTTTCGGATCGCGTTGTTGTTTGTGGCTGTAGCCCTTGTAATTCAAGGGGTTCAGCCGGTACAGCGACGCTGCGCACCCTCGCCACGCCCGGAAGGAGAAACCCATGGGACAGCGTACGCCTCTGTATGACCTGCATCTCGCCCTTGGCGCGAAAATGGTCGATTTTGGCGGTTGGGATATGCCTCTGCACTACGGCTCGCAAGTTGAAGAACACCACCAGGTTCGACGCGACTGCGGGGTGTTCGACGTATCTCATATGACCGTGATCGATGTCACAGGCCCCCAGGCCAAGGAATGGCTCCAGCACCTGCTGGCCAATGACGTTGACCGTTTGCATGGCAGCGGCCGTGCGTTATACAGCGCCATGCTCAACGAGAGGGGCGGCGTGGTGGACGACATGATCGTATATCGCACCGAGGCCGCTTACCGACTGGTGGTCAACGCCGCCACCCGCGACCAGGACATGGCCTGGATGCAGGCCCAACTGGGCAGCTACGACGTGCAGATGCATGAGCGGCCCGAACTGGCCATGCTGGCCATTCAAGGCCCCCATGCCCGGCAGAAGATTGCCGAGCTGGTCACCCAGTCGCGCAGCAGCCTGATTCACCAGCTCAAGCCCTTTGAAGGCCAGGCCGATGGCGACTGGTTTATCGCTCGCACGGGGTATACCGGCGAAGACGGCTTGGAGATTGTCCTGCCTGCCGATCAGGCCCCCGGTTTTTTCAACGATCTGGTGGGCGCCGGTATTTCACCTATCGGCCTGGGCGCACGGGACACGCTGCGCCTGGAGGCTGGCATGAACCTGTACGGCCAGGACATCCACCAGGATGTTTCGCCCCTGGCGGCCAACATGGCCTGGAGCATCGCCTGGGAGCCGGCTGGGCGTAATTTCATCGGCCGCGCTGCGTTGGAAGCAGAGCTGGCGGTGGGGGTGCAGTTCAAATTGGTCGGGCTGGTGCTGGAAGAACGCGGGGTTTTACGCGCTCACCAGGTGGTTCGTATCGCCAATGTTGGCGAAGGGGAGATCACCAGTGGTAGTTTCTCTCCTACGCTGAGCAAATCCATTGCCCTGGCGCGTGTACCGACGGCGACTGCCGATCGGGCCGAAGTGGAAATCCGCGGCAAGTGGTACCCGGTTCGGGTAGTCAAACCGACCTTTGTGCGCCATGGCAAAACCTTGATCTAACTATTTCCGGCAGGCCGAAGGCCGCTGACATTTTTCTTGAGGACACAGACTATGAGCAATATCCCGGCCGACCTGCGTTTCGCCGAGAGTCATGAATGGGCCCGTCTGGAAGCTGACGGCACCGTGACCGTCGGGATTTCCGACCATGCCCAGGAAGCGTTGGGGGATGTGGTATTTGTTGAGTTGACCGAAGTCGGCGCCACGTTCGAGGCTCAAGGCCAGGCAGGCGTGGTTGAGTCGGTGAAGGCCGCTTCGGATATCTACTCGCCAATTGCTGGCGAAGTGATTGCGGTTAACGACGCGTTGAGTGGTGAGCCTGAACTGTTGAACACCGACCCTTACGGCACCTGGATCTTCAAACTCAAGCCAAGCAACCCGGCTGACCTGGAAAAACTGCTGGATGCTGCCGGCTACAAAGCGGCCATCGGCGAATAAACGCAAGACCCGTGTGGAAGGGGGCTTGCTCCCGATGACGGAGTGTCAGTTCACTGATCAGTAACTGATCCACCGCCATCGGGAGCAAGCCCCCTCCTACATTCAGCCGAGGTCAGCCGTGATTGTTCAGTTTGCGCTCAGGACTGCTTTTACCGCCGCCACCGACCGTTCCACATCTGCCTCCGTCATTGCGGTAAACATCGGCAACGACACAATCAAACGCCCCACTTTCTCCGCCACCGGGAACATCCCTTCCTTGAACCCCTGTGCCCGATACAGGCTCAGCAGGTGGATCGGCGGGTAGTGATAGCCAATGCCGACACCGTGGGCCTGCATCTGCTCCATAAACGTAGCGCGAGCGGGCAGGCCATCCTGACGCTCCGGCAGCACCAGCTGGAACAGATGCCAGTTGCTGTTTTCGAAATCCGCCGGCGGCAGTTGCGCGCCGTATTTCTCTTCAAAGTCGCTGCCGAAACACTTGAAGTAATGCCGCGCCAGGTTCTGTCGGTGCGCGGTGATCTTCTCGATATGCGCGAATTGCCCCAACCCAATGGCGGCGGCGATATCGGTCATATTGAACTTGCCACCCAGTACATCCACATCCAGGCCATCGAAGCCGCTGCGGGTCACGCCTTGCAGACGGTACTTTTCTGCCAGGCGCGCCTCCTCGGCGTTATTCAATACCAGGCACCCGCCCTCGGAGGAGGTGATGTTCTTGTTGGCCTGGAAGCTGAATGACACGAAATCCCCGGTGGCGCCGATGCGCTCGCCATCCCAGCTGGAGCCCAGGGCTTGGGCTGCGTCTTCGACGATACGCAGGTTGTACTTGTTGGCCAGTGCGTAAAGCATCGGCATATCCAGGGGCAGGCCGGCCAGGTACACCGGGATAATCGCCTTGGTGCGCGGGGTGATCGCGGCTTCGACCTGGGCCAGGTCAATATTGCGGGTCACCGGGTCGATATCGGCAAACACCGGTGTGGCGCCCACCTCCAGAATCACATTGGCCGTGGCCACCCAAGAGATCGGCGTGGTAATGACTTCATCCCCAGGCCCGATACCGGCGATACGCAGGGCAATCTCCATGGTGCAGGTGCCCGAGTTGAACGTACGCACCGGTCGACCGCCAAAATACTCCGACAACTGCGCCTCGAACGCCTGCACTTTTGGCCCGCTGGTAATCCAGCCGGAGCGCAATACATCGCCAACCGCCGAGATGGTGGCTTCATCGATGGTAGGTTTGGAGAATGGCAGAAAGGGCTGTTGGCTCATAACGACGAAGGCGTCCGTTCAGATTGGCGATGAGTGAGGGGCTTATCAGTGCAGGCATGGTTGCACGGCATGACTGAATATAGCCTGTCGCCTGTGAATGAATCGTCACTTCGCGGGCAAAAAAATGCCGCTTCACAGCGGCATTTTTTTCAGCGTATGGCTATCACTCGGTGACAGCGTTCTTCGCGAGGATGGCGTTGGCCAACTCCATATCCGTGGCTTGCAGGCCAGGGTTGTCGGCGCGCACTTTTTGCATGGCGGCTTCCAGGTACGGGCCGCGGATGCCGCCGTCGCTGGCAACAAAGCTGCCTGCGTCGTCTTGTGCGGCAACCACCAGCTTGTGGTCCTTGAAGGTCAAGTACGTCGAGCCAGTGGTGGCGCCCGACGAGATGACATTCCGCCAGAAACTGTCGGCCATGGCTGAACCGACAGGAAGGGAAAGCACAGCGAGGGTTGCGACAGCATATTTGAGACGCATGATGGGTGACTCCGGTGGGGTTATCTGTGGGTTTTGATTGTAGATAGCCCGGTCGAGTTCCATCACTGACTAAACAGTTTCAACCTTTAAGATCACTCCGTCCTGGCCAACTACGCGCACTTGAGTACCTACCGGGGTGTCGGGGCCGGTCACCATCCACACGCCATCACCGACTTTCACCTTGCCGCGCCCGTCCACAATTGCCTGGTGCACCATGAAGGTGCGACCCACCAGTTCCGAGCCGCGTTCATTCAGCCCAGGCTGGTCACTGGCCTTGGCGCTGCTGCGTTGGCGTTTCCACCAATACACGGCCGTCAATATCGACAATACGGCGAACAACAGCAGTTGCCATTCCAGGCCGAGGGGCGGCACCAGGAACTTGATCACCCCCACGGCCGCCGCCGCGATACCCATCCACAACAGGTAACCACCGGCGCCGAATACCTCAAGAATCAACAGCACCGTGCCCAGTGCCAACCAATCCCAAAATGACAGGTGCTGCAGGAAATCCCACATGGTGCTGGCCTCAGCCTTTCTTGTTATCGAACGTTGCCTTGACGATCTCGCCGATACCGCCGACCGCACCGATCACTTGGCTGGCTTCCAGCGGCATCAGGATGACCTTGCTGTTATTGGCCGAAGCCAGCTTGCCCAGGGCGTCGATGTATTTTTGCGCAACGAAGTAGTTGACCGCCTGCACGTTGCCCGATGCGATGGCTTCAGATACCACCTGGGTTGCGCGTGCTTCCGCCTCGGCCTGACGCTCGCGGGCTTCGGATTCAAGAAACGCCGCCTGGCGGCTACCCTCAGCCTCAAGGATCTGCGCCTGTTTCTTGCCTTCGGCGGTAAGGATCGCAGATGCTCGCAGGCCCTCGGCCTCGAGGATTTGCGCCCGCTTGATGCGCTCCGCTTTCATCTGGCCGGACATGGCAGCCATCAGGTCGGCAGGCGGGCTGATGTCCTTGATCTCGATACGGGTGATCTTGATACCCCACGGCGCGGTGGCTTCATCCACGGTTCTCAGCAGTTTTTCGTTGATACCGTCACGCTGGCTGAGCATGGCATCCAGCTCCATGGAGCCGAGTACCGTGCGGATATTGGTCTGCAACAGGTTGCGGATGGCGTGTTCGAGGTTGTTGACCTCGTAGGCGGCCTGGGCCGTATTGACCACCTGAAAGAAGCACACGGCGTCGATCTGCACGGTAGCGTTGTCGGCGGTGATCACTTCCTGGGGCGGGATGTCCAGCACGCTTTCCATCACGTTGATCTTGCGACCGATACGGTCCATGACCGGGATGATGATGTTCAGGCCAGGTTTCAGCGTGTTGGTATAGCGGCCAAAACGCTCGACCGTCCATTGATAGCCCTGGGGCACTACCTTGAAGCCCATGAACAGGATGGCGATGGCCAAGCCCACGAAAAGAAGCAGTACGGTTCCGATCTGCATAGCGATTCCCTATCTGATGGTGTCAGTGAAACGACGTTCGGCCGATTGTAACGGTGTTGTCACTGAGAAGAACGGTTTCAAAGCGCTGCAATCAAAGGATTTGTTACCGACCCCCCCGGCGTCACCCGCAAGACCTCCGCCAGGGTGGTCAGCCCCGCGTTTACTTTGCCCATGCCGGCCATGCGCAGGTCACACATGCCGTGGGCGATGGCAGCCTGACGCAAGGCCTGCACGTCGGTACCCGCTGTGATCAGCGGCTTGAGTGTGTCGTCCAGCACCATGATTTCGTAGACCCCGGCTCGGCCCCGATACCCGCTGTTTCGGCACTCGGTGCACCCCACGGCCTCGTACACCTCGCCCGCCGCCTGTTTACAGTGAGGGCACAACACACGCACCAGTCGCTGCGCCATGACCCCCAGCAAGGTGGCCTTGATCAAATAATGAGCAATGCCCAGTTCCTGCAAGCGGCTGATGGCGCTGGGTGCATCGTTGGTGTGCAGCGTCGACAGCACCAGATGCCCGGTCAGGGCGGCCTGGATCGCCATCTCCGCGGTTTCCTGGTCGCGTATCTCGCCGATCATGATGATGTCCGGATCCTGGCGCAGCAGGGCGCGGATGCCACTGGCAAAGGTCAGGTCTATGTTGTGCTGCACCTGCATTTGGTTGAACGCCGGTTCGACCATTTCGATGGGGTCTTCCACCGTGCACAGGTTGATCTCGCGGGTCGCCAGTTGCTTGAGCGTGGTGTAGAGGGTGCTGGTCTTGCCCGAGCCGGTAGGGCCGGTGACCAGGATGATGCCGTTGGCCTGGCGGGTCATGGCGTGCCAGCGCTGCTGGTCTTCACTGGACAGGCCCAACTGGTCGAAGTCTTTGAGCAGTACCTGCGGGTCGAAGATCCGCATTACCAGTTTTTCGCCAAAGGCGGTGGGCAGGGTCGACAGGCGCAACTCCACTTCCGCTCCCGCCGGGCTTTTGGTCTTGACCCGGCCATCCTGGGGTTTGCGTTTTTCCGCCACGTTCATGCGGCCCAGGCTTTTCAGGCGGCTGACTACCGCCATCGTCACCTGCGGCGGGAATTGATAGACGTCGTGCAGCAACCCGTCAATGCGAAAGCGCACCCGGCCCTGCTCGCGGCACGGTTCGATATGGATATCGCTGGCGCGCTGGGCGAAGGCGTACTGCAACAGCCAGTCGACGATGTTGACGATATGCGCGTCGTTGGCGTCCGGCTCCTGGTCGCTGGCGCCGAGGTTGAGCAGGTCGAAGTTGCCGGGCACCGGCACTTTTTGATCCGCGCCGCTGACGGACTTCGCCAAGCGATAAAACTCGCCGATACAGCGCTGGATCGCCTGGGGGTTGGCCACTACGCGTTTGATCGAGCGCTTGAGCACCTGCGCCAGCCCGGCTTCCCAGCCGGTCACGTGGGGCTGGGCGCTGGCCACGGTGAGGGTGTGTGTGTCCACCGCTATGGCAAGGATCCCGTGACGCTGGGCAAACCCGTGGGACATCAGCGGGACTACCGCGGCCACGTCGATGTTCAGCGGGTCAATGCGCAGATAAGGTTGCCCTGCATGCCGGGCCAGCCACTGCGTGAGGGTTTCCAGGCACGGGCCATGGGCGGCGATGCACTCCAGTGGATGCAGGGTGCTGTCGGCCGGCAGCGCCGATACGCGCCTAGCGATGTCGGGTGTAATCAGCCCTGCCTCGACCAGGGCCGGCAGTAACGCATGCAGTTCCAATCGCTGATCAACAGCCATGAAGGTCTTCCTGGGTAGCCTCGGATGTAAACCCAGGCTAGCCAGCCCCCGACAATCCTCCTCCGGCCATGTATTACAGACTTTTACTGCGCGGCCGCCAACAGCGCTTGAGCCCCCACGGCATCAGCCGGCCACAGGTGTAGCGTGCACACGCTGATCAGGTTTCGAATCTTTTCACCGATCACCTGAGCCCTATGCCAGCTCAGGCCGTCCATCACGATATCGACATTCAGCAGGCCGTCTGCACGGGTCACGGTGACCTGGCTGGGCGTCAAAAACTGCAAGGCAAAAAAGTTGAGTATCCGACACAGCACGTCAGGCTCGGCCTCGGCGACGATCTGGTAGTGCGCCTGGCAGTGGGCGGTGTGGGTGGCCCACGCATCAACGCGGGTGACAGGCTGGGTGGTTTCGACGGCGTGCATGCGGGCTCTCCAGATTCGACTGGAGAAATTTTTACATTCGCTGCGGGAGATTTCTTATCTAAAGTGAGCCTTAATTGGGTTTAATTGAGTTAATCAATTCAAGATAGTCACCATCAAAGGTATTTTTATGCACAGCGAGTTGGACGCCTACGACCGTCGCATCCTGGCCTTGCTGCAAGAGGACGCTTCGCTCTCCAGTGCGCAGATCGCCGAACAGGTCGGCCTGTCCCAGTCACCGTGCTGGCGACGTATCCAGCGGCTCAAGGAGGAGGGCGTGATTCGCCGCCAGGTCACCTTGCTGGACCGCAAGAAAATTGGCCTCAACACGCAGATTTTCGCCGAGGTCAAACTCAACGCCCACGGTCGATCCAACTTCACCGAGTTCACCGAGGCAATTCGCGGCTTTCCGGAAGTGTTGGAGTGCTATGTGCTGATGGGGGCGGTGGATTTTCTGCTGCGCATCGTGGCGTCGGACATCGAGGCGTACGAGCGGTTTTTCTTCGATAAGTTATCGATGGTGCCGGGGATCCAAGAGGTCAACTCGATTGTGGCGTTGTCCGAGATCAAATCCACCACCAGCCTGCCAATATTGCGCTGACAGGCAGGGCCTCATCGGGGCAAGCCCCCACATTTATGTAGGAGGGGCTTGCCCCGATGGGATATCACAGGCGCAGAAGGGTCTTCCAGGCACGGTTCTGATACACCGCAATCGCCTGATGCATGCGCGCATCCAGCGACTCATCGGTGATCGGCTGGTTGGCCAGTTGCACCAACTTGTTCAGCTCGCCATACAAACGGTCCAGTTCCGGGATGTCTACCACCTGACGCGCATGATGCAGCCAGGCCTGGATGCGCTCGATACGCGGCAGTTGTTCAGCCAGGTCTTCCGGTTGTTGCTGGTAGCGCGGCAGTTGCAGGGCGACGGCGTCGTCGGCCAGCAGGCGCGGCAGCCAATTGGTGATTTGCGCGGCGCCCTGGCGGTTGCCGCGCACGTTGCGCTCGGCAGTCCAACTGCGGGCGAGCAGCCAGCGCGAGGTGTTCAGTGAGAACAGGCCCCAGCGCACGTCCTGCAGCTCTTCGGCGAACTGCTCAGGCGCGGCTTTGCGGATGTCTTCGTCGTCATCACCGGCCTGTACCAGCGGGCGCCAGTCTTCCAGCAAGGCATCCAGTGCGCTGCGCAGTTCGCTGGTGGATTGGCGCGGGGCGGCCTGGCCGAGGCTGCCGATCAGGGCGCGTAATTCACCGAGGTTGTCGACCCAGTCTTGCAGCAGGCGCCAGTGGCCATTGAAACGGTATTGCTCGGCCAGGCGCTGACTGCTGCCCAACAGGTGCCACATGATCGCGGCGAAGGCGTCGTCCAATGGCATTTCGGCCTGGATCTGCGGCGCCGGCAGGCTCAGGGAGTAGCTGCCTGCGTCGTACAGGCGGTAGCCGCGCTCGGCCTTGCTGATATCGCACGGCATCAACGCCAGGGTCGCGGCCAATTCGGCGGCCAGTTCCAGCAGGGCGGCGGGTTCGCCTTCACGCAGTTCCAGCTCCAACTCGCAGATCTCTTCCTTCTGCTTGCCGACCACCACGTGGCCCAGGTCCAGGGCGGCTTCGATGACCACTTTGGTCTTGCCACGGCCCCAGGCGATTTCGGCGCGTTCGCGCACGAAGTCGGTGGTGAAGATCGGCTTGAGGGACTTTTTATCCAGCTCGGCCAGTTGCTCGGGCCAGCATTCGCCGTCGAGTTTCTTCACGTCGAGCTTGGCTTTGGGCAGGTCCCAGTTGTACTCGTTGCGTTCCGACAAACCGGCAACACTTTGGCCGCGGGTCTTGAGGGTCTGGATGATCTCGTCACCGTCCTTGCGCAAACGCAGGGCGACTTTGGCCTGGGCCAGGTCGCGCTCGGGGGTGTCGAAATACTGGTTCATCAACTCACGGCGTTCCCAGCCACTTTTGTTGCGTTTTTTCAGTAACGGGTGCTCACGCAGCGCGGCGAGTGTTTCGCGGCTGACGCGGAGTTTGATTTCGGTTTCTTTCTGCATGGCCGGAAAATCCAGGATCGGGAGCGCAGCCGGGGAAAAAGGTGGCTGCCAAGATCGTGCAGTGTACAGGACTGAGCCCGGCAACGTGCCGCAACGGTTTATTGTGTCCAGCGGATGGTTCTATAGTGGGGCTCATCCGGGAAGTTGGGAGACCGCGCATGCCATTACCCTCCATGAAAGAGCAATTCGCCGCGCTGATTGCCGCGCCTTCGGTCAGTTGTACCCAAGCGTCTCTCGACCAGACCAACCGCCCGGTGATCGATTTGCTCGCCGGTTGGCTGGGCGATCTGGGGTTTGCCATCGACATCCAGCAGGTCAGTCCCGGCAAATTCAACCTACTGGCAAGTTTCGGCAGTGGTCCTGGCGGCCTGGTGCTGGCGGGCCACAGCGATACGGTGCCCTATGACGCAGCCCTGTGGAAAACCGACCCGCTCAAGCTGACGGAAGTCGATGGTCGCTGGGTAGGATTGGGCAGTTGTGACATGAAGGGCTTTTTCGCCCTGGCGATTGAAGCGGTGTTGCCGTTGCTGGACCAGCCGTTCAAGCAGCCGTTGCTGATTCTCGCCACCTGCGATGAAGAAAGCTCCATGTCCGGTGCTCGGGCCTTGGCCGACGCTGGACGCCCGCTGGGCCGCGCGGCGGTGATCGGCGAACCGACCGGGCTCAAGCCGATCCGCCTGCACAAAGGTGTGATGATGGAGCGCATCGACATCCTTGGCCAAAGCGGCCATTCCTCTGACCCGAGCCTGGGCCATAGCGCCCTTGAGGCCATGCATGATGCCATCGGCGAACTGCGCGGCCTGCGCCTGGCCTGGCAACGTGAATATCGCAACCCGCAATTCAGCGTGCCGCAGCCGACCCTGAACTTCGGCTGTATCCATGGTGGCGATAACCCCAATCGCATCTGCGGCCAGTGTTCCCTGGAATTCGACCTGCGGCCCTTGCCGGGCATGGACCCGCGGATGCTGCGCGCCGCCATCCGGCAGAAGCTCGAACCCCTGGCCGAGCGCCATAAGGTCAAGATCGACTATGCGCCGCTGTTCCCCGAAGTGCCGCCGTTCGAACAACCTGAAGACGCCGAACTGGTACGGGTGGCGGAACGTTTGACCGGTCATCGTGCCGAAGCAGTAGCGTTCGGGACCGAAGCGCCTTATCTTCAGCGCCTTGGTTGTGAAACCCTGGTATTGGGCCCTGGCGATATCGCTTGTGCTCACCAGCCGGGCGAGTACCTCGAAATGTCACGCTTGACGCCTACAGTGCGTCTATTGCGGGAGCTGATCGAGCATTACTGCTTGAAACCCGCATAAATTAACCCCGGTCTGTTCGTACATAAAAGGAGAGTGAGCGTGTCGCCAAGCCTGTTCCGACGATAACCATCAGCCCGCTGTGCGCTTTCACGGTTCATCCTTTTTTGGCTGCTTTTTATTACAGGCCCAGGTGTTATGCCCGAATACGTTAATTGGCTTCGTCACGCGTCCCCCTATATCAATGCCCACCGCGACTGCACCTTTGTCGTCATGTTGCCCGGCGATGGTGTGGACCATCCGAACTTCGGCAATATCGTCCACGACCTGGTGCTGCTGCACAGCCTGGGCGTGCGCCTGGTACTGGTCCATGGTTCGCGCCCACAGATCGAAGCGCGTCTTGAAGCACGCGGCCTGATCCCGACCTACCACGAAGGCATGCGCATCACCGATGCGGCGACGCTGGAGTGTGTGATCGACGCGGTCGGCCATCTGCGGATCGCTATCGAAGCGCGCTTGTCGATGGACATGGCCTCGTCGCCGATGCAAGGCTCGCGCCTGCGGGTGGCCAGCGGCAACCTGGTGACCGCGCGCCCGATCGGCGTACTCGAAGGCGTGGACTACCACCACACGGGCGAAGTACGCCGCGTCGACCGCAAGGGCATCAACCGCCTGCTGGACGAGCGCTCCATCGTGTTGTTATCGCCCCTGGGCTATTCGCCCACCGGTGAGATTTTCAACCTGGCCTGCGAAGACGTCGCCACCCGCGCGGCCATCGACTTGGGGGCCGACAAGCTGTTGCTGTTCGGCGCCGACCTCGGCCTGATCGATGAAAACGGCCGCCTGGTGCGCGAACTGCGCCCGCAACAAGTGCCGGCCCACTTGCAACGCCTGGGCAGCAGCAACTACCAGGCCGAACTGCTCGACGCGGCGGCCGAGGCTTGCCGGGGTGGAGTAGGGCGCAGCCATATCGTCAGCTACGCCGAGGACGGCGCCCTGCTCACCGAACTGTTCACCCGTGATGGCGGCGGTACGCTGGTCGCCCAGGAGCAATTCGAACAGGTGCGCGAGGCGGCGATTGAAGATGTCGGCGGCCTGCTCGACCTGATCAGCCCGCTGGAAGAGCAGGGCATCCTGGTGCGGCGTTCACGGGAAGTGCTGGAGCGCGAGATCGAACAGTTCAGCGTGGTCGAGCGCGAAGGCATGATCATCGCCTGTGCGGCGCTGTACCAGATCGCCGATTCAGACGCGGGTGAGTTGGCATGCCTGGCGGTGAACCCGGAATACCGCCATGGCGCGCGGGGGGATGTGTTGCTGGAGCGCATCCAGGCCCGTGCGCGGGCGCAGGGGTTGAAAACTTTGTTCGTACTCACCACGCGCACCGCCCACTGGTTCCGCGAACGGGGGTTTGTGCCAAGCAGTGTGGACCGCCTGCCGTCGGCGCGTGCTTCGCTGTACAACTATCAGCGTAATTCGAAGATCTTCGAGAAAGCCTTGTAAAGCCCTCCCCTCCGACCACCGAGCAGGCTCGCGTAAGCACCGACCTGCTCGGCGGCTCGGTCTTTCACGTTACAACTGAAATTTAAGCATTCTTGATCTCACGCCGATAACGGGATGGCGACTGTGGGTAGATTGCGGTCGGCAAAGAAATTATTAGTGACACAAAAACTGTAACAAATTGACTGGAGGATGTGCGTTTCGCCATGATGGCGTCGCCTTTTTGATCATGGGTGACGTATGTAATGGAGCGTCCACACTAATCGATCTAAAAAAGTGCTGACAAATACCCTTTAGGAATGAGCTTATGGAACGGTTGGTCTACCCTGACTGCTCCATGTCACGCAAAGGCTTATTCCCGAATCGTATGAAAAAAAATGAAATAATTCTTTTTGGGTGTATGAAAAACTCATTACCCTGCAAGGACCAAATCAACTGTGATTAGACGAAGGTAGTACACACACAAGGTTACGATTGACTTGCCAGTCACTATCCGGCGCTAATCGCGCATCTGTGGATCGAGGGCGTCAGACCCGAGACCGAAGAAATACAAAAATTAGAAATGAGAGGAGCGGTACATGAAGAAGTCCACCTTGGCTTTGGCTGTAGCTTTGGGCGCAATCGCCCAGCAAGCAGGCGCTGCCGGTTTCATCGAAGACAGCAAGGCCAGCGTCAGCTCTCGCACCTTGTATTTCGACAATGATCAGCGTGATGGCGGTGCTGACCAGCGCGAGACGGCGACAGGCCTGAAATTCAACTACCTGTCCGGCTTCACTCAGGGCGTGGTTGGTTTTGGTATCGATGCCCAGGCATTGGTGGGTTTGCACCTGGACGGCGGCCGTGGTCATCACCCAAACAGCAACTCCTTCGTTCCAAGTGATACCGATGGCTCTGCCGTCAGCAGCTGGAGCAGCGCCAGTGCCAACGTCAAGGCCCGCTTCTCCAAGACTGAAGCCCACCTGGGTGGCGCGCTTGCACCGAACCTGCCGATTCTGATCGCCAGCGACGGTCGTCTGTTGCCGCAAACCTTTGAAGGCGGCACCGTCACTTCCAAAGAAATCGACAATGTGACCTTCAATGCCGGTCAGCTCGAACACGCCACTGGTCGTGCTTCCAGCAACAGCACAGAGCCTGGCCGTTAACGGCGGTACTCAGGAAAGCAACAAGTTCCGTTTTGGCGGCGCTGACTGGAAGGTCACCAAAGACCTGACCCTGCAGTACTACTACGCGAACCTGGAAGATTACTACAAGCAGCACTTCCTGGGCGCCGTGCATGTGTACCCGATCAGCGAAGGCCAGTCGTTCAAGACCGACCTGCGCTATTTCGACAGCAGCTCCGATGGCAAGAACGGTGATGCAGGCTACCGCTTCAACAACAACGGCGGCTATGCGAAGAACACCGGCGAGGTTGATAACAAAACCTGGAGCGCCATGTTCACCTACTCGTTGGGTGGCAGCGCATTCATGGTTGGTCACCAGCGCGTCAGCGACGATGGTGGTTTTGTCTGGGTAAACCAAGGCAGCGTGGTAGACGGCCGAGGTCGTAACGAAGGTGCTGGTGGCTCCAGCTTCTATCTGTTCACCGACAGCATGATCAACTCGTTCGTTCGCGCGGGTGAAAATACCACCTTCGGTCAGTACTCTTATGACTTTGCCGCACTGGGTGTTCCAGGCCTGAAAACCTCGATCGCTTACCTGCATGGCGATAACATCAAAGCTGCCAACGGTGGCAGTGATCAGTCCGAGTGGGAACGCGATATGCGTATCGACTACACCATTCAGCAAGGTGCGCTGAAAGGTTTCGGTACCACCCTGCGTCATGGTGCTTACCGCGGCAGCGGTACCGGTATCCAGGACCAGGATCAGACGCGTCTGATCTTCAACTACACCTACAGCTTCCTGTAAGTCTGGTTAAGGAAAACCTCGCGTTATCGCGAGGTTTTTCTTAATGTTGCATCAAGTCGAGCCAACCCCCGCAAGCCCTTCCTGAACCCCTCTTTGTACAGCGTCTCAAGGCCTTCTCGAACCTTGGAGGCGATATTGCACCCCGCCCTTTCTCGCGTCCAATGAACACATTTTTAATATTCTTTTATCGTCTAGATAAATCGATATTTATTCTTTTTAAATCAGCGTCAATCCATGCACAGTGGGCTCCATAAGCACTCATCAGGAGCCACACCATGAGCCTAAGACTGGGCGATATCGCCCCCGACTTCGAACAGGATTCCAGCGCCGGCAAGATTCGTTTTCACGAATGGCTTGGCGACAGCTGGGGTGTGTTGTTTTCCCACCCGGCGGACTTCACACCGGTATGCACCACCGAGCTGGGCTTTACCGCCAAGCTCAAGGACGAGTTCGCCCAGCGTGGCGTCAAGGCCATCGCACTGTCGGTCGACCCGGTGGACTCGCATCACAAGTGGATCGAAGACATCAACGAAACCCAGAACACGGTGGTCAACTTCCCGATCCTGGCCGACGCCGACCGCAAGGTCTCGGACCTTTACGACCTGATCCATCCCAACGCCAGTGACACCCTCACCGTGCGTTCCCTGTTCGTGATCGACCCGAACAAAAAGATTCGCCTGACCATCACCTACCCGGCGAGTACCGGCCGTAACTTCCACGAAATCCTGCGAGTCATCGACTCGCTGCAACTGACCGACAACCACAAGGTCGCCACCCCGGCCAACTGGCAGGACGGCGATGAAGTGGTGATCGTGCCGTCGCTCAAGGACGAGGAAGAGATCAAGAAGCGCTTTCCAAAGGGTTACAGGGCAGTGAAGCCGTATCTGCGGCTTACCCCACAACCTAACCGCTGACGCGGGACCTCTGTGGGAGGGAGCAAGACCCCTCCCACAGGTTGACCGCATTTCAACACTCACATTGCAGGGGTTTTCAGGCCGTTTTTACGGCCTTTTTTTTCGCCTGGCGGTTTATGAACCGTATATGCACTTAAGGAATAAACAAATGAAAAAATAAGATTTATAGATATATAAATCTGCTGATAAGGTCTGTCACATATTGGCGCCATCGCCCACCCAGCGAACCGCCGGCACTTGCTCAAGGAATTCCCGCATGTTGGTCGTCACACTCGGAGGCAGCCCCAGCCAGCGTTCCCGCTCCGGGGTCTTGCTGGAAAAAACCCGTCAATGGTTGCAAGGCAAAGGCGTTGAGGTGGTGAGTTACCAGGTACGGGACTTCCCGGCCGAAGACTTGCTGCATGCGCGCTTCGACAGCCCCAGGGTTATCGATCTGTTGCAGCAGGTGGCTAACGCCGATGGCCTGGTAATCGCCACGCCGGTGTACAAGGCCTCGTTCTCCGGCGCGCTGAAAACCCTGCTCGACCTGCTGCCCGAACGCGCCCTGGCCCACAAGGTCGTGTTGCCGATGGCTACAGGCGGCAGCATCGCCCACATGCTGGCGGTGGACTACGCCTTGAAGCCGGTGTTGTCGGCCCTCAAAGCCCAGGAGTTGCTCCACGGCATTTTTGCCGAAGACAGCCAGATCGCCTATGGCGAAGGCAGCGTGCAGGCGCAATTGGTGCCGGTGCTGGAGCAGCGTTTGCACGAAGCGCTGGAAACCCTCTACAGCGCCATGGCCCGCCGCCCGAAACCGCTGGACCCACATGTGCTCAATGAGCGTTTGTTGACTGCTCGCTGGAGCATCTGAGCCTTACCCATTTAAGAAACACTCACCTTACTCAGCCGCCAACGGCCAAGCAGGTGCAGCCAAAACCCTCATCGCATAATTGGAGAGAGCGCCATGCGCACTGTCATCTTGCGTCGTGGTCTGGTCGCACTGTTTGCTGCGGCTGTGTCCTTCGGCGCCATTGTTCAAGCCCAAGCTGCCGAGACCTTGCGGATCGGTTATCAGAAATACGGCACGTTGGTGCTGCTCAAAGCCAAGGGCACCCTGGAAAAACGCCTGGCTGCCCAAGGCGTACAGGTGCAATGGACGGAGTTTCCCGGCGGCCCGCAGTTGCTCGAGGGCTTGAACGTCGGCTCCATCGACTTTGGTGTTACCGGCGAAACCCCGCCGGTGTTCGCCCAGGCCGCCGGCGCCGACCTGCTTTACGTGGCCTACGAGCCACCGGCACCGACCAGCGAAGCGATCCTGGTGCCCAAAGACTCGACGATCAAATCGGTGGCCGAGCTCAAGGGCAAGAAAATCGTGCTCAATAAGGGCTCCAACGTGCACTACCTGCTGGTGCGTGCCCTGGAAGACGCCGGTCTGAAATACACCGACGTACACACCGTATTCCTGCCGCCCGCCGATGCCCGCGCCGCGTTCGAGCGTGGCAGCGTGGACGCCTGGGTGATCTGGGACCCGTACCAGGCCGCCGCCGAGAAACAACTGCAAGCGCGCACGCTGCGCGACGGCACCGGTATCGCCGATAACCACCAGTTTTACCTGGCGACCAAGCCGTATGCCGAGCAACACCCGCAGGTGATCAAGGCGCTGATCGAGGAAGTGCGCGCGGTGGGCGAATGGTCCAAGGCCAACCCACAGGAAGTCACCGAACAAGTCGCGCCGCTGCTTGGCCTGCCGGCTGACATCACCCTGACCTCGGTGAAGCGCCAGGGCTATGGCGCGCTGTTCCTGACCCCGGAAGTGGTTGCCGCCCAGCAGAAAATCGCCGACAGCTTTTACCAACTCAAATTGATCCCCAAGCCCTTGAGCATCAAGGACGTGATCTGGACGCCATCCGCTGCCGTGGCCAAAGCGCCGTAATCCGACTTCTTCAGGAGACAACTCCATGAGCCTCACTATTTTCTGGTTCCTGCCTACCCACGGCGACGGCCATTACCTTGGCACCGCCGAAGGCGCTCGCGCCGTCGACCACGGTTATTTGCAGCAAGTGGCCCAGGCCGCTGACCGCCTGGGTTTCGGTGGAGTGCTGATCCCCACCGGGCGTTCCTGCGAAGACTCGTGGCTGGTGGCCGCGTCGCTGATCCCGGTGACCCAGCGTTTGAAATTTCTGGTCGCCCTGCGCCCCGGGATCATTTCCCCAACAGTGGCCGCGCGTCAGGCCGCGACCCTGGATCGTTTGTCCGGTGGTCGCGCGTTGTTCAACCTGGTCACCGGTGGTGATCCGGACGAGTTGGCCGGCGATGGCTTGTTCCTCAGCCACGAAGAGCGCTACCAGGCTTCGGTCGAGTTCACGCGCATCTGGCGTCGTGTGCTGGAGGGCGAAACCGTGGATTACGATGGCGAACACATCAGCGTCAAAGGCGCCAAATTGCTTTACCCACCGATCCAGCAACCGCGCCCGCCGTTGTACTTTGGCGGTTCTTCCGAAGCCGCCCAGGACCTGGCCGCCGAGCAAGTGGAAATGGTGCTGACCTGGGGCGAGCCACCGGCCGCGGTTGCCGAGAAGATCGAACAAGTGCGGGCCAAGGCGGCCAAGCTCGGGCGTACCGTGCGCTTTGGCATTCGCCTGCATGTGATCGTGCGCGAGACCACCGACGAAGCCTGGAAAGCCGCCGACAAACTGATCTCCCATCTGGACGACGACACCATCGCCCGCGCCCAGGCCTCCCTGGCGCGCTTCGATTCGGTTGGCCAGCAACGCATGGCCGCGTTGCACGGCGGCAACCGCGACCATCTGGAAGTGAGCCCCAACCTGTGGGCCGGCGTCGGCCTGGTGCGTGGTGGTGCGGGTACGGCGCTGGTGGGTGATGGCCCGACCGTTGCGGCGCGGGTCAAGGAATACGCCGCGCTGGGCATCGACACCTTTATCTTCTCCGGTTATCCACACCTGGAAGAGTCGTATCGGGTCGCTGAGCTGCTGTTCCCGCACCTGGACATCGAGCGTCCGGAACTGCCGAAAAGCGCCGGCTATGTGAGCCCGTTCGGCGAAATGGTCGCCAACGATATCCTTCCCAAAGCGGCGTCACAGAGCTGAGGTGGCGTTATGAATTATGAAAAATTGAGCCATCGCGTGGCGCCTTGGGCGCTGCCGGTTTTATTGCTGGCGGTGTGGCAGTTGTCCGTGTCGGCGGGCTGGTTGTCGACGCGCATTCTGCCGGCCCCGAGTGCCGTGATTGAAGCGGGGGTGCATCTTGTGGCCAGCGGCGAAATCTGGACCCACCTGGCCATCAGCGGCTGGCGCGCGGGCCTGGGCTTTGTGATCGGTGGCGGCATCGGCCTGGCGCTGGGGTTTATCACTGGCTTGTCGACGTGGGGCGAGCGCCTGCTGGACAGCTCGGTGCAGATGATCCGCAACGTGCCGCACCTGGCGCTGATCCCGCTGGTGATCCTGTGGTTCGGGATCGACGAGACCGCAAAGATTTTCCTGGTGGCCCTCGGTACGTTGTTCCCGATTTACCTCAACACCTACCACGGCATCCGCAACGTCGACCCGGCGTTGGTGGAAATGTCGCGCAGCTATGGCTTGTCCGGGTTCAGCCTGTTCTGGCAAGTCATCCTGCCGGGCGCCCTGCCGTCGATCCTGGTGGGCGTGCGGTTTGCCCTGGGCTTTATGTGGTTGACGCTGATTGTGGCGGAAACCATCTCCGCCAGCTCCGGCATCGGCTACCTGGCGATGAACGCACGTGAGTTCCTGCAAACCGACGTGGTGGTGCTGGCCATCGTGATGTACGCCATTCTCGGCAAGCTGGCCGACCTGGCGGCACGTGGCCTGGAACGTGTGTGGCTGCGCTGGCACCCGGCGTATCAAGTGAATAAAGGCGGTGCGGCATGACAGCTCAACAACCTCCGCGCCTGCTTAAAGGGATCCCCCTGGCAGTGCGCAAATTGCGCAAATCATTTGGCGCACGGCACGTGCTCAAAGAGATTGACCTGCACATTCCGGCAGGCCAGTTCGTGGCCGTGGTCGGCCGCAGTGGTTGCGGCAAAAGTACCTTGCTGCGCCTGCTGGCCGGCTTGGACAAAGCCAGTGGCGGCGAGCTGCTGGCCGGTTCCGCAGCGCTCGGCGAAGCAATTGAAGACACGCGGTTGATGTTCCAGGAAGCGCGCTTGTTGCCGTGGAAAAAAATCATCGACAACGTGGGCCTGGGCCTCAAGGGCGACTGGCGCCCCAAAGCGCTGCAAGCCCTGGACGCGGTCGGCCTGGCGGAGCGCGCCAATGAATGGCCGGCGGCATTGTCCGGTGGCCAGAAGCAACGCGTGGCCCTCGCGCGCGCCCTGATCCACCAACCGCGCTTGCTGTTGCTCGATGAGCCGCTGGGCGCGCTGGATGCCCTGACCCGCATCGAGATGCAGCAACTGATCGAAAACCTGTGGCGCCAGCACGGCTTCACCGTGTTGCTGGTAACCCATGACGTCAGCGAAGCCGTGGCGATTGCCGACCGGGTGATCCTGATCGAAGACGGCGAAATCGGCCTCGACCTGATCGTCGACCTGCCACGCCCACGGGCCCGTGGCTCTCATCGCCTGGCGGCGCTGGAGGCCGAAGTGCTCAACCGTGTGCTGTCGTTGCCCGGCGCTCCGCCGGAACCCGAACCTGTTTCACCGCTGCCTACGCAATTGCGTTGGGCTCAATAACTCACTTGTCCCACGAAGGAAGAACACCATGACCATTAAAGCCATCAACGTGCGTAACCAGTTCAAAGGCACCATCAAGGAAATCGTAGTCGGCGACGTGCTGTCGGAAATCGATGTGCAGACCGCCTCCGGTATCGTCACTTCGGTGATCACCACCCGCTCGGTCAAAGAGCTGGAACTGGTGATCGGCAGTGAGGTGATTGCCTTTGTGAAGTCCACTGAGGTGTCGATCGCCAAGTTGTGAGGGGTGTCGGTCTTGAGGCCGTCATCGGGAGCAAGCCCCCTCCCACATTTGAGTGCATTCCAGAGTTGAAACGCGGTCAATGTGGGAGGGGGCTTGCTCCCGATGAGGCCTACCGGTCACCGCAAGGCTCAGCGCTTGGGCAAATAGGCTGGCAGGTAGAGCCCCACATACGCATCAAACACCCGCATCCCTTCCTCCGCCATACGCGGCGTAATCTGCCCATGCTGATGCACCGAGCGCGCATACACGCGGTCACTCAGTTCCAGCGCCAGGGCGAACACATCCACGTCGGCTGGCAACCTCGGCACTTCAAAGTGGCGGTTGAACACGGTCAGCATCAGATGTCCCAATTCCAGATCGTGCTGGCGGTCGGCCTGGGTGACTTCGGTGAGGCCATGCTGGGCCAGGATCAGCTGGCGGGCGGCGGCGTCATGTTCATAGATAGTCAGCATGCGCTGTTCGACGATACTGGACAGGTCTCGCCAAGTGTTGAGCGCCTCATGTTCGATGGGCGCCTCAATGGCCGCGCGGAAGGCCGCATGCACATCGGCCGTCAACGCCTCCAGTAACGCCGGCACGTTGGCGAAAAAGTGGTACACCGACGACGGCGGAATCTGCGCCCGTTCGGCCACGCTGTAGATCGACAAACTGTCCACGCCTTCGGCGGCCAGCAAGGTGCGGGCGGCATCAAGGATTGCGTCGATACGTGCCTGGCTGCGGGCGCGGGGTTTGCGAGTGGCGGCGGGGCGGGTGGTCATGGAAGTCTCCTACAAGGCAGCGGGCATTGTATGAGCAGGGAGATTTAACTGCATTCACAAATCAAAGTGTGGGAGGGGCGGTGCGACGATTCGACTTGCTCCCGATGAGGCCACCTCGGTATCCCAAAAGAAACCCATAAAAAAACGCCACTGACCAAAGTCAGCGGCGTTCCCTTTTACTGCTTCAACCGCTTACACGGTATGCAGGTACCAGTTGTACTCAAGGTCGGAGATGGAGTGTTCGAACTCTTCCAGCTCACTTTCCTTACAGGCGACGAAGATATCGATGTATTTAGGATCGATGTACTTGGCCATCACCTCGCTGTCGTCCAACTCACGCAGGGCATCGCGCAGGTTGTTCGGCAGGCTTTGCTCGTTCTGCTCGTAGCTGTTGCCTTCCACTGGAGCGCCCGGTTCGATCTTGTTGGTCAGACCATGGTGCACGCCTGCCAGGACCGAAGCCATCAGCAGGTAAGGGTTGGCGTCGGCGCCGGCCACGCGGTGTTCGATACGTACCGCGTCGGACGAGCCGGTCGGTACGCGAATCGCTACGGTGCGGTTGTCCAGGCCCCAGCACGGCGAGTTCGGCACGTAGAACTGTGCGCCGAAACGACGGTAGGAGTTGACGTTGGGGCACAGGAACGCCATCTGGGCGGGTAGGGTCTCCAGCACACCGCCGATCGCGTGACGCAATGCGGCGTTCTGCTCGGGATCCTCGCTGGCGAAGATGTTCTTGCCGTCCTTGTCCAGGATCGAAATATGCACGTGCAGCCCGTTGCCTGCCTGGCCTGGGTAAGGCTTGGCCATGAAGGTGGTGTCCATCTCATGGTCGTAGGCGATGTTCTTGATCAGGCGCTTGAGCAGTACCGCGTAGTCGCAGGCCTTGATCGGGTCGGCCACGTGGTGCAGGTTCACTTCGAACTGCGCCGGGGCACTTTCCTTGACGATGGCGTCGGCCGGGATGCCTTGCTCCTTGGCACCTTCGAGGATGTCCTGGAGGCAGTCGACGTATTCGTCGAGGTCGTCGATCAGGTAAACCTGTGTCGAATGCGGGCGTTTGCCGGAGATCGGCGAGCGGGGCGGTTGTGGGCGGCCGTTCACGTTCTCCTGGTCGATCAGGTAGAACTCAAGCTCGAAGGCAGCGCAGATGGTCAGGCCCATGTCATCGAACTTGCTGACGACTTGGCGGAGCACTTCGCGCGGATCGGCGAAGAAAGGTTCACCTTCAAGTTCGTGCATGGTCATCAGCAGTTGCGCGGTAGGGCGCTTTTGCCAGGGCTCATTGCACAGGGTGTCGGGGATTGGATAACAGATTCGGTCAGCATCACCGATGTCCAGGCCCAGGCCGGTGCTTTCCACCGTCGAGCCGTTGATATCCAGGGCAAATAAAGAGGCAGGCAGGTTAATGCCCTTCTCGTAAACCTTGTGGAGGCTGGTGCGTTCGATGCGCTTGCCGCGCACCACACCATTCATATCCGCAATTAGAAGGTCTACGTACAGAACCTCAGGATGATCCTTAAGGAACGCGTTCGCTTCGTTAAGCTGAACGGCACGCGGGGGTACCGACATGATGCAACACCTTTGTTGTTAAAAATATCAATCATTGATCTTTTCTGGTTTCAGTCAACCCGAACGGCATGCCGAAGTCAAGCGAGGCCTTTTTTGCCCTAAAAAAGCGCTCCGCAGGCTTTTTTGGGGCTTTTTAGGGCGGTTTTTTGGGTTTGATGGGCTTGGGACTCGCGGGCTTGAGCGGGCCGTGTTGTATTTTTTACGGGGGTGTTGTGTAAAAAAATGAACAAGGCTAAGCTCGATTCAAACCCATAACAGCAATAATACCGGGGTGCTTCATGTTTCACCTGCCGCCATTCGGCGTCTCTGCCTGCTTGCGCCAGGCTTTGTCCGCAGTTCATTCATCCCGTGTGAATACCCACGCTCCGGCCAATATTCTTGACGGCCTGTCCGACCTCTTCCTTGCCCTCGCCACCGCCGATGAACGGCCCTCATCCGTTGCGCCGATCAAGATTGCGCACAACTTTGGCGTGAGGAATGCAACGCTGCAGCAAATGGCAGGTAAGCTCCTACCCTGAACGAAAAAACGACGCGGATGCTGCGTCAACCAACGCCTGGCCTTTAATGGATGCCAGGAAACCCAGCCCAGAGGCATTTATGAGTAACAACCTCGACCAGCTCACCGATTGGTTGAAAGACCACAAGATCACAGAAGTCGAATGCATGATTGGCGACCTCACCGGCATCACCCGGGGCAAGATCTCGCCGACCAACAAATTCATCGCCGAAAAGGGCATGCGCCTGCCCGAGAGCGTGCTGTTGCAGACCGTGACCGGCGACTATGTCGAAGACGACATCTATTACGAACTGCTCGACCCGGCCGACATCGACATGATCTGCCGCCCCGACCAGAACGCGGTGTTCCTGGTGCCCTGGGCCATCGAGCCGACCGCCCAGGTGATCCACGATACCTACGACAAGCAAGGCAACCCGATCGAGCTGTCGCCGCGCAACGTGCTCAAGAAAGTCCTCAAGCTCTACGCCGACAAAGGTTGGCAGCCCATCGTGGCGCCGGAGATGGAGTTCTACCTGACCAAGCGCTGCGAAGACCCGGACTTCCCGCTGCAACCGCCGATCGGCCGTTCCGGGCGCCCGGAGACGGGTCGCCAGTCCTTCTCTATTGAAGCCGCCAACGAATTCGACCCGCTCTTCGAAGACGTCTACGACTGGTGCGAACTGCAGGAGCTGGACCTCGACACCCTGATCCACGAAGACGGCACCGCGCAGATGGAAATCAACTTCCGTCACGGCGACGCGCTGTCGCTGGCCGATCAGATCCTGGTGTTCAAGCGCACCATGCGTGAAGCCGCGCTCAAGCACGACGTGGCCGCCACCTTCATGGCCAAGCCGATGACCGGCGAGCCCGGCAGCGCGATGCACCTGCACCAGAGCATCATCGACATCGCCACGGGCAAGAACGTCTTCTCCAATGAAGACGGAAGCATGAGCCAGCTGTTTCTCAACCACATTGGCGGCCTGCAGAAATTCATCCCTGAATTGCTGCCGCTGTTTGCCCCTAATGTGAACTCGTTCCGCCGCTTCCTGCCCGACACCTCGGCGCCGGTGAACGTGGAATGGGGCGAAGAAAACCGCACTGTCGGCCTGCGCGTACCGGATGCCGGCCCGCAGAACCGCCGTGTCGAGAACCGCCTGCCGGGCGCCGACGCCAACCCGTACCTGGCGATTGCCGCCAGCCTGCTGTGCGGCTACATCGGCATGGTCGAAGGCCATAACCCGAGCGCGCCGGTGGTTGGGCGTGGTTACGAGCGGCGCAACCTGCGCCTGCCGTTGACCATCGAAGACGCCCTGGAACGCATGGAAAACAGCAAGACCATCGAGAAATACCTGGGTCAGAAATTCATCACAGGCTACGTCGCGGTCAAGCGGGCCGAGCACGAAAACTTCAAGCGCGTCATCAGTTCGTGGGAGCGGGAATTCCTGCTCTTCGCCGTCTGATGCGCCGGGCGTGCGGCTCGCGCCGTGCGCCCCTCACCGAAATTTGAGGAGATTGGTATGTCCAGCAACAACCCGCAAACCCGTGAATGGCAAGCCTTGAGCAACGATCACCATCTGGCGCCGTTCAGCGACTTCAAGCAATTGAAAGAGAAAGGCCCACGGATCATCACCAAAGCCCACGGCGTGTACTTGTGGGACAGCGAAGGCAACAAGATCCTCGACGGCATGGCCGGCCTGTGGTGCGTGGCAATCGGTTACGGTCGCGATGAACTCGCCGACGCCGCCGCCAAGCAAATGAAAGAACTGCCGTATTACAACCTGTTCTTCCAGACCGCTCACCCGCCCGTGCTGGAACTGGCCAAAGCCATTTCCGATATCGCGCCCGCCGGCATGAACCACGTGTTCTTCACCGGTTCCGGCTCCGAAGGCAACGACACCATGTTGCGCATGGTTCGCCATTACTGGGCGATCAAAGGCCAACCGAACAAGAAAACCATCATCAGCCGCAAGAATGGCTACCACGGCTCCACCGTGGCCGGCGCCAGCCTGGGCGGCATGACGTATATGCATGAACAGGGCGACTTGCCGATCCCGGGCATCACCCACATCGCCCAGCCGTACTGGTTTGGCGAAGGCGGCGACATGAGCCCCGACGAGTTCGGGACCTGGGCCGCCAACCAGTTGGAAGAAAAAATCCTGGAGTTGGGCGTGGACAACGTCGGTGCCTTTATTGCCGAGCCGATCCAGGGCGCCGGTGGCGTCATCGTGCCGCCCGCCACTTACTGGCCGCGCATCAAGGAAATCCTCGCCAAGTACGACATCCTGTTCATTGCCGACGAAGTGATCTGCGGGTTCGGCCGTACCGGTGAGTGGTTCGGGAGCGATTTCTACGACCTCACGCCACACATGATGACCATCGCCAAGGGCCTTACCTCGGGTTACATCCCCATGGGCGGCCTGATCGTGCGCGACGACGTGGTCGCCGTGCTCAATGAAGGCGGTGATTTCAACCACGGCTTCACCTACTCCGGCCACCCGGTGGCGGCGGCGGTGGCCATGGAAAACATCCGCATCATGCGCGATGAAAAAATCGTCAGCCGCGTTCACGATGAAACGGCACCGTATTTGCAAAAGCGTTTGAGGGAATTGGCGGATCACCCGTTGGTGGGCGAAGTTCGCGGCGTGGGCATGCTCGGTGCAATCGAGCTGGTTCAAGACAAGGCCACCCGCAAGCGTTATGAAGGCAAGGGCGCGGGCATGATTTGCCGCACTTTCTGCTTCAACAACGGCCTGATCATGCGCGCCGTGGGTGACACCATGATCATTTCGCCGCCGCTGGTGATCAGCAAGGCCGAAATCGATGAGCTGGTGACCAAGGCGCGTACGTGCCTGGACCTGACTTTGGCGGCGTTGCAGGGCTAAGTGCTAGGCTCAGTGCGCGGTGCATTGAGCAGTTACAAATGTTGGGGGCTCTGGTTGAAAGCCGGCCCCTGAACTTGCCAGACTGTCGCCCTGTTTTGTTGCCCTCTGGAAGGGCCGCTGAACATAAAAAAACGTGGCCCAAAAAAGAAAAATTGGAGCATCACCAAATGAAGGCATTAGGTTTGAAGAACGCCGGCAAGACCCTCCTCGCCTTGTCCCTGATGGGCGCAATGGCGGGCGGCGCCCAGGCAGCCGATAAAGTGCTGCACGTCTACAACTGGTCCGACTACATCGCACCGGACACCATCGCCAACTTTGAAAAAGAGTCGGGCATTAAAGTGGTGTATGACGTCTTCGACAGCAACGAGACCCTCGAAGCCAAGTTGCTGGCAGGCAAGTCCGGCTACGACATCGTCGTACCGTCGAACAACTTCCTCGCCAAGCAGATCAAGGCCGGTGTTTACCAGGAGCTGGACAAGTCCAAGCTGTCCAACTACAGCAACCTGAACACATCCCTGCTTAAAGCCGTGTCGGTCAGCGACCCGGATAACAAGCATGCCTTCCCGTACATGTGGGGTTCGATCGGCATCGGCTACAACCCGGAGAAGGTCAAGGCCGCGCTGGGCGTGGACAAGATCGACTCCTGGGATGTGCTGATGAAGCCTGAAAACATCGCCAAGCTGAAAAGCTGCGGCGTGAGCTTCCTCGATTCGCCGACCGAAATGCTGCCGGTGGCGCTGCACTACCTGGGCCTGCCGACCGACACTCAGAAGAAGGCCGATCTGAAGCAGGCTGAAGACCTGTTCCTGAAAATCCGTCCTTCGATCGGCTACTTCCACTCCTCCAAGTACATCTCGGACCTGGCCAACGGCAACATCTGCGTGGCCGTGGGTTACTCGGGCGACATCCAGCAGGCCAAGTCCCGCGCGGCTGAAGCCGGTGGCAAGGTCAAGGTTGCCTATGACATTCCGAAGGAAGGCGCCGGTAGCTTCTTCGACATGGTCGCCATCCCTAAAGATGCCGAAAACGTCGACGCCGCCTACACGTTCCTCAACTACCTGCTCAAGCCTGAAGTGATGGCCTCCATCACCAACAGCGTGCGTTTCCCGAACGGTAACGAGAAGGCCACCGCACTGGTCGACAAAGACATCACCAGCGACCCGGGCATCTACCCACCAGCCGATGTCCAGGCCAAGCTCTACGCGATTGCTGACTTGCCGGCTGCGACCCAGCGTGAAATGACACGCAGCTGGACCAAGATCAAATCCGGTAAATAAGCCGTGCTACCTGTGGAAGGGGGCTTGCTCCCTTCCACACATAAAATGACAGAAAGTTTTGCCGGATCGGTTTATCGAGGGTAAGTTGCGCGCCGGTTTTGTTGCCGGGCAACAACTTTGGGCCCAACTATTTAAGAGGACCTCCACGTGCCAATTTCTTTATTTCGCCAAGCCATGCTGGTGGGCGCGGGTATCACGCTGGCGTTGAGCGTGCAGGCCGCACCGACGGTGCATATTTATAACTGGTCGGACTACATCGGTACCGACACCCTGGCCAACTTCGAAAAGGCCACCGGTATCAAGCCCGTGTATGACGTGTTTGATTCCAACGAAACCCTGGAAGGCAAACTGCTGGCCGGGCGTACCGGCTACGACGTGGTGGTGCCGTCCAACCACTTCCTCGGCAAGCAGATCAAGGCCGGGGCGTTCCAGAAACTCGACAAGTCATTGCTCACGAACTACGCCAACCTCGACCCGGCACTGCTCAAGCGCCTGGAAAAGAACGACCCGGGCAACCAGTACGCGGTGCCGTACCTGTGGGGCACCAATGGCATCGGCTACAACGTCGACAAAGTGAAGCAAGTGCTGGGTGTCGACAAGATCGATTCCTGGGCCGTGTTGTTCGAACCGGAAAACATGAAGAAGCTGGCCACCTGCGGCGTGTCCTTCATGGACTCGGCGGATGAAATGCTGCCGGCTGTACTCAACTACATGGGCCTGGACCCGAACAGCACCAACCCGGCGGACTACAAAAAGGCCGAGGAAAAGCTGCTGAAAGTGCGGCCCTACGTGACCTACTTCCACTCATCCAAATACATCTCGGACCTGGCCAACGGCAACATCTGCGTGGCCGCCGGGTTCTCCGGCGATGTGTTCCAGGCCAAGGCCCGTGCGGCCGAGGCGGGCAAAGGCGTGAACATCGCCTACGCGATTCCCAAAGAAGGCGGCAACCTGTGGTTTGACGTGTTGGCGATCCCCAAGGATGCCGCCAACGTCAAAGAGGCCCACGCCTTCATCAACTATTTGCTGCAACCTGAGGTGATCGCCCAGGTCAGTGATTACGTCGGTTACGCCAACCCTAACCCTGGGGCGGACAAGCTGATGGAGCAATCGATACGCACCGACGAAGCGGTTTACCCACCGCAGGCGGTTCTCGAGCGGACATTCGTCAACTTCGAGCTACCCCCGAACGTGCAGCGTTTAATGACCCGTAGCTGGACCAAGGTCAAGACGGGCAAGTAAGGCTCAAACTATCCAAGGCTGGCCCGCATTGGGCCGGCTGCACAGTTTTTTTGGGAGTTTCGTAAATGGCAGTTGCCTCCGGCGCCTATAAGAAAGCCCTCGAGGGCGACCAGACACCGAAGAAGGTGCTGGTCAAAATCGACCGGGTCACGAAGAAGTTCGACGAGACGATTGCCGTGGACGATGTGTCCCTGGAAATCAAGAAAGGCGAGATCTTCGCCTTGCTCGGCGGTTCGGGTTCGGGCAAGTCCACCTTGCTGCGCATGCTCGCAGGCTTCGAGCGCCCGACCGAAGGCCGCATCTACCTCGACGGTGTGGACATCACCGACATGCCGCCCTACGAGCGGCCGATCAACATGATGTTCCAGTCCTACGCCCTGTTCCCGCACATGACCGTGGCGCAGAACATTGCCTTCGACCTGCAACAGGACAAGATCCCCAAGGCCGAGGTCGACGCCCGCGTGGCCGAGATGCTCAAGCTGGTGCAGATGAGCCAGTACGCCAAGCGCAAGCCGCACCAGTTGTCCGGTGGCCAGCGCCAGCGGGTTGCCCTGGCGCGCTCCCTGGCCAAACGCCCGAAGCTGCTGCTGCTCGATGAGCCGATGGGCGCACTGGACAAGAAGCTGCGTTCGCAGATGCAGCTTGAGCTTGTCGAAATCATCGAGCGCGTCGGCGTGACCTGCGTGATGGTGACCCACGACCAGGAAGAGGCCATGACCATGGCCGAACGCATCGCGATCATGCACCTGGGCTGGATCGCGCAGATCGGCAGCCCCATCGATATCTACGAAACCCCCACCAGCCGCCTGGTGTGCGAGTTCATCGGCAACGTCAACATTTTCGACACCCAGGTGGTCGACGACGCCGAAGGCCACGCGGTGCTCAAGTGCCCGGACCTGGACCGCGACATCTACGTGGGCTACGGCATCGCCACCTCGGTGGAAGACAAGTCGGTGACCTACGCCATTCGCCCGGAAAAGCTGCTGGTCACCACCGAAATGCCGACCTGCGAACACAACTGGTCCAGCGGCAAGGTGCACGACATCGCCTACCTGGGCGGCCACTCGGTGTTCTACGTAGAGCTGCCGAGCGGCAAGCTGGTGCAGTCCTTCGTCGCTAACGCCGAACGCCGTGGTCAGCGGCCGACCTGGGGTGACCAGGTCTACGTGTGGTGGGAAGACGACAGCGGCGTGGTACTGCGCTCATGAACATGAAGAAGCTCAAGCGGCGCTTGCACCGCATCGTCCCCAGCGGCAAGCAGGTGGTCATCGGGATTCCGTTCCTGTGGCTGTTCCTGTTTTTCGCCTTGCCGTTTTTCATTGTCCTGAAAATCAGCTTTGCCGAAGCCGACGTGGCGATCCCGCCGTATACCGAGATCTACACCTACGTTGAGCAAAAACTGCAGGTGGTGCTGAACCTGGCCAACTACCAGTTACTGGCGGGGGATGAGCTGTATATCTCCGCCTACCTGGGCTCGCTGAAGATGGCCTTTTTCAGCACGCTGCTGTGCCTGCTGATCGGCTATCCGATGGCCTACGCCATTGCTACCGCGCGCAAAGAAATGCAGACCGTGCTGGTGCTGCTGATCATGATGCCGACCTGGACCGCCATTTTGATCCGCGTGTATGCGTGGATGGGCATCCTCAGCAACAACGGTTTGCTCAATGGCTTCCTGATGTCCATGGGGCTGATCAACGAGCCGCTGCAGATCCTCAACACCAACATCGCGGTGTATATCGGCGTGGTTTATTCATACCTGCCGTTCATGATCCTGCCGCTGTACGCCAACCTGGTGAAGCACGACCAGAGCCTGCTTGAAGCTGCATCGGACCTGGGTTCGAGCACGTTCAACAGCTTCTGGAAGATCACCGTGCCGCTGTCCAAGAACGGCATCATCGCCGGTTGCATGCTGGTGTTTATCCCGGTGGTGGGCGAGTTCGTGATCCCTGAACTGCTCGGCGGCCCGGAAACCCTGATGATCGGTAAAGTGCTGTGGCAAGAGTTCTTCAACAACCGTGACTGGCCGGTGGCGTCTGCCCTGGCGGTGGTGATGCTGGCGATCCTGATCGTGCCGATCATCCTGTTTAACCGCAGCCAAGCCAAAGAGATGGAGGGCAAGATATGAAGCGCGTCAGTTTCTCAAGCTTCATGCTGGTGGCGGGGTTGTTGTTTATCTACCTGCCGATGCTGATCCTGGTGATCTACTCGTTCAACGAATCCAAACTGGTGACGGTGTGGGGCGGTTGGTCGATCAAGTGGTACGTGGGCCTGCTGGACAACACCCAACTGATGGGCTCGGTGGCGCGCTCCCTGGAGATCGCCTGCTACACGGCGGTGGCCGCGGTGGCACTGGGTACATTGGCGGCGTTCGTGCTCACGCGCATCAGCCAGTTCAAGGGCCGCACGTTGTTCGGCGGCCTGGTGACCGCGCCGTTGGTGATGCCCGAAGTGATCACCGGTCTGTCGCTGTTGCTGCTGTTCGTGGCCATGGCGCAACTGATCGGCTGGCCCCAGGAGCGTGGCATCGTCACCATCTGGATCGCCCACACCACGTTCTGTGCGGCGTATGTGGCGGTGGTGGTGTCGGCGCGTTTGCGTGAGCTGGACCTGTCGATCGAAGAAGCGGCGATGGACCTGGGCGCGCGGCCGTGGAAGGTGTTCTTCCTGATCACTATCCCGATGATCGCGCCGTCGCTGGCCGCCGGCGGCATGATGTCGTTTGCGTTGTCCCTGGATGACCTGGTACTGGCCAGCTTCGTGTCCGGCCCGGGCTCCACTACCTTGCCGATGGAAGTGTTTTCGGCCGTGCGGCTTGGGGTTAAACCCGAGATCAACGCGGTGGCCAGCCTGATTCTGTTGGCGGTGTCGCTGGTGACCTTTCTGGTGTGGTTCTTCAGCCGTCGTGCCGAGGAACACCGCAAGAAGGCGATCCAGCAGGCGATTGAAGAAGCCGCTGCCGATGGCTGGCAGCAGCCGGACAAGCGTCGGGCGCCAGCGCCGGTCTAACTGACGGAGCAGGCGCAAACTGTGGGAGCAGGCTTGCCCCCTCCCACAGTGTTGATCCGTTATCGAACTGGCAGCAGTTTCAGCGTGCCCCGAGTATTCGCCGTGATTTCCTCTTCGGTGAAATGCGCCTGTTCGTAACCGCCTTCGATGTAGGTTTCGGCCTGGTCGCTGTAGTGGCGATCAAACGGTACACCGCTTTGTCCCACTGGGTTGATGGTCAGCGCATGGGCCGCGTCGGCGAAGTCGATCAGGCGGCGGGTCGAGGGGCCGTAGGTCACCGGCCACGGTGCGGGGCCGATCGCGGCCGATTGGTTGTTTGGCACCTCGTGGCTGCCGGGGGCCGGGAAGGGGCCGACATTGACGATCAGGTCCAAGGGCTTTTGTGAACCCAGTGGGTGGCCATGGGTAAGGGTGTGCGCCTTGCCCCATTGCCATTGGGCGGGGTCGTCGCCGAAGGTGGCCTTGAGGTGCGCGAGGCTGTTGTCCCAGGCGAGCTTGACGGCGTCGGCGCGTTTGCCGTCCCACCAGGGCGAACTCGGGTCGGCGGCCAGGCGCGGTAAGGCGGCGTCGATTGCCCGGGTGCCGAGCAAGGTCTTGAACAGGTTATCGCCCAGTTTTGGGTGGAAGGCCGCATCCGCCAGGTTGAACAGGAACTGGTTGAACAGCGTGGCGCTGATGGAGTCCAGCGGGTAATCGCCTTTCCAGGCGGCCAGTTGTTCCACCAGCTTGAGTTGCGACGGGTCCTTGACCACCTCGCGCAACACCGGCAACAGCGGCGCCAGCAAGCGCGGGCCGAAGGCGGTCGTGGTGCCCAGTTGCAAGGCTTGGCTGTTGTTTACATCCCACTTCACGCTTTTATCGCTCAACTGCGCGTTCAACTGCTGGCCCCGGTCGGCCAGGTTGTAGTAGCCGGGGATCTCCATGCGGCTGGGCGATACCGGTTGGGCATTGGCCGAAACCACATAGCCGCGCGCCGGGTTTTCTTCCTGGGGGTTGGCGCTGAAGGGGTAAAAGCCCAGCTTGTCGGCCTGGGCGGTGCTGCCGTCGAGGATAAACCCAGGGTTGGCACCGGCCGGGCGGATCGGCAGTTGCGCCGCGGCCCACCAGCCGATATCGCCCTTGGCATTGGCCCACACAATATTCAGCCCCGGCGCAGAGACCTTGGCCGCTGCGGCCCGGGCCTTGGCCAGGGTATCGGCGCGGTTGAGCTGGTAGAAACCTTCGAGGATCGGGTTCTGGGTGTCGAGGAATGCCCACCACATCGCGATTGGCGTGTTGCCGGCGTTCTCGCCGAGTACGTCATTGATGATCGGCCCATGGGGCGACTGACGCAGCGTGAGGGTGACCGGGGCCTGGCCCTTCACCGCGATCTGTTGCGCGCTGCTGGTCATGTCTACCCACTGGTCGTGGTACCAGACCTGATTGGGGTTGGCCGGGTTGACCTTTTCGGCGATCAGGTCAAGGTCGTCGTTCTGGAACATGGTCAGGCTCCAGCCGAAGTCCAGGTTGTGCCCCAGGAACGCCACCGGCACCAGCGCGTTGTGATAGCCATACAGCTCGAAGCCCGGCGCCGACAGCTGCGCTTCGTACCATACCGACGGCACTGAAAAGCGAATATGCGGGTCGCCCGCCAGCAAGGGTTTGCCGCTTTTGGTGCGGCTGCCGCTGATGGCCCAGGCATTGCTGCCTTCGAACTGCGGCAAGCCATTGTCGGCCAGGGCCTGGTCGCTCAGGGCGGCTATCGCGCCCAGGGTTTGCCAGTCACCGGCAGCCAGGTTCAGCGCGCCCTTGGGTTGCCAGCCCAGGTCGAAGACGTTCAGGTACTCGCTGCCCAACTGGTCGCGGACGTAAGTCAGCAATGGCTCGGTACGAAACGCGGCGGCAAAACTGTAGGCCAGGTAGCCGGCGACGCTGATGGTGTCTTCGGCGGTGAACCGGCGTTTGGGAATGCCCAGCACGTCGAACTCCATGGGGCTGGCGTGGCTGTCCTGATACTGGTTTATGCCGTCCAGGTAGGCTTGCAGGGCTTCCCATGCGGGGGACTCATGGTCCATGTGTTCCACGTAGCTCAAGGCGCGTTCACGAATGCGCAGGCTGCGAAACAGCTTGTCGGTTTCCAGCAGCTTGGGCCCCAGCACCTCGGCCAGTTCGCCACGGGCCAGGCGCCGCATGATCTCCATCTGGAACAACCGGTCCTGGGCGTGCACGTAGCCCAGCGCGCGATACAGGTCGGCCTCGTTCTCGGCGCGGATGTGCGGCACGCCACGGTCGTCGTAGCGCACCGTGACCGAGCCTTGCAGGTTGGCCAGCGAAACCGTGCCCTGGCGGGTGGGTTGCTTGCTGTACACGTACCAGCCGGCACCGAGGGTGATCAGCACCAGCAGCACCGCGAGAACCCGCAAGACGCGCTTCATGGACTTTCCTTACAGAGAGTGGAGTGACTAACGAGCTTCAGGCCACGAACAATAGCAGCCCACCGCCAGGGTGTGCGTGGCATTCACGTCGCGCCCCGTTCCAAGGGCTTTGAGGATCGGCTCGATGAAGCTGTTGCTCGAATTGCACGTCAGCCCTTCGCTGTAGGGCCCGAAATACGCAAGCTTGCCGCTGCGATCCCAGATGCCCACGGCGGGGCTGGCGGGCACTTGATCGGCGCCGGGCAGGGTTGTGAGGGTTTTCATGGTGCGCAGGTTATCGGGCAGTTGGCCGTGGCTGCCGGGCTTTTGCAGGGCATAGAACTCAACGCCCTGGGGCGCGTACTGCTCGATCAGTTCGCCCAGGTGCTGCTGGTTGCCGACATTGCATGGGCAGGCCGGGTCCCAGAAGTGCACCAGGCGAATCGGGCCTGGCCCGGCGAGGTCGGCGGGCAGTTTCAAGGGGTCACCGGAAAACACCGCCGTGTGCTCGCTGAACGCACGCAGGTAGCGGCCCTGGAACCAGTTATATGCCGCCCATAGCACGCCGGCGCAGAGGATCAGGACCAGGCTGGCGAACAGGGCGTTACGGTAGGGCGGTCGCATTCAGATCTATCCTCGAAGGTCGCGTAGCTTGCCATGCTTGCCCTGACAGATGAATATCGCAGCTCGATATTCATCTTCGCCGTCAGTCTGGAAGCCTTTATGCCCGTCACCTTTGACCCCGATCATCTGCGCGACAGCTTGCGACCCCTGGTGGATGCGCAGCCGCTCAGCGCCGAGGCGCGGGTGTATCAGCGTTTCTACGGCTTGGACCTGGCCGCGCGCAAAGTGCCGGCCGTGAGCCGCCTGGGGCGTTTGGAGGTTGACGGGTTCGCGGTGGTGGCGCAGGTGTGGTGGCCACCCGCTCCGGTGGCGACGATGTTCATGTTCCACGGCTTCTACGACCATATGGGCCTATACCGCCACGTAGTGGACTGGGCGCTGGACCAAGGCTTTGTGGTGATTGCCTGCGACCTGCCGGGCCATGGTTTGTCCAGCGGCGCACGGGCCAGCATCGATGACTTCGCGGTGTACCAGAACGTGGTGCAGGCGCTGTTCGCCCAGGTCGAGGCGCTGCACCTGCCGCAGCCCTGGCACCTGTTCGGGCAGAGTACTGGCGGCGCGGTGGTGGTGGATCATTTGCTCCACCACGGCGCCGACAGCCCGGCGCAGGGCAAGACCTTCCTGCTGTCGCCGCTGGTGCGTCCGCGTGCCTGGGGCTGGTCCCAGCTGAGTTATTACCTGCTGCGGCCGTTCGTCAACGGTATCGCCCGGCGATTCAGCGAGAACACCAACGATCCTGAATTCAAGCCGTTTTTGGAAGCCGACCCGCTGCAACCGCGCCAACTGCCCACCGCCTGGGTGGGTGCGCTGTTGCGCTGGATCAAGCGCATCGAAGCCGCGCCGCGCAGCCCACGGCGGCCGATAATCGTGCAGGGCGAGGAAGATATGACGGTGGACTGGCAGCACAATTTGCAGGTGCTGCGGGGTAAGTTTGATCAGCCGCAGGTGTTGATGCTCAAGCGCGGTCGGCACCATTTGGCGAACGAGATTCCCGAGATTCGCGATGAATATTTCAGCTTTCTCACGGATCAATTGAAGTAACACAGTCCAAATGCGGGAGGGGGCTTGCTCCCGGTAGCAGTGTGTCAGGCAAACATTTTTTGCTGATCCACCGCTATCGGGAGCAAGCCCCCTCCCACATTTTTATTACTGCGTCAGGCTTGAGGTGCTTTGGCCAACCGCAAGACCTGCGCGAATGGCGGCCAACGCCGCCTGGTAATACGCCTTGCCTTCCGGCGACTCCGCAAACGTCGCGAATTCTTCCAGCTCGGGGTCAGACAAGTCTCGATAGACGTACAGCAACGTGTTGTTCAGGTCGTTGCCAATCTGCTGCATCAAGCGTTCGCGCTGCCCATTCAACATGCCTTGTGCCTGGCCGCCGCCCAGTAGGCCGGGGATCATCTGGCTCAAGCTGTCTGCGGCCACGCCGGCAATCGCCAGGCTCACTTCGGCGCCGGCTTCACGGGCAGGCAATGCCTGGGCCAGGTGGCCGATGATCAGGCTGCGGGTCGCGTCGGCTTCGATCTTCGGCAGGCCCTGAGCGTTTTTTGCCAGTTGGTCGCGGCGGGTGGCGAGCAACTCGGCGGCGACAATCTTGCGGCCCAATGGCGATTGGAAGAACGCCAGCGCAGGCTTTGGGTCCGCCAGGTTTTTGCGCAACTGCGCCTCGGCGCGTTGGTCCATGGCCTGGGCGGCAAAGCGCTTGTTGCTGTTGTCCACCAACGCCTGATACACCGCCGGCGGCAGGCTATTGCGGTAGCGCTGCTGGGCCGCACTGAGGGCGTCATTGAAATGCGCACGTTGTTCGGCCCAGCCGGCGACCTTGTACAACTGGTCATGGCCGTCTGCCCAGGCGGGCAAAACGCAGAACATCAGCAAGGAAAAAAACAAACGACGCATATGGACTCCTGTCAGTCGGCCACTATTGTCCGTGTCGGGCGTAGGATTTGTCGAGAAGTCCTATCAGTCACCTGACTAAAGTGTATTCAGACGCTCGACGGCGCTGTCGGATTTGAAGACGTATGGATACTATGCGCGCCATGCAAATGCCCCTTGATCATCCCCTGCTGCAACGCATCGTCGACGACCTGGCCGAAAAAGGTTGGTCGCAGCAGAACGGCTTCCTGCCCCAGGCTCTGACCCTGGAACTGGCGGCTGAGTGCCGTAAACGTGCGGTCGAAGGTGAGTTGGCGCCGGCAGCGGTGGGGCGTGGGCCGGCCCAGGAGATTCGCGAAGGTATTCGCGGCGACCACATCCAGTGGCTGGAGGCGGGCGACGCCGCCGTCTGCGACCGCTACATGGCGGTGATGGACAGCCTGCGCCTGGCGATGAACCGGGGTCTGTTCCTCGGCCTGGAAGATTTCGAAAGCCATTTCGCGATGTACCCGCCGGGGGCGTTTTACCTCAAGCACCTGGATCGTTTTCGCGACGATGACCGGCGCATGGTCTCGGCGGTGATCTACTTGAACGATGCCTGGTTGCCGGAACACGGCGGCCAGTTGCGCATGTACCTCAAGGACGGCGTCGAATACGACGTGGTGCCCAGCGGCGGATGCCTGGTGGTGTTCCTGTCGGGCGAAGTGCCCCACGAAGTCATGCCTGCCACGCGCGAACGCCTGTCCCTCACCGGCTGGTTTCGCCGGCGCGGCAATGAGCCCTTTTGACATGCAAAAGATCCTGGTCAGCCGCTGCTTGCTCGGACACAAAGTGCGCTACGACGGCGGCGCCAGTGGGCCGTTCGATCAACTGGCCGTGTGGCAAGCCGAAGGGCGCGTGATTGCGATCTGCCCGGAAGTGGCAGGCGGTTTGCCGACGCCCAGGCCTCCTGCCGAGATCCCCGGTGGGCAGGGCATCGATGTGTGGGACGGTCGGGCCCAGGTGCTGACCGCCGAGGGCGAAGATTTCAGCGCCGCCTTCCTCGACGGGGCCCGGCAGGCGTTGGCATTGGTGCAACGGCACGGCATCCGTATCGCCATCCTCAAGGCCAACAGCCCGTCCTGCGGCAACCTGCTGACCTATGACGGCACCTTCAGCGGCGTGAAGGTCACTGGCGAAGGCGTCACGGCGGCGCTGCTCAAGCGCCACGGTGTACAGGTGTTCAGTGAGCTGGAGTTGCCGGCGGCGGCGGTGCATCTCTCAAGTCTTGAGTAAGTGGGAGGGCAAGCCCCCCACCACTTTAGGATCTACTCAGACTTATCCACCGATGTTGTTCCTTCAAGCCACTTCTGCGCCAGCGCCTTCAGCCGGCCATCATCCTTTACCCGCTTCAACGCGCCGTCCAAGCTGCTCTTGAACGCCGGGTTGCCCTTCTGGAACGGGATCGCCAGCTCGGGTTTCTCGTGATAAGCCTCGCTGAAATCGAACTGATTCTCTAGCTCGGCAGTCTTAGCGATATGGTTGATGGCCACGTCGTATTTGCCGCTTTCTACACCGGCAAGCAGGTCGGCCTCATCGGTGGTGATAAACGAGGAGCGTACGTCCATTTCCTTGGCCAACTGTTCACCCAGCTCCACTTCAAAGCCGGTGAGCTTGTCGCCTTCCTTGAAGTTGTAGGGCGGGGTGTTGGCTTCAAGGACGATGCGCAGCTCACCCCGATCATTGACGTCGTCGATCAGTTCGGCATGAGCCAGGGGGCTCAGCAGGGGAAGCAACAGTAACAGGTCAGGCGAAACGCGCATGGTCACTCCTAAAGAATTCGAATGTGCGAGGCGCCGTTCCGCATCGCTTTGCTATGGTGGTGAGTGCCTTGGACAGCAATTTGTCGCGAAGTTGTCATAACCCTACAGATTTCACAGAAAAACTGGAGAAGCGAATGAAAGCCTTTTTGACCCGTGCAACCGTTGGCAGCCTGCTGCTGGGGGCCTCGCTGTTGGCCAACGCCGCCGATGTTCCGCATACCCCTGCGCCGAAGGGGGCTGAGGTGTTTATCGTATCGCCCAAAGACGGTGCCACTGTCGACAAGACGTTCACCGTCAAATTCGGGGTAAAAGGCCTGGACCTGGAGCCGATCGACAAACAAGTGCCAGGGGCTGGTCACCATCACCTGCTAGTTGACCGGGACGTGCAATCGCTCAAGGCGGACGAGGCTATTCCAGCCGATGCGACCTCCATTCACTTCGGCAAGGCCCAAACCGAAACCGAACTGACCTTGACCCCCGGTAAGCACACGCTGCAATTGGTGGCCGGGGACAACGTGCATCGCCAATTCGAGCCCACGGTCGCCTCCAAAGTCATCACGGTGACCGTCAAGTAAGCGTTATTCGGACAAAAAAATGGGAGGCCCCTGCGGGTCTCCCATTTTTTGTGCCGCGCTTTTAAAGCGTTAGAACAACACGCGGCTACGGATAGTGCCGTTGATGTGCTGAAGCTTCTCTTGCGCCAGGTCCGAGTATTCGGCGTCTACGTCGATTACCACGTAGCCGACCTTCTCGTTGGTCTGCAGGAACTGACCGGAGATGTTGATGCCGTTTTCCGCGAAGACCTTGTTGATCTCCATCATCACGCCAGGAATGTTCTGGTGGATGTGCAACAGGCGGTGCTTGCCAGGGTGAGCCGGCAATGCCACTTCCGGGAAATTCACGGACGATACCGAGGTACCGTTGTCGCTGTACTTGACCAGCTTTTCCGAGACTTCCAGACCAATGTTGGCCTGGGCTTCAGCGGTGGAGCCGCCGATGTGCGGGGTCAGGATCACGTTGTCCAGGCCACGCAGCGGGCTTTCGAAGATGTCGTCGTTGGAGCGCGGCTCCACCGGGAACACATCGATGGCGGCGCCGATCAGGTGCTTGTCCTTGATCGCATCGGCCAGGGCGTCCAGCTCGACCACGGTGCCGCGTGCAGCGTTGATCAGAATGCCGCCTTTCTTGATCGCGCGGATTTCCTTCTCACCAATCATCCACTGGGTCTCAGCGGTTTCCGGAACGTGCAGGGTCACGATGTCGGACATGCCCAGCAGCTCGGTCAGGCTCGACACTTGCGTGGCGTTGCCCAATGGCAGCTTGGTCAGGGTGTCGTAGAAGAACACCTGCATGCCAAGGCCTTCAGCCAGTACCGACAACTGAGTGCCGATCGAGCCGTAACCGACGATACCCAGCTTCTTGCCGCGGATTTCGAAGGAGTTGGCCGCGCTTTTGATCCAGCCGCCACGGTGGCAGGAAGCGTTCTTCTCGGGAATACCGCGCAGCAACAGGATGGCCTCGGCCAGCACCAGCTCCGCAACGGAACGGGTATTGGAATACGGTGCGTTGAACACCGCGATGCCGCGCTCGCGTGCTGCGTTGAGGTCGACCTGGTTGGTGCCGATGCAGAAACAGCCCACTGCCACGAGTTTCTTGGCGTGATCGAAGATCTCTTCGGTCAGCTGAGTGCGGGAGCGAATGCCGATGAAGTGCGCGTCGGCGATCTTTTCCTTGAGCTGGGCTTCCGGCAGAGAACTGGTGATGTACTCAATGCTGGTGTACCCGGCGGCTTTCAGAACGTCGACAGCCGATGGGTGGACGCCTTCCAGAAGAAGGAACTTGATCTTGCTCTTATCGAGAGAAGTCTTGCTCATCTGCGTAAACCTGTATCCCGGAGAAAATTGGCAGGGAATCGGATCGCTTAAGCTGACCCGGACGGCAGGAAAGCCGTCACCGCAGAAACGCCCTTGGGCTCTGTCCTGCGGGGGCGGTATGCTAGCATACGCGCCCCGCTAACACTCATTCCTGCGACGTGAAGCGTTCTCAGGATGACCATGAATTGTTCGAGAGTTCTGTCGATGACCCATCCTGCCCTGATTGATGAGCTAAAGACCCTGGTTGAGCCCGGCAAAGTGCTGACCGACGCAGACTCCCTGGAGGCTTACGGCAAGGATTGGACCAAGCACTTCGCACCCGCGCCCACCGCCATCGTCTTCCCCAAGACCGTTGAGCAGGTCCAGGCCATTGTGCGTTGGGCCAATGAACGTAAGGTGGCGCTGGTGCCATCGGGCGGTCGCACCGGCTTGTCAGCAGCCGCTGTGGCGGCCAATGGCGAAGTGGTGGTGTCCTTCGACTATATGAACCAGATCCTCGACGTGAACCTCACCGATCGCACCGCCGTGTGCCAGCCGGGCGTGGTCACCAAGCAATTGCAGAACGTCGCCGAAGAAAACGGCCTGTACTACCCGGTGGATTTTGCCTCGTCCGGTTCCAGCCAGATCGGCGGCAACATCGGCACCAATGCCGGCGGGATCAAGGTGATTCGCTACGGTATGACCCGTAACTGGGTGGCGGGCATGAAGGTCGTCACCGGCAAGGGCGATGTACTGGAACTGAACCGCGATCTGATCAAAAACGCCACCGGCTACGACATGCGCCAGCTGTTTATCGGCGCTGAAGGCACCCTGGGGTTTGTGGTCGAAGCCACCATGCGCCTGGATCGTGCGCCGAAAAACCTCACCGCCATGGTGCTGGGCACCACCGATTTCGACTCGATCATGCCGGTGCTGCACGCCTTCCAGAGCAAGCTGGACCTGACGGCCTTTGAGTTCTTCTCGGATAAGGCCCTGGCCAAAGTCCTCGGTCGTGGCGATGTGCCTGCGCCGTTCGAAACCGAGTGCCCGTTCTACGCGTTGCTTGAATTCGAAGCCACCACCGAAGAAGTCGCCAACCACGCCCTGGAAACGTTCGAACATTGCGTCGAGCAGGGCTGGGTGCTGGATGGCGTGATGAGCCAGAGCGAAACCCAGCTGCATAACCTGTGGAAGCTGCGCGAGTACATCTCCGAGACCATCTCCCACTGGACGCCCTACAAAAACGACATCTCGGTTACTGTGTCCAAAGTGCCGGCGTTTTTGCGGGAAATTGACGACATCGTCGGCGAACACTACCCGGACTTCGAAATCGTATGGTTCGGCCACATCGGCGACGGCAACCTGCACCTGAACATCCTCAAGCCGGAAAACCTGAGCAAGGACGAGTTCTTCGCCAAATGCGCCACCGTCAACAAGTGGGTGTTCGAGACCGTCGAGAAGTACAACGGCTCGATCTCCGCCGAGCACGGCGTGGGCATGACCAAGCGCGATTACCTCACCTACAGTCGCTCACCGGTTGAAATCGAATACATGAAGGCCGTGAAAGCGGTGTTCGACCCTAACGGGATCATGAACCCAGGCAAGATCTTCGCTATTTAAGGAGTCGTTCCATGAGCTACCAGCACAAATACGTCGACGGCACCAACGTCCACTTCCCGGTGGGTAAAGTGGTGTGCATTGGGCGTAACTACGCCGAACATGCCAAGGAACTGGACAACCCGGTACCGACCGAGCCGTTGCTGTTCATCAAGCCGGGCAGTTGCGTGGTGCCGCTGGAAGGTGGTTTCGCCATTCCGACCGAGCGCGGTTCGGTGCATTACGAAGCGGAAATCGCGGTATTGATCGGCAAGCCGCTGTCGAACAAGCCAAGCCGTGAAGAAGTGCTGGACGCCATTTCCGGTTTCGCCCCGGCGTTGGATTTGACCCTGCGCGACAAGCAGGCCGAGTTGAAGGCCAAGGGCCTGCCGTGGGAAATCGCCAAGTCCTTCGATGGCGCGGCGGTGATCGCACCTTTTGTGGTGAGCAGTACCTTTGCCGACGTGACCGACATCGGCATCCGGCTGACCATCAATGGTGAAGTGCGCCAGGACGGCAACAGTTCGCAGATGCTCAACCCCATCGTGCCGATGATTCAGCACATGGCCGGCTGCTTCTCGCTGCAGGCCGGCGACGTGATCCTCACCGGCACCCCGGCTGGCGTGGGCCCGCTGAATGTGGGCGATGAGCTGGTGCTGGAACTGGCCGGCGTGAATCGCTTCGAAAGCGTCGTTCGCTGATTAACATGTGGGAGGAGGCGTGCCCCCTCCCACCTTGGCTGGGTGTACACCTTTGCATTTTTTTCACACGCCATCCGGATAATCCCCAGCCTCGACCGCGCGGGCCCGTTGATCCTGTGCTATCACCTACGCTGACTTTCCGGAAAAGCGCCCAATGGCCGTGTCCCTGCCCTCCGCCACACCCAAGCTGCGTTCTCGTTTCGCCCTGCGCTGGTATTCCTGGCTGTTTCTGGCGGGCGTGATCGTCTATGGCGTTTCCTGGGCCATGCATTGGGATGATCGCGGTGTGCTGTGGGTATTGGAGCGATTTGAAACCTCCACCGAACGCAGCGAAAGTGTGTGGCTGCCGGACTATCACGCCGTCATCGATGCCAAGGTGCTGCCGGGCATGGAGAAGGATGAGGCCTCGGACGTCTCTTACAACCCGCAGACCAAAACCCTGTTTTCCGTCATGGGCAAAAACCCCTTCCTCGTTGAGTTGACCCTGCAAGGCGATGTGCTGCGCAAAATGCCACTTAATGGCTGGAGCAACCCGGAAGGGGTGACAGTCATGGAAAATGGCCTGCTGGCGGTGGTCGACGAGCGTGATCACAGCCTGACCATTGTTAAGGTCGACGCCACCACCCAGCACTTGAACAAGGCCGATTTCCCGAGTTACGACCTGGGGCCGTCCAAGGATCAGAACAAAGCGTTCGAAGGCGTTACATGGGACCCGCGCAACCAGCAGTTTGTATTGGGCGAAGAACGCCCGCCGGCGTTGTTCACCTGGAAAAGCGACGGCAGCCAGACCCTGGTTGGCGCCAAGCAAAAACTGGCCAGTGAAGAACTGGACATGCGCAACCTCTCGGCCCTGGCCATCGACCCGCGCACCGGCCACCTGCTGGTGCTGTCGGCCGACTCGCACCTGCTGCTGGAGCTGAACGAGAAGGGCGAACAAGTCAGCTTCATGACCCTGCTCGGCGGTTTCAACGGCCTCAAGAACACCATCCCGCGCGCCGAAGGTGTGACCATGGACGAGAACGGCACCCTGTACGTGGTCAGTGAGCCGAACCTGTTCTATCGTTTCGAAAAGCAGAAGTAGCACACCGATTACGTCGAATACGTCTCCAGTTGCGGCATTCGCCAGACAGACGGGCGCGTTTAAGTTTAAATTCAGACAGGCGTGATATTCATTCGCCACTTTTGATTTTGAGCCCGCCCAATGCGTCGACTAGCCCGCCCCAAACCCATTCTCATTGTGCTTGCGCTGATCGCCCTGATCGGCGCCGGGGCCGTGGCGCAGCATTTTCGCCTGTTCGAGCGTGCCTGGTTCAACTGGCAGGCCTGGCGCCAGCCGACGGATGCGCGTTCCATTGGCCTGGCGGATTACCGCGTGGACTTGCAAGCCCAGGTGATCGAGGGGCTCGACGATGATGTCTCGGCCCTCACCTATGACCCGGTGCGCAAAAGCCTGTTTACCGTCACCAATAAAAACGCCGAACTGATCGAGCTGTCCCTGCAAGGCAAGATCCTGCGGCGTATTCCCCTGGTGGGCTTTGGCGACGCCGAGGCGGTGGAATTTATCAGCGACAACATCTACGTCATCACCGACGAGCGTCAGCAACGCCTGATCAAGGTGCATGTCGACGACGATACCCGCTTCCTCGATGCCGCCGATGCCGAACAAATGACCTTGGGCGTGCACGTCGGCGGTAACAAGGGATTTGAAGGGTTGGCCTATGACTCGGCGGGCAAGCGCCTGTTCGTGGCCAAGGAGCGCGACCCGATGCTGATCTACGAGGTTCACGGGTTTCCCCATTTCAAACCGGAAAAAACCTACTCGGTGCACGTGATCAACAACCCCAAGCGTGACGCCGGGCTGTTTGTGCGCGACCTGTCGAGCCTGCAATACGACGAGCGCAGCGGCCATTTGCTGGCGCTGTCGGATGAGTCGTTCCTGGTGTTGGAGCTGGATATCGACGGTCGTCCGCTGAGCAGTCTTTCTCTACTCAACGGGCGTCATGGCCTGAGCAAGCGCGTGCCGCAGGCCGAAGGGATCGCCATGGACGACGAAGGCACGTTGTACCTGGTCAGTGAGCCGAACCTGTTCTACGTCTTCAAGAAACCCAACCCCTGACACACCGCCGAGCAAAAGTGTGTGAGGGGGCTTGCATCAGGCCTTGAGGGTTTTGACGCCTTCAGCGGTGCCCAGCAGCAGCACATCCGCCGGGCGCGCGGCGAACAGGCCATTGGTGACCACGCCGACAATCGCATTGATCTGCGTCTCGAGCTTCACCGGATCGGTGATCTGCATGTTGAACACGTCGAGGATGATGTTGCCGTTGTCGGTCAACACGCCTTCGCGGTATACCGGGTCACCGCCCAGTTTCACCAGCTCGCGGGCCACGTGGCTGCGGGCCATGGGGATCACTTCCACCGGCAGCGGGAAGGCGCCGAGTACCGGCACCAGCTTGCTGGCGTCGGCGATGCAGATAAAGGTCTTGGCCACGGCCGCGACGATCTTCTCGCGGGTCAGGGCCGCGCCGCCGCCCTTGATCAGGTTCAGGTGTTCGTCGCTTTCATCGGCGCCGTCGACGTAGAACTCCAGATCACTCACAGTGTTGAGTTCGTATACCGCAATGCCGTGGCCTTTGAGGCGCGCCGCGGTGGCTTCGGAGCTCGCTACCGCGCCATCGAACGCGCCCTTGTGGCGGGCCAGCGCATCGATAAAGCAGTTGGCGGTGGAGCCGGTGCCGACACCGACGATGCTCTTGTCGTCGAGTTTGGGAAGGATTAAATCGACAGCGGCCTGGGCCACTGCCTGTTTGAGTTGATCCTGGGTCATGCGGGCTCCGGAACGGGCGGGGAGTTATCGAGGGGCGCGAGTATAACCCAACAAAACCTCGGGATTCGTGTGGTCGTGCGGCCAAAAGCCGGGTTAGACTCCTCGGCCCTGCCCAACCCGCCCAGTGATGCTTTCCGATGCTCGAACAGTACGTCAAAAAGATTCTCACCTCGCGCGTTTACGACGTTGCCGTGGAAACACCGTTGCAGACCGCCCGCCAGCTCTCGGAGCGGCTGGGCAACAAGGTCTGGCTCAAGCGCGAAGACTTGCAGCCGGTGTTCTCGTTCAAGATTCGCGGTGCCTACAACAAGCTGACCCAGTTGAGCGCCGAAGAACGTGCGCGTGGCGTGGTCACGGCGTCGGCGGGCAACCATGCGCAGGGCCTGGCCCTGGCGGCCAAGGTGCTGGGGGTCAAGGCCACGATCGTGATGCCCAAGACCACGCCCGAAATCAAGGTCGAAGGCGTGCGCTCGCGTGGCGGCAAAGTGGTGTTGCACGGTGATTCCTTCCCGGAAGCCCTGGCCTACTCGCTCAAACTGGTCGACGAAAAAGGCTACGTCTACATCCACCCTTACGATGATCCACACACCATTGCCGGGCAGGGCACCGTGGCGATGGAGATCCTGCGCCAGCACCCGGGGCCGCTGGATGCGATTTTTGTTCCGGTGGGCGGCGGCGGGCTGATCGCCGGCATCGCGGCATATGTGAAGTACCTGCGCCCCGAGATCAAGATCATCGGCGTAGAGCCGGACGACTCCAACTGCCTGCAAGCGGCCATGGCGGCGGGCGAACGCGTGGTCTTGCCGACGGTGGGTATTTTTGCCGATGGCGTGGCGGTGGCGCAGATCGGCCAGCACACCTTCGATATCTGCAAAGACTATGTCGATGAAGTGATTACCGTGAGCACCGATGAAATCTGTGCGGCCATCAAGGACATCTACGACGACACCCGCTCCATCACCGAGCCTGCGGGCGCGTTGGGTGTGGCGGGCATCAAGAAGTACGTGGAGAGCCGTGGTGTCAGCGGCCAGACCTTCGTCGCCATTGATTCCGGGGCGAATGTCAACTTCGACCGCCTGCGCCACGTGGCTGAGCGCGCCGAGTTGGGCGAAGGCCGCGAAGCCATCATCGCCGTGACCATTCCCGAACAACCGGGCAGCTTCAAGGCGTTCTGCGAGGCCGTGGGCAAACGCCAGATCACCGAATTCAACTACCGCTATCACTCCGGCAGCGAGGCGCACATTTTTGTCGGCGTGCAGACCCACCCGGAAACCGACCCGCGCAGCGCGCTGATCGCCAGCCTCACAGAGCAAGGCTTCCCCGTGCTGGACCTCACGGAGAACGAGCTGGCCAAGCTGCACATTCGCCATATGGTTGGCGGGCATGCGGCGCACGTCAGCAACGAAGTGGTGTTTCGCTTTGAGTTCCCGGAGCGTCCGGGGGCGCTGTTCAACTTCCTTAACAAGTTGGGCGGGCGCTGGAACATCTCGATGTTCCACTATCGCAACCACGGCGCAGCCGATGGCCGTGTGGTGGCCGGCCTGCAAGTGCCGGCGAGCGAGCGTCACCTGGTGCCGGCGGCCCTGGAGGCGATTGGCTACCCGTACTGGGATGAAAGTGATAACCCGGCCTATAAACTGTTCCTCGGTTGAGCGACTACGCTGATTAGGGCGCGGCCTTTAAGGAAGACGACACATGGAAACCCTGATCACCCTGAAAGTTATCCACATCGCGGCCACCGTGGTGTTGCTGCTCAGCGGCCTCGGCCTGGCGCTGCTGGCCTGGCGCAAACGCAGCGCCGGCGCGGCGGTGACCGTGCAACGCCCGTGGGCGTTCGTGTGGTTGTTGATGGGCATATGCGTGGTGAGCATGCCGTTCACCGGCTGGTGGCTGGTGCACCTGACCGGCTGGCCGCTGGGGCAAACCTGGATCCTGGGCTCCAGCATCCTCTACACCGTCGCGGCGTTGGCCTGGTTCTGGCTGGTGGCGCGGCTTAATCGCCTGCGTAAGGGGGAGGGCGGCAGCTTGAATTTCACCCTGGTGCTGGCGGTGGTCAGCCTGCTGGGGTTTGTGGCGATTGCGGGGTTGATGGGGGCTAAGCCGGTTTAAGGCTTGAGACCGAGTTGCCTGCATCGGGAGCAAGCCCCCTCCCACATTTGAATGTATTCACACCTCAAAGTGTGGGAGGGGGCTTGCCCAGATAGGGCCATCAGCTACGCAGCGTAATCACCGGCCAACCCCGCTTCTCGGCCTCGGCGCGCAAATTCGGGTCCGGATCCACCGCCACCGGGTGGGTCACCTGCTCCAGCAGCGGCAGATCATTCATCGAATCGCTATAAAAATAGCTGTCTTCCAAGCTATGCCCAGTCTCTTCGAGCCAACGATTCAAGCGCGTCACCTTGCCCTCGCGAAAGCACGGCACATCGGTACTGCGCCCGGTATAACGGCCATCTTGCATCTCGCACTCGGTGGCGATCAGGGTTTCGACACCCAGGCGTGCGGCAATTGGCGCGGTGACGAAACGGTTGGTCGCGGTGATGATCACCAGCTTGTCGCCGGCGGCGCGGTGTTTGGCCAGCAGTTCCACGGCCTTGGGCAACATGATCGGTTCGATGCAGTCGCGCATATAGTCGTTGTGCCACTCATCCAACTGGGTCATCTCGGTGCGGCCAAGGATTTCCAGGCAGAAGTTCAGGTAGGCGGCGTTATCCAGGCGGCCGGCAAGATAGTCCTGATAAAACTCGTCGTTGCGAGCCTTGTAGGCTACCGCGTCGAGAATCCCGCGTTCGCACAGGTAATCGCCCCACGCGTGGTCGCTGTCACCGCCGAGAAGGGTGTTGTCCAAGTCGAATAAAGCCAGGCGCATTGCAGTTACTCGCTGAAAAGTCTGTAAAAAGGCGTCCAGAATACGGTCTTTTCACAAGAGTGCACATAAGCTAAGAAGCCTCGTTGCCGCTGGAACAACCTTTGTGGAACAATGCGGCGACATGCGTTTGCGAGGTTGTTGCCGTGATCGACCCCGATGGTTTCCGTCCTAATGTCGGCATTATTCTTACGAATGACGCCGGACAGGTGCTATGGGCTCGCCGAATCAACCAAGATGCCTGGCAGTTTCCTCAAGGCGGAATCAACCCCGATGAAACCCCTGAAGACGCCTTGTACCGTGAGTTGAATGAAGAAGTCGGCCTTGAGCGTGAAGATGTGCAAATTTTGGCCTGTACCCGTGGTTGGTTGCGCTATCGTTTGCCGCAACGCCTGGTACGTACTCACAGCCAACCGCTGTGCATCGGCCAGAAGCAAAAATGGTTTCTCCTGCGCCTGATCTCTAACGAGCAGCGGGTGCGGATGGATTTGACCGGTAAACCGGAGTTCGATGGCTGGCGTTGGGTCAGCTATTGGTACCCGCTGGGCCAGGTGGTGACATTCAAGCGCGAGGTTTATCGTCGCGCTCTCAAAGAGCTTGCCCCGCGCCTTTTAGCGCGCGACTGACGACGGAGTTCGACCCCGAGCCATGCTCAATACGCTGCGCAAGATCGTCCAGGAAGTTAACTCCGCCAAGGATCTCAAGGCGGCGTTGGGGATTATTGTGTTGCGCGTCAAGGAAGCCATGGGCAGCCAGGTCTGCTCGGTTTACCTGCTGGACCCAGAGACCAACCGTTTTGTGCTGATGGCCACGGAGGGCTTGAACAAGCGCTCCATCGGCAAGGTCAGCATGGCGCCCAATGAAGGTCTGGTTGGCCTGGTGGGGACGCGTGAAGAACCCCTGAACCTTGAAAACGCGGCCGATCACCCGCGTTATCGCTACTTTGCCGAAACCGGCGAAGAGCGTTACGCCTCGTTCCTCGGCGCACCGATCATTCACCACCGCCGCGTTGTCGGCGTGTTGGTTATCCAGCAGAAAGAACGCCGCCAGTTCGACGAAGGTGAAGAAGCCTTCCTCGTGACCATGAGCGCGCAGCTCGCCGGCGTAATTGCCCACGCCGAAGCCACCGGGTCGATCCGTGGCCTGGGCCGCCAGGGCAAGGGCATCCAGGAAGCCAAGTTCGTCGGTGTGCCGGGTTCACCGGGCGCCGCCGTCGGTACGGCCGTGGTCATGTTGCCGCCGGCCGACCTCGATGTGGTGCCGGACAAGTCCGTCGACGACATCGACGCCGAGATCAAACTGTTCAAGACCGCCCTGGAAGGCGTGCGCGCCGACATGCGCAACCTGTCGACCAAGCTGGCGACACAACTGCGCCCCGAAGAGCGTGCGCTGTTCGACGTGTACCAGATGATGCTCGACGACGCGTCGCTGGGTAATGAAGTCAAGACCGTGATCAAGACCGGCCAGTGGGCCCAGGGCGCACTGCGCCAGGTGGTGACCGATCACGTCAACCGTTTCGAATTGATGGACGACGCCTACCTGCGCGAGCGCGCCTCGGACGTGCGCGACCTTGGCCGCCGGTTGCTGGCGTACCTGCAGGAAGATCGCTCCACCAACCTGGTCTACCCCGACAACACCATCCTGATCAGTGAAGAACTGACCGCTACCATGCTCGGCGAAGTGCCCGAGGGCAAGCTGGTGGGCCTGGTCTCGGTACTCGGTTCGGGTAACTCTCACGTCGCGATCCTGGCCCGGGCCATGGGTATTCCGACGGTGATGGGCCTGGTTGACCTGCCGTACTCCAAGGTCGACGGCATCGACATGATCGTCGATGGCCATCGTGGCGAAGTGTTCACCAACCCCAGCGAAGTACTGCGCAAGCAATACGCCGAGGTGGTTGAAGAAGAGAAACAACTGGCGCTGGGCCTCGATTCATTGCGCGAGCTGCCGTGCGTGACCACCGATGGCCACCGTGTGCCGCTGCTGGTCAATACCGGCCTGTTGGCTGACGTGGCCCGCGCGCAACAACGGGGCGCCGAAGGGGTGGGGCTGTACCGCACCGAAGTGCCGTTCATGATCAACCAGCGCTTCCCGAGCGAGAAGGAGCAGCTGGCGATCTATCGCGAGCAACTGCAAGCCTTCCACCCGCTGCCGGTGACCATGCGCAGCCTGGACATCGGCGGCGACAAGTCACTGTCGTATTTCCCCATCAAGGAAGACAACCCCTTCCTCGGCTGGCGTGGCATCCGCGTGACCCTCGATCACCCCGAGATTTTCCTGGTACAGACCCGCGCCATGCTCAAGGCCAGCGAAGGCCTGAACAACCTGCGCATTCTGCTGCCGATGATCTCCGGCACCCATGAGCTGGAAGAAGCCCTGCACCTGATCCACCGCGCCTGGGGCGAAGTGCGCGACGAAGGCGCCGACGTACCGATGCCGCCGATTGGCGTGATGATCGAAATCCCGGCGGCGGTGTACCAGGCCAAGGAATTGGCGCGGCAGGTGGACTTCCTGTCGGTGGGCTCCAACGACCTGACCCAATACCTGCTGGCCGTGGATCGCAACAACCCACGGGTGGCCGACCTTTACGACTACCTGCACCCGGCGGTGCTGCAAGCCCTGCAACATGTGGTGCGCGACGCCCATGCCGAAGGCAAGCCGGTGAGTATCTGCGGCGAAATGGCCGGCGACCCGGCGGCGGCGGTGCTGTTGATGGCGATGGGTTTTGACAGCCTGTCGATGAACGCCACCAACTTGCCGAAAGTGAAGTGGATGCTGCGCCAGGTTGAACTGAGCATGGCCAAGGACCTGCTGGCCGAGCTGATGACCATTGACAACCCGCAAGTTATCCACAGCTCGCTGCAGTTGGCGCTGAAGAATTTGGGGCTGACACGGATGATCAACCCGGCGTCTGCGAAAACCTTGTAACCGACGCTGATCAAAATGTGGGGGGCTTGCCCCCTCCCACATTCTTTTCAGGGTGTGGTTATAAATTGAGTTCGACCTCGCCCAACCGCCCACCCTGCGGCCCGAAACTGCGCTCCACCATCCGCCGTGTCCCATCGGCATTCACAATCAACGCCGTACTGGCCCGTGTTCCATAACTGGGGCTGGCGATAAACACGCTCGACAGCAGACTCTCGGTGGCCAGGCCCACGCCGGTATCCGGCAGCTCGGCAAACGGCGCTGTCTGCGGATCGCTCAGAACCTCCAATAGCGCTTCGGGCTGCGGATCGGTCAGCAATTCGCTCAGCGCGGCTTTGGCCTTAAGCAGTTTTGGCCAAGGCGTGTCCAGCCCTGCGTTGGATAACCCATACACGCCCGGTTTCAACTGCGTGGGCTCGGTGTGATTGGCGTTGTAGTGCCACAACTCATCCCGCGTCCCCACCAGCAGGTTGAACCCGGCATATTCAATCGAACGGCCGTTAACCTCGGCCAAATAATCCTCAATCGACAGCGAACCACTGAGAAACCGCGCCACCAATTCCCCGCGAGACTTGCGTGCCGGCGGCTGATGCGGATCACGGATATTGGTCAGGGCCGCAAATCGCCCTTCGGCATTGACCCCCAACCAGGTGCCGCCCGCTTCCAGATCGCGGCCGGCATAGACATGGGGCGCGTCCTCCCACTGGGCCAAGGGCAGGCTGGGGCGTGCATAAAACTCATCACGGTTGGCCGCGACGATCAGCGGTTGGGCGTGGCCCGGCCGCCAGGCGAAAACAATCAGGCACATCAGGCGATTTCCCTTTGTGTTTTTTTGCCACTCTACCCACTCAACCGCAGGCGTTCCATCGTATCCAGTTGGGTAGCACGCCTTCCATCCGTTAACATGCCGGACTTGATTCGGGGGCTCCCATGGAATTTCTGCTGTATTTGCTGCTGGGCGCCTGCGCGGGCGTGCTCGCGGGGCTGTTCGGCGTGGGCGGTGGGATTATCATTGTGCCGGTGCTGGTGTTCAGCTTCACCGCGCAGGGCTTCGACCCGCAGGTGCTGACCCATCTGGCCGTGGGCACGTCCCTGGCGACGATCATTTTTACTTCGGTCAATGCCGTGCGTGAGCACCACCGACGTGGCGCGGTGCGTTGGCCGATCTTCCTGTGGATGACGGTAGGCATTTTGATCGGCGCAGGCTTCGGCGCGCTGACGGCCGAGGCGATTTCCGGCCCGCACTTGCAGAAGATCATTGGCGTGTTCGCGCTGATCGTGGCCCTGCAATTGGGCCTGGATTTCAAACCCAAGGCCAGCCGCACGGTGCCGGGCAAGGTCGGGCTGACCCTGGCCGGTACGGTGATCGGCTGGGCCTCGGCGATTTTCGGCATCGGTGGCGGCTCGCTGACCGTACCGTTCCTGACCTGGCGCAGCGTGCCCATGCAACAGGCGGTGGCCACCTCGTCGGCCTGCGGCCTGCCGATCGCCCTGGCGAGTGCATTAAGTTTCATGATTCTGGGCTGGCACGACCCGCTGTTGCCCGCTCATAGTCTGGGGTTCGTGTATTTGCCGGCGCTGCTGGGCATTGCCTTGACCAGCATGGTGTTTGCGCGCTTTGGCGCACGCCTGGCGCACCGGTTGTCGCCACGCCTGTTGAAGCGGCTGTTCGCCGGCCTGCTGTTCTGCGTCGGTATAAACTTTCTGATTTAACGGCAATAGCTGTAACGCACGCTTAATCGCGCCCGGGCATGGTCCGGTCGCTATCACGAATGAGTTAACGAGGAGTCGCAATGCTGCCTTACCCGCAGATCGACCCGGTGGCCCTGGCCATCGGTCCGCTGAAAATCCACTGGTACGGGTTGATGTACCTGATCGGCATCGGCGGTGCCTGGCTGTTGGCGTCTCGGCGCCTGAACCGTTTCGACCCGACCTGGACCAAGGAGAAACTCTCCGACATGGTGTTCTGGCTGTCGATGGGGGTGATTGTCGGCGGGCGTCTGGGGTATGTGTTGTTCTACGATCTTCCGGCGTATATCGCCAACCCGATGCTGATCTTCGAAGTGTGGAAGGGCGGCATGGCGTTCCACGGTGGCTTCATCGGTGTGATGATCGCCGCCTGGTGGTTTGGCCGGCGCAACGGCAAATCGTTCTTCGAACTGATGGATTTCGTCGCGCCATTGGTGCCGATCGGCCTGGGCGCCGGGCGTATCGGTAACTTCATCAATGCCGAGCTGTGGGGCAAGCCGACCGACGTGCCGTGGGCCATGGTCTTCCCGCCGTTCAGCGACCCGGCGCAACTGCCGCGCCATCCGTCGCAGTTGTACCAGTTCGCCCTGGAAGGTGTGGCGCTGTTCCTGATCCTTTATCTGTTCTCGCGCAAGCCACGCCCGACCATGGCGGTGTCCGGTATGTTCGCGTTGTTCTACGGGATCTTCCGCTTTATCGTCGAGTTCGTGCGTGTGCCGGACGCACAGCTGGGCTACCTGGCGTGGGGCTGGTTGACCATGGGGCAGGTGCTCAGCATGCCGATGATTCTCGTGGGCCTGGGCCTGCTGTGGTGGGCGTACAATCGCCCGCAACCGTTGAAGAACACCGCGCTTTGAATTCGAACGCCGGGGCCTGCGAGGTCTCGGCTTCAACGATACAGGTAATGATATGAAGCAATATCTCGAGCTGCTGAACGACGTCGTGACCAATGGCCTGACCAAGGGCGATCGCACCGGCACCGGCACCAAGGCTGTGTTCGCCCGTCAGTATCGGCATAACCTGGCCGACGGTTTCCCGCTGCTGACCACCAAGAAGCTTCACTTCAAAAGCATCGCCAACGAGCTGATCTGGATGTTGAGCGGCAATACCAATATCAAGTGGCTAAACGAAAACGGCGTGCGCATCTGGGACGAATGGGCCACCGAAGACGGCGACCTGGGCCCGGTATACGGCGAACAGTGGACCGCCTGGCCGACCAAGGACGGCGGCACGATCAATCAGATCGACTATATGGTTCATACGCTCAAGACCAACCCTAACAGCCGCCGCATCCTGTTCCACGGCTGGAACGTCGAATATCTGCCGGACGAAACCAAGAGCCCCCAGGAAAACGCGCAAAACGGCAAGCAAGCCCTGCCGCCGTGCCATTTGCTGTACCAAGCATTCGTGCATGAGGGGCATCTGTCGATGCAGTTGTACATTCGCAGTTCCGATGTGTTCCTCGGCCTGCCGTACAACACGGCGGCCCTGGCCCTGCTCACCCATATGCTGGCCCAACAGTGCGACCTGATCCCCCACGAGATCATCGTCACCACCGGCGACACCCACGCCTACAGCAACCATATGGAACAGATCCGCACCCAGCTGGCGCGCACGCCGAAGAAGCTGCCGGAACTGGTGATCAAGCGTAAGCCTGCGTCTATCTACGATTACAAATTCGAAGATTTTGAGATCGTGGGCTACGACGCCGACCCAAGCATCAAGGCCGACGTCGCGATCTAAAGCCGGTCACGGCTCAAGTGTGGGAGCAAGCCCCCTCCCACATTTGAACTGCGTTCGCTTGAATTAATGGCCATGGCTTCTGCCCACATGCGAAGGCTCAGCCTCGCTGGCCTGCACACTTCCGCTGACCTCCAGCCGTTGCAAAATCCCGCACTGCTCCCCACCCCCACAGCGCTGGCGCAGGTCCAGCAGTTGCTCCTGCAACGCCAACAGCCCATCGATCCGCGCTTTTACGTGATGGATGTGTTCGTCGATCAACGCATTCACGCTTTCGCACTGGTCCTGAGGGCTGTCGCGCAGGCTGAGCAGGCTGCGGATTTCTTCCAGGGTCATGTCGAGGCTGCGGCAGTTACGGATAAAGACCAGCCGTTCGGTGTGCGCCTGGGTGTACACGCGGTAGTTGGCGTCAGTGCGTGCCGGGGGCGGCAGCAGGCTTTCTTTCTCGTAATAGCGGATGGTTTCCACCGGGCAATCGGTGAGTTTGGCCAGTTCGCCGATCTTCATCGCAGCAATCTCCAAATGGGTGCTTGACCCTATAGTGGCTACAGGGTCTTTACTTGGCAACAGGCACCTTTATGGACGCGACCTGATGAGCGATTCCCTGCACACCCCACACAAACACGACCATGACCACGGCGAGAAGAAGCTGACGCCCGTGCATAACCACGGCCACGGCGGCGCCTGTTGTTCCGGCACGCCGGCCCCTGCGGTGGTGCAACTGAGCGAAGCGCCTACCGCCGGCTCACGCCTGAGCACATTCCGTATCGAGGCCATGGACTGCCCCACCGAGCAAACGCTGATCCAGAACAAACTGGGCAAGCTGGCCGGCGTGCAGCAGTTGGAATTCAACCTGATCAACCGCATCCTCGGCGTCACCCATGACCTGCCGAGCACGGCGCCGATCATCGACGCGATCAAATCCCTCGGCATGCAGGCCGACCCGATTGAACAAGGCACACCGGCCGCCGAGCCGCCCGCCAAGAAACACTGGTGGCCGCTGGCGTTGTCCGGCGTAGGGGCGTTGGCGGCCGAAGTACTGCACTTCACCAACGCTGCGCCCACGTGGGTGATTGCCATCGTGGCGCTGGTGTCGATCCTCAGCGGCGGCCTCACCACCTACAAAAAGGGCTGGATTGCCCTGAAAAACCTCAACCTGAACATCAACGCGTTGATGAGCATCGCTGTCACCGGCGCGGTGCTGATCGGCCAATGGCCGGAAGCCGCCATGGTGATGTTCCTGTTCACCGTGGCCGAACTGATCGAAGCCAAGTCCCTGGACCGTGCGCGCAATGCCATCAGCGGCTTGATGCAGATGACGCCGGAGCAGGCGACGGTGCGACAGGCTGACGGCAGTTGGGCGGAACAGGAGGTCAAAAACGTCGAAATTGGGGCTATTGTGCGGGTAAAGCCAGGCGAGCGGATTGGCTTGGACGGGGAGGTCACGGCGGGTCAATCCACCATTGACCAAGCGCCGATTACCGGCGAAAGCCTGCCGATTGAAAAGACCGTGGGCGACAAAGTCTTCGCCGGCACCATCAACCAGGCCGGTTCCCTGGAATACGCCGTGACGGCAGCGGCCAACAACTCGACGCTGGCGCGGATCATCCACGCCGTTGAGCAGGCCCAAGGGGCCCGCGCACCGACTCAGCGCTTCGTTGACAGTTTTTCCAGGGTCTACACCCCGGCGGTGTTCCTGTTTGCCCTGGGCGTGGCGGTTATCCCGCCGCTGTTCATGGGCGGTATGTGGTTCGACTGGGTCTACCGCGCCCTGGTGCTGCTGGTGGTCGCATGCCCCTGCGCGCTGGTGATTTCCACCCCGGTGACCATCGTCAGCGGCCTGGCGGCGGCGGCGCGCAAAGGCATCCTGATCAAGGGCGGCGTGTACCTGGAAGGCGGTTACAAGCTCGACTACCTGGCGCTGGACAAGACCGGCACGATTACCCACGGCAAGCCGGTGCAAACCGATTACCTGGCACTGTTCCCCAACGTTGAAGACCACGCGCAGGCCTTGGCCGCGAGCCTGGCCGGGCGGTCGGACCACCCCGTGTCGCTGGCCATCGCCAACGCGGCTGTGGATAAACACCTGCCGACCCACACGGTGGATAACTTCGAAGCCCTGGCCGGTCGGGGTGTGCGCGGTGATATCAATGGCCAGACCTACCACTTGGGCAATCACCGTCTGGTGGAAGACCTTGGCCTGTGTTCATCGGCGCTGGAAGAAAAACTCTTCGCCCTGGAGAAACAAGGCAAGTCCGTGGTGCTGCTGCTCGACAAGTCCGGCCCGCTGGCACTGTTCGCCGTGGCCGACACGGTCAAGGACAGTAGCCGCGAAGCCATCCAGCAACTGCACGAGCTGGGCATCAAGACCCTGATGCTCACGGGCGACAACACCCATACCGCCCAGGCGATTGCGGCTCAGGTGGGCATCGACCAGGCCCAGGGCGACCTGTTGCCCACCGACAAATTGCACGCCATCGAAACCCTCTACAGCCACGGCAGCCGCGTGGGCATGGTGGGTGACGGCATCAACGACGCCCCGGCGCTGGCCCGCGCCGAAATCGGCTTTGCCATGGCCGCCGCCGGCACCGACACCGCCATCGAGACCGCCGACGTGGCGCTGATGGACGATGATTTGCGCAAGATCCCGGCTTTCATTCGGTTGTCGCGGCAAACGTCGAGTATCCTCAAGCAGAACATCGCCCTGGCGTTGGTGATCAAGGCCATCTTCCTGGCAGTCACGTTCCTGGGCATGGCCACCATGTGGATGGCCGTGTTCGCCGACATGGGCGTGAGCCTGCTGGTGGTGTTCAATGGCCTGCGCCTGTTGCGCAAATGAGGATGAGAGGGTGGTGTGCTGAGTGCTGAGCTGAAGGCGTTTTTCATGGTCGCCCGCCTGGGCAGCATCACCCAGGCGGCGAAAAAACTCGGCCTCAGCCAGCCCACGGTTACCACCCAGATACGCAACCTGGAAAGTCATTACGGCGTCGAGCTGTTCTACCGTGGCGGCCGCCGCCTTACCGTCAGCGACGAGGGCGCGCGGCTGTTGCCGATGGTCAAGGCGCTGTTGCAGCAGGAAGCGGATATCGAATTTTTCCTGCGCAACAACGGCCAGGTCCAGGGCGCCTTGCGCATTGCGGCAACGGCGCCGTATTACATTCTTGATCTGGTCAAAGCCTTTCGCGAGCGCCTGCCGCAAGTGGACGTGTCGGTAGAAATCGGCAACTCCCAACAAGTCCTCGAAGCGTTGGACGAATACCGCGTCGATGTCGCCGCCTCGTCGCAGTTGCTCGAAGACCCGCGCCTGATCCGCCGTGTGCTCGGTACCGACCCCCTGGTGCTGGCGGTGCACCGCACTCATCCCCTGGCCCAGCACGAGCATGTGCCGTTGACCGCACTGGCCGGGCACACGTTGTTGATGCGCGAAGCCGGTTCCACGACACGGCGCCTGACCGAAGAGATGTTGCAAGGGGCCGGCGTCAGCTGCGGCCCGCTGCTGGAAATCGGCAGCCGCGAATCGATCCGCGAGGCCGTGCTGCGCAATATCGGCATCAGCATCATTGCCCGCCAGGAAGTGCCTCATGACCCGCAACTGCGGGTGCTGACCTTGGAGAATGCGCCGCAGATCGCGGAGTATCTGTACTGCCTCAAAGAGCGCAAAGCCGCGCGGCTGCCGGCGGCGTTCCTCGGGTTGGCGCAGGAGATGTCGCCGCTCTGAAGCGTTGTGGTGGCCTTTGGGCCAATCGGGAGCAGGCCCCCCTCCCACATTTGAAGGTATTCACACATCAAAATGTGGGAGGGGGCTTGCTCCCGATAGCGGCACACCAGGCAAGCCCTTCCACAAGTCCTACACAAATCCACCAATACCACTATTGCTCCCTTTTGCCTTCCTGCCACACGAGCGACGCATTGCCTGCCTAGCATGGCCTTCATCCGTTTGATGAGGTGCCACCATGAACACAGCCCTGAGCCAACCCGGCGCGCCGATGAAGGTGCGCGGTATCCAGAAACGCTTCGGCGCCTTTAACGCGCTGGACAACGTGTCTCTGGATGTCGCCGCCGGCGAGTTGGTGTGCCTGCTGGGGCCGTCCGGTTGCGGCAAGACCACGTTGCTGCGCTGCATCGCCGGCCTGGAGCGCCAGGACAGCGGCGAGCTTTACCTGGGCCACCGCGATGTTTCCCTGCTGCCGCCGCAGGCCCGGGACTACGGTATTTTGTTCCAGTCCTACGCGCTGTTTCCCAACCTCACCGTCGAAGCGAACATTGGCTACGGCCTCACCGGCAGCGGCCGCGATGAAGCGCGCAAGCGCGTCGGGCAGATGCTCGAACTGGTCGGCTTGCTGGGCAGCGAAAAGAAATACCCAGGCCAACTCTCCGGCGGCCAGCAGCAGCGGGTGGCTCTGGCCCGCGCCTTGGCCCCGGCGCCGTCATTATTGTTGCTCGACGAGCCCATGTCGGCCCTCGATGCCCGCGTGCGTGAGCACCTGTGCACCGAGCTGCGCCAACTGCAGCGGCGCCTGGGCATCACCACCTTGATGGTCACCCATAATCAGGACGAGGCCATGTTGATGGCCGACCGCATCGCTGTGATGAACAACGGCAAGGTCGAGCAATACGCCACGCCCCAGGAGATTTACGACCGCCCGGCCACGCCGTTCGTGGCGGAGTTTGTCGGCCAGGGCAACTGGCTGCCATTCAGCCGCAGCAGCGCCAGCCATGCCCAAGTCGGCGGGATGAACATGCGCCTGGCCGATGATGCCGGCGGGGCCAGGTCCGGTCGTCTGTTCTGCCGCCCGGAAGCCATCAGCGTGAACCCCCCTGTGCATGAAGAAAACCTGTTCCCGGCCAAGGTGCGCGAGATCACCTTCCTCGGCAATCGCTGTCGCATGAGCTTTGAGCTGGAGCAATTGCCCGGTCACCCGCTGCTGGCCGAGCTGGCTCCCGAAGCCATGCCGCGCCTGGGCGCCCAGGACATTTGGGTGGCCCTGCCGCCACGCAGCCTGCAGGTGTTTGCCTGAGATGGCCGTTGATATGACATTGCCGATACCGCGTGAGGTGTCGCGCGCTGAAAGGGGCGATCGCCTGTTTGTGGTCGGCGGCAAGGTGCTGTGGCTGTGCCTGTTGGGCATCGCGGTGTTGATGCCATTGCTGGCGATTTTCTGGCGTGGTTTCAGCAGCGAGGCCGGGCAGGGCGGCGGCCTGATAGCGGCGCGGGAGCTGCTGAGCAGCGCGAATTTCCATTGGCTGTTGGGCAACAGCCTCAAAGTTTCCCTCAGCGTTGCGGCCATCGTCGTACCGTTGGCCTACCTGTTTGCCTACGCCCTGCAACGCACGATGATTCCCGGCAAGGCCATCTGGCGCGGCCTGTCCCTGCTGCCGTTGATGGCGCCATCGATGCTGCCGGGCATTGCGCTGGTGTACCTGTTCGGTAACCAGGGCCTGCTGCGCGGGCTGCTTGCAGAGAATGTCTACGGCTTCTGGGGGATTGTTTTGGGGGAGGTGATCTACACCTTCCCACATGCGCTGATGATCTTGCTGTCGGCGCTGTCGCTGGCGGATGCGCGGCTGTTCGATGCGGCCTCCAGCATGGGCGCCAGCCCGGCGCGGGCGTTTCGCAGCATCACCTGGCCGGCCACACGCCAGGCGGTGTTTGCCGCGTTTTGCCTGGTGTTCACCCTGACCATCACCGACTTCGGCGTGCCCGTGGTGGTGGGGGGCGACTACCAGGTGCTGGCGCTGGAAGCCTACAAGGCGGTGGTGGGCCAGCAGCAGTTCGGACGCGGCGCGTTGATCGGCATGGTGTTGCTGCTGCCGGCGCTGTTCAGCTTTGGTGTGGATGCGTGGTTACGCCGGCGGCATGGCGACGCCATGAGCGGCCGTGCTCAGGTCTTCCAGCCGGCGCCGTCGCGCCTCAGGGATGGCTGCTACCTGGCGATCGTCCTGCTGATTTGCGCGGTGTTGTTGCTGGTGTTCGGCATGGCGGTGTATTCCTCGCTGGTGAAATTCTGGCCGTACAATCTGTCGCTGTCGCTCAACCACTACCGGTTTGAAGACACGGCGGGCGGCGGTTGGCTGGCCTATCGCAACAGCCTGACCCTGGCGCTGTGTACCGCATTGGCCGGCAGCGTGCTGATTTTCACCGGCGCCTACCTGATGGAAAAGACCCAGGGCCAGAAGGGCCTGACCCTGGCGCTGCGCCTGCTCAGCTTTGTGCCGATGGCCGTGCCGGGGTTGGTGTTGGGGCTAGGCTACGTGTTTTTTTTCAACCTCAACGGCAACCCGCTGCATGTGTTCTACGGGACCATGACCCTGCTGGTGGCGTGCACCATTGCTCATTATTTGACCACCGCGCAGATGACCGCCACCACGGCGCTGCGCCAACTGGACGCCGAATTCGAAGCCGCCGCGCTGTCGCTCAAGGCGCCGCTGTACCGCCACTTTTTGCGCGTCACCGTGCCGATCTGCCTACCGGCGCTGCTGGATATCGTGCGCTACCTGTTTGTGTCGGCGATGACCACCGTGTCTGCCGCGATCTTCCTCTACAGCCCCAGCACCATCCTCGCCGCCGTCGCCGTGTTGAACATGGACGACGCCGGCAATGTGGGCGGTGCGGCGGCCATGTCGAGCCTGATCCTGTTCACTTCGGCCGGTGTCTCGCTGCTGCTGGCGTGGGCCTCACGTGGCGCGTTGCGCCGCTCCCAAGCCTGGCGCCAGAGCGCGCCGGGCCAATAAACATCCTGAAAGGAGATGCTCCATGTTCAAGCCCCTGGCCCTGGTCGTTGCCGTGCTTAGCGCATTCAGTCTGAATGCCTTCGCCAAGACCGAGCTCACCGTGTACACGGCCCTCGAAGCCGAGCAATTGAAGACCTACAAAAAGGCCTTCGAACAGGCCAACCCCGACGTCGAGATCAAATGGGTGCGCGACTCCACCGGCATCATCACCGCCAAACTGCTGGCCGAAAAAGACCGCCCGCAGGCTGACGTGGTGTGGGGCCTGGCCGCCTCCAGCCTGGCGATCCTCGACCAGCAGGGCATGCTCGACAACTACGCACCCAAGGACCTGGACAAGATCGGCAAAAACTACCGCGACGCCGCCAACCCACCGGCGTGGGTCGGCATGGACGTGTGGGCCGCGACCCTCTGTTTCAATACCGTCGAAGCCGAGAAGCAGGGCCTCACCAAACCGGTGAGCTGGCAAGACCTGACCAAGCCTGAGTACAAGGGCAAGATCGTCATGCCTAACCCGGCGTCCTCGGGCACCGGCTTTCTGGACGTGAGTGCCTGGCTGCAGACCTTCGGCGAGAAGCAGGGCTGGCAGTACATGGACGACTTGCACCAGAACATCGGCCAGTACGTCCACTCCGGTTCCAAGCCGTGCAAGCTGGCGGCTTCCGGCGAGTTCCCGATTGGTATTTCGTTCGAATACCCGGCCGTACAGCTCAAGCGCCAGGGCGCACCGCTGGACATCATCCTGCCGAAGGAAGGCCTGGGTTGGGAGATCGAAGCCACGGCGGTGATCAAGGGCACCGCCCACGCCGAGGCCGCGAAAAAACTCGCCGACTTCTCCGCCAGCCCCGCAGCGATGGAGCTGTACAAGGACAACTTCGCCGTCCTCGCGCAGCCGGGTATCGCCAAGCCGCAAACCGAATTGCCGGCCGATTACGAGCAGCGGTTGATCAAGAACGACTTTGCCTGGGCCTCGAAGCATCGCGACAGCATCCTGGCTGAGTGGCGCAAGCGTTATGACGGCAAGTCGGAGAAGGTGGCCGGTCAGTAAGGTTTTCGTTAGGGCTGATGGCCTCATCGGGGGCTTGCCCCCGATGACGGCTTCGAATTCAGGACATCACTTCATGACACACCACAGCGACCTGCTGATAGTCGGCGCCGGCATCCTCGGCCTGTCCCACGCCTATGCCGCCGCCAAGCGCGGCCTAAAGGTCAAGGTGTTCGAGCGCAGCGCCACGCCGTTGGGCGCGTCAGTGCGCAACTTCGGCCAGGCATTGGTCACCGGCCAGCCGCCTGGGCCGATGCTCGACCTGGCACGGGAAAGCCGCGAAATCTGGGGCCATTGGGCGCAGGTGGCAGGCCTGCAACTCAAGCGCAAGGGCGCGTACCTGTTTGCCCGCACCGAAGCCGAAGAGCACCTGCTCGAAGCTTTCTGCGCCGGGCGCGCACGGCAGCACGGCTACAACGTCGAGCTGTTGCAAGGCGCGGCGCTGAGGGATCTGTATGGCGGCCAGTTTCGTCATCACCGCGCGGCGCTGCATGGCAAGGACGATCAGCAACTGTATTCGCGCGAAGCCATCCCGGCGCTGATCCACTACCTGAGCCAGCAGCTTGACGTGGAGTTTCATTTTTCCACCCTGGTGCGCGACGTCGAGCCGGGCCAGTTGCACAGCACGGCGGGGAGTTTTCGCGGCAAGCAGATCATCGTGTGCTCCGGCCACGATTACCAAACCCTGCTGGCCGAGGCGCTGGCCGAACTCAACCCGCACGTCTGCCGCCTGCAAATGCTGCGGGCCCGGCCGGCGCTTAACCTGAACCTGCAACATGCGTTGCTCACGGGCCTCAGTTGCGTGCATTACGGCGCCTTCGCCGACCTGCCGGAAGCCGCGCCGGTGCAGGCGCAGATCCTGCGTGAAGCCCCGCACCTGCAGGCGCACGGGATTCACCTGCTGATCAGCCCGACGCCCCATGGCGAACTGATCATCGGCGACTCCCACGACTACGGCAGCGATGCGTCGCCGTTCAATGCCGAGCAGGTCGATGACTGGATGATTGAACTGGCCGAGCAGACCTTGGGCTGCACGATCCAAGTGGTGGAGCGTTGGCAGGGTGTGTATGGCGCGCGCGGGCCGGGGCCGTTCTCGTTCGTGCGCGTGGCGCCAGGCGTGAGCGCGGCGTTGATGCACACTGGGGTGGGCATGAGCGTGGGGCCGGCGATGGCCGAGCGCAATATCCGCGCGTTATGGGGCGAGGCGTGATGCATCGGGAACAGGTGATGGCAGCCGATCAGGATTCGTCCAGGCGCTGAGCCAATGCTTCGATCTGTTCCTGACGCTCGACCTGGCTCAGTCTGGCGTGAGGGTTGAGGGACGACCACTGCGGATGGGCGCGGGCCTTGTGCAGCGCGTCCGGCAACTTGCCTTCACGCCAGGTTTTGTCTTGGGGCGTGTCGACCTTGATGCTGTGCATCGCCGCGTGGCCGCGCAGATTCAGGGCTTTGAGCAATTGGCGTTGGCGCAGGGCGAGCAGGCGCAGCACGCTGTCGTCGACGGTCAGCTCGCGCTGGCCTTTGATTTTGCCCAGCAGGCGGCTGCCATAACCGCGCGCGGTTTGCAGCGCGCCCCCGGCGATGGCACCGGCTAAGGCGGCAGCGCCCAGCGTCAGGCCACCGACCAGCAGGTCTACGCCGGCACCGGCCGCCGCGCCGGCCGCGATCCCACCGCCCACGCGCACGCCGAGTTGCTTGAGGGTTTCCGGGTTGAACAGGTCATCGCCCCAGCGGCCGTCGAGCAGCGGTAGATCGCTGGCGGCAGCGTCCTGCGGGCGGAACCCGAACAGCTTGAGCAACGCCTCCACGCATTTTTGTTCGCGCTGGCGCACGGCTTTACGCAACTCGCTGATGGCTTGCGGCTCATCTTCAGTGACCACGCTGCGCCGGCACGCGGCGCAATCGATCAACAGCTCGGCAATCAACTGCGCGGCGCTTTGCTGGCGGGCCTGGCGTTGGGCTTCTTGATCCAGAATCAAGCGTTCCAATTGCGGCCGTGCGTTTTCCAGCAACAAGGCGAGGCTTTCATACAGGCGCCGCTCGCCGTCTTGCGGCGGCGCCACGCTGTCAAACCGCACCAGTGCATGCAGGCCAAGGCGGGCCAGGGCTTCGCGCCACTCCGGTTCGCGGTGCCCGCTGCTGCTGACGAAATTGAGCACCGGCAGCAGCGGTTTGCCGCAACTGGCCAGTACTTGCAGCTCATCACGGTACTTGGCCAGCACCGGCTCGCGGGCGTCGATCACATACAGGCCGGCATCCGAGGCCAGCAGTTGGCGCAATACCTTGGCCTCTTGCTCGAAACGCTGGCGGGCTTCGCTGCCTTCGAGGAACCGTGAGAGGCGCGCCGGGCCATCCAGGCGTTCGCCGGGGCGGTCGAGGCGTTCCAGGTAGTCGAGCAGGGCGATGGCATCTTCCAGGCCGGGCGTGTCGTACAGCTCCAGCAGGGCTTGGCCCTCCACCGACAAGCGCGCGCCTTCCACATGCCGCGTGGTGCTGGGGCGATGGGAGACCTCGCCGAAGCCCACATCGCGGGTCAGCGTGCGCAGCAGCGAGGTCTTGCCCACATTGGTGTGGCCGACCACGGCGAGTTTCAGCGGTTTAGTCATGACCGGTCTCCAGCCAGTTCAGCGGCGCGCAGTCGGCAAACGGCAGCTGCAACTGTTGCAGCGCGGTGTGCCAATCGCCCAGGCGCTCGGCGTCCAGCGCCTGGCCCGGTGGCGCTTGCAGCAACCACACGCGGGTGGCCCCGGCACTGCGCGCCAGTTCGCCGATCAGCGCCAGGCTGCCGCGATCCGGCGAGCGACGAGGGTCGCAGGCAATGGCCAGGCGCGCGGGCGGGAAGCGCGTGAGTTGCTCCAGCAGTTTGTGACGCGATTCGCGGCTGTCGAGAATGCCGGCGTCTTTTACGTTGCCGGGCAATGTGGGCGGCCAGGGGCGTTGATCGTCCAGTTCGATCGCCACCACCAGCGCGCCGTCGCTTTGCAGTTCGCTCACGCCGCCGCTGACGGGGTGCAGGTGTTCCGGGGCGGCGTCGTTGACCCCGAGGCGTTCGCTGCTCGGCATCAAGCGTTCGCGCAATTGGCTGTAGCCGGGCAGGTTCAGGTCCAGGCGCAACGCGGCACGCCCGCGTTTCCAGCGCCATAGGCACAGCAGGGCGAGGATCAACCTTGGCAGCAGGCCATAGACCAGCAACACGCCCACCAGCCAGGCGGCCCAGGCTTGGCGGGCGTTTTCGATAGTCAGTGCCGAGTCGCCGCTGGCGCGGATCATCTCGACGGTCGGCACGTTGAAGCCGAGCCAGGCAGGCAGGGTGCCGAGGGCTTGGGTGACGGCGACAAAGGTGTCGGCGCCGAGGATGGTGGTTTCCCACACGAAGCCGTAGCGCCTTGTGGCAAGCAGCGTCAGCAGGATCACCAACGCACTGAGCAACGCCAGCAGCCATAGGCCGTTGACCAGCGCGCCGACGGCCCAGCGATTGAGCTTTTGGCGCTGCAACAACAGCACTAACGCCGGCGCCAGTTGCGCGGCCTTGGCGTCACGCGCCAGTTTTTCGCTGAGCCATAGCCACAGGCGGCCGAGACTGGCGCTGTGCTCGCCGGCAAACAGCAGGCCCAGGGCCCAACTGAGCAGCAGGATCAGGTTCAAGCCGAGCAGGCTGCCCAGGGCCCAGAACACGTTCACCGGGGCCTGGCCGTTGCCCAGCGCGGCAAAGGCCAGGCCGGCGCCGCTGACAACGGCAACGATCGCCAGCAACACCAGCGCCAGCCGCGCACCTTGCAGCCAGCGGGTGAGGGCGGCGCTGAGGCCATCGCGCTCGGCCAAGTGCAGGGCGCGGTGCTGGATGCGCGCCGGCAGGTCGCCGCCGGCCGTGCGGGCCAGTCGGTTGGCTTCCTGGTCTTCCAGGGGGTCGGCGTGTTCTTCACGCAGGCGCACGGTTTCTGTCAGCCAGAGTGTGTGCAGGGGAGTCAGTGCAGTCACGCGCCGTCCTGTTGAGCAAGTGAGGTTGGAGCATAACCGCTGGCTTGCAGCTCTGGTATTCTCGTCGCCATGAAAAAAACTCTCCCTTTAAGCCTGATCGCAGCCCTCGGTGAAAACCGTGTGATCGGCGTCGATAACCGCATGCCCTGGCATTTGCCGGGGGATTTCAAATATTTCAAGGCCACCACCCTGGGCAAGCCGATCATCATGGGGCGTAAGACCTGGGATTCCCTGGGCCGACCCTTGCCGGGGCGCTTGAACCTTGTGGTCAGCCGTCAGACCGACCTGGTGCTGGAAGGTGCGGAAGTTTTTCCGTCACTGGACGCGGCGGTCGAGCGGGCGCAAGCCTGGGCGCTGGAGCAGGGCGTGGATGAACTGATGCTGATCGGCGGTGCGCAGTTGTATGCGCAGGGGTTGGAACAGGCGGATCGCCTGTATCTGACGCGGGTGGCGCTGAGCCCTGAGGGCGATGCGTGGTTTCCGGCGTTTGATGCGAACCAGTGGACGCTGGTTTCCAACCTGCCGAACCCAGCTGAAGGTGATAAGCCGGCCTACAACTTTGAGGTTTGGAAGAGGGCCTAAAAGCATCGGGGGCAAGCCCTCCCACATTGAAATGCATTCCAAATGTGGGAGGGGGCTTGCCCCCGATAGCGGTCTATCAGGCCTGCGCTAACTCCGCATGCTCATCGGCCTCCAGCAACGCTTTATCCGTCTGCCCCATGATCTGGCTGGTGATCGCCCCGGCCGTCATCGAACCATTCACGTTCAAGGCCGTGCGGCCCATGTCGATCAGCGGCTCCACGGAAATCAGCAGCGCCACCAGTGACACCGGCAAGCCCATCGCCGGCAGCACGATCAGCGCGGCAAACGTCGCACCGCCGCCCACGCCCGCCACACCGGCCGAACTCAGGGTCACAATGGCCACCAGGGTCGCGATCCACAGCGGGTCCAGTGGGTTGATGCCCACGGTGGGCGCCACCATCACCGCCAACATCGCAGGATAAAGACCGGCGCAACCGTTCTGGCCGATGGTCGCGCCAAACGAGGCGGCGAAGCCGGCGATGGACTGCGGGATGCCCAGGCGACGGGTTTGCGCTTCGATGCTCAGCGGAATCGCCGCCGCACTGGAGCGGCTGGTGAAAGCAAAGGTCAGCACCGGCCAGACCTTACGGAAAAACCGCAGCGGGTTGACCCCGGCCAGCGACAGCAGCAGGCCATGCACCACGAACATCAGGCCCAGAGCCAGGTACGACACCAGCACAAAACTGCCGAGCTTGATGATGTCTTGCAGGTTGGAGCCGGCGACCACTTTGGTCATCAGCGCCAGCACGCCATACGGGGTCAGCTTCATCACCAGGCGCACCAGGCGCATCACCCAGGCTTGCAGGGTGTCGATGGCATTGAGCACCTTCTGGCCCTTTTCCACGTCGTCCTTGAGCAGTTGCAGCGCGGCAACCCCCAGGAACGCGGCGAAAATCACCACGCTGATGATCGACGTCGGCTTGGCCCGGGCCAGGTCGGCGAACGGGTTGGCCGGCACGAACGAGAGCAGCAACTGCGGGATATTCAGGTCGGCGACCTTGCCCGCGTAATCACTTTGGATTACTTGCAAGCGCGCCATTTCCTGGGTGCCGGCCACCAGGCCGTCGGCGGTGAGGCCGAACAGGTTGGTCAGGCCGATGCCGATCAAGGCCGCAATCGCGGTGGTGAACAGCAGCGTGCCGATGGTCAGGAAGCTGATCTTGCCCAGGGACGCCGCGTTATGCAGGCGTGCCACCGCGCTGAGGATCGAGGCAAATACCAGCGGGATCACGATCATTTGCAGCAATTGTACGTAGCCGTTACCGACCAGATCGAACCAGCCGATGGAGGCCTTGAGCACCGGGTTACCGTCGCCATAGATCGTGTGCAACGCCGCGCCGAACAGCACGCCCAGCACCAGGGCGAACAGCACCTTCTTGGCCAGGCTCCAGTTAGTACGGCGGGTTTGTGCCAGGCCCAGCAACAGGGCCACGAACACCAATAAATTGAGAATCAGGGGCAGATTCATTGAAGCTCCGTTGAGAAGGCAGCCAATCGCGTGAGCCTGCGATTGCGAACCGGGAAGCCTAACAGCTTGAAATATAATGATTTAATACCGATATGGAATGGCGACTGTCGTTTTTGGAATAAGTGGTTGGCGCTCAGGCGTATGCCGCTGGCGGGATCAGGACGCGTACTGTCGTGCTCGACACGGGAACTGTCACAGGGATTTGTTAGCGTCGATGTCTTTCACTTGAGGGAGACAACGCCTATGAAGCTCGCGCCGAAACTACTGGTATCCGCCGCACTTTGCCTGGGGCTCGCCGGCCAGGCGTTTGCCGCCACCGAGTTGAAACACTGGCCGGCACCCGCCGCCAAGCAACTGAATGAAATGATCGCCGCCAACGCCAACAAGGGTAACTTCGCGGTGTTCGACATGGACAACACCAGCTATCGCTACGACCTCGAAGAGTCCCTGCTGCCCTACATGGAAAACAAGGGCCTGATCACCCGCGAGAGCCTTGACCCTTCGCTCAAGCTGATGCCGTTCAAAGACACCGCCGACCACAAAGAGAGCCTGTTCAGTTACTACTATCGCCTGTGCGAAGTCGATGACATGGTCTGCTACCCGTGGGTGGCCCAGGTGTTTTCTGGCTTCACCCTCAAGGAACTCAAGGTTCAGGTGGATGAGCTGATGGCCTCCGGCAAGCCGGTGCCGGTCAGTTATTTTGAAGGCGACGCGGTGAAGACATCCGAGGTGCAGCCGCCCAAAGTCTTCACCGGCCAGGCCGAGCTGTACAACAAGCTGATGGAAAACGGCATCGAGGTGTATGTGATGACGGCCGCTTCCGAGGAGCTGGTGCGCATGGTCGCCGCCGATCCGAAGTACGGCTACAACGTCAAACCCGAAAACGTCATCGGCGTGACCACCCTGCTCAAGGACCGCAAGACCGGCGAGCTGACCACCGCCCGCAAGCAGATCAGCGCCGGCAAGTATGACGAGAAGGCCAACCTCGGCCTGGAACTCACCCCCTACCTGTGGACCCCGGCAACCTGGATGGCCGGCAAACACGCAGCGATCCTCACCTACATCGACGAATGGAAAAAACCAGTGATTGTCGGCGGTGACACACCGACCAGCGACGGCTACATGCTGTTCCACGATGTGGACGTGGCCAAGGGCGGCGTCCACCTGTGGATCAACCGCAAAGACAAGTACATGACCCAACTCAACGGCATGATCGCCAAGCACGCGGCGGCGCAGGCCAAGGAAGGGCTGCCGGTGACGGCGGATAAAAACTGGGTGATCGTGAAGCCGGAAGATATCCAGTGACCATGGATGTAAGCCGGTAAATGTGGGGGCTTGCTCGCGAATGCGGCCGGTCAGTAACAGATGAGATGACTGACCCAACGCTTTCGCGAGCAAGCCCGCTCCCACATTTTGATCTTCAGCGTCCTGAGTTTTTCTCCAGGCAAAAAAAGCCCCGCACCTGGCGGGGCTTTTTTATGCGCGAAGCTTACAGGCCGTCGAGCATGGCTTTGTTGCGTACCGCACCCTTGTCGGCGCTGGTGGCCAACAATGCGTACGCCTTCAGCGCGGTAGTCACTTTGCGCGGACGCTTCTCAACCGGCTTCCAACCTTTTTTGTCCTGCTCGACCCGGCGTGCCGCCAGTTCTTCATCGCTGATCAACAGGTTGATCGAGCGGTTCGGAATGTCGATCAACACCTTGTCGCCATCCTGCACCAGGCCAATCGCGCCGCCGGCAGCGGCTTCCGGCGAAGCATGGCCGATCGACAGGCCCGAGGTGCCGCCGGAGAAGCGGCCGTCGGTGAGCAGGGCGCAGGCTTTGCCCAGGCCCTTGGACTTCAGGTACGACGTGGGGTACAGCATCTCCTGCATACCCGGGCCGCCTTTCGGGCCTTCGTAGCGGATGATCACGATGTCGCCTTCCTTCACTTCGTCAGCGAGGATGCCGCGGACCGAGCTGTCCTGGCTTTCGTAGATCTTGGCGCGGCCTTCGAAGACGTGGATGGATTCATCCACACCGGCGGTTTTGACCACGCAGCCGTCGAGGGCGATGTTGCCGTACAGCACGGCCAGGCCGCCTTCCTTGGAGTAGGCGTGTTCGACACTGCGGATGCAGCCGTTTTCACGGTCGGCGTCCAGGGTGTCCCAACGGGTCGACTGGCTGAACGCGGTCTGGGTCGGAATGCCGGCCGGGCCTGCCTTGAAGAAGGTGTGCACGGCTTCGTCGTCGGTCTGGGTGATGTCCCACTTGGCGATGCCTTCGGCCAGGGACGTGCTGTGCACGGTCGGCAGGTCGGTGTGCAGCAGGCCGCCACGGGCCAGGGAGCCGAGGATCGAGAAGATCCCGCCGGCGCGATGCACGTCTTCCATGTGGTACTTCTGGATATTCGGCGCGACCTTGCACAGTTGCGGCACGTGACGGGACAGGCGGTCGATGTCGCGCAGGTCGAAATCGATCTCGGCTTCCTGGGCCGCGGCCAGCAAGTGCAGGATGGTGTTGGTGGAACCGCCCATGGCGATGTCCAGGGTCATGGCGTTTTCGAACGCCTTGAAGTTGGCGATGTTGCGCGGCAACACCGACTCATCGTTCTCGCCGTAGTAGCGCTTGCACAGCTCGACGATGGTACGGCCGGCCTGCAGGAACAGCTGCTCGCGGTCGCTGTGGGTGGCCAGCGTGGAACCGTTGCCCGGTAAGGCCAGCCCTAAGGCTTCCACCAGGCAGTTCATCGAGTTGGCGGTGAACATGCCGGAGCACGAACCGCAGGTCGGGCAGGCGCTGCGCTCGTATTCCGCGACCTTCTCGTCAGATGCGCTGGAATCGGCGGCGATGACCATGGCGTCGACCAGATCGAGGCCGTGGCTGGCCAATTTGGTCTTGCCGGCTTCCATCGGGCCGCCGGAAACGAAGATCACCGGGATGTTCAGGCGCAGGGCGGCCATCAGCATGCCGGGGGTGATCTTGTCGCAGTTGGAGATGCACACGATGGCGTCGGCGCAGTGGGCGTTGACCATGTACTCCACGGAGTCGGCGATGATCTCGCGGCTCGGCAGGGAATACAGCATGCCGTCATGGCCCATGGCGATGCCGTCGTCCACGGCGATGGTGTTGAATTCCTTGGCCACGCCGCCGGCGCGTTCGATTTCGCGGGCGACCAGTTGGCCCAGGTCCTTGAGGTGGACGTGGCCCGGTACGAACTGGGTAAACGAGTTGGCAATCGCGATGATCGGCTTTTTGAAGTCGTCATCTTTCATCCCCGTGGCACGCCACAGCGCGCGCGCACCGGCCATGTTGCGGCCGTGGGTGGATGTTTTCGAGCGGTAATCTGGCATGGAGCACTCCGGGCGGCTAATCGGTATCAAAGGGGAGTGAGCTTCTATTGACGTCTGGAACACCCGAAAAATGGCACTGGTGTCCGGAAGTTGCCGCAAACGTTACGGGATCGCCGTGCGCAGTGGCCTTGAGCTCATAAACCCGCCGGGGGATGACTGGCGATGAATAGGGCCGATTCTACACCGCTGGCGGCTGGAGGGAATGGGGCAATACTCAGCGCCGCCGGCTTTGTTTAGACTAGCGGCCCTTTGCCCTCACCTCGCTCCAAAGGAATTGGAATGCCCGCTATTCACCGTTTTCTAGGGTTCTACCTGCTGATCGGCCTGATCCAGGGAATCGTCTGCTATTACGCCGGACAACTGCATCGCTTGAGCGAGACGCTGTTTTTTGTCACCGGCACCGTTGTGTTGGTAGGTGGTACGGCCTTGCAGTTGCTGGGCGAAAAAGCCCGACATTGGCGCTCATTGCTGCCTACGCTGGCGTTTACCTTGCTGATGGGTGGCATGACGCTGTGGGTCTGCCAGGGCCTTGACCCTGAGGGCAATCCTCGCTGGGCGATCAATTCGTGGGTCATCAGCCTGGTGGTGTTGAGTTATGTCTGCGCCACGTTTCTGTTCGCCTGGCCTGCGGCCAAAGGCGAGCGCTGGCGTTATGAAGCCCTGTTCCTGCAAGCCTGGAGCAGTGTGTTTATTGTGCTGTACGCCCTGATTCTGGTGGCGGTGTTCATGCTGTTGCTCAAGCTCTGGGGCCAACTGTTCCTGATGCTGGGCATCGAGTTTTTCGAGCATCACTTCTGGAGCAAGCTATTCCTGTGCTTCAGCCTGCCGCTGGTGTTCGCCCTGGGGATGTACCTGGCGGCGCGCAGCGAGAAGGTTATCGGCCAGATGCGCGGCATGTTGTTGAGCGCTTGTGGTCTGTTGTTACCGTTGATCGCGCTGATCAGCGTGTTGTTTACCCTGACCTTGCCCTTCACCGGGCTGTCGCGGATTTGGGCGACGGGCTACTCCACCCCGATTCTGCTGGTGCTGACCGGGGCGCAGTTGTTCCTGCTCAATGGGGTTTTCCAGGATGGCGTGCAACCCCGCCCGTATCCCAAATGGTTGACGCACTTTATCGAGTTGAGCCTGCTGTGCCTGCCGATACTCGCAGGGTTAGCGTTTTACTCAAGCTGGCTGCGGGTCGAGCAATATGCCTTGTCGCCACTGCGCTTCATCGCGCTGGCACTGGCCGTGCTGTGCGGCTTGTATGGCCTGGCGGCGGTGTGGGCGGTGGCCTTGCGCTCGCCGGTCTGGCTGGGCAACTTGCGGCTGACCAACCCGGCCCTGGCGTTGCTGTTCTGTGGGCTGCTGGTGCTGATCAACACGCCGCTCCTGGACCCGGTGCGCCTGAGCGTCGACGATCAGGTGCGGCGTTTGCTCGACGGACGCATCAAGGCTGAAGCGTTTGATGCGCATAACCTGCGATTCGGCTTGGAGAAGGCGGGCCAGGAGGCCTATGCGAAGTTGCAGGTCGACCTGGACCAGGAGCGCATCCTGAACCCGGAGTCACGCCGCGCCCTGCGCGAGCGCATGGACGACACCTCGCTGAGTTTCAGCGAACAGTACGAAAAAGAACGCGCCCAGCGGCCCAAGCCCAAACTGGAATGGATCGGGCCGCAGCCCAAAGACAGCGAACAGTTCGCCGAACTCAGCCTGGACACCGACTCACCCTGCGAGCCCGGCTGTGTACTGTGGGCAGTGGACCTCGATGAAGATGGCCGGCCCGAAGTGCTGGCAATACCCCGCACCAGCTACCGCCACGACTTCAAGCCACCGCGCATTTTTGTGCAGGACAGTAAGGGTGAATGGGACGATCGCGGCCCCTTGCTGTGGACGCAACTGCCGGACGGAGCCGTCGACACTGAAACGCTGATCCACGACATCCGCGCGGGGAAGGTCTCGTTGGCCAAGCCACGTTACCTGCAATTGGAGTCCAGCGACATGTTGCTCACCCCAGTGATTCGGGAGCGATAGTCGCGCCTGCTCGGCGATTGGTTACCAGCCCCCATAGGCTGAACCCGATGAAACTGAAGGCGATGGCCAGCAGCAGATGATTGTCCGCCTGGGCCAGTGCCGCGCTGCTGACGGCGGCGGTGAGGAACATAATGCTGTTTCCCGCCGAGGCCGCCGTACCCGCACGGCTGGAAAACAACAGCATTGCGGCAGAAATGGCGGCGGGCCGAACCAACGTGACGGCGAGGGCGCTGATCAGCATCGGGATCAGCAGGGTGACGGTGGTGATGGCATCCAGGCTTAGGATCAGCGTCAACAGTACGCCGGCGATGCAGAGTAAGCCGAGACCGATATTGATTTGCCGGGACAGCGAAATACGCTTCTGCCAATACGACGCCGCCACACCGCCGAACAGATAAGCCCCGCCGTACACCATCAGCACCAGCGCATATTGGTATGCCGATAGCTTGAGTGTGTCCATGAAGATCAGCGGCGTCACGCTGATCAGGGCGAAGTAGCAGGCGAACACCAGCGCGGCGATCCACCAATAGCGCAGGAAATCGCGATTGGCGGCCACCGCCTTGAGTGTGCTGGTGATCGATACCGACGGGTGGTTCGCACTGGCGGATCTGGACGGCAGGATGCAAAACGCATGGATCAACATGCCCAGCGCCATCAAGGCGAAGCCGTAGAAGCTGCCTTGCCAATCGAAGGTGGTTTGCAGCCAGGAGCCGATCAGCGGTGACAGGGCGACAAAGGAACCGCTGAAGGTCATGTAATAAAGGCGTACTCGGGCCCGGTCCTGTTCCTCGAACAGGTCTTCCACCAGTGCGTGTCCCAAGACGAAGAAACCGCAACCCATGGCCTGGACTGAGCGAAACAGCAGAAAACTCAGGTAGTCAGGCGCCATTGCGCAGCCTATAGCGCCCAAGATCGATAGCGTGATGCAGCCAAGCAAAACTTCCTTACGGCCCCATTTATCCGAGAGTGGGCCGGCGACCAGTTGCGAGATCGAAAACACCAACGTGAACAGGCTGATCGACAGCGCGATGTCTGCGCTGGGGGTGTCGAACCTGGCTGCCAGGGCGGGGAAGGAGGGTAGAAGGATATTGATCGGGAAGAAGCTGATCAGGGAAATGCAGGTGATGAGGGTGAAGCGGGAGAGGGTGGACCCAGACATTGTTTTTATTTTCCGGAGTAAAACCAGAAACCGATACTAGTCCGCGAAAAGTGGAATTCAATCAAAAGTGATGTGGGAAATTTCCGGAAATCACGCACTTTAAATGTGGGAGGGCTTGCCCCTCCCACATTTACATCTGCGCTTGATCTCAGCTGTTAGGCAACAACCGGCACGTAATGCTCTTGATGTACCGCGTCTCCACGATCGCCGGGTGCACCGGATGGTCCGGGCCCTGGCCGCCGCGTTCGAGCATCTGGATGTTGCGGTCCAGGTGGCGGGCGCTGGTGAGCAGGATGTTTTGCAGGTCGTCTTCCGGCAGGTGCATGGAGCACGAGGCGCTGACGAGGATGCCGTCTTTGCTGAGCAGGCGCATGGCTTGCTCGTTGAGGCGGCGGTAGGCGCCTTCGCCGTTTTTCATGTCTTTTTTGCGCTTGATGAAGGCCGGTGGGTCGGCGACGATCACGTCGAAGCGTTCTTCGCTGGCTTTCAGTTCTTTAAGCGCTTCAAAGACGTCGCCTTCGATGCAGGTCATCTTCTCGGCAAAGCCGTTCAGCGCGGCGTTGCGCTCTACGCCGTCGAGGGCGAAGGCCGAAGCGTCGACGCAGAACACTTCACTGGCACCAAAGGCGGCGGCTTGCACGCCCCAGCCGCCGATGTAGCTGTACAGGTCGAGTACTCGCTTGCCTTTGGCATACGGCGCCAGGCGGGCGCGGTTCATGCGGTGGTCGTAGAACCAGCCGGTTTTCTGGCCCTGGATCACCGGGGCTTCGAATTTCACGCCGTTCTCTTCCAGCGCAACCCACTCCGGCACCAGGCCGAACACGGTTTCGACGTAGCGGTTGAGGCCTTCGGCGTCGCGCGCGGCGGAGTCGTTCTTGAACAGGATGCCGCTTGGCTTGAGCACTTGGGTCAGTGCGGCGATCACGTCTTCTTTATGCGCTTCCATGGTCGCCGAGGCGATCTGTACCACCAGGATGTCGCCGAAACGGTCGACCACCAGGCCCGGCAGCAGGTCGGAATCACCGTAGACCAGGCGGTAGAACGGCTTGTCGAACAGCCGGTCACGCAGGGACAGGGCGACGTTGAGGCGGTGCACCAGCAGCGACTTGTCCAGCGGCAACTTGATGTCGCGCGACAGCAGGCGCGCGCAGATCAGGTTGTTCGGGCTCATGGCCACGATGCCCAGGGTCTTGCCGCCGGCTGCTTCCAGGATAGCCTGGTCGCCTGCCTGGAAGCCGTGGAGTGGGGTGGCGGCCACGTCGATTTCGTTGCTGTAGACCCACAGGTGGCCGTTGCGCAAACGACGATCGGCGTTGGCTTTGAGACGCAGGCTTGGCAGGGACATGACGTCGCTCCGGAAAAAAGAGCGGGAGTATACCTGTTGCGGCACGGTTCATGTGGGAGCTGGCTTGCCTGCGATGCGGGCGCTGCGGTGTATCTGACGTACGGTGTCGATGCTATCGCGGGCAAGCCCGGCTCCCCCACTGGGTCTGCGTCCAATCCGGTATTTGAGGTGTCGGTCAGCTTTGCTTAGGGGTTAGAATCCTCGCCTAGCCCAGAGTGTGTACTTATGTCCCAAGAGCTTTCCGCCGAACAGATCCAGCAGGCCCTGCAGGGCATCAGCGTGCCCCCTCAGCCGCAAATCATGGTGGATTTGCAGATGGAGCAGTACATGCCCGACCCGGACCTGGAGGTGATCGCGCGGTTGATCTCCCAAGACCCGGGCCTCTCCGGCGCGCTGCTGAAAATCGTCAACTCGTCGTATTACGGGCTGAGCAACAAGATTGCTTCGATCCAGCGTGCGGTGAACCTGCTCGGCAGCCGTTCGATCATCAACCTGATCAACGCCCTGTCGATCAAGGGCGAGATGAGCGATGACACCATCGTCACCCTCAACCGCTTCTGGGATACCGCCCAGGATGTGGCCATGACCTGCCTGACCCTGGCCAAGCGCACCGGCGCCCAGGCAGTCGACGAGGCCTACGCCCTGGGGTTGTTCCACGATTGCGGCGTGCCGCTGATGCTCAAGCGTTTCCCCCAATACATGACCGTGCTTGAACAGGCTTATGCCAACGCGGGGCCCGAGAGCCGCATAGTCGATACCGAAAACACGGCGTTCAACACCAACCATGCGGTGGTCGGCTACTACACGGCCAAGTCCTGGCGCCTGCCGGAGCATGTGACCGACGCCATTGCCAACCACCACAACGCCCTGGCGATTTTCAGCGATGAGTCGACGCGCAATCCGCAGCTGAAGAATCTGCTGGCGATCCTGAAGATGGCCGAGCACATTTGCTCGTCCTACCGGGTGCTGGGCAACCAGGCGGTCGATCATGAGTGGGCGGCCGTCGGCCCTCTGGTGCTGGACTACGTGGGCCTGTCGGAATACGACTTCGAGAGCATGAAGTTGTCGATCCGCGAGCTGGGCGCGCACTGACCCTTCCTTCAAGAGGTACACATGCCCGAGTTACCCGAAGTCGAAACCACCCGGCGCGGGATCGCGCCGCACCTGGAAGGCCAGCGCGTCAGCCGTGTGGTGGTGCGTGAGCGCCGCCTGCGCTGGCCGATCCCGGAAGACCTGGATGTGCGCCTGTCCGGGCAGCGCATCGTGCTGGTGGAGCGGCGCGCCAAGTACCTGCTGATCAACGCCGAAGTCGGCACCTTGATCAGCCACTTGGGGATGTCGGGCAACCTGCGCCTGGTGGAAATCGGCATGCCGGCGGCCAAGCATGAGCATGTGGACATCGAGCTGGAATCGGGCCTGGCCCTGCGCTACACCGACCCACGGCGCTTCGGCGCGATGCTCTGGAGCCAGGACCCACACAACCACGAGCTGCTGATCCGCCTGGGGCCGGAGCCGTTGACCGAGCTGTTTGATGGCGAGCGCCTGTTCCAGCTGTCCCGTGGGCGGTCGATGGCGGTGAAGCCGTTCATCATGGACAACGCGGTGGTGGTGGGCGTGGGCAATATCTATGCGACGGAAGCGCTGTTTGCGGCCGGAATCGACCCGCGTCGCGCCGCCGGCGGTATTTCACGCGGGCGTTATTTGAAGCTGGCGGTCGAGATCAAGCGCATCCTGGCGGCGGCTATCGAGCGTGGCGGGACCACGTTGCGGGACTTTATCGGCGGCGACGGGCAGCCGGGGTATTTCCAGCAGGAGCTGTTCGTCTATGGCCGCGCAGGCGAGGCGTGCAAGGTCTGCGGGACAGAGTTGCGCAATGTGGTGCTGGGGCAGCGGGCGAGTGTGTTTTGCCCTAAGTGCCAGCGCTGATTGCTATGTGAAGGCTGATATAGCCATTGGGGGCAAGCCCCCTCCCACACTTGGAATGCGTTGCAAATGTGGGAGGGGGCTTGCCCCCGATGAGGCCCTTACAGGCACCAAAGAACCTCAAGCCTTACCGGTAATGTTCCGATACTTCTCCATCAACTGCTCGTGCGTCTCCGGATGGGCTTCATCCAGTGGAATGCAATCCACCGGGCACACCTGCTGGCACTGAGGTTCGTCATAGTGGCCGACACACTGGGTACACAGGTTGGGGTCGATCACGTAGATCTCCTCACCTTGGGAAATAGCAGCGTTCGGGCACTCGGGTTCGCAGACGTCGCAATTGATGCAATCGTCGGTGATGATCAGGGACATGGAAACTCCTGCCAGGGCACTCGGCCAAGGCATCTGAAAACGAATGCGCGCAATTGTGCCGCATTGGCGCGCGCAGTGCGAGCAGGCGCCGATTAAGCGGTCTTACTTCTTGAAGCGCAGCGTCAGCGCATCCGCCACGGCCGGGTGGACGAACTTGGTGATATCTCCGCCCAAAGCGGCGATTTCACGGACCAACGTCGAAGAAATGAACGAATAACGCTCAGACGGCGTGAGAAACAGGCTCTCAACCTCCGGCGCCAGTTGCCGGTTCATGTTGGCCAGCTGGAATTCATATTCGAAGTCCGACACCGCGCGCAGGCCACGCAGGAACACGTTGGCGTTCTGCTCCTTGGCGAAATGTGCCAGCAGTGTCGAAAAGCCCACCACTTCTACGTTGGGCAGGTGCTTGGTGACCTCTCGCGCCAGCTCCACGCGCTGCTCCAGGGGAAACAGCGGGTTTTTCTTGGGGCTGGCCGCGACCGCGATGATCACATGGTCGAACAAGCGAGAGGCGCGTTCGACCAGATCGCCATGGCCTTTGGTAATCGGGTCGAAGGTACCTGGGTACAACACTCGGTTCATCGCGTCGTCCTGGCGGAGTCCGTTGGGGAACCGGATGGTATCGCAGCCATCCCGGTCGGCCAAGTCGACTTATGTAGATAGAGGCCGCGAATCGAACGTTTTTTCACGCTGTTTTCAGACGTTCGGCCAATGCGCTGGCCAGTTGTGCGGTCAATCCGTAGACCGATAATTGCGGGTTGGCCCCAATACTGGTGGGGAACAGCGAGCCATCGTGGATCGATAGATTGCGTAATTGGTGATGACGACCGAGGCTGTCGGCCACCGCGTTTGTCGGGTCTTCACCCATGGCGCAACCGCCCATCACATGAGCGCTGCCCAGGCAGGTGCGGTGCAGTTCCAGGTTCAAGCCGTCGATCAAGGTACGCGCTTCGGCCAAGGTTTTTACGTAGCGCGCATCGTGGTGCAGCGGTTTGACGGACTTGGCGCCCGCCGCGAACTGGATCTCGGCCATGCTGTGAAACGCCCGGCGCAGGCCGTCCCACGCATAGGGCGACACCTGATAGTCGAGCACCGGCGTGCCGTCGCCGCGCAGTTCCACGTTGCCGCCGGGGCTGTCGGGGTGGAAGCCGTCGCGCAGCAGCGCGAGCATGGCGTGGGTGTTGGGCAGTTGGCTCATGTCCAGGGCGTTTTGCGTGCCGTAGCCCCCCAGCAAGGTGCTGGCCAAGGCCGGATGCAAGGGGGGCGCCTCAAGCTTGTAGGACATTTTGCCAGTGGTGCCATCCTGCCACTGGAAATGGTCGGAGTAGATGGACTGTGGCGCGCCGTAGAACGGGTTGATCACCTCGTCGAACAAGGCGGCGGAAAAATTCACCAAGTGCAAAAAGGTGCGCTTGCCCAGCCGCGAGTGCGGGTCGGGTGCGTCCGAGCGCATCAGCAGCGCCGGGCTGTTGATGCCGCCGCCCGACAGCACGTAGTGCTTGGCCTTCACGGTAATCTTGCGCCCGGTGGGGGCTACGCAGCGCGCGTCCATCGCCAGGCATTCCAGGCTGCTGATGCGGTCGCCGCTGTAGTTCAAGCGTTCGGCGCGAGCCAGGTACAGCAGCTCGCCGCCTTTTTCCAGGGTGGATGGGATGGTGGTCACCAGCATCGATTGCTTGGCGTTGACCGGGCAACCCATGCCGCAATAGCCCAGGTTGAAGCAGCCACGCACATTGCGCGGGATCACATGCCAGCTGTAGCCCAGTTGCTCGCAGCCCTTGCGGATCACGTCGTTGTTAGCGTTCGGTGGCACGGCCCAAGGCGCGATGCCCAGGCGTTGTTCCATCTTCTCGAACCACGGCGCCATCTCGGCACTGCTGTGGCCTTTGACCGCATATTCGCTGGCCCAGTGGGCGAGGGTGGCGTCCGGGGTGCGGAAGCTGGAGGTCCAGTTGATCAACGTAGTGCCGCCCACGGCCCGGCCCTGCAGGATAGTGATCGCGCCGTCCTTGCTCATGCGGCCGATACCCTCCTGGTACAGGCTGGTGTAGGCCTCGTCCTCGAGCAACTTGAAGTCGCTGCTGGTCTTGAGCGGGCCTTCTTCGATCAGCAGCACCTTGTAGCCGGCGGCGCTGAGGATCTCGGCGGTGGTGCCACCACCTGCGCCGCTGCCGATGATGGCCACGTCGGCTTCCAGGGTCAGGTCGTTATCGAGGGCGGCGCCGTTGTGGGTTTTCCAGCCACGGGCAAGGCCTTCGCGGAACAGATCGGGTACGGGCATCAGGGTCGTCTCTTGTTTTTATTGTGGGGGATGCGAATCAGATCTTCGGCGGGCCGGGATAGCCGCAATGGGCCCACGCGGCCGGTTGGAAGTACCAGGCCATGATCACCAGTTTGAGCAGTGAGCCCTGGCCCATGCGCAGCAGGTTCAGGTAGCTGTTCTCCCAGCGGTGCAGGAAGTTGCGGATCTGTTCGCTGTCGGCGTTTTCCCAACTGCCCCAGATGCCGGTCAAAGGGCCGCGGGTGATGCCCATGCTCAATACGTCGAACAGTTGCTGCGTGAGCTTGAACATCTCGGGCGACAGGTGCTGCAGGCTGAAATCGAGTTTTTTCAGGGTGTCTTCGACGCCGCTGGCGATTTGCTGGGCACTGGCGACGCCCTCCAGCAACACCGGGATCACCGCGCGCAGAAACGGCAGATCGCTACTGCGCAGCAGGGCAAAGCCGCTGGCCGGTGTGCTGCTGGAGCAGCCGCTGAGGCTGGCGCCCAACCCGGCGGTGGCTAGGAAGGCGCTGGCGCACAGGCCGATTTTCAAGACGCCGCGCCGCGACAGCACGGGTGTTTCAGTCAGGCTAGGGTTCATTGTTATTGTTGTCCCGTGGGTGGCGGTATCAGCGAACGAATAACGTCTGGATCAACTTCTGGATGGATTTACCGTAGGGCGGGTAGATCAACTTGGCGGCGTTCAGGCGCTGTTTCACCAGCACACCCTTGGCCTTGCTGAAGGTCAGGAAACCTTCGTGGCCGTGGTAATGGCCCATGCCCGAAGGGCCGATGCCGCCGAATGGCATGTCGTCCTGGGCCACGTGCAGCAGCGTGTCGTTCAGGCAGACGCCGCCGGAATGGGTTTCGTGAAGGACGCGGTTCTGCTCGCCCTTGTTGTAGCCGAAGTAGTACAGCGCCAGTGGGCGAGGGCGCTGGTTGATGTAGGCAAACGCCTGGTCGATACCGCGATAGGGCACGATCGGCAGCACGGGGCCGAAGATTTCATCTTGCATCACCGTCATGTCGTCGCTGACATTCAGCAACAGGCTGTGGGCCATGCGCCGTGCCTGGCCTTGGTCGTACAGCGCAATCAGGGTGGCGCCTTTGTCGGTGGCGTCCTTGACGTAACTGTTGAGCCGCGCCAGTTGTCGCTCGTTGATGATGGCGGTGTAGTCCGGGTTGTCCGCCAGTGTCGGATAAAACCCGCGAACCGCTTTGCTGTAGGCCTCGATAAACCCATCGACGCGGTCTTCCGGCACCAGCACGTAGTCCGGCGCCACGCAGGTTTGTCCGGCATTCAAGGCTTTGCCGAAGGCAATGCGCTCGGCGGCGTCCTTGAGCGGCACATCGTCCGAGACGATGGCGGGCGACTTACCGCCCAGTTCCAGGGTGACCGGCGTGAGATGTTCGGCCGCCGCGCGCATCACATGCTTGCCGATGCTGGTGGCGCCGGTGAACAGCAGGTGATCGAAGCGCAGCCTGGAAAACGCCATGCCCACTTCGGCCTCGCCCAGCACCACGCACACCAGGTCTTCGGGGAAAATCTTCGCCAGCAGCGTTTTGAGCAGCTCACCGGTGGCCGGGGTGGATTCGCTGAGCTTGAGCATCACCCGGTTGCCTGCCGCCAACGCGCCGACCAGCGGCCCAATGGCCAGGTACAGCGGATAGTTCCACGGCACAATCACGCCAACCACGCCCAGCGGCTGATAAATGACTTTGGCTGACGCGGGTTGGAAGGCAATGCCTACAGAGCGGCGGGACGGTTTCATCCAGCCTTTGAGGTGTTTGCTGGCGTAGTGAATGCCGTGCAGGCTGGGCATCAATTCGGCGAACAGGGTTTCATCCGCGCTGCGGTGGCTGAAGTCCTGGCTGATGGCGTTGATCAGCGCCTGGCGCTCGTTGCTGAGCAGGTCACGCAGGGCCTTGAGCCATTGCTGACGCTGCCCGGCCGGTGGCATCGGGTTGGCCGCATAGGCGCGACGTTGTGCGTCGAACAGGGTCTGGAGTTGATCCAGCGCCTGGGAATCTTGCAGGTAGGCAACGTTGGCAGACATGGCGCGGCACCGATTGTTATTGGTCTGCCTGGATTTTTAGAGTCATTGCTCTAAATTGTCAAATAACATTGCAGCAACATGCAGATTTATCCTGGCAAGGATAGGCCGTAAGATGCTCTATCCCGTGTATAGAAGCTGATTCCCCTATGGCACCACGAGTAAAGACCAGCGAACGCATTGTGCAAACCAGCCTGGAGCTTTTTAACCAGCAGGGCGAGCGCAGTGTCAGCACCAACCATATCGCCGCCCATATGGAAATTTCCCCGGGCAACCTGTACTACCACTTCCCCAACAAGCAGGCGATTATCGCCGTGCTGTTCCGTGAATACGAAGCGCTGGTGGACAGTTTCCTACGCCCGCCCCAGGGGCGCGGTATGGTCGTGGAAGACAAGCGCTTTTACTTGCAGGCCGTACTGGCCGGTATGTGGCGCTACCGTTTTTTACATCGCGATCTTGAACACTTGCTGGAAAGCGACCCTGAACTGGCCACCGGCTACAGGCGGTTTTCCCAACGTTGCCTGACCCAGGGGGGCGCCATTTACCGAGGGTTTGTCGATGCCGGCATCCTCAATATGAACCCCGTGCAAACCGAAGCCCTGACCCTCAATGCCTGGATTATCCTCACCTCCTGGGTGCGGTTTTTGTGCACTACCAATGAAAACTCCGCGCACCTGAGTGCCGAAGCCATCAAGCGCGGGGTGTACCAGGTGTTGGTGTTGGAGGCGGGTTTTGTCACGCCCCAGGCCAAAGAGGCGGTGGATGCACTGTTCAAAGAGTTTTACGTGCCGTTGAACCAGGCACTGGAAGAAGTGAAGTAGCGCTTTCCCACATGCATTCGTAGGAGTTCGTCATGCCGCTTGCCCAACTGATCAGCCCCCAGCAATTGGCCGAACGCCGCGAGTGCGGTGCCTTGGTGATTCTTGATTGCCGCTTTGCCCTGGAAGATCCGGATTACGGTCGTTGCAGCTACGCCGAAGGGCATATCGAAGGCGCGCATTATGCCGACCTGGATCGCCATCTCAGCGGGCCGGTGACCAAGGGCGTGACCGGCCGTCACCCTCTGCCGGACGCGAACACATTCGCCGAGCAACTACGGGCCTGGGGTATCAGCGCCGACACCGATGTGGTGCTGTACGACGACGGCCCCGGCGCTTATGCCGCCCGCGCGTGGTGGCTGCTGGCCTGGCTGGGCAAGCGCGATGGCGTGTTTATTCTGGACGGTGGCCTCAAGGCCTGGCACAGCGCTGGTTTCCCATTGAGCCTGGACGCGCCGGTAATCGCGACGGGAAGCTTTGTCGGCAAGCCGGACAATCACCTGCTGCTGGACGCCGAGCACCTGCAAAAACGCCTGGGCCAGCCGGGCCTGACTTTGATCGACGCGCGCGCACCCGCGCGTTTTCGCGGCGAAGTGGAGCCCATCGATCCGATTGCCGGGCATATCCCCGGTGCGCAATGCGCGGCGTTCAACGAAAACCTCGGCAGTGATGGCCGCTTTCTGCCGGCCGAGCACCTCAAGCAGCGCTTTGCCGCGCAATTGCAGGGGCGCTCGCCAGAGGACCTGGTGGCGTATTGCGGTTCCGGGGTGACGGCCTGCCATAACCTGTTTGCCCTGAGCCTGGCGGGATACCCGTTGGGCAAGTTATATGCGGGGTCGTGGAGTGAGTGGATTACTGATCCGGCGCGGGCAATTGCTACGGGCGACTGAGTTTTCAGCCGTGTAAACCCAATCCAAATGTGGGAGGGCAAGCCCCTTCCACATGTTTAACCGTGTTGTGCCCTAAGCCATTGGGGAATGCGCCGCTCAAGGTAGTAGCCGGGGCGTTTCAGTGAGCCATCGACGAAGCCCACGTGCCCACCTTTGGCCGTCAGTTCAAACTCGGTGCACGCCGACAGTTCGCTGGCTTGCGGCAGGCTGTGCGCAAACACGAACGGATCATCCGCCGCCTGGATAATCAGCGTCGGCGTACGGATGGCGCCCAGGTAATAGCGGCTCGACGCCTGGCGGTAATAGTCCTCGGCACTCAAAAAGCCGTGCAGCGGCGCGGTCACCCGGCCATCGAAATCCCAGAACGTGCGCATCTTCTCCAGTGAGCCCAGGGCGCCCAGGGTTTTCAGGCCTTCTTCCCGGCCATCCTGTAGAAACTGGTGCTGCTTGACGCGGATATACGCCAGCATCTCGCGCATGAAGTGCTTCTGATACACCCGCGAAAAGCCCAGCCCGATGCGGTCTGCGCACTGGTCCAGGCGAAACGGTACCGACACCGCCGCAGCGCCTTGCAGCCCGGACGTTTCGCCGGTTTCGCCCAAATGCTTGAGCAGCACATTACCGCCCAGGGAATAACCCACGGCATACAACGGTGCCAACGGCCGCTTGGCGCGCAGATGGGCAATCGTTGCCGCCAAGTCTTCGCTGGCACCCGAGTGATAGCTGCGGTCAATAGGTTCGGCTCGCCGGAGCAGCCACGCCAGTTCAGCGCCACGCTGGCCCAGCCTTGAGCACCGAGGACTTTTTGCAGGCCGGCCACGTAGGGCGAGTTGGATGAACCGGTCAACCCATGCAGCACCAGCACCAACGGCGCTTGCACGTCATGGGGGCCATGCCAGTCGAGGTCGAGAAAGTCGCCATCGTCCAGCCACAGGCGTTCGCGTTGACGCTCGATAGGGGTGGAGGGACGCCACAGCGGCCCCCACAGGGTTTGCAGGTGGGGGTTGCCGAGGCCGAAGGCGGGTTTGAAGTGGTCAGACGGGTTCATGAACATCTCTTTGTGGCGGGCGAGCAAGCTCGCCACGACAGCCGGCTTGCCTGACAGCCCGCTCGCTGGGCTTATTCGGCACTCTCGACCAAACGATGCCACAGCGCGTAATACACCCGCCCGGACTTCTGCTCCCGATGCAGGCGCCACGCACCCGGCAAGCCCAGGCTGGACGGCGCGGTCTCGCTTTCGGTGTAGACCCACGCATCCGGCGCCAGCCATTGGCGCTCTTCCAGCAGCGTGCACACGGTAGGCAACAGGTTCTGGTTGAACGGTGGGTCGAGGAACACCACGTCGTATTCGCTGGCCGCCTGGGTTTCCAGGTAGCGCAGCGCGTCGGCGGTTTGCACCTGGCCGTTGGTGCAACGCAAGGTGCCCAGGTGTTCCTTGAGGCTGGACACCGCCACATTGCTCGCATCCAGCGCCTGGGCCTGCGCCGCACCACGGGACAGCGCTTCCAGGAACAGCGCGCCACTGCCGGCAAACGGGTCCAGCACCTTGGCGCCCGCGATATATGGTGCGAGCCAGTTGAACAGGGTTTCACGCACGCGATCCGGCGTGGGGCGCAAGCCCACGACGTCAGGGAAGCTCAGCTTGCGGCTGCCCCATTCACCGCCAATGATGCGCAGTTGGCCCACACCGTTGTGTACGTTGTGGACAGGTTTTTTCGGGCGAGATGAACTGGCCATTAATGCTCCGGAACCCCGAGCGGCTGCTCGGCGGGTTTGTCAGTGGGGGGCGGTAGTGGCTTTTGCGCAATCGTCGGGCCGGCGGTCACGATGACCATCTTGTCGGCGCTCAAGTGTTTGTTCAAGGCAGCCTTGACCTGCTCTACGGTCAGGGCCTGGGATTGTTTCATGAAATCTTCCAGATAGCTCAGCGGCAGGTTGTAGAAACCCATGACGCCCAACTGGCCGACGATATCGGCGTTGCTCGCGGTCGACAGCGGGAAACTGCCGGCCAGCTCGCGCTTGGCGTCATCCAGTTCTTTCTGCGTCGGGCCGGTCTTGAGGTAATCGGCCAGCACCTCCTCGACCAGGCGCAGGGTGCCGCCACTCATTTCGGCGCGGGTTTGCAGGTTGATCATGAACGGGCCGCGCACCTGCATCGGCGAGAAACTTGAGTACACGCCGTAGGTCAGGCCGCGCTTCTCGCGCACCTCGCTCATCAAGCGGGTGCCAAAGCCACCGCCGCCAAGGATCTGGTTGCCCAGGGACAAGGCTGCGTAGTCCGGGTCGGCGCGGTCGATGCCCAACTGGGCGAACAGTAGGTGGGTCTGCTTGGACGGGAATTCGATACGGCTCAGGCCTGCCTTGGGTTCGGTCGGCTGGGCGATTTTCGCCAGGGCCGGGCCTTTGGGCAGCGACGCGGAGACCTTGGCCGTCATGGCCTCGGCTTCGGCGCGGGTCAGGTCGCCCACCACTGCAATCACCGCATTGCCGGCGGCGTACGCCTTGGCATGGAACGCGTGCAGCTGCGCCTGGGTAATCTTCGGCACGCTTTCAGGCGTGCCTTCGCTCGGGTGCGCGTAAGGATGGTCGCCATACAAGCGCTTGAACAGCTCCAGGCTCGCCAGTTTGCCGGGGTTTTGCTTTTGGTATTCGAAGCCGGCGAGGATCTGGTTTTTGATGCGCGCCAGGGAGTCGGCGGGGAAGGTCGGCTGGCCGAGCACCTGGTCAAACAGCGCCAGGGCGGCTTCGCGCTTGTCGCTCGCGCTTAGGCTGCGCAGGGACACCAGCGCCATATCGCGGTAAGCGCCATTGCCGAAGTCGGCACCCAGGCCCTCGAAGCCACTGGCGATCTGGCTGACATCCTTGCCCGGCACGCCTTCGTTGAGCATGGCGTTGGTCATCAATGCCAGGCCCGGCACATCGCCGTCCTGGCTGCTGCCAGCGGCGAACAGGATGCGCACGTCGAACATCGGCAGCTCATGGGCTTCGACGAACAGCACCTTGGCGCCTTCGGCGGTGGTCCAGGTTTGCACGTCGAGCTTGCGGTTGGTCGGCGCCTTGCCGTCCAGCTCTGCCAGCGATTGCAGTTTTTCGGCTGATTGCGCCTTGTCCAGGGCCTGGCTGGCGACCGACTCGCTGGGGCGCAGGAGATACACGGCGCTGGCGGCGATCAATGTAACGGCGATCAGGCCGGGCAGGATCAGGCGGCTGCTTTTGCGATCACTCATGAGCGGTCTCCTCAGGCAGAACATGGGCGACGCTCAGACGTTCGCGGGTGAAATAGGTGCGTGCGGCCTTCTGGATATCTTCCGGGGTCACGCTTTGCAGGTCGGCCAACTCAGAATCCATCAGCTTCCAGGACAGGCCAACGGTTTCCAGGGAGCCGATGGCCGTGGCCTGGCTGGTGATCGAATCGCGCTGGTACACCAGGCCGGCAATGACCTGGGCGCGGATACGCTCCAGTTCTTCGGCGGTCGGCGGCTTGGCCTTCAACTCTTCCAGCAGGCGCCACAGGCCGGCTTCGGCTTGGGCGACGGTTTTTTTCTTTTGTTGATTGGGGGTGGCCGTCAGCATGAACAACGTGTCGCCACGGGTGTAGGCGTCGTAGTTGGTGGAAGCGGCGGAGACCAACTCTTCACCGCGTTCCAGCTGTTCGGAGATGCGCGCGCTGTAGCCGCCGTCCAACAGGGCTGAAATCAGGCGCAGGGCCTGCACCGAGCGCTTCTCTTCGGCAGTGGCCAGGCCGGGCACGTTGAAACCCAGGATCACGCTGGGCAGTTGGGTCTGCACATGCAGGGTCAGCAGGCGTTCGCCGGGTTCGGCCAGCTCCATCGGGATCTTGGCCGGAGGAACGTCACGCTTGGGGATCGGGCCGAAGTAGCGCTGGGCCAGGCTTTTTACTTCGTCCGGGGTCACGTCGCCGACCACCACCAGGGTGGCGTTGTTCGGCACATACCAAGACTGATACCAGTGGCGCAGCTCTTCGACTTTCATGCGGTCCAGGTCGGCCATCCAGCCGATGGTTGGCGTGTGGTAACCGCTGGCCGGGAAAGCCATGGCCTTGAAGCGCTCAAAGGCCTTGGACATCGGGTTATCGTCGGTGCGCAGGCGGCGCTCTTCTTTAATAACCTCGATTTCGCGGCTGAACTCGTCGGCCGGCAGGCGCAGGCTGGCCATGCGGTCGGCTTCGAGTTCAAAGGCCACGCCCAGGCGATCACGGGCCAATACCTGGTAGTAGGCGGTGTAGTCGTCGCTGGTGAACGCATTTTCTTCAGCGCCCAGGTCACGCAGGATCAGCGAAGCTTCGCCGGGACCGACTTTGGCGCTGCCCTTGAACATCATGTGCTCCAGGGCGTGGGACAAGCCGGTCTGGCCCGGGGTTTCGTAGCTCGAACCGACTTTGTACCAAACCTGGGAAACCACCACCGGGGCACGATGATCTTCGCGGACGACGACCTTGAGGCCGTTGTCCAGCGTGAATTCATGGGTGGGTTGTGGGTCGGCGGCCAAAGCTGAAAGGGGCAGACAAACTGTGCTGAGCAGCAGGCCTGCGGCGCGGCGGGCTAGAGCATTCATTCGTTTTTAAACCTGTTGGGCTGCCCGCTTGGTCTTAGCGTCGGCGGGCGAGGAGGTGCTAGGATACTGGTCCGACTTAAGGACGGCCACTGCGGCTGTCTTGTTAAGGCTCTATTTAGGCCTTACAAAATGTTGCGCATGAACGAGCTGGCTAAAAAACAGTCTGTTACGCATCGTATTTTATTTACCGACGCGCCCCTTGGCGCGTCGCTACCTTGAGATAGCCGTCTCCATGTTTGGTTCCAACGACGACAAGAAGACCCCAGCTGCGGCTGGCGAGAAGAAAGGCCTGTTCGGATGGCTGCGCAAAAAGCCGCAGGAAACCGTCGTCGAACAGCCGCAGGTTCAAGCTGAACCGACCCCTGAACCCGTAATCGATGCCGAACCGGTTGCCGAAGCGCCGGCGCCGGTGGTGTTGCCGATGGCTGAGCCGGTGTTGCAGCCGGTCGCCGAGGCCGCACCGGAGCCCGAGCATACGCCATGGCCGCAGTTGCCGGTGGCCGAAGAGCCGGTCGCTCTGGTTGAGGATGTGCAGGCCGAGCACGTGGTGCCGCCGATTCCAACGGTGATTGAACCGGAGCCGGTAGAACACGTCGTGGTTCAAGCGCCGCCGGTCGTTGAAGTCCCCGCGCCTCTGGTTGCCGCACCTGCTGTCGTCGAGCCTGCGCCCGTCGCGCCATCAACCGAAACCGGCAAGACCGGCTTCTTCGCCCGCCTCAAGCAAGGCCTGAGCAAAACCAGCGCCAGCATTGGCGAAGGCATGGCCAGCCTGTTCCTGGGCAAAAAGACCATCGATGACGAACTGCTGGAAGACATCGAAACCCGTCTGCTCACCGCCGACGTGGGTGTAGAAGCCACCGCCGTGATCATCCAGAGCCTCACGCAGAAGGTTGCGCGCAAGCAGTTGACCGATGCCGACGCACTGTACAAATCCTTGCAGGCCGAGCTGGCTGCGATGCTCAAGCCTGTTGAAGCACCGCTGGTGATTCCCCCGAAAAAACCGTTTGTGATCCTGGTGGTGGGCGTCAACGGCGCCGGCAAGACCACCACCATCGGCAAATTGGCCAAGAAGCTGCAACTGGAAGGCAAGAAAGTCATGCTGGCCGCCGGCGACACCTTCCGCGCCGCTGCCGTCGAGCAGTTGCAAGTGTGGGGTGAGCGCAACAAGATCCCGGTGATCGCCCAGCACACCGGTGCCGACTCCGCTTCGGTGATCTTCGATGCCGTGCAAGCCGCCAAGGCGCGCAACATCGACGTGCTGATCGCCGACACCGCCGGGCGCCTGCACACCAAAGACAACCTGATGGAAGAGCTGAAGAAAGTGCGCCGCGTGATCGGCAAGCTTGACGCCGACGCGCCCCACGAAGTGCTGCTGGTGCTCGACGCCGGCACCGGCCAGAACGCCATCAGCCAGGCCAAGCAATTCAACCAGACGGTGCAACTGACCGGCCTGGCGTTGACCAAGCTCGACGGCACGGCCAAAGGCGGCGTGATCTTTGCCCTGGCCAAACAGTTCGGGTTGCCGATTCGTTATATCGGCGTCGGTGAAGGCATCGACGACCTGCGCACCTTTGAAGCCGAACCCTTTGTACAGGCACTGTTTGCCGAGCGGGAGCGTTCATGATTCGATTCGAACAGGTCGGTAAACGCTATGCCAACGGGCATGTGGGCTTGCATGAGCTGAGCTTTCGAGTGCGTCGCGGCGAGTTCTTGTTTGTGACCGGCCATTCCGGCGCCGGCAAAAGTACCCTGTTACGCCTGCTGCTGGCCATGGAACGCCCCACCACTGGCAAACTGCTGCTGGCAGGCCAAGACCTGGCCACCATCAGCAATGCGCAGATTCCGTTCCTGCGCCGTCAGATCGGCGTGGTGTTCCAGAACCACCAGTTGCTGTTCGATCGCACCGTCTTCAACAACGTTGCGTTGCCGTTGCAGATCCTGGGGTTGTCCAAGGCCGAAATCATCAAGCGCGTGGATTCGGCCCTGGAGCGCGTGGCGCTGTCGGACAAGACCGACCTCTACCCTGGCGATCTGTCCACGGACCAGCAACAGCGCGTCGGCATTGCCCGCGCCATTGTCCACCGCCCGGCCTTGCTGCTGGCCGACGAGCCCACCGGTAACCTCGACCCGCGCCTGGCGGCCGAGATCATGGGGGTGTTCGAAGACATCAACCGCCTGGGCACCAGCGTACTCATCGCCAGTCACGACCTGGCGCTGATCGCACGTATGCGCCACCGCATGCTGACCCTGCAACGCGGTCGCCTGATCGGTGACGGGGAGGCCGGCGTATGAGTGCCACACGCAGCCCTAAAGTATCCGAACGCGTGGCGCCCAAGCCGGCCGACCCGCAACCGAAAAAGAAAAAACACGACGACGATGACGGCCCGGACTTCAGCACCCTGCTGCGCGCCTGGATCGAAAGCCATCGCGCCAGCCTGATCGACAGCCTGCGCCGCCTGGGCAAACAGCCAATCGGTAGCTTTTTCACCTGCCTGGTGATGGCTGTGGCCTTGAGCCTGCCGATGGGCTTGTCGCTGTTGCTCAATAATGTGGAACGCCTGGGCGGCTCCTGGCAACGTGCGGCGCAGATTTCGCTGTACCTGAACCTGGACGCCAGCACGCAGCAGGGCGAAGCGTTGCGCGACGACATCAAGAACATGCCCGGCGTGGCGGATGCCGAGTACGTCAGCCGCGATCAGGCGCTTGAAGAGTTCCAGCAACAGTCCGGCCTGGGCGAGGCGCTCAAGGAGCTGCCGCAGAACCCGCTGCCGGGCGTGGTGCTGGTGACGCCGAATGAAGTCGACAAACCGGCCCTGGAAGCCCTGCGACAAAAACTCGCAGAGCTGCCCAAGGTGCAACAGGCGCAACTTGATCTAGTCTGGGTAGAGCGCCTGGCCGCGATCCTCAAGCTGGGTGACCGTTTTGTGTTCGGCCTGACGGTGTTGTTGGTGTCTGCATTACTTTTGGTGATAGGTAATACCATTCGTCTTCATATTGAAAACCGTCGCACCGAGATAGAAGTGATTAAACTGGTCGGCGGCACGGACAGCTATGTGCGTCGGCCTTTTCTGTACATGGGCGCGCTATATGGCTTCGGTGCTGGGATTTTGTCCTGGGGAGTGCTGGCATTTGGCCTGAACTGGCTGAATGACGCGGTTGTCGGGCTTGCTGGCTTGTACGGCAGCGATTTTGCCCTGGCCGGCGTGCCGGTGGCCGATGGTCTGAGTCTCTTGCTTGGCGCGGTCTTGTTGGGGTATATCGGTGCGTGGATCGCGGTGGCGCGGCATTTACGCGAGCTGGCGCCGAAGTAGTTTAGTTAATGTCAGATTAATGTGGTTTCGTTTGTATTGGCCGTATCAGCGGTTTAGGGAACTTGTCCTACGGTTCCCAGGTCAATTTTCGCAGTGCTGAACTGCACGAGTTATGTGAGTCGGAGGTTTTTTCGTATGACCACTTCTTTGCAACCTGCTTATGCCTTGGTCCCGGGTGCGAACCTTGAGGCCTATGTGCACACGGTCAACAGCATTCCCTTGCTGACGCCCGAGCAGGAGCGTGAACTGGCCGAGAGTCTCTACTATGAGCAGGATTTGGGGGCGGCTCGGCAGATGGTGCTCGCCCACCTGCGTTTTGTCGTACATATCGCCCGTAGCTACAGCGGCTACGGCCTGGCCCAGGCTGACCTGATCCAGGAAGGCAACGTTGGCCTGATGAAGGCGGTAAAGCGCTTCAACCCTGAAATGGGTGTGCGCCTGGTGTCGTTCGCCGTGCACTGGATCAAGGCGGAAATCCACGAGTTCATCCTGCGCAACTGGCGCATTGTGAAAGTCGCGACCACCAAGGCCCAGCGCAAATTGTTCTTCAACCTGCGCAGCCAGAAGAAACGCCTGGCGTGGCTGAACAACGAGGAAGTCCATCGCGTGGCTGAAAGCCTCGGTGTGGAGCCTCGCGAAGTGCGCGAGATGGAAAGCCGCCTGACCGGCCATGACATGGCCTTCGACCCGGCTGCCGAAGCGGACGACGACAGCGCCTTCCAATCGCCGGCCAACTACCTGGAAGACCACCGGTACGACCCGGCGCGTCAACTGGAAGACGCCGACTGGAGCGACAACTCCAACCACAACCTGCACGAAGCCCTGGAAGTGCTGGACGATCGCAGCCGTGACATCCTCTACCAGCGCTGGCTGGCGGAAGAAAAAGCCACGCTGCACGACCTGGCCCAGAAGTACAACGTGTCGGCCGAGCGGATTCGTCAGCTTGAGAAAAGCGCGATGAACAAGTTGAAACTGTCGATCGCCGCTTAACGGGCGACACGATCAAACGGTGGGAGGAGGCTTGCTCCCGATAGCAGAGTGTCAGTCCACATCCACGTGGCTGACCTACTGCAATCGGGAGCAAGCCCCCTCCCACATTTGTTTTGTGTCGTGTCAGTCGGACCAGGGTGCTTTGCGAGCGTTGTTCAGTTCCGCGAGATAGCCGTCCCCACCTAACTGGCTCATCTGCTGGCGAATCCACGCCGCGCGCCGTGCCACGTACGCCGTTGGATGGCTGGCGCTCCACACCCGCGGATTAGGCAATACCGCCGCCAGGTAACTGGCTTGCTGCCGCGACAGCCCCTTGGCACTCACCCCAAAATGGTGCCGCGCCGCCGCTTCGGCACCAAACACCCCTTCATCCCATTCCACGCTGTTGAGGTACACCTCAAGAATCCGCTGCTTGGGCCACAACACCTCGATCAGTCCGGTGAACCACGCCTCCAGGCCTTTGCGCAAATAACTGCGACCGGCCCATAGGAACAGGTTTTTCGACACCTGTTGGCTCAACGTACTGGCGCCGCGAATCGATCCGCCACGCTCGTTGTGCAGGATCGCCGCCTGGATCGCGCCGAAATCGAAGCCCCAGTGCTGCGGGAAGCGCTGGTCTTCACCGGCCATCACCGCGACTTTGAGGTCATCGGAAATCTCGTCCCACGGCACCCAGGTGCGTTGCAGGTCGATAGGCTCACCGTCGAACCAGGATTCGACCTTGCGTTCCACCATCAGCGCAGTGAACGGTGGCGGGACGACACGCAACAGCAGCACCAGCAAGACACTGCCAATGGCAAACCATTTCATGACGTTGAGACAGCGTTTGAAGAGGAGACGCAGCATAGAGATGGCTTGGCCGAACCCGTTGAGCGGGCCATTATACAGACCCTGCCCGATGAGTCTGACTGGAGTTCCTCATGCTGCGTAGCTTTCTGATGCTGGCTGCCTTTTTCGGCTTCACCGGTGTGGCCCTCGGCGCCTTCGCCGCCCACGGCCTGAAAAACCGCCTGAGCGCCGAATACCTGGCAATCTTCCACACCGGCGTGACGTACCAACTGGTGCACACCCTGGCCCTGTTCGGCGTTGCGTTGCTGGCGGCGCACCTGCCGGGCCGCCTGGTGACCTGGGCGGGCATCGCGTTCGTGGTCGGCATCCTGCTGTTCTCCGGCAGCCTGTACGTGCTGACCCTGACCGGCATCAGCAAACTCGGCATCATCACGCCGTTCGGCGGTCTGGCCTTCCTGCTCGGCTGGTTGCTGTTGGGGCTGGCCGCTTGGCGCTTGCAGCTGTGACCGCTTGACGCTTGGAGCTGACCTTCATGCCCCAATCGGGCTAGAATGCTGGCCCCTAAAAACGATGGCGGCCCGTGGCATGCGCATTCAGTTGAACGGCGAACCCTTTGAACTGCCCGACGGTGAAACCGTTGCGGCCCTGCTGACCCGCCTGGACCTGACCGGGCGTCGCGTCGCAGTGGAGCTCAACCTGGATATCGTCCCGCGTAGCCAGCACGCCGAGACCGCGCTGAAAGAAAACGATCAGGTCGAAGTGGTCCATGCCATTGGCGGCGGCTAGTCGCCTCCCCGGATTCTGCAGAACCTCACCCCATTACGAGGATTTCCCATGAGCATCGTTCGTAGCGACAAGCCTTTCGTCCTGGCCGGTCGTACCTACCAGTCCCGTTTGCTGGTCGGCACCGGCAAGTACCGCGACATGGAAGAGACCCGCCTGGCCATCGAAGCCTCGGGCGCCGAAATCGTCACCTTCGCCGTGCGTCGCACCAACCTCGGCCAGATCGAGGGCGAGCCGAACCTGCTCGAAGTGCTGTCACCGGACCGCTACACCTTTTTGCCGAACACCGCCGGTTGCTACGACGCCATCGAAGCCGTGCGCACCTGCCGCCTGGCCCGCGAGCTGCTCGACGGTCATAACCTGGTGAAGCTGGAAGTGCTGGCCGACCAGAAAACCCTGTTTCCCAACGTGATCGAAACCCTCAAGGCCGCCGAGACCCTGGTCAAGGAAGGCTTTGACGTGATGGTCTATACCAGCGATGACCCCATCATTGCACGTCAACTGGCCGAAATCGGCTGCATCGCAGTGATGCCGCTGGCCGGTCTGATCGGCTCCGGCCTGGGTATCTGCAACCCTTACAACCTGCAAATCATCCTCGAAGAAGCCAAGATCCCGGTGCTGGTGGATGCGGGCGTGGGCACTGCCTCCGACGCGACCATCGCCATGGAACTGGGCTGCGACGCGGTGCTGATGAACTCGGCCATCGCTCATGCCCAGCAACCGATCATGATGGCGCAAGCCATGAACCACGCCATCGTCGCGGGCCGCCTGGCCTACCTCGCCGGGCGCATGCCGAAAAAACTCTACGCCAGCGCCTCTTCGCCGCTGGATGGTCTGATCAAGTAAGAGCCATTGATGACTGAATCAAACGAAACGCCGAACACCCTGGAAGCAGGCGACGAGTCCAAGCACCGTCGCATCAAGAGCTTTGTGATGCGCGCCGGTCGCATGACCGAAGGCCAGCAAAAAGGCCTGGAGCAAGGCACGCCGCTGTTCGTATTGCCGCTTGCCGACGCGCCGGTGGATTACGACCAGGTGTTCGGCCGTTCGGCCCCGCGTTCCCTGGAAATCGGCTTCGGCATGGGCCATTCCCTGCTGGAAATGGCCGCCGCCGCGCCGGACCAGGACTTCATCGGCGTGGAAGTACACCGTCCGGGTGTCGGTGCTTTGCTCAACGGCGTGCTGACCCAGGGCCTGACCAACCTACGGGTTTACGACTGCGACGCGATCGAAGTGCTCAACCGCTGCATCGCCGACAACAGCCTCGATCGTCTGATGCTGTTCTTCCCCGACCCTTGGCACAAAGCCCGTCATCACAAGCGCCGCATCGTCCAGGCGTCCTTCGCCGAACTGGTGCGCAGCAAGCTGAAAGTGGGCGGCATTCTGCACATGGCCACCGACTGGGAGCCGTATGCCGAATACATGCTGGAAGTGATGAACGTCGCCCCTGGCTACCGCAACCTGGCAGAGGACGGCAAATGCGTGCCGCGCCCGGCTGAGCGTCCAATCACCAAGTTCGAGCGTCGCGGTGAGCGATTGGGGCATGGGGTTTGGGATTTGAAGTTCGAGAAGTTGGCTTAACTCGCCACTGACTTGTAATGCAATCAAATGTGGGAGGGGGCTTGCTCCCGATAGCGGTGTGTCAGCCAAAGATTTGGTGGCTGACACACCGCTATCGGGGGCAAGCCCCCTCCCACATTTGTTATGTGTTGGGTTTGAGATCAGCGGCGGTCAGCCACTACCCCAATCAACACCAGCACCACCACCAGCACCGGCGCCAGGCTGTAGTTGTTGAACTGGCTCAACCCTCGCACAATCCACGGCGTGGCGTAGATCAGCGCGGCACCGCTGCCGATCATGCATAGCAGGGCCATCAGCGGCACGCGCAGGGCGCCGGCAATGCTGCCCAGGCGCGCTTCGACCCAGCCCTTGATGTCGGCGCCGAACAGCACCAGCAAGCAGCCGACGAGGGCCAGGGAGATTTCCGACAGGTTGCTACGGCTCCAGCGGGATACGGTGGCGAGCAGGTCGAGTACCAAATCCATTCGATTTCCTTAAGAGCGTCAGCTCAAAAACTTCTGCAGCAGGTCATTGAGAAAGAGTTGCCCGCGGTCGGTGGCCGCCAGGCGTGACGGTTCGACCTGCATTAAGCCACTTTGTTCTGCCTCGCGACGCGCCTCGTCAAGGCTGGCCAGGTCGAGGCCGGTACGTTCGGCATAAAGCCTGGCGTCGACGCCGTCGGTGAGGCGCAGCGCGTTCATCAGGAACTCGAAGGGCAGCTCGTCGTTGGTCAGTTCCTTCGCACCGACCTGGAAGCTTTTGGCCGGGTTGAGGTAGTCCTTTGGTGCGCGGGTTTTCCAGGTGCGCACGATACGCCCGTCCGGATGGCTGAGCTTGCCATGGGCGCCGGCGCCGATGCCGATAAAGTCGCCGAAGCTCCAGTAATTCAGGTTGTGCCGTGCCGGGCGGCCCGGTTGGGCGTAGGCCGACACTTCGTATTGGGCGTAACCGTGCTCGGCCAGCAGTGCCTGGCCAGCTTCCTGAATGTCCCACAGGGTGTCGTCTTCCGGCAGCGCGGGCGGCTGGTTCCAGAACACGGTGTTGGGTTCCAGGGTCAACTGGTACCACGACAAATGTGTGGGCTTGAGTGCGATGGCCTGGCGCAGGTCGCTCAGGGCGTCGTCGAGGGACTGGTCGGGCAAGCCGTGCATCAGGTCCAGGTTGAAGTTATCGAACCCGGCCTGGCGCGCCATGCCGGCGGCGCGAACGGCCTCATCGCCGTTGTGGATGCGGCCCAGCGCCTCGAGTTTTGCCTGTTGGAAGCTCTGGATGCCGATGGACAGGCGATTGATCCCCAGTTTGCGATACGCCACGAACTTTTCTTGTTCGAAGGTGCCGGGGTTGGCTTCCAGGGTAATTTCGATATCGCCGGCAAACGGGATGCGCGCTTCCACGCCCTCGAGCAGGCGGCCCAGTGCCGCTGCGCTGAACAGGCTGGGCGTGCCGCCACCAAAGAAGATCGAGCTCAGCTCCCGCCCGTAAACGGCGTGCAGGTCCTGGTCCAGGTCAGCCAGCAAGGCGTCTACGTACTCTTCTTCCGGAAGCACTGCGCTTGCGGTATGGGAGTTGAAGTCGCAATAGGGGCATTTGCGCACGCACCACGGGATGTGGATATACAGCGCCAGGGGCGGCAGTACTGGCAAGGCCGCCCGAGGTGGTTGCGCGCCGCCATGGATCAGCGCCAGCGCCGGAGTGTCGTGGGTCATTTCAGGCCCAGGCGTTGGCGCAGCAGATCCATTGCACGGGCGCGGTGGCTGATCTGGTTCTTGTCGGCCGGGCTCAGTTCGGCGCTGGAGACATTGCGCTCCGGCACCCAGAACAGCGGGTCATAGCCAAAACCATGCTCGCCACTGGCCGCATGCAGGATGCGCCCGTGCCACAAACCTTCGCAAAGGATCGGCAGTGGGTCGTCCGCATGGCGCACCAAGGCCAGCACACAGACGAACTGCGCGCCGCGCATCACGTCCGGCACGTCCTTGAGAGCGTCGAGCAGCTTGGCGTTGTTGGCGGCATCGCCTTTGCCGTCGGCGTAACGGGCCGAGTAGATGCCAGGGGCGCCGCCGAGGAAGTCCACGGCCAGGCCAGAGTCATCCGCCAACGCCGGCAGGCCAGAAATGCGCGCGGCATTGCGGGCCTTGAGGATGGCGTTCTCGACAAACGACAGGCCGGTCTCTTCGGGCTCCACCTGGCTGAACTCGCCAATTGAGCGCAGTTGCACGGACTCGCCGAGCATGGCCTGCAGTTCTTTGAGTTTGCCGGCGTTGTGGCTGGCCAGTACGAGTTGTGTGAGCGTCATCAGTTGGCCGGGAACAGTTCTTGGTTGAATTGGAAACCGTGGGCTTTGCCACCGGTTTCGACGTTGATGGTGAACGTCTTGTATTCGCGCTGCGTCACGGAGTAGGGCGCCAGGTAGCTGATCCCGCCTTTCTCTTCGATTTGCTTGAACGTCAGGATCTCGCTTTTACCACCCAAGTCCTTGATGGTCCCGGTCACCTGCGCGGCGACTGGGGTCACGCCCTTGATCACGGTCACATTGATCAAGCCCTTTTCCTTGCTGCGCACCACGCCGATTTTCTGTGCAGTCTCTGGCGGCAGGAAGCTTGAGGTAAAGGTGTTGTAGTGAACCGTGATGTCACCGAAGTCTTTCTTGCGATTCGCGTCGATAGTGTCCGCAGCCATGGCGTTGGCGCCCAGGCACGCAGTCAGTAGAAAAATAGCCAGACGACTCATGAGCGTCCCTCTTGAAATGATTAGACGGCAATCTTGTGGTCGGTCAGGCCAGGGCTGCTGACCCGGTAGATACCGATTTCGCCCAACAGGTTGGGCCATAGCTTACTCGCCCAGCCGTGGCGATGCTGTTGATCGACGGCCAGGCGGTTGATCACCTTGGCTTCACGCTCGCCACATAGCGCTTCGAAGTCTTCAAAGGTGCAGAAGTGGATGTTCGGCGTGTTGTACCAGGTGTAGGGCAGGAAATCCGATACCGGCATGCGGCCCTTGGTGGCCAGGTACCAGCGGCAGCGCCAGTGCCCGAAATTGGGGAAGGTGATGATGCACTGGCGGCCTACGCGCAGCATTTCGTCGAGGATCCGGTCCGGGTAATGCACCGCTTGCAGGGCCTGGGTCATCACCACGATGTCGAAGCTGTTGCTGGCAAAGTTGCCGAGGCCCTTGTCCAGGTCCTGCTCAATGACGTTGATGCCCTTGGCCACGCACTGGGCGATGTTGTCCGGATCGTTTTCCAGGCCGTAGCCGGTGACTTGCTTGTGGTCGCGCAGCCAGCTCAGCAGTTCGCCGTCGCCGCAGCCCAGGTCGAGCACGCGGCTGCCGGCGGGGATCCAGTCTTGGATGATGTCCAGGTCGGCTCTCATGGCGTTCTCACAAGCGAAATACGGTTCATGTAGTTACTGAACGCCTGCAGGTAGCGTGGGATCGGAATCAGGAAGGCGTCGTGGCCTTGCGGTGCGTCGATCTCCAGGTAGCAGACGTCTTTCTTGGCGGCCATCAGGGCATCCACCAGCTCACGCGAGCGCGCCGGTGAGAAGCGCCAGTCGGTGGTGAATGACATCACGCAGAACTTGGCTGTGGCGTGCTCGAAGGTTTTCGCCAGGTCATCGTCGTGATTGGCAGCCGGGTCGAAATAGTCCAGGGCCTTGGTCATCAGCAGGTAGGTATTGGCATCGAAACGCCCGGAAAACTCCTCGCCCTGATAGCGCAGGTAGCTTTCCACCTGGAATTCGACGCTGTGGAAGTCGTAGTTGAGCTTCTCGCTCTTGAGGCCACGGCCGAATTTCTCGCCCATGGAATCGTCGGACAGGTAAGTGATATGCCCGACCATCCGCGCCAGCATCAAGCCGCGCTTGGGGATCACACCCGCTTCCTGGAACGAGCCGCCGTGGAACTCGGGGTCGGTAAGGATTGCCTGGCGCGCCACTTCGTTGAAGGCGATGTTCTGTGCCGACAACTTGGGGGCCGAGGCGATGGCCAGGCAGTGGCGCACTCGATCCGGGTAAGTGATGGTCCATTGCAATGCCTGCATGCCGCCCAGGCTGCCGCCGATCACCGCCGCCCACTGGTTGATGCCGAGCAGGTCGGCCAGGCGCGCCTGGCTGTGCACCCAGTCTTCCACCGTGAGCACGGGGAAGTCGGCGCCGAATGGCTTGCCGGTTTCCGGGTTGAGGCTGCTGGGGCCGGTGGAACCGTTGCAACCGCCGAGGTTGTTCAGGCTGACCACAAAGAACTTGGTGGTATCGATGGGCTTGCCGGGGCCGATGCAGCTGTCCCACCAGCCGGGCTTGCGCTCGTCGGCAGAGTGGAAACCGGCGGCGTGGTGATGGCCGGACAGGGCGTGGCAGATCAGCACGGCGTTGCTCGCCGTGGCATTCAATTGGCCGTAGGTTTCATAGATCAGGTCGTAGGCTGGCAGCGAGCGACCGCAGGCCAAGGCCAGGGGTTCGCTGAAGTGCGCCACTTGCGGCACGACCAGTCCAACAGAATCGGGGGGAAGGCAGCTGGCATCGACCCTGCTCTCGTTTAAATGAGGCGTAAGTCTAAAGAGCGGGAACCCCAGCGGCAAGCAAAGGCCCGCACGGAGCAAAATGTGGGAGCGCGGTGCGCGACTTGCTCCCACATTTGTTCCGCGTGTCAGATCAAGCCAAACAGCTCTTTAGGCATGAACGCATAGAATGCCAGGCGCGGAATCACCCAGCTCTGGATCAGTTGGATCGCGATAAACGCGAAGATCGGCGAGATATCCAGGCCGCCCAGGTTGGGGATCAGGCGACGGAACGGCGCCAGCACCGGCTCGGTGATCTGGTACACCAGTTCTGCCCCAGGGCTGCGGCTGCCGGGTGCGACCCAGGAGAGGATCACGCTGATGATCATCGACCAGAAGATGATCTTCAAAAACAGCGAGAAGATACCGATCAGCGCCCACGGCAACAGCAGCACCGTGAAGGCCTGGTAGCCATTTAGCATCAAGACCACCACAAACAGCAGGATCTGCAGCAGCAGTGCCAGCACCAGCGACGACATGTCCAGGCCGAACATGCTCGGCACTATGCGGCGCAGTGGCTTGAGCAGCGGCTGGGTGGCTTTCACCACGAACTGGCACAGCGGGTTGTAGAAGTTCGCCCGCACCAGTTGCAGGATAAAACGCATCAGCACGATCAGCAGGTACAGGCTGCCCAAGGTCTGGATGATGAAGATCAGGGCGTCATTGAGTCCAAGCATCATGTATTCCTTCGTAGGGAGACGACTATTTGCCCAGCTGCTCGGCCATTTCGGCCGAACGATGCGCCGCGGCACCCAGTGCTTTTTCTACCAGGGCTTCAAAGCCCCCGGCCTGGAACGATTCGATCGCAGCTTGCGTGGTGCCGCCCGGTGACGTTACGCGACGGCGCAACTCGGCCGCGTCCACATCGCTTGTGACGGCCATCTTCGCCGCGCCCAGGGCGGTTTGCTCGGCCAGTTGCTCGGCAACTTCCTTGGAGAGCCCCAGCTTCACGCCGGCGGCGGTCATGGCCTCGATCAGCAGGAAGAAATAGGCCGGGCCGCTGCCGGACACGGCGGTGACCGCGTCCAGTTGCTGCTCCTGTTCCAGCCACAGGGCAATGCCCACGGCGGACAGCAACTCCTGGGCCTGCTCACGCTGTTCGGCGCTCACTTGGGCGGTGGCGTACAGGCCGCTTACACCCTGGCGCAGCAGCGCCGGGGTATTGGGCATGCAGCGCACGATCGGCTGGGCGCCGAGCCAATTGTTCATGCTGGCGCAGGTGATGCCGGCGGCAATGGACACCACCAGTTGGTGCGGCTGCAGGCTCGGGCGCAGGCTCTCGCACACGGCCTTCATGGCCTGCGGCTTGACCGCCAGCACGATCACGTCGACGCCCTGGATGGCCTCGGCATTGTCGGCGAAGGTGTTGATGCCATGTTCGGTGCTGATGCGGGCGCGGGTCTCTTCACCCGGATCGCTGGCGCGGATCTGCGTGGAGTCCAGGCCCTTGGCCCGCAGGCCGCCGATCAGGCTGGCCGCCATGTTTCCGGCGCCGATAAAGGCAATACGCGTGTTGCTCATGACAGGTCCTTACTCAGAGGGAAGTCAGCCATTTCATGGCTGGCCGTAGTCGCGGGCACCAAACAGGGCGGTACCGATCCGCACCCAGGTGGCACCCTGGGCGATAGCCGACTCAAGGTCGTGGCTCATGCCCATGGAAAGTGTGTCGAGCGGCAGGTTCAAACGGGCTTGCAGGTCGCACACGGTGGCGAACGCCGCATCTTGCTCGGCCCGATCTTCTGTCGGCTCGGGAATCGCCATCAAACCGCGCAGCTTCAAGTGCGGCAGGGCGCTGATCGCGTTGGCCAGGGCCGGCAGGTCGGCGGGCGTGCAGCCGGACTTGCTGGCTTCGCCACTCACGTTGACCTGAATGCAAATGTTCAGCGGCGGCAGCTCGGCCGGGCGTTGTTCGGACAGGCGTTGGGCAATTTTGAGGCGGTCCACGGAATGCACCCAGTCGAAGTTCTCGGCGATGGCGCGAGTCTTATTCGATTGAATGGGGCCGATGAAGTGCCAACTCAAGGGCAGGTCGGTCAATTCGGCCTGTTTACCCAAGGCTTCCTGCAGATAGTTCTCGCCAAAGTCGCGCAGCCCGGCGGCATAGGCTTCGCGCACAGCTGGCGCGGGTTTGGTCTTGCTCACGGCCAGCAGGTGGATGCTGTTTGCGTCACGTTGCACGGCCTCGGCCGCGGCGCGGATGCGCCCGCTAACCTGGCCGATATTGTCTGCTATCGTCGACATTCAAGATGCGCCCGTGGATATGGAGTCCGCGGCATTCTACTGGAAATGGAAAGCCCTATGGATATCACTGAATTGCTTACGGTTGGGGTGCGCCGGGGCGCCTCCGACCTGCATCTGTCGGCTGGCCTGGTGCCCATGCTGAGAATCGATGGCGAGGTTTGGCCCCTGGATTGGCCGGTGCTTTCATCCCGGCAAGTTGCGGACTTGTTAAGCCCTTTGCTCAACGAGCACCAACAAAACGATTTCGAAACATCTCTTGAAACGGATTTTTCCTTCGAGCTGCCCGGCGTGGCGCGGTTCCGGGCAAACGTGTTCCAGCAGGATCGCGGCATGGGCGCAGTGTTTCGCGCCATCCCGGCCGAGGTCCAGAGTTTGGAGAACCTGGGCTTGGGCGATGTATTCCAGCGTATCGCCCGGTTGCCGCGCGGCCTGGTACTGGTGACCGGGCCTACCGGCTCCGGCAAGTCCACCACCCTGGCGGCGATGATCGATCATCTCAACCAGCACCGGCGCCAGCACATCCTCACGTTGGAAGACCCCATCGAATTTATCCACAGGCCGAAAACCGCGCTGATCAATCAACGCCAGGTACACCGTGATACGCACAGCTTTGCGGCAGCGCTGCGCTCGGCACTGCGCGAAGACCCGGATGTGATCCTGGTGGGCGAGTTGCGCGACCTGGAAACCATTCGCCTGGCGTTGACGGCGGCAGAGACCGGGCACTTGGTGTTCGGCACCTTGCACACCACCTCGGCGGCAAAGACCGTAGACCGCCTGGTGGATGTGTTCCCAGCAGGTGAAAAAGCCATGGTGCGTTCGATGCTGTCGGAGTCGCTGCAAGCCGTGGTGTCCCAGGTACTGGTGAAGAGGCTCGGCGGCGGGCGCGTGGCGGCCCATGAAATCATGCTGGGCACACCAGCCATTCGTAACCTGATCCGCGAGGACAAGGTGGCGCAGATGGTCTCGGCGATCCAGACGGGCGGGGCGCTGGGGATGAAAACGCTGGATATGAGTTTGAAGGCGCTGGTCACGGAGGGAGTGATCAGCCGTGAAGAGGCGCGAGAGAAAGCGCGGGTGCCTGGGGATATCTGAGGGTTTGTGAACGACAAAAATCAAATGTGGGAGGGGCGGTGCGACGATTCGACTTGCTCCCGATAGCGGTGGATCAGTCAGCTTATTTGTAGCTGACTCACTGCCATCGGGAGCAAACCCCCCACATTTACGGCGTTTCAGCTTTGGATCAGCGCTGCACTACCCGCAAGCTGTTCTGCTCTTTGGGCAGAACCCGCTTGGCAATCACGTAGTTCTTGTCCCAGAACGGTTTTTTCAGGGTGTCGATGCTTACCGACTTGCCACGACGCGGTGCGTGAATGAAGCGGTCGTTGCCCAGGTAGATGGCAACGTGGTTCACCTGGCGGCTCTTGAGTTTGAAGAACAATAGGTCGCCGGGTTTCAGATCCTTGCGGTCAACCTTCTGCCCGTGGCCAGCGGCCATGGCATTGGAGGTGCGTGGCAAGTCCACGGCGGCGACGTCGTTAAACGCATATTTCACCAGGCCGCTGCAGTCGAACCCTTTACTTGGGCTGCTGCCGCCCCAACGATAAGGCGTACCGAGCACATTTACAGCGCGGCTGAGGACGTTGCTGCTTTGCTTGGTGTTGACTGCCATCAGGCCTGGGGCTGTTTTACCGTGGGCCTTGCTCAGTTGAGTCGGGCGGCTGACGGTCGGCTTTACCGATTTGGCAGTGCTTGGGGTGCTGTGGACTTTAGGGGTAAAACCGTTAACGTTCGGAAGTCGTTGCTCACGATTGGTGGCGTGGGCGGCCAGTGGCATTAATAGGCAAATGGTTAGCCATGTCTTGAAAAATGGTCGCATTAGGCGTGGCTCTTATGGGTTTGCGCGCAACTTTATAACAGCTTTTTGTGTCGTTCTCAGGCCGTTTGTCGACTGAACCTTGGGGTCAAAACCCGGAAAAACGCGACGATTCGCCGCAATTGTCCTACACAAGTCAGGTGGCATAAGGCTTTCAGGGCAGTGAAGATACCATTTGCCGTACGTCGGGCGCGCGTAAAAAAGTCACAAAGAAAGTGAAAAAATTTATCTATCGAAGCAAAAGAGGTACGCCATGAACACCTATCAACAGGTTGGTCCGCAGCAAGACACCCACAGCAAGGTGATCGGTTACCTATTGTGGATTTTCGGTTTTACCGGGGCGCACCGCTTTTATTACGGTAAACCCGTTACCGGTACGATCTGGTTTTTCACCCTTGGCCTGTTGGGTATTGGCTGGTTGATCGACCTGTTCCTGATCCCGGCCATGGACCGTGAAGCCGACCTGCGTTTTACCGCCGGGCCCATCGAATACAACGTGGCCTGGATCCTGTTGGCGTTTCTTGGGGTGTTCGGTGTGCATCGCATGTACCAGGGCAAATGGATCTCCGGCCTGATCTACCTGCTGACCGGCGGCTTGTTCCTGGTGGGGGTGCTGTATGACTTCTGGACGCTGAATACGCAGATCTCGATTCGCAATGCCGAGCGCAATGGCGGACGTTGACTCCAGAAGCCTACACATAACCAACTGTGGGAGGGGGCTTGCTCCCGATTGCGGTGCATCAGTAAACAATTAAGTGACTGATACACCGCTATCGGGAGCAGGCCCCCTCCCACATGGTTACTGTGCTCGCTCTAGACTGATTTTAGGCCTGGTAGCTGATGCGGCCGTCTACCAGCGTGTAACGCACCGTCGCCGGCAATGCATGGCCGATGAACGGGCAGTTCTCGCCCTTGGACAACCAGTGTTCGCCGGCAATCGTGGAGCTTGCCGGATCAAACAGCACCAGGTCCGCCGCCGCACCCACCGCCAGCTTACCCGCCGGCAGGCGCAAGGCTTCGGCCGGGCCGGCGCTCAGGCGCGCCAGCAATGTCGGCAAGTCCAGCAAGCCATCTTCCACCAGCGTCATCGCCAACGGCAGCAACAGCTCGACGCTGCTGATACCCGGTTCTGTCGCGCCAAACGGCGCCAGCTTGGCGTCGCGCTCGTGGGGTTGGTGGTGGCTGGAGATCGCCGAGACCACACCCGACTTCACCGCCGCGCGCAAACCGTCGCGGTCGGCCAGGGTGCGCAGCGGCGGCTGCACGTGGTACAGGCTGGAGAAGTCGATCAGCGCCTCATCCGTCAGGATCAACTGATACAACGCCACATCCGCCGTCACCGGCAGGCCACGGGCCTGGGCCTGGGCAATCAGGGCCACGCCTCGGGCGCTGGTCAGTTGGCTGAAGTGCGCACGCACGCCGCTTTGTTCCACCAGCAGCAGGTCGCGGGCCAGGGCCACGGTTTCGGCGGTTTCCGGAATGCCCGGCAGGCCGAGGAAGCTGGCCACGGCGCCTTCATGGGCCAGGCCGCCTTCGGCCAGGTCGCGGTCCTGGGAGTGGAAGATCACCGTTAGATCGAAGGTGGCCGCATATTCCAGGGCGCGGCACAGGGTGCGGGTGCTGCGAAAGCTCTCCAAACCGTTGCCGAAGGCCACGCAACCGGCGTCGCGCAGCGCAATGAGCTCTGCAAGCTGTTCGCCTTCCAGGCCTTTGCTCAGGGCGCCGATGGGGAACACTTTGCAATTGCCAGCTTCACGGGCACGGTCGAGGATCAGCTCGGTCACCGCCGAGGTGTCCAGGATTGGCTTGGTATGCGGCGGGCAGCACAGGCTGGTCACGCCACCGGCCGCGGCGGCGCGGGTTTCGCTGGCGATGCTGCCTTTGCGGCTGTAACCGGGCTCGCGCAGGGCGACGTTCAGGTCCACCAGGCCAGGCGCGGCGACCAGGCCTTTGGCGTCGATGGTCTGGCTGGCACTGAAGCCGCTGGGGGCGGCACCGAGGGCAATGATCTTGCCGGCTTCCAGATGAAGATCGGTCACTTGATCCAGGCCACTGGCCGGGTCGATAACGCGAGCGCCAATAATGCTGAGCTTCACTGGGCGTTCTCCTGCTCGAATTGACGTTGCGCGGTTTGCCCGCTCATGGCCATGGACAACACTGCCATGCGCACGGCGATGCCGTAGGTGACCTGGTTGAGGATCACCGACTGGTTGCCGTCGGCCACTGCCGACTCAATCTCCACCCCTCGGTTGATCGGGCCCGGGTGCATCACGATGGCATCCGGCTTGGCCCCGGCCAGGCGTGCGGTGGTCAGGCCGAACAGGCGATAGAATTCACCTTCGCTCGGCAGCAGGCCACCGGCCATGCGCTCGCGTTGCAGGCGCAGCATGATCACCACGTCCACGCCCTTGAGGCCTTCGGCCATGTCGGTGTAGACCTTCACGCCGTATTGCTCGATACCGATCGGCAGCAGGGTCTTTGGCGCGATGACGCGGATGTCGGGGCAACCCAGGGTTTTCAGGGCCAGCATGTTCGAGCGCGCGACACGCGAATGCAGGATGTCGCCGACGATGGCCACCGAGAGGTTTTCAAAGCTGCCCTTGTGCCGACGAATGGTGAGCATGTCGAGCATGCCCTGGGTCGGGTGGGCGTGGCGGCCGTCGCCGCCGTTGATGATCGCCACTTGCGGGCACACGTGCTCGGCGATGAAATGCGCGGCGCCGGAGTCGCCATGGCGTACCACGAACATGTCGGCGGCCATGGCTTCCAGGTTGCGCAGGGTGTCGAGCAGTGTCTCGCCCTTGCTCGCCGACGAGGTGGACACGTTCAGCGTGATCACGTCGGCCGACAGCCGCTGGGCCGCCAGTTCAAAGGTGGTACGGGTGCGCGTGGAGTTCTCGAAGAACACGTTGCAGATGGTTTTGCCGCGCAGCAGTGGGACTTTCTTCACCGCCCGGCCACCGACTTCGAGAAACGAGTCGGCCGTGTCGAGGATTTCGGTGAGCAGTTCGCGGGGCAAACCGTCGAGGGACAAGAAGTGTTGCAACTGGCCCTGAGCATTGAGCTGCAGCGGGCGCTTGGCATCTAGAGGCGTCATCGCGGGGACTCTTTACAAGGCGGTTTAAAGGGCAAGGTCTTGCAGTTCGAGTTCGAGCGGCGTGGGACCGGACAATTTTACCCGTTGCCGGGCGGCAAGCGACAGCGTGGCGCCGACCACATCCGGGCTGATCGGCAGTTCGCCGGCGTCCAGGTCCAGCAGGCAGACCAGCGTGATGCTGGCCGGGCGGCCGTAGTCGAACAGCTCGTTCATGGCGGCGCGGATGGTGCGGCCGCTCATCAGCACGTCGTCGATCAACACCAGATGCTGGCCTTCGATCTCGAACGGCAGGGCGGAAGGGCGCACCTGCGGGTGCAGGCCGTTCTGGCTGAAGTCGTCGCGGTAGAAGGATACGTCCAGGGTGCCCAGGGGCGAATCGCTGTCCAGTGCCTCCAGCAGCGCCTGCGCCACCCACACACCGCCGGTGCGAATGCCGATAAAGCGCGGCTCGCTGATGCTGCGGTGTTCCAGGTGCGCCTTGAGGCGTGTCGCCATCTGGGCGATCAGTTCGGTGGGATTCGGCAGGCTCATGGTGGCTCCTTCAAACGCCTTGCGCGGCGGGTGGCCTGCAAGGTCCGGGCTCAAACGTAAAAAGACGCGGCAAGCCGCGTCAGTCAGGATTCAAATAACGCCGTGTTTTCATCCAGCCAACCTTGCAACAGCAGCGCGGCCGCGATAGCGTCCACGGGGTTGTCGCGGTAGCTGCCCTTTTGCCCGCCACGGTCACGTCGCTCACCCTTGGCTTCGAAGGTGGTCAGGCGTTCGTCGTGGGTATAGAAGGGAATGTTGTAGCGGCCGTTGAGGCGGCGGGCGAACTTTTCGGCGCGCAGGCACATGTCGCTGGGGGTGCCGTCCATGTTCAGAGGCAGGCCGACCACCACCGCATCGGGTTTCCATTCGTTGATCAACGCTTCGACCTGATTCCAGTCCGGTATGCCGTTCTGGGCCTTGAGGGTGCACAGTTCGCGGGCCTGGCCGGTGATGACCTGGCCGACCGCAACGCCGATCTGTTTGGTGCCGTAGTCAAAACCCAGGATCAGACGCAAGGCCATCAGGCGTGCCCTGCCTGGCTGGTCAACAAACTAAGGTTGACTCGCAGCTTGGCGGCGGCCGCTTCAAGGCGCAGTTCGCTGGCGGTGTTGAACAGGATGTCGGCGTCGAACGGGCAGGTCAGCCAGGCATTACTGGCCAGTTCGGTTTCCAACTGCCCGGCTTCCCAGCCGGCGTAACCCAGGGTGATGACGCTTTGCTCGGGGCCCACGCCATCGGCAATCGCAAACAACACGTCCTGGGAGGTGGACAGCGACACACCGTCCAGGTCCACCGTGGCCTGGAACTTGGGCCCGGTGGGGTGCAGCACAAAACCTCGATCAGTCTGCACCGGCCCGCCGATGTAGATCGGCACATGCTGGCAACGGGCCGGCGGCTCTATCTCGGGGCGCAACTGCTCGAGGATATCGGCCAGGCTCAGCTCCTGCGGGCGGTTTACCACCAACCCCATGGCACCATTGGCCGTGTGCTCGACGATATAGGTCAAGGTCTGCGCAAAGTTCGGGTCGGCCATGTGGGGCATGGCAATCAGGAATTGGTGCTTGAGGTAAGTCGGGCTGACATTTTTCATGTCCGCTAGTGTGGCGTTGGAGGGGCGAACTGACAAGCTGGAGTTCTTGTGTTGTGCGCTCACTACACAGGCAGCGGTCAGTTGCTGGAGAGCCGATCGCCCTTGGCGAATTTCCAGGTGCGGATGATTTCCAGACGGTCCACGTCGTTCAAGTCCCCGGTAAACGGGGCGAACGGCGCGGCCAGGCGCACGATGCGCTGGGCGACCTGGTCCAACAGCGGCTGGCCGGAGGATTCCAGCACCTGTACCTCATAGAGCGAGCCATCGCGGTTGATCGACACCAATAGCCGCAAGTTGCCGTAAATCTGTTGGCGACGGGCCTCGTCCGGGTAATTGAGGTTGCCGATACGCTCGACCTTCTTGCGCCACTCGTCCTTATACCAGGCGCCTTTATCGCGCATGGTGGAGGCGGCGTTCAGGCGGTAGATGCGTGGGCGCTTGGCGTACAGCTGCTGTTCATTGGCCAGTTCGGCTTCCAGGCTGGAGATCTGGTCGGACAGCTGCGAGCTGTCAAACGTCGGCGCTGGCTTCACCGGTTCCGGCTGCGGCTCGGTCTTGGTTTTTTCGCGCTGGACCGGCGCTTTTTGCGGTTTGGGCGCGACGGTGGCCACCGCTGGCTTGGGCGTGGCCTGCTTGATTTCGGGCTTGGGCGCCGGAGGTGGCGTGACTTTGTTGACCTTGTTGTCCTGGAACGGCGCCACTTCAGTGGTCTTGGGGATGGCTTTCTTGTCCAGGGTGCCGCTGCCCTGCTGGTTGTCCTGGGCGAGAAAGTCTGCCTTCTCAGGCTTTTTTTCGCTTTTGAACGTGGCGAGGGTGATTTCCAGGGTCTTGGTGATCTGCTTGGGCTCGACCATGGTGAACCCCACGCCGAGGAGCACGGCCAGGTGAATCAGCGCGGCCAGAAACAGGGTAAAACCGAGCCGATCAGCCGGGCGCACGCCGCTGTGGGAGAGTTCGGGAGGCAGATTGGACGGGAGTGTCATGACAAAAAAACCAACATCGCGCGTTTCACAGGTCGCGCATGATAACGCAATGTTGGTGCGTGTCCGGCTGTTCTATGTCACTTGGCTTGTAGCTTGCGCTCAATGGCGGCCATCAGCATTTCGCCGATGTTCGTGCCAAATGCATTGTCGATCTCACGGATACAGGTGGGGCTGGTGACGTTGATTTCGGTGAGGTTCTCACCAATTACGTCAAGGCCTACAAACAGCAAGCCCTTTTCCCGCAGCGTCGGGCCAACCTGGCTGGCGATCCAGCGGTCCTTGTCCGACAACGGCCGCGCTTCGCCACGACCGCCTGCCGCCAGGTTGCCACGGGTCTCGCCCGCTGCCGGGATGCGCGCCAGGCAGTAATCCACCGGCTCGCCGTCGATCATCAGGATGCGCTTGTCGCCATCCTTGATTGCCGGCAGGTAGGCCTGGCCCATGATCTGCTGGGTGCCCAGGGCGGTCAGGGTTTCGAGGATCACCGACAGGTTCGGGTCGCCGGCGCGATGACGGAAAATCGAGGTGCCGCCCATGCCGTCCAGCGGCTTGAGGATCACATCGCCATGCTTGGCGGCAAATTCACGCAGCACATCGGCGCGGCGGCTGACCACGGTCGGCGGCGTGCACTGCGGGAACAACGTGGCGAACAGTTTTTCGTTGCAGTCGCGCAGGCTCTGCGGCTTGTTGACGATCAGCACGCCGGCGCGCTCGGCCTGCTCCAGCAGGTAGGTGGAGTAGACAAATTCCATGTCGAACGGCGGGTCCTTGCGCATCAGGATCACGTCCAGATCGCTCAACGGGCTGTCGATCTCGTCTGAAAGCTCAAACCACTTCTCGGGGTTGGCGAACACCTGCAACGGGCGCATGCGTGCGCGGGCCTCGCCGTCGCCCTGGTACAAGTCGCGCTGTTCCATATAGAACAGGGTCCAGCCGCGGGCCTGGGCGGCCAGGAGCATGGCCAGCGAGCTGTCCTTTTTATAGGAGATGCTGGCGATAGGGTCCATGACAATGCCGACGCGAACGCTCATGGGGGATTTCCTCTAGCAAATTAGGGCGCATAAAAGTGGCGTCAGAGTGGCGCTGCAGTTGTTGTGGGTCAAGGAAAAACCACCGGGCGAGTGCCTCGATAGATTGCTCTTCGAGACTGTGCTAAAAAGGCTGCCACGGCGCAGCAGCCCTTGAATTCCAAGGCCTGCGGGGCTCATCCTGTGCAACATCAGGCAGTACGCACCGAAAACCGATTCGCTGTGGCGATGGTAGAGCAGATATGGAACAGCATTCCAACGCCTTGAGAGTGATGGTGATCGACGATTCGAAAACGATCCGCCGCACCGCCGAGACGCTGTTGAAGAACGTGGGCTGCGATGTCATCACGGCCATCGACGGTTTCGATGCCCTGGCCCGGATTGTTGATCATCACCCGCACATTATCTTTGTCGACATCATGATGCCGCGCCTGGATGGCTATCAGACCTGCGCCTTGGTGAAGAACAACCCGGCGTTCAAGTCGATCCCGGTGATCATGCTGTCCTCCAAGGACGGCCTGTTCGACAAGGCCAAGGGGCGCATCGTCGGTGTCGATCAGTTTTTGACCAAGCCTTTCAGCAAGGAAGAACTGCTGAGCGCGATCAAGGCCTACGTGCCGGGGTTCGCCGCAGTTGAACAAGCACACTGACGTCGCCTTACAAGGGCCGGCGCCGACCAATGTAATGGGGAAAACCATGGCACGTGTTCTGATCGTCGACGATTCGCCGACTGAAATGTACAAACTGACCGGCATGCTGGAAAAGCACGGCCACCAGGTCCTCAAGGCCGAAAACGGCGCCGATGGCGTAGCCCTGGCCCGCCAGGAAAAACCCGATGCGGTCCTGATGGACATCGTGATGCCGGGCCTCAATGGCTTCCAGGCCACCCGCCAATTGTCCAAGGAGCCGGAAACCAACGGCATCCCCATCATCATCATCACCACCAAAGACCAGGAAACCGACAAGATCTGGGGCGCGCGCCAGGGCGCCAAGGACTACCTGACCAAGCCGGTGGACGAAGAAACCCTGATCGCCACCTTGAACAAGGTACTGGCCGGCTGACGGCACGCCATCATGACCGAGTCGCAAACCGCCTTCGAGCTGTTGCTGGACATCGACCGCCGCTGCCGCCTGTTGGCCGCCGACCTGCCGTCCCAGGAAGCCCGCCTGCAGCGCTGGAGTGGTATCGGCTTTCGCCTGGGTGAGCATTGTTATGTGGCGCCGATGGGCGAAGTCGCCGAGGTGCTGCACGAGCCGCGCTGCACGTTGATGCCGGGCGTCAAGGCCTGGGTCAAAGGGGTGGCCAACCTGCGCGGGCGCCTGCTGCCGGTGATGGACCTGGGCGGTTTCCTTGGCCTTGCGCTGTCCAAGGTGCGCAAGCAACGCCGGGTGCTGGTGGTGGAATACAACGATCTGTTTGTCGGGCTGCTGGTGGACGAGGTGGTGGGGATGCAGCATTTCGCACAAGACGCCTTGCTGGCCAATGCCAGCCCCGGCGCGCCGTTTATCCAGGGCCGGTTTGACGGCGACCCGTCCTGGCAGGTCTTCAGCCCCTTCGCTCTGGCCCGGGCCCCGGGTTTCTTGGATGTCGCCGCATGACCACCGTTACCCCACCCAAACCCCAGACCGGCTCGCGCAGCCGCTCACAGATCATCGTGCTGTTTATCGCGTTGATCGTGTTCATCATGCTGTTGTTTGCCAACTTCGCGTACCTCAACACCCAGTCCACCTACGACAAACAGTACATCGGCCACGCCGGTGAACTGCGTGTGCTGTCGCAACGTATTGCCAAAAACGCCACCGAGGCCGCCGCCGGCAAGGCTGCCGCCTTCAAACTGCTGGGCGATGCGCGCAACGACTTCGCCCAGCGTTGGGGCTACCTGAAAAAAGGCGACCCGGATACCGGCCTGCCGGCCGCGCCCGGTGCGGTACGCGCCGAAATGCGCGCGGTGCAGACCGACTGGGAAGCACTGCTGAAAAACACCGACGCGATCCTCGCCAGCGAACAGACCGTGTTGTCCCTGCACCAAGTGGCCGCGACCCTGGCCGAAACCGTGCCGCAATTGCAGATGGAGTCGGAAAAAGTCGTCGACATCCTGTTGCAACGCGGTGCACCGGCCAGCCAGGTGGCGGTTGCCCAGCGCCAGTCGCTGTTGGCCGAGCGTATTCTGGGCGCGGTCAATACGGTGCTGGCCGGTGACGAAACCGCCGTGCAGGCCGCCGATGCCTTTGGCCGTGATGCCGCGCGCTTCGGCCAGGTGCTCAATGGCATGCTCAACGGTAACCCGGGCCTGCGCATCACCCAGGTCGAAGACCGCGACGCCCGCGCGCGGCTGACGGAAATCGCCGAGCTGTTCGAGTTCGTCTCAGGCTCGGTGGATGAAATCCTCGAAACCTCGCCGCAGCTGTTCCAGGTGCGCGCCTCGGCGAGCAATATTTTCAACCTGTCGCAAACCCTGCTCGATGAAGCCTCGCACCTGGCCACCGGTTTCGAGAACCTGGCCAGCGGGCGCAGTTTCGACACCATCGGCGGCTATGTGCTGGGCCTGCTGGCGTTGACCTCGATTATCCTGATCGGCCTGGTGATGGTGCGCGAGACCAACCGCCAACTGCACGAGACCGCCGAGAAGAACGAGCGCAACCAGAACGCGATCATGCGCCTGCTCGATGAAATCGAAGACTTGGCCGACGGCGACCTCACCGTGACCGCCTCGGTGACCGAAGATTTCACCGGTACCATCGCCGACTCGATCAACTACTCCGTGGACCAGCTGCGTGACCTGGTCGCAACGATCAACCTCACCGCCGGGCAGGTGGCCGGCGCGGTGCAGGACACCCAGGCCACCGCCATGCACCTGGCCCAGGCCTCGGAGCATCAAGCCCAGCAGATCGCCGAAGCCTCCACGGCGATCAACCAGATGGCCCAGTCCATCGACCAGGTATCGGCCAACGCCGCTGAGTCGTCGGCGGTGGCGGAGCGCTCGGTAGAAATCGCCAACAAGGGCAACGAGGTGGTGCACAACACCATCCACGGCATGGACAACATCCGCGAACAGATCCAGGACACCGCCAAGCGCATCAAGCGCCTGGGTGAATCGTCCCAAGAGATCGGCGACATCGTCAGCCTGATCGACGACATTGCCGAACAGACCAACATCCTCGCCCTCAACGCGGCGATCCAGGCGAGCATGGCCGGCGATGCCGGGCGCGGTTTCGCAGTGGTGGCCGATGAAGTGCAACGGCTGGCCGAACGCTCGTCGGCGGCCACCCGGCAGATCGAGACCCTGGTGCGGGCGATCCAGGCCGACACCAACGAAGCGGTCATCTCCATGGAGCAGACCACCACCGAAGTGGTACGCGGCGCCCGGCTGGCCCAGGACGCAGGCGTGGCGCTGGAAGAGATCGAAGGCGTGTCGAAAACCCTGGCGGCGTTGATCCAGAGTATTTCCAACGCGGCGCAACAACAGACCTCGTCGGCGGGGCAGATCTCCCTGACCATGAACGTGATCCAGCAGATCACCACCCAGACGTCGTCCGGTTCCACCGCTACGGCGGAAAGCATCGGCAATTTGGCGAAGATGGCCAGCCAGTTGCGCCGGTCGGTGTCGGGTTTTACCCTGCCACCGCCCAAACAGGCTGATGATTGAAACGCGATCCAAAGACCACCACAGCCCAATGTGGGAGGGGCTTGCCCCCGATAGCTGACTGTCAGTTGATATTTCTGTAGCTGACCCGCCGCCATCGGGAGCAAGCCCCCTCCCACACGGGTTCTCCACCAGCCTGGAGATCCAGGCAACCCACGAATTCCAAGCGGAGCAGTTATGGTTGACCGGCACGACTACGTGGCCCTCGAATGGGTCAAGGGCGACATTGCCGAAACCCTGAAACAGGCCCGTTCGGCGCTGGACGCGTTTGTCGAAACCCATGACGACGACGTGATCAGCCAGTGCCTGGCCGGTATCCACCAAGTGCACGGCGCGCTGCAAATGGTCGAGTTCTATGGCGCGGCGCTGCTGGCCGAAGAAATCGAAGCGCTGGCCCTGGCGCTTAAAGCCGGGCAGGTCGGCCAGCGCGACGAGAGCATCCGCCTGCTGCAACAGGCCCTGGGTCAACTGCCGCTGTACCTCGACCGCGTGCACAGCGCCCGCCGTGACTTGCCGCTGGTCGTCCTGCCGCTGCTCAACGACCTGCGCAGCGCCCGCGGTGAAAGCCTGTTGTCGGAAACCAGCCTGTTCAGCCCCCAACTGCTGTCGATTGCGCCATTGCCCGACGAAACCCTGGCCCAGCGCGCGGCGCCCAACCTGCATGAACAACTGCGCCAATGGCACCTGTTGTTGCAACAAGCCCTCGCCGGGTTGCTGCGTGAAGACCACGGCCCAAGCAACCTGGAAGACATGGCGCGGGTGTTCGCGCGTCTTGAAGCCCTGTGCCAAGGCGCGCCGTTGTTGCCTTTGTGGCAAGTCACCTCGGCGCTGGTCGAGGGCATGCTCACCGGTGTGGTCGCCAACAGCCCGGCGCTGCGCAGTTTGCTCAAGGCCAGCGGCAAGCAACTCAAGCGCTTGCTGGCTCAAGGCATTGGCGGTATCAACCAACCAGCGCCGGATGACCTGCTCAAAAGCCTGTTGTTCTACGTGGCCAAAGTCACCCGACCGACGCCGCGCATGCAAAGCCTCAAGGAACGCTACGGCCTCGATGAGGCATTACCCGACAGTGCCGTGGTTGACGCCGAGCGCGCCCGCCTGGCCGGGCCGGACCGCAATGCCATGGGCTCGGTGCTCGGTGCGCTGTGCGAGGAACTGGTGCGCGTCAAGGAACGCCTCGACCTATTCGTGCGCAGTGACCGCCAGCACACCGGCGACCTCGATGCGCTGCTGGCGCCGTTGCGGCAAATTGCCGACACCTTGGCCGTGCTGGGCTTCGGCCAGCCACGCAAAGTGATTATCGACCAGTTGGCGGTCGTGCTGAGCCTGGCCCAGGGGCAGCGCGCGCCCAACGACGCGATACTGATGGACGTGGCCGGCGCGCTGCTCTACGTGGAAGCCACGCTGGCCGGAATGGCCGGCACCGTCGAGCCGGAAAGCCGCGAAGAAAGCCGCCTGCCCACCACCGACCTGACTCAGATTCACCAGTTGGTGATCCGCGAGTCCTGCCAATGCCTGAGGCAGGCCAAAGAACTGGTGATCGACTGCATCGAGGCCGATTGGGACCGCCAGCGCCTGGAGTCCCTGCCGGAGCTGCTGAGCCAGGTGCGCGGTGCGCTGGCGATGATTCCGCTGCCGCGCGCGGCGAGCCTGATGCGTGGCTGCACCGACTACGTCGGCGAACAGTTGATGATCAACGAACGTCCGCCGTCCGAGGCGCAACTGGGGCATTTTGCTGACGTGATCAGCAGCCTGGAGTACTACCTCGAACGTATGCTCCAAGACCCCGACGCCGCCGGTGAGCGGGTGCTGGAGCTGGCCACCCAAAGCCTGGCGGCGCTGGGCTACCTGCCGGCGGAGAAACCCTGGCGCCAGGCACTGGTGGCGCCCGATGGCGCGTTGTCCAGCGAGATCACGCCCAGCCAGTCCCAGTTCGATGCACTGGCCAACCCCACGTCGCGCCTCAACCCGCCGGCCTTGCAGCGCCCCGGTAGCCTGCTGCCGCCGCCGGCCGATGAAGTGCCTGTCGACGATGAGCTGCGTGAAGTGTTCCTCGAAGAAACCGCCGAAGTCCTTGAGGTGCTGCACCGCCACCTGCCCAACAGCGCCGACAAAACCGCCCAGGGCGAAATGCGCCGTGCCTTCCACACCTTGAAAGGCAGCGGCCGCATGGTGCGCGCCCTGGTGCTGGCGGAGCTGGCCTGGGCCGTCGAAAACCTGCTCAACCGTGTGCTGGAACGCAGCGTGGCCCTTGGCCCGCAGGTACAACAGGTACTGGACGAAGCGGTGGCCCTGCTGCCGGAACTGATCGCTGACTTTGCCGGCGACGACCAACACCAGCGCAACGAAGTCGATGCCCTGGCCGCCCGCGCCCACGCTTTGGCCAGCGGTGCCGCCGAGTCGACCGCCGAACCCCACGACCCGATGCTGTTGGAGATCTTCCGCAACGAAGCGCAGAGCCACCTGGACAGCCTCAACCACTTCCTGCAACAGGCTGCCGAACACGTGCCGCTGCAAGTCAGCGATGAGTTGCAGCGTGCCCTGCATACCCTCAAGGGCAGCGCCTACATGGCCGGCGTGTTGCCGATCGCTGAACTGGTCCGCCCGCTGGATCACCTGACCCGTGAATACAAAGCCCATCGCCTGCCGCTGGACCTGGACGAAGTGGAATTGCTGCTTGAAGCCGAAGGCCTGTTCCAACGCAGCCTGCGCCAGCTGGACCGCGACCCGTTGGTGCCGATCAAGGGCGCGCAAGACCTGATCAACCGCACGCAAGCCTTGCTCGACCATCAACTGGCAGCGCTGCTCGACGCCCCCAACACCGGCCTGCGTATCAAGCGCGACCCACAACTGATCGCCAACTTCCTGGCCCAGGGCATGGACATTCTGCTCGACGCCGAAAGCCTGCTGCGCCGCTGGCAACAACACCCCGGCCAGCGCCAGGAACTCACCGCGCTGCTGGACGAATTGACCACGCTGGGGGAGGGCGCGCACATCGCCGATCTGCACCCTATCGATGAATTATGCGAAGCGTTGCTCGACCTCTACGGCGCCGTCGAAGAAAGCAGCCTGGCGGTCGGCGAGCGGTTTTTTCATGAGGCCGAACAGGCCCATGAAGCGCTGATCAACATGCTCGACCAACTGGCCGCCGGCCAGGAAATCAGCCCGGCGCCGGCTCGTGTGCAGGCCCTGCGCGAATTGCTGGACGGTGCCCTCGACCCGTCCGCCACCGGGTTGATCAAAAGCGACGGCAGCCGTGCGCTGAGTATCGCCGAGCTGGGCGCCGCCACCGCGCAGTTGAATCACCAAACCAAGCTGGACGACGAGATCGTCGAGATCTTCCTCGAAGAGGCGGTGGACATCCTCGACAGCGCCGGGCAGGCCCTCAAACGCTGGTTGCTGGAACCCGAAAACGCTGCGCCGTTGTCCTCGTTGCAGCGCGACCTGCACACCCTCAAGGGCGGTGCGCGTATGGCTGAAATCGGCCCGGTGGGCGATCTGGCCCATGAGTTGGAATGCCTTTACGAAGGCCTGGTGGACCGTCGCTACAGCTACTCCACCGAGCTGTCGCAAGTACTGATGGCCAGCCATGAACGCCTCGCCTTGCAATTGGAGGAACTGCACCGCCAGCAACCCCTGAGCGACAGCGCCGAACTGGTCGCCAAACTGCGCGCGATACGCCAGAGCAGCACGCCCATGGCCCAGGCCGAGGCGCCGCCTGCAACAGGCGCCGACCCTGAATTGCTGGAGATCTTCCTCGAAGAAGCCGCCGACATCCTCGATAGCTCAGGCAGCGCACTGCTGCGCTGGCAGGCCGAGCCTGCCAGCCGCCAGGAAGTCGAAACCCTGCTGCGCGACCTGCACACCCTCAAGGGGGGCGCGCGCATGGTCGAGATCGGGCCGATTGGCGACTTGGCCCATGAGCTGGAATTTCTCTACGAAGGGCTGTCCGCCGGCTCGCTTGCGCTGTCCCCGGATTTGTTTGCGTTGCTGCAGGGCTGCCATGACCGCCTGGCGCAAATGGTCGACGCCGTGACGGATGGCTTGCCGGTGGGCTCGGTGGACAAGCTGATCGAACGCATCAAAAGCCTGGTGCACCCCAGTGATGAGCCGCCCGTGCCGGTAGCGTTGCCCGCAGGCAAGGCCGAAGCGGTGGTTGATCCGGCTGCCGATATGGTGAAAATCTCCGCCGAGCTGCTGGACGACTTGGTCAACCTGGCCGGCGAAACCTCGATTTTCCGGGGGCGTATCGAGCAGCAAGTGAACGATGCGCGCATCGCCCTGCATGAGGTCGAGACCACCATCGAGCGCATGCGCGACCAATTGCGCCGCCTCGATACCGAAACCCAGGGCCGTATCCTCAGCCGTCAGCAGGCCGAGGCCGAGCGCCTGTATGAAGAATTCGACCCGCTGGAAATGGACCGTCATTCCCAGTTGCAGCAACTGTCCCGCGCGCTGTCCGAATCGGCCTCTGACCTGCTCGACCTCAAGGACACTCTCGACCGGCGTAACGAGGACGCGCACGACCTGTTGCAGCAACAGGCGCGTATCAACACCGAGCTGCAAGAAGGCTTGATGCGCACGCGCATGGTGCCGTTCGAACGCATGCTGCCACGCCTCAAGCGCATCGTGCGCCAGGTGGCGGGCGAGTTGGGCAAAGACGTGGAGTTCATCGTCGGCAATGCCGAGGGTGAAATGGACCGTAACGTGCTGGAGCGCATGGCGGCGCCGCTGGAGCACATGCTGCGCAATGCCGTGGACCATGGCCTGGAGTCGCGCGACGTTCGGTTGGCGGCGGGTAAACCAGAGAAGGGTCGCATCACCCTGGACTTGACCCACGAAGGCGGCGATATCGTGTTCGACATGCGCGACGACGGTGCCGGCGTGCCTCTGGAAGCGGTGCGGCGCAAGGCGATCAAGCGCGGCCTGCTGGCGCCCCATCAAGAGATGAGCGACCGCGACGTGTTGCAGTTCATCCTGCAGCCGGGGTTTTCCACCGCCGAAAAAATCACCCAGATTTCCGGGCGTGGCGTGGGCATGGACGTAGTGCACGAAGAGGTGCGCCAACTCGGTGGCTCGATGGTGATCGACTCGACGCCGGGCGCCGGCGTGCACTTTCGCATTCGCCTGCCGTTTACCGTGTCGGTCAACCGTGCGCTGATGGTGCAATGCGCGGACGAGCAATACGCGATCCCGCTCAACACCATCGAAGGCCTGGTGCGGGTGCTGCCCCATGAATTGGCGGGGCACTATCAGCAGGACCCGCCGTGCTACGAATATGCCGGCCAGCGCTACGAATTGTTCTACTTGGGCGACCTGCTGCACACCGGCGGCCGCCCGAAATTGCTGGGGCAATACCAGCCCGTGCCGGTGTTGCTGGTGCAGTGCAATGAGCGGCACGTGGCGGTGCATGTGGATGCCATGGCCGGTACCCGCGAAATCGTGGTCAAGGGCCTGGGCCCGCAGTTTTCCGGGGTGCAGGGGTTGTCTGGGGCGACCATCCTGGGCGACGGCCGCGTGGTGTTGATCATCGATTTGCTGGCGCATATTCGCGCGCGGCCACCGGCCTTGCCGGCGCAGGCGGTGGATGCGCCGCTGATCCTCAACGACCCGCTGAAAAAGCGCCCGCTGCTGGTGCTGGTGGTGGACGACTCGGTCACCGTGCGCAAAGTCACCAGCCGCCTGCTGGAGCGCAACGGCATGAACGTGCTCACCGCCAAGGACGGCATCGACGCCCTCGCCGTGCTTGAAGAACATACCCCGGACTTGATGCTGCTCGACATCGAAATGCCGCGCATGGACGGCTTCGAAGTGGCGATCCAGGTGCGCAACGACCCGCGCCTGATGCGCCTGCCGATCATCATGATCACCTCGCGCACCGGCCAGAAACACCGCGACCGCGCCATGGCCATCGGTGTTAACGACTACCTCGGCAAGCCGTATCAAGAGTCGGTGCTGCTGGAAAGCATCGCCTACTGGAGCAAGTCACATGCTTGACCACCGCACCAGCCAACTCACCGGCCTGCTGCTGCCCCTGGCCGACCGGCACCTGATACTGCCGAATGTCGCCGTGGCTGAGCTTATCGACTTTCAACGCGGCGAACCGGCCAGTGACGCACCGCCGTGGTACCTGCGCCAAGTCACCTGGCGGGATCGACAAATCCCGCTGATCAGCTTTGAAGCCGCATGCGGTGAGGCCAGCGTGACCGGCGAACGCTCGCGGATCGTGGTGTTGAACGCCTTGGGCGCGCGGCCGACGTTGAAGTTCATTGCGCTGGTGATCCAGGGGATTCCGCGCTCGTACAAGCTCGATAGCGAATTGAGCTACGTCGACGTGCCGTTGTGCCCACTGGAACTGGCGGCGGTGCAGGTGGGCGAACAAGTGGCGAAGGTGCCGGACCTTATGGGGTTGGAAGCGCTATTGGTCGAGTCCGGCTTGGCCTGACCCCTCATTCTCAATCCCAGTGAATATCAAAATGTGGGAGGGGGCTACCCCGATGGCTGACTGTCAGTTGATACTTCTATACCTGAACCACCGAAATCGGGGGCAAGCCCTGTCTTACATTTGATCCTCTGTGTTTGACAGGCCGTCGCGACCCTTGCCGCCCAAAAATGTCGGAACTGAATGTTATTTGTGTAAGTAATTTCTTTAACAGGATTGGGCCGGTTTTCTGGCCTGAGTGGGATGCTAGGTTCGGCGCTTCCCTATGCCAGTAAGGACACGCAAATGGCTGTGCCGTTAATGCCTCCCGGTGTTTCAATGTTTGAAATATGGCGATTGCCAAGTGCAAGCGCATCCATCTCAGGCCGGGTTCGGCGTTCGCCTATTCTTGGTTTTATTCGCAGGTCAGAGCTGCAGGGCCGTGGAACTACAAGAAGCAAGGGCGTCAATACGAGGCTTTTGGTAACTTCAATTACGGTGCTACAGGTACGGTACTGGGGATTCTCGAGCATGTTCTGTTGTGGGCGGCAGGCGTGGCTCAAACATTCGCAAAAACCACCAAGTCGGAGTTTGGATCATGGTGGGGCGATAACCCTTTTGGCGATGATCCTCGCGATCAATATTGGATAGGGAGGGGGGTTGGATATGCAGTTTCTCAGGGCTACTAAGAGCCTCTTACCTGTCCTGCGTAACTGCCTTCTGGTGGCCTGCCTGATATACATCGGAGCCAATTGGATCATGTCCTCCGGTACGCCGAAGCTGGACGAAGTGGTTTTGAAACGCTCCTTGGGCAACGGCGGCTCAATTTATGGCGCGCGTGACGGGCAGGGCGGGGCGACAGTGGGGTTTTCCTACAGGTACTACGTTCATAAGGACCTGGGCAGTGATCAAGAGATACTGACGGCACTGGTCTCGGCACATCCATTTCTAAAAACCAAGGAGCCTGATGTTCAAGTGACCCAGGCGGATGGAGCCATCCGCCTCATTGTCCGTGGGGAGGTTTATGAGTACCGCAGCTACCCGCTTGAAGGCTTGGGGGCTGTGAGCATAGACATGAGGTTGTAGGCCTGCGCCTGCTGGCTTCGGATTTTTCCTGCAAGATTTTGGGCTGTGCGTGAACGTGGACGCCGGTAATGCCCAGTTGTCGTTCGCCAGCCGTTTCGACCTGGCTTACAACGCCACCCATGCTCTTGCACTCACCGCCTTGCGAAACGCTATCTGGTCTTTCAATGTCTGGTTCACACCACCGAAGTAAGTAAGGTGGCGGTAAGGTTGTTGGCCCTGTGTCATGAGCGTCGAAACCTGGCCCTGCTAGACCAGTTGATTGATAGTGCGACGGTGCTGCTGAATAACGTGAAGAATCTGTTGACTGGCCATGAGTGGAGATAGCGCGGTTCGTTCAGACACCGCCAGTACCACATGAAATGGTGTTCTTTTTTTGAGCTCAATCAATCCGCGAAAACCGCTCGCTCAATGCAGCGCCAGAAAATCGGCAATCAACATTCCTGCCAGGTAGACCATCAAAATTGCCACACCCGCATCCAATAGACGCCAGACCTTTGCCGAACGAAACAGCCCCGTCAACCGTTGACATCCCAACGCCAAAACCACAAACCACACCAGAGACGCGGTCATCGCTCCGCTGGCAAACGACGCTTGTTGGCTGACGGGCTTTGCGGCACCAATAGAGCCAATCAGCACGACGGTATCGAGCCAGGCATACGGATTGGCAAACCCAAGTATTACGGTCGTGCGTAGCAGTCCCCGTTGTGAGTTGAGTGCGCCCGGACTCTCTGGCGTCGACCGGTTACGAGCACACGCCAAAAACCTCTGCCAGCCGAACCACAACAGATAGGCCGCTCCCGATAACAGCAGAAGCGCCACCAGACCGGGCTGACTGTCGAGCAACGATCCCAACCCCAATACCCCGAGACCGATAAGAATGATATCGGCGAACACGCATACGGCTACCACCCCCCAGATAGGACCGCGACTGACACCCTGGCGAATGACCAGCGTGTCCTTTGGTCCAGGCGCGGCGAACAGTCCGATGCCCAATAGCAGACCTTCGAGATAAAGGGCGTTGAGGTCAGGAATCATTAAGTGCTCGGTCGCCTGGGTATCAGGTCAATTGAAGGGGGTGATTGCCGAAACCGGTATGGCGTGCATTGACGGTGGCTTTCAAGTCGATCGGCTGATGGCGGAAAAAACCTGTCAGTTCCTGCTCCGCATCAGGGTTGACGAAGTAAATAAGAGAGCTGCGTGCCGTTGATGTTCGAGGCGTCAGAACCGCGTGGTATGCAGCGGGAATCGCGTAGTCTGAGAGCTCGGTCAGTAACGATCCGGCCAGGATTGCAATCTCGTTCTCTAGGAGGCGTACTGGCTCCAGTGAGCTGCCTCGAACCAGAACGAGGCCGTCACGAGTCGGCTTGATAAACGACAGCAAATGTCCATCTTCGTGAGGGTCCTGAGCAAACCGGCGCTCATCGGATCCGGTGTTGGCTCCATAGACACACAGTTGCAGGTAGGACGCTGCACGCAAGGAAGACAACGGAGTGGCCCCGAACTCCGCGCAAACTCCGTCCATCAGTTCCTGTGCTAGCTCGCTGATCTGACGTTCAAAAGCATCAACGGCAGCAAAAAACTCACTTCGTATGAACTCAAAAGCCTTTCGTTTTGATGAATGCGCAGGCCAGTAACAAAATCGCTCACACAGATCTGGCTGATCCTCAATGCTCGAGTACTCGGCGCCAAAGGGGAAAAATCCGTCGGTGTCTTTTGCGAAGGAAAACGAGGTCTTGGTGGCTGTCGATATTGCGGAGTATTCATCAACGATTTTTTTGTAATTCTGCAGCATGGCTTCTGATATTTGCAGGCTGCCGAAGCCTGTTCGAACAATGGATTCACAGCACGCTTTGATGTGGGTCGTGGCTATATCCAAGGTAGATGTAAAGGAATGCAACAAACACTAGGTTCGCAAGCATGCGAGAAACTACGACACTGGATATGACCGATTAAAAGGGACCCATCCATGTCCTTCACAACATCGCCAGCAGATGGCGATTGTGCATGACTCAAAACACGTGGCGGCGGACAGGTTGTCTTTTTTGGCGGACAAAGACATCACGTTCACCCAAAGAGTGGGAACTGAAAACTGCGCATGAACATAAAAACGCGAGATACCCTCAAGTCACTGATTGCGCGGCGCGGCCGAGAGTTGGGCAAGCCCCTGACGAGGTTGGCCAAGGAGGCGGGGATCTCCAGGACCTACCTGTACGGTCTGGCGAATGGGGCGTCCAAAGACCCGTCGGTACGCACGCTGATCAAGCTGGCCAAGGCATTGCAAGTTTCTCCTCTGTTGCTGTTTCGCTACTTTGCTGACCTGACAGGTGCGCCCGCAAATGCTTGCTCGATGGCTATGACCAATCGAGCCATTGGTGTTCATGATCCGCAGGACGTCGCAGTGTTCAATGCCGATGTCACGATGCCTGATCAAACTGTCGTAATGCCAGGGGAGGTGTTTCAGAAAACCTGGGAGATTCAGAACCTGGGCACACGCCCATGGCGCGGGCGACGACTGGTGCGTGTGGACGGGGAATATGTGATTGCTCGCCGGGCTGATGCACAAGGTCAGTTGGAGGTCGTGCTGGACACTCACCTGCGTAGCTTGCACAGCGAACTCCCCATTGCCGATACGCTGCCGGGGCAGCCCGTGCATATCAGTGTGGAGTTTGCGGCCCCCAGGGAAACCTGCACGTTGGCTTCAATCTGGAGAATTGAGGATGCGCAGGGAAAACCTTGCTATGGGCCTGCGTTCATTTTGCATGTGTTGGTCAACGTTATGGCGCGTTGAACGTTGCGGACAGTGTTGGTGCATAGCGCTCTGGAGCAGGTCAGCCCTTCGCCGCAAAAGGTCCCGAACAGGGGCTGATCATTCCCTCTTTGGGACCGCTATCCCACCAACACCACTGAGCAAAATGTGGGAGGGAGCTCGCTCCCGATAACAGTGGATCAGCCACCAGATGTAGTGACTGACTCACCGGCATCGGGAGCAAGCCCCCTCCCACAATTCGATCTTCGTTACTCCAGGCGTAACGGTCTGCTACTGAGCTTGATTGATGGCCCCCTGAATCACTCCTAAGGTAAGCCCCACGACAGCAAACCCCGTGGAGTGACCATGACAACAACAATAAACCCCGACTCGCGCTGGACGCGGCGGCGCGACGAGAAGCAGCGGCGGCTCGGGCTGGTCAAACAATACGCAGAGGGCGCGGTGTTGCCCAGCGACAGGATCGTCGAAGCGCTTGAGGCGCTGATCCTGCCCGGCGACCGTGTGGTGCTGGAAGGCAACAACCAGAAGCAGGCCGACTTCCTCTCTCGCTCCCTGGCCAAGGCCGACCCCGCCAAGCTCCATGATTTGCACATGATCATGCCCAGCGTCGGGCGTTCCGAGCATCTGGACCTGTTTGAAAAGGGCATCGCGCGCAAGCTGGACTTTTCCTTCGCCGGCACCCAATCCCTGCGCATCAGCCAGTTGCTGGAAGACGGCATGCTGGAAATCGGCGCGATCCATACCTACATCGAACTCTATGCCCGCCTGGTGGTGGACCTGATCCCCAACGTCGTGCTTTCCGCCGGTTTCATGGCCGACCGCGCCGGCAATATCTACACCGGCGCCAGCACGGAAGATTCGCCCGCGCTGATCGAGCCGGCGGCCTTCAGCGATGGCATCGTCATCGTGCAGGTCAACCAGTTGGTGGACGACGTCAGCGACTTGCCGCGCGTCGACATCCCCGCCAGTTGGGTGGATTTTGTGGTGGTGGCCGACAAGCCGTTCTACATCGAGCCGCTGTTCACCCGTGACCCACGCCATATCAAACCGGTGCACGTGTTGATGGCGATGATGGCGATCCGTGGCATCTACGAAAAACACAATGTGCAATCGCTCAACCATGGCATCGGCTTCAACACTGCCGCCATTGAGTTGATCCTGCCCACCTACGGCGAGTCCCTGGGCCTGAAGGGCAAGATCTGCCGCAACTGGACCCTCAACCCGCACCCCACGCTGATCCCGGCGATTGAAAGCGGTTGGGTGCAAAGCGTGCATTGTTTCGGCACTGAACTGGGCATGGAAAACTACATCGCCGCCCGGCCGGATGTGTTCTTTACCGGTCGCGACGGCTCGATGCGCTCCAACCGCATGTTTTGCCAACTGGCCGGCCAGTACGCGGTGGACCTGTTTATCGGCGCCACCCTGCAAGTCGACGGCGACGGTCATTCCAGCACCGTGACCCGTGGCCGTCTTGCCGGTTTCGGGGGGGCGCCGAACATGGGCCACGACCCGCGCGGCCGTCGCCACGGCACCCCGGCCTGGCTGGACATGCGCCACGACGATGCGCCCGAAGCCCTGCTCGAACGCGGCAAAAAACTCGTGGTGCAGATGGTCGAAACCTTCCAGGAAGGCGGCAAACCCACCTTCGTCGACACTCTGGATGCGGTCGAAGTGGCGCGCAAAAGCGGCATGCCCCTGGCGCCGATCATGATCTACGGCGACGACGTGACCCACCTACTGACCGAAGAAGGCATCGCTTACCTGTACAAGGCGCGCTCCCTGGGAGAGCGCCAGGCGATGATTGCCGCCGTTGCCGGAGTGACCGCCATCGGCCTGCGCCACAACCCCAAGGACACCGCACGCATGCGCCGCGAAGGCTTGATCGCCTTGCCCGAAGACCTCGGCATCCGCCGCACCGACGCCACCCGCGAGTTGCTGGCCGCCAAGAGCGTGGCCGACCTGGTGGAATGGTCCGGTGGCTTGTACAACCCGCCCGCCAAATTCAGGAGCTGGTAAATGCGCGCCCTCAAACTGCACTCACTGAGCCTCGCCGAGCGCCTGGCGGATATGGCCGTCGATGCACTGATTGACGAAGCCGACCTGTCGCCCAAACCCGCCCTGGTGGACCGTCGCGGCAACGGCGCCCACAGCGATTTGCACTTGGGCCTGATGCACGCCTCGGCGCTGTCGCTATGGCCGATGTTCAAGGAAATGGCCGAGGCGGCCATTGAATTCGGCGAGGTCGGTTTGCCGCTGCGCGAAGCCCTCGGCCGCATCGGTCGTGAAGGCGAGCAGGCGATGCTCACCACCACCCAAGGCGTGAACACCCATCGCGGCGCGATCTGGGCACTTGGCCTGCTGACCGCCGCGGCAGCCCTGCAACCGCGCGCCATAACGCTGAATGCCGCCAGATTAGCCCTGCTCAACGACCGGCATGCGCCCCAACCAATGAGCCACGGCGCCCAGGTCGCGCAACGCTACGGCGCACGCGGTGCCCGTGAAGAAGCGCAATTGGGCTTCCCCGCCGTGACGCAACGCGGCCTGCCGCAACTGCACAAAAGCCGCCGCCAAAACGTCGGTGAACAGAACGCTCGCCTCGACGCCTTGCTGGCGATCATGACCGAGCTGGCCGACACCTGCGTGCTTTACCGCGCCGGCACCGACGGCCTGCGGGCGATGCAACACGGCGCTCAAGCGGTGCTCGACGCCGGCGGCAGCGCGACCCTGGCCGGTCGCCGCCAGTTGCACGAACTCGACAACCAACTCTTGGCCCTGAATGCCTCCCCCGGTGGCGCCGCCGACCTGTTGGCCGCCTGCCTGTTTATCGACCGCCTCGACGGAGCGTTGTGATGGAAACCTTGTCCTTTGAATTCCCCGCCGGGCAACCGCCCAAAGGCCGTGCGCTGGTGGGTTGCGTCGGCTCGGGCGACCTGGAAGTGCTGCTGGAGCCGGGCACGCCCGGCACGCTGACCATCCAGGTACAGACCTCGGTGAACGGCGCGCAGCAACGCTGGCAGCACCTGTTTGAACGAATTTTCCAGGAGCAGACGCCACCGGCATTGAACATTGATATCCACGATTTCGGCGCCACCCCCGGCGTGGTGCGCTTGCGCCTGGAGCAGGGTTTCGAGGAGATCGGCCATGACTGACTTGCTCGCCAAACACAGCTTTGTCGAACTCGGTGCGCGCCAGCGGGCCAAGGCCTTGCTGGACGCCGGTTCCTACCGTGAACTGCTCGACCCGTTCCAACGCGTCATGTCGCCCTGGCTCAGCCGCCAGGGCGTGGTGCCCCAGGCTGACGACGGGGTGATCATCGCCAAAGGCAACATCGACGGCTTGCCGGTGGTGGTGGCGGCCATCGAAGGTAACTTCCAGGGCGGCAGCCTGGGTGAGGTGGGTGGCGCCAAAATCGCCGGTGCACTGGAACTGGCGGCCGAAGACAACCGCAACGGTATCCCGACCCGCGCCGTGCTGCTGCTGGAAACCGGCGGCGTGCGCTTGCAGGAAGCCAACCTGGGCCTGGCCGCGATTGCCGATATTCATGCGGCGATTGTCGACCTGCGCCAGTACCAGCCGGTGATCGGCGTGGTGGCGGGCAGCGTTGGCTGCTTTGGCGGCATGTCCATCGCGGCCGGGTTATGCAGCTATCTGGTGGTGACCCGCGAAGCGCGCCTGGGCCTCAACGGCCCGCAAGTGATCGAGCAGGAAGCCGGGCTGCAAGAATACGACTCCCGTGACCGGCCGTTTATCTGGAGCCTTACCGGCGGCGAGCAGCGCTTCAACAGTGGCCTGGCCGACCGTTATGTGGCCGACGATGTGGCACAGATCCAACAGACCGTCACCGCGCTGCTGCACGAAGGCTTGCCTGCCCAGCAGCGCAGCCGGCAGGCCGACTTGTACCTCGCGCGCCTGGCCGAATTGGACGCCACGGCGCAAATCGATCCGGCGACGGTTCGCGACCTGTATGAGGGAGAACGCTCATGAGAGGTTTGCAGTGGTTCAACGCATTGAGCGCTGGAGCGACGCCTGTCGAAGGGTTGCCGGCTTCGCTGAGAGTCGCCGATGGCCAGGCAGGACGTTTTATCGCGGTGGTCACGGATGAGCACAATCGGTTCCCCCGCGCACGTAATGGCGAAGTCGGCTTGCTGGAAGGCTGGGGCCTGGCCAAAGCGGTGGATGAAGCCATTGCCCGTGGCGACAAGCGCCCGATCATCGCCATCGTCGATGTGCCGAGCCAAGCCTATGGCCGTCGCGAAGAAGCCCTCGGTATCCATCAAGCCCTGGCCGCCGCCGCCGATGCCTACGCTCGCGCGCGCTTGGCCGGGCACCCGGTGATTGCGCTGTTGGTGGGCAAGGCTATGTCCGGTGCGTTCCTCGCCCACGGCTACCAGGCCAACCGCCTGATTGCCCTGCGTGACCCCGGCGTGATGGTACACGCCATGGGCAAGGCCTCGGCCGCGCGGGTGACTTTGCGCAGTGTCGAAGAGTTGGAAACCCTGGCCGCCAGCGTGCCGCCGATGGCCTATGACATCGACAGCTATGCCAGCCTAGGTTTGTTGTGGGAGACCTTATCGGTGAGCCGGATTGAACAACCGACGCCGGAGGATGTGGCGCGGGTCCGCGATTGCCTGGCGGCGGCGATCAAGGATATTACCGCTACCGATTTGAGCGGGCGCCTTGGCGCACCTCATCGCGCCGCCTCCAGCCACGTGCGCCAGCTGTTGCGGGAGCAATGGTGAACGCCCATGACCTGCTCTGGGGCATGACCCCGGCGCACCTGCCCGCCGATGCTCCGGCCTGGGCGGTGGACGCGATCAGCGCCGGGCAACCGGTGGTGGTGCGTCGCGCCCTCGCCGAGCCGGGCCAGGTGGCGGTGGGTGTGCGCGGGCGTTTGCGCGAGCAGCGGTTTGCCGCCCACATGCCGATTGCCGCCGTGCGTCGGCGTGTGGTGCCCGAAGCGCTGCGCGGCGTGATCTCGCCCCGTGTTTTGCCCGCATTGCAGGCGCTGGAGCAACTGCGGCCGGTTCTGGCGCAGGCCAGCTGGGGTGTCAGCGGCAGCGCCGGTTTTGAGCTGGCCACCGGCATTGAAGCGCTGCATGCCTTGAGTGACCTGGATTTGATCCTGCGCGCCCCCGAGCCGCTGGCGCGCGACAGCGCCCGAGACCTGCTGGCGAGGTTGGACAAGTCGGTATGCGCGGTCGACCTGCAACTGCAAACCCCGTTTGGCGCGGTGGCCTTGCGTGAGTGGGCTGGCCCCTCGCGGCGGGTGCTGCTCAAGACCGCCGGCGGCGCGCACCTTGTGCTCGACCCCTGGCAGGCGGTGGCATGAGCAGCCTGCTGGTCTTCCCAGGGCAGGGCGCGCAACGGCCGGGCATGCTCCGGTCATTGCCTGCCCAGGTGTTGGATGAAGCCAGCCAGGCCTTGGGCGAGGACGTTCGCCGGCTCGATGACGCACAGGCCCTGGCGTCGACCCGCGCGGTTCAGCTGTGCCTGTTGATCGCCGGCGTCGCCCATGCGCGCCTGCTGCAACACACGCCGGACTATGTGGCGGGCCTGTCCATCGGCGCCTACCCGGCGGCGGTGATCGCCGGTGCGCTGGACTTCGTCGATGCGGTCAAACTGGTCAGCCTGCGCGGTGAACTGATGCAACAGGCTTATCCGCAGGGCTACGGCATGACCGCGCTTATCGGCCCGCAGTTATCCACGGTCGAACAGCTGCTCGCCGACGTCCACAGCGCGCAAACGCCGGTATACCTGGCCAATATCAATGCCGATAACCAGACCGTGATCGCCGGCAGCGACGCCGCCATGGCACGTGTCGCCCAGCGCATCAAGGGCAACGGCATCGCCAAGCGCCTGGCTGTCAGCGTGCCATCCCATTGCGCACTGTTGGAGCAACCGGCCCAGGCACTGGCCCGAGCGTTCGTCGCGCTCAAGACGCCGCGCATCACCTACCTGAGCAGTACCCGTGCGCGGCCGATCCACAACCCCGAGCAATTGCGCGACGACCTGGCCTTCAACATGTGCCGCATCGTCGACTGGCGCGGCACCGTGCAAAGCGCTTACGAGCGCGGCGTGCGCCTGCAAATCGAACTGCCCCCGGGCGCCGTGCTCACTGGTTTGTCACGGCGCGTATTTGAACAAGGTACGGTGATCGCCTGCGAAGGCGCGCGCCTGGACACCTTGCAGGCCCTGCTGCAAGAGGAGGAGCGCCGCCACCGATAAAGCATCACCCGAGGCTTTCGAAGCACAAAAACAACAATTTCGATCGAGCACTTTGAGGACAACAACAATGATTATTTACGGTGTGGCATTTTTGGCGCTATGCACATTGTTCGGCCTGTTTATTGGTGAGCTGCTGGGTAAATGGATGGGCATTCCGGCCAACGTCGGCGGGGTAGGTATCGCCATGTTGCTGTTGATCGGGCTGGGCAGTTATCTGGCCAAACGGGGGCTGTTTACCGGTAAGTCGGAGCAAGGCGTGAGCTTCTGGGCCGCGATTTATATCCCGATTGTGGTGGCCATGGCTGCCCAGCAGAACGTGTATGGCGCCATCAGCGGCGGGCCCATGGCGATTCTGGCCGGTACGCTTGCGGTAGTGCTGGGCTTTGCCCTGGTGCCGGTGCTGTCGCGCATCGGCAATCGTGAGCCGAGTGCAGCTGTTCCCACCAAAGACGCCGGGTGATCGCCATGTACGAATCCATGATGAAAGTGATCACCGGCTACGGCCTGATCAGCGGTTTTGCGGTGATCGGCCTGACCATGTGGGTGTCCTACTGGATCTCCGACACCTTCACCAAAGGCCGCCTGCACGGTTCGGCCATCGCCATTCTGCTGGGCCTGGTGCTGTCGTATGTGGGCGGGGCCTTTACCGGTGGCTCCAAGGGTGTGGTGGATATTCCGTTGCTGTCGGGTATCGGCCTGTTGGGCGGCGCGATGCTGCGGGACTTCGCCATCGTCGCCACGGCGTTTGGGGTCAGTGTCGATGAACTCAAGCGCGCGGGCTACGTGGGGGTGCTGGCGCTGTTCGTCGGCGTTGGCTCATCGTTTGTGGCGGGTGTCGGCGTGGCCATGGCGTTCGGTTACACCGATGCCGTGAGCCTCACCACCATTGGTGCGGGCGCCGTCACCTACATCGTCGGCCCGGTGACGGGCGCGGCGATTGGCGCCAGTTCCGAAGTGATGGCGTTGTCGATTGCGGCGGGGTTGATCAAGGCCATTCTGGTGATGGTGATGACCCCGTTCGTGGCGCCGCTGATTGGGCTCAACAACCCGCGCAGCGCGGTGATTTTCGGCGGGTTGATGGGCACCTCCAGCGGTGTGGCGGGCGGGCTGGCGGCGACCGATCCGAAGCTGGTGCCATATGGCTGTTTGACGGCGGCGTTTTATACGGCGCTGGGCTGTCTGCTGGGGCCGTCGTTGTTGTTTCTGCTGATGCGGGGGTTGGTGGGCTGACCTCGGGGCTTGCTCCCGATGGCGGAGTCTCAGGCTGGCACCTGCCGATTGGCATACATCCGGCACTCCGCCAACAACGCCAGCAAGTTCGGGTCACGCTCCTTGGCCTTCAAGAACACCACGCCAATATGCTGCTGCAACCGATACCTGGCTTGCAGCGGTATCAGCTTTACGCGGTTCTCATACACCGCCGCAATCCGCCCCGGCAGCAGTGCATAACCCACCCCCGAACTGACCATGCTCAACAGCGTGAAGATGTCATTGACCTGCATCGCCACCTTCGGCTCGAACCCCGCTTGCTTGAACACCCGGTTGCCGTCCTGGTGGGTGGCGAAGCCTTGGGTGAGGGTAATGAAGGTGGCGTCGCGCACCTCGGCCAGATCGATTTCCTGGGTGCGGTCCAAGGGCGAGTCGGCCGGCGTGGCGAGGAAGATGTCATCGCTAAACAGTGCGATCTGCTCGCAATCGGGGTCGTTGGCATGTTCGTCAAGGGAGATGAGGATCGCGTCGACTTCCATGTTCTTGAGCTTGTAGAGCAGGTCGAAATTGGAGCCCAGGATCAGGTCGATGTTGAGCTCGCTGCGGCGAATCTTCAGGCCCATGATCAGTTGCGGCACGGTCTTGACCGTCAGCGAATACAGCGAGCCGAGTTTGAAGCGTTCAGCCGAGAAACCAGCGGCTTCGCGAGTGAGGCGCACGCTGTCGACCACATCGGCCACCAGTTTCTGCGCGCGCTCTTCGAGCACGTAGGCGCTTTCGAGCGGGGTGAGGTTACGCCCTTCATGTTTGAACAGCGGGCAACGCAGGGCGTTTTCCAGCGAATGAATGGCGCGGTGCACGCTGACATTGCTGGTCTGCAGCTCGGCGGCGGCGCGGGCCAGGTTGCCGGTGCGCATGAACGCCAGGAAGATCTCGAGCTTTTTGAGGGTGAATTCTTCGTCGATCAGCATGGCCGTGGGCTCTTGTTCGAATGCGGTCGATTGTGCCCGCAAAACCGTGCGGCGTCGCCGGAACGTCACACGGCGCTTGCACTCTGATGCGCAAGGCTGGAGGCTTGCCGCCAGCCGTCAACGGTTACAGGAGGTCAGTGACACATGTATCACGGGGAACGCTTCAACGCCTGGAGCCATTTGCTCGGTGCAGTCGCGGCGTGCATTGGCGCTGTGTGGATGCTGGTGGTGGCGAGCCTGGATGGCAGCCCCTGGAAGATCGTCAGCGTGGCGATCTATGGCTGTACGCTGATGGTGCTGTACAGCGCGTCGACCGTGTACCACAGCGTGCGCGGGCGGCGAAAAGAGATTATGCAAAAGGTCGATCACTTTTCGATCTACCTGTTGATCGCCGGCAGTTACACACCGTTTTGCCTGGTGACGTTGCGCGGTCCGTGGGGCTGGACGTTGTTCGGCATTGTGTGGGGGCTGGCGGTGATCGGGATTTTGCAGGAGATCAAGCCGCGCTCCGAGGCGCGCATCTTGTCCATCGTGATTTACGCGGTGATGGGCTGGATCGTGCTGGTGGCGGTCAAGCCGCTGATCGCCGGGCTGGGTATGGCAGGGTTCACATGGCTGGCGGCGGGTGGTGTGCTGTACACCGTCGGTATCATTTTTTTTGCCTTGGAGGATCGCCTGCGGCATTCCCATGGGATCTGGCATTTGTTTGTGATCGGCGGCAGCCTGCTGCATTTTGTGGCGATCATGCATTACGTGCTTTAAGTGTGGGAGGGAGCAAACCCCCTCCCACCGATCTACGGTGTCCTTAGAGGCGCTCCAATAACTCACACGCCCGCTTACCGAAGATTTCCAGCAACTTGGCCAACATATGCGGCGGCGGCTCGTTGGCGCGGGTCAGGGCATACAAGGTGATCGGCAGCGGCGGGGTGAGTGGGCGGATGCAGGTGGTGGCCGTCGAGGCGCCCAACGCGGTGAATGGGTCGATCACCGTTAAACCGGCACCCGACTCCACCATCGCCCGCGCCAGCGAATAGGTTTGTACCGAGATCGTCACCCTCGGCGCCGGCTCAACACTTTCCAGGTAGCTGTCGAGTTTCGCCGCCAGCGGGTCGGCGCTGGACAGGCCTATCAGCGGCGCCCCCGCCAGGTCGGCCAATGGCAACGGCTGATGCAGCTCGGCGTCTGGCCAATAGCCTTTGGAGGCCAGCGCCACGAGCACGCCGTTGGCCAGTGTTTGGGTGGTAAGCCCCGGATGACCGGAAAAGTTGAGGGTCAGCGCCAGGTCGATCTCGCGCATCAACAACTTTTGCACCAACTCGCGGCTATGGTCGCTGGACAACTCGCAGGCCATGTCCGGGTAATCGCGTTTCCACTCCAGAATCGCCGGCGGCAGCAGCGACAGGGCCAACGCCGGGGTTGCCCCAATGCGCACACTTTGCCCCGGTGCGCGGCGCAAGCTCTTGGCCAGGCGCCGCACGCCTTGCAGGCTCGCGGTGACTTTCTCCACTTCACCTTCCAGCGCCAGGGCTTCCGGGGTGGGCTGCAATTTGCCACGCACGCGCAAAAACAACGGGAAGCCCAGCTGCAGCTCGGCGTGTTGCAGCACCTTGGTCACCGCCGGTTGCGACACGTGCAACAACTGCGCGGCGGCGCTGATGGAGCCGGTCTGGCGTATGGCCTGGAAGATTTCGATATGACGCAAGCGCATGGCGAGTCCATAACCTTTGTTTATAGGTGGCCCATCTTTATTGATTGTCGGGGTCCTGTCACCTGGGCCTACGCTTGGCTTCTCTTCAATCAACGGCTGGGGGCTGGGATGGCCAGGCAGGTTTGCATCATCGGTGGTGGGGTTATCGGCTTGGCCAGTGCGTATGCGCTGGTGCGGGCCGGCCATGAGGTGACGGTGATCGACGCACGCGACACGCTGGGCAGCGAAACCAGCTTCGCCAATGGCGGGCAACTGTCCTACCGCTATGTCGCGCCGTTGGCGGATGCCGGCGTGCCGCTGCAAGCGCTTGGCTGGCTGCTGCGCGGTGACTCGCCATTGAAGCTGCGTCCACGGCTCGACCCGCAGCAATGGCGTTGGATGGCGGCCTTCATGGGTGCCTGCCGCAGTTCGGTGAACCAACGCAATGCGGGCCACCTGCTGCGCCTGGCGTCCCTGAGCCAAAGCACTTTGCAGCAATGGCGCGAGGACGACTACCTAGACGGCTTCGACTGGCGCCGCAACGGCAAGTTGGTGACCTTTCGCAACGCCGGCAGCTTTAAACATGCACGCAGCAAAGTCACCGATATCCTGCAGCAGCAGGTGCTCTCGGCCGCCGATTGCACACGCCTGGAGCCGGCGTTGGCGGGCAGTGGGTTTGTCGGCGGGATTTATACGCCAAACGAGGAAGTCGCCGATTGCCATGCCTTCTGCCAGCGTTTGGCGGCGCGGCTGGAGGCGTCCGGGCGCTGTCGCTTTGTGTTGGCGCGCAAGGTCACCGGCGTTCGCCGTGCAGGGGGGCTGGTACAGGCCATCGAGCTGGGCGACGAGGTGATGCCGGTCGAGCACCTGGTATTGGCGGCGGGGCATCGCAGCGCCGAACTGCGGCTGCCGGGCCTGGCGCTGCCGCTGTACCCGCTCAAGGGCTACAGCCTGAGCGTGCCGATCGGCGCGCGGCACCAGGCGCCGAGCGTGAGCATCACCGACTACGACCGCAAGGTCGTCTACGCGCGCATCGGTGAACAACTGCGGATCGCGGCCATGGTGGATATCGTCGGCTTCGACGCCGGCCTTGAGCCCAAGCGCCTGGCGCTGATCAAACGTCAGGCTCTAGAGACCTTTCCTACGGCTGGTGACTATGACCATGCAGTGGAATGGGCCGGTATGCGCCCGGCCACGCCAACCGGTGTGCCGCTGATCGGCGCCAGCCACTATCGCAACCTGTGGCTGAACCTCGGCCACGGCGCCTTGGGTTTTACCCTGGCCTGCGGCAGCGGCCAGTTGCTCGCCGAACTGATTGGCCAGCGCAATCCTTCCATTGATATGCAGGGCCTGACGCCCCGCGCCGCTTGAGGATGCCCCCATGAGCATTACCCGAATCAGCAGCAATGAACGTCTCAGCGGTGCCGTCACCTTCAAGGATCTGGTGTTCCTGTCGGGCCAAGTACCGGGCGAGGGCCAGGACATGGCGACCCAGACCCGCGAAGTGCTGGCCAAGATCGATGCACTGCTGGCCGAGGCGGGCAGCGACAAGAATCACCTGCTCAATGCGACCATTTACCTGAAGGACATCGGCAGCGGTTTCGCGCCGATGAACGAAGCGTGGTCCGCATGGCTGACACCGGGGATGGCGCCCACACGGACCACCCTGCAAGCCGAGCTGGCGCGACCCAGCGTGCTGGTGGAAATCAGCGTGATTGCCGTACGTAAATAACTTCACATTGCCACGGAGAATAACAATGAAAAAGATCCTGTTGACCAGCTGCACCCTGGGGCTTTTGCTGGGCGCGCAGGCACATGCGAATGAACCGGCGCTGGACGGTACGTTGAGCAAGATAGCCAACACCCGGTCCATCACCCTGGGTTATCGCGATGCGTCGGTGCCGTTTTCCTATGTGGGCGATAGCAGCGGCAAACCCATGGGGTATTCGGTTGACCTGGCGAGCAGGATTGTCGAGCGTATCCAGCAGAAAACCGGGGTCGCGAACCTTAAGGTGAACTACACCCTGGTGACCTCCCAGACCCGCATCCCGCTGGTGCAGAACGGCACCGTGGATCTGGAATGCGGCTCTACCGGGGTGACCGCCGAGCGGCAGAAGCAGGTGGCGTTTTCCTACGGTTTTATTTACGTGAAGGGCCAATTGCTCACGGCCAGGGACAGCGGCATCAAGGGCTTTGCCGACCTGGTGGGCAAGAACGTGGTGACCACGGCGGGGACCACCAACGAACGTTTCCTCAAGAGCTACAACGCCGAGCACAAGGCCAATATGTTTGTGATCAGTGCCAAGGACCATGGCGAGGCGTTCAAGATGCTGGAGACGGGCCGCGCGGTGGCGTTCTATATGGACGACGCACTGCTCTACGGCGAGCGCGCCAAGGCCAGGGACCCGCACCACTGGGTGGTGGTGGGCGAGGAGCAATCGCGCGAGATCTACAGCTGCATGGTGCGCAAGGACGACCCGCAGTTTCTCGCGGTGGTCAACGAGACCCTCGGTGAGCTGTACCGCAGCGGTGAAATCAACGGGATTTACCAGCGCTGGTTTGAACAGCCGATTCCGCCCAAGGGCTTGAACCTGGAATTCCCGATGACCAGCGAGTTGAAGGCAATTATTGCCAAGCCGGTCAGTGATCCGGTGGAGTAAGAAGTGGTAACCCGATCAATGTGGGAGGGGGCCCCCTCCCACATTTGGATTGGGTTTACAGCGCGCGGTTAGAAGTCGCCCCACAGTTGTTGCGCGACTGCCAGCGCAACTACCGGCGCGGTCTCGGTGCGCAACACGCGCGGGCCGAGGCGAGCAGCATGGTAGCCGGCGTCTTGAGCGGTTTGGACTTCATTATCGGTCAGCCCACCCTCGGGACCGATCAGGAACGCCAGGCTCGAAGGCTTGGCATGGCTGACCATCGGCTCGGCCACCGGGTGCAGCACCAGCTTGAGGTCGGCCTCGGTCTGCTTCAGCCAGTCCGCCAGCAACAGCGGCGGGTGAATCACCGGCACCGTCGAACGCCCGCATTGCTCGCACGCGCTGATCGCCACCTGGCGCCAGTGCAGCAGGCGTTTGTCGGCGCGTTCGTCCTTGAGGCGCACTTCGCAGCGCTCGCTGAAAATCGGCGTGATCGCGTTGACGCCCAGTTCCGTGGCTTTCTGGATCGCCCAATCCATGCGCTCGCCCCTGGACAGGCCCTGGCCGAGGTGGATGTGCAGCGGCGATTCGGTCTGGCCTGCGAAGTGTTCCGTCAGTTGCACGGTGACGCGTTTTTTACCGACCTCCAGCAACGTGCCGCAAAACTCTTGCCCGGAGCCGTCAAACAATTGCACGGCGTCACCTTCGCCCATGCGCAGCACGCGGCTGATGTAATGCGCCTGGGCTTCGGGCAGTTCAACGTCGCCGAGGCTCAGTGGGGTGTCGGTGAAAAAACGGGACAGTCTCATTTCGGTTCTCTGCAAAATTCAGGTAGGAGCGATCAGCCTGGGTCGCGATAGCCCGGGTGGAAGTCTTTTGGCACGGCGACGCTGACCTTGCTGTTGGTCGCGATATCGATGCCTTCACTGGCAACTTGCGCCAAGAAGTCGATCTGCTCCGGCGTAATCACATACGGCGGCAGGAAATACACCACGCTGCCCAACGGGCGCAACAGGGCGCCGCGCTCCAAGGCATGCTCGAACACCTTGAGGCCACGGCGTTCCTGCCATGGGTAGGCGGCCTTGGTGGCCTTGTCCTGGACCATCTCGATGGCCAGCACCATGCCGGTCTGGCGCACTTCAGACACATGCGGATGATCGACCAGATGCGCGGTGGCCGTGGCCATGCGCTGGGCCAGGGCCTTGTTGTTTTCGATGACGTTGTCTTCTTCGAAAATATCCAGGGTCGCCAAAGCCGCCGCGCACGCCAGCGGGTTGCCGGTGTAGCTGTGGGAATGCAGGAAGGCGCGCAGGGTCGGGTAGTCGTCGTAGAACGCGTCGTAGACATCATCGGTGGTAACCACCGCCGCCAGTGGCAAGTAGCCGCCCGTCAGGGCCTTGGACAGGCACAGGAAGTCCGGACGAATACCGGCCTGTTCACAGGCGAACATGCTGCCGGTGCGGCCGAAGCCCACGGCGATTTCGTCGTGGATCAGGTGCACGCCGTAGCGGTCGCAGGCTTCGCGCAGCAGCTTTAGGTAGACCGGGTGGTACATGCGCATGCCACCGGCGCCCTGGATCAGCGGTTCGACGATCACGGCGGCGACGCTGTCGTGGTTGTCCGCCAGGGTCTGTTCCATGACCTGGAACAGGGTGCGCGAATGTTCTTCCCAGCTCACGCCTTCGGGGCGCAGGTAGCAATCGGGGCTCGGCACTTTAATGGTGTCGAGCAGCAGCGCCTTGTAGGTCTCGGTAAACAGCGGCACGTCACCCACCGACATCGCGGCGATGGTTTCGCCGTGGTAGCTGTTGGTTAACGTGACGAAGCGCTTTTTGTTCGGCAGGCCGCGGTTGAGCCAGTAGTGGAAGCTCATCTTCAGCGCGACTTCGATGCACGACGAGCCGTTATCGGCATAGAAGCAGCGGGTCAGGCCCTCGGGGGTCATCGCGACCAGGCGTTCGGACAACTCGATCACCGGTTGGTGGCTGAAGCCGGCGAGGATCACGTGTTCCAGTTGGTCGACCTGGTCCTTGATGCGCTGGTTGATGCGCGGGTTGGCATGCCCGAAGACGTTGACCCACCAGGAACTGACGGCATCGAGGTAGCGCTTGCCTTCGAAGTCTTCCAGCCAGACGCCTTCGCCGCGCTTGATCGGGATCAGCGGCAGTTGCTGGTGGTCTTTCATCTGGGTGCAGGGATGCCACAGCACCGCGAGGTCGCGTTGCATCCACTGGTTGTTCAAGCCCATCGGTGATCTCCTCGAAGCGGTCCTGCGGGCGGCGCAGGTGAAACAATCGCGCAAGCCTATGCAATGGACGGCTGTGTCACAACCCATTACGCATGAATTGGCAGTAAACACAGGACGGACTGTCACGTTTCTTCTGGATAGTCCTTAATCATTGGTTAATTTACTGTTCATACCCTCAAGATCACATTTCTCGATATTTCAAAGCGAAATTTTCCGCTTTAATTCGATAGGTAAACCGCTAGTCTTGGCGCAGCTCTTTCGGGATTAAGTTCATGCAGTTACGCAATTCACCGGCCCGCTATGGCTGGGTCAGTATGGTTTTGCACTGGGGCGTGGCCCTGGTGGTGGTTGGCCTGTTTGCCCTGGGCCTGTGGATGGTTGGCCTGGACTACTACAGCGCCTGGCGCAAAGACGCGCCGGACCTGCACAAGAGCATCGGCATTACGCTGTTTGCGATCATGCTGGTGCGCATTGTCTGGCGGCTGGTCAGCCCACCGCCGCCGCCATTGGCCAGCTACAGTCGCTTGACCCGGATCGGCGCGGCATTCGGCCATGGGTTCCTGTACCTCGGGCTGTTTGCAGTGATGATTGCCGGTTACCTGATTTCCACCGCCGACGGTGTCGGTATCCCGGTGTTTGGCTTGTTTGAAATTCCCGCCGTGGTTTCCGGTCTACCGGACCAGGCAGACACCGCCGGCGTGGTGCATTTGTATCTCGCCTGGGTGTTGGTGGTCTTCGCCGGCTTGCACGGCGTGGCTGCGTTGAAACACCACTTTATCGATCGCGATGCGACCCTTACGCGAATGCTGGGGCGCAAAGCCTGATGTTCAACCTCGACTCACAAGGAATAGAAAGCATGTTGAAAAAGACCCTCGCTGCTCTGGCAATCGGTACCGCGCTGCTGTCGGCAGGCCAGGTAATGGCCGCTGACTACAAGATCGACAAAGAAGGCCAGCACGCCTTCATCGACTGGAAAATCAGCCACCTGGGCTACAGCTACATCCACGGTACCTTCAAGGATTGGGATGGCACCTTCAGCTGGGATGCCGCCAAGCCTGAAGCCAGCAAAATCGCAGTCGACGTGAAAACCGCCAGCCTGTGGTCCAACCACGCAGAACGTGACAAGCACATCGCCAGCAAGGACTTCCTGGACGTCGCCAAGTTCGCTGACGCCAAGTTCGTATCCACCGCGGTTAAATCCACCGGTGAGAAAACTGCTGACGTGACCGGCGACCTGACCTTCCACGGCGTCACCAAGCCAGTGGTCTTCAAGGCCACCTTCAACGGTGAAGGCAAGGACCCATGGGGCGGCGAACGTGCCGGCTTCAACGCCAAGACCACCGTTAACCTGAACGACTTCGGCATCAAAGGCCCAGGTCCGTCCTCGCAGACCGTTGACCTGGACATCTCGCTGGAAGGCGTGAAGCAGAAGTAATCAGCTTCTCTGCGTTACTGTCAAAGCGCCGACCTCAGGGTCGGCGTTTTGCTGTGTGCAGGATGCCAGGCTGTCTTGATAGAGGGCGATCTGGTTCTTGAGCCAGTGATGCAGATCGCTCAGCGCTGCCGAAGGTTTGCGGCCGGCAGGCCACACCAGGTAGTAGCGTGAGGCGTGCGCCGGCTCGACCTCTGTCAGCTTGACCAACTCCCCGCGTTGAAGCAGCCCATGGGCAATCGAGCGTCGGGTCAGTGCGACGCCGTGCCCAAGCCTGACGGCTTCGAGCATTAACGTGGAGTCGGTGAACTCCAGCGAAGCGTGAGGGCGTACCCCTTCCACGCCAGCGGCGCCAAGCCAGATGGGCCAGCTTTCACTGGCGTGCAACAGCGGCAGCTCGAGGACGGCTTGCGCCGTGTCCGGCAGGACGCCGTGGTTGAAGTCGCGCGCGGCGACCACCAGCAACGAATCCCCCATCAAAGCCTCGCAATGCACATCCGGCCACTGGCCGTGGCCGAAGCGGATCGCGCCATCGAGTGGGCCTTGCCCGAAATGGCTGAACTCCATGCTTGAATCCAGTCTCAGGTGCAACTCGGGGTGAGCGGCCCTGAAGTCATGTAAACGCGGGAGTAACCAATGCATGGCATAGGAGGGCAATACTGAAACGGTTAACTGCGGGTGTTTGGTTTTCGCCAATAACTTTTCGGTTACCCCGGCGATCTCGCCCAGTGCCTGTCTGATCTGGTAGGCATACACGCGGCCCTCATCAGTCAACGTCAGCGAGCGTTTGCTGCGAATGACCAGCGCCAGGCCCAAATACTCTTCAAGCGAGCGGATTTGATGGCTGACGGCACTGTGGGTGACGTGCAGTTCGAGCGCGGCCAGGTTCACCTTGCCCAGCCTGGCCAAGGCCTCGAAGGCACGTAACGCCGCGAGGGGAGGGAGTTTCAATAGGTGAATTCCTTTCACGTAAAAGCCTAATAATAGCCGCTATACCTGAAACGAGTGGGCTACCGATAATGGCGCGAAGTTATTTATTCAACTAACACCGTTCTCGGAGTTGTGCTCATGATTGAGGAAATTCAAGCGTTTCTGAAAGACTACTTTAATGTCTTACAAACCCAGGACTTGAAAAAGTTCGATCACGTATTCCATCGTGGCTGCGTGTTATACAGCGCGCAGAATTCAGTGGTGGTGGTTCGACCGTTCGAGGAATACCGGAGCATGGTTGAGGGGCGTGAATCGCCGCGGGCCGGCGGTTTTCCGCAACTTGATGAAGTGTTGATGATTGACGTGATGTCGCCGGAAATGGCCATGGTCAAAGTACGTTTGCGCTTGTTCAATAACCTGATGGTGGACTACTTGAACTTGATGAAAGTGGAGGGGCGCTGGATGATCTTTGCCAAACTCTTTCACAAGGCCGGTGAAGTAACGGCTTAATAAGCCAAGCGCCGCATACAAAAACGCCCCAAACAGTCGGGGCGTTTTTTGTATGGAAAAACTCAGCGGTTGCGGGTCAGCAGCGCTGGTTTTTCACCACGAGGACGGCCTGGCAACTGATCCAGTTGCTCGGGTGTCGGGAAGCGGTCGGCTTTCGACTCCTTGTGGATGATTTTGGGGGCTGGGCCGCCGCGCGGGTTCTGCACCGCTGGCTCGGACGAACGAGGCTGGTCGTCACGGGCCGGACGGCGGTTGTTGCTGCGCGAATCTTCGCGACGAGCCTGGCCGTCACGCGGTGCGCCGTTACGCGGGCCGCTGCGTTTGGCAGGTGGCGTACCGGTGGTGCCGCCGCTGCTGTTGCGTGGGCCGTTCTGACGAGCGCCCTGAGGCTGGCCGCTGCGTGGTGCCGCGGCGCCTGCGCCCTGTGCCGGTGCGCCTGGACGACGACCACGGCCCTGTGCCGGTTTGGCCTGGGGCACGTAGTCAACGCGGTTACCGAAGTTATCCACGTCGTCGTCGAGGAACTCGTCCGGCGCGCGGTCGGCGGCTGCGCGTGGCGGCTGGCTCGGCTGGCGCTGTTCGCGTGCCGGGGTGCCTTCGCGTGGTTTCTGCTCACGGGCTGGGCGTTCGCCACGGCCGTTGGTTGGCGCTTTGTCTTTGCCGCCCTTGTCTTTGCCCTTGTCGCGACGACCACCGCCACCACCGCCGCCGTTCGGGCCATCGCCCTTCGGCCCGCGTGGGTTGCGTGGGTTACGCACATCGGGACGTTCGCGTACTTCAGGCTTCTCGGCCTCTACCGCGCTGGCATCGAAGCCCATCAGGTCGCCGTCGGCGATTTTCTGCTTGGTCATGCGCTCGATGCTTTTGAGCAGTTTTTCTTCGTCCGGGGCTACCAGGGAGATGGCTTCACCCGAACGACCGGCACGGCCGGTACGGCCGATACGGTGCACATAGTCTTCATCGACGTTCGGCAGCTCGAAGTTGACCACGTGCGGCAGCTGGTCGATATCCAGGCCGCGGGCGGCGATGTCGGTGGCCACCAGGATACGCACGGAACCGGCCTTGAAGTCGGCCAGGGCTTTGGTGCGTGCGTTCTGGCTCTTGTTGCCGTGGATGGCGACGGCGGTGAGGCCGTGTTTGTCCAGGTATTCGGCCAGGCGGTTGGCGCCGTGCTTGGTGCGGGTGAACACCAATACCTGCTCCCACGCGCCATGGGTAATCAGGTGGGCCAGCAACGAGCGCTTGTGGCTGGCGGCCAGGCGGAAGACGCGTTGTTCGATACGCTCGACCGTGGTGTTCGGCGGCGTGACTTCGATGCGTTCCGGGTTGTGCAGCAGCTTGCCGGCCAGGGCGGTGATGTCCTGGGAGAACGTTGCCGAGAACAGCAGGTTCTGACGTTTGGCCGGCAGGCGGGCGAGGACCTTTTTCACGTCATGGACAAAGCCCATGTCGAGCATGCGGTCGGCTTCGTCCAGCACGAGGATTTCCACGTGGGACAAATCGACGCTGCCTTGGCCGCACAGGTCGAGCAAACGACCGGGGCACGCTACCAGCACGTCAACACCACGGGACATGGCCTGAACCTGCGGGTTCATGCCGACGCCGCCGAAGATGCAGGCGCTGACGAACTTCAAGTCGCGGGCGTACAGCTTGAAGCTGTCATGCACCTGGGCGGCCAGTTCGCGGGTTGGGGTCAGGACCAGTACGCGCGGTTGGCGCGGGCCGTGACGCTGGGATTTGTCCGGGTGACCGTTGGGGAACAACCGCTCCAGGATCGGGAGGGCGAAACCGCCGGTTTTACCAGTACCTGTCTGAGCCGCAACCATGAGGTCGCGACCTTGCAACACGGCGGGAATGGCCCGCTGTTGCACCGGAGTAGGCTCGGTATAGCCCGCTGCCTCGATGGCGCGGACTAAAGCCTCGGAGAGACCGAGGGAAGCAAAGGACATGAGTAATCCTGTTTTAGTTAGGGCTTGGCCCAAAGGGATAATCTTGCCGGGCGTGAATGGCGCTTAGGGGAGCGCAACCCCGTCCGGTCCTGCTGCGCCTGGCGGGCACTCCACCGGCTCGCGCGGGCTGAAAGCTGCGCTGTAGCGGGGTTGGGTGCCTTTTTCAAGACCTCAGCGGCCGGGCGTGAGCCTGGCGGAAAGGCCGGAGTATAACAGAGCAATCACTGTGCGCTGCTTTCCTGCTGCTCAACGGTGTGTCCTGAGGCCGTAATATCGGGGATTGCGCCATATTTTTCACTCAAGATGGCGTAGGCCGGTTCCTGTTTAAAGCGTTTGAGTTCGGCGGCGAAGCGTTGCGCCAGCAGGTCCATGCCCGCGCCACGGCGCACGGCGAGGTATTGCTGCTGGCGGCTGATAACGATCGGCGCCTGGCTGACCATACCCTCCAGGCCCATGGCCTTGATCACATGCTGGCCGACCCGCCGGTCGGTAATGACCAGGTCAATGCGCCCCAGCAGCAATTTGCCGAAGTTCGCCTCGTGACTGGGTGCCGGCTCACGCTTGAACAATGTGGAATCGCTGAAAGGCGCGCCATACAGGTAGCCCGGCGAGGTGCCCACCGACAGGCCTTGCAGGTCGTCGAGGCGGCGGGCCAGGTGAGGGCGCGCGTTGGCATAGAACAGCACAAACTCGACCTCTGACAGCGGTTCGCTGGGGTACAGCAACAAAGCGTCGCGGTCGTGGCTGTGGAAAATATCCAGCGCGCCGTCGGCCTGGCCTTGCTCAAGCATGGCCAGGCAACGCTTCCAGGGAAGGAATTGCCATTGCACCTCTACGCCAAGGCGCTGGAACACGATCACCGTGGCTTCATAGTCCAGCCCATGCATGACGCCCTGCTCGTCATACACATACGGCGCCCAGGGCTCGGTGACAATGCGCAATTTCTCGCCATAAGCGGCCAGGCTCAGGCAAGTGAAAAGGGCAGCGGTCAATAACTTCAGGATGACGGGCATGCCTGAGGTTACGACGCCGCTGCGCTAAAGAGAAGCTCTGGCGCACGCCTGTGCGGGCGAGGGCGCGCAAATAAAAAGGCCCTCGTATTGACGAGGGCCCGGGTACCGCAGGGCAAGCCTCAGCGGGGCAGCTTGAGGTTGTTCCAGATAGCAAGGCTCGGCTCAGCCTGGTTCAGGGTATAAAAGTGCAACCCTGGCGCGCCGCCTTGCAGCAGGCGCTCGCACATTTCGCTGATGACCTGTTCGCCGAATGCCTGGATGCTCTTGACGTCGTCGCCGTAGGCTTCCAGTTGCTTGCGTACCCAGCGTGGGATTTCGGCGCCGCAGGCATCGGAAAAACGTGCCAGCTTGCTGTAGTTGGTGATTGGCATGATGCCCGGCACGATCGGGATATTCACACCCAGTGCCCGCACACGCTCGACGAAATAGAAGTAACTGTCGGCGTTGAAGAAGTACTGCGTGATCGCACTGTCGGCGCCGGCGTTGGCCTTGCGCACGAAATTCTTCAGGTCTTCTTCGAAGTTACGCGCCTGGGGATGCATCTCCGGATAGGCTGCTACTTCGATATGAAAGTGGTCGCCGCTTTCTTCGCGGATGAAGCTCACCAGGTCATTGGCGTAGCGCAACTCGCCGCTGGCCATGCCCATGCCGGACGGCAGGTCGCCACGCAGGGCGACGATGCGCTTGATGCCGGCTGCCTTGTATTGAGTCAGCAGGCCGCGCAGGTCGGCCTTGCTGTCGCCCACGCAGGATAAATGCGGAGCGGCGGGAACTTTGACTTCGCTTTCCAACTGCAACACGGTGTTGATCGTGCGGTCACGGGTCGAACCGCCGGCGCCGTAGGTGCAGGAAAAGAAGTCGGGTTGGTAGCTGGCCAACTGCTTGGCAGTCGCCATCAGTTTTTCATGCCCAGCATCGGTCTTGGTCGGGAAGAACTCGAAGCTGTAGCGACGGTCTTGGGACATGGTCGTATCCTTGGAAACTCAAAAAACCGGAAAGTGTTCACCGTCAATGTGGGAGCGGGCTTGCTCGCGAAGGGTCGTGTCAGTCGACATAAATTAACAACTGACACTCCGCCTTCGCGAGCAAGCCCGCTCCCACACAAGCTCGCTCCGACAGGGAGAGAGCGGGCTACTTAGTAACGGTAAGCATGCGGCTTGAACGGGCCTTCAACCGTCACGCCGATGTAGTCGGCCTGGGTCTTGGTCAGTTGAGTCACCACGCCGCCGAAGCCGCGGACCATCTCCAGGGCCACTTCTTCGTCGAGTTTCTTCGGCAGGACTTCCACGGTCAGGCGCTCGGCTTTCTGGGCCGGCGACAGGTCGGCGTATTTCTGGCCGAACAGGAAGATCTGGGCCAGTACCTGGTTGGCGAACGAGCCATCCATGATGCGGCTTGGGTGGCCGGTGGCGTTGCCCAGGTTAACCAGACGGCCTTCAGCCAGCAGGATCAGGTAGTCGTCGTTCTGTGGGTCGAAAGCGCCGGCACCGGTACGGTGAACCTTGTGTACCTGTGGCTTCACTTCTTCCCATGCCCAGTTCTTGCGCATGAAAGCGGTGTCGATTTCGTTGTCAAAGTGACCGATGTTGCAGACAACGGCGCGCTTTTTCAGGGCCTTGAGCATGTTCGCGTCGCAAACATTCACGTTGCCGGTGGTGGTCACGATCAGATCGATCTTGCCCAGCAGAGCCTTGTCGATGCTCGCTTCGGTGCCGTCGTTGATACCGTCGATGAACGGCGAAACCACTTCGAAACCGTCCATGCAGGCCTGCATGGCGCAGATCGGGTCGACTTCGGAGACTTTAACGATCATGCCTTCCTGACGCAGGGACTGGGACGAACCCTTGCCCACGTCACCGTAGCCGATCACCAGGGCTTGCTTGCCCGACAGCAGGTGGTCGGTGCCGCGCTTGATGGCGTCGTTCAGGCTGTGACGGCAGCCGTACTTGTTGTCGTTCTTGCTCTTGGTCACCGAGTCGTTGACGTTGATGGCCGGGATTTTCAGCTCGCCCTTGGCCAGCATGTCCAGCAGGCGGTGCACGCCGGTGGTGGTTTCTTCGGTCACGCCGTGGACGCGGTCGAGGATGGCTGGGTACTTCTTGTGCAGCAGCTCGGTCAGGTCGCCGCCGTCGTCGAGGATCATGTTGGCATCCCAAGGCGCGCCATCCTTGAGGATGGTTTGCTCCAGGCACCACTCGTACTCTTCTTCGGTCTCGCCTTTCCAGGCGAATACCGGGATACCGGCGGCAGCGATAGCGGCAGCGGCCTGGTCTTGAGTGGAGAAGATATTGCACGACGACCAACGCACTTCGGCACCCAGGGCAACCAGGGTTTCGATCAGCACGGCAGTCTGGATGGTCATGTGGATGCAGCCGAGAATCTTCGCGCCCTTGAGCGGTTGCTCTGCGGCGTACTTGCGACGCAGGCCCATCAGGGCAGGCATTTCGGATTCGGCGATAAAGGTTTCGCGACGGCCCCAGGCAGCGAGGGACATGTCGGCGACTTTGTAGTCGGTGAAATCTGCAGGCGTGATTACAGCGCTCATAGAGAGCCTCCATTCGTAGTGTGCGAATGGGCGCCGTTGTGCGTTTAGTATCCAGCTGGACGACCAGGCCGGACAACGCCCCATCCGAGCCTGACAGGCCAAGCCTGCTGCAGCGCCCCTCGGACAGGTGGCGGGAGAACGGTATCAATTGAAGATGACCGTTTTGAAGCGGTGGCGATTATAGCTGTGTGCGCCGGACTTCCCAAGCCTTTCTGTCGGCGGCATGAAGATCGCTCATGGGCTTGATAGGTAATGGCTCATAGAGCTTGGGCCTGGGCTCTGCCATGATGTTGCCCATCATTTCGCAAGACGCTTTGGAGTGACCATGAACTTCCACACCCGCAAATGGGTAAAACCTGAAGACCTCAACCCCAACGGCACCCTGTTCGGTGGCAGCCTGCTGCGCTGGATCGACGAAGAAGCGGCGATCTACGCCATTGTCCAGTTGGGCAACCAACGTGTGGTGACCAAGTACATCTCCGAAATCAACTTCGTCAGCGCCTCGCGCCAGGGCGACATCATCGAGTTGGGCATCACCGCCACCGAATTTGGTCGCACCTCCATCACGCTTACCTGTGAAGTGCGCAACAAGATCACCCGCAAAAGCATCCTGACGGTTGAGAAAATGGTCTTCGTCAACCTCGGCGAAGACGGTTTGCCGGCACCTCATGGGCGTACCGAAATCAAGTACGTCAAAGACCAGTTTCAGGAATAACCCCATCGCGCGTTGATTGTTTGCCGAATCATTGCGCATGGAAATTACCTGGCCACTGAACAGCCATCGCTGGGGCGTGTCGTAGCTACAGGCACCCCTTGGATTCTGGACCTCATGGCCACACACGAAGACGGCAACACCCCCAACCTGTCGCAGGAAGAGCAGCAGGACGTGGACAAGAGCCAGCCGCCTCGGGCAGCGGTGCTGCATGAAATCATCCGTACCCAGGGCGACCAGGAGCTTGAGCGCAATGTCGCCGCCCTATGGTGGTCGGCATTGGCGGCGGGTCTTACCATGGGCCTGTCGTTGATGGCCATGGGGCTGCTCAACTCACGCCTGCCGGACGCTGAAGGCTTCAAGGTCATCGCCAGTTTTGGCTATTGCGCGGGCTTTTTGGCGGTGATCCTGGCGCGTCAGCAACTGTTTACCGAAAACACCCTCACCGCCGTGCTGCCCGTGATGAGCAAACCCACGCTGGCCAACTTCGGGCGCCTGTTGCGGCTATGGACGGTGGTCTTGGTGGGCAACCTGTGCGGCACACTGTTGGTCGCTTACGTGATGCTGCACCTGCCGATCTTCGATACCAAGACCGACCTGGCCTTCCTCGAGATCGGGCGCAAGGTCATGGAAAACCATCCTGGCCAGATGTTCGCCAAAGGCATCGTCTCCGGTTGGATGATCGCGACCATGGTGTGGATGATCCCGTCGATGGAAAGCGCCAAGATGTGGATCATCATTCTGATCACTTACCTGATGGCCTTGGGCGACTTCACCCATATCGTGGTGGGTTCAGCGGAAGTGTCCTACCTGGTGTTTGCCGGCGAACTGCCGTGGAAGGATTTCTGGCTGGTGTTTGCCGGCCCGACACTGGCGGGCAATATCATCGGCGGCAGCTTTATCTTTGCCCTGATCAGCCACGCGCAGATCCGCAGCGAAGGCAGCCTGCCGGGCAAGAAGGCTGCAGACCCGAGGCATCCGCAGCAGATTGACAAGAACCAGTGAATGTCAGGCGTGGCCCGGGGCGGTCCGGTTGTGCGCTTGACCCTCATGCGCGCGATCGAACCTTTCGGCGCGCCACGGCTCCTAGCGGGTAGGTGCGATGTCTGATGTTTAGTGCTAAAACTCTAATTGCTGCATAAAACTACATAAGGAATGAGTGATGACGGTTGCTTTCTGGTGTGTGTTAATCGCCATTTTTCTGCCTTACCTGTGTACAGGTGTGGCCAAGTTCAGTGACGGCAAATTCGGCGCGCGTGATAACCACGACCCTCGGGCTTTTCTGGACAACCTCGAAGGGGTTGCCAAACGTGCCCACAGCGCACAGCTCAACAGCTTTGAAGTGACGCCGGCGTTCGCGGCGGCGGTGATTATCGCCCACCTGGCCGGCACCGCCGAACTGGTGACCATCAACGTGTTGGCCGTGCTGTTTATCACCAGCCGCCTGCTGTACATCATTTGCTACCTGGCCGACTGGGCGATATTGCGTTCGCTGGTGTGGACGGTGGGCATGGCCTTGATTGCGAGTTTCTTCTTTGTCTCGATCTAAGGTCTGATGCAGGCCCAGTGTGGGAGCCCGCTCACCACACTGGGCCTGCTTCACATTTTGACTTTCAGTGTCTGTCAGCTCCCGGCGGGTGCATCCGGCACCTGCGGCAACGCCGCGCCTTTAGGCCACAACATCCAGATTTGCCCCTGCTGCTTCATGTTCCCCGCCAGTTCACCCGCGGCTTCGCCGGTGCCCCAGAACAAATCCGCGCGTACTTCGCCGGTGATTGCACCGCCGGTATCTTGCGCGGCGACAGGGCGTGCCAGTGGCGTGCCGTCGGGCTTGGTAGTCGACAGCCACAACAGGCTGCCCAGCGGAATCACCTTGCGGTCCACCGCCACGCTGTAGCCGGCGGTGAGTGGCACGTTCAGCGAACCGCGCGGGCCTTCGTTGCTGTCAGGGCGAGCACTGAAGAATACGTAGCTGGGGTTGCTGGCCAGCAACTGCGTAATTCGCTCCGGATGCGCCTTGGCCCAGGCGCTGATCGCGCCCATGGTCACGTCTTCTTTCTTCAGCTCGCCTTGTTCCACCAGCCAGCGGCCGATAGGACGATACGGGTAGCCGTTCTGGTCGCCATACCCGACGCGCAGTTGACGCCCACCCTTGAGCTGAATGCGGCCGGAACCCTGGATCTGCAGGAACTGCAGGTCCATCGGGTTGGTCAGCCAGGCGATCGGTTTGGCGGTGGAGCCTTGGCCGTTGATGGCGCCGGCGTCGTCATAAGGTTTGAGTACACGGCCCTCCAGGCGGCCACGCAGGCGTTTACCCTTGAGTTCGGGGTAGATGCTTTCCAGGTTGACGATGATCAGGTCGTCCGGCACGCCGTACACCGGCACATTTGCTGTGGCGGTCTTGGTCAGGCTGCCGGGATAGACCGGTTCGTAGTAGCCGGTGATCAAGCCGTTCGGGGTATCGTCGGCCGAGCGCAGGCCGAACACATCCAGGCGCTCCTTGAGAAAACCCCGCACGGCTGGCGCATTGCCCGGCACCGTGGCCGCCGCCGCGCAGGTCGCGCCCCATACAGGGTCGGCCTTGAGGCGCTGGCAGGCACTGCGCCAGGATTCAAAACCCGCTAGCAGGTCGCTGTCGGACACCGCCGGCAGGGCCTCCCATGCCGCGCTCACATAGGTGGCGACGGCGTGGGGTTTGGCGGGTTCAACAGAGGGGGTTTGTTTACCGCTATCCTTGCCCGCGTCGCAGCCGGCCAGCAGTGCGATCATCGGCAGAGCCCACGCCAGGCGGCGGCTCCAGGGGTTCAACGAGAGGTTCATGCAAGCGATTCCTGAAGTGGTCGCCCGCGCCGTAGCGCCGAGGGGCAACCCTTATTATTAATAGGGCTATTGGTGTTTACGGACGGGGCGGGGATACTGGCCACCGTTTCCCGTGACCCTGAGCCACCATGACTTGTAAAAAAATGACGGTTGTACTGCTGGCCTGCCTGGCATTGTCTGCCTGTGGCGGCGTTGATCCGAATTCGCCGCTGGGCCAGCGCAAGGCGATCTTCAAGCAAATGCTCAAGACCGCTGAAGACCTGGGCGGCATGCTGCGCGGGCGCATCCCGTTCGATGGCGCGAAATTCGCCGAAGGCGCGGTCAAGCTTGACGCGCTGTCCCATGAACCGTGGCAGCACTTCCCGAGCGTACGAGAAGAAGATCACACCAGCGCCAAGGACGACGTGTGGCAAAAACAGGCGCAGTTCCAGCAACTGGCCCGCGACCTGGAAGCGGCCACCGGTGAATTGGTGATCGCCAGCCAAGTTCAGCCCTACAAGGCCAGTAACCTTTCGCCTGCCATACAGAAAGTCGAAGATGCGTGCAGCGCTTGCCATAAACAATTTCGAGACCATTGACCGGGTTTACTGGTCGAGTTCTTCCACGGCGTCCTGCAGTGCTTTGCGGGACTCGGCGAGTTTGTCTTTGCGTTTGTTGATCTTGTCGGCATCGCCCTTTTTCATCGCCTTGTCGAGGTCGGCCTGGCGGCGGCTGACTTCATGCTTGGCGTCGAGCACCTTGTTTTCCCACTCCTTTTTCAAGGAGGCGTCGGTGCAGTGGGCGGTGACTTCGCTCAGGGCTGTTTCCAGGCCTGCCTGTTGTTCGCTGTTGCCGTGAGCCTTGGCTTGTTCGATCTGGGTGGTGATGGCTTGGCGCTTGGCGGCACAGCCAGTGAGTGGGGAAGCTTCCTCGGCTGCCAGCAGAGGGGTGGCCATAAAGCTTGCGACGGTCAGTAGGGCAAAAGGGGCTAGACATTTCATGTGGGGCTCCGGGGTCGTAAATGGCAGGGTGAATTCTGCCGTGGTTTGAAGGTGGCTGGGTGCGGTCAAAACCCGTCTATTCCGGCCACGTGTAATGTTTCGGCCAGCGCCTGTACCTGCGGGTCGCGAAAAAAAGCACTCAGTTGCGCTGCGCGACCTGGGCCTATGCCATCGATAGCCAGCCAGGCCTGGGTGTCTCTGGCGGCCAGCGCCTGCCAGTCGCCCTTGAGGTTGTTGCGTGCCGCAGGCGGTACGCCCATAGCTTTGAGCCATTGTGCAAAGGGCCGTTGTCGCGCGCTAGCGAGGCTGTCGAGCAGCCGCGCGCGGCTTTGATCGCCGAAGCCGTCAATGTTAGCAAGCTCTGCCGCATCCAGGGTCAACCAATCGAGAAAGCCTGCGATTAGACCCGCCTGGATCAAAGCGTTCCACGTTTCGCGGCCCAAGTAGGGCAAGGCCAGGCCCTGGTTGCCACTCAGCCAGGTGAGGCGCGCCAGCAACTGGTCTTCGCAGCCGGGGTCCAGTTGCCAGCAACTCAAGGCATGGAAGTCGCGAGGGTCGGGTACTGCAAGGTCGAGCCGGGTGGCATTGCGCAAAATTACCTGGTCCAGGCGAGGGATCACCTGCCCCGCGAGGCTGATGGACACCTGGTCGCCGGGGCGTATATCCAGCGCCTGCCAGCGTTTCAAAGAGCCGGCGCTGACCCGGCTGATCTGCCGGTCATCCAGCCGTACCGGCTCCAATTCCAGAATGGGTGTAATGCGCCCGGTTCGACCGATCTTGAACCGCACCTTGCGCACCAGGGCCAAGGCTTTGGAGGCCGGGTACTTCCAGGCTACAGCCCAGTAAGGCGCACTGGCCCGCCAGCGCTCGGCGGGCGCGCGCGATGCCTGGTGCAACACAACCCCGTCGCTGGCGAAAGGCAGTGGGTGGTTGTACCAATAAGTACGCCAGTGCGCGGCTTCGGTGATGTTCTGCACGGGGTGGCTGTAACGCTGACTGTCGGTGAAACCCCAGCGTGCCAGCGTGGCCAGACGCTCGCTGAACGCCGTAGGGCCTTCGGGCCAGGCCCAGACAAACAGGCCGATGCCGGCGGCGTCGGTATCGCTCAAATGTTTACGGTTCAGCAGCCCGGATACTTTGCTGCGAGCATTGCGCCCGCCCTGGGCCGATTGCACATGGTCGTTGAGGCGCCAATAGAGTTCGCCTTGCAGCACCAGGTCGATGGGTTCCGGCAGTTGCTGGACAATGCCCGGGATCTTGCGCGCGGAGGCGGACCAGTCCTGGCCGAGCACCCCATCGCCGCGACTGACCACCTGCTTCAAGCGGCCCTGGCGATACACCAGCGTCACCGCTACGCCGTCGACCTTGGGTTGAATCCATACGTCCTGGCGGGTGCCCAGCCAGGCGCCCGCCGCCTGTTCATTTGGCAGTTTTTCCAGGCCGGTATGCGCAATTGGGTGAGGCACGGTACCCCGTGAGCTGGCCAGCGGGTTGCCCGGTGCCGCGCTGGTCGGGGCGAAGCACTCGCGCCAATGGGCCAGGCGCTGGCGAGCCTGGTCGTAGAGTTCATCATGGACAGGCGATTGGCCGAGACGGTGATAACTGTCATCCCACAGGCGGATCTGTTCGGCCAGGGTGCTGACCTGTGTCCGGGCTTCGTCCGGGCAGGCTTCGGCCCAGACCCGGTAGGGTAACGCGATGAGTAAAAGGGCGATCAATAAGCGCATCGTGAGCATCCTTGCTCGGAAGGGGCGCCCAGCCTAAATGAACTCCTCAGGCATAAAAAAGCCCCGGCAGTGCGGGGCTTTTTGCGAGGTGTTTCTGCTTACTTGAACAGACCGCCCAGGGCTTTCACGGCATCCGGCTTATCAGCCTTGGCTTCCTGGGTTTGCTGCTTGGCGTCGGCCTTGGCCTGGGCTTCGGCGAGTTTGTCACAACCTTTGTTGATCTGGTCTTGCGCTGCTTTGAAGGCCTTCACTTTCAAGGTGTCTTTGCTGGCTTCGGCCGCATCGATCTTGGTTTGCAGGTCTGCGGATTGTTTCTGGCAGTCGCCGGAATTGCCGCCACCCAACTGGGAAGTCAGGGCGCCGCTCAGTGCGCTCAGGTCAGCGGCGTGGGCCGGCAGGGCGAACAGGCTGAGCAAAAGGGCGGCGGGGGCGAGCGTGGAGATGCGCATGAAAAACCTCAATGTTCGATTGCCTGCACGCTGATGAGTCCCGGGCGGGCGCAGCGCAATATCCAAATTAGGTTAAGGGGCCCGAGAGGGCGCGGATTCTAGTGGGCCATTATTTAGCCTGCAAGGTTTGGATCCAAAAAATGTGAACATCACCGCGAAACACCGGGCAATAAAAAGCCCCGCCGGGCGAACCCGGCGGGGCTTTGGGGTGCGGCGAGCGATTACAGGCCGGCTGCCGTGCGCAGGTCGTCGGCGCGGTCGGTTTTTTCCCAGGTGAAGGTGGTGAAGGTGTCGTCACCGACGGTTTTCTGCGCAGGGGTACGGCCGAAGTGGCCGTAGGCTGCGGTTTCCTGGTACATCGGGTGCAGCAGGTCGAGCATGGTGGTGATCGCATAAGGGCGCAGGTCGAAAACCTCGCGCACCAGTTTGACGATCTTGTCATCGCTGATCTTGCCGGTGCCGAAGGTATTCAGCGAGATCGATGTAGGCTGCGCTACGCCGATCGCGTAGGAAACCTGAATCTCGCAACGTTCGGCGAGGCCGGCCGCCACAATGTTCTTGGCCACGTAACGACCGGCATACGCTGCGGAACGGTCAACCTTGGACGGGTCTTTACCCGAGAACGCACCACCGCCGTGACGGGCCATGCCGCCGTAGCTGTCGACGATGATTTTGCGACCGGTCAGGCCGCAGTCACCCACTGGGCCACCGATGATGAACTGGCCGGTCGGGTTGATGTGGAACTGGGTGTCCTTGCTCAGCAGTTCGGCAGGCAGCACGTGCTTGACGATCAGCTCCATCACGCCTTCACGCAGGTCGGTGTAGGAAACGTCCGGGTTGTGTTGGGTCGAAAGAACCACAGCGTCGATACCGACGACTTTTCCGCCTTCATAACGGCAGGTTACCTGGGACTTGGCGTCCGGGCGCAGCCATGGCAGCAGGCCGGATTTACGCGCTTCGGCCTGACGCTGCACAAGCTGGTGCGAGAAGGTGATCGGCGCCGGCATCAGCACTTCGGTTTCGTTGCTGGCGTAGCCGAACATCAGGCCCTGGTCGCCGGCACCCTGGTCTTCCGGCTTGGCGCGGTCGACACCCTGGTTGATGTCCGGGGACTGCTTGCCGATGATGTTCATCACGCCGCAGGTCGCACCGTCGAAGCCGACGTCGGAGCTGTTGTAGCCGATGTCGGTGATCACGTCACGGACGATCTGCTCCAGATCAACCCAGGCCGTAGTGGTCACTTCACCCGCGATGATTGCTACACCGGTTTTCACCAGAGTCTCGCACGCCACGCGGGCGAACTTGTCTTGCGCAATGATGGCGTCCAGCACCGCATCAGAAATCTGGTCGGCGATTTTGTCCGGATGCCCTTCAGACACGGACTCGGAGGTGAAAAGGGAGTATTCGCTCATCTCGATGTTTTCCTGATATTACCGATGGTGAGTGTCGCCAGCCGGTCGCTGAAAGTGGCGGACCTGGATCTGGAAACCATTACGTAAGCCTATATAGAGGCTTTCCCCGGGAACGAGCCCCGCAGCGGTGGCCCAACGGGCCAGATCGTCCTGTTCAAATCCCAACCAGAGATCACCGCAGGCCTCCCTGGCCCAATTCTGGTTGTGGCTGCATAAATCCGTAACCAGCAGGCTACCGCCGGGGTGCAGCAACCCGGCCATTTGCTTGAGCGCGTCGGCAGGGGCGGCGAAATGGTGCAAGACCATGTTCAGCACCACGCAGTCGGCCTTGATCGTCGTGCTGTTGAGCGCGTCAGCCAACTGCAGGCTGACGTTGCCCAGTGCCTCGCGTTCGCACAGCTGGCGCGCCAGTTCGAGCATGGCCGGGCTGTTATCCAGCGCAGTGACCTGCTGGAAGCGGCGCGCCAGTTCCGGCAGGAAACCGCCATCCCCTGGGCCGACTTCCAAGGCAGTTGCCCCTTCACTGAAGCTCAGCTTGTCCAGCAGTGCCAGTACGCTGTCGCGGTATTGGGCAAGACCGGCAATCAGGTCTTGCTGGGCGCGAAATTTCTCGGCCACCCGTGCGAAAAAGTCTTGGCTCGCCGCTGCGCGCTGCCCATGGACCTGGCTGATGCGCGACTGTACGTCGCCGGGCAGGCTCAGGTTGTCGACTTCTTCAAGCAACGCGGCATGCAGCTTGCCGCCGAGCAAGTCGGTATGGGGCAGGGCGCGGCGGTAGAAAATTGCATTGCCCTCGCGGCGAGTGGCCACCAGGTCGGCCTGGGACAGCACCTTCAAATGGTGGCTCATGCCCGATTGGCCGATGGCGAAGATCTTCGCCAGTTCCAATACGCCGAAGGAGTCATTGGCCAGTGCGCGTAAAACGTTCAAGCGCAGCGGGTCTCCAGCGGCCTTGCACAGGGCTGCCAGTTCATCGCCGTCGTCTGGACGTAGTGAGGGCACGGGTAGGTTCATAAGGCCAGCAGTCTAGTGACGGGCGGGCATACCCGCAAGGTCAATATCAAAAAGTTTTGATATTGATCGATAAGTGGCGGTTATAAGCAGCCGCTATACCCTCTAGACGAACGGGTGTCCGGTTTCTGCAAGGGAATGCCGGGTAAACCGCAGGAAAAACACCCTCAAGTGACTATCTGTCATTGCCCGCAGGCGGTGGCTGAGGGAAAATGCCGGTCCTTTTTTCCGTTTCTTTATTCAAGCCCCCAGGAGATCAGCGATGCCCAGCCGTCGTGAGCGTGCCAACGCCATTCGTGCCCTCAGCATGGATGCCGTGCAAAAAGCCAACAGCGGCCATCCCGGTGCCCCGATGGGCATGGCGGATATCGCCGAGGTACTTTGGCGTGATTACCTGAAACACAACCCGAGCAATCCGTCGTTCGCCGACCGCGACCGCTTCGTGCTGTCCAACGGCCACGGTTCGATGCTGATCTACTCGCTGCTGCACCTGACCGGCTACGACGTCACCATCGACGACCTCAAGAGCTTCCGCCAGTTGCACAGCCGCACCCCGGGCCACCCGGAGTTCGGCTACACCCCAGGCGTCGAGACCACCACCGGTCCCCTGGGCCAAGGCCTGGCCAACGCGGTTGGCTTCGCGCTGGCGGAAAAAGTGCTGGGCGCGCAGTTCAACCGCCCTGGCCACGATATCGTCGACCACCACACCTACGTGTTCCTGGGTGATGGCTGCATGATGGAAGGCATCTCCCACGAAGTCGCCTCCCTGGCCGGTACCTTGGGCCTGGGCAAGCTGATCGCCTTCTACGATGACAACGGCATCTCCATTGATGGCGAAGTCGAAGGCTGGTTCACCGACGACACGCCAAAGCGTTTCGAAGCCTACAACTGGCAGGTGATCCGCAATGTCGACGGCCACGATCCGGAAGAGATCAAGACTGCCATCGACACCGCCCGCAAGAGCGCGCAGCCGACCCTGATCTGCTGCAAGACCACCATCGGTTTCGGTTCACCGAACAAGCAAGGCAAGGAAGACTGTCACGGCGCTCCACTGGGTGACGCGGAAATCGCCCTGACCCGCGAAGCGCTGAAGTGGAATCACGGCCCGTTCGAAATCCCGGCCGACATCTACGCCGAATGGGACGCCAAAGAAAAAGGCCTGGCCACCGAAGCCGAGTGGGACCAGCGTTTCGCGGCCTACTCCGCCGAATTCCCTGAGCTTGCCAACGAACTGGTCCGCCGCCTGGCAGGCGACCTGCCTGCCGACTTCTCGGAAAAAGCCTCGGCCTACATCGCCGAAGTCGCGGCCAAGGGCGAAACCATCGCCAGCCGTAAAGCCAGCCAGAACACCCTGAACGCTTTTGGCCCGCTGCTGCCTGAGTTCCTCGGCGGTTCGGCCGATCTGGCCGGTTCCAACCTGACCCTGTGGAAGGGCTGCAAAGGTGTCTCGGCCGAAGACGCCAGCGGCAATTACATGTACTACGGCGTGCGCGAGTTCGGCATGAGCGCCGTCATGAACGGCGTGTCCCTGCACGGCGGCCTGGTGCCTTACGGCGCGACCTTCCTGATGTTCATGGAGTACGCACGTAACGCCGTACGCATGGCCGCGCTGATGAAGAAGCGTGTGATCCATGTGTACACCCACGACTCCATCGGCCTGGGCGAAGACGGCCCGACGCACCAGCCGGTCGAGCAACTGACCAGCCTGCGCACCACGCCGAACCTGGACTGCTGGCGCCCAGCCGACGCGGTGGAATCCGCCGTGGCCTGGAAGCACGCCATCGAGCGCAAGGACGGCCCGTCGGCGCTGATCTTCTCGCGTCAGAACCTGCAACATCAGGTGCGCACCGACGCGCAGATCGCTGACATCAGCCGCGGTGGCTACGTGCTCAAGGATTGCATCGGCGAGCCGGAGTTGATCCTGATCTCCACCGGTTCCGAAGTGGGCCTGACCGTTCAGGCTTACGACAAGCTGACCGCCCAGGGCCGCAACGTGCGTGTGGTGTCCATGCCGTGCACCAGCGTGTTCGAAGCCCAGGACGCCGACTACAAGCAATCGGTGCTGCCGTTGCAGGTCAGCGCGCGTATCGCCATCGAAGCGGCGCATGCCGACTACTGGTACAAGTACGTGGGCCTGGAAGGCCGCGTCATCGGCATGACCACCTACGGTGAGTCGGCGCCGGCGCCAGCGTTGTTCGAAGAGTTCGGTTTCACCCTGGAAAACATCCTGGGCCAGGCTGAAGAACTGCTGGAAGACTAAGGCTGTAGATTGAGGTGGCTGTGCTGGCCTCTTCGCGAACAAGCCCGCTCCCACATTTGATCGGGTTCACACAGTTGCAATTGTGAACCCATTCAAGTGTGGGAGCGGGCTTGCTCGCGAAGGTGGTGGCACATTCACCCCTTCACCCAAGTTGATCGAGAACCCCATGCCCCAACCGCGTCCCTACAAAGTTGCACTCAACGGCTACGGCCGCATTGGTCGTTGCGTCTTGCGTGCTCTGTTCGAGCGAGGGGGCGCCGCCGGGTTTGAAATTGTTGCGATCAACGATTTGGCCGACATGGCCAGCATCGAATACCTGACACGCTTTGACTCCACCCACGGCCGCTTTCCCGGCGAAGTGCGGGTTGACGGCGATTGTCTGCATATCAACGGCAACTGCGTGAAAGTACTGCGCAGTGCCACCCCCGAGGGCATCGACTGGGCGGCGCTAGGCGTCGACCTGGTATTGGAATGCTCAGGTGCCTACAACACCCGTGCCGATGGCCAGCGTTTTCTCGACGCCGGAGCACCGCGTGTGTTGTTTTCCCAGCCGATGGCCAGCGAGGCGGATGTCGACGCCACCATCGTCTATGGCATTAACCAGGATTGCCTGACCGGCAGTGAGCTGCTGGTGTCCAACGCTTCCTGCACCACCAACTGCAGCGTGCCGCTGTTGCGCCTGCTGGATCAGTCGATTGGTATTGATTACGTGTCGATCACCACGATTCACTCGGCGATGAACGACCAGCCGGTGATCGACGCCTATCACCATGAAGACCTGCGCCGCACACGCTCGGCGTTCCAGTCGGTGATCCCGGTGTCCACCGGCCTGGCCCGTGGCATCGAACGTCTGCTGCCGGAACTTGCCGGGCGAATCCAGGCCAAAGCCGTACGGGTGCCGACGGTGAACGTCTCCTGCCTGGATATCACCTTGCAAACCGTCAGCGACACCGATGCCGTGGAGGTCAACCGGATCCTGCGCGACGCCGCTACCAGCGGCCCGCTCAAAGGCCTGCTGGCCTATACCGAGTTGCCCCACGCCAGTTGTGATTTCAACCATGACCCGCATTCGGCGATCGTCGATGCCAGCCAGACCCGCGTTTCCGGCCCGAGGCTGGTGAACATCCTGACCTGGTTCGACAACGAATGGGGTTTTGCCAACCGAATGCTCGACGTTGCGGAACATTATCTGCATATCGCCTCTAAACAACCTCAACAGTAATTCAGGAACTGCGACCCATGACCGTGTTGAAGATGACCGACCTCGATCTGCAAGGTAAGCGCGTACTGATTCGCGAAGACCTCAACGTCCCCGTCAAGGACGGTGTAGTCACCAGCGATGCGCGAATCCTGGCCTCGCTGCCGACCATCAAGCTGGCCCTGGAAAAAGGCGCGGCCGTGATGGTCTGCTCCCACCTGGGTCGCCCGACCGAAGGTGAGTTCTCCGCCGAAAACAGCCTCAAGCCGGTGGCCGACTACCTCAGCCGTGCCCTGGGCCGCGACGTGCCGCTGGTGGCTGATTACCTGGGCGGCGTGGACGTGAAGGCCGGCGATATCGTGCTGTTCGAAAACGTGCGCTTCAACAAAGGCGAGAAAAAGAACAGCGACGAATTGGCCCAGCAATACGCGGCCCTGTGCGACGTATTCGTGATGGACGCTTTCGGTACCGCTCACCGTGCCGAAGGCTCGACCCACGGCGTGGCCAAGTTCGCCAAGGTTGCGGCAGCCGGCCCACTGCTGGCCGCTGAACTGGACGCACTGGGCAAAGCCCTGGGCGCACCGGCGCAACCGATGGCCGCCATCGTGGCCGGCTCCAAGGTGTCGACCAAGCTGGACGTGCTTAACAGCCTGAGCCAGATCTGCAACCAACTGATCGTCGGCGGCGGCATTGCCAATACGTTCCTGGCCGCAGCCGGTCACCCGGTGGGCAAGTCGCTGTACGAACCGGACCTGCTCGACACCGCCCGCGCCATCGCCGCCAAGGTCAGCGTGCCATTGCCGGTCGATGTGGTTGTTGCCAAGGAATTCGCTGAAAGCGCCGCCGCCACCGTCAAGCTGATCGCTGACGTAGCCGACGACGACATGATCCTGGACATCGGCCCGCAAACCGCGGCCAACTTCGCTGAACTGCTGAAAGCCTCCCAGACCATCCTGTGGAACGGCCCGGTCGGCGTATTCGAGTTCGACCAGTTCGGCAACGGCACCAAAGTGCTGGCCAAGGCGATTGCCGAAAGCTCGGCCTTCTCCATCGCCGGCGGTGGTGACACCCTGGCGGCCATCGACAAATATGGCGTGGCTGACCAGATCTCCTACATTTCTACCGGTGGCGGCGCGTTTCTAGAATTCGTCGAAGGCAAGGTCCTGCCTGCGGTGCAAATGCTGGAAACCCGAGCCAAAGGTTAAGGCACGTGATCAGGAAAAGGAGCATTCCCATGATCAAGTCGTTGGCACTGGTGATTGCAGCGGGCCTGTTGGCCGGCTGTGGCAGCACGCCAAGCGCGGCGCAGGAGGCGAGCAAGCCTGCGCCCGCACAGGATAAAAACTGCTATCAGGCTGACTGGCAAGCCGAGACCATGCCGGTGATCAACAAGCGCATCGGCAACGAACGGCTGGAGAAATACGACTCTGCGCCCAACGGTCAGGAACAGGGTTGCCCTTGACGGGTCTGATCAACTAACCGACAGCAGTGGCGGCCTTTGGGCCGTCGTTCGAGGATTGGCAATGAAAGGCGTTTTCGCCCTGGCGGCACTGGCCCTACTGGCTGGTTGCAGCAGCATGAACATGTTCAATAAGGCAGAACCTGCCGATAAGTGGACCACCTGGACCTGCGACAGCAAGGCCGAGGTCAACTGGCGTTTTGCTAACCAGGCCCGTTCCGAGGTGGATGTACGCCTCGGCGGTTCCGACCAGGTTTACCGTCTTAAACAGGACGTTGCCGCCTCGGGCGTGCTGTACAGCAACGACCAGTTGGCGTTTCACACAAAAGGTGAGGAAGGCCTGGTTTACTGGGTTGCCACCGACGATTTGATCGGGCGTGGCTGCAAGGCCCAATAAGATTTCAAATTTGATGAAATCCAAATGTGGGAGGGGCTTGCCCCTTCCTACATTAAATCCGGTTCCAAAGTGGCATAGGTGGTGGGCCGGACACTGCAATAACGATTCAGCGGGCCAGGCATGCAAAACCTGACCGGCAATAACTTGAATAGCAGCCGCCGCTACGGCAGGCTTGCACGATTAACGACCCTCGACCGGGAGAGACAACACAATGGCACTTATCAGCATGCGTCAAATGCTGGACCACGCAGCCGAGTTCGGCTACGGCGTCCCAGCCTTTAACGTCAACAACCTTGAGCAGATGCGCGCCATCATGGAAGCCGCTGACAAGACCGACTCCCCAGTGATCGTCCAGGCTTCGGCCGGTGCGCGCAAATACGCCGGTGCCCCGTTCCTGCGTCACCTGATCCTCGCCGCGATTGAAGAATTCCCGCACATCCCGGTGTGCATGCACCAAGACCACGGCACCAGCCCTGACGTGTGCCAGCGCTCCATCCAACTGGGCTTCAGCTCGGTCATGATGGACGGCTCCCTCGGCGAAGACGGCAAGACCCCCACCGACTACGAATACAACGTACGCGTGACCCAACAAACCGTAGCCATGGCTCACGCCTGCGGCGTTTCGGTTGAAGGCGAGCTGGGTTGCCTGGGCTCCCTGGAAACCGGCATGGCCGGCGAAGAAGACGGCATCGGCGCCGAAGGTGTGCTGGATCACAGCCAAATGCTGACCGACCCGGAAGAAGCTGCGGACTTCGTCAAGAAAACCCAGGTCGACGCCCTGGCCATCGCCATCGGCACCAGCCACGGCGCCTACAAGTTCACCAAGCCGCCCACCGGCGACGTACTGGCCATCGACCGCATCAAGGAAATCCACAAACGCATCCCCAACACCCACCTGGTGATGCACGGCTCTTCCTCGGTACCGCAAGAGTGGCTGGCGATCATCAACCAGTACGGCGGCGACATCAAAGAAACCTACGGCGTACCGGTTGAAGAAATCGTCGAAGGCATCAAGCATGGCGTGCGTAAGGTCAACATCGACACCGACCTGCGTTTGGCCTCCACCGGTGCCATGCGTCGCCTGATGGCCACCAACCCGAGCGAATTCGACCCACGTAAATTCTTCGGTGCTACCGTGACCGCGATGCGTGATGTGTGTATCGCACGCTATGAAGCGTTTGGTACTGCCGGCAATGCCTCGAAGATCAAGCCGATCTCGCTGGAAGCGATGTACCAGCGTTATTTGAAAGGTGAGTTGAACGCTAAGGTGAACTGAGCCTCAGGTGTTTAAAAAGAAGCCCGCAGCGATGCGGGCTTCTTTTTGTGGCCGGATTTTGATCAGCTTGGCGGTGAAGTATCGAACCCTCGCTGTTCAACCACCCGAAACACATCACTCACATCCTGCACCAGAATGCGCGCGGTATTGGCCACGTTATTCAAGTCGCACTCTGCAAAGTCCGGCAGGCTGGAGCAGGCCATCAGGTTGAGGTGTTCGAGGGCGGCGTTGAGGCGTTCGCGCAGGCAGGCGTGGAGGTCGAGCAATGGGGCGTCGCTGTCGATGAGGAGCACTGGGTAATCGGTGGCGGTTTCGGTGCAGGGCGTGAAGCGGCGGGGTGGGAGTTGTTGAACCATGGCAAATATTCCTCGTATCTAAAAGGACTACCGCCGTTCGCTGCGAAACGAATGGGTGGTAGCTGTGTGCGGGTTCGCAGACCGAGGATACGAGGAACCCGGCAGACCCGAAGGTCTCCCACACACAGCCACCATAAAACAGACGTCGGGCGCAGATGCACTCGTCATTGTATTCATGATGCTTGGTTACACACGTATCGTTAGGGCTGCGAAACCCTATCGCCATTCAATGCCAGCGACGGGGCGAGCTATAAGCGTCGACTTGGCATGCCGCAACGGTCGTGTAGGACGAGCGCAGCGTCTTCAGGCAAAGTAGATCAACTGTGGGAACCGCGCTTGTCCGCGATGGCTCCCACAGGGGTTGAATGGTGTGTTTAAGACGTCGGCGTTATTTGCGAATCGTCCTTGGGACTACCGGGACAATTCACGCAAGATCAATACCCAACCGCACAAACGTCACCTGTTTTAATCGCCAAAAACTATAGTCCACTGTTAGTTCTCACAGTTGTTTATGGCGATAGGCGCGCGATGCTAAGGCGGTAAAGCATCACTGACGGGAGCGATAGTGCATGAGCACTCGCAAACCGGTCGCTCCAATGTGGCCACCACCGGGTCGGTTTCCCCCGCCACGCGAGCCCGAGCTAATGCCGATAACGCCCAAAGCCTCAGCGCCGGTTCCTCGCGCGCCTGCAAAGCCACGCTCAAAGGGATAGGCGCTGGGTTCTCTGGTTGCATTGAGTTCCGTTTACAGGGGACGACGTTTATTCGTGATCAATATCCAACTTTTCAAATACCACCTTCGCGCCTTCCTTGCTGTCCCCACTGTTGTCCTGCACATACGCGCCCGCCTTGAAGTACAGCGGTTTGTCGCCCCACGCCGCGCCGATGCGCTCGTTCCATTCGCTGTCGGCGGCGTACACGCTGAGCAGCCCGGCTTTGTTGAGGTTGATTACATAGGTGAAGCTTTTCTCCAGTGGCACATTGGAGGCGACGATGATCACGCGACTGGTGTCTTCATCCGGGCGCATGCGCACTTTGGCGACGATATTGCCGGTCTGAGTCTTTTCCTTGAACTGGTATTCGAGCTTGATCAGTGGCCTTTGGCTGTCGTAGGCGTGGATCTGCCCGATGACGATCTTGCCGCTGGAGGGCACTTGGTTGACCGCCAGGGTGGCGCGCAGGAAGTTGTCGGCTTCGGGGTAGGTCCAGTTGCGCAGACGCCCGTCAGCGTAGGTTTCGCGCAGTTCGCTGCGCGGGTAGATGGCGTTTTCGGTGCGGGTGCCGGTGACGGGGGTCCAGAATTGCACGTTGCTGCCTTCGGCCTGGAAGTACTGGTCGTTGAAGCCGCTGAGCAGTTTCGGTGTTTCGATAGTCGCGGGGGGCGAGCCGACCGGAATGCTCAGGTTCCAAGTGGAGAGGTCGATCATGGTGTTGGCCTTATACAGGGGGTGAAGGCTTTGGCCCGAGGGCCTTACAGGTTCTTTATAGGCGGTGGTCAACCAGTTGTTAAACATTTACTGGCAATTTATTGGCGCCAAGGGAATGCCAAAAAGCCATGTTTCCCATGAATCGTGGCTTGTAGAGGGTGACCGTTAGTCGGCTGACTGAACTTTGGCGCAATGATGGCATCCACGTCACTTCTGATTTTCAGGATCCAGGGCTAGAGTGAGGCCTTGATGTTTGTCCGGGTTTTCTGTCAGAAGTGACCGGAGTAGACCTAAGGAAGAGTCCCAGCATGGAATGCGCTCCACATCACGGCGATGGCAGTTCGGTTCTTCTGGTGGTCGATGACTACCCGGAAAACCTGATCAGCATGCGCGCACTCTTGCAATGTGATGACTGGCAGGTGGTCACCGCAGCGTCCGGCGTGGAAGCCCTAGAGTTGTTGTTGTCCCACGAAGTCGACCTGGTATTGCTGGATGTGATGATGCCCGGCATGGACGGCTTCGAAGTCGCCCGCTTGATGCGCGGCAGCCAGCGAACGCGCATGACGCCGATCATCTTTTTGAGTGCCAACGCCCAGTCACCCGCGGCGGTGCTGGAAGGCTATGCCAGCGGCGCCATTGATTACCTGTTCAAGCCCTTCGACCCGCATATCCTCAAGCCCAAGGTCCAGGCTTTGCTGGAGCATCAGCGTAATCGCCGGGCGTTGCAGCGCCTGAGCCATGACCTGGAATCCGCCCGCGCCTTCAATGCCTCGGTATTGGACAACGCCGCCGAAGGCATCCTGGTCGTCAGTGAGGAGGGCGTGATTGCGTACGCCAACCCGGCGATTTCGCGCCTGCTCAATGCCACGATCCACGAGTTGCAAGGCCAGGAGTTCCTGAGCTTCCTGCAAAAGCCACACGTGCCGGTCTGGTCGGACTCGCAAATGCACGCCGGTTACTGCAAGGGCGAAACCTGGCGCCTGCATGATGCGATCCTGCGTACCGGGCGCGGTCAGCAAGTGTCGGTGGCCTTGTCCTGCGCGCCGTTACCCGCGGAGCAGAAGGCCATGGTGGTGACGGTGTTGGACATGTCTGAAGTGCGCCATTTGCACCAGCAGTTGGAGTTCCAGGCCGTGACCGACCCGCTGACCGGGTTGCTGAACCGGCGTGGTTTCTACCAGGCGGTAGAAAATACCCTGTTGCGCGTCGAGCGGACCGAGCAGTCCCTGGTGTTGTTGTACCTGGACCTGGATGGCTTCAAGCGGGTCAACGACTCCCTGGGCCATGATGCCGGCGACCGTGTACTGCGTTGGGTTTCCGAGCAACTGCAGGGGTGTCTGCGTTCCTACGACATTATTGGCCGCATGGGGGGGGATGAATTTACCGCGTTGCTGGAGTTGGAGTTCCCGGAGCAGGCCGCGAAAATTTCGGAAAAGTTGATCGAACGGGTGTCCGTGTGCCATCAGGTCGACGGTTTGGATGTGATGCTCGGCGTGAGCATTGGCATCGCAACCTACCCCGATTGCGGCGCGGATTTGAACGGCCTGTTGCGTGCCGCCGACATCGCCATGTACGAAGCCAAGCGTGCGGGGCGTCAGCAATATCGCTATTACGATCAGGAAATGAACGGCCGCGCCCGCTCCCGCCTGATGCTTGAAGACAGCGTGCGCACGGCCATTCAAAACAAGGATTTCGTCCTGGTCTACCAGCCCCAGGTTTCCCTGGCGGACGGGCGTTTGCGCGGGGTTGAGGCGCTGTTGCGGTGGCAGCACCCCAGTGTCGGCGATGTGCCGCCGGGGTTGTTCTTGCCGTTGCTGGAAGAAGCGCGGCTGATCAGCCAATTAAGCGCATGGATCTACCAACAGGCCGCTGCCCAGCGTCAGGCGTGGCAAGCCACCTTCGACGATGACCTGGTGTTGAGCGTGAGCCTGAGCAGCAACCAGTTCAATATGCCCAACCTGGTGACGCAACTGCAGCAGGTGCTGGAGCGACATGGGTTACAGGGGCGTCAGTTGGAGGTGCAAATCAGCGAAGACAGCTTGATGAGCAACCTGGAAGCATCTGCCAAGCAGCTCAAGTTGCTGCGCCAAATCGGCGTGCGCATCGCCCTGGATGACTTCGGTTCGGGCAGCTGTTCCCTGGCCCACCTGCGCGACCTGGCGTTCGACACCCTCAAGCTCGACCCGCAATTGGTCGCGCGCCTGCCCGGCTCGGCCCGCGACGCGGCGATGGCGCGCAGCATTATCGAGCTGTGCGCGCATTTTGAGGTGCTGGTGGTGGCCGAGGGCGTGGAAACCCAGGAGCAAGCCAACTGGCTCAAGGCCCAGGGTTGCCCGTTTGTCCAGGGGGCATGGGCGGCGCCACCGCTGATGGCCTCGGAAGTAGCCGACTGGGCGCGCGCCCGCCTGCGTTGAATTCGCTACACTGACGGCCATTCGAACCTTGTTGCAGACCTCAATGACCGCGCTGAAATACCTCCAGGCCTACCCGCCCGCTCTTCAGGAACAAGTGCGCCAACTGATCGCCAAGGACCAGTTGGGTGCCTATCTGGACCAGCGTTACCCCGAACGCCATGCCGTACAGAGCGATAAGGCCCTGTACGCCTACGCCTTGGCCTTGAAGCAGGAGCACCTGCGCAACGCCCCCGCCATCGACAAAGTGCTGTTCGATAACCGCCTGGACCTGACCCACCGCGCCCTCGGCCTGCACACCACGATTTCGCGGGTGCAGGGCGGCAACCTGAAGGCCAAGAAAGAGATCCGCATTGCCGCGCTGTTCAAAGAGGCGGCACCGCAATTCCTGCGCATGATCGTGGTACATGAGCTGGCGCACTTCAAGGAATCGGACCACAACAAGGCGTTCTACAAACTCTGCGACTACATGATGCCAGGCTACCACCAGGTGGAATTCGACCTGCGCGTGTACCTCACGTATCGCGACCTGCAGGGTAAACCCTGACCGCACAAGGCGACCCACCATGGAAGTGAGCAAGACCAAAAGCAGTTTCTATCGCCGTCTGTACGTGGCGTACCTGATCGACAGTGGGCTGGCCAGCAGCGTCCCGGCGTTGACCGACGTCACCGGCATGCCCCGACGCACGGCGCAGGACACGATTGCGGCGTTGGCCGATCTGGATATCGTGTGTGAATTCGAGCAGGAGGAAGGTGCCCGCAACCATGCCGGGCAGTATCGGATTCGTGATTGGGGGGCGATTGATCGGCGTTGGATCGAGGGTAATCTGGCGGCCATCAAACAGGTTTTGGGTTATCCCTGACGTTTTGCGCTGAACCGGCTGGCGCCATCGGGAGCAAGCCCCCTTCCACATGTGAGGGGGGAGATGTGGCCCCTCAAGCGCGCCGCATACCGATATGAGGGATGTCATCCTCAAGGTATTCCTCACCCGCCACCACAAACCCGTACTTCCCGTAATACCCCTGCAAATGCGCCTGGGCTGACAGAAAAATCGGCGTTTCGGGCCAGATCTCTTTGATCTGACGCAGAGTTTCTTCCATCATCTGGTGCCCCAAACCAGTACCGCGTGCCGCTGGCGCAACGATCACCCGGCCGACCACTACGTCACCGCCCTGGGATTCCGGGTCCAGCAGGCGCAGGTAGGCCACCAACTCATCATTTTTCCAGGCCATCAAGTGGTGGGTATCGCCAGCCAGGTCCTGCCCGTCGATGTCCTGATAAACGCACTTCTGCTCGACAACGAAGACTTCGCTGCGCAAACGCAGGATGGCATACAGCTGCTCCTTGCCCAGGTCGCTGTGATGTTTGCAAACCCAATCGACTGTCATGGTGTGGTCTCACGTAAATGTCTGTGCTGGATAGTAAGCGCGGTGGGCGGCGGTGTCTAAATCAACTATTTTTGTGAATGAAATCAATTTGCCATCATTGAGTGCGTTCACCGGCCGTTTCTTTGTGTAATCTGAGCTAATGTTAGAGCCTCAGGCATTGCCTGAACCAAGGCCATTGCCTGCCCGCCAAGGACTTTGAGCATGCTGCGACTCTCTCGTGCCGTTGCGTTGATTGGAGTGTTGTTGCTGGCGGCGCCTGCGTTTGCAGAGCGTCTGCGCCTGCGTTTGGTTGCAGATGCCTGGCCCCCCTTTACCGATGCCACGTTGATCAACGGCGGGCTGGCGACCGATATCGTCAGCACCGCCCTGGCCCGTGCGGGTTATGCCAGTGAGTTTGAACAGGTGCCGTGGGCTCGGGCGCTGATGGGCGTGGGCGACGGGCGCTATGACGTGCTGATCAACGCCTGGTACGACGATGCCCGCACGCACCTGGGAGAGTTCTCCGGCGAGTACCTGGTCAACCGCGTGCGGTTTATCAAGCGTCGCGACGACCCCATCGAGTATCAGAACCTTGAACAATTGCACGACTACCCCGTCGCCGTGGTGCGGGGGTATGCGTATTCAGCAGCGTTCGATGGGGATACGCAGTTACAGAAAGTCCCGGTGCATAACTTCGCCATGGCCGTGCGCATGCTGGCGGCGCAGCGGGTGCGGCTGACGGTGGAGGATGAATATGTCGCGCGCTATTACTTGTCCCGCGAATCGCCCAAAGTGCGCAATGCGGTGGAGTTCCTGCCCAAGCCGCTGAGTGAAAACAGTCTGCATATCCTGGTAAGCCTCAAGCACCCCGAGCACGCGCAGATCGTGGCCGGGTTTGATCGGGAGATTGCCAGGATGAAGGCCGATGGCAGCTATGCACGGTTGATGAGTGCACATGGGATGTAGCGGCCTAAGCCGCGCTGGTGTCCTTGATCAAATGCGCCGCCAACGTACGCAGCGGCCCCAACTGCCGGCAGATCAACGCCAACTGCGTCTGCACCAGTCGCTGCCCTTCATCTATCTCATCCGGCATCTGCTCCAGGTCCGCGGCCAGGGCTTCCTCGGCATCGCTCTGGATCGCAATGGGTTGCTTGTTGGCCAGCCCCGTGGCGATCTCATCGATGCTCGCCGCGAGGGTCTTGCCCGCGCCGTCGATCAGGTGTTCGTGCACCTCGGCCGGCAGTTGCGTGTCGCGGTGCGCGCCGAGCCCTGACAAGTAGCTGAGCAAGGTATGGGACAGCACCAGGAAACGGAAACCCACGTCCGCTTCCTTACGGAAATGCCCCGGCTCCATCAACATATTGGCCAGGGTGGTCGACAGTGCCGCGTCGGCGTTGTGCGCGTTGCGCCGGGCCAGGCGATAAGCCAGGTCGTCGCTCTTGCCGGCGGCATATTGCTGCATGATCTGGCGCAGGTAGATGCTGTTGCAGGTCAGGGTGTTGGCCAGCACTTTGTTCAGGCGGCGGCCCTGCCAGTCCGGCAGGAACAGGAACACCGCCAGGCCGGCGATCAGGCTGCCGAGCAACGTGTCGAGCAACCGTGGCAAAAACAGCCCGTAGCCATCGCCCACCTGATTGAAGCAGAACAGCACCATCAAGGTAATGGCCGCGGTCGCGAGGGTGTAGCGCGTGGTGCGGTTGATAAAGAACACCAGGCCTGCGGCGATGGCGAACATCGATTGCACCAGCGGGCTGGGGAACAGGTCGAACAGCGCCCAGGCCACGGTGAGGCCGATGGCGGTACCGATGATCCGCTGGCCAAGCTTGCGCCGGGTCGCACCGTAGTTCGGCTGGCACACAAACAGGGTGGTCAGGATGATCCAGTAACCCTGGGACGCGTGAATGACATGCAAGGTGCCGTAGCCGATGCTCAGCGCCAGGGACAGGCGCAGGGCATGGCGAAACAGCAGCGACGTCGGCGTGAGTTGCGTGCGCAGGCGCGTCCACATTTCCTTGAGGTTGCGCGGGGCGCGGTCCAGCAGGTTGCTATCGGTGGCGTCGGCCAGGGCGTCGGGGTTGCTGGCGTCGCCGAGCAGGCGGTCGAGCGTCGACAGGTTGGCCGCCAGCGCCCGCAGCGAGCGCAGCAGGCCGCGCCAGGCCGGGTTGCTCTGGATGCGCAGGTGTTCCAGCGAGGCGTTCAGGTCACTGAGGGCCTCGGCGAAGCTGTCGCCATAGATGAACGGCTGGCGCAACTGGATCGACTCGGCCAGGGCCTGGCAGGCCTTGCCTTGCTGACGCAACAGGCGCTGGCAGCGGAACAGCACATCGCTGTGGAAGAACGCCTCGGCCAGGGCGTTGTAAGGGTAATGGGATGAGCTGGCGCGTTCGTGGATGTCCTGGGCCAGGAAGTACAGTTTGAGGTAGCGACTGACCTTCGAGCCCGGTCGACCATTGCCCACGCGGTGCAGGATGATTTCCTTCGCGGCATTCAGCGCAGCCACGACTCGGCCGTTTTGCTGGGCCAATTCCAGGCGCCGTGCTTCCACATCCAGTTGGCGGATCGGTTCGAACAACGACGATTTGAGCTTGAGGTAACGCCCCAACTCGCGGAACAACCGCGCCAGGCTCTGCTGCACCGGCTGGTTGGAAAACAGCGCCTGCCACAGCACCGACAACGCGCCGTACCAGGCGGCACCCGCCACCAACAGCAGTGGCTCGTGCCAGAAATCATTCACGGCACCACCGCGCTGGTCCACACCGATCATGGTGTACACCGACAGAATCAGCGTGGCCGATGCAATCGCCCCATAACGTTCGCCCAAGGCGCCGAGCATGGTCAGGCCGAACGTCGCCAGGGCCAGGGAAATGGCGAACATCCACGGGTAGGGGAACAGCAACTCCACCGACAGCGCGGCGATGCTGAAACACACCAGCGTCACCGCCAGGGCATTGAGGCGGCCTTGCCAGCTGTCGTCGGTCTCGGCCAGGGCGCTGGCGATAATCCCCAGGAACAGTGGGATCAGCAGGGTCATTTCATCCTGGTACCAGCACAGCGCCATACTGCCGGTAAGGGCGATGAATACCCGAATGCTGTAACTGAATTTATCCAGCGCCCACAGGCGCCGCATGGACTGCTTGAACGAGGTCGATGACATGAAGTCTGGAGTCTTCCGGAGCGATGCCGCTAAATTGAGCTATCAAGGACGCCACGGCAAGGGTGGCGATCACATCCCCGCGCAAATATTTCCCAGGCACGCCGCAAATCAAAATGTGGGAGGGGGCAAGCCCCCTCCCACATGTTTTACCGTGCTGTGTCAGACGTATTGCGCGGCCGCGTAGCCCGAAGCCCACGCCCACTGGAAATTGAACCCGCCCAGGTGACCGGTCACGTCCAGCACCTCGCCGATAAAATACAGCCCCGGGCTTTTCAGCGACTCCATGGTCTTGGACGACACTTCCCGCGTATCCACCCCACCCAGCGTCACCTCGGCGGTGCGATAGCCTTCGGTACCCGCCGGCACCAGCTGCCAGCTCCCCAGTTTTTGCGCGATGTCGGCAATTTCGGCGTGGGTGTATTGCTTCATCGGCTTGGACACGAACCAGGTTTGCGCCAGCAGGTTGGCCATCTTCTTGGTGAAGATTTCACCCAGCAAGGTTTTCAGCTCGCTGTCCGGGCGCTCGGCTTGTTGCTGTTGCAGCCAGGTGTGGGCGTCGTGGTCGGGCAGCAGGTTAATCTCTACGGTGTCGCCGGGTTCCCAGTAGGACGAAATCTGCAGGATCGCCGGCCCGCTCAGGCCACGGTGGGTGAACAGGATGTTTTCGCGAAAGCTCTCGTTGTTGCAACTGACCAGGCAGTCCACGGAGGTGCCCGACAGCTCTGCGCACAACTCCTTGAGCTGATCGGTGATGGTGAACGGCACCAGCCCCGCGCGGGTGGGCAGCAGTTCATGGCCGAATTGCCTGGCCACCTGGTAACCGAAACCGGTCGCGCCCAGGGTTGGGATCGACAAACCACCGGTGGCGATCACCAGGGATTCACACCGCAGCTCGCCCAAGGTGGTCTGCAATTGGTAGCCGCTGTCGAGCCTGGCAATTTCCTCGATGGAGGTGTCCAGGTGCAGGCTGACGCCGGTCTGGATGCACTCATCGAGCAACATGCCGAGGATGTCGCTGGACTTGTTATCGCAGAACAGCTGGCCGAGCTTTTTCTCGTGGTACGGCACGCCGTGCTTGGCCACCAGCCCGATAAAGTCCCACTGGGTGTAGCGGGCCAGCGCGGATTTGCAGAAGTGCGCGTTGTGCGAGAGAAAGTTGGCCGGCTCGGTGTACAGGTTGGTGAAATTGCAGCGGCCACCGCCGGACATCAGGATCTTTTTGCCGGCCTTGTTGGCGTGGTCGATCAGCATCACCTTGCGTCCACGCCCGGCGGCGGTCAGCGCGCACATCAAGCCTGCGGCGCCGGCGCCAATGATCACAACTTCGGTCGAGCGCACAGCAATGTCCTCATACAAATTCTGATGTGAAATACAGTCAAATGTGGGAGGGGGCTTGCTCCCGATTGCGATGTATCAGTAACAGATGTACTGACTGACACACTGCTATCGGGGGCAAGCCCCCTCCCACATTGGATCTCCGATAAATTTGGAGGTCCGTGTTACAGGATGCGAACGCGCAACGAACGGCCCTTGATCTTGCCGTCATTCAGCCGCTGCAACGCCTGTTTGGCGATGCCACGCTCCACAGCCACGAAGGCCTGGAAATCAAAGATCGCGATCTTGCCCACCTGGGCGCCCGGGATGCCGGCTTCGCCAGTCAACGCGCCAAGAATGTCACCTGGGCGAACCTTGTCTTTACGCCCGGCGGCGATACACAAGGTGCTCATCTGCGGCAGCAACGGGCCACCGCCTTGCGGCTTGAGGTTGTCCAACTGGTCCCAGTTCAGCGGCGATTTCTGCAACTGCTCGATGGCCTGGGCGCGGTGGGCTTCGGACGGCGCGACCAGGCTGATGGCGATGCCGGTCTCACCGGCGCGGCCGGTGCGGCCCACGCGGTGGATGTGGATTTCCGAGTCGCGGGCCAGTTCGACGTTGATCACCATGTCCAGCGCATCAATGTCCAGGCCGCGAGCGGCAACGTCGGTGGCAACCAGTACCGAGGTGCTGCGGTTTGCGAACATCGCCAGCACCTGGTCACGGTCGCGCTGCTCCAGGTCGCCATGCAGGCCGACGGCGGAAATGCCCTTGGCCGTCAGGTGATCCACGGTTTCCTGCACTTGCTGCTTGGTAAAGCAGAACGCCACGCAGGAGGCCGGACGGAAGTGCGCGAGGACCTTGGTCACCGCGTCCATGCGCTCTTGCGGCGAGATCTCGTAGAAACGCTGCTCGATCTGGTCGTCGGAGTGGAACGCTTCGGCTTTCACTTGCTGAGGCGCACGCATGAACTTGGAGGCCAGTTGCTTGATGCTCACCGGGTAAGTGGCCGAGAACAGCAGGGTCTGGCGGCGCGGTGGGGTCTTGCTGATGATGTCTTCGATGGCGTCGTAGAAGCCCATGTCGAGCATGCGGTCGGCTTCGTCGAGGATCAGGGTGTTCAAGCCGTCGAGTACCAGCGAGCCCTTGCGCAGGTGTTGCTGGATGCGGCCCGGGGTGCCGACGATGACGTGGGCACCGTGTTCCAGGGACGCGATCTGCGGGCCGAGGGACACGCCCCCGCACAGGGTCAGCACCTTGATGTTGTCTTCGGCGCGGGCCAGGCGGCGGATTTCCTTGGCAACCTGGTCGGCCAGCTCACGCGTCGGGCACATCACCAGCGCCTGGCAGCCGAAGTAACGCGGGTTGATCGGGTTCAACAGGCCGATACCAAATGCAGCGGTCTTGCCGCTGCCGGTCTTGGCCTGGGCAATCAGGTCCAGCCCTTTGAGGATCACCGGCAAGCTTTGCGCCTGGATCTGCGTCATCTCGACATAACCCAGCGAGTCGAGGTTAGCCAGCATGGCGGCGGACAAGGGCAAAGTATTAAAAGCGGTGGCGATGGTAGTCACGGGGCTGGCTCTGCAAAACAAAATGTCGCGCAGTGTACCAGCCCTGTGGGAATTTCCCTGCAAGTTCTAGACGAGACGCCGGTCAATGCTCGATATGCTGCTCTGGGCTGGCCGCGCGTTTGCCGTCTGTTGGCGACAGTTGCAGGAAGATCCCCGCGGCCAGCATCGCCATGATGCCCACGGTGAGGAAGGTCAACTGGAACGCGCCGAGCACCGTGCTCACGCCGTCGTTGCCGGTTTCTGCGGTAAAGCCGCCGAGCAACGCGCCGGCGCATGCCACGCCGAGGCTCAGGGACAGTTGCGCCACGACCGACAGCAAACTGTTGCCGCTGCTGGCCTGGGCGTCGTCGAGGTCGATCAGGGTGACGGTATTCATCGCGGTAAATTGCAGCGAGTTGATGGCCCCCAAAACCGCCAGCATGCCCAGCAGCAACGGGTAGGGCGTGTGCTCCGTAACCAGCCCCATGCTGGCCAACATGATCCCCAACGCCAGGGTGTTGCCGGTGAGCACCACGCGGTAACCCAGGCGCTCGATCAGCGGGCGGGCGATGGACTTGGCAAACATCGCCGCCGCCGCCAGAGGCAACATGCTCATGCCGGCCTGCGACGGCGAATAACCCAGCGCCACTTGCAACAGCAGCGGCACCAGGAACGGCAGCGCACCACTGCCCAACCGTGCGAACAGGTTGCCCAGGATGCCCACCGCGAAAGTGCGCGTCTTGAACAGCACCGGCGAGAACAGCGCATTGTCGATATGCCCGGCGCGCAGCCAATACGCCGCCAGGCACGCCAGCCCGCCGAACAGCAGTAACATCACCCGCAGGTGCGGCAGGTGCAGTTCGCCCAGGCCTTCCATGGCGATGGTGATCAGCACCATCGCCGCGCCAAACAGCAAAAAGCCCGCGCCGTCGAAGCGTGTGCGCTCGCTGCCGCGCAAGTCGGGGATGAATTTCCACACGGCGTAGCAGCCGATCATGCCCACCGGCAGGTTGATCAGGAAGATCCAGTGCCAGGTCAGGTATTGCACCATCCAGCCGCCCATGGTCGGGCCGAGCAGGGGGCCGAGCAGGCCGGGGATGGTAATGAAGCCCATGATTCGCACCAGTTCGGAGCGGGGGTAGGCGCGTAACACCACCAGCCGCCCGACCGGCAGCATCAACGCACCGCCCAGACCCTGCACCACCCGTGCACCCACCAACATGGTCAGGCTGCTGGACAAGGCGCACAGCAAGGAGCCGATGCTGAACAGCATGATCGCGCCAAAGAAGATTTTCTTGGTGCCGAAGCGGTCGGCGATCCAGCCCGATGCCGGGATCAGCAACGCGACGGTGAGCATGTAGGCGATCACCACGCCTTGCATGCGCAGCGGGTTTTCCGCCAGGTCTCGGGCCATGGCCGGCAGCGCCGTGTTCAGAATCGTCCCGTCCAGCGACTGCATGAAGAAGGCGATCGCTACCACCCAGGGGAGCCAGCGGGCGGTCTTGGCATCGAGAGGGGCGCGATTCGGCATGGGATCCCTTTTGTTAGCAGGCTATGTGTCGGCGATTATGCGCCATCCGCCTCTGCTTTTCCCACTGGCGGTTCGTCTAAGTCCGACAACGCCGCGTGCTCGCCCACCAAAAAATTCAACAGCGCACGATGCACCGCCAACGCGGCTTCGCGGGACTCCAGATCAAGCAAGTGGCCAGTGTGCTCGGCGACGGCGAAGCTGCTGCGCCCCACGTACTGCTTGAACAACCGGGCATCGGCGGCCGGCGTGTATTGATCCAGCGCGCCATTGAGGAAATGCACCGGCGTTTCAATCTGCCTGAGTGCTGGCAAGTAGTTGCCATCCCCCAACGCCAGCACCTGATGGATATGAAAGCGCGCCTGGCGGTACTCGGTGGTGGCCATGTTCGCCAGGTGACGATGGTTGTTGCGCTTGAGACGCGGCGACAGGTATTGGCCCACCGTCTCATTGAGCAAGTGGCCGACGGCGGATTTGTCATCGGCCTCGATCAGCACGCGCACGCGCTCCACATAGTCGAGCATCGCCGGGTTGAGGTTGGGCGCCAGGGCCATCACCACCGAGCTTTCGATGGAGGGCGGGTTATGCGCCAGGGTCAGCAGCGTCGAGATGCCGCCCCACGAGGCCGACACCAGGTGGTTGACCTCAAAACGCTCGACCAGGGCGCGCAGCATCTGCACTTCGTCGTCCTTGGTTACCAGGTCCAGGTCGGTGTTGTACTCACGCGAATAGCCGGAGAACGGCAGATCAAACAGCAGCACATTGAAATGCTCCGCCAGGCATTTGCTGGTGCGGGCGAAGGAGCGCGTGGTCGACAGTGCGCCGTTGACCATCAGCACGGTCTTCTTGTGCGGGTCGTTGCCGAGTTGTTCGACGTGGACGTTGTAGTGTTTGAACAACTTTTGTATGACCAAACTTCCATGGTTCATCGCAGCACTCCCTGTGGTGTGGCGGTATGCCATTAACCCTTATAACGAGGTTTTTTGCAGGCGACAACAGGCCGCCCATGCACGCGGGGGGGAAGAGAATTGACTGAAGGAAGGGCCGAAACCGAGCTGTCTGAAATTAACGCAATACGGTGTGGGAGGGAGAGCAAGCCCCCTCCCACAGGGATTTTTGGTGTTTAAAGGGTCAGGGTCAGGCGCTTGATCAAGGCACCGGGAAGCAGATTGGATGAAGTATTGCGCTGCCCATAGGTGCTGGCCGACAGCAGCAGCTCGCGTTCCGCCGTCAGCGCTTCCAATTGCGAACCCAGCAAGCTGTAGACGCTGTCATCAAAGCGCATGGTGCTGATCGGCGCCTTGATTTTGCCGTCCTCTACCCAGAATGTGGCGAAGCGCGTCATGCCGGTCAGGCGCGCCGCCGGCAGGTCGGAGTAATTGAGGTACCACAGGTTGCTGATGTACAGCCCGGTGCCCAACTGTTTGAGGATATCGGCCTGGGCCAGGCTGCCCGCCGCCATCTGCAAGGCGCTGGGGGCTTCGTCGCTGCTGGCGCCGTTGGCGCTCAGGCCATACTCGGCGGCGCTGCGCGAATTGACCAGTCGGCCGTCGGCCTTGCCGGCGTTAATCAGGGTCACATCGCTGCGCGGGTAGCCTTCCGTGGAGAACGCCTGGCTCAGGGAGCCGCTGATCTGTTCATTCACGGTCACCAGCGGGCTCAGGTGCTGCTCACCGGCATACAGTCGTTGCAATGAGCTGCCCTTGCTGGCGATGGCTTGGGCGGAGAACCCACCCCAGGTGATGATGCCGATGATTTCTTCCAGCGCGGCCGGCGCCAGATAGGCGCGGTACTCTCCGGGCGGCAATGGGTGCAGTGGGCGGTCGAGGAACACCAATTGCTCGCGCGCCTGCTGCAAGCGCGCGGCGAACTCGGCGCTGTCCCAGGTGTGCCCGGCGTAGCTGGCTTTGACCGCTTCGCCATTGGCATGGAACAGGCTGAAATCGAAGTTGAAGCTATTGGCCTGGTGCCAGCCGAACGCGCCGTCGGAGCTGGCAAAGCCACGGCTGATCGGGCCGGCGGCGTAGATGCCGACCAGGTCTACGCCGGCGGCGGCCTGGCTGATGTCTTCCAACACCTGCGCCAGTTGGGGCAGTGGCCGCGCCTGTTCATTGCTGCTTTGCCAGGCGTTGTGGTTGAGCAACAGGTACGGGTCCGGCGGCAACAACGGCAAGGTTTCGCGCAGTTGCTGCAAGCCCTCGGCGAGGCGTTGGCGGTCCAGTTGCGGCTCGCCGGCCAGGGTAATGCCCAGGTCGGCATGCCGGCCGTTATTGATCAGTTTCAGGTTGAGGCTGGCCTGCTGCACCTGGCCGACCTGGCGTACCTTGGCATGGTTGAAGCGCACGAACTCAGAGGCTTCCGCCGCGTAGCCGAGGTGAAATTGTTCCTTGTCGGTGACGGCCTGTTTGAGCCACTCCACCAGCGCCTTGAAATCATTCATCAGGCATCTCCCCCAAATACGTCGACATTGCTGAATACACAGGCCGGCGATGCATGGCCGACGCGGATCACCTGGTTGGGCTCGCCCTTGCCGCAATTCGGCGTGCCCAACACCTTGAAGGTGCTGGCGTCGCCCACGGCGCTGAGCTTGCGCCAGAACTGCGCGGAAATGGCGCGGTAGTTGGGGTTCTTCACCACACCCTTGAACTCGCCGTTTTCGATCAACTGGCCCCATTCGCAGCCGAATTGGAACTTGTTGCGTGCGTCATCAATGGACCATGAGCGGTTGGTCGACATCAGGATGCCGTTTTCGATGCCGCCCACCAGTTGTGCCAGGCTCTTGTCGCCCGCTTCGATATTCAGGTTGGCCATACGGTCGATCGGCGGGCGGTTCCAACTGCTCGCACGGCTGTTGGCCACGCCGCCCAGCCCGGCGCGAAATTGCGACAACGCCCCACCCAGCGGCTTGAGCAGCAGCCCCTCGCGGATCAGGAATTGCTTGCTGGCGCGGGTGCCGTCGTCGTCGTGGCTGTAGCTGGCGAGCTGCTCGGGAATGTCCGGGTCGAAGGTCACGTTGAGCAGCTTGGAGCCGTATTGCAGATGGCCGAAGTCGCTGGCCTTCACAAAGCTGGTGCCGGCGTAGTTGCGCTCGTCACCAAGAATGCGGTCCAGTTCCAGCGGGTGGCCGATGGATTCGTGGATCTGCAGGATCATCTGGTCGGGCATCAGCAGCAGGTCGCGCGGGCCCTGGGGTGTGTTCGGCGCCAGCAGCAGTTGCAGGGCTTCGTCGGCCACTCGTGGCGCCGCACCGACCAGGTCGAAGCGGTTGATCACATCAAAGCCGCCCTGCTGGCCGAAGTTGGTGCCGCCGAGGGTGCGGGTCTGGCTGTCGCTGCCATCAAAGGCGGTGACGTTGACGCCTGGGAATACAAAACGCTGGGCCTGACGCAGTACGGCGCCGGCGGTGTTCAGGTAGATCTGCTCGACGTGGGTCATGCCCAGGCTCACGTCCCAGCTCACCAGGCGCTCGTCCCTGGGCACGGCGGCCGACGCGTCGCCCAGCAACTGGTAGCAATCGCTCAAGGACGGGAAGGGCTGGCCGAGGTCGGGCGACAGGTAATCGGCGACGTCGCTGGACACCTGTTGCTCGCGCAGGTCGAGCAACGCGTGGGGTTTGATGCGCCGGGCCTGCTGCTCGGCGCGCTTGAGGGCGGCTTGCAGGCCGGCAAGCGAGATATCGTTGGTCGCGGCGTAGGCTTCAACCCCGTTAAGGCGCACGGTGAGCATGGCGCCTTCGTCGTGGCTCAGGTGCGGCGGTTCGGCGACGTTCTTGCGTACCGACAGGTAGTGGCCGGATTCGCGGACGTAGCGCAGGGAGAAAAATTCGGCGGCGGTGCGCAGGGCACTGAAGTGTTTTTTGAGTGTGGCGTGGTGGTCGAACATGGGGCCTTCCTTGTGGGCGGCTCAGCGCGGGCAGGCAAACAGAGTAGGCCTGGGCTGGGGGCTGATCAAGGAAAGTGTAAAGGCAGGGGTGTGGTTTCTGGTCGGGCCTCATCGGGGGCAAGCCCCTCCCACATTTGACTGTGTTTACACATCTGAATGGGTGAACACAGTCAGTGTGGGAGGGGGCTTGCTCCCGATAGCGGCGCCACGGTGTATCAGTTACTGCGCAATCTCACGCAACGGCTTGCCACGCACCGGCGCATCGCCCGCCACGTAGTAGTCGGCGGTGCTGCGCGGCAGTGGCTTGCGCCCACGAATCTTGTCGGCGATTTTCTCGGCGATCATGATCGTCGGCGCGTTCAGGTTGCCGGTGGTGATGATCGGCATGATCGACGCATCGACCACACGCAGGCCTTGCATGCCATGCACGCGACCTTCGCCATCCACCACGGCCATCTCGTCGGTGCCCATCTTGCACGAGCACGAAGGGTGGAACGCAGTCTCGGCGTGCTCGCGGATGAACCTGTCCAGTTGCTCATCGGTTTGCACCTCGATACCGGGGCTGATTTCGCGGCCACGGTACGGGTCCAGTGCCGGTTGCTGCATGATTTCACGGGTCAGGCGGATGCCATCGCGAAATTCCTGCCAGTCCTGTTCGGTGGCCATGTAGTTGAAGAGGATGCTCGGGTAGTCCCGTGGGTTCTTCGACTTCAGCTGGATACGGCCACGGCTCGGCGAACGCATGGAGCCCATGTGCGCCTGGAACCCGTGCTCTTTCACACCATTGCTGCCGTTGTAGTTAATCGCTACCGGCAGGAAGTGGTACTGGATATTCGGCCATTCGAATTCTTCACGGGTACGGATAAAACCGCCCGCCTCGAACTGGTTGCTGGCGCCGATACCGGTACCGTTGAACAGCCATTCGGCACCGATGGCCGGCTGGTTGTACCAGAGCAGCGACGGGTACAGCGACACCGGCTGGGTGCACGCATATTGCAGGTACAGCTCAAGGTGGTCCTGCAGGTTTTCGCCCACGCCGGGCAGGTCGTGAACCACCGGGATGTCGAGGCTTTCCAGCAATTTGGCCGGGCCCACGCCGGAGCGTTGCAGCAATTGCGGCGAAGCGATGGCGCCGCTGCACACCAGTACTTCCTTGCGTGCACGGGCTTCAACGCGCTCTTCGGCGGCGCCGATCAGGTAACGCACGCCCACCGCGCGCTTGCCTTCGAACAACACCTTATCGGTGAGGGCGTGGGTGACGATGGTCAGGGTCGAGCGCTTTTTAGCCGTGTCCAGGTACCCGCGTGCGGTGCTGGCGCGACGGCCGTTGGGCGTGACGGTACGGTCCATCGGGCCGAAACCTTCCTGCTGGTAGCCGTTCAAGTCTTCGGTACGCGGGTAACCGGCCTGCACGCCGGCTTCGACCATGGCGTGAAACAGCGGGTTATTGCCGGCTTTAGGCGTGGTCACGCTGACCGGGCCATCGCCGCCGTGCCAATCGTTGGGGCCGATGTCGCGGGTTTCGGCCTTGCGGAAATACGGCAGGCAGTCGAGGTAGGTCCAGTCTTCCAGGCCCGGCAGTTTCGACCAGTTGTCGTAGTCCATGGCGTTGCCACGGATGTAGCACATGCCGTTGATCAGCGAAGAGCCACCCAGGCCCTTGCCGCGACCGCATTCCATCCGGCGGCCGTCCATGTGCGGCTCCGGATCGGTTTCGTAGGCCCAGTTGTAGCGACGGCCTTGCAGCGGGAACGCCAGCGCGGCGGGCATTTGGGTACGGAAATCGAGACGGTAGTCCGGGCCGCCGGCTTCCAGCAGCAGGACGGTGACGCCTTCGTCTTCGGTCAGACGGGTCGCCAGGGTGTTACCGGCGGAGCCGGCACCCACAATGATGTAGTCGTATTCTTGGGACATAAATGCGCCCTCTTTGGAGTGTGGTCAGCAAGGGCCTCATCGAGGGCAAGCCCCCTCCCACATTTGGAATGCGTTTCCCTGTGGGAGGGGGCTTGCCCCCGATGGCGGCCTCAAAGGCAATCAGGACTCGGGTCTTAGAACACCGAGGCGTAGTCGCCCAGCTCAACCTGTACCGATTTGATGCGAGTGAAGTTGTTCAGCGAGCTGATGCCGTTCTCACGGCCCACGCCCGACTGCTTGTAGCCACCCACCGGCATCTTCGCGTCGGACTCGCCCCAGGCGTTGATCCAGCAGATACCCGCTTCCAACTGATGAATCACGCGGTGGGCGCGGTTCAGGTCCTTGGTGACCAGGCCGGCGGCCAGGCCGAAGTCGGTGTCGTTGGCGCGGCGGATCACTTCTTCTTCAGTCTCGTAGGTGAGGATGCTCATCACCGGGCCGAAGATTTCTTCGCGCACGATCACCATGTCGTCGGTGCAGTCGGTGAACACGGTCGGTGCCACGAATGCGCCTTTGGCCAGGTCGCCCTCGGTCAGGCGGTCGCCGCCGCACAGCAGGCGGGCGCCTTGCTCTTTGCCCTTGGCGATATAGCCCAGCACGCTTTCCATATGGGCAAAGCTGACCAGCGGGCCGAAGTTGGTGTTTTCGTCTTGCGGGTTGCCGATGCGAATGCGCGCCACGCGCTCGACGATCTTGGCTTCGAACGCCGCTTGCAAATGCTTGGGCACGAACACGCGGGTGCCGTTGGTGCAGACCTGGCCGGAGCTGTAGAAGTTGGCCATCATCGCGGTGTCGGCGGCGCGGTCGAGGTCGGCATCGTCGAAAATGATCAGCGGGGACTTGCCGCCCAGCTCCATGGTCACGTCCTTGAGCGACGAACTCGACGCGCTGGCCATGACTTTCTTGCCGGTGTCGGTGCCGCCGGTGAACGAGACTTTCTCGATGCGCGGATGCTCGGTCAGCCAGGTGCCGACTTCACGGCCGCTGCCGGTCAGCACGTTGAACACGCCCGCCGGTACGCCGGCTTCGGTGTAAATCTCGGCCAGTTTCAGGGTTGTCAGCGAGGTGACTTCGCTGGGCTTGAAGATCATCGCGTTACCGGCCGCCAGCGCCGGTGCGGATTTCCACAGGGCGATCTGGATCGGGTAGTTCCACGCGCCGATACCGGCGACCACGCCCAGTGGCTCGCGGCGGGTGTAGACGAAGGCGGTGTCGCGCAGCGGGATCTGCTCGCCTTCGATGGCCGGCACCAGGCCTGCGTAGTATTCCAGCACGTCGGCGCCGGTGACGATGTCGACGTACTTGGTTTCGGAGAAGGCTTTACCGGTGTCCAGGGTTTCCAGGGCGGCCAGTTCATCGTTGCGCTCGCGCAGGATGTCGACGGCACGACGCAGGATGCGCGAACGCTCCATGGCGGTCATGGCGGCCCAGATTTTCTGGCCTTTTTCGGCGCTGACCACGGCACGTTCAACGTCGTCTTTGGTGGCGCGTTGCACTTGGGCGAGAACTTCACCGTTAGCCGGGTTGATGGCTTCGAAGGTGGCATCGCTGCCAGCGTCGCTGTAGCCGCCGTCAATGTAGAGTTTTTGCAGGTCGAAACGGGCCATAAAGTCCTCGCAAGTGCATAAGTGGTTGGCGTTACCCGCCGCACAAGGGGCGGCGGACGTTCAGGGGTTGAGCGGTTATAGGTGCTCTAACTCACCTGCTTGGCCAATTGGAAATCCATGTATTCGTGAGCGATGCGTTGCGCCTGCTCCGTATCGAAAGCGTCTCCCGACAGGGCACCGCGCAACCACAAACCGTCGATCAGGGCCGCCAGGCCTCGGGCTGCGCTGCGTGCCTCGGGCAACGGCAGCGTGCGGCGGAACTGGCAGCACAGGTTGGAATACAGACGCTGATCGTTGATCCGCTGCAACCTGTGCAAAGACGGGTGATGCATGCTGGAGGCCCAGAAGGCCAGCCAGGTTTTCATTGCCGGGCCGTTGACCTGGCTGGCGTCGAAGTTGCCGGCGACGATCACCTGGAGGTGAGCGCGTGGGCTGTCGTCTTTCAACGCCTGTCGACGGGCGTGGATGTTTTCCATCAGCACGCTCATCAAGTACTGCATCGTCGCTGCGATCAGGCCGTTCTTGTCCCGAAAGTAGTGACTGATGATGCCGTTCGAAACGCCGGCCAAACGGGCGATCAACGCAATGCTGGCATCGCCCATCCCGACCTGATCGATGGCCGTCATCGTGGCTTCGATCAATTGCTGGCGGCGTATGGGTTGCATACCGACCTTGGGCATGTAGCACCTCTCCTTAGGCCTGCCGACGGGCGATCACGTCCATCGGCTTGAAGGCCAGTCTATTTTGTTTTGATTGAACGTTCAATCAACAAAGAATAAGCTCTGCGACAAATCGTCGCTGCTGGCAGGTATTTCCTACTTGAAAGACAGCGACATCTGACACCTGGAAAACCCCGCAAACGCCCTATGCACCGCCTCGGCGGGGGCAGGGATTTTCGGGCTGTCTTTATAACACCCGTCCGTCGACTGCCGAAAAATCGATGGCGCGGGATAACCGTTGCCTTGTGTTTCTCTCTCGCACTGCCTGGAGCATCTGCGCCATGAGTTCTGCCTCTCTAATAAAGACCCCGCCGGAAAAGGTGCGGGTCAACGGTTGGGTGTTCTACACCTCCACCGCGCTGATTCTGTTGTTGACCGCCATCCTGATCATCGCCCCGCAGGAGGCCGGGCGCATGCTCGGCGTCGCCCAGGCCTGGCTTTCCAAAAGCTTCGGCTGGTACTACATGGTGGTGATCGCCGCTTACCTGGTGTTCGTGGTCGGCCTGGCGTTTTCGTCCTACGGCAAGTTGAAACTGGGCAGCAAGGACGACACCCCGGACTTCAGCTACGGCGCCTGGGCCGGGATGCTGTTTTCGTCGGGCATCGGCATTTCGCTGCTGTACTTCGGTGCGTCCGAACCGTTGGACCACTACTTCAACCCGCCCGAAGGCGCGGCGGCCAGCAATGGCGCGGCACGCCAGGCATTGCAACTGACCTTCCTGCATTGGGGCCTGCATGGCTGGGCGATCTACGCCCTGGTCGGCCTGGCCGTGGCGTACTTTGCGTACCGCCACAACCAGCCGCTGGCCTTGCGTTCGGCGCTGTACCCGCTGGTGGGCGAGCGGTGGGTGAAGGGCGCGACCGGCCACGCGGTGGACGGTTTCGGCATGTTCGTAACCCTGCTGGGCCTGGTGACCAACCTGGGGATCGGCGCGATGCAGGTGTCGTCCGGGCTGGAAAACCTGTTCGGCATGCAGCACAACAACACCAACCTGTTGATCGTGATCATCGTGATGAGCACCGTGGCGACCATCGCCGCCGTGTCGGGGGTGGAGAACGGCATTCGTCGCTTGTCCAACCTCAACATCGTGCTGTTCAGCGGTTTGCTGATCTTTGTGCTGTTGTTCGGCCCCACCCTGCACTTGCTCAACGGCCTGGTGCAGAACACCGGTGACTACCTCAACGGCATCGTGCTGAAAACCTTCGACCTGTATGTGTACGCAGGCGATGGCGACAAAACCGAGCGCTGGATGGGCCTGTGGACCCTGTTTTACTGGGCCTGGTGGATTTCCTGGGCACCGTTCGTGGGCATGTTCATCGCGCGTATTTCCCGTGGCCGCACGGTACGTGAACTGGTGGCCGGCGTACTGCTGATCCCGCTGGGCTTCACCCTGGCGTGGCTGTCGATCTTCGGTAACTCGGCGCTGGACCTGGTGCTGAACCAGGGTGCGGTGGCGTTGGGCAAGACCGCCCTGGAACAACCCTCCATGGCGATCTACCAACTGCTGGAACATTACCCGGCGTCGAACATTGTTATCGGTGTGTCGATCTTCGTGGGCTTTGTGCTGTTCCTGACCCCGGCGGATTCCGGCGCGGTGATGATGGCCAACCTTTCCTGCAAAGGCGGCAACGTAGACGAAGATGCGCCGCACTGGCTGCGGATCTTCTGGTCGGCGGTGATCACCCTGGTGACCATCGGCCTGTTGTTTGCCGGTAACTTCGAAGCCATGCAGACCATGGTGGTGCTGGCGGGGCTGCCGTTCTCGGTGGTGTTGATTTGCTTTATGTTCGGTTTGCACAAGGCCATGCGCCAGGATGTGGCCATCGAACAGGAGCAGGCGCAATTGGCTGAACGTGGGCGCCGTGGTTTCAGCGAGCGCTTGACCGCCCTGGACCTGCAACCGAGCCAGGCCACCGTGCAACGCTTTATGGACAAACACGTGACGCCGGCGCTGGAAGAGGCCGCGACTGCGTTGCGTGAGCAAGGGCAGGATGTGCAGACGCTGCTGGGTAAATCCAAGCGTTGCATTGGCGTGCGCATCGAGATGGAGGAGGGCAACCCGTTTGTCTACGAAGTGAGCCTGGATGCTTACTCGGCGGCGCCGAGCGACGTGCCGGAAGAAGAACGCATCCGCTATTACCGGGCCGAGGTGTACCTGCACAACGGGCCTCAGGAGTACGACCTGATGGGCTTCGCCCAGGAACAGATTACCCGGGACGTGCTCGATCAGTTTGAAAGCCATCGGCAGCTCCTTGGCCGGGTCTATAGCTGACAGTTGAGCTTGGCAGTGCTTTAAATGTGGGAGGGGGCTTGCTCCCGATGGCAGTGTGTCAGTCAGTACCGCTGTTACTGATACACCGTCATCGGGAGCAAGCCCCCTCCCACATTGACCCTGTTTCTTCAGTGGGTTTTGCAGTGTGGGTCAGCCCAGGTTTTTGCCCAGCAGGGCATGGTAGAGCTCACTGTCGCCCAGAATTCCCACCACCTTGTTGTTGTCGTGCAACACCAGCTTGTTTCCCGTCTGGTAACGAATCTGCAACGCATCGCGCATGCCGATATTGGAGTCCACCAGCGTCGGCACGCGGCCCAAACCTTCCACGGCTTGCCCCGGTGCCCAGTTCTGCAGGTTCATCACCACGCCATTCTGGCGCGCGCCCTGAATGGTGTTGCCTTCGGCCAGGTCCAGCCATGAGTCGCCGCCCGGGTCCAGGCATACCGAGCCGTTGACGCGCGTGCAGTTGTCCAGCGTGCGCATCAGGCTGCGGCCGCACAGTACGTTCAGCGGGTTGGTATGGGCGACGAAGGTGCGTACATAGTCGTCCGCCGGGTTCAGCACGATCTCTTCCGGCACGCTGTACTGGATGATCTTGCCGTCTTTCATGATCGCAATACGGCTGCCCAGCTTGAGCGCCTCGTCGAGGTCGTGACTGACGAACACGATGGTTTTGCTCAGCTTGCGTTGCAGCTCCAGCAGTTCGTCCTGCAAGCCTTGGCGGATCAGCGGGTCGAGAGCGGAGAAGGGTTCGTCCATCAGCAGGATGTCGGCGTCCATCGCCAACGCGCGCGCCAGGCCGACGCGCTGCTGCATGCCGCCGGACAGCTCATCGGGCTTCTTGTTGCGCCATTGGGTCAGGCCCACCAGCTCCAGTTTCTCGTCCACCAGCTTGCGCCGTTCTTTCTCGGGGCGGCCCTGCATTTCCAGGCCGAAGCTGATGTTTTCGCGCACCGTCAGCCAGGGCATCAGGGCGAACTTCTGGAACACCATGGCGATGCGCTTGGTGCGCATCATTTTCAGCTCGGCCGGGGTGCACGAGGCGATGTCGATCTGGCGACCTTCATGCTCCACAAACAGCTGGCCACGGCTCACGGTGTTGAGGCCGTTGATGCAGCGCAGCAAGCTCGACTTGCCGGAGCCCGACAGGCCCATCAGCACGCAGATCTCGCCTTTCTCGATGTCCAGGCTGGCTTTTTCAACGCCGACGATCTGCCCGGTCTTTTTCAGAATCTCGTTACGGCTCATGCCCTGGTCCAGCAGCTTGAGCGCTTCGCGTGGGTCTTTGGAGAAGATCACGTCGACTTTGTCGAATCGGATAATGCTCATGCATCACCCCCTACTTTAGCGTCGGGTTGTTTGCAGATGCGGTCGAGCATGATGGCCAGCAACACAATCGCCAGGCCGGCTTCGAAGCCCAGGGCAATGTCGGCGGTGTTCAGTGCGTTGACCACCGGCTTGCCGAGGCCATCGGCACCTACCAGGGCGGCGATCACCACCATCGACAGCGACAGCATGATGCATTGGGTAATGCCGGCGGCAATGCTCGGCATGGCGTGGGGCAGTTCAATGCGCGAGAGCAACTGACGGCGCGAGCAGCCAAAGGCCTTGCCGGCGTCCATCAACTCTTGCGGTACATCGCGGATACCCAGGTAAGTCAGGCGGATGGGCGCGGCAATCGCGAACACCACCGTGGAAATCAAACCAGGCACCACACCCAGCCCGAAGAGGGTCAGGGTAGGGATGAGGTAGACGAAGGTCGGTACGGTCTGCATCAGATCGAGCACCGGCCGCATCATGGTGTAGAACATCGGTTTGTGCGCGGCAACAATGCCCAGCGGCACGCCGATGACCACGCAGACCAGCGTGGCGAACAGCACCTGCGCGAGGGTCTCCATGGTTTCCTGCCAGTACCCCAGGTTGAGGATCAGCAGGAAGGAGGCGATGACAAAAACAGTCAGTCCCCATTTACGTTGAATAAAGTGAGCCAGCAGCGCAATCAGACCGATCAATGCCAGCGGATTGAACCAGGTCAGCGCAAACGTCACGCCGTGGATCATCGTTTCCAGTGTCGATGCGATTGCGTCGAAGTAGTTGGCGCCGTGTTGGGTCAACCATTCGACGAAGGCAGCGATGTACTGGCCTAGTGGGATTTTCTGTTCAGTCAGCATGGTAGTGAATGTCCACATGCGAAGAGGGAAACGTCCCGGGCCAGCGCACCGGCCCGGGGTCAGCAGGTATTACTTGGCGAGGTAAGCTTTGACTGCATCGAGCCCTGGTTTGCCATCAACGGTGGTGACACCGGCGAGCCAGGTGTCGAGCACTTGCGGGTTCTTTTTCAGCCAGGCCTTGGCGGCGGCGTCGGCCTTCATTTTGTCGTCCAGGACGTTACCCATCAGCGTGCTTTCCATGTCCAGCGTGAACACTAGGTTTTTCAGCAACTGACCCACGTTGCTGCATTCCTGGGTGTAGCCCTTGCGGACGTTGGTGTAGATGGTGGCCTGACCGTAGTTGGGGCCGAACGAGTCGTCACCGCCGGTCAGGTACTTCATCTTGAAGCGGGTGTTCATCGGATGCGGTTCCCAGCCCAGGAACACGATGGCCTGGTCGCGCTTGGAGGCGCGTTCGACCTGGGAGAGCATGCCGGCTTCGCTGGACTCGACCACCTTGAAGCCGGCGGTTTTGAGGCCGAAGGCGTCTTTGTCGATCAGCGTCTGGATGGTGCGGTTGCCGTCGTTACCTGGCTCGATGCCGTAGATCTTGCCACCCAGCTCATCCTTGAATTTGGCGATGTCGGCGAAGTCTTTCAGGCCTTTGTCGTACAGCGCCTGTGGGACCGCCAGGGTGTACTTGGCGTTCTCCAGGTTGGCGCGCACGGTTTCCACGGTGCCCGCATCACGGTACTGCTTGATGTCGTTTTCCATGGTCGGCATCCAGTTGCCGAGGAAGATGTCCATGTTCTTGCCGTCAGCCAGTGACTTGTAGGTCACCGGTACCGAAATCATCGTGGTGCGCGGCTTGTAGCCCAGGCCCTTGAGGATTTCGCTGGTGGTCGCGGTGGTGACGGTGATGTCGGTCCAGCCGACATCGGAGAAGTTGACGGTCTTGCACTGTTCCGGTTCTGCAGCGTGCGCCATGACTGGCAGACTCAGCATGGCGGCCAACAACAACGAGGGTGAACCTTTCATCTGGGTAGACTCCTGTGTTTTTTCTGGCGGCCTTCGCCGCGCTTTATAAGTGTTGCGGTTGGAGCGTGCGACAACAGCTCTGCCACGGTGCCTTGCAAACGAGTCGAGACTGATCATGTACCAGTGAAAATCTGACGCCTACAGGGTGCGTCGTATCCAGTACAGGGAGGGTCGTATCCAGTGTTGGTGACGTCGTTTACAGCTTTTTCCCAAGGTAAAACCACGGGATTTGCTCATCTGCACCGCAAAAAACGGCCAAAAACAGTGTTCGCACGCAAGCGACGCTGGTGAGCATGGATGCGTCGGTGTGAGACGCCGTGACGGCAGATAAAACCTTGATGATGCTGCCATCTGGGCCTGTAGCTCGCGTAACCCTTTCTTGATCCCAATTTCGGCGCCGGCTGTCCATATCCTGCGTTGCTGCTCCTCGCCATAGCGGAGCTATGACTCGTCGCAGCGCCTTGGCTATGAACAGCCGGCATCCGAACTTGGGCTCAATAAAGGGCCACGCGAGCTACGAGCGTAGCAGCTCACTGTTGCCCGGTCCGTGCTTATCGAGGAGTTCCACGTTAATGGCTATCAGCGTTTTCGACCTGTTCAAGATCGGCATCGGGCCTTCGAGTTCTCACACCGTCGGCCCCATGCGCGCCGCGGCGTTGTTCGTCCAGGCACTGCGTGGGCGCGAATGGTTGGAACAGGTTCGGCGTGTCGAAGTTCAGCTGTACGGCTCATTGTCGGCCACCGGCATCGGCCATGGCAGCGACACCGCCACCATCATGGGCCTGATGGGCGAATGGCCGGACGCGATCGACCCCTCGCAAATCGGCCCACGCATCCATACCCTGCGCGAAACCGACACCCTGCTGCTGGACGGGCGTTTGCCGGTGCCGTTTGTGTGGGCCCGGGACATGCGCCTGCTCGATGAAAACCTGCCGTTCCATCCCAACGCCATGACCCTGGTGGTGTATGGCGATGACGGTGAGCTGCACCGCGACACTTACTACTCGGTGGGCGGCGGTTTTGTGGTGGATGAAGCCCAGGCCCAAAGCGGCGTGGCGGACATGGACCGCACCGAACTGCCCTATGACTTTTCCAGCGCCGTGGAGCTGTTGCACCTGTGCAAGACCCACAACCTGCGCGTCGCCGAGTTGATGCTGGCGAATGAAAAGGTCTGGCGCTCCGAAGAAGAAATCCGCAGCGGCTTGATGAAACTCTGGCGTGCCATGCAGGACTGCGTGGAGCAGGGCCTCAAGCACGAAGGCATCCTGCCTGGTGGCCTGAACGTGCGCCGTCGCGCGGCCAAGTTGCACCGCAGTTTGCAAGAGCTGGGCAAACCCAATGTGATCGGCTCGACCCTCAGCGCCATGGAGTGGGTCAACCTGTTCGCCCTGGCGGTCAACGAAGAAAACGCCGCCGGTGGGCGCATGGTCACCGCACCCACCAATGGCGCGGCGGGCATCATCCCGGCGGTGCTGCACTACTTTATGAAGTTCAGTGAAGAAGTCACCGAGGCCAATGTGGTCGACTACCTGCTCGGCGCGGCGGCGGTAGGGATCCTGTGCAAGAAGAACGCTTCGATCTCCGGCGCCGAAGTCGGCTGCCAGGGTGAGGTGGGTTCGGCGTGCGCGATGGCTGCGGCGGGGCTCGCGGAAATCCTGGGCGCCACGCCGGAGCAACTGTGCAACGCCGCCGAAATCGGCCTGGAACATAACCTCGGCCTGACCTGCGACCCGGTGGGCGGGTTGGTGCAAGTGCCGTGCATCGAGCGCAACGCAATCGCGGCGGTCAAGGCGATCAACGCCGCGCAAATGGCCCTGCGTGGCGACGGCCAGCACTTTATCTCCCTGGACCGGGTGATCCGCACCATGCGCGATACCGGCGCAGACATGCATGACAAGTACAAAGAGACGTCGCGGGGTGGCTTGGCGGTCAGCGCGGTTGAGTGCTGAGACCGGGTCGCCTGCATCGCGGTGGTTCAGGCGACACTGCTCATAAAGTGAACACCCAAGCCAAAAGCGCCACCTTTTAGCGCGTCGCAAACAGATAAGTAGCTCCCAAACGATTTCCCCTCGACCTTCTGTCGCCCGTGCTTTGGGTGACAGACCCGTCCCACCCCCCTCAAAGCGCCTTCCCACAAGTGCTACCGATCTGCTCACGCACTGTGGCGAGCCTGCTCCTACGTCGTTTTCAGGCTATATCCCGCACATCCCGCGCGGGCTTATATAGACGCGTCAACAGGTCGTTTTCAGGATTTATTGAATACGCATTCAATTTTAGGCACGGCATTTGCTCTATCCATTCAAAGCCTCTCTTCTTTACAGATGAAGAGCGCAATAACAAGAGCCTCGCCTGAGGCCATCACCCGCTTTGTGTGAGGAGATACCGCGATGACGTCGTTCAACTCAGGGGCCCAACCCCAGAACCGTGCGCCTCAATCCATCGGCTTTTTGCTGCTGGACAATTTCACGCTGATTTCCCTGGCGTCGGCAGTCGAACCGCTGCGCATGGCCAACCAGTTGTCCGGTCGCGAGCTGTATCGCTGGACCACGCTGAGTGTGGATGGCAACCAGGTCTGGGCCAGCGACGGTCTGCAAATCACTCCCGATGCCTCCATGCACAAAGCCCCGGTGCTCGACACCGTCATCGTATGCGGCGGCGTGGGGATCCAGCGCACCGTCACCCGTGAACACGTGTCGTGGCTGCAAAGCCAGGCGCGCCAGTCCCGTCGCCTCGGCGCGGTGTGCACCGGCAGTTGGGCCCTGGCCTGCGCCGGTCTGCTCGACGGATTCGATTGCAGTGTGCATTGGGAATGCCTGGCCTCGATGCAGGAAGCCTTCCCCCGTGTATCGATGAGCACCCGCCTGTTCACCCTCGATCGCAACCGCTTCACCAGCTCCGGCGGCACTGCGCCGCTGGACATGATGCTGCACCTGATCAGCCGCGACCACGGTCGTGAACTGTCGGCCGCCATCTCCGAGATGTTCGTGTACGAACGCATCCGCAACGAACAGGATCACCAGCGCGTGCCGCTCAAGCACATGCTCGGCACCAACCAGCCGAAGCTGCAGGAAATCGTCGCGCTGATGGAAGCCAACCTGGAAGAGCCGATCGACCTGGACGAACTGGCGGTGTACGTCGCCGTGTCGCGTCGCCAGTTGGAGCGCCTGTTCCAGAAATACCTGCACTGCTCACCGTCGCGCTACTACCTCAAACTGCGCCTGATTCGTGCACGGCAGCTGCTCAAGCAAACGCCGATGTCGATCATCGAAGTGGCGTCGGTGTGCGGGTTTGTGTCCACGCCGCACTTCTCCAAGTGCTACCGCGAATACTTCGGTATTCCGCCACGCGATGAGCGCGTGGGTTCCAACACTGCCCAGCAGGTGGCGATGATGCCGATTCCGCAGGCGCTGGTGCTGGCGCCGTTGGCGGGGCCGATGTCGGCGTTGAGCCAGGCGCGCAATGAGTCGACGTTTGCCAGCGTAAGGCTTTAAACCGAGTTGACCGCATCGCAGGCAAGCCTCCTCCCACACTGGACCATGGACGGACGCGGTCAAGTGTGGGAGGGGGGCTTGCCCCCGATAGCGATCTGTCAGGCGCCAGAGTTCTGCTTGAACTGCATCAACGCCGGCAACAACTGCTTATCAATCGCCTGACGCACCGCCGGCAAAATCGTCGCGCTACTGGTGTACATCTGCTCAACCATGCCCTTGAGCGCCTTGGCCCGTGCTTCGCTCAAGCCGCGCACGGCGCACTCGCAGGCCTGTTCGGCGCTGGCGCCGCTGGACACTTCGAAACCCAACGAGCGCAGTTGGTCCAACAGGTCATTCTGGTCAATCAAATCCGCGTGCATCATGACGTTTATCCTGTGAGGGGAGCGGGGTCTGAGCTGGATTCTGGTAGCCGCCCAGGCACGCGGCAAGGGCAGAATGCGCGAATGCCTCGGATGGCTATGAGCGTGTCGTTTTCGGGCCATGTACCGAACGCACTTACCGGCACACTGAACCCAGGCCCACAGCTTGAAGGTTTGGTCACCCTCGGGATGTACAGCTCACACAAGGCACCTCTGCCCCGATCCAGTCACGGCTGGATCGGGGCTTTTTTTGCCGGTAAACCGATGGCCCGGCCGAGCAGGGCAGGCCTTGGCAGGTCGGCTTGTTCAGCGCTGATGGCGTTGAGTCTTTCCAGCGTAGCCTCACTGAACGGCGTGGCATGCGGCCCGGCAAGGTCGACGTGCAACAGCATCTGCTCATTGCCCGCGAGGGACTTCCCATCACCCGCCAGGTGCAGGCTGTGATAGAGGTGCAGGCGCTTGGCGTCGTGGGCGATCAGTTGGGTATGTACCTCAACCTCGGCGCCGAGTTTCACTTCGTGCAGGTAGTTCAGGTGCAGCTCCAGGGTGAACAGCGAGTGGCCGCTGGCTTCGCGGTTGTCGCTGTCCAGGCCCAGGGTGTCCATCAGCGCGTCGGTGGCGTAGCTGAAAATCAGCAAATAGAACGCGTCGCGCAGATGGCCGTTGTAGTCGACCCAGGCGGGCTGGATTTTTGTGGTGTAGGTGGTCAATGCAGGCATGAGTCCGTACTCGGTCGAAGGTGGGAGGGAGCAAGCCCCCTCCCACAGGGTTATTCAGCGAAGCTCATGCCGTGCTTGGCTTTGGTGGTTTTCACCGCCTCCAGTACCGCCAGCAGGCAATCATCACGATAGCGCTCCAGCGCCGAAATGCTGTGCGTGCCCAACTGGTCACGGGTGCCATCGACCACCTCGTCGATCAATTTGTCGGTCAGTTCCGGCGCCGGCAAATAGGTCCACGGCAACTGCAACGCCGGGCCGAACTGCGCCATGAAGTGGCGCATACCCGCATCACCGCCCGCCAGGGTGTAGGTGAGGAAGGTGCCCATGAACGACCAGCGCAACCCGGCGCCAAAGCGAATGGCATCGTCGATTTCGCCGGTGGTGGCCACGCCGTCATTGACCAGGTGCAGCGCCTCGCGCCATAGCGCTTCGAGCAGGCGATCGGCGATAAACCCCGGGACTTCCTTGCGCACATGCAGCGGGCGCATGCCGAGGGATTCATACACCGTGATCGCCGCCTGGATCGCCTCCGGTGCGGTATTTTTACCGCCCACCACCTCCACCAATGGCAGCAGGTAAACCGGGTTGAACGGGTGCCCGACCACACAGCGTTCCGGGTGGGTCGAACCCTCATAGAACTCGCTCGGCAACAGGCCCGAGGTGCTCGAACCGATCAACGCATTCGGTTTGGCCGCTGCGCTGATCTTGCCGTGCAGTTCCAGCTTCAGCTCCAGGCGTTCGGGGGCGCTTTCCTGGATGAAGTCGGCGTCTTTTACGCACGCCTCAACCGTCGCCACAAAGCGCAGGCGGTCCTGGGACGCGCCGGGCGCCAGGCCCTGTTTCTCCAAGGCGCCCCAGGCATTGGCGACGCGTTTGCGCAGCGCCGCTTCGGCGCCGGGGGCCGGGTCCCAGGCCACTACATCCAGGCCATGGGCCAACGCGCGGGCTACCCAGCCGCTGCCGATGACACCGCTGCCGAGGGCGGCGAAGGTTTTGATTTCTGTAATAAAGCGCATGGCACATTCCTAAAGAGTTCGGTGATCCCCTGTGGGAGGGGGCAAGCCCCCACATTTTTAGCCGCGTTTGGTCAGGCCCATCCTGATTCGGCCTTCGGCCGGGCTCAGCACCCGCGCGCCCAACCGGCTGAGGATTTCCCCCGCGCGTTCCACCAGTTGACCATTGGTGGCAAGCACGCCCTTGTCCAGCCACAGGTTGTCTTCCAGGCCGACCCGCACGTTGCCGCCCAGCAGCACCGCCTGCGCCGCCATCGGCATTTGCATGCGGCCGATGCCGAAGCCGACCCACACCGCGTCGGCGGGCAGGTTGTCGACCATGGCTTTCATGGTGGTGGTATCGGCCGGCGCGCCCCATGGGATGCCCAGGCACAGTTGGAACAGCGGGTTGTCCAGCAGGCCTTCCTTGATCATCTGCTTGGCGAACCACAGGTGGCCGGTGTCGAAGATTTCCAGCTCGGCCTTTACGCCCAGTGCTTGGATGCGTTTGGCCCCGGCACGCAGTTGCGCCGGGGTGGACACGTAAATGGTGTCGCCATCGCCGAAGTTCAGGGTGCCGCAGTCCAGCGTGCAGATTTCCGGCAGCAGTTCTTCGACATGCGCCAGGCGCGTCAACGGGCCGACCAGATCGGTGTTGGGGCCGAACTCCATCGGGTTCTCGCCGCCACCGATCTCCAGGTCGCCACCCATGCCGGCGGTCAGGTTGACGATGATGTCGATGTCGGCCTCGCGGATGCGCTCCATCACTTCGCGGTACAGCGCCACATCGCGGCTGAACCTGCCGGTTGCGGGGTCGCGCACATGGCAATGGACCACGGTGGCGCCGGCCTTGGCCGCTTCAACCGCCGCTGCGGCGATCTGTTTGGGGGTGACCGGCACGTGCGGGCTTCTGCTGGTCGTGTCGCCAGCACCGGTGAGTGCGCAGGTGATGATGACGTCGTGGTTCATGAGTCGGTTCCTTACAGGCGTGGTGGTGCCGTTCGCAGCCGTACTAGGCTGCGAAGCGGTGATTCAAAAGGGTTATTGGCGGGTCAATTGCAGGTTTGCCGCGGCCGGTTTGCCATCGAAGGTGGTCACGCCTTCCAGCCAGCGCGCCTGGTCTTGCGGGTGCTCCTTGAGCCACTGCCTGGCGGATTCCAGGGCATCTTTGTGATCCAGCAGCGGCTGCATCATCCGGCTCTCGTCGGCGGCGGTGAAGGTCAGGTTGGTCAGCAGTTTATGTACGTTGGGGCACTGTTCGGCGTAGGTGGGCGATGTTACGGTCCAGACGGTGGCCATGCCTTCGTTCGGGCCCAGGGCGTCTTCGCTGCCGCTGAGGTAGGTCATCGCGACGTTGACGTTCATCGGGTGCGGCGCCCAGCCGAAGAACACCACGGCTTCCTTGCGGCGCACGGCGCGGTCCACGGCAGCGAGCATGCCGGCTTCGCTGGACTCCACCAGCTGGAACTTGCCCAGGCCGAACTGGTTCTTGGCAATCATCGCCTTGATCTGCGTATTGGCGCCCGAACCTGGCTCGATACCATAGATCTTGCCGCCCAGTTCTTTCTCGAAGCTGGCGATGTCGGCGAAGGTCTTCAGGCCCTTGTCGGCCAGGTACGTGGGCACGGCGAGGGTGGCGCGGGCGTCTTGCAGGCTGGGTTTGTCGAGAACCTTGACCTGCTTGGCATCGACGAAGGGGCTGATGGTCTGGGTCATCAGCGGGTTCCAGTAGCCCAGGAACAGGTCCAGGCGCTGGTCGCGGATGCCGGCGAAGATGATTTGCTGGGAGGCGCTGGTCTGTTTGGTCTGGTAGCCGAGGCCGTCGAGCAACACTTGGGTCATGGCGCTGGTGGCGATGACGTCGGTCCAGTTCACCACGCCCATGCGCACATTCCGGCAGGATTGCGCGTCGGCGGCGAATACGCTGGTGCTCAAGATGGCGCTGGCGCTGAGTGCGAGCACGCAGCGGCGGATCAGTCGGTTCATGGTGGGGCCCTCGGCAGGTCGTTATTGTGGGGTCCGGCGTCTTTGTGCGCCGTGAGGCCAAGTTACGTACCTTCGCAGCCGACAAAACGCACGGCGGCGACCGGCTCTTGCACTGGAGCGACCTGTCCCCTTGAATCCGCGGGTGAACGGGAGTATCACAGTGCCACGCTGCCCGTATGACGAGAGCGCCACCATGTCCCAGGATTTCTACTTTCTGCTGATGCCGGGGTTCTCGGCCATCGGGTTTATTTCCGCGCTGGAACCGCTGCGGGTGGCCAACCGTTTTCGCGGCGAGCTGTACCGCTGGCATGTGTTGAGCGCCGACGGCGGCGCGGTGCTGGCGAGCAATGGCATGTCGGTCAACGCCGATGCCGCGCTGGAACCGCTGAAAAAAGGCGCGACCTTGCTGGTGGTGGCCGGCTTCGAGCCGTTGCAGTTTGCCACCTCCGCGCTGGAGCACTGGTTGCGGCGCCTCGATCACGACGGCGTGACCCTCGGGGCCATCGACACCGGCGCCTGCGTGCTCGCCGAAGCGGGCCTGCTCGATGGCCATCGCGTGACCCTGCATTGGGAAGCCATCGACGCGTTCAAAGAATCTTATCCACAGCTGACGGTGACCCAGGAACTGTTCGAGATTGACCGTCGCCGCATCACCTGCGCCGGCGGCACCGCGTCCATCGACCTGATGCTCGACCTGATCGCCCAGGCCCACAGCTCGGAGTTGGCCATTCAAGTGTCCGAGCAATTCGTGCTCGGCCGTATCCGCCCGCGCAAAGACCATCAGCGCATGCAGATCGCCACGCGCTACGGCATCAACAACAAAAAACTGGTGCAGGTGATCGGCGAAATGGAACAGCACACCGAACCGCCGCTGAGCACGCTGGCGCTGGCTGAAGCGATCAAGGTTACCCGGCGCCAGTTGGAGCGCTTGTTCCGTCTGCATCTGAACGATACGCCGAGCAACTTCTACTTGGGCCTGCGCCTGGAAAAAGCCCGGCAACTGCTGCGCCAAAGTGACCTGAGTGTGCTGGAAGTGAGTATTGCCTGTGGGTTTGAGTCGCCGTCGTATTTCACGCGCAGTTACCGAGCGCGGTTTGCCAAATGCCCACGGGAGGATCGGCGACGGGAGGTGGTTTGACGGGCGATTATAGTCAATTATACTCAGCGCTATAATTTATAGCGTTTTGAATAATTGAGTATAAAGCCATGTCCAAGCACAGCGGTTTTGTGTTCCGCCGTCCCGCCCTGGCAAGCAGCATTGCCGATGGTCTGGTGGGCGCCGGTATTCAGGATTTCACCTCCGGGCTGTTCCTTGCGGCGCCGCGTCGCACCGGCAAAAGTACATTTTTGCGCGAGGATCTGATCCCTGAGTGTCAGCTGCGAGGTTGGCTTGCCGTGTACGTCGACCTGTGGGCCGACAAAGACAAAGACCCGGCGGAGTTGATCGCCAGTGCTATTGCCGCCGCCCTGGTGCCCTATGAAAAAGGCATTCGCAAACTGGCCAAGAACATTGGCATCGAGAAACTGAGCTTTCTGCGTACCTTGTCCTGGGACTTCAGCAAGCCCCAATTGCCCGTCGGCGCGACGTTGACCCAGGCCTTGGAGTTGCTGCACAGCGCTGCCGAAAAACCCGTGGTGCTGGTGATTGACGAAGCGCAGCACGCGTTAAGCAGCGATTCGGGAATCAACGCGATGTTCGCGCTCAAGGCCGCCCGGGATCAGCTCAACCAAGGCCGTGACGAGGACGGCAGTGGCTTGCACCTGGTGTTCACCGGCTCCAACCGCGACAAGCTGGCCCATCTGGTCCTGGGCAAAAGCCAGCCGTTCTTTGGCTCCAGCATCACGCCGTTTCCGCTGCTGGGCAAAGCGTTCACCCAAGCCTACACCGCGCACCTTAATGCCCACCTGGCCACGACCAACCAGTTCAAGGCGGCGGATATCGACGACGCCTTCGAGCTGGTCGGCCGCCGCCCCGAGATGCTGCGCACCATCATCGGCGAGGTCGCCTTGGAGTTGGGCGAGGCGAGCAATCTGGGCGAATTGCTGCACAGCCGCGCCGAATTGCTGCGCGCCGGTGTATGGACCGAATTCGAAAGCGCCTGGAACGCGCTGACCATCCCGCAGCGTGCAGTGCTGCAGGTGATGGTGGAGCGCTTGCACGGCAATCAACCCTTTGCGCCGTTTACCGACAGCACCATTACGGCGGTCAGCAAGGCACTGGAGGATATGGGCAGCGATGTGGTGCCGGGTACCCAGACTATTCAGGCCTGTATCGATGCCTTGCGTGACAAGGAATTGGTATGGAAGTCGAGCCGGGGCGGCTACGCGCTGGAAGACAAGGCGTTCGGGGATTGGCTGCTGTACAAGCGCCCTACACCCCAACTGAAAACAACCTGAATCCAATGTGAACCGGGTCTGACTGTGGTGTGGCTTACTTTTTCATCAGTACCGAACAGGCTGCTTTATAAGCCTCATGCTGATACTTGTTCAGCGTCGCCGGCAGTTCAAAACCGTGCTTCTTGTTCTGCGCATTGATCGTCTGCGGCGACAGCAGCGTCACCTCGACCGCCTCCAGCAGCTGAAACACGCCTTCAATCTTGAACGTGGTCGGCCCGCCGGCGAATTCGCCTTTCTTGCTGCGCTTCTTGATCGCGATGCGAGTGATGGCGTTGGCCTGCACAAAGGCCTTCACCTGGGCGGCAAAGGCTTTGACGTTGGCCGCTTCGTCGTCATCTTCCAGCGCGATTTTCTTGGTGGCCAGGGCGACATGGGTCAGCGCCTGGTTGTCCAGCGAGGCGACGGCGATGATGGCTTCGCTGCCTTTGATTTCGATACCGCAGATGCTCATGAATGGCCTTGGTTCAGATTAAAAGTGGCAGGGATTGTCGCTTATTCCTGCCCAATCGACTCCAAAAACTCCGACCGCTCATCGCTCATGCGCGCCAGGCAATCATTTTGCGCAATCGCATACGCCTTGGTGCCGGTCACCGCCGGGAAGGTGTCCACGGCGCAATCGGCGTCACGCAGTTTTTCCCACTTCTGCTGGGCGTCCTTCAGACGAGCGGTAATGTCCGCCAGCTTGGTCTTGTCGCTGCCGTAGGTCGAAGCCATGCGTTCGAGCAGGCCCTGATAGTTGTCTTTTAACAACTGTTCAGCGGTGGTTTTGTTGTAGGAGGCGCATTCCAGGGTTTGTTTGTCGTTTTCGATGCCATCGCACGGCGTGCTGTCGGTGTCTTCGGCCGCGTGGACGCCGGTTGCGATGAGTGCCAAAGCCAGGAAAATCGATTTCATTGCGCCGTCTCATATCAGGTAATGGCCGAATTCTGGCTCAAGCGTAAGACAAATAACAGCCGCTAGTCAGACACCTCTTAACACCCTTTGTCGCGGATTGACGCTTTCGGCAATTCCCCTGTCGTTTTTGCACCCGGCTCGGTCGGCCCCTGGGCATATGCTGGCCCCAAAGCGCCGGCAGACGATTCGGCGCATGAATCGCCAATAAGGGGACGCCTGATGAGCCCAGCCGAGTTGCACGCCGACAGCATCGTTATCGACGGGCTGATTATTGCCAAGTGGAATCGCGACCTGTTCGAGGACATGCGCAAAGGCGGCCTCACCGCCGCCAACTGCACCGTGTCGGTGTGGGAAGGCTTCCAGGCCACGATCAATAACATCGTCGCCAGCCAGACCCTGATCCGCGAGAACAGCGACCTGGTGATCCCGGTGAAAACCACCGCCGACATCCGTCGCGCCAAAGAGCAGGGCAAGACCGGCATTATTTTCGGTTTCCAGAATGCCCACGCGTTTGAAGACCAGCTCGGCTACGTCGAGATCTTCAAGCAGCTCGGCGTCGGTGTGGTGCAGATGTGCTACAACACCCAGAACCTGGTGGGCACCGGCTGCTATGAGCGTGACGGCGGCCTGTCGGGCTTCGGACGTGAGATCGTTGGCGAGATGAACCGCGTCGGCATCATGTGCGACCTGTCCCACGTGGGTTCCAAGACCAGCGAAGAAGTCATCCTCGAATCGAAAAAACCGGTGTGCTACTCCCACTGCCTGCCGTCGGGCCTTAAAGAGCACCCGCGTAACAAGTCCGATGAAGAACTCAAGTTCATTGCCGACCATGGCGGTTTTGTCGGTGTGACCATGTTCGCGCCGTTCCTGGCCAAGGGCATCGATTCGACCATCGACGACTACGCCGAAGCCATTGAATACACCATGAACATCGTCGGCGAAGACGCCATCGGCATCGGCACCGACTTCACCCAGGGCCATGGCCAGGATTTCTTCGAAATGCTCACCCATGACAAGGGCTACGCCCGCCGCCTGACCAGCTTCGGCAAGATCATCAACCCGCTGGGCATCCGCACCGTGGGCGAGTTCCCCAACCTCACCGAGACCCTGCTCAAGCGCGGCCATCCTGAGCGCGTGGTGCGCAAGATCATGGGCGAGAACTGGGTGAACGTCCTAAAGGACGTCTGGGGCGAATAAGCCACCGCTCGCTTGATCCTTCACCCGTCGCCATTCGCGCGGCGGGCATCAAAACGAATTTTCTGGAGTTAAGTTTCCATGGCCAAGATCGCCCCGCAATTGCCAATCGAAGTCGACAGCGAAACCGGTGTCTGGACCTCCGACGCCCTGCCGATGCTGTACGTGCCGCGCCATTTCTTCGTCAACAACCACATGGGCATCGAAGAAGTACTGGGCGCCGACGCCTACGCCGAGATTCTCTACAAGGCCGGCTACAAGTCCGCCTGGCACTGGTGTGAAAAAGAAGCCGAGTGCCACGGCCTGGAAGGCGTCGCGGTGTTCGAGCACTACATGAAGCGCCTGTCGCAACGCGGCTGGGGCCTGTTCAAGATCCAGGACATCGACCTTGACAAAGGCACCGCCAGCGTCACGCTTGAGCACTCGGCATTCGTCTATGTGTACGGCAAGGTCGGGCGCAAGGTCGACTACATGTTCACCGGCTGGTTTGCCGGTGCCATGGACCAGATCCTGGAAGCCCGTGGCAGCAAGATCCGCACCGTCGCCGAACAAGTCTACGGAGGCTCCGAAGAGGGCTTTGATTCTGGTTTGTTCACCGTCAAGCCGTTGTAAGCCGAGGACCGTGCCATGGCTTTCGAAGCAATGTTCCAGCCGATCCAGATCGGCAAACTGACTATCCGCAACCGCGTACTCAGTACTGCCCATGCCGAGGTGTATGCCACCGACGGCGGCATGACCACTGACCGCTACGTGAAGTACTACGAAGAGAAAGCCAAGGGCGGTATCGGCCTGGCGATCTGCGGCGGCTCCTCGGTGGTGGCCATCGACAGCCCCCAGGAATGGTGGAGCTCGGTGAACCTGTCCACCGACCGCATCATCCCGCACTTCCAGAACCTGGCCGACGCCATGCACAAGCATGGCGCCAAGATCATGATCCAGATTACCCACATGGGCCGTCGCTCGCGTTGGGACGGCTTCAACTGGCCGACCCTGATGTCGCCGTCCGGCGTGCGCGAGCCGGTGCACCGCGCTACCTGCAAGACCATCGAGCCGGAAGAGATCTGGCGCGTGATCGGCAACTACGCCCAGGCTGCGCGCCGGGCCAAGGCCGGCGGCCTGGACGGTGTGGAACTGTCCGCGGTGCACCAGCACATGATCGACCAGTTCTGGAGCCCGCGGGTCAACAAGCGTACCGACGAATGGGGCGGCAGCTTTGAAGGCCGCATGAAGTTCGGCCTGGAAGTACTCAAGGCCGTGCGTGCCGAAGTGGGCGATGACTTCTGCGTGGGCATGCGCCTGTGCGGCGACGAGTTCCATCCGGACGGCCTGTCCCACGAGGACATGAAGCAGATCGCCAAGTACTACGACGACACCGGCATGCTCGACTTCATCGGTGTGGTGGGCTCGGGTTGCGACACCCACAACACCCTGGCCAACGTGATCCCGAACATGAGTTACCCGCCGGAGCCGTTCCTGCACCTGGCGGCCGGCATCAAGGAAGTGGTCAAGGTCCCGGTGCTGCACGCGCAGAACATCAAGGACCCGAACCAGGCCACGCGGATTCTGGAAGGCGGCTATGTGGACATGGTCGGCATGACCCGTGCGCACATCGCCGACCCGCACCTGATCGCCAAGATCAAGATGGGTCAGATCGACCAGATCAAGCAGTGTGTCGGCGCCAACTACTGCATTGACCGCCAGTATCAGGGCCTGGACGTGCTGTGCATCCAGAACGCCGCGACCTCCCGTGAATACATGGGCGTGCCGCACATCATCGAAAAATCCACCGGGCCCAAGCGCAAAGTCGTGGTGGTCGGTGCCGGCCCAGCCGGGATGGAAGCGGCGCGCGTCGCCGCCGAGCGTGGCCACGACGTGACCTTGCTGGAGAAAAAAGAATTTATCGGCGGGCAAATCACCACGGCTTCCAAAGCGCCGCAGCGCGACCAGATTGCCGGCATCACGCGCTGGTTCCAGCTGGAACTGGCGCGCTTGAAAGTCGACCTGCGCCTGGGCGTGGCGGCCGATGCAGACACCATCCTGGACCTGCGTCCGGACGTGGTCGTGGCGGCGGTCGGCGGGCACCCGTTTATCGAGCAGAACGAACACTGGGGCGCCGCCGAAGGTTTAGTGGTGAGCAGTTGGGACGTGCTCGACGGCAAAGTCGCGCCGGGCAAGAACGTGCTGGTGTACGACACCATCTGCGAATTCACCGGCATGTCGGTGGCCGACTTCCTGGCCGACAAAGGCTGCCAGGTGGAGATCGTCACCGACGACATCAAGCCGGGCGTTGCCATTGGCGGTACGTCGTTCCCCACCTACTACCGCAGCATGTACCCCAAGGAAGTGATCATGACCGGCGACATGATGCTGGAGAAGGTCTATCGCGAGGGTGACAAGCTGGTGGCGGTGCTGGAGAACGAATACACCGGTGCCAAGGAAGAACGGGTGGTCGACCAGGTGGTAGTGGAGAACGGCGTGCGTCCGGACGAGGCCATTTACTACGGGCTCAAGGAAGGCTCGCGCAACAAGGGCCAGATCGACGTCGAAGCGCTGTTCGCGATCAAGCCGCAGCCGTGCCTGAGCGAGGCGGGCGAGGGGTACTTGCTGTTCCGCATCGGTGACTGTGTGGCGCAGCGTAATACCCACGCCGCCATCTATGACGCCCTGCGCTTGTGCAAGGATTTCTGACCCGACTGGGTTCAAATGTGGGAGGGGGCTTGCCCCCGATGGCGGAGTGTCAGTTGATACAGCTGTAGCTGACCCACCGCTATCGGGGGCAAGCCCCCTCCCACATTAGTTTTGTGTGGTCTGTGGGAGCTTCACCATGTTGAACACCTTGCTGCCTATTCTCCTGTTTGCCGCCCTGGGCCTCGCCGTCCTCGGCGCCCTGCGCCGCGTGAACATGTGGCGCCGTGGCCGCGCCTCCAAAGTCGACCTGCTGGGCGGCCTGCTGGCCATGCCCAAGCGCTATATGGTCGACCTGCACCACGTGGTCGCCCGCGACAAATACATCGCCAATACCCACGTCGCCACGGCGTTGGGTTTTGTGCTGTCGGCGCTGCTGGCGATCCTGGTACACGGTTTCGGCCTGCAAAGTCGCATTCTTGGCTACGCGCTGCTGTTGGCGTCGACATTGATGTTTGTCGGCGCGATCTTCATGTACCTGCGCCGCCGCAACCCACCCGCGCGCCTGTCCAAAGGCCCCTGGATGCGCCTGCCGAAAAGCCTGCTGGCGTTCTCGGTGAGCTTCTTCCTGGTGACCTTGCCGGTGGCCGGGATTCTGCCGGCGGACTTCGGCGGCTGGTTGCTCGCGGCGCTGCTCGGTGTGGGCGTGCTGTGGGGCGTGTCCGAGATGTTCTTCGGCATGACCTGGGGCGGGCCGATGAAACACGCCTTCGCCGGTGCCCTGCACCTGGCCTGGCACCGCCGTGCCGAGCGCTTCGGCGGCGGCCGTTCCACCGGTTTGAAGCCGCTGGACCTGAGCGATAAAACCGCGCCCCTGGGGGTGGAAAAACCCAAGGATTTCACCTGGAACCAACTGCTCGGCTTTGATGCCTGCGTGCAGTGCGGCAAGTGCGAAGCGGCGTGCCCGGCGTTTGCCGCCGGCCAGCCGCTGAACCCGAAAAAACTCATCCAGGACATGGTGGTCGGCCTGGCCGGTGGCACCGATGCCAAGTTCGCCGGCAGCCCGTACCCTGGCAAACCGATCGGCGAGCACGGCGGCAACCCGCACCAGCCGATCGTCAATGGTTTGGTGGACGCCGAGACCCTGTGGTCGTGCACCACCTGCCGCGCCTGCGTGGAAGAGTGCCCGATGATGATCGAGCACGTGGACGCCATCGTCGACATGCGCCGCCATCTCACCCTGGAAAAAGGCGCCACGCCAAACAAGGGTGCCGAAGTCCTCGAAAACCTGATCGCCACCGACAACCCCGGCGGTTTCGCGCCGGGCGGTCGCCTGAACTGGGCGGCGGATTTGAACCTGCCGTTGCTCAGCGACAAAGGCAGTTGCGACGTGCTGTTCTGGGTCGGTGACGGTGCCTTCGACATGCGCAACCAGCGCACCCTGCGCGCTTTCGTCAAGGTACTGAAGGCGGCCAAGGTCGACTTCGCCGTACTCGGCCTGGAAGAACGCGACAGCGGCGACGTGGCGCGACGCCTGGGCGATGAAGCGACCTTCCAATTGCTGGCTTCGCGCAATATCCAGACCCTGGCCAAATACAGCTTCAAACGCATCGTCACCTGCGACCCGCACAGTTTCCATGTGCTGAAAAACGAATACGGCGCCTTCAACGGCAACTACCTCGTGCAGCATCACAGCACCTTCATGGCCGAGCTGATCGGCGACGGTGCGCTGAACCTGGGCCAGCACAAAGGCAACAGCGTGACTTACCACGACCCGTGCTACCTGGGCCGTTACAACGGTGAGTACGAGGCGCCGCGCCAAGTGCTGCGTGCGTTGGGCATTGAGGTCAAGGAAATGCAGCGCTCGGGCTTCCGTTCGCGTTGCTGCGGCGGTGGCGGCGGCGCGCCGATCACCGACATTCCCGGCAAGCAACGGATCCCGGACATGCGCATGGAAGACATCCGCGAAACCGGCGCCGAACTGGTGGCCGTGGGTTGCCCGCAATGCACCGCGATGCTTGAAGGTGTGGTCGAACCCCGCCCATTGATCAAAGACATTGCCGAACTGGTGGCCGACGCCTTGCTTGAAGAACCCACACCGGCGAAAGCGCCTAAACGTGAACCAGCGGAGGTGCACTGATGAGCGACATTATCCGCCGCGACCCCCGTGCCGAATGGATCGCCCGTAACCGTCTGCACCCGCTGCACGCGGCGATGCAGCCGGCGCAACACAGCTGGATGGGGCCTAACGGCGTTGTCCGCAAAAACGTGCATGGCGTGGGTTTTATCGGCCCCAACGGCATCAAGCGTATCGACCGCAGCGGCGCCCAGCAGGGCGGCGCGGCCAAACGCAGCGCTGCGGTAGAGGTGCAATTGCCGCTGCATCAGGTGCCGGCGCCTGCGTTCTACATCAACGTAGTGCCGGACATGGTCGGCGGCCGCCTGAGCAGTCACGACCGCGACCTGCTGGGCCTGGCGCGGCAACTGGCCGGTGACGACGGCGCGGTGTTGGCGGTGGTGTTTGGTGAGCACAAGGAAAGCGCGTTCGCCACCGCCGGCGTCGACCGCCTGCTGGTCCTCGAAGGTCACGAATTCGAAGGTTATTCACCTGAGCAACGCGTGCAGGGTCTGCGCGCTGTGGATAACCAGTTCAACCCGCGCCACTGGCTGTTGCCCGACAGCCGTAGCGGCGGGGGCGAGTTGGGTCGGCGTTTTGCCGCCAGCCTCAAGGAACGCCCAGCCACACGGGTGTGGCAGATCAAGGGCGAGGAGTGCATCGGCCGCGCCGGTGCGGGCCAGCAAGACGTGGCGCGGCCATTACCGCGCTTGATCCTGGCTGCCGTGGAATGCGCCGATCCGGTCAGCGAAACCCGCCACGAAGTACTGCCCGTGGAGTTATCCACAACCCTGGCCCGCAGCCTGCCGCGTATCGAAGACCTCGGCGCGGTGGCGGTGGACCCGGCGGCGATCCCAATGGCCGAGGCGGAATTCATTTTTTCCGGCGGCAATGGCGTGAAGGACTGGGCACTGTTCCACCAGACCGCCGCCGCGCTCGGCGCCACCGAAGGCGCCTCGCGGGTCGCGGTGGACGATGGCTTTATGGCGCGTGACCGGCAGGTGGGCGCCAGTGGCACCTGGGTGACGGCGCGGGTATATGTGGCCGTGGGGATTTCCGGGGCGATCCAGCACCTGCAAGGCATTGGTGCCTGCGACAAGGTGGTGGCGATCAACCTCGACCCCGGTTGCGACATGATCAAGCGTGCCGACCTGTCGGTGATCGGCGAAAGCGCCGCGATACTGCAAGCCTTGATCGATGCGGTCGAGGCTCTACCGCAACGGCGCCAAGCGCGATGCGGCTTAAGCAAAGGATATGGCCATGACGACCAATGTAATCAGCCTGGTGTCCATCGGTGCCCACCCCACCTCGGGTCGCCCACGGCGCGCGGAGCAAGATGCGCGTGCCGTGGAATTGGGCCTGCAGATGGCTGGGGATAAGTTGCAGGTGCTGCACGCCGGCAACATCGCCGAACCCACGTTGCGCAGCTACCTGGGCATGGGGCTGCCACACCTGCATGTACTCGAACAACCGGCCGGTGCCGACGCATTGCCGGTGCTCAGCGACTATTTACGCGAGGCTGGTGCGCAGGTGGTGCTCACCGGCAGCCAGGCGGAAACCGGCGAAGGCTCGGGCATGCTGCCGTTCCTGCTGGCCGAGCAATTGGGCTGGCCGTTGATTGTGGGGCTGGCTCAGGTCGAGTCGATCGAAGGTGGCGTAGCCCACGTGCTGCAGGCCTTGCCGCGCGGTCAGCGGCGGCGCTTGAAGGTACGTTTGCCGTTTTTGGCGACGGTGGATAACGCGGCGCCCAAGCCCCGGCAAAGCGCGTACGGCCCGGCGCAACGCGGTGAGCTGGCGGCCCATGAAGTTGAAGTTGAAGAAGACGAGTTATTCACAGGCGCGGTGCTGCAACCGGCCAAGCCTCGGCCCAAGCGCCTCAAGGTGATCAAGGCCAAGAGCGGTGCCGACCGTATGAAAGCCGCCACGGCCAAGGCCAGCGGCGGCGGTGGGCAGGTGCTCAAGGGGCTGAGCCCCGAAGAGGGCGCGCAAGCCATTCTCAAGCTGCTCATAGAAGAGGGCGTCGTCCGCTGATCCACCGTGGGAGGGGCAAGCCCTCTCCCACAGGGTTGTGGAGTTTACCCACAATGCCTGTTGATCCGCCTGTGGATAACCTGTTCGCGGCTGCCCACAGCCTATATGAATCAAGCGCTCCAGCCCCCCGTACAAAAAATAACCAGGCTAACTCACGGTTTTTCATGGGTTTTTCCCCAGCGCACGGCGCAGACTTGCCCCCAAAGTCTGTTGGCGCTTCTGTGGATAAGATGTTTGCTGTCGCGTGCAGCCCTTATAAAAAAAGGCTTGCAGAGCTTTGATCATATTTTGATCAAATAAGCAGTTTTAACCGTTTGATGGTCCGCAAAGCCTCGGTTTATGACGCTTCCAGCGGGTTTTCCACAATGCCGCCGAAGTTGCCCCCAAAGTCTGTTGGTGCTTCTGTGGATAAGGTGTTCGCGCACCGCTGTGACCCACGTTATTCGTGGGTTACAAGCAATTGATCAATAAGTGATCAGGCGCAATGGAAACCCTGAAACTTGAATAAGTCACGGATTTTCTTCAGTTAATTTTTGCGCAGGGAAGCAGTTGCCCACAATTGCTGTGGGTGGCTCTGTGGATAAGTTGTTGGGTAACGGCTGCAGGCCAGGGTTAAACAGGGCTGTGAGGGCTTTGGCTGTTTTTTGTACAGCCAGAGCCCCGACAGTCGCGGCCTCACTCGTGGGCGGCTATGCCTTTGAGGTAAGGCGCGGGCGCCGCACCCAGGTTGCTCAGCATGCGTTCGCTGTACCAGTCCACAAAGTTCACCACGCCGAACTCATAGGTCTTGGAGTACGGGCCAGGCTGGTAGGCGGTGGAGTTGATGCCGCGCTGGTTCTCTTCGACCAGGCGACGGTCCTGGTCGTTGGTGGCGTCCCACACCTGGCGCATGCGCTCCACGTCATAGTCCACGCCTTCGACGGCGTCCTTGTGGACGATCCACTTGGTGGTGACCATGGTTTCCTGGGCGCTGATCGGCCACACGGTGAACACAATGATGTGATCGCCCATGCAGTGGTTCCACGAGTGCGGCAGGTGCAGGATGCGCATCGAGCCCAGGTCCGGGTTCTTGATGCGACCCATGAGCTTGGCGCAGCCTTGTTTGCCGTCCAGGGTCATCGACACGGTGCCTTTGAGCAGCGGCATGCGCACGATGCGGTTACGCAGGCCGAAGCTGGCGTGGGCGTAAGGGATTTTTTCGGCATCCCAGGCGGCGGCGGAGGCGGCGACGTGGTCCTTGAACGCCTGGTCGGCGCGTGGGTCGGTGACGTCATCCCATTCCAGCAGGGTTTTCAGCAATTCCGGGTGCGAGGCATTGCAGTGGTAGCACTCGCGGTTGTTTTCCAGCACCAGTTTCCAGTTGGCTTTCTCGAACAAGGTGGTTTGAATGGCCACCTTGGTGTTCTCCATGTCGTACGGTTCCATGTAATGGTTCAGTGTCGACAGGAAGTCATCGATGGCCGGCGGGTTCTCGGCCAGGCTGATGAAGATGTAGCCGCCGGCGGTCTTCACGTTCACCGGTTTAAGGCCGTATTGCTTCATGTCGAAGTCGGCGCCCATCTCGGTGCCGGCGAACAACAGGCGGCCGTCCAGTTCGTAGGTCCACTGGTGGTAGTGGCAAACGAGCTTGGCGACCTTGCCCTTGTCGCTGGTGCACAGGCGCGAGCCACGGTGGCGGCACACGTTGTGAAACGCATGCACCACGCCGTCGGCGCCACGGATCACGATGATCGGGTTCTTGCCCACTTGCAGGGTCAGGTAGTTTCCCTTGGTGGGGATCTCGCAGGTCATGCCAGCGATCAGCCACTCTTTCTGGAAGATCTCCTGCATGTCGATATCAAACAGCCGCTCATCAGAGTAAAACGGCTGCGGCAGCGAAAAGGTGCGCTCGCGCTCTTGCAGCATCTGCGCGGTGGCCTTGCGTGCGGGTTCCAGCGGATCGCCCAAGCTTAAGGTTGCGGTGACGTCCATCGTGTATGTCCTCATGGCCATTCTGTGTGGCCGGCGAATAGTGGCTACGGTTGTTGCAATGCAAGGCGTAAAGAAAGCGTTGTCGTTGGCAGCGAGTGTGGGCCTGCGGTTGCCTCGAACCTTATCCATGGGCGACATGGCCCAATCTGATCCCGACGCGCAAGCCCCGGTAGTTGGGGGCTGGTCGCGATAAGTATGTGAATGTCGCAGATAGGTAAATGGGTGGTTCTCGCGTTACGCAGAATCGCCACCATAAAGCCGAACATCGGCAGTGGAGAATCAGCATGTCCAACAGCTTCCTGAATCCGGTAACCACCCAGACCTGGGCCAATGGTCGGCACATCGTCCGTTGCGTCAAAGTCATCCAGGAAACCTGGGACGTGCGCACCTTTTGCTTTATGGCCGACCAGCCGATCCTGTTCTTTTTCAAGCCGGGGCAATTCGTCACCCTGGAGCTTGAGATCGAAGGCCAGCCGATCATGCGCTCGTACACCATTTCCAGCTCGCCTTCGGTGCCTTACAGCTTCTCGGTGACCATCAAGCGCGTACCCGGCGGCAGGGTTTCCAACTGGCTGCACGACACGCTGCACGAAGGCCAGGAGCTGGCGGTACACGGCCCGGTCGGGCTGTTCAACGCCATCGACTTCCCAAGTCCGAAAGTGTTGTACCTCAGCGGCGGCGTGGGTATCACCCCGGTGATGTCCATGGCGCGTTGGTTCTACGACACCAACGCCAACGTCGACATGACGTTTGTGCACAGCGCCCGCTCGCCCAAAGACATCATCTACCATCGCGAGCTGGAGCATATGGCCTCGCGGATCGACAACTTCAGCCTGCACCTGATCTGTGAAAAGCACGGCCTGGGTGAACCCTGGGCCGGTTATCGCGGTTACCTGAACCACAAGATGCTCGAACTGATGGTGCCGGACTTCCTGGAGCGCGAAGTGTTCTGCTGCGGTCCGACGCCTTACATGAGCGCAGTCAAGCGCCTGTTGGAAGCCGCCGGTTTCGATATGGCGCGCTATCACGAGGAATCCTTCGGCGCCACGCCACCGGAAGCGCGGGCCGATGCGGTGGAGCAAGCCGAACAAGCGGCGGATGCGCCGGAAGTCGACCTGGCGGACCTGCATCAGGTGGAGTTCATTGCGTCGGGCAAGAGCATCCGCGTAGCACCGGGCGAAACCGTGCATGCGGCGGCGGCCAAGCTCGGGTTGATGATCCCCAAGGCCTGCGGCATGGGCATCTGCGGCACCTGCAAGGTGATGAAACTGGGCGGGGAAGTGGAGATGGAGCACAACGGCGGGATCACCGAGGAAGACGAGGCCGAGGGGTACATCCTGTCGTGCTGCAGCGTGCCGAAGGGCGACGTGCGTATCGAGTTCTAACAGCGGGTACCGCCCAATGTGGGAGGGGGCAAGCCCTTCCCACAGGTTGATTTGCGTTCATCCGTGAGGGTCAGGCGCCCATGACTTCGCGAATGTCCGCCGCCAGTTCCCGCACGCGTTCTTCTTCGGTGTCCCACGCACACATGAACCGCGCGCCGCCTTTACCGATGAAGGTATAGAAGCGCCAGCCCTTGGCCGTCAGCGCGGCAATAGCCGGTTCCGAGAGTTGCAGGAACACGCCGTTGACCTGTACCGGGAACATCAGCTCCACGCCGGGAATGTCCGCCACCAGGCTGCTCAGCAGTTGGGCGCAGTGGTTGGCGTGGCGGGCGTGTTTGAGCCAGGCGTCGTTTTCCAGCAGGCCCACCCATGGGGCCGACAAAAAGCGCATTTTCGAGGCGAGCTGGCCGGCTTGTTTGCAGCGGTAATCGAAGTCTTCGGCCAGCGTGTGGTTGAAGAACAGAATCGCCTCGCCCACGGCCATGCCGTTCTTGGTGCCGCCAAAACACAGCACGTCTACCCCGGCTTTCCAGGTCAGATCGGCCGGTGAGCAGCCGAGGAACGCGCAGGCGTTGGAAAAACGCGCGCCGTCCATGTGCAGGTTCAGGCCCAGTTCTTTGCAGGTGGCGCTGATGGCGCGGATTTCTTCCGGGGTGTAGACGCTGCCGACTTCGGTGGCCTGGGTCAGCGTGACGACGCGCGGCTTGGGGTAGTGGATGTCCTGGCGCTTGAGGGCGATCTCGCGGATCGACTCCGGGGTCAGCTTGCCGTTTTCGGTGCGCGCGGTGAGCAGCTTGGAGCCGTTGGAGAAAAACTCCGGCGCGCCGCATTCGTCGGTTTCGACGTGGGCGGTTTCCGAGCAAATCACGCTATGGTAGCTCTGGCACAAGGATGACAGCGCCAGCGAGTTGGCGGCGGTGCCGTTGAAGGCGAAGAACACTTCGCAGTCGGTTTCGAACAGGTTGCGGAAACCGTCGGCGGCGCGGTGGGTCCACTCATCATCGCCATAGGCGCGTTGATGGCCGTGGTTGGCTTGTTCCATGGCGGCCCAGGCTTCCGGGCAGATGCCCGAATAGTTGTCGCTGGCGAATTGTTGGCTCTTGTCAGTCATGGCCCATTCCTGTGGTCGATATTGGTGCGCACTTTAACCAACATTGGCTGGGGTGCGCACGCGCTGTAAATGCAAAGTCAGTGGGGAATTATGCACGCTACTGCAACGATGCCTGTCGGACGTGTCCGCGACGGCGCTTTGGATCTGCTCAAGTGGCTGGCGCTGGTGTGCATGGTGCTGGACCACCTGCGTTATGTCGGTTTGAGCCTCGATGGCTTGTATGTGCCGGGGCGCCTGGCGTTCCCGTGGTTCTGCCTGGCGATTGCGGCTAACGTGCAGCGGGTGCGAAATACGCCCTTGGCCGGGCACTGGCGCTACCTGGGCTGGTTGCTGTTGTTCAGTGCGCTCAGCGAAGTGCCATACCGGTTGTTTATCGAGGATGCCGATACGTTGAATGTGCTGCCGACTCTGGCGCTGGGTTTGCTGGTTGCCAGAGGATGGCAGCAGAAGGCGCCTGTTGGTCGGGGGTTGGCGCTGATTGCGCTGTTGCTTGCGGGTGTGTTCAGCGCGCAGTTGATGTTCGGTTTATTTGGTGTATTGCTGCCGTTGGCCATGCTGCTGGTGTTCACCCGCCCTTGGTATTTCTGCCTGCTACCGGGCCTGGTGTGCGTGGCCGCCAACCAATGGCAAACCCTGCTCAATAGCGGCACGCCGGTGGCGCTGTTGGGGTTGGTCGCATGCCTGATCGCGCCATGGGTGGGTTTGGTCTTATTGCGACACGCCAAACATGTCGCGCCACCGCCCATGCGCCGCTGGGCGTATGCCGCTTATCCACTGCATTTCCTCCTGCTGCTGCTCGCCCGCCAGATCATCGCCTGACCCCCTCCCACACACGGCCTGTTCCACATTTGTTCTGCGTCGCAGAGGGAATGTCGTAAACGCACCTTTGCGTGGCGTCCGTAGGCATTTGACCTGCCTGCGCCAGCCCTACCATCGCATCAAAGGGCCCTGCACGGGCCTCAACAATACGAAAGGCTGGGAGAGACGCGATGTTCAGCAAGAAAGACCAGATCCAGGGTTATGACGATGCACTGCTGGCGGCGATGAACGCCGAGGAGCAGCGTCAGGAAGATCATATCGAGCTGATCGCGTCAGAGAACTACACCAGCAAGCGTGTGATGGAAGCGCAAGGCAGCGGCCTCACCAACAAATACGCCGAAGGCTACCCGGGCAAGCGCTACTACGGCGGCTGTGAGCACGTGGACAAGGTCGAGGCCCTGGCCATCGAACGCGCCAAGCAGCTGTTCGGCGCCGATTACGCCAACGTGCAGCCGCACTCCGGTTCGTCCGCCAACAGCGCCGTGTACCTGGCGCTGATCAATGCCGGCGACACCATCCTGGGCATGAGCCTGGCCCACGGCGGTCACCTGACCCACGGCGCCAAAGTGTCGTCCTCGGGCAAGCTGTACAACGCGGTGCAATACGGCATCAACACCGATACCGGCCTGATCGACTACGACGAAGTCGAGCGCCTGGCCGTCGAGTGCCAGCCGAAAATGATCGTGGCCGGTTTCTCCGCCTACTCCAAGACCCTGGACTTCCCACGCTTTCGCGCCATCGCCGACAAAGTAGGCGCGTTGCTGTTCGTGGACATGGCCCACGTCGCCGGCCTGGTCGCCGCCGACCTGTACCCGAACCCGCTGCCGTACGCCGACGTGGTCACCACCACCACCCACAAGACCCTGCGCGGTCCACGGGGCGGCCTGATTTTGGCCAAGGCCAACGAAGCGATTGAAAAGAAACTCAACGCCGCCGTATTCCCCGGCGCCCAGGGCGGCCCGCTGATGCACGTCATCGCCGGCAAGGCCGTGTGCTTCAAGGAAGCGCTGGAGCCAGGCTTCAAGGCCTACCAGCAACAAGTGATCGACAATGCCCAGGCCATGGCGAGCGTGTTTATCAAACGCGGCTACGATGTAGTGTCCGGCGGCACCGATAACCACCTGTTCCTGGTCAGCCTGATCCGTCAGGGCTTGACCGGCAAAGAGGCGGACGCCGCCCTCGGTCGCGCTCACATCACCGTCAACAAGAACGCGGTGCCGAATGACCCGCAGTCGCCGTTCGTGACCTCGGGCCTGCGTATCGGTACCCCGGCGGTGACCACGCGTGGTTTCAAAGTGCCGCAGTGCATCGAACTGGCCGGCTGGATCTGCGACATCCTCGACAACCTCGGCGACGCCGATGTCGAGGCCAACGTGGCCAAGCACGTGTCTGCCCTGTGCGCTGATTTCCCGGTTTATCGCTGAGCGCGGTTTTGGAGTAATGACTATGCAACGCTACTCGGGCTTCGGCCTCTTCAAGCACTCCCTCAGCCATCACGAAAACTGGCAGAAGATGTGGCGCACGCCGACCCCGAAAAAGGTCTACGACGTGGTCATCGTCGGCGGTGGCGGGCATGGTCTGGCGACCGCGTACTACCTGGCCAAAGAGCACGGCATCACCAACGTGGCCGTGGTCGAAAAAGGCTGGTTGGGCGGCGGCAACACCGCGCGCAACACCACCATCGTGCGCTCCAACTACCTGTGGGATGAGTCGGCGCACCTGTACGAACACGCGATGAAACTGTGGGAAGGCCTGTCCCAGGACCTCAACTACAACGTGATGTTCTCCCAGCGTGGCGTGTACAACCTGTGCCACACCTTGCAGGACATCCGCGATTCCGAACGCCGGGTGAGCGCCAACCGCCTCAACGGCGTGGACGGCGAACTGCTCAACGCCAAGCAAGTGGCCGACGAGATCCCGTACCTGGACTGCTCCAAGAACACCCGCTACCCGGTGCTCGGCGCCACCGTGCAACGGCGCGGCGGCGTGGCCCGTCACGATGCCGTGGCCTGGGGCTTTGCCCGCGCCGCTGACGCGCTCGGCGTGGACTTGATCCAGCAGACCGAAGTGATCGGGTTCCGTAAGGAAAACGGCGTGTGCATCGGTGTGGAAACCAACAAGGGTTTTATCGGCGCCAAGCGCGTCGGCGTGGTCACCGCCGGTAACTCCGGGCACATGGCCTCGCTGGCGGGCTTTCGCCTGCCGATCGAATCCCACCCGCTGCAAGCGTTGGTGTCGGAGCCGATCAAGCCGATCATCGACAGCGTGATCATGTCCAACGCCGTGCACGGTTACATCAGCCAGTCCGACAAGGGCGACCTGGTGATCGGCGCCGGTATCGACGGCTACAACGGCTACGGCCAGCGTGGTTCGTACCCGGTGATCGAGCACACCATCCAGGCTATCGTCGAGATGTTCCCGGTGCTGTCGCGGGTGCGCATGAACCGCCAGTGGGGCGGCATCGTCGACACCACGCCGGACGCCTGCCCGATCATCTCCAAGACCCCGGTGCCGAACATGTTCTTCAACTGCGGTTGGGGCACCGGTGGCTTCAAGGCCACCCCAGGCTCAGGCAACGTGTTTGCCGCCAGCCTGGCCAAGGGTGAAATGCACCCATTGGCCGCACCTTTTTCCATCGACCGTTTCCACAACGGTGCGCTGATCGACGAACACGGCGCTGCGGCCGTCGCCCACTAACAGGAGAAATCCCCTATGTTGCATATCTTCTGTCCTCACTGTGGCGAACTGCGCTCCGAAGAGGAATTCCACGCCGCCGGCCAAGCGCACATCCCGCGCCCGCTGGACCCGAATGCCTGCACCGACGAGCAGTGGGGCGACTACATGTTCTTTCGCGATAACCCGCGTGGCCTGCACCACGAGCTGTGGATTCACGCCGCCGGCTGCCGTCAGTATTTCAACGCCACCCGCGACACCCTGACCTACGAAATTCTTGAAACCTACAAGATCGGTGAGAAGCCTCAGTTCACCGCCAAGGCCTCTGGAGAGAAGGTATGAGCCAGATCAATCGCCTGTCCAACGGTGGCCGGATCGACCGTAATAAAGTCCTGACCTTCAGCTTCAACGGCCAGAGCTACAAAGGCTTTGAAGGCGACACCCTGGCCGCAGCCCTGCTGGCCAACGGCGTCGACATCATCGGCCGCAGCTTCAAGTACTCGCGCCCACGCGGTATCTTCGCCGCCGGCGCCGAGGAGCCGAACGCGGTGCTGCAGATCGGCGCCACCGAAGCCACGCAAATCCCTAACGTGCGCGCCACGCAACAGGCGCTGTACCAGGGCCTCGTCGCCACCAGCACCAACGGCTGGCCGAGCGTCAACAACGACATGATGGGGATTCTCGGCAAGGTCGGCGGCAAGCTGATGCCGCCGGGTTTCTACTACAAAACCTTTATGTACCCGCAATCGTTCTGGATGACTTACGAGAAGTACATCCGCAAGGCGGCGGGCCTGGGCCGTTCGCCCACCGAGAACGACCCGGACACCTACGATAACTTCAACCGTCACTGCGACGTGCTGGTCGTGGGCGCAGGCCCTGCGGGTTTGGCGGCTGCACTGGCGGCTGCACGCAGCGGTGCCCGTGTGATCATCGCCGATGAGCAGGAAGAGTTCGGCGGTTCCTTGCTCGATTCTCGCGAAAGCCTCGATGGCAAACCGGCCACCGAGTGGGTAGCCAGCGTTATCGCTGAACTCAAAGCCCTGCCGGACGTGGTGCTGTTGCCCCGCGCCACCGTCAACGGCTACCACGACCATAACTTCCTGACCATTCACGAGCGCCTCACCGACCACCTCGGTGATCGCGCGCCGATCGGCGTAGTGCGTCAGCGTATCCACCGTGTACGTGCCAAGCGTGTGGTGCTGGCCACCGGTGCGTGCGAGCGTCCGCTGGTGTACGGCAACAACGACGTGCCGGGCAACATGCTGGCCGGCGCGGTTTCCACCTACGTGCGTCGCTATGGCGTGGCGCCGGGTAAAAAACTGGTGCTGTCGACCAACAACGACCACGCCTACCGCGTTGCGCTGGACTGGCTGGATGCCGGCCTGCAGGTGGTGGCGGTGGCGGATGTGCGCCACAACCCACGCGGCGCGCTGGTGGAAGAAGCCCGCGCCAAAGGCATTCGGATCCTCACCGGCAGCGCTGTGGTCGAGGCTCGTGGCACCAAGCGTGTGAGCGCTGCGCGTGTCGCCGCGATTGACGTCAAGGCACACAAAGTCACCAGCCCCGGCGAGTGGCTGGACTGCGACCTGGTCGCCAGCTCCGGCGGCTACAGCCCGGTGGTCCACTTGGCTTCGCACTTGGGTGGCAAGCCGACCTGGCGTGAAGACATCCTCGGCTTTGTACCCGGTGAAGCCCCGCAAAAACGCGTGTGCGTGGGCGGCATCAATGGCGTCTACGGCCTCGGCGATTCCCTGGCCGACGGTTTTGAAGGCGGCGTGCGCGCCGCCAGCGAAGCCGGTTTTGCCCCGGTCGAAGGGACCCTGCCAAAGGCCCTGAGCCGGCTGGAAGAGCCGACCCTGGCGATTTACCAGGTGCCGCACGACAAGCCGACCGCACGTGCGCCCAAGCAATTCGTCGACCTGCAAAACGACGTCACCGCGGCCGCCATCGAACTGGCGACCCGCGAAGGTTTCGAGTCGGTCGAGCACGTCAAACGCTACACCGCGTTGGGCTTCGGCACCGACCAGGGCAAGTTGGGTAACGTCAACGGCCTGGCGATTGCTGCACGTTCGCTGAACGTGACCATCCCGCAGATGGGCACCACCATGTTCCGTCCCAACTACACGCCGGTAACCTTCGGCGCGGTGGCGGGCCGTCACTGTGGGCACATCTTCGAACCGGTGCGCTACACCGCGCTGCAAGCCTGGCACGTGAAGAACGGCGCCGAGTTTGAAGACGTCGGCCAGTGGAAACGCCCGTGGTACTTCCCACGTAACGGTGAAGACCTGCACGCCGCCGTGAAACGCGAATGCCTGGCGGTGCGCGACAGCGTCGACCTGCTGGACGCGTCCACCCTCGGCAAGATCGACATTCAAGGCCCGGATGCCCGCGAGTTCCTCAACCGCATCTACACCAACGCCTGGACCAAGCTCGATGTGGGCAAGGCGCGCTACGGCCTGATGTGCAAGGAAGACGGCATGGTCTTCGACGACGGTGTGACCGCCTGCCTGGCCGATAACCACTTCCTGATGACCACCACCACCGGCGGCGCGGCGCGCGTTCTGCAGTGGCTGGAAATCTACCAACAGACCGAATGGCCGGACCTGAAGGTGTACTTCACCTCGGTCACCGATCACTGGGCCACCATGACGTTGTCCGGCCCCAACAGCCGCAAGCTGCTCAGTGAAGTGACTGATATCGACCTGGACAAGGACGGCTTCCCGTTCATGACCTGGAAGGAAGGCCTGGTGGGCGGTGTACCGGCACGGGTGTTCCGTATCTCGTTTACCGGTGAGCTGTCGTATGAAGTGAACGTGCAGGCCGACTACGCCATGGGCGTGCTGGAAAAAATCGTCGAGGCCGGCAAGAAATACAACCTGACCCCGTACGGCACCGAAACCATGCACGTGCTGCGGGCCGAGAAGGGCTTCATCATCGTCGGCCAGGACACCGACGGCTCGATGACCCCGGACGACCTGAACATGGGCTGGTGCGTAGGCCGTACCAAGCCGTTCTCGTGGATCGGCTGGCGCGGGATGAACCGTGAAGACTGCGTGCGCGAAGAGCGTAAGCAGTTGGTGGGGCTCAAGCCGATCGACCCGAACGTGTGGCTGCCGGAAGGCGCGCAGTTGGTGTTCGATCCGAAGCAGACGATCCCGATGAAGATGGTGGGTCACGTTACCTCAAGCTATGCGCATAACTCCCTGGGCTACTCGTTTGCCATGGGTGTGGTCAAGGGCGGCTTGAAGCGCATCGGTGAGCGGGTGTTCTCGCCCCAGGCGGATGGCAGCGTGATCGAGGCGGAGATTGTGTCTTCGGTGTTCTTTGACCCGAAAGGCGATCGCCAGAACATCTGATAGACCGAGTTGCCTGCATCGGGGGCTTGCCCCCGATGAGGCCATCAGCCTCAAAACAGAATTCAAAACAGGTGCTTTATGACAGCAGCCAATGTTTACCAACAACGCCCCACCTCCGGCGCCAAGGCCGAGTCGTCGCTGCACCATGCCGACCTCGCCAGCCTGGTCGGCAAGGGCCGCAAGAACGCCGGCGTAACGGTGCGTGAAAAGAAACTCCTGGGTCACCTGACCCTTCGTGGCGATGGCCATGACGCCGCGTTCGCCGCTGGCGTACACAAGGCCCTGGGCATCGAACTGCCCGGCGCACTGAGCGTCATCGTCAAAGGCGACACCAGCCTGCAATGGCTTGGCCCTGACGAGTGGCTGTTGATCGTGCCGAGCGGTGAAGAGTTCGCCGCCGAGCAAAACCTGCGTGCCGCCCTGGGTGACTTGCATATCCAGATCGTCAACGTCAGTGGCGGCCAGCAGATCCTTGAACTCAGCGGCCCGAACGTGCGCGATGTGCTGATGAAGTCCACCAGCTACGACGTGCACCCCAACAACTTCCCGGTGGGCAAGGCGGTGGGCACGGTGTTCGCCAAGTCGCAACTGGTGATCCGTCACACCGCTGAAGACACCTGGGAACTGCTGATTCGTCGCAGCTTCTCGGACTACTGGTGGTTGTGGCTGCAAGACGCCTCGGCCGAATTTGGCCTGAGCGTTCAAGCCTGAGGAATCGCCGATGAGCCGCGCACCCGATACATGGATTTTGACCGCCGACTGCCCCAGCGTGCTCGGCACGGTGGACGCGGTTACCCGCTACCTGTTCGAGCAGGGTTGCTATGTGACCGAACACCACTCGTTCGATGACCGCCTCTCTGGCCGGTTTTTTATTCGGGTGGAATTCCGTCAGCCCGACGGCTTCGACGAGCAGGCGTTCCGCGATGGCCTGGCCACGCGCGGCGAAGCCTTTGGCATGATCTTCGAGCTGACGGCGCCGAACTATCGGCCAAAAGTGGTGATCATGGTCTCCAAGGCCGATCACTGCCTCAATGATCTGCTGTACCGCCAACGCATCGGCCAGCTGTCGATGGACGTGGTCGCGGTGGTGTCCAACCACCCCGATCTCAAACCTTTGGCCGACTGGCACCAGATTCCCTACTACCATTTCCCCCTCGACCCTAACGACAAACCGTCCCAGGAGCGTCAAGTGTGGCAAGTGGTGGAAGACACCGGCGCGGAACTGGTGATCCTTGCGCGTTACATGCAAGTGCTGTCGCCAGAGCTATGCCGAAAGCTCGATGGCAAGGCCATCAACATCCACCACTCGTTGCTACCGGGGTTCAAGGGCGCCAAGCCGTACCACCAGGCATACAACAAGGGCGTGAAACTGGTGGGCGCCACCGCGCATTACATCAACAACGATCTGGACGAAGGCCCGATCATCGCCCAGGGCGTGGAGGTGGTGGACCACAGCCACTATCCCGAGGATCTGATTGCCAAGGGGCGGGACATCGAAGGGCTGACATTGGCGCGGGCGGTGGGGTATCACATTGAGCGGCGGGTGTTTCTGAACGCCAATCGCACGGTGGTGCTCTGACTGACGCCATCGGGAGCAAGCCCCCGATGAGGCCCTTACAAACAACACAAGCAACAGCATCTGTACCCGAGCACTTAACGCGCTGCCCCAAGGGCAACGCAGTTCCATAAAAACAACAGCGAGGTGAAAGCATGTCTGGTAATCGTGGTGTCGTGTATCTCGGCAACGGCAAGGTCGAAGTACAGAAAATCGACTATCCCAAAATGCAGGACCCCCGTGGCAGGAAGATTGAGCACGGCGTCATCCTGCGCGTGGTCTCCACCAACATCTGCGGCTCCGACCAACACATGGTGCGCGGCCGCACCACCGCCCAGACCGGCCTGGTGCTCGGTCACGAGATCACCGGTGAAGTGATCGAGAAGGGCAGCGACGTCGAAAACCTGAAAATCGGCGACCTGGTTTCGGTACCCTTCAACGTGGCGTGCGGCCGCTGCCGTTCGTGCAAAGAGCAACACACCGGCGTGTGCCTCACCGTTAACCCGGCACGTGCCGGCGGTGCCTACGGCTACGTCGACATGGGTGACTGGACCGGCGGCCAGGCCGAATACGTGCTGGTGCCGTACGCCGACTTCAACCTGCTGAAACTGCCGGATCGCGACAAGGCCATGGAGAAAATCCGTGACCTGACCTGCCTCTCCGACATTCTCCCCACCGGCTACCACGGCGCCGTCACTGCCGGCGTTGGCCCAGGCAGCACCGTGTACATCGCCGGTGCCGGCCCGGTCGGCCTGGCCGCTGCCGCTTCCGCCCGCCTGCTCGGCGCGGCGGTGGTGATCGTGGGTGACGTCAACTCCATCCGCCTGGCCCACGCCAAGGCCCAGGGCTTTGAAGTGGTCGACCTGTCCACCGATACCCCGCTGCACGAACAGATCGCCGCACTGCTCGGCGAGCCGGAAGTGGACTGCGCCGTCGACTGCGTAGGTTTTGAAGCGCGCGGCCACGGCCACGATGGCGTCAAGGCCGAAGCCCCGGCCACCGTGCTCAACTCATTGATGGGCGTGGTACGCGTGGCCGGCAAGATCGGTATCCCTGGCCTGTACGTCACCGAAGACCCAGGCGCTGTCGACGCTGCCGCCAAAATGGGCAGCCTGAGCATCCGCTTCGGCCTGGGCTGGGCCAAATCCCACAGCTTCCACACCGGGCAGACGCCAGTGATGAAGTACAACCGCCAACTGATGCAGGCGATCATGTGGGACCGCATCAACATTGCCGAAATCGTCGGCGTGCAGGTGATCAGCCTGGATGACGCGCCACGGGGCTATGGCGAGTTCGATGCGGGCGTGCCGAAGAAGTTTGTGATTGATCCGCATAAGTTGTTCAGTGCGGCGTAACGCGGCGGAAAAATGAAAAGGGCGGCCTACGGGTCGCCCTTTTTTGTGTCTGCCGCTTAGCCTGCAACCGCTGAGCTATACGCCCCCTCCCACATGGATTTTGTGGTGCCTGGAGAGGCCCGGAACAATGTGTCGGATACCCAGTCCAACGCCTGCTTTCGCCCTATATCCAGAGGTTGCCCCCATGAAAATTTCACGCGGTTTCGCCCTTTCCTGCCTGCTGGCCATGGCCGCCGGCCCGGTGTTCGCCGCAGGCTTCAGCCTTGGCGATGCGGCGAACGCCATTGCCGGCATGCAGGGCGGGAACAATAAAGCCGCTGCCGCTGCGCCGTCGTCCGAGACGGCCGACCTGTTGACCGCGTTGACCTCGCAATTGAATGTCACCCCCGAGCAAGCCATCGGCGGCACGGGCGCGATGCTGGGGTTGGCCAAGAACCAACTGGGCGGTAATGACTACTCGCAACTGGCCAAGAGCGTGCCCGGGCTGGACAAGCTGTCCGGCGACAATGCACTGGGCAGCCTCGGCGCCTTGAGCGGCTTGCTCGGCCAGACCGGTGGCAGCAAGACCAGCGGCCTGGATGGCCTGCTGGGTAACGTGAAAGACACCAACGACCTGAACACCGCGTTCAGCGCCCTGGGTATGGACGGCGGCATGATCAGCCAGTTTGCACCCGTGATCCTGAGCTACCTGGGCAGCCAGGGCACCAGCAGCTCAGTGTTGGGCAAGTTGGCCCAGGCCTGGGGCACCGGCAGCTAAATACACTCCGCGCGCGACGCTTGGATGCGTGCATCCTTCTCCTGCCAGAGCTGGTTGACCCAGTTCTGGACGGTCTGGCGAAACGCCGGATCATTTTCGTAGTCCCCTTGCCACAATGCCGGGTCAAGCTCGCGGGTGCGGATATCGATGATCACCTTCGGCACCGCGCCGCTGATCAAGTCCCAGAAACCCGGAATTTTCTGCTGCGGATACACCACGGTGACGTCGAGGATCGCATCCAGCTGTTCACCCATCGCCGCCAGCACAAACGCCACGCCGCCCGCCTTGGGCTTGAGCAACCGCGTGAATGGCGAACCCTGCTGTTTGCGCTTGGCCTCGCTGAACCGTGTGCCTTCCAGGTAATTGACCACTGTGACCGGTTGGCGCTTGAACAGCTCGCAGGCCGCTTTGGTGATCTTCAGGTCCTGCCCGGCCAGCTCCGGGTATTTGGCCAGGAACGCCTTGGTGTAGCGCTTCATGAAGGGGTAGTCCAGCGCCCACCAGGCCAGGCCCAGGAAGGGTACCCAGATCAGCTCTTTTTTCAGGAAGAATTTGAAGAACGGCGTGCGTCGGTTCAGCGCCTGGATCAGTGCCGGGATATCCACCCAGGACTGGTGGTTGCTGATCACCAGGTAGCTGGTGTCGCCACGCAGGTTCTCGCCGCCGCGAATATCCCATTGGGTCGGGATGCACATCGCGAAGATCGCCTTGTCGATCTCGGCCCAGGTTTCGGCGATCCACATCACCGCCCATGACATGTAGTCGCGAGAGCGACCCGGTGCCACCAGCTTGAGCAGGGCGAACACCATCAAGGGGCCGATCAGGATCAGCGTATTGAGTAACAGCAGCAGTGTGACCAGACAGCCGGTGAGCAGGCGGCGCATAAGCAACTCTTGGAAGGGTGTGGGCGGGCCATGATAAGAGAGCCGGGCCCGCAGGCCAAATTGCAAACCGACGGACGAATATTTCACCCGGTGCCCGTTATGCTCGGGCCAGCTAACTAAGTGCTGCCTTTGCGGTCTAGAATCCGTCTACTTCTTTCCGAGGACATCCCTTCGTGAAACTGCTATTTGCCTCGCTCGTCCTGGTTGCCCTGCCCGTCATGGCCGCCGAGCCGACCCTCTACGGTCGCTACGAATACATCCAGTTGCCGGAGATCGGCGAAACCTTCAAGGCCAAGATGGACACCGGCGCGCTGACCGCCTCGCTGTCGGCCCGTGACATCGAAACCTTCACCCGTGATGGCGATGACTGGGTGCGCTTCCGTCTCGGTGGCAAGGACGCGTCCAACAAGGTCTACGAACACAAGGTGTCGCGCATCAGCAAGATCAAGAGCCGCGCCGACGAAGACGACGACAAGGACGAGGCCAGCGTGACCAAGCGCCCGGTGGTCGACCTGGAAATGTGCCTGGGCAACGTCAAGCGCACCGTCGAGGTCAACCTCACCGACCGCAGCAGCTTCAACTACCCGCTGCTGATCGGCGCCAAGGCCCTGCGTGAATTCGGCGCTGCGGTAAACCCGGCTCGTCGGTACACTGCCGACAAACCGGACTGCTGACGGACCAAAATGCCCCACATCCTGATTGTCGAAGACGAAGCGGCGATAGCCGACACGCTGATATTCGCCCTGCAAGGCGAGGGCTTCACCACCACCTGGCTGAGCCTTGGCCAGGCGGCGTTGGAGCATCAGCGCCAGGCCCCGGCCGACCTGATCATCCTCGACATCGGCCTGCCCGACATCAGCGGTTTTGAAACCTGCAAGCAATTGCGCCGCTTCAGTGAAGTGCCGGTGATGTTCCTCAGCGCCCGGGACGGCGAGATCGACCGCGTGGTGGGGCTGGAGATCGGCGCCGACGATTATGTGGTCAAGCCGTTCAGCCCACGGGAAGTGGCGGCGCGGGTGCGGGCGATCCTCAAGCGGGTCGGCCCCGGTGCCGCGCCGGCGCTGTTCCAGGTCGACCTGGAACGCATGCAGATCCACTATCGCGGCCAGCCCCTGAACCTGACCCGTCACGAATTCCGCCTGCTGCAAAGCCTGCTGGACCAACCCGAGCGGGTCTTCAGCCGCGAGCAATTGCTGGACGCGGTGGGCGTGCCGGCCGATGCCGGTTACGAGCGCAATATCGACAGCCATATCAAAAGCCTGCGCAGCAAACTGCGGGCCGTGGCGGCGCAGGCTGAGCCGATCCAGACCCATCGCGGCCTCGGCTACAGCTATAGCCCGAGCAACAGCTGATGCGCCTGGGGCTGCGGATTTTCCTGGTGTACGCGCTGTTTATCGGCCTCACCGGTTACTTCGTGCTCAGCACGGTGATGCAGGAGATCCGCCCTGGCGTGCGCCAGTCCACCGAAGAAACCCTGGTGGACACCGCCAACCTGCTGGCCGAGATCCTGCGCGAAGACGTGAAGAACCGCACCCTTGGCCAAAGCCACTGGCCGCAGGTGCTCAAGGCCTACGGCAATCGTCAGCCGGGCGCGACCATCTGGGGCCTGCCGAAAAACCAGGTCAATCACCGTATCTACGTGACCGACGCCAAGGGCACGGTGTTGCTCGACTCCAGCGGCGACGCGGTGGGCCAGGACTACTCCAAATGGAACGACGTGTACCTGACCCTGCGCGGCGAATACGGTGCGCGCTCCACCCGCAGCAACGCAGATGACGCCACGTCGTCGGTGATGCACGTGGGCGCGCCGATCCGCGACAACGGCCATATCATCGGCGTGGTCACCGTGGCCAAGCCCAACAGCTCGTTGCAACCCTATGTCGACCGCACTGAGCGGCGCCTGCTGTGGTACGGCGCCGGGTTGGTGATCCTGGGTTTGCTGTTGGGCGCGTTGTTGTCGTGGTGGCTGAGCGTGGCCTTGCGACGCCTGACCGCCTACGCCGAAGCGGTCAGCGAGGGGCGACGGGCCGAGTTGCCGCATTATCGCGGCGGTGAGTTGAAGCAGTTATCCACGGCGGTGGAGCACATGCGCACGCAACTGGAGGGCAAGGCCTACGTCGAACATTACGTGCACACCCTGACCCACGAGCTGAAAAGCCCATTGGCCGCGATCCGTGGCGCGGCGGAACTGCTGCAGGGCGATATGAGCCGCGAGCAGCAGCAGCGCTTTGTCGGCAATATCGACAGTGAGAGTGCGCGCCTGCAACAGTTGATCGAGCGCCTGCTGAACCTGGCGCAGGTGGAGCAGCGCCAGGGGTTGGAAGAGCAGTCGAGCATCGCGCTGGGTGCCTTGGTCGACGCGGTGCTCAAGGCTCAATGCGCACGAATCGAAGGGGCTGGGCTGCGTGTGGAGCAGGCGATTGCGGCTGACGTGAAGGTGTTCGGCGAACCCTTCCTGCTGCGCCAGGCCCTGGGCAACCTGCTGGAAAACGCCCTGGACTTCACACCGCCCGGCGGTCTGTTGAAGTTCAGTGCGCAGACGCTGCACAACGATGTGCAGGTTAGCCTGTTCAACCAGGCCGCACCGATTCCCGACTATGCATTGCCGCGCCTGAGCGAACGTTTTTATTCGCTGCCACGCCCCGCGAGCGGGCGCAAAAGCACGGGCCTGGGCCTCAATTTTGTCGAAGAGGTGATGAAGCTGCACGGCGGCGCGTTGCAGATCGGCAATGTGCCGGGCGGCGTGCAGGTGGTGCTGCATCTCCACACAGTCTCCACATTGCCCACATAAAACACCCACATGCGCGGCTCACTCTGCCCTCATCAAAACAGGGAGAGACCCATGAACCGCAGCCTGCTTTTCAAACTTGGCGCGATTGCGCTGCTGATCCTGCTGTTGCTGATTCCGTTGCTGATGATCAACGGCATCATCAGCGACCGCCAGCAACTGCGCGACGGCGTATTGATGGACATCGCGCGCAGCTCCAGTTACGCCCAACGTATTACCGGGCCGGTGATGGTGGTGCCGTATCGCAAGACCGTGCGTGAGTGGAAGCTTAATGAAAAGCTCAACAAGCGCTACGAGGTCACCCGTGAAGAGCGCGGCCGCCTGTACTTCCTGCCGGACCGTTTTGAACTCGACGGCAAGGTGCAGACCGAACTGCGCGCACGCGGCATTTACCAGGCGCGGTTGTTTCATGCCGATAACCGCATCGCGGGGCGTTTCGAGCTGCCTGCACAGTTGGGGATCACTGAAAACTTTGCCGACTACCGCTTCGAACCGGCCTTTCTGGCGGTGGGCATCAGCGACATTCGCGGCATTGAAAACTCACTGAACCTTGAGCTTGGCAGCCAGCGCCTGGAGTTCTCGCCGGGCTCGCAAGTGGATTGGCTGGGCGAAGGCGTGCACGTGGCGCTGCCCGAGCTGGACAGTAAAAAACCGGCCGTGGTGGACTTCGCCTTCGACCTGCGCCTGCAAGGCACCGAGCAACTGCAAGTGGTGCCGGTGGGCAAGACCAGCCAGGTGTCACTGGCCTCCAACTGGCCGCACCCCAGCTTTATCGGCAACTTTCTGCCGACACAACGGGCGATCGACGAGAAGGGGTTTACGGCCAACTGGCAGACCTCGTTCTTCTCAACCAACCTCGAACAAGCCCTGCAAACCTGCCTGGACGCACAAGGCTGTGATGACTTCAACAGCCGCAGCTTCGGCGTGAACTTCATCGACCCGGTGGACCAGTACCTCAAGAGCGACCGCGCGATCAAATATGCGCTGCTGTTTATCGCCCTGACCTTTGCCGGCTTCTTCCTGTTCGAAGTGCTCAAGAGCCTGGCGGTACACCCGATTCAATATGCACTGGTGGGGGTGGCCCTGGCGTTTTTCTACCTGTTGCTGTTGTCGTTGTCCGAGCACCTGGGGTTTGCCTTGGCGTACCTGATCTCGGCGAGTGCCTGCGTGTTGCTGATCGGGTTTTACGTGTGCCATGTGCTGCGCAGCGTGACCCGTGGCCTGGGGTTCTCGGCGGGGTTGGCGGCGTTGTATGGCTTGTTGTACGGGCTGTTGAGCGCCGAGGACTATGCGTTGCTGATGGGCTCGGTGTTGCTGTTCGGCCTGCTGGGCACGGTGATGGTGCTGACACGTAAGCTCGATTGGTATGGCGTGGGCAAGCGCAAGGGGGTTGAACCGTTGGCGTTTGATCTGGAGGCAGTGCAATGATCGGGTTGCGCGAGGATCAGCAAGAGGGGGCGCAGTTGGCCGCAAGGATCGTCACCTTCCTCACGACCACCATCGCCCACTGTGGCAAGCCCCCTCTCACATTGGCTCGGCGTGAATGTCAGATCGGCGGCTGGGTCTGCTGCATCGAAGGCCGCTGGCTGACCTCGGCGTACCAGGCGGCAAGCTGTGGGTTGGCCGACCGCCAGGGCATGTCCGGATGGCGAAAATCCAGGTAACCCAAGGCGCAGGCCGCGCTGATGGCGGCGATGTCGAAATGGCTGGCCAGTTCGGCAATGGCGTCCTGCTCCAGCTCGGCGAGGGTGCGGTTGATCTTGTTGCGCTGTTCGTCGAGCCACTGGTCCCAGTGTTTTTCCACCGGGCGCAGGGCGGTTTCGTAACGTACCAGCACGGCGGCGTCCATGATGCCGTCGGCCATGGAGGCCAGGGTCAGGCGACGCCAGCGCGCCGAGCCGTCGCGGGGGATCAGTGGGTTGCCGACGTGCTGGTGGTCGAAGTAATCCAGGATCACCCGGCTGTCGTGCAGCACGCTGCCGTCGGCCAGGCGCAGGGCGGGGATCTTGCCCACGGGGTTGCCTTGTATCACCTGGGCATCCGGGGTTACCGGGGTCGGCACGCAGGCGTGCAGGCCCACGCGGTCCTGCTGGCCGGTTTCGAGCAGCAACACGCGGACTTTGCGCACGAACGGTGAAGCGGGGTTGTGGAACAAGGTCATGCTGGGCGCGGACATGGGCATTCCTCTCAATGGGCTGTGGCTAGCCTAGAGGGTTGCGCGCCGCTTGAACAACCCCCAAACGCCTATCACAGCAGGCACGCCCAACCCCACCCAACTGAGCGAATCCCACAGCCCATCCCCCAGCAACGCCGCGCACAGCCCGGCGGCGCTGAGCAGGCCAACCCCCAGCGGCAGGCCAAACACCTTCCAGAAGTTCGACTGGCGCGGCTTCATGCCTTGCCTGCCTTGCGCCGCGCGATCCACAGGTAAACGCCACTGCCGAGCACGATGATGGTCAGCACGTCCAGCACCGCCCACAGGATCTTCATCGGCATGCCGCCGTAGTCACCAAAGTGCAGCGGCTGGGACAGGCCCATGGCGTCCATGTACCACGGCCGTTCGGCGATGGCGGTGACAGCCAGGGTGCGGGCATCGATCAGCACCGGGGTGAGCAAATGCGACGTCAGGTGGGTGCCGCCTTTCATGAATACGGCGTAGTGATGCTCGCTGGAAAAGCGCGTGCCGGGGAAGGCAATGAAGTCCGGCTGCATGCCGGGCGCCGCCTTGGCGGCGATGCTCAGCAGGTCGCTGGCGGGTGCGCGTTGGGTCAGTGGCGGGGCGTTTGTGTAGGGCGCGATCATCGCGCTGAGGCTGTCCTGGCGCCAGGCGGCGATGATCAGGTCGGCGCAGGCGCTGATCACGCCGGTCACGCCCACCACCAGCGCCCAGGTCAGCGTGACCACGCCGATCAGGTTATGCAGGTCGAGCCAGCGCAGGCGGGTGGACTTGTCCCGGCGCACGGTGGCGAACTTCAAGCGGCGCATGAACGGCAGGTACAGCACGGTGCCGGAGATCATCGCGAGCACAAACAGAACACCCATGAACGCCAGCCATAACTTGCCCGGCAGCCCGGCAAACATATCCACATGCAAGCGCAGCAGGAACAGCGTGAAGCCGCCGTTGGCCGCCGGCATTGGCACCGACTCGCCGGTGCGCGCATCGAGCATGAAGGTATGGGACGCATTGGGCTCGGTGCCGGCGGTGGCGGCCATGATTGCGATCACGCCGTTCTTGTCATCCTCGTCCCAGGCCAAGTACTGCAGCGCCTCGCCGGGGCGTTGGGCCTGGGCCTTGGCCACCAGTTGCTCAAGGTTGAGCTGCGGCGTATCGGCGGGCATCCGCGCCAGTTCGGGCTCGTTGCCCAGCAGGTGATCGATCTCATGGTGAAACACCAGCGGCAGGCCGGTGAGGGCGAGCAGCAGCAGGAACAGCGTGCAGATCAGGCTGGTCCAGGTGTGGATGAAGGACCAGCGGCGGATGGTTTTGCTTTTCATGTTCTAGCCTTGGCCATTTACCACTGGTAGGTGGCGCTGGCGACGACGCTGCGTTGGTCGCCGAAGTAGCAGTAGTTGCCATCACAGGTGGACAGGTAATCCTTGTTGAACAGGTTGGTGGCGTTCACCTTCACCGACGCGCCCTTCAGGTTGTTGTCGAGGCGGCCGAGGTCGTAGTGCACCGCGCCGTCGAACACGGTGTAGGCGTTGGCCTTGCCCAGCCAGGTATTGGCCTGGTCGCCGTAGGTGTTGCCGGTATAGCGGGCGCCGAAGCCGATGCCAAAGCCGTCGAGGATGCCGGTGTGCCAGGTGTAGTCGGTCCACAGCGAGGCTTGCTGGTTGGGCATCAATTGCAGACGGTTGCCTTGGTTGATGCCTTTTTGCACCTCGGACTTGGCCAAGGTGTACGCGGCGATGACCTTGAGGTTCTCGGTCACATCGGAGACCGCTTCCAGTTCCAGGCCTTTGACTTTCACTTCGCCAGTCTGGCTGTTGATTTGCTGGCCCCCTGGGCCGATGGTGGTCACCTGCACGTTCTTCTGGGTCAGGTCATAGACGGCCGCGCTCAACAGCGTATTGCTGCCGGGCGGCTGGTACTTGACCCCCAGTTCCCATTGTTTGCCTTCGGTCGGTTTAAACGTGGTGAGCGCATTGGTATCGGCGTTGCTCGCCGGTTGGAACGACTCGGCGTAGGACAAGTAAGGCACGAAGCCCGAGTCGAACACATAGCTAAGTGCCGCGTTGCCACTGAAGTGTTTGATGCGGTCAGTGTTGGTCGCATCGCTGTCATTGAAGTAGGTAGTGCCCTGATGCACCCAGTCTTCACGACCGCCCAGCGTCAGACGCCACTGGTCCAGGGCCATCTGATCCTGAACGTAGAGGCCGGTTTGCACGGTTGTCTGGTTGTAGTCGTAAAACGGCCGGACATCGGTGGGGCGCAGGGTTGGCTGGGTATTGATCGGGTTGAAAATATTGGTCCCTGACGCAGTGCCGAATATCGCCCGATAGGACGTGTCGGTGCGCTGGTGATCCAGGCCCAGCAGCAGGGTGTGCAGGATGTCACCGGTCGCGAAGTCAGCCTGGAAATGGTTGTCCACCGCGAACTGGCTGATGTCCTCGTCAACGTTGGTGGTGGAGCGGGTGATATTGCCCGCCGCGTCCGCCGGTGAGAACGCGTAGGAACCCACGGTCAACTGCTGGAACGACAGGTCCGATTTGGTGTAGCGCAGGTTCTGCTTGAACTGCCACGTATCGTTGAAGCGATGCTCAAAGGCATAGCCCAGCGCGTAGTAGGTGCGGTCGTAGTATTCGTAGTCCGGGTCGCCCAGGTTCTTGTGGTGTGACACCTCGCCCAGCGGCGACTTGATCTTGGTGCCCTGGATCGGCAGGAACTGGCTGGTGGTACCGGTATCGTCGCGCGTGAACTGCGACAGGAAAGTCAGCTGGGTATCCGGGTCGATATTCCAGGTCAGGCTCGGCGCAATGTTGTAGCGCTTGTTGTCGATGTGATCGACCTGGGTGCCCGCATCACGCACCACGCCGCTGAGGCCATAGAGAAACTGGCCTTCGTCATCGATCTTGCCGGTGCTGGCAAAGTTGATCTGGCGATAGTTGTCGCTGCCGTATTGCACCTGGATGGCACTGCTCTGCTCGGCGCTGGGACGGCGGCTGACCATGTCCAGCAGGCCTCCCGGCGGGGTCTGGCCGTACACCGATGACGCCGGGCCACGCAGCAGGGCGAGGCGGTCGAGGTTCCAGGTTTCGGCTTTCGGGTTGGCGTACACGCCACGAGGCAGTGGCAGGCCGTCGAGGAATTGGGTGGGTTCGAAGCCGCGTACGCGCATCCAGTCATAACGGGTATCGCTGCCGTAGCTGGCGGAGACGATGCCGGGCATGTACTTCACCGCGTCATCCAGGTTTTGCACGTTGCGGTCCTGCATTTGTTCGCGGGTGGCGATGGAGATCGAGCGGGGTGCTTCGACCAGCGCGGTGTCGGTCTTGGTGCCGGCGGCGGTGCGCTTGGCCAGGTAACCGTCGACCGGGCCCCAGGCGCTTTCATAGCTGTCCTGGCCAGTGATGCTGGTGGTGGGTAGCGCCAGCGCACCCTCCGGAACCGCCACCAGGCTGAACGTCCCGGCGCTGCTCTGCTCCAGTTGCAAGCCTGTGCCGTGCAGGGCCTCACGCAGCGCGCCCGGTGCATCAAACTGGCCCTGGACCGGTGCCGAGGTCTTGCCCGACGCCAGCGCCGGGTTGAGGGTCAGTGCCAGGCCGGCCTGGCTGGCGATCTGGTTCAGCGTGGTCGCCAGGGGCGCCGCCGGCAGGTTGTAGGCGCGCACGCTTGAGGCTTGTTCGGCGGCGAACAGCACGGTGCTGGCCAGCGGGGCGCTGAGGGCAATGGCCACGGCTAACAGGCTGGGGCGCAACAAGGTGTCTAGCGTGCGGGACATGGACGGCTCCTGAGTGAAAATATTTCTCAATTGCCTAGGTGCCGAACGAGAAGCGAAAAGTGATAGGGCAGGGTGAAATTTTTTTTGTGGTGTGTTTGAGGGGCTCATCGGGGGCAAGCCCCTCCCACACACATCAAAATGTGGGAGGGGGCTTGCCCCCGATAGCGATAGCCCAGGCGCCGGAAAACCTAAGGCTTACCTTTGACCACCACCCACCACGGTGTGTGTTGCTCGATGCGCACCGGCAGGGTGGGCAGCAGGGCGTTGAGCGCCAGGGTGGTGTCGTGCAGCGGGAAGCTGCCGGTGATGCGCAGGTCGGCCACGTTTTTATCCACAGCCAAATAACCGCTGCGGTAGCGGCTGAGCTCCTCGACCACATCCTCCAGACGGGCGTTGTCGACCACCAGCATGCCGCGGGTCCAGGCGTCTGTGGCGGGGGTGACGGCAAGCGCAGGGCCAAGGCCATCGCTGCGCATCAGCACTTGCTGGCCTTCCTTGAACACCTGTTCCTGGTGCAAGGCCTGTGGTTGCGCCGCCACCGCCGATTGCAGGACGCTCAAGCGCGTGGCGTCGTCTTCGCGCTTGACGATAAACCGTGTGCCCAGCGCCCGCAGGCTACCGTCGCGGGTCTGCACGTAGAACGGGCGCGCATCGTTGTGGCCGGTCTCGACGAAGATTTCGCCTTCCTGCAACACAATCAGCCGGCGTTGCTCATCAAAACGCACGTCGATGGCGCTATGGGTATTGAGGTTGATCCGGGTGCCATCGGCCAGTTTCAGCGTGCGCTGCTCGCCGGTGGCGGTGCGCTGGTCGGCCAGCCAATAGTGGATCGGTACGTAGCGTTCGCCGGCGAACAACGCCAAGCCGCACACCAGCGCGATACTGGCAAGGCCGGTGCCCAACTTGCGCACACGCTGGCGGATGCCCTCACGCGACTGCAACAACGCCGCCCGCGCCGGGCCCGAGGCCACGCGAAAGCGCTGGTCGAGCATGCCCAACTGGCGCCAGGCACGGGCGTGCTCTTCATTGCTGGCCAGCCATTTGCCGAACTCTTCGCGCTCCACGGCGCTGCCGTCGCCTGAATCCAGAGACAGCTGCCAGGCAATCGCCGCGTCCAGCACCCGGGCCGAGACCGGCTTGGAACCGCTGATGCTCACGACGGCTCGCCATACAGCGCGATGTAGCACTGGCGAATGCCCTGGGCCAGGTACTGGCGCACACGCGGCACCGATACCCCCAGGCGCTGGGCGATTTGCGCGTGGCCCAGGCCGTCGAGGCGGTTATAGAGGAAGGCGGCGCGGGCCTTGCTGGACAGTTTGCCGAGCAGGCGGTCGATGGCCTTGAGGTCTTCGAGGATCAGTTGTTGTTCTTCGGGCGAGGGGTGTTCGCTGGGCGGGATCAACATCAATTCGCTGAGGTAGGCCTGCTCCAGGGCTGCGCGACGGAAGTAGTCGAACAACAAGCCTTTGGCGATCGCCACCAGAAATGCGCGGGGCTCGCGCGGGGCGCGCAACTCGTCACGGCCGAGCAGGCGCATGAACGTGTCCTGGCTCAGGTCTTCGGCGCGGCTGGGGCAGGCCACATTGCGTCGCAGCCAGGCCAGCAGCCAGCCACGATGGTCGCGGTACAACGCGCCAACAAGCTCACTGTGTGGGTTCTGGACCGACGACAAGGCATCACCGAATAAACAAGAGGTTTAAACTAACGAGAATTATTCGCGATTGTGTCAGAGGCGTGGGAAGGGCGCAATTGGCGTCTGTCGGGAGATGAGATTAAAACGATGGCGCTTGTTTACGCCGTTTCCATTGGCTCAAACGCGTGTGCAGCGCGTGGGGGGTGTCGATGTGGTGCCGGCGCGCGCGACTGAACAGGATGAGCATCAGCTCGGCTGTGGCCAGGGCATCGGCGCTGGCGTGATGGCGTTCGCCCACCTGCAGGTTGAAATGCTTGATCCAGTCGTCCAACCCGGCTTCGCGGATGTGCGCCTCGGGGCACACCAGCGGGGCGATGTCGGCCACATCGAGGAACGGATGAGCCAGGCGATAACCCAGGCTGTCCTTGAGTGCGCGGCCGAGCATGTGCTGATCGAACGGCGCATGGAACGCCAGCAGCGGGCTGTCGCCGACAAATTCCATGAAGTCCAGCAAGGCTTCGACCGGATCGCTGCCGGCGGCGATGGCGCTGGGGCCCAGGCCGTGGATCAGCACACTGGGGCTGAGTTTGGTGTCGGTGCGCTGCAAGGTGCGTTCGAACAACTGGGAAAAATCCACCGCGCCGTCTTCGATCACCACCGCGCCGATGGACAGCACCTGGTCGCGGTTGAGGTTCAGGCCGCTGGTTTCCAGGTCCACCACCACCCAGCGTTGGGTGCGCAACGCACTGTCGCCCAAGGCGATGGGCTTGGGCAGTTGCTCCAGGCGCCGCTGTTGCGCCGCATCCAGCCTGGGTTTGGCCGTGCGCAACCAACTGAACAGGCTCACAGTTGGTACCGCAAGGTCAGGCTGCTTTGCAGGCGTTGGGCCTGGCGCAGGGATTCACGCAGGATGCGCCGGTCCAGATGGTTAAGGCTGTCGGGGTCGACGCGGTTGGAATACGGCTGGTTCTCGCGGGTTTGCAGTTGGTGCTGTTGCATGCGGGTTTGCTGGATAAAGTGGTACGCCTCTTCATAGGCGGCGCCGTCCAGCGGTTCGATGACTTCCTTGATCACCAACTGGCGCAGGCGCTCCAGGGTGTTGTTGGCACGGATGCCATTGGCCAGGGCCAGCAGGCGCGCGCCGTCGACAAACGGTGTGAGGCCTTGCACCTTGAGGTCCAGCGTGGCCTTTTCGCTGCCTTTGCGCGTCAGCACAAATTCACGGAAGCGGCCCACCGGCGGGCGCTGGCGCAAGGCGTTCTCGGCGAGCATGCGCTGGAACAGCCGGTTGTCCGCCACCTGGTCCAGGATGCCTTGGCGCAACTGCTCGCAGCCGTGTTCGTCGCCCCACACCACGCGCAGGTCGAAATAGATGCTTGAACCCAGCAGGTTCTCCGGCGTCGCTTCGCGAATAAACGCCGCAAAGCGTCGCGCCCATTCGGCCCGCGACAAGCACAACTCGGGGTTGCCGGCCATGATATTGCCCTTGCACAGGCTGAACCCGCACAGTGCCAGGCTCTGGTTGATCTGCTGCGCCAGGGGCAGCAGGCGCCCGCGGATCTCGGCGGCTTCCACCGCATCCTTGGCTTCGAACAGAATGCCGTTGTCCTGGTCGGTGTACAGCGTCTGCTCACGACGGCCTTCGCTGCCGAAACACAACCAACTGAACGGCACGCCAGGGTCGCCTTTTTCGGCAAGGCTCAGCTCGATCACCCGGCACACGGTGTGATCGTTGAGCAGCGTAATGATGTGGGTGATCTGGGTGGACGACGCGCCATGGGTCAGCATGCGTTCCACCAATTGGCCGATCTCGCCGCGCAGCGCCACCAGGTGCTCTACCCGTGGCGCATTGCGGATGGTGCGGGCCAGGTGCACCAGGTCGACGCGCTGCAGGGAAAACAGGTCGCGTTCGGACACCACGCCACACAAGCGCTGGTCCTTGACCAGACACACATGGGCGATATGCCGCTCGGTCATGGCGATGGCGGCGTCGAACGCGCTGTGATCCGGCGTCAGGAAGAACGGCGCCTGGGTCATGTGCGCGGCGATCGGCTGGCTGAAATCGCCGGTGCCATCGGCCACCACTTGGCGAAGGTCGCGCAAGGTGAAAATGCCCAGTGGCGCCTTGTGTTCGTCGACGATCACGATGCTGCCCACTTGCTGCTCGTGCATCAGCGTCACCGCTTCGCGCAGCGGTGTGTCCGGGTTGCACGTGACCGGGTGGCGCATGGCCAATTCGCCCAGGCGGGTGTTCAAGGAGTATTGCGTGCCGAGGGTTTCCACGGCCTTTTGCTGCACCTGCTGGTTGACCTGGTCCAGCAGGCTGCTGACGCCGCGCAGGGCAAAGTCGCGAAACGGGCTGGAGAGGGCAAACAGCTTGATAAAGGCCGGTTTGTTCAGTTGCAGGCAGAAGGTGTCTTCGGCGGCCTTGTGCTCGGTGCGCGTGGCGCGTTCACCCAGGAGCGCGGCGAGGGGGAAACATTCGCCGGTGGTGATTTCGAAGGTGGTGTGCTCCGAGTCCGGTCGCTCGCCCACCACACGACCTTGCTTGACGATATAAAAGTGCTCCACCGGTCCCCCGGACGGCTTGAGAATGCTCTCGCCGGGGCCGAAAAAGCGTAACTGGCACTGCTCGACCAGAAACGCCAGGTGCGCGTTTTCCATCTGGTTGAACGGGGGGAAGCGTTGCAGGAATTGCAGGGTGCCGTGGATGTTCTGCAACACGGCGGTTTTACCCGCCTGCGTGAAAGCATCAGCTTTACTCATAACAGTGACCGCAGTTTTTTTGTCGTTATCGTCCTGCATGGTCGACTCCTGCGCGGCGGGTGCCCATTGGACGTAAGTCTAGGTCGCTGCAAACGGCGTGAAGCTAGGGAAAAACCTTACATGAATATCGTCCAAACCCCGTGGAACACCTACTAGGCAAAGTTTCCGACGAAAGGCACATTGATCGTCCTTCAGCAGATGTCTGACGAGTGTGCTGTGAGAGTGATGAGAGCTGCTGAGAACCGTATGTCCGACCACGATATTTTGAGTGATGCCGAGCGCGAGGCGCTGAGCGCCGTGATGCTGGAGCCTGATTTGCCGCCACAACGTGTGCTGATCGTTGACGACGATAAAGACGCGCGCGAACTGCTGGCTGAAATCCTGGGCCTCGATGGCATTCGCTGCATGACCGCCGACAGTGGCGAGAGGGCGTGGGACTTGCTGAAGTCCAGCAGCTCGATCGGTTTGCTGATCACCGACCTGCGCATGGCGCCGAGCAATGGCCTGGAGTTGATTCGCCAGGTGCGCGAATCCACCCGCGCGGCGTTGCCGATCATCATCATATCGGGGGATGCGGAAGCGCCAGACGTGATTGATGCGATGCATTTGAGTGTGGTGGACTTTTTGCTCAAGCCGATTGATAGCGTGAAGTTGGCGAAGCTGGTCAAGCGGGAGTTGGGGATGGTGTCCTGATTCTGTGGTGACTGTAAGGGCCTCATCGGGGGCTTGCTCCCGATAGGGCCAGACCAGCCACCACAGCCCCCCAAAGAAAAAGCCCTGATCTCACGATCAGGGCTTTTTCATTTACAGGCCGTTTTTAGCCTTGAACTCCCGACGCCGGCGGTGCAATACCGGCTCGGTATAGCCATTGGGCTGTTTGGTCCCTTCAATCACCAACTCCACCGCTGCCTGGAACGCGATGTTGCTGTCGAAATCCGGCGCCAGTGGGCGGTACAACGCATCCCCGGCGTTTTGACGGTCTACCACCGGTGCCATGCGCTTGAGGCTTTCCATCACCTGGGCCTCGGTGACGATGCCGTGACGCAGCCAGTTGGCGATGTGCTGGCTGGAAATTCGCAGGGTGGCGCGGTCTTCCATCAGCCCTACGTCGTTGATGTCCGGCACTTTCGAGCAGCCGACGCCCTGGTCGATCCAGCGCACCACATAGCCGAGGATGCCCTGGGCGTTGTTGTCCAGCTCGTTGCGGATTTCTTCTTCGGACCAATCGGTGTTGCTGGCCAGGGGGATGGTCAGGATGTCATCCACCGAGGCGCGCTCGCGTTTGGCCAGCTCGGCCTGGCGCGCGAACACGTCGACCTTGTGATAGTGCAACGCATGCAGCGCGGCGGCCGTCGGAGACGGTACCCACGCCGTGTTGGCGCCGGCCAATGGGTGGGCGATTTTCTGTTCGAGCATCGCCGCCATCAGGTCGGGCATCGCCCACATGCCTTTACCGATCTGTGCGCGACCTTGCAGGCCGGTGCTCAAGCCGATATCGACGTTCCAGTTTTCGTAGGCGCCGATCCATTTTTCCGCCTTCATCGCGGCCTTGCGCACCATCGCGCCGGCTTCCATGGAGGTGTGGATTTCATCGCCGGTGCGGTCGAGGAAGCCGGTGTTGATAAACACCACGCGCTCACTGGCGGCCTTGATGCAGGCCTTGAGGTTGACCGTGGTGCGGCGTTCCTCGTCCATGATGCCGACTTTGAGCGTGTTACGCGGCAGGTTCAGCACCTCTTCGATGCGGCCGAACAGCTCGTTGGTGAACGCGGCTTCTTCGGGGCCGTGCATCTTCGGCTTGACGATGTACACCGACCCGGTGCGGCTGTTCTTGCGGCTGCTGTTGCCGTTGAGGCTGTGGATCGCCGCCAGGCTGGTGAGCAGGCCGTCGAGGATACCTTCGGGCACTTCGTGGCCGTCTTTGTCGAGGATCGCGTCGATGGTCATCAGGTGGCCCACGTTGCGCACGAACAACAGCGAGCGGCCGTGCAGGGTCACGTCCTGGCCGTCCACGCCGGTGTAGACGCGGTCGGGGTTCATGGTACGGGTGAACGTCTTGCCGCCCTTGGCCACCTCTTCAGCCAGGTCGCCTTTCATCAGGCCGAGCCAGTTGCGGTAGATCACCACTTTGTCGTCGGCGTCCACGGCGGCCACGGAATCTTCGCAGTCCATGATGGTGGTCAGCGCGGCTTCCATCAGCACGTCTTTGACGCCGGCGGCGTCGGTCTGGCCGACCGGGGTGCTGGCGTCGATCTGCAGTTCGAAGTGCAGGCCATTGTGTTTGAACAGGATCGCGATCGGCTCGGCCGCGGGGCCCTGGAAGCCGATCAACTGGGCGTCATCACGCAGGCCGCTGTTGCTGCCGCCCTTGAGGCTGACGATCAACTTGCCGTCGACGATCTTGTAGCCGGTGGAGTCGACGTGGCTGCCGGCGCTGAGCGGGGCGGCTTCGTCGAGGAAGGCGCGGGCGAAGGCGATGACTTTGTCGCCGCGCACTTTGTTATAGCCCTTGCCCTTCTCGGCGCCGTCGGCTTCGCTGATGGCGTCGGTGCCATACAGCGCGTCATACAGCGAGCCCCAACGCGCGTTGGAGGCGTTGAGGGCGAAGCGGGCATTCATCACCGGCACCACCAGTTGGGGGCCGGCCATGCGTGCGATTTCATCATCGACGTTTTGGGTCGAGGCGTGGAAATCCGCGGCTTCTGGCAGCAGGTATCCAATGTCTTGCAGGAAGGCTTTGTAGGCCACTGGGTCATGAGCCTGGCCGGCATGGGTCTGGTGCCAGGTATCGATCCGCGCCTGGAAATCGTCGCGTTTGGCGAGTAGGGCTTTGTTCTTCGGGGCCAGGTCGTGGATGACCTTGTCGGCACCGGCCCAGAACTGCTCGGCAGTGACGCCGGTACCGGGAATGGCTTCGTTGTTCACGAAGTCGAACAGGACTTTGGCGACCTGCAGGCCACCGACTTGAACGTGTTCAGTCATCTCTTGCCTCACTCTGCGGAGCTTATGCGCTGTTTCAGATTTTCATTATGTAGTGCTCGGTTGGGCATACTACATGATGACTTGCGGTTGTGAAAATTAGACTAAATACGTCGTTTAGCGACCCACTTTGGTCGTACGGTCACAGCGGAGAACCGGATGTTCTCAAAAAACTATTGGATTGTTCCAGATAAATATAAAAATGGTACACGATTTGTTTTCGAGGGCCGCCGGGTCCACCTTGTAGATTGAATTCCAGAGGGCTTCGCCATGGACCATCTTGTACTCACAATTATCGCCGCCGACAAACCCGGCCTGGTTGAACGCATCGCGCAGAACATCGCCGCCCACGGTGGCAATTGGCTGGAAAGCCGCATGGCCCATATGGCCGGGCAGTTTGCCGGGATCCTGCGGGTCAGCGTGCCTGCGCAGAACCGTCAGGCACTGGTGGGTGCGTTGGAAGACTTATCCACACACGGCATCCGTGTGCTGGTGGGTGAGGGCAGCACCGGGCAGGCCCTGGCGTCCAAACCGATTGTGATGACGCTGGTGGGCAATGACCGCGCGGGCATTGTGCGTGAGATCACCGCGCTATTGAGCAAGCAGGGCGTGAATCTGGAGCGCTTGAACACCGATGTGCGGCCGGCGCCGATGAGTGGTGACCCGCTGTTCAACGCCGAGGCGCTGCTGCAGGTGCCGTCGACGTTATCCCTGGATAAGTTGCAGGACTGCCTGGAAACCTTGGCCGATGACTTGATGGTAGAGCTGCGCAACGAGGAATAGTCCGCCCGCAAGGTTATGCATGGAAATCTTGCATGGGCCTGTGGATAACCTTGGGGTGGATGCCTGCAAGCCACGTTGGCTGTGGCTCGCAGAGGGTTGTGCATTATTTGATCAGCGCTTGCGTACCGTCAGCCAGGCATCCACGCTGTAGACCACCAGGCCGGCCCAGATAAAGGCAAAGGCGAGCAGCGTGCTTGGCGCCAGGTGCTCGCCGAACAGCAACACCGCTTCCAGCAACACCAGGGTGGGCGCCACGTACTGCAAAAAGCCCAGGGCCGTGTAGGGCAAATGCCGCGCGGCGGCGTTGAAGCACACCAGCGGGATCAGCGTCACGGGGCCGGCGGCCACCAGCCACCAGGCTTCGGAGGTGCTCCAAAATGCAAGCTGTGCGCTGTGGGCGCTTGGGTTGAACAGCAACCACGCAACGGCAATCGGCACCAGCATCCAGGTTTCCACGACCAGCCCCGGCAGCGCCTTGACCGGCGCCTGCTTGCGGATCAAACCGTAGAAACCAAAGGTCAGCGCCAATGCCAGCGACACCCACGGCAGGCTGCCGACCTGCCACACCTGTTGCGCCACGCCCACCGCGGCCAGCCCGACGGCTACCCATTGCAGGCGGCGCAGGCGTTCGCCGAGCAGCAACATGCCGAGCAGCACATTCACCAGCGGGTTGATGTAGTAACCCAGGCTCGCCTCCAGCATGCGCCCGGTATTGACCGACCACACATAGGTCAGCCAGTTGGCCGCAATCAGCGATCCGCTCAAGGCCAGGATTGCCAGGCGCCTGGGGTTGTCGCGCAGCTCGCGGAACCAGCCGGGGTGTTTCCATACCATCAGCAGCAAACCGCCGAACAACGCCGACCACAGCACGCGATGCACGATGATCTCGGCGGCGGGTACGCTGGCGATGGCTTTGAAGTAGAGCGGGAACAAGCCCCAGATAACGTAGGCGCTAAGGCCCAGGATGTAACCCTTGCGGGGGTTGGCGGCGTGCATTGCAGAGTCCTTGCTTAGGCAGCTAACAAGGCGCGATTGTAAGGATATTTGTCTATTGGTGGGATCTGCTTTGCTTTATGTGGGAGGGAGCAAGCCCCCTTCCACCTTAAAAAGCAGTCAGAAGAGCTTCAGCGGTTCTTCGTTAAGTGCCGAAAGCTGTTCGCGCAACGCCAGCACCTGATCCCCCCAATACCGCTCACTGCCGAACCACGGAAAGCTGTGCGGAAACGCCGGGTCGTCCCAACGCCGCGCCAGCCAGGCGCTGTAGTGCATCAGGCGCAACGCGCGCAGGGGTTCGATCAGCGCCAATTCACGCGGGTCGAAGTCATGGAATTCCTGGTAGCCGTCCATCAATTCCGACAACTGCCCCAGGCATTCCTGACGGTCGCCGGCGAGCATCATCCACAGGTCCTGGACCGCCGGGCCCATGCGGCAGTCATCCAGGTCGACGATATGGAACATCTCGTCACGGCACATCATGTTGCCGGGGTGGCAATCGCCGTGCATGCGGATGTTCTTGTGCGGCGTGGCCTTGTACACCTCTTCCACGCGCTTGAGCAGGTCACGGGCCACGGACTCGTAGGCTGGCAGCAGGCTTTTGGGAATGAAATTGCCTTCGAGCAGGGTGGTGAGGGAGTCGTGACCGAAGTTCTTCACCCCCAGCGCTTCGCGGTGTTCGAACGGGCGGGTGGAGCCCACGGCGTGCAGGCGACCGAGCAATTGCCCGAGGCGATACAACTGGTCGAGGTTGCCCGGTTCCGGCGCGCGGCCGCCACGGCGCGGGAACAGGGTAAAACGGAAACCCGCGTGTTCGAACAGGCTTGCGCCGTTGTGGATAAGGGGCGCCACCACCGGCACGTCGCATTCGGCCAGTTCAAAGGTAAAGCGGTGTTCTTCGAGGATCGCCTCGTTGGTCCAGCGCTGGGGGCGATAGAACTTGGCGATCAGCGGTTCTGAGCCTTCGATGCCCACCTGATACACGCGATTTTCGTAGCTATTAAGCGCCAGGATGCGGGCATCGCTGAGGAAACCGATGCTGTCGACAGCGTCGAGGACCAGGTCGGGAGTGAGTGTTTCAAACGGGTGGGCCATGCGAACTCCTGCGCGCAGCAGGGCGCCGCGTCCGGCCCGGTATGGTAACGCACCGGGCCAGAGATAGGTGGTGGCTGTGCGATTGCCATCGGGAGCAAGCCCCCTCCCACACTTTGATTTGTGAATACAGTTCAAATGTGGGAGGGGGCTTGCCCCCGATGAGGCCGTGTCAGGCGCCGACGACCCCGCCGTCATCCCGCCGAATCACCATCACCGACGAGCGCGGCTTGCCGTTCGGCAAATGTTCCGGCCAGGTCGAACCGCCGGTTTCACCGGGATGCTGGATCCCCACAAACAGGGTTTTCTGATCCGGCGAGAAGCTGATCCCCGTGACCTCACATGCCACCGGGCCCACCATGAAGCGGCGGATTTCGCCAGTGCCTGGGTCGGCGCAGAGCATCTGGTTATTGCCCATCCCCGCGAAGTCGCCGGCGTTGCTGTAGTCGCCATCGGTGAGGATCCACAAGCGCCCGGCCTTGTCGAAGCCCAGGCCATCGGGGCTGTTGAACATGTTTTGTGGGTTGATGTTGGACGAGCCGCCCTTGGGCTTGCCGGCATGTACCCCAGGGTTGCCAGCCACCACGAACAGGTCCCAACTGAAGTCAGCCGCGCCGTGGTCATCGGCATTGGCCTTCCAGCGCAGGATCTGGCCGTAGACGTTCTTTTCGCGTGGGTTGGGGCCGCCCACCGGCTGGCCGTCTTCGCCGCGCTTGGCGTTATTGGTCAGGGTGCAATAGACCTGGCCGTCGGTGGGGCTGACCACGATCCATTCCGGGCGGTCCATGCGCGTGGCTTTGACCACGCTGGCGGCCAGGCGCGCGTGGATCAACACTTCGGCCTGGCTGGCAAAGCCGCTGCTGGCGTCGATGCCGTTTTTGCCGTGGGTGAGTTCCACCCATTGGCCCTTGCCCTTGGGGTGGTCGACGTCGCCGTCGCCCGCGTCGAAGATCGCCACATACAAGGTGCCGTGGTCGAGCAGGTCCTTGTTGGCCTTGGGGTTCTTGTGGTTGATCTTGTCGCGGCTGACGAATTTGTAGATGAACTCACCGCGCTCATCGTCGCCCATGTACACCACGGCACGGCCGTCGCGGGTTTCGGCCAGCGCTGCGTTCTCATGTTTGAAGCGGCCCAGGGCGGTGCGTTTGGTCGGGGTGGATTGCGGGTCGAACGGGTCGATTTCCACCACCCAGCCGTGGCGGTTGAGTTCGTTGGGGTGCTTGGCCATGTCGAAGCGCGGGTCGTGCAGGTGCCAGTTGATCTCTTTGCTGGCGGCGACCACGCCGTAGCGTTTCTGCCCGGCATCGAATGCTTGCTGTGGGTTGCTGCTGCCGAAGCAGTCGGTGAAGTTCTCTTCACAGGTCAGGTACGTGCCCCATGGCGTTTTGCCGTTGGCGCAATTCTGGAAGGTGCCGAGGACTTTTTTGCCGGACTTGTCGGCGCTGGTTTTCAGCCATTCGTGGCCGGCGGCGGGACCGCTCAGGCGGATCGGCGAGTTGCCGTGGATGCGCCGGTTGTAGCGCGAGTCCTGGACGAACTGCCAGGTGTCGCCCTTGCGCCGTATTTCGATCACCGACACGCCTTCGCTGGCCTGGGCCTTGCGCACGTCTTCGGCCGACTGCGGCGCGCCACCGTGGGCATAGAGGTAGCGATAGTTGGTGTATTCGTTGTTGATCGCCATCAGCGCGCGGTTGTCGTCACCGGGGAAGGCGAACAGGCTCATGCCGTCGTTGTTGTCGCCGAACTGCTGTTCCTGGGCCTTGGCCGTGCCGTTGCCGGACGGGTCAAAGGCCGGGGCGCTCTTGTGCAGCGGCTGGCCCCAACTGATCAGCACCGAAGCGCTGTAGCCCGGCGGCAGGGTGATGGTGTCGCTGGTGGCGGCGGCGATGCTGGTGAAACCCAGCAGCGGGCTGGCGGAGGCCGCGTTTACGGCCAGGGCGCTGCGGCTGAGCAGGTTGCCGCCCAGGAACATCGCGGCACCGCAGAGTGCGCCGGCGCCGATAAAACGACGGCGGGTGAGGCCGACCATCTGTTCGAGGTCGGTGGCTTGGTTCTCTTCTAACAGGCTCATCACGGGCTCCTTGAGTGCTTTTTGCTAACACCTTAAGCAGCCGTCGTGACGAAATTGTTGCAATTTGAAGGCAGCGTGCAACTTACACGGGGGTGCCGAGCAAGACCTGGCTGGGGGCGAATTGCACCTGGACCGTCTGACCTTCGGTGGTGCCCAGTGCGTTCAGCGCGTCCGGCGGCGCCAGGGCGCATAAAACCAGGCCGTTGGGCAGGGTGATGCGCACTTCGCTGGGGCCGTCCTCGGCGGTGAGAATGGCGGCGACGATGCCGCTCATACAATTGTGTCCAAGTGTTGCGGCTGCCTGCGGTGCCAGCAGTTCCAGCCAACCGGCCTTGATCAAGGCGACGACTTCCACGCCCAACTCCAGCTCCAGCCGCTGCGTGCTGTCGTGGGTGATCTGCGCCTCGAGGGTCAGCCCGCCCGTCAGTTGCAGGCGCACCAAATCGTTGCGGCCTTGGCGTTGAATCGCAACGACCTGGCCATGCAGCTGGTTACGCGCGCTGGTGCGCAGCATCAGGCGGCCGAGCAGGTTGAAGTCACTGGCCGCTTCGTCCGAACCCAGCACTTGGGCCTGCACCGCTTGCAGGCGCTGATAGAGGCGCAGTACCCGTTCACCTTCGACCGTGAGCCTGGCGCCGCCGCCGCCCTTGCCGCCGACGCTGCGTTCGACCAGCGGTTTTTGCGCCAGGTTGTTCAACTCGTCGATGGCGTCCCAGGCGGCCTTGTAACTCAAGCCAGCGCTTTTGGCGGCGCGGGTAATGGAGCCCTGCTCGGCGATATGCGCAAGCAAGGCAATGCGCTGCGGGCGGCGGACGATATGTTGGCTGAGCAGGGTGGGTAGAGACATGGGCATACGCTGTGTGGGGATGAGCGGACGTTGCGGGCGCGGGGCGGCAGAGTCAAGTGTCTGGCTTTGGCGTGCGCGCCAGGCAGTACACGTCGACCTGTCGCGCGCCGGCATGGATCAACAACCGCGCCAGGCTGTGGGCAGTGGCGCCGGTGGTGAGTACGTCGTCCACCACGGCAAAATGGCGGCCTTGCACCTGGGCGCCGGCGGCCAGGGCAAAGGCGCCGAGCAGGTTGCGTTTGCGGGTCTTGGCGTCGAGGGCTTGTTGCGCGAGGGTTTCATGGGGGCGCAGCAGCAGGTGTTCATCGCAGGGGATATTCAGGTCGGCGCTGAGCCAGCGCGCCAACATCAGCGCCTGGTTATAGCCACGTTCGCGCAGGCGTTTGCGCGCCATGGGTACCGGCAGCAGGGCGTCCGGGCGTGTGAGGGCAGTGTTGTCGAAGCGGTGTTGCACGTGTTGCCCCAATAAACGGCCGAGCATATGCCCGAGCGGCCAGCGCGCCTGGTGTTTGAAGCGGCTTATCAGACGGTCGACGGGAAAGCTGTAGAGCCAGGGGGCGATCACCTGTTTAAACGCCGGCGGTTGCTGTTGGCACTGGCCGCAGACCAGGCCGTCCATCGATAAGGGCAGGGCGCAGACTTCGCAGTGTTCCATCAGCCAGGGCAGTTCGGTCTCGCAGGCGTTGCAGACCGAGTCGGCGGTTTCAGTGGGCTCATCGCAGATCAAACAGTTCTGTTTGTTTTTTGACCAGATGTAAACCTGGTATTTGCGCTTCAGTTGACAGTGCATGGATCTTCCTTAAATATGCCGAGCATCCGTGTCGCGCCTGTGGGTATTGCCCTTCCCGCAGCGCCTGTCAAAGCATAATCAAGGAATCGCCCATGAGCGCCAGCACCACTGCCACCCTGCGTCACGATTGGTCCCTGGCCGAAGTCAAAGCACTGTTTGTGCAACCGTTCAATGACCTGTTGTTCCAGGCGCAGACCGTGCACCGCGCGCATTTCGACGCCAACCGGGTGCAGGTGTCGACGCTGCTGTCGATCAAGACCGGCGCCTGCCCGGAAGATTGCAAATATTGTCCGCAGTCGGGCCACTACAACACCGGCCTGGAAAAAGAAAAACTGATGGAAGTGCAGAAGGTCCTCGAAGAGGCTGCCCGCGCCAAAGCCATCGGTTCTACGCGCTTCTGCATGGGCGCCGCCTGGAAGCACCCGTCGGCCAAAGACATGCCCTACGTGTTGCAGATGGTCAAAGGCGTGAAGGCCATGGGCCTGGAAACCTGCATGACCCTCGGCCGTCTCGACCAGGACCAGACCGAAGCCCTGGCCCAGGCCGGCCTCGACTACTACAACCACAACCTCGATACCTCGCCGGAATTTTACGGCAGCATCATCACCACCCGTACCTACAGCGAGCGCCTGCAAACCCTGGCCTATGTGCGTAATTCGGGGATGAAGATCTGCTCGGGCGGCATCCTCGGCATGGGCGAGTCCCTCGACGACCGCGCCAACCTGCTGATCCAGTTGGCCAATCTGCCGGAGCATCCGGAGTCGGTGCCGATCAACATGCTGGTGAAGGTGGCCGGTACGCCGTTGGAAAACGCCGAGGACATCGACCCGTTCGACTTTATCCGCATGCTGGCGGTGGCGCGCATCCTGATGCCGCAATCCCATGTGCGCCTGTCGGCCGGCCGTGAAGCGATGAATGAACAGATGCAGGCGCTGGCGTTTTTCGCCGGGGCGAACTCGATCTTCTATGGCGACAAACTGCTGACCACCGCCAACCCGCAAGCCGACAAAGACATGCAACTGTTCGCGCGCCTGGGCATCCTGCCGGAAGCCCGTGAAGAGCATGCCGACGAAGTGCACCAGGCGGCGATCGAACAGGCGTTGGTGGAGCACAAGAGCAGCGAGCAGTTTTACAACGCCGCTGTTTGACCCAAATGCAATTCAAATGTGGGAGGGAGCAAGCCCCCTCCCACATGTTCTACCGCGAACATCCTGCTGAATCGAGGCCTGCATGTCTTTCGATCTCGCCGCGCGCCTCGCTGCCCGCCGTGCCGAACATCTTTACCGTCAACGTCCTCTGCTCCAGAGCCCCCAAGGCCCGCAAGTGGTGGTAGACGGGCAGCCGCTGTTGGCGTTCTGCAACAACGACTACCTGGGGCTGGCCAATCACCCGCAAGTGATCGAAGCCTGGCGCGCCGGTGCATCTCGTTGGGGCGTGGGCGGTGGCGCTTCGCACCTGGTGGTCGGGCACGCCATGCCGCACCACGAACTCGAAGAAGCCCTGGCCGACCTGACCGGTCGCCCGCGTGCCTTGCTGTTTACCACCGGTTACATGGCCAACCTGGGCGCGGTCACCGCATTGGTGGGGCAGGGCGATACGGTACTCGAAGACCGCCTTAACCATGCCTCGCTGCTGGATGCCGGCTTGCTGTCGGGTGCGCGGTTCAATCGCTACCTGCATAACGACGCGGCCAGCCTGGCCAAGCGCCTGGAAAAAGCCACCGGCAATACCCTGGTGGTCACCGACGGTGTGTTCAGCATGGATGGCGACCTGGCCGACCTGCCCGCGCTGGCGCGCGAAACCAAGGCCAAGGGCGCCTGGTTGATGGTGGATGACGCCCATGGCTTCGGCCCGCTGGGGGCCAACGGTGGTGGGATCGTCGAGCACTTTGGCTTGAGCCAGGACGATGTACCGGTATTGGTCGGCACGCTTGGCAAGGCATTCGGCACCGCCGGTGCGTTTGTGGCGGGCAGTGAAGAGCTGATCGAAAGCCTGATCCAGTTCGCCCGGCCGTACATCTACACCACCAGCCAACCGCCGGCGCTGGCCTGCGCCACACTCAAAAGCCTGGAGCTGCTGCGCACCGAGCATTGGCGGCGTGAACACCTCAACGGCCTGATTCGCCAGTTCCGCCAAGGGGCCGAGCAGCTTGGCCTGAACTTGATGGACAGCTTCACCCCGATCCAACCGATCCTGGTCGGCGACAGCGCCAGAGCCGTGCGTTTATCGCAGAGGCTGCGCGAGCGCGGCCTGATGGTCACCGCGATCCGCCCACCCACCGTGCCCGCCGGCGGTGCGCGGTTGCGCGTGACGTTGACGGCGGCCCACAGTGAAGCGCAGGTGCAGCTATTGTTGAGCGCATTGCAAGCGTGTTTGCGCCTGGAGCCTGCCCATGCGTAATCGACTGGTATTGCTGCCCGGCTGGGGCCTTGGCGTATCGCCGCTGGAACCATTGGCCGCCGCCTTGCAGGGCCTGGATGAACACCTGCACGTGCAGATTGAGCCGTTGCCTGCGCTGGGCTCCTGCGACCTGGAAGAATGGCTCGATGAACTTGACGCGACCTTGCCGGACAACACCTGGCTGGGCGGCTGGTCCCTCGGCGGCATGCTGGCCGCCGAGTTGGCGGCACGGCGCGGCGAGCGTTGCTGTGGCCTGCTGACCCTGGCGAGCAACCCGTGTTTTGTTGCCCACGAGGGCTGGCCGGATGCGATGCCCGCCGAGACGTTCGATGCGTTCCTCAGCGGTTGCCACGCTGACTCGCAAGTCACTCTCAAACGCTTTGGACTGCTGTGTGCCAAAGGCGCCGCCGACCCTCGCGCGCTCTCGCGTTTGCTGGTCAGCGGCGCCCCGCATACGGCCCCCCATGTATTGATGCCGGGTTTAGAGTTACTCGCTCAATTGGACACGCGTGAGGCCTTGCTCGCCTATCGCGGCCCGCAGTTGCACCTGTTTGCCGCTATGGACGCGTTGGTGCCCGCGCAGGCGGCCAGTGCGCTCTTGGCATTGTTGCCCGATGTAGAAATCGGCCTGATTGAACAAGCCGGTCACGCTTTTCTTCTGGAGGACCCTCACGGTGTGGCGGAGGCCATCCAGGCTTTTTTGCATGAGTGTGTTGATGACTGATCTCTCCCAACCTTCACTGCCGGGCGCCTTGCCGGACAAGCTCCGGGTGGCGGCCTCGTTCTCCCGTGCGGCAGCCAGTTACGACAGCGTCGCTCAATTGCAGCGAGCGGTGGGGCACGGCCTGCTGTCGCGTTTGCCGTCGGCGGGGGCGCCACAACGTTGGCTGGATATGGGCTGCGGCACAGGTTACTTCAGCCGTGTGTTAGCTGAACGCATGCCCGCGAGCCAAGGCGTGGCGCTGGATATTGCCGAGGGCATGCTTGCTCATGCGCGGCCTTCAGGTGGCGCGCAGCACTTCATTGCCGGTGATGCGGAACGCTTGCCGCTGAAAGCTGACAGCTTCGGGCTGCTGTTCTCCAGCCTGGCGGTGCAATGGTGTGCGAACTTCGACGCAGTGCTGAGCGAGGCCTATCGGGTGCTGCAGCCGGGCGGCGTATTGGCGTTTGCCAGTTTATGCGTGGGCACGCTGGATGAACTGCGCGAAAGCTGGCGCGCCGCCGATGGCCTGGTGCACGTCAACCGTTTCCGTACCTTCGAGGCTTACCAGCAATTGTGCGCGGCCAGCGGTTTGCGCGTGGTCAGCCTGGAGCGCCAGCCCCATGTGCTGCATTACCCCGATGTGCGCAGCCTGACCCACGAATTGAAGGCCCTGGGCGCACACAATCTGAACCCAGGCCGCCCCGGTGGGTTGACGGGCCGCGCGCGAATTACCGCATTGGTTCAAGCGTATGAGCAGTTCCGCCAGGCCCAGGGCCTGCCGGCAACGTATCAAGTGGTGTATGCCGTACTGGAGAAACCTCTATGAGCCCCGCTTATTTCATCACCGGCACCGACACCGATGTGGGCAAGACCACCGTCGCCGCCGGCCTGTTGCACGCGGCGCGCCAAGCCGGCAGAAGCACGGCTGCGGGCAAACCGGTGGCGTCCGGCTGCGCGCTGACGCCCCACGGCCTGCGCAACGACGATGCCCTGGCGCTGCTGGCGCAGTGTTCATTGCCGCTCAGTTATGCCGAGGTCAACCCCGTGGCGTTCGAGCCTGCCATCGCACCGCATTTGGCGGCGCGCGAGGCAGGGGTTGCGCTGACGGTGCAGTCGTTGCTCAAACCCATGCAGCAGATTCTGGCGCGCCAGGCCGATTTCACCTTGATCGAAGGCGCCGGCGGCTGGCGCGTGCCGTTGGCTGATCAGGCCAACCTGTCAGACCTGGCCATGGTGCTCAAACTGCCGGTGATCCTGGTGGTGGGCGTGCGCCTGGGTTGTATCAGCCATGCCTTGCTCACCGCCGAGGCCATCGCGCGGGATGGTTTGCAGTTGGCGGGGTGGGTGGCCAATATCATTGATCCCAAGACCTCTCGTCTGGAAGAAAACCTCGCCACCCTGGCTGAGCGGTTGCCGGCGCCGTGCCTGGGGCGTGTGCCCAAGCTCAAGCACGCCGGGGCTGAAGCGGTGGCGCACCACCTGCACCTGGATCTGCTTGACTGATTTTGGCTATCGCTAAGGCACTGTGCCATTATTGTTTTTGACGGGCATTTGGCCACGATCTCTGCTTCAATCACCGCTCACGATTCTGTAAAGGCAGGCTTAGCCATGGAAATCTCTGGAAGCAGCGCGTTTTATTCGGGCCTGAATACCATTCAGTCCGGGCAGAACCGTGTGGACCAGGCCGCCGGCAAGATCGCCAGTGCCGCCACCAGTCAGCCTTCGGATGCCCAGAATGATCGCCTGCAGGCGGTCAATCGCGGCCAACCGACCAACTCCGCCAGCAATATGGTGGAACTGGCCGAAGGCAAGTTCCAGGTCGAGCTGGGCGTCAAGGTGGCCAAGGCTTCGGACGAAATGCTCGGTACATTGATCGACACTTACGCCTGATCTGCCGGCGTTTGAACCTGTGGGAGGGGGCTTGCTCCCGGTAGCGGTACATCAGTCAAAGAGATATCGACTGACACGACGCTATCGGGAGCAAGCCCCCTCCCACATTTGCCCTGTTTTATTCTGATCCCTTTCTATACATCTCTCTGATGTGGCATCCAGCCTCAGGCTTTGTTGCGCCTGGGTTGATGTGTGTCATGACAAACGGCATCTGAGCGACGCTTGACATCCCCAGGTCGTAAACGTATGTTTCAAACACCTGTTTGACCGCCACAATAAATTCCACGCGGTTGTTCATTCCAGCTACATCAGCAGAGGTTTATCGCTATGCCTGACTACAAGGCCCCCTTGCGTGATATTCGCTTCGTTCGTGACGAACTGCTCGGTTATGAAGCGCACTATCAGAGCCTGCCGGCTTGCCAGGACGCTACCCCGGACATGGTCGATGCCATCCTTGAGGAAGGCGCCAAGTTCTGTGAGCAAGTGCTGGCACCGTTGAACCGCGTGGGTGACATCGAAGGGTGCACCTGGAGTGAATCAGGCGTTAAGACCCCTACGGGCTTCAAAGAAGCCTACAAACAGTTCGTCGAAGGCGGCTGGCCGAGCCTGGCCCACGACGTGGAGCACGGTGGCCAAGGCCTGCCGGAATCCCTGGGCCTGGCCGTGAGCGAAATGGTCGGCGAAGCCAACTGGTCGTGGGGCATGTACCCAGGGCTGTCCCACGGTGCGATGAACACCATCTCCGAGCACGGCACTCCCGAGCAGCAAGAGGCTTACCTGACCAAACTGGTGTCGGGCGAATGGACCGGCACCATGTGCCTGACCGAGCCGCACTGCGGCACCGACCTGGGCATGTTGCGCACCAAGGCCGAACCTCAGGCCGATGGTTCCTACAAAGTCTCCGGTACCAAAATCTTCATTTCGGCCGGTGAACACGACATGGCCGACAACATCGTCCACATCGTACTGGCCCGCCTGCCGGATGCACCGGCCGGCACCAAAGGCATCTCGCTGTTTATCGTGCCCAAGTTCCTGCCTAACGCAGACGGTTCGATCGGCGCGCGTAACGCGGTGAGCTGCGGTTCCCTGGAGCACAAAATGGGGATCCACGGTAACGCCACCTGCGTGATGAACTTCGATGCGGCCACCGGTTACCTGATCGGCCCGGCGAACAAAGGCCTGAACTGCATGTTCACCTTTATGAACACCGCGCGCCTGGGCACTGCTTTGCAAGGCCTGGCTCACGCCGAGATCGGCTTCCAGGGCGGCCTGAAGTACGCTCGCGACCGCCTGCAAATGCGCTCCCTCACCGGCCCGAAAGCGCCGGAAAAAGCCGCTGACCCGATCATCGTTCACCCAGACGTGCGCCGCATGCTGCTGACCATGAAAGCCTTCGCCGAAGGCAACCGTGCGATGGTGTACTTCACCGCCAAGCAAGTGGACATCGTCAAGTACGGCACCGACGACGAAGCCAAGAAACAGGCCGATGGCTTGCTGGCATTCATGACCCCGATCGCCAAGGCGTTCATGACCGAAGTCGGTTTTGAATCGGCCAACCACGGCGTGCAGATCTACGGCGGCCACGGCTTTATCGCCGAGTGGGGCATGGAGCAGAACGTTCGCGACAGCCGCATCTCGATGCTGTACGAAGGCACCACCGGTATCCAGGCGCTGGACCTGCTCGGCCGTAAAGTGCTGATGACCCAGGGCGAAGCGCTCAAGGGCTTCACCAAAATCGTGCACAAGTTCTGCCAGGCCAACGAAGGCAACGAGGCTGTCAAAGAGTTCGTCGCACCGCTGGCGGCACTGAACAAAGAGTGGGGCGAGTTGACCATGAAGGTCGGCATGGCCGCGATGAAGGACCGTGAAGAAGTCGGTGCCGCTTCGGTGGATTACCTGATGTATTCCGGTTATGCCTGCCTGGCGTACTTCTGGGCCGACATGGCACGCCTGGCGGCCGAAAAACTGGCCGCCGGTACCAGCGAAGAGGCGTTCTACACCGCCAAGCTGCAGACCGCGCGGTTCTACTTCCAGCGTATCCTGCCGCGTACCCGTACCCACGTGGCCACCATGTTGTCGGGCGCCAACAACCTGATGGACATGAAAGAAGAAGACTTCGGCCTGGCTTACTAAGCGTCGGCAGGGTTTCTTCCACAGCGTAAAAGCCGCCGCTCTTTCGGGAGCGGCGGCTTTTTTATGGGCGTGCGCCCAACCCTCAAGGCGTCGGAATGAAAGGCGTCCCGTCGCAATAGACGTTTCCGGGTAAAACCCCCTGACTCGAACGGGCACCGGCGTAGATCGAATCTGTTGATTGGCGCTATTTAGCGTTGAGTAGCTGACATACATCACACCTCTGCCGATTACCCCCATAGTCGTCGAGTAGGGCACGTCGACGATAAGGCCTCGTGTGGGCGCATCGGCGGAAAGCACCACAGAAACTGTGACTGCTGGAACGATGACGTTTGAACCATCATCCTGCCGGCTCAGCGCGCAGGTCACGGTCAACGATCTGCCGGCAATCAAGAGTGTCGAAGCGGGGATAGACACCTGAATGAAACGATTCGAATAGGTTGCGCCCAAGGGCAGCGCTGAGTTGCAGTTGAGGTTGCCGTCAGCGTTCAGGTTTTGCACCACCGGCGGCGCCAACGTCATCAGGGCTGACAGGTTGAAGGTCAGGGTTCGGACGGGGCCGTTGAAGGCAACCCCGCGGCTGGTAACTCGAAACCCAACCTGAGCCGAGGTATCCGTGTTGGCGGCGCCCGGCAGCGTGGCCAGTATTTGCCCCGTCGAGACAGTGAACGGTAGCGGCAAGGGTTGCCCTGCGTAAGTCAAGGACGCGGTTACGACGGTGCCCGCCAGGGTCACGGCCACCGTGTCGCCGATTTGCAGGCTGGCGTTGTCCAGCCATACGTCCACCCCTGGCTGGCCACTTTGGTTGATGTCCCATTGGGTCACGGTGTTGTCCGGCGCAATCGCCAGAGGTATCCGTGGCATGGCGATGTTGGAAGGCGTCACGCGTATGGCAACTGTTACCTCGAGACTCAGCGAGTCCCGGGCGCGGTTGCCGCCCTGGTCAATGAGGCGGTAGGTCAGTTGTTGTGTGCCGTTGCCTCGGGCACGAATGATCGCCGCCGGCACCGGGATCATCCGCTCAGCCGGCACGTCAGACAGGGTGACGGGTGGGGTGTAAGGCACCGCCAGATGGATGTTGGTGTTGCCGTAGTAGAACACTGCACGCACATTTTTCTTATCGTTGATCTGTTCATGCTCGGGAATCCGAAACCAGACCGGGTCATTGTTGGCCAGGTACTCATCGGTAATCAGTGGCGTCGCCAGGTTCGCCGGCAACAGTGGGCGCGGTGGTGTGATGGAGAGATAACCAAAAGGTGGCGTTTTATGGACCCGCAAGAGCGTGCTGGTGGTGGCACGCAACACATTGTCACCGTCGTCCACGGTATAGGTGAGCCAATACTCGCCCTCGTTGCCTACAAAACGACGTGGCACGACGACCTCAATATCCCCGACGGGATAGGCCGGCAATACCGTGTACGAGAACACCTGGTATTCCCCCGGTGGCGGTAACTGCGCGTACACCCTGATGCTGATTGGACGAGACACGGGAGGGCCGGGTTGCGGCAGCGCCGGAATGCGAATTCGCAAGTCTTTTGCGGCCACCGACAGGGGGACCAGGCCGTCGGCATTGGCAATTGCATCCACCACGATCAGCGGTGGCAGCCTGGAAATGGCGTGACGAATCAAGAACGCTGAGCTTGTGCGCACAAAATCGGCAATGGCGGTTTCCATGGGAACGCTCCCTTGATGTTTGAAGGACACTCCCTTGTCCCGACTGCTCGATGGGCGCTTAGTGGGTGTAGCCAGTAAACACTGCAAACCCCTCGGCGGATACTGTCAGAACTAACAGGGCGGATGGTCCGCTTATTGCCTATTTGGCGCGTGATAAAAAACCATAGCGTTGCGCTCAGGGATTGGGCAAACCGGCCGTTAAAGTAGTGGCAATTTGATACAGGGCAGACAGCTTGTGCTTAACTGTCGGCGTAACGGCATAGTGCCACTATTTTGTAGGTCGGAGTTTTACCCTTGTCACGCGTGTCGGCTGTGCGGTTCAGTCATTTTCTTCCCTCGTTGCTGCTCTTGCTGGCGGGGCTTTCGGCTGCATACGTCAAGGATCTCAACGTCTTCTTCACCTCGCTGTTCAACGTGTTGCCGACCCTGGTGTTGCTGCTCGGCGGTTCGTACTGCGCGGTATACCGGCGCCAGCGTGAGCTGTTCTTGATGATTACCGTGTACGTGGCCTACTTCCTGCTCGATACCCAGACCGATTTCTACCGTGACAACGGCCGCGTGCGCGAAGATGCGGCGGTGGTGTTTCACCTGTGTTGCCTGTTGTTGCCACTGCTGTTCAGCATTTATGCGTTGTGGCAGGAAAAAACCCACCTGTTCCGCGACTTCGTAGCGCGCGGCGCGGTGTTGCTGGCAATAGGCAGCGTAGCGTTGGCCCTTGAGCAAAGTTATCCCCAGGCGCTGTTGAACTGGCTGGCGCAGATCCGCTGGCCGGCGTTGCATGGCAACTGGATGAGCTTGATCCAGCTGTCGTACCCCATGTTCCTGATCGGCTTCCTGACGCTCGCGGCGCAATACTGGTACCAGCCGCGCCCGCTGCATGCGGCGCAATTGGTGGGGGTGCTGGGGCTGTTCTGGATGTTGCCCCAGACGTTCATCCTGCCGTTTACCCTCAATATCATGTGCAGCCAGGTGATGTTGATGATCGCTGCCGGCGTGGCCCATGAGGCCTATCAAATGGCGTTTCGCGATGAGCTGACCGGTTTGCCGGGGCGTCGTGCGCTCAACGAGCGCATGCAACGGCTGGGGCGTAACTATGTGCTGGCGATGACCGACGTCGACCACTTCAAGCGCTTCAACGACACCCATGGCCACGATGTCGGCGACCAAGTGCTGCGCCTGGTGGCGAGCAAATTGTCCCGGGTCAGCGGTGGCGGGCGTGCGTACCGCTATGGCGGTGAAGAGTTTGCCGTGGTGTTTGCCGGCAAGAGCCTGGATGAGTGCATGCCGCACTTGGAGGAAATTCGCGAGATCGTCGCCAATTACGACATCAAGCTGCGCAACTCGGATCGCCCTCAGGATGATAGCCAGGGCCGGCAACGCCGCGCGGGCAGCGGCGCGTCGAGCGTGTCGGTGACGGTCAGCATCGGCGTGGCCGAGCGCCAAGCCGAACAGCGCACCCCTGAAGAAGTGCTCAAGTCCGCCGACCAGGCGCTGTATGCCGCCAAAGGCGCGGGGCGCAACTGTGTGATCGCCGCCGGGCAAACACGGCGTGGCGCGGTGCGCATGGAGAGCGCTGCCGGTTGACTGATGGCGACGTATTCAGCGGTTCTACAGTGATTGTTCGGGGCGCTGGCCGGCAGTAGGTTGATGGCATCTGCTGCCGGAGACATGACCATGCCTGAGTACAAAGCTCCCCTGCGCGACATGCGCTTTTTGATCGACAACGTGTTTGATTTCCACGGCCACTACGCCGCGTTGGGCGCAACCGACGCCAGCCCGGACATGGTCAACGCGATTCTCGAAGAAGGCGCCAAATTTTGCGAGAACGTGCTCTCGCCGCTCAACCGCAGCGGCGATGAAGAAGGCTGCCATTTCGACAATGGCGTGGTCACTACGCCCAGGGGTTTCAAGGAAGCCTTCGCCCAGTATGTCGAGGGCGGCTGGCATGGCGTAGCGGCAGACCCGGCCTACGGCGGCCAGGGTTTGCCGCAGTCGCTGGGCCTGGTGCTCAGTGAGATGATCGGCTCCAGCAACACCTCCTGGGGCATGTACCCGGGGCTGACTCATGGCGCCATGTCGGCGATCCATGCCCACGGCACTGCCGAGCAGAAAGACATCTTCCTGGGCAAGCTCACCGCCGGCGAATGGACCGGCACCATGTGCCTGACCGAAGCCCATTGCGGCACCGACCTGGGCCTGATCAAGACCCGCGCCGTGCCCCAGGCCGATGGCAGCTATGCCGTTACCGGCAGCAAAATCTTCATCTCGGCCGGCGAGCACGACATGAGCGCCAATATCATCCATTTGGTGCTGGCCAAGCTGCCGGATGCGCCGGCCGGCACCAAGGGCATTTCGCTGTTTATCGTGCCCAAGTTCCACGCCGACTCCGGCGAGCGCAACGCGGTGAACTGTGGCGCCATCGAGCACAAGATGGGCATCAAGGCCTCAGCCACTTGCGTGCTGAACTTCGACGGGGCCAAGGGCTTTTTGATTGGCGAGGCCAACAAAGGCCTCAACTGCATGTTCACCATGATGAACCACGCGCGCCTGGGCACCGGCATGCAAGGCCTGTGCAATGGCGAAGCGAGCTTCCAGGGCGCGATAAAATACGCCAATGATCGCCTGCAAATGCGCTCGCTGACCGGCGCCAAGGCCCCGGACAAGGCTGCCGATCCGATCATCGTGCACCCCGACGTGCGACGCATGCTGCTGACCATGAAGGCCTTCAACGAGGGCAACCGCGCACTCACCTATTTCACCGCGCAGCTGCTTGATACCGCGCACCTGAGCAGCGACGCCGGCCAGCGCCAGGAAGCCGAAGACCTGTTGGCGTTCCTCACGCCGATCTGCAAAGCCTTTATGACCGACACCGGGCTGGAAGTGACCAACCATGGCATGCAGGTATTCGGCGGCCACGGCTACATCCGCGAGTGGGGCATGGAGCAACTGGCGCGCGATGCGCGTATCGCGCCGATTTATGAAGGTACCAATGGCATCCAGGCCCTCGACCTGCTGGGGCGCAAGGTGCTGGGCAGCCAGGGCAAGTTGCTGCGCGGGTTTACCAAAATCGTGCATAAGTTTTGCGCCGCGAATGCCGAGCATGCGCAGCTCAAGTCCTATGTGGCGCAGCTTAACCAACTGAACCAGCAATGGGGCGAGTTGACCAGCCAGGTCGGTATGGCCGCGATGAAGAATCCGGATGAAGTAGGCGCCGCCGCGGTGGATTACTTGATGTACAGCGGTTACATCATCCTCGCCTACCTGTGGCTGCGCATGGCGATTGCGGCGCAGGGCCACGGCGATGCCGAGTTCGCCAAGGCCAAGCTGGCCACCTGTGAGTTTTACTTCAAGCGCCTGTTGCCGCGTACCGCGACCCATCGCGCCGCGGTGGAAGCGGGCAGTGAATGCCTGATGAGTCTGTCTGCGGCGGCGTTTATGCTGGAGTGACTTAAAAATACCAGCTAGTCACAAGTGGACCCTATGTGTCTGAAAAGTTGTTCGGGTACACTCGGAGCCTGTAAAACAGATCCTATCGAATCACTTTTCACGTTCTCACGAGGTTTGCCATGGCTGATTACAAAGCGCCGCTGCGTGATATGCGCTTCGTCCTCAACGAAGTGTTTGAGGTTGCCGCTACCTGGGCCCAATTGCCGGCGTTGGCAGACACCGTTGACGCCGATACTGTCGAGGCGATTCTCGAAGAGGCCGGCAAAGTGACCGCCAAATCCATCGCGCCGCTCAGCCGCGGTGGCGATGAGCAGGGTTGCCGTTGGGACAACACCGCCGTGTTTACCCCGGACGGTTTCCCACAGGCCTACAAAACCTACGCCGAAGGCGGCTGGGTGGGCGTAGGCGGTGATCCTTCGTTTGGCGGCATGGGCATGCCCAAGGCGGTGTCGGCGCAAGTTGAAGAGATGATCAACTCGTCGAGCCTGGCGTTCGGGCTTTACCCGATGCTGACCTCCGGCGCCTGTGTGTCGATCGCTACCCACGCCAGCGAGGAACTCAAGGCGGCCTACCTGCCGAAGATGTATTCCGGCGAGTGGGCCGGCTCCATGTGCCTGACCGAGGCCCATGCCGGTACCGACCTGGGGATGATCCGCACAAAAGCCGAACCTCAGGCGGACGGTTCCTACACCGTCAGCGGGACCAAGATTTTTATCACCGGCGGCGAACACGATCTCACCGACAACATCATCCACCTGGTGCTGGCCAAGTTGCCGGACGCGCCGGCAGGTCCAAAGGGTATCTCGTTGTTCCTGGTACCGAAGTTCATGGTCAATGCCGACGGCAGCCTGGGCGCACGTAACCCGGTGAGCTGTGGCTCCATCGAGCACAAGATGGGTATCCAGGCCTCTGCGACCTGCGTGATGAACTTCGACGCAGCCGTGGGTTACCTGGTGGGCGAGCCGAACCGTGGGTTGGCGGCGATGTTCACCATGATGAACTACGAGCGTCTGGGTGTGGGTATCCAGGGCCTGGCTTCCGGCGAACGCTCTTACCAGAACGCCATTGACTATGCGCGTGACCGTCTGCAGAGCCGCTCCCCGCTGGGGGCTCAGGCGAAAGACAAAGCGGCCGACCCGATCATCGTGCACCCCGACGTGCGGCGCATGTTGCTGACCATGAAAGCTTCGAACGAAGGGGGCCGGGCGTTCTCCACCTACGTGGCGACGCAGTTGGACATCGCCAAGTTCAGCGACGACGCCGCTGCCCGCGAACGTGCGGATAACCTGGTGGCGTTGCTGACGCCGGTGGCCAAGGCGTTCCTGACCGACCTGGGCCTGGAAACCACTGTGCTCGGCCAACAAGTGTTCGGCGGTCACGGCTACATCCGTGAGTGGGGCCAGGAGCAATTGGTGCGTGATGTGCGCATCACCCAAATCTACGAAGGCACCAACGGCATCCAGGCCCTGGACTTGATGGGGCGCAAGATCGTCGGCAGCGGCGGCGCGTTCTACCGCGTGTTCGCCGATGAGATCCGTCAGTTCATCGCAGGCGCGGGCGCCGAATTGGCCGAGTTCACCCAGCCGCTGAGCGCGGCGGTCGACAACCTGGACGAACTGACGGCCTGGGTGCTGGATCGCGCCAAGGCCAATCCGAACGAAATCGGCGCGGCTTCGGTGGAGTATTTGCATGCGTTTGGCTACGTGGCATACGCCTACATGTGGGCGCGCATGGCCAAGGCTGCCGTGGGCAAAGAAGAGGAAGATGACTTCTACGCCAGCAAGCTGGGCACGGCACGGTTCTACTTTGCCCGCCTGTTGCCACGTATTCACTCGCTGATCGCGTCGGTAAAAGCCGGTAGTGAATCGCTGTTTTTGCTGGATGAAGCCCTGTTTTAAGGGCTCGGAGGGCGTGTAAGCATTCTCTTACATGACGTGCTGCTAATCGTCCTCTATCGCCACATTGGATCCACGGATAATCTACTTCACATGGACGTCGCGCAGGAAGCGCAAAGCAACAACACGGACACGTAGGATTCTGCCAGGAAGGCGGAGTGAAATGGATGTCAGGGAAACAGTCTGCAAAGCCCCGCTTCGGCGGGGTTTTCTTTTGCCCGCGAAAAAGTCAGGCGGGTGCCTGCGGCGCGTTCATCACGTCTTCCAGCAAGGTGCGCAGCAATGCCAGCGTCGCCTGTTGACGCTGCACATCGCGGCATACCAGGCCGACTTTCAACGGCACCCTCGGCTCACTCAACGGTTTCCACAGCAGCGACTGGCTGTTGTGTTCATCCTGTGAGCGCCCCGGCAGCACCGTGGCCAATCGGGTGTTGGGCAGGCTGTCGAGAATACCCACCATGGTATTGAGTTCTGCCTGCACCTGCGGCCGCCGCCCCAGGTTGGCGAGTTGCCCCTGCCAGATCTGCCTGATCTGAAACTCTTCCCCCAGCAGCAACATCGGCAACTCGGCGGCTTGTTTCAGCGAGACTTTCTTGAATTCGCGCAGGGGATGGTCGTCGGGGATGACCACCTTCAGCTCGTCTTCGTACAGCAGCACGCCGTGTAACCCCGGTTGACGTGGCGGCAGATAGCTGATGCCGATGTCCAGTGAACCGTTGAGCAACCGCCGCTCAATCTCAATACCGGTCAATTCGTAGATCTGCACCACCAGGTGCGGCTGGGCCTTGCGCACACGCTCAAGCATTTGCGGCACCAGGCTGGTGTGCACGGTTTGCAGCACGCCGATGGCCAAGGTGCGCAACGCCTGGCCCTTGAAGTTGCGCAACGCCTCGACGGCCTGCTGCATGCCGTCAATCAACGGCAACGCGTGGTTGTACAAGGTGTGGGCCGCAAGTGTCGGCAATAGCCGCTTGCTGCTGCGTTCGAACAGGCTCACATCCAGGTTCTGCTCCAACTGGCGGATCTGTTGCGACAAGGCCGGTTGGGAGATCGACAGACGTTCCGCGGCACGGCCCACATGGCCTTCTTCGTACACCGCGACGAAATAACGCAGTTGCTTGAAATCCATAAGTCTTTCTTATCGAAAAAGCAGGAAAATCGAAATGGCCGATGGCCCCCGAGATGGCTAGTCTAGCGCCTATTCGCAGGGCTTACAGGGCCGGATCGGGCAATGAACAGTGTTTGTGTTGATAGCGTTTACATAGGCAAGACAGAAAACCCGCAGCGGGTGTTCGTACCAGGCTCGATTGCTATCGGGGTGGATCTGTGAATCTGTTCACTAGGCGTCGCCCCACGCCCAGCCTGGATGACTTGGTTATGGACGCAGCGGGTGACGTGACCAGTGAATCCTTGATGCCTACCGTGGCACGGCCGCCACACGTGTTTTTGCGTGGCCAGGGTTCCTGGTTGTGGGACAGCGACGACCGCGCTTACCTGGACTTCAGCCAGGGCAATGGCGCGAACAGCCTCGGCCATAGCCCGCAGGTATTGATCCGCGCCCTCGGTGAACAGACCCAAGCACTGATCAACCCCGGCATGGGCCTGCATAACCGCACCCAGCTCAATCTCGTCGAGCGTTTGTGCCACCGCACCGGCAGCGACCAGGCCTACCTGCTCAACAGCGGCGCCGAAGCCTGTGAAGCGGCGATCAAGTTGGCGCGCAAATGGGGCCAACTGCATCGCGGCGGCGCATACCGCATTATCAGCGCCAGCAACGGTTGCCATGGCCGCAGCTTCGCGACGCTGGCGGCCTCGGCGGGCGCCTTGGAAAACCGCTTCGAACCCCAATTACCCGGCTTTACCCACGTGCCATTCAACGATCTGCCGGCGCTGCATGCCGCCGTCGATGCGCAAACCGTGGCGATCATGCTTGAGCCGCTCCAGGGCGTCGGCGTCATTCCCGCCACCGAGCATTACTTGAAGGGCGTCGAGCGGCTGTGCCGTGAACTGGGGATCCTGCTGATTCTTGACGAAGTGCAAACCGGCCTTGGCCGTTGCGGGACGTTACTTGCCGAGCAGCAGTACGGCGTGCGCGCCGACATCATCACCCTCGGTAAAGGCCTGGGCGGCGGCGTGCCCTTGGCGGCACTGTTGGCACGCGGCAAGGCGTGCTGCTTTGAAGTGGGTGAGTTGGACGGCACCCATCATGGCAACGCGCTGATGGCATCGGCCGGCGCGGCGGTGCTCGACACGGTGCTGGAGCACGGCTTTCTCGAGCATGTGCGCGAGTCCGGCGTTTATCTGGGCGAAGGGCTGGCGCGCCTGGCTTACCGCTACGATCACGGCCAACTGCGCGGCCAAGGCCTGATATGGGGCTTGACGTTGTCGGAGGATTCAGCACATGCCGTGGTAAAAGCCGCGCTGCACGAAGGCCTGATCCTCACCGCGCCGCAACCCGACTGCCTGCGCTTGACCCCCGCGCTGACGGTGAGCAAAAGCAACATCGACGAAATGCTCCTGCGCCTGGCCCGCGCCTTCTCCCGCGTACGCACCGCGCAGCTGCAATGCCGCAAGGGCATCGCCGTTTAACCTGTTATTCCTGAACCGTCTCGCGGTATACGCGGCGCCTCCAGCCTGACTCTTTTGGCTGGGGGCGTTTTTTTATGCTTATTGCGGGATGGCGCAATGCCAGAACTCACTGAACCCTCACGAGCCCCCAAGGTCGATTAGCTACACGGCTCACACGAGCCGATTTTATGGAGCTGACCCATGGATTTCATTCGTATCATCATCGCTATTCTGCTGCCGCCACTGGGTGTGTTCCTGCAAGTAGGCTTCGGCGGCGCGTTCTGGCTGAATATTCTGCTGACCTTGTGCGGTTACTTCCCTGGCATCATCCATGCGGTGTACATCATCGCCAAGCGCTGAGGCCCTTAGCCTTTTGCGATGAGCCGTGAGTTGCGCTCATTGCGAAAGGCCAGTTGCTCGATGCTCAGGCTGGCGTGCTCGGCGTCTTCCCGCGCTTGCAGGATGATGCCGTGGTGTTCGGACTTGCTGCACACGGGGTCGGCATTGCTGGCGTCGCCCGTGAGCATGAAGGCCTGGCAACGGCAGCCGCCGAAGTCCTTTTCCTTTTCGTCGCATGAACGGCATGGCTCGGGCATCCAGTCGTAGCCGCGAAAGCGATTGAAGCCAAAGGAGTCGTACCAGATGTGCTGCATGCTGTGGTCGCGCACATTGGGAAACTGCACCGGCATTTGTCGGGCTCCGTGGCAGGGCAGGGCGGTGCCGTCCGGTGTGACCGTCAGAAAAATACTGCCCCAGCCGTTCATGCAGGCTTTGGGGCGCTCCTCGTAGTAATCCGGGGTCACAAAGATCAGTTTGCACGGGTGGCCTTGCGCTTCGAGCTTTGCGCGGTATTCGTTGGTGATGCGTTCGGCACGCACCAACTGTTCTTTGGTGGGCAATAAACCCACGCGATTGAGCTGCGCCCAGCCGTAGAACTGGCAGGTGGCAAGCTCGACGAAGTCCGCTTCCAGCGCGATGCACAGCTCGATGATGCGGTCGATCTTGTCGATATTGTGCCGATGGGTGACGAAGTTCAGCACCATCGGGTAGCCGTGGGCTTTCACCGCCCGGGCCATTTCCAGCTTTTGCGCGAAGGCTTTTTTCGAGCCGGCCAGCAGGTTGTTCACCTGCTCGTCGCTGGCCTGGAAGCTGATCTGGATATGGTCCAGGCCGGCCTTCTTGAAGTCGCTGATTTTCTGCTCGGTCAGGCCGATGCCGGAGGTGATCAGGTTGGTGTAGAAGCCCAGCTTGCGCGCCTCGGCGATCAACTCCGCGAGGTCCTGGCGCACCAGCGGTTCACCGCCGGAAAAACCCAACTGCGCGGCGCCCATTTCGCGGGCTTCACGAAACACCTTGATCCACTGCTCGGTGCTCAGCTCTTTGCCCTGCTCGGCGAAATCCAGCGGGTTGGAGCAGTAAGGGCACTGCAACGGGCAGCGGTAGGTCAGCTCGGCCAACAGCCACAAGGGCAGGCCGATGGCTGGCTTTTCAGGCAAGGGTAATCCAGTGCTCAGCACGGGCGACCTCCATGAATTGCTCGATGTCGTCACCGAGCTCAGGCACACCAGGAAATTGTTGGTCCAGTTTGGCGATGATCGCCGCTACGTCGCGCTCGCCATCGATCAAGCCGCCGATCAACGCGGCACTGTCGTTGAGCTTGATCATGCCTTCGGGGTAGAGCAATACATGGCCTTTTTGCGCCGGCTCGTACTGGTAACGATAGCCCTGGCGCCAGGTCGGTATTTTGCTGCGATCAAAGCTCATAGGGCGATCCCTTTATGCCAGACCCGCTGCTCGGTCACGCTGTGATAGGGCGGGCGTTTGAGTTCATAGGCCATGCTCATGGCGTCGAGCATGCTCCACAGGATGTCCAGTTTGAACTGGAGAATTTCCAGCATGCGGTCCTGGCCTTCACGGGTGGTGTAGTGCTGCAGGGTGATCGCCAAGCCGTGTTCAACATCGCGACGGGCCTGGCCCAGGCGGGTGCGAAAGTACTCGTAGCCGGTCGGGTCGATCCACGGGTAATGCTGTGGCCAGCTGTCGAGGCGCGATTGGTGGATCTGCGGCGCGAACAGCTCGGTCAGCGAACTGCTGGCAGCTTCCTGCCAACTGGCGCGACGGGCAAAGTTGACGTAGGCATCCACCGCAAAACGCACGCCGGGCAGCACCAGTTCCTGGGAGCGCAGTTGGTCCGGGTCGAGACCGACGGCCTGGCCCAGGCGCAACCAGGCTTCGATGCCGCCGTCTTCTCCGGGCGCGCCGTCATGGTCGAGCAGGCGCTGGATCCATTCGCGACGGATCTCGCGGTCCGGGCAGTTGGCCAGGATCGCGGCGTCTTTCAGGGGAATGTTTACCTGATAGTAGAAGCGGTTGGCGACCCAGCCCTGGATCTGTTCGCGGCTGGCGCGGCCTTCATACATCGCCACGTGGTACGGGTGGTGAATATGGTAGAAGGCGCCCTTGGCCCGCAAGGCCGCTTCGAACTCGGCGGGCGTCAGCGGTGTGTCAGTCATTTGCGTTGCTCCTACAGTTCAATGCTCATGCCGTCGTAAGCCACTTCGACATTGCGCCGCGCCAGCTCTGCCCGCTCGGGGGAGTCTTCATCGAGGATCGGGTTGGTGTTGTTGATGTGGATAAGCACCTTGCGTTGCGCCGGTAGCTGCTCAAGCACTTCGAGCATGCCGCCGGGGCCGTTCTGCGCCAGGTGGCCCATCTCGCGCCCGGTGCGGGTGCCGACGCCCCGGCGCTGCATTTCATCGTCGTCCCACATCGTGCCGTCCACCAGCAGGCAGTCGCTGCCGGCCATGATCTTCAGCAATGGCGCGTCGACCTTGCCCAGCCCCGGGGCATAGAACAGTTTGCCGCCGGTGCGCAGGTCTTCGACGATCAGGCCGATATTGTCGCCCGGGTGCGGGTCGAAGCGGTGCGGCGAGTAGGGCGGTGCGGCGCTGCGCAGCGGTAGCGGGGTGAAACGCAGGTTCGGGCAGGCGGGGATGCTGAAGCTGGCGTCCAGCTCGATGCGGTTCCAGGCCAGGCCGCCGTTCCAGTGAGTGAGCATGGTGAACAGCGGGAAACCGGTGCTCAGGTCTTCATGGACCATGTCGGTGCACCACACCTGGTGCGGGCAGCCTTCGCGCAGGCTCAACAGGCCGGTGGTGTGGTCGATCTGGCTGTCCATCAGGATGATCGCGCCGATGCCGGTATCGCGCAGCGCACGGCCGGGTTGCATCGGCGCAAACGCTTGCAGTTGCGCGCGAATATCCGGGGAGGCGTTGCACAGCACCCAATTCACGCCGTCGTCGGAGATCGCGATGGACGACTGGGTACGCGCCTGCGCCCGCAGGCTGCCGTCACGAAAACCTGCGCAGTTCACGCAGTTGCAATTCCACTGTGGGAAACCACCGCCGGCGGCAGAACCTAGAATCTGGACAAACATGATTGCTCCATCACGCAAAGCTCAAAACAAAAACGCCCCGGGCGAACCGAGGCGTTGTATTACCCAGCGGATTAACGGCTGGCGAAGTACATGGTGACTTCGAAGCCGATGCGCAGATCAGTGTAAGCAGGTTTGGACCAAGTCATATTCTTACTCCTACGAAGGGATGGGACGTTTACTACCAAGTAATACATATAGTCCACCTCCAGCTGGAGATGTTCAGATGTTCGCCCGGGAATGTTACGCAATTCTAATCAAGTTAGCGCTGTCTTGGTGGAAAAAGCCTATTGCAGCGTAGGCAATGATCAGCCCGCTGGTTTCCACCCGTCGCCGGTGTGCGAACCGTTGGCCACACAGCGCCAGCCGCCTTGGGCATCGTTCAGTTGCTGGGCGGCGAGTAAAAGCTCATCAACGCCGCAGCTTTGGATCAACGCCTGAAGGCGCGCCAGATAATCCGACGGGTGGCCCGCCAGATGCGCGTGCCATAGCCATTCAGCGGCTTGGGTCATCGACAGCGCCTGAGGCGAGAACTGCTGCGCCAGTGCCAGGTTGCCCGCGTCTTCGCGGCTGCGGATCAGCGCCGGCAATTGCGTCAGAAATGTCTGAAGGTGCGCAACGATCCCCTCAAGGGGCACGCTCGGGGATTGCACGCCAAACAGCAGGCCGGTTTGCCCGTTGATCTGTCGGATACCGCTGAATACGGCGTAGCCCACTTGCAGTTCGACCCGCAGGCGTTGGTAGAACGGCCCCTGGAGAATATGACCGAGCAGGCGCCACGCGGCTTCGTCCGCCAGGGCTTGGCTGGGTGTTGGGCAAAACAGCAGTAAGGCGGCTTCGGTGGAGTCGGTTTTTACCTCATGCCACACGCGTTGGCCGATGAGGTCTTGGCGTGTGTGCTCCAGGCTGCTGGGTTGGCCCGGCAGGCGAGCGGCGGCGGACTTGAGCGCCGCTTCGCACGCGGCGGGAAAACCCAGGCCGAGGCCATGCCAGCGGGCGGTGCTCCATGCGGCGGGCTGTTCGCGGGGGGCGAAATGGCTTGCGGCGCAGCACGCCGGTAACGCCTTGAGCAGTTCGCGAATGGCCATCATGGGCGTCGGAACGAGAGGCGCCTCCTGGGGCTGATTCAGGCGCTGGGCCAAGGCTTCGAGGATGGCCGGCATCGGCTCGTGCAGCCCGATCATTTTCAGCAGCCATTCATTGCCGGCGGTTTCGAAAGACAGCTCGACGCCTGCTTGGTGAGCGCTCTCCCGCACGGCTTGCATAGTGCTTTCTAGTGCGGGCGCCGCGCATTCGAACTGCCAGCGCAGGTACAGCGCACCTTCACCGCTGCTATCCGCCAGGGCCTGGCTGAACGTCAGCGCCGCTACCTCTCGACGCCCTCGGGAACGATCCTGGGCAAAAGTACGTAAGCCTCGATGCGCGCTGGTTTGGCCGCGAATCAGGCCCGCGCGTTCTTCCTTGATCGGCGGCCGTAGGAACGGGTTGTTCGGGGGGAGTTGCCAAGGGTGCCTGGAGGGCGGCAGGTGCAGCGAATCGAGCATGGCCTTGAGCGCTGCGGCGCCCTGCTCCGAAAGCTCTTCGCTGTCGTTTCGGGCCAATGCCAGGGCGTCCTGGACCTGTTGTTGGCGAGCATTCAGCAGGGCGAACTCTTCGCGCAGTGGCGTCCAGTCGCTGTGTGCGAAAAAGCTCAGCCAATCATGTAGCAGCGCCTGAATCTGTGTCGCCGGTTCGCCTTGAGTGCTGCGCGTGATAACGATATCCAGCAGCGCTTGCCCGGCGAAGTGGTACGGCGCCGACGCCTGCACTGCGGTGGCCAGCCCGCGTGTTTTCAGCTCGGCGAGCAGGCCGCCGGGCGCCGGGGCATTGAGCCAGGTACACAAAAAATCCAGTGCTTCACGCGATGCCTCGCAGGCGATGACGTGGTGCCAATGCGGGCTGGCGCCAGGTTGGCAGCTATATGCCTGGCCCTGCATCAAGGCAGGCGGAACGGCTTGGGGATGCCAAGGCCCTGACGTCAGTTGCTCGCTGAACCGCTGTGCCAAGGCTTCGAGCTCTACCAGTGACTGCGGGCCGGCAAGGCTCAAGGTCATCTGCCCGCTCTGATAGAAATGTGCATGGAATTCGCGCAGCGCTTGCTGAAAGGTCTCCCGCTCCACCGGTAGCGTGTCGCGGTTGCCCGCGTGAAAGCCACGCAGCGGATGGTCCGCCGCCAAACCTTCAAACGCCGCCACCTGCTGTTGAGCCTTGGCATCCTGGGACCAGGCCACGAATTCCGCGTGCAGCACTTCGCGCTCGCGCAGTTGATCGTCCAACGCCAGGCGCGGATGAGTCAGCATGTCTGCCAACCGATCCAGCCCATCGGCGAAGGTCGGCACAGGCAGTTCGAAGAAAAAGTCCGTGGTGCGTTCGCGGGTGCTGGCGTTCACTTGCCCACCGTGACGTTGCACGAAGGCCATCAACCCTTCGCCCGTGGGAAAGCGCTGAGTACCGAGAAACAACAAGTGCTCAAGAAAATGCGCCAGGCCCGGCCAGGCTAACGGCACGTCATGGCTGCCGGCAGCGACCTTTAACGCTGCGGCGCAACGCTTCAAGCGCGGCGCATGTCGCAGGGAAACCCGCAGGCCATTGGCCAGGGTCAGGTGCTGGGGGTGAGGGTGGGCCGGCGCAGACATGGGCACTTCCGAAACGTAGGAGGTGGCTATGCTAACAAACCGTCGGCAAACCCGCAGGCTCAGGGCTTGGTCAGCGCGCCGTACAGGTCGGGGCGACGGTCTTGCAGGTAGTCGTTGGCGGCGCGGGCGTCGAGGATCGCTTGGTGCTCCAGCGTGCCGACAATCAAGGCTTCATCCAGGCTGGCCAGGGCGATTTGCTGGCCATTCGGCGCGGCAATGCTGCTTTGCCCGCAGTAGTGAATCTCATCTTCGTGCCCGCAATAATTGGCGTAGGCCACGTAGCATTGGTTTTCAAAGGCCCGCGCCCTCACGGTGACGTCAGCGACAAAGTCGAACGGCACCATGTTGGCGGTAGGCACCAGGATCAGCTCGGCTCCGGCCAGTGCCAGGCGCCGGGTGTTTTCCGGGAACTCCAGGTCATAGCAGATCAGCAATCCCAAGGTCCATCCGTTGAAGTTAACCAGTGGGAAGTCACCGTCGCCGGCGCTGAACATCGAGTGATCCAGGTCGCCAAACAGGTGGGTCTTGCGGTAGTTACACAGGCGCTGCCCGTGGGTGTCGATCAACTGCGCGGCGTTGTAGATCTGCCCATCCTCAGCCCGCTCCGGGTAGCCGTACAGAATGGCCAGCCCGGCGCTTTGCGCGATCTCGGCAATGGTTTGCGCAGCGTTCCCATCCTGCGCCTCGGCCAAGGCGCCGACTGCTTCAGCGCCGATGTTGTAACCGGTTAGAAACATCTCCGGCAGCACCAGCACATCGGCGCCGGTGGCCTCATGCGCCACCTTGTGCAGGCGCTCGAGGTTAGCGGCCACGTCCAGCGGTAGCGGCGGGCATTGGTACAGGGCGACACGCATGGCGTAACTCCTTAATCGGCCAGGGCGATCGGCCCGATCTCATCAAACACGTCGCCAGGCCCTGGGTTCTCGGCGTGGGTGCTGCCGCCGAAGTGAGTCATGATGCCCCACACGGCGTTCAGTGAGGTTTGTACGGCGCCCTCGACCCAGGCGGGTGTCCATGAGACGTCGTCACCGGCGATAAAAATCCCACGTTGTTCGGCGGGCATGTCTTTTTGCATAAAGTGCGCGTACATCCGCTGGTTGTAGCGATAGTGGCCGGGCAACGCGCCCTTGAAGGCCCCGAGGAAATGGGGGTCGGCCTCCCAGGATACGGTGATCGGGTCGCCGATGATGCGCGCCTTGATATCGACTTTCGGGTAGATCTTCTTCAATGCATCGAGGGCCAGCTTCACCCGTTTATCGATAGGTTGCGGCAGCATTTTCAGCGCGTCGCTCATCCACGAGTACGACAGGCAGATCACGCCCGGCTTGTCGTCCCCGTTGTCGAACAAATACGTGCCGCGGGTCAGGCGGTCGGTGAGCGTCATGCTCATCAGGTCGCGGCCGGTTTGCGGGTCTTTGTCTTTCCAGAACGGGCGATCGACCATCACGAAGGTTTTCGACGATTGCATGTAGCGCGTGCGGTCCAGGGCCATCCACATCTTTTGCGAAAACAGGGTTTCGTCGCACTCGATCTGGGTGGTCAGCAGCCAGCTCTGGCAGGTGGTGAGCACGGCGGCGTATTCGCGGGTGTCGCCATAGTTATCGGTCACCGCGAAGCGGCCACCCTCAGCGTGGGCAATCCGCTTGACCCCCGCGCGAGGCGCGCCGCTGTGCAGCGAACTGAGGCTGGTGCCGGCCGGCCAATGGGCGCAGCGCTCCGGCACATGACGCCAGATGCCCATGGGCACTTGCGCCACGCCGCCGACCACCAGGTGCTGGTGGTCGTCGCAGTTGGTCATCACTACGCGAAAGATTTCCAGCATTGAGTTGGGGAAGTCCGAGTCCCAGCCGCCGGTGCCGAAACCCACCTGGCCGAACACTTCACGGTGATGGAACGACAGCTTGGCGAAGGCCTTGGAGGTGGCGACGAAATCATAGAAAGTGCGGTCGTCCCACAGCGGCACCAGTTTATTCCACAGTGCTTTGAGACGCGGTACGTCACGGTCGCGGATGGCTTGCTGGATATCGCCGAACTGCGAGCCGGCTTCCAGGGCATCGGCCCAGGCGTCGGCTACTTCCTGGAATAAGGTAGGCAAGTCGGCCAGTTTTTGTGCGTAGTGGGTCTGGCCTTCGAGGTCGATCACCGTGCTGCCGGAGGCCGGGGTCAACGGGTTGGGAAACGGTTTGGTGTGAAGGCCGAGCTTGTCGACATAGTGATAAAACGCTGTGGACGACACCGGGAACCGCATGCCGCCGAGCTCTGCGATGATGCCTTCGGCGCCTTCGAAGGCCTGGGAGCGCAGGCGGCCGCCCATTTTCGAGGCTTCGTATACCACGGGCTTGAGCCCCAGCTTCATCAGCTCATAGGCCGCCACCAGCCCGGCAATACCGGCGCCGACAATCGCCACCTCGGCACCATGGTGTTCGGTGGGAATGCTGCCCAGGCCGGCGGGGTGCTCGATCCAGTCATCGAACGCAAACGGGAAGTCCGGGCCGAAGATGGTGATGGGTTTTTTACCGTCTGCTGGGTGACGATTGGTCTTGCTGAGGGTACTGGACGGAATGCTCATGGCTGACCTTACTGACGACTCGGCGGGATTTGGCCCGTTGAGTATAGGAAAAGATGGCAGCCAGTTTAGGGAGCATAGCGCTCGTTAATAAGACGCAAAGTGTCGTCGGAATGGATTGTTTTCAGTCGTAGTGACGAATGAGTTGGTCAGAGTGGTTGGCCGCGATCCAATTTGTTACTGAGGATGATCGAGGTAGTGGTTTTCTCCACGCCATCGACGCCGCCGATCTGGTCGAGCAGTTGGTCCAGCTGGCCCGGCGAGTCGGTGCGCAGCCAGGCCACGTAATCAAACTCGCCGCTCACCGCGCATAACTGCTGCACCTGAGCCATGGCGCTCAGCCTGCGCAGCACTTCCTTGCCCGAACGCGGCTGCACGGTGATGCCCACATAGGCCTGCAAACCGCCGTCCACCACACGTTGGCCAAGACGGACGCCGTAACCGGTGATCACCTGGGTTTTCTCCAGCCGCGCCAAGCGCGACGTCACCGTAGTGCGCGCGATGCCTAACTGCCGGGCAAGCATGGCCACGCTTTCGCGGGCGTTGATCTGCAAGGCGGCGATCAACTGGCGATCGATTTCATCCAAGACAGGCAAGGGAGGCTCCGTAACGGGGGGCAATGGGCATGCATGTTACAGGCTTGCATCGGACTTGAGGCGGGCGTTCCCGCCGCAAAGCTACGCGCATGGAGGTTTGACCTGATGGACCTCGCACCTTTGCACCTGGCCATTGCGCCACTTTTACGCTGATGTCTTCGGCATTGCGTGGTGCAAGGGCGCTCCAGTAGCGCCAGGTCGTTGCCAGCCACCCAGACACACAAAAGCCGCGCAATGCGCGGCTTTGGAGTTGGTGGGCCCACACGGACTTGAACCGTGGACCAAAGGATTATGAGTCCTCTGCTCTGACCAACTGAGCTATAGGCCCTTAACAGGTCGCGGATTATAACGATGGTTTCTCCAGTGTGCTATCCGAAAAATCCTCAAGGCTTATACGAAGGAAGGAAGCGGCGAAAAGCTCCGGTGGCAGGGGCAGGCTGACGATGTAGCCTTGCATCTGCTCACAGCCTTCGGCGGCCAGGAAGGCTTGTTGCGCGCAGTTCTCCACACCTTCGGCGATGATGGTGAATTGCATGCTGTGGCCCAGGGCGATGATGGCGCGCACGATGGCGGCGTCGTGGGGGTCGTCGGGCAGGCCGCGGACGAAGGACTGGTCGATTTTCAGGAAGTCCAGAGGCAGGCGCTTGAGGTAGCTGAGGGACGAGTAGCCGGTGCCGAAGTCATCGATCGCCAGTTGCACGCCCAGGTGTTTGAGTTGATGCAGGACCTCCAGCGCCTCCTCGGCCTGGCTCATGATGAAGTTTTCGGTGATTTCCAGTTGCAGGCAGCCGGGTTCCAGGTGGTAGTCGCGCAGTAGCTGTTCGATGCGGCCCAGCAGGTCGGGGTGGCGCAGTTGCGCGCCGGCGAGGTTGACCGACAGCGGGCCGAAATCATCGAAGCGGCCCTGCCAGGCGTGCAGTTGTCGGCAGGCATGTTCGAGTACCCAATCGCCAATTTGCAGGATCATGCCGTTCTCTTCGGCCAGGGCGATGAAGTGTTCGGGAGGAACCTCGCCAAAGGTCGGGTGATGCCAGCGGATCAAGGCTTCGGCGCCGATCAGTTCGTGGGTTTTCAGGCTCAGTTTTGGTTGGTAGTAGAGGCTCAGTTCCTCGCGCTCTATGGCTCGACGCAGTTCGTGCTCGAGTGCCACGCGCTCTTTTGCCTGGGCCGTGAGGTCGCGGGTATAGCATTCAACGCGGTTACGGCCCTTGGCCTTGGAGCGATACATGGCGGCGTCGGCGTTTTTGACCAGGGTGGCGACGTCGGTGCCGTCCTGTGGATACAGGCTGGTGCCGATGCTGGCACTGATGAAGAACTCGTGCTCGCCGGCCTGGAACGGTGGGATAAAACAGGCCAGCAGTTTATTCGCCAATTGCTCGGCATCGCTGGGGTGTTGCAGGCCGGGCAGCAGAATGATGAATTCATCGCCGCCCAGGCGAGCGACGGTGTCGATGTCGCGCAGTTGCTCCTTGAGGCGTACGGCGATGTCTTTGAGCAGCAAGTCGCCGATCGGATGGCCGAGGCTGTCGTTGATGTGTTTGAAGCGATCCAGGTCGAGAAACAGCACCGCGCCCTGTTTGCCGGTTTCTTGATGGCCGTTGAGGGCGGCCTGCAAGCGGCTTTCAAACAGTGTGCGGTTCGGCAGGCCGGTCAGCGGATCGTGATGTGCCTGGTAGTCCAGGCGCGCCTGAGCCAGCTTGAGGCTGGAGATATCGGCAAACACCGCAACGAAGTGGGTGGTCGATTGATCGTGGTTGCGCACGGCGCTGATGGTCAGCCAACTGGGGTATAGCTCGCCGTTCTTGCGACGGTTGGAAATTTCCCCCTGCCAATGGCCCTGGGCCGTCAATTGGTGCCACATCGCCGCGTAGAACGCGCTGTCATGCAGGCCCGAGGCAAGCAGCCGCGGCGTTTGGCCGAGGGCTTCGGCTTCGCTGTAACCGGTGATCTCGCTGAAGGCGCGGTTGACGGCGCTGATGTTCTGCTCGGTGTCGGTGATCAACACGCCCTCGGCGGTGCTTTCGAAAACGGTGGCGGCCTGCTGCAGTTTCTCCTGCATCAGTTGGCGTTCGGTGATGTCGCGGGCAATGGTCAGCATGCAGTCGTCATCGCCGATGGGCAGCGGCCGGCTGGACACTTCACACAGGCGGATCTGCCCATCGGCGCGACGGATATGACAGATGAAGTCGCGCACAAAACCGTCGCGATGCATCAGCTCCAGCATGTGTTTGCGCTCGTTGAGATCGACCCAGATACCCAGTTCCAAAGTGGACTGGTCCAGAGAGTTGGCTGCGGTGAAGCCGGTAATGCGGCTGAAGCCCTCGTTGACCTCGATCAGCAGCCCGTCGTGCTGGCGGCTCAGCAGCAGGCCATCGGGCGAGGCGTGGAAGGCTTTGGCAAACTTCTCTTCGGAGGTTTGCAACTGTTGCTGGGTTTCCTTGAGTTGGGTGATATCGCGAACCACTACCACGATGGCTTCGACCGTATCGAGTTGGAACGGCTCTGCGGAGATCAGCCCGGTAAAGGCCTGACCGTTGCTGCGCAGGAAAGGCATTTCCAGGTTGCGAATACTGACGGTCTGGACCCGCTTCAGCAATTCAGGGCCGATGCCCGGAATGCCCCATATTTCCAGTTCCGTGCCGTTGCGACCGATTACCTGCGCTGCGCTGAGGCCAATTTGGTCTTCGAAGGCTTTATTGACCTCCAGCAAGCAGCCATCGGACAGCCGGGCAATGACCAGGATATCCGGGCATTGCTGGAATACTGAGGCGAACTTCTGTTCAGAAAGCCGCAGCGCTTCCTCGGTGCGCTTGGCCTCGCTGATATCGATCATCAGACCGCGCAGTACAGGTTCATGGCCGTGTTCGATCAGGCTGACGATGTCGCGCACCCACAAGCAGCGGCCATCGGCGGTGATTACCCGGTAATCGATGCTGTGGTCACGGTTGGCGCGGGTTTCACGGTAGCAATAGGCTTCGGCGCGGGTCAGGTCGGCGGGGTGAATGATGTTGCGCCAGAAGCCTGGAATCAGCCAATGGGCGCGTGGGTAGCCGAGCAGGTCCTCGGCATGGGGCGACACATAGCTGTAGGTGAAATCGGTGATGCTGGCTTCCCAGGCAATGGCCGACAAGCTCTCTACCAGGCCGCGATAGTGGTACTCGCTGCTGCGCAATTCCTGCTCGAGGGCGACGCGCCGGGAAATTTCCGAGCTGAGCCGGCGATTGATCCGAATCACGATGGCCAATACGGTGCTCAACAGCAGCACGGCGGGCAAGCCGTACATGAGCAAGTCGTTCCAGAAGGTGCGGTTATCGGTGACGCTGCCTACCCAGTGTTGCTGGATAGCGTCGGTTTCGGTCGGGCTGAGGTCGGCCAGGACTTTGTCCAGAATGCCCACCAGCATTTTGTCGTCCCTTGGCACGCCCATCGCCAATTGGTAGCGGTAGGGCGTTTCGCCACTGACGTACAAGCCGTCAAGCTTGAGTTCTCGCAGGCTCCAGACACTGGACGCCAGGTCGCTGACCACCGCGTCCACTTCGCCGGTCGCCAGGGCCTGCAGTGTGGAGCTGACATTCGGCAGCGCCACCAGGTTGAGGTCGGGGTGATGGGTGCGCAGCAACTCGTGGGGGGCGTAGTTTTCCACCACGGCAATTTTCAGCCCATACAGGTCCTTGAGATTGCGCGGCCGTGCGCCGCCTTCATGGGCAAGAATCACCATCGGGAAGTCGATATAAGGGCGAGTGAAGGCCAGGTAGTTCTGGCGTTCCGGCGTCGACATGATGCTGGGGATAAGGTAGAGACGATTGCTTCGAGCCATTTCCAGGACCGCCCCCCAATTTGGCGGCTCGACCAGCTTGATGCGCACGCCCAGGCGGTCCTGGATCAGGCGTACATAGTCCGCCGATAAGCCGTGGTAGCGGCCATCTTCATCGCGGTATTCGAACGGTGGCCATGAGGCATCTACCCCAAGGCTCAACTCCTGATGGTCCGCCAGCCAGCTACGCTCATCATCGGTAAGCGTCAACGCGCCAGCCGTTGCGGTCCAGGTCAGCAGCGACAGCAGTATCACGGTCGGCAATCTGGGCATAACGGTCTCGTTATGGCACGGGGGAATGTCACGAGTGTAGACGGGCATTTCAGGGGAGGGGTGTTGCGAGGGCGGTTAATCTATAGAAAGCAATTTATACATAGCAAAACCCCCGGCCTCGGGCCGGGGGTCTGGGGTCACTCGTCGAGGAAGGAGCGCAGATGCTCGCTTCGCGTCGGGTGGCGCAACTTGCGCAACGCCTTGGCTTCGATCTGACGGATCCGCTCACGGGTCACGTCAAACTGCTTACCGACTTCCTCAAGGGTGTGGTCGGTATTCATGTCGATGCCGAAACGCATGCGCAGTACCTTGGCTTCACGGGCAGTGAGGCCGGACAGTACGTCGCGAGTCGCTTCCTTAAGGCTCTCAACAGTGGCGACATCGATTGGCGACTGCATCGTCGAGTCTTCGATGAAGTCACCCAGATGGGAGTCTTCGTCATCACCGATCGGGGTTTCCATGGAGATCGGCTCTTTAGCGATCTTCAATACCTTGCGGATTTTATCCTCAGGCATTTCCATGCGTTCGCCCAACTCTTCCGGGGTCGGTTCGCGACCCATTTCCTGCAACATCTGCCGGGAAATACGGTTGAGCTTGTTGATGGTCTCGATCATGTGCACCGGAATACGGATGGTGCGGGCCTGGTCGGCGATCGAGCGAGTGATCGCCTGACGGATCCACCAGGTGGCATAAGTCGAGAACTTGTAGCCGCGACGGTATTCGAATTTATCCACAGCCTTCATCAAGCCGATATTGCCTTCCTGGATCAGATCGAGGAATTGCAGGCCACGGTTGGTGTACTTCTTGGCAATGGAGATCACCAGACGCAAGTTCGCTTCAACCATCTCTTTCTTCGCGCGGCGGGCCTTGGCCTCACCGATCGACATGCGACGGTTGATGTCCTTGATCTCGGCAATCGTCAGACCGGTCTCGGTCTCAAGTGCAGTCAGCTTCTGCTGGCAACGGATGATGTCCGGCTGCAGGCGACCAATGGCTTCGGCGTACTTCGCCTTGCCTTTGGCCAGCGCGTCGCTCCAGCTTTCGTCAACTTCGTTGCCCGGGAACTGGCGCAGGAAGTCGGTACGCGGCATGCGCGCATCACGAACACAGAGCTGCATGATCGCGCGCTCTTGTGCACGCAGACGCTCAAGGGCGCTACGAACACGTTCAACCAGGCCTTCGAATTGCTTCGGTACCAGCTTGATCGGCATGAACAGCTCAGCCAGGGCCAACAGTTCGGCGATTGCCTGCTTGTTGGAGCGGCCGTGCTTTTTCAGCGCCTTGCGGGTGATTTCCATTTGGTCGGAAACCGCACCGAAACGCTGGGCAGCGACGATCGGGTCTGGACCGCTTTCGACTTCTTCTTCGTCGTCGCTGCTGGCTTCAGCATCGTCGTCATCGGAATCGTCGTCGGCTTTCGCGGCTTTCGCATCGACAGGCGGCGGCACTTCGGCAGCCGGTGGCGCAATGCCGTCGTCCGGGTCGATATAACCGCTCAGGACGTCGGACAGGCGGCCACCTTCGGTGGTGACGCGAGTGTACTCGGAGAGAATGTGGTCAACCGTGCCAGGGAAGTGCGCGATTGCGCCCATCACTTCACGGATGCCCTCTTCGATACGCTTGGCGATTTCGATCTCGCCTTCGCGTGTCAGCAACTCGACGGTACCCATTTCACGCATATACATGCGCACAGGGTCAGTCGTGCGACCGATGTCGGTCTCCACCGCGGCCAACGCGGCAGCGGCTTCTTCAGCGGCTGCCTCGTCGGTATCGGCGTCGGCCAACATAAGGGCGTCCGCATCCGGAGCACTCTCGTGTACGGGGATCCCCATGTCATTAATCATGCGGATGATGTCTTCCACCTGCTCAGGATCTGAAATATCCTCAGGCAGGTGATCGTTGACCTCTGCGTAAGTCAGATACTTCTGCTCACGACCAAGGGTGATCAACTCTTTGATACGAGACTGCTGTTGCGCTTTTCCGGACATAACACCCTATCCACTGAAGGTCTTGGCGGGCAAAAAACAAGCCGAGGATTATACCCGAGCTATGACCTCACACGCCAGCTGAGGTCGGGTTTGATGCGGAAACATTCTGTTTTAAGAGGTCGCGCATCTGTTTTGCTATCTGAATTTGCTCTTCAGCCGATAATCCCGGCTGCCTTGCTCTCTTGATGAGGTCGTCGAGGGTCTGCGTGTGCTGACCCGCGGATAACCTAGTAATGGTGTCTAAAAACTGTTGTTCAAGGTTGTCGCCGTCAATTAGCCACTCCTTTTCCGCGAGCGCTTTCAACAAGCGGCCTTGCTCCGTGCCGTGCCAGCGAGCCATCAGCTGAATAGAGTTTAGCTTAGGATTTTTCTGCACGGCTTCGATCAGTGCGATCAGCACCTGCGCGTAGGTATTGCTCTCGTTGGCAAAATGCTCGGCACTTTCGACCTTTTCCGCCAATTGCGGGTGGTGAATGAGTGTGCGCAGGGCGATCAGCGTGGGGGCCTCTACGGCAACCGGCGTGCGCGGGGCGTAGGCCTCGTCGCGATCACCGCGCTTGCCGTTCTTGCTCCAGGGTTTCTTGTCCCATTTCTTGCCGCCGGCACCTGGCTTTTTTGGCGTCCATTCCTGCTGGGGTGCGTAGGCATCCTGCGGCTGGAAATCGGAATAGTCCGGCATGGCGTCGTAATCCATGCCTGGATCGTAGGCCGGTGGAGCATCCTGCGGCGCGCTGTGCACCAGCTGGCTGACGGCTTCGCCACTCAGGCCAGTGATTTCCAGCAAGCGCTGGCGCATCAGGGTGCGCAGGTTCGCGCCGGGCACCTTGTCGATCAGCGGCGCGGCGAGGGTGGCCATGTGTGCCTTGCCCTCGAGGGAGCGCGGGTCGGCTTCTTCGGTTAGTTGCTGGAAGAAGTAATCCGCCAGCGGCTGTGCATGTTGATTGATGCGCGCGCGGAATGCATCGGTGCCTTCGGAGCGCACCAGGGTGTCCGGGTCTTCGCCTTCGGGCAGGAACAGAAAGCGTGCGCGGCGCCCATCCTGCAGGCTCGTCAGCGTAGCTTCGAGGGCGCGCCAGGCAGCGTTGCGGCCGGCCTGGTCGCCGTCGAAACAGAACAAAACGCTCGGCACCACGCGGAACAGGCGCTTCATGTGTTCTTCGCTGGTGGCGGTGCCGAGGGTGGCTACCGCGTTGCGCAAGCCCTGTTGGGCGAGGGCGATCACATCCATATAGCCCTCAACCACAATGATTTCATCGAGGTTGCGGTTGTTCTTGCGCGCTTCGAACAGGCCGTAGAGTTCCTGGCCCTTGTGGAACACTGGGGTTTCCGGAGAGTTGAGGTACTTGGGCTTGTCGTCACCCAGCACTCGGCCACCGAACGCGATGATGCGGCCGCGGCTGTCGCGGATCGGGAACATCACACGGTCGCGGAAGCGGTCGTAGCGCTTGCCGGTCTCGGCGTTCTCCACCAGGAGGTCGGCGTCGATCATGGCTTTTTGCTGAAGCGTGTCGCTGCTCAGGTGTTTGTACAGGTTGTCCCAGCCGGGCGGGGCGAAACCGAGGCCGAAGTCGCGGGCGATTTCACCGGTAAGGCCGCGGCCCTTGAGGTAGTCGACGGCCGCCTTGCGCTGCGGATGGCTTTTGAGTGCCTGGCGATAAAAATCAGCCGCGGCGGTCAGCAGCGGGTACAACGGCGAGTCTGTGGGTTGCCGGGGTTTGTGCGGGCGTCCACTTTCTTCGCGGGGGATTTCCATGCCTGCGGCTTTTGCCAGTTCCTCGACGGCCTGGGGGAAGTCCAGGTTGTCGTGGTCCATGATGAAGCCGAGGGCATTGCCGCCCGCTCCGCAGCCGAAGCAGTAATAGAACTGCTTGTCGGGGCTTACGCTGAATGACGGGGTTTTTTCTTTATGAAACGGGCAGCAGGCGGTGTAGTTCTTGCCGGCTTTTTTCATTTGCAGGCGCGAGCTGACAACATCGACGATGTCGGTGCGGTTCAGAAGGTCGTCAATAAAGCTCTGGGGAATTAGCCCGGCCATGGCGTTCTCGTCATCACTGCGTGTAAATGAGGGCCCGTAAAAAGCTCAAGCGCACCTATCGAATGGCTCGACCATCAATCATCTGCTTGGGCTGTCTGGAAGTGTATCTGCCGAACATTTGCTGACGTTAGTTTCTATCAGTGTCCGGCGAAGAAAAGTTGCCCTGGAGTCCGGTCTCGGCCTATGGGCGGCCTCGGAAGCTCATCAATGGGCACAGCCGACACAGTTGATCGTCTGCTTGAAGAATAGGTGTGCTCGTCAGTAGCCTTGTTAGGCTCGTCAGAAGAGACGTGCACCGCTGGCAGAAAGCCAGTCCTGACGTGTGAAGCAGTTGTCTCGGTCGCGTGTGCGGCGTCGACGATGAAGCATCAAGCGATATCCGCAAATGCCAACAGCCCGGCTGAGGGCCGGGCTTGGCAGAAGCTTGCTACGAGCGTCTGTGTATTAGTACAGACGAACGGCGCGGCGCTGTTCGCGCTGAACTTTCTTAGCGTGACGCTTAACAGCGGCTGCTGCTTTACGCTTACGCTCAGAAGTTGGCTTCTCATAAAATTCGCGGCTACGAACTTCAGCCAGAACACCGGCTTTTTCGCAGGAGCGCTTGAAACGACGCAGAGCTACGTCGAAGGGTTCGTTCTCTTTTACTTTGACGGCTGGCATCCAGAGCTACCTTCTTTCATTACCGGGATCAACGTTCTCGTCGCAAAAAATTCGCGGCTGAGGTCGTCGGTTTTTAAGGGTTGCGGATGTTAACCCCTCATTGGCAGGAATGCAAAGCCTCTGATCGAAAACCGCTAGTCGGGAGGGGGAGTGGCGACTATTATGCGCGCCTTCGAATTTAGCCTCTACAAGGCGCAAACCCATGCTAGTACTGGGACTTGAAACCTCCTGCGACGAAACCGGTGTCGCACTTTACGACAGTGAACGCGGGCTTTTGGCCGATGCACTGTTCAGTCAGATCGACTTGCATCGCGCCTATGGTGGCGTGGTGCCGGAGCTGGCCAGTCGTGATCACGTCAAGCGCATGCTGCCGTTGATCCGCCAGGTGCTGGACGAGGCCGGTTGCGTGCCGACCGAGATCGATGCCATCGCCTACACCGCCGGCCCTGGATTGGTCGGAGCCCTGTTGGTTGGGGCTTCTTGCGCCCAGGCGCTGGCGTTTGCCTGGGGCATTCCAGCCTTGGGAGTACACCACATGGAGGGCCATTTACTGGCGCCCATGCTGGAAAAAACACCGCCGCAGTTCCCGTTCGTCGCTTTGTTGGTTTCGGGCGGCCATACGCAGTTGGTTCAGGTCGACGGGATCGGTCAATACACGTTGTTGGGCGAGTCTCTGGACGACGCTGCCGGCGAAGCCTTCGACAAAACCGCGAAGATGATGGGCCTCAATTATCCCGGTGGCCCGGAAATCGCGCGCCTCGCCGAAAAAGGCGTTGCCGGCCGCTTCACCTTCCCGCGCCCGATGTGCGATCGCCCTGGCCTGATGTTCAGCTTCAGCGGCCTGAAAACCTCCGCACTCAATACCTGGCAGCACAGCGTCAGCGCCGGGGACGACAGTGAGCAAGCCCGTTGCGACATCGCGCTGGCGTTCCAGCAGGCCGTGGTGGAGACTTTGACCATCAAGTGCAAGCGTGCCCTGAAACAAGCGGGTATGAAGCGCCTGGTGATCGCCGGCGGCGTCAGCGCCAATAAGGCCTTGCGTGCCTCGCTGGAAAAAATGCTCGGTGATATGAAGGGCGATGTGTTTTACGCGCGCCCGGAGTTCTGCACCGACAATGGCGCGATGATCGCCTATGCCGGATGCCAGCGCCTGCAGGCCGGGCAGCACGAAAGCCTGGCGATCAGCGTGCAGGCACGCTGGCCGATGGAGCAGTTGTCACCGTTATAGGTTCAACCTGAGCCGGGCTCATCAGGAGTATTTAAAAATGCCGTTCGCGCCCGGCAAACAGGTCGCGTAGATTGCCGCGGTGGCGCCAGACGATCAGCAGTGTCAGCACGCTCATCGGCAGCAGCGCCGCCGGTTCTTGCCAGGCCAGCAATGGCAGGGTGAGCGGTGTGGCGATCAGCGCCGCCAACGAGCTGGTGCGGGTCAGGTAGAACGTCAGCAGCCATGCGACAACGGCCAGTAACGCTGCCGGTGGGTAGATTCCCAGCAGCATGCCGGCTGCCGTGGCGACGCCTTTGCCACCGCGAAAGCGGAAGTACAGTGGAAACAGATGGCCCAGGACGGCGCACACGCCTACCCAGGCCTGCTGTTGCAGGGTAAGGCCGGCGAGGCTTGCGATCAGCACGGGCAAAAGGCCCTTGCACACGTCGCCCAGCAGCGTCAGCACAGCGAGTTTCTTGCCGGCCAGGCGCAACATGTTGGTGGCGCCGGCATTGCCGGAGCCACCCATTCGCGGGTCGGGGTTTCCCGTCAAGCGGCTGAGCACAATGGCGAAGGACAGCGAGCCGAGCAGGTAGGCGAGAATCGCCAGTGACCAAAACATGCTAACTATTCCGGGCGAGGACGCCCTGATTCTAACGGGGCATTGCGCCCTTGTCGTGCTGCGGAGAAGAGCGTGGACAGAGTGTTTATCGAAGGCCTGGAAGTCGACACCGTGATCGGGGCCTACGACTGGGAGCGTGGGATCCGTCAATGCCTGCGCCTGGACCTGAGCTTCGCCTGGGACAATCGCCCGGCCGCCGCCGGTGACGACCTGACCCTGGCGCTGGATTACGCCAGCGTATCCGCACGTATCCAGGCCTTTGCCGAGCAAACCCAATACCAATTGGTGGAAACTTTTGCCGAGCGCCTGGCCGAAGTGCTCATGAGTGAGTTCCAGATTCCCTGGCTGCACCTCAAACTGACCAAGCCCGGCGCCGTACCGGCTGCCAAGGGCGTGGGCGTGGAGATCGAGCGCGGATGTCGCTGACTCAGGTTTACCTTGGCCTCGGTAGCAATATCGAGCGCGAGGCCCATTTGTGCGCCGGCCTTGATGCGCTGGCGAACGTGCTGACCGATATGCGCTGCTCCGCGGTGTTCGAAAGCCAGCCGGTGGGCATCAAAAGTGGGCCGTTCTTCAATTTGGTGGTGTCGGCGTATACCGACCTGCCGTTGATGGAGTTGGACCGTCGTCTCAAGCTCATCGAAGCCGACAATGGTCGCTATGCGCCGGATCGCAAGGGTTTGCCGTTGGATATCGACGTGCTGCTGTACGGCGAAATGGTGGGCGATTTCGACGGTTTGGTCCTGCCCCGCGCAGAGATCCTGAAAAACGCCTTTGTGTTGTGGCCGCTGTCGATGATGGCGCCGGACCGTGTGCATCCTGGGGCAGGCAAGACCATGGCCGAGCTGTGGCGCGACGCGGACATCGACCAAGTGCTGGCGCCTGTCGCGTTTGAGTGGCAGGGCCGGCAACTGACGCCGAGTGAGTTTGTGTAGGTCTTTCTAGGAAGCAAGTTCCTTATAGGTCTGCAATGCCTTGAGCCGCTCGCGCTTCAGGGCTTCTCCGAGCGCCGGGCCTTTGAAACCTTTCTCCAGCAACGGCGCCACCGCCACCTCCCGCGCTGCCTGCGCCGCGGCGCGCAAGTAGCCCGCCTGTGGATAACTGCGCTGTTCAAAGCCCTTGCGCCCGCGGGCGTCCATTTCACAGGCCACCACAAACTCTTCAAAGCGCTGCGGCCTTCGGTACACGTCAAAACTCTGCAGCAAATCCAGCAATGTCGAGGCTTTGAGTTCCAGGGCGCGGTGGCAGTGGGTGTGATATTGGCCCACCAGCAAGGCCAGTTCCTGACAATCCTTGGGTACCTTGAAGCGTTCGTTGACCGCCTTGATCAGCTTCAGCCCGCGATGCTCATGAGCAATGTGCTGCGGCAACTTATCCACAGGCGTCAGGCCCTTGCCCAAATCGTGCAGCAGGCAGGCCCAGCGTACGGTCAGCGGTTGTTTATGAAGGGCTGCCTGTTCGAGCACGCTCAAGGTGTGTATGCCGGTGTCGATCTCCGGGTGATGTGCCTCGGGTTGCGGTACGCCGAACAGCGCATCCACTTCCGGCATCAAGGTTTTCAGGGCGTTGCAGTCGCGCAGGACCTGGATAAACACCTGGGGTTGATCTTCCATCAATGCCCGGGAAATTTCCTTCCAGCTGCGCTCTGGCGTCAGTGCCTCCAGTTCCCCGGATTCGCTGAGCTGGCGCATCAGTTCGAGGGTTTCGGGGGCCACCGTAAAGCCCAAATGTGCATAGCGCGCAGCAAAGCGCGCAACGCGCAGCACTCGCAGGGGATCTTCGGCGAACGCGGGGGAAACGTGGCGCAGAATACGTGCTTGCAGGTCGCGTTGGCCGTGATAAGGGTCGGTCAGGTTGCCCTCATCGTCTTCGGCCATCGCGTTGATGGTCAGGTCGCGACGAATCAGGTCGTCTTCGAGTGTGACATCGGGGCTGGCGTGAAACACAAAGCCGCCGTAGCCCCGACCACTTTTGCGTTCGGTGCGGGCCAGGGCGTACTCGTCGCCGTTTTTCGGGTCCAGGAACACCGGGAAATCCGCGCCTACCGGCTTGAAGCCTTTGGCAAGCATCGCTTCAGCGGTCGCGCCAACGACCACGCGGTCGACATCGGTAACCGTGATGCCCAGCAAGCGATCACGCACGGCGCCGCCGACTTTGTAGATTTTCATGAAAAAGCCTCCATTAGCGGCACAGGATAACGCCTGTGCCTGACCAATGGAGGCTTTGCTGTTTCAGAGGTGAACGACGGCCAGGTCCAGGCGGCCATAGTCGTTGTCGTTATGATCGCTGCGCGGTGGGACATGGTGGGTCTTCATGACTTGGTCGCCCTGCAGGGTTTCCAGGTGGATATCAAAGCCCCACAGGCGGTGCAGGTGCTTGAGCACCTCTTCGGTGGATTCGCCCAAGGGTTTGCGGTCGTGCTGCTGATGACGCAGGGTCAGCGAGCGGTCGCCGCGCACATCAATGCTGTAGATCTGCACGTTGGGCTCACGGTTACCCAGGTTGTACTGCGCCGCCAGGGTTTCGCGAATGGTGCGGTAGCCGGGCTCATCGTGGATGGCCGGTACCATCAGGTCGTCCTTGAGGTCGTCGTCCAGGATGCTGAACAGCTTGAGATCGCGGATCACCTGGGGTGACAGGTATTGCAGGATAAAACTCTCGTCCTTGAAGCTGCTCATGGCAAATTTGAGGGTGGACAGCCAGTCGCTGCCGGCGATTTCCGGGAACCAGCGGCGGTCCTCTTCAGTGGGGTGTTCGCACATGCGCCGTATGTCGCGGTACATCGCAAAGCCCAGGGCGTAAGGGTTGATGCCGCTGTAGTACGGGCTGTCGAAGCCCGGCTGGTACACCACGCTGGTATGGGACGTGAGGAACTCCATCATGAAGCCGTCGGTGACCAGGCCCTCGTCATACAAGTCATTCATCAAGGTGTAATGCCAGAACGTTGCCCAGCCTTCGTTCATCACCTGGGTCTGGCGCTGTGGATAAAAATACTGGGCGATTTTGCGCACGATGCGCACGATCTCCCGTTGCCACGGTTCGAGCAGCGGTGCGTGTTTTTCCAGAAAATACAGGATGTTTTCCTGTGGTTCGGCGGGGAAGCGCGCATTGTCCTTATCGCTGTTCTTGCCGGCGCGCTTGGGAATGGTGCGCCAGAGATCATTGATCTGCTTTTGCAGATGCTCTTCGCGCTCCTTCTGACGCAGGCGTTCTTCCTCGGCCGAAATCGGGTATGGGCGCTTGTAGCGGTCAACGCCGTAGTTCATCAAGGCATGGCAGGAGTCGAGCAGGTCTTCCACCGCGTCGATGCCGTGGCGCTCCTCGCACTGCATGATGTACTGCTTGGCAAATACCAGGTAATCGATGATCGAACTGGCATCTGTCCACGTGCGGAACAGGTAGTTGCCCTTGAAAAAACTGTTATGCCCATAGCAGGCGTGGGCCACTACCAGTGCCTGCATGCAGATGGTGTTTTCTTCCATCAGGTAGGCGATGCACGGGTCGGAGTTGATCACGATCTCGTACGCCAGGCCCATCTGGCCGCGACTGTAGGACTTTTCGGTGCTGAGGAAGTGTTTGCCGTAGGACCAATGGTGATAGCCCAGCGGCATGCCCACCGAGGCGTATGCGTCCATCATCTGCTCGGCAGTGATCACTTCGATCTGGTTGGGGTAAGTATCCAGGGCGTAACCCGCCGCAATGCGGCTGATTTCCCGGTCATAGGCCTGGATCAGCTCAAAGGTCCATTCGGACCCGGTGGAAATGGGTTGGCGCTTAGTCTCTTTTTTGGCGGTCATGTCACTAACCTGCGCTGGAAGAGTTCACGGAAGACCGGGTAGATATCGCCGGCCGAGACCAGTTGCTGTTGGGCAAACGTATCGGCAAAAGCTTCGCCGATGCGCTCGTATTCGAACCACAGGGCTTGGTGCTCACGGGGGGTAATTTCAACGTAGGTGTAATACTGCACGAACGGCATGATCTGGTTGATCAGGATGTCGCGGCAGATCGGTGAGTCGTCATTCCAGTTGTCGCCGTCGGAGGCTTGGGCGGCGTAGATGTTCCACTCGTTGGCGGGGTAGCGTTCGGCCATGATCTCCTGCATCAGCTTCAATGCGCTGGACACAATGGTGCCGCCGGTTTCCCGCGAGTAAAAAAACTCCTCTTCGTCCACTTCCCGGGCGCTGGTGTGATGTCGGATGAACACCACGTCGATCTTGTCGTAGTTCCGCTTGAGGAACAGGTACAGCAGGATGAAAAAGCGCTTGGCGATGTCCTTGGTGGCCTGGGTCATGGAGCCGGACACGTCCATCAGACAGAACATCACCGCCTTGGAGCTGGGGTTGGGCTGTTTGACCAGCAGGTTGTATTTAAGGTCAAAGGTGTCGAGGAACGGCACACGATGAATGCGTGCGCTGAGTTTCTCTATTTCCGCTTCTATTTCCTGGATATCGCCGAAGTTGTCCGGCTCTTCACGCTTGAGGCGCGCCAGCTCTTCCTTGGCTTGCTTCAATTTGGCGCGGCTGCTGCCCGACAGGGCGATACGCCGCGCATGGGCCGAGCGCAGGGTGCGGATGATGTTGATGCGCGAGGGGTTGCCCTCGTTGCTGATGCCGGCGCGCACGGTCTTGAAGGTGTCGGTGCCGGTCAGGTTGCGTTTGACCAGGTTGGGTAATTCCAGGTCTTCGAACATGAATTCGAGGAATTCTTCTTGGGTGATCTGGAATACAAACTCATCCATGCCTTCGCCAGAGTTACCGGCCTTGCCCGGGCCTTTGCCGCCACCACCACCCTGGGGGCGCTGGATATGTTCGCCGGTAGTGAACTCCTTGTTGCCTGGGTGTACGACGGTCTGTTTTCCGCCCCGGCCATGGTGCAGCACCGGTTCGTCGATATCGCGACCGGGAATGCTGATCTGTTCGCCATGTTCCATGTCGGTGATGGAACGGCGGCTGACGGCTTCTTCAACCGCCTTTTTGATGTGGTCACGGTAACGCCGCAGGAAACGCTGACGGTTTACCGTGCTCTTGTTCTTGCCATTGAGGCGTCGGTCGATCACATAGCTCATGCGGAGCCCTCCGGGCAGCTTCACGTTACAAGCTTCCAGCCGCGAGCTGGAAGCTTAAGGACAAGCGGTCAGCTGCCAGGCCATAGGCCTGGCATTGCGCGCTTGCCGCTGCCTTATTGCGATTTGCGCACCCGCAGGTACCACTCGGAGAGCAGTCGTACCTGTTTGTCGGTGTAGCCGCGTTCGACCATTCGTGTGACGAAGTCGTTGTGTTTTTGCTGATCCTCCTTGCTGGCCTTGGCATTGAAGCTGATGACTGGCAGCAGGTCTTCGGTGTTGGAGAACATTTTCTTCTCGATGACCACCCGCAGTTTTTCGTAGCTGAGCCAGGTCGGGTTCTTACCGTTGTTATTGGCCCGGGCGCGCAGCACGAAGTTGACGATTTCGTTGCGGAAATCCTTCGGATTGCTGATACCGGCCGGTTTCTCGATTTTTTCCAGCTCTTCGTTGAGGGCTACGCGATTGAGGATCTCGCCGGTTTCCGGGTCGCGGTATTCCTGGTCCTGGATCCAGAAGTCGGCGTACAGCACGTAGCGGTCGAAGATGTTCTGGCCATACTCGCTGTAGGACTCCAGGTAGGCGGTCTGGATTTCCTTGCCGATGAACTCGATGTAGCGCGGCGCCAGGTATTCCTTGAGGAAGCGCAGATAGCGCTCGCGGGTCTCGGCCTGGAATTGCTCCTGTTCGATCTGTTGTTCCAGCACGTAGAGCAGGTGCACCGGGTTGGCGGCAATTTCATGCGGGTCGAAGTTGAAGACCTTGGACAGGATCTTGAACGCAAAGCGCGTCGACAGCCCGTTCATGCCCTCGTCCACGCCCGCGGTGTCGCGGTATTCCTGGATCGACTTGGCCTTGGGGTCGGTGTCCTTGAGGTTTTCGCCGTCATACACGCGCATCTTGGAGTAGATGTTCGAGTTTTCGGGCTCCTTGAGGCGCGACAGCACCGTGAACTGGGCGAGCATCTTCAGGGTGTCGGGCGCGCAATGGGCCTTGGCCAGGGAGCTGTTGAACAGCAGCTTGTCGTAGATCTTGATCTCGTCGCTCACTCGCAGGCAGTACGGCACCTTGACGATGTAGATCCGGTCGATGAACGCTTCGTTGTTCTTGTTATTGCGGAAGGTGTGCCATTCCGATTCGTTGGAGTGGGCCAGCAGGATCCCGGTGAATGGAATCGCGCCCAGGCCTTCGGTGCTGTTGTAGTTGCCTTCCTGTGTCGCTGTGAGCAGTGGGTGCAGCACCTTGATCGGCGCCTTGAACATTTCCACGAACTCCATCAGGCCCTGGTTGGCCCGGCACAGCGCGCCCGAGTAGCTATAAGCGTCGGCGTCGTTCTGTGGGAATTCTTCGAGTTTGCGGATATCGACCTTACCTACCAGCGCCGAAATATCCTGGTTGTTCTCATCCCCCGGCTCGGTCTTGGCCACGCCGATCTGGTTAAGGATCGACGGGTAGAGTTTCACCACGCGGAATTGGCTGATATCACCGCCGAACTCGGCCAGGCGCTTGGTGGCCCAAGGCGACATGATGGTGTTGAGATAGCGCCGTGGGATGCCGAAGTCTTCTTCGAGGATCGCGCCATCTTCCGTGGCGTTGAACAGGCCCAGGGGCGACTCGAACACCGGCGAGCCCTTGATGGCATAGAAGGGCACTTTCTCGATCAATTGCTTGAGCTTTTCGGCCAGGGACGACTTACCGCCGCCGACGGGGCCGAGCAGGTAGAGGATTTGCTTCTTCTCTTCCAGGCCTTGGGCGGCGTGGCGGAAGTAGGAGACGATCTGGTCGATGCATTCTTCCATTCCGTGGAAGTCTTCAAAGGCCGGGTAGCGGCGGATCACCTTGTTGGAAAAGATTCGCGACAGGCGCGAATTGTTCGAGGTGTCTATCAGTTGCGGTTCGCCAATCGCCAGCAACAGGCGTTCGGCGGCGGATGCGTACGTGCTGCGGTCCTGTTTGCACAGTTCGAGATACTCTTGAAGCGTGAGTTCCTCCTGCTGTGTGGACGCGAAGCGTTGTTGGAAGTGGCTAAAGATACTCATGACGTCGTCACCTCGCTCGATACGTGGAGCCGACGCCGGATCAATCAGTCGATGCTGGCAGTCATTGACCTACGCCAATGACTGTTTTCCCCCCAGAACACCCTAAACGCTACCGATGACCCGCACGCCGGTGTACCGGCTCTCCCCTGATTCGGATGGCCTGCGCTTAAGGATAGTTCGGAATCGGGGAGGTCAAGGCGCGATACGCAATTAGTTTGGCTGCGCCGTTCGTCAGAAACGGCGCTAGCCCAAGCGTCACGCGGGGTAGCGGGGTGTGAAAAAAATTATTGCGAATCGCCGGAGGAAATTTCCGCAGGATAGGTCGCACGCCACAACTCAAAACCGCCGTCCAGGCTGTAGACGTCGGAGAAGCCCTGGCTGACGAGGTAAGCGGCTGCGCTTTGGCTGGAATTACCGTGGTAACAGGCCACGATCAGCGGTGCATCGAGGTCGGCGGCGCGGATGAAATCGGCGATGTTGATGTTGTCCAGATGGTGGGCGCCGGTGATGTGAGCGGCCGCATAGGTCGGCTGGTCACGGATGTCGACGACCACTGCGCCTTGCTCGCGCAGGGCCTGGGCGTGTTCTGGGGGGATACGTTTGAATTCGCTCATGGCGGGCTCCTAAGGCTTGGCTGCGGCCAGCTGTGTGGAAAGGCGGGGTTCGCACCGGCAGGTGTGAAACTCGCCGGTATCGATGTTCATCAGGGTCATGGCGCCGCCCCATACGCAGCCGGTGTCCAGGGCGAACACGCCGGGCTCGTCGCACTTACCTTCCAGCGCCGCCCAGTGGCCGAAGATGATCTTCGTGTCACGGGTCTTGCGCTCCTTGTGGGCGAACCATGGCTTGTAGCCGGGCAGGGCGGTGTCGGCACCTTCTTTGCTCTTGAGGTCCAGCTTGCCGTCGGCGGTGCAGAAACGCATGCGCGTGAAGTAATTGGTGATCACCCGCAGGCGAGCCACGCCGGTGAGGTCGTTGTCCCATTTCACCGGCTCGTTGCCATACATGCCGTCGAGGAAGGCGGTATACAGGCTGTCATCGGCCAAGGCATGTTCGACTTCGGCGGCGCACTTGAGGGCTTTCTTCAGCGTCCACTGTGGCGGGATGCCGGCATGGACCAAGGCCATATTGCGGCCGTCGTCGTAGTGCATGATTTTTTGCCGGCGCAGCCAGTCGAGCAGCTCGGCACGATCAGGTGCTTCAAGGATTTCGCGCAGGGTATCGCCTTTTTTCAGGCGTTCGATGTTATTGCCGGCCGCCAGCAGGTGCAGGTCGTGGTTGCCGAGTACGCACACCAGTGCATCGCGCAGGCTATATAAGTAGCGCAGGGTTGCCAGGGACTCGGGGCCACGATTGACCAGGTCGCCCACCAACCACAGCCGATCATTCGCCGGGTCGAAGGCCACGCGCTCAAGCAGGCACTTGAGCGGCTCCAGGCAGCCTTGCAGATCGCCGACCGCGTACGTCGCCATCAGTGCAGGGCTCCCGGCACGGCAAGGCGAAAAGGCTTGATGATGGCATCGAACAGCTTTCCATCGGTGGCTTTCATTTGATACGAACCCTGCATGGTGCCGACCTTGGAGGTCATGACCGTGCCGCTGCTGTAGGTGTGGCTGGCCCCGGCGTCGATCAACGGTTGCTGGCCGACAACGCCCGCGCCGCGCACTTCCTCGACCTGGCCATCACCGTCGGTGATCACCCAGTGGCGCGACAGCAGCTTGGCCGGCACCAGCCCGTTGTTCTTCACCGTGATGGTGTAGGCAAAGGCGAAACGGTTGTGTTCAGGTTGCGATTGGTCCGCCAGGAAGCGGGTGACGACGCTGACGTCGATCTGGTAGCGAGGATCGGACATGCAAGAGGCCTTAAAAGCAAAAGCGGAGGACAGCAGATGCGGATCAGTCTAGGCCAAGAGGCGGGCACTAGGCCAGACATGCTGTCTGGTATGACGCAGTTCAAATGTGGGAGGGGCGCACCGCCCCTCCCACATCTATATCGCGTAGCCCTTACGCCTTATTCCGCGGTTGGAGCAGGCTGGATGGCGAGCTGGTCGGCCAGGCGCACGAAGGCGGCCAGGTCCAGTTGCTCGGGACGCAGGCTGCCGTCCACGCCGGCGGCTTCGATTTCAGCGTTGCTCAGCAAGGCCTTGAGCGTATTGCGCAAGGTTTTGCGGCGCTGGTTGAACGCCTCGCGCACCACGCGCTCCAGCAATTTGTGATCCTTGGCCGGGTGCGGCAGCACGGCGTGCGGCACCAGGCGTACGATGGCCGAGTCGACCTTCGGCGGCGGGTTGAACGCGCCAGGGCCTACGTTGAACAGGTGTTCGACGCGGCAGTGGTACTGAACCATGATCGACAAGCGGCCCCAATCACCACCGCCCGGGCCGGCGGCCATGCGCTCCACCACTTCCTTTTGCAACATGAAGTGCATGTCGCGGATGATCCCGGCGTTGTTCAGCAGGTGAAAAATCAGCGGCGTGGAGATGTTGTACGGCAGGTTGCCCACCACGCGCAGGCTGTTGGGCGCGGCGTTGAGGGTGTTGAAGTCGAACTTCAGCGCATCGCCCTGATGCAGATTGAAGTTGGATTTGCCGGCGAACTGCTGGTTGAGGATCGGGATCAGGTCCTTGTCCAGTTCAACCACGTCCAACTGGCCACCGCTGGCGAGCAGACCTTGGGTCAGTGCGCCCTGGCCCGGGCCGATTTCCAGCAGACGGTCTTCTGGCTTGGCATGGATTGAGCGCAGGATGCGGTCGATCACGCCGGCGTCGTGCAGGAAGTTTTGCCCGAAGCGCTTGCGCGCCCGGTGTTGGTAATGCTCGGTCATATACGGGTCTCGGCCATCTGATAGGCGGTTTCCAGGGCCACGTGCAGGCTGCCGGTATCGATCTTGCCGCTGCCCGCCAGGTCCAGGGCAGTGCCATGGTCGACGGAGGTACGGATGATCGGCAGGCCCAGTGTCACGTTGACGGCGGCGCCGAAGCCTTTGTATTTCAGCACCGGCAGCCCCTGGTCATGGTACATCGCCAGCACTGCGTCGCAGTGCTCCAGATATTTGGGGGTAAACAGAGTGTCCGCCGGCAGTGGGCCGCGCAGGTCCATGCCTTCTTGGCGCAGACGCTCCAGGGTTGGTTCAATGATGTCGATTTCTTCATGGCCCAAATGGCCGCCTTCACCGGCATGCGGGTTGAGCCCGCAGACCAGGATGCGCGGTTGGGCGATGCCGAATTTGTGTTGCAGGTCGGCATGCAGGATGCGCGTGACACGCTCCAGGCGCTCGACGGTAATGGCATCCGCAATTTCGCGCAGTGGCAAATGCGTGGTCACCAGGGCGACTCGCAGGCCACGCGTGGCGAGCATCATGACGACTTGAGCGGTGTGGGTCAGTTCGGCAAGGAATTCGGTGTGGCCGGAAAAGGCGATACCGGATTCGTTGATCACGCCCTTGTGGACGGGTGCGGTGATCATGCCGGCGAAGTCGCCGTCGAGGCAGCCTTGCCCCGCGCGAGTCAGGGTTTGCAGTACAAACGCTGCGTTGGCCTTGTCCAGTTGCCCGGCAACTACCTTGGCTTGCAGTGGGGTGTCCCACACATACAGGCTGCCGGCTGGGGCAGGCACGTCGGGCCAGTTGCCTGGCGCTGCATCCAGCAGAGTGATAGCCACACCCAGTTGCGCGGCCCGCTCAAGGAGCAGGTCGCGGCTGGTAATGGCGATCAGGGGATGTGGCTGGGCTTGCGAGGCGAGCAGCAGGCACAGGTCTGGACCTATGCCGGCCGGCTCGCCGGGTGTTACCGCGAAACGCTGTGGTTTCACGGAGTTGCCTGGCTGGCGCCTGTTTGCTCGGCGCCTGGCAGCTTGTTCTCTACGTAGGCTTCGTCACGGATCTGACGCAACCAGGTCTGCAGCTCTTCATCATATTTGCGGTTGCGCAGTACGTTCAGTGCCTGTTGCTCGCGGGCCTGGCTGGTGTTGTCGGTGGCGCGACGGCCAAGGACTTCCAGGACATGCCAACCGTATTGAGTCTTGAACGGCTTGGACAGTACGCCTTGCGGGGTATCGGCCATCACCTGCTGGAATTCCGGCACCAGCGCTTTCGGGTCGATCCAGTTCAGGTCGCCGCCGTTGAGGGCCGAACCCGGGTCTTCCGAGAAGCTCTTGGCCAGAGTGGCGAAGTCTTCACCGCTTTGGATGCGGTCATAGATCTTCTGAGCCAGTTCCTTGGTTTGCGCTTCGGTGCGGATTTCGCTTGGTTTGACCAGGATATGACGCACATGCACTTCGTCTTTCAACGAGGTCTCGCCACCGCGACGTTCCAGCAGCTTCAGGATGATGAAACCACCAGGGGTGCGGGCCGGCTGGGTGATGCCGCCGACTTCCATGGCGCTCAGCTCGCGGTCGAACGGAGGGGGCAGTTGAGCGGCTTTACGCCAGCCCATGTCACCGCCTTCAAGGGCGTTGTCGCTGCCGGACTGGGCGATTGCCATCTGGGCGAAATCAGCACCGGCCTTCAGGCGTTCATAGATAGCCTGGGTCTTGGCGGCGGCGGCATTGAGCTGCTCGGAGTTCGCACTGTCCGGGGTCGGAATCAGGATATTGGCCAGGTGCAGTTCTTCGGAAAGCTGCATCTTGCCCAGGTCCGATGCCAGGAAATTCTTGACCTCCTGCTCGGACACCTGAACCCGCTCGGCCACACGGCGTTGGCGCACACGGCTGATGATCATCTCGCGGCGGATCTGGTCACGGGCGTCTTCATACGAAAGACCGTCGTGGGCCAGGGCCGCGCGGAACTGATCGATGCTCATGTTGTTGCGCTGGGCAATGGTGCCGACTGCCTGGTTCAGCTCTTCGTCCGAAATACGGATGCCGGAACGATCACCGATCTGCAGTTGCAGGTTTTCGACGATCAGGCGTTCCAGCACCTGTTGGTCCAGGACGCTGGTAGGCGGCACGCCACCGCCACGCTTGGCGATGGTTTGCTGAACTTCCTTGACGCGTTGGTCCAGTTGGCTCTGCATGATCACGTCGTTATCGACGATGGCCACCACTTTATCCAGCTGTTGAACCGCAGCGTGTGCCGATGCGGCCCCCAGGAACAGCGCGCCCAGTACGAGCGGGCGCAGACAATCAGAAAGCTTGGTCTTCACGTTCACGATAACCTTCAATGCCTTTGTCGAGGAAGCTCTCTACCTTGGCGCCGGTCAGGCCGCCGAGTCCTTTGAGGACGATTTGCAGGAAGAGCCCGTGGTCACCCTTTTCGTTGAGCGGGGCGATCTGGCTGTATTCGTCGTTGGAAACCCAGTAACGGTTGATGACGCGCAGTTTCCAACAGCAGTTGTCGTACTCGAAACCACCGAAGGCTTCCAGCGTACGGTTGCGAGCGTAGTCATACTGCCAGCGGGTGATCAGGTTCCACTGCGGAATGATCGGCCACATCATCGAGAAGTCGTGTTGTTGGATTTTGTAGTAATCCTTCACGTAGTTCGCGTCGCCTGGCTGGCCGTAGTCGCCACCGAACTGCCATTTGCCGGTCAGCTGGTTGTAGACGACCTGGTCGTTACGATAGCGATAACCAACGTTGATGATCTTGTTCGGGTTGTCTTCCGGCTGGTAGTGAAGCATTGCGCTGCCGGAGCGAGGGCTGTGCTCCTCGGTGTCCCAGTTGTAGTCGGCAGTGGCGCGCCAGTCGCGGTTGAAGCGGAACTCGTAGTCCAGTGCAACCGGCGATACGTCTGACTGTGCGTCGTCACGGTCGGCAGCCAGGATGCCCGGCAGTTGGACTTCACGATCCTTGAAGTACACCGCCTGGCCTACGGATACGCGTTGACGCTCGAAGCCGTTGTCTTCGATCCAGCGACTGGTCACGCCCAGGGACAGCTTGTTCTCGTCGCCGATACGGTCGGAACCGCTGAAGCGGTTGTCACGGAACAGCGATGCGTAGCTGAACGAGTACTCGCTGGTGTCGAAGACGGGAATATCCGCCTGGTCCTTGTTCGGTACGTACAGGTAGAACGCACGCGGCTCAAGGGTCTGGCGATAGTCTTTGCCGAACCAGTTGGTATTGCGATCGAAGTACAGGCCGCTGTCGACACTGGCCACCGGAACCGCGCGGTCCTGGGAGCTTTTGAAGGTGCCACCCGCGTACGGATTGGCCGGGGTTGCTGCAGCTTGTTCAGCAAGGATCTGGTTCTTGCCGATGCTGTCCAGGTCCAGGTCGTACTTGGTGTAGACGTACTTGAGCTTCGGGGTGACGAAACCGTAGGTCCAGTTCATCGGGTATTCGACGGCCGGGGCTACGTTCAGGCGTGTGCCGTTGGCGCGGGTCAGGCCGCGTACAAAGGTATCCAGGCGAGGGCTTATCAAGCCATCCTGGTCTCTGAAGGTGCCGTTCTCCAGGTCGCGTTCGAAGCGGACCGCTTCGGTCTCGTAGCTGAAGTTCAAACCGCCCGGATGGTACGGCAGGGTCCCGTTGAAGGTGATCTGCGGCAGGCGGTTATACGGGGTAACCTGGGAAATCGTCGCCAACTGGTAGGCCTGAAGGTTCAGGCGTGCCTGGAAGGTGTCACCGCGATAAGCCACGGAGCCCTGCTGGTTGACGTAGTCGCGGCTCACAACGCCTTCCTGGTTGGACTTCAGGTCCTGGAAGAAGTAAGGGTCGCTGATCTGGGTGTAGTCAACCTGGGTCAGTACGCGCGAATCCAGCCCGCCCTTGTGCTGCCAATTGAGCATGTAGCGGGTTTTTTCGTAGTCGGTCTGCAGCTTGCGCTCGTCGTTGTCGTCGTTCAGGTACGCGCCGCCGAACTGGCCTTCGCTGGACTTGGTGAGGTAGCGGAACTCGCCTTCCATCATCATGCCGCGCTTGGTCATGTATTGCGGGTACAACGTGGCGTCGTAGTTCGGCGCCAGGTTGAAGTAGTACGGCGTAAGCAGGGTGAAGCCGGTTTCGCCACCGGTGCTGAAGCTCGGCGGCAGGAAGCCGGATTGACGACGATCGTCGATCGGGAAATAGATGTAAGGGGTGTACAGGATCGGGATGTTCTTGATCCGCAACGTCGCGTTGGTGGCCGTACCGAAACCGGTGGCGGGGTTCAACGTGATGTTGTTGCCGCGCAGTTGCCAGGCATTGCTGTCTGGTTCGCACGTGGTGTACGTACCGTCCTTGAGACGGATGATCGCGTTTTCGGCGCGCTTGGCGTACAGCGCGTTACCGCGGATGCGCGACTTGTGCAGCACGTATTCGGCGTTGTCGATCTGAGCGGCACCGGTGTCCAGCTGAACCTCGGCGTGGTCGCCGACGATCAAGGCACCCTTGTCGCGCAAACGCACGTTGCCGTTCAGTTCGCCGCGGCTTTCCGCCTGGTACAGGCTGGCCTCTTCAGATTCCAGCTGCATGCTGCCCTGGCGCATGACGACGTCACCGGCCAGGGTTGCGACTTGCTGTTCCTGCTCGTAACGAGAGGCCTTGGCACCGATGAAGGTGGGCGCATCGCTCTTGTCCGTCTTGTCGTTCATGCCAGGACGAGTCGGCTCGATGTACGCACCGCCGCAATAAGGACCGGTTTCGGCCAGTTGGGCCGCGGTCAACTTTTCGCGAGGCACCCAGTCCAAGTGGCTGTAGTCGGCGCTGCGCGAACGCAGGCCGCGGCCCTTGGATTCGGTGACCAGTGCGGTCTTGGGCTCGGCCGCGGCACTGCCACCAGCCTCGGCCTGCGCCGTGCTGTTGGCCGAGCTGACGGCTGCGCCGTCATGCACCGGGCGCGGTGGCAACGGGCTGGCGGCGGTTTTCGGCGCGCAATCCCAGGCACCCGAAGCAGAGACTGAGCAGTCATACTGTTCCGCGGCGACCACGAATGAGGTGGCGAAGGGTTGCAAGGCCAGCAGACTGCCGGTTACCAGCAACGGAAATTTTCTACGAAACGCGGGGGATTTCAATGCCATCTTATTAGTCCGGGCTTCCTGCGTGCCATCTGCCCGCGGTTTGGGCCGCACGCCTCTCGATGGTCTGAAAAAGATGCGTGATAATAAAGCATGCCCCGCTTGACGGCTAGCGCCGTCGGAGACCCTTGTAATGCCCGAGCAAGATCTACGTTTACAACAGCTGGAAGTCTGGCTGGATGAGCAGTTGCCGATCCTTTTCAACGCTCAGGACTGGGGCCCCGTACCCCCGGCCACATTGACCGCGGCCAGCAGCGACGCGAGTTTCAGGCGTTACTTTCGCTGGGAGGGGGGAGGCCGGACGCTGGTGGTGATGGACGCGCCGCCCCCCCAGGAAAACTGCAAACCTTTCGTCGATATCGCGTATTTACTGGCGACATCGGGCATAAATGTTCCAAAAATTTATGCGGAAGATTTGCCGCGCGGCTTTCTTTTGCTCAATGACCTGGGCACAAAAACCTATCTGGACGTGATCGACGAGCAAAACGCCGACGCATTATTCGCCGACGCCATCGACGCGCTGCTGGCGTTCCAGCGCTTGCCGATGGAGGCGCCGCTGCCCAGTTATGACGTTGCCTTGCTGCGCCGTGAACTGGAGCTCTTCCCGGAGTGGTACGTACGCCGCCATCTGGGTATCGAGTTGGATACACAACAGCAGGCTCTGTGGCAACGCGCCAGCGACCACCTGATCGAGAGCGCCCTGGCGCAGCCCAAGGTGCTGGTGCACCGCGACTACATGCCGCGCAACCTGATGATCAGCGAGCCTAACCCGGGCGTGCTGGACTTCCAGGACGCGGTCTACGGCCCGGTCACCTACGACATCACCTGCCTGTTCAAGGACGCCTTCCTCAGTTGGCCCAAGGCGCGCGTGCGTGAATGGCAGTGCGGTTATTGGGAGCGTGCGGCGGAACTGGGGATCCCGGTGCAGCCGGATTTCGAGGACTTCCTGCGTGCCAGCGACCTGATGGGTGTGCAGCGCCACCTCAAGGTCATCGGTATCTTCGCGCGCATTTGCCATCGCGACGGCAAGCCGCGCTACCTGGCTGACGTACCGCGCTTCTTTGCTTATATAGAAGCGGTGCTCGCCGATCGCCCGGAACTGAGCGAATTGGCCGAGCTGTTGACCAGCCTGCGTCAACCCGCAAAGGCCGTTGTATGAAGGCCATGATCCTGGCCGCCGGCAAAGGCGAGCGGATGCGTCCGCTCACGTTGCACACGCCCAAGCCGTTGGTGCAGGCCGGTGGCAAGCGCTTGATCGAATATCACCTGGAGGCGCTAACCAAGGCCGGTTTCACCGATATCGTGATCAACCACGCCTGGCTCGGCCAACAGATCGAAAGTTATTTGGGGGATGGCGCGCAGTTTGGCCTGCGCATCCGTTATTCCCCGGAGGGCGAGCCGCTGGAAACCGGCGGTGGGATTTTCCGGGCCTTGCCACTGCTGGGAGACGCGCCGTTCCTGGTGGTCAATGGCGATATCTGGACTGATTACGACTTTACCCGGCTCAGGCAACCGCTCCAGGGCCTGGCGCACCTGGTGATGGTCGACAACCCGGCGCATCACCCCTCAGGCGGGGATTTCTATCTCGATCAGGGTTTGCTTCATGATGCCGCGCCCGGTGCCGATAACCTGACCTTCAGTGGCATTTCAGTGCTTGACCCCAAGTTGTTCGAGGGTTGCAGCGCGGGTGCCTTCAAGCTGGCACCGCTGCTGCGGGCGGCGATGGCCAAGGGTCTGGTAACGGGGGAACACATGGCGGGACGCTGGATTGATGTCGGCACGCTGGAGCGCCTGGCGCAAGTCGAAACCCTGCTGACAGCGGGGCAGTAGCATGTTGTGGCCAGGGACGCTGATCGGCGCCGGGGCTGGCTTTGCCATTGCCAGTATTCCGGGGGCTTTGTTGGGTGCGTTGCTAGGGCAGGCGCTGGATCGCCGCCTGCAACTGCACAGTTGGGCACAGCTGCGCGAGCGCCTGGGCGGGCGTCCCGCGTTGCGTAACGACGAATTGCTGTTTGTGTTGCTGGGGCGCCTGGCCAAAAGCAACGGGCGCGTGGTGGATGGGCATATTCAGCAGGCGCGCCAGGAAATGCGCTCGCTGGACATGACCGACTCGGCCCAGCGCCGTGCAATCGCAGCCTTCAACCGTGGCAAATCCGGCTCCGACCGGGTGCGCCGCTATCTGCGCGTGCTTAAGGCCCAGCCCCACGCGGCCGAAGGCGTGCTGCGTGCGTGCTGGCGGATGGTCTGGGCGGACGGCAGGGCGGATGACGCTGAACGCGACCTGATCGACCAATGGGGTAAATGGTTGGGCTGGACACCGCAACAACTCCAGGCCCTGGCGGCGGACTACACGCCTGAACGCAAGCCGCTGGTCAATCGCAACGGCACGTATCAGGAGGCGTTGCGCTTGCTTGGCGTAACCGCCACCGCTGAACCGTCGGTAATCAAGCGCGCCTATCGCCGCCTGCTCAGTCGTCACCACCCGGACAAGGTTGCCGGCAGTGGCGCCACCCCTGCGCAAGTGCGTGAGGCCACCGAGCGCACCCGCGACCTGCACAATGCCTATGCGTTGATTCGCGAGCGGCGGGATTTTCGCTAGCCCCAGGGATAACCACAATCCCATGTGGGAGGGAGCAAGCCCACATGGATTTTGCGTTGTTCTTCAGTCCGCATCGGCCTGTGGGCTCAACCACCCACGTACTCGCCGGTACAACTGTTCTTGCTCGGCAGCGCTGTTGCCGGGCAGGGTCTTCAAGGTCACTTGCTTATAGCCATCATTCTTCAAGCGTTTGGCGGCCTGGGCCCGCGCCAGTGCGTTTTTGCGGGATTGAGCGGTGTCTTGGTAGAACACGTCAGCGGTCGGCAACTTCAGGCCGGGGGCCAGTTGTTGCACGTCCGGATGGCGGCCATTGGGCGTTTGCGCCGCGACCATCACGAACCTCTGCACCTGGGACGGTTGTTTCTCGCTCAGGTAACGCGCGGCCCACCAGGCGCCCGTGCCATGGCCGAGCAGCACCACGCTACGTGCGCTTTGGGTTTGGGCGAAGGCCACGGCGGCGTCGATGCGGTCGAAGATACGCGACGCGTCGGTCTTGTCCTGCTCATCGGCGCCCGCCACCACCGCCGGGTCGGTGCCTTCGGCCTCGGCGCTGGCGGCTTGTTCGATCGGTTTGTCGGCGGTGCTGGCTTCCTTGCTGCTGGTGTCGACCGTGGCGTTGGGCGCTTCCACGGCGCGTGGCGGCAGGGTGTCGACGCTTACGTCCGGCAGCGACAAGCTGAGGCTGCCCCAATTGGCGTCCGGCAATTTGCGCCGCAATGGGCCGATTGCTTGAGGCCAATCAGCATTTTCACCGCGCCCCGGTACGATAATCACCACGCCTTCGGGTTCGGAGCTGTTGGCGGGTTTCCACAGGGCGAGGAAGGAGTCGCTGCCGGCCTGCAACTGCTGTTGTTCCTGTTGCGGCAGGGTGCGCTCCAGCGAACTGGCCTCTTGCTGGCTGCGCTCGGGCAAGGGTTGGCGCTCGACGGGTTTTTCGGCGGGCGGCGGTGTGTCGGCGGCGTGTACAGAAAAGGCGCTGGTAAATAGCAGCGACAGGCACAATGCTGGCAGTGCCGAACGGTGGAGAAAGAGCATCGTTAATTCCCGGCCAGAAGAGATTCCAGCAGCCTAATGGGTTGGTCAGTATTTGTCAGTGATGTGAGACGTGGATCATGGGTTTTCGCTGTCTGCTGGTTATCGGCTGTTTGTGCATTGCCTTTATGGCCAACGCCGCCCCCACGCCTGCCGTCCCGCAGGCACAGCTCAACGCGCAGCAGCGCGAATGGCTGGCCGCGCACCCGGAGCTGCGGGTAGGTGTGGTGCTGCAGGCGCCTTACGCGCAATACGACCGGCGGCTGCAACGCTTGTCCGGCGCCAATGTGGAACTGATGCAATGGCTGGCCAAGGCGCTGAACATTGACCTGGTGTGGCGCAACTTTCCCAGTCAGGAGCAGTTGGAAGCCGCCGTGCGCGACGATGAAGTCGACATCGCCCCAGGCCTGCAACAGACCCCGGCCGGGTTGCGCCTGTGGTTGTTCACCGACCCCTATATGCGTGTGCCCCAACACATCGTCGGCATCCGGGAGGGCGGTGGCGCCGTTGAACTGGAAAAACTCGATGGGCAGTCTCGCGTCGCCGTGCGCATGCCCAGCGCCGTGGCCGATTATCTGCGCGGTACTTACCCAGGCCTTAACCTGCAAGGTGTGCCCATGGAGCGCCAGGCCCTGCAATTGCTGGTCAGCGAGCAGGCGCGCTACGCCATCGTCGATGAAGCGCAACTGAGTCGCTTGTCCGGCGAAGCGGAGTTCGCCGGGTTGGCGGTGGTAGGGGATATCGGCTTGCCGCAGTTGCTGCGCGTGGCCACTCGACGCGACTGGCCGCAGTTGGCCGGCATTATGGAAAGCGCGCTGCGCGCCATCCCTGCCCGAGACCTGGACCAGTTGCACAATCGTTGGCTGCAGCCCAAATACCCGCGTTTATCCGAATCCAAAGGCTTTTGGCAAAACCTCTGCCTGTTGCTGGGGCTGTTGTTGCTCGCCAGCCTGGCGGTGGTGTTCTGGCAACGCCGCCAGCAACGCGCGCTGGAACACGACCTATTGGCCGCGCGCGAAGAAAGCGCCGCGCGCGCCGCCGGTGCGCAAGCGTTGCGCCTGACGCAATTTTCTATCGACCAAAGCACCGTCGGCATCCTGTGGGTCAACTGGGACAGCCATGTGCGCTACGCCAACCGCGCCGCCGAAAGCATGCTCGGCTACGACCCCGGCGCGCTGATCGAGCGGCCGCTGGTCGATCTCGACCCCACGCTGGACATGGACCGCTGGCTCAACCTATGGAAGCGCGCGCGCGCCAGCGAAGAGGGGCCGCAGAATTTTGCCACCGATTGCCTGCGCGCCGACGGCAGCATCCTGCCGGCCAACGTGTCCTTGAGCTTCTTGCGGTTTGCCGAGGCCGAGTACCTTGTGGTTTACCTCAACGACGTCACCGAACTGCGCCGTACCCTGGCCGCGTTGCTGCAAAGCGAAGCGCAACTGCGCGAATTGTCCGCGCACCTGGAAACCGTGCGCGAAGAAGAGAAGGCGCGCATTGCCCGCGAAGTGCACGACGAACTCGGGCAGATGCTCACGGTGCTCAAGCTGGAAACGTCCATGTGCGAGCTGGCCTATGCGCAACTGGACCCCGGCCTGCACGAGCGCTTGAACAGCATGAAACGCCTGATCGCTCAGTTGTTCCAGCTAGTGCGGGACGTAGCCACCGCCCTGCGCCCGCCGATTCTCGATGCCGGGATTGCGTCTGCCATCGAGTGGCAAGCCCGCCGCTTTGAAGCGCGTACGCACATTCCCTGCCTGGTGCAGGTGCCGGATAACCTGCCGGCCCTGAGCGACGCCAAGGCCATAGGCCTGTTTCGTATCCTGCAGGAGGCGCTGACCAATGTGATGCGCCATGCCCAGGCGCATACTGTGGAGCTGACGTTGGCGATGGACGGCAGCGATTTGCGCTTGACCATCAGCGACGACGGCGTTGGCTTCGTCCAGCCTGAAGGCCGCGCGGTCTCGTTTGGCCTGGTCGGCATGCGCGAGCGGGTGCTGATCATGGGTGGGCAATTGAGCCTGCACAGTGAGTTGGGGGAGGGCACCACCCTGAGCGTGATGGTGCCGCTGGATGCCAAACAATAAGAGGAAACCCCTGTGATCCGCGTACTGGTAGCCGAAGACCACACCATTGTTCGTGAAGGCATCAAGCAACTGATCGGCCTGGCCAAAGACCTGCTGGTGGTAGGCGAGGCGAGCAATGGCGAACAGTTGCTGGAGACCTTGCGCCACGTGTCCTGCGAGGTGGTCCTGCTGGACATTTCGATGCCTGGCGTCAATGGCCTGGAGGCGATTGCGCGGATTCGCGCGTTGAGCAACCCGCCGGCGATCCTGGTGCTGTCGATGCACGACGAAGCGCAGATGGCAGCCCGCGCCTTGAAGGTGGGCGCCGCCGGCTATGCAACCAAGGACAGTGACCCGGCGTTGCTGCTCACCGCTATTCGCAAGGTGGCCGCCGGCGGGCGCTATATCGACCCGGACCTGGCCGACCGCATGGTCTTTGAAGTCGGCCTCACCGACGCCAGGCCGCTGCATGCGTTGCTGTCGGAGCGCGAGTTCTCGGTGTTCGAGCGCCTGGCCCAAGGCGCCAACGTTAACGATATCGCCCAGCAACTGGCGCTGAGCAGCAAAACCATCAGTACCCACAAAGCGCGCTTGATGCAAAAGCTCAACATCACCTCCCTGGCTGAACTGGTGAAGTACGCCATGGAACACAAACTTCTGTGACGACATGCCTGTTTGCGACGCCCCTTAAACCGTACTGAAGCCATTCCCGGCGCGTGCGGCCGTGACACTGTTCCATCCCCGCCATTGATGTAGGGCGATCCCTACCCCCAGCCTTCCATCCGGCTGATGCAAATCTCTCCTGGCCCCCGATTTCCGGGGGCTCTGGCGTGGACTACGCTTGTGCCACAGCAGTCCAAAACACAAAGGTGCGGGTATGAGCGAGGTGGATTCAAATGATGTACTGGTCAGCTTTCGTGGCGTGCAGAAAAGCTACGACGGCGAGAACCTGATCGTCAAAGACCTCAACCTGGAGATTCGCAAGGGCGAGTTCCTCACCTTGCTCGGGCCATCTGGTTCGGGCAAGACCACCAGCCTGATGATGCTCGCCGGCTTTGAAACCCCCACCGCCGGCGAAATCCAGCTGGCGGGGCGCGCCATCAACAACGTGCCGCCGCACAAGCGCGACATCGGCATGGTGTTCCAGAACTACGCGTTGTTCCCGCACATGACCGTCGCCGAGAACCTGGCGTTCCCGCTCTCGGTGCGCGGGTTGAGCAAGACCGATATCAGCGAGCGGGTCAAACGCGTGCTGAGCATGGTCCAGCTTGACGCTTTCGCCCAGCGCTACCCGGCGCAATTGTCCGGCGGCCAGCAACAGCGTGTGGCCTTGGCCCGCGCGCTGGTGTTCGAGCCACAGTTGGTGCTGATGGACGAACCCCTCGGCGCCCTCGACAAGCAACTGCGTGAACACATGCAGATGGAGATCAAGCACCTGCACCAGCGCCTCGGCGTGACGGTGGTGTATGTGACCCACGACCAGGGTGAAGCCCTGACCATGTCCGACCGCGTGGCGGTGTTTCATCAGGGCGAGATCCAACAGATCGCCTCGCCACGCACCTTGTACGAAGAGCCCAGAAACACCTTCGTGGCCAACTTCATCGGCGAGAACAATCGCCTCAACGGGCGCTTGCACAGCCACACCGGCGACCGCTGCGTGGTCGAGCTGGCGCGGGGCGAGAAGGTCGAGGCCCTGGCGATCAACGTCGGCCAGCTCGGCGGCCCGGTGACGCTGTCGGTACGCCCGGAACGCGTCAGCCTCAACGGTTCCAGCGAAAGCTGCAGCAACCGTTTTTCGGGGCGAGTGGCGGAATTCATCTACCTGGGCGACCACGTGCGCGTACGCCTGGAAGTCTGCGGCAAGGCCGATTTTTTTGTGAAACAACCGATTGCCGAGCTGGACCCGGCCCTGGCGGTCGGCGACGTGGTACCGATTGGCTGGCAAGTCGAGCACGTTCGCGCACTCGACCCACTTTTAGAGGCGAATTGATCGCCCCCATGGCTTCACCAACCCTGCACGTGGAGAGAACAACAATGTTGAAATCCCTTAAGTATTCAGCGCTCGCCCTCGGTTTGATGGGCGCGACACAGGCCATGGCCGCCGGCCCGGACCTGACGGTTGTGTCCTTTGGTGGCGCGAACAAGGCGGCCCAGGTCAAGGCCTTCTATGCACCGTGGGAAAGCGCGGGCAACGGCAAGATCGTTGCCGGCGAGTACAACGGTGAGATGGCCAAGGTCAAAGCCATGGTCGACACCAAGAGCGTTTCCTGGGACCTGGTGGAAGTGGAATCGCCGGAATTGTCCCGCGGTTGCGACGAAGACATGTTCGAACCGCTCGACCCGAAACTGTTCGGCAAAGCCGAAGACTACGTAAAAGGCGCGATCCAGCCGTGCGGTGTGGGCTTCTTCGTGTGGTCGACCGTGCTGGCGTACAACGCCGACAAATTGGCCTCCGCGCCCACCAGTTGGGCGGATTTCTGGGACACCAAGAAATTCCCGGGCAAGCGCGGCCTGCGTAAAGGCGCCAAGTACACCCTGGAATTTGCGTTGATGGCCGACGGCGTAGCGCCCAAAGACGTCTACAAAGTACTGGCCGGCAAAGACGGCCAGGACCGTGCGTTCAAGAAGCTCGACGAACTCAAGCCGTCGATCCAATGGTGGGAAGCCGGCGCACAACCGCCACAGTACCTCGCCTCGGGTGACGTAGTGATGAGCTCGGCCTACAACGGCCGCATCGCTGCCGTGCAAAAAGAAAGCAACCTGAAAGTGGTGTGGAACGGCGGCATCTACGACTTCGACGCCTGGGCCATTCCTAAAGGCCTGGCCAAAGACCGCGCGGAAGCGGCGAAGAAATTCATCGCCTTCTCGGTGGCGCCGCAGCAGCAGAAGACCTATTCGGAAAACATCGCCTACGGCCCGGCCAATACCCAAGCCGTACCGTTGCTGGCCAAGGACATTCTCAAGGACATGCCGACGACGCCAGAGAACATCGCCAACCAGGTGCAGATCGATGTGAGCTTCTGGGCCGATAACGGCGAGCAGCTTGAGCAGCGCTTCAATTCCTGGGCTGCAAAGTAACCAGCAGCACCGCTGAACCCCTGTGGGAGGGGACTTGCTCCCGATGGCAGACTGTCAGGCAATACACAGGCTGACTGATCCACCGCTATCGGGAGCAAGTCGAATCGTCGCACCGCCCCTCCCACAGGGTGTGCATTCATCTTTAAGATCCGGAGTCAGCCATGGCCATCGCCGTTCCCTCGAACGAGGTCAACAGCCCCACCCTCAAGCAGCGCCTGGCGCGTGCCGAGCGGCTTAACCGCTGGAAGGCCCAGGCCTTGATTGCGCCGCTGGTGCTGTTTTTGCTGCTGGTCTTCCTGGTGCCGATCGTTGCGCTGTTGTTTAAAAGTGTCGGTAACCCGGAAGTGGTGGGCGGCTTGCCGCGTACCGTGATGGCGGTGACAGCTTGGGACGGTCGTGGCCTGCCGGGCGAGCCGGTATACCGGGCGCTGAGTGAAGACCTGGGTGAAGCGCGCAAAAACCAGACCTTGGGCGACCTGTCCAAGCGCTTGAACATGGAACTGGCCGGCTACCGCAGCCTGCTGACCAAAACCGCACGGGCGCTGCCGTTTACCGAAGCGCCGGCCTCTTATAAAGAAGCGCTGGAAACCCTCGACGAACGTTGGGGCGACCCGGCGTACTGGCAGGCGATCCGGCGCAATACCAGCAGCCTGACGCCGTATTACTTGCTGGCGGCGGTCGATCACCGTATCGACGACCTAGGCGAAATCGCCCCGGCCACGCCCGACCAGGCGATCTACCTGGACATTTTCGCCCGCACCTTCTGGATGGGCCTGGTCATCACGGTCATCTGCCTGCTGCTGGCCTACCCCCTGGCCTACCTGTTGGCCAACCTGCCGGCGCGTAAAAGCAACCTGCTGATGATCCTGGTGTTGCTGCCGTTCTGGACCTCGATCCTGGTGCGGGTCGCCGCATGGATCGTGCTGCTGCAATCCGGTGGCCTGATCAACAGCGCGCTGATGGGCATGGGCCTCATCGATAAACCCTTGGAGCTGGTGTTCAACCGCACCGGGGTCTACATCTCGATGGTGCACATCCTGCTGCCGTTCATGATTTTGCCGATCTACAGCGTGATGAAGGGCATTTCACCCACCTACATGCGTGCGGCCATTTCCCTGGGCTGCCACCCGTTCGCCAGTTTCTGGCGCGTGTACTTCCCACAGACCTACGCCGGTGTGGGCGCCGGTTGCCTGTTGGTGTTCATTCTGGCGATTGGTTACTACATCACTCCGGCGTTGCTGGGCAGCCCGAACGACCAGATGGTCAGCTACTTCGTGGCGTTCTACACCAACACCAGCATCAACTGGGGCATGGCGACGGCGTTGGGCGGCCTGCTGCTGCTGGCGACCGTGGTGCTGTACTTGATCTACAACCGGCTGGTCGGCGCCAGCCGCCTGCGCCTGAGCTAAGGAGACCTTGCGATGCTGAGCCCTTATATGTCCCCCGTGGAGCGGGTGTGGTTCTACAGCTTGCGGATTCTCTGCGGCTTGATCCTGCTGTTCCTGATATTGCCCGTGCTGGTGATCATCCCGCTGTCGTTCAACAGCGGCAGTTTCCTGGTGTACCCGCTGCAAGGCTTTTCGCTGCAGTGGTACCACGACTTCTTTGCCTCGGCCGAATGGATGCGTGCGCTGAAAAACAGCATCATCGTCGCCCCGGCGGCCACGGTGCTGGCGATGGTGTTCGGCACCCTGGCGGCGATTGGCCTGACCCGTGGGAATTTCCCCGGCAAGGCGTTGGTGATGGCCCTGGTGATATCGCCGATGGTGGTGCCGGTGGTGATCATCGGCGTGGCCAGTTACCTGTTCTTTGCGCCGTTGGGCCTGGGTAACAGCTTTTTCTCGTTGATCGTGGTGCATGCGGTGCTGGGTGTGCCGTTTGTGATCATCACCGTGTCGGCGACCTTGCAGGGTTTCAACCATAACCTGGTGCGGGCAGCGGCCAGCCTGGGGGCTTCGCCCTTGACCGCGTTTCGTCGGGTAACCCTGCCGCTGATTGCGCCGGGGGTGATCTCCGGCGCGTTGTTTGCCTTTGCCACCTCGTTCGATGAGGTGGTGGTGACGCTGTTCCTTGCCGGCCCCGAGCAAGCAACCCTGCCACGCCAGATGTTCAGCGGTATCCGCGAAAACCTCAGCCCGACGATTGCGGCGGCGGCGACCTTGCTGATTGCGTTCTCGGTGTTGCTGTTGCTGACCTTGGAGTGGTTGCGTGGCCGTAGCGAGAAGCTGCGGACAGCACAGGTCTAGAGCCCAGCACAGATCAAAATGTGGGAGGGGCGGTGCGACGATTCGACTTGCCCCCTCCCACAGGGGTTTTGTGTTGAGCCTCCAAGACCATTCAGCCGCTGAATGGCAGACAACCCCTATGCATCAGCTACTCTTGTGCCAGCCCCATCATTGATAAGAGGCCGCGCACATGAGTACTTCCTCATTCAAGATCGCCCACAAATTGCTGACAGGCGCAGGCGCCATCGGGCAGCTGGCCGCCGAGCTTACCCGTCTGGATGTGGACAACCCGCTGATTGTCACCGATGCGGTGCTGGTCAAATCCGGCACCGTAGCCTTGGCCCTCGAACACCTGGGCGAGCGCAGCTACGAAATCTTCGACCGCGTGCTGCCCGACCCGGAAATAGCCATTGTCGAAGACTGCATGCAGGCCTACCGCGACGGCGGGCACGACGGCCTGATTGGCCTGGGGGGCGGTAGCGCCATCGACATTGCCAAAAGCGTGGCGGCCTATGCCGGTTACCACGGCGCGCTGGCGGATTTGTTCGGTATCGATCAGGTACCGCGTAAAGGCCCGCCATTGATCGCGATCCCGACCACGGTCGGCACCGGCTCGGAAGTCACCAATGTGGCGATCCTCTCCGACAAAGTCGCGCAGTTGAAAAAAGGTATCGTCAGCGATTACCTGTTGCCGGACGTGGCGCTGATCAGCCCGCAAATGACCCTGACCTGCCCGCGCAGCGTTACCGCCGCCAGCGGCGTGGATGCGCTGGTGCATGCCATTGAGTCGTACCTGTCGCTGAACGCCTCGCCGATCACCGATGCCTTGGCCATCGGTGCGATCAAGCTGATCGCCAAGGCGCTGCCCAAGGCCTACGCCAACCCGGCCCATTTGCAGGCCCGGGACGATATGGCCACCGCCAGCTTGATGGCCGGCATGGCTTTCGGTAACGCCGGGGTGGGGGCGGTGCATGCGTTGGCCTACCCGCTGGGCGGGCGTTTCAATATTGCCCACGGCGTGAGCAATGCGCTGTTGCTGCCCTACGTGATGCACTGGAACAAGCTGGCCTGTGTCGAGCGCATGCAGGACATTGCCCAGGCCATGGGCGTCAATACCAGCGGGCTGAGTGTCAATGAGGCTGCCGACCAGGCGGTGGAGGCCATGACGCGACTCTGCGCCGCCGTGGAGATCCCGGCAGGCCTGCGCAGTTTCGCAATCCCCGAGAACGCGATCCCGGCCATGGCCACTGAAGCTGCGGGGATCGAACGGTTGATGCGCAACAACCCGCGCAAGCTCAGCGTGGCGGATATCGAGAAAATCTACCGGGCCGCTTACTAGCCCGTTGAGCCAGGTCACGGTGCGCGCAGCAAAGCATGAGGTATACAATGCGCGCCATCGTGATTTAGCTCAGAAAAGGTGCGTCATGCAGCCCTTCGTTATTGCCCCATCGATTCTCTCCGCCGACTTCGCCCGCCTGGGTGAGGAAGTGGACAACGTGTTGGCCGCCGGTGCCGACTTCGTGCACTTCGATGTCATGGACAACCACTACGTGCCCAACCTGACCATCGGCCCGATGGTCTGCGCGGCGCTGCGCAAATACGGCATCACCGCGCCGATCGACGCGCACTTGATGGTCAGCCCGGTGGACCGCATCATCGGCGACTTCATCGAAGCCGGCGCCACCTACATCACCTTCCACCCGGAAGCTTCGCTGCACGTCGACCGTACCCTGCAACTGATCCGCGAAGGCGGTTGCAAGGCGGGCCTGGTGTTCAACCCGGCTACCCCGCTGGACGTGCTCAAGTACGTGATGGACAAGGTCGACATGGTGCTGCTGATGAGCGTCAACCCAGGTTTCGGTGGGCAGAAGTTCATCCCCGGCACTCTTGACAAGCTGCGTGAAGCCCGCGCGCTGATCGATGCCTCGGGCCGTGATATCCGCCTGGAAATCGACGGTGGGGTCAACGTCAACAACATCCGCGAAATCGCTGCCGCCGGTGCCGACACCTTCGTCGCCGGTTCGGCGATCTTCAATGCCCCGGACTATCAGGAAGTGATCGCCAAAATGCGCGCCGAACTGGCGCTGGCGCGTCCATGAGCGGCTTTGAGCAGCTGTTCCCCGGCAAACTGCCACGGCTGGTGATGTTCGATCTGGACGGTACCTTGATCGACTCGGTGCCGGACCTGGCGGCGGCGGTGGACCAGATGCTGCTCAAACTGGGGCGCCCGCCGGCGGGGCTGGAGTCGGTACGCGAATGGGTCGGCAACGGCGCGCCGATGCTGGTGCGCCGGGCCCTGGCCAACCACATCGAGGCCGACGGTGTCGACGAGGTGGAAGCCGAACACGCCTTGGAATTGTTCAACACGGCCTATGAAGGCGACCATGAACTGACCGTGGTTTACCCCGGCGTACGTGACACCCTCAAGTGGCTGAGCAAGCAGGGCGTGGAAATGGCCCTGATCACCAACAAGCCGGAGCGATTCGTTGCGCCGCTGTTGGACCAGATGAAGATCGGCCGTTATTTCCGCTGGATCATCGGCGGCGATACGTTGCCGCAGAAAAAGCCTGACCCGGCGGCGCTGTTTTTTGTGATGAAAATGGCCAATATCCCGGCCTCGCAGTCATTGTTTGTCGGCGATTCGCGCAGCGACGTGCAGGCGGCAAAAGCGGCGGGTGTGCAGTGCGTAGCCTTGAGCTACGGCTATAACCATGGCCGGCCGATTGCCGAGGAATCTCCGGCGTTGGTCATTGATGACCTGCGACTGCTAATCCCCGGTTGCTTGGGAGCGGGCGCTGAGATAACGTTGCCCGATACCGATCCGTCCCCTTCTGGAAATTCCATCGTGGTGGTCACTCGCAAACTCTGGATGAAAGTCATCAAGGCCCTGGCCCGCTGGCGTTGGCGCGCCTGACTGATCCTGGCCGCGCTCTGCGGCACGTTTGCCTACCTGACTGTTAGACCCTCACACCACGAGGCACCTCATGACCCGCGAAGAATTCCTGCGTTTGGCCGCTGCCGGCTATAACCGTATTCCCCTGGCCTGCGAAACCCTGGCCGACTTCGACACACCGCTGTCGATCTACCTGAAACTGGCCGACGAGCCCAATTCCTATCTGTTGGAATCGGTGCAGGGCGGCGAGAAGTGGGGGCGTTATTCGATCATCGGCCTGCCATGCCGTACGGTGATGCGGGTACACGACCATCATGTGAGCATCACTCATGACGGCGTCGAGATCGAAAGCCACGACGTGGAAGACCCACTGGCCTTCGTCGAAACCTTCAAGGCGCGTTACAACGTGCCGACCATCCCCGGCCTGCCGCGTTTCAACGGTGGCCTGGTGGGGTATTTCGGCTACGACTGCGTGCGTTATGTGGAAAAACGCCTGGGCAAATGCCCGAATCCAGACCCATTGGGCGTGCCGGATATTCTGCTGATGGTGTCCGATGCGGTGGTGGTGTTCGACAACCTCGCCGGCAAAATGCATGCGATCGTGTTGGCCGATCCGGCCCAGGCGGATGCCTTCGAACAAGGCCAGGCCAGCCTCGAAGCCCTGCTGGACAAACTGCGCCAGCCGATCACCCCGCGTCGCGGCCTGGACCTCAGCCGTCCACCAGCAGCCGACCCGGTGTTCCGTTCCAGCTTTACCCAGGATGACTACGAGCGCGCCGTCGACACGATCAAGGAATACATCCTCGCCGGCGACTGCATGCAGGTAGTGCCGTCGCAACGTATGTCCATCGACTTCAAGGCGGCGCCCATCGACCTGTACCGGGCGCTGCGCTGCTTCAACCCGACGCCGTACATGTACTTCTTCAACTTTGGCGACTTCCACGTGGTGGGCAGTTCGCCGGAAGTGTTGGTGCGCGTCGAAGACAACCTGATCACCGTGCGCCCGATTGCCGGCACTCGCCCGCGCGGTGCGACCGAAGAAGCGGACGTGGCGCTGGAAGAAGACCTGCTGAGCGACGACAAGGAAATCGCCGAGCACCTGATGCTGATCGACCTGGGCCGCAACGACACCGGGCGCGTCTCGGAAATCGGCTCGGTGAAATTGACCGAGAAGATGGTCATCGAGCGCTATTCCAACGTGATGCACATCGTGTCCAACGTCACTGGCGAGCTGAAAGCCGGCCTGACCGCGATGGACGCATTGCGCGCGATTCTGCCGGCCGGCACGTTGTCGGGCGCGCCGAAGATCCGTGCGATGGAAATCATCGACGAACTGGAGCCGGTCAAACGCGGCGTCTACGGCGGCGCGGTGGGGTATTTCGCCTGGAACGGCAACATGGACACGGCCATTGCGATCCGCACGGCAGTGATCAAGGACGGGGAACTGCATGTACAGGCCGGTGGCGGGATCGTCGCCGACTCGGTGCCGGCCCTCGAATGGGAAGAAACCCTGAACAAGCGCCGCGCAATGTTCCGCGCTGTTGCGCTGGCTGAACAGACCCCCAATTCCTGAGGTTTCCCCCATGTTGCTGATGATTGATAACTACGATTCCTTTACCTACAACGTTGTGCAGTACCTGGGCGAGCTGGGTGCCGAGGTCAAGGTGGTGCGCAACGATGAACTCACCGTGGCGCAAATCGCTGCGCTGAACCCCGAGCGCGTCGTGGTTTCGCCTGGCCCGTGCACCCCGACCGAGGCGGGTGTCTCCCTCGAAGCCATCCGGTATTTCGCCGGCAAACTGCCGATCCTGGGTGTATGCCTGGGTCACCAGTCCATCGGCCAGGCGTTTGGCGGTGATGTGGTGCGTGCGCGCCAGGTGATGCACGGCAAGACCAGCCCGGTGTTCCACAAGAGCACGGGCGTGTTTGAAGGCCTTAACCTGCCGGTCACGGTCACTCGCTACCATTCGCTGGTAGTCAAGCGTGAAACCCTGCCTGAATGCCTGGAACTGACGGCCTGGACCCAACTGGAAGACGGCTCCGTCGACGAGATCATGGGCCTGCGCCACAAGACATTGAACATCGAAGGGGTGCAGTTTCACCCCGAGTCGATCCTGACCGAGCAGGGCTACGAGCTGTTCGCCAACTTTCTCAAGCAGAGCGGCGGCACGCGCTAAGGACTTTCCATGGATATCAAGACTGCCCTGAGCCGTATCGTCGGCCATCTGGACCTGAGCACCGCTGAAATGAGCGATGTGATGCGCGAGATCATGACCGGCCAATGCACCGACGCGCAGATCGGCGCGTTTATGATGGCCATGCGCATGAAGAGCGAAAGCATCGACGAAATCGTCGGCGCCGTCTCGGTGATGCGCGAGTTGGCGGACAAGGTTGAGCTCAAGACCCTCGACGGTGTGGTCGACGTGGTCGGCACCGGCGGTGACGGTGCGAATATTTTCAACGTGTCGACGGCTTCGTCTTTTGTAGTGGCGGCGGCTGGTTGCACCGTGGCCAAGCATGGTAACCGTGCGGTGTCCGGCAAGAGCGGCAGTGCCGACCTGCTGGAGGCGGCCGGTATTTACCTGAACCTGACGCCCGTGCAAGTGGCGCGCTGTATCGACAATGTGGGCATCGGCTTCATGTTTGCCCAGTCTCATCACGGAGCGATGAAGCACGCCGCCGGCCCGCGCAAGGACCTCGGCCTGCGTACCTTGTTCAACATGCTCGGCCCGCTTACGAATCCGGCCGGTGTGAAGCACCAGGTGGTGGGCGTCTTCAGCCAGGCGCTGTGCCGGCCATTGGCCGAAGTGCTGCAACGCATGGGCAGCAAGCACGTGTTGGTGGTGCATTCCAAAGACGGCCTGGACGAATTCAGCCTGGCTGCACCGACCTTCGTGGCAGAGCTGAAGAATGACCAAATCACTGAATATTGGGTCGAGCCTGAAGACCTGGGCATGAAGAGCCAGAGCCTGCACGGTTTGGCGGTAGAAAGCCCGGCGGCATCGCTGGAATTGATTCGCGATGCATTGGGGCGGCGCAAGACCGAGAACGGCCAAAAAGCTGCGGAAATGATCGTTCTGAATGCTGGCGCGGCACTTTACGCGGCCGACCATGCCTATAGTCTTAAAGAAGGTGTCGCATTGGCCCACGATGCGCTGCATACCGGTCTGGCTCGCGAAAAACTCGAAGAGCTGGGTGCATTCACCGCTGTATTCAAGATGGAGAATGAAGGATGAGTGTGCCGACCGTTCTGGAAAAAATCCTCGCCCGAAAAGCCGAAGAAGTCGCCGAGCGCCGCGCCCGCGTAAGCCTGGCCGAGCTGGAAGGTTTGGCCAAAAATGCGGATGCACCGCGTGGTTTTGCCAATGCCTTGATCGCCCAGGCGAAAAAGAAGCAGCCGGCGGTGATCGCCGAGATCAAGAAGGCCTCGCCGAGCAAAGGCGTGATCCGCGAGCACTTTGTACCTGCAGAAATCGCGGTCAGCTATGAAAAGGGCGGCGCTACGTGCCTGTCCGTGCTGACCGATATCGATTACTTCCAGGGTTCTGATCTGTTCCTGCAACAGGCCCGCGCGGCGTGCAAGCTGCCGGTGATCCGCAAGGATTTCATGGTCGACCCGTACCAGATCGTCGAAGCGCGTGCCTTGGGCGCCGACTGCGTACTGCTGATCGTCTCCGCCCTGGATGACGTGAAGCTGGCCGAGCTGGCGGCCGTGGCCAAAAGTGTTGGCTTGGACGTGCTGGTGGAAGTGCACGATGGCGATGAGCTGGAACGTGCGCTGAAAACCCTCGACACGCCGTTGGTGGGGGTGAATAACCGCAACCTGCACACCTTTGAAGTCAGCCTGGAAAACACCCTCGACTTGCTGCCACGTATCCCGCGCGACCGTTTGGTGATCACCGAGAGTGGCATCGTCAACCGCGCCGACGTGGAACTGATGGAAATCAGCGAGGTGTATTCGTTCCTGGTGGGCGAGACGTTCATGCGCGCCGAGAACCCAGGGGCAGAGCTGCAACGCTTGTTTTTCCCGGAGCGGGGCGTGGCGGTCAGCGGTTCGACTCTGGATTGATGAAATGCGCTCAAAATGTGGGAGGGAGCAAGCCCCCTCCCACATTGGGTTTTGTGTTTATTCAGCGAGGTGGGTGTTCGATGATCCAGCCAGTGTCGATGACTGTCGAAGCAGGGCTTGCCGCTGAGCAAGCGCTACTGGCTGCCGTGTGTGCAGGCGAACAGGAATTCGGCCTGCTGTTCTGGCAACCCAGCGACCGAGCCTTGGTGATGCCGCGCCGGTTGAGCCGGCTGCCGGCGTTTGAAGCTGCCAGCCGGGTCTCGGCCGACGCCGGTTGGCCCGTGCTGCTGCGCGAAACCGGTGGCGAGCCGGTGCCACAGTCGGCTGCCACGGTGAATATCGCCTTGGTCTACGCGCCACCGCGCAGCGAAGGCGATCAGGGCCGTATCGAAACCGGTTACCAGCGCTTATGCCAGCCGATCTGCGATTTGTTGATCGAATTGGGCGGCGATGCCTCGGTGGGTGAAATCGACGGCGCCTTCTGCGACGGTCGCTATAACGTCAATCTCAACGGCCGCAAAATGGTCGGCACGGCCCAGCGCTGGCGCCAAAGCGGTGGTCGACCGGTGGGGTTGGTGCATGGCGCCTTGCTGCTGGATAACGATCGAGAGGCATTGATCGCAGCGGTCAATCGTTTCAACGAGGCTTGTGGCCTTGAGCAGCGTGTTCGCGCCGACAGCCATATCGCCCTGCACGAAGCGTTCCCCGCGCCGGATGCGATCAGTCGGCTGGACACCTTGTACCGTCAGATGCTGGCCAGCTTCCTGCCGGTTTAACGGGTGCCGAACACCACCATTGTCTTGCCTTTGACGTGCACCAGGTTGCGTTCCTCCAAGTCCTTGAGCACGCGGCCGACCATCTCCCGTGAACAGCCGACAATGCGCCCGATTTCCTGGCGCGTGACTTTGATCTGCATGCCATCGGGGTGGGTCATGGCGTCGGGTTGCTTGCACAGTTCCAGCAGGCAGCGGGCCACCCGGCCAGTGACGTCAAAGAACGCCAGGTCGCCGACCTTGCGCGTGGTATCTCGCAGGCGCTGGGCGATCTGGCCGCTGAGGGCGTAGAGGATGTCGGGGTCCTGCTGGGCCAGCTCGCGAAATTTGCTGTAGCTGATCTCGGCCACTTCGCACTCGACCTTGGCCCGCACCCAGGCGCTGCGTTCCTGCTCCTTGCCCGCTTGTTCAAACAACCCCAGTTCGCCGAAAAAATCTCCGGTGTTGAGGTAGGCGATGATCATCTCGCGGCCGTCTTCGTCCTCGATCAGGATGGTGACCGAGCCCTTGATAATGAAGAACAGTGTTTCGGAGCGTTCGCCGGCGCAGATGATGTTGTGCTTGGCCGGGTGACGTCGGCGCTGGCAGTGCGTCAACAGCTTGTCGAGATTCTTGATCTTGGGTATGGGAGTAAGAGCAACCATGGTTGTATCCCGAAAAGGCAGCGCGAGGTGGTTTGAGTTGTTATCTGCAGCGCTATCGGCATTGATAGGCGCTGTATAAAGGGTGGCAATACGCCATCGATTTGGCGCCAGCTTAACAGACACATTCTGTCTCGATTAGCCAATTTTCCCAGGAAGCCCTGCAATTGATCGCTTTTGTGGGAAACGCTGACGCCGGCGGGCCCTGTGCTAAGCTGGCGACCCTTTTTTAGCAGTGGAGTCTGGGCGATGAAGGCACGCATCCAATGGGCGGGCGAAGCCATGTTCCTCGGTGAATCGGGCAGCGGTCACGTAGTGGTCATGGATGGCCCGCCGGAAGCCGGTGGCCGTAACCTGGGCGTACGCCCGATGGAAATGCTCCTGCTCGGCGTAGGCGGTTGCAGCAATTTCGACGTGGTCAGCATCCTGAAGAAATCCCGTCAGGCCGTGGAAAGCTGCGAAGCTTTCCTGGAAGCCGAGCGCGCCACGGAGGATCCCAAGGTGTTCACCAAGATCCACATGCATTTCGTGGTGAAGGGCCGGGGGCTGAAAGAGGCGCAGGTCAAGCGTGCGATTGAACTGTCGGCGGAGAAGTACTGCTCGGCGTCGATCATGCTTGGCGCGGCCGGAGTGGCCATCACCCATGACTACGAGATTATCGAGCTGGGCTGATGACGCATTGGCAAAAAGAAGGGCGCTTTGATAGCGCCCTTTTTTTCAGCTGCGGTTTGGGTCAGATGCGGTAGGTGCTTTTGGTCATGACCTTGGCCAGCAGGCTCATGCCGAACCGCACGGGCGCCGGGAAGCGAAAGCCGCCGGCATCCAGCGCGCTTTCGGCGTGATGTTCTTCATCGATGCGCATCTGTTCGAGAATTGCGCGGGACTTTTCGTCTTCCGCCGGCAATTGCTCCAGGTGTTCATCCAGGTGCTTGCATACCTGATGTTCGGTCGCGGCGACAAAGCCGAGGCTGACCTTGTCGCTGATCAAGCCGGCTGCCGCGCCGATGCCGAATGACAAACCGTAAAACAGCGGGTTGAGCACGCTGGGATGGCTGCCCAGTTGGCGAATGCGTTGTTCGCACCAGGCCAGGTGATCGATTTCTTCCTCGGCTGCGTGCTCCATGGCCGCGCGCACTTGAGGCAGTTTGGCGGTCAGGGCCTGGCCCTGGTACAACGCCTGGGCACACACTTCGCCGGTATGGTTGATGCGCATCAGGCCGGCGACATGTCGGGTCTCGGTCTGGCTCATCTGCGCGTCGGGCTGCACGATGGCCGGCGACGGACGGTAGGGCTGGCCGCTGAAGGGCAGCAATGTACGCATGGCCGTGTCGGCTTGCAGCAATAGACGATCAATCGGCGAGTAGTGACGTTGGGTAGTCATGCTGACCTCCGGGAGGAATCTCGGCGGCCAGTTTACCGCAAGAGAGGGGCGCGCGTTTGCGCTGAGTCAAGGGCATGGGGTCGCAGCACGGCGCTGCGATCCGTTTGGGAGGCCTGTCAGCCCGGCGGCCAGTTCATCTGACGCTGCCCCAGCACATGCATATGAATGTGATAGACGGTCTGCCCGCCATCTTCATTGCAATTCATCACCACGCGAAAGCCTTTCTCGCAACCTTGTTCCACGGCCAGGCGTTGGGCGGTGAACAGGATGTGCCCGGCCAGTGCCTTGTCTTCTTCCGTGAGGTCATTGAGCGTGCGGATCGGCTTCTTCGGAATCACCAGAAAATGCACGGGCGCCTGAGGGGCAATATCGTGGAAGGCCAGGACTTGGTCATCCTCGTAGATGATCTTCGCAGGTATTTCTCTGTTGATGATCTTGGTGAACAGAGTATCCACAGCTGTTTCTCCATTATGAATGTGCAGGGTGAGTGTACTCAGGCGATCAGCGTGGGCAATAGGCCTTGTTGATCGCGCCGGCAATCTTGCGGGTAAGCCAGCGTGGGCTCAAGCGCGGGCTGAAGGCCAACCAGCGGTTGCGGCGACCGGGAATGATGATGGCTTTGTTTTTGTCCAATGCACGCACGGTGTACAGCGCGACTTCTTCGGGGCTCATCAACTGTTCGCTGCGGTCGAGCTTGGCGGTGTCCATTTGCGCGGTGTCGAAGAACGCGGTGCGCGTAGGGCCAGGGCAAAGGACCGAAACCTGGATGCCGCAGCTCTTCAGTTCTTCGCGCAGGCCTTCGGAGAAGTGCAGCACATAGGCCTTGCTGGCGTAGTAGCTGCTCATCCACGGGCCGGGCTGGAAGGCGGCAACCGAAGCGACATTGAGGATTTGCCCGCCGCCGTGCAGCGCCATGGTATTGCCCAGGGCGTGGCACATGCGGGTCAGGGCGAGGATGTTGACTTCGATGAGGTCTTGTTCGGTCATCCAGTCCTGGGCCAGGAACGGCCCACTGGTGCCGATACCGGCGCAATTGACCAGCAAGTCGATCTGCCGCTCGCCTTCCTCAAGCTCCAGCAGGAACCCGGACAAGCGCAGCGGCTCGCCCAGGTCGCAGGCACGAATCAGCACCTCGACGCCGAAGCGTTGAGTCAGTTCCAGTGCAATGCTTTCCAACTGATCACGCTGGCGGGCCACCAGAATCAAGCTACGGCCGCGGCGGGCCAACGCTTCGGCCAGTGCCAGGCCGATGCCGCTGGAGGCACCGGTGATCAGAGCGTAACGGGTCATGCCTTTCTCCATCGCAACGCCCCCATCGATGATGGAGGCATCACGGATGGGGGGCGTTTTCTTTACTGTTCTTCGGGGGAGTCTACAGGTTCGGCTGCTTCGTCAGCACTTTGCGCGTCTTCTTCCTCGACGATCACGCTTTGGTCGGCGTCTTCGTCGGAGGTGATGGAGCTGCTTTCGTAGCTGCTGTCCACGTTGGATTCGAGTTGGTCCAGGTAGCCGTTCATGCCCAGCGAGACCACGATGATGAGCATCAACGGAATGAACGCCAGCCACAACGAGGCAAGTACCTTCACCGCGGTGGAGTTGCGCGGAGGCGGTGCGCCGTACTGGTTGGCGCCCGCGTTACCTGGCAGCACCAGCAGCAGTAGCGGGAAAATGCTGTTTACCAGCGGCACCAGGTTGAGCAGGTATAGCCAGCCTGACCAGCCCAAGTCATGCAGGCGTTGCACACCGATCTGCACGCTCACCACAACCAGCGCAACGAACAGCGCGAAACCCAGCAGCGAGCCGAGAATGATGGCTATGGTCGGCGACGCAGTTGCGATGGCGAAGCCCACGGTGCTGATGATGCCGGCGGCCACGAGCATTGCGACGGTCAGCACCAGCGTCCATGCCAGGTACCGCAGGCGACCGATACGCCCGTTGATGGTGAAGACTTTGAGTTCGGCGTATTCCGGCAGGTTCTCACCCACGGTTGCACGCGGCGGCGCGTAGGGTGAGGCGGCGGGGCGCGAGAAATCAGCGGCGCCGGAGTCCGTCTCGTGGGTTTCGGCCAGGCTGAATGCCACGGGTTGTTCGGCTTCGATACGCGCATCGATCCCGGCGTTTTTCAACGCGGTGAGGTAGGTTTCGGCATCGGGGCGGGACAGGTCGCGTTTCAATGCAACCGGGCGGCCGGTGAAGAGTTTCTCGATATCCTCGACACTGCTTTTGAACAGTTCGGCCAGGTTCAGCTTGGCCGTGGTGCTTTCGACACCCGGGAGCAAGGCTCCATCAAACACAATCTTGAAACGGTTGTCGCTCATACGGGCATCCTTGTCATTCAATCAATGGGGGGAATGCAGGTCTGTTCAATAGACAGACCATGCGATGGGTTCAGCGTGGCCAGCGCAACTGTACCGCCTGCTCGCGTGCCTTGCGGTATTCGGCATCCAGGCGGGCGACGAGTTCATCGACGCTGGGCAAATCATTAATCTCACCGACGCCCTGGCCGGCCGACCATACGGTCTTCCAGGCCTTGGCTTCGTCGCTCAGCGGCTTGAGCTTGGAGCCGAAGTTGACTTCGCCTTTGCCTTGCAGAGAGGCGAGATCAAAACCGGCATTTTCCAGGCTCTGGCGCATAAAGCTTGCGGGCACGCCGGAGACTGCGGGAGTGTGCACGATGTCGGCGGCGCGCGCTGTGAGCAGCATCTCTTTATACGCATCTGGGGCGTGGCTTTCAGTCGTGCCGATAAAGCGTGTGCCGAAATATGCCAGGTCCGCCCCCAACAACTGCGCGGCGAGGATCTCATGGCCATGGTTGAGGCAGCCAGCCAGCAGCAGGGTTTTATCGAAGAACTGGCGAATCTCGGCAATCAGTGAGAATGGACTCCAGGTACCCGCATGCCCACCGGCGCCCGCCGCGACAGCGATCAGGCCATCGACACCCGCTTCAGCGGCCTTTTCGGCGTGGCGCCGCGTGGTGACATCGTGAAATACCAGGCCGCCATAGCTGTGCACCGCATCCACCAGTTCTTTTACTGCGCCCAGGCTGGTGATGATGATCGGCACTTTATGCTCGACGCAGATCGCCAGGTCCGCCTCCAGCCGTGGGTTGCTGTTGTGCACGATCAGGTTCACGGCGTAAGGCGCGGGGTTGTCCAACTGCGCCAGGCCCGCTTCGATTTCTTCCAGCCAGGCCTTGAAACCACTGCTTTCGCGTTGGTTGAGGGCCGGGAAACTTCCGACCACACCATTGCGGCAGCAGGCCAGGACCAGTTGTGGGTTGGAAATCAGGAACATCGGCGCGGCCACTACCGGCAGGCGCAGTCGTTGTTCAAGCAGAGCGGGCAGCGACATATGGAGGTACCCCAGGTAATTGAAATTAGAACGGTTTGACCACGACCAAAATTACGATAGCCAGCAATATCAGAACCGGCACTTCATTGAACCAGCGATAAAAGACATGGCTGCGGGTGTTTTCGCCACGGGCGAAGCGTTTTACCTGTGCGCCGCACATATGGTGATAACCGATCAGCAGCACTACCAGGGTCAGCTTGGCGTGAATCCAGCCGCCCATGCTGAAGATGCCCGGGTTGAGGGCGATCAGCCAAATGCCGAACACCAGGCTGGCAAGCATCGCCGGGCCCATGATGCCGCGGTACAACTTGCGCTCCATGACACTGAAGCGCTCCTTGCTGACGGTGTCTTCGCTTTGGGCGTGGTAGACGAACAGGCGTGGCAGGTAGAACAGCCCGGCAAACCAGCAGACGATGCTGACGATATGGAAGGCTTTGACCCATAGATAGAGCATGTTTAGTTATTCCCAGGTTCACGGTAACTGAAGATAGTAGTGGCTCATGCATCCGTACGTCACGTTGGCGGTTGTCGCAAAACGATGTGGCCCCTATTATCGACGGCTTTCCAGTGGTTCGTTGAGGGCAGGTTTATGGTCAAGGTCGGTATCGTCGGCGGCACGGGTTATACCGGTGTCGAATTGCTGCGTCTGTTGGCTCAGCATCCGCAAGCTGAGGTGGTGGTTATTACCTCCCGATCCGAGGCCGGCCTGGCAGTGGCCGATATGTACCCGAACCTGCGAGGTCACTACGATGGCCTGGCGTTCAGCGTGCCGGACATCAAGACGCTTGGCGCCTGTGACGTGGTGTTCTTTGCCACGCCCCACGGCGTTGCCCATGCGCTGGCCGGTGAGTTGCTGGCTGCCGGCACCAAGGTGATCGACCTGTCGGCGGACTTCCGTCTGCAGGACGCCGATGAATGGGCCAAGTGGTACAACCAGCCGCACGGTGCGCCGCAGCTGTTGGAAGAGGCCGTGTACGGCTTGCCGGAAGTCAATCGTGAGCAGATCAAGCAGGCACGCCTGATCGCGGTGCCGGGTTGCTATCCGACGGCGACACAATTGGGTTTCCTGCCATTGCTCGAAGCGGGGCTGGCGGATACTTCGCGGCTGATCGCAGACTGCAAGTCGGGTGTCAGCGGTGCAGGCCGGGGCGCGGCGGTGGGGTCGCTGTATTCCGAGACGTCAGAAAGCATGAAGGCCTATGCGGTAAAGGGGCATCGCCATCTGCCGGAGATTCGCCAGGGCCTGCGCCGTGCTGCGGGCAAGGAGGTGGGGCTGACCTTTGTGCCGCACCTGACACCGATGATTCGTGGCATTCATTCCACGTTGTACGCGACGGTCACCGATCGCTCGGTCGACTTGCAGGCGCTGTTTGAAAAGCGTTATGCCGACGAGCCGTTCGTCGACGTCATGCCGGCCGGCAGCCACCCGGAGACCCGCAGCGTGCGTGGCGCCAATGTATGTCGGATTGCCGTGCATCGCCCGCAGGACGGTGACCTGGTGGTGGTGCTGTCGGTGATCGATAACCTGGTCAAGGGCGCGTCGGGCCAGGCAGTGCAGAACATGAACATCCTGTTCGGCCTGGATGAAAAGCTTGGGTTGTCCCACGCTGGCATGTTGCCTTAAGTCGCTTGGCGGATGGTGCAAAAGGCCCGTTAATCGGGCCTTTTGTGTTTTTAATAGCGGCGAAGCGGATTGATATACCGTAACAATAGTTGACCGCTTTTCTAGGAGAAGCGGATAATGCCCGCCATTACGCATATGGCGGCGCTACGCCGGGAGATTATCAGCATGAGCGTTGAATCCTTCACCCCCACGGCTTTGCAATTCACCCACGGTGCTGCGCACAAGGTGAAGAGCCTGGTCGATGAAGAGGGTAATGATCGCTTGAAGCTGCGCGTATTCGTTACGGGCGGCGGTTGTTCAGGGTTTCAGTACGGTTTTACCTTCGATGAAGATGTGGCCGATGACGACACTATCGTTGAACGCGAGGGCGTGAGCCTGGTTGTAGACCCGATGAGCTTCCAGTACCTGGCGGGTGCCGAGGTGGATTATCAGGAAGGTCTGGAAGGTTCGCGTTTTGTGATCAAGAACCCTAACGCCACCACCACCTGTGGTTGCGGGTCTTCGTTCTCGATCTGATCGATGCTGCAAACAAAAACGCCGCTTGGCTTTTAAAGGCCAAGCGGCGTTTTGCTGTCTGTAGCTCAGGCTGGGTAAATTGCGCCCAGTACTCGTAACCCGCGCGCGCCGGTGACGCTGGGGCGATTGGCGGCTATGCCTTCCAGGCAGCAATGAGCCAGCCAGGCGAAGGCCATGGCTTCGACCCAGTCCGGGTCTACACCGTAGGCGGCAGTGCTGCTCACCTGGGTAGAGGGCAGCAGGGCCGCCAGGCGGTTCATCAAGGTCGTGTTATGGGCGCCGCCGCCACAGACCAGCAGGGTTTGGGTCTCGGATTGCGCCGTTTTCAGGGACTCGACGATGGTCTGGGCGGTGAGCTCCAGCAGCGTCGCCTGGACGTTCTCGGGTTGAAACGCCGGCAACTGGCCAAGGTGCTGTTGCAGCCAATGTAGGTTGAACACTTCACGACCGGTGCTTTTCGGGCCTTTGGTCAGGAAGAATGGATCGCTGAGCAGCGTGCTGAGCAACTGGGGTTCGACCTTGCCGCTGCCTGCCCATTGACCGTCGCGGTCGAAGTGCTCGCCACGTTGGCGATGTATCCAGGCATCGAGCAGGACATTGCCTGGGCCGCAGTCGAAGCCCGCTACGGGTGTATCGGTCTCGATCAGGCTGAGGTTGCTGAAACCGCCGACATTCAATACCGCCCGGTTGCCGGTGCTCTCGCCAAACAGTGCTTCATGAAACGCAGGCACCAGCGGTGCGCCCTGGCCGCCGGCGGCCACATCGCGGCTGCGGAAATCGCTGACCACGGTGATACCCGTCAGCTCGGTGAGCAACGCCGGGTTGCCGATCTGTACGGTAAAGCCCCGAGCTGGCTCGTGGCGGATGGTCTGGCCATGGCTGCCGATTGCGCGAATGGCCTGGGGCTTGAGTTTTTGCTGAATGAGCAGCGCGTTGATGCCATCGGCGGCGAGACGTACCCATCGTTGCTGGGCAATCGCCGAGCGGGCGATCTCATCCGGGCCGCTGGCGCACAAGCTCAGCAGCTCGGCGCGCAGGGTATCGGGCATTGGCGTGTAGTGAGTGGCGATCAGCTTGATCGCCGAGTCTTGTTCGATCAGGGCGATATCCAGGCCATCGAGGCTGGTCCCGGACATCACACCTATATAGAGCGGCATGGCTTAGCGCTTCGCCGAGGCCAACAGGGTGGAGCGCTCCTGGTCCATGCGCGCCATCAGTGGCTGGCTCTGTTGCATGAAGCGCGCACGCTCGGCCTTGGCGATCGGGTCGGCCATCGGCAGCTTCTGGCCCAGCGGGTCGACGTGCACGCCATTGACCTGGAACTCATAGTGCAAGTGCGGGCCAGTGGACAGGCCGGTGGTGCCGATATAGCCAATCACTTGGCCCTGTTTCACGTTGCCACCGGTCTTCACGCCTTTGGCGAAGCCTTGCATATGGCCATACAGCGTACGGTAGGTGTTGCCATGTTGGATGATTACGGTATTGCCGTAACCGCCACGACGCCCGGCCAGTAGCACCTTGCCGTCACCGGCAGCCTTGATAGGCGTGCCGCGCGGGGCGGCATAGTCGACGCCTTTGTGGGCGCGGATTTTGTTCAGAATTGGATGCTTGCGACCCATGGAGAAACGCGAGCTGATACGAGCGAAATCCACCGGGGTACGGATGAAGGCCTTGCGCATGCTATTGCCATCAGCCGTGTAATAGCTGCTGTTGCCTTGCTTGTTGGTGTAGCGCACGGCTGTGTAGGTCTTGCCGCGGTTGGTGAAGCGTGCGGAAAGAATGTTGCCGGTGCCGACGACTTTTCCGTTGGCGACTTTCTGCTCGTAGATTACGTCGAATTCATCACCCTGGCGGATGTCCTGGGCGAAGTCGATGTCGTAGCCAAACACGCTGGCCATGTCCATGGTCATGCTATGGGACAAGCCTGCGCGCGCGGCGGATTGCGACAGCGAACTATTGATTACGCCATGGACGTACGCAGAGCGCATGACGGGTTTAGTGGTGATGCGGTTGAAGGCAAAACCTTTGGCGCCCTTGGTCAGGGAGATGCTTTCGAGGTCGTTGACACTGCTGTGCAGGTTGGTCAGCTGGCCGTCCGGCGTCAGTTCGAACTCAAGTTTCTGGCCGCGTTTGAGCTGGCTGAACTGCTTGGCTTGCTTGTCGCTGGCCAGCACTTCACTAACGGTGGCAGAGGGGAGGCCTACCTTCTCGAACAGGGTAGAAAGCGTATCGCCTTTCGCCACGATCACTTCGCGGTGTTGGGCGTTTTTGGCGGCATCTGCTGCGGGCTTTGGTTGATCCTGCACGGCTTGCTGCGTGTCTTCAGGCGTGCTTTCTATCTGGGCGAACGGCGATTCGGCTGGGGTATTTGTGGCTTGTTGTGCGTCGGAGGCGTCTTGATCTTGTGTCAGTTGTTCAACTGGACTCTCCAAGTCAAGGCTCAGGGATGTTCGTTTGGCTTCTACGTCACTGGAAGGGAATACCAGGAGTGCCAGGCTGAGAAGGGCGGCGATACCACTTGCGGCGAGCAGGTGGGTCTTCGGGTAAAGCGGCGGCGCTTTAGACGGTTCAGTGGTCATAGGTAATTTGACTTTGAAGATGAAATGGAAAAGATGAATGACATGATGAAGATGAAATAACTGTATAAAATATAACCAAATCATCTGTGGCGCAAGCTCGCGAACGCTGGGCTTGCTGAACGGTGTCCGTACGCAGGGCAAAACTTGTAATTAGTCCCTGATCTTGTATGGTTGGTTCCCTTTTGAATCTGAGCCTTGCGGGTCTGTTATGAAGTCGGTTGAAGAGCAGCTAGCGCTGATAAAACGTGGTGCGGAAGAACTGTTGGTCGAGGCCGAGCTGATTGAAAAGCTCAAGCGTGGCCAGCCCCTGCGTATCAAGGCTGGCTTTGATCCGACGGCGCCGGATCTGCACCTGGGCCATACCGTGCTTATTAATAAGCTGCGTCAGTTCCAGGAACTGGGGCATCAAGTCATCTTTCTGATTGGTGACTTCACGGGAATGATCGGAGATCCGAGTGGCAAGAGTGCCACGCGTCCGCCGCTGACCCGTGAGCAGGTGCTCGATAATGCCGAGACCTACAAGACTCAGGTGTTCAAAATTCTCGATCCGGCCAGGACCGAAGTTGCGTTCAACTCCACTTGGATGGATCAAATGGGGCCGGCGGACTTCATTCGCCTGACCTCTCTGTACACTGTTGCGCGGATGCTGGAGCGTGACGACTTCGACAAGCGCTACTCCACCAATCAGCCAATCGCGATTCACGAGTTCCTCTACCCGCTGGTTCAAGGGTATGACTCTGTGGCGTTGTGTGCCGACGTAGAGCTTGGCGGTACCGATCAGAAGTTCAACCTGCTGATGGGGCGAGAATTGCAGCGTGCATATGGTCAGGAAGCTCAGTGCATCCTGACCATGCCGTTACTGGAAGGGTTGGATGGCGTCAAGAAGATGTCCAAGTCTTTGGGTAACTATGTGGGGATTCAGGAGGCGCCGGGTGTGATGTACGGCAAGCTGGTCTCCATTCCCGACGCGCTGATGTGGCGTTACTTCGAGTTGCTTAGCTTCCGTTCGATGGAAGAGATCAACGCGCTGCGTGCTGATGTTGAGGCTGGCGCCAATCCGCGTGATGTGAAAATCAAGCTGGCCGAAGAGATTGTTGCGCGCTTCCACGGTGAAGAGGCTGCAGCCAATGCTCATCGCGCGGCGGGCAATCGCATGAAGGATGGGGAGTTGCCGGATGATCTGCCAGAGATTGAGCTGTCGGCTGTCGAGGCAATGCCGATTGCTGCTGTCCTTAATAAGGCAGGTTTGGTGAAGAACTCTGCCGTGGCGCGTGATCTGTTGGGTTCCGGTGGTGTACGTATAGATGGCGAGGTGGTCGATCGCACCTTTATATACGAGCTTGGCGCCACCCACGTTTGCCAGGCTGGGAAGAAGGCATTTGCGCGTATTACGCTCAAATCCGAATAAGTCCTGAATTAGAGGTTGACGGCGAATTATATCTGTCTATAATTCGCCCCACTTCCGGCGCAGTCGAAACGGAAAACTCCTTGGTAAACAATGAGTTACGCAGTTTTCGGCAGCAAGTTGCTTCAGTTCATCGAAGCCAAAAGGAAGTTGAAAAAGAGGTGTTGACAGCAGCGTGTAACGCTGTAGAATTCGCCTCCCGCTGACGAGAGATCGGAAGCGCAAGTGGTTGAAGTTGTTGAGGAAATCTTCGAAAGCTTCTGAAAATAACCGCTTGACAGCAAATGAGGCTGCTGTAGAATGCGCGCCTCGGTTGAGACGAAAGCTCTTAACCAACCGCTCTTTAACAACTGAATCAAGCAATTCGTGTGGGTGCTTGTGGAGTCAGACTGATAGTCAACAAGATTATCAGCATCACAAGTTACTCCGCGAGAAATCAAAGATGTAACCAACGATTGCTGAGCCAAGTTTAGGGTTTCTTAAAAACCCAAAGATGTTTGAACTGAAGAGTTTGATCATGGCTCAGATTGAACGCTGGCGGCAGGCCTAACACATGCAAGTCGAGCGGTAGAGAGAAGCTTGCTTCTCTTGAGAGCGGCGGACGGGTGAGTAATGCCTAGGAATCTGCCTGGTAGTGGGGGATAACGTTCGGAAACGGACGCTAATACCGCATACGTCCTACGGGAGAAAGCAGGGGACCTTCGGGCCTTGCGCTATCAGATGAGCCTAGGTCGGATTAGCTAGTTGGTGAGGTAATGGCTCACCAAGGCGACGATCCGTAACTGGTCTGAGAGGATGATCAGTCACACTGGAACTGAGACACGGTCCAGACTCCTACGGGAGGCAGCAGTGGGGAATATTGGACAATGGGCGAAAGCCTGATCCAGCCATGCCGCGTGTGTGAAGAAGGTCTTCGGATTGTAAAGCACTTTAAGTTGGGAGGAAGGGCAGTTACCTAATACGTGATTGTTTTGACGTTACCGACAGAATAAGCACCGGCTAACTCTGTGCCAGCAGCCGCGGTAATACAGAGGGTGCAAGCGTTAATCGGAATTACTGGGCGTAAAGCGCGCGTAGGTGGTTTGTTAAGTTGGATGTGAAATCCCCGGGCTCAACCTGGGAACTGCATTCAAAACTGACTGACTAGAGTATGGTAGAGGGTGGTGGAATTTCCTGTGTAGCGGTGAAATGCGTAGATATAGGAAGGAACACCAGTGGCGAAGGCGACCACCTGGACTGATACTGACACTGAGGTGCGAAAGCGTGGGGAGCAAACAGGATTAGATACCCTGGTAGTCCACGCCGTAAACGATGTCAACTAGCCGTTGGGAGCCTTGAGCTCTTAGTGGCGCAGCTAACGCATTAAGTTGACCGCCTGGGGAGTACGGCCGCAAGGTTAAAACTCAAATGAATTGACGGGGGCCCGCACAAGCGGTGGAGCATGTGGTTTAATTCGAAGCAACGCGAAGAACCTTACCAGGCCTTGACATCCAATGAACTTTCTAGAGATAGATTGGTGCCTTCGGGAACATTGAGACAGGTGCTGCATGGCTGTCGTCAGCTCGTGTCGTGAGATGTTGGGTTAAGTCCCGTAACGAGCGCAACCCTTGTCCTTAGTTACCAGCACGTCATGGTGGGCACTCTAAGGAGACTGCCGGTGACAAACCGGAGGAAGGTGGGGATGACGTCAAGTCATCATGGCCCTTACGGCCTGGGCTACACACGTGCTACAATGGTCGGTACAGAGGGTTGCCAAGCCGCGAGGTGGAGCTAATCCCATAAAACCGATCGTAGTCCGGATCGCAGTCTGCAACTCGACTGCGTGAAGTCGGAATCGCTAGTAATCGCGAATCAGAATGTCGCGGTGAATACGTTCCCGGGCCTTGTACACACCGCCCGTCACACCATGGGAGTGGGTTGCACCAGAAGTAGCTAGTCTAACCTTCGGGAGGACGGTTACCACGGTGTGATTCATGACTGGGGTGAAGTCGTAACAAGGTAGCCGTAGGGGAACCTGCGGCTGGATCACCTCCTTAATCGACGACATCAGCTGCTCCATAAGTTCCCACACGAATTGCTTGATTCATTGAAGAAGACGATAAGAAGCAGCCCGAAATTGGGTCTGTAGCTCAGTTGGTTAGAGCGCACCCCTGATAAGGGTGAGGTCGGCAGTTCGAATCTGCCCAGACCCACCAATTTTGTGTGGGAAACGCCTGTAGAAATATGGGGCCATAGCTCAGCTGGGAGAGCGCCTGCCTTGCACGCAGGAGGTCAACGGTTCGATCCCGTTTGGCTCCACCACTACTGCTTCTGACGTATGAAAGCTTAGAAATGAGCATTCCATCCTAGCGATGGTGAATGTTGATTTCTAGTCTTTGATTAGATCGTTCTTTAAAAATTTGGGTATGTGATAGAAAGATAGACTGAACGTTACTTTCACTGGTAACGGATCAGGCTAAGGTAAAATTTGTGAGTGATTACAGATTTTCGGCGAATGTCGTCTTCACAGTATAACCAGATTGCTTGGGGTTATATGGTCAAGTGAAGAAGCGCATACGGTGGATGCCTTGGCAGTCAGAGGCGATGAAAGACGTGGTAGCCTGCGAAAAGCTTCGGGGAGTCGGCAAACAGACTTTGATCCGGAGATGTCTGAATGGGGGAACCCAGCCATCATAAGATGGTTATCTTGTACTGAATACATAGGTGCAAGAGGCGAACCAGGGGAACTGAAACATCTAAGTACCCTGAGGAAAAGAAATCAACCGAGATTCCCTTAGTAGTGGCGAGCGAACGGGGACTAGCCCTTAAGTGGCTTTGAGATTAGCGGAACGCTCTGGAAAGTGCGGCCATAGTGGGTGATAGCCCTGTACGCGAAAATCTCTTAGTCATGAAATCGAGTAGGACGGAGCACGAGAAACTTTGTCTGAATATGGGGGGACCATCCTCCAAGGCTAAATACTACTGACTGACCGATAGTGAACTAGTACCGTGAGGGAAAGGCGAAAAGAACCCCGGAGAGGGGAGTGAAATAGATCCTGAAACCGTATGCGTACAAGCAGTGGGAGCCCACTTTGTTGGGTGACTGCGTACCTTTTGTATAATGGGTCAGCGACTTATTTTCAGTGGCGAGCTTAACCGAATAGGGGAGGCGTAGCGAAAGCGAGTCTTAATAGGGCGTCTAGTCGCTGGGAATAGACCCGAAACCGGGCGATCTATCCATGGGCAGGTTGAAGGTTGGGTAACACTAACTGGAGGACCGAACCGACTACCGTTGAAAAGTTAGCGGATGACCTGTGGATCGGAGTGAAAGGCTAATCAAGCTCGGAGATAGCTGGTTCTCCTCGAAAGCTATTTAGGTAGCGCCTCATGTATCACTGTAGGGGGTAGAGCACTGTTTCGGCTAGGGGGTCATCCCGACTTACCAAACCGATGCAAACTCCGAATACCTACAAGTGCCGAGCATGGGAGACACACGGCGGGTGCTAACGTCCGTCGTGAAAAGGGAAACAACCCAGACCGTCAGCTAAGGTCCCAAAGTTATGGTTAAGTGGGAAACGATGTGGGAAGGCTTAGACAGCTAGGAGGTTGGCTTAGAAGCAGCCACCCTTTAAAGAAAGCGTAATAGCTCACTAGTCGAGTCGGCCTGCGCGGAAGATGTAACGGGGCTCAAACCATACACCGAAGCTACGGGTATCACGTAAGTGATGCGGTAGAGGAGCGTTCTGTAAGCCTGTGAAGGTGAGTTGAGAAGCTTGCTGGAGGTATCAGAAGTGCGAATGCTGACATGAGTAACGACAATGGGTGTGAAAAACACCCACGCCGAAAGACCAAGGTTTCCTGCGCAACGTTAATCGACGCAGGGTTAGTCGGTCCCTAAGGCGAGGCTGAAAAGCGTAGTCGATGGAAAACAGGTTAATATTCCTGTACTTCTGGTTATTGCGATGGAGGGACGGAGAAGGCTAGGCCAGCTTGGCGTTGGTTGTCCAAGTTTAAGGTGGTAGGCTGGAATCTTAGGTAAATCCGGGATTCTAAGGCCGAGAGCTGATGACGAGCTAACTTTTAGTTAGCGAAGTGGTTGATGCCATGCTTCCAAGAAAAGCTTCTAAGCTTCAGGTAACCAGGAACCGTACCCCAAACCGACACAGGTGGTTGGGTAGAGAATACCAAGGCGCTTGAGAGAACTCGGGTGAAGGAACTAGGCAAAATGGCACCGTAACTTCGGGAGAAGGTGCGCCGGTGAGGGTGAAGGACTTGCTCCGTAAGCCCATGCCGGTCGAAGATACCAGGCCGCTGCGACTGTTTATTAAAAACACAGCACTCTGCAAACACGAAAGTGGACGTATAGGGTGTGACGCCTGCCCGGTGCCGGAAGGTTAATTGATGGGGTTAGCTAACGCGAAGCTCTTGATCGAAGCCCCGGTAAACGGCGGCCGTAACTATAACGGTCCTAAGGTAGCGAAATTCCTTGTCGGGTAAGTTCCGACCTGCACGAATGGCGTAACGATGGCGGCGCTGTCTCCACCCGAGACTCAGTGAAATTGAAATCGCTGTGAAGATGCAGTGTATCCGCGGCTAGACGGAAAGACCCCGTGAACCTTTACTATAGCTTTGCACTGGACTTTGAATTTGCTTGTGTAGGATAGGTGGGAGGCTTTGAAGCGTGGACGCCAGTCTGCGTGGAGCCAACCTTGAAATACCACCCTGGCAACTTTGAGGTTCTAACTCAGGTCCGTTATCCGGATCGAGGACAGTGTATGGTGGGTAGTTTGACTGGGGCGGTCTCCTCCTAAAGAGTAACGGAGGAGTACGAAGGTGCGCTCAGACCGGTCGGAAATCGGTCGTAGAGTATAAAGGCAAAAGCGCGCTTGACTGCGAGACAGACACGTCGAGCAGGTACGAAAGTAGGTCTTAGTGATCCGGTGGTTCTGTATGGAAGGGCCATCGCTCAACGGATAAAAGGTACTCCGGGGATAACAGGCTGATACCGCCCAAGAGTTCATATCGACGGCGGTGTTTGGCACCTCGATGTCGGCTCATCACATCCTGGGGCTGAAGCCGGTCCCAAGGGTATGGCTGTTCGCCATTTAAAGTGGTACGCGAGCTGGGTTTAGAACGTCGTGAGACAGTTCGGTCCCTATCTGCCGTGGACGTTTGAGATTTGAGAGGGGCTGCTCCTAGTACGAGAGGACCGGAGTGGACGAACCTCTGGTGTTCCGGTTGTCACGCCAGTGGCATTGCCGGGTAGCTATGTTCGGAATAGATAACCGCTGAAAGCATCTAAGCGGGAAACTAGCCTCAAGATGAGATCTCACTGGAACCTTGAGTTCCCTGAAGGGCCGTCGAAGACTACGACGTTGATAGGTTGGGTGTGTAAGCGCTGTGAGGCGTTGAGCTAACCAATACTAATTGCCCGTGAGGCTTGACCATATAACACCCAAGCAATTTGACTACTCGAAAGAGCATCAGATTGCGGTGTGTGAAGACGAAACGAACCGAAAGTTTGTAACTCACAAAACACCGACTGCTGTCACATACCCAATTTGCTGAAGCGAGGCCATCTGGTCACGAGTCAGTACCCGAATTTCTTGACGACCATAGAGCATTGGAACCACCTGATCCCATCCCGAACTCAGCAGTGAAACGATGCATCGCCGATGGTAGTGTGGGGTTTCCCCATGTGAGAGTAGGTCATCGTCAAGATTAAATTCCAAAACCCCATTTGCGAAAGCAGATGGGGTTTTGTTTTGGGCGCTCGAAAAGTGCGAAGAGGCTCATCGCGGCTTGGCGATGTGCGGCCTTTCTATGCAATGCCTGCTCGCATGGCTATCATGCGTGCCTCATTGTGAGGCGATACTTGCATGCTTACGCTGTTAGAACTTCTGAAAGATGGCCGATTCCACTCCGGTGAGGCGCTGGGTGCGGCCTTGGGCGTTAGCCGCAGTGCTGTGTGGAAGCAGCTCCAGCTTCTTGAGGTCGAATTGAATCTACCTATTCATAAGGTGCGTGGTAAGGGGTATCAGTTGGCATCGCCGCTGGTATTTCTGAGTGCGCAAGAAATAGCGCTAAGTGCCCCGTCGTTAGCTTGGCCTATTCATATTTACGATTCCATTGATTCCACTAATGCAGAGGCGTTGCGCCTAGTAAGCACCTCGCACGCAACACCCTTCTTGGTGCTAGCCGAGCAGCAAATGGCCGGGAGGGGGAGGCGCGGCAGAAAATGGATCAGTCCATTCGCCCAAAATATCTATTACAGCCTTGCACTGCGCATTGAGGATGGCCTTCGCCAATTGGAGGGGCTAAGTCTTGTTGTAGGTTTGGCGGTGATTCAAGCCCTGCGTGAGTCGGGCGTGCAGGGGGCGGTTCTGAAATGGCCGAACGACGTGTTGGTAGGGCAGAAGAAAATTGCCGGGATATTGCTGGAGTTGGTGGGGGATCCTGCTGACATCTGCCACGTTGTCCTCGGTATCGGAATTAATGTGAATATGCAAAAGGCTGATGAGGTTGATCAGCAATGGACTTCTGTGCGGCTTGAAACGGGTTCTGCTGCCAATCGTAACTCTCTGGTAGGGCGGGTCGGCTCTGCAGCTCCAGAGCTATCTTGATCGACACAAGGCAGCTGGTTTTTCCGCCCTCCAGGAGGAGTGGGAGCAAAATCATGGCTGGCAGGGCCGGTCGGTGTCGCTCATAGCAGGTGTTAACCGTGTGGATGGCGTGGTGCTCGGTGTTGATCATCAAGGTGCGTTGCGCCTAAGTGTTAATGGCGTTGAGAAAACGTACAGCGGTGGGGAGTTAAGCCTGAGGTTGCGTGATGATTCTTGAGCTCGACTGTGGGAATAGCTTTATCAAGTGGCGTGTACTGGAGGCGGGCAGTGTAAGTGTCGTCGCTGAAGGTGTTGTCGGTTCGAATATCGCTTTGATCGAGAGTCTTCTGGCCGCCCCGGCCTTATTACTGACGCGGTGCCGGTTGGTGAGCGTTCGTGCTCTGGAAGAGACCAACAAGCTGATCGAGGCTTTGGTCGAGGCTTTTGATGTCACCGTTTGCTGCGCAACGTCTGCAGTTGAAATGGCGGGCGTGCGAAATGGTTATGAGGATTTCGAGCGGCTTGGTCTTGATCGCTGGTTGGCGATCCTTGGCGGGTACAAATTGGCATCAGGTGCTTGTCTGGTGCTGGATTTCGGTACTGCGGCGACCGCGGATTTCGTTACTGCGGACGGCGAGCATTTGGGGGGCTTTATTTGCCCTGGTATGCCTCTTATGCGCAACCAGTTGCGAACGCATACCCGCAAGATACGCTACGACGACGCTGCGGCTGGGCGGGCTCTTGAGCGAGTGTTGCCGGGGCGCACAACTGCCGAGGCGGTTGAGCGAGGCTGTATGCTAATGCTGAGAGGGTTTGTGCTAACCCAAGTCGAGCTTGCCAGGAGTTACTGGGGGGATGACTTCATGGTGTTTCTGACCGGTGGAGACGCTGACCTGGTCTCCGATGCCGTTCCGCAGGCGCGGCTCGTTCCTGATCTGGTATTTGTTGGTCTGGCAATGGCGTGTCCTTTGTCTTGAGGTGTTTATGCGTTGGCTGTTCTTGCTTCTACTGATTCTCAACGTTTTCTACTACATATGGCATCAGCAGGAGGCGCCATTGCGCGCCAAGGACGTAACCCCCCTGAGCCTTTATCGAGGTTCCCAGCAGGATATTCGCCTGCTAAGTGAGTCTTCTGAGGCGATGACTCGGCGGGATCGGGCGAAAGCGTCCGATACGTGCCTGTACATTGGTGGATTCGCCGATCAGCGTCAGGCGCAAACTGTCGAACAGCGTCTCACTAGCCTGGATATAAAGGTCAAGGTCCAGTTCTTGAGTGCGCCTGACGTTTCTGGGTACTGGCTTCGAGTGGCTCCTGAAAGCAGGCGCTTGGCCGACGATCTGTCCTTTGAAAACCTTGCCAAGGAATTCAATGAGTTAAAACATAAAATAATGCTGTGCGAAGGCATTGCAACTGCCGATTAGTTTGCATAGAATGGCGCCCGCTTCGCAGTGAAGACCTTTAAGGTCTGCATGGTGAGGCGAGTGTCAATGCAGCTAACCTCATAATTTAAATGAGAAAATGCTTGACAGAAGGTCGGCGTGATGTAAAATGCCGGCTCGCTTAGGAGGGGTTCCCGAGCGGCCAAAGGGATCAGACTGTAAATCTGACGTCTACGACTTCGAAGGTTCGAATCCTTCCCCCTCCACCATTTTAGCGTGAGCTGCAAGCTCCGCGGGTATAGTTTAGTGGTAGAACCTCAGCCTTCCAAGCTGATGATGCGGGTTCGATTCCCGCTACCCGCTCCAAGTTTGCAGGTTGTGCAAGTGTTTTGCTCTTGTAGCTCAGTTGGTAGAGCACACCCTTGGTAAGGGTGAGGTCAGCGGTTCAAATCCGCTCAAGAGCTCCATATGACAAGGCAGATATGAAAATATCTGCCTTTGTTTTAACAGCTGTACCGGCTTGATGGTGTCGCACCCAGTGTTCTTGGGTGATTTCAAGTGTGTTGGTGGCGGTTGTTGTAAAGTCTTTTTCAGGTCTGCATAATGGTCGGCCTGATTTTGTTTTAGGTCAGTAGCTCAATTGGCAGAGCGACGGTCTCCAAAACCGTAGGTTGGGGGTTCGATTCCCTCCTGACCTGCCAGATTCACGTGGTGTGTCTGGCTTTCTTTTCACAGGATCTTCATAGATGACTCCTAAGGCTGAAGCTCAAAGCTCTCGTTTCGATCTGGTCAAGTGGCTCGCTGTAGTTGTCTTGGTGGTCGTAGGCGTTGTTGGCAATCAGTACTATTCTGCTTCGCCGATCCTGTACCGTGTGCTCGCTTTGCTTGCTCTTGCTGCTGTGGCTGCCTTTGTGGGCCTGCAGACTGCTAAGGGGAAGTCTTTCGCGGTCCTGGTGAAGGAAGCTCGCACCGAGATCCGTAAAGTCGTTTGGCCGACTCGCCAAGAAACCACGCAGACCACGTTGATCGTTGTGGCTGTTGTTCTGGTTATGGCGTTGCTGTTGTGGGGGCTTGATTCCCTGCTCGGCTGGCTTGTTTCCTTGATTGTTGGCTAAGGGTGTCCCGTGGCTAAGCGTTGGTACGTTGTGCATGCTTACTCGGGTTACGAGAAGCATGTCATGCGCTCGTTGCTAGAGCGCGTAAAGCTGGCAGGCATGGAAGATGGCTTCGGCGAAATTCTGGTTCCCACTGAAGAAGTGGTTGAAATGCGGAATGGCCAGAAGCGCAAGAGTGAGCGCAAGTTCTTCCCTGGCTATGTGTTGGTACAGATGGACATGAACGAAGGTACTTGGCACTTGGTCAAGGATACCCCTCGTGTCATGGGCTTCATCGGTGGTACTGCCGATAAGCCTGCTCCTATCACCGACAAAGAGGCGGAAGCAATTCTGCGTCGTGTTGCTGATGGTAGCGACAAGCCTAAGCCGAAGACGCTTTTCGAGCCGGGTGAGGTTGTTCGTGTCACAGATGGTCCGTTCGCAGATTTCAACGGTACTGTCGAAGAAGTTAACTACGAGAAGAGCCGGATCCAAGTGGCAGTGCTCATTTTCGGTCGCTCTACTCCGGTAGAGTTGGAGTTCAGTCAGGTCGAAAAGGTCTAGCTGAGCAAGCATCCCAACCCCGCAGCTTAGGCTGTGGGGTTTTGTCGTCACTGGGATAAACGCGCAAGTAACCGGGGAGCCTTTCGAGGCGCTTGAACCCGTAATTGGAGTGCCTCATGGCCAAGAAAATTACCGCTTACATCAAGCTGCAAGTGAAGGCCGCTCAGGCCAACCCTAGCCCACCCGTCGGTCCAGCTCTGGGTCAGCACGGCGTGAACATCATGGAATTCTGCAAGGCCTTCAACGCCCGTACTCAGGGGCTTGAGCCAGGTCTGCCGACTCCAGTGATCATCACTGTATACAGCGACCGTAGCTTCACTTTCGAAACCAAGTCGACCCCGGCTTCGGTTCTGTTGAAGAAAGCTGCTGGTCTGACTAGCGGCTCCGCTCGTCCTAACACCGTTAAGGTTGGCACCGTGACTCGTGCTCAGCTGGAAGAAATCGCGAAAACCAAAAACGCGGATCTGACTGCAGCTGATATGGATGCAGCCGTGCGTACCATCGCCGGTTCTGCTCGTAGCATGGGCCTTAACGTGGAGGGTGTGTAATGGCTAAGCTGACCAAGCGCCAAAAGGCTATCGCCGGCAAAATCGAAGCGGGCAAGTCCTACAACTTTGTAGACGCTGCTGCTCTGCTGACCGAGCTGTCGACTGTCAAGTTCAGCGAGTCTGTTGACGTTGCTGTGAACCTGGGTGTTGACCCACGTAAATCCGACCAGGTCGTTCGTAGCGCTACTGTGCTGCCACACGGTACTGGTAAGACTGTACGTGTTGCTGTCTTCACCCAAGGCCCTGCAGCTGAAGCTGCTCTGGCTGCCGGCGCTGATCGCGTGGGTATGGACGACCTGGCTGCCGAAATGAAAGGCGGCGACCTGAACTATGACGTCGTTATTGCTTCCCCGGATGCAATGCGTGTTGTAGGTCAGTTGGGTCAGATCCTGGGTCCACGTGGCCTGATGCCTAACCCTAAAGTCGGCACTGTAACGCCAGACGTAGCTACCGCGGTTAAAAACGCCAAGGCTGGTCAGGTTCGTTATCGCACCGACAAAAACGGCATCATTCACACTTCCGTTGGCAAAGTCGGCTTCGATGCCGTCAAGCTGAAGGAAAACGTTGAAGCCCTGATCGCTGATCTGAAGCGTATCAAGCCTGCTTCCTCGAAAGGTATCTACGTCAAGCGCGTTACCCTGAGCACCACTATGGGCCCAGGTCTGGTCATCGACCAAGGCTCGCTGGACGTATAAGACACAAATTGGCGCAAGCGATTGCGCCGATTGGAAAAATTGGGGTCCCTGCCTGGCGGGGGCTATCCAAGACCGTAGGCGACGAAAGTCTTAAACCACAAGCCTACGCAGATGGTGCTCCCGGTTCCTTACCGAATCAGACACCAAAACGACATCCGGCTTCGGCCAGATGAAACGGTAACAAGCAGGAGTTAAACCCGTGGCAATTAATCTCGAAGACAAGAAGGCCATCGTCGCTGAAGTCAACGAGGCTGCCAAAGCTGCTCTGTCCGCTGTCGTGGCTGATGCCCGTGGTGTGACAGTAGGCGCTATGACCGGACTCCGTAAAGAGGCTCGTGAAGCTGGCGTATACGTACGTGTTGTACGTAACACCCTGCTCAAGCGCGCTGTTGCTGACACTGAATACAGTGTCCTCAACGACGTGTTCACTGGCCCGACTCTGATCGCGTTTTCCAAGGAACATCCAGGTGCTGCTGCCCGTTTGTTCAAGGAATTTGCCAAGAGTCAGGATAAGTTCGAGATCAAGGCAGCTGCGTTCGAGGGCAAGTTCCTCGCAGCTAACCAAATCGACGTACTGGCAACACTGCCGACCCGTAACGAAGCTATTTCTCAGCTGATGAGCGTGATTCAAGGCGCTACCAGCAAGTTGGCTCGTACTCTGGCCGCAGTTCGCGAGCAAAAAGAAGCTGCCGCAGCCTAAGGCTGAGCGACTTCTCTCGCGTATTTTTGTTTATTTCGATGGCCGCGTAGGCCGTCCCCCAATTCAGGAAATACAGCAATGTCTATCTCCCAAGACGATATCCTCAACGCCGTAGCTGAAATGTCGGTTCTGCAGGTTGTTGAGCTGATCAAAGCTTTCGAAGAAAAATTCGGCGTTTCCGCTGCCGCTGCTTCCGCTGGTCCAGCTGTTGCTGCTGTCGCTGCTGAAGAGCAAACCGAATTCAACGTCATGCTGCTGGAAGCTGGCGAGAAGAAAGTAAACGTGATCAAGGCAGTACGTGAGCTGACCGGTCTGGGCCTGAAAGAAGCCAAGGCTGTAGTTGACGGCGCTCCTGCCCAGGTTCTGGAAGCAGTGTCGAAAGACGCCGCTGACAAAGCCAAAGCTACTCTGGAAGAAGCAGGCGCTAAAGTCGAGCTGAAGTAAGCATCGACCTTGCGTCTCCAGCCCACGCGTTAAGCTGAAGGCTGATGGCTGGTGGCACTTGCCACCGGCCTTTTTCCGTTCTTGGTTGTCGACTCGGTCGCTACCATTAACGCGCTGTAGCCACCCGATGCGGTGGTGCAAACCATGGGGTTTGCGAGATTTTCTGGCTGCTCCCGTCGGAGGGGCCAAACAAGCAGGTGACCAAGCTGGGGAACGCTGATGGCTTACTCATATACTGAGAAAAAACGTATCCGCAAGGACTTTAGCAAGTTGCCGGACGTCATGGATGTCCCGTACCTTCTGGCTATCCAGCTGGATTCGTATCGTGAATTCTTGCAGGCGGGAGCGACCAAAGATCAGTTCCGCGACGTGGGCCTGCATGCGGCCTTCAAATCCGTTTTCCCGATCATCAGCTACTCCGGCAATGCTGCGCTGGAGTACGTCGGTTATCGCCTGGGCGAACCGGCATTTGATGTCAAAGAATGCGTATTGCGCGGTGTTACGTACGCCGTACCTTTGCGGGTAAAAGTCCGTTTGATCATTTTCGACAAAGAATCGTCGAACAAAGCGATCAAGGACATCAAAGAGCAAGAAGTCTACATGGGCGAAATCCCATTGATGACTGAGAACGGTACCTTCGTTATCAATGGTACCGAACGTGTGATCGTTTCCCAGCTGCACCGTTCGCCGGGCGTGTTCTTCGACCACGACCGCGGCAAGACGCACAGCTCCGGTAAGCTCCTGTACTCCGCGCGGATCATTCCGTACCGCGGTTCGTGGTTGGACTTCGAGTTCGATCCGAAAGACTGCGTGTTCGTGCGTATCGACCGTCGTCGCAAGCTGCCGACCTCGGTACTGCTGCGCGCGCTCGGCTATACCACTGAGCAAGTGCTGGATGCTTTCTACACCACCAACGTATTCAGCCTGAAGGATGAAACCCTCAGCCTGGAACTGATTGCATCGCGTCTGCGTGGTGAAATTGCCGTTCTGGACATCCAGGATGAAAAAGGCAAGGTCATTGTTGAGGCGGGCCGCCGTATTACTGCGCGCCACATCAACCAGATCGAAAAAGCCGGTATCAAGTCGCTGGACGTGCCTCTGGACTACGTCCTGGGTCGCACGACCGCCAAGGTCATCGTTCATCCGGCTACAGGCGAAATCCTGGCTGAGTGCAACACCGAGCTGAACACCGAGATCCTGGCGAAGATCGCCAAGGCCCAGGTTGTTCGCATCGAGACCCTGTACACCAACGATATCGACTGCGGTCCGTTCATCTCCGACACACTGAAGATCGACTCCACCAGCAACCAATTGGAAGCGCTGGTCGAGATCTATCGCATGATGCGTCCTGGTGAGCCGCCAACCAAAGACGCTGCCGAGACCCTGTTCAACAACCTGTTCTTCAGCCCTGAGCGCTACGACCTGTCTGCGGTCGGCCGGATGAAGTTCAACCGTCGTATCGGTCGCACCGAGATCGAAGGTTCGGGCGTGTTGTGCAAGGAAGACATCGTTGCGGTCCTGAAGACCCTGGTCGACATCCGTAACGGTAAAGGCATCGTCGATGACATCGACCACTTGGGTAACCGTCGTGTTCGCTGCGTAGGCGAGATGGCTGAAAACCAGTTCCGCGTTGGCCTGGTACGTGTTGAGCGTGCGGTCAAAGAGCGTCTGTCGATGGCTGAAAGCGAAGGCCTGATGCCGCAAGACCTAATCAACGCCAAGCCAGTGGCTGCGGCGGTGAAAGAGTTCTTCGGTTCCAGCCAGCTTTCCCAGTTCATGGACCAGAACAACCCGCTCTCCGAGATCACCCACAAGCGCCGTGTATCCGCACTGGGCCCGGGCGGTCTGACGCGTGAGCGTGCAGGCTTTGAAGTTCGTGACGTACACCCGACGCACTACGGTCGTGTTTGCCCGATCGAAACGCCGGAAGGTCCGAACATTGGTCTGATCAACTCCTTGGCCGCTTATGCGCGCACCAACCAGTACGGCTTCCTTGAGAGCCCGTACCGCGTGGTGAAAGACGCTCTGGTCACCGACGAGATCGTTTTCCTGTCCGCCATCGAAGAAGCTGATCACGTGATCGCTCAGGCTTCGGCCACGATGAACGACAAGAAAGTCCTGATCGACGAGCTGGTAGCTGTTCGTCACTTGAACGAGTTCACCGTCAAGGCGCCGGAAGACGTCACCTTGATGGACGTATCGCCCAAGCAGGTAGTTTCCGTTGCGGCGTCGCTGATCCCGTTCCTGGAGCACGATGACGCCAACCGTGCGTTGATGGGTTCCAACATGCAGCGTCAAGCTGTACCGACCCTGCGCGCTGACAAGCCGCTGGTAGGTACCGGCATGGAGCGTAACGTAGCCCGTGACTCCGGCGTTTGCGTCGTGGCTCGTCGTGGCGGCGTGATCGACTCCGTTGATGCAAGCCGTATCGTGGTTCGTGTTGCGGATGATGAAGTTGAAACTGGCGAAGCCGGTGTCGACATCTACAACCTCACCAAATACACCCGCTCGAACCAGAACACCTGCATCAACCAGCGTCCGCTGGTGAGCAAGGGTGATCGCGTCCAGCGTAGCGACATCATGGCCGACGGCCCGTCCACCGATATGGGTGAGCTGGCACTGGGTCAGAACATGCGCATCGCGTTCATGGCATGGAACGGCTTCAACTTCGAAGACTCCATCTGCCTGTCCGAGCGTGTCGTTCAAGAAGACCGCTTCACCACGATCCACATTCAGGAACTGACCTGTGTGGCACGTGACACCAAGCTTGGGCCTGAGGAAATCACTGCAGACATCCCGAACGTGGGTGAAGCTGCACTGAACAAGCTGGATGAAGCCGGTATCGTTTATGTAGGTGCTGAAGTTGGCGCTGGCGACATCCTGGTCGGTAAGGTCACTCCGAAAGGCGAGACCCAACTGACTCCGGAAGAGAAGCTGCTGCGTGCCATCTTCGGTGAAAAAGCCAGCGACGTTAAAGACACTTCCCTGCGTGTACCTACCGGTACCAAGGGTACTGTCATCGACGTACAGGTCTTCACTCGTGACGGCGTTGAGCGTGATGCTCGCGCACTGTCCATCGAGAAGACTCAGCTCGACGAGATCCGTAAGGACCTGAACGAAGAGTTCCGTATCGTTGAAGGCGCGACCTTCGAACGTCTGCGCTCCGCTCTGGTAGGCCACAAGGCCGAAGGCGGCGCAGGTCTGAAGAAAGGTCAAGACATCACCGACGAAATCCTCGACGGTCTTGAACACGGCCAGTGGTTCAAACTGCGCATGGCTGAAGATGCTCTTAACGAGCAGCTCGAGAAGGCTCAGGCTTACATCGTTGATCGTCGCCGTCTGCTGGACGACAAGTTCGAAGACAAGAAGCGCAAACTGCAGCAGGGCGATGACCTGGCTCCAGGCGTGCTGAAAATCGTCAAGGTTTACCTGGCAATCCGTCGCCGCATTCAGCCGGGCGACAAGATGGCCGGTCGTCACGGTAACAAAGGTGTGGTCTCCGTGATCATGCCGGTTGAAGACATGCCGCACGATGCCAATGGCACCCCGGTCGATGTGGTCCTCAACCCGTTGGGCGTACCTTCGCGTATGAACGTTGGTCAGATCCTTGAAACCCACCTGGGCCTCGCGGCCAAAGGTCTGGGCGAAAAGATCAACCGCATGATCGAAGAGCAGCGCAAGGTCGCAGACCTGCGCAAGTTCCTGCACGAGATCTACAACGAGATCGGCGGTCGCAACGAAGAGCTGGACACCTTCTCCGATCAGGAAATCCTGGATCTGGCGAAGAACCTGCGCGGCGGCGTTCCAATGGCTACCCCGGTATTCGACGGTGCCAAGGAAAGCGAAATCAAGGCCATGCTGAAGCTGGCAGACCTGCCGGAAAGCGGCCAGATGCAGCTGTTCGACGGCCGCACCGGCAACAAGTTCGAGCGCCCGGTTACTGTTGGCTACATGTACATGCTGAAGCTGAACCACTTGGTAGACGACAAGATGCACGCTCGTTCTACCGGTTCGTACAGCCTGGTTACCCAGCAGCCGCTGGGTGGTAAGGCTCAGTTCGGTGGTCAGCGTTTCGGGGAGATGGAGGTCTGGGCACTGGAAGCATACGGTGCTGCATACACTCTGCAAGAAATGCTCACAGTGAAGTCGGACGATGTGAACGGTCGTACCAAGATGTACAAAAACATCGTGGACGGCGATCACCGTATGGAGCCGGGCATGCCCGAGTCCTTCAACGTGTTGATCAAAGAAATTCGTTCCCTCGGCATCGATATCGATCTGGAAACCGAATAACACGTGACGCGAATCGAGAGCGAGGCAGTGATGCCCGCTCTCTGCTCCGCCAGGAGGAAAGGCCTTGAAAGACCTACTGAATTTGCTGAAAAACCAGGGTCAAGTCGAAGAGTTCGACGCCATCCGTATTGGGTTGGCATCGCCTGAGATGATCCGTTCGTGGTCGTTCGGTGAAGTTAAAAAGCCGGAAACGATCAACTACCGTACGTTCAAACCTGAACGTGACGGCCTGTTCTGCGCCAAGATCTTTGGCCCGGTAAAGGATTACGAGTGCCTGTGCGGTAAGTACAAGCGCTTGAAGCACCGTGGTGTGATCTGCGAGAAGTGCGGCGTTGAAGTCGCCTTGGCCAAGGTTCGTCGTGAGCGCATGGCGCACATCGAACTGGCTTCGCCAGTTGCCCACATCTGGTTCCTGAAATCGCTGCCGTCCCGTATCGGCCTGCTGATGGACATGACCCTGCGTGATATCGAGCGCGTTCTCTACTTCGAGAGCTACGTCGTTATCGATCCAGGCATGACCACCCTTGAAAAAGGTCAGCTGCTGAACGACGAGCAGTATTTTGAGGCGCTGGAAGAGTTCGGTGACGATTTCGATGCCCGCATGGGTGCCGAAGCTGTCCGTGAACTGCTGCACGCTATCGACCTGGAGCACGAGATTGGCCGTCTGCGCGAAGAAATTCCGCAAACCAACTCCGAAACCAAGATCAAGAAACTGTCCAAGCGTCTGAAGTTGATGGAAGCCTTCCAGGGTTCCGGCAACCTGCCAGAGTGGATGGTGCTGACCGTTCTGCCGGTTCTGCCGCCAGACCTGCGTCCGCTGGTGCCGTTGGACGGTGGTCGTTTTGCGACGTCCGACCTCAACGACCTGTACCGCCGCGTGATCAACCGTAACAACCGCTTGAAGCGCCTGCTCGATCTGTCCGCTCCGGACATCATCGTGCGCAACGAAAAGCGTATGTTGCAAGAAGCGGTCGACGCCCTGCTCGACAACGGTCGTCGTGGCCGCGCTATCACCGGTTCCAACAAGCGTCCTCTGAAATCCCTGGCTGACATGATCAAGGGTAAGCAAGGTCGTTTCCGTCAGAACCTGCTCGGTAAGCGTGTTGACTACTCCGGTCGTTCGGTAATTACCGTAGGCCCGACCCTGCGTCTGCACCAGTGCGGTCTGCCTAAGAAGATGGCACTCGAGCTGTTCAAGCCGTTCATCTTCGGCAAGCTGGAAATGCGCGGTCTCGCGACCACTATCAAAGCGGCCAAGAAAATGGTCGAGCGCGAACTGCCAGAGGTTTGGGACGTTCTCGCTGAAGTAATCCGCGAACACCCGGTCCTCCTCAACCGTGCACCGACCCTTCACCGTCTGGGTATCCAGGCGTTTGAACCGGTTCTGATCGAAGGTAAGGCTATCCAGCTGCACCCTCTGGTCTGCGCCGCGTACAACGCCGACTTCGACGGCGACCAAATGGCCGTGCACGTACCGCTGACACTGGAAGCCCAGTTGGAAGCGCGTGCGTTGATGATGTCGACCAACAACATTCTGTCGCCAGCCAACGGTGAGCCAATCATCGTTCCGTCGCAGGACGTTGTATTGGGTCTGTACTACATGACCCGCGAAGCGATCAACGCCAAAGGCGAAGGTCGAGTATTCGCTGACCTGCAGGAAGTTGACCGTGTGTTCCGTGCCGGCGAAGCCGCACTGCACGCCAAGGTCAAAGTTCGGATCAACGAAACCGTCAACGACCGTGACGGCGGCAGCGTGAGCAACACCCGTATCGTCGACACTACTGTCGGCCGTGCGCTGTTGTACCAAGTTGTGCCAAAAGGTCTGTCGTACGACGTCGTCAACTTGCCGATGAAGAAAAAGGCGATCTCCAAGCTGATCAACCAGTGCTACCGCGTGGTTGGTTTGAAAGAGACCGTGATCTTCGCTGACCAGTTGATGTACACCGGTTTTGCTTACTCGACTATTTCCGGCGTTTCCATCGGCGTTAACGACTTCGTTATCCCGGATGAAAAAGCTCGCATCATCGCGGCTGCTACCGATGAAGTGAAAGAGATCGAAAGCCAGTACGCCTCGGGCCTGGTAACACAGGGCGAGAAGTACAACAAAGTGATCGACCTTTGGTCCAAGGCCAACGACGAAGTCTCCAAGGCGATGATGGCCAACCTCTCGAAAGAGAAGGTTATCGACCGTCACGGCGACGAAGTTGACCAGGAATCCTTCAACTCGATGTACATGATGGCCGACTCGGGCGCACGGGGTTCTGCTGCGCAGATCCGTCAGCTCGCCGGTATGCGTGGCCTGATGGCCAAGCCGGACGGTTCCATCATCGAGACGCCGATTACCGCGAACTTCCGTGAAGGTTTGAGCGTACTCCAATACTTCATCTCGACTCACGGTGCTCGTAAAGGTCTGGCGGATACCGCGTTGAAAACCGCTAACTCCGGTTACCTGACTCGTCGTCTGGTAGACGTTGCACAAGACTTGGTAGTAACCGAGATCGATTGTGGTACCGAGCACGGCCTGCTGATGACTCCGCACATTGAAGGCGGTGACGTTGTAGAGCCGCTGGGTGAGCGCGTATTGGGTCGTGTTATTGCCCGTGACGTATTCAAGCCAGGTACCGAGGAAGTTATCGTTCCTGCCGGCACTCTGGTCGACGAGAAGTGGGTCGAGTTCATCGAGCTCAACAGCATCGACGAAGTGATCGTTCGCTCGCCGATCAGCTGTGAAACCCGCTACGGCATCTGCGCCAAGTGCTACGGCCGTGATTTGGCTCGTGGTCACCAGGTGAACATCGGTGAAGCGGTCGGCGTTATTGCCGCACAGTCCATCGGTGAGCCGGGTACCCAGCTGACCATGCGTACGTTCCACATCGGTGGTGCGGCCAGCCGGACCTCCGCAGCCGACAGCGTTCAGGTGAAGAATGGCGGTACCGTCCGTCTGCACAACCTGAAGCACGTTGAGCGAGTGGATGGCCACTTGGTTGCTGTTTCCCGTTCGGGTGAGCTGGCCATCGCTGATGACTACGGTCGTGAGCGTGAGCGCTACAAGCTGCCGTACGGTGCTGTGATTTCGGTTAAAGAAGGTGACAAGGTCGACGCTGGCGCAATCGTGGCCAAGTGGGATCCGCACACTCACCCAATCGTTACCGAAATGAAAGGTACCGTGACCTACGTGGGCATGGAAGAAGGCATCACGATCAAGCGTCAGACTGACGAATTGACCGGTATGACCAACATTGAAGTACTCGACGCCAAAGATCGTCCAGCTGCCGGTAAAGACATTCGTCCTGCCGTGAAGATGGTCGATGACAACGGCAAGGATCTGTTGCTGCCAGGCACTGACGTAATCGCTCAGTACTTCCTGCCAGCCAACGCCCTGGTCGGTGTAGCGGACGGTGCGAAGATCGCGATCGGTGACGTTATCGCGCGTATCCCGCAAGAAACTTCGAAGACCCGTGACATCACCGGTGGTCTGCCGCGTGTTGCCGACTTGTTCGAAGCTCGTCGTCCGAAAGAAGCGTCGATTCTGGCTGAAGTCAGCGGCACCATCGCGTTTGGTAAAGAGACTAAAGGCAAGCGCCGTCTGGTCATTACCCCGAACGACGGTAGCGATCCGTATGAAGAGCTGATTCCGAAGTGGCGTCACCTGAACGTGTTCGAAGGCGAACAGGTAAACCGCGGCGAAGTTATCTCCGACGGCCCAAGCGATCCACACGACATTCTGCGTCTGCTGGGTGTGAGTGCGCTGGCCAAGTACATCGTTAACGAGATCCAGGACGTTTACCGTCTGCAAGGCGTGAAGATCAACGACAAGCACATCGAGACCATTCTGCGTCAGATGCTGCGTAAAGTTGAAATCGCTGAATCCGGCGATTCCAGTTTCATCAAGGGCGACCAGATGGAACTGACTCACGTACTGGTAGAAAACGAGCGCCTGGCGAACGAAGAGAAATTTGTCTCCAAGTTCACTCGCGTGCTGCTGGGTATCACCAAGGCGTCGTTGTCCACTGAGTCGTTCATCTCGGCGACCTCCTTCCAGGAGACCACTCGCGTACTGACCGAAGCAGCGGTAACCGGCAAGCGCGATTACCTGCGCGGCCTGAAAGAAAACGTGGTTGTGGGTCGTCTGATCCCAGCCGGTACCGGTTTGGCTTACCACAGCGAGCGTAAGCGCCGCCGTGATGCGGACAAGCCGCTGCGCGTGAGCGCCAGTGAAGTGGAAGCTGCACTGACCGAAGCGCTGAACTCAAGCGGTAACTGAGTTCTGCGATAGATGAGTCTGGGCCCTGGCAGCCCCATTCGTCGGATCGAGGCATTTTTGCCCCGATTCGACGAGAGGGGAGGTCGGGGCCTTGCCTTGACTGGGGGCAAGATCCTCTTTAGACTCTTGTACCCCTAAATTTGGCGGGAATTCGTTCCTGCCATTTTGCTTTTCTTGCAAGACAATAGCGTCGCAAGACAACAGTGGAGCTAGTAGATGGCAACTATCAACCAGCTGGTACGTCAGCCGCGTAAGCGTATCGTCGAGAAATCCGACGTGCCTGCGCTGCAGAACTGCCCGCAACGTCGTGGCGTATGCACTCGTGTGTATACCACCACGCCGAAAAAACCTAACTCGGCACTGCGTAAAGTATGCCGTGTGCGCCTGACCAACGGTTTCGAGGTTTCCTCGTACATCGGTGGTGAAGGTCACAACCTGCAAGAGCACAGCGTGGTACTGATCCGCGGCGGTCGTGTAAAAGACTTGCCAGGTGTTCGTTACCACACCGTACGCGGTTCCTTGGATACTTCCGGCGTTAAAGGTCGTAACCAGGGTCGTTCGAAGTACGGTACCAAGAAGCCTAAGTAGTAGCGGCTTTTTGTAAAACTGAATCATCTTATTTTCTGAGTCGATAAGAGTAAGGTCGGAGGCGTCCCGCAAGGGCACCGATTCCGAACGAACCTGAAGACCGTTTGAGGGCTTATCCATGCCAAGAAGACGCGTAGCAGCCAAGCGCGAAGTGCTTGACGATCCAAAATACGGAAGCCAAATCCTGGCCAAGTTCATGAACCACGTGATGGAAAGCGGCAAGAAAGCCGTTGCCGAGCGTATCGTTTATGGCGCGCTGGAAAAGGTTAAAGAACGCAAGAACAGCGACCCCCTGGAAATCTTCGAGAAAGCTCTCGACGCCATCGCTCCGCTGGTCGAAGTGAAGTCGCGCCGTGTAGGCGGTGCTACTTACCAGGTTCCGGTTGAAGTTCGTCCGTCCCGTCGTAACGCTCTGGCAATGCGCTGGTTGGTAGACTTCGCCCGTAAGCGCGGCGAGAAGTCTATGGCTCTGCGTTTGGCTGGCGAACTGTTGGACGCTGCTGAAGGTAAAGGTGCTGCTGTTAAGAAGCGTGAAGACGTGCACCGTATGGCTGAAGCTAACAAAGCTTTCTCGCACTACCGCTTCTAATCTTAGCTTCACTAATTTTGCGAGGGCTTTATGGCTCGTACTACTCCGATTAGCCGCTACCGTAACATCGGTATCGTTGCTCACGTGGATGCTGGTAAAACCACCACCACTGAGCGCGTACTGTTTTACACCGGCAAAAGTCACAAAATGGGCGAGGTGCATGACGGCGCCGCGACCACAGACTGGATGGTTCAGGAGCAGGAGCGTGGTATTACCATTACTTCTGCTGCTATTACCGCCTTCTGGAAAGGTTCCGAGAAGCAGTACAAAGACGAGCATCGCTTCAACGTAATCGATACCCCGGGCCACGTAGACTTCACCATTGAAGTTGAGCGTTCTCTGCGCGTACTCGACGGCGCTGTCGTTGTGTTCTGCGGTACCTCGGGTGTTGAGCCTCAGTCGGAAACCGTATGGCGTCAAGCCAACAAATACGGCGTTCCACGTCTTGTTTACGTAAACAAGATGGACCGTGCTGGTGCCAACTTCCTGCGCGTGATCGGTCAGATCAAGCAGCGTCTGGGTCACACTCCGGTGCCAATCCAATTGGCGATCGGTTCCGAAGACAACTTCCAGGGTCAGATCGATCTGATCAACATGGAAGCTGTTTACTGGAACGACTCCGACAAAGGTATGGTTCCTGTTCGTAAGCCTATCCCTGCAGAGTTGCAGGAGCTGGCTGACGAGTGGCGTAACAACATGGTTGAGGCTGCTGCCGAAGCCAGCGAAGAGCTGATGAACAAGTACCTCGAAGGTGAAGAACTCACCAACGTGGAAATCAAGGCCGCTCTGCGTCAGCGTACTATTGCTGGCGAAATCGTCTTGGCTGTTTGCGGTTCTTCCTTCAAGAACAAGGGCGTTCCCCTGGTTCTTGACGCCGTTATCGACTACTTGCCTGCTCCAACCGACATTCCTGCTATCAAGGGTTCCAACCCTGATAACGAGGAAGAAGAGATGGAGCGTCACGCCGATGATAGCGAGCCGTTCTCGGCTCTGGCGTTCAAGATCGCTACCGACCCATTCGTGGGTACTTTGACCTTCGTCCGCGTTTACTCGGGCGTGTTGGCCTCCGGCGACGGCGTGATCAACTCGGTTAAAGGCAAGAAAGAGCGTGTGGGTCGTATGGTGCAAATGCACGCAAACGCCCGCGAGGAGATCAAGGAAGTACGCGCTGGTGACATCGCGGCCCTGATCGGCATGAAGGACGTCACCACTGGTGAGACTTTGTGCGACGCTGCCAAGCCAATCATCCTGGTTCGCATGGACTTCCCGGAGCCGGTTATTTCGGTTGCCGTAGAGCCTAAGACCAAGGATGACCAGGAAAAAATGGGTATCGCTCTGGGCAAGCTTGCTCAGGAAGATCCATCTTTCCGTGTCAAGACTGATGAAGAGACTGGTCAAACGATCATCTCCGGCATGGGCGAGCTGCACCTGGACATCCTGGTTGACCGGATGCGCCGTGAGTTCAACGTCGAAGCCAACATCGGTAAGCCTCAGGTTTCCTATCGTGAGCGCATCACGAAGAACTGTGAAATCGAAGGCAAGTTCGTTCGTCAGTCCGGCGGTCGTGGTCAGTTCGGTCACTGCTGGATCCGTTTTGCTCCTGCTGACGAAGGTCAGGAAGGTCTGCAATTCGTGAACGAAGTAGTGGGTGGTGTTGTTCCTAAGGAATACATCCCTGCTATCCAGAAGGGTATCGAAGAGCAGATGAAGAACGGTGTTGTTGCCGGCTATCCGCTGATCGGCCTGAAAGCAACCGTTTTTGACGGTTCTTACCACGACGTCGACTCCAACGAGATGGCGTTCAAGGTGGCTGCTTCCATGGCAACCAAGCAACTGGCCCAGAAGGGCGGTGGTGAGTTGCTTGAGCCAATCATGGCGGTAGAAGTTGTTACACCTGAAGACTATATGGGTGATGTCATGGGCGACCTTAACCGTCGTCGCGGCATGATCTTGGGTATGGAAGACACGGTTTCCGGCAAAGTGATTCGCGCCGAGGTTCCGTTGGGTGAGATGTTCGGTTATGCGACCGACGTTCGCTCCATGTCCCAGGGGCGCGCAAGCTACTCTATGGAATTCAAAAAATACAACACAGCTCCGGCGCACATCGCTGAAACTGTATCCAAAAAACAAGGCTGATTCAGTCCTTTAGGCAAGGAGTTAATTGTCGTGGCTAAAGAAAAATTTGATCGTTCCCTACCGCACGTCAACGTTGGCACCATCGGTCACGTTGACCACGGTAAAACCACTCTGACTGCTGCTCTGACTCGCGTTTGCTCCGAAGTATTCGGTTCTGCAATCGTTGATTTCGATAAAATCGACAGCGCACCAGAAGAAAAAGCTCGTGGTATCACCATCAACACCGCGCACGTTGAATACAACTCGCTGATCCGTCACTACGCTCACGTTGACTGCCCAGGTCACGCTGACTATGTGAAGAACATGATCACCGGTGCTGCCCAGATGGACGGCGCGATCCTGGTTTGCTCGGCCGCTGATGGTCCGATGCCACAAACCCGTGAGCACATCCTGCTGTCCCGTCAGGTAGGTGTTCCGTACATCGTGGTTTACCTGAACAAGGCTGACCTGGTAGACGACGCTGAGCTGCTGGAACTGGTTGAGATGGAAGTGCGCGATCTGCTGAGCACTTACGACTTCCCAGGCGACGACACTCCGATCATCATCGGTTCTGCTCGTATGGCTCTGGAAGGCAAAGATGACAACGAAATGGGCACCACGTCCGTTCGTAAACTGGTTGAAACTCTGGACAGCTACATCCCAGACCCAGTTCGTGTTATCGACAAGCCGTTCCTGATGCCAATCGAAGACGTATTCTCGATCTCTGGTCGCGGTACTGTTGTGACTGGTCGTATCGAGCGCGGTATCGTTAAGGTTCAAGATCCACTGGAAATCGTTGGTCTGCGTGACACTACCGTCACCACCTGCACCGGTGTTGAAATGTTCCGTAAGCTGCTCGACGAAGGTCGTGCTGGCGAGAACTGCGGCGTTCTGCTGCGTGGTACCAAGCGTGACGACGTTGAGCGTGGCCAGGTTCTGGTTAAGCCAGGTTCGGTTAAGCCGCACACCAAGTTCGAAGCTGAAGTGTACGTGCTGAGCAAAGAAGAAGGCGGTCGTCACACTCCGTTCTTCAAAGGCTACCGTCCACAGTTCTACTTCCGTACTACTGACGTGACTGGCAACTGCGAACTGCCGGAAGGCGTTGAGATGGTAATGCCGGGCGACAACATCAAAATGGTTGTTACCTTGATCAAAACCATCGCAATGGAAGACGGTCTGCGTTTCGCTATTCGCGAAGGCGGCCGTACCGTTGGTGCTGGCGTTGTAGCTAAAATCATCGAGTAATTATCTCTTTCGAGATAGCTCTTGGTTTTGAGAAGGCCCCCGCTTAGCGGGGGCCTTTTTTATTGGGTTGACACCTATCTGGGGCGTCTATAGAATTGCGCCTCCTTTTAACGGGCGTATTGCGCTCGCTGGGAATAGCAGCCGGAGTCTGAAATCCAATGCAAAATCAGCAAATCCGTATCAGGTTGAAGGCTTTTGACCATCGCCTGATCGACCAATCCACCCAGGAAATCGTGGAAACCGCGAAACGTACTGGTGCACAAGTGCGTGGTCCAATTCCACTGCCTACCCGTAAAGAGCGGTTCACCGTTCTGGTCTCCCCGCACGTCAACAAAGACGCGCGTGACCAGTACGAGATCCGTACTCATAAGCGCGTACTGGACATCGTCCAGCCAACGGATAAAACCGTTGATGCACTTATGAAGCTCGATCTGGCGGCCGGTGTGGAAGTACAGATCAGCCTCGGCTAAGACTTGGGTCTTAGTCGTGTAACGCTCTGAAATGGGCGGCCATAGCGGGTGAAAGCCCCGTACACTCATGAGGTTTACAACATGACTATTGGTGTAGTCGGTCGTAAATGCGGTATGACCCGTATTTTCACCGAAGAAGGTGTCTCCATTCCGGTCACGGTCATTGAGATCGAGCCGAATCGCGTCACCCAGTTCAAAACTGAAGAAACCGATGGCTATCGTGCAGTGCAAGTCACTGTAGGCGAGCGTCGTGCTTCGCGTGTGACTGCTGCTCAAGCGGGTCACTTCGCTAAAGCAAACGTTGCAGCTGGTCGCACTGTTATGGAGTTCCGTCTTGAAGACGGCGACTACCAGGCTGGCGATCTGATCAACGCTGAAATCTTCGCCGCTGGTCAACTGGTTGATGTAACCGGTCAGTCCAAGGGTAAAGGCTTCCAGGGTACGATCAAGCGTTGGAATTTCCGTGGCCAAGACAACACTCACGGTAACTCCGTCTCCCACCGCGTCCCGGGCTCTATTGGCCAGTGCCAGACTCCTGGTCGTGTATTCAAGGGCAAAAAAATGTCCGGTCATATGGGCGCTGAGCGCGTGACCGTGCAGTCCCTCGAAGTAGTGCGCGTCGACGCTGAACGCAATCTGTTGTTGGTCAAGGGTGCTGTTCCTGGCGCTACTGGCGGCAACCTGGTTGTACGTCCAGCGGCCAAGGCTCGCGGTTAAGGGGAAGCTGACATGCAATTAAATGTAAATGACGCTCAAGCGATCGAAGTTTCCGAACTGACATTTGGCGGCGAATTCAACGAGACGCTGGTTCACCAAGCAGTCGTGGCCTACATGGCCGGCGGCCGTCAAGGTAGCAAGCAGCAAAAGACCCGTTCCGACGTTCGTGGTGGCGGTAAGCGCCCTTGGCGTCAGAAAGGCACTGGCCGTGCTCGTGCCGGTACTATCCGTAGCCCAATCTGGCGTGGCGGCGGTACCACTTTCGCAGCTCGTCCACAGGATCACTCTCAGAAGCTCAACAAGAAGATGTACCGCGCAGCTCTGCGCTCCATCCTTGCTGAACTCGTGCGTACTGATCGTCTGGTCGTGGTTCAGGACTTCGCTGTTGAAAGTCCAAAAACCAAAGATCTGCTGGGCAAACTGAACAACATGAGCCTGACCGACGTTTTGATCGTGTCTGAAGCTGTTGATCAGAACCTGTACCTGGCTGCTCGCAACCTGCCACACGTTGATGTACGTGACGTGCAAGGTTCCGATCCAGTTAGTCTGATCGCATACGACAAGGTGTTGATCACCGTGTCGGCCGTGAAGAAATTCGAGGAGCTGCTGGGATGAACCAGGAACGCGTATTTAAAGTTCTGCTTGGCCCGCACGTTTCCGAAAAGGCTACGGTTCTGGCTGACAAGAAAGGCCAGTTCGTTTTCAAGGTTGCAACTGACGCAACCAAGCTGGAAATCAAGAAGGCCGTCGAAAGCCTGTTCAGCGTGAAAGTAGAGCGTGTTACTACCCTGAACGTTCTGGGTAAGAGCAAGCGCACTGCTCGCGGTCTGGGCAAGCGTAATGACTGGAAGAAGGCAGTTATCTCCCTTCAGCCAGGCCAAGATCTCGATTTCAGCAGCAGTGCTGAGTAAGGAAGGGGTGCATCATGGCAATCGTTAAATGCAAACCGACTTCCCCTGGCCGCCGTTTTGTGGTCAAGGTGGTCAACCAGGAGCTGCATAAAGGCGCTCCTCACGCACCGCTGCTCGAGAAAAAATCGAAGACTGGTGGTCGTAACAACAATGGTCGTATTACCACTCGTCACATCGGTGGTGGCCATAAGCAGCATTATCGTCTGGTCGACTTCCGTCGCAACGACAAAGATGGCATCTCTGCCACTGTCGAGCGTATTGAATACGATCCAAACCGTACTGCTCACATCGCTCTGCTGCTGTACGCAGATGGCGAGCGTCGCTACATCATCGCCCCTAAAGGCGTGAGCGCTGGCGACCAGCTGATCGCAGGTGCCCTGGCGCCGATCAAGCCGGGCAACGCTCTGCAACTGCGTAACATTCCAGTTGGTAGCACCGTACACGGCATCGAATTGAAGCCAGGTAAAGGCGCGCAAATCGCTCGTTCCGCTGGTGCTTCGGCTCAGCTGATCGCTCGTGAGGGTGTCTACGTGACCCTGCGTCTGCGTTCTGGTGAGATGCGTAAAGTGCTGGCTGAATGCCGCGCGACCCTGGGTGAAGTCTCGAACTCCGAGCACAGCCTGCGTTCGCTGGGTAAAGCTGGTGCCAAACGCTGGCGTGGCGTTCGCCCAACCGTTCGTGGTGTTGCCATGAACCCGGTTGACCACCCACACGGTGGTGGTGAAGGTCGTACCTCTGGTGGTCGTCATCCGGTATCGCCATGGGGCTTCCCGACTAAGGGCGCGAAGACTCGTGGTAATAAGCGTACCGACAAAATGATCGTCCGTCGTCGCAAGTAAATAGAGGGATACGACAGTGCCACGTTCTCTGAAAAAAGGTCCTTTTATTGATCTTCACCTACTGAAGAAGATCGAAGTGGCGGCGGAAAAGAACGATCGCAAACCGGTGAAAACCTGGTCGCGCCGTTCGATGATCCTGCCACAAATGGTCGGTCTGACCATCGCTGTACACAACGGTCGTCTGCACGTCCCAGTTCTCGTGAACGAAGACATGGTTGGCCACAAACTGGGCGAGTTCGCCGGTACCCGCACTTATCGTGGGCACGTGGCTGACAAGAAAGCCAAGCGTTAAGGGGTTAGGAAATGGAAGTAGCCGCTAAGTTGTCGGGCGCTCGAATCTCCGCCCAGAAAGCCCGCTTGGTCGCCGACCAGATCCGCGGGAAGAAGGTGGGCGAAGCGCTCAACCTGTTGGCTTTCAGCAGTAAGAAAGCCGCCGAGATCATGAAGAAAGTGCTGGAGTCGGCCGTAGCCAACGCCGAGCATAACGAAGGCGCAGACGTTGATGACCTGAAGGTCAGCACCGTTTTCGTCAACGAAGGGCGTTCGCTGAAGCGCATCATGCCACGTGCCAAAGGCCGTGCTGATCGCATCGTCAAGCGGTCTTGCCATATCACTGTCAAGGTTGCTGACAAGTAACGGAGTCGAAGAGATGGGTCAGAAAGTACATCCCATTGGCATTCGCCTGGGAATCGTCAAGGAGCACACCTCCGTCTGGTACGCAGACGGTCGGACTTATGCGGACTACTTGTTCGCTGATCTGAAGGTGCGTGAGTATCTCCAAGACAAACTAAAAAGCGCGTCCGTAAGCCGTATCGATATCCATCGTCCGGCCCAAACTGCACGTATCACCATCCACACCGCTCGTCCAGGTATCGTTATCGGGAAGAAAGGTGAAGATGTTGAGAAACTGCGTCAGGACCTGACCAAGCAAATGGGTGTGCCTGTGCACATCAATATCGAAGAGATCCGTAAGCCGGAACTCGACGGTATGCTGGTTGCGCAGAGCGTAGCTCAGCAGCTGGAGCGTCGCGTAATGTTCCGTCGCGCTATGAAGCGCGCTGTACAGAACGCCATGCGCATTGGTGCCAAAGGCATCAAAATCCAAGTGAGCGGTCGTCTCGGCGGTGCTGAAATCGCACGTACTGAATGGTATCGCGAAGGTCGTGTGCCACTGCACACCCTGCGTGCCGACATCGACTATGCCAACTACGAAGCTCACACCACTTATGGTGTGATCGGTGTAAAGGTTTGGATCTTCAAAGGCGAAGTAATTGGTGGTCGCCAAGAAGAACTGAAACCACAAGCACCAGCGCCTCGTAAAAAAGCTGCTAAGTAAGGGGTACGCCAAATGTTGCAACCAAAGCGTACGAAGTTCCGCAAGCAGATGACAGGTCACAACCGTGGTCTGGCTCAGCGCGGTAGCAAAGTCAGCTTCGGCGAGTTCGCGCTGAAGTCTGTAGCTCGTGGTCGTCTCACCGCTCGTCAGATCGAGTCAGCGCGTCGTGCACTGACCCGTCACGTTAAACGTGGCGGCAAGATCTGGATCCGTGTATTCCCGGACAAGCCGATCTCCAAAAAACCTCTCGAGGTTCGGATGGGTAAAGGTAAGGGTAACGTGGAATACTGGGTAGCCCAGATTCAGCCAGGCAAAGTCCTGTATGAAATCGAGGGTGTAACTGAAGAGCTGGCGCGTGAGGCTTTTGCCCTGGCTGCTGCAAAGCTGCCGCTCGCCACCGCCTTTGTTAAACGGACGGTGATGTGATGAAAGCGAATGAACTTCGTGAAAAATCCGCACAGCAGCTGAACGAGCAACTGCTCGGCCTGCTGCGCGACCAGTTCAATCTGCGTATGCAGAAAGCAACTGGCCAGTTGGGGCAGTCTCATCTGCTCTCGCAAGTTAAGCGTGACATTGCTCGCGTGAAGACTGTGCTCAACCAGCAGGCAGGTAAGTGATCATGGCTGAAGCCGAAAAGACTGTCCGTACGCTGACTGGCCGTGTTGTCAGCGACAAGATGGACAAAACCATCACCGTTCTGATCGAGCGTCGCGTTAAGCACCCGATCTACGGTAAATATGTTAAGCGTTCGACTAAGCTGCACGCGCACGACGAAACCAATCAGTGCCACATCGGCGACAAAGTCACTATTCGTGAAACTCGTCCGATGGCCAAGACCAAGTCTTGGGCGCTGGTTGATGTTCTCGAACGCGCTGTGGAAGTCTAAGGACTAGGGGTCGGAGAAATTATATGATTCAGACTCAATCCATGCTCGATGTGGCCGATAACAGCGGCGCTCGCCGTGTTATGTGCATCAAGGTGCTGGGTGGCTCCCATCGTCGTTACGCTGGTATCGGTGACATCATCAAAGTTACCGTCAAGGAAGCAATTCCTCGCGGTAAAGTGAAAAAAGGCCAAGTGATGACTGCTGTTGTAGTCCGCACTCGTCACGGCGTACGCCGTGCAGATGGCTCCATTATCCGCTTTGACGGCAACGCTGCTGTTCTTCTGAACAACAAGCAAGAGCCGATCGGCACCCGTATCTTTGGGCCAGTGACCCGTGAACTTCGTACTGAGAAGTTCATGAAGATCGTCTCGCTCGCCCCAGAAGTGCTGTAAGGAGATCCGACATGCAAAAGATTCGTCGTGACGACGAGATCATCGTGATCGCCGGCAAAGACAAAGGTAAGCGCGGTAAGGTGCTGAAGGTTCTCGCTGATGACCGTCTGGTCGTTGGTGGTTTGAACCTGGTCAAGCGTCATACCAAGCCTAACCCGATGTCGGGCGTACAGGGCGGTATCGTCGAAAAAGAAGCGCCACTGCACGCTTCTAACGTCGCCATTTTCAACGGCGAAACCAACAAGGCTGATCGTGTTGGTTTCAAAGTAGAAGACGGTAAGAAAATTCGTGTCTTCAAGTCGACCCAAAAAGCGGTTGATGCTTGAACACTGCTAGGTAGATAAGACCATGGCACGACTACAAGAGATTTACCGGAAGGAAATCGCCCCCAAGCTTAAGGAAGAACTTAAGCTCGGGAACGTGATGGAAGTTCCGCGCGTTACCAAAATCACCCTGAACATGGGTCTGGGCGAAGCGATCGGCGACAAAAAAGTCATCGAGCACGCTGTTGCTGACCTGGAAAAGATCACCGGTCAGAAAGTCGTTGTGACCTACGCTCGGAAATCCATCGCTGGCTTTAAAGTCCGTGAAGGTTGGCCGATCGGCGTCAAAGTGACCCTGCGCCGTGAGCGTATGTACGAATTCCTGGATCGTCTGCTGTCGATCTCCCTGCCTCGGGTTCGCGACTTCCGCGGCCTGAATGCCAAGTCCTTCGATGGTCGTGGTAACTACAGCATGGGCGTGAAAGAGCAGATCATCTTCCCGGAAATCGACTACGACAAGATCGATGCTCTCCGCGGTCTGGACATCACCCTGACCACCACTGCCAAGAACGATGATGAAGGTCGCGCCCTGTTGCGTGCTTTCAAATTCCCGTTCCGCAACTGATTGGAGTAGGACCATGGCCAAGATGAGCATGAAAAATCGCGAGCTGAAGCGTCAGCTCACGGTTGCCAAGTACGCCAAAAAGCGTGCAGCACTGAAAGCAATCATCGTTGATCTGAACGCAAGTCCAGAAGCGCGTTGGGAAGCTACAGTTGCCCTGCAGAAGCAGCCACGTGACGCAAGCGCCTCGCGCATGCGTAACCGCTGCCGCCTGACTGGTCGTCCGCACGGCGTTTACCGCAAGTTCGGCCTCGGCCGTAACAAGCTGCGTGAAGCCGCAATGCGTGGTGACGTACCAGGTCTGGTTAAAGCCAGCTGGTAAGTACTTTCAACGTCCAGGTGGTCTGAATCGAAAGATACTGACCACCGGTGACCTTGAATCTGGAACAAGCCCCTTTTGGGGCTTGTTTCATTTCCGGAGTGTGTCTAGAATACCCGGCTCGCCTGAGCCCGTGTTTTCTATGCTCGGAGATTCTCGGCGACATATGTAGCCGTAAGGCTAATTTTTTTGTATTAGGAGCGTCTAGCCCATGAGTATGCAGGACCCGTTAGCGGACATGCTAACTCGTATCCGTAATGCCCAGATGGCTGAAAAGTCCGTCGTAAGCATGCCATCTTCCAAGTTGAAGGTAGCTGTTGCCAAAGTCCTGAAAGACGAAGGCTACATTGCGGGTTATCAGATCAGCAGCGAAATCAAACCACTGCTGTCCATCGAGCTGAAGTACTTCGAAGGCCGTTCGGTCATCGAGGAAGTGAAGCGCGTTAGCCGTCCAGGTCCTGCGTCAGTACAAGTCCGCTGAAGATCTGCCGAAAGTTCGTGGCGGTCTGGGCGTGTCTATCGTCTCCACCAACAAAGGTGTGATGACGGATCGTGCTGCGCGCGCTGCCGGTGTCGGCGGCGAAGTTCTTTGCACTGTGTTCTAAGGGGGGATAAGCATGTCTCGCGTCGCTAAGAACCCCGTTAAGCTGCCAGCCGGTGTCGAAGTCAAATTCGCAGGCCAACAGCTTTCGGTGAAGGGTGCCAAGGGCACTCTTGAACTGAACATCCATTCGTCCGTTGAGATCGTTGAAGAAGCTGGTGAGCTGCGTTTCGCTGCTCGCAATGGCGATCAACAAACTCGCGCAATGGCCGGTACCACGCGTGCGTTGGTAAACAACATGGTCCAAGGCGTAAGCCAAGGCTTCGAGCGTAAGCTCCAGCTGGTCGGTGTTGGTTACAAAGCGCAAGCAAAAGGCACGGTTTTGAACCTGGCCCTTGGCTTCTCGCACCCAGTGGATTACGAACTGCCGGAAGGCATCACCGCTGAGACCCCTAGCCAAACCGATATCCTGATCAAGGGTATTGATAAGCAGCTGGTAGGTCAGGTGGCCGCTGAGATCCGCGACTTCCGTCCACCAGAGCCGTACAAAGGCAAAGGTGTGCGCTACGCGGACGAAGTCGTCCGTCGTAAAGAAGCCAAGAAGAAGTAGGGCATAGCAAATGACCGACAAAAAAGTTACTCGACTGCGTCGCGCTCGCAAAGCACGCCTGAAAATGCACGAACTCGAAGTCGTGCGTCTCTGCGTGTTCCGCTCGTCGCAGCACATCTACGCCCAGGTCATCTCGGCCGACGGCAACAAAGTTCTGGCAAGTGCCTCGACTTTGGATAAAGAACTGCGTGATGGTGCCACTGGCAACATCGACGCGGCCACAAAGGTTGGCCAGCTGGTCGCTACGCGTGCTAAGGCCGCTGGCGTCTCGCAAGTGGCTTTCGACCGCTCTGGCTTCAAGTACCATGGCCGCGTTAAAGCGCTGGCTGATGCTGCTCGTGAAGCTGGGCTGGAGTTCTAAGTTATGTCAAATAACGACCAAAAGCGCGACGAAGGCTACATTGAGAAGCTGGTTCAAGTTAACCGCGTAGCCAAAACCGTTAAAGGCGGCCGTATCTTCACTTTCACCGCGTTGACCGTGGTGGGTGATGGTAAAGGGCGTGTTGGCTTCGGCCGTGGCAAGTCGCGTGAAGTGCCTGCTGCGATCCAGAAGGCAATGGAAGCTGCTCGTCGCAACATGATCCAAGTTGATCTGAACGGCACCACTCTGCAGTACGCAATGAAATCCGCCCATGGCGCTTCGAAGGTGTACATGCAGCCTGCTTCTGAAGGTACCGGTATCATCGCTGGCGGCGCTATGCGTGCTGTTCTCGAAGTTGCTGGCGTTCAGAACGTTCTGGCCAAGTGCTACGGCTCGACTAACCCAGTAAACGTGGTTCACGCCACTTTCAAGGGTTTGAAAGCTATGCAATCTCCTGAATCCATTGCCGCCAAGCGTGGCAAAAGCGTCAAGGAGATCTTCTGATCATGGCTACCGTTAAAGTAACGCTGATCAAAAGCATGACCGGTCGCATCCCTAACCACAAATTGTGCGTTAAGGGTTTGGGTCTGCGTCGCATCGGTCACACTGTAGAAGTCCAGGATACTCCCGAGAATCGCGGGATGATCAACAAGGCTTACTACATGCTGCGTGTCGAGGGTTAATCGATGAAACTCAATGATCTGAGTCCAGCGCCGGGTTCCCGTCGTGAAAAGCATCGTCCGGGCCGTGGTATCGGTAGCGGTTTGGGTAAGACTGGTGGCCGTGGCCACAAAGGTCAAACCTCCCGCTCCGGTGGCACCATTGCTCCAGGCTTTGAAGGCGGTCAACAGCCGCTGCATCGTCGCCTGCCTAAGTTCGGTTTCGTATCCCTGAAAGCCATGGACCGCGCAGAAGTGCGTCTGTCCGAGCTGGCTAAAGTGGAAGGCGACATCGTTACTGTGCAGACCCTGAAAGATGCCAACGTGATCAACGTCAACGTACAACGTGTGAAAATCATGTTGTCCGGTGAAGTGACTCGCGCTGTCACTATCGGCAAGGGAATCGGCGCCACCAAAGGTGCGCGTTCGGCTATCGAAGCAGCTGGCGGCAAGTTCGAGGAATAAATGGCTAAGCAAGGTGCTCTCTCAGCGCTCGGCAAAGGCGGTATGTCTGAACTTTGGGCTCGTCTGCGTTTTCTGTTCCTGGCGATTATCGTCTACCGAATAGGCGCACACATCCCGGTTCCAGGTATCAACCCGGACCGACTCGCAGACCTGTTTCGACAGAATGAGGGGACCATTCTTAGCTTGTTCAACATGTTTTCCGGTGGCGCGCTGGAACGGATGAGCATCTTTGCGTTGGGGATCATGCCGTACATCTCGGCATCGATCATCATGCAGTTGATGACCGCCGTCAGTCCGCAACTGGAGCAGTTGAAGAAGGAAGGTGAAGCTGGTCGTCGCAAGATTAGCCAGTACACCCGCTACGGCACTGTCGTCCTCGCCCTGGTCCAAGCTATCGGCATGTCCGTTGGCTTGGCCGGGCAGGGCGTTGCGTTCACTGGTGACTTTGGCTTCCATTTCGTCGCGGTATCCACGTTTGTGGCTGGTGCGATGTTCATGATGTGGCTGGGTGAGCAGATTACTGAGCGTGGTGTTGGCAACGGTATCTCGATGTTGATTTTCGCAGGTATCGTCGCCGGTCTTCCGAGAGCGATAGGGCAGTCTTTCGAGTCTGCGCGTCAGGGTGATATCAACATTTTCGCCTTGGTTGCCATCGGTTTGCTGGCAGTAGCGATTATCGGTTTTGTGGTGTTCATTGAGCGTGGTCAGCGTCGTATTGCTGTTCACTACGCCAAGCGTCAGCAGGGCCGTAAGGTTTTTGCCGCGCAGACCAGCCACTTGCCGCTGAAAGTGAATATGGCCGGTGTTATTCCGGCAATTTTCGCGAGCAGCATTTTGCTGTTTCCGGCTTCGTTGGGTACCTGGTTTGGTCAGTCTGAAAATATGGGCTGGCTGCAGGACCTCTCTCAGTCGATCGCTCCTGGTCAGCCGTTGAATATTCTGCTGTTTAGTGCAGGGATTATTTTCTTCTGCTTCTTCTATACGGCGTTGATGTTCAATCCGAAAGACGTAGCGGAAAACCTGAAGAAGTCCGGTGCCTTTATTCCGGGCATTCGTCCAGGTGAGCAGTCTGCACGCTACATTGATGGCGTTCTGACCCGTTTAACCCTGTTCGGTGCTCTATATATGACGGCCGTGTGCTTGTTGCCCCAGTTCCTGGTGGTTGCAGCAAACGTTCCGTTCTACCTTGGCGGGACCTCGTTGCTGATCGTCGTCGTGGTTGTGATGGACTTCATGTCCCAAGTACAATCGCACCTCGTTTCGCACCAGTACGAATCCCTGATGAAGAAAGCCAACCTGAAGGGCTACGGCAGCGGCATGTTGCGCTGAGTACCCCATAAGGTTCGAGGAGTTGGTGATGAAAGTTCGTGCATCGGTGAAAAAGCTGTGCCGTAACTGCAAGATTATTCGCCGCGAAGGTGTTGTTCGAGTAATTTGCAGCGCGGAACCGCGTCACAAACAGCGCCAAGGCTGAGTGTGATCCGCTTGAAGCCCGGCAGCTAGTGCGCTGCCGGGTTGATTATTTGTTATTACAGCGATATTATCTCGCGCCCTATTTCTTGGCTTCCGGGGCGTAGGTAGCTGTCAATTGGAGTCCCACTGAATGGCCCGTATTGCAGGCGTTAACATTCCAGATAACAAGCACACTGTTATCTCGCTGACCTACATCTATGGTGTTGGTCGCACTACTGCGCAGAAAATTTGCGCAGTTGCTGGGGTAAACCCAGCCGCTAAGATCAAGGATCTGAGCGACGAGCAGATTGAACAGCTGCGTGGCGAAGTGGCGAAGTTCACCACTGAAGGTGACCTGCGTCGCGAAATCAACATGAAAATCAAGCGTTTGATGGACCTCGGTTGCTATCGCGGTCTGCGTCATCGTCGTGGTCTTCCAGTACGCGGTCAGCGTACCAAGACTAACGCGCGTACCCGTAAAGGTCCGCGTAAGCCGATCCGCAAGTAATCGCCCCAGCGAATCGACAGGAAAATTATCATGGCAAAACCTGCTGCTCGTCCTCGTAAAAAAGTTAAAAAGACAGTGGTTGATGGCATCGCCCACATCCATGCATCTTTTAACAACACCATCGTGACCATCACCGACCGTCAAGGTAACGCGCTTTCTTGGGCTACCTCCGGTGGTTCGGGTTTCCGCGGTTCCCGCAAGTCCACCCCGTTTGCTGCTCAAGTAGCTGCTGAACGTGCTGGTCAAGCTGCGCTGGAATACGGCCTGAAAAACCTCGACGTTAACGTCAAAGGTCCAGGTCCAGGTCGTGAGTCTGCTGTCCGTGCTTTGAACGGCTGTGGCTATAAGATCGCCAGCATCACCGACGTGACGCCAATCCCGCACAACGGGTGCCGTCCGCCGAAGAAGCGCCGCGTGTAATCCAGGAGATTGTAAAGAATGGCTCGTTACATTGGTCCAAAATGCAAACTCGCTCGTCGCGAAGGCACCGATCTCTTCCTGAAGAGCGGCGTGCGCGCGATCGAATCGAAGTGCAACATTGAAGCAGCACCTGGTATCCACGGCCAACGCCGCGGTCGCCAGTCCGATTACGGCACCCAACTGCGTGAAAAGCAGAAGGTCCGTCGTATCTACGGCGTTCTCGAGCGTCAGTTCAGCGGCTACTACAAAGAAGCTGCTGGCAAGAAAGGTGCAACCGGTGAAAACCTGCTGCAACTGCTCGAATGCCGTCTGGACAACGTTGTATACCGTATGGGCTTTGGTTCTACTCGTGCCGAATCCCGTCAGCTGGTATCGCACAAGTCGATCAGCGTTAACGGTCAGACCGTAAACGTTCCGTCCTACCAGGTTCGTGCTGGTGACGTGGTCGCAGTTCGCGAGAAAGCTAAAAACCAACTTCGCATTGTCCAAGCTCTCGATCTGTGTGCCCAACGTGGCCGCGTAGAATGGGTAGAAGTAGACACTGAGAAGAAGTCGGGCGTTTTCAAGAACGTTCCAGCTCGCAGTGATCTGTCCGCCGACATCAACGAAAGCCTGATTGTCGAGCTCTACTCCAAGTAAGGGCTAGAAAATAGGTGCATCCATGCAGATTTCGGTAAATGAGTTCCTGACACCCCGCCACATTGATGTGCAGGTTGTCAGTCCAACCCGCGCCAAGATCACTCTCGAGCCTCTCGAGCGTGGTTTTGGCCACACCCTGGGCAACGCGCTGCGCCGCATCCTGTTGTCCTCAATGCCCGGCTGTGCAGTAGTCGAGGCCGAGATTGACGGTGTGCTCCACGAGTACAGCGCCATCGAAGGTGTACAGGAAGACGTAATTGAAATCCTGTTGAACCTTAAAGGTCTGGCTATCAAGCTGCACGGCCGTGACGAAGTTACGCTGACCTTGTCGAAGAAGGGTTCGGGGGTGGTTACCGCTGCCGATATTCAGCTGGATCATGATGTCGAGATCGTTAACCCCGATCACGTAATCGCTAACCTGGCGTCTAACGGCGCCCTGAACATGAAGCTCACTGTAGCTCGTGGTCGTGGTTATGAACCGGCCGACTCGCGTCAGAGCGATGAAGACGAAAGCCGCAGCATTGGTCGCTTGCAGCTTGACTCTTCGTTCAGCCCGGTTCGCCGTATCGCATACGTGGTGGAAAACGCCCGTGTCGAACAGCGTACTAACCTGGACAAGCTGGTTATTGATCTGGAAACCAACGGTACTCTGGATCCTGAAGAGGCTATTCGCCGCGCTGCAACCATTCTGCAACAGCAGTTGGCTGCGTTCGTCGACCTCAAAGGTGACAGCGAACCAGTGGTAATCGAGCAGGAAGACGAGATCGATCCGATCCTGCTTCGCCCGGTTGACGATCTGGAACTGACTGTACGTTCGGCTAACTGCCTTAAGGCGGAAAACATTTACTACATCGGTGACCTGATTCAGCGTACCGAAGTAGAACTGTTGAAGACTCCGAACCTGGGCAAGAAATCCTTGACTGAAATCAAGGACGTTCTGGCCTCCCGCGGTCTGTCCCTCGGCATGCGCCTCGACAACTGGCCGCCTGCAAGTCTTAAGAAGGACGACAAGGCGACTGCCTGATCGTCGTAATCACCGAACGTGAGTTTGGTAAGGAATGAACCATGCGTCATCGTAAAAGTGGTCGTCACCTGAGCCGTACCAGCTCGCACCGCAAGGCCATGTTTCAAAACATGGCGGTGTCGCTGTTCGAGCACGAGCTGATCAAAACTACACTGCCGAAAGCTAAAGAACTGCGTCGCGTTGCTGAGCCGCTGATCACTTTGGCCAAGACAGACAGCCTGGCTAACCGCCGTCTGGCTTTCGACCGTACTCGTTCGAAAGCTATCGTTGGTAAGCTCTTCAACGACCTGGGCAAGCGTTACGCTACCCGTGAGGGTGGCTACCTGCGCATCCTCAAGTGCGGTTTCCGCGCTGGTGACAACGCGCCTATGGCGTACGTTGAGTTGGTTGATCGTGCTACTGCCGGCGAAGCTGTAAGCGCCGAGTAAGACGACAAGCTGTAACGAAGAACCGGGCCTTAGTGCCCGGTTTTTTGTGGGCGATAGAAAAGCCATCTATATTATTCGGGTCGCTACCGGTTCTCTTTTAAGCAGACGCTATTCGCCCTGACGGGTAATTAGTTATTTTCTATCAAAGCCCATAATTTAATGCATTTGATGGTGTCATCTTGATGGTCAATACTCCCTCCAAGCCGATAGCCGGCAGTTAAGCCTGACCTGAGGAAGATTGAGCATGAGCCTGAAAACGCTTACGACCGCCAGTGGCGCTCCCGTTGCTGACAACCAGAACTCCCGCACTGCTGGCCCGCGCGGCCCGTTGCTGCTTGATGACTTTCATCTGATTGAAAAGCTTGCGCACTTCAACCGCGAAAACATTCCTGAGCGTCGTGTGCACGCCAAGGGTTCAGGTGCCTACGGAACGTTCACCGTTACACGCGACATCACTCAATACACACGTGCCAAGTTGTTCGAGACCGTTGGTAAACAAACGCCAACGTTCCTGCGCTTCTCTACCGTGGGTGGTGAGCGTGGTTCGGCAGACACTGCGCGTGACCCGCGGGGCTTCGCTTTGAAGTTCTATACCGAAGAAGGTAACTGGGACATCGTTGGCAATAACACCCCGGTATTCTTCATCCGCGATCCGCTCAAATTTCCCGATTTCATCCACACCCAGAAGCGACTGCCGCAGAGCAACCTTGGCAGTAACCAAGCCAAATGGGACTTCTGGTCACACTCGCCCGAGGCGCTGCATCAGATCACCATTCTGTTTTCGGACCGCGGTATCCCCGACGGCTACCGTCATATGCACGGCTTTGGTAGCCACACCTACAGCCTGATCAACGCTAAGGGTGAGCGTCATTGGGTGAAGTGGCACTACAAAACCAAACAAGGCATCAAGAACCTGGCGCCAGATGTGGCTGCGCGCTTGGCCGGTACCGATCCTGATTACGCTCAACGCGACCTGTTTGCTGCGATTGAGCGCGGCGACTTTCCGAAATGGAGTGTCAATATCCAAATCATGACCGAGGCTCAGGCTGCCGCTCACTATGAGAACCCCTTCGATGTGACCAAGACCTGGTCGCAGCAGGAGTTCCCACTGATCGAAGTCGGCGAGTTGGAGCTGAATCGCAATCCCTTGAATTATTTTGCCGAGGTCGAGCAGGCTACATTTGGCCCAAGCAACATGGTGCCTGGTGTTGGGTTGTCGCCGGATCGCATGCTGCAAGGTCGCGTGTTTGCCTATGCTGATGCACACCGTTATCGCGTAGGGACCAATCACCAGCAACTGCCGGTGAACGCCCCGCGAAGCCCGGTGAACAGCTATCAGCGTGACGGCTCCATGGCATTTGGTAGCAATGGCGCAGCTGCACCAAATTATGAGCCTAACAGTTACGCTGATGCTCCAAAGCAGGCACCCCAGTATGCAGAGCCGCCCCTGCCGTTGAACGGTGCAGCAGACCGGTATGATCAACGTGAAGACACCGATTACTACAGCCATGCAGGTGCGCTGTACCGGTTGATGGATGATGCCCAGAAAGCTCTGCTGGTCAGCAACATCGCCGGTGCGATGGAAGGCGTCACTAGCGCAGTGGTACAGGTCCAACTGCAACACTTCTACAAGGCCGACCCGGCTTATGGAGAAGCAATCGCAAAGGCGCTGGGTGTAACGCTTAGCTGACTCTAAACGAGAAGCAGAACCGCCCTCATTTGGGCGGTTTTTGCGTTATTTCAGCTACTTTTCTCCGGAAATCTGCACTTTTATGCCGTTGATCCCGTGACCTCCGAGTCATGATGGTTCAAACTACAGGCTTTCAAGCAGGGAGATGTAGGGCGATGCAAGGTCACCCCGACGTAATCGATTACCTCAACACGTTGCTGACGGGCGAACTGGCAGCTCGTGACCAATATTTCATCCACTCGCGTATGTACGAAGACTGGGGTTTTACCGAACTCTACGAGCGTATTAACCATGAAATGGAAGAAGAGGCACAGCACGCCGATGCATTGATGCGCCGGATTCTAATGCTCGAAGGCACGCCGCGTATGCGTCCCGACGATCTGGATGTGGGCACCAGCGTACCTGACATGCTTGCAGCTGATCTTCGTCTTGAATACAAGGTGCGTGCCGCACTCTGCAAGGGCATCGAGCTCTGCGAGCAGCACAGCGACTTCGTCACGCGGGAGATTCTGCGGGTGCAGTTGAACGACACCGAAGAAGATCACACCTATTGGCTGGAAAAGCAGTTGGGCCTGATCAAACTGATTGGCCTGGAAAACTACCTGCAATCGCAATTCTGATTTCCGCTTACAAAAAGTCCCTGTCACCGCAACGTGACAGGGGCTTTTTCTTGGGCCTGAATCACTCAGGCCCGATCGCGTTCCAACAACGGTTTCAAGTAGTAACCGGTGTGGGACTGCGCCATCTCGCTGACCTGCTCCGGCGTACCTACCGCAATGATCTGGCCACCCTTGGAACCGCCTTCCGGCCCCAGATCCACCAGCCAATCCGCGGTCTTGATCACATCAAGGTTGTGCTCGATCACTACCACCGTATTGCCGTGGTCGCGCAACCGGTGCAACACGTCCAACAGTTGCTGGATATCCGCAAAATGCAGCCCCGTGGTCGGTTCGTCGAGGATATACAGAGTCTTGCCGGTATCGCGTTTGGACAGCTCGCGAGACAGCTTGACCCGTTGCGCCTCGCCACCAGACAGCGTGGTCGCCGATTGCCCCAGCTTGATATACGACAGGCCCACATCCATCAACGTTTGCAGCTTGCGCGCCAACGCTGGGACCGCGTCGAAAAACATACGAGCTTCCTCGATAGTCATCTCCAGGGTTTCGTGGATGCTCTTGCCTTTGTATTTGATCTCCAGGGTTTCACGGTTATAGCGTTTGCTCTTGCACACATCGCACGGCACGTAGATGTCCGGCAAAAAGTGCATCTCTACCTTGATCAAGCCATCGCCCTGGCATGCTTCGCATCGCCCGCCCTTGACGTTGAACGAGAACCGACCAGGCCCGTAACCGCGCGAGCGGGACTCCGGTACTCCGGCAAACAGCTCGCGAATCGGCGTAAACAGCCCGGTATAGGTTGCCGGGTTGGAGCGCGGTGTACGGCCGATCGGGCTCTGGTCGATGTCGACCACCTTGTCCAGGTGCTCCAGGCCCTTGATGCTGTCATGCGCAGCGGCTTCCAGGGTAGTCGCGCCGTTCAGGGCAGTGGCGCTCAAAGGGAACAGCGTGTTATTGATCAGCGTCGATTTGCCTGAGCCGGAAACACCGGTCACGCATGTCAGCAGGCCCAACGGAATCTCCAGGTCGACATTGCGCAGGTTGTTACCGCGCGCGCCCTTGAGGTGCAACGCCATCTTTTTGTTACGCGGTGTACGTTTGGCCGGTACTTCGATCTTGACGCGGCCGGACAGGTACTTGCCGGTCAACGAGTCGGGATGCGCCATCACTTCGGCCGGGGTGCCCTCGGCAACGATATGCCCACCATGCACACCGGCGCCCGGGCCGATATCGACTACATAGTCCGCCAGGCGGATCGCGTCTTCATCGTGCTCGACCACGATCACGGTGTTGCCAATATCGCGCAGGTGTTTCAGCGTACCCAGCAGGCGATCATTATCCCGTTGGTGCAAGCCAATCGACGGCTCATCGAGGATATACAACACACCCACCAGGCCGGCACCGATCTGGCTGGCCAGACGAATGCGCTGCGCCTCACCGCCGGACAACGTGTCGGCGCTACGATCCAGCGACAGGTAGTCGAGGCCCACGTTAACCAGGAACTGTAACCGCTCGCGGATTTCCTTGAGGATCTTGTCGGCAATTTCCCCGCGGCGTCCGGTCAGCTTGAGTACGCCAAAGTACTCGCAGGCATCGCCGATGGGCAGGTTGGTCACCGCTGGCAGCGTTTTCTCGCCTACCCACACATGCCGCGCCTCACGACGCAGGCGAGTGCCTCGGCAATCCGGGCAGGGTTGGGTGCTGAGGAATTTTGCCAGCTCTTCGCGCACGCTGGCCGATTCGGTCTCGCGGTAGCGCCGTTCCAGGTTCGGCACGATGCCTTCAAACGGATGCGAGCGCTTAACAATGTCGCCGCGGTCGTTCAAATATTTGAAATCGACATTCTGCGAGCCACTGCCGTGGAGGATGACTTTCTGCTGGTCCGCCGGCAGTTGATTGAAGGGCATTTCCAGGCTGAACTTATAGTGCGACGCCAGCGACCCCAGCATCTGGAAGTAATAGACGTTGCGCCTGTCCCATCCGCGTATCGCACCCTCCGCCAAGGTGAGTTCACCGTTAACCAGGCGCTTGATGTCAAAGAACTGCTTCACACCCAGGCCATCACACGTCGGGCAGGCGCCGGCCGGGTTGTTGAAGGAAAACAGCTTGGGTTCCAGTTCGCTGATGGCATGGCCACAGATCGGGCAGGCGAAGCGCGCGGAGAAGATGATCTCTTCGCCCGGCTCGTCATCCATCGGTGCTACCAGGGCGATGCCGTCCGCCAGCTTCAGCGCTGTCTCGAACGACTCCGCCAGGCGCTGCTGCAGGTCGGCACGTACTTTGAAACGGTCGACCACCACATCAATGGAATGCTTCTTCTGCTTGTCGAGCTTGGGCGCTTCGTCCAGTTCATAGAGCTTGCCGTTGATGCGCGCGCGCACAAAACCCTGGGCGCGCAGCTCTTCGAAGACGGAAAGGTGTTCGCCCTTGCGCTCGCGAATCACCGGGGCCAGCAGCATCAGCTTGGCGCCTTCCGGCTGGGCCAGCACCAGGTCGACCATCTGGCTGACGGTCTGGGCTTCCAGGGGAATGTCGTGGTCCGGGCAGCGCGGAATACCGACTCGCGCATAGAGCAGGCGCAAGTAGTCGTAGATTTCGGTGATGGTGCCCACGGTGGAGCGCGGGTTATGGGAGGTCGACTTCTGTTCGATGGAAATCGCCGGCGACAGGCCCTCGATGGTGTCGACGTCGGGTTTTTCCATCATCGACAGGAACTGGCGGGCATAGGCCGACAGTGACTCCACATAGCGACGCTGGCCTTCGGCATACAGCGTATCGAACGCCAGGGACGATTTGCCGGAGCCGGACAGGCCGGTGATGACGATCAGTTTGTCCCGGGGCAGGGTCAGGTCGATGTTCTTCAGGTTGTGGGTTCTAGCCCCACGAATCAGGATCTTGTCCAAGATGGCCTCGCACGGCGGGCGTAAATAATGCGGGAGTATACGACGGAAGACTGGATGAATATACACTGTCAAAGTGCCGGGTGCAGCCTTACATGAAAGCTGCGCGGCAAAGCGCCGCATATACCCTCTCAATCGATGGGACTGGTAGAATCGCCGCCGGTTCACACGAGGTTTTTCCATGCACGATCCCCACAGCGAACGCATGAGTAGCGGCGAGACCCGAGCAGCAAGCGGTCTGGCCCTGGTGTTCGCCTTCCGTATGCTGGGCATGTTTATGGTGTTGCCGGTACTGGCGACCTATGGCATGGACCTCGCCGGTGCGACCCCGGCACTGATCGGCCTGGCCATTGGCGCCTATGGCCTGACCCAGGCGATTTTTCAGATTCCGTTCGGGATCATCTCCGACCGCATTGGCCGCCGCCCGGTGATTTACCTGGGGCTGATCGTCTTCGCCCTCGGCAGTGTGCTGGCGGCCCAGGCCGATTCGATCTGGGGCGTGATCGCCGGACGTATCCTGCAAGGCGCCGGCGCGATTTCCGCTGCGGTGATGGCACTGCTGTCGGACCTGACCCGCGAACAGCACCGTACCAAGGCCATGGCCATGATCGGCATGACCATAGGCCTGTCGTTTGCCGTGGCCATGGTGGTTGGCCCGTTGCTGACGCGTGCGTTCGGCTTGCACGGTTTGTTTCTCGCTACCGGCGGCATGGCGCTGATCGGTATCCTCATCGTGGCCTTCATGGTGCCGCGCTCCACCGGCACGTTGCAGCACCGCGAGTCCGGGGTTGCGCGCAAGGCGTTGTTACCGACGCTCAAGCACCCGGACCTGCTGCGCCTGGATTTAGGTATCTTCGTATTGCACGCCATGCTGATGTGCAGCTTCGTCGCCTTGCCCCTGGCACTGGTGCAAAAAGCCGGCCTGCCCAAGGAGCAGCACTGGTGGGTCTACCTCACCGCGCTGTTGATTTCGTTCTTCGCCATGATCCCGTTCATCATCTATGGCGAGAAAAAACGCAAAATGAAACGAGTTTTGCTGGGCGCCGTCGCGACATTGATGCTCACTGAACTATTCTTCTGGCAGTTCGGCGACAGCCTGCGGGCGCTGGTGATCGGCACGGTGGTGTTCTTCACCGCGTTCAACCTCCTGGAGGCTTCGCTGCCTTCGCTGATCAGTAAAGTTTCACCGGCCGGCGGCAAGGGCACGGCGATGGGGGTGTATTCCACCAGCCAGTTCCTGGGCTCCGCGCTCGGCGGCATTATGGGCGGCTGGATGTTCCAGCATGGCGGTTTGTCGGTTGTGTTCCTGGGATGCGCAGGTCTGGCTGCCCTCTGGTTGGCCTTTGCTGTTACCATGCGCGAACCTCCGTATGTGACGAGCCTACGCCTGCCGTTATCGCCTGAAGCGATTCGCGAAGCTGGCTTGGCCGAGCGCCTGAAGGCCGTCGTTGGAGTAACGGACGCAGTAGTGGTCGCAGAAGAAGCTGCGATCTACATCAAATTGGACACCGAATTATTGGACCGCGCGACGCTCGAGCAACTGGTCAACCCAGTGCCGACAGCGCGCCCAGCCTAGGAGAACGTTATGGCCCGTGGGGTTAACAAAGTCATATTGGTAGGTACGTGCGGCCAGGATCCCGAAGTTCGCTACTTGCCTAACGGTAACGCCGTGACCAACCTGAGTCTGGCGACCAGTGAACAGTGGACCGACAAGCAGACCGGTCAGAAGGTCGAAAAGACCGAATGGCACCGTGTGTCGATGTTCGGCAAGGTCGCGGAAATCGCCGGCGAATACCTGCGCAAAGGTTCGCAGGTCTACATCGAAGGCAAACTGCAAACCCGCGAGTGGGAAAAGGACGGCATCAAGCGTTACACCACCGAAATCGTGGTCGACATGCAAGGCACCATGCAACTGTTGGGCGGTCGTCCACAGGGCGACCAACAGGGCCAGGGTGGCATGTCCAACTCGGCTCCGCGCCCACAGCAGTCGCGTCCACAGCCAAGCCAGCAGCCGCAGCGTGAGTCGCGTCCAGCGCCACAGCAGGCCGCTGCGCAACCGGCTCCTGACTTTGACAGCTTTGATGACGATATCCCCTTCTAAAACGGATAGTCGCAACGGTTGTCAATAACAAATAAAGCCCCTGTGTATTCACCAGGGGCTTTATTTTTGCCCGCGGAATACTGCGCAGGTCTGCACCCCTGCGCGGTCAGGCACGTCAGGGATAGCAGAATGGAACAGGAGTTGAAACGTGAGTACTGATACGTCCGCATCGGATGCGTTGGCCCAGGCCCTCAAAGCCTGCCGAGAGCAAACTCAGGATGCCGAGCAGCGCATCCAGGAAGCCCTCGAGAGGGTTCGCCAGTTGGAAGCGAACCAGGCGGCTCAAATAAGCCATCTGAAGTACGAACTGAGCAAAGAGATTCTAGAGCAGGCCAATGCGCCCATTACCCGGGCGACCCAGGCGCTGACCTTCATCATCTCGGTGGTTGTGGTCGGCGGGTCTGCGCTGACCTATTTCATCAGCAGCAATTTGCAGACGACATTTGAATCCCAGATGAAGCAGCGTGTGGAGTCGTGGCTTTCACTTGAGAACGAATCCTCAGTCGCCAGCAAGACGCTGGATACCTACCGCACCCGAGCATTGCTTGACTCCTACATGATCCAGTTGGCTCGCCGCAAGGCGCGCGGGGAGTCCATGGTTAACCTGGATTTCAGAAAGGGCGACGAAAACCGCCTGCTGTCGATTATCGAGTCGAAAGACTCGGACAGCTCGGATTTTCTCGATGCGCTCAAACTGCTCTCGGTGGCCCGTGGCGGCTGGGCCTTCGGCGCGCGTAACGACTCAATCAGCGTGCGGTTGAGAGCGCTCTTCCAGGATGTTGATTTCGACAACAACCGCAAGCTCTACATCCTCGAAATCATGGACCGCGATGAGGGATTGATGCCCGTGGCGGTCAGTATTCTCAAGCGTGCCGACTCCCCGAAGCCGTTTCGCTTCCAGGCCTTCAAGATGTTGCAGAACGAGCGTCTTGATTCCGAGGGCGGCGCGTTGGCGCACCAATACGCCCTTGAGCGGTTGGACGCCACTCAGGATCCCGACAGCACCGTTGAAGTTGCGCAATATCTGGCAAAGATCGATCCCTTCAACCCCGCACTCACCACGTTTGTGCAGCAGTTGCAAAAGCAGCCCCGAGCAACGCGGATTATCTTGCACACCTCGCTTGCCGCCGGATGGATCAGCTTGCTGCCACACCCGTCGTTTCAGTCAGTGGCTGACCTTGACCCAGCGAATCCTCCGGCGGATCGAGCGAAGCTACGACGGATGATTGCCGAGAGTCTCTCTCTGGCCATGGCCGATGGGCTGGGCTTGGGCGTGATTGACAATATTGCCGGGAAACCGGGGCTATCGATGCAGTTCACTCACACCTCCGGCACCATTAATCACGTTGATTTCCCCCTTGATCGGCTGTTCGAAGATTCGCAGCTGCTAAGCGCGTTGTTCGCGCTTGAACAACCGAAAAACCTGGTCGCATTCGCGCGGTTTTTCAATACGGTTCATCAGGATGAGGTGGTTACCAGCCTGCGCTTGGAGGTACCTGCCGAGGCATTTGAGCCGGCGCAGCGACAACACCTGGGCGAGCAGGTCGAGGCCCAACTGAAAGTGTCGCCGCAGGGCTCCGCCTATTACCGGTGGACGGACAAGAACGGCGACGTTCATCAGGAACCACTGCTCCGCTTCTTCCACCCCAACGGCATCAAGGTTATGTTTGAGCGCGACTACCTGATCTTCAAGGCGCCTTACGATACGTGGATGTTTTAGCGCTATGCGCGGCTCCAGTACGGTCCACTACCACCACGGGTTAGAAGGAAAGCGGCAATGACCTGGTCTGCCAAGCAATACACGCTGTTTGAACAACAGCGCACCCGCCCCGTCCGGGATTTGGTTGCCGCCATTCCTGATACCAATGTGCGCACCGCTGTCGACCTGGGCTGCGGGCCCGGCAACTCCACCGAAGTCTTGGCCGAGCGTTTCCCTCAAGCGCGCGTCACCGGCCTGGACAGTTCCGATGACATGCTGGCCGACGCGCGCAAAAGGCTGCCCGCGCTGACTTTCGAACTGGCGGACATTGGTGCGTGGAGCCCCGCGCAACCATTCGACGTGATCCTGGCCAATGCCTCCCTGCAATGGCTGCCGGATCACGCCAAGCTGTACCCGCACCTGGTCAGGCAACTGAACCCCGGCGGCACGCTGGCGGTGCAAACCCCGGACAACCTCGACGAGCCGGCGCACCGCCTGGCTCGGCAAGTCGCGGCGGATGGCCCGTGGGCTGCCAAGGTTGGCACGATCAAACACAACGAGCGACACACCGCGAGCTACTACTACGAACTGCTGAGCCGGCATTGCAGCACTGTCGATGTATGGTGCACCACCTACCAGCATCCCCTGGCCGATCATGCCGCTGTGGTGGAGTGGTTCAAGGGCTCGGCGTTGCGCCCCTATCTCGCACCGCTCACGCAGAGCGAAAAAGTCGCGTTCCTGCAGGATTATCAAGCGCGGATTACCCAGGCTTATCCCGCCCTGACCGATGGCACGGTATTGCTGCCATTCCCGCGCCTGTTCGTCATCGCCACCTGCTAAAACCAGTGGTGGTCATGCCGTTGCGCGGGCCTGCACATACTCGTCCGCCGACACCACATTCGCATACCCAAACGCCAGCGCCGCCATATACGCGGCATGCACCTGCGCCGCCGGAATCACCTGCCCGTTGAACTCCAGGTCCAGGGTGGCGCAGGCGTCGTGGATCACCGTGACGGTGTAACCCAGGTCGGCCGCTGCCCGCACCACGGCATCGACGCACATATGGCTCATGCTGCCCACCACCACCAGTTCGGTGATGCTGCGTTTTTCCAGCAGGGTGCGCAGGTTGGTTTCGCGAAATGCATTCACGAAATGTTTAAGCACCACCGGCTCGTTGCCTTCGTTCAGCACTTTTGGATGCAGGTGCGCACCCTTGGACTCGGGTGTGAAGAACGGCGCGTCCTCGGAGGTGAACTCATGACGCACATGAATCACCGCATCCCCGGCCTCGCGGAAAGCCTGCAGCACCTGGGCGGCCTTGTCCGCAGCCGTTTCCACGCCGTCAAGCGGCCACTTGCCTTGGGGGAAGTAGTCGTTCTGGATATCGATTAGGATGAGCGCTTGCTTGGCCATGGGTAATTGCCTCTTGATGGGTTGATGGGCTCAGTATCTTAGCTGGCGCCGGCGCCGGGCATTGGCTGCACCGACAATAACAGGGGGAAAACTGACAATGGCTGTTGTTGAGTTGGGTGTGTTGATTTACCAAGGTGCGCAGTTGGCCGCCGTGCATGGCTTGACCGACCTGTTTGGGGTGGCCAACCGGATTGGCGCCGAGCACCAGTCGGCGCAATTGCCGCTGCTACGCGTCAGCCATTGGCAAGTGCAGGCCGATGGCCTACCGGCAAAAGTATTCGACACTCACCCAGGCCCCGAGCAGCCGCTGATGGCCGTGCTGGTACCGCCTTCGATCGGCGAGTTCACCGAGGCACAGGCGCCGGCGGCGCTGCTGGCATGGATCCGCCAACAACATGCGGCCGGCACCGTCCTTGGCGGCGTGTGCATCGGCTCAATCATGCTGGCGCGCAGCGGTTTATTGGATGGGCGCAGCGCCACCACTCATTGGTCATCCGCCGAATCCTTCGCCGCACGTTACCCCGCAGTGCGCCTGGAAGCGGACAAACCCATCGTCGATGACGGCGACTTGATCACCACGGCCGGGTTGATGGCCTGGTCCGAGCTGGGCTTGCGCCTGGTCGATCGGCTGATGGGGCCAAGCATCGCCGCCGACACGGCGCGCTTTCTGGTGATCGAACACAGCGACAGCGCCAGCCAGTGCGGCAGTAATTTTGCGCCGATCCTCGGCCATGGCGACGCGGCCATTCTCAAGGTTCAGCACTGGTTGCAGGCCAGCGGCGCGGTGGATGTGTCTGTCGCGGCCATGGCGCAGGAAGCGGGCCTGGAAGAACGTACCTTCCTGCGGCGTTTTCGCGGCGCCACCGGTCTGAAGCCCACCGAATACTGCCAGCACCTGCGTGTGGGCAAGGCGCGTCAGATGCTGGAGTTCACCAACGGCACCATCGACCATATCGCCTGGACCGTGGGCTACCAGGACCCCAGCGCCTTCCGCGCCACATTCAAAAAAATCACCGGCCTGGCGCCCAGTGATTACCGCAGCCGCTTTGGCGTGTAAGTCGTGCAGAACGCCGCGCCCTCGCATCGCCGTCGTGCAGAATAAAACAGGCCATCTGCCATCTTTTTTCCACAACGGATGAAATTCCGGACCCTACGCGTCAATCAGCCTTGGCCTGATCCCTGCAACCCCTTGTTGTACACACACGGTGGGATAGCCAAGGGGGAAGCATGACCCCAAATCAACGTAAAAAACTGGTGGTTGCTCACTCCTCGCGAGCGGGCGCGCCACAGCATGAAGTCGACACCAACCGCGCCTTGGCCCGTTGGCTGGCGCAGGTCCTGGGGCTTGAATTCGGTGGTAGCTACGACCGGCAAAAACACGCAGGCCGCGAACTTTACCTGCTGCCCACCCAAACGTTGGTGGGGCCGGAGCAGGCGCTCGCCCTGAATATCAGAGGCCCGCAAGACTTGTGGGGCGGGTATGTCGAGCACGATTTCATCTGCACCAAAGCCATCAGCCATGGCCTGTTAGGTCCCGAAGCCAAGGCGCCCGAAGGCTGGTCGGCGTTGTTCTGTGAGCGTGTACGCGATGTGGTGCTCGACGGCCTCAGCGTATTTGCCCTGGACGATGCACGGCCCGCCGCCACGCGCTTGCTCTACAGCGGGCCCATTCGGCTGAAACCGGTGCATGCGTGTGCTGGGCGCGGTCAGGAAGTTATCCACAGCCTCGACGAATTCGATGCGCTGCTGGCGCGGCCCGATGCGGCGCAACTGTTCAACCAAGGCGTGGTGCTGGAACAAGACCTGCACGATGTGGTCACCCATAGTGTGGGCCACAGTTGTATCGGCGAGCGTGTGTTCAGCTATTGCGGGGAGCAATACCTCACCGAGGACGGGCAGGGCGAGAAGGTCTATGGCGGCTCCAACCTGCTGGTGGTGCCGGGTGATTACGCGGATTTGCTGAAGCTCGACCTGCCCGACGATGTGCGCCTGGCTATCGAGCAAGCCCAGGTCTTCGATGCCGCCGCGGATGAAGCCTACCCCGGCTTCTACGCCTCGCGGCGCAACTACGACATCGCCCAGGGCCTGGACAGTGATGGCCAGCGCCGCAGTGGCGTGCTTGAACAATCCTGGCGCATGGGCGGGGCCAGCAGCGCGGAAGTCGCGGCGCTGCAGAGCTTTGTCAATCAACCAGGTCTCAAGGCCATTCGTGTGTCCTCGGTAGAGACCTACGTGGAGCAGGCGCTGCCGGCGGACGCCATCGAGGTGTACCGCGGCCCGGCGCAAAACAGCGACTTTCTCCTTAAGTACGTAACGGTTAACTCTTATGACGGCTAGAAGCGAAAGCATTGCGATCGATATCGACGACGAACAGATGAGCGGGACGTTCCTGAGCCCCAAATCCAAAGTGCCGGGCGTGTTGTTCGTACACGGTTGGGGCGGTAGCCAGGAGCGCGACCTTGAGCGCGCCAAAGGCATCGCCGACCTCGGCTGTGTGTGCCTCACCTTCGACCTGCGCGGCCATGCCGGCACCGGTATTCCGCTATCGCGCGTCACCCGCGAAGACAACCTGCGCGACCTGTTGGCCGCCTACGACCGGCTGCTCTCGCACCCGGCCATCGACACGTCGGCGGTGGCCGTGGTGGGCACCAGTTATGGCGGTTACCTGGCCGCGATCCTGACATCGTTGCGCCCGGTACGCTGGTTGGCGCTGCGGGTGCCGGCGCTGTATCGCGACCAGGAATGGACCAAGCCCAAGCGTGACCTGGACAAGATGGACTTGATGGATTACCGCAGTACGCTGGTGCATGCGCAAACCAATCGCGCCTTGCAGGCGTGCTCGGCATTTACCGGGGATGTGCTGATCGTCGAATCGCAAACCGACGACCATGTGCCCCACGCCACCATCATGAGCTACCGCGCGGCGTGCCAGCAGACCCATTCCCTGACGCACCGCATCATCGACGGTGCCGACCATGCCTTGAGTGATCCGGTGTCGCAACAGGCTTACACGTCGATTCTGGTGGACTGGATCACCGAGATGGTAGTGGGGGAGCGCTTGAGCATCATCCAGTCCAGGTAATTCGTGTAGGTGGGCGTACCCGCGAAGGCGGTACGCCCGGCAACTCTTCCCTCACGTGGCGGTTTTCTTAACCCGCAACGCCTTCGCCTTGGCCTCCACCGCCAGGTACATCACCAGCGCAATCAGCAGCGGGCAAATAAAGTAGATCGCCCGATAAGCAATCAAGCCGGCCAACAAACTGCCCCGTGATGCTTCATGCTGCAACAAGCCGATGAACACCGCTTCCAGCACGCCGAGCCCGGCCGGGATATGCGTCAACACCCCGGCAATCGCGCTGATCAGCAACACGCCGAGTACCAGTGGATAGTCCAGCTTGGCGGGCAGCAGGGTAAAAATCACCGCGGCCATCAGCGACCAATTCAGCGCACCCAGGGCCAACTGCAAGCAGGCCATGCGCAGCGAGGGCAGATTGATCTCGATGCCGCGAATCGACCAGGCGCGTTTTTTTGCAAACCGGCACGCCGCCAGGTAACCCAGACTGGCCAGCACCAACAGCACGCCCACCCCCTGCAAGGCGCCGCTGCTCAGCTTCCAACCCGGCGGCATCGTCACCAGCCCGCTGCTGAACACCGCGCCGGCCAATGCCATGTAGCCAAACCAATTGGTGGCCAGGCTCAAGCCGAGGATCTTGGCGATATTGCCGGTGCTCACCCCCAGGCGCGAGTACAGCCGGTAGCGCATGGCGATGCCGCCGACCCACGCGCTCAGGTTGAGGTTGAACGCGTAGCTGATGATCCCCACCGGCAGGATCTGCTTCCAGCGCAAGGGCTGGCGGATGTAGGTGCGGCCGATCAGGTCGAAGCAGGCGTAGACGATAAAGCTGCATAAGGTCAGCGCGCTGGCGACCAACAACGTGCGCAGTTTGAAATCGCCCAAGGTCTGGACCACTTCGCTCCAGTCGATCCTGCGAGCGAGCAGGGTGAACAGCGCGATCAGCAGCAGGAAGAATGCGACGGTCAGGGGTTTCTTCCAGCGTTTGAAGCGTTCAGACGTCATGGGCCTGGCCCTCGTGTACAAAAGGTTTCAAGCGCGGTTTGTGCGCCGGCAGCCAGCCGGTCAGCGCCGGGAAGTGGCGCATCACATGGAACACCAGGAAACCCACGGTCAATCGCCACAGCCATAGGCGCGGCTTGCGCTTTTGCGGGATGGTCCGGCAGTGATTTTTCGCAAGGGCTTGCAGGCGTTCATACAACTGCTGGTTGAACGCACGGTCGCCAATCAACACGTTGGCTTCCAGGTTCAGCGCCAGGCTCAACGGGTCCAGGTTGCTGGAGCCCACGGTGCTCCAGGCGTCGTCCACCAGCGCCACTTTGCCGTGCAGCGGGCGCTGGCAGTATTCGTGGATCACCACGCCATCCTTGAGCAGGTAGTCGTAGAGCATGCGCGCCGCCAGCTTGGCCAGCAGCACGTCGGGCTGGCCCTGCATGATCAGTTGCACCTGCACGCCACGGCGTGCGGCATTACGGATCTCGCGCAGCAGGCGGTAGCCGGGAAAGAAATACGCATTGGCGATCACCGCCCGTGTTTGGGCTTTGCTCAGTGCCTGGATATAGGCCTCTTCGATATCGTCGCGGTGTTGCAGGTTGTCGCGGTAAATCAAACGTACCCAGCCATCGCCCTGCTCGGTCGACCAAGGCGCAGGCCGTTGCTGGCGGCGCCGCCAACCGCGTCGCGTGCGCACTTGGCGGCCGCTTTGCGCCAGGGCGAAGTGATGCAGGTCGGCCACTGCCGGGCCAACCACTTGCACGGCGTAATCCTGTTTGGCTTCGGCGCCGAAATCGGCCAGGTGATCGGCCGAAAAATTGATCCCGCCGATAAACCCCACGCTGGCATCCACCACCACGATCTTGCGATGCAGGCGGCGAAACCAGTTGGTGCGGATGCCGAGGGTTTTGGCGGCGGGATCAAACATTTGCACCATCACCCCGGCGTCGGCCAATTCGCTCAGGAACGCCGGGCTCAGTTCGCCACAGCCAAAACCGTCAAGGCTCACCACCACCTTCACGCCACGCTGCGCCGCCGCGATCAGGATGCGTTGCAGCGCGTACCCAACCTTGTCTTCGAAGAGGATGAACGTCTCCAGCAGGATCTCGCGCTGGGCTTGGCGCATGGCCTCGAACACCCGTGGAAAGTAGGCCTCGCCGTTCTCCAGCAACTGGATCTGGTTGCCGCTTTGCCAGCCGTAGTCCAGGTCGCGGGCCTTGGTTTCATCCGGCGGTTGGTCGGTGGGAATGTGCTCTACCGCGACGTTCATAGTTCGACCTCCACCGAGAGCGGCACATGGTCCGACAGATGGGACCAGGGCCGTGTGTTCAGCACTTTCGGGTGATGGGCCTTTAAGTTGCGCACGTAAATGCGGTCCAGCGCGAGCAACGGCAGGCGCGCGGGAAAGGTGCGCGCCGGCTTGCCCAAGGCTTCGACGAACACTTCCTTGAGGCCGCTCTGGCTCAGGTCGGCGCGCTGGCGCCAATCGTTGAAATCCCCGGCCACCACCAACGGCGCATCGGCGGGAATCTCACTGATACGCTGCTCCAGCAGGCGCAGTTGCTGCTGGCGATGGACCTCGCGCAAGCCCAGGTGCATACAGATCGCGTGGACTTCTTGCCCGGTACCCGGCAGGCGCAGCACGCAATGCAGCAGGCCACGGTTTTCGTGCCCGCTTTGGGATATGTCCAGGTTGTCGTGGCGCACGATCTGGAATTTCGACAGCAGTGCATTGCCATGATCGCCATGGGGGTAAACCGCGTTGCGCCCGTAGGCAAACTGCGGCCAGATGCTGTCGGCGAGGAACTCATATTGCGGCATGCTCGGCCAGTCGCTGTAGCGCTGTGGATGGCGTTCGTGAGTGCCGTGGATCTCCTGCAAAAACACCATGTCGGCGCCTACGCTGCGCACCGCCTCGCGCAACTCGGGCAGGATGAAACGCCGGTTCAGGGCGGTGAAGCCCTTGTGAATATTCACCGTCAGCACCGTAAAACGTCGGATGGCGGCGGAGGGCGGGGTGGGGATCAGTTCCGGGTGGGTCATGGCAATACCCCCGGTTGCGGCAGTTGGCCGGGCTCGGTGGCGAGGTGTTTATCCAACCCGAAACGGTGGAGCAATTGGCGCGCGTCGAAGGGCGCCCGCACCTTGATGTCATTGTCGAAAAAACAGAACACATCACGCTGCTTACGCGCATGGGGCGTGTGATGCGGGTCGATCAGGTGAGCGTCCGGCGGTTGTTTGCCGTGGCGCCAGCACTCGATGCGGTCACCCCAGCGCTTGAGCGCCTCGCTCGTATAACCGCTGGCGTACAACTGCTTATCGCCGTGCAGGCGCAGGTACACGAAATCGGCGGTGACGTCTTCCAGATACGGCCACTTGCCGGCGGTGTCCGCCACCACCAAGGCTACGCCGTGCTGCTCAAGCAATTGCACAAAGGCCGGTTCGGCAAAACTTTTATGCCGTATCTCCACCGCATGGCGCAGCACGCGTTTGCCGTGGGCTTGCAGGCTCGCCTTGCCGTTCAGGCGCGGCTCATGCTGGCGGGCGAGGGCGGCGGCCTGTTGGGTGTCGGTGGGTAATTGCTTTAAAAAGCCTTCGAACAACGCGGGATCAAATTTGAAACTGGGCGGGAATTGCCAAAGGATGGCGCCCAGCTTTTCTTTGAGTTCAAGCACGCCGGAGGCAAAGAAATTGGCCATGGCCGCGTGTGCGTCCTTCAAGCGCAGGGTGTGCGTGATGTAGCGCGGCGCCTTGACGCTGAACATGAACGCTTCAGGCGTGTCGGCATACCACTCGGCGTAACGCTGGGGTGTTTGCAAGGCATAGAAGGAGCCGTTGATTTCGATACTGTTGACGGCACGCGAGGCAAACTGCAATTCGCGTTTCTGAGTCAGCCCCTGGGGGTAGAAGCCCCCGCGCCAGGGCGTGTAGCGCCAGCCGGAAATGCCGATATGAATCGCCGCCATGGTTGCTCCCGTAGAGATAGGGTCGTTGTGGGATGACTGCGCTATTTGGCTGAAAGTTTCGCTGTTCCTACAGACGGCACATTCCCGGGAACGATCAGAGCGCAAATCCGTCAGTTCCTTACGGACCCGTCTGAAGGAGCTCGGAGTTTTGCTGAACTTAAAAACTGCCTTACTGCTCGGCGTGCTGCTGTGTTGCGGCAACGGCGCGTTGCACGCCGCGGCGACCGCGCCGGAACCGGAGGCGCCGGCCAAGCCGGAGTTGCTGGTGGAGGGCGGGCTGCTTGGCGCCATCAGTTCCAGCATTGATGACGTACAGCAGAAGCTGGATCTCAATCAGAACGTCATTGACGAATGGCGCCTGCGTGCCGACCGGGCCGCGAACGAAGTCGGGCGCCTGGTCGACCAGACGGCTGCGCGTTCGCCGTGGAGCGTGGCCGGCGATTTCCTCTTGTTGTCGGGTGTGTGGCTGGGCGCCTTTGCGCTGCTGACGCTGCTGGGGCGACTGCTCGTGCGGCGCCTGAGCCAGCGCGCATTCGTCGAACGGCGCGGGCGCCTGCTGGGCGTGCTTGGCTATGTGCTGCCCTATACGATCCCGGCCCTGATTTGCCTGCCGCTGACCCTGTATGTCAGTCATTTTTTAGCCACTTCGGTCGGCCGCGCACTGGCGCTGTGTTTTGCCTATGCGACCAGCAGCGGCATCTTTACCACCTCGATGCTGCTGTGCGTGATCGTGATGTTCACTGTCGGCCATAAGCGCCGGGCGGTGCGGATTATTCGCGGCTACTGCCCCAAACCGCTGTTCCTGATCGGCTTTCTCGCCGCCCTCAGTGACGCGCTGACCAGCCCGCAAATCGCCCGCCAACTTGGCGGCAATATCACCAGCAGCGTCGCGGTATTTACCGCGCTGTTCGCGACGCTGATTTTCGGCGTGCTGGTGGTGCGCCTGCGCAGGCCTGTCGCGCATTTGATCCGCAACCGGCCACTGGCCCAGCGCCTCAAACACCCGGCCTTGCAGCAATCGCTGCGGATCTTCTCCGGGCTGTGGTACTGGCCGATTTTATTGATGGTGCTGGTCTCGGCGATCAACCTGATCGGCGCCGGTGACGATAATCAAAAGGTCCTGCGCTGCGCACTGTTCACCACCATCCTGCTGATCGGCACGGTATTTCTCAGCACGGTGTTGCAGCACCTGTTCAAATCCCGCAGCCAGGTGGCGATCCAGCGCAGCAGTGCCTACAAAGAGCGCTTCCTCAGCTTGTTGCACGCGGTCTTGCGCATTGTCATGGCCGTGGCTTTTATCGAAATCCTCGGGCGCATCTGGGGCGTGTCATTGTTTGAGTTTGCCGAGCGCAACTCCATAGGTCGCGCCATCAGCAACTCCTTGAGCAGCATCGGGCTGATCCTGCTGGTGACCTGGCTGTTCTGGGTGGTGCTCGACACGGCCATCCAGGAAGCGCTGAAACCACCGGTGAATAAACGCGCCAGCCGCCAACCGAGCACACGGGTCAAAACCATCCTGCCGCTGCTGCGCAATGCGGTGAAGATCATCCTGGTGGTGATCTGCGCGATCACCACCATGGCCAATCTGGGCATCAACGTCGCGCCGCTGCTGGCGGGCGCCGGCGTGGTCGGGCTGGCCATTGGTTTTGGCTCCCAGCAACTGGTGCAGGATGTGATCACCGGGCTGTTCATCATCATCGAAGACACGTTGTCCATCGGCGATTGGGTGGTGCTCGACTCCGGCCACGCCGGCACGGTCGAAGGCCTGACCATCCGCACCCTGCGCCTGCGCGACGGCAAGGGCTTTGTCCACTCGGTTCCGTTTGGGCAGATCAAGGCGGTCACCAACCAGTCGCGGCAATTTGCTTATGCGTTCTTCTCGGTGCAGTTCACCTACGACACCGATGTGGACAAAGCCGTGGAGCTGATTCGCGAGGCCGGGCAGTCGATCCGCGACGATGTGTTCCTCAAGTACAACCTGCAAGGCCCGCTGGAAGTGTTTGGCGTCGACAGGATGGACCTCAACGGCGTCGTGCTCACGGCGCAGTTTCGTACCGTCTCGGGCGGGCAATATGCGGTGAGCCGGGCGTTTAACCAGCGCTTGAAAAAGCTTGTGGATAACTGCGCCGAGGTGCACTTCGCACAAACTTATCCACAGCAGGTTTTGTTGCCCCGGCGGATGGCGCAGGTGGATGAGGATAGGCCCGCCTCGGCGGCGCTGACCGAGCAGCCCGGGCAACAAGAATGAGGTTGGCTGCTCTGGCTTGCTCGCAATGACGGCCAACACGTTGCCAGTGCGTACTTTATCCGTGACGGTTGCGCTACAAACCCGCAAAATGCAACGATTCTGGCAAATGCCAACGGCAAGGCTCACGGGCCTGCCGACCATAACCATCGTTCCCAACAGACCGGGCCTGCTCAATCTATGCGAATGCGCCTTATGTTACTGGGCGGCGGGAATGCCCTCGGGCAGGCGCTGATTCGCCTCGGTGCGGAGGAAGACATCGGTTTCCTCGCCCCTAAACCGCCCCAAGACGGCTGGGATGCCGCGAGCCTCACCCAATTGCTCGACGACACCCGTCCCGATGCCTTGATCAACCTCGCCTACTATTTCGACTGGTTCCAGGCCGAAGCGGTCAGCGAAACCCGTTTGGCCGCCCAGGAGTTCGCCATCGAACGCCTGGCCGAACTCTGTCAGCACCACACCATCACCTTGGTGCAACCGTCCAGTTACCGCGTGTTCGATGGCTCCCGCGCCACCGCCTACAGCGAGAAGGACGAGCCGGTGCCCCTGGGCCTGCGCGGCCAGGCGTTGTGGCGTATCGAACAGAGCGTGCGTGCCACGTGCCCGCAGCATGTGCTGCTGCGCTTTGGCTGGTTGCTGGACGACAGTGTCGACGGCACCTTGGGTCGCTTTCTGGCCCAGGCCGAACAACCGGATCAATTGCTGATGGCGGACGACCGTCGCGGCAACCCGACACCGGTGGACGATGCGGCGCGGGTGATCATCTCGGTGCTCAAGCAACTCGATTGCGCGGCGCCGCTATGGGGCACGTACCACTACGCCGGGCATGAGGCGACCACGCCGCTGGCGCTGGGCCAGGCGATACTCACCGAAGCGCGCAGCTACCACGCGCTGGCCATCGAAGCGCCTACCGCCCAGGCCCACGCGGCCCGGCCGGACGCGGCGGACGAACCGCAGCACGCGGTGCTGGCCTGCAAGAAAATCCTGCATACCTTTGGCATCAAGCCACGGGCATGGCGGGCGGGGCTGCCGGCGTTGCTGGACAGGTTCTACCGCCACAGCTGAGCCACCGCAAAGCAAAATGTGGGAGGGAGCAAGCCCCCTCCCACATGGGTTATGCGGTGCCGATTAGAACTTGTAGCCAATACCCACCATGTAAACCATCGGGTCTACGTCCACATTTACCTTGGCGCGAGTGCCCGGCGCGACCGCGTTGTTTTCCACGGTGGCCTTGGTGCTGATGTCGATGTAACGCGCCTGGGCGTTGATCATCCACTTGTCGTTGATCATGTAGTCAGCACCGATCTGCGCGGCCCAACCCCAAGAGTTTTCGGCTTTGAAATTGCTGAAGCCGGCTTCGGAGGCGCGGCTGCCGACGTGTTCGTCGTAGATCCAGGTGTAGTTGATACCGGCGCCGACGTAGGGTTGGAAGGCGGACTTGTTGTCCAGCGGGTAGTACACGACGCTCAGGGTTGGCGGCAGGTGCTTCAGGGTGCCGAGCTTGCCGTTGGCGGCGCCGAGGGCGGTGCCTTTGATCTTCACGTCATGCTCGAAGGGCGTGGCCGCCAGCAGTTCGATACCCACGTGGTTGGTCAGCATATAGGCGAAGTTCAAGCCCAGTTGCGTGTCGCTGCTCATGGTCGCCTTACCGCCCAGGTTGGCGCCGGCCAGTGGGCCCTGGTCAACTTTGACAGTGCTGCTGTCGGCCTTCGGGTTCACGGTGATTGCACCGGCGCGAATCAGAATGTCACCCGCTTCGTGAGCGTGGGCAACGGGGGCGACGAGGGCGAGCGCGAAGAGGGACGCGCCGAGCAGAGACTTGTTCATGGGAGCTCCAAAGGACGTTTAAAAGTTGTACGTCCAATGGTAAAGATCGTTCCGTTCTGTCCGTTGACTCAGCTCAATGAAAGGGCGATCAGCGTTATTCCGGCAGTTCGTACATGTAAATTTTCTCGGCATCCATCTGGTAGCCGGCGTCGGCCAGTTCGCTGGTGGACGGTTTGACCTGCATCGCGCCTTCAATCCAATACGGCTGGTACAGCTCGTCGAGCTTCACGCCGACTTCGCTTTTTACATGCACGATCTGGTTCGAAGGCGGCGGCGGCACGTGGATGCACGCGCCGAAATACGGCACCAGCAAGAACTCGGTGGTGCGGCCTTCTTCGCTGACTTCCAGCGGCACGATATAGCCCGGCAAGCGAATATGCTGACCATTGAGGCTTTGCACCACCGGCGCGTTGGGCAAATCCTGCTTGGCGGCCGGCGCGGCTTCCACCGACAAGGCATCGGCCATGTTCGACAGGTTGTGCAGCGGTTTCATATTGGGCACTTCCGGCGGGGCGTCCGGCGGGATCATCTCCTGCCAGGACAAATCCTTGGGCTGGTCCTGCGCCCACGCGGGCACGGCCACCAGCAACAACAGCGCAAACAGGGCACGACGCATCGAAACCTTCCTCATAAACGGATGGACAGGCCATCGGCCAAAGACTGGCGGTAGGCGCGCCACGCGGGCACGCTGCCCATCAACAGCGCAGCGCCCAGGATACCGGCGAGCAAGGTCCATTCATATTCGCTCGGCCACGCCATCGGCAGGTCCAGGCCATAGTTGGCCTGCAAATACCCGCGCGAGGCGGCGATGCATACATACAGCAGACCGCCGCCTGCGATCACGCCGGACAAGGCCAGGGCGAATGCTTCGAAGATCAGCAACGTAGCGATGTGCCAAGGCCGCGCGCCCACCGAACGCAAAATCGCCATTTCGCGGCGACGTTCGTTGAGGCTGGTGAGGATCGCCGTGAGCATGCCGATCAAACCGGTCAGCACCACGAACAGCGAGATCACGAACAGGGCTTTTTCGGCGGTGCCCATCATGCTCCACAGCTCTTGCAGCGCCACGCCCGGCAGGATCGCCAGCATCGGTTCACCGCGAAATTCGTTGATCTCCCGTTGCAGGGCGAAGGTGGAAATCTTGTTGTTCAGGCCGAGCATGAAGGCGGTGATGGCCTGCGGGGTCAGGTCCATGTTGCGCGCCTGGTCGGCGCTGATGCGGCCTTTGCCCTGGGCCGGCACGCCGTTGTGCCAGTCGATGTGGATGGCTTCCATGCCACCCAGGCTGATGTGCAACGTGCGGTCCACCGGCGTGCCGGTGCGCTTGAGAATGCCGACCACGGTGAACGGTTTGTCATCGTGCTTGACCAGGCTGACCACCGCCACACCGTGGGCCAGTACCAGTTTGTCGCCGAGTTTGTAGTGCAACGCGTCGGCGACTTCGGCGCCGAGTACCACCTCGAACGGGTCGGTGGCGAAGGCGCGGCCGCTGGCCAGTTCGAGGTGTTGTTTGCGCCCGTACTGGTAGTGCGCAAAGTAGGAATCGTTGGTGCCCATCACCCGGTAGCCGCGGTGAGAGTCGCCGAGGGAAATCGGGATCGCCCATTTCACCTGGGGGTTGGCGGCAAAATGCTCGAAGCTGTCCCAGCGGATATTGTTGGTGGCGTTGCCGATGCGAAACACCGAGTAAAGCAGCAGGTTCACCGAACCGGAACGCGCGCCGACGATCAGGTCGGTGCCGCTGATGGTGCTGGCGAAACTGTTGCGCGCCTCAACGCGTACGCGCTCCACCGCCAGTAACAGGCACACCGACAGGGCGATGGCGAAAGCGGTGAGGATCGCGGTAAAGCGGCGGTTAGCCAGGCTGGCCATGGCTAGACGAAACAAATACATCTCAAACCTCTGCGGGCGTGGCGGCGCGATTGAGTTCGGCCAGCGACAGGTTGCGGTCGAACAACGGCGCCAGGCTCTGGTCATGGCTGACAAACAACAGGCTCGCGCCGGCTTCGCGGCATTCGGCAAATAACAGTTGCAGGAAGGCTTCGCGGGCGTCGTAGTCCAGGGCCGAGGTGGGCTCGTCGGCAATCACCAGTTCCGGTTGGCCGATCAGCGCGCGGGCGGCGGCCACCCGTTGCTGCTGGCCGATGGACAGCGAGTCGGCGCGACGCTCCAGCAGCTCGTTGTCTTTCAACCCCAGGTGCGCAAGCAGGGCGGCGGCGGCCTGGGCCACGCTGCCGTGGCGCTGCCTGGCGCGTTGCGCGCGCAGCTTGGAAAAGTGACAAGGCAACTCGACGTTCTCGCGCACCGACAGAAACGGCAGCAGGTTGAACTGCTGGAAGATATAGCCGGTGTGGTCAACCCGGAAACGGTCGCGGGCGCCGGCCGACAGTGCGGTCAACTCCTGGTCGAGCAGGCGAATGCTGCCCCGGCTGGGTTTTTGCACCCCGCCGAGCAAACCCAGCAAGGTGGTCTTGCCACTCCCGCTGGGGCCTTTGAGAAATAGCGTTTCCCCGCGTTCCAGACGGAACGTGGGGATGTCCAGCAACTGTGGGTGACCGGGCCAGTTGAAGCCCAGGTCAGACAGTTCGATTAAGGCTTGAGTCATTGGGTATCTCAGAACTTCAGGGTGGCTGCCTGGGCCGTCGCATCAACACCCTGCTGGCCGCTTGGGCCGATCAGTTGTACCTGAATTTTCTGGGTGGCGGGGAAGGTCTTGAAGACCTGGCTCAGGTCCAGGTTGCTCAGCGCGGTCGGCGTGGCGCAGGTGAACTGGTAGTGGGCGTGGATTTCGCTGTGGTCGTGGTGATGCTCATGGGCGCCGTCCTTGGCGTCATGGTCATCATCATCGTCGTCGTGGTCGGCCTCGGGTTTGTCGCCGAACAGGGGGCTGTTCAGTTCCTGGCTGCTGACCACGCAACCGGCGGCCTCTGGCAGGTTGAACAGGGCCAGTGGGTTTTCAAGTTGTTTGCGCACGGCGGCGACCTTGGCTTTGTCCGCCGCGCTAGTGGCGAGGTGTTCGAAGCCCACCAGGTTCATTGCCGGGCTGTCCAGCTCCAGCTCCAGGGCCTGGCCGTCGAGTGCCGCGTTGAGGCGGCCCACGCCATGTTCGTGGGCACCGAGGCTGCCGTGCTCATGGTCGTGATCATGTTCGTCTGCGGCATGGGCAATGGCCAGTGGCAGCAGGGCAAACGGCAAAGCGAGCAACAGACGGCGCATGAGTACACTCCAGAAGATGAAAGTTTTGTTATGTGATCTTATAACAATATGCCCGAGAGTTTGACCGCCTGCTTGGCGTTGCGCAAGCCGCATGGGAGCATGCCCGTCAGAAAAATGCAGGAGTGAGGACGATGTTGCGAATTCGTGGAACCGTCGGCAACCTGCCGGTGGACTTGACCCTGGAGCTGGACGACGGCGATTGGGCACGGCTGGGCGCGCAGTTGCAGACGGCGCCCGCGGCCAACACGGCCACCGCGCCGGCGGCACCGGCTAAACACAACGATGAATTGTGGCAGAGCGCCCAAGACCTGTTGCGCAACGCCGGGCAGCTCAGCGGCCTGGAACTGCTCGACCGGCTCGAAGGCCTGGCCGGCGACGCCTCGGCGGGTAAGCGCCTGCTCGTGCGCCTGCGCCACAGTGCCAAGGTCAAAGTCGCCAGCGGCGGGGATACGCCGCTGTACAGCTGGGTCGGCGATTAGTACAGCGCAGCGAATAATTTGCGGCGGTATGCAGTGACCAGCGGGTGATCGTTGCCCAGCAACTCGAACACCTGCAGCAAGGTCTTGTGCGGCAGGCCTTCACTGTAGCTGCGGTTGCGGATAAACAATTTGAGCAGTCCTTCCAGCGCCGCGTCGTATTGCTGGCGGGCCAGTTGCTGGATGCTCAGTTGATAGGCGGCTTCATCGTCCTGCGGGTTTTGCGCCAGGCGGCTTTTCAGGTCGGCGGCGTCCGGCAGGTCGGCAGCCTGGCGCAGGAAGGTGATTTGCGCCTTGGCGCCGGCGAGGGCGGCTTTATGGTCATCGCTTTTCACCGCGTCGAGCACGGTCTGGGCTTCACCCAGCTCACCGCGTTCGGCCAGGCAGCGGGCGTACAGAATCAGCGCGGCGGCGTTGCTGTTGTCCTCGCCCAGCAGCGCGACCAGCACGGCTTCGGCATCGCTGATGCGGCCTTCGGCGAACAATGCCTGGGCCTGTTCCAACGGATCTGCCGCCGCGGGCGGTGGCATCTGCACATGCGGCGCGAGCAGCGCGCGCACCGCTGATTCGGGCTGCGCCCCGGCAAAACCGTCGACCGGCTGGCCATCCTTGAACAGCACCACGGTCGGCAGGCTTTGGATGCCAAACCGCGCGACGATATCCTGCTCGGCTTCGCAATCGACCTTGGCCAATAGCAACTCACCCTGATAACTCTCGGCAATCTGCGCCAGCATCGGCATCAACGCCTTGCACGGCGCGCACCACTCGGCCCAGAAATCCACCAATACGGGTTTTTCGAAAGAGTTCTGAATCACGGCCTGGTCGAAGTTGGCGCTGGTGACGTCGAAGATGTACGGCGTGGGCTCACTCATGGGGCGTCTCGAATAAAGCGGGAATGGGGCAACTATAAGGGCTGGCGCCGCGAATGGTACAGGCTCACCTTGCGAAACTCCCAAGGCTCGGCCAGGTCGGGCAGGGTCAGGGCATCCAGGATTTCCAGGCGCTGATAGCTCGGATGCTGGAAGTCTCGCACTCGCGAATCCGCCACCAGCGCTTCGCGGCCACGGGTGAGGAACTGGTCCAGCAGCGGCAGGTTGGCGCGGTCATAGAGCACATCGGCCACCAGGATCAGGTCGAAGCGGTCAGCCTCGGCGAAAAAGTCCGCCGAATAGGTCAATGCCACGTTATTGAGCGCGGCATTTGCGCGGCAAGCGGCTAACGCCAGCGGGTCCAGGTCGCAGGCCACCACTTCCAATGCGCCTGCCTTGACGGCCGCAATCGCAGCCACGCCGGAGCCTGCTCCGAAATCCAGCACGCGTTTGCCGGCGACCCACTCGGGGTTGGCCGCCAGGTAGCGCGCCAATGCCAGGCCGCTCGCCCAGCAAAAGCTCCAGTAGGGCGGTTCGTGCAGGATGCGTCGGGTTTCTTCGGGGCTGAAGGCGCGGTCCATATTGTCGGCATCCAGCAGCCACAACGACAGCTGCGTGCCCGGCAGCGGGCAGGGCACCAAGTGGGCGTCGCCGATCAGCTCGCTCAGCGCGCGCTGCAAGTCCAACGGTGGCGTCATGGTGCCTTGACGAGTTCCAGTGGGCCGGTGGTCTGGGTGATCGCCTGGGTAATGCGCACGGCGGGCAGGTGCAGGATCAACTGGCCAGACTGGCTGGCGCGGCCGCGCAGTTCGACCCGCGCACCGGCCGGGAAGGCCTCGGGGTTGAAGCGCAGGCGGAACGCCAGGGGCTTGCCGTTGCCGGTGAGCACGCTGCTGGCGAGCAATTGTTGTGGGCGTGAACGGTCGTCGATCACCAGCAGGGCCATCTCGACTTCCGCGCCGGCAGGCACGTTGGTCAGGCTGCCATTGATTTCACGCTGGTACGCCGGCAACGGGCCGAGGTCTTCGATCCCTGGGACTTTTTTCTCTTGCGCGGGCACGGGTTGAGGCGTGGACGGTTTGGGGGCTTCGCTGCTGCAGGCGACCAGAACACTGAACAAAGCGAGCAAAACACAGGGTCGTAACTGCATGTACGGCTCCAAAAAGGACAAAATCCGTGACGTGAAAGGTAACAAACATAATAGCCCGCCTGTATACCGGAAAGGCTATGGCTTGTCTTGCCACGGGGATGCGCTACCATGGCCCTCCCTTTTTTTGTTGCCTGCCACCATGCACTGTCCCTTCTGCGGTGCCAACGACACCAAGGTCATTGACTCGCGTCTGGTCGCCGAGGGCGATCAAGTGCGTCGCCGGCGCGAATGCCTGGCCTCTGGCTGCGGTGAACGTTTCACCACCTTCGAAACCGCCGAACTGGTATTGCCGCGTCTGATCAAGTCCGACGGCAGCCGCCAGCCCTTCGACGAAGAAAAACTGCGCGCCGGTATGCAGCGCGCCCTGGAAAAACGCCCGGTGAGTGTCGAGCGCCTGGAAGCGGCGCTGGCGCATATCAAGCACAAGCTGCGGGCGACCGGCGAGCGCGAGGTCAAGAGCCTGGTGGTAGGAGAGCTGGTGATGAGCGAGCTGCAAAAGCTCGACGAAGTCGCCTATATCCGTTTCGCTTCGGTGTATCGACGCTTCCAGGACCTCAATGAGTTCCGCGAAGAGATCGACCGCCTGGCCCGTGAGCCTGCCAAACAATGACCTCTGAACAGGCAGTGCTCGACGCCCACTACATGGCCCGCGCCCTAGAATTGGCGCGCAACGGCCTGTACACCACTCACCCCAACCCGCGAGTGGGCTGCGTGATCGTGCGCGATGGGCAGGTGGTCGGTGAAGGTTGGCACGAACGCACCGGCGAACCGCATGCCGAACCCAACGCCCTGCGCGCCGCCGGTGACAAGGCCCGTGGCGCCACGGTGTACGTGACGCTCGAACCGTGCAGCCACCACGGCCACACGCCGCCCTGCGCCGATGCGCTGGTGAGTGCCGGCGTCGCGCGCGTGGTGGCCGGCATGCAGGACCCGAACCCGGAAGTGGCGGGGCGCGGCATGCAGCGTCTGGCCCAGGCCGGGATCGAGGTTCGCAGCGGCGTGCTGGAAGCTCAGGCGCGGGCGTTGAACCCGGGGTTTCTCAAACGTATGGAACATGGCCTGCCGTTTGTGCGGGTCAAGCTGGCGATGAGCCTGGACGGGCGCACCGCCATGGCCAGCGGCGAAAGCCAATGGATCACCGGCCCCGCTGCCCGCGCGGCGGTGCAGCGCCTGCGTGCCGAGGCCAGCGTGGTACTGACCGGCGCCGACACGGTGTTGGCGGACGGCGCCCGCCTGACCGTGCGCGCCGCCGAGCTGGGCCTGGATGCCGCCACCACGGCCCTGGCCATGTCGCGCCCGCCGCTGCGCGTATTGATCGACGGCCGCCTGCGCGTGCCGCTCAATGCGCCATTCTTCAAGGCCGGCCCGGCACTGGTCATTACGTGCGTCACCCCGGAAAACCAGTTTCCCCGTGGCCCCGAGTGCCTGGTGGTGCCCGGCGTGGACGGCCAGGTCGACCTGCGCTCGGCCCTGGTCGCCCTCGCTGCGCGTGGCGTCAACGAGGTGCTGGTGGAAGCCGGCCCAAGCCTGGCAGGCGCCTTTGCCCAACAAGGCCTGGTGGACGAATACGTGATTTTCATCGCCGGCAAGTTCCTCGGCTCCGCTGCGCGGCCGTTGCTCGACTGGCCGCTTGAGAAACTGGCCGATGCCCCCCAACTCAAGATCACTGAAATGCGCGCTGTAGGCGATGACTGGCGAGTCACTGCCATCCCTGTGCCAGCAGCGAGCGTATAATTCCCGGCCTGCGCTTGAGCGTCAGCCCCCCGTTTTCAGGAGAACGAAATGTTCACCGGCATTATCGAATCCATCGGCAGCATCCGTGCAATGACCCCCAAAGGCGGCGACGTGCGCCTGCTGGTTGAAACCGGCAAACTCGACCTCGGCGACGTGAAGCTGGGCGACAGCATCGCCGTCAGCGGTGTGTGCCTGACCGTCGTCGAGCTGCCTGGCAACGGCTTTGCCGCCGACGTCAGCCGGGAAACCCTGGACTGCACCGCGATGAACGACCTCAAGGCCGGCAGCCCGGTCAACCTGGAAAAAGCCCTGACCCCCACCACGCGCCTGGGCGGCCACCTGGTCAGCGGCCATGTCGACGGTGTCGGTGAAGTGGTTGCGCGCAGCGAAAACGCGCGCGCCGTGGAATTTCGCATCCGCGCGCCCAAAGAGCTGGCCAAGTACATCGCCCACAAAGGCTCGATCACCGTCGACGGCACCAGCCTGACCGTGAACGCCGTGAATGGCGCCGAATTCGAACTGACCATCATTCCCCACACCCTGAGCGAAACCATCATGGCGTCGTACCAGCCGGGTCGCCGGGTGAACCTGGAAGTCGACTTGCTTGCCCGTTACCTGGAACGCCTGCTGATGGGCGACAAGGCCGCAGAGCCTGCGTCCGGGAACATCACTGAAAGTTTTCTGGCCGCTAACGGCTACCTGAAATCCTGACCAAGGGGGTGCCACGTGGCGCTCAATAGCATCGAAGAACTGGTTGAAGACATCCGCCAAGGCAAGATGGTCATCCTGATGGATGACGAAGACCGCGAGAACGAAGGCGACATCATCATGGCCGCCGAGGCCTGCAAGCCCGAGCACATCAACTTCATGGCCAAGCACGCCCGTGGGCTGATCTGCATGCCCATGAGCCGCGAACGCTGCGAGCTGCTCAAGCTGCCGCTGATGGCGCCGCGCAATGGCTCTGGTTTTGGCACCAAGTTCACCGTATCGATCGAAGCGACCACCGGCGTCACCACCGGTATTTCCGCCGCCGACCGCGCCCGCACCGTGCAAGCCGCGGCCGCGAAGGACGCCAAGGCCGAAGACATCGTCAGCCCCGGCCATATCTTCCCGCTGATGGCCCAGCCGGGCGGCACCCTGGCCCGTGCCGGCCACACCGAAGCCGCCTGTGATTTGGCGCGCATGGCCGGTTTCGAGCCGAGCGGCGTGATCTGCGAAGTGATGAACGACGACGGCACCATGGCCCGTCGCGCCGAACTCGAAGCCTTTGCCGCCGAACATGGCATCAAGATCGGCACCATCGCCGACCTGATTCACTACCGGATGATCCACGAACGTACCGTTCAGCGGATTGCCGAGCAGCCGCTGGACAGCGAACTGGGCCAATTCAACCTGGTGACCTACCGTGATTCGGTGGAAGGCGATGTGCACATGGCACTGACCCTGGGCGCCATCAGCGGTGAAGAACCGACCCTGGTGCGCGTACACAACATGGACCCGCTACGCGACCTGTTGATGGTCAAGCAACCCGGCCGTTGGAGCCTGCGCGCCGCCATGGCTGCGGTGTCCGAGGCCGGCAGCGGCGTGGTGCTGCTGCTGGGCAACCCGGTGGATGGCGACGTGTTGCTGGCGCATATTCGCGAAACTGCCGAGCAGACCCAGGTGAAAACACCGACCACCTACAGCATCGTCGGTGCCGGTTCGCAGATCCTGCGCGACCTCGGGGTGCGCAAAATGCGCCTGATGAGCGCACCGATGAAATTTAATGCGATATCCGGATTCGATCTGGAAGTTGTAGAATACGTGCCCTCCGAATAAAGGCCGGCTATTTTTGCCCCTTGTTCGCGGTTAAATCATCACTGAGGGGCGCACTTTTCGCGTCCCGGCTCTTTAAGAGATTTGTCGAATGACCCTGAAGACCATCGAAGGTACCTTCATCGCCCCCAAAGGCCGCTATGCCCTGGTGGTTGGCCGCTTCAACAGCTTCGTGGTTGAAAGCCTGGTAAGCGGTGCCGTGGATGCCCTGGTTCGCCACGGTGTGAGCGAAAGCGACATCACCCTCATCCGCGCCCCTGGCGCCTTCGAAATTCCACTGGTTGCGCAAAAAGTTGCCCAACAGGGCGAATACGCGGCGATCATCGCCCTGGGCGCGGTCATTCGTGGCGGTACTCCGCACTTCGAATACGTGGCCGGTGAATGCACCAAGGGCCTGGCCCAGGTGTCCATGGAGTTCGGCGTGCCGGTCGCGTTCGGCGTACTGACCGTTGATTCCATCGAGCAAGCCATCGAGCGTTCCGGCACCAAGGCCGGTAACAAAGGCGCTGAAGCTGCCCTGTCCGCCCTGGAAATGGTCAGCCTGCTGTCGCAGTTGGAGGCCAAGTGATTTCCGACGAGAGCGATCAGTTCAACCCTCAGGACCCGCGCCCTGCGGATGCCGGCAAGCCATCCAAGAGCGAAAAGCGTCGTAAAGCGCGTCAGCTCGCGACCCAGGCGCTGTACCAGCGTCACCTGGCAGGCGCTTCGCTGAACGAAATCGAGGCGCAGTTTCGCGTCGATAACGACTTCACCTTCGCCGACCAGAGCTATTTCCACGACATCCTGCACGGTGTGCATGCCAACCTGACCGAGATCGATACAGCCCTGGCGCCCTGCCTGGACCTGACCCTCGAAGAACTCGACCCGGTTGAGCTGTGCGTACTGCGCCTGTCCACCTGGGAGTTGCTCAAGCGCGTCGACGTGCCGTACCGCGTGGTGATCAACGAAGGCATCGAACTGGCGAAAGTCTACGGTTCGACCGACGGCCACAAGTTCGTGAACGGCGTGCTCGACAAGCTGGCCCCGCGCCTGCGTGAAGCCGAAGTGAAGGAACACAAGCGCTAAGTTGCGCTTGAGTCCCGAATGGGTGAGTTTGAGCTGATCCGCACCTACTTCGCCGCCGCGCCCTGTGCGCAGGGTGGCGAAGGCATTGCCCTGGGGATCGGCGACGACTGCGCCTTGCTGGCACTCCCGCCTGGGGAGCAACTGGCAATTTCCACCGATACCCTGGTGGCCGGCGTGCATTTTGCCGACCCTTGCGATCCGTTCCTGCTCGGCCAGCGCTCGCTGGCCGTGGCGGTCAGCGACTTGGCTGCCATGGGCGCCAACCCCCTCGCATTCACCCTTGCCCTGACCACGCCGACGGTCGAAGCCGACTGGCTGCAACGCTATGCCCAAGGGTTGAACGCCATGGCGCAACGCTGCGGTGTGGGCCTGGTGGGCGGCGATACCACGCGCGGGCCGCTCAGCCTGACCCTGACGGTGTTCGGCCGTGTGCCGGCCGGGCAAGCGTTGACGCGGCGCGGTGCGCAACCGGGCGACCTGATGTGTGTCGGCGGCGCCTTGGGCAACGCCGCAGGTGCCTTGCCGCTGGTACTGGGCCAACGCAATGCCGATGCGAGCATTGCCGACCCGCTGCTGGCGCATTACTGGTCGCCGCAACCGCAATTGGCGCTGGGCCTGGCGCTGCGGGGCAGGGCGACAGCCGCCATGGATATTTCGGACGGTTTGTTGGCCGATTGCGGGCATATCGCCAAGGCGTCGGGCGTAAGCCTGTTGATCGAGCGTCAGCGCTTGCCGTTGTCCGAGGCCTTGCTCGCGTTTTTGGGGGATGAGCAGGCCAGGGTGGCCGCGTTAAGCGGCGGCGACGACTATGTGCTGGCGTTCACCCTGCCGCCCGTCGAGTTGGCGCCGTTACTGGCCGCCGGCTGGCCGGTGCATGTTATCGGCCGCGTCGAGGCCGGGCAGGGCGTAACGCTGCTTGATGCCGGCGGGCAAGACATCACTCCCGCTCTGCGTGGTTATCAACATTTTGGCCAGACGCCCTGAATCGGTGTGCTGGGCTACCCTCTATAACGTCATTACCGATGCAAGGCTTTGCAGGAGGTCGTACCGATGCACGTGCGCCGCTGGCTGCTGATACTGCTGTGTGTCGTTTCGACCTGTGGGCGGGCAGAGGATAGCGCGGTGCCTCCCGGCAACGTCATGTTGGCCAGTGAGGCCTGGGACGACTACACCAATGCCGACGGCAGCGGCCTGGCCTGGGACGTATTGCGACGGGTATTCGAACCGGCCGGGATCACCTTGCACACCCGCATCGAGCCCTACACCCGCTCCGTGGGCCTGGCCCAGTGCGGTGAAGTGGACGGCTGGGTCGGTTCTTACCGCGATGAGGTCAAGGGCGTGCTGTACCCGCGCTGGAACTTCGACTCCGACCGGATCTATGCCCTCGGGTTGGCCTCCTCACCGACGCCGAGCGCGGCAACGCTGGGCGACTACCGCCTGGCCTGGATGCGCGGTTACAAGTACGAAGGGTATTTGCCTAACATGCGGCGCTTTAAACAGATCGAGCGGCGCGAGGGCATTTTGCCGATGCTCCAGCATGGCCGTGCCGACTTCTACATCGATGCCCTCGCCGAAGCCAACGAGGTTCTCAGCCAGGCGCAAGACCCCGCCACATTCCGGCTTACTCACATCATCGACTTGCCGCTCTACGTAGGTTTTGCCGATACCGAACGCGGGCGGGCATTGCGCACGGTGTTCGACCAGCGCATGGCCGTCCTGGTAAAAAGTGGCGAGCTCAAGCCGATCTTCCAGCGCTGGAAACTGCCGTATCCGTTCTAACCTGCATAGAACCGGGACGAAGGCCAATCAAACCGATTGATCTTTATCAGCGATCATTCAGCTTAAGCGTCTGTAGGAACCTGCTGTTACAATGCCCGCCTCTGTGAAATCTGAAATCAGGAGCACACGGTGCCCGTCGTTTTCGTCGCTGCTTCCAAGCTGCCTACCCCTTTTGCCACGTTCACCATGAATGGCTTTCTCGAAGAAGCCACTGGCCGCGAGCACGTTGTGCTCAGCCTGGGCGATATCGCCGATGGCGCGCCGGTGCTGGGGCGAGTGCACTCCGAGTGCCTGACCGGCGATGCGTTGTTCAGCCAGCGCTGTGACTGCGGCTCGCAACTGGAAGCCGCCATGCGCGCCATCGCCCATGAAGGCCGTGGCGTGCTGCTGTATTTGCGTCAGGAAGGTCGTGGCATTGGCCTGTTGAACAAGATTCGCGCCTACGAACTGCAAGACGGCGGCGCCGATACCGTTGAGGCCAACGAGCGCCTGGGCTTCGCCGCCGACCAGCGTGACTACGCGATCTGCCTGCCGATGCTGGAACATCTGGGCGTGAAATCCCTGCGCCTGATGACCAACAACCCGCGCAAGGTCAAAGCCTTGACCGAAATGGGCATCACCGTGGCCGAGCGCGTGCCGCTGCACACCGGGCACAACCCGCACAACAAGCTCTACCTGGCCACTAAAGCCAGCAAGCTCGACCACATGATGGGCAATGAGCACCAAGGCGAGGTCGATCGCGCGTGACCCGTGGCCAGGTAAAGCGACGACTGTCCTTCAACTGGTGGCAATACCTGGCCCTCGCGCTGCTGCCATTGTTCGTGATCAACCTGGTGTTCGGCCGCGCCGAAGCCCTGCTGCCGGTGCTGGCCATGCCGTTCTTTATCGCCGGCATGGCTTCGATGTTTCTCAGCCTGCGCTTCTTTAACGGCTATAAACACGCGTTGATCGCGACCTCCAAAGCCCTCGATACCCCTGAAGAACCGGCGGCCTGGATCACCTTGGCGGCGCGTCGTCGCATGGCGTTGCTGGTGGCGGCGCTCCCGGCCTGGGTCGGCGCGTTGGCGGTGTTTGTCGGCCTGGAGGCGGTACCGCTGTTTTTGCTGGCGCTGTCGACGCTGGTGCTGTTTTACCTCTATCGCATTCCGCGTCAGTTGGGATGATGCGCCACTGGCTGGCGGTTCTGCTGCTGGCAACGAGTGCCCAGGCCTCGGCCGCGGAGCGGGTGGTGAGCTTGGCGCCGTCGCTGTCGGAAATTGTGCTTGAACTGGGGGCCGCCGACCTGCTGGTGGGCGTGCTCGATGGCGGTGAGCGGCCGGCCGCGTTGACGCAGGTGCCGTCGGTGGGCCGATACGGCCAGTTGAACATCGAGCGCCTGCTCAGCCTCAAGCCCGACTTGATCCTGCTGTGGCCCGGCAGCCTCGGCCCGGCCCAGCGTGAGCAGTTGCAACGCCTGAATATCCCCGTCTACGTGGCCGAACCCCATAGCCTTGAACAACTGACCACCCAGGTCGAAGCGATTGCCCGGCAACTGGGCCGTGCCGATGCCGGCCGCCAATTGGCCGCTCAACTGCGCCAGCGTCTGGCCGAGCTGCGCCAGCGTTATCAGCGGGCCGAGCCGGTGCGGGTGTTTTACCAAGTCTGGAACCAGCCGCTCTATACCGTGGGCGGCGGGCAGATCATCAGCGATGCCTTGACGGTATGCGGTGCGCGCAATGTGTTTGATGACCTGAAGCTGCCTGCGCCGCAGGTGAGCATTGAGTCGGTGTTGCAGCGCGATCCCGAGGTGATTCTGGTCGGTGACCAGGCTCAGGCGGATGCCTGGAAGGTCTGGCCGGCGATGGCGGGGCGGGTGCGGCTTGTGACGGACAAAGGCCTGGAGCGGCCCAGTGCGCAGATGGTCGACGCAGTGGCGAAGCTGTGCCAATTGATTGCGCCACAGCGCTAGCCTGAGCCTGGGCATTTTCCGACGGGTTATTAAGACCTGAACGTCGGCTTCACCGACAGGCGCGCCTAAGGCTTCATCACCTGTGCCGAGGCAATCAAAGCGGGTTACCTGAGCGACAACGAACCTATGCGCCAGGTCTATTGAGTCGAGTCGCTACAGGTGGGGCGTCCACGTGAGCCCCAACAGCCAGGTGCGGCCCTCTTCGCGGTAGTCGTGGTTGTTGGAAAAGTCCGCTGCGTCATAGCTGTAGCGGGCCCGCGCATAGCGGCGGTCCAGCAGGTTGTCGACTTTCAACGACACACTGACATCATGATTGATCGCCCAACTGCTGCGCAGACCGAGCAGCGCATAGCCGCCCAGACGGTTGCGGTTGTCTTCGTCGTCATAGCTGCGGCTGATCGCCTGCCAGTTGGCGCCCACCCCGAATCTGTCGAATTGCCGGTCCAGGTCCAGGCTCAACGTGCGCCGTGCGCGGCGGGCCAGGGTATGGCCGCTGTCGCGGTCACGCGGGTCGATGATCGAAAGCCCGAGGTTGCCCTGCCAGCCGAATAACGTCTGCTTGAGCGCCGCTTCAAAGCCATTGATGCGCGCCGACGCCACGTTCTGCGGCTTGCCGGAGCTGTCGAGGATAATCGCATCGCTCAAATCGGTGCGGTACAGCGAGGCTTCCAGCTGCGTGCTATCCGTCAGTTGACTGCGCCATTGCAGCTCGTAGCTTTTTGAGGTTTCGGGCAGCAGGTTGGGGTTGCTGTACTTCGTGTCTGGGTAATACAGGTCGTTGAAGGTCGGCGCGCGAAAGCCTTCGCTGTAGGTCAGCAGCAGGTCATTGTCGGGGTTGACCGGCACGGTCAGGGTGCCGCTCCAGCTGTTCTGGCCACCGAACTGTTGGTTCTGGTCGCGGCGCAGGCCCAGTTCGGTGGAGAACCACTCGCTGCGGAAGCGGTGCTGCACAAATGCGGCGCGGTTCCAGCGGCTGTTTTCGCTGAAGGTGGTAGAGCCGTGGAAGCGGTCTTCGTACCAGTCGCCTCCAAGGATCAGGCGGTTTTGCTCGTCCAGCGTCACATCGTTTTGCCAGTTGACCGAGTCGCGGTAGGTGTTGAATACGCTGAATTCATCACTGAGCGTATCGCGCTTGGTGTCGCGGTTTTCGCTGTGGCCCAGTTCCAGGCGCGACTGCCAGCGCTCACTGAGCGTGGCGTCCAGATAGCCGCTGGCGCTGCTCACGGCGTAATCGGTGTAGGGCTTTTGCCCCAACGTCTGCCCGCTGGCGGCGTCATAGCGACCGAAGCTGTTGTCATACTCCGACTTGCCACGGTTATCCAGCAGGTTGAATCCCGCCTCCAATTCATCGCTGAACGAATGACTGAGGTTCAGGCTGATCGACTGGTTGCGATAGGCATCATGGTCGCCGTCGCTGGGGAAGGATCGGTGGGTTGAGTTGATACCGGCGGTGTCATCCAGGCTCGCCCCGAGGTTGAACCGCGTGCGTGCGTCGCCGCCCGACAGCCCCAGGCTGCGCTCCCAGGTCTGGCGGCTGCCAACACCCAGTTTCAGGCGCGGTTGCAGACCTTGTTCGGCGTTGCGCCGGGTGAACAGCTGGATCACCCCGCCGATTGCATCGCTGCCGTAGATCACCGAACGTGAGCCGCGCAGCACTTCCACACGCTCAATTTGGTCGACATTCAGGTATTGCAGGCCGCTGTCGCCGGACGTGGCGTTGGCGATGCGTTGGCCGTCCACCAGCACCAGGCTTTGGGCGGATTTGGTGCCGCGCAGGTAAATCCCCGGCAGGCTGCCGCGCCCGCCGGTGGGTGCCACTTGTACGCCGGGAACGCGGCTGAGCAGGTCGGCGAGGCTGGTGGGTTGCAGGCGGTCGATGTCGTCGCGGGTGAAGACGGTGTTGGCCGCACTGCTGTCATTGCGCGCCTGGACCTGGCGGTTGGCGCTGATGACCACATCGGGGAGTTTGAGGGCGGCGTCGCGGGTGTCGGCGAGCAGGTCGGGTGCGGGGAGAAGCAGCAGGGGCAGGGCGAGGCGCAGGCGGTTCATGGGTTGTACGTGGCTTTTAAAATTGACACAAAACCAAGGGTGGGAGGGGCAAGCCCCTCCCACCTTTCAGGTCCCGGTTTCTACAGGCCAGCATCGCCATGCGCTCGCGCACCGAAGCCTCGATCCCTGCTTCATCCAGCCCACATTCCGCCAGCATCTGCGCCGGTTTGGCATGTTCGACATACACATCCGGCAAGCCCAGGTGCAGCACCGACTTGAGGATGTTTTCCCGCGCCAAAAACTCACTGACCGCCGCACCGGCACCGCCCATGATGGCGTTTTCTTCGACGGTCACCAGCAATTCATGGCTGCCGGCAATCTCACGAACCAGGGCTTCATCCAGCGGTTTGACGAAGCGCATGTCGACCACGGTTGCGTCGATCTTCTCGGCGACTTTCAGCGCTTCGGCCAATTGCACGCCGAACACCAGGAACGCGACCTTGCTGCCTTGGCGCCGCACGATGCCTTTGCCGATCTCGATTGGCTCCAGGTCTTTTTCGATTACGGCATTCGGGCCGTTGCCGCGCGGGTAGCGCACGGCGGCCGGGCCGTTGTACAGGTGACCGGTGCTGAGCATCTTGCGCAGTTCGTTTTCGTCGCTCGGCGTCATCACCAGCATGCCGGGGATGCAGCGCAGATAAGACAAATCGAAGCTGCCGGCGTGGGTCGGGCCGTCTTCGCCGACTAAACCGGCGCGGTCGATGGCGAACAGCACATCGAGGTTCTGCACCGCGACGTCATGTACCAACTGGTCATAGCCGCGCTGCAAGAACGTGGAGTAGATCGCCACCACCGGCTTGGCGCCCTCACAGGCCATGCCGGCGGCGAAGGTGACCGCGTGCTGCTCGGCAATGGCCACGTCGAAGTAGCGCAGCGGGAAACGCTCGCTGAACGCCACCAGGTCGGAGCCTTCCTTCATCGCCGGGGTGATGCCTACCAGGCGCGGGTCGGCGGCGGCCATGTCACACAGCCATTCGCCGAACACACCGGAATACTTTGGCCCGCTGGGCTTTTTCGGCGCGGCGGCGGGGGCGTCCAGTGGTTCGAGCTTGGTGATGGCGTGGTAACCAATTGGGTCGACTTCCGCCGGGGCGAAGCCTTTGCCCTTCTTGGTAACGATGTGCAGGAACTGTGGGCCCTTGAGGTCGCGCATATTGCGCAGCGTGGCGATCAGGGTGGGCAGGTCATGACCGTCGATCGGGCCGATGTAGTTCCAGCCCAGCTCCTCGAACAGCGTGCCGGGTACCAGCATGCCCTTGGCATATTCTTCGGTGCGCCGGGCAATTTCCCACGCACCGGGCAGGCGCGACAGCACTTTCTTGCTGCCTTCGCGCATGCTGGCGTAGGTACGGCTGGAGAGAATTTTTGCCAGGTAATTGGACAAGCCACCGACGTTGCGCGAAATCGACATGTCGTTGTCGTTGAGGATCACCAACATGTTGGCGTCCACTTCCGGCGCATGGTTCAGCGCTTCAAACGCCATGCCGGCGGTCAGCGCGCCATCACCGATCACTGCAATCGCCTTGCGATCGCTGTTTTGCAGACGGGCGGCAATCGCCATGCCCAGTGCTGCGCTGATCGAGGTGCTGGAGTGGCCGACGCCGAAGGTGTCGTATTCGCTCTCGGAGCGACGTGGGAAGGCGGCGACGCCGTCCTTCTGGCGCAGAGTGCCCATGCGCTCGCGGCGGCCGGTGAGGATTTTATGCGGATACGCCTGGTGGCCCACGTCCCACACCAGCCGGTCGTCCGGGGTGTCGAACACGTAATGCAAGGCGATCGTCAGCTCGATGACGCCCAGGCCCGCGCCGAAATGCCCACCGGTCTGGCCGACCGTGTAGAGCAATTCCAGGCGCAGTTCATCGGCCAGGGTTTCCAGCTCGGCTTCACCCAGTCGACGCAGGCCGTCCGGCATGGCAGCACGGTCGAGCAGGGGCGTGGACGGGCGCTTGCGGGGAATCTCTTGAAACGTCGTGGGCATCAGGCGAATCGTTATAGGTATAAGAAGAGGCGGCAGTTTACCTCAAGCATCGCAAACTGCCCACGCAGAGCACCGAAGTTGGCCGATATGCGGCCTTTATCAGTGGCGGCGTTCGACGATATACCGCGCCAGGTCACGCAATGGCTCGGCTGCCGCGTCGAATGGTCGCAGGGCGTCCAGGGCCTGATCGCGCAGTTCCAGGGCATAGGCCTTGGCGGCTTGCAGGCCGAGCAGTGCCGGATACGTCGGTTTATCCCGTGCGATATCGGCACCCTGGCGTTTGCCCAGGGTTGCGGTGTCACTTTCTACGTCGAGAATGTCGTCCTGCACCTGGAACGCCAGGCCGATGGCTCGGGAATAGGTCTGCAACGCCGCCAATTGGGCCGCGTCGGCACGACCACTGGCCAGGGCGCCCAACTGCACGGCGGCCTCGATCAGCGCGCCGGTCTTGTGGCGGTGCATGTGTTCGAGGGCGGTTTGATCCAACTTGAGGCTGACCGAGCCCATGTCGATCGCCTGCCCCCCGACCATGCCGGCCGGACCGGCGGCCAGGGCCAGGTCGGTGACCATGCGCAGACGGATCTCGGCGTTGACACTGCTCAGGCGCGGGTCCAGCAAGGCACTGAACGCCAGGCTTTGCAGGCCATCGCCGGCCAGAATCGCATAGGCTTCGTCAAAGGCTTTGTGGGTGGTCGGCTGGCCGCGACGCAGATCGTCATCGTCCATCGCCGGCAGATCGTCGTGCACCAGGGAATAGGCGTGGATCAACTCCACCGCACACGCCGCACCATTGGCCTGCTCGGCGGGCGCGCCCAGTGCTTCGCAGGCCGCATACGCCAGCAACGGGCGTACACGCTTGCCGCCATTCATCACGCTGTAGCGCATGGCCTCGTATAAACGCTTCATTTCCGGGCTTGGCGCAACAAACAAGGGCTCCAGCGCCGCATTCACCCGGGCTTGGCTACTGGCCTGGTACGCGTCGATCATTCCGGCTGTTCCGCATCGAAAGGTTCCTCGGCCAACTCGCCGTCACGCTCGAGCAACACCTGCACCTTTTGCTCGGCCTGCGCCAACGCGCTCTGGCAGTCACGGGTCAGGCCGATGCCTTGCTCAAACGCTGTCAGCGAGTCCTCCAGCGACAACTCGCCGTTCTCCAGACGCTCGACCAGGGTTTGCAGATCGGCGAGGGATTGTTCGAAATCGAGTGCAACTTTTTTGCGGGCCATGGCGGCTATTCCGGTAGACGGTAAACCGGCGCGACACTAGCAGACATGGGGGATGGGGGCAAATGAGTGGGGTGTCAGCGGTCCGCTGTATCGACCTGATAACGCGTGCTGCGGCGGTCTCTCAGGAAGCGGATGGGTTTGCTGGCAGGAATTGTCATGCTCATGGCGTGCCTTGACACGAGCTTTGGAAAGCGTCTAGCTATTGTTTTTTTTGTTTTGGTGTGCTGCAGTATTCTAACTTTTTCATGTTTCATGGTTGTTCAGATCTGCGACCATCTTTGTGGCTCAAGCCATGGGAGTGATTTAACAAGGGCCCGAATTTTTATTCTGAGACAAGATTAGCGAAGTTCAATTGTCCTTCGAATGAGATGCATGCAATCCATTCCAATGACTTAGATGTTATATAGGTGTGCTGTGGTATTTCTGAAAAAAATCTGAGTGCTTCTTCTAAGTCTTCGGAATGTATGATGTAAGCCTCATCACAAACCGAATCGCCTAAAATAACTATTTCGTCGGTTGCTACATTTTTTATTTCCTTGGCGAGTTGCGAATTCGCTGCGTGCGGAAGTTCATCCTCAAAGCTAATGCTCTTTTTTAATTTGCTCCAAGCGATTTTGCTTCCTGAGAAAGGTATGCGCTCATTGATTTCTCTAACGATAGAATTGTGGTTATTCACAGATAGAATATTAAAGGGGATGTTGTGGGCCTTAAGCTCTTTAATTAGCTCGTCATCAAAGTAACTCATTTTTTCGCGAACCTTTTAGTCAATTTGAATACGGTTTTTGGGCTGGCGTCAAAAAGGTAGTGTGGTCCTTTTTTCTTCGCAGACCAAACATTTATATGGGCGCCATTCTTATTGTCATGCTCAACCCGGTAACCAGTCTTACCGTCGGCTGTCTGCATTCCCACTGGCTCCCCTTTGCGTGGACCGAATCTTCCTGGAGTTGGCTTTTCTGCGCGGAAGTTATTTTCAAGCAGCCAATCTAGTGCTTTATTTGCGGCCTGTTCATATGTTGATGAGCGGATAGCGCCACTAGTCTCCGGGGAGGTGGGGCCATGTTTTTTCGCTAACGCTTCGTCTCTTTGTCCAGGGCACCTCCCGGAGACGCAAGTTAATCCCAACGGATCCACCCACCCCGTAGGATTGGGCGCGTACTGGTAGGCGTTGATCCCACCCGCCAGCTTCACCGGGTCTGGCGTCAGGTAACGACCAATATCCGGATTGTAGTAGCGATGGCGGTTGTAGTGCAGTCCGCTTTCCGGATCGAAGTATTGGCCTTGGAAACGCAGCGGGTTGTCGATTTTTCCTATGTCGAGGCGGCTGATTTGGCCGTAGGCGCGGTAGTGGGCGGACCAGACAATTTCGCCATCAGGAGCTGTGAGTTCCTGCGGCGTGCCGAGGTGGTCGAGTTGGTAGTGGTAGGGCTTGGTGTCTTGTGGGCCGAAGCCTTCCAGCAGCGCCAGCGGCCGAAAGCTGTCCGGTTCATAGATAAAACTGCGATGGCGATCCGCATGGTGTTCGGCGATGAGTTTGTCGCCTTGCCAGAAAAACTCGGTCGTTATGCCATCGACGGTTTTGCTGATGCGTCGCCCAAACGGGTCGTAGCGGTAACTCGCGGTTTGGCCGTTGGGCTGGGTGAGGCCGATCAAGCGATGCTGGCAGTCGTAGCGGTACTCGGTAACGAGTTGATGGCCCTTGCCGCGCCGTTCACGGATCAGGTTGCCGAAGGCGTCATAGTCGTAATGCCGGTCGCCCTGAATCATCAACCGATTGCCCGCCACAATGTCCGGGCCGGGGCGGTCGTGCATCAGTAGATTGCCGGCAGGGGTGTGGCCGAAGCGTTCTTGCAGGTCTTGCGAATGGTCGGCGCGGGTGAGGCGGGCTAGTGGGTCGTAGCGGTAGCGGTGTTCGCCCTTGCGGGTGTCGTTCAGGCGGGTGAGGTTGCCGGATTTGTCGTAATCGTAGTGGCGTTGGTAGAGGTGGTTTTCCTGTTGGGTGACGGTGTGGGCGTGCAGGCGGTGTTGGTCGTCGTAGTGGTAGTGGCTGAGGAGTTGGCCTTGTTGGCGTTGGTGCTCCTGGCCGGATTTGAAGAGGTGCGAGGTCAGCGTTTCGCCATTCAACTCAACTGTCGCCAAATGACCACCTTTGGCGTGGTTGAACACCAGTCGGTTGTTGTCTGGCAGGCGCAGGTGTTGCAGCTGGCCGCACGCGTCATAGCCATAGCGCAAGGTGCCCCAACCCTGATGCTCACCGGTGAGGCGATTTTGGGCGTCGTACTCGTACGCCAGCGCCCAGTGGCCGTCGTCGACGCTGAGGAGGTTGCCTTGGCGGTCGTAGGCGTAATCGACCGTGCTGCCGTCGGGTAAGGTTTTTCGTACGAGTCGGCCGGCGTGGTCGCGCTCGTAAACGGTAACTAGCTGACGGCCGTCGTCGCCGTGTTCGGTTTTTTCCTGAAGGTTGCCGTTAAGGTCGTAGACGTAGGCGGTGCGCTGGCCGTCAAAGCCGATTTCCTGCTGGATCAGGCCGTTGGGGTGGTAGTTGAGCCGGTAGGTTTCGCCGACTTCGTTTTCGATTTCGGTGAGCAACAGCCGAGCGTTGTCGTAGCGGTAGTTGACCTGGCTGCCATCGGCGTTGAGGCGGCGGCTGATCAGGTGTAGGCCGTCGGCGTATTCGTAGCGGGTGACGTGGCCGAGTTCGTCGCGTTCGGCGGTGATTTTTCCGTAGGGGTTGTAGCTGTATTCTCGCGTGGCACCGCCTGGCAACACGATGCGAATCAATCGGCCGACGCTGTCCCATTGGTATTGGGTCAGCGCGCCTTGTTCATCCTCGCGGGCAATCTGGCGGCCCAGATCATCGTAGCGATAGCGCTTGGCGCCGCCATTGGGCCGTTGTTCTTCAATGAGCTGACCGCGTTCATTCCACACCAGGCGGTGACAACTGTGGTCGGGATACCAAACCCCCGTCAGTTGCCCATATTTGTTGTAGCTGTAGTCCGTCACCTCACCATCGGGATCGGTCCTACGCGTTACGTCGCCCTGATCGTTACGCTCGTACTTCCAAACCGCCTCACCACGCCGCACCACCCGTACGAAGCCGTTGTCATGCTCGTAGGACGTCGGCGCGTCATCCCCCGGAAACACCGCCACCAAGCGTCCGGCATCGTCGTACTGATACGCCGTCACCGCCCCGAGCGGATCCTGCTCGACCGTCAGTCGACCCTTGTCATCGTAGGATTTGAAGTGCTGAGCGCCGTCCGGATCAATGCGCTGCACCAGCCGTGCGCGGTCATCGTGGACGTACACTTCCTGACTGCCATCGGCGTTCTGCACGACCACGCGGCCGTCCTCACCCCAGGCATACCGCGTGTCCATCTGCGAAAAACTGGCCCAGTGCCGGACACAGCGTGCCGCCTTGCCGGAGCGTTCCCACTCCCAAAAGAAGCTCGCCCCACCGGCCAGTCCACGCTCCAGAATGACGTGCTGCTCGTCGTACCGATAAACCTCGCTTTCGCCGACGGCGTTGGTCGCCGAAACCAGTCGTCCGGCGTCGTCATAGGCGTAGGAAACAACGCTCTGTTCCGTGATCCATTCGTAAGGCTCGTACCCCTTGGCCCGCTGAACCTGGTAATCCACCGCCACCATGCGGCCCAGTTCATAGCGCAAACACAACGAGCGCCCGACGCCGTTATCCAGCCGTGCAATACGCCCCACCACATCCCGCGAAATCCGCAGGCGGTTGTCATACGCATCGCTGATCGAGACCAGCACCCCGTCACGAAAGTGATAAAACCGCGAGGCCTGGGCCAGCACTAACTCATCCGGCGAAGATCCCAAATAAATCGCCGCTTCAGCCAGGCTGTTGGTGATCGCCGGTCGCGCAACAGTCGGCAGTGGAAACGAAACAGTGCGGTTTTCATGGTCGGTCCACACCACCGAATCGCCCGAAACAGAAAGCCGCTGCGCCAGCGAATGACTCCAGCCAAACCCCAGCCCAACATCCACTTCCACCGCGCTGGTGCGGTACAAACGGGTCCACTCAAACGGCAATATCCCGTCTAAAACACCATCGGTGAGGGTGAGCAATTCCTCCCCAGTGACCATCGACACCGGGCAGCCATTGGTGACGGTCTTGTCCGCCGAAGCCGCCGCATCTCCGTTCGGGGTTTTCCCCGAAACAGGCGCATCGTCGACATGCTCTTTTTGCTTCAGCACCGCGTTCTGCCGCGCCCGCCAGCGCATCTGCAGCGTGCCTTGCTTCACCCCACCGACGACCCCGCGCACCGCCACCGCTTTGTAGCGACCCACCGCTTGCATGAACTTCGCAAGAATCGCCAGCACGCTCTGAACAAAACCAACGGCCTCCTTCACAATCTGCGCGCCGTACCTGGCCAGCCGCAGGCTCAGATACGCCACAGCCGCCGCTGGCAATGCGATGGTCAGCACCGCGCCAATCACAAGGTCAATCAGCAGCGACACCACAAACCCAGCGGCCACTTGCGCAATCTCACTGGGCGGCAATGCGTCCAACCAGATCATCGCCGTGCGCACCAGCAGAAACAGCGCCGCCTCGTCACTGGCGAGCAACATCGCCTGTTCCATGACCTTGGGCGCGTCGGTGGCGATTTGCGCCAATTTGGCGGCCTGATCACCGAGCTCTTCGACGTATTTAAGCGGGTCTTCAAGAACCGCCTGCACCCGCTTGACGCTGTCCCACACGTCCATGATCGCGGCCCAACTGCCCGCCAGCACGCCGCTGCCAATCGCACTCGCGGTGGACTGTTCCCAATAGGGCTTGAAGGTTCGCCACTGCTCGCGAAGCCACTGCTCCAGGTCCGCTGTCAGCCCGGCATAGGAGGCAAACAGTGCATCGACCTGTTCTGCCGACACGCCGCCCTGCACCCGCACTTGATAGCGCCCGCCGGCAGCGCAGTGGTGAGAGCCCTTGCCGTGCTCATCCAGCATGACTGGCGTGGAGCTGCCGTCATCCAGCCCGACCACCTCGACCGCAATCCCGCCAATCGGCACGTCATACAGCGACTCGAATTTGCTCTCGATCTTCAGCTCGCCGCCCGCACGGCAGCGGGCCACGGTGGAAAAATCCGCATCGGAAATACTTACCGAACGCTGCGAGTCCCCGACCCGCACCACCCGATCCATCCCCAACAAGGACGGTATATCTGCCGCGTGGCTCACCGAATCCAGCGCCCGCGAATACCAGGCGCCCATCTGCTGGCGATAAATCATCAGGCTCTGATGAAAGCCATCCAGCTCATGTTCGATAGAGGCAATGTGGGAGGCGTGTGTCATCCGTGACGTCTCGGCAGAGGGCAAGGCGTCGGAGTCTGCCGCAGCAAAAAGCGGCTGGATGAACGGTTGGAAAAGTCAGAATAGGCTGACGAGCAGGATGTAAAAGTCGGCGTCAACTGGTGGGCAAGGGCTACTTAAAATAGCGACATTGCACATAGGAAACAGGGCTTTCCAAGGTGGGAGGGGGGAGCGTTGTTCGGTCTGCGTTCAGATCTATGCAAGCCCTTGCATAGATGCGCAAAAGCCTGCTTTTCAGGGCAGGCTTATCGCGGATCTCGGCTGACTTACTTCTGATGAGCTGTCAGCGCCGCATACCCATTCATCAAGTTGCGATAGTTGGGAATGCGCTGGGACAACAGGTTGCCCAAGCCTTCGATATCGTTGCGCCAGTCGCGATGCAGCTCACACGCCACCGAGAACCAGTTCATCAACTGCGCACCGGCTTGCGTCATGCGGCTCCACGCGGCTTGCTGCACGGTGGTGTTGAACGTGCCGGAAGCATCCGTCACCACAAACACCTCAAACCCTTCCGCCAGCGCCGACAAGGTCGGGAACGCTACACACACATCGGTAACCACGCCGGCAATGATGATCTGTTTGCGGCCGGTGGCTTTGATCGCCTTGACGAAGTCTTCGTTGTCCCACGCGTTGATCTGGCCAGGGCGAGCGATGTAGGGCGCGTCCGGGAACATCTCTTTCAGCTCTGGTACCAGCGGGCCATTGGGGCCTTGTTCGAAGCTGGTGGTGAGGATCGTCGGCAGGTTGAAAAACTTGGCCAGGTCGGCCAGGGCCAGCACGTTGTTCTTGAACTCGTTGGGCGAGAAGTCCTGCACCAGGGAGATCAGGCCGGTCTGGTGGTCGACCAACAGAACTACGGCGTCGTCTTTGTTCAAGCGGTTATAGGTTGGAGCGCTCATGGTTGAATCCTTTTTTGTTTAGGTTGGTTGGGCGTTGCGTTCAACATGGGCATAGATTAATGGGTGAGCGAGGGGGGATAAATCGGCTGGTAGGTGTCTTACTGTCAACTTAAAAGCGACAATGTGCGTAAGCTGATGGTGTTGGCGTGGGCGAGGTGAATGAGCTGTTGTACAGGCATTGGCATCGATGACCAGTCGCTCCTGCACCGCCAAGCCCGGCCCACTCTTGCAATCAGGCTCCAATCACGCCACTATTGAGAATAGTTTTCATTAGCACGGACGCCTCCCGCTGTGTTTCCTACTCGCTCGGCAAACCAAGATCCCCGCCAGCAGGCGCTCCACCGCTTGTTCGGCGAGCACCACAGCTGGCTGCTCGAACGTCTGCGCCTGCGCCTGCACTGTCGTGAAGATGCTGCCGATATGGCCGCCGAAACCTTTGCCCAGGTTGTGGCGCTGCCGGATCCCCATGCCATTCGCGAGCCTCGGGCGTTGTTGAGCCTCATTGGCAAGCGGCTGATGTTCGCTCGCTGGCGACGCAATGATATCGAACGAGCCTATCTCGACGCCCTTACCTCTTTGCCCGAGCCGACCGTGCCTTCGCCCGAGGAACACTGGGTGGTGATGGAGGCGTTGATGGCGGTCGATCAGTTGCTCGATGGCTTGTCGTCCAAGGCCCGCGCGGCGTTTCTATATAGCCAGATTGATGGCCTGACTTACGCGCGCATCGCCGATGAGCTGGGAGTGTCGGTGACGCGGGTGCATCAGTACGTGGTGCAGGGACTGACTGCATGTTATCGAGCCGTTCCGTGACGACAGTGTCCGCAGCGGCGGCACAGGCGATCGAGTGGTATGCACGGCGTGCTTCGGGCGTGTTCACTGAGCAGGAGCAACAGCAATTGATGCTGTGGCTCGAAGCCGACCCTGGTCATCTGCATGCCTGGCAGACCTTGCAGCGGCAGTTGAGCCGTACGGTGGCACCGTTGGTGCAGCAGCAGGCCGCCGTCCATGCGCTGTGCGATGCCGGGCACAGTCGTCGACGTTTGCTGCGTGGCGCCCTCGGTCTGGGCGCGATGGCTGTCGGTGGGCAGTTGTTGACCATGCCGGGTGGGCCGTTACACGCACGTTTTCGCGCCGACCTGCGCACGTCAACGGCCCAACGCCGTAGTTTCACCCTCGAAGACGGTTCGACCTTGCAACTCAACGCCCAGAGTTCCGTCGACCTGAATTTCAACCCTCTGCAGCGTCACGTCCAGCTGTTACGCGGCGCGGCCCAGGCCCAGGTGCGAAGTGATCCGGCGCGGCCGTTTGTGCTGGCGTGCCCGTGGGGCGAGGTCTGGCTCGACAGTGGGCAGTGCCTGCTGGCGATGCAGGCCGGCCAGCCACAAGTGTGGGCACTGGAAGGTTCCTTGCAGTTGCGCACGCCCCATGACAGCCAACACCTCGCCGCCGGCGAGGGCCTGGCGTTCGATGGCCACCGCTGGCGGGACCTCCCGTCGCGTTATGTTGACGAGCGCAGTTGGACCAGAGGGATGCTCGAAGTGCATGACCAGTCTCTGGGCCAGGTGGTTGAGCACCTGGCGCCTTACCACCAAGGGCTGCTGCATGTTTCGCCAGCGGCGGCGGTGTTGCGGATTTCCGGGGTGTTCGCCCTGGATGACACGCGTGGCGCGCTGGCCGCGCTTAGGGATGTGCTGCCGTTGCGCATCGATAACTGGCTGGGCGTATGGACGCGAATCGAGCGTGTTTGAGTTTTTTTTCCCACACCCCTGAAAATATCCCGGGCTTGCGTCACATACCTGTTAGACGCGCGTATTCCGCGCACTCGTTTCCGTACTTCTGCGAGCCCGCTCATGCATCCCAACCTCCTTTTGCCGGTGTTTGCCGGCTGCCTGGCCAGCTTTACCCTGCAAGCGGCCGAAACCGTCTATGACTTCAACCTGCCCGCCGGCGCCGTGGGCGCGACTCTGATAGGGATTGGCCAGGTGAGTGGCCAGCAGGTGCTGTTTATTCCGGCTGATGTGGCAGGTCGTCAGGCGCCTGGGGTGCGCGGCCTCCTGAGCGCGCGTGAAGCGGTACGCCAGAGCCTGGTGGGCACCGACCTGAGTGTGCTGGTCACCGCAAGCGGTGCCTTGAGCGTGCAACGAACTGGTGACGGCCTGACCCTGGATGCCACCACCATTAATGCAATCCGTCAGAGCGGGGAAACCGCTGACGCCGGCTATGTGGCTCAACGTTCCTCGGTCGGCACAAAAACCCGCACGGAACTGGTAAAAGTCCCACAATCCGTGTCGGTAGTGACTCGCGAAGAGCTCAACACGCGCAAAAGCGACAACCTCTCCGACGCGCTCAAGTACACCCCCGGGTTCAGCAGCCAGCCCGCCAGTTTCAGCCGCACCGCCGACGACTACACCCTACGCGGCTTCAACGTCGGCGCCGGTACCGGGGGTATCCTGCGCGATGGTATGAAACTGCAATCGAACCCTTACGATGGCAGCGTCGAAGCCTATGGTCTGGAGCGCGTCGAGGTACTTAAGGGCGCCTCGTCCGTGTTGTACGGCCAGCTCTCGCCGGGCGGCATGATCAATACCGTGAGCAAGCGTCCTACCGATACGCCGCTGCACGAAATCGGCCTGGAACTAGGCAATTACGACCGCCGCCAGTACACCATCGACCTCGGCGGCCCGCTGGATGACCAGGGTGAGTTCAGTTACCGCCTGACCGGCCTTTGGCGCGACAGCGGTACCCAGGTTGACCACGTCGATGATGACCGTCGTTACATTGCCCCGGCCGTGACCTGGAAACCCGACGACGATACCTCACTGACCGTCCTCGCCAGCCACCAGGACACCTATACCGGTTTCTCGCCGCCGATGAGCTATGCACTCAGCAGTTACAGCAACACCGCCGGCTATAAGATCGGCCGCAACCAGTTCGTGGGTGAACCCGGCTACGACCACTTCACCAACCGTATGGACACACTCGGCTACCTCTTCGAGCACCGCTTCAACGACAACCTCGCCGTCAACCACAGTCTTCGTTACTTCCAGGCCAATACCAATTGGGACTACCTGATTCCTGTGTCGGTCAGTGGCAGCCGACTGCTGCGCCGCTACAGCGCCCGCGAAGAGCGTTCCACTGGCTGGACCAGCGACAATAACCTCAACTTCACGTTCGACAGCGGGCGCTGGCAGCACGACCTGGTGCTGGGCGTCGACTACTACCACAAGACTTACGATTCGCACCGTTTTATCAGCTCGACCGTGGCCCAACTGGCACCGCCGCTGAACCTGGCCAACCCGCAATACACCGGTGTCGGTGCCAACACCGCCGCCGATACCGGCAGTGACCTGCACAGCAGCCAGGCCGGCATCTACCTGCAAGACCAGATCACCTTTGACGACAAATGGGTACTGCTGCTCGGCGGCCGCCAGGACTGGGCTGAGAGCGTCACCACTACCTTCGCCACTGAGGCTCGCGCCACCCGCAACGACAAAAAAGCCACCGGCCGTGTAGGCCTGGTCTACCTCGCGGACAACGGCCTGGCGCCCTATATCAGCTACAGCCAATCATTCCAGCCGGCCAGCGTCAGCAACCCGGCCTTCGGCAACGCGTTTGCCCCGCTGGAAGGCGAACAATACGAAATCGGTCTGCGCTACCAGCCTCCCGGCACCGATACCCTGCTCAGCGCCGCCGTCTACCAGCTCGACCAGGACAACTCACTGAGCCTCGACAGCCTCACCAACACCTACGTGCAATATGGCAAGACCCGCTCTAAAGGCCTGGAGCTCGAAGCCAAGGGCAACCTCACCGAGAACCTTCAACTCAGTGCCGGCTACGCCTACACCGATACCCACGTACTGGAAGACAAGACCGCGAGTAACGTAGGTAAGCGCATCGAGGGCGTGCCCTACAACACCGCGAGCCTGTGGGCCAGCTACCGCTTGGCGAGCCTTGGTCTTGAGCGCTTGCGCGTGGGTGCTGGCGCCCGCTACATAGGAACTACGCGGACGACACCGAGTGTTTATGACGGGAAAATTCCGGCTTACACGCTGGTAGATGCGCTGGTTAGTTATGATCTGGACAGCCATTGGCAGCTGCAGGCTAAAGCGCAGAACCTGTTTGATAGGAAGTATCTGTATTGCAATACCACGTGCCGGTATGGCGATGAGCGTAGCTTGATTGGTTCGGTTACGTATAAGTGGTGATAGCCCGCAGAGTGGGCATCTGTTGGCGGGTGAACACGCATTCGCAAATTGCGATATTCCTGACTGGGCAGGTAAGGGGAGTACGAGAGTGGCTTTCAAAAAGACATTAAAAAGCCGGCTTGTGGCCGGCTTCTCGGGGACTGCCTCAGCTTGTTTTTGACAAGCCTCACCAGCCTTCAAATCGCTCAGCCCACGTTGCGTCGGGCTGAATAGTAGGGGCATCCGCGGGAACTCCTCCGCTTCGCCGAGCAGGGTGGATAAGCGTTTGCCACCCCCTGCCAAATGTGCGGCGCATGATACCCACATTCATTTCAAATGCCCACCTCCGGATCCGACTTAGAGCCTTCCCAGCCCAAAAGATGCTCATCCAGCGGCACGGGTGGACGGCGGTTGTTGAGGGTGGACCACCAGAATACCCAGCCGACGATAGTGAAGTTCTGTTCGAAGCGTTCCTCGTAGGTGAGGTATTCGTCCGGGTGTTCGCCGGCGTTGTGGCTACGCATGCGAAGGCCACCTCCCGGCCGGTTGTAGAGGTATTTGATGCGCAGCATGCCGTCGTGTTCGACGGCGTAGATTTCACCGTCGATGATTTGGGTGCGGCCTTTGTCGATGGCGAGGGTGGCGCCTTGTTGGATGATGTCGATCATGCTGTTGTCGACCATGTAGGCGCCTAGCGCGCGGTCGGGGTTTACGTTGAGCGCGTCGAGGGTGTGCAGGGCGACGCGGATGCGTTCGGTTGAGGTGAAGGTTTGGTGGAGGGGGATCTCCACGTCGAGTTTTTCTGGAGGGCAGGCAGGGCCTGTGAGGTACTTTCCGCTTCCTTCGCGGGTGGTGGGCAGTCCTTTACGTGTTTCCGGGCCTTCCAGGAGGAAGTTGGCCGGTGGGTGTTTGGGGCCTTCGCCGGTGCGCAGCCAACGGCTGGAGACGCAGAGCAGTTCTGCGAACTCGTTGAGTCGGCCCATGGGCACGCCGCGTTTGAACCAGTTGTTCACGTGTTGAGGCGTGACGCCGCGGTTCTTGGCGAAGTCGGAGGCGGAAAGATGCACTTCCCGTAACAGCGCTTTTAATCGATCACCTGATGTATTCATAAACGCAGAGTTTACTGGCCGAAAAAACCATTCAAATAAACCATGCGTTGAATTGCGCGTGTAGGTTTTTACTTAGTTGTGGCTTGATCTTTCAGTTGTGCAACTTAGGTCAACGTTATGTGTTACGCGTTTAACTGGGAGTTTAATTTTTTTCATAAAAAAGCCCCGAGCAGTCGGGGCTTTTTAACTTGCCTGGGCAAGAGGAGCAGGTATCAGCCTTTATAGGCAGCGACCGACTTCATGATCTCGGCGCGGGCGGCGTCTGCGTTGCCCCAACCGTCGATCTTCACCCATTTGCCTTTTTCGAGGTCTTTGTAGTTTTCAAAGAAGTGCTTGATCTGTTCCAGCAGCAATGGCGGCAGATCGGTGTATTCCTTCACGTCCACGTACAGCTGGGAGAGCTTGTCGTGCGGGACTGCGATCACTTTGGCATCGCCGCCGCCGTCGTCGGTCATGTTCAGGATGCCGACTGGGCGTGCGCGGATAACCGAGCCTGGGGTAACCGGGTAAGGGGTCACCACGAGCACGTCGAGGGGGTCACCGTCGTCAGCCAGGGTGTTAGGGATGAAACCGTAGTTGGCCGGATAGAACATCGGGGTGGCCATGAAACGGTCAACGAACAGGCAGTCGCTGTCTTTGTCGATTTCGTATTTGATCGGCGCGTGGTTGGCCGGAATCTCGATGGCGACGTAGATGTCGTTCGGCAGGTCTTTGCCAGCCGGAATCTTGCTGTAGCTCATTGGGCGTTGCCCCCGTAGTTGGCCATATGACATGGCCGGATTGGCCTAAAAGTGGCGGCGATTATAGGCATATTCTGACGCCGATGCCATGCGCCAGACGTCGTACGGTCATTCGTCTTGTGGCTGATAACGTGGGTCGTGCGCCTGCAAATGGTTCAGGCGGGCCAGGGGATCCTGGCGATAAAAGCGGCTGAGCTGGGCGTACACCTGTGGATAACGGTTGACCAGTAAATCCGGGGCACTGAAAAAATATTCACTGGTCACGGCAAAGAACTCCGCCGGGTCTTGCGCCGCATACGGGTCTATGTCGGTTTCGGCATCCGGGTCGGCGTCCAACTGGCGATTGAGATCATCAAACGCGCTTTGCATCACGCTGGCCCACTCCTGCACGCGCATGTCGCTGTGCAGCGGCGGCAAGCCATTGGCGTCGCCGTTGAGCATGTCGAGCTTGTGCGCCAGTTCGTGAATCACCAGGTTGTAGCCTTCCCACTGGCCGCTGGCGAGCACGCCGGGCCAGGCGAGGATCACCGGGCCTTGTTGCCAGGCTTCGCCGCTGTGTTCGCCGTCCCACTCGTGTTCCACGCCGCTGGCATCGCGATGGCGCTGGGGGCTCAGGAAGTCGTCGGGGTACAGCACGATTTCGTGGAAGCCCTGGTACCAATCGAGATCGCCAAGGTGCATCAGCGGCAGTTGCGCCTGGGCGGCGAGCAGCAGGCGTTGCTCCTGGTGCAGCTTGACGCCGAGCAGTGCGGTGAGGTGTTTTTCGGCGAGAAATACTACGCAGGCTTCGCGCAGCCACTGGTCCTGCTCGGCGCTGATGCCGTCGAGGAAGGTCAGGTGGTGGCGCACCCGTTGCCAGGTGTCATCGGCAATCGGGTTCTTGGCCAGCAGTCGCCGGCGACGCCAAGCGCTGAAGGACCACATGGCCGGTTACTGCTGCTTGGCTTCGGAGGAGGTACGGCCAAAGCGGCTGCGCAATACGCTGATGATCATCGGCACCAGCGACAGCAGGATGATGAACACCACCAGCAGCGACAGGTTTTTCTTGATAAACGGCACGTTGCCGAAGAAGTAGCCCAGGGTCACCAGGCCGCCGACCCAGAGGATGGTGCCCAGCACGCTGAAACCGAAGAACCGCGGGTAGGGCATCTTCGCAATGCCGGCAACGAATGGCGCAAAGGTGCGCAGGATCGGCAGGAAACGCGCCAGGGTCACGGTTTTACCGCCGTGCTTGTCGTAGAAGTCGTGGGTTTTTTGCAGGTAGTCGCGGCGGAAGATTTTCGAATTCGGGTTGTTGAACAGGCGCTCGCCGATGGTTCGCCCGATCACGTAGTTGGTGCTGTCACCGAGGATCGCCGCCAACATCAACAGACCGGCCAGCAACACCGGGTCCATGCCACCACCTGCAGCGACGGCGCCGGCGATAAACAGCAAGGAATCACCCGGCAGGAAGGGCATGACCACCAGGCCGGTTTCGCAAAAGATGACCAGAAACAGGATGGCGTAGATCCACGGACCGTAATTGGTTACCAGCAGGTCGAGGTAAACGTCGAGATGCAGGATAAGGTCGAGCGGGTTGAAATCCATGGATGACACCTGTGTGAACGGCCCGGCTCTGCAGGCCTGTGCGGAAGCTCGGGTAATAAGGCTACACCGGTATGCCGTATTTTCTTACAACCCTGAAAGGTCCGCATTATACGGATTGAACTGTGAAAAGCGTGTGGGTTTTGTAGCGAAGAGTGTCGTGGTGCACGGCGTGGGAACCGCTGGAGACTCAACTGTGGGAGGGGCTTGCTCCCGATTACGGTGGGTCAGTTATAAATAGTCTGACTGGCCCAGCGCAATTGGGAGCAAGCCCTCTCCCACGGGGATATGCGGTGTTTGGTCTGTCGAACTTAATCCTCGCTGATCGGCAGGGTGTAGTTCTTGAACTCCGTGTCTTCGCGAAAACCGATCGACTCATAGGTCTTCTGCGCCACTTCATTGTCACTGCTGGTAGACACCCGCAGCCGCACCGCGTGGGTCTCCTTGGCCATTTTTTTCGCTGTGCGCATCAGGTTGTCCGCCACCAGTTGCCGGCGTGCGTCCTCGGCTACATAGATATCGTTGAGGATCCACACCCGCTTGAGCGACAGCGACGAAAAGCTTGGGTACAGCTGGCAAAAGCCCAGCAGTTTTTTGTCGTCATCATCGGCCAGGGCCAGGTAAATCACCGACTCCTTGCGGCGCAGGCGCTTTTCCAGAAAGGCCCGCGACGAGTCCGGGAAGGGCAAGGCCCCGTAAAATTCACGGTATTTGACGAACAGGGGGGTCAGCAGGTCCAGGTGTTCCAGGGTCGCTTGAGTAATCCGCATGCCAGGCCTCGACTTCCAAAGGGGTATGACCACGCGCGCGGCCGTGACTCGATGCTGCCTAAAGACGCCAAAAAGCGCAATCGTGCCGGGATCAGTCTGCGGGTGGGCTGAGCAGGAAATTACCCTTCATCAGGTCCGGATCGTCGGACTCGATCGTTTGCACCTGCGCCTCGTCCTTGAGATTGACCCCTGATAACTGTCGGCGACATGCCTCGCGCATCAAGTACAGCAAACGATGGGCCGCCATGCCGTAACTCAAGCCTTCCAGGCGTACGTTGGAGATGCAATTGCGGTAGGCATCGGTGAGGCCGACCTTGGGGTTGTAGGTGAAATACAGTCCCAGGCTGTCCGGCGAACTGAGCCCTGGCCGCTCGCCGATCAGGATCACCACCATCTTTGCGCCGAGCAAGTGCCCGATCTCATCGGCCACGGCCACGCGGCCTTGTTCCACCAGTATGACGGGTGATAAGGACCAGCCTTCGGCGTGGGTCTGTTCCTCCATGCGTGTCAGAAACGGCAACGTGTGTTTATGCACCGCCAGCGCAGACAAGCCATCGGCCACCACCACCGCCAAGTCCACGCCGCCAGGGTTGGCCGCCGCATGGTCACGCAGGGTTTGCGCCGATTCATCGCTCAAGCGCCGGCCCAAATCTGGGCGTTGCAGGTAGCTGTGCCGGTCGGCGGCGGCGCTGTGCAGCAACAGGCTGTCGCGGCCGCGCTCGGCCAACTGGCTGCTCAGGCCTGCAGGGTCGAAGGGCAAATGCACGGCATCGCGCGCCTGGGCGTGGGCGAACTGGAAGTCCAACTGGGCGCTGGTTGGGATGCTGGTACCGGTACGGCCCAGGGCGATACGCGCCGGGGTCAGGCGGCGCAGTTCCAACCACGGGTTGTCAGGCAATTCTGGGTGCACGGTCGGCTCCTTCATCCCAATTGCGCCAAGGCGTGGCGAAACGCCGGTGGCAGGCTGTTGCCGAAGCGTACTTTACCGTCGGCTTGCGTGAAGATGCCCATTTTCGCCAGCCACTGTTCGAACTCCGGCGCCGGTTTTAAACCCAGGGTTTGGCGGGCGTATAAGGCGTCGTGGAACGACGTGGTCTGGTAGTTGAGCATGATGTCGTCGGAGCCGGGGATGCCCATGATGAAGTTGATGCCGGCCACGCCGAGCAGGGTCAGCAGGGTGTCCATGTCGTCCTGGTCGGCTTCGGCATGGTTGGTGTAGCAGATGTCGCAGCCCATCGGCACGCCGAGCAACTTGCCGCAGAAGTGGTCTTCGAGGCCGGCGCGGATGATCTGTTTGCCGTTGTACAGGTATTCGGGGCCGATAAACCCGACCACGGTATTGACCAAAAACGGCTTGAAGTGTCGGGCCACCGCATAGGCGCGGGTTTCGCAGGTTTGCTGGTCGACGCCAAAGTGCGCGTTGGCCGACAGGGCACTGCCCTGGCCGGTTTCGAAGTACATCAGGTTCTGGCCCAGGGTGCCGCGGTTCAGGCTCAAGCCCGCATCGTAGCCTTCCTGCAGCACGCTCAGGCTGATGCCGAAACTGGCGTTGGCCGCCTCGGTGCCGGCAATCGACTGGAACACCAGGTCCAGCGGCACGCCACGGTTGATCGCCTCGATGGAGGTGGTGACGTGGGTCAGCACGCAGGCCTGGGTGGGGATTTCGTAGCGCTGGATGATCGCGTCAAGCATCTCGAGCATGGCGCAGATCGAGGCGATGCTGTCGGTGGCCGGGTTGATGCCGATCATGGCGTCGCCGTTGCCATACAGCAGGCCGTCGAGAATGCTCGCGGCGATGCCGGCCGGTTCGTCCGTCGGGTGGTTGGGCTGCAGGCGGGTCGATAGGCGCCCGCGCAAACCCATGGTGCCGCGAAACTGGGTGACCACGCGGATCTTCTGCGCGACCAGCACCAGGTCCTGCACGCGCATGATCTTGGAGACGGCGGCGGCCATTTCCGGCGTCAGGCCGGGCGCCAAGGCGCGCAGGGATTGCTCATCGGCCGCGTCGCTCAGCAGCCAGTCGCGCAACCCGCCGACGGTGAGGTGGCTGACCGGGGTAAACGCCTGTTTATCGTGGGTGTCGATGATCAGCCGAGTGACTTCATCGCTTTCATAGGGGATCAGCGCTTCCTGCAGGAAGTGCTTGAGCGGGATATTCGCCAGCGCCATTTGCGCCGCCACCCGTTCACCGTCGTTTTGCGCGGCCACGCCGGCCAAAAAATCCCCGGAGCGCGCGGGGCTGGCCTTGGCCATCACGTCCTTGAGGCTGTCGAAGCGGTAGGTTTGTGTACCCACCGCGTGGGAAAAGCTTGCCATACAGTGTCTCCTTGGCGACGCGGGCAAGGCGCCCGCGCCGAGGTTTACGGCAGTTAGTGCAAGGCGGCCTCCGCGGCCTGGATCGCCGCGAATTCCTCTTCGGGCGTGCCTGCTACCAAGTGATGCCGGCTGTAGAAAGCAAAGTAAGCAATTAATACTCCATAGATGATCGCGGCGCCAATCACCACCCGTGGGTCCACCAGAAAGCCCGCCACCACGGCCACGCAGGCCAGTACCAGCGCTACGCCGGAAGTAAAGATGCCGCCCGGCGTACGGTAAGGACGTTCCATTTTGGGGCGGCGGATGCGCAGGGTGATGTGTGCGGCCATCATCAGCACGTAGGAAATGGTCGCGCCAAACACCGCCACCAGGATCAGCAAATCACCTTGGCCGGTCAGCGACAGGCCGAAACCGATGATGCCGGGGATCACCAGCGCCAGCACCGGGGCCTTGCTTTTATTGGTCTGCGACAACTTGCGTGGGAGGTAACCGGCGCGCGACAAGGCAAAGATCTGCCGCGAATAGGCATAGATAATCGAGAAAAAGCTCGCAATCAGCCCGGCCAGGCCCACCAGGTTGACGAAGCTGCCCATCCAGGTCGAGCCGCCGTAGGACAACGCCAGCGCTTCTACCAGCGGGTTACCGGATTTGATCAGCGCATAAGTCCCCGCGCCGCCGGGTGCGATCACTAGGATCAACAGAGCAAAACTGGTCAGCACCACAATGGCGCCGATCAAGCCACGCGGCAGGTCGCGCTTGGGGTTCTTGGTTTCTTCGGCGGCCAGTGGCACCCCTTCTACCGCGAGGAAAAACCAGATGGCATAGGGGATCGCCGCCCACACGCCAACGTAGCCGAAGGGCAGGAAGGTGCTGGCGCCCTTGGCTTCGGTCACCGGGATGTCCAGCAGGTTGGCGACGTTGAAGTGCGGCACCATCGCCACCAGGAAGACGCCCAAGGCAATCGCGGCGACGGCGGTGATCACAAACATCAGCTTCAAGGCTTCACCGACGCCGAAGATATGGATGCCGATAAAGATGATGTAGAACGCCAGGTAGATCATCCAGCCGCCAATGCCGAACAGCGATTCGCAGTACGCGCCGATAAACACCGCGATGGCGGCCGGGGCGATGGCGTATTCGATCAAAATCGCGGTGCCGGTGAGGAACCCGCCCCAGGGGCCGAAGGCGCTGCGGGCAAAACCGTAGCCGCCGCCGGCGGTGGGGATCATGGAAGACAGTTCGGCCAGGGAAAAACACATGCACAGGTACATGGTGGCCATCAGCAAGGTTGCGAGGAACATCCCGCCCCAGCCACCTTGGGCCAGGCCGAAGTTCCAGCCGGCGTAGTCGCCCGAGATCACATAGGCGACGCCGAGGCCGACCAGCAGCACCCAGCCGGCGGCGCCTTTTTTAAGTTCGCGTTGTTGGAAGTAGTCGGTGCCGACTTTTTCAAAGTCGACGGAAGAGCCAGTGGGTTCGCTAGGCATGGGAAAGTACCTTTCATTGTTATTGTTTTTAACTCGGCATCTTTGTGCCGGATGCACATCGCAAGTACTTATGAATATCCAAACCTGGGGGAGGGGGCTTGCTCCCGATGGCGGTGGGCCAGTGATATAAACATTGGCTGACACAATGCAATCGGGAGCAAGCCCCGTCCCACAGGTTTAACCGCATTTCAAAGTGGGTGGGGTGATGGGTTAGAAGAAGCCCAACGGATTAATGTCGTAACTCACCAGCAAGTTTTTAGTCTGCTGGTAATGGTCCAACATCATCTTGTGCGTTTCACGGCCCACGCCGGACTTCTTGTAACCACCGAACGCAGCATGCGCCGGGTACAGGTGATAGCAGTTGGTCCACACGCGCCCGGCCTTGATCGCCCGGCCCATGCGGTAGGCGCGGTTGATGTCGCGGGTCCACACGCCGGCGCCCAGGCCGAACTCGGTGTCGTTGGCAATCGCCAGGGCTTCGGCTTCGTCCTTGAAGGTGGTGATACTCACCACCGGGCCGAAGATTTCTTCCTGGAATACGCGCATGTCGTTGGTGCCCTTGAGCAGGGTCGGCTGGATGTAATAACCGCCGGCCATGTCGCCGGTGAGTTTTTCCACTTTGCCACCGGTGAGCAGTTGCGCGCCTTCACCCTTGGCGATTTCCAGGTAGGACAGGATCTTGTCGAACTGCTGCTCGGATGCCTGGGCGCCGACCATGGTGTCGGTGTCCAGCGGGTCGCCGCGCTTGATCTGTTCGATTTTCTTCATCACCACTTTCATGAAGTCGTCGTAGATCGACTCTTCCACCAGCGCGCGGGATGGGCAGGTGCACACTTCGCCCTGGTTGAAGAACGCCAGCACCAGGCCTTCAGCGGCTTTTTCGATAAACGACGGCTCGGCTTTCATGATGTCGGCGAAGAAGATGTTCGGCGACTTGCCGCCCAGCTCGACGGTCGACGGAATAATGTTCTCGGCCGCCGCATGCATGATGTGCGAGCCCACCGGGGTGGAGCCGGTGAAGGCGATCTTGGCGATGCGTTTGCTGGTGGCCAGGGCTTCGCCGGCTTCTTTGCCGAAGCCGTGCACGACGTTCAGCACGCCCGGTGGCAGCAAGTCGCCGATCACTTCCATCAGCACGTTGATGCCCAGCGGGGTCTGCTCGGCCGGCTTGAGAACCACGCAGTTACCGGCGGCGAGGGCCGGGGCGAGTTTCCAGGCGGCCATCAGCAGCGGGAAGTTCCACGGGATGATCTGGCCGACCACGCCGAGGGGTTCGTGGAAGTGATAGGACGCGGTGTGCTCGTTGATCTCGGCGCTGGTGCCTTCCTGGGCGCGCAGGCAGCCGGCGAAGTAGCGGAAGTGGTCGGCGGCCAGTGGGATGTCGGCGTTGAGGGTTTCACGCACGGCCTTGCCGTTGTCCCAGGTTTCGGTGATGGCCAGCAGTTCGAGGTTTTGTTCGATGCGGTCGGCGATTTTCAGCAGCACCAGCGAGCGGTCCTGCGCCGAGGTCTTGCCCCAGGCGTCAGCGGCGGCGTGGGCGGCGTCTAGCGCCTTGTCGATGTCTTTGGCAGTGGAGCGCGGGAATTCGGCGATAGGCTTGCCGTTGACCGGCGAGGTGTTGGTGAAGTAATTGCCGTCGACCGGCGCAACGAACTCGCCACCAATGAAGTTGCCGTACTTGGCTTTGAACGAAACGATCGCGCCTTCAGTACCGGGGTGTGCGTAACGCATGGTGGGTATCTCCTGGCTTTTATGTTTATTGGAGTGCAGCGCTCAAGCGCTTGATAAAGCGTAGAGCAAAGGTTGGGCCAGTGCTCTGCGGGTCAGTTAAATCAAGGGCTTGGGGTTTGTTGCAAGGCGTTGCTGTCACGCAGGCGGTACAGCCGCGTGACAGTTTGTGCCATAAACGGTACAGGCTGTGACCGGTGGGTCGGCGCGGGATTGCATCTGCCGCAGGGCTGGGGGATGCTGGGCGCTCTCACGCCGGGAGAATAATAAGAACATGCACAACGATCATTTCAGTCGCCATGCCCAGCAAGTCTTGACCGTTACCCGTGGGCAAGACCTTACCCAGGGCCCCGGCAGCGACCCGTCCATCGCCCGCTCCTGGTTGCGTTGCCTTCAGGACTACCACCTCGACCCTGCGCTGACCATCGCTCCCACCGTGCTTGAACACGCGCGTCTGCTGGAAAGCCGCGAGCGTCTGCAGCACGTGCTGCACATCGCCGGCAGCGAAATGAACAGCCTGCACCAACAACTCTCCGGCGCCGGCCACGCGGTGCTGCTGACCGATGCGCGCGGGGTGATCCTCAACTGTGTCACCGCGCCGTCCGAGCGCAAGATTTTCGAGCGCGCCGGGCTGTGGCTCGGTGCCGATTGGAGTGAAGCCTGCGAAGGTACCAATGGCATCGGCACCTGCCTGGTGGAGCGCCAGTCCCTGACCATCCACCGCGATGAACACTTTCGCGGCCGGCATACCGGGCTGACCTGTTCGGCCAGCCCGGTGTTCGACCCTCACGGTGAGCTGCTGGCGGTGCTGGATGTGTCGTCGGCGCGGGAGGCGGTGTCGCGCCAGAGCCAGTTTCACACCATGGCATTGGTCAATCTCTCCGCGAAGATGATCGAGAGCTGTTACTTCCTGCGTCATTTTGAGAACCACTGGCTGCTGCGGTTCCATTTGCAGGCCGAGTCCGTGGGGTTGTTCAGTGAAGGGCTGTTGGCGTTCGATGGCGAAGGTCGGGTGTGCGCGGTCAACCAAAGTGCGTTGAACCTGCTCGGGCAGGTACGTGGTGGTTTGCTGGGCCAGCCGGTGGAAGCGTTTTTCGAGTGCTCCCTGGACCAATTGCTCGCTCGCTCCAGCGCCAATGCGACCGCCAGTTGGCCTCTGCGCACCCGTGATGGCCGGCATTTATTTGCGGCGTTGCGGGGGCAGGCACGCAATGTGCCGGTCGCCACCGCCAAGCCCGTGGCGCCGCGCCTTGCAGATATCTGCCTGGGCGACCCGGCCCTGCAAAATGATTTTCGTAAAGCACTGCGCGTATTTGAGCGCGACGTGCCGTTATTGATCAACGGCGAAACCGGCTGCGGTAAAGAAGCTTTTGCCAAGGCCGTGCATCAGGCCAGCTCGCGTGCCGACAAGCCCTTCGTGGCCCTCAACTGCGCCGCCATCCCCGAAAACCTGATTGAAAGTGAGTTGTTCGGTTATCGCGGTGGCAGTTTTACCGGTGCGCTCAAAGAAGGGATGCGCGGCAAGCTGCAACAGGCCGATGGTGGCACGTTGTTTCTCGATGAGATCGGTGACATGCCGTTCGCGTTGCAAACCCGTCTGCTGCGGGTGTTGGAAGATCGAGTGGTGGTGCCCATCGGCGGCGCGCCGCAGGCGGTGGATGTCAGAGTTATCAGCGCCACCCATCGTAACCTGTCAGCACGTGTTGCCAATGGCAGTTTCCGCGAAGATCTTTACTATCGTCTCAACGGCCTTGAAATTGCGGTGCCCCCCTTACGCGAGCGTAGCGACAAAGCACAATTGCTGGCGTTTTTGCTTGCAAATGAAGCTGCAGGACAGGTTGTGTCGCTTGATGAGACGGCGCACCACGCTCTGCTCGAATACGCTTGACCTGGCAACGTTCGGCAATTGCGCAACGTACTTCGCACGTTGGCAGCGCTGTGCGAGAACGGGCAAATCGGTTTTGAAGACCTGCCGCCAATCATCCGCCAGGCGCGAGCGATGACGGTTGTCGAGTCTGGCCAAGAGCGCGCACTGGACGATGCAGAGCGGGTGGCGTTGCTCAACGCATTGAAGCAGCAACATTGGCACATGTCCCATACGGCAAAGAGCTTAGGGGTAAGCCGGAATACGCTTTACAGGAAGCTGCGCAAACACGGAATCGAACGTTGTTCACAAGTATGATCGCCACCTTGTCGCCACAAAATTTACGAAGCCTGAGGGAGGGGGTAGGGCCGAAATAATTGGATAAGAGTTTTCGAATTTTTTTTGAATTACTTGTATGAAATCACACCACTCAGGGTACGAACAGTTACTGAATTTAATCGTACCCGAGTGTGGAAAGATGACGAATTTTGAAGGTGTAAAAGCAACACCGTCCTTTTCGAATAACATGGCGCGCGAATTACCATTGGTTGCCGCCAGGGCGACTAACGATAATGCATTCGTTACCAACCCCCCTCCGCGAAAATACCGGACACCCCCGAAGCGCGAGCTACTGCTGACGCTCAATTGGCCAAGCCCTACGCGATCGCATTGGCGACGCGCTCTTACCACACCTCAATTTCCCCTCCCGATGTTCCAGTTGCTCCCGAGTCGACGCTTGGGCGCTGGCGTACCCAATTGGACAGTGCTTTCAAGAGCCCCGGATTTATATCGTGGGCAAAAGAGCAGGGGCTTGATACCAAAAAACTCAAACTGGATCCGTTCCTCGGGGAGTTGACTGCAATTGTAAATGGCCAGTTGCAAACGTTCTCCCTGACCGACGATTCGGGTTGGTCAGATATTTCTCGAGTGCTGTTATCCATTGCAAAGGCGATCGCCCCAATGTCCGGGCAGGCGTTCGATTATCCCTGGCCCGAAGGGAAGATGCCGTTGTACACGGTGGGGAGGTTTTATGGCGAACCTGTCGACCTCTCGCCTTCACAAGCCGCCTCACACATTAAGCAATTGAAAGAAGGGCGCGCGTTTGAGTTTGCGCCTGTAAAGCAGGCACTGCAGCGATCTGTAGAGGCGCTGGCGGGGCACGAGGAGGCGCTGGGGAATGAAGCAAATCGTCATGCGCTTCTTGCTGCGCTGAGGTCACAGGTAGACGACGCCGAAGGGAAGATCGACCTGAGTAACGTCAGGGTTGCGATTGACCCACGTTCGAGTTTGTTCCTTCGCGAACAGCGCCGGGAAATAAGTGTTGCGCAACTGCTCGAAGAGCAAGGGCAGAAACCACCTGCGAGCAGCGAACTGGCGCATGACTTGGCCAACGCTATGTCCTTTGACCTTGCCCACCGGGTGCCTGGTGCCGATGCTGGGGGGGTAAGGCATATTGTTGGGCTGCTGAACAAAACCTCATTGCGCAAGATGAAAGCGGTGGTGGATCAGTGGAAGTTGGCGCATGCAAGTCAAGCTGCTGAACCGCAAGTGGGGGCAGGGGCAGGTAGCTTGTTACGTAGCCTGATTAGCACGCTTTCAGCATCTGAGAAGAAGGCAATTGCCGACAATCCTTCATGGGGAGTGGACCAGCTCATTCGGTCGCCCGATGCTCAGGCATTGGGCAGCGCTATACAAACGCGTATCAAACTAGCAGCATCGCCGACCGGTGCGCTTGAGGCCTTGACTGCGGCGCTCTTGCAAGAGCTCGATCCTAACCCAGAGCGGTCACGTTTCAACGTGGCGGGCTATAACCTTTATAAAAGCGAAAATGTGGGTGCCTGCGCTGCTGAAATCGTCAAACGCTTTACTGCTCACCTTGAAAGTAAAGTGGGAGTTGAAGCCGCCCCGCTTGCTGCGCAACTATTGCTATCAGCCGTCGCTCCTGAACTGCTGGTGAAGAACACGCCTGCGAACCTTGTGTATGGATCTCATACGTGGGCGGAGTTCTCTATAGCGGTTGCATTGGTAGAGCATGAGGCACCCGGTGCGTCGGGGAACATGACGTTCAGTCAAGTCATGAGCTATGCGGATGCGCAACTTCGTATTCTTGAAGGGAGGGAGGCGTTAGCCGCAGCGTCAACCGATCCGCTTATTGCGTGGGGCCTCGCTAATCAGGTGATTAAATGCAATCCAAAAGGGCAGTACACGTCCGAAGAGATTGAACAATCATTAAAGGTATTAAAAAAACAGAAAAAGGAATTGGAGTGGGCGCGCGTCGAGCTAATGAAACCAACGCCTACTCGGCAGGAAGCGGCGTTGGCCGAGTTCAAACGGGTGTTCCCTGAGGTTGATCCGACGAAGGCGACGTTACGGAGTGTTCATGAAGCCGGGTATGTCGTATCGCCCCTGGATGTCTATATGACGAAGCCTCAGCATTTGGATTGGTGGAAGTCGCGAAATGAAAAGGAATTTTCGTGGGAACAGGTGAAAGCTCGCTTTTCTGAGCTTGATGACAATATCGATAAAAAGTTCTCTGATGAGTTTGAAGTGTATACGAAGACTCAAGCAGCTGCCTGGGCTATTCAGTTCAAGTATCAAGTGTCTTTGCTACCATGGGTGGAACAGGAGCGTATAAAAAACTCTGAGGTAACGTTCGTCGGTGTGTCTCGCCCGTTTTTGGGAACGAAGCTAAATAGTCGCGGCGGCCTGTTCCCTGAGCGCATACCACGAACGCCGACCCCGCATGAACTCAAAGAACTAGACGGGGTGTGCGGTTTACTTATGAAAGTGAAGGCAGCGGATGGCAAGGTGGAGTACTACAGTTATTTTCCAGGCCTAGGGAAAATAGTTAAGGAACAGGGCGTGCCGGAAGAACAGTCTAACTTTGACGATAGCAAGTATTTTCCCTCGGACTCAACGCCGCGTGTGCCGGGTACTAATAATGTGTTTACGATATTTGATGCTGTTGATCCGAACCCAGCCTCGCCTGACGTAGCGGGTGAAGAAAGCGCACCTTATTTTTCTCGACGGACGGGTAGGCTGGCGACCGTCGTGGGTAAATTCTTCACCAAAGATTATGGCGACTTAAAGGCACGGGCTGCCGGTGAAACAATTATTGAAAAGAATAATAGAAAAATTAAGGCGATCAATGATTTTATTCTTTCGCTTGTCCCTTTTTATGACGGCATCAAAGATGCGATCAAGGGTAATGTTGCGGGCTCGGTTTTTAATCTCGGGTTTGACCTCTTAGGGTTCTTTCTTCCTGGGGCGCGCGCCGCGAGCAGAGCGGCGAAACTTGGAAAATCAACCGGAAAAATACTCAAAAGCTCTTTCTTTGCTGGCCTTGGCGCTTCTACGGGTGTCACCGATACTATTGAGCTTCCGAAAAACCTCAAGCGGGGGGCAGTAGCATTGGGTCAGGATGCAAGATCGCTGCAAAAACATGCAGATGAGGTGCTCCCTCGATTAAAAGGGAATTATGGATCTTATGAAGTGACTAGGACTTATAAAGAAGGTGATATTGTCAAGGGGTTCTATCAAATAGAATCTGACGGCGTGTATAAGCCCATCGTCGCGATACTTAAAAAGGGGGGTGGTATGCGTACAGTAGTGTCACCAATACCCCGTTTGGCCCTCAGTTAGTGCAATTTGGTACGTTGAGCGCACTGCAGTCCTCGAATAAACCGAAATGATTTGCGGGTGGCCAATTAACTGCTCCTCACACGCTCCAGTGTCAGTGGTCAATGTTGGCGCGTTATGTGTTAGTGATGAATTTTTAATTTTAATTTGGAACCGTTAAAGCTCTTTTAGTTACACAGTGGGTGAAAGAAACGGATGGCTTTCTAATGTAAATCAATCATTAGGTAGGGCATTATGATATTTTCAAATTCAGTGACACGGCGGGTAGCTTTCTCAAAAGTTGGGGATATTTTTAGTGGGGGGTGGACCAGGACCCCCACCCCACCCCCTATCAAGGGGTTTGAACTTACAAAGATAGAAGTCCAGGCCGGGCCCAAGTCTGCAGGCAGCAGCAAGCACGATTTCGATCAGGACTTCGTCGATAAAAAAGTGAGTGGCTTTGAAGGGCCGGGGCACGTCAGTGGCAAGCGCCAGCCAGGGGATACCCCCGATGCAGATACTCCTGATTCTCCAGAAATCACTCAATACAGAGAGGCGAACAGGAAGAAGTGGCAGGCTGAACAAGATGCTAAAGCCCGGGATAAGTTGTTTGATCAGCCGACCCCAGGTCGAGTAGACGGAAGGGAGGCTGAGCCTTTTTCGCAGAGTGGCCTTGAAGACAACGCCGAGGTGGTAGTAAAGGCTAAAACTGCGAAAGCGAATCGGGCGCTTCCGCTTGAGGCGCGAAATATAGCCAAGACCGCCGCGATTACGACGGCGATCACAGCACCCATAACGGCGACCGCGACACTTGCCGCGAACGTCGTTCTGGAACGTCTCAAACCCAAAATCAATCCAGCGCGGACGCCAGCTACAGAGCAGCATGTGATGGAGTCGCGGCTGGTTGATAATGCTCAACGGAACGTATTTCTGTTAGCAAATACGCTGGGTAGTCTTCGTTCGGAAGAGGGCGTCAAACCCAGTGTGGAGTGGTTGGCAAAAACAAATGATGAACGCATGGATTACTTGGATGAGATGCTGGACTACCTTGAAAAGGAGTTTGCTGTAGAAGCGAACTCGCGGGGTATTCAAACTCAGCCTCCGTCAATCGGCGCGCAAGAAGAGGATATCAAGAGCCGGGCCACTGGCATGGAGTCCAGAATGGCATACATCAACGGTCTGTTGAGCGCCATAAAACCCAAGGTGTAGTTAATTCGCGCCTCATACACGGTGTAATGGGCGGTTCCGACTGAACCGCTCATAAGCAGTTGCTCACTTAACAGGGGGGCAACTGCTTATCGTGTTGTTCATGCCATAAAGTCACGCTGCGGTTATCGGTGCATGCGTTAACGTTGGCGCATTTTACCAGGCGGCTGACCGTATAAAAGGTGCGATTTGCCCCTCCCTGCGCTAACCTGCCTCGATGTTTAAGAGGTCAACCATGCACATTCATATTCTCGGTATCTGCGGCACATTCATGGGCTCGATGGCCGTTCTGGCCAAGGAACTCGGCCATCACGTGACCGGCTCCGATGCCAATGTTTACCCACCCATGAGCACGCAACTGGAGGCCCAGGGGATTGAGTTGACCCAGGGTTACGACCCGGCGCAATTCGACCCGGTCCCTGACCTGGTGGTCATCGGCAATGCCATGTCCCGTGGTAACCCTGCTGTTGAATACGTGCTTAACAAAGGTTTGCCTTATGTGTCCGGCCCGCAATGGCTGGCCGATCATGTGCTGCAAGGCCGCTGGGTGCTGGCTGTGGCCGGCACGCATGGCAAGACCACCACCAGCAGCATGCTGGCCTGGGTGCTGGAGCACGCGGGCATGAGCCCGGGTTTCCTGATCGGCGGCGTACCGCAGAATTTCTCGGTGTCGGCGCGCCTGGGCGATACGCCGTTCTTCGTGATTGAGGCGGATGAATATGACAGCGCCTTCTTCGACAAGCGTTCCAAATTCGTTCATTACCGTCCGCGCACCGCGATCCTCAATAACCTGGAGTTCGATCACGCCGACATTTTCCCCGATCTACCGGCCATCGAGCGGCAGTTTCACCATTTGGTGCGCACCATTCCCAGCGAAGGCCTGGTGATTCACCCCACGACCGAGCCGGCCTTGCAGCGTGTCATTGACATGGGCTGCTGGACCCCGGTGCAAACCACCGGCGTCGGCGGGCAGTGGCAGGTCAAGTTGCTCAGCGACGACGGCTCGCGCTTTGAAGTGCTGTTCGAAGGCCAGGCCCAGGGCGTCGTCGAGTGGGACATGACCGGTCAGCACAACGTTGCCAATGCCTTGGTCACCTTGGCTGCCGCGCGCCATGTGGGTGTGCTGCCGTCCATGGGCATCGCGGCCTTGAGCTCGTTCAAAAGCGTGAAGCGGCGCATGGAAAAAGTCGCCGATGTGAACGGGATTACCCTCTACGACGACTTTGCCCACCACCCCACGGCGATCGCCACCACCCTTGATGGCCTGCGCAAGCGCGTCGGGGATGCCCAAGTGATCGCGATTGTCGAGCCGCGCTCCAACTCCATGAAGCTCGGCGCGCACCGCGATGGGTTGCCGCAAAGCGTCAATGACGCCGATCGGGTGGTGTGGTACGCCCCGGCCAACCTCGGCTGGGACCTGCCGGCCATTGCCGCGCTGTGCACCGTGCCATCGAAGGTGTGTGATTCCCTCGACGCCATCATCGAAGACGTCAAGCACCACGCCAAGCCCGGCACCCAGGTGGTGATCATGAGCAACGGCGGCTTCGGCGGCCTGCACGGCAAGCTGGCCGAGGCGCTCAAGTGAGCGGGCCGGAACGCGTTACCCTGGCGATGACCGGCGCCTCGGGCGCGCCTTACGGTCTGCGCCTGCTCGATTGTTTGGTGCGTGAAGACCGTGAGGTGCATTTCCTGATCTCCAAAGCGGCGCAATTGGTGCTGGCTACCGAGACGGAGGTGCAGCTGCCGCCCAAGGTGCAGATGATGCAAGCCTTCCTCACCGAATACACCGGTGCGGCGGCGGGGCAGATCAAGGTGTATGGCAAAGAGGACTGGATGTCGCCGGTGGCTTCGGGCTCCGGTGCGCCGGCCGCGATGGTGGTGGTGCCGTGCTCTACCGGCACCTTGTCGGCGATTGCCACGGGGGCCTGCAATAATTTGATCGAGCGCGCGGCGGACGTGACGTTGAAGGAGCGTCGCCAGTTGATCCTGGTACCGCGCGAGGCGCCATATTCGAGTATTCATCTGGAGCACATGCTCAAGCTGTCGAATATGGGCGTGACCATCTTGCCGGCATCGCCAGGCTTTTATCACCAGCCGCAAACCATCGATGACCTGGTGGATTTTGTGGTGGCTCGCATTCTCAACCTGCTGAGCATCCCCCAGGACATGCTGCCGCGTTGGGGCGAGCACCATCTGAGCAGCGATGAATAAGGCGCTGCTGCTGGTGTTGGCGCTGCACCTGAGCGGCTGCGCCACCGCGCGCACGCTGGACGCGGCGCAACCGGGCGCGCCGGTGGTATATGCCGGCACGCGGCTGGACGTGTATGCGATAAATGGTGGCTGCTGCGCCAAGGACCGGTTTGGCGCCGAGGCGCCGAGCTACCCCGGCGTCGACCTGCCGGCCAGTGCGTTGCTCGATACGCTGCTGTTGCCGTTGTCGGTGTTGACGGTGCTGGGAGTTGGATTCAACGCAACCGGCGGACTCTAGCCTGGGTTTTAAAGGCACCACATCACTCATGTGGGAGGGGGCTTGCTCCCACAGTTGGATAGGTGCAGGTTTTTAGATCGCATTACTTACCGAGTTTGCGCAGCTCATCCGACTCGACGATCCGCACCCCATCCTGCTCTTCCAGTGCCAGGCGCCACATGGCGCGGGCCAGTTCGCACACTTCGATGCCGTGGTACTTGCCCGGAATCAAGCGCGACAACGGGCCGGCCAGTTGCTCGGCCAGGCGGGGTTCCAGCCGTTCCCCCAGTAATAGAGACGGGCGCACGATGGTCAGTTGCGGCCAATCCTGCGCCTTCAGCGCCTGCTCCATTTCGCCTTTGACCCGGTTGTAGAACACCGAGGATTGCGGATCGGCGCCAATCGCACTGATCACGATCAGATGCCGCGCGCCCATTTCCCGTGCGCGCTTGGCGAAGGTCACGACCATGTCCAGGTCGACAGCCCGGAACGCCGCCTCGGAACCGGCCTTCTTGATGGTGGTGCCCAGGCAGCAGAAAGCGATATCCACGCGACCGCTCAGTTGCGCCAGCAATGCCGCCGGGTCACCCACCGGGTTTTCCAGATGTGGGTGTTCGGCCAGGGGCTTGCGGCTGGGCGCGAGTACGCGGGTGACGGTGGGTTCGTTGAGCAGGCGATCGAGCAGGTGTTCGCCGGTAAGGCCAGAGGCGCCAGCGAGCAAAATATGCTGAGGTGTCAGGTACATAGTGTTTCCCCCTTGTTACACGTTACAGCTTAGTTGCCTTTGGCTTCCTTGCTATTCATTGAGACGCTTTCGAGCGCCTTTCGTGCCTGCTGCTTGCGTAATAGTTGCCAGTGAGCGATCACCCCTTTAGGCGCCCACATCTGCGGTTCGGAGGGCTCGAAGTTGTCTGCCTGTTCGCGCTCGGTCACGTGCAGTTGCGCCAGCTTGAAGGCTTGCTGCAGGTCGTCGGTCTGGTTGAAGGCTTGGGCGAAGAGGGCGTCGCCGAAGTAGGTGAAGTCAGCCTCTTCGGAGCAGCCGAAGGACACGCGGTCGGCTCGCGAGGCGGTCATGATCAGCGTGCGATCGTCTTTGAGCGCGGGGATAAACCCTCCGGAGTAGCAGGCGGAAATTACCACGATTTTGTCGCGGTTCTTCAGCGGGGCGAGTACGGCCGCCAGCTCGTCGGCGGGCAGGTCGGCGAGTTCCATGCGCGGTTGGTCCAGGACCAGTTCGTGTTCGTGGGTGCCGTGGCTGGTCAGGTAAATAAACACCAGGTCTTCCGGCCCGGTGCGTTCGGCCAGGGTTTGCACGGCACGGCGCAGGCTTTCACGGGTGGCCAGCGGGCGATCGGCGATATGGTCGCGGTGGTTGACCAGGCGGATCTGCCCGCGCGCGCCGAAGCGTGAGGCGAGCATGTTGCTGACGTAGTCGGCTTCGCGCAGGAACACGCTTTGCTTGCCATCGCCGGCCAGCGCCAGGGTATACAGCTCGACGGCCGGCGTGGAGGTGGGCACGGCGGCGAGTGCCGCATCGAGCAGGCGACCCTGGGCCAATACGCCGATTTCCAGAGGGTCGGGCAGCAGCTTGCCGTCGGCGTCACGCACGCGCATGCCGTTGACCCATGTGCCGGCCTGTACGGTGCCGTCGGTGAGTACCAGGGTGCCCCGGCCTTGATAGTTGTCGCTGTCGAAGCCACCGATGTAGAAGCTGCCGTCCGTGAGGTTCAGGCGGCCTTCGCCGGTGAAGCGCCAGTCGCTGAACTGGCCGACGTAGTGGCTGCCATCCACCCCGATCAACTCGCCCTTGCCGCTGAGCGCGCCCTCCTTGAACTGGCCGATCCACACGTCGCCGTCGGCGTTTTCATAACGGCCCTTGCCGTTGAGTTGGTTCTGTTTGAACTGGCCGACATAGATGTCGCCGTCAGCGCTGTTGAAGGTGCCGTTGCCCTCCAACTGGCCATCGACGAAATGGCCGCTGAACTGGTTGCCGCTGTCGTCGTTGCGCTGGCCTTCGCCGTTCGGCTTGCCGTGGGCGAACTGGCCCTGGTATTGGCTGCCGTCGGCCAGCTCCAGGCGGCCGAGGCCGGAATACTGGTCGTCCTTGAATTCGCCGCGATAGGTCATCTGCCCCTCTTTGAGGGTGCCTTCGCCGTTGCGCCGGCCGTTGCTGAAACCGCCGACATAGTGGCTGCCCGCCGTGGTCAGGCTGCCCTGGCCGTCGAACAGGCCCTGCTTGAACTGGCCTTTATAGACTTCGCCGTTGCTGCCATGCCATTCGCCCTGGCCGTGCCACTGGCCCTTATCGAACTCACCGGCGTACCAACTGCCATTGGGGTAGTCGACGCGGCCCTGGCCTTGCAGCAAACCATTGACCACATCGCCCCGGTAACGGCCGCCATCGGGCAGGCGCGCATCGGGCGGCAACAGCGATTCGCCGTCTCCGCAAGCGGTGAGCAACAGGGCAAGGGCGAGGGGGGCGAGTGGGCGCATAGCGGGATCCGGATAATTGAGCGCCGAGTATGCCGCAGCTGCAGGTTTCATACATAAATTTACATACCCTGTGGTGAGTTTCAGTGCCTCACCACAGGGAAAACCTTATACGAAGCAGAGTGACAGCGACTCGGCGATGTAAGCCGGTTTTTCCTGGCCCTCGATCTCAAGGGTGGCGGTGGCCTTGAACAGCCACTGGCCAGGTTTTTTCTCGGTGACGCTTGTCAGGGTCACGTTAAGGCGCACCTTGGAGTCGACCTTCACCGGCTGGATAAAGCGCACGCTGTCCAGGCCGTAGTTGATCGCCATCTTCAGGCCTTCGGGCATGATCAGAATGTCTTCCATCAACATGGGCATCAGCGACAGCGACAGGAAACCGTGGGCGATGGTGCTGCCGAACGGGGTTTGCGCGGCCTTGACCGGGTCGACGTGGATGAACTGATGATCGCCGGTGGCCTCTGCGAACAGGTTGATACGGGCCTGGTCGATGGTGAGCCATTCGGAACGTCCCAGTTCCTTGCCGACATAATCGTTGAGCTGCGCTACGGGTACATAGGGCATTGCGTCTCTCCTTGGTCCATCGATGCTGTTTTTAGGGGTTACAGAGAACCAATGTAGATCATCATGGGCACCCGGCCCGGTCAACCCACCATGCTTTTGGCGAATGCCGATGCATAGCGCGGGCGTGCTTATAATGCGGGCGGGTCTTGAGGGGAGAGAGCGGATGCTGTTACGCGGGCTGACATGGCTGGTGTTGTTTCAATTGATCGGCACGGCCATCAATCATTTATTGCTGCCGGTGCTGCCGGGGCCGATCATCGGCCTGCTGCTGATGCTGGGTTATCTGGTGTGGCGTGGCGAAGTCGGCGAGCCCCTGAGCCTGGCGGCCAGCAGCCTGCTGCGTTACCTACCGTTGCTGCTGGTGCCGCCGGCGGTGGGGGTGATGGTGTACGCCAAGGATATCGCCGCCGACTTCTGGGCCATCGTCGGCGCGTTGGTGTTGTCGCTGGTGGTGGCCATGGCCTTTGTCGGTGTGCTGATGCAGCAGATGGTCAAGCGCAAGGAGAAGGACCAATGATGTTCGACTGGCACGGCGCGTGGACGGCGGTGATCCATCACCCGCTGTTCGGCATCGGCATCACCCTCGGCGCCTATCAGCTGGTGCTGGCGGGCTTTGAGAAAACCCGCTGGATCTTCCTGCAACCGGTGCTGGTCTCTATGCTTTTGGTGATCGGGGTGTTGCTCACTTGCGGCTTGAGTTACGCCGAGTACCGCAAGAGCACCGAGATCCTGGGGGTTCTGCTCGGCCCTGCGACAGTGGCCCTGGCCGTGCCGCTTTATCTGAACCTGCGACGGATTCGCCAATTGTTCTGGCCGATTTTTACTACGCTGGTAATAGGCGGGGTGCTGGCCACCGGCCTGTGTGTGCTGCTCGGCTGGTGGTTTGGCGCCGAACACATGATGTTGATGACCATGGCGCCCAAGTCGGTGACCTCGCCGATTGCCATGTTGGTGGCCGAGCAGATTGGCGGCGTGGCGGCCCTGGCGGCCGTGTTCGTACTGATAACCGGTGTGGTGGGCGCGATGGTCGGCCCGGCGCTGCTGACGCTTCTGCGCGTACACGGCCCCGAGGCGCGTGGCATGGCCCTGGGCATGACCGCCCACGCGGTCGGCACCTCGGTGGCCCTGCAGGAAAGCGAAGAGTGCGGTGCCTTTGCGGCGCTGGCCATGAGTCTGATGGGCGTGGCTACGGCGGTCTTCCTACCGCTGGCCGTGTCGGTAATTGTTTAAACCAGGTTTAAGGAAGCCTTTATGAGTCTGGCGCTGTTCCCGCTCAATACCGTGTTGTTCCCCGGTTGCACCCTCGACCTGCAAATATTTGAGGCGCGCTATCTGGATATGATCAGCCGCTGCATGAAAAAGGGCGAAAGCTTCGGCGTGGTCTGCATCCTTGGCGGCAAGGAGGTCGGCATGGCGGCGGATGGCTATGCATTGATTGGCTGCGAAGCGCTGATTCGCGACTTCAAGCAGCAGGACAACGGCCTGCTCGGCATTCGCGTCGAAGGCGGCCGCCGTTTCCGCGTGCGGGAGGCCGGGGTGCAGAAGGACCAACTGCTGGTGGCTGACGTGCAATGGCTTAAAGAGTTGCCGGACCAGCCACTGCACGAAGAAGATGCTGATTTGCTGGCCTTGCTTGAAGCACTGGCGGAGCACCCGATGGTCGCATCGTTGGACATGGACGCCAGTGCCGAAGGCCAGCAAGCCTTGGGCAATCAGTTGGCTTACCTCTTGCCCTTCACCGAAGCCGACAAGATCGACCTGTTGCAACTCGATGACCCGCAGCAGCGCCTGGACGCGATCCAGATGCTGCTCGACGAGTTGCAGGGTGAACTCTTCACTTAGTAGGCATAACGCAACAGTGCGTGGGAAGTGCCGGTGAGTGCGATAAAACTGAACACCGCCACAATCGCCGGCAACAGCAGCCACCAGGTTTTCTTGCGCATTGCCGGCAACGGGCTGCGGTACTGGATAGCGGTCAGGCTGAGCGCACACACGGTCATCGCCAGCAACGTGCCGGCGAGGATGTCGCTGGGCCAGTGCACGCCCAGGTACACGCGGGACAAGGCGATAAACGCGGCGGGAATGCAGCCCAGCAGTATCCAGGTCAGGCGCAGCCGTATCGGTTGGCCGCGACCCGCCAACACCGCCAGCGCCAGGAAAAACGCGAAGGCGCCGGATGCATGGCCGCTTGGCATGCTGAAACTGGTCAGTGGGTCGGTCAGGATTTCGGGGCGGCCACGCGCGAAAAACAGCTTGGTGCCGGTGTTGATGACCGCCGTACCCGCCAATGCTGCGCCGACAAAGATCGCGTGACGCCACTGCCGAGCCAGCAACAGCAGGCCGGTGAACACGGCGCTGGCGATAAACATCTTCTTGAACTCGCCCAGCTGCGTCACCCTCACCATGGTTTCATCCAGCCACGGGCTGCGATGTTCTTGCACCAGCGCACTCAGGCCCTGGTCGAAGTCGTTCAGGTGCGGGTAGCCGATAAACAGCGCAATCAACAGAACCAGGCTGGCGCAACCGACCCATAAGGTAGCGCGTCGATGTTCGCGCAGGCTGCTGTTGAGGCTCAGGCCCAGCAGCAATGCCAGACACGCCGTGACCACGCCCGCTTCAGGCCAGAAACCTTCAGGCAGCGGCAAGCGGAACGCGGCGCCGGTGGCCCAGCCGGGCAGCAGATACGCCACCGTCCAACCGGCTGCGGCGAGCATGCTGACCAGGGCAAAGCGCGGGAATGGCATATCGCACATACCCGCTACCATCGGCAGCATGGGGCGCAATGGGCCAATGAAACGTCCGACCAGCAGGCTGGCAATGCCGTACTTGTGGAAGTAGGTTTCGGCGCCGTTCATCCATTCCGGATGGTGGCGCAGGCCGGGCAGGCGGCGGATGTTCTGATGGAAATGGCGCCCTAAAAAGTAGGAAGCCCCGTCGCCCAATAAGCCTCCCAGAAAGCCCATCAGCAAGGTTTCACTCAACGACAGCGCACCGCTGCCGGCCAGCGCGGCGATAGCGAACAACAACACCGTGCCGGGCACGATCAAGCCGGCAATGGCCAGGCACTCCACGCACGCGACGACAAACACCGCCATGGCCAGCCATTGGGGGTTCAGGGTCAGCCAGCCGGTAATGCTATCGAGCCATTGGCTCATACGATCCACTCCATCAATGCGATACAGGCTCTTCAGCGCTGCGGGTATCCATGTGCAGCACGAACAGCTGTGTTCAATTCATCCAATCAAAAAATAGTCGCGGCCTTCGACCTGGCCCCGACGCAGCGGGTTCCGTGTGCAGTAAGGCGCATAGCCAGCATCGACGAAGCGGTACATCAAATGCGCGTCACGCCCGCTGGGAATACCCAGCCGCGTGGTCTGGATAATCTGCGTGGGCACCTGGCCCACATCTTCTACATACAGCAGCTCCTGGTCGAACCGCTTGGCATCCCACATGGGCACTTTCAGCCCCAATGCCTTGCATAGCAGCGTCTGCCCCGCGCATAGCTTTTGCGAGGTGCGCGGGCTGCCGTCGGCGTTTGGGTTGTTCAGCAGCATCTGCGCGAGGCTGGCGGGGCCGGAGACATTATCGACCCACGGGTAGGCCGATTTGATCAGCACCGCATTGCCCGGGCCATGGGCACTGAAGTTCAGGGAGTCGCCGCCACGGGCGTAGTACATGTAGATATGGCCACCATCCAGAAACAAAGCCTTACGCTTTTCTGTGTAGCCGAGTGAGGCGTGGCTGCCTTTTTCGGCCAGGTAATAGGCTTCGGTTTCAATAATTCGCGCCGAAAGCCAGATTTCGCCGACGCGATGGCGTATGACTTTTCCGAGCAATTGGCACGCGAGTATCTGCGCGTCACGGTCGAAGAAGCTGTCGGGCAGGGCGCTGGCGGGGCGTTTGGGCAATGGGCTGGGCATGGTGGTCAGGAGAAATACGGCTAAATGTGACGGAATCATAACAACTCCCACCTTAATTACCGCTGAACCCCAAGTTTTTACAGTTCATTTCGACCATCCGCCCCTCACCGCTGTCAGTCGAGCGGCGTCACGGCTATAATCTGCCGCTTTCCTCTTTGCCAAGACTCCCTGACCATGACTGAGTCCGTTCTTGACTACATGACCCGCCTGGGTCGCGCTGCCCGGCAGGCCTCGCGGTTGATCGCCCGTGCGAGCACGGCGCAGAAGAACCGCGCCTTGCTGGCGGCCGCCGATGCTCTGGATGCTTCGCGCTCCGAGCTCGCCGCCGCCAACGAGCTGGACCTGGCCAACGGCCGCGCCAATGGCTTGGAGCCGGCCCTGCTGGACCGCCTGGCACTGACGCCGGCACGTATCGACGACATGATCGAAGGCCTGCGTCAGGTGGCCAAGCTGCCTGACCCCATCGGTGAAATCCGCGATATGCGCTACCTGCCGTCCGGCATCCAGGTCGGCAAGATGCGCGTGCCCCTGGGCGTGATCGGTATCATCTATGAGTCGCGTCCGAACGTGACCATCGACGCCGCGAGCCTGTGCCTCAAGTCCGGCAACGCCACCATCCTGCGTGGCGGCTCCGAGGCGATCAATTCCAACCGTGCCATTGCCGCCTGCATCCAGCAGGGCCTGGCCGTGGCCGAGTTGCCGGCCGAAGTGGTGCAAGTGGTCGAGACCACCGACCGCGCCGCCGTGGGGGCGCTGATCACCATGCCGGAGTACGTCGATGTGATCGTGCCGCGCGGTGGCAAGAGCCTGATCGAGCGTGTCAGCCGTGATGCCAAGGTGCCTGTCATCAAGCACCTGGACGGTGTATGCCACGTGTTCATCGACATCGCCGCCGACCTCGACAAGGCGATCCGTATCGCCGACAACGCCAAGACCCATCGCTACGCGCCGTGCAACACCATGGAAACCCTGCTGGTGCATGCCGGCATTGCCGAGCGCGTGCTGCCGCCGCTGGCTGCCATCTACCGCGATAAGGGTGTCGAGCTGCGAGGCTGCGAGCGCACCCGTGCGCTGTTGGGCGCGGACGTGATCGAGGCGACCGAGCAGGACTGGTACACCGAATACACGGCGCCGATCCTGTCGATCCGCATCGTTGACGACCTGGACCAAGCCATCGAACACATCAATAAGTACGGTTCCAAGCACACCGACGCCATTGTTTCCGAGCATTTCAGCGATGCGCGACGTTTCCTCAACGAAGTGGATTCCGCTTCGGTGATGGTCAACGCCTCGACGCGTTTTGCCGATGGCTTCGAGTATGGCCTGGGGGCGGAGATCGGTATTTCCACCGACAAGCTCCACGCCCGTGGCCCGGTTGGCCTCGAAGGCCTGACCAGCGAGAAGTACGTGGTGTTTGGCGACGGTCATGTGCGCACTTGATGGCTAAACGCATCGGGCTGCTCGGCGGTACTTTCGACCCCGTGCACATCGGCCATTTGCGCAGTGCCCTGGAAGTCGCGGATGCCCTGGCGCTGGATGAGCTGCGCCTGACCCCCAATTTCCGGCCGCCGCATCGCGACACGCCGCAAGTGTCACCGCAACAACGTTTGCAAATGGTACGCCTGGCCGTAGAGGGCATACCGCCGCTGGTGGTGGACGATCGTGAACTCAAGCGCGATAAACCGTCCTACACTGTCGACACCCTGGAACTGATGCGCGCCGAGTTGGCCGCGGATGACCAGCTGTTTCTGCTTTTGGGCTGGGACGCATTTTGCGGCCTGCCCTCTTGGCATCGCTGGGAGGAACTCCTCCAGCATTGCCACATCCTGGTGCTGCAACGCCCGGATGCCGACAGCGAACCGCCGGATGCCTTGCGCAACCTGCTGGCCGCGCGGTCGGTAAGTGACCCCTTGGCCCTGACCGGGCCGAACGGGAATATTGCATTCGTCTGGCAAACCCCGCTTGCGGTGTCTGCCACCCAGATCCGTCAACTGCTGGCCAGCGGGAAGTCGGTACGTTTCCTGGTGCCTGACGCGGTCCTGGCCTACATCGATGCGCACGGGCTTTACCGTGCGTCGAACTGAAAAGGCGCGCTTGAACGCACGAACAGTCGTGCAGCGAGCGCCCGAACATACGAGCAAAACGAGTTTTATATGACGAACAAAGACGTAAGCAAAGTTAAGCGCAAAGGCACCTTCAAAAGCGCCCCGCTGCCGGTCGAAGCCCATGTTGGCCCGGAACTGGCTGGCGAAGAGCTGGTGAAAGTCGCCGTTGCCGCCCTGGAAGACGTGAAGGCCCAGGACATCCAGGTCCTGGACGTACGCGACAAGCAGAGCATCACCGATTTCATGATCATCGCCACCGGTACCTCCAACCGCCAGATCGGCGCGATGCTGGACAAGGTGCGTGAAGCCGTCAAAGCCCAGGGCGTCAAGCCACTGGGTGAAGAAGGCAAGGGCGACAGCGACTGGGTGTTGCTGGACATGGACGACGTGATCGTTCACATGATGACCTCCAACGCCCGCCAGTTCTACGACCTGGAGCGTCTGTGGAAAGGCGCCGAGCAGAGCCGTGCCGCCGATGGCAAGCACCACAGCCCGGAAGTGGGCCACGCACACTTCGACAAGCTCAACAAAGACCAGGAATAAGGAACGGCTGTGCGCCTGCGTCTGATCGCTGTCGGTTCACGCATGCCCAAGTGGGTGGAAGAAGGCTGGCACGAGTATGCCAAGCGTCTGCCCGCCGAGCTGTCGCTTGAGCTGGTGGAAATACCGCTCAATACCCGGGGCAAGAATGCCGACGTGGCGCGTTTTATCCGCCAGGAAGGCGAAGCCATGCTGGCCAAGGTCGGCCCCAACGAGCGCATCGTCACCCTCGAAGTGCACGGCAAGCCCTGGAGCACCGAGCAACTGGCGGTGGAACTGGATCGCTGGCGCCTGGATTCGCGCACGGTCAACTTCATGGTCGGTGGCCCCGAGGGGCTGGCGCCGGAAGTGTGCGCGCGGGCGGATCAGCGCTGGTCGCTCTCGGCGCTGACGCTGCCGCACCCGTTGGTAAGGATTCTGATCGGTGAACAGCTGTATCGCGCCTGGACAGTTCTGTCCGGGCACCCTTACCACAAATAATCTGCGCCCCTCCCGATGACCCAGCCGATCCGCATCAAGGACCATGAGAAAGACGCACGTCTTGTACGTGCGCGCGTGGTGTTTGGCGCGATCATGGTGGTGGCGTTGATTGGGGTGCTGATCGCCCGCCTGTATTTCCTGCAAGTGGTCCAGTACGACTATCACTCCACGCTGTCGGAAAACAATCGGGTGCATGTGCAACCGATTCCACCGACCCGTGGGTTGATCTTCGACCGCAACGGCGTGGTGGTCGCGGATAACCGGCCCAGTTTCAGCCTGAGCATGACCCGCGAACGCTCCGGCGATTGGCAGCAGGTACTCGATGTGATTGTCGAGGTGCTGCAGTTGACCCCGGAAGATCGAGTGGTCTTCGAAAAACGCATGAAGCAGGGGCGGCGGCCATTCGAGCCGGTGCCGATCCTGTTCGAGCTGACCGAAGAGCAGATCGCACGTATCGCGGTCAACCAGTTCCGCCTGCCGGGTGTGGAAGTGGTGGCGCAGTTGGTGCGCCACTACCCGCAAGGGCCGCATTTTGCCCACTCGGTCGGCTATATGGGGCGCATCAACGAAAAAGAGCTCAAAAGCCTCGACCCCGTCAATTACAGCGGCACCCATCATATCGGCAAGACCGGCATCGAGCGTTTCTACGAGCCCGAGCTGCACGGCCAGGTGGGTTACGAAGAAGTCGAGACCAACGCCCGCGGCCGCGTATTGCGCGTGCTCAAGCGCACCGATCCGGTGCCCGGCAAAGACATTGTGCTGAGCCTGGACATCAAGTTGCAGGAAGCGGCCGAGATGGCTCTGGGCGGTCGGCGCGGCGCCGTGGTGGCGCTGGACCCGAAGACGGGTGAAGTGCTGGCCATGGTCAGCCAGCCGAGTTTCGACCCCAACCTGTTTGTCACCGGGATCAGCTTCAAGGCGTACGCCGAGTTGCGCGATTCCATCGACCGGCCATTGTTCAACCGCGTGCTGCGCGGCCTCTACCCGCCCGGCTCGACCATCAAGCCGGCCGTGGCGATTGCCGGCCTGGATGCCGGTGTGGTGACCGCATCGAGCCGGGTCTATGACCCCGGCTATTACATGCTGCCCAACTATGATCACAAATACCGTAACTGGAACCGCACCGGTGACGGCTATGTCGATTTGGATACGGCAATCATGCGGTCCAACGACACCTATTTCTACGACCTGGCCCACAAGCTGGGGATCGATCGTCTGTCTGCCTACATGGGCAAGTTCGGCCTTGGTCAGAAAGTTTCCCTGGATATGTTCGAAGAGTCCCCCGGACTGATGCCATCGCGGGAATGGAAGCGTGCCACCCGACGTCAGGCGTGGTTCCCCGGTGAAACGCTGATCCTCGGGATTGGCCAGGGCTATATGCAGGCAACGCCATTGCAACTGGCCCAGGCGACCGCGCTGGTGGCCAACAAAGGCATCTGGAATCGACCGCACCTGGCCAAGACCATCGAAGGCGAAAAGCCGGTGGATGACAATCCGATTCCGGACATCGTGCTGCGTGACCCGTCCGACTGGACCAAGGTCAACCATGGCATGCAGCAAGTGATGCACGGTGCCCGTGGTACCGCGCGCAAAGCGGCGATCGGCGCGCAATACCGCATTGCCGGCAAGAGTGGTACGGCCCAGGTGGTTGCGATCAAGCAGGGCGAGAAATACGACCGCTCCAAGGTCCAGGAACGCCACCGCGACCACGCGTTGTTTGTCGGCTTTGCCCCGGCGGACGACCCTAAAATCGTCGTGGCGGTGATGGTGGAAAACGGCGAGTCCGGCTCCGGCGTCGCCGCGCCCGTGGTGCGCCAGGTGATGGACGCCTGGCTGCTGGGCCCCGACGGCAGGCTCAAGCCCGAATATGGCGGCCCCCCTTCAACCCCCGAGGTTACGGCCAGTGAAGAGTAATTTTGACCGCATCCTCTCCAGCGAAGACGTGATGCGTCGCCGCGCGACGTTGCTGCAGCGCATGCACATTGATGGCCCGTTGTTGATCCTGCTGCTGACCCTGGCCGCCGGCAGCCTGTTCGTGCTGTATTCGGCCAGTGGTAAAAACTGGGACCTGCTGATCAAGCAAGCGTCCTCGTTTGGCCTTGGCCTGTTGTCGATGGTGGTCATCGCCCAGTTGGAGCCGCGCTTTATGGCGCGTTGGGTGCCGCTGGGGTATGTCGCCGGCGTGTTGCTGCTGGTGGTGGTGGATGTCATGGGCCACAACGCGATGGGGGCGACCCGCTGGATCAACATTCCAGGGGTGATTCGCTTCCAGCCGTCGGAATTCATGAAGATCCTGATGCCGGCCACTATTGCCTGGTATTTGTCCAAGCGCACACTACCGCCGCAGCTCAAGCACGTGGGTATCAGCCTGATCCTGATCGGCGTTCCCTTTGTGCTGATTGTGCGTCAGCCGGACCTCGGCACCTCGCTGCTGATCCTGGCCGGTGGTGCGTTCGTACTGTTTATGGGCGGGCTGCGCTGGCGCTGGATCCTCAGCGTGCTGGCCGCCGCGGTACCTGTGGCGGTGGCCATGTGGTTCTTTTTCATGCACGACTACCAGAAGCAGCGGATCCTCACCTTCCTCGACCCGGAAAGCGACCCGCTGGGTACCGGCTGGAACATTATCCAATCCAAGGCCGCCATTGGTTCTGGCGGAGTATTTGGTAAGGGCTGGTTACTGGGCACCCAATCCCATTTGGACTTTTTGCCCGAAAGCCACACCGACTTCATTATTGCGGTGCTGGGCGAAGAGTTCGGCCTGGTGGGCATTTGCGCGTTGTTGCTGATCTATTTGCTGCTGATCGGGCGGGGCCTGGTCATTACCGCCCAGGCGCAGACGCTGTTCGGAAAATTGCTCGCCGGCAGCCTGACCATGACTTTTTTTGTTTACGTTTTCGTCAACATCGGTATGGTCAGTGGCCTGTTGCCGGTGGTTGGGGTGCCGTTGCCGTTCATTAGCTACGGCGGAACTTCGCTGGTGACATTGCTGTCAGCGTTTGGGGTTTTGATGTCGATTCACACGCATCGCAAGTGGATCGCGCAGGTTTGAATAAGGTGAAGATGTCAATGCAAGTAATGCGCGGCTGGGCGACTCGGCATGCGTCCTGGATGAGCCTGATTGGGCTGCTGGGCGCAACGCAAGAGGCGCTGGCCGGTGACTACGATGGTTCACCCCAGGTCGCCGAATTTGTCGGTGAAATGACCCGCGACTACGGTTTCGCCGGTGAACAACTGATGGGCGTGTTCCGCGAAGCCCAGAAAAAGCAGGCGATCCTGGATGCCATTTCCCGTCCCGCCGAGCGCGTGAAGCAGTGGAAAGAATATCGCCCGATGTTCCTCACCGACGCCCGTGTGGCCCGGGGTGTGGACTTCTGGCGCCAGCATGAGGCCGTGCTGGCCCGCGCCGAGCAGGAATATGGCGTGCCAGCCCAGGTGATTGTCGCGATCATCGGCATCGAAACCTTTTACGGGCGCAATACCGGCAGTTACCGGGTGATCGACGCCTTGTCGACCCTGGGCTTCGACTACCCGCCGCGCGCCGACTTCTTTCGCAAGGAACTGCGCGAGTTCCTGCTGTTGGCCCGCGAAGAGCAACTCGACCCACTGACCCTCAAGGGTTCCTACGCCGGTGCGATGGGCTTGCCGCAGTTCATGCCGAGCAGCTTTCGCGCCTATGCGGTGGATTTTGACGGCGACGGCCATATCAATATCTGGAGCAACCCTGACGACGCCATCGGCAGCGTGGCCAGCTACTTCAAGCGCCACGGTTGGGTCGCCGGCGAGCCGGTCGTGATCCGCGCCGAGGTGACCGGGGACCGCGCCGATGAAGGGCTGACCCAGGGTATCGAACCGGCCAAGACGGTCGGGGAGTTGCGGGCGCTGGGCTGGTCGAGTCAGAATGCGCCACGCGATGACATGCCGGTCACGGCGTTCCGCCTGGAAGGCGAAAATGGCCCTGAATACTGGATGGGCCTGAAGAATTTTTACGCAATCACGCGTTATAACCGCAGTGTGATGTACGCCATGGCGGTGCATCAGCTGTCAGACATGCTTATCCAAGCACGGGGCAACAAGTAATGCGGGCATCGCTGTTCAATCAACCGCTCAAGCTGGTGGCGTTCGCCGCGTTGTCCCTGCTGGTCGTCAGTTGCTCCACCAGCCGGGCGCCGACGCAGAAGTCCGGCGGCACGGCAGTGCGTTCACAGCCGGGCCTGGACATCAACCGCGCGCACAAAGACGGCGCGCCGTGGTGGGATGTCGACGTGTCGAAAATCCCGGATGCCACCCCGACCCTGCACACCGGCCCCTATAAGGCCAACCCTTATACGGTGTTGGGCAAGTCCTATTTCCCGTTGCAGGATTCCAAGACCTACGTGCAATCGGGCACGGCGTCCTGGTATGGCACCAAGTTCCATGGCCAGAACACCGCCAACGGTGAAGTGTATGACCTGTATGGCATGAGCGCGGCGCATAAGACGCTGCCGCTGCCCAGCTATGTACGGGTGACCAACCTGGACAACAACCGCACGGTGATCCTGCGGGTCAACGACCGCGGGCCGTTCTATTCGGACCGCATCATCGACTTGTCCTACGCTGCCGCGAAGAAACTCGGCTATGCCGAAACCGGTACCGCGCGGGTCAAGGTCGAAGGTATCGACCCGGCGCAGTATTGGGCCCAGCGTGGCAAGCCGGCACCGTTGATGCTCAACGAACCGCAGACCCCGCAGCCGCAGGTGACCGCGTCGACCGGCAAGATCGAGCAGTGGACGCCGCCACCGCAGCAGCACGCGCCGGACACGGTGGTTGTGCCCCATGCGGCACCGGGTGCCTCGGCAGCGGGTGGGCAGTACTTGCAGGTCGGCGCTTTCGCCAACCCGGATGCGGCAGAGCTGTTAAGGTCCAAGCTCAGCGGCATGGTCAATGCCCCGGTGTTCATCAGCTCTATCGTGCGTAACCAGCAGACCCTGCACCGCGTGCGCATGGGGCCGATCGGCTCGCCGAGCGAAGTCGCCCAGGTACAGAACAGTGTGCGCCTGGCCAACCTGGGGCAACCCAGTGTAGTGACCGCCGAATAAAAAGATTGATGGTGCGGGCGCGTGCGCGTGCCCGAACCCTGGTTGTTGGCTCTTTGAACAATAAAAACCCGAAGGCAAGGGGAGAGCGGGCAACCGAACACGTGACAGTCTGGTAGCGGGCTGTCTGAATAAGTTTTGCCCGCGAGGGCAAGTTTCCATAAGCAATTTCGAGAGACGGATGAACATCACCACCTTAGCCAAACGCACGTGCCTGCTTCTTTCGCTGATCATCACCCCCGCCGCCTGGGCGGTTGAAATGGTGCCGGCTTCACCGCAACTGGCCGCCAAGGCCTGGGTGCTCATGGATGCCGCCAGCGGCAACGTGTTGGTCGAGAGCAACGGTGACCAGCGTCTGCCACCGGCCAGCCTGACCAAGCTGATGACCGCCTACATCGCCACCCTGGAAATCCGTCGCGGCCAGATCGGTGAAAACGACCCGGTGACCGTCAGCGAAAACGCCTGGCGTACCGGCGGTTCGCGGATGTTCATCAAGGTGGGTTCGCAAGTCACCGTGAGTGACCTGCTGCACGGCATCATCATCCAGTCGGGTAACGATGCCAGCGTCGCCCTGGCCGAGCACATCGCCGGCAGCGAAGACGCGTTCGCCGACATGATGAACAAAACCGTGGCCGACCTGGGCATGACCAACAGCCACTTCATGAACCCGACCGGCCTGCCGAACCCTGAGCATTATTCGTCGGCTCACGACATGGCGATCCTGGCCCGCGCGATCATTCGTGTCGACCCGGTGCATTACGCGATCTACTCCCAGAAAGAGTTCTTCTGGAACAACATCAAACAGCCTAACCGCAACCTGCTGCTGTGGCGCGACAAGACCGTCGATGGTCTGAAAACCGGCCACACCGACGAAGCCGGCTACTGCATGGTGTCGTCCGCCGTGCGTGATGGCCAACGCCTGATCGCCGTAGTCTTCGGCACCAACAGCGAGCAGGCCCGTGCGGCCGAGACGCAAAAACTGCTGACCTACGGTTTCCGCTTCTTCGAAACCCAGACCTTCTACCAGAAGGGTGCAGAGCTTGCGACCGCGCCGGTGTGGAAAGGCGCCACCTCGCAAGTCAAGGCCGGCCTGGCCGAAGACCTGACCCTGACCATGCCTAAAGGCCAGCTGAAAAAGCTCGCTGCCAGCATGACCATGAACCCGCAATTGGTTGCGCCAATCGCCAAGGGCGACGTGATCGGTAAAGTCGAAGTCAAGCTGGACGACAAGGTTGTGCACAGCGCCGACCTGATCGCGCTGGACGCCGTCGACGAAGGTGGTATCTTCCGCCGCGTGTGGGATAGCATCCGTCTATTCTTCTACGGCTTGTTCAACTGATAGTGTGCAACTGCAGAGCCCCGTGTTGATCCGACACGGGGCTTTGCCCGTCGCCACGGCTTACGCTTACGAGGCCGTTACGCCATGACCGATAAAGAAGTAAAGGCGCCAAAGATCGAATTCCCGGTAACCGATTACCCTATCAAGGTGATCAGCGACACCGGTGTGGGCCGCAAAGACCAGATTCTCGACATCGTGCGTAAACACGCCACGATCAACGATAACCGTGTGGATGAGCGATCCAGCTCGACCGGTAAATACACCACGATCCAGTTGCACATCGTTGCGACCGGTCAAGACCAGCTCTACGACATCAACAGCGAACTGCGGGCCACCGGCTTCGTGCACATGGTGCTTTGATGTCACAGGTCCTGGGCTTTCGCGAGCTCGGCCAGATGGCTTACGAGCCGGTCTGGCACGCCATGCAGCGCTTCACCAATGAACGCGGCACGTCGGCCCCCGATGAAATCTGGTTGGTGGAGCACCCTGCGGTGTTCACCCAGGGGCAGGCCGGCAAGGCCGAGCATCTGCTGCTTCCGGGCGATATTCCGGTGGTGCAGGTCGACCGAGGTGGCCAAGTGACTTACCATGGCCCCGGTCAGCTTGTCGCTTATCTGTTGCTGGATGTGCGCAAACTGGGCTTTGGTGTGCGTGAACTGGTGAGCCGCATGGAGGCTTGCCTGATTGAACTGCTGGCCAGTTACGGCGTGACCGCCATGGCCAAGCCGGATGCACCGGGTGTGTACGTCGACGGCGCGAAAATCGCCTCCCTGGGGCTGCGCATTCGTCACGGTTGTTCCTTTCACGGCCTGGCCCTGAATGTGGACATGGACCTGGCGCCGTTCCGGCGGATCAACCCGTGTGGCTATGCCGGGTTGGCGATGACACAGTTGAGCGACCACGCGACACCGATTAAATTTGCCGAGGTAAGTGCCCGGCTGCGCGCGCAGCTCGTCAAACACCTCGACTATGCTGAGCAGACGACCCTTACGGGCGGAATCGACTGACTATGACTACTGATGCAGTGCAAACCATGATCCCGACGCTGGACGTCACCGAGCGTCCGGCTGCGGCCCCGCGTGCCAAGGTGGAAGCCGGCGTCAAGCTGCGCGGCGCCGAGAAGGTTGCACGCATCCCGGTGAAGATCATTCCGACCACCGAACTGCCGAAGAAACCCGACTGGATCCGCGTGCGCATCCCGGTTTCGCCGGAAGTCGACCGTATCAAGGCGCTGCTGCGCAAACACAAGCTGCACAGCGTGTGCGAAGAGGCGTCCTGCCCGAACCTCGGCGAGTGCTTCTCCGGCGGCACCGCGACCTTCATGATCATGGGTGATATCTGCACGCGTCGTTGCCCGTTCTGTGATGTCGGCCACGGCCGGCCGAAGCCACTGGACGTCAACGAGCCAGAAAGCCTGGCCATCGCCATCGCCGACCTCAAACTCAAATACGTGGTGATCACCTCGGTAGACCGCGATGACTTGCGCGACGGCGGTGCCCAGCACTTTGCCGACTGCATCCGCGAAATCCGCAAACTGTCGCCGAACGTGATGCTCGAAACCCTGGTCCCGGACTACCGTGGCCGTATGGACGTGGCGCTGGAAATCACCGCCGCCGAGCCACCGGACGTGTTCAACCACAACCTGGAAACCGTGCCGCGCCTGTACAAGGCCGCGCGTCCGGGTTCGGACTACCAGTGGTCGCTGACCCTGCTGCAGAAATTCAAGCAGATGATGCCGCACATCCCAACCAAGTCCGGGCTGATGCTGGGCCTGGGCGAAACCGACGAAGAAGTCATCGAAGTCATGAAGCGCATGCGCGAGCACGACATCGATATGCTGACCCTGGGCCAGTACCTGCAACCGTCGCGCAGCCACTTGCCGGTGCAGCGTTTCGTGCACCCGGACACCTTCGCCTGGTTCGCCGAGGAAGGCTACAAGATGGGCTTCAAGAACGTCGCTTCTGGCCCGCTGGTGCGTTCTTCGTACCACGCCGACGAACAGGCCAAGCTGGTCAAGGCGAGCCTGGTTTCGTAAAAAATCTGTGCCACACCGCAGATCCAATGTGGGAGGGGCTTGCCCCCGATAGCAGGGTGTCAGGCACTTATCTGTCACTGATACACCGCTATCGGGAACAAGCCCCCTCCCACATTTCGTTGCGCGTTAATTAGGGAGAGTTGTGTATGACCGCCGCCGTTCCAGCCCTTCGTGCTGAAGGCACCATCGCACTGATCGCGCCCGCCGGCCCCGCCGCGCTGGACGTTGAAAAGGCCGGGCAATGGATGCGCGCCCGCGGCTACGACCTGCATATCTTTCCTGGCGTCTACGAGCGCGACGGGTATCTTGCCGGCAGCGATGCAGTGCGCCTGCGCGACCTGCATGCCGCTTTCGCCAATCCCGATATCGATGCGATCTTCTGCCTGCGTGGTGGCTACGGCACGCCACGGCTGCTCGACGCGTTGGATTTCGACCTGCTGCGCGCCAACCCCAAACCATTGGTGGGCTACAGCGACATCACCGCCTTGCACCTGGCGATCAACCGCTACGCCGGGTTCGTGACCTTTCACGGCCCGATGCTTAATGCCGATCTGCTGGGCAACAAACAGCCCCCCACCGAGTCATCCCTGTTCAGCCTGCTACGCGGTGACCTTGGCGCCGGTAGTGTGCTCGCGCACCCGGTTGCCTACCCGTTGACCACCCTTGAGCCGGGCATCGCCTGTGGGCGCTTGCTGGGTGGCAACTTGTCGATGATTGCGGCCGTCATGGGCACGCCTTACGAAATCGACGCTGAAGGCATCATTCTGTTTATCGAAGACGTTAACGAGCCGATCTACCGCATCGACCGCTTGCTGACGCATCTGCGCCTGTCGGGCAAGTTCGCTCAGATCGCCGGTGTGCTGGTGGGCGATGTTGCCGGTGTGGATAACGCCGCGTTGCAGCGGCTGCTGAAACAGACCTTCGCGCCGCTGCGCATTCCGGTGTTGTCCGGCTGGCGCAGCGGGCATTGTGATCCGAACCTGACGTTGCCGCTGGGCGCGCAGGTGCGGTTGGATGCGGGGGAGCAGCGGGTGGTGTTGGAGCAGGACGTGGTCGTGAGGTCCTGAATCGGTTGCTGACTGCTGAACCGCATCGGGGGCAAGCCCCCTGCCACATGGACGCGCGCACTGTGGATGCGGTCAATGTGGGAGGGGGCTTGCTCCCGATAGCAGTAGGCGTCATAAGCCAATCTATCGGCCCTGCAACGACTCCAGCAATTTCACCGTTGGATACCCGTCCGCCGGCCAGCCCAGTGCCTGCTGCGCCGCACGAATCGCCTTACGCGTATTGGCGCCGATAATCCCGTCCGGGTTACCCGCGTCGTAGCCGTTGGCGCTGAGCGCCGTTTGCAAATCGATACGCTGGGAGCGGCTCAGCGGCAGCTCATCCTTGGGCCAATCGCCGCGAATCACACCACCGCCACCAAACCGCTCCGACAGCAGGCCAACGGCCAGCGCGTAGGACGACGAGTTGTTGTACTTGAGGATTGCCCGGAAGTTATCCAATACCAGGAAGGCCGGGCCACGGTAGCCCGCAGGCAGCAGCAGGGCGGCCGACAGTTGGTCGACGTTGGGCGGCAGGCTGGCCCCGGCTGGCAACTGGATGCCCAGTTTCAGCCATTCGGCTACGCTTTTGCGCACGCCACCGTCGGCCAGTGCGTAATCGAAGTTCGCTGGCAGTTGTTGCACCTCGAAGCCCCACGGCTGGCCTTTCTGCCAGCCGGAGCTTTGCAGGTAGTGCGCGGTAGACGCGAGGGCGTCGGCTGGGCTGTTCCAGATGTCGCGGCGGCCGTCGCCGTCGAAATCCACGGCGTGGGTGTTGTAAGTGGTCGGGATAAATTGCGTCTGGCCCATCGCACCGGCCCAGGAGCCTTTCATCTGGTCGGCCTGGATGTCGCCGTGCTGGATGATCTGCAGCGCCGCCAGCAGTTGCGCCTGGGCAAATGCCGGGCGACGGCCTTCATAGGCCAGGGTCGCCAGTGATCGGATCACTGAGTTATTGCCCTGGAACTGACCGAAGTTGCTCTCCATGCCCCATACCGACACCAGCGCCTGGCGGTCCACGCCATAACGTTGCTCGATGCTTTGCAGGATGTCGGCGTACTTGATCAGCAGTGCCTGGCCGTTACGCACACGCACTGGTGACAGGGCGCCGTCGAGGTATTGCCACACAGGGCGGGAAAATTCCGGTTGGCTGCGGTCGGCACGAATCACCGCCATGTCCGGGGTGACGTTGGCGAAGGCGTTATCGAAGACGGCTGGGGTAATCCCGGCTTTCAGCGCATCCACGCGAAAGCCTGCCTGCCATTCGGCGAAAGTCTGGGTCGGTTGGATATCGAGATTGTCCACGGCCAGCGGGGCTACGACAGCGGGTGCTACCACCGGGGCGGCCTGGAGCTTGGGGAGTGGTTGGGCGTCGGCGGCGGTGGGTTTTTCGGCGCAGGCGACAAGCAGAATGAGGCTGGAGGCAGCGATCAGTTGGCGAAGGTGCCAACGACGAGAAAGACTAGAGGGCATGCACAGGTCCAGGGATTACAAATCAGGTACAGACCTTATCATGCCAGAGGGGCGCTTGCCTTCAGGCAGCCAGAAAGTAAGAAGCCTCCCAGCTATTAGACTGGAAGGCTTCGCGGCGGTAGCTGCCTTTGCCCTTGCCGGCGCGTTCCTGACGGCTGCGGAACAGTGGCTGGGCGATGATGGATTTGGCCTTGTTGGGGCCATGCTTGGATGGCTTTTTGCTCATGCTGATTACTCTCATGGGGTGGTTTGAACGGCGCAAATAATCTGCCTAAGTCAGGTCGCTGTAAAGCCCATGAATGGTAAACACAATCAAAAATGTAGAAGGGGCAGTTGTCTTGAGGTTACTCGGCAGGCAGTGCCAGGCGCTGACCGGCCATCAGCAGCGACAAACGGCTGAGGCTCATCCATGGCGAACCGGCCGCCTGGCCCTTGATCTGCGCATCAATGCGCTGAGCCTCCAGCAAGAGCTGCGCCCAGCGTTGCGCCGAGTGCCGTTGCAGGGCTTTGCTCATCAAGGGTTTGCGCTTGTCCCATACCGGCGGCCTGGCCTGGCTGAAGCACTTGTCGAGCGGCGTTCCCTGGCTGTATTGCAGGGAAATATTGGCCAGCACCCGTAACTCGCGCGCCAAGGCCCAGAGAATCACCGGTGGCTCCACGCCTTCGCCGCGCAGGCCTTCGAGCATGCGCAGGGCATGCGCGGGTTCGCCGTTAAGGATCGCATCCACCAACCCGAACACGTCAAAACGCGCACTGTCTGCCACGGCGCCCTGGACGGTTTCGACAGTAATCTGCCCATCTTCGGCCATCAGCTTGAGCTTTTCGATTTCCTGGGCGGCGGCAAGCAGGTTGCCTTCGACCCGGGCCGCGATCAGCTCGACCGCGTCTTGAGTCGCGGACAGCCCCGATTGCGACAGGCGCTGGCGAATCCATTGCGGTAACTGATTGCTGTCCACCGGCCAGATCTGGATGAACTGGGTCTGTGTCCCTTCCACCAGGGCCTTGCCCCACTTGGTTTTCTGCGCGCTGCCGTCGAGCTTGGGCAGGCTGATCAGCAGCACTGTGTCGTCCGCGGGGCGTGCGCAGTATTCCATCAAGGCCGCCGCGCCTTTGTCACCGGGCTTGCCCGAAGGCAGGCGCAGTTCCAGCAGGCGCTTTTCGGCAAACAGCGACATGCTCGCGCCGGCTTGCAGCAGCGTGCCCCAGTCGAAACTGGCGTCGGCGCTGAACACCTGGCGTTCATCAAAGCCTTGTTGGCGGGTGGCAAGGCGGATGGCGTCCGCGGCTTCCTGGCACAGCAGCGGGTCATCTCCGCTGACAATGTAGACGGGCGCAAGGCCACCTTGCAGGTGTTTGGCGAGTTGGGCGGGTGCGAGTTTCATAGGCAGGGCGAACGGGGCGCCTGTGGCGCCCCGTCTGGCTTACTCGACAGGGACTTCAACAGGCGATTGTTTCGGCGTGTTGTCTTCGTACTCTTTGGCGGCCTTCAACGCGTCGGCATCAGCCTTGGCCTTGTTGTCAGCCGCTTGCTGCAAGGTTTCGAGTTGTTCCGGGGTCAGCATCGACAGGCGCAGGACCAGGCGTTGCACCAGCTCGCGACGCATTTCCTTGCGAACCTGGGTGACTTCGGAATCCGAACCCACCAGGTTGTTACCGTCGTGGCTGACGATTTTTTGTATCTGGATCTTGTCACCCATCAATGGCTGATGGTCGCGGCCCTGGATCTCGAAGTTCAGTTCGGTGCTCACTTCGACATCGGACGCACGCCCCGCGCTGGCGTAGCTCAGGTTACGCTGGGTTTCTTTCTCGTTGGCCAGGAACAGCTTGTAGGTCGCGCCGGTGTAGACGTGCACGCCGCTGCTTTTTAGGACCTGGCGCAATTGGGTGACAGTCTCGCTGTAGGCGTCGCGGGCGCTGACGTCCAGTTCCTTGATCGTCAGGTCGGTAGTGCCGGTGCCGCGCAGCTGGAAGCCGCAAGCGCTCAGCAGTACGGCCAGGCCCATAACCAGCAGGTTGCGTTTGATCATTTTGTTGCTCCCCTTGAAACCATGTGGGCCTTATCGAGGCCCTGAAGGCTTTGTTCGGCGCAGGGCTCAAGCCCTGCGCCCGATCCGATTAGCTAGCGACGATATTGACCAGTTTGCCAGGCACCACGATCACTTTGCGGATCGTCAGGCCTTCGGTGAAGCGCAGCACGTTCTCGTTGCAGCGTGCGGCCGCTTCGACTTCTTCGCGGCTGGCGCTGGCCGGCATGTCGATATGGCCACGCAGTTTACCGTTGACCTGGATAACCAGTTGCAGCGTGTCCTGTACCAGGGCGCTGTCATCCTGTACCGGCCAGCGCGCATCGATGACCGCGTCGCTGTGGCCCAGGCGGTTCCACAGTTCGTGACTGATGTGCGGCGTGATCGGCGCCAGTAGCAGGGTGACTGTTTCCAGGCCTTCCTGTACCAGTGCGCGGTCTTGTTCGGTGACCTGCGGGGCTTTTTCCAGCACGTTCATCAGGGTCATCACCTGGGCGATGGCGGTGTTGAACTTGTGGTTCTGGCCCACGTCCTGGCTGGCTTGCTTGATGGCCAGGTGAGTGCTGCGGCGAATGGCTTTCTGCTCGTCGTTCAGGGCCGCCACGTCCAGCTTGGCCGGCAGGCCCTGGCTGACATGGGCGTGCGCCAGGCGCCAGACGCGCTTGAGGAAACGGTGCGAACCTTCGACGCCGGAGTCGGACCATTCGGCGCTCATGTCGGGCGGCGAGGCGAACATCATGAACAGGCGGCAAGTGTCGGCACCGAACTGATCGATCATCGACTGCGGATCGACGCCGTTGTTCTTCGACTTGGCCATCTTCTCGGTGCCGCCGATTTCCACCGGCAGGCCGTCGGCGATCAGCTTGGCGCTGATGACCTTGGCTTTGCTGTCGCGCTCAAGTTGGACATCCGCCGGGTTGAACCAGGTGTAGGCGCCATTGGCTTCGCGGCGATAGTAAGTCTCGGCGATCACCATGCCCTGGGTCAGCAGGTTCTTGAACGGTTCGTTGGAGGTCACCAGGCCTTCGTCACGCATCAGCTTGTGGAAGAAGCGCGCGTACAGCAGGTGGAGGATGGCGTGTTCGATACCGCCGATGTACTGATCCACCGGCAGCCAATGGTCGGCCGCGGATTTCTCGACCAGGCCGCCCTCGTAGTGCGGCGAGGCGTAGCGCGCGTAGTACCACGACGACTCGACGAAGGTGTCCATCGTGTCGGTTTCACGCTTGGCCGGCGCGCCGCATTTCGGGCAACTGCACTCGTAGAACTCAGGCATGCGCGCCAGTGGCGAACCGGCGCCGTCCGGCACCACGTCTTCCGGCAGCACGACCGGCAGTTGGTCTTCCGGTACCGGCACGTCGCCGCAGGTGTCGCAGTGGATGATCGGGATCGGGCAGCCCCAGTAGCGTTGGCGGCTGATACCCCAGTCGCGCAGGCGGAACTGGGTGCGCGAGGCACCGAGGTTTTTCTTGATCAGCGCCACTTCGATGGCGTCGAAGGCACCTTGGAAGTCCAGGCCGTCGAACTCGCCGGAGTTGATCAAAGTGCCGTGCTCGCCGTAGGCGTCCTGCCACGGGGCCGGGTTGGTGTTGCCCGAGCTGGTACGCACTACCGATTTGATCGGCAGGTTGTACTGGGTGGCGAATTCGAAGTCGCGCTCGTCGTGGGCCGGTACGGCCATGACGGCGCCATCGCCGTAGTGCATCAGCACGTAGTTGGCGACCCATACCGGCAGTTTCTCCGCCGTCAATGGGTGCTCGACGAACAGCCCGGTCGGCAGGCCTTTTTTCGCTTGGGTGGCGACGTCGGCTTCGGCCACGCTGCCGCCTTTGCATTCGGCGATGAACGCGGCAAGCTCAGGGTTGTTCTGTGCGGCTTGGGTGGCCAGCGGGTGTTCGGCGGCCACGGCGACGTAGGTCGCGCCCATCAGGGTATCCGGGCGGGTGGTGAAGACCTTGAGGGCACCGGCCTCGCCGATCGAGTCGACGTTGTACGGGAACTGTACTTCCATGCCCTTGGATTTGCCGATCCAGTTGCGCTGCATGGTCTTGACCTGTTCAGGCCAGCCCGGCAGGTCATCGAGGCCCGACAAGAGCTCATCGGCGTAGGCGGTGATCTTGAAGTAGTACATGGGGATCTGGCGCTTTTCGATCACCGCGCCGGAACGCCAGCCGCGACCGTCGATCACCTGTTCGTTGGCCAGTACGGTCTGGTCGACCGGGTCCCAGTTCACGGTGCCGTTCTTGCGATAGATCACGCCTTTTTCGAACAGGCGTGTGAACAGCCATTGCTCCCAGCGGTAGTAGTCCGGCTTGCAGGTGGTCACTTCGCGGGACCAGTCCACCGCCAGGCCCAGGCTGCGCAGTTGGGTCTTCATGTAGGCGATGTTCTCGTAGGTCCACTTGGCGGGAGCTACGTTGTTTTTCATCGCGGCGTTTTCCGCCGGCATGCCGAAGGCGTCCCAACCCATGGGTTGCAGGACATTCTTGCCTTGCATGCGCTGGTAACGGGAAATCACGTCACCGATGGTGTAGTTGCGCACGTGCCCCATGTGTAGCTTGCCGCTGGGGTAAGGGAACATCGATAGGCAGTAGTAAGTCTCCTTGCCCGGCTGTTCACTGACTTCAAAGGACTTTTGCTCGTCCCAGAAGGTTTGGGCGGCATTTTCTATTTCACGGGGCTGATATTGTTCGTGCATGGCTACTTTTGAACTGAATAGGGGTGGCCTAATCCTCTTCGGAGCATTGTCCAGGTAGATCGACACCAAAAAGCGGCGCGTCCGTGCCCAAACCTTGCGGGAAGTGGAGTTACAGGAAGCGCCGTAGCATACATGACCCCACTCTATCGAGGGAAACCCTGATTGCGCGGTCGAGGCCGTCTGTCGCGGCGCCAGGCAGGCGCAGCCACGGGGACTACGCTGTTTATTGGGGAGCAAGTCTTTCTTCAATGAGGTGAGGGGATGGTTGAATCGCAGCGAACCGCAACGAAACCGGAAATCTACGAAGGATTGATCGACCGATTGGGTCGTGCATTGGATGCAGCGAGGACTGCGGGCCGATTGCGTGATGAGCGGCCTGTGGCGTTGGAACTGCGCGGGTTGAGCCGCGCGGAGCTGGAGTTGATCAAGGCTTATCTGGAACGCAACAAGCGCAGTGCGCCTCCCTGGGTGGCAACCCCGCCAGCCAAAGAGCCCACGCACTCTGCCAAGGTGGTGTGGCTCAAGGACTTGCCGGCCGGCCGTGGCCCGGAAACACTCCGGTCCGCCCGCTACAAGTAATTCACTCCCCGCGCAGCCGCACCCGCGTGTATGTCACTGTAAAGATTGTCGCTAAACCCCGTTACACCTTAGGCTTCGGGCATCTTTGGAGATGCCCGATGCCTATTCGTTACTTCATCAAACAACTGCTCCTGCCGCCCGGCATTCTTTTGCTGCTGCTGGCGTTTGCCTGGTGGTTTCGCCGCAGTCGCCCACGGTTGGCGGGCTGTTGCTTCGCCTTGGGCCTGGGCGGCATGTGGTTGGTCAGTTTGCCGGTGATGGTGGAGTGGGGCGCGCGTGCCCTGGAGACCGAGCCGCCATTGGCGCCCGAGCAGTGGGCGACACTGGCGCAGCGTGCCGACGCCATTGTGGTGCTGGGGTCGGGGCGCGAGCGTGGGGACCCGGCGTGGGGCAGCGACCAGCCTACCGGTGTCGGCCTGGAGCGCCAGCGCTATGCCGCGCGACTGGCCAAGGCCTCCGGGTTGCCGGTGCTCACCACAGGCGGCTTGCATTACGGTACGCCGCCCAGCGAGGCGCAGTTGATGGCGGTGTCGATGCAGGACGATTTCGGCGTGAGCGTGCGCTGGAAGGAAGAGCGCAGCCGCACCACCTGGGAAAACGCGCAGATGAGCGCTGAAATCCTATTGCCGGCGGGCGTCAAGCGCGTGGTGGTTGTGTCTCAGGCCTGGCACATGTCGCGGGCGGTTTGGAGTTTTGAAAAGGCTGGCCTCACCGTGGTGCCGGCGCCTGTGGGGTTCCTGGGCGTGGACAACGCCCGGCCGCTGGGCGGCTGGATGCCGGAGTTCAAGGCGGTGTGGCAGAGCGGGCAGTTGATCAACGAGGCGGTGGGGCAGGTGGGTTATCGGTTGTTCTATCGCTGACCCTACTGATTAAAATGCAAAAAATGTGGGAGGGGGTTTGCCCCCTCCCACATTGAGTCAGACAGTTTTGGCCATCCGGGCCGCCAGCAGCGCCCAGCCAAACAGCACCAGGCACACAATAATCAACGGCCACGAACGCCATTGCAGGTACGGCGTGAGGTCGTGCATCGGCACTACTTCGCCATACAGGATGCCGCGTTCGAACTGCGGGATCTGCGCCGTGATCTGCCCAAACGGGTTGATCAGCCCGGTCACGCCATTATTGGTGGCGCGGATCATCCAGCGGCCGGCCTCCAGCGCGCGCATCTGCGCCATTTGCAAATGTTGCAACGGACCGATCGAGCGGCCGAACCAGGTGTCGTTGCTGATGGTCAGCAGCAGGTCGCTCTGGGTCGAGAGGCTGGCGGCGAATTCCGGGTACACCACTTCGTAGCAAATGAACGGCGCGATCTGATAGCCCTTGGCCTGCAACATGGCCTGGTCAGCGGGGCCGCGGGCGAAGTCCGACATCGGCAGATCGAAGAAGGCGATCAGCCCGCGCAGCATGTCCTGCAGCGGTACGTACTCACCGAAAGGCACCAGTTTCTGCTTCAAGTAGGTGCCGTCGCCTTCACCCACCACGGTGATGCCGTTGAAGTAGCGCTTCTGATGATGCACTTCCTGGCGAATGGGTACCCCGGTGATCAGCGCGGTATGCCGGTCGGCGGCGAACTTGCCCATCATGCCCAGGTAGCCCTCTACCGATTCCTTGAGCACCGGCACGGCGGTTTCCGGCCAAACCAGCAGGTCGACGGGCTTGGACGTGAAGCTCATGTCGCGGTACAGGGCCAATTGCGCGTTGAGCTGCTGCGGGTCCCATTTCATGCTTTGTTCGACGTTGCCCTGAATGGCCGCCACGGTGAGTGGGGCGCCGGAAGGGCTGGTCCAGGCGTGATGCTTGAGGGCCAAGCCGATAGCCCACGGCGCAACCAACAGCACCAGGCCCGCACCGATAAAAGCATTGCGCTTGGCGGCCAGCAGGCGCGGCAGGTTGCACAGCAAGGCGGCCGTGAGTGCCAGGGCAAAGGAAATCAGCCACATGCCGCCCACGGGCGCCAGGCCGGTGAGCGGGCCATCGAGTTGGCTGTAACCGGAATACAACCACGGGAAACCGGTGAGGAACCAACCGCGAAAGGCTTCCTGGCCCACCCATAACGCGGCGAACGTCAGCGCATCCGCCAACGGCGCTTCATTGCGACGTAACCAGCGTGCCCATAACCAGGCTGGCAGGGCGAAGAACCAGGCGATGGCGGCGGTAAACAACAGCATCAAAAAGCCAGCCAGCAGCACCGAAGCGCCACCGAAGTGGTGAATGCTGTAGTAGATCCAACTGGTGCCGGCGCCAAACAGGCCGAAACCGAAACACCAGCCACGGCCAAGCGCCTGACGCGGGGTGAGTTCCCGCAAGCCCACGTAGAACAATCCCGCCGCCACCAGTGCAAACGGCCACAGATCGAACGGCGCCAGCGCCAGGGTGGTGATGGCGCCGGCCACCACGGCCAGCAAGTTACCGGGCCAGCCGGGTGCGATCAAACGGCGCATGTCAGTCCTTAGCGGGCAATAGGTGTCAGGCGAATCAAGTGGATCCTGCGGCTGTCCGCATTCAGGATGCGGAAGCGATAGGCGCCGATCTCGGTGGTTTCGTTACGCTTGGGCAGATGGCCAAACGCATTCATCACCAGGCCGCCAACGGTGTCGAACTCATCGTCGGAGAATTCGCTGTCGAAGAACTCGTTGAAGTTCTCGATCGGCGTCAGCGCCTTGATCAGGAAGTCACCGCTGGGCAGCGGCTTGATGTAGCTGTCTTCTTCGACGTCGTGTTCGTCTTCGATGTCGCCGACGATCTGTTCCAGCACGTCTTCGATGGTCACCAGGCCCGCCACGCCGCCGTATTCGTCGATCACAATGGCCATGTGATTGTGGTTGGCGCGAAATTCGCGCAGCAGCACATTCAGGCGCTTGGATTCGGGGACGAACGTGGCCGGACGCAGCAGGTCCTTGATGTTGAAGCTGTCACCGTTCTCCTTGAGGATCAGCGGCAGCAGGTCCTTGGCCAGCAGGACACCCATGACGTCGTCATGGCTTTCACCAATGACCGGGTAGCGCGAGTGCGCCGAGTCGATCACGGCCGGGAGGAACTCCCGTGGAGTCTGGGTCGCCTTGATGCTGATCATCTGCGAGCGCGGGACCATGATGTCACGCACTTGCAGGTCAGCCACCTGGATGGCGCCTTCGACGATGGCCAGCGCTTCGCTGTCCAGCAACTTGTTCTGATGGGCCTCGCGCAGCAGCTCCAGCAGCTCCTGGCGGTTTTTCGGCTCGTGGGCAAAAGCCTGGGTCAGTTTACCCAGCCACGACTTCTGCCCGTTGCTCGATCGGTCTTCGCTCATAGCGATTACTCTGAATCCTTTATCGTTACAGTTAGTAGGTGATGTTCAAGCTTCGTCAGCTGCATACGGGTCGGGATGACCCAGTTCTGCAAGCAACGTTCGTTCCAGTGCTTCCATTTCCTCGGCTTCCTCATCGTCTATATGGTCGTAACCCAAGAGATGCAAGCAACCGTGAATGACTAGATGAGCCCAGTGGGCTTCAAGTTCCTTGTTTTGCTCCTTCGCCTCACGCTCGACGACCGCGACGCAGATCACCAGATCGCCCAGCAAGGGAATGTCCAGTAACTCATCGGGTACGTCGGCGGGGAAGGACAGCACGTTGGTCGCGTAGTCCTTCTGGCGCCAGGTGTGGTTCAGTTCGCGGCCTTCGGGCTCGTCCACCAGGCGGATGGTCAGTTCCGAGTCGGCGCTGCGCTGGCGCAGGGCCAGCTCGCACCATTGGCGAAACTGCGCTTCGCTGGGGGCGGGCGCGTCGCTGGCCAGTTGCAGGTCTAGCTCAAGCATCGCGGCGAACGTCCTTTGACAGCCCGTCATCACGGTGTTCGAAGCGCTCGTAGGCCTCGACGATGCGCTGCACCAACGGGTGGCGCACCACGTCCTTGGGCATGAAGTGCGTAAAGCTGATGCCCGGCACGTCCTTGAGCACCTCGATCACCTGGCCCAGGCCCGACTTGGTGCCCTTGGGCAGGTCGACCTGGGTGATGTCGCCGGTGATCACGGCAGTGGAGCCGAAACCGATGCGGGTCAGGAACATCTTCATCTGCTCGACGGTGGTGTTCTGGCTTTCGTCGAGGATGATGAAGCTGTTGTTCAGCGTACGGCCGCGCATGTAGGCGAGCGGGGCGATCTCGATCACCTGGCGCTCGATCAGCTTGGCCACGTATTCGAAGCCGAGCATCTCGTAGAGCGCGTCGTAGAGCGGGCGCAGGTACGGGTCGATCTTCTGGGCCAGGTCGCCGGGCAGGAAACCGAGCTTTTCACCGGCTTCAACCGCTGGGCGCACCAGCAGGATGCGGCGTACTTGCTCGCGCTCCAGGGCATCGACCGCGCAGGCCACGGCCAAGTAGGTCTTGCCGGTACCGGCCGGGCCGATGCCGAAGTTGATGTCGTTGCCGAGAATTTCCTTGACGTAGCGCTGCTGATTCAAGCCGCGAGGGCGAATCATGCCTTTTTTGGTGCGCAGGGCCACGCTGGCTTCGGCCACGGGATTGTTGGCCAGGTCTTCCACGGCGGACTCTTGCAGGTACAAGTGCACCGTTTCCGGCGACAGTTCACTGCCTTTGGTCTCGCGATAGAGACGACGCAGCAGGTTCTCTGCGGACGTGGTGTGTTGGGGTTCACCAATAAGCTCGAACTGATTGCCGCGGTTGCGGATCTCGATGCTCAGGCGTTGTTCGATCAGACGCAGGTGCTCGTCGAACTGTCCGCACAGATTGGCGAAACGGCGAGCCTCAAACGGCTCGAGGAGAAAACGATGGGGTTCTACTATGGGTGCGTTCAAGGTCGCTTTTAGCCGCCCTTTGGCTGTTGATGTGAAAGAGAGAATAACGCCAGTGGCGCGGGTGCGAAAGCACTTACGTCATCGCAAGCTGCACGGTTCCAATGTGGGAGGGGGCTTGCTCCCGATAGCAATGGGTCAGTCAGTACATTTGATACTGACACACCGCTATCGGGAGCAAGCCCCCTGCCACACTGGATCACATTTATTGCACCAGCGAGCCGCGCAACGAGTGCGGTTGCGCCGCATCGATATGCACATCGGCAAACTGGCCGATCAAGGTCGGGTTGTCGCAGCGGAAATTGACGATGCGATTGTTCTCGGTGCGGCCCTGCAATTCACCGGGGTCTTTTTTGGAGTAATCGGTCACCAGAATGCGCTGGATCGAACCGACCATTTGTCGGCTGATCTCGAAGCCCTGCTGGTTCAAGCGATGTTGCAGCGCATTTAGCCGTTCCTTCTTCAGCGCCTCCGGTGTTTCGTCCAGCAGGTCGGCCGCCGGTGTGCCTGGGCGCTGGCTGTAGACGAACGAGTAGGAAAAGTCGAAACCAACGTCTTCGATCAGCTTCATGGTTTGCTGGAAGTCTTTCTCGGTTTCGCCGGGGAAGCCGACGATAAAGTCCGAACTGATGCAGATGCCCGGCACCGCTGCGCGTAACTTGCGCAGTTTGGATTTGTATTCCAAGGCCGTGTGGTTGCGCTTCATCGCCGACAGAATGCGGTCCGAACCCGATTGCACCGGCAAGTGCAGGTGCTTGACCAGTTCCGGTACCTCGGCGTGAGCCTGGATCAGGCTGTCGGAGAACTCCAGCGGGTGCGAGGTGGTGTAGCGAATGCGTTCGATACCGTCCACCGCCGCCACCACGCGGATCAGTTCCGCCAGGTCGGCCAGGCGCCCGTCATGGGTCTGGCCACGATAGCCGTTGACGTTCTGGCCGAGCAGGGTCACCTCGCGCACGCCGTTTTCGGCCAGGTGGATGATTTCCGACAGCACGTCGTCAAACGGCCGGCTGACTTCTTCGCCACGGGTGTAGGGCACCACGCAGAACGTGCAGTACTTGCTGCAACCTTCCATGACCGACACATAGGCGCTTGGCCCGTCGATGCGTGGCTCGGGCAAATGGTCGAATTTTTCGATTTCGGGGAACGAGACGTCAACCTGCGGCAGCTTGGTAACGCGGGCGGCGTCGATCATTTCCGGCAGGCGGTGCAGGGTTTGCGGGCCGAACACCACATCTACGTAGGGGGCGCGATCGCGGATGGCGGCGCCTTCCTGGCTGGCCACGCAACCGCCGACAGCGATCACCATGTCCGGGTTGGCCAGTTTCAGTTCACGCCAGCGACCCAGTTGCGAGTACACACGGTCCTGGGCCCGTTCGCGGATCGAGCAGGTATTGAGCAGGATCACGTCGGCATCTTCGGCGCGGGCGGTGACTTCCAGGGCCTGGTGTTCGCCCAGCAGATCAACCATGCGCGAGCTGTCGTACTCGTTCATTTGGCAACCGTGGGTTTCGATATAAAGCTTCTTGGCCATGGGAATCGTCAACTGGTGGTAAAGAACCGCGCATTATAGGGGGCATGCCCATTGGTTCCTAGCGTTGTGCATCGGGTGCCATGCTATAGTTCGCGCCCTCTTTTATATCCCCGATGTGTTATTCGCCCACCATGACCAAACGTGAAGCTCCAATCTACAAGGTGATTTTCCTCAACCAGGGCCAGGTGTTCGAAATGTACGCCAAGCAGATCTATCAAAGTGATCTGTGGGGCTTCCTGGAGGTGGAAGAGTTCGTCTTTGGCGAGCGCACCCAGTTGGTCGTCGACCCGGGCGAAGAAAAGCTCAAGGCTCAGTTCGAAGGCGTTGTGCGCAGTTTTGTGCCGATGCATTCAATTGTGCGCATCGACGAAGTGGAGCGCCTGGGCACGCCGAAAATCAGCGAGGCGCGGGGCGTGAGCAATGTCATGCCGTTTCCGATGCCGATGCCTGAGAAGTAAGGCTGGTGGGTCAGGGCAGGGGCGAGAAGGGCGAGCGCCCATCGGCGCTCTGCAATTCCTGCAGGTAGTTGCGGAAAATCTGCCCCAGCACCTGGGTCGCCACTTCCAGTTCATCGCGTTGCATGTGCTCGGCGACCTCGTCGGCGGTGTCCAGCGCGTCTTCGGCGCCGTTGACCGCGGCCATTTTCAGCACGATGTACGCCTGAACGTTATTGGCCGGTACGCCTTCACCTTTGAAGAACATGGTGCCGAGCTGGAACTGTGCCTGGGCGTGGCCCTGCAACGAGGCTTTCTCGAAGTAACTCAAGGCCTTGTTAAGGTCACGGGCGGGGTTTTTGCTGTCGTGGTAGTACTCGCCCAACTCGTATTGCGCCTGCGCATCCCCACCGTCGGCCTGCTTCTGGCACGCGCTCAGGGCTTCGGCCTGGCTGTCCGGCTGGGTATTGAGGGTGCAACGACCCATCGCTGGGATTAACAACGAGTTGCCGCCTGCTTGTGCATGTGCCAGCAGCGGCTGAAGGAGCAACAGGCAGCCCAGAACCAGGGTGCGGCCGGTGCGTTTCATGGGAATCGACTTACCTCTGACGGGGCACGCGGACCCTCGTAGGGTCCAATAAGCGCGCATTATGAAATAAGCAGGCCCCTGCTTACAAAGTCTTTACTCGTTTTTCTGCTGGTCAGGCAAGTTATCTGCCGGATTACAGGTGAATTCTCAGACAAATAGGGAAATATCTGTAAGCAAGGTAGCAAATTTGACACCGCATGGGCGGTGTCAAACCTGCGCGGCTGTTTATTTCAGGGCTGCGAACGCGCGTTCAGCGGCATCCAGAGTCAGTTTCAACTCGGCATCACCATGGGCGATTGACGTAAAGCCTGCTTCAAAGGCGCTTGGTGCCAGGTACACACCGCCTTCCAGCATCAGGTGGAAGAAGCGCTTGAACAGGCCGGCGTCGCTGGCCATTACGTCATCGAACGTGACGATATCGTCGGCGCCGCTGAAGTACAGGCCGAACATACCGCCGGCCTGGGTCGTGACGAACGGGATACCGGCTGCATCCGCACGTAGTTGCAGGCCGTCGAGCAGGCGCGTGGTGTAGTCGGTCAGCTCGGCATGGAAGCCCGGGCGGCTGATCAGGCGCAGGGTGGTCAGGCCGGCGGCCATGGCCAACGGGTTACCGGACAGGGTGCCGGCCTGGTAGACCGGGCCCAGCGGCGCGATGTGCTGCATGATGTCGCGCTTGCCGCCGAAGCAGCCGACCGGCATGCCGCCGCCGATGATCTTGCCGAAGGTGCTCAGGTCCGGCGTGACGCCGTAGTGCGCCTGGGCGCCGCCGAGGGCAACACGAAAACCGGTCATCACTTCGTCGAAAATCAGCACCACGCCATACTTGTCGCACTGCGCGCGCAGGCCTTCGAGGAAGCCCGGCGCCGGCGGTACGCAGTTCATGTTGCCGGCTACCGGCTCGACGATGATGCACGCCACCTCCTGGCCCACTTCGCTGAGCATCTGCTCGACGGCGCCGATGTCGTTGAAGGGCAGGGTCAGGGTGTGTTTGGCGAACGCCGCCGGCACGCCGGCCGAGCTTGGCACGCCCTGCGTCAGCGCGCCGGAGCCGGCTTTGACCAGCAGGCTGTCGGAGTGACCGTGGTAGCAGCCTTCGAACTTGATGATGCTGTCGCGGCCGGTGAAACCGCGCGCCAGGCGGATCGCGCTCATGGTGGCTTCGGTGCCGGAGCTGACCATGCGCACCATTTCCATCGACGGCACGATTGAGCACACCAGGTCAGCCATTTCGGTTTCCATGGCAGTCGGCGCGCCATAGGACAAACCGTGTTCCAACTGTTTGCGCACCGCATCGAGCACGTCCGGGTGGCTGTGGCCCAGGATCATCGGGCCCCAGGAACCCACGTAGTCCACATAGCGTTTGTCGTCTTCGTCGGTGACGTAGGCGCCTTCGGCATGTTTGAAGAACAACGGCGTGCCGCCGACGCTTTTGAACGCACGCACGGGCGAGTTCACACCGCCGGGGATGTGCTTCTGGGCATTGGCAAACAGGGTTTCGGAACGTGACATGTGCGGGCTCTCTAAACTGAATATTTAAGAAGGTCGTTAAAGGCGCGGGCGCGGCGCGTCACTTCCTGGGTGGTGTCGGCACCGAATAGGCCGTGCACCGCCGCGAGCAGGTCGGCGCCGTGGGCCACCAGGGGTTCGGCGTTCTCCAGGGTGACGCCGCCGATCACGCAGATCGGCAGGTGCAGGCGCTTGCGCGCATCGGCCAGCATTTCAACGGTGGCGGCCGGGGCGCCGGGCTTGGTCGTGGAATTGAAGAAGCGACCGAAGGCGACATAACTGGCGCCTTCCTGTGCGGCCTGCTCGGCTAGTTCGATCCGGCTATGACAGGTGGCACCAATGATCGCCTTGGACCCGAGCAGCGCACGGGCTGGCGTCAATGGGCCGTCGGTCTGGCCCAGATGCACGCCGACGCCCAGGCGCGCGGCCAATTCGGCGTCGTCGTTGATGATCAGCTGGGTTTTATAGCGCGCGCACAACTCCTTGAGCTTTTGCGCTTCACGCAGGCGCCGGGCGTCATCGCTGCTTTTGTCGCGGTATTGCAGCAGGGTCACGCCACCTTCCAGCGCCGCTTCGACGTAGGCGAGGAATTTGCCGGCCAACAGTTGGCTGTCGGTAATGGCGTAAAGGCCACGTAATTTCATCGTGCAGGCCTCTCGGTATCAGGAGCAGAAATCCAGTGGCAGGCGGCGCGGTACAAATTGGCCCTGCCCGAGTTGCTCGGCGTCACGCAGGGTGCGCCAAGTGTAGTTGAGCGCCGATTGCACCGCGCTGGCCAGGCTTTCGCCCTGGGCGATCCGCCCGGCCAGGGCGCTGGCCAACGTGCAGCCCGAACCGTGATAGCTGCCCGGCAGGCGCTGGCAGGTAAAGGTCTGGCGCGTGCCATCGCGGCTGTACAAGCGGTTATGCACTTCATGCTCATCGCCATGGCCACCGGTGATCAACAGGTGCTTGATAAACGGCAGCAGCTTGTCGGCGCATTCGTCCGCCGTGCCGTGCGGCAGTTCGGCAAGGATGCGCGCTTCGGGCAGGTTGGGCGTGGCGATCAGCGACAAGGGCAGCAGCCGCTCGCGCATGGCGTAACCCACTTCATCCTTGCCCAGGCTGCCGCCGCCGCCGGCCCGCAGCACTGGGTCGCATACCACCGGCAGGTGCGGGTGCGCCTGCAGCAGTTCGACCACGGTGTCGACCATCGCGGTGGAGCCGAGCATGCCCAGCTTGACCGCCGCCACTTCGGAGTCGCCGAGCACGGCATTGGCCTGGGCCAGCACCCACTCGCGGTCGAGCACGCGGAAATCGCTGACATTGACGGTGTTCTGCACGGTCAGCGCGGTGACGGCCGGAGCCGCGTGGCAACCCTGCGCGAGCAGGGCTTCGATATCTGCCTGCAAGCCGGCGCCACCACTGGGATCATGGCCGGAGAGACAGAGAACAACAGGGCGAGAGCTGTAGATATTCATGGTGCGCGAGCTTACCACCAAACGCTTTTTGCGTGGCTGTCGGGCGAAGGGGGATTTTTGACGGGAAATAGTGCTTTTGGATGCGCAATTAATCGTTACAGCGCTCTGTAAGCCTTGTACTAGAGCCTTTGTGGGAAATCTTCAATGGTGTCCAATGGCCTTTGCCGGCTATGCTAGAGTGGATCCAAACAACTTAACTGTATTGCCGGTGTACGTCTGCTCAAAAGGAATGGGGGCTTTTGACACGACCGGACAGGCCACGCTGGGGCTCTATGCGCTATTTGCTGATTTTATTGTTGTGCGGGCTACCGATGCTCGCCAGCGCCATCGAGTTCAACCAGGACACGCGCAGCCTGCCGCTGGGCCGAGCCATGCAAGTGCTCGAAGACCCGACCGATGCCCTCACCATTGCCCAGGTCAGCGCACCTTCCGCCGCCCGGCAGTTCAAGCCCCACGATAAAGACACGCTCAATGCCGGCTACTCGCGCTCGGTGTTCTGGCTCAAGGTCGACCTGCACTATCTGCCTCAGAACCGCGAGGCCCAGCGCACCTGGTTGCTGGAACTGGCTTACCCGCCGCTGGACCACCTCGACCTGTACCAGCCCGACAGCACCGGCACCTATCGCCTGGCCGGGCGCACCGGGGATGCGTTGCCGTTTTCGGCCCGTGAGATTCGCCAGAACAACTACCTGTTCAAGCTCGACTTCACCCCCGGCGAGGCGAAAACCGTTTACCTGCGCCTGCAAAGCGAAGGCTCGATCCAGGCGCCGCTGACCCTCTGGTCCAGCACGGCGTACCTTGAGCAACAGCCGTTGCGCCTTTACGTCCTGGGCCTGATCTATGGCGTGCTGCTGGGAATGCTGGTGTACAACCTGTTTATCTACCTCAGCGTGCGCGACACCAGCTACCTCTATTACATCTTCTATATCGCCTCGTTCGGCATGTACCAGTTGTCGGTCAACGGCGCGGCGGTGGAGTACTTCTGGCCGAACAACCCCTGGTGGGCGAATGCCGCGACGCCTTTTCTGATCGGTGCATCGGCGCTGTTTGGCAGCCTGTTTGCGCGCAGTTTCCTGCACACCGCGCAACACAGTCGCTGGATCAACCGCCTGCTGCTGGCGCTGGTGGCCTGCGGCGCGGTGGTGATGTTGCTGTCGCTAATGACCAGCTACGCACTGGCGCTGCGCCTGGCTACGGGCCTGGCGCTGGTCTTCACCCTGAGCATTTTTGTGGCCGCCATCAATGCCTGGTACTGCGGCCAGCGGGTGGCGCGCTATTTCATCATCGCCTGGTCGGCGTTCCTGCTGGGCGGGGTGGTGAACACACTGATGGTGCTGGGCTACCTGCCTAATGTGTTCCTGACGATGTACGCCAGCCAGATCGGCTCGGCGATTGAAGTGGCGCTGCTTTCCCTGGCCCTGGCCGACCGCATCAACGCAATGCGTGAACAACAGGCGCAGATTCTGCTCGACGCGAGCCAGAAGCTCGAAGTGCTCAACCAACAGTTGGCGCGCAGCAACCGGCTCAAGGATGAATTCCTCGCCACCCTGACCCACGAACTGCGCACGCCGATGAACGGGGTGATCGGCTCGTTGGAGCTGATGCAAACCGTGCCCCTGGACAGCGACCTGGCGCAGTACCAGCAAACCGCCGCCGGTTCGGCGCGGGACATGATGCGCATGGTCAACGGCATCCTCACCCTGACCGAATTGCAGGCCGGGCGCTTGAGTGCCCAGCCTCAGGTGTTCAGCCTGCGCGGCGTGCTCGACAGCCTGCGCCAGCAATTCAATGCCAGCGCCCAGAGCAAAGGCCTGGCGTTTTCCATCGACGTGGCCGATGAACTGCCGGACCGCGTGCGCGGTGACGCCGACAAGCTGCTTCAGTGTCTGGACTGCCTGCTGGACAACGCCTTCAAGTTCACCCACCAAGGTGCCGTGCGCCTGCGTGTGGTGGGCGTGCCGGAGAGTGATGGCGGCTTGCGCCTGAGCTTTATCGTCACGGACACCGGTATCGGTTTTGCCTTTCTCGACGAGGCCACGCTGTATCAGCGCTTCTTCCAGCTTGATGGTTCCACTACCCGCGAATACGGTGGCCTAGGTATCGGCCTGGCCATCTGCCGGCAACTGATCGAGTTGTTGGGCGGGCGGCTCACCCATCACTCCGAACCGCGCAAAGGCAGCCGGTTCCAGTTGGACCTGTGCGTCAGCCCGGTGGCGTCCGAGCCTAAACCCGCGCCCGATCACCAGCGCTCGCCCCAGGAGTGCACGGTGCTGTTGGTGGATGACAACAGTGTCGGGCAACTGGTGGTGCGCGGCATGTTGCTCAAGCTTGGTTACCGGGTGAAAACCGTGGACAGCGGCCCGAGTGCTTTAGGGGCGTTGCAGGCGGGCAATTTCGACGGCGTGCTGTTGGATATGCCTGAAGGTGATTTCTCGTTGTGCTGCCAGATCCGTGCACTGCCGGGCTGCGGCGAGCTGCCGGTGATCGCTGTGAGCCCATCGCTGAACGTGGCTGAGCGTGAGCACTGCGAGGGCATCGGCATCTCCGAGCGCCTCGCCAAACCCGTACGCTTCGACGCGTTGCAGAGGGTACTGGAGCGCCGGGTTCTGGCTGTAATGGAGGGTGAAAGCGCCGTCAATTCGGCGGGTATGCCACTTTTTTAAGCCAGGTTACGGTGCTTAACTGACCTTCAGGCCCCATCCAAACGCGGCCTTTTTTCCAGGAGGCCCGTCATGCACCCGCACCCGTTTGCCGAAACCCACGACGTCACCAACCAGCCGCCGTCCCTGGACGGCACCAACCTGTACCGCATCGATCTGCCCTTGCAAGACTGGTCGCGCCGCTTTGGTGCCGGCTGGGCAGAGCCACGCATCAATGCCTACGGTGCGCTGGCCGGTGGGCCGTTGATGGCGGCCGGGTTCCTGGCGAATCAGTACAAGCCGGTGTTCAGCAGCCATGACCGCTATGGCCATCGCATTGACCTGGTGGAGTTTCATCCGGCCTACCACGAGCTGATGCGCACCGCCGTCGAACACGGCCTGCCGTCGCTGCCCTGGGCCCATCCGCAATCCGGCGCCCACGTGGCTCGCGCCGCCCTGACGTATCTGCACAGCCAGGCCGAAGCCGGCACCGGTTGCCCGCTGACCATGACCTTCGCCTGCGTCCCGGCGCTGCGCCTGCAACCGGACCTGGCGAAGACCTGGCTGCCAAAAGTCCTCAGCACCGAATACGACCCGCGCAACGTCGGCATCGCCCACAAACCGGGCGCCACCATCGGCATGGCCATGACCGAGAAACAGGGCGGCACCGACGTGCGCGCCAACACCACCCGCGCCTATCCGGTAGGCGCGAGCGGCCCTGGGCAAGCCTATGAACTGGTTGGCCATAAGTGGTTTTGCTCGGCGCCGATGTGCGATGCGTTCCTGACCCTGGCGCAGACCGACAAGGGCCTTACCTGTTTCCTACTGCCCAGGCAGCGTCCGGATGACACTCGCAACGAGTTCTACATCCAACGCCTGAAAAACAAGCTCGGCAATTGCTCCAATGCTTCCAGCGAGGTGGAATTGCGTGGCGCACTGGCCTGGATGGTGGGTGAAGAAGGCCGTGGCGTACCCACCATCATCGAGATGGTCGCCATGACCCGCTTCGATTGCATGGTCGGCTCCAGCGCCTTGATGCGCCAGGCGTTGACCCAGGCCAGCCATCATTGTGCCCACCGCTCGGTCAGCGGGCGCGTGCTCAGCGAACAACCGCTGATGCAAAACGTGCTCGCCGACCTGGCGTTGGAAAGCGAGGCCTCGCTGGCCTTGAGCATGCGCATGGGGCGCGCCCTGGACCACTTGGGCGATGAGCGGGAAGCCAAGTTCGCCCGGTTGGTGACGGCGGTGGGCAAGTATTGGATCTGCAAGCGCGCGCCGGCGATGATCAACGAAGCTGCCGAATGCATGGGCGGTGCCGGCTACGTGGAGGACAGCATCCTGCCGCGCCTCTACCGTGAGGCGCCGGTGAATTCCACGTGGGAAGGTTCCGGCAATGTGCAGTGCCTGGACGTGTTGCGTGCGCTGTCGAAAGAGCCGGGCGTGCTGGAGGTGTTGTTTGTCGAGCTTGGTGATGGACACGGCGACAGGCAACTGGCGCGGCGTATCGAGCAGCTCAAGTCGGCGTTTATGGACACTCAGGATATTCAATACCGTGCACGCCAACTGACCGAGGATATTGCCGTGGCGTTGCAGGCCAAGTTGTTGCTGGAAGCCGGGAATGCGGCGGTCAGTGATGGGTTTATTGCCAGTCGGTTGGGCGAGTCGTCCGGGCGGGTGTATGGGGCGTTGCCGCGTGGTGTGGATGTGGCAGCCATCGTCGCCCGCTCAACCCCTCATTCACCTATGTAAACACGGTCCACATTGGATTGCATTCCAACTCTGCTGTTTCGGTGAGCCCTGGATACAGGCAAGATAAAGGCCTGCACGTCAGAACACAGGATGCTTACCGTGACCGAAGCTTTTGTTGTCGTTCAAACCGCCGAAGAAGCCGTGGACCGGCTGGCCGCTCTGCATGAGCGGGCCACCGGCGCGCTCAACCAGGCCCTCAAGCAATATCTCAAGGACCGCGTCGAACCCGACGCCGCGCAACGCGCACTGTTTCGCTACCCGGAACTGCGTTTGACCTACCACTGCCACGGCGAAGTCCCACAGACCACCCGGGCATATGCCAAGGTGCAATTGCCGGGCACCTACAGCGTTACCGTCACCCATCCGTCGGCGTTCCGTAAATATTTGCTGGAGCAACTGGTGCCATTGATGCACGACTTCACCGTGACGGTCGAAGTGGGCGTCAGCCAGCAGAACATTCCCTACCCGTACGTGGTGGAGCAGGGCGACGAACTGGCCGGTTCCGGCGTGACCGCTGCGACCCTGGCCCGCGTGTTCCCCAGCACCGACTTGTCGGCCGCCACCGATGGCATCGCCGATGGCCTCTATGACTGGGAAAACACCGACCCCCTGCCGCTGGCGTTGTTCGATGCGGCGCGCGTGGACTTTTCCCTGCGCCGCCTGGTGCACTACACCGGCAGCGACTGGCGCCATGTGCAACCGTGGATCCTGCTGACCAACTACCACCGCTATGTCGACCAGTTCATCCTGCATGGCCTGGAGCAACTGCGCAGCGACCCGCGGTTTATCCGCATGGTGTTGCCGGGCAACGTGGTGATCGACAAGAGCATGGACCACGGCGAAGCGTCGGCCATCGCCGCCGGCGTGGTCTGGCACCGCTACCAAATGCCGGCCTATCACCTGCAGGCCACTGATGGCCACGGCGTGACCCTGGTGAACATCGGCGTAGGCCCGTCCAACGCCAAGAACATCACCGACCACCTCGCCGTGCTGCGCCCACATTGCTGGCTGATGATCGGCCACTGTGGCGGCCTGCGCCAATCCCAGACCATCGGTGACTACGTACTGGCCCACGCTTATATGCGCCGCGACGGAATCCTCGACCGCGTGGTGCCGCCGAACATTCCGATCCCGGCCCTGGCCGAAGTGCAGATGGCGTTGCAGCAGGCGGCGGCGAATGTCACCGGCGAAAAAGGTGAAGAGCTGAAAAAACGTCTGCGCACCGGCACCGTGCTGACCTACGACGACCGCAATTGGGAACTGCGCTGGGCCCAGGAACGGCCGCTGATCAACCTGTCCCGCGCCGTGGCCGTGGACATGGAAAGCGGCACCATCGCCGCGCAGGGCTATCGTTTGCGTGTGCCGTACGGCACGTTGCTGTGTGTCTCGGATAAACCGTTGCACAGCGAGATCAAGCTGCCGGGTTCGGCCAACGCGTTCTATGAGCGTGCGGTGAGCCAGCACTTGAAGATCGGCATTGAAGCGGTGGACCTGTTGCGCACCGAACTCAACTCGCTGCATTCGCGCAAACTGCGCAGCTTCGACGAGCCCCCGTTCCGCTAAGCGGTTGGGATGGTTATTTAACGGTCAGGCCACTAGCATTGTCGGCCCTGACCGTTAGATGTTCCTTTGCCATGTCCCGTCCTGCTCGCCCTGATTCGCGCCGCCCTGGCGTGAAACCTCCGCACTCCGCTGCTCGTCGTGTCGCCAAGGCGCCGCCGGCCGAGCCCAAGCTGATCCTGTTCAACAAGCCTTTCGATGTGCTGACCCAGTTCAGCGACGAAGGCGGGCGGGCGACTCTCAAGGATTTCATCGATATTCCCGGCATCTACCCGGCGGGCCGTCTGGACCGTGACAGTGAAGGCCTGTTGTTGCTGACCAACGATGGCCAGTTGCAGGCGCGTATTGCCGACCCCAAGCACAAGTTGGCGAAAACCTACTGGGTGCAAGTCGAGGGCGAGCCGACGGAAGAACAATTGCAACGCCTGCGCGACGGCGTGCAGCTCAATGACGGCATGACCTTGCCCGCCGAAGCGCGGCCATTGGAAGAGCCCCAGTTATGGCCACGCAACCCGCCGGTGCGCTTTCGTAAAAGCGTGCCGACCCATTGGCTGGAGCTGGTGATTCGCGAGGGGCGCAACCGTCAGGTGCGGCGTATGACGGCGGCGGTAGGGTTGCCGACGTTACGCCTGGTGCGCGTGCGCATTGGCGATTGGTCGATCGAAGGCCTCGATCAGGGCCAATGGAAAGCCGTGCCGGCGCGCTTATAAGGCGCCGGACTCGATCAGGCCGATCACCACGCTCTTGATGATAAACGCGGCCACGCCCAGCCCCAGCACAAAAAACAGGATGAACGAACCAAAGCGCCCGGCCTTGGACTTCTTCGCCAGGTCCCAGACGATAAAACCCATGAAAATGATCAGGATCGTGACCAGGCCGGTCATCATCCATTCTTCGAAGAGGGCGGGGTCGATGTTGTCCATGGGCTATTCCGTTGGGGCAGGCGGCAAGTATAGGGCAGCGCTACAGGCGCAACATTGATCTGGATCGAAGCGCAATCCAAATGTGGGAGGGGGCAAGCCCCTCCCACATTTGACCTTCACTGATCTTAGGTGCGCAGGTGGGTCAGGGGAAGCTCGGTACTGTTGAGCACCTGGTTGAGCACAAAGCTCGACCGCACGCTGGTCACCCCCTCAATCCGCGTGAGGTGGCCCAGCAGCAGTTTCTGGTAGTGATCCATGTCCGGGACCACCACCTTCAGTTGATAGTCCGCATCCATGCCGGTCACCAGGCTGCACTCCAACACCTGGGGCAGGGTGCGGATGGCCGCTTCGAAGTTCTCGAAACGCTCGGGAGTGTGCCGGTCCATGCCGATCAGCACATAAGCCGTGAGGCTCAGGCCGAGCATCTTGCGGTCGAGCAGGGCGACCTGGCGGGCGATGTAGCCGTCGTCCTCCAGTTGCTTGACCCGGCGCGAGCAGGGCGACGGTGACAGGCCGATGCGTTCGGCCAACTCCTGGTTGGAGATCCTCGCGTCGCGCTGCAATTCCGCCAAAATACTCAGATCGTATCGGTCAAGCTTGCTCATTGGGTTAGCCTTTGTCGTAACTATTGCGATGAATTATCCATGAAGGGTTAAAAATTGCGCAAGCACTGTTTATTGACGCAATCTTCGCAATCCTCTGTCGGGCGCGGGCGGGTATCTTTATCAACAGAATCACCGCCTGGACAACAGTCCACGCAGCGCGCCCAATCAGGCCCGCTGCGGCCGCCACCCCAGCAGGGTTGAGCCGGCCTCCAGGCTGCACACTGTCCACCAGACGGCGTGAGGTGAGCCAACGTCAAAAGCGTTGAGCATGGACGAAGTTCTCAAGGGGTGGCCGACGGGTCGCCCCTTTTCTTTTGCCTTAAGAAAATACTTCTCGTGACTGATAACCTGTCTCAGAACCGGGCGAGGCTTTTCCAGTCTCATCTGTAAGCCCTAACCCGCAGTGAGGAAAAGCATGAAGCGCATCTGGCGTATGGCAGGTGTTGGTTTGCTGGTGGTCAGCGTCGGCGCGCAGGTAATGGCCGATGAGCGCGATAACGCACCTCGCGAGGGCCAAGGGCCGCAGGGCCAGCATGAGCGAGGTCCCGAAGGCGGGCGACGGCCGGAAAACGCGCCGCCGCGCCCCGAGAACAATCAGCCACGCCCGCAGAACCCTCACGGTGAACGCGCCGGCCAGTGGCAAGGTCGCCCGCAAGGCAATGAGCCGAGCCGGCCGGCACCGCAACCGCAACCGTCGAACAACCTGCCGATCCAGAGCCGGCCCGACACCGTGCGTCAGACCCAGGAGCCGCGCCAGGGTTACTACCGCGACATCCCCCGGCGCAATGACGACAACCGACATTGGGAGGCTGGCGGCCCTGGCCAGCGCCCCGGCAATAACGGCGGCGGTTTCAACAATGGCCGCCCCGATGACCATCGCTGGCCCGGTCGCCCCGACGGTCATGGCAATGGCTGGGGGCCGGGCCCGCAGTATCGGCCCGGCTATGTGGTGGATCGTTTCCCCGAGCGCAATTTCCGCGTGCCGTATCGCGGGCAGGACTACTTTTTTTCCGGCGGCTACTGGTACCGTCCACAGGGGCCGCGCTACGTCGTAGTGGCGCCGCCCTATGGCATCCGCGTGCATTACCTGCCGGACTATGCGCGTGAAGTGTGGGTGGGGGGCTCGTTGTTGTTTCTTGCCGCGGGTGCCTACTACGCCTACGAAGAAAGCTCCCAGCAATACGTGGTGGTGCAACCGCCGGCGCAAGTGCCGTCGGCACCGCCCGCGCCGCAAGGCAACGGCTATGACGTGGTGGCTTATCCCGCCAACGGCCAGTCACCGGCCCAAGTGCAGCAGGACGGTTACGACTGTTATCGCTGGGCCGTGCAGCAAAGCGGTTTCGACCCGCAGGCCGCCACGTACGCCCCGGACCCGGCGGTGGTGCAAACCTACCGCCAGGCCAGGGTAACTGCCTGAGCAGTCGCGGTTACCAGGTGCAGTATTAAGCCTTGTTGCCGGTGACCACTTCCCGTGGGTCGGCGTGTACCAGCACTTCGGCGCGCGGGTAGGCGTTGTGAATGGCATCGGCGGCCTGGTCGCTGATGCCATGGGCCACAGACAGCGTCAACTCGCCCGGCAACTCCAGGTGCAGTTGCACAAACCAATGGTTGCCCGACACGCGCGTGCGCAAGTCATGGGCACCCAATACCCCCGGCACGCCACGGGCCAGTTCGAGCATGTGCTGGCTTACGTCCGGCGGCAGTTCCTCATCCATCAGCACCGCGAAGCTTTCCTTGGCGATGTGGATCGCGCTCCACAAAATATAAGCCGCGATGCCCAGGCCGAACCAGGCGTCCACCTGATGCAAACCGATGGCGGCCAGTACCAGCGCCACCAGGATGCTGCCGTTGAGCAGCAGGTCCGAGCGATAGTGCAGCGAGTCCGCGCGCACGGCGTTGGAACCGGTTTCGCGGATTACCCGGTGTTGCAGCATCAGCAGCGCAACGGTCAGCACCAGCGAAAATACGATCACCCCGATGCTCAACCACGGCGCACCGACCGGTTGCGGGTTGTGCAACCGCTCGTAGGCTTGCAGCGCGATCAACACCGCACTGCCACCAATAAACAACGCCTGGGCCATGCCCGCCAGTGACTCCGCCTTGCCGTGGCCATAGCGGTGGTCATCGTCCGCCGGGCGTAGCGCGTAATGCACCGCCAGCAGGTTCAGCAACGAGGTCACGCCATCGAGCAGCGAGTCGGTCAGCCCGGCGAGCATGCTCACCGAGCCGCTGAACCACCAGGCGATCGCCTTGGTAATGATCAGCACACAGGCCACACCGACAGAGGCGCGGGTGGCCAGGCGCAGGAGCCTGGCGTGTTCGGGACTGCTGGTCATAAGCAGTCCTTACGCGGCAGGTTGCAGGCCCAGGGTGGCGAGTTGCTGCACGCTGCCCTTGAACTGGATCAGGCGCGGGTCGTCCAGCGGCAAGCTGTGGCCGGTTTCTTTCTGGATGATCGATTGCAGCTTGGCGTTGTCGACCTGGCCGTCGGCGCCGATGGCTTCGTGGAGTTTTTCCGGCGCGACTTGGGCGGTCTTGCCCGGCTCGAAATAAATCGCGCCGGTGGCGAAGTCGACGCCAAACGCAATCAGGCCTGGGATCACATAAAACAGCAGGCCTACGGCATCGAGCACGGCGATGGTCGGGTCGATTTTGCCTTCGATCTGGCCACGGCGGTCCGGGTAGAAAATCGAACCGCAGGCGGTGAGTTGGCTCAACAGGGTGACGGCTAAAACACCGCCGATAACACGGGAAGCGATACGCATGGAAACTCTCCTGAACTCGGTTGGTACGCGACTATATAACACTGACCTTGAGACCAGCGTCGGCATGCGGCAGTTCGCCGTTATACTCGCGGCTCTGCTTTGGAGCCAGTATGAATTCGTTGCCCATTGATGATGTTTTACCCGCCCTGCGTGACGCCTTGGCGAACCGCCATGAAGCCGTGCTGCAAGCACCGCCCGGCGCCGGTAAAACCACCCGCGTGCCCTTGGCATTGTTAAATGAGCCCTGGCTGGCCGGGCAAACCATCCTGATGCTCGAACCGCGCCGCCTGGCTGCCCGCGCCGCCGCTGAACGCCTGGCCAGCGAACTGGGGGAAAAAGTCGGTGAGACAGTGGGTTATCGCATCCGCCTGGATAGCAAAGTCGGCCCCAACACGCGGATCGAGGTGGTCACCGAAGGCATCCTCACCCGCCGCCTGCAGGACGACCCGGCGCTGGACGGCGTGGGGCTTTTGATCTTCGACGAATTCCACGAACGCAGCCTCGACGCCGACCTGGCGCTGGCCCTGAGCCTGAACGGCCGCGAGCTGTTTCGCGATGAACAACCGCTGAAAATCCTGCTGATGTCCGCCACCCTCGAAGGCGAGCGCCTGGCCAGCCTGCTGGATGACGCACCGATCCTGCGCAGCGAAGGGCGTATGTTCCCGGTGCAGATGCGCTGGGGCCGGCCGTACCAGCCGGGCGAATTCATTGAGCCTCGGGTGGTGCAGACCCTCCTCGAAGCCTTGCAAGACCAGACCGGCAGCGTGCTGGTGTTTTTGCCGGGGCAGGCCGAGATCCGCCGCGTCCATCAGCAACTGGCCGACGCGCTGGGTGATCGCCAGGATGTGCTGCTGTGCCCGCTGCACGGTGAACTGGACCTCAACGCCCAACGCGCCGCCATCGACCCGGCGCCGGCCGGCAAGCGCAAAGTGGTGCTCGCCACCAACATCGCCGAGACCAGCCTGACCATCAACGGCGTGCGCGTGGTGATCGACGCCGGGCTGGCGCGGGTACCGCGTTTCGACCCCGGCAGCGGCATGACCCGCCTCGACACCCAACGCATCTCCCGCGCCAGCGCCACCCAGCGTGCCGGCCGGGCAGGGCGTTTGGAGCCGGGGGTGTGTTATCGCTTGTGGTCCGAGGACCAGCACGAAGGGCTCGCCGCCTATGGCAGTGCCGAAATCCTCGCCGCCGACCTCGCAGGCCTGGCCTTGCAACTGGCGCGCTGGGGCGTCACGCCCGCGCAACTGGTGTGGCTGGATGTGCCGCCGGCCGCCGCGTATGCCCAGGCCCAGGATCTGCTGGTGCGCCTTGGCGCGTTGAATGAGGAAAAACTCACCGCCCATGGGCACAAAATGGCCGAACTGCCGGCGCACCCGCGTATCGCGCATCTACTGCTGCGCGGGCAGGCTTTGGGGCTGGCGGCAACGGCCTGTGACGTCGCCGCGTTGTTGGGCGAGCGCGATATTTTGCGCGGTGGCGGTGCGGATTTGCACAGCCGTCTGGCGCTGTTGTCTGGTGAAGAACGCGCACGCGGCACTCAAGGTGGCGTGCAACGGGCCAAGCAACTGGCGCGGCAATATCGCGGTTATTTGCGGGGCCAGGCCGTGCAGCCCGTGGCCGATCCTGACCACCCACGCTGGCTGGGCGCCTTGCTGGCACTGGCCTACCCGGACCGCGTCGCCCAGCAACGTCGTCCCGGTGGCGCCGAATATCGCTTGGCCAACGGCCGCGCGGCGCTGTTCGCCGAAGCCGACAGCCTGATGAAACAACCCTGGCTGGTGATCGCCGACCTCGGCAGCCGCCAGGGCCAGCGCGAAGAACGCATCTACCTCGCGGCGGATTTTGACCCGGCGTTGTTTGATACGGTACTCGCCGAGCAAGTGCGCAACGTCGATCAGCTCGATTGGGATGAGCGTGAAGGCGTGCTGCGCGCCGAGCGCCAGCGCAAAGTCGGCGAACTGGTACTCAGCCGCGACCCCCTTACCGGCCTCGACGAAAACGCCCGCAGCCAGGCGCTGGTCAACCTGGTGCGCCGCAAAGGCCTGGAACTGCTGCCCTGGACCCCCGAACTGCGCCAATGGCAGGCCCGCGTGATGCTGCTGCGCCAATTGGACGCGGGTAAAACCAGCGAATGGCCGGACGTCAGCGACAAGGCGTTGCTCGCCGGCCTGGAGCATTGGCTGATGCCCTACCTGGGCAAAGTCTCGCGCCTGAGCCATTTCGCCCACCTGGATATTTCCAGCTACTTGCACAACCTGCTGCCCTGGCCGCTGCCCCAGCGCCTGGACGAACTGGCGCCGCAGCATGTGAAAGTGCCGTCGGGGTCATCGGTGCGGGTGGACTACAGCGAACAGCCGCCGATCCTGGCGGTGCGCCTACAGGAACTGTTCGGGCTGGCGGATACCCCGCGCATTGCCGGTGGGCGCCAGGTGGTGAAGCTGCACCTGCTGTCGCCGGCGCGGCGGCCGGTGCAGGTTACCCAGGATCTGGCGAACTTCTGGCGCAGTACCTACGCTGAAGTGAAGAAGGATCTGAAGGGGCGGTACCCGAAACATTATTGGCCGGATGATCCGCTGATCGCAGAGCCGACTGCCAGGATCAAACCCCGAAAGCCGTAACGCCAAAGATCCAAAAGTGGGAGGGGGCCTGCTCCCAATAGCGGTGTATCAGTCACTGCATTGTTGACTGAACCATTGCTATCGGGAGCAGGCCCCCTCCCACTTTTGGTTGTGTGTTGTTTGCTATTGCGCGGCGGGCAACAGGAACCGGGCAATCACCGGCAGATGGTTGGAGATACGCAAGGTATCCTCCTGCCGCACCTTGGTGTCCACCCGTTTGATCCGCGGGCTGTAGAACAGGTAATCCAAGGTGCGATCCGGGCCGTCCAGGCTTGGGTCATTGGGGAAGTGCGTCAGCCATTTTTCGCGATCGATACCGCTGGACTGGCTGTTGCTCGGGATCATCGGGTATTTATCCCACAGCAGGTGCAGCTCGCTGTCCGGCGAATACTGCCCGCGTTTGCTGGCGTCCAACCGCAGGAATTGGCCCAGGGGCAGCAGGTTGAAATCGCCGCCGATCAGCCAGGGCGTACCGCGGCCTTCGAATTTATCCAGCAGCTTGACCGTGGTTTTCACCTGTTCCTGCACCGCGCTGCGCCCCGGCGCGCCAGCGTCCAAACGGGTGTTGAGCACCGCCAGTTGGCCGCCGTCGCTCAGCGGCAGGTAGGTCAGCAGCAAGGCCGGCTTGGGTTGGAATTGGCGGCTGATCAGGTTGGCCTCCGGTGCCGGCAATTGCAGGCGCTCGGCGTGTTCGATCTGGTAACGGCTCAGGGTCGCGAGTTTGCGTCCGACGCTGCCGAAGATATGCAGGTCGGGCACAAAATCGGCCTTCCAGTCGAACGCCTGGGCGCTGCAGGGGTAGAGGTCGACCAGGCGCTCTTGCAACAGGGCAAGCTGGTCCTGGTAGTGGGAGGGCTTGGCGTTTTCGTCGAGTTCCTGCAACAGCAGAATGTCGGGCTGTTCGTCGCGGATCACCCGTGCCACTTCGTCCAGGCTCACGGCCATGTCTTCCACGGTGGGGCGATCATCGGGGCCGCTGCCGTCGGCGGTGTCGTACCAAAACACATAGTTCTTGCCGGCCAGATATTGCACGTTCCACGTCATCACCTTGAGCGCCTGCCCCGGCAGCAGGGTCGGCGCACGCGGCGCGACGCAGCTTACCGGCAAGGTCTCCTTGGCGGCGGGGCGCCAGGTCAGGCTGTAGATAAGGGCGGTGAGCAGGCCTGCGATGATCAACAGGCCCAGCAAGGTGATGCGCAATAAACGGGTCATCGGCTCGGCTTATGGCGTTTCAGGAATGGCACGGAGCATATCACCGTGCGTCGGCATCGCCACCGATCAACATGAATAAACGGAACAACACCACACTGGTAAACAATTGCAGGAAGCTGTGGGCGCTATCCATCAACAGGCCCAGCCATGGCGCCGGGTTGGGATAGGCCGCGACGCTGGCGCCCTTGAGCAGCCACAGCGGGGTCATCACGCACAGCAGGCACACCAGGATTCGCCAGAAATGCCCGCGTGTCAGGCGAAAGCTTTCCTTCATCGCCTCCAGCGCCGACAGGCCGCGCAGCACCAGTAAATACTCGGCAAACGCCAGCACCACCATCAGCCACAGGCCCGGCAGCAAATACATCGACAAGCCCAGCAGGATCAGCAGGGTGCTCATGGCCGTCAACACCGCAAAACGCGGCCACAGCGTGAGCGCCATGGCCCATACGTCTTTGGTACGCGGCGACTCGCCACGGGTGCGCGCGTCGAGGAACAGGATCAAGGCGCCGGTGTACAGCGGGTACACCAATAACCCCACCACCACGCTGTAACCCGGGAAGGCATCCGGGCCGAGCGTGTGGTCGAGTACCTGTTGCAACAGGGCCTCGAGGATCACCAGCGGCAGGCACAACTGCACGATGGCGCCCAGGTTATGCCGGGTAAAACGGAAGGAGTCGCGCAATACATCTAACGGATTCATCGGGTTCATCGCTGGCTTAAAAGCAAGGGCGACACTTTAACCGATCAGGGTCTGTAGGGCGCAAACGTAAACCTTGCGTAAAGACCATTGAAACAACTCGTAACACCCCCATAACTAGAGCGCACCTGGCCTGATCACAGGCAGGACCACGATTTTTACCGGCAATCTAACGAGGTCGCCATGAACAGCGAAGAGCAAACCCTGATCGATGGACTGTTTTCACGGTTGCAGCAAGCCGAAACGGACTCAGCCCCCCGCGACGCCCAGGCCGAAGCGCGGATCAAGGAGCACATGACTCGCCAACCCGCCGCCGGGTACTACATGACCCAGTCGATCCTGGTGCAGGAACACGCACTCAAAAGCCTCGACGCGCAGAACAAGCAACAGGCGCAACAGATCGAGCAATTGCAGCAGGAGCTGCAGCGCGCCAGATCCCCGCAGGCGGCCGCGCCAAGCGGTGGCGGTTTTTTGTCGAGCATCTTTGGCGGTGGCTCGCGAGAGGCGCAACCTGCGCCGAGCAACGCGGGAGGTGGCTGGCGTGAACCGGCGCGGCCGGCATTCAGCCAACCCGCACCGCAGCAGAACTATCAGCAACCGCCGCAACAACCGGCCGCCGCCGCGCCCGTGGGCAGCGGTTTCCTCGGCGGTGCGATGAAAACCGCCGCCGGTGTGGCCGGCGGTGTGTTGCTGGCCGAAGGCATCAGCAGCCTGTTCCATCACAACCAGCAGCCGCAGGTGGTGGAAGAAATCATCGAACAACCGGCACCGGCCAGCGACCAGGGTGGCTGGGGCAATGACGACCAGAAGTTCGCCGGTAATGACAGCTGGGGCGCCAACAACTCGGACAGCTTCGCCGACAGCGACTATTCCGACGACTCATCCTCCTTTGGCGACGACGATTCCTTCGTCTGACCCTCCCCACGCCCGGTGCGCTTCGTCGCGCCGGGCTGATTTTTCCCGGAAACCTTCTCGCGGCTGGCATACTGGCACCCTTTCCGGGCGCTGGCGCCTGGCTGTCATGGGGAAGTGCGGTGAAAAAAATTGCAGTGTTCGCCGATGTGCAAAACCTCTATTACACCGTGCGCCAGGCCTATGGCTGCCACTTCAATTACGCGGCCCTGTGGGCTGACATCAGCGCACGCGGGCAAATCGTCGAGGCGTACGCCTATGCCATCGACCGAGGCGACAGCAAGCAGCAGCAATTCCAGCAGATCCTGCGCAACCTGGGCTTTACGGTAAAACTCAAACCGTATATCCAGCGTGCCGACGGCTCGGCCAAGGGCGACTGGGACGTGGGCATCACGCTTGACATCATGGACGCCGCCGACCATGTCGACGAAGTGGTGCTGGCCTCCGGCGACGGTGATTTCGACATGCTGCTCGAACGCATCATCCAAAAGCATGGCGTACACGCCGTGGCCTACGGCGTGCCGGGGCTCACGGCCAATTCATTGATACGCGCCGCCAGCCGCTACGTGCCGATCGAAGGCGCGCTGCTGCTCAAGTAAGCGCTGCGGCTCAATCAATCGTTAACGGAGTTGAAACAGGTTTGGAACGTATAGCGGTCATCGACTTTGAAACCACCGGCATCACCCCGAGCAGCCACTGCCGGGCCACGGAAATTGGCGTGGTCATCCTTGAGCGCGGGCAAATCGTTGATCGCTACCAGAGCCTCATGAATGCCGGCGTACGCGTGCCGGGCTTTATCGAACAACTCACCGGCATCAGCAACGCCATGCTGCGCAGCGCGCCGTCGGCCGAGCGGGTGATGAACGAGGTCAACGAATTCGTCGGCACCACGCCGCTGATGGCGCATAACGCCGCGTTCGACCAGAAGTTCTGGGACTTTGAGCTGGGCCTGATCCGCCGCACCCGCCTGCAAAAATTCGCCTGCTCGCTGCTGCTGGCCCGGCGCCTCATGCCGGCGGCACCGAACCACAAACTCGGCACCCTCAACACCTACGCCAAACTGCCCCACACCGGCCAGGCTCACCGGGCGCTGGCGGATGCGGAAATGGCCGCCAACCTCACCGCGCACCTGGCCCGGGAACTGCGCCAGACCCACGGCCTGCGCGAGCTGTCCCACGATTTGCTATGCACCTTGCAGAAAGTGCCGGCGGCGAAGATCAATGAGCATTTGAAGAAACATCGCGGGTTCTGAGCCAGCCACGACCTCAAGAACACTGGAGGTCCAAATGTGGGAGGGGGCTTGCTCCCGATAGCAGTGTGTCAGGCAATGTATTTGTCACTGACCCACCGCCATCGGGAGCAAGCCCCCTCCCACATGAAGTTATGCGGCGCCTATCGAGGCTGCGCACAGCCCAAGGCTTGGTCCACCACGCCTTTGGCCATCTCCACCAAATGCATCACCGCCCGCTGCGGCGCCTTCATCACTTCACCCGAGGCATGCGCCGCTTCCACCGCGCAATGCAGCAAATCCGCCGCATGGGCGAGGGCGTCTTCCAGGCTCAGGTTGTCATTCAGGATGAAGGTCGGCGCATCCGGGGCGCACGCTTTGCGGTAATAGTCGATGGCACGGCGATGGAGCAGGGCGTCTTCGCTGGGGAAGTCGGCGTTGGGCTTGGGTGGATCGGGGGTGATTTTGACCATGTTGAAACTTCTCCGTCAGTTAAGAAGCTGCAACCGTTCGCTTGCACACGAATTAGGGTGGCAGCAGTACGCGGGTGTGCAAGACCGAGACGGAGTCCGGTAGATCCGAAGACCTCCCGCGTACAGCTGCCATGACACTTAGCGCCTGAGATAAACCCAGGCGTAGAGAGTTAAGGCTATGCGTATTACCGTCGTCGGACTTGCACGTCCGATCACCGAAAACTCGATGACGGAGCGAGACTAGCTACCGAATCCGACGGAAACAAGGCCGTGGAATTCTCTCGGAAACGTCCCGCAAATGAAAGGGATTGGTCTTGCTGGCCATCGAAACACTGCGCGGTGGATGGCTTTTTTATGTGTCGTCAGAACAGTCAGTAGGTTAAGTCCTGCACTGCTATCGGAGCCTTCCGTTTTTTTAATCGAGGGCGATTTCAACAGACCTTTTGAAGGAGTTCACAAGTGTGGGAGGGGGCTTGCTCCCGATCGCGATCGCTCAGCCACCACTTTTCCCATTGCCCTCCAACTGCCCCAACGGCACGCGCCGTTCTATCGCGCTCGACAAAATAATCGAAGTTTTGCTGAAGCCGAACTTGGCTATCCGGTTGATCAAATTCTCAAGCTCAGGCATCGAGCCCACCGCGGCTTGCATGATCACGCACGGGTCGCCGGTTACCCGGTGGCATTCGGTCAGTTCGGGGATTTCGGCGAGGGCGTCGTAGACCTTTTGGCTGCCATGATTGGTCAGCCGCAGTTCAATCACGCATTGAATCGGCAACCCCACTTTGGATAAGTCCACCTTGGCCTGGTACCCGGTGATCACCCCACTGGCCTCCAGCTTGGCCACGCGCTCGGCCACGGCGGGGGCGGAGAGGTTTACCGTGCGGGCCAGTTGCGCATAGGAGGCGCGGCCGTCTTCGAGCAGGGCGCTGAGGAGCATACGATCGTATTTGTCCATAATAAGGCTCCAATTGCGCGTGGCTTTCGAAAGCACGGGTTATAGCCTTCATAACCATGCTTTGAAAAGTGTATGGGCGGTTTAAACAGGTTTTGTAACTTATGTTTATTCTCCTTCGTTTCTAGAATAAGCCTCCCACTCCTGCCATAGAGCCGCCCAATGCCTGGCCCACGTCGCTTTCCCTTACCGTTGATCGCCGCCTTTTTTGCGCTGTATGTGATCTGGGGTTCCACCTACCTGGTGATTCGCATCGGCGTGGAATACTGGCCGCCGCTGTTGCTAGCGGGTATCCGGTTCTGCACGGCGGGGGCGTTGATGTACGGCTATCTCAGATGGCGCGGCGTGCCGGCGCCGACCTGGCCGCAATGGAAGGCTGCCGGGATGATCGGCATCTTGCTGCTCACCTTCGGTAATGGCGCGGTCAGCGTGGCCGAACACACGGGCGTGTCATCCGGGGTGGCCGCGCTAGCGGTGGCGACGGTGCCGCTGTTCACCTTGCTGTGCGGGTACTTCTGGGGCGCGCGTAATACGCGCCTGGAATGGGCCGGGGTGATCCTGGGCATTGTCGGCATTGCCATGCTCAACATGGGCAGCACCTTGCAATCGAGCCCGATGGGCGCCGCGTTGCTGTTGTTCGCGGCGGCCTCCTGGGCGTTCGGCTCGGTATGGAGCCGGCATTTGCCGCTGCCCCAGGGCGCCATGGCCAGCGCGGCGGAGATGCTGGTGGCCGGTGTGGCACTGTTGATCGGCAGCGCGGTGTCCGGTGAACACCTGCAGGCCATGCCGCCGCTGGAAGGCTGGCTGGCGCTGGCCTACTTGACGGTGTTCGGTTCGATCATCGCCTTCAACGCCTATATGTACCTGCTCAAGCACGTGCGCCCGGCGGCGGCGACCAGCTATGCCTATGTGAACCCGGCGGTGGCAGTGTTGCTGGGGATCGTGTTCGTGGGCGAAACCATCGGCGTGGAAGAAGCCCTGGCGATGCTGGTGATCATCAGCGCGGTGCTGCTGATCAGCCTGCCGCAGTGGCGCAAGCCGAAGCCGGAAATAAGGTAAACTGCGGCGCAATTGCGACCTTGCGCTGAATTTTCCTACGGTAACTACATGACTTTCGCCACCCTTGGCCTGATCGAACCCTTGCTGCGCGCCCTTGAGACGCTTGGCTACCAGACCCCGACGCCGGTGCAGGCGCAAGCCATTCCGGCGGTGCTGGCCGGTCGCGACCTGATGGCCGCGGCCCAGACCGGCACCGGCAAGACCGCCGGTTTCGCCTTGCCGCTGCTGCAACTGCTGACCATGGAAGGGCCGAAAGTCGCCGCTAACTCGGCGCGCGCGTTAATCCTCTGCCCCACCCGGGAGCTGGCCGAGCAAGTACACGCCAGCGTCGCCGAATACGCGCAACACCTGCCGCTGACCACCTACGCGGTGTACGGCGGCGTGAGCATCAACCCGCAGATGATGAAGCTGCGCAAGGGCGTCGACATTTTGGTCGCCACGCCTGGCCGCCTGATCGACCTGTTCCGCCAGAACGCGCTGAAACTCAACCAGCTGCAAACCCTGGTGCTGGATGAAGCCGACCGCATGCTCGACCTGGGCTTTTCCGAAGAGCTGGCGAACATCTATCGCATGCTGCCGAAAAAGCGCCAGACCCTGCTGTTCTCCGCGACCTTCTCCGACGACATCCGCCTGTTGGCCGGGCAGATGCTCAACGACCCGCTGAGCATCGAAGTCAGCCCGCGCAACGTCGCCGCCAACACCGTGAAGCAATGGGTGGTGCCGGTGGACAAGAAGCGCAAGCCGGAGTTGTTCGTCCACCTGATGCGCAAAGGTCGCTGGAAGCAGGTGCTGGTGTTCGCCAAGACCCGCAACGGCGTGGATGCGCTGGTGGACAAGTTACAGGGCTTGGGCATCAACGCCGACGGCATCCATGGCGACAAACCCCAGGCGACCCGCCAGCGTGCCCTGGACCGTTTCAAGGCCAGCGAAGTGCAGATCCTGGTAGCCACCGACGTAGCCGCCCGTGGCCTGGATATCGAAGACCTGCCGCTGGTGGTCAATTTCGACCTGCCGATCGTCGCCGAAGACTACATCCACCGCATCGGCCGTACCGGTCGTGCGGGCAACACCGGTGAGGCGATTTCCCTGGTGTGCGCTGATGAAGTGAACATGCTGTCGGCCATCGAGATGCTCACTCGTCAGACCCTGACCCGCAAAATGGAAGCCGACTTCGAACCGGAACACCGCGTGCCGGACACCGATGCCAGCGGGCAAGTGGTGAAGAAGCCGAAAAAACCGAAGAAGCCTAAAACCTCCGGTGGCGGCGGTAAGCGCAACCTGGGCAAGTGGGTGGACAGTGGGGACGCCGCGCCGGTGGAGCCGTCGATCAAGCCGGTGCGCAAGGTGCCAGTGTTTAATACCGGGCCGCGTAAGAAGAAGTGATTTTGCGGTGTGGCTGATGGCTTCATCGGGGGCAAGTCGAACCGTCGCACCGCCCCCGATGTCGGACTTGAGTTCACCGAAGTCTCAAGGGTTCAACCACTCCAACATCCCCCGTCCAGCCGCCCGCCCGCTGGCAAAGCACCCCGTCAGCAAATACCCCCCAGTCGGCGCCTCCCAATCCAGCATCTCCCCCGCACAAAACACCCCCGGCAATTGCTTGAGCATCAACCGCTCATCCAGCGCCTCAAACGGCACGCCACCGGCGGTACTGATCGCCTCATCTATCGGCCGCGTCTTCACCAGCCTCAACGGCAACGCCTTGATATCCACCGCCAACTGCGCCGGATCGTTGAAGTGCTCAGCCGGCGTCAGTTCGCGCAACAACGCGGCCTTGACCCCATCCAACCCCAACTGGCTGTGCAAATGCTTGCTCATCGACCGCGAGCCACGCGGCTTGGCCAGGGCGGCCCGGACCTTGTCCAACGGTTTGCTCGGCAACAAATCGATATGCACCGTCGCCGAACCGTCGCGGTTGATCGTCTCGCGAATCGGCGCCGACAGCGCATAGATCAGGCTGCCTTCGATGCCCGTGGCGGTGATGACACACTCGCCCAGTCGAGGCGCGTCGTCCCCCAGGCCGATGGCGACGTTCTTCAACGGCGCGCCGGCGAATTTGCTGACCATCAGTTCGCTCCAGGCAGACACGTCGAAGCCGCAATTGCTCGGCTGCAGGCGAACATAGGGCACGCCTTTGCCCTCCAGCAGGTTAAGCCACGCCCCGTCGGAGCCCAGGCGCGACCAGCTGCCACCGCCCAACGCCAACAGCACGGCAGCGCTGTGGACAACTTTTTCGCCGTCCGGGCTGTGGATAAGTAAACCGCCCTCGGCATTCCAGCCCACCCAGCGATGCCGGGTGTGGATAACCACGCCCTGGTCGCGCAGGCGTTTGAGCCAGGCACGCAACAGCGGGGCGGCTTTCATATCGGTAGGAAATACGCGGCCGGAAGTGCCGACAAAGGTTTGGATGCCCAGACCATGGATCCATTCGCACAATGCCTGGGCACCAAACCCACGCAGCAACGGCGCCATCTGCGGTGCGCGTTCGGCGTAGCGCGACACAAAAGCCGGGTAGGCTTCGGAGTGGGTGATGTTCATGCCGCCCACGCCGGCCAGCAGGAACTTGCGCCCCACCGAAGGCATGCCGTCGTACAGGTCCACGCGCACCCCGGCCTGGCTCAAGACTTCGGCGGCCATCAGCCCGGCTGGGCCGCCGCCGATAATAGTGACGTGTGGAGGTGCGGTGTGAGGCATGGGCAAGGCTACACGGGCTGTGAATAAGCCGAGCATTCTACCGGACGGAGCGGCGGCTGCCTGATCAAAAAATGTACACTTTCCTACAAGCCTTATGGCGGCTCGCTCTCAGCCGCTTACGCTCAAGTTATCCACAGGCCGTTCCACAGCCATTGTGGGTAACGCTCACAGCTCAATGACAACCTGATGACGTCCACACCCGTTGCGCGCTGTGGTGCAGGATGCCGTGGCGGCGCGCCAGGGCGGGGCGGTCCTTGCTGTAGCCGCCGCCGATCACGCCCATCACCGGAATGTCGCGGCCCAGGCAATGGCGCATCACGCTTTCATCGCGGGCGGCCACGCCGGCGTCTGTCAGTTTGAGGTAGCCCAGGGCGTCGTCTTTATGCACATCCACACCGGCGTCGTACAGCACCAGGTCGGGCTGGTAGAGCGGCAGCAGGTAGTTGAGGGCATCGTCGACCACCTTGAGGTAGTCGGCGTCGCCCATGCCCATGGGCAACGGGATGTCCCAGTCGCTGTGGGCCTTGCGTGCCGGGAAGTTCTTTTCGCAGTGCAGCGACACGGTGATCGCCTCCGGCGTGTCGTGCAGGATGCGTGCGGTGCCGTCCCCTTGATGCACGTCGCAGTCGAAGATCAGCACGCGGTTGACCCGGCCGCTGGCCAGCAGGTAGCGGCTGATCACCGCGAGGTCATTGAAGATGCAAAAGCCCGCCGGGTAATCGTAATGCGCGTGATGGGTACCGCCCGCCAGGTGACGAGGCCAGGCCGTGTTCCAGCGCCTGCTCGGCGGCCAGTATCGAACCGCCCACCGCTCGTACGGTGCGCCGGGCCAGGGCTTCGCTCCAGGGCAGGCCGAGGCGGCGCTGGTCTTCGCGGGACAACTCGCCGCTCATGTAGCGCTCGATATACCCAGGTTCATGGGCCAGGGCCAGAATGTCCGCCGGGCATAGCGGCGGGCGCAGCAGTTGGCTGTCCTGGGTCAGGCCGCTGTCCACCAGGTGGTCGCGCAACAGGCGAAATTTGTCCATGGGGAACCGGTGGTCCGGCGGGAACTCGGGGCTGTAGTCGTCGTGGTAGATCAATGGCAAAGGCATGGGATTTTCTGACGGGAAACTGCGAAGGATCTTACCAGCGCTGTACACTCACGCACATGGCAAGGGGAGGGGACCCATGGAGCCGATACTCGAATTGGAAAGCGCGCGTCTGGTGCTGCGCCCATGGCGCGACACCGACTTGCCGGAGTTTGCGCGCATGTGCGCCGACCCGCAGGTGATGCGCTATTTCCCGGCCAAGCTCAGCCACCTGGAAAGCGCTGCGCTGATCGGGCGGATCCGCGGCCACTTCGCCGAATACGGCTTTGGCTTTTGGGCGTTGCAGCGTAAGGACACGGGTGAGTTCATCGGCCTGACCGGTTTGCAGAACGTCAACTTTGAAGCCGGCTTTACCCCGGCAGTGGAAATTGGCTGGCGCCTGGCTCGCGAGCATTGGGGCCTGGGTTACGCCAGTGAGGCGGCCTGGACCGCACTGCGCTGTGGTTTCGACCGTTTGCAGTTGGATGAAATTGTCGCCTTTACCACGGAGGCCAATCAGCCCTCACAAAAAGTCATGCAGGCCATCGGTATGCATTACGATCCGCAGGCAGATTTTGCACACCCCAAGGTCGCAGCCGATGACCCGCTGCGCCCGCATGTTTTGTACCGCATCACCCGCGCCCAATGGTTGGACACGCTGCACGGATAAGCAGCCCGGAATGCCCCATAGATTGTAGGAGTTGCTCTATGAGCCAAGTATTGGAAGATCTGGTGGACTTGCTGACCCTGGAGCCGATCGAGGAAAACCTCTTTCGCGGCCGCAGCCAGGACCTGGGTTTTCGTCAACTGTTCGGCGGCCAGGTGCTCGGCCAGTCGTTGTCGGCGGCCAGCCAGACCGTCGAAGAAGCACGCCACGTGCATTCGTTGCACGGTTATTTCCTGCGCCCCGGCGATGCGGCGTTGCCGGTGGTGTACTCGGTGGACCGCGTGCGCGATGGCGGCAGTTTCAGCACGCGCCGCGTCACGGCGATCCAGAAGGGCCACCCGATCTTCACCTGCAGCGCATCGTTCCAGTACGACGAAAAAGGCTTTGAGCATCAAACCACCATGCCCGTGGTGGTCGGCCCGGAAAACCTGCCGTCGGAGCTTGAGCTGACCCAGCAGCGCGCGCACCTGATCCCCGAGCACATGCGCGAAAAGCTGCTGTGCCCCAAGCCGATCGAAGTGCGCCCGGTCACCGAAAAAGACCCGTTCAACCCGCAGCCGTCCGACCCGGTCAAATACGTGTGGTTTCGCGCCGACGGTGCGCTGGCCGACACGCCGGCGCTGCATAAATACCTGTTGGCGTACGCCTCGGACTTCGGCCTGTTGACCACCTCGCTACTGCCGCATGGCAAGACCGTGTGGCAAAAAGACATGCAGGTCGCCAGCCTCGACCATGCGCTGTGGTTCCACGCCGACCTGCGCGCCGATGACTGGTTGCTGTATGCCATGGACAGCCCGTGGGCCGGCAATTCCCGCGGATTCTCGCGTGGCAGTGTGTACAACCGCGCCGGCCAACTGGTGGCATCGGTGACCCAGGAAGGGTTGATTCGCCATCGCAAGGATTGGGCATGAGCCTGAGCGACGTTAAGCACTGGGTATTTGATATGGACGGCACCCTCACGGTGGCCGTGCATGACTTTGCGGCCATCCGCGTGGCGCTGGAGATACCGCCCGAGGACGACATCCTCACCCATCTGGCCGCATTGCCCGCCGATGTTGCGGCGGCCAAGCATGCCTGGTTGCTGGAGCATGAGCGTGAGTTGGCGCTGGGCTCGGTGGCGGCCACTGGCGCGGTGGAGTTGGTGCGCGAATTGGCCAGTCGTGGGTATCGCCTGGGGATTCTGACGCGCAATGCGCAGGCATTGGCGCATGTGACGCTGGAAGCGATTGGCCTGGCAGAGTGTTTTGCCATCGACGACATACTCGGCAGAGAGGATGCGCCGCCCAAGCCCGACCCGGGTGGGTTGTTGAAACTGGCGGCCGCGTGGGACGTGGCGCCGAGTGAGTTGGTGATGGTCGGCGATTACCGTTTTGACCTGGATTGCGGTCGGGCGGCGGGCGCCCGCACGGTGCTGGTCAACCTGCCGGACAACCCCTGGCCGGAGTTGGCGGATTGGCATGCACCAGACTGCACGGTACTGCGCCGAATGATTTAGCCCAGTCAATAAAGATCAAATGTGGGGGCAAGCCCCCTCCCACATTTTGAGCCGGTTTCTTCAGGGGTTATTGGGGAACAGCGCCTTTTGCCCCTCCGGCGAGGTAAACATCCTATCCCCGTCATGCCCCACCCCCGGCACTTCCACCAGCTTCTGGCGCAGTTGCGGATGGCGCAGCGTGAGATAGTCAAAGTAGTGGTGTCCGCGAATCAATCGATACGCGCCCTGGGTCTCGGCTTCGCAGCCTTTGTCCAGCGCCGGGTGGTTGGGGTTGGTGTCTTGCTGGCCCAGCAGGTAGGTGATGTCCCGTGACACATAGACCTGTTCCAGATGTTGCGGGCTCTGGCCATGGGCGTAGGCGGGCAGGTGCTGCATGCCGTACTTCCAGTCGTTGAAACCCGGGCACAGGGTTGCGTCGAACTGGACCGGGCGTTGCGGGCTGAAGTAGGCGTAGGACGAAGGGTTGGCCACCACATAGCGCAGGCGGATGCCTTCGGCTTGCAGAGTCGGGTGGTCGTGACCGGTGAGGGCGAAGCGCTGGACGACTTGCCCGCCGCCGGAATGCCCGGCCACTACGATTTCCTTGAGCGCCGGGAACAGTGTGCGGTTGCCCAGGTGCTTGATGAGTTGGTCCAGCACGCCGTAAGAACTGAGTTGGCCAGGGCCGACCGACGGCTCGCCAGCCATCCAGCTGTTGCCGTTCCAGCGCAATACCTGTTGACCCAACGCGTGGCGCCTCACATCGGCGTTGTTGAGAAACTGCGGTGCAATCACCAGGGTCGCGGCGCCAACCCCCGCGTGTTCAGCGGCCTCCTTGCCGCTTTGCAGGTAGGTCTGCGCATTGCGCAAGCGGCCATGCACGATGATCAACGCGCGGGTCACGCGGGGCAGCGGCTGGCGCCAGTCCTGGCTCAGGCCCAGGCTGAGGTCGCCGACCTGCAGGTGGAACCGCTCGGGGCTGACCACCGCGACGCCATGCTCGGCGGCCAGGGTTGAACACGAGACCAGAACCCCCAGCAGCACACCCCATGGTTTATTCATTTAAAGGCTCTTGGCGGCAAACGTATCGCATTGAGTGATCTGGCCCTGGGCGAAGCCGGTCTTGAACCAGCGCACCCGCTGCGCCGAAGTGCCGTGGGTAAACGAGTCCGGCACCACGCGGCCCTGACCCTGCTGTTGCAAATGGTCATCGCCAATGGCGTTGGCCGCGTTCAGGGCTTCTTCGATGTCGCCGGGCTCCAGCCAGTTCAAGCGTTTTTGCGCGCGGTTGGCCCACACGCCGGCAAAGCAGTCGGCTTGCAGTTCCTGGCGTACCAATAGGCCGCCGTCGCCTTGCATCTGTCGGCCTTGCTGGCGCGCGGCCTGGATCTTGGACGAGATGCCCAGCAGGGTCTGCACGTGGTGCCCCACTTCGTGAGCGATCACGTAAGCCTGGGCAAAGTCGCCGGCGGCCTGGAAGCGTTGCGACATTTCCCGGAAGAAGTCCAGGTCCAGGTACACCTGTTGATCCGCCGGGCAATAAAACGGGCCAGTGGCCGAGGTGGCGCCACCGCAGGCGGAATTGACCCGGCCACGGAACAGGATCAGTTTCGGGTTCTTGTAGGCCAGGCCGTTTTCCTGGAACACCTGGGCCCAGGTGTCTTCAGTGTCGCCCAGCACCGCACGCACGAAATCGGCCTGCTCATCGTTGGCCGGCGGCGCCTGGCGCGTCTGTGTGCTGACCGACGGCGCCTGTTCCATCTGGCCGGTCAATTGGCCGAGGATCTGCAGCGGGTCCTGGCCGGTCAGCCAGCCGATGCCGACGATCAGCACAATCGCCGTGAGGCTCAGGCCCTTGCCGCCACCAAAGCGCATGCCGCCACCACCGCCGCCACTGTCATCCCGCGCATCCACCACGTTGTCGCTGCGTCGGCCTTTTTTCCATAGCATGGGGCAATCCTCTTGATGAACGGTCCTACAAAGTTATGGGTGGAGTATGGCCGTTATTAGCGGCAATACCCTTCACCGGTGTTCACGATCAAACAGTCTTTTTTATCGGCCAGCCACTTCAGGCCGGTGGCTTCGCCGTCGCCGGCCCGCAGCAGTTGTGGGCCGTCCGGGCGTACGAAGGCGATGCCCTCTTCATTGGCTTCACCCTTGAAGGTGCCGCTGTCGGTGGCGTCGAGGCCGTATTGCATGGTGAGCCGATAATGGCCACGGCCGATGGCGTCGTCCTTGGCGATGGTCAGGTTCAGGCCTTCGACGCCAACCCATTGGCCGACCCACTTATCGGTGGGCGGGTGTTCCGGTACCAGGGTGGCTTGTACCGACGCCGGCGCGGGTTTTGGCGCGTCCTTGGCTTGCTCGTTACAGGCGGTAAGCAGGGCAAGGGCAGACACAACAAAGAAGATTTTTTTCATAGCAAAGCCTTGGTTGAAAAGTGTGCAGCGCGGGGGCGGGCGTGCAGGGTTGGACTCGAATCCGCTGATTTAGTGCGCTGTTCGCCCGGTGTTTGGTTATGCTCTTGGGGCAGACTCCGGCCCGGCTGCTAGATTACCGGGTTAGCGCTACCTCGTTCAGTGCTCAGTGTTCCGCTCGCCACGCAAGAGAATTCCATGACTGTCAGTACCCCACTTTCCGGCGTCAACCACCCCTTTAAAGGCATCCTGCTGATTGTGCTGGCGACGTTCCTGTTTTCCAGCCACGACGCCTTGTCCAAATACCTGGCCGGGTTCTACCCGATCGTGATGGTGGTGTGGGCGCGGTATGTGGTGCACACCTTGCTGATGGCCGGCATCTTCCTGCCGCAATCGGGCCTGCGCGTGCTGCGCAGCAAACGGCCCGGTATGCAGGTGGTGCGGGCGTTGTGCCTGTTGGGCACCAGTCTGTTTTTTACCAGCGCCTTGCATTACATCCCCCTGGCGGAAGCCACGGCGGTGAACTTCCTCGCACCGATCCTGGTGACGGCTCTCTCGGTGCCGCTGCTGGGCGAACACGTCACGCGCGGCCAATGGCTGGCGGTGATCTGCGGGTTTGTCGGCGTGCTGGTGATCATCCATCCCGGCGGCGAGCTGTTCACCCCGGCGGTGCTGCTGCCATTGTGTTCGGCGATGTTCTTCTGCTTTTACCAGTTGCTCACACGCATCCTCAGCCAATACGACACGCCCACTACCAGCAACTTCTTTGCCGGGCTGTGCAATACCCTGGTGATGAGTGCGATGGTGCCGTTCTTCTGGCAGGTGCCGACGCTGTGGCACGGCGTGTTGATGCTGGCGCTGGGCACGTGCGGGATGACCGCGCACTTGATGCTGACCCAGGCGTTCCGCTTTGCGGCGCCGGCCTTGCTGGCGCCGTTCGGCTATTGCCAGATCGTGTTTGCGGGGTTGTTGGGCTGGCTGGTATTCAGCCATACCCCCGACATGACCACGGTGGCCGGTATCGGGGTGATCTGCATGAGCGGGTTGGCCGCTGCCTGGCAGCAGCGGCGTCGTTGAATTACACGTCTACCGAAGGAATCTTGCGCGGCGCCATGAAGTACATCCACGTCAGCGCAATGAAGTACATCGCCGGAATCAGGGTGAACAACACGGTGTAGTTGTTGTTGGTCACGGTGAGGATATGGCCGACGATCTGGGTCATGAACATGCCGCCGATGGCCGCGCACATGCCGCCGAAGCCGAACACCGTGCTCATCATGTGCTTGGGCGTGTAGTCCATCACCAGGCTCCAGATGTTGGCCGTCCAGGCCTGATGCGCGCCGATGGCCAGGGAGATCGCAAATACCGCGACCCACAGTTGGCTGGAACCGGCCGCCATGATCACGCCCACGATGCAGCAGGCAAACAGCAGCATCGATAGCAGCCGCGCCTTGATTGGGTTCATCCCGCGGCCGATCAGGAATGACGACAGGATGCCACCGCCCACACTGCCGAAGTCGGCGGTCAGGTAGATGATGATCAGCGGGATGCCCATTTGGGTCACGTTGATGCCCAGGTTGTATTGCTGGTTCAGGAACGGCGGCAGCCAATACAGGTAGAACCAGAACACCGGCGCGGTCAGCGCATAGGCGATGGCGAACGCCCAGGTGCCGCGCATGCGCAGGATGCGGCTGAACGGGACGCCGGGTTGTTCCGGCTCGGCGTGCTGTTGCACGTAGTCCAGTTCCGATTGTTTGACGGTTGGGTGCTCTTCCGGGTTGTAGTATTTCAGCCCCCAGAACACCAGCCAGATCGCGCCGAGCGATGCCATGCACAAGAACGCCGCCTGCCAGCCCCACACATGCAGGATCAACGGCAGCAGCATCGGCGTCATCATCGCGCCGACGTTGGTGCCGGCGTTGAAGATACCGGTGGCCACCGCGCGCTCACCCGCCGGGAACCACAGGCGTGTGGTCTTGACGCAGGCCGGGTAGTTGGCGGCCTCGGTCAGCCCGAGGATAAAGCGGCACACCATAAAGCCGACGGCCGAGGTGGCCAGGCCGTGGGCGCCGGTGGCCAGGCTCCACAGCAGCACCGCGCAAAAGAACACGCGTTTCACGCCGACGCGGTCGATCAAGCGGCCTTGCAGCACAAAGCCGATCGCATAACCCACCTGGAACCAGAAGTTGATGTTGGCGTAGTCCATCGCCGTCCAGCTCATTTCTTTGGCGAGGATAGGTTGCATCACGCCCAACGCGGCGCGGTCGATGTAGTTGAGGGTGGTGGCGAAAAACACCAGGGCCAGCATGCCCCAGCGGGTTTTGCCTACGGCCATGGCGCCGCGGATCTTGTCGCCGATGCCGGCGTGCGGGGTGCCGGGGCGCGAGGCCAGGGCGGAGTTTTGCAGAGGCATGTGGTTGTACCCGTTTTTTGAAATTTTTATGGTGTGTTCTGGGTCTTTTTCTTACAGGTAGAAGCGAAGTCGATGGTGCGCAGTGGCTAAAAAATCGTCAATTCGCTATGGGGCATTGTGTTCGATAATCGCACTGAAAACTAACCGGTTCGTACATTTTAATTGCTGCGCGTAGGCTGGCGGCGAATAATTTGCCACAAACAACAATTGCCGGGAGTCGCCCATGCAACGTTCCATCGCCACTGTGTCCTTGAGCGGCACCCTGCCGGAAAAGCTCGAAGCCATTGCCGCCGCCGGGTTTGATGGGGTCGAGATCTTTGAAAACGACTTGTTGTATTACGACGGCAGCCCGCGCGAAGTTAAGCAAATGTGCGCCGACCTGGGTATCGCTATCACGCTGTTCCAGCCGTTCCGCGACTTTGAAGGCTGCCGACGCGACCGCCTGGCGCGCAACCTGGAGCGCGCCGAGCGCAAGTTCGACCTGATGCAGGAACTGGGCACCGACCTGGTGCTGGTGTGCAGCAACGCCGCGGCGGATTCGGTGGGCGATGAACGTATTCTGCTCGACGACCTCAGCCTGTTGGCCGAACATGCCGGCCGCCGAGGTTTGCGCATCGGCTATGAAGCGCTGGCCTGGGGCAGGCATGTGAACACCTGGCAGCAGGTGTGGAACCTGGTGCGTCAGGTCGATCACCCCAGCCTGGGCGTGTTGCTCGACAGTTTCCACACCTTGTCGCTCAAGGGCGACCCGAGTGCCATCGCCCAGATCCCCGGCGATAAGATCTTCTTCGTGCAAATGGCCGACGCGCCGATCCTGGCCATGGACGTGCTGGAGTGGAGCCGGCATTTTCGCTGCTTCCCTGGCCAGGGTGAATTTGACCTGGCGGGCTTCCTCGCGCCGATCATCAAGAGTGGCTACACCGGGCCGTTGTCCCTGGAAATTTTCAACGATGGCTTCCGCGCCGCGCCGACCCGCGCGAATGCCGCCGATGGCCTGCGATCGCTGCTGTACCTGGAAGAGAAAACCCGCGAACGGCTGGCCGAGGAGCAGCCCGCCGCGCCGCTGGATATCCTCTTCGAAACCCCGGCGGCCAGCGAGTACGACGGCATTGAGTTTCTTGAGTTCGCCGTGGATGAAAACCTTGGCGCCAAGCTGACCCATTGGCTGGAGCGTCTGGGTTTCGTCAAGGCCGGGCAGCACCGTTCCAAGAGCGTGAGCCTGTTGCGCCAGGGCGATATCAACTTGATCCTCAATTGCGAGCCCTATTCCTTCGCGCATAATTTTTTCGAAGCCCATGGGCCGTCGTTGTGCGCCACCGCCATCCGGGTCAAGGACAGTGCCAAGGCCCTGGAACGAGCGGTGGCCTACAAGGGCCAGCCCTATCGTGGCCTGGTCGGGCCCAACGAACTGGAACTTGCGGCCGTGCGCGCGCCGGATGGCAGCCTGATTTACCTGGTAGACCAAGGCGAAGGCGGGCTGTACGACACCGATTTCAACCTGCAACCGGCCGCGACCGATGGCGGTGGCCTGCTGCGCATCGACCATATGGCCATGGCCTTGCCGGCCGACAGCCTCGACAGTTGGGTGCTGTTCTACAAGAGCCTGCTGGATTTCGAAGCCGATGACGAAGTGGTGCTGCCCGACCCGTATGGCCTGGTTAAAAGCCGCGCATTGCGTAGCCGCTGCAGCTCGATTCGCCTGCCCCTGAACATCTCCGAGAACCGCAACACCGCCATTTCCCACGCGCTGTCGAGCTATCGCGGCTCTGGCGTGCACCATATTGCCTTCGACTGTGCGGATATTTTCGCCGAGGTGCGCCGCGCCAAAGAGGCCGGCGTACCGCTGCTGGACATCCCGCTCAACTACTACGACGACCTGGCGGCGCGTTTCGACTTTGACGATGAGTTCCTCAGCGAACTGGCGTACTACAACGTGTTGTACGACCGTGACGCCCAGGGCGGTGAGTTATTTCACGTGTACACCGAACCGTTCGAAGGGCGGTTTTTCTTCGAAATCATCCAGCGCAAGCACGGCTATGCCGGCTACGGAGCGGCCAACGTGGCCGTGCGTCTGGCGGCGATGGCCAAATCGCGCAGCGGTGCCTTGCGCCAGGCGCGTTTATAACGGCGAGTCGAGCGCTTCCTTCGGCAGGCGCCGCGGCCCATAATCAGCGCCTGCACAACAATGGCCGTGAGCGCACCATGACCTCGAGTCCCGAACTCCCTGCGGTGTCAGACGCACCGCGCAAGAGTCGTAAGAACAACCCGGAAAAGACCCGCGAAAACATACTCCAGGAGGCTATTGCGGAGTTTGTCCAGCAGGGCCTTTCCGGGGCTCGGGTGGACGCCATCGCCGAGCGCATTCACACCTCCAAGCGCATGATCTATTACTACTTCGGTAGCAAGGAGCAGCTGTACGTCGAGGTGCTGGAGAAGCTCTACGGCGATATCCGCAATACCGAAACGCGCATGAACCTCACCGCGCTTGAACCGCGTGAGGCGATCCGGCGGTTGGTGGAATTCACCTTTGATCACCATGACCAGAACGTGGATTTTGTGCGGATCGTCAGCATCGAAAATATCCACAATGCCGAGTACGTGAAGCGCACCGACACGATCAAGGCGATGAACAGCAAGATCCTGGAAGGGCTGGGGGAGACCTTGCGCCGCGGGGCTGAAATGGGCGTATTCCGGGAAGGGCTGGAGCCGTTGGATGTGCACTTGCTGATCAACTCATTCAGCTTTTACCGGGTGTCCAACCGCCACACGTTCAGTGAGATCTTTCAGATCGAGCTGTCGGATGAGGCGGTTAAACAACGGCATCGCGAGATGATCTGTGAGTCGGTGTTGCGGTACCTGCAGGCCTGAATTCACCGCAGAACCTCATGTGAAAACTGGCTCAAAATGTGGGAGGGAGCAAGCCCCCTCCCACATTTGGATTTGGTTTCTACAGTCAGGTATTCATGCTCTTGAAGTGCGCCAACATCCGTTGCGCATCCGCCACCTCGCCACTGAACAACTCAAACGCCTTCACCGCCTGGAACACCGCCATGTTGCCGCCATCCAGCGTGCGGCAACCCAGGGCGCGGGCGTTGCGCAGCAGTTCGGTTTCGAGTGGGAAATACACGATTTCCGCAACCCACAATTGCGCCCGCAAGAAGGCTGCCGGCACCGGCATACCGGGCAGTTTGGCCATGCCCATTGGCGTGGTGTTGACCAGGCCATCCGCCTCGGTCAGGGCGTTTTCCAAATCCTGACCCACTTGCGCGCGGCCGCTGCCGAAACGCTGGGCGAGGTTATCCACAAGCTCGCGGGCACGCTGGGCATCCACGTCAAAAATACTCAAGTGCTCCACGCCTTCGGCCAGCAGTGCATGGGCCACCGCCGCGCCCGCGCCACCGGCGCCCATCTGCACCACGCGCCGGCGCGGCGCATCACTCAGGTTGCGTCGAAACCCTTCAGCAAACCCCAGGCAATCGGTGTTGTGGCCGATGCGTTTGCCGTCTTTGAACACCACCGTATTCACCGCGCCAATGCCCCTGGCTTCGTCGGACAGTTCATCGAGCAACGGCAGGATCGCCTGTTTGCACGGGTAGGTAATGTTCAGCCCGGTAAAGTGCATCTGCTCGGCGGCGCGTAGGAGGTCGGGCAGGGCGTTGATGTCCAGGCCCAGGGGCTCAAGGTCGATGAGACGGTACAGGTAACGCAAGCCTTGGGCGTCGCCTTCCTGTTCATGCAGGGCTGGGGTGCGGGAGGCTTGGATACCGGCGCCGATCAGGCCGGCGAGGATGCGCGATTTCATTGAGCTGAACCCTTGAGCAACCGGCTGAAATGTTCCAGGGCCAGGTGGTAACCATGGCTGCCAAAGCCTGCGAGCACTGCCTTGGCGATGGGCGACACGAACGAGTGATGACGAAACGCCTCACGTGCATGCACGTTGGATAAATGCACTTCGATCACCGGCACTTCACTGGCCACCAGCGCATCGCAGATCGCTACCGAGGTGTGGGTCCAGGCCGCCGGGTTGATCACGATGCCGGCGCAACGTTCGCGGGCGCCGTGGATCCACTCGAGCAATTCACCTTCGTGGTTGGTCTGGCGAAATTCGATCTTCAGCCCGAGTTTTTCGGCGCTGCGCCCGCACAGGGCGGCGACGTCGGCCAGGGTTTCGTGGCCATAGGTGGCGGGCTCGCGGGTGCCGAGCAGGTTGAGGTTGGGGCCGTTGAGCACCAGCACGATAGGCGGCATCAGATGTATCTCCACAGGTCTTGTTCGTTGTGGGGATAAAATGTACTGAATGGTTAATTTGGTCAATTAAAGGCGGCGGATGTGTTCGATTATCGAACCTTTAATCAGCCGCCGGAACAGCGCCGCTCTCACATGTCGGGCGGCGGTGTGCGTCGGGTTTATCGCCGGGTCAGCAACACCCCGGATTCCATATGGTGCGTCCATGGGAACTGGTCAAACAGCGCACAGCGGGTAATGCGGTGCGTGTCATGCAGTTGCGCGATGTTCGCCGCCAAGGTTTGCGGGTTGCAGGAGATGTACAGGATGTTGTCGAAGCGTCGGGTCAGTTCGCAGGTGTCCGGGTCCATGCCGGCGCGTGGCGGGTCGACGAATACGCTACCGAACTCGTAACTCTTCAGGTCGATGCCGTGCAAGCGCCGGAAGGGGCGCACGTCGTTGAGCGCTTCGGTGAGTTCTTCGGCGGAGAGGCGCACCAGGTTGACGTTACCCACCGCGTTTTCATCGAGGTTGCTCAAGGCTGCGTTGACCGAAGTCTTGCTGATTTCGGTGGCTAGCACTTTGCGTACGCGGGTCGCCAGCGGCAGGGTGAAGTTGCCGTTGCCGCAATACAGCTCCAGCAAGTCATCCGGGCGCTCGCCCAACGCTTCGTAGGCCCAGTTGAGCATCTTCTGGTTTACCGTGCCGTTGGGCTGGGTGAACGCGCCTTCAGGTTGGCGGTAGCTGAAGGTGCGCCCGCCAACCTCGAGTTTTTCCACCACGTAGTCGTGGCCGATCACATCGCGCTTGCCCTTGGAGCGGCCGATGATGCTCACGTTCAGGTCGGCCGCGAGTTTGTTCGCCGCCGTGTGCCAATGCTCATCCAGCGGGCGGTGATAGCACAGGGTGATCATTGCGTCGCCCGCCAGTGTGGTGAGGAACTCCACCTGGAACAGCTTGTGGCTCAGGGCGGCGCTGGCCTGCCAGGCGGCCTTGAGCTGCGGCATCAATTGGTTGATGCGCTGGCTGGCGATGGGGAGCTCTTCGATCAGGATCGGCGTGCGCTTGTCGTCCTGGGAAAACATCGCGTAGTGGCGCTCGCCGGCTTCGCGCCACAGGCGGAACTCCGCCCGCAGGCGAAAGTGCTGCAGGGGCGAGTCGAATACCTGCGGTTCGGGCGCGTCGAACGGTGCCAGCAGGTCACGCAGGCGCGTGACCTTGTCTTGCAGTTGCGCGGTGTAGTGTGCGGCGTCAAAAGTCATGCGTTGAACCAGCCCAGCTTGATCACAAACAGAATCGACAGAATCACCAGCGCCGGGTTCAGCTCACGGTAGCGGCCCGAAAGCAGCTTGATGGCGGTCCAGGCGATGAAACCGAAGGCGATGCCGTTGGCGATGGAGTAAGTGAAGGGCATCGCCAGGGCGGTGATCACCACCGGCGCGGCCACAGTAATGTCATCCCAGTCGATTTCGGCCAGGCCCTGGGTCATCAGCACCGCCACGAACAGCAGCGCCGGCGCGGTGGCGAAGGCCGGTACGCTGGCGGCCAGCGGCGAGAAGAACAACGCCAGCAGGAACAGGATCGCGACCACGATGGCCGTCAGGCCGGTTCGGCCACCGGCACTCACGCCCGCGGCGGATTCGATGTAACTGGTGGTGGTCGAGGTGCCCAGCAGCGAGCCGGCCATGGCGGCGGTGCTGTCGGCGATCAGCGCACGGCCCATTTTCGGCATGTGGCCGTCCTTGCTCATCAGGCCGGCGCGCTTGGCGACGCCGATCAGGGTGCCGGAGTTGTCGAACAGATCGACGAACAGGAAGGCGAAGATCACGCTGACCAGGCCGATATCCAGCGCGCCCTTGATATCCAGCTGCAGGAAGGTCGGGGCCAGGGAGGGTGGCATCGAGGTCACGCCGCCGAACGGGGTCACGCCCAATACGATGGAGGCGATGGTGACCGCGAGAATACCGATCAACACCGCACCGCGCACGGCCAGGGCTTCCAGTGCGACGATCAGCACGAAACCGAGGGTGGCGAGGATGGGGGCGGCTTTTGTCAGGTCGCCCAGGCCAACCATGGTGGCCGGGTTGCTGACCACGATCTGCGCGTTGTGCAGTGCGATCAACGCGAGGAACAGGCCGATACCGGCGGCAATCGCCGAGCGCAGGGGCAGGGGGATGGCGTTGATGATCCACTCACGGATACGGAAGATCGACAGCAGGAAGAACAGCACCGCCGAAATAAAGACCGCCCCCAACGCCACCTGCCAGGTGTGGCCCATGTGCAGCACCACGGTGTAGGTAAAGAAGGCGTTGAGGCCCATGCCCGGCGCGAGCGCAATCGGGTAGTTGGCGATCAGGCCCATCACGGTGGAACCGATGGCGGCCGCCAGGCAAGTCGCGACGAACACCGCGCCCTTGTCCATGCCGGTTTCGCCGAGGATGCTCGGGTTCACGAACAGGATGTAGGCCATGGCCAGGAATGTCGTGATACCCGCGAGGATCTCGGTGCGCACGTTGGTGTTGTGTGCCTTGAGTTGAAACAGCTTTTCCAGCATGCCGGCTCCCTGTGACGCTATTTTGCGTCGTGATTTGTTGACCTCTAAGTCAAAGCACAAACTGCGCCAAGCGCCTGTGGTTTCAGAGAGGATCGGAAAAAGCGGCGCATCATACCAGCAGCCGAGGCTGTGTGGCGCATGGCCTTGAGGCATACTGCGCCGACGTTCAACAGCGGGTCATCGACAGCATGAAAAAAGCCAACGCGTGGAGTCTAGCCCTGATCCCTTGTCTCGGCCTGTGGCTGGGCGCGGCACCAGCGTGGAGCGCGACTGCACCGGCCTTGAGCGAGGTGCGCGTGTTCAAGGTCGAATCGGCGCGGTGCACGGAAACCATCCCGGAGCGCGCCGGCAGCACCCAGATGTGCACCCACCGTGGGCCTACCAAGGTGTCGGTGATGGAGGTGGGCCTGGGCAACAACCCGGTCGGCCTGTTCAACGGCGCGGTACTCAACGGCCAGCGCACGGCGGTGTGCCAGGTCGGTAACATCAGCCAGGCCTGCAATGGCGCGGGCACCTTGATGGGCTACATCTATGTGTTTGACCTGGACGTCGAGGCCCAGGGCTGGTTCGAATACAGCAACTCCTCGATCAACCCCCCGCGCAACACCCTGAAAACCCAGCTCAATATCCACTGATCAATCAGCTTGAACGCTCAAAACCCCGGGAAGTCGTACCCCTTGAGACGGCGGTTTCCCTGAACGCCGCGGACGTACACCAATCGTGAGGTGTTTATGAGCGCGACCCCCAATGGCGCGGCGGCCCAACCGTTCGTCGCCCACTCGATACGCTTGAGCTTGAATGGCCAGGATCGCCAATTGGACGTCCTGCCCTGGACCACCTTGCTCGACCTGCTGCGCGAACAACTCGACCTGGTCGGCAGTAAAAAGGGCTGCGATCACGGCCAATGTGGCGCCTGCACCGTGTTGCGCGACGGCAAGCGCATCAATGCCTGCCTGACCCTGGCGGTGATGTGCGATGGCGCCGAGCTGACCACCATCGAAGGCCTGGCCAACGGCGACCAACTGCACCCGATGCAGCAAGCCTTCATCAAGCATGACGCCTTCCAATGTGGCTACTGCACCCCCGGCCAGATCTGCTCCGCCGTCGGCCTGGCCAATGAAGGCCGTGCCCACGACACGGCGCAAATCCAGGAATTGATGAGTGGCAACCTGTGCCGCTGCGGCGCCTATTCCAATATCCGCGATGCCATTGAAGATGCCCTGGGAGGTGAGCGATGAATCCCTTCCATTACAGCAAGCCCGTTAATGTGCAGGAAGCTGTGCACCTGAGCAGCGGTGTGTCGCGCTTCATCGCCGGCGGCACCAACCTGCTGGACCTGATGAAAGAGAACATCAGCCACCCTGAGCACCTGATCGACATCACTGGCCTGCCGCTGCATGACATCCAGCAAACCGCCGACGGCGGCCTGCGCATCGGCGCGCTGGTGAGCAATGCCGACCTGGCCTGGCACCCCTTGATCGAACAGCGTTACCCCTTGCTGTCCCAGGCCATCCTGGCCGGGGCGTCGCCGCAACTGCGCAATATGGCCAGTACCGGTGGCAACCTGTTGCAACGCACCCGTTGCTATTACTTCTATGACGCCACGGTGCCCTGCAATAAGCGCGAGCCCGGCAGCGGCTGCCCGGCGCGCAGCGGTTTGAACCGCATCCATGCGATCCTCGGTGCCAGCGAGCAGTGTGTGGCCACTCACCCATCGGACATGTGCGTGGCCCTGGCGGCGCTGGAGGCGCGAGTGCATGTCGAAGGCCGCGCCGGCGCCAGGGTGATCGAGTTCGCCGACTTCCACCGCTTGCCCGGCGATGCACCGCAACGCGACAACCAATTGGCCGACGATGAACTGATCACCGCCATTGAACTGCCCGCCGATCAGTTGGCGCGGCACAGCCATTACCTCAAGGTCCGCGATCGCGCCTCCTATGCCTTCGCCTTGGTTTCCGTCGCCGCCGCGCTTGAACTGAACGGCGATGTGATCACCGATGCGCGCCTGGCCCTCGGCGGCGTGGCCCACAAACCCTGGCGTGACCGCGCAGTGGAAACCGCGTTGATCGGCCAGGCCGTCAGCCGCGAAACCTTCAGCAACGCCGCTGATGCCTTATTGCAAGACGCCGAGCCGCTGGAACACAACGGCTTCAAGATCAAGCTGGCGCGCCGCGCAATCATTCGCGCCTTGAGCGACGCCGCCGTCGCAGGAGAACAGCCATGAGTGCCATCGGCAAACCCCTGGACCGTGTCGACGGTGTGCTCAAGGTCACGGGCCAGGCGCGTTATGCAGCGGAATTTCCCGAAGACGGCCTGCTGCATGGCAGCGTGGTGTCCAGCAGCATTGCCAAAGGCCGGGTAACCCGTATCGATGCTTCAAAAGCCCTGGCACTGCCGGGTGTGGTGGACGTTATCCATCACCTCAACCGGCCGACAATCGCCAGCTACGACGACGCTTTTGCCGACGCCGATGCCGCCGATGGCTCGCCGTTTCGCCCGCTCTACAACGACCGCGTGCTCTACAGCGGGCAGCCGTTGGCCCTGGTGGTGGCAGACAACCTGGAACTGGCCCGGCATGCGGGCTCCCTGGTCGAAATCGAGTACGACCGCGACGCCTTCGAGACGGACCTGCTCACCCAGCAGGAGCGGGCCCACCCCTCACCGCAAACGCCGCCCGCGCCGCGCGGCAACTTCCAGGCCGAGTGGGCCGGCGCGGCCATCAGCCTCGATCTGCACTACAGCACGCCCATCGAACACCACAACCCCATGGAACCCCATGCCAGTACCGTGCTGTATCAGCCGGACGGCACGTTGCATATCCATGAAAAAACCCAGGGGCCGCAGAACTGCCAGGCCTATGTGCAAAAAGTCTTCGGCCTGGATAAAAGCCAGGTGCGCGTCTTCGCCGCGTTTGTCGGCGGTGCGTTCGGCTCGGGCCTGCGCCCGCAGTACCAACTGCCGCTGGCGGTGATGGCCGCGCTGGTGCTCAAGCGTTCGGTGCGTGTCACCCTCACGCGCCAGCAGATGTTCACCTTCGGCTACCGCCCACGCACCTTGCAGCGCCTGCAAGTGGGCGCGGCGGCCAACGGTCGGTTGCTGGCGCTGGGGCACACGGCGATTGGCCAGACCTCGCGCTTCGAAGACTTCAGCGAGCACGTGGTGGAGTGGAGCGGCATGCTCTACCACTGCGACAACGTGCAACTGACCTACAAACTGGTGCCGCTGGACGTGTTCACGCCGCTGGACATGCGCGCACCCGGCGCCGCCCTGGGGTTGATCGGCCTGGAATGCGCCATGGATGAACTGGCCTGCGCCCTGGCCATCGACCCGGTGCAACTGCGGCTGATCAACTATGCAGAGCGCAACGGCAACGAAGACAAACCCTGGTCGAGCAAAGCCCTGCGCGAATGCTACCGCGAGGGCGCCGAGCGGTTCGGCTGGAAGCAGCGCAACCCGGAACCGCGCAGCATGCGCGATGGCCGCCAGTTGATCGGCTGGGGCATGGCCGGCGGCGTGTGGGAGGCCATGCAAATGAAGGCCAGCGCCAAGGCGCGTATCGACACTGAAGGCAAACTGACGGTCAGCAGCGCGACCACGGATATCGGCACCGGTACCTACACGGTGATGACCCAGATTGCGGCGCAAGCCAGCGGTGTGGCCATGGGTGATGTGAGCTTCCTGCTCGGCGATTCCTCACTGCCCACCGCGCCGCTGCAGGGCGGCTCGTTTACCGTGTCGTCGGTGGGCACCGCCGTGCAGCAAGCCTGCGAAGCGTTGACGGCCAAACTGCTGGGCATCGCTCGGCAGACGTACCCGGTATTTAAGGAGGCCGAATCTGTGCGCTTTGAAGACGGCCAACTGCATACCGGTGATGTGAGTGTGTCGCTGGCGCAACTGGTCAAGGACAGTGGTCAAGCGACGCTGGAGGCACAGGTGGACAGCCAGCCCGACAAAAAACGCGAGGGCTATGCCACCGCCACTCATTCGGCGGTTTTTGTGGAAGTTCGCGTCGACGAAGACCTGGGCACTATCAAGGTCAGCCGGGTGGTCAGCGCGATTGCCGCCGGGCGGGTGGTCAATCCGAAAATGGCGCGCAGCCAGATCCTCGGCGGCGTGGTGTGGGGCATCGGCATGGCGTTGCATGAAGAAACCCAGGTCGACCACCGTTTGGGGCGCTACATGAACCACAGCCTGGCCGAGTATCACATCCCGGTGAATGCCGATATCGGCGAGATTGACGTGGTGTTTGTTCAAGAGCACGACGAGATCGTCAACGCCCTGGGGTCCAAGGGCGTGGGGGAGATCGGCATTGTCGGCGTGGCGGCGGCGGTGGCGAATGCGATCTACCACGCCACCGGCAAGCGGGTGCGGGAGTTTCCGATCACGTTGGATAAGGTGCTCTGAAAACACCGCACAACCCTTGTGGGAGGGGGCTTATTACCCAATAAGGTCGCGTGGTGACGCTCAGACTTTGGCTTCTTCCACCGGCACATGCATCCGGTCCCGATTCGCCAGCGTCGGAAACAGTTTGATCCACACCCCGGTCACCACCAGCGTACCGATGCCGCCCATCACCACCGCCGGCACGGTGCCGAACCAGTGCGCGGTGATGCCGGATTCGAACTCGCCCAATTGATTGGAGGCGCCGATAAACAGGCCGTTGACCGCACTGACCCGCCCGCGCATTTCGTCCGGTGTTTCCAGTTGCACGAACGACGCACGGATAACCATGCTGATCATGTCCGCCGCGCCCAGCACCACCAGCACCGCGAGGGAAAACCAGAACGAGGTGGACAGGCCGAAGGCAATGGTCGCCACGCCGAACACGCCGACGGCGGTGAACATCACGCGGCCCACCTGGCGGTCGACCGAGAAGCGCGCCAGCCACAATGACATCAACAACGCGCCCACCGCCGGTGCCGAACGCAACAGGCCCAGGCCCCAGGCGCCGGTCAGCAGGATGTCCTTGGCGAACACCGGCAGCAGCGCGGTGGCGCCGCCCAGCAGCACGGCGAACAGGTCGAGGGAAATCGCCCCGAGGATGTCGGGGCGGCTGCGGATAAAACGGATGCCGGCCAGCAGCGAATCCAGGGTCGCCTTGCCTTTGTTCAGCGGGGTCTGGCGGGCGGGCAGGTTGAGGGTCAGCAGGCAGGCGATGAGGTACAGCGCCACCGTGGGGCCATACACCCAGACGCTGCCGAACGCATAAAGCAAACCGCCGAGGGCCGGGGCCACGATGGTTGCCAGTTGCTGGGCTGATTGCGACGAAGCCACGGCCCTGGGGAACAGCGCGCTGGGCACAATGCTCGGCAGCAGCGCCTGGGTGGTGGGCATTTCGAACGAGCGTGCGGCGCCGAGCACGAAGGCCAGGATAAAAATCATCTCGCGGGTCACATTGCCGGTCAGGCCGCCGATGGCCAGGGACAGCGCGATCAACGCCTGCACGGTCTGGCAGATGGCCGCGACTTTGCGTCGCTCATAGCGATCGGCCACATGCCCGGTGTGCAGCATGAACAACACGCGGGGCACAAATTCCACCAGGCCGACCAAGCCTAGGTCCAGCACGTTGCCGGTCAGTTGGTAAAGGTTCCAGCCGATGGCCACGGTTAGCATCTGGAAGCCGCTGGCGGTGAAGATCCGCGCCAGCCAGAACGCGATGAAAGGGCGGTGGTGACGCAACAGCAACGCGGGTTCACTAGGCATCGGGAGTTCAGGTCAAGGCGGGAGGGAATGGCCAGATTAGCATCAAGCTGTAACAAATAGTTGCAAAGACTGATTCGATGAAAGCCCCCATGAGGCAAGCTGTCACGCGGCAAAAGACCACATAACTGCACACACAAAATGGGACTACTCTTTGAGCAATGCTTGATCCAGATCAAAACCTTCAGAGGAACTGATCGGGCGGCCGCAAGGCCAGAATCCCTACGTGGCTGGTTTAAAAAAGAAACGAATTGAAATTCGCCACACTCCATATCCGTGGGGGCAGTGGGTGCAGGCTCCCGCCAGCAGCCGGTATTACCTGACAGAGGAAAACTTATGTTCGGTTTGGAGGCGCTAGATCTCGCCCGAATTCAATTTGCGTTCACCATCTCGTTTCACATCCTGTTCCCGGCGATCACTATCGACCTGGCCAGCTACCTCGCGGTGCTGGAAGGGTTGTGGCTCAAGACCCGCAACGACACCTACCGTGACCTCTACCATTTCTGGTCGAAGATATTTGCCGTCAACTTTGGCATGGGCGTGGTCTCGGGCCTGGTCATGGCCTATCAGTTCGGCACCAACTGGAGTCGCTTCTCGGACTTTGCCGGCGCTGTCACGGGGCCACTACTTACCTATGAAGTGCTGACGGCCTTCTTCCTCGAGGCCGGTTTCCTTGGCGTGATGCTGTTCGGCTGGAACAAGGTGGGGCGCAAGCTGCACTTCTTCTCCACTGTGATGGTGGCTGTCGGTACGTTGATTTCCACGTTCTGGATCCTCGCGTCCAACAGCTGGATGCAGACGCCGCAAGGTTTCGAAATCATCGACGGCCGGGTGATTCCTACCGATTGGCTGGCGGTGATCTTCAACCCGTCGTTCCCCTACCGCCTGATGCACATGGCCACGGCCGCTTTTGTGGCCACCGCGTTCTTTGTCGGTTCCTCGGCGGCCTGGCACTTGCTGCGCGGCAAGGACAACCCGGCGATCCGCAAAATGCTCTCGATGGCGATGTGGATGGCCCTGATCGTGGCGCCTATCCAGGCCGTGATCGGTGACTTCCACGGCCTCAATACCCTTGAGCACCAGCCGGCGAAAATCGCGGCGATTGAAGGTCACTGGGAAAACAAAGGCAATGAGCCCACGCCGCTGATCCTGTTCGGCTGGCCGGACATGCAGGCCGAAAAAACCAAATACGCGGTGGAAATCCCGTACCTGGGCAGCCTGATCCTGACCCACTCGCTGGACAAACAGGTGCCGGCGCTCAAGGAGTTCCCGCCTGAGGATCGCCCGAATTCGACCGTTGTGTTCTGGTCGTTCCGGGTCATGGTCGGCCTGGGCTTGCTGATGATCTTCACCGGGCTGTTCAGCTTGTGGCTGCGTCGGGGCGACAAGATGTACACGTCCAAACCGTTCCTGTACCTGGCGTTGTGGATGGGGCCGTCCGGCCTGATCGCGATTCTTGCCGGTTGGTTCACCACCGAAATCGGCCGCCAGCCGTGGGTGGTCTACGGGCTGATGCGCACAGCGGATGCGTCCTCCGGGCATAGCCTGGCGCAGATGACCATCACCCTGGTGTTGTTCGTGGTGGTGTACTTCGCGCTGTTCGGCGCCGGCTTGGGCTACATGATGCGCCTGGTGCGCAAAGGCCCGGTGATTCACGAAGGCAGCGAGTCGACCCACGGTGGCCCTGGCCAGAAACGCACACCGGCGCGTCCGTTGTCGGCTGCCGACGATGGCACCGACCAAGACCACGACCACATCCAGCACAAGGAGCATTGAGATGGGTATTGATCTTCCGCTGATCTGGGCTGTGATCATCATCTTCGGGATCATGATGTACGTGGTCATGGACGGCTTCGACCTGGGCATCGGCATCCTGTTTCCATTCGTGAAGGGCAAGACCGACCGCGACGTGATGATGAACACCGTGGCGCCCGTATGGGACGGCAACGAAACCTGGCTGGTATTGGGCGGCGCGGGGTTGTTCGGCGCGTTCCCGCTGGCCTACTCGGTGGTGTTGTCGGCGCTGTACCTGCCGTTGATCCTGATGTTGATCGGGCTGATCTTCCGGGGTGTGGCGTTCGAGTTCCGCTTCAAGGCCAAGGACCACAAGCGGCACCTGTGGGACAAGGCGTTTATCGGCGGCTCGATTGCCGCCACCTTCTTCCAGGGCGTGGCGCTGGGGGCGTTCATTGACGGCTTCCCGGTGGTCAACCGGCAGTTCGCCGGCGGCTCGCTGGACTGGTTCACACCGTTCACGATGTTCTGCGGCGTGGCGCTGATCGTGGCGTATGCCTTGCTCGGCTGCACCTGGCTGATCATGAAGACCGAAGGCAAGTTGCAAGAGCAGATGCACAACCTGGCGCGGCCGTTGGCCTTCGTGGTGTTGGCGGTGATCGGCATCGTCAGTATCTGGACCCCGTTGTCGCACCCGGAAATCGCTTCGCGCTGGTTCACCCTGCCGAACCTGTTCTGGTTCCTGCCGGTGCCGCTCCTGGTGCTGGTGACCATGTACGGGCTGGTTCGCGCCGTGGCGCGCAATGCGCACTACACGCCGTTCCTGCTGACGCTGGTGCTGATCTTCCTCGGCTACAGCGGGCTGGGCATCAGCCTGTGGCCGAACATCATTCCGCCTTCAGTGTCGATCTGGGACGCCGCCGCGCCGCCGCAAAGCCAGGGCTTCATGCTGGTGGGCACCTTGTTCATCATCCCGTTCATCCTGGGCTACACCTTCTGGAGCTACTACGTGTTCCGCGGCAAGGTCACCCATGAAGACGGTTATCACTAGGAGGGTCGTCGCATGTCCGGCAAACCTACGTTGCACGATATCGAACAGGCCGAGAAACAGCCGTTGTGGCGGCGCCTTGGGTGGCTCGCGATGATCTGGACCGGCAGTGTGCTGGCCCTGTTTATTGTCGCCAGCCTGATGCGCATGTTTATGAATGCGGCCGGCCTGACCACGCATTGACATCCCGATCCGGGCCTCGCGGCCCGGTTTTCCAACCCTGCCGTTCGCGAGATCGGCAGGGTTTTTTTATTTGCGTGCCTTGAGGATGACGAATTTCGGCGTCGCGGCCACCTGCTCGACACCCCGGAACAGGCGCGCCAGCTTGCTGTGATAACCCAGGTGACGGTTGCCGACGATATACAGCGCGCCTCCGACCACCAGCGCTTCGCGGGCTTGCTGGAACATGCGCCAGGCAAGGAAGTCACCCACTACCTGCTGCTGGTGGAACGGTGGGTTGCACAGCACCACGTCCAGGGACTGCGGTTCCTGGCCGGCCAGGCCATCGCCGGCGCGGACCGTCACCGCGCGGTCGCCCAGCGCGGCCTGCCAGTTCTCGGCGGCGGACTGCACGGCCATATACGACTCGTCCAGCAAGGTGTACTGCGCGTCAGGGTTGTACAGCGCGCTGGCAATCGCCAACACGCCGTTGCCGCAGCCCAGGTCCGCCACGCGCGCGTTGCCCAGGCCCTTGGGCAGGTGCGGCAGGAACGCGCGGGTGCCGATGTCCAGGCCTTCGCGGCAGAACACGTTGGCGTGGTTGAGCAGTTCGATGGCGGGGGTTTCCAGGGTATAGCGCGTCGGGTAGGGCGAGACCGCCGCCGGCCGATCCGCAAGGGGCGCGATCAGCAGTCGTGCTTTCTTCACGGCCAATGAAGCATGCATCGGCCCGATATAGCGCTCCAGCAATTCACCGGCCGCCCGTGGCAGATGCTTGACCATTGCCCCGGCAATCACTTCGGCGCCCGGTGCCAGTTGGCCTTGCAGGCGGATCAGTTGCTCCTCCAACAACGCCAGGGTCTTGGGCACACGGACCAGCACGCGGTCGAAAGGGCCGGTGGGGGTTTGGCTGGCAGGTACGAACGTCACGGCATCAAACGTCTTGCCGTTGCGTACCAGGTTTTTCTCCAGCCCTTGCGCGGCGAGGAATGAGTCGCCACTGGACGTCACCTGCACCCGACCTGCCAGGCTGGCGGCCAGGGCGCCGAAGCTGTCGTTGAGCACCAGCACGCGGGTTGCCGCATCAGGCTGTTGTTCGGCCAAGTGGCTGAGCAAGTACTCATCGGCGGCATCGAAGGCTTGCAGCGGATCGTTATGCTGTTCGGGCTGGCGGATCAGATCGAGCTGGGCGAAGGGGCTTTGGAGCAGGGGCATGGCGGGGGAAACTCTGGGTAATCGAACCATCCGGGGGAACGGCGGCGCGAGATTGCTAACTGCGTCATCACCCGGAACTGGTCGAGAATGTTACGTTTTTTCCGCAAGGATTACATGAGGCGTTTAAAGAAACCCGGCCTTCGCTGCCACCATGACGGCGGCAATCTTATTATTGACGCCCAGCTTTCGCATCGAACTGCAGTTGTGAAAACCGACGGTACGTTCAGACAAACACAAAATCTTGGCGATCTCGCCCGCGGTCTTGCCCAATGCCGACCAACGGAGCACTTCGATCTCACGCGGCGTCAAGTTACCGCAGGGCTTATCAGCGGGTTCGTTCGTGTATTTGTGCGCTACAACGGTGTGCATTGCGTGGCACAGCCACAGGGCATTGCCGGCTTTTTCGTAAAGCTCCTCCGGGGTGATCTCACGTTTACTTCGGCCCAGCGTCAGCATACTGAACACGCCCCTTGGCCCGTGCAGCGGTTGGGTCCACCCCAAGTGCACACCATGGGTCTTGGCCAATGCCCACAGATTAGGAGCGCCGTTGAAAGAGGTTTCGTGCCAGACGAAAGGCAGTACGGAGCGCTGGCAGTGGGCTACAACCGGGTCGTCGTCAGAGAAGGCTGCTTGTTTATAAAGGTGGTTCCACTCATCTGGATAGTTGTTTTTTTCAAACAGATTTTTTGGGTGCGTAAGTTGATGGGTACTCATCTTAAAGGAACAGAATTGGAAGCCGAGCGCGAATGTCTCGTTGATAACCATTTCAAAAACATCGGTGATCTGGTCTTCCTCTTCCTGTCTTGGGAGCCGTGTGTTGCGCCAGTTGACCATCTATAACTCTCCATGAATGTCTGTGTGACTTGGGTACGTCCTGAATCCCAACGAAGCACGGAAATGATTGTAGGATAACGGCTACTTGTTGGTGGGAAAAAAGTTTATCTCCCCGCAGTATTTAAAAAATCTGATTTTGTACAAGGTGTTTTGTTTTGTATAAGAGGGTTTAGGCATCAGTAAAAATTTTATTTAATTTAAGGCGTTGTAAGTGATGCCAAATTGATAGCTAGTTAAAGCATTTACGTCATCTGGCGGTATAGGCCGGCCCATTAATAGCGAAATGATTAGTTGATTTTAAACAAGGTTTTTGCGGTGAATTCCCGCAAAAAAATAAAGGTTTTTACAACGTATCAGCGCGTAAAAGATGCGGGGCCGCAATACCGCACAAATCACCGGTGTTAGCCGGTGCGACTTTGAGGGACACTAGGGCTCTGTGCAAAACGGAGTTCCCCATGACGGCCAGTGCTGAAAAATTCACCCGCCAGACATTGCTCGATGTGCAATCGCTGACCCCCAGCCTGTTTACCCTGCGTACCACCCGCGATCCGGGTTTTCGGTTTACCGCCGGCCAGTTCGTGCGCCTGGGTGTGACCAAGGCCGACGGCACTACGGTGTGGCGCGCCTATTCCGTGGTGTCTTCACCCTTTGATGAACATTTGGATTTCTTCTCGATTGTGGTTCCAGGAGGCGAGTTCACCAGTGAGCTGAGTCGCCTGCGGGTAGGCGACACGCTGATGGTGGAACGCCAGGCCACGGGCTTCCTGACCCTGAACCGCTTCGTGGACGGCCGCGACTTGTGGCTGCTGGGCACCGGCACCGGGGTAGCGCCATTTCTTTCGATCCTGCAGGACTTCGAGGCCTGGGAAAAATTCGAGCGCATCATTCTGGTGTACAGCGCCCGGGAAGCCAAAGAGCTGGCCTATCAATCGTTGATCAACGAGCTGGGGCAGCGTGAGTACCTGACCGAGTACGCACATAAGTTGACCTACATACCGATTGTCACCCGTGAACAGCATCCGGGCGCGCTGAATGGGCGCATTACCGCGTTGATTGAAAATGGCGAACTGGAACGCGCAGCCGGCGTTGAACTGACCCCTGAGCATTCCCGCGTGCTGATTTGCGGTAACCCGCAAATGGTCGATGACACCCGCCAGTTGCTCAAACAACGTGACCTGCAACTGAGCCTGAGCCGCCGCCCAGGGCAAGTGGCGGTGGAAAACTACTGGTAATAAAAAAGGCGCCTGCAAACAGGCGCCTTTTTTGCTAGCTCAGGCGGATTAAAGCGGTTTGTCGTTCTGTGCCTTGAGCAGGTCGCGAATCTCGCCCAGCAGCACCTCTTCCTTGCTCGGCGTCGGCGGCAGGCTTGGCGCCACGGCTTCTTCGCGCTTGAGGCGGTTGATGGCCTTCACGCCCATAAAGATCGCAAACGCGACAATCACGAAGTCGATCACGCTCTGGATAAACTTGCCGTACGCCAGCACCACGGCGGGCGCATCGCCCTGGGCCGCTTTGAGCGTCACCGCCAGGTCACCGAAATCCACGCCGCCGATCAACAGGCCAATCGGGGGCATCACCACGTCGCCTACGAACGAGGAAACAATTTTGCCGAAGGCGGCGCCGATGATGATACCGACGGCCATGTCGACCACATTACCTTTGACCGCGAAGGCCTTGAACTCACTGATCACGCCCATAGGTTATTCCTTGTTACAGATGAGAAGGGTGGAGCCCAGTGTAAGTCAGACGTAGCAGGCTTGCCCGACACAACTGTTAACACTGTTAGTTTTTATCGACACATTAAATCGCAAATAGTTTGCAAAGTGCCATCAATCGCGCGCGGAATACCCGTCATTTCAGTGGGTTACTACACTATTTTCTCAATCGCCCTGGTGGGCTATTTCTATTTATCTTCTGACTCGCGGGTCACTAGCCTCTGGCAAGCACAACTGAATGTGCATTAAAAAAACCAGAGGAAACCTCGATGAACAAGTCAATGAGCCGCGGGCCGTTGCTGGCGCGTCACGTAGTGGCGCTGGCGACCGCCAGCCTGCTTTCCCTGTCGGTGCAGGCCGCCAACCTGACCCGCGATAACGGCGCCGCGGTAGGCGACAACCAGAACTCGCAAACCGCCGGCGCCAACGGCCCGGTGCTGCTGCAAGACGTGCAGTTGATCCAGAAACTGCAGCGCTTTGACCGCGAGCGTATCCCGGAGCGCGTGGTGCACGCACGTGGCACCGGTGCCCACGGTACCTTCACCGTCACCGATAACCTCAGCGACCTGACCAAGGCCAAAGTCTTTGCCGCCGGCGAAGCGACCCCGGTATTCGTGCGCTTCTCGGCCGTGGTGCATGGCAACCACTCGCCGGAAACACTGCGTGATCCACGCGGCTTCGCCACCAAGTTCTACACCGCCGAGGGTAATTGGGACTTAGTGGGTAATAACTTCCCGACGTTCTTTATCCGCGACGCCATCAAGTTCCCGGACATGGTCCACGCCTTTAAACCGGACCCCCGCACTAACCTGGATGACGACTCCCGCCGTTTTGACTTCTTCTCCCATGTTCCCGAGTCCACGCGTACGCTCACCGAGTTGTATTCCGATGCCGGCACGCCTGCCAGTTATCGGGAAATGGACGGCAACGGCGTACATGCCTACAAGTTGATTAACGCCAAGGGCGAAGTGCACTACGTCAAGTTCCATTGGAAGAGCCTGCAGGGCATCAAGAACCTTGACCCAAAACAAGTCACCGAGGTACAGGGCCGTGACTACAGCCATATGACTAACGACTTGGTCACGCACATCAACAAGGGCGACTTCCCCAAGTGGGATCTGTATGTGCAAGTGCTCAAACCTGAAGACTTGGCCAAGTTCGACTTCGACCCGCTGGACGCGACCAAGATCTGGCCGAATGTGCCCGAGCGCAAAGTCGGGCAAATGGTGCTGAACCGCAACCCGGCGAATGTGTTCCAGGAAACCGAGCAAGTAGCCATGGCCCCCGCCAACCTGGTGCCGGGTATCGAGCCGTCGGAAGACCGCCTGCTGCAAGGCCGGGTGTTCTCCTACGCCGACACGCAGATGTACCGCCTGGGTGCCAATGCGTTGCAATTGCCGATCAACGCCCCACGGGCCACCGTCAACAATGGTAACCAGGATGGCGCGATGAACGTCGGCAAAACCACCACGGGTGTGAATTACCAGCCAAGCCGCCTGATGCCGCGCGAAGAGCCGCAAGCCGCGCGATACAGCCAGTCGGCGCTGGTGGGCAGTACCCAGCAGGCGAAGATCCAGCGCGAGCAGAACTTCAAGCAGGCCGGTGACCTGTACCGCTCCTACAACCAGAAGGAGCGCCAGGACTTGATCGACAACTTCGGCGGCTCCCTGGCCACCACCGATGACGAGAGCAAGCACATCATCCTGTCGTTCCTCTACAAGGCAGACCCGGAGTACGGCACGGGCGTGACCAAGGTTGCCAAGGGTGACCTGGCGCGCGTGAAGGCGCTGGCTGAAAAACTGACGGACTGACCCGTTGGTTCCGGTCGACGCCCAAGGGGGCGTCGACCTCTGACAGGAGAACCCTATGCGTATTTCTATCGGTTTATTGATGGCCATGCTGGCCCTTGTCGCCCATGCCGAGCCACCCGAGCCAGCGGCACTCAAGGCACAGCTGCAGGATTATTACTTCGACGCCGCCCGCCGTGGCGACGTCGACATGCTCAATACCTTTATCGAGGCCGGCTACAGCCTCAACGTCCAGGACGACAAGGGTTATACCGCCCTGATCCTCGCCGCGTACCACGGTGAAGGCGCCTATGTGGACCGCCTGCTCGCCGCCGGCGCCGATGCCTGCGTGCAGGACAATCGCGGCAATACGGCGTTGATGGGCGCAATCTTCAAGGGCGAGCTGAAAATCGCCCGGCGCCTGCTGGCCACTGACTGCAACCCCGACCAACGCAACGGTGCCGGGCAGACGGCAGCCATGTACGCCGGCTTGTTCAAGCGCGTGGAGTTGCTCGACGCCTTGAAAGCCAAGGGCGCTGACCTGAATGCCGAAGACCCGGTCGGCAACAGTGCTTCACGATTGGCCGGCGGTGAAATCCGGACCCCGGCGTCGCGCTGAGCTATCATCGCGGTTTTTCGGTTGGAGGTTCTCAAATGGCAAAGGCCAAGCGCATGTACGGCTGCACCGAGTGCGGCGCGACCTTTCCCAAGTGGGCCGGCCAGTGCGGCGAGTGTGGGGCCTGGAACACGCTCACCGAAACCATGATCGAGAGCGGCGGCGCGGCAGCCCCTACCGGCCGTGCCGGCTGGACCGGGCAACAGGCGCAGATCAAGACCCTGGCCGAAGTCAGCGTCGAAGAGATCCCAAGGTTTTCCACCGCCTCCGGCGAGCTGGACCGGGTGTTGGGCGGCGGCCTGGTGGACGGTTCGGTGGTACTGATCGGCGGCGACCCCGGTATCGGCAAATCCACCATCCTGCTGCAAACCCTGTGCAGCATCGCCAGCCGCATGCCGGCGCTGTACGTCACCGGCGAAGAGTCCCAGCAGCAAGTGGCCATGCGCGCGCGCCGCCTGGGCTTGCCCCAGGATCAACTGCGGGTCATGACCGAAACCTGCATCGAAAGCATCATCGCCACGGCCCGCATCGAAAAACCCAAGGTCATGGTGATCGACTCGATCCAGACGATTTTCACCGAGCAACTGCAATCGGCGCCCGGCGGCGTGTCCCAGGTGCGCGAGAGTGCGGCGCTGCTGGTGCGTTATGCCAAGCAGAGCGGCACGGCGATCTTCCTCGTCGGCCATGTGACCAAGGAAGGCGCGTTGGCCGGGCCACGGGTGTTGGAGCATATGGTCGATACCGTGCTGTATTTCGAAGGCGAATCCGACGGCCGCTTGCGCTTGCTGCGGGCGGTGAAGAACCGCTTCGGCGCCGTGAACGAGTTGGGCGTATTCGCCATGACCGACCGGGGGCTGAAAGAAGTCTCCAACCCGTCGGCGATTTTTCTGACCCGTGCCCAGGAAGAAGTCCCGGGGAGCGTGGTGATGGCAACGTGGGAAGGTACCCGGCCGATGCTGGTGGAAGTGCAGGCGCTGGTGGATGACAGTCACCTGGCCAACCCTCGCCGGGTAACGCTTGGCCTGGATCAGAACCGACTGGCAATGTTGCTGGCGGTATTGCACCGGCACGGCGGCATTCCTACCCACGACCAGGATGTATTCCTCAACGTGGTGGGCGGGGTCAAAGTGCTGGAAACCGCTTCCGACCTGGCCTTGATGGCAGCGGTGATGTCCAGCCTGCGTAACCGGCCGTTGCCCCACGACTTGCTGGTGTTTGGCGAGGTTGGCCTGTCCGGCGAAGTACGCCCGGTACCCAGCGGCCAGGAACGCCTCAAGGAGGCCGCCAAGCACGGCTTCAAGCGCGCCATCGTGCCCAAGGGCAATGCGCCGAAGGAGGCGCCGGCGGGCTTGCAGATTATTGCGGTAACACGCCTGGAGCAGGCATTGGATGCACTTTTCGAATGAATCAGGAAGGCACGCTATGCAACGTTTGAACTACCGGGCAATCGCTGCCCTGTGTGTCGCCCTGGCCGTATCGCCGGCCATGGCGTGGGCGGCTGAACTGCCCGCGGGTTATCGCCTGGCGCAAAAACTGTCGATGGAAGATGGCAGCGCGTTGCAAGTGCTGGAAGACCAGCGCATCAGCGCGCAGATGCATAAAGACAGCTGGGGCAGCGGGCTGGATGCGGACTCGTTCGACGACACCGCCGATCTGCTGGAGAACCCGCTGCTTGAGGCGCAAGTACGCCTGGTATCGCCTGCCGGTGATGTGATCGCACACCAGAACCTGGGCTATCCGTTGGCCAAGGTCAAGAAAGCGCCGCTTAAAGGGCAGCCTGAACCTGTGTATTTTCTGACCATCGACCAGACCGCGCCGATGGGCAGTTACAGCGGGCCTGCCACCCAATTGCTGCTGCCGGCCAAACAGCAACTCAAACCGGTGAATTACACCGGCGCCGACGGCAAGGTCGAGCCCTTGACCCTGGCGCGAACCGGCAAGGCCGAGTGGAAGGTCGTGAGCGCCAGCGGCGGCGCGGATGAACTGTTGCAGGTGTCGTCCTTCATGGACGGCGAGGGCGAGGACGATTTTGCCACCCGATACGAGACCTATCGTTTTGTCGATGGGCAATGGCGGGGCGTGTCCAGCCAGAAAAAAGGCTATTGGGACACGGAAAGCGAGTTTCCCGCGCGTAAGGCGTTTCCCTGAGCCATCACACGTGCAGCAACGCGCCGAGTTCCCGCTCTAGCTCTTGCTGATCACCCAGGTTCAACTCGACCAGCCGCCGCAGGTGGCCGATCGAGTCCAGATCGATTTCCTTGCACTCAAAGCCTAATTGGCCGTGGTCGTCGTGGGTCAGTTTTACCCGCATCTTTATATGCGCCTTCGGGTCCAGGCGGATGTCGACTTCGAAGGGGAGTGCGTTATTGCCTTTCCAGGACTCGGGCCGTTTTATCGCCAAGCCTTTCAGCGACAGATCCAGCAATTTAACCGGCCATTCCTGGCCGTTTTGTCGAACTTCGGTCTTGGCGTCAATCGCAATCCGGCGGAAACAGCGGCGGTCGGACGGGTGATCGGTCATGGTGAAACCCTCGATGGATAGAAGCAGTGTAGCCCTGCGCCATCACTTAGCCTTTATTTCGGCTTTTTTTGCCGTTGCAAGGCTCTAGACCAACGTAGGGGGGTGGCCTTTAAAGCCAACAGCGCTAAACTCCGGATGCTGTCCTTTCTGTCCACCCTGGCTGGAATATAAAAATGAAAAATAATAATAGCCTGCTACGCCACCTACCCTGGCTGGTGCTGGCAATCGTAGGAGCGTGCGCCCTTGGCGTAGTGGCATTGCGCCGCGGCGAGGCGATCAACGCCTTGTGGATTGTGGTTGCCGCAGTGGCCATCTACCTGGTTGCTTATCGCTACTACAGCCTGTTCATCGCGAATAACGTGATGCAACTCGACCCACGGCGGGCCACCCCCGCAGTGATCAATAACGACGGTCTGGACTATGTGCCGACCAACAAACACATTCTGTTCGGTCACCACTTTGCGGCGATTGCCGGCGCAGGCCCGTTGGTCGGCCCGGTACTGGCGGCGCAAATGGGCTACCTGCCCGGCACGCTCTGGCTGATCGCCGGCGTGGTGCTGGCCGGTGCGGTGCAGGACTTCATGATCCTGTTCCTGTCCACCCGTCGCAACGGCCGTTCCCTGGGGGACATGGTTCGCGAAGAGATGGGCCGCATTCCGGGCACCATCGCGCTGTTTGGCTGCTTCCTGATCATGATCATCATCCTCGCGGTGCTGGCGCTGATCGTGGTCAAGGCCCTGGCCGAGAGTCCATGGGGCATTTTCACGGTGATGGCGACCATCCCGATCGCGATGTTCATGGGCATTTACATGCGCTACATCCGCCCGGGCCGCATCGGTGAAATTTCGGTCATCGGCGTGGCGTTGCTGCTGGGTTCGATCTGGCTGGGCGGGCAGATTGCCGCTGACCCGGTCTGGGCCAAGGCGTTCAGCTTCACCGGGATCCAGATCACCTGGATGCTGATCGGCTACGGTTTCGTCGCGGCAGTGCTGCCGGTCTGGCTGATTCTGGCACCGCGTGACTACCTCTCCACGTTCCTGAAAATCGGCACCATCATTGCCCTGGCAATCGGCATCCTGGTGACCATGCCCGACCTGAAAATGCCGGCGCTGACCCAGTTCATCGATGGCACTGGCCCGGTGTGGAAGGGCGGCCTGTTCCCATTCCTGTTCATCACCATCGCCTGCGGCGCGGTCTCGGGCTTCCACGCGCTGATCTCCTCGGGCACCACGCCCAAGTTGCTGGCCAGTGAAAGCCATGCCCGCTATATCGGTTATGGCGGCATGTTGATGGAGTCGTTCGTCGCCATCATGGCGATGGTTGCCGCGTCGGTGATCGAGCCTGGCGTGTACTTCGCCATGAACAGCCCTGCGGCGATTGTCGGGACCGACGTGGTGACCGTGGCGCAGACCGTCAGCAACTGGGGCTTTGCAATTACCCCTGAGGCGTTGTCGGCCGTGGCCCATGACATCGGTGAAACCACCATCCTGGCACGTGCCGGCGGTGCGCCGACATTGGCCGTGGGTATCGCGCAGATCCTGCACAGTGTGCTGCCGGGTGAAAACACCATGGCGTTCTGGTACCACTTTGCGATCCTGTTCGAAGCGCTGTTCATCCTGACCGCCGTTGACGCCGGCACCCGTGCCGGTCGCTTCATGTTGCAGGACCTGCTGGGTTCCTTCGTGCCGGCGCTCAAGCGCACCGAATCCTGGACCGCCAACCTGATCGCAACGGCCGGTTGCGTGGCGATGTGGGGCTACCTGCTGTACCAAGGCGTGATCGACCCACTGGGCGGCATCAACACCTTGTGGCCGCTGTTCGGTATCTCCAACCAGATGCTGGCGGGTATCGCGCTGATGCTGGCGACCGTTGTGCTGATCAAAATGAAGCGCCAACGCTACATCTGGGTGACCATGCTGCCGGCGGTCTGGCTGCTGATCTGCACCACCACGGCGGGCTTCATCAAGCTGTTCGACGCTAACCCGGCGATCGGCTTCCTGTCGCTGGCCAAGAAGTACAGCGATGCCCTGGCAGGCGGCCAGATCCTGGCGCCGGCCAAGAGCATCGACCAGATGCAGCACGTGATCTGGAACGCCTACACCAACGCAACGCTGACGGCGCTGTTCCTGTTCGTGGTATTCAGCATCCTGTTCTATGCGCTCAAGGTCGGTGTCGCCGCCTGGGGCAACAAAGAACGCACGGATAAAGAAGCCCCGTTCCAGGCCGTACCGGACGCTTGATCGAGGATTGCAGCCATGTTCAATGACATCAGTCGCCTCGGTAAATACCTCGGTCAGGCCGCGCGCCTGATGGTCGGCATGCCCGACTACGACACTTACGTCGAGCATATGCAAACCAAACACCCGGACAAACCGGTGATGGACTACAAGGCGTTCTTCCGGGAACGCCAGGAAGCCCGTTACGGTGGCAAGGGTGGGCCCAAGTGCTGCTGACCCGATAGTTCGGGCCAGTGGTGATCTATTGTGGGAGGGGGCTTGCTCCCGATAGCGGTGTGTCAGTGACAGATAACTGCCTGACACACTGCTATCGGGAGCAGGCCCTCTCCCACATTTGTTTTGTGTTTCTTCAGTCATAAGGAGAACTGTCTTTGTCCTCTCCCATCCCCGTCACCGTCCTCAGTGGCTTCCTCGGCGCCGGCAAGACCACCTTGCTGCGCCACCTGCTCAAAGCCGAGCACGGCCTTAAAATCGCCGTGATCGAAAACGAATTCAGCGACGCCGGCATCGACACCCAACTGTTGGGCGCAGAACCGGTGCAAGTCATGACCCTGTCCAACGGTTGCGTGTGCTGCACCATCCACACCGACCTGACCAAAGCCCTTTACCTGCTGCTGGAGCGCCTGGACAGCGGTGAAATTGCCTTCGACCGCCTGGTCATCGAATGCACCGGCCTGGCTGACCCCGCTCCCGTGGCCCAGACCTTTTTCATCGATGAAGACCTGCGCGAGCGTTACATCCTCGACGGCATCATCACCCTGGTCGATGCGGCCCACGCCGAGCATCACCTGACCCAAACCATCGCCCAGGCGCAGATCGGTTTCGCCGACCGCCTGCTGGTCAGCAAACGTGATCTGGTAGACGACGCGACCTTCGACGCCCTCAGCGAACGCCTGACGCGTATCAACCGTCGCGCGCCGATCCGTGTGGTAAACCACGGCAACATCGACCTCGCCGAGTTGCTCGATGTGCGCGGCTTCAACCTCAACGCCGGCATGAGCCTGCGCCCGGTGAGCAAGGCGCCGTCCATCGACCGTATCTCCAGCCTGGTGCTGCGCACCAACCAACCGCTGGATATCGACCGCCTCAGTGAATTCATGAACGAGTTGTTGGAAGGCCACGGCAAGCAACTGCTGCGCTACAAGGGCGTGCTGAACATTGCCGGGGAGGATCGGCGCATGGTGTTCCAGGGGGTGTTGAAGCTCTATGGCTTCGACTGGGATACCGAATGGGCCGAAGGCGAGACGCGGGAAAGTGTGATTGTGTTTATTGCCGATGAATTACCGGAAGACAAGATTCGCCAAGGCTTTGCCAAGGTCTACCAGTCCTGATTTGGGGATTGCATTTCAAACGGGCATAAATAAAAAAGCCCGGCTCAAGAGCCGGGCTTCTTATTCAGGCAGCTACTATCAAGCGCCGTACACCGGCAGCTTTTTGCAAATGGCCTTGACCTTCTCACGGACCGCGTCGATCACGGCTTCGTTGTTCAGGTCTGCCAGGATGTCGCAGATCCAGCCGGCCAGTTCCTTGCACTCTGCTTCCTTGAAGCCACGAGTGGTCACGGCCGGGGTGCCGAAGCGCAGGCCCGAGGTGACGAACGGCGAGCGTGGGTCGTTTGGCACGGAGTTCTTGTTCACGGTGATGAAGGCTTTGCCCAGGGCAGCGTCCGCATCTTTACCGGAAATGTCCTGCTTGATCAGCGACAGCAGGAACAGGTGGTTCTCGGTACCGCCGGACACGACATCAAAGCCGCGCTCGATAAACACGCCGGCCATGGCCTTGGCGTTCTTCACCACTTGTTGCTGGTAGGTCTTGAACTCAGGCTGCAGGGCTTCCTTGAAGCAGATCGCTTTAGCGGCGATCACGTGCTCCAGCGGGCCACCCTGGGCGCCAGGGAATACGGCGGAGTTCAGCTTCTTCTCGATCTCGGCGTTGGCGCGCGCCAGGATCAGGCCGCCACGTGGACCGCGCAGGGTCTTGTGCGTGGTGGTGGTGACCACGTCAGCGAAAGGCACCGGGTTCGGGTAGACGCCAGCGGCGACCAGACCGGCCACGTGGGCCATGTCGACGAACAGGTAGGCGCCGACTTTGTCGGCGATTGCGCGAAAGCGCGGGAAATCCAGGATCTGCGAGTAGGCCGAGAAACCGGCCACGATCATTTTTGGCTTGTGCTCGACCGCCAGGCGCTCGACTTCGTCGTAGTCGATCAGGCCGTTGGCATCGATACCGTATTGAACGGCGTTGTACAGCTTGCCGGAGGATGAAACGCTGGCGCCGTGGGTCAGGTGACCGCCGTGGGCCAGGCTCATGCCCAGGATGGTGTCGCCGCCTTGCAGCAGGGCCAGGTACACCGCGCTGTTGGCTTGGGAGCCGGCGTGCGGCTGGACGTTGGCATAATCGGCGCCGAACAGCTCTTTTGCACGGTCGATGGCCAACTGCTCAACCACGTCGACGTACTCGCAACCGCCGTAGTAGCGCTTGCCTGGGTAGCCTTCGGCGTACTTGTTGGTCAGAACCGAACCTTGAGCCTCCATGACCGCAGGGCTGGTGTAGTTTTCCGAAGCGATCAGCTCGATGTGCTCTTCCTGGCGCACGGCTTCTTGCTCCATGGCGGCGAAGAGATCGGCGTCGTACTTGGCAATGGTCAAATCACGGCTGAACATGGCGGTCCTCAAGGATCGGGGGCAGAAAAGGAGGGCATTCTAACCCAATGGGTTTTAGATGGCATATGAAAGGACATCATGTCGCGGACAAGTGGGGCTCATCTGGGGGTGGGCGGTGACTGTGCCGGCCTCATCGGGAGCAAGCCCCACCACAGCAGCATGTCAGTCGAACATGAACAGCGCGTCATTGCTGAACTGCGCCTCGAACCGATTCGCCGGCATCGGTCGCCCAAACAGGTAGCCCTGTACTTCATCGCAGCCATGCTCGCGCAGGAAGTCCAGTTGTTCATGGGTTTCCACACCCTCGGCGATCACCGCCAGGTTCAGGCTGTGGGCCATGGCGATAATCGCGCGGGCGATCTGCGCGTCCTGCTCGCCGGACGGCAGGCCGTCGACGAAGGTACGGTCGATCTTCAAGACGTCGATAGGGAACTGCTTGAGGTAGTTGAGCGAGGAATAACCGGTGCCGAAGTCGTCCACCGCGATGCTCAGGCCCAGGTTTTTCAGGCTGTCGAGGATGTGCATGGCTTCGTTGACTTCGCGCATCAGGATGCTTTCGGTCAGCTCCAGTTCCAGGCACGCCGGCGGCAGGCCGGTGTCTTTGAGGATAGTGGCGATGCGCGTGCCCAGTTGCCCGTCGGAGAACTGCCGCGCCGAGATGTTCACCGACACTTTCGGCACGCGGACCTTGTTCTGATGCCAGGTCTTGAGCTGGCGACAGGCTTCGCTGATCACCCAGTCGCCGACATCCACGACCAGGCCCAATTCTTCCAGCACCGGGATAAAGTCCCCCGGCGGCACCAGCCCGCGCCGTGGATGGCGCCAGCGCAGCAAAGCCTCGGCGCCGGTGAGGCGTTTGCCGTCGCCGCTGAACTGCGGTTGGTAATAAAGCACGAATTCGTTCTGGTCCAGGGCGTGGCGCAGGTCGCTTTCCAGCTCCAGGCGTTCCAGGGCGCTGGCGTTCATGTCGGCCTGGTAGAACTGGAAGTTGTTCTTGCCGCGCTCCTTGGCGTGATACATCGCGGTGTCGGCGTTTTTCATCAGTTGGCTCAGCTCGTTGCCGTCCTGGGGGCTGAGGGCGATGCCGATACTGGCGGTCACGAAGAATTCGCGGCCTTCGAGCACGAAGGGTTTTACCAGGCTGGCGAGGATCTGCTCGGCCACGTGAATCGCACGGTTCAGCGCCATCTCGCGGCTCAGGCGCGGTTGCAGCAGCAAGGTAAACTCGTCACCCCCCATGCGCGCCACCGTATCGTCTTCGGCCACGCAGCCGAGCAGGCGGGTGGCCATTTCCTTGAGCATGCGGTCGCCGGCGGCGTGGCCCAGGGAGTCGTTGATCGGCTTGAAACGGTCGAGGTCGAGGAACATCAGCACCACCCACGACTTCTGCCGCTCCGCCGACTGCAACGCGGTGTGCAGGCGGTCCTGGAACAGTGTGCGGTTGGGCAGGTGGGTCAGGGCGTCGTAATACGCCAGGCGGTGGATGCGTTGTTCGCTGGCCTTGCGCTCGCTGATATCACTGAAAAAGCACACGTAGCTGGCCAAATCGCCTTCATCGTCGAACACGGCGGTAATGCCGACCCAGGCAGGGTAGTGCTCGCCATTGCGGCGCTTGAGCCACACTTCGCCTTCCCAGGTGCTGTGCTGGTGCAGTTGTTTGAGCACGTAGCGCAAGTGCGCTTCCTGTTGCTCGTCAACGGTGAGCATGTTCGGCAATTGGTCGAGTACGTCACTCACCTCATAGCCGCTGACCCGGCTGAACGCCTCGTTGGCCTGCACGATATAGCCCGCCGGGTCGGTGATCAGGATCGCCGACGTGGAGTGCTCGAATACCGTGGCCGCCATGCGCAGGTCTTTTTCGGCCCGGCGTTGCTGGCTGATGTCGCGGCCTACCCCCAGGATGCCCTCGAAGGCGCCGTGTTCATCCCACACCAGCACCAGGCGCAACTCGATCGGTACTTTACGACCGTCGGCGCGCAAGCAATCGAACAGGAACAGTTGGGTCTGCACGTCATCGCGCAGCTTGTTCAGCGCCTCGATATCGCCCAGCGCACGGCTGACTTGCTCCACCAGGCTATAAATGCCGGCCAGTTGCTTTGGGTTGGCGATGATCGACTGCCAGCCGTTCTTGAACACCCAGTCCACGTCATACCCCAGCACGGCATTCACCGACGGGCTGATGTAGTTGAGCGCCAACTGGCTGTCGGTGGAGCAGATCACGTCGCTGATGCTTTCGGCCAGCATGCGGTAACGCTGTTCACTGTCGCGCAGGGATTCGCTGGCTTCGATCTGGTCGGTGATGTCCTTGGCCACGCCGATGATGCGCGTGACTTGGGTGGTCGTGTCCCGCGCCAGGGCCTGTTCGCGAATATCGAAGCGTCGCCATTGATTGTTGCGATGGCGAAAGCGCAACTGGCATTGCAGTTGGGCGCTATAGCCGGCCTGGCGCTGTTGCAGGCGCAAATCGTGGTAGTGCTCGGCATCTTCGGGGTGCAGTAGGATTTCCCAGAAGTACTCGCCCATTTGCTGCAGTTCGGCCTTTGTGTAGCCGAGGGTGTGCCCGAGGTGGTGGTTGCTGAAAATCATGCGCTGGCTGATCACATCCTGTACGTACAGGTGGTCGGGCACTGTGCGTACGACGTCCGACCAGAAACCTTCACGCTCGACCAGCGACAGTTCGATCAGCTTGCGGCTGGTGATATCGCTGATGCTGAGGATCACCGCATTGAAGTCGTCTTGCTGCTCCGGCAGGCGCATGACCAGCCACAGGTATTGCTCGTTGCCGGCGATGTCCTTGCACTGGATTTCCAGCTCCAGCTGGTTCTGGTGAGTGCGCACCGCTTCGAGTATCTGATGGCCGATGGACGTGGCATTGTCCGGGCAATCATTGATAAGCCGTTCCCAGGCGTCTTCGCAGGACGACACGTTCAGCAGGCGCACCGCCACCTGGTTGACCTCGGTGATGCGCAATTCCTTGAGCAATTGCTTATGCCCATCGGGATGGTCCTGCAACCACAGACGCAGTTGCTCACGGGTCTGCATGTACGGCTTGTCAAAAAAGCTGTTCAGGCCCGAGAGGTCAAGTACACAGAGGGCGACGCCGGTGCCTTCGAAAATATCCTGGTAGCGCCGGCGGCCTTCGTGCACTTGGCGTTGGCGGCGGCGCATGTTCAGCAGCACGATCACCGGGATCAGCGAAAAAGCCAGGCCTAGCAGGCACTTGCCGATAAACGCCGGCAACAGTTGCTCCAGCACGGCCGTACGGTCGAACATCCCGCGCAGTTGCCAGTCGCTTTTGCTTAACGGGGTGACCAGCACGCTTTTATTCAGGTCGTCCGGGGTCAGGGCCCCGTCCCATTGCATCGGCATGCCGCTGTCACGGCTGACTACGCGGTGGTTCAGGCGGTTCTCGATGGCCCACATCGGCCGCTGGCCCTGACTGTCCTGGCGGGTCAGGTTGGCCAGGTAGGCGGGTGCCAGGCGCAGCGCCCAGTACACCCGCGAGCCGCCGCTGGGCTGGTGCAGGAGCAGATAAATGAGGGTGCCGTCGTCGTTGTTGCTCAGGTAATAGGACTGGCCGTGGCTGCGTTGAACCAAGTTTTCGAGCCAGGCGCCGTCCTGGCTGTCGGTGGCGCTGTCGCTGATGATCGCGCCGCTGGGGGCGAGCAGGGCGATACTGCGCAGCTCCGGCAGCGAGCGCTGCAAGGTGCGCATCAAGGCTTGTTGCTGTTCGTTGTCGCGCGGCGGTTCGAGCATCGGGAGCAGGTTGAGGGCGATTTTTGCGCTCAGGGCCATATTCAGGCTGATCTGCTCCGCCAGGTCGGCGCTGTAGTCGATGGTGTATTGCTGCTGGTTTTTCTGGTTTTGCTGCAGTTGATCCAGCAGTTGCCAGAACAATAACGCGAGCAGCATGAGGACGAGCGTCGCCAACGCGCCTTTGAGGGTGCCGTGCAGGGGCGCTCCCGGCGCTATATGAGCGGCGCGCAGAGGAGTGGGCGGCGTGACTTTGGACAAGCTGTGATCCTGCGGTTTGGCTGGATTGGCGCGCGACGTGCACTATAAGCCGGACGCCCAAAGGGCGGCTAGCATGCCTTGAGTTGTGGCAAAGTGCCAGTCCCGCTCGGCTGGACTGACCAAGCGCATTCAGGTAGCTTTGCCGGTTACGCGGGGCGTTCCAGCCCCAAACATTCAGGCCTTTTCCGCTCGCTGGCATTGATGATAGTCAAAGGCCCGCGCGGCGCATGGTCTGGCACGGGCTTCGCCCGCTCAATTCATCCGTCACTGACGCTAGGTTCACCATGGCTCAATACGTCTTCACCATGCATCGGCTGGGCAAAGTTGTCCCACCGAAGCGGGAAATCCTGAAAAACATTTCATTGTCCTTCTTCCCCGGCGCCAAGATCGGTGTGCTCGGCCTCAACGGTTCGGGTAAGTCCACGCTGCTGAAAATCATGGCCGGCGTCGACACCGAGTTCGAAGGCGAAGCCCGTCCGATGCCCGAACTGAACATCGGCTACCTGCCCCAGGAGCCGCAGCTGGATCCGGCCAAGACCGTGCGTGAAGTGGTCGAAGAGGCCGTCAGCGTGATCAAGGACGCCCAGGCTCGCCTGGATGAGGTCTACGCCGCCTACGCCGAGCCGGATGCCGATTTCGACAAGCTGGCCGCCGAACAAGCCAAGCTCGAAGCCATCCTGCAGGCCGGCGACGGTCATAACCTGGAGCGCCAGCTGGAAGTTGCCGCCGACGCGCTGCGCCTGCCGGCGTGGGACGCCAAGGTCGAACACCTGTCCGGTGGTGAAAAACGTCGCGTGGCCCTGTGCCGCCTGCTGCTGTCGGCTCCCGATATGTTGCTGCTCGACGAACCGACCAACCACTTGGACGCCGATTCCGTCGCGTGGCTGGAACATTTCCTTCACGACTTCCCAGGCACCGTGGTTGCGATCACGCACGACCGCTACTTCCTGGACAACGTTGCCGGCTGGATCCTCGAACTCGACCGCGGCGCCGGTATCCCTTACGAGGGCAACTACTCCGGTTGGCTGGAAGCCAAGTCCGACCGTCTGGCCGCCGAATCCAAGCAGCAATCGGCCCACGAAAAAGCCATGAAGGAAGAACTGGAATGGGTGCGCAAAGGCGCCAAGGCCCGCCAGTCCAAATCCAAGGCCCGTCTGCAGCGCTTTGAAGAAATGCAGTCGCAGGAATTCCAGAAACGCAGCGAAACCAACGAGATCTACATCCCGGCCGGCCCGCGCCTGGGTGACAAGGTCATCGAATTCAAAAACGTGTGCAAAGGCTATGGCGACCGCGTGTTGATCGACAACCTGTCGTTCTCCATGCCAAAAGGCGCGATCGTCGGCGTTATCGGCGGTAACGGTGCGGGTAAGTCCACGCTGTTCCGCATGCTGATGGGCAAGGAAACGCCGGACTCCGGCAGCATCGAGATCGGCGAAACCGTGCAACTGGCCTGTGTGGACCAGAGCCGCGACGACCTCGACGGCAGCAAGACCGTGTTCCAGCAGATCTCCGATGGCTCCGACCAGATCCGCATCGGCAACTATGAAATCCCGTCGCGCACCTATGTCGGCCGTTTCAACTTCAAGGGCGGCGACCAGCAGAAGTTCGTCAAGGACCTGTCCGGCGGTGAGCGCGGCCGCTTGCACCTGGCGCTGACGCTGAAAGAGGGCGGCAACGTGTTGCTGCTCGACGAACCGTCCAACGACCTCGACGTGGAAACCCTGCGTTCCCTGGAAGAAGCCCTGCTGGACTTCCCGGGCGCCGCCATTGTGATCTCTCACGATCGGTGGTTCCTTGACCGCGTCGCGACCCACATCCTGGCGTACGAAGACGACTCCCAAGCGGTGTTCTTCGAAGGCAACTACACCGAGTACGAAGCCGACCGTAAGAAGCGCCTGGGCGAAGCGGCTGCCCAGCCGCACCGCGTACGCCACAAAAAACTGGCCTGATCCGGCTGGTTTGAAACAAGCGGAGCCTTCGGGCTCCGTTTTTTTTGGGTGTTTTCAGGAATACCGCGTTCAATTCATTCGCGAGCAAGCCCCACATTTGATCGCGTTCCAACCTTGAAATGCAGTCGAATGCGGGAGGGGGCTTGCCCCCGATAGCGATCTACCTGTTGGTGCATCCCTCAGATTTTAAATCCTCTTTTAAGTGCATAAACCGCCAAAAAACTGGATACAGTTATATCCAATGCACCATTTAAATTCACAAAAGCGACATTTTGCCCTGTCGCGGTGCGACATGAATTGATAAAGTCCGGCCCAATCTCACTTAAAAACAATCAATTTGCCGAGACTGTTCATGACCGAATCCGTCGAATCCTTCCTCGCCCGCCTCAAGAAACGCGACCCAGACCAGCCGGAATTCCACCAGGCTGTTGAAGAAGTCCTACGCAGCCTGTGGCCGTTTCTCGAAGCCAATCCGCATTACCTGACCTCGGGCATTCTGGAACGCATCTGCGAGCCGGAACGCGCAATCACCTTCCGAGTGTCATGGGTGGATGACCACGGCAAGGTCCAGGTCAATCGCGGTTTCCGGATCCAGATGAACAGCGCCATTGGCCCGTACAAGGGCGGCCTGCGTTTCCACCCGTCGGTAAACCTGGGGGTGCTGAAATTCCTCGCGTTCGAGCAGACCTTCAAAAATTCCCTGACCTCGCTGCCCATGGGCGGCGGCAAAGGCGGCTCGGACTTTGATCCAAAAAGTAAAAGCGATGCCGAAGTCATGCGCTTCTGCCAGGCGTTCATGAGCGAGTTGTACCGCCATATCGGCGCAGACGTGGACGTACCCGCCGGTGATATCGGCGTTGGCGCTCGCGAAATCGGCTTTCTGTTCGGCCAGTACAAGCGCTTGAGCAACCAGTTCACGTCTGTGCTCACCGGCAAAGGCATGACCTACGGCGGCAGCCTGATCCGTCCGGAGGCCACCGGGTTTGGCTGCGTGTACTTCGCCGAAGAGATGCTCAAGCGCAATGGCCAGCGCGTTGAAGGCAAGCGCGTGGCGGTGTCCGGCTCCGGCAACGTGGCGCAATATGCCGCACGCAAGGTCATGGACCTGGGTGGCAAAGTGGTTTCACTGTCTGACTCCGAAGGGACGCTGTACGCCGAAAGTGGTTTGACCGAAGAGCAATGGTCGGCCCTGCTGGCACTGAAAAACGTACAGCGCGGCCGCATCAGCGAACTGGCCGAGCGTTTCGGCCTGGAATTTCGCAAAGGCCAAACGCCTTGGGAGTTGGCGTGCGATATCGCACTGCCGTGCGCTACCCAGAACGAGCTGGACGCCGACGCCGCCCGCACGCTGTTGCGCAACGGCTGCATCTGCGTGGCCGAAGGCGCCAACATGCCGACCACGCTTGAGGCTGTGGATATCTTTATCGAGGCGGGCATTCTGTTCGCACCGGGCAAGGCGTCCAATGCCGGTGGTGTGGCCGTCAGTGGCCTGGAAATGTCGCAGAACGCCATGCGTTTGCTGTGGACCGCCGGGGAGGTGGACAGCAAGCTGCATAACATCATGCAATCTATCCACCACGCCTGCGTGCACTACGGCGAAGAAAACGGCCGGATCAATTATGTGAAGGGCGCCAACATCGCAGGCTTCGTGAAAGTGGCCGATGCAATGCTGGCCCAAGGCATCGTCTAGGCTTCGGCGTCGATGCGCAGCACTTCGATCAACTGATCGCCGACGGGGCGCTTCCACAGCACCTCGTCACCGACCTGGGCGCCCAGCAAGGCGCGACCCAGGGGCGAACCCCAATTGATCAGGCCGGCGCCGGCGTCCGCCTGGTCTTCACCGACCAACTGGATGCGCTGCTGCTCATCCTGTTCGTTGGCAAAGGTTACCCAACTGCCAATCCGGACCTTGTCGGTGGCGGTGACCGGCGCGACTACCTGGGCGCTCTGCACCCGCTGGTTGAAATAGCGCAGGTCCCGCTCAAGGTCGGCCTGGCGCTGTTTATCGGCCTGCTCGCCCTTGGCGGATTCGGCGCCGTATTCAGACTGCAGTTGCGCAACCTTGGCCTGTAACTGCGCCAAACCCTGCGCGGTCAGGCGATTGGGTTGCTCACTGACCTGGCGCTCCACCGGCTGATCGGCCTGAGCGGCGGCGTTGTCTTCATTCACAAAAGCTCGGCTCATGGTGTTCTCCCTCTCTGGAGCTTGGGCCATGGTCGCCGCGCTTTAGTTTCGATGGATGTCTGAAAGCGACCTATTGCGAGCGATAGGCCCGCGCCGCATCGCGATCCTTCTCTTGCTGCCAGGCGCGTTCGCGGTCATCCCAGTGGTTGTTCTTGTAGTCGCGCAGTTCCTCGTTTTCGCGCATGGCCTTGCACTGGCGGAAACCGTCCTCCCAGCCTTCGGCGTATAGCCGGTCCTTCAGGTAACGCGGCACGTTCTTGCGAAACGTCCCGCTAATCACCCCGGCAGCCTGGCGACCGCTGCTGCAACCGTCGTCAAAGCCATCGGCAAAAGCGGGTGGATAACCGCGGGCGAGTAATTCCTGATGGGTGGACTGGCAACCCGACAATCCCACCACCGCACACAGCAATACCGCATACCGCCACATGACATACTCCCTGGCCGTTTCACGGCTGATAAGGGAAGTTTAGAAGGGGATTTGTCGGGAGGGTGTGAAAGGAAGGTGAGAGAGGCGTGTGTTAAAGGGGGCTGCCGGGTTTCTAAGTCATAGGTTCGCTAACCTGCGTACAGCTGCCAGCCGCGTGGGCCGGCATTATCTTTGTGGCGAGCGGGCTTGCCCTGCGCGGGGCAAGCCCGCTCACCACAGGTTTGCTGTTTGTTTGGGTGTTTGGTCTTCAGTCGTAGTAGCCAACCGTTTTTTTCAGTTGGTCTGCGTACTCGTAAATTTCATCGATGGATGAAATAGCGTGTCGGGTTTCATTTTTTTCTTTGTCGAATATCCCGAGGTACTTCTGACTCCGATTGAAGTGAAGGCGACAAATCGGCTTACGGTTGTTGTCGTCCAGCAAAATCCCAAAGTAACTTTGGGTGTCTCGCTGAACTATTCGCTTGGCATCGACGACTGATCTCACCACTGCCCTGACGATGTGATAACCCTCCAACTCTTCGAGTGTCGTCAGTATCTTGTCTTCTGATTCGTCGCGATCCTGCGTATCAGAATTTGCGCTGTTTGCCACGGGCATCGCCGCTAGGGTCGGTTGAATTACGCCGCTCATGGCTGACTTGAGTCGATCATTGATTTGATCATTCAGAAACTGCGCCAGCGCCTTCCGAGTCAGTTCAAAAAATTGCTCACGTACTTTCTGCGTGATGACACCGTCATACACGCGGGATGCGAAGAATTTCACAAACTCGTCTTCTGGTTTGCTGACCTGAGCGCTGATGATTTTCTTGAGTTGGCTGACGTACTTCAGCTCTCCGGCTGCATTGATGATTGAGTCTACGTCGAATGCTGACTTCGTAAGCTTGATCAATTCCGGTACGGAATATTCGTCAATATCCAGCAAGTCCAGTTCCAAAAATGGCTTTTCGTCCATTTTGTTGGGGGCATCCAGATCGGTAAAGAATCGGTAGACCTGGCCGTTCGTGAGGATGGAGATCCTTGCGCTTGTCACATGGAAGTATCGAAAAAGCTGAGAGGCATGATTGATACTCAGGGACTCTCCGATTTTTTTGCATTCGATGAGTATCTGAACCTCACCGTTTTTCATAATGGCGTAATCAATTTTTTCGCCTTTTTTAGTCCCTACATCGCAGATGAACTCAGGCGTCACTTCTTGGGGATCAAACACGTCGTACCCCAGAACCGTATTGATGAAAGGCATTACGAAAGCATTTTTTGTAGCTTCTTCTGTTTGAATAGCGGTGCCTTGTAACCGAACTTTTGCGGCCAGGCTGGTGAGCTTTTCAAAAAAATCCATAGCAAGCCTCTACCTATTCAGATCCGTGGATAGACGTGGTGGCAATTTGATTGCTACCCGAGACTAGCCAAAAATCCTCATAAAGCGAGGCGAGTTAAAGTAAGTGTGCAGTCATTAGAAAAAGCTAAAAAACGAGCTGAGGTTTCCTGCTTATTAATCAGTGGTTTGAAGATACCCGCAGGTTTTATACGCCAGCGAATAAATTTGCCAATTCTTACTCCGCTCGCCCGAGCGCCGCATGCTCAGCCAACTCCTGCTGGATAAACGCTGCAATCATCGCCCGATACACCTGTTCGGTAACGTCCGGATTGGCGCCCAGCGTGTGCGACAAGTCCCGCACCTTGGCGATCACCTGTTCGACCCGCTGCGGCGCCTTGACACCATCGGTGTCCTTTTTGAAGCGGGCGGCTTGGGATACGTAGTGGCCACGCTCAGCCAGCAGGCTGACGATTTGCTGGTCGAGTCGGTCGATATTGTCGCGGACTTCTTCGAGACTGCTGCAGTTAACGGCCATGTTGGTTGAACTCCTTGAGATAAAGCTGAATAAATGCAGGCCAAATGTGGGAGGGGCACCCTCCCACATTTTGGGTCCTGGTCTGGCTGTGGTCAGTAGTGATACCACTTCACTTCAAGCATCACCTCATTGACTGGCGTCGATAAGTGGCTGTACTCGCGCTGTGCGCTCAGGCGCAGGCCCAGGTTGCGGGACAATTCCCATTGTTGGTTCAGGCTGATGCTGCGGCGCACTTCGCCATTGGTGAAGAAGTCGCCCTTGGCTTCCAGGCTCAGGTTGCCCAGCGGGTTTTTCCACAGCACGCCAGTGTTGAAGCCAGCAGCGGGGGAGATGGCTTCGCTGAAGTCATTGTTGTGCTCCACCCGCACGGTGCCGAGGGCGAAGCCGAGCATGTCGTCGCTCAGTTGCCAGGTGCCGCCGGCGCCGCCATTGACGTGCGCCACCAGGGTTTCGTCGTCGTGTTTGCCCGGTACGCGTTCCAGGCCGCCGGTGACTTGCCATGACCAGGGTTGCAACAGGGCGTTGCGTGGCGTCAGGGAGCGGATGGTGGCCAGGTCCAGTTGTTGCAGTTGCCAGTGGTTGCCTTCGTACTGGCGCAACTTCATTTGCAGGATTTCGATCTGCGCACCGAGGGGGAAGCCTTCGGCGTTGTCGTTGAGGTCGTGATAGGCCATGCGCAGGCCGTATTCGCCAAAGGCTTTGTCGCCCCGGGTGCCGATGCCGGCTTGCCAGGTACGGGATTCATGGCCGTTTTCCGGCAGGCCGGGGGGCGTGATCTCAAGGTCCGGCGCGGGGTTTTGGTTGATCGCGCGTAAGAGTTCGAAGCTGCGCTGGGAGCGTGCGGTGTCGCGTTCCAGGCCATTGGCGCGGTAGCGGCCCAGGCGATAGGCGGCGTCGATGATCAGCGCCTGGCGGTCGCGAGGCAGGGCTTTGAATGCGGGCTCTTGCAATTGGTTCTGGTCGTCGCTGACCTTCAATACCCATTGTTGCTCGTCGCTGTCCAGCGGTTTGGCGCGCTCCAGCAGTTCGCGCTCGCGGGAAGGCCGGTAGTCGATTTTCTCGACCAGCCCCGCATCTTTAACGGCTTTGACCGTGTCGGTAGGAATGGCGGTCAGCGGGAACTGTTCGGTCAGGCGCAGGCCTGGGCGGGCTACTTGCAGCAGCTCCAGCAGGCGGTAGGAGCAGTTTTCGTCGAAGAAGAAGTAGTCGAACTGGATTTGCTTGAGCTCCCACACGTGCTCGACCATGCGCTCGGTTTCGACTTGGGTGAGGTTGAGGCGGTATTCCCACAGGTCGCGGTTTTCGAGGCTACGGTATTCGGAGAGTTTTTCCTGGTAGGGCACCAGCGCGAACAGGCCGGGATAGCCGCCCATCAGGCCTTTCCAGGCGTAGAGGATGCTGTTGTCCGAGCCTTCAATGTACGCGCCGAAGTTGATCGCGTAGCTGAGCAGCGCCGTATTGTTGCTTTGCACGTCGGCCTGGTCGATACGCAGCAGGGTGTGGCCGAACATCGATGACGGGCTGTTGAGGTAGGCCGCCGGGAAGATCATCACCGCGCTGTGGGGGGCGACGTCCTTGAACCATTGCTTGAATTCCTTGCAGTCCACGGCCGGCAGGTCGGCCAGGTGCAACTGGTCCTTGAGCCAGCGGGTACGTGCGGGGTAGACGCATTGGGCATGTTTTTCACCCAGGCTGGCCGGCGCATAGAGGGCGTCAACGGTGGCCTTGAGCTCCGCATCCGGGTGGTGGGCACCATCGGCTGCGAGGAAGAATTTCTGCTCGCTGACATAACTGCGCCAGCCTTTTAGCTTGCCGGCTTCGTAATGGCCCAGCGACAGCCAGAACGGATCATTGGCCAGTTGCTGCAAACGTTGATCATCAAGATGCGGTGCCGCGTACAGCGGGGCGCAGGCGAAGAGTGCCATCCAGGCAAAGCGTTTGAGCATAGGGGCAACTTAAGTCGGATATTTAGACAGACCCAAAGGGGAGGCGGGCCCAAAAATAAAACCCGCGCCTCGGGAGGCGCGGGCAGGTCGAGCTTAAGCCTGGGTAGCGTATTTCGCCAGGCGGGCATCGCCTTTGAGTACAGCCAGTGTGTTGTTGTGCACGTCTTCAGCGGTCACGTCGGCCTTGCTGAAGATTTGCTGGAAGTGTTCGTGCGCCACGGCCGCGAAGTGCGCGCGATCTTCCGGTGCAACGCCCAGTACCACGGCGTAGGTGGTCAGTGCTTCGCCATTACCCTTGGCCATGTCTTCGGACAGCTCGTTCATCATGCCATTCATGGCAATCCAGGACTTGCCGCCGTAGGTCAGCGCGCTGTTGGTGCTGCAACCGTTGGTGCCCGAGGTCATGCCGAAGGTGGCGTTACCCGAAGTGCCGTTGGTGGTGGAAGCCAGGAAGTGAGCCGGAGTACCGCGCTGGCCTTCGAACAACATGTTGCCCCAACCGCAGTTCGGGCCACCTGGTGATTCTGCCATTGCATTGAGGGAGACAACGGTGAAGAGAGTACCGAGAAGGATCCGTTTCATAGCTTTGTTCTCTTTGTGTGCAAACCAATGGACAAGGGTTCAGGCACTTCATAGCGCCCTAGGGATCGGTTATTAGTCCAACCCGCGCAGTTTGGAGTTTAGGCAGGTTCCAAGGGTTCCGTGGGTTTTTATAAAACAATCAGCATTGTCGCGATTTTTTGTAGGACGCGTCCCGTACCTGTGCTTTCCCTACGGCGCGCCTTGCCAGAGCGCGCAAGGGGGAGCCAGAATGCCGTCATCTGCCCCGCCTGATGTAAGGAAGCCCGATGCCTGATCCTGTTGCTGCCAGCTTGCGCCTAGCGCCCGAAGCGCTGACTCGCCCTTTCTCCGCTGAACAGTTCAGCTTCTCGACCACCAATGAATTGGAGCCCTTTCGCGGTGTGCTTGGCCAGGAACGCGCGGTTGAAGCGTTGCAGTTCGGTGTGGCGATGCCACGCCCCGGTTACAACGTGTTTGTCATGGGCGAGCCGGGCACTGGCCGCTTTTCGTTCGTCAAACGTTACCTGAAGGCCGAAGGCAAGCGCCTGCAGACCCCGGCGGACTGGGTCTACGTGAATAATTTCGATGAGCCTCGCGAACCCCGCGCCCTGGAATTGCCTGGCGGCGCGGCGGCGGCGTTCATCGCAGATATCAATGGCCTGGTCGACAACCTGGTGGCGACGTTCCCGGCCGCCTTCGAGCACCCGACCTATCAACAGCGCAAAAGCGCCATCGACCGTGCCTTCAACCAGCGTTACGACAAGGCCCTGGACGTGATCGAACGGCTGGCCCTGGAAAAAGACGTGGCGCTGTACCGTGACAGTTCCAACATCGCGTTCACGCCGATGCTCGACGGCAAGGCGCTGGACGAGGCTGAGTTCTCGCAGCTGCCGGAAGTGGATCGCGAACGTTTCCACACGGACATCTCCGAGCTGGAAGAGCGCCTCAACGAAGAGTTGGCCAGCCTGCCGCAGTGGAAGCGCGAGTCCAACAACCAACTGCGCCAGTTCAACGAAGAAACCATCACCCTGGCCCTGCAACCTTTGCTGGCGCCGCTGTCGGAAAAATACGCGGAAAACGCCGCAGTCTGCGGTTATCTGCAAGCCATGCAGGTGTACCTGCTCAAAACCGTGGTCGAGCAATTGGTGGACGACGCCAAGACCGACGCCCAGGCGCGCAAGCTGCTTGAAGAGCAATACTGCCCGAGCCTGGTGGTGGGCCATGCGGTCAACGGCGGCGCACCGGTGGTGTTCGAACCGCACCCGACCTACGACAACCTGTTCGGCCGTATCGAGTACAGCACCGACCAGGGCGCGCTCTACACCACTTACCGTCAGTTGCGCCCGGGCGCCTTGCACCGTGCCAATGGCGGTTTTCTGATTCTTGAAGCCGAAAAAATGCTCAGCGAACCGTTTGTATGGGACGCGCTCAAGCGCTCCCTGCAATCGCGCAAGCTGAAGATGGAATCGCCACTGGGCGAGCTGGGCCGCCTGGCCACCGTCACCCTCAACCCGCAAATGATTCCGTTGCAGGTCAAGGTGATCATCATCGGTTCGCGCCAGTTGTATTACGCATTGCAGGACGCCGATCCGGACTTCCAGGAGATGTTCCGGGTGCTGGTGGACTTCGACGAAGACATCCCGATGGTGGACGAGAGCCTGGAACAGTTCGCCCAGTTGCTTAAAACCCGCACCTCGGAAGAAGGCATGGCGCCGCTGACTTCGGACGCAGTGGCGCGGTTGGCCACGTACAGCGCCCGGCTGGCCGAGCACCAGGGGCGCTTGTCGGCACGCATTGGCGACCTGTTCCAACTGGTCAGCGAGGCGGACTTTATCCGCCACCTGGCGGGCGATGACATGACCGACGCCGGCCACATCGAGCGCGCGCTCAAGGCCAAGGCCACGCGGACCGGGCGCGTGTCGGCACGGATTCTCGATGACATGCTCGCCGGGGTGATCCTGATCGATACCGCGGGTGCGGCCGTCGGCAAATGCAACGGGCTGACGGTACTGGAGGTGGGCGATTCGGCGTTCGGCGTGCCGGCACGCATTTCCGCCACGGTGTACCCCGGCGGCAGCGGTATTGTCGACATCGAGCGCGAGGTTAACCTCGGCCAGCCGATTCACTCCAAGGGCGTGATGATCCTCACCGGTTACCTGGGCAGCCGTTATGCCCAGGAATTCCCGTTGGCGATTTCGGCGAGTATCGCGCTGGAGCAGTCCTACGGGTATGTGGATGGTGACAGTGCGTCCTTGGGCGAAGCCTGCACGCTGATCTCGGCGCTGTCGAAAACGCCGCTCAAGCAGTGTTTTGCCATCACCGGCTCGATCAACCAGTTTGGTGAAGTGCAGGCGGTGGGTGGGGTCAACGAGAAAATCGAAGGCTTCTTCCGCCTCTGCGAAGCGCGCGGCTTGACCGGCGAGCAAGGGGCGATCATCCCCCAGGCCAACGTCGCCACGCTGATGCTCGATGAGAAGGTGTTGCAGGCCGTACGCGCCGGGCAATTCCACATCTACGCGGTACGCCAGGCGGACGAGGCCTTGAGCCTGCTGGTGGGTGAACCTGCCGGCGAGCCGGATGCCGAGGGGCAATTCCCCGAAGGCAGCGTCAACGCGCGGGTGGTTGAGCGTTTGCGTGCGATTGCCGAGATGATCAGCGAGGAAGACTTGAAGGAGGCGGAGAAGGAGTTGGCGCAGCAGGCGTTGGCTGAGGCCAAGCCGAGCTGACGTGTGGTAAGTAGGATCTGTAGAACGAAGCAGATCCCAATGTGGGGGGCTTGCTCCCGATGGCGGTGGGTCAGCCAGCTTATGGGTAGCTGGTACACCGCTATCGGGAGCAAGCCCCCTCCCACAATGGATTGTCAGTGCCTTCAGACCTGTGGCCGCCATAAAATTGACTCGATTCCGGTGGCCGCCACCGTTGGTCTCTAGCGCCTTGGTTTGTTGTGTTTTTCTTCTATTCTCTGTTTTAGGGATATCCACAGGAGTCGCTGGATAGAAACAGCCTCGCCATTGGCCGGGGTTGAACACCGATCTACCGAGGGGCGCCGCCATGTCGCGCAACCTTTGCCTTACCCGCCAGTGCTTTGGCCTGGTCACCCGTATCGAATGTTCCATTCGCCCGCTCGCGGGGGATACCGGCATGTGGACCTTATTGTTTGCCGCCGGCATGTCCGGTGAACAGCCGTCCACCATCAAGTCCCAAGGCCCGTTTCATGGGCCGATTGCGGCGCAGACCATTCTGGAATCAATCGTCGACAGCCTGACCCTGCATGGCTACGAGCTGGCGGGCGATCCGCAGATCTGGTGCCTGCACATGCAGGCCCACCTGCGACAGCTCAACGGCAACCATGAGCAGCTTGCGCTGTAGGTCGGGTCATTTGCCCTCGGGCTTGTCCAGCTTGACCTCGAAGCCGTATTGCACGGTCGTCAGGTCGGTGCGCTGGTAGCTTTCCAGCACCGTCGGCTTGCCATAGAAATAATGCACGTCAAACATCGCCGTGCCGTACTCCTGCGCACGGTGGCTGACGCCGAGGATTTCCTTGAGGTAATGGCCGCTGGCGTCCTTGGCGTAGAAGCGCCAGCTGTCGGCGGGGAATGCCTTCTGGTCGACGATCAGCGCGTTGTCCTTGAGCGACAGGCCCTTGGGCAGCTTGGCCACGTCAATCTCGCCTTTCTCGATGGTCGCCAGGAACAGCGGGATCGAGCCCACCACGAACGCCGGGTTTTCCGGGAACAGGTTGAGGTCGTAGGTGAGCGTGCCGCGCGCCGGGGTCAGCTCGTAGGCTTCGCTGGGCAATTCGATGGGCTCGCCGCGTTCGCCCTTGTCGTCGGCGGTAAAGAACGTCACTGGCGATTCGCTGCTGTTGCGCTCGGCGCCCACCAATTCGTCGTTGAAGGTGAAGGGGTGATCGAAGGTGATATGCGCGGCACTGGCGTCTTCGACGGACTGGGTGATCGTCACGCTGTTTTTCAGTTGTTCCTCGCTGAGCGTGGCGCCCTTGAGCCAGTTGGCGGCGCCGTCGTCGTACACGGTGACTGGCATCGGCAAGGCTTGTACGGTTTTTTGCAGGCTGTTCTTGTCGAAACGCAGTATCGGCAGGTCGAGGTCCTTGCGGGTGACGGAGGCTGTGGAAAAGTCCAGCACGTTGACCTGCACGCTATCGATCAGGCCATTGAAATATACCTTGGCGTAATGGCTGCCCTGTTTGTGCTCGAAGGCTTTTTGTTCGTCGATAAGCTGTTTTTCGAAGGCTTCGGACCAAGTGTTCTGTTTTTGCATCTCGGCCAATTGTTTCTGGTAAAACGCCACCTGCGCGGCGCTTTCATTGATCGAGCCCGAACGTGTGAGGAATTGCCCGGTGCTATCGCGTGCCTGTACCAGCAACGGGTTCGGCGAATCGTCGCCCACTTGCGGAGCGAGCGGCTGGCTGTTGGTCAGTTCGATTTCGGCGTAGTTTTTTTCCAGGAGCAGCAGGTTGACGGTGATATTGCCCTCGGTGCGCTTATGGCCCACGTCTTTTTTCGACAGGTCGAACGTCAACACCCTGCCCGGCGCGATCACTTCCACGCGGCCCTTGAGGCTCACAGGCTGAGGCTGGCTCTTGTTTTCGGTTTCGAGGCCATCGATGAACGGATAGGTCACCGTCAGGTCATCGGGGTTGGTCAGGTTGGAGCTGCTGGGGCTCAGTTGGATACCTGGGTCGGTTTCCGACCATTCCGGCTGGAAGGGGATGACTTTGTTGTTGCTCAACGTGACCGATTGCCACTCCAGGCCATGGGGGAAGGGGAATTGGTCGGGCATGTTGAAGCTGAACGGGAAGACCGGCTGCAAATCCGTCAGGTAGTCGGAGTGAGAGGTCTTGCGCAGCACGAACAGGCCATTGATGTAGGTGTCCACCAGCGCTTGCGGCGTGGGGTAGTGCTTGAGCAGGGCCAGGGTGTCGTCGCCGTACTCGGCCTCAATGGGCTTGGTGGCGAGCTTGGCCTGGGCCCGCTCCAGCAATAACAGCGAGCCGCCGAGGTCGGCGATGGCGTCGCGCAGCTTGGGGTCCTGGATGCTGTCGAGGGATTGTTCGAACTTGGCGGTTTTCTCTTCGAGGGTCGTCTGTTTCTGCTCATCACTGGGGGAGCAACCGCTGCCCATCAGCAACGCCGCACACAGGCCAACACCGGCCAAGGGGGAGCGCACATCCATCATCTGAGTTTTTCCTGTCCGACGTCATCGAGCCGAGTTGATGGGCTCGACACTAGCAGAAAAATTCTCTTACAGAAGCCGCCTGGGTCAGTTTTCTCGCGGTTACAGGTGACTTGTGGCGGCTGGTATACTCGCCGCCATTTCTAGCCAAGCTGTGTGAGACCCCCATGGAACGCTTTATCGAAAATACTATGTACGCTTCACGCTGGCTGTTGGCGCCGATCTACCTCGGCTTGTCCCTGGACTCTGCTGATCCTGGCATTGAAATTCTTTCAGGAAATCATCCACGTTCTGCCGAATGTGTTCAGCATGCTGGAGGCGGACGTCATCTTGCTGCTGCTGTCGTTGATCGACATGGCGCTGGTCGGTGGCTTGCTGGTGATGGTGATGATTTCCGGCTACGAGAACTTCGTCTCGCAGCTGGATATCGATGACAACAAAGAGAAACTCAACTGGCTGGGCACCATGGACTCTTCGTCGCTGAAGATGAAAGTGGCGGCCTCCATCGTGGCGATTTCCTCGATCCACTTGCTGCGCATCTTCATGGATGCCAAGAACGTCGATCCGCAGCACCTGATGTGGTACGTGATCATCCACATGACCTTCGTGATCTCCGCGTTCGCGATGGGCTACCTGGACAAACTCACCAAGCACTGATGCCTTGCGCCGGCCCTACTGCTCGACGAAGTAGTAGGGCTGGCGGTTGATCGCCATGTGCTTGATCACCTTCACCTGGGGATTCAAGCCGTTGGTGTGGTCCAGCAGCGCAACGTTGCCGGGCTTGGCCGCCAGGTAACGGTGCAGCTCGGGTTCTGTCTGCAGCATCTTCAAATAGCCCTGCATGTAGAACACGCCGGCGCCGGCGATGCGTTCATTGGGCTGGAACAATACGACTTCTTTGCCTTCGGCTTGCAGTGCCTGGATCTGGCGGATGACCGGCACGAATGACTGGCGCACATCAGCCTTGGGCGCAAACCAGAAGGCAGCGATCAGGTAGCTGGCAATGGCCAGGGTGAACACGCCGCCCACCAGAGGTCGGTGGTGTTTATACAGGGCGGGTTTGTGCTCTTTGAGCCATTGCAGCAGTACCCGTGCATATTCGGCGGCCAACACGGCGGCGGCCGGGGCCAGCGTCATCAGGTACACCGTGCGCTTACTGGACGCCAGGGTCAGCAAGGTGAATTGCGCCACCAGCCATACGCTGAAAAACAGGTGATAGCGATTGCGCGCCAGGCTTTTACGCAAATGCCACAGCCCCAGGTACACCAGGATGTTCCAGGGCAGGAACGCCTCCGGCAGTTTGGCGATGTAGTAGTAGAACGGCTCGTAATGCCCGGCTTCGACAAACGAGCCGCTGAACCGGCCGACGCTGTTGGTCCACAGTACTTCGCCTACAGCCTGCATGCCGCCACGTTGGTACAGGAAGCACAGCCATATCAGCAGCGGCACCAATGCCAATAGGGTGCACAGCGCGGGTTTGAGCCAGTTGCCGATGCGCAGGCGTTTGTCCATCACGCTGGTAGCGGCCAGGTACACAAAAATCACAATGCCCGGCATGGCCAGCCCCAGCACACCTTTGCTTAGCGTGGCGATCGCCATCCCGACGGTAAACAGCGCCCAATGGCCCATGTTGGGGCCTTCGCGGTCCGGCCGCACCGCCTGATAGAACGCCAGCAGCGCAGTGGTCACGCCGAGGCTGAGCAACGAGTCCTCACCCACGCCGCGCACGTTGCTCCAGTAACTGGCCATGGTCGCCAGGATCAAGGCTGCGCTGAACGCCAATGTCTGCGGCCGGCCGAACCTGCGCAGCATTGCGTAGAGCAGCATTACGCTGAACAACCCGGCAAACGCCGACGCCAGGCGCACAGCCCAGGTGGTGCCGCCAAACAGGCGAATCGCCCCGGCATCCAGCCACAGGCTCAAGGGCGGCTTTTCCAAAAAAGGCTCGCGAAATAACTGTGGCACCACCCAGTTATTGTCCAGATGCATGGCCATGGCGATCCCGGCGACGCGGGCTTCGGTGGAGCCTTGCAGGTCGTGGCTACCTAGGGCGAAAAAAAATAAAAGACCGGCGAGCAGAAACAATAAAGAGGCGGGGCGTGTCATGGGTTGTGGCTACCGAGGCAGTGGGCCGCTCGGGGGAGCGGCCGTGGCATTCGGCTAGTATCTGTCGGCGTTTCTGAATGTTTCGTGAACGAGTGTAGGGTTTTTGTATTCAGGTATTCACGGCGCCTTCAAGCTGGGCAGCGCGGCTTTACCCTCGGCTGTCAACACGGCTGCCAATTGCTCCCAGGTAAAGCTCAGTTCGTTGTCGCACCCGTCACCGTTGGCGGGTGTCGACAGCTGCAATCCTTGGGTATTGAAGCTCAGGTCGAACGTGGAATAGCTGTTGATCGCCGGGCATCCCTCGTCGGTGGTGGTTTGTTTGGCCAGCCATGTCTTGAACGGGGTCGACAGCTTCACTTCGCCGGAATAGGCGTCATACCACTGCTGGTGCCCGCCCAGCCACGTCCAGGGGTCAACCGCTTCGCCGGTCTGCAGGTTCCAGGAATGCTGCCCCCAACTGATGCCCCGGGCGCCCATGCCCGCGGTCCAGCGGTAGAACTTCACGGTGATCCACTGCGACGACCAATACGTCGGCTCAACCGTGATTTCACTGGTGAGGGCCGAGCCGTTTCGTCCCAGATACTCGCGACGCTCGCGCAAATAGTCGGCCTGATCGTCGTCGTTGACCGCCAGCGCCGCGAGTTGCCGATTGATTTTCTGCACCGCCGGGCCATCACCCTCAAGCTTGAGCGTGACTCGGGCGCCTTGGGTCTTGAGCACGTAGCGGTGACCGCCGAAGGATTTTTCCTGCGTCTTGACCGGCAGAGGCGCCGCTTCCAGGGCGGCGTTATAAGCATCGCTGCCGCAGCCGTCGTTTGGCGTACCGACGCGTTTCAGGGTAATCGGCAGCGGTTTGCCGCCTTGCGTTTTACGCCAAGCGCCCGCCAGCGTATCGCCGGAGCGATTATCCAGCGTCCAGAACCCGGTATCGCCTTCCTCCACCCACGGCGCGCTGTCGCTGGCTTGGGTCAGTTGAATGGGGGTGAGGATGCGTTGGTAGTAATAACTGCCGTGCTCCCCGTCAGCTCCGTTGAAACAGGCGGTAATGGCGGATTTGCCCAGCGTGCCGGTCCAGACGCCGGCGAGGTCGGCGGCGTTGGCGAGCAAAGGTGTGCAGGCAAGAGCGATAGCAGCGACGGGCTTGAACACGGGTATCTGACTTCCGGTTGTCTGATGGGGCGCTCAGGGTAATGGGAAGTCGGGTGGAGTCCAAGTGGTTGCGCCTGCGTGGCGGTCAGTGCGCGCCGGTTAACACCTTAGGCTTTGACTTTAAAACGCCCCAACCCCTGCTGCATTGCATTGGCCCGCTCTGACAGGTTCCTGGCCGCGATCGCGCATTGCTGGGAGTTGGCCTGGTTTTGCTGGGTGACCTCGTCGATCTGCTCCAGCCCAATACTCGCCTGTTGCAAGCCGGACGCCTGTTCGCTGGACGCCTGATAGATCAGTGACACCAGACTTGAGACGGTGCCGGTGCCGGTGACAATGTTGCGCAGCGAGTCGGCGGTGCGGCCGGCGATGATCATGCCGCGTTGCGTCTTGGTCGACGAGTCGGCAATCAGCGCTGCGGTCTGTTGTGCCGCCTCGGCACTGCGTGCCGCGAGGCTGCGCACTTCATCGGCCACCACGGCAAAGCCGCGGCCCAGCTCCCCGGCACGTGCGGCCTCGATCGCGGCGTTCAACGCCAGCAGGTTGGTCTGCGCGGCAATGTTGTCGATGGTGGTGATGATGGCGGTAATGTCTTTGCCCGAATTATCGATCTCGGCCATGGTCGCGATCAGTTCGCTCATCAGCTTGTCACTTTCCCCCGCGTCGGCGCGCGCCGCCTGGGATTGTTCGTCGGCCTTTTTGGCATTGGCGGCGTTGTCGGTGGTCTGCGCCGCCATTTGGGTCATGACGGCACTGATTTCAGTGATCGACGACGCCGAATTGGATGCGCCGTCGGACAGCGACTGGCTCAACTGCGTGACCTGTGCAGAGCTGCCGGTGATTTGCGTGGCGCTGGCCTGCACTTGGGAAATCAAGGTGTTCAGGTTGCCGACCATTTTTTCCAAGGATTTGCCCAGCGTGTCATTGGGCGAGGACAGACGTACCTCCAGGTCCAGATCACCCTCGGAAATGCGTTCGGCCACGCGCACCTGGCGTTGCAGGCTTTCCGACATATCGTTCAGGGCAAAGGACAATTGGCCGACCTCATCTTCAGACGTTTGCACCAGCCGACGCGAAAAGTCGCCCAGGCTGATGTTAGCGGCCAGGTGGGCGGCTTCACGAATCGGGCCGACGATTTTGGCGGTAGCCAACCACAGGGTAAGCAAAGCCAGCATGGAGATGGCGATGCCCACCGCGACCTGCCAGATGCTGCTGTTGACGCCGCGCGATTGCAATTCTTGCTCCAGAGCCAGGGCCTGGCTCATGACGACCGCCTTGGGCAGGTGGATCACGATGGCCCACGGCTTGTCGGTGCGGCCCAGGTTGATGGGCATCTGCACCTCGATTTCCTGGGTGCCCTGGTTGATTTGGCTGTCGCCCTGGCCTTTTTGAACATTGGCCAACACCTTCTCCCAAGCGTCGGGCAGCAAGGCTTTGAGCGGCTGGCCGATCAGTTCCGGCCGTTTGCTGTCGGCCACCACCAGCCCTTGATGGCTGAGGATCGATACGGAGCCGTTGCCGCCATAAAGGTCGGCGGACATCTGCTCGCTGAGTTTCTGGATAAACGAGATATCGAAGTCAGCACCGACCACGCCGTAGAACTTGCCATTGGCGGTGATCGGCACCGACAGGGTGGTCAGCCATACATTCTTGCCTTGCACCACGTAGGGGAGGGGGTCGAGTACGCTTTCTTTCAGGGTATCCCGGGGGCCTGAGTACCAGCCGCCCTTCAACACACCGTTGGGGTGGCGGGCATCGGAGTCATATTCGACCAGTGGTTGCACGGCGATATGACCGTCTGAACTGCGTGTCCAATAAGGGGTGAAGCGGCCAGTCAAGGGGTTGTTACCGCCCTCGTTATTACGAAAGGCTTGATCCTGGCCGTCCAGTGCGTCGGGCTCCCAGCAGGAGTACGTGCCGTTGAAGTCGGGGTTGTCCTTGAGCACGCTGAGCAACATTGTGTTGATTGAGTCCCGACCCAATACCAGCGGGCTTTGGGCGCTTTTGCCCGCGCCCAGCGTATTGGCCAGTGTGCGTGCCGAGTCCAGCGCGTTTTGCAGCTTCGCCTGGATGGCGGTGGCACGAGACTCTGCCAGATTCTGCACTTCGCGGATGGTGGCGGTTTCAATCAATGCCGATACTTGCGTGCCCACATAGGCTTCGTTGGCCTTTGAGGAATACAGCCCATATAACACCAGACTTGCGCAGGAAATAAACAGGCAGAGTCCGGCCGTAAAACAGATTCGAGTCTGCAATGATTTGAATTTCATGATGTTTTCGCCCACGCTCATAACGACCAAAATAATCGGATGTCGACATTCCAGTGTCTTTGTATTCGCACGGCTTATTGGATCATCGGCTGCTTTGGCATTGGCATGCTGTACAGCGCTGTAAGTTGCTTAACGCGTTTTGGGTGCGGCGTCGTCGAGCCATAAACGCTCGGTATTTTTGAAACCATAACGTTGCGGCGCTACCCGCGCAATAATACGATCGTGTTGGTTGGGGGTGCCCAGGTCTATTATTTGGTAGGGGATATAGACATTTAAAGCCGGCAGGAAAAACACTTTGATTTTTGGCGTCAATAATGAGTCGGCATGTTGTTCTATCACTACACCGATACCGCCGCTTTGCAATTGAACGATAGAACCGACGGGGTAAATACCCACGGACTTTAAAAACGCGCGGAATACGTCATCGTCAAAATGCCCTTCCCATGTCGACATTTGTTGAATAGCCACGGCAGGGTCCCAGCCCTGGTTGTACGAACGGTCCGAGGTAATTGCGTCGTAGACATCGCAGACCGCGGCCATCCGAGCCACAAGGCTGATCTGGTCGCCAGCCAACTGATGGGGGTAGCCGGTGCCGTCGATTTTCTCGTGGTGATGCAGGCATACATCCACGACCATCTCGCATACTTGCGCGGTGGCCAGCAATGTTTTTTCCCCTTCAAGCGGATGCGTTCGCACCACCTGTAATTCGTCATCGCTCAAGCGGCCGGGCTTGTTGAGAATGGCACCGGGAATCGCCATTTTGCCGATGTCGTGCAGCAGTCCGGCCAGCCCGACCTTGCGAATCAGGGCGGTGGGCAGGCCTAACTGATTGCCCAGGGCGATCATCAACGCACACACCGCGACCGAATGCATGTAGGTGTAGTCATCGATGCTTTTCAGACGTGCCAGGCTGATAAAGCATTGGGATGGCGTGCAATGGAGCTTGAAATATCGTCGACCAATGCGCCGATATGCTCCAACTCCAACGCCCGGTCCATGCGGGCATGGCCGAACATTTCGACCACCGCGGACTTGGCGCGACCACAAATCGCCTGCGCGGCGATCAGTTCGTCTTTCATGGACGTTAGAGGAGCCAAGGTGGCCGGTTCTGCCGGGTCAGAGGCGGGTTGAACATCACACTCCTGGGTACACGGTGCCTCCACGCGATCTCGCCAAAATGGCTTCGCCTCGCCGGCAGCCCGATCATTGGGTCCATTGCACTTCAACATGGTATGCCCTCTGCTGATGGTCTTCTTATTACGCGTCTAGAAGAGGATGCGCGCGCCTCGGATATTGGTGACTCCACAAATATCGTTATTAGACTTTGGTAGTAGAGAGAATGTGGGGCAACGAATAACCTCCCAGGCCTGCTTAAACAGCACTGATATCGTAATGACATTAGCATGGGTGTGGGTATTTGAAATGCATTTGAAAACAAAATAACGAGGGGGTTTATCGTTAAAGCGATGGGTGGTTTGTGTTTGTCTATCCAGTTGATGGGGTGGAATAGATAGTTCGCTAACTTGCTAGTTGGATGTTGAGAATGATTAAGGTTGAAAGGGGGTTGTAATAAGTTTGCGAGGGGGGCGTTTTTTGTGGTTCGCAATGCGCCATGTTTTGGACTTATGGCGCTAAGGAGCTTGCTGAGCGTAGGCACTGTGATATCCGCGAGTGGTGTGGTTTTCAAGCGGGGAAAACATGCAGAGTGAGTGAGACACCAAATGTCTTCGGTGCAGGCTGGGGTGACGGCGTTTTTTCAACTTGAACCCGGTCGTGGCGACATTCTCGAATCTGTCTTCGGCCTCCGACAGACTGGCTTGCCTCGGCGCCTCGCGGTGAGCTTTGGGGGCAGTGCCTTGCACCAGCGGTCCACATGCCCAAAATGGGACGCCAAAATGCCTAGAGTTTAAAAAACCTAGAAAGCTCCCATAAGCGCTGAAGCCCCTGTATTTATTGGATTTCAGGCACCAAAAAAGACGTCCGTGGACGTCTTTAGAGCCGGGGGGATTTGAATTTGTTCGGTAGCCTATTGATTTATAGAATTAATATCGGATCTGATTTCTTGTTGGAATACCAATTGGAATACGACACTCCACTACCACACGTTTGCATCGATCTGAGCAGCATGTTTCGTAGCCATGATTGACAGTGAATTGCCCAACGCTGTCGGTGGCGACACGCTTAGTCGGACAGAAGTGGTTATAGGATGATATTAGGCCCGGCGTCTAGTGAGTCGAAGCACGGCTATCTTCAGCGCTCCTCTGTATTGTGGGGCAATCGTAGATCATTTGATCCTTTTGATGTCATGATGTCATCATGTGCAACTAATGGGCTTAGAAGAATGCCAGAGCGTATTTTCATTTACTGTGATGAATCAGGGGCTAAAGGATATGCTGATCAGCAAGAGACTTTTCCAGGTGAAACTGGAGTATTCGCTGGCATTTTGATTCCCGAGCAGCTTCATACGGACCTAGCGCAAAAATTTAACGCCATTGCACTGAAATTCAAGCCTGCTTTGGGAAAGCTTCATATAGCCGATTTACCTAAAGAGCAAAAAGGTGCTTTGAGGAAAGCGCTGTTCGATGAGATCCAAGCAGCAAATTTACCTTGCTTCTGGTACGCAATTCATGTTGCTGGTCTGAATGAGTTTTACTCTAATCAGCTTCAGGCTTCCCGGGACCACAGAGCGGCAATGATTGCACGGCGTACCAGTCCGGCTCGAGTCAAAACGGGTAGCGTTCGCGAAGAGTTACCTTCAATGCATGTGGAGCTTTTTGGAGGCTTCTATGCCCATATAGCAGCGTTTCTTCTCGAGCGTGATCGAAAGAATGTTGAGCTGGTAGTATGTACCGACCAATTAGATGCTCCTCTTGTGAAACAGTTTCAACAAATCGCCGTAGAGCTGCTTGATACGAACCCAAAGGTTACAATTGTCACTGGGTATGACACTCTGAAAAAAGAAATTGGTTTACAGAAAAATATCTTCAACTACGGAATATCCAGCTGAAATGCAAATACCAGAAATAATTGGCAGTCTCAACATTCAGCCAGTACCTGAAGATAATGGCCTGATCCTGGCGGCCGATGTTCTAGCAAATAGTCTTAACTATCTATTTAAAAAACGCACAGAAGCCGAGCTATATACTTCACTTAACAATCGAGAAGCTGTAGTGCGTCACCCCTTATTTACCCATCTGGATGCGTTTCAGCAATGGGGGAGTGGAGATATAATTGGTGACGGATTATACCGGCATCCTAAAGCCCCAAATTCGTAATAAAAATTAGCTAAGCATTAAAGCTGACGCCGAATAACCGACGTCAGTCATCGCAAGTTATACGCCCTCTTTATCCTGCGAAAGCTGCTGAGAAACCCATGGCTGAGAGTGGCCAGAAAAGGCTCCGAGTGTTTTTTGCGTAGTAGTAGCTTCGACCTCAGCCAGCGCCTGTTGTTGAGTGCTTCCCTCGTTTCTCAACACGATAGTTGTAGTGTGCTGGCGTTGTTCCAGCATTATTCCATCCGCGGCAAGTGTTGTTGTTTGGGTAGATTGATTGTGGTTATAATACGTGCCGGTATCAAAAGTCGCCTCACGAATCCCCAAAGATTGCAAAGCCTCTATCATCTGCTGACCTTGCTTAACCGCATCGTCTAAGCTGACGCCATTGACTTGTAAGTCAGAAAAAGGAACTACTTGCTGTTCGCTCATGCTGGCACCATTTTTATATGTTAATTATGAATTAGAACTGCTTGAAATTTAATCGATTCTTTGCGTGGCTTCAGTTTCAACTATCAGAGCAATCAGCCTGCTAGTAAGTCCGATAAGCTTCAAAGCAGATTCCTCGGACAGCGCAGCGTCTAGGAAGCGGCTCCGCTTATCGTATACCTGCCGAGTATAGCGTGCTTTTGCAGGGTGGCGAACAGCCATCTTGGCTTGGGTTCGTACTTGTTTCCTCTGGGAAGCCTCCTGCCTAGTGCAAAAAAAAGCGTCAACTAGCGCAACACCGATCCCCCCAGAGCGCGTCCAGTCCAGCGAGCGTATTTCCCCTGCGGACAACGCGTTTGTGCGATGTCGTCTTGGCGCTAGGTCTGTCGGATCGAGAACGCTTGCCCACGATCCGCCTCTGCAATCTGAACCGCAGCTAAACCGATGCGTCTGCTCCGCTTAGCTTTGGCTGCTGCGGGTCGCCATAGAAGGGAGTCGACCCAAGCTGTGTGAAAACGAATTTGAGAAAATCGGGCTAAGTCGCGTTTTTTGGTGGGGTTGGATTTCCATAAGGTGGGTTGTTGTAACGCGACTTGGCCTTTTGGTTTTTACCACCGCGGGGATAGTTGCTCGTTGTTGATGGGCACTAGTATTACCAGCGGACGCTCAATGAGTAATTCGCCATGCACGATTAATTGTTAGCTGCCCAAGAGCATTTGACGGTATGCGCCTTCGAGATCGAGCGCCAGGTCGGTGATGGTGGCGTCCGGCGATGCGAGGGTTCGCTGGCTTGGATCTGCAGGGTTTCAGGATCAATGTCTTGATCGATCGTGAAGAGAGTCTGAAGAGGGTCGCGGGGGGATTGGGGCATATTCAAGGTCACACACTATTTAAGGAGCTGCTGCCCCTTGCTGTCAAACGGGATAGGGTGCCAGCTGTACGCGGCTTGACAGCCCGGAAGTATAGGAGCTAGGCGTACAGAGGATGCCCCTCGCGCAGTCGCCATGAGTGAGAGGGAACATGCAACGCATGCTGCAAAATCAAGGGATGTGAAAAGTTACACTTTGGGGTCTGTCAATACGGTCGCTGATGAGCAGCGACCGAGGGCGGTTAGCGATGTGTTAGCGCGTGCGCCAGTTCATTCCCATCAAAATGGCGTCAAGGACGATGGAGCTAAGCATCGAGTGGATACGAGATCGAGCTCAATAGCACGAACGCCGAAAAAGGGGGGAAAGACCTCGCCAGGCGCCCAAAACCATGCGTCTAGAGTAGGTAGCTTTCTCCATATGAAGGAGGCTCTATTCCCGGGTGTGGAGCCTGGCTCAGCGAATGGTAGGCAGAGAAGGCTAGCATTTTGACCTACCGAAGCTCACCATAAATCATGTTGATTTGTTTGTTAAATCGACATGCCTTGTTTGTGTATAGGAACATAAACATGCTAAATTCCTAAGCATGACCAGTCCATTTTCCTATACGTTTCCAGCCATACGGGGTGTGCAAGCCGGACGGGAGTTTTACGTCTCCATGTGCCCACTACGCTTACTCGGAAGGCTCTTCGTTTTTGACAACGAAGAATTAATGCCTGAGCTGCGGGCTCAGAGATCTATCAACCGTACGCGAATTCCCGAAATTGCCCGCTATATCCTGGCTAATACCGATAGTTATACTTTTTCGGCTATTACGGCTTCTGTAGACGGCAAAGTCGATTTTGAACCAATTGGTACCAAGGATACTACCCATTTTCGAATGGGAACGTTAACTGTTGATATGGACGCTAAGTTCATAGTCAACGATGGGCAACATCGTCGCGCTGCGATAGAGCAAGCCCTAGAGGAGCGGCCGGAATTAGGTGACGAGACAATCGCAGTTGTGTTTTTCCATGATCGTGGCTTAGAGCGGTGTCAGCAGATGTTTGCTGATTTAAATAGACATGCAATTAAGCCCTCACCCTCCCTCAGTGTTCTATACGATCATCGAAACGCAGCGGCTAGCGTGACTAAACATCTCGGGCTTACTTCGCGAGTTTTCCGAAACTTGGTCGAATCTGAGCGGTCCTCCCTTTCCAAGCGATCTCGTAAGCTTTTTACTTTAAGTGCTTTGAATTTTGCCGTTCTTGAAATGCTTAGTGCTAAAGATCTCGAGGACTTTTCTTGGGCTTCGAAGAGATGCAGTGAGTTTTGGGAGGTTGTTGGCGAGCAAATACCCGAATGGACCCATGTACGCGAAAGCCGTATGACCGCCGGTGAAGTGCGTCAGGATTTCATTCATTCACATGCAATTGTTTTACAGGCACTTGGGCGCGTTGGAAAGTTTGTCTATCGTACTGATGATGGCCGGCCAGACCTAAAGTTAGCTCTAAAAAAATTACGCGATATCGATTGGTCGCGTACGAATATTGCAACTTGGGAGGGGCGCGCCATGATAGGTGGGCGTATGGCTAAGAACAGCCAGAATATTACGCTAACATGCAATCAGATAAAATGCTCGCTTGGATTGGGTTTGACACCTGAGGAGCAAATTATAGAAAACGCCTTCATCGCCGCGCGTCAGACCATAAGCTAATTACCGGAAATTATCATGACCACGCCTCCCGAGGCCATTATCTCAGAAATACAATCGCTCTATCGTTCCGACTCCCTACCTTGGATTGTCGGTTACAGCGGTGGTAAGGACTCCACTGCTTCATTGCAACTAATCTGGAAGGCGGTCGCGGCGCTGCCAGCAGAACAGCGCACTAAAGAGATTCACGTAATTAGTACTGACACTCTTGTGGAGAATCCAGTAATTGCGGCATGGGTTCATTCGTCGTTGACTCGGATGAAGGCCGAGGCTGAGCGTCAAGGTCTACCGATTCGCCCCCATCGACTGACTCCAAGTATTGAGCACCGTTTCTGGGTCAATTTGATAGGAAAAGGGTATCCAGCTCCACGAAATAGGTTTCGCTGGTGTACTGATCGTCTAAAGATTAGCGCTTCCACCAAGTTTATCCAAGAACTTTCAGAAGCTAACAGCGAGGCGATTCTCGTGTTAGGGCAAAGGCGTGGTGAGAGCCAGGCTCGTGACAAAGTTATGGACCATTACAATGGCAGCACTCGCGATCGTTTAAGTCGTAATAACGATCCTAAGTTGTCACGGGTGTGGGTCTATTTGCCTATAGAAACTTGGACTAGTGACGACGTCTGGATGTATGTTCTTACAGATGAAAATCCATGGGGTATTGATAACCAGGATTTATTTGATATTTATAAGGGTGCTACTCCGGACGCTGAGTGCCCAGTTGTTGTCGATAAATCGACTCCAAGTTGCGGTGACAGTCGTTTTGGTTGCTACGTGTGTACCATGGTCTCGCAAGACAAGTCGATGCATGCGATGATTCAGAACGACGACCAGAAGTCATGGATGAAACCTATACTGGATTTTCGCAATAAATATTTGAGTATCCAAGACTGGGATAAGCGCGATTTCAAGCGTATGAACGGTCGAGTTAAACTTATGGGTAAAGGAGAAACCTCAGAGCTAATTCACGGCCCATATTTACAAGATTATCGCGCTAAGTTACTTGAGGAGCTACTTCGGACTCAGCTCGCGTTGCGGAGCGCTAATGTACCAGGGCACGACCAAATTGAGCTGATCTCTATTGAAGAAATCGATGCCATACGCCGTATCTGGGTCGAGGAGAAAGGAGAAATTGAGGATTTAGTTCCAAAAATCTACGAGCGCGTGCTTCAAGAGTGCTATCCCGGTCGAGCGATGGAGCAACATCCGCTTGAGCCAGAAGATCTAGCACTGCTAAGCGATATAGCTAGTGAAATTGATACCGAGGCTGGCGGAAGACTATATCAACTGGCGCGAAATCTTTTGGCTGTTCAGTACCAGGCAATGCAAAGCCAAAAGCGCTCGCATCATTTAGATAGGCTAGAGGAAGTCTTAAAAGCAAATGCGTTTCGCACCGAAGATGAGGCTTTGATGTTCGCAAGAAGTAATATCGAGGACAGTCAAGAAGAGCCGAATAGCGGTGAGGAACTAGAGCTTATCCCGCTCACAGCGGTAGAGGTGGAAGAAGAGTAAGTATGGCGAAGTTATCCATTAATCATATTTCGATTGAAAACCTGGGGCCCTTTCGTGAGCGGCAAAACTTCGACCTAAGTGTTTTGCCTGGCCGACCTGTTATTTTGCTCAAGGCGCTCAACGGTAGTGGAAAAACTACGCTGCTTACCTCGTTGCAGATCGGGCTATACGGTTATAAGGCCATCAATATAGCGCGTCGTGCCGAGTACGAACAGCTTATAGCCGGACTGCAGCGTAGAGATGCCACAGGGCCAGCGCGAATTGAGATGCAGCTTAGCGTTGAAGTGGGACACAATATTCAAGCGCTAACGATCCGTCGAGAGTGGCATCCAAAAGAAAAAGGATTTCGCGAGCTGTTTCGAGTATTCGCCGGTCATCAAGAAGATTTAGTTCTTGCAGAAGATTGGGATGAATTCATTAACGGAATTTTGCCTGTAGAGTTAGTACATCTCTTCTTCTTTGATGGTGAGAAGATTGAAGCGCTGGCGAATCCGGAGCGTCTACCTGCGCTTTTGCGTCGGGCGACTGAAGTATTTCTAGGTCTGGGTGGTATTGATGCCTTGGCCGGGGATCTAAAAGCGGTCGAGCGACGCGCTAGCAAGAAAATGTTTTCTGCAGATGCCACCGGTGATGGCGACCAGGCTCTCGACTTTGAGTTGGAGCTCAAAGACCTTGAGCAGCGTATTGAAATGCTCTCACAACGGCAAGCACAAGCCAGAACCAACCTCGACGAAGCGCAGCGTAAGCTTGAGAATTTTTCAATTGAAGCTCAGAGAAGTGGTTTAGTCGCCTATCAACAAGCCGCTGAGTTACGTGCACGTTTAGCGGTATGCGAGCAAGACCACGGGCGAGCACGTGCTTCGCTAGTAACAGCTCTGGAAGACCCAATATTACCCTTGGCCTGGCTAGAGCCGCTCTGGGGGGCCTACAAAGAGCATTGGCAGAAGGATCATCAAGCGAAGTACAACCATATGCTCATCGAAGAGTTCGTAAAGCGAGACCAACGTATTCTTGAGCGGTTAGCACTTGATGCGCCGAATATTAAATCAATAACAGCTGAGTTTTTCGCCTCTGATCTAAAAGGTTTGCGATATGACAAGTCTCACATACCGATGTTGCTTTCGGGTGGAGAGCCAGCGGAAATTGAGTCCCAACTCCATCAAGCCAAGCAGCGTCTGAAAGAAGCAAAAGAGATTGTCGCCGCGGCTCAGAGAACGCTGGAGAAGGCTCAAGATGCGGTGCATCAGATTCCTGCAAATGAACAACTTAGTACGGTATTCGAAGCAATGCAGCAGCACACTCAAAGAGTGGCCGCCGCAGAATGGCAGTTACAAGAGTTAAGCCGCGAGCTAACAGAGGCGCGCAATAAACAGACGCATTTTGAGCAGCGTCACCAAGCAGCTTCCGCCCGTGCCAGAGCGGAGCTAAAAGAAAGCACATTCCATCTTAAAGCATTGGAAGCGGCAGATCGTGCAAAAGTGGTTTTGGCCGCGTTCCGGGAGAGACTACTTGCATCTAAGGCACAGTGGCTTTCGGAGATGATTACCTCAGAGTTCAAACAGTTGCTTCGAAAGCGAAATCTTATTTCGCGAGTACTGGTTGAAGCAGACACTTACGCCGTTTCTATCGAGGATGTTAACGGACATACACTACCCATGGAGCGCTTGTCTGCAGGAGAACGGCAGATTTTGGCTATCGCCGTGCTTAGCGCCTTGATCAGAGAGCGGAAGGGGCGTTTTCCTGTAATTGTTGACACGCCTTTAGCGCGCTTAGACCGTAATCATCGGGAGGCTCTGGTTCATAACTTTTTTGCTAAGATCTCGCATCAAGTAATGGTTCTTTCTACAGACGAAGAAGTCGAAGGTACTGTACATACTGCACTCGAACAGCATATGAGTCGGGAGTATTCATTAACTTTCGATGATGAAAGCCGCCGCAGTATCGCCAGTATAAATAGTCAACAGTTTCAGCTAGATACCCTATGATAATCGATCGAGTTCGCTTAACTGCAGCTGCAAAGATACAACTATCAACGTTGAAAAGACGTTATAGTCTAGAGCATAACAATACAATTTGTAGGTATGCACTTTGTATGTCTCTTGCTACACCGGGTAAGTTGATCCAAGAAGAGCTATTATTCCTAGGGGGGGTCGAGATCGATTGGAAAATTTTGACTACTGGAAATGAAGATTTTTACATTAATTTGGTAAAAGTTTGGTCTAAAATTAATTCCGAGCCGTTCGATGATGAAAGCATAAAAAGGTTCGTGACTCTACATATCCATAGAGGGCTTTCATTTCTTTCTGGGCGATCTGAGCGCTTGGAGTTCATGCTTGAGTAAGGTAGGCCGCCTTTTGCAAGGCGGCAACTTTGAATACAGGTGCCAGGATAGCTGCGGTACATAAGGGAATGTATTGTAGCTTTCTAGTTTATTCGATACTTTTTATGAACGGAATATCGTTAAACCATGGGTGTTGGTAACGAATGTTCTGGTGGATTGTAGTCAGTGCATCTTGTATAGCATCTCTGACTGTGCGGTTATCCGCGACCTGTAGACTCCACTCAGCACGCCAAAATTCTTCTGTTTGTGTTTTCAGAATATTTCTAACTGTATTGGTTACAGACTCTGGCTCCGCCATATTGATGTCGTTGCCTGGGTATCCAGACAAAAGATTTATCGCGTCTGTTATGTAGCGAGTTAGGCACACTATCCCGACTTTACTGACAAGTTTTTTTTCATTAGGAAAGCAGTTTGGCCAAGTGTTTTTTATAACGTCCCAGATCGTTATAAAAAAATCATACGCCGCGTCCTCGCTAGAAAGTTCCTGTATATTTTTAGATTGAATATAAGCGATCGATGTTTCGATTGCGGATGGGACAACCTTTCGATCGTCCTCCGGCATACTAGGTAATGCTATTATACCTTTGAAAGGACTCTCATCTAAATCGTTCGCGAGACCGACGTAGCTAAGTTGTGGGCTCAGAGAAAGTCTAGAGGTTTTCAACCGGTTTTCTAAATCTATTTTATCTTCTTCTTTCGTCAATCTTAGGGTGAGCGCACGAATATGGTCTGGCGCGACCTTCGTAACTTTATTGTTGATGATAATAAATTGAAAAGCTCGCTCTTCTGAAGTTGCATCTAAAATGGCAACGATTGGCACGCGCGAGTTCTCGTCGAAAGCATTCAGTCCGCACAGTCTATGCTGGCCATCAATGACAAGGATGTTCTCTTTTTCAGCAACGTTGATAACTATATTGCCGCCATCTATCCGGCATGCATTACTTGATATTGTAAGTACAATAGCAGTCGGAATTGTATTTCTGGTATCGCTCTCAAGAAACTTTTTTATCGCTCTGACTTTGCTGTCTTTAAGGGGGCGTTGTATGCCGTCGGTATTGTCGGGTGTGAGCGTCGGGATAGTGCTCCATAAAACCACATCTTTTACAGGTGCCTCAAACAAGCAAAATGTTGGAGCGTTTCCATCATTACGTTGCGAGAACGTTAGGCAGTTATAGTTCATACCGCATCTCTCCTTTTAATTTGAAAATTAAAGAAGTCCACGGCGTCATCTCTATCGATGGCGCTGACTTCGTTAAAGTTAAAGCTTCCGATTGCAAGTGCAGCATCTTTTAATGTTTTTTTGTAATTGCTCGCATATTCAAACATCTCTCTGCGGTGTTGAGCTATTTTTACTTTCTTTTTAATGCTCGTCAGTTCATCCGCCGATGGCTCAGGCTTCAAAGTGAATGAGTGTATGTGGGCGTTCTGCCACAAAATCATGCTTCCTTTCTCTCCGTTGCAAGGAGGGCAGGCGGGCAATAGATTTTCTACGGTGCTATCTCCGCCAAAGCTTTGCGGCCAGATGTGTTCCAACTCCATTTTGTCGAGTGGGTTCTGAGTTTTCTCGTACACCGGCGTTCCGCACATATAGCAATAATTAACTTTGGTTATAGTGAACTGACTACGGACAGAAGATATGATTGCCTTTCTTGATGTTTTTTCAGCCTCTAAGGCTAGCGAAGCCAATCGATCTAAACTGACACCAGATGGGCTCCGGGGTATTTCTAAAGATCTCAAAAAATAATGGGTCATTAACTTGTGATGTTCTTTTTCAGACTCAACATCACTGACGACTCTATTGGCCTTTTTTATAATTCTGGATAGTAAATTTGCTGCTAATATTCCTGCATAATAGGAGGACAGTTCGTGTTGCCGACCTCCTATTTGAAGTGCTTCCAAATTTGATATTTGGGTGAGGTTCTTACGACCTATCAAACTATTATTGATATAATCAAAAAGCATCTCTCCGGCAGTCACCGGCCTAAATTTATAGTCCATGTTTCATCAGTCCGTGATCGTGCTACGGTGGTAGGTTCAAGCATGTGCCGCGTATAGCTTAAATTGTTTTCGGGTGTTTTTCTATTACCCAAGCGTATTTTGTAGCCCAAGCGCGCTCTGCAGGTCACGAAAGCTGATTCAGTTCTTTGCGGCTACTCGCTGGATTCGGAACGAGATATGAGACCAATTCCCCTAGCCCGAATGGCGTTTGGTGTTTAACGTGGCTACTCTAGCGACCAGTTTTTCGGCTGCGAAGTTCACAAGTTCTTACTCACAGGTCCACTTGGGCTGCTTTAGTAGCTGTTTTACTGCAGTTCAATCATTCCAGATTTTGCTGTAACACACATTCACTAGGGGCAGCACTGCTACCAGTCGCGGGTGAAATCTTACAAGTAGATCAGCAGCGTTAGAGCTAAAAAGTCGTATGGAGAAAAATGTATGCAGCTGAATAAGTTAAACCAGTGCTTGCGTCTGAGTGGCCGCCCCTAAAGGAGTACGGCCTGATCAGAACTTTCTTTATACCTGTTGTATTCGCCTAGTAGCAGTTCAATTGCATGCTTGGCATACGAGTCTACATCGAACCCTAAATTTATCCGCAAGGACCGGGAGCTCGGTCTAGATAATAGCTTTTTTATTCCGCCGAATTTGTTTCCGTTTAGCAAATACTCTCGGTGGATAGCTTCTTCAATGGCAACTCGAGCGTACTTTCTTTTTTCATACTCTTCCTCTTCTATTACACCGCAGTAAAGACCAATATAAACAAAATCTTCATCGTAATCAGGGCAAGAGGTATTTTCTAACTCTATTCTCAGCTTCTCAGAAAAAGAGCTATTGGCCTTGCTGAGATGGCTTCCCCATCTGGAAGTGGGCATGTTGCCGGTCTCACCAATATAGGCATGATCGGCTGTAAGGATCATATAAAGATAAGATCTCCCCCGGCTACCCCAGACGGTCCCGCAATGCGTGATTAGTCCTCCGACGTGTTTTCCCATGTCCAATCCTGCAGAAATTGATGTACATTACTGTGGAAACGACGAAATATCCGCTCTAAATCATTTTGTGCAACACTGGTTTCGTATGAAAAGACATTACTCTCAGCTAATGCCGAAGCGAAAATTAAGGCCTCTGCTGTTAGTCGTTCTTTAGAACCATCTTCAAAGCGGTTTAGGTAAACATCATAGAATGGGTGATTTTTGTTAATACAAACAAAAACTCCTTCCTTCGAGTCAAAATATGGTTTCCACACCTGACCGAAAGGAATCTTATTAGAGTATCTGATTTTTTGAAAGTCTGTTTCCAAGGAGAGTATGTCACCATTCTCTTCTTTTTCAGAGGCTATCTTGTCAAGGGCGAGTTGCGCCTCTTCATTTTTCTTTTCCTGCCTTGAAATCGTTTCGGGGTCTACTTCGCCTTTGCCCATCTGCTGAGGATCATCCTCGGGCACGTCTCTTACCGACTGACTAAAGGTTTCTCCCTCTCCCCTCTTAACGTTAATTTTCTCGTGGCAAGCTGCGCGAATTTCTTTTGCGGTTCGGATTGCCTTAGAGATAATTGCTTCAAGGTTATAAATTTGCTCGTCGTCAATTTCTAGGCGTTGCTTCGAAACGTCTACATGCAGAACGTCATCGTGTACATCTTGGATTTCGAATCTGATCCGAATATTAATATCGTCTTTTGTAATTAACGGTTTGCCTGTCGCTCGCTCCAGGCCGTCTCCCCACCTGATAAGCCTACCATTCCTATATATGAAGAAGCCGCTGTTTTCGCGCGATACTCCGTAGCTTTTTACAATTAACTTTTTATCAATAGAGAGCGGAGATTTTTCGTCTGCCATTCGGGCTTGCGGGAATGCTACTGCTTGAATTTTTATGGCAGGTAGGGGGTTATTATCTTTGTCGCGCAACGAATCCCAGTCCTCATCTAAGATCAAGTATGGGCTATAATAGTCGTAGCTATCAAGCGACCAGCCGGTGTTTTTACTTGCCAATTCGGTAAATAATAAGTCCTTGGCTTTTATCTCTTCGTATACTCCTTTGTTATCACTCAAAGAAGTGCGAATTCTGATTTTTAATGGTTTGGCGTTTTCCTTGAGAAATGAGTAGTAAACAACACCCAGCCGCTCTTTTAATTTGGTTAGAGTAGTGCCAGGCGAGGATTGATTAACGTTTTCACATCCTGCAATTTCTACAATAGTTCCAGTAGAGCCACTTACTTCGCTCGAAAATTCTAATTGTTCAGCTCTTGTTAGGGGCTGTCTTAGCAAAGCAAGCCTATTCTCTTTTTCAATTTCTTTGAGATCGAACGTATACTTGTCAGAAATGACACCATCTTTTTTACTAGTTATTGATATTTTGCTTCCGAGTGAGAGTCCCGCAGATTTTAGGCCCATTCCATATTTTGACAGGCTGTTCTTCCCGTAGTTTCTTTTGGAGCCCAATGTGAAGGCATTTACTATCTCTTCATGCGACATGCCTTTACCGTCATCTATTATTTTATAGCTAGATACGCTATTCCTATTCTTAAGCGTCTTACCAGGTCTCAATTCGATTGAGATTGAAATAATTGAGGCTTCTGCTGTAACAGAGTTGTCTATAATGTCCATTATAGCTGTGTATGGCTCGTAGCCAATTTTCGCGATTGCCTCACAAACGCGGATGGCATCAAAGCCTACACTGACTGATATCGCACTCATTTTAGCACTCCTTCGTTATATCCATTCTTGCCTTTGTTTGCTAGAAACGTCGCCCTAAATATCATTATCTAAACGATAAGATTGACTTTCTTGGAATGACTAATTGTACTTTAAGCTGCTTACATAAAGACGTACGGGCTTTTTCTTCTGTCTGAGATGCCTAAGGTTTGTCATATTTACGTCTCGAATAACCTTGATGAAGCTATCTTTACCCCGAAGGCATCATTTCGCAAGCTCAAAAATTGAGGATATACGCATTTTGGTTACGAATACGATAACGGTTTGGCTGTCGCAATTGCCTGCTTGGAAAGCCGTGCGCTTTTGCCCCCGCTGACATGCTCGCGGCCTAGGCGTTTTTTTTGAGGATCGCTGAATTGCATGTGAGTTGAGTGTCATCATGCCAGTTAAACACATCCTATTTCCACCCGCGCGGCATTTGGTAGCTACGAGGTTGGTTTCCTGCACCAGACAGACGCTGATGGTGAAGCGAAATATGCTAGGTGGGCGCTTAAACCATTTTTTAATGGCGAGCAATTTGGTTTCTAGCATTAGTTTGGAAGATCCTACCATGATAATACTGTAGAGAAATCTATTATAGCTTTTGAAGTGTGACGGGTTAAGTTGAAGTTAATAATTGTTGCAAATGTTCATAACGATGTGTTTGATTATGTGAGCCGTTCTGCTACGACATTTCTGAAAATGACATCAACAATTTACTGTTGCCGTAAAAGATTCAGAGCGTAACCTTAGACGGTGACTGGTGAGTTTGGATAAAATTCACCAGTTGAGAACAATGGTATACTTAATGCCCCTGGCGTTGACCCATATCAAGCGATACGGTTTTAAATCAAAAAACAGTGATAGGAGGCTAACGGTCTACTCTTTATTAATTTATAGATCGCCCGCGTGCTCAAAGTCTATGAGATAGTTGTCTCCGATTACAGCGCGAGGTGTCATATAGGCTACACGACCAGCATTATCTTTTAACCTTACTGGCTTGCCAATCGATAAGTCTACAGCTCCTGGGGCCCCGCTGTTTCCAGAGAGTTCTTTCAAGTGGACATATAATCGATGAATACCCCCCTCAATTTCGTCATGCACGAATGCCAGCTCGCCCTTAAGACCCGCTAGGCTCACCCAAGATTCTCCGCATATCATTGATCTAGAACGAGGGTCTCCATTCAGTACAACTAATAAGTTTTCATCAGGCAGAGTCACTACCGTTGAGTTGAAAGAGCCATGAGCCACAAAAATCACTACATTCTTGAGCGTGGGAAGAGCTACTTCTACAATTCCATTCGCTGTCTTCGCTGCCGCTAAAGTAATACCTTCGCTATCAATGAAGCGCAAAGACACCCCACTCAACATATCGCCTTTCTCGTCATGAACCTTGATACGTACCAATTTGGGTTTGTGTTCAATTTTATGCGACGGAATTATTAGGGATAATGTTTCCGACAAGGCTTTCAATGTTGCTTCGGTCATTTCAGCCCTGAGCGTTTCGATCTTAATGGGTTCGTCTGCTCCATTTTCGATGAATTCATAACATTTTTTCCAAATGAGGTTAATAAAGCCTGCTTTATTTCGCCATTCAAGTATTATGCGCCCTTGCAGATTCACAGCTGGAAAGGATTCACAATTCAGATCAAGTATCAAAATTATAAAAGCCAGCCTATCTTGATCGGCCGGTACCTCTACCCTAAGCTCCAAAAATCCACACTTGGGGTTTTTGTTTATAGTGGTGGTGATTCCTAGTGACTTTTCTATTAGGTTTTTTAAATTAGACAATGGAGAGTTAAGATAGTCGGATAACCGATTCGTCAGTGATCGGATCGCTTCATCACGAACCTTTTGAGATTTAGCAGCACGCGCTCGAGAGTGCTGCCATTGCTCGATTGCAGCAATGTGCTCTTTGAAATCTATATTAATGGGCATAGAAATCTCAACTTTGGGAGCCAACCAGGCTCGAAGTTCCTCTCCAACTAGCTTCATGCTGGGTCGCCTTGAAGGCTCAAACGCCGTCGCCGAGGCGATCAAACGGTCGAGCTCAATGACACCCCTCTCTCCTGATAGATAGGAGCCTATCCTGAATGCGCTGTGATCGAGATCGTAACTGCCGGGTAATGGATAATGTTGGCCTGTTGCTATGACCCATAATGACTTTGCAAGCGAGAACACGTCTGCGCAACGCTCGTCGGCGTTTCCTGGATCGTTGAGCATTTCCGGGGCTAGGTAGTAGATAGGCCCAATCTTTCTGCCCCCGCCGGTGACCGCCTTCTTGCCCTGAAAGGTCGCTAGACCAAAATCACCGACAGCCCAGCCCCCGTCATAGAAGAAGAGGTTGTCAGGTTTGATGTCGCGATGAGAGACCTTCAACTGGTGCATTGCTGCTAGCGTTTCAGCGTAGGCGGCAAATGCCTGGACAACCGTGCGAAGCCCTGACCTATCGCTTAACTGGTCAGTTAACAGCTTGGTCAGGCCCATTACGAACCATTTCTGGCCTGGCTCATCAGGATCTACCTGTGATTCGAGAACAGGGAGCACGCCGGGTATGTCTGCACAGAGTCGCATGGACATTACTTCGTCATGAAAACGGTTTCTGGCTTTGGGCGAGTCATAACGCAATATTTTCATTGCGCCTTTTTGCTCTCCCTTTTGGGCAAGTCGAACGATTCCGTTCCCACCACTTCCGAGTTTTTTGGAGAGGCGCCACCCGCCGATCTCGTTCACTCCAACATCCTTGTTACCCGCCATTACGTCACACCACCTAGACAAAAATTGCAGTCTAGCAACATACCTTGTGCATGTGAGTACCCCGAGGGCGACTGAATCGCCTCGGATTCTCTAGGCACTTGCAAGCCCATGAGTTGTACCCCGCCAAAAGGTTGAGTTGTAGGCGGTTGCGGGGTATTTGAGATTCGAAGCGAGCAAGCTCGGAATGTTGAGCTAGCTTGATAGGCTAGTGACACGCCACGCCTACGAGAAAATCAACAGCCAGTACATCGGCAAGGAGCGCTTCATGCAGAATAATTGCTTGGCCAGAGATGTTGGGGCAACCACTATGCGTCATTCCGGGGGGGAAATGAGGAAAGCCATACTCGTTGCGTTAATCCTTTTCACAGTCGGCATTGGCGGGTGTAGTAGCAATAGATTCTCCCCTTTCCCAAAATTCGGTGGAAAAATTGAAGGGGTCGCGTGGTGCAGCTCGCGATACCTCGACATGGTAAACGAGTATCAGGTAATTAAGCCTAATGGGGAAGTTGCGAGAAAGCTTAAGTTGGCCAGCGACGGCTATATTTATGCTTTGGCCGCGACTTTGACACTCCAGAAGGAGAACGCCGACCAACAATATAATTTTGTGCGCCCTAGTGAGCTGGAGTTAATACCAGAACTGTCAGTTGATTCGTGGAATGGCTTTCAGGCCGAGACCTACAAGCTGAATAAAGGCAGCATAGGAAACAATGAGATGATCATTGCATTCCGTGGCTCAGACCAAATGTTTATCGATTATGTCTTCCAGAACTTTGGAATTTGGCAAGTGCAGAATAAACCGGCCAGAGAGTATGTACATAAAGCAGTGGCTTACAGAAATGCGCATTCGAGCGAGTTCGGACCCAAGGTTGTAGTTACCGGAAACTCCCTCGGCGGGGCGCTCGCCGTTCACGTAACAAATAATGCTGAAACGGGAGGTTTAATTACTGACGCCTGGGTATTTAATCCTAGCCCTCGCCCTGGTGTATCACCTCCCCCGAACGGTAATCCGAAAATTCGACTGCTTTCGACGTACTCTGAACAGCTAAATATGTTCAATCGAGACAAACTTGGCGCCCAGTCCCAGAACACCTACACAGATTTCAATTTGATTGAGAGCAGTGCCATCTACAATCATTACCGCTGGATTTTAGCGAGAGAAATTCTTTGGTATGCTGACTTTGGTTTATATATCGAATCTAATAAAAAAGCTGTTGATACACCTCCTTTGTTAATTCTTAAACAGCAGCACGTGAGAGATGCCAACTGTGAACTTACGGAGCCTAAAACCCAAGCGTTGCGGACGGCTTATAACAAAAAAGTAGAAGCTGCAAAGTCTGCGAGCAAGTCGCCTGATCCGGCACTCGGAATGATCGAAGCAAGTCAGTTGCAAGGGATCGATGCCAAAGTCCTGACCGAGTAGTTTTAGGGTATGACGTGTACACATGCCAGGGAGCGACCTTGAAAAGGTCATCCCAGGCAAACAAACGCTTTGGTTGTGAATAGCTAGGACAACCCACGAAGCGAAGCCGCGTGCTCCAAGCGGCGGTGTAGGCCGATTCCTGACCGTCGTAACTGTCAGCTAGTGGGGGGACTGGAAAGCATAGAGCATTGAGATTTTGGATAAAGTGATAGTGTTAAAGCACGTCCTCGATACGACGATCGTATCCTGAGTTTTGTGGCCTTAATGGACGAGAGCTGGTCGTTAGGGTGACCCGCGGTAACTGAAAGCGGTTTAATACCTTGTGAGAGGATGCTTACATTGATTTGACCGATACCAGCTCTACAAACCTGAATTTTTTTCGGGCCGTTTTAGTTGCTTCTTGCTCTGCAATTAAGGAGCTCAGCGTATCGGCCTCATGTACCATTTCGTGCATCTTGCCTTCAAATTCATTTCCAACCCGTAGCGTGACTCTCAGCCTGGGCGTGAAGCCTTTTGAGACTTTCTTTTTCTTCGCTGCCTTTACCGGTTGCACCATCACGACACCCGGGGCAGTGTCTTGCACGTATTTGTTAATTGAAGGCGCAGGGGACTCAGAATCACCGAATAGCGCCCGGCGCATCTCTTCTTCCGTCAATTCTGTATTCATACCATTTCTCAGAGGGTGTTATGTACCATCTCACTGATTCTATCAGCCTGGGCGGACTTTGCAGTAAATCGTCACAGAGTCTGTCATGAAGCGGTAGAGGGCCACCAACTACCAGCGAGCGTTAGCGTCTGGGCCAGCAGCCTTCGTTGGAATGTATATCTTATTGATACTGCCCGCTTGTGTTGTCGCGTCTTCACATTTACGCTTTGCTCCGTCGCGGTCAATCCCGTGGCCGGGTGTCAGAACCTGAATTGTTCGAGGCGCATAGCGCCATAGCCAGCGTTCAAGTGCTTAGAGAGGCTTAGCCGCTGCTTTTCTATGGCGGTCCGTGCGGGGCAGGCTTCGGCCTCGGTCGGTTCCCTCGGACGCCGGTTTCTGACCCCCGTACGGTCCGCCACCCAATTCGTGTCAGAACGGCTGGGTGGACGGCTCCTTAACTGTCCGAGGAGATAAGGAAAATGACCTGTCCCCCTTTTAAGCTCGTGCGCCACCCCGGTCAAATGGTCCAAGCTGCAAACGATCTCGGAGGATTCCGTGATGTTTGATCTTTCGCTTCTCATCGGCCTCCCCAAACCCAACCGCATCGATACTTCATCGCTTACCCCTGAAGATGCAGCGGTTAAACTGCGGCAGGCTGCCACTCTCCGGCTTAACGGAGCCCAGAGTATTCTGCTTCATTTTCCGCAAGACGTTGAGCTGGCAGTAGAGCTGTTAGATGACGCCGCCGTGTTGTACGACAAGGCATTCCGGAATTTAACTGGCATTCCAGCTCAAAGCTTTCATCAACAGATCCATGAGTATGTCTCTGTCCCCTCCGCTGAGGGGGCTCCCGCGATCCAAACCCCGTGGGGCGATGAGTTCGCTTCGGTAATCAAGGAGGGTGTTCGTTGCGCAGAGACTTGGCTTGAGGGCTCATCATTACCGTTATGGTGGGCGCTGTCTCAGAACCGAAAACGTCATCGTCTAGGTGATCCCCAAGAGGCATTTGAAGCAGGTTTTTTGTTGCGGTTGCAGCAGACGCTGATCATGCGACGTGAGGTCGTCACTTCCCAATCAACCCGCTTTGATGCCTGAGTCTGTAATTGACGTTTGAGATTTGCTTTTCCCGCTAAACCCTCTGATCAAGCGATCTTTGATCGCGCCGATCGGAGGGTTCACTCGCTTTTTCTCGAATCCGCTGCGTTCCACTCTCCATGCTCAAATTTAATTCACACCACGCCTGCTTTCACCATCAGTAATTCCCCGCGATTTCTATCGAGCGCAACATTATTCAGTGCGTGTGTTCGAATCCTTTCGTTGGGTATAGATGTAGGTATGGCGACAGCGGCGACGCCGGCGACAACCCAGGTATAACGTGGTCTGGAGCATGGCGACAGAAGTGGCGACAGTCGCCACTTTCTCAGCGCATTGGCTGTGACGCTTGACCGCCTTTTCGAGTGGGTATAAAAATTGGCGCACGGAACGCTTTCGTTGACAGCGCCTGCCCAGGTAGCCAGAACCTTTAAGGCTACGCCACTCGTGTGGTGGTTCTTCCCCAAGTGCGATTAGCGTCCGGCGGCTCGCACGGTCACTCCCCAAGAGTGATGGATGCCCACTCGACCAATCTGCCCACTGCGGCTGACGATGGACCTACCTCGCTGCATTGCAGCAACCTCACCCTTCGGCACTATTCGCTGCGCCAGACTGCGCCCGTCTCTTTCTCCTGGAAAGAGACGGGCGCTTGTACCACTGCTGCAAGCCACGTCGTACAGGGCACTGCCGCAACTCTCCTCGTGACAATCGGCCTGACAAATCCGATTCGTCGCCATCCGCAACGACACAGGCACCGGTGCCGCAGCCCATGGAAGTGCTGCACCTGACTGACAGTCAGGCATGCCCCAGGTGCCTAGGTCTTTGCCTTCTCCCTCCCAGGGTCTCTAGCTGCCGAACTCGTCAGTCGGCACAGCCTCCACCCGCCCGCATTTTCTGATGCGTCTAAGGAGGCCAGATTTATGGGTTCATGCCCTCGCTCCCGGTTGTAAGGAGCCGTTCGTTCCGCGTCAGTGAACACCTCACAGGCCGCAGGGGCCTTGATCCCTGATAACACTCAACAGCCGTGGCGGGAATACGTGAGGACAGTCAGCAATCACCGAGGAGAGGGCCCATGCAGCAGTTAGATCCGAAGCTTGAACTACCACGATCACCTCGACCGTTGATTGAGTCGAACCCCGTGCCCCAGCCTTATCCGGTGCAGGCACTGGGTGGGATTCTTGGGCCTGCGGTGGAGCGCATGGCCGAGGTCATCGGCGTGCCCAAAGCACTGGCCGCGCAATCAGTGTTGGCTGCCTCGGCGCTGGCCACTCAAGGTCATGCGGGCTTGCAGCTCGACGGGAGAAATTATCCCCTGTCGCTGTACCTGATCACGGTGGCCGCGTCAGGTGATCGCAAGACCGCCGCAGACCGATGTGCATTGCTGCCTGCACGGCAATGGGAGCGTGAACAGTGGCAGCGCTATCGCGAACAACTTGCCCGGTACCGTGCCGCACAGCGACAGGCGCAGCGTATCAAGCCTGGCGATCCTGAGCCCTCAAACGGAATGTCGCTCGAAGCGGAGCCCTCAGCCCCTAGACTGATCACCACCGACCCGACTATCGAGGCCCTGATCAAGGGGCTCTGTCATGACTTGCCCAGCATGGGGCTGTTCTGTGATGAGGGCGGACAATTTCTTGGCAGCAGTACCATGAGTCGGGATAACCGTTTGAAAGCGGTCACGACCTTGTCGTCACTCTGGGATGGCAGCCCGATAGATCGCGCGCGTTCCATGGTTGGTGAAAGCTTGCGAGCCTATGACCGACGCTTGAGCCTCCACCTGATGCTGCAACCGTATTTGGCCATGCAGTTACTCAGTGATCCGTTGCTGCAGGGGCAAGGCATTCTAGGGCGCTGCTTCATGACCTGGCCCACCAGTCTAGCCGGGCAACGTAGCTACCAGGCTGTCGACTTGTCCAAAGACGCTGCCCTTAAGCGCTATCATCATCGCCTTTCGGCTCTGTTTTATCAGCCTTGGTCACTTTCCGCTGACGGGGCCTTGCAACTGTCAAAGCTGAGCCTCAGTCCGCTGGCGCGTCGTCGCTGGATTGATTTGCATGATGCTATCGAAGCTCAACTGGGTGAGTTTGGCGAGCTGGTCAGCGTGCGGCCCAGCGGTTCGAAGGCCGCCGACAACCTGTTGCGCGTCGCCGGCATTTTGGCCGTTGTGGAGGAGAGCAGTGTCGTGGAGGTCGACCATATCCAGCGGGCCTCGGCCTTAGTTGGATACTACCTCACCGAGATCCAGCGCCTGACCGAGCAGGAACCGGTGTGCAGGGTAAAAGAAGAGGCGGACCGGCTGTTGCGCTGGCTGCAGGTCAAGGAGTGGACGCGCTTCAGTATTCGAGAGCTGAATCGCAACGGTCCCCGCTTTGCCCGCAAGAGCAGTCGTCATGCCGCGAAGCTGCTGGTCGAGTTGATTGATCATCAGTGGTTGATCTCCGACGGCCACACCTTCGAGGTGCGCCATGTTCAATCTTGATGAAGCGCTGCGCAACCATCTGGCTCAACGCCAAAAGGAGCCGAAAGTGCGATTTGTCGCCGGTACTGTCGCCACTTTGTCGCCACGCTCAAAGGCAGGCAATGCAAGGGTTGTCGCCGGCGTCGCCGGTGTCGCCACCCTCCATAGAACTATCACCTCGACGACTTCCATTATCCAATGGTTGGAAGAGCAGGGCGCGCATCTTTACGTCACCGACAACACGCTGTGTTTTCGCCCGACTGATTGGGCTCAGTTCGCGATTGTAAGTGCGCACTGGCGAGCCCTTTTGCATGATCTCGCAGCAGCCGATCAGGAACAGAAAAATGGCTCGGGTCGGTAAGCGAGCAGGGCGCAATTTCGGCTTCGGTCGCCAGCTCAGCTATGCCGGACTGCAAGCACTGAAAGACCTGTTTGGCGACGGCCATTTTGCTACCGTCAAAGCCCATAGTGATCGCTGGCAGGCCTTCGTGCGTTGGTGTCTATCCGAGGAAGGGCCGAGGCTCAATGATGCGCGACAGATCGACCGCGAAGTCCTAATGCGGTACGCCGTCCACGTGCGGGAGCAGGTTGATCAGGGCAACGTCGGCATTGCCACCGCGCAGAACCGACTGTCCAGCGTGAACCGAACGATGGCTGCGCTGCGCGGTGATCAATACGTCAAAATTCCGAGTCCGAGCAAGGCGCTTGGCTTGCAGCGCTCAAGCGTGCGTAGTGAGGCGCCACAAGGCCAAGACCGTGTGCAGGTCAAGCTGATTGCGCAAGCGCTGTCAGAGCGACAGCAACTGAGGGTGAGTGCCATCTTGCTCCTCGCTCGGGAGACCGGCATGCGCCTACGTGAAGCGATCTTGGCGGACTTGCCCCGGCTGCAACGTGAGGCTCGGCAACTGGGCAAGATCAATATCCAGGACGGCACCAAAGGCGGTCGATCAGGCGCATCGGCACCGCGTTGGATTGCGGTCACGGATCTAGTTCGTGGCGCCCTCGACAGGGCCAGCGAGGCCTCACCCAAGGGCAGTCGGAATCTGTTAACACCTGATGAAAGCTACAAAGATTTCTTACAGACAATCGTACGACCGGCGCGGGACATCATGCATGAGCATGGATTGAAAGGCTTTCATGAACTGCGGGCGGCTTACGCCTGTGAGCGCTATGAACAACTGACCGGCTTCTCCGCGCCCATCAATGGCGGTCGTGGTCAACGAGAGGATCGAGCACTCGATCAGCGTGCACGTCAGCAGATCAGCCACGAGTTGGGGCATAACCGCATCGACGTGGTGAGTGCCTACATCGGAGGTCGTCTATGAAGTCCGAGTTCGATATGGCGTTGTTTCTGAGCCCCGTGCTCAAAGGTGCGCATGCCACGCGGCAGCGGCATATCAGGCAGGCAGAAAGGATGCACGAGGCGATTCGTGAGCGCTGGAGTTTTGCGACCCCTTGGTCCTGGAAGGAAAAGCACACCAGATGGTTTTTAGAGCACTACCTGCGTTGCTCAGCACCAGCGACCATCTATTACTATGAGTTAACAGCAGGGCTGATCCGCCGCAGAAAGGCGCAACTCGTGGTTGTCTGATAGATCTTTAAGCGTGAGCCCCTAAGTATGGGAATGCGGAGCCTTCCCATACTTAGGGGCTTGGCCGAAGAAGCGCAGGAATGCGGCTGATTTAGCGACAGTCGCCACTTCAGTCGCCCTGCTGCACGGCACGAATTGTCGCCTGCTCAGCGTATCGGCAAGACGTTACGGTCCCTTGTTTGATTGATGGCGGATGCCGACAGGCTGCCGGTGGCTGCCTTCTGGATATGTTCACTCCACCAGGCCATCATCGGACGCCGGCGTTCGATGTAATCCGCCCGGTTGTAGGCGCTTCGAACTTCGTCTTTATCGACATGCGCCAGCGCGACTTCGATTAGCTCCGGATCCCATCCATGCTCATTCAGAATTGTGCTGGCCATGGAGCGCATGCCGTGGCTGACTAAGCGGTCCTGAAAGCCCATTCGTTTCAATGCCATGTTGGCTGTCTGGCTATTCGCGTGGGTGCGCGGATTTCTATCTGACGGGAACACATATTCCCTGTGGCCGCTATGGGGCTTAAGCGTCTCCAATAACGAGAGTGCATGTTCGGTCAGCGGGATTGTGTGCGGACGACGCTTTTTCATTCGCTCCGGAGGGATGGTCCAGATGCGTTTTTCGAAGTCTATGTCTTCCCATCGGGTAGTCGCCGCTTCGGCAGGGCGGGTCATAGTGTGTAGCTGCCATTCGATCAGGCAGCGGGTTGTCCGCTTGATGCTGGCGTTCGCGATTTCCATCATGAGCTCCGGAAGCTCATCTGGTGGTAGCGCTGCCATGTTCTCTTTCTTAGGTTTTTTGAACACCGCTCGAATGCCGCTGAGAGGGTTGGCAAAGATCATTCCGGAATTGACCCCGTAGGTCATGATCTCGTTAAGGCGCTGGCTCACTCGCTTAACTGTCTCGAGGCTGCCTTTGACCTCAATCGGACGAAGGAGCTTGATGACCATTGGGGCGCTGACTTCGGAGAGAGGCGTTGATTTCATGCTCGGAAAAACATGCAGTGTGAGGGAGCGCCAAATGTCTTCGGCATACGCCGGCGTGACGGAATCCTTCTTCAGCTCGAACCAGGCGGTGGCCACGTTCTCGAAGGTGTGTTCCGTTTCCGCTCGTTTGGCTTCCTGTAGCTCATTGCGCTGAGCTTTTGGATCGATGCCCTGTGCAAGCAGCTCTCTAGCCTCAACGGTTTTCTTCCTCGCTTGCGCAAGAGAAACCTCGGGATAAGAGCCGAGTGCCATGTTGATTCGATTTTTGGTGACGGGATGCCGGTAGTTGAAATTCCACTGCATCGAGCGATTGACCCTAACTCGCAGCTGGAGCCCGTCGCCATCGGTGAGGACGTAATCCTTGTCTTTCGGTTTGACCGCCTTGAGCTGGCGGTCGGAGAGGCGGGTGGTTTGAGCGCACATGAGAAGTACTCCATGACACCTTTTGGTATTCCCAAGATTAGCGCCGGGTAGCCGGGAATACCATTGGGAATACCAAATCACCTGGAACTCAAAAAACCTCGAAAGCCCCCAATAGCCCTGTAAGCCGCGTATTTACTGGATTTCAGGCACAAAAAAAGACGTCCGTGGACGTCTTTAGATGTTGAAGTGGTGGAGCCGGGGGGATTTGAACCCCCGTCCGCCAGTACTCCGCTGTCGGTACTACATGCTTAGCCGTGTCTATTAAGTTAACCCTCAGCGACCCGACTGGCAGGGTGCTTTGGGCGAGTTGTGTAAGTTTTAGCCGCTTCGTCCACAACGTACTGCACGGCGATTCTGTTCTATATGACAATCACTTTGGGTTTACAGACATCCCCTGGTGATTGCTGGACCCGAAGGTACCAGAAGCTCAGGTCTAAGGCTGCTTACGCAGCGATAGCGAATTCCTGGCCGTAGTTTTCGTCATTGGCAACTATAAGTAGTTGCAACAGTGGATTTACGAGTTCTGTTACCAACTCGGCATGCACCTAAAGTTTCGCGACCGGCGTCGAATCCTAAACGGCCCCGTGCTTGTAACTCGTTGTTTCCAGTGAGTGACAAGCCTGTGCAGTGTACGCCAAATGCTCACGGAAGGCCAACCCGTAGGTTGGCCCATCGTTTACTGACCGCCTTTCTCGTTGTTCTGCAAATCTTGCAGGGCTTTGGACGTGATCTCGATGCACTTCTTGTCGTCACCGGCGGCGTGGGCGGCTTTGGCCTGGGAGACGGCGGTGTCGATTTCGCCGCTTTTGCCCGTGGTGTCGGTCGCGAGCAGCGCCTTGCCGTTGTTGATTTTATCCAGGTTGATCTTGCACAGATCGGGCTCGCCCGCCGCGAAAACAGGGGAGGCCAGCATTGCCGCGGTAATGAACAAGCCAGCAAGAGCGGAACGCTTCATAGGGTATCTCCTTGCGCAAAAGGGCTCGACGCTGCTGGCGTTCAAGTGCTGCCAGCGACATCACTGATGGGCCTCGTTCGCCGAGGCCTATGCAGATGACTGCGCCGGAGCGCAGGGGTTCTGTTTTTTTGCAGGATTAGTGGAGGGCGCGGGCCTGGGTAACGCGGTCCACGAGGTATACCAACCCGTGGTAGTCGATGCCGCCATGTTGGCTCAGGCCGATTTCGCAGGTGCGGCTGGTGGAGATACCTTCGCTGCAATGTTGCACCGCGTCTTTGAGGGAGCGCAGCGAGTGGGCGTTGAGTTCCGGCGTGGTGAAGCCTTTGTCACCGGCAAAGCCACAGCAGTGGATGCCTTCCGGGATCACTACGGTTTTAGCGCAGCGCCGGGCCAGGTCGATCAATGCCTGGCTCTCGCCAAGGTGCTGGGTGCTGCAGGTGACGTGCACGGCGATTGGCGCATCCTGAGGTGTGAAATCAAGGCGGTCGATCAGGTGCGTGCGGATAAAACGCACGGGGTCGTAGAGGTCCAGCCGCGTTTCGCCGAGGTCTTGCACCAGGCGCAGGGTGCAGGGGCTGGTGTCGCAATAGATGGGGTCAAGGCCACCACGGCTGGCGTGGAGCAGGGCGCCGATCAGTTCCTGGCGTTTGTGTTCGGCCTGTTCGGTGTAGCCTTTGGAGGCGAACGGCTGGCCGCAGCACAGGCTGTCCTGGTTGTCGGGAAGTACCACCTGGTAACCGGCTTTTTCCAGCAGGCCACGGGTTTTGTCGTACAGCGACATTTGCTCTTTATCATCGGCAGCCGGGCCCATGGCACGTGACACGCAAGCCGCGAGGTAGACAACGCGAGGGCGTTCGTCCATCACCGGCGGGCTGAAGCGAATGGCTTTTTCCGGCTGAGGCATGGCGTTGGTCCACTGCGGGATTTGCCCGTTGGACAGTTTGGTCACCTTAGCCGATAGCTTCGCCAGGCGAGGTGCGCCCAGCAGCATGCGTGCGCCATTAGCCACGTGCAGGGTAAAGCGTGCTCCCTGCAATGCGGTGGCGAAATGGGTGGCAAGCCATTCGGCCGTTTTCGTACGGTCGGCGTTACGGCTGCGCAACTTTTTCACCAGATCGCCGGTATTTATTCCCACAGGACAGCGTTGGGCACACAGCCCGGTAGCCGCGCAGGTGTCGATGCCTTGATAGTGGTAGGCCTCTTCCAGTTTTGCGGTATCGATGCCGGCGCGTTTCTTCGCCTGGATATCACGCCAGATCACGATGCGCTGGCGCGGGCTCAAGGTCAGCCCCTTGGATGGGCAGACCGGCTCGCAGAACCCGCACTCGATGCACTTGTCCACCAGTTCATCGGCGGCAGGCAGCGGTTTGAGGTGCTTGAGGTGAATCTGCGGGTCTTCGCTGAGCACCACATCCGGGTTGAGGATGCCGCTGGGGTCGAGCAGGCGCTTGAGCTGCCACATCAACTGGTAAGCCTCGCTGCCCCATTCCAACTCCACGAAAGGCGCCATATTGCGGCCGGTGCCGTGCTCGGCTTTCAATGAGCCGCCGAACTCCACGGCTACCAACTGTGCGACGTCGTCCATGAACGCTTGATAGCGTGCGACTTCTTGCGCGCTGTTGAAGCCTTGGGTGAACACGAAGTGCAGATTGCCTTCCAGGGCGTGTCCGAAAAGGATGGCTTCGTCGTAGTGATGTTTGTCGAACAGCTCGATCAAACGGTTCACGCCGATGGCCAGTTGTTCGACCGGGAAGGTCACGTCTTCGATAATTACCGTGGTGCCGGTTTTGCGCACCGCGCCGACGGCGGGGAAGGTGTCTTTGCGGATTGCCCACAGCCGCGCGTTTTCTGTGGGGTCTTCGGTGAAATCGACCTGTTTCTCAACCGGAAAAACGGCCAGGGACGCCATGATCAGCGCCAGTTGTTCGTGCAGCAGGGAGGGCGACGCAGCGCGGGATTCGATGAGCAGGGCGCAGGCATTTTCCGAAAGGTGCTGTACGAAAGGCGGCATGCCCGGTTTGTCCTGCACCGAGCGCATGCTGCGTCGATCCAATAATTCTACGGCTGAGACTGGTTGGGTTTTCAGAACGGTCACTGCGTTGCAGCAGGTTTCAACGTCCGGAAACACGATTAATGCCGACGCCTTGTTCGGGTGATCGACCACAGTGTCGTAGGTGATGGCGCTGATAAACCCCAAGGTCCCTTCGGAACCTATCAGCAGATGGCTGAGAATATCCAGCGGCTCGTCAAAATCGACCAGGGCGTTGAGTGACAGGCCGGTGGTATTTTTCAGGCGATATTTGTGGCGGATTTTCGCAGCCAGTTCGGCATTTGCCCGCGTCTCGCGCCCCAATGTCGCCAGGCGCTCAAGCAGAGCGCCGTGCTGTTCGCGAAAGGCGCTGACGCTGGCCGCGTCTTCGGTGTCCAGGCGACTGCCGTCGGCCAGCACCAGGCGGATGCCGGCGAGGGTGTGATAGGTGTTTTGAGCGGTACCACAACACATGCCGCTGGCATTGTTGGCGGCGATTCCGCCGATCTTGCAGGCATTGATCGACGCCGGGTCCGGCCCGATCTTGCGCCCGAACGGTGCCAGCCACGCATTGACCTGGGCGCCGATCACGCCGGGCTGCAAGCGGATCTGCGTGCCTTGCCCGCGAATTTCGCGGCCGTTCCAGTTATCCCCCAGCACGATCAGCACCGAGTCGCTTATCGCTTGCCCGGACAGGCTGGTGCCGGCTGCGCGAAAAGTCACCGGCACGCGGTCGCGCTGGGCCAGTTGCAGCAGAGCGACCACTTCGTCTTCCGACTCCACGCGGATAACCAGTTGTGGGATCAGTCGGTAAAAGCTGGCGTCTGTGCCGAATGCGAGGGTGGAAAGCGGGTCGTCAAAGCACCGCTGTTTCGGAATCAGCTGTGCGACGTCAGCAAGGAAAGCGGCAGGCAGGCTCATGGGTCCTCCAGAAGTAGCTGACGCCGGTATAAGGGACCGGCGTCGGTTCTTACCCTATTACGTGCAGGTCTCAGTGCACCAGCATGCCGGTAAACCAGTAGGCCTGGGCCAGCGTGATCAGCCCGACGATCGTGGCGAAAAACAGGCTGTGCTTGAGGGTGAAGCGGAACAGGTCGGATTCTTTGCCGACCAGCCCGGTGGCGGCGCAGGCCACGGCGATTGATTGTGGTGAGATCATTTTGCCGGTCACGCCGCCGCTGGTGTTCGCGGCCACCAGCAGCGTGTCGTTGACGCCGATCTGGTGCGCGGTGGTGGCTTGCAGCGAGCTGAACAAGGCGTTGGAGGATGTGTCGGAGCCTGTCAGGAAAACCCCCAGCCAGCCAAGGAACGGCGAGAAGAACGGGAAGGCTGCGCCGGTGCCGGCCAATACCAAGGCCATGGTCGAGGACATGCCGGAGTAGTTGGTGACAAAGGCGAATGCCAACACCATGCCGATAGACAAGATTGGCCAGCGCAGTTCGTAAAAGGTCTCTTTAAAAGTGGTAAGACCAGTTTTTATGTCGATCTTCAGGACCAGCATTGAGATCAGGGCAGAGAAGAAGATCGCGGTGCCGGTCGCTGAAATCGGGTCCAGCTTGAAGACGGCCGCAACGGCGGTCGGGGCGGTGACGATCGGCGCGACTTTGACCACCAATTGGTCCAGATGTGGGATCGCGAAGTTGAACACCCAGCTGTACATCGACCCGCCGGCGGCGAACATCGCCTTGAACGGTTTGAGGGTCCAGATGGTGACGAGTACGGTGAGGATCAGGAACGGCGACCAGGCTTTGAAGATCTGGCCCAAGCTGTAAGGCGAGGCGACGGTGCTGCGGGGTAAGCCGAAGCCGCCGGCGCTGGCGGTGATCGCTACGCCGGAGGTGGCGCCGGCAATCTGCGCGCCTGCGGTGCGCTTGGGTTGCCAGACTTTCAGGAATAGGGTGAGGGAAATCAGGCTGGCCAGGGCCGAGGTGATGTCCGGCAGTTCGGGGCCGATGAAGTTGGAGGTGAAGTATTGGGTGATAGCAAAGCTCAAGCCTGCCACCAGTGCTGCCGGCCAGGTTTCGCGCACGCCGCGCAGGCCGTCCATCATGAACACTAGCCAGAACGGCACGAACAGTGACAGCAGGGGCAGTTGCCGGCCTGTCATGGCGCCAATCTTGAACGCATCGATGCCGGTCACTTGGCCGGCAACGATGATCGGGATGCCCAGGGCGCCGAAGGCAACGGGCGCGGTGTTGGCAATCAGGCACAGCCCGGCTGCGTACAGCGGGTTGAAACCCAGGCCTACCAGCAATGCGGCGGTGATCGCCACGGGAGCGCCGAAGCCGGCGGCACCTTCGAGGAAGGCCCCGAAGCAGAAGCCGATCAGCAGGACTTGCAGGCGCTGGTCGTCAGTGATCGACAGGACTGAGCTGCGAATGATCTCGAACTGGCCGCTCTTGACGGTGAGTTTGTAGAGGAACACGGCCGCGACGATGATCCACGCGATAGGCCAGAGGCCATAGGCGAAGCCATAACCGGCGGCTGCGAACGCCATGTCCACCGGCATCTGGAAGGCAAAGATTGCGACCAGGATCGACAGCGCGAGCGTGATGCTGCCAGCTACATGGCCTTTGAGGCGGAACACGGCCAGGGCCAGGAAGAAGAATACGATCGGAATGACGGCGGCCAATGCGGACAGGCCGAGGCTGCCGAGTGGGCTGTAGAGCTGTTGCCAGGTTTGCATATGGGGTGGCCCCTGATTGTTGTTGTTTGGTCAGCTTGGATAATTGGTAATACCAATTTACAATCGCTGTCGGCTAGGTTAAAAGCCTTCGGAGGATGTGTCAATTTGCCGCCTGCGAAACTTTGGTCGTAGGTCGCTGCTGGAGGCCTCTGATCGGGTAAAACGAAGGTGTTCTGATAGGTGCTGGAAGTTTGGCGATAGGCCAGAATAGAGGGCCCGGCGAGTGGTCGGGATGGTGGAGAGCGAGTTATGGGGTTTGATCAGGTGCGTCAGCGCCGTTTGTCTGACGATATTGTCGAGCAACTTGAGGGCATGATTCTCGAGGGCACGTTGAAGTCGGGCGAGCGCTTGCCGGCCGAGCGCGCCTTGGCTGAGCGGTTTGGCGTATCGCGCCCATCGTTGCGGGAGGCTATCCAGAAGCTGGCTGCCAAAGGGCTGTTGGTGAGTCGTCAGGGCGGCGGCAATTATGTCGCAGAGTCCCTGGGGTCGACCTTCAGCGATCCGCTGCTGCACTTGCTGGAAAACAACCCTGAAGCGCAGCGCGACCTGCTGGAGTTTCGTCAGACGCTTGAAGCGTCCTGTGCCTATTACGCCGCGTTGCGTGCGACCGAAGTCGATCGCGAGCGGCTGACCGCTGCGTTTGATGCCCTTCAGGATTGCTACACCCGTGTCGACGAAGTGAGCCGGGCCGAGGAGGGGGTGGCGGATGCGAGGTTCCACTTGGCAATTGCCGAGGCCAGCCATAATGCGGTGTTGCTGCACACCATTCGCGGTTTGTTCGACCTGCTCAAGCGTAACGTGGTGACCAACATTGGTGGCATGTACCAGCAGCGTACGGAAACCCGCGACATGCTGATCAGTCAGCACCGGGATTTGTACCTGGCGATTATCGAAGGGCGGGCCGAGCAGGCGCGAGAAGTCTCAACGCGTCATTTGGAGTATGTGCAGGAGGTGTTGGAGGAAGTGCGTCAGGAGGTTCAGCGGGTAGCGCGTGCGGAGCGGCGTAAAGGAATGTAGCCCAGGGGTTACCCAGGGCTACATCGTGGCAACGGCTATTCTTCCTTGCCTTTGTTGCGTACCGCGCGGTGCAGCTCGCGGTTGGAATCGCGCTCGCGCTCGGTATCACGCTTGTCGTATTCCTTCTTGCCCTTGCCCAGGGCGATCTCGCACTTGACCAGATGCTTGCTCCAATACCAGGACAGGCAGATGCAGGCATAGCCCTTCTGCTGTACGGCGGCAGCGAGTTTTTCCAGTTCGCGGGCATTGAGCAATAGCTTGCGCGTGCGCACCGGGTCGGCAATCACGTGGGTGCTCGCGGTGGTCAGCGGGGTGATATGACTGCCGAGCAGCCATGCCTCGCCATCTTTGAGCAGTACGTAGCTGTCGACCAGTTGCAGCTTGCTGGCGCGCAGACTTTTTACTTCCCAGCCGGCCAGGACCAGACCAGCCTCGAAACGATGTTCGATGAAGTAATCGTGTCGCGCCTTTTTATTTTGCGCGATGGTCCCTGTGGGGTGTTTCTTTTGTTTAGCCATAGGGGCGGCATTATAGGGAGTTGCGAGCGTATCGGCTACGGTCAACCTGCGTGCTTGAGCGTGTTGGACGAATCCCGGACAATGCGGGCAGTTCTTTGGTTTTTTTCTCTCGCGAATCGGCCTGTTCTTTCGCGATGTTTGCTGCTCAGCTGTGGAAATAACGCACACATGACGACGCATATTCAACGCTCGGCCCTGCTGCCTTATCCGGCGCAGGCGCTATATGACCTGGTCAACGACGTGGCGCGTTACCCGGAATTCTTGCCGTGGTGCTCCACCGCCGAAGTGTTGGAAGGCAGTGAGGAGCACATGGTCGCCAGTGTCGGGGTGGCCAAGGGTGGCCTTAGCCAGCATTTTGTGACGCGCAATGTGCTGGTGCCGGGCAAGTCCATTGAAATGAATCTGCAGGAAGGGCCATTTACCCAACTGCACGGCGTGTGGGTGTTCAAGGCGCTGACCGACAAGGCTTGCAAGATCAGTCTGGACCTCTCGTTCGATTACGCGGGGCCGATTGTGCGCGCGACGTTGGGGCCTTTGTTCAATCAGGCGGCCAACACCTTGGTCGATGCATTCTGCCAGCGAGCCAAGCAACTGCATGGTTGAGATTGAGGTGGTGTACGCCGCTGTTGATCGTCAGGTTCTGTTGGCGGTTGCGGTGGCGCCGGGAACCAGTCTGCGAGCCGCGGTGCTGGCGTCGGGGATGGCGGCGCAATTTCCTGGAGTGGACCTGGCGGGCTGCCCTTTGGGGGTCTTCGGCAAGGTAGTCGCAGACGCTGATGCGCGCGCTGTGCAAGCGGGGGATCGTATTGAAATCTACCGCCCCTTGCTGGTAGACCCTAAGGAAGTCCGCAGGCTACGTGCGGCCAAGGCGGCGCTGGCCAAGCAGCAGTCTTTATAAAGTCGCCAAACCACAGGCAACAAAAAGCCCGGCATGCCGGGCTTTTTGTTGAGCGCCACGAAGTTACTGCGGGCTGGTGTCCAGAGGCTGAGGCGTCGGGACTGGAACGGTTTCGACCCCGTCGACGTCCTTCTGGATCTTGTCGAGCAAGGACCCAGGCTTGGCCGGTACTTCGGACTTCGGCTTCTCGCTTTCCTGCGCTGGCGCGGTCACGTTGGTCCCGTTGTCCTTGCCGAGCAGGGCTTCGTCACGGCTCACGCCAGGCATGAAGTCGCCGGACAGGCTGACGAGCTGGTCATTGCCATTGAAAATGACGCTGACGCGCTCCTGTTGGCGTTCACCGCCACCAGGCTGGAGGCTATAGAGATAATCCCAGCGATCGGCATGGAAAGTGTCGGTCAGCAGGGGATTGCCCATGATAAACCTTACTTGCCGTCGGGTCATTCCCGGGCGTAACTGGTCTATCATGTCCTGCGTGACGACATTGCCCTGCTGGATGTCGATTTTGTAAACCCCGGGGAATGAACAACCGGCGAGTGCGAGCAGTCCCACAAAGGTGAAACTGGTTAGCAAGAGCTTGGTGTTTTGCATCGGTGGGCGACTTCCACTATCTTGGCTGGGACAACGTAAACGCCGATCATACCCGTATTAAGAGAAGCTGCGAAGCAGCATCCGCGAGAAAGCTAACCATGGTTGAAAATAGCGAACTACGCAAAGCCGGTCTTAAAGTGACTCTGCCACGAGTCAAGATTCTACAAATGCTCGATTCTGCTGAGCAGCGTCACATGAGTGCCGAGGATGTTTACAAGGCGCTGATGGAGTCTAACGAGGATGTCGGCCTGGCCACGGTTTACCGTGTACTGACCCAGTTTGAAGCCGCAGGGCTGGTGGTTCGTCATAATTTCGACGGCGGTCATGCGGTGTTCGAATTGGCTGACGGTGGTCATCACGATCACATGGTTGACCTGGATACCAACGAGGTTATCGAGTTCACCAGCCCCGAAATCGAAGCGCTGCAGCATAAGATTGCTGAAGAGCATGGCTTCGATCTGGTCGACCACAATCTGGTGTTGTACATCCGTAAGAAAAAGTAAAAACGACGCAGAATTGCTCTGCGAAACGATCGAAGGCGACCTTAGGGTCGCCTTCGTGCTTTCTATAGGAGAGGTATTCAGGCCTTGGCGGCTACAACCATTTTTTTGGCGTGAGCCAAAGACTCTTTGGTCAAGTCTATCCCGCCGAGCATTCGCGCCACTTCTTCCACTCGCTCCGACTTGTTCAGCTTGGATACCGCAGTATGTGTCGCATCGCTGCCTCTTACCTTGTGCACAAACAAGTGCTGGTGCCCTTGGGCTGCCACTTGTGGCAGGTGCGTGACCGTAAGCACCTGGCCCCGGTCCCCCAGGCGGCGCAACAGCTGGCCAACAATTTCCGCAGTCGGCCCGCCGATACCGACGTCAACTTCGTCGAATACCAATGTCGGTACCCGTGAGGTTTGCGCGGTAATCACCTGGATCGCCAGGCTGATTCGCGACAGCTCGCCACCAGACGCCACTTTTGCCAGTGCCTTGAGCGGCTGGCCTCGGGTTGGCGCTGACCAGTAGTTCTACCTGTTCCAGTCCGTGGGGCTGCAGCTCATGGCCGGCGTTGGCGCGCAGCTCAATGGTGAAGCGCCCACCCGGCATGCCCAGGCGCTGAATTTCCTGCTCTACGGCGCTGGCCAGGCTTGTGGCGGCCTGTTGGCGCAGGTCGCTCAGTTCCCGGGCTTTCTCTTGATAGTGGCGGGCAAAAGAGGTGAGCTCTTCGCCCAGTCGCTCAATGGATTCGTCATTGGCATTCAACGTCTCGATTTCATCGAGCAGTTTTTGCTGCATCGTTGCCACTTCAGTGGGCTGGATTCGATGTTTGCGCGCCAGGGTATAGATGGTGTCCAGGCGCTCTTCTATTTCTTGCAGGCGCGCCGGGTCGGCATCGAAGTGGTCCAGAAAACGATTCAGTTCGCCCACAGCCTCCTCGACTTGTATTTGCGCACTGGTCAGCAGCGTGGTCGCCTCGCTTAGCGAGCCTGAGGCGCTATTTACGCTGGATAGCCGATTGAGGCTGGCGGTAAGTGCGTTGAGCACATTGCCAGAATCGCTTTCGCTGCATTGCTCCACCACCTGGCGGCAGATACCCAGCAGGGTTTCGGCATTGGTCAGGTTTTTGTGTTCCTGCTCCAGTTGCTCCAGCTCCGTCTCGCCAAGACCCAGGCTTTCCAATTCTTCAAGCTGGTAGCTGAGAAGTTGATGCCGAGCACGTTGTTCATCGCCCGAGTTGGAGAGGCGTTCCAGCTCTTGGCGCGTTTGGCGCCAGCGTTGGGCAGCCAACTGGACTTGGCGCGCAAGGTCAGTGGCGCCTGCGTATTCATCGAGCAGCCGGCGATGGGTATCGGTTTTGAGCAGTGACTGGTGTTCGTGCTGGCTGTGGATGTCGATCAACAACTCGCCCAGGGCTTTCAAATCGCCAAGAGGGCAGGGGGTGCCGTTGATATAGCCGCGGGAGCGCCCTTCGGCGGTGATGACCCGGCGCAGAATGCAGGGGCCTTCATTATTGAGGTCGCGCTCGGTCAGCCAGGTTTCGGCTTCGGGAATGTCTGATAGATCGAAGGTGGCGAGGATGTCGGCCTTTTCTGCACCGGGGCGCACTACGCCACTGTCGGCGCGGTCGCCCAGGGTCAGGCCCAGGGCGTCGAGCATGATCGACTTGCCGGCGCCGGTTTCGCCTGTGATTACGCTCATCCCGCGATCCAGTTCGAGATCCAGATGTTCAACGATGGCGTAGTTATGTACAGACAGGTGCACGAGCATGACGGCCGCTCCCAGGTGTTAGGTCTGGTTATTTATACAGTGTTTTGTCTGGAGCTGACAATCCTCGCGCTTAGCTCGATTCGTTTGATGTGAACGTTTTTTAAGCGCGACGGGGAATGTAAGGAGCAGGAATTGATCCTGGGCACCGGAAAGACTTTTGCTGACGTTCGCGCTCTTGAACCTGGAAATTGTGACCCCATATACCGGAACAGAAGCGCGAGTTGAGCTCGTGCATGATTTTGAAAGGAGAAAACTATGGCTGACGAACAGACGCAGGATACGCAAGCTCCAGACGCCAATTCGGCCGTCGGTGATGAACTGGCAACTCGCGTGCAAGTGCTCGAAGAGCAGTTGGTCGCTGCGCAGGATCAGTCTTTGCGTGTTGCCGCCGATCTGCAGAACGTCCGCCGCCGTGCCGAGCAGGATGTAGAAAAAGCGCACAAGTTCGCGCTGGAGAAATTTGCCAGTGATTTGCTGCCGATCATCGACAGCCTGGAGCGTGGTCTTGAGCTGTCCAACCCGGACGACGAAAACATCCGTCCGATGCGCGAAGGGATCGAGCTGACGCTGAAAATGTTCCAGGACACCCTGAAGCGTTATCAGTTGGAAGCCATCGATCCGCAAGGCGGCGAGCCATTCAATGCTGAGCATCACCAGGCAATGGCCATGCAGGAAAGCCATGACCTTGAGCCAAACAGCGTGTTGAAAGTGTTCCAGAAGGGTTATCTGCTCAACGGCCGCTTGCTGCGCCCGGCGATGGTGGTGGTGAGCAAGGCTCCTGCACCCGTTTCGCCTTCTATTGATGAGCAGGCTTGAAATCTGCCGCAAGGCCCCCATTTATAAGTCAAGCGTTTAAGTGCTACCGCAGTTAGCCACCACTGCTGCGGCAACCAAATTCAAGTTTCGGGAGAGTAAATCATGGGCAAAATCATCGGTATCGACCTGGGGACCACCAACTCCTGCGTCTCCGTCATGGAAAACGGCAAAGCCAAAGTTATCGAAAACGCCGAAGGTGCGCGTACTACGCCGTCGATCATTGCTTACGCCAACGATGGCGAGATCCTCGTTGGTCAGTCGGCCAAGCGTCAGGCTGTCACCAACCCGCACAACACCCTGTACGCGGTAAAGCGTCTGATCGGTCGTAAGTTCGACGAAGAAGTCGTACAAAAAGACATCAAGATGGTGCCGTACAAAATCGCCAAGGCTGACAATGGTGACGCCTGGGTTGAAGTAAACGGCAACAAAATGTCTGCACCGCAGATCTCGGCTGAAGTCTTGAAAAAGATGAAGAAGACAGCCGAAGACTATCTGGGCGAAGCCGTCACCGAGGCGGTGATCACCGTTCCGGCCTATTTTAACGACAGTCAGCGCCAGGCGACCAAAGACGCCGGCCGCATCGCGGGCCTGGACGTAAAACGTATCATCAACGAACCTACCGCGGCTGCTCTGGCCTACGGCATGGATAAGGCCAAGGGCGATCACACAGTGATCGTTTATGACCTGGGTGGCGGTACCTTCGACGTTTCCGTGATCGAGATCGCTGAAGTGGACGGCGAGCACCAGTTCGAAGTGTTGGCCACCAACGGTGACACCTTCCTGGGTGGCGAGGACTTTGACATTCGTCTGATCGACTACCTCGTTGACGAATTCAAGAAAGAAAGCGGCATGAACCTCAAGGGCGACCCGCTGGCGATGCAGCGCCTGAAAGAAGCTGCCGAGAAAGCCAAGATCGAACTGTCTTCCGCTCAGTCGACCGACGTGAACCTGCCGTACATCACTGCAGACGCCACGGGTCCTAAGCACTTGAACGTGAAAATTTCCCGCGCCAAGCTGGAAGCGCTCGTTGAAGACTTGGTGCAGCGCACCATCGAGCCTTGCCGTATCGCACTGAAAGACGCCGGTATCGACGTTGGCTCCATCAATGACGTCATCCTCGTTGGTGGCCAGACTCGTATGCCGCTGGTGCAGCAGAAAGTCACCGAGTTCTTCGGTAAAGAAGCGCGTAAGGATGTGAACCCGGACGAAGCAGTTGCCATGGGTGCTGCCATCCAGGGCGCGGTATTGGCCGGTGACGTGAAAGACGTGCTGCTGCTGGACGTCAGCCCGCTGACCCTGGGTATCGAAACCATGGGCGGCGTGATGACTGCGCTGATCGAGAAAAACACCACGATTCCTACCAAGAAATCCCAGGTGTTCTCGACGGCTGATGACAACCAGGGCGCTGTGACCATCCACGTGCTGCAAGGTGAGCGTAAGCAGGCTGCGCAGAACAAGTCCCTGGGCAAGTTCGACTTGGCCGAGATTCCACCGGCTCCACGTGGCGTGCCGCAAATCGAAGTGACCTTCGACATCGATGCCAACGGCATCCTGCACGTCGGCGCGAAAGACAAGGCGACCGGCAAAGAGCAGAAGATCACCATCAAGGCCAACTCCGGTCTGTCTGATGAAGAAATTCAACAGATGATTCGTGATGCTGAAGCCAACGCCGAAGCGGATGCCAAGTTCGCAGAGCTGGCCGGTGCGCGTAACCAGGGTGATGCGCTTGTTCACTCGACGCGCAAAATGGTTGCGGATGCTGGCGACAAAGTGACCGCTGAAGAGAAGACCGCGATTGAAGCTGCCGTGGTTGCCCTGGAAGCTGCCATCAAGGGCGACGACAAGGCCGCGATCGAGGTCAAGGTCGAGGAGCTGTCGAAAGTCTCCGCGCCGGTTGCCCAAAAGATGTACGCCGAGCAAGGCCAGCCGGCTGAAGGTGCTGCGCAGCAAGCAGAGTCTGAAGCCAAGCATGATGACGTTGTCGATGCTGAGTTTGAAGAAGTCAAAGACCACAAGTAAGTTGGTCGCCCGGTTGACCGCTGTCCAGCGGTGACTGGTAGGATGTCGCCGCGCGGGAGCTTGCTCCCGCGTTGGTGTGTCTGGGGTATGCGAATTTTTACAGCGTGCGACAACGTTCGGATGCTGGCGGTGTGATCGGGAATGCTCCTGCTTTCCGAGCAATAAATACCGCTTTTTTGGCCGGGTCCCTGGCTAAAAGCAGTAATGTCCAGGATCGTTGAATTGACGTGAGTTGGGTCCGGGCCTGTATTGGGGCTCAACGAGTTTGGCGAGGCTCAGGAGGGTCTGGCTGAACGTCCTTAAGAGTGCAAAGACTTATGGCAAAGCGTGACTATTACGAAGTATTGGGTGTGGAGCGTGGCTCCAGCGAGGCGGACCTGAAAAAGGCTTACCGTCGCCTGGCGATGAAGCATCACCCAGACCGTAATCCGGATAGCAAAGAATCCGAAGAAATGTTCAAGGAGGCCAACGAGGCCTACGAATGCCTGTCTGATCCCAACAAACGTGCGGCCTACGACCAGTATGGCCATGCTGGTGTCGATCCAAGCATGGGCGGCGGCGGTGCCGGTTTTGGTGGTCAGAATTTCTCCGATATTTTTGGCGATGTATTCAGCGACTTCTTCGGTGGTGGTCGGGGTGGCCAGCGTGGTGGCGCCCAGCGTGGCAGCGACTTGCGCTACACCCTTGAGCTGAACCTGGAAGAAGCCGTGCGCGGTACCAGCGTCAATATCCGTGTGCCGACGCTGGTGAACTGCAAGCCGTGCGACGGTTCGGGTGCCAAAAAAGGCTCCGCGCCGATTACGTGTCCGACCTGTGGCGGTATTGGCCAGGTGCGGATGCAGCAGGGCTTCTTCTCGGTGCAGCAGACCTGCCCGCGCTGCCATGGCCAGGGCAAGATCATTTCCGATCCGTGCGACTCCTGCCACGGCGAAGGTCGTGTCGAAGAGTACAAGACGTTGTCGGTGAAAGTGCCGACCGGCGTGGATACCGGGGATCGTATTCGTCTGTCGGGTGAAGGCGAGGCGGGTGCTCAGGGTGGCCCAACGGGCGACCTGTACGTGGTGATCAATGTGCGCGAGCATTCGATCTTCCAGCGCGACGGCAAGCACCTGTTCTGTGAAGTGCCAATCAGCTTTGTCGATGCGGCCTTGGGTGGCGAGCTGGAGATCCCGACTCTTGATGGTCGCGTGAAGCTCAAGATCCCTGAGGGGACGCAGACCGGCAAGCAGTTCCGTATTCGCGGCAAGGGCGTTGCCCCGGTGCGTGGCGGCGGTGCTGGCGACCTGATGTGTCGGGTGGCGGTGGAGACACCGGTCAATCTGAATCGCCGTCAACGCGAGCTGCTTGAGGAGTTTCGCAGTTCGCTGGAAGGCGACGACACCCATTCGCCGAAAACCACTGGCTTCTTCGAAGGCGTGAAGCGCTTCTTCGGCGACCTGTAAGGAAGTGAGTATGCGACGTATAGCCGTAATGGGTGCCGCCGGGCGCATGGGCAAAACATTGGTCGAGGCGGTGCAGCAGCGCTCGCCGGCCTCGGGGCTGACAGCGGCCATTGTTCGCCCTGGCAGCACGTTGATCGGTGCGGACGCCGGTGAGTTGGCCTCGTTGGGTCGTATCGGGGTGTCGATGTCCGGCAGTCTTGAGCAGGTGGTTGAGGAGTTCGACGTACTGATCGATTTCACCTTGCCCGACGTCATGCTCAAAAATCTTGCATTCTGCCGCAAGGCAGGCAAGGCCATGGTCATTGGTACCACCGGCTTGACGGCTGAGCAAAAGCAATTGCTGGTGGAGGCGGGCAAGGATATCCCTGTCGTCTTCGCCGCCAACTTCAGTATCGGCGTGAACCTGTCGCTCAAGTTGCTGGATATGGCGGCTCGTGTGCTTGGGGATGAAGCGGATATCGAGATCATCGAAACTCATCACCGTCACAAGATCGATGCCCCGTCCGGGACTGCGCTGCGTATGGGAGAAGCGATTGCCGATGCGCTGGGTCGCGACCTGTCGAAGGTGGCGGTGTACGGTCGTGAAGGTCATACCGGCGCACGTGCGCGTGACACCATTGGTTTTGCAACCGTTCGCGGTGGTGATGTGGTGGGTGACCATACCGTGCTGTTCGCCACAGAAGGCGAGCGGCTGGAAATCACTCATAAGGCCTCCAGTCGCATGACATTTGCCAAGGGCGCGGTGCGTGCGGCGCTCTGGTTGGAAGGTCGCGAACCTGGCCTGTACGACATGCGCGATGTGCTGGATTTGCACTAATCAGTAGCTAAAACAGGGCCTCGGGATTATCCTGAGGCCCCGTTTTTACCCGCTAAGCGACGCCCTGTCGCATTCTCCTGCCTTTTAGGCTCTTTAGCGGTGGACCAAAAAAACCTTTTTCTGTAAGCTACAGCTTTAGTGTGTCCACTAAAAGCGCGCAGAATAATTCAGTGAAGAAGCGGGGTGACGTGTCCATACGTCACTCCGCTTTTTTACAACCTGCGATCGCCCTTTCAGGCTTTATTTACGGGAGGTCTTCTTGACTAAGCCAGCCATACTCGCCCTTGCTGATGGCAGCATTTTTCGCGGCGAAGCCATTGGAGCCGACGGTCAGACCGTTGGAGAGGTGGTGTTTAACACCGCCATGACCGGCTATCAGGAAATCCTTACCGATCCTTCCTACGCCCAACAGATTGTTACCCTGACCTATCCGCACATCGGCAACACCGGTACTACGCCGGAAGACGTCGAGTCTGATCGTGTCTGGTCGGCCGGCCTGGTGATCCGTGACTTGCCGCTGGTTGCAAGCAACTGGCGTAACACGATGTCGCTGTCGGACTACCTGAAAGCCAACAACGTTGTGGCGATTGCCGGTATCGATACGCGCCGCCTCACGCGCATCCTGCGTGAAAAAGGCTCGCAGAACGGCTGCATCATGGTCGGCGACGATATTTCCGAAGAGGCGGCGATTGCCGCGGCGCAAGGCTTCCCTGGCCTGAAAGGCATGGACCTGGCGAAAGTCGTCAGCACCAAGGAACAGTACGAGTGGCGCTCCACCGTCTGGGATCTGAAGACTGACAGCCACGCGACCATCGAGTCCGCGGACCTGCCTTACCACGTTGTCGCTTATGACTACGGTGTGAAGTACAACATCCTGCGCATGCTGGTCGAGCGTGGCTGTCGCGTTACCGTGGTGCCGGCGCAAACGCCTGCCAGCGACGTACTGGCCCTGCAGCCGGACGGTGTGTTCCTGTCCAACGGGCCGGGTGACCCGGAACCTTGCGACTATGCCATCCAGGCAATCAAGGAAGTGCTGGAGACCGAGATTCCGGTATTCGGTATCTGCCTCGGCCACCAGTTGCTGGCCCTGGCCTCCGGCGCCAAAACCCTGAAAATGGGTCACGGCCATCATGGTGCCAACCATCCCGTGCAAGACCTGGATACCGGCGTTGTAATGATCACCAGCCAGAACCACGGTTTTGCGGTGGATGAGGCGACTTTGCCGGGCAACGTCCGCGCCATTCACAAGTCGCTGTTCGACGGCTCCCTGCAAGGCATCGAGCGCACCGACAAGAGCGCGTTCAGCTTCCAGGGCCACCCTGAAGCCAGCCCGGGCCCGAACGACGTCGCGCCGCTGTTCGACCGTTTCATCAATGAGATGGCCAAGCGACGCTGAGTGAGCGGCCTGCGGGCGGCCCCGAACCTCGGTGGCCCCCGCTGGCTCTTCAAAGATTGTTCAAGACGGCTTGCCGACTGACCTGCGGATTTGAGTGACAAACCCATGCCAAAACGTACAGACATAAAAAGCATCCTGATTCTCGGCGCTGGCCCGATTGTGATCGGCCAGGCCTGCGAATTCGACTACTCCGGCGCCCAGGCCTGTAAAGCCCTGCGCGAAGAGGGCTACCGCGTCATCCTGGTGAACTCCAACCCGGCCACCATCATGACCGACCCGGACATGGCCGACGCCACCTACATCGAACCGATCAAATGGCAGACCGTTGCCAAGATCATCGAAAAAGAGCGCCCGGACGCGTTGTTGCCAACCATGGGTGGCCAGACTGCCCTGAACTGCGCCCTGGACCTGGAGCGCGAAGGCGTCCTGGAGAAGTTTGGCGTAGAGATGATCGGCGCCAACGCCGATACCATCGACAAAGCTGAAGACCGTTCGCGTTTCGACAAAGCCATGAAGTCCATCGGCCTTGACTGCCCGCGTTCCGGCATCGCCCACAGCATGGAAGAGGCCAACGCGGTTCTCGAAAAACTGGGCTTCCCGTGCATTATCCGTCCGTCCTTCACCATGGGCGGCACCGGCGGTGGCATTGCTTACAACCGTGAAGAGTTCGAAGAAATCTGCGCCCGTGGTCTGGATCTGTCGCCGACCAAAGAGCTGCTGATCGACGAGTCCCTGATCGGCTGGAAAGAGTATGAGATGGAGGTTGTCCGCGACAAAAAGGACAACTGCATCATCGTCTGCTCCATCGAAAACTTCGACCCGATGGGTGTGCACACCGGCGATTCGATCACCGTTGCTCCGGCGCAGACCCTGACGGACAAGGAATACCAGATCATGCGTAACGCCTCGCTGGCGGTATTGCGTGAGATCGGCGTTGAAACCGGTGGTTCCAACGTTCAGTTTGGCATCTGCCCGGATACCGGCCGCATGGTCGTGATCGAGATGAACCCGCGTGTATCGCGTTCTTCGGCGCTTGCCTCGAAAGCTACTGGCTTCCCGATTGCGCGTATCGCTGCCAAGCTGGCTATCGGCTATACCCTGGACGAGCTGCAAAACGAAATCACGGGCGGCGCTACGCCGGCCTCTTTCGAGCCGTCCATCGACTACGTTGTGACCAAGCTGCCGCGCTTTGCCTTCGAGAAATTCGCCAAGGCTGACGCGCGCCTGACCACCCAGATGAAGTCTGTGGGTGAAGTCATGGCCATCGGCCGCACTTTCCAGGAATCCCTGCAGAAAGCCCTGCGTGGCCTGGAAGTGGGCGTTTGCGGTCTGGACGAGAAGCTTGACCTGAGCAACCCGGAGAGCATGAGCGTGCTCAAGCGCGAGCTGACCGTGCCGGGTGCCGAGCGTATCTGGTACGTGGCTGACGCCTTCCGTGCGGGCATGACCGTCGAAGATATCTTTGGCATGAACATGATTGACCCTTGGTTCCTGGTGCAGATCGAAGATCTGATCAAGGAAGAAGAGAAGGTCAAGACCCTAGGTCTGTCGTCTATCGACCGCGACCTGATGTTCCGCCTCAAGCGCAAAGGCTTCTCCGACCAGCGCCTGGCCAAATTGCTGGGTGTGACCGAGAAAAACCTGCGCACGCATCGCCATAAGCTGGATATCTTTCCGGTCTACAAGCGCGTTGACACCTGCGCCGCCGAATTTGCCACCGACACTGCGTACCTTTACTCCACCTACGAGGAAGAGTGCGAAGCCGCACCGTCGGGCCGCGACAAGATCATTATCCTGGGCGGCGGTCCGAACCGTATCGGCCAGGGCATCGAGTTCGACTATTGCTGCGTACACGCCGCGCTTGCGCTGCGCGAAGACGGGTACGAGACCATCATGGTCAACTGCAACCCGGAAACTGTTTCAACTGACTACGACACGTCCGACCGTTTGTATTTCGAGCCGGTAACGCTGGAAGACGTGCTGGAAATCTGTCGCGTCGAGAAGCCTAAAGGCGTGATCGTCCAGTATGGCGGCCAGACACCGCTGAAACTGGCGCGTGCCCTTGAGGCCGCCGGCGTGCCGATCATCGGTACCAGCCCGGATGCAATCGACCGTGCCGAAGACCGTGAGCGCTTCCAGCAGATGGTTGAGCGCCTGAACCTGCGTCAGCCGCCGAACGCCACCGTGCGCAGCGAAGACGAAGCCATCCGTGCAGCCAGCAAGATCGGCTACCCGTTGGTGGTGCGCCCGTCCTACGTACTGGGCGGTCGTGCGATGGAAATCGTCTACGAGGAAGAAGAGCTCAAGCGTTACCTGCGTGATGCGGTGAAAGTATCCAACGACAGCCCGGTGCTGCTGGATCACTTCCTCAACTGTGCTATCGAAATGGACGTAGATGCGGTCTGCGACGGTACCGACGTGGTGATCGGCGCGATCATGCAGCACATCGAGCAGGTCGGTGTTCACTCCGGTGACTCCGCGTGCTCGCTGCCACCTTACTCGCTGCCGCTGCATATCCAGGACGAGATGCGTGAACAGGTCAAGAAGATGGCGCTGGAGTTGGGCGTGGTCGGCCTGATGAACGTACAGTTGGCGCTGCAAGGCGAAGACATCTACGTCATCGAAGTCAACCCGCGCGCTTCGCGTACCGTGCCGTTCGTTTCCAAGTGCATCGGTGTGTCCCTGGCCATGATCGCTGCCCGCGTGATGGCTGGTAAGACCTTGAAGGAAATCGGCTTCACCAAGGAAATCATCCCGAACTTCTACAGCGTGAAAGAGGCGGTGTTCCCATTCGCCAAATTCCCTGGCGTGGACCCGATCCTGGGCCCAGAGATGAAGTCCACCGGTGAAGTGATGGGCGTGGGCGATACCTTTGGCGAGGCGTTCGCCAAGGCTCAGATGGGCGCAAGCGAAGTGCTGCCGACCGGCGGTACCGCGTTCATCAGCGTGCGTGATGACGACAAGCCACTGGTTGCAGGTGTGGCGCGTGATCTGATCAACTTGGGCTTCGAAGTCGTCGCCACTGCCGGGACCGCCAAGCTGATCGAAGCTGCCGGCCTGAAAGTGCGTCGCGTGAACAAGGTAACGGAAGGCCGTCCGCATGTGGTCGACATGATCAAGAATGACGAAGTCACCCTGATCATCAACACCACCGAAGGTCGCCAGTCGATCGCGGACTCCTACTCCATTCGTCGTAACGCCCTGCAGCACAAGATTTACTGCACCACCACCATTGCTGCTGGCGAAGCTATCTGCGAAGCGCTCAAGTTCGGTCCGGAAAAGACCGTGCGTCGCTTGCAGGATCTACACGCAGGATTGAAGGCATGACCAAATACCCAATGACAGTCCAGGGCTTCAAGGCGCTGGAAGAGGAGCACGCTCATCTGACCAAGGTCGTACGTCCAAAGCTGAGCCAGGACATCGGTACGGCCCGCGAGCTGGGTGACTTAAAGGAAAACGCCGAATACCACGCTGCTCGCGAGCAGCAAGGTATGGTCGAGGCGCGGATCCGTGACATCGAAGGCCGCCTGCAAAATTCGGTGGTGATTGATGTGACGACCATTCCTCGCACCGGCAAGGTGATTTTCGGTACTACCGTGGAAATCGCCAACGTTGAGACTGACGAAAGCGTTGTCTACCACATCGTTGGAGAGGATGAAGCTGACTTCAAGCTCGGCAAGATCTCTGTGGGTTCACCGCTGGCCCGCGCCTTGATTGCCAAGGAAGAGGGTGATGTGGTGGCCGTCAAGACGCCTGGCGGCGTGATCGAGTACGAGATCGTTGAAGTTCGTCACATCTGAAAGGCGGCGCCCGCTTCGTGCGGGCGCCATGCTTTGGCAGCTTGTCCAGATGTTGTGGGTGGGCGGCCTTTGGCTGCTGCACATCGGTGTATTGCCGGCGCTGGGTCTGATAGGCCTGGCTCCGCTGCTCATCGATGAAATCGATGGATTGCTGAGCGGGTTGCTGGTGGGTTTTTCGGCGGCGTGCGTGACGATCCAGGCATTGGTGCTGGTCAAGGCTGAAGGCTTGGGGAGTTTGTGGCGGGATATTCGCGGCCAACTGCTGTTGATGGCGCTGTATGCATGCGCATTGTTTTGCGTATTGCATGTGTGGGTGCCGGAAGCGTTGCGCTGGCAGTTATTCAGCTATCTTGTGCTAGGGTTCTCTGGCTTGGTGCTGATTATGCAGCCTGCACCGGGGTGGAGTGGCGGGGCGCGCGAAGCACGCCCTTGACCCTTTTCATCACTTGAAGCGATGGACGTTCGACAATTGCTTATTGGCGCTGAAATTCTTGCGATACAGCAGCGCCATCTTGCCGATGACTTGAACCAAGTCTGCCTTGCCCACCTTGCACAGTTCTGCAACGGCGGCCAGGCGCGCTTCGCGATCAAGGATATTGACCTTGATCTTGATCAGTTCATGATCATTGAGTGCGCGTTCAAATTCGGCTAACACACCTTCAGTCAAACCGTTGTCTGCCACAATCAGAACTGGTTTCAGATGGTGGCCAATGGATTTGTACTGTTTCTTCTGCTCTTGAGTGAGCGGCATAATCTGACCCCTGCGTCTGATCTTGTAAAAAGCGGCGGCCAGTTTACCCGAGCGAGTCCGGGACCGCCCAGTTAATCACGACCCGTTTTATTTTCGAGGTGGCCCGTGGCCCGTTCCAAAACCAGCCTTAAGTGGCTACAAGAGCATTTCAACGATCCTTACGTCAAAAAGGCGCAAAAGGATGGTTACCGTTCCCGGGCCAGCTACAAGCTGCTGGAGCTGCAGGACAAGGACAAATTGTTTCGCCCCGGCATGAGCGTGATAGACCTGGGCGCTGCGCCGGGTGGCTGGTCCCAGGTGGCCAGTCGTCTGATTGGTGGGCAAGGTCGGTTGATCGCTTCCGATATCCTGGAGATGGACAGCATCCCCGATGTGACCTTCGTGCACGGCGATTTTACCCAGGATGCCGTTCTGGCCGAGATCCTGGAGGCTGTGGGAAATTCACAGGTTGACCTTGTGATTTCCGACATGGCCCCCAATATGAGTGGATTACCGGCTGTTGATATGCCGCGAGCCATGTTCCTTTGCGAGCTGGCGCTGGACCTGGCCGGGCGGGTATTGCGTCCGGGTGGGGATTTCCTGGTCAAGGTCTTCCAAGGGGAAGGCTTCGACGAATATCACAAGAACATCCGCAAGCTGTTCGACAAGGTTCAGATGCGTAAGCCGGACTCTTCCCGAGACCGCTCGCGCGAGCAATACCTGTTGGCGCGGGGGTACCGCGGCATCGAAGGTGCCGCCAGTGATGAGCGTCTTTGAAGGTTTGAAGGGAGTCGATAGGTTTTTTTATATCGCTTTCGTCACGAAGCTTTACGAATATTGTGTAGTCAAAGTTTCACAAAGGGTTACAGACGGCGCCTGCCAGAGTTGTAGGTAATGTAGTAAGTTAGGCCGGTGAATATCATGCGAAGCACGCGCCAGTAGCGGAGCTTGCTTCAGAGGGTAGTTAATTGAACGATATGGCAAAGAATCTGATCCTGTGGTTGATCATCGCGGCTGTCCTTGTGACGGTGATGAACAACTTCTCCAGCCCTAACGAGCCACAGACCCTCAACTATTCCGACTTCATCCAGCAAGTCAAGGATGGCAAGGTAGAGCGCGTGACGGTCGATGGCGCGGTTATCACCGGCAAGCGCAACGATGGCGATGGCTTCAAGACCATTCGCCCGAATATCCCAGACAATGGCTTGATCGGCGACCTGGTGGATAACCACGTGGTTGTCGAGGGCAAGCAGCCTGAGCAGCAGAGCATCTGGACTCAACTGCTTGTAGCCAGCTTTCCTATCCTGGTGATTATTGCTGTGTTCATGTTCTTCATGCGCCAGATGCAAGGCGGTGCTGGAGGCAAGGGCGGGCCGATGAGCTTTGGCAAGAGTAAGGCGCGCCTGCTCTCCGAAGATCAGGTAAAGACTACCCTGGCGGACGTTGCCGGTTGCGACGAAGCCAAGGAGGAAGTCGGCGAACTGGTCGAGTTCCTGCGCGATCCAGGCAAGTTCCAGCGTCTGGGCGGTCGTATTCCCCGTGGCGTACTGATGGTTGGACCTCCGGGTACCGGTAAAACCTTGCTGGCCAAGGCGATTGCCGGCGAGGCCAAGGTGCCGTTCTTCACTATTTCCGGTTCTGACTTCGTAGAAATGTTTGTCGGTGTGGGCGCCAGCCGTGTTCGCGATATGTTCGAGCAGGCCAAGAAGCATGCTCCCTGCATCATTTTTATCGACGAAATCGATGCCGTAGGTCGCCATCGTGGCGCCGGCATGGGTGGCGGTCATGATGAGCGTGAGCAGACTCTCAACCAGTTGCTGGTCGAGATGGATGGCTTCGAAATGAATGACGGCATCATCGTTATTGCCGCAACCAACCGACCAGACGTACTGGACCCGGCGTTGCTGCGTCCAGGCCGTTTCGACCGGCAGGTCGTGGTGGGCTTGCCAGATATTCGTGGGCGTGAGCAGATTTTGAAAGTGCACATGCGCAAAGTGCCAATGGGTGATGACGTAGCCCCAGCGGTGATTGCGCGGGGTACGCCAGGCTTCTCTGGTGCTGACCTGGCCAACCTGGTGAACGAAGCGTCGCTGTTTGCTGCCCGTACCGGCAAGCGCATCGTTGAGATGAAGGAGTTCGAGCTGGCTAAAGACAAGATCATGATGGGCGCTGAGCGTAAATCCATGGTCATGTCTGAAAAAGAGAAGCAGAACACTGCTTATCATGAGGCGGGTCATGCCATTGTCGGTCGCGTAGTGCCTGAGCACGATCCGGTCTACAAAGTGTCGATCATTCCTCGTGGTCGGGCGCTGGGTGTCACCATGTTTCTGCCGGAAGAAGATCGTTACAGCCTCTCCAAGCGTGCGCTGATCAGCCAAATCTGTTCTTTGTATGGCGGTCGTATCGCTGAAGAGATGACCTTGGGTTTCGACGGCGTAACCACCGGCGCTTCCAACGACATCATGCGGGCCAGTCAGATTGCACGAAATATGGTGACGAAATGGGGCTTGTCGGAAAAGCTGGGCCCTCTGATGTATGCTGAGGAAGAAGGTGAAGTGTTCTTGGGGCGTGGCGGTGGCGGTCAGAGTGCCAGCTTCTCCGGTGAAACAGCCAAGCTGATCGACTCCGAAGTGCGCAGCATCATTGACCAGTGCTATGGCACGGCCAAGCAGATCCTGACCGATAACCGCGACAAGCTGGACGCAATGGCTGATGCGCTGATGAAGTACGAAACCATAGATGCCGATCAGATCGATGACATCATGGCGGGTCGCGAGCCTCGTGAGCCTCGCGATTGGGAAGGCGGTTCGGGCACTTCTGGCACCCCGCCAGTCGTTCAGAATGAGCGGCCTGAAACCCCTATCGGCGGCCCGGCAGCTGATCACTAAGGTTTGAAATGACTTCTGTGTTGTCCTCCACCCGGTTGCCTTGCGGCAACCGGGTTCTTGATTTGGCCCATACGCATGTCATGGGCATTCTCAATGTAACCCCCGATTCCTTTTCCGATGGTGGCCGCTTCAGCCAGTTGGATGCCGCGTTGCGTCATGCCGAGGCGATGATGAACGCTGGCGCGACCTTGATTGATGTCGGTGGTGAGTCCACCCGGCCGGGCGCTCGCGTAGTTTCTCCTGTGGAGGAGCTTGAGCGAGTGGCTCCAATAGTAGAGCTTATCGCCCGTGAGCTGGATGTGATCATCTCGGTTGATACATCGACGCCTGCCGTGATGCACGAAACGGCGCGTCTGGGGGCGGGGCTGATCAATGATGTGCGTTCCCTTCAGCGTGACGGCGCCTTGGATGCGGCTGCGGCTACCGGCTTGCCCGTGTGCCTTATGCATATGCTGGGAGAGCCCGGCAATATGCAGGACAGTCCGCACTATGATGATCTCGTTGGTGAAGTAAGTGGGTTTCTTGCTGAAAGGATGACTCAATGTGCCAGCGTAGGAATTGCGCCGGAGAAAATCATCCTTGATCCCGGATTTGGTTTCGCCAAGACCCTGCAACATAACTTAAGCCTGTTCAAGCATATGGAATCCCTGCATGCCCTTGGTCGGCCTTTGTTGGTCGGTGTTTCGCGCAAGAGCATGATAGGGCTCGCGTTGAATCGCCCGGTGGGTGAGCGGCTGTACGGTGGTCTTGCACTGGCAGCGCTTGCGATGACCAAGGGCGCGCGTATTTTGCGTGTACATGACGTCGCCGAAACCGTGGATGTGGTGCGCATGCTTGCCGCAGTAGAATCAGCCGAATAAGAATGATGGAGCACTTATGACTAAAAAATACTTTGGCACCGACGGTATCCGTGGTCGGGTCGGCGAATTTCCGATTACTCCTGATTTTATGCTCAAGCTGGGTTGGGCGGCAGGCATGGCGTTCCGCAGCATGGGCGCTTGCCGCATCCTGGTGGGCAAGGACACCCGAATTTCGGGATACATGTTTGAGTCCGCGCTGGAGGCTGGTCTGTCTGCCGCAGGTGCTGATGTGATGTTGCTGGGGCCAATGCCGACACCGGCGATCGCTTACCTGACGCGTACCTTTCACGCTGAAGCCGGTATCGTGATCAGCGCCTCGCACAACCCTCATGATGACAATGGCATCAAGTTCTTCTCGGGGCAGGGCACCAAGCTGCCGGACGAAATCGAGCTGATGATCGAAGAGCTGCTGGATGCGCCGATGACGGTGGTTGAGTCCAGTAAATTGGGCAAGGTGTCGCGTATTAATGACGCGTCCGGCCGCTATATCGAATTCTGCAAGAGCAGTGTGCCAACCAGCACCAACTTCGCAGGCCTGAAAGTCGTGGTGGACTGTGCTCATGGCGCCACCTACAAAGTGGCGCCAAGCGTATTCAGAGAATTGGGTGCGGATGTGACGGTGCTGTCGGCCCAGCCAAACGGGTTGAACATCAACGAAAACTGCGGTTCCACCCATATGGAGCAGTTGCAGGCAGCCGTGCTTGCTGAGCATGCCGATCTGGGTATCGCCTTCGATGGTGACGGTGATCGTGTCTTGATGGTCGATCATACGGGTGCAGTGGTCGATGGTGACGACCTGTTGTTTATCATTGCTCGCGATTTGCATGAGCGTAACAAGCTGCAAGGTGGTGTCGTCGGGACGCTGATGAGCAATCTCGGTCTCGAGTTGGCGCTGGCAGACCTGGGTATTCCCTTTGTGCGCGCCAATGTCGGTGACCGTTATGTCATTGCCGAACTGTTGGAGCGTAACTGGCAAGTAGGTGGTGAGAACTCCGGGCATGTCGTGTGCTTCCAGCACACCACCACGGGCGATGCGATTATTGCGGCATTGCAGGTGTTGCTGGCCTTGCGTCGTCGAGACGAGAGCCTGGCCCAGGCGCGTCAGGCGCTGCGTAAATGCCCTCAAGTCTTGCTTAATGTGCGTTTTGCGGGCGGTGAAAACCCGATTGAGCACCCAGCTGTCAAAGAAGCGTGCGAGCGTGTGACCCTGGCAATGGCGGGGCGTGGCCGGGTGCTGTTGCGCAAGTCCGGCACAGAGCCTTTGGTGCGCGTTATGGTCGAGGGTGACGATGAAATACAGGTTCGTGGCCATGCCGAAGACTTGGCAAAACTAGTAACTGAAGTTTGCGTCTGAATTCGGCTTGCCAGTGATGATGTGGTTGGGTAACATCTGCGCCCACTTTGACCGACGAGGTACAGCATGCGTCGCACTATGGTAGCTGGTAACTGGAAGATGCACGGTACCCGCGCCAGTGTCGCTGAGCTGATCAACGGCCTTCGTCACTTGGCCTTGCCTAGCGGTGTTGATATCGCGGTTTTCCCGCCTTGCTTGCATATCACCCAAGTGGTTGATGGCTTGAAAGGTAAGTCGATCCAGGTCGGCGCGCAGAATTCTGCGGTGGAAGCCATGCAAGGTGCCTTGACCGGTGAGATTGCACCGAGTCAGCTGGTTGATGCGGGTTGTTCCTATGTGCTTGTCGGGCACTCCGAGCGCCGTCAGATGATGGGCGAGCGTGATGGGACACTCAATCGCAAGTTCGCAGCGGCACAGGCTTGTGGCTTGATTCCGGTGTTGTGCATAGGGGAAACCCTTGAGCAGCGCGAATCGGGCAAAACTCTTGAGGTTGTCTCGCGTCAGCTTGGCAGCATTATCGAGGAGCTGGGTGTTGGTGCGTTTGCAAAGGCAGTAATTGCTTACGAGCCGGTCTGGGCCATTGGTACCGGGCTGACTGCTACACCACAACAAGCGCAGGATGTGCATGCAGCCATTCGCGCTCAGTTGGCGGCAGAGAATTCTGAAGTCGCACAAGGTGTGCGTCTTCTATACGGCGGCAGCGTGAAGGCGGCCAATGCGGTCGAACTGTTCGGCATGCCGGATATCGATGGGGGGCTCATTGGTGGAGCCTCCCTGAATGCAGATGAGTTCGGTGCGATCTGTCGCGCCGCGGGAAACTGAAAAAATGCTGGAAACAGTCGTAGTCGTTTTTCATCTGTTGGCTGCCCTGGGCGTAGTTGCCCTGGTTTTGTTGCAACAGGGTAAAGGTGCGGATGCTGGTGCGTCTTTCGGTGCAGGTGCTTCAAATACTGTGTTCGGAAGCCAAGGTTCCTCTACCTTTCTTAGTAAGTTTACTGCTATACTTGCCGCCGGTTTCTTCATAACCAGCTTAGGGTTAGGTTACTTTGCTAAAGAGAAAGCTCATGTGCTGACTCAGGCAGGTTTGCCAAACCCAGCAGTGTTGGAAGTACCAAAAGCAAAACCGGCTTCTGATGATGTCCCGGTGCTTCAAGAGCAAAAGTCGGCTACTCCAGCGACTGACGTGCCTCCAGCTCAAGAGCAGAAGTAAGAAGGGTTGTAAACGCTGTATTGCCGAGGTGGTGGAATTGGTAGACACGCAACCTTGAGGTGGTTGTGCCCATAGGGTGTAGGGGTTCGAGTCCCCTTCTCGGTACCAATTATCAGGAGAGCCCGCTGTTGCGGGCTTTCTTGTAGGTGGAAGGTTACATTGACCCTGTAAGGGATCGGTCGTATACTTCCGCCCCAGCTTTGTCGCGGGGTGGAGCAGTCTGGTAGCTCGTCGGGCTCATAACCCGAAGGTCGTCGGTTCAAATCCGGCCCCCGCAACCAGTTTTAGCGGAGCCCCTTTTAAGGGGCTTTTTGTTAGCTGGACACTTTCAACGCCGCTATTCGACGGCGTTTCAAGGATGGGCGTTTCGCCCATTTTTTTATTTTGCACAGCATGCACATACATGCACGAGGGGGTTCAGGTGTCGAGCAAGCTAGAAGAGTTGCAGGCCTTGTTGGCCCCGGTGGTCGTGGCCCTAGGCTATGAATGCTGGGGTATTGAGTTTTCGGCTCAAGGTCGCCACTCAATGTTGCGCGTTTATATCGATAAAGAGGGCGGCGTGCTGGTGGACGATTGTGCCATTGTCAGCCGTCAGATCAGCGGTGTCCTGGATGTTGAAGATCCGATCGCCGTTGAGTACACCCTCGAAGTTTCCTCGCCAGGCATGGAACGCCCACTGTTCACTATTGATCAGTTTGCAAAATTTGCCGGTGAACAAGTGAAGATCAAGCTGCGATCTCCCTTTGAGGGGCGACGCAACTTTCAGGGCCTTCTGCGTGGTGTAGAAGAGCAGGATGTCGTGGTGCAGGTAGAAGACCATGAGTTCCTGTTGCCGATCGATATGATCGACAAGGCCAACATTATTCCCAGTTTTGACTGAGACGCGGATCCCGCGGATCCAATGGCTTGCGAAAGGCGAGGCGTACGATGAGCAAAGAAGTACTGCTGGTTGTTGAGTCGGTATCCAATGAAAAGGGCGTACCGGCAAGCGTGATTTTTGAAGCGTTGGAGCTGGCCCTGGCCACTGCTACCAAGAAACGTTTTGAAGACGAAGTAGATCTGCGTGTGGAAATCAACCGTCACACGGGTGCCTATGAGACTTTCCGTCGTTGGACGGTGGTTGAAGAGGACGATCTTGATGATCCGGCGATCGAGACCTGGCCGAGCAAGGTTGCGCAAACGCACCCGGGCGCCAAGGTGGGTGACGTCGTCGAAGAAAAGATCGAGTCGATCGAATTCGGCCGTATTGCTGCACAGACCGCCAAGCAGGTGATCGTGCAAAAGGTTCGCGAAGCCGAGCGCGCTCAAGTCGTTGACGCCTATCGCGAACGCCTGGGTGAAATCATCTCCGGCACCGTGAAAAAAGTAACTCGCGACAACGTGATCGTTGACCTGGGCAACAACGCTGAGGCGTTGCTGGCTCGCGAAGACATCATCTCTCGCGAAACTTTCCGAGTTGGCGTGCGTCTGCGTGCGCTGCTCAAGGAAATCCGCACCGAGAACCGTGGCCCTCAGTTGATCCTGTCGCGCACTGCGCCGGAAATGCTGATCGAGCTGTTCCGTATCGAAGTGCCGGAAATCGCCGAAGGCCTGATCGAAGTCATGGCTGCGTCCCGCGACCCGGGTTCGCGCGCCAAGATCGCGGTTCGCTCCAAGGACAAACGCATCGACCCGCAAGGCGCGTGCATTGGTATGCGCGGTTCGCGCGTCCAGGCCGTGTCGGGCGAGTTGGGTGGTGAGCGTGTGGACATCGTCCTGTGGGACGATAACCCGGCGCAGTTCGTGATCAACGCCATGTCGCCAGCTGAAGTGGCGGCAATTATCGTTGACGAAGATGCCCATGCGATGGACATCGCCGTTGGCGCAGACAATCTGGCTCAGGCCATTGGTCGTGGTGGTCAGAACGTGCGTCTGGCCAGCCAACTGACCGGTTGGACCCTGAACGTGATGACCGAATCGGACATCCAGGCTAAGCAGCAAGCTGAAACCGGCGACATCCTGCGCAACTTTATCGAAGAGCTTGAAGTCGATGAAGAACTGGCACAGGTGCTGGTGGACGAAGGCTTTACCAGCCTGGAAGAGATTGCCTACGTACCGGTGGAGGAAATGCTCAACATCGACGGCTTTGACGAGGATATCGTCAACGAGCTTCGCGCTCGGGCCAAGGATCGTTTGTTGACCAAAGCCATCGCTACTGAGGAAAAGCTGGCAGACGCCCATCCGGCCGAAGACCTGCTCTCGCTTGAGGGTATGGACAAGGATTTGGCGATGGAACTGGCGGTGCGCGGCGTAATTACCCGCGAAGACCTGGCCGAGCAGTCTATTGACGATCTGCTCGACATCGACGGCATTGACGATGATCGTGCCGGCAAGTTGATCATGGCCGCCCGAGCCCATTGGTTCGAGTAATTAGGCGCGGCCTGAGGAGAGAAGTGCATGACGCAAGTCACGGTGAAACAACTGGCCGATGAGGTCAAAACACCGGTAGAGCGCCTGTTGCAGCAGATGCGTGAGGCAGGTCTGCCGCACACCGCCGCCGATGAAGGTGTGAGCGATAGTGAGAAGCAGTCTTTGCTGACTCACTTGAAGAGCAGCCACAAGGCGAAAGTGGAAGAACCGCGCAAGATTACATTGCAGCGCAAAACCACCAGCACCCTGCGTGTTGCTGGTAGCAAAAGCATCAGCGTTGAAGTACGCAAGAAGAAAGTCTTCGTACAGCGCAGCCCGGAAGAAATCGAAGCCGAGCGCAAACGCGAACTGGAAGAACGTCGCGCAGTAGAAAATGCTGCTCGTCAGAAGGCTGAAGAAGAAGCCAAGCGTCGCGCCGAAGAAGAAGCGCGTCGCCAGCCTGCTGCTGCGCAACCTGCTTCCACTGAAGCGGTCGCCGCGCCCGGCGCTCCTGCAGAGGCTGTACGCGAGGCCGCTCCGGTTGCCGCTGCGCCGGCACCTGCTGCCGATGCGCGCAAGCGCGACGAACCTCGTCGCCCGGACAAACCACGTGCCGACGATAACAATCGTCGTGGCGGTGGTGGCGATGGCGAGCGCAAAAACGCTCCGCATCGTGCGTCGGTCAAAGAAAAAGCGCCCGCACCACGCGTTGCTCCACGTACTACCGACGAAGAAAGCGATGGCTTCCGTCGTGGTGGTCGCGGCAAGGCCAAACTGAAAAAGCGCAACGCCCACGGTTTCCAGAGCCCAACCGGCCCTGTCGTGCGTGATGTGCAGATCGGCGAGACCATCACGGTTGGCGACCTCGCCAACCAGATGTCGGTCAAGGCTGCTGAAATCATCAAGTTCATGTTCAAACTGGGTACTCCAGCGACCATCAACCAGGTGCTTGATCAGGAAACTGCTCAACTGGTAGCCGAAGAGCTGGGCCACAAAGTGACCCTGGTCAGCGACACGGCCCTGGAAGACTCCCTGGCCGAGTCCCTGAAGTTTGAAGGCGAGACGTTCTCTCGTGCGCCAGTTGTGACCGTAATGGGTCACGTTGACCATGGTAAGACATCGCTGCTCGACTATATCCGTCGTGCCAAGGTAGCTGCGGGCGAAGCCGGCGGCATCACCCAGCACATCGGTGCCTACCACGTTGAAACCGAGCGCGGCATGGTCACCTTCCTCGACACCCCAGGTCACGCCGCGTTTACCGCGATGCGTGCCCGTGGTGCCAAGGCGACTGACATTGTGATCCTGGTAGTTGCAGCGGACGACGGCGTGATGCCGCAGACCATTGAAGCTGTCCAGCATGCCAAGGCCGCAGGTGTTCCATTGGTTGTTGCCGTGAACAAGATCGACAAGCCGGGCGCCGATCTGGATCGCATCCGTAGCGAACTGTCGGTTCACGGTGTGACCTCTGAGGAGTGGGGCGGTGATACGCCGTTCGTTTCGGTCTCGGCCAAAGTCGGTACCGGCGTAGACGAGCTGCTCGAAGCGGTCCTGCTGCAAGCTGAAGTACTCGAACTCAAGGCAACCCCATCGGCCCCAGGCCGCGGTGTTGTGGTTGAATCGCGTCTCGACAAAGGTCGTGGCCCGGTTGCTACCGTACTGGTTCAAGACGGTACCCTGCGCCAAGGCGACATGGTTCTGGTCGGTTCGAACTACGGCCGTGTACGTGCCATGCTCGACGAAAACGGTAAGCCGATCAAAGAGGCCGGTCCTTCCATCCCTGTCGAGATCCTCGGCCTGGACGGTACCCCGGACGCTGGCGACGAGATGAGCGTGGTTGCGGACGAGAAGAAAGCCCGTGAAGTGGCTCTGTTCCGTCAAGGCAAGTTCCGCGAAGTCAAACTGGCTCGTGCTCACGCCGGCAAGCTGGAAAATATCTTCGAGAACATGGGTCAGGCAGAGAAGAAGACGCTCAATATCGTCCTCAAATCTGACGTCCGCGGTTCTCTCGAAGCGTTGAACGGCGCCTTGAACGGCCTGGGTAACGACGAAGTGCAAGTGCGTGTGGTGGGTGGCGGTGTCGGTGGTATCACCGAATCCGACGCCAACCTGGCACTGGCTTCGAACGCTGTACTGTTCGGCTTCAACGTGCGTGCCGATGCCGGCGCTCGCAAGATCGTTGAGCAGGAAGGCCTGGATATGCGTTACTACAACGTCATCTACGACATCATCGAAGACGTCAAGAAAGCCCTCACCGGTATGCTTGGCAGCGACGTTCGGGAAAATATCCTGGGTGTTGCCGAGGTGCGTGATGTGTTCCGTTCGCCGAAGTTCGGCGCGATCGCCGGTTGCATGGTTATCGAAGGTGTTGTGCACCGTAACCGTCCAATCCGTGTACTGCGTGAAGACATCGTTATTTTTGAAGGCGAGCTGGAGTCCCTGCGCCGCTTCAAGGATGACGCTTCCGAAGTGCGTGCCGGTATGGAATGCGGTATTGGCGTCAAGAGCTACAACGACGTCAAAGCTGGCGACAAGATCGAAGTGTACGAGAAGGTTCAGGTTGCTCGCAGCCTCTAACTCGCGCACTTCAGGAGCCACGCAGCGTGTGGGCATGCACATGCCCCGCGCCGTGTCAGGACTCTAAACGCAACGCCCGGTCTGGCTTTTGTCAGGCCGGGCGTTTGCCGCTTTCAGACCCCATGGGTTTCACCATGTGGCAGTAACAGGTAACAAGACATGGCAAAAGAATACAGCCGCACCCAACGTATCGGCGATCAGATGCAGCGTGAGCTGGCCCAACTGATCCGTCGCGAAGTCAAAGACCCGCGCGTTGACCTGGTCACCATCACCGCCGTTGAAGTGAGCCGTGACGTGGGTCACGCCAAAATCTTCATCACCGTGATGGGCCAGGACAACAGCGAAGAAATCGCGCAAAGCATCAAGGTGCTCAACTCGGCTGCAGGCTTCCTGCGCATGCAGTTGGCCCGTGAAATGAAGCTGCGCAGCGTGCCTCAGTTGCACTTCCACTACGACGAAAGCGTCGTGCGGGGGGCGCACCTGTCGGCACTGATCGAGCGTGCGGTGGCTGAAGACAGCCAACATCCGTCCACACCTGAAGACGCCAAGGAGTAAGCGGTGGCTCAGGTCAAACGTATCCGTCGCAACGTCAGCGGCATTATTCTGCTCGACAAGCCCATTGGCTTTACCTCCAATGCCGCTTTGCAGAAGGTTCGCTGGCTGCTCAATGCCGAGAAGGCCGGGCACACCGGCAGCCTCGACCCCCTGGCCACCGGTGTGTTGCCGTTGTGCTTTGGCGAAGCTACCAAGTTCTCGCAATACCTGCTCGATTCCGACAAGGGTTACGAAACCCTGATGCAACTGGGCAAGACCACCACCACGGCCGATGCTGAAGGTGACGTCTTGCAGGTTCGCGACGTGACCGTTGGTCGCGCTGATATCGAAGCGGCTTTACCCGCTTTTCGTGGGCAAATCAGCCAGATACCGCCGATGTACTCGGCTCTCAAGCGCGACGGGCAGCCTCTTTACAAGCTGGCACGTGCAGGCGAAGTGGTGGAGCGTGAACCGCGTTCTGTTACTATTGCCCGGCTGGAATTGCTCGCCTGTGAGGGTGACACTGCCCGATTGGCGGTGGACTGCAGCAAAGGCACCTATATCCGTACCCTGGTAGAGGATATTGGTGAGCAACTGGGCTGCGGCGCATACGTTGCCGAACTGCGACGTACACAAGCCGGTCCTTTCACCTTGGCCCAGACGGTCACGCTGGAAGAGTTGGAAGCGGTACACGCCGAAGGCGGCAACGAAGCGGTTGATCGCTTCCTGATGCCTTCGGACAGCGGTTTGCTCGATTGGCCATTGCTGCACTTCTCGGAGCACAGCGCGTTCTACTGGCTCAACGGCCAGCCGGTACGCGCCCCGGATGCCCCGAAGTTCGGCATGGTGCGAGTACAGGATCACAACGGTCGCTTTATCGGTATCGGTGAAGTGAGCGAAGACGGGCGTATCGCGCCGCGTCGACTGATTCGGTCAGAATGACCGAACGAGTGTGGCTGTTAACAGGCACGGTCACTACTCATTTTTAGATACAGGGATTTGTCCCTGGCCTGTTGAAACTGCCCTTTGGGTGGTTTCCTGAAAAAAGGATTGCCTCATGGCTCTCGACGTTCAAGAAAAAGCACAAATCGTAGCTGACTATCAGCAAGCTGTTGGTGACACTGGTTCGCCAGAAGTGCAAGTTGCACTGCTGACCCACAACATCAACAAACTGCAAGGTCACTTCAAGGCCAACGGTAAAGACCACCACTCCCGTCGTGGTCTGATCCGCATGGTAAACCAGCGCCGTAAGCTGCTGGACTACCTGAAAGGCAAGGATCTGGGTCGTTATCAGACTCTGATCGGTCGCCTGGGTCTGCGTCGCTAATCAGCGATTGCGCTAGAGGTTGGTTGTCTGCCGTGTGTCATCGGGATTCCCGTTGGCCCATGGTAGGCTCCCAGCCTCAAGTTTTATCTGGATGCATGTTTTACCCCTGGACAAGGGTTGGGCCGATTCCCGACATTGCCCAAGAATTTCGCAAGAAGACACGTTCCCCCAAGAGCCACAAAGAAGGTAGGACACCGTGAACCCGGTTATCAAAAAATTCCAGTTCGGTCAGTCGACCGTTACCCTCGAGACAGGCCGTATCGCCCGTCAAGCCTCCGGCGCAGTGCTGGTTACCGTTGACGATGACGTGACCGTATTGGTGACCGTTGTTGGCGCCAAGACCGCTGACCCGAGCAAGGGCTTCTTCCCTCTGTCCGTTCACTACCAGGAAAAGACTTACGCTGCCGGTAAGATCCCTGGCGGTTTCTTCAAGCGCGAAGGCCGTCCTTCCGAGAAAGAAACCCTGACTTCCCGACTGATCGACCGTCCGATCCGTCCGCTGTTCCCAGAAGGCTTCATGAACGAAGTGCAGGTTGTCTGCACCGTCGTTTCCACCAGCAAGAAGACTGATCCGGACATCGCTGCGATGATCGGTACTTCGGCGGCCCTGGCCATCTCCGGCATTCCTTTCGATGGCCCGATCGGCGCTGCCCGCGTTGCGTTCCACGAAAGCACTGGTTACCTGCTGAACCCGACTTACGAGCAACTGAAAGCATCGAGCCTGGACATGGTCGTTGCCGGTACCTCGGAAGCCGTCCTGATGGTTGAATCGGAAGCCAAAGAGCTGACCGAAGACCAGATGCTGGGCGCCGTACTGTTTGCCCATGACGAGTTCCAAGCGGTTATCAAGGCTGTCACCGAGCTGGCTGCCGAAGCTGCCAAGCCAACCTGGACCTGGGCTGCTGCCCCGGAAGCCACCGAACTGCTGGGCGCTATCCGCTCCGAGTTCGGCGCTGCCATCTCCGATGCCTACACCATCACCGTCAAGGCCGACCGTTATGCTCGCCTGGGCGAGTTGAAAGACCAGGTTGTAGCCAAACTGTCCGGTGAAGAAGGTCAGCCTTCGGCCAGCGACGTTAAAGCTGCATTCGGTGAAATCGAATACCGCACCGTTCGCGAGAACATCGTTAACGGCAAGCCACGTATCGACGGTCGCGACACCCGCACCGTACGTCCGCTGAACATCGAAGTCGGCGTTCTGCCGAAAACTCACGGTTCGGCACTGTTCACCCGTGGCGAAACTCAGGCTCTGGTAGTCGCGACCCTGGGTACTGCCCGTGACGCACAGCTGCTGGACACCCTGGAAGGCGAGAAAAAAGACCCGTTCATGCTGCACTACAACTTCCCTCCGTTCTCGGTGGGCGAGTGTGGTCGCATGGGCGGTGCTGGTCGTCGCGAAATCGGTCACGGCCGTTTGGCGCGTCGTTCGGTCCAGGCCATGCTGCCTGCCGCTGACGTGTTCCCGTACACCATCCGTGTTGTGTCGGAAATCACCGAGTCCAACGGTTCCAGCTCCATGGCTTCCGTTTGCGGTGCTTCCCTGGCCCTGATGGATGCCGGTGTGCCGATGAAGGCACCGGTTGCCGGTATCGCCATGGGCCTGGTTAAAGAAGGCGAGAAGTTCGCCATCCTGACCGACATCCTGGGTGACGAAGACCACCTGGGCGACATGGACTTCAAAGTAGCCGGTACCGCTAAAGGTGTTACCGCGCTGCAGATGGACATCAAGATCAAGGGCATCACCGAAGAAATCATGGAGATCGCCCTGGGCCAAGCCCTGGAAGCGCGCCTGAACATCCTCGGTCAGATGAACCAGATCATTGGTCAGTCGCGTACCGAGCTGTCGGAAAATGCTCCGACCATGATCGCGATGAAAATCGACACCGACAAAATCCGCGATGTTATCGGTAAAGGCGGCGCGACCATTCGTGCGATCTGTGAAGAGACCAAGGCTTCGATCGACATCGAAGACGACGGCTCGATCAAGATCTTCGGCGAAACCAAGGAAGCGGCTGAAGCAGCACGTCAGCGCGTTCTGGGCATCACCGCTGAAGCCGAAATCGGCAAGATCTACGTTGGTAAGGTTGAGCGCATCGTCGACTTCGGCGCATTCGTCAACATCCTGCCTGGCAAAGACGGTCTGGTTCACATCTCCATGCTGAGCGACGCTCGCGTTGAAAAAGTGACCGATATTCTGAAAGAAGGCCAGGAAGTGGAAGTGCTGGTACTGGACGTGGACAACCGCGGTCGTATCAAGCTGTCCATCAAGGACGTAGCAGCAGCCAAGGCTTCGGGCGTTTAATCACCCCACAGCTCAAGCTGAAAAAAAGGACTCTTCGGAGTCCTTTTTTTATGGGGACCGGAAAGTGCCTAAAAATCAGTCGCTTAATACACTGCAAAACCCGCAACTTGCATGCAGGCGCGATCCACTTCATGCAAGTTGCACGATTTCAAAAAGCACAGGTTTTTGTAACCTGTTGATTTAAAAGGTTTTAATGGGTGATTGGGAGTTGGCACACTGCCTGCAATATCCCTGTCAACGCTGCAGCATCAAGGTTCACACACTGCAGACTTTTAATAAAACAGGAGTTACTCGTATGAAGAAGTTCGCTCTCGCTACCGCAACTGCTACTGCCCTGACCCTGGCCATGGCTAACGCCGCCTTTGCTCAGCCTACCCAAGCGCCAATGACCCTGGCCGCTGGCGAAATGACCAAAGCCAAAGAGTCCACTTCGGATACCTGGATCACCACCAAAGTCAAAGCCGACCTGCTGACTGAAAAAGGCATCCCAGGTTCGGACATCAAGGTTGAGACCAACAAAGGTGTGGTTTCCCTGTCGTCGGACGTAGCTATCTCGGACGCGCAGAAAGCGACTGCTGTAGCGATCACCAAAAAAATCAAAGGTGTGACTGCCGTATCCGCTGATGGCCTGCTGGCTGGCGGCGCTACCAAAGCAGACGGCATCGACAAAACCAAAGGCGCAGCCCATGACGCCAAAGAGACCACCAGCGACACCTGGATTACCACCAAAGTGAAAGCTGACTTGGTGACCGAGAAGGGTATTCCTGGCACCGACATCAAGGTCGAGACCAATAAAGGCGTGGTTTCCCTGTCGTCCGCCACTGCCGTGACGGAGTCGCAGAAAGCCACCGCTGTAGCGATCACCAAGAAAATCAAAGGCGTTAAAGCTGTATCGGCTGACGGTCTGAAAGCCGAGTAACGCTTGACACTGAGTTTGAACTAAACAGCGGCGGCGGCGCGTGAGTTAGATATCCACTCAATGCACCTCTGAGGTTCATGCGACCGACCACACGGATGTGGTCATTACAGGCCCCGGCACTTTGTGTCGGGGCCTGTTCTATTGCGGGGCGGTTATTCGGCGTCCAGGTGCAGCGGCGTGACCACCCGGCCGTCTTTCTCTGCCTGGCCCAGGTTGGCATCGATGAAGTACACCCGGTCATCTTCCAGTTGGCCCTTGTCGACCAGGTAGTCTTTGATGGTGCTGGCACGGTCCTGGCCGAGTTGGCGCAGCAGCACATCGCTGCCGCTCCAGAACTTGATCACACCTTCACGCAGCTTGGCGGTGCGGTCGTCACGGCTCAGGTCCTTCCACTCGGCCGGGGGCTGTTGTTTCACGCGGGTCCGGAAGATACCTTCGAGCAACGGTGCTTTTTCGCTTTCCGGAACTTCCAGCAACGAGGCCTGGGCCGGAACCTTGTCGCCGCGACGCTGGAGCATCTTGTAATAGTTGTATTGGTATTCACGTTCCAGTCGCTGGGCGGCCAGGAAGGGGCCATCGCTGCTGGCAGCGGCCGTGCCTTCGATTTCCAGGCGCAGGGCAGGACGTTCCTTGAGCGCCTTGGCCAGCGTGTTAAGAGCGCCTTCGGCATCTTTGTTCAATTCGCTGGACCCGGCGGCGAATGACACGTTGCCAAGGTCCTCCGCGCCGCCGCCGGTGACCAGCCCGCCGATAAACTTGAACGGCGCGGTGGCCGCGCGTGCCACCAGGTTGCGCAGGGTCTGCCACACAATCGGCATCACGCTGAATTGCGGGTTATTCAGGTCGCCGCTCACCGGCAGTTCGATGGAGATCTTGCCGTCAGTGTCCTTGAGCAGGGCGATTGCCAGGCGAATCGGCAAATCCACGGCATCGGCGCTGTCGACTTTCTCACCCAGTTGCAGCTGCTCGATCACCACTTTGTTTTCGGCCTTCAGCTGGCCCTTGGTGATCACGTAGTGCAGGTCGAGGTTGAGACGGCCCTTGCGGATACGGAAGCCGGCGAATTTGCCGGAGTAAGGTGTCAGTGTGGTCAGCTCTACGCGCTTGAAGCTGGTGGCGATATCCAGCGCGGCCATAGGATCAAACGGATTCACGCTGCCTTTGATGGTCACCGGGGCATAGCGATCCACCTTGCCCTTGATATCGACGCTGGCCGGTTTGTTCTGGCGACTGTCAATGGTGCCGATCTGGCCGTTGAGCTGTTGAATCGCCGTGGCAAAGTTGGGCGTGAGGCTGAAGTCGGCAAAGTTGGCCGAACCGTCGTTGATCGCAACCTGCCCGATATGAATGCCCAGGGGCTTCTCTTTGCTCGCGGGGGCTTTGCTCGACGACTTGGCGCCGCTGTCGGCCGGCTGCGGAATCAGCAAGTCGTCAACGTTGGTGGTGCGGTCGTCGTTGATCATGAAGCGCGCATAAGGTTGCAACAGGTTGACCTTGTCGATCGACAGGCTGTCCCCGTGTTGATAGTTCAGGCCCTCGATGACCAACCGCTGCCATTTGAGAAAATCACGGGTCTTGAGCGTATCAAGGGTGTGCAGTTGGTCGACCTGCGCACGGTCGGTGATCTGCAAGGCCAGTGGCGCGGTGCTTTTCAGGTTCACGTCGAGGTCGCTGCCGAGCATACCGCTACGCAGTTCCAGGCGGATAAACGGGCTGATGTAGGACTGCGCAACCCGCAGGTCGATGTCTTTGGTATTGACCTTCAGTTTGGCGCTGACTGGGTTGAGGTTGACCACGCCGGCGGCCTGGAGCTTGCCTTGCTTGCCCACGCCGCTGTCGATCTTGAGTGTGAAGGGGTTCTGGTTGAGGCTATCGAAGTTCTGCACATCGACGTTCAATGGGCCCAACTCCAGTGCCACAGCGGGCTTAGCCTGGCGGTCAGCCAAGTGCACTTGATAGTTGCGCAGCTGTACGTCCTTGAGCAGTACTTGCCAGGGTTTGCTTGGCGCAGCGGGCTCGGGCTTTGGCGAGTCAGCGGTGGCGGGGGCCGTCGCCGGCTCCGGCGCCTTGGCGGGTTTGCTCGGTTGGCTGGCGAACAGTTTTTGCCAATCCAGTTGACCATCGGCTTCAAGGGCGGCCCAGGTTTCCAGCTTATTGCTGCGAATCTTGCCGACTAGCACCTGCTGCTTGGCCAGGTCTACGGAGGCTTCGCTGACGTCCAGACGCTCCAGGCGTACCAGCGGACGGCCATCCGGTGCCTTGATGGCGAATGGCGCGATGCTGGCGGCGGTGTTGGTCAGGTTCAGTTCGGTTTGTTTGGCCAGGCTGAATTTATACTCGGTGCTGAAATTGAGCACGCCGTCTTCCAGTACCAGAGGCAGTGCGTCGCGCACGTAGGGCCACCAGGCTTTCATCTTGCCGCCGGTGACTTTCAAGGTGCCTTCGGAGGTGATTGGCACCAGGCTGAAGTTGCCCTTCCAGTCGATCTGCCCGCCTTCAGGGCCTGCCGCCACGAGGGTCATGTCGGCATTGTCTTCGGGCAGGGTGCTGAGGTTCTTCAGTTCGAAGTCGAGTGTGTCGTAGAGGAACTCGATGGGCTCGCTGGGGCGCAGGTCTTCGAAATGCACGTAGCCGCCGGCCAGCTTGATGCTGTCGATGCGCAGCGGGAACGGCTTGGCATCGGGGTCAGTCGGCGTTGGTTCGCTTGGTGGCAGTTTGAACAGCTGCGCCAGGTTCAACTTCCCGCTCTTGTCGAACAACAGCTCGGTCTTGGGTTTGTCCAGTTGCACGTCAGCCAGGTGCAGGGCGCGGGTCCACAGGCTGTCGATCTGCAGGTTGGCATAGAGCCGTTCGAAACCCACCTGCTCCTTGCCGGGTTCGCCGATTTTCAGGCCCCAGAGCGTCAGTTCCAGGCTGAATGGGTTGAGTTCGATACGCTCGATGCGTGCAGGTGTCGTGGCGTAATGGGCCAACTGTTGGTTGGCAACGCGAAGGGCGATGCCGGGCAGAATCAAAAAGCCCAGCAAGCTGTACAGAGCAAGGGCAGTCAACAAGGCGCCAGTGGCGCGGATCAATCCTTTGGGCATGGGGCGGCGCCATCTATGTCGAACAAGAGTGCCTTGGAGTATGGCACGGGTTTTCGGTTCCGAAGAACCGAGCCTATGGGAAGAGTCCTACAGCTGAAGTATCAGAGTTTTCAGGGGAGGCTGCTGGTCCAGTGAAGGAAAATCCGCCCCCGGCGTCATGATTTTCCAGTCACGTACCGGTCGCCCGGCTTTTTCCGCGCAACGCAGGACCTGTTCGCGCCACTCGTGCATGCTGACTTTTGCCAGGTTGTTGCAGCAGATCAGCACGCCGTTGTCGGCAGTGGCGAGCAGGGCGGGCTTGAGCAGGCTCTGGTAGTCGCGCAACAGGTCGACGGTGCCGAATGCACTCTTGGCCCAGGCGGGTGGGTCGAGCAGCACCAGGTCGTATTGGCGTTGTTCCAGGCGCGGATAGCTCGGCAGTTTCTGCCCTCGACGCTGGGTGATCGGCAAGCCGGCCAACTGGCGAATCGCCGGGAAGTAGTCCGATTGCACGAACTCCATGGCCGGCAACTGCGGGTTGAGCAGGCCGTTCTCACGGCCGACCGCCAGGTTGCTTTCGGCGAAGTCCAGGTTGCACACCTCGCGTGCGCCCCCGGCGGCTGCGCTCAGGCCCACGCCGCAGGTGTAGGCGAACAGGTTCAGCACGCTTTTGCCGGCGCTGTGGGCTTTGACCCAGCCGCGGGTGTTGCGCAGGTCCAGAAACAGCAGCGGGTCTTGCCCGACATGGCGCCCACGTACGCGGTAATTCAGGCCCCATTCGTGACCGACCAGGTCTTGCAGCGCGGCGGGTTCTGCGCGGTACACCGAGTCTTCGCGATCGATCCGCGAGTTGCCGCGGGAGCGGTCGTTGTACACCAACAGTAATTCCAAACCCATGTACTGGTTGATCAGTTGGTGCAGGTCCAGCAGCTCTGCGGTTTCCAGCGACTGGTGAAAGCTTTGCACCAGCAACTGCGGGCCATAGCGGTCGATGGTCAGGCCGCCGGCGCCTTCCTGGCTGCCGTGGAACAGGCGATAACAATCGGTACCCTGGGCGTGCAGTTCGCTGATCAGGTCTTGGCGATGATCGAGGGCGGCGCGCAGCGCCTGATTCAAGGAAGACATGGAGCGCGCCTTGCTAAGTAAGGGGGGGCAGTGAGGGCGCGGAGTTTAACAGCTATGGGGCCTCGGCTACATCAACCCCATCCGTCGGTGTGCCCGTTGCACCGAACCATTGCGCATTGCCCAGCGCAACAATGGCGCGCTGCGCTTGACCCCGGCACGAATCAGATGGCGCTGCAGCGGGCTTTGGTGCTGGTCGAGCAGGGCGCTGGCCCAGTCCGGCAGCAGGTCGATACCGGCTTGCATCATTAATGCGCCAAACGGCTTGGCCAGCGGACTTGGCGCGGGCGCATTCAATAGCAGGCGCAGCACTTCGCGGCTGCGCTCGTCGCACAGCAATTGCGGGCGGATGCGTGCCAGGTAAGTGGAAACTTCCTGCCGTGAGTGCGGTACTTGCCGTGCGCCCAAGCGTTCCGCCACCAGGGCGATTTCACTGTAGTAACGGTCTTGGTCGCGCCCCGAAAGCCCGGGGTTGCGGTAGCGCAGGTGAGCGGCCAGAAAGTTGCTCACTTCGGCAACATGCACCCAGGTCAGCAGTTCCGGGTCGCTTGCCGCATATGGCCGCCCGTCCGGTGCATGGCCGACTACCTGCAAGTGAATGGTGCGCACCTTTTCGATCAGCCAGTCGGCGTCCTTGCGCGAACCGAAGGTGGTGCCGGAAATGAACTGTGATGTGCGCCGCAAGCGCCCAAGCATGTCCTGGCGAAAGTTCGAATGGTCCCACACGCCCGCCAGGGCCAGCGGGTGCAAGGCTTGCAGCATCAAGGCGCTGATGCCGCCGATGAGCATGCTGCTGAAGTCGCCATGCACTTGCCAACTGACCGAATCCGGTCCGAACAGGTCGGGGTCGCCCTTGGGGTTTTCCAGGTCCAGTTGGCCCAGTGACAAACCGGTAAGGCTCATCAACTGGGTTTCGATACGGCTGCGGATAAATTCCATGGCGACTCGGGGTGTCTCCTAGCGGTTCAGGCGTTTGTCGATAAGACCGTCCACCACGCTGGGGTCGGCCAGGGTTGAGGTATCACCGAGGCTGTCCAGTTCGTTGCAGGCGATCTTGCGCAGAATCCTGCGCATGATCTTGCCGGAGCGGGTTTTCGGCAAGGCCGGTGCCCATTGAATCAGTTCCGGTTTGGCAAAGCTGCCGATTTCCTTGCTGACCAGTTCCAGCAGGTGTTTTTTCAGCGCTTCGCTGGGCTCCACGCCATTCATCGGGGTGACGAAGGCGTAGATGCCCTGGCCTTTGACATCGTGGGGGTAGCCGACCACGGCGGCCTCGGCGACCTGGTCGTGCAGCACCAGTGCGCTTTCCACCTCGGCCGTGCCGATACGGTGGCCGGACACGTTGATCACATCATCGATGCGTCCGGTGATCCAGTAGTCGCCGTCCTCGTCGCGGCGCGCGCCATCGCCGGTGAAGTAATAGCCGGGGTAGGGTTTGAAATAAGTGTCGACCATGCGCTGCGGGTCACCATAGACGCTGCGGATCTGCCCCGGCCAGCTGGCTTTGATGACGAGTACGCCGCTGCCGGCGCCGCTGATTGCTTTGCCGTGCTCATCCAGCAGCACAGGCTGTACGCCAAACATCGGTTGGGTCGCGCAACCCGGTTTGATCCGTTGGGCGCTGACCAGTGGGCTGAGCATGATGCCGCCGGTTTCGGTCTGCCACCAGGTGTCCACAATCGGGCAGCGCTGTTCGCCTACCGCATTGAAATACCAGTCCCAGGCCTCCGGGTTGATCGGCTCACCCACACTGCCGAGCAGCCGCAGGCTGGCGCGGGAGGTGTTCTCCAGCGGGCCGTGGCCCTCACGCATCAAGGCGCGCAGGGCGGTGGGCGCGGTGTAGAAGATATTCACCTGATGTTTATCGATCACCTGCCAGAAGCGCGAACTGTCCGGGTAGCTCGGCACGCCTTCGAACATCAGCGAGGTCGCGCCATTGGCCAGCGGGCCGTAGACGATATAGCTGTGGCCGGTGACCCATCCCACATCCGCCGTACACCAGAACACTTCGCCATCACGGTAATCGAGTACGTACTTGAAGGTCATCGCGGCCTGCAGCAGATAGCCGCCGGTGGTATGCAGCACGCCCTTGGGTTTACCGGTGCTACCCGAGGTGTACAGGATGAACAGCGGGTCTTCGGCGCCCATCGGCTCGGGGGGGCAGTCATCGCTGGCGGCATCCAGGGCTTGCTGGTACTTGAGGTCGCGGCCTTCGCTCCAGTCCAAGGGCGCACCGGTACGCTCCACTATCAGCACGGTATTGACCCCCGGGCAGCTTGCCAGGGCCTTGTCGACGTTCTTTTTCAAGGCCACTGGCTTACCGCCGCGCACGCCTTCATCGGCGGTGATCACGGTGCGGCAGTCGGCATCGAGGATGCGGTCGCGCAGGGCATCCGGCGAGAAGCCCCCGAACACCACCGAGTGCACCGCGCCAATCCGCGTGCAGGCCAGCATGGCGTAGGCCGCTTCCGGGATCATCGGCATGTAGATGCACACGCGGTCGCCTTTCTTCACGCCACGGCTTTTCAGCACATTGGCCAGGCGGCAAACGTTGTGGTGCAGTTGGCGGTAGGTGATTTTGGCAGACTTTGTCGGATCGTCGCCCTCCCAGATGAAGGCCACTTGATCGGCGCGTTGCGCCAGGTGACGGTCGATGCAGTTGTAGCTGACGTTCAGTTGGCCGCCGGCAAACCATTGGGCTGCGCCGGTGTGGATATCCGAGTGTTGAACGGTGTGCCAGGGGGTTATCCAGTCGAGAAAGCCCTTGGCCTGTTCGCCCCAGAAGGTATCGGGTTGCTCGATGGATTGACGATAGAGGCGCTGGTAGTCCTCTTGACTGAGTTGCGCAGCCCGGCGGACGGCATCGGCGGTTGGAAACGTGCTGATATCGAACATGAGCGATCCTTATTCTTGTTTTTGCGACAAGTGATAAAGATGCACCCTGTGGGAGGAGGGTTCAAGGCCAACGTCCAAACGGATGTTGGCCTTGCGTTACCTGCATCAGCCGCGGTGACGACCGCGGAAGTAGTTGATCAGGCCCTGGGTCGAGGCATCCTCGGCTGAGGTTTCTTCAGCGCCGGTCAGGCGGTTGTACACGCCCTTGCCCAGCTCTTTGCCCAGCTCAACGCCCCATTGGTCGAAGGCATTGATGCCCCAGATCACGCTCTGCACGAACACCTTGTGCTCATACATTGCCACCAGCGCGCCCAGGCGACGTGGGCTGATGCGCTCTACCACCAGGGTGTTGCTTGGACGGTTGCCCGGGATCACCTTGTGCGGGGCGAGCTTCTGCACGTCGTCTTCGGCGATGCCCTTGTCGCGCAGCTCGGCTTCGGCTTCGCTGCGGGTCTTGCCGAGCATCAGCGCCTGGCTTTGCGACAGGCAGTTGGCGTACAGCCACTGATGGTGGTCGGACACCGGGTTGAAGCTGACGATCGGCACGATGAAGTCGGCCGGGATCAGTTGGGTGCCTTGGTGCAGCAGTTGGTGGTACGCGTGCTGACCGTTGCAGCCCACGCCCCCCCAGATCACCGGGCCGGTGTCGGTGGACACCGGTTTACCGTCCTGGCGCACGCTCTTGCCGTTGGATTCCATGTCCAACTGTTGCAAGTGTTTGGTGATGTTACGCAGGTAGTGGTCGTACGGCAGGATCGCATGGCTCTGCGCGCCCCAGAAGTTGCCGTACCAGACACCCAGCAGGCCCAGCAACACGGGCATGTTTTGCTCGAACGGCGCGTTCTGGAAATGCTGGTCCATGGTGTAGGCACCGGACAGCAGTTCCTTGAAGTTGGACATGCCAATGGCCAGGGCGATTGGCAAGCCGATGGCCGACCACAGCGAGTAGCGGCCGCCGACCCAGTCCCACATCGGGAAGATGTTTTCTTCACGGATGCCGAACGCCACGGCTGCCGCGTTGTTGCTCGATACGGCGATAAAGTGGCGGTACAACTCGGCTTCCGAGCCACCCTGGGCCAGATACCAGGCGCGGGCGGCCTGGGCGTTTTTCAGGGTTTCCAGGGTGTTGAAGGATTTCGACGAGACGATAAACAGCGTGGTCTCGGCGCGCAGCTTCATGGTCAGCTCGTGGAACTCGCTGCCGTCGATGTTCGCCAGGTAGTGGCAGCGCACGCCTTTATGGGCGTAGGACAACAGCGCTTCAGAGACCAGCTCCGGGCCGAGGAACGAACCACCAATGCCGATGTTCACCACGTCGGTAATCGGCTTTTCGGTGTAGCCACGCCACAGACCATCGTGGATGCGGCCGACCAGATCGGTGATCTGGTTCAGCACCTTATGCACGTCCGGCATGATGTTCACGCCGTTTACCGACAGCTTGTCGCCCACCGGGCGGCGCAGGGCGGTGTGCAGGGCAGGGCGGCCTTCGGACGAGTTGACCGGCTCGCCGGCGTACAGCGAATCGATCGCGTCTTTCAGACCGACTTCCTTGGCCAAACCCACCAGCAGGTCGCGGGTTTCGCTGGTAATCAGGTTTTTTGAGTAATCGAGGAAAAGTCCGCAGCTGCTCAAGGTGAACTGGGAGAAGCGCTGGGGATCGGCATTGAACGCTTCGCGCATGCTGAAATCCTGCATGGCTTGGCGGTGTTGGTTAAGCGCTTGCCAGGCGGGCAGAGCGGTAACGTCATGAGGGGTGCGGTAGTACGCCATCGCTGCGGGTTTCCTTTTATTACGGGGACTGCCTTTAGGACACTTCAAAGTCCGGAACATCCAGTCTTTCTATCAAGGATTGGGTTCCAGACAGCGCTAACCTTAGCGCCGGGCGATTACATTAAACCTAGCGTGTCGATATGTCTTGGCTTTGTCTGCGCTGTGGCCGGTACTTTTTTATACCGGCGCAGCATTCAGGGCAACAGGCGAGCTGTTCGGAGGGGGTCAGTTGAGGTTCAGGTGCAAGTTGTCGATGAGGCGGGTCGTACCCAGAAAGGCCGCGACCAGAATCACAATGTCCCGATCTTCAGGCGTGGCGGGGCGCAGGTGCAGGCCTTGGCGAACTTCCAGGTAGTCCAGGCGCAGTCCGGCGGCTTGGATCTGTTGTACCTGTTGCGCGCGCAATTTGGCGAAATCGAGGTCACCGTCCTTGATGGCGGCGGCAATCTGGCTGAGGCTGCGAAACAGCACCGGCGCAATCGCACGTTGCTCTTCGCTGAGAAAGCCATTGCGTGAAGACAGCGCGAGGCCGTCGTCGGCGCGCACGGTAGGTTCGCCGATGATCTGGATCGGCATGTTCAGGTCGTGGACCATGGCGCGGATCACCGCCAGTTGCTGGTAGTCCTTTTGGCCAAACACCGCGATGTCCGGCTGCACCATGTTGAACAGCTTGCTGACCACCGTGGCCACGCCTTCGAAGTGCCCGGGACGGCTGGCGCCGCACAAGCCTTCGGACAATTGTGGAACGCTGACGCGGGTCTGGCCGGTCATGCCGCCGGGGTACATTTCTTCGACGGTGGGCGCGAACAGCAGGTTGCACCCGGCTTGCAGGAGTTTTTCCTGGTCGGCGGCGAGGGTGCGGGGGTATTTGTCCAAGTCTTCGCCGGCGCCAAATTGCAGCGGGTTGACGAAGATGCTCGCGACGACAAAGTCGGCCTGCTGCACCGCCTTGTTCACCAGGGTCGCATGGCCGCTGTGCAGGTTGCCCATGGTGGGCACGAAGCCGATGCGTTTGCCGGCTTTGCGGGCGTGGGCGACGGCAGCGCGTAGTTCGCGTACGGTTTTTACGGTGTTCATGCAGAGAATCCGTGTTCGGCGCCTGGGAAGGTCACGCCTTTGACTTCAGCGACGTAAGCACTCAACGCAGCATGGATGCTGTCCTGGCCGGTCATGAAGTTCTTCACGAACTTCGGCACGCGGCCGGTCATCGACAGGCCGAGCATGTCGTGCAATACCAGCACCTGGCCATCCGTTGCCGAGCCTGCGCCAATACCGATCACCGGCACCTTAACGGCCTGGGTGATTTCCGCGGCCAATTCGCTGGGCACACACTCAAGCAGGATCATCGCCACGCCCGCTTGCTCCAGGGCGATGGCATCGGCACGCATCTGGCGCGCCTGGGCTTCATTGCGACCTTGCACTTTATAGCCGCCGAGGATGTTCACCGACTGCGGCGTAAGGCCCATGTGCGCACACACCGGCACGCCGCGTTCAGCCAGCAGGCGGATCGATTCGGCAAGCCATACGGCACCTTCCACCTTGATCATGTGCGCGCCGGCCTGCATGAGTTTGCCGGCGTTCAGGAAGGTCTGTTCAAGCGTGGCATAGCCCATGAACGGCAGGTCGGCGATGATGAACGCGCCCTCATTGCCGCGCTTGACGCTGGCGGTGTGGTAGGCGAGTTCATCGGTGGTCACGGGCAGGGTGCTGTCATTCCCTTGAAGAACCATGCCCAGGGAGTCGCCTACCAATAACACTTCAACCCCAGCCTGGCAGCAGGCGTTGGCGAAGGTGGCGTCATAGCAGGTCAGCATGGTGATTTTTTCACCTTTGAGCTTGAGGCTCTGCAAGGTGGTCAGGGTAATGTCTGGCATGAAAAGGGTCCTCGTTCAGGCGCTTGGAAACAGCGAGTAACGCGCGTGAGTCTTCGTTTATACAGGCGCACCGTCTTGAGAGCAGTGCTTATAAGGCCTGGATTGCGCCCTTTAGCGCCGGGTTGGCGGCAGCGGGACGCCTATAGTCGTGAGGAGGACACGGGAAGTCAATTGGATGTGTTACCGCATTGTTACGACGGGGGTGTTACCGCTGTTACTGATGCGATTCAGCAGCGCGAAGGCGTTCCAGGCCGACAAACGGGCAGGCTTCAAGCAGGGCACCGAGGCATGTGCCATCCGGCAGTTGCAATGCCGCGGGCGCCAGTTCGGCCAGCGGATACAACACAAACGCACGCAGGTGCATCTGGTAGTGGGGCACCTTCAGGCGCGGTTCATCGATCAGGCGATCGCCAAACAGCAGAATGTCCAAGTCAAGCGTGCGTGGGCCCCAGCGCTCCAGGCGCTCGCGGCCTTGGTCGTTTTCGATGGCTTGCAGCGCATCCAGCAAGTCGAGAGGCGCAAGGCTGCTGTCCAGGGCGGCAACCGCGTTGGTGTAGCGCGGTTGGCCAGGGAGCAGGGAGTCACTTTGGTAAAAGGCGGACACACCCGCGACGCAAGTGCCTGGCAACTGAGCCAGCGCTTGGATAGCGCTGCGCAATTGCTGGTCCGGGGCGGCCAGGTTGCTGCCCATGCCGATGTAGATGCGTTCCACGTTTATTCGCCTGCGGCGCCCGAGGCATCGGCTGCGCTGCGCTTGCGCTTGGTACCGCTGCGCCGGCGCTTCTTCGGCCCTTCGCCGGTTGCTTCACCTTTGCTGCCCAGCTCACGAATCATCTCGCGACGCTCGCTGTCATTGGCGTCCTGGTAATCGGTCCACCATTCGCCCAGGCCGTCGGTCTGTTCGCCGGCGCTTTCGCGCAGCAGCAGGAAATCGTAGCCGGCGCGGAAGCGTGGGTTGTCCAACAGCAGGTCGGCGCGTTTTCCGCTGCGGCGCGGCAGGCGCTCCTGCATGTCCCAGATCTCTCGGATCGGCATGGTGAAGCGCTTTGGAATGGCGATGCGCTGGCACTGTTCGGCAATCAGTTCGTGAGCGGCTTCCTGCATGGCCGGAATCGGCGGCATGCCACGGTCCTGCAAACGCAGTACACGTTTTGGCAGGGCTGGCCACAACAGGGCGGCAAACAGGAACGCCGGGGTGACCGGTTTGTTCTGCTTGATGCGCAGGTCGGTGTTGATCAGCGCTTCGCTGATCAGCGTGTGGGTATAGGTTGGGTTGTATTCCAATGCTTCGGCGCTGGCCGGGAACAGAGGGTCGAACAACTGCAGGTCGACGAGCATCTCGAACGTGTCGGCGGCGTAGCCCGAGAGGAACAGCTTGAGCACTTCTTCGAACAGACGTGCCGAGGGAATTTCCCGCAGCATGGGCGCCAGTTCGCGAATCGGCGCAGCGGTATGCTTCTCGATGCCGAAGTTGAGCTTGGCGGCAAAGCGCACGGCCCGCAGCATACGTACCGGGTCTTCCTGGTAGCGTTGCGTCGGGTCGCCGATGAGGCGGATCAGGTTGTTGCGGATGTCGTGTACGCCGTTGGCGTAATCGAGGATGCGTTCGCTGACCGGGTCGTAGTACAGGGCATTGATGGTGAAGTCGCGGCGTTGCGCGTCTTCTTCCAGGGTGCCATAAACGTTGTCACGCAGGATGCGACCGCTCTCGTTGCGGGAGGACTGATTGGTGTCTTCCTCTTCATCGTTTTGCGGATGGCCGGCGCGGAACGTTGCGACTTCGATGATTTCGCGCCCGAAATGGATGTGCACCAGCTTAAAGCGGCGGCCGATGATGCGCGCATTGCGAAACTCGGCGCGCACCTGTTCAGGCGTGGCACTGGTGGCGACGTCGAAATCCTTGGGCGTGATATTAAGTAGCATGTCGCGTACGCAACCGCCGACCAGATAGGCCTGGTAACCGGCGTTCTGCAAACGTTCGACGATATTCACCGCATAACGGCTGAACTGAGCGCGTTGCAGCGAATGTTGGCTGCTATTGAGCACTTCAGGCGTGCTGCGTTTGTGTTGCGTACGACGCAAGGGAGAACGGAATGACTGGAACAACTTCTTCAGCATGGGATGCACTGTTTGAAGGAATGTTCGGCCATAACGAAGAATGACCGCATGATGGGCGGGGATTCTAGCATTTAGTCGGGGGATGGTGTAGGAACAAGCTGCAGGCTTTGCGCCAGAAGCCTTTGAGCGTCGAATTCGTAGCTATTTACCAGAAACTACAAGGGGAGCCGAAGCTCCCCCAGAAGTAGTTGCGTGCTCTATTTTTATTATTGGTTTCGGGCTTCTTGTTTTTGTTGATCGCCCTCGCCATGAAGCTTCACCTTCATGACACTCCCAATCGGGAGTCAAGAGCAAACGGATTGCTTTGGTCGCTGTGTTGCTGATCTATGATCCAACCAGTTCAGGCTCTGCCTTAGGGCAGTTTTTGTTGTTCTCGGCCTGGTTGCGGGGCAAGCCCCAAATGCAACGCCTCTCCAAAAGAATCAGTTAGCTGCGCCTCCGCCGTGTTGTTTTTGTTATGCGTGAGTCGATTCGTCTTATTTTTATTGTCTTGTACAAAGCTTGTTATTGTTTTTGTACTAAGCATATAGCAGGGTGCGTGCCAACTTTTGCGCCGCCTAACAAAACCGGGGGTTTGAGGGGTTTTTGGGTTTTTGACGGGCCAAAAAAAGCCGGGGCTTCGTTACCGTAAGCCCCGGCTTTTGTTACGCAAAAAATCAGCGGTAACAGTTTTTTCACATCTGTGGGTGTTACCTAAGGGCGCGCGCCCTCAACTTTCGCTGGCCACACCGGTCTTGCGCCGTGGGATGCCCAGGCGCTGGCGCCGCTCCCACAGGCATTTACGGCTCACGCCCAGTTTGCGCGCCAGTTCGGTTTCGGTCATATGGTCCTGATGTTCCAGAACAAAATGCTGGAAGTAATCTTCTAGTGACAAATCCTCGGTTGGCTCATGGCTGGTATTGCTACCGCCCTGTTGCGGGGCCAGGCCGATGAAATCGTCATCCTCCAGGTCGCTGAGTTCGATATCGATGCCCAGCAGCTCGGCGGAAATTTCCGGGCTCTCGGACAGGATCACCGCGCGCTCGACCGCATTCTCCAGTTCCCGCACGTTACCCGGCCACGAGTAGTGCCTGATCGCCTGCTCGGCATCCGGCGCAAACCTCAGGTCGGTACGGTTGATGCGCGCACTCTGGCGCAGCAGGAACGCGTTGGCGATCTCGTTGACGTCGGCACCACGCTCGCGCAAGGCCGGCAGCTTGAGCGCGATCACATGCAGGCGGTAGTACAAGTCTTCACGGAACTGGCCGATCTTGGCCAGGCTCTTGAGGTCACGGTGGGTGGCCGCGATCAGGCGAACATCTACCTTCTGCGACTGCACCGAACCCACGCGGCGGATCTCGCCTTCCTGCAGCACGCGCAGCAATCGCGCCTGTGCTTCCAATGGCAACTCGCCAATTTCGTCGAGGAACAATGTACCGCCGTCCGCCGCTTCCACCAGGCCCGCACGCCCGGCGCTGGCACCGGTAAACGCGCCTTTTTCGTGGCCGAACAATTCGGACTCGATCAGGGATTCGGGGATTGCCGCGCAGTTCACCGAGATCATCGGTGCCTTGGCGCGCTTGGACAGGTTGTGCAGGGCGCGAGCCACCAGTTCCTTACCGGTGCCCGACTCGCCCTGGATCAGCACATTGGAGTCGGTAGGCGCCACTTTGCGGATCTTGCCGTACAGGTCCTGCATCGGTGGGCAGGAGCCGATGATGCCGATCTCGCCATTACTGTTGTCGACGCCCGGTTTGTCGGCGCCGCCGGCGGCTTTGCCGGTGGGGCGTTGTTCGGCCGGTGCGCTGCTGGCCGACTGACGGTCGCGCAGGATGCGCGCCACGGCCTGGAGCATTTCATCGTGATCGAAAGGCTTGGCAATGTAGTCCACCGCGCCCATCTTCATCGAGTCTACCGCCGAGCGCAGGCTCGCGTAGCTGGTCATGATCAGCACCGGGGTGCCTTGGCCAAGCTTGATCAACTCGGTGCCAGGTGCGCCAGGCAGGCGCAGGTCGCTGACAATCAGGTCGAACGTGGGGATGCTGAAACGCTCTTGTGCTTCCTGCACCGAGCCGGCTTCGCTGACCTGGTACTGATTGCGTTCAAGCAGGCGACGCAAGGCAGAGCGGATAATGGTTTCGTCTTCGACGATCAAAATGTGCGGCATTGATTCAATTCTCTCGACGGTCTCAGTTCACAGCGGACGTCGCTTCGACATGACGCGGCAAGGTCACCCGAATACGGGTGCCGCGTTGGCTTTCGGTGTCAGCCGGGCTGTCGATGGTGATTTGTCCATAATGCTCTTCAACGATGGAATAGACCAGTGCAAGGCCCAGACCGGTGCCTTCACCCGGATCCTTGGTGGTGAAGAAGGGTTCGAACAATCGGTCCATGATGTTCTGTGGAATGCCGCTGCCTTCGTCCTCCACGATCAGGTCGACCGTGTGCTCGAAAGCCTCACTCTTGACCCGTACTGCGCCACCGGCGGGCGTCGCATCGCGGGCGTTTGACAGCAGGTTGATCAACACTTGGGCCAAGCGTTGTGAGTCGCCGTCGACCCAATGGTCCGGGTCGCACAGGTTGAAAAACTGTACTTCGAAATTGCGCCGGTTCAAGGCCAGCAGCCCAATGGCGTCCTGTGCCACTTCGGCCAGGCACACGGCCTCATCAAGGTTCTGATGGGCGCCGGCGTGGGCAAAACTCATCAGCGACTGCACGATGCGTGACACGCGTTTGGTCTGTTCGAGGATCTGCCCGCTGATTTCGATGATTTCGCCATCTTCCTCGCGTTCTTCGCGCAGGTTTTGCGCCAGGCAGGCAATCCCGGTAATCGGGTTGCCGATCTCGTGGGCCACGCCCGCCGCCAGCCGCCCGATGCTGGCCAAACGTTCGGAGTGTACCAGTTTGTCTTCGAGCATCTGGGTTTCGGTCAGGTCTTCGACCAGCAGCACCAAGCCGCTGTTACCGGGGGCCAGGGGCTCGTCGATGGCCGCTTTGTGCAGGTTGAGCCAGCGGGTCTGGCCATCGAGGGCCAGGTGCTGCTTGTGCAAATGCTCATCGGGCACGTCGATAAAGCCTTGCAGCAGTTCTTTCCACGGCTCGCCCAGGGTGTTCAGGCGCGACCCCACGACCCGTTGCGCGGCGATACCGGTGAGTTCTTCCATGGCTTTGTTCCACATCAGGATCTCTTGATCCTTGGCCAGTGAGCACACGCCCATCGGCAGTTCCTGCAGGGTCTGGCGGTGGTAGCGGCGCAAGGCGTCGAGTTCGGCGGCAAGGCCGGTAAGGCGTGAGTGGTAATCCTCCAGCCGGCTCTCGATGAAGTGGATGTCTTCGGTGACATAGTTTTCGCCGCCAGCCTTGTAGGGCAGGAAGGTTTCCACCATGTCCTGGGACACGCTGGGGCCCATCAGGCCGGACAAGTTGGCCTCGATCCTGTCGCGCAAGCGGCGCAGCGCATAGGGGCGCCGCTCGTCGAACGGCAGGTACAGATCGCGCAGCGCCTGCTCGACTTCCTTTTGTGCGGCCTTGGCGCCCAGTGGCTTGGCCAACTGCGTGGCGAACTCCTGGGGCGAGGCGGCGTGCAATTCGCGACGTTGCGGGCGACGCACGTTATCCACGGCGCAGGCTTCGGCGGCGCTGGTTTCCTCGGGGCTGGCATTGGTGAACAGCGAGATCAGGGTGAACATCAGTACGTTGGCGGCCAACGAAGCAATCGCGGCCATGTGCCAACTGGTGTCGTCCAGCACATAGATCATATTCAGCAGCGGGATGTAGAAGCCCTGCAGGTTCCCGACCAGCGGTAGCAGCATGGTCACGACCCAGACCAGAATCCCGGCGAGCAGACCGGCGATAAACCCACGGCGATTGGCGGTCGGCCAGTACAGCACCGACAACACGCCCGGCAAGAACTGCAGGGTGGCGACAAACGCAACGATGCCAAGGTTGGCGAGGTCTTGCCCGGCGCCCAGCAACAGGTAGAAGCCGTAGCCGGCCATGATGATCGCGACAATCAGCGCGCGACGCGTCCACTTCAGCCAACGGTAGATATTGCCTTCGGCGGGGGGCTGGTACAGCGGCAGCACCAGGTGGTTAAGCGCCATGCCCGACAGCGCCAGGGTGGTGACGATGATCAAGCCGCTGGCGGCCGACAAACCACCTACATACGCGAGCAGGGCCAGCGCGGGACTATTGGCGGCAATGCCGATGCCGAGCGTGAAATATTCGGGGTTGGTGGTGGCGCCCAGCTTGAGGCCCGCCCACAGAATCAACGGCACCGCCAGGCTCATCAGCAGCAGGAACAGCGGCAAGCCCCAACTGGCGCTGACCAGCGAGCGTGGGTTGAGGTTCTCGGTAAATGTCATGTGGTACATGTGCGGCATCACGATTGCCGAGGCGAAGAACACCAGCAGCAGCGTACGCCAAGGGCCCTCCTGCAATGGCGTGTGCAGGGCGGCGAGGGCGGTCTGGTTTTGCAGCAGCCACAGTTCCAGCTGTTGGGGACCATCGAATACGCCGTAAAGCGCATAGAGGCCCACGCCGCCGATGGCGATCAGCTTGATCACCGACTCGAAGGCAATCGCAAATACCAGGCCTTCGTGCTTCTCGCGGGTGGCGATATGGCGCGAGCCGAAGAAAATCGTAAACAGGCTGATCAGTGCACAGAAGGCCAGGGCAACCACATGTTGCACCGGTGCGCGGGTGAGGATGCTGATGGAGTCCGCCACGGCCTGGATTTGCAAGGCCAGCAAGGGCAATACGCCAATCAGCATGAACACGGTTGTCAATGCGCCGGCCCAGGTGCTGCGAAAGCGGAAGGCAAACAGGTCGGCCAGGGACGACAGTTGGTAGGTGCGGGTGATCTTCAGGATCGGGTACAGCAGCACCGGCGCCAGCAAAAAGGCGCCGGATACACCGAGGTAGCTGGACAGGAAACCGTAGCCGTACTGATAGGCCAGACCGACCGTGCCATAAAACGCCCAGGCGCTGGCGTACACGCCAAGGGACAAGGTGTAGGTCAACGGATGGCGAATGATCGCCCGCGGGATCATTCCGCGCTCACTGATCCAGGCGACGCCGAACAGCGCGGCCAGGTAGGCGGCGCTGATCAGCAACATCTGGGTGAGGCTAAAGCTCATCGGCATCTTTTTGGCTCTGCAGGATGAAAGTCACGACGATCAGGATCAGCCACAGCAGATAGGGGCGATACCAGGCGCCCGTGGCGTCGATCCACCAATCCATGATGGCGGGGGAAAACAGGTAGATCCCGACGACCAGCAGCAGGACCAATCGATAGATGTACATGTTGGCCTCTGATTAAAAAACTGCGGCGATGGTAACGGATGCCGGGCAAGCTGCAAGCGCCTTCAGCTCAATTGCGCCTCGGCCAGCGTCAGTGTGCGTGGGATCAGTGTGGCATCCCAGTGCTCGATGCCCCAGTCGAGCAGCTCCCGCGGGCTGGCATGAAGCAGTTCGGCCGCCGGTTGCTGGCCGAGCGCGCGCAAGGCCCTGACCAGCAAGGGGGTGGCCTGGCCTGGCGTCAACGGCGGTGAACGGTAGGACTTGCCCAGCTTGTTACCGTCCGGCTGGACGATCAATGGCACGTGCAAATAGCGTGGTTGGCGCAGGCCCAGCAGCTCTTGCAGGTACAGCTGGCGCGGGGTGGAATCGAGCAGGTCGGCGCCGCGCACGATATCGGTAACGCCTTGCCAGGCATCATCCAGCACCACGGCCAGTTGGTAGGCGTAGAGACCGTCACGGCGACGGATAACGAAGTCTCCTGCATCGCGGCCCAAGTGTTGTCGGAATTCGCCTTGCACGCGGTCGGTAAAGTGGTATTCCAGCTCAGGAACACGCAAGCGGATGGCCGCATTCTGCTGCTCATGGCCGGCATTGCGGCACAGGCCGGGATAGATCCCGTTATAGGGTTCCAGCTGTTTGCGCGAGCAGGTGCAGGCGTAGGCCAAGCCATGGTTGAACAGGTCGTTCAATACCTTGGCGTAGGCATCATGCCGCTCGCTTTGTCGGACCAGTTCACCGTCCCATTCGAAACCATAGCTTGCCAATGCATGAAGAATCGCAGCCTGTGCGCCGGGCTCTTCGCGGGGAGGGTCAAGGTCTTCCATGCGCATCAGCCAACGGCCTTTGTGGGCGCGGGCGTCAAGGTAAGAAGCGAGGGCGGCGACCAGTGAGCCGAAATGCAAATGGCCGCTGGGCGTGGGGGCAAAACGCCCGATATAGGTAGAGGCTGTCATGGGCCGGATACTACTGGAAAATCGGTAAACGCCAGAAACAAAAATGGGGCGTTCGCACGCCCCATTCGTTCAGCCCGGCAGGATTACTTGCCGACCTGTTTTTCCTTGATTTCGGCCAAGGTCTTGCAGTCTACGCACAGGTCCGCAGTCGGGCGGGCTTCCAGGCGGCGAATGCCGATCTCGACGCCGCAGGATTCGCACCAGCCGTATTCTTCGTCCTTGATCAGTTGCAGGGTCTTGTCGATCTTCTTGATCAGCTTGCGCTCGCGGTCACGGGCGCGCAGTTCGAGGGCAAATTCTTCCTCCTGGCTGGCACGGTCGGCCGGGTCAGGAAAATTGGCTGCTTCGTCCTTCATGTGGTCAACGGTGCGGTCAACTTCCTGCATCAAGTCCTGTTTCCACTTGTTCAGGATCTTGGTGAAATGCGCGCGCATGGGCTCGCCCATGTACTCCTCACCTTTCTTTTCTACGTAAGGTTCGAAGCCGCTGATGTTTTGCTTGTCTTGGGTGGACATGAATAGACCGCCTCTCACTCTTCTAATCCATTGCGCAGGATTGCAACGTCACCGACACCTGCCGGCCCTGCGGCTGCAAGCGGGCGAACTTACCAGATAGATTCGGGGTGCGCCACTCCCGGTTGTCGAGGCCCGTCGCGCAGAGGTTGCAAACTGCAATCGCCTGTCGTGGCTGGGTATGTCTCGGCTCGGATGTTGATTTTAGTCGTTTTGTACGCGCTTGCCCGGACCACACAGGCGGCCGAACAGGCAATAGAGCATGTTTTAGCGCCAGGGTTCGGTAGAATCCGGATTTTGTCCTCACCGTTAAGGAAGGCTAATGGCTCAGCCCTACAGTGCGCGCAGTCGCGCCATCGAACCTTTTCATGTCATGGCATTGCTGGCGCGGGCCAATGAGCTGCAGGCTGCTGGCCATGATGTGATCCACCTGGAAATCGGCGAGCCGGATTTCACTACCGCCGAGCCGATTATCCAGGCCGGCCAGGCGGCGCTGGCCAATGGCAAGACCCGTTACACGGCCGCTCGTGGCTTGCCGGAGTTGCGCGAAGCCATCAGCGGGTTTTACCAGCAGCGTTACGGATTGTGCGTAGACCCCGAGCGCATTCTGATCACGCCTGGCGGTTCCGGCGCGTTGTTGTTGGCCAGCAGCCTGCTGGTCGATCCGGGTAAGCACTGGCTGCTGGCAGATCCCGGTTACCCCTGTAACCGGCACTTTCTGCGGCTGGTTGAAGGTGCCGCCCAACTGGTGCCCGTGGGCCCTGAAGTGCGCTACCAGTTGACTGCCGACCTGGTCGCCAAGCACTGGGACCAGGACAGCGTAGGCGCGCTGGTCGCCTCTCCGGCCAACCCTACCGGGACGATGCTCACGCGGGACGAGTTGGCTGGGCTTTCGAGCGCGATCAAGGCACGTGACGGCCATCTGGTGGTGGACGAGATCTATCACGGTCTGACTTACGGCACAGACGCCGCGAGTGTGCTGGAAGTCGACGACGATGCCTTCGTGCTCAATAGTTTTTCCAAGTATTTCGGTATGACCGGCTGGCGCCTGGGGTGGCTGGTAGCCCCGCCGGCGGCGGTAAGTGAACTGGAAAAACTGGCGCAGAACCTCTATATCAGCGCACCCAGCATGGCTCAGCATGCGGCGCTGGCCTGCTTTACCCCGCAAACCCTGAGCATTCTGGAAGAGCGCCGCACCGAATTTGGCCGCCGTCGCGACTTTCTATTGCCGGCCCTGCGCGAACTGGGTTTCGGCATCGCGATAGAGCCGCAAGGTGCATTCTATTTGTACGCCGATATCCGCGCGTTCGGCGGTGATGCCTTCGCGTTTTGTCGTCACTTCCTGGAAACCGAACACGTCGCCTTTACCCCCGGATTGGATTTTGGTCGCTATCAAGCCGGCCACCACGTGCGTTTTGCCTACACCCAAAACCTTGAGCGCCTACAGGAAGCCGTAGAGCGAATTGCCCGTGGTCTGCGGAGTTGGCAAGGCTGATGCGTTTTTATCCTCCCCTCGAAGAGGGTCGGCTGATCCGGCGCTACAAGCGCTTTCTCACCGATATCGAAACCGTTACCGGCGAGTTGCTCACCATTCACTGTCCAAACACCGGTTCCATGCTCAATTGCATGGTCGAAGGCGGGCAGGTCTGGTTCAGCCGTTCCAGTGACCCCAAGCGTAAATTGCCTGGTACCTGGGAAATTGCCGAAACACCGCAAGGGCGCCTGGCATGTGTGAACACGGCGCGCGCCAATCAGTTGGTGGAGGAAGCGTTGCGCGCGGGCGTGATCACGGAACTCAACGGCTTCACCGCATTGAAGCGTGAAGTGCCCTACGGTCAGGAGAAAAGTCGGATCGACTTCCGGCTGGAATACCCGGACGGCGCGGCCTACGTGGAAGTTAAAAGCGTCACCCTGGGCTTTGACGACAGCAGGGTTGCCGCTTTCCCCGATGCGGTGACCCAGCGTGGCGCCAAGCATCTGCGCGAGCTGGCGCACCTGGCGCGGCAGGGTGTGCGGGCGGTGCAGTTGTATTGCGTCAACCTGTCGGGCATTGATGCGGTGCGCCCGGCGGTGGAAATCGACGCCATCTACGCTGCGGCCCTGCGCGAAGCCAAGGCGGCCGGCGTGGAAGTGCTGGCCTATGGCGTACGGGTGACATCCGAGGAAATTGGCGTGGACCGCCGATTGGACGTGCTGCTCGACTAGACGTCTACCCACAGGCCTTGTTCGTCTTCACGGCCGGGCAGCGCAATGAGACTCTTGCCGGCGCACGGGCCTGCGATGCATTCGCCGCTCTCGATCAGGAACAGTGCACCGTGGGTGGCGCACTGGATCAGGCTGGCGCTGTCGTCGAGGAAGCGATCAGGGTGCCATTCCAGGGGGATGCCTCGATGGGGGCAGCGGTTGATATAGAAGTAGGCAATGCCCTCCCGGCGCACCGCCAATAGCTTGCAGCCGTCGATATCAAACCCGCGGCTGCTGTCTGGCGCTAGCTCATCAGAGGGGCAGAGAAACTTCATTACAATCCTTAAGTGCCTTGACGTTCAAATGCAAACAATTATCAAATGCCGGCTTCGCCCGTTTGCTGACTGGGTACTCGGTTCGATGCCTGGCAGGGATTATCTGTCACATTCGTGAGCGCTCAAGAGGCCCTGCTTCTGGAAGGAAACCCTGTTATGCGCCTGAGTGCCAGCGCTATTGCGCTTGTTGTCGGACTGCTGGTCAACCCCGGGGCGCAAGCCTCTGAGCCGCCACAACGCTGGGTGAGTGCCGGTGGGGCGCTGTCTGAATGGGTGACGGCGTTGGGCGGCGAGTCGAAACTGGTGGGGGTGGATACCACCAGTCAGCATCCTGAATCGCTCAAGGCCCTACCCAGCATTGGTTATCAGCGGCAGTTGTCGGCCGAAGGTATTCTCAGCCTGCGCCCCCAGGTGTTGGTGGGTACCGAAGAGATGGGGCCGCCGCCGGTGCTGGCGCAGATTCGCAACGCAGGTGTCCAGGTCGAAATGTTCTCCGCGCAGCCAGATCTGCCGAGCTTGAACGGCAATCTTCAACACCTGGGCAAATTACTCGGGGACGAAACCAAGGCCCGCGAATTGTTTGCCGGATATGAACAGGCGCTGGTTCAGCAAAAAAACTGGGTTGCCAAGGCCCGGTCCACGCAAAAGGCGCCGGGTGTGTTGCTGCTGATCGGCCATGCCGGGGGCAAGCCGTTGATCGCCGGTAAAGACACGGCGGGCGATTGGGTGCTGCAGCAGGCGGGTGGGCATAACTTGGCCACCCATAGTGGTTACAAACCGTTTTCCGTGGAGTCGCTGGCAGGGTTGAGCCCGGATGTACTGGTATTTGCTGACCGTGCCCTTACGGGGGATGCGGCACGCGCGGCGTTGTTCAAGGAAAATCCGATCCTGGCTTCAACGCCTGCCGCAAAGAATGGGCGAGTATTTGAATTGGATCCGACGCTGTTGGTGGGCGGGCTTGGGCCGCGCCTGCCGCAAAGCCTGGTGCATTTATCCAGCGGCTTTTATCCGCCTCAGGCCAAGCCTTCCCCATGACCTCTCTGGTTAAACCGAAAACACTGTTTGTCGGGCTGTCGCTGTTGTGTGTGTTAGCGACCTGGCTCTCGTTGGCACTGGGGCCGGTGAGTTTGCCGTTGCTGGATACGCTCAAGGCGGCGTTGCGGTTGGTCGGCGTGCCGATCGAAGCGCAAGGTTTGGAGCAGGCTGAACTGATCCTGGGGCAGATTCGTCTGCCGCGAACCTTGCTGGCCTGGCGGTGGGTGGCGTATTGGCCTTGTCGGGCGTGGCGATGCAGGGGCTGTTTCGCAACCCGCTGGCAGATCCGGGTTTGGTGGGCGTTTCCAGTGGCGCGGCGCTGGGGGCGGCTATCGCGATTGTCGGCGGTTCGCTGTTGGGTGGGCTGCCGGATGCACTCGGGCCCTACTTGCTGTCGTTGTGCGCTTTTTTGGGCGGGTTGGGCGTTACCGCGCTGGTCTATCGCCTGGGGCGGCATAACGGCCAGACCAATGTCGCGACGATGCTGCTCGCGGGTATCGCCCTTACGGCGTTGGCCGGTTCGGCGGTAGGCCTGTTCACCTACCTGGCGGATGACGCCACTCTGCGCACTCTGGCGTTCTGGAATCTGGGCAGCCTCAACGGTGCCAGTTATTCGCGGTTGTGGCCGTTGCTGCTGGTCAGCGCTGGGGTGGCGCTGTGGTTGCCGCGCCGGGCGAAAGCACTGAATGCATTGTTGCTGGGTGAATCCGAGGCCAATCATCTTGGAATTGACGTTGAAAGGCTCAAGCGTGAATTGGTGTTCTGCACTGCCTTGGGGGTAGGGGCTGCGGTGGCGGCGGCGGGCATGATTGGTTTTGTCGGGCTGGTAGTGCCGCATTTGGTGCGGTTGCTGGCGGGGCCTGATCACCGGGTGTTGTTGCCGGCTTCGGTATTGGCGGGCGCGAGTTTGCTGTTGTTTGCCGATCTGGTCGCGCGGCTGGCCTTGGCACCGGCTGAACTGCCCATCGGTATCGTGACCGCGTTCATTGGCGCGCCGTTTTTTCTTTACCTGTTGTTGCGGGGGCGTGCCTGATGTTGAGTGTGCAAGACCTGCAGATTCGTCGCGGCGGCAAGACTGTGCTGGCGGATATCACCCTGGACCTGCTGCCGCGCGAAGTGCTCGGCGTGCTGGGCCCCAACGGCGCCGGGAAAAGTACGCTGCTCGGTGCGTTATGCGGTGAGTTACGCCCCAATCAGGGCAAGGTGTGGCTGGATCAGCAAGCGCTGGAAAACTGGAGCGGATCGCAGCGTGCACAGCGACTGGCGGTGTTGCCGCAAACCTCGACCCTGGATTTTGCGTTCCGTGTCGAAGAGGTGGTCGGCATGGGCCGTTTACCTCATCAAACCGGCCGCGTACGCGATGACGAAATCATCCAGGCGGCCTTGCAGGCGGCGGATGTCGCGCACTTGAAGGGCCGCAGTTACCTGGCGTTATCCGGCGGGGAGCGTCAACGCGTGCACCTGGCGCGCGTGCTGGCGCAGCTATGGCCTGGAGAGGCGGGGCAGACCTTGTTGCTGGATGAGCCCACATCAATGCTTGATCCTCTACACCAACACACGACCTTGCAGGCTATTCGGGCGTTTGCCGATCGCGGGGCGGCGGTGCTGGTAATCCTTCACGACTTGAACCTGGCCGCGCGTTACTGTGACCGCATTTTGCTGCTGGAGAAGGGGCGCCCGCATGCTCTGGATATGCCGGCACAGGTGATGCGGCCCGAGCCGCTTAAAGCGGTGTTTGGGCTGGATGTGTTGGTGCAGCCGCATCCGGAACGTGGGCATCCGTTGATTATCACGCGGTGATGCCAGCTTTCGCGCAGGCAAAAAAAGACCCGGCAAGAGCCGGGTCAAATAACCGTGATTAGCCTGATGAGGAGATAATCTGAGAGTCCGAACCAATGGTCTTTCAGTTATCGGCTGATCTCGCGACCAGTTGTGATAATCATAACGATTCTCATTTGTGAGTCAACAGTTGTTTTTGCCTGCTTTTGGTTTTTTCTCAAACATCTGTTCGAAACCCGCGTAGACCTTGGGTTTGCCGGCCATTTTAAATTTTCTGGCGCGCTGCAATCGCCTCCAGTTGCCGGTTCAATGCTTCCTTGCGCTCCGCAGGAATGTCGTTCCAGTGCACATCCATCAAGGCGCCTTCAATGGCGTACAACAAAACCTTGGAGGCCCGGAAGCCACGGGTCCTTACGGCTCGATATGCATCGACCGCCCCCAGGCGACGCAAGTCCGATGCACTGTGGATGCCCACCGCATGCAGCCATTGTGCTGATGTCTTGCCGAGGTTCTTCAGGTGTTGCAGCTCATCGTTCATCAAGCCTCCTTGCAACGGCCGAATGGTGCGGTGGGTATCGTGACCAGGCAAGCCTGAAAGGGAGTGTAGCGCTCAGTAGGAAAAGCGTGGTTCTTTGGTCCGAAACGGCCCAAAAGCTTATAAGAATGGCGCGGGGATTTTGACGGCGGGCAGGGTAAAGCGCCCGCTACGCATTGCGCGTAGTCGGGCCTTGGGCGGATGTATTACTTGGTGCGATAGCGCAGGCGGGTGCCGAAGTTGACCGACATAAGGATTTCGTCGGCGGTCAACTCAGGCGGGAAGTAGGTGCCCGAAATCTGTGCATGGGCCAGGCTGGCGCCCTCCAGCGAGCAGTGACGCAAATCCAGGCCGCGCAGATCGGCGGAGCGGAAGTACGCATCAGTGAAATCCACGTCATCCGCGTGCAGGTCGCGTAAGTCCAGCCCACGGAAGTCGCCACCGCGCATGTCGATGACGCCTTCTTTCGGGCGTTGATGATTGAAACCTCGAATATCGTCTTTATGCAGGAGCGCGTAGAGCGGGGTATCAAGAAGCTTAGGCTGACTCATGAGGGCACCTCCTGTTGGATTTATGACGCCATTATAGTGCCACTATTGCTGGGGCGTGCGCCCAAGAAGACGACACGCCCAAGAAATTTTTCTTACAGACCAGGCAGGCGTTGACGAATTTGTGCGACCAACGCATCGAGGGTTCCGCTTTGGTTGGTCTCGACACATTTGCTCAGCAGCAGCTCTTCAGCGGTCAGCGGGTCACGGTTGGCCTGCTGTTCTTCAATAACGGCCAGCGTAGCGTCAGACGGATCATTTTTATCTGTCTGACGTTGTGCCAGCCAACTGGCGATAACAGCTGATGGCGCGTTGCAATCCAGGATCAGGAAGGGAGCGCCAGTGGCTTCGGCAACCTTGGCGGCTGCGTCGCGCTGCTCGCGCTTGAGGAAAGTGGCATCCAGCACCACCGGGAAACCGGCGCGTAGCACGGTGTCGGCGATTTCATTCAGGCGAGCGTAGGTCTTGGCGCTGGCATCTGTGGTGTAAATACCCGCCTGCGGGGTGTTTTCTACCTGCTGCTCGCCGAACAGGCGCTTGCGCTCCACGTCCGACCGCAAGCGTATGGCCCCCAGTGCTTCTACCAGGCGCATGGCGACGTGGCTTTTGCCCACTGCGGACACGCCGTGGGTAATCGCCAGGAAACGCGAAGGAATGGTGCTGTAGCTTTCCGCCAGGTTGGCGTAGTTGCGGTATTGACGCAGGGTGGTGGCGCGCTGCACCGGGCTTGCCTCGCTCGGCATACTGAACAGCGACACCTTGGCGCGTACCAGTGCGCGGTAGGCTTTGTAGAAATTCAGCAGTTCAAGGCCCTGATAATCGCCGGTCAGCTCCAGGTATTGGCTGATGAAGCGGCGAGCGAGGGACTTGAGGCCGCGGTCTTCCAGGTCCATGGCCAGGAACGCGGTGTCGGCGTACACGTCGGTGAAACGGAACGGTTCGTTGAACTCGATGCAGTCGAAGATCACTACGTGGCCATCGATCAAGGTGGCGTTACCCAGGTGAATGTCACCGTGGCACTCGCGAGTGAAACCGTCGATTTTGCGCTGTGCCAGCAGGGGTTTAAGGCGTGCGAAGCTGCTTTCGGCCCAGGCTTGGAGCGCTTCCAGTTGGGCCAGGTCGGCTTTATCGCTGAGAAACGGGCGAATCTGATCGAAGTTCTGCCGAACCGGTGCCATCACTTCGTTCGCGGTACCGGCGGGGTGTTCCTGCGGGACCTTTGGTGCGGTGAGATGAAAGTGCGCAATTTGTTTGGCCATCTCATCGATGTGTACGCTGGTCAGCTCGCCGTTGGCCTGCAAAGTGCTGAGCAATTGGCTTTGCGGGAACTGACGCATCTTCAGTGCGTACTCGATCACCGGCCCTTCACCGCCCAATCGAGGTGTGTCGGCCGTACCGGTAATCGGCAGCACGTCCAGATACAAATCCTGGGTCAAGCGTTGGTTGAGGCGCAGTTCTTCGTTGCAAAAGTGGCCGCGTTTTTCCAGATCGGTGAAATCCAGAAAGCCGAAGTTCATCGGCTTCTTCAATTTATAAGCGTAAGGCCCCGTGAGCACTACCCACGAAATATGGGTTTCGATGACGTGGAACGCTTCAACCGGATGAGGGTATAAAGCCGGGTTTTGCAGGGCAGCGATCAGTGTTTGGCTCACGGGCGATCCTTCAGAGTCTGGGGGAAATCATGGCGGGCATTATGGCCGCTACGGGCGGTCGTGCAAACCGCTGTCGGGCTCATGTTGAACATCAATAAAGTGCGTATAATCCGCCGCCATGACTCGAACCCGATCTCCCCGTTCCCGTAAAAAACCTCCTTCCAGTGGCCTGCGTCCGTGGCTCGGCTGGGCGCTCAAGCTCGGCCTTGTGGGCCTTGTGGTGCTCGCAGGCGTCGCGGTGTACCTCGACGCCGTGGTCCAGGAGAAGTTCTCCGGCAAGCGCTGGACCATTCCGGCCAAGGTGTACGCGCGCCCGCTGGAGCTGTTCACTGGCCAGAAGCTGAGCAAGGATGACTTCCTCACTGAGCTCGATGCCCTGGGCTACCGTCGTGAACCCGTGAGCAACGGGCCGGGCGCGGCGGCTGTCAGCGGTAATACGGTCGACCTGAATACCCGCGGCTTTCAATTCTATGAAGGCCTGGAAAAAGCCCAGCCGGTACGCGTGCGTTTTTCCGGTGACTATGTGGCGGAGCTGTCATCGCTCAACGGCTCTAAGCTACCGGTGGTGCGCCTCGAACCACTGATGATCGGTGGGATTTACCCGAAGAACCTTGAAGATCGCATCTTGATCAAGCTTGATCAGGTGCCGCCGTATCTGCTTGAAACCCTGGTTGCCGTCGAGGACCGCGACTTTTATAGCCACTGGGGCGTCTCGCCGAAGTCGATTGCCCGCGCGATCTGGATCAACACCTCCGGCGGCAAGATGACTCAGGGCGGCAGTACGCTGACCCAGCAGTTGGTCAAGAACTTCTACCTGACCAGCGAGCGCAGCCTGACCCGCAAACTCACCGAAGCCATGATGGCGATGCTGCTTGAGCTGCACTACAGCAAGCAGGAAATCCTCGAGGCGTACCTCAACGAGGTCTTCGTCGGCCAGGATGGCCAGCGTGCGGTACACGGTTTCGGTCTGGCCAGCCAGTTCTTCTTCGGTCAGCCGCTGTCCGAGCTGAAGTTGCATCAGGTCGCCTTGTTGGTGGGCATGGTCAAGGGCCCGTCCTACTACAACCCGCGCCGCAACCCTGAGCGTGCGTTGGAGCGTCGCAACCTGGTGCTTGATGTGTTGGAGCAGCAGGGTGTGGCCACCGCTGAGCAAGTTGCAGCAGCGAAGAAAATGCCATTGGGTGTGACCACTCGTGGCAAATTGGCGGACAGCTCTTTCCCCGGCTTCATCGATTTGGTTAAACGCCAGTTACGTGAAGATTACCGCGACGAAGACTTGACCGAAGAAGGCCTGCGGATCTTTACCAGTTTTGACCCGATCCTGCAGATGAAAGCGGAAGCGTCGGTCAACGACACCTTCAAGCGTCTGACGGGCCGTAAAGGTTCCGATGAAGTAGAAGCGGCGATGGTGGTGACCAACCCGGAAACGGGTGAAGTCCAGGCCATGATCGGCAGTCGCCAGGCCAGCTTTGCCGGCTTCAACCGTGCTCTGGATGCGGTGCGGCCGATCGGCTCGCTGGTCAAGCCGGCGGTCTACCTGACGGCGTTGGAAAAACCGAGCAAATACACCCTGACCAGTTGGCTGTCGGATGACCCATTGTCGGTCAAAGGCGGGGATGGCCAGGTGTGGACGCCGCAGAACTTCGATCGCCGCTCCCATGGCACCGTATTCCTGTACCAGGGGCTGGCGCATTCCTACAACATTTCCACTTCGCGCCTGGGCCTTGAAGTGGGCGTGCCGAATGTTCTCAAGACCCTGGCGCGACTGGGTATTACCCGTGAGTTCCCGGCCTTTCCGTCGATCCTGCTGGGTGCTGGCGCAATGACGCCGATGGAAGTCGCGACCATGTATCAGACCCTCGCCAACGGCGGTTTCAATACCCCTATGCGCGGGATTCGCAGTGTGCTGACCGCTGAAGGTGAGCCGCTCAAGCGCTACCCGTTCCAGATCCAGCAGCGTTTCGATGCGGGTTCGATCTACCTGATCCAGAACGCGATGCAGCGCGTGATGCGTGAAGGTACCGGCAGTTCTGTCTATAAAGTGCTGCCGTCCAACCTCACGTTGGCGGGCAAGACCGGTACCAGTAACGACTCACGTGACAGTTGGTTCGCCGGTTTTGGTCAGGACGTGCTGGCGGTGGTGTGGCTGGGTCGTGACGATAATGGCAAGACGCCGTTTACCGGTGCGACCGGTGCGCTGCAGGTCTGGACCAGTTTCATGCGCAAGGCCGACCCGCTGCCGTTAAACATGCCGCAGCCGGATAACATCGTGCAGGCCTGGATTGATCCGCACACAGGTCAAGGCTCCGATGCCAACTGCCCGGGCGCGGTGCAGATGCCGTATATTCGCGGCAGCGAACCACCTCCTGGAGCTGCGTGCGGTGGCGGTGCCCCCGCTGACGCGGAATCGGTGATGGACTGGGTCAAGGGCTGGATGAATTAAGCAAAGAGGGTTTCAAGTGAACAAGTGGTGTATTCCAGCGATTACAGTTCTGGCTTTGCTCGGCGGCTGTTCCAGCGTGCAGCGCGGCTCCATTCCCGTGGTGGACTCGAGCACGGCCGTTTCCAATAACGACCGCATCTCGGCCGATGGCGGTTTCCGCCAGACCGTGACCAACCGTCCGGCGCAAGCCAAGCCGCAGGCCATGCCTCAGGATTCGGGCGTTGTAGTGATGGTGCCGGGCGGCGGTGCTGCCACGTCGGCGCCGATCAGTGCGGAGCCGTGGACGCCAGGGCCAAGCACTTCCGGGCCGATCGACGCTGCGCCGATTCAGGCGGCGCCGGTCAACCAAGGCACCTACACGATGCCGTCGACGCCGAGTGGCATTCCTTCGTCTTCCAATGCGGGCGGCCTGTCGGCTGATGAGCAGTTGGATGGCCCGGTGCTGGCGCTGCTGACCACTGCGCAGCAACAACAGGCGGGGGGCGATTTGAACGGTGCGTCGTCCAGCCTTGAGCGCGCGCAACGCGTTGCGCCTCGCGAGCCGCAAGTGCTGTACCGCCTGGCACAGGTCCGCATGGCCCAGGGGGATGCGCCGCAAGCCGAGCAGTTCGCTCGTCGTGGGCTCTCGCTGGCCAATGGTCGTCCCGACCTGCAAGCCAGCCTGTGGGCTCTGATTGGTGATGCACGTGCTGCGCAAGGCGATGCCGCCGGCGCTGCGCAGGCCCGTCAAAAAGCCAAGGTCAACCTCTGATGGATGCACGGTTTCCCGCGATAGCCGAACAGTTATTGCTGATCGAGCGCGAGTTGCGCGTGCAGGGCTGGTGGGACGAAGTGTCCCCCAGTGCGCAGGCGCTCAGCAGCGTCGAGCCGTTTTCGGTGGACACACTGGATTTCCATCAGTGGCTGCAGTGGATCTTCCTGGCACGTATGAAGCAGATCCTCGAACAGGACCTGCCGTTGCCCAATGCCTCGGGCATCCTCGAAATGGCAGAGATGGTTTACGCCGATCGGCCACGCGAGAGCCTTGGATTGCGCAATGCGCTGAAAAAGTTCGATCAATTGATCGTCGACGCTCGTTAATTGCCTGACTGCCGGGTTTTTCGGCAGTCTTGCGCATATTTCTACCGCTTGACGACATTCAGGCGAGTTTTATCCCTCCTCAAAGGCCTTTCTTCTACGTTCTCATGCGCTTAGTTGGAAAAAAGCGCAATTATTGCTTGACTTGAAGGGCCTGAAACACAAGAATCCAAAGTCCGCTGTATCGGGACTGCCAGAAGCAGGCCCGCTCGGCAGATCATGAGGCGCACATCCGCGCCGACCTGTTACACCCGCAACGCGTTACCTCGCGCTGGGTGGGAAAAGCCCGCAACACTTGGGACGATCCCAATACTTGCTCAGTCAGTGCTGACGTAGTCGGCGACCACCGTCGCTCATGCTCTGTTGAGAAGTAAACCTATTAAGACCCGTCGGTTTTCAACGGACGGTATTCTGGCGTTTTAGAGGTGAACAACGTGGAGCTTTTATCTGGCGGTGAGATGCTCGTCCGCTTTTTGCGTGACGAAGGCGTCGACTATATCTACGGGTACCCAGGTGGTGCTCTGCTGCATGTTTACGACGCACTGTTCAAGGAGCCGGCTGTTACCCACATCCTGGTTCGCCACGAACAGGCCGCGACCCATATGGCTGACGGTTATGCCCGTGCCACCGGTAAAGCCGGTGTGGTACTGGTGACCTCTGGCCCAGGCGCAACCAATGCCATTACCGGCATCGCGACTGCGTATATGGACTCTATCCCGATGGTGATCATCTCTGGCCAGGTGCCTAGCACCATGGTCGGTACCGATGCATTCCAGGAAACCGACATGATCGGTATCTCCCGGCCGATCGTGAAACACAGCTTCATGATCAAGCATGCGTCGGAAATCCCGGAAGTCATGAAAAAGGCCTTCTACCTCGCTCAGTCCGGTCGTCCGGGTCCTGTAGTGGTCGATATCCCGAAAGACATGACCAACCCGGCTGAAAAATTCGAATACGTTTTCCCGAAGAAAGCCAAGCTGCGCTCCTACAGCCCGGCCGTGCGTGGGCACTCTGGGCAAATCCGCAAGGCAGCAGAAATGCTTCTGGCGGCCAAGCGCCCAGTGCTGTACTCGGGCGGTGGCGTGATTCTGGGCGGCGGTTCCGCACCGTTGACCGAACTGGCCAAGATGCTCAACCTGCCGGTCACGAATACCCTGATGGGCCTCGGCGCATTTCCAGGCACGGATCGTCAGTTTGTCGGCATGCTCGGCATGCACGGCAGCTACACCGCCAACCTGACCATGCACCACGCCGACGTGATCCTGGCGGTGGGCGCACGGTTTGATGACCGTGTGATCAACGGCGCGAGCAAGTTCTGCCCGAATGCCAAGATCATTCACATCGACATCGACCCGGCGTCCATTTCCAAGACCATCAAGGCCGACGTGCCGATCGTTGGGCCGGTGGAAAGCGTGTTGACCGAAATGGTCGCCGCGCTCAAGGACATCGGCGAGACGCCGAACAAGGAATCCGTTGCCAGCTGGTGGAAGCAGATCGATGAATGGCGCGGCGATCGCGGCTTGTTCCCTTACGACAAGGGCGACGGCAGCATCATCAAGCCACAAACCGTGATCGAGACCCTGTGCGAAGTGACCAAGGGCGATGCCTTTGTGACCTCCGACGTAGGTCAGCACCAAATGTTCGCCGCGCAGTATTACAAGTTCGACAAGCCCAACCGCTGGATCAACTCCGGTGGCCTGGGCACGATGGGCTTCGGTTTTCCCGCGGCCATGGGGGTGAAACTGAGCTTCCCGGATGCCGACGTTGCCTGCGTCACCGGCGAAGGCAGCATCCAGATGAACATCCAGGAGTTGTCGACGTGCCTGCAGTACGGCCTTCCGGTGAAGATCGTCTGCTTGAACAATGGCGTACTGGGCATGGTTCGTCAGTGGCAGGACATGAGCTACGGTAGCCGTCACTCCCATTCCTACATGGAATCGTTGCCGGATTTCATCAAGTTGGTTGAAGCCTATGGCCATGTCGGCATTCGCATCACTGATTTGAAAGATCTAAAGCCGAAGATGGAAGAAGCGTTCGCCATGAAAGACCGCCTGGTGTTCATCGATATTCAGGTGGATACCAGCGAGCACGTCTATCCGATGCAGATCAAAGACGGCTCTATGCGCGACATGTGGCTGAACAAGACGGAGCGTACTTAATCATGCGGCATATTATCTCCCTGCTTCTGGAGAACGAACCCGGCGCTCTGTCTCGTGTTGTCGGCCTGTTTTCGCAACGCAACTACAACATCGAAAGCCTCACCGTGGCCCCGACCGAAGACCCGACCCTGTCGCGCCTGACGTTGACCACCGTGGGTCATGATGAAGTGATCGAACAGATCACCAAGAACCTCAACAAGCTGATCGAAGTGGTCAAGCTGGTCGACCTGTCGGAAAGTGCCCACATCGAGCGCGAGCTGATGCTGGTTAAAGTCAAGGCCACGGGTGCTCAACGTGCCGAGATCAAGCGCACTACCGACATCTATCGCGGGCAGATCGTCGATGTGAGTGCCAGCGTTTATACCGTTCAACTGACCGGTACAAGCGACAAGCTGGACAGCTTCATCCAGTCGATCGGGACGGCCTCGATTCTGGAAACGGTACGCAGTGGTGTCACCGGGATTGCCCGTGGCGACAAAGTACTCAGCATCTAACCCAAATTAGTGAATGGCCTTACGGCCTGGATATATAGAGGAACCTCATGAAAGTTTATTACGATAAAGATTGTGACCTGTCGATCATCCAGGGCAAGAAAGTCGCCATCATCGGCTACGGCTCCCAAGGTCACGCGCAAGCCTGCAACCTGAAAGATTCCGGCGTTGACGTGACTGTTGACCTGCGTAAAGGCTCGGCCACTGTTGCCAAGGCTGAAGCTCACGGCCTGAAAGTGACTGACGTTGCTTCCGCTGTTGCGGCTGCCGACCTGGTCATGATCCTGACTCCGGACGAGTTCCAGTCCTCGCTGTACAAAAACGAAATCGAGCCGAACATCAAGAAAGGCGCCACCCTGGCCTTTTCCCACGGCTTCGCGATTCACTACAACCAGGTTGTGCCGCGCGCTGACCTGGACGTGATCATGATCGCGCCAAAAGCGCCAGGTCACACCGTACGTTCCGAGTTCGTGAAAGGCGGCGGTATTCCAGACCTGATCGCTATCTACCAGGACGCCTCCGGCAACGCCAAGAACGTTGCGTTGTCCTACGCTGCCGGCGTGGGTGGCGGTCGTACCGGCATCATCGAAACTACCTTCAAGGACGAGACCGAAACCGACCTGTTCGGCGAGCAAGCCGTTCTGTGTGGCGGTACCGTTGAGCTGGTCAAAGCAGGTTTCGAAACCCTGGTTGAAGCTGGCTACGCGCCGGAAATGGCCTACTTCGAATGCCTGCACGAACTGAAGCTGATCGTTGACCTCATGTACGAAGGCGGTATCGCCAACATGAACTACTCGATCTCCAACAACGCCGAATACGGCGAGTACGTGACTGGCCCGGAAGTGATCAACGCCGAGTCCCGTCAGGCCATGCGCAACGCCCTGAAACGTATTCAGGACGGCGAGTACGCCAAAATGTTCATCAGCGAAGGCGCTACCGGCTACCCTTCGATGACCGCCAAGCGTCGTAACAACGCTGCTCACGGTATCGAAGTGATCGGCGAGCAACTGCGCTCGATGATGCCGTGGATCGGTGCCAACAAGATCGTCGACAAAGCCAAAAACTAAGTCGAGCGCATCAAGAGAAAACGCGGCCTAGGCCGCGTTTTTTCGTTTGAGAGGCCGGTTCTGGTATAAAGCTGCATCGTTTGCGTGCGAACACTCGCCGCGAGTATTTGTCGAATTTTTCACACCGTTGCAAGGTAAAGTCCATGAGCGAACGTCCCGAAGAGCCAAGCCAGGCTTCTGACGCCGAAAGCCTGCTGCCGATCGATGAGCATGTCGAAGAAGGGCATGACGCGGAAGGCCGCAAGGTCCGGCATCGTGGCATCTATCTTTTGCCCAACCTGTTCACCACGGCGAACCTGTTCGCCGGGTTCTATTCCATTATCAACTCCATGAGTGCTCAGAGCGCGCTGGCGGCGGGTGATGCTGCGAGTGCCAGCAAGTATTTCGGCTTTGCTGCCATTGCGATCTTTGTCGCCATGGTGCTCGACGGCCTGGATGGTCGCGTGGCGCGTATGACCAATACTCAAAGTGCCTTCGGTGCCGAGTACGACTCGCTCTCGGACATGGTTGCCTTTGGTGTTGCTCCGGCGCTTTTGGCATTCGCCTGGGCGCTGGGTGATATGGGCAAGGTGGGGTGGATGGTTGCCTTTATTTATGTCGCGGGCGCGGCGTTGCGTCTGGCACGCTTCAATACCCAGGTAGGAACTGCCGACAAGCGTTACTTCATCGGCCTGGCCAGTCCGGCGGCGGCGGGTGTAGTGGCGGGGATCGTCTGGGCGTTTAGTGACTATGGCATCCAGGGATCGAAAATGTCGTTCCTGGTGGCCTTGATGGTCGCTGCGGCCGGGATGTTGATGGTCAGTAACATCAAGTACAACAGCTTCAAGGAGCTGGACCTTAAGGGGCGCGTTCCCTTCGTGGCTATCCTGGTGGTCGTGCTGGCGTTCGCCGTGGTCTTCAGTGATCCGCCGCGTATCCTGCTGTTGGCATTTCTGGTTTATGCCGTCTCGGGGCCGATTCAGTACCTGCTGCATCTGCGTCGGGACAAAACGTTGCCTTAATGTAATTTCCCCCATACTCCGCAGTCTATTGGTGCATCAGTCCTCCAATGCTGCGGAGTTGCCATGTTAATCAAATTGTCTAAAGCGTCCGATTGTCATGAATCGGATGTCACGCCTGAATCTTTTTATCTCTCTCGCCGCAGCTTACTCGGTGGTGCGTTGGCGGGTATTGCCGCCAGCAGCTTGCCGCGTTGGGCCAGTGCCGAGGATGCTGCGCGTTATGCCGACGTTGAACCGGGCAAAGCGCCTGATTGGTTTGCCGAGAAACTGCCGGCTACCAAATGGCAGGCAGTGACGGCTAAAGACGAAGCCATTACGCCATTCAAGGATGCCACCCACTACAACAACTTCTATGAGTTCGGCACAGATAAGGGCGACCCTGCGAACAATGCAGGCTCACTCAAGACCGAGCCCTGGAGCGTGGTGATTGATGGTGAGGTTGCAAAACCGGGGCGTTATGCCTTGGAAGACTTCATGAAGCCCTATCAATTGGAAGAGCGGATCTATCGTTTGCGCTGTGTGGAAGCTTGGTCGATGGTCATTCCATGGATAGGCTTTCCAATCTCTGCCTTGCTCAAGCAGGTTGAGCCAACTTCCAAGGCCAAATACATTCGCTTCGAAACCCTTCAGGATCCCAAGAGCATGCCTGGGCAGCGTTCGAGTTTCGGCTTGATCGACTGGCCGTATGTAGAAGGGTTGCGTCTGGATGAAGCAATGAATCCCTTGGCGATTCTTGCTGTTGGTATGTATGGGCGGGAGCTGCCGAATCAGAACGGCGCGCCGTTGCGTCTGGTTGTGCCGTGGAAGTACGGTTTCAAGAGCGTGAAGTCAATCGTGCGGATCAGCCTGGTAAGCGAGCAGCCGAAAACCACCTGGCAGAGCATTGCGGCGGATGAGTATGGGTTTTATGCAAATGTGAACCCGACAGTCGATCATCCTCGTTGGACCCAAGCGCGCGAGCGTCGCTTGCCGAGTGGCCTGTTCAGTCCCAATGTGCGTGAAACGCAGATGTTCAATGGCTACTCAGAGGAGGTTGCTTCTCTTTATAGCGGTCTCGATCTGCGGAAGAACTACTGATGCGTTACCCCATCTGGCGCATTGGCATCTTTATCGCTGCGGCGGTGTGGCCGTTGTTATGGCTATATCAAGCGTGGAGCTTTGCGCTGGGGCCGGACCCGGGCAAGGTATTGGTTGATCGACTCGGCTTGGGTACGTTGATCCTGTTGTTGGTTACCCTGGGTATGACGCCACTGCAGAAGCTCAGTGGTTGGGCGGGGTGGATTGCTGTGCGCCGCCAGCTTGGTTTGTGGTGCTTCGCTTATGTCGTGCTGCACCTGGCTGCCTATTGTGTGTTTGTCCTGGGTCTTGATTGGTCACAGTTGGGCGTGGAGTTACGTAAGCGGCCTTACATTATTGTCGGGGCGTTGGGCTTCTTGGCGTTGTTGGTGTTGGCGGTAACGTCCAATCGCTATAGCCAGCGTCGGCTGGGTAGCCGCTGGAAGAAATTGCATCGCCTTGTTTATGTGATTCTGGGGCTTGGCCTACTGCATATGTTGTGGATTGTGCGGGCTGATCTGAAGGAGTGGGCTATCTATGCTTCTATAGGTACGCTGCTCCTCGTATTACGGATTCCGCCCTTGATGCGTCGAATCCCTCGCCTTATTGCAAAAAAAGCACCTTCTGCAACGAAAGTGTAATTAACGCTTGACCGCAGATTCTGGAAGCCTATAATTCGCCCCACTTCCGGCGCAGTCGAAACGGAAAACTCCTTGGTAAACAATGAGTTACGCAGTTTTCGGCAGCAAGTTGCTTCAGTTCATCGAAGCCAAAAGGAAGTTGAAAAAGAGGTGTTGACAGCAGCGTGTAACGCTGTAGAATTCGCCTCCCGCTGACGAGAGATCGGAAGCGCAAGTGGTTGAAGTTGTTGAGGAAATCTTCGAAAGCTTCTGAAAATAACCGCTTGACAGCAAATGAGGCTGCTGTAGAATGCGCGCCTCGGTTGAGACGAAAGCTCTTAACCAACCGCTCTTTAACAACTGAATCAAGCAATTCGTGTGGGTGCTTGTGGAGTCAGACTGATAGTCAACAAGATTATCAGCATCACAAGTTACTCCGCGAGAAATCAAAGATGTAACCAACGATTGCTGAGCCAAGTTTAGGGTTTCTTAAAAACCCAAAGATGTTTGAACTGAAGAGTTTGATCATGGCTCAGATTGAACGCTGGCGGCAGGCCTAACACATGCAAGTCGAGCGGTAGAGAGAAGCTTGCTTCTCTTGAGAGCGGCGGACGGGTGAGTAATGCCTAGGAATCTGCCTGGTAGTGGGGGATAACGTTCGGAAACGGACGCTAATACCGCATACGTCCTACGGGAGAAAGCAGGGGACCTTCGGGCCTTGCGCTATCAGATGAGCCTAGGTCGGATTAGCTAGTTGGTGAGGTAATGGCTCACCAAGGCGACGATCCGTAACTGGTCTGAGAGGATGATCAGTCACACTGGAACTGAGACACGGTCCAGACTCCTACGGGAGGCAGCAGTGGGGAATATTGGACAATGGGCGAAAGCCTGATCCAGCCATGCCGCGTGTGTGAAGAAGGTCTTCGGATTGTAAAGCACTTTAAGTTGGGAGGAAGGGCAGTTACCTAATACGTGATTGTTTTGACGTTACCGACAGAATAAGCACCGGCTAACTCTGTGCCAGCAGCCGCGGTAATACAGAGGGTGCAAGCGTTAATCGGAATTACTGGGCGTAAAGCGCGCGTAGGTGGTTTGTTAAGTTGGATGTGAAATCCCCGGGCTCAACCTGGGAACTGCATTCAAAACTGACTGACTAGAGTATGGTAGAGGGTGGTGGAATTTCCTGTGTAGCGGTGAAATGCGTAGATATAGGAAGGAACACCAGTGGCGAAGGCGACCACCTGGACTGATACTGACACTGAGGTGCGAAAGCGTGGGGAGCAAACAGGATTAGATACCCTGGTAGTCCACGCCGTAAACGATGTCAACTAGCCGTTGGGAGCCTTGAGCTCTTAGTGGCGCAGCTAACGCATTAAGTTGACCGCCTGGGGAGTACGGCCGCAAGGTTAAAACTCAAATGAATTGACGGGGGCCCGCACAAGCGGTGGAGCATGTGGTTTAATTCGAAGCAACGCGAAGAACCTTACCAGGCCTTGACATCCAATGAACTTTCTAGAGATAGATTGGTGCCTTCGGGAACATTGAGACAGGTGCTGCATGGCTGTCGTCAGCTCGTGTCGTGAGATGTTGGGTTAAGTCCCGTAACGAGCGCAACCCTTGTCCTTAGTTACCAGCACGTCATGGTGGGCACTCTAAGGAGACTGCCGGTGACAAACCGGAGGAAGGTGGGGATGACGTCAAGTCATCATGGCCCTTACGGCCTGGGCTACACACGTGCTACAATGGTCGGTACAGAGGGTTGCCAAGCCGCGAGGTGGAGCTAATCCCATAAAACCGATCGTAGTCCGGATCGCAGTCTGCAACTCGACTGCGTGAAGTCGGAATCGCTAGTAATCGCGAATCAGAATGTCGCGGTGAATACGTTCCCGGGCCTTGTACACACCGCCCGTCACACCATGGGAGTGGGTTGCACCAGAAGTAGCTAGTCTAACCTTCGGGAGGACGGTTACCACGGTGTGATTCATGACTGGGGTGAAGTCGTAACAAGGTAGCCGTAGGGGAACCTGCGGCTGGATCACCTCCTTAATCGACGACATCAGCTGCTCCATAAGTTCCCACACGAATTGCTTGATTCATTGAAGAAGACGATAAGAAGCAGCCCGAAATTGGGTCTGTAGCTCAGTTGGTTAGAGCGCACCCCTGATAAGGGTGAGGTCGGCAGTTCGAATCTGCCCAGACCCACCAATTTTGTGTGGGAAACGCCTGTAGAAATATGGGGCCATAGCTCAGCTGGGAGAGCGCCTGCCTTGCACGCAGGAGGTCAACGGTTCGATCCCGTTTGGCTCCACCACTACTGCTTCTGACGTATGAAAGCTTAGAAATGAGCATTCCATCCTGGCGATGGTGAATGTTGATTTCTAGTCTTTGATTAGATCGTTCTTTAAAAATTTGGGTATGTGATAGAAAGATAGACTGAACGTTACTTTCACTGGTAACGGATCAGGCTAAGGTAAAATTTGTGAGTGATTACAGATTTTCGGCGAATGTCGTCTTCACAGTATAACCAGATTGCTTGGGGTTATATGGTCAAGTGAAGAAGCGCATACGGTGGATGCCTTGGCAGTCAGAGGCGATGAAAGACGTGGTAGCCTGCGAAAAGCTTCGGGGAGTCGGCAAACAGACTTTGATCCGGAGATGTCTGAATGGGGGAACCCAGCCATCATAAGATGGTTATCTTGTACTGAATACATAGGTGCAAGAGGCGAACCAGGGGAACTGAAACATCTAAGTACCCTGAGGAAAAGAAATCAACCGAGATTCCCTTAGTAGTGGCGAGCGAACGGGGACTAGCCCTTAAGTGGCTTTGAGATTAGCGGAACGCTCTGGAAAGTGCGGCCATAGTGGGTGATAGCCCTGTACGCGAAAATCTCTTAGTCATGAAATCGAGTAGGACGGAGCACGAGAAACTTTGTCTGAATATGGGGGGACCATCCTCCAAGGCTAAATACTACTGACTGACCGATAGTGAACTAGTACCGTGAGGGAAAGGCGAAAAGAACCCCGGAGAGGGGAGTGAAATAGATCCTGAAACCGTATGCGTACAAGCAGTGGGAGCCCACTTTGTTGGGTGACTGCGTACCTTTTGTATAATGGGTCAGCGACTTATTTTCAGTGGCGAGCTTAACCGAATAGGGGAGGCGTAGCGAAAGCGAGTCTTAATAGGGCGTCTAGTCGCTGGGAATAGACCCGAAACCGGGCGATCTATCCATGGGCAGGTTGAAGGTTGGGTAACACTAACTGGAGGACCGAACCGACTACCGTTGAAAAGTTAGCGGATGACCTGTGGATCGGAGTGAAAGGCTAATCAAGCTCGGAGATAGCTGGTTCTCCTCGAAAGCTATTTAGGTAGCGCCTCATGTATCACTGTAGGGGGTAGAGCACTGTTTCGGCTAGGGGGTCATCCCGACTTACCAAACCGATGCAAACTCCGAATACCTACAAGTGCCGAGCATGGGAGACACACGGCGGGTGCTAACGTCCGTCGTGAAAAGGGAAACAACCCAGACCGTCAGCTAAGGTCCCAAAGTTATGGTTAAGTGGGAAACGATGTGGGAAGGCTTAGACAGCTAGGAGGTTGGCTTAGAAGCAGCCACCCTTTAAAGAAAGCGTAATAGCTCACTAGTCGAGTCGGCCTGCGCGGAAGATGTAACGGGGCTCAAACCATACACCGAAGCTACGGGTATCACGTAAGTGATGCGGTAGAGGAGCGTTCTGTAAGCCTGTGAAGGTGAGTTGAGAAGCTTGCTGGAGGTATCAGAAGTGCGAATGCTGACATGAGTAACGACAATGGGTGTGAAAAACACCCACGCCGAAAGACCAAGGTTTCCTGCGCAACGTTAATCGACGCAGGGTTAGTCGGTCCCTAAGGCGAGGCTGAAAAGCGTAGTCGATGGAAAACAGGTTAATATTCCTGTACTTCTGGTTATTGCGATGGAGGGACGGAGAAGGCTAGGCCAGCTTGGCGTTGGTTGTCCAAGTTTAAGGTGGTAGGCTGGAATCTTAGGTAAATCCGGGATTCTAAGGCCGAGAGCTGATGACGAGCTAACTTTCAGTTAGCGAAGTGGTTGATGCCATGCTTCCAAGAAAAGCTTCTAAGCTTCAGGTAACCAGGAACCGTACCCCAAACCGACACAGGTGGTTGGGTAGAGAATACCAAGGCGCTTGAGAGAACTCGGGTGAAGGAACTAGGCAAAATGGCACCGTAACTTCGGGAGAAGGTGCGCCGGTGAGGGTGAAGGACTTGCTCCGTAAGCCCATGCCGGTCGAAGATACCAGGCCGCTGCGACTGTTTATTAAAAACACAGCACTCTGCAAACACGAAAGTGGACGTATAGGGTGTGACGCCTGCCCGGTGCCGGAAGGTTAATTGATGGGGTTAGCTAACGCGAAGCTCTTGATCGAAGCCCCGGTAAACGGCGGCCGTAACTATAACGGTCCTAAGGTAGCGAAATTCCTTGTCGGGTAAGTTCCGACCTGCACGAATGGCGTAACGATGGCGGCGCTGTCTCCACCCGAGACTCAGTGAAATTGAAATCGCTGTGAAGATGCAGTGTATCCGCGGCTAGACGGAAAGACCCCGTGAACCTTTACTATAGCTTTGCACTGGACTTTGAATTTGCTTGTGTAGGATAGGTGGGAGGCTTTGAAGCGTGGACGCCAGTCTGCGTGGAGCCAACCTTGAAATACCACCCTGGCAACTTTGAGGTTCTAACTCAGGTCCGTTATCCGGATCGAGGACAGTGTATGGTGGGTAGTTTGACTGGGGCGGTCTCCTCCTAAAGAGTAACGGAGGAGTACGAAGGTGCGCTCAGACCGGTCGGAAATCGGTCGTAGAGTATAAAGGCAAAAGCGCGCTTGACTGCGAGACAGACACGTCGAGCAGGTACGAAAGTAGGTCTTAGTGATCCGGTGGTTCTGTATGGAAGGGCCATCGCTCAACGGATAAAAGGTACTCCGGGGATAACAGGCTGATACCGCCCAAGAGTTCATATCGACGGCGGTGTTTGGCACCTCGATGTCGGCTCATCACATCCTGGGGCTGAAGCCGGTCCCAAGGGTATGGCTGTTCGCCATTTAAAGTGGTACGCGAGCTGGGTTTAGAACGTCGTGAGACAGTTCGGTCCCTATCTGCCGTGGACGTTTGAGATTTGAGAGGGGCTGCTCCTAGTACGAGAGGACCGGAGTGGACGAACCTCTGGTGTTCCGGTTGTCACGCCAGTGGCATTGCCGGGTAGCTATGTTCGGAATAGATAACCGCTGAAAGCATCTAAGCGGGAAACTAGCCTCAAGATGAGATCTCACTGGAACCTTGAGTTCCCTGAAGGGCCGTCGAAGACTACGACGTTGATAGGTTGGGTGTGTAAGCGCTGTGAGGCGTTGAGCTAACCAATACTAATTGCCCGTGAGGCTTGACCATATAACACCCAAGCAATTTGACTACTCGAAAGAGCATCAGATTGCGGTGTGTGAAGACGAAACGAACCGAAAGTTTGTAACTCACAAAACACCGACTGCTGTCACATACCCAATTTGCTGAAGCGAGGCCATTTGGTCACGAGTCAGTACCCGAATTTCTTGACGACCATAGAGCATTGGAACCACCTGATCCCATCCCGAACTCAGTAGTGAAACGATGCATCGCCGATGGTAGTGTGGGGTTTCCCCATGTGAGAGTAGGTCATCGTCAAGATTAAATTCCAAAACCCCATTTGCGAAAGCAGATGGGGTTTTGTTTTGGGCGCTCGGAAAGTGCAAGAAGCTCATCAGAGCGACCTTCAATGCTAAAGTCCTTTCCTCGATTTAGCTTTTCCCAAGGAAGCCGTTATGCCGGATGCGACGTCACTCAGCGCTGGATTCATGGTGGTTCACGGCAATCGCCTGGACGAACTGCGCAGCTTGGTGGTGAGTTGGATGCGCCGTTACCCTCTGGCGCCCCTGGAAAACGAAATCGCGTTGGTACAAAGCAACGGCATTGCTCAATGGCTCAAGTTGGCCCTGGCGGAAGACCCGCAAGAGGACGATATGGGCGGCTGCGGCATCGCCGCCGCCATCGACGTGCAACTTCCCGGCAGCTTCATGTGGCAGCTCTATCGCATGGTCTTGGGACGTGACGAAATCCCCCCCAAGTCTCTGCTCGATAAAGCTCCACTCACATGGCGCTTGATGCGCTTGCTTCCGGAACTCATCGATCGACCGCATTTCGAGCCATTACAACGCTTTTTGACCCACGACACGGATCTACGTAAACGCTACCAACTGGCGGAGCGCCTGGCCGACTTGTTCGACCAATATCAGGTCTACCGCGCCGACTGGCTGGAAGACTGGGCTGCCGGTCGCCACCAATTGCGCAACGGTCGAGGCGAACCCAAGCCACTCAACCCCTCCAACTGCTGGCAAGCTGAGTTATGGCGCGCATTGCTACTGGATGTAGGGGCAGAGGGCATGGCCCAAAGCCGGGTCGGTGTTCATCAGCGCTTCATCGAACGCATCAATGCCCTTGCGCAAGCACCTAATGGGCTGCCTTCGCGGGTGATCGTTTTCGGGATTTCTTCCCTGCCTGCCCAAGCGCTCGAAGCCCTTGCCGGACTCGCCCGTTTCAGCCAAGTCCTGCTGTGCGTGCACAACCCTTGTCGCCATCATTGGTCCGACATCGTTGCCGACAAAGACCTACTGCGTAACGAATACAAACGCCAAGCGCGCAAAGCTGGCATGCCGCTCACGCTCGATTCACAGACCCTGCACCAGCACGCCCACCCGTTACTCGCTGCCTGGGGCAAGCAAGGCCGCGACTACATCAGCCTGCTGGACAGTTATGACGACCCCAACAGTTACCGCGCAGCCTTCCACGACGGTCGCATCGACCTGTTCAGCGACAGCGTCCCCACCACACTGCTTAACCAACTCCAGGACGATATCCTCGAGCTACGCCCACTCAATGAGACGCGTGAGCGATGGGCTGCTGTCGATCTGCAACGTGATACGTCAATCCGCTTCCACATTGCCCACAGCGCTCAACGCGAAGTGGAAATTCTCCACGACCAATTGCTTCAACGCTTCAGCGACGATCCGGCACTGCGCCCCCGCGACATCATCGTCATGGTCCCCGATGTCGACAGCTACGCGCCGCATATTCGCGCCGTGTTCGGCCAGTTGGAAAGAAGCGACTCCCGCTTCATCCCCTTCACCCTTACCGATCAAGGCCAGCGTGGCCGCGACCCGCTGCTGATCGCCGTTGAACACCTGCTCAAACTCCCTGACAGCCGCTTCCCCGTCAGCGAAATTCTTGACCTGCTCGACGTTCCCGCGCTGCGCGAACGTTTCGCCATCAAGGAGCGCGACCTGCCCACGCTGCACCGCTGGATCGAAGGCGCCGGCATTCGTTGGGGCCTCAACGCCGAACAACGTGCCGGCCTCGGTCTGCCGGTAGACCTGGAGCAGAACAGCTGGCGATTTGGCCTGCGTCGTATGCTGTTGGGGTACGCCGTCGGCACCGGTGCCGCTTGCAACGGCATTGAACCCTACGATGAAATCGGTGGCCTCGACGCGGCGTTGATTGGCCCCTTGGTCGCTCTGCTCGACGCATTGCATGACGCGCATCAAACGCTCTCCCAACCGGCCGCGCCCCAAGAGTGGGGCGAACGTCTACGACGATTGATGCAACTTTTCTTCCTGCCCAGCAGCGAGCACGACGACTACCTGCTCGGCCAACTCGAACAACTCCGGGAAACGTGGCTGGAAACCTGCGAGTCCGTTGGCCTGCAGGACCAATTACCTCTCACTGTAGTGCGCGAAGCCTGGCTGGCCGGTCTCGATCAAGGCCGCTTGTCCCAGCGTTTCCTCGCCGGTGCTGTCAATTTTTGTACCCTGATGCCTATGCGAGCGATCCCGTTCAAGCTCGTTTGCCTGCTCGGCATGAACGACGGCGACTACCCTCGCGCGCAACCGCCGCTGGATTTCGACCTGATGGGCAGCGACTACCGCCCCGGTGATCGTTCACGCCGCGAAGACGACCGCTACCTGCTACTCGAAGGCTTGCTGTCCGCCCGCGATCAGCTCTATATCAGTTGGGTGGGCCGCAGCATCCGCGACAATAGCGAGCGCCCCGCATCAGTACTGATCGGCCAACTGCGCGATCATATCGCCAGCGGCTGGCATAACGCACAAGCAACCCCCCTAGTGGAGGCGATGACCCAGGAACACCCTCTTCAACCTTTCAGCGCCCGCTATTTCCACGAAGACGACCCGCTGTTCAGTTATGCCCGCGAGTGGCAATTGCTCCACCAAACGGCCGACGCCGTGGTTAATGCAGATGAGCTGGCGCAGCACCACCAGGAGGAACCGCTGAGCCTTGGCCAGCTACAAGACTTCCTGCGCAACCCGGTCAAACACTTCTTCAGCCAGCGCCTCAAGGTGTTTTTCGAAGCTGCCGAAGTGCCTTTGGCTGATGAAGAACCCTTCGTCCTCGATGCATTGCAACGCTACAGCTTGAGTGACAGCCTGTTGAACGCCGCGCTGTCACAGCCGGCTCAGCTCGACCAAGCCCTCAACGCCCAGGCCTTGCGTTTGCAAGGCAGCGGTCTGTTGCCCATGGTCGGTTTCGGCGAGTGCCTGCGCAACGAACTGATCGAGCCTTTGCCCGACCTGCTACAGCGCTACCACCAATTACTGGCCCTCTGGCCAACCCCGCATCCCGGTGCCGAACCGATCAGTTTCGAGCATCAAGGCATTGCGCTGGAGGGCTGGATCAGTGGGCTGCATCGACGCAGTGATGGCGGGTTGCTAAGCATCACCACCATCCCCAACAGCATTGGCTCGGTCAAAACGCGCAAGTGGCATCGCCTGATCCGTCCGTGGGTCAATCACCTGGTGGCGTGTGCCTGCGGTCTGCCGCTGAGCACCGGTCTGGTGGCCAGCGACGACACCTTGCTGCTGGCCCCGCTGGATAAAGCCGCCGCCCGGGAAACCCTCGGCGAACTGCTGCTGGCCTGGCGCTACGGCATGCAAAAACCACTTGCGGTAGCCGTTAAAACTGCCTTCGCCTGGCTCAGCCAAACCGACCCGGACAAGGCCCACGCCGCAGCGCGCAAAGCCTTCGAAGGCGACGGCTTGACCTCCGACGGCGAGCGCCGCGAAACCCCCGCGCTCACCCGACAATTCCCCGATTACAGCGCCTTGATCGCGAATGAAGAATTCGAAGGTTGGTGCGAAACCCTCTATCGCCCACTGCTCAATGCTCCCTGGCGATCACTTACAGGCGAGGAGGTCGGCACATGAACAACAAACCCTTGGCCCTGGCCTTCCCGCTAAAAGGCAGCCAACTGATTGAAGCCAGCGCCGGTACCGGCAAAACCTTCACCATCTCCGCGTTGTACCTGCGCCTGGTGCTTGGCCACGGCGGTCAAGAGTCCGGCTTTGGCCGCGAACTGCTGCCGCCGCAAATCCTGGTGGTGACCTTCACGGATGCGGCAACGAAAGAGTTGCGTGAACGTATCCGCATTCGCCTGGCTGAAGCCGCGCGGTTTTTTCGCGACGAAATCGATCAGCCCGATGCCCTGATCGCAGAGCTGCGCGAAGAATACCCACCCGAGCAATGGCCCGGCTGCGCCAACCGCTTGGACATTGCCGCGCAGTGGATGGACGAGGCCGCCGTTTCGACCATTCATAGTTGGTGCCAGCGCATGCTGCGCGAACATGCGTTCGACAGCGGCAGCCTGTTTACCCAGACCCTGGAGACCGACCACAGCGACCTGCTGGGCCAAGTGCTGCGCGATTACTGGCGGTTGTTCTGCTACCCCATGCACGACGACGCCCTCAACTGGGTGCGCAGTAACTGGGGTGGCCCCGCTGCGTTGATGCCACGCGTGCGCGCACTGTTCGGCAGCGAACGGCCGACAGATGAAAACCGCGAACCCGCCGAGTTGATCAGCGCTTGCCTACAAGAACGCCGCGAAGCGTTGATCAACATCAAAGCTCCCTGGCAACAATGGGCCGCTGAGCTACGCGATATCTGCCTGCAAGCGGTGGCCGCCAAAGCGGTCGACGGCCGCAAGATGCAAGCTCGCTACTTTGAGCCCTGGTTCGAGAAGATCAGCGCCTGGGCCGCAGACGACATCCTGGAACAACTGGACATCGGCACCGGTTTTACCCGGCTCACCCCCGACGGTATAGCCGAAGCCTGGAAGGGCGACCCACCGCAGCATCCCGGCATTGACGCCATGGCCAGCCTTAAAGCCAGCCTTGACGCCCTGCCTACCCCCGATGCCGCCGTGTTGCAACACGCCGCCGGCTGGGTGAGCAAGCGCTTCGAAGAAGAAAAACGCCGCCGCGCCGAAATGGGCTTCGACGACATGCTGATCCGCCTCAACGCGGCCTTGCAAGCCGACGGCGGCGAGCGCCTGGCTAACGTGATTCGTGAGCAGTTCCCGGTAGCCCTGATCGATGAATTCCAAGACACCGACCCCGTGCAATACAGCATCTTCGACAGCATTTACCGCATCGAAGAAAACCACCCCGACAGCGGCTTGTTCCTGATCGGCGACCCCAAGCAGGCGATCTACGCCTTCCGTGGTGCCGATATCTATACCTACTTGCGTGCGCGGCAGTCCACCACCGGACGGCACCACACCTTGGGCACCAACTTCCGCTCCAGCCATGCGATGGTCGAGGCGGTAAACCATGTATTCCAGCGCGCGGAAACAGGTCGCGGTGCGTTCTTGTTCCGTGAACCCAATGGTGATAACCCGGTGCCGTTCCAGCCGGTGCTGTCCCAAGGACGCAAGGAAAAACTCCAGGTCGATGGCCAAACGCTGCCGGCGATGAACCTCTGGCACCTGCCTACCGACCAACCCGTATCCAACGCGGTGTACCGCCAGCAATTGGCCGGCGCCTGCGCCACGCAGATTGTCGCGTTGCTCAACGGCGGCCAGCAGGGCACGGCCGGCTTCCTACACTCAGATGACAGCTTCAAAGGCGTACTACCGTCAGACATCGCCATCCTCGTGCGCGACGGTAAAGAAGCCCAGGCCGTGCGCGCCGAGTTGGCTGCTCGTGGTGTGCGTAGCGTGTACCTGTCCGATAAGGACTCGGTGTTCGCCGCCCAAGAAGCCCACGACCTGCTGGCCTGGCTCAAGGCCTGCGCAGAGCCCGACGTCGAGCGCCCGCTGCGCGCCGCGCTGGCCTGCGTCACGCTCAACCTTTCCCTGCCGGAACTGGAGCGTCTGAACCAGGACGAACTGGCGTGGGAAACCCGTGTGATGCAATTTCGTGGCTATCGCGCGATCTGGCGTACCCAAGGCGTGCTGCCGATGCTGCGTCGCCTGCTCCACGATTTCAAACTGCCACAAACCCTGATCGCCCGCAGCGACGGCGAGCGCGTGTTGACCAACCTGCTGCACCTGAGTGAACTGCTGCAACAGGCCGCTTCGGAGCTGGATGGCGAACAGGCGCTGATCCGCCATCTGGCCGAACACCTGGCGTCGTCCGGCCAGGCCGGCGAAGAGCAGATCCTGCGGCTGGAAAGCGATGAGCAGCTGGTCAAGGTAGTGACCATCCACAAATCCAAGGGCCTGGAGTACGACTTGGTGTTCCTGCCGTTCATTTGTTCGGCCAAACCGGTAGACGGCAGCCGATTGCCGCTGCACTACCACGACGAACACGGTAAATCCCAGGTCAGCCTGCGCCCAACCGCCGAGTTGATTGCCCAGGCCGATGACGAGCGTCTGGCCGAAGACCTGCGTCTGTTCTACGTAGCCCTGACGCGCGCCAAACATGCCTGCTGGCTTGGCGTTGCCGACCTCAAGCGCGGCAACAGCGCCAGTTCGGTATTGCACCTGTCGGCGCTGGGCTATTTGCTCGGCGGCGGGGCCTCGTTGGCGGAATCGGCAGGCCTGGCGCGTTGGCTGCTGGACCTGCAGCAAGGCTGCCCGGCCATCCACTACGCCCACGTACCCGAAGCGCAAGAAAGCCTGTTTCACCCACCGCGCAACCAGGCCACCTTGCTCGCGCCGTTATTGCCCAAGCGCAAGGCCGCCGAAAACTGGTGGATCGCGTCCTACAGCGCCTTGCGCATTGGCGACAGCATGAGCGTCGCCAATCTCGAGGCACCAGAAAGCCCGCAAGCGCAAAAGCTGTTCGATGACGAACGCCTCGACCCCGACGCACCGCGTGAAGTGGCGGTGTCCGGCGGCGACATACACCGTTTCCCACGCGGCCCCAACCCCGGCACCTTCCTCCACGGCTTGCTGGAGTGGGCCGGCGAAGAAGGCTTCAACGTGTCACCGCAGGCCATCGAAAACGCCGTAGGCGCCCGTTGCAATCGCCGCAACTGGGAAGGCTGGATCATCACCCTCAGCGGTTGGCTGGGCCATTTGCTGCAAACGCCGCTGCCGGTGGATAACGCTCACGTTACCCTCAGCAGCCTGCAGCAATACCAGATCGAAATGGAGTTCTGGTTTGCCAGCCATAAAGTCGACGTGCTCGCCCTCGATAAGCTGGTGTGCCAGTACACCCACAACGGTGTCGCGCGGGTAGCCGCCGAGCCGGTGCTGCTCAACGGTATGTTCAAGGGCTTTATCGACCTGACTTTCGAACATGACGGCCGCTATTACGTGGCCGACTACAAATCCAACTGGCTCGGCCCAGACGATTCGGCCTACACCCTCGATGCCATGGAGCGTTCGATCCTTGAGCATCGGTATGACTTGCAATACGTGCTTTACCTGCTGGCCCTGCACCGCCAACTGAAGGCTCGTCTGCCGGACTATGACTACGACCGTCACGTCGGTGGTGCGCTGTATGTGTTTCTGCGCGGCACCCAGTCCGCGAGCCGGGGCGCGTATTTCACCCGGCCGCCACGAGAACTGATCGAAGGCCTGGACCTGTTGTTCCAGGGCAAGCCCATCCCGCCCAAGGTTGAGCCCGCCTGGGAACAAGGAGTGTTGTTATGAGCCTGTCGCCGTTACCGCTTGAAGCGCTGGAGCCCCTGGGCCGCGCCGCCGACCTGGTGCAGTTGCTTGAGCGATGGGTTGACCGTGGTTGGCTGCGGGCGTTGGACAAGGCCTTTGTCGGTTTCCTGCATGAACTCGACCCGCAGGCCGACCCCTTGGTGCTGCTGGCGGCGGCCTTGACCAGCCATCAATTGGGCCACGGTCACGTGTGCCTCGACCTGTTTGAAACCCTCAAGGCGCCGGATTTCGCCTTGTCCTTGCCGCCCGAAGGCGACCTGCAAACCGGTGCCATGCTACTGCCGTCGCAATTGCTTGATGGTCTCGACGGTGCCCATTGGTGCCATGCCCTGGCCGCGAGCCCGCTGGTCGCCCTGGCGTTGGACGCCAGCGAAGCCGCGCAAAGCCGTCCGCTGGTGCTGTCCGGCAAACGCTTGTACCTGCGCCGCTACTGGGCCTACGAGCGCCGCATCGACAGCGCTCTACGCCAGCGGCTGGCGAGCGAAGAAGCGGTCGCCGCCGATTTGCCCGAACGCCTCAACGGTCTGTTTGACCAGCCGGCGCCCGATGGCGTGATCGACTGGCAAAAGCTCGCCTGCGCCCTGGCTACCCGAGGTGCCTTCAGCATCGTCACCGGCGGCCCCGGTACCGGCAAGACCACCACCGTGGTGCGCTTGCTCGCCTTGTTGCAGGCGCCTGCCGTCGAGGCCGGCAGCCCGTTGCGCATCCGTCTTGCCGCGCCCACCGGTAAAGCCGCCGCGCGCCTTACCGAGTCCATCAGCCAGCAAGTGCTGTCGCTGAAAGTGCCGCAAAGCGTGAAGGAAAAGATCCCGACCCAAGTCACCACTGTTCACCGTTTACTGGGCAGTCGCCCCGGCACCCGGCACTTCCGTCATCACCTGGGCAACCCATTGCCATTGGATGTGCTGGTGGTGGACGAAGCCTCGATGATCGACCTGGAGATGATGGCCAACCTGTTGGACGCGTTGCCGCCCCATGCGCGCCTGGTGCTGTTGGGCGACAAGGACCAACTCGCCTCGGTGGAGGCCGGCGCCGTACTCGGCGACTTGTGCCGCGACGCCGAAGCCGGCTGGTACAGCCCCCAGACCCGCCAATGGCTGCAAACCGTCAGCGGCGAAGACCTCAGCGCCGGCGGCCTGCGCGAAGACCTCGACGGTAGCCATCCCCTGGCCCAGCAAGTGGTGATGCTGCGTTACTCGCGACGTTTCGGCGAAGGCAGCGGCATCGGCCAACTGGCACGCTGGGTTAACCAGCAGAACGCCGAAGAGGCGCGCAAACTGCTGGCCGCGCGCAGCCACCGCGACCTGTTCTGCGTAGGCCTTAAGGGTGAGCACGACCACGCCTTGGAACGTCTGGTTTTGGACGGGCAGGGTGAGGGTGCCGAGGGCTATCGCTATTACCTCAAGCTGCTGCACAGCGCCCGTCCGTCCCTCGACACCCCGCGTGAAGACGCCGCCTGGACCCACTGGGCGCAGCAATTGTTGCAAGCCTTCGATGCGTTTCAGCTGCTCTGCGCGGTGCGCAAGGGCCCGTGGGGCGTGGAAGGGCTGAACCTGCGCATCACCGCGGCCTTGCGCAAAGTTCGGCTGATCGAGGGCGAAGAGCAATGGTATGAAGGCCGCCCGGTACTCATGACCCGTAATGACTATGGCCTGGGCCTGATGAACGGCGACATCGGCATCGCCCTCAAACTCCCCGAAAGCAACGGCGGCCCCCACGTGTTGCGCGTGGCGTTCCCACGTAACGACGGCCAGGGCGGCGTGCGATTTGTGCTGCCCAGCCGGCTTAACGATGTGGAAACCGTGTACGCCATGACCGTGCACAAATCCCAGGGCTCGGAGTTCACTCACACGGCATTGATCCTGCCAGACGCCTTGAACCCGGTATTGACCAAGGAGCTGATCTACACCGGCATTACCCGCGCCAAGCGCTGGTTCAGCCTGATCGAACCGCGTGGCGGGGTGTTTGAGGAGGCCGTACGGCGCAAGGTCAAGCGCTTGAGTGGGTTGATGCTGGAGCTGGGCCAGGAAGCAGACAAAACTGACTGAACGGTTATTTAATCTTTCTGGTTGAGTTGTAGGTGTTTTCTGAAAAAATAGCAGGACCCTTCGAGGTGGCACCCTCACGGGGTTTTCCTGCCGTGTGCTATCGTTGCGGCATCATCCCAACAAGACCAAAGAGAATCGCTGCATGAACGTGGCTGTCTCGCCCATAGGCCGTAGCTTGAGCTGGAGACGCGTGTGGTTGGTGGCGATTCTCTGCCTGCTGGCACCGTGCGCGTTTGCCGAGGCGCCCAGCGCAGCGGACCAGCGCGCCCAGGCGGTCACCCAGGTGGTACTCGGTATTCTCAGCTATGCCCGCTGGCCGGTAGAACCCACCCAACTGCACCTGTGCATTGTCGGCCCGACCCAATACACCGATGACCTGATCAAAGGCACCACCCAAGCCACCGGGCGCCCGGTGGAGGTGCGGCGCTTGTTGGCCGACCATCCCGATATCGTCAATGCCTGTGACGCGGTGTACATCGGCAAGCTCAGCAATGACGAACGCAGCCGCCTGTTTACCTCCTTGATCGGCCACCCGGTGCTCAGCATCAGCGAAGGCGGCGACCAATGCACCGTGGGCAGTTTGTTCTGCCTGCGAGTGGGCGATGAGCAGGTGTCGTTTGAGGTTAACCTCGACTCGGTGGCGCGCAGCGGCGTGCGCATTCATCCCAGTGTGCTGCAACTGTCACGTCGTCGGGCACCCGGTTCATGACAGCCGTGAAAGCGCGACCGACCCTGCGTTCCGTCATCGGTCGAGGGCACTTGATCCTGGCTCTGGTGGCAGTGACCCTGGCCAGTGTGTCGCTGACCCTGCTCGGCGTATTGGCGCTTAGGGTCTACGCCGAACACAACCTGCACCTGATCGCTCGCTCCATCAACTACACCGTGGAAGCCGCCGTGGTGTTTAACGACCGCGCCGCTGCCACCGAGGCGCTCAGCCTGATTGCGTCTACCGAGGAAGTGGCCGAGGCCCAAGTGTTGGATGCCAACGGCAAGTCACTGGCGAACTGGGAACGCCCGGAAACCGGCATGCTCTCGCGGCTGGAACTGGCGCTGGCGCACACCCTGCTCGAACAGCCCATCAGCCAGCCGATACTGCACCAGGGGCGTACCATCGGCAGCATCCACCTGAGCGGCCACGGCGGCAGCCTGTTGCGCTTTTTGCTCAGCGGCCTGGCCGGCATTCTGGTGTGTACCGCCCTCAGCGCCTGGGTGGCCCTGCACTTGGCGCGGCGCCTGCTGCGGGGCATCACCGAGCCGCTGCAAAGCCTTGCCGCCGTGGCCCACGCCGCACGCAGCGAGCGCGATTTTAACCGCCGCGTGCCGCCGGCGCGCATCGCCGAACTCGACAGCCTGGGCAGCGACTTCAATGCCTTGCTGGGCGAAATGCAAGCCTGGCAAAACCACCTGCAAAGCGAAAACGAAACCCTGGCGCACCAGGCCAATCACGACAGCCTCACCGGCCTGCCCAACCGCGCGTTCTTCGAAGGCCGGCTGATCCGCGCCCTGCGCAGCGCCGCGAAGCTCGACGAAAAAGTGGCGGTGCTGTTCCTCGACAGCGACCGTTTCAAAGAAATCAACGACAGCTTTGGCCACGCCGCCGGCGATGCCGTCCTCGTCGCCGTGGCCAACCGCGTGCGTGCGCAGCTGCGTGAAGACGACCTGGTGGCGCGTCTGGGCGGTGATGAGTTCGCCATCCTGCTGGCACCCTTGCACACGGTCGAGGATGCCCAAGGCATCGCCGACAAGATCATCGCCAGCATGGATTTACCCATCGTTGTACCTGGCGACGCCCAAGTGCTGACCTCACTGAGCATCGGTATCGCGATCTATCCCGACCATGGCGCGACACCCGGCGCCTTACTCAATGCCGCCGACACGGCGATGTACCAGGCCAAACGGTTTTTCCAGGGCGGCCATCAAACGGCAGAGTCGGAGCACTCCGCCGTCAATGTTCAACACAGGAGTTGATCCCTTGTTTTCGACTGCACGCGTTATGTTCTTCATGTTATGGGTGGCGCTGCTGGCCCTCGGCGGCTGTCAGACACCACCCCCCAAAGGCCTGACCCCGGCGCAGGTGGCGGTCCTCAAACAACAAGGTTTCGAACTCACCGACGAAGGCTGGGCATTCGGTTTGTCGGGCAAAGTGCTGTTTGGCAGCGACGTCGAAACCCTAAACCCACCCAGCACCGAGATCGTCCAACGCATCGGCAAGGCCCTGCTGGGCGTCGGCATCGAACGTGTGCGCATCGACGGCCATACCGACACCTCGGGCAAGGAAATCTACAACCAACAACTCTCCTTGCGCCGCGCCAAAAGCGTGGCCACGGTGTTGACGGGCGTAGGCATGAAAGAAGAAAACGTCCAACTGCGCGGGTTGGGCAGCAGCGAGCCGGTGGCATCCAACGACACCGCAGCAGGGCGTACCGAGAATCGGCGGGTGTCGATCGTGGTGATTGCCGACTGAGCGCACTCGCCAGTTCTTATCTGAAATGCAATCAACTGTGGGAGGGGGCTTGCTCCCGATAGCAATGCATCAGTCACTACCTCCAGTGACTGACACACTGCTATCGGCGGCAAGCCCCTCCCACATTTCAACCGCCGAATGCTGGCCTTCAATCTGCAAACCTCATCTCCCGCGTCTCCCCCATCAACAACCCCTGGTTCTGCTCCGTCACTTCCCTGATGTAGTCCCACAGCAACGTAATGCGCTTCAACTTCCTCAGATCCTCGCGGCAATACATCCAAAACTGTCTGGTAATCGCAATCTGCTCCCCCAGCACCGGCAATAACCGCGGGTCCTGCGCCGCCAGAAAGCACGGCAGTATCGCCATCGACCGGCCCTGCTGCGCCGCCACGTATTGCGCGATTACGCTGGTACTGCGCAGGCTGGCGCTGGCGCCGGGCACCACGTTCGCCAGGTACAGCAACTCCGAGCTGAACGCCAAGTCGTCTACGTAGCTGATAAACGGATGCTCGGCCAAATCCGCCGGGCGTTGGATGGGGGGATGTTGGTCGAGGTAGCCCTGGGTGGCGTACAACTGCAATTTGTAGTCGCACAGTTTGCAGCACACATAGGGCCCGTGTTCCGGGCGTTCCAGGGCGATGACGATGTCGGCTTCGCGCTTGGACAGGCTGATGAAGTGGGGCAGGGGCAGGATGTCTACCGAAATCGCCGGGTAGGTGTCGACGAAGTGGCTCAACTGCGGGGTAACAAAGAAACTGCCGAAGCCCTCGGTGCACCCCATGCGCACATGCCCGGACAGCGCCACGCCAGAGCCGGAGACTTGCTCGCAGGCCATGTGCAGGGTGCTTTCGATGGACTCGGCGTAGCCCAGCAAACGCTGGCCTTCGGCGGTGAGCACGAAGCCGTTGGTCCGGGATTTTTCGAACAGCAGCGTGCCGAGCGACACTTCCAGTGAACTGATGCGCCGCGACACGGTGGTGTAGTCCACCGCCAGGCGCTTGGCGGCGACGCTGGCCTTGCGGGTGCGCGCCACTTCGAGGAAAAACTTCAGGTCATCCCAGTTCAGGGAACCCAGTGATGTGATGTTTTTTTGCATATTGGACCGGCTTTTATGTGCGTTCTTATTAGAGATTTGCACATCTATACTCCAAAAACAGTCCGAACGCCTCATTCTTCAAGGCGATTCAAGCGCCTTGTCTCTAGATAAATATAAGAGTTGGAGACCCCATGAACGCATCTGCCGATATTTCCGTACAACAGGTCAAATTGCTGATCAATGGCGAGTGGGTCGAGTCCAAGACCACCCACTGGCAAGACATCGTCAACCCGGCCACCCAGCAGGTACTGGCCAAAGTCCCGTTTGCCACGGCCGAGGAAGTCAACGCCGCCATCGACGCCGCCCATCGCGCCTTCCAGACCTGGAAGCTCACGCCGATCGGCGCACGCATGCGCATCATGCTCAAGCTGCAAGCCTTGATCCGTGAACATTCCAAACGTATCGCCGTCGTCCTCAGCGCCGAGCAGGGCAAGACTATTGCCGACGCCGAGGGCGATATTTTCCGTGGCCTGGAAGTGGTGGAACACGCCTGTTCCATTGGCACCCTGCAAATGGGCGAGTTCGCCGAGAACGTCGCGGGCGGGGTCGACACCTATACCCTGCGCCAGCCCATCGGCGTGTGCGCCGGCATCACCCCGTTCAACTTCCCGGCGATGATCCCGCTGTGGATGTTCCCGATGGCCATCGCCTGCGGTAACACCTTCGTCCTCAAGCCATCCGAGCAGGACCCGCTGTCGACCCTGCTGCTGGTGGAGCTGGCGCTGGAAGCCGGTGTACCGGCCGGCGTGCTCAACGTGGTGCATGGCGGCAAGGACGTGGTGGATGCGCTCTGTACCCACAAAGACATCAAGGCCGTCTCCTTCGTCGGTTCGACGGCGGTCGGCACTCACGTCTATGACCTGGCCGGCAAACACGGCAAGCGCGTGCAGTCGATGATGGGCGCGAAGAACCACGCGGTGGTGCTGCCGGATGCCAATCGCGAACACACGCTCAACGCCTTGGTGGGAGCCGGTTTCGGCGCGGCGGGCCAGCGCTGCATGGCCACCTCGGTGGTGGTGCTGGTGGGCGCCGCCAAGCAATGGCTGCCGGACCTCAAGGCGCTGGCGCAGAAACTCAAGGTCAACGCGGGCAGCGAAGCCGGCACCGATGTGGGCCCGGTGATCTCCAAGCGCGCCAAGGCGCGCATCCTGGAGCTGATCGAAAGCGGCGTCAAAGAAGGCGCCAAGCTGGAGCTGGACGGCCGTGACATTCAAGTGCCGGGCTTCGAGCAAGGCAACTTCGTCGGCCCGACCCTGTTCTCGGGCGTGACCACGGACATGCAGATCTACACCCAGGAAATCTTCGGCCCGGTGCTGGTGGTGCTGGAAGTCGACACCCTCGACCAGGCCATTGCGCTGGTCAACGCCAACCCGTTCGGCAACGGCACCGGTCTGTTCACCCAGAGTGGGGCGGCGGCGCGCAAGTTCCAGAGCGAGATCGACGTAGGCCAGGTCGGCATCAACATTCCGATCCCGGTGCCGGTGCCGTTCTTCAGCTTTACCGGCTCGCGTGGCTCCAAGCTCGGCGACCTCGGCCCTTACGGCAAGCAAGTGGTGCAGTTCTATACCCAGACCAAAACCGTCACCAGCCGCTGGTTCGATGACGACACGGTCAACGATGGCGTCAACACCACCATCAACCTGCGCTGATTTTGGAGACGACCATGAAAATTGCATTTATCGGCCTGGGCAACATGGGCGCGCCCATGACCCGCAACCTGATCAAGGCCGGCCATGCGCTGAACCTGTTCGACCTGAACCAGGCCGTGCTCAAGGAACTCGCCGAACTGGGCGGCCGCATCAGCGACTCACCGCGTGATGCGGCCAGTGGCGCCGAGCTGGTCATTACCATGCTGCCGGCCGCCGCCCATGTGCGCAGCGTCTGGTTGAACGAAGATGGCGTACTCGCCGGTATCGGCAAGGGCGTGCCGGCGGTGGATTGCAGCACCATCGACCCGCAAACCGCGCGCGAGGTGGCGGCGGCTGCCGCCAAACACGGTGTAGTGATGGCCGACGCGCCGGTCTCCGGCGGTACCGGCGGGGCACAAGCCGGCACCCTGACCTTCATGGTCGGCGCCACCCCGGAACTGTTCGCCACCCTGCAACCGGTGCTGGCGCAGATGGGTCGTAACATCGTGCATTGCGGTGATGTGGGCACCGGGCAGATCGCCAAGATCTGCAACAACCTGCTGCTGGGCATCAGCATGGTCGGCGTCAGCGAAGCCATGGCGCTGGGCGATGCGCTGGGTATCGACACCCAGGTGCTGGCCGGCATCATCAACAGCTCCACCGGGCGTTGCTGGAGCTCCGACACCTACAACCCATGGCCGGGCGTGATTGAAACCGCGCCGTCATCGCGCGGCTATACCGGCGGGTTCGGCGCGGACTTGATGCTCAAGGACCTGGGGCTGGCCACCGAAGCGGCGCGCCAAGCCAGGCAACCGGTGATTCTCGGCGCGGTGGCCCAGCAGTTGTATCAATCGATGAGCCAGCGCGGGGAGGGGGGCAAGGACTTCTCGGCGATCATCAACAGCTATCGCAAGCCCAAATAACCCGTTGTGGTGAGCGGGCTCGCGGTGGCAAGCCCGCTCACCACAAAACAGCTTCAGGCAAACACAAAATACTTACGCACCGTTTCGACCACTTCCCACGTTCCCTTCATCCCCGGCTCCACCACAAAGATATCCCCAGCCCGCAGGTGGATCGGCGCCATCCCTTCAGGGGTGATGATGCAGTAGCCTTCCTGGAAGTGGCAGTATTCCCACTTCACGTAGTCCACATACCACTTGCCCGGGGTGCAGATCCACGTGCCCATGATCTTGCTGCCGTCTTCGCTGGTGTAGGCATTGAGGTTGACGGTGTGCGGGTCGCCTTCGAGCTTTTCCCATTTGCAGGCGTCCAGGACCGGCAGGGGATGGGTGTCGCGCAATACAGTGATGGGCTTGGGCATGATGACTCCGAGGCAGGGAATTAAAAGAAGCACCCTAAAGCCTTGGGCGCGGGGCCGGTGGTCTGAACTCGACACTGGGATACCCAGAAGCGCAGGCGCATACGGTTCTACTGGCACAGCGAGGACAATGTGGGGGCTTTGGTGGCAGCTCCCCTGTGGTTGGGCGGCACTTTCGAGCGTAAACCAGGCATTTCCTCGCAGTAACTGCGAAAGATTTCCCGCTCTGCGCCAGAATTCGCAAGAAAATTCACGACAGGCCCTCGTATCATTCACTTCAGTAACCGCCGAGAGCCTGCAAATGAACCCAATAAAAACGTGGTGGGATATCAGCCCGCCCTTGAGTACGGCGACCCCGACGTGGCCGGGTGATACGCCGTTCCAGGAAGAGCGCGTGTGGCAGTTCGGCCCCGAGTGCCCGGTGAATGTAGGGCGCATTACCCTGTCGCCGCACACCGGCGCCCATGTGGATGCGCCGCTGCATTACAGCGCCGACGGTGCGCCGATCGGCGAAGTGTCGCTGGATGTGTACATGGGGCCTTGTCGCGTGTTGCATTGCCTGGACAGCGGCGCGCTGGTGCAGCCGCATCAGTTGCAAGGGCGTGTGGATAACTTGCCGGAACGTGTGCTGTTGCGCACTTATCCACAAGCGCCGCTGACCGAGTGGGATTCAAACTTCACCGCCATCGCGCCGCAAACCATCGAGCTGCTCGCCAGCCTGGGCGTGCGCTTGATCGGCATCGATACCCCGTCCCTGGACCCGCAGCAGTCCAAGACCATGGATTCCCACAACGCCGTGGCCCGTCATGGCATGGCGATTCTTGAAGGCATCGTGCTTGATGACGTGCCGGAGGGCGACTACGAGTTGATCGCCCTGCCGCTGCGCTTTGCCAACCTCGACGCCAGCCCCGTCCGCGCAATCCTGCGCCCGCTTCTGGAGCCCACGCGATGAGCCAATGTCCCTTCTCTGCCGATTACCAACCCCCGGAAGAATGGCATAACGCCGAACTGAATTTTTCCGAGTCCATGAGCTATGGCGACTATCTGGACCTGGGCAAAGTGCTCAGTGCCCAGCACCCGCTGTCGCCGGACCACAACGAAATGCTCTTCATCATCCAGCACCAGACCTCCGAGCTGTGGATGAAACTGATGCTCCACGAACTCAAGGCCGCCCGCGAACATGTGCGCCTGGGCGAGTTGCCGCCGGCGTTCAAGATGCTGGCGCGGGTCTCGCGCATCTTTGATCAATTGGTACATGCCTGGGCGGTGCTGGCGACCATGACGCCGTCCGAGTACAAGGCGATCCGCCCGTTCCTGGGGCAGTCGTCGGGGTTCCAGTCGTTCCAGTACCGCGAGATCGAATTTATCCTCGGTAACAAAAGCCCTGCGCTGCTGCGTCCGCACGCCCATCGCCCGGAGCTGCTGCAACAGCTGCAAGTGGCGATTGCCACGCCGTCGCTGTATGACGAGGCGATCAACCTGATGATCAAGGCGGGCCTGGCGATTGATCCGAAGCGTGCCGAGCGCGACCCGACGGCGGCCACGGTGCATGATGAGTCGGTGGAGGCGGCGTGGCGCGAGGTGTATCGCGATCCGAACCGGTATTGGGATTTGTATCAGTTGGCCGAGAAGTTTATCGACCTGGAAGATTCGTTCCGCCAGTGGCGTTTTCGGCATGTGACCACGGTGGAGCGGATTATTGGCTTCCAGCCGGGCACCGGTGGTACCGAAGGCGTGGGGTATCTGCGCAAGATGCTCGACACGGTGTTGTTCCCCGAACTGTGGCGAGTACGCTCTACTCTGTAAACGCAATCAAATGTGGGAGGGAGCAAGCCCCCTCCCACATGGGTATTACTGCGCTGCGGCTACCGCTTTCGCCTTATTCGTGCGCAACCGGTAGGCCATATAGATAACCCCCACCCAAATCGGCATCGCATACACCGACTCGCGGATGCCCGGGATCGCCAGCATCACGCTGATGATCATCAGCATGAACGCCAGGCACAGGTAGTTGCTGAACGGGAACCAGAAGGTCTTGAACGACGGCGTCACGCCTTGCTCGCCCATGGCCTTGCGGAACTTGATGTGGGTGATGCTGATCAGCGCCCAGTTGATCATCAGTGAGGCAACCACCAGCGCAAACAGCAATTCCAGGGCGCTTTGCGGCGCGACGTAGTTGACCACCACGCACAGCATCGTCACCAATGCCGAAATCGCCAGCGCCCGCAGCGGTACGCCCTGCTTGTTGAGCTTCATCAGTGCCTTGGGCGCATCGCCCTGTTCGGCCAGGCCGAACAGCATGCGGCTATTGCAGTACACGCCGCTGTTGTACACCGACAGCGCCGCGGTCAGCACCACGAAGTTGAGGATGTGCGCGGCGGTGTCGTTGCCGATCAGCGAGAAGATCTGCACAAACGGGCTGCCGCTGTAGGCGTCGCCCGAGGCGCCAAGGGTTTGCAGCAGTTGGTCCCATGGGTACAGCGACAGCAGCACGGTCAGGGCACCGACGTAGAAAATCAGGATCCGGTACACCACCTGGTTGATCGCCTTGGGGATCACCTTGCGCGGTTCGCTGGCTTCGGCGGCGGTGATGCCCACCAGCTCCAGGCCACCGAACGAGAACATGATGAACGCCATCGACATCAACAGCCCCATGCCGCCATTGGGGAAGAACCCGCCGTGGCTCCACAGGTTGCTGATGGACGCCTGCGGGCCGCCGGTACCGCTGAACAGCAGGTAGCAGCCGAGCACGATCATGCCGACGATCGCCACGACCTTGATGATCGCGAACCAGAACTCGGTCTCGCCGAAGAACTTCACATTCAGCGTGTTGATCAGGTTCACCGCGACAAAGAACACCAGTGCGCTGACCCAGGTCGGGATTTCAGGCCACCAGAACTGGATGTATTTGCCCACGGCCGTCAATTCGGCCATGCCCACCAGCACGTACAGCACCCAGTAGTTCCAGCCCGCCAGAAAGCCCGCGTAGCCGCCCCAATATTTATGCGCGAAATGGCTGAAGGACCCGGCCACCGGCTCTTCGACGATCATCTCTCCGAGCTGGCGCATGATCAGGAACGCAATGAAACCGGCAATCGCGTAACCGAGGATCATCGACGGCCCCGCCGACTTGAGTACCCCGGCCGAGCCGAGGAACAACCCCGTACCAATCGCCCCTCCCAAGGCGATCAACTGAATATGCCGGTTCTTCAGGCCACGCTTGAGGCCCACCGGGTTAACCATGTCATCCGCCATTAAGGTTCCCTTTTACTTTGTTTTTCTTGGGGTTGATTGCACGCCACACCAGCCCCTCAGTGCTGAGGGGTCAGATATTACTCTGCGTAAACTTTTCGTAATACAGCTGAACGCTATCAAGTGCCTGATCCGCCAACCATTGTTGGATGGATTCAACCATCGGCGGGGGGCCGCACACGTACATATCCGCCGAACTGTCGCGCAAGGGAGCCAGGTCAACATGTTCGGTGAGGTAACCGCGCTTGCCGGCCCACTCGGGTGAGGCGTCGCTGAGCACCTCGGTGTAGCGAAAACCCGCCAGTGTCGAGGCGTAGGCGGCGATGCGCGCGGCCTCGCATAAGTCCTCGGCGCCGCGTACGCCGTAATAGAGGTGCACAGGTTGCTCGCAGCCTGAGGCGACCAGTTCGTCGAGCATGCCCAGCATTGCCGACAAGCCGGTGCCGCCGGCCACCAGCACCAACGGCTGAGTGACGTGGCGCAGGTAGAACGCACCCAAAGGCGCCTCCATCAGCAGCTCGTCGCCGACCTGGCAACGTTCACGCAGATAGTTGCTCATGACCCCGTCCGGCAGCAGGCGGATCAGGAATTGCACTTGATTACCCGGCCGATTGGCGAAGGAGTACGAGCGCCAACTGGATGTGCCCGGCACCGCCAGCCGCGCATATTGGCCCGGCAGAAAATCCAGCGGTGCGTCCAATTGCACCTGCAGGATCGCGGTACTGGCCGATACCAACTGCATTGCGCTCACCGTGCCGCGCACCTGCGCCGGCCCAGGCGCGTTGCACAGGCTCGAATCAAAGTCGAAGTAGAACGTGGCGTCGGACTTTACCCGGGTCTGGCAACTGAGCATTTTGCGCTGTTGCAGGTCGAGGCTGGAAAGCGCTTCGTCGTCCACGTAATCCTGGGTGTATTCGCCGGATTCGCAACGGCCCTGACAGGTGCCGCATACGCCCTCGCGGCAGTCCAGCGGGATCTTGATGCCGTTGCGCAGTGCGGCATCCAGCAGGATCTCATTGGCGCCCACCGGGAAAAACAGGGTCTTGCCGTCGGCAAAACTGAAGGCAACTTTGTGATTCATGGATTGAACTCCGTACAAACGTGCAACAGCCGCGGTCAGAGGTGATAGAAATCCAGCACCGAATTGATGGTGTCGTTGAGCAGCAAGGCATGCTTGCGCGTGATCAACCAGCTGTCGCCATCGGGCTTTAATGTGTAAGTGATCTCGCCCGTAAAACTGCTCCGAGGTCGCCAGCCGATAGAACAACGTGTGCCAGTTCAGCTTCACTTCCAGCGTGCCGCCGGCTTGCTCGGCGATGCGCACGTTGTTGATCAGGTGCACCGTGCGTGGCATCGGCGTGGCCGACGCGGCCTTGCCGGTGCGCAAGCGAAACACGCGGTCTTCCAGGCCGGAACGGTTGGCGTAATAGATCAATGACATCTCGCGCTTGGGGTCACGGGTGTACACGTGTTCCGAGTCCCACTGCGGCAGGTGGAACTCGCTCAGCGGGTCGAACAGCTGCACATAGGCGTCCCAGTCCTGGGCGTCGCACAGCTCGGATTTACGATAAAAAAACTGCTCGATCCGGTATTGCAACTCGGCGTTCATCATTCCACCTCCCGCAGTGTCAGCGCTTGTTTGTCCAGGCCCTTGAGCAGGAACTGTTGCCAGTTGCGGTGCTGGTTGACGTACAGCCCTTCGTGGGTGAATTCGGTGCCGGTCATGGCCGGTTGAATACCGATGGCTTCGCTGTTGGGCGTCGGCCCGGTGGCCCAACGGTGGCTGCCGCGCGAGATGTCGCTCCAGCGCTCCAGGCGGCCCTGGAAACCGCGCTGGGCTTCACGAAATTCCACCAGGTCATCCGGCGTGCCCATGCCCGAGACGTTGAAGAAATCTTCGAACTGGCGAATCCGGTTTTCGCGGTCGGCGTCCGACTCGTTCTTCACCCCCAGGCACTGGCTGATGATCTCGGTCTTGTTCCACGCCACCGGGCGGATGATGCGCAGCTGCGAGCTGATCTGGTCGAGAAAAAACAAGCTGGGGTAGATGTTCAGGTTGCGCAGGCGGTGCATCATCCATTCGGCTTTTTGCTGGCCGTGTTCTTCCACCAGGCGCGGCATGATGGTGGCGTAGCCGGAGCGCACGCTGGGGTTGGGCATGTCGCTGAACAGCACACTGTGGCCATTGTTGAAGGCGAACCAGCCGTCGTCGGTATTCGCATCGCCCGCGCCGAGTTTGCTGTAGTCCAACGTGGTGCCCGAGGCCGTGCCGTTCTCGGTATTCACCTGTTGGCGATGCTGCACCGTGGCCACGTAGTTGTAGTGCACGGTACTGACGTGATAACCGTCCAGGCCGTTTTCGTTCTGCAGCTTCCAGTTGCCGTCGTAGGTGTAGGCGGATTTACCCGGCAGCACTTCCAGCTCGCCAGTGGCGGACTGCGCGACCATCATGTCGAAGAACACTTTGGCGTCGCCGAGGAAGTCTTCCAGGCTGTCGGTGCCGTTCACGTCCAGGCTGATGAACACAAAGCCCTTGTAGCTCTCGATGCGCGCCTTTTTCAGGCCGCGCGTGGCCTTGTCGAAGCCTTCCGGGTATTCCCCCGGCGCCTTGACCTTCACCAGCCGGCCATCGCTCTTGTAGCACCAGGCATGGAAGGGGCAGGTGAAGGTGGACTGGTTGCCCTTGCCGACGCGGGTGAGGGTGGTGCCGCGATGCTGGCAGGCGTTGATCAACGCATTCAGGCGGCCCTCGCCGTCGCGGGTGATGATCATCGGCTGGCGCCCGGCGCGCATTGTCACAAAGTCATGGTTATTGGCCAGTTCGCTTTCGTGGCAGGCGTAGATCCAGTTCTTCTCGAAGATCAATTCCATCTCCAGGTCAAACAGCGCAGGCTCGGTGAACATGTCGCGGGCGATGCGGAACACCTCATCGGCTGGACGAAAATCCAGGCAGCTTTCGATAAAGCTCTTCCACTGCTCGACGCTTCTTGCACCACTCATGGGAGGCACCTTTATTTGATAGGGGCTGATCGGGTGGGGTATTAGAGGCAGCCGGGCAGGGCGCGGGCTATCCGCTTAATGGGGGAAGATGGGCCGCAAAGTTGGGCAGCAAATACTCATAACGGTGCGGCGCGGTGACGCAATGCGCTACCGTCCCGCTGGGCGATTGTGGGAAACGTCTGTGTTTTATCCACATAGTCGGCCGTTGCTATCCACCTGGTTGCCCCCGCGCCGCGTGGCGTGGAACTTGCTGTCCAACAACCGTGACGCGCCGCCAGAGCGCGCAAACGCCTAACCGCCGTGGGTGCCCCCTGATGAGTAGCCAGACACGCGATATCAGTATTCAACGCTTCGACCTTGAAGGCGCTTGCCGCTGGATGTCCGGCATCTGCGGGCCGCACCGCCTGGCGACAAGTACGCCGGAACGCCTGCGTTTTCATCACAGCGCCAACGTATTCAAGTCCCGCGCGACCACCCTGGGCGTGATCGAATACGGCACCGACGTGACCATCGACATCGAAGACGCCGAGCACTTCAGCAGCTACAGCCTGAGCCTGCCGCTGGTGGGCGAGCAGGAACTCTGCAAGAACGGCGAGCGCGTCAGTTCCAACCGCGATCAAGGGGTCATCATCGCGCCCAACGAGCACCAGGTGCTGGCGATTTCCGGTGACTGTCGCAAGCTGCAAGTGGTGATCACCCGGGCGGCGATGAGTGAATCCCTGGAAGGTCTGCTGCAACGGCCCATCGATGCGCCGCTGCGCTTTGAACCGGTGATGGATGCGGTGGACGGCGCGCCGGCCTCGTGGTGGCGCATGGCGCGCTACTTCATCGCCGAGCTGGAACGCAGCAGCGAGTTATACGAACAGGCCGCGTTTACCCGCGACCTGGAAAGCTCGCTGATCAAGGGCCTGATCCTGGCCCAGCCGAACAACTATTCCGAAGAACTGCGCGCTGTCCTCGGCGTGAAACTGCCGCATTACTTGATTCGGGCGCGCCAATACATTCACGACAACGCCCGCGAACCGGTGCATCTGGAAGACCTGGAAGCGGCTGCCGGCGTGTCGCGGTTCAAGTTGTTCGATGCGTTCCGCAAGTACTTCGCGCTGTCGCCCATGGCCTACGTGAAGAAATACCGACTGGTGGGGGTGCGCCAGGACATTCTTGAACAGGGCTGCACGAGCACCATCTCCGAGATCGCCCTGGGCTGGGGGTTTACCCACCTGGGGCGGTTTTCGGCAGAGTACAGAAAGCTGTTCGATGAATCCCCCAGCCAGACGTTGCAGCGCAAGCGCCTGCGCAGTCTTTGAAAGCAATGAAGATCAAAATGTGGGAGGGGGCTTGGCGTTTGAATGAACTCAGATCAGCTCTTCAACCAACTGCAAACAATGCCTCACCCCCGGCGACTGATCATTCACCCTTCGGCTCAGAATAATCGGCGACGTCGCCGTGGCCTCCACCACTGGCGTGTAGCCGATATCCGCCCGATGCAGCACCTGCACCGACGCGGGCACCAGCGTTACGCCCATGCCCGCGCCGACCAGGTCGATGGCGGTTTGCAGTTCGTTGGTCCACTGCGCCACCTTGAGGCTCAAGCCATGGGCGTCGAACAGTGCGATCACGTGGTCGGCATAGCTGGGGCGCGGATTGCCGGGGTACAGCACGAACGGCTCGGCGGCCAATTGGGCGAGGGTGGCGGGCGCGGCGAGCAACGGGTGACCGGCGGGCAACACGGCCACCAACCGGTCCTCCACCAGCACGCGTTGCACGATGGCCGGGTCGTCGATGCGGATCCGCCCAAAACCCACATCGATGCGCCCGGCCTTGAGTGCGTCGACCTGCTGCAACGTGGTCATTTCCGACAGGCCCAACTCCAACTCCAGCGCCTCGTGGGTACGCAGCCGTCGGATCAGCTCGGGCAGCACGCCATACAGCGTCGACGGCGCAAAACCGATGCCCAGCCAGGTTTTTTCGCCCTGGCCGATACGCCGCGTGCTGTCGCAGATTTTGTTCAACTGTTCGAGCAACACATTGGCATGCTCATAGAAGAATCGCCCGGCCTCGGTCAGCCGCAAGGGCCGGCCACGTTCCAGCAGGACCACGCCCAGTTCCTCTTCCAATTGCTGGATCTGCCGGCTCAACGGCGGCTGGGCGATATGCAGGCGTTCGGCGGCGCGGGTGAAGTTGAGGGTTTCGCCCAACACCTGGAAGTAGCGCAGGTGACGCAGTTCCATGACGGCTCCTTTGATACCTTAAAAGTATTGTTCGAGACTAATTCTATATTGGCTGCTTGGAAAGCACGGGCACAGAATCAGCGCAGACCTATAAAGAACCCAACGGGTATTGCCATGCCGATTTGCGCCATCGAGTCGATCGAGACGATTATCGTCGACCTCCCCACCATCCGCCCGCACAAGCTGGCGATGCACACCCTGCAAAACCAGACGCTGGTGATCATCCGCATTCGCTGCGCCGATGGCATCGAAGGCATCGGCGAGTCCACCACCATTGGTGGCCTGAGCTACGGCAACGAAAGCCCCGACAGCATCAAGATCAACATCGACCGGCACTTTGCACCGCTGTTGGTCGGCCAGGACGCCAGCAATATCAACGCCGCCATGTTGCGCCTGGAGCGCAGTATCCGCGGCAATACCTTTGCCAAGTCCGGCGTGGAAAGCGCCTTGCTCGACGCATTGGGCAAACGCCTGAATCTTCCCGTGAGCGAACTGCTCGGCGGCCGTGTGCGAGACGCCTTGCCGGTGGCCTGGACCCTGGCCAGCGGCAATACCGAACAAGACATCGCCGAAGCCGAGAAGATGCTCGACCTGCGCCGCCACCGTATCTTCAAACTGAAGATCGGTGCCGGTGAAGTCAGCCGCGACCTGGCCCACGTCATCGCGATCAAGAAGGCCCTGGGTGAGCGCGCCAGTGTGCGCGTCGACGTCAACCAGGCCTGGGACGAAGCCGTGGCGCTGCGGGCGTGCAAGGTGTTGGGCGATAACGGCATCGACCTGATCGAGCAGCCGATCTCTCGCAACAACCGTGGCGGCATGGCGCGGCTGAACCTGTCGAGCCCGGCGCCGATCATGGCCGATGAGTCCATCGAGTGTGTCGAAGATGCCTTCAACCTGGCCCGTGACGGTGCGGCCTCGGTGTTTGCGCTCAAGATCGCCAAGAATGGCGGCCCGCGTGCCGTATTGCGCACGGCGGCCATTGCCGAAGCGGCGGGTATCGGCCTGTACGGCGGCACCATGCTGGAGGGCGGTATCGGCACCCTGGCCTCGGCCCACGCCTTCCTGACCCTGAACAAACTGGCTTGGGATACCGAGCTGTTCGGCCCGCTTTTGCTCACCGAAGACATCCTCACCGAGCCGCTGGTGTACCGCGATTTCCATCTGCATGTCTCCACCGCGCCGGGCCTGGGCCTGGCCATCGACGAAGAGCGCCTGGCGTTCTTCCGCCGTGATAAACACTAAGAGGCGCCCGCCATGCTGTTCCACGTAAAAATGACTGTGAACCTGCCCGTCGACATGAACCCCGAGCGCGCCGCCCACCTCAAGGCCGACGAAAAAGCGCTTGCCCAGCGGTTGCAACAGGAGGGCAAATGGCGCCACCTGTGGCGCATTGCCGGGCTTTACGCCAACTACAGCGTGTTCGATGTCGATAGCGTGCAGGAACTGCATGACCTGCTGATGCAACTGCCGCTTTACCCTTACATGGCCATCGAAGTGAACGCCCTGTGCCGCCACCCTTCGTCGATCCATGAGGACGACCGTTAAGCCGGTCCTACACCTGATAACTACAAGATGAGGAGTGCACCATGTCCATTCGACTGTCCCAGACTGCCCATGCCCAACAGTTTCTCGAAGAAGCCAGCGGCAACCTTAATGACGGCGGTAACCCGCGCACCAAGGCGCTGATCTACCGCATATTGCGCGACACCGTGAACATCATCGAAGACCTGGAGGTGACGCCCGAAGAGTTCTGGAAGGCAGTCAACTACCTCAACGAACTGGGCAAGAACCAAGAGGCCGGGCTACTCGTCGCCGGGCTGGCCTGGAGCATTACCTGGACATGTTGATGGATGCCGCCGATGAAGAGGCCGGCAAGACCGGCGGCACTCCGCGCACCATCGAAGGCCCGCTGTACGTAGCCGGCGCGCCACTCTCCCAGTACGAAGCGCGCTTGGATGATGGGACCGACGCCGCAGTGCCGCTGTTCATGCGCGGCCAGGTGCGCGATACCAATGGCAAACCGTTGGCCGGCGCGATTGTCGATGTGTGGCAGGCCAATACCGGCGGCACTTATTCCTGGTTCGATGGCACTCAATCGGAGTTCAACCTGCGCCGCCGTATCCAGACCGATGCCCAGGGCAACTACCGTTTTCGCAGCATCGTGCCGTCGGGCTACGGCTGCCCGCCGACCGGTCCGACCCAGCAGTTGCTCGACCAACTGGGGCGCCATGGGCAGCGGCCGGCGCATATCCACTTCTTCATCTCGGCGCCGGGCTATCGGCACCTGACCACGCAGATCAACCTGTCGGACGACCCCTACCTGCACGACGACTTTGCGTATGCGACACGCGATGAATTGATCGCCGAGATCCGCTTCAGTGACGACCAGCAACTGGCGCGGGAGTTTGGGGTGCAAGGGCGCCTCGCGCAGATTGATTTTGATTTTGAGCTGCAGGTGGCTGATGCACCGCTGGAACAGAAACGCATGCAGCGAGTGCGAGCCCTCGAAGACTGATAAGCGCGGTCAAAATATGGGAGGGGCGGTGCGACGATTCGACTTGCTCCCGATAGCAGTGTGTCAGTCACTTAAATGTTTACTGATCCGCCGTTATCGGGAGCAAGCCCCCTCCCACATTTGATCTTTGTTGCTGTCGCTATTTGCGTACGACCAGATCCAGCACCTCATCGCGATCCTTGATCTTCTGCAACACGATCTCCGACCGTATATCCATCACCCCCGCCGTGCGGTTCAGGTGGTTCACGATAAAGTCCGAAAAATGCTTGAGGTTCCTCGCCTGCACCCGCAGCACGTAGTTGCTCGCGCCGGTGATCACATAGGCGCTGGCCACCTCCGGCCAGCCTTGCACTTTCTTGATGAACGTTTCGTGCCAGTCCTCGACATCCTGGCGTAACGACAGGTGCACGATGGCTTCCAGCTCGATGCCCAGTTGCTCGGCATTCAACACCGCGCGGTAACCGCTGATGACTCCCTCGCTCTCCAGAAGGCGCAAACGGCGCAGGCAGGCGGAGGGAGACAGCGCGACTTTTTCCGCCAGTTCCTGGTTGCTGATACGGCCATCCTGTTGCAGGAAATGCAGGAGGCGCAGGTCGGTGGCGTCGAGAATCATGGTTAGAATAAATCCGCGTGTTTAGGTGTTAAATTCGAATTTCCTACAGCTTAATTAGCTTGTTGCCCACCACTTTGCACGAAAATTCTGCAAATCTTCGTTCATTATTTGCTTCGTCTTCACTGATAAGAACCAGGACCTGTCATGACCTCCCGAAGCCATTGCCAAACCCTCGACGCCCAGGACCCGCTGGCGCCTCTGCGCGATCAGTTCGCGCTGCCGGCGGGGGTGATCTACCTTGACGGTAACTCCCTCGGCGCGCGCCCGGTGGCCTCGCTGGCGCGGGCGCAACAGGTGATCGCCGAGGAGTGGGGCAATGGCTTGATCCGCAGTTGGAACAGCGCCGGCTGGGCCGACCTGTCGCTGCGCCTGGGCAATCGCCTGGCCCCCCTGATCGGCGCGGGTGCGGGCGAAGTGGCGATCACCGATACCACGTCGATCAACCTGTTCAAAGTACTCAGCGCCGCCTTGACCGTGCAGCGCCAACGCGAACCCGCGCGCAAGGTGATCGTCAGCGAAGCGAGCAACTTTCCCACCGACCTGTACATCGCCGAAGGCCTGGCCGAGCTGCTGCAACAGGGCTATTGCCTGCGTCTGGTGAACAGCCCGGACGAACTGCCCCAGGCGATCGACGCCGACGTGGCGGTGGTGATGCTTACCCACGTCAACTACAAAACCGGCTACATGTACGACATGCAGGCGCTCACTGCCCTGAGCCATGAGTGCGGCGCCCTGAGCATCTGGGACCTGGCGCATTCGGCTGGCGCGGTGCCTATCGACCTGCGCGCCGCCGGGGCGGATTACGCCATTGGCTGTACCTACAAATACCTCAACGGCGGGCCCGGTTCCCAGGCGTTCGTATGGGTCAACCCGGCGTTGGTCGACCAGGTGCGTCAGCCGCTGTCGGGCTGGTTCGGGCATACCCGGCAGTTCGCCATGGAGTCCAACTACGCGCCGAGTGCCGGCATCGCCCGCTACCTGTGCGGTACCCAGCCGATCACTTCGCTGGCCATGGTCGAGTGCGGGCTGCAGATTTTTGAACAGACCGACATGGCCTGCCTGCGCCGTAAATCCCTGGCGTTGACGGACCTGTTTATCGCGTTGGTCGAAGCGCGTTGCGCCGCCCATGGTCTTGTGCTGATCACCCCGCGTGAACACGCCCGGCGCGGCAGCCATGTGAGCTTCGAACATCCTGAAGGTTATGCGGTGATCCAGGCGCTGATCGCGCGCGGGGTGATCGGCGATTACCGCGAGCCGCGCATCATGCGCTTTGGGTTTACGCCGCTCTACACCCGTTTCAGTGAGGTGTGGGACGCGGTGGAAATCCTCGGTGAAATCCTCGATGAAAGCACCTGGGACCAACCGCAGTTCAAAGTGCGCCACAGCGTCACCTGAATTAGACACAGGGGATCGGCGCCAATATCCAAACAGTGCAATCACAATAATAAAGAGGCACACCAACGTGACCACGCCAGACCAAGGCTTTGCAGAAATCACCCACCGCGAACTGGGCCTGAGGCGCCAGCTCACTTCTGGCCAGATGAGCATGATCGCCATCGGTGGCGCCATCGGCACCGGGCTGTTCATGGGCAGTGCCTATGCCATCGGCTATGCCGGGCCCAGCGTGCTGGTGAGCTACGCCATCGGCGCATTGATCACCTTGCTATTGATGGGCTGCCTGGCGGAGATGACGGTGGCGCATTCCACCTCGGGGTCGTTTGGCGCGTACGCCGAGTTCTACATCAGCCCACTCGCCGGGTTCCTGGTGCGTTATGCGTACTGGGCGGCGATTGTGCTGGCGGTGGGCGCCGAGGTCACGGCGGTGGCGATGTACATGAAGTACTGGTTCGCCAACGTGCCGGAGTGGGTGTGGATCGTGGCGTTTTCCAGTGTGCTGATTGTGCTCAACGCCATCAGCGTGAAGACCTTCGGCAATTTTGAATACTGGTTCTCCACCATCAAGATCAGCGCGATTGTCGGCTTCATCATCCTGGCGGTGTACGTGGTGTTCGGTTCCGGCAACCCGGAATACGGCGTGCATCACTACACGGCTCACGGCGGTTTTTTCCCGCATGGGTTGAGCGGCATGTGGATCGCGGTGATCGTATCGATCTTCAGCTACCTCAGCGTCGAAATGATTGCCGTGGCCGCCGGTGAAGCCGCCGACCCGGAGCAGGCCGTGAAGAAGGCCTTTCGCGCCACCATCGTGCGCCTAGTGGTGTTTTACCTGCTGACCCTGGCGCTGATGCTGGCCATCGTGCCGTGGAACCAGGCCGGTCAGGCCCAGAGCCCGTTCGTCACGGTGATGCAGACCATCGGCATTCCCGGCGCTACCGGGGTGATGAACTTCGTGATCCTGATTGCCGCGTTGTCGGCGATGAACAGCCAGCTCTACATCACCACGCGCATGATGTTCAGCTTGTCCCGCGCCGGCTTTGCGCCCAAGTCCATGGGCGCCCTGACCAAGAGCGGCATCCCGTTGAACGCGTTGCTGCTGTCCAGCTCGGGCATTGCGCTGGCGACCTTGCTCAACGTGCTGTACCCGCAAAGCTCGTTCACCCTGATGATGGCGATCTCGATGTTTGGCGCGATCTTCACCTGGTTCATGATCTTTCTCACGCACCTGTTCTTCCGCCGCTATCGCAAGCGCCATGGCGGGGCGAAGTTGTCCTTCGAGCTGCGCCTGTTTCCCTACAGTACGCTGCTGGCCTCGGTGCTGATGGGCGCGGTGATGATCACCACGTATTTCACCGACGCGTTCAGGATGACCTTGGTCTTTGGCGTGCCGTTCCTGTTGATTCTGAGCGCGGTGTATTACGGGTTTTTCCGCAAGGGCAGGGCCAAGGCCTCGAACAAGGCTTTGGCGTAACCCGGCAACTGCTCGAACGAACGCGCGCAGAGCAACAACTGGCGGCAGGCCCAGCCTTCTTGCAGAGGCTGGGCCGTGAAGGCGCGTTGCAACGGCCAGCGGTCCAGTGCCGCCTGGGGCACGATGCCCAGGCCCGCGCCCCGGGCGACCATGCGAATCACCCCCTCAAACCCCTCGGCACGGACGCGCGTCTGCAAGCGAAAGCCGGCGTGCAGCGCTTGTTCCTCCAGGTACGACGCGAGTGCACTGTGGGCGGCCAGGCCGACGTAATCGTGTGACAGGCTGTCGATAAAACTCACCGTTTTATTCGCCAGGGGATGCTCCAGGGGCAGGATCAGCACCAGCGGGTCATCGCGAAAGGGCAATGTCTGCAAGCCATGGGTGTCGACGGCGTCGGAAATAATCCCCAGGTCCGCCGTGCCCTGGCGCAGGGCCTGGGTGATACGCAGGCTGGGCAACTCCTGCAGGTCGATCTCAAGGTTGGGGTGTTCGCACAGAAAGTCCGCCAGCAGTTCCGGCAGGTATTCCGTCAGCGCCGTGGTGTTGCACAGCAGGCGCACCTGGCCTTTGATGCCCTTGGCGTACTCGGCCAGGTCCTGTTGCAAATGGTCGGCCTGTTGCAGCAGCAGACGCGCGTGGCGGGCCAGCGCCTTGCCCGCGGCGGTTGGCGTGACGCCACGGCGACCGCGCGCCAGCAACTCGATGCCCAGCGACGCTTCCATGGCGCGAATGCGGGCGCTGGCGGCGGCCAGGGATAAATGGCTGCGGCCGGCGCCGGCGGTGATATTGCCGGTGTCGAGGGTGTGCAGGTATAGGCGCAGGTCGATCAGGTCAAAGTGCATGGCTGGGGTTCTCGAATGGCGTTACTGGCCTCATCGGGGGCAAGTCCCTTCCCACATGTTGATTTGCGAATACATTCAAATGTGGGAGGGAGGCTTGCCCCCGATGAGGCCCTCAGCCTCACATAAAACAAGAGGCTGCCTCAGTATATGGCGAATATCCAGCCCAGCTCCAAACCCGCACAATCGCCCCATGAATACCTTCCTCGCGCTCTACCAAAACCTCGGCCCCGCCCTGACTTTGCTGGTGATCGGCACCTTCCTGCTGGCCGGCACCGTCAAGGGTGTGATCGGCCTGGGCTTGCCGACTGTCGCAATGGGCCTGCTCGGCCTGGCTATGCTGCCGGCGCAGGCTGCGGCGTTGCTGATCATTCCGTCAACGGTGACCAACCTGTGGCAACTGGCATTCGGCGGCCACCTGAGTGGCTTGCTCAAGCGGCTGTGGCCAATGCTCGTGCTGATTTTCCTCGGCACGGGGCTTGGCACGGTGTGGCTGGGCATGGATGGCGGGCGTTGGGTGGTGCGGGCGCTGGGCGGTGCACTGCTGTTGTACGCGCTGAGCGGGTTGTTCCTGCCCGCCTTCAGGGTCAAGCCTGAAACCGAGCGCTGGCTGGCCCCGCTGTGTGGGCTGGTCACTGGCGTGATCACCTCAACGACCGGGGTGTTTGTGATTCCTGCGGTGCCGTACCTGCAAGCGCTGGGCTTGAATCGCGATCAACTGGTGCAGGCGTTGGGGCTGTCGTTCAGCGTGTCGACGCTGGCGCTGGCGGCGGGGTTGGCCTGGCGCGGCATGCTGGGCACGGGTGAAATCAGCGCCTCGCTGCTGGCGCTGGTGCCGGCGCTGTTGGGCATGTGGCTGGGCCAGGCACTGCGCCAGCGCATCAGTGCGGTGCTGTTCAAGCGCCTGTTTTTTATCGGCATGGCACTGTTGGGCGGGCATCTGCTGATCAGCGGTTAACAATGCGCTGGGTATTCGTGCTTTTTGGTCAAAGGTATTTTGCCGCGTGGCGGCTTATTCCCAGGGGCTGAGGTCGATAGTCTGCGTCCAGACATTTCAACCTTCTGGATGCCCTCCCATGAAAAAAGTACTCCTGCTCAACGGCGGCAAAAAGTTCGCCCACTCCGATGGCCGCTACAACAACACCCTGCATGATGCCGCGTTGGCCGTGCTGGACCGTGGCGGCGTCGACGTCAAGGTCACGCACATCGACCAGGGCTACGACGTGGCTGAAGAGGTCGCCAAGTTTCTCTGGGCCGACGTGATCATCTACCAGATGCCCGGCTGGTGGATGGGCGCACCGTGGATCGTCAAGAAATACATCGACGAAGTCTTTACCGAAGGCCACGGCAGCCTGTATGCCAGCGACGGTCGTACGCGTTCCGATGCCTCGCAGAAGTACGGCAGTGGCGGTCTTATTCAGGGCAAGCAGTACATGCTCTCGCTGACCTGGAATGCACCGCAGCAAGCCTTCGACGACCCGAGCGATTTCTTCGAGGTCAAGGGCGTGGATGCGGTGTACTTCCCGTTCCACAAGGCCAATGAGTTCCTCGGCATGCGCCGCCTGCCGACCTTCCTCTGCGTGGACGTGATGAAACGCCCGGCGATCGAGGCCGACGTGGCGCGCTACGAGCAGCATCTGGCGCAGGTGTTCAGCCTCTCGGTGTAAGCTGCGCGCAACCTACACCGAGGACCGCCCATGAAAGCCCGATCCGATGAGCTACAGACCTTCGTCAGCGTGATCGAGTGCGGCTCGATTTCCGCTGCGGCGGAGCAGGTCGGGCAGACGCCCTCGGCGGTCAGCCGCACGTTGTCGCGTCTGGAAGCCAAGCTCGACACCACGCTGATCAACCGCACCACACGGCGCATGGACCTGACCGAGGAGGGCAAGTACTTTTTCGAGCAGGCCAAGCTGATCCTGGCGCAGATGGATGAGCTGCAAGAGCGCATGTCATCGCGCCGCCAGAACCCCGCCGGGCGCTTGCGCATCAACGCTGCCGTGCCATTCATGCTGCATGGGATCGTGCCGTACATCGCCGAGTTTCGCAGCCTCTACCCGGATATCCAGCTGGAGCTGAACAGCGATGACCTGATCATCGACCTGCTTGAGCAAAGCACCGACATCGCCATTCGCATCGGTGCCCTGGCGGATTCCACCCTGCACGCACGCTCACTTGGCTGCACCCCGTTGCACATCCTCGCCAGCCCCGGTTACCTCAAGCAGTACGGCGCACCGCAGGCCGTTGCCGAACTGGCGGAACACACGTTGCTTGGCTTCACCCACACCGAAACCCTCAACCACTGGCCGTTGCGCCATGGGGAGGGCGACCGCTGGCTGATCGAACCGGGTATTGCTGCGTCCAGCGGTGAAACCCTGCGTCAGTTGGCGCTGGAAGGGCAGGGCATTTGTTGCCTGTCGAACTTCATGACCAGCGCCGACATCGACGCCGGGCGCCTGGTGCCGGTGCTGGAGGCGTTCAACAGTGGCTATCGCCAGCCGATCCATGCGGTGTTCTATCGCAACTCGCAGTTGGCGTTGCGGATCCAGTGCTTCCTGGACTTTATCCAGGCCAAGTTGGCGCGGTATGCCTGCTGAATGGGCGGCTACCGGGTTCATCTGTTGTTACACATTACTGGCCCCACCCGCTGCAATTTCGTACCATTCCCCGCCTAATCCCCCGCAATTCCCTGGTACCTCATGAACCTCACCCGTCTGCGCGCCGATGCCCTGGCCGGCCTCACCACGTCTTTCGCGCTGCTGCCCGAGTGCATCGCCTTTGCGTTGGTCGCTCACCTCAACCCGCTGATGGGGCTGTATGGCGCCTTTATCATCTGCACCCTCACCGCGTTGTTCGGTGGGCGCCCGGGCATGGTCTCGGGCGCGGCGGGGTCGATGGCGGTGGTGATCGTCGCGCTGGTGGTGCAGCACGGCGTGGGCTACCTGCTCGCCACGGTGCTGCTGGGCGGGTTGATCATGCTCACGTTCGGCCTGTTGCGCCTGGGCAAACTGGTGCGCATGGTGCCGCATCCGGTGATGCTGGGTTTCGTCAACGGCTTGGCGATCATCATCGCGCTGGCGCAGTTGGAGCATTTCAAGAGCGGCGAGCACTGGCTCAGCGGGACGCCGTTGTATGTGATGAGCGGGCTGGTCGTGGCGACCATGGCCATCGTCTACGTGCTGCCACGCATCACCCGCGCGGTGCCACCGGCGCTGGTGGCGATCCTCGGCGTAGGCCTGGCGGTGTATCTGCTGGGGTTGCCGACCCGCACCCTCGGCGACATGGCGCACATCGCCGGCGGCCTGCCGGGCTTCGCGCTGCCGCAGGTGCCCTGGACCCTGGAAACCCTGGGCATCATTGCGCCTTATGCGTTCCTGATGGCCATGGTCGGCCTGCTGGAAACCCTGCTGACCCTCAACCTCACCGACGAAATCACCGAGACCCGTGGCTACCCGGACCGCGAAAGCGTGGCCCTGGGCGCGGCGAATATGGTGTCGGGCCTGTTCGGCGGCATGGGCGGTTGCGCGATGATCGGGCAAACCGTGATCAACCTTAGTTCCGGCGGGCGCGGGCGTTTCTCCGGGGTGTTTGCCGGGGTGATGATCCTGCTGTTCATTCTGTTTCTGTCGCCGCTGATCGAGCGCATCCCGCTGGCGGCGCTGGTGGGGGTGATGTTCGTGGTATCCCAGCAGACGTTCGCCTGGGCGTCGCTGCGGGTGATCAACAAAGTACCGGCCAATGACGTGCTGGTGATTATTGCGGTAACGGTGATCACGGTATTCACCGACCTGGCAACCGCCGTGCTGTGCGGGATCGTCATCGCAGCGTTGAACTTTGCCTGGCAACAGGCCCGTGAGCTGTACGCCGATGAACATCTGGAGGCTGATGGCAGCAAGCTCTATCGCCTGCACGGCACGTTGTTCTTTGCCTCTACCACCGGGTTTTTGAACCAGTTCGATCCGGCCAACGACCCGGCGCAGGTCACACTGGATTGCCGCCACCTGAGCTTTGTCGACTACTCGGCAATTGCCGCGCTGATGACCCTGCGCGAGCGGTACACCAAGGCCGGCAAGCATTTACGCGTGCTGCACTTGTCGGAGCGCTGCAAGAAGCTGCTCAAGCGCGCTCGCGTTCATCCTGAATAAGTGATCACGGCCCGACCAGGTCTTCCAGTTCCTGGGCGCGTGCCTGGGTCATGTCCAGCACGCAGCCGGTGCCATTGACCTGATCGATGGTGCCGCCGGTGGCCGAGCCGATAAATTGGCAATTGGCATCGCGGTACTTTATCCACAGGCGCTGCACGTCTTGCAGTTGCTGCCGGCGGTGGCCGAGCCGATAAATTGGCAATTGGCATCGCGGTACTTTATCCACAGGCGCTGCACGTCTTGCAGTTGCTGCCGGCGGTTGCCTTCCTGCGCCGCGAGTGCGGTTGTGTAGGCGGTGTTCAGGCGCGTGTCCTGCACTTTGGTTTCCTTGATATTGCACGTGACCATGTCGGCGGTGGTGTTGGCGCCGTCCATGCATTTTTTCAGGGCCGGGTTCTCGGCGGCGGTGGCAGTAGTACCGCACAGGGCGAGCAGCAAGATACTGGCGGCGAATGGCGTACGAATCATCTGCGTTTTTCCTGGGCATCAAGGGATGTGAGTTTTATGACTCAAGCGCGTCCGTTGAGTTTCCAGCCGTGTGATCTTCATGTAAGAACGCCCCGCGAATTTTCATCCGCGGGTGTCGCGCATATCCCGACGCGACAGCACTTATCCGTGGGCGAAACTTACTTTCATAAAAATTGAAAACCCTCCTCGGTAATGATTTATGAGTTTCACAACCTATTCGACGTGACCCTTTTACGAGGAGTACCGCATGGCTGCATCACCGGGCTTCGGGCTACTGGCATATGCTGCCATCGCCATCATTGCTTTGATCGTGCTGATCGCACGCTACCGGCTCAACCCATTTATCGTCATCACCCTGGTGTCCATCGGCCTGGCGCTGATGGCCGGGATGCCGGCGGACACCATCATGGGCTCCTATGAAGCGGGCGTGGGCAAGACCCTGGGGCACATTGCCCTGGTGGTGGCGCTGGGCACCATGCTCGGCAAGATGATGGCCGAGTCCGGTGGCGCCGAGCAGGTGGCACGCACCTTGATCAACCGTTTCGGTGAGCGCAATGCCCATTGGGCGATGGTCTGCATCGCGTTCCTGGTGGGGCTGCCGCTGTTTTTCGAAGTGGGTTTTGTGTTGCTGGTGCCGATCGCCTTTACCGTGGCGCGGCGCGTAGGTGTGTCGATCCTGATGGTCGGCTTGCCGATGGTCGCCGGCCTGTCGGTGGTGCATGCACTGGTGCCGCCGCACCCGGCCGCGATGATGGCGGTGCTGGCGTATAACGCGTCGGTGGGGCAGACCGTGTTGTATGCGATTTTGATCGGCATCCCTACGGCGATCATCGCCGGCCCGGTGTATGCCAAGTTCATCGTGCCGCGCATTCAACTGCCGGCGGAAAACCCGCTGGAGCGCCAGTTTATCGAGCGTGAACCGCGCACCCGTCTACCGAGTTTTGCCCTGACCATGGGCACTATCCTGTTGCCGGTGGTGCTGATGATGATCGGCGGTTGGGCCAACGTGATCTCAGCGCCGGGCACGGGCTTTAACCAGTTCCTGGCCTTTATCGGCAACTCGGTGATCGCGCTGTTGCTGGCGACCCTGGTGAGTTTCTGGACCCTGGGCCTGGCCCAGGGCTTGAACCGCGAATCGATCCTCAAATTCACCAATGAATGCCTGGCACCGACCGCCAGCATTACCTTGCTGGTGGGCGCGGGCGGCGGGTTGAACCGCATTCTGGTGGATGCCGGCGTGACCCACGAAATTCTTGGCCTGGCCCATGCCTTCCAGCTGTCGCCGCTGGTGATGGGCTGGCTGTTCGCGGCCTTGATGCGCATCGCCACCGGCTCGGCCACCGTGGCGATGACGACGGCGTCCGGCGTGGTCGCGCCGGTCGCCCTGGGCCTGGGTTATCCACACCCGGAATTGCTGGTGTTGGCCACGGGCGCAGGCTCGGTGATTTTTTCCCACGTCAATGACGGCGGCTTCTGGCTGATCAAGGAATACTTCAATATGACGGTGATCCAAACCTTCAAGACCTGGACCGTATTGGAGACGCTGATTTCGGTGGTTGCCTTCGCTCTGACCTACGGCCTGTCCTGCCTTCTGTAACCCGGAGCCTCGATGGACATCCTCTACCAGATCCGCGCCCGCCAAGCCTCGTTCAGCGCTGGCGAAGGGCGTATTGCCCAACTGATGCTGGAGGACGTGGGCTTTGCCGCGTCCGCCAGCCTGGAAGAACTGTCCCAGCGGGCCGAGGTGAGCACGGCGACGTTGTCGCGCTTTGCCCGCAGTGTGGGATGTCGGGATTTACGCGATCTGCGCCTGCAACTGGCCCAGGTCAGCGGCGTCGGCAGCCGCTTCCTGGACCCGGCGGGGTTGCCCGAGCAGTCGGCGTTCCATCGGCAGATTCTCGGCGATATCGAGGCGACGTTGCGTCAGCACCTGTCTGGGTTCAGTCAGGCGAGCTTTGCCGATGCGGTGAGCCTGTTGGGCAAGGCGCGGATGATCCATGCGTTCGGCATGGGCGGCCCATCGAGCCTGTGCAGCGATGAATTGCAAGTGCGCCTGGTGCGCCTGGGCTATCCGATTGCAGCCTGTCATGACCCGGTGATGATGCGCGTCACCGCCGCCACCTTGGGCGCGGAGCACGCGCTGATCGTGTGTTCCCTCACCGGCCTCACCCCCGAGTTACTGGCGGTGACGGAGCTGGCGCGCAACTACGATGTGCGCATCCTCGCCATCACCCTGGCCGACTCGCCCCTGGCACGCTTGGCAGACGTTGTGCTGGCGCTGCAACCGGCCGAAACCAGCTTTATCTACAAACCCACGGCGGCGCGCTACGGCATGCTGCTGGCCATTGACCTGCTCGCCACCGAGCTGGCGCTGGCCCTGCCCGACGCCAACCAGGAACGCCTGCGCCGAATCAAGCTGGCCCTGGACGATTACCGTGGCGGCCCCGATAGCCTGCCGCTTGGAGACTGATATGAAGTACGACACGCTGATTCGCCAGGCGATGGTCATTGATGGCAGCAACACGCCTGGCTACGTCGCCGATGTGGGGCTGCGCGAGGGGCGTATCGAGGCGATCGGTGACTTGTCCACCGCCGTGGCCGCGCATGATATCGACGCCCGTGACCGCGTATTGGCGCCAGGTTTTATCGACGTGCATACCCACGACGACACCGTGGTGATCCGCCAGCCGCAGATGTTGCCCAAGCTCAGCCAGGGAGTGACCACGGTGATCGTCGGCAACTGCGGCATCAGTGCCTCGCCGGTCAGTTTGCGCCGTGATCCGCCAGACCCGATGAACCTGCTGGGCACGCGTAAGGCGTTCACCTATCCGCGTTTCGCCGACTACCGCGCCGCGGTGCAACGCGCCCACCCAGCCGTCAACGTTGCGGCGCTGGTCGGCCACACGGCGCTGCGCAGCAACCATATGGACGACCTGCACCGTACCGCCACGGCGGAGGAAATTACCGCCATGCGCGTGCAGTTGCGACAGAGCCTTGAAGCTGGCGCGCTGGGTTTATCCACAGGGCTTGCCTACGCCAGCGCGTTTAATGCCAAGACCGATGAGGTACTGCAACTCAGTGAAGAGCTGACCGCCAGCGGCGCGGTGTACACCACCCATTTGCGCAGCGAATTCGAACCGGTGCTGGAGGCCATGGACGAGGCGTTCTTGATTGGCCGGCATGCCAGGGCGCCGGTGATTATTTCCCACCTCAAATGTGCCGGCGCGGGGAACTGGGGGCGTAGCCCGCAGCTGTTGGCGGCGTTGGAACATGCCGCGAAAAGCCATCCGGTGGGCTGCGATTGTTATCCCTATGCGGCCAGCTCTTCGACCCTGGACCTCAAGCAAGTGACCGATGCGTTTCGCATCACCATCACCTGGTCCACGCCGCACCCTGACATGGGCGGGCGTGATCTGCAGGCTATCGCGGCAGAGTGGGGCGTTTCGCTGATGAACGCCGCGCGTCGCCTGCAACCGGCGGGCGCGGTGTATTACGGCATGGACGAGGCGGATGTACGACGCATCCTGGCGCATCCATTGTCGATGGTGGGCTCTGATGGCTTGCCGGAAGATCCGTTTCCGCACCCGCGATTGTGGGGCGCGTTTCCACGCGTGTTGGGGCATTTCAGCCGGGATGTGGGGTTGTTCCCGTTGCACACGGCGGTGCACAAAATGACCGGCTTGTCGGCCGCGCGTTTCGGGTTGTCGGAGCGCGGCGAAATTCGTGTAGGGCACCGGGCGGATCTGGTGTTGTTTGATCCCTTGCGGGTGCGCGATGTAGCGGATTTCAAAACGCCGCAGCGTGCGGCGCAGGGCATTGATGAGGTGTGGGTCAACGGCGTTCTGAGCTACCACGAAGGTCAGGCAAACGGGCAGCGGGGCGGGGTTTTCCTGGCGCGTTCCGGCAATTTGAACGCGGGTTTCCAGTAGGTTTCACGGCCGTTGTCGGCGCGGTTGAAACGCACGTGCAGAGCTGGATATCGGGCTAATGAGCGCTTACAAAAGGCCCGTTGCCCCTGAAAGGGCACTGCTTATGATGCAGGCCCTTTCATGGAGAACCTGTATGCGAGCACCCCTGGCTGAAATGCGTTGCTTCAACAAAGATTATGCGAGCCACCTTCCCCGTCGCGCCGCTGCGCCCACCAAGTCGGCTCCAACGCCCCTCGCTGAAGGCATGGGGGCATTTCCTTTTCCTCGCGACACGATCAAGGCCTGGATCCAGGACAAAGTCTTCGCTGCCACCGGCCAGCGAATTGATCCGGACAAAACCTACCTGCATCAGTTTTCCAGCACTCATACCGTAGCGTCCGGCGGCACGTCTACGGGTTGGCAGCACAACGGCCGCCCCGAAAAAACCATGACGCTGACCGACGCTGTCGCCAGTGATTTCTTTTCGGCGGAGCGTTATGGCGCAATCGGCGAAGCCCAGGCGGTGACGCATTTTCTGTCGTCCAATGTCAGTCCGTTCTCCATCTTCCACAGCGAAAGCGTGTCGGATTTCTTCAGTCGCCTGGGGCGAACGATCTTTGATAGAACCGGGCCTGGTTATATCTATTCGAAAATCCATGACGATGTGCCGCAACTGACGGAAAGCTGGCGTGATCTGGATGCCGCCTATGGCCTCTATCTGGATGGCCCGGAAAAGGGCCGTTATGACGCCGACAACGAATTGCGCCTCAAGCCCAGCGAACTGTTGAACATCGTGCGCGAGGGCGACCTGCAAAAGAAGGTGCTGGCCAAGCTCGATGCGTTTTGGTCAGGGCACATGCCGCAATGGCGAGCCATGGCCAAGGGGCAATTCGTCAAGGAGGCCAAGGCGGCCTTGGCGCTTCACCAGGCAAACCCTGCTGAAGGCCTGAGCCCGCAGGATTATCAAAGCGTGATGAGGGCGGCGGCTGCGAATGTGCCACTGGAGGGGCCGGCGACCCCGGCACAGTGTCTGGCGCTGGCGGCCCCTGATCCGGATAGCAAAGTGTTGGGTTTTGACATCAATGGGTACGTCGCCAGCGATATTCTGCGGTTTGTCTCCAGGGACGGCTCCGAGGTGTTGTATGTACCCGGCGCGACGCCTGCGCTCCTCAAATTCAATGACCGCGTGGCGTTGAACCGCTGGGTGGCGGAGCAAGGCAAGGACCCGGCCAAGGCCATGGCGCTGGCCCAGCACTTCTCCCTCAAGGATCGCCAGCAAGGTATTTTCGGGGCTCTGAGTGTCAACGGCGTCGACAGCGCGCTACAGAAAATAGGCGCCGGGACCATGGCGGCGAACGGTAACCACATCAACAGCCGCAACTACCCGATTGCCGAGGACGTGTTTTCGGTGATGGCCCGGCAAACGCGAGAGCGGATTGCCAGCGACACCGACACTGAAATGAAATCCAACGCAGAGGTCTACAAGGACAACGCGCTGGGTATGCTACAGGCGGGGAATGCGCTGCTTTCCATTCCCTTGGCGTTACTGGGGCCTATCGGCCTCGCCATCGGCGGCGCGGCACTCGGCGCCCAGGTGGGAATGGAAGTCGACAAAGCCGTAGAGGGTGATACCCAGGCCGAGCGGCAGGCAGGGTTGCAGGGGGCGGTCATGGATGTTGCCACGCTTGCGTTCTTTCATGCGGCGGGCAAAGCCGGCGCTTCGTTGGGTGCCGCCCGGGCGCCTGCTGAACGTACGGCTTCCGCCGGCGTGAATAGCGGGGGTGCCAAGCCGTTCTTCAATTACAGGCGGGTCAACGGGCAGGTCGGCGTATTGATGAGCCCGACCCGGCCGCATGCGCTGGCGCTGCCCGAGCCCGAGTTGAACCCGGCCTGGGATCCGACCATGGAGGTTTACCTTGAGCCTGGCCGCAGGCGCGCCGCTTCCGGCCCTCGTGTTGATGAAGAGCAGGCAGGCTCCGGAAAAAGGCTGAAACTGCACGAGCCGCAGGCGCAGTCGCCGGCCTCGCCTGACTCGCCGGATTCTGTGGCATCCGACGCCACATCATCGGCGGACTACAGGCCCTACGATGACAGCGATGTCATACGGGAAAACCCGTTCCAGGCCAATGTCCAGTTGCCGGCCGGTGGGTATTTCAACAGTCGGGGCATGATCGAACGCACCGACTTGCCCAAGGTTTATCGCGTAGAGAAGGCCGAGCGTGTAGAGCGCCGTGGCGACCCCGAGCATTACGGTTTCATGAACTCCAACTATTTTGCCGGAGCGGAAAAAATGCGCGACGGCAATGTGCTGGTCACGTCGCGTTCCATGGAGGGCGCCATGCAATTCGGGGACAGCGAATTCGGTGGCAACTACAACCTCTATGAAATCGACAGCCAGGGCATTCCGGCCGTTTCCTTGAATGAAAATATCGACCTCAACCCGCAATTTTATGAGCTTCGCGAGCACATGGATCCGGGTGAGATCGCACACGCGCGTGCGAATGGAGGGCTCAAAGGGTTCTCCGAAGGGGCCTTTGATTTTGATGAGGTCCATCTGGATAACGACTTGGTGGGCAGCAGCAGGATCCGCCGCATTCGCCAGCGGTAGGCGCGCCTGGCCTGACGTTCACACACGCCTGTTTCTCGGTTAGTGTGGCGGTCCATCAATAGGGAGTACTGACGTCATGGAGCAGCCTGTGCAGTGCGGGAAAGTCGTTCCGATTTTGCGCATATTCGACGAAGCCAAGGCGCTGGAGTTCTACGTGGACTTCCTCGGGTTCAAGGTTGATTGGCAGCATCGTTTCGAGGCGAACTTCCCGTTGTATCTGCAGGTGTCGTTGGGGGAGTGCGTGCTGCATCTGTCCGAGCACCATGGCGATGCCTCACCGGGTGCGGCGGTGCGGATTCAGGCGCAAGGCGTGGATGTGTACCAGCAGCAATTGCAGGGCAAGAGCTACCGTTACGCCAAGCCTGGGGTTGAGCAAACGCCCTGGGGCTCGCGGGAGATGAGCATCAAGGACCCATTTGGCAATCGGGTGGTGTTTGTCGAGGAAGGCGAGGGCTGAGCGGCAGGTAATGCCGGTCAGTTAACGGCGGTGGCGAGGGAACAAGCTCCCTCGCCACGGTGATTGGCCGGGTTTAAACGCGGAAGTGGCTGACCATCTGCTGCAACTGGCTACCCAAGCGTGCCAGTTCCACACTCGACTTGGCGGTCTCATCACTCGCCGTGGCCGTCTGCTCCGACACATCGCGCACATTCACGATGCTGCGGCTGATCTCTTCGGCCACGGCACTTTGCTGTTCGGCCGCGGCGGCGATCTGCTGGTTCATTGACTGGATGTTCGAGACGGTACGGGTGATGTTCTCCAGCGATACACCGGCCTTGCGCGTCAGCTCAACGCTACTGTCGGTGAGGCTGCGGCTGTTGTTCATCACGTTGGCCACTTGCTGGGTGCCGTTCTGCAAGCCGGCGACCAGGCCTTCGATTTCTTCGGTGGACTTCTGCGTGCGCTGCGCCAGGCCCCGCACTTCGTCGGCCACTACCGCAAACCCACGGCCGGCTTCACCGGCACGCGCCGCTTCGATCGCCGCATTGAGCGCCAGCAGGTTGGTCTGTTCGGCCACGGCCTTGATCACATCCATCACGCTGCCGATCTTATTGCTCTCTTGTTGCAGATGGCTCATGGCGTCTGTGGAGCGCGCCACTTCGGCGGCCAGGCGCTCGATCTGGGCGATCGCTTCGGCCACCACCTTGTCGCCTGCACGCGCTTGGCCGTCGGCATCCGCCGCCGCCAGCGAAGCCTGTTCGGCGTTGCGCGCTACTTCCTGCACCGTGGCGGTCATTTCATGCATCGCGGTGGCGACTTGATCGGTCTCGATCTTCTGGCTGTTGACGCCGGCGCTGGTTTGCTCGGTCACGGCCGATAACTCTTCGGCGGCGCTGGCGATTTGCGTCACGCCGTCGCGAATCCCGCTGATCAGTTCACGCAAGGTGCTGCCCATGCGCTGGATGCCTTGTTGCAACACACCCAGTTCATCGCGGCGGGTGACTTGGATGTTGTGGCTCAGATCGCCCGAGGCAATCCGCTCGACCACGGCCAGGGTGTCTTGCAATGGGCGGGTGATTTGGCGGGTGATAACCAGGGCAGCGATGATGCCAACCAGCAGGGCCAGCAAGGTGCTGGTCAATTGCAGGCTGCGGGCCTGGGCGCTTTCGGCGTCGCGGCGGTTGAGCTGGATCTCGTAGAGCTTGTCGCTGATGGTGACGATGTCTGCGCCTTGAGTAGTCATTTCGGCACGGGCGGCGACGATGTTGGCGTTGGCCGCCTTGTAGTTCTGCACGGCGGTGCGGTACGCGCCCAGGGCGGTTTCCAACGCGCTCAGTGCGCTTTGCTGGCTGGCGCCGAAGGCGCTGCCGAGGTCTTTCAGGCCAGTGATGGTTTTTTCGATCTGCGCGGCAGCGCGGGCTTCGGTGTCGGGGTTGACGTTAGCGGTATAGCCACGCACTTCGTAGCGGGCCGACAGGAATTCGAATTTGGCATTGGTCACGGCCTGGAACTGAGCGAAGCGTTCCGGGCTGTCTGGCATCTGCTGCACCGTGGCATCCAGTGCGTTGATCTGGGCGTTGGCGATGTCGGCCTTGTCGCCCATCACCTGGCGAGAGGCGTTGCCGTTACGGTAAGCCTCGCGCATTTTGTTCAGGGACTGCTGGTAGGCGGTGATGATCGCTTTCTGTTCGTTGAGCAGCTTGACGTTTTCCGGGCTCTTGAAACTGTCGAGCAGTTTCTGTTGCTGGGCGGCAAAGGCGTCGAGGCTGGTCTGTACGTTTTGGGCCACGGCTTCGTCGCCGTTGGCCAGCATGTATTGCAAGCGCACGATACGCAGTTTGGTCAGCGACGCATTGAGCTGGGTGATGTCGCTCATCCAGTTGCTGCGGTCGATCAGGCCGCCCAGGCTGGTCCAGCCGGTAAGGGCCAGGATCGAGGTGAGGACGAGCACCAGGCCAAAACCCAGGCCCAGTTTGAGGTTGACGCTGATGTTACCGAACCAGCTGTTCATTACTATGCCTCCAGGCACGCAGTCGATTTGTTTTCTGGAGCTGGAAGTTTTTGTTCTTGATGCCAGCACACAAAGGTGTACGCCCGTATCGGCCGCAAAATCTTGAGCTGTAGTAATTTTTTAGCCGCGCAGGGGTGGCCCCCGACGAATGGGTAAGATTGCCTCCGGGTGGAGGCAATCAATGAGGGGCGGTTACGGTGCGGGTGTCAGTTGTATGACGAACCTCAGTGCATGAATCAGGCTGTCCTGCGACAGGAAGCGCTGATCTTTGAGCGCCTCCCAGCGGTCAATGAAAAAGTGCCCGGTGTCATCCATCTGGATGGGCGTGGAGACCACCTGACCGCTGTTGGATTTGTGCAGAAGGTTGGTTTGCTCAGGCGTGGGGCGCTCAATCAGGAAATGGCCGGTGTCCCTCAACCGCGAGCGGTCCAACGGCACGAACGGCTCAGGGGCTTTTATACGCTCAAAGCCCATATTCAGTACGAAGTCACTGCGCAAGGCACGCCATTTGGTTTCGCTGAATACCTGCCAACTACCCGGCTCAATACCTTTTGCGAGGTGGGTGGCGCTGTCGCGTATGTGCAAACTCAATACGCCGTGTATCGGCGCCAGGCCCGGGATGCCGAGGTAAGTATCGGTATGCGCGGAGCCCACGAACGCCACCCACTTGTGCGCACCGCGCGCGGCCTGGTCGGCCGCTATCACGCGCGATGCGAAGTAGCTGAACATCACGTTGCGTAGGGCATCCGGGTCGCCGAGTGGCGCCGAGGTGCGTTTGAGCCCTTTGAGGTTATAGCTCGCCGCGCAGTCAATGGCCTGCACGCGAATCCCGTACTTGTTGGCCGCCTGCAACACGTTGGTGTAGGTGTACGGGCCGGTGTAGTTGACGGTCTTGCCATCGTAAAAACGCATCTGCCCCAGGTCTTGGCTTTGCACAAATGCTTTGAGGCTGTCGGCCAGTGTTGCTGTCTGGTTGAAGGCGCTGAGCTCGAGCTGGTGCAAATCGGTTTGCAAGTGCTCGAAGTAGAGGGTTTGAACGCCCTGTTTTTTCAGGTCGGCCATGTGCTCTATGAAGAATTTCTTGGCCGATTCCGAAGCATGGGCTTCGCCGATCACCAAGCCCGAGGAATAAGCGTACGCCTGCTCGATAAAGTCTTTTTCCGTGCGCAGCAACGTTGGGTCGGGTAGCGAGGGCCTGGCAGGCGCCGTGTAATCACTGAAGAACTCATCGGCGGTGGTGAGAAGGCGCCGCCGGGTTTCGATAAAGGCGGTGTAAGCCGCTTGCGCTTCAGGAAGCGCCAGCGTGTAGTTTGAGTCCAGGCCTCTGCGCATCATCTGCAGTTTGCGCAGTTGTTCCCTGAGGGCTGGGGCAACATCGAATGTGTTGAAGTGGGCCGGCTCGGGTAACGCAGCCACGGTCGGCACAAGGGGCGGCGGCAGCGTCGGCGAAGGGGGGCGGGCGGCTGGTTGGTAAGTGGTTTTCAGCCTCAGCCTGAAATCCACCGGGTCGCTCCAGATGCCCACCGCCGAGTCCGTGGCGACGTCGTCGATACGCAGGCCAATGGCGTTGTTCAAATCGGCCAGCCCGGGGATTTGCTCCGAGGTGCGTACACGGCTGTGTTCCACCAGCGCCACCCAGCGTGTTCCCGGCTGGTCGGCCAGATCGGCGCTGATCGCTTTATGTGAATAGAAATTGCGCAGGGCGTTGGCGCGTGGCGGGGCCTTGGCGTTTTCGATGATATGGAAGGCGTGGGTCAAGTCATAAGAGGTCGCGGCGTCGAGGGCCTTGAGTTCAATGCCGTGCTTGCGGGCCGTTTTCATCAGGTTCAGGTAGGACGGCGCAGACCCGCCGGCGAGGTTGAAGGTACGGTCCACGCTGCCCAGGTGTTTTTCGATATGCCGGGATGAACCCTTGGTGTTGAGTTTATGCAGCTTCTCGCGGAACACGTCGTTAGGCAGGTGTTCGATGTACAGGCGCTTGACGCCCTGACGGGCCAGCACGCCCATGTTATCGATCAGGAACTGCTTGCTGGCGATCGACTCGCTCACCTCGCCGAGCACCAACCCGTCGCTGTGTTTGAACAGCGCATCAAGGATCTGCGGGTGCGCGGCGTCGCTGGCCAGTGGCGGCAATGAAGGGCGCGCAACGCTGGGCCTGGAGGCGGAGAAAAACGCTTCGGCGTCTCGGCTCAACGTGTCGACCTGCTTGAGGTACGCCTGATGAATGGGTGCCATGTGTTCACGATGTTTGTCGACGAAATACAGGCGTGGAAGCACCGGGTCATCGCTGATCAGTGAGCGCCTGAAGTCCGGCTTGAGCAGGCGCTCGACATCCCGCCAATGGTGCGCATCGATTTCATAAGGCTTGAGTGCGTTGTATGTGTCGGGCAGTTTTTCATATTTGGGCGCGCCCCCCACGACGCCTGAACGTCGCCAACCGTCTGTGGTTTTTTCCACCAGTCGTGCGGTTGAACGCAACTGGCCGCTGGCGGGGTCAAGGCGAAACAACAGGAAGCGCCCCAACGGATCGGGCGTGGCGGGCGCCCAGTACCAATCGCCACGGAACAGCACCGGCTGCATGTGTTCGCGTGATGGGAGTGGGGTTTGCAGAGAACGCGTCTGCGCGATGGCCTGGCTGGCAGGCGTACCTTGCAAGCTTGGGCGTATGCGCTTGCTGAACGCCTTGATCGAGCCGAGGGCGGGGCGCAGGTCGGTGAACAAGGCGCCGCCTGCGTTGAGCAAGTAACCGATCAGGTGTTGCAGGGCGGCATCGTTATCGCCTTGAACGTAAGCCTCCAGTGCCAACATGGCGTCCTTGAAGGCCAGCAGCAGGCCCGTGCCCAGGCTCAGGACTGGAAAGGGCGCGGTCGCGACCGCCACGACCCATTCAACGCAGGTCCACACAATCCCCATGATCATCTGTGTGCGGTTATGGGTGGTGGCGAACACATCATCAATGCGGCGTTGCAGCTTCATGTTGTACAGCTCGTGGCGCAAGTCCATGAGCGGGGCGACGCGTTCGAGGCTGTCGTAGCGCGGCGCGCTGGGGGTGGTTCTATTGATGTGCTCGGGCAGCTGCTCGCGGGCGTTTTTAAGAAATTGCCCGACGCGAGCCTGGGACTGGATGGGCGCGCGCTTGGTCAGGTAGCCCACCATCCCACTGATCGTTTTCAGTGTGTGGTTGAACAGGCGTGCTTCGCGAAACACGATGTGATCGGGGGCTTTTGGGGTGTAGAGCAGTACCGGGTTATCCGCGTGGCTGAACAGCAAAGTGTCGATGATCCAGTCACCGTCTATCACCAGGCGATGGATCTTGTACTGCTGGCGAACGGCTGCGGATTTATCGCCCATGCTTTGAATGGCGGCTTCAAGCCAAGCCAGATCCATGCTGCTGATATGGCCATTGAGCTGGCATTCCAGGGCGGCATTGCGCATTTGCAGTTGCGTGATTGCCAGGGTCGCCTCGCGGCGTTTGTCGTAGCCGGGGCTGTTGGCGTTTTGCAGCTTGGCACGCACTTGGTTGATATAGCGTTCGCCGATCCAGGTACCGCGCACCGACGCCGCGACCTTCTGCGCAGTCAGTGGGCTCAGGTCGATACCTTCCGGGCCTTTGAAGGATGCGGATTCAGCGAATGCCTCGTTCAGAAAACCGATGCTGTCGTCATACCCATCTCGGTACAGCGTGGTGTAGTTGACCGGCGCCGGTGTCGAGGTCACAAAGTGCTTGGGGTAATAGGCCCACACCTTGTCCGGGTCGACATCGTCTTGTCGACGCCCAAGCAATCGGTTAAGGGCGGTTTTCGCCTGTTGATGCACATAGGCCTTGAAGCCGGCAAAGGCGTTGTCCGATTGCGGGTCGGCGTTGTAGGTGCGCAGCGCGCCTTCGGCGTCGTCGGCCAGTGTCAGCAACTTGCTGCGGTTGGCCGCGGTCGTCGATCGGTACCACGGCGCAGTGCTGGAGTCGTGGTCGTCCAACTGGGTGGCGATGAAATGTGCGGCCATGCTGGCAAGGCAATCGGCATGGCTGCAGGGGGTGTCGAATGTGACTTCTTTGTATTCCTGTTCGTGGGGCTTGAAGCTCAGGCCCATCAAGGTTTTTGCCATGGCCTCGCGAAACCGTAGGGCAACGCGTTCCAGCAGGTAATCGCTCATGGTTTTGCCGGCAGCGGAGCCGCTGTTTCGGCTCCAGCTCAGCACGTGGGTCTGACAGGCGATCTCACTGTCGAACGCCATGAATTGTTCTGGCCTGGGCGCGGAGGGCGTACACAGCAACAGGCGAATGGGCTTGCCGTTGCTGTCGACCTGGCGCAGTACCCACAGGTCCTGGAGTTGGGCCCCATGCAGCGAGAGGGTCGATGCACTCAGGCTCGGATCGTTGCCCAGGCGCAGGTTCTGGATCAGTTGGTAGTCCGGCTCGCTGATGTGCTGTTGCAGCAGGGCGGCGTAGGCCAGGCAATTGATGCGTTGATCCAGCATGTGCTGGATGGCCTCCTTGAGCCCGGGCCTGCCATGAATTTCACGCTGGAGCTGGGTGAACGCCATGCGGGGCTGCACGGTTTTGAGCAGTTGCGCCAGATAGCGCGGCGTCAGGTCTTGGTAACGCTCGGGCAGTGGGGCGCCAGCGTAACTGAGCGTGGTTTTTTCGAGAAAGGCCGAGCCGGGATTTTCGTCGCCGGTATGCAGGCCGCGAAGGGCCAGGTCGGTCAGGGACTTTTTATGCTCGTAGGCACCGACCTGCGGCACGTGGCGTTGCGTGGTAACTATCAGTTGATCGGGGTCCAAGTCCTGGATGTCGAGATCGACATCCAACTGTTCGATCAGTTGATAGTGTGCCAGCGCCTGCGGTGAGGCGGCGGGGCCAAAAAACTCGGCCAGTGCCTGGCGGGCCTGGTTGTAGTGCTGAACATGCTCGGCGAGCGAGGTGCGCCTGGCTGTATCGGCGCTGCGGTACCAGTCCGGTGCGCTGTAGCGCAGGCTGCGTTCCAACAAGGCTTGGGCGCGCATCTCAAGACGCTGGTCGTAGGTGGGCAGGGCGGCGCCGACGGCTTTGTCCAGGTATTGATAGAGCTGCCTTGCGCTGTGCTCGGGGTTGTCGATAAGGCTCAGTGCCCGTTCGATGTCCTGCGTGCGCTTGCTGATGCGGGCGTTGTAGAGGTGTTCAAAAAGGGGCGCGTCGTCGATTTTTTCCAAGGCCAGGGGCCAGATTCCTGCCACGCTGAGCGCTTGGTACTGCTGCGCCAGGCAGTCGGCGAATGCTGGGCGCAGGCTGGCGCTGTGAACGGCGTGTTGTAGCCAGGTATCGAGTTGCGCCAACGAATCGAAGGCTTCCAGGCCGCGGGAAGGCAGGAACAGCAGGAGGGGGCCAACGTTGGCGTCGCCGCTCAGGTTTGTAACCACGGGTGTGGGTTTTTCAGTCAGCACAAAGGCGCCGGCGACTTCGACACGTGTGTCCTGGTAGGTGAAGGTCAGTGCATACAGGCCGGGGCGCGCGTCGGGGCCCAGGGATATGTTCTGGATCGTTGTGCTCCAGTCCGGATGAAGCAGACGATCCTTGGCGAGCAGCTTGGCCTCGTGTTCCAGGGCCAAAATGCCGGCCTCGAAGGTGAGGTAGGTCTTGCGACTCTTGTTCTCGATCTGGGTGCGCTCGTCCAGCTCCTTGAGTGCTGGGTTCAGCTCAGCCTTCAGCCGGGTGATCAGTGCCTTACCCTGCGCCGTCTGCAGGTCGCTGTTTTCAACGGGTTGATACAGGGCGCGGGCACTGTGCAGCAGGGTCTGGTTATGGGTTTTGAGGGCCTGGTTCAGGCGCTCCAACTCAACGAGTTCCTCAGGTTTGGCCTGAGCCTTGATCGGGGCGCCCTGCAACAGGTAATCACTGATCTGTCCCAGGTCGTTGCGTATCTCCTGGAACGTCGGTGGGCGGTCAAGTGGGGTGGGGGTCATGTCTGAAGCTCCTTGATATTGAGGGGCTCAGCTTGTCGCCCGGTACCCGGGGCTCGGTAGTAGATACATAGCCGCCAGACGCGGGGCTCATCGGGAAGGGGGCTTGTGTGCTAGTCTGCGGGCCCTTTTAGTTTTGGATGGCGCGGGAAATCGTGTCGTCCTACAGCGGAGCCTCTTCATGTCCGAAGTTAATCTGTCCACCGACGAAACCCGCGTCAGCTACGGTATTGGCCGTCAATTGGGCGACCAACTGCGCGACAACCCGCCACCGGGTGTGAGCCTGGACGCGATCCTGGCCGGCCTGACCGACGCGTTCGCAGGCAAGCCAAGCCGTGTTGACCAAGAGCAAATGGCGGCCAGCTTCAAGGTTATCCGCGAAGTCATGCAAGCCGAAGCAGCTGCCAAGGCTGAAGCGGCGGCTGGCGCCGGTCTGGCGTTCCTGGCTGAAAACGCCAAGCGTGATGGCATCACCACCCTGGCTTCCGGCCTGCAATTTGAGGTGTTGACTGCCGGTGACGGCGCCAAGCCGACCCGTGAAGACCAAGTGCGTACCCACTACCACGGCACCCTGATCGACGGCACTGTGTTCGACAGCTCCTACGAGCGCGGCCAGCCTGCAGAATTCCCGGTAGGCGGCGTGATCGCCGGCTGGACCGAAGCCCTGCAACTGATGAATGCCGGCAGCAAATGGCGCCTGTACGTGCCGAGCGAACTGGCCTACGGCGCTCAAGGCGTTGGCAGCATCCCGCCGCACAGTGTTCTGGTGTTCGACGTCGAGCTGCTCGACGTTCTGTAAGACCTGCTGAAGCGGTGGGAGCGAGCCCGCTCGTTCCCACCGTTGTTGGCTGGTTTTTTCATGGATGGAATTTGCCATTCAGCTCTGTCGCCGGGCGCAACGCACGGGCATAGCAGAACAGAAACAGATTACGCACCACCTCTTTCAACACACTCGGTTCACTCGAACTCAGGCCATTGACGTCCAGGTCGCCCTGGTCCTGTAGCTCATTCAGCGCTTCTTCTTCCAGCACCGCACAGACTTCACCGGTTTCCCGATGCAGGATGCGCAGGTAAGGGTGTGGACGGTCCAGCCAGGCATCGATCAAATAAGTCATGGGGCGCATCTCCTTGATGGGTTTCAATGAGAATAATTCTTATTCGTGGAATAGCAAGAGCCTATTGGCGGTTTCCGGTTTTTTTCTGTGTGGATATTGAGAAGGGTCAACGGAGAGGGCAAAACGCCATCCCGCGGCGGGCGCGGGATGGAAGCAACGTATTCAGACTTTGCGCACGAATTCGGACTTGAGCTTCATCGGGCCGATACCGTCGATCTTGCAATCGATATCGTGGTCACCGTCACACAAGCGGATGTTCTTGACCTTGGTGCCGACTTTCACGACCAGAGACGTGCCCTTGACCTTGAGGTCTTTGATCACGGTAATGGTGTCGCCGTCCTGCAGGACGTTGCCCACAGAGTCTTTCTTCACGGTTTCATCGCCGGCCACTTCGGCCTCGCCGTTGGCGGACCACTCATGGGCGCATTCCGGGCAGATCAGTTGGGCGCCGTCTTCGTAGGTGAATTCGGAATTGCATTTCGGGCAGGGTGGCAACGTGCTCACTAAAGCTCCTCGGGAGTCAGGGATGGCTAAAAGTCGCACATTATATAGGGTTTTGTGCGCGGGGCGGTCTGGAATTGGCAATACACACTAAATGTGGGAGGGAGCAAGCCCCCTCCTACATGCAACTATTTTAGTGCGTACGCGCCACCGCAAATTCACTCAGCTCAACCAGGGCATCCCGGTATTCGCTGGCCGGCAGGGCTTGCAGGCATTTGATTGCGCGGGCCACGTAGTCACGCGCCAGTTGCGCGGTGTAGTCCAGCGAGCCCGAGGCTTCCACGGCAGCGCGGATGCTTTCCAGGTCTTCGATGCCGCCTTTCTGGATCGCCTTGCGCACCAGGGCGGCCTGTTCCGGCGTGCCTTCGCGCATGGTGTAGATCAGCGGCAGGGTCGGCTTGCCTTCTGCCAGGTCGTCACCGACGTTCTTGCCCAGGGTTTCGGCGTCGCCACGGTAGTCGAGCAGGTCGTCCACCAGTTGGAACGCCACGCCCAGGTGATCACCAAAGGTGCGCAGGGCTTCGGCCTGTTCGACGGTGGCGCCACACAGCGCGGCGGCGCTGTGGGTGGAGGCTTCGAAGAGCATGGCGGTCTTGCCGCGAATGACTTCCATATAGGTTTCTTCGGTGGTGCTGGCGTCACGCACCTTCGACAGTTGCAAGACTTCGCCTTCGGCGATGATGCGCGTGGCCTGGGAGAGAATCTTCATCACCGGCATCGAGCCCAGCTCGACCATCATTTCGAACGAGCGCGAATACAGGAAATCGCCCACCAGCACGCTCGGGGCGTTGCCCCACATCGCGTTGGCGGTCTCGCGGCCACGGCGCATGCCGGACATGTCGACCACGTCGTCATGCAGCAGGGTGGCGGTGTGCAGGAATTCGATGGTGGCGGCGAGCAGGCGCAGGTCATCGCCTTCACGGCCCAGGGCCTTGCCACACAGCAACACTAATAAAGGACGCAGGCGTTTACCGCCCGCCGACGTAATGTAGTCGCCAATTTTGGAGACCAGCGGCACTTTAGACGTCAGCTGCTGCTTGATGATGCCGTCGACGGCGCTAAAATCGTCCGCGACCGCGCGGTAGAAAGCTTGGGGTTGCATCAGCGACAGTCGCTCCAGAAGGGTTGCGCGGCATGCTAGGACCCTGACCCCGCAGTGTCAAGGCGCGATAGACGGCCACTTGCAAGGCCTCAATAGCTTGCGTACAATCGCGCACCCTGAACTTCCTGGGCAGCACCTGCCTTACGCAATTGCATTCGGGACGTCCATCCCATGCAGCCATGCCAGCCAATACCTCTTCTTATAAAGAGCTGGGTGAGCAGGATTATCGGAGAAATACCATGTCGTACGCAGTAATTGTTACTGGTGGCAAGCAATACAAGGTCGCCCCAGGTGAATACCTGAAGATCGAAAAACTGGAACTCGCTACTGGCGACTCCGTGACATTTGATCGCGTTCTGTTGGTCGCCAATGGCGATGACGTGAACATCGGCGCTCCAGTTGTTGCTGGCGCTACCGTTGTGGCTGAAGTGATCTCCCAAGGTCGTCACGATAAAGTCCGCATCATCAAGTTCCGTCGTCGTAAGCACCACATGAAGCGTATGGGCCACCGCCAGTGGTACACCGAGATCAAAATCACCGGTATTCAGGCTTAATTTCAGCCTAATTCCTCACTAGGAGAATTGACTCATGGCACACAAAAAAGCTGGTGGTAGTACCCGTAACGGTCGCGACTCAGAAGCCAAACGCCTTGGCGTTAAGATGTATGGCGGCCAGAAAATCATTCCGGGCAACATCATCGTGCGTCAGCGCGGCACCCAATTCCACGCCGGTTACGGTGTAGGCATGGGTAAAGATCACACCCTCTTCGCGAAAATCGAAGGCGTGATCAAGTTTGAAGTAAAAGGCGCGTTCAACCGCCGTTACGTGAGCGTTGTCGCAGCTTAATTGCGAGATCGCTGGAAAAGCCCTGTCTTGCGACGGGGCTTTTTCGTTTGTGGAGTGAGTCTCTTGCAAAGCTGTTTGTAATGGGCTCAGGCGCTGGATAGGCGGTCGCTGTTTGAGGTCGCTGCGCTCATTTTTGCAAGAGTCTTATGTCTTGGTTTTTTAAGCTCGTCCGTGCGGCGAGAGGCGTTTTGTTATGAAGTTCGTTGATGAAGTTTCCATCCGAGTAAAAGCAGGCGACGGCGGTAACGGTTGCATGAGTTTCCGTCGCGAAAAATTCATCGAAAACGGTGGCCCCAACGGCGGTGACGGCGGTGACGGCGGTTCCATCTACATGATGGCCGACGAAAACCTCAACACCCTGGTCGACTACCGTTACACCCGGCACTTCGATGCCGAGCGTGGCTCCAACGGCGGCAGCACCGATTGCACCGGTAAAAAAGGTGAAGACCTGGTACTGCGCGTACCGGTCGGCACCACGATCATCGACTCCGCGACCCAGGAAGTGATCGGTGACCTGACCAAGGCCGGCCAGAAGCTGATGGTGGTGCAGGGCGGCTGGCACGGTCTGGGTAACACCCGATTCAAATCCAGTACCAACCGTGCGCCACGCCAGACCACGCCGGGCAAGCCGGGCGAGCAGCGTGACCTCAAGCTGGAAATGAAAGTACTGGCGGACGTTGGCCTGTTGGGCCTGCCGAACGCCGGCAAAAGTACCTTCATTCGCTCGGTCTCGGCCGCCAAGCCGAAAGTCGCCGACTACCCGTTCACCACCCTGGTGCCAAACCTGGGCGTGGTCAGCGTCGACCGCTGGAAAAGCTTTGTGATCGCCGATATTCCCGGCCTGATTGAAGGTGCTTCCGATGGCGCGGGCCTGGGGATTCGCTTCCTCAAGCACTTGTCGCGCACGCGTTTGCTGCTGCACCTCGTCGACATGGCGCCGCTGGATGAAACCAGCGCAGCGGATGCGGCCGAAGTGATCGTCAGCGAACTAACCAAGTTCAGCCCGGCCCTGGCCGAGCGTGATCGTTGGCTGGTGCTGAACAAGTGCGACCAGATCCTCGAAGAAGAGCACGAGGAGCGCGTCAAGGAAATCGTCGACCGCCTGGAGTGGACGGGTCCGGTCTACGTGATCTCGGCCATTGCCAAAGAAGGCACCGAACGCCTGACCCGCGACATCATGCGCTACCTGGAAGACCGCGCCGACCGCCTGGCGGCCGACCCGGTGTACAAGGCCGAACTCGCCGAACTCGACCAGCAGATCGAAGACGAAGCCCGCGCCCAGTTGCAAGCCCTGGACGACCAGCGTGCCCTGCGCCGCAGCGGCGTGAAGTCGGTCCATGACATCGGCGACGACGATTGGGACGAAGAAGACGTGGATGATGAAGACGGTCCGGAAATCATTTACGTGCGCGACTGATTCGTTGCAGTAAACTTAAGCGCCGCTCACATGAGCGGCGTTTTGGTATCTGGGTATACGTAGTCACTAATAACGTTATGGGGCGCGCTGGGTCGCGCGGCCCTCACTCTAAGGTTGAAGATGATGCGGAGCAAAGTGACAGGTGCGCAGCGCTGGGTCGTAAAGATCGGCAGTGCATTGCTGACGGCAGATGGCAAGGGCCTGGATCGGGCAGCCATGAGCGTCTGGGTTGAACAGATGGTGGCCTTGCATGAAGCGGGCGTGGAGTTGGTGCTGGTGTCGTCCGGAGCGGTTGCCGCCGGGATGAGCCGCCTCGGCTGGACCGCGCGACCCAGCGCGATGCACGAACTGCAAGCCGCCGCCGCCATCGGCCAGATGGGCCTGGTGCAAGCCTGGGAATCGAGCTTCGCCGAGCACGGCCGCCACACGGCGCAGATCCTGCTGACTCACGACGACCTGTCCGACCGCAAGCGCTACCTCAACGCCCGCAGCACCTTGCGCGCGTTGGTGGAGCTCAAGGTGATCCCGGTGATCAACGAGAACGACACGGTGGTCACCGACGAAATCCGCTTCGGCGACAACGACACCCTGGCCGCCCTGGTGGCCAACCTGGTGGAAGCCGACCTGCTGGTGATCCTCACCGACCGCGACGGCATGTACGACGCCGACCCGCGCAACAACCCCGATGCCCAGCTTATCTATGAAGCGCGTGCCGATGACCCGGCGCTGGACGCCGTGGCCGGCAGCGTCGGCGGTGCCCTGGGCCGTGGCGGCATGCAGACCAAGCTGCGCGCCGCGCGCCTGGCCGCGCGTTCCGGTGCCCACACCATCATCGTCGGTGGCCGCCTGGCGCGCGTACTGGACCGTCTCAAGGCCGGTGAGCGCATTGGCACGCTGCTGTCACCGGAGCGCGGCATGCTGGCGGCGCGCAAGCAGTGGCTGGCCGGGCATCTGCAGACCCGTGGCACCCTGGTGCTGGACGATGGTGCGGTCTCGGCACTTTCCCAGGGCAACAAAAGCCTGCTGCCGGTGGGCGTCAAGCTGGTGCAGGGCAGCTTCCGCCGTGGCGAAATGGTGGTGTGTGTCGCGCCGGACGGTCGCGAGATCGCCCGTGGCCTGGCCAACTACAGCGCCCTGGAAGCGCAGAAAATTATTGGGCAATCGTCTGACGCCATTGTCGGGCTTTTGGGGTATATGGCCGAACCGGAACTGGTTCACCGCGACAACCTGATCCTGGTTTAACCATAGGAAGTACACGATGCGCGTGATGAAGGGATTACTCGGCCTGCTGTTGGCCATGCCGCTGCTGGCCTCGGCCGAAGAGATTGGCCAGGTGTCGACGGTGTTCAAGTTTGTCGGCCCCAATGACCGGATCGTCGTTGAAGCCTTTGACGACCCCAAGGTCGAAGGCGTGACGTGCTACCTGTCGCGCGCCAAGACCGGCGGGGTCAAAGGCGGCCTGGGCCTGGCCGAAGACCGTGCCGAAGCCTCGATCGCCTGCCGTCAGGTGGGGCCGATCCGCTTCAAGGGCGAACTCAAGGACGGCGACGAAGTGTTCAAAGAGCGCACCTCGCTGGTGTTCAAGACCATGCAAGTGGTGCGTTTCCTCGACAAGAAGCGCAACACCCTGGTGTACCTGGTCTACAGCGATCGCCTCATCGAAGGCAGCCCGCAGAACGCCGTCACCGCGATTCCGATTTTGCCGTGGGCGACCGCTCAGTAACCCGCAGGCGAGTTTTGTAATCGGCGTCTATGATTGCAGGCTTGCGGGTTGTAATCTCGAATCACTGCAATGCAAAGACCTGGAATATCTGGAGTTCGTCATGAGTGCTTTCCACGACCTTAAACTCAAAGCTTTAGACGGACAGGAACTGCCGCTGGCGCCCTTCAAGGGGCAAGTCGTGCTGGTGGTCAATGTGGCGTCCAAGTGTGGCTTGACCCCGCAATATGCGGCGTTGGAAAACCTCTATCAGCAATACAAGGACCAGGGGTTTACCGTGCTGGGCCTTCCCTGCAACCAATTTGCAGGCCAGGAGCCGGGTACCGAGCAAGAGATTCAGGCGTTCTGCAGCCGGAACTACGGCGTGACCTTCCCCCTGGGCAGCAAACTCGACGTCAACGGCCCTGATCGTCACCAACTGTACCGCTTGCTGGCAGGCGAGGGCGCCGAGTTTCCAGGGGATATCACCTGGAACTTCGAGAAATTCCTGCTCGGCAAAGACGGTCGCGTACTCGCGCGTTTCTCGCCACGCACGGCGCCGGATGATCCCACAGTCATCCAGGCCATCGAAAAAGCCCTGATCTGACCCTTCCCACTGGGCTTTTGGGGTGAGCGGGCTTGCCCGCGTTGGGCTGCGCAGCAGCCCCGTCTAACCTTTGCCGCTTTTACCCTTTAATCACCCAGATCAATAGTGCTACTCAGCACCGGGCACGGCCCATATTATCCGCGTCATAAACCTCGTCTTTCGTGGAGTGCCCGCATGCCTGTCCAAGCCCTGTTCAAACCCTTCCAGCTCGGTGCACTGCAGCTGTCGACCCGTGTGGTCATGGCGCCGATGACGCGCTCGTTTTCTCCTGGCGGCGTTCCCAATTCCAACGTCATCGAGTACTACCGTCGCCGCGCGGCGGCCGGCGTAGGCCTGATCATCACCGAAGGCACCGTGGTCGGTCACCAGGCCTCCAATGGGTACCCGAATGTGCCGCATTTTTACGGCGAGGCTGCGTTGGCCGGTTGGAAGAAGGTGGTGGATGCCGTCCACGCCGAGGGTGGCAAGATCGTCCCGCAACTCTGGCACGTGGGCAGCGTGCGGCGTATCGGCACCGAGCCGGATGCCAGCGTGCCGGCTTATGGCCCGATGGAAAAACTCAAAGATGGCACGGTGGTCGTCCACGGCATGAGCGCCCAGGACATCAAGGACGTGATCAATGCCTTCGCTCAAGCCGCCAAGGATGCACAAAGCATCGGCATGGACGGTGTAGAGATCCACGGCGCCCACGGCTATCTGGTGGACCAGTTCTTCTGGGAAGGCAGCAACCAGCGTACCGACGAATATGGCGGCAGCCTGGCCAACCGTTCGCGGTTTGCCATCGAATTGATCCAGGCCACGCGCGCAGCTGTGGGCCCGGACTTCCCTATCATCTTCCGTTTCTCCCAGTGGAAGCAGCAGGATTACACCGCACGCCTGGTGCAAACCCCTGAAGCGCTGGGTGAGTTCCTGAAGCCGTTGTCCGACGCGGGCGTGGATATTTTCCACTGCTCCACCCGCCGTTTTTGGGAGCCGGAATTCGAAGGCTCCGACCTCAACCTGGCCGGCTGGACCCGCCAACTCACCGGCAAACCGACCATTACGGTGGGTAGCGTCGGCCTGGATGGCGAATTCCTGCAGTTCATGGTCAACACCGACAAAGTTGCGCAGCCAGCCAGCCTGGAGAAACTGCTGGAGCGCCTGAACAACGATGAGTTCGATCTGGTTGCCGTGGGCCGTGCGCTGCTGGTTGATCCGGAGTGGGCGGTGAAGGTACGGGAAGGTCGCGAGGGCGATATTCTGCCGTTCAGTCGTGAGGCGTTGACGACCCTGGTCTAAGCGGCGCCAGCGATCTGACAAGCCTCACGCGTGTCAGATCAGGCGCGAGGCCCCCGCAAGCGCAGGCTGCTCGCCGCACGCCCCACGCAGTTGCTGTTCGAACTGCTCGATAATCGCCGGCCAGCCCTGGCGGCTGGCGTGTTGGCGTGCATTCAGGCGCGCCCTGCGCAACGTTTCCCGTTCTTCCAGCAGCCAAATGGCCGCATCGCAAAACGCATCCTCATCCCCCGGCATCGCCAGCACACCGTTGTAGCCATGGCGGATGTGCTGGGTGGCGGCCGCCTGGTCATAAGCCACTACGCCCAACCCTGAAGCCATTGCTTCCAACACCACATTGCCAAAGGTTTCGGTCAGGCTGGGGAACAGGAACAGATCCCCAGAGGCGTAATGCCTTGCCAGTTCCTCGCCGCGCTGGGTCCCGCAAAACACCGCGTCGGGCAGCTCGCGCTCCAGCAACAGGCGTTGCGGGCCGTCGCCGACGATGATCAGCCGCATCCGGCGCTGTGGGTACGTTGCCCGCAAGGCATCGAAACAGCGTTTGAGTAACCCGAGGTTTTTCTCCTGGGCCAGGCGCCCAACGTGCAGCACGGCAATATCGTCGTTTGCCAAGCCCCAGCCCTCACGCAGTGCGTTGTCGCGCTTGATCGGGTGGAACAGTTGGCTGTCGACCCCACGCGACAACATCCCCAGGCGTTCGAAATGCCGACGCTCCAGTTCCAGGCGCTGGCTGGCGCTGGGCACCAGGGTCAGGGTGGAGCGGTTATGAAACCAGCGCAGGTACTGCGTGACCATGCGGCTCAACAGGCTCAAACCGTACTGGTTCGAGTACTGCTGGAAGTTGGTGTGAAAACCGCTGACCACGCTGATCCCCAAGCGCCGCGCCGCCCGCAAGGCCGACAGCCCCAGCGGCCCCTCGGTGGCGATATACAGCACGTCCGGGCGCTGCCGTGTCCAGCGTCGCAGCAGCTTGTGCATCGAAGATTGACCCCATTGCAGGCCTGGGTAACCGGGCAACGGCCAGCCACGGCACAACAACAATTGGTCGTCGCTGGGGCGGCTTTGGTCGGCGCCCTGGCGTGGGCGTACCAGTTCGACTTGATGGCCACGCGCACGTAGCCCTTCGCACAGGCGGCCAAGGGTATTGGCCACTCCGTTGATCTCTGGCGGGAAGGTTTCGGTAATCAGGGTGATATGAAGCAAAGCAGTCGTCATGACCCACAGTGTCCCTGTGGGCCATGTCGCCATTGTGTCGTGCAGATGATGGATTTATGACGGGGTCACTTTCGCCACGGCCATCGCCTCGGCACCCTGCTCGCGCACCCAGAACAACGTCGCCCCGGCCACCGCCGCCGGCATCATCAGCAGGTTGAGCACCGGCACCAGCAGCACCAGGTAGACGATTCCGCCGAAGCTCATGCTCTGCCAGCGTTTCTGGCGCAGCCAGGCGAGCATTTCGTTCCAGCCCAGCTTGTGGTTGTCGGCCGGGTAGTCGATGTATTGGATCGCCATCATCCACACGCCGAACAACAGCCACAACGGCGCGGCGATCAGGTTGACCACCGGGATAAACGACAGGATAAACAGGCCGATGGCCCGCGGCAGGAAATAACCCAGCTTGCGCATTTCACGGGCCAGGGTGCGCGGCACCATGGCGATCAGCTCGCCCCAACTAAAGGCCGGGAAGTCATCGGTGCCACGCACCACCACTTCGACCTTTTCCGAGAGAAAGCCATTGAACGGTGCCGCGATGATATTGGCGAGCATGGTGAAGGTGAAAAACACCATCAGCACCACCAGCACCACAAACAACGGCCAGAGCAGGTAATTCAAAAAGCTCAGCCAACTCGGCAGGGTCGGCATCAAATGGTCAACCCAGAGGCTGAACTGATGACCGGCGAAATAAATCAGGCCGACGAACAGCACGAGATTGATCACCAGCGGTAGCAGCACAAACAGGCGCAAGCCAGGGCTCAGCACCAGTTTGAGGCCTTCACGCAGGTATTGCGGGCCGGAAAGAGCAGGGGCAGGCATGGAAAACTCCGAGCATAGGGACGAACGCGCCGACCTTACCGGCTTTGTATTCCGGGCGAAAGCGGCGACATCAGCGGTAACAAACCTGTCGATTGACCGAGCCGACTGCATAGAGACCACCTATGAGCTGGATTGTTATTCCGTATTTCCTTAATCTTGCCCCCCTCTATACGCTGCACCCATTATTTTCAGGATCTGCGAGTTCAAGCCTTCCCCAAGTGCTTCGCGGTCCTTTTTTATTCCAGCCGTCTTGTAGTCCGGGCGGTCGATAGGAGCGAGTCATGTCTGATACCCGTCATTCGCGAGTGATTATTCTGGGTTCCGGCCCTGCCGGTTACAGCGCTGCCGTCTATGCTGCCCGGGCCAACCTCAAGCCGCTGCTGATCACCGGCATGCAGGCGGGCGGTCAGTTGACCACCACCACCGAAGTCGACAACTGGCCTGGGGATGTCCACGGCCTGACCGGCCCGGCGCTGATGGAACGCATGAAAGAGCACGCCGAGCGCTTTGAAACCGAGATCGTGTTTGATCACATCAACAAGGTCGACTTCTCCAAGAAGCCTTACAGCCTGACCGGCGACAGCGGCGTGTACACCTGTGACGCGCTGATCATCGCCACCGGCGCCAGCGCCCGCTACCTTGGCCTGCCGTCGGAAGAGGCGTTCATGGGCAAGGGCGTTTCGGCCTGCGCCACCTGCGACGGGTTCTTCTACCGCAACAAGCCGGTCGCCGTGGTCGGTGGCGGCAACACTGCCGTGGAAGAGGCGCTGTACCTGGCCAACATCGCCAGCACCGTGACTCTGGTTCACCGCCGCGAAACGTTCCGCGCCGAGAAGATCCTGATCGACAAGCTGCACGCCCGTGTCGCTGAAGGCAAGATCATCCTCAAGCTCAATGCCACCCTGGACGAAGTCCTGGGCGACAACATGGGCGTGACCGGTGCCCGCCTGAAGAACAACGACGGCAGCTTCGACGAGCTGAAAGTCGACGGTGTGTTCATCGCTATCGGCCACACCCCGAACACTTCGCTGTTCGAAGGTGTGCTGGAAGCCAAGGATGGTTACCTGGTGGTGCAGGGCGGCCGTGAAGGCAATGCCACCGCGACGAACATCGAAGGTATCTTTGCTGCGGGTGACGTGGCTGACCACGTGTACCGCCAGGCCATCACCTCGGCCGGCGCCGGTTGCATGGCGGCTCTGGATGCCGAGCGGTACCTCGATGGGTTGAAGGACGCTTCGTTCTAACCAACGCCGCAAAAAAACAAATGTGGGAGGGGCGGTGCGACGATTCGACTTGCTCCCGATAACAGGGTGTCAGTCACCGGATTTTTGGCTGATTCACCGCTATCGGGAGCAAGTCGAATCGTCGCACCGCCCCTCCCACATTTTGGTTTGCGTCTGGCTTAGGGTTTGCGGATCAGAGGCTGTGCGGTGAATTTGACACCGGCCAGGCCATGCTCGATCAGCGCCCGAATATTGCCGTGATCGCTGCCCTCAGGCGTAGCCACCACCGAACGGTAATGCTCCCCAAACGCCAGCAACGCCTCCTGGTCACTCAACCCTTCCAGCAGCGCCAAACCCAGGGTCTTGCACGAACCTTCGTTCTGCCCGGCGGCGTTTTCCACGCCGCCGTTGGTGAAGGCTTGCGGCTGGTAGTCGTAGCCGGCAGCGACAAAGGCCAAGGTGTCGGCAAACGCGTGTTCGCCACTGTTGAGGCTTGCGCGCAGGGTGTTCAAATCAGTCATGGGTTTTTCCTTTGACGAACGCCGCGTGTTGCTCGGCGCTGGCTTCTTTCTGGTAGTGGGCTTTCCACTCGGCGTACGGCATGCCGTACACCACTTCACGGGCGTCATCGAGGCTGACGTCGATCTGGCGCTCATCGGCCTCGGCCTTGTACCACTTGGATAAGCAGTTGCGGCAGAAACCGGCGAGGTTCATCAGGTCTATGTTCTGCACATCCTTGCGGCTGTCCAGGTGCGCCACCAGCCTGCGGAAGGCTGCGGCTTCGAGTTCGAGGCGTTGTTGGTCGTTCATAAGGCTCACTTAACTATCAGCGGCTGGCCGCCAGAGTGATCGAAACCGACTCGGCAAAACGCAGCGCATGGGGCTTGTCCACTTCGACTTCGGCGTACAGGACCGATTCATTGCTCATCACCAGGTCCAGCAACTCCTGGGTCAGGCGCTCGAGCAGGGCAAAACGGTTGCCCTCCACGTGGGCGATGATTGCCTTGGTGATGGTGCGGTAGTTCAGGGCATGGTCGATGTCGTTGTCGCGCACGGCTTCCTGGGCGGCATACAGGATGGTCAGGTTGATCAGCACATCCTGCTTGTTGAGGATCTCGTCCTCATTGATGCCGATATAGGTGCGCAGGCACAGGTCCTTGACCCGGATGCGCGCCATGCCTGGTTGAAGTTGTGGCATTGCTACTTGCTCCGTCCAATCAGTTGCAGGAACTCCATGCGCGTGGTGTTCGACTCGCGGAAGGCGCCGAGCATCACCGAGGTGTTCATGGTTGAATTCTGTTTTTCCACACCGCGCATCATCATGCACATGTGCTTAGCCTCGATCACCACCGCCACACCGGCGGCCTGGGTCACGTCCTGGATGGCGTCGGCGATTTGCCGCGTGAGGTTTTCCTGGATCTGCAGGCGCCGGGCGAACATGTCGACGATGCGCGCCAGCTTTGACAGGCCCAGCACCTTGCCGGTTGGAATATAGGCCACGTGAGCCTTGCCGATAAAGGGCAGCAGGTGGTGTTCGCACAGCGAGTACAACTCGATGTCCTTGAGAATCACCATCTCGTCGTTGTCGGAGGCGAACAGTGCGCCGTTGACGATGGTTTCCAGGTTCTGCTCATAACCATGACACAGGTATTGCATGGCCTTGGCGGCGCGTTTGGGCGTATCGAGCAGGCCTTCGCGCTCCGGGTCTTCACCCAAGCCCTTGAGAATCTCACGGTAATGGTGGGGCAGGGATAAAGTCATACAACATCCTCACAAACGGCTTACTTGATATGCCGCCCGCCGTTGACGGTCAGGGTGGTACCGGTGACATAGGGATTGTCCAGCAGGTAACGCACGCTCTGGTAGATCACCTCGGGGCCGGGCTCGATGCCCAATGCCGACTTGGCCAGGACCTTGGCGCGGTAGGCCGCGTCGTCGTCCGCGTTGAACATCACCATCGCCGGGGCGATGCCGTTGACCTTGATCTGCGGCGCAAACTGCGCGGCAAATGACAGTGTCAGGCTGTTGAGCCCCGCCTTGGTGGCGCAATAGGCGATGTGCTGACGGCTGCCCTTGCGCACCACATCGTCGCTGATATGCACGATATCGGCAGGTGATGAGCGTTGCAGCAACGGTGAACAATGCAGGTTGATCAGGTAGGGCGCAAGCATGTGTACGCTGAACATGTCGCTGAACGCGCGACTTTCATCGCCTGGCGTTTCCGCGACCCAGGCCGAAGCGTTGTGGATGATCGCACGCAGGCTCTGGGTATGGGTGTTCAGTTCAGCAATAAACGCCAGGATCCCGGCCTCGCTGGAGAAATCGGCAAACACGCCGATCGCACCCCGTTCGCGCAGGGCCTGCACGCCGGGGCGTTCGCTGCGGTAGCTGAAAATCACCGACTGGCCCTCGTCCAGCAGGCGCTGGGCGCAATGTTGGCCGACGCGCTGGCCGGCGCCGGTGATCAGGATCGGGGCGTTCGTTGCAGTCATGGGAGGCTCGCGTCGCTGGCAGGCGCAAATCATACCAGCGACGGGCCGCCCCTGTACTCACGCCGCCGCTTCGGTGGCCTTGCGCGGTGCCGGCGCGGGATGCAGCCAGTTCGAAAGCAGGTGGGTCGACAGCGGAATGAACAGGTAAACCATCAGCGGTGTGAGCGCCAGCGTGCTGACCAGTACGCGCGGCAGCAGGGCCAATTCGTTGAGCAATGGCCCCAGTACAAAGTTGAACAGCAGCGACACCGGGAAAAACGCCAGCCAGATCGCCACGGCCTGCTTCCAGCGCGGCGGCCTTGAACCCACCGCACCGAACCAGCCATCGATGCCGCGCACGCGGTGCTCGGAGGGGTCGGCAAACAGCTCGCTGCCACGGCTCAGCCAGGCACTGCGGGACGCGGAAAACTCCCAGGCGTGCAGGGTCTTTTCGTCGGCGAAGCGGAAAATGATCTGGAACTCATCATCGTTGGGCGGTGGCGCGAGCACGCCTGAACCCAGGTAACCGGGGAAGTCCGTAGCCAGTTGCTCGCCTTCGCGCAGCCAAGCCATCAGTTCTTCGTAACGACCTTTGGCGACGCGGCGCGCAACCATCAAGGTGACGGGAGAGGTAGACATTGTGTATCTCCAAGTATTCGGGTGCGTTCAACCGGGTAGGTGGTGCACGGACGACGCTGCGGGGTGGTGCCGCGTCGTTGCTCTTTTCACCAGAGCAGACAGGCAAGAATTATTCCTGTTTTAGCGCAATAAATCAGCGACATTGGTCCGAAAAGCACAGAACTTGAAAAAGACAGGTGTAAAGGCGTTAAATAAGCGCCCAATATCCGTCGGTGTTTTGCTCTCAAATGCCCGTGATTACTGCTCCAATTGATAGTCTTTCGCATCTGGAACCGGTCGACGCCGACGCGTTGTTTCCAATCCGTGAAGTCTCGAGATTGACAGGCGTCAACCCGGTCACCCTGCGTGCCTGGGAGCGCCGTTATGGCCTGATCCAGCCCCTGCGCACCGAAAGCGGGCACCGTCTCTACTCCCAAGCCGATATCGTGACCGTCAATCGTATTCTCGATTGGATTGAGCGCGGGGTGGCGGTCAGCAAAGTGGGCAAAATTCTTGCCCGCGACGAGCAGCAGGCCGAAGCGGTTCGCGCTCAGCGGGGCGCCGTCGAAGAGTGCGAGTGGTCGCAGTGGCGGGCCCGCCTGCGGCAGGCCGTCAGTGCCTTTGATGATCGTCAACTGGAATGCCTGTATGGCCAGATCTGCGCGACATACCCCCTCAGCGTGGCATTCCAGGACATCCTGATGCCCCTCTGGAATGAACTGTTGCGTCATCAAGGCCGTTTCGGCCAGGCCAGTGAATGGCTGTTTTACGACTATTTCCTGCGTATCCATACCTTTGAGCGCTTGCACCTGGCGAGCGTGTCGCCTGCGCCTCGGGTATTGCTGGCGGCGATGCCCGGCGAGTGCCGTAAATTGGAGCTGCTGGTGGCGGCAATGCTGATGAGCGGGGAAGACCTGGCCGTGAAGGTGCTGGGCATGGGCCAGCCATTTGATGAGTTGACGCTGGTGTGTGAGAAGGCTCATCCGAAGGCGCTGGTGATGTTCTCCAACTATTCACATAACCACGAACTGGTCGGGCGCCTGAACCGTCTGGCGCAGACCCTGGACTGCCCGCTGTTCATCGCCGGGGCCGCTTCGGACCTGGCGGAACACGACCTCGCAGGGTCTTCCGTCGGTTGCCTGGGCAGTGAAGGGCGCTTGATGCAGCGCCGCTTGCAGCAGTTTCTGTATGGCAGCCTGGATACCTGAGGTCAGGCGTGCACGTGCGGGTGCATCAGGCGATGTTGATGCAGGATGAACTGGCGCAGGCGCTCGGTCTCGCCCCCATCAGTCTGGCTCAAGCGGTAGGCAAGCAGGTCACGGGCGGTTTCCCGCTCCAGCGCGCCACGCAACGCGATGCGTTCGTAGCCGGACGGGCTGAACCATAGTGAAAAGGTCCTGGGTGGTTTGATCCGGCCGCGAATTTCCACCAGCACCCCCTTGAACGACACTTCATGCACCCAAAGCGCGCCAGGAGTACCCCTGACGTTCTCCAATGCCACCGGTTCCTCAAGTGCCATGCGCCACGGCCGGATCATCGGCCCGTCTTCGAAAATGCTCGGTACCCCCAAGCGCAGATGCACCGCATTGAACTCATCTTCGACCAGATGCAGAGGGAAGGTCAGTTGCTGGTTGTCGAACTGCGCCTGGATGGTGACCTGGTCGTGGGCCGCCAGTCGGGTGAGCAAGTCGCGAATTTGTGCGCCTCCATTGACGGTCAGGCTCGACGAAGCCTCATGCAGGTTCAGTTGCGGGTTGTGCTGCATGCTCTGGATGAAATCCAATTCGTCTTGGGTCAAGAGTGCGTTGCGTGGCATCGCGGTTGCTCAATAGAAGGGCATTAAAGTGCCATTATCCTACCGAATGGCTGCGGATTCTAAATTTTGTTAGATCCGCTCGTCGCCTTGAGCGCGGCCAGCTCGGCCTTGACCCCCGCCAGTTCGCTTTCCAACTGGGTAACACGCTGCTGGGCCTTGACCTGGAGCGTGACGTCCTTTTGTACGCCGACAAAATAGGTTTGTTTATCGGCCTCGTTATACACCGTTGAAAGTGACAGCTCATTCCAGAAATGGCTGCCGTCCTTGCGGTAATTACGCAGGATCTCCCGGCACGCACCGCCGTCTTCCAAGGCCTCTCGAATCGCCATCAGGGCCGGCTGATCGCGATCGCCCGATTGCAGGAAACGGCAATCCTGATAGAGGATTTCATCCAGCGTGTAGCCCGTCAGCCGTTCGAAGGCCGGGTTAACGTAGATCAGCGGCTTGTCCTTGCCTTCGCGTTCGGCGACCACGATGCCGTCGTTGGAAGCGTTGACGATCATTTGCATCAGCTTGGCGTTGATCATTAGGCGATCCATGGCTGAGTGAGGAGTGAGACAGTTTATGGCAACTTCACAATCTTGCACGGCGTGCCGCGAAATTTTTGCACCGCTGTTAATATCCCAGCCTTTCGCTCAACTACAGGATCAGATTGATGAAAGTCGCCATCCTTTCCGGCTCGGTGTACGGCACGGCTGAAGAAGTCGCCCGCCACGCCGCAGGCATCCTCAATAACGCCGGTTTTGAAGTCTTGCACAACCCGCGCGCTACCCTGGCCGAGGTGCAGGCCTTTGCCCCGCAGGCCTTCCTTGCAGTGACGTCGACCACCGGCATGGGCGAATTGCCCGACAACCTGCAACCGCTGTACTCGACCATTCGCGATCAGTTGCCCGCCGCCTGGCGTGGCCTGCCCGGCGCGGTGATCGGCCTGGGCGATGCGAGCTACGGCGATACCTTCTGTGGCGGCGGCGAACAGATGCGCGAGTTGTTCGGTGAGTTGGGTGTACATGAAGTGCTGCCGATGTTGCGCCTGGACGCCAGCGAAAGCGTCACCCCGGAAGCCGACGCCGAGCCTTGGCTGGCCGAATTGGTTAGCGCACTGCGCAATTGAACGGGCTTTGCCGACGGTGCGCGGCAGTTTTATTGACGGCGTCTCTTTGACGCCGTTTAAACAAAATTAAACTATCCTCACAGCTGACTCGCTCGGTCATCAAGCTGGCTGCGAAGGCAACTCCTTCGGCCAGGGCGTCTGACTAGACTGGCCCATCACTTAAAAAAACAATAAGAACGTGCGCCAAGGAGGTCATTGCCGTGAGCCTAGCCCCGGTTGTATCGCCGCAGAATGTCAAAGACCAGGTCAGCGCTGCCGAATGGCAAACCCGTGTCGACCTGGCGGCCTGCTACCGCCTGGTGGCGCTGCATGGCTGGGATGATTTGATCTTCACCCATATCTCGGCCAAGGTGCCGGGCACCGATGATTTCCTGATCAACCCCTACGGGCTGATGTTCCACGAGATCACCGCGTCGAGCCTGGTCAAAGTCGACCAGGCCGGCAACAAGCTGATGGACAGCCCCTACGAGATCAACCCGGCGGGCTACACCATCCACAGCGCCATCCATGAAGTGCGTCACGACGTGACCTGCGTGCTGCACACCCACACCGCCGCCGGTGTTGCGGTGGCCGCGCAAAAGCAAGGTGTGTTGCCGATCAGCCAGCAATCGATCTTCGTGCTGTCGAGCCTGGCCTATCACGCCTATGAGGGTGTGGCGCTGAATCACGAAGAGAAGGCGCGCCTGCAAGCCGACCTGGGCGACAAGCATTTCCTGATGCTGCACAACCATGGGCTGCTGACCTGCGCCAACACCATCGCCGACACCTTCCTGATGATGTTTACCTTCCAGCGTGCCTGCGATATCCAGGTGCTGGCGCAAAACGGCGGCGCGGAACTGATCGCCATCGGCCCGCAGATTCTGGCGGGCGCCAAGGCCATGGTGGCGGCGGTCACCAAGAGTGCTCAAGGTATGGGGGGCGCGCTGGCCTGGCCGGCGTTGCTACGTAAATTGGATGCTCAAGACCCTGGGTATAGAAGCTGATGCCACTCGCCGAGATCCCCCTCAGAGCCTGGCGCAAGCGCAGCCAGAGTTTCGATTTTCGCGGCCACACCCTCCGCTATTGGGTGGCGGGGCAGGGCGAACCCTTGCTGTTGATCCATGGCTTCCCCACGGCCAGTTGGGACTGGCATTACCTGTGGCAGCCCCTGACCCAGCACAACCTGGTCATTGCGTGTGACATGCTCGGCTTCGGCGATTCGGCCAAGCCGCTCGATCACGGCTACTGCCTGTTGGAGCAGGCGGATGTGCAACAAGCCCTGCTCGAACACCTGCGGGTTGAGCAGCCGGTGCATGTGCTGGCCCATGACTACGGGGACAGCGTCGCCCAGGAACTGTTGGCTCGCCATTCCGAGGGCCGGTTCCGGATGGCCAGTTGCGTGTTTCTCAACGGCGGGTTGTTCCCGGAAACCCATCGCCCGGCGTTGGTACAAAAGCTCTTGCTCAGCCCATTGGGCTGGATGATCGGTCGAGCCTTCGGGCGCAATGCCCTGGCGAACAGCTTCAACGAGATTTTCGGCCCCGATACCCGCCCCAGCGAAAGCGCCCTGGACGACTTCTGGAGCCTGATCGACGGCAATGACGGCACGCGCATCCTGCACAAATTGATTGCCTACATCCCTCAGCGTCGGCGCCTGCGTGAGCGCTGGGTTACGGCGATGCAGCAGGGTGAGGTGCCGCTGAAGCTGATCAACGGCGAGCTCGACCCCATCTCCGGTGTTCATATGCTGGAGCGTTACCACCAGTTGGTGCCCCACGCCGACACGGTGTTGCTCGCCAATATCGGCCACTACCCGCAGATCGAGGCGCCGGTGCAGGTGCTCAAGCACTACCTGGCGTTTCGTGAGCGCATCCGGCAGGTTGAGTCGCGAGTGGCTTATTCCTGAGCCGCAGGATCATCCCCCAGCCTTATCGAGCACCATTCAGCCCTGGCCGTTTTTATTGTGACCAGAGACGCTGTGCCTGACACTCCACCCATTGCCATTGTCGCCATTGGAGTTCGGTATGAGTGAGTCAGTGCAGTTCCAGGATAAGGTCGTGATCGTCACCGGTGCCGGCGGCGGCTTGGGCCGGGCCCATGCGCTGTTGTTCGCCAGGCACGGGGCCAAGGTACTGGTCAACGATCTGGGTGGTTCTACCCAGGGCGAAGGCGCCAATGCGTCGGCGGCTGATCGGGTGGTGGCGCAAATCCGCGCGGCGGGCGGTATCGCCGAGGCCAACCATGACTCTGTCACCGACGGTGACAAGATCGTGCAGCACGCACTGGACGCCTTCGGCCGCATCGATGTGGTGGTCAACAATGCCGGCATCCTGCGCGACAAAACCTTCCACAAAATGGACGACGCCGACTGGGACCTGGTTTACCGCGTGCATGTCGAAGGCGCCTACAAAGTCACCCGCGCCGCCTGGCCCCATCTGCGTGAGCAAGGGTATGGCCGGGTGATCTTCACCGCGTCCACTTCGGGCATCTACGGCAACTTTGGCCAGTCCAACTACGGCATGGCCAAGCTTGGCCTGTATGGCCTGACCCGCACCCTGGCGCTGGAAGGGCGCAAGAACAATATCCTGGTCAATGCCATCGCCCCCACCGGCGGCACGCGCATGACCGAAGGCCTGATCCCGCCGCAGGTATTCGAGCGCCTCAAGCCGGAGCTGGTCAGCCCGCTGGTGGTGTACCTGGGCAGCGAGGCGTGCCAGGAAACCTCGGGTCTATTCGAAGTGGGCGGCGGCTGGGTTGGCAAGACCCGCTGGGAGCGCAGCCTGGGTGTGGGTTTTGACCCCGAGGCCGGTTTTTCGCCCGATGACGTGGCGGCGCACTGGCAGCAGATCTGCGATTTCGAAGGCGCAGCCCATCCTCAAGACAACATCGAGGCGTTGAAGGAGATGATGGCCAACCTGCAGAAATACAGCCTGTGATCGTTGCTTGAATACCCTTGAATATGACGGGGCGCCATGGGCGCCCCGTTTTTTATTCCAGGCATAAAAAAGGCCGCTGCAAACGCAGCGGCCGAAGTAAGACGTTGGATCAAGGAGCGACAAATCAACGTCAGTGAACACCGGTAACAGATTGAAAACAGGCACCAATCCATTTGAACATGGCTTTTCTTCCGGTGGCGGAAGCGGGCGGTTTGCCCTGAAAGCCCGGCAAGAATAGCCGTTGGTAACACAATGAGTAATAGCGCTTCGGAACAAGGACTGTTACCGATACGGCAACAGTTGCCCTGGGCGCCATCCATCCCCCTGATAAGCCACCATCCACCCGATCCATGCCGTCGCCAAGACCCCAGCCAGAGCGCCCGGTAATCCTTTTGAGCGACAACGCGAATCCCTCCTTGGTGCGCTTATCGCTCCCGATGCGCGGCAGTAGGGTGGAGCCTTCTGTCACTCACCGGGGAAGACGCATGACAAAAACAACAATGCGCGCCATCTTCACGCCACAGGCGCTGGCCGCTGCGGTTGCCTTGGGTTGCTGTGCCCAGGCTCAGGCTGTTTCGTTCAATATTGGCGAGATCGAAGGGCAATTCGATTCGTCGTTGTCGGTGGGTGCGAGTTGGGGCATGCGCGATGCCGACAAGAGCCTGGTCGGCACCGTCAACGGCGGTACGGGGCAAGCGTCCACCGGGGATGACGGGCGGCTCAATTTCAAGAAGGGCGAAACCTTCTCCAAGATCTTCAAGGGCCTGCACGACCTTGAGCTCAAATACGGCGACACCGGTGTGTTCGTTCGCGGCAAGTACTGGTACGACTTTGAACTCAAGGACGAAGACCGCGAGTTCAAACAGATCAGCGACCACAACCGCAAGGAAGGCGCCAAATCCAGCGGCGCGCAGATCCTCGATGCGTTCGTCTACCACAACTACTCCCTGGGCGACCTGCCGGGCACCGTGCGCGCCGGTAAGCAAGTGGTCAGTTGGGGCGAAAGTACCTTCATCGGCAACTCCATCAACAGCATCAACCCCATTGACGTGTCGGCCTTCCGTCGGCCCGGTGCCGAGATCAAGGAAGGCCTGATCCCGGTGAACATGCTATTCGCGTCCCAGAGCCTGACCAGCCAGCTGACCGTGGAGGGTTTCTACCAGTTGGAGTGGGACCAGACCGTGCTGGATAACTGCGGCACGTTCTTCGGTGGGGATGTGGCGGCGGATGGTTGCACGGGTAACTACACGGTGGGCAGCCCGGCGATTGCACCGTTGCAACCCGTGGCCGCGCGCTTTGGCCAAGGCTTTGGGGTAACCAATGAAGGGGTGATCGTACGCCGCGCCGGCGACCGTGATGCTCGCGATTCCGGTCAATTTGGCGCCGCCCTGCGGTGGTTGGGGGACGACACCGAGTACGGTTTGTACTTTATGAACTACCACAGCCGGACGCCGACTGTGGGGACAATTACCAACAACTCCAACGCGACGACGATGGACGCCATCCGCGACCTTTCCAACCTGTTGCGGCCGAATACGGGAGATAGCCTGGTCACCAGCACGATGCTCGGCCGTGGCCAGTACTACCTTGAATATCCGGAAGATATCCGCCTGTTTGGGGCCAGTTTCTCCACCACCCTGCCCACCGGCACTGCGTGGACCGGTGAGATCAGCTATCGCCCGAATGCCCCGGTGCAGTTGAATACCACCGACCTGACCCTGGCCCTGATCAACCCGACGTCCGGTCAACTCGCTTCGCCCATCCGCAGCAATTTCGGCAGCGACAACAAAGGCTATCGCCGCAAGGAAATCACCCAGATCCAAAGCTCCCTGACTCAGTTCTTCGACCAGGTGCTGGGCGCCGAACGCCTGACGCTGGTGGGCGAAGCGGCCGTGGTACACGTGGCCGGGCTGGAAGATAAATCCAAACTGCGTTACGGCCGTGATTCGGTGTACGGCGCCTATGGTTTCCAGGGCGACACCGACGGTTTCGTCACTTCCACCTCGTGGGGCTACCGCGCGCGGGCGATCCTGGACTACAACAACGCGATTGCCGGGGTGAACCTCAAGCCCAACCTGTCCTGGTCCCATGACGTGGCCGGTTACGGTCCCAACGGTCTGTTCAATAAAGGCGCCAAGGCCATCAGCGTCGGCGTGGATGCGGACTACCGCAGCACCTACACCGCCAGCCTCAGCTACACCGATTTCTTCGGTGGCGACTACAACACCCTGACCGACCGTGACTTCCTCGCCCTCAGTTTCGGCGTGAACTTCTGATCTGGCTTAAAGAAGGACAAGAACCTATGCGTAAGACAATTGCAGTATTGGCCCTGAGTCTGTTGGCCGCCCACGTGATGGCGGCGGTGTCGCCGGAAGAAGCCGCCAAGCTGGGCACCACCCTGACCCCGGTCGGTGCCGAAAAGGCCGGCAACGCCGACGGCTCGATCCCGGCCTGGACCGGCGGCATCCCGAAAAACGCCGGCGCGGTGGACAGCAAAGGTTTCCTTGCCGACCCATTCGCCAGCGAAAAACCGCTGTTCGTGATCACCGCCGCCACCGTCGACAAGTACAAAGACAAGCTCTCCGACGGCCAGGTGGCGATGTTCAAGCGCTACCCCGAGACCTACAAGATCCCGGTGTACCCCAGCCACCGTACGGTCAACCTGCCGGCGGATATCTACGAGTCGATCAAGCGCAGCGCGCTGAACGTCAAGGCGATCAATGACGGTAACGGCCTCGAAAACTTCACCGGCAACCGTTACTACGCATTCCCGATTCCGAAGAACGGCGTGGAGGTGCTGTGGAACCACATCACCCGTTACCACGGCGGTAACCTGCGCCGCATCATTACCCAGGCCACCCCGCAGACCAACGGCAGCTACACGCCGATCCGCTTCGAAGAAGAAGTGGCGGTGCCGCAAGCGATCCCGGATATCGATCAGGCCAAGGCGGCCAACGTGCTCAGCTATTTCAAGCAATCGGTCACCGCCCCTGCGCGCCTGGCGGGCAACGTGCTGTTGGTGCATGAAACCCTCGACCAAGTGAAGGAGCCACGCCTGGCCTGGATCTACAACGCCGGCCAGCGTCGCGTGCGACGTGCGCCGCAAGTGTCCTACGACGGCCCGGGCACCGCCTCCGACGGCCTGCGCACCACCGACAACTTCGACATGTTCTCCGGCGCGCCCGACCGCTATGACTGGAAGCTGGTGGGCAAAAAAGAGATGTACATCCCCTACAACAGCTACAAGCTCGACTCGCCCTCGCTCAAGTACGACGACATCATCAAGGCCGGGCACATCAACCAGGACCTGACCCGCTACGAACTGCACCGGGTATGGGAAGTGGTCGGTACGGTCAAGCCCAGCGAGCGGCATATCTATGCCAAGCGCCACATGTACATCGACGAAGACAGCTGGCAAGTCGCGCTGGTGGATCACTACGACGGCCGCGGCCAACTGTGGCGGGTTGCCGAAGGCCATGCGCAGTTCTACTACGACCACCAGGTGCCGGCCTACACGGTGGAAACCCTGTATGACCTGATCGCCGGGCGCTACATCGCGCTGGGCATGAAAAACGAGGAGAAAAGCAGCTTCGTGTTCGGCTTCGCGGCCAAGGCGGCGGACTACACCCCGGCGGCCTTGCGGGCTGAGGGCGTGCGCTGATCCCGGATCGAAGTGGAGGCAAAATCTGGGAGGGGGCTTGCTGCCCCCTCCCACACTGGTTTTGTACACATGGGGTTCTATGCATGGCCCTCAATCACCCCGCTGAATACTTCTTCAACAATCGCCCGCCTCAGGACTAGGGTACGCATCACGTTGCATAACAATAAAAACGCAGGATGCAGCAATGACTGCCATGACACGCTGCCTGGACCGTCCTGGATTCATGCCTCGGCTGTCCGCCCATCACCTGCTGCGCCCGCGCCTGGCCGAGCCGTTGCTGGCGGCGCAGGTACGGGTCAAGTTGTTGTGCGCGCCCGGCGGCAGCGGCAAGAGTGCCTTGCTCGCTGAATGCGCATTGCAGGCGCCGACGGGTTGCCAGGTGTATTGGCTGCCCCTCAATGGCGTGGCCCTCAGCCCGCTCGACCTGTGCCGACACCTGGCGCAGAACCTGGGCCTGACGTTTACCGATGAAGCCACCTTGTTGCTGGACCTCAGCCGTTGGCAGACCCCTGCCTGGCTGTTCCTCGATGATTTTTGCCGCTTGCCCGCTCCTGCCACCGACGCCTTGCTCGATCGCCTACTCATTGCCAGCAGCCCGGCGCTGACCTGGTGGCTGGGCGCGCGACGGCGGCCGGCGTGTAACTGGCCGCGGCTGCTGCTCGACGATGAGCTGCTCGAATGTGGCGCCGAACTGGCGTTCAACCCGGCGGAAATCCAGCAACTGCTCAGCCATGCGCCGGGGCAGACTCTGCACAGTGTGTTGCAGTTCAGCGCCGGCTGGTGCGCCGGGGTGCGCATCGCCTTGCTGGGCGACGGCCATCCCGACAAAACCCTGCTCGATTACCTGCAACATGAACTCTTCAGCACCCTGCCGCCCGAACTGACGGAGGCCTGGCAGGTGCTGGCCCATCTGCCGCGTTTCAACATTGGCCTGTGCGAGCATCTGTTCGGCGCCGGTGATGGCGACCAGTATCTGCGCGATCTACAGGCGCTCGGTGCATTTATCCAGCCGTGGGAAGACAGCGACTGGCTGCAGGTTTTTCCGCCGCTGGCGCAGTTGATGCGCAACGCACCCTGGCCGGCCAAGCGCTCGTGGCACCGGCGCGCCTGCCAATGGTTCTGCGCCGAACAGGACTGGCAGGCCGCCTTCGAGCAGGCGCTGTTGGCCGAAGAATATGAAGTGGCGGTGAGCCTGTTGCAGCACTTCAGTTTCGAGGACCTGTTCCGCCAGCAAAACGCCGCGCTGCTGTTGCGCCTGCATGAACAGCACGGCGATGAATTGATGCTCGGTTCGGCGCAACTGGTGGGCCTGCTGACGGCGGCGCTGCTGTTCGCCGGGCGCTTCGATCAGGCGGCGGTGTGCATCGATCAGCTCGCGCGGTTTGCCCCGCAACCCACGGCGCCCCGCCAGCGACATTTGCTGGCGCGCTGGCAGGCGCAGTGGGGCTGGCTGTTGCACCTGGGCGGCGATGCCCAGGGTTCTCGCGGGCATTTTCTGGAAGCCCTGCAAGCCTTGCCCGACAGCGCCTGGACCTCGCGCCTGATGTGCCTGTCGGGGCTGACCCAGCAAGCCTTGCTGCGCGGTGAACTGGACGTGGCCCAGGGCCTGAACCGCGAGGCGTTGTGCCTGGCTCGCGCCCATGGCTCATTGTTGCTGGAGGCGCTGCTCGAGCTGGATCACGCCCAGTTGCTGGAACAGCGCGGCGCGCCTTACCGTGCGCAAAGCCTGCTGGAAGGGGTGCAGGCGATGTTGCTTAAACAGCGGCTCAGCGCGGGCCCGTTGGTTGGGCGTATCGCTCTGCGCCGTGGGCATCTGGCCCTGCGCCAGGGGCAGGATAGCCTGGCGGTGGAGTGTTTCGAGAGCGGCATGAAGATGTGCCTGCACAGCCAGGACAAACGCGTGCTCTACGGGTTTCTCGGCCTGGCACTGGTGGCTGCCAATCGTGGCGATTACGCCCAGGCATTTTTCCAGTTGCGCGAGGCCGAGCGCCTGATGCAGCAACGCCAGGTGCCGGACACGGTGTACCGCGCCGTACTGTTGTTGGTCAGTGGGCACTTCTGGTTGCAGCAGGGCCGCGCCGAACTGACCGTGGAAGCGATGCGTCGCGTATTGCGCCACTTCCGTGGGCCCCAGGCCAAACAAGCGCCGCCGGCCACCCTGGAATTGATCCCGCGCCTTGAATACCTGCTGGTGTTGGCGGAGGTGAAGCTCGGTTGCGCCGAGCAACCGGTGGCGCGGCTCAGTGCCTTGCTGCAGGCGACTCACCAGCGCGGCATGCTCTGCCTGGAAACCGAACTGCACCTGGTGCTGGGGGAAGTTGCCTGGCACGTCGGCGAGCCCGCGTTGGCGCGTCGCTCACTGCAAAACGGCTTGGAGTTGGCCGAGCGTTGCCAGGTGCAACAAGCGATCCGCGAGCTGCGGCTACGCTCGCCGGGGCTGTTGAGTGAACTGGGCATGGAACCCCGCGCGTGCACTTCGGGGGCAGTGGAAAACCCCTTGAGCCAGCGTGAATTGGAGGTGTTGCAGTTGATCGCGTTGGGCAGTTCCAACCTGGAAATCGCCGACCGGCTGTTTATTTCCCTGCACACCGTCAAGACCCACGCGCGGCGTATCCACAGCAAGCTCGGGGTGGAGCGACGCACCCAAGCGGTGGCCAAGGCCAAGACGCTGGGCTTGATGGTTTAAATGAAGGCCTGGCGGTAATCGCCAGGCGCCGCGCCCATGGCCTGGCGGAAGCGATGGGTGAAGTGGCTGGCGCTGGAAAACCCGCACAGCAAGGCAATTTCACCCAGGGCCAGGGCGCCGCTGCGCAGCAGGTGTTGCGCGCGGCTGAGCCGGCGCGCCAGCAGGTACTGGTGGGGCGGCAGGCCGAAGCTTTGGCGGAACATCCGCGCGAAGTGGTAGTGCGACAGCGCACACAGCCCGGCCAGTTGCCCGAGGCTGAGCGGCTCTTCCAGGTGTTGCTCGATGTAGTCCACCAATAGCCGTCGCTGGTATGCCGCCAAGCCACCTTTGAGGCGCAGGCCTTCGCGGCTGCCGACTTGGCTGAGCAAGGTGTGGCTGAGCATTTCATGGGCCAGGCTGCTGGTCAGCAAGCGTTCGGCGGGCTCGGCCCAGTTGAGGGCGATGAGCTGGTGGAAGCGCCGGGCCTGGCGGGCGTCTTCCAGGAAGGTGCTTTCGCGCAGCTCCAGCGCGCGCGGTTCGCGGTCGAGCAGGGTGACGCAACCCAGGGCAAATTGCTCCGCGCTGAAATACACATGGGCCAGGCGGATCTCACCGTTGATTACCCACGCCGACTGGTGCTCGGCCGGCAGGATGCACAACTTGTCGGGCCCACCCTTGGTGCCCGGTTGGTCACGCCGAAACGTGCCGGTGCCGCCGCCGATGTAACAGGACAAAGTGTGATGGCTGGGCGCCTGGTAATCCTGGGCGTCGTGGTGGTTGCTCCACAAGGCTGCGGACAAGCCGTCACCGAGCTCGGCGCAGGCTTCAAGGCGTGCGTTGGGCGAGCGGTTAAGGGCTTGAAAGACTTGCAGGGATTCCAGGTCTGGCATGGTGAGTGTTCTCCGACGCTTTGCATCCTACTCCGCGAAGCCTGCGCTGTGATCCGGGCGCCCGACAAAAGCGCAAGATTGTGCAAGAACGGTGTACGGGTTCAAGGCGACACTGTGGCTCAACCGATGGAGCCCGCTATGAACCTTTCTTTGTATCTACTCACCGTGCTGATCTGGGGTACCACCTGGATCGCGCTCAAATGGCAGTTGGGCGTGGTGGCGATTCCGGTGTCCATCGTCTATCGCTTCGGCCTCGCGGCGCTGGTGCTGTTTGTGTTGTTGCTGCTCAGCCGCAAGTTGCAGGTGATGAACCGACGAGGGCACCTGATCTGCCTGGCCCAGGGCCTCTGCCTGTTCTGCATCAACTTCATGTGCTTCCTGACCGCCAGCCAATGGATCCCCAGCGGCCTGGTGGCGGTGGTGTTTTCCACGGCCACGTTGTGGAACGCCCTCAACGCCCGTGTGTTCTTCGGCCAGCGCGTGGCGCGCAATGTATTGATGGGCGGCGGTCTCGGCCTGGCGGGCCTGGGTTTGCTGTTCTGGCCGGAACTGGTGGGGCATACCGCCAGCCCTCAGACCTTGCTCGGCCTCGGCTTGGCGTTGCTGGGTACGATGTGCTTCTCGGCGGGCAATATGTTGTCGAGCCTGCAACAGAAGGCCGGGCTCAAGCCGTTGACGACCAATGCCTGGGGCATGGCCTATGGCGCCGCGATGCTGGCGACCTATTGCGCGGTAAGCGGGATCCCGTTTGAGATGGACTGGAGCGCACGCTATATCGGCGCCTTGTGGTACCTGGTGATTCCCGGGTCGGTGATCGGCTTTACCGCCTACCTCACGTTGGTGGGGCGCATGGGGCCGGAGCGGGCGGCGTATTGCACGGTGCTGTTTCCGGTGGTGGCGCTGAATGTGTCGGCGTTTGTCGAGGGCTACCAGTGGACCGCGCCGGCGTTGGCGGGGTTGGTGCTGGTGATGGTGGGGAATGTGTTGGTGTTTCGTAAGCCGAAGTCTGCCAGCCCGGCCTTCCAGGCGAAGACCGTCTAATGTGGGAGGGGACTTGCCTCCGATGGCAGTGTGTCAGCCAGACCGCTATAGCGGGGCAAGCCCTCTCCCACATTTCCTGCATTTCATACATTTGATCCAGTTGTGTGGTTATTTGAGGCCAAGGCGCTTGGCCATGCGGCCCAGGTTGGCGCGGTCCAGGCCCAGTTCGCGGGCGGCGCCGGCCCAGTTGTGCTGGTGGCGTTCGAGGCAGGCGTTGATCACCTGGCGCTGGTAGTGCTCGGTGGCCTGGCGCAGATCGCCGGTTATCGGCGCCACTGGGCTGGGCGCGTCAGCGACCGGTGCGCCGACATCAGGCAAGTCCAGGTCCTGGGCGCTCAGGCTGAGAATCTTCGGACGTTCGCGACAGTTGCCCAGGGCTTTCAACGCGCTGCGTCCGATCAGATGCTCCAGTTCGCGCACATTGCCTGGCCAGTTATAGGCCAACAGTGCCGCCTGGGCGTCGCTGCCCAGGCGCAGGCTGCCCAGGCCCATGCGTGAGCGGTTCTGCTCCAGGAAGAAACCCGCCAGCAGCAACACATCACGCCCGCGTTCGCGCAGCGCGGGCACTTGCAACGGGTACACGCTGAGGCGGTGGTAGAAATCGGCGCGGTAGCGGCCGTTGCGCACTTCATCGGCGAGGTCGCGGTTGGTGGCGGCGATCAGCCGCACATCCACCTGGTGCTCCTTGTCCGACCCCAGGCGCTGCAACTGGCCGCTTTGCAGTACCCGCAGCAGCTTGGCTTGCACGGTCAGCGACAGTTCGCCCACTTCATCCAGGAACAACGTGCCGCCATTGGCCAGTTCGAACTTGCCCCGGCGCTCGTTCAACGCGCCGGTAAAGGCGCCGCGGACGTGGCCGAACAGCTCGCTTTCCACCAGGGTTTCCGGCAGGGCAGCGCAGTTGAGGCTGATCAGCGGTTTGTCCGCACGGGTTGATGCCGCGTGAATGGCCTGGGCCACGAGCTCCTTGCCCACTCCGGTCTCGCCGGTGATCAGCACGGTCAGGTCGCTGCCGCCCACCAGTTTGATTTCCTCGACCAGGCGTTTATGAGCCTTGCTTTGGCCGATCATCTCGTTGTGTTGCTGGCCGCTGGCCTGACGGTAGATCTCGGCGCGCTGGTGTTCGTCTTCGGCACGCAGGGCCAGGCGTTCGATGCGTTCGGCGACGTTGACGGTGGCGGCGGCGAGGCTGGCGAAGGCTTGCAGGGCGTCGAGCTCAACCCGTTCGAAACGTTCGGTGTCGAGGGCGTCCAGGGTCAGCAGGCCCCAGGGGTGGTCGTCGACAAACAACGGGCAGCCCATGCAGTCGTGGACTTCAAGGTGCCCGTGCAGGCCATCGACCAGGCCGTCGTAAGGGTCGGGCAGTTCGCTGTCGCTGTCGAAACGTGTCGGGCCGGGGCTGCTCAGCAGCACGCCGAAGCGCGGGTGTTCGCTGACCTTGAAGCGCCGGCCGAGGGTGTCGGCGCTCAAGCCGTCCACCGCCAACGGTACCAGCCATTCGCCATCCAGGCGCAGCAAGGCGGCGGCATCGCAGGGCAGCAGGGCGCGCATGGCTTGCAGCAGGCGGCGGTAGCGCTCGCCTTCGGGCAGGTCGCGGGACAGGTCGGCGACCAGGGGCAGCAGGGTGGTGAGCAGCGACTGTGCGGTCATAATGACTCCTTGTAGTCCTTATGACTATAAAGTGTAGGAAGTCATACTGACTACATATAATTTAAGATATTGAAAAATAACGGTTTATTAGTTGGCATGAATGCTGACTAGGTAAAGGCAGTCAGTAAAGAAGCCCAGGAGGCTCCCATGCTTAGTGCCCAAGACCGTGCCATCGTCAAATCCACCGTGCCTCTGCTGGAAAGCGGCGGTGAGGCGCTGATTACCCATTTTTACCGCATGATGCTCGCCGAATACCCTGAGGTGCGTCCGCTGTTCAACCAGGCTCACCAAGCCAGCGGCGACCAGCCTCGCGCCCTGGCCAACGGCGTGTTGATGTATGCGCGGCATATCGACCAGCTTGACCAACTCGGCGACCTGGTGGCGAAGATCATCAACAAGCACGTGGCGTTGCAGATATTGCCCGAGCATTACCCGATCGTGGGGGCGTGCTTGCTGCGTGCGATATCCGAGGTGCTGGGCAGCGAGATTGCCACCCCCGAGGTGATGAATGCCTGGGGCGCCGCCTATGGGCAACTGGCGGATATTTTGATTGGCGCCGAGGCGGCGATCTATGACGAGAAAGCCCATGCGGTGGGTGGCTGGCGCGGTGCGCGATCGTTTACCGTGGTCCAGCGCGTGCAAGAGAGTGGCGAGATCACCTCCTTTTATTTCGCCCCGGTGGACAACGGCCCGATCCTCAAGGCCGCGCCCGGCCAATACATCGGCATGAAGCTGGTGCTCGACGGCGAAGAAGTGCGCCGCAACTATTCCCTGTCGGCCTTGAGCGATGCCGGCCAGTACCGCATCAGCGTCAAGCGCGAAGTGGGTGGGCGGGTGTCCAATTACCTGCACGATCAGTTGCAGGTCGGCGCGACGATCGAGCTGTTCCCGCCAGCGGGCGAGTTCACCCTGGCAGACAGCGACAGGCCACTGGTACTGATCAGCGGCGGCGTCGGCATCACCCCAACCTTGCCGATGCTCGAAGCGGCCCTGGCCACCCAGCGCCCGGTGCACTTTATTCATTGCGCGCGTAATGGCGGGGTGCATGCGTTCCGCGAGTGGGTGGATGCACTGGCGGCCAAGCATCCACAGCTCAAGCGCTTCTATTGCTATGCCGAGGATGACGGGGTGAGCGCGGCGGCGGATAAGGTCGGGCTGCTGAGCCAGGAGCAACTGGCCGAGTGGCTGCCCGAGCAGCGGGATGTGGACGCCTACTTCCTGGGGCCTAAAGGCTTCATGGCGGCGATCAAGCGCCACCTCAAGGCGTTGGGCGTGCCGGAGAAACAGAGCCGCTACGAGTTCTTTGGCCCGGCGGCTGCCCTGGAATAGATTTTTCGAAACAACACTGTTCAAAGTGTGGGAGGGGGCTTGCCCCCTCCCACATTTGCTTCTCTATTCCTCCAAATTAATCCGCTGTTAACCCCCTTCTGTTTTAACCACTCCCTGTGTGTAAACTTGCGCCCATAGGCACAACCAAACTAAGGAATACGGGGATGAGTGACGAATTGCGTTTAGGCAGGGAGCGGCGCTTTCTGGTGTTGCTGGGCATTATCTGCCTGGCGCTGATCGGCGGGGCGTTGTACATGCAGGTGGTGCTGGGCGAGGCGCCATGCCCGCTGTGTATCCTGCAGCGTTATGCCTTGTTGTTGATTGCGCTTTTCGCGTTCATTGGCGCAGCCATGCGCACCAAGGGTGCGCTGACCTTTTTCGAAGGGCTGGTGGTGCTCAGCGCCCTCGGGGGCGTGGCGGCGGCCGGGCATCATGTGTACACCCAGTTTTTCCCACAGGTGAGCTGCGGCGTTGATGTGCTGCAACCGATTGTCGATGACCTGCCGCTGGCCAAGGTCTTCCCGCTGGGCTTCCAGGTCGATGGTTTTTGCAGCACACCGTATCCGCCGGTGCTGGGCTTGTCGCTGGCGCAATGGGCGCTGGTGGCGTTCGTGCTCACGGTGGTCCTGGTGCCGCTGGGCATCTATCGCAATCGCCAGCGCAAGGCCTGACCCATTCGCTCAAACGCCCCGGTCCCTCTACAAAGAAGGCCGGGGCGTTTTTGCATGTGCGGGTTTTGTGAACAGAGCGTGACGCCGGACAATTTTGGGTGCGCGCAGTGTGCGACATGTTGTCACACGGAAGCGGGCGCAGGACGTTTCAACGCCGCCGAACCGCACTTTAAATTTGCAAAAAACAGCCGGGGTGTGCTGTCAGTTTGCAGCTTGGACAATGCCGCCAACCTCACGCCGTACGCGTGTTTGCGTGATGTCCGAATGCCTTGTTTTCTGGGGGCTTGCATAGGTTTTACCTGCCCTTACAAGGCGTATGGGGTGTGGCGGTTTGCCCTATAACACGGCAATTTTTGTGGTTTTTGTTGAGAATCGAACGCGATAAGATCGCGAACCTTTGCGATATTGGTGAAGGATTATTGCTGCTTTCGATAAAAATTATTTCTTTATAAGACATGGTTTATACATCGCCAGCTAACTACAATCGCCCGCACTGAATGTCCGGTGCTGTTCAATATTTGAGCATTGGAGCGGTCGAGGGGGCAGATGGATGGCTCTGTGCGACCCCAGGTTCCGGCAGCCTTTCAACTATCCGCACCAAAGGGAATTGGTCTGTAACAAGGCCTTTAACCACGAAATCGAATAAGAACTCACCGCAGGTCCGTGCAACGTACATGTGTGACGTGACGGGCAGGCTCTTATTCAATCGAAGAGAAATGCCAACCCTTGGCAGGGTGAAGTGTTGGCGATCAAAACCCAACTGCATTGCGCAAGCTGCTTTAGAGGTCGTGAGATGAGTAAAAACAGGTACCCCCGATTACTAGGCTTTTTGCCGCTGCTTGGCATGTTCTTAATGCTGGGAGGCTGCAAGTGGACCTTGCTCGACCCAAAAGGACAGGTCGGCCTGGATGAACGAAACCTGATCATCACCGCCACCCTGCTGATGCTGCTGGTCGTGGTCCCTGTGATCATCATGACCTTCGCCTTCGCCTGGAAATACCGCGCGTCCAACACCAGCGCCACCTACGCGCCGAAGTGGTCGCACTCCACCAAGATTGAAATCGCGGTGTGGCTGGTTCCGATCCTCATCATCATTGCCCTGGGTTATGTGACCTACAAGTCGACCCACGCACTGGACCCGTACCGTCCGCTGGAATCCGACGTCAAGCCGATCAACATCGAAGTGGTCGCGCTGGACTGGAAGTGGCTGTTCATCTACCCGGACCTGGGTATCGCCACGGTTAACCAGATCCGCTTCCCGGAGCACACTCCGCTGAACTTCAAGATCACCTCCGACGCTGTGATGAACTCGTTCTTCATCCCTGCCCTGGGCGGTCAGATCTACGCGATGGCAGGCATGCAGACCAAGCTGCACCTGATCGCCAACCAGAAAGCTGAAATGGAAGGCATCTCCGCCAACTACAGCGGCGCTGGCTTCACCGGCATGAAATTCAAAGCGATCTCGACGAGCCAGGAAGACTTCAACGCCTGGGTAGCCGAAGTCAAGGCCGCACCTAAACAGCTTGATCAAGCTGAATACGACGCCCTGACCAAACCAAGCCAGAACAACCCAGTCGCCCTGTACTCCGCGTACGAGCCGAACCTGTTTCAGAAAATCGTCGACAAGTACGAAGGCATGAAACCAGGCAAACCGGTCAAGCACGAGAAGAAAGAAGTGGCCGCGGTTGAAGGTTCTGACACGGGCGCGCATTCAACTGCTGGGGCAGAGGAGTAAACGATGTTTGGTAAATTAAGTTGGGATGCGGTCCCGTTCCACGAGCCGATTGTGATGATTACCATCGCCATGATCGCGCTGGGTGGTCTGGCACTGTTTGCAGGTATCACCTACTTCAAGAAGTGGACCTACCTGTGGACCGAGTGGCTGACTTCGGTCGACCACAAGAAAATTGGCGTGATGTACATCATCGTTGCCATGGTCATGCTGCTGCGCGGCTTTGCCGACGCCATCATGATGCGTACCCAGTTGGCCATGGCCACCGAGGGTTCGCCTGGCTACCTGCCGCCTGAACACTATGACCAGATCTTCACCGCTCACGGTGTGATCATGATCATCTTCATGGCGATGCCTTTCTTCACCGGCCTGATGAACCTTGCGGTGCCGCTGCAGATCGGTGCGCGTGACGTTGCCTACCCGTTCCTGAACTCCCTGAGCTTCTGGCTGCTGGTTTCCGGTGTTGTGCTGATCAACGTGTCCCTGGGCGTCGGCGAATTCGCCAAGACCGGTTGGGTTGCGTATCCGCCGTTGTCGGGCATTCAGTACAGCCCTGGCGTGGGTGTGGACTACTACATCTGGGCGCTACAGTTATCAGGGCTCGGGACGACGCTGACGGGGGTCAACTTCCTGGCCACCGTGCTGAAGATGCGCGCCCCTGGCATGAAACTGATGGACATGCCGATCTTCACCTGGACCTGCACCTGGGCAAACGTGCTGATCGTGGCTTCGTTCCCGATCCTGGCCGCTACCATGGCGCTGCTGTCGCTTGACCGTTACCTGGATTTCCACATTTTCACCAATGAACTTGGTGGCAATCCGATGATGTACGTGAACCTGTTCTGGGCATGGGGTCACCCTGAGGTGTACATCCTGATCCTGCCGGCGTTCGGTATCTTCTCCGAAGTGATCTCGACCTTTACCGGCAAGCGCCTGTTCGGTCACCACTCGATGGTCTACGCCTCGGGCGCGATCTCCGTACTGGGCTTCATGGTCTGGCTGCACCACTTCTTCACCATGGGTTCGGGGGCCAGCGTCAACGCCTTCTTCGGCCTGGCGACGATGCTGATTTCCATCCCGACGGGGGTGAAGCTATTCAACTGGCTGTTCACCATCTATCACGGTCGTCTGCGTATGACCAGCCAGGTTCTGTGGACCCTGGGCTTCATGGTGACCTTCGCCATCGGCGGCATGACCGGCGTACTGCTGGCCATTCCGGGCGCTGACTTCGTGCTGCACAACAGCCTGTTCGTGATCGCGCACTTCCACAACGTGATCATCGGTGGTGCGGTATTCGGTTACATCGCCGGCTTCAGCTTCTACTTCCCGAAAGCGTTCGGCTTCAAGTTGCACGAAGGTTGGGGCAAGGCTGCGTTCTGGTTCTGGATCTCGGGCTTCTTCGTCGCGTTCATGCCGCTCTATGCACTGGGCTTCATGGGCATGACCCGTCGTCTGAACGCCACCACCAACCCTGAGTGGGTGCCGTACCTGTACGTCGCCATGTTCGGTGCGGTGATGATCGCTGTGGGCATCGCCTGCCAACTGATCCAGCTGTATGTCAGCGTGCGTGATCGCAAGCAGAACATGTGCGAATCCGGCGACCCGTGGAATGGCCACACCCTGGAATGGTCGACCTCGTCGCCACCGCCGTTCTACAACTTCGCCGTGATCCCGACTGCGAACACCATCGATGCGTTCACCGAAGCCAAGGAAGACGGTACTGCGTACCAGCAACCCAAGCACTACGAACCGATCCACATGCCAAGCAACACCGCCACTGGCGTGGTGATGGGTGCGCTGTTGACCGTGTTCGGTTTCGCGATGATCTGGCACATCTGGTGGCTGGCAATCGTGAGCCTGGTGGGCACCATCGGCTACTTCATTGTCCACGCAGCACGTGATGATCAAGGCTACATGGTGCCGGTCGAGACAATCGAGCGCATCGAAGCCGAGCAGCACGCTCGCCTGGTAGCCGAGAAGAAAATCCCGGCCAACCGTGTTGAAACCTCGTTGGAACAGGCTTAAACCATGTCGAACTTAGTGACCAATGCTGGACACGCCCATGTCGATGACCATGGGCACGATGACCATCACCACGACTCGGGGCCAATGACCGTCTTCGGTTTCTGGCTCTACCTTATGACCGACTGCATCTTGTTTGCGTCGATCTTCGCGGTGTACGCGGTACTGGTAAACAACGTAGCGGGTGGCCCGTCGGGCCACGACATCTTCGAACTGCCTTACGTGCTCGGCGAAACCGCCTTGCTGTTGTTCAGTTCGATCACCTACGGCTTCGCCATGTTGGCCTTCTACAAGGGCAACAAGAAAGGCGTGCTGAGCTGGCTGGGCCTGACGTTCCTGTTCGGCCTGGGCTTCATCGGCATGGAGATCAACGAGTTCCACCTGCTGATCTCCGAAGGCTACGGCCCGCACCGCAGCGGCTTCCTGTCGGCGTTCTTCACGCTGGTTGGCACCCACGGCCTGCACGTTTCGGCCGGCCTGCTGTGGATGGCGGTGATGATGTATCAGGTCAATAAGCACGGCCTGACCAACACCAACAAGACGCGCCTGAGCTGCCTGAGCCTGTTCTGGCACTTCCTGGACGTGGTCTGGATCTGCGTATTCACCGTCGTCTACTTGATGGGGACTCTGTAATGGCTAATGCACACTCCCATGACAGCCACGATGCAAGCCACGGCAGCGTAAAGTCTTACGCTATCGGCTTCATCCTGTCGGTCATCCTGACCCTGATCCCGTTCGGCCTGGTGATGTACCCGACCTTGCCGAAGTCGATCACCCTGATGATCGTCCTGGCGTTCGCGGTGATCCAGGTGCTGGTTCACCTGGTGTACTTCCTGCACCTGGACCGCTCCGAGGCCCAGCGCGAGAACGTGATTGCGTTCGTGTTCGCAGGCCTGGTGATCGTTCTGCTGGTTGGTCTGTCGCTGTGGATCATGTTCAGCATCCACACCTACATGATGGCGAAGTGAGGTAAGACCCGATGTCGCTTAAGCACTTTATCCAAATCACCAAACCGGGGATCATTTTCGGTAACGTGCTTTCTGTGGCGGGCGGTTTCTTCCTGGCCTCCAAGGGACATGTCGATCTGGCCATCTTCCTGGCTGCGATGATCGGTACGTCCCTGGTGGTGGCTTCCGGTTGCGTATTCAACAACTGCATCGACCGTGACATCGACATCAAGATGGAGCGCACCAAGAATCGCGTGCTGGTCCAGGGCCTGATCTCCCTGAAGCTGGCACTGATCTATGCGACCGTTTTGGGTGTTGCCGGTGTGGCGCTGTTGTACAAGGTGGCCAACCCGCTGGCGGCGCTGTTTGCCGTGATCGGCTTTGTCATCTACGTCGGCCTCTACAGCCTGTACCTCAAGCGCAAGTCGGTTCACGGCACGCTGGTGGGCAGTCTGTCGGGGGCGATGCCGCCGGTGATTGGTTATGTGGCTGTGACCAATAGCTTCGACATGGCCGCGCTGACGCTGCTGGTGATGTTCAGCCTGTGGCAGATGCCGCATTCCTACGCCATTGCGATCTTCCGTTTCAACGACTACCTGGCTGCGTCGATTCCGGTCCTGCCGGTCAAGCGTGGTATCCAGGTCGCCAAGAAACACATCCTGCTCTACATCCTGGCCTTCCTCGTGGCGACCTTGATGTTGACCTTCAGTGGCTACGCCGGCATGAGCTACCTCGCCGTCGCCGCCGCCATGGGCATGTACTGGTTGTACATGGCCTGGACCGGCTACAAGGCGGTGGATGACACCGTCTGGGCGCGCAAGCTGTTTGTGTTCTCGATCTTCACCATCACCGCGCTCAGCGTGATGATGTCCCTGGATTTCCAAGTGCCCAAAGAGCTGTTGCTGACTTACGCACACTGAGTGGCATGAGCAACAAAAAGCCCCGCCTTCGCAAGAAGCGCGGGGTTTTTTATTGAGTGACCCTTAAACTAGCGCTAAACCCTATCCGTGCAGGAAGCAAAGCAATGAGTAAAAAAGCCGTTATGGTGTTCAGTGGCGGGCAGGATTCGACGACCTGTCTGATCCAGGCGCTGGCGCTGTATGACGAAGTGCACTGCATCACCTTCGACTACGGCCAGCGCCATGTGGCGGAAGTCGAAGTCGCCCAACAGTTGGCCAAACAGTTGGGAGCCACCGTTCATAAAGTGATGGATGTGTCGTTGCTCAACGAGTTGGCCATCAGCAGCCTCACGCGTGACAACATCCCGGTACCCACCGTGAACAGCTCGGGCGACAGCCTGCCCAGCACCTTTGTGCCCGGGCGCAATATCCTGTTTTTGACCCTGGCGGCAATTTACGCATACCAGGTCAAGGCTGAGACGGTGATCACCGGCGTCTGCGAAACCGACTTCTCGGGCTACCCCGACTGCCGCGACGAGTTCGTCAAGGCGTTGAACCAGGCGCTCAAGCTGGGCATGGAATACGACGTGCGCCTCGACACGCCGTTGATGTGGCTGAACAAGGCTGAAACCTGGGCATTGGCTGATTACTACCAGCAACTGGACTTGGTCCGTGAGCAGACACTGACCTGCTACAACGGCATCATCGGCACCGGCTGCGGCAACTGCGACGCGTGCAACCTGCGCGCGCGCGGTTTGAATGATTACCTGCAGAACAAAGCGCAGGTCATGCAGAGCCTCAAGCAGAAGTTGCCACTGGCCTGACCGCCGACCGTCATGGCAGCTGCTTCGGCAGCTGCAACGACGCCAGGCAACGGCCGATCACGCAGTGGCGTTGGTCAGGTAGCGTTTGAATAATGAACGTGCGCCATAGGCCGGCAAGATGTTGAAGAACGCAAAACCGACTTTGATCGCGATCTGCACGTAGATCATGCTCACAATGTCGCTGGTCTGCATGGCGCCATAAAACGCGATAAAACAGAACAGGAAGCTGTCGATAATCACCGCAAAGAACGTGCTGAGGAAGATGCGCAAGTACAAGTACCTGGAGTTGGTCAGCTCTTTGATCTTGCACAGCAAATACGAGTTGATGTTCTCCGACACCAGGAACGACACCGACGACGCGATCAATACCGATGACACCTGCACGATCACTGCGTTGTAAGGCCCATCGAGCTTCCAGCCTGGCAGGCCGGGCAGAAAGGTCGAGCCGTAGAGCAGGATAATAATCATCGCGTTGCTGGCGAAGGCAAACAGGATGGCCTTTCTGGCAAGCCTTAGGCCGAAGTTCTCGTTGAGCAGATCCACGATCAGGAAGGTCAGCGGATACAGGAAAGTGCCCGGTGTGACGATGATGTCGAGGGATTCGATGTAGATCGGTTTGGTCGCGGCGATGCTGGTAAAAATATAAAACGTGAAGAGCAGCAGGTTCAGGATGATGTAGATCATCCAGGAGTTTTCATTGCGATCATTGAGGTCGTACGCGGTGACCGCGCCGCCCTGGGAATAAAACTTCTTGTACAGGTTTTTAATTTCCATTTTGTTCAGATTGTCCATGATTTCGCTGTTTAAGACTTCGCTCAACTTGACCCGAATGATCTTGCCCGTGGCGATGATCATGATCACCGCCAGGCACTTGTCATTTTCAAAGCCAAGCAGTTTGTATTTGCTGTTTTCGATCTCGCCTTCATACGCCGTCATTGAAGCGCTCCTCAATGATATCGCCCAGTACACACAGGCGTTCTGAGCTGGCGCAGGGTTCACGGCGGATAGACAGCGTCTGGGTGGCCCTGTCGAACACCAACTTTTCCTTATCGTCGCTCGACATGCCCTTTTGGATGATCAACAGATCGCCCGGCTCGTTCACCCCCGGTATGGCCTGCTCCAGCCGCACGCCGATCAGGTTGTGGGACGTGCCGAAGTAGTACGTAAGGGGGAAGAGTGTGGCCAGTTCGCCAATGCGCTTGTCCAGGTGCTGCATGACCTGGCTTTGCTTGAGCACCGGCACGGCCGCCGGGTTCATGTTGCCTTGGGGCGAAACGCTGCTCTCGATAAGCTCTTTGGCTTCAAAATCGATGGTCTCGATTTCTTTGTAAGACACACCGAAAAAATCTGAAATCTTGCGCAGGGTCGACTGCTGTACGTTGACGACCTTGCCTTCGAGGATGTTGTAGATCGTGGTGCGGGTGAGCCCGGCGGCGTTGCACAACGACAACTGGGTCTCGCCGCGGCTTTTGATCAGATACTTGATGTTGCTCTTCAAATGCTCGGTTTTTTCGCGTCTGTGCATCACGTGCTCACCACTTCCTTTTAGTCAGAACCTTTGGACCTTGCCGCTGCCATGGGATGTTTTCCAGCGATTGAGCGCCCATCCGGGGCGTTTATGGCTGCGTGGCGGGCGCAAGTGTTGCACGCGTGCGGTTCAACAATAAAGTCCAAGATGCTCGGCGCTGGCAGCAGGCAAGGCAGATGGCCATTAACTCGGTTGGAGCGGACGAAAGAGAACATATAATTTGGAAAATGTTTAATTTCCTGTTTAATTGATCGCCACGGTTCAGGACGAACTGACGAGCAGCAACCCAGAAAAGGACATCGCCCATGGCAGTCAACACCGTACAACTGCAGGATCAGGCTGACTTGCTGCGCCGAGGCATGGCAGATCTGCGCGCCGAGGACTTGGAGCTGGCGATGCTCCTCGACGCCGAAGTCGAGCGTCAACACCGAACCCTGTCGCTGGTGCCTTCCTCCTGCGCTGTAAAACCCCGCACTCTGGCGGCGTCTGCTTCTGCACTGGTCAACGTCACCGCCGAGGGCACGCGGGGCAGTCGCCATCGCGCCGGTTGCGAGAATGTCGACCGGGTCGAATCCCTGGCGATTGGCCGCGCCCGTGAACTGTTTGATGCCCACTACGCCCATGTTCAGTCGCACTCCGGCTCCCATGCCAACGCCCAAGTGCTGTCCGCACTGCTTGAACCTGGCGATACTCTGCTGGGCATGGCCCCTGATCATGGTGGGCACCTTACCTACGGCAGCCCGGCGATATTTACCGGCGCCTATTACAAGGCTATCCGCTACGGCACCACCGCCGAGGGGCTGATTGATTACGCGCAGGTGCGCAGCCTGGCACTGGCCCATCGGCCACGCGTTATCCTCTGCGGTGCTTCGGCCTATTCGCGAGTGGTGGATTTCGAGCGGTTCCGTGCAATTGCCGATGAGGCGGGCGCGATCCTGCTGGCGGACATCTCCCATATCGCCGGGCTGGTGGCGACAGGTCGGCACCCAAGCCCGATCAATGCGGCACACGTCACCACCACCTGTACTCACAAACAACTGGGCGGCCCACGTGGCGGGCTGATCCTTTGCGGTCGCGATGCACATACCAAGGTGCCCGGCTTGCGGGCGACGTTCAGCCGTGTGCTCGACCAGGCTGTATTTCCGCGCATGCAGGGCGCGCCGGCGGTCAATATGATCGCCGCCAAAGCGGCCGCGCTGGGCTACGCGATGACCGCGGAGTTTGACGCCTGCATGGGCCGGGTTCGCAGCCTGGCCGATGAGCTGGCCGGTGCATTCCTGGCCCGCGGCTATGAAGTGGTGGGCGGGCGCAGTGAAAACCATACCGTGCAGATCCGCTTGCGCGACGGTATTAGCGGTTCCATCGCCGAAGTGGCATTGGAAAGCTGCGGCATCGTGGTGAACACGCATCGCGTGCCGGGCCAGGCCCGCGCGTGCGCTGTCGACAATGGGTTGTGCATCGGCACCGGATCCATGGCGCAACGTAACATCGACACCGATGGCTGCCGACAGGTCGTCGATCTGGTGTGCCGAATACTGCAGCAGGTGACGCCGCTCGGCGAACACGAGTACCGGTTGGAACCGGCAATGCAGGCGCAATTGCGTGCGGAACTCGAGCACCTGTGCGCGAAATATCCCATCGCCGACTACTGGGAAAGCTGAGGCCGTGGCTGGAAAAAAGCCCCGCCTTGAGTGGTCGCGCGCGGCTCGTTTATCGGGGCTCGGTTAAATCATCCGACGCTTGTCTCGTCATACCTTTCAATAGGAGCAGTGCCCATCCATTCCCTCTACACGGAGTAGTCACCATGGTCAGCGTCAGCCGTCGATCCCTTCTGGCCCTGGGGGCCGCCCTGCCGGTGCTGGGCCACCTGAATTGGGCGGTCGCCGCGCCGCCGGCGGCGGAGACTGACGAGGTGCTGCTCAACTATAACGAAAGCCCCTACGGACCATCGCCGGCGGCCCGCGCGGCGATGCAGCGCGGGATCACGACGGCCGGGCGATATCCCTACACGCATATGTATGCGCTGGCCGGTTTGTTTGCCCAGCAACACGGGCTTGCCGAAACGCAGGTGGCGGTATTTTCCGGTTCCATGGCCGCATTGCGTTACGCTGTGCTGGCATTCACCAGCCAAACCCGTGGCCTGGTAATGGCCACGCCGTCGTACGAAGTGCCACGGCAGGCAGCCGAGTCACACAAGGCGCCCGTCAAGGAAGTGAGCCTCAACGCCGAGCATGCCCACGACGTGTCGGCCATGCTGGCGGCCGACACGCAGGCCGGCATGCTGTACCTGTGCAACCCTAACAACCCCACCGGCACCCTGACCCCGTTCGAAGCCATCCGCCAGGCGCTGACCAACAAACCCAAGGGCAGCGTGCTGGTGGTGGACGAGGCTTACATCGACTTTGCCGACACGCCGAGCGTGGTCAATTGGGTCAAGGACCACGACGATCTGCTGGTGCTGCGCACCTTTTCGAAAATCTATGGCATGGCCGGTGCGCGCCTGGGCTTGGCGATCGGCCACCCGGCGCTGCTGGAACGCTTGGCAGTGTTTGGCGGCGACAACGTTCCGGCGGGCGCTTCTTTGCTCGGAGGCCTTGCCAGCCTGGAAGACGTGAAATTATTGCCGCAACGCAAGGCGCTCAATGCCCAACTGCGCGATGAGACCATCACGTGGCTCAAGGGTCGCGGTTTCGCCTGCACGGCCTCCCAGGCCAACTGTTTCATGATCGACGTCAAGCGGCCGGCGGAGCAGGTCATCGAGACACTCGCTGCACACGGCGTACTCATCGGACGGGTGTGGGAAAACTGGCCGCAGTGGGTGCGGGTGACGGTGGGGAGCAAGCAGCAGATGGCGCGCTTTCGCGAGGTGTTCGCGGCGCAGGTTGAGCGCGTCGGTTGATACCACGTGTGGGAGCGGGTTTGCTCCCACACGTTCAGTTGTGCGGTGTTGCCTGGAGGGGTTATTGCTGCGCGATGCTGTAGCCTTCGAACGCGCTCTGTTGCTGCAGGGCGGTGATCACGCTCTTGCGGCTCAGCGGCTGTTCAATGCCGGCGTTATCCACAAAGCTGTCCACTTCCAACTCCGCTTCATCGCCTTCGCCTACAAAGCGCAAACCCAGGAACTCGAAGGCTTCACGGTCGACATTCAACTTGGAGCGCGGCGTGCGCAGGGGCAGCGTGACGCTGACGCCATCTTTGCTGATCACAAACACTTCGGCTTCTTTCTTGGCGCGTGCGGCCTTGCCCTTGCCGGTGCTTGGGTTGCTGATGGCCTGGTGAGACTGGTTCAGCACTTTGAGGGCCAGGCCGTAGACCAACTCCTGGAACTCGGGGTCGTCCTTGAAGCTGGACAGGATGCGGCTGATCGAGAATTTGCTGCTCAGGTCTTCCAGTGCGATGTTGTCGGCGGCTTCGGCGTCTTTCAACTGCTTGAGCTGGCCCATCAGTTCGTAGGCTTTGTCGTCGTCGAAGGCATCGTGCGCCTGGCGGATGGCGATGCGCAGTTCGCGGATCTGATCGCTTTCCTTGGAGGTATGGAACGCGTCCAGCACCATCTCGCTGATGATCTTGGCGGCGGGTACATGCTGTGAAAGATTGATGGCATTTTCGTATTCAGCTTTGGCGTGCAAGGCGACTACGGATTCTTCGGCGGTGTGTTCGGTGTAAGAATCGGACATTGAAATTTCACTACTTCAGTAAACGGGGGAGACAAAAAAACGTCGCGCATTTTCAGGGGGCGGGGGAATCAGGTCAAGGCAGCACAATGCCCTTATCGTGCAGTTGGGCTGCCGGTCGGCGGATGCGGGGGTTAAACCAACTGCTTGAGACACGCTTGAAGAATATCCAACCCTTCTTCCAGTACCGCAGGTTCAATGGTCAGCGGCGCCAGCAGGCGAATGATGTGCCGAGACTTGCCACTGGGCATCAACAGCAAGCCGGCGTCCCGCGCCAGGCTCAGCAACTGGGCCAGTTGCTTGGGCGCGGGTGTACCGTCGGCATGCGCCAGTTCTATGCCGCGCATGGCACCAACGCCAGTCAAGCGGCCCAGGTAGGGCGACAGATGCTGCTCGCGCCAGGCCTGGTAGCGACTGACGATGGCCGCTTCTTGCCGGGCGCCCCACGCGTGCACCTGTTCATCGGTCATTGCATCCAGGGTCGCCAATGCCGCCGCGCAGGCGATGGGGTTACCGGAGTAGGTACCGCCCAGCCCGCCCTTGGGCAGGTTGTCCATCAACGCTTTGCGCCCGACCACCGCACCCAGTGGCACGCCGCCGGCGATGCTTTTGCCGAGCAGGATCAGGTCGGGTTCGATGCCCAGGCGCGAAAAGGCGAAACGCTGGCCGGTGCGGCCAAACCCTGATTGGATTTCGTCGGCGATCAGCAGGATATTTTTTTCATCGCAGAAACGCCGCAGGGCTTGGGCGAATTCGCTGTCCAGGAGCAGAAAGCCGGCTTCGCCCTGTACCGGTTCGATGATGAAGCAGGCTACATCGTCGACGTCGATTTCTACGCTGAACAGTCGGTCCATGGCCTTCAATGCTTCAGCGCAGGTGACACCGTTATCGGCACTGGGGTAGGGCAGGTGATACACCGGGCCGGGCAGTACGCCGACCTTTTGCTTGTAGGGCGCCACTTTGCCATTGAGGTTGAGCGTGGCCAGGGTGCGGCCGTGGAACGCGCCGTCAAAGGCGATCACCGCCGTGCGGCCCGTGGCCCCGCGCACGATCTTCAAGGCATTTTCCGCGGCCTCGGCGCCGCTGTTGGTGAGCATGCCGCTGACCGGATAGCCCACCGGAATAAACGCGGTCAGGCGATCCATCAGTTCGAGGTAGGGCTTGTGCGGCGCGGCGTTGAAGGCGTAGTGGGTCAGTTGGGTCGCCTGTTCACGAATCGCCGCCACCAAGGCGGGGTGGCAATGGCCGAGGTTGAGCACGCCGATGCCACCGACAAAATCGATATAGCGCTTGCCCGAGGTGTCCCAGACTTCGGCGTTTTTACCGTGGCTGAGGCTGATGGGGTGAACGACGGAAATCGACTGGCTGATGGTTTCGCGGCTCATGGATCCTGGACTCGGCAGTGGCGGGCGTCTTTTTATCTAAGCTGCCGGCGGGGCCCTGGCGCAAAGGAAATAAAATCGCCGGGTCATTCCAAATCGGAAGGAGCTGTTGCCAAAAGGTCGTTTGTGGCGGCGCTGTAAACCCGTCACTCTCCCCCGGCAGCATCAGAAACCGGCGCGGGCTGTGCAGCGCCGAATAATAAGGACCGACAGGGAGCGCCTCGCATGAACCTATTCAAAACCACCTTGGCCACGATCAGTGCTACGGCCCTATTGGGCCTGGCCGGCACCGCCCACGCCGGTGCGACGTTGGATGCAATCCAGAAAAAAGGTTTTATTCAATGCGGTGTCAGCGACGGGTTGCCTGGCTTTGGCGTGCCCGACAGTACGGGCAAGATGACCGGCATCGATGTGGATGTGTGCCATGCCGTGGCGGCCGCGGTGTTCGGCGATGCATCAAAAGTGAAGTTCACCCAATTGACCGCCAAGGAACGTTTCACCGCCTTGCAGTCCGGCGAGATCGACCTGATCTCGCGTAATACCACCTGGACCAGCTCCCGCGATTCGGGCATGGGCCTGGTGTTTACCGGCGTTACCTACTACGACGGCATCGGTTTTCTGGTGAACAACAAACTCGGTGTTAGCGCCGCCAAGCAGTTGAATGGCGCCACCGTGTGCATCCAGGCCGGCACTACCACCGAACTCAACGTGGCCGATTACTTCCGCACCCATGGCATGAAGTACACGCCTATCACCTTCGATACCGCCGACGAAAGCGCCAAGGGCCTGGAAGCCGGGCGTTGCGATGTGCTGACCACCGACCAGTCGGGCCTGTATGCCCAGCGCATCAAGATGGCGCACCCGGATGAGTTTGTGGTGCTGCCGGAAGTCATCTCCAAAGAACCCCTGGGACCGTTGGTGCGCAAGGGGGATGACGAGTGGTTCAGCATCGTCAAATGGACCCTGTTCGCCATGCTCAATGCCGAGGAGATGGGCATCACGTCGCAGAATGTCGAAGCGCAGGCCAAGGATTCCAAGAACCCGGATGTGGCGCGGCTGCTGGGTGCCGACGGCGAATACGGCAAGGACCTCAAACTGCGTAAGGATTGGGTGGTGCAGATCGTCAAGCAAGTGGGCAACTACGGCGAAGTATTCGAGCGCAACATCGGCCAGGGCAGCGTGTTGAAGATCAAGCGCGGGCTCAATGCCTTATGGAACAACGGCGGCATTCAGTACGCGCCGCCGGTGCGCTGATACCGGGGCGGCCTATGTCGATACGCCGTCTTTGCCCGCCGCTTTGGCTCGATACAGGGCCTGATCGGCGCGCGCCATCAGGGCGGCGGGGGCTTCATTCACTTGGCGTTCGACCACGCCCAGGCTCAGTGTGACCTTGACGTCGTCGGTTATCCGGTGAGTTCTCAAGCTCTGGCAGATAGTCTCAGCCAGGGCCTTGGCTGTTTCCAATGAGCTTTCGGGAAGGACCACCATAAACTCATCGCCCCCCCAACGAGCCAACAGGTCGCCCTGGCGGACGCAGCTTTCCAGGCGTTCCACCACCTGCACCAGGGTCTGGTCGCCTACGCCGTGCCCGTGTCGATCATTGATCGGCTTGAAGTCGTCAACATCCATCGCGATCAGTGACAACGGCAGGTGAAAGCGCTGGGCGCGTTCGCACTCTTGGAGCAACACTTTTTCCAGGCGATACCGGTTGGCGACGAGGGTCAAGGCATCCCGTTCAGCCAGGACGCGGTTCTCATCCACCTGCAGCTGCAATTGCTGATTGACCCGCGACAGTTCAAGCGTGCGCTCGGCCACCAATGCCTCAAGGGATTGATTGCGCCGCTCCAGTTGCTCGATGGAATATTTGCGCAGCTGGATATCGCGCAGGGCCCCGACCATCCGCGCCACCGAACCGTCGGGGTTACGCGCCACCACATAACCGCGGTCCTCGATCCACAGGTAGCTGCCGTCTTTTTTGCGGCAGCGGTATTCAGTTTGATACTGGGGGGCGCGACGGTTGATGTAGTCGTCAAACACCGTCATCACTTGGTTGTAATCGTCGGGGTGGATCACGTTTTCCCAGGTGAATACGTTGTTGTCCAGAGCGTGGCGGGGGTAGCCGAGCATTTCGTACCAGCCTGGGTTGCGGTAGACGAACCCGGTATTGGCGTTCCAGTCCCAGATCCCGTCGCTGGAGAGCTCCAGGATGGTGTGCAACATATCGGCATTGAGGCGAGAGAAATCATTTTTCGTTGAGCTTTTTCCGGAGATATCGTCCATCTGCGTACTCCTTGCCTGGGCGGGCGACAAAGGCCTGCCAACGTTGACACCGATACTCCGTGGCTGGCGCTACTGTACAACGGCGCTTGGGCACTTTGAATAGAGGCGATGGGACGCTGTGAAAGAGTGGCAGCGGGCTACTGCTTCGGCGCCACCATCCTCGTCCGTGGCTTCCCGTCGGCGTTGTGCTGGTAAATCGCTTCCGGTTGGCCCTGCTCGTTGAAAAATACCTGGCCGATCCCGGCCGAATTCCACAAGCGCTCACCGGCTTCGGCATGTTCCGGAATATGGGGCACTACCTGCATCGTGCGACGCCGGGTGAACCAGTTGAGCGGCGAGCGGGGGGAGTAGAGCCAGCGGTTGAGGCGGTCGAACCATTCCAGCAAGCGCGGTGGGAATTCGTTCTTGATGCCGCTGCTGGTGATTTGCCAGATCCTCGGGCCCGCGTTGCGATGACGGATCAACACTTCATAAACGAAGGAGTAGTGCACGTCGCCCGACAGGATCACGTAGTTACCCGGCGTGCGCGAGTGACGGAAAATGTTGAGGATGACCTGCGCGGCTCCGCGATGGGCCATCCAGTTTTCCGCGTCCACCAGCAAGGGGTGGCCGCACCAACTGAAGATTTTCTGCACAGTCTCGATCAGCTTCACGCCAAAGATCGGCGCGGGCGAGACGATGATGGCCGAGGGATGGTCAAGCAGTTCCTGTTGCAGTTCACTCAAGGCTTCCCAGTCCAGCAGGCCGGAGGGTTGCTTGAGCGTGAATTCACTGCGCCAGCGCCGGGTACGGGTGTCGAGCACCACCAGGGCGGGGGTGGTGGGCAGCACGTAATGCCATTGTTGAAATTTCAGCAGCGCGCCGAGCAAATTATCCTGTTCGGTCGCGTCCAGGTGATTGTTGTGCGCCTGGCGGCCGAGCGCCTGGGTTTGACTTATTAATGTGTCGAACGCATCCGGGTTGTTACCCCAGCCCTGGCACAGCAGGTACGCGAGCAAGGCATTGCCGATGATGCGCTTGGAGAACGGATGGCCGTAGGCGGTTTCTTCCCACTGGGCGCTGAGGTTCCAGTCGTCGGTGATGTCGTGGTCGTCAAAGATCATCAAGGTGGACAGATGGGCGAATACCCGTGCCACGCCGGGCAGGTCATCGCGGAAGTCATCCACCTGCACTTGCTCGCGGGCATAGCGCGCCGCTTCATCGGTGTTCAATTGTGGCGGTTGCGTGGCGATCAGGCGCCACGGGGTGGGTGACCATACCAGCAGGTACATCGCCATGACTTCGGCGAAGCTCACCAAGTGGTTGTCGGCCGTGCTGCTGGTGAAGATCGGTTTTTTCACGCCACCAAAAAAACGCTCGCGCAGGGTCTCGTTGCTGTCCAGTGCCGGCAGCAAGTCCGCGCGATGGTAATAACTGGCGGGGTGCCCGTAGAGGCTGGCGCTGTCATCTATCACTGCCCCTTCCAGGTATTCGTCGAACAGGCCCAGGCGAGCGATCAGCGCGTGGATCGCCCGCAGCATCGGCCCGGCGACATCGTCGGCGTAGACCTGATCGCCACTCATGATCAGCAGGGCCGGGCGCTCGGCACGGGTTTCGGCGAGCAGGCGGTCGACGCACAGCAGGCCTTCATCGGCGCAATGGTGAGGTTTGCGGCAAGAGCCGTGCACCAGTTGGTGGATACGGCTGTGCAGTATGAAAGAGGCGGATTGGGCGTTGGCGTACAACAGGTGCGGCGCCCACTGTGCCATGCCGTTGCCATCGATCAGCAGGTCATAGTCGATGCTTACATCCTGCGGCAGCGCCTGCTCCAGCGACACATCGATGAGGTGGATAAACGCCTGGCGGCCCACTGGCACCACTTGGCAGTGGCGCGGGTTCAGTGGGATATCACGCGTCTGCTCGCCAACGTGCAGCCTCAGGCTCAGTACCAGCTCCCGGCTGCCCACCAGCCACATCACCAGCCGCCGAGGTTCCAGGCGGCGGAGCATGGGGCCTGCGAGAACGGTGGGCAATGGGTCGGTCAGCGGCATGCGGATGAGGTTTCCAGGCAGGTTTGAGCCGGCAAGATTAGCGCACTGAATGTCAGTGTTTTGTTAAGCGCCTTCCTTCAAGGGCAGCGTTAGCGCGACTGCCCGTGGCTAGGGTGGATGGCTGGAACACGGCATTGGCGGGCAGGCCGCGCCCAGCGTTTTACGGCGTCAGGTCGGTGAGTTTTCAGTCACCTTCGGCACCGTGAACCGGAACTCACTGCCACGTCCCACTTCACTCTCGGCCACGATCCTGCCGCCATGGGCCTGGACGATGCCCTGGGTAATGTAGAGTCCCAGGCCACTGCCGGTGGGGTTGTTTTCGGTTTGTGTCCAATAGCGTTCGAACACATGAGGTAACTGCTCCGGCGCAATGCCTTCGCCGGAGTCGCGCACCGAGAATACGATCTCTTCGCCATTGCTCATGGCACTGATGCCGATATTGCCCTGGCGCGGGGTGAACTTGATGGCGTTGCCGATCAGGTTCGAGAGCACCTGGAACAGGCGCTCGGGGTCGCCGTTGATTTGCAGGCCCGGCTCGGCGTTGAAGCACAGGTCGATGCCTTTTTCCATCGCCAGCGGCGCAAGCAACGAGTACGCCTCTTCGAACATTTGGCTGACATCCAGTGCCACCGGCTTGACCACATAGCGTCCGGCTTCGATTTTGGAGGTGTCCAGCAAGTCTTCCAGCAGGACGTTCATGCGTCCGGCAGCCTGCTGCATGGTGTCGATTGCCGAGGAAATCCGCCGCGAGGTATGTGGGCCGTCGGAACTGAACGCCTTTTGCATCATGCCGCACAGCATCGATATGACCGTCATGGGGTTGCGCAAGTCGTGGGACACCACCGCCACCAGTTCATCGCGGGCGCGCACGGCTTGTTGCTCGCGCAGCACCTGGCGGGCCAGGTCGTTCTCCAAGGCAAAGCGGCGCAGGTCATTGGCGGCGAACAGGTCGCCATGGCTCCACTTGGTGGAGATACCGGCCATTTCCACTTTCCAGATTTCAAACGAGGTGCGTGGGCGAAGGCGCAGGCCTGCGTCGGAACTTTCCAGGTTCAGTGGCTTGTTCGGGTCGCCGCTCCAGTGGATGTTCTCTTTCACTTCCGGCCGGAACCACAGCACACCATTGTCCACTGGCTTGGGCAGGCTCATGGCCAAGACTCCGCTGGCCACTTGCTGGAACTCGGCAGCGGGCGCGTACACCGAGGCCAGGTTATGGTTGGCAAACACGGGTTCGCCGCGTGCCTGCAGCCACTTGTGCAACGCTCGGATCTGCGCCGGCTCGGGGCAGTTGCCGTAGCGGTGCAGTTGCTTGTCTTCGATGATCGCTACGCCGCCGGCCAGGGTCAGGTCCATCAGCAGTTGGCCGCGCTGGGCCAAGCCTTCGAACACGTTGTACTCCGAGGCTTTCATCGCCTTGTCCAGCAGCTGCAGGGCCTCGACTTTTGCTTCGCGCTGACGGCTCAGGTCCAGCGCTTCCATGGCGCTGATCTGCAATGACAGCACCTGGCCGATAGTCTGGCAGGCCATGCGCAACTCGTTGGGCACCAGCAGTGGCTCACGGTTACCGCAACTGATCAGGCCCCAAAGTTTGTCGCCCTTCATCAGCGAGATGCTCATGGACGACAGCACGCCCATGTTCTGCATGTACTGGCAGTGAATCGGCGACACGCTGCGCAGGGTGGCGAAGCTCAAATCCAACGGTTTGCCGGTATCCGGGCGCAGCTTGGGCAGCAGCGGCACCGGCTCGTAGGCTGCGTTGGGGATAATGCGCAGCCAGTTGGTGCGATACAGCTCGCGAGCCTGTTCCGGGATGTCGGACGCGGGGAAGAACAACCCGTGGAAAAGCTCCATGGACGGCGCAGACGCTTCGGCGATTACCTGGCCATGGCCTTCGTCTTCAAAGCGGTAGATCAGCACGCGGTCGTAGCCGGTCATGGCCTGGATTTCATTTACGCTGACTTCGTATAACGCCTGCAGGGTTTTCGCTGCCTGCAAGCGTTGCAGCATCTTGCCCAGGTCACTGGTGCGGCCATTCACTGCACGTGGCTGGAAGTCCTCCAGCAACGGCTCGAACTCCAGCACCAACACACCCTGATGGCGATGCAGCAGGCCGTCGAACCTGGTGCCATTGAAGGTCATGTGCAACGGCGGCGCATCGGTAAAATTGTTGAGCTCGACCATGCACCGCACGGCCGCAGCAGGCTCGGCACCGAGCAATACGTGCAGCGGTTGGCCCAGCAGGGTCTCGGGCGCATGGTCGAACAGGCTGGCGACATTGGCGCTGACCTGGAGGATCTGCAAGTCAGGGTCCGACAGCGTCAGCAACACACCATGGGGCTGGATAGCCCCGGGAAAGCGGATAGGCTCGTCGGCGCAGTTGGCAAGCAGCTCTTCAAAATCATCGGGTTTCATAGCAGTACCTCCTGGCTGTCGAGCCATTGCTCAAAGCAGCTAAATGTCGAACGGGCCGCATCCACGGCGCACGGTCTGGCTTGCGCGTCCATCGGCTGGCGGGCCAGGTAATCGAGAAAGTCTTTCCAGCGCCGACCGGTCTCGGCACCGTACACATTGAGAAAGGCACCCCCGTTGTCGGCGTCCAGGCCCAGGCGCCGGGCCATCTCGCGACGCAATACTTGACCGCCCAGGGTTGCGCCTTCCAGCACATAGGCGGCGCCGAGGCAGGCAGCGGGGGTATCAAGGGACGGCAGGTGGGTGCAGCGGGGCAGGGCGTCGATGGCTGCGTCATTCAAGCCGAGGGCATGAAGGTCGCTCACCAGGGTAGGCGTTTTCACGCGCAGTTGCGGATCAAAGCCTTCCGGGATCAGATCACCTTCATACAGCGCGGCTTCAATCGGCGCATAAAACCCGTAATACGCTCGGAGCAAGCTCAGGTAGCCGTCGGCATCCAGGTGTACGGAGAAAAACGGCAGGCGCTTTTCCAGCGCGATGTGCAGCAGAGCCGTGCCGGCGCGTAGTGTTTCCAGCAATGAGGGCGCACCAACGTCATGGGCCTGTGAGTGCATTCAATAAGCTCGAACTGTGGGCCTGCCGGCCATGAATGACGCGAGAAAATGGGCGACGATTCTACACAACTCATAGCCACTGACTGTAGGCGCAAAGCGAAAAGCCTGACCAGCGGATCAGAAAAGTCGCTCCTTGCCCATTAGTGACCGCTGCGCTGGTGTTGAAGTTCGGTTTAAATGATGTCGCGACGCTATCGATGCATGGGCGAGCCTTGTTGGGTCAGCGCCGATTGCACACACTCCAGCAGGTGCTCAGTGCTCCAGGGTTTGGGTAAAAACCGTACTCGGCTGCTCAGTTGCGAGGCCATGGCGCTGTTGCCCGAGGTGAGCAATACCGCGACGGTTGGCCAGCGATGGGCTACAACCCGGCTCAAGTCATAGCCATTCAACAAGCCTGGCATCTGGATATCGCTGACGATCAGATCGACTTGTTCATCATCACGCTCCAGAAAAATCATTCCTTCGTCCGCTGAAGGAAACGAAGTGACATGGGCACCAAATTCCTCCAGTACATCCACCATTAACGAGCGAATGATCTCGTCGTCCTCCAGTACCAAAATCGATGGCTGAGCCATGATCCTTACTCCGCCATCAGGGTTCAGTAAGGTGGAGTGGGGCACGGCTGGATAGGTTCGATTGGAAGTGGATTAAACGATGGGTGGTCAAGTGTCTAGGTTGCGTATTTGCCGGGAGGTGAGGCGCGAGCCACAGTTGCAAACGACGTGGCGACCATTGCCTTGATTGTGTATTAAGAGTGGCGTATGACCGGTGCGCTGGCGGTAGGGCTTGAAGCTGTGATCCGGATGGTCAAGCGTTCCTGGCAAGCAGGCATAATCGTGTGCAACAGCTGATGTGGAGTCCCTATGAAATACGCCTTGCTAACCCTCGCTTTGATCTTGAATGCCCACGCGGCCCTCGCAGCCGGCGATGCGCAGGCGGGTGCCAAGCTCTTCACCAAGACCTGCGGCGGCTGCCATAGCGTCGGCGAAGGTGCGCGCGCAGGGTTTGGCCCGGAACTCAACGGCATCATTGGCCGACCTGCGGGGGCGACCACCGATTACCAATATTCCGATGCGATGAAAAACTCGGGGGTAGTCTGGACTCGCGACAAACTTGCCGCCTATATAGAAGCCCCGAAGAAGGTGGTGAGTGGTACGCGGATGATTTTCTGGGGGATCAGTGATCAGGACAAGATTGAAAACATCCTGGCGTACCTTGAGACGTTTCAACCCAAGTAGCCGTTTGGTGTTCGGGAACATTTTGTTCGAGTGCCGGTCAAGACATCACTGACCTCCCTGCGATAAGGACATCCTTCGTGAAGCGAATCGCGCTGCTTTCCCTCGTTCTTGCCCTGTGCGCCTGCCAATCCAACCAACGCGACTCCTCGCCCAGCCTGCTCAAGGATGGCATCCAGTTGCGCCAGAAAACCGTAGCCGTAGATGCCGAGCACGCCAAAGTCATCATGAAAGCCAGTGGCGGCACCAACCCCGTCGAATTTGCCATCCATCGCGAAGGCGACCCCGACTCACGCATGGAAAAGCTCGGCACTGTGATGGATACGGGTGAGGGCAAGGTCTTAAACTGGATCGCCAAGCTCAACCAGACCGTGGCCAGCGCAGGGTTCAAGCGTTTCCCGCAGCTTGAAATCCAGGCCGATCCAGGCAAGAAGCTCACCGTGTCCAGTTCGGCGGGAAGCCAGGGCAACGGGGTTTACTACAGCTGCGGGCCGGTGATGAGTACGTTCAGTCCGGAGAAGGCGAAGGTGTATCTGGTGGAGTTTCAATTCAAGGACGGTCGTTCGACGTGTGCGCAACAAGTGTTTGATATTACGGATCCGGCAAATCGGGTGCTGATTGAAGGCTCGGGGAATGGTTCGAAGGAAGGTTGAAGGTTTGGTGGATGAGTGTGGGGCGGTAGGCAAACGGTCCAGCTTGTTCTGAATGCTGCGATTTACGTTTGCCTAATGTTGTGTCGACGATTTGCCTGGCGCTGGAACAGCAACCCTTTGATCGCAAGGGGCGGCGTCACTGAATGGCTTTGAGGTAGTACTGGAGTGCGTCGAGCGGAGGGGGCAGATCCTCCAGCCGGGTGGTTTGGCTGACGTCGACAGACAACCGCTTCAATTCGCGCCCCAGTACCGTATCGGC
>NZ_CP162821.1:1962500-6002992 GCF_054680085.1 Pseudomonas sp. H2_A10
GAGAGCGCCTGCCTTGCACGCAGGAGGTCAACGGTTCGATCCCGTTTGGCTCCACCACTACTGCTTCTGACGTATGAAAGCTTAGAAATGAGCATTCCATCCTAGCGATGGTGAATGTTGATTTCTAGTCTTTGATTAGATCGTTCTTTAAAAATTTGGGTATGTGATAGAAAGATAGACTGAACGTTACTTTCACTGGTAACGGATCAGGCTAAGGTAAAATTTGTGAGTGATTACAGATTTTCGGCGAATGTCGTCTTCACAGTATAACCAGATTGCTTGGGGTTATATGGTCAAGTGAAGAAGCGCATACGGTGGATGCCTTGGCAGTCAGAGGCGATGAAAGACGTGGTAGCCTGCGAAAAGCTTCGGGGAGTCGGCAAACAGACTTTGATCCGGAGATGTCTGAATGGGGGAACCCAGCCATCATAAGATGGTTATCTTGTACTGAATACATAGGTGCAAGAGGCGAACCAGGGGAACTGAAACATCTAAGTACCCTGAGGAAAAGAAATCAACCGAGATTCCCTTAGTAGTGGCGAGCGAACGGGGACTAGCCCTTAAGTGGCTTTGAGATTAGCGGAACGCTCTGGAAAGTGCGGCCATAGTGGGTGATAGCCCTGTACGCGAAAATCTCTTAGTCATGAAATCGAGTAGGACGGAGCACGAGAAACTTTGTCTGAATATGGGGGGACCATCCTCCAAGGCTAAATACTACTGACTGACCGATAGTGAACTAGTACCGTGAGGGAAAGGCGAAAAGAACCCCGGAGAGGGGAGTGAAATAGATCCTGAAACCGTATGCGTACAAGCAGTGGGAGCCCACTTTGTTGGGTGACTGCGTACCTTTTGTATAATGGGTCAGCGACTTATTTTCAGTGGCGAGCTTAACCGAATAGGGGAGGCGTAGCGAAAGCGAGTCTTAATAGGGCGTCTAGTCGCTGGGAATAGACCCGAAACCGGGCGATCTATCCATGGGCAGGTTGAAGGTTGGGTAACACTAACTGGAGGACCGAACCGACTACCGTTGAAAAGTTAGCGGATGACCTGTGGATCGGAGTGAAAGGCTAATCAAGCTCGGAGATAGCTGGTTCTCCTCGAAAGCTATTTAGGTAGCGCCTCATGTATCACTGTAGGGGGTAGAGCACTGTTTCGGCTAGGGGGTCATCCCGACTTACCAAACCGATGCAAACTCCGAATACCTACAAGTGCCGAGCATGGGAGACACACGGCGGGTGCTAACGTCCGTCGTGAAAAGGGAAACAACCCAGACCGTCAGCTAAGGTCCCAAAGTTATGGTTAAGTGGGAAACGATGTGGGAAGGCTTAGACAGCTAGGAGGTTGGCTTAGAAGCAGCCACCCTTTAAAGAAAGCGTAATAGCTCACTAGTCGAGTCGGCCTGCGCGGAAGATGTAACGGGGCTCAAACCATACACCGAAGCTACGGGTATCACGTAAGTGATGCGGTAGAGGAGCGTTCTGTAAGCCTGTGAAGGTGAGTTGAGAAGCTTGCTGGAGGTATCAGAAGTGCGAATGCTGACATGAGTAACGACAATGGGTGTGAAAAACACCCACGCCGAAAGACCAAGGTTTCCTGCGCAACGTTAATCGACGCAGGGTTAGTCGGTCCCTAAGGCGAGGCTGAAAAGCGTAGTCGATGGAAAACAGGTTAATATTCCTGTACTTCTGGTTATTGCGATGGAGGGACGGAGAAGGCTAGGCCAGCTTGGCGTTGGTTGTCCAAGTTTAAGGTGGTAGGCTGGAATCTTAGGTAAATCCGGGATTCTAAGGCCGAGAGCTGATGACGAGCTAACTTTTAGTTAGCGAAGTGGTTGATGCCATGCTTCCAAGAAAAGCTTCTAAGCTTCAGGTAACCAGGAACCGTACCCCAAACCGACACAGGTGGTTGGGTAGAGAATACCAAGGCGCTTGAGAGAACTCGGGTGAAGGAACTAGGCAAAATGGCACCGTAACTTCGGGAGAAGGTGCGCCGGTGAGGGTGAAGGACTTGCTCCGTAAGCCCATGCCGGTCGAAGATACCAGGCCGCTGCGACTGTTTATTAAAAACACAGCACTCTGCAAACACGAAAGTGGACGTATAGGGTGTGACGCCTGCCCGGTGCCGGAAGGTTAATTGATGGGGTTAGCTAACGCGAAGCTCTTGATCGAAGCCCCGGTAAACGGCGGCCGTAACTATAACGGTCCTAAGGTAGCGAAATTCCTTGTCGGGTAAGTTCCGACCTGCACGAATGGCGTAACGATGGCGGCGCTGTCTCCACCCGAGACTCAGTGAAATTGAAATCGCTGTGAAGATGCAGTGTATCCGCGGCTAGACGGAAAGACCCCGTGAACCTTTACTATAGCTTTGCACTGGACTTTGAATTTGCTTGTGTAGGATAGGTGGGAGGCTTTGAAGCGTGGACGCCAGTCTGCGTGGAGCCAACCTTGAAATACCACCCTGGCAACTTTGAGGTTCTAACTCAGGTCCGTTATCCGGATCGAGGACAGTGTATGGTGGGTAGTTTGACTGGGGCGGTCTCCTCCTAAAGAGTAACGGAGGAGTACGAAGGTGCGCTCAGACCGGTCGGAAATCGGTCGTAGAGTATAAAGGCAAAAGCGCGCTTGACTGCGAGACAGACACGTCGAGCAGGTACGAAAGTAGGTCTTAGTGATCCGGTGGTTCTGTATGGAAGGGCCATCGCTCAACGGATAAAAGGTACTCCGGGGATAACAGGCTGATACCGCCCAAGAGTTCATATCGACGGCGGTGTTTGGCACCTCGATGTCGGCTCATCACATCCTGGGGCTGAAGCCGGTCCCAAGGGTATGGCTGTTCGCCATTTAAAGTGGTACGCGAGCTGGGTTTAGAACGTCGTGAGACAGTTCGGTCCCTATCTGCCGTGGACGTTTGAGATTTGAGAGGGGCTGCTCCTAGTACGAGAGGACCGGAGTGGACGAACCTCTGGTGTTCCGGTTGTCACGCCAGTGGCATTGCCGGGTAGCTATGTTCGGAATAGATAACCGCTGAAAGCATCTAAGCGGGAAACTAGCCTCAAGATGAGATCTCACTGGAACCTTGAGTTCCCTGAAGGGCCGTCGAAGACTACGACGTTGATAGGTTGGGTGTGTAAGCGCTGTGAGGCGTTGAGCTAACCAATACTAATTGCCCGTGAGGCTTGACCATATAACACCCAAGCAATTTGACTACTCGAAAGAGCATCAGATTGCGGTGTGTGAAGACGAAACGAACCGAAAGTTTGTAACTCACAAAACACCGACTGCTGTCACATACCCAATTTGCTGAAGCGAGGCCATCTGGTCACGAGTCAGTACCCGAATTTCTTGACGACCATAGAGCATTGGAACCACCTGATCCCATCCCGAACTCAGTAGTGAAACGATGCATCGCCGATGGTAGTGTGGGGTTTCCCCATGTGAGAGTAGGTCATCGTCAAGATTAAATTCCGAAACCCCATTTGCGAAAGCAGATGGGGTTTTGTTTTGGGCGCTCGAAAAGCCAGACGAAATTCTCCAGCGAGTGACCGACAAATTTGCGCAATTATCCCGAGCTTCAGCCCTTGGTCAATGCACTGCATACCTGGGCATGGCCCAAGGCGATTTTGTGTCGGAAGGATCGTCATCGGCAAAGCTCTGGATTACAGCTTCGAACGCTGGACAATATTGATTCGACCTCCCTAATAAGGCTGATAACGCTCCACTGCACAGTTGCGCCAAGTGGATGGTTTGCGAATAAGGCACCAGCGGCCTATAAGGCGCCTCACGGGGTTTTGATCGCCGTTACAGCTCCTCATGGGGCTGGAGGCTGCTGCTTGCTTTCTGGGTGCCTTACAGGCTCTCTCCGGCAGGTTGACACTTTTCTGCAGACGAAAAAAAAGACCTTGAAATTCAAGGTCTTTCTTTAAGATGGTGCCCCGAGGGAGACTCGAACTCCCACTCCTTTCGAAAACGGATTTTGAATCCGCCGCGTCTACCAATTCCGCCATCAGGGCTCAATGGCGGCGAAGTATAGAGATGAGATTACCGTTGGTCAATCACGTTTCATGGTCTATTTTCACTATTTCCGCTAGACTTCCCGGCCCTGCTAGACGAACCCCATCATGCGCGTTGCTGACTTTACTTTTGAACTCCCTGATTCGCTGATCGCTCGCCACCCGTTGGCCGAGCGTCGCGCCAGTCGACTGCTGACCCTGGACGGGGTCAGCGGCGCCCTCGCACACCTTCAATTCACTGATTTGCTTGAGCATTTGCGCCCAGGCGATTTGATGGTGTTCAACAATACCCGTGTGATTCCTGCACGGCTGTTTGGCCAGAAAGCATCCGGCGGCAAGCTGGAAATTCTGGTGGAACGGGTTCTGGACACCCATCGCGTGCTTGCCCATGTGCGCTCCAGTAAGTCACCGAAGCCGGGTTCGAACATCGTCATTAATGGCGGTGGTGAAGCCGAGATGGTGGCGCGTCATGACGCGTTGTTCGAGCTCAAGTTCGCCGAGGAAGTATTGCCGTTGCTGGAGCGCGTAGGCCATATGCCATTGCCTCCTTATATCGACCGTCCTGACGAAGACTCGGACCGTGAGCGCTATCAGACGGTTTACTCCCGCCACCTCGGGGCGGTTGCCGCTCCGACTGCCGGCCTGCATTTCGACCAGCCGCTGCTGGATGCGATTGCCGCCAAGGGCGTCGAGACCGCCTATGTGACCCTGCACGTGGGGGCCGGCACGTTTCAGCCGGTGCGTGTGGAGAACATCGAAGATCACCACATGCACAGCGAATGGCTCGAGGTCAGCCAGGCGGTTGTGGATGCGGTCGCTGCCTGCAAGGCACGTAATGGACGGGTGGTAGCCGTTGGCACCACCAGCGTGCGCTCCCTGGAAAGTGCTGCGCGCGATGGCGTGCTAAAACCGTTCAGTGGCGACACCGATATCTTTATTTTCCCCGGCCGGCCATTCCATGTGGTCGATTGCCTTGTGACCAACTTCCATCTGCCGGAATCCACGCTATTGATGCTGGTGTCGGCATTTGCCGGTTATCCGCAAACCATGGCCGCCTACCAGGCCGCCATCGATAACGGGTACCGTTTTTTTAGCTACGGTGATGCGATGTTTATCACCCGTAACCCGGCGCCACGCGGCCCAGAGGAACAACTATGAGTCGTATGTCGTTTGAATTGCTCGCAACTGATGGCAAAGCCCGTCGAGGTCGCCTGACCTTCCCGCGCGGCACTGTAGAGACCCCGGCGTTCATGCCGGTCGGTACCTACGGCACCGTAAAAGGCATGCTGCCGCGCGACATCGTCGCCACCGGCGCCGAAATTATCCTCGGCAATACCTTCCACCTGTGGCTGCGCCCGGGCACGGAAGTGATCAAGAAGCACGGCGACTTGCACGACTTCATGAAATGGCAGGGCCCGATCCTCACCGATTCCGGCGGCTTCCAGGTGTTCAGCCTGGGCGCCATGCGCAAGATCAAGGAGGAGGGCGTGACCTTCGCCTCGCCGGTAGATGGCGCCAAAGTATTCATGGGGCCGGAAGAGTCGATGCAAGTGCAACGGGACCTGGGTTCCGACATTGTGATGATCTTTGACGAATGCACGCCGTACCCGGCTGACGAGGACGTGGCGCGGATTTCCATGGAGTTGTCGCTGCGTTGGGCCCAGCGTTCGAAGAATGCACACGGCGACAACACTGCTGCATTGTTCGGTATCGTCCAGGGCGGTATGCACGAAAGCCTGCGCAAGCGCTCGCTCGAAGGCCTCGACAAGATAGGCTTTGATGGCTTGGCCATCGGCGGCTTGTCGGTCGGTGAGCCCAAGCACGAAATGATCAAGGTGTTGGATTACCTGCCGGGCCTGATGCCGGCTGACAAACCTCGTTACCTTATGGGCGTTGGCAAACCTGAAGATCTCGTAGAGGGTGTGCGCCGCGGTGTGGACATGTTCGATTGCGTGATGCCAACCCGTAATGCCCGCAATGGGCATCTGTTCATCGATACAGGCGTGCTGAAGATCCGTAACGCGTTCCATCGCCATGATGACTCGCCGCTGGATCCGACCTGTGATTGCTATACCTGCCAGAACTTCTCACGTGCTTATCTGCACCATCTGGACAAGTGCGGAGAAATGCTGGGTAGCATGTTGAATACCATCCACAATTTGCGTCACTACCAAGTCCTGATGGCTGGTTTGCGCGAGGCTATTCAACAGGGTACATTGGCCGCCTTCGTCGATGCCTTCTATGCCAAGCGCGGGCTTCCTGTGCCGCCCTTGGACTGAGTTTTCCGACCCTAAGATTCACTATTTGCAACTGGAGTGCTAAATGAGCTTTTTTATCTCTAACGCCATGGCCGACGCCGCTGCGCCTGCTGCTGCCGGCCCTATGGGCGGTGGTTTCGAGTGGATTTTCCTGGTCGGCTTCCTGGTCATCTTCTACCTGATGATCTGGCGCCCACAGGCCAAGCGTGCCAAAGAGCAGAAGAACCTGCTGGGCAGCCTGCAGAAAGGTGACGAAGTTGTGACCACTGGCGGCATCGCCGGCAAGATCACCAAGGTTTCCGACGCTTTCGTTGTACTGGAAGTCTCCGACACCGTAGAAATGAAGTTCCAGAAGGGCGCCATCGCCGCCACGCTGCCAAAAGGCACGCTCAAAGCGATCTAAGTAACAACCTTTACCAATCGACGGGGCGCGCAAGGCGCCCCGCGTTATAAGCGGGCGGCGTGATGCTGAACAAATACCCTCTGTGGAAATACGTACTGATCCTGGCGGTGCTGGCGATCGGTTTTATTTATTCCGCTCCCAATCTTTATCCTGATGACCCGGCTATCCAGATCACTGGAGCCAGCACTTCCCTGCAGGTCACTCAGGCTGACTTGGAACGCGCGAGCAAGGCTCTGACCGACGCGGGTATCCAGGTTAAAGCGGCAACATTGGCAGCTGGTGCGAAGGGCGGCTTGCTGCGCTTGACCAAGCAAGAAGACCAATTGCCGGCAAAAGATGTCGTGCGCAAGGCCATGGGCGACGACTACGTCGTAGCGCTGAACCTTGCACAGACCACGCCACAATGGCTGCGCAGCATTGGCGCGCACCCGATGAAGCTGGGCCTGGACTTGTCCGGTGGTGTGCACTTCCTGCTGGAAGTCGACATGGACAAAGCGCTCGACGCACGTCTGAAGGTCTATGAAGGCGATGTGAAGAGCCTGCTGCGCAAAGAGAAGTTGCGCTATCGCAGCCTGCCGCAGCTCAACGGCGCCATCCAGTTGGGCTTCTCCGACGAAGCTTCCCGCGAACAGGCCCGTACGCTGATCCGCAAGAACTTCAATGATTTCGATATCGTACCGGCTGACCTCAATGGTCAGCCTGTACTGCGCCTGGCAATGAGCCCGGTCAAGATCGCGGAAATCCGCGAATACTCCATCAAGCAGAACTTGACCACGGTGCGTAACCGCGTCAACGAGCTGGGTGTAGCCGAGCCTATCGTGCAGCGCCAGGGCGCCAACCGCATTGTGGTTGAGCTGCCGGGTGTGCAGGACACTGCTGAAGCCAAGCGTATCCTGGGTAAGACCGCCAACCTGGAGTTCCGCCTCGCGGCCGAGCCGGGTGCTTCCCGCGCGACGTCCGAGGAGTTCGAATTCCGTGAAGGCAACCGTCCTCCAGCGCTGATCGAGCGCGGTTTGATCATCACGGGCGACCAGGTCACCGACGCCAAAGCTGGTTTCGGCGAGCACGGTACCCCTGAAGTGAACATCCGCCTGGATGGTCATGGCGGCGAACTGATGAGCCGCGCCACGCGCAGCAATGTCGGTCGCAGCATGGCGGTGATCTTCATCGAGCAACGCCCGGTGACCACCTACACCAAGCAGGTCGTCAACGGCGTCGAGAAAGACGTTCCGGTGCAGACTTTCAAGGAAGAGAAGAAGATCATCAGCCTGGCGACCATCCAGTCGCCACTGGGGGCCCAATTCCGTATCACTGGCCTGAACGGTCAGGGTGAATCCTCGGAGCTGGCCCTGCTGCTGCGTGCCGGTGGCCTGGCTGCTCCGATGTACTTCGCTGAAGAGCGCACCATTGGCCCGAGCCTGGGTGCGGACAACATCACCAAGGGCGTGGACGCTGCGCTGTGGGGCATGCTGTTCGTGTCGCTGTTTATCATCGCCATCTACCGTTTCTTCGGCGTCATCGCCACCGTGGCCCTGGCGGGCAACATGGTGATGCTGCTGGCGCTGATGTCGTTGCTGGGCGCTACGCTGACCTTGCCAGGTATCGCCGGTATCGTACTCACCATGGGTATGGCGGTAGACGCCAACGTCCTGATCTTCTCGCGGATTCGTGAAGAGATCGCCGCCGGCATGACCGTGCAGCGTGCAATCAACGAAGGCTTCGGCCGGGCATTTACCGCGATTCTCGACTCCAACCTGACCACTCTGTTGGTCGGCGGGATTCTCTTTGCCATGGGCACCGGCCCGGTCAAAGGTTTTGCGGTGACCATGTCCCTCGGTATCTTTACCTCGATGTTCACGGCCATCATGGTGACCCGCGCAATGGTCAACCTGATCTTTGGCGGGCGTGACTTCAAGAAGTTGTGGATTTAAGGGGCTGCCATGTTACGTACAATCAACTTCATGGGCGTTCGCAACATTGCGTTCGGCGCCACAGTGCTCCTTACCGTTCTGGCGTTGTTCAGCTGGTTCCATAAGGGCCTGAACTACGGTCTGGACTTCACCGGCGGTACGCTCATCGAGCTGACCTACGAGAAGCCGGCCGACGTTACCCTGGTGCGCAACGAACTGGTCAAGGCTGGTTACCACGAAGCTGTGGTGCAGAGCTTCGGCGCGACCACCGACTTGTTGGTGCGTATGCCTGGCGAAGACCCGCAGCTGGGTCACCAGGTGGCCGAGGCCTTGCAGAAGGTCGGCGGTGAAAACCCGGCGTCGGTCAAGCGCGTCGAGTTCGTCGGCCCGCAAGTCGGTGAAGAGCTGCGCGACCAGGGCGGCCTCGGCATGCTGATGGCGCTGGTCGGCATCATGATCTACCTGGCATTCCGGTTTCAGTGGAAGTTCGGTGTCGGCGCCATTGTGTCGCTGATCCATGACGTGATCGTGACCGTGGGCATCCTGGCCTACTTTCAGATCACCTTCGACCTGACCGTACTGGCGGCCGTACTGGCCATCATTGGTTACTCCCTCAACGACACCATCGTGGTGTTCGATCGGGTTCGCGAAAACTTCCGTGTACTGCGCAAGGCGACGTTGATCGAGAACATCAACATCTCCACCACCCAGACCCTGTTGCGGACCATGGCGACGTCGATCTCCACCCTGCTGGCGATTGCCGCACTGATGATCTTCGGCGGCGACAACCTGTGGGGCTTCTCCTTGGCGCTGTTCATCGGCGTACTGGCGGGTACCTACTCGTCGATCTACATCGCGAACGTGGTGCTGATCTGGTTGAACCTCAACAGCGAAGACTTGATCCCTCCGGCCGCTACTGACAAGGAGGTCGACGACCGCCCTTGATGGGCGGTTGTTGATACGCTGTTACAAAGAAGGCGCGAGTATTGAACTCGCGCCTTTTTTTTTGCTCCAAGGCTGGGTATAGCGCGGATCTTTCGATCCGTTTGTGATGGTCAGGAGGTTCAACGTGAACAAGTCGTTACTGGTTGGTGCGGTATTGGGTGCTGTCGGTGTGACTGCCGGGGGTGCTGTTGCCACCTACAGCCTGGTAAAAAGCGGCCCTGAGTATGCGCAAGTGCTGGCAGTGCAGCCGGTAAAAACCCAGATCAAAACCCCTCGCGAGGTCTGTAAGGATGTCACGGTAACCCGGCAGCGTCCGGTGCAGGACCAGCATCAAATCGCCGGTACCGTCGTCGGCGCGCTGACCGGTGGCCTACTGGGTAACCAGATTGGTGGCGGTAACGGTAAGAAGCTGGCGACCGTGGCCGGTGCAGTCGGTGGTGGTTACGCCGGTAACAAGGTTCAGGAAGGCATGCAGAACCGCGATACCTACACCACCACGCAAACTCGCTGTAATACCGTGAACGACATCAGTGACAAGGTTGTTGGCTACGACGTGCGTTACACCCTGGATGGCAAGGAAGGTTCGGTGCGTATGGATCGTGATCCGGGCGGCCAGATTCCGGTCGACAAGGAAGGGCGTCTGATCCTGGGTCAGAACCAACAGTAATCCTGGGCCTGGCGCGGATTCAAAGGTCTGTGCGGTCCAGAATGTGGGAGGGGGCTTGCTCCCGATAGCAGGGTGTCAGTCACCGGATTTTTGGCTGATTCACCGCTATCGGGAGTAAGCCTCCTCACACATTTGATTTTGGAAGCAGCCGGTATTTAGTTTCTTGCTAAACCCCAGGCATAAAAAAAGCACCCCGAGGGGTGCTTTTTTGTGCGCGTTCGCTTAGCGCTTCAGCGAAGCCGGCAGGTGCGGCTGAATCGCTGTCAGCACTGCCTTGAAGCATTTGGTGTTGCCGGCAACCACGTGGCCTTTTTCCAGGAAGTCGTGGCCGCCTGTGAAGTCGCTCACCAGGCCGCCAGCTTCTTGGATCAGTAGGGCGCCTGCAGCCATGTCCCATTCGGACAGGCCTGACTCCCAGAACGCATCAAAACGACCGGCAGCAACATAAGCCAGGTCCAGGCTGGCAGCGCCGGCGCGACGGATGCCGGCGGTCTGGCCAACCAGGGCGCGGAACATGCCCAGGTAGTTCTCCAGGTTATCCATCTGGTCGTCACGGAACGGGAAGCCGGTACCCAGCAGCGCGCCGTCCAGGCTGGTACGACCGCTGACGCGCAGGCGGCGACCATTCAGTTGGGCGCCACGGCCACGGCTGGCGGTGAATTCTTCCTGGCGAACCGGGTCGAGGACAACGGCGTGCTCCAGGCGGCCACGGTATTTGCAGGCAATGCTCACCGCAAAGTGTGGAATGCCGCGCAGGAAGTTGGTGGTGCCGTCCAGTGGGTCGATGATCCACAGGTAGTCTTCGCCTTCGCCGCTGCCTTTGTGCAGGCCGGTTTCTTCACCGAGTATGCCGTGGGTAGGGTAGGCCTTGCGCAGCGCATCGATGATTTTCTGCTCGGCGGCGCGATCTACCTCGGATACATAATCCTTGGCGTCTTTTTCGTCGACCTTGATGGTATCCAGGCGCTCGATGGAGCGGAAGATCAATTCACTGGCGCTGCGGGCGGCGCGCAGCGCGATATTCAGCATGGGCTGCATGGATGTGTCACCTAAGGTTGTTAAAGAAAGCCGAGCATTCTAGCAGAAACTTTCTTCAGGTGAAGGACGACGTTAGCTTTCATGGCATAACCTTAGGCTGTTCTGTAAGATTTGCTCCCCTTTCCCGTGTCCGAGAGCGCCTCCCTTGCTGCAAAACATTCGTGTCGTCTTGGTCAATACCAGTCATCCCGGCAATATCGGTGGGGTGGCGCGAGCCATGAAAAACATGGGCCTGACGCGCCTGGTGTTGGTCGAGCCGCGTGTGTTCCCGCACCATGAAGCTGATGCTCGTGCTTCCGGCGCCAATGACCTGCTTGAAAAAGCCCAGGTCGTCGCCACCTTGGAGGATGCCTTGGTCGGTTGCAACCTGGTGCTTGGTACCAGTGCGCGTGATCGGCGCATCCCCTGGCCGCTCTTGGATCCGCGTGAGTGCGGAACCAAAGTGGTGGAAGAAGCGGCCGGTGGTGCGCAAATCGCCTTGGTTTTCGGTCGTGAAGATTCCGGCCTCACCAACGAAGAGCTGCAGCGATGTCATTACCACGTGCACATTCCATCCGACCCCGAGTTCAGTTCGCTTAACCTCGGGGCTGCGGTACAGGTGTTGACCTACGAAGTGCGCATGGCTTGGCTGGCTGCCGAGGGGCAGCCGAGCAAAGTGGAAAAGGACGAGGTGGCGTCGACCAAAAGTGGCGAGCTGGCCACCATGGACGAACTGGAGCGGTTCTACGAGCACCTGGAGCAAACCCTGGTGGCCATCGAATTCCTCGACCCGGAAAAGCCACGGCATTTGATGGCGCGCCTGCGTCGCCTTTACGGGCGCAGCTCGGTGAGCCGAGCGGAAATGAATATATTGCGTGGCATCCTCACGGAAACCCAGAAAGCGGCCCGTGGCGAGCTTCTTAAGCGGAAGGATTAAAAATGTTCGAGCGTTTGCGAGAAGATATCCAAAGTGTTTTCCACCGTGATCCTGCGGCGCGCAACGCTTTTGAAGTGCTCACCTGCTACCCAGGCATGCATGCCATCTGGATTCATCGCCTGTCCGGTGCCTTGTGGGGGATGGGCTGGAAATGGCTGGCACGTCTGGTGTCGAATTTTGGTCGTTGGATGACTGGGATCGAGATTCATCCGGGAGCCAAGGTTGGGCGCCGCTTCTTCATTGATCATGGCATGGGGATCGTGATTGGCGAGACGGCGGAAATCGGCGATGACGTGACGTTGTACCAGGGCGTGACCCTGGGCGGCACCACTTGGAACAAAGGCAAGCGCCACCCGACTTTGGAAAACGGCGTGGTGGTGGGGGCGGGCGCCAAGGTGCTGGGCCCGTTTACCGTGGGGGCCGGTGCCAAGGTCGGTTCCAATGCTGTCGTCACCAAGGCTGTGCCGCCAGGCGCAACCGTGGTGGGGATTCCGGGTCGCATCATCGTCAAGCCGCAGGTAGGCGATGAGCAAGAAGCCAAGCGCAAGGCGATGGCCGAGAAAATCGGCTTCGACGCCTACGGTGTCAGCGAAGACATGCCCGACCCCGTGGCGCGCGCCATTGGCCAGTTGCTTGACCACCTGCAAGCGGTGGACGGCAAACTGGAGGGTATGTGCGGTGCACTGAAGGAGTTGGGCAGCACTTACTGCGCCAAAGAGTTGCCCGAGCTGCGCGAAGAAGACTTTGCCGAGATCAAGGACGAAGCCGCCACCAAGGCAAGCTGAGGTCTGCGGTGGGAGGGGCTTGCTCCCACCTGTTGATCTCCATGGGGCGCGGAGTTTTTGCTCGGCCCCGTTCTTGCTGTTCGTTCCCACCCCATCCTGCTATGATTCGCGCGCCCTTTTTACGGGTAATCCTGACTAAAGTACTAGGTCTTATAGTTGACTTAAATACTCGGGAATCGCATACTTGCTCCCATTCCGAAACACCTTGGTACTTGTCCATGAGACTGACTACAAAAGGCCGATACGCGGTAACCGCCATGCTTGACCTGGCCTTGCACGCGCAAACTGGGCCGGTGTCCCTGGCCGATATCTCCGAGCGCCAAGGCATTTCCCTGTCCTACCTCGAGCAACTGTTCGCCAAATTGCGCCGTAGCAATCTGGTCTCCAGCGTACGTGGGCCGGGCGGCGGTTATCAGTTGTCCCGTGACATGCAAGGCATCCAGGTAGCCCAGGTGATCGACGCCGTCAACGAATCCGTCGACGCGACCAAATGCCAGGGCCTGGGTGATTGCCACGCTGGCGACACCTGCCTGACGCACCATTTGTGGTGCGACCTGAGCCTGCAGATCCATGAGTTTTTGAGTGGTATCAGCTTGGCTGATCTTGTGACTCGCCGTGAGGTGCAAGAAGTAGCCCAGCGTCAGGACCAGCGCCGTTGCAACACCAAGGCGCCGCGTCTGGACAAGATTGAAGCGTCCGCCGTCGAGTAACAGCCGAAGAGCTAACGGCGCGCCAGCCAGCCTGATTTAGGAGAAAGTCCATGAAATTGCCGATTTACCTTGATTACTCTGCGACTACCCCGGTTGATCCGCGTGTCGCGCAAAAAATGAGCGAGTGCCTGCTGGTTGACGGAAACTTCGGCAACCCAGCCTCCCGTTCCCACGTATTCGGCTGGAAAGCCGAGGAAGCGGTCGAGAACGCTCGTCGCCAGGTCGCTGACCTGGTTGGCGCAGACCCGCGTGAAATCGTCTGGACCTCCGGTGCCACCGAGTCCGACAACCTGGCAATCAAGGGAGCCGCGCATTTCTACGCGACCAAGGGCAAACACCTGATCACCACCAAGATTGAGCACAAGGCTGTCCTCGACACCATGCGCCAACTGGAGCGTGAAGGTTTCGAGGTGACTTACCTTGAGCCAACCACCGACGGTATCGTCACCCCGGCCATGATCGAAGCCGCGCTGCGTGAAGACACCATCCTGGTTTCCGTGATCCACGTTAACAACGAAATCGGCACCATCAACGACATCGCAGCCATCGGCGAACTGACCCGTTCCAAGGGCATTTTGCTGCATGTCGATGCGGCCCAGTCTACCGGCAAGGTCGACATCGACCTGTCCAAGCTGAAAGTCGACCTGATGTCGTTCTCCGCCCACAAGACCTATGGTCCTAAAGGCATCGGCGCCCTCTACGTAAGCCGCAAGCCGCGTGTGCGCATCGAAGCCACCATGCACGGCGGCGGTCACGAGCGCGGCATGCGTTCGGGTACCCTGGCGACCCACCAGATCGTCGGCATGGGCGAAGCCTTCCGTGTAGCCAAGGAAGACATGGCTGCCGAAAACGTGCGCATCAAGGCTTTGAGCGATCGCTTCTACAAGCAGGTCGAAAACCTTGAAGAGCTGTACATCAACGGCAGCATGACCGCCCGTGTGCCGCACAACCTGAATTTGAGCTTCAACTACGTCGAAGGCGAGTCGCTGATCATGGCGCTCAAGGACCTGGCGGTTTCGTCCGGTTCGGCCTGCACTTCGGCGTCCCTCGAGCCTTCGTACGTACTGCGCGCCCTGGGCCGCAACGACGAACTGGCACACAGCTCGATCCGCTTTACGTTCGGCCGCTTCACCACCGAAGAGCAAGTCGACTACGCCGCGCAGAAAGTCTGCGAAGCCGTCAACAAGCTGCGCATTCTGTCGCCGCTATGGGACATGTACAAAGACGGTGTCGATATTTCCAAGATCGAGTGGGCGGCACACTAACTATAGAAGCCGCCACCCAAGCTCTGTAGGAACGTGGCGGAAAACGCAGGCGTTTCTATAGGGTTCCAGAGCGGCCCTGATGAGTGAGGATTCAATACCATGGCTTACAGCGAAAAGGTCATCGACCACTACGAAAACCCGCGTAACGTCGGCAAGATGGATGCGCAAGACCCTGATGTCGGCACCGGCATGGTCGGCGCTCCTGCATGCGGCGACGTAATGCGCCTGCAGATCAAGGTCAACGAAGCTGGCGTTATCGAAGACGCCAAGTTCAAGACTTACGGCTGCGGTTCGGCCATCGCCTCCAGCTCGCTGGCCACCGAATGGATGAAAGGCAAGACTCTGGATGAGGCTGTGACGATCAGCAACACCCAACTGGCCGAAGAGCTGGCGTTGCCGCCAGTGAAAATCCACTGCTCCGTACTCGCAGAAGACGCCATCAAGGCGGCCGTTCGCGACTACAAGCAGAAGAAAGGCTTGATCTAAGTATTTGGCGACGAGTAAGGAGTCAACGATGGCTATCAGCATGACAGAAGCGGCTGCGCAGCACATTCGCCGCTCCCTGAATGGGCGCGGTAAAGGTGAGGGGATTCGTCTGGGTGTACGCACCACGGGCTGTTCCGGCCTTGCCTACGTGCTGGAGTTTGTCGACGAGGTGGTTGAGGAAGACCAGGTGTTCGAAAGTCACGGCGAGAAAGTGATCATCGACCCTAAAAGCCTGACCTACCTGGACGGCACCGAACTCGATTTCGTCAAGGAAGGGTTGAACGAAGGCTTCAAGTTCAACAACCCCAACGTGCGCGGTGAATGTGGCTGCGGCGAAAGCTTCAACATCTGAGGCTACTCGTGGGTACTCCTTGTCATTTCGCTTTATTCGAGCTGCAGCCGAGCTTTCGGCTGGACCTTGAGCAGCTTGCCGCGCGCTACCGTGAATTGGCGCGTGGCGTGCATCCGGACCGCTTCGCTGACGCCTCCGAGCGTGAGCAACGCTTGGCGCTGGAGCAATCGGCCAGCCTCAACGAAGCCTATCAGACGCTAAAAAGCCCGCCCAAGCGCGCGCGATATCTGCTTGCGATGAACGGCGGTGAGCTGCCACTCGAAGTCACGGTGCACGACCCGGACTTCCTGATGCAGCAGATGCAATGGCGCGAAGAGCTCGAAGACTTGCAGGATGAAGCCGATCTGGCTGGCGTCGCGGTCTTCAAGCGTCGTCTGAAAACGGCCCAGGATGAGCTCAACGAAAGCTTCGCAGCCTGTTGGAATGATGCGGCGCAACGCGAACAGGCCGAACGCCTGATGCGGCGCATGCAGTTCCTCGACAAGCTCTCCTACGAAGTGCGCCAGCTAGAAGAGCGCCTCGACGATTAACCCAGTGTGCTGCCCGTGATGCACGCCTGATAGACAGATAAGACCTGATTACCATGGCTCTACTGCAAATCGCCGAACCCGGCCAAAGCCCTCAACCGCACCAGCGTCGTCTGGCGGTGGGGATTGATCTGGGCACCACTAACTCCCTGGTCGCTGCCTTGCGCAGCGGCCTGTCCGAACCACTGCCCGACGCTGATGGCCAGGTGATCCTGCCCTCTGCCGTGCGTTATCACGCCGATCGCACCGAAGTAGGCGAATCGGCCAGGCTGGCGGCGTCCAGTGACCCGTTGAATACCGTGCTGTCGGTTAAACGCTTGATGGGCCGCGGTCTGTCCGACGTCAAGCAGTTGGGCGACCAGCTGCCGTACCGCTTCGTTGGCGGCGAATCCCATATGCCGTTCATCGACACCGTGCAGGGCCCTAAAAGCCCGGTGGAAGTGTCGGCCGATATCCTCAAAGTGTTGCGCCAGCGTGCCGAAACCACTTTGGGCGGCGAACTGGTCGGTGCGGTGATCACGGTTCCGGCCTATTTCGATGACGCACAACGCCAGGCGACCAAGGATGCGGCGAAGCTCGCCGGCCTGAACGTGCTGCGTTTGCTCAACGAGCCGACGGCCGCCGCTGTGGCCTATGGCCTGGACCAGCACGCCGAAGGCCTCGTCGCGATTTACGACCTGGGCGGCGGCACTTTTGATATTTCGATCCTGCGCCTGACCGGCGGTGTGTTTGAAGTGCTGGCTACCGGTGGCGACAGCGCCCTGGGTGGCGATGACTTTGACCATGCCATTGCCGGCTGGATCATCACCAGCGCCGGCTTGTCGGCTGACCTGGACCCTGGCGCGCAGCGTAATCTGCTGCAAACCGCCTGCGCGGCCAAGGAAGCACTGACTGACGCTGATTCTGTTGAAGTTTCCTACGGCAGCTGGTCCGCTCAGCTGACTCGCGAAGCTTTTGATGCGTTGATCGAACCGATGGTCGCTCGCAGCCTCAAGGCGTGCCGTCGGGCTGTACGTGATTCCGGTATCGAGCTGGAGGACGTGGCCGCTGTGGTCATGGTCGGCGGTTCGACGCGCGTCCCACGCGTTCGCGAAGCGGTTGCCGAAGCGTTTGGCCGCCAGCCATTGACGGAAATCGACCCGGATCAAGTAGTCGCCATCGGCGCCGCTATCCAGGCCGACACCCTGGCCGGTAATAAACGCGATGGTGGCGAACTGCTGCTGCTCGACGTGATCCCGCTGTCCCTGGGGCTGGAAACCATGGGCGGCCTGATGGAGAAGGTGATTCCACGCAACACCACCATCCCCGTCGCACGCGCCCAGGATTTCACCACGTACAAAGATGGCCAGACGGCCATGATGATTCATGTGCTGCAAGGCGAGCGCGAACTGATCAGCGACTGCCGCTCCCTGGCGCGCTTTGAACTGCGCGGCATCCCGGCGATGGTGGCCGGTGCGGCGAAAATTCGCGTGACCTTCCAGGTCGACGCCGATGGCCTGCTCAGCGTGGCAGCACGTGAATTGGCCTCGGGCGTTGAAGCCAGCATTCAGGTCAAGCCGTCCTACGGCCTCACCGACGGCGAAATCGCCAAGATGCTCAAGGATTCGTTCCAATATGCCGGTGACGACAAGGTCGCCCGCGTGCTGCGCGAGCAGCAAGTCGATGCCCAGCGCCTGCTCGAAGCCGTGCAGGGCGCCCTGGAAGCCGACGGCGAGCGTCTGCTGGATGCTGAAGAGCGCATGGTCATCGACCTGCAGATGCAGGAACTGGCCGAACTGATGAAAGGCAACGATGGTTACGCCATCGAGCAACAGACCAAGCGCCTGTCGCAGGTGACTGATGCCTTTGCCGCCCGCCGCATGGATCAGACGGTGAAAGCCGCACTGGCCGGGCGCAACCTGAATGAAATCGAGGAATAATTAATGCCGCAGGTCATTTTTCTGCCACACGCCGAGCATTGCCCGGACGGTATGGTTGTGGAGGCTGAGACCGGCAAGTCCATCCTCGAAGTTGCCCATGACAACCATATCGAGATCGAAAGCGCCTGCGGCGGTGTCTGCGCCTGCACGACCTGCCACTGCGTAATTCGCGAGGGTTTCAACTCTCTCGAAGAAGCGGACGAGCTGGAAGAGGACTTTCTGGATCGCGCCTGGGGCCTGGAGGCGACTTCTCGCCTAAGCTGTCAGGCAAAGGTCGGCACGGAAGACATCACTGTCGAAATTCCGAAATATTCCCTCAACCATGCGGCCGAAGCGCCGCATTGATTCAAGGAAATGTCATGAGCCTGAAATGGGTTGATGTACAAGAAATCGCTATACAACTTGCGGAAGCTCATCCTGAGGTCAATCCTCTTACCGTGAACTTCGTCAAGTTGCGCGACCTCGTAATGGCACTGCCGGAATTCGACGACATCCCTGACCGGGGTGGCGAAAAGGTCCTGGAGGCGATTCAGGGTCTGTGGATCGAAGAAGCAGACGACTGAGCCGACTTTTTACGCAGTTAGGCAATACCCAATAACCCGCGTATAATTCGCGGGTTTAATTTTTCGTAAATTACCGTTTCTGGAGTTACACCATGGCTGTTCAACGTACTTTCTCCATCATCAAGCCTGACGCTGTTGCAAAAAACGTCATCGGCGAGATCACCACTCGTTTCGAAAAAGCCGGCCTGAAGGTTGTAGCTTCGAAACTCAAGCAACTGTCCAAGGCTGAAGCTGAAGGCTTCTACGCTGAGCACAGCGCTCGTGGCTTCTTCGGCGACCTGGTTGCCTTCATGATCTCTGGCCCTGTTGTTGTTCAGGTTCTGGAAGGCGAAAACGCTATCGCTCTGAACCGTGAGCTGATGGGCGCTACCAACCCTAAAGAAGCGGCTGCCGGCACCATCCGCGCTGACTTCGCTGAGTCCATCGACGCCAACGCTGTTCACGGTTCGGACTCCGAAGCCGCTGCTGCTCGCGAAATCTCGTACTTTTTCGCCGCTACTGAAGTAACCGCTCGCTAAGCATCGGCTTAAAGAGTGAGGGTGAATCCATGACTATATCGACTGTTAAAACCAACCTGCTGGGGCTGACTCAGCCGGAAATGGAGAAATTCTTCGACTCAATCGGGGAGAAGCGTTTCCGTGCCGGTCAGGTAATGAAATGGATTCACCACTTTGGCGTCGACGATTTCGACGCCATGACGAACGTCAGCAAGGCCCTGCGCGACAAGCTCAAGGCCATTGCCGAGGTCCGTGGTCCCGAGGTTGTCAGCGAGGACATCTCCAGCGACGGCACCCGTAAGTGGGTGGTGCGCGTGGCGTCCGGCAGCTGCGTCGAGACCGTGTATATCCCCCAGGGCAAACGCGGTACTTTGTGCGTTTCGTCCCAGGCTGGCTGTGCCCTGGACTGCAGTTTCTGCTCCACCGGCAAGCAAGGCTTCAATAGCAACCTCACCGCCGCCGAAGTCATCGGCCAGGTGTGGATTGCCAACAAATCCTTTGGCAGCGTCCCGGCAACCGTCGACCGTGCCATCACCAACGTGGTGATGATGGGCATGGGTGAGCCGCTGCTGAACTTCGACAACGTAGTTGCGGCCATGCACCTGATGATGGACGACCTGGGTTACGGCATCTCCAAGCGCCGTGTCACCCTGTCGACCTCCGGCGTGGTACCGATGATCGATGAGCTGGCCAAGCACATTGACGTCTCCCTGGCGTTGTCGCTGCACGCACCCAATGACGCATTGCGTAATCAATTGGTGCCGATCAACAAAAAATATCCGCTTAAGATGTTGCTCGAATCTTGCCAGCGCTACATGGCGACCTTGGGTGAAAAGCGCGTGCTGACCATTGAGTACACCATGCTCAAGGACATCAACGACAAGGTCGAGCACGCGGTCGAGATGATCGAGCTGCTCAAGAACACCCCGTGCAAGATCAACCTGATTCCGTTTAACCCGTTTCCCCATTCCGGCTACGAGCGGCCGAGCAACAACGCCATCCGCCGTTTCCAGGACCAATTGCACCAGGCAGGTTACAACGTGACGGTACGCACCACCCGTGGTGAAGACATCGACGCGGCCTGTGGCCAGTTGGTTGGGCAGGTGATGGACCGTACCCGACGCAGTGAACGTTATATCGCCGTGCGTGAACTGAACGCCGCCGACGATCTACCGCAAATTGCTGTGAATCGAATCTGAGAGAGGATCTCTATGCCCTTGCGCCTCGCGCTGCTTCTGCTTGTTACCGGCCTGGCGGCTGGTTGTGTTTCATCGGGCCATGACAGCCCTTTGCAAACCGGTAAGGGGCGTGACGAAGCGCGAGTTGCTTATGTGCGATTGGGCTTGGGTTATTTGCAGCAGGGCATGAGCGAGCAAGCGAAGGTGCCGTTGAAAAAAGCCCTTGAGCTGGATGGCGACGATGCCGATGCCAATGCCGCATTGGCTTTGGTGTTCCAGGCTCAGGCCGAGCCTGAACTGGCCGAACGCTACTTCAATAAAGCCTTGGCCTCTCGTCCTTCGGACCCGCGACTGCTGAACAATTACGGCAGCTTCCTGTTCGAGCAGAAACGTTATGACCAGGCCTCCCGTTATTTCCAGCAAGCATCCGCCGATACCCTCTACCCGGAACGCTCGCGGGTGTTCGAAAACCTCGGGGTGACCTCGGTGCGTCTGGGCCAGCGCGACAGCGCTCGCCAGCAGTTGGAAAAAGCCCTGCACCTGAACAGCCGTCAGCCACGGGCATTGCTCGAAATGGCTGAGTTGTCTTACGAAGACAGGCATTATGTGCCGGCACGTGACTATTACGAACGTTTTAGCCTGCTCAGCGGGCAGAATGCACGTAGTCTATTGCTCGGTGTACGCCTGGCGACGGTTCACGAAGAACGCGACACGGCCGCACATTTTGGCCAGCAACTCGAACGACTCTATCCCGGTACGCCGGAATATCAGCAATACCTGTCGGAGCAATGATGAAAGCGGCGCACCCGGAAGTTGTAGCAGCTAATCGCGTAAACCCAGGCGACACCTTGCGTCAGGCCCGCGAAAGCAATGGTTGGTCGCTGTCGGAAGTGGCCCTCAAGCTCAATTTGACCACTACGTCCCTGGCCAACCTCGAAGCCGGTGCGTTCGATAAGCTGCCTGGGCACACGTTTGCCCGCGGCTATATCCGCGCCTACGCCAAGTTGCTGGGTATCGACCAGGCCGTCCTGGTTCAGCAATTCGACCAGTTCACCGGTACCGACTCCCAGGGCAGCAATGTCCATGGCTTGGGTCGCATCGAAGAACCGGTGCGGGTTTCCCACACTATTTTGCGAATTGTCAGCCTGCTGCTGCTGATCGCCGTGATCGGCGGCGGGTTTTTGTGGTGGCAAGACCAGACGTCCCTGCGCACCAAGGACCTGACCAGTAACGCCATGGAGCATGTCGAAGTCGAAAGCGCCGATGGTACCACCCAGATTCACCCGCTCGATGAGCCCGAAGACCAGGCCGTTGCCGAAGGCCAGGCCACGCCTGAAGCCCCGCTCGCAACCGAACAGCCCGTGCCGGAAACGGCGCCTGCCGCCACCGCTGCCATACCTGCTCCGGTAGCACCTGCCACGCCGGCGGCTTCCGTTGCTGCCCAGCCCCATGCACCTGCGGCACCTACTTCGACGCCCGCTACGCCGGCCGCCCCGGCAGCGCCCGCCATTTCGCCGCCCACCACCCCTGCGTTGATCGCCGGTGACGGCCGGGTACAGGTTACGTTCATCGCTGACTGCTGGACGCAAGTCACCGATGGCAATGGCAAAGTGCTGTTTAGCGGGCTGAAGCGTAAGGGCGATACGCTCGACCAGGGCGGCAAGCCTCCTTTGACGCTGCGTCTGGGCTTTGCCCGTGGCGCGCAAGTGGCCTACAACGGCCAGCCTGTGGACGTGGCGCCGTTCACCAGTGGCGAGACTGCTCGCATCAAGTTGGGACAATAGTCATGCACGGCGAATCTCCAATCAAACGTCGCGTATCGCGCAAGATCTGGGTCGGCTCGGTGCCGGTGGGCGGCGATGCCCCCATCGCAGTGCAGAGCATGACCAACAGCGACACCAACGACGTGGCCGCCACCGTTGCCCAGATCAACCGCCTGGAAGCTGCCGGCGTCGATATCGTGCGGGTTTCAGTGCCGGACATGGACGCTGCCGAAGCCTTTGGCCGCATCAAGCAATTGGTCAAGGTGCCGTTGGTTGCCGACATCCATTTCGACTACAAGATCGCGCTGCGCGTTGCCGAGCTGGGCGTGGACTGCCTGCGCATCAACCCAGGCAACATCGGTCGTGAAGACCGTGTGCGCGCGGTGGTGGATGCAGCCCGTGACCGCGGGATTCCGATCCGCATCGGCGTCAACGCCGGTTCCCTGGAAAAAGACCTGCAAAAAAAATACGGCGAGCCTACTCCGGCGGCGCTGGTTGAGTCGGCGCTGCGCCACGTCGAGCACCTTGAACGCCTGAATTTCCAGGACTTCAAGGTCAGCGTAAAGGCCTCCGACGTGTTCATGGCGGTTGAAGCCTACCGCTTGCTGGCCAAGGAAATCGTGCAACCGTTGCACCTGGGTATCACTGAAGCGGGCGGTTTGCGCTCAGGCACAGTGAAATCTGCGGTGGGTCTCGGTATGCTGCTCGCCGAAGGGATTGGCGATACTATCCGCATCTCGTTGGCGGCAGACCCCGTAGAGGAAGTGAAAGTCGGCTACGACATTCTCAAATCCCTGCGTTTGCGTTCCCGTGGCATCAACTTCATCGCCTGCCCGAGCTGCTCGCGGCAGAACTTCGACGTGGTGAAAACCATGAACGACCTGGAGTTGCGCCTCGAGGACCTGCTGGTGCCGCTGGATGTCGCCGTGATCGGATGTGTGGTCAACGGGCCGGGTGAAGCCAAGGAAGCCCATGTGGGCTTGACCGGCGGAACTCCGAACCTGATCTACATCGATGGCAAACCGTCGCAGAAGTTAACGAATGACAATCTTGTGGATGAGCTGGAAAAGCTGATCCGCGAGAAAGCGGCCGAGAAGGTCGCCGCTGACGCAGCGCTTATCGCACGCGGCTAAGAACGAATTTAAGGATTTGATGTGAGCAAGTCTCTGCAAGCCATTCGTGGCATGAACGACATCCTGCCGGAGCAGACGCCCCTGTGGCGCTACTTCGAGAACACGGTCGCGCGTCTGCTGGATAACTACGGTTACAAGCAGATCCGCATGCCGATCGTTGAGTTCACCGAGCTGTTCAAACGCTCCATCGGTGAAGTGACCGACATCGTCGAAAAAGAGATGTACACCTTTGAAGACCGCAACGGCGACTCCCTGACCTTGCGTCCGGAAGGGACCGCAGCGTGCGTGCGCGCCGTGCTTGAGCATGGTCTCACCGGCGGCGGTCAACCGCAGAAACTGTGGTACATCGGCCCGATGTTCCGTCACGAACGCCCGCAAAAAGGCCGTTATCGCCAGTTCCACCAGATCGGCCTCGAAGTGTTCAACCTCGACGGCCCGGACATTGACGCAGAGCTGATCGTGCTGACCTGGCGCCTGTGGGGCATGCTGGGCATCCGCGATGCGGTCAAGCTTGAGCTCAACAGCCTGGGCACCAGCGAGTCCCGCGGTCGCTATCGCGAAGCCCTGGTGGAGTTCCTCTCCGCTCGCCTGGACAAGCTGGACGAAGACAGCCAGCGTCGCCTGAAGACCAACCCGTTGCGCGTATTGGATACCAAGAACGCCGACACCCAGGCCGTACTGATCGACGCGCCGAAAATGGCCGACTACCTGGACGATGAATCCCGCACGCACTTCGAGGGCCTCAAGGCTCGTCTGGACGCGGCCGGTATTCCCTACGTGATCAACCCGAAACTGGTGCGCGGCCTCGACTACTACAGTAAAACCGTGTTCGAGTGGGTCACCGACAAGCTCGGCGCCCAGGGCACCGTGTGCGCGGGCGGCCGTTACGACGGCCTGGTCGAGCAGATGGGCGGCAAGCCGACCACGGGCGTAGGCTTTGCCATGGGTATCGAGCGGCTGATCCTGCTGCTGGAAACCCTGGAGCAGGTCCCGGAAGAAATCTCCCGTCAGGTGGACGTGTACCTCTGTGCGTTTGGCGAAGCCGCCGAACTGGCTGCCCTGGCCTTGAGCGAGAAGGTGCGTGACCAACTGCCGAACCTGCGCCTGCAGATCAACGCCGGTGCCGGCAGCTTCAAGAGCCAGTTCAAGAAGGCCGACAAGAGCGGTGCGCTGTATGCGCTGATCCTCGGCGATGACGAACTGGCCCAGCAAGTGATAGGTTTCAAGCCCCTGCGTGGCCAGGGTGAGCAACAGAACATTGCCTTCGATGCGCTCGCTGCGCACTTGGCCACCTGCGTCGTGCAGGGTTGAAGCTGTCGAACAGCCGAATTTAGCGATTAAGGAGTGTTGGGGTGTCGAGTACTGATGATGAGCAACTGGCCGAGTTCAAGGACTGGTGGCAGCGTAACGGCAAGCCTCTGGTTACCGGCGGTCTGCTGGCTTTAGTGGTGGTGTTCGGCTGGCAAGCCTGGCACAAGTATCAGGCCAACCAGTCCCAGGGCGCCTCGATCCTCTATCAGCAACTGCTGGAAACCACGCTGACGCCTAGCGGCAAGCCCGATCCGGCGCAAGTTGCGGACCTGGCCGGCAAGCTGAAAAACGAATTCGGCGGTAGCACCTACGCCCAATACGGTAGCCTGTTCGTCGCGAAAGTTGCGGTCGACACCGGTAAGCTGGATGACGCTGGCGCAGAACTCAAGGCAATCGCTGACAAGCCAGCCAACCCGACCCTGGGCGAAATCGCACGTCAGCGTCTGGCCCAGGTACTGGCGGCACAAAATAAGGCTGACGAAGCACTCAAACTGCTCGACGGCGATGCGGACAAGGCATTTGTAGCCACTCGCGAAGAGCTCAAGGGCGACCTGTTGGTCCAATTGGGTCGTACCGACGAAGCCAATGCTGCGTATAAAAAAGCCAAGGCGGCGCTGTCTGATGAAGCGGCGGTCGGTGGCTTACAAATCAAGCTGGACGACTTGGCCAAAGGGGATGCGTGACGTGATCCGTTGGAAACATGCAGCATTGCTGGCTCTGGCCGTTCTGGCCGCGGGTTGCAGCAGCAACAGTAAAAAAGAACTGCCACCGGCGGAGCTGACCAGTTTCAAGGAAGAAGTGGTCCTGCAAAAGCAGTGGAGCCGCTCCATCGGTGACGGTCAGGGCGAAACCTACAACATGTTGGTACCGGCAATCGACGGTGACAACATTGTGGCCGCTGACGTGACCGGCGTGGTGATCTCCATGGATCGCATGAACGGCGACGTCAAGTGGAAGAAAGACCTCGAGTTGCCAGTGTCCGGCGCCGTAGGCGTGGGTTACGGCCTGGTGATGGTCGGCACGCTGAAAGGTGAGGTCGTAGCCCTGGATTCCAGCACCGGTGAAGAGAAATGGCGCGCTCGCGTGACCAGTGAAGTCCTCGCGCCGCCTGCCACCAACGGCGATATCGTCGTGGTACAAACTCAGGACGACCGTGTCATCGGCCTGGATGCCAGCACCGGCGAACAGCGTTGGTTGTACGACAGCACCCCTGCGGTGTTGACCCTGCGCGGTACCAGTGGTCCGGTTGTGACCAACAATCTGGCCGTTGCAGGCCTGTCGACCGGTAAAGTGGTCGCCCTGGACACCCAGAACGGCGTGCCGACCTGGGAAACCCGTGTGGCCATCCCGCAAGGTCGTTCGGAACTGGATCGCGTCGTGGACATCGATGGTGGCTTGCTGCTGTCGGGTGAAACCCTTTATGTCGCCACCTACCAGGGCCGCGTTGCCGCGCTGGACCTGCAAAGCGGCCGCGTCAATTGGCAGCGTGATGCTTCCAGCTACGCCGGTGTCGCCCAAGGGTTTGGCAGCGTCTACGTCAGCCTGGCGTCCGGCACCGTTGAAAGTGTCGACGAGCGTTCCACCACTGCATTGTGGAGCAACGACTCCCTGGCTCGCCGTCAGCTGTCGGCACCGGAAGTATTCTCCAGCTACGTGGCGGTCGGCGACTTCGAAGGCTACCTGCACCTGCTGAGCCAGGTGGACGGTCGCTTTGTAGGTCGTGAGCGTATCGACAGCGACGGCCTGCGTGCGCGTCCGCTGGTGGTGGGTAACATGCTTTATGTGTATGGCAACAGCGGCAAGCTGGAAGCCCTGACCATCAAGTAAGAACGATGCTTGGGGTAACACCCAGGCGGCCCTGCTTCGGCGGGGCATGCGGCATCTGACGATGCTGCCCCGAGCACCAGCCGCTGCCTTGCAGCGGCTTTTGTATTTTCTGAAATAACGAAGTGGAGAGCCGCATGGTTCCCGTAATCGCCCTGGTGGGCCGACCTAACGTCGGCAAGTCCACCTTGTTCAACCGCCTGACCAGGACTCGCGACGCCATCGTCGGCGACTTGTCCGGTCTGACCCGTGATCGCCAATACGGTGAGGCAAAGTGGCAAGGGCGCTCCTATATTATTGTCGACACTGGGGGTATCTCCGGTGACGAGCATGGCATGGACGAAAAAATGGCCGAGCAGTCGCTGCTGGCCATTGAAGAAGCCGATGTCGTGTTGTTCCTGGTGGACGCCCGTGCGGGCTACACCGCTGCCGACCAGATGATTGGCGAGCACCTGCGCAAGCGCAACAAGCGTTCCTACTTGATCGCCAACAAGATCGATAACATCGATCCTGAGCAGGCCCGTGCCGAATTCAGCCCGATGGGCCTGGGCGACGCAATCCCTATCGCTGGCGCCCACGGTCGCGGCATCACCCAAATGCTGGAAATTGCCCTGCGCGATTTCCCCAAGGATGACGCTGAGGAAGAGGAAGGCGAGGAAGAGATCGTTGCCGAAGGTGAGGAAGCCAAGCGCATTCCTGGCCCAAGTGAAAAAGACGGCATCAAGATCGCCATCATCGGCCGCCCGAACGTCGGCAAGTCGACCCTGGTCAACCGCATGCTCGGTGAAGACCGCGTCATCGTCTATGACCAGCCCGGCACCACTCGCGACAGCATCTACATCCCGTTTGAGCGTAACGACGAGAAGTACACGCTGATCGACACCGCCGGTGTGCGCAAACGCGGCAAGATCCACGAGGAAGTTGAAAAGTTCTCCGTGGTCAAAACCCTGCAAGCGATCAAAGACGCCAACGTGGTGATCTTTGTGATGGATGCCCGCGAAGGCGTGGTGGACCACGACCTCAACCTGCTGGGGTTTGCCCTGGAAGCCGGTAGGGCGTTGGTAATCGCGATCAACAAGTGGGACGGCATGACGCCGAGCGAGCGCGATTTCGTCAAGATCGAGCTGCAGCGTCGCCTGTTCTTCGTTGAGTTTGCCGATATCCACTTTATCTCGGCCCTGCACGGTACCGGCGTGGGCAACCTCTACGCGTCCGTGCAGAACTCGTTCAAGTCCGCGGTGACCCGCTGGCCGACCAACCGCCTCACCCAGATCCTGGAAGATGCGGTCGGCGAGCACGCGCCGCCGATGGTCAACAACCGCCGGATCAAACTGCGTTACGCCCACCTGGGCGGTGCCAACCCGCCGATTATCGTGATCCACGGTAACCAGATCGAGAAGGTGCCCAAGTCCTACGTGCGTTATTTGGAAAACACCTACCGCCGTGTCTTGAAACTGGTCGGTACGCCGATCCGTATCGAGTTCAAGGGTGGCGAGAACCCATACGAAGGCAACAAGAACACACTGACCGACCGTCAGGTGAACAAGAAGCGTCGTTTGATGACTCACCACAAGAAGGCCGACAAGAAGCGCCGCGATAAGAAATAGCAGCCGCTTCACGTTAAGCGACACGCTGCAAGAGAGGGCTCCCTTGGAGCCCTTTTTTGTGTCCGGTGGTTTGTCGCTTGACCCGCTTGCAGCTTGCAGCTTAAAACTTGCAGCTCACCCGAAGGGGGCTCCCATGATCACCAGCAAGCTGCCGAATGTCGGCACGACTATTTTCACCACCATGTCACAACTCGCCGCCGAAACCGGCGCGCTCAACCTGTCCCAGGGGTTCCCCGACTTCAATGGCCCCCAGGGTTTGCTCGACGCCGTGGGCAAACACGTTGCCAGCGGCCATAACCAATATTCCCCGATGACCGGCCTGCCGGCGTTGCGCCAGCAGGTAGCGGCCAAGATCGCGCGCAGCTACGGCGCCACGGTCAATGCCGACACCGAAGTGACCATCACCCCCGGCGCCACCGCCGCGATTTTCTGTGCGATCCAGGCCGTGATTCGAAGCGGCGACGAAGTCATCGTGTTCGACCCCAGCTACGACAGCTACGAGCCTTCGGTGGAACTGGCCGGGGGCCGGTGCGTGCATGTGCAACTGAGCCTGCCGGGCTTTGCGCTGGACTTCGAGCAGATCCAGGCCGCGCTGTCGCCCCGCACGCGCATGATCATCCTCAACACGCCGCACAACCCCACAGGCGCGCTGATCAGCCGTGCCGAGCTGGACCAACTGGCCGACCTGATCCGCGACCGTGACATCTACCTGGTCAGCGACGAGGTCTACGAACACTTGGTATTCGATGGCGTGCCTCATGTCAGCGTGCTGGCTCACGAAGAGCTGTATCAGCGTGCTTTCGTGGTCAGTTCGTTTGGCAAGACCTACCACGTCACCGGTTGGAAAACCGGCTACGTCGTCGCGCCGCCCGCGCTCACCGCAGAACTGCGCAAGGTGCACCAGTACGTCAATTTCTGCGGCGTGACGCCATTGCAGTTCGCGCTGGCCGACTTCATGGCCGACCACCCGGAACATGTCGACGAACTACCGGCGTTCTACCAGGCCAAGCGCGACCTGTTCTGTGACCTGCTGGCGCCGTCGCGTTTCAGCTTTGCGCGGGTTACCGGTACCTACTTCCAGCTGGTGGATTACTCCCGGATTCGCCCCGACCTGGACGACGTGGCCATGTCGCTGTGGATGACCCGTGAGCACGGCGTGGCCACTATCCCAGTCTCGGTGTTCTACCAGAACCCACCCCAGGGCCAGCGCCTGGTGCGTCTGTGCTTCGCCAAACGCGAGGAGACGCTGCGACAAGCAGCTGAAAAACTATGCGTGATCTGAGTGCACTGCCGAATCTGAATATTGCTTTGATCCAGACCACATTGGCCTGGCACGACCGCCAAGCCAATCTTGATCACTTCGAGTTGCTGCTGGCACAGGCCAAAGGCGCCGATTTGATCGTGCTGCCGGAGATGTTCACGACCGGGTTTTCCATGGCGTCGGCCGCCCTGGCCGAGCCTGAAAACGGTCCGACCCATGTTTGGCTCCAAGCCCAGGCGGCAACGTACAACGCGGTGATCACTGGCAGCGTGATCATCCAGGCTGCCGACGGCAGTCACCGCAACCGCCTGCTGTGGGCACGGCCGGATGGCGAGGTGTTGCACTATGACAAGCGCCATCTGTTCCGTATGGCGGGTGAACACGATCACTACACCCCCGGCGAGCGCCAGGTGCAGGTCGAGTTGAAGGGCTGGCGCATTCGGCCGCTGATTTGCTATGACCTGCGCTTCCCGGTGTGGAGCCGCGATGCCCAGGATACGGACCTGCTGTTGTACACCGCCAACTGGCCGGGCGCGCGGCGTCAGCACTGGAACCGTCTACTGCCGGCGCGGGCGATTGAAAACCTGTGCTATGTGGCGGCGGTGAATCGGGTGGGCACGGACGGCAAAGGCTTTGCCTATACCGGCGACAGCCAGGTGCTGGATTTCCAGGGCGAAACCTTGCTGAGTGCGGGGGAGGCGGACGGGGTGTTCCAGGTGATGCTGGATGCGGCCGAGTTGTCTGCTTATCGCAGCCGATTCCCGGCGAACCTGGATGCCGATAGCTTTCAGTTTGTCTGACAGACCGCTATCGGGGGCAAGCCCCTCCCACACCTTGATTTGTGAATATATTCAAAATGTGGGAGGGGGCTTGAACCCGATGAGGCGCTATCAGGCAACCCAAATCTGAAACTCAATAAAAAGGCCCCTGGATTCTCAGCCAGGGGCCTTTTGCATTGCGACGATAGCTTACGCCGCCTTCGTCGCTTCTTGCTGGCTCAACGAACGATTCAGTGCGCTGAACAGCGCCTTGAAGCTGGCGGTGGTGATGTTTTCGTCAATGCCCACACCGTGCACCGGGCGTTCGCCATTCACGCGCAGCTCGATATAGGCCGCCGCCTTGGCGTTGGTGCCCGCGCCGATCGCATGTTCGTTGTAGTCCATGATCTCCACGCCAATCGGCAAACCGGCCACCAGCGCTTCCAGAGCGCCGTTGCCTTTGCCTTTCCAATGCAGGTTGGTCTCGCCCTGGCCCTTGCCGGAAACTTCCACCTCGACAAAACTGTTGCCGTTCTCTTCCTGCAAGCGATGGCTGACCAGCGCGTACGGGGTGTTGGCTTGCAGGTACTCGCGTTGCAGCAAGGCGTAGATCTGCGGTGCGGTCATTTCCAGGCCCACGCGGTCGGTTTCGGCCTGTACCACCTGGCTGAACTCAATCTGCATGCGACGCGGCAAGCTGATGTCGTATTCCTGCTCCAGCAGGTAGGCGATACCGCCTTTACCCGACTGGCTGTTCACACGAATCACTGCTTCGTAGCTGCGTCCGATGTCGGCCGGGTCGATCGGCAAGTACGGCACTTCCCACAGGGCATCGTCTTTCTGCTGGCTGAAACCTTTGCGGATGGCGTCCTGGTGGGAGCCGGAGAACGCGGTGTGCACCAGGTCGCCGACGTACGGGTGACGCGGGTGCACCTGGATCTGGTTGCACTCTTCAACCACTTTGCGCACGCCATCGATGTCGGAGAAATCCAGCTGCGGGTCGAGGCCCTGGGTGTACATGTTCAGTGCCACGGTTACCAGATCGACGTTGCCGGTGCGCTCGCCATTGCCGAACAGGCAGCCTTCGACACGGTCGGCGCCGGCCATCAGGCCCAGCTCGGTGGCGGCTACGCCGGTGCCACGGTCGTTGTGGGTGTGCAAGCTGATGATCACGCTGTCACGACGGTTGATATGGCGACCGAACCACTCGATCTGGTCGGCATAGATATTCGGCGTTGCGCATTCGACAGTGGCCGGCAGGTTGAGGATCATCTTGTGCTCAGGCGTCGGGTTCCACACCTCGATCACTGCATCACAGACTTCCTTGGCGAATTCCAGCTCAGTGGCGCTGAAGGTTTCCGGGGAATACTCGAACGTCCACTGGGTTTCCGGCTGCTGGGCGGCGTATTTGACGAACAGCTTGGCGGCGTTGACCGCGATGGCCTTGATGCCATCCTTGTCCTGGTTGAACACAATACGGCGGAACGACGGCGACGTGGCGTTGTACAAGTGCACGATGGCTTTTTTGGCGCCGCGCAGGGATTCGAACGTACGCGCGATCAAGTCTTCACGGCCCTGGGTCAGCACCTGGATGGTGGTGTCCTCGGGGATGTGGTTGTCTTCGATCAGGGTACGCACGAAGTCAAAGTCGGTTTGCGACGCAGCGGGGAACGAGGCTTCGATTTCCTTCACGCCGACGGCAACCAGGGTCTTCCAGAAGCGCAGCTTTTTCACCGCGTCCATCGGCTCGATCAGCGACTGGTTGCCATCACGCAGGTCGGAACTGCACCAGATCGGCGCGGTGGTGATGGTTTTGGATGGCCAGGTGCGGTCCGGGATGTCGATAGTCGGGAACGCACGGTACTTCGAAGACGGGTCTTTGAGCATGCTCATCGGGAAATCCTTTGTTGTAGGGCCGAGAAAAGGCGGCCTGCCGTAGAACTGTTGTTTGGGGATAAAGCTTGGGGACGAGGCAGATCGATTCAGCCTGGCAGTCGTGCGCTGACGAGGCACAGGCTGCGGTGCTGGCGAAGCTGAATGAGGGTGTGAGAGGTTTTCATAAGCTCAACCCTAACCGTCGGGGTGAAAGATGGCAAGCAGTCGCTAAAAATTGAGAGAAGTTCTTTTATATTCGTGAGAAACGGGATTTTATGGTTTGGAATTGCTTGGAGGCTAGATTAAATTGCGCTTCGGTTATCCAGCGCGCAATCGCTTCATTCAAGGTTGGAACGCCCCGATGAAAATCGCCGGGTCGACCCGCGCATCGTTCAGGCTCACATTCCAGTGCATATGGGGGCCGGTGGCGCGGCCAGTCGCGCCGACCTTGCCCACCACCGTACCGCGTACCAGTTGCTGGCCCACCTTCACGTCGATCTTGGACATATGGCAGAACATGCTGATAAAGCCCTGGCCGTGGTCGACGAATACGGTATTGCCGTTAAAGAAGTAGTTACCCACCAGGATCACCTTGCCGTTCGCCGGGGTCTTGATCGGTGTTCCCGCCGGCACCGCAAAATCCAGTCCCGAATGCGGGTTGCGTTCTTCGCCATTGAAGAACCGGCGCACACCGAACTTGCTCGACAGCGGCCCGTTCACCGGCTTATCCAGCACCAGATTGCTCGGCAGGTTGGGGCTGAAGCTGCGATAGAGCCTTGATCTGCACCGCCAGTTCCGCCTCGATGCGCTTGAGTTGCGCGGGGGCCGGGTTGACCTGGCTTTTGTTCTTCAAGGTGATGCGCTGTTCCGGGTATTTCTTGTAGCCGACGATAAACGGCAGGCTGCGCCCGCCACTGCTGATGCGCTCGTTACCCGGCTTGACGCTCAACGGGATGCCGACAATCGCCAGCCAATTGTCCTGCTCCTTGACCACCAGCACCGGTTTGCCCTGATAGCTGGCCTTGGGCGCGCCGGCCGAAGGCCCGAGGTCGACCACTGCAACGCCCCCCGGCACCGGTTTGTTCAAGGTGCGACTGATGTAGCTATCGGCATGCGCGTTAAAGGCCAGGCACAGCAGCAGCAACAAACTTAAGAAACGTGGCATCAATCAATCCAATAACGAAAGGGTGACGGGTGTGAGGTGGTTGTCTTCCACCCGCACTTGCAATTGGCCTTCGCCGAGACGCGCGGTGAGGCGCTGGCCGGTGTGGGTTTGCGCCGCGTTGCGGATGGCCTGGCCCCGTTCATCCAGCAGGATGCTGTAGCCACGGCCCAGGGTTGCCAGCGGGCTGACCACCTGTAGCGTCTGCACCTGGCTTTGCAGTTGCAGGCGCCGTGCCTTGAGGCCTTCGCGCATGGCGCGGGGCAGGCGTTCGGCAAGGCTGTCCAGGCGCTGGCGCAGCAGGGCCAACTGGCGGCCAGGGTGCTGACCGGCAAGGCGGGTTTCCAGGCGGATCAAGCGTTCGCGGCGGGTATTGAGGCTGCGCTCGAATGCTCGGCGCAGGCGCATGTCCAGATCGTCCAAGCGCTGAGCCTGCTGGCGCAGGCGCTCGCCGGGGTGGCGCAGGCGACGCGCCATGCCTTCCAGGCGCAAGCGGTTGTGGGCCAGGCGATTGCGCATCAGCATCACCAGGCGGCGATGCAGGTTTTCCACCTGGCGCACGAGGTGACTGGCGTCCGGCGCCAGCAGTTCAGCGGCGGCAGACGGGGTGGGCGCGCGCACATCCGCCACGAAGTCGCTGATGGACACATCGGTTTCATGGCCCACGGCGCTGACGATCGGGGTGACGCAAGCATCCACCGCGCGCGCCACGGCCTCTTCGTTGAAGCACCAGAGGTCTTCCAGCGAGCCGCCGCCACGCGCCAGGATCAGCGCGTCAAAGCCACGTGCGTCGGCGAGTTTCAGCGCACGCACAATCTGCGCGATTGCTTCGCGGCCTTGCACGGCCGTCGGGATCAGAGTCAGTTCAATGTTCGGCGCGCGGCGGCGGAACACACTGATGATGTCGCGTATCACCGCACCGGTAGGCGAGCTGATAATGCCGATGCGCCGAGGGTGGGCCGGCAGCGGCACCTTGCGCTCGGCACTGAACAGGCCTTCGGCGCTGAGCTTTTCCTTCAACGCATCGAAGGCCAGGCGCAGTGCGCCGTCACCGGCCGGCTCCACGGTGTCGAGGATCAGTTGGTAATCGCCACGGCCTTCGAACAGCGAGACCTTGCCGCGCACTTTCACCGCCAGGCCATCCTTCAGCGCCTGGCGCACCCGGGCGGCGTTATTGCGAAACAGGGCGCAACGCACCTGCGCACCGCTGTCCTTGAGGGTGAAGTACACGTGGCCGGAGGCCGGGCGGGCGAGGTTGGAGATCTCGCCTTCGACCCAGATATTGGTGAATACGTCTTCCAGCAACACCCGCGCACGGCCGTTGAGTTGGCTGACAGTCAGGACTTCGCGGTCCAGGCCCAGGCGGGCAAAGGGGTCTTTAATCATGGGCGGCAGTTTATAGGCATTCGCGCAAGGTTTGGCAGAATTGCTCCACCAGCGGGCCCGGTGCCTGCTGGCAGGTCAGCGCCACGGTGCTCAGGCAGTCCGGGTCGGCCAGGGGTAAAAAACGCACATTGGCGGGGGCGATGTCCTGCATGGATTCTGGTAACAAGGCTATGCCGAAACCGGCCTGGATCAGTTGCAACTGGGTGGTCTTGCGCGACATGACGCGCGCCGCCTTGGGGAAAAATCCGGCACGCATGCACAGTTCAGCCGACAGATAGCTCAGGCCACCGCGCTGAGGGTGAGGGATCGAGATAAACGCCTCATCCTTGAGTTGCCCCAGTTCGATGGGCTTGTCGGTGTGTGATAACGGGTGATTCGACGGCACCGCCAGCAACACCTGTTCGCTATATAAAGGCAATACGCTCACCCCCTCGCGCTGGCGCAACACCGGCAAGCGCAGCAGGCCGATTTCCAGGCGGCCCTCGGCGATCTCTTCCAACTGGGCTTCGGAGGACAATTTGACGATATTCATCGACACCTCGGGGCAGCGTGCCAGCCAGGTACTGATGCCCTGCAACAAACGACCACTCATCGGCACGGTGCTCGAATGGCTGAGGCGCAGGGTGCCGAGCTGGCCATTGCCGACTTGGGTAGCCAGTTCGCTGGCCTTGAGCAACTCACTCAGCAGGTTGCGCGCCCGTGGGTAAAAGGCTTCGCCGGCGGCGGTCAGGCGCGGTTGGCGCGCGGTGCGCTCGAACAGCGGTGTTTGCAGCTGGGTTTCGAGGGCCTTGATTTGCCGGCTCAGGGCCGATTGCGCCACGAACAGGCGTTCGGCGGCCGTGCTGAAGCTGCCACTGTCGGCGATTTCGACGAAGTAGCGCAGTTGGCGGGTGGAGATCACGCGTCATGCCTTTTCGAGATGGGTAGAGGGCTTTGAAGATATTAGTCGCATCGCTCGTTGATGGCTAAAGTAAAGGCCGTCTCTTTCAAGGAATGACCCATGAGCCCGGTTGAACTGATGAGTCAGTGGTCGTTTGGTGGTACGGATTGGCTGGTAATCGGCCTGGGTGTGGTGGTGGCGTACATCGTGTTCGGTATCGCCGGCTTCGGTACGGCGCTGGTGGCCGGGCCTGTCTTGATTCTGTTCATGCCGCTGTCGAAGATCATCCCGTTGCTGGTATTGCTCGATTTTGTCGCAGCCTTTGGCGGCCTGCTGCAAACACGACGGGATGTGAACAAAGCGGAGCTGCTGCGCCTGTTGCCGTGCATGGCCATCGGTTGCACATTGGGCGTGGTGTTTTTGCTCAACCTGCATTCAGACCTGTTGCTGCTGTTGATGGGGCTGTTTATCACCGCCTATGCCCTTTACACCCTGGCGGTGAAAGCGCGGCCGACGCAATTGGCGGCGGCTTGGTCGATCCCCATGGGCACTGTCGGCGGGTTGTTTGGTGCGCTGTTCGGCAGTGGTGGCTTTTTATATGCGATCTACCTGAACAGCCGCCTGCCCAAGGATGCGGCGCGGGCGACGCAAAGCGCGCTGATCAGTTGCAGCACAGTGGTGCGCCTGAGCTTGTTCCTGATTGCCGGGGTGTACGCTGATTTGCCGCTATTGATGTTGGCGCTGTGCCTGCTGCCGGCGATGGCCGTGGGGTTGTGGTGCGGGCGCAGGTTGACGATGCGCATGTCCCGTGAAGCGTTTGTACGGTTGGTGACATGGCTGGTGCTGGCCAGCGGCATTGCGTTGATCGGGCGGTATTTGAGTACTTGACCTGTGTGGGGCAGGGATTAAGCTGCCTACCCCCGATGGCGTCAGCAGCCACACCGCAGGACTCCCATGAACTCCCAAAGTATCCTTGTTCCGAAAATCTCCACCTTGCCCGTCCATGAACCCCGCGCCCGGGCGATCGTGCGCTGGCTGGTGCGCAAGAACATCATCAAGGAAGAACTGACCACCTGCGGGCGCACCGGCAACCGCATGGCCTACGCCTTGGCTGACGGTGCCCGCGCCGTGGTGCTGTACCCCGAGGCGCTGCCGTTCAATGAACCGGTCAACGGCCTGGAGATCATCTATAAGCGTTGCATCTATACGCCGGCCAAGGGCTTTCTCGAAGAGGCCGGCTGCCCGGAGTGCCGCAAGGAAGTGGGTGAAGCGCTGTTCGAAAGCCTGGAAGACTGGATGCCCGGCCACACCGATAACTTCACCTGCCCGCTGTGTGGGCATGAAGATGACATCAACGGCTTCCTGTTCCTGCAGGAGTGCGGGTTTTCCAACCTGGGATTTATCTTCAACAACTGGGCGGAGGCCGGTTTCAAGCAGAGCTTTATCGACGAATTTGCCGATTGGCTGGACCAGAAGATCAGCTGGGTCAAAGTCGAGCTTTAATCCATCTATCAGTATTACCAAGTTTGTCAGAGTTTTACATTGAGCCCGACAGGGTGCATGTATATAATGGCGCGCTTCCATTTTCCCGCTCGGGAGCCCCCGCGATGCTGCGTATCAGCCAAGAAGCTCTGACATTCGACGACATTCTCCTAGTGCCCGGTTATTCCGAGGTGCTTCCTAACGAAGTCAGTCTCAAGACCCGCCTAACCCGTGGCATCGAGCTGAATATTCCCCTGGTTTCCGCTGCGATGGACACCGTTACCGAAGCCCGCCTGGCCATTGCCATGGCGCAGGAAGGCGGTATCGGGATCATCCACAAGAACATGACCATCGAGCAGCAAGCTGCCGAAGTGCGCAAGGTCAAGCGGTACGAAGCCGGTGTGGTGAAAGATCCGATCACCATCGAGGCCGACGCCACTGTGCGTGACCTGTTCGACCTGACCCGCCTGCACAACATCTCCGGTGTTCCCGTGCTGCACGATGGCGACCTGGTCGGCATCGTCACTTCCCGTGACGTGCGTTTCGAAAACCGTCTTGAAGTCACCGTCCGCGAAGTGATGACGCCCAAAGAGCGTCTGGTCACTGTCAAGGAAGGCGCCGACAAGAACGATGTGCGTGAACTGCTGCACAAGCACCGCATCGAGCGCGTGCTGATCGTCGACGACAAATTCGCCCTCAAAGGCATGATGACTGTCAACGACATCGAAAAAGCCAAGGCTTACCCGCTGGCCAGCAAGGATGACCAAGGTCGCCTGCGCGTGGGTGCTGCCGTCGGTACCGGTAAAGACACCGGTGACCGCGTTGCCGCGCTGGTTGCCGCCGGTGTGGACGTGGTAGTGGTCGACACTGCCCACGGCCATTCCAAAGGCGTGATCGACCGCGTGCGCTGGGTCAAGCAGAACTTCCCAGAGGTGCAGGTGATCGGCGGTAACATCGCCACCGGCGCTGCCGCCAAGGCCCTGGCCGAAGCCGGCGCCGATGCAGTCAAGGTCGGTATCGGCCCAGGCTCGATCTGCACCACGCGTATCGTCGCCGGTGTAGGCGTGCCGCAAATCAGCGCCATCGCCAACGTCGCCGCAGCCCTTGAGGGCACTGGCGTGCCATTGATCGCCGACGGCGGCATCCGTTTCTCCGGTGACCTGTCCAAGGCCATCGTGGCCGGTGCTTCCTGCGTGATGATGGGCTCGATGTTCGCCGGTACCGAAGAGGCGCCGGGCGAGATCGAACTGTTCCAGGGCCGTTCGTACAAGGCTTACCGTGGCATGGGTTCGCTGGGCGCCATGTCCCAGGCCCAGGGCTCGTCCGACCGTTACTTCCAGGACTCCTCGGCAGGCGCCGAGAAGCTCGTACCGGAAGGCATCGAGGGCCGTGTGCCGTACAAGGGCACCCTGAGCGCCATCATCCATCAACTGATGGGCGGCCTGCGTTCTTCGATGGGTTACACCGGCAGCGCCAACATCGAAGAAATGCGCACCAAGCCAGAGTTCGTACGGATCACCGGCGCCGGCATGGCTGAATCCCATGTCCACGACGTGCAGATCACCAAGGAAGCGCCAAACTACCGCGTAGGTTGAGGCTTCCAGCAAAATGTTAAGTAACCGGGGCTGTTCTTCAGCCCCGAGTTGTTTCTGATTCATTAGACGAGACTGACTTCATGGCCCTCGACATTCACGCCCACCGCATCCTGATCCTCGACTTCGGTTCCCAGTACACCCAGCTGATCGCTCGCCGCGTGCGTGAAATCGGTGTGTACTGCGAACTGCATCCGTTCGACATGGATGACGAAGCGATCCGCGAATTCGCACCTAAAGGCGTCATCCTCGCCGGTGGCCCCGAGTCCGTGCACGAAGCCAACAGCCCGCGTTGCCCGCAAGCCGTATTCGACCTGGGCGTACCGGTGTTCGGCATCTGCTACGGCATGCAGACCATGGCCGAGCAACTGGGCGGCAAGGTCGAAGGCTCCGAACTGCGTGAATTCGGTTATGCCCGTGTCGACGTGGTCGGCAAGAGCCGCCTGCTGGACGGCATCGAAGACCACATCGACGCCGACGGCCTGTTCGGCCTCGACGTGTGGATGAGCCACGGTGACAAGGTCACCAAAATGCCGGAAGACTTCCACATCCTGGCCAGCACCCCGAGCTGCCCGATCGCCGGCATGTTCAGCGACGAGCGTCGTTACTACGGCGTGCAGTTCCACCCGGAAGTGACCCATACCAAGCAAGGCGGCCGCATCCTGTCGCGTTTCATTCTCGACATTTGCGAGTGTGAAGCCCTGTGGACCCCGTCGAAGATCGCTGAAGACGCCATCGCCCAAGTACGCGCCCAGGTCGGCACCGACAACGTATTGCTCGGCCTGTCCGGCGGCGTTGACTCCTCCGTGGTTGCCGCGCTGCTGCACAAAGCCATCGGCGACCAACTGACCTGCGTATTCGTCGACAACGGCCTGTTGCGCCTGCACGAAGGTGAGCAAGTGATGGCCATGTTCGCCGAGAACATGGGCGTCAAGGTGATTCGCGCCAACGCCGAGGACCAGTTCCTCAACAACCTGGCTGGCGAGTCCGACCCGGAGAAGAAGCGCAAAATCATCGGCCGCACCTTCATCGACGTATTCGATGCCCAGTCCAACAAACTGGACAACATCAAATACCTCGCCCAGGGCACCATCTACCCTGACGTGATCGAGTCGGCCGGCGCCAAGAGCGGCAAGGCCCACGTGATCAAGTCCCACCACAACGTGGGCGGCCTGCCTGAGGAAATGAACCTCAAGCTGGTAGAACCGCTGCGCGAACTGTTCAAGGACGAAGTCCGCCGCCTTGGCCTGGAACTGGCCTGCCGTATGACATGGTCTACCGCCACCCATTCCCGGGCCCTGGCCTGGGCGTGCGCATCCTGGGTGAAGTGAAGAAGGAATACGCCGACCTGCTGCGTCGCGCCGACCACATCTTCATCGAAGAACTGCGCAAGGCCGACTGGTACCACAAAGTCAGCCAGGCGTTCGTGGTGTTCCAGCCAGTGAAGTCCGTTGGCGTTGTAGGCGATGGTCGTCGTTACGCGTGGGTCGTGGCCCTGCGTGCGGTGGAAACCATCGACTTCATGACCGCGCGCTGGGCGCACCTGCCGTATGAACTGCTGGAGACGGTCAGCGGCCGGATCATCAATGAGATCGAAGGTATTTCGCGCGTGACGTATGACGTGTCGAGCAAGCCGCCGGCGACGATTGAGTGGGAATGATTCTGTCTCGACCCTGCCAACGGGTGCAGCGCTAGGTTCTCAATAGCGCTGTAAGGGGGTTATCCAATGCCAGTCAGTCACGCTGACTGGCATTTTTGTTTCTGGGTAAAAACCCTTGAGCGGTAAAGGCTGGCGCGGCATCAGAGAAACCGAGCTCGGATCAGATCCGTATCGAACGGTGTTACCCCTTGATCAGGTGCAAACACCGCCTGTGCCTGCTGCGGTGAATCCACCCGTTCTCCGCGTGCTCGAACATGTAAATCGAACAGCGTTTTCAGATCTGGTCTTGGTATGTGTACCAACGCTCGCAGCATCAACGATACTCCACTGAGGTTGTTGCTGACGTTGTTCCACCGCGCTGATGAGGCGAGCCCCAAATCGGCCCAGATCATGCGCCGTTCCTGCAAGTCCATCACGAATGGCAGGCAGATTCCTGTGTCGGATGCGATATCGATACGGTCGAACACGGAGCGCGGTTCGAATGCTTCACCCGACGCCACGTCGGCCCGAGCCATCCAACCGGCGAAGCATTCCGGAAGATCGCAGTACGGTTGCTCGGTGAATGAGTTGATAGACGTGACAACGTAGCGAATACCTTTCTCAATGAGGACATCAAGGTCGAGATCGATGAACTCCGAAGCGCCTTCGGGCGCGTCGATGATATCGCCGCTGTGGCAGCCGCCAAAATCTTTCAGATTGTAGTATGCGACCGTTTGTTTGAACGCGAAGTTGGCGTCGAAAAATGCCGCAGACAGGTCAATGTCTGTACGTCCGCTACCGTTCTTCCACCATAGGAACAGGCGAATAAAACGTGTATCAGGCATGGGCAATCGACTACCGCGCACGAGTGTACGCAACGACTTCGATGAAGCCCGTTGCGCCAGTGGAGCCCTATATTCTTTTAACGCTGGATCGACGAAGCAGCGGCTCTAGTGGCGGCAGCGAGGTAAAACGCGTTACGAGGGCGTCCTCGCAGATGCTGGCTGCACGAGCCAGCACGGTGGGATCGATAGGTTCGCGTCGATCCCTGATGCCGTAGATTTTGGCAAATGCGCCTTTCGGTATGAACGCCCTTAGCGGAAGGGGGCGGGGAGTGCGTAAGTGGGCCAGCAACTGCAGCAGAACAGGTGAGGACACCTGGCTTGCAATCGCCTCGAATGCGTCGAGAACCGACTCTGGTTCCGTCGCGCGCCGAAGAGTTACATCCAGCCGTCGTGCGAATTCACCAGGACGGCTCTGTAGCATCGGCGTCAGCGTGTCGATGTGACGCCGGGCGAGCAATGTTTCGACACGAGAACCAAATGAGGCGGGCGCTTCGTTGCGACGTGCTGCCCTAAGGGCGCCTAATGCTCTTGGGTACTTATCGGCGTAGTCGCCGGGATGCAACACTTCCGCCAGTCGTTTCCATCGCTCGGCATGGCGCATTAGGTCTTCTGTGGCGTGGGGGATATTGTCGAGCAAACGCAACAACAGACGGCGCGTCGAACGCTTCATCGCGGTGAATCGTGTGGTCGCAGTTGTCAGTGATACGTCTCCTCCACTCAGCGCGACTGCAAGTCGCAGCACGTCAGTGGCTGTTTCGACATTTCGCTCCAAGAAGGCTTCCACTCGCGTATCGTCGGCCACATGCACGAGCAGTGTGCCCCCCACCAGTGCCCGATTCTCCCGGAATGGTACGACCTCAGGCAGCAGGCGGAACACATCGCTTTTGTACGTTCGGATAAACCAGGCGACGTCGGCAGCTTCCTCTTCAGAGAGCGAGGTGCGCGATGAAACGAGCGGCTCGAGTAGTGACTCGAACTCAGAGACACTTCCCAATTCGATAACGCGAGATATGAAGTTGCCTTCAAGCATCGCAGGTCGAGAGTGCTCAGCCGCTGGTAAACGTCGAAGCGTGAGATAGTGCATGACGGCGTTAAGGTACAACTGCGCCTCTGATGCCGCCAGAACTTGCTCTGGAAAGTCAGGGTAAAACGGCCGATGGTGCACATGAGCGCCAGTTTCCCGCCGAAGTACTCCGACAATTTCACGCAGCCAGTGCTTGAGTTCGATCGCTGACAACATGCCGAGTCGCTCAATCAGAGGCTCCGCTAGTACGCATCGGAACGCCGTGACTTCCCGCACGGCAGACGCGACCTGAGCGCGCGTGGCTCCGCCAGTGCCCATCGGAACGTGAGCTTTGCATCGACGACGCAGGAACAGAGCCTGATTCATCCTTGATTTTCTCCCTTGGTCGCCGGCTTGGACGAACTGCAGCAGTGTTTTATTACTGATATAAAAACGCCTGCAGGAAGCAGGCGCGGTGTGGAGAGCGAAACCCCTAGGTCATAGGAGGTTAGAAGGAAGGTGTTTCATAGCCACGGCGGCATTCTACGTAAGGTCGTACTTGCTTGTCAGGTCGCGGTGTCTATCAACGGTAACAAGTTGCGTCGTCAGCAAATAGGGGTTGATAACCGACAAGTTGCCTGTCCACCGATGCGGTTGACTTGAATGATGGGAGCCCGGTTATTGGTCGGCATTCGCCAATAGGAAATATCCTGAAGCCAGCGTGATGGCGGTTTTTTGCGTAACATCGTTTAGCAAGTCTTGGCATCGCCGAGCCCTCTCATTTGTTTCATCTACCGTCTACGGCATCGCTTTTATTCGCGAAGGCGAAATGACGCGTCGGGCTGATATCGCGACCCTACGTGACATGATCATGCGCCGTGAGGTAGAGCCGGAGCGCTGGGAGCGTCGTTTCTCAAATGCGGATCTACACGATGATCTAGACGAGAACGAAATCAGGCGCGCCGCTCAGCAGGGTGAGAGGGGCGGTCACATCGACTCCGGGGCGGTATCAGAGCGCAGGTATTCCCCCATCGTGTAGAAATCTGGAACTCGGGCTCCTTACCCGACGGGGCAACAGCGGACGGCCTGAAAAACGGCCAGATTTCCATTCTGCGTAATCCGGACATAGCCCATATGCTTTATCTGCAAGGGCTCATGGAGAAACTTGGGCGTGGAGGAATGTTGATCAGCCATGCTTTCGCGGAGCAGGGTTTCCCGCCGCCGGAATGGCAAAGTGATGCCCAAGGCGTAACGTTGACACTGCGCACCCCGGAAGCTACCCCGGAAGTTATAAGGCTGCTCAACGCCTTGGATGGTGATTTGTCACGTAAGGAACTTCAGCTAGTTCTCGAACTTAAAGATGACGAGCATTTGCGCAAAAGCTACTTGCGACCTGCGTTGGCTGCCGGAGTGGTCGAGATGACACAGCCTGACAAGCCCAGCAGCAGCAAGCAGCGCTATCGGCTGACAGGAATTGGCTTGGGTTTGCAAAAACGGAAGCGAAAGTCCTGAGCAGGCTTTCACGATTGGAGCGCCCCAATTGGCAGGGCATGGCTGGGCAGTGACCAATCTTGCGCGAGGGGCGTGTGATCGACCGTCTAAGATCGCTCGTCATGCCGTTTGCCCCTCAACGTTCTGCAAAGATTGTCACCGTCGCGCCACATCCGAAAAATAAAACTTATCCAACGTATGCCGCGACTCGGTGTACTCGAATTGCCGTCCATCCTGCAAAAACGTCTGGTTACTCACCACGATCACATGACTTTGCCCTTCAAGGTCCAGGTGCGCCTGGTCGTCCTTGCTGCGGGGCAGGGCTTCGATGGTGCGTTGGGCGTAGCTGATTTGCAGTTGCAAGGTTTGCTCGATAAACGCGTAGATCGACTGTTCGGCAATCGTCTGGTCCAGCCCTGGGATCAGGTCGGCGACGAAGTGGTTGATGTCAAGGATCACCCGTTTGCCGCCGATGCGTCGTACGCGTTTGATGCGCGTGATGAGGGTGCCGGGTTCGGCCTCGATGTGTTGCAGCAGCGAACCTTCCAGTGGGAGTTGGGTGAACTCCACCACTTCGGTGTGTACGTCATCGCCCAGGTCGGCGTGGGTTTCGTGGAAGCTGACGATGCCGCCCAGTTGAAATTCGATCGGGTTGGGGGACAGCACGAAGGTGCCTTTACCGTGGATCTTTTGCGCAAAACCACGCTCCTGCAACTGCTCGATGGCCCGGCGTACGGTGCCTCGGCTCGCCTGGTAGGTGTCCATCAGTTCGGTTTCGGAGGGAAGGCGCGTGCCACGCTGCAGGCGTTCAGTGGTGATGCTGGCAAGCAGATCCGTATAGATCTGGTTGTATTTGCTCATGGGGATGGCTCTGTGCCCGACTTTGGTGAAGGTGGTTGCGCGTTCAGGCAGGAACCTTAGTGGTGCCGCTCGCGTTTGTCCATTAGACCCACGCATATCGATCAGCCTGCGAAACGCAGAATTTCAAACTCGTACAGACGAGTTGTTGCTTTAACTCGTACAGACGAGTACTTTTGCTCTCGGCGTGCTGCCAATGACTGCCCTCAAATAAAAAAATCAAAGTGGAAACCAAGCATGAGCCACGACTATTCGAACATTGCCCGCGAGATCCTCGGAAACCTCGGGGGCCGCGACAACCTTGAGCAAGCCGCCCACTGCGTGACCCGCCTGCGCCTGGCGCTCAAGGACCCGGGCCTGGTCAATAACAGCGCGTTGAACCAGGTTGATCTGGTCAAAGGTTCGTTCTTCACCGGCGGCCTGTTCCAAGTGGTGATCGGCCCTGGCCAGGTGGAAAAGGTCTACGCCGCCCTGCGCGAACAGACCGGCCTGGCGGCGTCCACCATTGCCGACGTCAAGAAAGCCGGTGGCGACAAGACCAACCCCATGCAGCGTCTGGTGCGGGTGTTTTCCGACGTGTTCATGCCGATCCTGCCCGCGCTGATCATTGCCGGCCTGCTGATGGGCATCAACAACCTGATGGGTGCCAAGGGCATGTTCATCGAAGGCAAGACGTTGCTGGAGGCCTACCCGAATCTGGATGGCCTGTGGAGCCTGATCAACCTGATGGCCAACACCTCGTTCGTGTTCCTCCCGGCGCTGGTGGGCTGGTCGGCGGCCAAGCGCTTTGGCGGCAGTGAAATCCTCGGCATCGTGCTCGGCCTGATGCTGGTACACCCCGACCTGCTCAACGCCTGGAACTACGGCAAGGCAGTGGCTGGGCTCGACGGCCAGAGCCTGCCGTACTTCGATATTTTCGGCTGGTTCAAGATCGAAAAAGTCGGCTACCAGGGCCAGATTCTGCCGATCCTGATGGCCGCCTATGTGATGAGCGTGATCGAGAAATGGCTGCGCGCCCGGGTGCCGAATGCCATTCAACTGCTCGTCGTGCCGATCACGACCATCGTCGTCACCGGCGTGCTGGCGCTGGCGATCATCGGCCCGGTGACCCGCCATCTCGGCATCCTGATCACCGAAGGCGTGGTCACCTTGTTCGATTTGGCGCCGATGGTGGGCGGGGCGATTTTCGGCCTGCTGTACGCGCCGCTGGTGATCACCGGCATGCACCACATGTTCCTGGCCGTGGACCTGCAATTGATCTCCACCCAGGGCGGCACTTTTATCTGGCCGATGATCGTGATGTCCAACCTGGCCCAAGGCAGCGCCGCGCTTGCGGTGTTCTACATGACCCGCAACGCGCGGGACAAAAGCATGGCCTCCACGTCAGCAATCTCCGCTTATTTCGGCATCACTGAGCCGGCGATGTTCGGGGTAAACCTGCGCTTCAAGTTCCCGTTTTATGCGGCCCTGGTGGGCTCGGCACTGGGCAGCATTTTCCTGTCGCTGAACAAGGTGCAGGCCTCGGCCATCGGCGTGGGTGGCTTGCCAGGGTTTATCTCGATCGTGCCGGGTGCCATCCCGATGTTCGTGATCGGCATGGTGGTGGCGATGGTCGTGCCGTTTGCGCTGACGTGCATGTTGAGCATGAAGATCGTGCGGCCTGGGTATCGGGTTGCCTGATCTACCGCCATTGGGGCGAGCCCCCTCTCACAGGTTGGAATGCATTTCAAAACGGTGGGAGGGGGCTTGCCCCCGATGAGGCCCTCAAAGCCAACACACCACCCACTCAAGGAACCCACCATGCAAAACTGGCAACACTCGGTGATCTACCAGATCTACCCCAAAAGCTTCCACAGCCACGCGGGTAACGCCACCGGTGACCTGCTGGGCATCGTGGACAAACTCGACTACCTCCAATGGCTGGGCGTGGATTGCCTGTGGATCACCCCGTTCCTGCGCTCGCCGCAGCGCGACAATGGCTACGACATCAGTGACTACTACGCCATCGACCCCAGCTACGGGACCATGGCCGACTGCGAGTTGCTGATCCGCGAAGCGGCCAAGCGCGGCATCAAGCTGATGCTCGATATCGTGGTCAACCACACCTCCGTCGAACATGTGTGGTTCCAGCAAGCGCGCAGCAGCCTCGACAACCCGTACCGCGACTTTTACATCTGGCGCGACCAACCGAACAACTGGGAATCCAAGTTCGGCGGCTCGGCCTGGGAGTACGAGGCGCAAACCGGGCAGTACTTTCTGCACCTGTTCGATCACACCCAGGCAGACCTCAACTGGGACAACCCGAAGGTGCGCGCCGAGGTGTTCAAGCTGATGCGTTTCTGGCGCGATAAAGGCGTGGGCGGTTTCCGCCTGGACGTGATCAACCTGATCTCCAAGCCTGCCGACTTTCCAGAAGACAGCAGCGACGGCCGCCGCTTCTACACCGATGGCCCCAACGTGCATGAATACCTGCAAGAGATGCACCGCGAAGTCTTCGAAGGTCATGAGTTGATCAACGTCGGCGAGATGTCCTCTACCAGCCTGGAACACTGCATTCGCTATTCGAACCCAGCGTCGAAAGAGCTGTCGATGACCTTCAACTTTCATCACCTGAAAGTGGATTACCCCAACCTGCAAAAGTGGGTGAAGGCCGACTTCGACTTCCTCCAACTCAAACGGATTTTCTCGGACTGGCAACAGGGCATGCAGGCCGGCGGCGGTTGGAACGCGTTGTTCTGGTGTAACCACGACCAGCCGCGAGTGGTCTCGCGCTTTGGCGATGACGGCGAATACCGCGTGGTCTCGGCCAAGATGCTCGCCACGGCGCTGCACTTCCTCCAGGGCACACCGTTTGTGTACCAGGGCGAAGAGCTGGGCATGACCAATCCGGGGTTTAACAGCATCGAGCAATACCGCGATGTGGAAACTCTGAACATCTTTCGTCTCAAGCGTGATGCCGGTGAGTCCGAGGCGTCGAGCATGGCGGCGATCATGCAGAAGTCCCGCGACAACGGGCGCACGCCGATGCAGTGGAGTGCGCAGCCCAATGCCGGTTTCAGCAGCGGTGAACCGTGGATCGGCATTCCGGCCAACGCGGCGCGGATCAACGTCGACAGCCAGCGGGATGATCCGGACTCGGTGCTGCATCACTACCGTGCGCTGATCGCCCTGCGGCGCCACGAACCGCTGATCCAGGCAGGCATTTACCGCGAACTGCTGCAAGACCACCCCCAGGTCTGGGCGTACCTGCGCGAAGGCGCCGCCGAGCGCCTGCTGGTGCTGAACAACTTTTATGGCCGGCCCTGCGAAATCCAACTGCCCGATGGTGTGATCGGCGCGGCGAGCGAGCAGCGCCTGTTGATCAGCAACTACCCCGATTGCCCGTTGCGCACGCGCACTGTGGTGTTGCGTCCGTATGAGTCCTTTGTGCTTCACCTCAAGCACTGACACCCGTTGTAAACCCCGTATGGGAGTGCGGGGCGCTTGACCCAAAACATAATAAAAATATCGGAGTGCTTCATGAAAACAACAATAAAGCTGGGCCTCGTTGCATCCTGCCTGAGCCTGCCGTTCGGCGCTCAGGCCCTGGAATTTGCCGGTTACTTGCGTAGCGGTGCAGGCACTTCGACAGGCAGCGGCCCGCAGCAGTGTTTCCAACTGCCGGGGGCGCAATCCAAATACCGTCTGGGCAACGAATGCGAGCAATACGGCGAACTGGAGTTGCGCCAGGACCTGCTCACGCTCGACGACGGCTCGGTGCTCAGCGTCGACGCCATGGCCTCGCTCTACAACAAGTACGACCGGGAGCTGAAGTTCCAGGGCGAGGACAACGGCTCGGCGCGCATGCCGCAGATGTACGCGCAATGGTCGAACCTGCCCGCCCTCAACGGCGGTTCGCTGTGGGCCGGTCGGCGTTACTACAAGCGTAATGACATCCATATCTCCGATTTCTACTACTGGAACCAGAGCGCCACGGGCGGCGGTATCGAGGACGTGCTGATCGGCGATCTCAAATACAGCTACGCGATTTCGCGCAAGGACAACCTGTACCAGAAGGAATACGCCACCCGTCATGACTTCAACGTCGCGGGTTTCAAGACCAACCCCGGCGGCGAGTTGGAGCTGGGCGCCAGCTACATCGAAAGGGCCGGTGGGCGCGACACCCACAGCGGCTGGGCCCTGACCGCGCAGCATGTGCAAAAGCCGTTTCTGGGCGGCAAGAACAAGTTCGCCCTGCAGTACGGCGAAGGCCCCGGTACCGGCCTTGGGTACACCGGCAATACCTTCTTGGACAAGAGCAGCAAAAGCTACCGCGCCGTGGAGTTTTTTGACTGGCAGGTAACCCCGCGTTTCGGTGGCCAGATCGAGGCCGTGTACCAGAAGGACATTCGTCCCGGCAGCCAGGACCAGACCTGGATGTCGCTCGGCGTGCGCCCGGCGTATGCGGTCAGTGAACAATTCAAACTGGTTGCCGAGTTGGGCCATGATCAAGTCGACGCCAGCGGCGGTACACGCAAGCTGAGCAAATTTACCTTCGCCCCCACCTGGTCGCCCAAAGGCCCGGATTTCTGGGCCCGGCCGGAGGTGCGCGTGTACTACACCTATGCGACCTGGAACGAAGCGGCCAAACGAGCGGCGAATGAACTGGCGGCGGGTTCGGCGTTGTCCGACACCGGTTCCTACGGCACCGCGCGGCATGGCTCGAACTTCGGTGTGCAAGTCGAATACTGGTGGAAATAAAGGCGGGCGGGGTAAGCCCCTCCCACAGCCGCTCCCTGTATTCACGGGATGTGAATCCGCCCAATGATTTTTACGGAACAAAACAGCAGGTGACCTCCATGACCCCATCTAAACCCTTGGAATTGCTGGCGCCCTTGTCGGGTGTGCTGCTGGAGCTGGGTCAGGTGCCCGACCCGGTATTCGCCAGCCGCATGATCGGCGACGGCCTGTGCATCGACCCCACCTCGCAGACACTCTGTGCGCCGTTGGCTGGCGTGATCAGCAACATCCAGGACACGGGGCATGCGGTGAGTATCACCGACGACAACGGTGTGCAGGTGCTGCTGCATATCGGCCTGGACACGGTGAACCTGGCGGGCAAGGGCTTCACCCGATTGGTCGAAGAGGGCCAGAGCGTGGAAGCCGGGCAGGCGTTGATCGAATTCGAGGCCGACTATGTGGCGCTAAATGCCCGCAGCCTGCTGACGTTGATGCTGGTGGTCAGCGGCGAACCGTTTACGCTATTGGCCGACGATGTGGTGGAGACCGGCCAGCCGCTGCTGCGGTTATCCCCCATTGAAGCCCTTGACGCGGTGGACGAGGAGGAGGGCGACGCACTGTTCTCCAAGCCGCTGACCTTGCCCAACGCCAACGGCTTGCACGCGCGCCCTGCGGCGGTGTTCGCCCAGGCGGCGAAGGGCTTCAACGCGAGCATCTACCTGCACAAGCAAACCCAGAGCGCCAACGCCAAGTCGCTGGTGGCGATCATGGCGCTGCAAACCGTGCAGGGTGATACGTTGCAAGTCAGCGCGGCGGGGCAAGATGCCGACGCGGCAATCACGGCATTGGTCGCGTTGTTGCTGCAAGGGTGCGGCGAGCCCGTCGTCGCACCCGCTGCGGTGGTTGCACCGCTGTTGTCGTCGACCTTGCTGACGGGCGTGTGTGCTTCGCCGGGTTCGGCGTTTGGCCAAGTGGTTCAAGTGCGTGAGCCCGAGCTGAACATTATCGAAGAGGGCACCGGTGAAGCCGCCGAACGCGCTGCGCTGGAACGCGGCCTGCGCGCCGCAACCGAGGCATTGCAAGCCTTGCAAAACCAAGCTGCCGGCAGTGCCCAGGCAGAGATTTTCCGCGCTCATCAGGAACTGCTCGAAGACCCGACGTTGCTGGAGCAAGCCCATGCGCTGTTGGCCGCTGGCAAGAGTGCCGCATTTGCCTGGCGCAGCGCCACGCAGGCCACCGTCAAACTGTTCCAGGGCTTGGGCAATACGCTGATCGCCGAGCGCGCTGCAGACCTGGCCGATGTCGGCCAGCGCGTACTCAAGCTGATCCTCGGTATTCAAGACAGCGCCTGGGATGTGCCCGAATGCGCGATCCTGGTGGCCGAACAGCTCACCCCCTCGCAAACCGCCAGCCTGGATACCCGCAAGGTGCTGGGCTTTGTCACCGTCGGCGGCGGCGCGACCAGCCACGTGGCGATCCTCGCCCGCGCCCTCGGCTTGCCGGCCATTTGTGGTGTGCCGGTTCACGTCTTGGCCCTGGCCAATGGCAAGCAGGTGCTGCTCGATGCCGACAAAGGCGAACTGCACCTGGACCCGGACCTGGCTGAGATCGAACACTTGGAAGCCGCGCGCCAACAGCAGGTTGTACGACACCAGCGTGATCTGGCGCAGGCGGCATTGCCGGCCACCACCCGCGACGGCCATCACGTGGAAATCACCGCCAACGTCGCTTCGTTGCAGGAAGTGCAGCAATCCCTGACTCTCGGCGGTGAGGGCGTGGGCCTGTTGCGTTCGGAATTCCTCTACCTGGACCGCAACCGCGCGCCGAGCCCCGACGAGCAGGCCGGCACTTACACCGCGATCGCCCAAGCCCTGGGCGCCGGGCGTAACCTGGTGGTACGCACCCTGGACGTCGGTGGCGACAAACCGTTGGCCTACGTGCCCATGGCGGCCGAGACCAACCCGTTTCTTGGCCTGCGCGGCATTCGCTTGTGCCTGGAGCGACCGGAACTGCTGCGCGAACAGTTTCGCGCGATCCTGGCCAGCGCCGGTTTTGCGCGGTTGCACATCATGTTGCCGATGGTCAGCCTGCTGTCGGAGCTGCAGCTGGCGCGCGAGATCCTTGAAGAGGAAGCGCTGGCGCTGGGGCTCAGTGAGTTACCGAAGCTGGGCATCATGATCGAAGTACCGTCTGCCGCGCTGATGGCGGATGTCTTCGCGCCCCATGTGGATTTTTTCTCCATCGGCACCAATGACCTGACGCAATACACCCTGGCCATGGACCGTGACCACCCACGCCTGGCCAGCCAGGCCGACAGCTTTCACCCGGCCGTGCTGCGCCTGATCGCCACCACCGTCACGGCGGCCCACGCCCATGGCAAGTGGGTCGGCGTCTGTGGAGCACTGGCCTCCGAAGCCCTGGCCGTGCCGGTATTGATTGGGCTGGGGGTGGATGAGCTGTCGGTCAGCGTGCCGTTGATCCCCACTATCAAGGCCGCCGTGCGGGAGTTGGCGCTGGCCGACTGTCAGGTCATCGCCCAGCAGGTGCTGGGCCTTGCGGAAGCGGCGCAGGTGCGTGAGGCGTTGCGCGTCTATCACGCGGCCACCGTCGAACCATCACCTGTGCTGGAGAACTGAGCATGTTGGATAAATTGAAGCAGGCGTTCTGGAAAGCCCTGACCCCGGATTTGATTGCGGAGACGGTAGCGGCGCCCGCGCCAGGCCTGGTGTCGGCGCAGGTGCTGGCGGCGCTGGGGGGTGTGGATAACCTTAAGTCGCAACAGCGTGTGGCGCTGACGCGGGTGCGCGTGCACCTGCAGGACCCGAACAAGCTTGATGCCGTGGCGTTAAAAGCGGCGGGGGTAGCGGGGGTGATGGTGCTAGCGGGCGGGGTGGTCCATCTGCTGACCGGCCTCCAGGCCGAATAGCGATCAGGACGTGGGAGGGGGAGGAGCCCTTCCTCCAGTGAGCATTCTTACAGTTGCGGGTTATCTTCCGGCGGCTTGGTCTTGTCTACGCCTGGAACATGCAAGTTGCCTTCGACCACCTGGTTGCCTTCGAGCTGCGGCTGGGTTACCCAGGTGAGGATGTCGTAGTAGCGCCGGATGTTCGCCACGAAGTGCACCGGCTCGCCGCCCCGGGCGTAGCCATAGCGGGTTTTGCTGTACCACTGCTTCTGCGACAGGCGCGGCAGCATCTTCTTTACGTCCAGCCACTTGTTCGGGTTCAGGCCTTCTTTTTTCGCCAGCAGACGCGCGTCGTCCAAGTGGCCGGTGCCTACGTTGTAGGCGGCGAGGGCAAACCAGGTACGGTCCGGCTCGGCGATGCTGTCGTCCAACTCATCCTTGATCTTGGCCAGGTACTTGGCGCCGCCCATGATGCTCTGCCTGGCGTCCAGGCGGTTGGATACGCCCATCGCCTGGGCGGTGTTCTGGGTCAGCATCATCAGGCCGCGCACGCCGGTCTTGGAGGTGACCGCCGGTTGCCACAGCGATTCCTGATAACCGATGGCGGCCAGTAAGCGCCAATCGACCTTTTCTTCCTTGGCGTAGGCGCGAAAGTGTTTCTCGTACTTGGGCAGGCGTTGCTGCAGATGCTGGGCGAAGGTGTAGGCGCCGACATAACCGAGTACATCGACATGTCCGTAGTAGCGATCCTTGAGACGCTGCAGGGTGCCGTTTTTTTCAACCTTGTCCAGGTAGCTGTTGATCTCGTTGAGCAGGCTGTTGTCTTCGCCGGGGGCTACGGCCCAGCTCTGGTTGCTGGCGTTGCCGAGGTCGAACGCCACGCGCACGTTGGGGAAGTACACCTGGTTCATCGCCACTTCGTTGGAGTCCACCAGGGTCAGGTCGATTTGCCCCTCGTCCACCATGCGCAGCAGGTCGACGACTTCAACGGCGTCGGACTCTTCGTATTCGATTGCAGGATTCTGCTTTTTAAGCTCAGCCAATTGTTCGGCGTGGGTGCTGCCCTTGAGCACCATGATCTTCTTGCCCGCCAGGTCCGCCGCGTTGGTCGGGCGCGACTGGCCGTTGCGGTAGATAATCTGCGGGGTGACTTCAAGGTAAGGGTGGGAGAACCGCACCTGCTGCTGGCGCTGCTCGCTGCTCACCAGGCCGGCGGCGGCGAGCACCGGGCCGTTGGGTTTGCTCAACTGGCCGAACAGGTCGTCGAGGTTGTCGGCGGTCTCTATCTCCAGTTTCACGCCCAGGTCGTCGGCAAAGCGTTTGACCAGTTCGTATTCGAAGCCGGTTTCGCCGTTACGGTCCTGGAAATACGTGGCCGGGCTGTTTCGGGTTATCACCCGCAATACGCCATCCTCCTTGATTCGCTCGAGCGTGCTGGGTTTATCAACACAGGCGCTGAGCAGCAAAAAGAGTCCGGTGGCGAAGAGCCATTTGGCGCATCGCGGGCGCAAAGCAGTTGGTGAGAACATCTGCGCAGTATACGCAAACGGCCCACGGCGCCATATCTCGACAGCGAGGGTCTTGTCTGCTAGCACGGGGAAAACTGTGCTGCAGCCCGCAGAAACGTGGCTTGGCGCCCAATTGTGACGGTTAAAATAACTGCTCGGAATGCCTGGTATCGCGCCCCGATACGGGGCAATCCGTGCCAACTGACGTTCGGCAGCGGCCAGCCATGCCGTTTCGAGTGCCGTTGGCGCAGGTTTACGCTAGAATGCACGGCCTCAAAGCACACCCCTTCCCGAGGCTGTCCCGAAGATGTTGATCCTGCGCGGCGCTCCTGCCCTTTCTGCCTTTCGCCACAGCAAACTCCTTGAACAACTGAGCCAGAAGGTTCCAGCGGTTACAGGCCTGTATGCTGAATTTGCTCACTTCGCCGACGTTACCGGCGTATTGACCGCCGACGAACAGCAAGTGCTGGCACGCCTTCTGAAGTACGGCCCAAGCGTTCCCGTTCAAGAGCCGACCGGCCGCTTGTTCCTGGTTCTGCCACGGTTCGGCACCATCTCGCCCTGGTCGAGCAAGGCCAGCGACATCGCCCGCAACTGCGGCCTGGACAAGATCCAGCGCCTGGAACGTGGGATCGCCTTCTACGTGGCTGGCCAGTTCAGCGATGCCGAGGCCAAGCTGATCGCCAGCAGCCTGCACGACCGCATGACCCAGATCATCGTCAGCCAGCTGGAACAGGCCGCCGGCCTGTTCAGCCACGCCGAACCCAAGCCGCTCACCGCGATTGACGTACTCGGCGGCGGCCGCGCCGCTCTCGAAAAGGCCAACACCGAACTGGGCCTGGCCCTGGCCGAAGACGAGATCGACTACCTGGTCAACGCCTTCAACGGCTTGAAGCGCAACCCGCACGACATCGAACTGATGATGTTCGCCCAGGCCAACTCCGAGCACTGCCGGCACAAGATCTTCAACGCCAGTTGGGATATCGACGGCCAAAGCCAGGAAAAAAGCCTGTTCGGCATGATCAAGAACACCTACGTGATGCACAGCGAAGGCGTTCTGTCGGCTTATAAGGACAACGCCTCGGTCATCGTCGGCAGCGTCGCCGGCCGTTTCTTCCCGGACCCGCAAACCCGCCAGTACGGCGCGGTGCAGGAGCCGGTGCACATTCTGATGAAGGTTGAAACCCACAACCACCCGACCGCGATTGCCCCGTTCCCGGGCGCAGCCACCGGTTCCGGCGGCGAGATTCGCGACGAAGGCGCTACCGGGCGTGGCGCCAAGCCAAAGGCGGGCCTCACCGGTTTCACCGTGTCCAACTTGCAAATCCCAGGCTTCGAACAGCCGTGGGAAGTGCCATACGGCAAGCCTGAGCGCATCGTCACCGCGCTGGACATCATGATCGAAGGCCCGCTCGGCGGCGCCGCGTTCAACAACGAGTTCGGGCGCCCGGCACTTACCGGTTACTTCCGTACGTTCGAGCAGTCCATCACCACCCCGCGTGGCGATGAAGTGCGCGGTTACCACAAGCCGATCATGTTGGCCGGCGGCATGGGCAACATCCGTGAAGAGCACGTCAAGAAAGGCGAGATCCTGGTCGGCTCCAAGCTGATCGTGCTCGGCGGCCCGGCCATGCTCATCGGCCTGGGCGGCGGCGCGGCTTCCTCCATGGCCACCGGCACCAGCTCGGCCGACCTGGACTTCGCCTCCGTACAGCGCGAAAACCCTGAGATGGAACGTCGCTGCCAGGAAGTCATCGACCGTTGCTGGCAGTTGGGTGACAAGAACCCGATCAGCTTCATCCATGACGTCGGCGCCGGTGGTTTGTCCAACGCCTTCCCGGAACTGGTCAACGATGGCGAGCGGGGTGGCCGTTTCGAACTGCGCAATATTCCAAACGACGAGCCGGGCATGGCCCCGCACGAAATCTGGAGCAACGAATCCCAGGAACGCTACGTACTGGCCGTCGGCCCTGACGATTTCGCGCGCTTCCAGGCCATCTGCGAACGCGAGCGTTGCCCGTTCGCCGTGGTCGGCGAAGCCACTGCCGAACCGCAGCTTACTGTTACCGACAGCCACTTCGGCAACAGCCCGGTGGACATGCCACTCGAAGTGCTGCTGGGCAAAGCCCCGCGCATGCACCGTTCGGCCGTACGCGAAACCGAGCTGGGCGATGATTTCGACCCAAGCCACCTCGACCTGGCCAACAGTATCGAGCGCGTGCTGCACCACCCGGCCGTGGCCAGCAAAAGCTTCCTGATCACCATCGGCGACCGCACCATCACCGGCCTCGTTGCCCGTGACCAAATGGTCGGCCCATGGCAAGTGCCGGTGGCTGACGTTGCCGTCACGGCCACCAGCTTCGACGTGTACACCGGTGAAGCCATGGCCATGGGCGAGCGCACGCCGCTGGCCCTGCTGGACGCTCCGGCGTCGGGCCGCATGGCCATCGGTGAAACCCTCACCAACATCGCCGCTTCCCGCATCGGCAAGCTGTCCGACATCAAATTGTCGGCCAACTGGATGTCCGCTGCCGGCCACCCCGGCGAAGATGCGCGCCTGTACGACACCGTCAAGGCTGTCGGCATGGAGCTATGCCCGGAACTGGGCATCACCATTCCGGTGGGCAAGGACTCCATGTCCATGGCCACCCGCTGGAACGATGAAGGCACCGACAAGAGCGTGACCTCGCCGCTGTCGCTGATCGTTACCGGTTTTGCGCCGGTTACCGATATCCGCCAGACCCTCACCCCGCAACTGCGCATGGACAAGGGCACCACCGACCTGATCCTGATCGACCTGGGCCGTGGCCAGAACCGCATGGGCGCTTCGATCCTGGCGCAGACCCACGGCAAGCTCGGCAAGCAGGCCCCGGACGTCGACGACGCCGAAGACCTCAAGGCCTTCTTCGCCGTGATCCAGGGCCTCAACGCCGACGGTCACCTGCTGGCCTACCACGACCGTTCCGACGGTGGTTTGCTGACAAGCGTGGTCGAGATGGCCTTCGCCGGTCACTGCGGCTTGAACATCGTGCTCGACAGCGTTGCCGAGGATGCTGCCGAAATCAACGGCATCCTGTTCAACGAAGAGTTGGGTGCGGTGATCCAGGTGCGCCAGGACGCTACCCCGGACGTGCTCGCCCAATTCAGTGCCGCTGGCCTGGACGACTGCGTGGCCGTGATCGGCCAGCCGATCAACAACGGCGAAATCAATATCTCGTTCAACGGCGACACGGTCTTTACCGGTCAGCGCCGCTTGCTGCAACGCCAGTGGGCCGAGACCAGCTACCAGATCCAGCGCCTGCGTGATAACGCCGACTGCGCCGAGCAGGAATTCGACGTGATCCTGGAAGAAGACAACCCGGGCTTGAGCACCATGCTCAGCTTCGACGTCAACCAGGACATCGCCGCGCCTTACATCAAGAAAGGCATCCGCCCACAAGTTGCCGTACTGCGTGAGCAGGGCGTCAACGGCCAGGTGGAAATGGCGGCTGCGTTCGACCGTGCCGGCTTCAACGCAATCGACGTGCACATGAGCGACATCCTCGCCGGTCGCGTTGACCTCAATGAGTTCAAAGGCCTGGTGGCCTGCGGCGGTTTCTCCTACGGCGACGTGCTGGGTGCCGGTGAAGGCTGGGCCAAGTCGGCGCTGTTCAACAGCCGTGCCCGCGATGCGTTCCAGGGTTTCTTCGAACGCAACGACAGCTTCACCCTGGGTGTGTGCAACGGTTGCCAGATGATGTCCAACCTCAGCGAACTGATCCCGGGCAGCGAGTTCTGGCCGCACTTTGTGCGTAACCGTTCCGAGCAGTTTGAAGCGCGCGTGGCCATGGTGCAGGTGCAGGAGTCCAACTCGATCTTCCTGCAAGGCATGGCCGGTTCGCGCATGCCCATCGCCATCGCCCACGGCGAAGGCCATGCCGAATTCAGCAGCGAAGAAGCGTTGCTCGAAGCCGACCTGTCCGGCACCGTGGCCCTGCGCTTTGTGGATAACCACGGCAAGGTCACCGAGACCTACCCGGCCAACCCGAACGGCTCGCCGCGCGGAATCACCGGCCTCACCAGCCGCGACGGCCGTGTGACCATCATGATGCCGCACCCGGAGCGCGTATTCCGCGCGGTGCAGAACTCGTGGCGCCCCGAAGAGTGGAACGAAGACGGCGCCTGGATGCGCATGTTCCGCAACGCGCGCGTGTGGGTGAACTAAGACGGTGTACAAGCTCGCCTTCTTCGTGCCCGACAGCCATGTGGAGACGGTGAAAACCGCCATCTTCGCAGCCGGCGGCGGGCGCATCGGCGACTACGACAGCTGCGCCTGGCAAGTGCTGGGCCAGGGCCAGTTTCGCGCGTTGGACGGCAGTCAGCCGTTTATCGGGCAGGTGGGCCAGGTTGAAGTGGTTGATGAGTGGAAGGTTGAGTTGGTGGTGGCGGATGAGTTAATCGTGGCTGTCGTGGCTGCATTGAAGCTCAGCCATCCGTATGAGACACCGGCGTATGAGGTGTGGCAGTTGGCGGATTTTTGATTCGTTAATTGCATAAAAAAGAAACCCGCTGGACCAGTTTGGTCAGCGGGTTTTTTGTTGGCAGCAGGGCCTCAGGCCTTAGAGCGGATCAGGCATTGATCGGGCGAGTAACCAACCGCTCCAACGCTTCACCCAACCCCGAAGCGTCATCGCCCACCAACAGGTGCCAGACCCCGCTATCCAGTCGGCTCACACCTTGGCATCCGAGCGCCGTCAGCTCGGCTTCGGACACCCTCGAATCATCCCCCAACTCCACCCGCAGCCGGGTCATCGCCACCGCCTCCAACTGGCGCACATTGGCCCGGCCACCCAGGGCGCTCAGCCATTTCTCGGCTTCCTGCACATTCACCGCAGCCGGGTTATCCACAGGGGCCGCCGCGACCGCAGGCGTGGCAACAAAACCCGGCATCGCCAGGCGAATTTCGTCGGCGATGCTATCGGCCATCGGGCCGACCACCACCTGCAAACTGCCGCCGTTACCCGGCCGCACCACGGCCATCGCACCCAGTGCTTTCAACTCGGCATCCACCGCCTTGTTGCGATCGACCATGTCCAAGCGCAGGCGCGTGGTGCAAGCACCGACGCTGAGCAAGTTATCGGCACCGCCCAGGGCTCGGATATACGCCGTTGCGCGCTGGTTATCATTCATTACATGCGCCTGCGTCACCTGGACATCTTCCCGCCCCGGTGTCTTGAGGTTGAAGCGGCGAATGCAGTAGCTGAACACCGTGTAGTAGATGACCGAGTAGGCCAGGCCTACCGGTATCACCCGCCAGCCATTGGTCGATTTGCCCCAGCCCAGCACCATGTCGATAAACCCACCGGAGAAGGTAAAACCGAGGTGGATATTCAGCATATTCGTCACGGCCATCGACAGGTCGGTGAGCAGCGCATGCAACAAATAGAGGAACGGCGCGAGGAACATGAAGGCGAACTCAATCGGCTCGGTCACCCCGGTGAGGAACGAGGTCAGCGCCATTGACAGGAAGATCCCGCCCATGACTTTGCGGCGCTCCGGCAGTGCATTGCGGTACATCGCCAGGCACGCCGCCGGTAGCCCGAACAGCATCACCGGGAACATGCCGGTCATGAATTGGCCGCCTTTGGGGTCGCCGGCAAAGTAGCGGGTCAGGTCGCCTGTCACGACTGCGCCGGTCGCCGGATCGGTAAACGTGCCGAACACAAACCACGCCATATTGTTGAGGATATGGTGCAGCCCGGTGACGATCAGCAGGCGGTTGAACACGCCAAACACGAACGCGCCGAGGCTGCCGCTTTCCATCAACAGTACACCGAAGCTGTTGATGCCGTGCTGGATCGGCGGCCAGATAAGACCAAAGATCACGCCCAAGCCTACCGCCGAGAACCCGGTGACAATCGGCACAAACCGCCGCCCACCAAAGAATGCGAGGTACTCCGGCAGCTTAATGTCCTTGAAGCGGTTATACAGCGCGCCGGCCATCAGGCCGCTGGCGATCCCGGCGAGCATGCCCATGTTGATGGTCGAGTCCATGACCTTGAGCGTGGAGATCATCACCAGATAACCAATCGCACCGGCCAGGCCCGCCGTGCCGTTGTTGTCGCGGGCAAAGCCCACGGCGATGCCGATGGCGAAGATCAAGGCGAGGTTGGCGAAAATCGCCTGCCCCGCATCGTGCATCACCGCGATGCTAAGCAAGTCGGTGTCGCCCAGGCGCAGCAGGAGGCCGGCGATCGGTAAAATCGCGATCGGCAGCATCAGCGCACGGCCCAGGCGTTGCAGCCCTTCAATAAAGTGTTGATACATGGCGAGTCTCCTTTTTCTTGTTGTTGTCAGCTCAGCGGCCAGTGCAGTTCACAGGCTTGGCGAACGGCCTTGGCGCTGTTCAGGTCGAGCAGGTCTTGGCTCAGTCGGCGGCATTGCGCCGCGTCCAGGTGGCGAACGCGGTCCTTGATTTCACCGATCTGCGGCGCGCTGACCGACAGCTCGCGCACGCCCAGGCCCACCAGCACGGGGGCTGCCAGCGGGTCGGACGCCAACGCACCGCACACGCCGACCCAACGCCCATGTTTGGCGGCGCCGGTGCAGGTCTGGGCGATCAGCCGCAATAGCGCCGGGTGCAAGGCGTCGACGCGCGCGGCCAGGCCCGCGTGGTCACGGTCCATGGCCAGGGTGTACTGGGACAGGTCATTGGTGCCGATGGACAGAAAGTCCGCATGTTCGGCCAGTTGCTCGGCCATCAACGCGGCGGCGGGCACTTCGATCATCACGCCGAGTTCGGGGCGCTGGGTCAGGCCCAGCTCGACGCACAACTCATCCAGACGCCGGCGTATCTGCAGCAGTTCGTCGACCTCGCTCACCATCGGCAACAGGATGCGGCAGCGCCCCAACGGGCTCACTTGCAGCAGTGCGCGCAATTGCTGGTCGAGCAATTCCGGGCGCACCTGGGCCAGACGAATACCGCGCAGGCCCAGCACCGGGTTCGCCTCGACGGGTAGCGGCAGGTAGTCGAGTTGCTTGTCACCGCCCACGTCAATGGTGCGGATGATCACCGACTTGTCGCCCATGGCATCCAGCACGGCTTGATAGGCTTGGCGCTGCTCCTGTTCATCCGGCGCCGTGTGGCGGTCGACGAACAGGAATTCGGTGCGCAGCAGGCCAACGCCATCGGCGCCGTTTTCAAAGGCCACTTGGGCCTCGCTGCTGGAGGCTACATTGGCGGCCACTTCAATGCTGACCCCGTCAGTGGTGCGCGCGGGCAGTTGGGCCTGGGCCTGCTGCTGTTGGCGGCGCAGTTTTTGCGCGTCGCGAATCTGGTGCACCTCGGCGTGACGGGCTTCGCTGGGCGCCAGCTCCAGGCGGCCGTTGGCGGCGTCGAGTACCACGCGCTGGCCCTGGGGCACGTCGAGCACTTCAGCGCCCAACGCGACCACACAGGGCAGGCCTTTGCCGCGCGCCAGGATCGCCACATGTGAAGTGGCGCCGCCTTCGGCCATGCAGATGCCCGCCGCACGCTGCGCGCTCAGTTGCAAAAGGTCCGACGGGGTCAACTCGTGAGCGCTGACGATCGAGCCCGTCGGCACCTCGAAGTGCCAGGCCTCGCCCAGCAATGCGCGCAGTACGCGTTGTTGCAGGTCACGCAGGTCATTGGCCCGTTCGGCAAACAGGGGCTTCCCCAGGGCGAGCAGCACCGTGCATTGAGCCTGGATCGCATCGCGCCAGGCGTGGGTGGCGGCGCTGCCGTGTTGGATGGCGGCGGTGGCGGTTTCGAGCAGGGCCGGGTCTTCCAGCAGGGCCAGATGGGCGGCGAAGATCTCTTGCTCTTCGACATGTTTGCGTTGGCGGGCGTGGCCCAGGGTGGTGCGGATGTCGCTGCGCACTTGCTCCAGGGCGGTGTCCAGGCGTTGCTGTTGGTCATCGGCCGAATGGGTGCCGGTATCGGCCGGCAATTCAATCCCGGCGAGGCGGAACAACGGCCCGCACGCCAGGCCCGGCGCCGCGCACACGCCTTGCAATACGTTGGCTTCGGTACTCGCCCGGCGGGGTGTCGCCGCGACAGGCTCGGAATGTTCGCCCTTGGCCGGCACTGACAGGGCGGCAATCAACGCCTGCAACGCCGCTTCGCCATCCTCGCCACGGCAGGTGACCCGTACTTCATCGCCTTCGCCAATCCCCAGCCCCATCAAGCCAACCAGGCTGTCGCACGGCGCCGATTTCGCGCCGTAATGCACGCGTGCCTGGCTGCTGAACGCCAGCGCTGTCTTGCGGATCAGCGCCGCAGGCCGCGCATGCAAGCCGCCCCGATGGGTCACGCGTACGCTGGCGCCGGCTTCAGCGCTCGAGTTATCCACAGCGGTGTCATCAAGGGCTGTCGAGCGAGCGAGTACACGCATCAGCGGCTCGCCGACCTTGACCGTTTGGCGCGCCAGAGGCTGCAACTCGAAGCGCTCGCCATTGGTCAGGATGATCAGGCTGACCAGGCTTTTGCACTGGCGCGCAATGCGGTCCAGATCAAAGCGCAGCAGCGCCTGGCCCTCTGTCACTCGCGCGCCCTCCTTGACCAGCAACGCAAAGCCTTCGCCGTTCAATTGCACAGTGTCGATCCCCACATGCATGAGCAGTTCGGCACCGTTGTCGGCGCGGATCGTCAGGGCATGGCCGGTGCGCGCGACATGAAGGATCACCCCGTTACACGGCGCATGCAGGCTGTCATTGAGGGGGTCGATGGCAATGCCGTCGCCCATGGCGTGGCTTGCGAACACTTCGTCGGGAACGTGGCCCAGGGTCAGCACGGGGCCGCTCAACGGGGCGCTGAGTGTGAGTTCTTTATTGTTGTTGGACATGGGCACGGTACTCATCAGGAAAAACGCAGCGATCGACTCAGTGGGTGCGGGTGACTTTGCTCAGATGACGCGGCTGGTCCGGGTCCATGCCACGCGCGACCGCCAGCCCTGCCGCCATCACATAAAAACTCTGGATGGCCAGGATCGGATCCAGGCTCGGGTGCTCGGCGCGGCTCAGGGTCAGGTCGCGTTCGGCAATATCGTCCGGCGCGGCCAGCAATACACGTGCGCCGCGTTGGCGCATGTCGGCGGCCAGGCTCAGCAAACCGGCTTGCTCGGCGCCGCGCGGGGCGAACACCAGCAGCGGGTAGTTCTCATTGATCAAGGCCATCGGCCCGTGGCGCACTTCGGCGCTGCTGAAGGCTTCGGCCTGGATCGCCGAGGTTTCCTTGAGCTTGAGCGCGGCTTCCTGGGCGATGGCAAAACCGGCGCCACGGCCGATCACCATCAAGCGCTGGCTGTCACGCAGGGCGTCGACGGCATGGCGCCAATCCTGTTTGGCGGCGTCGCGCAAGCCCTCGGGCAGCGCCTGGCATGCTTGCAACAAGTCCGCTTGCTGATTCCAGTGCCCGACCAACAGGGCGCTGGCGCTGAGGGTGGCGATAAAACTCTTGGTGGCGGCCACACTGAGTTCGGGCCCGGCGCACAGCGGCACGTGGAACTCGCACGCAGCTTCCAGAGGTGAGTCTTCAGCGTTGACCAGCGAGATGCTCAAGGCACCGCGCTTGCGCAGCAGGCGCAGGCTGTTGACCAGGTCCGGGCTTTGCCCCGACTGCGAAAACCCGAAGGCCACTTGGCCGCTAACCTTCAACGGCGCTTGCAACAAGGTCACCACCGACATCGGCAACGACGCGACCGCAACCCCCAGATGCTGCATGGTCAGGTAGGCGAAGTAGCTGGCGGCGTGGTCCGAACTGCCACGGGCAATGGTCATCGCCACTTGCGGCGGCTGGCGGCGCAGGCGGCCGGCGATCTCTTCCAGTATCGGGGTCAGGCGCTGTAATTGGGCGACGACCGCGTCACAGGAGGCCAAGGCCTCTTCAAGCATTTTTGAAGTCAAGGGTGTCTCCTTCGACCATTACGTCGGTCAGATGCAGGGAGCGGTCCAGGCGCACACAATCGGCAAAGCTGCCGGGTTGCAGGCGACCGCGTTCTTCCAGGCCCAGGTAGTCCGCAGGAAATTGCGACAGGCGTTGTGAGGCTTCGCTGATGGGCAGGCCGATCTTCACCAGGTTGCGCAGTGCCTGGTCCATGGTCAGCGTGCTGCCGGCCAGGGTGCCGTCGGCCAGGCGCACGCCGCCCAGGCACTTGGTCACGGTGTGGCTGCCCAGCTTGTACTCGCCGTCGGGCATACCGGCGGCAGCGGTGGAGTCGGTCACACAGTACAGGCACGGGATCGCACGCAGGGCCACGCGCATGGCGCCGGGGTGGACGTGGAGCAAGTCCGGGATCAATTCGGCGTATTGGGCGTGGGCCAGCGCGGCGCCGACGATGCCCGGCTCGCGGTGATGCAGCGGGCTCATGGCGTTATACAAGTGAGTGAAACTGGTGGCGCCGGCGGCGAGGGCGGCGACGCCTTCTTCATAGCTACCCAGGGTGTGGCCGATCTGCATGCGTACCCCGCGCTCGCTGAGGGTGCGGATCAGCAGGTCGTGGCCGGCGATTTCGGGGGCGATGGTGATCACGCGGATCGGCGCCAGGCGCAGGTAGGCTTCGACTTCTTCCATCAAGGCGGTGTGGGCGAAATTGGGCTGGGCGCCGAGTTTTCCCGGATTGATGTAGGGGCCTTCCAGATGCACGCCAAGTACTCGGGCGCTGCCCGTAGGGCGCTGCTCGCAGAAGGCGCCGAGCTGGCCGAGCACGCGGGAGATCTCTGCCACCGGCGCGGTCATGGTGGTGGCCAGCAGCGAGGTGGTGCCAAAGCGCACGTGGGTGCGGGTGATGGTCTCGAAGGCCTCGATGCCCTCCATGATGTCCTTACCGCCACCGCCGTGCACATGCAGGTCGATAAAGCCCGGCAGCAGGTAGGGCAAGTCGTTTTCAGCCGGGTCGCAAGGCGTGCCTTCAATGGCCACCACCTTGCCGTGTGCGTGTACCAGGCGGCCGCGAATCCAGCCGTGTGGCGTGAGGATATTGTCTTCGGACATGGCAGTTCTCTAAGGCCGCAACTCGGCGGCAAAGTCGTATCTGCGCAGCTCTGCCACGAAGTCGTAGTAGTCGTTGCGGCAGTAGGTGTCGGTGATTTCTATCGGCGTGTTGTCAGCGGTGTAGCCCACGCGGGTCATCAGCAACATGGCGGTGCCCGGGGCGATGCCTACCAGGGCGGCGAACTCGTCCGAGGCGTTGATCGCCTGGATGTGCTGCAGGGCACGCACGATGGGTTTGCCGATGCTTTCCAGGTACTCGTAGAGCGAGTTGCCGATGGCTTGCGGTTGCGGCAGCACGGTGGCGGGCAGGGTGGTCATTTCAATCGCCATGACCGTGTCATCGGCTTTGCGCAACCGCTTCAGGCGCGCCACTTTGTCGGTAGGCGACAAGGCCAGGCGGATCAGCTCTTCGTGGGTGGGCTGGGTGATATCGCGCTCCAGCCATTGGGAGGTAGGCACAAAACCCTTGAGGCGCAACATCTCGCTGAACCCCGAGAGGCGCGACAGCGGCTGTTCCAGGCGTGGCGTGATAAAGGTGCCGGAGCCCTGGCTGCGGCGGATCAGGCCTTGGTCAAACAGCACTTGCAGCGCCTTGCGAGCGGTGACTCGCGAGATGCTCAATTGCTCGCTGAGTACGCGCTCGGAGGGCAACGCCTGTTCGGATTTCCACTCTCCGGCGTGAATGGCGGCTTCGAGCTTGCGCGCCAATTGCAGGTACAGCGGCGTGGACTGTTTACCGTCGGGGCGCAGGGCCAGGATGGGATTCATCTGTCAGGTTTCCGATGCGTTATTGGAGTGTTGTCGCCCGGTATTGGCCGGAAATTAATACCACTTAAATACCATGTCAATGCCGCCAAAACGGTGCAAATCGCCATTCCAAGGCCCTGAAACGGGGCTTGGCGGCAAGTGGTATTACAGAGGTCTTTATCGCGCGCAGAACGACGCAGCCCGTGCCGTGCACTGGTATTCACCGGCGGGGGCTGTGGGGGAAGGGGATTTTTTTGAATTATTTTACGAACGGTCGACGATTACGGGCGAATCTCGATCAGCGTGCCGTCTTTGACCAGGCTCCAGACTTCACGCATGTCGACGTTGCGCATGCCGATGCAGCCGTCGGTCCAGTCCAGGGTGTGGAACCACTGCTCGGGGTAGTCCTCGGTGTCGGGAGTGCCGTGGATCATGATCATGCTGCCGGGCTTCACCCCTTCGCGGCGCGCGCGGGCGGCGTCGCTGATGTTGGGGTAGGAAATATGCATGGCCAGGTTGAAGCGGTCGCTGGTCTTGCGCCAGTCGATCCAATAGAAACCCTCGGGGGTGCGGCGGTCGCCTTCGATCAGCTTGTGGCCCTTGGGGTTTTTGCCCAGGGAAATACGGTAGGTCTTGAACGGCTTGCCGTCGTTGATCAGTTGCAACTGATGGGCGGATTTAAGCACCAGGACTTTTTCGACAGGTTTGCCGCCCAGGGTTTGCAGGGTGGAGGCCGACGACAGCGTAGCGAACGACAGGCAGAGCAGAGCAAGCAACCAACGCATTGAAACGGTATCCCTTTGGCGACGATCGGCCGGCTTGTTATTGGGCGGGCTTGGCAAGTGGTGGCACGGACTCGCTGCGCACCGGGTACGCCTGTTGGCGACGGTCAGCGAAAAAGCATTCTAAGGTACGCCCTACCGTGCGGAAAGCCAGCTCGGACCAAGGGATATCGGCTTCATCGAACAGCTTCACTTCAAGGCTTTCCTGGCCTGCGGCAAAGTCCAGGTCGATCAGCTCGGCGCGGTAGAAGATGTGCACCTGGCTGATGTGCGGCACATTGATCAGGGTATAGATGTTCAGGTTGCGCACGCGGGCGCAGGCTTCTTCCAGGGTTTCACGCATGGCCGCCTGTTCGACGGTTTCGCCGTTTTCCATGAAGCCTGCGGGCAGGGTCCAGTAACCCAGGCGCGGCTCGATGGCGCGGCGGCACAGCAGCACTTTGTCGCCCCACACCGGCACGGTACCGGCAACGATATTGGGGTTCTGGTAATGGATGGTCGAGCAGTGATCGCACACAAAGCGCAGGCGCGCGTCGCCTTCGGGAATGCGTTGGGTCACCGGTTTGCCGCACTGGCTGCAGAAATTCATGCTGGGGTTCCTGGAAAGTGCGTCTATCTTGGCGTGGCGGGCAAGGCCCTGCAAGTTGTCGTTTAGCGACACCCACCGGGTTTTGGGGTTGGGCGCCCGCACGCTTTGGTGCATGATGCAAGGTAGCCAACAGACCGAGATGACTCATGCTGGACGAGCTACTTCGCCGGGTAAGCAATCACACCCCCCACACGCTGGAAACCGATGGGCGTTTCCCCGAGGCTGCGGTGCTGGTGCCGATTACCCGCAGTGACGAACCTGAGCTGATCCTGACCCTGCGCGCCAGTGGCCTGTCGACCCACGGTGGCGAAGTGGCCTTTCCCGGCGGGCGCCGCGACCCCGAAGACCCGGACCTGATCTTCACCGCCCTGCGTGAAGCCGAAGAAGAAATCGGCCTGCCACCTGGGCTGGTCGAGGTGATCGGCCCGTTGAGCCCGCTGATTTCCCTGCATGGCATCCGCGTAACGCCGTATGTGGGGGTGATACCCGACTACGTCGAATACTTGGCCAACGACGCCGAGATCGCCGCCGTTTTCAGCGTGCCCCTGGACTTTTTCCGACAGGACCCACGCGAACATACCCACCGCATCGATTACCAGGGCCGCAGTTGGTATGTGCCCAGCTATCGGTTCGGCGAATACAAAATCTGGGGGCTGACGGCGATCATGATCGTGGAGCTGATCAACCTGCTCTATGACGATGCCAAGATCAGCCTGCATCAGCCGCCCAAGAGTTTCATCAATATCTAAGCCATCGTGTGAATGGCGAGCCGTGAGGACACACCATGAAATACCGCTTGGGCGACGCCCGCGTCGAGACGCATCCGCAGAGTTGGGTGGCCCCCAATGCAACGCTGGTGGGCAAGGTCAAGCTGGAGGAGGGCGCTAACGTCTGGTTCAACGCGGTGTTGCGTGGCGATAACGAACTGATCCTGATCGGCAAGAACAGCAACGTGCAGGACGGCAGCGTGATGCACACCGACATGGGCTACCCGCTGACCCTCGGCACCGGCGTGACCATCGGCCACAACGCCATGCTGCACGGTTGCACGGTGGACGATTACAGCCTGATCGGTATCAATGCGGTGATCCTCAACGGCGCCAGGATCGGCAAGCATTGCATCATCGGCGCCAACTCGCTGATTGGCGAAGGCAAGGAAATCCCCGATGGTTCGCTGGTGATGGGCTCGCCGGGCAAGGTGGTGCGTGAGCTGACCGACGCGCAGAAACGGATGCTCGAAGCCAGCGCTGCGCACTATGTGCATAACGCTCAGCGTTACGCGCGGGACCTGATCGAGCAGCCGGAATGAACCCGGTTGAACGCCCCGTTGCCTCGCCGTGCGTAAGTATTTGCGCGCTGGATGATGACGATATGTGCACCGGCTGCCAGCGCACTGTGGATGAGATTACGCGCTGGAGCCGCATGGATAACGCCGAGCGCCGGGCGGTGCTGGTGTTGTGCCATGCGCGGGCGGTGGCGAGTGGGTTGGTATGGATGACGCCCAAGCGCTCGGATGCCTGATCGATTGCTATCGGGAGCAAGCCCCCGATGAGGCCCTCCCAGACGACGTGTATTTATTTGTGTACCCTGTGCGAGATTATCCACAGGTCCACTTCCAATGCTCTTCCTGATCGCCTACATCAGCAGCGTCGTGCTGATCAACTTCGCCTTTTCCACCGCTCCGCACCTGGACGTGATCTGGTCCGCCTGGGGCGGCCTGGTATTCGTCTTGCGCGACATGGTGCAAACCCGCTTCGGCCATGGTGCGATCATTGCCATGCTGGCGGCGCTGGTGCTCTCGTACATCACCTCCGACCCGGCCATTGCCCTGGCCAGTGCCACGGCATTTGCGGTGTCCGAGTGCATCGACTGGCTGGTGTTCAGCATCACCAAGCGCCCGTTGCACGACCGCCTGTGGATAAGTTCGGCGCTGAGCATTCCCCTCGACACCTTCATTTTCTTCGGCCTGATCGGCGCCCTGACGCCGGCGGTGGTGGGCACCGCACTGGCCTCGAAATTCGCCGGGGTTACGGTGGTGTGGCTGATCATGGCCTGGCGCTTGCGCAAGCGGGCTGTCGCCAACTGAGGCCAATTGTTGTAGTTCATGTAAAATGCCGGCCTTTCTCCCCATGATCCGCTCCCCTGAGGACCTGAGATGACCCGAATCGGAACTCCATTGTCGCCAACCGCGACCCGCGTTTTGCTGTGTGGCTGCGGTGAGCTGGGCAAGGAAGTGGTAATCGAACTGCAACGCCTGGGCGTTGAAGTGATTGCCGTGGATCGCTATGCCAACGCGCCGGCCATGCAAGTGGCGCATCGCAGCCACGTGATCAATATGCTCGATGGCGCCGCCCTGCGTGCGGTGATCGAAGCCGAAAAGCCGCACTTCATCGTGCCGGAAATCGAAGCCATCGCCACCGCCACCCTGGTGGAACTGGAAGCTGAAGGCTTCACGGTGATCCCGACCGCGCGCGCCGCGTCGCTGACCATGAACCGTGAAGGCATCCGCCGCCTGGCCGCCGAAGAGCTGGACCTGCCGACCTCGCCTTACCACTTCGCCGATACCTTCGAAGACTACAGCAAGGCCGTGCAAGACCTGGGCTTCCCCTGCGTGGTCAAGCCAGTGATGAGTTCGTCGGGCAAGGGCCAGAGCCTGCTGCGCAGCGCCGACGACGTGCAGAAGGCCTGGGACTACGCCCAAGAGGGTGGGCGTGCCGGTAAAGGCCGCGTGATCATCGAAGGCTTTATCGACTTCGACTACGAGATCACCCTGCTGACCGTACGCCACATCGGAGGCACCACGTTCTGTGCGCCAGTCGGCCACCGTCAGGAGAAAGGCGACTATCAGGAATCCTGGCAGCCACAGGCCATGAGCCCGGTAGCCCTGGCCGAATCCGAGCGCGTTGCCAAAGCCGTGACCGAAGCCTTGGGGGGCCGCGGCCTGTTTGGCGTGGAACTGTTCATCAAAGGCGACCAGGTGTGGTTCAGCGAAGTATCGCCGCGCCCGCATGACACCGGTTTGGTCACGTTGATCTCCCAGGACCTGTCGCAATTCGCCCTGCACGCGCGCGCGATTCTCGGCCTGCCGATTCCTTTGATCCGTCAGTTCGGGCCTTCGGCTTCGGCGGTGATTCTGGTGGAAGGGCAGTCAACCCAGACCGCATTCGCCAACCTCGGCGCCGCCTTGAGCGAGCCGGATACGGCGTTGCGTTTGTTTGGTAAGCCAGAAGTCAATGGCCAGCGCCGCATGGGCGTGGCGTTGGCGCGGGATGAGTCGATCGAAGCGGCGCGGGCCAAGGCGACCCGGGCTTCCCAAGCTGTTGTCGTAGAGCTCTAACAGCATCGGGAGCAAGCCCCTCCCACATTTAACCGCGTATAGCCTTTGGAATGCGGTCGAGTGTGGGAAGGGGGCTTGCTCCCGATTGCGGTTTATCAGGCGACCTTGTTCAAGTCGTTATCCCGCGTCTCTTTCAGGCACAGCACGGCAATCAAGCTGAGCAACGCTGCCGCCGACACATACCCTCCGACATAACTCAGGCCACCCATCGCCACCAGCTTGGTTGCGAAGAACGGTGCGGCCGATGCACCGACGATTCCACCCAGGTTATACGCCGCCGAAGCACCGGTATAACGCACGCGGGTCGGGAACAGTTCGGGCAACAGCGCGCCCATCGGGGCGAAAGTCACGCCCATCAGGAACAGCTCCAAGGCCAGAAACAGTGCCACGGCCCAGGTTGAGCCGTGGGTCAGCAGGGGCTCCATGGTGAAGCCCGACAGGATGGCGAGGATCGCACCGACGATCAGCACCGGCTTGCGCCCATAGCGATCACTGGCCAGGGCGGCCAAGGGGGTGGCCAGGCCCATGAACAACACGGCAAAGCACAGCAGGGCGAGGAAGGTTTCGCGGCTGTAGCCCAGGGTCGATACGCCGTAGCTCAGGGAAAACGCTGTGGTGATATAGAACAGCGCATAGCACACCACCATAGAGGCGGCGCCCAACAGCACCGGCAGCCAATGCTGGCTGAACAATTCCACCAGCGGCACTTTTACTGGTTTTTCCCTGGCCACTGCGTTGGCGAATACCGGGGTTTCATGCAGCTTCAAGCGTGCGTATAAACCGACCATCACCAGCGCCGCGCTGAGGATGAACGGAATGCGCCAGCCCCAACTGCGGAACTGCTCGTCGTTCAGGCTCATGGCCAGGATCAGGAACAAGCCGTTTGCGGCAAGGAAGCCGATCGACGGGCCCAACTGCGGGAACATGCCGAACCAGGCGCGTTTGCCTTTGGGCGCGTTTTCGGTGGCCAGTAACGCCGCGCCGCCCCATTCGCCACCCAGGCCAAGGCCCTGGCCGAAGCGCAGCACACACAACAGGATAGGCGCCCAAGCGCCGATACTGTCATAGCCGGGCAGCAAGCCGATCAACGTCGTGCATACGCCCATCAGCAACAGCGAGGCCACCAGTGTGGATTTGCGCCCGATACGGTCCCCGAAGTGGCCGAACAACGCCGAGCCCAGCGGCCGGGCGATAAAAGCGATACCGAAGGTCAGGAACGACGCCAGCATTTGCGCGGTGCCGGAAGTCTGCGGAAAAAACACCGGGCCGATCACCAGCGCCGCGGCGGTAGCGTAGATATAGAAGTCGTAGAACTCGATGGCGGTGCCGACGATGCTGGCGGTCGCGACCCGTGCGGTCGAGTTGGCCGGGGCGGCGGGCGCGGCTTCGTTATAGGTGGTACTCATGGCGGTATCCCTGACGGTCATTGCGCGTTTGGACGCGGATTATTATTGGTCGAACACCCATTGATCAGGGTTGCACGCGGTCGGGCGAAGCTTGGGTAAGCCGCAGGGATTATAAGAAGGGGTCTGGAATTACAACAAGAGCCCGCACGCCGCAAAACAAATGTGTGACGGCTATTTACGGTCAGGCAGTTAGGCGGCGACGGGTATCCGGCTGGTATGCCAGATCAGCACCTTGCTCACCCGGTTGTCCTCGGTCTCGAGGATTTCCAGGCGGTAGCGACCGATTTTCAGGCACACCGCGCAATCCGGAATCGTCTCCAGCGCCTCGGTCACCAGACCATTGAGGGTCTTGGGACCGTCGCTGGGCAGGTGCCAGCCCAGGCTTTTGTTCAGCTCACGGATCGATGCGGCGCCGTCGATGATATAGCGACCGTCGGGTTGGGGCTCGATATGCGGGTTGTCGGTGCTTTGCTCGTTTTCGAACTCGCCGACGATTTCTTCGAGGATATCTTCGAGGGTCACGATACCCAGCACTTCGCCATATTCATCCACCACCATGCCCAGGCGCCGCTGCTGTTTGTGGAAGTTCAGCAATTGCAGTTGCAGAGGCGTGCTTTCGGGAACGAAGTAGGGTTCATGGCAGGCGGCGAGGAGCGCCTCTTTGGTCAGGCTGGCGTCAGGCAGCAGGTGCTGGATTTGCCGCGTGTTGAGCACGGCCTGCACTTGGTTGATATCGCTGTGGAACACCGGCAGGCGCGTGCGCTGGGAGGTGCGCAGTTGCTCGATGATGTCTTCGATCGGGTCATCCAGGTTGATGCCATCCACTTCGCTGCGGGGCACCAGGATGTCATTGACCGTGATGTTGTCCAGGGCGTGGATGCCGGGCATGCCGGGTGTGCGGTTTTCGTCGGTGTCGGGCTCGGGCTCGTCATCGTGGTCGGGCAGCGGCTCGTCGCTCTTTTTCACCACGCCGGATTTGCGCGTGAACGGGCGCAACAACAGCAGGCTGATGCCATTGAGCAGCCAGGCTGCGGGGTAGAGGATTTTCAGCGGTACACCCAGCAGGCTGTTGCCAAAACCCAGCACCGCTTGCGGATGGCGGGTGGCCAAGGCGCGGGGCATGTAGTCGGCCAGTATCAGCAGCAGGGCGCAGGCGATCAGCCAACCCAGCCACGGGCCGTTCTTTGCCCAGGCATAGATCGCCAGCAATGTGCACAGAATGACCACGGCGGCGCGACACAGGCTGTTGCACAGGATCAGGCTGTTACGTGGAAAATTCAGGCGGGCCGCGGCCTTGTCACCCTGGCGCGTGCCGGGGCGCAGCGCCAGCAGGTGTTGCTGGGCGGCTTCAATGGCGGTAAACAGCCCGGCCCATAACACCAGCAAGGCGATTACCGCAAGCATCGGCCCAAGGGGCAAGTTGTCCATGATCGCTGCCCGTCAGATATGCAGGATGTATTCGCGAACCAGCTTGCTGCCGAAATAGGCCAGCATCAGCAGGCAGAAACCGGCCAGGGTCCAGCGGATTGCCTTATGCCCGCGCCAGCCGAGTCGGTTACGACCCCACAGCAGCACGCTGAACACGATCCAGGCCAGGCAGGCCAGCAGGGTCTTGTGTACCAGATGCTGGGCAAACAGGTTTTCGACGAACAGCCAGCCCGAGATCAACGACAGCGACAACAGCGTCCAGCCGGCCCACAGGAAACCGAACAGCAGGCTTTCCATGGTTTGCAACGGCGGGAAGTTCTTGATCAAACCCGACGGGTGCTTGTGCTTGAGTTGGTGGTCTTGCACCAGCAGCAGCAGGGCCTGGAACACAGCGATGGTGAACATGCCATAGGCCAGGATCGACAGCAGGATGTGGGCAAGGATGCCGGGTTCTTCGTCAATCACCTGCACCGTGCCGGTGGGGGCGAATTGCGCCAGCAACACCGTCAGCACGCCCAGCGGGAAGAGCAGGACGAGCAGGTTCTCGACGGGGATCCGGTAGCAGGCCAGCACGGTCAGTGCGATGACCGCCGCAGCGATCAGGCTGGCGGCGCTGAAAAAGTCCAGGCCCAGGCCAACGGGTGTCATCAGATGGGTGAACAGGCTCGCGGCGTGGGCCAGCAGGGCGAGGACGCCCAGCCCAACCAGCAGACGTTTGTCCGCCTTGGTGCCTTGGGCCAGACGAGTGCCCTGATAGAGAGTCGCAGCGGCATACAAGATGGCGGCGGCGAGGCTGGGTAGCAAACTGGGTGACAAGGGGACCATAAATCCTGATAGACGAGCCCGAAAGGCGCTGAGTTTGGCACACCCCAGCGTTGCACGAAAGACTCCCAGGCCAGACAGCGGGTGTGCATGCGCGCAGTCTTCGCTATAATCCGCGACCTGCCCACGCCGCAGGCTCGCCGAACGCTGTTTTTAATAGCGATTTACCGCAGCCTGGGCCGTCACTACCTCGGTCTACCAACGCACTTCGATGCATAGGGCCTGAAAGGATCGCGCATGTTTGAAAACTTGACTGACCGTCTCTCGCAGACGCTGCGCCACGTAACCGGCAAGGCCAAGCTGACCGAGGACAATATTAAAGACACCCTGCGCGAAGTGCGCATGGCATTGCTGGAAGCCGACGTGGCGTTGCCTGTGGTCAAGGACTTCGTCAACTCGGTCAAGGAGCGCGCGGTCGGCACTGAAGTGTCGCGCAGCCTGACCCCGGGCCAGGCCTTTGTGAAGATCGTCCAGGCCGAACTCGAAAGCCTGATGGGCGCGGCCAACGAAGACCTGAACCTCAGCGCCGTGCCGCCCGCCGTGGTGCTGATGGCCGGTCTGCAAGGTGCGGGTAAAACCACCACCGCCGGCAAGCTGGCGCGCTTCCTTAAAGAACGCAAGAAAAAATCCGTGATGGTGGTATCGGCGGACGTCTACCGTCCGGCCGCCATCAAGCAGTTGGAAATGCTCGCCGGCGAAGTGGGCGTGACCTTCTTCCCGTCGGACCTGAGCCAGAAGCCGGTCGACATTGCCAACGCCGCTATTAAAGAAGCACGGCTGAAATTCATCGACGTGGTCATCGTCGATACCGCCGGTCGCCTGCACATCGACGAAGAGATGATGGGCGAGATCAAGGCATTGCACGCCGCGATCAACCCGGTCGAGACGCTGTTTGTGGTCGATGCCATGACCGGCCAGGATGCGGCCAACACCGCCAAGGCCTTCGGTGACGCGCTGCCGCTGACCGGCGTGATCCTGACCAAGGTCGACGGCGACGCCCGTGGTGGTGCCGCGTTGTCGGTACGTGCCATTACCGGCAAACCGATCAAGTTCATCGGCATGGGCGAGAAGAGCGAAGCGCTCGAACCGTTCCACCCGGAGCGTATCGCCTCGCGCATCCTCGGCATGGGCGACGTGCTCAGCCTGATCGAGCAGGCCGAAGCGACGCTCGACAAGGACAAAGCCGACAAACTGGCTAAAAAGTTGAAGAAGGGCAAGGGCTTCGACCTCGAAGACTTCCGCGATCAACTGCAACAAATGAAGAACATGGGCGGCCTCGGCGGCCTTATGGACAAGCTGCCGAACATCGGCGGTGTGAACCTGGCGCAAATGGGCAATGCCCAGGGCGCGGCAGAGAAGCAGTTCAAGCAGATGGAAGCCATCATCAATTCCATGACCCCGGCCGAGCGCCGCGACCCTGAGCTGATCAGCGGTTCGCGCAAGCGTCGGATCGCCATGGGCTCCGGCACCCAGGTGCAGGACATCGGTCGCTTGATCAAGCAGCACAAGCAGATGCAGAAAATGATGAAGAAATTCTCCGCCAAGGGCGGGATGGCCAAGATGATGCGCGGCATGGGCGGCATGTTGCCCGGCGGCGGCATGCCGAAGATGTAAAGAATTCGAGCGTAAGCGTTGCTTGCGCTCCGACCCACAGGGATGTGGGATCTCCAGCAAACCCGCCGTTGGCGGGAGCTGACTCGCCGTTTTAATCGACGGCCCTTTAGCAGATCTGAATGGCACGTTGATAGGCGCCAGAAAAAGACATTTGCAAAAGTCCGGATATTCCTTAGAATATGCGGCCTTTCGGGCACCTATGCCCGCTGTGCATTTAGATTTGCAGCACCGACTACAGGAACGATGTTCACATGCTAACAATCCGTCTTGCCCTTGGCGGCTCCAAAAAGCGCCCGTTTTACCACTTGACCGTAACCGACAGCCGCAACCCGCGCGACGGTTCGCACAAGGAACAGGTTGGTTTCTTCAACCCTGTTGCCCGTGGTCAAGAAGTTCGTCTGTCCGTGAACCAAGAGCGCGTAGCCTACTGGCTGAGCGTTGGCGCACAGCCATCCGAGCGCGTAGCAAAACTGTTGAAGGACTCGGCTAAGGCCGCAGCCTGAGCAATATGAACGCGACGCCAGCTGTTGCTGATGATTTGATCGTTATCGGCAAGATTTATTCTGTTCATGGCGTTCGCGGCGAAGTGAAGGTGTATTCCTTTACTGATCCGACCGAAAACCTGTTGCAGTACAAAACCTGGACGCTCAAGCGCGAAGGTAGTGTGAAACAGGTCGAGCTGGTCAGTGGACGCGGGAGCGATAAGTTCCTGGTCGCAAAGCTCAAGGGTCTTGATGATCGCGAAGAAGCCCGTCTTCTGGCCGGTTATGAGATCTGCGTGCCGCGCAACCTGTTCCCTGAATTGACCGACGGCGAGTACTACTGGTACCAGCTGGAAGGTCTGAAGGTTATCGATCAACTCGGGCAATTGTTCGGGAAAATCGATCATCTTCTGGAAACCGGCGCCAATGATGTAATGGTGGTCAAGCCTTGCGCTGGCAGCCTGGATGATCGCGAACGCCTGTTGCCCTATACGGAGCAATGCGTGTTGGCCGTCGACCTGGCAGCGGGCGAGATGAAGGTGGAATGGGACGCGGACTTCTAAGCGTGGCTAATTTGCGCATTGAAGTGATCAGTTTGTTTCCCGAGATGTTTTCCGCCGTCAGCGAGTACGGCATCACCAGTCGGGCGGTGAAGCAGGGGCTGTTGCAGCTTACCTGTTGGAACCCGCGAGACTACACGACGGATCGACATCACACTGTGGACGATCGCCCATTTGGCGGTGGCCCGGGCATGGTGATGAAGATCAAGCCCCTGGAAGACGCATTGGCCCAGGCCAAGGCCGCCGCCGGGGAGAAGGCGAAGGTAATTTACCTGTCCCCTCAAGGCCGCCAGCTGAAACAGGCTGGGGTACGCGAACTGGCGAATGAGGAAAGTTTGATCCTGATTGCCGGTCGCTATGAAGGCATTGACGAGCGTTTTATTGAAGCTCATGTCGATGAAGAGTGGTCGATTGGGGACTATGTCCTGTCTGGCGGTGAGCTGCCGGCGATGGTCCTGATAGATGCGGTTACACGACTGCTGCCTGGAGCTTTAGGGCATGTGGACTCCGCGGAGGAAGATTCCTTCACGGATGGTTTGCTGGATTGCCCGCACTACACCCGACCGGAGGTGTATGCGGATCAGCGTGTTCCCGACGTATTGCTAAGTGGCAATCACGCACACATCCGGCGTTGGCGTTTACAGCAGTCCCTTGGTCGGACCTATGAACGACGCGCCGATCTTCTGGAAAGCCGCTCGCTTTCTGGAGAAGAGAAGAAGCTGCTCGAGGAATACATCCTCGCGCGGGACGATAGTTAACAACGTATCGATGGTAGGTCCATTGACTTACCTTAGGAGCACAGCATGACTAACAAAATCATCCTTGCACTCGAAGCAGAGCAGATGACCAAAGAGATCCCTACCTTTGCCCCAGGCGACACTATTGTCGTTCAGGTGAAAGTGAAGGAAGGCGACCGTTCGCGTCTGCAAGCGTTCGAAGGCGTGGTAATCGCCAAGCGTAACCGTGGTGTGAACAGTGCTTTCACTGTTCGTAAAATCTCCAACGGTGTTGGCGTAGAGCGTACTTTCCAGACCTACAGCCCGCAAATCGACAGCATGGCCGTCAAGCGTCGCGGTGACGTACGTAAAGCCAAGCTGTACTACCTGCGTGACCTGTCCGGTAAAGCAGCTCGCATCAAGGAAAAACTGGCTTAAGTCCAGCTTCCCGATGCAGAAAAAGCAGCCTACGGGCTGCTTTTTTGTGCCTGGAATTTGTCTGAGCGCTACCAGGCATACGCCATTGAAGTGTGGCGTTGGCTTGGCTGCGATAAGATCCACCCGACACCCCCGATAATCAGCCCGAGCCCCCATGCCCGCTATCGACCATCCCCTGATCGACCGCTTCCTCGACGCCCTCTGGCTGGAAAAAGGCCTGTCGGACAACACCCGTCAGGCCTATCGCAGTGACCTGGCGCTGTTCAACGGCTGGCTACAGGAAAAAAACCTCGAACTGATCAACGCCGGCCGTGAGCTGATCCTCGATCACCTGACCTGGCGCCTTGAACAGAACTATAAACCACGCTCCACGGCGAGATTTCTCTCGGGCGTACGTGGGTTTTATCGGTATTTGCTGCGAGAAAAACTGATCGCGCTCGACCCGACCCTGCAAATCGACATGCCCCAACTGGGCAGGCCTTTGCCCAAATCGTTGTCGGAAGCCGATGTTGACGCCTTGCTCGCCGCCCCGGACCTGAGCGAAGCCATTGGCCAGCGCGACCGTGCGATGCTCGAAGTGTTGTACGCCTGCGGCCTGCGTGTCACGGAATTGATCAGCCTGACCCTGGAGCAAGTCAACCTGCGCCAAGGCGTGCTGCGGGTCATGGGCAAGGGCAGCAAGGAGCGGCTGGTGCCCATGGGCGAGGAAGCGATTGTGTGGGTCGAGCGCTATATGCGTGATGCCCGCAGCGAACTGCTCGGCGGGCGCCCCAGTGATGTGCTGTTCCCCAGCCTGCGCGGTGAGCAAATGACCCGCCAGACGTTCTGGCACCGCATCAAGCACCAGGCCAAGGTCGCCGGGATCGGCAAGACCCTGTCGCCCCATACGCTGCGCCATGCATTTGCCACGCATTTGCTCAACCACGGCGCCGACTTGCGCGTGGTCCAGATGCTGCTGGGGCACAGTGATTTATCCACAACCCAGATCTACACCCATGTGGCACGGGCGCGCTTGCAGGATATGCACGCCAAGCACCACCCGCGAGGCTGAAAACGCCCAATTTATCCCGCCAACGGCTGCCCTGCGATCCAACTGTGGTAGGCTTTGCCGGTTCGCAAAGGCGACGGTCCACACCCGAGTTTGCAATCGGCCTGCCTGTACCCGTCCCAGCATCTGCCTTCAGGAGTTTCCATGCGCTTGACCCAGATTATTGCCGTCGCAGCCATTGCGTTGGTATCCACCTTTGCCGTCGCCGATGACGCCGCTGAGCAGACCATCCGCAAGAGCCTGGCCAACCTGCAGCTTGATACGCCGATTGAAAGCATCAGTGCCAGCCCGATGGCCGGCCTGTACGAAGTCAAGCTCAAGGGCAGCCGCGTGCTGTACGCCAGCGGCGATGGCCAGTACATCGTCCAGGGCTACCTGTTCCAGCTCAAGGACGGCAAACCGGTCAACCTGACCGAGAAAGCCGAACGCCTGGGCGTGTCGAAGCTGATCAACGGCATCCCGGTGGCTGAAACCGTGGTTTACCCGGCCATCGGCGAGACCAAGACTCACATCACCGTGTTCACCGACACCACCTGCCCGTACTGCCACAAGCTGCACGCCGAAGTGCCCGCGCTGAACAAGCTCGGCGTGGAAGTGCGCTACGTTGCGTTCCCGCGCCAGGGCCTGGGTTCGCCAGGTGACGAGCAGTTGCAAGCGGTGTGGTGCTCGACCGACAAAAAAGCGGCCATGGACAAAATGGTCGACGGCAAGGAAATCAAGGCCGCCAAGTGCGCCAACCCAGTGTCCAAGCAGTTCGCCCTGGGCCAGTCGATTGGCGTGAACGGCACACCGGCCATCGTTTTGGCTGACGGCCAGGTGATTCCGGGCTACCAGCCGGCACCACAAGTTGCCAAACTGGCGCTCAGTGCCAAATAAACCAGCATCGTCGAACCTTTGACGATCATGGCCCGCGCATAAGTCGACGGGCCATCAATTGAAAGCCGCAGTCGTGCGGCTGTTTTCCACGGCCGACCTTGCGTCGGCCGTTTCATGGGGAGTTCTTCAGTGAAACCGGTCAAAGTAGGCATCTGTGGGTTAGGGACCGTCGGTGGCGGCACCTTCAACGTACTTCAGCGTAATGCTGAAGAAATTTCCCGCCGTGCAGGGCGTGGGATTGAAGTGGCGCAAATTGCCACGCGTTCGCCAAAGCCTCAGTTCGAAACGACCGGTATTGCAATTACCAACGATGTCTTCGCCGTGGCGACCAACCCTGAAATCGATATCGTCATTGAACTGGTCGGCGGCTACACCGTGGCCCGCGAATTGGTGCTCAAGGCCATCGAGAACGGCAAGCACGTAGTCACCGCCAACAAGGCGCTGATCGCCGTACACGGCAACGAGATCTTCGCCAGGGCCCGTGAAAAAGGCGTGATTGTCGCGTTCGAAGCCGCTGTAGCCGGGGGTATCCCGGTGATCAAGGCGATCCGTGAAGGCCTGTCCGCCAACCGCATCAACTGGGTGGCCGGCATCATCAATGGCACCGGTAACTTTATCCTTACCGAAATGCGCGAGAAGGGCCGTACCTTCGAAGACGTATTGGCCGAAGCCCAGGCCCTGGGGTACGCCGAAGCCGATCCGACCTTCGACGTGGAAGGCATCGACGCTGCGCACAAGCTGACCATCCTGGCGTCCATCGCCTTTGGTATTCCGCTGCAGTTCGACAAGGCCTACACCGAAGGCATCACCAAACTGACCACCGCCGATGTGAACTACGCCGAAGCCCTGGGCTACCGCATCAAGCACCTCGGTGTAGCGCGCAGCACCCCGGCCGGTATCGAGCTGCGCGTACACCCGACACTGATCCCCGCCGACCGCCTGATCGCCAACGTCAATGGTGTGATGAACGCCGTGATGGTCAATGGCGACGCCGCCGGCTCGACCCTGTTCTACGGCGCTGGCGCCGGCATGGAGCCGACGGCGTCGTCGGTGATCGCCGACCTGGTGGACGTGGTTCGTGCCATGACCAGCGACCCGGAAAACCGCGTACCGCACCTGGCTTTCCAGCCGGATTCGCTGTCGACCCACCCGATCCTGCCGATCGAGGCCTGCGAAAGCGCCTACTACCTGCGTATCCAGGCCAAGGATCACCCTGGCGTACTGGCCCAGGTCGCCAGCATTCTGTCGGAGCGCGGTATCAATATCGAATCGATCATGCAGAAGGAAGTCGAGGAGCAAAACGGCCAGGTGCCGATGATCCTGCTGACTCATCGCGTGCTCGAGCAGCACATCAACGATGCCATCACCGCGCTGGAAGCCTTGCAAGGCGTCGTCGGCCCGGTCGTTCGCATTCGTGTCGAACACCTGAACTAACCGATTGTTCCAGAGGCCCCGTGCGTTCGGCGGCTTCTGTTCGAGAATGTTTTAGAGGAGCCAGTCATGCGTTACATCAGCACCCGCGGCCAGGCACCGGCCCTGAATTTCGAAGACGTTCTGCTGGCAGGCCTTGCCACCGACGGCGGCCTGTACGTGCCGGAAAACCTGCCACGCTTCACCCAGGAAGAAATCGCCTCCTGGGCCGGCTTGCCATACCACGAGTTGGCCTTCCGGGTGATGCGCCCGTTCGTCACCGGCAGCATTCCGGATGCGGACTTCAAAAAAATCCTGGAAGAGACGTACGGCGTGTTTTCCCACAGCGCCATCGCGCCTTTGCGCCAACTGAACGGCAATGAATGGGTACTGGAGCTGTTCCACGGCCCGACCTTGGCGTTCAAGGACTTTGCCCTGCAACTGCTCGGTCGCCTGTTGGACTACGTATTGGCCAAGCGCGGTGAGCGCGTGGTGATCATCGGCGCCACCTCCGGTGATACCGGCTCGGCGGCCATCGAAGGTTGCAAGCACTGCGAAAACGTCGACATCTTCATCCTGCACCCGCACAAGCGCGTGTCGGAAGTGCAGCGTCGGCAAATGACCACCATCTTTGGCGAAAACATCCACAACATCGCCATCGAAGGCAACTTCGATGACTGCCAGGAAATGGTCAAGAACAGCTTCGCTGACCAGAGCTTCCTCAAGGGCACCCGCCTGGTGGCGGTGAACTCGATCAACTGGGCGCGGATCATGGCCCAGATCGTCTACTACTTCCACGCGTCCTTGCAGTTGGGCGGCCCGGCGCGCTCGGTGTCGTTCTCGGTGCCCACCGGCAACTTCGGCGACATCTTCGCCGGTTACCTGGCGCGCAACATGGGCCTGCCGATCAACCAGTTGATCGTCGCCACCAACCGCAACGACATCCTGCACCGCTTCATGAGCGGCAACCAGTACGTCAAGGAAACCCTGCACGCCACTCTGTCGCCGTCGATGGACATCATGGTTTCGTCGAACTTCGAGCGTCTGCTGTTCGATATGCATGGTCGCAACGGCGCCGCTATTGCCGGCTTGATGGACACCTTCAAAAGCGGTGGCGGTTTCAGTGTTGATGAGGAGCGCTGGACTGAAACCCGCAAGCTCTTCGACTCCCTGGCGGTGGACGATGCGCAGACTTGCGAAACCATCGCCGAAGTGTTTGCCCAGACCGGTGAGCTGCTCGACCCGCACACCGCGATCGGTGTGAAGGCCGCCCGCGAATGCCGTCGCAGCCTGGATACCCCGATGGTCATCCTCGGGACCGCTCACCCGGTCAAATTCCCGGAGGCGGTGGAGAAGGCCGGTGTTGGCAAGGCCCTTGAACTGCCGGCGCATCTGACTGACCTGTTCGAGCGTGAAGAACGTTGCACGGTGTTGACCAATGACCTCAAAGCGGTGCAGGCGTTTGTCAGCCAGCATGGCAATCGGGGTAAACCGTTGTAAGGCGAACCGCTTACACCAAAACGCCGCTTTCCCTTGCTGGGTCAGCGGCGTTTTTTGTTTGTGTGCCGCAGTTTTTTCGTTGTCATGTTGCAAGCGCATGCTGAATACGTCATCCCCCCGCGATAACGAAAAAGCGAACTTTCCTACGTCACGACCAGTCACTTAGGATAGATGCAGCACCCGTTGAAACGATTGTTCCCGAACTATTGAGTGGTGATCGAGATGGAAAGTATCAGCCTATTGCTCGAAGAAGCACTGAGCCCTTATCTGGTTACGCTGACCACCTCAGGTGTGCAGGGCGAATGCCTGGTGACCGTGAAGAACCCCGGTGGCGCCATTATGGTCGAGCGCGAAGTCAACCGCGCGCAGTTGACCGACAAACGCGCCCTGGTGGATGTGGTGGATTGCCTGCTGCGCGATTTGAAAATCGCTGAAGGTCGCCTCGAACCCTCGGTTATCGCAGCCTTGCGCAACGCCGCCATGACACGTGCGCCGGTCTGCGCATGAAGAATTATTTGTCCTTGGAAACTTCCTACAGCATGGCCGGTCAGATTTCGTAACAGCAAGAGCAAACATTGTGCTCCGGTGTTTGTGGCTTGTTGTACTGGTCATTGTAAGGCCACGTTTAACCCCGAAGTGTCTCCCCACGCTTCGGGGTTTCTTTTTGCCTGCGATTTATGTGGGGCGATGCTGCTTGAGGTGTCAGATGGCGCCCTGTTCGCGCAGACGTGCGATGGCGGCGGCGTCGTAACCCAACGCTTCGAGCACCACCGCGTTGTGTTCACCCAACTGCGGGCCGACCCACTCGCAGCTGCCGGGGGTGTCCGACAGTTTGGGCACGATGCCCGGCATCTTGAAATCCTTGCCATCGGGCAACTGCGCCTTCAGGAACATTTCACGGGCCAGGAATTGCGGGTCGCCGAGCATGTCTTCGGCGCTGTAAATACGGCTGGCCGGTACGTCGGCTTTGTTCAGTTGCTCGACCACCTGCTCCAGTGGCAATGAATTGACCCAGCGATCGATCACGCCATACAGCTCATCACGGCGGCTGTCGCGTCCATCATTGCTGGCCAGTTGCGGATCGTTGGCCAAGTCGTCACGGCCGATGGCGCTCATGAAACGCTTGAAAATGGCATCGCCATTGGCGCCGATCTGCACATGCTTGCCGTCCGCGCTGGTATGGATCGAGGACGGCGTAATGCCGGGCATGATGTTGCCGGTGCGCTCGCGAATAAACCCGAACACGTCGAACTCGGGGATCATGCTTTCCATCATGGCGAAGATCGCTTCATACAGCGCCACATCCACCACTTGGCCCAGGCCGCCGTTGACCTCACGGTGCCGCAGCGCCATCAGCGCGCCGATCACGGCCCACAAGGCGGCGATGGAATCACCGATGGAAATCCCGGTGCGCACCGGCGGGCGGTCCTCGAAACCGGTGATATAGCGCAACCCGCCCATGGATTCGCCCACGGCACCAAACCCCGGCTGATCTTTCATCGGCCCGGTCTGGCCGAAGCCCGAGAGGCGAACCATCACCAGCTTCGGGTTCAGCGCGTGCAGGGTCTCCCAGCTCAGGCCGAGTTTTTCGAGCACGCCGGGACGAAAATTCTCGATGAGCATATCGGCGTCCGCCAGCAGCTGTTTGAGAACCGCCAAACCGTCCGGATGCTTGAGGTTCAGCGTCAGCGACTTTTTGTTGCGCGCCTGCACAAACCACCACAGCGAGGTGCCCTCATACAGCTTGCGCCATTTGCGCAGCGGGTCGCCGCCGTCGGGGGATTCGACCTTGATCACCTCGGCCCCGAACTCGGCGCAGATGCGAGAGGCGAACGGCCCGGCGATGAGGGTGCCGAGTTCGATGACTTTGAGGCCGGCAAGCGGTTTGGCATTGAACGACATGGGGATCCTTTCTGGCGCTGGACGGGTGTGTGATGCCTTTTAACATAGGCGAGCGGTGAGGGATAAGGATGATGATTCGTTGAATGGCTCCACCATCGGTTAGACTGGCCGCCTTTCCCTGTCTCTAGAAGCCCGTTCATGGCCCAGCCGTCCACGACCTACAAATTCGAACTCAACCTCACCGACCTCGACCGTTCGGTCTACGAGAGCGTCAAACAGACCATCGCCCGTCACCCTTCGGAAACCGAAGAGCGCATGACCGTGCGCCTGCTGGCTTATGCCCTGTTTTATAACGAGCAGTTGGCGTTCGGTCGTGGCCTGTCAGATGTAGATGAACCGGCCCTGTGGGAAAAAAGCCTGGATGATCGGGTTTTGCACTGGATCGAAGTCGGCCAGCCCGACGCCGACCGTCTGACCTGGTGCTCGCGCCGCACCGAGCGTACCAGCCTGCTGGCGTATGGCAGCCTGCGAGTCTGGGAAGGCAAAGTGGTGCCGGTGGCGACTAACCTGAAGAACGTGCACATCGCTGCCGTGCCACAGGAAGTGCTGGAAACCCTGGCCAAGGACATGCCCCGCGTTATCAAGTGGGACGTGATGATCAGCGAAGGCACAGTTTTCGTGACCGATGACCGTGGCCAGCATGAAGTGCAGTTGCAGTGGCTGGTTGGCGGACGCGATTGAAAAATGTGGGAGGGAGCAAGCCTCCTCCCACAGTGATTTGTGTCGTTTGAAGCATTGTCGTTTAACCGTTTATCCGCAGAGAAGTCATCACCCCCGTATGCGTATCGATCCTCGCCCGTTGCCCGCTGTCCTGCCGTTTCTCGGTGAATTGCCGCCGCTGTTGACCCGTCTTTACGCCGCCCGCGGGGTGCAATCGGAGGCTGAGCTGGATAAAAGCCTGGCACGGTTGATTCCCTATCAGCAGCTCAAGGGCATCGACGCGGCGGTAGACCTGCTGGTGACGGCCCTGGAACAACGTCAGCGCATCCTGATCGTCGGCGACTTCGATGCCGATGGCGCCACCGCCAGTACCGTGGGCACCTTGGGCCTGCGTTTGCTGGGTGCGGCCCATGTCGATTACCTGGTACCCAACCGCTTCGAATATGGCTATGGTCTGACCCCGGAAATTGTCGCCGTGGCCCTGCAGCGCGAGCCGCAATTGCTGATCACCGTGGATAACGGCATCTCCAGTGTGGAAGGGGTGGCCGCGGCCAAGGCGGCGGGGCTGCGGGTGCTGGTGACCGACCACCACTTGCCCGGTGACGAGTTGCCGGCAGCGGATGCGATCGTCAATCCGAATCAACCCGGCTGCGCGTTCCCCAGCAAGGCCCTGGCCGGCGTGGGCGTGATCTTCTACGTATTGATGGCCCTGCGCGCGCGCCTGCGTGACCTGGGCTGGTACACGAACACGCCGCAGCCGAACATCGGCGATCTGCTCGACCTGGTCGCCCTGGGCAGCGTCGCCGACGTGGTGCCCCTGGACGCCAACAATCGCATTCTGGTGCATCAGGGCCTGGAACGTATCCGCGCGGGTCGTGCGCGGCCGGGAATCAAGGCAATCCTGGAAGTGGCCAAGCGCGACGCCGCGCGCATCACTTCAACCGACCTGGGCTTTATCCTCGGGCCACGGCTCAACGCCGCCGGGCGTCTGGACGATATGAGTCTGGGCATCGAATGCCTGCTCACCACCGATTTTGCGGCCGCACGGGAAATGGCCGCGCAATTGGATGGCATGAACCAGGACCGCAAATCCATCGAACAAGGCATGCAGCGCGAGGCCCTGGCCCAGCTCAAGGACTTGCCGATGGAATCGATGCCCTATGGCCTGTGCCTGTTCGACCCCGAGTGGCATCAGGGCGTGATCGGTATTCTGGCGTCGCGCATGAAAGAGCGCTATTTCCGCCCGACCATCGCCTTCGCCGACGCCGGTGATGGCCTGCTCAAGGGCTCGGGGCGCTCTGTGCAGGGCTTTCACATCCGTGATGCCCTGGCGGTCGTCGCCAGCCAGCATCCCAGCCTGATCACCAAGTACGGCGGCCACGCCATGGCGGCCGGGCTGACGTTGCCCGAGGCAAATTTCCCACTGTTTGCCGAGGCCTTTGACGCCGAGGTGCGTCGTCAACTGCGTGAAGAAGACCTCACCGGTCGCCTGCTGTCCGATGGCACCCTGGCGGTGGAAGAGTTTCATCTGGAACTGGCCCGTGCGCTACGGCATGCAGGCCCGTGGGGGCAGCACTTTCCCGAGCCGTTGTTTCACGGTGTGTTCCAGTTGGTTGAGCAGCGCGTTGTGGGGGAGCGGCACCTGAAAGTGGTGCTCAAGAGCGAATGCGGCTCGGTGAAGCTCGATGGCATTGCGTTTGGGGTGGATCGGGAGGTCTGGCCGAACCCTACCGTGCGTTGGGTGGAATTGGCCTACAAGCTGGACGTGAACGAGTTTCGTGGGAATGAGACGGTTCAACTGATGATCGCGCACATCGAGCCGCGCTGATTTTCAGCCACACCATAAAGCAAATGTGGGAGGGGGCTTGCTCCCGATTGCGGTGCATCAGTCACAACGCTGTTGACTGACACTTAGCTATCGGGAGCAAGCCCCCTCCCACATTGGGTCCTGTGTGTTGCCTGGGGTTATTCGGCCTTGGCCTGGTGCTTGACGATGATATCCACCAACCGCTTGGCGAGCGCCGGGTAGTTCTCGTCGAAGTGATGCCCACCTGGCAGTTTCAGTGCCTCACCCACAGCGGTCTTGTCGGTGCAGCCACTCTCGTCGACTTCTTCGGCGCCATAAATGCACACCACTTTCTCAGGCGGCAGCTTGGCCATTTCCGGCCCGGTGGCGGCTTCTTTGCCGGCATTGCCCAGCCAACCTTCCACTTCGATCTCAAAGCTGCCGGTACGGGCGAAGGCCAGCAGGATGATCGCATCGACCCGTTGCTGCTCGTTCTCCGGCATGCGGTTGTAGATCGCCGGCAGTACGTCGGCGCCGAACGAATAGCCGGTCAGTACGAAGCGCTTGGTGCCCCACTTCTGCCGGTAGTGCTGCATCAGTTCGGTGAGGTCCTTGGCGCTTTGTTCCGGGGTTTTGTGCTGCCAGTAGTAGCGCAGGGTGTCGATGCCGACCACCGGGTAGCCGATCTTGGCCATTTCACCCGCTACGTCGCGGTCCAGGTCACGCCAGCCGCCGTCACCGGAGAGGAACAGGGTGACCGTGTCTTTGGCCTGGCCAGCCGGTACTTCCACCACGGGAATCGCCAGCCCGCCGTTGTCCGAACCCACCAGTTGCTTGCGCAGTTCGTTATTCAGGACTTGCGGGTAATGAATGTCATAGTCGCTGATGCTCGTAGTCGCGCGTGGCGTGTCGCGTACGAAACTGGCGCTTTCATCGTCAGGGTTATCGTTCCACGCCACCAGCCAGTTGCCGTGAGCGGCGGTCTTGGGCAGCGGGTCCTTGCAGCCTTCCTGCACCAGAGCAAAGCCGACGGAGATGGCGTTGGCCTTGTCGTCGTTCTGGGTGGCCAGCCAGCGCCAGGCGAGGGCGGCGCCAGGGCCGATGCCGCTGACCAGCGTCGCCGGGCCCTTGAGCTGGCCCAGGGCGCTTTGCAGCGCTTGTTCCTGCAGCTTGCAGTCGTCTTTTGGCAGGATCACCTGGACGATCTGCGCCTTGCCCCCCTGGCTCAGCGTCATCAGTTGGCTGTCGGTCAGGGTTTCGTCGGCCATCACCGCTACGGCGACGCGTGCTTTGGCTGTGCCGACCGGAGTGACGCGGGTCATCACCGAACCATCGACCTGGGGCAGTTGCTCCAGGGTCGGCTGCGGGGCAGGGCGGTTCCAGAACCAAAAGCCACCGCCCAGGACCAGCGCGAGCAGCACTACAAAGGCCAATACATACCGCCAGGAGCGTCGAATCATCAGCGTTTCACCAATCCAGTCAAGCCGCCCGCGATCAGGGCGGCGGTATCGGCCAGTGCCACCAGCGGATCCAGTCCGGCGGGCACGGCCATGTAGCGGGGTTCCCAGTCGGGCTGGAACTTGTCTTTGAAGCGGCGCAAACCTTGGAAGTTATACAGTTGCTCGCCACGACGGAACACCATCGAACCCAGACGCTGGGTTAATGGCGCGCCCCGTCGCGGTTGCAGGCCCGACAATGGCACCATGCCCAGGCTGAAGCGGGCGTAGCCATGATTCTTATAGTGTTGAATCAGGCCGACCATCATGAACTCCATGGTCAGCTTGGGCGCGTCCGGGTGGGCACGCATCAGGTCGAGGCTGGCCAGGTCGTGGTTGTAGGTCTCGAGCAGGTTGGCGAAGGCCACCGGGCGCCCTTCGAAGCGAATGATCGCGATACGAAAATGCTTGAGGTAGTCGTCACTGAAGCGTCCCAGGGAAAAGCCTTTTTCGCGCACATTCTTACCGGTAAGCCAGGCGTCCGAGATAACTTTTAATTCATCCATCGGCGCGGTGCCCGGCTCGCAGATCTCCAGGGACAGGCCGTCCCGGGTGCCACGGTTCCAGGTGTAGCGCAAATCCTTCATCTCTTTGCCCTTGGCTTCAAGGTCAAAGCGTTTGAGGTCCACGCGCGCTTCTTCGCCCAGCTTGATCGCGGTAAGGCCGATGTCCATGTAGTACGGCAGGTTCTCCGCCCGCACCTGGTAGAACACCGGGCGCGCATGGTGGATGTCGCACAGGTCGCGGAACTGCCAGATCATCTCGGCGCGCGGTTGGGTCGGGCCGATCGGGTCGTACAGGGCCACCAGGCTGCGGCCGCGACGGGCATACATCAGGAAGGCTTCGTCGTTGGGGTGGAACAGCAGCGCCTTGTCGCCGGTCAGCGCCAGGCCGCCGTCGGGCTGTGACGAGGCCATCAGGATCTTGCTGGCGCGCTCCAGCTCTTGCGGCGTCGGCAGGTGGATCACCGGGCGAGCAGTGCGCAGCAGCCAGGTCAGCGAGACGATCACCAGCAGCACCGCAGCCCCGAGCAGTGAGCGCAGGCCACGTGGGGCGTTGGCGTCCAGGGTGAACTGCCACCACAGTTGATGGCTGTAAGGCACATCTTGATAGGCGAACAGCAGCAGCCAGATCGACGCGCCCAGCACGCAGACGCTGGCCACCAGGTAGAGCGGCGAGAACGGCAGTTCGGTGAGGCGGCTGGCGCGGTAGAACGAGCGCCGGAAGATCGCCAGCAGCACCGCGGTCATGGTCATCAGACTGGCTTCTTCCCAGTCGAAACCCTTGAGCAGCGAGAGCAGGGCGCCCGTCAGCAGCAGCACCATGGTCAGCATCCAGGCGGCTGACAAACGCCGGCGCAAGCCCTGGGCCAGCAGCAGGCACAGCACGCCGATCAGGCTGGCACCAAAGTGCGACGCATCAATCAGGCGGTGGGGAATCAGGAAACCGATGTTTTCCAGGCGTGAGTCGATCTCTGGCGTGGCGCCGGAAAACAGCAGGACCACGCCGGACAAAAAAACCAGTACGGCCAACACCGGCGCCGCCAGGCCCGAAGCCACGCGCAGGCTCTGTTGGGTCTGGAACAGTCGCTGGGCCTCATTGATCAGCAGGAATACACAGGCAATCAGCAGCGGCAGCACGACATAGATCATGCGGTACAGCAGCAGGGCGGCGGCCAATGGCGCGGCGCCGAGCTTGTCGGCGAAGGCTGCCAGCAGAATCGCCTCGAACACCCCCACGCCACCCGGTACATGGCTGAGTACGCCGGCGGCCAGGGCCAGCAGGTACACCAGCAGGAACGGGCCGAACGGCGGGGCTTCGGGCAGCAACATATAAAGAACGGTAGCGGCAGCGGCGACGTCGAGTGCGGTGATGACCAGTTGCAGGAGCGTCAGGCGCCGGCCAGGCAAGCGCAGGGTGCGACGGCCGGCCCTGACCAGCAGGTTGTCCGGATACGGTTGTTCCGGCAGGCGTCGGCGATAAATACCGATGCACAGCATCGCCGATAACAGCAGGACGGCACCGGCAACGCCGCCGAGTACAGTTTGCGGCAAATGCAGGTACGTCGATGCGGCCGGCAAATTGCTCAGTGTCGCCAGGGCGGCCAGCGGCGGCAGGGCGCAGCCCAGGGCCAGGCTGGCGAATACGGTCATATGGGCCACTTCCGACGCCCCGATGCCATGGCGCGCATATAAACGGTAGCGCACCGAGCCGCCCGAGAGCATCGACAGGCCGATGGCATTGCCGATGGCAAACGCGGTAAAGCCGCCCAGGGCCAAGGTTTTGGCGGGCAGGTTTACCCCGGCGTAACGTGCTCCGGAAAATTCGTAGCCCAACAGAATGACGAACCCGGCCACCGCTGCGGCGAATGCCCCCAGCAGCGCCGGCCTGGGCACGTCCAGGATCGAGTCGTGGAGGGCGTAGAGGTCCAGTTCCAGCAACAGGTGTCGGCAGGCGATCAGGGCAATTGCGAACAGCAGCAAGGTGACGGCCAGCCCGATGGGTTGCCGGTATTTGCTCAACAGATCCAGCCAGCGTAAGCGGGTGGGAGCGATCGGTTGTTCTGCTGTGACGGTGTCTTGTGGTTCAGACGAGTTGGCGCGCATCAATCACCTCGTGGATTGTGCGCGACAGGATGGAGGTATCCAGCCAAGTTACCAATCCCTATGGACAAAATAATTACAAATATTAACGCGGATCACCGGGTGCGGCGACTGCGGCCATTGGTCGTAGAGAAGTAAGCATGCTTGCGATGAGATGGACTCTACAAACCCTGTACGGTTTCATGAAAGATGCCATGTCATTGTTTCAAAAGAACTTTTTCGCCGGATACAAAAAAGGCCACTCTTTCGAGTAGCCTTTTTTGATGTTTGGTTGCGGGAGCCGGATTTGAACCGACGACCTTCGGGTTATGAGCCCGACGAGCTACCAGACTGCTCCATCCCGCGTCTGTGGGCGGCATTGTACAGTCCAACGCCGAGGTGTCAACCGTTAATCAACCAATGGGTCAAATAAGTGTGAATTGACTGCGCGGGCAACCTGACTTCGCGATTGAAAACACTTTGCCCCGATGCCGGCCGGATCAGGAAGCTGACACCCAGGCAAAACAAAAAAGGCCACTCTTTCGAGTAGCCTTTTTTGATGTTTGGTTGCGGGAGCCGGATTTGAACCGACGACCTTCGGGTTATGAGCCCGACGAGCTACCAGACTGCTCCATCCCGCGTCTGTGTGTCGGCATTCTACAGAGGAACGCGAGTGTGTCAACCCGAGATTGAAAGAAAAGCGCTTGTGGTTCAATCGGTTAGCTCTCCATTAGTGGCTGCATGACCGCTGCGGGCCAGTCCGGCCGGGGCTTTCAGCTCTATTGAAATGCCAAATTCGATTGAGAAAATAAATTTAGCTGGGAATTTTCCTACCGCTCAGACGGAAGATTCAAACTACTGGTGCTATATACAGGGGTGAATGCGATACTGGCGGCCCGTTGGATTGCCCTCTTTTATATGACTCAGCGCAAAATCATCCACGTCGACTGTGATTGCTTCTACGCCGCCATCGAGATGCGCGATGACCCGAGCCTGGCGCAAAAGCCGCTGGCGGTGGGGGGCTCGGCGGATCGGCGTGGGGTGATCGCCACTTGCAACTACGAAGCGCGGGCCTATGGGGTGCGCTCGACCATGTCGTCGCGCCATGCCTTAAAGCTGTGCCCGGACCTGACCATCGTCAAGCCGCGGATGGATGCCTATAAAGAAGCGTCAAAGGAAATCCAGCTGATCTTTCGCGATTACACCGATTTGATCGAGCCTTTGTCGCTGGATGAGGCCTACCTCGATGTCTCCGACAGCCCGCATTTTGGTGGCAGCGCCACGCGTATCGCCCAGGATATTCGCCGGCGGGTATCCAACCAGTTGCACATCACCGTGTCCGCAGGGGTGGCGCCGAACAAGTTCCTGGCGAAGATCGCCAGCGACTGGAAAAAGCCCAACGGCCTGTTCGTGATTACCCCGGACCAGGTCGAAGACTTTGTCTCCCAGTTGCGCGTGAGCAAATTGCACGGTGTAGGCAAGGTGACGGCCGATAAGCTGGCGCGCCTGGGTATTGAAGACTGCCTGCAACTGCGCGAGTGGAACAAGCTGGCGCTGGTGCGCGAATTCGGCAGTTTTGGTGAGCGACTCTGGAGCCTGGCTCGTGGGATCGATGACCGTTTGGTGCACAACGACAGTCGGCGACAATCCATCAGTGTGGAAAATACCTACGACGTCGACCTGCCCGATCTTTCAAGTTGCCTGGCAAAACTCCCCGAACTGATGGAAACCCTGGCCGGGCGCATGGCGCGCATCGACAGCAGTTACCGCGCAGGCAAGCCGTTTGTGAAGGTGAAGTTTCATGACTTTACCCAAACGACATTGGAGCAGGCGGGGGCGGGGAGGGATCTGGAGAGTTATCAACAGTTGCTGACCCAGGCATTTAACCGAGGTGGCAAGCCGGTGCGGCTGTTGGGGATTGGTGTGCGGCTGCTGGACTTGAGCGGCGGCAACGAACAGCTCGAATTCTCCTGGTAGAAACCGGAGTCGAAATGTGGGAGGGGGCTTGCTCCCGATTGCGGTGTGTCAGCTATGTATAAGCTGGCTGATGCACCGCTATCGGGAGCAAGCCCCCACACATTTGGATCTACAGCGTTTTTGAAGCCTCAGCGTGCTCCGGGATCCGCCACCAACCGCCCCGCATCCTTGGTCAGCGCTTGCAGAAATTCCTGCTGCAACTCCGGATCATTGCGGGTCAGTTCGATCAAGCTTTGTTCCAGTTCGCTGGCTTCTTCTTCCAGGCCCAGCTCCGAGAGGCGCTTGACCCGGTGAACCCACTGGCTGACTTCATCGTCTTCCAGGTCGTCATAGATCAGGCCGTGGGCTTCCAGCAATTTGCCGCGCAAGGCGCTGCTGATCGCCAGGGTCGAGTCCGAATGCACATCGTCCTGGCCATCTTCCACGCTGATTTTCAAGGTGGTGATGCGGTTCAGGTCCTGCTCGGCAAATGGGCTGTCCAACAGGTTCAGGCGCAGGACGCCGTTGCGGTCGGTGGTCAGCTCATGGGTTTGTTTGCCGGCGGTGACCTGTACCGGGCGCTCGCTCCACGGCAGGCTCGAATACTCCACGCGCTTGTCGCGCTGGACTTCATCGATACCCGCCAGGTTCTGTTGCGCACGGCCATGGGACTGCACGTTCATGAACGGGTTGAGGCCGTCCACGCCGTAGGTCAGCCAGTCGTGGGTCATGCTGGTAGGCAGGTGGCCGAGGGCGAAGATATTCGCCACGTTGGCACCCGCGCCCGCCACCAGCGCCACCGCACCCAGGGGCATCTCATAGAGTTTGCGCCAGGGTTGGTAGGGCGTGTAGCGGTCGTAACGACGGGTGACTTCGAATTCGGTGACCTCGAAGGTCTTCTGTTCGTGAATGCGCACCCGGCGTTGCGGCAGCTCAAGCACTTTGGGTTCGCCTACATCGATCTGCAGGCTGTGGTTGAGCAACTTACGCTCGACCCGCTCCTCGTGCTCACTGCGTTGCGACATCTGGTTGGCGCAGCCGCTGACCAGCAGGGCGCCGCACAAGGCGGCGCCCCCCAGGGCTCTGGTGTTTCGCTTGAACATGACTTCTCTTGATCTGGTTTTCAGCGACGAATACGCGCCTGAAGGAAAGACAGCACGTCAGCCACCGGCAACGGTTGGGCTTCGGCTTCGGTCCGGCTCTTGTATTCCAGATTGCCATCAGCCAGGCCGCGGTCACTGACCACGATGCGGTGTGGGATGCCAATCAGTTCCATGTCGGCGAACTTGATGCCCGGGCTGGTTTTCTTGTCCCGGTCATCGAGCAACACTTCAAAACCGGCTGCCGTGAGTTCGGCATACAGTTTGTCGGTGGCTTCGCGTACTTGCTCGGTTTCGTAACGCAGCGGCACCAGGGCAACCTGGAACGGCGCCAGGGCGTCACTCCAGATGATGCCTTTCTCGTCGTTGTTCTGCTCGATGGCAGCGGCAACCACGCGGGACACGCCAATGCCGTAGCAACCCATGTCCAGGGTGATCGGCTTGCCGTTTTCGCCCAGCACTTCGCACTTCATCGCCTTGCTGTACTTGTTGCCCAACTGGAAGATGTGCCCGACTTCGATGCCGCGCTTGATTTCCAGGGTGCCCTTGCCATCCGGGCTTGGGTCACCGGCCACGACGTTGCGCAGGTCGGCCACGGTCGGCACCGGCAGGTCTCGCTCCCAGTTCACGCCGAAGTAGTGCTTGTCGTCGATGTTCGCGCCGATGCCGAAATCGCTCATCAGTTCGACCGAGCGGTCGATGATGATCGGCAGCGGCAGGTTCAGCGGGCCGAGGGAACCGGCGCCGGCGCCAATGGCGTCGCGCAGTTCGGCATCGGTGGCCATGACCAGCGGGCTGGCCACGCCAGGTTGCTGGGCCGCCTTGATTTCGTTGAGTTCGTGGTCGCCACGGATCACCAGGGCGATCAGCTTGCCTTCTTCCTCGGCGTGCACGATCAGGGTCTTGATGGTCTTTTCAATCGGCAGATTGAATTTCTCCACCAGGGCCGCGATGGTCTTGGTGTCCGGGGTATCCACCAGGCGCAGCTCTTCAGTTGGGGCTGGGCGCGAGGTTTCACGCGGCACGGCTTCGGCTTTCTCGATATTCGCCGCGTAGTCGGAGCCGTTGCTGAAGGCGATGTCGTCTTCGCCGGACTCGGCCAGCACGTGGAACTCGTGGGAGCCGGCGCCGCCGATGGAACCGTTGTCCGCTTCAACCGCGCGGAACTTCAGGCCCAGGCGTGTGAATACGTTGCAGTAGACCTGGTGCATGCGGTCGTAGGTCGCCTGCAGCGAAGCCTGGTCGGCGTGGAACGAATAGGCGTCCTTCATGATGAACTCACGGCCGCGCATCAAACCGAAGCGTGGGCGGATTTCATCACGGAATTTGGTCTGGATCTGATACAGGTTCAGCGGCAGCTGTTTGTAGCTGCTCAGCTCGTTGCGCATCAGGTCGGTGATCACTTCTTCATGGGTCGGGCCGGCGCAGAAGTCGCGGCCATGACGGTCCTTGAAGCGCAGCAACTCAGGGCCGTACTCTTCCCAGCGCCCGGATTCCTGCCACAGTTCAGCCGGTTGGGTGCTCGGCATCAACACTTCCAGAGAACCGGCAGCGTTCATTTCTTCACGAACGATGGCTTCGACCTTGCGCATCACCTTCAGGCCCATGGGCAACCAGGTGTACAGGCCCGAGGCCAGTTTGCGGATCATGCCGGCGCGCAGCATCAACTGATGGCTGATCACGACCGCGTCGGAAGGCGTTTCTTTCTGTGTGGCGAGCAAATATTGACTGGTGCGCATGGTAGGCCGTTGTCGGTTGCTGGGCTTGAAATGACTTGGGATTGTACGGGCGCAAACTGCTGGAGTACAGGCGTCAGAATGCAGAGGGGTCTGTGGGAGGGGGCTTGCTCCCGATAGCAGGGTCAGGCGCTTATAGCGCACTGGCCCACCGCTATCGGGAGCAAGCCCCCTCCACATTGACCGAGTTGTGTCAGTCTTCGGCGGGTGGGTTCAACCGAATCCGCCGGTTTTCCTGATACCAGTGCAACGCAATCAGCAGCAGCGTTGGCACACCCAGCAGGCAGGTAATCATAAAGAAGTTGTGATAGCCGAACTTCTCCACCATCACGCCCGAATACCCGCCGATGAGGCGTGGCAGCAATAGCATGATCGAGCTGAGCAGCGCATATTGGGTGGCGGAGAACTTGAGGTTGGTCAGGCTCGACAGGTAGGCCACAAACGCCGACGTGGCCAGGCCCGAGCTGAAGTTGTCCAGGGAGATGGTGAAGATCAGCATCTGCAGGTCCGGGCCCATGTCGGCAAGCATCACGAACAGCAGGTTGGTGCCGGCCGACGTCACACCGCCGATAAACAGGATCGGCAGGATGCCGAAACGCACGATCAACAGGCCGCCCATGCCGGCGCCGAGCAGGGTCATGATCAGGCCGAAGATCTTGCTGACCCCGGCAATCTGGTCCTTGGTAAAGCCCTGGTCGATATAGAACACGTTGGCCATCACGCCCATCACGGTGTCGGACATGCGATAGGTGGCGATCAACCCCAGCAACAGCAGGGCCTGCCAGCGGTAGCGCAGGATAAAGTCATTGACCGGCGTCAGCACCGGCGCAAGCCCACGGCGGCCCATGGCCGAAAGGCATAAGGCGGTCAGCGTGATATAGAGGATGGCGCGCAGGAAGGCGCGGTCTTCCATCAGCAGGTCCCACAGGCTGACACCCTGGAACAGTACACTGGCGAAATCGGTGTTGAACAGTTGGGTAAACATCGCCGGAACCGACACCAGCAGCACAATCAGCACAAACACCGATACCAGTTGGTGCACAAAACTGTAGCGTCCGGCCTGCAACTGGGTGCGCAATGGCACATTCGGTTCGCGCATGAGCAGCGTGGTCAGCAGCGCCGGGATCATCAGCACGCCGAACAGCACGTAGGTGCCGGTCCAGGCCGCGTGTTTATAGTTGAAACCGGTGGAGCCGAAGCCTTCGGCAAAGAACAGCGCGCCGGCCGTGGCCAGCAGGGCGGCGATGCGGTAGCCGGACATATAGCTGGCGGCCAAGGCGGCCTGGCGGCTGTCGTCGGCGATTTCCAGGCGATAGGCATCGACCGCGATGTCTTGGGTGGCGGAGGCGAAGGCCACGACCACGGCAATAGCGATCAGCCAGGACAGGTGTTTCTGTGGGTCGCAGAAGCCCATGCCGATCAATCCGAGGATCACCAGCGACTGGGACAAGACCAGCCAGGAACGTCGACGTCCGAGTTTGCCGAGCAGCGGCAGGCGCCATTGGTCGAGCAGCGGCGACCAGACCCATTTGAAGGCGTACGCCAAACCGATCAGGCTTGCATAGCCGATGGTCTCGCGGGCCACACCGGCCTCGCGCAGCCACACCGAAAGCGTCGAGAACACCAACATGTAAGGCAAGCCGGCGGCAAAGCCGAGCAACAACAGCACTAACGTCGAGGGGCTGGCATAGGCAGCGAGCGCGGCGCGCCAGGTTTTACGGGGCATGGGCTGGAGTCTGCCTCAGGTTTGCGAAAACAAAGCGCGCACTCTAACCGCTGTGCTCTACCGGGCGCCAGCCATGGCGCTGAATATCCACGCGATTGTTGCGCACCGTGACGCCTTCATCGCGCAAACGCGCGCGCTGCTCGTCGCCCGAGGCACTGCCCGCCGGCAGACTTATCCGACCACCGGCACCCAGCACGCGGTGCCAGGGCAGTCGGCTGTCCTCGGGCAGTTGGCTCAAGGTGCGCCCGACCCACCGAGCCGCGCGCCCCAGCCCAGCCAGTTGCGCCAGTTCGCCGTAGCTCACCACGCAGCCAGCGGGGACTTGCGCCAAAGTCAGGTAGAGCGCGGTGCGGCGCATTTCGGCGGGGGTTTGGGCTGATTGATTCACTGTGGTGCTATCCGGTTTATGGCGCGATCCGTTGAAATCGTCGGCATATTTGTAAGAAACGTCTGTAAACATGGTGGTGAGCGTTGAACTCAACCCCGATCCTTGAGTCAGTCCTTGCTCAGACGTTATCTAACACGATAATGCCCTCTTTTTGCCAAAGCCCGAGCCTCGAATACGCTTATGTTGTCCAGAACCCTGCTGTGCCTAGCTGTTCTCAGCGCCTCAACCCCCTTGCTAGCAGACACCGTCTGGTTGAAGAACGGTGACCGCCTGACCGGCAAGATCAAGGTCTTCGACGGCGGTAAGCTGTTGATCCAGACCGATTACGCCGGCGCCATCCCGGTGGACTGGAAGCAGGTCAAGACCCTCGAAAGTGAACAGGAACTGCTGGTCAAGCAGGATGCCTATACCGGCGAAAAGGCCAAGTCCCTGCAGGCTGCGGATGACGGCAAAGTAGTGCTGGCCAATGGCGAGGCGCCCAAGACCGTCGAACTGGCCAGCATCCAGCAAATCATCAAGCCCAAGCCGGTGATTGAAGACCTGGTGTGGAAGGGCAACGTCGACATGGCGCTGGACTATAAGCGCGCCGAGAAAGATACCAACGATTACGACATCGATTTCAAGACCACCGCGCGTCATGGCCAATGGCGTCACACTGGCCAGGGCGAATACAACCGCGAGTTCCAGGATGATGTGAGCACCACGGACAACTGGGCGCTGGAATACGACCTGGACCGTTTCCTCACCGAGCACTGGTTCTGGCAGGGGCGTTTGACCTACAAGCGCGACAAAGTCGAAGACCTCGCCCGCCAACGCACCGTCGGTACCGGCCCGGGGTACCAGTTCTGGGACGACGAGTTGGGGGCGTTCTCCCTCGGTTCGCTGGTCAACCGTACCGACTATGAATATGCCGAAGGCGGTAAAGACAACTTCTATTCGGTGGCCATGAAATGGAATTACAACCGCTACCTGGTGGGCAAGACCGTCGAGTTCTTCACCAATGGGGAACTGGGCCGGCCGATCGATGGGCCCGTCGACTACTCTCTCGATGCTGAGATGGGCCTGCGCTACAAAGTCACCGAATGGGCATCGCTCAACCTCAAGGCCGAGCGCGACATGATCAGCGGCGACTCCGAAAGCAGCTTGAGCAAGACCCGCTACACCGCAGGCTTCGGCGTGGCCTGGTAATCGAGTCCCTGGCAACCGGTGCGTATATTGATTACCGTGTGTTGAGATCGATTCCCATAGACTGTGGGCGGCTGAATACCCGAGGAGTCATACGTTGAGCGCACAGGTTGCCAAGAACGCCCGAGAGCTGTTGCTCAAGGAATACCGTGGAGCCCTCTCCACATTATCCAAGGCCATGCCTGGCTTCCCGTTCGGTTCGGTGGTGCCTTACTGCCTGGACGAACTGGGCCGCCCGCTGATCCTGATCAGCCGCATCGCCCAACACACCCACAACCTGCAGAAAGACCCCAAGTGCTCGCTGTTGGTGGGCGAGCGCGAGGCGGATGATGTGCAGGCGGTGGGGCGCCTGACCTATCTGGCCGAAGCCGAGAAGCTGGAAGACACCGCTGCCATTGAAGCGGCCGCCGAGCGTTACTACCGCTACTTTCCTGATTCGGCCAATTACCACAAGGCTCACGATTTCGACTTTTGGGTGCTCAAGCCGGTTCGCCACCGCTATATCGGCGGCTTTGGCGCGATTCACTGGATCGACCAGTTGAGCCTGACCAACCCGTTCTTCGGCAAGGCCGAGCGCAGTATGGTCGACCACATGAACAGCGATCACGCCAAGGCAATTGCTCACTATGTCGACCTGGCGGGGCTGCCCGCCTCCGAGCCGGCGCAACTGGCCGGCATCGACAGCGAGGGCATGCACCTGCGCATTGGCCAATCACTGTACTGGTTGCCCTTTGCCGAGTCTTGCAACACTCCGACACAAGTGCGCGAAGCCCTCGTTTCATTGGCTCATGCCCAGGCATGGCCAAAAAAAGAACCGGCTTCAGCTTGAATTCAGGCAGGGGTGGCGGCATCTAGTGTGTACTTGCAAGGCATTCTTGCGTTGAGGAACTCTTTTGATGCGCCCTTTTTTATTGCTCTTTCTGCTGTTCCCGGTGTTGGAGCTGTTCGTATTCGTTCAAGTCAGCAGTGCGATCGGCTTTTTCCCGGCCCTGTTGCTGATCATTCTCGGCTCGATGCTCGGCGTTCTGGTGCTGCGCGTCGCCGGGCTGGCGACGGCGCTGCGTGCCCGTGAAAGCCTGAACCGCGGCGAGCTGCCGGCCCAGACCATGCTCGAAGGCCTGATGATGGCCCTGGCGGGTGGCCTATTGATCCTGCCGGGTTTTATCAGCGATGTGATCGGCCTGGTCATGCTGCTGCCGTTCACCCGCAAACTGCTGGCCGGCAAGATGCGCCAGCGCGCCGAAGAAGCGGCGATACGCCAACGAGCGTTCGCCGACGACCTGCAATCGCGCGGTGGCCCGGTTCCACGCGAGCCGCTGGGGCGCGAAGGCGATGTGATTGAAGGCGAGTTCGAGCACCGCGACAGCAAATAACTGCTTCATCGGCACGGCACCTTTGGGTGCCGTGTTGCATTTCCCCGGCCGCAGACACAAAAAATTTCATCTACGCCCCCTTGTAATCAGCTTATGCGCCCTTATGTATCGGTCACCGCAAGGTTTCTGGTGGTGACACTAGACAGACTTCCGCGTTTCGCCCAGCGAACCGCGACCGGCACCGCCGGAATTTAACCCGCCGGAATTGATACCGGCCGATGAAAAACACAATTAGGAGAGATCGACAATGAGCAAGCTTCGTCCTCTGCACGACCGCGTCGTCATCCGTCGCAGCGAAGAAGAAAAGAAAACCGCTGGCGGCATCGTTCTGCCAGGTTCGGCTGCTGAAAAAGCCAACCACGGTGTGATCGTCGCTGCGGGCCCAGGCAAGACCCTGGAAAACGGTGATGTCCGCGCACTGGCCGTGAAAGTGGGTGACAAGGTTGTTTTCGGCCCTTACTCCGGCAGCAATACTGTGAAAATCGACGGCGAAGACCTGCTGGTGATGGCTGAGAACGAAATTCTCGCCGTACTCGAAGGCTGATTTCCCGCTCATTTTCCCGTTACTACAAAGTATTTAAGGAATATCGATCATGGCTGCTAAAGAAGTTAAATTCGGCGACTCCGCCCGCAAGAAAATGCTCACCGGTGTCAACATCCTGGCTGACGCAGTAAAAGCGACCCTGGGCCCGAAAGGCCGTAACGTGATCATCGAGAAGAGCTTCGGCGCTCCGACCATCACCAAGGACGGCGTTTCCGTAGCCAAAGAAATCGAACTGGAAGACCGTTTCGAGAACATGGGCGCGCAGCTGGTCAAAGACGTTGCCTCCCGTGCCAACGATGACGCAGGCGACGGCACCACCACCGCTACCGTTCTGGCTCAGGCCATCGTCAACGAAGGCTACAAGGCCGTCGCTGCCGGCATGAACCCGATGGACCTCAAGCGCGGCATCGACAAGGCGACCATCGCCATCGTTGCCGAGCTGAAAAACCTGTCCAAGCCATGCGCTGACACCAAGGCTATCGCCCAGGTGGGTACTATTTCCGCCAACTCCGACAGCTCCATCGGCGACATCATTGCCGAAGCCATGGAAAAAGTCGGCAAAGAAGGCGTGATCACCGTTGAAGAAGGCTCGGGCCTGGAAAACGAACTGTCGGTTGTAGAAGGCATGCAGTTCGACCGTGGCTACCTGTCCCCGTACTTCGTCAACAAACCAGACACCATGGTTGCTGAGCTGGACAGCCCGCTGATCCTGCTGGTCGACAAAAAGATCTCCAACATCCGCGAAATGCTGCCAGTACTGGAAGCCGTGGCCAAAGCCGGCCGCCCACTGCTGATCGTTTCCGAAGACGTTGAAGGCGAAGCCCTGGCCACTCTGGTTGTGAACAACATGCGTGGCATCGTCAAAGTCGCAGCCGTCAAGGCTCCAGGCTTCGGCGACCGTCGCAAGGCCATGCTGCAGGACATCGCCGTATTGACCGGCGGTACCGTTATCTCCGAAGAGATCGGCCTGAGCCTGGAAAGCGCCACCTTGGAAAACCTGGGTAGCGCCAAGCGCGTGACCATCTCCAAGGAAAACACCATCATCGTTGACGGTGCTGGCGTTGAAAGCGACATCGAGTCCCGTATCGCCCAGATCCGTGCGCAGGTTGCTGAAACCTCCTCGGACTACGACCGTGAAAAACTGCAGGAGCGTCTGGCCAAGCTGTCCGGCGGCGTTGCAGTGATCAAGGTTGGCGCCGGTTCCGAAGTTGAAATGAAAGAGAAGAAAGCCCGCGTTGAAGACGCCCTGCACGCAACCCGCGCAGCCGTCGAAGAAGGCGTGGTACCTGGCGGTGGCGTTGCGCTGATCCGTGCTCTGGAAGCCCTGACCGGCCTGACCGGCGACAACGCTGACCAGAACGTCGGTATCGCTGTGCTGCGTCGTGCTGTTGAAGCACCGCTGCGCCAGATCGCTGCCAACTCCGGCGACGAGCCAAGCGTTGTGGTTAACGAAGTCAAGAACGGCAAAGGTAACTACGGTTACAACGCTGCGACTGGCGTCTACGGCGACATGATCGAAATGGGCATCCTGGACCCTACCAAGGTGACCCGTTCGGCGCTGCAAGCAGCATCCTCCATCGGCGGTCTGATCCTGACCACCGAAGCGGCGATCGCTGATGCACCGAAGAAAGAAGGCTCGGCTGGCGGCGGTATGCCAGACATGGGCGGCATGGGTGGCATGGGCGGCATGATGTAAGCCAGCCTTACCCCTGTACTGAAAAAGCCCCGCCTGCAGTGATGCAGGCGGGGCTTTTTTGTGCGCGCTGTCTGAGGTTCAGCGCGGCGCCAAGGGCCTCGATGGCCGATACAGCAACAAACCATACAGGCCCAGGCAGATCAGCCAGCAAAAAATCGCCGTCCACACATTGTGGGAAAAGAAGTGCGCCCCTTGCAGCATGCGGCTCACTGAAAAGATGCTGCCCAAGCCGACCGCGAAGAGGAATGCGTAGCGGGCCATCCGCGGCTTGCGGTCACGCAGTGCAAAAAACAGCGCGAACAGGGCGAACCCGGTGGCCGCATGGCCGCCGGGCCAACAGCGCCCGGGTTTATCGGTGGCGGGGCGATGGCTCAACAGTGTGCTGTAGGTTTCCTCGCCACCGAACTCCTTGAGGCTCCACGGGCACTGCACGCCGGTCAGGGTTTTCAACGGTGAAACAAAGGCGGTCGCCAGTCCAAGGGACAGCACCAGGCAGCCCAGTTCGCGGCGGTAGGGCTTGAGGCGTTGCAGGATAAATGTGCCGACAAACCCCAGGATTGCCATGACCGAAAACAGGATCACCAACTGCTTGGCGCGGTCATGCAGGATGTCTTCGAGCAAGAAGCTGTAGCGACCGACGAAGCCGCCCTCCGCCGCGTTGTAGAACCGTTTGGCGAGAGCCATGTCCAGTGGCGTCAGCTCCAGCAACAGCAATGCCAGCGCGGCGGCGGCGGGAATGCCCAGGTATAGCCGAAAATCAAGCGGCTTGGAAGCCGGCGCAACGGGAGGGGATGGCATGGCGGACCTTGATCGAAGACGTCCCGCACTCACCTGTGCGGGACGCTCTGTTTAGCGTGTGCTCAGCGCTGGGGCCTCGTCCTTGTGCCCCCTCCAACTCAGCAATTGTTGTTTGAACCCATAGCTGGCGGCCTGGTAGTAGGTGATCGCGCGCTGGATTAATGGATCATCGCTGTTCACCCGCAATTCCTGGCTCTCACCCAGGGCTTGGTCATGGCGACGCAGGCCCAGGCGTGGGCTGAGGATCGCCAGGTCCGTGCCGTCGAACAACCCCAGATGCTGGTAGTTGCCGACCACGACCCGAGGCGGCAGTGGGTTGTCCTGCAGCAGGTTGCGGCCAAAGAAGGTCGACTCGTAGCTCAGGTTGATCAGGCCCAACAGCGTCGGCGCAATGTCGATCTGGCTGGCCAATTGCGCGGTTTCCCGGGCATCGATCAGCGTTGGCGCATAGATGAACAAGGGGATCTGATAGTTGGTGATGGGCAGGTCTTCCTTGCCCGCGCTGCCGGCGGTGTGGTCGGCGACGAACACAAAGATCGTGTTATCGAACCACGGTTTCTTGCGCGCAGCGGCGAGGAATTCGCCGATGGCGTGGTCGGTGTATTTCACCGCGCCGTCGCGACCATTGCCGGATTTGATGTCGATGCGCCCATCCGGATAGGTGTAGGGACGATGATTGGAGGTGGTCATCAGTTGCAGCAAAAACGGCTGCTGCCTGGCGTAGTCGGCGTCGGCGAGCTTGAGGGTCTGTTTGTAGAGATCTTCGTCGGCCATGCCCCAGGCGTTTTTAAACGAAATTTCCGCTTCGGGCACGCTGCTCTGGTCTACGACCCGGTAACCGTTACCGCTGAAAAACGCGTTCATATTGTCGAAGTAACCGCGCCCGCCGTAGACGAACACGCTGTCGTAGCCGATGGCGGAGAGTTGTTGTCCGAGGCTGGCGAACCCGCTCTCGCGGCCAATGCGCTTGACGATCGAGCGCCCCGGCGTCGGAGGGATCGCCAGGGTGATGGCCTCAAGGCCTCGATCGGTACGGGTGCCGGTGGCGTAGAAATTATTGAAATACAGGCTTTGTTTACGCAGCTCATCCAGGTTAGGCGTGAGGTTGCGCCCATCGCCATTGCTGCCCATGTACTTGGCGCTGAAACTTTCGATGGTCACCAGCACGATGTTGGGTTTGCGCAAGGTGCCGGGGTTGCTGATCTCGCGCCGGATATCCAGCGGGTCCTGGCCGACGAAGCGGGCGTTGGGTTCGCTGAGTTCGGCGCGCAATTGCTGGGCGACCACGTCGGTTGGCAAGGTTTTGTAGAACTGGGTGTAGTCCAGCTCGTTGTTACGGAACGCGGCGAAAAACTGATAGGGGCCGTTACTCGCCAGCTCGTTCTTGTAGGCGTTGCCGCCCTGGGTGCGCGGGCTGTCCTGACTGATCAGTTGCAGGCTGAGGCCGGCGACGACCAGCAGCGCCACGGCGTTCAACACGCGGCCGCGCAGGGCCGGCAGCGGAGCGTTCATCGCCGCGTTGAACGGTTTGCGCAGCGCCAGGCTCAGCACAATGGCCAGCATCGCCAGCAGGCTCAGCAGCTTGCCGATCGGGTAGGACTCCAGCAGGTTGTTCAGCACCTCGTCGGAATACACCAGGTAATCGACGGCAATAAAGTTGAAGCGCACACCGAACTCGTCCCAGAACAGCCATTCGGCGACCGCGGTGAACAGCATGGCGAACAGGCTCACGGTCAACACCGCCTGCAGGAACCAGCGGTGTCCACGGCGGCGCCACAGTCCCGCAGGGCAGAGCAGTAAGTAAAGTCCCAGCGGCAGCGCCGCATAGGCCAGGAAACCCAGATCGTAGAGCACACCGACGCCAAACACCGGCAGCAGGTTGCCGCCGACTTCGTCCAGGTGAGTAATGAGCAGCACGCTGCGAGTGAGCAGGAAAACCACCAGCCAGGCACCGGTGATCAACTGCAGATAGCGCATTGGCGCCGATTTGAAAAACCCCATGTCCATGTTCCTTATATCAATGGGCGGCGATATTCGTCCTGACGCTGTAGTCAGTTTGTGAAGCTATAGTGAAAAACTCGTTGAACGGTTGAATCGGTTGAAAACCCTTATCGACGCACCTTCCGGCTCTATCCCTGAGCCCCGCTTGGCCTTAAGCTGCGCGAGCCAACACGGCCGTTACCGCGTACGGAGACACTGCCCATGCGAATTTTATTGGTTGAAGACAACCGCGATATTCTGGCCAACCTGGCGGATTACCTGGGGCTCAAGGGCTACACCGTGGACTGTGCGCAGGACGGTTTGTCGGGCCTGCACCTGGCGGCCACCGAGCATTACGACCTGATCGTGCTCGACATCATGCTGCCCGGTATCGATGGCTACACCCTGTGCAAGCGCCTGCGCGAAGACGCCCGCCGCGACACGCCAGTGATCATGCTCACCGCGCGTGACCAGTTGGACGACCGGTTGCAGGGCTTCAAGTCCGGCGCCGATGATTACCTGCTCAAACCGTTTGCTCTGTCGGAACTGGCCGCGCGTATCGAAGCCGTGCTGCGCCGTGCTCAGGGCGGCGACCGCCGCGCCTTGCAGGTCGGCGATTTGAGCTATGACCTCGACACCCTGGAAGTCACCCGTGAAGGGCGCCTGCTCAAGCTCAACCCGGTCGGCCTCAAGCTGCTGGCGGTGCTGATGCAAAAAAGTCCGCACGTGCTGCGCCGCGAAATCCTCGAAGAGGCGCTGTGGGGCGACGATTGCCCGGACAGCGACAGCCTGCGCAGCCACGTCCACCAGTTGCGCCAAGTCATCGACAAGCCCTTCGCCAAACCGTTACTGCAGACAGTGCACGGCGTTGGTTATCGTCTGGCCGAGGGGCGTGATGGAGTTTAAGCAAAGCCTTTCCCAGCGGATCATCATCGCCTTTGCGTTGATGAGTGCGTTGGTGGCGGGGGCCTTCGCCATGGGCATTATCGCGACCGTGCACCTGGTGGAAGAGAAGTTGATCTCGGCGGGCCTGGGCGGTGACTTGCAACGCTTGCTGCTGATGGACACGGTCGAAGACTGGCGCCACCGACCCGAGCCGGACCAGTTGTTCTATTTCAGCGGCGGGCCGGGCGATTTTGAATTGCCCAAGGACCTGCGGCATCTGGAGCCGGGCTTTCATGAAGTATTTCGCGAATCGCTGTCGTACCACGCCATGGTCGAAGTGATTGACGGGCGACGTTATGTGTTGCTGCAAGACCAAAGCGATTTCGAAGAGCGTGAGCGTGTGCTGTTTGCCGTGGTGCTGGTGGGCTTTGTGCTCAGCCTGGCATTGGCGGTGTTCCTCGGCTGGGTGCTGGCGCGCAAGGTGATGGCGCCGGTGGTGCGCCTGGCGCGTCAGGTGCGTCACCGCGACCAGTTGCTGGGGCTGGCGCCGCCCCTGGCGCCGGACTATGCGGCCGATGAAGTGGGTGAGCTGGCGGTGGCGTTCGACGCCACGTTGGGGCGGCTGCGCGCGGCGTTGTCGCGTGAGCAGTTGTTTACCAGCGATGTGAGCCACGAATTGCGCACCCCCTTGATGGTATTGGCTAGCTCCTGCGAGCTGTTGCTGGAAAACCCGGCCATCGACCAGCGCGGGCGTAACCAGGTGCAGCGCATTGCCCGTGCCTGCGAAGAAATGCGCGAGCTGGTACAGACCTTCCTGATGCTGGCCCGCGCCCAGCATAACGATGCCTCTATGTCGGCCCAGGTCACCCTCAGCCAGGTGGCGGACGATTTGCTCGGCATCTGGCGTGAACAAATCGAACACAAGGGGTTGGAACTGATCTACCAGCCAGGCAACCCCCTGGACACGCGCTACAACACGACGTTCCTGCATGCGGTGATGGGCAACCTGCTGCGCAATGCCTTGCATTACACCGAGCATGGTTTTATCCGGCTGACCCTGGAGCCGGCGGGCTTTGTGGTGGAAGACAGTGGCGTCGGCATTCCAGAAGAGAAACGCGAAGCGATGTTCGAGCCCTTCGTGCGCGGCAGCGAGAAGCGTGGTGATGGCCTGGGGCTTGGTTTGTCGCTGGTGCAACGGATCTGCGAGAACCAGGGCTGGAGCGTCAGCCTCAGCACCATGGAGCCCAATGGCTGCCGCTTTCATGTCGAACTGGGTCAGCCCGGCGCCTGACCCGTCCACCCTGCCGCAATCCTCCCAAACATCGTCGTCATTCGGCGAAGATGGCCCCATGATATTGTTTATGTCTGTAAAGTTTTGAAATGTATGGGGTTGGACAGGACAGGTTTTTCACACATGGTTGACCTGTTGATCACAGTTCGGTGCTTAACGTTGTAGGCATCAGTAACTGGAGATCAGTGATGTCTAACCCTATCAAGCTCGAATTTTCCGAAAAGTATGACGATGAGCATGCGCGGGAATATTTACTCAAGCATCAAGACAATCTGGCGCGTCGCCTGTCCCATAAACGCGACGAGCAATTGGCTCGTGGCGCCCTGGCGATGGCCGGTGAGCCAGGCCTGGTACTGGACCTGCCGTGCGGCGCGGGGCGGTTCTGGCCGTTGCTGGCAGAGAAACCCAACCGTGTGATTATCGGCGCGGACAATTCAGCGTCGATGTTGAAGGTTGCAACCGTCGCCCAACCCGCGGAAGTTGTGAAACGGGTACGACCCTTGCAGACATCAGCCTTTGATATCGACCTGCCAGATAACGCGGTCGACAGCATTTTCTGTATGCGCCTGCTGCACCATATTGGTGACCCGGCGCACCGGCTGGCGATATTGCGGGAGTTCCAACGGGTTACCCGCGACAGTGTGATCATTTCGCTGTGGGTCGACGGCAATTTCAAAGCCTGGAAACGCAAGCGCCTCGAAGGGCAGCGGCGTAGAAAAGGTGAGCAGGAAAGTTACCAAAACAGATTTGTGTTACCAGCTGCTACTGTTGAGGCAGAGTTCGAAGAAGCCGGTTTTCGTGTCCAGGAGTCTCTGGACTTCATACCGTTGTACGCCATGTGGCGAGTGTATGTATTGCGCAAGAGGTAGCAGGATGGCAGTTGAGTGCGTAGCAGGCAGTCACGTAGCTCCCGAAGACAAGTTTGATTATTTCTGGCGCCAGCAAGGCGAGTGGGTCGAGGAACCCAATCGTCGGCGCGGCGGTGAAAGCGGTGTGCAACGCGTGATGAGCGCCAATGGCCGCTTGCTCTACAGCAAGCGCCAGACCGGGCACATCTATCGCAGTTGGCTGCACCCGTTCGGTCGCCCCACCGTGTTGCGCGAGCGGGACGCCATCAAGGGCCTGCGCTTGTTGGATGTGCGCGTACCGGAGCTGGTGTTCTGCGAGGCGCGTCGCGATGCGGATCACCACTGGAAGGCACTGCTGGTGACAGCGGCGCTCGACGGTTTCGACGAAATTGAACACTGGTACGCCGCCGGTGGCCGTGAACGCTACGGCGAAGTAGTGCACGAGCGTGTGCTCAAGGAATTGGCCGGCACCCTGGCGCGTATGCACAAGGGGCGCTGGCAGCACGGTTGCCTGTACATCAAGCATATTTTTGTGCGGGTGATGGGCGAGGGCGACTCGGCCACTGTGGACGTGGCACTGCTGGATTTTGAAAAATGTCGCCAGCGCCTGACCGCTCATCGGGCGGCGTCCCATGACATGCGGCAACTGCGCCGCCATTCGTCGTGGAGCGATAGCGACTGGCAAAAACTCAGCTACTTTTACGAGACGGCGTTTGGCAGCGCTATCAAGGGTTTAACCAAATGAAGCTAGAAATAGCACGAGGTCTGTTCCTGGTGGGGGCGTTGGGCGTTGCTGCCTTGGCCCTGGCCGCGTGGGAGCAGCCTCGCACACAGGTACTCAGTGCAACGCAGGAGGGCGCGCAATGCCTGTTGCCGCGTGTCGCCAAGGCGAGTGTGGCGGCCAAGCCTGATCACGAGCTGCTGCTGTTCATGTTTGGCATGTCTCAAGGGATGAGGCCACAGAGTTGAAACGATCAAGCCAGCCGAAAAGGGCCTTGCGATGCGAGGCCCTTTTTTTGCGTTATTCACCGCCGGGAAACGGCCAAACTCGGCTCAAATCAGGTGCAGATGGTTATCCCAGAGCCCCGCCGGCAACTCCAGCGGTGTTGCCACCAACGGTTGCTGGCGGCAATCGTAGAAGCGGCAACGCCCTTGACCGGAGGTGACGACAAAACCATCCGCCACCGCGCCGACACCCGCGCAGTCCGGTAACGGCCCATCCAGGCGCAGCTCGCCGCTGTCCATGTCCCAGATAAAGAAGCGGTTGCCACGCGGCGCGGTCAGCGCCACCAGGCGCAACTCGCTGTGCACCGCGACGCTGGCGGTGTAATGCCCCATCGCCTGCAACTGCTCATCGGCTACCGGGAAGGGGACGAACGGCTGCCCTGGCCGCTTGATCGCCAGCAGCTCGGAACGCTCTTGGGACGGCCCCATGAATTGCTGACCGGTAAGGATGGTGCCATCGCTGGCGATGCCCATGTGGCGCACGCTGTTCATCTGTTGCGCCAGGGTTTCCTTGCTGATCAGTGTGCCGTCGCGGCACATCAATACCAGGCTTGGCTCCATGGCGTTGAGGTTCATCTCCACACGGCTTTCGGCTTCGGTGCGAATGCCGCCGTTGGCCACGATCAGTGTCTCGCCGTCGGGCATCCACGACACCTGGTGCGGGCCGATACCGTGGGTAGAAAGCTCACCGCTGTGCACCAGCCGCTCGCCTTCGAACTTATACACACCGAGCAGAGCCGCGACCGGGGTCGGAGGTGTCGTTTTCGGTGGCGTACAGCCAGTCGCCGCTCTGGTGAATCACCGCATGGCCATAGAAGTGGCGATTGGCGTTCGAGGTAATGGTTTGCAGCAATGCGCCATCACGCAGGTCGATCAGGTAACTCTCGGTGCCTGGGCGTCGGGCAACAAACAACGCAATCGGTAGCGTGGGGTGGTTGATGATGTCGTGGCAACGCTGGCCAACCTGGGTGGCAAATACGGGTTTGCCGTCCAGGTGGTAGCCCACGGCGTAGTGCTTGCCGTCCGCATCATCCCGCGCCGACAACAGCAGCGGGCGTTTGTCTTTGCTTTTGAACAGCGTCCAGCCACCCAGGGTGAGTGCGCTGAGCAGTACGCTGCCAATGGCCAAAGCCTGTCGCCTGAGCATCATCAGTCACCGTCGTTGGCGTTAAAGCCCAGTTGGATGCCCAGCGCCTTGGCCAGTTCGCCTTCGTGCAGGCGGTGAACCACATTGAGGCTGTCGTAGAGGTCATTGAGTTGCTGGCGCCCGGCGTCATCGTTCAACAGTTCGTTGAGGGTGCGCTGGTTGCTGGCGAACAGTTTCAGCGATGCTGCATAGGCAGCGTCGATCTTGTCGGCCAATGGCTTCTGATCCGCCGGCAGCAGGCCGCGCAGGCCCTTGTTGTCGACGCCGACCCACACGGTCTGGGCGGCGGCGAGGCTGGCCTCCAGGCTTTGCAGGGACGACTGGCTGCGCCATGCGTCAGCCTGGAACGGCTGCGGGATGCCCTTGGTCTGGCGGCCCATCGGCGTGCCGAGTTTTTTCTTCAGGGTGTCCAGCGCGGTCACTTGCACACGCAGCAGATCAGCGATCGCTTCGTGGGAATCGGCGTAGCGCTGGTTGGGAAACTTGCTCATCTGCGCGAGCATGCCGTCGGTGCTATTCCAACTGGCCAGGATCTCTTCAGCCAAGGCTTTCTGACGGTCGCCGATGGCCACCAGCAGCGGGCAATAACGCGCTTTCTGTGCCGCGTCGGCGAGGTCGGTCTTGGCGTCGTAGAGGATGTATTCGTAGGCCGACAAGCCTTGTACCACCACGCTGGACTTGGCCAGTTCGGCGCCGTCGATCTGCGGCTGGCTGGCGACCAGTTGTTCTACCTGACGGCCCACCAGGTTCTTTTTGTCCGGCCAGAACTGCACCTGCCACGAACGGTTGCCTTCAGCCAGCGGGCCGATCAGCAGCGGTTGCAACTCGGCCCAGGCTTTTTGCGCGTGGAGGAAGTCTGCGCGGGCGGTGTCCAGGCTCTCCTTGCCTTGGCAGTAGGCCAGGGCACTGACGGCCAGTTGACGGTCGGCCTCGACCCAGCGGCTGTAGGTCGGCAGGATCACTTGCTTGGCGATCGCCGCCGAGGTCACGGCTTGCGGGTCTTGTGGCGAGCAGGCGCCCAGCGCAAGGGCGGCCAGGCTGGTGAACAACAACTTGGGACGGAACATGTCGAGCTCCCTTCTGTAAGTGGGGCAAAGCTTATAAAGAATTCAGGAACGCCAGCAACGCAGCGCGCTGCTCGGCATTGAAGGACAACACATGCTGCTGCGCCGCTTGTGCCTCACCGCCGTGCCAGAGCACGGCTTCCAGCAGGTTGCGCGCGCGGCCGTCATGCAGAAACTGGGTGTGGCCACTCACGGTTTGCGTCAGGCCGATGCCCCACAACGGCGCGGTGCGCCAGTCGCGGCCGCCGGCCTTGAATTCGCTGCGGTTGTCGGCCAGGCCCGGGCCCATGTCGTGCAACAGCAGGTCGCTGTAGGGGCGGATCACTTGGTTGGCCAGTTCAGGTTCGGCGGCCGTCGCTGCGGTGGTGAACGACGGTTTGTGACAACCCTGGCAACCCGCCTGGTAAAACAGGTTCTTGCCGTCCAGCACTTGTGGGCTGTCGACATCGCGACGCACGGGTACGGCGAGGTTGCGGGTGTAGAACAGCACCAGGCGCAGGATGTTATCGCTGACCTCCGGCTCGCCGTCGGGGCCGTTGCCGTTGGGCGCCTGCTTGCAGGCCACTTGGGCATCGGTGCAGTCATCGAAGGGTCTCAGGGAGGTGGTGAGGCCCATATCACCAGAAAACGCGTGAACATTTTGTTGATTGAGGTTGGGTTGCCCGGCTTTCCAGCCAAAGCGCCCCAGAACAGTCTTTTGCCGAGCGTCATCCCACACCCAATTCGCGCGGCCGACCAGGGCTTCTTTATCGGCGGTTTTCGCGTCGGTGTTGCGCAGGATATCCGCCTCGCTGATGGCTTCGAGCAGGCCCAGGCCGATCATCGGCGGGGCGATGCGCGCCGAAAAACGCGTGTCGGGGTGCATCGGGCCATAGCCCAGTTGGGTGATCTGCAGGTTTGGCTGGCGCAACTCGACGACGGTACCGTCCTTGAAGGTGACGTTGACCGGCGTGTAGTCGACGCGCACCTTGCCTTCGGGTTCTACACCGGGCACGGCCATGTCTTGCAATTGCCCGCCATAGACCGGCTCGGGCACCACGCCGGCCTGTTCAATGAGTTTGGCGTAGGCGGGCGCATCCGGGATCGACAGACGCACCAGCATCGACACTGCATTGGCGGCGTCGGGCAGCGGCGGGTGGCCACGGCCATCCTTGATATGGCAGTTCTGGCAGGCGTTGGTGTTGAACAGCGGGCCCAGGCCATCACGCGCGGTGGTGGTGGACGGCGCGATCACCCAGGGGCTGCGGAAAAAGCTGTTGCCGACGCTGAAGTCCAGGCGGCGCGTGGGCGACAGGTTGGCCGACGGCAGGGAAAACGCGTTCTGGTCGCGCTTGTTCACCGTCGCCGCGCCGCCCGCACGCGCCTCACCCGGCTCGACCTTGGCAAACCTGGGGGCGTTATCGCACGCAGTGAGGCCCAGGGCCATGCAAGCGATGGACAGACGAAAAAGCGAGCGGAACATCGAGTTTCCTGAACGAAGGCGAAAAATCTGGTCGCAAAGTCTAACAGGGCCGGGGGGAATGAATAAGAGCAATTATCGTTTGGTGGTAGCCGATTCATTCCCGCTAGAATGACCGCACATTTTTTTTGGAGGTGACCAATGCAGGCTATCGACGCTTTGCTCAACCGTGTTTCCGTGCCGCGCTTGCTGGAGCCGGCACCGACCCAGGCGCAGCGCGACGTGTTGTTCGCCGCCGCCATGCGCGCGCCTGACCACGGCCAGCTGCGTCCTTGGCGTTTCCTCACGGTGGAGGGCGCCGCCCGCGAGCGGATGGGCACGCTGCTGGCCGAAGCCGCGCGCCTGCAAGACGCCGACGCCCCGCAAGCCGCCATCGACAAGGCGCAGAACGGCCCGTTGCGCGCACCGCTGGTGGTGGTGGTGATTGCCCGTTTGCAGGAACACTTCAAGGTACCCAAATCCGAACAGTTGCTGGCCGCTGCCTGCGCCGCCCACGGCATTCTGCTGGCGGCATACGCACAGGGGATCGGCGCGGTGTGGCGCACCGGCGAATTGTCTTACTCCGCTCATGTCGCCAAGGGCCTGGGGCTGAAGCCGGATGAAGAAGTGATTGGCTTCCTATACCTGGGCACGCCGCAAAACCCACCGCGCACGGCGCCGAAGGAAGATGTGGCGCAGTTTGTTCAAGCCTGGAACGGTCTTTGAACGATCACTGAGCTGCTTGATGTGGGCGCTGGCAAACCCCGCTCCCACAGCGGCTTCATGGCGTTGGTGAGCGGATCGTTGGCGGTGCAGGAGCGTTCAGAGCGGCTGGGCATGCCGTTCGGGGCGTGACCAGATCCACAGGTTGCCCAGGCTCATGCCGGCAATGGCCAGGTAAATCGGCCAGCCGTGGTCGAGCATCACCAGCATCACTATGGCGCACAGCAGCATGCTCACGGTGGCGCTGACCTTGGCCCTGCGCGCGATGATCTTGCCGTTGCGCCAGTTGAACAGGATCGGCCCGAACAGGCGGTGGTTTTCCAGCCAGGCGCTGAGGCGTGGCGAGCTTTTAGTGGCAGCCCAGGCAGCCAGCAGGATGAATTCGGTGGTGGGCAAACCCGGCACGACAATCGCCACCAACCCGATGCCCAGGCTGACGTAGGCCAGCAGTCCGAAAAGGAGCTGGACGATTTTCGAGGTGGATTGGGTTTTACCGGTCATGGTGAAACTTATCTGGGGAGAAGGTTTACAAAAGTGCGAACTGAAATGCAGTTTAACGGTGGAAGGGGGCTTGCACCCTCCCACAGTTGATCGCATTTCAATTCAGACGTCAGGCCAGTTCAGGCGCGCTAGCGTACGCCTGTTCCAGCAACACGGTGAAGCGTACAAACGCATCGACCGCGCCTTGTTCCACGGCGGCTTCTTCTTCGGCGCTCAATTGCAGAGCATCCAGGGTGCGGGTGAAGCTCTTCCAGCCTTCGGCGCGACCGCCGGCCGGTTCGCCCAGGTGGCGGGCCCCGAAGGTTTCGCTCAGGCCCAGGCCCACGGCGCGTTTGATCAGGAACGCGGCGCCCAGCTTGGAACCTTCAGACACGAACAGCCAGCCCAGCGCTTGGGCCTTGCTTGGGTTCTTGAGCGCGCCGGCCACCGGTGCGGGCACTTCAGTGTCCAGGTCGGCAAGGTCCAGTTTGGCGGCGTCGGCGCGGCAGCGCGCGGCCAGGTCCGGGACGATCTTGATCAGTTCGGCATCGTTGTACAGGCCCACCAGTTCCGATTGGAACAAGTACTGCGCCACCACGAAACGGGCAAAGTTGGCCTGGGTTTCGAACGGTGCATGGGCTTTTACCAGCGCATCGAGCTTGGTGTGCGGCTCATTGGTGATCTGGTTCAAGCGCTGGGAGCGCAGGCTTGGGCGTTCTGCGGTAGGGGAAGCGGTCATGAAAAAGTCCTTGAGAAGGGAAGCGCCTTGTTGCCCTAAAGAGAGCGGTTATCAACTAGACGAACAAGAAGACGCGGCACAGTAAAAAATCCTCACCTGGCCGACGAAATCTCGGCGAGGTGAGGGAGGCGTGGTCAGATGTCCCAGACCACGTTGATCGCAAAGTTGCGACCCGGCTGGGTCAGGCGGTCAAGGTTGGCGGGGCCCGTCACTGCGGCTTCGCCGACGCTGTCGTAGCTGCGCACGTCATCCCAGTTCCAGTACTTTTTGTCGGTCAGGTTGTAGAAGCCGCCGTTGAGGGTCACGTCGTTGGTCACCTTGTAGTAGGCGGTCAGGTCGAGAATGCCGAAGCCCGGGGTCTTGAACGGGCCTTCGGTGCTGCCGTCGGGGGCGTGAAAGGTGCTGCTGTCGACGCGATTCTGTTTTTTCACCAGGGTCCAGCTCAGCAGGCCACCGTAGTTGTCCTGCTCATAGCCCAGGCCGAACACGCCCTTGAGCGGGTTGACGCTGTTAAGCGGTTCACCGTTGTCGTCGTTGCGGCCGTGGGCGTAGGCAACCGCGCCTTGGGTGTAGAGGCCTTGTGGCGCGCCGAATGCGTCCAGGTTCAGGCGGCCCTTGGCTTCTACGCCCTTGACGGTGGCGCGTTTGATGTTCACGGCCTTGAACTGCTCGACGGTACCCGCGACCACGGCGTTGTCTTCGTCGATAAAGTCGCGGTACTTGTTGTAGAACACCGCGATCTCAAAAGACCCCTCGTCAAACTTCCCGCGAAGCCCGGTTTCGATGCCCTTGCTGGTTTCCGGCTTGAGGTCGGGGTTCGGCTCCACGAGATAGCCGATGTTCAGGTTCTCGAAGCGCCCATAGAGGGATTTGGCCGAGGGGGTGCGGAACCCTTCGGCGTACTGGCCGAACCATGTGTAGTGATCGGTCAGGGCGTAGGTCAGGCCAAATTTGGGCGTAACACGGTGCCAGGTTTTTTCCTTGTCGCTCACTTGGTCCGCACCGGTGGGGTTCACGGTGTTGAGGAATTCCTCGGTCAGCTTGGGTTTGAGCCGGGTGTAGTCGTAGCGCACGGCGGGCAGGAACGTCCATTTATCCCAGCTGATCTGGTCTTGTGCGAACAAGGAGTAAGCGTTGATGGTCGGGTCGGGGAAGTCACTGGACTTCTTCACGCTGTCGCCGGCTTGCGGGCTGGGCGCGCCGATGGCCGTGCAACCGGAGCCGACAGCGAGGCAATAGGCCGAGCCCTCGCGGGACCCGGTGACTTTTTGCTGTTTGAGCGTCGTGCCGTAGGTCACCTGGTGATCGGTTTCACCCAGGCTGAATGCTTTGTCCAACTGAGCGTCGAAAACCCACTGTTTCTCTTCGTAAAGCGTGTCGCGGGTACGCATCACGCGCCGGCCCGACTGATAGATTTCGGCGGTCGTCTGGTCGGTCTTGGCGATCTGGTAATTGAGGCTGGTCTTGATACGGTCGGCTATCGGTGACGCGAGGGCGAAGCTGTTTTCAAGGCCGAAACGTTCGCGGGTAATGGTGTCGTTGCCGCGACGGTCACGGTACAGGTTGAAACCGCGCCCGCCGATGAACGGGCCGCCCACCGCGTTCTTCAGGTTGATGTCGCGATCATCCTTGTACTTCTCATATGTCAGGCCCAGGCGGTTGTCGTCACCGTAGTTCCAGCCCAACTTGGCCAGCACGTTGGTGGTGCGCGCGTCTTCCGGGTTGGCGCCGGTGCGGTCCAGCCCGGTGGCGTTATTGCCGTCATAGGATTCGGTTTCATGGCCGTTGCGCTGGCTCAGGTGCAGCAGGCCGTCGAAGTCCTGCACGCGACCGGCGAAGGTGCCGGACGTCAGCCAGCTCTCATCGGCGGAGCTGTAGCCGGTCTTCAGGCGGGCGCCGACATCCTGGCCGGGCTTGATGATGTCATCCGGGTCGAGGGTGAAATAGCTCACCGCGCCGCCGATGGCGCTGCTGCCATACAGGGCTGAGGCGGGGCCACGCAGGATCTCTACGCGCTTGACGATTTCCGGGTCGACATAGTTGCGGCGGGTCTTGGCGTAGGGGCCGTTGAAAAAGTTGTCGGGTACTTCCACGCCGTCCACTTGGGTGAGGATGCGGTCGCCATCGATGCCGCGGATGTTGAAACCGGCATTGCCCGACCGTGTGCCGGCGCCGCCCACCGACACGCCGGGCTCGTAGCGCGCCAGTTCGCGGATGGTGTTCACGTTCTGACGGTCCAGCGCTTCGCGTTCATGCACGCTGACGGTGCTGGGCACACTGTTCACATCCTGTTCGTTGCGAGTGGCGCTGATGGTCACCTGCTGCAGGTTGAGGGTGCCGCCGGCTGCGCGTTTCTCCAGCACGATGCTGTTATTGCCCAGTTTGCGGTAGCCCAGGTTGGTCCCCACCAACAGCCGGTCCAGCGCTTTTTCCGGCGGCAGCGGGCCGCGCACGCCAGGCGACGACACGCCTTGGCCGAGCTCTGCCGGCAGGCCGACTTGCCAGCCGGTCACGGCAGTAAATGCGTTGAGCGCCGAGACCAGCGGCTGCTGCTCGATGCTGAAGGTGTAATTGCCGTGGCTGCGCGCGGCGGGCTCGGCGGCGCTGGCGGTCATCACCGGCACGCCGGCCAGCAGGATGGCGGCGGTCAGCAAGGACAGGACGGGCGAAGAAGACCGGCGATTGAAACGAGAGGACATCGAGAGCGCTCCGGGGTACGAATCTTATAGTTGCGAACCGAACCAAATAGGAATCAGTTGCATTGGCTAAGACGAGACGTACCACCGAGGGCTATCGAGTAAAAATTGTTCTCATTTAATTCAGGATAACCAGCGCCGGGTATTCCGAGAGCGTGGCCGAGGTGATGTGTGCCAGGGAACGCACCACGTCCAGCGGCTGGTCGAGGCGGTAATTTCCGGTGACGGCGACGCGGGCGAGACGGTCGTTGGTGTTGACGATCCAGCCGGGATAATACCGACGCAATTCGGCAAGCACTTCGCTCATCGGGCAGTTTTCGAAGATCAGCCGGCCTTGGACCCAGGCCAGGTCTTTGTTGGCATCCAGCTTGGCCGGCTGGCCGAAGCCTTTGGGGCCGATGCGGATACTTTGCCCCGCGCTCAGGCGCACGCGGGCGTCGTCGACGGTGTTGCTCAGGTCGACATCACCACGCTGCACTTGCACCTGGGCCTCGCCATTGAGGTAGCGCACGGCGAAGGCGGTGTCACGTACGCTGGCGCGCACTGGGCCGGCGTCGATCTGCAAGGGCTGGTCGTGGTTCGGCGTGACTTCAAAAAACGCTTCGCCCTGGTACAGGCGGGCGATGCGCTGGTGATCCTTGACGTCGCTGGAAAACGCCGAGTTGGTGTTGAGCAGCACTTTGGAGCCATCGTCCAGTTGCAAGCGCTGACGTTCGCCGACCACGGTGAGGTGGTCGGCTTGCAGGCGCACCGGCAAATTGCTGAAGCTGAACAGGCCGATCAACAGCACGGCGGCTGTTGCCAGTGGCTTCCAGTACGGTTTGATCCGGCGCCAGGCGCTGGGCGTGCGCGGCGCCGCCAGGGCCGCGGCGGCGCTGTGTACCGGCGCGCCACCCCAGGCCGCCTGGGCTTTTTCGAAGGCATTGGCGTGGGCCGGGTCGCTGGTCAGCCAGCTTTCAAACTCGGCCTGCTGCCCGGGCTGCGGGCACTGCAGGGCGATCAGCCAGTCGAGGGCCTGGTCCATAGCCGCGTCTTGCAACACCTCATGAGCCAGCTCATGGGCGCGCAGTTTGTTCGGGTCTGTCACGGTGTGCCTCGGGTCTTCGCCACGTTCTATTCATTTTCTACGGCTTGGGTCGACATTTCTGTCGGATGCAGCTTAAGGCCGATCCAGCCGTTCGGCCACACCTACGCAAATGGCCATGATCAATTTCAGTTCTTTTTGCACGGTGCTCAAGGACACGTTCAACTGATCGGCAATCTCCTGGTAGCTGCAATCGTGCAGGCGGCTGAGGATGAAGATCTGCTGCTGGCGCGCGCTTAACTGGCCCAGGCTGACGCTCAGGTGTTCCAGCAACTGCTCGGCCTGGGTGGCGTCTTCGGGGGGGCTGATGGGGGCGGCAACGCTTTGTAGGATGTCCAGCGGTACATCTTCCTGCAACGTACGGGCCTGGATCCGACGCGCGCGCAGGTGATCCAGCGCCAGGTTGCGTGCGGTTTGATAGACGAAGGGTTCGAGGTGATCGATGGGCCGCTCGCTCAGGGCCCGGGTGACGCGCAGGTAGGTTTCCTGCAACAGGTCCTCGGCGGTGCTGTGGTTATTCACCATCCGCTGCAAGGTGCGTAGCAGAATCACCCGTTGGGTGAGAAAGACATGGTTAAAGCGAGATTGGCTCACAGGCGTACCCGACCGATTTTCAGTTAATGATAATGCTTATCATCAACTGAAATGGCAAGTGGCTATTGCTGCAGGCCTACATAGAGCAAATGCGGGAAGGGGGCTTGCCCCGATAGCGCGGTGTCAGTCACCCCATCTCTGACTGATAAATCGCCATCGGGAGCAAGCCCCCTCCCACAAAAGCCACATGCACAACGCTCGTTATTCGGCGTTGCACAGTGCCAGGCAGTTATCCAGCATGCGGTTGGAGAAGCCCCACTCGTTGTCGTACCAGGCCAGCACTTTGAGCAGCTTGCCGCTTACCTTGGTGTGGTTGGCGTCAAAAATCGACGACAGCGGGTTGTGGTTGAAGTCGCTGGAAACCAGCGGCAGGGTGTTGTAGCCGAGGATTTTCGAGTGCTGGCTGGCTTCCTTGAGCAGCGCGTTGACTTCTTCGGCGGTGGCTTCTTTTTTCAACTGTACGGTGAGGTCCACCAGCGACACGTTGATCACCGGCACACGCACGGCCATGCCGGTCAGCTTGCCCGCCAGCTCCGGCAGTACCAGGCCCACCGCTTCGGCGGCGCCGGTCTTGCTCGGGATCATGTTCTGGGTGGCCGAACGCGCACGGTACGGGTCGGTGTGGTAGACGTCGGTCAGGTTCTGGTCGTTGGTGTAGGCATGGATGGTGGTCATCAAGCCGCTTTCGATACCCAGCTCGCGATGCAGCACCTGGGCGACCGGTGCCAGGCAGTTGGTGGTGCACGAGGCGTTGGAGATGATCTGGTGGGACTGGCGCAGAATGTCATGGTTCACGCCATACACCACGGTGGCGTCCGCACCCTTGGCCGGTGCCGAGATGATCACCTTGCGTGCGCCGGCGGTAATATGGGCGGCAGCCTTGTCACGGTCGGTGAACAGACCCGTGCATTCAAATACCACGTCGATCTTGTGTGCGGCCCATGGCAGGTCGGCCGGGTTGCGAATGGCACTCACGGCAATCCGGTCACCATTGACGGTCAGGCTTTCCTGATCGTGGGCGACCTCTGCGTCGAAAGTACCGTGCACGGTGTCGAATTTAAGCAGGTGGGCATTGATCGAGCTGTCGCCCAGATCATTGATGGCGACGATCTGCAAATCCTGGCGATAGCCTTGGGTATACAGTGCGCGCAGGACATTACGGCCGATACGGCCAAAACCATTGATTGCGATACGAAGAGTCATTGGAAGGTGCCTGTCGTCGATTTGTTGTAAGAATTACAAGATTATTCGCATAAAAATAGAAAACAAGCCTTTTTAGTGGCAATATTTTGTTCAATCTACAACGAGTGACCTGAATCAACTGGTCCGATGATTTAAACGACACCCTGCCATCCCATGCGCTGCGGGCGTTTGATCAGCATAGACACTCAGGTCGCCACATCCGTTAGCCTGGAGTTCTACACATGCATCCCCGCGTTCTTGAGGTCACCGAACGGCTTATCGCCCGCAGCCGCGCTACTCGCGAGGCTTACCTTGCGCTCATTCGCGGTGCCGCCAGCGACGGGCCGATGCGTGGCAAGCTGCAATGCGCCAACTTCGCCCACGGCGTGGCCGGTTGCGGCACCGAAGACAAAAACAGCCTGCGCATGATGAATGCCGCCAACGTGGCAATTGTTTCTTCATATAACGACATGCTTTCGGCGCATCAGCCGTACGAACATTTCCCGGAACAGATCAAGAAAGCCCTGCGCGAAGTCGGCTCGGTCGGCCAGTTCGCCGGCGGCACCCCGGCCATGTGCGACGGCGTGACCCAAGGCGAGCCAGGCATGGAACTGAGCCTGCTCAGCCGTGAAGTCATCGCCATGTCCACGGCGGTTGCGCTGTCCCACAACATGTTCGATGCCGCGCTGATGCTGGGCATCTGCGACAAGATCGTCCCCGGCCTGATGATGGGCGCGCTGCGCTACGGCCACTTGCCGATGATCTTCGTACCGGGCGGCCCGATGCCCTCAGGCATTTCCAACAAGCAGAAGGCCGACGTGCGCCAGCGCTACGCCGAAGGCAAGGCCACCCGCGAAGAGCTGCTGGAATCGGAGATGAAGTCCTACCACAGCCCCGGTACCTGCACCTTTTACGGCACCGCCAACACCAACCAATTGCTGATGGAAGTGATGGGCCTGCACCTGCCGGGCGCCTCGTTCGTCAACCCGTACACACCGCTGCGTGACGCCCTGACCCGCGAGGCCGCGCATCAGGTCACACGCCTGACCAAGGCCAACGGCAACTTCACGCCGATCGGCGAAATCGTCGACGAAAAATCCATCGTCAACTCCATCGTCGCCCTCAACGCCACCGGTGGTTCCACCAACCACACCTTGCACATGCCGACCATCGCCATGTCGGCGGGCATTATCCTCACCTGGCAGGACATGGCCGACCTCTCCGAGGTGGTGCCGACCCTGTCCCACGTGTACCCGAACGGCAAGGCCGACATCAACCACTTCCAGGCGGCGGGGGGCATGTCGTTCCTGATCCGCGAGTTGCTTGAGGCCGGCCTGCTCCATGAAGACGTTAATACCGTCGCGGGCAAGGGCCTGAGCCGTTACATCCAGGAGCCGTTCCTGGTCGACGGTGAACTGGTCTGGCGCGACGGCCCCATCGAAAGTCTCGACGAAACCATCCTGCGCCCCGTGGCCCGCGCGTTCTCGCCCGAAGGCGGCCTGCGCGTGATGGAAGGCAACCTGGGGCGTGGCGTGATGAAAGTTTCCGCCGTGGCCCCTGAGCATCAGGTGGTTGAAGCACCGGCGGTGGTGTTCCAGGACCAGCAGGACCTGGCCGATGCGTTCAAGGCCGGCCAATTGGAAAAGGACTTTGTCGCGGTCATGCGCTTCCAGGGCCCGCGCTCCAATGGCATGCCGGAGCTGCACAAGATGACGCCGTTCCTCGGTGTGTTGCAGGACCGCGGTTTCAAAGTCGCGTTGGTGACAGACGGGCGTATGTCCGGCGCGTCGGGTAAGATCCCCGCCGCGATTCACGTCAACCCCGAAGCCCAGAGCGGCGGGCCGCTGGCGCGGGTGCGCGATGGCGATATCATTCGCGTGGATGGCGTGACAGGTACCTTGGAGCTTAAGGTAGACGCCGAAGAATTTGCAGCGCGCACGCCTGCCACGGGCCTGTTGGGCAATAACGTGGGCGCCGGTCGCGAGCTGTTTGCATTTATGCGCTTGGCCGCAAGCTCCGCAGAGCAGGGCGCCAGCGCCTTTACCTCTGCCTTGGAGACGCTTAAGTGAAGCTTGCGCTGGTCGGTGATATCGGGGGTACCAACGCCCGTTTTGCGTTGTGGCGGGATTCGGCACTGCATTCGATTCGTGTGCATGCCACGGTGGATTACTCCAGCCCTGAAGAAGCGATCAAGGTCTATTTGCAGCAAGAAGGCCTGAACATCGGCGATATCGGCGCAGTCTGCCTGTCGGTGGCCGGGCCGGTGAGCGGCGATGAATTCAAATTCACCAACAACCACTGGCGCCTGAGCAAGGCTGCGTTTTGCAACACGCTGCAGGTGGAGCAACTGCTGTTGGTGAATGATTTTTCGGCCATGGCCCTGGGCATGACCCGTTTGCAGCCCGACGAATACCGTGTGGTGTGCGCGGGCACGCCGGAGCCGTTGCGCCCGGCGGTGGTAATCGGCCCGGGTACTGGCCTGGGTGTCGGCACCTTGCTGGACCTCGGCGCAGGTCGTTACGCGGCGTTGCCGGGCGAGGGCGGCCATGTCGACCTGCCCCTGAGCAGCCCGCGGGAAACTCAGTTGTGGCAACACATTTACAACGAAATCGGCCACGTCAGCGCCGAAACCGCCTTGAGCGGCGGTGGGTTGCCGCGTCTGTACCGGGCGATCTGTGCGGTGGACGGCCACACGCCGGTGCTGGAAACGCCCGAAGCCATCACGGCGGCGGGTTTGGCCGGCGATCCGATCGCCATGGAAGTGTTGGACCAGTTCAGCATCTGGCTGGGCCGGGTTGCAGGCAATAACGTGTTGACCACCGGTGGGCGCGGTGGCGTGTACATCGTGGGCGGGGTGATACCGAGGTTTGCCGACTTCTTTATCACCAGCGGTTTCGCCAAAAGCTTCGCGGACAAAGGCTGCATGAGTGACTATTTCAACGGCATTCCGGTGTGGCTGGTGACAGCGCCGTATTCGGGGTTGACCGGGGCGGGTGTGGCGCTTGAGCAGGCTTTTACGTAGGCATCAAGAACACCCCATAACAACAAGGAGGACCCCGTGAGCGTAATCAGTAAATCGATTCTCCTCGTCGACGACGACCAGGAAATCCGCGAATTGCTGCAAACCTACCTCAGTCGCGCCGGTTTCCAGGTGCGGGGCGTACCGGATGGTGCGGGGTTCCGTCAGGCGATGAACGAGGCGCCGTGCGACTTGGTCATCCTCGATGTCATGCTGCCGGACGAAGACGGCTTCAGCCTTTGCCGCTGGATCCGCCAGCACCCGCGCCAGGCGCAGGTGCCGATCATCATGCTGACCGCCAGTTCCGATGAGAGCCGACCGCGTGATCGGCCTGGAGCTGGGCGCCGACGATTACATCGGCAAGCCGTTCAGCCCCCGTGAGTTGCAGGCGCGGATCAAGGCCCTGTTGCGCCGCTGCCAGTTCGGTCAGGAGCGCAGCAGCGGCGGCGATGTGCTGGTGTTCGATGAATGGCGCCTGGACATGATCAGCCATCGGCTGTTTCACGTGGATGGCGAAGAGGTGATCCTTTCCGGTGCCGATTTTGCCTTGCTCAAATTGTTTCTCGACCACCCACAGGAAATCCTCGACCGCGACACCATCGGCAACGCCACCCGTGGCCGCGACCTGATGCCGCTGGACCGTATCGTCGACATGGCCGTGAGCCGCCTGCGCCAACGCCTGCGCGACACCGAAAAGCCGCCGCGGCTGATCCGCACCGTGCGCGGCAGCGGTTATCAACTGGCAGCCAGCGTGGTTGCCGGCAATGCCCACTGAGCCTGTAACCGAACGCCGCCGCCGCTTCCCGGTGCCGCGCTCATTGCTGGGGCGCATGCTGCTGCTGACCTTGCTGGTGGTGCTGTTCGCCCAGGCGCTGTCCAGCGTGATCTGGGTGTCGCAGTTACGCGCGACCCAGCTCGAAGGCCTGGTCACCAGCGCCCGGAGCCTGGCGCATTCGATGACCGCCAGCGTGAGTTACTTCCGTTCGTTGCCGGTGGCCTATCGGCCGTTGGTCCTCGACCAATTGCGCAGCATGGGCGGCACCCGGTTCGTGGTGACGCTCAACGATCGCCCGCTGGAGATGCAGGTACTGCCCGAAACCCCGCGCAAACAAGCGGTGCTGGTCGCGGTCGATGAAGTACTGCGCCAGACCCTTGGCGCTGACGTGGTGATCTCAGTGGAGTTCGTCAGTGCCGAAGACCTGCGCATCTTCAATGCCGGCCTCAAGCTTGATGAGCTGCCGCGCTCCTGGGCTCATTACGCCTTGACGCTGGAGCCCGTGAACCCGCCGGTGCTGGTCACCCAGATTCAACTCGCCCCCGGCGAATGGCTGTACATCGCCTCGCTGTTGCCCGAGCCCTACACCAGCCTTGAGGAACAAGGCCTGCCGTCCCAGCAGGTGTGGTTTATCGTGCTGACCAGTGGTTTTCTGCTGTTATTCATCGGCCTGTTGGTGCACTGGCAGAGCCGCCCACTCAAGCGCCTGGCGCGGGCGGCGCGGGATATGTCGCTGGGCGCCGACGTGGAGCCGGTGGCCGAAGGCGGCGGCAGCGAAGTGGTGGAAGTGGGTCGTGCCTTCAACGCCATGCGCGAGCGCATCAGCCGTTACCTGACCGAGCGCAGCCAGTTATTCAGCGCGATTTCCCACGACCTGCGCACCCCGATCACCCGCCTGCGCCTGCGCGTAGAGCTGCTGGAAGACGAAAACCTGCAAACCAAATTTGGTCGCGATCTGGATGAATTGGAGCTGCTGGTGAAAGGCGCGTTGCAATGCGTCAAAGACACCGATATCCACGAGAACATCCAACCCGTCGACCTCAACCATGTGCTCGAATGCCTGGTGGAACCTTACGTCGCGCCGAACGGCAATGGTCGCGTGACCCTGGATGGCTACGCCCTGGCGGCCTACCCAGGCAAGCCACTGGCGCTCAAGCGCTGCATCGGCAACCTGATCGACAACGCGTTGAAGTACGGGCAGAACGCCCATTTGCATATCGAAGATGATGGCGCGCAGTTCATCCTGCACGTGGATGACGAAGGGCCCGGGGTGCCGGAACAGCGTTTGGAGCAGGTGTTCGAGCCCCACTTTCGTCTGGCCGGGCAGCAGCAGGGTTATGGGTTGGGCCTGGGGATCGCGCGCAATATTGCCCATAGCCATGGCGGGGAAGTGAGTTTGCAGAACCTTCGCGAAGGCGGGCTGAGGGTGACCCTTCAGCTCCCGCGAACGCTGGACTAACTGTGGGTCAGATGCTTTGGCGCAACCGGGCCAAGTCTCTGAGCGGCGGCGCACCAAATAGCCGCCTGTATTCCCGGCTGAACTGCGACGGGCTTTCATACCCCACCCGATACCCGGCCGCCGAGGCTTCCAGCCCCTCGGCAATCATCAGCCTGCGCGCTTCCTGCAAGCGCAGCTGTTTCTGGTACTGCAGCGGGCTCATGGCGGTAATCGCCTTGAAGCGATGGTGCAGGGTCGAAACGCTCAGGTTGACTTCCTTGGCCAGGTCATCGATGCGCAACGGCTGTTCGTAATTGCCATTGAGCCACTTGATCGCCTGGCTCACCCGATGGCTCTGACTGTTGGCCACGGCAATTTCATACAAACGATAGCCCTGTGGCCCACGCAGCAAGCGGTAGAGAATTTCGCGGTTGATCAGCGGCGCCAGCATGGCGATGTCTTTGGGCGTATCCAGCAAGCGCGCCAGGCGCAGTACGGCGTCGAGCAGTTGATGGTCGATCCGGTCCACGTACATCCCGCGCGACGTTGGGCGTGTAGGCACGCCCATGGGGCCGGCCTCGGCGATCAGCGCTGTGAGTTGCGCCGGGTCGATGTTGATGCGCACCGACAGGTTCGGGTCGTCCGGCGTGGCATCGATGATGCGCCCGGCCACCGGCATCGCCACCGAAAACACCAGATAGTTGAGCGGGTCATAGGCGAAGATTTCGTCAGCCAGGCGCACTTCCTTGCTGCCGTTGGCGAGGATGCACAACGCGGGCTCCACCAGCACCGGCATGAAGTCTCGCGGTGTGTTGTGACGGTTCAGGTACAACGAGGTGATTGCGGTGCCGTAGGAACCATCTTCCCAGGTATGCCGGTGCACGATGCTGGCCAGTTCGGCGCGCTGTTTTTCCATCTCGGCATCGAGGGGGGTGGGCTTATGTTCGGGCGACGACATGGCGCGTCCTCTGCGGCGGCTTTGATGGGGCTCAGCTTAGCGGCGGCCTTTGAAAAAGTGTTAGGTCGATTCTGCATAATCCTTGCCTGATCCTGCGGCCTGTCGTCAATCAGGCAAGCGCGAGGCGTTTCATCTGCCTGAAACATGGCGTGTGTGCGTGGAATAAAACCGTTGGGCCAACGTCCTATCTACGCTTCTCGCAGGATCGTGCAATAAGCCGGCAGGAATTGACTAACCGCGCGCTCACCCGCGCCGTTATCGTTGATCCTGTGGCAACACACCCTCACAGTGCTTGCCGAGCATCACTTCTCAACGGGAGAGTCGAACATGTCCACCCCCATTCCCGCGAGCCATATGGCCTTTATCCGCGCCCGCACCGGGTGCAGCACCGAACTCGGTGCACGCTTGAGCAGTTTGATCGAACCGGGCCGCCAGGCTCAGGGTTGCCTGCAGTTCTCGTTGCAGCATTCCCAGGTCGACCCCGATGTGTGGCTGGTTTCGGGCTTTTGGAGCAGTGAGCAGGCGATGAGCGCCTACTTCAACTCGCCGGCCCTGCTGATCTTTACCGAGCTGCTGAACGACATGGTCATCCGCAGCATGGACTTCCAGACCTTCACCGATGCATCCGCTGCACGCGCCTACGGCGAGTACCTGCAACTCGCCGGTTGAACCGGTTTAGAATGGCCGCCTTTCCATTGACCAGGACCTGCAACATGGCACGTAAACAATTTGCCCTCCACGAAGCCGTTTCCGCCGTAGTACCGGGTGACGGAGGCTACAGCGCCGCCGTGGCCGTCAAGGCGCTGGATGGCATGGGCGCCCCGCGGTTTCACAAGATCCTGGATGGGCAGAGGTTCAAGACCGCCTCGGATGCTGATGATGCCGCCACTGTGCAGCTTGAGCGTCTGGTCGATGTGGACGTAGAGGGGCAACTGACGTGGGCACCTGCCGCTGACTAAAGGTGGGGCTTGCTCCCGATAGCGGTGTATCAGCTACAGATAGGCTGACTGACACAGCGCCATCGGGAGCAAGCCCCCTCCCACCATGGGTTGCATTCCACTCAGGGTTTTGCAGCGCCAGGCCGGTACATCTTGAACAACGCTTCGGGCCCCAGCTGGAAGTAATCCGCCGGGCCGCCGCCGCGTAGAATCGGTTCGGCGGCAGCGGTGTCATAGATGCCGTCCTTGAGCAGCCACTTGGCGATGTGCACCGCGACTACCTCGCCCAGTACCAGCCAGCTTGGCACCAGCTCCTTGTCGGCGCGTTGCAACTGGATGATCTGCGTCACCTTGCACTCGAACGACACCGGGCTCTCACCCACGCGCGGTACGCCAACGATTTTCGAAGCCACCGGCGTCAGGCCGGACAACTCGAATTCATCCACCTGCGGCGAGACCGCCGCGCAGCTCTGGTTCATCTGCTCGGCCAGCGGGCGCGTGGCCAGGTTCCACACGAATTCGCCGGTCTGTTCGATGTTGTTCAGGCTGTCTTTGCGCCCGACACTGGAAAACCCAATGATCGGCGGAATGTAATTGAACGCATTGAAAAAACTGTAGGGCGCCAGGTTCAGGTGGCCTTCACGGTCGTGTGACGAAATCCAGCCGATCGGCCGTGGGCCGACGATGGCATTGAACGGATCATGAGGCAGGCGGTGGCCGTTGGCGGGTTCGTAGAAGTGGATATCGTCGGACATGGGCCGGGGTTCCTGCTGCGGGGTTCTGGGAGGCGACCATACTGCAACCCATGGGCGCGAATTTCCATTGGCCCCATGGAATTTTCATTGATTGCCCACCTATTTTTCACAGCGTCCCGTTCAGTCTGCGGCCAAGGTCGACACTCCATAAGTCGGCCATTGAAAGACTGAGCTTCGGAGCCTTTACCCCTATGAATAAACTTCCTCAGATCACCCTGGCGTTCTGGGTCATGAAAATCTGCGCAACCACCCTGGGCGAAACCGCCGGGGACTTGTTGTCGATGACCTTGAATGTTGGCTACGCACTCAGTTCGATGATCCTGATCAGCGTGTTCCTGGTCACCCTGGTGACACAACTCTGGTCGAAAACCTATAACCCCATGCTGTACTGGATTGTGATTTTGTCCACCAGCACCGCTGGCACGACGATGTCGGACTTTATGGACCGAACCCTGGGCCTGGGCTACGCCACCGGTTCAATGATCCTGATCGTGATCCTGATGATCATCTTTGCGCTGTGGCACCTCAGTGGTGATTCGCTGAACGTGAACAAGGTGCAGACCTTGCGGGGCGAGTTGTTCTATTGGATGGCGATCCTGTTTTCCAACACCCTGGGCACCGCATTGGGTGACTTCCTGGCGGATGATTCGGGGCTGGGCTTTGCCGGCGGCGCCTTGTTGATCGGCTCGACCATCGCTGCGGTAGTGGCGCTCAAGTACTTCACCCAAATCTCGGCGGTGCTGTTGTTCTGGGTGGCGTTTGTGCTGACCCGGCCTTTCGGTGCGACCCTGGGCGACTTCCTGACCAAGCCCCATGAAAAGGGCGGGTTGGATTTCGGCACCATTGGTTCATCGGCCGTGTTGGCTGCAATCCTGGTGGTGATGATTGTCGGCGCGGCGTATGCACAGCGACGGTATGGGCGACCACCAGTGGCAGAGGTGTCCTGATTCACCAAGCGACATAAAACCGATGTGGGAGGGAGCAAGCCCCCTCCCACAGGTTTAGCGGGTCAGGCTTTTAGTCCGTGGTAATCCGCGAGTGCTTGCGGGTGTCCTTCATGGTCACGTAGACCAACAACGACACCGCAATACAGGCGGTCACGTACCAGTAGTAACCGGTTTCCATGCCGATGCTCTTGAACCACAGTGCGATGTATTCAGCGGTACCGCCGAAGATCGACACGGTCAGTGCATAGGGCGAGGCCGACGCCCAGGGCGCGGATTTCGGTCGGGAATAACTCGGCCTTCACCACGGCGTTGATCGAGGTGTAGCCGCTGACGATAATCAGCGCCGCCATGATCAGGAAGAACGCGCCCCACCAGGTCTGGATGGTGTGCAGGGTGGTGAGGATCGGTACGGTGAACAGGGTGCCGAGGATGCCGAAGGCGATCAGGATCGGCCGACGACCGACTTTATCCGATAGCCCACCGACGATCGGCTGCAGGCACATGAACAGAAACAACGTGGCCGCCGAGATGGTGGTGGAGTCGGAGATGCTCATGCCGACGGTATTCACCAGGTATTTCTGCATGTAGGTGGTGTAGGTGTAGAACGCCAGGGTGCCGCCCATGGTCAGGCCGACCACGGTCATCAGTTCCTTGGGGTGGCGCATCAAGGTGCGCATTGCGCTTTCCTTGGCTTTTTCTTTTTTGCTGAACGACTCGGTTTCTTCCATGCCACGACGCAGGTACAGCGCGACCACTGCGCACAGGGCGCCGATGGCGAACGGGATGCGCCAGCCCCAGGCATAGAGTTGTTCGGTGGTGAGCACCTGTTGCAGCACGATCAGCACTGCCAGGGCAATGAGCTGACCGGAAATCAAGGTCACATATTGGAAGCTGGAGAAGAATCCGCGACGTTCCCGTGTCGCCATTTCGCTGAGGTAGGTGGCGGAAGTGCCGTATTCGCCCCCTACCGACAAGCCTTGCAGCAAACGGGCGAACACCAGCAGGATCGGAGCCCCGATACCGATGGTTTCGTAGCCAGGGCTCAGCGCGATCAACAGCGAGCCGAAGCACATCAGCAGCACCGAGGCCATCAGCGCAGCCTTGCGCCCCTTGTAGTCGGCGTACATGCCCATCAACCAGCCGCCGATGGGGCGCATCAGGAAGCCGACGGCGAAGATCGCGGCGGTGTTCATCAACTGAGCGGTGGAGGAGCCGGCTGGAAAGAAGGCTTTGGCGAAGTACAGCGAAAAGGCGGCGTAGACGTACCAGTCGTACCACTCGACCATGTTGCCGACCGAACCGCTGAAGATCGATTTGATGCGACTGGTGGTGGTGCGTTCCTGCGCAGGCGCAGCCACCGAGCCCAGAGGCAGGGAGTTGGAGTTATCCATTGAAGGATCCTTCATCTAGTTGTTTTTATGGAGCGGCGCGAACGCTGCCTGGCTGGGGCTATAGCAGGAGCTGTGCCAGGTGGATGAAGGCCCGGTCTAGAGGGGTTTGCGGTTTTTTTTGAGCGGAATGTTGCTGATGGTTTTGCAGCGGTGAGCGGAAATCCGCTCATTGATCCTTGAGAAACATGTCCCGTGCAAGGCCATGGCGCTGCATCTTTTCATTGAGGGTTCGGCGGGGCAGTTGCAGCTCCGCCAACACCTCTTTGATATCGCCTTTATGCCGGGTCAGTGCGGCTTTCAGGCAATGGGCCTCAAAGGCTTCCTGCTGCGCGGCGAGGGATTGCCCGGCTTCGATGCCTTCCGGTTCGGACTCGCCGAGGCCCAGCACCTGGCGCTCGGCGACGTTGGCCAGTTCACGCACATTGCCTGGCCAGTCGTGACTGAGCAGGCGCCCCAGCGCCGCACCGCTCAAGGGCTGGGCAGTGCGGCCCAAGCGCTCTGCGGCGTCATGGGCGAAGTGTTCATACAACAGCGGGATGTCTTCACGGCGCTCGCGCAGCGGTGGCAGGCGCAACTGGGCCACGTTGAGACGATATGCCAAGTCTTCACGGAAGCGTCCGGCGCGGGCCTCTTCCAAAAGGTCCGGCTTGGTGGCGGCGATGATGCGCAAGTCTACGTGGATGCTCTGGTTGGACCCCAATCGCTCCAGCTTCTGTTCCTGCAACACCCGCAGCAATTTCACCTGCTGGGCCAGGGGCATGCTTTCGATTTCATCCAGGAACAACGTGCCGCCGTGGGCGTATTCCAGCTTGCCGATGCGTTTGCCCTGGGCGCCGGTAAACGCGCCGCTTTCGTGGCCGAACAGTTCGGCCTCGAACAGTTGCTCGGGGATCGCCGCACAGTTGAGCGCCACGAACGGTTTTTTCGCCCGCGGCCCACAGTCGTGCAGGCAACGGGCGACCCGTTCTTTGCCGCTGCCGGTTTCGCCTCGGATCAGCACGTTGACCGGCAAGCTCGCCAAATCGAGCACCTGGCGGCGCAGGTTCTGCAAGCCACGGGACACGCCAAGCAGGCTGGATTCGAGTTGCGCGCGGTGATCGGCCTGCTGATGCAGGCGACGGTTCTCCAGGATCAGCCCACGTTTATCCAGGGCGCGGCGCAGACTATTGAGCAGGGTATCGGGGCTGAAGGGTTTTTCCAGAAAGTCGTAGGCGCCGTCGCGCATCGCCTCGACGGCCATCGGCACATCGCCATGGCCGGTGAGCAGGATCACCGGCAAGTCGGCGTCGCGGCGTTGCACCTCGGCGAGCAGCTCCAGGCCGCTGAGCCCGGGCATGCGCACATCGCTCAAAATGACCCCGGCAAAGTCCCTGGGCAATTGCGCCAGGCATTCTTGGGCACGGCTGAACAGTTGCACCTCAAACCCCGACAGGCTCAACCACTGTTCCACGGCCGTGCGAATGCTGGTTTCGTCATCGACCACAATCACCGCATTTAACATAGGTCCGGCGTCTCCAGCGCGATGGGCAGGGTCAGGGTGAACACCGCGCCGTCGCCGCGGTTACCGGCGATCAGGCGGCCGCCCAGTTCATGCACGATAGCGTAGGACACCGCCAGCCCCAAGCCGAGGCCGTCGCCCACCGGCTTGGTGGTGAAAAAGGGGTCGAACACATTGCTCAAGTGTTCTTCGGCAATGCCGCCGCCGCTGTCGCTGACGCTCAAAACCCAAAGCTGCTGGTCGGCATGCACACGGATTTCCAGGCGTTTGCGTGGCTTGTCCACCATGGCGTCGAGGGCGTTGCGCAGCAGGTTGATCAGCACTTGTTCCAGGCGTATCGCGTCGCCGCGTACCCAGGCCGGGCGGGTCAGGTCCAGCACGACGCCGATGCCTTCATCACGCAGGCGTGCATCGAGCAAGTGCAGGGACTGGTCGACGACCGTGGCCAGGTCCAGGCGCTCGCGCAGGCCGCTGGGGCTCTTGCGCGCAAAGGTCTTGAGGTGGCCGGTGAGCGCGGCCATGCGCGTGAGCATGTCGTCCAGGGGCGTAAGCGCCTTGTAGGCGTCGTCCACGCGACCGTGATCCAGCAGCAGGCGCAGGGTCGCCAACTGCATGCGCTGGGCGGTCAGAGGTTGGTTGATTTCGTGGGCGAGGGCGGCAGACATCTGCCCCAGCGCGGCCAGCTTGGCCGATTGCACCAAACCCTCTTGGGCGGTGCGCAGGGCCTGGGTGCGTTCTTCCACCAGTTGTTCCAGCTCTTCGCGGCTGCGTTGGCGCAAGCGGGCCAGGCGCCAGCGTTGGCTCAGGAACAGCGCCAGGAACACCAGCGCCAGCCAGGAACCGGCGGCGGCCAGGCCAGCGTTGCGTTGGTCTTCAAACGGGAACTGCGGTTTGCGCAACAGGTGCAGGGTCCAGCCTTCGGCCTTCAGCGGCAGGGATTCCCAGATGTAATTGGCGCTGCCGTCGGGGCCGTTGACGCGCATCAGGTGGCTGTTTTCGTCAAAGCGTTGCAGGGTGCTGGTGTCCAGCGGTTGCAGGTGTTTCTTGTCGTATTGGCGGGTGGCCTTGAGTTCGGCCAGGTCGCTGTCCGACAACGGGCGCAGGTTGCGATAGCGCCAGCCCGGCTGGTTGGCGATAAATACGATGCCACGCGCATCACTCACCAGCAGCAGGTCATTGCCCTGGGCCCATTCGCGCTCAAGCTCCGGGAATTCCAGCTTGACCACCATGGCGCCGAGAAACTGCTCCTGTTCATCGAGCACCGCGCTGGAGAGGAAGTATCCCGGAATCCCCGTGGTCACCCCCACCGCATAGAAACGCCCGGTACCCTGGCTTCTGGTCTGGCTGAAATACGGGCGAAACGCATAGTTATGCCCCACATAACTACTCGGCAATGCCCAGTTGCTGGCGGCTACGGCCAGGCCGGTGCGGTCCATCAGCTCCAGGGTGGAGGATTGCGCAGCGCCGTTGATGCGTTCGAGCTTGCGGTTGAGCGTGTCTTGTGTGGCGGCATCCATCGGGCCTTTGAGCGCGCTGATCATTTCCGAGTCCAGCGCCAGCACGGCGGGCAGCGCGCGATAGCGTTCGATCAGGGTGTGCAGGGAGTTGGCGTACAGCGCCAATTGCTGGTTGGCGCGGGCGGCATCGTCGATCAGGGCCTGACGTTCGGCATGGCGCGTGGCCAATGCCGCGGCCAGCACCGCACCGGCGATGATCAACAGGGAATAAAAGGTCAGGCGCAGGGGGCGAGGAATCGCGATCATACGAAGATGAACAGCTGCAATAAGGGTGAGCACAATATCACGCGTTGCCCGGATCTTGTGGTGGCGCGCCCTCATAAAAAAAGGCGACCGGGCTTATCGCCTCGGTCGCCTTTATGGGCCAGTTAAAGTGCTTACTGCACCTCTACCGCCAGGCTCTCACTGATCTTTTTCTGCCAGATGGCAGGACCGGTGATGTGCACGGACTCACCCTTGCTGTCTACCGCGACGGTGACCGGCATGTCTTTGACGTCGAACTCGTAGATCGCTTCCATACCCAGTTCGGCGAATGCGACAACGCGCGACTTCTTGATGGCTTGCGCCACCAGGTAAGCGGCGCCGCCCACGGCCATCAGGTACACCGCCTTGTTGTCCTTGATCGCTTCGATGGCGGTCGGGCCGCGTTCGGACTTGCCGATCATGCCCAACAGGCCGGTCTGCTCGAGGATCTGGCGGGTGAACTTGTCCATCCGCGTCGCGGTGGTCGGGCCCGCCGGGCCAACCACTTCTTCGCGTACCGGGTCAACCGGGCCGACGTAATAGATGAAGCGGCCCTTGAGGTCCACCGGCAGGCTTTCGCCCTTATTCAGCATCTCGACCATACGCTTGTGCGCCGCATCGCGACCGGTGAGCATCTTGCCGTTGAGCAGCACGGTTTCGCCCGGCTTCCAGCTTTGCACGTCTTCTGGGGTCAGGGTGTCGAGGTTTACGCGACGAGCCGACGGGCCGGCTTCCCAGACGATTTCCGGGTAGGCGTCCAGCGGTGGCGCCTCCAGCGACGCAGGGCCCGAACCGTCGAGCACGAAGTGTGCGTGACGGGTGGCGGCGCAGTTGGGGATCATGCACACCGGCAACGAGGCGGCGTGGGTCGGGTAATCCATGATCTTCACGTCGAGCACGGTGGTCAGGCCACCCAGGCCCTGGGCGCCGATGCCCAGTTGGTTGACCTTCTCGAACAGCTCCAGGCGCATCTCTTCGATACGGTTGGACGGGCCGCGCTTGATCAGCTCGTGGATGTCGATGGATTCCATCAACACTTCCTTGGCCATCACCGCGGCCTTCTCGGCGGTGCCGCCGATGCCGATGCCGAGCATGCCCGGTGGGCACCAGCCGGCGCCCATGGTCGGAACGGTCTTGAGCACCCAGTCGACGATCGAGTCGGACGGGTTGAGCATGGCCATCTTCGATTTATTCTCGGAACCACCGCCCTTGGCGGCCACGTCCACTTCCACGGTGTTACCCGGGACGATGGAGTAGTGGATCACCGCCGGGGTGTTGTCCTTGGTGTTTTTACGCGCCCCGACCGGGTCGGCGAGGATGGATGCCCGCAGTACGTTCTCCGGCAGGTTGTAGGCGCGACGCACGCCTTCGTTGATCATGTCGTCCAGGCCCATGGTGGCGCCATCCCAACGCACGTCCATGCCCACGCGCACGAACACGGTGACGATACCGGTGTCCTGGCAGATCGGGCGATGGCCGGTGGCGCACATGCGCGAGTTGATCAGGATCTGGGCCATGGAGTCACGGGCTGCCGGCGATTCTTCGCGCAGGTAGGCCTCGTGCATCGCCTGGATGAAGTCCACGGGGTGGTAGTAGGAAATGAATTGCAGGGCGTCGGCAACGCTCTGAATCAGGTCGTCTTGCTTGATCACGGTCATGAGTCGCGCTCCTCTATAAGGGAACATTCAATAAAGGTGGCTTCAGTGTTGCATCGGTCGGCTGGAGCCACCTTTCCAAGGCACGCCAAGTGGTGCAGGCGCGACGCTAAAAAGGCGCGGCAGTATAACCCGGCGCGGTGGCCGATACACCCGACTATGGTCAAACTCTGCCGGGCATGATTCCCTGTGCGGGCCTTTTTGATTCGAGAGTTTCCATGCCTGAACTGTACGTCGGCGAACGCCATTGGTCGGTATCCACCGGCAGCAACCTGTTGGACGCCTTGAACCAGGCGGGCGTGGCGGTGCCCTACAGTTGCCGCGCAGGCAGTTGCCATGCCTGCCTGGTGCGTTGCCGAGGTGAGGTCGAGGACAAACAACCCGACGCCCTGAGCCCGGCGCAACGCCAGGATGGCTGGCGCCTGGCGTGCCAGTGCCGGGTGACGGCGGATGTGCAGGTCGAAGCGTTTGACCCGCTGCGTGATGGTTTGCCGGCCCAGGTGGTGGGGGTCGATTGGCTGAGCGCGACGGTGTTGCGCCTGCGTCTGCAACCGGAGCGTGGCCTGCGTTACCGCGCCGGGCAACATCTGGTGCTGTGGGCGGGGCAGTTGGCGCGGCCGTATTCCCTGGCGAGCCTGCCGCAGGAAGATGCGTTTCTGGAGTTTCATATCGACTGCCGCCTACCCGGTGAATTCTGCGATAGGGCCCGGCTGCTGCAGATCGGCGACCGCCTGCGCCTGGGCGAACTACGCGGCGGCGCGCTGCAATACGACCCCGACTGGCAATCCCGGCCGCTCTGGCTGCTGGCGTCCGGCACCGGGCTGGGCCCGTTGTGGGGGGTGTTGCGCGAGGCGTTGCGCCAGGATCACCAGGGCCCCATCCGTATGATTCACCTGGCCCATGATGCTGGCGGCCATTACCTGGCCGAACCCTTGGCCGCGCTGGCCGCCGGGCATCCGAACCTTACGGTGCAGCTGTGGACGGCGGCTGAGTCGATCCAGGCATTGGCGCAACTGCGGCTTGTTTCAAGGCAAACGCTGGCCTTACTCTGCGGGCACCCCGCCAGCGTCGAGGCGTTTTCCAAGCGCCTGTTCCTGGCCGGGTTGCCGCGCAATCAACTGCTGGCCGATGTGTTCCTGCCCCGTGGTTGAGCGCTGAACTTCACAGCCGCGAGACGCACCATGACCGACGCCATCCTGTTGCAACGCGAGCGCGGGTTGCTGACCCTGCAGCTCAACCGCCCGGACAAGAAAAACGCCCTGACCCGCGCCATGTACACGCAACTGGCCGAGGCTCTGGAGCGGGCCGATGCGGACGCCACCCTCAACGCCGTACTGATCCAGGGCAGCCACGAGTGCTTCACGGCCGGCAATGATATAGGCGACTTTCTCGATCAGCCGCCCAGCGATCTCGACAGCCCGCCGTTTCACTTCATGCAGAGCCTGCTCAACTGCCGCAAACCGGTGGTTGCCGCGGTAGCGGGGCCGGCGATAGGCATTGGTACAACCCTGCTGCTGCACTGTGACCTGGTGTATATCAGCCGCGATGCCAGATTGCGCATGCCGTTCGTCAACCTGGGGTTATGTCCGGAGTTTGGTTCGAGCCTGATCCTGCCGCGTCTGCTTGGGCATGCGAAAGCCGCGCAATTGCTGCTGTTGGGCGAGGCGTTCAGCGGTGAACAGGCCGCCGCGTGGGGAATCGCCACCGAGGCGCTGAGCAGTGGTGATGCGGCATTGGCCAAGGCGCGGGAAGTTGCGTTGCGCTTTGAACACCTGGCATTGGGGGCGGTGCAGGTGACCAAGCAATTGATGAAGAGCGTGGACCGTGAGCAGTTGCGGCAGGTGATCGAAGAGGAGGGCGCGTTGTTTACCCAGCGGTTGAGGTCGCCGGAGGCGATTGCGGCGTTGTCGGGGTTTATCACGCGCAGATAAAGCGTGTCGGCGGGGCCGTCGAATTGAATGAATCAGTAGCCGGCTACAGCAAAAAGCCCCGCCATTCACATGGCGGGGCTCTTGTTTTTCAGCGTGTCACTCAGACCTGCGGGTCGCCCACGTGCAGGATCTTCATGCCGTTGGTGCCACCGGTGGTGTGGTAACTGTCGCCCTTGGTCAGGATGACCCAGTCGCCTTTCTCTACGACGCCGCGTTTAACCAGCTCATCGATAGCCTTCTGGCTGACTTCGTTCGGTGCCAGCGAGGCCGGATCGAACGGAATGGTGTACACGCCGCGGAACATCGCCGCGCGGGCCTGGGCTTCGCGGTGCGGGGTGAACGCGTAGATCGGCACCGAGGAGCGGATGCGCGACATGATCAGCGGCGTGTAGCCGCTTTCGGTCAGGGCAATGATCGCTTTCACGCCAGGGAAGTGGTTGGCGGTGTACATGGCAGCCAGGGCGATGCTCTGGTCGCAGCTTTCGAAGACCTTGCCGATACGGTGGCTGGAGGTCTTGCTGGTCGGGTGCTTTTCGGCGCCGACGCAGATACGCGCCATGGCCTGCACGGCTTCCAGTGGGTACGGACCGGCAGCACTTTCAGCCGAGAGCATCACGGCGTCGGTGTAGTCGAGTACGGCGTTGGCCACGTCGGACACTTCGGCGCGGGTCGGCATCGGGTTCTGGATCATCGACTCCATCATCTGGGTCGCGACGATCACCGCTTTGTTATGGCGGCGCGCGTGCAGGATGATCTTTTTCTGAATGCCGATCAGCTCTGCATCACCGATTTCCACACCCAGGTCACCACGGGCAACCATCACGGCGTCGGACGCCTTGATCAGGCCGTCGAGGGTTTCGTCATCGGCCACGGCTTCGGCACGTTCGATCTTCGCCACCAGCCAGGCGGTACCGCCAGCTTCGTCGCGCAGTCTGCGGGCGTATTCCATGTCGGCGGCGTCGCGCGGGAAGGAAACGGCAAGGTAGTCCACTTCCATTTCTGCGGCGAGCTTGATGTCGGCCTTGTCTTTCTCAGTCAGGGCTGGTGCGGTCAGGCCACCGCCACGACGGTTGATGCCTTTGTGATCGGACAGCGGGCCGCCGATGATCACCGTGCAGTTCAGTTCGGTTGGAGTGGCGGTGTCGACGCGCATGACGACGCGGCCGTCGTCCAGCAGCAGTTCGTCGCCGACGCCGCAGTCCTTGACCAGATCGGGGTAGTCGATACCCACCACGTCCTGGGTGCCTTCGGTCAGCGGATGGCTGGTGGAGAAGGTGAACTTGTCACCGATCTTCAGCTCAATGCGCTTGTTGGCAAATTTGGCGATACGGATTTTCGGGCCTTGCAGGTCACCCAGCAGTGCAACGAAGCGGCCATGTTTGGCGGCCAGGTCACGCACCAGCTTGGCGCGAGCCTTGTGCTCGTCCGGGGTGCCGTGGGAGAAGTTCAGACGGGCAACGTCCAAACCAGCCAGAATCAGCTGTTCGAGGACTTCCGGCGAGTTGCTGGCCGGGCCAAGGGTGGCGACGATTTTGGTACGACGGACGGACATGCACGGACTCCTGAGTTCAAGCGCTGAGGAAGGCTACTATGCTCTTTCGTTGTAGTCATTGTTCGTTTGCACTACTTATCGACGATTGACTTGTTTTGGTTGTGGCTGAATAGACGAACTGCCTTGAAGATTTTTGACGAGGGGTCGATACACTGCACAAGACTGGAGAACCCTCATGCGAATTCTGCTCATTGCTGCACTGGCCGTCAGTGTTGTCGGCTGCACCCGCTGGTCAATGGACCACCATTTGAACAACGCCTACCGTGCTTACAAGGTGGGTGACTGTGAGCGCGTTACCCTGGAATTGTCCCAGGTCGACCGCACAAGCCGCACTCGGCGTTATGTGCAGCCCGAGGTCTCAATGCTGCGTGGGCAATGCCTGGAACGGCAGAAACTGTTCGTCGACGCGGTGCAGACCTATCAATTCATCATCAACCAATACCCGTCGAGCGAGTACGCCTACCGTGCCCGCGCCAGACTGGACACCCTGCAACAACTGGGGCATTACCCCGGTGCGAGCGTTGCGAAGCCGAGTCCAGCGTCACTGTAATGCTATTCGTCATTTGTTAACTGGCCTCTTGCCAGTCTTGGGCTATCCTTTGTATGTTCGTTTGTATAAGTTTTACTCGAACGAATGAGGGGCCCGGACTCGGCAGCTGTCCAGTGACAAAACGTTTTCTGTTGTCACACCGAGATCCAGGGAGAGCGAGTGTTTGTGCTCGTTCCGAATCACTGGCACGGCCAAATAATGGCCACTGGATGGCGATCTCACCATGTTTACCGACCGACGGATCGAGCGGCATCAACTACCTTATTTCCTGCAAGTGTTTAATCGTCTTACCGATAAACCTATCGGCTTCTTGGGTAATGTCTCGGGGAATGGACTGATGTTGATCAGCCAGTTGCCCATGATGGTCAATGCGCAATTCGAGCTGCGCTTGAAGATCCCCGAGGCTGACGGCACTTTCCATGCAATTGACCTTACGGCGACCTGCCTGTGGAGCCACGAAGATATCAACCCGCAGTATTACGATTCGGGGTTCAACGTGCTTCAGGCGCCCGAGGAATATGAGCAATTGATTGGTGTGTTGGTGCAGTACTTCAGGTTTGACCCCCTGCAGGCATCCGTCTGATTACCGCACGGTGGTTGACCCGGCTCGGGTAATGCTACCCGGGCCGTGACCAGGCGTTAATGGTTCAGAACACGCCGGCTTTTTTCCAGCCCAGATAATGCGTCACCAGGGCCGCTCCCATGGCTGATGGCAAAGTGTCCAATACCGAGAGGCCGTGCGCGTTCAAACGGTCATGCAGTTCATCCCGGGTGTTGAGGTAGTCCACCGTTGCGCTGTAGGCCAAGGCTTCTGGCATTGTTTGCACGGGCGACTGGCGCAGTCGATCGAGTACTTCTTCACGCAAGCTGGCCACCAGCACCCGATGCTGGCGACTGATGCGCTTCACGGCAGTCATCAACGCTTCGTCATCTTCATCGCGCAGGTTGGTCACCATAATCACCAATGCCCGACGTTTTTGCCTGGCCAACAGTTGGCTGGCCGCCGCCTCGTAGTCGGCGGCTCGTCGAGTGGTGTCCAGGTCGTAGACCGAGTTGAGCAACAGGTTCAATTGGCCACTGCCTTTGACGGGAGCGAGGTAGCGTGGTTGGTCGCCGGCAAAAGTGCACAGCCCCACCGCGTCGCCCTGGCGCAACGCGACGTAACTGAGTAGCAGGCAGGCGTTGAGCGCGTGGTCAAAATGGGACAGTTCGTCATCCTGGCTGCGCATACGTCGGCCGCAATCGAGCATGAACACGATCTGTTGATCGCGCTCGTCCTGGTACTCTCGGGCAATGGGCGTACGTTGCCGTGCGGTGGCTTTCCAGTCGATCTGCCGCAGGCTGTCGCCCTCACGAAACTCGCGCAACTGATGAAACTCCAGGCCCAACCCACGCCGCTGGCGTTGACGCACCCCCATTTGGCTCAGCCAGTTGTCTACGCCCAGCAGTTGCGCTCCATACAAACGGGCGAAGTCCGGGTAGACGCGAGTGGTGTCGTGGGCTTCGATAAAGCGCCGCGCGGACCACAGCCCCAAGGGGCTCGGCAGGTGGACTTCACAGCGACTGAACGTGAAATGCCCCCGTCGCAGAGGGCGCAGGCGATAGCCCAGCTCACTGCGTTCACCGGGGCGCAGTTCGATGGCCTGGGGTAGGTTTTTCCTGCCTAAACCATCGGGGACATGGTCGAACACCTGGACTGTCAGCGGCTGTGGGTAGTCGCATTCCAGGCTCAGGCGTACTTCGCCCCAGCGGCCCAACGCCAAGCTGCCGGGCATCTGCCGTTGCACCCGTGGCGAGGGCCGGTGCCGCAACCGTAGCGCGTCGAGCATGGCCAGCAGCAACAGCGCCAGGAGCAAGCCCCACGCCACCGAATGTACGGTGTCGGGCACTTTGAACGGCAATGCTGCGGCAGTGCCCAGCAAGATGTTCAAACCCAGCAATAGGCCGAGCCAGATCAACAGCAGACGGGTTGGCTTCATGGTCAGCTCATTGGCGGGGTGCTGGGATCTGGTCCAGCAGCTGCTTGAGCACCTGGTCGACCTCCAGCCCATCGATGTCCAGTTCTGGTGCAATGCGTACCCGATGGCGCAGTACCGCCAAAGCGCAGCCCTTGATGTCATCCGGGGTGACGAACTCGCCGCCGCGTAACAATGCCCGGGCGCGGGCGCCGCGCACCAGTGCAATGGACGCACGTGGGCCGGCACCTATGGCCAGCCCTGGCCAACTGCGGGTGGCCCGCGCCAGGCGCACGGCATAGTCGAGCACTTGTTCATCCAGGGCCAGTTCACTGGCGATTTGCTGCAATTGCAGCACGTCCGAGGCTTGCAGCACGGTGCGCAACGGTTGCACATCCAGCATGTCGGCCCGTGACGAGCGCGTCACTTCACGCACCATCTCCAGCTCTTGCTGTGCATCGGGATAGTCCATGCGCACCTTGAGCATGAAACGGTCCAGTTCTGCTTCCGGCAGGGGGTAGGTGCCTTCCTGTTCGATGGGGTTTTGCGTGGCCAACACCATAAACGGCTGCTCGATGGGCAGCGCCTCGCCTTCGAGGGTCACCTGCCGCTCCTGCATGGCTTCGAGCAAGGCTGCCTGGGTCTTGACCGGGGCTCGGTTGATTTCATCGGCCAGCAACAGGTGGGTGAACACCGGCCCCTTGCGCAACTTGAATTGCTCGGTGTGCAGGTCGTACACGGCGTGGCCGGTGACATCGCTGGGCATCAGGTCCGGGGTGAATTGGATCCGCGCGAAGTCACCCTCAAAGCATCGCGCCAGGGCACGTACAAGCAGAGTCTTGCCCAGCCCTGGGACGCCTTCGAGCAATACATGGCCGCCGGCGATCAGTGCGGTGAGCACGTCGTCGATCACCTGCTCCTGGCCAATCACTGCTTTGCGCAGTTCAACGCGCAGAGCCTGGGCCTGCCGGCTGGCGCGTTGCAGGGTTTCGGTCGTCAGGGTGTTGGCGCTGGTAAATTCGCTCATAGGGCGTTCCTGAGGGTTTGCAGGCATGCCACCCGCCGGCTGAAATCGGCGCTGGAAAGCCGTTTTGCCGGGAGTGGGCCAAGGGCCTGGCTGATGACATGAGGGGGTTGGCGCGTCAGGTGTTCAAGTACTCGCCATTGTTCGGTGTTGTCGAGGTGCTCAAAGCCAGGATGGCGGCGCCGGGCGGCACGCTGGATATCGCGCTGCAACGCGTGCAATAGCGAACCCTGGCTGCTGCGGCGCAGCAGGAAGTCGGCGCTGGCCTTCAAGTGTTCCTGCAACTGCCGGCGAGCCTTGGGAGCGGGTGCCTGGATCGGGCCTTGGCGCATACCTGCCTGCCAGAGCGCCAGGGCGACCAGCGCAATGAGCGCGACCGCGGCCTGGGGGAAATAACGCAGCAGCAGGGTCAGCAGGTTGTCCACGTCACTGTTGAACAAGAAAGTCACCGCCGTACCCTGGTTCAGGTACCACAGCAGCCAGGCGTTGTCGTGTTTGCCGATATCGGTGGTTTTCCACAGGTCGCTGTCGGTAATCACGGTCACACGGCCTTGCCCGAGGTCTCGTTGCATCAGGTGACTTGACCTGGCGCTATTGGCTGAAAACTGGGCAAGGTGCTTGGGGTCGGTGAGGTTGAAGTCGGTGTCGAAGCTGAAGTACGCCGGGGCGGTTTCATTGTCGACATAGAGTTTGGTCAGGTCCGGCGCTTTCTTTTTGCGGGGTGGGGTGGGCTCAGCCGGCTCCTCACTCAGGGCCTGGTGGATATGCAGGCTATCGAGTAATAAGTCACCGCTTTTGCCGGTTTCTTCATCCCATAGCGCCTCGGCGACCAGGAGCAGATGGCCGCCGGATTTGGCCCAGTCGAGCAGTTGCCCGGCCTGGCGTGGCGACATATTGCTACGTTCGCCCAGCAACAACAGGCTGTTGCCCTTGGCGGGCAGGGTGGCCAGGCGATCAAGGCTATTGACATGCTCCACCGTCAGGCCTTGCTTGCGCAAAAAGTGTTCGGCCGCCAGGTAAGGGTTGGCCAGCACTTGTGGGGCAGGGCCGCGATCCACGACTTCGTCATAGGGCGTCGCGTTGCTCCAGGCGTAAAGGCCACCCGCTCCGATCAGGCATATCAATAACAGCCCAACCCACACCAATAGCCGGCTCATTGATGACCCCCGTAACTGAACAGGGCGCGCCAATCACTGCATAATTTTTGCTGGGTTGAGGCAGAGGGAAGGTGATGACCGTAGGCAAGGTTTTGCCAGTGTCGGGTCAACTCGTCGCTGAAGGCCAGCAGTTGCGGTTGCTGTAATTGTTGAACGCGTGCCAGCACCTGGCCTTCGGTATCGGCGCTCTTAAGCGGCAGGTTGAAGTCATGCAGTAACCGGCTCAGCAGGCCGCGATACAGAAGGCCAAGTGCTTCCCTCGGTTGAGTGGGCCACAGTTGCTCGGCGGTGCTGGCGATATCGACGGGCAAGGTGTCGGTGCCCAGCTCCAGGCCGAACAATTGCGTGGGGAGCGGTGGGGTTGCTTTGGCGCTGGGTGGCCCGCGTCGGCTGACAAATGTTTGCAGCCAGTCGCGATAGCGCCAGACCAGCAGGGCCAGGCCACCTGCCAGCAGACTCCATAACAGCACCTCCAGGCCTTGGGCAATGTGCTTGAAAGCATTGCTGTTGAGGTTGCCCAGTAGCGTTTGCAGCCATCCCGGCAGTTTACTGTCGGCGTGTGTCTTGTTTTTTGCGGCGGGCTTTTCTTCGCCAAAGCGATAGCGGGTCACGGTTTCCGGGTTTTTGAAGGGGGGCTTTTCCAGCATCGACTTGATGGATCGGCGCGCGTCCTGGGTACTCAGCGGCTTGGCTTCGCCTGCCATGACAGGAGGGTTGAAGGGCAACAGTGTCAGCCCGATCACCAGCAATAACAGCGTGGCCACATGACTCAGGCGTTGGCGCAAGCGGCGGAACACCAGCTCCAGGTCCCACGCCTCCAATACGGTGCGACGATTGAGATAAAGGCTGAAACCACACGCGACGTAAATGGGCTCCCAGAACACTAGGATCAACGCGTAGAAAGCGTTGCCCAGATGCTCCAGCCACAGTCCTTCGGTGGTGGTCGCCAGTGCCAGGCGCTGCCAATCCCAATCCAGTTCAAGTTGCTGCGGAATGAACAGGTAGAACAGCGCCATGCAGCCGAACCACAGTCCGATTTCCAGGTGTACGCCAACCGTGGTCAACCACCTCGCGGCACCGGCGTTGCGTTGTTGCAGCACGCCCAGGCGTTTTTGCCTTGCCTGGCCGTCCAGGCCTTCAAGTTGACTGACCGGCATCACAAAGCTGCGGCTGAGGCTGAGTCGGCGCCAGGTCAGGCTGACCAAGAGTTGACCCTTGAGCAGGCGGGGCCACTGGCGCACGGCCTGCTTGAGGCTGGGCGTTTCTCCGAACAAGGCCTTGGACAGGATATAGAGCGGCAAGCGGTCGAAGGCCGGTTTGAACCACCAGAACAGGAACATGGCGGTGGAGGGGTATTTCCACAGCAGCGCGCTTAGCACGGCGAATACCGGCAAGCTCACCAGCGCCCAGCTACCCATTAGCAACCGGCGATGTTCCCTGGCCATTAGTACACCGAGGTCCATGGCTTCCCAGGCCGTGCGCGGTCGAATCACCACGCTGGAGTCACTCAGGCGCATGGCGAGCCCTCCCGGCAAAAGTCAGGTAAGCGATTACCAGCAGCCAGAGTGCAGCCCCAACCAGGTATTTGACCCAGGGGGCGATCTGGGTAGTGGACGACCAGTAGGCTTCGATGAACGCGGCGATCAGCAAGAACATCATCACACCGCAAAGCAATTGCACGCTTTTGCGTGCCGCGAGCCGCAAGGATTCCCCGCGGGTCAACTGCCCTGGGGCGATCAGCGCCCAGCCCAACTGCAAGCCTGCCGCACCGGCGAGGGCGATGGCCGTCAACTCAAAGGCACCATGGCCGATGACGAATGACCAGAAGGTCTGGCCGTAGCCGATCTCGGTCAAGTGCCCGGAAATCGCGCCGATGATCAGCCCGTTGAAAATCAGGAAAAATACGCTGCCCAGGCCAAACAGCAAACCGGCGGCAAACGTCTGGAAGGCGATACCGATGTTATGCATCACGTAGTAGCCGAACATCATCCAGTCTTCGCTCGATGCCCGTTCGGCGGCGCGCCCCAGGCGGCTGGCTTCAGGGTTATACATACTTTGCATCTCGGCCACTTGTTGCGCGCTGACAATGCTGTAGATCAGGTCAGGAAACAGGTAGACCAGCAGTGCAATACCCAACAGGCTGGTAAAGAACAGCAGGCTGGCGATCAATACGAAGCGCCACTGCTCGCGCACCAGTCGCGGGAAGTCCGCCAGGACGAAGCTCAGCACGTTGCTCGCCAATTGGCTGCGATGACGGTACAGCTGTTGATGGCCGCGTAACGCCAATTGTTGCAAAGGATCCACCAGGTAACTGCTGTAGCCGCGCTCCTGAGCCAAGGCCAACTGCTGGCACAGACGCCGGTATTGATGGGGGAAATCGGCTACATCAGCGGCCTTGGCCTTGCCTTGTTCCAACTGCGTCAGTCGTTCGGCAAAGGCGTGCCATTGGGGCTGGTAGCGGCTTTCGAACATGCTTTGCTTCATGTCGGCCCCAACAGGCCGCGGGCCACGCCATTGAGTTGCTCGGCGGCGCGCGCCGGGGATACTTGCAAAGGCGTCGCGAGGATAGCGGCCAGTTCATGCACGCGTTCAGCAGAGAGTTCACCCTGGCGTTCGGCGAAGCCGAGGATCGCCCGTTGCTCACTCAGTTCCAGCGCAAACGGCAAGCGCAGGGCCGCAGCTTGCGGGACCCGAGGCCGCGCCAGGGGCAGTTCGCGGTAGACCACCAGCGTGCCGGCGGCCAAGTCGCCAAGGCGTTTGAAATTAGGATGCTGCAGGCAGCTGATAGCGCCAAGAAAGTAGCCGAAAGGCAACATGTCGACAAACCGCAGCAGGTTGCGAATGAGCGACGCCGACCAGCCGATGGGGGTGCCGTCGTCCTGTACGACGCGCAGGCCCATGACTTGTTTACCGGGTGAGCAGCCTTGGTTGAGCACTTCGAACAGCACCATGTACCACCAGCTCGCCACGAACAGCAGCAGTGAGCCCAGGCCGATTCCAATATTGCCGAGCAGCGCCAGCGGCACCAGAAGCACACCCATGACCACGCCGCGCGCACCAAGGTCGAAGGCGAAGGCCAACGCCCTGGGCACCAGGCCGGCGGGGCGCAGCGGGAGGTCGATACCCTCAGGGGTTTCGATCTGGTAGCGGGTGTCCAACGGGGTTGATGGCATCGCGATCCTTGGCAGTGCGGAGCGTTTGGAGACACGGATGCTAGCAGTGTCGGCGATGGAAGCAACTCTCCAAGATTTTACTGGGTGTTTGTACAGTGCATTTGGTGCTGGCCCCGAGTGCTGTTCAGCGCCTAGACTTTGCCGATCTTCAGCACAGGAATAGCCCGTGACCTCGATTTTCTGGTACGACTACGAAACCACCGGCATCAACCCGCGCAACGATCGCCCATTGCAGGTGGCGGGAATCCGTACCGATTTCGAGCTCAACGAGGTCGGCCCGCCGGTCAACCTTTATTGCCGGCCCAGCGACGATATCCTGCCCCATCCCGCCGCCTGTGCGATCACCGGCATCACCCCCGGAATACTGGCGGAAAAAGGCCTGGCCGAAGCCGATTTCATGACGCGGGTGCATGCGCAGCTGGCCGCGCCGGGTACCTGTGGCGCCGGCTACAACACGTTGCGCTTTGACGATGAAATGACCCGCTACAGCCTGTATCGCAATTTTTTCGACCCTTACGCGCGGGAATGGCAGGGCGGTAACAGCCGTTGGGACTTGATCGACGTGGTTCGCACCGCCTACGCCCTGCGACCGGAAGGTATCGAGTGGCCGCTGGAGGGCGGGCGCGTGACGCTCAAGCTTGAGCGCTTGACCGCCGCCAACGGTATCGACCATGGCCAGGCCCACGATGCGTTGTCCGATGTGCGCGCCACGATTGCGCTGGCGCGGTTGGTTCGCCAGAAGCAGCCCAAGCTTTATGACTGGCTGTTTCAACTGCGCAGCAAGCAGCGCGTGATGGATCAGGTGCGCTTGCTGCAACCCATGGTGCATATCTCCGGGCGGTTTTCCGCCGAGCGTCATTATCTGGGCGTTGTGCTGCCGTTGGCTTGGCACCCACGCAATCGCAATGCGTTGATTGTCTGCGACCTCGGGCTCGACCCTCAGGCGCTGCTGAACGAGGATGCCGACACGCTGCGCCAGCGCCTGTACACCCGCCGTGATGAGCTTGCCGAAGGTGAACTGCCGGTGCCGCTCAAGTTGGTACATATCAATCGTTGCCCGGTGGTTGCGCCCTTGAGCGTGTTGCGCGCCGAAGACCGTGCACGTTTGCAATTGGACATGGACGTTTATCAGGCGCGGGCGCTGCGGCTAACTGAAGCACAGGCACTTTGGTGCGATAAGTTGGCGGCCATTTATGCCACGGAAGATTTTGCCTCGAGTGCAGACCCGGAACAGCAGCTTTACGACGGTTTTATCGGTGATCGCGACCGACGCTTATGTGAACAAGTCCGCATGGCCGAACCCGCGCAATTGGCGCTCCAGCAGTGGCCTTTTGATGATCATCGTTTACCGGAATTATTGTTTCGCTATCGGGCACGCAACTTCCCCGATACGTTGAACAATGAGGAGCAACAACGCTGGAAACTTTTCTGTCAGCAGCGCTTGTCAAATCCTGAATGGGGCGCGCCGAATACCCTTGAGGCATTTAAGCTGGCCAGGCAGGAGTTGGCCGTTAATGCGACTCCGTTTCAGCAGCAGGTGTTGGCACTTTGGCAGGAATATGCTGATTCTTTAGCGGCCCGCGTGGCGCGGTAATCAGCGTTGTAACAAAATAGACGGGCATTAAAAAACGCCAGCAAGCTGGCGTTTTTTATGTGTTGCGTATCAGGTGCAGGCCTGTCGAAGCTTAGCCCAGCAGGGTAGCCCAGCCTTCAACGACGTCGCCGCCCCACTTGGCTTTCCACTCTTTCAGCGTTTTGTGGTTGCCACCTTTGGTTTCAATCACTTCGCCGTTGTGCGGGTTTTTGTATTGCTTGACCTTACGGGCACGTTTGGTGCCGGTAGTTTTCACGGCGCCGCGAGGTGCTTTAACTTTCGACTCTGGATCCAGCAGCGCGATGATGTCACGCAGGGATTTGGAGTATTCACCCATGAGGGTGCGCAGTTTGCCTTCGAATTCCAGCTCGGTTTTCAGTTTGTCGTCTTGGGACAGGTTCTTCAATCGGGCTTGCAGCTCTTTGATAGCTTCTTCGGTGGCACGGTATTCGTTGATCAGAGACATGTGGACTACCTTATGTAGAGCGCTGATTGACAGGGACAGTGGCCAATAATAGTCAGGCAGTTTGCCCAAGTAAACATTTAAGCGTGCATTTATGTGAATTACTTTGATTGTTTTTAGCGAATCTATGCAATCGAGTTAATTATAGGGCGCAGCGCTTAAGCCAATACCCCAGGTATTCAGGGTAACGCCCGCGGGTAACGCAATAGATTCATATATGAGGGATAAAACCCTGGGCTATTGAGGGGTATGACGCGGCATCGCGGTCAGAATAGGCGATAACGAATACTGCAGTTTTTCTGCGCAAACGCTAGAATGGCGGCCTTTGCGAAGTCCTGGAGTTCCCCCCTAATGCGCACTTTTCGGCTGGTGATTGCTTGCCCGGACCGGGTTGGCATCGTTGCCAAAGTCAGTAACTTTCTGGCCTCCCACAACGGCTGGATCACCGAGGCGAGCCATCACTCGGACAACCTCAGCGGTTGGTTTTTCATGCGTCACGAGATCCGTGCCGACACGCTGCCCTTTGGTCTTGAGGCTTTTCGCGAGGCATTCGCGCCAATCGCCGAAGAGTTTTCGATGACCTGGCGCATCACCGACACCGAGCAGAAAAAGCGCGTGGTGTTGATGGCCAGTCGCGAATCCCATTGCCTGGCCGACTTGCTTCACCGTTGGCACAGCGATGAGCTGGACTGCGAAATCGCCTGTGTAATTTCCAACCATGACGACCTGCGCAGCATGGTCGAATGGCATGGCATCCCGTACTACCACGTGCCGGTCAACCCGCAGGACAAGGAGCCGGCGTTCACCGAGGTTTCCCGCCTGGTCAAGCAACATGAAGCCGACGTGGTGGTACTGGCGCGCTATATGCAAATCCTGCCGCCGCAGCTGTGCCGCGAATATGCCGGCAAGGTGATCAACATTCATCACAGCTTCTTGCCGTCGTTTGTCGGCGCCAAGCCTTACCACCAAGCTTCCCTGCGGGGCGTGAAGTTGATTGGCGCAACCTGCCACTACGTCACCGAAGAGTTGGACGCCGGTCCGATCATCGAGCAGGACGTGGTGCGCGTCAGTCATAGCGACAGCATTGAAGACATGGTGCGTTTCGGCCGCGATGTCGAGAAAATGGTCTTGGCGCGTGGCTTGCGATATCACTTGGAAGACCGAGTGCTGGTGCACGGCAACAAGACTGTGGTGTTCTGATTTATACGTGTTGATTGAAGAAAGGGCCTGGGCGTTTAATCGCTTCAGGCCTTTTTTGTTGTTAGCTGACCGTCAGGACAACGCCATGAACGATCCGCTCGATAAAGCCACGTCCAGGGCGCCCGCCACACTCGGTGAGGGGTGCCTGAGTCGTTATGATCCGGATGCGCTGGACGCCGAGGATGGCACGGATTTCCCGGACGCTGCGCAGTTGTGGAAGCAGTTGCAGGCGTTGGATGAAGCGCCTGCCGCACCTGAAGAGGACGCTTGAGCCGCCCTGGCACAAGGCTCGGTTCATGATCGGGTAGCGAGCCAGGCGGCTTTGGTCATTGGGATGCGTCCCGCGTTCAGCATGCGCTGCAAGGTCTCAAGCCAATAGCGACGGGAAAACTCGTGGCGCATGTCCACCGGGTGCAGGCCCAGGCGGATGACTTGGGCTGTCTTCCAACGGTGCTCGCAGCAATCACTGAGGGCTTTGGACAGGTGCCGGCGCCAGGCGCTGCGGGCACTCCACACCAGGCCGGGGGCGTCGATACGCGTGAAGTCGGGAAGCCGGTACAGGTGCTGCGGGTCGCTGGTGTAGCTCAGCGGTAATTGGCGCAATGCCTGGCGGGTGCCTTGGCTCATCAACCAAGCGGGCGCGACGAAACCCGACAATGGCCAGTCGTTGCGTTGGAATACTGCTATGCCCTCATGAAGTCGATTCAGGGCCTGGACATATGACAGGCGATAAAACTCACCCTCGTGGGTATACACGCGGCGCATGAGCCAGTCTTTGGGCGTGCGCGGTGCCGGTTGGTCATCGCAGTGGTAGTAGCCGTGCAACGCCAGTTCATCACCCCTGGCGACGCGGCTGTCGAGCAGGCGTCGGAACTCAGCGTGATCGTGCAAGGCATCGCGATGGTGAAAGTCCGGCACCACCAGCCACGTGATAGGCACCGCGCCGAGTGCGTCCACGGCCTCGACAAAGGGACGATAGTCCGCCCAATTGTGCGGCGCGACATCGTGCAGCACCAGTAACACGGCGGTTTCAGCCATGACAAAGCATCGTGTCGTGGCTGCCCAGTACGGCATGGTAATGCCCGAGCAGGCTGTCGACCACGCTGTCCCATGCGTAATGCTGTTCCACATAACGCCGAGCCTGGGCTCCCAGGCGCCGGCTGTCGGTGTTGAACAACTCGCGTACGGCGTCGGCCATCGCCTGTGGGTGGTTGGGCCTGCATAACAGACCGCAGCGTTCATTGACGATCTCATTGAATGCGCCGGCTGCCACGGCGACCACGGGGGTGCCGCAGGCCATGGCTTCGAGGATGACCAGGCCAAAGGTTTCCTGGTCGCCAGCATGCAGCAAGGCGTCGGCGCTGGCCATCAGACGGGCAACGTAAGGGGCCGGGCGAAACCCGTCGATGACGGTGACGTTGCCCGGCACGCTGACCGGCATGCCGGAGCCCACCAGCAATAAATGGTAACCGTTGCCCAGGCGTTTCATGCAGCGCAGCAGGACCGGCAGGTTTTTCTCCTTGGAGCCGCGCCCGGCAAAGATCAGCAGGCGGGTGTCCTGGTCGATCCCCAGTTCGGCGCGCAAGCCCGGGTCGCCGGCCTGCGGAGTAAAGGTCTGCAGGTCCACCCCCAGGGGCTGGACGAAGACATTCTTCACCCCCAGGCCTATGAGTTTGTCGGCCATCACCTGGCTTGGCGCCAGTACCCGGTCAAAATTCCCGTAGAGTTTTCTGACATAGGCTTCAACATTGGGTGTAAACCACGGCCCCATGCGGTTGCTCACCAGCAGCGGTAAGTCGGAGTGGTAAAAACCGATGACCGGCACATCCAGCTGGCGCCGAGCATCCGGTGCGGCCCACGCAGTGGGTAGGGGTCTCCTACCTCGATCAGATCGGGCTGTAAATCGCGCAGGACATTTCGCCAAGGAGCCAGGCGCACCGGGAATCGATAGCCCTTGCCGAAGGGCAGGGCGGGCGCCGGCACTTTGAACACGCCATCGCGTTCGCTCAAGTGCGCGCCGGGTATTAAAAGGCTGTGGCGAATGCCGGGTTTGAGGGCCAGGCGGCGGTGCTTGGCATCCAGATAAGTGCGTACGCCGCCGCTGGCTGGGGCGTAGAACATGGTTATGTCAGCGATATGCACGATGAACATCCCTCCGATCCATTGCTCTCCTAAACGTGGACCTGAGCTAAGGATAGATGTTCGGTTGGTGTTCATCGTGCAGGCGTCGGTCCGGCGCCTGGGTGGCTCAGATGCGGAAACTGCCCACCAGCTGTTTCAGCCGCGCAGCCTGCTGTTCCAGATCGGCACAGGCACGCAATGTCGATTGCAGGTTTTCCACGCCTTCCTGATTGAGGGTGTTGATTTCCGTGATGTCCATGTTGATCGATTCCACCACCGAGGTTTGCTCCTCGGTGGCGGTGGCCACTGACTGGTTCATACCGTCGATCTCGCCAATGCGCAGGGTCACGCTATTGAGGCGTTCACCGGCGAGGTTGGCGATTTCCACACTGTCATGGCTGTGACGCTGGCTCTGGCTCATGGTGGTCACCGATTCCCGGGCGCCGACTTGCAGCTCTTCGATCATGGTTTGTACCTGTTGTGCCGATTCCTGCGTGCGATGGGCCAGGTTGCGCACCTCGTCGGCCACCACCGCAAACCCACGGCCCGCTTCACCGGCCCGTGCCGCCTCGATGGCAGCGTTCAGCGCCAGCAGGTTGGTTTGCTGAGAGATACTGGTGATTACCTCGAGAATCTGGCCGATATTCACGGTCTTGCTGTTAAGTGCTTCGATATTGCTGCTGGAGGCGCTGATCATCTCGGACAGTTGGGTCATCGCCTTGATGTTGCGATCGACCACCTGTTGGCCGTCCTCAGCCAAGTGGCGGGCATCGCTGGCCTGGTTTGAAGCCTGCGCGGCGTTGCGCGCGATTTCCTGGGCGGCAGCCCCCAGCTGATTGATCGCGGCGGCCACGCTGTTGGTTCGGTTGGCCTGCTCGTCGGAGTTGACCATCGACGAGTTGGAGGCGCTTACCACCCGCAGGGCCACTTCATTGACGTGCTCGGTGGCCGAGGACACTTCGCGGATCGATGTGTGAATGCGCTCTACGAAGCTGTTGAAGGCATTTGCCAAGGTGCCGAACTCATCGTGGTTCTGGATGGCCAGGCGGCGCGTCAGGTCACCTTCGCCGTCGGCGATGTCCTGCATGGCGCGGGTCATGACGTGCAGCGGTTGCAGCAGTACGCGGATCAGCATGCCCAGCAGGGCGATGATGATCACCACGGCGATCACGGTGGCAATCACGGCAGAGGTGCGGAATTTGCTGAGCATCGCGTAGGCTTCGTCTTTATCCACCGATACTCCCAGATACCAGTTCACCGACGGCAAACCTTTGATCGGTGTGAAGGTGACGATGTTGACCTTACCGTTGCTCTCGACTTCGCTGAAGTTGCCGCTGATTGCCGGCGTGTGGCTGGGGTAGACATCGGCGAGGGTCTTCATCACCAGGTTTTTGTCGGGGTGTACCAGCACCTTGCCGTCGGCGCTGACCAGGAACGCATAGCCCATTCCGCCGAAGTTCAGCGCGCCGATGTTGTCCACCAGTGTCTGCAGGCTCAGGTCGCCGCCGACCACGCCGACAGCCTGGCCGCCCTTGGTGCTGGGGGTCGCGATGGAAATAATCAACTTGCCGGTGGCGGCATCGATATAGGGCTCGGTCAGGGTCGAGCCGTTGCTGCTCTGCGCCCCTTTGTACCAAGGGCGAACGCGCGGATCAAAGCCGTCCGGCATTTTGGTGTCGGGGCGGATGGTGAACGCGCCCTGGCTGTCACCCACGTAGGTGGCCATGAACGACGAGGTCAGGGTTTTCTGGTCCAGCAGGCTCGCGACGACGCTGGGCTCAGGGTTGATGGCGATGTTCTGTGCGGCGTTTTCCACCAGCGCAATACGCCCGCTCAGCCAGGTCTGAATGCTGCTGGCGGTGACGTCACCCATCTCATGCAGATAGCTGTTGAGGTCCTCGCGTATGGCATTGCGCTGCAGGTAATCGTTATAGAGGGTAAACAACGCGAAGGCGGCGATGACAATAAGGGAGGCTGCAAGCAGGATCTTATGGCTGAAACGCAGATTTTTATTCATGGCTTGAAGGGTCCGCTAAGGTCATAAATATCCAACGCGCGTCCTTGTGGAACACGCTGGAGGGTAGCGTCAAAAAAAGTTTGATATTTCCGTTGTTCCCTGTAGGAACTATCTGAGCGTTTTTTAGACTTTGTGGGTCTCACATCTGTCTTATCGACCTGGCGACACTAAAGATTAACCATGGGTGACGAAATGCCTGACTCCACGCAACTCCTTATAGGTGCCGGCCTTGATGGCCAGCCCATCGCCCAGGCCATGCGCCTGGCCAATCGTCACGGGTTGATTGCCGGCGCCACGGGTACGGGCAAGACGGTCACGCTGCAACGCCTGGCCGAAGCCTTCAGTGATGCGGGCGTGGCGGTGTTTGCCGCGGATATCAAAGGTGACCTCTGCGGCCTGGGCGCCGCGGCTTTTCCACAGGGCAAGGTGGCCGAGCGTATCGCCGGCATGCCTTTCCTGAATTACACGGCTCAGGAGTATCCCGTCACGTTGTGGGATATCCACGGGCAGTCCGGTCATCCGTTGCGCACCACCATCAGCGAAATGGGCCCGTTGTTGCTCGGCAGCTTGCTGGAGCTGACGGACAGCCAGCAGTCGGCCCTCTATGCGGCGTTCAAAGTGGCGGATCGCGAAGGCTTGCTGCTGCTGGACCTCAAGGACCTCAAGGCACTGCTCAACCATCTGCGCTATCACCCGGAGTTATTGGGTGACGATGCCGCGCTGATGACCACCGGCTCCAGCCAGGCACTGTTGCGGCGCCTGGCGGTGCTGGAACAGCAGGGCGCGGAGGCGTTGTTCGGCGAGCCGGCCCTGCAGCTGGAAGATATCCTGCAGCCGACCAGTGATGGGCGCGGGCGTATCCACCTGCTGGATGCCAGCCGCCTGGTGCACGAGGCGCCGAAGGTGTACGCGACGTTCCTGCTGTGGCTGTTGGCCGAATTGTTCGAGCAACTGCCCGAGCGTGGCGATGCGGATAAACCGCTGCTGGCGCTGTTTTTCGATGAGGCGCATTTGTTGTTCGCCGACACCCCCAAGGCCTTGCAAGAGCGCCTGGAGCAGGTGGTGCGCTTGATTCGTTCCAAAGGGGTGGGCGTGTATTTCGTGACTCAATCGCCTGGCGACCTGCCGGACACGGTGCTGGCTCAACTCGGCTTGCGCATCCAGCACGGCCTGCGCGCATTCACCACTAAAGAGCAGAAATCCCTGCGCGCGGTGGCAGACGGTTTCCGGCCCAACCCGGCATTTGATGCCTTGTCGGTGCTTACCGAGCTGGGCACCGGTGAGGCGTTGGTGGGCACCTTGCAGGAAAAGGGCACGCCGGAGGTGGTCCAACGGGTACTGGTAGCGCCGCCGCAATCGCGTATCGGGCCGCTCAGCGAGGCCGAACGCACGGCACTGATTGCCCGTTCACCCCTGCAAGGGCGCTATGACAAACCGATCGACCGGGAGTCCGCTTATGAAGTGCTGATGGCACGCAAGGACTTGAGCCCTGCCGAAGACGCTGTGCCAGCTGCCGAGGAGCCGAGCTTTACCGACAAGGCCGGTGCGTTTCTGGGAACGGCAGCGGGTAAGGCGCTCAAATCAGCGATGCAACAGGCGGCCAATCAGATGGGGCGGCAATTGGTGCGCGGCTTGTTGGGGTCTTTGCTGGGCGGCGGCAAGCGCAAGTAACGGTTCAGGGCTTGGGCTTGCCGTGGGCGGCCAGCCGCTCAAGCGCGGCGCGCAAGCCCGGGTCGCTGATCCCGTCGGCCGTGGCCTGAATGGTCTCGGCCGCACTTTCCGACAGGTCCATGGTGTGCCCCGCCGCGCCTTGCTGAACGGTCGGCGGTTGCACCTTGAACTGGATGCGCGTCAGGCTGGCGAACTCTTCAAAGGCCATTAATTGACGCTGCAGGCGTTTTTGCTGATAGCGCAAGCGGGTCGCCCAATGGCCATCTGTGACAATCAGCAGCAGGTTGCCTTCACGCCAGGACGCCACATGGCAATGTTCACGTGCGGCCGGTTGCAACTGGCTTTCGAGCAGGCGCTGCAAATGGCCCAAGCGTTGCGCATGGCCAAAGATGGCTTTCAACGGCTTGGCTTCGCGAAGCAACACGCTGGGCGCGCGGGCTGTAAGAGGGCGAAATGCCATGATTGGACACCTTAGGTAACAGAGCGGCCATCTTAGCAGAAAGCGCCTGCACGCCTTCCAGGCAAAGCGTCGACGCGGTTTTTTGCGTGAAATCAATAGGTGACTTCTGCGCGGCATGGGTTGAAGTTCCGACAAAAGCCCTTATTTTAAACAAGCCCTCTCACAGCGCCGTGCCCGCATCGGGGAACAACGCCACTTTCCTCACCCACGATTCCGGGTAGAATGCGCGTTCGCATGCGGCCGTGAGGGCTGCTCGGGCCACTCACGGTGCGCCCTCCATCCCTATGTGTGGAAGAACCTGCCGATATGTTTGCGCCTTTGTTAAAGAAACTTTTTGGAAGCAAGAATGAGCGCGAAGTCAAACGCATGCTCAAGACGGTGCAGCTGGTCAATGCCTTCGAAGAGCAGATGGTTGCCCTGTCGGACGAGCAATTGCGCGCCAAGACCCAAGAGTTCAAGGCCCGCATAGCCAAAGGTGAAACCCTCGACAAACTGCTGCCCGAAGCGTTCGCGGTTGCCCGTGAAGCCGGTAAGCGTGTCATGGGCATGCGCCACTTCGACGTGCAGTTGATCGGCGGCATGACCTTGCATGAAGGCATGATTGCCGAAATGCGTACAGGTGAAGGCAAGACCCTGGTAGCAACCCTGGGTGTTTATCTCAACGCATTGTCCGGCAAGGGCGTGCACGTTGTGACGGTGAACGACTACCTGGCTCGCCGGGACGCCAACTGGATGCGCCCGCTGTATGAATTCCTCGGCCTGACCGTCGGCGTCGTGACGCCGTTCCAGCCGCCGGAAGAGAAGCGCGCCGCCTACGCCGCCGACATCACCTACGGTACCAACAACGAATTCGGTTTCGACTACCTGCGCGACAACATGGCGTTCAGCATGGAAGAAAAATTCCAGCGCGAACTCAACTTTGCCGTGATCGACGAAGTCGACTCCATCCTCATCGACGAAGCTCGTACCCCGCTGATCATCTCCGACCAGGCCGAAGACAGCTCGCGCCTGTACACCGAGATCAACAAGTTGATCCCGCGCCTTGAGCAGCACATCGAGGAAGTGGAAGGCGTGGTGACCAAAGAAGGTCACTTCACCATCGACGAGAAGACCCGCCAGGTCGAACTTAACGAAGCCGGCCACCAGTATGTCGAAGACATGCTGACCCAGATCGGTTTGCTGGCTGAAGGCGAAAGCCTGTACTCGGCGCACAACCTGGGCCTGCTGACCCATGTGTATGCCGGCCTGCGTGCCCACAAGCTGTTCCATCGCAACGTCGAATACATCGTGCAAGATGGCCAGGTGGTACTGGTCGACGAACACACCGGCCGTACCATGCCGGGTCGCCGTCTGTCCGAAGGCCTGCACCAGGCCATCGAAGCCAAGGAAATGCTCAACATCCAGGCCGAAAGCCAGACGTTGGCGTCCACCACCTTCCAGAACTACTTCCGTTTGTACAACAAGCTGTCCGGCATGACCGGTACGGCCGACACCGAAGCGTTCGAGTTCCACCAGATCTACGGTCTGTCGGTAGTGGTCATCCCGCCGAACAAGCCGCTGGCGCGTAAAGATTTCAACGACCTGGTGTTCCTGACCGCCGAAGAGAAATACGCGGCGATCATCAACGACATCAAGGATGGCATGGCCCAGGGGCGCCCGATCCTGGTGGGTACCGCCACCATCGAGACTTCCGAGCACGTGTCCAACCTGCTCAACAAGGAAGGCATCGAGCACAAGGTCCTCAACGCCAAGTTCCACGAAAAAGAAGCCGAGATCATTGCCCAGGCCGGTCGCCCAGGCGCATTGACCATCGCCACCAACATGGCCGGTCGTGGTACCGACATCCTGTTGGGTGGCAACTGGGAAGTGGAAGTGGCCTCCCTGGACAACCCGACCCCCGAGCAGATCGCCCAGATCAAGGCCGATTGGCAGAAGCGTCACCAGGCCGTGCTGGAGTCCGGCGGCCTGCAGGTGATCGCCTCCGAGCGTCACGAATCGCGTCGTATCGACAACCAGTTGCGTGGTCGTGCCGGTCGTCAGGGTGACGCCGGTTCCAGCCGCTTCTACCTGTCCCTGGAAGACAGCCTGATGCGCATTTTCGCCTCGGACCGGGTGAAAAACTTCATGAAGGCCCTGGGCATGCAGTCCGGTGAAGCGATCGAGCACCGCATGGTGACCAACGCCATCGAGAAGGCCCAGCGCAAGGTTGAAGGCCGCAACTTCGACATCCGTAAGCAACTGCTCGAGTTCGATGACGTCAACAACGAACAGCGTAAAGTGATCTATCACATGCGTAATACGTTGCTGGCCGCCGACAACATTGGCGAGACCATCGCCGATTTCCGCCAGGACGTGCTCAACGCCACCGTCAGCGCGCACATTCCGCCACAGTCCCTGCCTGAACAGTGGGATGTCGCCGGCCTGGAAGCGGCATTGAAGAGCGACTTCGGTGTCGACTTGCCGGTTCAGCAATGGCTGGACGAAGACGACCACCTGTACGAAGAAACCCTGCGCGAAAAACTGATGGCCGAGTTGCTGGCTGCGTACAACGAGAAAGAAGAGCAGGCGAGTGCCGAAGCGCTGCGCACCTTCGAGAAACAAATCGTACTGCGCGTGCTGGACGACCTGTGGAAAGACCACCTGTCGACCATGGACCACCTGCGTCACGGTATCCACCTGCGTGGCTACGCCCAGAAGAACCCCAAGCAGGAATACAAGCGCGAGTCGTTCACGCTGTTCTCCGAGTTGCTGGATTCGATCAAGCGCGATTCGATTCGCGTGCTGTCCCACGTTCAGGTGCGTCGCGAAGACCCTATCGAAGAGGAAGCTCGCCTGCGCCAGGAAGCCGAGGCACTGGCGGCGCGCATGCAGTTCCAGCACGACGAAGCACCGAGTCTGGACGCACCTGAGGTGCTGGGCGAGGAGGTCGATGTGGCCCTGGCCCAGACACCGGTGCGCAACGAGCAGAAGCTGGGCCGCAACGAGCTGTGCTATTGCGGCTCGGGCAAGAAATTCAAACACTGCCACGGCCAGATCGAATAAGATTTTCGCCTGACGCTGCAACACTCCGCGCCGCGACCGGCCTCTGCCGTCGCGGCGTTTTGCCATTAATTTCACCGTCGATCATGGCGGCACAGACATCACCTAATTTTAAGGAGCGCATTCATGGCTGTTGGTCTTGGTCCTTTGCCCACATTGCACCCGGTTTCCGGTTTTGAACTGGGTATCGCTTCGGCCGGCATTAAACGTGCGGGGCGCAAGGATGTGGTGGTGATGCGCTGTGCCGAAGGCTCGACCGTCGCCGGTGTGTTCACCCTCAATGCGTTTTGCGCCGCACCGGTGATCCTGGCCAAGCAACGTGTTGCAGGCTCCATTCGTTACCTGCTGACCAACACCGGCAATGCCAACGCCGGTACCGGCGAGCCTGGCCTGGTGGCTGCCGCGCGCACATGCGCCAAGCTGGCTCAACTGGCCGGCGTGGATGCCAGCCAAGTGCTGCCTTACTCCACCGGCGTCATCGGCGAACCGCTGCCGGTCGAGAAAATCGAAGGCGCCCTGCAAGCCGCACTGGATGACCTGTCTGTGGATAACTGGGCCGCCGCCGCGACTGGCATCATGACCACCGACACCCTGCCAAAAGGCGCGAGCCGCCAGTTCGTGCATGACGGTCAGACCGTCACCGTCACCGGCATCAGCAAAGGCGCGGGCATGATCCGTCCGAACATGGCCACCATGCTCGGCTACATTGCCACCGACGCCAAAGTCTCTCGCGATGTGTTGCACAGCCTGATCCTGGACGGTGCCAACAAGTCGTTCAACCGCATCACCATTGATGGCGATACTTCGACCAATGACTGCTGCATGCTGATCGCCACCGGCCAGGCCAGCCTGCCGGAAATCACCGAGGCCAGCGGCCCGCTGTTCGCGGCCCTCAAGCAGGCGGTGTTCGAAGTGTGCATGGACGTGGCCCAGGCCATCGTGCGTGACGGTGAGGGGGCGACCAAGTTCGTCACGGTCGAAGTCAACGGCGGCGGCAATCACCAGGAATGCCTGGATGTCGGCTACACCGTGGCCCACTCGCCACTGATCAAGACTGCGCTGTTCGCTTCCGACCCGAACTGGGGCCGCATCCTCGCCGCTGTTGGCCGTGCCGGTGTGCCGGACCTGGATGTGAGCAAGATCGATGTGTTCCTCGGTGACGTGTGCATCGCCAGCCGTGGCGCCCGCGCCGAGAGCTACACCGAAGCCCAGGGCTCGGCGGTGATGCAGCAGGAAGAAATCACCATCCGTATCGAGTTGGGCCGTGGCGATTGCAGCGAAACCATCTGGACCACCGACCTGTCCCACGAGTACGTGAAGATCAACGCGGAATACCGTACCTGAAGCCTGGAGGATGAGCGCGGTGAAACGAGTGCATGTAGCAGCAGCGGTGATCCGCGGTGTCGATGGCAGGATCCTGCTGGCGCGCCGCGCCGATACTCAGCATCAAGGCGGCCTCTGGGAGTTTCCCGGCGGCAAGGTGGAGGCGGATGAATCGGTCGCCGCCGCCTTGTCCCGCGAGTTGCAGGAAGAGTTGGGCATCCAGGTCACCACGGCGCGGCCGCTGATCAAGGTGCAACACGACTACCCGGACAAACAGGTATTACTGGATGTCTGGGAAGTTTCGGCGTTTACCGGCGAACCGCATGGCGCCGAGGGTCAACCCTTGGAGTGGGTGGCGCCTCGGGATTTGCTCAACTATGAATTCCCGGCCGCTAACGCGCCGATCGTTGCCGCCGCGCGCTTGCCCGCCGATTACCTGATCACTCCTGGCGAACTGGAAACCCCGACACTGTTGCGTGGGATTCAGAAGGCTGTGGCTGGCGGCATCAAGCTGGTTCAACTGCGCGCGCCCAACGGCTACGACCCCAAATACCGCGACCTGGCGGTGGATGCGGTGGGCCTGTGCGCGGGCAAGGCACAATTGATGCTCAAGGGGCCGTTTGAATGGCTGGGGGATTTTCCTGCGGCCGGCTGGCACATGACCTCGGCCCAGCTGCGTAAATACGCGAGCAAAGGCCGACCGTTGCCGAAGGACCGCTGGCTCGCGGCGTCGTGCCACAACGCTGAAGAACTCGCATTGGCGCAATTGATGGACGTGGATTTTGTCACGCTGTCGCCGGTGCAACCGACCCAGACCCACCCTGACGCGCAGCCGTTGGGCTGGGAGCAGGCGATGGAGTTGATCCGTGGGTTCAGCAAGCCGGTGTTTTTGCTGGGTGGTGTTGGGCCGGCTGAACGAGAGAAGGCTTGGGAGGCTGGGGCGCAGGGTGTGGCAGGTATCAGGGCGTTCTGGCCGCAGGAGTGATGGTGTTCTGACGGGCCTCATCGGGAGCAAGCCCCCTCCCACATTTGACCGGGGCATACCCTTTGGAGTGCGGTTCAGTGTGGCTTGGCTGCCGCCTGCCACAAAACCTCCGCTACTCCCTGGCGCCTGGCAATCACCCGCGCCGCCACAAACAGCAAGTCCGACAACCGATTGATATACGCCAACCCAACGCCTTCCAACGGCTCCACCGCATTCAGGTGCTGACATCGCCGCTCCGCGCTGCGCGCCAGGCTACGGCACACATGGGCCTGGGCAATCAGCGCCGAGCCACCGGGCAGGATAAAGTTCTCCAGTGGCCCGACCTCTTCATTCCAGCGATCAATCGCCGCTTCCAGCCGATCCACTTCTGCGGCGTTCAACGCCTTGTACACCGGCATCGCCAGCTCACCGCCCAGATCGAACAATCGATGCTGGCAAGGCGTCAGTACCTCAACCACATCCTTCAGTTGCGGATGCTTGCCGCTTTGCTCTTCAAGGCCTGCCAGCAACAACCCCAGTTGGCTGTTCAGCGTATCGACTTCGCCGATGGCCTCCACGCGCGGATGGTCCTTGGGCACCCGGCGGCCGTCGCCGAGGCCGGTTTCGCCTTTGTCGCCGGTACGTGTGTAGATTTTCGACAGGCGAAAGCCCATGGTCAGTGCTCCAGTTGGGTGCGTTCGTAGGGTGGCAGTTGGCTGCCGGCCAAGGGGATGCGCAAGGTAAAACAGGTGCCTTGGCCGAGGGTGGAATGTACTTCCATTTGGCCTTTGTGGTTGTTGGTGATGATGAAATACGACACCGACAGCCCCAGCCCTGTGCCCTGGCCGATTTCCTTGGTGGTGAAGAATGGCTCGAAGGTGCGCTTGCGCACATTCTCACTCATGCCGATGCCGTTATCTTCCACCTGGATCTCTGCCCATGGCGGGTTGAGGCGGGTGCGCAGGATGATGCGCCCCGGCTCGCGATCGTCTTCACGCAGGTGAATCGCCTGGGCGGCGTTTTTCAGCAGGTTGAGCAGCACCTGCTCCAGTTCGTTGGCGGTGCCGGGCACCGGGCCCAACTGCGGGTCGAACTGGCGGATGATCGCCTGGCCCTTGAAGTCGAACCCTATGGCCAGGTCGAAGTCGTTGCCGGCAATTTCAACCGCCTGGTCGATCAGCGCGGGTAAGTCGCAAGGCGCCATCTGTCGATTGCTGCGCCGGCTGAAACTGAGCATGTGCGTGACGATTTTGGCGGCTCGTGCCCCGGCTTGCTGGATGCCATCGAGCAGTTGTGGCACTTCGCGACCTTCCAGGTAGCGGTTGATCGTCGCCAGTTCCACGCCTGTCTGTTCGGCGTATTCCAGATTCTTGGGCAGGTCGGCGGACAAACGGCGGCGGATGTTCTGTACGTTGTGCAGGATCGCCCCCAGCGGGTTGTTGATTTCGTGGGCCATACCGGCGGCCAGCCCGCCGACGGAGAGCATTTTTTCCGACTGCACCATCATTTCTTCCAGGGACAGGCGCTGGGTGATGTCATCGATGCGGATCACCACACCGCGCCCGGCACCGCCCATCAGTGGATAGAACGTCAGGGCGTAATGCTTGGGCTCTTCATCCTTGATCCAGGTCACACGTTCGATGCGTTCTACCGTGTGTTGCTCGATCGTGGCCTTGATTTGCGGCAGGAAAGGCTTGAGCGGTTCGAAGGCGAGATAGATCGGCTGGTTCAGTGCTTCGTCCAGGCGCGTACCGGAAAGCGCGCTGGCTTCCTGGTTCCACTGGGTGACATAGAGCTGCTCGTCCAGGGCGATCAGCGCCGAGGGCATTGAGTCGATGATGCTGTTGAGGTAGTTCTGGAAACCGGTGAGTTTTTTCTCGATTTTGCTGCGAACCTGGACTTCCAGCTCCAGCTTGCGGTTGGTGTGGCGGGTCTCTTCAGCCAGGCCCTGGGCCTGGTCGTAGGCGGCCTGGGAGTCGTCCCGGGCGCGCTTGAGCTGTTGCTCGCGGGCTTCGATACGCGACAACATCGTGTTGAACGCTTCGGCCAGGCTGCCGATTTCATCGTGGTTGCCACGGCCGGCGCGCAGGGCGTAGTTTTCTTCGCGGGTTACCTGGCGTGACAGTTCTTCCAGTTCGTGGATCGGCCGGGTGATCAGGCGTTTGATCTGCCGCGCGATCACTAACCACAACAGCACGCTGAAAATCAGGATGCCCAGGCTGGCCGTCAGCGTGCCGGTATAGAACGCCACCGGCAGCTCACTGCTGGCCACCAGCAGCAAATGCCCTGAAGGCTGGCCGGCGCGGGGCAGGGTGATCACCTGGTTGCTGCGAAACTCGGTCACGCGCCACGCCTCGATATGCCGATAGTTGTCGGGCAAATTCAAGCGATCACCGTGTTGCATCTGCGCCAGGCGGTTGCCTTCGCCGTCGTACAAGGCGGCAGCGCGCAAGGGTGAATAGCTGGTCAGTTCATTGAGCAGCGCTTGGGCTTTGGCGCTGGATTCGAGGGCTTCGGCGGCGAGGGCCGGGTTGGAGACCAGCCGACCGATGGCCTGCAAGGCCTGGGGAGCCATGCTCTCCTGGGAGATCCAATAGGCGGCGCTGATAAAGGTCAGGTTGGCCACCAGTAATACGGTGGTCAGCAGCACCAGCAGGGCGGCCAGCAGTTTCTGCCCTACCGGTAAGTTTTCAAGACGCTGGCGCAGCGGCATCAGGGTTTTCCCAGGTGATAGACAGGCTGGCAGGGTAGCGCGTGGTTCAGTCGCGGGGCAATCGGCGTACCACTAACTGGTCGATCAAGCGCTGCTGCAACTGCTGCAAATGCGGCAGCGTCAATTGGTGGCGGGTTGCCGCCTGGCAAGCATAGCCCAACAAGTAGCTGATTTCGGTGCGGCGGGCGTTGGCCACGTCCTGGTACATGGAGGAATAGTTGGCGGCGGTGGCGTGGATCACCCGTTCCACTTCTGCTTGCAGATCCTGCGCGGCGGCGGGTTGGCCGCAGCATTCCAATAGTTCGCCGAGTTCGGCGCACAGGGTGGCCACTTCGCATTGATGCTTTTGCAGCTCGCCATTGCGGCACTGGTAAAGCACGGTCAGTGGGTTGATCGCGCAATTGAGCGCCAGCTTGCGCCATAGCCGCGTCAGGATATCGGTACTCCATTCGTGGGGGATGCCGGCGGCTTGCAACTCGTCCAGCCACACCGGTGGCGTCGGCCGGGCCGAGTCGCCCAGCCAGGTGTAGCCATGACCCGCAAAGACCACGCGCCAGTCCGCCTGGCGAAACGCGCCTTCGGTGCTGGAGGCAAAGATGCAGCGTGCCTGGGGCAATTGCGCGGCCACCGCGTCTTGGCTGCCAAGGCCGTTTTGCAGCAGGATCAACTCCGCGTCTTGCATCAGCCGGTGTTGCAGCTGTGCGACCGCGCTTTGGGCGTCGTAGGCTTTGCACGCTACCAGCAGGCGATGAATTGGCTCCGGGCCGTGGGGCGTTTCGCCAATGACTGGATATGTCTGCTCTACGCCGTGCTCGACCAACGTCAGCCCCTTTGCGGCCTGATAGTTGGCCAGGCGCGCCTCATCCCGCAGGATCAACCTCACGGGCAGCCCGGCGCGGGCCAGGCGCGTGGCCCAGAGTGTGCCCAGGCTGCCGGCGCCGAGAATATGCCAGGTGGTCGACATCAGTTTTTGCTCCGTAGGGTCGCCTGCGGTGAACGGGGCGAAAGAACCGCTATAATGCCCCGGCATTTTAGCTCGGGCGCGCTCCATCTCTACTGAGCCCGCCCCTTTATTATTGGAGAAATCACATGCCTTCGTTCGACGTGGTATCTGAACTGGACAAACACGAAGTCACCAACGCCGTCGAGAATGCCGTCAAGGAGCTGGACCGTCGCTATGACCTCAAAGGCAAGGGCAGCTTCGAGTTCAAGGAAAAAGAACTGACCGTCAACCTGACCGCTGAAGCCGATTTCCAGCTGGAAGCGATGATCGAGATCCTCAAGCTGTCACTGGTCAAGCGCAAGATCGACGCGCAATGCCTTGAAATCAAGGACGCCTACGCCTCCGGCAAGCTGATGAAGCAGGAAGCCGTGCTCAAGGAAGGCATCGACAAGGAGCTGGCGAAGAAAATCGTCGCGCATATCAAGGATGCCAAGCTGAAAGTCCAGGCCGCCATCCAGGGTGAGCAAGTTCGTGTGACCGGCAAGAAGCGTGACGATCTGCAAGAGGCCATCGCGGCCCTGCGCGCCAAGACCTTCGACATGCCGTTGCAGTTCAATAACTTCCGCGACTGATGGCACTTTGCGGAACCTGTGCGCGTTTTTGACGTCCCACGCCCCAGAATCCGCGCCTACACTTGAGCCCTACGGGGCTCATTTGCGTTTTTAGGCAGTCAATAAAGCCGCACATCCGCTACACAGGAGAAGCTCCATGGATTTAAACGCTGAAATGGATCACTTGATCAAGACCTCACAGTCGTGGATCCCGATGATCATGGAATATGGCAGCCGCGTATTGCTGGCGATGATCACCCTGGCCATTGGCTGGTGGCTGATCAATGTATTGACCCACCGAGTGGGCCGCCTGCTGGCCCTGCGTAACGCAGACCAGGCGCTGCAACATTTCATCACCAGCCTGGCGAACATCGCGCTCAAAGTCATGCTGGTGGTCAACGTGGCCTCGATGATCGGCGTGGCGACCACCTCGTTCGTTGCCGCCATCGGTGCCGCTACCCTGGCTATTGGCCTGACCTTGCAAGGCAGCCTGGCGAATTTTGCCGGTGGCGTGCTGATTCTGTTGTTCCGCCCGTTCCGCATTGGTGACTGGATCGAAGCCCAGGGCACCTCGGGTACCGTCGACAGCATCCAGATCTTCCACACGGTGTTGCGCACCGGCGACAACAAGACGGTGATCATTCCTAACGGCAGCCTGTCCAACGGCCTTATCACCAACACCAACCGCCAGCCGACCCGCAAGGTGGTGTTTGACGTGGGTGTGGACTACGAGGCGGACCTGCAGAAAGCCCGCGAAGTGCTGCTGGAGCTGGCCAAGGACCCACGCGTACTGACCGATCCTGCCGCGGTCGCGGTGGTTTCGACCCTGGGCGACAGCTCGATCACCGTTTCCCTGCGCTGCTGGACCAATACGCCGGATTATTGGGACGTAGTGTTCATGCTTAATGAATTGGCGCGTGATCGTTTGAAGGCGGCGGGAATTGATATTCCATTTCCGCAGCGGGTTATTCGCGTAATGCAGGAAGCCGCACCGAAGTAACGGGAAGCGTCATGTTTAACTTGGCCGAAAGGTCAGGTTAAACGTGTTGGTTTAATCTCATTAGTTACTTAGCTTGCTAGTTATTATCGGGCGACATGAAACTGCAATAAAAAAGCCGCTCCCTTGCAAACAGGGGAGCGGCTTTTTGTTTAAGGCCGAAGCCTTAAGTCATCGTTGTAATTGAACGGGCAATTACAGGATGTTCAGCGGGTATTGCGCGATCAGACGCAGTTCGTCGAGAGAACCCGAGTAAACCTGATCAGACGAGCGATAGGTCGCTTGACGTACGCGCAGGCTCAGGTCCTTGGCCGGACCGCTCTGGATCACGTACTTGGCTTCGATATCGCGTTCCCACTCTTTACCGTTGTTAGTCGTGGCGATGTTGGCGCCGCGACCGGTTACGTAACGAGTCATGAAGCTCAGGCCTGGAATGCCGAAGGTCGCCATGTTCAGGTCATAACGAGCTTGGTAGGACTTCTCGTCTTCAGCGTTGAAGTCGGAACGGGCGATGGAGTTGGCCAGGAAAATCGTGCCGCCGCCGTCTACGCCGTAGCCGTATTGGCCGTCGCCGCTGACTTTCTGAGCTGCCAGGGTGAAGGTGTGAGCACCAATGGTGTACGCGCCTTGCAAGCTGAATGCACGGTTGTCGAGCTTGGTGGTCTTGTCTTTGTCGGACCGTACCAGGCCCGCGCCGTCGCTCTTGGTGTCGTAGATGTTGAAGTCGACAGCCACGGATTGGTCATCGCTAAGCGCGTGTGTCCAGTTCACGTTGGCGTAGATCTTCTTCCAGTAGTCTTCCACTTTCGAGTAGTAGAGGCTGGTGGTGAACTCTGGGGTCCAGGAGTACACGCCGCCCACGAAGTTGGCGTCGCGCAGGCCGCGGTTTGAGTTTGGCTCAGAGCTGAGGATACTGTCGCGGTAGGTCTGGTCTTGGGCAACGATCGAGGTGAAGTGACCGGCTTCCAGTTTCAGATCTTTGATTTCGTTGCTGGTGATGGAAACGCCTTGCGGCAGTTCCGGCAGCAAACGGCTGTCATCGGAGGCGAATACTGGAGCGGTGGTGTATTGATCACCGACCTTCAGAACCGTGTTGGAAATACGGAACTTCACGGCAGCGCCGGCTTTGGAATAGTCGTCCTGCGAACGGCCGTCGGAACCTTCAGGGAACAGACCGGTACCTGCGCGCCCTTTGCCGCTGTCGAGTTTGACGCCCAGCAGGCCGATGACATCGACACCAACACCGACGGTGCCTTGGGTGTAGCCCGAGCTGAAGAGGCCGTGGAAGCCCAGACCGGATTCTTCAATACGGCTTTGCGCTGCATCGTGATTACGGCGGTCACGGCTGAAGTACAAGGCACGCGTCAGGATGCTGGCGGTGCTGTCTTCGATAAAGCCCTTGGAATCGTCCTGGGCGGACGCCATTGCGAACTGCGAGGTGCCTGCTGAAACAGCCAGGGCGATCATGCTCCACTTCATCACGCGCATCGTGATTTGCTCCTTTGGTTTTAGGAAGAGTACTGCCGTCCCACCTGTATTTTTATCTGGGCGGCTCTTTCTTTTTTGTGTCGGCGCAAAGTTATATCACGCCGGCTCTATTGACGATACTTACCCATCTTTCCTTTCAGCTTCTTTACGAGGCTGTCGTAAATTGCTAGCTCCGTGTCGCAAATTCACAGCCCGACTGTAAATGGGCTGACAACTTCAATGCTGTTTTCAAACGCCTTTCGAAGTTTGAAACCTTCCCTGAGATGCATTGAAACGCCACTGTTCTTTATCGCGTAACACCTGCTTCCCGGCAGGTGCCGTTGCCGACGATAACGGGGTGAATGCAACAAGCGCGCCCAACTCAGTAACCGAATGTCATTTTTTCGTGAAAAATGTGATGGTCCTGTAAAAACCTCATAAACACGGGCTTTTTAAGCCGTTTGGTTTGGGCTTGACGCCCTAGTGTTACTTCTGTTCGCAGGTACAAAAAAGCTGTTCCAGGTAAAAACGTTACCGGTCCACCCCACGAAGTGGGTAGTTCGCGGGCCCCTTTGAAGCACAGGTGGGTCATTTTGGTGCATCCCGGTGAGGCCCAAGTTAGCGTAGCTCAAATAATTGCCTGCATCGAAAGGGTGCAGGTTTTTTGCAGGATTGCGCGGGTGCGTGTGCAATCGCCGTGAAGCCTGAGGCATTCAACGGTATGCTGGGCGCCCTGAACCTGACCTGCCGAACGGAGGCCCGCGGTGTTCGCCTTAGATCAACGCCTGCAACAAGACACACTGGTCATCGGGGATTTCCCGTTGTGCCGCCTGCTGCTGACCAACGACTCGAACTACCCCTGGTTCATCCTGGTGCCGCGCATCGAAGGTATCAGCGAAGTGTTTCAGCTGAGTGTCCAAGATCAACAAACTCTGTGGCAAGAGACGACAGCCCTGGCGCAATGGCTGAACCAGGGCCTGGACGCCGACAAGATGAATATCGGTGCACTGGGCAACGTGGTCAGCCAACTGCATGTGCATGTGATCGTACGCAAGCGCGATGACGCCGCCTGGCCGGCACCGGTGTGGGGCAAGCATCCTGCGCAGCCCTATACTGACGAGCAAGTGGCGGGTATCCGCGCACGTCTGCGCGAGCTGCTGCCCGCCGATTTCAAATTTACCCAGAGCTGAATCATGGATCTGCAAGCACGCGTTACCGACCTGGAAAGCCGCCTGGCCTTTCAGGACGACACCATCGAGACCCTCAATGACATCCTCGTCGCCCAGCAACGCGCGGTTGAGCGCCTGCAACTGCAGATGACTGCGCTGCTCAAGCGCCAGGAAGAAATGGGTGGCCAGTTCGAAACGTCCGAAGAAGAAGCGCCACCGCCTCACTATTGATCCGGGGGCAATAAAAAACCGCGACCCGGCAGCGCCGGATCGCGGTTTTTTTACGGCTGCTAAAGCGGTATCAGCGACGCGGCAATGCCGCGATCACGTCTTCGGCTTGCAGGCCCTTGTCGCGATTCATCACGGAGAATTCCACGCGCTGACCTTCCACCAGGACGCGATGGCCTTCACCGCGAATGGCCCGGAAGTGGACGAAGATATCGTCGCCCGAATCACGGGAAATAAAGCCGAAGCCTTTGGACGTATTGAACCACTTGACGGTACCGGTATCCCGGTTGGTCATATCGTAGTTCTGCGACGCGGCCGCCGGCGACGAACGGTAGAAGCTGATGGCCAGGTGAAGAACGATGGCGACCACAGCAATCACCAGGCTGAGCAGGATGGCCGGATGACCACCGACTTCAGGCATGGGTGCCAGGAGGGTGAGGGTTTGTACGACAACGGTCAGTACCAGCAGCGCGCTGACCAGGTTTTGCAGTTGATGACGGGTGCCTTTGTTCCAGTAAGGGATTACCGGGGCGAGGGTCAGGTTAAGAAGGCCGAACAAGGCCAGATACAAAGCATCATGTTGTTGCAGGTAGGGCAGGCTTTCAGGCTGCAGGCTCGGGATAAAGGACAGCAGCAACGCTGCAACGCCCGTTAGCAGGTGGACGATTTTCAACATTTTGATTAACTCACGTTAAGACGGATCACCAGGAAGAGCTGACTGGCACGGTTCGCTTCTGAACAATGGGAGGCGTTGGGCACGTGCACGGGTATCAGCCTATGCCGCTTGCCGTGGACATTAACGGCGGCGACACGCTGCCTATTTAACAGCAAAGGCCGTGCCTACTCAAATCAAGCATTTACGGGGCGCGTGAGGCTTTGGGCATTTGCAGGGCAAACACTTGTCCTAGACAGGTGCGCGCGATTTGCCGCACGTCGCCTGGGTGTATCCGGCTGCGTATCGCCGGCACTCTTGCTAGAGTGGTGCGGCACCTGGTCAATGAATGTTGCTCAATTGAAGGGGATAAACATGGCAATCGATATCGGCATCAGTGAAGAAGATCGCAAATCCATCGTCGACGGGCTTTCGCGGCTGCTTTCCGATACCTATGTACTGTATCTGAAGACCCACAACTTCCATTGGAACGTCACAGGCCCCATGTTTCGTACGTTGCACTTGATGTTCGAAGAGCAGTACAACGAGCTGGCGCTGGCGGTGGACTCCATTGCCGAGCGTATCCGCGCCCTTGGGTTCCCGGCACCGGGCGCCTATTCGATCTACGCCCGGCTTTCTTCTATCAAGGAAGAGGAAGGCGTACCCAGCGCCGAAGAGATGATCAAGCAGCTGGTGACCGGCCAGGAGGCGGTCACCCGCACGGCGCGTGGCATCTTCCCATTGCTCGATAAAGTCAGCGATGAGCCGACGGCGGACCTGCTGACCCAGCGCATGCAGGTCCATGAGAAAACCGCGTGGATGCTGCGTTCCCTGCTCGAAAATCAATAAGTCACGCATCGGAGTGGCGCCGTCCTGGCGCCACTCGCTTGTTTCTGCGCACTTCCTGGCGTTGTCCTACAACTATCGACTCCGCGTCTTCTGGCTGCCACCGGTCTCCCTGCTGTTCCATAGAACCATCGCCCAATGGGAATAACCCCTGGGTTACTGTTTGGCAATGGAGTGTCAGGTGTATGTCACGCGCGGTGGGTAATGGAGTGATGGAAACCTGTGGTTTTCATAAGATAAAAGTCGACCCGTTTGCTAAAGGGTTCGACATGGCGCTGGCCAGGCCCTTGTCCCGATCGGTCAGGCTCAATGGGTTTTCAACGTGCCTGCGGCTTGAGCAGGTCTATTGGAACATCCTTACGGAAATAGCCCGGATCAATGCCTGTTCTGTCAGTGCATTGTTGTCTTACGTCGACCGGGAAGTGCATTTGCGTTACGGCGGTGTGAAAAATTTCAGTGGGCTCGTGAGGGTGGTGTGCGTCGTTCACTTGCTAAAAAGCTGCGCCACCTCGCCGAACCCTGAGTAAACCCGTGACCCCGCAGCCGGCCCGCCGCCCAGGCGGGCGAGGCTTCGGGTAGAAAGCCGGCTGCGCTGCCTCGATTTACCAGATATAATCCCGCGCTTTGCTGCGCATGCCGCCGACCCTTAGGGCAGGCGTGGCGCAGTAACGTTCTGATCGCCGAGACATCTCCATGCCCATGTACGACTATCAATGTGCTTCCTGTGGTCATCAGTTGGAAGCCATTCAGAAGATCAGCGCAGCGCCGCTGGTCGATTGCCCAGCCTGCCAGGCTCCGGAGCTCAAGAAGATGTTGTCCATGCCGGGCTTCCGCTTGAGCGGCAGCGGCTGGTACGAGACCGATTTCAAGACCGGCTCGAAGAAGAATCTGGCGGGCGGCGACAAAGCAGACTGAGTTGAACTCTACGCGCAGGCTCCTGCATTATCCGTCCCCTGCTTTAATGTACGGTGACGAGGCAGGCCTGCCACCGAATTTCGAATTACGAGAAGTGAAACCACGACCATGATGCGCAGCCACTATTGCGGCCAACTGAACGAGACCCTGGAAGGTCAGGAAATCACCCTTTGCGGATGGGTTCACCGTCGCCGCGACCACGGCGGGGTGATCTTCCTCGATATCCGTGATCGTGATGGTCTGGCCCAGGTAGTGTTCGACCCGGACCGCGCCGAGAGCTTCGCCGCCGCCGACCGTGTGCGCAGCGAGTACGTTGTGAAGATCACCGGTAAGGTCCGCCTGCGTCCTGCCGGTGCCGTGAACAAGAACATGGCGTCCGGTGGCATCGAAGTGCTGGGCTACGAGCTGGAAGTGTTGAACGAGTCGGAAACGCCGCCGTTCCCGCTCAACGAATACTCCGACGTAGGCGAAGAAACCCGCCTGCGGTACCGCTTCCTGGACCTGCGTCGTCCGGAAATGGCCGAGAAGCTGCGCCTGCGTTCGCGCATGACCACCAGCATCCGCCGCTTCCTGGATGAAAACGGCTTCCTCGACGTCGAAACGCCGATCCTCACCCGGGCCACCCCGGAAGGCGCGCGTGACTACCTGGTACCGAGCCGTACCCACGCCGGTTCGTTCTTCGCGCTGCCGCAATCGCCGCAGTTGTTCAAGCAATTGCTGATGGTGGCCGGCTTCGACCGTTACTACCAGATCGCCAAATGCTTCCGCGACGAAGACCTGCGCGCTGACCGCCAGCCGGAATTCACCCAGATCGACATCGAGACCAGTTTCCTCGATGAAAAAGAGATCATGGGCCTGACCGAGCAAATGATCCGCAACCTGTTCAAGGAAGTGCTGGACCTGGAGTTCGGCGAATTCCCGCACATGACCTTCGAAGAGGCCATGCGCCGCTACGGTTCCGACAAGCCAGACCTGCGTAACCCGCTGGAACTGGTGGACGTGGCCGACCAGCTAAAGGACGTCGACTTCAAGGTGTTCAGCGGCCCGGCCAACGACCCGAAATGCCGCATCGCCGCCCTGCGTGTGCCAGGCGGCGCGAGCATGCCGCGCAAGCAGATCGACGACTACACCAAGTTCGTCGGCATCTACGGTGCCAAGGGCCTGGCGTACATCAAGGTCAATGAGCGCGCCAACGGCGTTGACGGCCTGCAATCGCCGATCGTGAAAAACATCCCGCTGGACAACCTGAACGCGATCCTCGATCGCGTGGGTGCGGTCGACGGTGACATCGTGTTCTTCGGCGCCGACAAGGCCAAGATCGTCAGCGAAGCCCTGGGCGCGCTGCGTATCAAGCTGGGTCACGACCTGAACCTGCTGACCTGCGAATGGGCGCCGATGTGGGTCGTTGACTTCCCGATGTTCGAAGAGAACGACGACGGCAGCTTCAGCGCCTTGCACCACCCGTTCACCGCGCCGAAGTGCTCCCCGGCCGAGTTGGAAGCCAACCCGGCAGGCGCGTTGTCCCGCGCCTACGACATGGTGCTCAACGGCACCGAGCTGGGTGGCGGTTCGATCCGTATCCACCGCAAAGAGATGCAGCAAGCGGTCTTCCGCCTGTTGGGCATCAACGAAGCGGAACAGGAAGAGAAATTCGGCTTCCTGCTCGACGCCCTGAAATACGGCGCGCCGCCGCACGGTGGCCTGGCGTTCGGCCTGGACCGTCTGGTCATGCTGATGACTGGCGCCCAGTCGATCCGTGAAGTGATCGCCTTCCCGAAAACCCAGAGCGCCGCGGACGTCATGACCCAGGCTCCGGGTGTGGTGGATGCCAAGGCACTGCGCGAGCTGCACATCCGCCTGCGCGAGACGCCGAAGGCTGAGTAAGGCTGCTGCGTGAAAGCGCGATAGGGTTGTAGGCAGTCAAAAAGGCGCATCTTCGGATGCGCCTTTGCGTTTAAAAGAGGGAAATCTCGCCTGGGGCGGGATTGATAAGGTTTCTAGAGAATTCGGAGTTGTGTTATGGCTGGCCATTCCAAGTGGGCGAACATCAAGCACCGCAAAGAGCGTCAGGATGCCAAGAAAGGCAAGATTTTTACCAAGTGGATCCGTGAGCTGACCGTCGCCGCCCGCCAGGGCGGTGGTGACCCAGGTTCCAACCCGCGTCTGCGCCTGGCACTGGACAAGGCCCTGGGCGCTAACATGAGCCGCGACATCATCGACCGCGCCGTGGCTCGTGGCGCCGGTGCGACCGACACCGACGACATGGTCGAGCTGACCTACGAAGGTTATGGTCCGGGCGGCGTGGCGGTGATGGTCGAGTGCATGACCGATAACCGCAACCGCACCGCCGCCGCCGTGCGCCATGCATTCAGCAAATGCGGCGGCAACTTGGGTACCGATGGCTCGGTGGCCTACCTGTTCGAGCGTAAAGGGCAGATATCCTTCGCGCCGGGCACCGATGAAGACGCGCTGATGGAAGCTGCGATGGAGGCCGATGCCGACGACGTGGTGACCAACGAAGACGGCTCCATCGATGTGTTTACCTCGTTTGCCAGCTTCTACGCCGTGCGTAACGCGTTGGAGGCTGCCGGCTTCAAGGGCACCGACGCGGAAATCGTGATGTTGCCGACCACCAGTGCCGAACTGGACCTGGACGGCGCGCAGAAAGTGCTGAAGATGCTGGATATGCTCGAAGACCTGGATGATGTGCAGAACGTTTACTCGAATGCCGACATCCCGGAATCGGTAGCGGAGCAACTGGGCTGAAAAGCGCTGTAGCTCCGAATCTGGGAGGGGCTTGTGTGGGAGGGGGCTTGCCCTCGATGAGGGAGTGTCAGTAAGCACATTTGTGACTGACCCACCGCCATCGGGGGCAAGCCCCTCCCACATTGGATTCTCTGAGTATCAAGAAATGTGTTTACCCTAACCGCAGGCGTTATGACTTTAATCCTAGGTATCGACCCCGGTTCGCGCATTACCGGTTTTGGCGTGGTGCAACAGACCCCGCGCGGCTGCGTCTACGTTGCTTCGGGGTGCATCCGCACCGGTTCGGGCGAACTGGCCGAGCGTTTGCAGATTGTCTATCGCGGCGTGCGTGAAGTGATCCAGACCTACGGCCCTGTGACCATGGGCATCGAAAAAGTATTCATGGCCAAGAACGCCGATTCTGCGTTGAAGCTTGGTCAGGCCCGCGGTGCTGCTATCGTGGCTGGCGCCGAGGAGGGCATGGAGATCGCCGAATACACCGCGACCCAGGTCAAGCAGGCTGTGGTCGGCACTGGCGCGGCCAATAAAGAACAGGTGCAGATGATGGTCATGCACATGCTAAAACTCACTTCAAAACCGCAGATTGACGCTTCCGACGCCCTGGCCATCGCCATTTGTCATGCGCATACCCGTTCCAGCCTGCTGCCTCATGGGTTGGGCACCGCACGCAGTCGTGGCGGGCGGCTGCGTCTCTGATAGCATCAGCGCAATCGATATTTGCGGTCAGGCCTTTGATCTGACCCCCACGCTTTAAGGATCTGAACCGTGATTGGACGCTTGCGCGGCACTCTGGCTGAAAAACAGCCGCCGCACCTGATTCTGGATGTCAATGGGTTGGGGTATGAGCTGGAAGTGCCCATGACTACGCTGTACCGCCTGCCCTCGGTCGGCGAACCCATTACGCTGCATACTCACCTGGTGGTGCGCGAAGACGCGCAATTGCTCTATGGTTTCATTGGCAAGCGTGACCGCGACTTCTTCCGTGAACTGATTCGCCTCAATGGCGTAGGGCCAAAATTGGCGCTGGCCTTGATGTCGAGCCTGGAAGTGGATGAACTGGTGCGTGCGGTTTCGGCCCAGGACACCTCGGCGCTGACCAAGGTGCCAGGCGTGGGCAAGAAAACCGCCGAGCGCCTGCTGGTGGAGCTCAAGGACCGCTTTAAAGCGTGGGAAGTCGTACCGAGCATGTTCGCCCTGGTGCCGAACCAGCCGGACATGCCGGCGGGCCAGGTCGCTAGCGCCGAAAGCGATGCGGTCAGTGCCTTGATCTCCCTGGGCTACAAGCCGCAGGAAGCCAGCAAAGCCGTGTCGGCCATCAAAGACAAGAACCTGAGCAGTGAAGACATGATCCGCCGAGCCCTGAAGGGAATGATTTAAGTGATTGAAGCTGATCGTCTGATCGCGGCCACCGGCCCGCGCGACCGTGAAGAAGTCCAGGACCGTGCCATTCGCCCGCTGAGCCTGGCCGACTACATCGGCCAGCCCACCGTGCGCGAGCAGATGGAGCTGTTTATCCAGGCCGCGCGTGGGCGCAGTGAGTCTTTGGACCACACCTTGATCTTCGGCCCGCCGGGCTTGGGTAAAACCACCCTGGCCAACATCATTGCCCAGGAAATGGGCGTGTCGATCAAATCCACCTCCGGCCCTGTGCTGGAGCGTCCAGGCGACCTGGCCGCGCTGCTGACCAACCTTGAACCTCACGATGTGTTGTTTATCGACGAGATTCACCGCCTGTCGCCGATTGTCGAGGAAGTGCTGTACCCCGCGATGGAAGACTTCCAGCTCGACATCATGATCGGCGAAGGCCCGGCGGCCCGTTCGATCAAGCTCGACCTGCCACCGTTCACGCTGGTGGGCGCAACGACGCGTGCCGGTATGCTGACCAACCCGTTGCGAGACCGTTTCGGCATTGTTCAACGTCTAGAGTTCTATAGCACCGCCGACCTGGCAACCATCGTCAGCCGTTCGGCAAGCATTCTCGGGTTGCCGCTGGACCCGGAAGGCGCGTTTGAAATCGCCCGTCGCGCCCGTGGCACGCCGCGAATTGCCAACCGCCTGCTGCGCCGCGTGCGCGACTTTGCCGAAGTGCGAGCCAAGGGGCATATCACCAAGGCCGTGGCCGACCTGGCGTTGAACCTGCTGGACGTGGATGAGCATGGTTTCGACCACCAGGACCGGCGCCTGCTCTTGACCATGATCGAGAAATTCGACGGTGGCCCGGTGGGTGTGGACAGCCTGGCGGCCGCAATCAGTGAGGAGCGCCATACCATCGAAGATGTGCTGGAGCCGTACCTGATCCAGCAGGGCTATATCATGCGCACCCCAAGGGGCCGCGTCGTCACACGCCATGCCTATCTGCACTTCGGGTTAAACATTCCGTCACGTTTGGGTGAGATGCCTGCGGTAGACGAGTTTCTCGATGCAGTGGACGATTAAAAAGGCGATGCGGGCCGATTTATTCGAGGTTTGTGCTGTCCCAGTGTCTGGCGTCGTCAGTCAGTGGTTGGAAATGTCTTTGAGAATGCAAAAACAGTTGCTCAGCCGGATTGGCAACCTCAGGAGTAAGCACTAGAGTATGCGCGCGCAAAACGGGGATCAGTCGTTCGCACATCGCTGTCGCGTTTATTACGAGGACACCGATGCCGGCGGCATCGTGTATTACGTCAATTACCTCAAGTTCATGGAGCGGGCTCGAACCGAGCGGCTACGGGAGCTGGGCTTTGCCCAATCCCAGCTGGCAGGGGAGGACCTGTTATTCGTCGTGCACTCCAGCGAGGCGCGTTACCACGCGCCGGCGCGACTGGACGACGAACTGCTGGTCAGCGCTGAAGTAATCGAATTGAACCGTGCCAGCCTGCGTTTCAAGCAGCAGGTCAGGCGGGCAACGGATGCAACGCTGCTCTGCGAGGGGCAGTTCCTGGTGGCCTGTGTGCGCACCAACAGTTTGAAACCTCGGGCCATTCCCGAAACTCTACGTGCGGCCTTTGCCGCCGTGAGCGGCGCGGGTAAACAATCAAAGCAGGAGATTTAGCGTGGAACCTACCGTCGTCGACCATTCCTCCATGTGGAGCCTGGTCAGCAATGCCAGTGTTGTGGTTCAACTGGTCATGCTGATCCTGGTAGCCGCATCGGTTACCTCTTGGGTCATGATTTTTCAGCGCAGCAACCTGCTGCGTGCCGGTCGACGTGCCCTGGAGAGCTTTGAAGAGCGCTTCTGGTCGGGTATCGACCTGTCCAAGCTGTATCGCCAGGCCGGCAGCAACCCCGACCCGGACTCGGGCGTCGAGCAGATCTTCCGTGCCGGTTTCAAGGAATTTTCGCGCCTGCGCCAGCAACCGGGTGTTGATCCGGAAGCGGTGATGGAAGGCGTCGCCCGTGCCATGCGCGTGGCCATTTCCCGCGAAGAAGAGAAACTGGAGCAGAGCCTGCCGTTCCTCGCCACCGTAGGTTCCGTCAGCCCGTACATCGGCCTGTTCGGTACCGTGTGGGGCATCATGAACTCCTTCCGCGGCCTGGCCCAGGCCCAGCAAGCCACCCTGGCCACCGTGGCCCCGGGTATCGCCGAAGCCCTGATCGCCACCGCGATCGGCCTGTTCGCCGCTATCCCGGCCGTTATTGCCTACAACCGTTTTGCCGCGCGCGGCGAAAACCTGATTGGCCGTTACTACACCTTCGCCGATGAATTCCAGGCGATCCTGCACCGTAAAGTGCACACCAGCGAAGAATAAGCAGGTACTCCCCGATGGCTTTAATCACTCGAGCTCGAACCAAGCGCAAGCCGGTCGCCGAGATGAACGTAGTGCCTTACATCGACGTGATGCTGGTGCTGCTGGTGATCTTCATGGTGACTGCGCCGATGCTCAACCAGGGCGTGAAGGTTGACCTGCCCAAGGTTTCCAGCGAAGCCTTGCCCCAGGACAACAACACCCAGGTGCTGACCATTTCGATCAAGTCTGACAAGACCTATTACTGGAACCTTGGCAGCGAAGTCGACACCCAGAAGCAGCAGGACAAGGCCTTGACCCTGCCGGCGATGACCGATGCGGTGACCAAGATCATTCGCTCCGGCAACGAAGGCGGCAAGCACACCCAGGTGTTCATTCGCGGCGACAAGTCGGTCGACTACGGCTCCGTCATGGGTGCCATGGGTGGGCTGCAGAAAGCCGGCGTGGGTAACGTTGGCTTGATTACCGAGGCGCCCTGATGCAGCAACAGCGAGAGCCGTCCGCCTCGGAAAGCTACTTCTGGCCTAGCGTCTGGGCAATTGCCCTGCACGTCCTGGTATTTGGCATGCTGTTCGTCAGCTTTGCCATGACCCCGGACCTGCCGCCAGCCAAGCCGATCGTGCAGGCGACCCTGTATCAGCTGAAATCGAAAAGTCAGGCCACCACCCAGACCAATCAGAAGATTGCGGGTGAAGCCCAGAAGTCGGCCGCGCGCCAGACTGAAGTCGAGCAGATGGAACAGAAAAAGGTCGAGCAGGAAGCGGTGAAGGCTGCTGCGGAACAAAAGAAAGAAGAGGCGGCTCAAAAAGCCGAGGAATCGAAAAAGGCTGACGAAGCGAAGAAGGCCGACGAGGCGAAAAAGGCTGATGAAGCCAAGAAAGCCGAGAAAGCCGCCGAAGCGAAAAAAGCCGAAGAGAAACAATTGGCTGATATAGCCAAGAAGAAATCTGAAGAAGAAGCCAAAAAGGCTGCCGAAGAAGAGGCCAAGAAGAAGGCCGCTGAAGAGGCCAAGAAGAAGATAGTCGAAGACGCGAAGAAGAAAGCCGCCGAAGACGCCAAGAAAAAAGCTGAAGCAGACGAGGCGAAGAAGAAAGTCGCCGACGACGCGAAGAAGAAAGCTGCCGCCGATGCCAGCAAGAAAAAGGCCCAGGAAGCAGCGCGTAAATCCGCCGAAGAGAAAAAGGCCCAGGCCTTGGCAGATTTGCTCTCCGACACGCCGCAGCGTCAGCAAGCCTTGGCCGATGAGCGTGGTGATGAAGTCGCGGGCAGTTTCGACGACCTGATTCGGGCACGGGCAGCAGAAGGCTGGACTCGTCCACCTTCGGCACGCAAAGGCATGACAGTAGTGCTACAGATCGGCATGTTGCCGGACGGTACGGTGACTTCGGTCAGCGTGGCCAAGGGCAGTGGCGATCCATCGTTCGACAGTTCGGCGGTTGCCGCGGTCAAGAACATTGGCCGGTTGACCGAGATGCAGGGAATGAAACCAAGCGACTTCGCTCCCTATCGTTCATTCAAGATGACATTCACACCTGAGGATCTAGCCTTGTGAGAAACCTTCTTCGAGGAATGCTTGTCGTTATTTGCTGTATGGCAGGGATAGCGGCGGCGGATGAAAAGAACATTCTGGTTACCAGCGGTAGCGATCGGGCCACCCCGATCGCGGTTGTACCGTTCGGTTGGCAGGGCGGCAGCGTGCTGCCGGACGACATGGCCCAGATCGTCAGCGACGACCTGCGCAATTCCGGCTACTACGCGCCGATTCCCAAAGGCAACATGATCAGCCAGCCGGCCCAGGTCAGCGAAGTGATCTTCCGTGACTGGAAAGCCGTTGGCGCCCAGTACCTGATGGTCGGCAACATCACGCCGGCCGGCGGTCGCCTGCAGATCACCTACACCTTGTTCAACGTGGCCACCGAGCAGCAGGTGCTGACCGGCAGCGTATCGGGCACCGCCGAACAACTGCGGGATATGGCCCACTACATCTCTGACCAGTCGTTTGAAAAGCTTACCGGCATCAAGGGTGCTTTCTCGACGCGTCTGCTGTACGTGACGGCTGAGCGTTTCTCCGTAGACAACACCCGTTACACCCTGCAGCGCTCGGACTATGACGGCGCGCGCGCCGTGACCTTGCTGCAATCGCGTGAGCCAATCCTGTCGCCGCGCTTCGCGCCGGATGGCAAGCGCATTGCCTATGTGTCTTTCGAGCAGAAACGTCCGCGTATCTTCGTCCAGCACATCGACACCGGCCGTCGTGAGCAGATCACTAACTTCGAAGGCCTCAACGGTGCGCCGGCCTGGTCGCCGGATGGTTCGCGCCTGGCGTTCGTATTGTCCAAAGACGGCAACCCGGACATCTACGTGATGAACATGGCTTCGCGCCAGATCACGCGTGTGACCAGCGGCCCGGGTATCAACACTGAACCGTTCTGGGGTAAGGATGGTTCGACCATCTATTTCACCTCTGACCGGGGCGGCAAGCCACAAATCTACAAATCGAGTATTGGCGGTGGCGGTGCGGAACGAGTGACCTTTATTGGTAACTACAACGCCAACCCTAAGCTTTCGGCTGATGAAAAGACGTTGGTGATGATTCACCGTCAGGATGGTTTCACTAATTTCCGGGTTGCGGCCCAGGATTTGCAGCGTGGAACGGTAAAAATCCTTACAGATACCAACCTTGATGAGTCAGCTACTGTTGCGCCCAACGGCACCATGGTAATCTACGCCACCCGCCAGCAGGGCCGGGGAGTCTTGATGCTCGTGTCCATTAACGGACGCGTAAGGCTCCCGCTTCCTACCGCTCAAGGCGAAGTCAGAGAACCGTCCTGGTCCCCTTACCTGAACTGACGCGGCGCTACAAAAAGAAGTACTTAACACACTGGGGTTCATTAGGAGTTTCACGATGGAAATGCTGAAGTTTGGTAAGTTTGCTGCTCTGGCTCTGGCTCTGTCCGTAGCCGTTGGTTGCTCGTCTAAAGGCGGCGACAATGCCGGTGAAGGCGCAGCTGTTGATCCAAACGCTGGTTACGGCGCTAACACTGGTGCAGTTGACGGCTCCCTGAGCGAAGAAGCTGCTCTGCGCGCTATCACCACTTTCTACTTCGAATACGACAGTTCGGACCTGAAACCAGAAGCCATGCGCGCTCTGGACGTTCACGCCAAGGACCTGAAAGCTAACGGCGCTCGCGTTGTTCTGGAAGGTAACACTGACGAACGTGGTACTCGTGAGTACAACATGGCACTGGGCGAGCGTCGTGCGAAAGCCGTTCAGCGCTACCTGGTACTGCAAGGTGTTGCTCCAGGCCAACTGGAACTGGTTTCCTACGGTAAAGAGCGTCCAGTTGCTACTGGCCACGACGAGCAGTCCTGGGCTCAAAACCGTCGCGTCGAACTGCGTAAGTAATTCGTCATGCGAACGTGCCGTCGTGCTCTAACTGTATTGGCTCTCAGCTTCGCACCGCTTGCGGTGTGGGCTGCGGTTCCTGTGGAAGATAGCAACTCTGGCTATAACAATAGCGGGAGCAGCTATCCGCCAGCGGGTTATGGCACGAACGGCGCCTATGCTGGGGGGGCGGCTACGGCCGCTCCTTCGGCACAGGGCGAACTGTTCAACCAACTGCAACGCATGCAGGATCAATTGGCCCAGCAACAGGGCGCCATTGAAGTTCTGCAGAATCAAGTGAACCAGTTGAAGCAAGAAGGCCTGGAGCGTTACCAGGATCTTGATCGACGCATAGGAGCCGGTGTTACACCTGCCGCTACTCCTGATAATTCTTCTGCCGGTGGTGCGCCAAGCGCTGCCGCCGGTGGTGCAGCAGGCGCCGCGGCTGCCAGCCAAGCCCCTGCCGCCAGCAGCGAACCGGGTGATCCGGCCAAGGAGAAGCTGTATTACGATGCAGCTTTCGACCTGATCAAAGCCAAGGATTTCGATAAGGCCAGCCAGGCATTCAGCGCGTTCCTGCGCAAATACCCGAACAGCCAGTACGCGGGCAATGCCCAATATTGGCTGGGCGAAGTAAACCTGGCGAAGGGTGATCTGCAGGGGGCGGGCCAGGCATTTGCCAAGGTCAGCCAGTTGTACCCCAAACACGCCAAAGTACCCGACTCGCTGTACAAGCTCGCTGACGTAGAACGCCGCCTGGGTCATACCGACAAGGTAAAAGGCATTCTGCAGCAGGTTGTAGCCCAATATCCGGGGACTTCCGCCGCACAGTTGGCTCAACGGGATCTGCAGCGCTTGTAAGCAATGCCGCCCGTTTAGAAGAAACCCGCGCCTGGCGCGGGTTTTTTCGTTAGAATCCACGCCCTTTTATGAAACACGCTCCTTGGAGCCTACGCGTTGGCGGGGTTCCTTGAAGTGCCTGACGGAGGCGGACAGCCTGTTTAGCTGTTACGCCCGTGGCGACTATGCAAGACACATTACGTATTACCGAAGTTTTTTACTCGTTACAGGGTGAAACGCGAACCGCTGGGCTGCCCACCGTTTTCGTGCGCCTTACCGGTTGCCCTTTGCGCTGCCAATACTGTGACAGTGCCTATGCCTTCAGTGGCGGCACCCTGCGCACCCTCGACGACATCCTGGAGCAGGTCGCCGGCTTCAAGCCTCGCTATGTCTGCGTGACCGGTGGCGAGCCCTTGACCAGCCCAATGCCATCCCGTTGCTTAAGCAGTTGTGTGATGCCGGTTATGAAGTGTCCCTGGAAACCAGCGGGGCCTTGGACATCTCGGCAGTCGACCCACGCGTCAGCCGCGTGGTCGACCTCAAGACGCCAGGCTCCAAGGAAGCGCATCGCAACCGTTACGAGAACATCGAGCTGCTGACGCCCAACGATCAGGTCAAGTTCGTCATCTGTTCCCGTGCGGACTACGATTGGGCCAACACCAAGTTGATCCAATACGGTCTCGACCGTCGAGCCGGTGAAGTGCTGTTTTCCCCAAGCCATCACGACCTGAACGCGCGCGACCTGGCCGACTGGGTGGTGGCGGACAACCTGCCGGTGCGCCTGCAATTGCAGTTGCACAAGTACCTGTGGAACGACGAGCCGGGTCGCTGAGAGGGCGCACAAACGGCCGTCATTGCAGCCCTAACGCGTTATTTCTGATTTTTTTAAAATAAGGTGTTGAATAATCCTTAGAAATCAGTATTATACGCGCCACCACACAGCGGGTCGTTAGCTCAGTTGGTAGAGCAGTTGGCTTTTAACCAATTGGTCGTAGGTTCGAATCCCACACGACCCACCATTTTTGGCGGTTTAGAAAATCCGGAAGGCCCACGCAAGTGAGGATTTCCGGGTTTTTTTTTGCCTGGCATTTGGGCCTGACAGGTGCGCAATGCACCCGGCACTGCCAGCATTTGGCCAAAGCGCCTGTTGACTCTCCTGTTACGGGCACACCCTATCCTGAACGTTCAACTTTCAGGATGCGGTGATGATGAGTAAGCGAGTACTGGTGATTCTGGGGCACCCCTCAACCGACAGTTTTTGTGGGGCGTTGACCGAGACGTACGTGAATGCCGCCACACGTGCCGGGCACGATGTGCGTCTGTTGCGGCTGGACGCATTGCGCTTCGATCCCGTGCTGCACGACGGCTACAGACACGTTCAGCTGTTGGAGCCGGATCTGCTCAAGGCTCAGGCCGATATCACTTGGGCTGAACACCTGGCATTTGTCTATCCGATCTGGTGGGGCGGGATTCCGGCATTGATGAAGGGGTTTTTCGACCGGATATTCCTTCCGGGGTTCGCCTTCAAGTACCGCGAAGGCAAAGCCTTTCCCGATAAGCTTCTAAAGGGGCGTACGGCTGATCTGCTGGTCACGATGGACACGCCGCCGTGGTACTACAAATGGGTCTATCGCATGCCGGGCCTGCATCAGATGCGCAAAACCACCCTTGAGTTTTGCGGCATAAAACCGTTGAACACGCTTACGTTTGGGCCAATCCTCGGTTCCGGCGCCTCCCAGCGTGAAGCCTGGCTCAAGCAAGCGCAGGCTATCGCCGGCCGTTGATGCCCGCGTGGCACAGCATCGCCTGCAACGGGCGATGCCAGCTTCATTCATATAGATACATAGCCTTTTGATATCTCCGGGTTCCCGGTTCCGGAGACATGTGTGAAGATGCGCGCGCCAAAATGCGCTTCCACACGTGTGCCATAAAAAAGGACTTTTCATGTATATCGGCAAAGCGGCCCTGCTGTCGGGCACCACCGTCAAGACGATCCGCCACTATGAAGACATCGGCTTACTGCCCCCGCCGGTGCGCGAGGGCAAGTATCGGGTCTATAGCCAGCAAAGCGTCGAGTTGCTGACGTTTATCAAGTGTGCTCAGCAACTGGGGTTCAAACTCAAGGAAATGCAGGCGATCCTTCAGGATCACCGCGGCCAGGAGCTGCCTTGGGATTTGGCCAACAAGGCCATTGCGGATAAAAAAATCGAGCTGAAAGCCCAGATCCAAGGGTTGCAGAACATCTACGACGGCCTTGAGCAATTTGAAAGCAGCCTCAAGGATGCCCAATACCAATGCCAGTTTGAGCACCTGTCCAAAACAGCCTGAACGAACGTGCTGCATGAGCTCATGAAGCGGTGCACGCGGTTCGCAAACGCCGGCAACCCATGGTTACTGAATGGTTATTGCCGGCGTCGCCCGTTTCAGCACCTAGCCCAGGGCGCCCTCGTGTGCTGGATGTTCACGTTCAGTTGCCGGTTGCTCGGGCACGATCGCTGCAAAGAACCAGGGCGATATCAGCGTCACTAACAAGATGGTCATGACCCCGCTGGAGAACAGCGCCAGCGCCACCAATGTTCCCAGATCAATCACGGGCTTGTACGCGGAAAACAGCAGCGCCAGAAAACCCACCGAGAAAATCACCACGTTGACCACCGTCGAGCGCCCGACACTGTGCATGGCCGTCAGAATTGCCTCGTCCACGTGGATACCTTGCTGCACCAGCAGCTTGATGCGCGACAGCAGATGTACGGCGTAATCCACGACGCCCACCACCAGGAACGTGACCAGCGTGGTGCCGATGTTCAGCTCGATGTTCAACAGGTACATACAGCCATACACCGTCACCGAAGTGGTCAGCAGCGTCAGCATGCCCAGGATCCCCAGCCGCACTGACTTGAGCCAGAACATCATCATCAGCGTGACCACCAGCAGCGCGAGCGAGAAGCTCAGCACCTGGCCCTGGGTGATCTCCGCCAGGATGCCGGTCCAGATTTTGGGTGTGCCGGCATGGGTGACCTGCAGGTTGGCCGGTTTGTTTACCAACAGCCAGGCGTCCAGGCGGTCCAGCAGGTCCTTGTAGTCGCTGGCCACCGAGGAGGTCATGGTATAGAGCGTCAAGGCTTTGGAGTAATCGGCGTTAAGCACGTTCTGCAAGTCGGAGCCGCCGCCGTTCTCGAACATCATGATGTGCTGCTCGATCAGCGAGTTACCGTCGACCTCAAAGGTTTCCGTTTGCCCTTCATCGTTGACGGATGTCACCTGCTCCATGGCCTGCGGCACGCGCAGGTACGCGGGGTTCATGTCATTGAGCACGAGGTTCATGCGCTTGACGTAAGCCGCCACTGAATAGGTGTAGCTGACGTTCGGCTGAGACTTGAGAAAGTGGTCGAGTTTGTCGAGGAACTGTACCGTCTCGGTGGTCAGCGCGCCGCGCGGGGTGTTGGTGTCGAAGGCGATCCAGCCAGGGGAAGTGCCCGCGATCCGGGAACGGTTGATGAACTCATCGGAAACGCGCACCGGGCTGTCTTTCTTGAAATAGGCGATACCTGAGTCCTCGATATCGACCATGAAGGTAAATACCGTCATCAGTGCCAGCAACGGCAGGCTCACGACGAGCACCGGCTTGCGCCAGCGGATCAGGCGCGCGCAAAAAGCCACCAGGTAGCGCGAGATAATCGACTCTTTGTGTACGGTTTTACGCAGCGGCTGGTCTTTGCCCCAGATGGAGATCCACGCTGGAATCAAGAGCAGCGAGATGATCAACGCGGCCGTCAGCCCGATGGACATGAAGATGCCGAAATTGCGGATGCTGACGATGTTGTTGGTCGTAGAGATCATAAACGTGGCGATGGTGGTCACCGTGGTCAACACCACGGGCACCACCATGCGGCGCATGGTCTCGCGGTTGGCCTCGCGGTACGTCTTGCCGGCGTTGAGTTGCTCGTAATACTCAGCCATCACATGGATCGCGTCGGCGCAGCAAATCGTGAACAAGAACACCGGCAGCACACTGGTGAGCAGGTCGATGGGCACTTTCAGCAATGCCATCAGCCCCAGCGTCCAAATCGTGCAGAACAGAATATTGAACAGCGGCAGGAACACGCCCAGGGGCTTGCGGAAGAAAAACACCAGCATCGAGGTCACGAGCAGGAACACGATAGGAAACAGCAACGCCAGGTCGTGATCGATGATCTCTTGTTGGGCGGCAATGAAAATGGGGGTGCCGGCAATAAACACCTCATCGGTGAATTGCGGGTTTTGGCTCTGGTAGTCGGCGACAATCTGGCGAACCTGTTGGTAGGCCCGCAGTTGCGCCTGGGCGTCGTCTTGCTTGGTGCCCAGCTCGGCCACCACTACCGCGACTTTCTTGTCCGGGGACACCACCCCGCCGACCATTTGTTCGTTGCCCATGATCTGCGCTTCGACGGCCTGCGGGTCCATGTCCAGGCCGTGCAGAGTCTTGTGGATCCACAGTTCGCCGTCAGCGCTCAGGCTGATGTTTTCCAGGTCGGCCATCGAGGCCATTTCCTGGATCGGGTTGATGCGTTCGGCCAGAAAGGTCAGAAACTGTAGGTCGCGCGCCTCCCAGCCCTGGCTGCGCGCGTGGTCGCGCAAGGCTTTGGCCTGGGCATAATCGTTTTGGCTGAAGCCGTTGCCGAGGATATCGGTGGCCAGCAGTTGGGCACGACTGTCGTTCTCGTGCTGGCCGACAATGCGGCGCAACTCGACTTCGTCATCGGCGTTGGCCAGCATCAGCCGTCGCAGGGCTTGGGATATTTCGAACTGGGCGTTGAGCGACTGCGTGTTAAAGACGCTGTGCGCATTATTCTGGGCGACCATGACCGAGTCATAGGTGCCTGTGAACTCGCGTTGCAGTTCGATGATGGTTTTGCGTGCGGGGTGGCTTTCCTTGAGCAGGTAGGGGTTGGTGTCCGACATCAGCGAGCCGAGGGCATAGGTGAAGTAGGCCGTGATCGCCACCAGCACAAACACAATCGTTCGCGCATAGCGCTCAACGAAGTTCAGGTATCGTTCCATAGTTCAATCGGTTCCACGAAAGGCAGGCGCAGGAGTCAGCGGGCGGAGACGGCAAATTCCGGCAGGTCACCGGTTTTGAGGCCGCGCTTGATCGCGGTCTGGTTGAACAGCCAGTCGTCCAGTTCAACGTTGTATTGCAACTGGTTGAAGCGCAGCTGGGAGCGGGTGCCGGCGATGAAGTCTTCGGTCTCGCTGAGGGTGATGCTGTCGATGTGGTCGACGGTCTCGACTCTGAGCGTACGCATCTGCTTGAACATCACGCCTTTGACGTCGAAGAAATCCTGGCGCATGACCAGCTTGTTCTGCTTGTCGATCCACACCTTGAGCTGGTTGTAGCCGGTCTTGGCCAGAATCTGCGCGGACACCGGGGTGCGTTCGATGACGTAGCATTCGCGCCCGCCCAGGGTCTCTTCGCCCACCAGCGTCTGGCGGTAGTCCTCGGCGCGGATCTTGTCCAGGTCTGCGTAGGAGTAATCACTGCCCATAAACGCGCCGCGCTTGTCGGTGGTCGAGATCCGGCGGGTCTGACGGCTGACCGGCAAATACATCCACTGGCTGTCTTCGGCATTCAGGGCTTCGTGGGGGTTTTCGATGTGGAAGGCCACGTTGCGCACATCGTTGGGCGCCGAGAAGTACATGGTGAATTTGTCACTGTCCGCGTAATCCTTTTGCAGGTAGCTGAACTCGCGCACACGGCTGTTGCCTTGCTTGTCGAGCAGGATCAACGAGACCTGCGACATAAAACTCTTGCCGTCATTGCGGTCGCGGGCCTGGCGAATGATGTCGTCGGCGTTCGGCGCGGCCAGCGCAAGCGTGCTGGTGAACATCAGCAGGCTGGTGGTCAGGACCTTGAGGGGCGGCAACATAGAAATTTCCTTTTCTTTAAGTGGTTTTATCGAAGGTCAGAACAAATAACCGGCCGACACGCGCAGTTGGTCGCGTTGGCTGTATTGGCCAAACGTGTGGTCTTGTTTGCCAAAAAACACATCCACCTCCAGCCCCAGCTTCAGCCAGTCCACGGGGGTGTAGGTGAAAATGCCTTGCAGCAAGGCGTCGTCTTTGGCCGGCGGGGACATTGCCAGCACCAGCCTGGATTTGAGCCGGTCACGCAGGTGGGTGCCCTCGGCGGACAAGGTGAACAACGGCTGGCGTTTGTCCTGCACCATGCCGGCCTGCCAGTCCAGCAATTGCTGCTCTTGCCATTGCACCGAGATCAGCCAGTTGCGCAGCAGGTAGTCCACCCCCAGCAACGACTTGATCATCGGGCTCTGGCTGCTGCCCTGGGCGCGGTAGGGGTTGGTGACGTGCCAGCGATCGAAGTAAGCCACCTCGCTGCGCACCACGATACTGTGGCCGGCGTCGATCGCCAGGCCGGCGCCGCCCATGCTGTAGCGAGGGAACTGGCGCTCGAGGATCACGCGCTGGTCGTCGGCGATGCCCTCGACCGCATACACCGGGTCTTGCTGGCGTGCATTGAGGGCGACAAAACTGGCGTCTACCGCGCCGATCCGGCCGTTGGCGCTCAACCCATACGAAAACCCCTTCTGCCCGCTGTAGTCGGGCTTTGAGCCGACCACGAACGTGTCCGGGGCCGGTGCGGCGAATAGCGGCGCGTCGAATTCGCTGCCCGTGGCCGGCGCCTGGTTTTTCAGGAAGTCGGTGATCCACAAGGCTTCCACTTCCCACTCGCCCACGGGTTGGGTCAGGCGCACCATCGGCACGGCGATGCGGCTGTCTTCGAGCAAGGCCGTCACCCCTTCGCGATAGTCGATGGGGTTGACCTGGTCCAGCACCCGCAACTCATCGGCGCGCCCCCACACCACTTGCTGCCAGCCCACCGTGACCTCACCGTCACCCAGGTAATGGCCCCAGTACAGGTGGCGCCAGTCGGCACTGAAGCGATAGTCCTCGCGTGCCGCCTGGCTATAGGGGTTATGCCCGTCATAGCGTGCGTCGTAGCGAACCCGGCCCTTGGCCTTGTAGTAACCGCTGTCCCAGTTGTCTTCCAGATTGGCCTTGAAATACACCGCCTTCTGCGTGACCGGGTCATCACCGTGCAAGCGCAATGCGCTGGCCAGGCCCACTTCCGCATCGGCATGCGCCGGCAGCAGGTCCGCGCCGGCCAGTTGCGGCGCCAGCGCGACCAGGCCCAGCAGCAGGCTGCGCGTGAGCAATGCTGTGTTCATGGCTACATCCCCAACCCGGCGCCGCCATCGATCATCAGGCTCTGCGCCGTGACCCCGCTGGCTGCGGGGCTGACCAGGTAACCCACCATGGCGGCGACTTCGTCGGCTTGGATGAAACGGCGCAATGGCAGCTTTTTCTTGGCATTGCGCAGGATCTGCTCCTGGCTCATCCCGGTAATGCCGGCTTGCGTCGCCAGCTCGCCTTGCAGCATCGGCGTATCGATCCAGGCCGGTAAAATGGCGTTCACGGTGATCCGGCGCGGCGCCAGGTCCAACGCCAGTGCCTTGGTCATGCCGATAATGCCGTGCTTGGAGGCACAGTAAGCGGTGTTGCGAACCTTGCCGATGCGGCCCAGGATCGACGACAAATTGATGATTCGCCCGCGATCCGCCAGCAGCGGCAGGCACAACGAGGTGACATAAAAGGTGCCGTTCAGATTGACCGAAATCACCTTGTGCCAGTTATCCAGGTCCTCCGGTTCATTCTCGTTGCACACGCCGGCGCTGTTGACCAGCACGTCGATGTAATCCAGGCGTGCCGACAGGTCGTTGAACAAAGCCTGCACGCAGGCCAGGTCGGCGATATCGACGCCATGGGTTTCGATGCTTGCGGCAAACGCCCCGGCGCCCACCCAGCTTTGCAACTGCGCCAGGTCACGATCCACCAGGATCAGGCGATGGGCCGGGTCGTTGGCGAAGTGCTCCGCCACCGCGCGACCGATACCGTTGGCGGCGCCGGAAATCAAAAACGTTCGAGATGCATTCATGGCATTTTCAGCCCGCCGTTGACCGACAGTACTTCACCGGTCACATACGTTGCGCGTTCGGCCAGGTACAGCACGGCCTCGGCGATGTCAGCCGGCAAGGCAAAACGCTTGATCAACAGGCGTGATTGCACTTCTTGCGCGTGGAGGTCGAGCAAGGCGGCGGTCATGTCGGTGCTGACGATACCCGGCGCTACCGCGTTGACGCGGATATTGCGCGGCGCCAGTTCCACCGCCAGGGCGCGAGTCAGCGCCTCCACGCCGCCTTTGGCGGCGGCGTAGCTGCTTTGACCCTTGCCAGGTTTTTGCGCGGCTACCGAGCTCAAGTTGATGATGCAACCCTGGCGCTGGCGCATCATGCCGGGCATCACCTGCCGGCAGCAGAGCAGGGTGCCTATCAGGTTGGTCTGGATCACTTCACTGATCGCCTCGACCGAGAGTGTCGCCAACAGACCATCGCGGGTAATCCCAGCGTTGTTGACCAGCAGGTCTATGCGCTCGAAGCGCTGTTCAACCTGTGCGAAAAAAGCCGTGATGCTGTGGGCGTCGCCGACATCGCACTGCGCCGTGAAACACGCGCGGCCCATCTTTTCGACGTCATCGCGCACCGCCTGAGCCGCCGCTTCGTCACGCACATAGCTGAAGGCAACCTGGTAACCGGCCTCGGCCAGTGCCAGGACGACCGCTTTGCCGATGCCGCGACTGCCTCCGGTGACTACCGCTGTTTTGAGGTTCATGGCCGTTCCTTAGAGTGAGTTGTGGGTCTTGAACTGCGCCAGGCCAAAACCGTGGATCGCCGCCAGGGCGCGGATCTGCTGCACTTGTTCGCGGCTGATGTCGCCGTAGGAGTAATGCTTGGTGATCCCCGCCAGCCCCATCAGCACCGACTCGGCCATGCAGGCATACAACTGGCCCTGTTTCAGATAGGCCCGCACATTCGGCGCCAGGCCATCGTTGAAAGGCGTCTGCACAATGCCGCCATGCATGTACAGCACGTCGCTGCGCTGGGCGCTTATCGCTTGGTCCACGTTCAAGGGCACGGCGATGTCGCAGATCACGCTGTGTTCGGCAAAATGCCCGGCGTCGAGAAACGGCTGCGCCGCGTTTGCCGCACACAGCACGATGCGTGCGCGCTTGAGGGCTTGCAGGTCATCGGTAACGGTGATGAAGGCGTTGGCGCCCAGGCGCTCCTGCACCAGGCGCGAGACCTGCAACCCCAACTGCGGGCTGCTGCCGTATTCCTGCAGCAATGCACGGATACCGTCGATCTGGAGCAGGCGCCGCGCCAGCAGGTCGTCGTTGGCCGTGCCCTTGAGTATCGAGCGCGCAGCGTCGGCGTAGATCAGTTGGGCGGTTTTTTCCAGGCGGCGTACCGAGCCATCACGACCGCTGCCAATCAGGATCAAATGGTCGACGGCGACGGACAGCAAAGAGGCGTAGGTCGACGCCACGTTACCGGCCGCACCTACCACGGCTGCCGTTTGCGCATGCAGCGCCAGGCCCTGTTGCTTGCAACCTTGCTCGATGGCCTCCAGGCCCATGCCGATGGTCAGGGCGTTGCCGGAGGTGAGCGCCATGTCCGGGATTTTCAGGGCCTGGCAATTGTTAGTCACGATGGAGGTGTACATTCCCAAGCCGGCGACGCGGTAGCCGTCGGCGCGGGCGTCGAGGACGCGATTGCCGACTTCTGTGCGAATCACCTCCAGGTCGCCGCTGATGATGTAGTCCGCCATGGCATTGGAGTCCATGCTCAGCGGGTACAAGGTGAACTCCACCGCCATGCCCAACTGCGAGCGAATCACCACGGGGCCCACGGGCGCGGCACGGCGCTCCGGTGCGGTGCGTTGCATGAACACGCGCTTTTGCTCGGCGCTCAGTTGGCTCAAGGACGGGTCGACATCACCGAGAATGTCGGCATCGATCAAGTGGTTGATAAAGGCCACGCGCGCGACGATAGGCGTGTCCTGCGTGGCATGGGCAGCGGCGGCGACCTGGAATCCGGTGTCACGCGGGGCGATCACCGGGATCAAGTCACTGCAGACGGTGGCGACCAGCGGGAAGGCGTCCCCGCGTTGCAGCATGTCGCAGACTGTTTGCAACGCGCCGATCAGCCCGTCGATCTCCGCAAAGGTGATGCATGCGGGCGGTTCCAGGCGGATCACATTGGAGTTGCTGCCCGAAGGCGCCACGCGCAGGGCTTGGAACTGCAACAGGTAGCCGGCGATCAGGTAACCCAACGCATCGTTGTACTGGGCCGATGCCTGCACCAGTGAGCTGTTGCCGCTTTGGTCGTGCAGTTCAATGCCCAGCAACAGGCCACGGCCCCGGACATCGGCGATGACCTCGGGGTACGCCGCTTGCAATTCAAGCAATGACGACTTGAGGTATTCGCCCTTGTTGTGCACGTCCTTGAGCATCGCATGGTCATCGGCGAACAGGCGATTGAGCGCCGCCAGGGCGATATGGCACGAGGCGTCGTCTTCGGCGAAGGTCGAGCTGTGGATATAGCTGAAGTCTTTTTCATAGTGGCTGCTGCGGATCACCGTGGCCGCGATCTTCATCAAGCCGCCGCCCAGCGCCTTGGACAGGCAGTAGCAATCGCCTTGCAGGTTGAAATGACTGCTGGCCAGGAAGGTGCCCGTACGCCCGAAACCCGACTGCACTTCGTCGATGATCAGCGGGCATTGCTGCTCGTTACACAGGCGGCGCAACGCCCGGTAAAAATCAGCCGGGAACTCGATGATGCCGCCTTCCCCCTGGATCGGCTCCATCAGCACGCCGGTGATCGCGCTGAATGCATCGCGCTTGACCAGCAGTTGGTCTGCGCTCCATTGCACGCTCAGCCAATGTCGGGTGTGGCGCGCCGGCAGTTCCTGGAGTTGGTGGGGCTGCTGCGGGTCGATGAACTCCACGTTCAAGCCAAAGCGCGCGAACGGCTGGCGATATTGCCGGCCATGCGTCAGTTGCACCGTGTTGACCAACTTACCGTGGAAGCTGCCGCGCAACGCGACGAACACCGGCTCTATGTGCAACTCGGCGAGGTTGTGCTGGCGCACGGCCTCAACCACCTGGCGTACCGTGGCGCTGGTCAGGTGGGCGGGCAGCAGGCCCGCCGGCAGGTCGAGGTCGGCCACGTCCACTTCACGGTAGGCGCGGTCGCTGGCGCTCAGTTGCGCCAGGTCGAAGTCCAGTTCGTCGAACCGGCGTTGCAGGTTTTTCTGGCGGCGAAACTCGGCATGCTTGACGGCAATTTCCACCGCCTCGGCGCCGCTGTTGGAAAAAGTCGAAATGTACGCTTCGCTGTTCTTCAATTCGCGGTTGAAGGCTTCGCTCAGCGCACGCCCCAAGGTTCCGGCCGTGCCGCGGATCGACATCTGCGCGTTAAACGGCACGTCGGCGCGCAGCAACGTGCAGAGTTGGTCGACAAACCCTGGGTCGTTGTGGCCGAACAAGGCGGCGCCATAGCCGCCGAGAAAATCGGTGACGGTGACTTCGTCACCCTGGCGGTTGCGGTAGAACAATTGGCTGCCCAGCGCGCGCTGGAACTCGCACTCCAGCCCCAGGGCCTGGAGCAAGTCGACAAACTTGGGGCGCACAAAATCACGGTAATCCATTACATCCATGTCCTTTAAAAGAGGAGGGTGTCGTACAAGAACGTCAGGCGTTGTCGGCCCGCTCGCTGTAGGTCAAGTGGTAACAAGCACTGAAACCGTTGTCGTCCTGGTTGAGGACCAGGCAGTCGACGAGTTTTGTCGAATGGGCGGCCCCCATCGCAAAGGGCAGGTCCGCGGCCACCGGTTGGCGCAACCCGGCAATCGGCGGCACGCACTGGGCGCGCAGGGCGCAGCGGGCGAGGATCAGGTCCGCCAGGCTGGGGGCCGCGCTGAGCAGGCCGGTTACCGCCACGCCGCTGGTAATGTGGGCGGCGCCGGTTCGGGCCAGGGTGTGGCTCAACCGCCGGTCTTTGTCGGGCTGGCCGGTAGCGCCGCACACCAGCAAATCGGCTTGCCGGTCAGGCAGGTTCAACGCTTCGACCGCCACATCGGCGGTCATTGTTTGCAGGCATACCTGGGCTTCATCGCCAAGCTCTACGCGCCGGCGCAACACCAAGGCCGCCGCGCCTTCGCCGGCGATACCGCCAGTGCCTTGCGCATCGAAAGGCAGCAGGGTGTGGGCGCCGTCGGCGCTGATCGTGCCGACCTGCACCAGAGCGCTGAGTGCCAATGCATCGAGTTCGCTGCCCGCGCCGACGATGATGGCCACGTCGATGCGCCCGCTCTGCAAGGCGGCGCAGGCCTCACGCAATGCCGCGAGGTTGCCGCTGACGCCCTGCATGTAGGCGTTGCATTCGCATTCAAGCTTGAGCGCCAGGCTGGTCACGCCCAACAGAATGTTGCTCAGGCCTTTGAGCACCAGGAACGGGTCCTGCGCCCGCTCCTGCAAGATGCGTCGGGCCAGGTGGCGCATGTCGGCGCCTTCGGCTTGACGACAGTCGTGGAGCAACTCGCCGTAGGACGCCAGCGACGGATGGGTATACCCGCCCTGGCAGCAATAAAGACCGTAGGTCAGGTCGTCGGTGCCTGGGTTCAGATTGGCCTCGGCCAATGCCTGGCGTACCGCGCTGACGCCCCAGATGACGGCGGGCGTGCAGTAACGTTGCAGGTTTTGGGCAAGGTCCTGACGGCTGCGTTGGTGGTCGTCATAGTGGACCTGGCCGAAGGCTGTGACCCGTTCACTGTGAAACTGCAACGAGCGCAGCGGCTTGATCCCGCTGCGCGACTCGCAGGCCGCCGACCAGAACGCATCCACGCCCCAACCGCTGGCCAGTACGCAGCCGCTGCCGGCGATCGCGATGGGTACGCCGCTCATTGTGCGTGCTCCTGGTATTTACCCAGCACCAGGCAGGTATTGAGCCCGCCAAAACCGAATGAGTTGCTCAGTGCCACATCGACGCGGCGGTTCACCGTTTGATGGGCGCAGTAATCCAGGTCGCAGTCGTCGGCGGCATCGTGCAGGTTGAGGGTCGGGGTAATCCGGTCGTGCTTGCAGGCCAGTGCTGTGACGATCAACTCGGGCGCGCCGGCGGCTGCGATCAAGTGGCCGAACTGGGATTTGTTGGCGCTGACCGCCAGCCGTCGATAGTGCTCGCCTTGGGCGAACACTGACTTGATGGCGAGGGTTTCGGCCGCATCGTTGAGCGGGGTGGAGGTGCCGTGGGCATTGATCAGGTCCACCTGTTGCGGGCGGATGCCGGCGTCGTCCAGGGCGGTCTGCATCGCGAGGGCGGCGCCCCGGCCCTGCGGGTCGGGCGCAGTGACTTTGTAGCCGTCCAGGCTGCTGCCAAAACCCAGCACTTCGGCATAGGGCACGGCGCCACGGGCGAGGGCGCGCTCCAGGGGTTCGAGCACTACAAAGCCGCCGCCTTCGCCGGCCACCAGGCCGCTACGGTGGCGATCAAATGGCCGGCAAAGCCCGGTGCCCCAGCGTTGTTCGCTGCTCGCGGCACCCAACAGGTACAGCGCGGTCATGGTGTCCAGGCTCAGCACCGAATCGGCGCCGCCGGCGATAGCGACCTCGACTTCACCCCGGCGGATCATCTGGAAGGCATTGCCGATGGCCTGGGAGGCCCCCGCGCAGGCGCTGCTGATATTGACCACCGGGCCTTCGCAACCGATGTCATCGGCAATCACCCGCGCCAGGCGGTCGTTGCTCTGGCGCAGCGAGTGGTCGGCATCGACCTGGTCGACCCTGGCCATCAAATGGCGCCACGCCGGTGGCGCATCCCGCTCGCTGGAGACGGTGAGCAGCATGTCCTGGATGCTGTGGGCCGGGGCGCCCGACGCACACAGTACCGCGGCATCGCGCAGTTGCTCGCGGGTCAGGCCACTGTCGGTAATGGCTTGGCTGGCCGCCACCCAACCCAATCGGCTGCGTTTTTCCAGGGGCATTTGCCAGGCGCGATGGCCTTGCAGGTAGTCGGGCAGCAGGCGGCTGTCCACGGCGGCCGCATAGCGTACCGGGAACGTCCCGTCCGCCACGCCTTCGGGTTGCCAGGGGCGGATGCAGTGCTCCCCGCGCAGCATCTGCGCCCACATCGATTGCCATTCGAAACCGAAGCCGGTCACGGCACCCATGCCGGTTATCACAATCCTTGGTGGGCTCATGCCTGTTTCTCCGTGGTTTCGTTGGCCAGTAATACGGCGCCCCAATGGCCTGCGCGGCTGTGATCGAGCAGCAGGGTGTAGCCATCGGCGTGATCGTGAAGCGCCAGGGCGATTTCGGTCAGCAAGGCGCTGGCCCCCAAGTCGCCAGTCATATGCCGGCTGCTGTGGAAAATCGCCTGGGTGTCTGCGAACAGAAGAGGCAGGAACGGCGTACCTGGCGCGGCGACAATCCGTGCGACGTCGCGCATGCCGAGTTTTTCCCTGGCTAATGTTTGCTGGACGACTCGCTGCGCCACGGCGCTCGACCGTTCGGGCGAGGCGCTGTAGCCACGGGCGAACCCGGCAATGCGCAATGCATGTGTGCCGTTTGCCGGTGGGCGCGAGGTCAGCAACAGCGCTGCCGCGCCTTCGCCGTAAAGGCTCGCGTCTGCCTGAGGCGGGCTTTGTGTGCTGTCGCGCAGATACAGCGCAGGCGAGAGGTTCGGGCTACTGCTGACCACGACAGCCGCATCGGCACGATCACCGGCGATCTGTTCAACCGCTTCGATCAGCGCATCGATCCCGGCATTGCTCTGTGAGCAGAAACCGCCCATGGGGCCGTGGCAATGCAGGGCTTCGGCCACGTAGGCCATGACGCTGCTGTTGAGCATCATCAGCGCATGCAGCGGCGGGGTATGCGCAAACAGTTGCGCGAGCAGCGCATCCGGTTGTTCGGCGATGGCCTGCACGGCCTCCCAACAGGAGCTGGGGCCATCCACTTCCGGAATGGCGGCCATCAGCGCAACCCGCTCGCCGGCGAGGTGCAAGTTATTCAGCGGGCCGGCCATACGACCGGCGCAATACAGCAGCCTGGCGCCCTGCGGTTCGACATTGCGTTGAATCTTGCGGTCGAACACCGTGGTCGGCAAACGCGGTACGGTCACTGGATAGGCCAACGGGCCTGGGGGGAAATCCAACACGTGGGCGACCGGCGCCGAGCCATGTAAGTCGGCGCACTCACTACCGGCGCTGTTGAACACGGATGCGGCGACCAGGTAGACGGGTTTTGCTTGAAGGCTGTTCATCTCATGCGTTTCCCAACACCAGCGAACTGTTGACGCCACCAAAACCGAACGAATTGGACAGCACCACCTTGATGGGCTGTTGCTGTGCTTCGGTCAGGAAGTTCAACTCAGGGAACTCGGCATTTGCCGGGTCATAGTTAAGGGTGGGCAACGCCACGCCTTGCTGCAGGGTCATCAATGACAACACCGCCTCGATGGCGCCGCTGGCCGCCAGCGAGTGGCCAATCGCCGATTTGTTGGCGGTAAACGTCATCGTGCTTGCGGCCGCGCCGAACACACGCTCGATGGCCAGTGCTTCACTGCGATCGTTCGCCTGGGTCGAGGTGCCATGGGTATTGACGTGGTCCACGGCGTCGCGGCTCAGGCCGGCACTGGCAAGGGCGGCGTTCATGCAGTGGGCGTAGTGGCTGCCATCGCGGCTGCTGGAGGTGATCTTCTGTGCTTCGCAATAATTGGCGTAGCCCAAGACCCGGCCGAGGGCGCGGGCCTTGCGTCGTTCGGCATGTTCCCTGGACTCGAGCACGAGCATCGCCGCGCCTTCGCCGAGGACGAACCCGCAGCGGTCATTCATGAACGGGCGACTCTGTTGCTCGGGTGCGAGGTCGGCACGCTGGCAAATCGCACCCAGGCCGTCGAAGCTGTAGTAGGACAATTCGTGGGCCATCAACTCGACGGCGCCGCAGATGGCCACGTCGATGTCGCCGCGCGCGATGGCGCGAAACGCGCTGCCGATCGCCATGGTTCCGGCCGCGCAGGCGTCGGAGTGGGTGCTGATATGGTCGCGAATGCCGAGCAGGCGGGCGATGTGGACCGTCTGCTGGTCGATCCGCCGAGCGAATGGGCCACCCACCAGGGTGTGGTTGTCCAGGTAGCGATCCAGGTCGACGCTGCCGGTGGCGTCCATATGGCGACTGGCTTCTTGCAGGTCACGGCTCACGCAATGCTTGTTGGCGCCGAGGAACACGCCGCTGGCCACGCGGGAAAAATCGGCGGCAACCAGGCCTGCCTGCTGCAGCGCCTGCCGGGCGACGAACTCGGCGAGCAGGCTCTGGCGCGGTAGCGTTGTTGCATCCACCGCCACCTGCGCGGCCATGGCCTGCCACTGCGCGTGGTCGATATAACCGGCGGCGCTCACCGCGAAGCCCAGTTCGGCAAACACCGGATGTTGACGGATACACGAACGCTTGCCACGGATGTGTGCAAACAGCGTTGCAGCATCCAGTGCCGTGGGGGCTACCAGCCCGTAGCCCGTGACTAAAACCTCTCGCGGCCCCATGAGCAAACTCCTAGACCGCTTGCGGCAAACGCGACGCGGCAAATTGCTCCACCAGGTGGCGAGAAATTTCATCGCCCTCCATCGGCGTCAAGCGCGCACTGCAACCGCAACACACGACTTGGCTACGCTCATTGAGACGGGCCTGGTCGGCGGCACACTCGGGGCAGGTCGCGGGCAAGTAGTTGAACATGCGGTAGCACTGCTCGGCCCAGTTGCGCACGGTCGTGGCCGCGAACACATCCGCCGGCTGCATGCCGCTGCGCAACTGTCCGGGGGTAAACGCGCTCAGGCTGTGTTCCAGAAGCTCCACGCCGGCCTGCGTGATGCGGCCTTTCTCGACCAGCCCGCTGACATCGCCAAACACCGCGACCGCATGGTCGAGTACGCTGGTCTTGGGCAGCGTGCAGCCGTAGTGGCGGCCGAGCTGAAAACTCAGGTCGACGATATCCAGCGAGTCGGCACTCAGGTCTTCCACGATGCTGCTGTGCTCATTTACATCGGCGGCATCCATCACCAGTAGCTGTGCGAGGATTTCGCGGGTGGTGGTAATGACGCTGTCCAAGTCCAATGGATTGTTCAAAGGTTATGTCCCTATAACGCGTAAATGAGAGGGGTGTGAGCAGTGACCCTGACGGGATTTGCTTGAGGTGTTTTTGAAGGCGGGGGAGCGTAAACCCTCCTGCGAGGGGGAGAGTCAATGTGCCATTATTTTTTTTTGCTGAGCAGGCGCAGGTGTCATGGCCAGATTAGGCTTTTGAATCCATTCGATATTCTGTAGCCTTGCGCAGCTTCACCTTTACCCGTGCTTGATGAACACGATCACTTCGTCCGGCGGCGCCCGAAGGGCTCCAGAGCCGGTGGTAAACTCGACTTTCGCGCAACTGCGCCTGCAGGTCTTGCGAATATGACGCACATTTCCGAACGCCTACTGGTTCAAGCCCATCTCGACGCCAAGCAGCCCAAGGCCCTCAGCGCCGACGAAGAGGCGAGCCTGCGCGCCGCCATCGCCGCCGAGCTCAAGGCTCAGGACGCGGTGCTGGTGGCCCACTTCTATTGCGACCCGGTGATTCAGGCCCTGGCCGAAGAAACCGGCGGCTGTGTCTCCGACTCCCTGGAAATGGCCCGCTTCGGCGCCGCCCACCCGGCCAAGACCGTACTGGTCGCCGGCGTGCGTTTCATGGGTGAGACCGCCAAGATCCTCACACCCGACAAACGCATCCTCATGCCCACTCTGGAAGCCACGTGCTCGCTGGACCTGGGCTGCCCGGTGGATGAGTTTTCGGCATTCTGCGACCAGCATCCCGAGCGCACCGTGGTGGTCTACGCCAACACCTCGGCTGCGGTCAAAGCCCGGGCCGACTGGGTGGTGACCTCCAGCTGCGCGCTGGAAATCGTCGAAAGCCTGATGGACAACGGCGAGACCATCATCTGGGGCCCGGACAAACACCTGGGCACTTATATCCAGCGCCAGACCGGTGCCGACATGTTGCTGTGGGACGGTGCGTGCATCGTGCACGAAGAGTTCAAGTCCAAGCAGTTGGAAGACATGAAGGCGCTGTACCCGGATGCGGCCATTCTGGTGCATCCCGAATCCCCGACCTCGGTGATCGAGCTCGCCGATGCGGTGGGCTCCACCAGCCAGTTGATCGCTGCGGCGCAACGCTTACCGAACAAGACCTTCATCGTGGCGACCGACCGCGGCATCTTCTACAAGATGCAGCAGCTCTGCCCGGACAAGGTTTTCGTGGAAGCGCCTACGGCGGGCAACGGTGCTGCGTGCCGCAGTTGCGCGCATTGCCCGTGGATGGCGATGAACACGCTGGAGCGCACGTTGCAGTGCCTGCGTGAGGGCAGCAATGAGATCTTCGTCGAACCGTCGGTGATCCCGCATGCCGTGCGGCCGCTCAAGCGCATGCTGGACTTTACCCAGGCCGCACGTCTGAAGCTGGCCGGCAACGCCTGAGCCGAGACGGGCTCGGTCAAACCGGTGGGCAGGGGTGCAAGCCCCCTCCCACCGGTTGATTTCCATTGGGCAGGGGTTACTTCTTTTGCTTTGGGACGCGCACCAGTTGCGTGTCCGAATAGATGTCATGCCAGCTGCGTTTGTGCTTATCAAACAGCGACCAGATAAACCCCAACCCCACGCACAGCCACGACGCAATCGACACCACAAAGCGCAACAGTGCCTGCCACAGGCTGATGCGTGAGCCGTCGGCGTTCTGCACGCGTACCCCCCACACCTGCATGCCCAAGGTCTGACCCGAGTGGGTCCAGAACTTGGCGAAGAAGCCAAACAGCACGAACAACAGAATCGTCGACAGCAGCGGATCGCCGTCCAAGGCGCCGGACTCGGTGAGGGTGCGCATCCTGGCTTCGCCGACGAACGCGATCCATACCAGCTTGTAGATAAACGCGGTGACGATCAGCAGTGCGGTGCACAGCAGCAAATCATAGAACATCGCTGCCAGGCGACGGCCCAGGCCAGCGGCGGGAAATTCGCCTTGGGGGCTCAGCAGGGGTTTGGACATGGCAGGGCTCTCTGGAGAAAACACGCAGTTTACGGAATCGCGCCCATAAAAAAGCCCCTGATGTCATATCAGGGGCTTTTTGTCGCAGGTAGAGATCAGGCTTCCGCTTGTACTTCGTCAGCCTGCATGCCTTTTTGGCCTTGCACGGCAACGAAGGTCACTTTCTGGCCTTCTTTCAGGCTCTTGAAACCGTTGCCCTGGATAGCGCGGAAATGCACGAACAGATCCGGACCGCTTTCTGGCGTGATAAAACCAAACCCTTTCTCGTCGTTGAACCATTTAACGGTACCGCTCTGACGTGTAGACATTGTCTTCTTTCCTTTGACACTAAAATTAATGACAGCCCCTTTCACATGAAAGAGTACTGGGCTGGGTTGCAGGAAAGTAAGAGACGTCGAACGGGTTGTAGCGCAACTACTTCAGCTACTGCCCAGGTCCAGGTTCCAAGCGACCCATGCAAACACAGTGGGCAAACTCTACGCCAACTAATATGAAAAAAACAAGCCCCGCCAAACCCCAGGTTTTGCTCGGTTTCATGAGACTGGGTTGAATAATATGGAACGGACTTATTCGATAGAGTTAGTCACTTGTTATAGGGAAAACCCTATAACAATGACTATCGCTACTGCACTGTTTTATGGCGGTTGCGTTACAGATTAGTGCACGTTAACGCAACCGCGTTACTTATAGGAACAGTCAGCCACGGAAGTAACGTTGCGGCACGAATGGCATTTTACTTACACGAAGAGGCACCTTTTTCCCACGCACCAACGCAGCGACTTCGGTATCCAAGGCGGTGAATGCGCTGTCCAGGTAGCCCATGGCAAGCGGGCCGCCCAGGCTCGGACCAAAGCCGCCGCTGCACACGCTGCCGATCACCGTGCCATGTTCGTCGACGATTTCCGCGCCCTCCCGCACGGGCGTGCGCTCTTGCGGCAGCAGGCCCACGCGCTTGCGGCCGACGCCGGCTTGCTGCTGGGTGAAGATCCGGTCGGCGCCAGGGAAACCGCCGGCACGCGCCCCGTCGGCACGGCGCGCCTTGGAGATTGCCCACAACAGGCTGGCTTCGATCGGCGTGGTGTCGGTGTTCATGTCGTGGCCGTACAGGCACAGGCCAGCTTCAAGGCGCAGCGAGTCGCGGGCGCCCAGGCCGATGGCCTGTACTTCGGTCTCGGCCAGCAGGCTGCGGGCCAGGCTTTCGGCGCTGGCGGCAGGCACGGAGATCTCAAAACCGTCTTCGCCGGTGTAACCCGAGCGGCTCACGTAGCAGTCCACGCCCAGCAGACGCAACGCGGCGAACTGCATGAACGTCATCTTGCTGACCTCCGGCGCCAGGCGCGCCAGCACCTTCACCGCCAACGGGCCTTGCAGGGCCAGCAGCGCGCGCTCTTCGAACAGCGGCTCGATGGTGCATTGGTCGCCAATGTGCTTGCGCAGGTGTGCCAGGTCCTGATCCTTGCAGGCGGCGTTGACCACCAGGAACAGCTCATCGTTACCCAGGTTGGCGACCATCAGGTCATCGAGGATGCCGCCTTGTTCGTTGGTGAACATGGCGTAGCGCTGCATGCCCACCGGCAGGTCGAGAATGTCGACAGGCACCAGGGTTTCCAAGGCTTTGGCGGCGTTGGCGCCGGTCAGGCGGATCTGGCCCATGTGGGACACGTCGAACAACCCGGCCTGGTCACGGGTGTGTTGGTGTTCCTTCATCACGCCCAGCGGGTACTGCACCGGCATGTCGTAGCCGGCGAAGGGCACCATGCGTGCGCCCAACTCGAGGTGCAGAGCGTGCAAGGGGGTTTTCAACAGGGTTTCGGTGGACATGTTCAGCTCCTGAAAAACGTGCCGGCGCGCCTTGAGGCGTCAGCACTCGATAATGTTGACCGCCAAACCGCCACGGGCGGTTTCCTTGTATTTGCTTTTCATATCGGCGCCGGTCTGGCGCATGGTGCGGATGACCTTGTCGAGGGATACGAAGTGCTGCCCATCCCCGCGCAAGGCCATGCGCACTGCATTGATCGCCTTGACCGAACCCATCGCGTTGCGCTCGATGCAGGGCACCTGCACCAGCCCGCCTATCGGGTCGCAGGTCAGGCCCAGGTTGTGTTCCATGCCGATTTCGGCGGCGTTTTCCACTTGGGACACGCTGCCGCCCAACACCTCGCACAAGGCGCCCGCGGCCATGGAACAGGCCACGCCGACTTCGCCCTGGCAGCCGACTTCGGCACCCGAGATCGAGGCGTTTTCCTTGTACAAAATACCGATGGCGGCGGCGGTGAGCAGGAAACGCACCACGCCGTCTTCGTTCGCACCTGGGATAAAGCGCATGTAGTAATGCAGTACCGCCGGGATGATTCCCGCCGCACCGTTGGTAGGCGCCGTGACCACGCGGCCGCCGTTGGCGTTTTCTTCGTTGACGGCCAGGGCGTACAGGTTGACCCAGTCGAGCACCGATAATGGATCGCGCAGCGCCGACTCCGGGTTCTTGCATAACTGGCGATGCAGGGCCGCCGCGCGCCGCTTGACCTTCAAGCCCCCCGGCAAGATCCCTTCATTGCGGCAGCCCGCATCTACGCAGTCCTGCATGACTTGCCAGATGTTCAACAGGCCGCTACGGGTTTGCGCTTCCGGGCGCCACGCACTTTCGTTGGTCAGCATCACCTGGCTGATGGACAGCCCGTAAGTAGTGCAATGGCCGAGCAAGTCTTTGGCGTGCTTGAACGGGAAGGTCAGGGGCGTGGCGTCCTCGACAATCCGGTCGGCGCCGGCGGCGTCTTCGTCGACCACAAACCCACCGCCGACCGAGTAGTACTCGCGGCTGCGGACCTGGATACCCGCGCCATCGAAGGCACGGAAAATCATGCCGTTGGGGTGGTAGGCGAGGGGTTTGCGGATCATCGCCAGGTGTTCTTTCTCGTTGAACGCAATGCTGTGTTCGCCGAGCAGGTTCAAGCGGCCGCTGCTGCGCATCGCCAGGAGGCGCGCGGCGACGGTTTCAGTGTTTACGGTGTCCGGGTGTTCGCCTTCCAGGCCGAGCAGCACGGCCTTGTCGCTGCCGTGGCCTTTGCCGGTGGCGCCCAGCGACCCGTAGAGTTCCATCTTGATGCCGGTGGTGGCGCTCAACAGGTTGTCGCGCTTGAGGCCCTCGACAAAACGAGCGGCGGCGCGCATAGGGCCGACGGTGTGGGAACTGGAGGGGCCGATGCCAATCTTGAACAGGTCGAACACGCTTAACGACATGGTTGTTCTCCGGTTTCTTATTATTTTTGAGATCGTACTCGGTCAAGTGTGGGAGGGGGCAAGCCCCCTCCCACATTTGATCGAGTTGACCCTTGAGTTAGGCGTAGCTCTCGATCGATGGGCATGCGCAGACGAGGTTGCGATCGCCGAACACGTTGTCGACCCGGCCCACCGGCGGCCAGTACTTGCCTTCGACCAGCGACGCAACCGGGTACACCGCTTGCTCACGGCTGTACGGGTGGCTCCATTCGCCTACCAGTTCGGCGGCGGTATGCGGCGCGTTCTTTAGTGGGTTGTCGTCCTTGTCCAGGGTGCCGTTTTCCACCGCGCGGATCTCTTCGCGAATGGCGACCATTGCGTCGCAGAAGCGGTCCAGTTCTTCCTTGGACTCACTTTCGGTCGGCTCGATCATCAGCGTGCCCGCCACCGGGAACGACATGGTCGGTGCGTGGAAGCCGAAGTCGATCAGGCGCTTGGCCACGTCATCCACGCTGATGCCGCTGCTGTCCTTGAGCGGGCGCAGGTCGAGGATGCATTCATGCGCCACCAGGCCGTTGCTGCCGGTGTAAAGCACCGGGTAGTGCTCTTCGAGGCGACGGGAAATGTAGTTGGCATTCAGGATCGCCAACTGCGAAGCGCGCTTGAGGCCCGCGCCGCCCATCATGCTGATGTACATCCAGGTGATCGGCAAAATGCTCGCGCTGCCGAACGGTGCGGCGCACACCGCGCCCTCCTTGCGTTGCATGGCCGCATGGCCTGGCAGGAACGGCGCCAGATGCGACTTGACGCCGATCGGGCCAACGCCCGGGCCGCCACCGCCGTGGGGAATGCAGAAGGTCTTGTGCAGGTTGAGGTGGGATACATCGCCGCCGAACTTGCCCGGTGCGCAGAGGCCGACCATCGCGTTCATGTTGGCGCCATCGATGTACACCTGGCCGCCGTGGTCGTGGATGATCGCGCAGATCTCGCGGATGCCTTCCTCGAACACGCCGTGGGTGGACGGATAGGTGATCATCAGCGCGGCGAGGTGTTCGCGATGCTCGATGGCCTTGGCGCGCAGGTCTTCGATGTCGACGTTGCCACGCGCGTCGCATGCGGTCACCACCACACGCATGCCGGCCATGTTGGCGGTGGCCGGGTTGGTGCCGTGGGCCGACGATGGGATCAGGCAGATGTCGCGACGTTCTTCGCCACGGCTGTGGTGATAGGCACGAATGGCCAGCAGGCCGGCGTATTCACCCTGGGAACCGGCGTTCGGCTGCAGGGAGATCGCGTCGTAACCGGTGGCCGCGCAGAGCATGGCTTCCAGGTCGGAGGTCAGTTGCTGGTAACCGGCGCTTTGCTCGGCGGGGGCGAACGGGTGCAGGGCACCGAATTCGGCCCAGGTCACCGGGATCATTTCGCTGGCGGCGTTGAGCTTCATGGTGCAGGAGCCCAGCGGGATCATGGTGCGGTCCAGCGCCAGGTCTTTGTCCGCCAGCTTGCGCAGGTAGCGCATCAGCTCGGTTTCCGAGTGGTAGCGGTTGAACACCGGGTGGCTGAGGATCGGCGACTGGCGCAGCAGCGCGGCCGGCAAGGTGCTTTCAGTGTGGGCGAAAACCGGCAGGGCCTTGCCGTCGGCGAAGATCGCCCACAGGGTTTCGATATCGGCCTGGGTGGTGGTTTCGTCCACCGACAGGCCGACACGCTCGGCATCCACCACACGCAGGTTGATGCGCTGGGCGCGGGCCTTGTCGTGCAGGGCCGCGGTGTGGGCGCCGGTGTTGAGGGTGAGGGTGTCGAAGAAGTGTGCTTGTTCGACCTTCAGGCCCAGGGCGGTCAAGCCCTTCGCCAGGATTGCCGTCAGCTGATGAATACGCTGGGCGATCTGGGTCAAGCCTTCAGGCCCGTGATACACGGCGTACATGCTGGCGATATTGGCGAGCAGCACTTGGGCGGTGCAGATGTTGCTGGTGGCTTTCTCGCGGCGGATATGTTGCTCGCGGGTCTGCATGGCCAGGCGCAGGGCCGGCTTGCCGAAACGGTCGACGGACACACCGACCAGGCGGCCCGGCATGTCGCGCTTGAACGCATCCTTGGTGGAGAAGTACGCCGCGTGCGGGCCACCAAAGCCCAGCGGCACGCCGAAGCGTTGCGCGCTGCCGATGGCCACGTCGGCGCCGAACTCACCCGGTGGGGTCAGCAGGGTCAGGGCCAGCAGGTCGGCGGCCACGGCCACCAGGGCGTTGGCGGCGTGGAAGCGTTCGGTCAGCTCGCGGTAGTCGAACACGTCACCGTTGCTCGCCGGGTATTGCAGCAGGGCGCCGAAAAAGGCGCTCACGTCGCTCAACTCGCGCTCATCGCCCACCACTACATCGATGCCCAGCGGCTCGGCACGCGTGCGCAGCACATCGAGGGTTTGCGGGTGGCTGTGTACGGAGGCGAAGAACGCGTTGCTGCTTTTGTTCTTGCTCAGGCGCTTGCAGAAGGTCATGGCCTCGGCGGCGGCGGTGGCTTCATCGAGCAAGGATGCGTTGGCGATCGGCAGGCCGGTGAGGTCGCTGATCAGGGTCTGGAAGTTCAGCAGCGCTTCCAGGCGGCCTTGGGAAATCTCCGGCTGGTAGGGGGTGTAGGCGGTGTACCAGGCCGGGTTTTCCAGTAGGTTGCGCAGGATCGGCGACGGTGTGTGGCAGTTGTAGTAGCCCTGCCCGATGTAGGTCTTGAACAGTTGGTTCTGGCTGGCGATAGCCTTGATCTTGGCCAGCGCCTGGGCTTCGCTCAGGCCGTCTTCGAGGCCGAGCACACTGGTGCCCTTGATGCTTTCCGGGATCACGCTGGCGCTCAAGGCTTCGAGGGAATCAAAGCCCAGGCTTGCGAGCATCTGCTGCTCGTCTGCCTGGCGCGGGCCGATGTGGCGGGCGATGAATTCGTTGGCGGTGCTCAAATTAATACTCATGGCGCGCTCCTCAGGCTTCAGCGTTGGCTTTGATCAGGCGGTCGTACGCATCCTGATCCAACAGCTTAGCCACTGCACTGGCATCGGCCGGTTTAAAACGGAAGAACCAGCCTTCGCCCATCGGGTCTTCGTTGACCCGCTCCGGGCTGGCGTCGAGTTTGTCGTTCACTTCCAGTACTTCGCCGTCCAGCGGCATGTATACACCGCTGGCGGCTTTGACCGACTCCACGGTGGACGCTTCAGCGCCCTTGCCGTAGACCTGCAGCTCAGGCAGTTGCACGAAAACCACATCGCCCAGCGCGTTCTGCGCAAAAGCGGTAATGCCTACGGTAACGCTGCCGTCAGCTTCGGCGCGCAGCCATTCGTGATCTTCAGTGAAACGCAACTCGCTCATGGAAACTCCTCAGGGCCAGAATCGTCTGGTGGGCGGGATTGGAATAATGAGGAGTTGCTAAGCAAAATCGCGGCCAATGTTATTAATTCCTTATAATTCAAGAAGTTAATAAAAATGGTTATGAGGTTATACGGCTGCGCTGTAGCGATTTCGCTACAGCTGGGCCTTGGAAAAAAAGCCTATGTGGATCAAAGCCTTGCATGGCGCGCAAAAAGCAGGGTTGTAGCGATATCGTTACGCTGTAGCGCTTTCAGTACACGGGATGTCGTTCCTGGACCAAAAATGCGGTCAATGTGGGAGGGGGCTTGTATTTCAGGTTTAGAGCCCATTCCCTTTGGAATCAGGGCTTGCCGGGTATGCCGTACTTGCGCAATCGATGGGCAATGGCGGTGTGCGAGGTCTGTAACCGGCTGGCCAGCTGGCGGGTCGAGGGGTAGCTGGTGTAGAGCTTTTCCAGCAGGTCGCGCTCGAAGTCTTCCATGGCCTGTTCCAGGCTGTCGATTTCGCCGTCGTTCTGGCGCGCAACCGAGGTGCCGGCGATGTCCAGGTCGCCGATGTCCACCAGGCTGCTTTCGCAAATGGCGGCGGCGCGGAAGATCACGTTCTGCAACTGGCGCACATTGCCCGGCCAGCGGTTGCCCAGCAGCGCCGGGTAAGTGCCGGGTGCCAGGCGGCAGACGGGGCGCTGGATCTGCGCACAGGCCTGCTGCATGAAGTAGCGGGCCAGCAGCAAGATGTCCTGGCCGCGTGCGCGCAGGGGCGGTACTTCGACGTTGAGGACGTTGAGGCGATAAAACAGGTCTTCGCGGAAGGTGCCTTCGCTGACCATTTTTTCCAGGTCGCGGTGAGTGGCGCTGAGAATGCGCACATTGACTTTCACTTCACGGTCGCCGCCCACCCGGCGAAAGCTGCCGTCATTGAGAAACCGCAGCAGCTTGGCCTGCAGGTACGGCGACATCTCGCCGATCTCATCGAGGAACACCGTGCCCTGGTTGGCCAGTTCCATCAGCCCTGGCTTACCGCCGCGCTGGGCGCCGGTGAAGGCGCCCGGTGCGTAGCCGAACAGCTCGCTCTCGGCGAGGTTCTCCGGCAGCGCCGCGCAGTTCAATGCCAGAAACGGCGCACTGTGCCGCGTGCTGATGGCATGGCAGGCACGCGCCACCAACTCTTTGCCGGTACCGGTCTCGCCCTGGATCAACAACGGTGCATCCAGGGCCGCCACCCGCTGCGCACGCGCCTTGAGGGTGCGAATGACCGGGGACTCGCCGAGCAGCGCATCAAAGCCTTCGGCATGGTCATGGTGCAACGCCGACAGTTGTTCGCCGATACGGTTGGGTTGGTACAGGGTCAGCAGGGCGCCGGCGTCGGTGATCGGCGTGGCGTCCAGCAGCAAGGTCTGGCCGTTGACGCTGATCTCGCGCAGCGGCAAACGAAAGCCGTTTTCCAGCAAGGTCTCCAGCAGCGCGAGGTCGTTGAACAGCTCGGCGATACTTTCGCCGGCCGGTTCGCGCCCGTACAGGGCGATCAACGCCGGGTTGGCCAACAGAATCTTGCCCGCGCTGTCCAGGGCCAGCACCGGGTCGGTCATGGCGGCCAGCAGGGCATCGAGTTGCAGGTGGCGGCGTTGGCCGGGAAGGATGTCCACCACCGTCACCGCTTGTACGCCGTGCACGCTGAACAGGGCATCGCGCAGTTCTTCCAGCACCTCGGCGCTGAGGGTCGGGGCGTCGATGTAGACGTTGGGCGGCACCATTTCCACCGCATCCAGGTTGAGATTGCGCCCACCGAGCAAGGCCAGGACTTCCTGGGTAATGCCGACGCGGTCGATGAAGCTGACGTGGATACGCATGCAGTGGCTGACGATTCTGGGGAGCGAGAGGCGGCAAGTATGCCTTGACGCGAGGCACAGGTGAAATCTGACAAATAATGGAGATCAAAATGTGGGAGGGGGCTTGCTCCCTCCCACATTTGAACACTGTTGTGTCAGTGCAAACGCATCACGCCAGGTGTTCGGGCTTGACCGGGTCCCCGGATTTCATGTCCAACTGATGCCGCACATCTTCAAACATCAGATCGTAGTGCTTGTGGTCCGATCCCACGCTGCTGTGGGTTTTGGGGATACCGTATTTCTCGACAATCCGGGTCACGTTGCTGGCGAAGTTGTAGGCCTGATCCTTGGGCAGAAAGAACGTTTCCTTCATGTCCTTGCCCTGGACGCTGCCATGCAGGGTGAATTGCATGCCTTTGCCCTCGCTTTTATCCGTGACGACTTCGTAGTCCAGGCACAGGTCGTAGCTGACGTCGTCCTTGTTCAGCGCATGTCGCTCGATATGCAGGTGACCGGGTTCAAAGGTGGCCATAGGCGAATCTCCTCTACTTCACAGATAGGTGATGCCAGGTGTTGCCGTGCTGATGCGGGTACCGGCGCTGCCCTGGACGATGGCTTCGATGTCCGAGAGTGAACCGATCACCGCGGTTTTGCCAGTCTGGCGGGCGAACTCGCAGGCGGCTTGCACCTTGGGCCCCATGGAGCCGGCGGCGAAACCGAGGTCTTCCATGGCGTCGGGGTGGGCCTGGGCGATGGCCTTTTGGGTTGGCTTGCCGAAGTCGATAAATGCGGCGCTGACGTCGGTGGCGATCACCAGCAAATCGGCGTCCAGTTGCGCGGCCAGCAAGGACGAGCACAGGTCCTTGTCGATCACGGCTTCAATGCCTTGGAGTTTGCCGTCTTCGCCATACATCGTCGGGATGCCGCCGCCGCCGGCGCAGATCACGATGGCTTTTTTCTCCAGCAGCCATTTGATCGGGCGGATTTCGAAGATGCGTTTCGGGCGCGGGCTGGCGACCACGCGCCGGTATTTGTCGCCATCCGGGGCGATGGCCCAGCCTTTTTCGGCGGCGAGTTTTTCCGCTTCGGCCTTGGTGTATACCGGGCCGATCGGCTTGGTGGGGTTCTGGAAGGCGGGGTCGTTGGCGTCGACTTCCACTTGGGTGAGCACGGTGGCGAAGGGCACTTCAACGTCCAGCAGGTTGCCCAGTTCCTGTTCGATGATGTAGCCGATCATGCCTTCGGTTTCGGCGCCCAATACGTCCAGTGGGTAGGGCGAAACGCTGGTATAGGCCGCCGCCTGCAACGACAGCAGGCCGACCTGGGGGCCATTGCCGTGGGCGATCACCAGTTCGTTGCCGGGGTGGATCCTGGCGATCTGTTGGGTAGCGACGCGGATATTGGCGCGTTGGTTGTCCGCCGTCATGGGTTCACCACGGCGGAGCAGGGCGTTGCCGCCCAGGGCTACGACGATGCGCATAAGGAATGTCCTTCTAAGATTTATCGTTGTGAACACAGGAAAAATGTGGGAGGGCGCAAGCCCCCCTCCGACATTGATTGCGTTCCTGCAGTAAAAGTTAGATATCCGCCAGTGCCGACACCAGGATCGCCTTGATGGTATGCATGCGGTTTTCCGCCTGCTCAAAGGCGATGTTGGCCGGCGACTCGAACACTTCTTCGGTCACTTCCACGCCATTGGCCAGGTTCGGATAGCGTGCGGCGATGTCTTTGCCGACCTTGGTTTCGCTGTTATGGAACGCCGGCAGGCAGTGCATGAATTTCACCCGGGGGTTGCCCGAGGCTTTCATCATCTTGGCGTTGACCTGGTACGGCAGCAGTTGCTCGATGCGCTCGTCCCACGCTTCCACGGGCTCACCCATGGATACCCAGATGTCGGTGTGGATGAAGTCCACGCCCTTCACCGCCTCGGCAGGGTCTTCGGTGATGGTGATGCGTGCGCCGCTCTCTTCGGCGAACGCCTGGCATTGTTTGATGAAATCTTCGTGTGGCCACAGGGCTTTCGGCGCGCCGATGCGCACGTCCATGCCGAGCTTGGCGCCGATCATCAGCAGCGAGTTGCCCATGTTGTAGCGGGCGTCGCCCAGGTAGGCGTAGCTGATGTCATGCAGCGGCTTGTCGCTGTGTTCGCGCATGGTCAGGGTGTCGGCGATCATTTGGGTGGGGTGGAATTCGGCGGTAAGGCCGTTGAACACCGGCACGCCGGCGAACTTGGCCAGCTCTTCGACGATTTCCTGTTCGAAACCACGGTATTCAATGGCGTCGAACATGCGCCCGAGCACACGGGCAGTGTCTTTCATGCTCTCTTTGTGGCCGATCTGCGACGATACCGGGTCGATGTAGGTGACGTGCGCACCTTGGTCATGGGCCGCTACTTCGAAGGCGCAACGGGTGCGCGTCGAGGTTTTTTCGAAGATCAACGCGATGTTCTTGCCTTGCAGGTGCGGACGCTCGGTGCCGGTGTATTTGGCGCGCTTGAGGTCGCGGGACAGGTCCAGCAGGTAGTTCAGCTCGCGGGTGGTGTGGTGCATCAGCGACAGCAGGCTGCGGTTGCGCATGTTGAAAGCCATGATGGATCTCCTTAATAGTCGATAGGGTCGCGGACGATCGGGCAGGTCATGCAGTGGCCGCCGCCACGGCCGCGGCCGAGTTCACCGGCGCTGATGGTGATGACTTCCACGCCCGCCTTGCGCAATAGGGTGTTGGTGTAGGTGTTGCGGTCGTAGCCGATCACCACGCCCGGTTCCACGGCCACCACGTTGTTGCCGTCGTCCCACTGCTCGCGCTCGGCGGCGAAGCTGTTGCCGCCGGTCTCGACCACACGCAGGGCCTTGAGGTTGAGGGCTGCGGCCACGGTGTCGAGGAAGTTGGTTTTCTCGCGCTGGATGTCGATGCCGTGCGGCTTGCTGTCGTCAGGGCGCAGGGTGAACGGGACGATCTGGTTGACCACTTCCGGGAAGACGGTCACCAGGTCGCGGTCGCAGAAGCTGAACACGGTGTCCAGGTGCATCGCCGCGCGGGATTTGGGCAGGCCGGCAACGATCACGCGTTCCACGGCTTTGTTCTTGAACAGGTTGCGCGCCAATTGGCCGATGGCTTGGTGGGACGAGCGCTCACCCATGCCGATCAACACCACGCCGTTGCCAATCGGCATCACGTCACCGCCTTCCAGCGTGGCGGCACCGTGTTCCTGGTCGGGGTCGCCGTACCAGATCTGGAAGTCGGCGTTGGTGAACTCGGGGTGGAATTTATAGATGGCGCTGGCCAGCAGGGTTTCCTGGCGTCGCGCCGGCCAGTACATCGGGTTGAGCGTCACGCCGCCATAGATCCAGCAGGTGGTGTCGCGGGTGAACTGGGTGTTGGGCAGCGGCGGCAGAATGAAACTGGCGTGGCCGAGGAAATCGCGGAACATCTCGATGGTTTTGCCACCGAAGCTGCTCGGCAGGTCATCGGCCGACACGCCGCCGATCAGGAACTCGGCGATCTTGCGCGGCTCCAGGCTGCGCAGCCACGAGCCGACTTCATCGACCAGGCCCAGGCCCACCGTATTGGCGGTGATCTTGCGTTGCAGTATCCAGTCCAGCGCCTCGGGGATTGCGACGATGTCGGTCAGCAGATTGTGCATTTCCAGCACATCAATGTCCCGCTCGCGCATCTTGGTCACAAAGTCGAAATGATCGCGCTTGGCCTGGGCCACCCACAACACGTCATCGAACAGCAATTCATCGCAATTGTTGGGGGTCAGCCGCTGGTGGGCCAAGCCTGGGGAACACACCATGACTTTGCGCAGTTTGCCGGCTTCGGAATGTACGCCGTACTTCACTTTTTCCGTGGTCATTACAGATCCTCCAGTCAGAATTACAGAGTCAGGAAGCCGTCGTAGAGCCCATAGGCCGCCACCAGGGCGCCAATGACCACTGCGGCGAAAATCAGCTTCTCGACAGGGGTGAAAATCGGTTTGCCCAGTTCATGCTTGGCCTTGGCGAACAGGATCGCGCCGGGCGCATACAGCAGGGCGGAGAGCAGCAGGTATTTGGTGCCGCCGGCGTAGAGCAGCCACACCGCGTAGATCAGCGCGATGGCGCCGATGAACAGGTCTTTGCGGCGCTCCTTGAGGGCGTTTTCGTAGGTTTCGCCGCGTACCGCCAGCAGCAGGGCATAGGCCGCCGACCACAGGTAGGGCACCAGGATCATCGAGGTGGCGAGGTAGATCAGCGACAGGTAAGTGCTGGCGGAAAACAGCGTGATCACCAGGAACACCTGCACCATGGCGTTGGTCAGCCACAGGGCGTTGGCCGGCACATGGTTGGCGTTTTCCTTGCGCAGGAACTCCGGCATGGTGTGGTCCTTGGCTGCGGCGAACATGATCTCCGCACACAGCAGCACCCACGACAGCAGCGCACCCAGCAACGAAATGATCAAGCCGACGCTGATCAACACCGCGCCCCAGTGGCCCACCACATGCTCCAGCACGGCAGCCATCGACGGGTTCTGCAATTTGGCCAGTTCAGGTTGGGTCATGATGCCCAGCGACAGCACGTTCACCAGCATCAGGAACAGCAGCACGGTGATAAAGCCGATCACGGTGGCCTTGCCCACGTCGCTGCGTTTTTCGGCGCGGGCCGAAAAGATGCTCGCCCCTTCGATACCGATGAACACCCACACAGTCACCAGCATCATGTTGCGCACCTGGTTCATCACGCTGCCCAGGTCCGGGTTTTTCACGCCCCAGATATCTGCGGTGAAGATGTCCAGCTTGAACGCGAACACTGCGATCAACACGAACAGCACCAGCGGCACAACCTTGGCTACGGTGGTCACCAGGTTGATGAACGCCGCTTCCTTGATCCCGCGCAGCACCAGAAAATGCACGGCCCACAGCAACACCGAAGCGCCGATCACGGCAGCCGGGGTGTTGCCTTCGCCGAAGATCGGGAAAAAGTAACCGAGGGTGCTGAACAGCAACACGAAGTAACCGACGTTACCCAGCCAGGCACTGATCCAGTAGCCCCAGGCCGATGAGAAACCCATGTAGTCACCAAACCCGGCCTTGGCGTAGGCGTACACGCCGCCATCGAGGTCGGGCTTGCGGTTGGCCAGGGTCTGGAATACGAATGCGAGGGTCAGCATGCCCACGGCGGTGATCACCCAACCGATCAGCACGGCGCCGACATCGGCGCTGGCCGCCATGTTTTGCGGCAGCGAGAAAATACCGCCGCCAATCATCGAGCCGACGACAAGTGCAACCAATGCGCCTAAGCGAAGTTTTCCGGGAGATTCAGACATCGCATAACTCCAATGCAGGAGAAGAGAGACCACAGAATAATTCCGTGTGCTAATCAAACAGCTGACTCAGATCACTTCATTGGCACATTCCATTGTGAATTAATGACTTAGGCTGGAAATCCTTGGGCAATGGTTTTGCGCGAAAAGCCGCTTGCCAGAGCGGTTTCTGCTTTGTGGTCACGCATTGGGGCTACGTATGGACGTTTGACGCTAGACCGTTTTATGGAATGTGCAAACGTTTAAATAAAACGCTGAAGTATTTGGCGTATTTAAATTATAAATACGCCTGAACGCTATAAGTTGTCATGCCGTTGGGTTATGAACGCGGCGCTTTTATCGCCATCGCTAATAAACGCTACACTCGCGCAGTTAGTTAAATGAGTGTGCGAGTGTCAGCGGTTAAATTCTCAGGAGTGTGCATGTCTCAACCGGCCCAGAAACTTCGACTCAGCGCCCTGATCGCCCTGGTGGTGGGTTCGATGATTGGCGGGGGGATTTTTTCCTTGCCGCAGAATATGGCGGCGCGCGCCGAGGTGGGCGCGGTGCTGATCGGCTGGGCGATCACCGCCGTGGGCATGCTGACCCTGGCCTTTGTGTTTCAGACCCTGGCCAATCGCAAGCCTGAGTTGGACTCCGGGGTGTATGCCTACGCCAAGGCAGGTTTTGGCGACTACATGGGTTTCTCATCGGCCTGGGGTTACTGGATCAGCGCGTGGATGGGCAACGTCGGTTACTTCGTGTTGCTGTTCAGCACCCTCGGGTACTTTTTTCCGGTGTTTGGCCAAGGCAATACGCCAGTGGCCATCGGTTGTGCGTCAGTGCTGCTGTGGGCTGTGCACTTTCTGGTGATGCGTGGGATCAAGGAGGCTGCGTTCATCAACCAGGTCACCACCGTGGCGAAGATCGTACCGCTGCTGATGTTTATCGTGATCGCCGCCGTGGCGTTCAAGGCCGATGTCTTCACCCGCGACATCTGGGGCCTGGGCAACCCGCAATTCGGCAGCGTGGTGGACCAGGTGCGCAACATGATGCTGGTCACGGTGTTTGTGTTCATCGGCATCGAGGGCGCCAGCGTGTATTCGGCGCGGGCCGAGAAACGCGCGGACGTTGGCCGGGCCACGGTCATCGGTTTTCTCGGCGTACTGGCGCTGCTGGTGATGGTGAATGTGCTGTCCCTGGGCGTCATGAGCCAGCCGGAGTTGGCCAGCCTGCAAAACCCGTCGTTGGCGGGCGTGCTGGAGCACATCGTCGGGCCATGGGGCGCGATGCTCATCAGCCTCGGCCTGGCGGTGTCGCTGCTGGGGGCGTTGCTGTCATGGGCGCTGCTCTGCGCGGAAATTCTGTACGCCACGGCCCATGACAAGACCATGCCGGCCTTCCTGAAAAAGGAAAACGCCAACCAGGTGCCGGTCAATGCGCTGTGGCTGACCAACGTGATGATCCAGGCTTTTCTGGTGATCACGCTGTTTTCCCACAGCACCTACACCACGCTGATTTACTTGGCCTCGTCGATGATTCTGGTGCCGTACCTGTGGTCGGCGGCCTATGCGGTGTTGTTGAGCGGGCGTGGTGAAACCTACCAAGACGCCCAGGGCCAACGCATGAAGGACCTGCTGGTGGGGGTGATTGCCTTGGGTTATGCGGTGTGGCTGCTGTATGCCGGCGGCTTGAAGTATTTGTTGCTGTCGGCGCTGCTGTACGCGCCGGGTGTGATCCTGTTTGCCCTGGCCAAGCGTGAACAGGGGCAACCGTTGTTTACCCACGTGGAAAAAGGCATTTTCAGCTGTGTGATTGCGGGCGCGGGGTTGGCGGCGTATGGGTTGTACAGCGGGGTTTTGGCGCTTTGACTGGGTTGGCTGTACTGGCCTCATCGGGAGCCCCCTCCCACATTTTGATTTGTGAACACAGTCAAATGTGGGAGGGGGCTTGCCCTCGATAGCGGTGTGACGAGTCACCACTGAGCCCGATGTGCCCCCAATTCCCCCGCCGGCAAATCCCACTGCAACGGCGTGCCGCGATGGTCAGCGGCGCCAGCAGGCGATGTGCCTGGCCCCAGGCCGTCTGAGAAGGGCCACTCTAAGAGATCATCACACCGCAGTGACAACCCCCGGTTCCAACGGCAGGTCGATGCTGGCGATAAACCCGCCGCCGGGGTGGTTGGCCAGGCTCAGGCTGCCGCCATGGCGTTCGGCGGCGCGCCGTGCGATCGCCAGCCCGAGGCCGTGGCCTTGGGCGGTCTGGCCGGGGGCGCGGTAGAACGGTTCGCCCAGTTGGCTGAGGTGTTCGGCGTCGACGCCGGGGCCATGGTCGCGCACGCTGATCAGGATGCGTTCGCCCTGGCGCTGTGCCTGCAACTCGATTGGTTGGCCTGGCGGGTTGAAGCGTTGGGCGTTGCGCAGCAGGTTATCCACAGCGCGTTCGATCATGGTCGGCCAGCCCTTCAGGTGCAGGTCGCTGTCGGTGCTCAGTTGCACCACCTGGTCCGGTGCGCTGAGTTGGGCGTCCTTTTGCAGGGTCTTGAGCAGTGGGATGAGGTCGACCTGTTCGGCGCTGGCGTTGTCGGCATCGACGCGGGCCAGTACCAGAATTTCACTGATCAGCGCTTCGAGGCGGTCGCATTCGCGGGTCAGGCGTGGCCAGAGTTTTTCGCGTTCTTCAGGGCTTGCGCGTTCGGCCAGTGCCAGGGCTATGCGCAGGCGGGCCAGTGGCGAGCGCAGTTCGTGGGAAACGTCGCGCAGCAATTGGCGCTGGCTGCCGATCAGGCTTTGCAGGCGCGCGCCCATGCGGTTGAAGTCGGTGGCCAGTACGCCGAATTCATCGCGACGGTTGGCCAGGCGTGCCAGGCTGTTTTGCTGATAGCTCGCTTGGCCGAGGTCATGCACCGCGCCGCGCAGGCGGCTGAGCGGGCGCGTGATGGACAAGGTGACGAACAGGCTGAACAGGGTCAGCACCACCAGGGCAATGGCCAATGCGCTCAAGGGCCAGGTCAGGCTGCTGCGGTGCCATTGGTCAAGTTCCGGGTGCGGAATGCGGTAGATCAACAGGTAGGTGTCGCCGGTTTTCTCGCTGGTGTACTCGGCGGTCAGGCGCCGCCAGGGCAGGTGGCTGTCCTTGTTGTCGTTCTGGCGGGCTTCAAAAGCCGCGGCGCGACGCGGGAAGGTCCCGCGCACCACCGGCTCGCCGCTTTCGTTCAACACTTGTACGTCAATGTGGTACTGGCGCTTGCGCTGTTGCAGCAAATCCTGGGCAGCGTCCTCACCCTGGGCTTCGTAGAGTTGAGTCCACTCTTGGGCCAGGTTATTGAGGCCGGGGTGCCGGCTGAGAATCCACGCATCTTGATTAAGCATGTGCCCAAGCAGGATCGACAGCCCGGCAACCAAGGCGATGGCCAGCCAGAAACTGGCCAGGATGCGCCAGAACAATGAACGCACAGGAAACCCTCAAACTGGAAAAGCCCAGTGGCGGGGGGCCACTGGGCTGGGAGCATTAACGCGAGGGCATTATTGCGCTTTTTGCGGCTGTTGCGCTTTCCAGGCTTGGAATTCCTTCCACTCGGCACGGCGCTCGGCTTGCTTTTTGACGATCTCGTCGAACTTCTTCTGCTGGTCCGGCTTGAGCACGGTACGGATATCGGCCTGGGTTTTCTGGCGGCCGGCGTCGATTTCATCCCGCATGGCTTTCTGGTCGGCGGCCGGGAGTTTGTCCAGGTACTTTTTGGTCAGGTCTTTGCGAGCGTGCCATTGGTCGCCCATCAGTTTGCCGATCTGCTCGCGCTGTTCGCGGCTCAGGTCCAGCTGGCTGAAGGGGCCGCCTTTGCCACGCGGACCGTGTTCACCGCCGTGGCCCGGGCCACCCATCATGTGACCGGAAGGCTCGCCCATCGGGCCTGGGCCTTCAGGCATGGCGGCCATGGCAACGGTCGGCAGGGCAGCGGCGAACATCAAAGCGATAAGGGTCTTGCGCATGGTGATTCTCCTGTCTCTATTCCGGTGAGTCCGGATGTGAGTAGGCTACGCAGATCAAGGTCAGCGGCGGTCAGGGGTGGGTAAAGCTTCTGTAAAGGCGGTTTTGATGCGAACTGACAAAACGTTCATACCGCTCAGATCAATGGCCGGCGCAAAGGCTCAGAGGCTGTAGTAGTAGCCGCGACTGCGCAGCGCCACGATGCGTGGCCTTCCATCAGGGTGAGGGCCGATCTTTTTGCGCAGGTTGCTTACGTGCATGTCCAGGCTGCGATCGTACAGGGTCAGCTTGCGGCCCAAGGCGATCTGCGCCAGTTCCTGTTTATCCAGCGGCTCGCCGGGTTGGCGCAGCAAGGCTTCGAGCAGGCGGCTTTCGGAGACGGTGAGGGCAAATTCCTGCTCTTCAATGCTGACCACGCCGCGCACGGGGCTGAAGCACAGGTCGCCCAGTTCCAGTTGGGTGGAAACGGCGGCCGGGTGGCTGCGGCGCAATACCGCGCGCAGGCGAGCGGTGAGTTCGCGCGGATCGCAGGGTTTGGCCAGGTAATCGTCGGCGCCCAGTTCCAGGCCGAGGATGCGGTCCAGCGGTTCGCCGCGGGCCGAGAGCATCAACACCGGCAGCTCCGGGTGGTCGTTGCGCAATTGCTTGAGTAATTCCAGGCCACTGCCGTCGGGCAGCATCACGTCGAGCACCACGGCGGCGGGCGCGCTGTCGGCCAAGGCTTTGCGCGCGCTCAAGCCATCGTGGCAGGCGCGCACCTGGAAGCCTTCCTGGCTCAACCAACTGGTCAGCAGCTCACAGAGCTCCTGGTCATCATCTATCAGTAACAGCTCGCTCATGACTCACTCAATTTAGCCATTGTCGACGGCGACGGTGCCCCCCGCTGGCGAAGATCCCGCACAGCAAGGCGATCAGTGCGACGGCCCCGCCAGTGACAAACCATTGCTGTTGCTCGGTGAGCCATCGGGTCAGGACGCCGCCCTGTGAATCTTTGAGTTGCTGGGCCAGCCGTTGGTTCTCCTGGCGCAGGCGACTCAACTGAGCGCTTTCGCGGGTAGCGTCGGCGCTTTGCAGTTGCTTGCTCAGTTCTTCACGCTGACGTTCGCTTTCTTTCAAACGTTGCTGCAACTCGGTGATCTGGGCGCCGGCACTCAAGGACAGGGGCGTGGAACTGCCGGTGTTCGAGGTTTCTTCCGCGTGGGCCGTAGCCCCGATCATTAACACTGCCAACAGACACAACTGACGTAAGCGCATCGGAACTCCTGATTCCACACGAATATTCAGAACGTTGTCGGCAGGTTACCGAGAATAATGAGCCCTTAGGCGCTTGCCGAACGCAATTGGTTCGGCGCGGGCGGGGTCAAGGCAGCACTTGTTTGAATGGCTTGATCACCACGTCGGCGTAAACGCCCGCTGCGACATAGGGATCGGCCTTGGCCCAGGCCTGGGCATCGGCCAGGGAGTTGAACTCGGCGACGATCAGGCTGCCGGTGAAACCGGCGTCGCCCGGGTCGTTGCTGTCCACCGCCGGGTGTGGGCCTGCGAGCACGATGCGCCCCTCGGCTTGCAGCACTTTCAGGCGCTCGACGTGTGCCGGGCGAACGGAAAGGCGTTTTTCCAGCGAGTTTTCAACGTCGGTGGCAATGATGGCGTAGAGCATGTCAGTCCTCGGTTTTCGGCGTGGAAGGGTCGGTGTCATGCAGGTGGCGCGACAGGTAGATACCCTGGCCGACCAGGAACAGCACGGTCATGCCCAGGCTGCCGAAGACTTTGAAATCGACCCAGTAGTCCTGGAAGGTAAACGCCACGAACAGGTTGGCGGCGCCGCAGAAGATGAAAAACACGATCCAGGCCACGTTCAAACGTGTCCATACCGGTTCCGGCAGTGTCAGCGCGTGGCCCATGATCCGCTTGATCAACAGGCGGTCGCCGATGAAGTGGCTGCCGATGAACGCCAGGGCGAACAGCCAGTTCACCACCGGCGCTTTCCATTTAAGGAAGGTTTCGCTGTGGAAGGCCAGGGTCAGGCTGCCGAAGACCAGGCACGCGACCAGGGTCAGCCATTGGCTTTTTTCGAGTTTGCGCTGGGAGACGAAGATCGCGCCGTAGACCACCACGGAGCTGATGATCAGCACGGCGGTGGCACTGTAGATGCCGCCGAACGTGAGTTCGTGACCGGCCAGATCGATGACCCTGGGGTCGAGTTTGTACACGATGAAAAACAGCAACAGCGGGATGAAGTCGATGAATTGTTTCACAGTAAGAGCCAGAAGCTGGATGTGGCGGCATAATAACAAACATCCTTGGTTGCGAAAGCGCCAGCTGACTTGAGGTTCAAACCCCCCGTGAATGTTGATTTGCACTGCCACAGTACGGCCTCCGACGGCGCCCTGGCGCCCGCGGTACTGGTTGCGCGTGCGTTTGAAAAAGGCGTGCGAGTCCTGGCGTTGACCGACCACGACACCCTCGAAGGCCTCGATGAAGCCCGCAGCGCGGCCCATGCGCTGGGCATGCAGTTGGTCAACGGTGTGGAATTGTCGTGTACCTGGGGCGGTGCCACCATTCATGTGCTTGGCTACGGCTTCGATCAAACCGCTGCGCCGCTGGTGCAGGCCATCGCCAATTTGCACGATGGCCGTTGGCTGCGGTCCGAGGAAATAAGCCGCAAGCTCAGCCTTAAAGGTATGCCCAACGCCCTTGAGGGCGCCCGCGCCATCCAGCAAGAGCTGGGCGACAGCGGCAACGCACCGGCCCGTCCGCACTTTGCCGACTGGATGGTGCGTGAAGGTTTTGTTAAGGACCGCGCCGAAGCCTTTCGCAAATGGCTGGGCGCCGGCAAGTTGGGCGATGTGAAGCAACACTGGCCGACTCTTGAAGACACCGTCGAGACCCTGCGGGCCTCCGGGGCCTGGGTCAGCCTGGCGCATCCCTGGCATTACGATTTCACCCGCAGCAAGCGTCGCAAGCTGGTCAGCGACTATATTGGAGCGGGCGGCCACGCCATCGAAGTGGTCAACGGGCATCAACCCGCCGAACAGGTCGGCAGCCTGGCGATTCTTGCCCGCGAATTTGGTCTGCTGGTCAGTGCCGGCAGTGACTTTCATGGCCCAGGTGGCTGGTCCGAGATCGGCGAGTATCGCCCCGTCCCGGACGACCTGCCGTTGTTGTGGGGGCGATTCAAGCATGACCCCATTATTGCCACCGTCTGAACAGGTAGAACACGTGAGTCAATTCTTCCAGATTCATCCGGAAAATCCCCAGGCGCGCCTGATCAAGCAGGCCGTGGAGATCATTCGCGCCGGTGGGGTGGTGATCTACCCAACCGATTCGTCCTACGCCATCGGTTGTCAGATCGGCGACAAAGGCGCAGTTGAGCGTGTCAGACGCCTGCGTCAGCTGGACGACAAGCACAACTTCGCGCTGATCTGCAGCGACCTGTCCCAACTCGGGCTGTTCGCCAAGGTCGACACTGGCACGTTCCGCCTGCTCAAGGCCCATACGCCGGGGCCCTACACGTTTATCCTGAACGCCACCCGCGAAGTGCCGCGCCTGCTGCTGCACCCCAAGAAGCGCACCATCGGCCTGCGCGTGCCGGAGCACCCGATTGCCCTGGCGCTGCTCGCCGAGTTGGGTGAGCCGTTGATGAGTGTGTCGTTGATCATGCCCGGCGACACCGAGCCGCTGGAAGATCCCTACGAAATGCGCCAACTGCTGGAAAAACAGGTGGACCTGATCATCGACGGCGGCTTCGGCGGCGGCAAGGCCTCCACCGTGATCAACCTGGCCGACGGCGAGCCCGAAGTGGTACGTGTCGGTTGCGGCGACCCGGCGCCGTTTATGGTCGAGGCCTGAATGTCGTCAGTGGAAACCGTCGACCCCCAGGCAGGCGCCCAGCAGGAGCTGCCGTTTGCCATGGTGTATGGCCAGGCGGTCATGGAAATGCCGCTGGACCTGTACATTCCGCCGGATGCGCTGGAGGTCTTCCTTGAAGCGTTCGAAGGCCCGCTGGACTTGCTGCTGTACCTGATCCGCAAGCAGAACATCAACATCCTCGACATCCCGGTGGCGGAAATCACTCGCCAATACATGGGTTATGTCGAATTGATGCAGTCGGTGCGCCTGGAACTGGCCGCCGAATACCTGGTGATGGCCGCCATGCTCGCCGAGATCAAGTCGCGCATGCTGTTGCCGCGTTCGGAGACAATCGAAGCCGAAGAGGACGACCCGCGCGCCGAACTGATCCGCCGCCTGCAAGAGTACGAACGCTTCAAGGCCGCGGCGGAAGGCATCGACGGCTTGAGCCGCGTGGGCCGCGATGTGGTGGTGCCCAAGCTCGACGCCCCCGAGGCCCGCGCGCGCAAGCTGTTGCCGGACGTGAGTCTTGAAGAATTGCTGATGTCCATGGCCGAAGTGCTGCGCCGTGGCGATATGTTCGAAAGCCACCAGGTCAGCCGCGAGGCGTTGTCGACCCGCGAGCGTATGAGCGATGTGCTGGAGCGCTTGAAGGGCGGCGGTTTTGTGCCGTTTGTCGAGCTGTTCACCGCTGAAGAAGGGCGCCTGGGTGTCGTGGTGACCTTTATGGCCATCCTTGAATTGGTCAAGGAATCCTTGGTCGAGCTGGTCCAGAATGAGCCTTTTGCGGCTATCCACGTGCGGGCGCGAGCCGAATAAAGAGCTGAATCGATGAATCTGACAGAACCCCGCGAACTGGCACCCTTGCTGGAGGCTTTTCTACTGGCCTCGGGTAAACCGCAATCTTTGGAGCGCCTGTTCGAACTGTTTGAAGAGGCCGAGCGCCCCGAGCCGCCAGTGTTCAAGAAAGCGCTGGAGATCCTGCGCAAGTCCTGCGAGGGCCGTGCGTTTGAATTGCGCGAAGTGGCGTCGGGCTATCGCCTGCAGATCCGTGAGAAATTTTCCCCATGGGTGGGCCGCCTGTGGGAAGAGCGCCCGCAACGTTATTCCCGGGCGATGCTTGAGACCATGGCGTTGATCGCCTATCGCCAGCCGATCACCCGCGGCGAAATCGAGGATGTGCGGGGCGTGGCGGTCAACAGCCATATCGTCAAGACGCTGCTGGAGCGCGAGTGGATCCGCATCGTCGGCTACCGCGACGTGCCGGGCAAACCGGCGATGTTCGCCACCACCAAGGTATTTCTTGACCACTTCAACCTGAAAAACCTCGACGACCTGCCGCCGCTCGCCGAATTGCGCGAGATGGAAGCCGAGCCGGTGCTGGATTTCGACGACGCGCCGGTGCCTGCGGGTTTGCAGGAGTTGGCTGATGCTACGGCCGAGCCGGAAGAGCCAAAGGATGAAACCAGCTTCCATACCTTGCTGTTGGAACTGGACGACATGGAGCAGGGCATCAAGACCGACTTTGATGATTTGCTGCGCGATGGCGCGGCAGAGCCTGAAACAGAGATGAACGTTGAGCCTGAGGTCGAGCCCGAAGAAGACATCCTCGGCGTGGCCGATGCCCGCGAGAAACTCCTGGCCGCCGTCGCTGCCCTCGAACAGCCGCCGCTGAGCGATGAAGAGGACGAAGCCCGGGCGCTGGCCGAAGCGATTGAGGCCGAGCGCCGCCAGTTCGAAGACTGACACAGTCCAATGTGGGAGGGGGCAAGCCCCTCCCACATGGAGTCAGTGGTGTGCTGGGCGCCACCGGTCGGCGGAAAAACAAATGACTTGGCGCTTATCGACTACTCTGTGATGCGCAACGCGCGCCATGCGCGTATGATTCGCGACCCTTTGCCGACCTATTCGGCCAAGGCCCCGCTTTCAACACTCTTCAGGCCATGCCTGAATCGACCCACCGGGAGGTGCTTAAGATGAACGACAAAGACCAGAACGACAGCCAGGAAATCGGCCCAGCAGGTGAAAAACTGCAAAAGGTGCTGGCGCGTATCGGCGTGGGCTCGCGCCGCGACGTCGAGGCCTGGATCACCCAGAAGCGCATCAAGGTCAACGGCGTCGAGGCCACCCTCGGCCAGCGCGTCGACCTGCACGATGCAATCACCATTGATGGCAAGGTCATCAAGCGTGAAGAGGCCGCCGAATCGGTGCGCCGCGTGATCATGTACAACAAGCCCGATGGCGAGATCTGCACCCGTGACGACCCGGAAGGCCGTCCGACGGTGTTCGACAAGATGCCCAAGCCCAAAGAAGGCCGCTGGATCAACATCGGTCGTTTGGACATCAACACCACCGGCTTGCTGATGTTCACCACCGACGGTGAGTTGGCCAACCGCCTGATGCACCCGTCCTACGAGATGGACCGCGAGTACGCCGTGCGTGTACGTGGTGAAGTCGATGACGAAATGATCGAACGCCTCAAGGCCGGCGTGGTGCTGGAAGACGGCCCGGCCAAGTTCACCGACATCAAGCAGGCGCCAGGTGGCGAAGGTTTCAACCACTGGTACCACTGCGTGGTGATGGAAGGCCGTAACCGCGAAGTACGTCGCTTGTGGGAATCCCAGGGCCTGGTGGTCAGTCGCCTGAAGCGCGTGCGTTTCGGCCCGGTGTTCCTCAATTCCGACCTGCCGATGGGCCGCTGGCGCGAAATGAGCCAGTACGAAGTCGACATCCTCAGCGCCGAAGTCGGCCTGACGCCGGTCGCCATGCCGCAAATGAACGCCAAGAGCAAAGACAAGCTTGAGCGTATGCAGCGAAAATCGTCGCGCCCTGTAGCGCGTACCGAGCGCGTTGCCCGCACCCTGCGCCCGGCGTTGGATGCACCGGCAACCGGCGGGCGTATCTCGCGCCAGCCGCACATCGAAGGTGAGCGTCGCCCAACCGCGCCATCGCGTCAGGAAGGTGAGCGTGCTCCACGTACGCCGCGCCCTGCACCGTCCGGTGGTCGCAGCAACCGTGGTGAAGCGGATCGCCCCGCCGACAACGCCAGTACCAAGCGTCCAGCCAAGCCGGCGGCGAACAAGCGCCCCGGTCCGAAACTGGTCGCCGACGAGCCGTCGGGCAAGCGCCGTGGCGCACCGGCCGGTTCAGGTCAACGTCCTGGCTTTGGTCGCAAGAAGCCGCAGTGATGTAAAGCTGCAATGCAATAAATTGTGGGAGGGGGCAAGCCCCTCCCACATTTGGATCTCCAGTGTTTTCGAGCCCTTTGCTCAGAAGGTAAAGGCCCCATCGAATACCGGCTTGTCATCCAAGGCCAACACCCCGCTGGCGAAGATCAGGTCCAGGTGATGACTGCCTTTCTGTCCGCCGCCCAAGCCCAGATGCAACCCGCAGTGGCGCTCTTCAAAGCCCGCATTGCGTGCATATAAATCCTTTACGCCTTCGTTGGTCCCGATACCCAGTTCCTCCACGCGCCGATTGGACGGGTTGGCGTTCAAGTACTTGTTGAAATCCTCCACCAGCCCCGGCACATCACTGGCCACGCTGCAGACGGTCGAGTTTTCGATCCACAGCTCAAGCGGTGATTGCAGCACGCCGTATTTACGTGCAAACGGAATGGTACTGAGGAAAGTACCGACAAACCTCACCTGGCCATTGATGGCTTCGCTGTGGGTGGCGATTTCGCCGGGAGCGAGATCGTGGTTGCCGATGCCGTTGATATTGGTCCATTTCTTGATGCTGCTCAGCGGCGCTTCAAGGCGAGAGCCGTGCTTGTCGGTAAAGCTCAGCACCTGGGCCTGGCTCATGCGCCGGATCAGCGTGGCATTCAGGTCGGCGATGCGCTGGGGCTCGACGCTGAAGGTGTCGTAGAAATAATCCCCATAATCCTTGAACAGCAGGGATTTTTTCCAGTGTTCGGCCATTACGCCCTGCAAGGCGCGGATAAAGTCGGGGCCCTCGGCGCGCGGGTTGGCCAGGGTCGAAGCGTCGTATAAAAACAGGTAGAGGTCGCAGGTTTCGATGGCCTGGGCCAGGGTATCGCTGGCAGCCAGGTCGAGGCGCTGCACCTGGAAGTTGAAGCGGGCGGCGCTGCTGTGGACGATCGCCTGGGCGATGGCGTCGTAGCGCTCGGTATGGCCCAGCAGCACGGTGGGGCAGTTCAGGCCGCTAACGGCCGGGTGATGGGCCAGGTAGTAAAGAAAGTGTTCGACGGCGCGGGCCTTGTCCATGACGTGTGTCCTTGTGTGCCTTGGGTAAGGAGGGCAGGCGCCGTGCGCGGCACCTGCCGGATGGCTGTCGAGGGTTAGAACGGCCACATCGCGGTACCAAACGGTACAACGGCATCGGCCTGCATCATTTCCACGGCGGCTTCGTGGGTGGGGGCTTCGAACCAGTCGTCGAGTTGCAGTTCGGTTTCCAGGTCGTTTTCCAGTGCTTGCATGGTGTATCTCCTAGAGGGCGAAAGTTGAGAAAGGCTCGCCAGCGGGCTTCGCGGGCAAGTGGAATGAACCTAGGAGAAGCTGTTGTTTAATGCAAAAAATTTATTGACACGGTTTCATTTGGATTTTTTGTTCTGTTTTTTGGCCGTGGCTATTTATCGAGGAAATACAGGAGGCTGGCGTCGTAGGTGTTGAAGAGATTTCCCATCGCCAATTTTTCTTCGGATGACAGGTGTAACGCCTGTTTTCCGTGATGTAACGATTAATTTACGACTTGGCCTGGTTATCATTGGCCTACCGGTCGGTGTAAGGAATAGCTGACAGATCGTCGCATGCACCGTTCAGGGGCGGGCGTAAGCGGTCGAGCGGTGTACAATGCGCCGCGTTTTACTGTGACCCCCTTGCGTAACCACGCAAAAGGCCAAGACCTCAGGGTTTACCTACCCTGATCACTCCGCTCGGCCACGAGCCCTGCGGGTTCGATTTCGTCACAGATAAAAACAAACAGGTGACGCATGACCGTTAGAAAGACGCTGTATTCCTGGTGCCTGCGCTGGGGTTTGAGCGGCGCTGCTTGAGTCGAGATTCAACGCAGCAACGTGCATTCAACATCATCAAACCTTGCGTGAGACCCTTTTCATGAGTGGACCCCATTCCTCTTCAGGCGAGCTGAAACGCGGCCTGAAAAACCGTCATATCCAGTTGATCGCCCTCGGTGGCGCCATCGGTACCGGCCTGTTCCTGGGCTCGGCCGGGGTGCTCAAATCCGCGGGCCCGTCGATGATCCTGGGCTATGCGATCTGTGGCTTCATTGCCTTCATGATCATGCGCCAGCTCGGCGAAATGATCGTCGAAGAGCCGGTCGCCGGTTCCTTCAGCCACTTTGCCCACAAATACTGGGGCGGTTTCGCCGGTTTCCTGTCGGGCTGGAACTGCTGGATCCTGTACATCCTGGTGGGCATGTCAGAGCTGACGGCCGTCGGCAAATATGTGCATTACTGGTGGCCGGAGATCCCGACCTGGGTCTCGGCAGCCGCGTTCTTCGTGCTGATCAACCTGATCAACCTGGCCAACGTCAAAGTGTTCGGTGAGGCCGAGTTCTGGTTTGCAATCATCAAGGTGGTGGCCATCGTCGGCATGATCGCTTTGGGCAGCTACCTGCTGGTCAGCGGCAGCGGCGGCCCGCAAGCCTCGGTGAGCAACCTGTGGGAACACGGTGGCTTCTTCCCCCATGGCGTTGGCGGGTTGGTGATGGCCATGGCGATCATCATGTTCTCCTTCGGCGGCCTGGAAATGCTCGGCTTTACCGCCGCCGAAGCCGACCAGCCACGCACGGTGATCCCCAAGGCGATCAATCAGGTGATCTACCGCATCCTGATCTTCTACATCGGTGCGCTGGTGGTGCTGTTGTCGCTGACGCCGTGGGACAGCCTGCTGGCCACGCTCAATGCGTCCGGCGATGCCTATAGCGGAAGCCCCTTCGTGCAGGTGTTCTCGATGCTGGGCAGCAACACGGCCGCGCACATCCTCAACTTCGTGGTCCTGACGGCGGCTTTGTCGGTGTACAACAGCGGCACCTACTGCAACAGCCGCATGCTGCTGGGCATGGCCGAGCAAGGCGATGCGCCCAAGGCCCTGGCCAAGATCGACAAGCGCGGCGTGCCGGTGCGTTCAATCCTCGCCTCGGCGGCGGTGACCCTGGTGGCGGTGCTGATGAATTACTTCATCCCGCAGCACGCGCTGGAGTTGCTGATGTCGCTGGTGGTGGCCACGTTGGTGATCAACTGGGCGATGATCAGCTATTCCCACTTCAAGTTCCGCCAGCACATGAACCGCACCGGCCAGGTGCCGTTGTTCAAGGCGCTGTGGTACCCGTATGGCAACTACGTCTGCCTGGCGTTCGTGGTGTTTATCCTGGTGATCATGTTGATGATTCCGGGGATCCAGGTGTCGGTGTACGCGATCCCGGTATGGGTGGCGTTTATGGCGGTGTGTTACTGGTTCAAGAACAAACGTAGTGCTGAAGCGGCGTTGGCGACGGCGAATGCCGTATTGAAGTAAGCGAAATATGCAGGCTGTGTGAAAACGCTGCCTGCACCGGTGAAAGCAAATGCCCTGAAAAGAGATCTGGACGTCTGGTATTTCCAGTGCTCACTTGTTTCAAAGACGCTGATGTTTAAACGACTACTTTCTCAACCATGGCAGGACGCCATGAGCTGCACAGTTGCACCCATCCCACTTATTTCATCTGCTGCCATACATTTCACGTCTATACAGCGTGGCCATATAGCCTCATCCACTACAAGACAACTGAAAAGTGTAGTCCGGGCTATTGAAGGTCTTGCCGGTCATGCTTTCAAGAAGGCCGACTTGCGCTGGTGATAGGTCGTACTCATAGATCGCGTCTTCAGGCTCACTCCAGGACATTAGCTCCGATAACTTGTCGTACCGGTCGGCAGGAATTTCAATACTGAAAGCCAACTCCTCGGTTTTTTTATTAAATGCAAGAATTTCATGCTGCATGTCTGATGCTCCTATCGAAATTATTTTGGCGTGGTTCGGCCTGGCTCGGCGTCCTTTGTGCGCTCTCCCGTATCAGGGTTGAACTCTCCAAGATGTTTGCCTTGCTTGTCGTAAAGTTCAACCCGGCCATTTTCATAGTCCCACTCATAAATGCGTCCCTTGCGATCTTTCCAGCGCTTACGCTTTTGCCCCCACGCCTTTAACTGAACTCTTCGAGGGGCTGAGTACCGCATCGGGAAACGCTGTCAGCCCCTTGGGGGCAGGGTGGTAGCTGTGATCGCGGCGGAACTGAAAGCGGACGCGGGTTGGTGCGCGGCTCATTTGGCGCAGTGCGTCGTCGCTGTAGAGCGTTCCGTCACCCATCTGGGTAAGGGAGCATTCCCGCAATGAACACTCCGGCAGGATTGCCGCGAAGAGTCCATCTGAATCCCTGCTGCAAGATGCCGCTACCGGCTATGCGTCCCAATACCGCGTCGAAGCCTACCGCGAATGCAATTGCTTCGATTGACGAGGGAACAAGCATCGGCGCGGCAAGCATGACCTTCCCAAAGTCTGAGGCGGGGACGGTGGCAGAGCCAGGCTTGGTACAGCTCCAGTTTTCAGCGACACAGGACTTGGCAAAGACCAAGTCTGTACGTTCCTTGGGGCGCGGCCATTCATCTTTTTTGATATAGGCCGCCGGCTCTGGCTCGCGGGGTGGATTAAACGCGGCCCATGAGGCACCACCGTTCGGAAGTTTCCGGCTCCATTCGTTGTCAAAAATGCTTTTCGGTGTGTCCTTTTCCATGACAAGTCTCTGTATCACTTGATGTCGAGTCGGGGAGATTGTCGTCCAAAAAGGATGACGGTCAATTTTGCTCGGTAACCTGAAGTTCCAGAGTGCGTTGAGCATGAGCCATATGACGCACAAAGCTCATGTAGCGCTTTTGTCCATTTCTGGGACGGAGTTGGGCGCATCTGTGGAATTTGAATCATCTGGATACGCGATAAGCAAAAGGTGAAAACGCGACAGGCTTTCGCCTGATATGTATACATCTTAATAATCAAACGCGATGAAGTAGTCGCTTTCTAAAAGAATAATCTCACGAGCGAAGTACGCTTAGATCAGTGGTAACCACCTCTGTCGCAGTTCAAACATGCCGTTATTGACGTCCTCGTTTATTGGCAGCCCGAGTTTGGAAATCACGGCGCAATCGTTTCCTAAGTCCGCAGGTTCATCCCTTTCGCTTAGCCACTTTTTGGTTCTGTCGAACCATTCCAATCTAACTTTTAGTCCTGTGTGGCCCCTATCTCGGAACTGGTCACTTACTACCAGTACATAACTCAGTATGGCCAAGACTCCTGAAGGTGGAATGATATCTGATAGTCGTAGTTGTCTTGTTTTATCTCATGTTTGAAGTGAGGCTGTAGGACCGTTACCCACTTACTTGTGAGGTCATAAGAACCGTCAAAAATCTGATAGTCGCTTTCTAGCTCAAGCGAGGCGAGTATTGAATGGTTGTTTTCAAATATAGCTGATGGTTCTTCTCCAATTCCAAGCCCAGTATTTTTTTCAAACCATTCGAGTATTACTCTGAAACTCATAAACCTTTTTCCTCACGGGATTTTAGAGAGGAGCGTTCAGGCATGACGGGCTCACTTCCTTGTGTGGGGGAGTGAGCCTACGCGGGAGGAACAAGGGCCTGGAATCGGCATTTATTCGATGGGAAACGTGGGAAAAGTAGACGGAAAATTCAGCTTGTTTCGAATACATTTTTTCGAGAGCCATTCACCGGCTTTTTAAAATCACACCACTCATGTATTGATTCAAATCGCGAAAATCCTCAACGCTCCACGCATGCGGCGGTACGCGCACACCGTTTTCCTGCAATGTTTTTGGAATCAGGTTCCCATTGGGACGAAGGATCACCGAAGAGACAATCACGCCCGGATAATCAGCCAGGCGTTTTTTGAACGCGGCGGTTGTAAGGTCAGGTGTGGGCGGGCTGCTTTTCCTGGCCAGTGGTCCCGTTGCCTTGAGGTCCGCTCCATGGCACATGGCGCATCGCTGGGAATAGAGATTCTTGCCGTTGGCACTATCGGCGAAGGCCTGCGCAGTTTGAATGAGTGATAAAGTGCCTAGCACAGCGATCAAGGGTATTTTCATTTTTACAGGTGGCCTTGTTGTCGATGTTGTTCCACGTTTGGCTTATCCGTTGCCTAAGGTCTTTGATTCATGCTGGTCATTTCCAACAACGTGCACCTGCCCGACGCCGAGATCGAGTTGACGGCCATCCGTGCGCAGGGCGCCGGCGGGCAGAACGTTAACAAGGTGTCGAGTGCGGTGCACCTGCGCTTTGATATTCCGGCGTCCTCGCTGCCCGAGTTCTACAAGGAACGCCTGCTGGCCCTGCGTGACAGTCGCATCACCAGTGACGGCGTGTTGATCCTCAAGGCCCAGCAATACCGGACCCAGGAGCAGAACCGTGCCGATGCGCTGGAGCGCCTGGTGGAGCTGATCCTCAGCGCCACCAAGGTGGAGAAAAAGCGCCGTCCGACCAAGCCCACCCTGGGCTCGAAAAAACGTCGCCTCGAATCCAAGACCAAGCGCGGCAGCATCAAGGCGGGGCGCGGCAAGGTCGACTTCTAGGCGTCGCGTGTTTCGCGGGCCTTGGGCGCCTGCCGGTACAGGTACACGCTCAGCAGCAAGCCACCCAAGGCGGCGAGAGCGGCGAACAGGAAGATCGACGCAAAACCGAAGCCTGCCGCTACGGCCCCGGCCAACGGGCCGGTGATTCCCAGGGACAGGTCGATAAACAGTGAGTAAGCCCCCACCGCCGAACCGCGGCTGGAGGCGGGCACCAGGTTGACGGCCTCGACCCCCAAGGCCGGGAACACCAGGGAAAACCCAAAGCCGCTCAACGCCGCGCCGGCCAACGCCAAGTTGGCATCCGGCGCCAGCCACAGTAACAGCAGGCCAAGGATCTCCACCGACAGGCAGGCGATCGCCACGCGAAAACCGCCGATGCGGTTGATCAAATTGCCGAACAGCAGGCGCGCGCCGATAAAGCTGGCGCCGAACAGGCTCAGCGCCCACACCGCGTTATCCCAGTGCTGGGTGGTGTAATACAGGGTGATGAAGGTGGCGATGGTGCCAAAGCCGATCGAACCCAAGGCCAGGGCGCAGCCGTGCGGGAGTACCCGGCCAAGGACATTCATGAACGGCAGGCGTACCCCGGCCACAATCGGCGCGGCGACCTTGTTCCACGCCAGCAACAAGCCCACCGCCGCCAGCAGGATAATGCTGACGCCCATGCTCCACAGCCCAAATTGTCTGACCAGCAACACCCCCAACGGTGCACCGACCGCCAGCGCCCCGTAACTGGCAATGCCATTCCACGAGATGACCTTGGCGGTGTTGGCCGCGCCTACCCGGCCGATGCCCCAGCCGATCGCGCCGGACCCCACCAGGCTTTCCGCGCTGCCCAGTACCAGGCGGCCGACCAACAGGCTGCCCAGGCTCAGCGCCGGCAGGCTTGAAAACCACGCCGCGAATAACATGAACACACCGCTCAGGCCACAGCCCGTCAAGCCGATCAGCACCGCACGCTTGCTGCCCAGGTTATCGATGATTTTGCCCGCATACGGCCGGCTCAACAGGGTCGCCAGGTATTGCACGCTGATCACCAGCCCGGCAATCACCGCGCCGTAGCCCAACTCGCTGTGGACATAGCCGGGCAACACGGCCAGGGGGATGCCGATATTCAGGTAGCCGATAAAGGTGAACAACACGATGGAAACAACTTGCAGCGTGACCGCCAAGGGGCGCTGGGTATCTGGCATGGGGAGAGGTCCACTGTCGCAGCAGGTAAAGATAGGCTGCTAATGATAGCGGTGCTTTGGCCCGAACAGGGTAGTAAAACGCAAAAACGTCAGGGGTCAGGGCTTGGCGGGTGCCAGCAACTGGGTAGTAACCAAGGCGGCCAGGGCGTTTTCCTGGGTGCCGAAGCGCTTGAGCAGTACGGCTTGCTTGTCGGCGCTGAGGCGGTTCCATACCTCGACCATCTGCAAGGCAGCATCGAGGACGGCGGTGTCCGGGGTGTCGGGGAGCGTGTCGGTCATGGCGGGTACCTCGGGTGATTCAGGCAGTGTGGAAAGCGCTCAAAGCTGCGCTTTCCACACGGTCTGGTACGGCGTCAGTCCTGGCGTTTGCTGTCGACTGGTTTGGCTTCTTTGGCCTCAGGCTGCTTTGGGCTGGCCTGCTGCGGTGTTGGCTGCTCAGTTTCGTGCAGGCTTGGGAAGGGGAGATTAGGTATCTCGTGCATCGTCGTCGCTCCTCGCAAAGTCTGTTTTTTCAATCGCAGGTGATTCCGCGCTCTCAAAAAGCCTTGGCAGGATACCGCACTGCAAATGACAAAAAGACTTTTATCTCCACCCGGCCTAGAACGGCACTTTGCCCAGAATCATGTCGCGATACATCACAAAATCCCCCAGCAAGCTGTAGAACGGGTGCTGAAACGTGGCCGGGCGGTTCTTTTCAAAGAAGAAATGGCCGACCCAGGCAAAGCTGTAGCCGGCGATCGGCAGCGCCAGCAGCAGGCCTAATGAGCCCCGGCCGATGGCATAGGCCAGAATGCCGATCACCAAGGTGGTGCCGATAAAGTGCAGGCGTCGGCAAGTGCTGTTGCCGTGTTCGCGCAGGTAGTACGGGTAAAATTCGGTAAAACTGTTGAATTGCTTGACGTTTTCCACGTGGCCGGCCCTTTGATTGTTGTGCCGCCCAACAGATGTTCGGCGGGGGGATTATTTGAGTCTAGAGTGATCAGTGGTAACAGCCAGTGACATTAAATGCCACTTTAGTATCCTTGACTTCCTGGCTGCCGTTTTGAGCCTGCTTTATTAAGAAGACGCCATGAGCGAACGAACAACTTCTGCAAGCTGGGCGATGGGGATAGTCAAGGCGCTGGAAATGGATGGCCTGGACTGCCGCACTCTGTTCACGCAACTGGGCCTGGATTACGCCGCCCTCAACGACCCCGACGCGCGATTCCCGCAGGATTCCATGACGCGCCTGTGGCAGCGCGCGGTCGAGTTGTCGGGCAACCCGGCGATCGGCCTGAACATGGGCAAGGTGGTGCGTCCGGCGTCGTTTCATGTAGCCGGCTACGCCTTGATGTCCAGTAACACGCTGGCCGAAGGCTTTATGCGACTGGTTCGCTACCAGCGGATCATCGCCGAAAGCGCCGACTTGAGTTTTCGCCTGTTGCCCGAAGGCTATGCGCTGATTCTGACGGTGCATGGCGACCATCTGCCGCCCACCCGGCAAAGCGCCGAAGCCTCGCTGGCCTGCGCATTGGCGCTGTGCGGCTGGCTGACCGGGCGCACCCTGCAACCGCGCAAAGTCATGTTGCAAGGCGAGCAACCGGTGGACCTGGCGCCCTACAAACAGGCATTTCACGCGCCGCTGCAATTCAACGCGGCCTACGACGCATTGATCTTCGAGCGCGCCGACATGGACGCGCCGTTGCCCACGGCCAACGAAGCCATGGCGCTGCTGCATGATCGGTTTGCCGGTGAATACCTGGCGCGTTTTTCCGAAAGCCGCGTGACCCACAAGGCGCGACAGGTTTTGTGCCGGTTGTTGCCTCAGGGCGAACCCAAGCGCGAAGTGGTGGCCCAGACGCTGCATCTGTCCCAGCGCACCTTGCAGCGGCGTTTGCAGGAGGAGGGCACCAGTTTCCAGACCCTGCTCGACGACACCCGCCGCGAACTGGCCGAGCAATACCTGGCGCAGCCAAGCATGACGTTGTTGGAGATCGCCTACCTGTTGGGGTTTGCCGACCCAAGCAACTTCTTTCGCGCGTTTCGCCGCTGGTTCGATACCACGCCCGGCGAGTACCGGGCGCGGTTGTCGACGATCAGTGACGCCAGAACGCCGGGATGCACAGAACAAAGACAGTGATGATTTCCAAGCGGCCCAGCAGCATGCCCAGCGACAGGATCCACTTGGCCGCATCCGGCAGGCTGGCGAAGTTGCCGGCCGGGCCGATGGTTTCGCCAAGCCCCGGGCCTACGCCGGATACGGTACTGGCGGCGCCGGTGAGCGCGGTCATCCAGTCCAGGCCCAGCAGCGACAGGGCCAGGGCGATGGCGCAGATGGTGATGGCGAAGAAAAACGAAAAGGTCAGGATCGAACGCACAATCTCTTCATCCAGACGGTGGCCGTTGTACTTCTGCTTGATGACCGCGCGCGGGTGAATCAGCTGGTTCAAGTTGGCCTTGAGCAGGATATAGGCGACCTGGAAGCGGAAGATCTTGATCCCGCCGGCCGTCGATCCCGAACAACCGCCGATAAAGCCCAGATAGAAGAACAGCATCAGTGAGAAGTTGCCCCACAGGCTGTAGTCCCCGAGTGCAAAACCGGTGGTCGTCACGACGGAGGTCACGTTCAGCGCCACATGGCGCAGGGCTTCCAGCCAATGCAGGTTGGTGGTCCACCAATACCAGGTGCCGAGCACCAGCCAGGTCACCACCAGCAAGCCGAGCAAGCCCTGAACCTGTTGGTCTTTTATCAGTGCCTTGCGGTTGCCACGCAAGGTGGCCACGTACAGGGTGAACGGCAGGCTGCCGAGGATCATCACCACCACCGCCACCCAGTGCACCGCCGGTTGTTTCCAGTGGACCAGGGACTCGTCGGAGGTGGAAAACCCACCGGTGGAAATCGCCGACATCGCGTGGTTGATCGCATCGAACAAGCCCATGCCGGCCCACCAGAACGCCAGGCTGCCGAGGATGGTGATGCCCACGTAAGCCGCCACGATCAAGCGTGCCACCATGTGCGAACGCGGCATGACCTTTTCCGAGCGGTCCGAGGACTCGGTCTGGAACAGGCGCATGCCACCAATGCGCAGCAGCGGCAGGATCGCCACCGCCATGCCGATAAAGCCGATACCGCCCAGCCAGTGGAGCAACGAGCGCCATATCAGGATGCCCGGCGACATGCTGTCCAGCCCGCTCAATACCGTGGAGCCGGTGGCGGTGATGCCCGACATGCTTTCGAAGAACGAGTCGGTGTAGCTGATGTGCTGGGTCAGCAGAAACGGTAGCGCAGCGAACACGCAGACCACCAGCCAGCTTGTGACGGTCAGTAGGTACATGTCGCGGGGGCGCAGGTTGACGTGTTCGGGGCGGCCGGGGATCACCAGGGCCAGGCCGGCGACAAAGGTAATCATGCTGGCCCAGAGGAACGAGGGCAGGTCGCTGGTGCGTTCGAAAATCACCAGGGTCGCCATGGGCACGACCATGGCGATCGCGAGGGTGATCAGGAAGATGCCGATGATGAAACCGATGATACGTAGGGTCGGCAACGCCATGAAGTTCGCTCGATATAGGGCAGAGGCGCCATTCTACCTGGGGTGTGGGGCATGTAAACCGGGCCCTCCACATGGGTTTGCCGGTGGTGGTACTACTGTGGACAACAGGCATGAAAAAGGCGACCCGAAGGTCGCCTCGTTCAACGCACCACTGATCAGAACTCGTGATCAGCGCTGTCGGGGTTCAGGTCGCTGATGCCCAGCTTGCCTGCCGCGGCTTCGATCGAACCGGTCTGCTTGACCAGCGAGGCGATGGCGTCGCGCACGATCTGGTTGCCCGCGTCGTTGCCGGCCGCGATCAACTGGTCGTAGTGCTCACCCTTGTTGGCGTGGTCAACCATGACCTGGATCTTCGCTTCGGTCGCGGCCAGGTCGGCCTTCAACGCGGTGTCGGCGGCTGGGTCCACCTTGGCCACCAGGGACGACAGGCTGGCGCCGGTCAGTTTGGTGCCGTCAACACGGGTGTACTCGCCCAGGTAGACGTTGCGGATGCCCTTGGCGTCATAGAAGTGCGAGTAGTGGGTGTTGTCGCTGAAGCAGTCCTGCTCATCTTCCGGCGAGTTGGCTTCCAGGGACACTTTCATACGCTCGCCGGCCAGCTCGCCCAGGGACAGGCTGCCCATGCCGAACAGCATCTTGCGCAGGCCGTCGGTGGCAGGTTCTGCCTCCAGGGTGGCGCGGTAGTTATCGTCAACCTTGGGTTTCCAGTTGCCGACCATTTCTTGCAGGTCGCTGACCAGCAGTTGGGTCACGGCGCGCAGGTAGGTACGACGACGCTCGTTGTGACCGCCAGTGGCGCCGTCGCCGGTCAGGTAGTCCGACGCGGGACGGTTGCCGGCGCCTGGGCCGGTACCGTTCAGGTCCTGGCCCCAGAGCAGGAATTCGATGGCGTGGTAGCCAGTGGCGACGTTGGCCTCGGAACCGCCCAGCTCGTTGAGGCTGGCGAGTTTTTCCGGGGTGATTTCCTTCACGTCGACCTTGTCTTCGCCGACCTGGACTTGAGTGTTGGCGATGATGTTGGCGGTGGCGCCTGGGTTACCCAGGGCGTGCTCGTAGGACTTGTCGACATAGTCGATCAGGCCTTCGTCCAGGGGCCAGGCGTTCACCTGACCTTCCCAGTCATCAATGATGGTGTTGCCGAAGCGGAATACTTCGCTCTGCAGGTAAGGCACGCGCGCGGCAACCCAGGCAGCACGGGCGGCCTTGAGGGTTTCGTCGTTCGGCTTGGCGAGGAAGGCGTCGATGGCGGTCTGCAGGGTTTTCGCAGTGGCTTCGGCGTCGCTGTACACCGCGAACACCATGTCGGCGTAATGCGCGACCACGGCTTTGGCGGCGGCTTCGTCGACCTGGCCGGCAGGAGTGGCAGCCGCTGGAGCGGTAGTGCTGGCAGCCGGGGTCGGCGCCTGGTTGGCTGCGGGCTTGTCTTTACCTTCGCCGCAACCGGCGAGAGAAATGGCAATAGCCAGCAGACTGGCGGTGGCCAGGGGCATACGAATCATGGCGAACATCCTGCTTCGGTTGTTGATGGGACGCGCGGGGGAGCGCAAAAACTGCGACATAATGCGAAAGATTTGCATTTTGTGTAAAGGGGTACACGCGGGAAATATTCAGTATCGTATTGCCGCGTCAGAGAATGGCCGCGTTATTGCGCTCGGCCTGCTTCAAAAAAGCCGCCAGCTCGCGTGCCTGCAAGGGTTTGCTGTAGTAGTAGCCCTGACCTTCGTGGCAGCCCTCGGAAATGACGTAAGCCTCCTGTTCCGCAGTTTCCACGCCTTCGGCGATCACCTGCATGCCCAGGCTTTTACCCAGTTGGATAATGGCGCGCACGATGGTCGCATCGTCGTCATCGTCCAACAGGTCCTGGACGAAGCTCTTGTCGATCTTGATCTTGTCCAGCGGCAGGCTCTTGAGGTAGCTCAGGGACGAGTAGCCGGTGCCGAAGTCATCGATGGCGATCAACGCACCGGAGCGGCGCAGGCTCAACAGGTGCTGGGCGGCGGTGCTGATGTCTTCCATCAGGCCGGTCTCGGTGACTTCCAGCTCCAGGCTGCGCGGCGGCAGGCGGTAGATCTGCATCAGGTTGTTGACCACCCTCGGCAATTCGGAGTGGTGCAACTGCACGGTGGACAGGTTGACCGCCATGCGCAGGGCGGTGAAGCCCTGGTCGTGCCATTCGCGCAATTGGCGGCAGGCCTGGTCCAGCACCCATTCACCGATCGCAATAATGGTGCCGTTCTGCTCGGCCAGTGGGATGAACAGGTCCGGCGGTACCAGCCCATGCTCCGGGTGCTGCCAGCGAATCAGCGCTTCCACGCCCACCACGTGCTGATCGCGGTAGCTGATCTGCGGTTGGTACACCAAGTGAAACTGGTCGCGGCTCAACGCGTCGCGCAGGTCTTTCTCCAGTTCGCGGCGGCGGCGCATTTCGCTGTCGACGCTGGCGATATAGAACTGATAGCGGTTGCGCGAACGGCTCTTGGCCAGGGTCATGGTCTGTTCGGCCTTTTGCAGCAGCTTTTCGGTGCTGTCGCCGTCTTCGGGGAACAGGGTGATGCCGATAGTGGCGCGCAGACGGATCTGCTCGTGGTCGAGGGCGAATTCCGCTTCCAGGTCGTCGAGGATGCTTTGCGCCAGCTCGGCGGCTTCGTAAGGTTGGTCGATGTCGGCCTGCACCAGGGCGAACTGGTCGCCGCCCAGACGCGCGAGGGTCCCAAGGCGGCCACTATGGGCACGCAAGCGGTCGGCCAGGGCCAGCAGCAATTTGTCGCCGACCTGGTAGGTGAACTGCTCGTTGATGCTTTTAAAGTCATCCAACCCTACACATAACACCGCCACCCGGCGTTGCCGGCGACCGGCATCGATCAGGATCTTGTCCAGTTGCTCCTGCAGCTTCTGGCGGTTGGGCAGACCGGTCAGGAAATCGTACTGGGCCATGCGCAACAGGCTGCTTTCGGCTTCGTGGCGCAGGTGGGTGTTGCGTTCGATGGATTCCAGCAACTGGTTGGCGGTGTTGATCCACAGCCCCAACTCGTTGTGCTCGTGCCCCTTGAGTTGCGGGATCTTATGCTCGCTGGGCCGATCCGGATTGATGGAGGTCAGGTGTTCGATTATCCGCGACAACGGTTTGGTCAGCAGCCAGTGATACACCAGGTACAGCACCAGGCCCATGGCCAGCGCGCGTAACACGCCGGAAATAAAGATGACCACCGAGCTGACAATAAAACCCTTGCCGTAGGTGGCGGTGTCGAGGGTCAGGCTCAGGTCGCCGTAATACTCGCTGTACGGGCCTTTGCCAACCAATGCAGTGGTGAAGGTGCGTTCCTGGCCAAGAATCAGGTCGGTCAGCCAGCGGCTGGGGGACTGCTGCAACGCGCGGCTTTTTTCCGCCAGCATGGTCTCGTTGGGATGGCCGATGGAGGCCATGCGCACGGCCTCGTCCTGAAACAGCCCTTCGATCACCTGCATGCCCATTTCGCGGTCCAGGCTGTAGACGGCCTGGGTCGAAGGGTCGCGAAACATGTCGAGGATGCGCTGGGCATCGCCGGCTACGGCCTGGCGTGTCTTATAAGCATCGAACACGATCTGCGCCACGCTCAGCGCCACGCCAACGATCAATGCCGAGAGCAGCACCACCCTTAGCAACTTCACCGACAAGCTGTTTTTGAGTTCCAGCTTCAAAGGGGCATTCCTTGTCTCATGCGGGTGGCCTTCAATATGCCATGAGTATTGGCAATCTGATGGCGGCCGTCAAAGGAACATTGGGGCGTGGGGTAACGGGAAGCGGTCGAATGCAGGTGGGGCAGGAAGAGGGCGGATAAAATCCGCCGCTCTCTGGTGTGGCGCGGGGCCCAAAGGGCGCGAACCTTTTGGCTATCCCGCCTGGCGGGACCCGCTGTTTTATGCGTTGTAACTGATCTGAACAGTGTTGCTCTGGTGCGTATCGGCGCCGATTTTGCCTGGGTCCTGATTGGCGCTCGTGCTTTTTGCGTCCACGATCTTCCCGAGCACATCCAAGCCTTTGCCCAGCAAATCCAGGCCTTGGCCGACGACTGGCATCACTGATGACAATGCCGACATACCCATCGATAACGGATCCATTGCGGAGTCTCCTACATGAACTGAGAGAGGTATTTCTCTCGTCGTCTGGGTGGCGAATTCGTTTCAGTGAGTTCCACACTTCCTGCACGGCGTGCATTTTCAAGCGCCCACAAAAAAGCCCGGCGATCGCCGGGCTCTTTCTACTGCACGCGTTGCTTAGGCAGTGAAGGTCTTGCCTTCGAACTGCTCAGCCACGAACTTCCAGTTGACCAGGTTCCAGAACGCTTCCACATACTTGGGACGCACGTTGCGGTAGTCGATGTAGTAGGCGTGTTCCCATACGTCGCAGGTCAGCAGCGGGGTGTCGCCGTTGGTCAGTGGGTTGCCGGCGCCGATGGTGCTGGCCAGGGCCAGGGAACCGTCAGCTTTTTTCACCAGCCAGCCCCAACCGGAACCGAAGGTGCCGACGGACGTCTTGGTGAATTCTTCCTTGAACTTGTCGAACGAACCGAACGCTGCGTTGATAGCTTCAGCCAGTGCGCCGGTAGGTTGGCCACCGGCGTTTGGCGCCAGGCAGTTCCAGTAGAAGGTGTGGTTCCAGACCTGAGCGGCGTTGTTGAAGATACCGCCCGAAGAGGATTTAACGATCTCTTCCAGGGTCTTGCCTTCGAACTCGGTGCCTGGCACCAGGTTGTTCAGGTTCACGACATAGGTGTTGTGGTGCTTGTCGTGGTGGTACTCCAAGGTTTCCTTGGAGATGTGCGGCTGCAGGGCATCGTGTGCGTAGGGCAGCGGCGGCAATTCGAAAGCCATGATAATTCTCCTAATCAGGTCAGTTGCGGTGAGCGCAAGGCCGATCACGGGCGGCCAAACAAGCGCCGGGGAGTTTGTACTCTTTGCGGCGCAGGGGCAGGATCATAGCACCGGGGGTGCGGCAAAACCACGCAACAACTGTGTGGGATAGAGGTTCCAGAGCCTTTTGGAATAAGTTCAAGGCGCGCTTATTAACTGATAGGCCACGCTGAACATCATCACGGCCACCAACAGATCCAGCAGCCGCCAGGTCGCCGGGCGTGCGAGCCAGGGCGCCAGCCATGCCGCGCCGAGTGCCAGCGTGGCGAACCACAGGAACGACGCGCTGGCCGCCCCCGCCACGTAAGCGCCCGGTTCGGTTTGTTGCGCGCCCAGGGAGCCGATCAGCAGCACGGTGTCCAGGTAGACATGGGGGTTGAGCAGGGTCACCGCCAGGGCACTGAGCAGCACGGCGCGCAATGAGCGGGTCTTGAGACTGGCGCCCTGGTCCAGGCTCTGTTTCGAACACGCCCTGCGTAGCGCGCACGTGCCGTACCACAACAGGAATGCCGCACCGCCCCAACGCGCCACGGCCAACAGTATCGGGCTCTGCGCCAGCACCGTCGCCAAGCCGAAAACCCCGGCAGCCACCAGCACGGCATCACAGATCACACACAGGGCAGCGACGGGCAGGTGATGCTCGCGGCGCAGGCTCTGAGCCAGGACAAACGCATTTTGCGTACCGATTGCCATGATCAGGCCAAGGGCCACCAGCAGTCCGTTCATATAGCTTTGCCACATAAATAAAGATCCTCAAGGCGATGCTGGTCATTCTCGGGGTCGAGGCTGTATAAGAAAAACCAATATTGCTGATCGCTCATTAGAGAAACTGATGTTCGACTATAAATTACTGTCTGCCCTCGCGGCCGTAGTGGAACAGGCTGGCTTCGAGCGCGGCGCCCAGGTGCTGGGGCTGTCGCAATCGGCGATCTCCCAGCGCATCAAGTTGCTGGAGGCGCGCGTCGGCCAGCCGGTGCTAGTGCGGGCCACGCCGCCGACGCCCACCGATATCGGCCGACGCCTGCTCAATCACGTGCAACAGGTGCGCTTGCTGGAACGTGACCTGCAAAGCCAGGTGCCGGCGCTGGATGAAGAGGGCATGCCCGAACGCCTGCGCATCGCCCTCAACGCCGACAGCCTGGCGACGTGGTGGGCCGAGGCGGTCAGCGAATTTTGCGCCGAGCAACATCTGTTGCTCGACCTGGTTGTTGAAGACCAGGCCGTCAGCCTCAAGCGGATGCGCGCCGGTGAAGTGGCGGCCTGCATTTGCGCCAGCGAACGCCCGGTAGCCGGAGCCCGCAGCCTGCTGCTCGGCGCCATGCGCTACCGCGCATTGGCCAGCCCGGCCTTTATTACCCGGCATTTCCCGCAAGGCGTGCGCGCCGATCAACTGGCGCGCACGCCCGCGCTGGTGTTTGGCCCGGACGATTTCCTGCAGCATCGCTACCTGGCATCCCTCGGGGTGGACGGTGGTTTCGAGCATCATTTATGCCCATCGTCCGAAGGCTTTATCCGGCTCACGGAGGCAGGGCTGGGCTGGGGGCTGGTGCCGGAATTGCAGGTGCGCCACCAGTTGGAAAAGGGCGTGTTAGTGGAGTTATTGCCCGATAAACCGATCGATGTGCCGTTGTACTGGCATCATTGGCGCAGCGGCGGGCAATTGTTGGGCCTGTTGACCGACCATCTGGCCCAGGCGTGTGGTCAATGGTTGGTGCCGTTGGACTGACAGCGGGCGTCAAGGCAACAGCAATGAAAAACGAAAGAACACGGGGTAACACATGAAGATTCTGGTCACCGGCGCAAGCGGCTTCATTGGCGGGCGCTTTGCGCGTTTCGCCCTGGAGCAGGGCCTGGACGTGCGGGTTAACGGGCGCCGCGCCGAGGGCGTGGAGCACCTGGTACGGCGCGGTGCCGAGTTTATCCAGGGTGACCTCAATGATGCCGACCTGGTGCGCGACCTGTGCCGCGATGTCGAAGCGGTGGTGCACTGCGCCGGTGCCGTGGGGCTGTGGGGGCGTTACCAGGATTTTCACCAGGGCAACGTGCTGGTCACCGAAAACGTCGTCGAGGCCTGCCTGAAACAGCGGGTTGGGCGCCTGGTACACCTGTCGTCGCCGTCGATCTATTTTGATGGTCGCGACCATCTGGGCCTGACTGAAGAACAAGTGCCCAAGCGCTTCAAGCATCCCTATGCGGCCACCAAGTACCTGGCTGAGCAGAAAGTGTTCGGTGCCCAGGAGTTCGGCCTTGAAGTGCTGGCCCTGCGCCCACGTTTTGTTACCGGCGCCGGCGATATGAGCATCTTCCCGCGCCTGCTTAAAATGCAGCGCAAGAACCGCCTGGCGATTGTCGGCGACGGTCTGAACAAGGTCGACTTCACCAGCATCCACAACCTCAATGAAGCACTGCTCAGCAGCTTGCTGGCCCCTGGCTCGGCGCTGGGCAGGGCCTACAACATCAGCAACGGCGCGCCGGTGCCGGTGTGGGATGTGGTGAACTACGTGATGCGCCAAATGGAGTTACCCCAGGTGACCCGTTATCGATCCTACGGCTTGTCCTACAGCGTGGCGGCGTTGAACGAAGCTTTCTGCGCCCTGTGGCCGGGGCGACCGGAGCCGGCGTTATCGCGCCTGGGCATGCAAGTCATGAACAAAGATTTCACCCTCGACATCAGCCGGGCCAGGCATTATCTGGACTACGAGCCCAAGGTCAGCCTGTGGGCCGCCCTCGACGAGTTCTGCGGTTGGTGGAAAGCCCAGGACCCGGGTGGCAAGTAAGGTCACACCAGGCAACACATCGGGAACCGAATGGGTGGTTCCCGGTCGATCAGTGCGATGGGACTGCGGTTTATACTCCCGTCGCCTGGCGTTCCCGCCAGCCATTTCAGCGATTCAGGGTTGATTCATGCGTAACGATGCCAACGACGACTTCGACAACGTTCCCAGCCTGCGGGCCGATCCAGGGGATGACGATGATTTCGAACCTTCCCCGGCCACTTCGGTGCGTTCGCGCAACACACCGGTAGTCAAGGTCAAGAGTGCCAGCACCGGCCCGTTGTGGGCATTGATCGGCGCGCTGCTGATCGCCTTTGCCGGCTTGGCCTGGTGGAGTTTCCAGCAGATCTCCCTGATGGGCCAGCAGTTGGTTGCCACCCAGGAAAGCTTTGCACGCATCAGCGAAGAAGCGGCGGGGCGCCTGCAGGACATTTCCGGCAGGGTCGTCGCCAGCCAAGCCAGCGTGAATAACGGCAGCGAAGCGCTGAAGTCGCAGATCAAACAGTTGGAAAGCCAGTTGCAGGAGCAGGGCAAGCAGCAACTCGGCGTCGCCGGCCAGGCCACCGAACTGGACAAGCGCCTGGCGCAAATGACCGCCAGCACCGCCGACCTCTCCACTGCCAACAGCAAGTTGCAAGGCCAGGTACAAGCCCTGACCGACGCCGTGGCCAGCCTCAAGGCCGCGCAAGGCGATGCCGGCAAGCGCGATGCCGAGATAAAGGAACTGGTGGCCGACGTTGCCGCCCTGAAGAAACAAGGCAACCCGAGCGCGGCCATTGCCCGCCTGGAGCAGGACCTTGTAGTGCTTAAAAGCGCACAGGACGCCCAGCCGGCCAACAGCGATGCACCCACCAATAAAGAGTTCGACGTCTTCCGCATCCAGACCACGCGCAATATCACTACCTTGCAGAGCCAGGTGCAGAACCTGCAGCAGCAGCTCAATACGCCGGCGAAGATCACCCCGCAGGCTCAATGACTAAAGCTGGCCAAAATGTGGGAGGGGGTTTGCTCCCACATTTGGATCATTGTCGAGAGTTGAATCACGCTCGCTTGTAGCATTGTCACTGCTTGGTGACATTTATGATCCCCTTCGTTACTTGCCCCTCTCACGCCCTTGTTTAGACTCCCGTCACCCCACCAAAAACAATAAGGGCCACCCATGACCACGCAACCACTGCCTGCCAGCAGTTGGCTGAATGCACCTGCCCATCACGCCTGGCTTGCCGCCGAAGGCCAGCGCCTGCTGTCATTCGCCAAGTCGTCCCGTCTGCCGGACGGGTTCGGCAACCTGGACGATAAAGGCCGCCTTGCGGCCAGTGCCCGCGCCGAAACCATGAACACCGCCCGCATGACCCACAGTTTCGCCATGGCCCATGCCATGGGGCTGCCGGGGTATGCCGAATGGGTTGAACACGGTGTGGCGGCCCTGCGTGGCCCTTTGCGCGATAGCGAGCACGGCGGTTGGTTCGCCGCGCCACACGCCCAGGATGGCAACACTGGCAAGGCGGCCTACCTGCATGCGTTCGTCGCCCTGGCGGCCAGCTCTGCGGTGGTGGCGGGGGCTCCCGGTGCGCAAACCCTGCTCAATGACGCCATTCACATCATCGACCAGTTCTTCTGGAGCGAGGAGGAGGGCGCGATGCTCGAATCGTTTGCCCAAGACTGGAGCGGTATCGAAGCCTATCGCGGCGCCAACAGCAATATGCACGCCACCGAAGCCTTTCTGGCGCTGGCGGATGTCACGGGTGACACGCGGTGGCTCGACCGCGCGTTGCGCATCGTTGAGCGGGTGATCCACCGTCATGCCGCCGACAACCAATTCATGGTGATCGAGCATTTCGACAGCCGCTGGCAACCCGTGCACGGTTACAACGAAGACAACCCCGCCGACGGCTTCCGCCCTTATGGCATCACCCCTGGCCACGGTTTCGAGTGGGCGCGCCTGGTGCTGCACCTGGAGGCTGCGCGCCTGCAGGCCGGCCTGGTCACGCCGGATTGGCTGGTCAGCGATGCCAAGGGGCTTTTCGCCAGTGCCTGCGAATACGCCTGGAGCGTGGACGGCGCCCCCGGCATCGTCTACACGCTGGACTGGCAGCATCAGCCGGTGGTGCGCGAGCGCCTGCATTGGACCCACGCCGAGGCCAGCGCCGCGGCCCAGGCCCTGCTCAAGCGTACCGGTGAGCTTCACTATGAAACCTGGTACCGACGCTTCTGGGAGTTTTGCGAGACCCATTTCATCGACCGCCGCCACGGCAGCTGGCACCACGAACTCAGCCCGCACAACCAGCCCAGCTGCAACATCTGGGGTGGCAAGCCGGACCTGTACCATGCCTGGCAAGCGGTAGTGCTGCCTGCATTGCCTTTGGCACCTAGCATGGCCAGCGCTTTAGGCGCTGGACGCTATGTCACCAGGTGGTGACATTTGTGCATCCCTTTGTTACCTGCGCTCAAAAAAACCATGTTTAAACTCCGTGCAGCGCAAGCTCCAGACTTGCATGCATAACAACAAGAAAAGGTATTCAGATGAACGCGATTAATCGCCTCGCCGTAGCTATTTCCGTTGCCTCGTTGTTCCCCCTCAGTGCATTTGCCGCCGACTCCAAAGGGACGGTTGAAGTTGTGCATTGGTGGACCTCGGGTGGCGAAAAAGCGGCTGTAGATGTCCTGAAGGCCCAAGTTGAGAAAGACGGCTTCACCTGGAAAGACGGTGCCGTCGCCGGTGGCGGCGGCGCCACGGCCATGACCGTGCTCAAAAGCCGCGCGGTCGCCGGCAACCCGCCAGGCGTTGCCCAGATCAAAGGCCCCGACATCCAGGAATGGGCGTCCACCGGCCTGCTCGACACCGACGTCCTGAAAGACGTGGCCAAAGAAGAAAAATGGGATTCCCTGCTCGACAAGAAAGTCTCCGACACCGTGAAGTACGAAGGTGACTACGTGGCCGTGCCGGTGAACATCCACCGCGTGAACTGGCTGTGGATCAACCCGGAAGTCTTCAAGAAAGCCGGCATCACCAAGAACCCCACCACCCTTGAAGAATTCTACGCAGCCGGCGACAAGCTGAAGAAAGCGGGCTTCATCGCGCTCGCCCACGGTGGCCAGCCATGGCAGGACAGCACTGTGTTCGAAGCGGTGGTTCTGTCGGTGATGGGCGCTGATGGCTACAAAAAAGCCCTGGTCGACCTGGATAACGGCGCTCTGACCGGTCCGGAAATGGTCAAGGCCCTTACTGAGCTGAAGAAAGTCGCGACCTACATGGACGTCGACGGCAAAGGCCAGGACTGGAACCTCGAAGCGGGCAAGGTCATCAACGGCAAGGCCGGCATGCAGATCATGGGTGACTGGGCCAAGTCCGAATGGACCGCCGCCAAGAAAGTCGCGGGCAAGGACTACGAGTGCGTAGCGTTCCCTGGCACCGACAAAGCCTTCACCTACAACATCGACTCCCTGGCGGTGTTCAAGCAGAAAGACAAAGGCACGGCTGCCGGTCAGCAGGACATCGCCAAAGTCGTGCTGGGTGAGAACTTCCAGAAAGTGTTCAGCATCAACAAGGGCTCGATCCCTGTGCGCAACGACATGCTGAACAAAATGGATTCCTACGGCTTTGACTCCTGTGCCCAGACCGCCGCCAAGGACTTCCTGGCAGACGCCAAGACCGGTGGCCTGCAGCCGAGCATGGCGCACAACATGGCCACCACCCTGGCTGTGCAAGGTGCGTTCTTTGACGTCGTGACCAACTACATCAACGACCCGAAAGCCGACCCGGCCGACACTGCCAAGAAACTGGGCGCTGCGATCAAGTCCGCCAAGTAACACCGTTGTAGGAACCCGGCTTTTGGAGTGAGGGAGCAAGCTCGCTCACCCCACAAGCCGGCCCCTGCAAGCTGTAGTCCTTTTTCTCTGTATTGGATTTTCCCATGAGTTCTGTTGCTGTGTTCAGCAAAGCCTCGCCGTTCGATGCACTGCAGCGCTGGCTACCCAAACTGGTGCTGGCGCCCAGCATGTTTATCGTGTTGGTAGGCTTCTACGGCTACATCCTGTGGACGTTTGTACTGTCGTTCACCACGTCCACCTTCCTGCCCAGTTACAAATGGGCGGGCCTTGCGCAATACGAGCGGTTGTTCGACAACGATCGCTGGTGGGTGGCGAGCAAGAACCTGGCGCTGTTTGGCGGCATGTTCATCGGCATCACCCTGGTGATCGGCGTGACGCTGGCGATTTTCCTCGACCAGAAAATCCGCCGCGAAGGCTTTATCCGCACCATCTACCTGTACCCGATGGCGCTCTCGATGATCGTCACCGGTACCGCCTGGAAATGGCTGCTCAACCCGGGCATGGGCCTGGACAAACTCCTGCGTGACTGGGGCTGGGAAGGTTTCCGCCTGGACTGGCTGATCGATCCGGACCGTGTCGTTTACTGCCTGGTGATCGCGGCTGTGTGGCAAGCCTCGGGTTTTATCATGGCAATGTTTCTCGCTGGCCTGCGTGGTGTTGATCAATCGATCATCCGTGCGGCCCAGATCGACGGCGCGAGCCTGCCGCGCATCTACTGGAGCGTGGTGCTGCCCAGCCTGCGTCCGGTGTTCTTCAGCGCGGTGATGATCCTGGCGCACATCGCCATCAAGAGCTTCGACCTGGTGGCGGCAATGACCGCCGGTGGCCCGGGCTACTCGTCCGACCTGCCTGCCATGTTCATGTACTCGTTCACCTTCAGCCGTGGCCAGATGGGCATGGGTTCGGCCAGTGCAATCCTGATGCTCGGTGCGATCCTCGCGATCATCGTGCCTTACCTCTACTCCGAGCTGAGGACCAAACGTAATGACTAGTCTCGCTTCCAAACCTGCCATCAGCCTGAGTCGCATCGCGATCTACGCGGTGCTGATTCTCGCGGTGCTGCTGTACCTGGTGCCGCTGGTGGTGATGTTGCTCACCAGCTTCAAGACCCCGGAAGACATCACCACCGGCAACCTGCTGAGCTGGCCGACCGTAGTCACCGGCATTGGCTGGATCAAGGCCTGGGATACGGTGGATGGTTACTTCTGGAACTCGATCAAGATCACCGTTCCGGCCGTGTTGATCTCCACCGCTATCGGTGCGTTGAACGGCTACGTGCTGTCGTTCTGGCGCTTCCGCGGTTCGCAGCTGTTCTTCGGCCTGCTGTTGTTCGGCTGCTTCCTGCCGTTCCAGACCGTGCTGCTGCCGGCATCCTTCACCCTCGGCAAGATGGGCCTGGCCAGTACCACCACCGGCCTGGTGTTTGTGCACGTGGTCTACGGCCTGGCGTTCACCACGCTGTTCTTCCGTAACTACTACGTGAGCATTCCGGACGCGCTGATCAAGGCCGCACGCCTGGACGGTGCGGGCTTTTTCACCATCTTCCGTCAGATCATTCTGCCGATGTCGACCCCGATCATCATGGTCTGCCTGATCTGGCAGTTCACCCAGATCTGGAACGACTTCCTGTTCGGTGTGGTGTTCTCCAGCGGCGACTCCCAGCCCATCACAGTGGCGCTGAACAACCTGGTCAACACCAGCACCGGGGCCAAGGAATATAACGTGGATATGGCGGCGGCGATGATCGCCGGGCTGCCGACCCTGCTGGTCTATGTGATCGCAGGCAAGTATTTCGTGCGCGGCCTCACGGCCGGCGCGGTCAAGGGGTAATCATGGCTACGCTTGAACTTCGCAATGTAAACAAGACCTATGGCGCCGGCCTGCCCGACACCTTGAAGAATATCGAACTGTCGATCAAGGAAGGCGAATTCCTGATCCTGGTCGGCCCGTCGGGCTGTGGTAAATCCACGCTGATGAACTGCATCGCCGGCCTGGAGACTATCACCGGTGGCGCGATCATGATCGGCGACCAGGACGTGAGCGGCATGAGCCCCAAGGATCGTGACATCGCCATGGTGTTCCAGTCCTACGCGCTGTACCCGACCATGAGCGTGCGCGAGAACATCGAGTTCGGCCTCAAGATCCGCAAGATGCCGCAAGCCGACATCGACGCTGAAGTGGCGCGCGTGGCCAAGCTGCTGCAGATCGAGCACCTGCTCAATCGCAAGCCGGGCCAACTCTCCGGTGGTCAGCAACAGCGGGTGGCCATGGGCCGTGCGCTGGCGCGTCGCCCGAAGATCTACCTGTTCGACGAACCGCTGTCCAACCTCGACGCCAAGCTGCGCGTCGAGATGCGCACCGAAATGAAGCTGATGCACCAGCGCCTCAAGACCACCACGGTTTATGTGACCCACGACCAGATCGAGGCGATGACCCTGGGCGACAAAGTGGCGGTGATGAAGGACGGCATCATCCAACAATTCGGCACGCCGAAAGAAATTTACAACGACCCTGCTAACCTATTTGTGGCAAGCTTTATCGGTTCACCACCCATGAACTTCGTTCCCATGCGCCTAAAACGCAAAGACGGTCATTTGGTTGCGCTGCTCGACAGCGGCCAGGCCCGTTGCGAATTGCCGCTGAGCATGAACGACACGGGCCTGGAAGACCGCGATGTGATCCTGGGCCTGCGCCCGGAGCAAATCGTGCTGGCGACGGGGGAAGGCAATGGGTCGTCGAGCATTCGTGCCGAAGTCCAGGTCACCGAGCCCACCGGCCCGGACACCCTGGTGTTCGTGCAGCTCAATGACACCAAGGTGTGCTGCCGTCTTGCACCGGACGTAGCACCCCAAGTGGGGGAGACGCTGACCCTGCAATTCGACCCGGCCAAGGTCTTGTTGTTCGACGCCAACACCGGCGAGCGGCTGGGCACCGCCTCTTCATTGCCCGCACAGGGGCATGCCGACAATGTGGCCCAATTCAAGGGTCGCTGAAGCAGGTAACGTATTGTTTTAATTGAAAAAAATGTAACCCGCGTTAGATAAAAACAGTTTAATAACAATAAAGACGAGGATGTAGGGATGAAAAAGCAACACAACAACACCCGGCTGATCTGCCAATTGTCAGCGGCAGCAGCCCTGGTATTGTCCGCCAATGCGATGGCGGCCGATGCATTCAGCGCCGATTCCAAGTGGATGACCGGCGATTGGGGCGGCGAACGTACCAAGCTGATCGAGCAAGGTATCGACATCAAGGCTGACTACGTAGGGGAGATGGGCTACAACGCCCACGGTGGCTTCAACGACGACAAGACCGGTCGCTACTCCGACCAGTTCGGTCTGGGCGTGGCACTGGACCTGCAAAAACTGTGGGGCTGGGACAACACCCAAGCCAAGATCCAGTTCACCAACCGTAATGGCCAGAACATTTCCAACGACCGCATTGGCGACCCGCGTGCCGGCACGCTGAGCTCGTCCATGGAAGTCTACGGTCGTGGCCACATGGTGCGTCTGACCCAGTTCTGGATCCAGCACCAGATGTTCGACAACAAACTGGATGTGAAACTCGGTTACTTCGGTGAAGGCGAAGACTTCAACACCTTCCCGTGCGACTTCCAGAACCTGTCGTTCTGCGGCTCCCAGGTCGGTAACTACGTGAACACCTGGTACAACTGGCCGGTCAGCCAGGCGGCGATCCGCGTGAAGTACAACATCACGCCAGAGCTGTATGCGCAAATCGGTGCCTACAACCAGAACCCATCGCAGCTGGAACACGGCAACGGCTTCAAGCTCAGCGGCAGCGGCACCAAGGGCACCGTGATTCCGGTGGAATTGGTCTGGTCGCCGAAGGTTAATAACCTGCCGGGCGAATACCGTGTGGGTTACTACAAGAGCGCGGCCGATGCTCCGGATGTACGTGAAGACGTCAACGGCGGCAATGCTGTCCTCACTGGCGCAGACTTCCGTACCCGCAGCAGCAAGAAAGGCTACTGGTTCGTTGCCCAACAGCAACTCACCACGCATAACGGCGACGCTTCCCGTGGTCTGAACATCGCGGCCAACGCGACCTTCCACGACAAGGAAACCAACCTGGTCGACAACTATCAGTCGCTCATGCTGGTGTACAAAGGCCCATTCGATGCGCGTCCAAAAGACGACGTCGGCATTGGCGCCGCGCGCCTGCACGTCAACAACGACGTGAAGAAAAACGCCGAACTGCTCAATGCCGCCAATGGTGTCAGCGATTACGACAACCCGTTGTACACGCCGATCCGCGAAACCGAATACAACTTCGAAATCAACTACGGCTTCCACGTTACCAACTGGCTGACCGTGCGTCCCAACCTGCAGTACGTCGTGCAACCTGGCGGCGTGGATAAAGTCGACAACGCGTTGGTGGCTGGCCTGAAAATCCAGTCTACGTTCTAACGCTGTTGCGATAAGCTCCTTCTCTCTGTGCGCATTTTGCGGGTAGCCATGGCTATCCGCTTTTTTTTGGGTGGCACTGTGAAGATATTCAGGACCGTGGCACATGCATGAGCAACCGCTGCAACGCTTTTTCAAATCCCTGCGCGAGCGTCCGGTGTTTGCCTGGGAGCGCTTTCAGATGCGCGACGTGTTGGTGATCGACCATCCGCTGTGCCAGGCGGTGTTCAGTCGTCAGGGCGCGCAACTGCTGCATTTTCAGCCCCGTGGCCAGAAACCATGGCTGTGGTGCGCGGCCAAGTGGCCGCAAGTCGGTGCCATACGGGGTGGCGTGCCGGTGTGCTGGCCGTGGTATGGCCGCCACCCCAGCGAGAATGCCTGGCCGTCCCATGGTTGGGCGCGCTTGATCGACTGGAAACTGCTCGACAGCAGCACCGACGACGAAGGCGTGCGCCTGCACTGGCAATTGCAGCTGTGCGATTGGCAGGTGGACTTGCATGCGCACCTGGGCGAAACCCTGGAGCTGCGCCTGAGCACCGAGCATCAGGACGAGTTGCCGTGCCAGTTGAGCCATGCTTTGCACGCTTACTGGCGTATTGGTCACGTCGACGAGATAGCGCTGTCTGGGCTCGACGGCGCTCAAGGTTATGACCAGCTCAATCGTCAGGCTTGCCAGCAGGAAGGCGAATTGCGGGTGGACGGTGGGTGCCAGCGGGTATTCCAGCATGAGGGTGAGTTACACCTCAAGGACCACGCCTGGCAGCGCGAACTGTGTATCGACACCGGCGACAGCGCTGACACCGTGGTATGGCATCCTGGCAGCCGGCCGCTGTTGGGCGTCAGTTTCAACGAGGCGTCGGGGTTTGTGTGCGTGGAGTCGGCGATGGCCGGTGCCAGTTTGGCGCCGGGGGAGAGGGCGCACCTGAGTTTGCAGGCGAGAGCGGGGGTTTAGCGGTGCGACGATTCGACTTGCCCCCGATAGGGCCAGTGAAGCCAACACACAGGCCGGCTTAGTTGAACTCATCCCCAACCGGATACCGGCTGTCATTCAAACTCTCTTTGATCTTGCGCAAATGCGGCTGGAAATCCACCCCGCGACGCAAGGTCATGCCGGTGGCCAGCACGTCCAGTACCGTCAGCTGGATGATCCGCGAAGTCATCGGCATGTAGATGTCGGTGTCTTCCGGCAACGGAATATTCAGGCTCACTGTACTAGCCTTGGCCAGCGGCGAGTTCTCGGCGGTCACGCCCAGCACGGAGGCACCGTTTTCGCGGGCGATACGGGCTACTTCCACCAGTTCACGCGTACGCCCGGTGTAGGAAATAATCACGAACAGCTCGCCGGTATGCGCCACCGACGCGATCATGCGCTGCATCAGCACGTCGGCATGGGCGGTGACCGACAGGTTGAAGCGGAAGAATTTGTGCAAGGCATCCATCGCCACCGGGGCTGAAGCGCCCAGGCCGAAGAAGTGGATCTGCCGCGCCTGGATCAACAGGTCCACGGCCTTGCTGATAAGGGCGGGGTCCAGCGCCTGGCAGGCACTGTCCAGGGAGGCGATGGCGCTGCCGAAGATCTTCTGGGTATAGGCCTCAGGGTTATCATCGGCCTCCACGGCGCGGCTGACATAGGCCGCGCCACTGGCCAGGCTTTGCGCCAGTTGCAATTTGAGTTCAGGGTAACCGCTGACGCCGAACGAACGGCAGAAACGGTTGACCGTCGGTTCACTGACCGACGCGGCTTGGGCGAGAGCGGCGATAGAGAAGCGGGTCGCCTGCTGCGGGTTGAGCAGGATGACCTCGGCGACTTTTTTCTCGGCCTTGTTCAATTCTTCGAGGCGGTTCCGGATCTGTTCCAGAAGATTTCGCACGCGGTCCATTCAGTCTTTCCTTCGGGCGACGATGCAAATAAAGGGCGGCAGCCAATCGACGAGTGGCTTTTCGCGGTGGCCTATCCTACTGAGGGTAGCTGAACACCACCACTCGGAATGCGCATTTCGGCAAAATGTTGTGGTTATTACTACATTTTTCCTTGAGTGATACCTTGGAAAAAGGTATTTGTAGCTTAACTTGATAAAAGAACAAACATCATGCCTTTGATAACCGTAGAACCCTGCACCTTTGCCCTGTTTGGCGCCTTGGGTGATCTGGCGCTGCGCAAGTTATTTCCTGCCCTCTATCAACTCGATGGCGCCGGGCTGCTGCACGACGATACGCGCATCCTGGCCCTGGCCCGTGAAGCCGGCTCCGAGCAACAGCACCTGGCCCATATCGAAAAAGAACTGCGCAAATACGTCGGCAAAGAACTGGAAGAGACCATCGCCCAGCGGTTCCTGGCGCGCCTGACCTACGTACACGTCGACTTCATGAAGGCCGACGATTATGTGGCCTTGGCCGAAATAGCCGGCACCGAGCAATGCCTGATCGCCTACTTCGCCACGCCAGCGGCGGTGTACGGGGCGATCTGCGAGAACCTGTCCAAGGTCGGCCTGGCGCAAAACACCCGCGTCGTGCTGGAAAAGCCCATCGGTTCGGACCTGGAGTCCTCGCGCAAGGTCAACGACGCCGTGGCGCAGTTCTTTGCGGAGAACCGCACCTACCGCATCGACCACTACCTTGGCAAAGAGACCGTCCAGAACCTCATTGCCCTGCGGTTCGCCAATAGCCTGTTCGAAACCCAGTGGAACCAGAACTACATTTCCCACGTGGAAATCACCGTGGCCGAGCAGGTCGGTATCGAAGGCCGTTGGGGTTATTTCGACAAGGCCGGCCAACTGCGCGACATGATCCAGAACCACCTGCTGCAACTGCTTTGCCTGATTGCCATGGACCCGCCGGCCGACTTGTCCGCCGACAGTATCCGTGACGAGAAGGTCAAGGTGCTCAAGGCCCTGGCGCCCATAAGCCCGGATGGCCTGACCACCCAGGTGGTACGCGGCCAGTACATCGCCGGCTACAGCGCCGGCAAACCGGTGCCGGGTTACCTGGAAGAAGAGAATTCCAATACCCAGAGCGACACCGAAACCTTCGTCGCGCTGCGGGCCGATATCCGTAACTGGCGTTGGGCCGGGGTGCCGTTCTACCTGCGTACCGGCAAACGCATGCCGCAAAAACTGTCGCAGATCGTTATCCACTTCAAGGAACCGTCCCACTACATCTTCGCCCCCGAGCAGCGCTTGCAGATCAGCAACAAACTGATCATTCGCCTGCAGCCGGATGAAGGTATCTCCTTGCGTGTAATGACCAAGGAACAGGGCCTGGACAAGGGCATGCAACTGCGCAGCGGCCCACTGCAACTGAATTTTTCCGACACTTATCGCAGCGCGCGCATCCCCGATGCGTACGAGCGTTTGCTGTTGGAAGTGATGCGCGGTAATCAGAACCTGTTTGTTCGCAAAGATGAAATCGAAGCCGCGTGGAAATGGTGTGACCAGTTGATCGCCGGGTGGAAGAAATCCGGTGACGCGCCCAAGCCGTATGCGGCGGGGTCTTGGGGGCCGATGAGCTCCATTGCACTGATCACGCGGGATGGGAGGTCGTGGTATGGCGATATCTGAATTGAAACTGCCTCAGGGCGTAACGGCCCATGAGTACCGTTCGCCGGTGCTGCTGGCGGAGGGCCTGGCCAATGACGTGGCCGAGCAATTGCGCGTGGCCATCAGCGCCCGTGGCGAAGCGACCCTGGTGGTGTCCGGTGGCCGCAGCCCCGTGGCGTTTTTCCAGAACCTGGCCAAGCAAGGCCTGGACTGGTCAAAGGTCACCATTACCCTGGCCGATGAACGCTGGGTGCCGGTGGAGCACGCCGACAGCAATGCCGGTTTGTTGAAGCAGCACCTGTTGCAAGGCCCGGCGGCCAAGGCCAGGTTTTTGAGCTTGTACAGCGCGACGCCAACCCTTGAAGACGCTGCCGAGCAGGCCGATCGCCTGCTGGCCGAACTGCCGGCCATTGATGTGCTGGTGCTGGGCATGGGCGATGACGGCCACACCGCTTCGCTGTTTCCCAACAGCCCGAACCTCGCCGAAGCGCTGAAGGCCGACGGTACCCGCCGTTGCTGGCCGATGCTGGCGCCGACCGTGCCGCATCAGCGCCTGACCATGAGTCGCGCGTTGCTGGCCACGGCCAATTACACCGTGCTGTCGATTTCCGGCAGTTCGAAGTTGACCACCTTGAGCGCGGCCCTGGCCAGTGACGATGTTGCGGCCATGCCGATTCGCGCGTTTTTGCAACCTACATTAGAGATTTACTGGTGCCCATGAGCCAAGGATCAGCCGCTATGAAAAGCCCACAACCGACCGTGTCCATGGCGGATAAAGTTGCCCTGATCGACAGCCTCTGCGCCAAGGCGCGGATCCTGCCGGTGATCACCATCGCCCGTGAACAGGACATTTTGCCGCTGGCCGATGCCCTGGCAGCCGGTGGCTTGACCGCATTGGAAGTGACCCTGCGTTCCGAGTTCGGCCTCAAGGCCATCCAGGTGTTGCGTGAGCAGCGCCCGGAACTGTGCACCGGTGCCGGCACTGTGCTCGACCGCCATATGCTCGAAGCGGCTGAAGTGGCAGGCTCGCAATTTATCGTCACCCCCGGCATCACCCGCGACTTGCTGGAAGCCTCGGTACACAGCCCGATCCCATTACTGCCGGGCATCAGCAATGCCTCCGGAATCATGGAAGGCTATGGCCTGGGCTACCGCCGCTTCAAGCTGTTCCCGGCCGAAGTCAGCGGCGGCGTTGCCGCAATCAAGGCCCTGGGCGGCCCGTTCGGCGAAGTGAAGTTCTGCCCGACCGGCGGCGTCGGCCCGGCCAATATCAAAAGCTACATGGCGTTGAAAAACGTGATGTGCGTGGGCGGTAGCTGGATGCTGGACCCGGAGTGGGTCAAGAACGGCGACTGGGCCCGCATCCAGGAAGTCACCGCACAGGCGCTGGCGCTGCTCGATTGAGCTGATTTATCGAATCGTTGTTGCTGTGCTTAACGGCATTTTTGCGGTGCACTTGGTCGGTGTACCGCTTTTTTTTGCCTGTAAAAAATCGCGACAGCGCCACAAAACCGAAGGTGGGAAGGGGCGAGCCCCTCCCACATTTTCAGCGTGTGTTTAGCTGGGTAATGGCGTCGACCAGCACACTCATGTCTGCCGCCGATGTCAGCAACCCCGGCGTCACCCGAATGCAGGTACCGAACGCCGCTCCTGTTCGCGTCGTGGTAAACAGGCCGTACTCCTTGAGCAACCGATCCACCATGACTGGCTGATCGCGCCCCATGAACTTGAACGCGGTGATCCCGCAATAAAGCCGCGGATCATCCGACGTCAGCACCTCGATCCCTTCCAACGGCCGTACCCGGCTCACCCAAAGGTCGCGCAGGTAATTGACCCGCGCCCCCTTGGCCGCCGCGCCGCCCAATGCCCGATGTTCTTCAAACACCAGCGGAAGGGTCATCAGCGCCGGAAAATTCGGCGTGCTGTAGGACGTACGTGCGCGTACATCGGTGGCGGGGTAGTGGAACTCGCCCATATCCGGGTCGATATCGGCCAAGCGCTCGGGAGCGATATAGAGAAAGCCGAGCGTCAGCGGCGCGCCAATCCACTTGTGCAGGTTGAAGCCGGCGAACTGGATACCCAAGTCGGCCAGGTTGAACTCGATTTGGCCCAGGGCGTGGGCACCGTCGAGGATCACATCGATGCCATGCTCGCGAGCGGCCTTGGCAATCGCCGCAACCGGCATTACCAGACCGGTGCGGTGGGTGACGTGGGTCAGCGCCATCAGCTTTAAACGCGGGTGCTGGGCGAAGGCATCGCGATACGTCTGCACCAGGCTGTCGAAACTCGCCGGGTGCGTGTGGGACAGTTCGACTACTTCGACCCCGCGAACATCCGTCAGCCAGCGCATGGCGCCTTTGACCGTGTCGTACTCCAGGTCACTGATCAACACTTGGTCGCCCGGTTGCAGACGGTTGTAGTTGCGGATCAGCGACTGCAAGGCTTCGGTGGCATTGCGCGTGAAGGCGACGGACTCCGGGTCGACATCGATCAACCCGGCCAGTTGGCGTCGGATCTCGACGTTTTCGCCGGTCTCGAAGCGTTGGCGCACGTGCAGCGAATTGCTGCGGTTGATAAACGCGACGTGGTCCAGGTACTGCGCCTGCACCGGACGGCTCATGCGCCCGAAGTAGCCGTTTTCCAGATTGATCGGGCCCGGTTCCACGTCATAGCACCGGGCGATGGCCTGCCAGTGATCTTCGTTATCTGCGTTCCTTGGCATGGCGGGGCTCTTAGTCAATGGCGAGGGGCTGGTTTGCCGTGTTTCGCGCGTAGCGGTTCAAGTAATTCGGCCAGGCCGTTGTGGTCGATTTCCTGCATCAACGCCAGCAAACCACCCAGCTCGCCGTGGGGGAAACCTTCGCGGGCAAACCAGTTCAGGTAAGGCCCCGGCAGGTCGGCGATGATCCGGCCCTTGTATTTGCCGAAGGGCATTTGGCGGGTGATCAGTAGTTCGAGTTTTTCGGGGTTCATGGGGATCGGCCGCTTGCGTCGAGACCTTGGAAAATACAGGCATTCTGCATGAAGGCCAAATGACAGATCATGCAAATAACGTACATACAGATGGTTCAATAATTCATAACTTATTGAAAATTAAAAGGAAAATAATTTTTCAAAACCTGGCATGAGCGCTGCAATCATCTAGGCAACCTTCCTCAACCCACATAAGGAATTGAAAAATGACTGACATCAATAAAGAATCGATCTCTGTACTCAACGACCTGATCGAGACCAGCATCGACGGCCAGAAGGGTTTCAAGGAATGTGCCGAAGACATCAAGCACCCAGAACTCAAAGCGCTGTTCGCCAAGCGCTCCGCTGATTGCGCGACTGCCGCTGCCGAACTGAAAACCGCTGTGCGTGCATTGGGTGGTGATCCGGAAGATTCCGGCAGCGTCGCCGGCGCACTGCACCGTGGCTGGGTCGACGTGAAGTCGATGGTGACCGGCAAAGACGAAGAGGCTGTGCTGAACGAAGCCGAGCGCGGTGAAGACCATGCACTCAAGGCTTACCGTGAAGCGATCGAGAAGATCAACCAGCACAACCTGCTGGGCATTCGTGACCTGGTTGAGCGCCAGTACCATGGCGCACAGCGCAACCATGATCAGGTAAAAGCCCTGCGTAACCAGGCACGCGCTCAGTCGTAAGCCCTACGCAGTAAAAAAATGTGGGAGGGGGCTTGCCCCCGATGGCAGTGGTTCAGTCACCGATAAAGTGCCTGACCTACCGCGATCGGGAGCAAGCCGCCTCCCACATTTGTTGTGTGTTGATGATGAAAGTGCAATCAACCAATGCTGATCGGCGGCAGTTCGGTCAGGGTCACGACTTGCTGCTTGCGTGGCGCGAGGATCTCGGCCTCGCCATCCACTACCAGCTCATCGCGCTGGTTGAACACACGGGTGGCGATGCGTACGCGAAACTTCGGCAGTTTTTCAAGGATTTCCAGGCGCACGGTCAGGGTGTCGCCGATCTTGACCGGTTTTTGAAAGCTCATCTGCTGGCCAATATAGATGGTGCCCGGCCCAGGCAGCTCGCAGGCCACGGCTGCACTGATCAACGCGCCGCTGAACATGCCATGGGCGATACGCTCCTTGAACAGGGTGGCCTTGGCGTATTCGGCATCCAGGTGCACCGGGTTGTGGTCGCCGGACATGGCGGCGAACAACTGGATATCGCGCTCTTCGACGGTCTTGCTGTAGCTGGCGGTCTGGCCGACTTCGAGGGCTTCGTAAGGGGTATTGGTTACCTGGGTCATCTAAAGGTGCATCCTGTGGCTAATCGGTAATTTAACAGGCTGATTTTTAAGCGGAATTTATTCGCAATGGACCGGCCTGCGCAGGGTCAGGGCCTGGTCGAGCCACGTCAGCACATCCGCGGTGACTTCATCGCGGTTGGTTTCGTTGAACACTTCGTGACGCGCCTGCGGGTAGATATTGAGTTGCAAATGCTGACAGCCGGCCTCACGCAGGGCGGTGGCCAGACTGTTGAGACGCTTGCCCTCACTCACCGGATCACATTCGCCGCCTATGACCAGGATCGGCAGGCCCGGATCGATCTGCGCGAGGTTGGACGCTTTGCTGATTTGCTGCAAGCCGCCGAGCAAATCGACCCACAGTTGGTTGGTGCAGCGAAAACCGCAAAGCGGGTCATTGATGTACTTGTCCACCTCTGCGGGGTCGCGGCTGAGCCAGTCGAACGCCGTGCGGTTGGGCTTGAACGCTTTGTTGAACGAGCCGAACGACAGGAACTCGATCAGCGCGCTGCGACCGCGCAAACCCTGGCGCACACGCTCGGCGCGGGCGATCACGCGGGCGGCGCGGTATAGCGCCACCGGCTGGAAATTCGACCCACTGAGAATCGCCCCGTGCAGGCTGGCGCTGTGGTGCAACAGGTAGGCCTGGGCGATGTAGCTGCCCATGCTGTGGCCCAACAATATGATCGGCAACCCTGGGTGCTGCTGGCCAATGTGCTGGTTGAGACTCGCCAGGTCGCCCACCACTTTGTTCCAGCCATCCTCCTCGGCGTACAACCCCAGCGTGCCTTCATCGGCGGTGCGGCCGTGGCCACGCTGGTCCGGCGCATACACACCATAGCCGGCGGCGCACAGGGCCTTGGCCAACCGCGCATAGCGCCCGCTGTGCTCGGCCATGCCGTGGGACAGCATGACCACCGCATGGGCCGGCTCGTCGGGCATCCATTGATTGACGTACAGGCGGCTGTGGTCATTCGCGGTCAGCCAGTGGGTGCTGTGGTTCATGACGCGTCCTTTCTTCAAGGTTGCTCGGGGGTCGTTGCAGTGTATAGCTCATCTGCCAGAGGGCGGGGTATCTGCCTACGCGTCAGGGACAAGATTCATACAATCAATGACACGATTGAGTGTATTTGCCTGTTTGGCTATAGCTGCTAACGTCCCCAAAGCTCCGCTTTTTATAAGCGGCCGGACACCTTCAGGTACAGAGGACAAGAATAATGCAACCTGATTTCTGGAATGACAAACGCGCGGCGGGGGTTCCCAATGCCATCGACCTCTCGGCCTACAAGTCGGTGATCGAGGTCTTCGAGCGTTCCTGCAAGACCTTTGCCGACCGTCCGGCGTTCAGCAACATGGGCATTACCCTGACCTACGCCGAGCTTGAACGCCAGAGTGCGGCGTTCGCCGGCTACCTGCAACAGCACACCGACCTCAAGCCCGGCGAGCGCATCGCCGTGCAAATGCCCAACGTGCTGCATTACCCGATTGCCGTGTTCGGCGCCCTGCGCGCCGGCCTGATCGTGGTCAACACTAACCCGCTGTACACCCCGCGCGAGATGCGCCACCAGTTCAAGGACGCCGGCGTGCGTGCGCTGGTCTACCTCAACCTGTTCGGTTCGCGGGTACAGGAGGTGTGCAACGATACCGAGATCGACTACCTGATCGAGGCCAGGATGGGCGACTTCATGCCCGCCGCCAAAGGCTGGCTGATCAATACCGTGGTCGACAAGGTGAAGAAAATGGTCCCCGCCTATCACCTGCCGCGCGCGGTGTCGTTCAAGCGCGCGCTGCGCATGGGCGCCGGCCTGGGCGTAACGCGCCATCCGGTGAGCCTGGATGACATCGCCGTGCTGCAATACACCGGCGGCACCACCGGCCTGGCCAAGGGCGCGATGCTCACCCATGGCAACCTGGTGGCGAACATGCAGCAGGTGCGTGCCTGCATGTCGCAAACCGGCGAGGACGGCCACCCGCTGATCAAGGAAGGGCAGGAGGTGATGATCGCGCCGCTGCCGCTTTACCATATCTACGCCTTCACCGCCAATTGCATGTGCATGATGGTCTCGGGCAACCACAACGTGCTCATCACCAACCCCCGGGACATCGGCGGGTTTATCAAGGAGCTGAAAAAGTGGCGCTTTACCGGGCTGCTGGGGCTCAACACGCTGTTTGTGGCGTTGATGGACCACCCCGACTTCAAGAGCCTGGATTTCTCCCACCTCAAACTCACCAACTCCGGCGGCACCGCACTGATCAAGGCCACGGCCGAGCGCTGGGAGCAACTGACCGGCTGTGCGATTGGCGAGGGCTACGGCCTGACGGAAACCTCGCCCGTGGCGAGTACCAACCCCTATGGCAACAAATCGCGCCTCGGCACCGTGGGCATTCCGGTGCCGGCCACCGCGATGAAGGTGATTGATGATGATGGCGTCGAGTTGCCCCTGGGTGAACGCGGCGAGTTGTGCATCAAGGGGCCGCAGGTGATGAAGGGCTACTGGCAGCAGCCGGCCGCCACCGCCGAGGCTCTGGACGCGGAAGGCTGGCTCAGGACTGGCGATATCGCGGTGATTGATGAGGATGGTTTTGTACGGATTGTCGATCGCAAGAAAGACCTGATCATCGTCTCCGGTTTCAATGTGTACCCCAATGAAATCGAAGACGTGGTGATGGCTCACCCGGGGGTGGCCAACTGTGCGGTGATCGGCGTGCCGGACGAACGCACGGGCGAGGCGGTGAAGCTGTTCGTGGTGGCGCGTGCCGAAGGCGTGAGCCTTGAAGAGCTCAAGAGTTACTGCAAGGCCAACTTCACGGGCTATAAGGTACCCAAGCAGATTGTGCTGCGCGATTCGTTGCCGATGACGCCGGTAGGGAAAATTTTGCGGCGTGAGCTGCGCGACATCGCCTGAGTTGAAATAGATTCAAAATGTGGGAGAGGGCTTGCTCCCGATGGCGGCGTTCAGTCACCAACTGTGTGACTGACCCACTGCCATCGGGAGCAAGCCCCCTCCCACATGTGTTTTATGTTGTGCTGAAAGCCTTATTCCAGAGCCTCTCGCTGAGGCATTTCGGCTTTGTTTAAAGTGTGACCAAATATTGTAGGACAGTCATGATAGTGACTGTGGGGCCCTCGTTTGGCTCTAGTCGGCCCTTGGCAAAGCTGCTACTCTCGGCGCGCTTTGTGACGTCTAGGCCTGCTTGAAAGCGCCAGATTCACCTTAAAAAAACATACACCAATAATAATCGCATCAAATGCGATGATGAATTCGCGTCGCTGAGGAGTGGGCTTTCCATGCACGAAGACTTTTGGAAGGATAAGTACCCCGCCGGGATTGCTGCAGACATCAATCCAGACGAGTATCCAAATATTCAGGCGGTACTGAAGCAGTCCTGCCAGCGCTTCGCCAACAAACCGGCTTTCAGCAACCTGGGCAAGACAATCACCTACGGTGAGTTGTACGAATTGTCCGGCGCCTTCGCCGCGTACCTGCAACAGCACACCGACTTGAAGCCCGGCGACCGAATCGCCGTGCAACTGCCCAACGTCCTGCAATATCCCGTCGCCGTGTTCGGTGCCATCCGTGCCGGCCTGATCGTGGTCAACACCAACCCGCTGTACACCGCGCGGGAAATGGAACACCAATTCAACGACTCCGGCGCCAAGGCCCTGGTCTGCCTGGCCAACATGGCGCATCTGGCGGAAAAGGTCGTGCCCAAGACCGCCGTCAAGCACGTGATTGTCACCGAAGTCGCCGACCTGCTGCCGCCGCTCAAGCGCCTGCTGATCAACAGTGTCATCAAGTACGTGAAGAAAATGGTCCCGGCGTACCACTTGCCGCACGCGATCAAGTTCAACGATGTGCTCGCCAAAGGCCATGGCCAGCCGGTCAGCGATGCCAGCCCGGCCAGCAGCGAAGTGGCGGTGCTGCAATACACCGGCGGCACCACCGGCGTGGCCAAGGGTGCGATGCTCACCCACCGCAACCTGGTCGCCAACATGTTGCAGTGCAAGGCACTGATGGGCTCCAACCTCAACGAAGGTTGCGAGATCCTGATCACGCCGCTGCCGCTGTATCACATCTATGCTTTCACCTTTCATTGCATGGCGATGATGCTAATCGGCAACCACAACATCCTGATCAGCAACCCGCGTGACTTGCCGGCGATGGTCAAGGAACTGTCCAAGTGGAAGTTCAGTGGCTTTGTCGGCCTTAACACGCTGTTTGTGGCGCTGTGCAACAACGAAGCCTTTCGCAAGCTGGATTTCTCCGCGCTCAAGGTCACCCTGTCGGGCGGCATGGCCCTGCAACTGGCGGCCGCCGAACGCTGGAAAGCCGTGACCGGCTGTGGCATCTGCGAAGGCTACGGCATGACCGAAACCAGCCCGGTGGCCACGGTCAACCCGATCCAGCATATCCAGCTTGGCACCATCGGCATTCCGGTGCCCTCGACCCTGTGCAAGGTCATCACCGATGACGGCGTCGAGTTGGCCCTGGGGGAAGTCGGCGAGTTGTGCGTCAAGGGCCCGCAGGTGATGAAAGGCTACTGGCAGCGCCAGGACGCCACCGACGAGATGCTCGACAGCGAAGGCTGGCTGAAGACCGGTGATATCGCGATCATCCAGCCGGATGGCTACATGCGCATTGTCGACCGCAAGAAGGACATGATCCTGGTCTCGGGCTTCAACGTGTACCCCAACGAGCTGGAAGACGTACTGGCCACCCTGCCGGGCGTGCTGCAATGCGCGGCCATTGGTGTGCCGGACGAAAAGTCCGGGGAGCACATCAAGATCTTCATCGTGGTCAAGCCGGGCGCCACCCTGACCAAGGAGCAGGTGATGGAACACATGCGCGCCAACGTCACCGGCTACAAGGTGCCCAAGGCCGTGGAGTTCCGCGATGCGCTGCCGACCACCAACGTGGGCAAGATCCTGCGGCGTGAGTTGCGTGATGAAGAGTTGAAGAAACTCGGCCTTAAAAAGTAACCCGGTCCAAATGTGGGAGGGACGGTGCGCCCCTCCCACATTTTTTGTCCTGTGTGCTTACAGAGCGAACTGCGCGAAGCTCACACCCGCACCCGCCGGGCGTACATCCTTCAAGAACGAATCCTTGTCCGCGCTCAGCTCCAGGGTGATCTCCGGGCTGCGCTTGCCCGCGTTACGCACCACCAAGCCTTCGAGCTTCTCACGCAGGAACGCCGTCGGCACCTTCAGGTGCAGCAACTGGTCGGACTCGGCGTTGTGCATCAACAGGTGAATCCACTCGTACTGGCCGACGGCAATACGGCCTACCGGCAGGTCGAACCACCAGATGTTGCGTTTGCGGTCCAGGTCGGTGAAGTGGCAGTTGTTGACGCCGAGTACGGCACCGCCCAATTCCTGGTTTCTGCGGGCGATGGCCTGTGCTTTATTGAGTTTCATAACCTTCCTACGGGATCTGTTATTCAGCGTTATAGCCTGAATGTGCCGGGCATTCTCGTGGGTTGGCCACAAAACATAAAGCCAAACCTGCCGCTTTCGATGAAATGCCTGCCGCAAAATAATTGAAACTCTGTCGAACGGCCTCGGGTCAATCGCTACGCAATGACCAAAACCTTTGATTGTTCCTTCGGAGAAATACCATGAGCAGCACATCGGATAAGGCAAAAGGTTTGGCGAACGAAGCAGCTGGCAACATCAAGCAAGGCGTCGGCAAAGTCACCGGCAACGACAAGCTGCGCGCGGAAGGTGTGATCCAGGAGAAGAAAGGCGAAGTGCAGCAAGCGGTCGGCGATACCAAAGATGCGGTAAAAAAAGCCACCCGGTAAATCGATATGCCGGCGGTCTTGATGCAGCGCTGCGGCCATCCACGGATGGCCGTTTTTGTATCGGTTACTGCAACTAAACTTTCGAAATTGTTTCAAAGTCGCCAAATGGGCTACTTTGATGTAGAAAACGGCCCCTGAGTCGCCCACGACCTCACCCTCTTTGCGGCGAAAGGAGACGCTATGATCTTTCCGGTTCTCGATGGTCTCAAGCTGCACAAGGTTCTGGCGCGCACCGTCAAGGAATTCGTCGATGACGAGATGTCCACCTACGCTTCGGCACTGGCCTACCAGATGCTGTTTTCGCTGTTTCCCTTCCTGCTGTTCCTGATTGCCCTGATCGGTTTCCTGCACTTGCCGGACTTTTTCAGTTGGCTGCGCCTGCAGTCGGAGCTGGTATTGCCGCCCCAGGCCCTGGAGCAGGTCAACCCGGTGATCGACCAGTTGCAACAGTCCAAGGGCGGCCTGCTTTCGGTGGGTATCGTGATTGCGTTGTGGACCGCTTCAGCCGGCGTGCGCCTGATGATGAGCGCGATGAACGCCGCCTACGATGTGGTGGAAGGCCGGCCGATCTGGAAGCGTTTCCCGCTGTCGATTTTCTACACCGTCGGCATCGCCGGCATGCTGCTGGCCGCCGCCGCGCTGATGGTGCTCGGCCCGCAGGTGATGGAGTGGCTGGCCGGGCAGATCGGCATGCAGGAGTTCGTGGTTACCCTGTGGACCATCGTGCGCTGGCCGCTGATCGTGATTCTGCTGATGTTCGCCGTGGCCCTCATGTACTACGTGATGCCCGATGTGGAGCAGCAATTCCGCTTTATCACCCCAGGCTCGGTGTTGGCGGTGGTGGTGTGGATCGTCGCGTCGCTGGGCTTTGGTTATTACGTCAAAACCTTTGCCGACTACAACGCCATGTATGGCAGTATCGGCGCGATCATTGTGCTGCTGCTGTACTTCTACATTTCGGCCGCCGTGCTGCTGCTCGGTGCCGAGATGAATGCAGTGATCGAGCACATGTCGGCCGAAGGCAAGGCGCCCGGCGCGAAGGGGATCGATGAGCCCGCGCAAGAAAAACAGCATGTCTCCGGTCTCGGCCGGGACCACTCCAAACCCACCCCCGTCGAGCCTGATCAATGATCCGTGACATCCTGAAAATGGGCGACGAACGCCTGCTGCGCATCGCCCCTGCGGTTCCGCCGGAAATGTTCGACAGCCCCGAGCTGTGGCAATTGATCGACGACATGTTCCAGACCATGGAGCATGTCGGTGGCGTAGGCCTGGCCGCGCCGCAGATCGGCGTGGACCTGCAATTGGTGATCTTTGGCTTCGAAGCCAGCGAACGTTACCCGGATGCACCGCCGGTACCGCAGACCATCCTGATCAACCCGCTGATCACGCCGCTCAGCCCGGTGTTGGAAGAGGGCTATGAAGGCTGCCTTTCCGTGCCGGGGTTACGCGGCGCGGTGAACCGTTACCAGCAGATTCGCTATGAGGGGTTTGACCCGAAGGGCGAGCCGATTGTGCGTTTTGCCGACGGTTTCCATGCGCGGGTGGTGCAGCATGAATGCGATCACCTGATCGGTCGGTTGTACCCGTCGCGGATTACCGATTTCAGCAAGTTCGGATTTATCGAGGTGATGTTCCCGGACATGGATCCGACGGCCGACGAATAACGTCCACACCGATCAAACGGGTGGAGGGCTTGCCTCGCTACCCTGGTTATTGCAAACCCATCGCAATCATTGGCTTATTACGCTTGTAGCGCACCAACCGCTCACTTAGCGACTGCGGCAGCACGGTGTCCTGGGAAAACCCCATGCGCTGATACAAGCCTTCCAGATCCGGATGGCACAGCAGCCACACCGTGCCGTCCACCCCGGCGACCGCCTGTTGAATCAACCGCGTCGCCAGCCCCTGGCCGCGATAGGCCGGGTCGACGAACATCCCCGTCAGCCACTGCCCACCCACCACGGGGCTCAGGCACAGCCCGGCCACAATTTCTGTATCCCGCACAACCCATAGTCGTCCACCCTTGAGGGCTTTCATCGAAGAGTCATGGCGGCGATAAAACTTGTTCAGCAGCGGCCACAGGGGCTCTGCCAGCAGATCAATGGGCAACTCGGGCATGGTGTTCAAGCACGCGTTATGAAGAGCCGGCGATTATAAGCGCCTTCTGCCGGGTAATAGGTGGTATACCCAATGCTGCATCCCCTTACAGTGGAGTACGCAGCATGGCCAAAGGTATGGATTCAAAGAAAGCCTCGAAGAAAAAACCGGCAAAGACCGCCGATGAAAAACGTGCCGACAAAAAAGCCAAGAAGACCGAAACCGGGCTGTTCGGGCACTGATCACCTTAGCTTCAGCGGTTTTCAGCGGCCAACGCGGCAATCACCGTTGGCCGTGCACTTACCCGTTGTTGAAACGCTGCCAGCGCCGGCCACTCGCGCAGATTGATCGCGTGAATGTCGGCCCAGCGCAGCACCACGAACAAATACACATCCGCTACCGAAAACTGTGAACCCATCAAGTAGTCCTGCCGCTCCAGCGTCTGTACCAGAATCGCAAAGCGCTTGAATAGCGTGGCCATGAACATCGCCTTGATGTCACCTTGGATCGCGCTGTTGAAGAACACCGCTAACCCGCCATGCACTTCGCTGGCAATGAAGTTCAGCCATTCCTGCAAGCGCACGCGCTCCCAGCTGCCATTGGCCGGGGCCAACTCAGCGTCGGGTTTGAGGTCGGCGAGGTATTGCAGGATGGCGCTGGCTTCGGTCAGCACCTGACCATTGTCCAGTTGCAGCGCCGCCACATAACCCTTGGGATTGATCTGCAAGAAATCTTCGCCATCGGCGGTGGTTTTTGCCTGGTTGTCGACTCGCACCAGGTCAAAGGGCAGCGCCAATTCGCGCAGCACGATATGCGGGGCGAGGGAGCAGGCGTTTGGAGAAAAGTACAGTTTCATCAGGGGGCGGCTCCGCAGAATTTGCGCCAGTCTCGCGGGCATGCCACCGTGGGTAAAATTAAACCTTCAGCGCCCTGCCATAAGGACAGCGACTGCCATGATGAATCTGATGCACTGGCGCCTTCTGGTGGCCGTGGCCGACCACGGCAGCATCACCGCCGCCGCCGAGCGCGTGGGCATGACCCAATCCGCCGCCAGCCAGGCCATGGCCGGCATGGAGGCGGCCCTGGGCGCGCAACTGTTCACCCGAGCCCCGCGCAACACCTTGCCCACTGCCCTGGGATTGAGCGTGATCGAACAGGCGCGGGTGATGCTGGGCGCCTTGCAGACGATTCGCCGCACTGTGGATCATGCCCGGCCGATGCTGCGTGGGAGCATTCGTATCGCCAGTTTCCCGAGTGTGCTGGCTAAGTTTCTAACGCCGCAGTTGCAGCGTTTCGCCCAGTTGTATCCAGGTATCGAGGTCACTCCCCTTGAAGTGACCGACAGCGAAGTGGACACCTTGCTCGGAGGCCGGCCTGATTGACTTGGGCGTGGTGCTCAACCCCCAGCCTGAGCGCAATGCCACATTGCTGGGGCGTGACCTGTGGCTGGCAGTATTGCCCGCGGACCATGCACTGGCACAGCGCCCCTCTGAGGCCAGCGTGTCGCTGGAAGAATTACTTCAACAACCCTTTGTACTCGCCACCGGCGGCTGCACCGCCAATGCCCGCAGCCTTGGCGCCGAGGCCGGGCTGGCGCTGGGCGATATCCGCGTGCAAGTGCGCGAATGGAGCAGCGCCTTCAGCCTGGTGCGTGAAGGAGTGGGCGTGACCCTGGTGCCGGAAATGACCTTGCCCGTCGAGCGCCGAGGCTTGCGCGTCATGCCGTTGAAGGTGCCGGTGCATCGTGAATTTGCGCTGGTGGCAACTCCACGACGCCCGCTGTCTTCCAGTGCCAGCGCCTTGTTGCAAATGCTGGCTCAATAGCAGCCTTGCGCAAACCCCTGTCATCGTTTTGATCGCCCGCTCAAACCACACGCGTCAGGCCAGCGGCGCGGCCTAGATTGCCGCCAGGGTTTCTTTCACTGTCCGGGCCTGCGGGTCTGCCGTTTTCGCCGCTACCTGCTGCTCTTGCTGCTGCTTGAGGCGCTCGGCCACTTGCTTGGAAATAGCGTCCTGTTTTTCCTGCGACATGGTCTGCACATCCGCCTCGGTCAAGCCTTGCTCCTTGAGCAACTGCTCACGAATCCGCTCGGCCGGGGATTTGCTCATGTAGTCGGTGAACTCGGCGCGCGCGCCCGAAGCTGCCGTGGTCGACGGCACATCGCTGGTTGCTGCGCTGGCCTGTAACTGCACGCGGGTCTTGGCGAAGGCTTCATCGATACGATCGGTCGCCTTGTCCAGTTCCTTCTGCGCGGCAGGCACGGTCACGCTTTGTTGCACCGCTTGCAGGGCACCGCTGTACAGCGCGCTGGCGGCGGCGTTGGCGGGGTCCATGTCGGGCCGCTTGATCTGTTGCACGGTCGACAGGGCTTGGGTGTTGTTGTTAACCAGCATGATCGGTCACCTGGGAAAATGTACGGTGCAACCGCTGGAGCAAATAGCGTGCCGGGCATCAAAGCCCCGTGTTTGTTGGGGATGGCATGGCCGCTGCGGCAAGACTTGTGCCGCCAGCGGCCAGGCGTTGCCGTCCGACTCGGGAAAACGTCTTGCCGATTCTAGTTGTGACCGTCGAGGGCGAAGTTCTTGAAGCCCTGATGTTGCCTGAGGCGTTCGTAGTAGGCCGCGATGGCGGGGTAGGGCGGATGCTCCGGGAGTGTCATGCGCCAACGGTGCACCGAAAGGCCGATGAGGATGTCGGCCAGGGTGAACTCTTCACCGGCGACGTAGGCCTTTGTTTTCGCGAGCTGCTGCTCCAGCAGACCCATCTTGTCGTTCCAGGCCTTTACACCGGCCTTGATACGCTCCGGGTCCTGATAGTCGGGGTGCTGGCGCACCAAGGCATGGAAAGCGTAACCCCAAGACGGATTGAGTTCGGTGGCCTGCCAGTCCATCCATTGCTCCACCCGCGCCCGTGGCGCGGGTTCGGCGGGCAACAGGTCGTGGCGCTGATAGAGGCTGACGAGGTAGCGGCAGATGGTGTTGGATTCCCACAGCACGCCATGGTCGTCGATCAGCACCGGTATTTGCGCGTTGGGGTTGAGGGCGAGGAATTCGGCGGATTGGGTGGGTTTGAAGCCGATGCCCCAGTTGTCCTCGTGCGCGTAGTCGATGCCCAGTTCGTGGCAGGTCCAGAGTACTTTGCGCACATTGATGGAAGAGGTGCGGCCGAGGATTTTCAGTGAGTGTCCCATGGTGATTCCCTGGCAGTGGAGAGGGAGACAATCTAGCAGGGCCTGCACGCTACGGCGAGATGCCCAAGCGGGCACGGTAAAACAAGGGGGCTTGCTCCCGATAGCAGTGGTCCAGCTAATGAATACTTGGCTGACACGCCGTCATCGGGAGCAAGCCCCCTCCCACATTTTGACCGAGTAAAGGTCTTAACAGCGCGGAGTATGTTGGTCCATGGCTTTGCCCACCAGCAAGACGGACAGCTCGCTCAGTTGATGAATGGCCAATGCCACATCACGCTGTTTACCACTGAGGTCATTGGACAGGTCGAGCAACAAGGTGCTCACGGCAGACACGGTTTCGTAGCTGTTGATCAGCAGGGTTTCGGTGGAGGAACCAGGAGTGACAGTGAAGAGCGTATGCGTGGGGATGCTTTGCATTGTTGACGTACCTGATGTGGCTGATACCTCATCGCTACTCAACGAGGGTGGCAGCTGTACGCAGGTTAGTAGACCGGTGGACACTCAAAGCCGGCGCACCCGAAGATGCCCTACGCACAGCCGCCATAAAACAGAAAAGGCTCATGCACTAAGAGTGACCAATAGTCGGGCTACTAAACCCGATCACCGAAAAATTCAGCGACCGGCCAACCTTAAAGACCACCTCCCAGGCACACAAGCCGGCGGATTCTGACGTAAGCGTAGGCAACCGGGCAAGGGGCTTACCGCGATGTCAGCCCCGTCTTACAGGCGTCTTACGTGCTTTCCCGTACCTGCAACTCAAACCCCATATCCACCACCGGTTTGGCGATCTTGTTACCCGCCATGATCGTCAACAAATGTTCCGCCGCGCGCCGGCCAATGGCTTCCCGTGGCGTGCTGATGCTGCTCAAGCGCGGCACCATGAACGCCGACGCGGGCAAGTCGTTGAAGCCCAGCACCGCCACGCGCTCCGGCACTTTAATACCATGGCGCATCGCTTCCAGCAGGGCGCCATGGGCCAGGTCGTCGTTGCCGAAGAAGACCGCATCCACATCCGGATGCGCGGCCAGCAGTTGCAAAAACAACTCACCGCCCAGGCCCACGGAAGACGGGCGCGGCGTGAGCAGTTCCAACGCCGGGTCGTACTTGCCCGCCTGTTGCAATGCCCGGCGGAACCCTTCGCCGCGCAGCAGGGTGCGTTGGTCCAACTGGGCGCCGATATAGGCCAGGCGTTTGCGCCCACGGGACAATAAATGCGCCGCCGCTGTTTCGCCCGCGGCCAGTTGCGAGAAGCCCACGCAGTTCACGCCCGCATTCGGGTCCAGGTCCATCATGTATACGCAGGGCACGTTACTGGCCTCGACCATCCGTCGGGCGCTTTCGGTGCGATCGAACCCCGTCAGCAGCAAACCCCGAGGCTGGTAGGCCATGTAGTTGCGCAGCAGGTTTTCTTCTTCATCGCGCGAATAGTGGGAGTTGCCGATCAGCACTTCGAAGCCCTTGGGCCGCAGCACCTGGTGAATGGCTTCGAGGGTTTCGATGAACAGCAGGTTGGACAACGACGGCACCAATACCACCACCGAATGGCTCTGGGTCGAGGCCAGGGCGCGGGCGGCGGGGTTGACCACGTAGTTGAGTTCGGCGGCGGCGTGCTGCACTTTTTCGACCAGCTCAACGGCCACGGTGCTGATGCCACGCAAGGCGCGGGAAGCGGTAATCGGGCTGACGCCGGCCAGGCGGGCGACTTCGTTAAGGGTCGGGCGACCCGTGGTGCGCGTATTTTTATCGTTCTTGGAGGTCATCAGGCGGCTTGCCAAACAAAAATCGAGGCACTAAGGTAGCGCTGTCTCCAAATGGCTGCAAATTATTGAACTCTGGGTTGCCTGATCCGGTTCAAATGATTGGAGCGGATGCACGCGTCACTCCATAAAAATGACAAGACGGCGCGGGAAAAGCCTGTTTTTGCACTCGCCTCAAGGCGTGCAAAGGTAGCGCTATCTGCGTCTTGAGGTGTTTCATGAGTCAACCTGTTACCGCCCTGGTCATCATGGGCGTCGCCGGCTGCGGCAAGACCAGTGTCAGCGAGGCCCTGTGCCGGCTGAACGGCGCCACTGCCATTGAAGGCGACAGCTTTCACCCCGCCGCCAACATCGAAAAGATGAGCGCAGGCCACCCCCTCGACGACGACGACCGCGCCGGCTGGCTCGACATCCTCTGCGATGAACTGCGCCGCTCTCTTAAAGCCGGTGAACACCCGGTGCTCACCTGTTCAGCCCTGAAGAAGAAATACCGCGACCACCTGCGTGAAGCCGCGCCGGGCCTGGGTTTCGTCTTTTTGGAACTGACCCGTGAAGTGGCCTCGGACCGCGTGTCCCATCGCCCCGGCCATTTCATGCCGGCAAGCCTCATAGACAGCCAGTTCGCCACCCTTGAATCGCCCAAAGGCGAGCCGCTGACCCTGGCCCTCAACGCCAGCGAAGACAGCGTTGAGGCCCTGGCCGAGCAAACCAACGCCTGGTGGCTTCTGCACGGTTTTGAACGAACTGATTAATTTTTTGCCGGAAAAGATAGCGCTATCCCCGGCAGGAAATTCAACACCCGCTTTAATAACAACAACAAACAGGAGAGACCCCCATGTTTGGCATGTCCCACGAGTCGTACCTGCTGCTAGATGCAGTCGTCACCATCATCGGGTTGATCGTTCTGATCACCAAGTTCAAGGTTCACCCCTTTATTGCGTTGATCATCGCGGCCGGCTTCCTCGGCCTGACCTCGGGCATGCCCGTGGACAAGATCATCAAGGCGTTCCAGGACGGTTTTGGCGGGGTGCTCGGCTTTGTCGGCATCATCCTCGCGCTGGGCACCATGCTCGGCAAGATGATGGCCGAATCCGGCGGCGCCGATCAGATCGCCCAGACCCTGATCCGCGCTTTCGGCAAGGACAAGGTCCAGTGGGCCATGATGTTTGCCGCCTTCCTGGTGGGCATCCCGCTGTTCTTCGAGATCGGTTTTGTACTGCTGATCCCGCTGGTGTTTATTGTTGCGCGCCGCACCGGCGTGTCGTTGATCAAGATCGGCATCCCGCTGCTGGCCGGCCTGTCGGCGGTGCACGGCCTGGTGCCACCGCATCCGGGCCCGCTGCTGGCCATCGGCGTGTTTGGCGCGGACATCGGCAAGACCATCCTGTACGGCCTGATCGTCGCCCTGCCGACTGCCATCATTGCCGGCCCGATCTTCGGTACGTTCATCGCCAAGTACATCCCCGGCAACCCGTCCCAGGAGCTGGTCGACCAACTGGCCCGCGAGACCGATAACAAGTCGCTGCCAAGCTTCGGCATCACCCTGGTCACCGTGCTGTTGCCGGTGTTCCTGATGCTGCTCAAAACCTTCGCCGACATCGCGTTTGCCGAAGGCAACGTAGTGCGCAACTGGATGGACATGATCGGTCACCCGATCACCGCCTTGCTGCTGGCGCTGCTGCTGTCGCTGTATACCTTCGGCACTCGCCAGGGCATCCACGCCAAGCAGATCCTCAAGCTGCTCGACGCAAGCCTGGCGCCCACCGCCGCGATCATCCTGATCATCGGTGCCGGTGGTGGCTTCAAGCAGATGCTGGTGACCAGCGGCGTGGGTGACGTGATCGGCCATATGGCGGTGAACGCGCAGATCAACCCGATTCTGCTGGCGTGGCTGGTGGCGGCGGTGATCCGCGTGGCCACCGGTTCCGCGACCGTGGCGACCATCACTGGCGCGGGCATCGTGGTGCCGGTGGTAGGAATGATCCCAGGGGTTAACCGCGAATTGCTGGTGTTGGCGACGGGGGCGGGCTCGTTGATCTTGTCTCACGTCAACGATGCGGGATTCTGGCTGGTGAAGCAGTACTTCAACATGACCGTGGCAGAAACCTTCAAGACCTGGACGGCGATGGAGACCATCCTGTCCATCGTGGCACTGATCTTCATCATGCTGCTGTCGTTGGTGGTCTAACAGACACCCAATGAAACCGGGCTGATAACCCAATTAAAATGTGGGAGGGGGCTTGCTCCCACATTTTGACCGAGTCAGATTCAGGCTTTAGCGACTAGCCCATCCGCCCTGAACATCCCGCGAATCCCGCGTACCGCCTGGCGAATCCGGTCTTGGTTCTCGATCAGCGCAAAGCGCACATGATCATCCCCATACTCACCAAAGCCGATGCCCGGTGACACGCACACCTTGGCCTCCAGCAGCAGCTTCTTGGCAAATTCCAGCGAGCCCATGGCGGCGTACTGTTCGGGGATCTTGGCCCAGACGTACATCGACGCCTTCGGGTTCTCGACCATCCAACCCAGCTCATGCAGGCCCTTGACCAGCACATTGCGGCGCTGGCGGTATTGCTCGGCGATGTCTTTCACGCATTGCTGGTCGCCTTCCAATGCCGCAATCGCCGCCACCTGCAGCGGGGTGAAGGTGCCGTAGTCGTGGTAACTCTTGATGCGGGCCAGGGCGTTGACCAGTTCCGGGTTGCCCACCATAAAGCCGATGCGCCAGCCGGCCATGTTGTAGCTCTTGGACAGGGTGAAAAACTCCACCGCAACGTCCTTGGCGCCCGGCACCTGCATGATCGACGGGGCTTTCCAGCCGTCGTAGACGATATCGGCGTAGGCCAGGTCGTGGATCACCAGCACGTCGTATTGCTTGGCCAGCGCAATCACCCGTTCAAAGAAATCCAGCTCCACGCACTGCGCGGTGGGGTTGGACGGGAAGCCGAGAATCATCATCTTCGGCTTGGGGATCGAGCCGCGAATCGCCCGCTCCAGCTCGTCGAAGAAGTCCACGCCGGGCACCAGCGGCACCGAGCGCACTTGGGCGCCGGCAATCACCGCGCCGTAGATGTGAATCGGGTAGCTCGGGTTGGGCACCAGCACAGTGTCGCCCTGGTCCAGCGTGGCCAGCATCAAGTGCGCCAGGCCTTCTTTTGAACCAATGGTCACAATGGCTTCCGACTCGGGGTCGATGTCCACTTCATAGCGGTCTTTGTACCAGCGCGAAATCGCCCGGCGCAGCCGCGGAATACCTTTGGAGGTGGAGTAGCCGTGGGTGTCTTCACGCTGGGCCACTTGCACGAGTTTTTCGACGATGTGCGGCGGCGTGGCGCCGTCGGGGTTACCCATGCTCAAGTCGATGATGTCTTCGCCGCGCCGACGCGCAGCCATCTTCAGCTCGGCAGTGATGTTGAATACGTAAGGGGGGAGTCGATCGATGCGCGCAAAGCGGCGCGGCGAACCTTGTTCGGCCATTGTTGCCTCGAAGTACGTAAGCGCCCGGAACCGTCCGAGCGACGTCGGCCACTGCGGTGGCCTGCGGGGCAGACAATACGGTCCGTGATGGCCAGTTGTCTAGATGCGTAGGAAAATTTTCCGGTTGAAGCGCTGCGTGAAAATGCCCCTATACTCGATGCGGGTTTGTTCCCTCATAAGAAGGAGACTGTTCGTATGGATCAGCAGACAAGACAACCGCTGGAGCCACGCATGGAAGCAGGCAAGGCGCTGGTGATCGCCGGGGTACAAGGGCGTTATTCGAAGGCCACCGTCGGCGATATACCCAGGTTGTGGGAGTTGTTCGACACCTGCGTCAAAGACATCAAAAAGCGTGTCGGCGGTGTGACCTATGGGGTTTGCCATAACCCCCACCATGGCGAATTCGATTACATGGCCGGCGTGGAAGTCCCGGCTAAAAGCGCGGTGCCGAGCAACTTTGAAGTGATCGAAATTCCACCGCTCAACTATGCCGTGTTCCCGCATCACGGCCCGGTGCAGGCGTTGGAACAGACCTACGAGCGCATCATGTTCGAGTGGCTGCCGCACTCGGGCTACAAGGTGATGGGCGCGGATTTCGAGCGCTACAGCGCCGATTTTGATGCGCGCAAAGGCACGGGCACAGTGGAGATCTGGTTACCGGTTGGAGAGCGCGGCTGACTGCAATCATGCGGGTGCCGGCTTGCCGGCGCCTGCAGAGGCACCTCAGCCACCAAAGCTGCGTTGGTAAACCTCAGCGGATTGCCGTATGGCTTTCGCCACTTCAGGCGCTGACCGGCAGTAATCGTCTTCGCGCTTGAGCACGACTTCAAGCGTCTGGAGCAACGCCTGGATGCGTGTTTCAGGATTCTCGACTTCGCAGGTTTTGGCGAATTCGAGGATGCCAAGGCGCGAGGCGAACATTGATTTATTTCCGCTCAGGTCCAACGCCAGTGCATCCTCGGGGATGTAGGCCGTGGTGTTTACAATATCGTAGGCAGGTGCCAGTCGCGTATCCAACTGCACTGGATCGCTGTAGAGCACGCCGAAGTTTTTCAGATGTGCATCGCCATTACCCACGATGCAGCTCAGCGCCACGCTATCGAACAATTGATCGAGTGAGCTGCGTTGATGTGCCGGGGCGCAGAAAACGCGCACGGCCTTCGCGATGGCGGCGTAGCTCTTGCTGTATTTTTGCTCGGCAGACAGGTCCATCAGGGTGGTCATATCTTCAAAGCCCAACGGGTTGAGCTGCTCGTCTCGGTCAAAGCGTCGCATGACGAACAGTTTATGGTTCTTCGACAGGTAAAACGGCGGCACGGGAAGGCCTGCATCCCGTGCAATGGACATGCACAGGTACTCATTGATAGCCAACCCCGGAAACTCCTCGCGCCCGCTCTTGATAATCAGATCGTCTGTTTTCGAGGTGAATTTCTGCTCGGGTGTCTGTGGTTTTTCCGGCACCAGTACTTTGGGCTGCACACCAGAAATGCCTGCCCGCAAAATGTAGCGATCCATCAAGTCGGCGAACAAATCTTGCGCACCGTCCCAGGCGAGAATCTCGTCCAGGTTCTCGCCTGTGGTAGAGGGGCTGTTGCGTTGGAGTAATCCGTTCACTTGCTCGGAGGATACGAACACTCGGCCAATCGGCGCACTGCTGCCTGACAATGCCAGTAACAGCATGGGGTCGACCTTCATCATTTTGGCGAGGCGATTGCGCAATTGCTCCAGAACGTAGCCTTCCGGCAGGTTCATCTGGAAAATGGGATGAAGCTCTCTGCGACGGTACTCCTGCGTTCGAACAGGCATAGACAGGCTTACTGCGCTTTGTGCCTTTGCTGAGTCGCTGTATCGAAACAGATAGTCGTCAGCACTGAGCAACACACTACCGCTGTCTCCTTGAGGGGTACGCACATGGAGCGTTGGGCTATTCATCGAACAAATCCTCTAACTCCTCCAGCGTCGGCAGGGTCACGGGTACCAATTTGACCTCGCTGCCCAAGGCCGCCATCACCCGGGCGTAAGCATTCATGGAAACCGAGAGGCTTCCTTGTTCAATTTCAATCAGTTTCTGCCGGGTAATGCCCGCAAGCTTCGCCAGGTCGGCCTGTTTATAGCCCCGATTGAGGCGCATGGCGCGGATTTGATGACCGAGTCGTTGGGTAATAACCGAGGCGTCCATGTTACGTATTCGTTACTTTTGAAAGGTGAAGTCATATATACGTTACATTTCGGCAGTGTCAACGGTGGCCCGACCAAACACCCACCTCAACCTGCGCTCGTAGCCCACCCGCCCTTTATAGGCCTCGCCGCTGTCCACCCATCCGAGCCCCAGATACAAGCCCATCGCCGCCACATTGTCGGTATCCACCGACAACTCCAACGCCTTGATCTGCGGCCACGCCTCAAGCGCCGCCGCCGGCAATGCCTGCAGGCACGCCTTGCCGAACCCACGGCCCTGTTGCCGGCGATCCACCTGCAAGGCATGCAGCGTGGCGCTGTGTTCGTCGGCCCAGTGCGGCAGGCACGGCGGGCGCTTGAGCAACAGGAAGGCCACGGGGAAATCATCGGCCAGCAGCGCAAAGCCTTTGACGCCGGGGCTGGGTTTAGCCAACAGGCTATTGAGCGCGCAATACATGTCGCCGCAAAACGGTAACTGCTCGGGATGCACTTCGATGGCGCTGACGTGCTGTTGCTGTGTGGCTGTCAGCGCGGCGTAATCGACCAGGCGGGTGTGCATCGGGGTGTCCGAACGGCTGCAAGTAAGGCCGCAGTCTATCGGGTTTGGCGGGGTTGAAATTATTTTTCAACGGTCTGTCGATTGGCCCACGGCGCGTTCGACTAAGGGTGTCTTCCATGATTTTCCATCCCAGGAGTCAACACCATGAGCACTGCAATCAACACCCTGATCGAACACTGGAAACACGCCGTACTGGCCCGTGATATCGACAAAATTGTCAGCTATTACGCCGACGATATCGTCTCGTTCGACGCCGTTAGCGCCCTGCAATTCAAGGGCAAGGCCGCTTACCGCGAACACTGGAAGGCGTGCATGGAGCACTGCCCTGGCCCCGGTATTTTCGAGTTCCACGAACTGCGCATCGTGCAGGCCCAGGACAGCGCCTTTGCCCACTGGCTGGCCCATTGCGGCGGCGCCGGGCCGGATGGCGAGGTAAAGGCCTGCTGGATGCGCGTCACCGCCGGTTATCAGCGATTCAACGGCGAATGGAAAGTGGTGCATGAGCATTGGTCGGCCCCGTTCGATATGGCCACAGGCACCGCGCTGTTCGACCTGAAACCTTGAGCGTCGCGAACTATAGTCAATAGTCCGAAAACGGAGAACGCCATGAAATACCTGTGCCTGATCTACAGCAACGAACAGGTGCTGCACACCTCGCCCGACAGCCCTGCCGACCCGGAATGCCTCGCTTACGCCCAGGCCATCCAGGCCAGCGGGCGCATGCTTGCCGCCGAGCCGCTGGAGTCAGTGAGCACCGCCACCACCGTGCGCATGCGCAACGGCAAGCTGTCGATCACCGACGGGCCGTTTGCCGAAACCAAGGAGCAGCTCGCCGGCTTTTACCTGATCGAAGCCCGGGACCTCAACGAAGCGCTCCAGGTAGCCGGCGGCATCCCGGCTGCTCGGGTCGGCAGCGTGGAAGTGCGCCCGGTGCGCGAATTGAATCTCTGAGTACAACAATCCCAACAATCAGGAGGTTTTTCCCATGTTCCGACAACCTGCCGCGTTTGAACCGTCCATCAGCTGCTTGATCAATGCGCCAAGCCATGGGTTTTCATAATGGCCGGGGCCAGAGCCTCGACCGAAGGCATGCGCGATTGACGCCGCAGATCGAGGCGATCTACCGCAGTGAATCGCGGCGCGTGCTCGCCACGCTGATCCGCCTGCTGGGTGATTTCGACCTCGCCGAAGAAGCCCTCCACGAGGCGTTCTTCGTCGCGGTCGAACGCTGGCCGCAGGACGGCGTACCCAACAACCCCCGCGCCTGGCTGGTCTCCACCGGGCGCTTCAAGGCCATCGACCGCCTGCGCCGCCAGGCGCGGTTCACCCCGTTGTTGCAAGCGCAGGCCGACGAACTGGAAGCGGCCGACTGGAGCGTTGAAGACGTGCAAGACGATCGCCTGCGCCTGATCTTCACCTGTTGCCATCCCGCGCTGGCACCTGATGCCCAGGCGGCGCTGACCTTGCGCGAGATCTGCGACCTCACCACTGAAGAAATTGCCCATGCGTTTCTCGTCACGCCCACCACCATCGCCCAGCGCATCGTGCGCGCCAAGGGCAAGATCCGTGAGGCGAAAATCCCCTATCAAGTACCGTCCCTGGCCGAATTGCCCGAGCGCCTCGACAGCGTATTGCGCGTGATTTACCTGGTGTTCAATGAAGGCTATTCGGCGTCCATGGGCGCCGACCTCACCCGCGAAGCATTAACCGGCGAAGCCATTCGCCTGGCGCGCTTGCTCATGGAATTGCTGGCGGAACCGGAAGTGATGGGCCTGCTGGCGCTGATGCTGCTGCACGAATCTCGCCGCGCGGCGCGTACCTCGGCCAATGGCGAACTGGTGCTGTTGGATGAACAGGACCGTTCGTTGTGGGATGCGTCCCTGATTGCCGAAGGCTGCACGCTGGTGGAACGCGCGCTGACCACGCGGCGCTTCGGCCCCTACTGCCTGCAAGCGGCCATTGCGGCGGTGCATGCCGAGGCGCCGAGCGCAGGGCAAACGGACTGGCCGCAAATTGTCGGGCTTTACGATGTATTGCTCAGGGCCATGCCGTCGCCGGTGATCGAGTTGAACCGCGCGGTGGCACTGGCCATGCGTGATGGGCCGCTGGCGGGGTTGCAGCAGGTGGAAGCGATCCTGGCGCGCGGCGAATTGCTCGATTACCACTTGGCACACTCGGCGCGTGGGGAGTTCTGCCGGCGGTTGGGGCGGTGGGAAGACGCACGCCTGGCATACGAAAAAGCCCTGTCCCTGACCCAGCAGGTCCCGGAACAGCGCTTTCTTGACAGCCGCCTGGCTGAACTCAAATCGTCCATGCAATGAAGATCAAACTGTGGGAGGGGGCTTGCTCCCGATAGCGGTGGTTCAGCCAGCACATCGGATACTGTCACACCGCCATCGGGAGCAAGCCCCCTCCCACAGGTGATCTCAGTGTCAGCACCGGCAGTGCTCGTCACTCCAGCATCTTGCCCAACAACCAACTCCCCGCCGGCCCCGGCGCGTGGTGGCGCGACCACAGCGCATCCACCGCCACCGAACGCGGCCAACTGCGTGCGGTGAGTTCGACCAGTTGCCCGCCGCCAAACCGCTCTACCAGCCAGCGCGGAATCGGTGCCCAGCCGAAACCCAGTTGGGCCATCTCCATCAGCATCAGGTAACTGGGTGCCGACCAGACGCGCCCGGTGGCGCGGGTTTCATTCGGGTTGATGATGCTGGCCAGGCGCAATTCGCGGTGTTGTTGCAGGGCGTGTGCGGTGATGGACTTGAGCGCCGCCAACGGGTGTTTCGGCGACACGAACAACGCAATTTCCGTGCGCTCGTCCACGGTTGCGCAGGTCAGGTCCGGCGGGTAAACCGCCTGGTGCTCAATAAACGCAATCTGCGCCCGACCGCTCTGCACCAAGGCAATCAAGTCTTCGCATTCGGCGATCAGGCATTCCAGCTCAAGGTCCGGATAGCGCTGTTCAAATGCGCTGAGGGCGCACTCGAAACGGTCGGATTGGTAGGTATCGGACATGGCGATGGTCAGCTTCGGCTCCAGGCCCTGGGCCAACTGGCTCGCCGCCAGTTCCAGGCGGCTGCTGGCCTCCAGCACCTGCTCGGCGCGTTGCAGCAACACATGGCCGGCGGGGGTGAGGGCTGGTTTGCGGCTGCTGCGGTCGAACAGCACCACATCCAAGTCAATCTCCAGGCTGGCCACTGCCGCGCTGACGGTGGACTGGCTCTTGCCCAGTTTGCGCGCGGCTGCGGAAAACGAGCCTTGGGTCGCCGCCTGGACAAACGCCTGCAGCACTTCATGAGAGGCCATGACTATCGCCTTGATCGATGGTTATTGGTTATGAAGTATCGAGACAAGGGGTAATCATGGCAACCTTCCTCACTCACGGAGACCGGTCATGAGCCCTACCAAATCCATCGCTGAACGCGTGTGCCAAGCCATTGGTTTCGAAGCCTTGGCGTTGTTGATCTGTACGCCCTTGCTGGCGTGGATCATGGGCAAGCCGGCCCTGGAAATGGGCATGGTCACCCTGGCGATCAGCCTTATGGCGCTGACATGGAACGTGATTTTCAACGGCCTGTTCGACCGCCTCAAGGTGCGCCTGCAACTGGCCAACACCGCCTGGACCCGCGTGCTTCATGCGTTGCTGTTCGAAGGCGGGCTGATCCTGGTGTGCGTGCCGTTGATCGCGGCGTGGCTGAAGATCAGCCTGTTGCAGGCGTTTGTCCTCGACATCGGCATACTGCTGTTCTTCCTGCCGTATACCTATGTGTATCACTGGGGGTATGACGTGCTGCGCGAAAAGCTCCTACAAAAACATACCGCCCGAAGCCTCGATCCGTTGGCCGGTGATCCAGTGGCTGCCGTCGGCCAACAGGCTGGCGATGGCCCCGCCAATGTCATCCGGTAAACCGGCGCGGCCCAGCGCGGTGTTGTTGGCGACCATGGCATTCAGGCTGGCGTTGTCGCGCACGGCGCCGCCGCCGAAATCGGTCTCGATGGCGCCGGGTGCGAGGACGTTGACGCTGATGCCGCGCCCGCCCAATTCCTTGGCCTGGTAGCGGGTCAGCACTTCCATCGCGCCTTTCATCGCCGCATAGGCCGCGTAACCTGGCAGGCTGAAGCGCGCCAGGCCGCTGGAGACGTTAAGGATGCGCCCACCGTCGCGGATCAACGGCAGCAACTTCTGGGTCAGGAAGAAAGGGCCCTTGAATTGAATCGCCACCAGTTGATCGAACTGCTCCTCGGTGGTTTCAGCAAAGCTGGCGTGAATGCCGATACCGGCGTTATTGATCAGAAAGTCGAAGTGATCCTGTGCGAAAACTTCCTTGAGCACGCCGGCCACTTCACCGACGAAAGCGCCGAAGGTCGCGCTCTGGCTCACGTCCAGCTTGAGCATGGCGGCGCGGCCACCCAATTGTTCGATCTGCGCTACCAAGGCTTGTGCTTCGTCGGCCTTGCTGTGGTAAGTGCCGATGATGTCGACGCCTTGCGCCGCCAGATGCAGCGCGGCGTTCTTGCCCAGGCCACGGCTGGCGCCGGTGATGAGTGCGATTTTACGGGTCATGGTGCAGTCCTCTTCAGATGTGAGCGTGGGACCGAGTGTATTTGTCCGCTTATAACGTGATAAACAGAGCAGAACCGGAATCACTGGCCGGATAAGGCGAACAATCCATGAACAAGTTGGAGTTGCTGCGCACCTTTGTGCGCGTTACCGAACTGTCGAGTTTTACCCAGACCGGCGAGAGCCTGGGGCTGCCGCGCTCCACGGTGTCCGAGCATGTGCAGGCATTGGAAGAACTGCTCGGTGCGCGCCTGTTGCAACGCACCACGCGCAAGGTGCAAGCCACCCAGGACGGCCGCGTTTTGTATGAGCGCAGCAAGGATCTGCTGGCCCATATGGACGAGCTGGAAGGCCTGTTCCGCCAGGATGAAGCGCAGTTGGCCGGGCGCATCCGTGTGGACATGCCCAACGTGATGGCCCGCGATTTGATCTTGCCGCGCCTGCCGCAGTTCATGGCCGCGCACCCGCTGATCGAGCTGGAAATCAGCACCACCGACCGCCAGGTCGACCTGCTCGCCGAAGGGTTTGATTGCGTGTTGCGGGTCGGCGCGCAACCGGACCAGACGGTGGTGGCGCGGCTGCTGTGCAGCATGCCGATGATCAACTGTGTCAGCGCCGCCTACCTGCAACGCTTTGGTGTGCCGCAAACCCTGGCTGACTTGGCCGGCCACCACTTGGTGCACTACGTGCGACCGTTGGGTTCGCGCTCGGCGGGGTTCGAATACCTGCAAGGCAACAAAGTGCAACGTATCCCCATGGCTGGGCGTGTCACTGTCAGCAGCACCGATGCGTACAAGTCGGCGTGCCTGGGCGGCTTCGGGATTATCCAGGTGCCGGCCCTGGGCATCGGCGATGAGTTGGCCAGCGGCGAGCTGATCGCGGTACTGCCGCAGTACCCGGCGCCGCCCCTGGACGTGTCGTTACTCTACGCCGGGCAGCGGCATTTGCCATTGCGGGTGCGGGTGTTCATGGACTGGTTGGCGGCCATCGTGCAAACCCATCTTTAACGCCGCGCCGACAACTGCTGCGGCGCCAGGAACGCGTCGTGGAAGTAATCGCGCAGCGCCTGCATCGCCGGGGTAAACGCACGCTCGCGGTGCCAGGCCAGGCCGACGCTCATGGGCGTGACGGGGTCGGTGACGGTCAGGGTTTCGATGCGCTTGCCTTCCAGTGACCAGGGCCGGTGCACCAGGTCTGACAGGATCGCCACGCCGCTGCCGTTGGCGACCATGCTGCGCACCGCCTCCACCGAACTGGTGCGCAGCCGCACCTTGGGTGTCTGCCCGGTCTGTTCCCAGTAGCGCATGGCGCTGTGTTCGGCTTCATCCACGGTGAGCAGGATGTAGGGGTGCCGGGCCACCTCGGCCAGGCTGACGCTGGCGTGTTCGCACAGTGGGTGATGGCTGGGCAGCCACAGGCGCCGTTCCGAGTTAAACAGGATTTCGGAGACGATATCGGGGTGGGTCAGGTTGGCAGTGAGCACCACGGCCATGTCGAACTGGCCGTTGAGCAAGCCCTGTTCGATGGCCTGGCGCTCCTGCTCGAACACCTCGATGGTCACGTCCGGATGCCAATGCTCCAGGCGCTGCAAGTGGTGGGGCAGGAAGTAACCGAGCACCGTGTAACTGGCGGCCAGGCGCAGTACGCCGCTGGCGCGATGGTCGGGCAGGGGGCTGTTCAACGCATCGTCGACACTGCGCGCAATCACATAGGCGCGGTTGAGAAAATGCCGCCCGGCGTCGGTCAGGTTCATGCCCTGGGCCGAGCGCACAAACAGCTGCACGCCGAGCATCGCCTCCAGCTCCTTGATCGCCGTGGTCACCGCCGACTGGGAGATATTCAGGTGAATCGCCGCCTGGGAGATCTGGCCGATCTCGGCGGTGGCGATGAAGTAACGCACTTGGCGCAAGGTCAGGGACATCATCGCTCCCAGCATCGGGTTATCTGTTTTTCAGAAGAAGGGCCATCTGATAATAGATCTTCCCAAGGGGTCAAGCCGCGCCTACTTTTCCAGCATCACCTTGGCGGAGCGACCTTGATGCAGGCAGTGGATTTCAACTCGGACATGGGCGAAGGCTTCGGCCCCTGGACCATCGGCGATGGTGTCGATGCAGAACTGATGGCCTATATCAGCTCGGCCAATATCGCCACCGGCTTCCATGCCGGCGACCCCGGCACCATGCGCCGTACCGTCGAACGCGCCAAGCAACTGGGCGTGGCCATCGGCGCGCACCCAGGCTTTCGCGACCTGGTGGGGTTTGGCCGCAGGCACATCAATGCGCCGGCCCAGGAATTGGTGGACGACATGCTCTACCAACTGGGCGCCCTGCGTGAAATTGCCCGTGCCCAGGGCGTCAGCCTGCAACACATCAAGCCCCACGGCGCGCTCTACATGCACTTGGCCCGCGACGAAGAAGCCGCGCGACTGCTGGTGCAAAACCTGCAAGTCGTCGAGCCGACGCTGCTGCTGTACTGCATGCCCAACTCGGTGATCTGGCAGGTGGCCAAGGAGCTTGGGCACCCGGTGGTGCGCGAGTTTTATGCCGATCGTGAATATGATCTGAGCGGCTCCATTGTGTTCACCCGTAAGGTCCGGGCGTTGGACCCCGCAACGGTCGCGGCACGTGTGCTGCGGGCTTGCCAGACCGGGCTGGTGCGAACCGTGGAAGGCGAAGACCTGGTTATCGAGTTCGATTCGATCTGCCTGCACAGCGACACCCCCGGTGCGCTGGAACTGGTGGAAGCCACCCGCGAAGCGTTGGACCAAGCGGGGATTGCGGTGTGCAACGCGGCTTGTGTCATCGGGCAGGCCCGCTCATTCCACCCGAGGAACACCCATGGCTGAAACGTCGCCCATCCGCTACAGCTTCGGCGGTGATGAACACCTGTTTGCCGAGGTCAGCGACAGCATGTCGCTGGAGGCGTTTTTCAAGGGCATGGCCGTGACCCGCGCGGTGGAGCGCCTGGCGCTGGACGGTGTGCTGGATGTGTGCCTGGCCAACGCCTCGTTCCAGGTCCGCTTCGACCCCGACCGCATCGCGCCTCATGTGCTGCTCGACGCCGTGCAAAGCGCCGAAGCCCAGGCCGTGGCCGAACGCCGTCTGCACACGCGCATCATCGAAATCCCGGTGCTCTACAACGACCCCTGGACCTTGGAGACCTTGATGCGTTTTCGCGACCGCCATCAAGACCCCAGCGGTACCGACCTGGAGTACGCCGCACGCATCAATGGCCTGGCCGATGTGGACGCGTTTATCGCCGCCCACAGCGGTGCGCCGTGGTTTGTGTCGATGGTCGGGTTTGTTGCGGGTCTGCCGTTCATGTTCCAGATGGTCGAGCGCGCGCGGCAATTGCAGGTGCCCAAGTACCTGCGCCCACGCACCGACACACCGAAACTCACCCTGGGGCACGGCGGTTGTTTCGGTTGTATCTACTCGGTGCGCGGCGCCGGCGGTTACCAGATGTTCGGCGTGACCCCGGCACCGATCTATGACCCGGCGCAGCAGTTGGCCTACCTCAAGGAACATATGGTGTTCTTCCGCCCCGGTGACATCGTGCAGTTCAAACCGATTGACCGCGAAGCCTACGACCGGGCCCTCGCCGAGGTGGACGCGGGACGTTTCGACCTGCGTATCCGCCCGGTGGAGTTTTCCCTCGATGCGTTCCTCGCCGACCCGATCGGTTATCCGAAAACCCTGCAGGAGGCGTTGGCATGATCAAAGTGCTCAAGCCCGGTCTCGCCACCTCCGTGCAGGACCTTGGGCGCGAAGGTTATTACCACTTGGGCATCCCGCCTTCGGGCGCGCTGGACCAATATGCGTTGAGCGCGGCCAACCATCTGGTGGGCAACCCACTCGGCGCGGCGGGCCTGGAGTGCACGTTGATCGGGCCTGAGTTGGCGTTCCGGCAGGATGCGTTAGTGGCGTTAAGCGGCGCATTGATGTCGCCGCGTCTGGACGGTGAAGTGGTGCACCAGGACACCGCCTTTCACGTGCGCGCGGGGCAGGTATTGCGCTTCGAATTTCCCCAGGTCGGTGCGCGCACGTACCTTGCGGTGGCCGGTGGCATCGACGTGCCGCAGGTGCTCGGCAGCCGCTCCACTTATACCCTCGGCGCACTGGGTGGGTTTCACGGGCGGCGTTTGCAGGAGGGCGACGAACTGCCCATCGGCGTGGCGAGCGGGCAGGGCCGGGCGGGTAACAGCCTGCCGATGGCTTTGCGCCGCTCGGTGGGCGGCGACATTACCCTGCGCGTGGTGCCCGGTCTGTATTACGAACGCCTGATGGATACGGCCAAACACAGCTTTTTTGCCGAGCCGTGGACAGTCGGCTCCGAAGCCGACCGCATCGGCTATCGCTTCAAGGGCGGCAGCGCGTTGAGCTTCCAGCCACGGGAGCAGCCATTTGGTGCGGGCTCGGACCCTTCGAATATCGTCGACAGTTGCTACCCCATCGGCTCGATCCAGGTGCCGGCGGGGCTGGAACCGATCGTGTTGCATCGCGATGCGGTGTCGGGCGGCGGCTACGCAATGATCGGCACGGTGATCAGTGCCGACCTGGATTTGATCGGGCAGATGCAGCCGAACCAGCGGGCGGGGTTTGTGGCGGTGACGCTGGAGGAAGCGTTGGAGGCGCGGCGGGTGTACAAAAAACGGCTGAAGGCGATGGCTGCACTCTTTAGTCACTGACACCGCACGGTACTCATGTGGAAGGGAGCAAGCCCCCTTCCACATTCAAGCGATGGTGTGTCAGAAAAGCTTGGTGAACAGCCAGTAGAGGCTGCCCGACAGAAGAATCGCTGCCGGCAATGTCAACACCCAGGCCATCAACAGATTGCGGATGGTCCGCATCTGCAACCCACCGCCATTGGCCACCATGGTGCCCGCCACACCGGACGACAACACATGGGTGGTCGATACCGGCAACCCATACATATCCGCCGCGCCGATGGTCAGCATCGCCACGGTTTCCGCCGAGGCGCCCTGGGCGTAGGTCATGTGGGTCTTGCCGATTTTTTCGCCGACGGTGACCACGATGCGCTTCCAGCCGACCATGGTGCCCAGGCCCAATGCGATGGCCACGGCGATCTTGACCCACAGCGGAATAAAGCGCGTGGAGTTATCGATCTGTTGCTTGAACAGTTGCAGCTTGCCTTGGGTGTCGGCGTCAAAATTGCCGACTTTGCCCTTGTCCATCAAGCGGATGGTTTCGCTGGTCAGGTACATGTCGTTACGTACGTTACCCACCGCTTCGGCGGGGACCTTGGCCAGGGAGCCGTAGCCTTTTACCTCTTCGCCGATATGCCCGGTGAGGGCCGCCAGGGCCGGTACCAGTTGCGGGGTGGCTTCCTTGGTGCGCACGTAGGTCGACAGGATCGGCCGTGGGTCAGCCGCCAGTGCCTGCGGCGCGGTTTTCATCAAGGCCACCTGGGTGACTTCCGCCACCGCCGCAAACTGCAACGATTGCTCGGCCGGCATCGTGCGGTTCAGTGCGTAGGCCATCGGCAGGGTGCCGACCAGGATCAACATGATCAGCCCCATGCCTTTTTGCCCGTCGTTGGAACCGTGGGCGAACGACACACCGGTGCAGGTGGCGATCAGCATGCCGCGAATCCACCATGGCGGCGGGGTGTCACCTTTGGGGGCCTTGTACAGCGCGCGGTTTTTCACGAAGGCGCGCAGGGCCAGCAACAGCAATGCGGCAAACGCGAAGCCGATCAGTGGCGACAGGAGCAGCGCGTAACCGATCTTGATCGCCTGGCTCCAGTCCACACCGCTGGTGCCGTCACGCCCGTGCATCAGGGCATTGGCCACGCCCACGCCGATGATCGAACCGATCAGTGTATGGGACGACGACGCCGGCAGGCCCAGCCACCAGGTACCCAGGTTCCACAGGATCGCGGCGATCAGCAGCGCAAAAATCATTGCGAAGCCGGCCGAGGAGCCCACCTGCAAAATCAGCTCGACGGGCAGCAGGGCGATGATGCCGAAGGCCACCGCGCCGCTGGACAGCAGCACCCCGAGGAAATTGAAGAAACCCGACCACACCACCGCGAAATGCGGCGGCAGCGAGTTGGTGTAGATCACCGTCGCCACCGCGTTGGCGGTGTCGTGGAAGCCATTGACGAACTCAAAGCCGAGGGCGATCAGCAGCGCCACGCCCAGCAGCAGGAACGGCGTCCAGGTGGTGACCACCGTGCCCAGCTCCCTCATGTCGTGCATCAGGCTGTAGGCGGTGAACAGCAGGCCCATGGCGAGCACGGCGAAGAAAATGATCACCGTCACCAGGCCGGGTTTCTTGTCCAGCCTGGGTTTGGGGTTGGCAGTCGAGGTGTGTGTGGAAGCAGTCAGGGAAGGGGTGGCCATGCCGGAGCATCCAGGTAATGAAGGATGTCGTTCATAGTCATTGCAGAATGTTACAGAGATGCTGCGATAAGTCACTGTTTGTGAAATTGGCTATGCCGCTCGTCTACAACACCCCGTAGAGCCCTGCGATCTACCCCTTCCCACAGCCGGTCGCCTTTCAATTCGAGAATTTGCGAAAGGCCCAGCGCCCCGCGATCAGCGTGAATGTCGCGACCAGCGCCACCAGAATCCAGAACCCCTCGGGGTCTTGTGAAAGCGGTACACCGCCCACGTTCATGCCAAAGAAACCGGCGATGATGTTGATCGGCAACGCCAGCACCGTGACCACCGTGAGGGTGAACAACGTGCGGTTGCTTTGCTCGTTGAGGTTGGCGGCGATCTCTTCCTGCAATAACTTGATTCGTTCGCCCAAGGCCGTCAGGTCGTTGATGACCAGCGCAAACTCCTCGGTAGATTTGCGCAGTTCCTTGACGTCTTCCTTTTGCAGCCATTGCGGTGGACGGTTGAGCAGGCGCAGCAGCGACCCCGGCTCCAGCGCCAGCAGGCGCTGCAGGCGCACCAGCACGCGGCGCGCGGCGCCCAATTCAGCGCGGTTGGTGGACAGGCGCGAGGACAGCAACTGGTCTTCGATATGGTCGACGCTGAGGCTGGTCTTGCGCACGATCTGCGTGAGTACTTCGCCCTGGTCGCGCAGCAAATGCACCAGCAACTCCAGGGGCGAGCGAAAGCGCTCACCGGCCTTTACCGATGAGCGCAGTTTGTCCACCGAGTGCAGCGGTTGCAGGCGCGCGCTGACCAGCAGGCGGCTGCGGGCGCATACCCACAGCGTGGAAATGTCCGACGAAACCAAACTGCTGAAGTTGAACACCACGTCGTTGACCACCGCCAACAAGGCCGAGTCGACGTGCTCGATCCGCGTGGAGCGCGAGCCCTCGTGCAGGGCTTCGAAGAACTCTTCGGGCAATTGCAGGTGCGTCTGCATCCAGCGCTCACAGGCGGCGTGGGCCAGGTTCAGGTGCAGCCACAAAAACTCTTCGGGGTCTTGAGGGCTTGTCAGCGCCGCCAGCGCAGCGGCTGAATCAATCTGTTCCGCCTTTTCACCTGGGCGAAAACGAAAACCGTAAAGCAAGCCAAACAGATCGGAGTCCTGATGGCTGTGGTCAATGCTGTGGTTCATGGAGGCTCGCAGAGAAAGCGCCTGTAGGACGTTTCACAGGATCGCGTAGGCGAATCATTGCAAGGCGGTATGACGGTTATGTGACGGTTTAGCGGCGCCCATAAAAAAACCGCGCCACCCGAAGGTGGCGCGGTTTTACAGCGGGGTGACTCAAGTGTCTTGCTTGTTTTCGAGTACGGCGCCGGTCTTGGCGTCGAGCTTGACTTCAAACTTCTTGCCCGCCGTGTCAGTCAGGTCGACTTCGTACACATATTCATTGGCTACACCGTGTTTGGTGTCCAGTTCGGTATCGGTAATCGTCGCCCCTGGGTGGGTGGCTACGGCGGCTGCGTTGAGTTTGTCGAACTGCATGACGGCGCCGGATTTGACCAAGCCTTCGATGTGGTCCGGACGAACATCAGCCTGGGCCAGGCCGGCAGTCAGAGTCAGGGCCGCGGCGGCGAACAAAGTGGTCATGGTTTTCATGGTGTGTCCTTCTGGGGGTGAGCTGTTTAAGTGGGATCAGGTTATCCCGCGCAACTTAATTCACGCTTAATTATGTCAAGTGGTTGCGCAGTTTGTTCAATCCACCCGCCGCCGACACTTTCATGCTGGGGCTCACTTGGAAGGAGACTCGGATGAAACGGTTAATGAGCTGGATCTATGCACCGGCGTTTATGACGGGATTTATCGGTTGGGCCATCGCGCAGCCAAATGGGCTGGTGCTGGTGTTTGCCACGGCGGTAGGGGTGTCATTTTTCATGGAGCAGTGGTTGCCCTATGAGCCGCAGTGGAATCGCAGCCTGGGGGACCGTCGGCGCGACACGCTCCACGCGTTGGTCAACGAAAGCCTGAATGCCATGGGCCTGCTGATGCTGCCGGGGCTGACTGCGCTGTTGGCGTTCGAAAGCATCTGGCCGCGTGGTTGGCCGTTGTGGGAGCAACTGCTGATGGCCATCGTACTCGCCGACGCAGGCATTACCTTGATGCATTACGCCAGCCACCGCATCGCGCCGCTGTGGCGTTTGCATGCGGTGCACCACAGCGTGCAGCGGCTCTATGGGTTCAACGGTTTGATGAAGCACCCGTTACACCAGATGCTGGAAGCGACTGCCGGCTTGCTGCCGCTGATCCTGCTGGGCATCCCGCTGGAGGTGGCGCAGCTCTTGGCCCTGGCTATTGCCGTTCAACTGTTGCTGCAGCATTCCAATGTGGATATGCGCCTGGGGCCGCTGCGCTGGGTGTTCGCCTGGGCACCCGTGCATCGGTTTCATCACATGAAGTACGGCCGCGCCGGGGATGTCAATTTCGGCCTGTTTTTCAACCTCTGGGACTGGCTGCTGGGCACGGCGTTTTATCGCGACCGCTATCGCATGGGGCCGGGGGATCTGGGCATTGGCAGTCGCCCGGATTTTCCAGTGGCCTATGGGGCGCAGTTGCGTGATCCGTTCCTGCCCGTTTGCGTGCGCAAGGAGCCGCCGCTGCCGGAAGAGTTACGCTAGAAATTGCACGTTCAGTTGGCGCAGCGATGCGGCGGCCGTTACGCCGAACAACTGCTTCATGGTCCGCGAGAAGTGCGCCGAATCGGCAAAGCCTGCGGCATGGGCAGCCTCGGTCAACGTGCTGCCGGCGAGTGCCAATCCCAGGGCGACGCGCAATCGTCGCCACACCACCAGGCGGCGCACCGGCAAACCCAACTGATGGGTGAACAGGCGTTCCAACTGGCTCAGTGACAAATGTGCCACCTCGGCCAAAGCCTCGGTCGACACCTTGCCGCCGAGCTGTTGGTCCAAGGTGTCGAGGGCGCGCTCCAGGCGTGGATCACCGAGGCTGCGCCGGGGCAGTTGGTGCAGGGCGTCCAGTGACAGGTCGGCGCCGGTCAACAGCTGTTGCAAAGGGGCGGTATCAAATACGGCGGGTTCGGCGTACAGCACCCGCACCTCACCCTCGCTGTCGAGAATGGCATGGGTTTTTCGCGAAGGGATAAACAAGCGCTGGGCCACGGTGATCTGGCCATTGAGGCGGACCGTGATGGCGCCGCCGGGGCAGAACATCAACTGATGGGCGTAGTGCGCATGGGGCGCGGTACGCCCCAGCTCGCCGAGGATCAAGCCGTAGTCGCGCCCCAGCCACAGGCGGCCTGACCATGGGGCCGTCACTCAGTATTTATAGTCGTTGAGCAAATCCTGCACGCTCGATGACGGCCAGCGCTTGTAGAACTTCAGCAGTTCGGCGGCGCGGTTGGTGAAGATGCCATCGACGCCGGCCTTCATGACTTTTTCGAAGTCCACCGGCTCATCCACGGTGTACACATGCACCAGCAGGCCTTTGTCGTGGGTCAGCTGGTTCATTTCAGGCTTGACCAGGTCGGTGTAGCTCTGGTCGCCATGATCGGTCAGCTCGGCCGACGGGCCGGTGCCGATGGCGCCGAGGCTCTTGGCTTCGTCGACCCATTTTTCGAACTCGGCGGCGTCCTTCGGCTCTTGTTTGGCGTAGTAGGCGGCCTTGGTGGGTTCGCCGGACTCGGCGAAGGTCTGCTTGGATTTGGGTTCGATGCTGCCTTCACCGACCCACAACAGCAGGATTTTCGGGGTGTTGGGCATTTCTTTTTGCAGCTCTTTGAGGCTGGCGGTTTCGAAGGTTTGCAGCACCACGCGGCCCTTGCCCTGGCCGACGCCGGTGTTGCTCTTGCCCAGCTTGGAACCGGCGGAACTCAACCAGCCTTTATCCAGCAGTTTGTTTTTCAGGTCGGCTTCGATTCCAGGAAATTGCTTGGGCTCTTTGGTTTCGATGTACAGGCCGGGTTTGTGCTGCGGGTTGCCTTCGGCGATCTTGATGATGTCGTCCAGGCTCAGGATCTTCAGGCCGACGAAACCGGGGCGTGCGCGGTCCGGGTAAGCCGCGTTGAACCAGCTGCCGGCGTCGAGGGTTTGCAGCTCTTTCCAGGTGAATTCGTTGGCCGGCGCGTCTTTGCGCTCAGGGAACTTGGTGGCCACGTCGGTGGTGCGCTGCAGGTTGTTGTCGTGCAGGGCGAACAGCACGCCGTCCTTGCTGCGCTGCAAGTCCAGCTCCAGATAGTCGGCGCCCAGGTCACGCGCGACCTTGTAGGCTGCGGCGGTGGATTCAGGCGCGTCGTACGAGGCGCCACGGTGGGCGATCACGGCGGGGTACGGGATGCCTTCGTTAGTTGCCAATTCAGCCGGGCTGATCGGGTCGGCAGCCTGCGCCTGGCCAAGGCCGAGCATCAGAGCCAGCAGCAAGGCGCTCTTGGTAAACGTGACAGGCATATGCGAAGTCCTTTCGTAGAGGTAGCTTTGAGATGGCCTCCTTTTTAACAATTGATTGCGAAAGGCGCTATCACCAAACCGACATTAACGTGCGCCCGCGCCAATTTTTTCGGTTTTTTTTGCCAGGCATTGCAGTACTCTTGTTCGCAGCCGCCCCGTCAGAGGGCAGTACTTTCCGCCACGCGTGTAAACCATCTTTCCAGTCCATGTAGGACTTTTCAGTGAGGTTTACCATGCGCATCACCTCCGAGCTTATCTGCCAGGCCGCCGACCAACTTAACGGGTTTGTGGGCCTTAACCGCAAGACCGGCCAATACATCGTGCGTTTCAGCGAAGACTCCTTCGGCATGGACGTTGCCGACGACGGCATCATCCCCACCGCCGAATTCGTCTGGTTGCCGGCCCCCGGGCAAACCATGACCCTGTCGCGCGAGCGCATCCGGTTGCTGCTGGACCAGAACATCGACGACCGCATCAACATCACCGAGCCGCTGCGTGTGTACATGCGCCGGGTAGAGATCCCGCAGATCAGCGCGTTGCGCAGTCTTGTGAGCTAGGTTTGCGCGTTGCCCGCAGGGTTTTGCAGTGTGTTATCGACTGCCTTTCAATGCGCGAATCCATAGTCTCGTTCCACCTTGCACACCCGCGTATGAAACGCCGCGTACCAGGTGGAGCGTCCTCTCTCACGCACGGCGCGGTGCTCGGCCTGCTGCTTCCAGGCCAGGATCGCGGCTTTGCTGCTCCAGTACGACACGGTAATCCCCAGCCCATCTTCTCGTGCCGATTCCACCCCGAGGAAGCCTGGTTGTTCCCGCGCCAGTTCCAGCATGCGGCCGGTCGCCTCAACGTAACCGTGGTCACCGTCGGTGCGCAGTGAGCTGAAAATCACTGCGTAGTAGGGCGGGGCGGGCGTCTTGGCGATCATGCCGTTTGCGCCTGGCAAGCCTTGAGCAAGGCCAGCGCCAAGGGTGGTGTGCGACCCTTGAGCGCCGCGCGTTCGGGTTGGAACAGGGTGGCGACGAAGAACGGATGGTCCAGCGACTCGATGGCGCGCAGGTCGCCTGCCGAATCGTGGCCGCTGGCTATCAAGTCACGTGCGAGCAACGCCGCGGCAAAATCAGGGTTGATGCCATAGCGACAGCGGTAGCCTTCCTCAACCTCAAGCGTGTCGTAGGCCTCGGCGATGCGTGTGTAAGGCGCCAAGCGTATGGTGTCGCGCGCTTCCACCAAGGCGCAGCTCAGGGGCGTGATCACCGCGCGCTTGGCATCCGGAGCCAGTTCACCATGTTCGGCGTCGGCCCAGCCCAGTACGTTGCGGGCATATTCCAGCACCGCATGTTGAAAACCGCCGCAGGTGCCGAGGAACGGTCGCCGTTGTTCGCGGGCAAAACGGATCGCGCGCAGTGCGGCTTCGGTGTCGCGATAGGGGCTGGCGGGCACGCACCAGAAACCGTCGAAGTCGTGCAGGGAGTGCGTGAGCGTATCGGTGTCGAGCCAGTGGGCGTTAACTGTCACGCCCAAGTTGGCGGCAGCCTGTTGCAGCGCCAGGGGGATGGCCTGGTGGGCGATCACCTCAGGGTTGTAGTCACCGATCAGGGCAAGGCGCAGAGGGCGGGTTGTCATCGTAGGCGTTCCATGGCTTGTGGTGGGGCTGGGGTGCACTATAGATTGGCGCTCACGCAATCAATATTGGCGTTTACCCATATGCTCAATGCGGCCACGCACTATTCAATCGCTTATACCGACCTGTCGCTGATCCTCGCCCTGGTGCGCGGCGGCAGCCTGGCACGCGCGGCGGCGTTGCTGCGCGTGGATGTGTCCACGGTGTTCCGCGCGGTGCGGCGCCTGGAGGCGGCGCTGGGCCAGACGCTGTTTGAAAAAAGCCGCGCGGGTTACTTGCCGACCAGCCTGGCCAGCACCCTGGCGCAGCAGGCCGAGCGCGCCGAGCAGGCGTTGGAGGCCGCGCGCATTGGCGTGGAGCAGGGCGGCGAAGTGATCAGCGGCACGGTGCGCCTGACATGTACCGACTCGGTACTGCAAGGCCTGCTGCTGCCTGCGCTGGCGCAGTTTATGCCGCAGTATCCCGCGCTCACTCTGGAGTTGAGCACCTCCAATGATTTCGCCAACCTCAGCCGTCGTGATGCGGATATCGCCCTACGCTTGACCAGGACGCCACCGGAGCATCTTGTAGGGCGCTGCCTCGGTACTGTGTCGTACGTCGTGTGTGCCAATGCCGACTATGCCCGGTGCCATGCCGGTCGGGAGTTGGCCGAGTTGGCCTGGATCGCACCGGATGATTTCCTGCCCGACCACCCCACCGTCGCCTGGCGCCGCGAACACCTGCCAGGCGTGCGCCCCAGCTATCGTTGCAACAGCATGTTGTCGGTCACCGAACTGGTGAAGGCCGGGCTCGGCGTGGCGGCGTTGCCCGACTTTTTATTGGATGACGCCCTGCAACCGCTGGGGCCGGCATTGGCAGGGCACGACACTGCGCTGTGGTTGCTCACGCGCCCCGACTGCCGGGCGTTACGCTCGGTGGTGACGTTGTTTGACGAGCTGGGACGGCACGTGCGCTTGAATAAATGAACGTTTGGGGCGAACTGCACCGACCTTGGCTTCAGGTTTTTCTCACAAAGTGCTCATGCATTTCACACGTCAGGGTTTCGATGTGTTCCGTCAGTTGCTTGGTCATTTCTGTCAGCCGGGTGTTTTGTTCGAGCAGTTCCAGCAGTTGTCTGGTGGTCTGCGCGGCCTGGGCCTGGCGTTCGGTATTGGCGATGGCCAGGGCTTCGCGGTGTTGCGCGTCGGCGTCTGACTGGGCTTTATCCCGTGCGGCTTGCCGGGTCTGGGCCAGCAGAATCAGCGGTGCGGCATAGGCTGACTGCAGGCTGAAGGCCAGGTTGAGCAGGATGAACGGGTACACGTCGAAGTGGGTGATGCCGGTGGCGTTCAATGCCACCCACAGCACCACGATGGCGGTTTGCGCGCCGAGGAAGGTCGGCGTGCCAAAGAAGCGCGCGAACGCTTCAGCCTTGAGCGCAAAGGTGTCGTTGCCAAAGGTGGGCGCCAAGTGCGCGTGGGCACGATGGAAGCGCAGGTGGTCGACGGGGGCTGTGTCGGGCTTTTCTGAGTGCATGGCGGGCTCGGGTCATCGTTAAGACAGGGGGTGACTATAGCCCTGGCGACCTGTCTTACGCATGAATAACCCGTAGCCTGCTTAGCGCCCGGCGCGCTCGTTGGCAAACGCACTCACCGCCTGCACCGCCTCGCTGGTGCCCTCGCGGATCTGCAGGATGACCGTGCCGGCTCGGTTGGCCAGGTCCACGGCTTGAGCGGCGCGGTCGCGGGTGCCGTCCATGCTCTCGATGGCCTGGCGGGTTTCGTCCTGGATCATCGCGATCATGCTGGAAATTTCCGCCGTTGAGCCACTGGTGCGTGCCGCCAATTGCCGGACTTCGTCGGCCACCACGGCAAATCCGCGGCCTTGCTCACCCGCGCGGGCTGCTTCGATGGCTGCGTTGAGGGCCAGCAGGTTGGTCTGCTCGGCGATGCCGCGAATGGTGTTGACGATGGTGGTGATCTGCTGCGAACGCTCGCCCAGCTTGGCGATCAGGTGCGAAGAGTCGTCGATGTCGGCGGCGATGTCGCGCATGCCGTTGGCGCTTTGCTGGATCACCTCGGCGCCTTTTTCGGCGATGTCCCGGGTACTCAGGGAAATGTGATACGCCTGGGCCGCGCTGGCCGCATCGGCCGCGTGTTGTTGCACGCTCGCGGTCACGTCCGAGGCGAACTTGACCACTTTGCACAGCTGGCCGCTGGCGTCATACACCGGGTTGTAGTTGGCTTCGAGCCAGACGGTCTGGCCGTTTTTGTCCACGCGTTCGAACTGGCCGCTGAACAGTTCGCCCTGGTTCAAACGTTTCCAGAATTCTTTGTAGGCCGCACTGTTGGCCAGTTGCGCCGGGCAGAACAGGCGATGATGCTGGCCCTGGATCTGCGCCAGGCTGTAGCCCATGCGCTGCAGGAAGTTCGCATTGGCCGTGATGATGGTGCCGTCGAGGTTGAATTCGATCACCGCCATTGCCCGGCCGATAGCCGCCAATTTGGCATTGGCTTCGCTCTCGGCCTGCAGGCGGTGTGTGACGTCCATGGCGTACTTGACCACCTTGATCACTTGGCCTGCCTCATCACGTACCGGGTTGTAGCTTGCCTCCAGCCACACCGACTGCCCCTTGTCGCCCACGCGTTCGTACGTACCGGCCTGAAATTGGCCGCTGCGCAGGTTCGACCACAACTGCTGGTACTCGGCGCTACGGGCGAACGCGGGGGGACACAACAGACGGTGGGGCTGGCCCACGATCTGCTCGGCGCGGTAGCCCATGGTTTTGAGGAAATTGTCATTGGCCCGCAACACGTGGCCCTGCAGGTCGAATTCGATCACCGCCATGGAGCACTCGATGGCGTTCAGCAGGCTGGCCTGTTGCGCGAGGGTGTGGTGCAAGAGGCTGATGGTTTTTTTATGGGCGTTGAATAACATGTTCGGGGGCTCGTACAGGCAGACGTGAGGTATCCATGAATGTGCGCCTGTCCCCGTAAGGCATTCTGCCTTACGGTTGACCTGCTCATTGTCAGTGTCCTGTTTCTGACAGCGGGGGGGAACAAGGGGCTCAGAGTGGTCAGCGTGACAAGAAGTTCGCCCCAGGGGCAGGACCTTTTTTGGGTAGGCGACCAGTGGCGGCATTGTGCTATCGCTCAGCCGGCCTGACGGGAGAATCAGACGAGGTGCGTAAGGCCTTTCAACTGCAGTGAGCGACCTTTTTCTCACTGAGGTTGACCCGGTTGCGCCCGGTGTCCTTGGCGGCATACAGCGCCCGGTCCGCCGCATTCAGCCACATCGCGGCGTCGGTGAAGGAAGGATGGAAATCTGCCAGGCCGATGCTCAGGCTCACGCGCAGTTCGGGGATATGCGCGGGACGGTAGTTGCTGAATTTTTCGCGCATGCGCTCCATGATTCGCGCCGCTTCCTCCTGATGCATCTGCGGAAGAATCACACAGAATTCATCGCCGCCATAACGTCCCGCCAAGTCGTTATTCCCCAGGTTGCGCCGGAGCTCCAGGCTCAGTTGGCGCAGCACGGCGTCGCCGACGATATGGCCGTGGGTATCGTTGATCTGCTTGAAGTGGTCGATATCGATCAGCGCGATGGTGGCGTGGCTTTGTTGCTGCCGGCACTTGTGGAACGTGAGGTGCAGCAGGTCTTTCCATGAGCCGTGATTGAGCAGGCCGGTGAGGCTGTCGATGCGGCTTAACGCGCTGAGGGTGCGTTTGTGTGCCGACAGGTTGATCGCCAATTGATAGCAGACCATGCCGATGGCCATCGGGTAGAGGGTCAGCATCGGCAGGCAGGCATAAACTTGCACCAAACCGACGCTGGGGTTGAAGTGCAAGCCAAACAGCAGCACGGCCACCCCGGCGCCGAACAGTTGGGCCAGTGCGCCGCGAATCAACAGGCGTTTGCCGCCGGCGGCCACGTTGTTCATGGACACCATCGACAGCAGGGTGACGCTGGTTAACGGTGTGAACTGCAGCGTCGCGACCCAGAACCCACTGAACAAGGCGTCATACACCAGGTTGCGCTGTTCGCCGTCATAGGGAACCTTGGAATGGGCCGCCCACTGATACGCCAGGTGAGGCCAGACCACGCCATTGAACAGCAGTAATGCCCAGACCCAGCCAGGCATGGCCAACGGATACAGGGCTGCAATCACGCCGATGCTGCACATGGCCGCGCCGATGATCCTTGGCCTGTAGATGCGTCTGGCAAACGAAAGCCCTTTGCCTTGTCTGTTTTCCATAGATTCCCGGTTCAGCTGCTTGACCTGCACGGCGATGCACGCTCGGTGGATTAACCGTTGATCGGATAAGCGCGGTGAATATTGTGGGGACTCGCAGGGGAATAATCAGTGTCCTTCCAGGCCATTTGCGCAGAGCAGAGGGCGAAAGCGTCAAAAACGACCTGGAATGTCGCGCCTGCAACACCTTTTATGGGCGGCGCGGGGCAGTGACTTCGTAGCCGGCCAGGAACAGGTCGATGGCCGACTCGATGACATTGGCCTGGCTGGCAGTGTCGAGGATGGGTTGGCCGAGGGTGATCTGGGGCCAGAAAGCGAAGGCTTTGAGCAGGCTTTGGATCTGGTGGGCGGCAAACGCCGGGTCGGTGCAGCAGAGGCGGCCGTCTTCCTGGGCGGCACGTACCCATTGGGTGAAACCTTCTTCGCGCTGGCTCAGGCGGTTGACCATGTCTTGCGCGCGGTCCGGCGAATGAATGGTCGCAGCGATGGCGACGCGGGCCAGGTCGAGGAAATTGGCATCCGACATCATCTTCATCTTGGCCTCCAGCAACCCGCGCAATTGTTCGCGCAGCGGGCGTTCGCTGGCGTAGCTGACATCGAGTTGCGCGACGCTGCTGGCCCAGAGTTGGTGCAGGATTTCGGCGAACAACTCTTCCTTGCTGGGGAAGTGGTTGTACACGGTGCGTTTGGAAACCCCGGCGGTGGCGGCGATTTTGTCCATGCTGGTGACCTCGAAACCGTTCTCGCGAAACTCGGCGATGGCCGCTGCCACGATGGCTTGGCGTTTACGGTCGGTGAGGCGCTGAGGGGCAGTCATGGGTGGCGTTCGGCTCTTGAAGTAAAATTACACTCGGTAGTTTACTTGCTAACGGTTTTGTTGCAATCTTGAAACTACACTGTGCAGTGTAGTTTAGCTGCGGACCGTAGGAGTCACTCTGCAATGGCCACCGTCTCACCCCGCATCGACCCTTCCTCCACCGCCGTGCAGGGCAAATCGCATTTCAGTAACGCCCCCCCTGTGCCGCACGGTGGCTTCGGCAAAACCTTGCGTATCTTTTGGAACATGCTGTTCAACAAACCGCGTACCACGCGGCCGGTAGGGGCGATTCCGGTGCAACCGTTGTCCCGCGACCAATTGCTGGCCGCACCCGATCACAGCGTGTTTCGCCTTGGGCATTCCACCGTATTACTCAAGATGCGCGGTAAGTTCTGGGTGACCGACCCGGTATTCGCCGAACGCGCCTCGCCATTCAGTTGGGCCGGCCCCAAGCGCTTTCACCAGCCACCGATCAGTCTGGATGAGCTGCCTGAGCTGGAAGCGGTGATTCTTTCCCACAACCACTACGATCATCTTGACCGCAAGGCTGTCATCCAACTGGCCGCCAAGACCCGTTATTTTCTTGCGCCGCTGGGCGTGGGTGACCTTCTGGTCAAGTGGGGCGTGGCGGCCGACAAGGTGCGCCAGCTGGATTGGTGGCAGGGCACCGAGGTGCAGGGCATTCGTTTCGTGGCGACGCCGGCGCAGCATTTTTCCGGGCGCGGGCTGTTTGATGCCAACCAGACGCTGTGGTGTTCCTGGGTGATGGTCGACGGCGCGCGGCGGATCTTTTTCAGCGGTGACACCGGTTATTTCGACGGCTTCAAGCGGATCGGCGAACAGTACGGCCCATTTGACCTGACGCTGATGGAAACCGGGGCCTACAACGTCGACTGGCCACACGTGCACATGCAGCCGGAGCAAACCCTGCAGGCGCACATCGACCTCAAAGGGCGTTGGCTGCTGCCGATTCACAACGGCACCTTCGACCTGGCTTTCCATGCCTGGCACGAACCGTTCGACCGCATCATGGCGCTGGCGTGGGAGCGCAATGTGTCGATTACCACGCCGCCGATGGGGCGCGCGTTCAGTTTGAATCACCCTGAGCGTGGGTATGCATGGTGGTTGGAGGTGGAAACTCAGGATGCGCAACAGCCCCTCGTGAGCTGATGAGGGGGGATCGGAAAAAGGAGTTTTCAAGCTGTTTCAGGACTGCGACACGTGTCCATGAAGGGTGCGATGATCCCCGAAAATGAGTGTTCAGGGGGCAGATCTGATGGAAGGCAAGTGTAAGAAATATGGGTGGCCGGGCATGGGTTGTCAGGTCGGAGCGTGGGGGCCCGCGCTCACGGAATCCACCGGCTCTGGCGACGGCAACCTGCCATTCCGCCGTCGAACCCGCGAGCCCGCCCAGCATTGCGTTTGGTGGTGTTCCCTTGCCTCAGGTGCATGCCGACAGCCGCGTCCCGATCCCGGGTTATGACGCACCGGCACTTCCCATAAAGCCCATGCGGGATCCCTCGTTGTCGCTGATCGCCTTGAGCGGTGTCGACCCAAGGGAGCCAGTCATGGTGGCGGTGCCGCCGGTGCAAGACAGTTGCACGTTTACGACCGTCTACGGGTTGTCCGGCAAACGCATAGGGTTTGCCGACTGCTACGGGAGTGGCCCTGATCAAACGTCTATCGCACACCGGCCGCCCTTCACGCGGGCGCTGGAAACCCTGTGTCGGGCCGGGGTAAAGCTGGTTCCGGTACCGGCACGACGGGTTGATGCAAGCCTCCAGTTCAACCTGCACACCCACAATGAAATCGACGAACTGGTGAACGAGTATCGGCTGGATGCCCTGGTATCCGACAGCCAGAGTGCCGCGTTCCATGAGGCGTGTTGGGCTGGGTATCCACGGTTTGGCGAGCCACTCGAGGGCGGCACTACGGTGTGGTTCTACGGTGCGCGATGGTCGAGGGAATCACTGGCCGTGGTGGTGCAGGGGTATCGCAGCGTGCGTTTGAACAACCCCACGCCTGACCCTGGGCCCTGAAACCAATGGCTCCATCATTGTGCCCGCGGTGTTCCAACGCGGTGGAGCGAACCCCGCCAAAGTAGGCGTCAAACCTGGGGGGTTTAGCCTGCGCACCTGGCGTCGGCCCTCATTCCCCACGCCGGCGCAAACCCTGGAAAAAATACCAGCCCTTCTGCTTCCAGCCGAAACGCCAGGGCCAGACGGGTTTTGTCATCCACCTCGCCCAGGCCTTCAAACTGTTGAACCGATTCGACCGCGACGCCCGCGTGACGGGCCAGGTCTTCGCGGCTCCAGCCCAGCATGAGCCGGGCCTGTGCGCTATGTTTGGCGGTGAATTGGTGCAGGACGATCTGCTGTTCTACAAAAGAGCTCATTGCCAGAGAGGACATCGGGTTTCTCCAGGGTTCGACGGGGAGGGCAAACTATACTGTGTTTTTGTACAGTTGTTTCGACCGTTCATCAACTGGATTTTTTTGATGGCTTTTCAGCCGCCCTCTATTCGACCGTCGGCGCCTCCCGAATAATCAGGTGGTCCAGGTTCTCGATATTCGCGCTGAACACCCCGAACGTCTGCTCGGGGTTCTTCTTGCTCGGCACCTGTTTCAGCTCGGGCGTCACTCCATAAAAGAAGCAATACAGCGACCGCTCACTGCTCGCAGCGGCTTTGATCTGCTCCAGGAATGCGGTGCGCTTGCGGTAGTTGTCGATGAGTTTTTTGCTCAGGTAGACGTTCACCGAATACGGCTTCTTGTCGAGCCATACCTTCTTTTCGAAGTCGATGCGAAAGCTGCTGGTGTAATCCTTGATCGCTTTGATCTTGCCCCAGTAGATCAAGCCCTTGTTGTCTTGCAGGTATTCGATTTTCTTGAAAAAAGCCCAATAGGTCGCCGTGTGATCACCGATCTTCAGCGGCATGCGCTTGAGCGTATCCTTGTCGTCGATATTGGACACGTAGCATTCCACCGGGTGGGCGAATACGCTGGTTTTATCCGGGGTATGGTCGCTGGCGCCGTGGGATGGGGTTGCTTGAGGTGACGGCACCTTTGTGTGGGCTTGTGGGAGGCTTCCTTCGGTACCGGCGGGTGCGGGTTTGCGTGGGTACTGACGCCGCGTCAGCACCCATTCCGACGGGAAGTTGTCCTCGCGCTCGTCGTCATTTTCACCCGCAGCGGCCTTGTGCGTACTGGCATAGCGGCAGCCTTCGATATGCCGGGTGCTGGTTTTGTTCTTGAAATGCGGCGTGCGCACATAATTGACGTTTTTCGCGTTGAAGGTGCCCAGTGCATTGCCCGTATCGAACGCCCCACGGCAGGCGTCGTTGGGGCAGAGGAAGCTATCCTGTTCGGAGTCGTAGGCTGCGGTTTCATCGAAATTCAGCTCTCGGACGTCGTAGATCGACAGCTTGTCATCGAGGCTCAGGCTGTAGGCCGTAGCGAATTTCATGGGGCTTGGGTCCGGGAGAAGTTTCGCTGGATATTACGCAGATATCGGTCATTGCAGCGATCGAATGTACAGGCTTACGGCCCCCAGCGAAGCTACCGCCAACCCCGCCACCGCATTAGCGCTGCAACCGAGCCCGCTTTTTCTTCTTCGCATGAAAATGCCGAAAATGCGCGTCCTGCGCCGCCGCCAGCAACTCCCGGTCCCCGCGCGTATCGCCCCAGGCCCTGAGCCGGTACTCCCCCAGGTCGCCATACACCGCTTCGAGCCGCAGCACCTTGTTCTCACAGCGGCAATTATTCCCGGTGAGCTTGCCGGTCAACACCCCATCCACCACTTCAAGCTCAGTGCCGATCAAGCGGATGCCAAGCCGATCGGCAAACGGCTGCAACACCAACGCCGGCGACGCCGAACACAGCGTCACCACCGCCCCCGAGCCCAACTCCTGCTCCACCGACAACACCCCCGCCGGGCGCATCAACCGCGCCCAATTGCGCTGGCAATACTCCTCGGCCTTCTGCTGCACCCACGTCTTCTCCACCCCCGTCATAAAGGTGCGGATCAACTGCGCCTTCAACTCATCCCGGCTGATCTGCCGCACCAAAAAGCGCAGCCCCGGCACCGCCAGCTTGACCATCCGGCCATAAAACTCGCCGGGGCCAAAGGCAAACTTGAGGAAGGGCACAAAACTGTCGTGGTGGGTGAGGGTGCCGTCGAAGTCAAAGACGGAAAGTACTTTGGCATCAACGGGGCCGGCTTCGAGCATGTCTGGGTTCACGGGTTGGCCTCGGTCCTATCTAATAGTTTTGAACGTGCATCAGCTGTGACAGCAGGAGTCTACTCCCGTGCCAATCTTCCGATTTTGGCGTAAAGCCCTTCGGTGAAAGCCTCCCGATCACTCGACCGGTGACGACGCTGATGGCAATTGGGGCACAAGGCTACAGCATTGGTGATGCGATCCGAACCCTTCTGGGCCAGGTGCTTGACGTGATGTACTTCGAGGAATGGCAAACGTTTATGGGTAGTCCATTTGTTCCAGCCGTTCAAGGGCCTTGTCCAACGCAGTTTGTTGCACGCACAACCGACAGCGCAGGTCGTCAAGCTGTTCTCTCCGCTGTGCTATCGATAGCTTCGTGGGGTTATCCAATAGCCGCTGCGCATGCTGTTGGATCATCGCGATGTGGTTGTAAACCAGCCTCACGGCAGCCTTTGCAGAGTGTTTATCCGCTTTGGCTAGATGCTGGGCTTTCAATAGGATGCCGCTTGCAATCAAACTTCCGCCGGCAGCTGCGATGGTGTAGCTGACAAGTGCGGCGGTCAGCTTAAGGTCGCTAAAGTACTTAGCGACTTCGGCGTTATCGGCGGCTTCTTGCAAACTGTAGGAAAGGTATCCGCCGGCGAGGGCCAGGACAAAACCCATGACGCAGAGAACGAACGGTTTTCTGAAGACAAACCCACCGAGAAACATCCAGGTAGCCAGTCCGATTGACGCGATTATGATTAGGGTGGCGTAGAGCATTTCCATGTGCTGATTGGACCTTCTAACTTCCATATATAAAAAAAGAGCCGCCCATGGGCGGCTCTATCTGGTGTTTGTAACTTCAATCCCAGCTCAGCGCGCCGCCGGTCTGGTACTCAATCACACGGGTCTCAAAGAAATTCTTCTCTTTCTTCAAATCCATAATCTCGCTCATCCACGGGAACGGGTTGGTCGTGCCTGGATACTCTTCCTTCAGCCCAATCTGCGACAAACGGCGGTTAGCAATGAACTTGAGGTAATCCTCCATCATCGCCGCATTCATCCCCAGCACCCCACGCGGCATGGTGTCACGCGCATATTCGATCTCCAGCTGAGTCCCTTGCAGGATCATCTGGGTCGCTTCTTCCTTCATCTCGGCATCCCACAAATGCGGGTTTTCGATTTTGATCTGGTTGATCACGTCGATACCGAAGTTCAGGTGCATCGACTCATCGCGCAGGATGTACTGGAACTGCTCGGCCACGCCGGTCATTTTGTTGCGGCGGCCCATGGAGAGGATCTGGGTGAAGCCGCAGTAGAAGAAGATGCCTTCCAGTACGCAGTAGTAGGCGACCAAGTTGCGCAGCAGTTCTTTGTCGGTGTCGACGGTGCCGGTTTCGAACTTGGGGTCGGAGATCGAGCGGGTGTATTTCAGGCCCCACGCGGCCTTTTTAGCCACCGATGGGATCTCGTGGTACATGTTGAAGATCTCGCCTTCATCCATGGCCAGCGATTCGATGCAGTACTGGTAGGCGTGGGTGTGGATCGCTTCTTCGAAGGCCTGGCGCAGGATGTACTGGCGGCACTCCGGGTTGGTGATCAGGCGGTACACGGCCAGCACCAGGTTGTTGGCGACCAGCGAGTCGGCGGTGGAGAAGAAGCCCAGGTTGCGCATGACGATGCGGCGTTCGTCGTCGGTGAGGCCTTCGGGGTTTTTCCACAGGGCGATGTCGGCGGTCATGTTGACCTCTTGCGGCATCCAGTGGTTGGCGCAGCCGTCGAGGTACTTCTGCCAGGCCCAGTCGTACTTGAAGGGCACGAGTTGGTTGAGGTCGGCGCGGCAGTTGATCATGCGTTTTTCGTCAACGGCGACGCGGGCGGAGGCGCCTTCGAGTTCGGCGAGGCCTTCGGCGACGTCGAGTTTGTCCAGGGCAGCCTTGGCGCGGATGATGGCGGCGGAGTCGTTGGCGGTGACGGCGCGGGCTTCGACGGCGGCAGCGGCGCCGGCACCGTCGAGGCGGTCCATGTTGGCTTCGGTGGCGTGGCCGGCGTTGGCGCCTTTAGCGGCTACTTCGCCTTCTTCTTCTTTGTCGAATTCGTCCCAGCTCAGCATGACGTGTCGTCTCCTGCGTGAGGGCTCAAAGGTGCCCGTGTGAAACCGCGTGGTTGGGTGTTCACACGGCCCTGAGGCCGCGGTGGATCTTAAGGAATCGTTTGTTGCAGCAGCTCGCGCAGGCATTAAACGGAATAGGGTTACGGGTACTCTGCGTGAGGCTTGAGGTGCGGAGCGGTGCGCGCTTGCTCCAGCGGAGGCCTCAGGTCTGGCTCTTCGTCCCAATGTAATGGGATATTGCAGGCCCGATTTACCCGCGCATTATAGGGAAAAAATCGGCGCTGTGTTGCGGCGGATGGTCTCGGCGCGCGCACAAAATGAAGACTTTTTTACCCGGAGTGCGGGTTTACAGGGGTTGGCGGGGTAGGAATTTTTTGACGGACGGTGACGAGATTTCAGTGGGCATTTGCCGCATGCAGGCGCCAGCCCTGTAAATCGGGCAGTTGGCGGGGTAGGGCTCAATGTGCAGGGCCGGGTATTTGAGCGCGCAGAAACTGCAGCAGGCTTCTGCATGCCGCCGATTGATACGGCGTGGGCCGGGTGATGATGTGAAAGCGCCTGGACGCCCAACTGTCGCTCAACCCGATGCTGACCAGCCCCGGCCCGTCGGTGTAGCTGACCGCTTTGCGGGGAATGACGGCGATACCCATGTGTGCCTGGATCATCCAGCACACCGCATCGAAGCTCTTTACATGCACGTCGTACTGGATCGTTTGGCTGTCGCTGCGGGCCGCGTGGTCCAGCATTCGGTACAGCGGGCTGTCCGTGTGCAGGGCGATATGGCGGAACGACAGGCTGTCTGAAAAGGCGATCACGCGATGCTGGCACAACGGGTGGCCCATCGGCACCATCAGCACCAGTTCGTCCCAGTGGTAATCATGCACCTGCAGCCCGCGCTCTACCGCGTCGCACAGGCCCGTGCCAATACCCAGGTCATGTTGATTGCCGAGCACCGATTCCAGGACCTCTTCGCTGGTCTGTTCCTCCAGTGCTATTTCAATACCGGGGTACTCCGTACGGAAGGCGCGAAGGTCGTGGGGCAGGAACTGAATGATGCTGGAGCGGTTCGCGCCGATCCTGATATGCCGCGTCGGCCCTTGGCGAAGCCGGACATCTGCGCGCTCATCTGCAATAAGTCATCGACGACCCGCGTTGCGTGTTCAAACAGGCACTGGCCGGCAGGCGTGGCGGTGATGCCTTTTTTGTGCCGATAGAACAAGGGGGTGCCAACGGCTTCTTCCAGTTCCGCAATGCGTTTGCTCACCGCCGAGGCCACCCTGTTTTCTCGTTCCGCGGCGCGCGCAATGCTGCCCAATTCGCAGGCGGCAATGAAGAGCTTCAAGGAGGTGGGGTCAAATCGCCAGATTGATTGCATGGAGCACCGCTATTTGGTGATGGGTGTGCTGAGCAATGATCACTACCGTTAAACGGGTCGAAGTTTAGTCTCGCTCTCAAAAGGAGAGGGCATATGGCTAAAACACCCCTGCGCTTTGAAGGACGCATCCTGTTTTTATCCAGCCACTGCGAGGCCGTTCGTGCCCAGCTCCAGGGGCACGACATCACGCTGACCGCTGCGCTGCCACTGCGTGATGATATTTCCACCGATGAAATCACGCCCGTGGTCGTCATGATGACCTATGACGCGCGGCTGGGTGAGTTTCCCTACGTGGGCTTCAAGGTTGAAGGCGTGTGCCCGATCGGCAATTTTGCGGTTCAGGCGGGCGGGTTCACGGTCACGGTGACAGGCAAGCGTTATGGCAAGGGATCTTCGCGCGAATCCAGCCCACTTGCCGTCGCGTGATGGCAACGTGTTCAACCCGCTCCCGAGCAGCCGGCCTCTCACGTTGGTCGAAAAGATCATCGAGCGTCGTCGCCTCGGGCCTGATAAGGCGGTGGCGAAAGGGGATGGCGTATTTATCTCGGCGGACTGGCGTTTTAGCCACGATTACTTCACCGGGATGTGCGCGCACTTGATGCACGACGCTTTTGGTGACGATGTGGCGCTGGTGCGTGCCCATGAAATTATTGCTTTTCAAGACCATCTCATCCTGGTCAGCCAGAGTGTGGCCCATGTGCGAGACAACCTGCTCGCTGCGGTCGGTGGGCTGGCCAGCGCCCATCACGCGTTTGTACGGCGCTACCCGGTGATCGAGCACGGCGCATTGCAAGACAGGCCTGGCTCGGAGGGTATCTGTCACGCCTTGATGACCGAGAAGTACGCGATGCCCGGCCAGGTCGTCGTCGGTACCGACTCACATTCCCCGCACTCCGGCGCGCTGGGCTGCCTGGCCTTCGGGGCCGGCGCCACCGACATTGCCAACAGTTGGGCCACGGGTTACATCCGTTGCCGGGTGCCCGAGATCATCCGTGTCGAGCTCAATGGCCGGCTTGTGCCGGGGGTTACCGCCAAGGACGTGGTACTGCAGTTGCTGAGCCTGGCATTCATTCGTCAGGGCCATGGGATTGGCGCGGTGTTCGAGTACACCGGCGAAGCGGTGCGGGCCATGTCCATTGATGAGCGGGCCACGTTGACCAATATGGTGGCGGAGCTGGGCGGGTTCACCGGTATCGTGCAGCCCGACCAGAAAACTGTCGATTTCATCCTTGAGCGCCGGGGCGTGGCTATTGAATTGGAAGGGTGGTTATTCAGCGATGCGCAGGCCGAGTACAAAGAGCGGTTGGCGATCGACTGTTCGCGCCTGAGGCCCAGGGCTTGTCCCTGCATGAGCGCACCCGGCTCTACCTGCAATATGGCACGCTGGCAGTTCGCGACTACTGCATCGAAAAGGGCTACCTGGCCACCTTCGAGCGCCTGGGCGTCGAAATGATCATGCCCGGGTGTGGCGCCTGCGCGAACTGTGGGCCGGGGTCATCCACGCGCGCGGACCAAGTAACGGTGAGTGCGATCAACCGCAGCATTGCTATCGCCGGGGGGATTGCCGCCGTGAATACGGTGGGGCAGCTCAGTGGGATGGTCGCGCCGTTGCTGGTGGGCTACATCAACGATGTAAGCGGCAACACCTACCTTGGCATGTTGGCGCTGGCACCGTTCTGCCTGATATGCACAGGCGTGGTGTACTGGGGGTTGCCGGATGATCGCACCACAGGCAAGCCTGCTCGTCGGTTTATGAACGTCGCGCGGCTGGGGCGATAAAAGAGGCTGGGCCTTTGCCGCAAGAACGATTTCTTGCGGCGAGCAAGCATTCAACTTGAAAACTCATTACCCGTTGGAGCAACCATTGCCCATCACGTGATAATTAAGAATATGCCGTTGGCCGTGCGAGTCTTCATATTCCATCTTCACCGGTACAACTTCGCAGACTTCCGGGATATTACTCATGGACACTACTTTGGCGACATCCAAGTGCGTGCTGTAGGTGTAGTCCTCAACAATCGGGGCGTTCTGGCCGGCCAGCTCGGTCGGGGCTTCGTCGGCCAGGACGGTGGTGGCAAACAGGCTGCTGAGGGCCATTGCTACTAGAACTTTCATTTCTTTACTTACCTTCTTTGGGGCGAAAGGGGTCACGGGGCCCTTGTGAGGCCGCGTGCGTAACTTGAAGTTTGGGAGTTCGGATTAACGTTGCCTTCGTGGGGGCTGTTGCGGTGTTAATCAGATTGCCTTGTTGGCGGAGTTGATTTTAGGCGTGGGGGTTATATTCATATACCCGTGGTTTTGATAAACACTTTTAGCGGTTTTTGTAACAATCCCGTGTTAAAGGTTTTTTCACAAACCGTCGAAGCGCCGCAGGCCGCGGGCCAGAGCGCCAAAGCTGGATACCGGGGCAATTTGTAGGGGCTTGTTACTACCATCGTCGAATGGTTCTATAGGCCGGCCCCGGCTACAACAGGGCCATACAAAAACAACTATTGTCACCGAGGTAAGAAAGATGAGTGCGGCTTCCCTGTACCCCGTTCGCCCCGAAGTAGCAGCCAACACGCTGACCGATGAGGCGACCTACAAGGCCATGTACCAGCAGTCGGTGGTCAACCCCGATGGTTTCTGGCGTGAGCAAGCCAAGCGTCTTGACTGGGTCAAGCCTTTCACCGCGGTGAAGCAGACCTCTTTCGACGACCACCATGTCGACATCAAGTGGTTTGCCGACGGCACCCTGAACGTTTCCTACAACTGCCTGGACCGTCATCTCGCCGAGCGTGGCGATCAGGCGGCGATCATCTGGGAGGGTGATGACCCTGCCGAAAGCCGCACCATCACCTACCGCGAGCTGCACGAAGAAGTCTGCAAGTTCGCCAACGCCCTGCGTGGCCAGGACGTGCACCGCGGCGACGTGGTGACGATCTACATGCCGATGATCCCCGAAGCCGTGGTCGCCATGCTGGCCTGTACCCGCATCGGTGCGATCCACTCGGTGGTGTTCGGCGGTTTCTCGCCGGAGGCCCTGGCCGGCCGTATCATCGACTGTAAGTCGAAGGTGGTGATCACCGCCGACGAAGGCATCCGCGCAGGTAAGAAAATTCCGCTCAAGGCCAACGTCGATGACGCCCTGACCAACCCGGAAACCAGCAGCATTCAAAAGGTCATCGTGTGCAAGCGCACCAATGGCGCGATCAAGTGGAACCAGCATCGCGACATCTGGTACGAAGACCTGATGAAAGTGGCCGGCACCGTGTGTGCGCCTAAAGAAATGGGCGCCGAAGAAGCGCTGTTCATCCTCTATACCTCCGGTTCCACCGGCAAGCCTAAAGGCGTGCAGCACACCACCGGCGGCTACCTGTTATACGCAGCCCTGACCCACGAGCGCGTGTTCGACTACCGCCCGGGCGAAATCTACTGGTGCACCGCCGACGTTGGCTGGGTCACCGGCCACACCTATATCGTCTATGGCCCGCTGGCCAATGGCGCGACCACGCTGCTGTTCGAAGGCGTGCCGAACTACCCGGACATCACCCGGGTGGGCAAGATCGTCGACAAGCACAAGGTCAACATCCTCTACACCGCGCCGACTGCGATCCGCGCGATGATGGCCTCGGGCACCGCCGCTTGCGAAGGCGTGGATGGCAGCAGCCTGCGCTTGCTGGGTTCGGTGGGTGAGCCGATCAACCCCGAGGCGTGGGACTGGTACTACAAGAACGTCGGCCAATCCCGTTGCCCGATCGTCGATACCTGGTGGCAGACCGAAACCGGCGCCACCCTGATGAGCCCGCTGCCGGGCGCTCATGCGCTCAAGCCGGGTTCGGCCGCACGGCCGTTCTTTGGCGTGGTGCCGGCGTTGGTGGACAACCTGGGCAACATCATCGAAGGCGCCGCCGAAGGCAACCTGGTGATCCTCGATTCGTGGCCGAGGCCAGGCGCGTACGCTGTACGGCGATCATGACCGTTTTGTGGACACTTACTTCAAGACCTTCCGCGGCATGTACTTCACCGGCGACGGTGCGCGTCGTGACGAAGACGGCTACTGGTGGATCACCGGGCGTGTGGACGACGTGCTTAACGTGTCCGGCCACCGCATGGGCACCGCCGAGATCGAAAGCGCGATGGTCGCCCACCCTAAAGTCGCCGAAGCGGCGGTGGTGGGTGTGCCGCACGACATCAAGGGGCAGGGCATTTATGTGTACGTCACCCTTAAAAATGGCGAAGAGCCGAACGAAGCGCTGCGCCTGGAGTTGAAAAACTGGGTGCGCAAGGAGATCGGGCCGATCGCTTCGCCGGATGTGATCCAGTGGGCGCCGGGCTTGCCGAAGACCCGTTCGGGCAAAATCATGCGCCGCATCCTGCGCAAGATTGCCACGGCTGAGTACGACGGGCTGGGTGATATCTCCACCCTGGCCGACCCAGGTGTGGTGGCGCATTTGATCGAAACCCACAAGACCATGAACGTCGCGTAACGCGGGCTAGGTGGCAAAGAGCCCCATTCGGCATGAGCCGGCTGGGGCTTTTTTGTGCGTTCTCGAAACCACGAAGATCCCCTGTGGGAGGGAGCTTGCTCCGATAGCGGAGGTCCAGTGACCTAGGTGTTGGCTGACACACTGCAATCGGGAGCAAGCCCCCTTCCACATTTGGGCTGCATTTCAGGTCAGGCTCATGACCAGTCCAATAAATATCGGTTTTTCACGTAGGAGGTTTCTGAATGTTACCGAGCGGCGCAAATGTGTAACCCTGCGCCCAAACATGAGGCAAAGCGCTACGCCCGCGCCGCGAAAAACCGCGTTTTAGACACCCCCGCAAATAAGATCAAACGCCACACTTGCCGTGCTAGAAGGGTTTGCGAATAATAGGCCCGCAATTTGCAGCGTCTACAGGTTTAGTGTCTTTTGTCTCTGCATAAAATTCAGGGGCTGTCAATGAGCTGGAACCGCTTTCTCGGTGCTTCTGTAAATTGTTGTCGCATTGAGGAAATATCGGCTTCCGGCCTGTCGTTAGAATGCCGATCACTCGCTCGTCGTCTCCAGTGTTGAACTGGCGTAGGACGCAGCACCGCTATTCGGTTTCACCTTCGCCGCATCGTGGGCCATGGCTCATACTGCTGTTTTGCCCTATACCGATGGAGTCCCAAGATGAAGAAACTCGTGCTGTTGGGCGCCCTGGCGCTGTCCGTGCTGTCCATGCAGGCTTTCGCTGAAGGCAAGCCTCTGAAAATTGGTATCGAAGCGGCCTACCCTCCGTTTGCCTCGAAGGCGCCGGATGGCAGCATCGTCGGTTTTGACTACGACATCGGCAACGCCCTGTGCAAGCAGATGGACGTCAAGTGCACCTGGGTCGAGCAGGAATTCGATGGCCTGATCCCAGCGCTCAAAGTGCGCAAGATCGACGCGATCCTGTCGTCCATGTCCATTACCGACGACCGCAAGAAGTCCGTGGACTTCACCAACCGCTACTACCTGAGCCCGGCGCGCCTGGTGATGAAGGACGGCACTGCGGTCAGCGACAGCCTGGATGAGTTGAAAGGCAAGAAGATCGGCGTACAGCGTGGCTCGATCCATGACCGTTTCGCCCATGAAGTCCTGGCGCCAAAAGGTGCGGACATCAAGGGTTACAGCACCCAGAACGAAATCTACCTGGACGTGGCTGCCGGTCGTCTCGACGGTACCGTGGCTGACGCTACCCTGCTGCAGGACGGTTTCCTGAAAACCGACGCCGGCAAAGGCTACGCGTTTGTAGGCCCGTCGTTCACCGAAGCCAAATACTTCGGCGACGGCATCGGCATCGCGGTACGCAAGGGCGACAAGGAAAACCTGGACCGCATCAACGCAGCCATCGCCGCGATCCGTGCCAACGGCGAATACAAGAAAATCCAGGACAAGTACTTCGACTTCGATATCTACGGCGCTGACGCCAAGTAAATCGTCGCGGCTGTCTGTGCAAAATGGCGCAAGCAACAGAACACTCTGAAGTTTGCGCCATTTTTTCATCCCCCTTTTCGAGGACCTGAATCATGTTGAAAGGCTACGGGGCCGTCATCCTCGATGGCGCATGGTTGACGCTTCAGCTCGCCTTGTCGTCCATGGCCTTGGCCATTGTTCTGGGTCTGATCGGGGTCGCGTTACGCCTGTCGCCGGTGCGCTGGCTGGCCTGGCTGGGTGACTTGTACTCCACGGTGATCCGCGGGATCCCCGACCTGGTGCTGATCCTGCTGATTTTCTATGGCGGTCAGGACCTGCTCAACCGCGTCGCGCCGATGCTCGGCTACGACGACTATATCGACCTGAACCCCTTGGCCGCCGGTATCGGCACCCTGGGTTTCATCTTTGGCGCCTACCTGTCGGAAACCTTCCGCGGTGCCTTCATGGCCATCCCCAAGGGGCAGGCCGAAGCCGGCCTTGCCTATGGCATGAGCAGCTTCCAGGTGTTTTTCCGGGTGATGGTGCCGCAGATGATTCGGCTGGCTATCCCTGGGTTCACCAATAACTGGCTGGTACTCACCAAGGCCACTGCGCTGATTTCGGTGGTGGGCCTGCAAGACATGATGTTCAAGGCCAAGCAGGCGGCAGATGCCACCCGCGAGCCTTTTACCTTCTTCCTCGCGGTGGCGGCGATGTACCTGGTGATCACCAGCGTGTCGTTGCTGGCCCTGCGTCATCTTGAGAAGCGCTACTCGGTAGGCGTAAGGGCGGCTGATCTATGATCTTCGACTACAACGTCATCTGGGAATCCATGCCGCTGTACCTTGGCGGTTTGCTGACCACCCTGAAACTGCTCGCCATTTCGCTGTTTTTCGGCCTGCTCGCCGCCTTGCCGCTGGGCTTGATGCGCGTGTCCAAGCAGCCGATCGTCAACGGCGCGGCGTGGCTCTACACCTACATCATCCGCGGCACGCCGATGCTGGTGCAGCTGTTTTTGATCTACTACGGGCTGGCGCAGTTCCAAGCGGTACGCGAGAGCTTCCTGTGGCCGCTGCTGTCCAGCGCCACCTTCTGCGCGTGCCTGGCCTTTGCGATCAACACCAGCGCCTACACCGCAGAAATCATCGCCGGCAGCCTCAAGGCCACGCCCAATGGCGAGATCGAGGCAGCCAAGGCCATGGGCATGTCGCGCTATAAGCTGTACCGCCGCATCCTGCTGCCGTCGGCCTTGCGCCGCGCGCTGCCGCAGTACAGCAACGAAGTGATCATGATGCTGCAGACCACCAGCCTGGCGTCCATCGTCACCCTGATCGACATCACCGGTGCCGCGCGCACGGTGAATGCGCAGTTTTACCTGCCGTTCGAGGCCTACATCACCGCCGGCGTGTTCTACCTGTGCCTCACCTTCATCCTGGTACGCCTGTTCAAGTTGGCCGAGCGCCGCTGGCTGAGCTACCTGGCGCCACGGAAGCATTGATATGGAACGTATCGATCACCTATTGCCCTGGGGGCATCTGGGCTGCGAACGCCAACTGAGCGTATTCCGCTTTGGCAGTGGCGAGCGCAAGGCCTATATCCAGGCCAGCCTGCACGCCGATGAACTGCCCGGCATGCGCGCCGCCTGGGAACTGAAAAAACGCCTCGGCGAACTGGAACGTCAAGGCGCCCTCAACGGGGTAATCGAGTTGGTACCGGTGGCCAACCCGATGGGCCTGGGCCAGTTGCTGCAAGGCAGCCACCAAGGGCGTTTCGAGGTAGGCAGCGGCAAGAATTTCAACCGTGATTTCGTCGAATTGAGCGAACCGGTCGCGGCGTTGCTGCAAGGCCGGCTGGGCGATGATGCCCACGCCAACGTGGGCATGATTCGTCAGGCCATGAGCGCCGCGCTCAGCGCGTTGCCGGCCCCGAGCAGCCAGTTGCAAGGCATGCAGCGTATCTTGCTGAGCCACGCCTGCACCGCCGATGTGGTGCTCGACTTGCACTGCGACGCCGAGGCCGCGCTGCATATGTACGCGTTGCCCCAGCATTGGCCGCAGTGGCGTTCGCTGTCGGCGCATTTGAACGTGAAGGTCGGCCTGCTGGCGGAAGATTCCGGCGGCAGCTCGTTCGATGAAGCGTGCTCGTTGCCGTGGTTGCGTCTGTCGCGGATGTTCCCTGAGGCGCAGATCCCGCTGGCGTGCCTGGCGACGACCCTGGAATTGGGTGGCCAGGCCGATACCGGCCGGGATGAAGCGATCTTCCACGCCGAAGGCATCCTCGCATTCCTCGCCGAGCAGGGCCTGATCAAAGGTCAATGGCCGGAGCCGCAGTTCGAGCCTTGCGAAGGCATGCCTTTCGAAGGTACGCAATTGCTGTTCGCCCCCCACGCCGGGGTCATCAGTTACCTGCGTAAGGCCGGTGACTGGGTTGAGAAGGGCGATGCGATTTTTGAAGTGATTGACCCCCTGGAAGACCGCGTGAGCGTCATCTGCGCGGGCACCTCGGGGGTGTTGTTTGCCGTTGAACGGCTACGTTATGCCCAAGCGGGTTTCTGGCTGGCCAAGGTGGCGGGGCGCGATGCGCTGCGGCACGGGCGCTTGCTCAACGACTGACCACCTGTTTTTGTGAGAACCGACCGCATGTACAAGCTTGAAGTCCAAGACCTGCATAAACGCTATGGCAGTCATGAAGTGCTCAAAGGCGTGTCCCTGGCCGCCGCGGCCGGTGATGTGATCAGCATCATCGGTTCCAGCGGTTCGGGCAAAAGTACCTTTTTGCGCTGCATCAACCTGCTGGAGCAACCCCACGCCGGCAAGATCCTGCTCAATAACGAAGAGCTGAAACTGGTGGCCAACAAGGACGGCGCCTTGAAGGCCGCCGACCCCAAGCAACTGCAACGCATGCGTTCGCGCTTGTCCATGGTGTTCCAGCATTTCAACTTGTGGTCGCATATGACCGCCGTTGAGAACGTGATGGAAGCCCCGGTGCATGTGCTGGGCGTGTCGAAGAAAGAAGCCCGTGAAAAGGCCGAGCACTACCTGGCCAAAGTCGGCGTTGGGCATCGTAAGGATGCGTTCCCCGGCCACATGTCCGGCGGCGAGCAGCAGCGCGTGGCGATTGCCCGTGCCCTGGCGATGGAGCCGGAGGTGATGCTGTTCGACGAACCCACCTCGGCGCTCGACCCGGAGTTGGTTGGCGAGGTGCTCAAGGTGATGCAGGACCTGGCTCAGGAAGGCCGCACCATGGTGGTGGTGACCCACGAAATGGGCTTTGCCCGCGAAGTGTCCAACCAGTTGGTGTTCCTGCACAAAGGCATTGTTGAAGAGCGCGGCAACCCGAGGGAAGTGCTGGTCAATCCACAGTCCGAGCGCCTTCAGCAGTTCCTGTCCGGCAGCTTGAAATAACACCCCTGCTGAAATTGCTGGCGCTTTAGGTGGGAGGGGGCTTGCTCCCGATAGCGGTCCATCAGATACACATGTGCTGACTGGTACACCGCTATCGGGAGCAAGCCCCCTCCCAGATTTGTTTTTGAGCTTTGTATTGGTTTACGGGCTAGCATTGCCCCACAGTTTCTTTCACTGTTTTTGTTTCGGATAGCTCCCACATGACCGCCCACAAAATTGGTTTCCTGATTTGGCCCAGCACAAAAGCGCTCACGCTTGCGCTGGCTGAGGAGGCCTTGCGCGTTGCTCAGCGGGTGCATCCGGATGTGGTCTACGAGCTGTCGTTCCTGCTCGCCGAACCTGCCACCGACGGCGCCTGGCAACTGCCGGGCGAGCCATGGGCCGGCAAGCTCGAAGGCTTCCAGAAACTGTTCCTGCTGGCTGACGAACCGCCCACCGTCATCGCCTCTCAACTGAGCAGTGCCCTCAAGCAACTTGTGCGGGCCGGCTGCGTGATCGGTGGTCTGTCGGCAGGCGTGTATCCACTGGCCCAACTCGGTCTGCTCGACGGCTACCGCGCCGCCGTGCACTGGCGCTGGCAGGACGATTTCGCCGAGCGCTTCCCCAAGGTCATCGCCACCAGCCATCTGTTCGACTGGGACCGAGACCGCTTGACCGCCTGCGGTGGCATGTCGGTGCTCGACCTGCTGCTGGCGGTACTTGCCCGTGATCACGGCGCCGAGCTTGCCGGCGCGGTGTCCGAAGAGCTGGTGGTGGAGCGCATCCGCGAAGGCGGCGAACGCCAGCGGATTCCGCTGCAAAACCGCCTGGGTTCCAGCCACCCGAAGCTGACCCAGGCGGTGTTGTTGATGGAAGCCAATATCGAAGAACCGCTGACCACCGACGAAATCGCCCAGCACGTGTGCGTGTCGCGACGACAACTTGAACGCATCTTCAAGCAGTACCTCAACCGCGTTCCCAGCCAGTATTACCTGGAACTGCGCCTGAACAAGGCGCGCCAGATGCTCATGCAAACCAGCAAGTCGATCATCCAGATCGGCCTCTCCTGCGGCTTTTCCTCGGGGCCGCATTTCTCCAGTGCCTACCGCAACTTTTTCGGCGCCACGCCGCGTGAAGACCGCAACCAACGACGCAGCAGCAGCCCCTTTGAATTGTCCTCGGTGCCGTCCGAACGCGGTTGACCCGCAGGCTCTATTGTTCCATTTCCTCCTCGGACACGTCGGGTGACGCAGCAAGCGGGTTCATCTGCGGGTCCAGCGTGACTTCTACTACGCCAAAGTCCACCGCATGGCGTCGGTAGTAAGGGCGCAGCATGGCAATTGTCGCGGGTGAGAGTGGGTTGCCATTCAGATCGAAGCCATCGGCCAGGTCAGGCGTGATTTCAAGAATGTCGCTGGGAAGCTCGGTGATCTGGTTGTCGCTCAAATCCAGTTGATCGAGCAGCGGCAGGTTGAATGCGCCCGCGGGGGCTTCGGTAAGCCCGGCATTCGAGAGCATCAGCGTTGAGAGCCCGGTCATCAAGCGTACGTTCGGTGTAATGCCCAGCGGGTTTTCGCTCAGGTCCAGGTAGTTAAGGTGCTCCAGGCCGCTTAACGCGTCGGCGCTGGCAGGGCTCAGGCGCAGGCCGCTGAACGTCAGGCTCAGCGACCTGAGCTTGGCCAGGTTGAACACCTCCAGTGGGATGTCCGGCAATGCGTAGCGATGCACCAGCAAGCTTTCAAGCTGAGGGAAGCGCTTGAGGAAGCCCGGCGGGATCGACGTATGGTGCTCGCCCACCAGTTCAATCCTCGCGACATGGTTAAAGCTCACGTTCAGTGCCGGCAAATCCCCCAGGATCGCGTGGGTGCTGACCAGTTCGTGAGTGTCTCGCGGCGACTCATGATCCGCGTACAGGGCGGTTTCCCGGCGCCAGCAGTCTTGCAGCAACGTCTTGAACGCCCGCCGTGTGATTTGCTGTTGCGCGCGCGTTCGGGTGTCCAGGGGGGCGTGGGTGACGGGGTGTCGCTCGGGGACTTCCACCGCCCACTGCTCAAGGTCTGTTTGCAGGCGCTCGTAGTCCGCTTTCATGTCGGTGAGGGTAGCCATTGCGTCGTCCAGGCTGCCCGGCAGCTTGAAGATAAATTGGCTGGCCTCCCTGTCGGTGAAGGTAGGGTAGAGCTCATGGACCCGGCGCCGCTCTTCAAGGCCGGCATCCGCGCCGAAGTGTTCGCCGGTTTGCTGGCAATAGGTTTTGACCCGCTCCAGGGTGGCCCGCGAGAGCGGGTTGCCGGAAAAATCAAAGGCCTTGGCGCGTTCGGCCGGCAACGTAAAGAGGGCATCGGGCAGTGCTTGAAACTGGTTGTCGCTGAGGCTGGCGTCGATCAAGTGGGGCAGGTCCGTCAGGCCTTGGGGCGCTTGGGCAATCTCTGTGTGGCTCAGGTTCAGCAGCTGCAAGTCGGTCATGTGTTCAAGGTTGGGCGCCAGCGTCAGCGGGTTGCTGGACAGGTCGAGGGTCTTTAACCCGCGCAGGCTGGCCAGGTTTTCACGGCTTTGCGCGGTCAACTTGATGGCCGTGTTGCGCAGTGTCAGGTCATTGAGATGGGGTTGCGACGTTACCTCGGTGGGCAGTGTTCGCAGGGCTATGCCGTGGATATTCAGGCTGCGCAGCTTGGGGAATTGGGCCAGGAACGCCGGTGTGCCTCGGGTGGACACATAGCCGTTCAATTCCAGGTAGGAGATGTGGTCGAAGTTGGCGCTCAGTTTTGGCAGTTCGCCATAGATCGGCTGGGTGAGGCGCAGCGTGAGGCCGTTGTCATCGGGGTTGGGGAAATGGCTATCGGACGGGGTTTCATGCCGCCAGGCGTGAACTATTTCTTCTACCCACCGCGCTCGATTGTGCCGCTCGGCCGTGATCACCGCGCGGCTCAGGGGGATCTGCGTATCGAGGAACGTCTGCGGCGTGTTGTGAAGCCAGGTCGCCAGGTCGGCTTGCAATCTCAGCAATTCTCTTTTGACGGATTGCAGCGTCAGCAACGGCGGACCCGCCTGGGCGCGCATGGCTTCCAGCACATTGCGCACTTCTTCCGGGTTCAGGCTGGGGTAAAGATCGCGCAGCCGATCTTCCAGCGACGGTTGCCCACTGGGGCCAGGCGTGGGTGAGGTCCGGTCATAGCCTTCCATGCCCCCTGGCAGGCGCATCAGTTTCGGGTCGTAAAGAGGCTTGCGCACGGGCATCTCGGCGAGCAGCGTGCCAACCTCTTCGCGCGTCAGCGCGTGTTGGCGCAAGGTCTGGCGCAGCAATCGGCCTTGGCCGATCTGCATGCCCAGCGCGTCGCGCTGGGCGTCGGGGAGTGCCTGGAGCACCGCTGTATAGAAGTCGGTTTCTCCAAAGAGCGTGCCCTCGCCGTTTTCTGGAACGTAAGCGCCCTCGGCCGTACGCACCAACGTACGTTGGATCGGCGCTTGAGGCGTGCCGATTGAGTCGCGCACGCGGCCTGTGCGCGAGTAGTCGGTGACGACCAGGCGCACCTGGGGCGACCAGCCCGGCAGCTTTTGCAAGGTGTGCAGGGCAAGGCGATGGGTGTCGCTGCTGTCCACCGAGTCCAGGTACAGCCCTTCGTAGGCGCGGCTGATCCTGACTTGGTGCGCCGCCCAACGTGCACGTTCCGTCAAGGTTGCGGGCAGGCTGCCCTGGTCGATTTCCAGCAGCTCCTGGCCGGTCGCTTCGCGCAACACCTCTTCGGCGGTGCTGGTAGGTAGGCCGGGCGTGGTGTCGATGATTTTTTGCACGCGAGGGTCGTGGGTGACCTCCCGGCTGCGATAACGCGCGTCAAACAGGGCAAAGCGTTTCTCCTCGGCTTTGCGCGCCAGGCGTTTGCGCAGTATGGCCGCGCGCACGTGGGGCTGTGTGACGGCCGCGCCAAACTCTTCTTCCAGTAGGATTTTGCGTTCGGGTTCGTCGAGGGTTTCGAGCAGGGTCTTGAGCAGGTCGCCATTTTTCAACTGCGCTTGGTGGACCTGCACCACTGCGGCGTTTTCCTTGCCTTTGAGTTCCCACAACGTGCGGCCTTCGGCGTCGAGAAAGCGCAGGGTTTTGGATGCAGGCCACAGGGCCGTATTGCTGAGCAACCAGAGTTGGGTCTGTGAATCGGCTTTTTGAAACAGCTCAGGGTCGTCGCTGTTCATCTGGTCGATGAAGTCTTGCAGTTGTTGGTCGAGGGTGACGCGCTTGAGTGCGTCGGCTAGCAGGGGCGGCGGTGGCTGGCGGTCCATGAACTGCTTGCGCAGGGCCGGTTCATCGGTACCGCTGATCAGCCGCGCCTCCTCCAGGCGTGCGTCGCTGAGGTGCTCGGCGAGTGGGCCTTGTCGGCGCAGGAGGGTGGCGCGGTCCCAGCTCAAAGGCTGATCCACTTCGGTGACCCAGGCGCCCGCGCCGTTGCCCATGATCTGGGGGCGGTAGGCGTGCGGGCGGGTCGGGTGTTGCATGAATGCGTGGCCGGCGCGTTGCTCAACGGCGAAGTGTTTGCCGTCGAGCGCCAGGATCTGTTTGCCTTGGTGGGTGTGCAGCCCTTCGGGGTTGGCAGATGATTCGGCAGCCAGGGTGATGTCGTGGGCGTAGGGCGTGAGATCAGGCTTCCAACGGCGGGTTTTGCCGTCTTCGCCGCTGACCGGGTGAAGCGTGTCGAAAAAATCCCACAGTGGCTGGGGCAGCGCCTGTCGTAGCAGGCTTTCGGCAATCGGTGCGCCCACCGCGAACATCCCCAGTTGCACCATTTGTTCAAGGATCGACATCAGGTGGCCGAAGGCCTGGCGCTTGAGCCCTTCGGCCCAATCGAGGATGCCTTCGAAGGTGTCGTCGAGCAGTTGGAAGGCGGTATAGCCGAGCATCAACGCCCCCAGCGGCGGTATGAAGGGGGTGGCGATAAAGGCCGCCACTTCGAGAATCGCCTTGGCGACTTTTTGCACGATGCTCCAGCGTTGCCAGCGCGCCTGGCGATCGGCGTCGGCGCTGGACACGGCGGTCACGCGTGCGTCGTTGAGCAGCTGGTTGAGTTTGTTTTCGTAGAGGTGTTCGTACAGGCCGCCGCTGATCTTGGTGGCGAAAAACTGCAGGTTGGGCTCCGCCACGGGCTTTTCGCGCCAGGTCGGTCGTGGGTCGCCGGGTTTGGGCTTGTGCCAGGCCACTTGCGACAGGCGATTGTTAAGGTCGGCAAAAAAATAGCCGCGGTGCTCCTGTTTGACGAAGCGGCAGAAGAACTTCTGGTAGTCGGCGCTGCGCAGCTTCGAGGTGAGGTCGAGCATGAACGCCGTGCCGTTGGGGTAGTACTTGAGCGGCGCCTGTGGGTCACCGGGGATGTAAGCCACCACGGGCGTTGAATCGTGGTGCGCCTCCAGGTCGGCGGCGAACAGCACGATACCGGTCAGCGGCGCTGCCATCAGGCTCAGGTCGTGGCTGAGCAGCAATTTGCCTTCCAGCATCATGCCGCGCAGGCCTTCGAGTTGGCCCTGAAGGGTGTAAAAGGCGGCGTCGCTCACGTCTTTTTTCAGGCGCGCCATATGCAGGCTGGTGTTGGCCTCGGCCTTGAGGCTTTGGATCAGCGTGTCGCGCAGGGTGGCCTTGACGGTGGCGTCTTCGAAGCCGAAAAAGCGCTTGAGGTAGCGTTGGTAGCGCGCGCCGATATCCAGCTCGCGGCACAGCTGGATGAACTGTCGGATGCTGACCTTGCTGGCGAACGAGGGCAACGTGTCGAACTGCCCGGTGGCGCTGGGTTGGGTGATAAAGGTTGAGTCGTTTGTGTAAGCGTGCGGCTGGCTTTCGGCCGCGTCGAAGTTATGCAGCGCGGCCGAAAGCAGCGACACGGTCCAGACTTTCGCGCCGCCGGTCGGCACGGGCAGCAGCGGGGTCGTCAGCGGTGTGTACAGGCGCAGGTAGGTGGTCGTTACATCGGCGTCCAGGCCGAACCGTTGCTTGAGCGCTTGCTGCAGCAGGGGCGCGGCGAACTGTTGCGGGGTCTGGAGTGTCGCCAGGGCGCTGTCCACCTGATTGTGCGCGTTCCAGTTCGTCGCCAGCGCCAGTTTGAGCGGCGCCTGCCGTTCGCGGCTGGTGGTGGCATGCCAGTCGGCAAATACCATCGGTGTGGCTTTTAATGCCTGGCGCTTGGCGGCTGAGGCGTTTCCCAGCCAGCTTGGCAGCGTTGTGTGTACACCGGCGGGCGCGATGCGTGTGGCCTGGATAACGCTTTGAATGACAGCGAAAGCCATGTGGCTGATCCTTCAGTGAATTGAGTCACCGTGATCAAAACAGGCTTTGGGCTCGTCCTGGCTTCAAATAGTTAGCGCGTGGCGGCAAATCAGCCGTGCGTGCCTCTGCCTCTCGGGCCCTGCACGGTTTAAACTGCGCCTTTGCGACGCTATTTGTCGCATTGGCGTAAACCCGCCAAAAACGCGGGTTGGCGCTATAAGAAGTTGTCGCTTGGCGGCAAGGCCGCGCTGAAAACTGTCCTTACAATCCCTGCATCGCCCGCCAGTTCCAGGCAGGCGTTCCTCTTCAGGAGACTCCGATGTCCGTTGAGCAAGCCCCGGTGCAACGTGCCGATTTCGACCAGGTCATGGTTCCCAACTACGCACCTGCCGCGTTCATACCTGTGCGTGGCGCAGGGTCCCGCGTATGGGACCAGGCGGGTCGCGAGCTGATCGACTTTGCCGGCGGCATCGCGGTCAACGTGTTGGGCCACGCCCACCCGGCGCTGGTCGGTGCGCTGACCGAACAGGCCAACAAGCTGTGGCATGTCTCCAACGTCTTCACCAATGAGCCGGCCCTGCGCCTGGCGCATAAATTGATCGACGCCACCTTTGCCGAGCGCGTGTTCTTCTGCAACTCCGGCGCCGAAGCCAACGAGGCCGCGTTCAAGCTGGCCCGTCGCGTGGCGTTCGACCGTTTCGGCAGTGAAAAGTACGAAATCATCGCCGCACTGAACAGCTTCCACGGCCGTACCCTGTTCACCGTCAACGTCGGTGGCCAGTCCAAGTACTCCGATGGCTTCGGGCCTAAAATTACCGGCATCACCCACGTGCCTTATAACGACCTGGCGGCGCTGAAAGCCGCCGTGTCGGGCAAGACCTGCGCGGTGGTGCTGGAACCGATCCAGGGCGAAGGCGGTGTACTGCCGGCCGAACTGGCTTACCTGCAAGGGGCCCGCGAGCTGTGCGACGCCAACGACGCGCTGCTGGTATTCGACGAAGTGCAAACCGGCATGGGCCGCAGCGGCCACCTGTTTGCCTACCAGCACTACGGCGTCGTGCCGGACATCCTCACCAGCGCCAAGAGCCTGGGCGGCGGTTTCCCGATCGCGGCCATGCTGACGACTGAAGCGCTGGCCAAGCACCTGGTGGTCGGCACTCACGGCACCACCTACGGCGGCAACCCGCTGGCGTGCGCGGTGGCTGAGGCGGTGATCGACGTGATCAACACACCCGAGGTGCTGGCCGGCGTCAAGACCAGGCATGAACAGTTCAAGGCGCGCCTGGAGCGGATCGGCACGCAATACGGCATCTTCACCCAAGTGCGCGGCATGGGCCTGTTGATCGGTTGCGTGCTCAGCGACGCGTTCAAAGGCAAGGCCAAGGACGTGTTCAACGCGGCCGAAAAAGAAAACCTGATGATCCTGCAAGCCGGCCCCGACGTGGTGCGTTTTGCCCCGAGCCTGGTGGTGGACGAAGCGGACATCAATGAAGGCCTGGATCGTTTTGAGCGGGCTGTAAAAACACTGACGCAAGCATGATGGACCGTTCGATGCCCGAGCGATTGAGCATCGAACCCAAATTTTTGTGCCGGGCCCGTCAGTTGGAGCGGTGAAGATCCAAATGTGGGAGGGGCGGTGCGACGATTCGACTTGCTTCCGATGGCGGTGTGTCAGTGAATTCATTCATCAACTGACACACTGCCATCGGGAGCAAGCCCCCTCCCACACCGGACGTCACTGGTTTCTGGACTGTGCCTGGTATTTTTTCCTATGAGTTTTTCGAGTTAAGGAGTGACACCATGCTGGTGATGCGCCCCGCGCAAATGGCTGATCTGGGCGAGGTACAGCGTCTGGCTGCGGACAGCCCGATTGGTGTCACTTCCTTGCCGGACGATGTGGAACGCCTGAGCGACAAGATCGCCGCCAGCGAAGCGTCCTTCGCGGCCGAGGTGAGTTTCAACGGTGAAGAAAGCTATTTCTTCGTGCTCGAAGACACCGAGACCGGCCAGCTCGCCGGTTGTTCGGCCATCGTCGCCTCGGCCGGCTACTCGGAGCCCTTTTACAGTTTCCGTAACGAAACCTTTGTGCACGCCTCCCGCGAGCTGAAGATCCACAACAAGATCCATGTGCTTTCCCAGTGCCACGATCTCACCGGCAACAGCCTGCTTACCAGTTTCTATGTGAAGCCTGCGCTGGTCGGTTCGCCGTGGTCGGAACTCAACTCCCGTGGCCGTCTGTTGTTCGTCGCCAGCCACCCCGAGCGCTTTGCCGACTCGGTGGTGACCGAGATCGTCGGCTACAGCGACGAGAACGGTGATTCGCCGTTCTGGGACGCCATCGGCCGCAACTTCTTCGACCTCAACTACGCCGCCGCCGAGCGCTTGTGCGGGCTGAAGAGCCGCACCTTTCTCGCCGAACTGATGCCGCATTACCCGATCTACGTGCCGCTGCTGCCGGACGAAGCCCAGGAAGCCATGGGCCAGGTGCACCCGCGTGCGCAGATCACCTTCGACATCCTCATGCGCGAAGGCTTCGAGACCGACCATTACATCGACATCTTCGATGGCGGCCCGACGCTGCATGCACGGGTTTCGGGCATTCGCTCGATCGCCCAGAGCCGCGTGGTGCCGGTGAAGATCGGTGAGATGGCCAAGGGTGTCGGCCGCCAGTACCTGGTGAGCAACGCGCAATTGCAGGATTACCGCGCGGTGATGCTGGAACTGGACTACGCCCCCGGCAAGCCGGTGACCCTGGACCTGGCGGCGGCTGAAGCGCTGGGCGTTGGCGAAGGCGCCAGCGTGCGTCTTGTTGCAGTTTGAGAGCCGGTATAAAACAGAGTTTCGCGGGTGGCTGCAAAGCGGCCCGTCTGAGGAGATAGCATGATCGTTCGTCCCGTACGCAGCAGCGATTTACCGGCCCTGATTGATCTGGCGCGCAGCACCGGCACCGGCTTGACCACCTTGCCGGCCAACGAAGAGCGCCTGACCCACCGGGTTGGCTGGGCCGAAAAAACCTTTCGCGGCGACGCCGGGCGCGGCGACGCGGACTACCTGTTCGTGCTGGAAAACGATGAAGGCCGCGTGGTGGGTATTTCCGCCATCGCCGGTGCCGTTGGACTACGTGAACCTTGGTACAACTTCCGGGTCGGCCTGACGGTCAGCGCCTCCCAGGAGCTGAACATCTACCGCGAGATCCCGACGCTGTTCCTGGCCAACGACCTCACCGGCAATTCCGAGCTGTGTTCGTTGTTTTTGCACGCCGATTACCGCAACGGCCTCAACGGTCGCATGCTGGCCAAGGCGCGCCTGCTGTTTATCGCCGAATTCCCGCAGCTGTTCGGTAACAAGATCATCGCCGAGATGCGCGGCGTGTCCAACGAGGCCGGGCGTTCGCCGTTCTGGGAAAGCCTGGGCCGGCACTTTTTCAAGATGGAATTCAGCCAGGCCGACTACCTCACCGGCGTGGGCAACAAGGCGTTTATCGCCGAGCTGATGCCGAAGTTTCCGTTGTACAGCTGCTTCCTGTCCGAGGATGCGCGCAACGTGATCGGCAAGGTGCATCCAGACACCGAGCCGGCGCTGAGCATGCTCAAGAGCGAAGGTTTCAGCTACCAGGGCTATGTCGACATCTTTGACGCCGGCCCGGCGGTGGAGTGCGAAACCGCCAAGATCCGTGCGGTGCGCGACAGCCAGTCGCTGGTGCTGGCCATTGGCACGCCGGGGGACGACGCCACGCCGTTCCTGATCCATAACCGCAAGCGCGAAGATTGCCGCATCACCGCCGCACCGGCGCGCCTTGCCGCCGGCACCCTGGTGGTTGATCCGCAGACCGCCAAACGCCTGCAACTGGTGGTGGGTGATCAAGTGCGCGCTGTACCGTTGTCCGCTGCTCGGGAGTCGAAATAATGAATTCGTTGTATATCGCAGGGAGCTGGCTGGCTGGCCAGGGTGAGCTATTTGAATCGCGTAACCCGGTAACCCAACAGGTGTTGTGGGCCGGCAATGGCGCCAGCGTCGAGCAGGTTGAATCCGCCGTGCAGGCCGCGCGCCAGGCGTTCCCGGCGTGGGCCCAGCGCTCGTTGGAAGAGCGCATCGGCGTGCTGGAAGCCTTCGCCAGTATCCTGAAACGCCGCGCTGATGAAATCGCCCGCTGCATCGGTGAGGAAACCGGCAAGCCGCTGTGGGAATCGGCCACCGAAGTCACCAGCATGGCCAACAAGATCGCCATCTCCGTGCAAAGCTACCGTGAACGTACTGGCGAGAAGAGCGGCCCCCTGGGCGACGCCACCGCCGTATTGCGCCACAAACCTCACGGCGTGGTGGCGGTGTTCGGCCCCTACAACTTCCCTGGGCACTTGCCCAACGGGCATATCGTCCCGGCCTTGCTGGCGGGTAACACCGTGTTGTTCAAGCCGAGCGAACTGACCCCCAAAGTCGCCGAGCTGACCGTGCAATGCTGGATCGAAGCCGGCTTGCCGGCGGGCGTGCTGAACCTGCTGCAAGGCGCGCGGGAGACCGGCATCGCGTTGGCGGCCAACCCAGGCATCGACGGTTTGTTCTTCACCGGTTCCAGCCGCACCGGCAATCACCTGCACCAGCAGTTCTCCGGGCGTCCGGACAAGATCCTGGCGCTGGAAATGGGGGGCAACAACCCGCTGGTGGTCGACGAAGTGGCCGACGTGGATGCGGCGGTTTACACGATTATCCAATCGGCGTTTATCTCGGCCGGCCAGCGCTGCACCTGTGCCCGTCGCCTGTTGGTGCCGCAAGGTGCCTGGGGCGATGCGTTGCTGGCGCGCCTGGTGGCGGTCAGCGCCACGATTGAGGTGGGCGCCTTCGATCAACAACCGGCGCCGTTCATGGGCTCGGTGATTTCCCTCGGCGCGGCCAAGGCCTTGATGCAAGCCCAGGAGTTGATGCTGGCCAACGGCGCCGTGGCGCTGCTTGAAATGACCCAGCCGCAGGATCAGGCGGCGTTGCTGACCCCCGGCATCATTGATGTGACCGGCGTCACCGAGCGCGAAGACGAAGAACTGTTCGGCCCGCTGCTGCAGGTGATTCGCTACGTTGATTTCGAAGCGGCGATCACCGAGGCCAACAACACCCAGTACGGCCTGGCTGCCGGTTTGCTGTCGGATTCCGAAGCGCGTTACCAGCAGTTCTGGCTGCAAAGTCGCGCCGGTATCGTCAACTGGAACAAACAACTGACCGGCGCCGCCAGCACTGCGCCATTCGGTGGGGTAGGGGCTTCGGGCAACCATCGCGCCAGTGCGTATTACGCGGCGGATTATTGCGCGTACCCGGTGGCGTCGCTGGAGACCCCGAGCCTGGTGGTGCCGGCCACGCTGACCCCCGGCATAACACTGATCTGAATGTGGGAGGGGGCTTGCTCCCGATAGCGGTGTGTCAGTCACCTGATTCATAACTGACAGACTGCTATCGGGAGCAAGCCCCCTCCCACACTGGATTTATGGTGTTTTAAAGACTTTTACTGCCTTATAAAAACAGATGTTCGTGGAGCCTCGCCGATGAAATCCTATGAAGTCAATTTTGACGGTCTAGTGGGGCCGACCCATAACTATGGCGGTTTGTCCTTCGGCAACGTCGCGTCCCAGAGCAACAGCCAGCAGCATTCCAACCCCAAGGAAGCCGCGTTGCAGGGCCTGCAAAAAATGAAAGCCCTGATGGACATGGGGTTTGTGCAAGGCGTGCTTGCACCGCAGGAACGCCCGGACGTAGCCGCTTTGCGCAGCCTCGGTTTCGGTGGCACTGATGCCCAGGTGATCGAGCAGGCGGCCAGGCAAGCCATGCCGTTGCTGGTGGCCAGTTGCTCGGCATCAAGCATGTGGGTGGCCAACGCCGCCACCGTCAGCCCGAGCGCCGACACGTCTGACGGCCGCGTGCACTTCACCGCCGCCAACCTCAACTGCAAATACCACCGCAGCATCGAGCATCCGACCACCAGCCGCGTGCTGGGGGCGATGTTTGCCGATGGCAAGCACTTCGCCCACCACGCCGCGTTGCCGGCTGTGGCGCAGTTCGGCGACGAAGGCGCGGCCAACCACACGCGTTTCTGCCGTGAATACGGCGAGGCGGGCGTGGAGTTTTTTGTGTTCGGGCGCAGTGCATTCGACCCGCGTTACCCCGCGCCGCAGAAATACCCGGCGCGCCAGACCCTCGAAGCGTCCCAGGCCGTTGCACGCCTGCACGGCCTGAAGGACGAAGGCGTGGTCTATGCCCAGCAGAACCCGGCGGTGATCGATGCCGGCGTGTTCCATAACGACGTGATCGCGGTGGGCAATGGCGAAGTGCTGTTCTATCACGAGGATGCGTTCCTCAATACCGAACCGATGCTCGCCGAGCTGCAAGGCAAGTTGGGCAAGCTGGGCGGCAACTTCCAGTCGGTGTGCGTGCCACGTGCGCAGGTCAGCGTCGAGGACGCGGTGCGTTCCTACCTGTTCAACAGCCAATTGCTGACCCGCCCGGACGGCTCGATGCTGTTGATCGTGCCGGAGGAATGCCGTGCCAACGAACGTGTGTGGCACTACCTGCAAGGCCTCACCGCCTCCGGTGGGCTGATCCGCGAAGTGAAGGTGTTCGACCTCAAGCAAAGCATGCAGAACGGTGGTGGCCCGGCGTGCCTGCGCTTGCGCGTGGCGCTGAACGAAACTGAACTGGCGGCCGTGAACCCAGGGGTTATCATGACCGCGCCGTTGTACGACACGCTGACCCAGTGGGTCCACAAGCACTACCGCGACAGCCTGCGTGAAACCGACCTGGCTGACCCGCAATTGCTGCTTGAGTGCCGGACGGCACTGGATGAACTGACGCAAATCCTTAAACTGGGCTCGGTTTATCCTTTCCAGATCAATTAATGCCGCACGGCTGAGAGCTTTTATTTATGACCGACACCCTGCAACTTATCCTTGAAGACACCGACGGCACCCAGTTGGAAACCTCCTGCACCCGCGTCGCCGTGGTCTGGCAGGGCAAGGAGATCTGGATCCAGCACGACGGCCGCGGCCAACTGCTGATCGGCGTGGATGTGGAAGAAGGCGATGCCGAGTACGCCAACCTGCTGATGCGCCCACTGGCCACCAACCTGATGAGCCTGCAACTGGAAATGGAACCGGCCGACGTCGAAGGTGATGACGACGATCACGTCCACGGCCCAGGCTGCAACCACTAAGGAAGCTGCGTATGCTCGCCCTCGGCAAACTGCTTGAACTGACCCTCGCCGGTCGCGAACCGGCGCAAAAAATTCAACTGACTGTCGACGGCGTGCAGATGCGCTGGCTCAGCGAGGGTGCGCTTGAAGTGCGCCCGCCGCAGGCTCGGGACAACGGCGGCGACCTGCTGCTGTCGTCCGGCATCCATGGCAACGAAACCGCGCCGATCGAACTGCTCGACCGCCTGTTGCATGGCATCGCCCGTGGGGAGATCAAGCCCCGCACCCGTATTCTGTTCCTGTTCGGCAACCCCGAGGCCATGCGCCGCGGCGAGCGTTATCTCGAACTGGACATCAACCGGCTGTTCAACGGCCGTCATGAAAGCAACATCGGCCCCGAAGCCATGCGCGCCGCCGAACTGGAGCAACTGGCCCGCAGCTTTTTCAGCCAGCCTGGCCGTTCGCGCCTGCATTACGACCTGCACACGGCCATCCGCGGCTCGAAGATCGAGCAGTTCGCCCTGTACCCCTGGAAGGAAGGGCGCCAGCACTCGCGTCGTGAGCTTTCGCGCCTGCGCGCCGCCGGCATGGAAGCGGTGCTGATGCAGAACAAGGCCTCGATCACCTTCTCGGCCTTTACCTACGAGCAGTTGGACGCCGAGGCCTTCACCCTGGAACTGGGCAAGGCCCGGCCGTTCGGGCAGAACCAGGGGGTGGATGTGTCGCGCCTGGAGCTGCGCCTGAAGCAGATCATCGAAGGCACCGAGCCTGAGGCTGACAGCCTCGACGGTCTGAAGCTGTTTGCCGTTGCGCGGGAGGTGATCAAGCACAGCGACGCCTTCCTGCTGCACCTACCGGCAGACGTGGAAAACTTTTCGGAATTGGAAAAGGGCTATTTGCTGGCCGAAGACGTGGCGAAGACCCGCTGGGTGATCGAGGAGGAGGGCGCACGCATCATCTTCCCCAACCCGAAGGTCAAGAACGGCTTGCGGGCGGGGATTCTGATTGTGCCGACTACAGAGGCCGGTCTGGCGTAGATCTCAAGGCTCGTGTAGTTCCAATGTGGGAGGGAGCAAGCCCCCTCCCACATTTTGTTTGGCGGTGTGGCTTAGACCGCTACCGCACGCGGTTCGCTGCGACGGATCGCACGGACTTTGTGCAGCGTGTCGGCGCAGGTGCGTGCCGCTTCCTGGCCCTTGTGCACGAAGTGATCGTGGAAGAATGCATGGTGTTCGCTGCCCGCATGGAAATGGTGTGGGGTCAGGGAGACCGAGAACACCGGTACTTCTGTTTCCAGTTGCACTTGCATCAGGCCACTGACCACCGACTGGGCGACGAATTCGTGACGGTAGATACCACCGTCCACCACCAGTGCGGCGGCGACGATACCGGCATAACGGCCGGTCTTGGCCAGCAGTTTGGCGTGCAGGGGCATTTCAAAGGCGCCGCCGACTTCGAAGAAATCGATGTCCGATTCCTGGTAGCCCTGAACGAGCATTTCGGCGAGGAAGCCTTTACGGGATTGGTCGACAATATCCTTGTGCCAGCAGGCCTGGATAAACGCGACGCGCTCGCCATGATGGTTTTTGCTTTTGCTGTCGATAGCGGTGGGTTGCATGTTCTGACTCCTGTTTAAGAAAAAAACAGGGCGTTATGAATCGAATGGGATTTAAGGGTACGCATGCGCGAACAGGCGCGCGGCCCTTAGGTGCCAATCCCGTTCTCTCTTCATCCGGACTATGACCGTCGGCCCCGGGATCACACCGGGTCTGCTGACCTTGTCGCCGTCCCGCGTGAGCAGTTCGAGGCGCCAAGCGCTCGCGGGCTATACACATTGCGTGTAATTACCGCCGGTGGGGAGTTACACCCCGCCCTGAGAACGTTACCGCCAGAACCCTGGCGGCGGAGAGTTTTTAACATGGTTTTTCAAAAACTGCACGAGCGCCGTATCGATAAGCTATATCGGTTTGTTTGGTTGGTATTCGATTGAGTGCAGACGGGGCTTGATATTCCTCGGCTTTGCCCGCAGTAATCACTCACAAAAGGACTTATCCAACTTGCCCGAGGCCTGCTTCATGACTGTGATTGACCTGCGTAGCGATACTGTGACCCAGCCCACCCCCGGCATGCTCGATGCGATGGCCAGTGCCGTCAGCGGCGATGACGTCTACGGTGAGGACCCCAGCGTCAATCGTCTGGAAGCCGAACTGGCCAAGCGCCTGGGGTTTGCGGCCGCGTTGTTCGTGCCCACCGGCACCATGAGCAACCTGCTGGCGTTGATGGCTCACTGTGAGCGCGGCGAGGAATATATCGTTGGCCAGCAGGCCCACACTTACAAATACGAAGGCGGTGGCGCGGCGGTACTGGGCTCGATCCAGCCGCAACCGCTGGAAGTGCAGGCAGACGGCTCCCTGGATTTGAAGCACGTGCTGGAAGCGATCAAACCGGACGATTTCCACTTCGCCCGCACCCGCCTGCTGGCACTGGAAAACACCATGCAGGGCAAGGTGTTGCCCTTGGATTACCTGGCCCAGGCGCGGGCCTTTACCCGTGAGCATGGCCTGGCTCTGCATCTGGACGGGGCGCGCCTCTATAACGCAGCAGTCAAGTTGGGGGTAGACGCGCGGGAGATCGCCCGGCATTTCGATTCGGTGTCGGTGTGCCTGTCCAAAGGCCTCGGTGCGCCGATTGGCTCGGTGCTATGCGGCTCCACCGCGTTGATCGCCAAGGCCCGCCGTTTGCGCAAGATGGTCGGCGGCGGCATGCGACAGGCCGGTTCTCTGGCGGCAGCCGGGTTGTATGCGCTGGATCATCAGGTGCAGCGCCTGGCTGACGACCACGCCAACGCCCAGTGGCTGGGGGACCAATTGCGCAAAGCGGGGTATGAGGTGGAGCCGGTGCAGACCAACATGGTCTATCTGCGCGTCGGTGACCTGGCCTCGGCGCTCCAAGCCTTTGCCGCCGAACGCGGGATCAAGTTGAGCGCCGCGCCGCGCCTGCGTATGGTCACCCATTTGGATGTGAGCCGGGCTCAGATTGAGCAGGTGCTCAAGGCATTCGTCGATTTTTCGCGCAAATGAGCGTGTTGACCGTCTAATTGAGCTTCTCTATCGCATAAACACGCTGTACCACCGGCAAAGGGCCGATATAATGCGGCCTTTTGCCGTCGCTCCGTCTGATGATGTTGCGCACTGGCCTTTGGCCGCAGCCTCCGTGGAAGAACCTAATGAAAAGCGCAGAAATCCGTGAAGCCTTCCTTCGCTTCTTCGAAGAGCAAGGTCACACCCGTGTCTCCTCCAGCTCCTTGATCCCAGGCAATGACCCGACCCTGCTGTTCACTAACGCGGGGATGAACCAGTTCAAGGACTGCTTCCTGGGCCAGGAAAAACGCGCCTACACCCGCGCCACCAGCAGCCAGAAGTGCGTACGCGCCGGCGGTAAGAACAGTGACCTGGAGAACGTCGGTTACACCGCTCGCCACCACACATTCTTCGAAATGCTGGGTAACTTCAGCTTCGGTGACTATTTCAAGAAAGACGCGATTACCTTCGCCTGGACCTTCCTGACCGGCGTGTTGAAGCTGCCCCAGGAAAAACTCTGGGTCACCGTGTACGCCACGGACGACGAAGCGTATGACATCTGGACCCAGCACATCGGCGTGCCCGTCGAGCGCATGATCCGCATCGGCGACAACAAAGGCGCGCCGTATGCCTCCGATAACTTCTGGACCATGGGCGATACCGGCCCGTGCGGCCCCTGCACCGAGATTTTCTACGATCACGGCGCCGATATCTGGGGCGGCCCGCCAGGCTCGCCGGAAGAAGACGGCGACCGCTATATCGAGATCTGGAACAACGTGTTCATGCAGTTCAACCGCACCGCCGATGGCGTGTTGCATCCGCTGCCGGCGCCGTCGGTGGACACCGGCATGGGCCTGGAGCGGATCAGTGCGGTGATGCAGCACGTTCACTCCAACTATGAAATCGACCTGTTCACCAACCTGCTGAGCGCGTCGGCGGCGGCCATTGGTTGCGCCAATGAAAGCCAGTCTTCGCTCAAGGTGGTGTCGGACCACATCCGTTCCTGCGGTTTCCTGATCGCCGACGGTGTGCTGCCGTCCAACGAAGGCCGTGGCTACGTGTTGCGCCGCATCATCCGTCGCGCTTGCCGTCACGGTAACAAGCTGGGCGCCACCGGCAGCTTCTTCTACAAAATCGTGGCCGCGCTGGTTGCCGAGATGGGCGAAGCGTTCCCGGAACTCAAGCAGCAGCAAAGCAACATCGAGCGTGTGCTTAAGGCCGAGGAGGAGCAATTCTCCAAGACCCTGGAACACGGCCTGAAGATTCTGGAGCAGGACCTGGCTGAGCTCAAAGGCACCGTGGTGCCGGGCGACGTGGTGTTCAAACTCTACGACACCTATGGTTTCCCGATGGACCTGACCGCCGACATCGCCCGTGAGCGTGAGCTGACCGTCGATGAAGCCGGTTTTGAGCGTGAGATGGAGGCCCAGCGCGTGCGTGCGCGTTCCGCCAGCTCCTTTGGCCTGGACTACAACACCCTGGTCAAGGTTGACGTACCGACCGAGTTCACCGGCTACAACGCAACCGTTGGCTCGGCCAAGATCGTTGCCATTTACAAAGACGGCAAATCGGTCGACGTGCTGAACGAAGGCGACGCAGCGGTGGTGGTCCTGGACCAGACGCCGTTCTACGCCGAATCCGGTGGCCAGGTCGGCGACTGTGGTTTCCTGAGTTCGACTTCCGGGCGCTTTGAAGTGCGCGACACCACCAAGACCGGCGGTGCGTTCCTGCATCACGGCGTGCTGGTGCTGGGCAACCTGACCATCGGTGCGCCGGTCGACACTCAGGTAGATGCCGATGTACGTCACGCCACCGCGCTGAACCACTCGGCCACGCACTTATTGCACGCCGCGCTGCGCCAGGTGCTGGGCGATCACGTTCAGCAGAAAGGTTCGTTGGTCGACAGCCAGCGCCTGCGCTTCGACTTCAGCCACTTTGAAGCGATCAAGCCTGAGCAGATCAAGGCCCTGGAAGACATCGTCAACGCCGAGATTCGCAAGAACACCGCCGTAGAAACCGAAGAGACCGATATCGAGACCGCCAAGGCCAAGGGCGCCATGGCGCTGTTCGGCGAGAAGTACGGCGACAGCGTGCGTGTATTGAGCATGGGCGGCGATTTCTCGGTAGAACTGTGCGGCGGTATCCACGCCAACCGGACCGGCGACATCGCCTTGCTGAAAATCATCAGCGAAGGTGGCGTGGCCTCTGGTGTGCGTCGTATCGAAGCGGTCACCGGCGCTGCGGCCCTGGCCTATTTGAATGCGGGTGAAGAACAACTCAAGGAGGCGGCCAGCCTGGTCAAGGGCAGCCGCGACAATCTGATCGACAAACTGTCCGCCGTGCTGGAGCGCAACCGTGCGCTGGAAAAACAGCTGGAGCAGTTGCAAGCCAAGGCAGCCAGCGCGGCGGGCGACGATCTGTCGGCTTCTGCGGTGGACGTCAAGGACGTGAAGGTCCTGGCTGCACGCCTGGACGGTCAGGACGGCAAGGCGTTGTTGGCCCTGGTCGATCAGTTGAAGAACAAGCTCGGCCGCGCAGTGATCCTGCTCGGCAGTGTCCATGAGGATAAGGTCGTTCTGGTTGCCGGTGTAACCAAGGACCTGACTGGCCAACTCAAGGCTGGTGATTTGATGAAGCAAGCCGCTGCGGCAGTGGGCGGCAAGGGCGGTGGGCGTCCGGACATGGCGCAAGGCGGTGGTGTAGACGCCGGTGCCCTGGACGCGGCCCTGGCCTTGACCGTGCCGTTTGTCGAAGCGGGTATTTAAGGCACAGCTGACTGGCCCGTGGTTCACTCGCGGGCCATGCGGTGTGGGTTGATTGGATATTAGGCGCCCCTTTACGGGCTGAGGCGGCTTGGAAATGGCTTTGATCGTACAGAAATTTGGAGGCACCTCGGTCGGCTCTGTTGAAAGAATCGAGCAGGTGGCCGACAAGGTTAAGAAGTTCCGCGATGCCGGCGACGACCTGGTGGTGGTGCTGTCGGCCATGAGCGGCGAGACCAATCGCCTGATCGATCTGGCCAAGGCCATTAGCGGCGACCAGCAACCGCTGCCGCGTGAGCTGGATGTGATCGTGTCCACCGGTGAGCAGGTGACCATCGCCTTGTTGGCCATGGCGCTGAACAAGCGTGGCGTACCGGCGGTATCCTACACGGGCAGCCAGGTGCGCATCCTTACCGACAGTGCGCACACCAAGGCGCGCATCCTGCAAATTGATGATCAGAAAATTCGTACTGATCTGAAAGCAGGCCGCGTGGTAGTTGTAGCGGGTTTCCAGGGTGTGGACGAGCACGGCAACATCACCACCCTTGGGCGCGGTGGTTCGGACACCACCGGTGTGGCCCTGGCTGCAGCCCTCAAGGCTGATGAATGCCAGATCTACACCGATGTGGACGGCGTCTACACCACCGACCCGCGCGTGGTGTCGGTGGCCCAGCGCCTGGACAAGATCACCTTTGAAGAGATGCTGGAAATGGCCAGCCTCGGTTCCAAGGTGTTGCAGATCCGCGCGGTGGAGTTCGCCGGTAAGTACAACGTTCCGCTGCGCGTATTGCACAGCTTCAAAGAGGGTCCGGGCACCCTCATTACTATTGATGAAGAGGAATCCATGGAACAGCCGATCATTTCCGGTATCGCTTTCAACCGTGATGAAGCCAAGCTGACTATCCGTGGCGTGCCAGACACCCCGGGCGTGGCTTTCAAGATTCTGGGCCCTATCAGCGATGCGAATGTTGAAGTCGACATGATCGTGCAGAACGTCTCGCACGATAACACCACCGATTTCACCTTCACTGTGCATCGCAATGAGTACGATGCGGCGCTGAAAATCCTGGAGAACACTGCGCGCGAAATTGGCGCCCGCGAAGTGGTGGGCGATACCAAGATCGCCAAGGTCTCGATCGTGGGTGTAGGCATGCGTTCCCACGCCGGCGTTGCCAGCCGCATGTTTGGCGCACTGGCCAAGGAAAGCATCAACATCCAGATGATCTCCACCTCGGAAATCAAGGTCTCGGTGGTGATCGAAGAGAAGTACCTGGAGCTGGCTGTACGCGCACTGCATACCGCTTTTGAGCTGGACGCTCCGGCCCGACAGGGCGAGTGATGTGTTGCCAGGAAGGCGCGGACTACCGCGCCTTTCCTTTTTTTGTAGGGCGCATGGTCTTTTGCCTGCGCTCGACAATACTTAGGCCGTTAGGGCTGCGTCCATCAGGTCGTAGGTCGAACGCCTTTTTTTTGCAGACTGTTGTTCCTGAACTGAAATGCGTGAGGAGAAAGGTATGCTGATTCTGACTCGTCGGTGCGCAGAAAGCCTGATTATCGGTGATGGCGAAATCACCGTGACCGTGCTCGGCGTCAAAGGCAATCAAGTACGTATCGGGGTTAACGCTCCGAAAGAGGTAGCGGTCCACCGCGAGGAAATCTACCTGCGGATCAAGAAAGAGAAGGACGAAGAACCAAGCCTTTAATTTTTATCGTTTTTTATGTTTGCAAACGGGGATGAACGTGGTTAATATACGCCCCGTGTTGCGGAGAGCTGGCCGAGTGGCCGAAGGCGCTCCCCTGCTAAGGGAGTACACCTCAAAAGGGTGTCGGGGGTTCGAATCCCCCGTTCTCCGCCATTATTTGCTTAGTACGTTGCAATCTGGTTTTTTCGTTAAGTTGTTGAAGTTAAACGAAAAAATAGCTTTACATAGAGATTGAACGGCCTATAATGCGCGGCAACAAATGCACTCGTAGCTCAGCTGGATAGAGTACTCGGCTACGAACCGAGCGGTCACAGGTTCGAATCCTGTCGAGTGCACCATTTAAGAGTTAGTTGCAGCAATGCAGGTAGCTTGGCTTCAGCCAGTTGTGATCTGGTCTAAAAACACAATCTGCACTCGTAGCTCAGCTGGATAGAGTACTCGGCTACGAACCGAGCGGTCACAGGTTCGAATCCTGTCGAGTGCACCATACAAACAAAAAGCCCGCCTAGTGCGGGCTTTTTGCCGTCTGGGGTTTGAGTAAGATTTATCCCAAGCGCTGTTTTTCTCTCGCCTTCATGTGTTTTCCTTTCGCGCTGCGTCGTCGCAGATCCTAGATGCAGCCAATACTCAACTTTGGCTCGCAAGCGCTTGTTCTTTCCAGTTTTTTGACGTTAAAACCAGCCGAGCGGTGTATCATTGCGCCCGTCAGCCCCGCCGGGGCTTGTGGAATACCTCCATGGACTTACCCAGTAGTTACTCAGTACCCCGTTTTACCAATCATGAATTGACTGATTGATCCTTCCGGCGTGCCCCGCTGCTGGGAGTGGAGTTCGCCTATGACCGAAGTAGAAGTAAAGAAAACACAAGAAAGCCTGCAGGATCGCCTGGCTCAAGTCATCGAGCTGCTGCAGCGCCAGCGTGTGGTCGAAGACCTCACGCACCGCCAGGAAGGTCCGCATCACGACCGCGTTGAAAACCTGGTCCATCGGCAAAATCTCGTCGAGTTGCAGCGCAAGCTCGACGACCTGCACTCCGCCGACGTCGCCTACATTCTCGAAGCTTTGCCGCTCGATGATCGACTGACCCTCTGGCAGTTGGTCAAGGCTGACCGCGACGGCGACATCCTCCTCGAAGTATCCGACTCGGTCCGTGAAACCCTGATCGCCGACATGGACGATCACGAACTCCTGGCCGCGGCCAAGGAGATGGACGCCGACGAGCTGGCTGACCTGGCGCCTGAGCTGCCTCGAGATGTTGTCCACGAGCTGATGGAGGCTCTCGACGGCCAGCAGCGTGAGCGTGTGCGCTCCGCGTTGTCCTATGACGAGGACCAGGTCGGCGCCCTGATGGACTTCGAGATGGTCACCATTCGTGAAGACGTCAGCCTGGAAGTGGTACTGCGTTACCTGCGCCGGCTCAAAGAGCTGCCGGGCCATACCGACAAGTTGTTCGTGGTCGACTACGAAGGCATTCTCAAGGGGGTGCTGCCGATCAAGCGCCTGCTGGTCAACGACCCTGAGAAGAAAGTGGCTGATTTAATGGCCAGCGATACCGTGAGCTTTCATCCGGATGAAGATGCCTACGATGCGGCGCAGGCGTTTGAGCGTTACGACTTGATTTCGGCGCCGGTGGTCGACAAAAACGGCAAGTTGATCGGCCGTCTGACCATCGATGAAATGGTCGACCTGATTCGTGAAGAAAGTGAAACCGAAGTCCTCAACATGGCGGGTTTGCGTGAAGAGGAAGATATTTTTGCGTCAGTCTGGCGTTCGCTGCATAACCGCTGGGCCTGGCTGGCCGTTAACCTGATTACCGCGTTTATCGCTTCTCGGGTGATCGGCTTGTTCGAAGGCTCCATCGAAAAACTGGTGGCCTTGGCGGCATTGATGCCGATTGTGGCGGGTATCGGCGGCAACTCCGGTAACCAGACCATTACCATGATCGTGCGCGCAATGGCGCTGGATCAGGTGAGTACGGCTAACTCTTCGCGCCTGTTGCGCAAGGAGCTGGCGGTGGGGCTGGTCAACGGTCTGGTGTGGGGAGGCGTGATCGGGGTTGTCGCCTACTTGCTGTATGGCAGTTGGTCCCTGGGGGTGGTCATGACCGCCGCCATGACCCTCAACCTGCTGCTGGCTGCGTTGATGGGGGTGCTGATCCCCATGACGCTGGCACGTCTCGGTCGCGACCCTGCCATGGGGGCCAGTGTCATGATCACTGCCATGACCGACAGCGGCGGTTTCTTCATCTTCCTGGGGCTGGCGACAATCTTCCTGCTTTGATCCCTTGTGGGGGCGGCTTGCGTTGGTGAGCAAGCTTCCCTTGCCGCAGCAGAGCCGGCCCCAACCCTTGCCCAGTCCGGGCGCCCTTGAAAGACGCGCAAAAAAAAAGCCAGCACATGGCTGGCTTCGGCTATCAGTTGCAGATCAATTGGCTTCTGCGGCTGCCTCTACGTCGTGCGCGATAAGCGAGACCAGGGCATTTTGCTGGCGATGGGAGAGCTGACGAAAACGCTGCAGCAGTTCGCGTTCGTGCAGTGACAGCTCTGGGCTGTCCAGGCGCATGCTCAACTCGTCGCCCAGCGCACCTTCCTGAATAAGGCTTTGTTCCAGGCGCGCGATGATTTCAGAGTTCATGCTGCGATGATGATTGCGAGCCACCTCGGCAATGCGTTCCCGCATTCCGTCTGGCAGACGTACGACGAACTTGTCAGCCGTACGGCTTGAATAGATTGCCTGTTTCAATGGGCGCATATATTTAACCGGTTAGTTCAGGGGAGCGGTTTTTGGAATTGGCCGCAAGATGAGTGTTAAGACAAGACTCACGACCAAAGTTCAACCCGAATTGCAAAGAGGCCGCATCATGCCTCAGATTTGCCAGTTCCTTGGCGTCAATTCTGTGACAAATATTGAACTGCCTAAAGGCTTTATGCCAGCACTCATTTGCATTTTTGCGGACTGGTTGGAAAAATCTTTCGCGCGGGATGCCCAGGGCGATTTCCGCGCAGAACCAGGCTGCATAAGGGTTTGAGGCCGAACATCCTATCGCAAACTGGCCTTTTGCCCTGTTGTTTAAGACTAGTGGCAATTTGCTGATTTACTAGGTTGAGGCGACATAAGGTAGGGCGGGGAACGGGCTAGCGCAAAATCGGGTCGAACTTGATGCGTCGGCCTACGATAAGCGTCAGCAGCAGAAGGCAGGCGAATACGCCGCTGGCAATCTGTGCGGTGGTGTGGCCGGTTCCCAAGCCGAACCCGGCGGTGGCAATGAACAGGCACAGAAACAGCCAGGCAGATTTGCTCATGAGTGCTTTTCTCAGAAAACCCAATGTTCAGAGGCTGGCGAAGCCTGACTACCTTGAGCCAAGCGCAGTGGCGCTTGCGCGGTCGGGGTCATCACCGCCAGTTGCGGGCGTTGTTGCAGATGGTGTGGCACGACCTGGCTGATCTGCGCGGGGTCGTTGCTGCCGGTCGATTGGAAATGAAACATCACCAGCGCAGCCAGGGCGACGGTATTGAGGGCTAACAGAAGGGCACTGTTCATGGTCATGTTCTCCGTTTAACGCCGTGGCTGAGGGGGTTCACATGAAACATTGCAGGTCGCGTGCCAATCTATTATTTCAATAAAATCAAATGGTTGAGTCTACCTTAAGTGGCTTTCGGGTTGCAATTTGCAATGCTGGCATTTTGTCGCAGTGCATTCTGCACGATGGCGTCATGTGCCGGTGTTTACAGGGTTGAGCGACGATCGCATTCGCAAGTATCGGCCTACGCTCAAAAAGCCCACGGACGACATGACAAAACCTAACTCGACCGTTAACATGCACGCCGTCCGTCGCAGTGCCCCTGAGCCCGATGGCTGTCATTTGTCCCAGTAGCTCAATTGGATAGAGCATCCCCCTCCTAAGGGGAAGGTTGGCCGTTCGAACCGGCCCTGGGACACCATATAATTAGGGTCTCTCCCGCCTATCCACTGCCGGTTCACTTTTTCCGTGACAGCAGGGTGGCAGCAGCAGGCCAATAAAAAGCCCCGCTGGGCGATGCTCAGGCGGGGCTTTTTTTGTTCTGTAACTTGTAGCAGGCGTTAGTCGTTGACTCGTCGCCCGTGCTGGGCCATCAGTTCAGCGAACTGCGTCCAACTGAGTTTCAGCTTGTGCTGAGCACCGCGCGGTTTCCAGTCAATGGTTCCCTGGCTGATCAGTAACTCGCCAAGCTTCGCATCGTCTTTCCGCACCTCAATTTCTACGTCCTTTCGCTGCACTACCTTGGTGTGCAAAGTGAGGTTTATTTCGTGCTTAGCCATTATCGATCCCTGGTTGGTTGGTGGCAGAATGCGATCATACGCGCATGGGTGTTAGTGGGCGAGACTGTCTTTAATCCGGAGCACCTTGGTGGTTGAGCAGTTGGAGTGCCGTGCAGTGGCGCGGATGCCGAGACCGGGCGCCAGCAATTCTCGTGCGCGCTTGTGCAGATCGATGTCCACTGGTCCGCCCTCGCCCTGTGAGACGGCAGACTGGGACATCACATAAATTGATACTTTCAGCCGATCAAGCTCAAAACAACTTCAGGTCATGGGTGCTATGTGGGTGCATCTGGCGCCGGGAAAGAATTACCAGTTTTTTGCTAGGGCTTCCAAATCGTCCCTCTCGATCAGATGCAATTCCATCAAATTTGAAAGGCGTTGCCCGGTAGTAGAAAGGTTCGTAGCGCTTGGTAGGGTTGTGGCTTCGTTGAAAGTTATGTCGGCCTGGAATGGAGAAAGCTTCTGGAACAACTGCCTTTGTTTAAGGTATTCAGCCTGTTCGGCCAGATTTTGAGTCTCTTCCGATACCATTTCTCCGGAATTCAAGTTATGCGTCCGGACTACATACTCGCCGCTTTGCAGCTTTGATCGAAGCCCCAGCATGCAAAGCTGGGTGTAGGTCAGCGTTTCCGCAACTCCTAGCAAATAATTTGCTTCGGATCGTTTGACGGACTTGTCAAACACTAGGTTGGCATAGAAATTTGCCATGTATGGAAGCTTGAGTTGTTCGTGTTCCTGCTTCGCACTCAACAGTAGCCCTTCAAATAGCTCTGCTGCGGCTGATGGGGAGCTGTCGTCACCTTCAAAGAAGTCATCGTTTCTCACAGTCTCAAAAAGAAGCTTTTCACGGATTTTCTCTATAGCTAGGACGGCTACGCCTGCTACCCGCTGTTCTTCTTTCGGTGAAAGCCAACGCTTCGCCAAGTCATCCAGAACCTTAGTGCACGTCTCTGCTACAGCGGCCCCAATAGCAGCACCAGCTACGGTCCCGGCTGGTCCCGCGAGTGAGCCCGCGGCGCCTCCAACTGCTGCCCCGGCAATTTTGGCTCCGTGAGTTAAGAGCGATATGTGATTTTTCATTTTTTCTCAGCTAGCTGGAATGGATATCTGTTCGCGTATGCGAAGTACTGTAGTTGTGGAGCAGTCAGCGTGCCGTGCGGCGGCACGGATACCCAGCCCGGCCTTTAGTAATTCTTTCACGCGCTTGTGCAGATCTGCATCGACTGGGCGGCCCTGATACTTGCCCTCAGCCTTGGCCTTCTCGATGCCCTGGGCTTGCCGCTCGCGGCGCTGCTCGTAATCCTTGCGAGCGATCGCGGCCATCATTTCTACCAGCATCGAATTAATCGCGCCCAGCATGCGTCCGGTGAACTCATCACCTTTCGTGTCCTGCATCCCCTGATGGCTCGTCGGCAGATCGAGCGCCACGATGCGCAGGCCCTTGGAGTCGATCGCGACCTTGAGCTTCGCCCAGTCATCCACCGGCAAGCGGGAGAGGCGGTCTATCGACTCCACCAGCAATACGTCCCCCTTGCGAGCATCCTTCAACAGGCGCAGCAGCTCAGGCCGGTCGGCGGTGGCGCCGCTGGCATTCTCCAGGTAAACGCTTGCAATGACCTTGTTGTGGTCGCTGGCGAACTGCTCGAGCGAAGCCCGGGCACGGCCGGCGTCTTGTTCTTCGGTGGAAGCTCGGAGGTATGCGCGGATGAACATGATTTGTGCCTGTATCAGTTAGGGCGTTCTACTAATACTGTTGCACTTTGGGTGTTCCTTATCAAGCGGAAAGCCCGAAAAAGGCAAAATAAGCCTGTATCTGGATAGGCATACCCTAGTGAGATTCGCCGGATGTCATTATGATCTCAAGCTTTTGCGTGGTGAAAACTCCGGATATGAAAAACCCTTATGCCGTTGGATTTTACTGCGCGCTGGTTGCCCTTCTCGTGTTGTCTACTGGCGTCTTTTTCGGAAATTTGAGTGTGGGCGGCGCTGATAAGGCGTTCAGCTTTATTAGCTCCTTCTCTTCGTTAGTGCAGGCCATTGCAGCCATCGTCGTCGGTGGAATTGCGTTCCACGGCCTAAGTGCTTGGCGGAACCAAATAATTTATGGAAAAGCTCTGGGGGTAATCTGGGACGCCCAAGTCGCTCTAAGGCAGATTGAAGCTTCCTGCAGTGCTTATCTTGAACGAATAGACGCACTCGATCGAGGTAGAAGGACGAAGACGGAGATCACGGAAGAAATTGCCGACACGTCGCTAGGTGATGCTTTCAATCAATTCAAATATCAATGTATTTTGCTCGACAAGGTCGTGGTCAAACGGGGCTCTGAGTGGCAGGATCATGCGTCCAATTTGGAAAATTCGATCCATAATCTTGCGATTGAGATTAGTAAACCCCGGCCTCTCTACACTGCCTGGTGCCTTGCTAACATTGGGAAAAGGTCCGAGGCGGAGGTTGAAAAGCACCTTTCGGATGCAGACGGATACGTTGAAAGAATGAGTTCGCTACTCGACAGTCTTGCGGAAAAATATACGGTCTGATGCGATAGTTTGCCTAGCTATCAGAGCCGTCGATGATGGCGTGGTGAAAGCGCCAAAGTGTGTATGTTTCAACACACTGTGTTGTTTGCGACACGGTGGGGGTTCAAAGCGAGCTGGGGCGAATATCCGTGCCGTTCTGCGTGCCAGAGATTCGGTACTTCTGAACCTCGCCCCCCGCCACCTCTGAGGCCGTCTCCTTGACTGGCTGGCCGATCTGCATCGCGCAAAGGCCGTTACCCTCATCGTCGCCAGCGATGCCGACAATATGACGGCCCGGCTTGACCTGGAATTTCACCACTTCGCCAGTGTTGATGCGGGCGACCTTTTTCCCGTCAATGAGCACGGTCGCCATACAGCCACCCGAAGCCCAAAACCCGTTATCCCGGCTTACCACCAACGTAGCACCACCCGGAACGGCGGCCTGGTAGGCATAGACCCGATCGGCAGGCACGCGCTTGGCCGAACCTGGCTCTACCGGCGTGCTTGAACAGCCGGCCAGCAACACGGCAGCGGCGGAGAGCAGAATCCTGTGCATATTTCTTCCTCGTGGGTTGATGGGTGACTTTATAGCAGCCTGGCTACATCTGGTCTTCGGCGTAGATAGCGGCGCTGATGATCGCGCCTCCTACCCGCCGCTTGCCGTAGCAGAGCGGTACCGGGTTGCCAGATGCGGTGGTGTTCTTGGCGCTGCCGAAGGCGTAGCCCGGTGTGTTCTCTGGCGCGGCGCTGGTCTTGAGGCCGCCGGCTTGGGGGCTGAGCATTTGGATAACCCCGCCAGCCACGAGCGCAATTCCAGGGGCAAGCGTTGCGCCGTTGGTAAATGCGCTGGCCACGATCAACACGATGCCGACGATGGTCTGGAGTATGCCGGCGCGCTTGCTCCCGGTGATCACTGGAACCACCCTTATTTCCCTGGCCCCGCCGAGAGTCAACTCGGATTCGCCTACGTTCTTCCTGTTGCGGAAAATTGCGAACTCCAGACCGATAGACCTTGCTCGCGCGATGTCGCTCAGGAAGCCCGGGTGATTCACATCGATTGCCCTTAAAGCCTCCCTGGTATCGCCATGAGCGGACAGGGCATAGGTATGTCGACGGCCATATTTTTTGGCCAGTGAGCCACTGAGCAGAATGGTTGTGCGCGGTGAATATTCGATGGCAGTCATACCCGATCCTCAGCGTAAATAGCAGCGCTGATGATGGCGCCACCCCAGCGACGGTGGCCGATACAGAGAGGTACGGGCAAGCCCGATGCCACCGTATTTTTCGCACTGCCAAAAGCATAGCCAGGCGTGTTCTCGGGCGCGGCGCTGGACTTCAAACCCTGGGCTTGAGGGCTCAGCATTTGAATCACGCCGCCGGCGGCCAAGGCGATACCCGGCGCAAGAGTTGCACCATTTGTGAAAGGGCTCATAACGATCAGTACGGCCCCTATGATCGTCTGCAAGATGCCTGCCCGCTTACTGCCTACGATCACTGGGGCGATAATGATGTCGCCCTGGCCTTGGTAGTTGAGCTCGCTCTCCCCGATGTTTTTCTTGCCTCGAAAAACGGCGAACACCAACCCACGCGACCTGGCATTTGAGATAAAGCGTTCCAAGCCGGGAATTTGCACGCACAGTGCTTTCAAGGCTTCTGCCGGTGTCCGCACTGCAAGGTCGTAGGACCTGCCGAACTGTCGGAGCTGGCCGTAGAGCTTGATGGTGGTCATAGGGGAGTTATCGAATGCTGTAGCGGCCATGGGGCCTCCTATGGATTGGTGGACGGGGCTGGAAGCCCAAGGCGAATGGCGAGCACTGCGCGCGACATATGCGCCTGATCGATGGTCAACTGCTCCTGGCGCGGGTCGTAGTTCCACACCCGGTTGTAGATCGCCTCACTGGCCCGGGCGCCTCGGAATGTACCCCTCAGCAGGTCGGCCGAAACCCTGGCCTCTTCCTCGGTGAAGAAGGGGCCGTCGATTGTCACCTGTTGGCCACCGCTGACGTGCTGGACCTCCCACACCGTGTAGCCGGCGTCCGGCCCCTGGATCAGTTCGTAGGGTTTGAATTTCTGCGTTTTGCACGCCTCGGTATAGCGCTCTTGAAACGTCATGTTTTCTTACTCAAAGAATCAGCCGGCTGATCGGCGCTACCAATACTTGCGTAGCGCACGGATGGTCAGTTAGGCCGCTTCGGAATGATCAGGGGTCGCTTTTGCAGAGGTGCGAGTGGGCATTTTCGCCAGCCATTCGCGAAGTGCTTCGGAGCCCTCACAGCCCGATCGCCACTTCTCAAACCGGCCGGTGTATCCATTCGAATTGGCGACCATACCGCTCAGTGCGACACCGGCATTGGAGGCGGTGGCCAACACGTCATCGTAGATCGCTAACATCTGCTTGAGCCCTTCGATGTCTTCGGCGCGCGACGCGGCAATGCCTGCACGCGAAAGGCTGTCAGCCGCCTCTGGCGATAGCCCGGAGAGCATTGGGTTTGCCCTGAGTACAGCCTCTACAACGTCGGGATGACTGCCTGCGCGCGCCTCAGCGACTAGTCGCTGGCGCTCTTCCGGCTTGAGGCTACGCACGATGGCTCGTAGCTCCTGATCGGCCAGGAAACCAACAACGTCCGAGCTAGCGCGCGGCGTGACCGCGGCAAAGCCGCTGGCCACTGTTTGGGCCAACGTGAGCATATCTTTTGCTGCCTTCTCCATCGCCGGCATCAGGACGGGGATGATTCCATCAATCTGCTCCTTGCCCTTGCGCTCAATAGCAGCGGCGTTGAGGTCCTTGTTCCCGCGAATCGAGAGGATTTCTTCTCCGAGGTCCTTGAACGCCTCCAGCGACAAGCCCTGCAAATGGCGAACAGACTTCAACAAGCCACCGACCTGCCAGGTGCCTTTGGTGCCATCGGGGCGCTGGATATTGAATGTTCTTGCCTCTACCTGGTGGTGTTCGTATTCGGAGTAATGGAGGTTGGCCAAGCCAACTTTGAGGACGGATCGTTTGCCGATTTTCATGGGGTTACCTTTTGATTGTCTGGCCGTGGTTCGGCCGGTTTTGGTCTGAGGCTTCGCTCAGGATTTGGAGTAGGGACAAGTTCTCCCGGGCGTCACCGCCGGTTGCTGCTGCGTGCAACTCGTCCATAAGGGCGCTGATCTCTCGCACGTCACGATTGAATTGAGTGAGTCCGGATTGCTGACGCAGCTTGGCCACCTGGCTACGGATGTTCATGGCGGGCCTCGAGGATCAGCCGGTACTGTTCGGCGACGTGATTTTTGATGTCTTGCCCGTCAGCCAATGGCGGGAAGATCCAGGCGCCAGCGCTTGGGAATGGCCGCATATCCATCACACCTACTGGAGTGGGACGGCGGAGACTTTCAATTGCTCGGACGTGGAGAATGAACGCCTCTGCCAGATTGGCCGCGTCATAGCTGTTCATGGTGCACAGTGGGAAGTGCATGACCGTCTGTACGCCGAGGACGGGATAGTTGAAGGAGTGGCCCACTGTCTTGGGGTAGTCCATCTCCTCCTCAACCGCGCCAACCCTGCAGTCCACCACCGTCAACATAACGAGCACTGTTTCTTCGTCATCGGCGCCGATCTTTTCTGCAATTCGCTTGAGCTCGGCCCGCATCCACTTGATGCTCATTGCCGCATTCCCTCCATCTGTTCGCGGAGTTCTTCGACAGCCTTCTGTAGCTCGGCAACCTCGATGACTCGGGCAACAGCGCCTAGCCCTTCGATCAATGCCTTGCCCTGGTCGGGCGGTAGCTCGCCGGCGGCAACTGCGCGAAGGATTGATTTGGCTGCGCTGGGTAGGTCGGTGTCGTCGAGTTCGAAGCACACTGTCTCGGCAGTTGGCTTGATTGGCGGTACCAGGCGCTCAAGGATCAGTCGGCAAGCCTGCATATCGCCCTTCTTGGCTGCTGTCAGAACCTTCTTTGTCACGGCGTCTGCACCTTCCGCTAGTCGGGCGCGCAGCTCTTGCGTCTGGCCGGAACGGCCGCCGGGATTACCCGACTGTCCTGGCTTCCATTTGCCGGCTTTATCGCGATCAGTCATGCGGCCGGCGATTCCATGGCGATGACCGGTTTGTTTTCAGCGAGCGCTATCAGCAGGGCGGATGCTTGAACGCTTCCGTCTGCTGCGGCTTCGCGAAGGCGGCCCCAGGCGGCAGCAACTTCGGAGCGAGTTGGTTTGTGCTGACGTCCTCGGGCGGGCTTAGCTGTGTTCATAGGTGCTGCCTCGAATGGGTTTTGAGTGGCTCAAAAACTCACATTAGGCATGATCTGATCATTTATCCAGTGCTTTTTAGGTGCACTCTAGGTGATACACATAACCGGATTAAACGGGACTGAAATTGTTGGTATTGGCGGGATTGAAGAGGGTGTTTTTGTTGCAGTAAGTCGAGGATAGGCAAAGTGATACAGGGCTGGGATTTCAGCTCAGTCCGGCCTCAGATTGTGGGTGGGGCGGGGAGGGCTGGCCTACCGTTTCGGTATGTCAGGTATCCGCGCCACGTTTTACGAGATATGAAAACGTGGCGCGGAAGTATGATCCACCACTGGTGGAATACCCCTGATCGGCGGGATTTGCGAACGACAGAGAAATCCTCGGCAGTTGGCAGCCCAGGCGGGGTGAGAGAATCCCACCTCGCTCCGAATGGATTAAGGGTGAGCAAGGATCACATTTGAGCGAGGATGCTGCTGCCACAGCAACGCCTGCTCCAGCCTGCTGTCAGGGGCTATTTGTTGTTGCCAATTAATAGTGGGAGGTATTGAAGCGCTTGGGCGTCGCGATCTTTAAAATATGCGACAGCCTTTTGAGGGAGCCAGACTCTGTGAAAATGGTCTCTAAAGTCACCGAGCACCTCGTTGGGATAAAGCTTTGGCGACACTACCCGGCCATCTTCAAACCGATGTTGGTATGTGGGGAGGGCATCGGTATCGATACCTTTGGTATCTCTAAGCCACTTGCAAAACATACGGCCTTCCGAGATGTCCGGGAGCATTCTGTCTGGCAGCCTGTAACCGGCATCCTCCATAGGACCTATCAACACTAGCGCCATTTCGTTCAGCATTGAAAAATGAGTAGGTGGAACGGCCCCTCTGTTGGCCATATACCTTTTCATATGGTACGGCAAGTTTTGTGGGTTTGCCTTTTCTGCAAGCCACTCTCTTACCCAGGTAGCTACCGCTACTGCGAAACGTGGGGAGCACCATTGACCTAGGTTGATTGCAACGTCCGGGTGAACCCAAGTCCCACGTGCTTCGACAGGGCCGTTTATTACGGTGATTACCAATGAATCAATCGGGATGCCGTTCGACCTAGAAAGTTCTGATAGGAACTCTCCAGTCACTACCTGCCTTGAGTAATCGTGAAATCCTTTGCCTGAGGCACTGCACATTGCAGTTGCATTCACATATCCATCAGCAGTGCGCTGGTGGATCAATGCGCCTTCTACCCGTCTAGGGATAAGATCCATCTGTTCGTTCATTGCAGCTCTCCATTCCTGCCTGGACCCAGCTGGATCCAATCGGACAGGCAGAGTGCCACCATAACCGCATTTTAAGGGCTCGGCCTATACCCTTTCGTCTTAGTTGATGGAGTGCCCTCGAAGATTTCCGATTTACGATCCTGTTGATTGGCAGATGCGGGCCAAACCTGCTGGGACATTTATCCGTCCTGCTGATCTGACAAAGCGGCGCGAACCAGATGATCAGATCCGATTCGGCTCATATGGTCTGTCTCGAAGGGAAGAGAGGAGGCTCCATCCTGGGTCTTGCAGCAAAGGTATGGTGATGTTGACCACCCCCCGGTGTTGAATTCTTGACTCAGTGAGACCAAAACGTCTCAGTGAGACAGGCTTGACTCTCTCGCCGCGATTAATAATGCCCTTACTGCTATTAGTCTTCAGTTTGCTGATGGACCAAAGGTTTCGACCATCCCCATTGTTGTCCCGCGAGCGATCAGGGAGGCTAAGGTTGGATGGCGGCTTGCTAAAGCTTAGCGTTTCCGGACTTTCGAGGGTGTAGGTATTCGCCTGGTGCTAGTACGTTCGGCTCGCTCAGCTGACCACTCCTCAGTTAAGCTATCGGTATGACACTCGGTCAAGCTTTTCCCATCCTCGGGTGGGGCAATATAAATTGATGCAAGGGAAAGCAATGCTTAATGTGCGACGTTGGAAGGAATGGCCTGGGCGGGCGGTAGGTGAGCTCAATATCGTTTCTGGGGTGGCAACTTTTGGTGGGTGTGTCGCTAGTCTCGCCGGCTGGTTGCTTGCGACGGGGCCGTTCGCGACGGTATTAACCTATGGCGGTATTCTTATCATAGCTTTTTCAATAGGGATAGCGATTGTACGTTCAACGCCGCCCATTATAAAAAGGCCAGAAGACCTAGTAGGGAAAACAATCCCTCTATCAGAAGTAAAAAATATTTCCCCGGCGATAATGACTCTTGCTGTTGTTGGCCCAAGTATGGTTGGGAAGACTACACTAAAAGATCGTTTATCCTTTGCAGATTCCGGCAATGTCAGAACGCAGGCTGTTAGTGCTTATATTGCCAACTTCCAAACGTCTCCGCCAACGCACATAGCTATACTTGATGGCGGGGGAGAGCTCTACTCTCATCAGCTTGAACTAGCGGAGTATTGTCAGTGCTTGTGCGTGGTTATAGATCATAATTCCTCTGATAGCGATGCTGAAGTGGACGTTGATCGACTTGCGAAGCATCGTGAGTTCTCAAAGCAGATAAGGCAACATCTCGATAAGGTTTCGGGTGTACGTAAAACCTGGGTGCGTCTTCTTATTAATAAACATGACCTGTGGGGAACGCTTTCCTCAGATAAACAACAGCTAATCAGTGATTTTTACACTGAGGAATTGGATTTGTGGAGGCAGGGGAATCGTGCGGTTTCGACAGAGTCACTTGTATTCTCAAATGAGGACGCATCGGATGTTGCTCGATTTGTAGAAAAACTAAAACAGACAGCGGCTATCTGAGGTACTACTAAATGAATCCAAATGGCCGGCCTATTGTAATAAAAAACTCCCCTATTGAGTTTGTAGTGTCGGGCCCGATGGCGGGGCGCGATCGCATACTTATTCGTAGTGAAAATGCGGGAGTGGACCTTGTCGGTAAATCAATTCATAGCGCTGGATACAAGCAGGGAAAGGCGCACAGGGTCACCTCTTCCTTGATTTTCGGAGGCCCAGCGGAACTGCATACCGTGGTGAGTGGTTTCGTCGCCGATTTTAGGTCTGATGTAGATGATAGAGAGTCTATGATGGCTCTAACTTGGCGTGGTTATGCCACGAGCCGTGGGGTTGAGGAAGTGAAGGATACTTTCCTTAAATACTATAGAGATATATATGCTGCGTATTATTATGGTGATGAAAATGATGTTGAGCTTCAGGTGGCTCCGCTGATTTATCAGTGCTCTTTTGCTAATGATAGTGCTATTCGCTCACGAGGAAGAGTGAAGTTTTTGCTGGGGGTTTACGCTCTACTAGGTTTGGGTTTAAGTCTTTGGTCTGTAATAAGGTATTTTAAATTTTGATTCGGTAGTTTTTACTCGGGTAGTAGCGTGAGAGAGCTACCCGTGGAAACAGACCGCCGATAGCCGGCGGCCTGTGCGCCACATTATCCTCTAGCGTCTCGCCCGGGCTCATCTTCAGCTACCCTGAAACGCCAGTAACGATCAGGTTTAACCCACACCACGCTGTCTGGCGTCAGCTTGCGGAATGTTGCGAGAACACTCTTTCCGAGAACCTGGTTTCCGTCTGCGTTCTCGGTCAAGAGCTCTTCATGCCCGGATTTAACGATGTGATCAACGACATCGTCTTGGTAAACGCACGCGTCGCGCTCGATCTCCGAGAGCATCCATTGCGCAACCGACGAGGCGTCCATTAACTCGCCCCAGAGGTTTTGGGCTCGAGAGACTCGGCTTTGAAATCACCGCTTTCGAGTTTCTTTCCAGCAAACCACTGGCACGTGTAATACAAATAACCCTTGTCCCAGCGTTGAACGGTCATATCGGGGCCACCCGATTTCAATTTGACGATATCGCCAACCGCGAATTCTTTTCCTGTAGCCATGATTTGCAAGCCCTCATAAGCAGGGGACATCCCTGTGCTTTCCATATGGGGGCTGGCCATTTGCTTTCAAGTGGTGTTCGGTGCGTCTGCCGGGGTGCAATTTTTTGCACCCTCCTTGTTGCGTTTCCCGTAACGCAATGCCATTATTCTTTCGCGTTACGGGAAACGAGGCTTGTATGACGGACGAGAAGATCATCAAAAGCAGCACCGAGCGGCAACGAGAGTTCAGGGAGCGTCAACGCGAACTGGGTTTCAAGCAAACCACTCTGTGGATTCACACGGAGACAGAGGAGGAGGGCAGGCAGGCAGCCAGGGATGGCAAGCCACTCAAGCCGATGGGTACGAAAGACCCGCTGAGCTGGGCGGCAGGATGGATCAGCGAGAAGGGTAAGCAGTAAATACCCCGGATTCAGGGTATTTAGATCGGCTCAGAAATTAGCCGATCGAGACGATGGCTTGGATCTCAGCCATCAGAGAAGAGGTGCCAAGCCGCTGCGTCAACAGCGGCCTGGCGATCACACGACGCCACTTGAAGGTACACGTCATGCAATTTAAACAGAATACCATCCAAATTCTGGATGCGCGCGGCCAGATCATCGCCACCATGGCGCTGCCGGCCAATATCAAGCTCACTGAGCTGGCCCCATTGAAGATCCTGGGCGACGTAAGCTTCAAGGTTTTGCCAGGCGCAGCTCCTTCACGCGGGATCTGCGTAGGGGGTGTCCTATGAGCGCTCAGGCCCGCACCATCCAAGAAGTCGCACATGACGCGCTTGAGGATCTCGAAAGCGCCCAGATCGTCCTGCGCAAGGTTGAGGCGGTTCTCTGCGCCGCGCTGGCAGACAATGCCACCAGTCAGCACGTCCGCAACTTGGTAGACGTTGCGTGGAACCTGGCCGCTGACGGAGCCAACACCGCCGACTGCAACCGCGAGCAAATCGCCGCCGCGCTGGTCGGGTGTGCTGCACCGGGCGCAGGGGGTGATCTATGAGCCGCTCCTACAAGGCAATCGCCGAGACCGCCACCAGCGATCTGTACGAAGCGCAGGCAGCACTAGACAACATGCACGCAATCTTCACGCTGATGCTCCAGCACTTCCCCGAAGACAGTACCGGCAACGCTTTCGCGCAACTCGGCATCCTCGAGTCGAATGACTGGTCCACGAAAATTTATCAGTGGTGCGAGTGCATGGAAAACGAGCTGGATGACGCGAACGAAGAGGCGGCCGTGGCGATTTCTGCCGAGCGCGCACACGCTACCCGATGGTGGACGCACTTGAACGAGATGCGGCGCCGTAAGGAGCTGCCAGAGTGGGTAGCGGCGGGCATCGGCACGCATGATGAGCATGACCTTCTGCTTGAGAGTAGGAAGGCCGTCAATCAGGCTTTGTTCGGATCGGATGACCTGGGCGGCGATCAGCAATACCGCGCGGTGGTGCTGGAGTAGGGCTGGTAAACTACCAAACCTTCGCAGCATCAAGGGCACTACCCCGAAACAGGGTGGTGCCCTTTTTTCATTTGTTGGCCGTTGGTGCCTTCTCGGTGAGGTAGATAAGGTCTTTCCTCACTTCCTCGGCGCACGGTCTGCACATTCCGAGCGTCGTCCAAGGTCGCCAGTCGAGAACAAGGAAAGTGAAGCCTCCGATGCGCTTACATTTCCCTGCATAACCATGAGTGCAGCGGGCCTGCTGGTAGGTCGTTGGTCCCATCTTAATAACCCCTGGTGGTGGTAATTTATAAAGGGTGGGATTTTTTCCGTTTACGCACTCCTCTGGAGGCCCCGGTTTCATTGAAAGGTACTGGGAAAAAATCCCAGTACTGCACCATTTCAGCAAAATAACCGGACGCAACCGGACAATGAGGGGGTGATGACTGGGAAAAATTCCCAGTACTAGGCGGAAAAATTCCCACCGAAAAACTCGAAATCAGATGAACTTGAAGCGCGGTGGCCCGGGGGAAATCTCGAGTTCCTTTCCCGGGCAGTCGTCAATTGCTGCCCAGGTGACCGCATACAGCGCGCAACGGGCCATTCCCTGCTCTCTGCCGCCCTTACGGCTCTCCCTTGTGCGAACGATCAGCCCAGCCTCCATAAGCTCAGCGAGGGCTGAGGCAAGCGTCTTCGCGTCCATAGGCTTACCCTTGGCCATCATTGAGGCAGTGCAGGAGAGATCTCCGTTATTGCGGCCGTTGTAGTTCCTGGCCAGCTTGATCAGCACCGTTACCGCCTTGGTCGACAGATTGTCGAAGGCGTCGCTGACCAAGAGCCGATAAGGAAGCGCCAAAACTCGGCCGCCGCCAAAATCGACTTTGTAGGGTTTTTTTCTGGCCATTAGCGGCTCACAGGCAGGCGGAACGGGTGTCTCCGTTATGGAGACACCCGCTATCTTTGGATTACGACGCTTCGCGCATGAGGATGTACTTGGCCACGCGGTGTGGTGGCCGGCCTGGTTCGGTGGACTGGTGCGTCCAGTAGGTGCGAATTTCGTGACCCTTTTTCCTGAGGCGTCGGATGGTGTTGGGGGGCTGGACAATATCCAGGTCCTTGGCGGCTTCGATGGTCGATACCGGCCCGTTTCGCAGGGCCTCCATCATCTTGCGGTCTTGCTCAGTGGAAGAATGACGTGTCATAGTTTGCCCTTCACGTTGGTGCTATCCAGTGTGTTTTCGCTAAGGCGGTGCTCGAACACCGCCTTGGCAATCTCTCGCGCAACCGTGCGCAATCCCCACTCCTTATTCTTTTCGCACTTCATCGTGCGCCGACCTTTGCTGCGCGCTCGATGAAAGCCTTTAGCTCGGATGCCAACGCCAGGCGCCGGCGGCCGATCTTAAAAGTCTTGATTTCGCCCCGAGCGATCAGCTCGTAGGTTGCTGAGCGCGATATACCCAGAATGCGGGCAGATTCTTCGACGCTCATCGACAGCGGCGCCATTTGTTGCTGTGCTTGTTCCATGGATGTCTCCCGAAAAACGAAGCCGGAGAAGGCGTCGTGTGTTGCTAGGTTACAACGCACAAAACTAACATTGCAAGCAATTGCTAGACAGACTCGTACTCGCATGGATTGACAGGGGTTTGCGTGTCGCGCAAGCTGTGGCAATCAGGTCGGCAAGGCTGACCTCATCAGAGCAGATGGAAAGTTATGGCTACTAAGACAAGTAAGCGGGCGGGTGAATCGAGCACGACAGTGAGTGTTGGGATACGGATCGATCCTAAGATCAAGTTCGCCTTGGACATCATGGGGCGACTCCAGAAGCGCTCTTTGACGGCCGTTATTGAATGGTCAATTTCACAGGCAATTGCGAGTCAGGCGACAGACGCAGATGGCGGAACCTTGGCGAGCTCCATAGACAAAATATGGTCTACTGATGAGTCGGTTCGAATGGTCAACCTTGCCATCAATATGCCGGAAGCTCTTACATACGATGAGTTACGAGTATGGGAGACCATCAGATCCAGCGAGTACTTTTGGAACACGTATCCCAACGGATCGTTCGGAGACAACTTTGATCGATTGGAACTGAACCTCATCAGGTCTAACTGGGCGTTGATCCAGTATCATGTTGAAAAGCATAAATCGTCACCGACAGTGGTCCCCATGTACGACGACGACTTCATGCCTGATGACATACCGTTCTAGATTAACTCGACTGCCGCTGCCTTGGTCCCGGGAGCCAGGTGCGCGTACCGTAGGGTCATCTTGATATCCGCGTGCCCCAGCAGATCTCGTACCGTGTTGAGCGGTACGCCGGCCATTACCAGGCGAGACGCGAAGTCGTGACGCAAATCGTGCCAGCGGAATCCGTCGATCTGCGCCCGCTCAAGCAACTTGAGCCAGGCGCTTTTGACGTCCTCAAAGCGACCGCCGCCCTGACCTGGGAATACATAGGGCGACTTGCTCACCTGCTTCTTCCAGGCTTCCAGCACACCAACGGTCTCCTTGTTCATCGGGATGTGGCGCGTATCGCTTGTCTTGGTGGTGGCCCCGGCGACTGTGATTGTCTTCGTGTCGAAGTTCACCGCTGACCATTTCAGGTCGAACAGCTCTCCGCGCCTCATGCCGGTATTCAACGATACCAACACCATTGGCTTCAGGTGATCGGTGAAGGGCAGTTGCAGAAGGCTTGGCAACAGCTCTCTGTAACGGTCCGTTCGCCAGGTATTTGCACTCTCACGCTCGGCCCTCATTTCATCCTGTCGAGCGTCCAGGGCATCGCGTAGACGCTTGGTCTCGTCAGCAGCCAGGTAGCGAATCACTCCCTTTGAATCGACTTTGAGCTGTTTCAGCTTGGCCAGCGGATGTATATCGATGTACTCCCACTCAACGGCACGACTGAATACCCCGCTGATTGAACCCATCTTGCGGTTCACCGTTGAAGGCTTGTTGCCGGCCTGCATCCATCCTGTGCGGATCTGCTCCAGGTCCCGCCCGGTTATCGCGTCCAAGCGCTGGGGCATGATTGGGTCGAAGTTGTTGCTGAGGGTGTGCTGCGTCTTCTCATGGCCTTTGTGATGAGCTTTGAACCACGGCATATAGTTGTCGTCGATGAAATCGCGCAGCGAGGGCAGGGCTGACCCCTTGCGCACCTGGGCGATGGCCAGGGGCTCGCCGTGGGCGTGCGCATCGGCTAAGTACTGGGCGGCCTCGGTTCGGGCTTGGTCAAGGGTAAGCACGCCGACACGCCCGAGGGTGGCGTTCTTGTTTCGGCCCCAAGTGACCATGTAGGACTTGTGACCGCTGGGCAGTACGCGAATAAAGAAACCGGGTTGCACGGTGTCATGCACGCGGTATGCTTTCGCCTCGGCGGCTAGGCTGCCAATAAGCTTCTGAGTGATTTTGGTTTTCAAGGGTTCGACCGTGACAGCAGGGTGGCAGCAAAAAGCACTATACCGCTCGATGTTCACGGACTCAATGGGACTAAAAGGCCCAATAATACTGGGCTTGTGGCTGTACCCATTGGGTCTAAATTGACCCTCCTAAGGGGAAGGTTGGCCGTTCGAACCGGCCCTGGGACACCATATTATTCAAGGCTTGTAGCGCTTTTTTTTCTTCTCTTGGCTCTCATGTGGACAGCGTGGGTGCAGCAGTAACAATTCAGGCAGAAAAAATCCCCGCTAAGGTTTGACCTGGTGAGACTTTTTTCGCCGGATGGTGACGAAGAATGCTTATCCGTTGTGCTACGGAGTGAGAGATTTCCCCCACCGCTTGGTTACGGTTTGGATTTCGAGCCCCATTACCTGAATACTCACTTCCAATCGGTGATATTCAGGCGATGTCAGGCGGGCGGTCATGATCGTCGTTGCTATGCTCTTACCCCGATGAAGAGGTCCAAGCTCATCGGCAATTGTTCATTGATTGCTAAGGCAATTTGCTGCACTTGGTTTTCTGTTAGTGGAAGCTCTCCGTCGGCCTCCGCCGCCAAACTTTTCCAGCCCAGCACCTCCATAACCGCTTGCTGAAACTCAGGGCTTATCTCGAGCTCAAATTTAATTGAGTCATCTTCGTTGGCGTCAGCGAGAAACCCCGTAATTTCTAAAAACATCTTGGCCCTCCAATATCACTTTGATGTGGTACGTCCTGGTTCAGCGTCCTTTGTTCGCTCTCCTGTTCCTGGGTTGAACTCCCCCCAGGTGCTTGCCTTGTTTGTCGTATAGCTCGACTCTGCCGTTCTCATAATCCCATTCATAAATTCTGCCTTTGCGATCTTTCCAACGACTTCGTTTTTTGCCTGCGCCCTGGACACTCGACATCTGTTTTGCGCGTATTGCATCTGGGCTACATTTTTTGTTGGCATTCGGTCTTTTCACCTACCAATCGAACCTTGCCGCCGATCGAGGTTCACAGCATGTGCGTCGTGTCTTTTATCGTAACGATGTACCTTGCACGCCACCCGGCAGCGTCTGAGCGGTTAAGCAAAATAATCCCCGGAAACAGCCTCTGCCGCCTGTCCGGAACCTGCCACCCGGGACTATCATGCCGATAGCCCTGTTTCTAACTGCAAGGAGCCGCTCGGAACGCCGATGCGCCAGATCTGGAAATCTTTTCGAGCCCTTTATTTCGCTTCCTTGATGATGCTGATCGGCTCCGGCCTGCTCAGTACTTACCTGGCCTTGCGCCTGGCGGCTGACCATGTCGACAGCTTGTGGGTGGGTGCGCTGATGGCGGCCAACTATTTCGGCCTGGTGCTGGGCGGCAAGATCGGGCATCGCCTGATCGCCCGGGTCGGGCATATTCGCGCGTATGCGACCTGTGCCGGTATCGTCGGTGCGGCGGTGCTGGGGCATGGTTTGGTCGACTGGTTGCCGGCCTGGATCGTGCTGCGGGTGATCGTTGGCCTGGGCATGATGTGCCAGTACATGGTGATCGAAAGCTGGCTCAACGAGCAGGCGGATGCCAAGCAGCGTGGCGTGGTGTTCAGCGGCTATATGATCGCTTCCTACCTTGGCTTGGTGTTGGGGCAGTTGATTCTGGTCATGCATCCTCAACTCGACCTGGAGTTGTTGATGCTGGTCGCGCTGTGCTTTGCCTTGTGCCTTGTGCCGGTGGCCATGACCCGACGCATCCACCCCGCGCCCCTGCACCCCGCACCGATGGAGCCGCGTTTCTTTATCAAGCGCGTGCCGCAGTCGCTGAGCACGGTATTGGGGGCGGGGTTGATTGTCGGCTCTTTCTATGGCCTGGCACCGCTGTATGCGTCCCAGCAGGGGCTCACCACCGAGCAAGTGGGTTTGTTCATGGGTAGCTGCATTTTTGCCGGACTGCTGGTGCAGTGGCCGCTGGGATGGTTGTCTGACCGCTATGATCGCGCGCTGTTGATTCGTTGTTTTGCCCTGTGCCTGGCGGTGGCGGCATTGCCGCTCGCAATCATGACCCAGGTGCCGCTGGAGGTTTTGTTCGTCGCAGGCTTCCTCTGCTCGCTGGTGCAGTTCTGTTTGTACCCGCTGGCCGTGGCGTTTTCCAATGACCATGTCGAAGGTGATCGCCGCGTGTCGCTGACAGCCATGTTGCTGGTGACATATGGCATCGGCGCCAGTATCGGGCCTTTGCTGGCGGGTGTGGTGATGAAGATGTTCGGCAGCCAGATGCTTTACGCGTTTTTCAGCCTGTGTGCGTTGATTCTGGTGTGGCGCATCCGGCCAAAAGCCGTCACCAACCTGCACCAGGTGGAGGACGCCCCCCTGCATCACGTGGCGATGCCCGACAGTATGTCCAGCTCACCGCTGGTGGCTGCACTTGACCCGCGGGTGGATGAGGCCGTGGTCCAGGAGCAGATGCAGACCACTGCGCCTGAGCCTGAGCCTGAAACCGAGCCAGAGCAGCCGCCGATAGAGGAGCCAGGCTGCGAAGCGCCACCCGAGCATCCGGACCCGGACGAGCATCCCCATGACCTCAGCAGGGCACGCCCCTGAACGAAAAAAACGGGCAGATCCCCAAAGGATCTGCCCGTTTTTTTGTGACGACCTGTATGTATTAAAAATCGTCGTCTTTATCGAACCGTCGCGCTTCACGCTGCAACTGGTACACAAAGCGCTCGACCTGGCGCTGTACCAGCCCACTCATGTTGTGGAAGCGTACGCCGGCAAAGGTGGTATTGATCTTTTCTTCGAAGTGCAGGTAACGCAATTCGACCGAGGTGGTCATGCTGCCAAAGGGCAGGGCGGCAATAAATCGGTCGTAGACCTGGCCCAATTGCAGGCGCTCGGAGATATTGCCTTCAAAACGCAGCTTGCAGCCGGTGGCGGAAATATCCAGCAATTTACCGTTGACCGGCGCCTTGAGTTTTTCGCCACCCAGTTCGATGTTGACCAATTGCGCCAGCTTCAACGCGGCACGGAACGCATTTCGACGCTGATGGTAGACCACCTCGTCCGGCAGGCTGCCGGTGTAAATGCGGTGGCCGTCTTTCGCGCTGATAGCCAGGGTGCCCTTGCTTTCCCAGGCAACGCGAACGCCATCGTGGAAGCCTTCGATGCGGAAGGGCTCGCCGCTCTCAAGGTAGCGTTCGCCGTCGCGTGGAATCATTTCGTCCAGTGCCAGCGTGTTGCTGTCACGGTTGACGTCCACCAGATAGCTTTGGAAGCGCTGGCTGCGTTCGTGGAAGGTGATGATCAGCGGGTCATGGCTGTCTTGCAGCATCCGCAAGGTGCCGGCGATTTCCAGAGGCGTGGTGAGCACCTTGGGTGGCTGCGGGGCATCTTCCGCATTAAGGGCGTTGAACACGGTTCTTCCATCTCCAGACAAAATACGACTACACGCAAGAACCGGCATTTTGCCAGCATGTGGCGCGCCTTGGATAGGGCGCACGGTAAACCGATGTCAGGCTTGGCTGCGGGTGCTTGGTTTGACCAGACGCGAGGTGGAACCCTGGGCGTTATACAGCGCCGGCGGCTCTCCGCCGTGAAGTATGCGTAACTGGTTGGCGGTCGTGGCTTGCTGAAGCTGGATCGACTGACCGTTGAGCCGGTTGGCTTCCTGGCACTGGGCGAGCAACTGATTGAGTTCTTTGCTCTGGGACAGCAATTGGTCGCCAACCGAGGAGTGGCTGGCCAACTGCGCCAGGCCGTCATGGTCTGCCGGCAGGCCGAGACTACTGAGGATCTGGCTGCGTTTTTTGCCGTGTTGCTCCAGCAGCACAATCAGCGATTGCTTGCGCGCCAGAATTTCTTCCAGCAGCGGCATATCCCGGCCATAGAGGGCCAGGGATTCTTCTTTGAGCAGCTCGAGCAATTGTTGCGTCGGCGCTAGATCATCAATGATCAGTTGCAGCAAATTTTCGTCGTGATGCATGGCTGGCCTTGGGGTTTAAGCGTCCAAAAGCCCTGCGCAGGCCTTTGCCTAGCGCTCGGCTTCGAAATTAAGCAGCTTGCTGGCTACACGGTTGCTGTCGACTTTATAGCTGCCATCGGCGATTGCCTGTTTCAACTCGGCCACGCGGGCTTTATTGACCACTGGTTGATCGCGCAGCGAGTCAGTGACCTTCTGCAACTGTTGAGCCTCATTGCTCAGGTGTACGGATTCCCCGCTTTGGCTGACGCTGGCCTGTTCTGTCAGCGGCTGGGCCTTGGCTTCGACGCTTTCTTTGGCAGCGCTGGTACGCGTAGCGCCTGACGTCGACGGGGTGTTATTCAAACGGCTGAAATCGATGACCATGATAAAAAAACCTCTGGGTATTTGGACGCTTGCCATGTTTTCGGCCATACCCGGACAAACTTTAGGCGCGAATGACAATAAATCTCCGCACGGTAAACCGCGTGCACAGTGTAGGAAAACCCAGCGTCCTGTACCAGTAATCTATAAAGCGACCTCTACCTGTCCGGGGGCTGTGACCCGCGCTTTGATCACGCGATTGGAATTGAGATTCTTGACTCGAATTTGTTCACTCATGCCGCCGTTGGACAACGCTTCACCGGGCATTTTTACATTCAGCGTACCGCTGCTGGCGGAAATTACCACTTGGTCGCCCTTGCGAATCACTTCGGCCTGTTCCAGGTGGACCAGCGTGATCACCTGATCGGTGACCACTGGTCGGGTCAATCGTTGGCCGACGGCCTGATCCAGGGACGTCAGGTAGCCCTGGCTGATCAGGCTGATGTCGCGTTCGCGTAATACGACGTCCTCAAAACCGATGATGCCGGTGCGTTTCAGTGGTCGGGCCACTACCACAACATCGCGAAACAACTTGACCTGCGCCGGCACAAACACCGTCCAAGGCGAGGCTCCGTCGCAGCGCACCCGTACCGTCACGCGGCCGATGGGCTGGGCTGGGCTTTCAAGGGTCGCTGTCAATTCCTTGTCGCACATCGGCATGCGCAGGCGGGGGTCCAATTGGTTGACTTGGATTTCATAACGCCCCGGTGTCTGTGTGGTTGCCAGATAATCTTCTACAGTGAACTCAAGAAAGCCCTGAGTGACGCCGATAAGGAGATCAGGCAAGGTGACGTTCTCTGCGCGGGCCGTGGTGTTCAGGCTCAAAGCAAGCAACGCCACCGAGGCGCAGAGCAATCTGCGGTAACGTGGGAGTCGAAGGCGTCGGGAAACTGTCGTTTTAATGTCCATGGCCAATAAATAGCAAGGCTCGTGCCGTTTAGTGTTGGGTGCGCGCTGCCGTGTAGGTACAGCCCAAGGTTTTAGCGTAGGAGTAAAGGCATGGCAGGTGTAATGGATTCAGTAAACCAGCGCACACAGCTGGTAGGGCAGAATCGCCTGGAGTTGTTGCTTTTTCGCCTCGATGGCAAGCAACTCTATGGCATCAATGTGTTCAAGGTACGGGAAGTGCTGCAGTGCCCCAAGCTGACGATCATGCCCAAATCCAGCCCGGTGGTGTGTGGCGTGGCCAATATTCGTGGTGCGACCATTCCGATTCTCGACCTGGCCCTGGCCACAGGTTCGGCAGGCTTGCAGGACCGCGAAAGCCCATTCGTGATCATTACCGAATACAACACCAAGACCCAGGGTTTCCTGGTGCGCTCGGTGGAGCGCATCGTCAACATGAACTGGGAAGAGATCCATCCGCCACCCAAGGGCACCGGCCGCGACCACTACCTCACGGCGGTGACGCGGGTCGATAACCAGTTGGTGGAAATCATCGACGTAGAGAAGATCCTCGCCGAAGTGGCGCCGACCTCGGAATCGATTTCGGTCGGTGTGGTTGACGCGGAGACGGCGCACAAGGCGGTCTCGCTGCGGGTGCTCACAGTGGACGACTCCTCGGTGGCGCGTAAGCAGGTGACCCGTTGCCTGCAAACCGTCGGCGTGGACGTAGTGGCGCTCAACGACGGCCGCCAGGCGCTGGACTATCTGCGCAAACTGGTGGATGAGGGTAAGAAGCCGGAAGAAGAATTCTTGATGATGATTTCCGACATCGAGATGCCGGAAATGGATGGCTACACTCTCACGGCCGAAATACGCAGCGATCCACGCATGCAAAAATTGCATATCGTCCTGCATACTTCGTTGTCGGGTGTATTCAATCAGGCGATGGTCAAGAAAGTCGGTGCCGATGACTTCCTGGCCAAATTCCGTCCTGATGACCTGGCATCCCGGGTGGTCGACCGGATCAAGGCAGCAGAATAATAATAGCCAGGGGCTTTTTCCCTGGCGGTCATACGATTTTAGAGGCGGTATCAGTGTCTACAGGTAATTTGGATTTTGAGCAGTTCCGGGTCTTCCTGGAAAAAGCCTGTGGGATATTGCTCGGTGAAAACAAGCAATACCTGGTATCCAGTCGTCTTAACAAACTAATGGAGCAGCAGGGTATCAAGTCCCTGGGTGAGTTGGTTCAACGGATCCAGGGCCAGCCGCGCAGTGGGCTCAAAGAGATGGTGGTCGATGCCATGACCACCAACGAAACCCTGTGGTTTCGTGACACCTACCCCTTTGAGGTGCTCAAGAGCAAGGTGCTGCCGGAGGCTATCAAGGCCAGCCCGGGCCAGCGTCTGCGCATCTGGTCGGCGGCCTGTTCTTCGGGGCAGGAGCCGTATTCCATCTCGATGTCCATCGATGAGTTCGAGCGGACCAACATCGGGCAATTGAAGGCCGGTGCGCAAATTGTCGCCACCGATCTGTCCGGCACCATGCTCACCAACTGCAAGACCGGTGAGTACGACAGCCTGGCCCTGGGCCGTGGTTTGTCCCAAGACCGGTTGCAGCGCTACTTCGAGCCTAAAGGCGCCGGGCGCTGGGCGATCAAGGCGCCGATCAAAAACCGCGTGGAGTTTCGCTCGTTCAACCTGCTCGACAGCTACGCCAGCCTGGGCAAGTTCGACATGGTGTTTTGCCGCAACGTGCTGATCTACTTCTCGGCCGAGGTGAAGAAAGACATCCTGTTGCGCATCCATGGCACGCTCAAGCGTGGCGGCTACCTGTTCCTGGGTGCTTCCGAAGCGCTGAACGGCCTGCCGGATCACTTCCAGATGGTGCAGTGCAGCCCCGGCATCATTTACCAGGCCAAATAACCGGCGCTTTAAAAACAAAAACGGGAGACCTTTGCAAAGTCTCCCGTTTTTTATTCGCGCAAAATCGCTGCCGGTCCTCATCAACAGCGCTCAGGGCGTGGTGCTCATTTGGAGGGGCCCCAGGGACAGGCCATGTTGCCCGCTGGGCACTGTTGCGTTGAAGATGCCGAGTCGCACGGTTCCCGTCGTGGCGGCGGTAAATGTTCCTGTTCCGATTTGGCGTCGGGCATCGGTAATAGTGGTGACGTCAGGCCCGATCCGGCTGCCGTTTATCGTCATGTGCAGGGTCGACCCGTCGCTGACGGCTGTACTTCCCGTCACCTCGAAGCTGCAGTTATAGGTGCGTCCTGCCGTTACCGGAACTGCACGGGTGATGATGTGGGAGCTGGTGGCCTGATTGTTGAACTGGTTAACGACCACGCGGCTACCGATCACGCTTAGCCGCGACACATAGACGCCTTGTGCTACCCAGCCTTGAAAGGTGCCGTCGCTGAAGTCCCATGACTGGTCTGGTGGCACCACAATGGGCAGGCGACCGATGTTTACTCTCGCCTCCCCTGCAGTGGAATACAGCCCTCCACGCAGGATGCGGGCCCGCAACTGGACTTCGGTGCCCGCACTGGCGATGACAATGTTCGTGGGAATCAGAATCCGCAGCGAAGCGGTGCTGTGGGCAATATTAAAGCTTTGATTGTGCGTGCCACCAAGAACGGTGCTGTTGAGGCTCAAATAGAAATAATCGGCTGGCTGCATAGGAAAATCCAACCTCAGTATGGCGACGTCGCCGCTCAGTCGGGCAGGGTCAAGATTCGGGATCGGCTGTGTCGAATCCTGTTCGACAAACCTGGGGGCCGGGATTATCAACATGTCGAGCCTCTGCGTTGTGCTTAAGGGGGTCGGTTGATAAAGTATCAAAGCCTACGCGTGTCGCAATTGTCATAAATAACAGTACGGACAAACGGTTAAATACCCCGGCCCCCTGCGCACACCGTTTATAGCCCTCCACTCGCAAGCGGCAAGCCCGATTGCCGCTTTACTGGCGCTACGCGGAAATCGCTTGCCGCTTTTCTGGCATCACCGCCGGCAACATTGCCGCAAGCCCTTGAAATTCGGGCTCTGCTCAGGTTGGCATGCACCTTGCTATAGTCCTGTTAACGAACAGCAGGTCAGCCTAAAGGTTTCCGCCATGAGCATCAGCTTCGATAAAGCGCTCGGTATCCACGAACAAGCCCTGGGCTTCCGCGCCCAGCGTGCCGAAGTCCTGGCCAACAACATTGCCAACGCCGACACCCCGAACTACAAGGCTCGGGACCTGGACTTCTCCGCTGTGCTCGCTGCACAGCAGGACAAGACCAAGAACGGCACCTTCGCCTTGAACATGACCAACAACCGTCATATCGAAGCGCAAGGCCTGAGCAGTGGTGACGAGTCGTTGCTGTATCGCACGCCGATGCAGCCATCGATCGACCAGAACACCGTCGACGCCCAACTGGAGCAATCGGCTTATGCCGAGAACTCGGTGAACTTTCAGGCCAGCTTTACCCTGCTCAACAGCAAATTCAAAGGGCTGATGTCAGCCCTGCGTGGAGAGTAAGCCATGTCCCTGTCCAGTGTTTTCAATATTGCCGGCAGTGGCATGAGCGCCCAGACCACGCGCCTCAACACCGTCGCCAGTAACATCGCCAACGCCGAGACTGTGTCTTCGAGCATTGACCAAACCTATCGCGCCCGGCACCCGGTGTTCGCCACCATGTTCCAGGCCGGCCAGAACGGTGGCAGCGATTCGTTGTTCCAGGAACAGGACGCCGCCGGCAAAGGCGTGCAGGTACTCGGTGTGGTCGAAGACCAGAGCAACCTCGAAGCGCGCTACGAGCCTAACCACCCGGCAGCGAACGAAAAAGGCTACGTGTATTACCCGAACGTCAACGTGGTCGAGGAGATGGCCGACATGATCTCCGCCAGCCGCTCGTTCCAGACCAACGCGGAAATGATGAACACCGCCAAAACCATGATGCAAAAGGTCCTGACCCTGGGTCAGTGATAAGGGGCGCCAAATAATGGCCATCGTTGATACGTCTAACAACACGGCAGTCCAGGACCTGTTCAATTCCAAGGTCAAGACTGCAACGGACAACAGCAGCCTGGGTGATGCTTCCAAGACCGCGACGGGCAACCAGTCGCTGGGCAAGGACGCGTTCCTGCAACTGCTGGTGACCCAACTGAAAAACCAGAACCCGCTGTCACCCCAGGACAACGGTGCATTCGTGGCCCAGCTGGCGCAGTTCAGCAGCCTCGAAGGCATCAACACCCTGAACGACTCGGTGAATAACATCTCCAGCAACTTCAGCTCCTCGCAAGCGCTGCAGGCTTCTTCGCTGGTCGGGCGTTCGATCATCACCCAGACCGACAAGGCCCTGGTGGATACCAGCAAGAGCATGACCGGCTCGGTGGCCGTGACCGCGGCGACGGGTAACGTCACCGTCAAGATCACCGACAAAGACGGCAACCTGGTGCGCACCCTCGATTTGGGCGCCCAGAGTGCCGGTACGTCGGACTTTATCTGGGATGGCAAGAACGGCAACGGCGAGGTCGCCCCAGCCGGCACCTACACCTTTGCGGCCACGACCAAGAATGACAAGGGCGACGCAGTGGCCCTGGCAACATCGCTGCCGGCAACCGTGACCAGCGTGACGTTGAGCAAGACCGGCGGCGAAATGCTGCTGAACCTTGCAGGTGGCATGGGCAGCGTGAAGCTGTCGCAAATTCAGACTATTGGTACATAGAGCCGGCTAGATACGGCAGAGGGAGAGAAACATGTCTTTTAACATCGGCCTTAGCGGCCTCTATGCGGCCAATAAACAACTGGACGTGACCGGCAACAACATCGCCAACGTCGCGACCACCGGCTTCAAGTCGTCCCGTGCGGAATTCTCCGACATCTATGCCGCGTCCAAACTGGGTACCGGCCAGAACAGCATCGGCAACGGCGTGAACCTGGCGGCGGTGTCCCAGCAATTCACCCAGGGTGACGTCAACGGCAGCGGCGGTATCCTGGACATGGCGATCCAGGGTGGTGGCTTCTTCGTGCAGAAGGGCAGCGACGGTTCGCTGGAGTACACTCGCAGCGGTGCCTTCCGTGCCGACAAAGACGGCTATATCACCAACAACACCGGTACCTCGCGTTTGCAAGGCTATGCGGCGGACGATGACGGCAAAATCATCAAGGGTGGCCTGACCGACCTGCAACTGAACCTGTCGAACCTGCCGCCGAAGGCGTCCACCAAGGTGGATTCCACCAGTAACCTGAACTCCTCGGAGCCGGTGATCAACCAGACGCTCAAGCCATTCGACCCGACGGATACCAGTACTTTCACCACCCAATACAGCACCACCTTGTACGACGCCCAAGGCAATGCGCACCCGATGGTGCAATACCTGGTGAAAACCGACGGCAACAAGTGGAACGCCTATACGCTGATTGATGGGCGCAACCCTAACGGTTCGTCACCAACGGGCGGTACGCCACCCACTCCGCCTGTGCCTTCGACCCTGACCTTTGACGGCTATGGCAAGCTCACCAGCATCGTCACCGCCGGCGCGTCCAGCACGACGCTGACCTTGACCGGTTGGGTGCCAGGTACCGTGACCAATGGCGTCTGGAAAGCCAACGGCGCGGATGCCAACCCTGACGGCATCGCCATCAACATGGCGAACATCACCCAGTACAACTCGGCCACCTACCGCAACCCACCGATCACCGACGGCTATGCCACCGGCCAGATCACCGGCCTGAAAATCGACGGCAGCGGCGTGTTGTTCGCCACGTTCAGCAACCAGCAGAGCAAGGCCATCGGCCAGATCTCCCTGGCCAGCTTCAACAACGAGCAGGGCCTGCAGCCAGCCGGCAGCACCACTTGGAGAGAGACGTTCGCTTCGGGCCAGCCGGGTTACGACACCCCGCAATCCGGTACCTTGGGTTCGATCGTGGCCAACTCCCTGGAGAACTCCAACGTCAACCTGACCAACGAGCTGGTGGACCTGATCAAGGACCCAGAGCAACTACCAGGCCAACGCCAAGACTATCTCCACCCAGAGCACCATCATGCAGACCATCATTCAGATGACTTGATGCCATGGCGTAATGCGCTTGACTGAAAACCCCTCGATCGAGGGGTTTTTTTTGCCCTGACAAACGTCGTCTGGAACGTCCTACGCCCTGAATGCCACCCATGAAGCCGGAAGCTATCGAGCTTGTGACCTTGGGTGGGGAATAACAATGGGAAATCAGTGGGGGATGGGTCGCAGCGAGGCCGGCGTGCATTTTGACGCGGGAGCGGCACAGTTCTATTTGAGCGGCAAAGGCGCGACACACGCGATCAACGAAGACCGGGACGCAAAAAATAAGGAGGCCGTCGCACAACTGCTCAAGGAGCTTGATGACGCGCACAGTACCGGCAAAAACCAGACTGTCCGGGAATTGCGCGACAGGCTCAATGAAAAACGCACAGCATTGGGGGACGACACGTTCAAGAAAATCCTTGAGCAACTCAAGGAAGAACGCTCCAAGCGATGGCTGGAGCTTTTAAAGATGCTGTTTCCGGACCTGTTTCCGGATACGCCTGCCCCTTCTCCGGCACCACCATCGCCTAGGGATGGCGGTGGCGGCGGTGATTTTCCCGGTCGCGGCGGCTTCGGTCCCAGTGAGTCGATGAGCAACAAGCCGATTACCGAAGGCTCACGGCATCACCACTACAAGCCCGACACGAGCAACCCCGGGAAAAAGCCGGACAATATCTGGAGTGGCTTCAGGCAGGGGCCTGACGGCAATTGCGTGACTGTATCGGCGATAAAGGCGGCGATGATGCGGTATGGGCAAAAACCTACGGACATTTTCAAAGACGTTAAGGCGTTGGGCCACGGCTACGAGGTGACCATGCGTGATGGCTTCAAGCTTTCTCTGTCCAATGACGAGGTGAGGCAGGCGGCCATTCATGCGCGTTTCAAGGGCGATGACCCGGCAATGATGACGGATGCCAACTTCATGTATGCCGCGAGCGCCAAGCGGGCGCAGATGGAAAACAATGACGGTACTGCTGGGCGCAGTTTCCAGGCGGCCATGAACAGCCTCAACGATGGCGAACACTCGCGTGAAGGGCTGGACCGTTTGGGTTTGAGAGGGTTCTACAGGCAGACAACCGTTGCTGATTTGAGAAACAGCAAGGTGGGCACCGTGGAGTTCGGTGGCCATTCGATGGCCGTGATTGATGGCCGGATTGAGTTGTGGGGCAAGCGCGGCGGCATGCCTCAATCAGGTATCGCGACCGTATTGTTTTAAATCGCGAGCGCTTTTCACCCAGCAAAAGAAAGCCCCCGATACGCCGTAAGCCTATCGGGGGCTTTCAACTTGGGTGGTTAACCCAATGGGCTCAGCTTATTGGCAAGCTTCGCAATCCGGCTCGTCAATCGCGCAGGCTTTTGGCACGGGTGCCGGGCCGGCTGGAGCAGCCAGAACCGAATCATCACCATGGTTGCCGCTGGACACTGCGTTCAGCTTGCCGGTGTTGATGGTCGACTTCTCGGTGCTGGTCGCTGCCAGGGCACGGAGGTAGTAAGTGGTTTTCAGACCACGGTACCAGGCCATGCGGTAGGTCACGTCAAGCTTCTTGCCCGAAGCGCCGGCGATGTACAGGTTCAGGGACTGCGCCTGGTCGATCCACTTCTGACGACGGCTGGCGGCGTCAACGATCCACTTGGTGTCCACTTCGAATGCAGTCGCGTAGAGCTCTTTGAGCTCCTGCGGGATGCGCTCGATCTGCTGCACGGAACCGTCGTAGTACTTGAGGTCGTTGATCATCACCGAGTCCCACAGGCCGCGAGCTTTCAGGTCGCGAACCAGGTACGGGTTGATCACGGTGAATTCGCCCGACAGGTTCGATTTCACATACAGGTTCTGGTAGGTCGGTTCGATCGACTGCGATACGCCGGTGATGTTGGCGATGGTCGCGGTCGGCGCGATGGCCATGATGTTGGAGTTACGAATACCTTTCTGCACACGGGCACGTACCGGTGCCCAGTCCAGGGTTTCGTTCAGGTCGACATCGATGTACTTCTGGCCACGGGCTTCGATCAGGATCTGTTGCGAATCCAGCGGCAGGATGCCCTTGGACCACAGCGAACCCTGGAACGTCTCGTAGGCGCCGCGCTCGTCGGCCAGGTCGCAGGAGGCCTGGATCGCGTAGTAGCTGACCGCTTCCATGGACTTGTCGGCGAACTCGACCGCCGCATCCGAACCGTACGGAATGTGCTGCAGGTACAAAGCGTCCTGGAAGCCCATGATGCCCAAGCCGACCGGACGGTGCTTGAAGTTGGAGTTCTGCGCCTGCGGCACCGAGTAGTAGTTGATGTCGATCACGTTATCGAGCATGCGTACGGCGGTGTTGACAGTGCGTTCCAGCTTGGCGGTGTCCAGCTTGCCGTTGACGATGTGGTTCGGCAGGTTGATCGAGCCCAGGTTGCAAACGGCGATCTCGTCCTTGTTGGTGTTCAAGGTGATCTCGGTGCACAGGTTCGAGCTGTGGACCACGCCCACGTGCTGCTGCGGGCTGCGCAGGTTGCATGGGTCTTTGAAGGTCAGCCATGGGTGGCCGGTTTCGAACAGCATGGACAGCATCTTGCGCCACAGGTCTTTGGCCTGGATGGTCTTGAACAGCTTGACCTTGCCTGGGTACTCGGTGAGGGCTTCGTAGTACTCGTAGCGCTCTTCGAAGGCTTTGCCGGTCAGGTCGTGCAGGTCCGGCACTTCGGATGGCGAGAACAGGGTCCACTTGCCGTCATCGAAGACACGCTTCATGAACAGGTCGGGGATCCAGTTGGCGGTGTTCATGTCGTGGGTACGACGACGGTCATCACCGGTGTTCTTGCGCAGCTCGATGAACTCTTCGATGTCCATGTGCCAGGTTTCCAGGTAGGCACACACCGCGCCTTTGCGCTTGCCGCCCTGGTTGACCGCAACGGCGGTGTCGTTCACGACTTTGAGGAACGGTACGACGCCCTGGGACTTGCCGTTGGTGCCCTTGATGTAGGAACCCAGTGCACGTACCGGGGTCCAGTCGTTGCCCAGGCCACCGGCGAATTTGGACAGCATGGCGTTGTCGTGGATCGCGTGGTAGATGCCCGACAGGTCATCCGGCACGGTGGTCAGGTAGCAGCTCGACAGCTGTGGGCGCAGGGTACCGGCGTTGAACAGGGTCGGGGTCGACGACATGTAGTCGAAGGACGACAGCAGGTTGTAGAACTCGATCGCACGGTCTTCCTTGTGCTTCTCTTCGATGGCCAGGCCCATGGCCACGCGCATGAAGAACACCTGCGGCAGTTCGAAACGGATACCGTCCTTGTGGATGAAATAACGGTCGTAAAGCGTTTGCAGGCCCAGGTAGGTGAATTGCTGGTCACGCTCGTGGTTGATCGCCTTGCCGAGTTTTTCCAGGTCGAAGGTGGCCAGGACCGGGTTGAGCAATTCGAATTCGATACCCTTGGCGATGTAGGCAGGCAGGGCCTTGGCGTACAGGTCGGCCATTTCGTGATGGGTGGCGCTGTCGGCCACGCCCAGGAAGCCCAGGCCTTCGGCACGCAGGGTGTCCATCAGCAGGCGCGCGGTGACGAACGAGTAGTTCGGCTCGCGTTCAACCAGGGTACGGGCGGTCATCACCAGGGCGGTGTTGACGTCGGTCAGGGCCACGCCGTCGTATAGGTTCTTCAGGGTTTCGCGCTGGATCAGGTCACCGTCGACTTCTTCCAGGCCTTCGCAGGCCTCGGTGATGATGGTGTTCAGGCGGCCCAGGTCCAGCGGCGCAAAGCTGCCGTCGGCCAGGGTGATGCGGATCGAGGGGTGGGCTTGCACGGCTTCGGCGGCCGGTGCGTGCACGGCACGTTCCTTGGCGCGCGAATCGCGGTAGATCACGTAGTCGCGGGCGACTTTCTGCTCGCCGGCACGCATCAGGGCCAGTTCGACCTGGTCCTGGATTTCTTCGATGTGGATGGTGCCGCCCGACGGCATGCGACGCTTGAAGGTCGCGGTGACCTGTTCGGTCAGGCGGGCAACGGTGTCGTGGATGCGCGACGAAGCGGCAGCGGTGCCGCCTTCAACTGCGAGAAACGCTTTGGTGATGGCGACGGTGATTTTGTCATCGGTGTAAGGAACGACAGTGCCGTTACGCTTGATCACACGCAATTGGCCAGGTGCGGTAGCGGACAGATCCATATTCGAATCAGCGGCCTGCGGCACGGAGCCCTGCGGGTTCTCGCGAGTTGTGTCGGTTTGCATGGGGGGTTGTCTCCACGTTCTATATTTGATTGCGAGTGCCAGGCTCTTCCTGCAACACCCGTACCGTTTTCCATATCGGGATGGAGAAACAGGTGCCATCCGCGTGAGCGGTTTGGTCTACTGAAAATCGGTTGGTTCCACGCTGTGTCAGCAATAAAACGCTTGAATTTCGTGCCACTTGTGTGGTTGGGCAATTTGTTCAAAAACCCTACATGTAGGGTCTGTGTTGTCGCCGAGCTACAAGATAATGCGTTTTGGACGCCTTAGCAATGCACTAACCTGTGGATAACGCTGTGAGTAAAATGTGTATGAAAGGTGGAACTGCCGTGTAGGCCGCATCACTGCTGCATTGCGCCGTTTGTCACTAAATGTTCCAAGGACCAAACAGCCCGGCGAATTTCGAAGGGCGCGAACCCTATCACAAAAAAATGCGATCACCGAATGGATTTCCCGGCTTGTGCGCAAGGGTTGGGGCATGGCTACAATCGCCTCCTTTTATGCCTTCCCAACATGACAAACAGGGTATCTGCCTGGTGAAGACCAACCTGTGGGAGGGGGCATTTTTTATAACAATGAGGACAACGCATGGAGCAAGAAGCCTGGCACATATTGATTGTCGAGGACGACCAGCGATTGGCCGAGTTGACCCGCGAGTACCTGGAGAGCAACGGCCTGCGCGTGTCGGTCGAAGGTGACGGCGCCCTGGCCGCGGCGCGGATCATCGCCGAGCAACCGGACCTGGTGATCCTCGACCTGATGCTGCCCGGTGAAGATGGCCTGAGCATCTGCCGTAAGGTGCGCGAACGCTATGACGGCGTGATCCTGATGCTGACCGCGCGCACCGACGACATGGACCAGGTGCTCGGCCTGGACATGGGCGCCGACGACTACGTATGCAAACCCGTGCGCCCGCGCCTGTTGCTGGCGCGCATCCAGGCCTTGCTACGGCGCAGCGAGCCGGTCGAGCCCGTGGCGGTGGAAAACCAGCGCCGCCTGCAATTCGGCCCGTTGGTGGTGGACAACGCCCTGCGCGAAGCCTGGCTGCATGACAGCGGCATCGAACTGACCAGCGCCGAATTCGACCTGTTGTGGCTACTGGTGGCGAATGCCGGGCGCATTCTGTCCCGCGAAGAAATCTTTATCGCCCTGCGTGGCGTCGGCTATGACGGTCAGGATCGCTCCATTGATGTGCGCATTTCGCGTATTCGCCCCAAAATCGGCGACGACCCGATTCACCCGCGCCTGATCAAGACCATCCGCAGCAAAGGCTACCTGTTCGTCCCCGAAGCCTGCGCCGACATGCCGCTGTGAACTCGATCTTCCTGCGCATCTACGGCGGCATGTGCGCGGCGCTGATTCTGGTGGCGCTGCTCGGTGTGCTGGCCCTGCACTTGCTCAACGAGGTGCGCAGCGGCCAGTACCGCGAACGCCTGGCCCATGGCACCTTCGCCTTGATGGGCGACAACCTGCGCCCCATGAGCGCCATCGAGCGTCAGCGCGCGTTGGCGGTATGGGAGCGTTTGCTGGGCATTCCGCTGGAACTGCGCAGCCTCACCGACGCCCAGCTGGACCTCAGCCAGCGCAATCGCCTGCAACGCGGCCACGTGCTGGTACAGCAGACCGGGCCCCATGCCGCCCGCGTGCTGCGCCTGGTCAGTGATAAAGAGCAGTGGGTGCTCACGGGGGAGGTGCAGCAGATCAGCGAGCAGCTGGCCCGTGCGACCATTTACCTGTTGGCCGACGAACTGGTGCGCTTTGCGGTGGCCGAGCAACCGCAACGGCTGGCGGATATAAAACAGGCCAAGGGCTTTGGCTTCGACATGCACTTGATGACACTCGATCAGGCGGACATGGACGATGACCAGCGTCGCCGTGTGTCGGAAGGCGATACGGTGATGGCCCTGGGCAAGGGCGGCGACTCGATCCGCGTGTTTGCCGGTATGGTCGGCACGCCCTGGGTGCTGGAGCTCGGCCCGTTGTACCAGATGAACCCGTATCCGCCGCAATGGCTGGTGCTGATCGCCTTGATCGGCCTGACCCTGATCGGCCTGATCGTCTATCTCTTGGTGCGTCAGCTCGAGCGTCGGCTGCGCGGCCTGGAAGCCGCCGCCACACGCATCGCCAAAGGCAATCTGGAGGTGCGGGTACCGGCCCGTGGCGCCGACTCGGTAGGGCGCCTGGCCGCGGCGTTCAATGGCATGGCCGAGCACTTGCAACAATTGCTGGCGATCCAGCGAGAACTGGTGCGCGCCGTGTCCCATGAACTGCGCACACCGGTGGCGCGCCTGCGTTTTGGGCTGGAGATGATTGGCGAAGCCGCCACCCCTGAAACGCGGCGCAAGTACCTGGACGGCATGGACAGTGATATCCAGGACCTCGACGGCCTGGTGGATGAAATGCTCACCTACGCCCGGCTTGAGCAGGGCGCGCCGGAGCTGAATTTCCAGCGGGTCGATCTTGATGCGTTGCTCGACCAAGTGATCGGCGAATTATCGCCACTGCGCCCGCAAGTGACCGTCGCCCGTGGGATCTGCCTGTCATCGGCGCATTGGGACGATGCCTGGGTCGACGCCGAACCGCGTTACCTGCACCGCGCCCTGCAAAACCTGGTGAGCAACGCCATGCGCCATGCCCAGGGCCAGGTGTTGATCAGTTATCAGGTCGGCCAGGTACGTTGCCGCATCGATGTGGAAGATGACGGCCCCGGTGTGCCGGAAAGTGCCTGGGAACGCATTTTTACGCCGTTCCTGCGTCTCGACGACAGCCGCACCCGCGCGTCCGGCGGGCATGGCCTGGGCTTGTCGATTGTGCGGCGGATTATTTACTGGCATGGCGGGCGGGCGCTGATCGGCAAGAGCAATAACCTGGGCGGGGCATGCTTCAGCCTGAGTTGGCCGAGGGATCAGGACAAGCCCTGACACCGCTGTCGAAGGTAGCCACAGATCACAGTGTGGGAGGGGGCTTGCTCCCAATAGCGATCGATCAGACGCCGACGGCCACCAGGCTCAACAACTGCCCATCAGCCACCGCAAACTGCCCAACCAGCTCCTTGCCGTGGCACCACTCGCTGGACAGGTCGATCAACAGCCGCAAGCGCACGTGCCCGGTCGGCGACCATTGCACCACCTCGGCATGCTCAAAGTAGAAGCGCGTCTGCACAATCGGATACAGCGCCTTGAACAGGCTCTCTTTGACCGAAAACGTCAGCGTCACCAACAGGGCCGCCTGCTCGCGGTCTACCGTGGCCATGCGCTGCAATTCATCAGCGGTGAGAATCTCCCCGGCCAGGCGCTCCGCCCGTTCTCGTGTCAGCACATTTTCCAGATCCATGCCCAGCCCGCGCCATTGGGCCTTGTGCCCGACAATCGCTGCCGCATGCCCGGTGCTGTGGGTGATCGAGCCACTGATATGCGAAGGCCATACCGGCGCACGGTCTTCGCCGATCGCGGGGATGCAGTTGAGGTGGTCGAGCTGTTGCAGTGCGGCGCGGGCACACACTCGACCGGCGAGAAACTCGGCCTGGCGCTTGGCCACCGAGCGCTGGATGCTCGGCGGTGGCGGCACGGCGCTGCGCTGGAAGTCCCCAGCGGTTAATAGCGCCGGGTCAAAACGGGTGCTGAGAAACACCGTGCCCGGCAAGGGAACGGGCAGCGGCCAATGGGCATCGAGTGGAGTGCAGCAAGCGGGTAGGGGCGTCATGGGGCGGTATTTTGCCGAGTTGCAGCGCCCGCGGATAGCCCGCGGCTGTTCAGGGGGAGTTCAGGGGCGTTTGCGTAGGCTGGTCACAACAGCCCAAACGCGTATGAGGTAACCCACCATGACTGCGATCAAAAAGCTGATGTTGGCCTTGACCCTGCTCAGTGCCACCGCCGGGGCCCAAGCCTCGGAAGGTGCCTTCGCCGAGTTCGGCAGGGAGAAAACCAAGAAAACCAGTAGCCTGATCCAGCGTGTGAGTTTCGAGGATGCAGGCAGCCAGCCCCAGCCTTGGGGCCAGGCCCTGGGGCTTGCTGCCCCGCAGCCAACCTACCGCGTCGGCTATGAACATCTGAGCGGCCGGTTCAATGGCATTAAACTGCGCCCGCAAGACCTGCAGGGCCGCTATGATGTCCTCCTGTCGGACAGTTGATTTGCTTTGGAGAGCCTTATGAAATTGCTGGTGGTGGAAGATGAGGCGCTGTTGCGTCATCACTTGTTTACCCGCCTGACCGACAGCGGCCATGTGGTCGAGGCTGTGGCGAATGCCGAAGAGGCGCTTTACCAGATCGGCCAATTCAACCACGACCTGGCGATCATCGACCTGGGCCTGCCCGGCATGGGCGGCCTGGACCTGATCCGCCAATTGCGCACCCAGGCCAAGACCTTCCCGATCCTGATCCTCACCGCACGCGGTAACTGGCAGGACAAGGTCGAAGGCCTGGCCGCCGGTGCCGACGACTATGTGGTCAAGCCGTTCCAGTTCGAAGAGCTGGAGGCGCGCATGAACGCCTTGCTGCGTCGCTCCAGCGGGTTTACCCAGTCGACCATCGTCGCCGGGCCTCTGCTGCTGGACCTCAACCGCAAGCAAGCGTCGCTCGACGAACAGCCCTTGGCATTGACCGCCTACGAATACCGCATCCTCGAATACCTGATGCGCCATCACCAGCAAGTCGTCGCCAAGGACCGCTTGATGGAACAGCTCTACCCCGATGATGACGAGCGTGATCCAAACGTCATTGAAGTGCTGGTCGGCCGCCTGCGCCGCAAATTGGAAGGCCCGGCCGGGTTCAAACCGATCGACACCGTGCGCGACCTGGGCTACCTGTTCAATGAGCGCTGCCGTTGATTCGCTCGTTACGCGTGCGCTTGATGCTGGCGGCCACCACCCTGGCCGTGCTGTTTATGCTGGGCTTGTTGCCCGCCATGCAAGGTGCGTTCAGCCTGGCGTTGCAGGACTCTATCGAGCAGCGCCTGGCGTCGGATGTCACGACGTTGATCTCGGCCGCGCGGGTCGAAAACAATCGTCTGCTGATGCCGGCGCAATTGCCGGATGAGCGTTTCAACCTCACCGATAGCCGGTTGCTCGGCTATATCTACGACCGCGAAGGCCACCTGGTGTGGCGCTCGCGGGCGACCCGCGACGAAAACATCAACTACAAGCCGCGTTACGACGGGCGTGGCAATGAGTTTGCGCGGATCCGCGAGGCCGACGGCCAGGAATTCTTCGTCTATGACGTGGAGGTCAAGCTGCTTGGCGGCAAGAGCGCGGCGTTCAGTATCGTGGCCCTGCAACCGGTGCGTGAATACCAGCTGACCCTGGAGGGCCTGCGCGAGAACCTTTACCTGGGTTTCGGCGCGGCATTGCTGGTGCTACTGACCTTACTGTGGCTGGGCCTGACCTGGGGCCTGCAAGCCTTGCGGCGGTTGAGCCAGGAGTTGGACCAGATCGAGGGCGGCACCCGTGAAAGTCTCTCCGAACAACACCCCCGTGAATTACTGCGCCTTACCGGCTCCCTCAACCGCTTGCTGCACAGTGAACGCGAGCAGCGGGCGCGCTACCGCGATTCTCTGGACGACCTGGCCCATAGCCTGAAAACCCCGCTTGCGGTGTTGCAAGGCGTGAGCGAAGACATGGCCCAGCGCCCCGAGGACCGCGACCAGGCCTGGGTGCTGCAATCGCAGATCGAGCGCATGAGCCAGCAGATCAGCTATCAGCTCCAACGTGCCAGCTTGCGCAAAAGCGGCCTGGTGCGCCATCAGGTGCGCCTTGAACCGGTGCTGCAAAGCCTGTGCGATACGCTGGGCAAGGTGTACCGCGACAAGGGCGTCACGGTGTCTTTTGACTTGCCGCAGGCGTGCGACATACCAATCGAGAAGGGCGCCTTGCTCGAGTTGCTCGGCAACCTGCTGGAAAACGCCTACCGCCTGTGCCTGAGCGAAGTGCACATCAGCCTGGTAGAAAGCCTTGAAGGCATCGAGTTGTGCATCGAAGATGACGGCCCCGGCGTACCGCCGGATCAGCGCGCGCGGATTTTGCAGCGCGGCGAGCGGCTGGACCGCCAGCACCCTGGACAGGGGATTGGGCTGGCGGTGGTCAAGGACATCATCGAAAGCTACGGCGCGCGGCTGACCCTGGGCGATTCACCTTTGGGTGGGGCGGCGTTCAGGATTCATTTTCCGGCTGTTTGATCCTTATGGGCTGTAAAGGCCTCATCGGGGGCAAGCCCCTCCCACATTTTGATCTCTGAATACATTCAAGTGTGGGAGGGGGCTTGCCCCCGATGAGGCCCGGTCAGGCGACACATCTTTAACGCTCCTGCGCTCTGTAGGCCCCCGGCGTGAGCCCCGTCCACTTCTTGAACGCCCGATGAAACGCCGACGGTTCTGAAAAGCCCAACTGCTCGGCGATCGCTTGCAACGACAAATCCGCCCGGCCCAAGTGGTAGATGGCGATGTCCCGCCGCAGTTCGTCCTTGAGCGTCTGGAAACTGGTGCCTTCTTCGCGCAAATGCCGACGCAGGGTTTGCGGGCTGACGTGCAGGTGTTGGGCGACGGCTTCCAGATCCGGCCAGGGCGTGCGGTCGCGACTTAACAGACGACGCAACTGGCTGCTCAGGCTATCGCCTTCATCCGGGCGTGACAGCAGGTCGGCGGGGGAGCGTTCGAGAAAATGTTTGAGGGTGCGTTCGTCCTGCAACAGCGGCAGGCTCAAATAGCGGGCGGGAAACACCAGGCTGCTGTTCGGTGCACCGAACACCAGGGGGCAGGGGAACAGCAGGTCATATTCACTGGCGTGGGCGGGCATCGGGTAGCTGAACGTGGCCTGGTGCAGCCGGATGCGCTGGCCAATCAGCCAACTGCCCAGGCGATGCCAGATCACCAGCAGGCATTCGCTGAGAAAGTGGTCCGGGTCCCATAGGTGCGAGTCATCCAGGCTCAAGTGGGCCATTTCGCCATCTAGCGTCAGCTGCCAGCGCGGGCCTTGTGGGAATAGGCTATAAAATAATAAGCCGCGTTCCAGGGCCTTCTCCAGCGTGCGGCAGTGAATCAGCGCGTGGCACATCATGGCAAAGGTGCCGCGTTTGCTCGGGGCCTCGGCGAACCCCAGGTATTCGTCGTCCAGCCCCTGCCAGAGCATTTGCAGCAAGTGGGTAAATTGTTCCGGGGTGATGCGGGCACGCGCTTCGGTCAACAATTCAGGAGTGATGCCCACCTGCTGGAGCAGGCCCGAATAATCGTAACCGGCCCGACGCGCACCCCCGAGGGCAGCGCGGGCGTAGTGACTGGCGATGGTACGTTCACGCATGCGGGGCCCTCGTTGCGGAAGGCCAGAGGGTAGTCATTGACGAGCAGGGCAACAAGGCGGATATCCGCCAAATTGTAGGACGGGATCGGGCCGTGCGGCGGAAATCCGCCAACCGCTTCGGTGGCGGGAACCCTGCTTGGAAACCCTAAACCCTGATGTCTAAAGGCCTTTAGCGGATTTGCCGAAAGTGGCACGGCGTTTGCGATACACAAGACAGCGCAGGCTTAGTCCTACAGGCCTCGTAAACAACAAATCCCTCCAGTGCAGGAGGGTTCGCAATTCAAGTGCCGTGGGCAATGGCGGATATTTGCCCCATGGGACGTTTGAGGAATTTCGCAATGACGACTCGTCAGCCAATCTACAAATCCCTGTATTTCCAGGTGATCGTTGCAATCGTTATCGGTATTTTGCTGGGCCACTTCTACCCGCAGACCGGTGTGGCCCTCAAGCCGCTGGGTGACGGGTTTATCAAACTGATCAAAATGGTCATTGCGCCGATCATCTTCTGCACCGTTGTCAGCGGCATCGCCGGCATGCAGAGCATGAAATCGGTCGGCAAAACCGGCGGCTACGCGCTGCTGTACTTCGAAATCGTATCCACCATCGCCCTGCTGATCGGTCTGGTTGTCGTGAACGTTGTGCAACCGGGCGCCGGCATGCACATCGACGTGGCCACCCTGGACGCGTCCAAAGTCGCGGCTTACGTGACTGCCGGTAAAGACCAGAGCATCGTCGGCTTTATCCTCAACGTTATCCCGAACACCATTGTCGGCGCCTTCGCCAACGGCGACATCCTGCAAGTGCTGATGTTCTCGGTGATCTTCGGTTTCGCCCTGCACCGCCTGGGCGCCTACGGCAAGCCGGTACTGGACTTCATTGATCGCTTCGCCCACGTGATGTTCAACATCATCAACATGATCATGAAGCTTGCGCCGATCGGTGCCCTGGGTGCGATGGCGTTCACCATCGGTGCCTACGGTGTAGGTTCGCTGGTGCAACTGGGCCAGTTGATGATCTGCTTCTACATCACCTGCGTCCTGTTCGTGCTGGTGGTGCTGGGCGCCATCTGCCGCGCCCACGGCTTCAGTGTGATCAAACTGATCCGCTACATCCGTGAAGAGCTGTTGATCGTACTGGGTACTTCTTCTTCCGAATCCGCACTGCCACGCATGCTGATCAAGATGGAGCGTCTGGGCGCGAAGAAATCCGTGGTAGGCCTGGTGATCCCGACCGGCTACTCGTTCAACCTCGACGGTACCTCGATCTACCTGACCATGGCGGCCGTGTTCATCGCCCAGGCGACCGACACCCACATGGACATCACCCACCAGATCACCCTGCTGCTGGTGCTGCTGTTGTCCTCCAAAGGTGCTGCCGGCGTGACCGGTAGTGGTTTCATCGTACTGGCGGCAACCCTGTCGGCCGTCGGCCACCTGCCGGTTGCCGGCCTGGCGCTGATCCTGGGCATCGACCGCTTCATGTCCGAAGCCCGCGCACTGACCAACCTGGTGGGTAACGCAGTTGCCACTATCGTTGTGGCCAAGTGGGTCAAGGAACTGGACACCGACAAGCTGCAAAGCGAGCTGGCGTCCGGTGGTACCGGTATCTCCGAAACCCGCGAACTCGATGACCTGGGCGTGGCCGAAGGCCCTGCACCTGTGGTCAAGTAAACGACTGATGGCGTGAACTCACGCTAGCCGTCATCTGCAAACGCCCCGACTGGTTCGGGGCGTTTGCGTTTGTGCGCGGCCACTTTTGAATTCTTTTGCTTTACAGTAAATAAATATTTCAGCAACAACGCTGGCGGGAGGCGTGATGGACAGTGTGGATCTGAATGTCCTGCGTAGCGTGCTCGAATGGCGCCGCGCCGGGCAGCGAGTGGTGTTGTACAGCGTGGTGCAGACCTGGGGCAGTGCCCCGCGCCCACCGGGGGCGATGCTGGCCTTGCGCGGCGATGGGGTGGTGATTGGCTCGGTTTCGGGTGGGTGCATCGAGGATGACCTGATCGCGCGCCTGCAGGATGGCCGCTTACCCGCTGACGGCCCGCCCGTGCAATTGGTGACCTACGGCGTGACGCGCGATGAAGCGGCGCGTTTTGGCCTGCCTTGCGGCGGCACCCTGCGCCTGACTGAAGAGCGGGTGGATGACTGGGGTTGGGTCGAGGAATTGCTGGCGCGTTGTGAGGACCATCAAGTCGTCGCGCGCGAGCTGAACCTGGTCACCGGCGAAGTCACCTTGAGCAGCGCGAGCAAGACCGACGTGGTGAGCTTCGACGGTGAACGCTTGCGGGCCATCTACGGCCCGCGCTGGCGCCTACTGTTGATCGGTGCCGGGCAACTGTCGCGCTACGTGGCCGAAATGGCGCGTTTGCTGGATTTTGAAGTGTTGATCTGCGACCCGCGTGAAGAGTTTGTGTACGGCTGGGAAGAGCAACATGGTCGTTTTGTGCCGGGCATGCCTGATGAAGCGGTATTGAGTATCCAGACCGACGAGCGCACGGCCATTGTCTGCCTGACTCACGACCCGCGTCTGGACGATATGGCATTGCTGACTGCGTTGAATTCGAGTGCTTTTTACATCGGTGCGCTGGGGTCGCGGGTCAACACGCAAAAACGCCGGGAAACCCTCGCTGCATTGGGCTTATCGGCGGCGGCGATCGCGCGGTTGCACGGGCCGATTGGGTTGCATATCGGCAGCCACACACCGGCGGAAATCGCTCTGTCGCTACTGGCGGAAATTGTCGCGATCAAAAATGGCGTGGCGCCGATGCAGAAAAAACCCTTGCCGGTGGTGGTTGAGTGACGCTCGCCGCGATTGTGCTGGCGGCAGGGCAGGGCAGCCGGTTTCGCGCTGAAGCGGGGAGGGATCAGGATAAGTTGCTGGCGCCCTGCGTCGGTCGGGACGGCGTGACGCGGCCGGTGATCGAACAGGTGCTGGTGAATCTGCCGCAGGGGCTGGTGGAGCGCTGGGTGGTGACTTCGCCGGATCGTACGGCCGTTATTCAGTTGGCCAAAACGTATGGCTGCAAGGTCTTGTTGCTGCAATCGGCCGGCATGGGCCACAGCATTGCCGCAGGCGTCGCGGCCAGCGCTTCGGCGCAGGGCTGGCTGGTGGTGCTGGGGGATATGCCGTTTATTCAGGCCTCGACAATCGAGCGCGTGATGGAAGGTCTCGATAGCATCAACGTGCCCGTGCATGCCGGGCGATATGGGCATCCGGTCGCGTTTGCCCGCGCATTCGGGCCTGCCTTGATGGTATTGACCGGGGACCGTGGTGCCAAATCGCTGTTTGCGCAGGCTGCGCTGAAGGAAGTGCCGGTGGATGACCCCGGTGTGTCATGGGATGTGGATGTGCCCGCGTCGTTGGATTACCGCTAATCAGCAACCATAAAAAAGCCCCGCCTGATCACTCAGGCGGGGCTTTTTAGTGGCTCATGGAATCAGACGAGAGGTTTGGTCTCGTGTTCTTCTTCCTGGGCCTGGTGCTCTACCACTGCTTCAGCAGCGGCGTGCTCAACCACGGTTTCAGCAACCGGGGCTGGCGCCTCGACGGTTTCGACTACGGCTGGAGCAGCAGCAGCAGCAGCAGCAGCGGCGGCTTCAGCTTCCTTGCGACGGCGACGCACTTCACGAGGGTCGTTCGGTGCGCGGCCGTTTTCGGTCAGGGCGCTGGCAGGGGGCGTTTCGACCACTGGCGCTTCAACTTCGGCGACGGCCGGCACTTCGACCGCTGGCGCAGGCTCGGCAACCACAACCGGAGCCGCTTCAACCACTTCGGCAACCGGTGCCGGCGCTTCTTCTACGACAGGCGCAGGCGCTGGGGCTTCAATCGGAGCGGCGGGCTCGGCAGCCCATTGGAAGGCGGTCTGTTCTTCACGAACTTCACGAACTTCACGCACTGCCGGGGCGGCTTCTTCGGCAACCGGGGCTTGAGCCGCGACTTCAACCGGGGCTTCAACCACTGGCTGAGGTTCAACCACTGGAGCCGGTTCAACGGCAACCACTTCGGTGTCTGGCTGGGCGTCGCGAACCGGTGCCACTTCCACTTCCGGAACCACTGGGGCTTCGATCGGGGTGGTGGCTTCAACGACAGGTGCTTCAACTACGGGAGTCTCGGCAACAGGCGCTTCTACAGCAGCGGTTTCTTCGACAGCAGCCGTGGCGCGTTCAGCTTGCTCGTGAGCCTGGGCTTCAGCAGGTGCGCTGATGACCGAGCTGGCAACGGCAGCGGTAACGGCCAGCCCGGCAGCCAGTTCGGCGCCGGTCGGTTCGCTGGTGTGGGCCTGCGCGTTCTCGCCGGCTTCTTCCGAGCCTTCGATCACGTTGCCGTTGGCATCACGCTGACGCTCGCGACGGTTGCTGCGACGACGCTGGCCACGGGAGCGGCGGCGTGGACGGTCGCCTTCGGCGCCTTCCTGGCCATCTTCCTGCGAGTGCTCTTCACCGGTCAGCACTTCTTCTTCGCTGGCGGCAGCGGCTTGCTCGGCGCGTGGTTGACGCTCTTCACGCGCAGGGCGCGGCTGGCGCTCTTCACGTGGGGCGCGTTCTTCACGCGGCTGGCGGGCCGGGCGCTCTTCGGTAGTGGCGGCAGCGCCAGCAACGGCTGGCGCGGCGGCGTCCAGCGGCTCGCGCAGTTCACGCACGCGCTCTTCACGCTCGCCACGTGGCTTGCGGTCTTCACGTGGGGCGCGCGGGGTGCGGGGTGCGCGCTCTTCGCGGGGTGCACGTTCTTCACGGGCGACGGCCGGGGTGTCTTCACGGGCTTCGCGAGGCGCACGCTCTTCACGTGGCGCGCGATCTTCACGCGGTGCACGTTCTTCGCGAGGCTTGCGCTCTTCGTCACGGCGACCGTTGCGGTTACGGCTTTGCTGGCGACCGTTGCGACGCTCTTCGTTGCGTGCCGGGCGTTCGGATACTGGTTTTTCAACCACTACCGGTGCCACAGGCTCTTCCTTGCTGGCGAACAGGCTGACCAGCGACTTCACCAGCCCTTTGAACAGGCTTGGCTCAGGCAGGGCGGCCGGCGCGGCAACCGGGGCTGCGACTTCAACCGGCACCGGTGCGTTGGCGCGGGCCGGCGCGGTCTTCACGGCTGCTTCCTGGCGAACCAGGGTGCGGGTCGCGGCAGCTGGCTGGACTTCTTCCACTTCGGCAGCTGCCGCGGCGATTTCATAGCTGGACTGGCCGCTGTGGGCTTCCGGGCTGTCATCACGCAGGCGCTGCACTTCGAAGTGCGGCGTTTCGAGGTGATCGTTCGGCAGGATCACGATACGGGCGCGGGTGCGCAGTTCGATCTTGGTGATCGAGTTGCGTTTTTCGTTGAGCAGGAAGGCTGCAACCGGGATCGGCACTTGCGCGCGGACTTCGGCGGTGCGGTCTTTCAGGGCTTCTTCTTCGATCAGGCGCAGGATCGCCAGGGACAGCGATTCAACGTCACGGATGATGCCGGTGCCGTTGCAGCGCGGGCAGACGATGCCGCTGCTCTCGCCCAGGGAAGGGCGCAGGCGCTGACGGGACATCTCCAGCAGGCCGAAGCGCGAGATGCGGCCGACCTGTACGCGGGCACGGTCAGCTTCCAGGCATTCGCGGACTTTCTCTTCCACGGCGCGCTGGTTCTTGGCGGGGGTCATGTCGATGAAGTCGATCACGATCAGGCCGCCGATGTCACGCAGACGCAGCTGGCGGGCGATTTCTTCAGCCGCTTCCAGGTTGGTCTGCAGGGCGGTTTCTTCGATGTCGCTACCCTTCGTGGCGCGCGCGGAGTTGATGTCGATGGACACCAGGGCTTCGGTCGGGTCGATCACGATGGAGCCGCCGGAAGGCAGTTCAACCACGCGCTGGAAGGCGGTTTCGATCTGGCTTTCGATCTGGAAACGGTTGAACAGCGGCACGCTGTCTTCGTACAGCTTGATCTTGCTGGCGTACTGCGGCATCACCTGGCGAATGAAGGTCAGGGCTTCGTCCTGGGCTTCAACGCTGTCGATCAGCACTTCGCCGATGTCCTGGCGCAGGTAATCGCGGATAGCGCGGATGATCACGTTGCTTTCCTGGTAGATCAGGAACGGCGCGGAACGATCCAGCGAGGCTTCTTTAATGGCGGTCCACAGTTGCAGCAGGTAGTCGAGGTCCCACTGCATTTCTTCGCTGCTGCGGCCCAGGCCCGCAGTGCGCACGATCAGGCCCATGTCGGCCGGTGCGATCAGGCCGTTCAGCGCTTCACGCAGTTCGTTGCGCTCTTCGCCTTCGATGCGACGGGAGATACCGCCGGCACGTGGGTTGTTCGGCATCAGCACCAGGTAACGGCCGGCCAGGCTGATGAAAGTGGTCAGGGCTGCGCCCTTGTTGCCACGTTCTTCTTTTTCGACCTGAACGATGACTTCCTGGCCTTCGCTCAGGACGTCCTTGATATTCACGCGACCTTCAGGGGCTTTCTTGAAGTACTCGCGGGAGATTTCTTTAAGGGGCAGGAAGCCGTGGCGCTCGGAGCCGAAATCGACAAAGGCTGCCTCAAGGCTTGGTTCGATGCGAGTAATACGGCCTTTGTAGATGTTGGCCTTCTTTTGCTCGCGTGCACCGGACTCGATGTCCAGGTCGTAGAGGCGTTGGCCATCTACCAGTGCAACACGCAACTCTTCGGGTTGAGTTGCGTTAATCAGCATTCTTTTCATGTTGTACCGTCGGTTTCCGGGCTGCCGGAAACGGCGTTCGGCACACACGACTTCTCACGGTCGGTGTCAGGTGCGTCAAGAGTGGTTGGCCACTCCAGTGTCCAGCAAAGCCTGCCAATTGGGCGGGCATCGCGACGGACGCGTCCTGCTTGTTAGCGGTGGTGACAAAGGCACCACTTCAACAAAAGCTAAGGTCAGGAGGAGGAATCAACCGACGACTGTGGACGAGATGAAGCGTCTAAATATAAGCCTAGTGCTACACGGTCCGACGGTTGTGCATCTCCACCCTACACGTATCCCTGATAATTCGGGTGCTGCCGCGCGCAGAATCCGCAGCGGGTTGGCATTTACCGTGTTCTCCAATGGGGAGTCCACGCTCATGGCTAAACAAGACTGAATGTGGGCGATTGCGCTCTCACTCAGCTCTTAACAGGCGTTGTTTCCGAAGCATTCGCCATGGTCTGGCACAAGACTGACTGCACTTTGTGAACTGGCCGTAAATATCGGCGCGCAACGCGAGTATTCACTCTGCGCATCGCACTCGCTTCAGGCCTCATGTCACCTGCGCTTGTTACAATCCTGAGCCTTCCAAGGTGGCGAAAGCCCCGTAGGACGGCCTCGCGTCCTGATGAATTGCGATGGTCAGGGCCGGCAGTTTGCCGCATGTCCTCTGGCCAGGCCGCTTTTGGCGGCGTTCGCGACTATAGCAGCAATGATTAAGTGCTTCAATTCCATAAAAAATTGTTATCATCGCCGCCATGACGACTACCGCCCCCCCGACCCCCAGCGTCCAGCTGCTTGAGGTCTCGCCGGAATATGCCGGCCAACGCATCGACAATTTTCTCCTGGCCAGGCTCAAAGGCGTGCCCAAGACCTTGATTTACCGCATCTTGCGTAAAGGCGAAGTGCGCGTGAACAAGGGGCGCATCAAGCCCGAGTACAAGTTGCAGGCGGGCGATATCGTTCGTGTGCCGCCCGTGCGCGTGCCTGAGCGTGACGAGCCTGTGCCCTTGGCCCAGGGGCTGTTGCAGCGCCTGGAAGCATCGATCGTGTTCGAAGACAACAAGCTGATCGTGATCAACAAGCCGTGTGGCATTGCGGTTCACGGTGGCAGCGGCCTGAACTTCGGCGTGATCGAAGCCTTCCGTCAATTGCGCCCGGATGCCAAGGAGCTTGAGCTGGTCCATCGGCTGGACCGCGATACCTCTGGCCTGCTGATGATTGCCAAAAAACGCAGCATGCTGCGCCACTTGCACACCGCCCTGCGTGGCGATGGCGTGGACAAGCGCTACATGGCGCTGGTGCGCGGCAACTGGGCCAGTTCGATCAAGAGCGTCCGCGCGCCGCTGCAAAAGAGCAACCTGCGTTCGGGCGAGCGCATGGTCGAAGTGGACGAGGAGGGCAAAGAAGCCCTGACCCTGTTCAAGGTGCTGCGCCGCTTCGGTGACTTCGCCACCATGGTCGAGGCCAAGCCGGTGACCGGGCGTACCCACCAGATCCGCGTGCATACCCTGCATGCGGGCCACTGCATTGCGGGCGATACCAAGTACGGTGATGAGGGTTTCTCCAAGGAAATCCGCGACCTGGGCGGTAAGCGCCTGTTCCTGCATGCCTACATGCTTACTGTGCCGCTGCCGGATGGTGGCGAATTGAAGCTGCAGGCGCCGGTCGATGAGATGTGGGCCAAGACCGTGGAGCGTTTGAGTGTCGCACCTTGATTACAAGCTGCTGATTTTTGATTGGGACGGGACCCTGGCCAACTCCATTGGCCGTATCGTTGAATCAATGCACGTGGCGTCTACCCGTTCAGGCTTTGCGTTGTGCAGCGACCTGGCGGTCAAGGGCATTATCGGTCTGGGCTTGCCTGAGGCGATTCGCACCCTGTATCCCGAAATCACCGACCCTGAGTTGATCACTTTTCGCGAGCACTACGCCGATCACTACATTGCGCTGGAGGCTGAGCCTTCGCCGCTGTTTGAAGGGGTTGTGCAATCGCTGGACACCTTCCGTGCCGAGGGTTACTACCTGGCGGTCGCCACCGGCAAGGCGCGTCGCGGGCTGGATCGGGTGCTCAGGGCCCATGGCTGGGAAGACTATTTCGATATCACCCGCGCCGCCGATGAAACCGCCAGCAAACCACATCCTCTGATGCTGGAGCAGATCCTGGCTCATTGCGGCGTGTCTGCCCGCCAGGCACTGATGGTGGGTGACGCCTCCTTCGACTTGATGATGGCGCGCAACGCCGGCATGGACAGTGTGGCGGTCAGCTATGGCGCCCAATCCGCCGAGGCGTTGCAGCCATATGAGCCCAGGGTCATGATCGATCATTTTTCGCAATTGCAGGCCTGGCTCAGCCGGGCCCGATAAGTCTTAGCCGGGGTTGATGGCACATGAGTGACGAGTGGAAAGCGCCTGAAAAGGCAGAAAGTGGTGACGACAAAAGCTGGAAGCTGCTGGAGAAGACGCTTCTGGCCAGCGTCCAGGAGCAACGTCGCGCACGGCGCTGGGGGATTTTCTTCAAGCTGCTGACCTTTACTTATCTGTTACTCATGCTGGCCTTGTTCAGCCCGCTGATGGACATGGAAAAAAGCGCGACGCGCGGCGCCAACTACACCGCGTTGATCGAAGTGCGTGGGGTCATCGCCGACAAGGAGCCGGCCAGTGCCGATAACATCGTCGCCAGTCTGCGTGCCGCATTTGAGGACCCAAAGGTCAAGGGCGTGATCCTGCGCATCAACAGCCCAGGCGGCAGCCCGGTGCAGTCGGGTTATGTGTATGACGAGATTCGCCGTCTGCGCGGCCTGCATCCGGATCTCAAGCTGTATGCGGTGATTTCCGACCTGGGGGCTTCGGGTGCCTATTATATTGCCAGCGCCGCTGACCAGATTTATGCCGACAAGGCCAGCCTGGTGGGTTCCATTGGTGTGACAGCGGCGGGTTACGGCTTTGTTGGCGCCATGGAGAAGCTCGGGGTAGAGCGTCGCACTTATACCTCAGGCGAGCACAAAGCGTTCCTTGACCCATTCCAGCCGCAAAAGGCCGATGAGACCCAGTTCTGGCAGGGCGTACTTGATACTACCCATCGCCAGTTCATTGCCAGCGTGAAGCAGGGGCGTGGCGATCGTCTGAAAGACAAAGAGCACCCGGAGTTGTTCTCGGGTCTGGTTTGGTCAGGCGAGCAGGCGCTGCCGCTGGGCTTGGTCGATGGCCTGGGCAGTGCCAGTTCGGTGGCGCGTGACGTGATTGGCGAGAAGGAGTTGGTGGATTTCACGGTTGAGGAATCGCCGTTTGATCGCTTCTCCAAAAAACTCGGTGCCAGCGTGGCGGAGAAGCTGGCCCTGTACATGGGCTTCCAGGGCCCGAGCCTGCGCTGACAGTTCGGGGCAGGTAGATATCAAAAATGTGGAAGGGGCTTGTGCCCGATGACGGTGTGTCAGCCATAAAGAAGCTGGTGGGTCCATCGCTATCGGGGGCAAGCCCCTCCCACATTTTGATTTATGTTTCTCCTAGGGGATTTGCACGCCTTCGGCCAGCAGCATGTCCACCAGTCGAATCAGTGGCAGGCCTACAAGGCTGGTGGCATCCGGCCCTTCGGTACTCTGGAACAGGCTCACGCCCAGCCCTTCGGCCTTGAAGCTGCCCGCGCAGTCATAAGGCTGTTCGGTCCGCAGATAGCGCTCGATGCGCTCAACGTCTAGTTCGCGCATGTGTACGGTAAACGGAACGCAGTCCACCTGGCAGTGCCCTGTCTTGGTATTGAGCAGCGTCAGGTCGGTGAGAAAGCTCACACGCTTGCCGCTGGCCGCCAACAACTGCTCGCGGGCGTTTTCGAAGGTGTGCGGTTTGCCGATAATCCGCCCGTCCAGTGCGGCAACCTGGTCCGATCCGATAATCAGGTGCTCGGGGTATTGAGCTGCAAGGGCGCGTGCCTTCTGTTCAGCCAGGCGCTTGACCAGTTCCACGGCAGGCTCGTTGGCACGGTGGCTTTCGTCGATATCCGGCGAGCTGCAGATGAACGGCAGGCGTAGGCGGCTCAGCAAATCCCGGCGATAAACCGAGCTGGAAGCAAGTAATAAAGGCAGCATGGGCATCTCCTCAAAGCAGTCGCGGATTCTAGCGGGGCGACCGGCTGACGCACAGGGCTGAATTTCCTTTGACATGGCCGGGTGCATCCCTATAATGCTGCGCCTATGTTGAATGACCCGATTCCACCTCACGTTGACCCGCGCAAATTGGCTGACCGTGGCACCACCCTTCAAGGTGAACTGCTGCTGGCCGATTTGAAGAGACTCTGCGACCCGCTTTCCGACGATGTCGGTACGGTGCAGGCCAAATTCGTTTTTGAACGAGATGAACGCAAATCTGTGGTGATCCACAGCTTTGTCGACACCGAAGTCAAAATGGTTTGCCAGCGTTGTCTTGAGCTGGTCACCCTGCCGATCCACAGCGAATGCAGTTACGCCGTGGTGAAGGAGGGTGCGAATACCCAGTCGTTGCCGAAAGGTTATGACGTGCTGGAACTGGGCGAAGATCCATTGGATCTGCATGCACTGATCGAGGAGGAGCTTCTGCTCGCCTTGCCCATTGTGCCTGCTCATCATCCGGAAGAATGCCAGCAGCCGGAGGGTCTCGATGACGAGGCCGAGCCGAGCGAGGACGAGGTAACGCGGTCCAACCCGTTCAGTGTATTGGCGCAGTTAAAGCGTGACCCAAACGTTTAGGAGTTAATCAATTATGGCTGTTCAGCAGAACAAAAAATCCCGCTCCGCCCGTGACATGCGCCGTTCGCACGACGCTCTCGAGGCTAGCACCCTGTCCGTGGAAAAGACCACTGGTGAAGTTCACCTGCGTCACCACGTATCGCCAGAAGGCGTATACCGTGGCCGTAAAGTGATCGACAAGGGCGCTGACGAGTAATCACTTGTCTGCTCAAGTCATCGCGATTGACGCAATGGGCGGGGACTTCGGTCCCCGCAGCATTGTTCAGGCCTGCATTGCCAGCCTGTCTGCCACGCCCTCGTTGCACCTGACCCTTGTCGGTCAACCCTCACTCCTTGAAGAATTGATTGCCAGCCATCCGGTTGTGGATCGCGCGCGCCTGACGATTACGCCAGCCAGCGAAACCATCACCATGGATGAAAAGCCGGCGGCAGCGTTGCGCGGCAAGCCCGACTCCTCAATGCGGGTGGCCTTGGAGTTGCTGCGTGATGGCAAGGTGCAAGCCTGCGTCAGTGCCGGTAATACCGGGGCGTTGATGGCGTTATCGCGGCACGTGCTCAAGACTCTGCCGGGTATTGACCGACCGGCGATGGTCGCGGCGATTCCGACGCAGAAAGGCTATTGCCAGCTGTTGGACCTGGGCGCGAATGTGGATTGCAGTGCCGAGCACCTGTTCCAGTTCGCCGTGATGGGCTCGGTGGCCGCCGAAGCGCTGGGCGTGGCCCGCCCGCGAGTCGCCCTGCTGAATATCGGCACCGAAGACATCAAGGGCAACCAGCAGGTCAAGCTGGCCGCTACCCTGTTGCAAGGCGCGCGCGGCCTGAACTACATCGGTTTTGTCGAGGGTGACGGTGTATACCGCGGCGAAGCGGATGTGGTGGTGTGCGACGGGTTTGTCGGCAATATCCTGCTCAAGTCCAGTGAAGGGCTGGCGACCATGATCGCCGCGCGCATTGAGGCGTTGTTCAAGCAGAGCATGGTCTCGCGCTTTGTCGGCGCCCTGGCGCTGCCATTGATGCGGCGGTTACAGGCTGACCTGGCGCCGGCAAGGCACAACGGCGCGAGCTTTCTGGGGTTGCAGGGCATTGTGGTGAAAAGCCACGGTTCGGCCGGTGTGGAAGGGTTTCAAAGTGCCATTGCGCGAGCCGTGATCGAGATCCAGGAAAACCTGCCGCAACGGTTGCACGGCCGTCTTGAGGATCTGTTGCCTTAGGCGAATTGGCCCGGGAGTGCTTAAATGTGACCGGCCAGTTCAATTGACCATCCAATCTGTCAGTTTCGTGCGCTCCCACCCTTCATTTTAAGATCGGGAGCGACCATTTCCGACGACCTGATCATTTAGGGGCTTGTTACATGTCTACATCCCTCGCATTCGTCTTTCCAGGGCAGGGTTCGCAGTCCCTCGGCATGCTGGCCGAGCTGGGCGCGCAATACCCGTTGATCCTGGACACCTTTAAGGAAGCTTCCGACGCCCTGGGTTACGACCTGTGGGCGCTGACCCAGCAAGGGCCGGAAGAGCAACTCAATCAAACCGATAAAACCCAACCGGCCATCCTGACCGCTTCGATCGCCCTGTGGCGCTTGTGGCTGGCCGAAGGCGGCGCGCGCCCGGCATTCGTGGCCGGTCACAGCCTGGGTGAATACAGCGCCCTGGTAGCGGCGGGCAGCCTGACCCTGGGTGAGGCCGTCAAGCTGGTCGAGCGCCGTGGTCAATTGATGCAGGAAGCCGTCCCGGCTGGGCAGGGCGGCATGGCCGCTATCCTGGGCCTGGACGACGCGGTAGTGATCGAAGCCTGCGCCGAAGCGGCCCAGGGTGAAGTGGTCAGTGCGGTGAACTTCAACTCCCCAGGTCAGGTGGTGATTGCCGGTGCCAAGGCGGCAGTCGAGCGTGCCATTGAAGGCTGCAAGGCCCGTGGCGCCAAGCGCGCGTTGCCGTTGCCGGTGAGCGTGCCGTCGCACTGCGAGCTGATGCGCCCGGCGGCCGAGCGTTTTGCCGAGTCCATCGCCGCCATCAACTGGCAGGCGCCGCAGATCCCGCTGGTACAGAACGTCAGCGCGGCGGTAGCCGCCGACCTCGAGACCCTCAAGCGCGACCTGCTGGAACAACTGTACAAGCCGGTGCGCTGGGTTGAATCGGTCCAGACCCTGGCTGCCAACGGCGCCACCGAGCTGGTCGAATGCGGCCCAGGCAAAGTCCTGGCAGGCCTGAACAAACGCTGCGCCGATGGCGTGTCGACTGCCAACCTCAATACCCCGGATGCCTTCGCTGCCGCTCGCGCGGCGCAGGCCTGACCCCTCGAACTTAGGAGAAGCCTGCATGAGTCTGCAAGGTAAAGTTGCACTGGTTACCGGCGCCAGCCGTGGCATTGGCCAGGCGATCGCCCTGGAACTGGGCCGTCAGGGCGCTATCGTGATCGGCACCGCCACGTCTGCTTCGGGCGCCGAGCGTATCGCCGCTACCCTGAAGGAAAACGACGTTCAAGGCACCGGCCTTGAGCTGAACGTGACCAGCGACGAGTCCGTGGCTGCCGTACTGGCCGAGATCACCGCACAGTTCGGTGCGCCGGCGATTCTGGTGAATAACGCCGGTATCACCCGTGACAACCTAATGATGCGCATGAAAGACGACGAGTGGCACGACGTGGTCGATACTAACCTGAACAGTCTGTTTCGCCTGTCCAAGGGTGTTTTGCGTGGGATGACCAAGGCGCGTTGGGGTCGAATTATCAATATTGGCTCCGTAGTGGGTGCCATGGGCAACGCAGGCCAAGTAAACTATGCAGCCGCCAAGGCCGGTCTGGAGGGTTTCAGCCGTGCACTGGCGCGTGAAGTCGGCTCGCGGTCGATTACGGTCAACTCGGTGGCCCCAGGGTTCATCGACACCGATATGACCCGCGAACTGCCTGAAGCACAGCGTGAAGCCTTGCTGACGCAGATTCCGCTGGGCCGTCTGGGCCAGGCTCAAGAGATCGCGAATGTGGTCACTTTCCTGGCATCCGACGGTGCGGCATACGTGACTGGGGCTACAATCCCGGTGAACGGCGGGATGTACATGAGTTAAATTGTGACGGATCGCTTCAAAAAAATGTCATACGAGCTGTCTAAAATCCGTTATAAAGCTGCAACTTAATTTATAGACAGGTGGCCGAGCGGGTACAGGGTGAAGCTTTCAGTTGAAAAGCTGAAATGGCTTTCTATACACTTACCCACTGGCCAGCTGCCTGAATTTGTCCATTAGGAGTTAAACAAGGTATGAGCACCATCGAAGAGCGCGTCAAGAAAATCGTTGCCGAGCAACTGGGCGTTAAAGAAGACGAAGTGGTCAACACTGCTTCCTTCGTAGAAGACCTGGGTGCCGATTCCCTTGACACCGTTGAGCTGGTGATGGCTCTGGAAGAGGAATTCGAGACCGAAATCCCGGACGAAGAAGCTGAAAAAATCACTACTGTTCAAGCTGCCATCGACTACGTTACTAGCCACCAGGCGTAATAGTTTGTAGTCGTCGCTTGCTGTCAGGGAAAAACCGCACTGCTGTAACGGCGTGCGGTTTTTTCTTTAGCGTCTATGAAAACTGGCGCCGATGAAAAGTGAGCTCTGAAACGAAGTGTCGTCATCAAGAAAAAGGAGAGTGCTGTGTCGCGTAGACGCGTCGTAGTCACCGGTATGGGTATGTTGTCGCCACTGGGTACGGATGTGCCGAGCAGTTGGCAGGGCATTCTGGCTGGCCACAGTGGTATTGGTCTGATCGAACACACGGACCTTTCTGCCTATTCCACCCGTTTTGGCGGCTCGGTAAAGGGTTTCAATGTCGAGGAATATCTCTCGATCAAAGAATCCCGCAAACTCGACCTGTTCATTCAATACGGCCTGGCAGCCGGTTTTCAGGCGGTGCGTAACGCCGGCCTGGAAGTCACCGACGCCAACCGTGAGCGCATCGGCGTGGCCATGGGTTCGGGTATTGGTGGTTTGACCAATATCGAAGAAACCAGCCGCACGCTGCATGAATCCGGCCCTCGTCGAATTTCACCGTTCTTCGTGCCTGGCTCGATCATCAACATGATTTCCGGTTTCCTGTCCATCCACTTGGGTGCACAGGGGCCTAACTACGCCATCGCCACAGCCTGTACCACGGGCACTCACTGCATCGGGATGGCGGCGCGCAACATCGCCTATGACGAAGCCGACGTGATGATCGCCGGCGGCGCCGAGATGGCCGCCTGCGGCCTCGGCATGGGCGGCTTCGGCGCGTCGCGTGCATTATCGACGCGCAATGACGAGCCGACCCGTGCCAGCCGTCCGTGGGACAAGGGCCGTGACGGCTTCGTGCTGTCCGACGGCGCCGGTGCGCTGGTGCTCGAGGAGCTGGAGCACGCCAAGGCGCGCGGTGCCACCATCTACGCCGAGCTGATCGGTTTTGGTATGAGCGGCGACGCCTACCACATGACCTCGCCACCGTCCGACGGTGCCGGTGCTGCGCGTTGCATCACCAACGCACTGCGCGATGCGAAGGTCAATGCGGACCAGGTGCAGTACATCAACGCCCATGGCACTTCGACCCCGACGGGCGATCTGGCGGAAGCCGAAGCCATCAAGTCGGTGTTCGGCGAGCACGCCTACAAGCTGGCCGTGAGTTCCACCAAGTCCATGACCGGCCACCTGTTGGGCGCGGCGGGCGCGGTCGAGGCGATCTTCAGCGTCATGGCCATCAAGGATCAGGTCGCTCCGCCGACCATCAACCTGGATGAGCCGGACGAAGGCTGCGATCTGAACTTCGTGCCTCACGAAGCCCAGCCGATGCCGATTGATGTGGCAATCTCGAACTCCTTCGGGTTTGGTGGCACCAACGGTTCCCTGGTGTTCCGCCGGTTCGCCGAGTGATGTACAGCTGGGTCGACGGTCAGCCAGCGGACAGCGTGCCCCTGAAAGATCGCGGCCTGGCGTATGGCGATGGGCTGTTTGAGACCATGGTGGTCAAGGCCGGGCAGCCTGTGCTGCTCGACCGCCACCTGCAGCGCCTCGACGAGGGTTGCAGGCGCCTTGCGCTGGTGGCGGAGCCGACCGTGATCCGCCACGAAGTGCTGGCCTACGCTGGCGCCCTTGGCAGCGGTATTCTCAAACTGATCCTCACCCGCGGCGACAGCCTGCGCGGTTATGGGATCAACCCTGACGCGCCGGTGCGTCGTATCTTGCAGGGCAGTCCGCCCGCTACTTATCCCCCCGCCCATGCAATCGATGGCATCCGCCTGTTTGCGTGTGCCACCCGCCTGGCTGAACAGCCGTTGCTGGCCGGTCTCAAGCACCTTAATCGCTTGGAGCAGGTGATCGCCCGTGCCGAGTGGCAGGATGCCGAGCACGCCGAAGGCTTGATGCTGGATATGTCCGGGCGTGTGATCGAGGGTGTATTCAGCAACCTGTTCCTGGTGCGCAACGGCTTGTTACTAACCGCCGATCTGAATCGTTGCGGCGTAGCCGGGGTGATGCGCGCCGAGATCCTGGCCCAGGCACAAACGCTGGGCGTCCCGGTGGCCGTGGCTGATATCACTGTCGAGCAACTGCAGCAGGTCGACGAAGTTTTCATGTGCAACAGCGTTTATGGCATTTGGCCGGTGCGCGGGTACGCCGCGATGCGCTGGCCGGTTGGCCCGCTCACCCGTAAACTGCAGGGCATTGTTCGCGCGCTATTGGATATTTGAGTTGATACGAAAACTGGTTGTACTGCTGCTGGTCGGTCTGTTCTCGGCGGCGTTGCTGTTGGGCTTTTCTGCCTGGAAATACGACGCTGCCTTGAAGCAACCGTTGAACCTGACCCAGGAGCAGTTGCTCGATGTGCCGGCTGGGGCGACCCCTACCGGTATGTTCAATCGCCTTGAAGCCGACGGCGTGCTCGATGGCGCCTTCTGGTTGCGCCTTTACTGGCGCTTCAACCTCGATGGGCAGCCGCTGCACAGCGGCGAATACCGTATGGCTCCCGGCATGACCGCCCAAGGCCTGATCGGCCTGTGGCAGCGCGGCGAAGTGGTGCAATACAGCCTGACCCTGGTAGAAGGCTGGAATTTCCGCCAAGTGCGCTCGGCCTTGGCCAAGCACGAAAAGATTGTGCAGAGCCTGCCGGGGCTGAGTGACAGCGAAGTGATGGAGAAGCTCGGCCACCCCGGCGTATTTCCCGAAGGACGGTTCTTCCCCGATACCTACCGCTTCGTGCGTGGCATGACGGACGTCGAATTTCTCAAGAAAGCCTACAACCGCCTGGATGACGTGCTTGCCCAGGAGTGGAACACTCGCGCCGCCGATGTGCCGTACACCGATCCGTATCAGGCACTGATCATGGCCTCCCTTGTCGAGAAGGAAACCGGCGTACCGCAAGAGCGCGGGCAGATCGCCGGGGTTTTTGTGCGGCGGTTGAAGGTCGGTATGTTACTGCAGACCGACCCCACGGTGATCTACGGCCTGGGCGAGCGCTATAACGGCAAGTTGACCCGCGCCCACCTCAAGGAAGCCAACCCCTACAACACCTACATGGTGGCTGGCCTGCCGCCGACGCCGATCGCCATGGTCGGCCGCGAGGCGATCCATGCCGCGCTGAACCCGGTGCCGGGCAGCAGTCTGTATTTCGTCGCCCGTGGCGATGGCAGCCATATTTTCTCCGATGACCTGGGTGCGCATAATGCCGCCGTGAGAGAGTTTCAGCTCAAGCGCCGCGCCGACTACCGCTCCAGCCCGGCGCCGGTGGCAAAGCCTGCCGAAGACGTGATGCCGCCCGCAGACGCACCCGCCGAGCCCACGCCGGACACCGCCGCGCCGCAAAGCCCGCAATGACTCTGACTAAGGACTGCCTGTGACTGGCTTGTTTATTACCCTGGAAGGCCCGGAAGGCGCCGGCAAAAGCACCAACCGCGATTACCTGGCCGAGCGCTTGCGCGCCGAAGGTATCGAAGTGGTGTTGACCCGCGAGCCTGGCGGTACGCCGCTGGCCGAGCGCATTCGTGAAGTGCTGCTTGCCCCAGGCGAGGAACAGATGAACCCGGACACCGAGCTGCTGCTGGTGTTTGCCGCCCGTGCCCAGCACCTGGCCGAGGTGATTTGCCCGGCCCTGGCACGTGGAGCGGTGGTGATTTGCGACCGTTTCACCGATTCTACCTACGCCTACCAGGGAGGTGGTCGTGGCTTGTCTCTGGAGCGTATCGCCACTTTGGAAACCTTCGTGCAGGGCGATCTACGCCCTGACCTGACGTTACTGTTCGACCTGCCGGTGGAAGTCGGTATGGCCCGCGCCAGCGCCCGTGGCCGTCTTGATCGTTTCGAGCTGGAAGGCCAGGCATTTTTCGATGCCGTACGCAGGGCCTTCCTCGCGCGTGCCGAGGCTGAGCCGGCGCGCTATCACCGGCTGGACGCCGCCCGGCCATTGGCCCAGGTGCAGCAAAGCATTGATGCGCTGCTGCCCACGTTATTGGAGCGCGCCCGTGGCTGAGGCCTATCCGTGGCAGGACAGCCTTTGGCAGCAGTTGGCCGGCCGTGCCCAGCACGCCCATGCCTACTTGCTGCACGGGCCAATCGGTATCGGTAAGCGCGACCTTGCCGAGCGCCTGATGGCCAGCTTGCTGTGCCAACGCCCGGTCAACCTGAACGCCTGTGGCGAATGCAAATCCTGCCTGCTGCTCAAGGCCGGCAGCCACCCCGATAACTACCTGCTGGAACCCGAGGAAGCCGATAAGGCGATCAAGGTCGACCAAGTGCGCGACCTTGTCAGCTTCGTGGTGCAGACCGCGCAAATGGGCGGGCGCAAGGTGGTGCTGATCGAGCCCGTGGAGGCGATGAATATCAACGCCGCCAACGCCTTGCTCAAAAGCCTGGAGGAACCTTCCGGCGACACCGTGCTGTTGCTGGTGAGCCATCAGTCCAGTCGCTTGCTGCCGACCATTCGCAGCCGTTGCGTGCAGCAGGCGTGCCCCTTGCCCAGCGAGGCTATGAGCTTGCAATGGCTGGGGCAGGCGTTGCCGGACTGCTCCGAAGACGAGCGGGTGGAATTGCTCACCCTGGCAGCCGGCTCGCCTCTGGCCGCAGTAAAGTTGCAGGCCCAAGGCGTGCGCGAGCAACGGGCACTGGTGGTGGATGGCGTTAAAAAGCTGCTCAAGCAGGAACTCTCCGCGACACAACTGGCCGAGAGCGCCTGGAAGGATATTCCACTGCTGTTGTTGTTCGATTGGTTCTGCGACTGGTCGAGCCTGATCCTGCGTTACCAGTTGACCCAGGATGAAAACGGCCTTGGCCTGCCGGATATGCGCAAGGTGGTGCAATACCTCGCGCAGAAAAGCGCCCAGGAAAAAGTACTGAATATTCAGGACTGGATCCTCGCCCAGCGCCAGAAGGTGCTCGGCAAGGCCAACCTCAACCGTGTGCTGTTGCTCGAAGCGCTGCTGGTGCAGTGGGTCGGGTTGCTTGGCCGACGTTAATTTCCGTGGCCGACAGGTGTATCGTCGGCCAGACAACTTTCTGTGATCTCAAGTCGTAATTTCCTATGCTCGTAGACTCCCATTGCCACCTTGATCGTCTCGACCTCGCCCAGCACAACGGCTCCCTGGATGCAGCGCTGCAAGCCGCTCGCCAGCGTGGGGTAGGGCACTTCCTGTGTATCGGCGTCAGTGCCGACAACGCCGCCGACGTCAAGGCCCTGGCGGACCGTTATGCCGACGTAGACTGCTCGGTGGGTATCCACCCACTGGACCTCAAGCCCGGCGAAGCCCCCGCCCTTGATTGGCTGCTGAGTGAGCTCAACCATCCGCGTGTGGTCGCCATCGGCGAAACCGGCCTGGATTATCACTACGAGCCTGAAGCCGCCGAGTTGCAGCAGGCTTCCTTCCGGTTGCACCTGCAAGCCGCCCAGCACACCGGCAAACCGGTGATCATCCACACCCGTGGCGCCCGCGCCGACACCTTGGCGCTATTGCGCGAAGCCGCCTTGCCCCAGGCCGGTGTGCTGCATTGCTTTACCGAAGACTGGGATATGGCCAAGGCCGCCCTGGACCTGGGGTTCTATATTTCCCTGTCGGGTATCGTCACCTTTCGCAATGCCGATGCCCTGCGTGACGTGGCGCGGCAAGTGCCGGCGGATCGGCTGCTGGTGGAGACCGACTCGCCGTACCTGGCCCCCATCCCTTATCGTGGCAAGCCGAACCTGCCGCAGTATGTGCGCGAGGTGGCGGATTACCTGGCGATGCTGCGCGGTGAGCCTTACGAGCGGTTTGCCGAACAGACCACCGAGAATTTCAAGCGCCTGTTCCCATTGGCCCGCGTTGGCGGGTAACGAGGCCAAATCGCGGGCAAAAAAAACCCGGGTTCTGGGGGGTGAATCCGGGTTAAGACCATTAGGAGTAAAACAAGGGCACACAGTCCGTCGGTACCCAGGTCGGCGCTTCACTTGGGGGAGATGTCACGCCGACAGTTGAAGTATTGATCATGTTCTGATTCAGTCCAGTCTTTGCTGCTCGTTTTTTAAACAGATTTGGAATACGTCCACTTCGCTTGAGTTCTCATGGCGGGGTGTACGGGGATAGATGTTGCGTATTATTTCTGACTGATTCCCATGAAAACGTTGGCGTGCTGAAAGTAAGTGCGTGTTGGGTTCACATAGGCGTTGCCCAACGACCGTTCAGTCGGGATAATCCCTTGCACTGGGTAAATCGTATCGCCATGTATTCGTGGCCCTGCGCAACCCTTCCTATTCCGACCTTTGCAGACCTCTTCCTCATGCACAAAGAACCCCGTAAGGTCCGTGAGTTTCGCCGCCGTGAGCAGGAAATTCTCGACACCGCCCTCAAGTTGTTCCTCGAACAAGGCGAAGACAGCGTCACCGTCGAGATGATCGCGGATGCCGTGGGTATCGGCAAAGGCACCATCTACAAGCACTTCAAGTCCAAGGCCGAAATCTACCTGCGGCTGATGCTCGATTACGAGCGCGACTTGAACGAGCTGCTGCATTCGGCCGATGTGGACAAGGATAAGGAAGCCCTGTCCCGCGCTTATTTCGAGTTCCGCATGCGTGACCCGCAGCGCTATCGTCTGTTCGACCGCCTGGAAGAGAAAGTTGTCAAGGGCCATCAGGTGCCGGAGATGGTCGAGGAGTTGCACAAGATCCGTGCCTCGAACTTCGAGCGTCTGACCCTGCTGATCAAGGGCCGTATCAGCGAAGGCAAGCTTGAAGACGTACCGCCGTATTTCCACTACTGCGCCGCCTGGGCCCTGGTGCACGGTGCCGTGGCGCTGTATCACTCGCCGTTCTGGAGCAATGTGCTGGAAGATCAGGAAGGATTCTTCCAATTCCTGATGGACATCGGCGTACGCATGGGCAACAAGCGTAAGCACAGCAGCGAGCCGGCGCCGGTGGAAGCCGCACCCGTCGACGCGCCTGCCACGTAATGATTTGCTGCCAGGCGTAGTACCCCAGGAATATACTCAGGCAAGGACCTTGCTAAAAACTGATTTATAAGTCAGCTTTCAGTGCGCCCGAATTATCCTCTGCCGGAGTGATCCATGATCGTTGATCGTCAAGGCAGGCGTTTTCGCAATTTGCGGATCAGCCTGACCTCAGCCTGCAATTATGCGTGTACCTACTGCGTGCCTAACGGCAAGCGGCTGGTGGCTGCCCAGGACGAACTCTCGGCCGAGGCCATGGCCCGTGGCGTGGCGTACCTGATCGAAGCGGCGGGCATCGACCGCCTGCGCATCACGGGCGGTGAGCCGCTGGTGAGCCCCAAGCTGGAAGCCTTCATGGGGGCCGTGGGGCAAATGGGCCTCAGTGATATCAGCCTGACGACCAATGGCCAACTGCTGGCACGCAAACTTCCGCTATTGGTGGATGCGGGTATCAAGCGCATCAACGTTTCCCTCGACACACTAGATGCCGACGCCTTCCGCGGAATCGCCCGGGGCGGCGACCTCGCCACCGTACTTGATGGCATGGACCAGGCTCGCGCGGCCGGAATCAAGATCAAAGTCAATATGGTGCCGTTGCGTGGCCAGAACCTGGACCAGGTCATGCCGCTGCTCGACTACTGCCTGGAGCGCGGCTACGAATTGCGATTTATCGAGTTGATGCGCATGGGCCACCTGGCCAAGGATTCCAATGCGTTCCTGCAGCAATTCGTCAGCCTGCAGCAGCTGCTTGGCTTGATCGGCGAACACCATGAATACCTGCAAGCCAACGCGCCCGTGGATGCCACGGCGGTACGCTACGAAGTACCGGGCAAAGGCTTCTTTGGCGTGATCGCCAACGAAAGCGTGCCGTTCTGCCGCACCTGTTCGCGGCTGCGCTTGTCATCCACCGGGTGGCTGCATGGCTGCTTGTCGTCGAGCAACCGTCACTACGTCGGCGACTTGCTGGACAAACCGCGTCATCAAGCGCTGCCGGCCCTGCAAGGCTTGCTGATGAAGGCGCTGGGCGACAAGCAGGAAGTGGCGTTCTCCGGAGGGGCCACCATCATGAAAATCATTGGCGGCTGAGCCTATTCCAACCATTTCACATAACTGAAGGTGGGAGGGGGTTCGCAAGCACCCTCCCACCTTGAGTTATGCGTTGTTTGCAGATGGCGCGGTTTCTGCATCTCACGCCCATTCGCCGGTTTTCCGTCACCGGCTTCTGGAGGATTAGGATGCGTAGTCTGGTTTTGTTGCTGGCGTCGTTGACGCTGAGTGGTTGCATGACCGTCAGCGATATGGCCGAAGGCACCCGCTATCAGATGAGCGACGCCGGCTTGCTTGACCATAGCGATACCCGTCGAACCGCATCGGTTCGCATACAACCGGACTCCTTTGTCTTTATAGCCCAAGGCGCTTTCGTGCCGCCGGGCAGCGCCTATCCGCGCCCGAACGTAGTGGCCGAAGAAGCCTTCAATGGCTTCGTTGAGTACTTTCCCATGGTGCGCCGCGCCCGTCAGCCCGAAGGCTTGGAGCAGGCGCTGGCCGAAGCCCGTGCGGCGGGTGCGCACTACTTGCTGTACTGCCGCTTCGCCAAGGCGGATGACCGTATCGGCAACGCCGATGAATGGGCGGACCAAGAGGCCCTGGATCGTGTCGGCCTGGACAATGGTGTTATCCAGATCATGTTGATCGAGACCAGCACGCAGTATTTAATTGATACCGCACGTATCCGCAGTCGTGGCGGTTTACTGACGTTCCACGACAACAAGCCGGAAGACCTGATCGCCCGCCCACTGGCGCAGTACGCACGAGGGCTGCTGGGCATGGGTGATCAGTAAGCCCGGCAGGTAAAAAAGGGAGACCTCATGACCGATTCCGCCAAGGCCAACGATCTGCTCGCCCAACTGCCCAAAGGCAAGGGACCGGCGCCGGTGCACCTGTGGAACCCGGATTTCTGCGGCGACCTCGACATGCGCATCGCCCGCGACGGCACCTGGTTCTACCAGGGCACGCCGATCGGGCGTAAACCGATGGTCAAGTTGTTCTCCAACATCATCCGCCGCGATGGCGATGATTACTTCCTGGTGACTCCCGTCGAAAAAGTCGGCATCCGCGTCGATGACGCGCCCTTCGTCGCGGTGACCCTGGAGGTCGAAGGGCAGGGTGAAAGCCAGGTGCTGCGCTTTACCAGCAACGTCGACGAGCAGATCGAGGCGGGCCTCGAACACCCGCTGCGGGTCGTCACAGACCCCGTCACCCAGGAGCCGTCACCTTACTTGCGTGTGCGCACCAACCTCGAAGCCCTGGTGCATCGCAACGTGTTCTACCAATTGGTCGAGTTGGCGGTAAGCCGCCCAATCAACGGTCAGAACTGGCTGGGCGTATGGAGCGGCGGCGAGTTTTTCCGCATTGACCTGGAGCCCTGAGGTCGGTATTTTCACCTCGCTGAAATAATTCGCTTGCTGCAATCTGACGCTTTCGGTTATCAATTTGGACATGATTAGACATGTGCGATTTGATAAGAAAAAACGCGTCGTCGACGAGCTCATCCGCCGTATCGAGGGTGGGGTGATGGCCGACGGTGTCCTGCTGCCTGGGGAACATCAATTGGCCGAGGAGTTTGCGGTCAGTCGCGGCACCCTGCGCGAGGCCCTGGCCGAACTCAAGCGGCGTCATTACATTGCGACCCAGAGCGGCGTAGGTTCCATCGTCACCTTCGACGGCATGGTGCTGGATCAAAATAGCGGCTGGGCCCAGGCCCTGGCTGACACCGGTGCGCTGGTAACCACCGATATCCTGCGTCTGGAAGCGGTGACCCGGCCGGACCTGCTCAGCCGATTCGGCAGCGACCAATTCATTGCTCTCGACCGCCGCCGGCGCACCACTGACGGTACCGCCGTATCCCTGGAGCGTTCGCTGATGCCGGCGTCCGGCGGGCTGGAAAGCCTGCCCAGGGTCGGCCTCATCGATGATTCCCTGACAATCACCCTGGCGGCCTATGGTTACATCGGCGCCGACGGTGACCAATGGATCGGCGCCGAGCCACTGAGCGATGAAGACGCCGAACTGCTGGGTCGCCCGGCGGGTAGCGTGTTCCTCAAGGCGTCGCGTACCACTTACGACCGTCGTGAGCGTTTCATGGAATACGTCGAGAGCTTGCTCGACCCTGTGCATTTTCGCCTGCACTTGCAGTTTGGATCTTCGAAATGACCCCTCAAACCCGCGCCCTCGGCGCCTTCTACGGTCTGGCCCTGGGCGATGCCCTGGGTATGCCTACCCAGTCCCTGAGCCGTGAGCAAGTGCAACAGCGCTTCGGGGCCATCACTGCCCTGGAAGCGGCTGGCCCCGACCAACCCATCGCACCGAATATGCCCGCGGGCGCCATCACCGACGACACTGAACAGGCGATCCTGGTCGGTGAGTTGCTGGTCGAGGGCCAGGGCAAGATCGCACCCACCGTACTCGCCCAGCGGTTGATCGACTGGGAAGCACGGATGCGCGCCAAGGGCTCCCAGGATTTGCTCGGGCCGTCGACCAAGCGTGCCATCGACCTGATCCTTGCCGGGCACACGCCCCAAGAGTCCGGACGCTACGGCACCACCAATGGCGCCGCCATGCGCATCACGCCCGTGGGCATCGCCGTGGATGTGAGCGACCCGGCAAAGTTTATCCAGGCGGTGATCCAGGCGTGCCAGGTCACCCACAACACCACATTGGGCATCTCCAGCGCGGCGGCGGTGGCTGCGGTAGTGTCCGCCGGCATCAATGGCGTCGACTTGGGCGAAGCCTTGAACATCGGCACCCAGATCGCCCAACAGGCGCAAGGCCACGGCCATTGGGTTGCCGGCGGGCGTATTTCCACCCGTATCAGTTGGGCGCGCACCTTGAGCGTCGGCAGTGGCGACAAAGCCCTGTTTGCCGACCTGGTGTATGAACTGATTGGCACCTCCGTCGCCTCCCAGGAGTCGGTGGTGGTGTCGTTCGCCCTGGCTCAGCAAGTGGCGGTGGGCGACATGAACGCGTTCGAAGCCCTGTGCCTGGCCGCCAGCCTGGGCGGCGACACCGACACCATCGCGGCGATTCTGGGAGCGATGCTGGGGGCGTGCCTGGGCATGCAGTGCTGGCCCGAGGCGATGATCGAGCAGGTCAAGCGGGTCAACGGCCTGGATCTGCAGCCGCTGGTGCAGGCGCTGCTCAACATGCGCTAAGCACCGCAGGCAAGCCCTCTGCCACACGGGGCTCGTTCAGTCAGGAAGACATCTGCCACAACCACAACAATGCAGGCATCAGGGAGCATCCTCATGAGCAGCACCTCTTGCGGCCAAAGCGCCGGGCAATTGGAAACACGCGGCATCGAACCGGTCCCCGAAAGCGAGTGCAACGGCCATCCGCTGCAACTGTTCTGGGTGTGGTTTGCCGCCAACATCAGCATCCTGGGTTTGCCGCTGGGGGCGACGCTGGTGGCGTTTCGTGGCCTGGCGATCTGGCAGGCGATCATCGTGGCGATCCTCGGCGCCGCCGGTTCCTTTGCAGTGGTGGGCATCATCTCCATTGCCGGTCGTCGTGGCCGTGCGCCGAGCCTGACCTTGTCTCGCGCCATTTTCGGCGTGCGCGGCAATATCGGTCCTACGCTGGTCTCGCTGATGTCGCGCCTGGGCTGGGAAACGGTCAACACCACCACGGCGGCGTTCGTGTTGCTGTCGCTGTGTTCGATCCTCTTCGGGTCAGCGGTAGAGGCGAAAAGCGCACCGCTGCTGACGTTGATCTTTATCGGTATTTTCGTGCTGCTGACCCTGGCCGTTTCCGGCCTGGGCCATGCCACGTTGCTGGTGATCCAGAAGTGGGCCACCTATGTGTTCGGTGCGTTGAATATCCTGGTAGGCGGCTTCCTCTGCGCCACCATCGACTGGAGCGCCGTGTTCAACGCCACACCGGCCCCGCTCAGCGCGATGATCATCGGCATCGGCACCATGGCCGCCGGCACCGGTATTGGATGGGCCAACGCCGGCGCCGATATGTCGCGCTACCAGCATCGCAGCGTCAAGGCCGCGCGCCTGGTGGCGTCCGCCGCGTTCGGTGCGGGCATTCCGCTGGTGCTGCTGATCACCCTCGGCGGCCTGCTGTCGGTGGGTAACAACGACTTGGCCTCGGCCACCGACCCGATTATTGCGATTCGCGACATGCTGCCCACCTGGATGGCCGTGCCGTACCTGATCACCGCGTTCGGCGGGCTGTTGCTGTCCAATAACCTGTCGGTGTATTCGGCCGGGCTCACCACCTTGACCCTCGGGTTGAAGGTCAAGCGCGTACATGCGGTGATCGTCGACATTGTCGCGATCTTTGCCGGTTCGATCTACTTCATGCTGATCGCCGACAGTTTCTACGGCCCATTCATTACCTTCATCTCGTTGCTGGCGGTGCCGATCACCGCGTGGGTCGGAATTTTCGTGGTCGACCTGATCCACCGTCACCACTACAGCGCCAAAGACCTGCTGGACGTGAGCCCAAGCAGCGCCTATTGGTATCGCGGCGGTGTGGAATGGCGTGCCTTCGGCGCCTGGGCCGTGGCCATCGTGCTGGGGTTCAGTTTCACCACCATTGGCACCACGGCCGAGAACATCTGGTTTGCCGGCCCATTGTCCGACTCCTGGCTGGGCCATAACGGCTTGGGCTGGATCGTTACCTTCCTGCTGGCCGGCGGGGTTTATGCGGTGTTGGGTGGCGCGGCTGACCGTCGCCCAGTGCCGGTAGAAAGCCACAATGTCTAGATTGCTGCACACCGGCCAGGTCATCGTCGACTTGGTCATGGCCCTGGATACCTTGCCCGCGACCGGCGGTGATGTACTCGCCAAATCGGCCAGTTTCGAGGCCGGAGGTGGTTTCAACGTCATGGCCGCTGCCCGTCGCAACGGGTTGCCGGTGGTCTACCTGGGGCGTCATGGCAACGGGCGCTTTGGTGACCTGGCACGCGCGGCGATGCAGGCCGAGGGTATCGACATGGCCCTTGCCACAAGCCCTGACAAGGATACCGGCCTGTGTGTGTCGCTGACCGAAGCCACCACCGAGCGCACCTTCATTTCCCACCTCGGCGCCGAGGGCGAACTCAGCGCCCAGGACTTGGCTGACGTGGTACCGCGTGCTGACGACTATATCTATGTCAGCGGCTACAGCCTGCTGCTTGAGGGCAAGGCCCAACCCTTGCTCGACTGGCTGCTGGCATTGCCACGAAACACTGTGGTGGTGTTCGACCCAGGCCCGTTGGTCAAGGCGCCGGGTTCGGCCTTGATGCGCAGGCTGTTGCCGCGTATCGACATCTGGACCAGCAACGGGCCGGAAGCGCTGGCGTTTACCGGTGCGTCGGATATCAACGCAGCGCTGCCCGCGTTGAGCCGGCACCTGCCCGCCAACACGCTGCTGGTGGTGCGTGATGGACCCAATGGCTGTTGGGTCGGGCGCGTGGGGCACATTGAGCACGTGCAGGGCTTCAAGGTGCGTGCCGTGGACAGCAACGGCGCAGGCGATGCGCATGCCGGGGTGTTTATTGCGGGGTTGGCAAACGGTCTGGAACCCGCTGAAGCGGCACGCCGAGCGAATGCGGCGGCGGCGTTGGCGGTGACGCGCTGGGGGCCGGCTACCTCTCCCGGTACCGCTGAAGTTGACGCCTTGCTCGCCGAATAAACACGGGCAACCTGTGGGAGGGGCAAGCCCCCTCCCACATTTGGCTCTATGTTTAGCCGGCCTTTTTCAGCGCCGCGATCAGTTCATCCTTACGCATCGTCGAACGCCCCGGAATATTCTTGGCCCGCGCTTCCTTCATCAGGCTTTCCTTGGTTTGCGTCCCCAGCGAAGCACCGCTACTACGCGAATGACCCTTCCGGCTGGCGGCCGCTCGTTTGGCCGATTCCTCTCGGTCCTGGGCCTTCTTCGCCGGGGCCTTGCGCTGGCCCGAGCCCCCGGCCTTTTCGCCACCGCCGGACTGCTTGTTGACGGTAGCCCAGGCACGGGCTTCGGCTTCTTCCTTGGACACGCCCTTGTGCTCGTAACTGTCTTCGATATGAGCGGCTTTGCGCTTCTGTTCGGCGGTGTATTTGGCTTTGCTTCCACGAGGCATCGCGATACTCCTTCTGGCCCTCGGTAACCGGGCCAGGCCAGGCAAAATAGATTACTGAGTGAGTTCACCGTCGAGCTTGCGCGCTTCGTCCACGCCCGATGCGGTCAGCTTGATGGGCAGGTTCAACGAATATTCGCCGGCGTCGTCGGTGGTGACATGACCATCCCTGATAAAACCGCGGTCTTGCAGGCCGGCCAACACGCCGGCCACTTCCTTTTCGCCACGGTAGTTGTCCAGCAGCTCCTTGCCCAGGCCCTGGGGGTGGGCGTGCAACAGGCGGGTGAGCACTTCTTTTTCGAGGTTTCTATCAACGTTCATGCATACCTCTTCACTGGGAAATGATCAGGTGTCGGTGTTGCGTGCGAAGGCTCAAGGCGCCGGTTGTTTCGGCGTGCCTGGCACGTTGGAATCGTCACCTTTGTTGACGCCGGGCTGATTGATTCCGGGGCCCATCTTGCCGTTGCCTACGCCCGCAGGTGCTTGGCGTTGCGGGTCGTCACCTCGGGTGCGTGGGTCGGTGCCGTTGTCGATGATCGCGCCGCCGTTGGTGTCGAGGCCGGTGCCCATGGACTTTTGCGAATCGGTGGTGGCGTCCGGGGTCGGGTCGGTCGGGCCGGTGGTCGAGCCGGCGGCAAATGCGCTCAGCGAAGCGGCGGACAGCAGGCCGGTGAGGGCGAGGGCAGCAAACTTGGTCGTGTTCATGAGGATGTCTCCATAGGGTTATTGTCCTTACCCTTTATTGGTCAGTCCTCGTTTTGCGTTGGTGCCTGGGTGGCGACGAACGGTATCAGCCCAGCTGCAAGATTTTCTCTGCTGTCGCCCTGCGCCACGCCAGCCGCGCCACGCTGATCAACCAATTGCCGGCAGCCACTGTCAGCACGCTGAGCATCAGCGCGGGCAAGCCGAAGTCAACGATGATCCAGCCCGCCAGCCATGGGAAACCGAACACACCGACGAAGTAGGCGAGGCTGAACAACAGCAAGGCCTGGGGCGTAGTGCCAACGGGTGCCTCGTTGGCCACCTGGCCATTGATCACCGAATACGTCAGGCCATAGCCGACCCCCAGGGTCACGGCCGCGAACAGGTAACTGGCATTCCCGCTCACGCCAAAGGTGAACAGCAGGATAGCCCCCAGCATCAGCCCGGACAGCGCACAGGCGGCCACATAGGCATCGCGCTTGACCACGTAGCCGGCGATCAACAGGCGGCTGGCAATCGCCGCACTCACGAAACCTGCGAAGAACAGCGAGTAATCCAGCCCGTGGGCCGCCGCATAGCTGGTCTGGAACGAAGACAACCCGCCAAACACACACCCTCCGAGGCCGACCATGACGATGGCAAATACCGCCCGCGAAGACAGCACGCGGCGGCAAGCTGCCCAGGAAATTTTCGACACCGGCGCCGTGGTGTGGCGTTTGAGCGCGGTGCCCAATCGCCAGAACACCAGCACCCCGAGCAGGCTGGCCAGGGCGGCAATGTAGAAAGCGCTGGTCAACGGCAGGCCCAGGGCATTCGCGGCCCGGCCCAGCAACGGTCCCGAGCCGATGCCGCTCATCATGCTGCCCGACAGCAGAGCGAAATATCTGGCGCGTTGTTGCGGCTCCACCAGCATCGCCACGATGATCGGCCCCAAGGTATAGAACACGCCCCAGCCCAGCCCGAGGGACAAGCCGAACAGCATCAAGCCCTCGCCAAAACCCGGCGCCAGCGCAAAACCCAGGCACGCCACCACCAGCAACCCACCCATGCCCGCAATCGCCCGCGCCGCGCCCCAGGCATCCGCCAGATGCCCGCAAAGCAGCACCGCCACGAAGGTACTGAGCATCGCCGTGGAGATCACACTGCCCGCGTCGTGCTCGTTGCCGCCGCGCGCATGAATCAGCAACGACAATAGGAACGTCGAGCCGTAGGACAGCGACAACAGGAAACTGGCAAGGCAAAACAGCGCGAACAGCTTCGTGCTCACCGGGGACGTGGACTGCATGGGGCCGCCTGGAGGTGATTGGAGTGATGCGCCACTGTTTACCACGCACACCGTCCGGGTTTGTTCTGTGGTTAGTGGTGCTTGCATTGCTTCAGGCCGGAGTAACCCGGCAACCCGCGAAATTGCACTGCAATCAGTCATCAAAGCGCCTTAGTATGTGTGCTTTGAAATTGCCCAAGGCTTGCCCATGACCATCGAGATTCGCCCTGCGGTGCCCAGCGATGCTGCGCAGATCCTGACGTTCATCACTGAACTTGCCGAGTACGAAAAGGCTCGGCATGAAGTGATCGCCAGCGTGGCGGACATTCAGCGCAGCTTGTTCGGCGAAGGCGCCACCGCCCATGGCCTGATCTGCTTGCGCGATGGCTTGCCGATTGGCTTTGCGGTGTTCTTTTTCAGTTACTCCACGTGGCTGGGCAGCAATTGCCTGTACCTGGAAGACCTCTATATCAACCCCGAGCAACGCGGCGGCGGAGCGGGCAAGAAGTTACTGCGCCACCTGGCCAAGATTGCGTTTGATAACGGTTGCGCGCGTTTCGAGTGGAGCGTGCTGGACTGGAACGAGCCGGCGATTGCCTTCTACAAATCCATCGGCGCCCAGCCCCAGGAGGAGTGGGTGCGCTACCGCATGGAAGGCGACGCGCTGCGCGACTTTGCCCTCGGCTGATGGAGTTTTGGTGCTTGGAAAAACCGGCCCTTGAAGCGCCGGTTTTTTTATTAATTTGCTCACAATATGGGATGCAAATTTATATATTGAGATGTTTCTGGGTCTGGGTTTATAGTCGGCGGCATCAGCACTCACTACCAAAAATAAAACAGGTGAAGCGATGCAGGCACAACCGTTGTCACTCCCCGCCGTGCCCGAGCCCACTTACGGCGAGCGGCTCAAAGGCAAGGTGGTGATCATCACCGGCGCCGCCCAGGGCATTGGCGAGGCGATCGTCGCGTGTTTCCAGGCCCAGCAGGCGCGCCTGGTCATCGCGGATATCCAGAGCGAAAAAGTCGAGCGCGTCGCCGCCCATTGGCGCGAGCGTGGCGCCGAGATTGACGCGCAAGCGGTCGACATCACCTCCAAGGAGCAATGGCAGGCGCTGGTCGATACGGCCATTGCGCGCTTCGGTAGGGTGGATGTGCTGGTCAACTGCGCCGGCGTCAACGTGTTCCGCGACCCGTTGCAAATGACCGACGAAGACTGGCGCCGCTGCTTTGCCATCGACCTCGACGGCGCCTGGTTCGGCTGCCGCGCGGTGCTGCCGCACATGATCGAGCAGGGCATCGGCAACATCATCAACATCGCCTCCACCCATTCCAGCCACATCATTCCCGGTTGCTTCCCGTACCCGGTGGCCAAGCACGGCCTGCTTGGCCTTACGCGCGCCCTCGGTATCGAGTACGCGCCCAAGGGCATTCGCGTCAACGCCATCGCTCCCGGCTATATCGAAACCCAGCTCAACGTCGACTATTGGAACGGTTTCCCCGACCCCCATGCCGAGCGTCAGCGCGCCTTCGACCTGCACCCGCCCAAGCGCATCGGCCAACCGGTCGAGGTGGCCATGACGGCGTTGTTCCTGGCCACCGATGAAGCGCCTTTTATCAATGCCACCTGCCTGATGATCGATGGCGGGCGGTCTGTGATGTACCACGACTAGTCCTTGAAACGCTCAATAACAAGAAGAGGTGCTCCATGCTTGGCAAAAACAGGTTCAAGAAGACACTCGGTGCCCTGGCACTGGCGATGGCGTTCAGCGGCGTTGTATCGGCTGAAGAAGTGAAGATCGGTTTTCTGGTCAAGCAGGCCGAGGAGCCGTGGTTCCAGACCGAATGGGCCTTTGCCGAAAAAGCCGCCCAGGACAAGGGTTTCAAACTCATCAAGATCGCCGTGCCCGACGGTGAGAAAACCCTTTCGGCCATCGACAGCCTGGCGGCCAACGGCGCCAAGGGCTTTGTGATCTGCCCGCCGGACGTGTCCCTGGGCCCGGCCATCGTGGCCAAGGCCAAGCTCAACGACATGAAAGTGATCGCCGTGGATGACCGCTTCGTCGATGCCAAGGGCAATTTCATGGAAGACGTGCCGTACCTGGGCATGGCCGCCTTCGAAGTGGGCCAGAAGCAGGGCGCCGCGATGGCCGCCGAAGCGAAAAAACGCGGGTGGGACTGGAAGGAGACCTATGCCGTGGTCAACACCTTCAATGAACTCGACACTGGCAAGAAGCGCACCGACGGTTCGATCAAATCCCTGGAAGAGGCCGGCATTCCCAAGGACCACATCCTCACCGCCCCGCTGAAAACCCTCGACGTTCCCGGCAGCATGGACGCCACCAACTCGGCCCTGGTCAAACTGCCCCGTGGCGCGAAAAACCTGATCATCGGCGGCATGAACGACAACACCGTGCTCGGTGGCGTGCGCGCCACTGAAAGCGCCGGTTTTGCCGCCGCCAACGTGATCGGCATCGGTATCAACGGCACCGACGCCATCGGCGAACTGAAGAAAGCCAACAGCGGCTTCTTCGGCTCGATGCTGCCAAGCCCGCACATCGAAGGCTATAAAACGGCCGAGATGATGTACGAGTGGGTGACCAAAGGCACCGAGCCGCCGAAGTACACCGCCATGGACGAAGTGACGTTGATCACCCGCGAGAACTTCAAGGAAGAACTGACCAAAATCGGGCTGTGGAAATGACTGCTGCGGCCCTGCGGTTTGACGGTATCGGCAAAACCTTTCCCGGGGTCAAGGCGCTCGACGGCATCTGTTTCACCGCCCACCCGGGGCAGGTACATGCCTTGATGGGCGAAAACGGCGCCGGCAAGTCGACGCTGCTGAAGATATTGGGCGGTGCCTATATCCCCAGCAGCGGCACGCTGCAGATCGGCGATCAGACCATGGCCTTCAAATGCGCCGCCGACAGCATCGCCAGCGGCGTGGCGGTGATCCACCAGGAGTTGCACCTGGTGCCGGAAATGAGCGTGGCCGAGAACCTGTTCCTGGGGCATTTGCCGACGCGTTTGGGCGTGGTCAACCGCGGCCAGCTGCGCAAGCAGGCTCTGGCCTGCCTCAAGGGCCTGGCCGATGAAATCGACCCGGACGAGAAGCTCGGGCGTTTGTCCCTCGGCCAGCGCCAGTTGGTGGAAATCGCCAAGGCGCTGTCCCGTGGCGCCCATGTGATTGCCTTCGATGAACCCACCAGCAGCCTCTCGGCGCGCGAGATCGACCGCTTGATGGCGATCATCACGCGCCTGCGCGACGAGGGCAAAGTGGTGCTGTATGTGTCGCACCGCATGGAGGAAGTCTTCCGCATCTGCAACGCGGTGACGGTGTTCAAGGACGGCCGCTACGTGCGCACCTTCGATGACATGAGCACGCTGACCCACGACCAGTTGGTGACCTGCATGGTCGGTCGCGACATTCAGGATATCTACGACTACCGCCCGCGCGAGCATGGCGAGGTAGCGCTCAAGGTCGACGGCTTGCTCGGTCCTGGCCTGCGTGAGCCGGTGAGTTTCGCGGTGCGCAAAGGCGAGATCCTTGGCCTGTTCGGGCTGGTGGGGGCAGGGCGCACCGAGTTGTTCCGCCTGCTCAGCGGCCTGGAACGCGCGAGTGCCGGCAGCCTGCAACTGTGCGGCGAAAAACTGCAGTTGCGCTCGCCTCGCGACGCCATTGCCGCCGGTGTCTTGCTGTGCCCGGAAGACCGTAAAAAGGAAGGCATCATTCCGCTGTCGAGCGTGGCCGAGAACATCAACATCAGTGCGCGGGGCGCCCATTCCACCTTCGGCTGGCTGCTGCGCGACGGTTGGGAGAAGGGCAACGCCGAGCATCAAATCAAGGCCATGAAGGTCAAGACCCCGAACGCCGCGCAGAAAATCATGTACCTCTCCGGCGGCAACCAGCAGAAGGCCATTCTCGGCCGCTGGCTGTCGATGCCGATGAAAGTGCTGCTGCTCGACGAACCGACGCGGGGCATCGATATCGGCGCCAAGGCCGAGATCTACCAGATCATTCACAACCTCGCAGCCCAAGGCATCGCGGTGATCGTGGTGTCCAGCGACCTGATGGAAGTCATGGGCATTTCCGACCGCATCCTGGTGCTGTGCGAAGGCGCCATGCGCGGCGAACAACTGCGCGCGCACGCCACTGAATCCAACCTGCTGCAGCTGGCCTTGCCGCGCCGCGTGACGAACTGAGAGAAGACCATGACCACTCAAAACAACGCGTTGCCAACCGCACGCAAACCCCTGGATATGCGCGCGCTGCTCGACAACTGGGCGATGCTGCTGGCGGCGGTGGGCATTTTTGTGCTGTGCGCCTTGCTGATCGATAACTTCCTTTCGCCGCTGAACATGCGCGGGCTGGGCCTGGCGGTGTCCACCGTGGGCATCGCGGCGTGCACCATGCTGTTTTGCCTGGCATCGGGGCATTTCGACTTGTCGGTGGGCTCGGTGATCGCCTGCGCCGGCGTGGTCGCGGCCATTGTCATGCGCGATACCGACAGCGTCATGCTCGGCATCGGCGCGGCGCTGGGGATGGGCCTGATCGTCGGGTTGATCAACGGCATCGTCATTGCCAAGCTGCGGGTCAATGCGCTGATCACCACCCTGGCGACCATGCAGATCGTGCGCGGCCTGGCTTACATTTTTGCCGACGGCAAGGCAGTGGGCGTGTCCCAGGACCAGTTCTTCATCTTCGGCAACGGCCAGTTGTTCGGCGTGCCGGTGCCGATCCTGATCACCATCCTGTGCTTCCTGTTCTTCGGTTGGCTGCTCAACTACACGACCTACGGGCGCAACACCATGGCCATCGGCGGCAACCCGGAAGCAGCATTGCTGGCGGGGGTCAACGTTGATCGCACCAAGATCCTGATCTTTGCTATGCACGGTCTGATCGGCGCGCTGGCCGGGGTGATCCTCGCGTCGCGCATGACCTCGGGCCAGCCGATGATCGGCCAGGGCTTCGAGCTGACGGTGATCTCGGCGTGCGTGCTAGGCGGTGTGTCGTTGAGCGGCGGGGTCGGCATGATCCGCCATGTGATTGCCGGGGTACTGATCCTGGCGATCATCGAGAACGCGATGAACCTGAAGAACATCGACACGTTCTATCAGTACGTGATCCGTGGTTCGATCCTGTTGCTGGCGGTGGTCATCGACCGTATGAAACAACGTTGAAAACCGGTCTGTAGAACACAGAGGATCAAATGTGGGAGGGGCGGTGCGACGATTCGACTTGCTCCCGATGGCAGAGTGTCAGCTTGCACATTTTTCCCTGACCCACCGCCATCGGGAGCAAGCCCCCTCCACATTTGGATCTCCACTGTATTGATATTCAGCATTTGCCATAATGGCGCCGTTTTCGTACTTCCCAATAGGCCCGATATGCAGGAACCCCCCCACACCCCCGTCAAAGACGCCGTTCCCACCGGCACCCAGACCCTGCTGCGTGGCCTGGGCGTGGTGCAAGCGGTGGCGGCCGGTGCGCGGGATCTGAAAGAGATCGCCAAGCGCATCGGCACCACCCGCAGCACCACCCACCGCCTGGCCAGTTGCCTGGTGGAGGAGCGTTACCTGCGCGTGGTGCCGCAAGTCGGTTACCTGCTGGGGCCGAAGTTGATCGAGCTGGGGTTCCAGGCTCGCGAAGAATTGCCCTTGGTGACCCTGGCGGTGCCCTACCTGGATGAGTTGTCCGCGCTGACCGGCGATACCATCCACCTGGCCATTCGCGAATACGACGACGTGCTGTACCTGCACAAGAACCCCGGCCGCAACGGCCCGGAGATGCGTTCGCGGGTCGGCCACCGCATGCCGTTGGCACGCACGGGCGTGGGCAAGGCGATGTTGCTGGATGACTCGGTACAGGAGTGGCAACGCTTATACGAAACCAGCTTGCCGGCGGGTGGGAAAAACCTGCAATGGCCGCAGCACCCGGAACAGTCCTGGGCGCAGTTCGAGCAGCGCATGCATGAATATGTGTTGGGCGGTTATGCGTTCGATCTGGAAGACAACGAACCGTCGATCCGTTGCGTCGCGGCACCGGTGCGCGATGCCAGCCGGCGAATCGTCGCCGGCATCAGCATCGCCAGTACCGTGCCCTACATGCCGCTGGAGAAAATGGCCGAGCTGATCCCTGTGATCAAACAGGTTGCAGCGCGGCTTTCCGCGCAGTTGGGCGCGAAGGTTTGATCAGGCTTTCAAGGTTGCCATGTCGATAACAAAGCGGTACTTCACGTCACCGGCGATCATGCGGGCGTAGGCCTCGTTGATCTGGCGGATGTCGAGCATTTCGATGTCGCAGGTGATGCCATGCTCTGCGCAGAAATCCAGGACTTCCTGGGTTTCGGCAATGCCGCCGATCAGCGAGCCGGCCAGCACTTTACGCCCCAGCACCAGTTTGGCGGCGTTGACGGGCGGGTCCACCGGCTCGATCAAACCGACCAGAATATGCACGCCATCAAAGCGCAGCACATCGAGGTAGGGGTTCAGGTCGTGCTGCACCGGGATGGTGTCCAGTAGGAAGTCGAAGTGCCCGGCGGCGGCTTTCATCTGTTCGGCATCGGTGGACACGATCACGTGGTCGGCGCCCTGGCGGCGACCTTCTTCGGCCTTGCTCGCCGAGCGGGTGAACAGCGTGACTTCGGCACCCATGGCCTTGGCGAACTTGATGCCCATGTGGCCCAGGCCGCCCATGCCCAGGATCCCCACCTTGTCGCCAGCCTTGACGCCGTAATGCTTGAGCGGCGAATAAGTGGTGATGCCCGCGCACAGGATCGGCGCGGCGCTGGCCAGGTCGAGCGTGGCCGGGATTTTCACCACGAAGTGCTCGCTGACCACGATGCTGTCGGAGTAACCGCCCATGGTGTTGCTGCCGTCCACGCGGTCGGGGGTGGCGTAGGTCATGGTCGGGCCTTCGAGGCAATATTGCTCGAGGTCCGCTTGGCAGGCGTCGCAGTGGCGGCATGAATCGACCATGCAGCCTACGCCGACCAGGTCGCCGACTTTATGGGCGGTGACGCTGGCACCGACGGCGGTAACTTTGCCGACGATCTCATGACCGGGCATCAGCGGGTACACGGCGATGCCCCACTCGTTGCGTGCCTGATGGATGTCGGAGTGGCAGACGCCGCAATAGAGGATCTCGATGGCCACGTCATCGGCGCGCGGGCTGCGGCGTTCAAACGACATGGGGGCGAGGGGCGTGGTGGCCGATTGGGCGGCATAGCCGATGGCGGTGTACATGGAAAACCTCGCAAAAGCGTTGGAAAGTGAGGTGGGCCATTCTCCGTGCCGACCTTGTGGGCGGCCATGGCGATTGCTCCGAGTCTCATGCCTATTCGTCCGGCAGTGCCCTCTGTTTGGATTTATGTACCGTCAGACCTGCGATGATGCTCGCATCTCTTTTTCACGAAGTTTTTTGCCATGTTGTTGACCCGCCATCTCGACGCCAATGCCACGCTGGTTTCCTTGATCGAGGGGCTCACGTCCCGCGACGGTTTCTCCCCGACCCACCTGCCCGGCGTAAAGGTATTGCGCGCCAGTTGCGACGTGGCGCGCGGGCCGCAGATCTATGAGCCGAGCCTGATGTTCGTGGCGCAGGGCAGCAAAGTCGCGTACCTGGGCCCGCGGACGCTGGAGTATGGCGCCGGGCATTACCTGATCCAGGCCATGCCGGTGCCGTTCGAGTGCGAGACCTTCGCCATGGCGCCGGGTGCGCCATTATTGGGGGTGACGGTGGGTATCGACCGCGTAGTGCTGGGTGAGTTGGTCATGGCCATGGGCATGCAGGCCGGGCCACCGCCGACGGCGCAGACGCTGGCGTCGATGAGCTCCGTGGTGCTTGATGATGCGATGCGCGGTTGCGTCGAGCGGCTGCTGCAGTGCCTGCACGATCCGCTGGAAAGCCGGATCATCGGCCCGTCGCGAGTGCGCGAATTATTGTTCACGGCGTTGCGCGGGCCCCAGGCCGATGTGTTGCGCGCGCTGGTGGAGCAACAGGGGCAATTTTCGCGAATCGCCACCTCGTTGAACCACCTGCACGCGCATTTCGCCGAGCCGCTGAACATCGAGACATTGGCCGGGTATGCGCATATGAGCGCTTCGACCTTTCATGAGCACTTCAAGCGCTGCACCTTGCTGTCGCCGGTGCAATATCTGAAGCGCCTGCGCTTGCTCAAGGCCCAGCAGTTGCTGCTGGTGGACGGCATGAGTGTGGCGCAGGCGGCGCACAGCGTGGGGTACCAGAGCACGTCGCAGTTCAGTCGCGAATACAAGCGCTACTTCGAGCGCAACCCCGGCGAGGAGCGCGCGGCCTAGTAGTAACGGCGCGGGTCGGTTTCGATCAGGCTGGCCAGTTTGGTCAGGGCAAAGCGCAATTCGTTGCGGCTGGTGGGCGACATCAGCACCAGTCGCACGCAGCGTGTCATTTCAGAGCGTTCGGCCTGGAACTGCGTGCCACTAAGTACCAGCACGCCATTGGCCCGAGCCAGCATGGTGAACTCGTCGCTGGTCCATGGCTCCGGCAATGTCAGCCACACATGGTAGGCGTAGGGCTGGGTCTTGAGCTCGAACCTGGCGAAGATCTCGCGGGCAATCGCTTGCCGGCCGGCCGCCTCGTTGCGGTGGATGCGGATCAGTTTTTGGTCCATGCCTTCGGTGATCACATTGCTGGCCAGTTGCGCGGTCAGGGGTGATGGCATCCAGACGCTGCTACGCACCATCGAGCTGAGCCGCGACAGCAATTTTGGCGGGCTGTGCAGGTAGCCGATACGCAATGCGGGCATCACCGACTTCGACAGGCTGGTGAGGTACACCGAGCGGTCCGGGGCAAACGCCGAAAGGGGTTTGATGGACGGGTCGGTGGCAAGAAAGCCGTAGATGTCGTCGTCGAGGATGATGAAGTCGAACTCTTCGGCCAACGCTGCGATTTGCGCCCGACGTTGTTGCGACATGATCGCCGCCGTCGGGTTCTGGCAGGTCGCGACGCACACCAGCATCGCCGGTTTTTCCCGCAGGCACAGTTCGCGCAGCGCCTCGGGAATGATGCCTTCGTCATCCATCGGCACGCCACGCAGGCGGCGTTCAAGGCCATGGGCCAGGGAAATGATGCCGGGGTAGCACAGTGCCTCGCAGAGCACCAGGTCGCCGGCGTTGGTCAGGGCGCTCATCGCCACCATCAAGCCATGCTGCGCGCCGGCGGTGATGATCACCTGCTGCCACTGTGCCTCGGGCAATGAATGCCGTAGCCACTGTGCTCCCGCCTCGCGATGCGCCGGGTGACCGCCGTCCGGGGCGTAGTCCAGGGCGCCCGCGAAATCGGTGCTCCTGGCCAGGCTCACCAATGCGTCGCGCAGCCAGTGTTCCAGGGTTTCGCTGCCGGGCTTGATGATCGACAGGTCGAGCAGTTCCGGCTGCCCCAGATTCAGCGCCGCCGGGCTGTTGCTCGCCGCCGGCCCCGGTGGGTTCTGAGTGAGCACAAACGTACCGCGGCCCACTTCCCCCTGCACCAGGCCCCGGCGCTGCGCTTCGCTGTACGCGCGGCTGATAGTGCCCGGCGTGACATCCAGGGCCGTGGCCAGCTCCCGCAGGGTCGGCAGGCGATCGCCTTTGTTCAACACGCCGTTGCTGATATCGCGTGCCAATGCGTCGGCAATCGCCAAATACACCGGCTGGTTGAACTCGCTTAGCTGGGGAACCCACATGAATGATCACTGCCCTTCGTAGAAATGATGAAGCGTTGAGCATATCACAGGGATATTGGATGCCTGATCAGATGAGCTAATCGCTTTATTGATTCGATTGATTCGATAATTTTATGGCTGATTGCTTTTATTGTAGAGGGTGTATTTTAGTATTTTATTTAGTAATCAAAGGGTTGTATTCAAGTCGTTGAGGAGATGCGCTGGTGATCGCAAAAAATATCGAGTGATAATTGAGTTGCTTATTGAATCAACTCAATTTAATCAAATACACTCGCCTCGAATCGAGTCAATCGAATCGATCATCCCCCTGGTCACTGCGCGACGCTGCCGCGCCAAGTCGAGACATCATGGACACACTCAGAAAGGATCTATCCCTGTCAGCCGTGATTGCGGGTTTTATCGCCGTGATCATTTCGTATGCCGGTCCCTTGATCATCGTGTTTCAGGCGGCTAAGGAAGCGCACCTGCCCAATGACGAGGTGTCATCGTGGATCTGGGCAATTTCCATTGGCAGCGGGATTACCGGCCTGTTTTTGAGCTGGCGCCTGCGGGTGCCGGTAATCACCGCGTGGTCGACGCCGGGAGCGGCGTTGCTGGTCTCGATGCTGCCCACGGTGACTCTGCCCCAGGCCATCGGCGCGTACGTGGTTGCGTCAGTGATTATTGCCGTGGTGGGTTTGTCTGGCGCGTTCGACAAGCTGATGAGTCGCCTGCCCAAAGCCATCGCCGCCGCCATGCTCGCCGGCATCCTGTTCCGCTTCGGTGCCGAGCTGTTCACCTCGATCAAGCTGCAACCGGCGCTGGTGCTGGCGATGATCGCGACTTACCTGGTGTTCAAGCGTTTCTCGCCACGTTACGCCATCCTGTCCGTGCTGATTATCGGCTGCGCGGTCGCTGCCTCGTTTGGTGAACTCAACAGCGGGGCAATGACTATCGCCGTCGCCCAGCCGGTGTTTATCGCGCCGCAGTGGAGCTGGCACGCCATCATTAATATCGGCTTGCCGCTGGCGCTGGTGACCCTGACCGGTCAGTACGTGCCGGGCATGGCGGTATTGCGCACTTCGGGCTACCACACGCCGGCGCGCTCAATCATTTCGGTGACGGCGATCGGCTCGATCCTGATGGCACCGTTCGGCTCCCATGGTTTGAATCTGGCAGCGATTACCGCCGCCATCTGCACCGGCCGCGAAGCCCATGAAGACCGCGACAAGCGCTACATCGCCGGGATCGCCTGCGGGGTGTTCTACATCCTGATGGGCATCTTTGGCGCGACCCTGGCTTCGGTATTTTCTGCCTTGCCCAAAGAGCTGATTGCCTCCCTGGCGGGCCTGGCACTGTTCGGCGCAATCAGCACCGGGTTGACAGGCGCCATGGCCGACGAGAAACAACGCGAAGCGGCGCTGATTACCTTTCTGGTCACCGCTTCGGGCATGAGCTACCTGGGGCTGGCCGCTGCGTTCTGGGGCTTGATCTTCGGCCTCGTCGCGCACTGTGTGCTGAGTTACACCCGGCAAAGCAAAGCCGCCGCTGTCGCCGAGGGCAGCCGACCATGAGGCACGGGTTGAGCGCTTGAGCGGGTACAAAAAAAGCCAACGCTTGAGGCGTTGGCTTTCAGGTGTGGCGAAATGCGTTGTGAGGAGCCGCGTTACATATTCGGGTAAGTCGGCCCACCTGCGCCTTCCGGTGTAACCCAGGTGATGTTCTGCGAAGGGTCCTTGATGTCACAGGTCTTGCAGTGCACGCAGTTCTGGGCGTTGATCTGGAAGCGCTTCTCGCCGTCTTCCTGGGTGATCACTTCATACACGCCGGCCGGGCAGTAACGCTGTGCCGGTTCATCGTAGAGCGGCAGGTTGGTGCCGATCGGGATGCTCGGGTCTTTCAACTTCAAGTGGCACGGCTGTTCTTCTTCGTGGTTGGTACCGGAAATGAACACCGAACTCAGCTTGTCGAAGCTCAGCTTGCCGTCGGGCTTGGGGTAGTCGATCTTCGTGCTGTCTTTGGCCAGCTTCAGGCAGGCGTAGTCCGGCTTGGTGTCGTGCAGGGTAAACGGCATTTTGCCGCCGAGGATGTTCTGGTCGAACCAGTTGAAGCCGGCGCCGAGGATTGGGCCGAACTTGTGCATCGCCGGGCCGAAGTTGCGGGTGGCGAACAGTTCTTCGTAGAGCCAGCTGGCTTTGAAACCGTCGACGTAGTTGGTCAGTTCATCGCCGCCTTCGGATTCGGCGAACAGGCGCTCGGCCACGGCGTCGGCGGCGAGCATGCCGGACTTCATGGCGGTATGGCTGCCCTTGATCTTGGCCACGTTCATGGTGCCCAGGTCGCAACCGATCAGGGCGCCGCCCTTGAAGACCATCTTCGGCAACGAGTTGATGCCGCCTTTGGCCAGGGCGCGGGCGCCGTAGCTGATGCGCTTGCCACCTTCGAGGTACTGGTCCAGCACCGGGTGATGCTTGAGGCGCTGGAACTCATCGAACGGCGACAGGAAGGCGTTGCTGTAGGACAGGTCGACGATCAGGCCGACGACCACCTGGTTGTTTTCCAAGTGGTAGAGGAACGAGCCGCCGGTGTTCTCGTTGCTCATGATGTCCAGCGGCCAACCGGCGGTGTGTACCACCAGGCCGGGTTGGTGCTTGGCCGGGTCGATTTCCCAGATTTCCTTGAGGCCGATGCCGTAGTGCTGGGCGTCGGCGTCGCTGTCCAGGTTGAAGCGCTTGATCAGTTGCTTGCCGATGTGGCCACGGCAACCTTCGGCGAACAGCGTGTACTTGCCACGCAGCTCCATGCCTGGGGTGTAGACGCCTTCTTTCGGGTGGCCTTCACGGTCGACGCCGAGGTCGCCGGTGATGATCCCGCGGACCACGCCGTTTTCGTCGAACAGCGCTTCCTGGGCGGCGAAGCCTGGGTAGACTTCAACGCCCAGGTTTTCGGCCTGTTGGGCCAGCCAGCGGCACAGGTTGCCGAGGGAGATGATGTAGTTGCCTTCGTTGTGCATGGTCTTGGGCACGAAGAAGTCAGGCACCTTGGTGGAGGCCTCGCTGCTGCGCAGTACATAGATGTCATCGCGCACCACGGGGGTATTGAGCGGGGCGCCGAGGGCTTTCCAGTCCGGGAACAGTTCGTTCAGGGCGCGAGGTTCAAACACGGCACCGGAGAGGATGTGTGCGCCGACCTCGGAGCCTTTCTCGACCACGCAGACGCTGATTTCCTTACCGGCTTCGGCGGCCTTCTGCTTCAGTCGGCAGGCGGCGGACAGGCCCGCCGGGCCGGCGCCGACGATGACCACGTCGAATTCCATGTATTCGCGTTCCACAGGCTATCTCCTACTCAAGGCTCAACAGGCTTTTTTTCTAATGGGTGGAGGTTCGGTGTGGTCCTGCGGCAACGGCGGGACCCACCTTTCTCTCTAGGTGGCGCATTATATATAGACCACTGTCAGCGTCCAATACAAACGTTTGTTTGAATTGCCCGCAGGCTAGGTAAATCAAAGCAACGCGGCTTATGACTGGCTATTTTGCTGTATTGACCAGAATAGGCGTTCCGGTCAATATACGGTCGGTTTTGCGCTTACCGTAGGCAGACAGCAGGTTTCAAGAGCACGTCCAAAAGCGAAACAGGTGACGCGCGCCTACCCACCGGGGCGCAGTTTACACGCCGCGATAAAGAATGACCTCTCAGTCACCACTGACGAACGGTCATCGTTTCCCGTGAGCAAGGTCATTTGCCTGGGTTTTTGGAGGTGCCCTTGTGTGCCGATGAGCATCAACCGCCAGGTTCGCCTAGGCGATTTTCTTTTCACCGGAGAGTAACGAGGAATCCATGAAGGTTCTTGTAGCTGTCAAACGCGTTGTCGATTACAACGTGAAAGTTCGCGTCAAGGCGGACAATTCCGGCGTCGATCTTGCTAACGTCAAGATGTCGATGAACCCATTCTGTGAAATCGCCGTGGAAGAAGCCGTACGCCTGAAAGAGAAAGGCGTTGCGACTGAAATCGTCGTGGTTTCCATCGGTCCTGCCACTGCTCAAGAGCAGCTGCGTACCGCCCTGGCGCTGGGTGCCGACCGTGCCATCCTCGTCGAATCCGCTGAAGAGCTGACCTCCCTGGCCGTGGCCAAGCTGCTCAAGGCGGTTGTCGACAAGGAGCAGCCTTCGCTGGTGATCCTGGGCAAACAAGCCATCGACAGCGACAACAACCAGACTGGCCAGATGCTGGCTGCACTGACCGGTTACGGCCAGGGTACTTTCGCATCCAAAGTGGAAGTGAGCGGCGACAAGGTTGCCGTGACCCGCGAAATCGACGGCGGCGCGCAGACGGTTTCCCTGAAACTGCCGGCCATCGTCACCACCGACCTGCGTTTGAACGAGCCGCGCTACGCGTCCCTGCCAAACATCATGAAAGCCAAGAAGAAGCCTCTCGAAGTGCTGACTCCGGATGCTTTGGGCGTTTCCACCGCCTCCACCAACAAGACCGTCAAAGTCGAAGCGCCGGCTGCACGCAGCGCCGGCATCAAGGTCAAGTCGGTGGCTGAACTGGTCGAGAAACTGAAAAACGAAGCGAAGGTGATCTGATCATGGCTATCCTCGTAATCGCCGAACACGACAACAAGGTGCTGGCCCCGGCCACCCTGAACACCGTGGCCGCTGCCGCTAAAATTGGTGGCGACATCCACGTACTGGTAGCAGGTCAAGGCGCTGGCGCCGTGGCTGAAGCCGCTGCGAAAATCGCCGGTGTGAGCAAGGTCCTGAACGCTGACAATGCTGCTTACGCGCATCAGTTGCCGGAAAACGTTGCCCCGCTGGTTGCAGAGCTGGGCGCCGGCTACAGCCACATCCTGGCCGCCGCTACTTCCAACGGCAAAAACATCCTGCCACGCGTTGCTGCGCAGCTGGACGTTGACCAGATCTCCGAGATCATCTCGGTCGAAAGCGCCGACACCTTCAAGCGCCCGATCTACGCGGGTAACGCCATTGCCACCGTGCAATCGAGCGCTGCCATCAAAGTCATCACCGTGCGCGCCACCGGTTTCGACCCGGTTGCCGCCGAAGGTGGTTCGGCTGCCGTTGAGGCCGTCGCCGCTGCCCATGACGCCGGTACTTCCAGCTTTGTTGGCGAAGAGCTGGCCAAGTCGGATCGCCCTGAGCTGACCGCTGCCAAGATCGTCGTTTCGGGCGGGCGTGGCATGCAGAACGGTGACAACTTCAAGCACCTGTACGCCCTGGCCGACAAGCTCGGCGCTGCGGTCGGCGCTTCCCGCGCGGCCGTCGACGCAGGTTTCGTACCCAACGACATGCAGGTCGGCCAGACCGGCAAGATCGTCGCGCCACAGCTGTACATCGCGGTCGGTATCTCTGGCGCGATCCAGCACTTGGCCGGTATGAAAGACTCCAAAGTGATCGTTGCGATCAACAAGGACGAAGAAGCACCGATCTTCCAGGTGGCCGATTACGGCCTGGTCGCGGACTTGTTCGAAGCCGTACCGGAGTTGGAGAAGCTGGTCTAATCCAGCCGCTTCACTTATAAAGAGCCCGGTCTTATGACCGGGTTTTTTTTGCCCGGTCTTTTGTGAACCTCGGAGAAACCGCCATGGAACTGCGCCCCTGGGCCTTACTGCTGGGCCTGTCGCTGTTGCCGGGCCTGGCGCTGGCCGCCGGCAAATGTGAGCGCCTGGTGATCACCGGCAGCCCGGACACCCCCCCTTTGCTCTGGCGTGATCCCCAGGACCCCACCCACCTGATCGGTGCCACCGCCGATGTGTTGCAGCAGGTAACGAAAGACCTGGGTGTGAAAATCGACCTGCTCTACGGTGGCAATCGTTCGATGGCGCTGGATGAAGTACGCAGCGGGCGCATGGATATTTTTGCCGATGCGCCGTTGAACCACGCGCAACTGGGCAACTTCGACTACATCCACCCGGCCCTGGTGCAGACCGACTATAGGGTCTGGACGCGTACGGATTCGGCACTGGTATATGCCAGCGCTACCGACCTGCAGGGTTTCAAGGGGGCGGCCTCGGAGCGTGCCCGCTTGAGCCAGGGATTCGAAACCCTGGCCCAGCACCTTACCCTGCAACGATTCCCGAGCTTGACCCCCGCCTTCCAAAAACTGCTGCTGGGCGAGGTGGACTACGTACTCGCCGGGCGCTATTCCGGCATGGCCATGGCCCAGACGCTGGGCATGAGCAATGACTTGATTGCCCGCGATACGCCTGTCGATCAGGCCGGCCTGCACCTGGCAATTTCCCACAACTCGGCCTGCAATGATCCGTGGTTGCGCGGACAGCTTGCCAAAAAGATGACAGAATTGCCCGGGTCTGGTGTGACGGAAGCCGCGCTGCAGCGCAACCTCGAGCGCTGGAAGGCGCAATTGCAACAACCCGTCGGCACCCCAACACAGTAGGGATTTTTAGTGACTCTTCGACCTTTTTTCGCGGCCCTCGCCGTTGTTGTAGCCCTGGCGGGATGTGCAGCCGATCCTGCGCCGAATGAACAGATTCGCCTCACCCAGCAGGCCCTGGAACAGGCCAACGCCGTCGGTGCCAGTGCCGATGAATCGCCTGACCTGAAACTGGCCGAAGACAAATTCGCCCAGGCCAAGGCCGACATGGCCGACCAGTCCTACAAGGATGCGCGTATGCGGGCCGAACAGGCCGAGCTGGACGCACGCCTTGCCGAAGCCCAAGTGCTGACCCGCAAAAGCCAGGAACAACTCAACGTGCTCAACACCCGCATCACGCGCCTGCGCAAGCAATTGCAGCTGGGAGAAGCCCAATGAGCCCGATCATGCGTGGTATGAGCTGTGCCGTGTTGCTGGGCAGTGCGGTACTGGGCGGTTGTGCCAGCCATCCCAATGGCGAGCAAGCCTTGCAACAGGCCGGCAATGATTTCCAGAAGGTCAAGGAAGACGCGAATGTGCTGCGCATCGCGCCCAAGGACGTGATTCGCGCCGGTGAATCCCTGGCGCGCGCCGATCGTTTGTCCAGCTATTGGGGCAGCGGCACGGACGTGGTGCATTACGCCTACCTGAGCCAGCGCTACAGCGCCATAGCCCGCGAACACACCGAGCAGGCGCTAAACGAAGAACGCGCCGCCAAGCTCGAACTGGAACGCCAGCGCCTGCAATTGGCCCTGCGTGAAAACAAGCTGATCAGCGTGCAACAGCAGGGCAAATGGCTTGAAGAACAGATCGCCAGCCTGACCACCACTCAGACCGACCGCGGCCTGGTGATGACCCTGGGCGACGTGCTGTTCGACACGGGCGAAGCGGAGCTGAAAAACTCGGCCAACCGCACCGTGTTGAAAATTGTGCAGTTCCTGCAACTGAACCCCAAGCGCGTGGTGCGCATCGAGGGCTACGCCGACAACACCGGCGGCCAACAGGAAAACCTCAGACTGTCGCGTGACCGCGCGCAGTCGGTGGCCGATGTGCTGGTGGACCTGGGGATCGACGAAAAACGCATCCAGGTCGAAGGCTATGGCGACCAGTATCCGGTGGAGGCCAATGCGTCCGAACGGGGCAGGGCGCAAAATCGCCGGGTGGAGATAGTATTCTCGGACGAAAAAGGCCAACTCGGCGCCGCCCGTTAAATGTGGGAGGGGGGCTTGCTCCCGATAGCGGTGGGTCAGTTGAACATCTATGACTGATTCACCGCTATCGGGAGCAAGTCGAATCGTCGCACCGTCCCTCCCACTTTTTGTTCGATGTACACCTGAAACGTCGTGTATCCCGTTTACAGTTTTTACTGTCACTCCCGCCCGCGCTCGACTATTGTGGCAACTGTCCCCGTACACTTTTAAACTGTGCCGGTATGTTTCACACAAAAATAAATACCCGTGAAATCGAGTGCTGCGTCATGACCAATCTGCTGCTTTATCAACGTATCGCCCAGCAACTGGCTGAGGATATCCGGCGCGGTGTCTATCAGCCGGGCGAGCGCGTGCCTTCGGTGCGCAAGATGAGCTCCCAACTCAATGTGAGTCATGCCACGGTATTGCAGGCCTATGCCAACCTGGAAGACCAGGGGCTGATCCGCGCGCGACCGCAGTCCGGCTACTACGTGCATCAGACGCCGGCGCTCACTGCGCCGACACCGGATATCGCACGGGTCGAACGCCCCGGGTTGGTCACCCGCAGCAGCATCATTCAACAGGTATTGGGCGAGTCGCGCCGTGAAGGGGTATTCCCGTTGGGCGCCGCCGTGCCGAGTGTCGACTACTTGCCGGTCCGCGCGTTGCACCAGCAACTGGCCAAGGTCACACGGTTCCAGAGCCCGCGGGCATTCAGCTACATGTTCAGCCCCGGTTTCGAGCCGCTGCGACGCCAAGTGGCGATCCGCATGCGCGATGCCGGCGTAGTGGTGGACCCTTCCGAAGTCGTGATCACCCACGGCTGTGTCGATGCGTTGCAGATGTCGCTGCGGGTGCTGACCCGTCCCGGCGATCTGATCGCAGCGGAATCACCGACCTATTATGGTTTGCTGCAACTGGCCGATCTGCTAGGCCTCAAGGTCATCGAGATCCCCAGCGATCCGTCCACCGGCATGAGCCTTGAAGCCTTGCAGTTGGCGGCCAATCAATGGTCGATCAAAGCGTTGGTACTGACCACGCGCCTGAGTAACCCGTTGGGTGGCACCATGCCCGAGGAGCGGCAGAAACAGCTGCTGCGCCTGGCATCGGATTTCGATATCCAGATCGTCGAGGATGATATCTACGGCGAACTGATGTTCGAGCTGGGCCGCACCAAAGCCCTCAAAGCCTATGACCGCCTGGATCGGGTGATCTATTGCTCAAGCTTCTCCAAGACATTGTCGCCGGGCGTGCGGATCGGCTGGATGATTGCCGGCAAGTACCAGCAGGAAATCCAGCGTTTGCAGATGTTCAGCACCCATTCGGCGTGCAGCGTGACCCAGATGGGGGTCGCGGCCTACCTGGAGAACGGTGGCTACGATCGACACCTGCGCTACATTCGTCAGGAGTACCGCAAGAACCTCAGCGCGTTTCAACTGGCGGTGCAGCAATATTTCCCGGAGGGCACCCAGATGACTCGCCCGACCGGCGGTTTTATTTTGTGGGTCAGTTTGCCGGGCCGGGTCAATACCCAGGAACTGCATGTGCGCGCCCTGCAACAGGGCATCAGCATTGCGCCGGGGTTGATCTTCAGCAATACCGAGCAGTTCAACCACTGTATTCGGCTTAACTGCGGCACACCCTGGAACCGCGAGGCAGAGCGCGCGCTGATGACCCTGGGGATGCTGGCCAGCCAGTTATGCCAGGAAACCGCAGCGGGTTTTTGAGCCGTAAAAAGAGGGCAACTCCGATAGCTGGCGAGTCACCGCGCTTGTCATGCCGCGCACAACAAGCGAGCATATGGCCCTCTGCCGTTAATGCTGTAGGCGATATGACCTGTATTTTTCGCACTGCTATGGTGATTGGCCTGTTAAGCCTGTGTAACGTCAGCACCGTGCTGGCGGCATCACCCGTGACTGAAAACAAGCCTGCTGCCAGCAGCGAACAGAAGCCCTCCGCAAAAAAAACCACGCCAACCCAGCAAGCACCTGCGGCGAAGAAAAAAGCCGCAGCCGCTAAAAAGCGGGCGTCGGCGAAAAAGTCCAAGTCAGCCCAGGAAGTGGCACAGACCCAGCTGCCACCGGCGCAGTTGGACCTGTCCCTGCCTTCGGACATGGTCCGGCACCTGCAGCCGCTAGGCACCATGCCCAAGCCCAAGAGCGTGCCGTTGCTGCCACCGATGTTCGGCGAGAAGCCCACTGACAACAGTGCCTTCCAGATCAACGGCCGTTTGCTCAGCAATGAAATGAAGCTGCAATTGCGCAACGAGGAACGCCGGGAGGTGGAAGGCGCCGCGTTGGAGTTTGAGTTCAAGCAGTAAACTTTCCCCCGTGCGTGACGCGAGTCATTGACCATCTGTCGCAGACCGGTCGGTCATGTTTGTTTTATGCGAAAAACCCGTGTTAGCCCATTTTAAAACGGCTGTTTAAGGGCGTACCCTAGCCCGGCCATCCCTATTGAGTCGTCGAGGACCTGCTGGTCATGAATTGCCGTGAAGGCTGTGGCGCCTGCTGCATTGCCCCCTCCATCAGTTCGCCGTTACCCGGAATGCCTAATGGCAAGCCCGCGGGCGAACGCTGCCTGCACCTGTCGGTCGAACAGCTGTGCCAACTGTTCGGGCAGCCGGAGCGCCCGGCGGTGTGCAGTGATTTCAAGGCGGATATCGATGTGTGCGGCACCGACCAGGCCGATGCGATCCGGTTGATCGGCTGGTGGGAGCAGATGACGGCGGCTTGATGGGCTTTACTCTCGGAACGTCAACAATAAGGAATACAACAATGGGTTCGCTGAAACGAATGGCGGTGCTGTGCGGTTTTACGCTGTTGTGTGCTGCCACTGCACAAGCTGAAGACTGGCAGGTCGCCAAGGACGAAGAGGGGATCAAGGTGTCCCTGAGCGAAGTGGCGGGTTCCAAATACAAGGCCTATCGCGGTGTAACCGTGATCAAGGCGCCCGTGGCCAAGATCGTTGCGCTGCAAGAAGATGTCGCCGGTGCCTGTTCCTGGATCCACGAATGCAAATCCCAGAAGCTGGTAGATAAAAAAGGCGACGAGGCCTGGACCTACACGCAGTTCAACGCCCCATTCCCGGTGACCGATCGTGATTCCTATATTCATGTCACCACCATCAAAAACGCCGATGGCAGCGTAACCCGCAAGCTTGAGGGCGTGCCGACCTACAAGCCGGACGAAAAAGGTTATGTGCGTGTCGCCCAGGTCGAGGGTTTCTGGAAGCTGGTGCCCAAAGGCGACAACCAGACCGAAGTGACTTACCAGGTCCACACCGAGCCAGGCGGCAGCGTGCCGTCGTGGCTGGCGAACAAATTCGTGGTGGATGCCCCGTTCAACACGTTGAAAGCCTTGAAAGACCACGCTGAAAAATAAGCGCGGTTGATCCGGTGCCTCAGGCCTTGAGCGGAACGTTTAGCGCGCCCTCAAGGTCCAGATACCTGTGAGCCCATACGCGGGCTTTATCGAGGAGGCACCGATGCAAACGTGGCAAATTACCTTCGTTGATGATCACGGCGAGCAGTCCGTGGAGCAGTTCACCTGCGAACAAAAGCCCAGCCTCGAAGACGCTGCGCACATGATTCGCAACAAGCTGGTGCCCGTCGCCGCTGAACTCGACCTCAACGACCTCGAAGGTCGCCAATCCGAGCCGACGGTCAAGATTCTCAAAGACCAGAACAGTATCCAGATCCTCGACATTTCTCCCTCAGCCTGAATATTCCCTTTACGCCCATCAAGCCCCTCTGGTGGAGGTGATAGCTTCGCGCTACTCTGCAAGCGAGATCAGCGAATGAATCGCTAAGGTCTGGTCTTGTCAGCTACATGCTTGTTTTCCAGCGGTGATGTCATGGCCGTTCCCGCGCCGGTAGGTGCGGGCTTCGGGAAGCACGGAAAGTCTATCCATCGGTTTGAGGAGGACGTTTCATGAGCACAGCCTATCAAGAAGACATCAGTACCCACGTTCTGCGCCGCATGAAAGAAGGCGGCTTCGATTTTTCACGTTTCCACCCCATCGAGTTCTACGCCATTTTCCCGGATGAGGAACGGGCGCGCAGGGCGGCGGGTGAGTTTCGCGGCGAGTCGCTGAACGCCCAGGTCAGTGCGCGCGACGATGGCGCCTGGTACCTGGAGCTAAGCAAGGTCATGTTTGCAACCTACGACGGCATAGGAGACTTCGAGCAGGACTTTGAAGCAGTGGTGGAGCCCCTTGGCGGCATCATAGAAGGGTGGGGCGTCAAGCACCCGGTTCGCCCGTTACCCATGTAGTGGGTTGTCACGCGCAACGCCGTGTATCGGCTGACCTCAGGGTCGGCCGATTTTGTTTGTATGACCTGAAACGCCGCGCGACGCCTACCGTACTTTTTGAACCCTAAAAAAAAGCCACCCAACGAGGGTGGCCTAAAGGGAAGAGCGGAGCGCCAAAGGTTATTCAGCAGATGACGCGATTATCCGCAGGCTTGACCGGGCAGTGAAATCAACTCTGGCTATGCTGTTGATAGTCAAAGCCTGCATTGCGATGAAGCGCAGGACAACACGCCGGGCATTCTGTGCACCAGGAAGGTGCGACAAGGTGCCTGGATTAATTCAACACACTGATTTTTAAGTGTTTATGCCGATGGCACGGGCCTTGCGATGGTTCTTGCGTCCGAGTGACAAGGAGTACGGCATGATCCGCACTTATTACGATGAGATGTACGATGGGGCGGGGCAGGTGCGCCCGCACTACCGCGAATTCGCCCGCTGGTTGGCCGACACCCCGGCAGAACTCTTGGCCCAGCGTCGCCGCGAAGCCGATTTGCTGTTTCACCGCGCCGGGATCACCTTCACCCTGTACGGGGACGAGCAAGGCACCGAGCGCCTGATCCCCTTCGACACCATCCCGCGCAGTATTCCGGCCAGTGAATGGCGGGTGGTCGAGCGCGGTTGCATCCAGCGGGTCAAGGCGCTGAACATGTTTCTGGCCGACCTGTACCACGAGCAACGCATCATCAAGGCCGGCATCATTCCCGCCGAACAGGTGCTGGCCAACGAGCAATATCAATTGGCGATGCAGGGGCTGGATCTGCACCGTGATCTGTATTCCCACATCTCCGGGGTCGATCTCGTACGTGATGGCGATGGCACTTACTACGTGCTGGAGGACAACCTGCGTACACCCAGCGGTGTCAGCTACATGCTCGAAGACCGCAAGATGATGATGCGCCTGTTCCCCGAACTGTTCGCGGCCCAGCGCATCGCGCCCATCGACCATTACCCCAACCTGCTGCTCGATACCCTGAAAAGCTCCAGCCCCCTGGATAACCCCAGCGTGGTGGTACTGACGCCGGGGCGGTTCAACAGCGCCTTTTTTGAGCATGCGTTCCTCGCTCGGGAAATGGGTGTGGAACTGGTGGAAGGGGCTGACTTGTTCGTGCGTGATGACCGCGTATTTATGCGCACCACCGACGGCCCCAAGGCGGTGGACGTGATCTACCGTCGCCTCGACGACGCGTTTCTCGACCCGCTGGCGTTCAATCCGCACTCCATGCTCGGCGTACCCGGCCTGCTCGCCGCCTATCGTTCAGGCAACGTGGTGCTGGCCAATGCCATCGGCACCGGGGTGGCGGATGACAAGTCGGTGTATCCCTTCGTCACCGAGATGATCCGTTTTTACCTGGATGAAGAACCGATCCTGAAGAACGTGCCGACCTTCCAGTGCCGCAAACCTGATGAACTGTCCCACGTGCTGGCCAACCTGCCGGACTTGGTGGTCAAGGAAACCCAAGGCTCCGGCGGCTACGGCATGCTGGTGGGGCCCGCGTCCACCGCGGCCGAGATCGAAGCCTTCCGTGCGCGTATCAAGGCCAAGCCCCACGCCTATATCGCCCAACCGACCCTATGCCTGTCCACCTGCCCGACCTTTGTCGAAAACGGTATCGCCCCACGGCACATCGACCTGCGCCCGTTTGTGTTGTCCGGCAAGGAAACCCGTGTAGTCCCCGGCGGCTTGACCCGTGTGGCGCTGCGCGAAGGTTCGCTGGTGGTCAACTCGTCCCAGGGCGGCGGCACCAAAGACACCTGGGTGGTGGAGGACTGATGCCATGTTGAGCAGAACTGCCTCGGATTTATATTGGATGTCGCGCTACCTTGAGCGCGCCGAAAACCTCGCACGCATGCTCGATGTCAGTTATTCGTTGTCGCTGATGCCCCAGGACGGGCGCGGCGATGGCCTGCATGAACTGGCCATGCCGTTATTGATCACCGGCACCCTGGAGGATTACCGCGAGCGCCACGGTGAATTGCATGCCGAAAACCTGCTGCACTTCTTCGCTCTGGACGCGGCCAACCCGGCCAGTATCTACAGTTGTCTCGGCGCCGCGCGGGCCAGTGCCCATGCGGTGCGTGGGCGAATTACCGCCGACATGTGGGAAAACATCAACGCCACCTGGCTGGATATCCGCGATATCGCCCAACAAGGCCTGGGCCGCTACGGCATGAGCCGTTTCTGCGAGTGGGTCAAGGAGCGCTCACATCTGTTTCGCGGCGCCACCTACGGCACCATCATGCGCAACGACGCGTTCCGTTTCATTCGTCTGGGCACATTTATCGAGCGCGCCGACAACACCCTGCGTTTGCTGGACGCACGCTATGAAATGGCCGGCGACCGCGCCGAAGCCGTCACCGACGGCACGGCTCACGCCTACTACCAATGGAGCGCCTTGTTGCGCGCGCTGTCGTCGTTCGAGGCCTATACCGAGATTTACCGCGACGCCCCCGGCGCCCGCCAAGTGGCGCAGCTGCTGCTATTGCGCGCCGACGTACCGCGCTCGCTCAGGGCCTGCAGCGAAGAGATCGACCAGATCCTCGCCAGCCTGCCAGGCCTCAACGGGCGACCGGCGCAACGCCTGGCCGCCGAGATGGACGCGCGCCTGCGCTTTACCGCCATTGATGAAATCCTCGAAGAAGGCCTGCACGCCTGGCTGACCGACTTTATCCCTTTGGTTCGCCAGTTGGGCGACGCCATCTACAGTTCCTACCTGGAGGCGGCATGAGACTCTCCATCAGCCACGAAACTACCTACCACTACGAAGACCAAGTGCGCGCCAGCATCCAGTACTTGCGTGTGACCCCCCACGACAGCGAGCGCCAGCACGTACTCAGTTGGCAATTGGACCTGCCGCGCCCGGTGCGCGCCCAAGTGGACCCGTTCGGCAATATCCTGCACGTGCTGACCCTGGATGAGCCGCATGACACCATCATCATCGGTGCCCGTGGCCAAGTGGACATCGACGAGTTGCGCGAGGCCGAACACGAGAGCCAATCGCCGCTTCCGTTCCTGCGCTGCACGCGCCTGACCGAGCCCGACGAGGCGTTGCGTGTGTTTGCCGAACAGCACTGTCATCAACGTCGCGACCGCACGGCATTGATCGACCTGACGCACGCGCTCAACCACGTGATGGTCTATACCCCTGGCGCCACCGAAGTCGACACCAGTGCCGCGCAGGCCTTTGCCGGCGGGGCGGGTGTTTGTCAGGACCACACTCACGCGTTCCTGGCCTGCGCGCGCAGCCTTGGGATCGCGGCACGCTATGTATCAGGGTATTTGTACACCGAAGACAGCACGCACCTGGCCAGCCACGCTTGGGCCGAAGCCTGGTTGGACGGCGCCTGGTACAGCTTTGACGTGACCAACCAACTGGCACGGCCGGAGCGGCACCTCAAGCTCGCGGTGGGCTTGGATTATCTTGACGCCTGCCCGGTGCGCGGCATGCGCCGTGGCGGCGGGCATGAGCAGATGCATGCCAAGGTGTTCGTGGCGCCCACGCCGGTGATCGCAGTGCAGCAGCAATAATCTCAAGGCGCCGCAGATCAATGTGGGGCGGTCTCAAGGCTGTTGTTTACGCCCCGCCATATGCTTCAAATACCCCACCAGCAAATCCAACTCGCTGTCAGGCAACACGCTGGCGGCGAATGCCGGCATCTTCGCCTGGGGCCAATGCCGCAGACTTTGGGGGTCGCGGATATAGCGCTTGAGGAAATCAGCGCCGAAATATTCGGTGGGGCTGTAAGGCGTATTCAAGTCCGGGCCCACCTGTGCATCGCCTGCGCCATTTAGGCGATGGCAGGCCAGGCAGTTTTTCTGGAACAGCGCAAAGCCTCTATTGATCGGGTCATTTGCGGCCAGTGCCGGGTCAGGCAACAGCGCCGGAAAACGTTCGGCCACCGTTTGCAGTTGCTTGATTCTGGAAACTTGGAACGGCCATTGCTCAGGGCTGATATGCCCGGCCTGCGGGTCGGTCCACACCAGGTAGAACGGCCCGGCGCTGGGCTTGCCATCGGCCAGGGCAGGCCATGGTTTGGCGGGGTCTTCCACCGCCAGCCAAGCGCGGGCGCCGTGGTTCTGCAGCAGCGGGGCGGCGGTAAGTTCAGCGGCGAAGCCGTCGAGGGCCACGGCTTGAAGGTGATTTTCAGGCTTAAGGCCTGGTAGGAGTACAGCCAATGGCAATGCGCGATAGGTCATGTTGCGCTTGTAGGAAACGTCATCGACGATCTGCACCGTCTGCGCATCCGGGTGCTTGAGCAGGTCGGCGGTTTGCCAGGTTTTGCTGGTGTGGTCCAGCTCAATGGTCAATTGCGCCGCATGAGCGGGCAGGGCAAGCAGCAAGGCGATAAATGCAAAGATCGGTTTCAAGGCGCAGGCCCCGTGTTAAGTCGCGATGGGGCTCACGATAGCGCAAAAACACGCGTAAAAAGGCAGCCCCTGCAACAGGATCGCTATACACGAAGGCCCGGCAGGTGCTGCCAAAAATCGGTAGTCCTGATGCATGCAGTGCTGCGCACGCGGCATCACCCAATAACTTTGGTCAAGTTGGGCAAGATCAGAATCAGGGTGGTGGCGAACAGAATAAGTCCCGCCTGACGTACTTTTGTGTGCTTGAACATGGCTGACTGCCTTTTGTTGTTATTCCTGAGCGTCAAATACGTGCCGGTTTATTTCAGTATGGCGCGTTGACGTGTCGCTTTTCTTACAGCTGCTCCAGCAAAACCCGGCAGCAACCTCCTACTGATTGAACCTTAGAGCCCCCGTTCTTCAACGCTTAGATCCATTTCATATCAACTAAGCAGGAAATCAGCTTAAAAACGTATGAGGCATAACGCCATCTTGGCGCCAATGCCTTGGCTAGACAGCTAAAACGATTAACCCGCGAATTACCTTAGGGCCCTACCGTTCGTCCGAGCGTGGGGGTCAAAAGCAATGAGCGCATCCGTCATTGAAACCGTGTCAATCGGGCCTAAGGTAAGGGCACTACTGCGCAATGGTCCGAGGACGTCATGACCCAAGCTTTGATCTTTGATGCGATACGCACACCCCGTGGCAAGGGCAAGGCCGACGGTGCGTTGCACAGCGTCAAGCCGGTGAACCTGGTGGCAGGCCTGCTCACCGCACTGGCGCAACGCAGCGACCTCGACACCCAGCAAGTGGATGACATTGTGCTGGGCTGCGTGACCCCGGTGGGGGATCAGGGCGCCGACATTGCCAAAACCGCCGCTCTGGTGGCGGACTGGGCCATCAGTGTCGCCGGTGTACAGGTCAACCGCTTCTGCGCCTCGGGCCTGGAAGCGGTGAACCTGGGCGCGATGAAAGTGCGTTCCGGCTTTGAAGACCTGGTGGTGGTAGGCGGCGTCGAGTCCATGTCCCGCGTGCCCATGGGCAGTGATGGCGGTGCCTGGGTGCTCGACCCGCAAACCAACATGCACAGCCACTTCACGCCCCAGGGCATCGGTGCCGACCTGATCGCCACCCTCGAAGGCTTTACCCGTGAAGACGTCGACACCTTTGCCCTACAGTCCCAGCAGAAAGCGGCCAGGGCGCGCGCCGACGGTTCCTTCAACAAATCGCTGATTGCGGTGCAGGACCAGAACGGCATCGTGCTGCTCGACCATGACGAATTTATCCGTGGCGACTCCACGCTCGACGGTCTGGGCAAGCTCAAGCCCAGCTTCGAAATGATCGGGCAAATGGGCTTCGATGCCACCGCGTTGCGGGTCTACAGCCATGTGGAGCGCATCCGGCATGTGCACACGCCGGGCAACAGCTCCGGCATCGTCGATGGCGCCGCGCTGATGTTGATCGGCTCCGAGGCCAAGGGCCGCGAGCTGGGCCTGCAGCCACGGGCGCGCATCGTCGCTACCGCGGTGACCAGCACCGACCCCACCATCATGCTGACCGGCCCCGCGCCGGCTACCCGCAAAGCCTTGGCCAAGGCCGGTTTGCGCGTGGAAGACATCGACCTGTTCGAAGTCAACGAAGCGTTTGCCTCGGTGGTGCTCAAATTCATCAAGGACATGCGCATTGATGCGGCGCGAGTCAACGTCAATGGTGGTTCCATCGCCATGGGCCACCCACTGGGCGCCACCGGTTGCGCGATCCTGGGCACCTTGCTCGACGAACTCGAAGTGCGCCGGCAACGCTACGGCCTGGCCACCCTGTGTGTCGGCGGTGGCATGGGGATCGCCACCATTATCGAACGCCTCTGATCCAAGGAATTTCTGATGACCGATGCCATTCGTTACGAAAAAGGCCAGGACCGGATCGTGGTGCTTATCCTCGACATGCCCGGCCAGAGCGCCAACACCATGAACGGCGCATACCGCGAGGCCATGGCGGCCACCGTCCTACGTTTGGAAGCAGAAAAGGACCACATCGCTGGGGTGATTATCACCTCGGCGAAGAAGACCTTCTTCGCCGGCGGTGACCTTAATGAACTGATCCAGGTCGACAAGGCCCACGCCAAGGATTTCTACGACGGCGTGCGGGTGTTAAAAGCGCAACTGCGCCGTCTGGAAACCCTCGGCAAACCGGTGGCGGCGGCGATCAACGGCGCGGCCCTGGGGGGCGGTTGGGAGATTTGCCTGGCGTGTCATTACCGGGTTGCGCTGGACGATAAATCGGTGCAGCTCGGTCTGCCGGAAGTCACTCTGGGCCTGTTGCCCGGCGGCGGTGGCGTGGTGCGCATGGTGCGCATGCTCGGCCTGGAAAAAGCCTTGCCGTATTTGCTGGAGGGTAAAAAAATTCGGCCGCAGCAGGCGCTGCAAGCCGGTTTGATCAATGAGCTGGCGGTGAACCGCGACGAGTTGCTGGCCAAATCCCGTGCCTGGATCCTGGCCAACCCGGACGCCAGGCAGCCCTGGGACAACAAGGCCTATCAGCTCCCCGGCGGCACTCCAGCGAGCCCCAAGGTGGCACAGATGCTGGCGATTGCGCCGTCAATCCTGCGCAGCAAAACCAACGGCTGTTTCCCGGCTCCGGAGAAAATCCTCTGCGCCGCCGTCGAGGGTGCCCAGGTGGATGTCGACACCGCGCACCTGATTGAAACCCGCTACTTCACCGAGCTGGTCGTGGGGCAAGTGGCGAAAAACATGATCGGCACCTTCTGGTTCCAGCTTAATCAAATCAAGGCCGGCCGCTCGCGGCCCCAGGGCTTTGCCCCCTATGTGACGCGCAAGGTCGGCGTGCTTGGCGCAGGGATGATGGGCGCGGGTATTGCCTATGCCAGCGCCTGCGCGGGGGTCGACGTGGTGCTCAAGGACATCACCCAGGCCGGTGCCGAGAAGGGCAAGGCGCATTCGGCGGCGTTGCTGGACAAAAAAGTCGGCCGTGGGCAATTGAGCGCCGAGCAGCGGGAAAGCACCTTGGCGCGGATCCATCCTACGGCCTCGGATGCCGACCTGGCCGGCTGTGACCTGATCATCGAAGCAGTGTTCGAAGACCGTGAGCTCAAGGCCAAGGTCTCGGCTGCCGCGCGAAACGTGGTCGGCGCCGATGCGGTGATCGCTTCCAATACCTCCACCTTGCCCATCGGCGGCCTGGCCAAGGCGGTGCCGGATGCCGGCAAATTCATCGGCCTGCATTTCTTCAGCCCGGTACACAAAATGCCTTTGGTGGAAATCATCAAGGGCGCCAACACCTCGGACGAAACCCTGGCCCGTGGGTTCGATTTTGTCCTGCAAATCAAGAAAACCCCGATCGTGGTCAACGACCGTCGCGGCTTCTTTACCTCGCGGGTGTTCGGCACCTTCACCAACGAAGGCATCGCCATGCTCGGCGAGGGCGTGGCTGCGCCGATGATTGAAACCGAAGCGCGCAAAGCGGGTATGCCGGTGGGGCCGCTGGCCGTTTCCGATGAAGTCTCCCTCAGCCTGATGAGCCATATCCGACAGCAGGCGGCCAAAGACCTGCTGGCTGAAGGTAAGAATGTACCTGGGCATCCGGCGACGGCGGTCATCGATCTGCTGGTGAACGAATACCAGCGTTCAGGCAAGGCGGCAGGCGGCGGGTTCTATGAATATCCCAGTGGCGGGCAGAAGTACTTGTGGCCCGAACTGAAAAAGCGCTTTGAACAGCCGGATCAACAGATCTCTGCGCAGGATGTGCGCGACCGTTTGCTGTTTATCCAGGCCATCGAAACCGTGCGCTGCGTGGAGGAGGGCGTGTTGATGTCCACTGCCGACGCCAACGTGGGGTCGGTTTTCGGCATTGGTTTTGCGGCGTGGAGTGGGGGAGCGTTGCAGTTTATCAACCAGTACGGCTTGAACGACTTCATCGCCCGCGCCCGTTATCTGGCTGAGCAGTATGGCGAGCGGTTTTCGCCGCCGGCGTTGTTGCTCGACAAAGCCGCACGAGATGAAGTGTTTCGGTGATCGGCGTGTGGGAGGGGGCTTGCCTTGAAGGGGTGTTTCAAGGCAGGCTCTGGGTGTTCAATATTCCCATCGCCGTGTCAGGTATTTTTTATGTCGCTACGCGTCTGCATCCTGGAAACCGATATCCTGCGTCCAGGCTTGATCGATCAGTACCAAGGTTACGGGCAGATGTTCAAGCGCCTGTTCGCCAAGCAACCGATTGCCGCCGAGTTTGTGGTCTACAACGTGGTGCAAGGCGAATACCCGTCGGACGATGAGGTGTTCGATGCCTATCTGGTGACCGGCAGCAAGGCCGATTCATTCGGTACCGACCCCTGGATACAGACCCTCAAGACCTACCTGCTCCAGCGCTATGAGCGTGGCGACAAATTGCTGGGCATCTGTTTCGGTCACCAGCTATTGGCGCTGCTGCTCGGCGGCAAGGCTGAACGCGCCAGCAAAGGCTGGGGCATGGGCATCCATGATTACAAACTCGATACCAAGGCGCCGTGGATGAGCCCGGAGGTACCGGAACTGACGCTGTTGATCAGCCATCAGGACCAGGTCACCACCTTGCCGGACAATGCCACGGTTATTGCCTCCAGCGATTTCTGCCCGTTCGCCGCGTATCACATTGGCGACCAGGTGCTGTGCTTCCAAGGGCACCCGGAGTTCATCCACGACTATTCCCGCGAGCTGTTGGAGATTCTTCAGACAACGCTGGGTGAAACGATCTACACGAACGGCGTAGCGAGCCTTAAGCGTGACCACCACGGCGCCACGGTGGCGGAATGGATGATGCGCTTTGTGGCGCACAAACCTGAGGCGCGCGCTTAAAGCCAACCAGAGCGCTTGAAGCTGGCCCACAAGCCTGTGCAACCTGTCGCAATAAGCCCGAGCACCGCAAAATAGCCGTAGTGCCATTGCAGTTCGGGCATGTTCTGGAAGTTCATCCCATAAATCCCCGCCACTGCGGTGGGGAACGCGAGGATCGCCGCCCACGCGGCAAACTTGCGTTGCACCACGCTCTGGCGCGACGCCTCGAGTAACACACCGATCTCGATGGTCTGGCTGGCAATATCGCGTAGGGTGGTGAGGTCTTCCATTTGCCGTGTCACATGGATCTGCACGTCACGGAAATACGGGCGCATGTTCTTATCGATAAACGGGAAGCTCAGCTTCTGCAATTCCTGGCTGATCTCCACCATCGGCGCTACATAGCGCTTGAGCCGCAGCACGTCGCGGCGCAGGCCGTGGATCTTCTGGATGTCGCGTTCGCTGAGCGAGCTGCACAACACGTTGTGCTCCAGCTCATCGATCTCGGCGTGGATGGCCTCGCTGACCGGCTGGTAATTTTCGGTGACGAAATCCAGCAACGCATACAGTACGAAATCTTCCCCATGTTCCAACAATAGCGGCCGCGCCTCACAGCGCTGGCGCACAAAGCCGTAGGACGCCGAGTGACCGTTGCGCGCGGTGATGATATAGCCGGTGCCGGCGAAGATATGGGTCTCGATAAACTCCAGCTTGCCGTTCTCGCGCACCGGTGAGTAGGTGACGATAAACAGCGCATCGCCGAAGGTTTCCAGCTTGGGGCGGCTGTGTTTTTCCAGGGCGTCTTCGATAGCCAGTTCATGCAGGTTGAACTGGCGCTGCAGGTTGCTCAGCTCCTGGGCATTGGGCTCTTCCAGGCCGATCCACACAAAGTGCCCGGGTTTGGCGGCCCAGGTCGCGCCTTCATCAAGGGTGATATCCGTGACTTTCTTACCGGCGCTGTAGACGGCGGCTGCAACAACTCTACCCATGGTGCTGGTCACTTCTTATAAAGGGGACAGGTGTTGGGCAGCTTAGCTGGAAGGGAGTTCTATTGTTGCGGCGCTTTGAGTTCGCGGTCCATTGCGGCAATACATTCATCCATCTGCGCCTGGCAAGCCTGCATCAATGCTGGGACGTCATCCGACGTCAGCCCGACGGTAGGAATCGGCGTCAGCGAGCGTATGAGCACATCACCGCTGTTCCAGCGATTGAGCCGCATGTGGGTGACGTAATTGCTGACACACACCTGCACGATGGGCACGCCGGCCGCGATCGCCATATGAAACGCGCCTTTCTTGAATGGCCGCAGGCCTTTGCCGAGGTTGCGCGTGCCTTCCGGAAACACCCAGATCGAGGTGTCTTCATGCTGCAAGGTGTGCGTGGTGGTGAGTATCGCGCGGCGCGCCTTGTGCGCGTTGCCCCGGTCGATCAGCACATTGCCTGCCAGCCAGAACAACTGGCCGAACAGCGGTACCCATTTCAGGCTCTTCTTGGCGATACACACCGTACGGTAGGGCACCACGTTGCCACAGACAAACAGATCGTAATTGGACTGGTGATTGGCGATCACCACGCAGGTGCCAGGCTTGTTGCGCAACGAGTCGACATCGGCCTTCACGTTTAAACGCAATATCCACATGGCCGGCAACGCATACAGGCGAGCGCACAGGCGACTGTTGTCCGGGTTGAAAGGGCGACAGAGCCCAATCAACACGCCTAGCACGCCGGCGAGGATAAAGTGCAGGCCCATCAACAACATACGCAACAGGAAAAGCATCGACACGGCCTATGCGGGCAAAAGGTGGCTCAGTGTACGGTTGTGCACTGTATTCAGCAATTGCCCCTATCGAGGTAGGGGATGGCGTTTCGGATTTGCGTGTAAGAAAAAGCCCGACGAAGGTCGGGCTCTGGCACAACAACTGTAAGCACTTAGCTCAGGCTGTGGCTCTGGTCCCGAATGATCGCGTCGTCCAAGGCTTCCAGCAGCGCCTTACGCACTTTCAACTTGGTGTGCTTGTGGGCGTTCATATTGATCTTCTTCAACTGCCGCGCAGCTTCCAGGGCTGCTGCGTGCAAGTCTTCCGGTGCGACCACCTTATCGAGGAAACCGGCGTGCAACGCGCCTTGTGGATCAAACATCTCGGCATTGATCACCGAGCGATGGAACGCCGACTTGCGTAGACGATCCCGCGCCAACTCGATCCCGGCGTGGTGCATGGTCATGCCGATCGCCACTTCATTCAGGCCAATGCTGAACGGGCCTTCCACCCCAATCCGATAATCCGCCGACAGCAACAGGAAAGCGCCCTTGGCCACCGCATGCCCAGGGCACGCCACAATCACCGGGAACGGGTGGGACAGCAGGCGCCGCGCCAACGTCGAGCCCGACGTCACCAGGCTGATCGCCTCTTTTGGGCCGGCCGTCATTACCTTCAGGTCGTAACCACCCGACAAAATCCCCGGCGTGCCGGTGATCACCACCACCGCCCGATCTTTCTCGGCCTGGTCCAGCGCCTCATTAAACGCACTCACCACCGCCGGAGAAATGGCGTTCACCTTGCCGTTGCTCAAGGTCAGGGTCGCGATACCGTCTTCGAGGTGGTAGGCAATCAACTCACTCATGACGCGGTTCCTTGTAGGACTTGTTATAGAAGAATGCAGCAGACGTTACCCACCACGCCCGCGCCGGTAAAGCGCTGTGACTGACTGGCCAGTCAGGCTTTTCACTCAACCCCGCCCGCAAAAGGCCTGCCGCAGGGCGTAGTACCCAGCCTAGACCCTCTTTAACCTGCCCGAGATTGGCACAATCACCACCCCGTACCGGGGCGAATCCGGCATACCCGCCTAAGCGCATGAAAATTCTGAAAAAAACCTTTGCCATCAGCAAGGCTTTCGACTACATTAGCGCGCCTCGACAGACTGAACTGGTTTGACGAGATACGGTGAAGTGTCCGAGTGGCTTAAGGAGCACGCCTGGAAAGTGTGTATACAAGAAATTGTATCGAGAGTTCGAATCTCTCCTTCACCGCCACATTAAGTAAACACAAACCCCCGGTTTTCTAGCGAAAGCCGGGGGTTTGTGGTTTCTGGCGTTTGTAAAAAACAGGCACGACCCCTGCGGGCTGGCTCTCAGGACAGTGCATACTTGTTCGAAATCTTTGGTAACTCTCCCGCCCCAGCCGGACTGCGTAAATGACCACCCGACCGGAGCCCAAGCTCAACCTTCGCACTCTGATCCTTATTTTTGTCCTGCTCTCTGCGGTCGCAACCCTGGCCAACAGTTTCTGGGTGATGTTCAAGATTCGTAAGCAGGAATTGATTGAGAACGCGCTGGAGGTCAACAAAGCCTATGCCTATAGAATCGCCACGAGTGTCGAGCAGGTATTGCGCTCCGACCTCGATAAGTTGAAGTACGCTTCAGCCGCCATTGGCAAAACGTTTGACGACAAGCGCTATCTGACAGAAGAAACTCAGCGCCTGCTTGGGCAGGATGCCAGTTTCAACTCCGTACTTATCGCCGATGCCACCGGAACCATTATCGCGTCAGCCCCCGAGAGCCTCGCGCTCAATGGCCGTACCCTGCAACACAAGGAACCGCTCAGCCTTCGCGCGCCGATCATCAGCAATGCCTTTGAGTCCATCGCGGGTAATCTGGTGGTGTTTATCTCCCAGCCCGTGTTCGATGGGAAAGGTCAGTATCTGGGCGTTATAGGGGGCAGTGTCCGACTTGAGCAGAGGAATACACTCCAGGCATTGATGGACACCAATGTGCGCCGGGATGGCGCGCATGTTTACTTGATCGATAGCTCACGCCGGGTGCTTTATCACAACGATCCCGAGCAAATCGGCAACATTGTCGCAAAGGGTTCGATCGCCGACGCCGCGCTCAGTCAAGACGCGGGTACGTTGCAGGCAGCGGATGAAAATGGCGTGGAAATGCTCGCGGGGTTCGCCAAGGTAGCCAGCAGCGGTTGGGGAGTGATTTCGCAGCAGCCACTCGACAACATACACGCGCTCCTGCGCCAGACCATGGTCAAGGTTGCACAAGGGATAGCGCCCCTTGCGCTGTTCGGAATCCTCCTGATCTGGTGGTTGGGGGCAAGGATCTCAGCGCCGCTGTCCAAGCTCGCCGACTGCGCCAAACGGTTGGATACGCCTGACAGCTACGAGCGGATCAGTGCAGTCCCGGCGCACTATTTCGAAAGCTGGCAGATTCGCAGGGCGCTGCTATTGGGTGCCAGCCTGCTACAGGAAAAAATCGGCAAGCTGAACCAGCAAGCCCAAACCGATGCATTGACAGGCTTGGCCAATCGTCGAGCGATGCAGGACATTCTGTCGCGTTGGCAGGACGCCGATAAAATGTTCGCCGTCGTTTCCGTGGACATCGATCACTTCAAGCGCGTCAACGACACGTTTGGCCATGCTGTGGGGGATCACACATTGCGGGCCATCGCGGCGCTCATGCAGCAGAATTCACGCTCCAACGACTTGGCCTGCCGGGTCGGGGGAGAGGAGTTCGTACTGCTATTGCCCAACAGTTCGCTTCAGGCCGCAGCCGACGTCGCCGAGCGACTACGATGCTCGATTGCGGCAGCGGATATCGACACAGTCGGGCACATCACCGTCTCGCTTGGCGTGGCGCTTTGGCACCCCGCAAGTGAACCGATCTCTGCCGTGCTTGAGAGGGCTGACCGGTTGTTGTACCAAGCCAAGCAAGAAGGGCGTAATCGGGTCGTGGTGGAGCAGGCCTGAAGGGGCCTCGCAGCCGAGGTCAAAACCCGGGAAGGGTTGGCCTCGTCATGCTGGGTACGCAGCTGTCCAGCCTCATGCTAAAGATGCAACCACGCCAAACTTCCTAACACCACGGCTACCCCTGCCGCCGTATACGCCAAGCGTTTCAACCACTCCTTTCTTGTCAGCAACGTAATCGCCGCCAGCGAAATTGCGATCTGAATCGCGGTCATTGCCTGGGCCCAGCGGTGATGCTGGTGCAGGGCCTGTTCGGATTTTTCATCCCATTGCCGAGACGTGGCCTCAAGTTTCTCCGCTTGTTTGCGCACGTCTTCCTTCTGGTTTTTGTAGCGTTCGCTCTCGTCCTTGTAATGCGCGGCGTCCACGCCGGGAATATGCATGGCCAGTTCCGCCAGGTTCTGTCGGCTGGATTTGGCCTGGTAGTAATTCCACTGGTTGGCGGCTTCGGTCTTGAAGATGGCGGCGTTGTTCTTATCCATCGCCGCTTCGCTTTCGGTGGAGCCGGCCTGGTAGCTGAGCATGGCGCCGAGGGTGGCCATCAGTGCTGTCATGACGGCAATGCGGCTGGCGAAATTGTCCCCGCGGGCGTGGGCATGTTCGGTGGTGTGTTCGAGATGTTTTTCGTGGGGGCTGGGGACTTCGAAGGCTTCGGACATGGCGGCGGCTATGAAGGGGCTGAGGGACTGTGATTCTTCACCACCGCAGCTGTCTACAGCCTGTCGATAACGTCGGATCAGCCGCGTGTACACCGCGATATTGATCGCCAGCACCACCGCGCCCAGCACCCACTGGATTTGCGGCGTCAGCCCGGCCGGGTAGATCAAGGTGAGGATGTAGTGTTCGACAGCATGAGGCTGTCGGCGGCGAGACGGTAGAGCATGGCGGGCACTTCAGAAAGGCGAGGCGCACAGTCTAAAGGGTTGCTCGCAGGTAAGCGCGGCCGCTATTGTGCTGAATCCATTTAGTCCTTCCTCCCAGGATCTGTTGTGATGAATGCACCGCGTACCGCTGCTCCGATCAAGGCTGTGATTTTCGATATGGACGGGTTGTTGCTGGATACTGAAGGCATCTACACCGAAGTCACGCAGATCATTGCCGAGCGTTATGGTCGTACCTATGACTGGGGGATCAAGCAGCACATCATTGGGCGCGGGGCACAGGACCTGGCGGATTATGTGGTCAAGGCGTTGAATCTACCGATCACCCCGGCGCAGTTTCTGGAAATCCGTGAGCCGCTGATGAGCGAGCGCTTCCCCAAGGCCCTGGGCATGCCCGGTGCCGAGGCGCTGGTGCGGCACTTGAAGGCGCACAATATTCCGATTGCCGTGGGCACCAGTTCGTCGCGCAATTCGTTTGGCCACAAGACCACGCTGCACCGCGAGTGGTTTGGCTTGTTCGACACGATCGTGACCGCTGACGACCCGGAAGTCGGTGCTGCCAAACCTGCGCCGGATATCTTCCTCACCGCTGCCCGCCGCCTGGGCGTGGCGCCCGAAGATTGCCTGGTGTTCGAAGACTCGCCGTTTGGCGTCACCGCTGCCAAGGCGGCCCATATGACCGCCATCGCCGTGCCCGATGAAGCCATGGCCGACAGCAAGTACCAGCATGCCGACCAGATCATCCGCAAACTCGCGGACTTTGACCTGGCTGCGTACGGCCTGCCGCCCCTCTCCTGAACCTGTCGGTCAAAATGTGGGGGCAGGCTCCCGATGGCGGTGTGACAGTTGGTATCGTTATTGACTGAACCACCACCATCGGCAGTACGCCCCACATTGGGTTTTGCATTTCTGCAGAAAACCTATGCGCTGAACCCGCCATCGATGGTCAGGCTGGCGCCAGTGATGTAGCCGGCTTCCGGGCCTGCGAGGTAAGCCACAAAGCTGGCGATTTCCTCTACGTGGCCATAACGCCCCACCGCCATCAAATTCATCAAGCTTGCCGCGAACTCAGTGTTCGCCGGGTTCATATCGGTGTCCACCGGCCCAGGCTGCACGTTATTGATGGTAATACCCCGTGGCCCCAGATCCCGCGCCAAGCCCTTGGTCAATCCCATCAGCGCGGCCTTGCTCATGGCATACGGCCCGCCACCGCCAAACGGCATGCGCTCGGCATTGGTGCTGCCGATATTGATCACCCGGCCACCTTCGCCCATATGCCGGGCCGCTTCCTGGGTGGCGATAAACACGCTGCGTACGTTGATCGCCAGGGTCTGGTCGAAGTCTTCCAGTTTGAAATCTTCCAGCGGGGCGATGGCCAGCACGCCGGCGTTGTTCACCAGGATATCCAGGCGCCCAAAAGCGGCGACGGTGGCGTTGACGGCGTTGCGAATCGCGCTGGCATCGGCGCTGTCGGCCTGAATCGCCAGGGCTTTGCCGCCTTCGTTGATCACGCTGTTCTGCAATTCTTCAGCCTTGGCGGCTGAGCTCACGTAAGTAAAGGCGACGGCTGCGCCTTGTGCTGCAAGACGTTTGACGATGGCGGCGCCGATGCCGCGAGAACCGCCTTGAATCAAGGCGACTTTGCCGCTGAGGTTAGGGGTGGTCATGTCGATCTCCTGGCTGTGCAAGGCCCAATGCCTTGTTGTTGGATCCGAGTATCGACCCCGCCCACCCCAACCGGTAGACCGTGATTGCTATAGTCTGTGTAAACCAAAAGTTTAGAGTATGGTCTTATGGAGAGCTTTGGCAGTATCGAATGCTTCGTACGCAGCGCCGAAGGTGGCAGCTTTGCCGAAGCCGCGCGCCACCTGAGCCTGACGCCGGCGGCGGTGGGCAAAAGCGTGGCCAAGCTGGAAGTGCGCCTGGGTGTGCGGTTGTTCCAGCGCAGCACGCGCCGTCTCGCGCTGACCGAGGCCGGCAAGCTGTTCCTCGAAGAGGTCAGCGCCAGCCTCATCACCATCCAGAATGCCGTGGCCAACCTGGCCAGCGCCGAGGGGCGGCCGGTGGGCACGCTCAAGGTCAGCATGGGCACGGTGTTCGGCAATCGCTATGTGGTGCCTTTGCTTGGCGCGTTCATGCAACGTTTTCCGGATATCCGCCCGGACTGGCATTTCGATAATCGCCAAGTCGACCTGATCGGCCAGGGCTTTGATGCCGCCATCGGCGGTGGTTTCGAACTGCCCCAGGGTGTGGTGGCGCGCAAGTTGACCCCGGCGCACCGGGTGCTGGTGGCCTCGCCGGATTACCTGGCGAAGCGCCCGCCGGTGTCGGTGCCTGAGGATTTGGCACGTTGCACCGGCATCCTCATCCGTTCACCGCAAACCGGCCGTGTGCGTTCCTGGCAATTGACCAGCATCGAGCGCGACCACAGCCCGTTGGTGCTCAAGCCCGGCATGACCATGAGCGACTCCGAAGCCGCCTGCTGCGCCAGCGCCCAGGGCCTGGGCATCGCCCTGGTCAGCATGCCGATGGCCGTGCCGTTCCTCGACAGCGGCGCGGTGGTTCGGGTGTTGCCCGATTGGTATGTGGATGACGGCAATATCTCCATCTACTACGCCGAGCATAAATTGCTGCCCGGCAAGACCCGGGCGTTTGTGGATTTCATCATCGAGCAGTTCGCCGAGCAGAACTTGGGCCAGAGGTTCAGCGCACTCTAAGGCCAGGCTCAGTTCAAAGCGTGTGTGGGGGCGTGCCCCGATAGCAGTGGGTCAGTCATCCATCAGCCAGCTGACACCCTCGCATCGGGAGCAAGCCCCCACATTCGATCTCAACGGCCGAACGTGCCCGGCCAGCCCATGATCTTTTTAGGCCTTGGCGTCGCATAAGTCCGAATTTTGGACGTCGACAGCCCCAACCGCACCAACGATTCGGCAATCGTCACCGCCGCCGTCACCCCATCCACCACCGGCACGCCGGTGCGCTGGCGAATTTTTTCGTCCAACCCGGCCATGCCGCCGCAGCCCAGGCAGATCACTTCGGCCTTGTCTTCCCCAATGGCCAGCTCCGCCTGGCGCACAATGGCTTCCATGGCGGCCAGCGGGTTTTCTTCCAATTCCAGCACAGCCATGCCGCTGGCCCGCACCGAGGCGCAGCGTTGGTACAGGCCGGCGAGCTTCAGGCGGTCTTCAATCAGCGGCACCGTGCGGTCCAGGGTGGTCACCACCGAATAAGCGTGGCCCAGGAACATGGCGGTGCTGGCGGCGGCTTCGGTGATATCCACCACCGGCACGTTCAACAATTCCTGCAAGCCTTCGCGGCCATGTTCGCCGTAGCCGGCCTGGATCACTGCGTCGAATGGCTGGTCGTAAGCCATGACCCGGTCCATCACAGCGATGGCCGCCAGGTAGCTTTCGAAATTGCCCTCCACCGACTCGGCGCCAAAGTACGGGGTGAGCCCGACGATTTCGGTGCCCGGCGCCGCCACGGCCCGCGCTTGCTGGGCGATGGTGTCGGTGATGGAGGCGGTGGTGTTGACGTTGACCACGAGGATACGCATGGAATGTCCTTGATTAATGACTGACGTTATCGACTGCAATGCTTTCGCCGCTGACATCGGCGTAAAACGGTTCGCGCTTGGCGATCAGCAGGTACAGCACCCCTGCAATACCGGCGCCAAACAGCCAGGAAAACGGCGAGACGCTGGCAAAACCCGGCAACAGCGCCAGCAGGATGGCGATCACCGCCGCAGGAATAAACGCCGCGACGGCACGTAAATTGACCCCACGGCTGTAGTGATAAACGCCTTTCGGATCTTCGCTGTACAACTGCGGTACATCCACCTGGCTTTTACGGATCAGCCAGTAATCAACCATGATCACCCCGTACAGCGGCCCCAGCAGCGCGCCCAGGCCGGAGAGGAAATACACAATCACCAAGGGGCTGTTGTAGAGGTTCCACGGCAGGATCAACACCGCCACGGTGGCGCTGATCAACCCGGCACGCCGAAAGTTCAGGTACTTGGGCGCCAGGTTGCTCAGCACAAAGGCCGGGGCGACGAAATTGGCCATGATGTTCACCGCCACGGTGACAATCAGGAACGCCAGGCAACCCAGCACGAGAAAGAAGGTGTTGGGGATGGCCGCGATGATTTCGGTGGGGCTTTCGATCACTCGGCCATTGAGCTGAAATTGCCCGCCGCACAGCAGCACGGTGATGGCGGCGAACACCAGGATGTTCACCGGCAGGCCCCAGAAATTACCGACCTGTATGGTTCTGCGGCACGGTGAAGAGCGGGCGAAATCACAGAAGTTGAGGATCAGCGTGCCGTAGATCGCCAACCACAGCGCGCCGCCGGCAAAGATATTGCGCCACATCTCGCCGCCGCTCAGGGGTTCGCGGATCGACCAGGCAATATTGCCGCCCGCCTGGAAGTACATCCAGCCGGTCAAGGCAGCCATCGTTGCCAGGATCACCGGCCCGGCGAAGCCTTCGTAGCGCCGCACCATCTCCATGCCGTAGGCCAGGATCACCAGTTGCACGAACCAGATCGCCACAAAACACACCCAACCCAGGGTGGATAAGCCCAGGATCGCGTTGTGGTCATACTCGGCAAAGCCTGGATGAATTGCCGTCAGCAGCACGCGGAAAACCACCGATGCCAGGTAGGTCTGGATACCAAACCAGGCAATCGCAATCACCGCACGGATCAGCGCCGGAAGCTGCGCGCCATGAATACCGAAACTGATACGGCTGATCACCGGGAACGGCACCCCGGTCTTCTGGCCCATATACCCCGACAGGTTCATGAAGAAGTACACCAGCGCCGCGCCGATCCCCAGGGACAGCAGGATTTGCCAACCGCCCAGGCCCAGCGCATACAGGCCGATGGCGAACGAATAATTGGCGATGTTGTGCACGTCATTGGTCCACAGCGCAAAAATGCTATAGCGCCCCCAACGCCGGCCTTCCACCTTGGTAGGCGCCAGGTCCTTGTTGTGCAGGCGTGGGCTGAGTACCAGCGGGCCGGCGGCCTCGGGGTTCAAGGCTGAAGAGGGCAGATCCAGTGCGAGGTCATTCGAGAGGCTAGTACGCATTCCGGCAGGCTCCAGCACATCTGCAGCAAAGCGGCGGATGGCAAAGTGTATGTAGGTTTTGTATTTATTGTATACAAAGCACTTTTCACCTTAAGCCACATGCGTGCCAGTTTTGGATCTATGAAAACCCTGGCTAATTTCGTTTTAATAGGGGATCTAAATAACTGGCTGAATTTAAAGATTTATAAATTGACCGATTGAACAGTTATTTATTTTTAAGGTGTAAGCGTGGGGTTCAACGAGACAGACGATAGTCGGGGGCAGGTGTTACGTTATGGTGCGTCTGAATAAGAATTGCACACATAAATGGCACCAATGGTTACATTTGTGTGTACATTTCAAGCCTAAATACAAAACAAATGTGGGAGGGGGCTTGCCTCCGATAGCGGTGTTTCAGTCAAACATACGCTGACTGACAGACCGCTATCGGGGCAAGCCCCCTCCCACATTTTCCAACCGCGTCAACCCTCACGCCTTGCTGATGATGTTCCCCGCGTGCAGCCCGCATTCCTTCTGCGTGGCCTCTTCCCACCACCAGCGGCCTTCGCGCTCATGTTGGTTGGGCAACACCGGCCGGGTGCATGGCTCGCAGCCGATGCTGATAAAGCCGCGCTCATGCAGGCTGTTGTAGGGCAGTTCCAGCATGCGGATATAACCCCAGATCTCTTCGCTGGTCATTTGCGCCAACGGGTTGAACTTGTACAGGGTGCGTTCCGGGGTGGAAAAGGCTGTGTCGATCTCCAGCACCGCCACCTGGCTGCGGGTGCCGGGGCTCTGGTCGCGGCGTTGGCCGGTGGCCCAGGCGCTCACGCCGGACAATTTGCGGCGCAGCGGTTCGATCTTGCGCACGCCGCAGCATTCGCCATGGCCATCCTTGTAGAAGCTGAACAGGCCCTTTTCCTTGACGAACGGCTCCAGCTTGCTCTGGTCCGGCGAGATCAGTTCGATGTCGATTTTGTAGAACTCGCGTACCTGCTCGATAAATCGGTAGGTCTCCGGATGCAGGCGGCCGGTGTCGAGGCTGAACACCTTGACGTTCTTGTTCAGCTTCCAGGCCATGTCCACCAGCACCACGTCCTCGGCACCGCTGAAAGAGATCCACAGGTCATCGCCGAACTGGCTGAACGCCAGCTTGAGAATGTCCTGGGCGGATTTGTTGGCATAGGTCGTGGCGAGTTCAACGACGTCGAAGGCTTGGTTCATCAGGACGGTTCCTACAGGTCAGTGGCGCTGAGCGCTCTCTAGGTGGGCGATGGTAACAAAATCCGCTCTGCGTTGCGGCGGCGAGCTTGAATCGCTAGAGTTCGGCAGTCGTTTTGCCCGCTCAACCAATAAATCCAATGGAGTGTCTTGTGGAAATTGCCTGTCTTGACCTGGAAGGGGTGCTGGTTCCGGAAATCTGGATCGCCTTCGCCGAAAAAACCGGTATCCAATCCCTGCGGGCCACCACCCGCGACATTCCCGACTACGACGTGCTGATGCAGCAACGTCTGCGCATCCTCGACGAACACGGGCTCAAGCTTGCCGACATACAGGCCGTGATCGCCACGCTCAAGCCGCTGGAAGGCGCCATCGAGTTCGTCAATTGGCTGCGCGAGCGCTTCCAGGTGGTGATCCTGTCCGACACGTTCTACGAGTTCTCCCAGCCGCTGATGCGCCAACTGGGCTTCCCGACCTTGCTTTGCCACCGTCTGATCACCGATGAAAATGACCGGGTGATCAGCTACCAACTGCGCCAGAAAGACCCCAAGCGCCAGTCGGTGCTGGCGTTCAAGAGCCTGTACTACCGCGTGATCGCCGCCGGCGATTCCTACAACGACACCACCATGCTGGGCGAAGCCGACCGTGGGATTCTGTTCCACGCGCCGGAGAATGTGATTCGCGAGTTCCCGCAGTTCCCAGCGGTGCATACGTTTGAGGATTTGAAGCGGGAGTTCATCAAGGCTTCGAATCGGACGTTGAGCCTGTAAGTCATTCAGTTGATGCCCAAAGCCACGAGGGTCGTGCGTTACAAACTTTCCAAGGTTTGTAACAGCACCCGTACCTTGGTCAGCGACTCCTGATACTCCGCCTCCCACTGCGAATCCGCCACGATCCCGCCTCCGCCCCAGCAGCACACCTGGCCATCCTTGACCAGCAAAGTGCGGATGGCGATGGAGCTGTCCATCTCGCCGCGCACGTCCAGGTACACCAGGGAGCCGCAATACAAGCCGCGTCGCGTCGGCTCCAGTTCGTCGATGATCTGCATTGCGCGGATCTTCGGCGCACCGGTAATGGACCCGCCGGGGAAGCTGCCGGCGATCAGGTCGAGGGCGTCTTTGTTGTCGGCCAACTCGCCGATAACGCTGCTGACCAGGTGATGCACGTTGGGGTAGCTTTCCAGGCTGAACAACTCCGGCACGCTCACCGAGCCGGTGCGACAGGTGCGGCCGAGGTCGTTGCGCAGCAGGTCGACAATCATCAGGTTTTCGGCGCGATCCTTGGGGCTGGCCAGCAGTTCGGCGGCGTGGGCGGCGTCTTGTTCAGGCGTTGCGCCGCGTGGCCGCGTGCCTTTGATCGGGCGGGTTTCAACCTGGCCCTCGCTGACCCTGACGAAGCGTTCCGGTGACAAGCTCAGCACCGCGCCGGCATCCGGCAGGCTCTGGAAACCGGAAAAAGGCGTTGGGCAGGCTGCGCGCAAGGCGCAATAAGCCGCCCATGGATCACCGATGCACGGCGCGCGAAAACGCTGGGCAAAGTTGACCTGGTAGCAGTCACCGGCCTGGATGTAATCCTGAATGCGCACGATGGCCTGGTGGTAAGCCTCAGGGGTCAGGTCCGACTTCATTGGCCCCTTCAGCGCGAACGGCGCCGTGGTCTCGGCCGTCGGTTGACTGAACAGCGCGATCAAGCGTTGCCGCTCGCTGTCAGCCAGCGCCGGGTGGAACACCAGTTGACTGGTTTGCACCTGGTGATCACTGATCAGCGCCCAGGCATACAAACCGAAGCGCGCGTCCGGCAGGTGCAAGTCATCCACCGCCAGGTGCGGCATTTGCTCCAGGTGTCGGCCAAAGTCATAGCTCAGGTAGCCGATCAAACCACCGACAAACGGCAAGGTGTAACCGTGGGGCAGGCTGGCGTTACCCAACTGAGTCAGGTTTTTACGCAAACGCTGCAGGAAATCGCTGCCGCTTTCGTCGGGCTCCACCGCCAAGGTCGCCTCGGGCCAGGCGCTGAGCAGGTCATAACGCCCGCGCTCGGCCACCGGCCGGCCGCTGTCGAGTAGCACCGCGCCGGGCGCATGGCGAATCGCCGCAAAATACTCGGCGGGGTTGGCCCGGTAGGGCAGCGGGTGTACGGAACAGGTCGACATGCGGGGTGGATCAGCCAAGGCGCGGGGGAGGGGATTGTAGTCCCCCGTAGGATTTGCTCCTAGAGGGGATGTCGGGGATAGACAGTTCGAAGGCCGGATCAACCTTCGACGGGCGGAATATGCCCAAACATTTCCTGTACGAACTTCACTCGTTCTTCCACCGTTTCCGTCACGCCGGCAGCTTTCAGCGCTTCCAATCGGGCCTCCACCGCATGGGTGCGCAGGGTCAGCCCACAGTCGTTGGCGATCTGGATATTCAGCCCCGGCCGTGCATTCAGCTCCAGGATCAGCGGGCCTTTTTCCTGGTCCAGCACCATGTCCACGCCGATATAGCCCAACCCGCACAGCTCGTAGCAGCCCGCGGCGAGCTTCATGAAACCGTCCCAGTTGGGCAACTGCACGCCGTCCACCGCGTTGGTGGTGTCGGGGTGCTTGGTAATGATGTTATTCAGCCAGGTGCCACGCAGGGTCAGGCCGGTGGCCAGGTCCACGCCCACGCCGATCGCGCCCTGGTGCAGGTTGGCCTTGCCGCCGGACTGGCGGGTCGGCAAGCGCAGCATGGCCATCACCGGGTAGCCCATCAGCACAATGATGCGGATATCCGGTACGCCTTCGTAACTGATGCTTTTGAAGATCTGGTCGGGCACCACGCGGTATTCGATCAGCGCACGGTCACGGTGGCCGCCCAGGGAGTACAGGCCGGTGAGGATGCTGGAGATCTGATGTTCGATCTCTTCATGGCTGATGATTTTGCCGGACACCGTGCGATAGCGCCCTTCAAAGCGGTCGGCCACGACGAGGATGCCATCCCCGCCGGCACCCTGGGCCGGCTTGATCACGAAGTCGCTGCGCCCGGCGATAATTTCGTCGAGCTTGTCGATTTCCTTTTCGGTGGAGATCACCCCGTACATTTGCGGCACATGGATGCCGGCGGCGATCGCGCGTTCCTTGGTGATGATTTTGTCATCCACGATCGGGTACAGGCTGCGCTTGTTGTACTTGAGCACGTAGTCGGCGTTACGCCGGTTGATGCCCATAATCCCCCGCGCTTCGAGGGCTTTCCAGGTCTTCCAGAAGCCGAACATTACGAGTCAGCCTTGAGGAAGGCCTTGAAGCGCACCAGTTCGGTCAGGCGATAGCCGCGATAACGCCCCATGGCCAGCATGAAGCCCACCAGGATCAGCAGGATCGCCGGGAAGGTGAACACGAAGTAGATCAACTCCGGCACGCTCATGATGATGTGCGCCAGGGACGCGGCGAACAGCGTACCAATCGCCACCTTCATCGCATGGCCACCGCCGCGTTCTTCCCAGGTAATCGACAGGCGTTCGATGGTCATGGTCAGGATCACCATCGGGAACAGTGCCACGGAGAGGCCGCGTTCCAGGCCCAGCTTATGGCTGAACAGGCTGATGGCCGCGATCAGTACCACCACGAACGTCAGCACCACCGACAGCCTCGGCAGCATCTGCAGCTTCAAATGTTCAAGGTACGACCTGAGCGACAGCCCCAGCGCGGTGATCACCGTAAACAGCATGATCCCGAAGCCCAACTGCGTTTCGCGGAACGCCAGGGCGATCAACACCGGGGTGAACGTGCCCAGGGTCTGCAGGCCGATCAGGTTACGCAGGATCAGAATCACCAGCACGCCGATCGGGATCATCACCATGATCATGAAGGTCTGCTGGGTTTGCAGCGGCAAGCCATACAGCGAGTATTCGAGGAAATTGGCGTCGGTGTTTTCGTCGGTCAGCTTGGCCAGGCGAATGGCGTTCATTTCGCTGTTGTTGAGGCTGAAGGTGACCATGGCTTTCTTGCCGCCATCGACGGTGATCAGGTTTTCATCGCCGGTCCACCACAGCAGGCGGTCGGCGGGCAGGCCCTGTTCGCCGGTTTCCGGGTTGAAATACAGCCAGTCATTGCCATTGAAGCTGCGCAGCCACAGTTCCGGGGTTTGCGGTTGGTCGGCGACCAGGCGGATGGTGTGCACCTTTTCCACCGGCACATGGGCGATGGACAACAGCAACTCGACGATCTTGGCCTTGTGCGGCGTCGACGGGTCGCCCGCCAGCAACAACTTCACATTGTCGTCATTGAGGTTGTTGGTGCGCTTGATCGCTTCGGTAATGAAGGTCTCGACGTCGGCCGAATGCTGGCGGATCGGTGCCAGCAGGGCTTCGGCGGCGATTTTTTCCGGGCCTTCCACGGCGATGCTGTCGCGGAAGGTCGGGCCTTTGATCTTGGCTTTTTCGCCGCTGTAACGCTTGGTCAGCACCAGGCGGTAATACAGGGTCTGGTTGCCCTTGGCCCGGCGTGCCGACCAGGTGACCTTGCGGTTACCGTCGATGCGGTTGACGCTGACCCCGTAGTTATTGGAAATGAAACTCTCATTAAGGCTGACGAAGTCGCGGCTCAAGGGGGGCACGAACATCTGGATTTTCACCGGGTCTTTCGGGCTGGCGACGAACTCGACTTTGGCGTCGATGTTCCACAAGTCGTCGGTGGCGTCCTCGGTGACGGGAATGCCCAGCACGAAAATCTGATAGGCGGTGACCGAAATACCCAGCACCACCAGGATGGCGATCAGGATTTTCAGGTGCAGGGTAAGAGAGCGCATTCGGTTTACTCGGCGGTATGAGCGTCGGCGGCGCAGGCGGGTTTGCCTGCTGCGTATTTAAGACTGGGGTCGATCAGCGCATCAAAGCGTTTCAACGCTTCGGAGCCGATCAGCAGCGGGTATTGGAAAGCGCTGCGGTCAGTCAAGTTCACTTCGATGCTGCGTAAAGCGCTGCCCATGCAGATATCCAGGGAAATCACCGGGCGGGCGGTGTAGTTCTTGTCTTCATCGGGGTCGTAGTCGCCAGCGCGGCGCTTGATCTTGCTGACGCGGGCCAGGGGGCGCTCGATGGGGTGGGAATGGGCGGCGTCGATGGCCAGGTAGAATCGCACCCAGGATTCGCCGTTGCGCTTGAAACGCTTGATATCGCGGGCGCTGAGGGACGCGGTCTTGGCACCGGTGTCCAGCTTGGCGGCGACCTCCAGGTCGATATCAGCCAATTGGGCATATTCGTTGAGGCCATACACGGTCTTCTCGGCGGCAACGCCAAGGCTCGGTAGGCACAGTAGGCAAAACAGGGGGAAGGGCTTGAGTCTCATAGATCCTGAGGCGGTGCAGTGCGATGTTCAATTCAAGGCGACTGGCATTGCTGCGCAAACTCCCTCGTGCGCCGTTTCATCCAATGATGTCAGGCAAAAGCGGCGGGCATTCTAACATGATGCTTTTTTGGCGCCAGCGCTGGCAGGCGGCCATGCTCTCGGTGAATACGTTGAGGGTTATTAGACGATTGTCGACAATGTGGATTTATTCTTTGACTAATGCAGGCTGATTGGCTAGTTTTTGCGGCATTGCTTTTAAAGGTGTCGACAATATGTGGGTTCAATCGGAATCTCCGGTCGCTGCTTCCGACGAGTCCCAGACAATGTCGGAGAACGTCTTCCGGCGTATCCAGGCCGCCATCGTCAAGGGCGAGATCGCCCCCGGCAGCAAGATCTCCGAGCCGGAACTGGCGCGCACCTACGGCATCAGCCGCGGCCCGCTGCGCGAAGCGATCCATCGTCTGGAAGGCCAGCGCCTGCTGGTGCGCGTGCCCCATGTGGGCGCCCGCGTTGTGTCGTTGAGCCATGCCGAGCTGGTCGAGCTCTATGAGATCCGCGAGTCCCTGGAAGGCATGGCCTGCCGCTTGGCCGCCGAGCGCATGACCGACGCCGAAATCGAAGAACTGCGCCAAGTGCTGCATACCCATGAACGGGATGCGGCATTCCAGGCCGGCGTCGGTTACTACCAGCAGGAAGGCGACTTCGACTTTCATTACCGGATAATTCAAGGCGCGGGCAACCGCACCCTCACTCAAATGCTCTGCGGCGAGCTGTACCAGTTGGTGCGCATGTACCGCATCCAGTTCTCCGCCACGCCGAATCGTCCACGCCAGGCTTTTGCCGAGCATCACCGCATTCTGGACGCGATTGCCGATCGCGACGGTGAATTGGCCGAATTGTTGATGCGCCGGCATATCGGCGCTTCCAAACGCAATATTGCCCGTCACTTTCCGGACGGCGCCCCTGATAGAGGTGAGTCATGAGTTCGAATAATAAAAGCACACCCGGCCAGCGTTTCCGTGACGCGGTCGCCAGCGAGCATCCGTTGCAGGTGGTCGGCACGATCAACGCCAACCACGCCCTGTTGGCCAAGCGCGCCGGCTTCAAGGCGATTTATCTGTCAGGCGGCGGCGTGGCTGCCGGCTCCCTGGGCGTGCCGGACCTGGGCATCACCGGCCTGGACGACGTGCTCACCGACGTGCGTCGTATCACCGATGTATGCGACCTGCCGCTGCTGGTGGACGTGGACACCGGGTTCGGTTCCTCGGCGTTCAACGTGGCGCGCACCGTCAAGTCGATGATCAAGTTCGGCGCGGCCGCCATCCACATCGAAGACCAGGTCGGCGCCAAACGCTGCGGGCATCGCCCGAACAAAGAAATCGTCTCCCAGCAGGAGATGGTCGACCGCATCAAGGCCGCCGTGGATGCGCGCACCGATGACAGCTTTGTGATCATGGCGCGTACCGATGCCCTGGCCGTCGAAGGCCTGGAATCCGCCCTGGAGCGTGCCGCCGCCTGTATCGAGGCCGGTGCCGACATGGTCTTCCCGGAAGCCATCACTGAACTGGAGATGTACAAACTGTTCGCTGCCCGGGTGAAAGCGCCAATTCTGGCCAATATCACCGAATTCGGTGCGACGCCGCTGTACACCACCGAACAGTTGAAATCTGCCGATGTTTCCCTGGTGCTGTACCCGCTCTCGGCCTTTCGCGCCATGAACAAGGCCGCCGAAAACGTCTACACCGCGATCCGTCGCGACGGCACCCAGCAGAACGTGATCGACACCATGCAAACCCGCATGGAGCTTTACGACCGCATCGACTACCACACCTTCGAGCAGAAGCTCGACGCGCTGTTCGCCGCGAAAAAGTAACGAACGCGCCTCCCATAACTACAAAATTGGAGAACGAACATGGCTGAAGCAAAAGTATTGAGTGGCGCCGACCTGCGTGGCCAGGTCGCCGGGCAGACCGCTCTGTCCACCGTGGGCCAAGCCGGTGCCGGCCTGACCTATCGCGGCTACGACGTACGCGAACTGGCCGCCGACGCGCAGTTTGAAGAAGTCGCCTACCTGCTGTTGTACGGCGAACTGCCGACCCAGGCCCAACTGACCGACTATCGCCACAAGCTGAGCAAGCTGCGCGACCTGCCCCAGGCACTGAAAGAAGTGCTGGAACGCATCCCCGCCGACGCCCATCCGATGGACGTGATGCGCACCGGTTGTTCGTTCCTGGGCAATATCGAACCCGAGAAAGACTTCAGTGTGCAACGGGATGTCACCGACCGCCTGCTCGCCGCGTTTCCGGCGATCATGTGTTACTGGTACCGCTTCAGCCATGACGGCAAGCGCATCGACTGCGTGACTGACGAGCCAGGCATCGGCGGCCACTTCCTGCACCTGCTGCACGGCAAGAAGCCGAGCGAGCTGCATGAGAAAGTCATGAATGTGTCGCTGATCCTCTACGCCGAGCACGAGTTCAACGCGTCGACCTTCACCGCACGAGTGTGCGCTTCGACCCTGTCGGACCTGTATTCCTGCGTCACCGCTGCCATCGGCTCGCTGCGCGGCCCGCTGCATGGCGGCGCCAACGAAGCGGCGATGGAGATGATCGAACGTTTCGGCTCTGCCGCAGAAGCGGTGGAAGGCACCCTCGGCATGCTGGCGCGCAAAGACAAGATCATGGGCTTCGGCCACGCGATCTACAAAGACAACGACCCGCGCAATGAAGTGATCAAGGGCTGGTCGAAAAAACTCGCCGACGAAGTGGGCGACACCGTGTTGTTCCCGGTCTCCGAAGCCATCGACAAAACCATGTGGGAGCAGAAAAAACTCTTCCCCAACGCCGACTTCTACCATGCCTCGGCGTACCACTTCATGGGCATCCCGACCAAGCTGTTCACGCCGATCTTTGTCTGCTCGCGCCTGACCGGCTGGGCCGCGCATGTGTTTGAGCAGCGTGCCAACAACCGCATCATCCGTCCAAGCGCCGAGTACACCGGCGTCGAACAGCGCAAGTTCGTGCCAATCGAACGTCGCTGAAGACCGGCGATCCTGAAGTGGAATGAGATCAAATGTGGGAGGGCGGTGCGACGACTCGACTTGCCCCCTTCCACATTTAAATCGCATGTCAAATCTGGATCAGTGGGTCCCTCTTGCAACCACCGTGACCGAGTCCTGACGATGAACACTGAATTTCGCAAACCGCTGCCCGGCAGCCGCCTGGATTACTTCGACGCCCGCGCGGCAGTCGAAGCCATCACCCCCGGCGCCTACGCGACGTTGCCCTATACCTCCCGCGTGCTCGCTGAAAACCTGGTGCGCCGTTGCGACCCGGCCACCCTTGAGGCGTCCCTGAGCCAACTGATCGAACGCAAACGCGACCTCGACTTTCCCTGGTTCCCGGCGCGCGTGGTGTGCCACGACATCCTTGGCCAGACCGCGCTGGTCGACCTCGCCGGCCTGCGCGACGCCATCGCCCTGCAAGGCGGTGACCCGGCGCAGGTCAACCCGGTGGTGCCGACCCAGTTGATTGTCGACCACTCCCTGGCCGTCGAGGCCGGTGGTTTCGATCCGGATGCGTTCCAGAAGAACCGCGCCATCGAGGACCGCCGCAACGAAGACCGTTTTCACTTTATCGAATGGACCAAAAAAGCCTTCAAGAACGTCGACGTGATCCCGCCGGGTAACGGCATCATGCACCAGATCAACCTGGAGAAAATGTCCCCGGTGATCCAGGTGCGCGACGGCGTGGCCTTCCCCGACACCTGTGTCGGCACCGACAGCCACACCCCGCATGTGGACGCCTTGGGCGTGATCGCCATCGGCGTCGGTGGCCTGGAAGCCGAGAGCGTGATGCTCGGCCGCGCCTCGTGGATGCGCCTGCCCGAAAGCGTGGGCGTCGAGCTCACCGGCAAGCTGCAGCCGGGCATCACGGCCACCGATATGGTGCTGGCGCTGACCGAGTTCCTGCGCAAGCAAAAAGTCGTCGGCGCGTGGCTGGAGTTCTTTGGTGAAGGTGCGTCGGCGCTCACCCTGGGCGACCGCGCGACCATCTCCAACATGGCCCCGGAATACGGTGCCACGGCGGCGATGTTCTACATCGACCAGCAAACCATTGCCTACCTCAAGCTCACCGGCCGCGAAGACGAACAAGTCGCGCTGGTCGAGCAGTACGCACGCCACACCGGGCTGTGGGCCGATGACCTCAAGGGGGCGCAATACGAGCGTGGCCTGAGCTTCGACCTGTCCAGCGTCGTGCGCAACATGGCCGGCCCGAGCAACCCCCACGCCCGCGTCGCCACGCGTGACCTGGCTGCTCAAGGCATTTGCGGCCAGTGGGACGACGTACCGGGGCAGATGCCGGACGGCGCGGTGATCATCGCCGCCATCACCAGTTGCACCAACACCAGCAACCCGCGCAACGTGATCGCCGCCGACCTGCTGGCGCGCAATGCCAACCGGCTGGGGCTGACGCGCAAGCCGTGGGTCAAATCGTCCCTGGCGCCCGGCTCGAAAACCGTGGCGATGTACCTGGAAGAAGCCGGCCTGGGCCATGAGCTGGAAAAACTCGGCTTTGGCGTAGTGGCCTTCGCCTGCACCACCTGCAATGGCATGTCCGGCGCGCTGGACCCGGTGATCCAGCAAGAGATCATCGACCGCGACCTGTACGCCACCGCCGTGCTTTCGGGCAACCGCAACTTCGACGGGCGGATTCACCCGTACGCCAAGCAAGCGTTCCTGGCGTCGCCGCCGCTGGTGGTGGCCTATGCGATTGCCGGCACCATCCGGTTCGACATCGAAAAGGACGTGCTTGGCCTGGATGCCGACGGCAAGGAGATCCGCCTGCAGGACATCTGGCCGAGCGACGAAGAAATCGACGCGGTGGTCAAGGCCTCGGTCAAGCCCGAGCAGTTCCGCGCGGTATACATTCCGATGTTCGCGATCCACGAAGACACCGGCCCCAAGGTCACGCCGCTGTACGACTGGCGCCCGCAAAGCACCTATATCCGCCGCCCGCCGTACTGGGAAGGCGCATTGGCCGGTGCGCGCCCGCTCAAGGGCATGCGCCCGCTGGCGGTGCTGCCGGACAACATCACCACCGACCACCTGTCGCCTTCGAACGCGATCATGCTCGACAGCGCCGCCGGCGAATACCTGGCGAAAATGGGCCTGCCGGAAGTCGACTTCAACTCTTACGCGACCCACCGTGGCGACCACCTGACCGCGCAACGCGCCACCTTCGCCAACCCGAAACTGTTCAACGAAATGGTGCAGGAAAACGGCAAGGTCAAGCAGGGCTCCCTGGCGCGCATCGAGCCCGAAGGCAAGGTTACGCGCATGTGGGAAGCCATCGAAACCTACATGGAACGCAAGCAGCCGCTGATCATCATCGCCGGTGCCGACTACGGCCAAGGCTCCTCCCGCGACTGGGCCGCCAAGGGCGTACGCCTGGCCGGTGTGGAAGCGATTGCCGCCGAAGGGTTCGAACGTATCCACCGCACCAACCTGGTGGGCATGGGCGTGTTGCCGCTGGAGTTTCTGCCGGGCACCGACCGCCACACCTTGCACATCGACGGCAGTGAAACCTATGACGTGGTCGGCGAACGCACACCGCGTGCGCAGTTGACCCTGGTGATCAACCGCAAGAACGGCGAACGTGTCGAGGTGCCGGTGACCTGCCGCCTGGACACTGCCGAAGAAGTGTCGATCTACGAGGCGGGCGGCGTGTTGCAACGTTTCGCCCAGGACTTCCTGGAATCGGCGGCGACCGCCTGAGAAGAGGATGCATATGGCACCTGTAGCGCAAATCAAGATCCCCGCCACCTATATGCGTGGCGGCACCAGCAAGGGCGTATTTTTCCGCCTCCAGGACCTGCCCGCTTCGGCGCAGGTCCCGGGGAAGGCCCGCGATGCCTTGTTGCTGCGAGTGATCGGCAGCCCCGATCCCTACGACAAGCAAATCGATGGCATGGGCGGCGCCACGTCCAGCACCAGCAAAACCGTGATTCTTTCCAAGAGCACCCGTGCCGATCACGACGTGGACTACCTGTTTGGCCAGGTCTCCATCGATAAGCCCTTTGTCGACTGGAGCGGCAACTGCGGCAACCTGTCGGCGGCGGTGGGTTCGTTCGCGATCAGTGCGGGTTTGGTCGAGCCGGCTCGAATCCCACACAACGGCGTGGCCGTGGTGCGCGTCTGGCAGGCCAATATCGGCAAGACCATCATCGCCCGCGTGCCGATCACCGACGGCGCGGTACAGGAAACCGGCGACTTCGAACTGGACGGCGTGACGTTTCCGGCTGCCGAAGTGCAGCTGGAATTCATGGACCCGGCGGCGGAAGAAGAGGGCGGCGGTGGCTCGATGTTCCCCACCGGCAACCTGGTCGACGATCTGGAAGTACCTGGTATCGGCACCTTCAAGGCCACGCTGATCAACGCCGGTATCCCGACGATTTTCATCAACGCCCAAGACTTGGGTTATACCGGCACCGAGCTGCAAGGTGCGATCAACGGCGACCCCAAGGCCCTGGCCATGTTCGAGACCGTGCGTGCCCACGGCGCGCTGCGCATGGGCTTGATCAAGCACCTGGACGAAGCGGCCCAGCGCCAGCACACGCCGAAGGTCGCGTTTGTGGCCAAGCCTTCCGATTACGTGGCCTCCAGCGGCAAGGCGATCAAGGCCGGGGATGTGGATTTGCTGGTGCGTGCGCTGTCCATGGGCAAGCTGCACCACGCGATGATGGGCACGGCGGCGGTGGCAATTGGCACGGCGGCGGCGATTTCCGGGACCTTGGTCAACCTCGCGGCCGGTGGCATTGAACGTAACGCCGTGCGCTTCGGGCATCCGTCCGGCACCTTGCGCGTGGGTGCTGAAGCCACCCAGGTGAACGGCGAATGGGTCGTGAAAAAAGCCATCATGAGCCGCAGTGCGCGGGTGTTGATGGAAGGTTGCGTGCGCGTCCCCGGCGACTCTTTCTAAAGCCCAACACCAATTCCCTGTGGGAGGAAGCAAGCCTCCCCCCACAAGGGACATAAGCAGGCATACAGACCTGCGACACGATCAACCCTGACCCTGAGGATGGAACAACCCTAACTTTTGGAGCACTGCCATGAGCACCAACGTCGACCAGAACAATCGCCCCGACTACGACCAGGTCCTGCAGGACATCGCCGACTACGTCCTCAGTTACCGAATCGACTCGCCGCTCGCACTGGACACCGCGCGCAACTGCCTGATGGACACGCTCGGCTGTGGCCTGCTGGCCCTGCGTTTCCCCGAATGCACCAAGCACCTCGGGCCGCTCGTCGAAGGCAGCGTGGTGCCGTTCGGCGCACGCGTGCCGGGCACGTCATTTCGGCTGGACCCGGTCAAGGCGGCGTGGGACATCGGCTGCATCGTGCGCTGGCTCGACTACAACGACACCTGGCTCGCCGCCGAATGGGGCCACCCTTCCGACAACCTCGGCGGCATCCTCGCCGTGGCCGATCACCTGTCGCAAAAACGCCTGGCCAATGGCGACGCGCCGCTGACCGTGCGCGTGGTGCTGGAAGCGATGATCATGGCTCACGAAATCCAGGGCGTGATCGCGCTGGAAAACTCGTTCAACCGCGTCGGCCTCGACCATGTGCTGTTGGTGAAAGTCGCCTCCACCGCCGTCACCGCCAAACTGATGGGGGCCAATCGTGAGCAATTGCTGGCGGCCTTGTCCCACGCGTTTGTCGACGGGCAGGCGCTGCGGACTTACCGACATGCGCCGAACGCCGGTTCGCGTAAATCCTGGGCGGCGGGTGATGCGTCGAGTCGTGGCGTACGCCTGGCGGATATCGCGCTGCGGGGCGAGATGGGCATCCCTGGTGTATTGAGTGCGCCGCAGTGGGGGTTCTATGACGTGCTGTTCAGCCACACCAACAAGGATCTGGCCCTCAAGCCCGAAGACAAACGTGCGTTCAGCCTGTCCCAAGCCTATGGCACCTACGTGATGGAAAACGTGCTGTTCAAGATCAGCTTCCCCGCCGAGTTCCACGCGCAAACGGCTTGCGAAGCGGCGGTGACCTTGCACCCGCAAGTCAAACATCGCCTGCATGAAATCGAGCGTATCGTGATCACCACCCACGAGTCGGCGATCCGCATCATCTCCAAGGTCGGCCCACTGGCCAATGCCGCCGACCGCGACCACTGCCTGCAATACATGACCGTCGTGCCCCTGGCGTTCGGCACGCTGGTGGCCGAGCACTACGAGGATGCGTTCCACGCCGCGCACCCGATCATCGACGTGTTGCGCGACAAGATGGAAATCGTCGAGGAACCGCGCTACAGCCGTGAGTACCTGGAAGCCGACAAGCGTTCCATCGCCAATGCGGTGCAAGTGTTCTTCGTCGATGGCACCTTTACCGAGCAGGTGGCGGTGGAGTATCCGATTGGCCATCGTCGCCGTCGTGCGCAGGGCATTTCGTTGCTGGAAGACAAGTTCAAGGCCAACCTGTGCACGCGGTTTACCGGCCAGCGCAGTGCCGAAATTTTTGCCTTGTGCAAGGATCAGGCGCAGCTTGAGGCCACGCCGGTCAACCGCTTCATGGACCTGTTCGTGATCTGAAAAACGGTGCAGGACTAAATTGTGGGAGGGGCGGTGCCCCTCCCACATTCATGATCGCGTTTACTCAAATCGCAGTATCACCCTGCGGTTGTGCTTGCTCTTTTTCTCGATTTTTTCGCAGAACACCCGGCCGATTTCCTCGGTGTTGAGCACGTGGGTGCCGCCGCAGGGCTGGATATCGATGCCGGCGATTTCAATCACCCGTACCGAGCCCTGGATCACCGGCGGCGCCACCGCCTGGGTGCGGGTGATCTGCAGCAGGGTGGCGTATTCCGTGGCGGCCATCGACAGGGTTTTAACCGGGTGGGCCTGTTCTATCAGCGTATTGAGGTCGCGAGTGATGCTGTCTTTGTCGAGGGTCATTTCCGGTAAATCGAAATCCAGGCGGCCCTTGTCGGCGCTGATGCTGCAACCGGTCACGGGGGCGTCAATGATCGAGCACAACAGATGCAGGCAGGTGTGCATTTTCATGTGTTGGTAGCGCCGCTCCCAATCCAGGTCGGCGTCTACCTGCACGCCGGCGGCCAGTTGCTGCGGGCAGTGTTCCACCTGGTGCCAGATGATCGAACGCAATACCGGATCGCGCACCGTGCCTGTCACGGCTACCTGGGTGCCATCGGGCAGGCTCAAATGCCCGGTGTCGCCCGGCTGGCCGCCACCGGTGGGGTAAAACAGCGTGTGCTCCAGGGCAACGCCGTGTTCGCTGACGGCAATCACCCGTGCGCTGAAGGCGTTCTGGTAGGGCGCGCTGTCGAACAGCGCCAGGGTTTCCATGGTGTGCACGGACATGTTCAACCTCCGACGATCAGTGGGCTGGCTTGCAACAGGTGACGCACCATTGCGCTCAAGCCAGGGGGAGAGAGCAGGGTGATTTCAAATTCGGGGCCGCAGACTTTCAGGTTCAGCGGCAGGCGCGGCAGGTGGTCGCCAGTTGCCACGCGGTGCAGGCGAAATTGCAGGTGGTGGCGTTCCTTGACCGTGGGTTCGAGCATCAGCCCCGGCAAAGGGTGGAAATCGGCGTCGAGCACCGTGACCTTGTGGCTGGCATTGATCTCGCCGACCACGTGCAGGCGCTCATCCAGGGCGAAGGCTCCGAGGTAGTTGCTGTGGTCCGATTCATCGTTTTTTTGCAGTTGGATCTGGTTGACCACCTTGACCTTGGTTCCGGCGGGCACGTCCTGGGTGATCACGCACGAAGGGCTGATAAACACGTTATCGCCGATCAGTACATAGCCCAGCACGCGAGCCCCGGAGCCGACTTCGACATTGTTGCCCAGGCGCGGGTGGCGCTTGCCGTCGGGGTTGTTGGCGATACCGCGAGCTCCCAGGGTCACGCCGCAGAGGATGTAGCAGTCGTTGCCGATCTCACAGGTTTCACCGATCACCGTGCCGTAGCCGTGGTCCAGCACAAAGCGCCTGCCGATGCGCGCTGCGGGGTGAATCTCGGCCCCCGACAACACCTTGCCCTGATTGCTCAGCTTGAGGGCGATGCGTGAGAACACGCCGTTGGTCTGGTCGGGGAAGTTCCACACCAAGTGTGCAAGCCGGTAATACAGAACGGCTTTGAACGAAGCATAGGACTCCAGGATCAGTTCACCGCGCCCACGGGACGCCGGGTCGCGGTAGGCATAGGCGATCAGGTCTTCGGCCACCGCCTGCGCAGCGTTTTGCACCAGCGGCGCCAGATGCGGTTCGAGCTGTTTCATCTGCATGGGCGTGAGGGTTCTGATGAGGTGGGTGAGCAACTCATCGTGCAGTTGTTGCATGTCGATAAAGCCGCCCATGGAGGCACCCCCGCAGTCTGGATGGTTGGAAACCCGGTTATTCGAAGTTGGGCAGGTAGCTGTCGGCATTGTCGTAGACCATGGTCAACACCACCGTTTCGGGCGGTAGTTCGGGGGCGAGCCTGGCGATGGCCACCATGTTGGCGGCGGAGGACAGTCCCAGGCTGATGGCGTCGGTGCGCATGATGCGTTTCATCATGTCGAGGCAGTCCTGGCGCGAGACCTTGAGCATGCCGTCGATGACATCGAGGTTGAGGATGCTCGGGATCAGGCCAATCGACAGGCCTTGGATATGATGCGGCGCGTGCTGGTTTTTCAGCAGGTCACATTCCTCAGGTTCCACGCCCATTACGCGAAGCCCGGGCCAGGCGGCTTTGAGGGTTTCGCCGATGCCGGTGATATGGCCGCCGGTGCCGATGCCGCTGATGAAGTAATCCACGTGACGGTCACCAAAGGCGCGCAGGATTTCCGGTGCGGTGGTGTCGCGGTGGGTCTGCGGGTTGGCGCCGTTGCGTTGCTGGTTGAGCATCACGTAGCTGGGGTTTTCCAGCTGCAGTTCCATGCACTTTTCACCGTGGGAGTTGTTACCGAGACGGCTGTCCGACAGCACCACCTTGGCCCCGTACAGGCGCAGTAGCTTCTGTTTTTCGGGGCTGTAGTTGTCGGGAATCACCAGCACCACCTTGTAGCCCAGCACATTGCCGGCCATTACCAGACCAATGCCGGTATTGCCGCCGCTGGGCTCGATAATGGTTTGCCCGGCATCACGGATCAGCACGCCGCGGCGTTCGGCGTCGAGGATCATGCCCAGGGCGATGCGCGCCTTGTGGCTGCCGCCGGGGTTCAGGGATTCCAGTTTGGCGTAGACCTCGATACCGAGGTCTTCGGAAAACTGCGCCAGGCGCACGATCGGCGTATGGCCGATGGCGTCGAGAATTGAGTTATGCAGCATCGTTCAGCCCCTGCTCAGTACAACGGCATGTCGGGTTCGACGTCGCGAACCCAGTGTTTCATGCCGCCTTGCAGGACTTTGGTGTTGGCGAAGCCGGCGGCAATCAGTGTGCTGGCGGCTTGCTCGGCGCGGGTGCCGGCGTAGCAGATCAGATAATGGGTGTTATCGCGGCTGAGGCGGTCGAGTTGCCCGTCCAGCTCGGCCAGGGGGATATGCACCACGCCCGGCAACTTGCACACCTCCAGTTCGCTGGCGTCACGCACATCCAGCAGTACGTCGGCGCTGCGAGGGTGTTCGAGCAGTTGCTTGAGTACCCGTGGTTTGATGTAGCGCTCTTGGGCCAGTGACGGCGCGCTGGGTACGGCGTCGGCGCACACGGCCGGCGCCACCGATTCGCTGTGGCGCAGCTGCGAACAGCACGGGCAGTCGGCGCGGCGCTTGAAGCGGATCTCGCTGAACTTCATCGCCAGCGCATCGAAGCGCATCAGGCGCCCGGACAGAGGCTCGCCAATGCCGATCAGCAATTTGATCGCCTCGGTGGCCTGGATCATCCCGACCACGCCAGGCAGCACGCCGATCACCCCGCCCGCGCTGCAATTGGGGGCCAGTTCCGCCGGCGGTGCCTGGGGGAACAGGCAGCGATAGCACGGCCCGCCTTTATAGTTGAGCACGCTGATCTGGCCGTCGAAGCGATAGATGGCGCCATACACCAACGGCTTGCCCAATTGCACACAGGCGTCGTTGACCAAGTAGCGCGTGTCGAAATTATCGGTGCCGTCGATCACCAGGTCATAGGCCCCCACCAGCTCCAGGGCGTTGTCGGCATTCAGGGCGGTGTTGTGGGCGTTGATCTGGATATGGCGGTTGAGGTCCTGCAGGCGCTGCTTGGCGGACTCGACTTTGGGCATGCCCAGCGTGCCGTTGCCGTGGACGATCTGGCGTTGCAGGTTGCTGCTTTCCACCACGTCGAAATCCACCAGGCCCAGGGTGCCGATACCGGCTGCCGCCAGGTACAGGCTGATGGGCGAGCCCAGGCCGCCGGTGCCGATGATCAGTACCTTGGCTTTCTTGAGGTTCAGTTGGCCTTCGCGGCCGACGCCCGGCAGGGTGATGTGGCGCACATAACGCTGTACCTCTTCGTTGCTCAGGGTGTCGACGTCGATGCCGCCGGACGTCGCGAGCAACACTTCGATCCGGGCTTTTTCCGGCAAGGGTTCATCGGCTTCAATCAACGCTTCCTCCGCGGTAAACAGGAAGTGTTCCTTGAGCTGGTTGTTCTTGTCGTGAAACAGATGCTGGCGCAACTGCGGGTGGTTGGTGCAGAGGTTTTCAATGACTTCGCGCAATGTCGATCCGGGGCCCACGAGGGTCGATTCCGGCAGCTTGGCCACGCGAACCAGAATGTCGGGGAAAGAGACAGCGTTCATGGACAACTCCGTGTGCAGGTCGTTGAAAGGTTTAAGTGCGAAATGTTTGCCATCCCAGGCAAACAATTTGGAACCCAGGGCCTGGCCCCGGCGAACGTCGACCACCAGGTAGCTGACGGGGTAGATCGGTTCGCCCATGAACAGGGCCTTGTCCTGGTCTTCATCGCTGAAATAGGCGCCCACGTCCGGGTGGGAGTGATAGATCACTACCACCGGGTTGTCGCTGCGAAACGCCTTGTTCATCAGCAGGGTGTCGGCGACCGAAAAGGTGTAGCCGTTGGCCGCGCTGCGTGGGTACATCTCGGGGTTCTTGCGGTGCAGCTCATTCTGGATATTGCTGCCCAGGTACACGCTGCCGTCGGCGAAGACGAAGCCACAGCATTCCTCGGGATAGCTGCGGCTGGCGTGGGCGTAGATCTGTTCCAGGGCGGTGGGGCGGAGGACTTCCATGTTTCTCTCGCGTAGTTGTGGGAGGGTCAATTTTTCTTGGCCAGGAGTTTTTCAACGGGCAACTTGGTGATTGCGAAGCCGGCCAGCAGGATGGCCGAGTACAGCATCAGGTCGCGGGAAATCGACACGCCTTCGTACCAGGCGCCGATGATCACCGCGAACACCGGGAAGATGATGAATACGAACGACAGGATGATCGGGCTCAAGCGCTTGAGCAGCATGAAGTACACGATGAACCCGCCCACCGAGGCCACCAGCCCAAGGTAGAACAGCGCGCTCCAGGAGCGCAGGGTGATGTTTTCGAAGGTGGGCGTTTCAAACCACAGGCCGGCCACGAACAGCATCAGCCCGGCAATGCCGATGGGCAGGGTGTTGTAGGTGATGACGCTGATCGCGCTGCCTTTTTGCTTGGTGATGACATAGCACAAGGCATGCATGATCGCGGCAGTGAGAATCGCCAGTACCCCTAGGAACTCGGCGTGGTCCAAATGCAGGCCCTGGCTCTTGATGATCATGTACAGGCTGCCGAAGCCGATACCGATACCGACCACCTGGGAAAAGTAGATGCGCTCGCGCAGGAACAACGCGGAGAAGATCAGGATGAAGACGGGCATGCAACTGAACAGCAGGGCAGTGAGGCCGGACGAGACATGCATCTCGCCATAGTTGAGCAGGTAGTAGGGCACGCTGAAGTAGGACAGGGTCACGAATACGAAGAACCATCGGCTTTCCCTGGGAAACAGGATCGGCTCGCGGCGCACCATGGCAAAACACAGGAACAGCGGAAACGCGATAAGAAAGCGCAGGCCGGCGGAGGTGAGGGGTGGCACGCTCTCCACGGCGATTTTGATCCCCAGCCAGGTAGTACCCCAACTCAGGCAAACGATAAGAAACATCACACTGGTCACCAGCCCGGCCAACCACTGTTTTTGGGTTTTGGTTTTGGCGGTGTTTTCGATAACGGCGGACATTGGCATCGTTTATTGCTTCCCTGAGCCGGAATTGAACTCTATATTGAGCTTGTAATGAGTTGTAAAAATCGGCGATTGAACCCGTAAAAGCACACTATTAGGGCGAAAGATGGCTGTCAAAACAAATATTGACATGGTGTCAATTATGCGTGAGGGCTTGTCCAACGGGCAGGGCGTGAAGTACAAGCGCCTGTCTGATGTCATGGAGCGGGGCATCCTCGAAGGCTTGATTGAACCCGGACGAAAACTGCCGCCCCATCGGGTGCTTTCCGACAATTTGGGGGTGACCATCGGCACCATCAGCCGGGCCTACGGCGAACTGGAGCGCCTTGGGTTGGTGGTGGCGCGAGTCGGTGACGGTACTTTCGTACGCAAGCGTGGGATGGAACGCCAGCGCGATGAAGGCTTTCGCAACGTCAGCGAGGAGCCGCGCCAGTATTTTGATATGAGTCGCAACATGCACATCCCTGGGCAGGAAACGACCTTCCTGGCCCAGAGCTTCCAGACCCTGTCGACTAATGCCAAATTCCTCCAGGACATCAGCGCCTACACCCCCGATGCCGGGCTGCCGCGTTATCGCGATGCCGGCGCGCAGTGGCTGGTGCAGCGTGATTTTCATCCGATTCCCGAGCAGGTTATCTGCGTCAATGGCGGCCAGCATGGTCTGCTCTGCTCGATGATGGCGCTGTTGCGTGCCGGCGACACGGTGGTCACCGAACAGTTGACGTACCCAGGGCTGATCACTGCCGCGCGCATGCTCGGCATACGCCTGATCGGCCTGGAAATGGACGAAGAAGGCGTGTTGCCGAGCGCGCTGGATGAAGTGTGTCGTAACCATCGGATTTCGGCGTTGTACTGCACGCCGACGATCCAGAACCCCACCACCGCGGTGCTTTCGGTGGCGCGCCGCGAAGCGTTGGTCAAGGTATGCCGCGAACACAATCTGCTGATTCTTGAGGACGAAGCCCACGGCGTGCTGGTGGAAGACCGGCCGCCCCCCCTGAGCCATTTCGCGCCCGAACGGACGATTTTGATCAGCAGCCTGAGCAAGGCGGTGTCCGCGGGCTTGCGGGTGGGTTACGTGCATGCGCCGCCGGCGCTGGTCAGCCGGATTTCGGCCGCGCTACGTTCAACCTGCTGGATGGCCACGCCGGTGACCCTGGAGTTGGCCACGCAGTGGATCGAGAATGGTACGGCCGAATACCTGCTGCGCCAGCAGATCACTGAGATCAGTCGGCGCAAAGCCCTGGTGCGTGACCTGTTGGCCGGCCTGGCGTACCGCACCCACCTCAACAGCCCGCACTTTTGGATTGAGGTACCGGAGCCGTGGCGTGCATCGGAAATCGACGCGGAGCTCAAGCAGCACAATTACCTGATCGCCACCGCCGAGGCCTTCGCCGTGGGGCAGACGGCGGTGCCGCAGTTTATACGGGCGAGTATCTGCAATACGTCAGGGAATGATCAGTTGTTGCGGGCAGGGTTTGATGCGTTGGCGACGGCGTTGGGGCAGGGTGGGGGCAGGTTTCATCTGTAGATCCGAATGTACACCGACCCACCTTTGGGAGGGGCTGCTGCCCCTCCCACAGGTTATTTGAAGCGCCGCTCCACGCCTTTCTCCACCAGAATCTTCGCCGAAATCTCTTCCACCGAAAAATGTGTGGAATTGATGTGCGCAATATTCTCGCGCCGGAACAAATTTTCTACTTCGCGCACTTCGAACTCGCACTGGGCGTAGCTGGAGTAGCGGCTGTTGGGCTTGCGCTCGTTGCGGATGGCCGTGAGGCGGTCCGGGTCGATGGTCAGGCCGAACAGCTTGTGCGAGTGCGCGCGCAGGGCGGCCGGGAGCGTCAAGTGCTCCATGTCGTCCTCGGTGAGCGGGTAGTTGGCCGCGCGAATACCGAATTGCATGGCCATGTACAGGCAGGTGGGCGTTTTGCCGCAGCGCGACACGCCGACCAGGATCAGGTCGGCCTTGTCGTAGTAGTGGGTACGTGCACCGTCGTCGTTGTCGAGCGCGAAGTTAACCGCCTCGATACGCTCCATATAATTGGAGTTATGCCCAATGGAATGGGACTTTCCGACAGAGTATGAGGAATGTTCACTCAGCTCCTGCTCCAGTGGCGCCAGGAACGTCGAGAAAATGTCGATCATGAAACCATTCGACGTTGCGAGAATCTCACGAATGTCCTGGTTGACGATGGTGTCGAAAATGATCGGCCGAAAGCCGTCTTTTTCAGCCGCCAGATTGATTTGTTGTACCATGGCCCGCGCTTTATCCACGCTGTCGATGTAGGGGCGCGTGAATTTGGCGAAGGTAATGTTTTCGAACTGCGCGAGCAGGCTTTGACCCAGTGTCTCGGCTGTGATGCCGGTGCCGTCGGAAATAAAGAAAGCAGATCGTTTCATTTGAGCCCTGGGCCTTAAGCTGATGGCGAATCTTGGATATGATAGGCGCGATTTTGCCGTCCCGCAGTGGGCCGCATTCTCACTTATTTTCCAGGTCCAGGCCACAAGCGCTGGCGAACGCTCCTACTGAGCAGCCGGCGTCCTGAGCTTTTCCAACACAGAAAGTGGAGAGATCACCTTGGTAGAGTACGTAGTTTCCCTCGATAAGCTCGGCGTCCATGATGTAGAGCACGTAGGGGGCAAGAACGCATCCCTCGGCGAGATGATCAGTAATCTTGCAGGCGCAGGTGTGTCGGTGCCCGGTGGTTTCGCCACCACGGCCCAGGCTTACCGCGATTTCCTCGAACTGAGCGGCCTGAACGCTCAGATCCACGCCGCGCTGGATGCCCTGGACGTCGATGACGTCAACGCCCTGGCCAAGACCGGCGCCCAGATCCGCCAATGGATCATGGAAGCCGAGTTCCCTGAAAAGCTCAACGAAGAAATTCGCACCGCCTTCGCCACATTGTCTGCGGGCAACCCGGACATGGCCGTTGCAGTGCGCTCCTCGGCCACCGCCGAAGACTTGCCGGACGCCTCTTTCGCCGGCCAGCAAGAGACCTTCCTGAACATCCGCGGCGTGGAAAACGTGATCCGCGCAGCCAAGGAAGTATTTGCCTCGCTGTTCAATGACCGCGCTATTTCCTACCGCGTACACCAGGGCTTCGACCACAAGCTGGTGGCCCTGTCTGCCGGCGTGCAGCGCATGGTGCGTTCGGAAACCGGCACCGCCGGCGTGATGTTCACCCTCGATACCGAATCCGGTTTCCGTGACGTGGTGTTTATCACCGGCGCCTACGGCCTGGGCGAAACCGTCGTACAAGGCGCGGTGAACCCGGACGAATTCTACGTACACAAGCAAACCCTCGAGGCCGGCCGTCCGGCCATCCTGCGCCGCAACCTGGGCAGCAAGGCCATCAAGATGATCTACGGCGACGAGGCCAAGGCCGGTCGCTCGGTGAAAACCGTTGAAGTCGACAAGGCCGAGCGCGCGCGTTTCTGCCTGACCGACGCTGAAGTCAGCGAATTGGCCAAGCAAGCGATGATCATCGAGAAGCACTACAAGTGCCCGATGGACATCGAGTGGGCCAAGGACGGCGACGACGGCAAGCTCTACATCGTGCAGGCTCGCCCGGAAACCGTGAAAAGTCGTACCTCGGCCAATGTCATGGAACGCTACCTGCTCAAAGAGACCGGCACCGTGCTGGTTGAAGGCCGCGCCATCGGCCAGCGTATCGGCGCCGGCAAGGTGCGGATCATCAAGGACGTGTCCGAAATGGACAAGGTCCAGCCAGGCGACGTACTGGTCTCGGACATGACCGACCCGGACTGGGAACCGGTCATGAAGCGCGCCAGCGCCATCGTCACCAACCGTGGCGGGCGTACCTGCCACGCGGCGATTATTGCCCGTGAGCTGGGGATTCCAGCCGTGGTCGGGTGTGGCAATGCAACCCAACTGCTCAAGGATGGCCAGGGCGTAACCGTTTCCTGCGCCGAAGGCGATACCGGTTTCATCTTCGAAGGTGAGCTGGGCTTCGACATCAAGCAGAACTCCATTGATGCCATGCCGGACCTGCCGTTCAAGATCATGATGAACGTCGGTAACCCGGACCGCGCCTTCGACTTCGCGCAACTGCCGAACGCCGGCGTGGGCCTGGCCCGCCTGGAATTCATCATCAACCGCATGATCGGCGTGCACCCCAAGGCACTGCTCAATTACGACGGCCTGCCGCCAGAGATCAAAGACAGCGTCGACAAGCGCATCGCCGGCTACAACGACCCGGTGGGCTTCTACGTCGAGAAGCTGGTGGAAGGCATCAGCACCCTGGCAGCGGCGTTCTACCCGAAAAAGGTCATCGTGCGCCTGTCGGACTTCAAGTCCAACGAGTACGCCAACCTGATCGGCGGCAAGCTCTACGAGCCGGAAGAAGAAAACCCGATGCTGGGCTTCCGTGGCGCCTCGCGTTACATCAGCGAAGCGTTCCGTGACTGCTTCGAGCTTGAGTGTCGCGCACTGAAGCGCGTGCGTAATGAGATGGGCCTGACCAACGTCGAGATCATGGTGCCGTTCGTGCGCACCCTGGGCGAAGCGAGCCAGGTGGTGGACCTGCTGGCTGAAAATGGCCTGTCCCGTGGCGAAAACGGCCTGCGCGTCATCATGATGTGCGAACTGCCGTCCAACGCCATCCTGGCCGAAGAGTTCCTGGAGTTCTTCGACGGCTTCTCCATCGGCTCCAACGACCTGACCCAATTGACCCTGGGCCTGGACCGCGACTCGGGGATCATCGCCCACTTGTTCGACGAGCGTAACCCCGCGGTCAAGAAGCTGCTGGCCAACGCCATTCAGGCCTGTAACAAGGCCGGCAAGTACATCGGTATTTGCGGCCAAGGCCCGTCCGATCACCCTGACCTGGCCAAGTGGCTGATGGAACAGGGCATCGAAAGCGTCTCGCTGAACCCCGATTCGGTGCTGGAAACCTGGTTCTTCCTGGCCGAGGGCCAGGCGTCCGCCTAAGGTCGCTACGTCAAAAGTGCCGGTCACTCGTTGAGGGTGACCGGCATTCTTATCTGTACAGGGCGGGAATCCTTGCGGACGCCGCCCTTTTTTGTGCAAGAGCATTATGCAAAGCAGCAGCAATTTGTTTCCTGTCGCCTTGATCAGCGCTGAACGTCGTGGCGACTTGAGTGAAGACGTGTACCGCCTCAAACCCGGTAACAGCCCCGACGGCACCGTCGAGCTGGCGGTTACCCGGTTGGGCCTGGCCGATGTCGCGCAAACCCGCGGCACCCCGGTTATTTTGTTGCATGGCAGTTTTTCCAATCGGCGCTTCTGGTACTCGCCTAAGGGCATCGGCCTGGGCGCCTACCTGGCGCGGCAGGGGTTTGATGTGTGGATCCCGGAAATGCGCGGTCATGGCCTGTCCAAACGCAACCACGACTACGTCAAAAATCGTATCGCCGATTACGCGCGTTACGATTTACCGGCCATCGGTGCGTTTGTGCGTGAGCAAAGCGCGCAAATTCCGCACTGGATCGGCCACTCCCTTGGCGGTATTACCCTGGCGGCCGCCCTTGGTGGGCAGTTTCTGGGGGCGCCGGCGGTGGCGTCGGTGGCGTTGTTCGGCTGTCAGGTAAGCCGTACCCACTGGCCGTTGAAAATTCCACCGGTGGAGTGGGGCGGCCGTTTCATTCTCAAGCGTCTTGCCCAACTGTCCGGCCCGCGATTCAAACGGGGCCCCGAGGATGAACCGGCCGGGGTGATGATCGAGGCCATGCGCTGGAACGGCCTGTTCGGGCGGTTCGGCGACCGCGAGCGTGACTGGTGGAAGGGCCTGGCGGACGTCGATGTGCCGCTGCTGGCAGTCAGTGCCGTGGGCGACCAACAGGACCCGGACTGGGCTTGTCGCAAGCTGTTCGAGCAGGTCGGCGCCGAGCATCGGCAGTACCTGTGCCTGGGGCGCCAGCAGGGTTTTAGCGGAGATTTCGGCCACGTGGAGATGCTGGTCAGTAAAGCCGCCCAGGTCGAAGTGTGGCCGTTGGTCGAGCGCTGGTTGAAAGACCCGCTCACACCTTTATTTGCGGCGCCGGCCGAGGCTTTGGCGCCGGTCTGATGCAGGGCTCTGCCATGGGCGTTTCGCTCCTGCAAGGTTGCGGCTAAGATATGACGCGTTAAACGCTTCTGGTCATATTCAGTCGCTTCGCCGCTATTGCGTTGCGGTGAAGCGGGTGGGATGTTGCGCGCCGGCCTCGCTGGCGCCTCTTTCGAAAGACACTTCTTTGGCAGAAAGGAATTTTTCAATGAACCATTACGTGACCCCAGACCTGTGCGACGCCTACCCGGAACTGGTGCAGGTGGTCGAGCCGATGTTCAGCAATTTCGGCGGCCGTGATTCCTTTGGTGGTGAAATTGTCACCATCAAGTGCTTCGAAGATAACTCGCTGGTCAAGGAACAAGCTGACCAGCCGGGTGCCGGCAAGGTATTGGTAGTCGACGGTGGTGGTTCTCTGCGCCGCGCGTTGCTGGGCGACATGATCGCCGAAAAAGCCGCAAAAAATGGCTGGGAAGGCCTGGTGATCTACGGTTGCATCCGTGATGTCGATGTCATTGCCCAGACCGATCTGGGTGTGCAGGCCCTGGCCAGCCATCCAATGAAGACCGACAAGCGCGGTATTGGCGACCTGAACGTGGTGGTCACCTTTGCGGGTGTGACGTTCCGCCCGGGCGAGTACATCTACGCCGACAATAACGGTGTGATCGTCTCGCCAAGACCGCTGAAAATGCCTGAATAAACAGCAATAGCCGACAGGGGTGAGGATGTTCGAGGAAGAAAACGCGCAATGGGGGCTGGTGCATGCCCTGGTGCTGGACGGTAAAGGCGGTGCGCGTTCGATTGCCCGGACTGAGCTCGACGACCTGCAACTGCAGCCCCAGGAAAGCCTGTGGTTGCACTGGGATCGCAGCCACCCCCAAACCCAGACCTGGCTGCGCAAATCCAGTGGGCTGAGCGAGTTCGCCTGCGACCTTTTGCTGGAGGAAAACACCCGCCCGCGCTTGTTGCCGTTGCCGGAGGCCGAACTGCTGTTGTTTCTGCGCGGGGTTAACCTCAACCCAGGGACCGAGCCGGAAGACATGGTCTCGGTGCGCATTTTCGCTGCCGCCAGCCGCGTGATCTCCCTGCGCTTGCGCCCGCTGCGCGCCACCGATGAGCTACTGGTGGAGCTGGCGGACGGCAAAGGCCCCAAAACCGCGTCTGAACTCATCCTTTATATGGCGCAGTACCTGACCAATAAAGTGCAGGATCTGGTCACGGACCTGTCGGAAGTCGTGGATACCGAGGAAGAAAAACTCGATACCGACGAACGGTATACGCCGGAGCACGGCAGCATTTTGCAGATCCGTCGGCGCGCGGCCGGGCTCAAGCGTTTCCTGGCGCCGCAACGGGATATTTTTGCCCAGCTCACACGCATCAAGTTGCCATGGTTTTGTGACGACGATGCCGACTACTGGAACGAATTGAACAACAGCCTGACGCGTTACCTCGAGGAGCTCGAACTGACCCGAGAGCGCGTGGGGCTTGTGCTTGAGGCCGAAGACCGGCGCTTGAGCGTGCGCATGAATCGCACCATGTACCGCTTCGGGATCATCACCGGAATTTTCCTGCCGATGAGTTTTTTGACCGGCTTGCTGGGGATCAATGTGGGCGGCATACCGTTATCGACGAGTCCTTATGGATTCATGGTTGCTTGCCTGTTGATGGTGTCGGTCGCCCTGGGACAATGGTGGCTATTTCGACGATTACGCTGGGTTTGAGCTGAATATGACCTGAACGTAGGAAGGGTCTCATGTGACCCGACGAATTTTACCCTCGTCTTTTAAAACACTTGCGAGAGGTCTTTTATGCACGATCCGTTCGAACAGTCTTTGCGTGACATGCTCAATGCCTCGCCGTCCAACCGCGACGACGATGCTTGCCTTGGCCGCGTGTTGAAAACCGCCAACCGGCAGGTGGGGGCGGGTGATCTGTTCGGTCTGCTCGGTCGCTGGCTGCCTGCGTTGATGATGGCCCTGAACAACGGTTCGGCCCACGTATCGCCGGTTTCCCGTCATAAACCTCTTGCTCGCACTGCTGATAAGGCTGATTGAATATGGAACTTGATCTCTGGACCCAGAGCCTGGTCACCGCGATGACCGCATTGTGGACCAAGGTGGCGAACTTCATTCCCAACCTGTTTGGTGCGTTGGTGCTGGTATTGCTGGGCTTTGTCGTGGCCAAGCTGCTCGACACCCTGCTATCGAAGTTGCTTGCGAAACTAGGCCTTGACCGCCTGATGGCGGGTACCGGCCTGACCAAGCTGCTGGGGCGCGCCGGGTTGCAAGTGCCGATCTCCACATTGATCGGCAAGATCGTTTATTGGTTTGTGCTGCTGATTTTCCTGGTTTCTGCCGCTCAATCCCTTGGACTCGAGCGAGTTTCAGCTACGCTCGACATGCTGGCGCTGTATTTGCCGAAGGTTTTCGGCGGCGCGCTGGTGCTGCTGGTAGGCGTTCTGCTGGCGCAACTGGCCAATGGGCTGGTGCGCGGCGCCGCCGAAGGCGTTGGGCTGGACTATGCCGCCGACCTGGGGCGAATCGCCCAAGGGCTGGTGATCATCATCAGTATTTCGGTCGCGATCAGCCAATTGGAAGTCAAGACTGACCTGCTGAACCACGTGATCGTGATCGTTTTGATTACCGTTGGTCTGGCTGTTGCGCTAGCCATGGGCTTGGGAAGTCGGGAAATTGCCGGTCAGATCCTGGCTGGAATCTATGTGCGTGAGTTGTATCAGGTGGGGCAACACGTACGTGTGGGCGAGGTCGAAGGGCAAATCGAGGAGATCGGTACAGTCAAGACGACGGTGCTGACCGACGACGGCGACCTGGTGTCGCTGTCCAATCGGATTCTCCTGGAGCAGCAGGTCAATAGCCGCTAATCCGGCAAACCCTGCTAATGTACGCCGCCGCAAACCCGGCTGACCGGGCTGTAGCGGACATTGACCTGACTGTCGGCACGACTTGTTTTGAATAAAGCCCAAACGCTGTCCACGCGCTATGACCCCCGTGAGCTCTCTGATGAGGAGTTGGTCGCGCGCGCGCACACGGAGCTGTTTCACGTAACTCGCGCGTACGAAGAATTGATGCGCAGATATCAACGCACTCTGTTCAACGTTTGTTCAAGGTATTTAGGGAACGATAGAGATGCGGATGATGTCTGTCAGGAAGTGATGCTCAAGGTGTTGTACGGCCTGAAGAACTTCGAGGGCAAATCGAAGTTCAAGACCTGGCTATACAGCATCACGTACAACGAGTGCATCACGCAGTATCGCAAGGAACGGCGAAAGCGTCGCTTGATGGACGCGTTGAGTCTTGACCCCCTTGAGGAGGCGTCTGAAGAAAAGGCGCCGGCACCCGAGGAGAAGGGCGGACTTGATCGCTGGTTGGTGTATGTGAACCCGATTGACCGGGAAATTCTGGTGCTACGTTTTGTCGCAGAGCTGGAATTCCAGGAAATCGCTGACATCATGCACATGGGTTTGAGTGCTACAAAAATGCGTTACAAGCGTGCTCTAGATAAATTACGTGAGAAATTTGCGGGCGAGACTGAAACTTAGTGCGTGGCAAATATCTCTTACGTGTAGGCAAGTTCTGTTAGACTTGTCGCCGAGTTGTCCCCCGGTTTGTGGGACTGCTTTACAATCACCAGATGGGGATTTAACGGATGAAACTGAAAAACACCTTGGGCTTGGCCATTGGTTCTCTTATTGCCGCTACTTCTTTCGGCGTTCTGGCACAAGGCCAAGGCGCAGTTGAAGGCGAGCTGTTCTACAAGAAGCAGTACAACGATAGCGTCAAGCACATCGAAGACGGCTTCAACCCTGGCGCTCGCATCGGTTACTTCCTGACCGACGACCTGTCCTTGAACCTGTCCTACGACAAGACCAACCACACCCGTTCGAACGACGGTACTGGCAACCAGAAGATCAAAGGTGATACCGGCAGCCTCGTTGCCCAATATCACTTCGGTCAAGCTGGCGTAGACAGCCTGCGTCCATACGTAGAAGGCGGTTTCGGTCACCAGAGCCGTACCAACGTACTGGCTGACGGCCACAGCGGTCGCGACCAGACCACTTTCGCTACCGTTGGTACCGGTGTGAAGTACTACTTCACCAACAACCTGTACGCTCGTGCCGGTGTTGAAGCTGACTACGGTCTGGACAACGGCAAGTGGGACTACTCCGCACTGGTCGGCCTGGGCGTGAACTTCGGCGGTAACGCTGGCGCAGCTGCTCCAGCTCCTACCCCAGCACCAGCTCCAGAGCCAACTCCAGAGCCAGAAGCTCCAGTTGCTCAGGTTGTTCGTGTTGAGCTGGACGTTAAGTTCGACTTCGACAAGGCCGTTGTTAAGCCTAACAGCTACGGCGACGTGAAAAACCTGGCCGACTTCATGGCTCAGTACCCAGCTACCAACGTAGAAGTTGCTGGTCACACTGACTCCGTAGGTCCAGACGCTTACAACCAGAAGCTGTCCCAGCGTCGTGCTGACGCTGTTAAGCAAGTCCTGGTTAAAGACGGCGTGGCTCCTAGCCGTGTAACTGCTGTAGGTTACGGCGAATCCCGCCCAGTTGCCGACAACGCAACTGAAGCTGGTCGTGCTGTTAACCGTCGCGTAGAAGCGTCGGTTGAAGCTACCGCTCAGTAATCACTGAGATGTAGAAAAAAACCCGGCTCCGGCCGGGTTTTTTTTGCGTGAAATTTGTCTCAGGCACTTATCGCAGTTGCGACATAAGCCGCCTGTTCGGCGGCGGCGACACGGCCTATCACCAGGATGGCCGGGCTCTTCAAGGCAAATTCGTGTGCATCTTCCTGCATTCTCGATAGATCGCTGCGGCATTCGCGCTGCTGGGGCAGCGACGCATTTTCTATCATCGCGACAGGCATATCCGCGGCCATCCCGCCTTCCAGCAACTGCTGACGGATCTCTTCCAGCTTGGCCACGCCCATATAAATCACCAGCGTTGTGCCGCCTTCAGCCAAGGCACGCCAATTGAGTTGGCTGTCGTCCTGAGTGTGCGCCGTAACCAGGGTCACGCCGCGGCTGACACCACGCAATGTCAGTGGAATGGCGCAGTTGGTCGCGCCCGCCAACCCGGCGGTAATCCCGTTGACCAGCTCCACTTCGACGCCGCGCTCGCGCAGCCACATGGCTTCTTCGCCTCCGCGCCCGAAGATGCACGGGTCGCCGCCCTTAAGCCGCACCACACACTTGCCCTGGCGTGCGTAACGGAGTATCAGGCGGTGGATAAAGTCCTGCGGGGTTGAGCGGCAGCCGCCACGTTTACCCACAGTAACTACCCGCGCCCCGGTGCAGTGCTGCAGTACCACTGGGTTGACCAGGTCATCGATCAACACCACATCGGCTTCGTTCATTGCCCGTACCGCCTTGAGGGTCAACAACTCCGGGTCGCCGGGGCCAGCGCCCACCAGCCAGACTTTTGCATTCATGAGGGTTCCCTCGTGTAGATGAATTCAGCTATGAAAGAGTGAATACAGCAGTATCAGGTTGATCAGCAGCGACAGCAGCGCCAGGGTTCGCCAGACCTTCAACGGTTCGCGCTCCAGCAGTGACTCGGGGCGAATGCTCAGCTCGCGTCGATCGGCTTGCTCCAGCACCAGCAACCATTCTTCGGCGGTTTCGTAGCGTTGTGCAGGTTGTGCCGCCACGGCTCGCTCCAGGCTGAGCGGTAGCCAGTCCGGCAGGTCGGGGCGATAGCGGCTGGCGCTGAACGGCTGAGTGAACCTGGGCCGCTGGAAGGCTTCGATTTCGCCGTAGGGGTAGTGCCCGGTCAGCAGGTAATACAGCGTGACGCCAACACTGTATAAATCCTGCTGAGGCGTAGGACGCTCGCCATTGAAGGCCTCGGGTGCGATAAAGCTTGGGGTCCCGGGCAGCGCATGGGCTTGATCCTCTGAAAGGCCCGGGCAATATGCCAGCCCAAAATCCAGCACACGCAACTCACCGTCGTCTCCCAGCAGCAGGTTTTCCGGCTTGATGTCGCGGTGCAGGATCTGGCGGCGATGCAACATGCCCACCGCTCGCAGCAAGCGCTCTGCCACGCACTGCCACTGCGCCAGGGGTAACGGGCCCTGGCGCTGGAAAAGTTCGGCGAGGGTCTGTCCCCGATATTCGCGCATCACGTAATACAAATGCTGACGCGCGCTGGCCGCATGAACTTCGGGAAACGCCCGACCGGCCACGCGTCGCAAGAACCATTCTTCCGCGAGCAGGGCCTGGCCGGCGTCGCTGTCGTTGTCGCGGTTCAGCGGCAGGGTTTTCAGGAGCCAGGGTTGCTGCTGGGCATCGCGTACTCGGTATAACAATGACTGGCGGCTTTGCGCCAGCAGGGCGTCTACCTGCCAGCCCTCGAAGTGTTGGCCGGGTTTCAAGGTCGGCGGCACGGGCCACTGCTGCAAGTGCACCAGGGCATCGCCCAGCGTGGCTTCGCCGAGGGTATCGATGCGCACCAGCAGGGCGCTTGCATTGTCCTGGCTACCGGCCAGGTGCGCCGCGTTGACCAGCGTGTTTACCGCCAGGTCCAGGTCAGTCTGCTCGCGCAGGATCGCGCGGATGCTGTGATCGCCCAGGGTGGCCCAAACGCCATCGCTGAGCAGCAGGAAGCATTCGCCCTCACGCAATTGGCCGTCGAGAAAATCCAGCACCAGGTGTTGATCCAGGCCAAGCGCACGCTTGAGCACATGCTGCATGCCCGGCTGCTCCCACACGTGATCTTCGCTGATGCGCTGCAACTCGCCGTCTAGCCAGCGATACGCCCGACAATCGCCCACATGCGCCAGGGTGAAACGTTGCCCGCGAAATACCAGGGCGCTGAGCGTGGTCAGCAACGGCTGGCCACCGCCATTGGCCTGCAGCCAGCGGTTTTGCGCCAGCAGCAAGCGTTCCAGTGCCTGTGCCACGCCCCAGGTTTGCGGCGTGGCGTAGTAGTCCATGGCCAGGGCCTGTAAGGTCGAGCGGGCAGCCAGGCCACCGTCGGCGCATTGGCTGACACCGTCGGCCATGGCGCACAGGTAACCTTTGCTTGCGGCCAGTTCCGCCACGGGCGTGACCACCCGCAGCGCGTCCTGGTTTTCTGCCCGGGGGCCGATGGCGCTGGCCTGGGCGACGCTCAGTTGCAGGCTCATCAGACGCGCGCAGCAGTCACGGCCGCCGAGCCCCAGGTGGTTCTCCAGCGACGCTTGACGCCATGCAGGCCGAACCAGGCCAGCACGCCCAGGCTGGCGAACAACCACAGGGCCAATTGATAGCTGCCGGTGCTTTGCTTGATGGCGCCCATCCCGGCGGCGAGGGCGAAGCCGCCGATGCCGCCGGCCATGCCGATCAGGCCGGTCATTACGCCGATTTCACGCCGGAAACGCTGTGGCACCAATTGGAATACCGCGCCGTTGCCTGCGCCCAGGCCGAGCATCGTGCAGACGAAAAGTGCCAGCGCCGCGTAGGAACTGGGCAGGTTGAAACCCACCGCCGCAATGCAGATTGCCGCCACGCTGTACATGCCGAGCAGGGTACGGATCCCGCCGAAGCGGTCGGCCAGGGCACCGCCCAGGGGGCGCATCAGGCTGCCACCGAACACGCAGGCGGCGGTGTAGTAGCCTGCGGTCACCGGGCTCAGGCCGTACTGGTCGTTGAAGTAACCGGGAAGGGCACTGGCCAGGCCGATAAAGCCGCCGAAGGTTACGCTGTAGAAAAACATGAACCACCAACTGTCGCGGTCACCCAGGGCCTTGAAGTAGTCAGCCATGGATTTCGCTTTAGGGCGCTCAGGCGCATTTTGCGCCAGCCAGGCGAACACGATCAGGGTCAGGATCAGCGGAATCAGTGCGAAACCGAATACATTGCTCCAGCCAAACGCCGCCGCCAGCACGGGCGCCAGCAAGGCCGCGAACACGGTGCCCGAGTTACCGGCACCGGCAATGCCCATGGCCTTGCCCTGGTGTTCCGCCGGGTACCACTGCGAGGCCAGGGGCAATGCCACCGCGAAGGAAGCGCCGGCCATGCCGAGGAACAGTCCCAGCAGCAACGCTTGCTCGTAAGTGTGAATCCCCAGTTTCCAGGCGCCGAACAACGCGACGATCACGATGACCTGACCCATCATCCCGGCGGTCTTGGGCGACAGCTTGTCGGCCAGCATGCCCATTAAAAAGCGCAGCACCGCACCCGCCAGGATCGGAGTGGCCACCATCAGGCCGCGTTGCTGGGTGGTCAGGTGCAGGTCGGCGGCAATCTGCACCGCCAGCGGGCCCAACAAATACCAGACCATGAAGCTCAGGTCGAAATACAGGAACGCGGCAAACAGGGTCGGGGTGTGCCCGGATTTCCAGAAGCTTGATTTCATCACGCACCTCAACGGTTGGGAGTCTTGTAAGAAGGCCTGGTGATGGAGTCGCCGGCTGAGGCCACCCCACCGGCCCCCATGACGGGGGCCAAAAACGAAAAAACGCCGCCACCGGGTTCGCGTGGGCAAACCGGATGTGCGACGTCTTTGTCGTGGAGGGGCAACCGCCGTTGGTTACCTGTGTTGATTGTTTAGCAAGAGATGAGCCAAATCAGCCGAGCAACTCGCTCATGGCGATAATCTGCTCAGCCACCTGGATCAGTTTCTGCTGGCGGCTCATGGCCTGGCGGCGCATCAGGGTGTAGGCCTCTTCCTCATTGCAGTCTTTCATTTTCATCAACATGCCCTTGGCCAGTTCGATGCGTTTGCGCTCGGCCAACTGTTGGTCCCGGGCCTGAAGCTGGGCGCGCAGGGCCTGGTCGCTTTCGAAGCGGGCCATTGCCACGTCGAGAATCGGCTGCAGGCGCTGGGCCTGGATACCTTCGACGATGTAGGCGCTGACGCCAGACTTGATTGCCTGGCGCATCACATCCGGGTCATGTTCATCGGTAAACATCACGATCGGCCGGGGTTGGTCGCGGCTGACCAGCACCACCTGTTCCATCACATCGCGGCCCGGTGACTCGGTATCGATCAGGATCACGTCCGGGCGCACCGTTTCGACGCGTGCCGGCAGGTCGATGGTCAGGCCCGACTCATCGATCACCTCAAAACCGGCTTCGATCAGTGCGGTTCTGAGGCGTCCGACCTTGCGCGGGGTGTCATTGATCAACAGGATTCGCAGCATGGAAGTACTCCTGTCAGCGCAAGGCTTGGCGGCTGGCGTGATCGGCCAGCGCATGCAGGCGAAAGCTGCGGGCGTAGTCGGCCGGGTCAGAGCCATCCCACACCTTGCCGTCGATCAACTGGCTGCTGCGCATGTCGCGTTGCGCTGCACTGATGCCCAACGCCTCGGCCGCCTGGCGATACAGCGCCAGTTGCTGCACCTGGCGCGCAACGCCCAGGTAGTCGGGGTCGTCGCGCAGCAGGCCCCAGCGGCGAAACTGGGTCATGAACCACATGCCGTCTGAGAGGTACGGCAGGTTTACCTCGCCGTCAGCAAAAAAGCGCAGCGCGTGGGGGTCTTGCCACTGGTTGCCCAGGCCGTCGTCATAAGTGCCCAGCAGGCGCGGTTCGATGCAATTGAGCGGGGCATCCAGATAGTCACGGCCGCTGAGCAACTGCGCGGTGGAACGGCGGTTTTCGGTGCTCTCTTCTATAAACCGGCTGGCTTCGAGGATGGCCATCACCAATACCCGGGCGGTATTGGGGTATTGGTCGACGAATGCCTGGGTGCAGCCGAGCACTTTTTCCGGATGATTGGGCCAGATCGCCTGGGTGGTCGCCAGGGTAAAGCCCTGGCTTTGCGCGACTGCGCTGGCGCTCCAGGGTTCGCCGACGCAAAAGCCGTCGATACGCCCGGCCTGCAGGTGTGCAACCATTTGCGGGGGCGGGACCACGACGCTGTCCACGTCCTGCAACGGATGAATGCCTTGGCTTGCGAGCCAGTAATACAACCACATGGCGTGCGTGCCTGTGGGAAAGGTCTGGGCAAAGGTCAGTTTTGTTCGGCTTTGGTGCACGTGGCGGTCCAGTGCCTCAGGAGTGACCACCCCCTGCTGCTGCAGGCCGTGGGAGAGGTTGATGCTCTGGCCGTTCTGATTGAGCCCCATCAATACCGCCATCTCGGTGGGCGCGACGCCGCCGATACCCAGGTGCACGGCATAGATCAACCCGTACAGGCTGTGGGCGGCGTGCAGTTCGCCGCTGACCAGTTTATCCCGCAGGTTGGCCCATGAGGATTGGCGCTTGAGGTTCAGGGTCAGGCCATAGGGCTGGGCGAAACCCTGGGTCGCGGCCACCACCAGGGACGCGCAATCGCTCAAGGCCATGAAGCCCAGGTCGAGGCTGCTCTTTTCCGGGGCATCACTGCCGTTGACCCATGCCAGCGGGTCGTTTATCGGGCTGTTGCCAACCGAATCGCTCATCAACACCTACCTTTTCTTTCAAAAAAAAGCGCCGTTCCCGCAGATGACGGTGCACGTCATGGCGGGTAACGACGCCTTTGTCCATCAGCCCGCTCCGCCGTTGGTGCGCGCTTTGATACGGAGTGCATAGCAAGGCACATGCCACGGGCCGGCAGGGGCAATCGCTCGTCAACTTTCCATCAAGATTGAAATCGGGCTGGCTCTCAGTATGGCCGCTTCTTAAACCCAGGCCGCCCCAGGAACCCCACGGTGTACGCTGATTTCACTGCATTGATGTCTCGCCTGCGGCGTTGTCGCGGGCTGCTGTTTGCCGCGCTGATGCTGGGGAACATGCTCGCCAGGGGCGCCACCTATGAAGCGCGGGACGAGAGCCTGCACACTGTTTTCAGCGCTTTGTCGGTGCCCTTGGGCGTGCCCGTGGTTGTGAGCCGGGAAGTGGCGCGTCAACGTTTCAGTGGGGTGCTGGCGCTCGACGCATCGCAACAGACGCTGGAGTCCCTGGCGCTGCAGCACGGCTTGATCTGGTATGGCGATGGGCAAGCGATTTTTGTCTATGACGCCAGTGAGGCGAAAAGCTCGGTGGTGGCGCTGCGGCATCTTTCCATCGACCGGTTTCGCAGCCTCATGCGTCGTTCGGGGCTCGATGAGACGCGCTACCCCTTGCGCGTCAGCGAGGGGCGCACCTTCTATGTGTCGGGGCCGCCCAACTACGTCGACCAGGTGTTGCGCCTGGCTCAATTGATGGACCGCCAGCGCGCCGGGCTGCGCGTGGGTAGCCAGGCCTTTGGCGTGGCTCACGTGCTGAATACCCCTGTGGCCGACCGCGAGTACGCCATGGGCGACCAGAAGGTGACCGTGCCGGGCATGGCGTCGACGATCCAGGCCCTGCTGGCGAGTGAGCACAAGGGGCCGCTGGCTGACCGGAGCCTTGGGGTGACCGCTTATGCCGATACCAACAGCCTGCTGATCAAGGGTAAACCTGCACAGGTGAAGTTTATCGAGCAACTGGTGGCGGAACTGGACACGCCCAGGCGAGCCGTCGAAGTCTCGTTGTGGCTGGTGGACATGAACCGTGACGACATGAAAAAGCTGAACCTCGTCCCGGACAATCAAACCAGCGCATCAAACGCGCACGTTCCGGCGCCGCTGGAAGACCGGCAGTTGATGGAGCAGATCGCCGCGCTTGAACGTCGACGCCGTGCAAGGGTGGTGACGTTACCGGTGGTGCTTACCCAGGAGAACGTACCGGCCGTGTTCGAAGACAACCATACCTTTTACCTGCCGGCTCCCGGAAACGACACGGCTGACTGGAAACCTGTGCCCTATGGTTCTCAGGTCAGTGTGCTGCCGCGCATTGTTGAAGCGAATCAAATCGAGATGTTGCTCAATGTGCAGGATGGCCGCCAGGTCAGTGAGGTGGGGCGGCGTAGTAAACCCACAGCCGTTGGGCGTGTGAGTGTGAGCACGGTGGTGCGCGTGCCCCAGGGCCGGCGCCTGTGGCTGGGAGCGTTCCGGCGTGACGCGCGCGAGCCGGCGTACGGCGTGGCGCGAAGCGATCCTGCCGAGGTTCGTCTGTTTGTGGTTCAGGCCCGGGTGGTCAGCAGCGAAGGGCAGGGCATGTCTGCAGGCTTGGGGCCTCCGCCCTTGACTGCGGCGCAGTACGAGCGGGTGCAACGCGCGTTTGTACGACCGGGCAGTGATCTCTCTCCGTGAATAAGGCGTTAACCCATGCATCTGGAAATTCTTCTGCAGGAACAACTGATCAGTCGCAGGCGCCTGGCCGCCTTTGCGCCTGGGAAGGTGTTGCCGTTGGCGCCCACGGTCATCCATAGCGTTGAGGTGCGGGTCAACGGCCAGCTGTTTGCCTTGGGTGAGCTGGTGCAGTTGGAGGATCGACTTGGGGTTGAGCTGTACGAGGTCTATCAACAATGGGCGCCAGATGGTTGAAGAAAATTCCGACAGGGCAGTTCTTGAAGTCGCCGGATCTATGGCTTTTTTCCTAGCGTGGCTTGCGAAGCAGGTTTCTATAGTCGTGGCGTGGGCGCTGGAGCCCGTATGGAAAATAAGGATTTCAATGTCATTAGTTGGATGCCGAGGTAGCTATGGCCGTCGTGGATGAACGTATGCCGACGACTTCACTGGTCTTTGCCCATTGGACGTTGCATGGCGATGGCCGCCTGACCGGCAGGACCACGGACGTTCAACTGCCGCCCAAGGAGTTGCAGGTTCTGCGGTTGCTGTTGGGGTCTGGCGGGGTGCTGATGACCAAGGATCATCTGTTGGAGCAGGCGTGGCCCCAGGGGGAAGTTGCCGAGGAGTCGCTGACACGTTGTATCTATTCGCTGCGCAAACACCTTGGCGCCGACAAGACATTTATCAAGACGATCTATGGCAGAGGGTATCGCTTTACATGCCCAGTGGAGACCGAGACGCGCATGAGAGCGGCTGGGCAGGTGTGCTTGACCTGCGGCCGAGTCAGCCATGGGTAGGTTCTGGCGCAGGGCCTTCCTGTTTATGGCGGTGATGAGCAGTGAGCAGGCGCTGGCCTTTTGCTGGGAGGAAACGGCCCGTCGCTACGATATCGAGCCGGAATTGCTGCAGGCCATCGCTGCCGTGGAGTCGGATAATCGGCCAGAGGCGGTCAACCCTGCCAACCGCAACGGCAGCCGGGATATCGGCCTGATGCAAATCAACAGCATCCATTTGCCCCGCCTGCTCCAGTCGGGCATTACCGAGGAGCGGCTATTGCGTGAGCCCTGCCTGTCGGTGGAGGTGGCGGCTTCGATTCTGGCCGAATTCATCCAGCGGTTTGGCTACAACTGGACGGCGGTGGGGGCCTACAACGCGGGCACCGGGCCCGAGCGTGAGGCACTGCGCATGCGCTATGCAGAAAAGATCTGGTCGCGTTATGAGGCGCTGGTGCAGCAGCGTTAGTAAGGTTTGGCCGGCACGCCTCGCGTGCATGGTGTGACCCCGGCTATAATCGGCGCCACCTTTCGCTGCCATCCGAGTCTAGCCCGCCCATGTATACCCTGGCCCGCCAGCTGTTGTTCAAACTCTCCCCGGAAACCTCCCACGATCTGTCCCTGGACCTGATCGGCGCGGGCGGCCGCCTGGGGCTCAATGGCCTGGTATGCAAGGCACCGGCAAAAATGCCGGTGTCGGTGATGGGGCTCGATTTTCCCAATCCGGTCGGGCTGGCTGCGGGCCTGGACAAGAATGGCTCGGCCATCGACGGCTTCGCGCAATTGGGTTTTGGCTTTGTCGAGATCGGCACCGTGACGCCGAGACCGCAACCGGGTAACCCCAAGCCGCGTATTTTCCGCCTGCCGGAAGCGCAGGCGATCATCAACCGCATGGGCTTCAACAACTTGGGCGTTGATCATCTGCTGTCGCGGGTTCAGGCCGCCAAGTACAAAGGCATCCTGGGCATCAACATCGGCAAGAACGTTGACACCCCGGTCGAGCGTGCGGTGGATGATTACCTGATCTGCCTAGACAAGGTCTACGCCCACGCCAGCTACGTCACCGTCAACGTCAGCTCGCCCAACACCCCGGGTCTGCGCAGCCTGCAATTTGGCGACTCGCTCAAGCAACTGCTCGAAGCCTTGCGCCAGCGCCAGGAAGACCTGGCCGTGCGCCACGGCAAACGCGTGCCCCTGGCCATCAAGATTGCCCCGGACATGAGCGATGAAGAAACCGTGCTGGTAGCCCAGGCGCTGGTGGATGCCGGTATGGATGCGGTGATTGCAACCAACACTACCCTGAGCCGGGTCGGCGTCGAAGGCCTGGCCCATGGCGATGAAGCCGGTGGCCTGTCGGGCGCGCCGGTACGGGACAAGAGCACCCATATCGTCAAGGTGCTGGCTGCCGAGCTGGCCGGTCGTTTGCCGATTATCGCGGTAGGCGGTATTACCGAAGGTAAGCATGCGGCCGAGAAGATCGCCGCGGGCGCCAGCCTGGTGCAGTTGTACTCCGGTTTTATCTATAAGGGCCCTGAACTGATCCGCCAGTCGGTGGATGCGATTGCGGCATTGCCCAAAAAAGCCTGAGCCACAGCCCATAAAAAGGGCTCCATAAAGGAGCCCCCTGGGCCGAAGCCCGCCGCCCGGATAGGACGTGCGTGGTTAAGTCGTTACATATTCAAAGGTGGTGTGTCGGAATTAAGTGCCCTGATTAGCCGACGGCGTGAAGTTCGTTGAGTCTGTGGATTCCCGCAGTGCCAGTCATACCGTCCCAGTTGTCGCCGCGTCCTTCTCGCCAGCCGTTGATCCAGGCTTGGCGTACCGACGGTAGAGTAAATGGGCAAAGCTCACGGGATTTGCCATGAACGCCATATTGATATCCGCGTAAAAAAGCTCTTTCCAACGGATCACGCTTAAGTCTTCTCATAGGGTGTTTCCCTCACTTGTTGACTGTCTTGATATCCTTCGGCCTCGTCTGAGGCCGGGCAGAGTTTTTCTGCCGTTGGTGGGCTCGCTGCCGGCGTGGCGAGCCAAGTGTCGGCGTCGTTACGGCGCCAACCTGTGTTGAGTTCTAACCAATAGGTCACATGGATTCAATGATCGTTTTGTCATAAGCACGTAACGATAACGATGCTATAGCCATAAGCTGGGCTGGCTTTTCGCCCCATTTGTGTGGCAAAGCCAGCTATGATGCAGCCTGCATAGAGGACGGGTTGAGTCCTTAAGTGAGAATGTCCTCCTGTTGCAGTCGGTTTTTATTCGACGAAGGGTCGGAATATTTCTTTTTGTTGCTTAAAAAATTCATCCTGCCCCGTCACTAAAGGCTCAAGGGCCCGGCAGACGGGGTGGAACGGCACATTCGTGCCACGCGAGCACTCTTCAAGAAAAGTGCTCGATTGAAAATCGAACCGGCGATGCGTCGCCCGTTCACTTATCGCTGAAAAGCCTGGAATGCCCCATGTCGGACCGTTTTGAACTCTTCCTCACTTGCCCCAAAGGCCTCGAAGGCCTGCTGATCGAGGAAGCCGTCGGGCTTGGCCTTGAGGACGCGCGCGAGCACACCTCGGCCGTGCGCGGCATGGCCGACATGGAAACCGCCTATCGCCTGTGCCTCTGGTCGCGCCTGGCCAACCGTGTGCTGCTGGTGCTCAAGCGCTTCCCGATGAAGGACGCCGAAGACCTCTACCACGGCGTGCTGGATATCGAGTGGGCCGATCACATGGTGTCTGACGGCACCCTGGCGGTGGAATTCAGCGGTCACGGTTCGGGCATCGACAACACCCACTTCGGCGCGCTGAAGGTCAAGGATGCAATCGTCGACAAATTGCGCACCCCGACCGGCGAACGGCCCTCCATCGACAAGATCAACCCGGACCTGCGTATCCACCTGCGCCTGGACCGTGGTGAAGCCATCCTGTCCCTCGACCTCTCCGGCCACAGCCTGCACCAACGCGGTTATCGCTTGCAGCAAGGCGCGGCGCCGCTGAAGGAAAACCTGGCGGCCGCGATCCTTATCCGCGCTGGCTGGCCGCGTATTGCCGCTGAAGGCGGCGCGCTGACCGACCCGATGTGCGGCGTCGGTACGTTCCTGGTCGAAGGCGCGATGATTGCCGCCGACATGGCGCCCAACCTCAATCGCGAACTGTGGGGCTTTACGACCTGGCTGGGTCACGTTCCGGCGCTGTGGAAGAAACTGCACGCAGAGGCCACTGAACGCGCGGCCATCGGCATGAACAAAACCCCGCTGTGGGTACGTGGCTACGAGGCGGACCCGCGGTTGATCCAGCCCGCGCGCAACAACATCGAGCGCGCCGGCCTGAGCCACTGGATCAAGGTGTATCAGGGCGAAGTGGGCACCTTCGAGCCGCGCCCGGACCAGAACCAGAAAGGCCTGGTGATCTGCAACCCACCCTACGGCGAACGCCTGGGTGACGAAGCCAGCCTGTTGTACCTCTACCAGAACCTTGGCGAGCGTCTGCGCCAGGCGTGCATGGGTTGGGAAGCGGCGGTATTCACCGGCGCGCCGGACCTGGGCAAGCGCATGGGCATCCGCAGCCACAAGCAGTACTCGTTCTGGAACGGCGCGTTGCCGTGCAAATTGCTGCTGATCAACGTCAACCCGGACCAGTTCGTCACAGGCGAGCGCCGCACCCCGGAGCAGCGCCAGGCCGAACGTGAGCAGGCCGCTTACGATCAGGCCCCGGTCGAGCCGCAAGAGCGTCAGTACAACAAGAACGGTAACCCGATCAAGCCGGCCCCGGCCCCGGTGGTGGAGCAGGCGCGCTTGAGCGAAGGCGGGCAGATGTTCGCCAATCGCCTGCAAAAGAACCTTAAGTTGCTGGGCAAGTGGGCCAAGCGCGAAGGCGTGGACTGCTACCGTGTGTACGACGCCGATATGCCGGAATACTCCATGGCCATCGACCTGTACCACGATTGGGTCCACGTACAGGAATACGCCGCGCCCAAGTCCATCGACCCGGAAAAAGCCTCCGCGCGCATGTTCGATGCCCTGGCCGCCATCCCCCAGGCACTGAACATCGACAAGAGCCGCGTCGTGGTCAAGCGTCGCGAGCGCCAGAGCGGCACCAAGCAGTACGAGCGCCAGAGCGCCCAGGGCAAGTTCACCGAGGTCAGCGAAGGCGGCGTGAAGTTGCTGGTCAACCTCACCGATTACCTGGACACCGGCCTGTTCCTGGACCACCGCCCGATGCGCATGCGCATTCAGAAAGAGGCGGCCGGCAAGCGTTTCCTCAACCTGTATTGCTACACCGCCACCGCCAGTGTGCACGCGGCCAAGGGCGGCGCGCGCAGCACCACCAGCGTCGACCTGTCCAAGACCTACCTGGACTGGGCCCGTCGCAACTTCTCGCTCAACGGTTTCTCTGACAAGAACCGTCTGGAGCAGGGTGATGTGATGGCGTGGCTGGAGGCCAGCCGCGATGAGTTCGACATGATCTTCATCGACCCGCCGACCTTCTCCAACTCCAAGCGCATGGAAGGCATCTTCGACGTGCAGCGTGACCACGTGCAGTTGCTCGACTTGGCCATGGCCCGCCTGGCACCGGGCGGCGTGCTGTACTTCTCGAACAACTTCCGCAAGTTCCAGCTCGAGGACAACCTCAGCGCACGCTATGCGGTCGAGGAAATCAGCGACAAAACCATCGACCCGGATTTTGCGCGTAATGCCAAGATCCACCGGGCCTGGAAAATCACCGCTCGCTGATCGCCGTAGCCAACAGCCGCACGCCTGGTTTATTCCGCGCTTGCGGCTTTTTTGCGCTGGTCAAACCCTGGGTCGGTAGCTATAACTAAGGCCTAGCCAAAGTGACACCCCCGCACGCTGGCGTTGTGAGTGTTGCCTATGCCGTTGCAAGCTGTCCGCCCGAAAATCCTAGGCTTTATCAGTGAACAGGCGTCGGCTTGGCTGGTGGCATTGGTGGTGTTTCTGTCAGGGTGTGCCCTGGCACTCGTCGTCGCCTGGGCCGCCTCCGATCTCTATCAGCAACAGGTGCGCCAGCGCTTCCAGTTGCTGGTCAACGAGCGGTATACCCGCTTGCAGGAACGCTTCGATGATCAGGAACAACGCCTGAACAGCCTGCGAAGGTTCTTCGTTAACTCCAATGATGTGTCCCGCGAAGAGTTCGATGGTTTCGCCCAGCCTTTATTGCTGCGCGCCCGTGCCTATGCCTGGGCGCCGCGGGTATTTCATGAGCAGCGCAGCCAGTTTGAGCAAGAAGCGTCGCGCTTGCGCGGTGAGCCTTTTACGATCCGTGAATTGAACTCGGCCGGTGAGTTGGCCCCGGCGCCGGAGCGCAATGAGTACGTGCCGGTACTCTACATCCAGACACAAAGCCAGCTGGGGTCGCCCCTGGGCTTTGACCTGCTGGCCCAGCCCCTGCGGCGCTCAACCCTTGAGCGCGCACAAAAGAGCGGCCGGTTGGCGGTGTCCCAACCTATGCAATTGGTGGGCGTGGAGCCCGCCTACGCCACCGGGGTATTGCTGGTGGCGCCAGTCGCTTCGGAGCAGTCCGCGACTGAGTTTCGTGGCTATGTGATGGCCGTCATCAGCATGCGCCAACTGATGGCCGACGGTTTGCCCAAGCCGGAGCGGGACAACCTGGTGATGCAGATCATCGATACCTCCGACCAGCAAAGCCGCGTGCTGTATGCCTCCGACACTACGTTGGGCGACAGCGGGCTGGTGGGCGCGCGCCGTCTTACCCTGGGTGACCATGTTTACGCGCTCACCCTGCGCCCGAGCCGGGTGTTCGACCAGTCCAACCATTCTTCGCTGACCGCCATCCTGACCATGGGTGGGTTGCTCAGCCTATTGCTCAGCGCCTTGCTCTATGTGCTGGTCAGCCAGCGCCAGCGCGCCTTGAAACTGGTGGAGCAACGCACCGTACAGTTGCGCCTGCGCGAGCAGGAATTGCGCGACGCCCACGGCCAATTGCGCAGTGTGCTGAATGCCGCCACCCAGGTCGCGATCATCGCCACTGACCTGCGGGGCGTCATCAATACGTTCAATGCCGGTGCCGAACAGATGCTCGGGTTCACGGCCGAGCAGGTGGTGGGCAAGTTGACCCTGGAGAGCCTGCACCTGCCGCAAGAGCTGGAAACGCGCTCCGCCAGCCTGAGCGTGACCCTGGGCAAGCGCATTCCCGCCAGCCAGGCGATGCTGGGAGAAAATACCGACAACCTGCATGAAGCCCACGAATGGACCTTGGTGCGCCGCGATGGCAGCCAGTTGACGGTGAACATGCTCGCCACGGTGTTACTCGATGATCATGGTTTGTGGATCGGGCACTTGGCGATCTACCTGGATGTTACCGAGCAGAAGCGCGCCTACGAGGCCTTGGCGGCGCGCGACCGCCTGTTGAAGAAACTCAGCGCCCACGTGCCCGGCGGGATTTTCCAGTTCACCCTGGAACCCCAGGAGAACTGGCGCTTTATCTATGCCAGTGATGGCATGCGCGACATTTATGAAATCGAAACGGGGGTGTTGCAGCAGGACGCGAAGAAGGCCTTCGAACGTATCCATCCGCTGGATGTGGAACGTGTGCGCGACTCGATACGGCTGTCGGCGTTGCAGTTGAGTCACTGGCGCGAAGAGTACCGGGTGATGCTGCCGCAACGCGGCCTGCGCTGGATTCGTGGCGAGGCTACCCCCGAAGAGTTACCCGGTGGCGGTACGTTATGGCACGGCTATGTGTCGGACATTTCCGATCTCAAACGGGTGGAAGAAGAGCTGCGGGCGCTGTCCATTACCGACTCCCTCACCGGTATTCATAACCGTCGTTATTTCCAGGATCGTCTGAAGGCCGAGATGGTTCGGGTCAACCGGACTTGCGGGGCGCTGTCGGTGATCATGCTGGACATCGATCATTTCAAACGGATCAACGACAAGCATGGGCATGCCGTCGGCGATGGCGTGTTGCAGGAGTTATGCAAACGCATCAGCCAGCGCCTGCGGCGCACCGACGTGTTCTGCCGCTTGGGGGGCGAGGAGTTCATGGTGCTGTGCCCCAACACTGACGGTGAGCAGGCCTATAACCTGGCAATGGATCTGTGGCAGTCGCTGCGCAACGAGCCGATGGCCCCGGTGGGTATCGTCACCGCCAGCTTTGGTGTGGCCAGTTGGCGGGTCGACGAAGGCATCGATGGCTTGTTGCTGCGCGCGGACTCGGCGGTTTACTTGGCCAAGCAGACGGGCAGGGACCGGGTGGAAACCGAACTCTTGCGGGTCTGATGGCCGACGCAGGGCAACAGGTGTGCGGTGTCTGTCAGAGTACGGGAGCCGCGGCCGCCAGTTTAGGCTGGCGATACAGGTCCAGCAGCACCTGATCCAACACCGACGAAGCGCCCCATGGCTTCGGATCATTCAGAATCGCTACCACTGCCCAGGTGTTGCCGTTGTTATCACGGCTGAACCCGGCGATGGCGCGCACGGTGTTCAAGGTGCCGGTCTTGACGTGGGCTTCGCCGCGCATGGCGGTGGTCTTCAGGCGTTTGCGCATGGTGCCGTCAGTGCCGGCAATCGGCATCGAGCTGATGTATTCCGCGGCATAGGGACTTTTCCAGGCGGCTTGCAGCATGGCGGCCATCTCGCGGGCGCTGACCCGTTCGGCACGGGACAGGCCGGAGCCGTTCTCCATCACCAGGTGCGGCGCGGTGATGCCTTTCTTCGCCAGCCACTGGCGCACCACGCGTTGCGCGGCCTTGGCATCGTCGCCATCGGCGTCGTTGCGAAACTGCGCGCCGAGGCTCAGGAACAGTTGCTGGGCCATGGTGTTGTTACTGTATTTGTTGATGTCGCGGATGATTTCCGCCAGGTCCGGCGAGAATGCACGGGCCAGCACCTTGGCATCCTTGGGGACCGGTGCCTGGATATCACGGCCCTGGATGCTGCCGCCCAGTTCCTTCCAGATCGCACGCACGGCGCCGGCGGTGTAGGTGGCGTGGTCCAACAGTGACAGGTAGGTCTGCGAACTGCAGCCGTCGGCCAACTGGCCGCTGACGGTGACCGTTACGCTGCCATCGGCGGCGGTGACCGGGTTGTAGCGCACGTCACCGGTGCATTGCTTGGCGTTGGAAACCTTGACCTGATTGTCGATGCGAATACTGGCGATCGGCGGCTCGACCGACACGATCACGCGCCCGGAGTCATTGCGGGTCACGAAGCGCAAGGCCTTGAGGTTAACCAGCAACGCGTCGGGCTTGACCAGGAACGGTTTGTTCTCGTCATTGCCATCGTCGTTGAACTCGGGCAACTGCGGCTGGATAAAGAAGCCGCGGTCCAGCACCAGGTCGCCGGTGACTTGCTGCACGCCGTTGGCGCGCAGGTCGCGCATCAGCAGCCAGAGCTTTTCCATGTTCAGCTTGGGATCGCCGCCGCCCTTGAGGTACAGGTTGCCCTGCAACACGCCACCGCTGAGGGTGCCGTCGGTGTAGAACTCGGTTTTCCACTGATGGTTGGGCCCGAGCATTTCCAGGGCCGCGTAGGTGGTGACCAACTTCATGGTGGACGCGGGGTTCACCGAGACGTCGGCATTGAAGACGGTGGGGGTGCCTGGCCCGTTGAGGGGGATCATCACCAGGGACAGCGCGGTATTTTGCAGCTTGGCCTTCTGAAGGGCCTGCGCAACGTTGGGTGGCAGGGTGTTATTGACTGGGGCGGCCTTGGCGCAGAAGGCCAGTGGCAGAAGAAAACCGGCAAACAGAACTGAACGCAACGAGGGGGAACGCAACGATTTGATCATAAAGAATAAAACCCTACTGCTGAGGAGGGTGAAAAAAGGCGAGGGGTATGGATGAAAATCCCTCAATGGTCATGAAAGTGTCGGCATTATGCCCCAAGGTAGGCGCACTTGTAGCTGAACCATAGCTGGAAATCGGCGTTTTTTTGCCCGCATCGCACCGCCTGTCCCAGAGAGTCGGGCAATCGCCGCCTTAAACTGCTAAAGTGCCGCCCGTTATTACTTAAGAGGATTGTTCCAATGGCGACTAACCGTTCCCAGCGTCTGCGCAAAAAACTGTGCGTTGATGAATTTCAAGAGCTGGGTTTCGAACTGAACCTGGACTTCAACGAAGGCCTGAGTGAAGAAGCTATCGACGCTTTCCTCGAAGCATTCATCAAAGAAGCCATGGAAGCCAATGGCCTGGGCTACGTCGGCGGCGATGACTACGGTCTGGTTTGCCTGCAGAAGCGTGGCTCGGTATCCGAAGAGCAGCGCGCTGCTGTCGAAGCCTGGCTGAAAACCCGTTCCGAGCTGACCAAGGCTGAAGTCAGCCCGCTGCTGGACGTGTGGTATCCGGAAAAGCCGATCAACGCGGCCAAGTGATACTGAAAAAAACGGCGACCTGAGGGTCGCCGTTTTTTTATGCCTTGCGCCAGTTCAGAATCAGCAGTGTCAACACCCCCGCGACAATTCCCCAGAACGCCGACCCGATGGAAAACAACGTCAAGCCTGACGCGGTGACCATAAAGGTGATCAGCGCCGCTTCCCGTTCCTTCGGCTCGTTCATGGCGATGCTCAGGCCATTGATGATCGAGCCAAACAACGCCAAGGCCGCAATGGACAGCACCAGTTCCTTGGGCAACGCGGCGAACAGTGCCGCCAACGTCGCGCCGAACACCCCGGCAATCCCGTAGAACACACCGCACCACACGGCTGCCGTATAGCGCTTGTTACGGTCTTCATGGGCATGGGGCCCGGTGCAGATAGCCGCGCTGATGGCCGCCAGGTTGATGCCATGGGAGCCGAACGGTGCCAGCACCAACGAGGCCAGGCCTGTGGCGGTGATCAGCGGCGAGGCCGGCACGTTGTAGCCATCGGCCCGCAGCACGGCGACGCCCGGCATGTTCTGTGAGGTCATCGCCACCACGAACAGCGGAATGCCGATGCTGATGGTCGCCGCCACTGAAAAATGCGGCGTGGTCCATACCGGCGTTGCCACTTCCAGGTGAAAGCCGCTGAAATCCAGCAACCCCATCAGACCCGACAGTGCAGTGCCGATCACCAGCGCGGCCAGCACCGCATAGCGCGGCGACAGGCGCTTGATGATCAAGTAAGTGAAAAACATTCCCAGCACCAGGCCGGTGCGATGTTGCGCGGCGACGAAAATCTCGCTGCCGATCTTGAACAGAATGCCGGCGAGCAAGGCCGCCGCCAGCGACGCCGGAATGCGCTTGACCAGTTTTTCAAAGCTGCCGGTCAGCCCGCAGATGGTTACCAGCACCGCACAGGTGATGTAGGCACCGATGGCTTCGCCATAAGTCACGCCGCCCAGGCTGGTGATCAATAGCGCGGCACCCGGCGTGGACCAGGCGATGGTAATGGGCGTGCGATAACGCAGGGACAGGCCGATGCTGCACACCGCCATACCGATGGAAATCGCCCAGATCCACGACGAAATCTGCGCCGTGGTCAAGCCGGCGGCCTGGCCGGCCTGGAACATCAGCACCAGAGAGCTGGTGTAGCCGGTCATCATGGCGATAAAGCCTGCGACGATGGCCGAGGGGGACGTGTCGGCCAGCGGGCGCAAGGGCGCTTGAGCGGCGTCGGTCATGGTGAGGTGTTCCTTTTACCGGAGAAATTACAGATTCAAGCCTAAACTCAAACATGACCGCCCCTTGCAATACAGCCGAGGCCGCAAACAGCCGTACAGTGTGTTGGCGCATTGGGTTGTGTACAATGTGCCACGTTTTTAGGTGATACTTGCCAGCGACCCGTTGTTGCCGTATTACCCTAAAGTTGCCGTATTACCGTTAATTCGCCGCCGTTCTCCCTACCCGAGTGCCCATGAACGAACAGTTGCAACCTCTCAAGAAACAACCGCGAGCCGGCAAGGCCGGACGCAGCGGAACCCAGGACGATATCGTCTACGCACATATCTTCGAGGCCATCCTCGAACAACGCCTGGCGCCCGGAACCAAATTGAGCGAAGAGGCACTGGGCGAAATCTTCGGCGTGAGCCGCACCATTATTCGCCGCGCCCTGTCGCGCCTGGCCCATGAGGGCGTGGTGCTGCTGCGGCCCAATCGCGGTGCGGTGGTTGCCAGCCCCAGTGTCGAAGAAGCGCGCCAGGTGTTCCTCGCGCGGCGGCTGGTGGAGCGGGCGATCACTGAATTGGCGGTGCAACACGCCACGGCCGAGCAGTTGGCCGAGTTGCGCCAGATGGTCAATGACGAACGCGACAGTTTCTCCCGTGGGGACCGTGGTGCGGGTATCCGCCTCTCCGGCGAGTTCCACCTCAAGCTGGCCGAGGCGGCCAAGAACGCCCCGCTGATCAGCTTCCAGCGCAGCCTGGTGTCCCAGACATCGTTGATCATCGCCCAGTACGAAAGCGGCAACCGCTCGCACTGTTCCTACGATGAGCACACCCAATTGATCGATGCGATCGAAGCCCGCGACGCGGCGCTGGCGGTGAACCTGATGATGCATCACATGGATCACATCGACAGCAAGCTCAACCTCGATGAAGAGAGCGCGTCGGATGATTTGCATGCGGTGTTTTCGCATTTGTTGCAGACCAAGAAGCCGGGGCGCTCTTCTATAAAGTTGTAAACCCGATCAGAAATGTGGGAGAGGGCTTGCTCCCGATAGTGCTGTATCAGTCACCTCATTCAGTGACTGACACCCTGCTATCGGGAGCAAGCCCCCTCCCACATTTGTTTTGTGTTGTGGCTGAAACTAGCGTTGATGCACGAGTTGGCCGGCGGCATAGGTCTGCAACACCGTCCGATCATCCCCCAGCGTCATGAGTACAAACAACGTCTCGGCGATGTTGTTGGCCTGCTTCAGGCGATAGCTCAGCAGCGGCGTGGCGTTATAATCCAGCACCAGAAAATCCGCATCGGTGCCCGGCTGCAAGGTGCCGATCTTGTCTTCCAGGCGCAGCGCCCGCGCGCCGCCCAGCGTCGCCAGGTACAGCGATTTGAACGGGCTCAAGCGCGCGCCCTGCAACTGCATGACCTTGTAGGCTTCGTTGAGAGTTTGCAGCAGCGAAAAGCTGGTGCCGCCGCCCACGTCCGTGCCCAGGCCGACATTCAATTTGTGTTTCTCTGCCATCGGCAGGTTGAACAAGCCACTGCCGAGGAAGAAGTTCGACGTCGGGCAGAACGCCACCGCCGAGCCGGTCTCCGCCAGCCGCGCGCATTCGTCATCGCACAGGTGTACGCCGTGGGCAAACACCGAACGCTCGCCCAGCAGGTTGTAGTGGTCATACACATCCAGATAGCCGCTGCGCTCGGGGAACAACGCTTTCACCCATTCGACTTCCTGTTTGTTCTCACTGATGTGGGTCTGCATGTACAGATCCGGGTATTCCCCCAGCAGTTGCCCGGCCAATGCCAATTGTTCCGGCGTGCTGGTCGGCGCGAACCGCGGCGTGACCGCATAGTGCAGGCGGCCCTTGCCGTGCCAGCGCTCGATCAGTGCCTTGCTTTGCTGGTAGCCGGATTCGGCGGTGTCGGTGAGGTAGTCCGGCGCGTTGCGGTCCATCATCACCTTGCCGGCGATCATGCGCAGGTCGAGCTTCTCGGCCGCTTCAAAAAATGCACTCACCGATTGCGGGTGCACGCTGCCGAATACCAGCGCGGTGGTGGTGCCGTTGCGCAGCAGTTCCTTGATAAAAATGTCCGCCACTTCTTCGGCATGGGCCTTGTCGGCGAACTGGCTTTCACACGGGAACGTGTAGGTGTTGAGCCAATCCAGCAACTGTTCGCCATAGGCGCCGACCATGCCGGTTTGCGGCAGGTGGATATGGGTGTCGATCAGGCCTGGGGTGATCAGTGCGTCCTGGTAATGGGTGATGTCGATATCGGCCGGCAGGGTCGGCAGCAGGTCGCTGGCGTGGCCGATGGCGCTGATCTGGCCGTTATCGATTACCAGCAGGCCGTCTTCGAAATATTCGTAGGACGCTTCGATGCCCACTTCGGCGGGGTCGGCGAGGCTGTGCAGGATGGCGGCGCGGTAGGCTTTGCGAGTCAAAGGCATGCTGTTCTCAATTGATAGCTTGGCTGCGACGCGAAGCCGGCAGCAGTTTGGCAATGGGTTCGGCGTTCGCGGTGTGCTGGCCGAAATGGGCGTTGTAGGTGGCGATGATTTCCCCGGCGATGGAGATGGCAATCTCCACCGGCAATTTGCCCTTCACCTCGGTGAGGCCCATGGGGCAACGCATGCGTTGCAATTGCGCGGCGTCGAAGCCGCGATCACGCAGGCGGTGTTCGAACTTCACACGTTTGGTCTTCGAACCGATCAGGCCGAAGTAGGCAAAGTCATTGCGTTTGAGCAGGGCGGCGGTGAGTTCCAGGTCCAGCGCGTGATTGTGCGTCATGACGATGCAGTAACTGCCCATGGGCAAGTCGGCAATTTCGTCCACCGGCTCGTCGCTAACGATTTTACGTACGCCCGGAGGAATATTTTCCGGAAACTCCTGCTCGCGTGAGTCGATCCAGCGCACTCGGCACGGCAGGCTTGCCAGCAAAGGCACCAGCGCACGGCCGACATGGCCGGCGCCAAACACCGCGATCTGCGCCTGCACCCGGCCCATGGGTTCGAACAGCAGCACGGTCGCGCCGCCGCAGCATTGGCCCAGGCTGGCGCCGAGGCTGAAGCGCTCCAGATGGGTGGTCTGCCGGCCGTGCGCGAGCATATCGCGGGCGAGCTGCATGGCTTTGTATTCCAGGTGCCCGCCGCCGATGGTGTCGAAGGTCTGCGTGGCGCTGATCACCATCTTGGAGCCGGCGTTGCGCGGCGTGGAGCCGAGTTCTTCGATGATGGTCACGAGTACGCAGGGTTCGCCACGGTGTTGCAGGTCGGCGAGGGCGCTGATCCAGTTGTTCATAGTCACCTCTTGTGGTGTCTGCCAGGCCGCTATCGGGGGCAGCGCCTCGGTCCTAAAGCGAAGCCGATTCGGTTTCAGTCTCTACAGGCACAACCGCCTGCAACCGCCGCATCTGCTCGCACCCCCACAACACCCGCTCCGGCGTCGCCGGCGCATCGATCTGGGGCTGCTGGCGATAGTCAGCCAGGCTCGCCACGGCATCCTTGATCGCGCACCACGACGCAATCCCGAGCATGAACGGCGGTTCGCCCACAGCCTTGGAATGGAACACCGTGTCTTCCGGGTTCTTGCGGTTTTCCACCAGCTTCACGCGCAGGTCCAGCGGCATGTCGGCCACGGCCGGGATCTTGTAGCTGGCGGGGCCATTCGTCATCAGCTTGCCCTTGTCGTTCCACACCAACTCTTCCATGGTCAGCCAGCCCATGCCCTGGATGAAGCCGCCTTCCACCTGGCCGATGTCGATGGCCGGGTTCAACGAGGCGCCGACGTCGTGGAGGATATCGGTGCGCAGCATTTTGTATTCACCGGTCAGGGTGTCGACGATCACTTCGCAGCAGGCCGCGCCAAAGGCGTAGTAATAGAACGGACGCCCACGGGACTGGCTGCGGTCGTAGAAGATTTTCGGGGTCTTGTAGAAACCGGTGCTCGACAGCGACACCTGGGCGAAATACGCCTGCTGGATCAACGTCTCGAAGGTCAGGATCTGCTCGCGCACGCGCACATGCCCGTTATGGAATTGCACGTCGGCTTCGCTCACGTCGTACTTGCGCGCGGCAAATTCCACCAGGCGCTGCTTGATGGTTTCGGCGGCGTTCTGCGCGGCCTTGCCGTTCAGGTCTGCACCGCTGGAGGCGGCGGTCGGCGAGGTGTTGGGAACCTTGTCGGTGTTGGTGGCGGTGATCTGCACGCGGTCGATGTCGACCTGGAACACCTCGGCCACCACCTGGGCGACCTTGGTATTCAGGCCCTGGCCCATTTCGGTGCCGCCGTGGTTCAGGTGGATGCTGCCGTCAGTGTAGATATGGATCAGCGCGCCGGCCTGGTTGAGGAAGCTGGCGGTGAACGAGATCCCGAATTTCACCGGGGTCAGCGCCAGGCCTTTCTTGAGGATCGGGCTGTGCGCGTTGTACAGGCGAACCGCTTCGCGGCGCTCGGCGTACTGGCTGCTGGCCTCAAGCTCGGCGGTCATTTCTTCGAGCATGTTGTGCTCGACGGTCTGGTAGTAGTGGGTGACGTTACGCTCGGTCTTGCCGTAGTAGTTGGCCTTGCGCACTGCCAGCGGGTCCAGCGCCAGATGCCGGGCGATGGCGTCCATCACTTCCTCGATGGCGACCATGCCTTGCGGGCCACCGAAGCCACGGTAGGCGGTGTTGGACGCGGTGTTGGTCTTGCAGCGGTGGCCGTTGACGGTGGCGTCGCCCAGGTAATACGCATTATCGGCGTGGAACATGGCCCGGTCGACAATCGAGTTGGACAGGTCCGGCGAGCAGCCGCAGTTGCCCGCCAACTCCAGGTTGATGCCGTGCAGGCGCCCGTTGTCGTCAAAACCCACGTCGTATTCGATGTAGAAGGGATGGCGCTTGCCGGTCATCAGCATGTCTTCCACGCGTGGCAGGCGCATTTTGGTCGGTTGGCCGGTCAGGCGCGCGACCACCGCGCACAGGCATGCCGGGCTGGCCGCTTGGGTTTCCTTGCCGCCAAAACCACCGCCCATGCGGCGCATGTCGACGACGATCTTGTTCATCGACACGTCGAGTACTTCGGCCACCAGCTTTTGCACTTCGGTGGGGTTTTGCGTGGAGCAGTAGACGATCATGCCGCCGTCTTCGGTAGGCATTACCGAAGAGATCTGGGTTTCCAGGTAGAAGTGTTCCTGGCCGCCGATATGCAGCGTGCCCTGGATACGGTGTTTCGCGGTGGCCAGTGCGCCCGCCGAATCACCGCGTTGGTGGGTGTGGCTGTCGAGCACGAAGTGCTTGTTGCGATAGGCCTCGACCACATCCAGCACCGGCGCCAGGTCTTCATATTCGATCACGGCGGCCATCGCGGCCTTGCGTGCGGTGTCCAGGTCGCGGGCGGCCACCGCCAGCACCACCTGGCCGACGAACTGCACCGTGTCGATGGCCAGCAGCGGGTCGCCGGGCAGCAGCGGGCCGATGTCTTTGAGGCCCGGTACGTCTTCGTGGGTGATGACGATGCGCACGCCGTCAAAGGCGTAGCACGGCGCGGTGTCGATACTGAGGATTTTCGCGTGGGCGCGGTCGGACATGCGCGCATACAGGTGCAATTGGTTGGGGAATTCCAGGCGGTCATCAATGTACTGCGCTTCACCGCTGACGTGCTTGGCGGCGCTGTCATGCTTGACGCTGCGACCTACCCCGGTGGTCAGGTCCTGGGCGAACAATTGGGCGAGTTCGGCCTGGGTTTTTTCCACGGCGTGATGGTTAGACATAAGCGGTCACCCGAGTCTCGATGTGCGGCGTTTGCAGTTCGATGAAGTATTTGCGCAGCAGGTTCTGGGCGCTGAGCAGGCGGTATTCCTTGCTGGCGCGAAAGTCCGACAGCGGGGTGAAATCCTGGGCGAGGGCGGCGCAGGCTTTTTCCACGGTGGCGGCGTTCCAGGTGGCGCCGATCAGTACGCTTTCGCAGTGCTTGGCGCGTTTTGGCGTGGCCGCCATGCCGCCGAACGCCACGCGTGCATCGCTGACCACGCCGTTGTCGAGCTTAAGGTTGAAGGCTGCGCACACCGCTGAAATATCATCGTCCAGACGCTTGGAGACCTTGTAGGCACGGAACAGAGCATGGCCCTTGGGCACGATGATTTTTTCGATAAATTCGCTGTCCTGGCGGGCGGTGACGCGGTAGTCGATAAAGTAGTCTTCCAGCGCCAGCGTACGTCGGGCTTCACCCCTGCACAGCACGATCTGCGCGCCCAGGGCGATCAACAGCGGCGGCGAGTCACCTATCGGCGAGGCGTTGCCGATATTGCCGCCCAGGGTGCCCTGGTTGCGGATTTGCAGGGAGGCGAAGCGGTGCAGCAAATCGCCGAAGTCCGGGTATTCGTGGTGCAGCGCGCCGTAGCAATCGGACAGCGGTGTGGCGGCGCCGATTTCCAGGCGGTCGTCGAACGACTCGATGCGTTTCATCTCTTCGATATTGCCCACGTAGATCATCACCGGCAGCACGCGGTGAAACTGCGTGACTTCCAGCGCCAGGTCGGTACCGCCGGCCAGCAAGCGCGCTTGCGGGTAGGCGTCATAGAGATCGGCTAGGTCGGCCACGGTGAGCGGCACCAGGCAGCGTTTGTCGCCGCTGTTGAGTTCGCCGGTTTGCGTGGGGGCGATGGCCTTGAGGCGGGCAATGGTCTCGGCCTGGCGGCTGTCGAACTGGTCCTGCGGCTTGTTGCAGCAAGCTTGTTCGGCGGCGGCGAGGATCGGCCGGTAACCGGTGCAGCGGCACAGGTTGCCGGCCAGGGCTTCGTGGGCCTTGGCGCTGTCGGGGGTGTCGCTGTTCTTTTGCAGGGCAAACAACGACATCACAAAACCCGGTGTGCAAAAGCCGCACTGTGAGCCGTGGCACTCGACCATGGCCTGCTGCACGCTATGCAGTTGGCCCTGGTGCTTGAGGTCTTCGACGCTGATCAGCTGCTTGCCGTGCAGCGACGAGACAAAGGTCAGGCACGAATTGAGGCTGCGATAACGGATCCGCTCGGCGCCTTGATCGTCGGTATGCAACTCGCCGATCACCACGGTGCACGCGCCGCAATCGCCGCTGGCGCAGCCTTCCTTGGTGCCGGGCTTGCCCACATGCTCACGCAAATAGTTGAGCACGGTCAGGTTGGGGTCCAGGGCGTGCTCGCTACGGAGTTCCTGGTTGAGTAAAAACTGGATCACGGAAGGCCTCGCAGACTCATTATTGTTGTTAACCGCTTTGCGCCGAATCTAGTCATGTCTGACTTTTCGGTCAATGGTTTTCTGACCTAAGGGTCAAGAAATTGCGATCACAACCTGTTCAATTATGGTTCAGTCTTCTGCAACCGTTGTTTTTGGCGGTGTGTGGCGGTTCACGTCTGCTTATTTCATGCCAAATTCGCCCCCGTGGGCGTAGCGCCATCAGCGGGCCAATGCGCTACACTGCCGCGCTTGTACCGATAGAAGATTTTGAAGGGAAAACATGACGTTCAAGGCGCCGGACAGTCTCGCCGAGCAAATCGCTCACCACCTCGCCGAACGCATCATTCGCGGCGATCTCAAGCCTGGGGAACGGATCCAGGAACAGAAAGTCACGCTGGCGCTCAATGTCAGCCGTGGTTCCGTGCGCGAAGCCTTGCTGATCCTCGAGCGGCGCCACCTCATCGCGATCCTGCCGCGCCGGGGCGCGCACGTCACCGAGCTCACCGCGCACAAGGTGCAGAGCCTGTGCACGCTGATGAGTGAGCTGTATATCCTGCTCGGCAATGCGGTTGCCCTGGGCTGGCAGACTCAGGCCGACATGGCGCCGTTCGTGCAGATCCAGCAGCGCCTGGTAAGCAATTTCGAGCGCCAGGACATCCGCGCCTTTGTCGAAGAGTGCTTCAACGTGATGCGCGCCGCGTACCCCTTCGCCAACAACCCGTATCTGCAGGAAACCGTCGAGAACCTGCAACCGGCGATGAACCGCGCTTATTACCTGGCCCTGGATCAGCGCAAAGCGTCCATGAGCGAGTACCTGGCGTTGTTCGAGCAACTGCTCGCCGCCGTGCTGGCCCGCGACCTGCCGCAGATCCGCCTGGTGTTGTCGGCCTACTGCCAGCGCAGCAGTTCCTTGGTTATCGCAGCGTTGGCGGACGCCTAGGCGTGCGGCTCAAGTGCATCAAGTTGGCGGGGTTCAAATCCTTCGTCGACCCGACCACGGTGAACTTCCCCAGTAACATGGCGGCGGTGGTCGGGCCCAATGGTTGCGGCAAGTCGAACATCATCGATGCCGTACGTTGGGTGATGGGCGAGAGCTCGGCGAAAAACCTGCGCGGCGAGTCGATGACCGACGTCATCTTCAACGGCTCCACCAGCCGCAAACCGGTAAGCCAGGCCAGTATCGAACTGGTGTTCGACAACTCCGACGGCACTCTGATCGGCGAATACGCGGCCTACGCGGAAATCTCCATCCGCCGCAAAGTCACGCGCGACAGCCAGAACAGCTACTTCCTCAACGGCACCAAGTGCCGGCGACGCGACATCACCGATATCTTCCTCGGCACGGGGCTTGGGCCACGCAGCTACTCGATCATCGAGCAGGGCATGATCTCCAAGCTGATCGAAGCCAAGCCCGAAGACTTGCGTAACTTTATCGAAGAAGCGGCCGGCATCTCCAAGTACAAGGAGCGCCGCCGCGAGACCGAAAACCGCATCCGCCGTACCCACGAAAACCTCGCTCGCCTGACCGACCTGCGCGAAGAGTTGGAGCGCCAGTTGGAGCGCCTGCATCGCCAGGCCCAGGCGGCCGAGAAATACCAGGAATACAAGGGCGAAGAACGCCAGCTCAAGGCGCAACTGTCGGCCCTGCGCTGGCAGGCCTTGAACGATCAAGTGGGCCAGCGCGAAGCGATCATCGGCACCCAGGAAATCAGCTTCGAAGCGCTGGTGGCCGAGCAGCGCAATGCCGACGCCAGCATCGAACGCCTGCGTGATGGCCACCATGACCTGTCCGAGCGCTTCAATCTGGTGCAGGGCCGCTTCTATTCGGTGGGCGGCGATATTGCTCGCGTGGAGCAGAGCATCCAGCACGGTCAGCAGCGTCTGCGCCAGTTACAGGACGATCTCAAGGAGGCCGAACGCGCGCGCCTGGAGACTGAATCTCACCTGGGCCATGACCGCACCTTGCTGCTGACCCTCGGCGAAGAGCTGGACCTGCTCACCCCCGAGCAGGAAGTCACCAGCGTCGCCGCCGAAGAGGCTGCCGCTGCCCTGGAAGAAGCCGAAACCACCATGCACGGCTGGCAGGAGCAGTGGGACGCCTTCAACCTGCAATCGGCCGAGCCGCGTCGCCAGGCCGAGGTGCAGCAGTCGCGCATCCAGCAACTGGAAACCAGCATGGAGCGCCTGGCCGAGCGCCAGCGTCGCTTGCAGGAAGAGCGCGTATTGCTCGCCGCCGACCCGGAAGACGCGGCGATCATGGCGCTGAGCGAGCAACTGGCCGAAAGCGAAATGACCCTCGAAGAGCTGGAGGCCAGCGAAGAACAGCAAGTGGAGCGCCTGGAGCAATTGCGTCAACAACTGCAACAGGCGACCCAGGCGCAACAGCAGGCCCAAGGCGATTTGCAGCGCCTCAATGGCCGGCTGGCGTCGCTTGAGGCCTTGCAGCAAGCCGCCCTGGACCCTGGCACCGGCACCGCCGAATGGCTGCGCGACCAACACTTGGCCGAGCGCCCGCGCCTGGCCGAAGGTTTGAAGGTGGACGCCGGCTGGGAACTGGCGGTAGAAACCGTGCTGGGCGCTGACCTGCAAGCGGTGCTGGTGGATGATTTTGGCGGCTTCGACCTGGCCGGGTTTGCCCAGGGCGATCTGCGTTTGCTCAGCCCCGCCGCCGATGGCACGCGGATGCCGGGTAGCCTGCTGGACAAGGTCGAGGCCGCGATTGACCTGTCGCCGTGGTTGGGCCAGGTCAAGCCGGTGGACTCCCTGGAGCAGGCCCTGGCCGGGCGCGGTCAACTGGCCGCCGGCGAAAGCTTGATCAGCCGCGACGGTTATTGGGTGGGCCGGCACTTTCTGCGGGTGCGTCGCGCCAGCGAGGCAGAGAGCGGCGTATTGGCCCGAGGCCAGGAAATCGTCAACCTGACCGCCGAGCGTGAAGAGCGCGAAGCCACCCTGCACAGCCTGGAAACCGAATTGCAAACCCTGCGCGCCACCCAGCGCCAGCAAGAGACCGGCCGCGAACACCTGCGCCGCCTGTTGCAGGACGAAGCGCGCCAGCAGGGCGAATTGAAAGCACAACTGTCGGCCAGCAAGGCCAAGGCCGAGCAACTGACCCTGCGCCGCACCCGCCTCGACGAAGAAGTGGCTGAGATGGGTGAGCAGCGCGCCCTGGAGCACGAACAGATCGGCGAAGCACGCCTGCACTTGCAGGAAGCCCTCGACAGCATGGCGCTGGACACCGAGCAGCGCGAATTGCTGCTGGCCCAGCGCGACAGTCTGCGCGAACGCCTCGACCGTGTGCGCCAGGAAGCGCGCCAGCACAAGGACCACGCGCATCAACTGGCGGTGCGCCTCGGCTCGCTGCGCGCCCAGCACGCGTCCACCGCCCAGGCCCTTGAGCGCCTGGAGATGCAGTCCGAGCGCCTCACCGAAAAGCGCGAGCAACTGAGCCTCAACCTGGAGGAGGGCGAAGCGCCGCTGGAAGAACTGCGCCTGAAGCTTGAAGAGTTGCTCGACAAGCGCATGACCGTCGACGAAGAGCTCAAGACTGCACAAATCGCCCTGGAAGATGCCGACCGCGAACTGCGCGATGCGGAAAAACGCCGGACCCAGGCCGAGCAGCAATCCCAATTGATTCGCAGCCAGCTGGAACAGCAGCGCATGGAATGGCAAGCCCTGACCGTGCGCCGCAAAACCCTGCAAGACCAACTGCTCGAAGACGGCTACGACTTGCACGGCGTGCTCAACACGCTGACCGCCCAGGCCAATGAGAAAGACGCCGAAGAAGAACTTGAGCGGATTGCCGCGCGTATCCAGCGCCTGGGCGCGATCAACCTCGCCGCGATTGACGAGTACCAGCAGCAGTCCGAGCGCAAACGTTATCTGGATGCCCAGGACGCCGACCTGGTCGAAGCGCTGGACACCCTGGAAAATGTGATCCGCAAGATCGACAAGGAAACCCGCAACCGCTTCAAAGATACCTTTGATCAGATTAATGGCGGTTTACAGGCGTTATTCCCAAAAGTTTTCGGTGGAGGCAGCGCCTACTTGGAACTGACGGGCGAAGATCTACTCGATACAGGGGTAACGATCATGGCGCGGCCTCCGGGCAAGAAGAACAGCACCATCCATTTGTTGTCCGGCGGCGAGAAAGCCCTGACTGCATTGGCCCTGGTATTTGCCATCTTCAAGTTGAACCCGGCGCCGTTTTGCATGCTCGACGAAGTGGATGCCCCGTTGGATGACGCGAACGTGGGCCGCTATGCGCGACTGGTCAAAGAGATGTCCCAGACCGTGCAGTTCATCTATATCACCCACAACAAGATCGCCATGGAAATGGCCGATCAGTTGATGGGGGTGACGATGCACGAGCCGGGCTGTTCGCGTTTGGTCGCGGTGGATGTCGAAGAGGCGATGGCGATGGTGGAGTCCTGACCCATGCTGACTGAGAATTTTCTTAGCACGGCGTAGGGCGATTTACCGGCTTGGCGAAAGTGGCAAATGGACATATTTGTTCAAGGCATTTTGACAGACGGTGTAAAGTTATCTTTGGTCGTGCTAGTTTAATGTCAATTTTTCGTGTGCGTGGGCAAAACGCCATTCAGAACATAGAGTTGGCGCCACGTTTTAAAGCGGTTTGCACGGTGCTAAACCCCTTATTTTTCAGCATTTTTTATTAGAGGCACGGGATTACATGGAAATCGGTCTGCGCGAGTGGCTGATCGTCATCGGCATTATTGTCATTGCCGGTATTCTTTTTGATGGCTGGCGCCGCATGCGCGGTGGCAAGGGCAAGCTCAAATTCCGTCTGGACCGCAACCTGTCCAACTTGCCCGACGACGACGGCAGCGCCGAGCTGCTGGGGCCGCCCCGTGTGCTGGATACGCATAAAGAGCCGCAGCTGGACGAGCACGACTTGCCGTCGATGAGCGCGCCGTTGCGCGAAGCCCGCGAGCCGTCGTCCAAACGTGGCAAGCGTGGCAATACCGGCGCCGCCGAGCCGCATCAGGGCGACCTGAACCTGGATGTGGACGAAGGCCCGAGCTTCAGCAGCCGCGATGATGATTTCCCGGATGAAAACACCGGCAAGACCTCCAGCGCGCCACGTCAGTCGGTCAACGATCAGCCGGCCGCCGAAGAAGTATTGGTGATCAGCGTAATCTGCCGCGACGCCGCCGGCTTCAAGGGCCCGGCACTGCTGCAGAACATCCTCGAAAGTGGCCTGCGTTTCGGCGAGATGGACATCTTCCACCGTCACGAAAGCATGGCCGGTAACGGTGAAGTGCTGTTCTCCATGGCCAACGCGGTCAAGCCGGGTACCTTCGACCTGGACGATATCGACCTGTTCAGCACGCCCGCGGTGAGTTTCTTCCTTGGCTTGCCAGGCCCGCGTCACCCCAAGCAAGCGTTCGACGTGATGGTGGCCGCTGCCCGCAAGCTGTCGCAGGAACTCAACGGCGAGCTCAAGGACGACCAACGCAGCGTCCTCACCGCCCAGACCATCGAACACTACCGTCAGCGCATCGTCGAATTCGAGCGTCGCGCCCTGACACAGAAACGCTGAGGTTTGGTTTCCAGCGTTGTCGATAGAATTAAGCGCACCAACATTTGAGCAGCTTCGGCTGCTCTTTTGCTTTATGAGAGAACACCCATGACCGCCGCCCATACCCGCATCCTCGAACTGCGCGCTGAACTGGATCAGCACAACTACCGTTACCACGTCCTCGACGAGCCGAGCATTCCGGACGCCGAATACGACCGCCTGTTCCACGAGCTCAAGGCCCTGGAGGCCGAGCACCCGGACCTGGTGACGCGTGATTCACCGACGCAGCGGGTCGGCAGTGCGGCGTTGTCGGCGTTCACCCAGGTCAGGCACGAGATCCCGATGCTCAGCCTGGGCAACGCCTTTGACGAAACCACCATGCTGGAGTTTGACCGCCGGGTCACCGAAGGCCTCGACCTGCCGGTGGGCGATCTGTTTGGTGGTGGCGCGGCGGTGGAATACAGCTGCGAACCCAAGCTGGACGGCCTGGCGGTCAGCCTGCTGTACCAGGACGGCGAGCTGGTGCGCGGCGCCACCCGTGGCGACGGCACCACTGGCGAAGACATCAGCGTCAACGTGCGCACCGTGCGCAATATTCCGTTGAAGCTGCACGGCAGCGGCTGGCCGGCGACCCTGGAAGTGCGCGGCGAAGTGTTCATGTCCAAGGCCGGTTTCGAGCGGCTTAACGCCTCGCAACTGGAGGTGGGCGGCAAGACCTTCGCCAACCCGCGCAACGCCGCCGCCGGCAGCCTGCGCCAGTTGGATTCAAAGATCACCGCCAGCCGCCCGCTGGAATTCTGCTGTTATGGCATCGGCCAGGTGACCGCCGACATCAGCGACACCCATATCGGCAACCTGAAGCAGTTGCAGCAGTGGGGCATGCCCATCAGCCACGAGCTGAAGCTGGCCAAGGGGATCCAGGAGTGCCTGGATTACTACCGCGACATCGGCGAGCGGCGTAACAGCCTGCCCTATGAAATCGACGGCGTGGTGTTCAAGGTCAACAGCATCGCCTCCCAGCGCGAACTGGGCTTCCGTGCGCGGGAGCCGCGTTGGGCCATCGCGCATAAATTCCCGGCCATGGAAGAACTTACCGAGCTGCTCGACGTGGAGTTCCAGGTCGGCCGCACAGGCGCCGTCACCCCGGTGGCGCGCTTGAAGCCGGTCAAGGTCGCCGGGGTAACCGTGTCCAACGCCACCTTGCACAACATGGACGAAGTCGCGCGCCTGGGCCTGATGATCGGCGATACCGTGATCATCCGCCGTGCCGGTGACGTGATCCCGCAGGTGGTGTCGGTGGTCAATGAGCGCCGTCCGCAAGACGCCCGCGCCGTGCAGATCCCGCAGAGCTGCCCGGTATGCGGCTCTCATGTGGAGCGCACGCAACTGGTCAAGCGCAGCAAGGGCAAGGAAACCGTCAGCGAAGGCGCGGTTTACCGCTGCGTCGGCCGGCTGGCCTGCGGTGCGCAGCTCAAGCAGGCGATCATCCATTTTGTCTCGCGCCGGGCCATGGACATCGACGGCCTGGGCGATAAAACCATCGAGCAGCTGGTGGATGAAAAACTCATCGGTTCGCCGGCAGACCTCTACAAACTCAAATACGAGCAGATCATCGACCTGGAAGGCTTTGCCGATATTTCCAGCAAGAAGCTGATCGCGGCCATCGAAAACAGCAAGGCGCCGACCCTGGCGCGGTTTATCTATGCCTTGGGCATTCCCGATGTGGGCGAGGAGACCGCCAAGGTGCTGGCGCGCTCCCTGGCGTCCCTGGAACGCGTGCAGAAGGCCTTGCCCGAAGTGCTGACGTATTTGCCCGACGTGGGCCTGGAAGTGGCGCACGAGATCCACAGCTTCTTTGAAGACAGCCATAACCAACAGGTGATCGGCGCGCTGCTGGCGCCGCACGAATGCGGCCTGCAGTTGCAGGACCAGGGGGAGCTGAGCGCCGAATTTGCCGCCAGCACTACCTTGGGCGGTTTGCTCGATAAATTGCACGTACCCAGCGTGGGCCCGGGCGCCGCGCAGAAACTCGCGGACAAGTTCGGCAGCCTCGAAGGCGTGATCCAGGCCGACTGGCTGGACATGCGCCAGGCGCTGCCCGAGAAGCAGGCCAAGGCCGTACGGGACTTCTTCGACAATGCCGAAAACGCCCGTCATGCCCTGGCCATCGAGCAGCAGCTCAAGGATTTCGGCATGCACTGGCAGAGCGAGAAGAAGGTCGTCGAAGGCTTGCCTGAGGCAGGCCACACCTGGGTGCTCACGGGCTCCCTGGAGCTGATGAGCCGCGACGTGGCCAAGGAAAAACTCGAAAGCCTGGGCGCCAAAGTGGCAGGCTCGGTGTCGGCGAAAACCCATTGCGTGGTCGCCGGGCCGGGTGCCGGTTCAAAGCTGGCCAAGGCCAGCGAACTGGGGTTGAAGGTGCTGGACGAAGAGGCGTTTGTCGCGTTCCTTGCCAAACACAACATTGTGCTCTGACGCGGCGCCTGTGGTAGCGGGCTTGCCCCGCGCCGGGCCGCCAGGCAGCACCAAACAAAGTGGAACGATCCCAACCCCCAGATGATCTAGTCTCAGTCATCCAGGGAGAGATCGCCATGTTCCGCTACTTCGAGCAACTCAGTTCGCGCATCGCCGCACCGTTCATGGCCGACACCTCGCGTGACAGCAAGGTCTGGCAGTGCCGCTGCGGCCAATCGCTGTTCTTTCGCAACAGCCAGTGCCTGGCCTGCCAGGCGCTGTTGGGCTATCAGCCGCAGCAGAGTCGTTTGTCTTCCCTGCAACCCGGCCCTGTCGAAGGCACCTGGCTACAAGACGGCAACCTCGACGCAGGCGCCTTCCGCCGCTGCGCCAACCTTGACACTCCGGCCGCCTGCAACTGGCTGATCCCCGCTCATAGCACCGCAACGCTGTGTGTCGCCTGCAGCCTCAACCGCACCATTCCCGATCTGTCGATGCCGGAAAACCACGAGCGCTGGCTCAAAGTCGAGACCGCCAAGCGCCGCCTGGTAGCGCAACTGATCAGCCTTGGCCTGCAAGTGGTGCCCAAGCGCGTTGACGAAGACACTGGCCTGGCGTTCGATTTCGTCGGCATTGACCTCGAAGGCAACGCGCCCATGACCGGCCACGCGAACGGCCTGATCACCCTGGACATCAAAGAGGCCGACGACGCCCACCGTGAGAAAATCCGCGTGCAGATGCGCGAGCCTTATCGCACGTTGCTCGGCCATTTTCGCCATGAAGTCGGCCATTACTACTGGGATCGGTTGATCGCCACTGCTCACTGGCTGGAGCCATTTCGCCAGTTGTTCGGTGACGAGCGCGCCAGTTATGCCGACGCGCTCGACCAGCATTACCAGAACGGCCCGCGCCCGGATTGGCAGCACACCTGCGTCAGCGCTTACGCCACCATGCACCCTTGGGAAGACTGGGCCGAAACCTGGGCCCATTACCTGCACATGATGGACGCCGTCGACACTGCCCTGGGCTTTGGCATGAGCGCTCGCGAGATGGACCTGGAATATCAGCCGTTTCCGCTCACCACCCTCTACGACCCTCAACACCCCGGCGGCCCGGCGTTTCTGTCGTTCATCAACGCCTGGATCGAACTGGCCGCCATGCTCAACGAACTGTCACGCAGCATGGGCCAGCCGGATTTCTACCCCTTCGTGCTGCCCCCGGCGGTGATCGCCAAGCTGCACTTTATTCACCTGGTGATCCAGCAAGAGGGTGGCAGGGCGGATGAGGCTGTGATTCTGTAGGGCGACAAGTACTTGAACCCCTTGATTTTTTAATCCAAAACCAACGGTTGTAAGTTCCGATCAGATCGGTACAATGGCCCCGCTTGCCGAGAGGCAGGCGTCGTTATGGTGACCCCATCGGTCCCCCCGCAACGATTACCCGTGAACCTGGTCAGAGCCGGAAGGCAGCAGCCACAGCGGGAACATTGTGTGCCGGGGTGTGGCTGGTGGGGTTGCCTCCATAACGCTCTTCCTTGTGGCAACCCTGCCTGTTTCAAACCAAAAAACTTTTTTTTACGCCCATCTGCCGATTTTTATGCAGTGGCGACGACCTATCGCTGGAAAACCCTTAACCACCTGCTAGCTTGAATCGTGTAAGCGACCCCGTGCTGGAGTAGTGAAGAAGTGATGGCACTCCTTTAATCAATAAGGATAAGTGCCATGACGAGTGTTCAAGGTGTTCCCGAATCCCTCAGTGCCTCAGTCGGCACCCCAGGCAAGGCGCGCAATGTGCTTGCCGATGTTCAAGCCGTTCAACGTCTGTTTAATTTGATCACGCCCGCATCCGCTTCGCTGCTGGTGGTCGACGGCAAGTGCGGCCCTTTATTGCTTCAACGCATCAAGGACTATCAATCCAATCGCCTCCAGTTCACGCATCCCGACGGGGTGATTGACCCGGTCGGCCGGACGTTCAACCGCCTGGTCGAAGATGCGCACAAGGCAAGTCGCGGCATGCCGCTCGCGGCGCCAGGTAAATCACCGTTGGTCACCACGCCTGTGTGCGACGGTCATGTAGCGCTGACAGACGCGGACTTTCAAAGCGCCGCCGCTGTATTGGGCAACGGTATTTCGGTGAATATCCTCAAGGCGTTCGCCACGGTGGAGTCCGGTGGGCGTTCCGGGTTCGGGCCAACATTAATGCCGGTGATCGCCTATGAAGGGCACATCTTCCGCAGGTACACACAGCATAGATTCGACAAGGCCTATCCTTTTCTCTCGTACCCTTATGTGGAAAAGGCCGGTGCGCAATGGCGTGCCAATAACAAGACTCAGGTAACGGCTTGGGCCACGCTGGCCGCGGCGTATAACCTGGACGCGGACGCAGCGCTGATGTCGGTGTCTTATGGCATGTTTCAGATCATGGGCTTCAATTACGCCGCGTGTGGTTATAAGTCGGTGGTCGATTTTGTCACGGCGATGAAACTCAATGCCGGCCAGCAATTGATCGCGTTCGTCGGGTTTTGCCGCAAAAGCCCTGCGTTGATCAAGGCCATGAAGAATAAGGATTTTGCCGGCATGGCTCGGTATTACAACGGAGCAGACTATGGCGACTATGACCGGCGTATCCAAAAAGCCTATGACGCGCTGGAAAAGAAAAAATAGCCGAGCATGATGGGTGTTTCACAACGTCTGAGGCGATCACTGGACAACTCAAAACCATCTTGTTAGTTTCCGCCGGCCACTTGTATCAGAGTATGACAATGGCGCCGAATTGATATTGAAGTGCTATCACTTCTTTAACTAACAAGGATGTATGTGATGAAAAGCCTGCAAGGGTTACCCCGTCTTATCAGTGCTTCGGTCGGCGCGCCGGGTAAAGCCCGCAACTTGCCCGCCGATGTTCAGTGCATCCAGTATCTGTTCAATTTGATCATTCCCAAGATGGGTTTTCCGCTGGCCGAAAACGGCAAGTGTGATAGCCAGTTGGTGCAATGCATCAGCCAGTATCAGTTCCGTCATCTCAAGTACGCGCACCCTGACGGTGTGATCGACCCTACCGGTCGCACGTTTAACAGCCTGATCGAAGAAGCGGTGAAAGTGCCGGTCAAAGCCTTTCCAACCATGCGTATCCCGAGCTTTCTCAACGCGTTCGGTAATGGCAACGGCGATGCGGTGCAGGCGACGGTCAATGTGTACCTGGACCGCATGCGCGCAATGATCGAGGCCGAGCGACGTAACCGGCAGCTGATGCTCCAGGCCACGTGCGACGGCGGCATGACCCTCAGCGAAACCGATTTTCAGAACGCCGCCACGCAACTGGGCAGCGGTATCCCGGTGAACATCATCAAGGCTTTCGCCACCGTGGAGTCCGGCGGGCGCTCCGGGTTCGGGCCGGCCAAGTTGCCGGTGATCGCCTTTGAAGGTCATTTGTTTCGCAAGTACACCAAGCACATCTACGACCAGGCGCACCCGCTGCTGTCTTACCCTTACGTGAAAAAAGCCGGACCGCAGTGGCAAACAAACAACAAGGACCAGATCAAAGCCTGGGAAACCATGGCCACTGCGTTTGCCCTGGACCAGGAAGCCGCACTGATGTCGGCCTCGTGGGGCATGTTCCAGATCATGGGCTTCAACTTTGCATCGTGCGGTTACAAGACGGTATTTGAATTTTCGGCGGCGTTGAAAGTGAATGCCGGCAACCAACTCAAGGCATTTCTCGGTTTTTGCAGCAAGAGCCCGGCGTTGATGAAAGCCATGAAGGCCAAGGATTTTACCGGCATGGCGCGCAACTATAACGGCGAGGACTACGGTAACTACGACGTCCTGATGAAAAAAGCCTACGAAAAACTGGAAGGGAAAAAATAGGATGATCCGTTTACTAGCGGTAGGTGTGTTGTCGTTGTGCGCCGTGGCACCCGCCTTGGCCGGTTCGGCCGCGTTGCATTCAGGCAAATACGAAGGGCTGATGTTGGCGGTGACGCCGGACCATCAGGTCGAAGGCTTCTATTCGGAATCAATGGGCGAGGGCGTCAGCCGCGGTTGCACGTTCTACCTGCAAGGCAAGCCTGGCGCGCTGACCACCTGGCTCGACACAACCTACCCCGGCAGCGTGGCGCCTTCAGCGGATGGCGTGACCTTGACTGTGGAAGAGGGGCGCCAGCATCCCGGTTGTCTGAATGTGCTGATGCCGGAGATCGCCACCGGCCTGGACCTGACCCAGACCGCCGACAAAAAATGGATCGGCCTGGTCACCGTGTCGGCCGACAAGGCGTACCTGCTGAAAACTCCCAGCGCCAAGCCCGCCAAGCGTCCCTACATCGTCAAGGGTGATGTAGTGGGCCTGCTGGCACTCAAGGACGGCTGGGCTGAGGTGGAGTTCACCAACGCCGATGATCGTTCGTTCACCGGCTGGATCAGCCAGGATCAATACAGCCGCCTCGCCGCGCCCACTGTCCAGAACTGAGTGACTTCCCCCGCGCCGCTGTGTGCCAGGCACGCAGCGGCGTTTTCATGCCTGGGCTCAGGACTTGTTACGGCCGAACAGCTTGCGTACCCCGGCGAGTAACGCCACTACGCCAATCACCAGAAACTTCTTTGCCGCCAGCAGGAATATGCCGATCTTGGCGAACAGCCCGGCCTTGGCGGCAATCCCGCCGGCCACCAGCGCGGCCAGGCCGTACGTGGCCAGCTTGTCGGTTTTGGGGTTGAAGTCGGTGTAGAGGTTGCCGTCGGTGAAGTTGGTAAAGGCCAGGACCTTGGGCAGTTCTTGCTTGATGGTCGACAGGTCGGCCATGGCCGCGACGGCGTTGAGTTCCAGCACGCCTTCACGACCCAGCACGCGGATGCTGTAGTTGAGTGTGTTCTGCTCGGCGTCGTCGGCTTTCAGTTCCCGTGCCCAATACATCTTGTGCGAGGTTTCGTCGTAGTGTGGCGGTTCGGCCCAGCCCAGCAGGTGCAGGCCGGCGTAGCCTTGTTTCTGGCGTTCTTTGTTGTCGGCTTCGTCTTCTTCTTGCATCTGCTTGAGCAGGTCGGCGTAGTCGATTTTTGCAGCGTCCTCGTCGGAAATATGCCCGTCGGCCTTATAGCTCACGATCACGCCCCAGCCACGCTCGGACAACGGGCTGACCGCTTTGGGCACGATCATGCCCAGGGTCTTGAAGCCCGGCGGGTTGCCCCAGCCATCGGTGAGCAGGCGCTCGGTGTCGGCGGGGTTGAGGTAATAGAATTCGTCGTTGAGCTTGAGGGTGGCAATGCCACTGGGCAGGGTGACCGTGCCGGTTTGTTGTTTGAGCGACGCGAGAAAATGCTCGGCGGTCTCGGCGGGCGCACTGGCTTCAACCGGGGCAGCGGGTGTGGAAGCGGCAAAAGCGGGGGCGACAGGCAGGCTCAGCACGGCCGCCGCCAGCAATAGGCGGAAGTAATTCATGGTAGTCCCTTACATTTTGAATTAATTTCGCGGAAGGATAACCGAAATAACCTGTTACAGGTTAGCTGAAGGTCTCGCGCAGCAGGCCGGCAAACGCATCCCGTGCCAGGTGGCGTTGGGTGTCCTTGTGCCAGAACAGCAGGTTGTCCACGGCCTGCAATTCGTCAAACCGGTACGACGCCAACTGATCGGCCTGCTCATAGCGCGCCAGGATGCCCTCCGGCGCCAGGGCCACGCCAATACCGGCACTCACACAACCAATGATCGTGCCCCAACTGGCATAGCTGGCGACGGTCGGCTTGAAGGCGTGGGGTTTGAGCCAGTTTTCCAGCGCCGCCCGGTAAGGGCAGCCCGGCGGCCACACCAGCAGGGTGCGCCCGGCGAGGTCCTCGGCACTGTGGATCGGCGCGCTGCAGGCGCTGGCGATCAGCACCAGGCGTTCGCTGTAGACCACGCTGTGTTCGAGCTTGGCGCGCGGGTTGCTGGCAGCCACCAGGGCGACATCCAGGCGATGGTGCTGCAGGTCGTCGAGCAACTGGGCCCAGGAGCCGGTCACCAGCTCCAGGCTGACGTCGGGGTAGCGTCGGTGATATTCGGCCAGCAGCGGCGGCAGGCGGCCGCTCGCGCTGGACTCCACCGCGCCGATGCGCAAGGTGCCACGGGGAATCGCGGTGGCGTCCACCGCGCGCTTGGATTCGTCCACCAGCGCGAGGATGCGCTCGCAGTATTCCAGGAAAATTTCACCGGCGGCACTGATGGCCAGCCCGCGTCCGGAGCGGATAAACAGCGGCGTGCCCAACTCGCTTTCCAGCTGCTTGATGCGTGTGGTGATGTTGGAGGGCACGCAGTGCAATTGCTGTGCGGCCTGGGCCACGCTGCCGGTTTGCGCCACGGCTTGCACCATTTTCAGTTGGGCCAGTTCCATTGCTCAGTTCCGCTGATTTCAGAAGTCAGAAACACTTAATTGTCCTACGAGGCGCACGGGCCAAGACTGACGCAATCCCTTCGCAGTTTCTGGACGCCATCGATGAAAACCCCGTCACCCGTGAAGCTTACGCTAGTCATTGCCGGCGTGATCCTCTGTTGGGCTTTTTCGCCGACTGGCGTGCACATGGGCCTGCACAGCTACAGCCCAGGCCAACTGGCGTTGCTGCGGTTTCTGATTGCCTCGGTGTTCATGGGCGGTGTGGCGCTGGTGGTGGGCATCGGCCGGCCGCGCCTGCGGGATGTGCCCTGGTTGCTGGTGTTGGGTTTTTTCGGCGTGTTCCTGCACCACATGAGCCTCAATGCCGGGCAGCAATGGGTGACGGCGGCGGCGTCCAGCGTATTGGCGCAGTCGGTGCCGCTGTTCAGTGTGCTCATTGCGTTTTGCTGCCTGAAGGAACGCGTCAGCGCCTGGCGTTGGGGCTTTGTGCTGCTGGGCTTGCTGGGGGTGCCGGTGGTGATCTGGGGCGACCTGGGCGTGGGCGATCTCGACCCGCGCGGGTTGCTGATCCTGCTGGCGGCGCTGTCATGGAGCGTGTATTTCGCCATCCAAAAACACTATGCCCACCGCTACAGCCCGTTGACCATGGCGTGCTACATGGTGTGGTCGGGCACCCTGATGCTCTGCGTCAACCTGCCGGGCCTGCCAACCGCCGTGATGCGGGCGCCGTTGCAGCAGAACCTGGCGGTGCTGGTGCTGGGTATTTTCCCCAGCGCCTTGGCCTACCTTGCCTGGGGCTATGTGCTCAAGCATGTCGAGGTCAGTCGTGCGTCGGTGGCGATGTATCTGATCCCGCCGGTGGCGATGGTGATGGCCGCGACGCTGCTGGGTGAACGGATCACCCTGCAGGTGGTGCTCGGCGGCGTGATTGTGTTGGCGAGCGTGGCGGCCATCAGCCTGGAGGGGCGTTGGCGCTCAGTCGTTCAGGCTGAACGCGCGCAAGCGGTGACCGTCGGGGTCTTGGGCGACGAAGGTGTAGCCGAAGTCCACGGCGGTCGGTGACTGCAGGATCGGCGCGCCGCGCTCTACCCATTGATCGTGCAGCGCCCTGACGGCGGCAGTGTCAGCCAGGGCAAAGCCCACTTCGCCGCCCCCGCCGGTGGCCGTGGCGGCCGGCTGCACGGTGTGGCGCGACCACAGGCCCAGCTTCACGCCGTTGTCGAGGATGAACAGGGCAAAGGTCGGATTGAGCTCCACGGGCGGCTTGCCCAGCAGGCGGCTGTAGAAATTGGCGCTGGTGGCCGGGCTGTCGACATACAGCAGGAAGTAATGGGCGAGGGTGTTCATGCAGGCTCCTTGGGGTACGAACGTTGAGTGGCGCCGAGTCTATAAGGCAGCCCTGTCAGTTCCTGTCAGGAGTGTGCAGCGGCACCGGATCCTCGCCGGTGTACAGCTTGATGATGTCGTCGATTTCGCCGGACATCTTCATGTGCAGCAGCGCGCGCAGAATTTTTTGCACCGGTACGGTGGGGTCATTGCGCACGACGCAGCCGAGGTCTTGCTCATTAATCACGGCCACCTTGTGCAGCCGTTGGCCGATCGGCATTTTTTGGTTGAAGCGGTCGACGCTCCATTCGTTGCTCGCCGCGTAGGTGTAACGCCCGGCCACCAGTTTGTGCAGCACCTGTTCTTCGCTGCGTGCATCGTCCCGGCTGAGCTGGCCGTTGGCAAACAGCGGATCGAGGATGGCATAGCGATAATTGAGCACCGTGCCGATCGACTGTGGCGCCAGCTTGAGTATCTGTACCGGCTGGCTGCGGGTACTTACCAGTACGTTGCGCTGCACCATCAGCGGCACGCTCCAGATGTAATCGCCCGACAGGTTATCGACCCATGACGGCGTGACGTAACAGCGCACGTCAATTTCACCATGGGCCATGGACGCGGCGATCCGTGCGCGTGCCAGTACCTGGAAGTGCGCCGGATGGCCAACGTGGGTGGCCAGGCTCGACATCAAGTCATACACAATACCCTGGGTTGGCCGGCCATTATCCAGTTGCACCATGGGCATCGCCCAACTGTCGGACACCGAAAAGCGCAGCGGTGCAGGCGCCGCAAGGCTCGCCGTGGTGATCATCCATAAAGCGCCCAGGACTACGCGCATATTCTCTCCGGGTTCAGGCCTTTGCAGGCCACTGCGCAGAGCTTAGTCAGATTAGACGAGCGTGCCGGATGCAATTTCCCCCTTGCTCCGCTAGCATTACGGGCTTCCGCTTCCCAGTTGCGACGGTTTTCGATGAGTTATCAGGTTCTTGCACGTAAATGGCGCCCGCGCTCGTTCCGCGAAATGGTCGGCCAGACCCATGTGCTCAAGGCTCTGATCAATGCCTTGGACAGCCAACGGCTGCACCATGCCTACCTGTTCACCGGCACCCGTGGGGTGGGCAAGACCACTATTGCGCGCATCATCGCCAAGTGCCTGAACTGTGAAACCGGCATCACCTCGACGCCCTGCGGCACCTGTTCGGTGTGCCGGGAAATCGACGAAGGGCGTTTCGTCGACCTGATCGAGATCGACGCTGCGAGCCGCACCAAGGTCGAAGACACCCGCGAACTGCTCGACAACGTGCAGTACGCGCCGAGCCGCGGCCGCTTCAAGGTCTACCTGATCGACGAAGTGCACATGCTGTCCAGCCATTCCTTCAACGCCTTGTTGAAAACCCTGGAAGAGCCGCCGCCCTACGTCAAATTCATCCTGGCCACCACCGACCCGCAGAAGCTTCCTGCAACGATTCTGTCGCGGTGCCTGCAGTTCTCTCTGAAAAACATGACCCCCGAGCGCGTGGTCGAGCATTTGACCCACGTGCTGGGCGTCGAGAACGTGCCGTTCGAAGACGACGCACTGTGGCTGCTCGGCCGCGCCGCCGATGGCTCGATGCGGGATGCCATGAGCCTCACCGACCAAGCCATCGCCTTTGGTGAAGGCAAGGTCATGGCCGCCGATGTGCGCGCGATGCTCGGCACCCTCGACCACGGCCAGGTGTTCGACGTGCTGCACGCGCTGATCGAAGGTGACGCCAAGGCGTTGCTTGAAGCGGTGCGCCACTTGTCGGAACAGGGCCCGGATTGGAACGGCGTGCTGTCGGAAATCCTTAATGTGCTGCACCGCGTTGCCATCGCCCAGGCCCTGCCGGAAGGGGTCGACAACGGTCATGGCGACCGCGACCGCGTATTGGCCCTGGCCCAGGCGCTGCCGGCCGAAGATGTGCAGTTCTACTACCAGATGGGTCTGATCGGTCGCCGCGACCTGCCGCTGGCGCCGGACCCGCGGGGTGGCTTCGAGATGGTGCTGCTGCGGATGCTGGCCTTCCGGCCTGCGGACTCGGCAGACGCACCGAGGCAGCCGCTAAAGCCAGTGGGGATCAGCCAGGCCACAGTTGATTCCGCCAAACCAGTGGCTGGCGCGGCGGTCGTCGCGCCAGTGGTTGCTGCGCCTGCCCCGGCGCCTGCGCCTGTCGCGGCGGCGCCGGTGGCCGAGCCTGCGCCGGTTATCGAAGCCGAGCCCGCGCCTGTCGTCGACCTGCCGTGGAACGACCCGGTAGAACCCGAGCCCGAACCCGGAGTCGAGCTGCAACCCGCCGTGGAGCCCGTGCTGGAAACCACCGGCGAGCAGCCCGAGCTGACGCCAATGCCTGCGCCGACCCCGGACAGCGCAGTGCCGGCCGCGCCGGAGTGGGTGTCGGCGCCGGTGCCCGAGCCGACCGTGGCCCAGGTCGATAGCGCCACGCCGGGCATCGACCTCGATGACGACGAGCCGCCGCTGGACGAAGACTACATCGAGCCGGACATGGATTCGGCCTACAGCTACCTAGACGACCTGGCCAGCGAACACGCCGCCGAGCCTGCGCCCGAGCCCGAGCCTGAACCCGCTGCGGCCCCGGCCACCGGCCTGGCGTTGCAATGGCTGGAACTGTTCCCGAAACTGCCGATCTCCGGCATGACCGGTAGCATCGCCGCCAACTGCACGCTGATCTCCATCGAGGGCGACCACTGGTTGCTGCACCTGGACCCGGCCCATAGCGCCCTGTTCAACGCGACCCAGCAACGCCGGCTCAATGACGCGCTCAACCAGTACCATGGGCGCACGCTGACCATCGCCATCGAGTTGATCAAGCCCGAGCAGGAAACCCCCGCCCAGGCCGCCACACGCCGGCGCCTCAACCGCCAGCGCGAGGCTGAAGAGTCGATCCACGGCGATCCGCTCATCCAACAAATGATGCAACAGTTCGGTGCGGTCGTCCGCCACGATACTATTGAACCTGTCGAAGCCCCGGTGCCCCAGGCGTCATAACACCGGGCTATTAACTGATCCACGAACGTTTGAGGTGATTCCCATGATGAAAGGTGGCATGGCCGGCCTGATGAAGCAGGCGCAGCAGATGCAGGAAAAAATGGCCAAGATGCAGGAAGAACTGGCCAACGCCGAAGTCACCGGTAAAGCCGGTGGCGATATGGTCAGCGTGGTGATGACCGGTCGTCACGACATCAAGCGCGTGAGCATCGACCCAAGCCTGCTCGAAGGCGTCAGCGATGACGACCGTGAAGTGCTGGAAGACTTGTTCGCCGCCGCCGTCAACGACGCCGTGCGCAAGATCGAAGCCAACAGCCAGGACAAAATGTCCGGTGTGACCGCTGGCATGCAGCTGCCACCGGGCATGAAGCTGCCGTTCTGATCGGCAGTCTGCGCTAAGCTCCAATGCCAGGCCTCGTGCCTGGCATTTTTTTTGTCTGCCGGTGATCGCTCCAGCAGGTGGGAACGATCTGAACCCCAACCACCTGATGATGGTCTGCACCCTGTACCGATGAATTCGATAAAGGAGCCCCTTCATGCCTCAAGAACCGACACTCAACCAGCGCATCGTCCTGGTCTCGCGCCCTCACGGCGCGCCCACCCCGGAAAACTTCCGCCTGGAGCGCGTGAGCCTGCCGGAGTTGGCGGACGGCCAGGTACTGCTCAAAACGCTGTACCTGTCCCTCGATCCCTACATGCGTGGGCGTATGAGCGATGCCCCGTCCTACGCCGCACCGGTGGAAATCGACGAGGTAATGACCGGGGGCGCTGTCAGCCGTATCGAACAGTCGCGTCATCCTGAATTCGAGGTGGGCGACCTGGTGGTCGGCGCCACCGGCTGGCAGAGCCACAGTATTTCCGACGGCCGCAACCTGATGCCGGTGCCCAAAGGCCTGCCCAGTCCGTCAATGGCCCTGGGTGTGCTGGGCATGCCTGGCATGACTGCCTACATGGGCCTGATGGACATCGGTCAACCCAAGGCCGGCGAAACCCTGGTGGTCGCCGCGGCATCCGGCGCGGTGGGCTCAGTGGTGGGCCAGGTGGCCAAGCTCAAGGGCTTGCGTGTGGTCGGCGTCGCGGGCGGCGCCGACAAGTGCCGTTATGTGGTGGATGAGCTTGGCTTTGATGCCTGTATCGACCACAAGAGCGCGGAGTTTGCCGATGAGTTGGCCCAAGCCTGCTTCAACGGTGTGGACATCTACTTCGAGAACGTCGGTGGCAAAGTATTCGACGCCATAGTGCCCTTGCTCAACTCCAAGGCTCGCATTCCCCTGTGCGGGCTCATCGCCGGCTACAACGCCCATGAGGCGCCCAGCGGGCCTGATCGCTTGCCGGCCTTGCAACGTACCCTGTTGACCAAGCGTGTGCGGATCCAGGGCTTTATCGTATTCGACGACTACGGCGACCGTCAGCCCGAGTTCCTCAGCGCCATGGCGCCTTGGGTACGCGACGCTAAGATCAAGTTCCGCGAAGACGTGGTCGAGGGCCTGGAGCGCGCGCCCGAAGCCTTTATCGGTTTGCTCGAGGGGCGCAACTTCGGCAAGTTGGTGGTGCGCGTCGCCCAGGATTGAGGATTTGACGCTAATCCGGGGCGCGGGTATAAACCGCGTCTCGTTGTTTTGTCGGACCATTGCCCCATGAGCTTCAGCCCCCTGATTCGCCAACTGATCGACGCCCTGCGCACGTTGCCCGGCGTCGGCCAGAAAACCGCCCAGCGCATGGCGCTGCAACTACTGGAGCGCGATCGCAGCGGCGGTTCCCGGTTGGCCCAGGCCCTGAGCCAGGCCATGGAAGGTGTGGGCCACTGCCGCCAGTGCCGCACCCTCACCGAAGAAGAACTCTGCCCGCAATGCGCCGACCCGCGCCGCGACGACACGCTGTTGTGCGTGGTGGAAGGGCCGATGGACGTGTACGCGGTGGAGCAGACCGGTTATCGCGGGCGCTACTTTGTGCTCAAGGGCCATCTGTCACCCCTGGACGGCCTGGGCCCGGAGGCTATCGGCATTCCGCAACTGGTGGCGCGGATCGAAGAGCAGGGCACCTTTACCGAAGTGATCCTGGCCACCAACCCGACCGTGGAAGGTGAAGCCACTGCGCATTACATCGCCCAACTGCTGAGCAACAAAGGCCTGATCACGTCGCGCATCGCCCATGGCGTGCCGTTGGGCGGAGAGTTGGAGTTGGTGGACGGCGGCACCCTGGCGCACTCGTTCGCCGGTCGCAAGCCGATCGCGCTCTAGCGGACACTGCAGGGCTAAAAATGTGGGAGGGGGCTTGCTCCCGATAGCAGTGGGTCAGTCAATGAATGTGTTAACTGATACACCGCCATCGGGAGCAAGCCCCCTCCCACAATGGTTTTGCAGTGTTAGTGAGATATATGTTGTCCGCGATGTCCTCAGCCCGGCCACTCGTTAACGTTCAGTCAACGCAAACTGCGTCAGGCAAAAAGTCGGAATCCCCATATCTTCCAAGCGCTGCGAGCCGCCCAGTTCCGGCAGGTCAATAATCGCCGCCGCTTCAAAGACCTTGGCGCCCATGCGCCGCACCAGGTTCGCCGCTGCGATCAAGGTTCCGCCGGTGGCGATCAGGTCATCGAAGATCAGCACCGAGTCACCTTCGCACAGGCTGTCGGCGTGCACTTCCAGGAAGGCTTCGCCGTACTCGGTCTGGTAACCCTCGGCCAGCACATCGGCCGGCAGCTTGCCCTGCTTGCGGAACAGAATCAGCGGCTTGTTCAGTTGGTAGGCGATGATCGACCCGATCAGGAAACCACGCGCATCCATGGCGCCGATATGGCTGAAATCGGCTTCGACATAACGGTGGGCAAAGGTGTCGGCCACCAGGCGCAGGGCCTTGGGCGATTGGAACAACGGCGTGATGTCACGGAAGATCACCCCAGGCTTGGGGAAGTCGATGACAGGGCGGATCAGGGATTTGATGTCGAACGAATCGAAGGTCATCGTCGAAGAGTCCTGGGAGGAAAACGGACTCGGAGTATACCTGCGGCCTCGCTGCTTGGCGCGGCCGCAGATGTCTGGCTCAGCCTTCCAGAGAGCCGCCGGCCAGCGCGCACAGCTGGATCGGATCGAGGATGTGCACTTCCTTGCCTTCGGCGGCCAGCAGTTCGTTCTGCTGGAAACGGGTAAATACGCGGGACACGGTTTCCACCGCGAGGCCCAGGTAGTTGCCGATTTCGTTGCGCGACATGCTCAGGCGGAACTGGTTGGCCGAGAAGCCACGGGCACGGAAGCGCGCCGATAGGTTGACCAGGAAGGTGGCAATGCGCTCATCGGCGGTTTTCTTCGACAGCAACAACATCATTTGCTGGTCGTCACGAATTTCGCGGCTCATCACGCGCATCAACTGGCGGCGCAGTTGTGGCAGTTGCAGGGCCAGTTCGTCGAGGCGTTCGAAGGGAATTTCGCATACCGATGTGGTCTCCAGCGCCTGGGCCGACACCGGGTGAATCTCGGTGTCCATGCCCGACAGCCCGACCAGCTCGCTGGGCAGGTGAAAACCGGTGATCTGTTCTTCGCCGCTGTCGCTGAGGCTGAAGGTTTTCAAGGCGCCCGAACGTACTGCATAGACGGAATCGAATTTGTCGCCCTGGCGAAACAGAAACTCGCCTTTTTTCAGCGGGCGACCACGTTTTACGATGTCGTCCAGCGCGTCCATGTCTTCCAGATTCAATGAAAGTGGCAAGCAGAGCGGGGCCAGGCTGCAATCCTTGCAGTGGGCCTGGCCGTGAGCGCGCAGTTTGGCTGGCTCGGACATTTCTTAAATCCTTGTGGGAAAACACACATAAGACGTAAGGGTAACGCACAGTGAGGGGGTGAGGCCAGCCTGTACAAAAAAACGCGGTCGGTATAAAGATCCGCAAAAAACGGCCGATAGTCTGCTATCGACTCTTCATTCACGGGCTAAATTGATGCTTTCTTTCAATACTAATCTCGCAGCCAGCGTCAGCATCCCAGCGGCTCAGGCCACTAAAGACGACGCTGTGAAAGAGAAGGATGACGTGACGGGTGTGGCGGAAGTAGCCAAGCCTGGCGTTTCGGTAACGATTTCCGGTGCCGCAATGAAAGCCGCGGCGGCGCAGAAAACCTCCAACAACGATATTGATGACAGTGGCCTGGCAGACAACGTCAAGCAACTGCTGAAGATGATTCGCGACATCAAAAAGCAGATCGCCGAGAAACAAGCCGAAATGGCGGCCGTGATGGCCGACAAGAACCTCAGCCCTGAACAGGCCAGGGCCAGGCTCGCCGGCCTGCAATCGGCCTTGAGCGGCTTGCAGGCCGGCTTGACCAGTGCTCAGGCATCCTTGGCCAAGGCGATGAAGGATATGAGCGCCGGCGATGCGATCAAGGCCTCCGGCCTGGCGATGAAATAGCCGCGCTTAGATCACCCGCGAAAACCGCTGCCGGTTCTGGTGTTCCAGGTACGTATCGAACACCATGCACACCGACCGCACCAGCAAGCGCCCGGCAGGCAATACGCGAATGCCCTGGGCGTCGAGCTCGATCAGGCCGTCGGTGGCCATGGTCTCCAGTTGCGGCCAGATCTCGTCGAAGTACCCGCGAAAATCAATGTTGAAGGCCTGTTCGATGCGTTCGAATGCCAGGCTGAAATTACAGATCAACTGCTGAATCACCTCCCGCCGCAACCGATCGTCCGTGGTGCAGACCAAGCCACGGCTGGTGGCCAGTTGCGCGCCGGTCAAGGTGTTCTGGTAGCCGTTGAGGTCGCTGCTGTTCTGGCAGTACAGGTCGCCGATCTGGCTGATTGCCGACACGCCGAGCCCGATCAGGTCGCAGTGACCGTGAGTGGTATAGCCCTGGAAGTTGCGTTGCAGGGTGCCTTCTTCCTGGGCGATGGCCAATTCGTCATCGGGCAGGGCGAAATGGTCCATGCCGATGTAACGATAGCCGGCCAGGGTCAGTTGCTCGATGGTGGTGTGCAGCATCAGCAGTTTTTCGGCGGGCGACGGCAGGTCGTCGGTGTTGATGCGCCGCTGGGGCATGAAACGCTCCGGCAGATGCGCGTAGTTGAACACCGACAGGCGGTCCGGTTGCAGCTTGATCACTTCTTCCACGGTGCGCGCGAAGTTGATCGGCGTTTGCTTGGGCAGGCCGTAGATCAAGTCGATGTTGATCGAGCGAAATTGCAGGGTGCGCGCCGCGTCGATCACCGCGCGGGTTTCCTCCAGGCTTTGCAGGCGATTGACCGCCCGTTGTACCTCGGGGTCGAGGTCTTGCAGGCCCACGCTGATACGGTTGAAACCCAGCTCGCGCAGCAGGCCCATGGTGGCCCAGTCGGCTTCGCGCGGGTCGATCTCGATGCCGTAGTCGCCGGAATCATCCTCAAGCAAATTGAAGTGCTGGCGCAGGCAGGCCATGACCTGGCGCAATTCGTCGTGGCTGAGAAAGGTGGGGGTGCCGCCGCCGAAATGCAGCTGTTCAACCGGCTGTTTCGGGTCGAGGTGGCAGGCCACCAGTTGAATCTCCTGCTCAAGGCGTTGCAGGTAGGCGTGGGCGCGACCACGGTCCTTGGTGATCACCTTGTTGCAGGCGCAGTAGTAGCAGATGTTCGCGCAGAACGGCACATGCACATACAGCGACAATGGTCGCACGGCCTTGCGGCTTTCGCGCAGGGCATGGAGCAGGTCGAAGGTGCCGACCTGGCTGTCGAATTGTACGGCGGTGGGGTAGGACGTGTAGCGCGGTCCTGCCAGGTCGTAGCGATGAATCAGATCGGTATCCCAACGAATGGCGTCGAGCATGCGGGCGTCCCCCGGATAGGCTAGTGGGCCGAGTCTAGGGGCTGTGCGGGGCAGGCACCTTGATTTGCATCAACAGGGAGCGGCGCTATGCCACATGGCCCTTTAGTGGCCCATTAGCCAGTGCTGATGCGGCCCCGGCAAGGTCCATATGCCAAACACCATCACCAGCAAGCCACCGGCCATACGCACACTGCGTTTACGCAAGAGTGCGGTCACGCGTTCGGCCGCGAGCCCTGTCGCCAGCAACACCGGCCAGGTGCCCAGGCCGAACGCCAGCATCAGCAGTGCACTGTTCAGCGCATTGCCCTGGCTCGCGGCCCACAGCAGGGTGCTGTAGACCAACCCGCACGGCAACCAGCCCCACAGCGCACCCAGCAGCAAGGCGCGGGGCAGGCTCGACACCGGCAGCAAACGGTTGGCGACGGGCTGGATATGCCGCCACAGGCCGCGCCCGAGGCTTTCGATGCGGGTCAGCCCGCTCCACCAACCGGCCAGGTACAGGCCCATGCAAATCAGCAACAGGCCGGCCAGCACGCGCATGAACATCGCCGCCGGGCTATTGGCCACGGCCCAGCCGGCCAGGCCGATCAACAGCCCGGCGGTGGCATAACTGAAGATGCGCCCCAGGTTGTACGCCAGCAGCAGGCGAAACCTGCGGCGTCGTTGCTCCTTGGGAATGGCCAGGGTCAGCGCGCCCATCAGCCCGCCGCACATGCCCAGGCAATGGCCGCCGCCCAGCAAGCCCAGGATCAGCGCGGAGACCAGCAAGGGGGCCAATTCAAGCATGGGGCGGGTCTTGGGGCTTGGGCGGTTGTTCGGCGCTATTGGCTTCGTCGACGGCGGCCAGGTGGTTAGGGTCCTGGTCATCGAACAGCACGCTGTGGGCCGGGCCGTCGAGGTCGTCGTACTGGCCGCTGTCCACGGCCCAGAAAAAGATGTAAATGGCGATCGCCACGATCAGCAGCGCCGCTGGAATCATCACGTATAAAGCTGGCATCTGCACTCCATGCCCGCGCGGCTCACGCCGGCAGCGGGCGGGTGATTGAGGGGGCGCCGCCTGCTGGCGCGCTCGGCAGGCGAGTCAGGCGCAGGGCGTTGAGCACCACGGTCAATGAACTGATGGACATGCCGACCGCCGCCCAGATGGGGGTGATCCAGCCGAGGGCGGCGAACGGCAGCATCAGGCCATTGTATAGACCCGCCCACAGCAGGTTTTCAAGAATCACTCGTCGGGTGCGCCGCGCCAGGCTGAAGGCCTGCACCAGGGCGTCGAGGCGGTTGGACAGCAGCACCGCGTCGGCGCTGGTCTTGGCCAGGTCGGTGGCCGAGCCCATGGCCACGCTGATATCGGCGGCGGCGAGTACCGGTACGTCATTGACGCCGTCGCCGAGCATCAGCACCTTGCGGCCTTCCTTGTGCAGTTGTTGCAGCACCTGCAACTTGTCATCGGGGCGCAGGCCACCGTGGGCCTCGTCGATACCCAGCTCAAGGGCGACGCTGGCGACCATCGGCGAGCTGTCCCCCGACAGCAGCAGCGTGCGCCAACCGCGCGCCTTGCACGCGGCGAGCAGGGCGGGGGCGTCGCTGCGCAGGCGGTCGTCCAGCACGAACCAGGCGAGGGCACCGTCGCGGTCGCCCAGCAGCAGCCATTGCCCGGCGTCGTCCGGTGAAGCAGGGGCCGGGCAACCACTGAGTTCACACACAAAACCCGGCTGGCCGATGCGCAATAAGCGCCCGCCCACACAACCCTCCAGGCCCAGGCCCGGGGAGCTGAGTACCTCATCGGCGGCCAGCGGCGCGCGGCCAAAGGCTCGGGCAATCGGGTGTTCCGAGCGGTTTTCCAGGGCGGCCGCAAGGCTCAGGCAGCGGTCGCTGCTCAGTTCGCCCAACGGCCGAATCGCCCGCAGTGCCAAGCGGCCCTCGGTGAGGGTGCCGGTCTTGTCGAAAATCACCGTGTCGATCTGGTTCAGGCCTTCCAGCACATGACCGCGAGTCAGCAGCAGCCCGAGTTTATGCAGGGTCCCGGTGGCGGCGGTGAGGGCCGTCGGCGTGGCCAGGGACAAGGCGCACGGGCAAGTCGCGACCAGCATGGCCAGTACGATCCAGAATGCTCGCGATGCATCCAGTTCCCACCACAGCAGGCCGATCAGCGCGGCGGCGATCAGCGAACACAGCAAGAACCACTGCGCGGCGCGGTCGGCGATTTGCGCCAGGCGCGGCTTCTCGGCCTGGGCCCGTTCCAGCAGGCGCACGATGGCCGAGAGGCGCGTTTCGTGGCCCAGGGCGCGCACTTGGACGGTCAACGGGCCCTCGACATTCAGGGTGCCGGCCGTGACCGCATCACCGACCTGACGCGGTTGCGGCAGGTACTCGCCAGTGAGCAGCGATTCATCGATGCTGGACTGGCCGTCGAGGATTACACCATCCGCCGGCAGCACCGCGCCCGGATGCACCAGTACACGGTCGCCCAGGGCCAGTTCGCTCAACAGGATGCGCTCGCTCTGGCCATCGGCCTGCACGCGCAGGCACGAGGCGGGCAACAGGTTGACCAACTGCGCAGTGGCCGCCGCCGTGCGCTCGCGGGCACGCCGTTCCAGGTAGCGCCCCGCCAGCAGGAACAGCGCAAACATGCCCACCGCATCGAAGTAGAGTTCGCCGACACCGGTGATCGCGGTCCAGATTCCCGCCAGATAAGCCCCGCCAATGGCCAGGGAGACCGACACGTCCATGGTCAGGTGGCGCGTGCGCAAGTCGCGCATGGCGCCCTTGAAGAACGGCGCGCAGCTGTAGAACACGATGGGCGTGGTCAGAAACATCGCAACCCAACGCAAGATGACGTGCAGTTCCGGGCTCAGGTCGATATTGAATTCGGGCCAGGTGGCCATGGTCGCCATCATCGCCTGGAACCAGAGCAGCCCGGCCACTCCGAGTTGACGCAGGGCCAGGCGGTTTTCGCCGGCCAGTTGCTCGGCGGCGCGGTCGGCTTGATACGGGTGAGCGGCGTAGCCGATATGGCGCAGTTCACTGAGCACCTGGCTCAGTGGCAGTTGCCCGTCGGCCCAACGCACTTGCAGGCGATGGTTGGACAGGTTCAGCCGCGCCTCGGCCACGGCGGGCAGGCTGCGCAGGTGTTTTTCGATCAACCAGCCACAGGCGGCGCAGCTGATGCCTTCCATCAGCAGGGTGGTTTCAGCCAGTTCGCCCTGGTGGCGCACGAACGGTTTTTGCACGTCGGCGCGGTCGTACAGCGCCAGTTCGTCCACCAGTTGCACCGGCAGCGTTTCGGGGTTGGCCGAGGCTTCGCTGCGGTGCTGGTAATAGCTTTCCAGGCCGCCGGCGACGATGGCTTCGGCGACTGCCTGGCAGCCCGGGCAGCAGAGCTCACGGCGCTCGCCGAGGATATCGGCGGTGAACCGGCTGCCCGGCGGAACGGGCAGGGCGCAGTGGTAGCAGGGAGTTGGGCTGGTCATTGGTTTGGATCTTGGTTGGCTGGGAGGGCCTCATCGGGGGCAAGCCCCCTCTTACAGGGGAACGCATTCCAACTGTGGAGGGGGCTTGCCCCGGATGCGCGAAGCGCGGGCTTTTACTTCTTGAGGTCTTCGGCCCCTTGCAGCGGCTCGTCGCCCAGCAGCAAGTCCTTGTCGTGGCTGACCTCTTCTTCTTCGAACAGGCGCCAGGTCTTGTCGCCTTCCACCCCCAGCAGTTCCACGAAGCGGCGGCCTTCGACCTTGTCGGTGACCTGGCCGATGTAGCGGCCGGGTTCGCTGTCGCTGCGGGCCAGGTTGATCTTGCGATCCTTCTCCGGCTGGGTCGGGGAAATCAGATTGAGTTCCAGGGTGGTCGGGTTGCTGTAGCCGGTGAGGTTCAGCTCGACTTCACCGGTCAGTTCATCCAGATGCAGCTTGGCGCGCAATTGCAGGGTCTGGCCCAGGCGTTCGCGGTCCAGGGAACGGTTGATGCCCTTGCCAGCCTCGTAGTAATTGTCGTTGACCAGGTTGTCCGGGTTGTTCACCGCGATGGTTACCATGGACAAGGTCAAGGTCACCGAGCAGGCGAGGATTCCAATGATGATCCAGGGCCAGAGGTGCTTGTACCAAGGGCTTGCGGCAGTGGTTGCGGGCATTCTCGTGTTCCCTGTTTAACGAACTTGTGGGCCGATGAACCGGCTCTTGGCTTCAATACGGACGCTGGTGTCATCGGCATCCTTGAGGATGAAGGTCACCTCGTTGGTACTCGACGGCAGTTGTTCCGGCGCGCTCGACAGCTCCACCGGCATGCTCACGATATCCCCGGCGGCCACTTTGATTTCGCGTCGGCCTTGCAGCTTGAGGTCCGGCAGGCCGGCGGCGTCGAGCACGTAGGTGTGGTCGCGCTGGTCTTTGTTCATGATCTTCAGGCTGTAGACGTTTTCGATACGGCCTTCGGCGTTTTCGCGGTACAGCACGCGGTCTTTGCTCACGTCGAAACCCACCAGTGAACGCATGAAAAACGCGGCGGCCAACAGGCTCATCATCGCCAGCAGCACCAGGGCGTAACCGATCAGGCGTGGGCGCAATTTGTGGGTCTTTTGCCCCGACAGGTTGTGTTCGGTGGTGTAGCTGATCAGGCCGCGCGGGTAGTCCATCTTGTCCATGATGTTGTCGCAGGCGTCGATGCACGCGGCGCAACCGATGCACTCGATCTGCAGGCCGTCGCGGATGTCGATCCCGGTGGGGCACACCTGTACGCACATCGTGCAATCGATGCAGTCGCCCAGGCCCTGGGCCTGGTAGTCGCTACCTTTTTTACGCGGGCCGCGCAGTTCGCCACGGCGCGGGTCGTAGGACACGATCAGGGTGTCTTTGTCGAACATCACGCTCTGGAAACGGGCGTATGGGCACATGTAGATGCACACCTGTTCGCGCAGCCAGCCGGCGTTGCCGTAGGTGGCGAGGGTGAAGAAACCCACCCAGAAATACGACCAGCCGTCGGCCTGGCCGGTGAAGAAGTCGAACACCAGTTCGCGGATCGGCGAGAAGTAGCCGACAAAGGTCATGCCGGTGACAAAACCGATCAATAGCCACAGGGTGTGCTTGCTGAATTTGCGCAGGAACTTGTTGGCGCCCATCGGCGCCTTGTCCAGCTTGATGCGCTGGTTGCGGTCGCCTTCGGTGACTTTTTCGCACCACATGAAGATCCATGTCCACACGCTTTGCGGGCAGGTATAGCCGCACCACACGCGGCCGGCGTAGACCGTGATAAAGAACAGGCCAAACGCCGCCACGATCAGGATGCCCGACAGCAGAATGAAGTCCTGAGGCCAGAAGGTCGCGCCGAAAATGAAGAACTTACGCTCCGGCAGGTTCCACCATACGGCCTGGTGGCCACCCCAGTTCAGCCACACCGTGCCGAAGTAGAGCAGGAACAGCCCGGCACCGCCGAGCATGCGCAGGTTGCGGAACAGGCCGGTGAACGCGCGGGTGTAGATCTTCTCGCGCGCGGCGTAGAGATCGACCGTTTTAGTGTCGGTTTTGGCAGGCGGGGTAACGTCATGTACCGGTATCTGGTCTCTCATCATTGCATCCCACGGCGGTGGAGATTTGCCTCGGTCAGTACGTGCCGGCCGCGGTCAAATTAAGGGTCTTGCAGTGGCTTAATGATACGCCCCCGATGGTACGCCAAGGGTGCGACCTTTGGTCGCGTTGGGGGAAATCAATTGATGGTGTACGTGATCTGGATCAATTGACTTGGGAAGTATGGACGGTTTTGGCGGGGCAAGCCTTCAAAACACCAAGGATCCAATGTGAGAGGGGGCTTGCTCCCTCCCACATTTGTCTTTCTGTATTTCTTAAGTAATGGTCAGCCTTACTGGCCCTCAGCCTTCTTGTCCCCATGGGACAAGCTGTACACATACGCCGCCAACAAATGCACTTTGTCGTTGCCTTGCAGTTGCTCCTGCGCCGGCATCTGGCCCTGGCGGCCATAACGGATGGTCTGTTGCAGTTGGGCGAAGCTTGAGCCGTAGATGAACGCACCGGGGTGGGTCAGGTCGGGCGCGCCCATGGCGGGGGTGCCTTTACCGGCCGGGCCGTGACAGGCCACGCAGTTGGCGGCGAAGAGTTTTTCGCCGTTGGCCACGTCAGCCTTGGCGCCTTCCGGCAAGGTGCGACCGTCGAGCTTGGTCACCACAAAGCCCGCTACGTCGGCCACGCCTTGCTCGCCGATGACTGCGGCCCAGCCCGGCATCACCGCGTGGCGGCCTTTCATGATGGTTTCCTTGATGGTGTTCGCCTCGCCACCCCAGCGCCAATCGGCGTCGGTCAGGTTGGGGAAACCGTAGGCACCCTTGGCGTCGGAACCGTGGCACACCGAGCAGTTGGAGGCGAAAAGGCGGCCGCCCATCTTCAAGGCTTGCGGGTCCTTGGCCACCTCTTCAATGGGCATCGACGCGAATTTGGCGAAGATCGGCCCGAACTTGGCGTCCGACCTGGCCATTTCCTTTTCCCACTCGTGGACGCCGGTCCAGCCGGTCTGGCCATTGGCGAAGGGCGTTTGTTTTTCAGTGTCGAGGTAGTTGTAGCCCGGCAGCAGGCCTTTCCAGTTGCCCAGGTCGGGGTAGAGCACCAGGTAACCGAGGGCAAACACGATGGTGCCAACGAACAGCATGAACCACCACTTGGGCAGTGGGTTGTCGTACTCCTCGATGCCGTCGAACGAGTGGCCGACGGTTTCGTCGGTTTGTTCGGCGCGCTGGCCCTTGCGGGTCGACAGCAGCAGCCAGGTCAGGGCGAAGATGGTGCCCAGGCTGAGGACTGTGACGTACAGACTCCAGAACGTAGTCATTCTTTGTTACTCCTAGAAGCTTGCTCGACGTGCTTGATGGCTTCGGGGTCATCCGCAAAGGGCAGCAAGGTCGCGTCTTCAAACTCCGACTTGCGCTTGGGGCTGAACACCCACAACGCCAGACCGATAAAAGCCACCATCACGACAACGGTGCCCAGGCCACGAATCATCCCGATATCCATGAAGAATCACCGTTTGCTTTTGATGATGGTGCCCAGGCCCTGCAGGTAGGCCACCAGTGCGTCCATTTCGGTCTTGCCCTTCACGGCTGCGGCTGCACCGGCGATATCTTCGTCGGTGTAGGGCACGCCCAGGGTGCGCAAGACTTCCATCTTCTTCGCGGTGTCCTTGCCGTCGAGCTTGTTTTCCACGAGGAACGGGTACGCCGGCATTTTCGACTCGGGCACAACGTTGCGCGGGTTGTACAAGTGCGCACGCTGCCAGTCATCGGAGTAACGCCCGCCCACACGGGCCAGGTCCGGGCCGGTACGCTTGGAACCCCACAGGAACGGGTGGTCCCATACGCTTTCACCGGCCACCGAATAGTGGCCATAGCGTTCGGTTTCGGCACGGAACGGCCGGATCATCTGCGAGTGGCAGCCGACACAACCGTTGGCGATGTAGACGTCGCGGCCTTCCAGTTCAAGGGCGGTGCGTGGCTTCATGCCTTCGACCGGCTTGTTGGTGACATCCTGGAAAAACAGCGGAACGATCTGGGTCAGGCCGCCGATGCTCACGGCGATGACCATGAAGAAGGCCAGCAGGCCGATATTCTTCTCGACTACTTCATGCTTCATCAGTGGGCTCCCACAACGGCGATCTTGGCGGCGGCTTCGGCTTGTGCAGGGTCCGAGGCACGCACGGTGCGCCAGACGTTGTAGGCCATGAACAGCATGCCGGCGGCAAAGAACGCACCGCCCAGGGCACGGACAATGTAGCCAGGGTGGCTGGCTTGCAGCGCTTCGACGAAGGAGTAGGTGAGGGTGCCGTCATCGTTGATCGCACGCCACATCAGGCCTTGGGTGATGCCGTTGACCCACATCGAGGCGATGTAGAGCACGGTACCGATGGTCGCCAGCCAGAAGTGCGTGTTGATCAGCCCGACGCTGTGCATCTGCGCGCGGCCGAACAGCTTGGGAATCATGTGGTACAGCGCGCCGATGGAGATCATTGCCACCCAACCGAGGGCACCGGCGTGTACGTGGCCGATGGTCCAGTCGGTGTAGTGGGACAGCGAGTTGACGGTCTTGATCGCCATCATCGGCCCTTCGAAGGTCGACATGCCGTAGAACGCCAGGGACACCACGAGAAAGCGCAGGATCGGGTCGGTGCGCAATTTATGCCAGGCGCCCGACAGGGTCATCATGCCGTTGATCATGCCGCCCCAGCTCGGGGCCAGCAGGATGATCGACATCGCCATGCCCAGGGACTGCGCCCAGTCCGGCAGGGCGGTGTAGTGCAAATGGTGCGGACCGGCCCAGATGTACAGGGTGATCAGTGCCCAGAAGTGCACGATGGACAGGCGATACGAGTAAATGGGACGTTCGGCCTGTTTGGGCACGAAGTAGTACATCATCCCCAGGAAACCGGTGGTGAGGAAGAACCCCACGGCGTTGTGGCCGTACCACCACTGGATCATCGCGTCCGTCGCGCCGGCGTAGGCCGAGTAGGACTTGAACAGGCTGACCGGCAACGACGCGTGGTTGACGATGTGCAGCATCGCCGTGACCACGATGAAGGCACCGTAGAACCAGTTGCCTACGTAGATATGTTTGGTCTTGCGCTTGACGATGGTGCCGAAGAACACCGCACCGTAGGTCACCCAGACAATGGCCAGCAAAATGGCGATCGGCCATTCCAGCTCGGCGTATTCCTTGGTGGTGGTGTAGCCCAGCGGCAGGCTGACGATGGCGCCAATGATGACCGCTTGCCAACCCCAGAAGGTAAAGGCGGCGAGGCCGTCGGAGATCAGCCGCGTTTGACAGGTGCGCTGCACGACATAGTAAGAGGTGGCAAACAGCGCGCATCCGCCGAAAGCGAAAATCACCAGGTTGGTGTGCAGTGGGCGCAGACGGCCGAAGGTCGTCCAGGGCAAGTCGAAATTCAATTCCGGCCAGACCAGTTGCGAGGCGATGAACACCCCGAGCCCCATGCCAAGGATCCCCCAGACCACCGTCATGATGGCGAACTGGCGGACTACCTTATAGTTATAAGCAGTCGGACTGATTGCTGTGCTCATTCTAAGGTTCCACGGTTTAGGTTTTTTTATAGGTAAAATCGGCCGCAAGTATGGAGAAAGCGAGGGGCCATTGCAACGCAACGGCTGACCTGGATCAATGCGTTCCACGCCAGATTCTGCGCCCTTTCCATGTTTGGCGTAAGGACAAATCCGAAATGGAAAGCTGATCAAGTGGACAGGAAAATTGCGGGGTCACAACGGGTGTCGTTGGGCGTACCGCAATCGCTGCGCTTGAAAGCAAGCGTAGACCCGAATGGCAGGAGGGGAAAGGTGTGCTTTGGAAGGGTGCGACACTTGGTCGCGCCAAAAGATGCCGCACGGTAGCGAGCGAACAAAAAACCTGTGGCAAGGGATCTTGCTGGGGTAAGGGAGCAAGCTCCCCGCAAAAAGTGACCGCCCCAGGGTCGGGGCGGTCGTCAACGCTTACTGCGGTTGGGCTTGCGGCGTTGCGCCGTTGGCGTTATGGGACAGGCTGTACACGTAAGCCGCCAGCAAATGCACCTTGTCATTGCCTTGCAGCACGTCCTGCGCCGGCATCTGGCCCTGGCGGCCGTGGCGGATAGTCTGCTGCAACTGCGCCAGGCCGGTGCCGTAGATATAACCGCCGGGCAGCGTCAGGTTCGGCGCGCCCATGGCTTCCATGCCGTGGCCTTGTGGGCCATGGCAGGCTACGCAGGTGGTGTTGAACGCAGCTTGACCGGCGGCCAGGTCAGCAGTGCTGTCGGCCGGCAGTGGCAGTTTGGCCAAGTCGTGACGCACATAGGCGGCGACGTTTCTTACACCATCATCACCCAATATCTCACCCCAGGCCGGCATCGCCGCGTGGCGACCGTTCAGGATGGTGGTCTTGATCGCTTCGGCCGAACCGCCCCAGCGCCAGATAGTGTCTGCCAGGTTAGGGAAACCGTACGCGCCCTTGGCATCCGAACCGTGGCACACCGCGCAGTTGGAGGCGAACAAACGCCCGCCCATTTTCAGCGCTTGCGGGTCCTTGGCCACTTCTTCCACGGGCATGGCCGAGAATTTGGCGAAGATCGGCCCGAACTTGGCGTCGGCCTTGGCCATTTCCTTGTCCCACTCCTTGGCCTGGGTCCAGCCGCCTTCATAACCGGGCAATATGCCTTTCCAGTTGCCCAGGCCCGGGTAGAGCACCAGGTAGCCGACGGCAAACACCAGGGTGCCGGCGAACAGCATGAACCACCACTGCGGCAGGGGGTTGTCGTATTCCTCGATACCGTCGAAGGCGTGGCCCATGGTCTGGTCGACGCTGCCCTTGGTCTCGCCCTTGCGGGTGCCGATCAACAGCCAGGTCAGGCCGATCAGGCTGCCGATGGTCAGTACACAGATCCATGTACTCCAGAATAGGGTCATGGCCGGGTGCTCCTTATTGCAGGCTCTTCTTGAGCGTCGGATGGAGAAGGTTCATCGGCGAAGGGCAGCAGGCGCGCCTGCTCGAATTCCGCATTGCGCCGGTTGTTGAACACCCACAGTGACAGGCCGATAAAGGCGATGGCGACGACCAGCGTGCCAAGGCCGCGGATGGTGCCCGCATCGAATTCAAATCCCATGGCTCACCTCTTGCTCTTGATGGCGGTGCCGAGCACTTGCAGGTATGAAACCAGCGCGTCCATTTCGGTCTTGCCCTTGAGGCTGGCGACGGCGCCACTGATGTCGTCGTCGGTGTACGGCACGCCGAGGGTGCGCATCACCTTCAACTTGCTCTCGGTGTGGCTGCTGTCGACCTGGGCCGTGACCAGCCATGGATAGGCCGGCATTTTCGACTCCGGTACCACGTTGCGCGGGTTGTACAAGTGCGCGCGATGCCAGTCGTCCGAGTAGCGTGCGCCGACGCGTGCCAGGTCCGGCCCGGTGCGCTTGGAACCCCACAGGAAGGGGTGGTCCCACACGCTTTCACCGGCGACCGAGTAGTGGCCGTAACGTTCGGTTTCGGCGCGGAACGGACGGATCATCTGCGAGTGGCACTGTACGCAGCCTTCGCGGATGTAAATGTCGCGGCCTTCCAGTTGCAGCGCGGTGTAGGGCTTCATGCCTTCGACCGGCTTGTTGGTCACGTCCTGGAAGAACAGCGGGACGATCTGGGTCAGGCCGCCGATACTCACGGCGAGTACCATCAGCAACATCAGCAGGCCGACGTTTTTTTCAATCGTTTCGTGTTTCATCACGGACTCCTCAGGCCAACTGCGCAGTGGCAGTGGCTTCGACAGGCTGCGGCGAACGCACGGTGCGCCACGTGTTGTAAGCCATCAGCAGCATGCCGCTGAGGAACACCGCGCCGCCCACCAGCCGCACGATGAAGCCTGGGTGGCTGGCCACCAGGGTTTCGACGAAGGAGTAGGTCAAGGTGCCGTCTTCATTGACCGCACGCCACATCAGGCCCTGGGCGATGCCGTTGACCCACATCGAAGCGATGTAGAGCACGGTGCCGATGGTGGCCAGCCAGAAGTGCGCGTTGATCAGGCCGAGGCTGTACATCTGCTCGCGACCGAAGATTTTCGGGATCATGTGGTACAGCGCGCCGATGGAGATCATCGCCACCCAACCCAGCGCCCCGGCGTGTACGTGGCCGATGGTCCAGTCGGTGTAGTGGGAGAGGGCGTTGACGGTCTTGATCGCCATCATCGGACCTTCGAAGGTCGACATGCCGTAGAAGGCCAGGGAGACAACAAGGAAGCGCAGGATCGGGTCGCTGCGCAACTTATGCCAAGCCCCCGAGAGCGTCATCATGCCGTTGATCATGCCGCCCCAGCTTGGCGCCAGCAGCACCAGCGACATCACCATGCCCAACGACTGCGCCCAGTCCGGCAGCGCGGTGTAGTGCAAGTGGTGCGGGCCGGCCCAGATGTACAGGGTGATCAGCGCCCAGAAGTGCACGATGGACAAGCGATAGGAATACACCGGGCGCTCGGCCTGCTTGGGTACGAAGTAGTACATCATCCCCAGGAAACCGGCGGTGAGGAAAAAGCCTACCGCGTTGTGCCCATACCACCACTGCACCATGGCATCCGTCGCACCGCCGTAGAGGGAGTAGGACTTGGTCAGGCTGACCGGGATTTCCAGGTTGTTGACGATATGCAAAATCGCCACGGTGATGATGAACGCACCGAAGAACCAGTTACCGACGTAAATGTGCTTGGTGTTGCGCTTCATCACCGTGCCGAAGAACACGATGGCGTAGGCCACCCAGACAATGGTGATCAGGATGTCGATCGGCCATTCCAGCTCGGCGTATTCCTTGGAACTGGTGTAGCCCAGCGGCAAGGTGATCGCGGCCAAGAGGATGACCAACTGCCAGCCCCAGAAGCAGAACGCGGCGATTTTCGGCGCGAACAGCTGAGTCTGGCAGGTGCGCTGCACCGAGTAGAACGAGCTGGCAAACAGCGCGCAGCCACCGAAGGCGAAGATCACCGCGTTGGTGTGCAGCGGGCGCAAGCGGCCGAAGCTGGTCCAGGGCAAATCGAAGTTGAGCGCGGGCCAAACCAATTGGGCGGCGAGAAAAACCCCGAGCCCCATGCCGACGATGCCCCACACCACCGTCATAATGGCGAATTGGCGGACCACCTTGTAGTTATAGGCGGTACTTAAAGTAGTGTTCATGGTTCCCCATCCACGGTTCAACCCAAGCAAGTGCGGCACTTGGGCTGGAGTTATAGGCAGACTAAATAGCGAGGCAAGCATGGGCAAAGAGCACAAGGCCAGTATTGACGGGGATCAATGGGCGCAGTGTGCGCGGGAACATGGGTGGTTATGGGATGTCGCATCGGGCCCGGCGGCGGGTACCGCGCCGACGCTGATCCTGGCCCACGGCGCCGGCGCCCCGATGGACTCGTCTTTCATGAGCGACATGGCTGCACGCCTTGCCGGGCATGGCGTGAACGTGTTGCGCTTCGAGTTTCCCTATATGGCCCAGCGTCGGCTGGACGGCGGCAAACGCCCACCGAACCCGGCGCCGAAACTGCTGGGTGCCTGGCGTGAGGTGCATACCGTAGTGCGACGCCATGTCGCTGGGAAGCTGGCCATCGGTGGCAAGTCGATGGGTGGGCGCATGGCCAGTTTGTTGGCCGATGAAGTCGGCGCCGATGGCCTGGTGTGCCTGGGGTATCCCTTCTATGCGGTGGGTAAGCCTGAGAAACCACGGGTCGAGCACCTGGCGGGCTTGAAAACACCGACGCTGATTGTGCAGGGCGAGCGCGATGCCTTGGGCAATCGGGCGGCGGTAGAAGGCTATGATTTGTCGCCGAGCATCGAGGTGATGTGGCTGGAGGCGGGGGATCATGACTTGAAGCCGTTGAAGGCTTCCGGGTTTAGCCATGAGCAGCATGTGGAGGCTGCGGCAGTGAGGGTGGCCGGGTTTCTCGGCGCCCTCTAGGGCCCTATCGGGGGCAAGCCCCCGATAGCGGTTTACCGGTTAAACCGCTCCACCAGCGAGTACTGGGTATTAGCGGTATGCGTCAGCTCTTCACTCAACTGCGCCGAGTTCAACGCCTGCTCCGAGGTCTGGTCCGCCAGCAACGCAATGGTGCTGATATTGCGACTGATCTCCTCGGCCACCGAGCTTTGTTCCTCGGTCGCCGCGGCGATTTGGGTTGTCATGTCGGTGATATGCGCCACCGCCTCACTGATGCCCACCAGCGCCTGGTCTGCTTCCATCACCCGCGCCACGCCTTCTTCGGCCTGGCGATGCCCGGCGTCCATGGTCTGTACGGCGGCGGAGGCGGTTTGCTGCAGCTTGGCGATCAGGGCATGGATCTGCCCGGTCGATTCAGCCGTGCGTTGCGCCAGTTGGCGAACCTCGTCAGCCACTACCGCAAAACCACGGCCCATTTCGCCGGCACGTGCCGCTTCGATGGCTGCGTTCAATGCCAGCAAGTTGGTCTGGTCGGCAATGCCTTTGATCACGTCAACCACGCCACCGATCTCGTCGCTGTCCTTGGCCAACTGCGTGACGGTCACCCCCGTTTCCCCGACGGCCAGCGACAAGCGCTGAATCGCCTCGCGGGTTTCCCCGGCGATATCGCGACCGCGACCGGTCAGGCGGTTGGCCTCCTGGGTCGCATCGGCGGTGCGCTGCACGTGGCTGGCCACTTCCTGGGTCGTCGCCGCCATCTGGTTGACCGCCGTGGCCACCTGTTCGGTTTCGACGCGCTGGCGTTCCAGGCCGCTGGAGCTGTTGTGCGCCAGGGTGTTGGACTGCGCGGCTTGGTCGTTGAGGTGTTCGGCGGTGTCCTGCAAGCGCGTAAGACAGGTCTTCAGACGTGCCTCCTGGCTGAGGATCGACATCTCCAGGCGCGCCTGGGCGCCACGGCTGTCGGTGTACATCTGCGCGATCAGCGGGTCGGACGTGGTTTGCTCGGCCAGGCGCAACAGGCGCTTGAGCCCGCGCTGCTGCCAGCTCAGGCCCAGCAGGCCCAACGGTACCGACAAGCCCGCCGCCAGGGCAAAGCCCCAGTGGGAATTGAGCGACGCGCCGATCATGAAACTTAACTGGCTGATCAGGATAAATGGCACCCAGTCCTGCAACACCGGCAGCCACTTGTCCCGCTGGGGAACGGCCGACTTGCCCTGGTTGATGCGTTGGTAGAGCGCTTCGGCCCGGCGGATCTGCTCGGTGGTGGGCTTGATGCGTACCGATTCGTAGCCGACCACCTGATTGCCTTCGAAGACCGGCGTCACATAGGCGTTAACCCAGTAATGATCGCCCGTCTTGCAGCGGTTCTTGACAATGCCCATCCATGGCAAGCCTTGTTTGAGCGTTGACCACATATGCCCGAACACTGCAGCCGGCACATCCGGGTGACGTACCAGGTTGTGCGGCGCACGCAGCAGTTCTTCACGGGAGAACCCACTGATCTCGACGAACGCGTCGTTGCAGTAAGTGATCACGCCTTTGGCATCTGTGGTGGAGATCAACCGTTGCTGAGCGGGGAAGGTACGTTCGCGCTGGGTAACGGGTTGGTTATTACGCATGGTTTTTTTATCCGCAAGGCTTTGAAGGGTTGTCGGCCGTGATCTGTGATTGTTGAGTGGATTTTCCGATAAGCAGTGTAGACACAGTCCCGGCGCAAGGGCGCGAGCATTCATGTGGCGTACACCGATGGGCTGCAGAGCGTGGGGTGTTTTTGCGGGCGTTCGGTTGTTTGAGGCGCAAAATCGACACGTCCCTTGGCAGGCTTTTTTCCTGGGCCATAAAAAATAGTTTTTGTCTGTCGGATGACGGGTCTTTTCCTAGACATAAATGACCATTTAAATAAGAATGTTCGGGGTAATTTGTAAGAGAAACGCCATAACCTCCTCCAAACGCTCCGGCGATTTGATTTTTTAGCTCAAAGACTCTAGTCGCTTTGCTTTCGAGTCTGTTCGTCGCGAGGAGGCGAGGGCGACGGCCGAAATAAAATGACATTGCGTAAAGGAGTACAGTGTGGCACTCGTTCCAGTCATTATTTGCGGCGGTGCGGGTAGCCGTCTGTGGCCTGTTTCCCGTTCAGCGCATCCCAAACCGTTTATTGAATTGCCAGATGGTGGCAATTTAATTCGGAAGACTTATGCTCGTGCCTTGGCTTTGGAGTCGGTCAGCGAAGTATTGACCATCACCAATCGTGATCTTTATTTCAAGACGCTCGATGAGTACGGCGCGCAGGCTCCGGAATTCACCAATTTAAGTTTCGTTCTGGAGCCATTCGGACGTAATACGGCTGCCGCAGTCGCACTCGCGGCCCAGGAAGTTGCACGAACTCATGGGCAAGATGCCATCATGTTAGTGCTGCCTGCCGATCACTTAATAGATAATCACGCTGCATTTGCCCAGGCCGTTTGCTCTGCTTCGGAACTGGCAAAAGACGGCTGGCTGGTGACGTTCGGTGTAAAACCGGAGTTTGCGGAAACCGGTTACGGCTATATCCAAAAAGATAATGACGGCCCCCTTGGTAATGGGTTCAAGGTCAAACGTTTCGTCGAGAAACCGGACCTGGAAACGGCTCAAGGGTATGTGGTGTCGGGCGATTATTTTTGGAACTCCGGCATGTTCTGCTTCCGCGCGGGTACGCTGATCCAAGAAATGCAACTGTGCGCGCCGGATGTATCCAGCGCCGTGGACGCGTGCCTCGCAGGTTCCGGCACGATGACGGGTCACAGCCACCGCAGCCTGCACTTGGAGCCGGGCAGCTTTGCCAGGGTGCCGGACATCTCCATCGACTTCGCACTGATGGAGCGCTCAAGCAAAGTGGCGACGGTGCCTTGTGACATCGGTTGGAGCGATATCGGTTCGTGGAACGCCATGAGTGAACTGTCCCCGGCGGATGAGCACGGCAATCGCATTGACGGCGAGGCTATTTGTCATAACTCCAACAACAACTATGTGCGCAGCCATCGCCGACTGGCGGCTTTGGTCGGCGTTCAAGACCTGATCATTGTCGACACGACCGATGCCCTGCTGGTTGCACACAAAGATCACGCGCAAGACATCAAGGCTATCACTGCTCAGTTGAAGAAAAATGGGCATCAGTCCCATCTGGACCACACCACCGTGCGTCGTCCGTGGGGGGCCTACACCACCTTGGAAGACGGGCAGCGCTTCAAGATCAAGCGCATTGTCGTCAAGCCCCAAGGTTCGTTGTCGCTGCAGATGCACCATCACCGCAGCGAGCACTGGATTGTGGTCAGCGGTATGGCACGCGTGGTCAATAATGACCGCGAATTTCTACTCAATACCAATGAATCAACCTTCATTCCTGCCGGGCACACCCATCGGCTGGAGAATCCGGGGGTCATTGACTTGGTATTGATCGAAGTGCAGAGCGGTGATTACTTGGGTGAAGACGATATCGTGCGGTTCGAGGATATTTACGGTCGGGCCGGCATCTGAGTCATGCGCCGTTGGAAACACGTTTGAGGGCTCGCGGTTTGCCCGGCATCGCTTGGGTTGGGGTAGAGGATTATTCACCCATTGGCGCAGGTTGCGATTTAAGTGCTGATGTTGCCCAGCGTGCCGCCTGCGAAGTTGCAGGGTATTGAAGTAAATGCACTGTCGGGATTGTTTGCGACGCAGAGATTTTGATGAGGTTCACACCGCCGTATTTACAGTTGAGCCGAATGTAAAGTGAAACTCCATTGCGCATGCCCAAGAGCATTCATGGGGCAATTGTGCCGCTGGTTTTTTGCTGGTGTAACAAGATCAATTTTTGGTAAGCGCGTCGCTTGGGCGTGCTCATGTTTTCGGATAGAACGGGTAATGGACTGTACTCTTCATTACGATCTGAGTAGGTCAGCCTCGTTCGTTATAGGATTTATTTTCGAAGGGGATTTTTCATGAAAAAAGCAATTATCACCGGTGTTACTGGCCAAGACGGTGCGTACCTTGCTCAGCTCTTGCTGGAAAAAGGCTACACCGTATATGGCACCTATCGCCGTACCAGTTCGGTCAATTTCTGGCGGATGGATGAGCTAGGTGTCACCCAGCACCCAAACCTGCACCTGGTCGAATACGATCTGACGGATCTGTCCTCCAGCATTCGTCTGCTGCAGACCACGCAGGCCACTGAAGTCTACAACCTGGCTGCCCAGAGCTTCGTCGGTGTGTCCTTCGACCAGCCGGTGACCACCGGTGAAATCACGGGCTTAGGCGCGGTCAATTTGCTGGAAGCCATCCGCATCGTTAACCCGAAGGTGCGCTTCTACCAGGCCTCTACTTCGGAAATGTTCGGCAAGGTTCAAGCGATTCCACAGGTCGAATCCACGCCCTTTTATCCGCGCAGCCCATACGGCGTTGCCAAGTTGTACGCGCACTGGATGACCATCAACTACCGCGAGTCCTACGGGATATTCGGGACCAGCGGTATCTTGTTCAATCACGAGTCGCCACTGCGCGGCCGTGAGTTTGTTACCCGTAAGATCACTGACTCCGTCGCCAAGATCACCCAAGGCAAACTGAGCGTCCTGGAGCTGGGCAACATGGACGCCAAGCGCGATTGGGGTTTTGCCAAAGAGTACGTGGAAGGTATGTGGCGCATGCTGCAAGTCGATGAGCCAGACACCTTCGTGCTGGCGACCAATCGCACTGAAACAGTACGTGACTTTGTATCGCTGGCATTCAAAGCGGTTGAGATCGACCTGGAATGGAAAGACAAGGGTGACCAGGAGCACGCGATTGACGCACGCACCGGCAACACCGTGGTGCGGGTCAACCCGAAGTTCTACCGACCTACCGAGGTGGAGTTGTTGATCGGCGATCCAGCAAAAGCCAAGGCGGTCCTGGGTTGGGAACCAAAAACCAGCCTGGAGGAACTGTGCCGGATGATGGTTCAAGAAGACTTGCGTCGTAACGAACAAGGCTTTTCGTTCTAAGGCCAGAAGGGCGCAGTCACTTGCGTTGCAGTGGGCGGGTTCTATTTGAACCCGTTCGGTCCTACTTATGTTGTTCAGGCCAAAGGTGAATAGCGGTGAAACATGTTCTGGTGACTGGAGCCAACGGCTTTGTCGGTAAAGTCCTGCTCGGGCAACTATTGGCGGCAGGCTATCGAGTAAGTTGTGCTTGCACTACGCCCAACCCGTCACCTCGTGAAGGCGTGGAGCAGGCCATACTGGATATCCGTGATCCAAGTGCCTGTGCGGCGACGCTTGAACGGTTAAAGCCAACCCATATTATTCACCTGGCGGCCATTTCCCACGTGCCAACCAGTTTTCAAGACCCTCTGCTGACGTGGAATACCAATGTCATGGGCAGCCTGAATCTGCTGGAAGCCGTGAAACAGAAGGCTCCGGATGCCTTTGTTGTGTTCGCCAGTTCCTCTGAAGTGTATGGCGAGGCGTTCAAGGCTGGCGTAGCGCTGGACGAAAGCAGCCCGTGCTTGCCGATGAACCCTTATGCGGCCAGTAAATTGGCTGCGGAGTTGGCACTCGAGCAGTATTTCAAGCAGGGTATGCGAGGCGTGATTGCGCGCCCTTTCAACCATATTGGCAGCGGCCAGTCTCCTGACTTCGTGACGGCATCGTTTGCCCGACAGATCGCACGCATCGAAAGCGCAGAACAAGCGCCGGTCATGCAAGTCGGCAATCTGGAGGCATGCCGCGATTTCCTCGATGTGCAGGATGTGTGTGCCGCTTACGTGCAGTTGCTCAAGCTGAGCGATCGTCACGATTATCCCCGTTTGTTCAATATCGCATCGGGGCAGTCGCGAAAAATTCGCGACATTCTTGACGAGATGATCAGCCAAAGTACCGTGGATATTTCTGTTGAGCTTGACCCTCAACGCTTGCGGCCGTCCGATATCCCGGTCGCGGTGGGTAACTGTGACCGCATCCGCGACGTGCTCGGCTGGCAGCCAACTATCCCGCTGGAAGACACCCTGGCTTCGTTGTTGGCTGACTGGCGGTCGCGCACAGACGCATAAAACGTGTCCTCACCGAGCAACTCGCGCCTACAATTTTTGCGGGCGCAACACCAACCCCAACGCCCCCCCAATCAACACCCCTCCATACACGTGCGCCATCGACAACGGCTCCCCCAATAGCAAAGCCCCCCACAACACTCCAAACGGTGGGATCAAAAACGTCGTGGTCATCGATTTCACCGGTCCGATGGATGTCAGCAGCCGGAAGTACAAAACATACGCGAACGCTGTACACACCAAGCCCAACCCCAGCAGCGACATCCACACCTGCCACCCACCCCAGCTCGCGGGCGGATGGCTGATGGCGCTGTAGGCAAACAACGGCAGCAGGAACAACGTGGCGCCGAGCATGCTGCCCAACGCCGACAGGCGGCTGTCCAAGCCGCCGCGTTGGTCCAACCAGCGCCGCGCCAGGAACCCGGCAAAGCCATAACAGGTGGTGGCCAGCAGGCAGGCCAGCGCGCCTATCAATAATTCCAGGTCAAACGCCACTGGCCCCGCGCGGGTCAGTACGCCCACGCCGAACAAGCCCAGGCACACGCCGGCGAGTTTCGAGGGGGTGAGGCGCTCGCTGAAGAACAGCCCGCCGATCAGTACGCCCATCAGTGGCGTGGTCGCGTTGAAAATCGCCGAATAGCCCGCCGGCAGCACTTGGGCCGCCAGCGAATACAGGGTTGCGGGGATGCCGGAGTTGATCACGCCCAGCAGCAGCACGGTCTTGAACTTGCCCTGGAAGTCCCAGCTCACCCGCATCACTGTCAACATCACCAGCAGCCCGGCGGCGGCAATCGATACGCGGAAAAACGCGGTGGGCACGGTGCCGATTTCCGGCGCAATAATGCGCATGAACAGGAAGCTCGCGCCCCAGATGGCAGCCAGCCCCAGCAGGTAGAGGGTGTCGACAGGTCTCACGCAACGCTCCTACATCAATCAGGCGGCGAGTGTTGCACGCCGCTTTCATTGATTACAGAACAAACCGCGTCACCAGCCCATTCAGGTCCACCGCCAGGCGCGACAGTTCCTGGCTGGCGGCGCAGGTTTGGGTGGCGCCGGCGGCGGTCTGGGTGGACAGGTCGCGAATATTCACCAGGCTGCGGTCCACCTCCCGCGCCACCAGTGCTTGTTGCTCGGCGGCGCTGGCGATCACCAGGTTGCGCTGGCTGATCTGCGAGATGGCGGCGGTGATTTTCTCCAGGGCGCTGCCGGCGCTGTTGGCCCGTTGCAGGGTTTGGCCGGCGTGTTCGGCGCTGCTGTTGAGGGCCTCGACGGTGTTCTGGGTACCTTGCTGGATGCTGGTGATCATCTGCTCGATTTCCTGGGTGGAGTCCTGGGTGCGCTGGGCGAGCGAGCGCACCTCATCGGCGACTACCGCAAACCCGCGCCCGGCTTCACCGGCGCGCGCGGCTTCAATGGCGGCGTTGAGCGCCAGCAGGTTGGTTTGCCCGGCAATGCCACGGATCACCTCCAGCACCTTGCTGATGTCCTGCGCCTGTACGGCCAGGCCTTCGGCCTTGTTCGAGGCGCCGAGCACTTCCTCCACCAGGTTCTGGATCGAACTGATGGTTTCGCTGATCTGGTAGTGGCCGTGCTTGCTGTCTTCGTCCGAGGCCTGGGACGCTTCGGCGCTGGACACCGCGTTACCCGCCACTTCGTCCACCGCTGCGCTCATCTGGTTGACGGCGGTGGCGGCCTGTTCGATTTCATCGTTCTGCGCCTGCAGGCCACGGGTGCTCTGGTCCATCACCGAACTCATTTCCTCGGCCGCCGAGGCCAGTTGCTGGGCCGACTCGCTGATGCCTCGGATGGTGCTCTGCAACTGCGCCTGCATGCTGGCCAGCGCGCTGAGCAGTTGGGCCGGTTCATCGGTGCCACTGACCTTGATCGGCTGGCTCAAGTCGCCGTTGGCGATGGTGCGTGCCACGCTCAGGGCCTGGGCGATTGGGTGGGTGATGCTGCGAGTCAACAACCAGGCCATCAGCAAGGTGGCGATCAGCGCACCCACGATAATCAGGCTGACCACCCACTGCGCGCTCGAATACATCTGTGCCGCCGAATCGGCGGCGGCCTCGACGCCGTTCTGGTTGAACACGATCAGGTTTTCCAGGCTCTGGCTGAGGACCGCACCCTGGGGGGCGAGGCGACTGACGAGCAGGTCGAGGGCGTCCTGCTGCTGATCCTTGTCCACCAGCGCGATCATTTGGCTAGCGATGGCGAGGTAGGTCGCCACATGGGTTCTCAGGGTTTTGAGCAACTCGCGTTCTTCGTCGTTGCTCAGCAAGGTTTCATGCCGGTCGAGCAAGGCTTGCAGCTCGCTGCCGGTGCGGGTGATCAGGCCTCGGCTGGTGTCACGCACCCGCGATTCGTCGGTGCTCACCATGCGCAGGGACTCCAGGCGGACCGTGGCGATCAAGGCGGCGCTGTCGTGGATGTTCTCGATGCTCGGCATCCAATTCTGTTCAATGACCAGCGCACTTTCGCGCAGCTTGACCATCTGGCCCAGCCCAAACAGCCCCACGATCACCAGCAAAGCGGCCAAAACCCCAAAACTCAGGCTGGCGCGTAGCCCGATCCGCATATTCCTCAACGACATCTCAATGCTCCTTGTGCGATTAAAACCTGCTCCCGTAGCGGTCTTTTGACCTTGTCAGGGCGGGAGAGGGCGCGCTGTATATCAAAGTGCCATCAAGCTAGTAATCGGGGTTTCCCTTACTTGGATCCAAAATCATGGCGCATTGCCAGGTTCAAGACCGTTGGCGCTTTTCCAGGGCGGGGTGGCAAGCCACGCGTTTGCGGGGCTAGAGGCGCGGCGGCGGGTGACGTGTGCGCACGTTTATTGACCGATTGGTCGACTTATAAAAAATCAAAATAAATGCATGAAGTGAACGAAGCTGTACAACGCGGCGTAAAAAATCGTCCTTCTCCTGCTCTCCTACACTGGCTAAGCTCAGGGCTTCCAGATGCCCGTTCGAGGTTTCCCGCATGCCGCAGTCCGCCCCCGCCATCGCCCGAATGATCCTCGATGGCTTCGATGATTACCGCGAGCACTTCCGCCAGATCACCGACGGCGCCCGCGAGCGATTCGAAAAGGCCCAGTGGCAACAGGGCCAGGCGGCGTCGGCGGCGCGCATCAACCTGTATGAGGACAAAGTTCTTGAGGTGACCACACGCCTGCGCGCCAGCTTCGATGCCGCGCTGTTGCTGAAGATTGACCTGTGGCCCCTGGTTAAAAGCGCCTACATCGGCCTGATCGACCTGCGCTTCGACGATGAACTGTCGGAGACCTGGTACAACTCGATCTTTTGCGGCCTGTTCAGCCACGACCTGATCAGCGACGGCTGCATGTTCATTCACACCACACGGCCAAGCCTGCGCCGGGCACGCGCGGCGCAAACTCGCACGTACGCACCGGCCGGCAACATTGCGCCGGTGCTGGCGCAAATTTTCACGGACTTCAGCTTCAGCGAACCCTACGCCGACTTGCCCGCCGACCTGCGGCGCCTCCAAGCGCAACTGCGCGAGAACCTGCCGGATTGGGTGTGCAAGGACCCGGACCTCAAGATCGAGCTGTTTGCCTCGGTGCTCTACCGCAACAAAGGCGCCTACCTCGTAGGGCGCATCTACACCCGTGACGAACAATGGCCCTTGGTGATCCCGCTGTTGCACCGCGAGGGGCAGGGGATCCAGATCGATGCGTTGATCACCGACGAAGCCGAGGTGTCGATCATCTTTTCGTTCACCCGCTCCTACTTCATGGTCGACGTGCCGGTACCGGCGGAATTCATCGGCTTTCTCAAGCGCATCCTGCCGGGCAAACACATCGCCGAGTTGTACACCTCCATCGGCTTCTATAAACACGGCAAGTCGGAGTTCTACCGCGCGCTGATCAACCACCTGGCGACCACTGACGATCAATTCATCATGGCTCCCGGTGTGCGCGGCATGGTCATGAGCGTGTTTACCCTGCCGGGCTTCAACACCGTGTTCAAGATCATCAAGGACCGCTTCTCACCGTCGAAAAACGTCAACCGCGCCACAGTGATCGAGAAGTACCGCCTGGTTAAAAGCGTTGATCGTGTCGGGCGCATGGCCGATACCCAGGAGTTCGCCGACTTCCGTTTTCCGCTGAGTAAGTTCGAGCCCGAGTGCCTTGCCGAGCTGTTGGAAGTGGCCGCCGGCACGGTCGAGGTGGAGGGCGACACGGTGCTGATTCGCCACTGTTGGACCGAACGGCGCATGACCCCGCTCAACCTCTATCTCGACAACGCCAACCCCGCCCAGGTGCGTGAAGCCCTGGAAGACTACGGCCTGGCCATCAAGCAACTGGCGGCGGCCAATATCTTCCCCGGCGACATGCTGCTGAAGAATTTCGGTGTCACCCGCCACGGTCGCGTGGTGTTCTACGACTACGACGAGATCTGCTTTCTTACCGAAGCCAACTTCCGCCACATCCCGGCACCGCGTACCCCGGAGGATGAAATGGCCTCCGAGCCCTGGTACTCCATCGGCCCGCTGGACGTGTTCCCGGAAGAGTTCCCACCGTTCCTGTTTGCCGATGCCGGCCAGCGCAAGCTGTTCAATGAACTGCACGGCGAGTTGTACAACGCCGACTATTGGAAGGGCCTGCAAGACGCGATTCGGGCCGGCAAGGTGATCGATGTATTTCCGTATCGCAGAAAAGAGCCGCTGTAAGCGTCAAACGGCAAGTGAAAACCACACGGTGCTTACTGACTGCTTGAAGCTTGCCGCTTGCTGCTGCTTTTCTGCGACAATCCGCCCCCTGCCTATATAGAAGACCCTTGCGTACCTGATGACCGACCAAGCGCCCACTATCGACCAACTGCTCAAAAACCTCGATCACGCCATGCTCGCCGACCGCCACCGCTTGCGTCGGCAGTTGCTTGAGCTGCGCAAGAAACCCGACGAGGAGAAGCTGGCGCAGTGGGTCACGCGCCTGCAGGCTTCCTGCGCCCAGGTCACGGCGCGGCGCGCCAGCCTGCCGGTGATTCGCTACGACGACAGCCTGCCGATCGCGGCCAAGCGCGACGAGATCAAGACGGCGCTGCAAAAGCATCAGGTGCTGATCATTGCCGGCGAAACCGGCTCGGGTAAAACCACCCAGTTACCGAAAATCTGCCTGGAGATCGGCCGCGGCCAGTACGGCCTGATCGGTCACACCCAGCCACGCCGGATCGCCGCGCGCAGCGTCGCCAGCCGCGTGGCCGAAGAGCTGGCCACGCCGCTCGGGGCGTTGGTCGGCTATCAAGTACGCTTCGAAGACCAGAGCGACTCCAATACCCTGGTCAAGCTGATGACCGACGGCATCCTGCTGGCGGAAACCCAGAACGACCGCTACCTGGAACGCTACGACACGATCATTGTCGACGAAGCCCACGAACGCAGCCTGAACATCGACTTCCTGCTGGGTTACCTCAAGACCCTGCTACCGCGGCGCCCGGACCTGAAAGTCATCATCACCTCGGCGACCATCGACCTTGAACGGTTTTCCAAGCACTTCGACGATGCGCCGATTGTCGAGGTCTCGGGCCGCACCTTCCCGGTGGACACCTGGTATCGCCCGCTGACGCTGGAACAGGACGAGGAGGGCAACCGCGTCGAGGACGACTTGACCGTTGACCAGGCGATCCTCGCCACCCTCGACGAAATCGCCGCCTATGAGCGCAGCGAACGGCGCAGCCCCGGCGATGTGCTGGTGTTTTTGCCGGGTGAGCGCGAGATTCGCGACGCCGCCGAGATGCTGCGCAAGGCCCAGCTCAAGCACACCGAAATCCTGCCACTGTATGCGCGCCTGTCGCCGGCCGAGCAGCAGCGCATTTTCCAGTCCCACCCCGGCCGCCGGGTGGTGCTGGCGACCAACGTCGCGGAAACCTCGCTGACCGTGCCGGGCATTCGTTACGTGATCGACAGCGGCACCGCGCGCATCAGCCGCTACAGCTACCGTGCCAAGGTGCAGCGGCTGCCGATCGAGGCCATTTCCCAGGCCAGCGCCAACCAGCGTAAAGGCCGTTGTGGCCGGGTGGAGCCGGGCATCTGTATCCGCCTGTACAGCGAAGAAGATTTTATCGGCCGCCCGGAATTCACCGACCCGGAGATCCTGCGCACCAACCTGGCCGCCGTGATCCTGCAAATGCTGCACCTGCGCCTGGGCGAGATCACCGATTTCCCGTTTATCGAACCGCCGGATGGCAAGGCCATCAGCGACGGTTTCAACCTGCTGCAAGAGCTGTCGGCGGTCGACCGCAACAGCCAGCTCACGCCGCTGGGCCGTCAACTGGCGCGCCTGCCGGTGGACCCGCGCATGGGCCGCATGCTGCTCGAAGCCGCCAAGCTCGGCAGCTTGCAGGAAGTGCTGATCGTCGCCAGCGCGATGTCGATCCAGGACCCGCGCGAACGCCCGCCCGAGCGTCAACAGGCCGCCGACCAGGCCCACGCCCAATGGAAAGACCCGGACTCGGACTTCGCCGGGCTGGTCAACTTGTGGCGCGGCTTTGAAGAACAACGCCAGGCGCTCACCGCCAGCCCGCTGCGCAACTGGTGCCGCAAAAATTTCCTCAACTATTTGCGCCTGCGCGAATGGCGTGACTCCCATCGCCAGTTGAGCCTGATCTGCCGCGACATGCAGCTGGCCCTCAACAAAGAGCCGGCCGACTATCCGAAACTGCACAAGGCCGTGCTGGTGGGCCTGCTCAGCCAGATCGGCCAGAAGACCGAAGAGGGCGATTACCTCGGCGCGCGTCAGCGTCGCTTCTGGATTCACCCGTCATCGGGCATCGGCAAAAAACGCCCGCAATGGCTGATGACCGCCGAGCTGGTGGAAACCACCAAGCTCTATGCGCGCATGGTGGCCAAGATCGATGCCGACTGGATCGAGCCGTTGGCCGGGCACCTGATCAAGAAAAACCACTTCGAACCGCACTGGGAAAAAAAGCGCGGCCAAGTAGTGGCCTTCGAGCAGATCACCCTGTTCGGGCTGATTGTGGTCGGGCGCCGGCCGGTGCATTACGGGCCGATTGACCCGGTGGTGTCCCGCGAGCTGTTTATCCGCGAAGGCCTGGTGCGTGGCGAGATTCAGTCCCGCGCCAAGTGCCTCACGGCCAACCAGCAGTTGCTGGAGCAGCTCGACGAACTGGAAGCCAAGGCGCGCCGCCGCGACATCCTGGCCGACGAAGAAACCCTGTACGCCTTCTACGACGCGCGCTTGCCGGCGGAGATCCACCAGACCGCGACTTTTGACAGTTGGTACAAGGTCAACAGCCAGAAAGACCCGCAGTTGCTGATCATGCGTGAGGAAGATGTGCTGGCCCGCGAAGCCAGTGAAGTCACCGCCGCGCATTACCCGGACACCTTGCACCTGGGCGACCTGGCCCTGGCGCTCAGCTACCACTTCGAACCCAACCACCCGCGCGATGGCGTGACCTTGCGCGTGCCGGCGCCGCTGCTGCCGGCCTTGCCGCCGGAGCGCCTGGAATGGCTGGTACCGGGGTTGATCGAAGCCAAGTGCATTGCCTTGGTGCGCAACTTGCCCAAGGCCCTGCGCAAGAACTTCGTGCCGGTGCCGGACTTCATCAAAGCCGCGCTGCAACGCATCGAATTCGGCCAGGGCTCTTTGCCGCAGGCACTGGGCCGCGAACTGCTGCGCATGACCGGCGCGCGGGTCAGCGATGAAGCCTGGGCTGAAGCGGCGCAGCAGGTGGAAAACCACCTGAAGATGAACCTGGAAGTCGTCGACGCCCAGGGCAAGTTCCTCGGCGAAGGCCGTGACCTGGCCGAGCTGACCGCACGGTTCGCCGAAGCCAGCCAGGCCGCCCTGGCCGTGCCGCAAACCGCGAAGAGCCAGCAACCGGTGGAGGCCAAGGTGTTCGCCGCCGTGGCCGAGAAAACCCAGCAGAACATCGCCGGGCTGTCGATGACCGTGTATCCGGCGCTGGTGGAAGAAAACGGCACGGTCAAGGAAGGGCGTTTTTCCACCGCAGCCGAAGCCGAGTTTCAGCACCGCCGCGCCTTGCAGCGTCTGTTGATGCAGCAACTGGCGGAACCGGCCAAGTTCCTGCGCGGCAAATTGCCCGGCCTGACTGAGTTGGGCCTGATGTACCGCGAATTGGGGCGTATCGACGCGCTGGTGGAAGACATCCTGCTGGCCAGCCTCGACACCTGCGTGCTGGACGGCGAAGCCAGCCTGCCGCGTGATGGCGCGGGCCTGGCCGCCTTGGCCGAGCGCAAGCGTGGCAGTTGGACCGAGCATGCCGAACGCCTGGCGCGCTTGACCCTGGACGTGCTGAAACTCTGGCATGGCCTGCAAAAGCGCTTCAAAGGCAAGATCGACCTGGCCCAGGCCGTGGCGCTCAACGATATCAAGCAGCAGTTGAGCAACCTGGTGTACCCGGGTTTTGTGCGCGAAACCCCGGCACAGTGGCTCAAGGAGCTGCCGCGATACCTCAAGGCCATCGAACTGCGCCTGGAGAAACTGCCGGGCCAGGTGCAGAAGGATCGGGTGTGGAGCGGCGAACTCGGCGGGTTGTGGGCGCAGTACCAGAACCGTCTGAATAAACATACCCAGGAAGGCAAGCGCGACCCTCAGTTGGAGCTCTACCGCTGGTGGTTGGAGGAATATCGCGTGTCGTTGTTTGGCCAGCAATTGGGCACCAAGGTACCGATTTCCGACAAACGCTTGAGCAAGCAATGGGGCCAGGTAGAGCCCTGAAGCCTTGCTCGGTTTCCAGCACACAGCAGGTTCAAATGTGGGAGGGGGCTTGCTCCCACATTTAAAAGAGGCGCTTTTGAGAGAGGGCGCCAAATTCCTGGGTTTGTGGCAAACTTCGCCGCTATAAATCCCGGGATCGCCGCAAACGGCGGCGGCCCGATGGAATAAAGCATTGCCAGTTTGATGTCCGCCAGGCGGAATAAAACTACTTAAAGTTTGGTACGACGGTACCAATATCTTCTGCCTGACAGACATAGAGGAACGACCGTGCATAACGTCGTCATCAGCGGCACTGGCCTGTACACCCCTGCCAACAGCATCTCCAACGAAGAGCTGGTGCAGTCTTTCAATACCTATGTGCAACAGTTCAACCGCGACAACGCTGCCGCCATCGAGCGCGGGGACGTGCAGGCGCTGACCGAATCCAGCGCGGCGTTTATCGAGAAGGCATCCGGCATCAAGAGCCGCTTTGTGATGGACAAGGACGGCATCCTTGACCCGCAACGCATGACCCCGCGCCTGCCCGAGCGCAGCAATGACGAGTGGTCGGTACTCTGCCAGATGGCTATCGGCGCTGCCGAGCAAGCCTTGCAGCGCGCCGGCAAGACCGCCGCCGACATCGATGGCGTGATCGTCGCCTGTTCCAACCTGCAGCGTGCTTACCCGGCCATCGCCATCGAAGTCCAGGAAGCCCTGGGCATCGAAGGCTTCGGCTTTGACATGAACGTGGCGTGTTCCTCGGCCACGTTCGGCATCCAGAATGCCGCCAACAGCATCCAGCTGGGCCAGGCCCGGGCGATCTTGATGGTCAACCCGGAGGTCTGCACCGGTCACCTTAATTTCCGCGACCGCGACAGCCACTTCATCTTTGGCGATGCGGCCACGGCGGTCGTCCTCGAGCGCGCCGACCTGGCGACCTCCAAGCACCAGTTCGACGTGGTGAGCACCAAGCTGCTGACCAAGTTCTCCAATACCATCCGCAACAACTTCGGCTTCCTCAACCGCGCGGCGGAGGAAGGCATCGGCGCGCCGGACAAACTGTTCGTGCAGGAAGGCCGCAAAGTCTTCCGCGACGTGTGCCCGATGGTGGCCGAGCTGATCGGCGTGCATCTGGCGGAAAACCAGCTGGAGGTGGCTGATGTGAAGCGCTTCTGGCTGCACCAGGCCAACCTGAGCATGAACCACCTGATCGTGAAGAAGCTGCTGGGCCGCGAAGCTACCGTGGAAGAGGCCCCGGTGATTCTCGATACGTACGCCAATACCAGCTCGGCCGGTTCGGTGATTGCGTTTCACACTTATCAGGATGATCTGCCCAAGGGCGCGGTCGCGGTACTCAGCTCGTTTGGCGCGGGCTATTCAATCGGCAGCGTGATCCTGCGCAAGCGCTGAGAATGCGCTGGCGCGCGATCAACTGCGGGAGCGGGCTTGCGAAAGCGCTCGGCCAGTCACCGGATACTGTGGCTGACACGGCCCCTTCGCGAGCAAGCCCGCTCCCACATTGACCGTATTCCACGGCAAGATCGAGGTTAACGATGGCAGCAGTGGACGACACGCACCTGCTTGAACGTTTGCTCAAGGGTGAGCAGCGGGCCTACAAGGAATTGGTCGTCACCTACCAGAGCGCCATGCGCGCGGTGGCTTATGCGATTGTCGGCCAGCGCCATGCCGATGAAGTGGTGCAGGACGCCTGGCTGTCGGTGGTGCGCAACCTGGGCAAATTCGAAGGGCGCTCCAGCCTCAAGACCTGGCTGCTGACCATCACCGCCAACGCTGCCAAGGGCCGCTACAAACAGAATCGTCGCGAAGTGCTGCTCGACGATTTACCGTCGCCCCACGGCACCATCGGCGATGATCGCTTCAGCCCCGACGACGGTCACTGGGCTGTTGCCCCGTATGCCTGGCACCAGGACACCCCGGAAGCGCTGCTCACCGAAGACGAACTGCGCAAATGCCTGGAACATACGTTACTCAGTTTGTCGCAACTGCAAAGCAGCGTGCTGGTGCTGCGCGAGCGCCAGGGCCTGGAATTGGAAGAGATCTGTAATCTCCTGAGCCTCACGCTCTCCAATGTCCGTGTGCTGTTGCACCGAGCGCGGCTGAAAGTCTTCGCCACGGTGGAGCATTTTGAGGAAACGGGCGAATGTTGACCTGCAAGGAACAAGTGGCGCGATCCAGTGATTATCTCGATGGGCAATTGACCTTTCGCGAGCGTCTGCTGGTGCGTCATCACTTGATGTTCTGCCCGAACTGCCGCCGGTTTATTCGTCAGATGCGCCTGCTGCAGGCGACGCTGAAGATCATGCCGCAGGAGCCGGTGAAAGAGGCTGATGCCCTGGCGCAGCGGCTGGCGGCCGAGCGGCTCAAGGATCTGTAAGACGGTTGCAAATCAAAAACGGCAAGTGACGCGCTTCTCCTTGAAGCGTGCCGCTTGCCGCTTGACGCTGCTTGTTTAGAACTTGGCCTCGGCATCCAACTGCAAGGTATTGGCGTTGGCGTCACGCTGGGTGCGGCTGGCGAAATCCGCCTTGGTCAGGAAGTAGGTGGCGCCGACCGCGAAGTTCTTGTCGATGTCGTAACCCACTTTTAGCTTGTGCCCGCGCGAGCCGGTGGTGCCGTTGGCAAAGTCCGAGTCGGTGAAGGCACCCACCACGGCGTTACGTTGCGTATCGCGGTAGTTGTAGTCCAGGTTGAAACCGAACACCTTGGACTTGGCGCCCAGCAACCAGGCGGTGTCCTGATCGGTAGAGGCGTCGTTGTTTTTCACGTATTGGCCATACAGCGACAGCGGAACAGCCAGGCCGCCGATGTCCAGTTGGCTGAAACCTTCGTACAGGCGGAACTCTTCGTTGGCCGAGTTACCGTTGACCGCCAGGGCGCATGGCGTGGTGGTCGTGGTGCAGCGGCTGTCCTCATCGTTCTGGTAGGCGTACACGCTGCCGCCCACGGTCAGTTTGAGGTTGTCGGTCAGCGCGAAGCGCGAACCCAGTTGGCCGGCCGTCAGGCGCAGGTCGTGACGGAACTGCACGCCGTCGCCGTCCACGTTGTCCTTGAGGTTGTAGTTGCCGATGCTGCCGAACACCTCGGCGCTGCCACCCAATGGGTACTTGTAGGTCAGGGCCAGGCCTTCCGGGTTGATATCGCTATCCCAGATCACGTCGCCCATGTTGACCCAGGGTTGCAGCATCTTGCCGCCGATCACGTGCAGGTTCTTGATCTGGTCGGGGTGGTAGTCGATATAGCCCAGGTCCAGCCAGATCGACTTCTTGTCGAAGTAACCATCCTGGTCCTGGTTGGTGGAACGCGCATCGTCGCCGCCGCCGGTGGCGATACGAATACCGGTGTCCACTTGCGGGTTGATTTCGGTGTAGGCGCCCAGGCGGGCACGAATACGCTGACGGTCCTTGTCGCGCCCGCCGTTGTTGGGTTCGCCATCGATCTTGATGGTTTCCTGACGGAACCGCACATCACCCTTGAACTGCGTCTTGGCGGCCCAGGCCAGCTTCTGGTCGAAGCTGCTCAGCTCGTTGGTTTTTTTCGCGGTGGCCGCGATCTGTTCGTTGGTCTCTTGTTGAGCTTGCCGTGCGATCTGCTGTTCTTTCTGGTCTTTGGCCAACTCACTTTGCAGTTCGGTGTACTGCGCAGCGGTAATCTGGCCGTTGGCCTTGAGCATGTCGAGCAATTTAGCGTCGACTGCGGCGCTGGCCGGAACGCTCAGGGCCAGTAACAGGCCGCCGCACAGGGCCGCCGCAGTTTTAGTGGAAGCAAGACGCATATCAATCTCCGAAAGTGAGGAGGGATGGCAAACCATCCAGGACACAACCGACCGATGACGGACGGAAAAATAGCCGCCTGCTAGAACCAGGCGCTCTAAAAACAGGCGTCAGTATCGCGAGGGTTTATGACGCAGCAGTGGCGAAGTGATGTCATCTACATGACAAATCACTCAGCCTTGGAACTAATGGTTTAGAGCCTTGTCGTGCGATTTGAAGGTGTGCCAGGCCCGCCGATAAGCGATACTCGCCAGGCTTTCACGCCCTGAAGTAGTGAGGATGCCGATGCCGCTGCAACGCCTGGACAGCCTGTCCGAAATCGACCCGCAGGTGTGGGACGCCCTCGCGCCGCAGGCCCAGCCTTTTGTGCGGCATGCGTTCCTGAGCGCACTGGAAGACAGCGCCAGCCTGGGCCCGCAATCGGGCTGGCGACCCGAGCATTTGCTGCACTGGGAGGGTGATCGGCTGGTGGCGGCACTGCCGGGTTATCGCAAGTGGCATTCCTACGGTGAGTATGTGTTCGACCATGGCTGGGCCGACGCCTGTGCGCGGGCGGGTATCGACTACTACCCCAAGCTGCTCACGGCCGTGCCCTTCAGCCCGGTCAGCGGGCCACGGCTATTGGCCGCCAACGCCGAGGATGGCTTTGAACTGCTCAACAGCCTGCCGGGTTATCTGGAAATCGAAGGGCTTAGCAGTGCGCACGTCAATTTCACCGATGCGTTGGCCGATGAGGCGCTGGCCCGGCAACCGGGCTGGATGCAGCGCCTGGGCTGCCAGTTTCATTGGCAGAACCGTGGTTATCGCGACTTCCAGGATTTCCTCGACGCCCTCAGTTCACGCAAGCGCAAGCAGATGCGTAAAGAACGTGAACAAGTGGCGGGGCAGGGCATCGATTTCGAATGGTTGCAAGGTGGTGAACTGAGCGAGGCGCAGTGGGATTTTGTCTACGCCTGCTATGCCAACACCTACGCGGTACGCCGCCAGGCCCCGTACCTGACCCGCGCGTTTTTCAGTCTGCTGGCCGAACGCATGCCCCAGGCCATCCGCGTGGTACTGGCCAAGCAAGGCCCGCGGCCCGTTGCCATGGCCTTCAGCCTGATCGGGGGTGACAGTTTTTATGGTCGCTACTGGGGCTGCCTGGCGGAATTCGATCGCCTGCATTTCGAAACCTGTTTTTACCAGGGCATGGACTACGCCATCGCTCAGGGCCTGCAACGCTTCGACGCCGGCGCCCAGGGCGAGCACAAACTGATTCGCGGGTTCGAACCGGTGATCACCCGTTCCTGGCACTACCTGCGTCATCCGGGGTTGAAGAATGCCGTGGAGGACTTCCTCGAGCGCGAGCGGGTGGGGATTGTGGCCTATGCCGAAGAGGCGAGGGCGGCCCTGCCTTATCGGCAGGCGTGAGTCGTCCCGATAGCACTAACCCGTCAACGCACTGTTGACTGCCCCAGCGCTATCGGGAGCAAGCCCGCTGTGGTAGAGGCGGGGCAGTATTCAATCGATACCCACAAACCCCCCGGTCTGGTGCTGCCACAACCGGGCATACAGCCCCTTATGCGCCAGCAGCTCGGCATGGCTGCCACTTTCGGCAATCTGGCCTTTTTCCAGCACCACCAGGCGATCCATCCGCGCAATGGTCGACAAGCGGTGCGCAATCGCGATTACCGTCTTGCCTTGCATCAGGGTCTCCAGGCTTTCCTGGATCGCCGACTCGACTTCCGAGTCGAGCGCCGAGGTGGCTTCGTCCATGATCAGGATCGGCGCGTCCTTGAGCAGTACGCGGGCGATAGCGATGCGCTGGCGTTGCCCGCCCGACAGTTTCACCCCGCGTTCGCCCACGTGGGCATCCAGCCCGGTGCGGCCTTCGGCGTCCGACAGCAGCGGGATGAACTCATCGGCGCGGGCCTTGTGCACGGCGGCCCAGAGTTCTTCGTCGGTGGCGTCGGGCTTGCCGTACAGCAGGTTGTCGCGGATCGAGCGGTGCAGCAATGAGGTGTCCTGGGTGATCATGCCGATCCGCTCGCGCAGGGACTCCTGGGCCACCTCGGCGATGTTCTGGCCGTCGATCAGAATGCGCCCGCCTTGCAGGTCATAGAGGCGCAGCAGCAGGTTGACCAGGGTCGACTTGCCCGCCCCCGACGGGCCGATAAGGCCGATTTTTTCGCCGGCCTTGATCTCAAGGTTCAAGTTGCCAATGATCCCGCTGCGTTTGCCGTAGTGAAAATCCACCTGTTCAAAACGCACTTCGCCGTGGGGCACGCTCAGGCGTGGGGCGTTGTCGCGGTCGACCACCGCCAATGGTTGGGCGATGGTCTTGAGGCCGTCCTGCACGATGCCGATGTTTTCGAAAATGCCGTTGACCACCCACATGATCCAGCCGGACATATTGACGATGCGAATCACCAGGCCCGTGGCCAGCGCGATGGCGCCTACGGAGATCAGCGATTGCGTCCACAGCCACAGGGCCAGGCCGGTGGTGGTGACGATCAGCAGACCGTTCAGCACGGTGATCACCGCATCCATGCTGGTGAGCACGCGTGCCGCCAGCTGGGTTTTTTCGGTTTGCTCAATGATCGCTTCCTTGGCGTATTCCTGCTCATTCTGCGTATGGGCGAACAGCTTCAAGGTGGTGATGTTGGTGTAGCCGTCGACGATGCGGCCCATGAGTTTGGAGCGCGCTTCGGAAGAAATCACCGAGCGTTCCTTGACCCTTGGCACGAAGTAACGCAAAGCCAGGCAGTAGCAAATGATCCAGGTGATCAGCGGGATCATCAGCCGCCAGTCGGCCTCGGCAAACAACACCAGCGAAGTGATGGCGTAGATCGATACATGCCAGATGGCCTCCGCGGTTGCCACCGCAGAGTCACGCAGGGCGTTGCCGGTTTGCATGATGCGCTGGGCAATGCGCCCGGCGAAATCATTCTGGAAGAAATTCAAGCTCTGCTTGAGCACGTAGCTGTGGTTCTGCCAGCGGATCTGGCTGGTCATGCCGGGGTTGATGGTCTGGTGCACCAGCAGATCATGCAGGCTGTTGAAAATCGGCCGCAGCAGCAGGGCGACCACGGCCATCCAGATCAGCTCGGCGCTGTGCACTTGGAAGAAGTTGGCGGGCGGTGTGCCCTGGGCCAGGTCGATAATGCGGCTCAGGTAGCTGAACAGCGCGACTTCGATCAATGCGCCGACCAGCCCCACCACGAGCAGCGCGGCAAAGCACGGCCACACCTGGCGCAGGTAGTAGAGGTAGAAGGGCAGGACTTTATCGGGCGGGGCGGCGCTGGGGGCGTCGCGGAAAATATCGATCAGTTGTTCAAAACGACGATAGAGCATTAGGGTTGACGCCCGCCGGGCGGGCTCTCCTTTCAAATGCGCGCGCAGCCTTGTGGGCTACGCGCGAAGCTTCCTGCAAACCTCAGTCGATGCGCTTGGCCGACTTGATGATCACAGGATCGATTGGCACGTTTTGCATGCCCTGCTTGGTGGTGGTCTGGGAGTTGACGATGATGTCGACCACGTCCATGCCCTTGACCACTTTGGCGAACACGGCATAACCGGCATCGCGACCTGGGTCGAGGAAGGCATTGTCGGCCACGTTGATGAAGAACTGGCTGGTGGCCGAATCCGGGTTCGAGGTGCGGGCCATCGACAGTGTGCCGCGCACGTTATGCAGGCCGTTGCTGGCTTCGTTCTTGATCGGCGCTTCGGTCGGCTTTTGCGACATCTGCTGGGTGAAGCCGCCGCCCTGGACCATGAAGCCTGGGATCACCCGGTGGAAAATCGTGTTGGTGTAGAAGCCCTTGTCGACATAGGCCAGGAAGTTCTTGGTACTGATCGGGGCCTTCACCGGGTCCAGTTCGATTTCAATCTGGCCGTTGGTGGTGTCGAGCAAAACGTGCGGCGCCTTGGCCGGCTCAGCCGCCATCAGGTTGGCAGCGAACAAGGCGGAACCGGCAAAGAAGGCGATTTTTTTCAGCATGGGTCAGTGATCCTGGGTAGTGGTGTCGACGGTCGTTAGAAAGTCGAGCAGGGTAGCGTTAAAGACTTCGGGTTGATCCAAGGGCGTGGCGTGACGGGAATCCTCGATCACCACCAGTCGCGCATCGGGCAGCAGTTTTACATAGATTTCTTTCTGGGCCACGGGGGTGTAGTCGTGGTCGGCGCTGATGACCAGGGTTGGACAGGTAATCCGCCAAAGTCGTTCCTGCACACCCCAGCCCACAATCGCATCGAAGCTGGCGAGATAAGCACGTTTGTCGTTTTTTGCCCAGCGTTCGGCCATCTTGCGGCGCAGGTCGGCCTGCTCCGGTTTGGGAAATAATCGGTCACCCAGCGCCTTGCCGATGGTGCTCAGGCTGAGTACGCGGGCCAGGGTCCGGCGCTTGGCCCATTGCCAATAATCATCGGCGCTGCGCACTTTTACCTCGGGGGCACTGTTGACGATGCACAGGCTCCTGACCAGGGCGGGTTGGTCCACGGCCAACTGAAACGCGATCATGCCGCCCATGGACAGGCCCACTACATGGGCGGGCGGCAGGTTCAAGTGGTCGAACAGTGCCAGCAGGTCATGGGCAAACCCCTGGATGCTGTAGCGCTCGCGGGGTTTGTCGGAGCGCCCGTGGCCGCGAACGTCGACCACGACCAGGCGGTAGTGCCTGGCCAGTACCGGCACTTGCAGTTCCCAGTCCTGGCTGCTGGAGCCGAGGCCGTGGATCAGCAGCAGCGGGGTGCCGTGGCCGTATTCCTCGTAGTGCAGGCTGCAGTCGTCGTGGTCGAACCAGGCCATGCATGAACTCCGTCTCAGGCTTGCCGGGGGGCGGCGAAAGGTGCGTCCAGCGGGGCCGTGTCAAAAGTGCGCAGCAACTCCACCAGGATCTGCGTTGCGGGCCCCAAGGGTTTGTCTTTGTTTGAGTACAGGTAGAACGTAGGGTGGCGGCTGCCACCCTGCTCCAAGGGTAGTTGCTTGAGCACGCCCTCGGCGAGTTCGCGCTCGATCATGTGCCGGGGCAACCAGGCAAAGCCCAGGCCGCTGCCGACGAAGGATGCCGCGGTGGCCAGGCTGCCGACGGTCCAGCGCTGCTCGGCGCCGAGCCAGCCCACATCGCGGGGTTGCTGGCGGCCGGAGTCGCGGATCACCACTTGCATCTGGCTTTCCAGGTCCTGGAAGCTCAGCTCGCGATTCATGCGGTGCAGGGCGTGCTCGGGATGGGCCACGGCGACGAATTCCACGTCGCTCATTTCCGTGCCCAGGTAACCGGGGATGCTGAAGCCGCAGATCGCCAGGTCGGCCACGCCCTCGATCAGCAGTTCCTCGACGCCCGACAACACCTCTTCACGCAGGCGCACGCGGCAGCCACGGCTCTGCGGCATAAAAGCGCTGAGCGCACGTACCAGGCGTGCGTTAGGGTAGGCGGCATCGACCACCAGCCGCACTTCGGCTTCCCAGCCCTGTTCCATATGGTGGGCGAGGTCTTCCAGTTGGCTGGCGTTTTTGACTAACTGCCGGGAGCGCCTCAATAGCACTTCGCCGGCATCGGTCAGCACCGCCTTGCGCCCATCGATGCGCAGCAGTGGCACGCCGAGCTGGTCTTGCATGCGGGCCACGGTGTAGCTCACCGAGGACTGCGAACGGTGCAGCGCTTCGGCCGCCTGGGCGAAGCCGCCATGGTCGACCACGGCTTGCAGCGTGCGCCATTGATCGAGGGTAACGCGGGGCGCTTTCAAGATAGGTTCCTCTTGTCCTAAGCTGGCGGTCCTTATTGGAGACTGCCGAATGAGAAAATTCTGTTGTGTGTTGCTGGCGCTGCTGCCGATGAGCGCGTTCGCCTACCCCATCGACGTGACCAAAAAGATCGATGGCGTGAGCGTGGACTACACCGCCTCCGATGTGGACGGCGACATCAGTTCGATTCAACTCAATAACTACGGCACCCGAGACGCGGTGTGCTCGGTAACCTTCACCAACGGCCCGGAAGCGCCGCGACGTCGCACGGTCACGGTACCGGCGGGCAAAAGCACCAACACCACGGTGAAGTTCAACCGCGCCATTATCAAGATGCGTATTGCCCTGGCTTGCGCGCCGAAATAAAGCGGCAGCGGAGCATGCCCACAGGAATACTCCGCTTATCAACAAATTTCTAGATGGGTTGCAGCAGTTTTTTGCGCTTTTTTATCGAATGAGCCTTGGTTAATCTTTTCTCCATCGACTTACAGCAGTTTCAGATGGAGCCTACGAAGCCATGTCCAACGTTCTGATCATCGAAAGCAGCGCCCGCCAAACGGATTCGATCTCCCGCCAATTGACCCGGCAGTTCATCAGCCAATGGCAGGCCGCCCACCCGGCGGATCGGATCACCGTGCGTGACGTGGCCCGTGAACCGGTGCCGCACCTGGACGCCAACTTGCTCGGCGGCTGGATGAAACCGGCGGAGCAGCGCAACGACGACGAACAGATTTCTCTGGACCGCTCCAACGAGTTGACCGACGAACTGCTGGCCGCCGACGTGCTGGTCATGGCTGCACCGATGTACAACTTCGCCATCCCGAGCACCTTGAAAGCCTGGCTGGACCACGTGTTGCGGGCCGGCGTGACCTTCAAGTACACCGCGACCGGACCGCAGGGTTTGCTGACCGGCAAGCGCGCCATTGTGCTCACCGCTCGCGGCGGCATTCATGCCGGCGCCAGCTCCGATCACCAGGAACCGTACCTGCGCCAGGTCATGGCCTTTATCGGGATTCACGATGTGACTTTCATCCATGCCGAAGGGGTGAACCTGAGCGGTGACTTCCAGGAGAAGGGCATCAATCACGCCAAGGCGCTGATCGCCCAGGTGGCGTGATCCTTTAATCGTCACGTAATCGCCCGGTGTTTATATCGCTTCACGCAAACCCTTCAAGTACGCGTATCGAACCTCCCTTTGCACTTGTTGCTCCTGAGTGCTCCTGCCCGACTGACGCTTTAGCGAGGTCGGGTTTTTTTTGCCCCGAGTTTCTTCACATCCCGAAAACCTTTAATGTCGCGCCCATTCAAAACGAGGCGCGCATGGGCTATCTACTGGTTGTCACCCTGATACAGGCTTTTTCCTTCAGCTTGATCGGCGAATACCTCGCCGGCCACGTCGACAGCTACTTCGCGGTGCTGGTGCGTGTGGTACTGGCCGGGCTGGTGTTTATCCCGCTGACACGCTGGCGCTCGGTGGAGCCTGCGTTCATGCGCGGCATGCTGGTGATCGGCGCCCTGCAGTTCGGTGTGACCTACGTGTGCCTGTACCTGAGCTTTCGTGTGCTCACGGTGCCGGAGGTGTTGCTGTTCACCATTCTTACGCCGTTACACGTGACCTTGATCGAAGATGCCCTCAACCGACGCTTCAACCCGTGGGCGCTGGTCGCCGCACTGGTGGCGGTGGCGGGCGCGGCGGTGATTCGTTTCGACCAGATTACCCCGCACTTCCTGATGGGCTTTTTGCTGCTGCAACTGGCCAACTTCACCTACGCCGCCGGGCAAGTGATGTACAAGCACCTGGTGGCGCGTTATCCGAGTGACCTGCCGCATTACCGGCGTTTCGGCTACTTCTACCTCGGCGCCTTGTTGGTGGTGCTGCCGGCATTCCTGTTGTTCGCCAAGGCCGATTTCCTGCCGCAAGCGCCGCTGCAATGGGGTGTGCTGGTGTTCCTGGGCCTGGTCAGCACCGCGCTCGGCATGTATTGGTGGAACAAAGGCGCGTGCCTGGTGCATGGCGGCACGCTGGCAGTGATGAATAACCTGCATGTGCCGGTGGGGTTGTTGCTGAACTTGCTGATCTGGAACCAGCACGAGCCGCTGGGGCGTTTGGCATTGGGCGGGTTGGTGATTCTGGGGGCGGTGTGGATCAGTCGGTTGGGTGTGCGCAAAGCCCCGACCCGCGCCTGAGCACACCGCTGAGCCGAGGCGTTATATAGCGCGGTGTTCGGTGGTCGGCAAGTGGCTGGCCCCCACCACCGCCGGCAACATCCCCGCGCGTAAGTCATTGCCACTCGGCTGCTGATATAAGCTCAAGCCGAACTCCGGCAGCACCGCCAGCAGGTAATCGAAGATATCGCCCTGGATGCGCTCGTAATCGGCCCACGCCGTGGTGCGGGTAAAGCAGTAGATCTCCAGCGGCACCCCCTGGGCGGTGGTTTGCATCTGGCGCACCATGCACGTCATGTTCGGCTGGATGTCCGGATGGCTTTTCAGATAAGCCAGGGCGTAGGCGCGGAAGGTGCCGAGGTTGGTCATGCGCCGGCGGTTGGCCGACAGTTGCGCGGTGTTGCCCTGGGCCTCGTTCCAGGCCTTGAGCTCGGCCTGTTTGCGGCTGATGTAGTCGGTGAGCAGGCGAACCTGGGTCATGCGGACTTCTTCATCGTCATGCAAAAAGCGTACGCCGCTGGCGTCGATGTACAGGCTGCGCTTGATCCGGCGGCCGCCCGAGGCCTGCATGCCGCGCCAGTTCTTGAACGACTCGGACATCAGTCGCCACGTGGGAATGGAGACGATGGTCTTGTCGAAATTCTGCACCTTGACCGTGTGCAGGGTGATGTCCACCACATCGCCGTCGGCGCCGACCTGGGGCATTTCGATCCAGTCGCCCACGCGCAGCATGTCGTTGCTGGTGAGCTGCACACTGGCGACGAACGAGAGCAGGGTGTCCTTGTACACCAACAGAATTACCGCCGACATCGCACCCAGGCCCGAGAGCAGCAACAGCGGCGAACGATCGATCAGGGTGGCGACGATGATGATCGCGCCAAACACGAACAGCACCATCTTCGCCAATTGCACGTAGCCCTTGATCGAGCGGGTACGCGCGTGTTCGGTGCGTGCGTAGATGTCCAGCAGGGCATTGAGCAGGGCGCTCATCGCCAACACCAGGAACAGAATGGACAGGGCCAGCGCAACATTGCCGATAAACAGGATGGCGGTCTTACTCAGGGCCGGCACCAGGTACAGGCCGAACTGGATCACCAGCGACGGCGTCATCTGCGCCAGGCGGTGGAAGACTTTGTTGTGCCGAAGGTCATTGAGCCAGTGCAGCGCCGGTTGCCGGCCGAGCAGTTTGACGGCGTGGAGGATGAGGTAACGCGCCACCCGTCCGAGTAACAGGGCGACGACCAGCAACACCAGAAAACCCAGGCTGGCATGCAGCATCGGGTGTTCGTCGAGGGCGCCCCAGAGGTCTTGGACGTTGAGCCAGAGCTGTTTGATATCCATGGGTGAAACCGATTCTTCTGTTAAGACAAGATGGGGCGATTAGAGCATTTAAGTGCTGCAAAGTTGACCTTGCGTATAAATTCCATGACAAAAATCAGCTGTTTAGCCCCGTGCGCGTAAAGAAACTCGGTTTGGACGCCCGAAACCGTTACCCTATGCAGCTGATATTTTGTATTTCTTCGAGGTAGCACCCGTGTTTTCCCAATTCGCCCTGCACGAACGCCTGCTCAAAGCCGTGGCCGAGCTTAAATTTGTCGAGCCTACGCCTGTGCAAGCAGCGGCCATCCCGCTCGCGCTTCAAGGGCGTGACCTGCGGGTGACGGCTCAAACCGGTAGCGGCAAGACCGCCGCGTTCGTCCTGCCGGTCCTGAACCGTTTGATTGGCCCGGCCAAGGTCCGCGTCAGCATCAAGACCCTGATTCTGCTGCCGACCCGCGAGTTGGCCCAGCAGACCCTCAAGGAAGTCGAGCGCTTCTCGCAGTTCACGTTCATCAAGTCCGGCATTATCACCGGCGGCGAAGACTTCAAGGTCCAGGCGGCCATGCTGCGCAAGGTGCCGGACATCCTCATCGGCACCCCGGGCCGCATGATCGAGCAACTCAACGCCGGCAACCTTGACCTCAAGGAAGTCGAAGTGCTGGTGCTGGACGAAGCCGACCGCATGCTCGACATGGGCTTTGCCGACGACGTGCAGCGCCTGGTCGGCGAATGCGTCAACCGTCAGCAGACCATGCTGTTCTCCGCCACCACCGGCGGTTCGACCCTGCGCGACATGGTCGCCAAGGTGCTGAACAACCCTGAGCACTTGCAGGTCAACAACGTCAGCGACCTGAACGCGACCACGCGTCAGCAGATCGTCACTGCCGACCATAACGTGCACAAAGAGCAGATCCTCAACTGGCTGTTGGCCAACGAGACCTATCAGAAGGCCATCGTGTTCACCAACACCCGCGCGGCGGCCGACCGCATCTACGGTCGCCTGGTGGCCCAGGAATACAAGGCGTTCGTGCTGCACGGCGAAAAAGACCAGAAGGACCGCAAGCTGGCCATCGACCGCCTCAAGGCCGGTGGCGTGAAGATTCTGGTCGCCACCGACGTCGCTGCCCGCGGTCTGGACGTGGACGGCCTGGATCTGGTGATCAACTTCGACATGCCGCGCAGCGGCGACGAATACGTGCACCGTATCGGCCGTACCGGGCGTGCCGGCAACGATGGCCTGGCCATCTCGCTGATCTGCCACGGCGACTGGAACCTGATGTCGAGCATCGAGCGCTACCTCAAGCAGTCGTTCGAGCGCCGTACCATCAAGGAAGTCAAAGGCACCTACACCGGGCCGAAAAAGGTCAAGGCCTCGGGCAAGGCAGTTGGGGTGAAGAAGAAAAAGACCGACGCCAAGGGTGACAAGAAGAAAACCGGCGCCAAGTCGCCGACCAAGCGCAAGATCGCCAACCGGCCGAAGACCGACAACCTGTCGCTCGTCAGCAAGGACGGCATGGCCCCGCTCAAGCGCCGCAAGCCAGAAGCACCCGCTGCCGAGTAAGGCGCCGGCTGCTGTGAAAAAAACCGGACATTGTCCGGTTTTTTTTGCCTTCAGTTTTTGGCCTTGGCGGCGGCTTCTTTCAGCTCTTTGAGGCGTGCGTCGATCAACTGGCACTTATCGGGCAATCGCGCGCTTTCGGTGTCCAGGTCCATTTTTTGTAGCTCGGCATTCATCTCCTTGGCCTGGGTCGGGTTTTGCTCGGTCAAACGGGTGACTTCCTTGGCCAGCGCTTCACGCTTGGCCGTGGCTTCTTCGGGCGTGCAGGCCCAGGCGGGCAGGGCGGTAAGCAGGGCGGTGGCGATGGCCAGGATTTTCAGGGTGCTCATGGTTCGGACCTCCTTGGTAATGATGTGCGGTTGAGGGGGCGAACGTCTGGAAAGTTCAGAGAAGTGACGCTCGTCCGTTTGGCTGAACGGCTGCCGACGCGGTGTGTCACTCCTTATGACGGGCTACTTTTTCGCCTGCAGGAGGAATCAGGATGACGACTTACAACTGGGATTTGATCGAACGTCTGCTGCATGAAGTGCAGAACGGCGAAGGCAGCTTTGCCCCACGCAAATACGCCGAACAGGAAGCAGCGGATAAGGCCACGGCAGGCGAGGACACCGGCAACCTGGATGCGCTGAAGAAGACCGCCGCCGATTACGAGGCGTTGCTGTTCAAGCGCGGTTTTATCGAATCACGCCCGGAGGAAGAGGGCGGCAATGGCGAGAATTTCATTTTGACGGCGCTGGGCGCGCAATTGCTGGCGCTGATCGACAGTTCCATTCCGGGCAATGACCACCCGCGCCAGGTGCTGGACGAGCAAGCGGATGCGCTGGACCCAGCGACATTTGCCGACGTGGCCTCCAAGGCCCAGATCGCCTGACCTCATCACGCGCCGGCACCCGCCTGGCCGGCGCGAAACTGTCGGATCGGTAATCTGCCGCTAAGGTTGCTGACAGCCGGCGCCGCCTAATCTGCTGCCATTCAACTCATGGACTTGAATCGGCATGCATTCCACTACCTCCAGACGCACTTTCGTCAAAGGCCTGGCCGCCGGCGGCCTGTTGGGCGGGCTCGGGCTTTGGCGCCCCCCGGTGTGGGCGCTGACCAGCCCCGGCCAGCCGACGGTGCTGGCGGGCACTGAATTTGATGTGTTCATCGGCCAGACCGTCGTCAACCTTACCGGCCAGGCGCGCACCGCGTTGACCATCAACGGCAGCCTGCCCGGCCCGCTGTTGCGCTGGCGCGAAGGCGACACCGTGACCCTGCGCGTAAAAAACCAGTTGGCCGCGCCTACCTCGATTCACTGGCACGGGATTGTGCTGCCTTCGACCATGGACGGCGTGCCAGGGCTGAGCTTCAAGGGCATCGAGCCGGGCGGCGTGTTTGTCTATCAGTTCACGCTCAAGCAGCACGGCACCTACTGGTACCACAGCCATTCGGGGTTCCAGGAGCAACAGGGCGTGTACGGCCCTTTGGTGATCGACCCCAGGGAGCCCGAGCCTTACACCTATCAGCGCGATTACGTGGTGATGCTGTCGGACTGGACCGACGAAGACCCGGTGGCCCTGATGAAGACCCTCAAAAAGCAGTCCGATTACTACAACCTGCACAAACCTACCGTGGGTGATTTTGCGCGCGATGTGGGCAAGCAGGGCTGGTCGGCCACCGTTGCCGACCGCTGGATGTGGGCGCAGATGAAGATGAACCCCACCGACCTTGCCGACGTCAGCGGCCAAACCTACACCTACCTGCTCAACGGCCAGCCGCCCGGTCGGAACTGGACCGGGCTGTTTCAGGCCGGGGAGACGATTCGCCTGCGCTTTATCAATGGCTCGGCGATGACCTATTTCGATGTGCGCATTCCGGGCCTGAAAATGACCGTCATCGCCGCCGACGGCCAGCCGGTGACGCCGGTCAGCGTGGATGAGTTGCGCATCGCGGTCGCCGAAACCTTTGATGTGCTGGTGGAGCCCACGGCCGAGGCTTACACCTTGTTTGCCCAATCGATGGACCGCACCGGCTATGCCCGAGGCACCCTGGCCCGGCGGGCCGGCGCGGTGGCCCCGGTGCCGCCGCTCGACCCACGTGTCTGGCTGAGCATGCAAGACATGAGCATGGGCGGCATGGACCACGGCGCCATGGCGGATATGCCCGCAATGGAAGGCATGGACCACAGCATGGGCGCGATGCCGATGCAGGCGCACCCGGCCAGCGAGGCAAACAACCCGCTGGTGGACATGCAGGCCATGAACCCGCTGCCCAAGCTCGACGACCCGGGTATCGGCCTGCGCGACAACGGCCGGCGGGTGCTGACCTACGCCGACCTGCGCAGCACGTTCGAGGACCCTGATGGCCGTGATCCCACGCGTACCATCGAGTTACACCTCACCGGGCATATGGAGAAGTTCGCCTGGTCATTCAATGGTGTGAAGTTTTCCGATGCCGAGCCTCTGCAACTCACCTATGGCGAGCGCGTGCGGCTGGTACTGGTCAACGACACCATGATGAGTCACCCGATCCACTTGCATGGCCTGTGGAGCGACCTGGAGGACGAGAACGGCCAGTTCCAGGTGCGCAAACACACCATTGATATGCCGCCGGGGTCGCGCCGCAGTTACCGCGTGACCGCCGATGCCTTGGGCCGCTGGGCCTATCACTGCCACCTGCTGTACCACATGGAAATGGGCATGTTCCGTGAAGTGCGCGTGCATGAATAAGGAAGCGAATATGAGCCACCGGGTTTTAGCGGTTTGCATGGCGCTGGTGTTCAGTTCGCTGGCGACCGCCGAAGAAGAGTTCCAGGGGATGAGCCCCGCAGTGCCGGCGTTGACCGAAAGCCGCACGCCGATCCCGGTGCTGACCGACGCGGACCGCGCGGCGGTGTACAACGAGCCGGGCGGGCACAACGTGCATGACAGTGCCGTGCATTCGATGCTGCTGTTCAACCAGTTGGAATGGCAGGGCGGTGAAGGCAGTGGGGCGCTGAATTGGGACGTCAAGGGCTGGGTCGGCGGTGACGTCGACCGCCTGTGGCTGCGCAGCGAAGGCGAGCGCAGCGCCGGGCGTACCGACAGCGCCGAAGCCCAGGCGTTGTGGGGGCATGCGATCAGCCCATGGTGGGATGTGGTGGGTGGCGTGCGCCAGGACTTCAAGCCCGATGACAGCCAAACCTGGGCCGCGTTCGGTGTGCAGGGCATGGCGCTGTACAACGTCGAAGCCGAGGCGACGCTGTTTGTCGGCGAGTCGGGACGCACCGCCGCGCGGCTGGAAGGGGATTACGACGTCCTGCTGACCAATCGCCTGATTCTGCAGCCGACCGCCGAACTCAACTTTTATGCGCAAAACGATCCGCAGCGTGGCGTGGGGGCGGGCTTGTCGCAGAGCGAACTGGGCCTGCGCTTGCGTTACGAAATACGCCGGGAGTTTGCGCCTTACGTGGGTGTCAGCTGGAACCGCACCTATGGCCAGACGGCGCACTACGCCCGGGAAGAAGACGAAGACATCAGCCAATGGCGCTGGGTCGTCGGTGTGCGCCTGTGGTTTTGAGCTTTTTCTTATACCTATAACTCGCCGCCTGGAGCGGCCTGGAGCCTTGCATGTCGATGTTGAAAACTGCGTTAGCGGGAGGTGCCCTATGGGCCGGATTAATGTTCAGCGTGTCGGTTTCGGCCCATCCGAAACTGCTGTCCTCCGCCCCTGCGGCCGGTGCCCAGGGGGCCGCGCCGGGGGTGATTGAACTGCGCTTCTCGGAAAACCTGCTGACGCAGTTTTCCGGGGCCAAGCTGACCATGACCGATATGCCCGGCATGCCCAATTCGCCGATGCCGGTGAAGGCCAGTGTGGCGGCGGGCACTGACCCCAAAGTCATGCTGATCAAGCCTGCGTCTGCGCTGACGGCAGGCACCTACCGGGTCGACTGGCGCGCGGTGTCATCCGATACCCACCCGATCACCGGTAACGTCGTGTTCAGCGTCCAGCCATGAGCGAACTGAGCCAAATCCTGTTGCGCTTCGCGCTTTATCTGGACCTGATGCTGGTGTTTGGCCTGGGGCTTTTTGGCCTCTACGGGCTGAAGGCCGCAGAGCGTACGCTGTTGAATTTCAAGAGACTGCTGGGGTGTACGGCGGGCCTTGGCGTGTTGCTGTCGATCGCATCGATGTTGAGCATCACCCAGGCCATGAGCGGAGCCACGGATTGGCCGACGTTGTGGCCGCACCTGTACATGATGCTGGCGCAGACAGACTTGGGATGGACAGCGTGCCTGCGCCTGGCGGCGCTGGTGCTGGTCGCCTTCAGCGCCAGCCTGCATCTGGCCACGCTGTTTGGCGGTGTTGCCCTGGTGACGCTGATGTGGAGCGGGCACGGCGCGATGCACGAGGGCGCGCAAGGGGTGTGGCACATGCTCAGCGACGGTGCGCACCTGCTGGCGGCGGCGGGGTGGGTGGGTGCGTTGGCGGCGTTTGGCCTGTTGCTGATGCGCGCGTCGGTGCCGGACGCGCGCCGCGTTGAGGCATTGGCCGCTGCATTGGCGGGGTTCGAGCGAATCGGCGCGGGGTTCGTCGCCGTGCTGATCGTCAGCGGGGTGGCGAATTATCTATGGGTGGTGGGGCCGAATCTGGACGGCCTCACCGGCGGCAACTACGCGTTGCTGTTGAGCCTGAAATTGGGCTTGTTCGGCGTGATGTTGGGGCTGGCGGCGCTCAATCGCTTCCATCTCACGCCGTTTCTGCAACGCGCCGTAGCGGCGGGCGACACTGCGCCGGCCATTGCCGCACTGCGGCGCAGCATGGCCCTGGAGTTTGGCGCCGTGGTGCTGATACTCGGGTTGGTGGCCTGGCTGGGGACACTGTCACCTGTTTAGGGCGCGGCGCTCTTCAGGCATTTGAGTGCCTTGAAGTCGCTGCGTACGCCGTCGATTTTTTGCGTGAGCTTGCGGCGTTGCTGCGCAGTGCTTTGCGCCATCAGATCGACCAGCAGGCTGCGTGCGGCGGCTTCGGTCTGGGCATAGGCGGCGCGGTATTCGGGCGTCCACAGGCTTTCGCGGTCCACCAGCAGTTGCTGCATCTTTTGCGGGAAGTCGGCGTTGTGGCGTTGTCGCACGGCGTCGATAAATTGCGCCTGCCAGTTCGCACGGTTGCCTATCCACTGCGTATTCTGCTCACCCAGGGCGATGGACCAGGCCATGACGCGGTTCTGCTGGCCGGCACTGAGCGGGCCCATCCAGGTATCCAGGCGTTTGGTCATGCGCTCGGCGCGTTGCTTGATTTGCTCGGCCAGCGGCGGCTTGAGGTATTCGTCCTGGCGTTTGCGCAGGTCCTTGGCCAACGCCTCGTTCATATCCTGGACTTGTTGATCATCCAGACCCTGGAGCAACTCGATGGCTGACGGCGTGATTTCGCGGGCGACGTCGGCGATGGCCTGTTTGGCCTCGAGGGTACGGCTTTGCAGCGCGGCGTCGTTGACCTGGTTGTCATCGACCATCCGTTGCAGGCGGTCGAGCCAGTCCAGGTAACCGGGCAATTGCGTGGTGCAATGCCAGGCCAGGTGTTCCTTGAGCGTGTCGTTGAACCAGCTCTTTTGCCCGGCGTTCATGTCCAGGTAGTCGTTGAGGGTCCAGGGGATGATCACATCCAGGTTGCGATAGGCCAGGCCTACGCGATTGCAGCCGGCGAGCGCCAGGCTCAGGGTAAGCAGTATCACCAGCAGTTTGAGCCGACGCAGCATGGGTAGGTCCTGGCGCAGAGTGGGTTAATGCATGTGAACCCACGCCGAGGGCGACAGTTCAGCCCATCAATAAAACGGCCGCACGGCCTTCAAGGTCAACAGGCCGTCGCATTGCGAATTGTGCCCTGAATAGGCTGAGCAATCGCCGCCGCTGAGGCTGGAGTCGCTGTAGATCAGGTTCAGGTCAACGCCCTTCCACGCGCGGGAGAACTGCACCGACCAGTCGCTGAAACTGCTGATGGTGCCGCCCTCCACCGAGGCCGGGGTGCCCAATTGATGGGTGGTGTACTTCATGCTCACGCCGATGCCGAAGGGCTGGGTGCCGCCCAGGTCGGCGAACAGGGTGCTGTCCTGGCGGTCCGGATCGTTGCTGAACGAGGCGCCGAAACGATTGCCCAGCAGGTTCAGGCCGCCGTAGAACTCCTGACTGTCGAGTGGGCTGAGCTTGGGATAGCTGTAGTGAATCAACCCCACTTCGTAGCCCAGTGTCTGGTCGAAGGGATGTTTGAAACCCATATAGGAGTCGACTTCGAGGGTATTGGCCGAAGAAAACCCCATGTTGGGTGAAAATTGACCGAAGTACAGCCCACTGTCGTGGCTCAGGTCCAGACCGCCATGGAACGAATCGCTGCCCGGTGAGGTGGGCTTGACCAGGCCCTGGGCCATGCTGCGGCTGGGCGTGGTGCCTAATTTGAGGTCGAAGTCGCCCAACTCGCGCTGGAAAATCTGCGCTTCGGCGAGGGGGCAAGCCACTAAGGCACAGACCAGGAAAATGCAGGGTTTAAGCATGCTTCACTCCATGAAAAGCGAGGAGCAGTAACGGGAAAATCGGGCAGATACCCGTGCTAGACGTGTGCAAGGATACCGACGTATGCCAGGCGGTGAGGCCCGTTCGTCGATTAGCACGATATTGAATCGGTGGGCGAGGTATTGCGGACTCTAGTCCTAGCGCCTTGAGAACAAGACGCTTAGGGACCAGGCATGTTGCGAGGCTTTACTTTTTACCCAGGCTGATCTGCTTGGATGGGCCGAAAGTCTGGCCGCTGACGCCCTTGGCAATTTGTTGGATTTCGCCACCGGACTTGAGGAAAGCCGCGATTTGGTTGTTGATCGATTCGCTGGTTTCAACGGCGGGAGCTGGCTTTGCTTTGCTGTTGGATGCTTTTACGCGCATGGCGGCCACTAACCTGTAGAAAATTAACTTGGCCAGGCATCGTACAGGAAATACTTGACAATTGCTTGGTAAATATCCCCCCAGGAATAAGCGTTGCGTCGAATCATCGGCAAACTTGCTGTTGGAAATTAGCCGCTAACTTACTGTTTTAACTCGAAACCACGTGGCGAATCGGCGCTGGCGGCGGGACGAAATTCAGCCGATTGATCGGACGAGCGGGGCGGTGCCACTGGAAGGCCACGCCAGGCCGCGATTTTTCAGGTGCGCGCGCGTGGCGGGCGCAACTCGGGTAGAATGCCGCCCACGCAATGAGGGTATTGGAAATGGCTTTAGTCGGGCGCTACAACAGCTTGCAAGTGGTTAAACACACTCACTTTGGTTTGTACCTCGATGGTGCGCAAGATGGCGAAATCCTCTTGCCTAATCGGTATATCCCCAAAGATATTCCCAGTGAAGATGAAGACTGGCTTAACGTTTTCATTTATCTGGACAGCGATGACAAACTTATCGCGACCACCGAAAAACCCAAAGTTCAAGTTGGCGAATTCGCCAGTTTGAAAGTAGTGGAAGTCAACAGTATTGGTGTATTCCTCGATTGGGGTTTGCCAAAGGACCTGTTGCTGCCGTATTCGGAAGAAAAGCGTCAGCTGACCGCCGGTGAATATTGCGTCGTGCACGTCTACCTCGACAAGCACACCAAGCGTATTACCGCGACCGCACGTCTTGACCGCTACCTGGACAAAACCCCGGCCAACTACCAGGTCGGCCAGGAAGTCGACCTGCTGGTGGCCGAAGCCACTGACATGGGCTTCAAGGCGATTATCAACAACAAGCACTGGGGCCTGATCCACAAGAACGAAGTGTTCAAGTTCCTGCGCCCAGGCAAGGAAGAGAAAGGTTTTATCAAAGAGATCCGCGCCGATGGCAACATCAGCCTGAGCCTGCAACCGGTTGACCAGGAAGCGGCCTCCAGCCTCAACTCGAAGATCCTCGCCAAGTTGCGCGAAAACAACGGCACCCTGCCGGTCAGCGATAAGAGCGATCCGGTGCTGATCAGCAACTTGTTCGGCGTGAGCAAAGGCAACTTCAAGAAAGCCATTGGTGCGCTCTACAAACAGGGCCAGATTGTGATTCATGCCGATCGCATTGAACTAAGCTGAATGCGCTTTGCTCTTTTGTAGGCGCCAATCGGCGCCTACAGAGGCTGCGTCCATGTCCAAGAAAATACTGTTTGCCTACCTCGGCACTTTGCTCGCCTTTCTGATCCTGGACGGGCTCTGGCTCGGCGTCCTCATGGGCCCTACCTACAAATCCCTGCTGGGCCCGCTGATGCTCGATCAGCCACGGCTGTTGCCCGCTGTACTCTTCTATCTCTTATACGTTCTTGGTTGCGTGGTGTTCGTGGTCTTGCCCAGCGTCAGTTGGCAGCGTTCTGCGCGCCTGGGGGCGCTGCTTGGCCTGGTTGCCTACGGCACGTATGACCTGAGCAATTGGGCCACGCTGCGAGGCTGGTCCGCCGGGTTGGCGCTGATGGACATGGTCTGGGGAACCTTCCTGAGCGCCGCTTGCTGCACGGTTGGCTACTTGTGTGCACAACGGGTGCACCGATGATTGTGTACAGGATCCCTATGCACCGTTGCTGAGCGTAGCCCTTACGACTAAACCCCCGTCAGTGTCTTTGGTGTCCCGTGTTAGAGGGATTGTGTGCTATTGGCACGTATTCTGCTGACTGCCTCGTATACAAACCATGCCGCCTCCCGTATGCACCACCGCAACGGAAGCGCAGGCCGGTATTTCGAGGAGCCAGCGATGACCGAACAATTGCCCAAAGGCTACAGCCCGCGTCTGTACAACCAAGACCTGGGCCCACTGCCGCAAAAATGGACTTGGTACAACATCTTCGCCTTCTGGATGAGCGACGTGCACAGCGTCGGGGGTTATGTATTTGCCGCCAGCCTGTTCGCCTTGGGCCTGGCCAGTTGGCAGGTGCTGATCGCCTTGCTCGCCGGCATCTGCATCGTGCAGTTGGTCGCCAACCTGGTGGCCAAACCCAGCCAACAGGCGGCGGTGCCTTATCCGGTGATTTGCCGACTGGCGTTTGGTGTATTTGGCGCGAACATTCCTGCGGTGATTCGTGGTTTGATTGCGGTTGCCTGGTACGGCATTCAGACCTACCTTGCCTCCAGCGCCTTGATCATTGTGGTGCTGCGTTTTTTCCCACAGATGGCGGTGTATGCAGAGCCGCATTTCGCCGGTCTGTCTTACCTGGGCTGGTTTGGTTTCCTAAGCCTGTGGGTGCTGCAGGCTGCAGTGTTCTGGGCCGGCATGGAATCCATTCGGCGCTTTATCGACTGGGCCGGGCCGGTGGTGTATGCGGTGATGTTTGCCCTGGCCGGTTGGATTGTGTGGAAGGCCGGTTGGGCGAATATCAGTTTTACGCTGTCGGAAAAGGCCCTGTCGGGCTGGCAAGCGGTTGGTCAAGTGATCGTGGCCACCGCGTTGGTGGTGTCGTATTTTTCCGGGCCCACCCTGAATTTCGGCGATTTCAGCCGTTACTGCCGCAGCATGCAAGACGTGCGGCGCGGCAACTTCTGGGGCTTGCCGGTGAATTTCCTGGCGTTCTCCCTGGTCACCGTGGTGATCGTCTCGGGCACCTTGCCGGTGTTTGGTGAAATGCTTCATGACCCGATCGCCACCGTTTCGCGCATCGACAACAGCATGGCCGTGCTGCTGGGCGCCTTTGCCTTTGTGACGGCGACCATCGGCATCAACATTGTCGCCAACTTCGTTTCGCCGGCCTTCGATTTCGCCAACGTGGCGCCAAGCAAAATCAGCTGGCGCGCCGGCGGGATGATCGCCGCCGTGGCCTCGATCTTCATCACCCCGTGGAACCTGTTCAACAACCCGCTGATGATCCATTACACCCTGGACATCCTCGCGGCGTTCATCGGGCCGCTGTTCGGGATTTTGCTGGTGGATTTTTACCTGATCAAAAAACAGCAGATCGACGTGGATGCGCTGTTCGACGACAGCCCGAATGGGCGTTACTACTTTGACGGCGGCGTGAACTGGACGGCGATCAAGGCGCTGGTGCCCGCGACGCTGACGGGCGTCGCGATCACCTTCACGCCGGCGCTGCAAGGTTTGGCCAACTTCGCCTGGTTTACCGGGTGCTTGCTGGGTGGGTTGTTTTTCCTGGTGCTGTCACGGCGTGAACAGATTCGCGCGCCTGCACCGTTGGTTGCCAGCTGACCAACACGCCTCCCGCCAGTAACAGGACCTGCACCGGCGACCACCAACGCCGGTTGCAGGCCGCCGCTCAGGTGACTGCTCACCGAGGCCAGCAATGGCCCGCCCAATTGGCCGATGGCGAAGCTGGCGGTGAGCAACCCGGTGCTGCACTGGTAGCCTTGTGGCGCGACATCGCGCAGACGGGCCATCACCAATTGCATGCACGCCAGAAATGGCCCGCCGCACAGCAACACGCCCAGTGCCAACCCCCAGCCATTGCCCAGCAAGCAGGCGAACACCCCGGCCGCTTGCAGCCATAACGTGGTCATCAGCCAGCGACGTGTAGTGGTCGGGTCCTTGCGGCGCAGGCTTGCGACTCCCACGCCAATCGCGGCGATCAGGCCAAAACATGGCCAGAACAGGTCGGCCTGCCAGGCACCGTTGAACTGCGCGCTGGCCATTTGTGACAGAAAGGTCGCCGGAATGATGTAGCCCAGCCCGAATAGCACATAAACCCAGCACAGGTGCGTGATGCTGCCGGCGTTGCCCGAAGCGCTGTGGTGCGGGGACGGGGCGCTGGCGCAGGGTTTGGGTAAAAACGGCAGGATCGCCAGCAACATCGCCAGCGCTACGGCGCCATACAGCAGCCACAACGTGGCGGAATTTTGCCCCAGCAGGTTTGAGCCCAGCGCCAGCAAACCGGTCAACAAAATCCCTAGTCCCGGCCCGGCAAATACCAGGGCACCCAGGTGCGGGCGTCCGGCAGCGATCGCCAACGGCTGGCTCAGGCTGGTGATCATCACCAATACCCAGGCACTCGCCACGCCGGTACCAAAGCGCAATAACAGGTGCGGCAAGAAGCCATGGGCCCAGTACGACACGAACGTGAGCAGCACACATAGCCACAGCCCCGCGTACAGCCGGCTCCTGACATGGTGATGGCTGCGGGCGAAAATCGAATCCACCGCGCCCACCAAATAGCCGAGGTAATTCGCGGCGGCGATCAGGCCGGCGTCGGTCAGGTCGATCTGCCCTTCACTCAGCATATGGGGCATTTGGGGGGTGAGGGCGAAGCGGCCAATGCCCATGGCCATCATCAGGGCAATACAACTGGCGAGTAAGCGAGTGAGGGGTGACATGGTCAGTGTCCTGCTGAGAAAACGAATGACCTTCAGCCTAAGGTGGATTGACTTTCTGTAAAATTGAATAATAGTGAGCAACTTGTTTAGTTTTGGAGAAAGGTATGGAGTTCAGTCAATTGCGCATTTTCCAGGCCGTGGCGCAAGAAGGCTCTATTACCCGGGCGGCCGAGCGCCTGCACCGTGTGCCGTCGAACCTGTCGACCCGACTTAAACAGATGGAAGAGCAGCTCGGTGTTGACCTGTTCATACGCGAACGCCAGCGTTTGCAGCTTTCTCCTGCGGGCAAAGTGTTACTGGACTACAGTGCTCGCCTGCTGGCGCTGCACGACGAAGCCCACGGTGCCGTGCAAGGAGGGCAGCCGGTCGGCGACTTCGTGTTGGGCAGCATGTACAGCACCGGCGCAGTGCATTTACCCGGGCTGCTGGCGCGTTATCACAAGGCTTACCCGATGGTGAATTTGCAGGTGCAGTCCGCGCCCAGCGGTGAGCTGCTGGAAGGGCTGATCACCGGGCGCCTGGATGCAGCCTTTGTGGACGGCCCAGTGACCATCGCCACCTTGGACGGCGTGCAATTGTGCGAGGAAAAACTGGTGCTGATCTGCGAAGCCGATCACCCACCCGTACAGGGTCCTCAGGATGTGATCGGGCGCTCGGTATTCACGTTCCGACGCAGCTGCGCCTATCGCACGCGTCTGGAAAACTGGTTCTCCAACGAACACGTGCCCATGGGGCGGGCCATTGAGATTGAGTCGTACCAAGGCATGCTCGCCTGTGTGATCGCCGGTTCAGGTGTGGCGTTGATGTCCCAGTCCATGCTCGACAGCCTGCCCGGCAAGGACAGCGTGTCCGTTCATCCGCTGACTGGGCATTTTGCCACTGCGACAACCTGGCTGATGTGGCGAAAGGGTATGCTCGGCGCTAACCTCAATGCATGGATCGACCTGCAGCAAGAAGGCACGGCCGCGTTGGCGAACGACACGCGCGCCATTGCTTGACCGGTCCGTCAGCATTTGGATGAATCCAGTAATAGTTCGTTGTGGTTTCGTACAAGCAATACGTAGGACTTAGGGCTACTATCTATGTAGGAAAAGGCGACAAAACTGCGCCGAACCGTACTACCCTCAAAGGGGGCAATCATGAAAGAGAAAATCCAGAACTGGCTCCATGACCTCGGCGTGGCCCTGGGCTTGATCGAGCCGCCGCTGCAGCCCGTGCCAATTCGTACGGATGACGAGCAGCGTCGTCCTCGGCGCAGGTAAGATCCGATTTTTTACGTTGTAGGTGCGCTCGTTGTGGCGAGGGAGCTTGCTCCCGCTGGGCTGCGAAGCGGCCCTTCGGGGCCATACACCGCAGCCGGTTCCGGAAACAGGCGCAGCAACGTCAGGTACACCACCGACGCCAACCCCAGGCTCACCGGCAAACTGATATCAATGCCGTCGGCCAAATTGCCCAGCGGCCCGACAAACTGCCCCGGCAGATTCACGAAACACAGGCCCACCAGCGCACTTGGGACCCACGCCCCCAGCCCACGCCAGTTCCAGCCATGGCTGAACCAGTAGCGCCCGCCGGTTTCACCGCGGGTGAACACTTGCAGGTCATCCGGGCAGTAGAAACCGCGACGTGCGATCAGGCCGATGATCATCATCACCATCCACGGCGTGGTGCAGGTGATGATCAGCACGGCGAAGGTCGACACGCTTTGCACCAGGTTGGCGGCGAAACGTCCGATAAAGATGAAGGCAATCGACATCACCCCAATCAGCAACGTGGCCTTGACCCGTGACAGCAGGCGCGGAAACACACTGGACATGTCCAACCCGGTGCCATACAACGCGGTGGTGCCGGTAGACATGCCGCCAATCACCGCGATCAGGCACACCGGCAGGAAAAACCACGTGGGTGCCACCGCCAGCAGACCGCCGACGTAGTTGTTGACCGCGATGTAGTCCGGGGCCTTGATCGCCACGATGGTCGCGGTGGCGAGGCCGAACAGGAACGGAATCAACGTGGCGATCTGTGCCGCAATCACGGCAAGAAGGATGCGCGCTTTCGGCGTTTCACGCGCAATGTAGCGCGACCAGTCACCGAGGAACGCGCCGAAGGAAATCGGGTTGCTCATGGCCACCAGCGCCGCACCGATAAACGCCGCCCAGAACCCGGGCTGGCCCATGGCGACGCTGCCGGCGAAGTGGCTGTCGAAAGCCTTCGCGAACGCGAATATCCCCAACAGGAACAGCAGGCTCGCCGCCCACACCGCGATGCGGTTGACCCACAGCATGAAGCGAAACCCGTAGATGCACACGGTGAGCACCAGCACGGCGAACAGGCCATAGGCCAAGCCCAGGGTCAGGTCGGTTTCCGGCAGGCCAACCAGACGTTTCGCACCGCCGACCAGCGCATCGCCTGAACTCCACACCGACAGTGAGAAGAAGGCAATTGCCGTCAGCAGCGACAGGAACGAGCCGACAATCCGCCCATGCACACCAAAGTGCGCACCGGAAGACACCGCGTTATTGGTGCCAGTGATTGGCCCGAACAGACCCATGGGCGCCAGGATCAGCGCGCCCACCAGCACGCCCAGCACAATCGCCCAGGCACCGGCCTGGAACGACAGGCCGAACAGCACCGGGAACGCGCCCAGTACGGCGGTGGCAAAGGTATTGGCACCGCCGAAGATCAGACGAAACAGATCCGTGGGGCTGGCGGTACGTTCGTGGTCCGGGATCTGTTCGACCCCGTTGGTTTCTATTTTGCGAATACTGTTGTCGTTGTTTTTATTATTCATGATCAGCTCCGATCACATTGGCTAAGGGGGCGGCAGCCCTTCCGGCATAGCGGACAAATGTTCGTGACAGGCCAGCCACAGGCCTTGTTTTTGTTGTGCGCGCAGCCTTTGCCGTTTGAAGACAATGGTCTCGCGTTCCTGGCTAGAGAATTGCTCCCCGTTCATGCGCAGCTCGGTGGCCACGTCATGCACAAATATCGCCACGTCCTCACCTTGTAGGCTGACGAACGCATTGCTTGAAGTGCATGACAACACTTCAAAGCCCTCGTCCCGACGCCAGCCGTCCCACAACGCCTGGTAGGCCTCGCGACTGAGCAGCGGCCGGGGGAGGGTATAAAACACGAAGCTGGCATCGGCCGTGAACGCGCCGAAGTAGGCGTCGCGGTCATTGCGAGCGAAGGCCGCCACCAGCACGGCGGCGGCGTGCAGTACCTCGCGCGTGCTCATCAGCGATGCGCCACGCCGGGCAGTACGCAGAGCATCTCGTACAGCAGGTTGGCGCCGAGCAGCGAGGTGTTGCCGGTGGTGTCGTAGGGCGGCGAAACTTCGACCAGGTCGCAACCAATCAGGTCGAGGCCCTGGCAGCCACGGATGATCTCGATCGCCTGGATGGTGGTCAGCCCGCCGATTTCCGGGGTGCCTGTACCGGGTGCCCAGGCCGGGTCGATACCGTCGATGTCGAAGCTCAGGTACACCGGGCCGCCGCCGACTTTTTCGCGTACTTCGGCCATCAGCGGTGCGAGGGAGCGATGCCAGCACTCTTCGGCCTGCACCACACGAAACCCCTGTTTGCGGCTCCAGTTGAAGTCTTCGGCGGTGTAGCCCTGGGCACGCAGGCCTATCTGCACCACGCGGTCGCAATCGAGCAGGCCTTCTTCCACGGCGCGGCGGAAGGTGGTGCCGTGGGCGATTTTCTCGCCGAACATATGGTCATTGACGTCGGCGTGGGCATCGATGTGCACCAGCCCGACCTTGCCGTGTTTTTTGTGGATCGCCCGCAGGATCGGCAGGGTGATGGTGTGGTCACCGCCGAGGGTCATGGGGATCACGTTGTGTTCGAGGATCTCGTCGTAGGCCTCTTCGATGATGCGCACGGCGTCGAGTAGGTTGAAGGTGTTGATCGCCACGTCGCCGACGTCGGCCACCGACAGCGAGTCGAAGGGTGCGGCGCCGGTGGCCATGTTGTACGGACGGATCATCACCGATTCGGCGCGAATCTCGCGTGGCCCGAAACGGGTGCCGGCGCGCAGCGAAGTGCCGATGTCCAGCGGCACGCCGATAAAGGCGGCATCCAGGCCCTTGGCCGTTTGCAGGTGGGGAAGACGCATCATGGTGGCGATGCCGGCAAAGCGCGGCATTTCATTGCCGCCCAGTGGTTGATGGTAAGTCTTGTCCACGGGAGTGCCTCAGCGTTGTTGTGTTTGTCTTGGGCCGATTCTGCGAAAAGCTGAGGCGGGGAAGAATCGGCTGGGGCAAATACTTAGTTCAGATTTTTCTAAACTAACGCCTGGGGTAAACTCGCCACAAAATGTGTTCCTGGAGCCTTCATGGCCAACGCCTTGCCCGACCTGAAACTGCTGCGCATCTTCGTCAGCGTCGTGCGGCACCAGGGGTTCGCCAATGCCCAGCACGAACTCAACCTGTCGACGTCGGCCATCAGCACTTATATGAGCCAACTGGAATCGGCACTCGGGCTGGTGCTGTGCCATCGCGGCCGGGGCGGCTTCAGCCTGACCAGCAAGGGCGAGTTGTTCCATCAGGAAACCCTGCGCCTGCTCGCTGAGCTCGAAGGCTTCGAGCAGTACGCCGCCGCGTTGAAAGGCGAGTTGCGCGGCACCCTGAAGCTTGGCGTGCTCGACTCAACCGTCAGCGACAAGGCTCTGCCGTTCGCCGAAGTGATCGGCGCCTACAGCCTGGAACACCCGGCGGTGCACCTGAATTTATCGGTGATGAGCCCTTACGAATTGCAACTGGGCGTGCAGGACAACCGTCTGGACCTGGCCATCGGCGCTTTCTCCAACCGCATGAGCGGGCTGATCTACATGCCGCTGTACCGCGAGCAGCACTGGTTGTATTGCAGCACGCGGCATCCGCTATTCAATGAGCGGCGCATTCCCGAGCCAGTGATCACTCAGCAGCGCATGGTCGGGCGCGGCTACTGGAGCCAGGCGGAGCTGGCGCGCCACGGCTTCAAGCACAGCGCCGCCACGGTGGAAAGCATGGAGGCGCAACTGATCCTGGTCCTGTCCGGTGCCTACATCGGGTACCTGCCGGAGCACTACGCCCAGGCCTGGGCGGATAAAGGCGATTTGCGCGTCCTGCTGCCTGCGACCTTCGGTTACCAGGCGCCGTTCTCAATGATCATGCGCCGTGGCCGCAGCCGCGAGCCGCTGATCCAAACGTTTCGCGATCTACTCAAAGCACAGCTCAACCAGGCCTGAAAAACCATGTCCAGACCCCAGTGTTCCCGTTGCCTCAGGCCAATCAGCCACTGCTTGTGCGCGCTGATCCCCAGCCTCGACAGTCGCACCCGCGTATTGCTGTTGCAGCACCCGAGTGAGGTCGGCCACGCGCTCAATACTGCGCGGTTGGCGGCGTTGGGTTTGAGCAATGCGCAATTGGTGGTGGGGGAGGTGTTCGATGATTTGGCGACGTTGTTGAGCCCGCCCGGTTATCAGGCTCGGCTGTTGTTTCCAGCGGACGACGCCCAGCCACTGCACGCCTATGCGCCCGGCGATCAACCGCTGCTATTGGTGGTGCCCGACGGCACCTGGCGCAAGGCGCGCAAACTGCTGCATCTGAATCCGCTGCTGGCGGCGTTGCCTCGGGTGACCTTGGCCGAGGGCGGCGTGTCGCGTTATCGACTGCGCAAGGCGCCGGGGCCGGGAGCGCTGTCGACGGTAGAAGCCATCGTGCAGGCGTTGCAGGTGCTGGAGGCGCCGCTTTCGTTCGAGCCGTTGCTCAAACCTTTCGAAGCATTGATTGAGGGGCAGATTGCGGCGATGGGAGAGGAGGTTTTCCAGAGAAATCATGGCGACGGGCATTTGGGGTAGGAGGATGCCTGCCCAGCCACTCCACTCCGCGCTTATTCCTTTAAGCCATAAGCACCACACTTTGCGTGATATGGCCTGCCGGTCTTTCCCGGTATGATGTGCGCCCCGCAGTCTGGATTGCGAATACGCCATGACCTTGCAGTACCCAACAATCGCCGATTGCGTCGGCAACACGCCCCTGGTCCGCTTGCAACGCATGGCGGGTGAAACCAGCAATACCTTGTTGCTCAAGCTCGAAGGCAACAACCCGGCCGGCTCGGTAAAAGACCGCCCAGCGCTGTCGATGATCACTCGCGCCGAGCTGCGCGGGCAGATCAAACCCGGCGACACCCTGATCGAAGCCACCTCGGGCAACACCGGGATAGCCTTGGCCATGGCTGCGGCGATCAAGGGCTACAAGATGATCCTGATCATGCCCGACAACTCCAGCGCCGAGCGCAAGGCCGCGATGACGGCCTACGGGGCCGAGCTGATTCTGGTCACTCAGGAGCAGGGCATGGAAGGCGCCCGCGACCTCGCCGAGCGCATGGCCGCCGAAGGCCGTGGCCAGGTGCTGGACCAGTTCGCCAACGGCGATAACCCCGAGGCGCACTACACCACCACCGGCCCGGAGATCTGGCGCCAGACCCAGGGCACCATTACCCATTTCGTCAGTTCCATGGGCACCACCGGCACCATCATGGGCAACTCGCGCTACCTCAAGGAGCAGAACCCGGCGATCCAGATTGTCGGCCTGCAGCCGATGGAAGGCGCGGCCATCCCGGGTATTCGCCGCTGGCCCGAAGAATATCTGCCGAAGATCTACAACGCTGCGCGGGTCGATCGCATCATCGACATGGCCCAGCGTGAGGCTGAAGACACCACTCGCCGTCTGGCTCGTGAAGAAGGTATTTTCTGCGGCGTGTCGTCCGGCGGTGCCGTGGCCGGTATGTTGCGCCTCTCCAAAGAAGTGGAAAACGCGGTGATCGTCGCGATCATCTGTGACCGAGGCGACCGTTACCTGTCGACCGGCATCTTCGACGAACCCAACTGATGGCCAAGCACGAGAGAGGCCTGCGCTTCCAACCGACGGGCGGCAGCCGGGCCCCGCAGGTTCCAGTGGGCAAGAAGCAACGCCTGACCATCGAGCGGCTGGCCAACGACGGCCGTGGCATCGTGTTCTTTGAAGGCCGCACCTGGTTCGTCAATGGCGCGCTGGCCGGCGAAGATGTCGAAGCGCGCGTGTTGGGGGCCCATGGCAAAGTGGTCGAGGCCCGCACGGAGCGGGTGTTCAAGCCCAGCGAACTGCGTCGTCCGGCGCCGTGCGCGCATGTTGGCCGCTGTGGCGGTTGCAGCGTGCAGCACTTGCCCCACCACGAACAACTCGCCCTGAAACAGCGCATGCTCGCCGAACAACTGTCCCGAGTGGCCGGTGTCGAGCCGCAAGAGTGGGCGCCACCTTTGAGTGGTCCGGAGTTTGGCTACCGACGCCGCGCCCGCGTGGCTGTGCGCTGGGATGCCAAGGCGAAAAAACTCGAGGTGGGTTTTCGCGCCGTGGCCAGCCAGGATATCGTCGCCATCGATGATTGCCCGGTGCTGGTACAGGCCTTGCAACCGATCATGCAGCGCTTGCCGAACATGCTGCGCCGCCTGAGCAAACCTCAGGCGCTGGGGCATGTGGAGCTGTTCGGCGGTTCGTCCATCGCCGTGTTGCTGCGACATATGGCGCCGCTGTCCGAAGCGGACCTGCACGTCTTGAAAGAATTTTGCAGCTTTCATGAGGCTCAATTATGGCTGCATGGCGAAGGCCGGCCGGAACCCGTCGAGCCCGATCAGGCCCTCGGTTTTCGCTTGGACGCATGGGATCTGGATCTGGCTTACCGGCCAGGAGATTTCGTGCAGGTCAATGCCGGGGTCAACGAGGCGATGGTTGCCCAGGCTCTGGAATGGCTGGCACCGCAGCCTGATGAGCGGGTTCTGGACCTGTTCTGCGGCCTGGGCAACTTTGCCTTGCCGCTGGCCAAGCAGGCGCGGGAAGTGGTGGCGGTGGAGGGTGTGCAGACCATGGTGGACCGGGCGGCACACAATGCCCTCAGCAACAATTTGCATAATGCGCAGTTTTTTCAGGCCGATTTGTCCCAGCCTTTGACTGACGCGGAATGGGCCAAACAGGGCTTTTCTGCGGTACTCTTGGACCCACCCCGCGATGGTGCCCATGAGGTTGTGCGCAAGCTCGCCACTCTGGGGGCCAAGCGCCTGGTGTATGTGTCCTGCAACCCCGCCACGCTGGCGCGGGACACAGTTGAGTTGGTCAAGCAAGGCTACCGGCTAAAACGTGCCGGGATCCTCGACATGTTTCCGCAGACAGCGCATGTCGAGGCCATGGCGTTATTTGAAGCGGGCTAGGATGCCCGTTTAATCCGACTGGCCTGCGTTCTCCAAGGCCTGTGAACTGCCACGGAGCTCGCAGTAAAAGGTCGGCGATGATTCTGGCGCATCGAAGATGCGTCATAGGGAAGGTAAGCAAGATGGTACAGGTGAGAGCACACCAGCCGATCAACACTGACGGCAGTATCAATCTCGAGGCATGGTTGGATCATGCCGTCAGTGTCGATCCGGCACTGGACCGTGAAGCCTTGAAAGCAGCCTGCGAGTTCGCTCGTGAGTCTGAACAGCAAGACAATGCGGCCAAGAACCTGTGGGCCGAGGGCACTTCCAGCTTTCGCACCGACTGCGAGATCGCCGAGATCCTCGCCGACCTCAAGCTGGACCAGGATTCGCTGATCGCCGCCGTGCTCTATCGCGGCGTGCGCGAAGGGCACATCCCGTTGGCCACCGTGGGCCAGCGTTTCGGCTCCGTGGTGGCCAAGCTGATCGACGGCGTGCTGCGCATGGCTGCCATCAGCGCCAGCCTCAGCCCGCGCCAGTCCCTGGTGTTGGGCACCCAGGGCCAGGTCGAGAACCTGCGCAAGATGCTGGTGGCGATGGTCGACGACGTACGCGTCGCGCTGATCAAGCTGGCCGAACGCACCTGCGCGATTCGTGCGGTGAAGACCGCCGACGACGAAAAGCGCAACCGCGTCGCCCGCGAAGTCTTCGACATCTACGCGCCGTTGGCGCACCGCCTGGGTATTGGCCATATCAAATGGGAGCTGGAGGATTTGTCCTTCCGCTACCTGGAGCCCGATCAATACAAGCAGATCGCCACGTTGCTGCATGAGCGGCGGCTCGACCGCGAACGCTTCATTACCGACGTGATGGGCCAACTGCGTGCCGAATTGCAGGCCACCGGCGTCGATGCCGACATCAGCGGCCGCGCCAAGCACATCTATTCCATCTGGCGCAAAATGCAGCGCAAGGGCCTGGCCTTCAGCCAGATCTACGACGTGCGTGCCGTGCGCGTGTTGGTGCCGGAAATGCGCGACTGCTACACCGCGCTGGGCATCGTGCACACCCTGTGGCGGCACATCCCCAAGGAGTTCGACGACTACATCGCCAACCCCAAGGAAAACGGCTATCGCTCGTTGCACACGGCGGTGATCGGCCCCGAGGGCAAGGTGCTCGAGGTGCAGATCCGCACCCACGCCATGCACGAAGAGGCAGAGCTGGGCGTATGCGCGCACTGGCGCTACAAGGGTACCGACGTCAAGGCCGGCTCCAATCAATACGAAGAAAAAATCTCCTGGCTGCGCCAAGTGCTCGAATGGCATGAAGAGCTGGGTGACATCGGCGGCCTGGCCGAACAGCTGCGGGTGGATATCGAGCCGGACCGGGTCTATATCTTCACCCCCGACGGCCACGCCATCGACCTGCCCAAGGGGGCCACGCCGCTGGACTTCGCCTACCGCGTACACACCGAAATCGGCCACAACTGCCGGGGCGCGAAGATCAACGGGCGCATCGTGCCGCTCAACTACAGCCTGCAGACCGGTGAGCAGGTCGAGATCATCACCAGCAAACACGGCACGCCAAGCCGCGACTGGCTGAACCCGAACCTGGGTTACATCACCACCTCGCGGGCGCGGGCCAAGATCGTGCACTGGTTCAAGCTGCAGGCGCGCGACCAGAACGTCGCCGCCGGCAAGACCTTGCTCGAACGCGAACTGGCGCGCCTGGGCCTGCCTCAGGTGGACTTCGACAAGCTGGCCGAAAAGGCCAACATGAAGATCGCCGAAGACATGTTCGCCGCCCTTGGCGCCGGCGACCTGCGCCTGGCGCAACTGGTCAACCTGGCCCAGCAACTGGTCGAGCCCGAACGCGGCAACGAACAGTTGGAACTGATCCCACGCAAAGCCACCGGCTACAAGCCCGGCAAGCGCGGCGATATCCAGATCCAGGGCGTGGGCAACCTGCTCACGCAAATCGCCGGTTGCTGCCAGCCGCTGCCGGGCGACGCCATCGTCGGTTACATCACACAGGGCCGTGGCGTGAGCATTCACCGCCAGGACTGTGCCTCGGTGCTGCAACTGGGCGGGCGCGAGCCGGAGCGGATTATCCAGGTCAGTTGGGGCCCGGTGCCGGTGCTCACCTACCCGGTAGACATCATCATCCGTGCCTACGACCGTTCCGGTTTGCTGCGTGACGTGTCGCAAGTGCTGCTCAATGAGCGGATCAACGTACTGGCGGTCAATACCCGCTCGAATAAAGAGGACAACACGGCGTTGATGTCCTTGACCATCGAGATCCCGGGGTTGGACGCGTTGGGGCGGTTGCTGGGGCGTATTTCCCAGTTGCCGAACATCATCGAGACCCGGCGCAACCGCACACCCTCATGAATAGCTGGATGAACACGGTTCCAACGTGTGGGAGGGGGTTTGCTCCCGATAGCGGTGGGTCAGTCGATATAGGTACTGACTGATCCACCCTCATCGGGAGCAAGCCCCCTCCCACAGTTGATCGGCAGTGTTCGTACTTGATCGGAAAGAGACTGATGTATTCACTGGATGACCTGCTGCACTTGATGAATCGCCTGCGGGACCCGCAATACGGGTGCCCGTGGGACATCAAGCAAACCTACGCGAGCATCGTGCCGCACACCCTGGAAGAGGCTTACGAAGTCGCCGATGCCATCGAGCGCGGTGACTTCGACCATCTGCAAGGTGAACTGGGCGACCTGCTGTTCCAGGTGGTGTATTACAGCCAGCTGGCGCGGGAAGAAGGGCGTTTCGAATTTGCCGGGGTGATCGACGGCATCACTCGCAAGCTGATCCGTCGCCACCCGCACGTGTTCCCCACGGGCGACCTGTATGCGCCGCTGGATATCCCGCAATTGAGCGAAGAGCAGGTCAAGCTGCGCTGGGAGCAGATCAAGGCCGAGGAGCGTGCACAAAAGTCTGACGCGCCGGAGCAGCTCTCCCTGCTGGATGATGTGCCTGGCGCATTGCCGTCGTTATCCCGTGCCGCCAAATTGCAAAAACGCGCCAGCCAGGTCGGCTTCGACTGGCCATCCGCCTTGCCGGTGGTGGATAACGTGCGCGAAGAGCTGGATGAAGTGCTCGAAGCCATGGCCGATAACGACTCGGCGGCCATTGCCGATGAGGTCGGTGACCTGCTGTTTGCGGCGGTCAACCTGGCCCGGCACCTGAAGGTCGACCCGGAAACCGCGCTGCGTGGCGCCAATGCCAAGTTCGAACGACGTTTCCGATTTATCGAACAGGCATTGCGCGATACCCAGCGTCCCATAGAAGATTGCACCCTTGAAGAATTGGACGCCCTCTGGGGCGAAGCCAAACGTCAGGAAAAGAACGTGTCCAGCTGCGGTTGAGCAGTTGCCTAAGTGAGTAAGCACCATGAGCCTTTCCCTTCGCGACCAGTTGCTCAAAGCAGGTCTGGTCAACCAAAAGCAGGCCAAGCAGGTCGGCAAAGAGAAACAGAAGCAGCAGCGCCTGGTTCACAAAGGTCAGGCCGAGGTTGATGACACCCAGGCGCGCCTGGCCCAGGAAGCGCAGGCCGAGAAGGTCAAGCGCGATCAGGAGCTGAACCGCCAGCAGCAGGAAAAAGCCGAGGCCAAGGCGCGCACGGCGCAGGTCAAGCAACTGATCGAGACCTCGCGCCTGCCCAAGCTGACCACCGAGGACTACTACAACTTCGTGGATGACAAGAAGGTCAAGCGCCTGTCGGTCAATACGCTGATGCGCAACAAGCTGAGCAACGGCTCACTGGCGATCGTGCACCACGGTGGCGGTTACGAGGTGATCCCCCGTGAAGCGGCGCTGAAGATCCAGGAACGGGCACCGGAGCGTATTGTGCAGCTCAATATCCTGACCGAAAGCCAGGTGCCGGATGAGGATGACCCGTATGCGGCCTACCAGATCCCGGATGATCTGATGTGGTAAGGCGCTAACCCCGTAAACGACAAACCCCGCTCAACAGGCGGGGTTTGTCGTTTCTACGCGGCGTATGGCCGACCGCGGGCTACATCAAGCAATCACCAATCCACCGCATAGCTCAGGCTGAACGTGCGCCCTTGAGCATTCGGGTAAGGCGCGCGTGCGTTGGCCTGGGCGAACATGTTCTGGTAGTTGCGGTCGCTGAGGTTGTAGATCGCCCCTTCCAGGCGCCCGACCGGCAACCGCACTGAGCCCAGCAGGTCGACCAACGTATAGCCTTTTATATCGCGACCATTGTTGTCTTTGAACGCAGCGTCATAGTCCGCCAGTTGCATGCCTTGCAGGCGCAGGCTGTAGTCATCGTGGTCATAACCGACGAAGACGGTGGTCTTGGCCGGCGAGATACGCGTGGCGGGCAGGTCGATCCATTTGCCGTTTTGCTTGGTTTCACCTTTGGCGTAAGCGTAGGTGCCGCCAACCGACCATTGCTCGGTCACGTTGTAGGTGAGGCTGGTTTCGATGCCGCGCACCCGCTCTTTCTGGTTGACCAGGCGCAGCACACGATCGTTTGCGTCGTAGAACTGGGTGACATCCGAGGTGTTCTCATAGGCCGTTACGTTGGCCAGCCACTTGTCCCAATTGCCACGCCAGCCCAACTCGTAGCTATCGACCTTGAGCGCTTGTGCGTTGAGTTTCTGAATGTCATAGGTGCTGCTGACGTCGCGCAGGAAGCGCTGGATATCCGGCAGCGAAAAGCCCTGGCTGAAGTTGGCGAACACGTCCTGGTTTTCACTCAGGTGATACACCGCGCCGAGGTTGTAGAGCGTGTCATCGTATTTAAGGGTGCCGCCGGGCAGGGTTGCACGGTTGCCGGTCTGAACGATTTCCCCGTAGGCGATGCTGTCGGCAACGTCGCTTTCGATCCACTCGCGACGCACACCGCCACGCAGGGTCCAGTCACCGATGTCGTAGGACAGCTGACCAAAAATGGCTTTGGTGGTGGTCTCGATGTCCGGGCCCAGTTCGAAGGTAGTGCCGGTCTTGGTGTAGGTCAGGCCATTGACGCGGTATTGGTCGCCGCGCTGGCGTGAGGTTTCATGGTCATAGTCCGCGCCCCACACCAGGTTGCCGGTTGCCGGGCCGATGTCTGGCATCTGGCTGTCAATCGCCGCGCGCAGCCCATACACATCTTGCACACTGTTGTTGTCGGCCACGCCGGCGCGGCCGCGCGACAGGTCCGGGAAGAACAGCGCGTCGGCGCGCCGCCAGTAGCTTTCGATCTGTAAGCCCTGACCGTAGAAATCCTTATCGGTGTAGTTGAGATTGACCGCCTGGTTGTGGGTATAAGGCTGGTCATCCAGGTCCAGGCCTTTTACCGCGACGGCATTGCTGGTGATGCGTGGGTTCTTGGTGTAGCGGGTGTCTTGTTCGTCTTTGTAGTCTTGCAGTGACAGGCTGATCTTCTTGTCGTCATCCAACTCATAGCCGAAACGACCTTGCAGGTCGTAGGTGTCGGTGTCCATGTTGCTGCCCTGGGACGTGTCCTGGGGAATGCGCTTGCCGTTGCCGTCAAACTGGTCGTTGCGTTGTACGGTGTTGGCCGATAAGTACCAGTCCACGGGGCCTTGACGGCCCGTTGCGCTCTGAAAGGCCTCGTAGGCGAAGCCCTTGTGGCTGAGGTTGTTGCCGGAGGTCATGCCGAGCTTGCTGCTGAACGCCAGGTCTTCACCTTTGTTGCGCTTGGTGATGATGTTGATGATGCCGCCCGATGCGCCTGCGCCATAGACACTGCTGGCGCCGGATATCACTTCGATACGTTCAATGCTTTCCGGCGCCACGCTGTTGAGCTGACGGAAGTTATCGCGCGTTGCGTTCTGGGACACGCCGTCGATCAGGATCAGCGTACTGCGCCCGCGCAGTGTCTGGCCGAAGTTGCTCATACCGCCGCTGGAAGGCGAAATGCCCGGTACCAACTGGCCGAGGATGTCGGCGACCCGGCGCCCCGCGCCTGCCTGCTGGCGAATCTGATTTTCGTCGATGACCTGCACGGAGCCTGGGATCGCTGCAATGCTGGTTTCACTGCGTGTGGCGGAAACCACTGTGGCCTGTAGCTGCAGGTTGGTGGGGGCTGCCTGCGTTTGCTCGGATTGATCGGCCCAGGTCGGCGCGCTGATCGATCCGAGGAGGGGCAGCAAAACCGCCCATTGCGATTTGTTCATGACCTTGCCTTTCAGTTATTAGAAGTATTGACAGAAAAACGCGATGTTTCGGGCGTTCGGGTGAACGAACGGATTGCGCGGATACCCAGGGCGGCCAGGGCATACGTGAGTGCTACCAGCCAGAAGCTATGAGCCAGACCGACTAGGCCCATGCCGATACCGCCGATCAGGACGCCGCACAGCGCGCCGGCTTTGGCGGCGCTGTTGCCCAGGCCGAGCGCGAAACCTTGTTGGCTGGGCGCCACGGTATTGGCGATGAGGGTGTACGCGACCGGCAACAAAGCGCCTTGCCACACGCCCCATATCAACCGGCTGGCGAGGAACCCCAGCCATTCGCTTGCGATCGCCGTCAAGGCCAACGTCAGGGCGCAGGACCACGTGACCCATTCGATGATGCGTAGCGTCTGCGCCGGCTGATGACGGTCGAACAGGCGCCCCCACAACGGAGCGGACACTGCCAGGGTGAGCGCACTGGCGGCATAGCTGGCACCGATCAGCCACGCCGGGGCGTGTAATACGTCGGCGACGTATAGGGCATAAAACGGTTGCGGCATCATCTTGGCGGCTTGAATCAGCACGATGATTCCCAGCATTGCGCCCAGCCAGCCCTTGGGCAGCGCGCTGGCGGGCGTGGTACGCGCCGGCCGCACGTGCTGCGTATCGCCCGGCAAGAACAGGCTGATCACCGCGCACAACAAGCAGACCGCGGTAGCGCTGTAGCACAGCAGGGCGAAGCCCGAGATATCCATCAGCCAGCCGCCCAGCACTGGCCCGGCCAGCGAGCCCACGGCGGTGGCCGATTGCAGGCGCGCCAAAATGTGGCCGCGCCCGCCATCGCCGCAGCAGGCCAGCGCATAGGCTTGGGCCGCGGCAATGAAGCCGGCCAGTGCACCTTGTGCCACTCTGATGGCCACCAGTAGCCACGGGTCGGTGGTGAAGGCAGCCAACGCCTGGCACACCGCCAGCGCCAGCAATGCCCGGATGATCATCGGCTTATGGCCGGTACGATCACCCAGGCGCCCCCACATCGGCGTGAGCAGCATCGCCGCCATCATCGGCCCGGCATATACCAGGGACGACAGCAGGCCGGTGTAGTGGGCGTCGGCAACTCCCAGCAGCTTCTGGATTTGCAGCGGCCAGAACGGCCCGCTCATTTCCATGGCCCCCATGGACACCAACTGAATCACCACCAGCAGGCGTAGCGCAGTGTGGTTAGCCTGCACGGGCGAGGCTGCTCAGCGGGTTCGGCAGGCGACCCACAATGTCGGCATGGCTTTCAAGCAAGCGCATGCGCATAAACGACTTGGCCGGCCAGTCCTGCTCCAGCAGCGCTTTGCGTTCAGTCTCCCAGCGCTGCGGTTCGACTTGGCTGCGCAAATCATCAAAACACTGGTTGACCTGCGCCGACAGTTCATCCCATAGCAACGCCTGGGGAATATCGAAGTAGCGGGCGCTGAGCAACACCAGCTCTCCCAGATGGCACATGAAGACCGTGTGCAAGAGCTTGTCACGCACGAAGCTCGCGTCGTCGTACAGGGTCATCTTGGGATCGTGCAGTTCGATGTCAAGACCTTGGGCGTGCAAGGTCTTGCGGTCGATCCGGATATCACCGAAGTCACGCAACAACAGGCGGTTCGGTTGCCCATCCGCCGCCATGACCATAAAGGCATTTTGTTGATGGGCCTCGAAAGCCACACCGTAGCGCAGGTACATACCCAGCAGCGCCGGCACCGTGATCGCGGCGTAGTCCCGAAAGAAGGCGAGCATCGCATCCGCGTCGTCAATGCCTTTGCTCAGGCGTACCCATTGCCTCAGCAGGGGTTGCCCATGCTGGTCGATGGCAAACAGGCTGCCCACGGGCACGGCCATTTCGCCGGGCGCGAGCAGGCTCAGCGGGTTGTCGCGGTAGAGCACGGCCAAGTGGCGGGAGCTTTCGTCATTGGCGGGCTGAGGCTTGAAGTGCACGCCGATGCGCTCGGGAACGATGCTGAGCATTTTCTGAATCGCAGGCTCGCGCTTCAAAATGGTCTGCAACAGATGGCTGATGCGCGGGCCCATACGGGCCGAACGGGGTGAAACAGTGCGCTGCACACTGGTCAGTCGCAGTGAAACCGGCAGTTTGACCATCGGCGCGTCGCGCCGGCCCTCGGGCAGCACGGTTCGGAAGGACATGGTGGGGTGGGCGTTGAACGCGACGATGTCGGTCAGCACCAGCAGGCGGTCGCCAATTTCGTTGGCGAACAGTTGCGGCAATTCCTGGCGTGCCTGCCAAGGGTGGGCCGGCAATGGAAGATAGTCGCTGGCCTCAAGCCCCTGGGATGCCAACTGCGCGGTCAGTTGTTGGGCGGCCTGTGGGAAGTGGTGTTGCCACCACGGCCAATAATCCGCCGTACCGGCCAATGTCTCGACATGCGCGAACTGGCGGTGCAGCGCACACAGGAGCACGGGGAAACGAGCTTCGAATTCCGGCGAAAAGTCGATGACCTGGTGCGTGCTCAAACCCAGTTTGGTTTTGTAGTTGGGATGCCACGGATGGCCCAGCGTGCCCCACTGTTCAAGCACCGAGGTAGGGTTGCTGACGCTAGGGTCGTGCTTGAGATGGCTGAGCAGGTTGTGTTGATGCGCAGGGGCCATGGCGGCGTGCAGCTTGAGTGTCCACTGCTCATGGAAGGCGAGGCACAGGGTGTCGTTGACGAAGCTGTCGTCGATCTCTGTGTTGAGCCGGGCCAGTACCTCTGAGGTGGCGGGCGATTCAAGGCAACCGTTGAGCAGCGTCAACAGCTGCGAAGGGAACTGAATTTTTTGTGCAGGCTGATCTGCGCGGCAGAGGGTGACGTGACCGCGCAGGTCCCAACTGCCCATGCGTCCGGGAACAAGGTGATCGAAACGCAGGTGGCTGTGGTCCGGGAGTGCCAGCGAGCATTGACCGCGCTCGTTGTAAGCAAGGGCGTCGCAGGCCAATAGGCCTTCACGAAACAGTGCCTGGACCAAGCGTTGAAAGCTGCGCTCGGCGGCGGGGGCCAGCGTGCAGACCAATGAGTCGAGGGAGATGCGATCGGTTTGAAACTGTGGGGTAGCAAGTGCCTGCGTCCAACGTTCCAGCAATGAAATCTCCGGCGTCCTGCAGTTTCCGTGCGTCACAATCGAATTCCTTATTCGTGGGGCTAGGTAAAACGCGTCGGGATGTTATCGAGAACCATTACCAATTGTCTATTTGTTGTTACATATATTTGTTGGAAACATTTCCCCAGGGCCGTGTTTTAGAGCAGTTGCAGCGCTCATGCGGGGGAGCAGGGGGCTTGGAAAAGCAAAAAACCCGTTCAAAGACGGGTTTTTTGGTTGCAGTGCCCAGGCTGCGTGGGGCCTGGGCATTGGCGCGATTTCAGCGTTTCAGGAGCTTTGCGGCTGACGTTGCATCTCAAGGGCTTCGAGCTCGTTTTTATAATTATGAGCGTCGCTCTCGTTATGGAACATGCCGACCAGCAGGTCTTGTTGGTGTACATCCCAGATGTGAATCCCATGGCCCAAGGCTTCGTGGGACATATGTTCGTCGTCGCGTTCAGTTACTTTTACAGTCATCTGCTTGCTCCAATCTCTGGTGGACCTGCGGCAAGTCGTCGCAGGCCTTTGTTATATGATTTGTTAGCTTGCTAAGTAAACGGCTTTGACGGTTTATGACAGAAGTTTCATGTTGTATGGCAGCTTGATAGGGCTGGGTGGGTCATGCCGCCGCTATCGGGAGCAAGCCCCTCCCACATTTAAAAGTGTTCGCAGTCCAAAACTGGGAGGGGCTCGCTCCCGATGGCGGTAGAAGCTTCAACACAAAATATCCAGGCGAAAAAAAGCCCCGCATTCAGCGAGGCTCCGGTTCAGCTCATCTGCGCAATCAGCTGCCTTTGACGGCCTTACCGTCAACGGTACCGTCCTGCAGCATGATGTTGTATTCCTTGCCGTCGGTTTCCACCTGACGCAATGCAACCAGAATGCCGCCCTGGTCCTTGGCAAACCACATCTGGGTGATGCGCTTGCTTTGCGTCGGGTCGCGCACGCGCTCGACCTTGATCGCATCAATGGAACCGACCTTGGTCTGGACCTTTTCCGGGCCGATCACACGGAAGTCGTAGGTGTCGACGTCGGTGCCTTCCACCACGTTGTAGCTCATGCTCTTTTTGCCGGCCGCCACATCGCGCTGCAGCGCCAGTTGGTAGGTCGACTTGTCGAGCATGCCGCTTTGCAGGGGCACGTTGACCGGGTCTTTGTTTTCAAAGCCGGTGACTTTCTTAGCGGTCTGGTCGAAGTCCAGGTTGATCTTCTTGGCCTTGCCCAGGCCGCCGCGCTCGAAGCTGTAGCTCTTGGGTTGCAGGGCGTCCTTGTCAAACTGGATGACGCTGGTTTCGGTCAGGCTGGCGATCATCATCGAGGCCTTGAAATTCAAGGTCCACGTACCGTCGCCATTCTTGGTCAGGCTGCGTTCAGCCGAACCACTCATGGGCAGCTGTTTCCAGTCGGCGGTGTAGCTGGCGGAGAAAGGGTGAAGGTCTGCCGCTTGCACGGCAGGCAAGGCAAACAGAGCGAAAGCGAAGAGCAAGGCGCGACGCATAAAATCTCCTAGGTTCGAATCAAGTGGCCGCTGGCCGCGAGTAGCTGACCGTCCAATAATGCACCCTGGTCACCAAGAATCAATCGCCCCTCGGCAAACCAGCGTACCGCCAGCGGGTAAATCCTGTGTTCCTGGGTATGGACCCGTTGCGCAAGCGTCTGCGCCGAGTCGTCAGACTCTACCGGAACCACTGCCTGTACGACCAGAGGCCCGCCATCGAGTTCCTCGGTGACAAAATGCACGCTGCAGCCATGTTCGCTGTCACCGGCATCGAGTGCGCGCTGGTGGGTGTGCATGCCTTTGTATTTGGGCAGCAGGGAAGGGTGGATATTGAGCAGGCGCCCTTCATAGTGCCGAACGAAATCAGCGCTGAGGATGCGCATGAAACCGGCCAGTACCACGAGTTTTGGATTGAAGGCGTCGATCAGTTCGATCAAGGCGGCATCGAAGGCCTCGCGGCCTTCGAAAGCCTTGTGATCCAGCGAGCGGGTTTCGATACCCGCGTCTCTGGCGCGTTGCAGGCCATAGGCGTCGCTGCGGTTGGAGATCACCGCAGCGATGCGCACCGGGCTGTCGCCGGTGCGCGTGCTGTCGATCAGGGCCTGCAAGTTACTGCCGGTGCCGGAAAGCAGCACCACGACATCACAGGTCTGAGACATTAATGAGCCTTGAGGTTCTTCAGTTCAACCTGAGCCGCGCCTTCGGCAGCGGTGGCGATCTGGCCGATGACCCAAGGCTGCTCGCCGGCTTCACGCAATACGTTCAACGCGGTTTCGACGTGCTCCTGGGCCACGCAGATCACCATGCCCACGCCGCAGTTCAGCACGCGGTGCATTTCGGTTTCGTTGACGTTGCCTTTTTCCTGCAGCCAGTCGAAGACCGCAGGACGCTGCCAGCTGGCTACGTCGACAATCGCCTGGGCGCCTTTTGGCAGCACGCGCGGGATGTTGTCCAGCAGGCCGCCTCCAGTGATGTGGGCCATGGCCTTGACCGCGCCGGTGTCCTTGATCAGCTTGAGCAGTGGCTTGACGTAGATGCGGGTCGGGGCCATCAGCAGGTCGGTCAGCGGCTTGCCGTCGAGCTGGATATTCTCGATGTCGGCACCGGACACTTCGATGATCTTGCGGATCAGCGAGTAACCGTTGGAGTGCGGACCGGACGATGGCAGGGCGAGCAGGGCGTCGCCGGCCGTCACTTTGGAGCCGTCGATGATTTCGGCTTTCTCTACCACGCCGACGCAGAAGCCAGCCAGGTCGTAGTCTTCGCCTTCGTACATGCCGGGCATTTCGGCGGTTTCGCCACCGACCAGCGAGCAACCCGACAGTTCGCAACCCGCGCCAATGCCGGTCACTACCTGGGTAGCGGTCTCGACGTTGAGCTTGCCGGTGGCGTAATAGTCAAGGAAGAACAACGGCTCGGCGCCGCACACCACCAGGTCGTTGACGCACATGGCCACCAGGTCGATGCCGATGCTGTCGTGCTTGTTCAGGTTCAGTGCCAGGCGCAGCTTGGTGCCCACGCCGTCGGTGCCGGACACCAATACAGGCTGTTTGTAGCCGGCCGGGATTTCGCAGAGGGCGCCAAAACCGCCCAGGCCGCCCATGACTTCGGGGCGCGCAGTGCGCTTGGCGACGCTCTTGATGCGTTCGACCAATGCTTCACCGGCGTCGATGTCTACACCGGCGTCCTTGTAGCTCAGGGAGGGTTGCTTGCTCATGATCCAGGCCTTTAGGGGGGATTTCTGGGTAACGACCGAGCGGGCAGGCGCTTTTGGTAAAAGGCCCAGCCGTTGACGGTCTGCGAAGGCGCGCGATTTTATCAGGCTTGAGGGGCAGCGGCCATCCTCGGGCCGACGGGCAGGGCTATATAGCTGAAAAAAGCGCGTTAAAAAAATGCTAATCGGCTCTGCTTCGGGCCGTATTAAGGTATAGCCTTGAACCCGCTATCGTTATGACTGCGCGAAAACTTACCGAGGCCCTGTGAATGTTTTGTCGGTCGCCATGGTCACAGCCATGGCAAACCGAGTTCATGCGGTCTGTTCCAGCCGCTAAATTTGTCGTTCGGGAATCTTCCATGCGTCTGTGTAAATTCTTCTTTGTGGGCTGCTTGTCGTTGGTCAGCCTGGCGAGTCATGCCGAAACCCTCAATGGCCTGTATCAAGTACTTGAACCGGTTAGCAGCCAATCGCCGCAAGAGCGCGATCAGGCCACCCAGCGTGCGGTGCAGACGATGGTGATCCGCCTGACCGGCGACGCCAAAGCCGCCGAGGGCCCGGGCCTGGCGGCGATTCGCAAGGACCCGCAGCAAATCATCACCCAATATGGCTATGACGCCGGGCCGCCCGAGAGCCTGCAAGTGGACTTCGATCCGGTCAGCACCGACCGCGCCCTGCGTGACGCGGGCCTGTCGATCTGGGGCAGCAATCGGCCGTCGATCCTCGGCTGGTGGCTCAACGATTCCACCGAAGGCAGCAGCCTGGTAGGCGATGGCCAGAGCGTTGCCCAGGCCCTGCGCCGCGCGGCACAACATCGCGGTTTGCCGCTGCGCCTGCCCCTGGGGGATCTGGACGAGCAGGTCGTGGCCACCGCGCCGAACCTGGAAAGCGCCGATGCCACCCCCTTGCGCGCCGCTTCCGAACGTTACGGTGCCGACGCCTTGCTGGCGGTACATGCGCGCCAGGAAGGCAACCAATGGCAAGCCAAATGGCGCCTGTGGCTGGGTGACAAGAGCGAGCAGGGCACCGCCCAAGGTGCCGATACCGGCGCCGTGGCCGACGCGGTGATGCTGGCGATCAGCCAAAAGCTGGCGCCGCGTTTTGCGGTCAAGCCGGGCGTGAGCACCGAACAATTGCTGCAAGTGCAGGGCATGACCCTGGAACGCTATGCGGCGCTGGGGCATTTGCTTGAGCCGTTTGGTGGCCAGCCGCTGCGTGTGGAGGGCGATCGCATCGTGTATCGCGTCAATGGCAGCGCCGATCAGTTGCGCACCCAGTTGAGCCTGGCCAAGTTGCAGGAAATTCCCGCGGGCGAGCCTGCGCCGCAACCGTTAGCGCCAGGCGCGCAACCGCCCGCCGCACCTGAGCCTCAGGCGCAACTGCGGTTTCGTTGGTAAACAGTTCTTCCTTATATAGATAGAAGCATGGAGTGGTGTATGGCGGATACGCGTCGTTGGGTGTGGCTTGGCGGGATTGTCCTGCTGTGCGTTTTTGTGTTCTTGCTGCATTCGATCCTGACGCCGTTCCTGGTTGCGTTGCTGCTCGCCTATCTGTTCGATCCCGTGGTGGATCGCCTGGAGAAGGTCGGGCTGTCGCGGACCTTGGGGGTTGTCGCGGTGTTCGCGCTGTTTACCCTGATCATCACCGCGTTGGTATTGGTGCTGGTGCCGATGTTGGCCAAGCAATTGTTCCGCCTCTATGAACTGGCGCCACAGATGCTCGACTGGTTGCAACACACGGCGATGCCGTGGGCCCAGGCCAAGCTCGGGCTGTCGGACGGCTTCTGGAAGTTCGACAAGGTCAAGGCGGCGATCAGCGAACATATGGGCCAGACCACCGATATCGTGGGTGTGATCCTCAGCCAGGCCACCGCCTCCAGCCTGGCATTGATCGGCTGGCTGACCAACCTGGTGCTGATCCCGGTGGTAGCGTTCTATTTGCTGCGCGATTGGGATGTGATGATGGCCAAGATCCGCAGCCTGCTGCCGCGCAACCGCGAGGAGCGCATCGTCGCCCTGGCCGGTGAGTGTCATGAAGTGCTCGGGGCGTTCGTGCGCGGGCAGTTGCTGGTGATGCTGGCACTGGGGATCATCTACGCCGCCGGCTTGATGGCGATAGGCTTGGAGCTGGGCCTGTTGATCGGCCTGATCGCGGGCTTGGCCGCCATCGTGCCGTACATGGGGTTTGTGATTGGTATCGGTGCGGCGCTGGTGGCCGGGCTGTTCCAGTTTGGCGGTGACCTTTACCCGATGCTGGGCATTGTTGCGGTATTCATGGTCGGCCAGGCCCTGGAAGGCATGGTGCTCACCCCATTGCTGGTGGGCGATCGAATCGGCCTGCACCCCGTGGCGGTGATCTTTGCGATCCTGGCGGGCGGCGAGCTGTTTGGCTTTACGGGCATCCTCCTGGCGCTGCCGGTGGCGGCGGTGATTATGGTGCTGGTGCGCCATGTACATGATTTGTACAAGGATTCCGAGGTGTACACGGGCGTCGAAGACCCCGAGTTGTAATCGCGGCGTCACAAACCCGGCTTCGGCCGGGTTTGGCGTTTATGGCCCTGTGCCGTCAAACAAACCGCAAAAAACCGGCAAGTTAACGCAAACCTTTGATTTTGCTTGTGGTCTGCTGCATTGTGCGCCCGGCTTCACGGGTATAAACTTTGCAAACTTTACACAGAGGCCACTAACGGTTCGATGGGAGCCGTTCAGTCAGCATGAAACCGATTCAGCTGCCCTTAGGTGTGCGTCTGCGTGATGACGCCACCTTTATCAATTACTACCCAGGCGCCAATGCCGCTGCACTCGGCTATGTCGAGCGGCTCTGCGAAGCCGACGCCGGGTGGACTGAAAGCCTGATCTATCTGTGGGGCAAGCATGGCGTGGGGCGTACCCACCTGTTGCAGGCCGCCTGCCTGCGCTTCGAGCAAATGGGTGAGCCGGCGGTATACCTGCCGTTGGCTGAGCTGATGGATCGCGGCATCGGCATCTTCGACAACCTTGAACAGTACGAACTGGTGTGCCTGGATGACCTGCAGGTGATCGCCGGCAAGGCGGATTGGGAAGAGGCGCTGTTCCATTTATTCAATCGCTTGCGTGACAGCGGCCGGCGCTTGCTGATTGCCGCCGCCACGTCGCCTCGGGAATTGCCGGTCAAGTTGGCCGACCTCAAGTCACGCCTGACCCTGGCGCTGATCTTCCAGATGCGCCCCCTGTCCGACGAAGACAAGCTGCGCGCCCTGCAATTGCGTGCATCCCGTCGTGGCCTGCACCTCACCGACGAAGTGGGGCACTTTATCCTCACCCGCGGTACCCGCAGCATGAGCGCCTTGTTCGATTTGCTTGAGCAGCTCGATCAGGCCTCTTTGCAGGCGCAACGAAAATTGACGATCCCTTTTCTCAAAGAGACGTTGGGTTGGTAACACGTTGATTTGTCACGATTCGGCACTTTTCAGGCGCCAGAAAACCTACGTCTGAGCCCGGCGGGCTACGCATTTACGTCATTAATTGGAATCAGGGCTTAGATGTCACGGTCCAATCGCGAAGTCACATAGCGCACGATTGAATTTGCAAATCGATGTGATAGAGGGCATAGTCTCGGCTTCTTTACACATCAGCCACGGTCGTGCCCATGCTAAATCGCTTCGCACCCCTCGTGCCTCTCGCACTCGTTACCCTGTTGTTTGGTTGCGCCTCCCACCCTCAACAAGTGGCAGAGCAGCAGAAGCCTCAACAACAGTCCCAGGCAAAATTCGTCGCTGCGCAGTCTGCTTCCGTTTATGAAGAAGAGCTGGCAACCGAGAAAGAACTGGCCGATTTCTCCGGCAACAAGCCTTACCAGCTTCCAGTTCTGGCCGACAGTATCCTAGAACGCGGCATGTCCCTGATCGGTACCCGTTACCGTTTCGGAGGTACCTCCGAAGCCGGTTTCGATTGCAGCGGTTTTATCGGCTATCTGTTTCGCGAAGAAGCCGGCATGAACCTGCCACGCTCCACGCGCGAAATGATCAACGTGAAAGCACCGTTGGTCGCACGCAACAACCTCAAGCCCGGTGATCTGCTTTTCTTCAGTACGGCAGGCCGTGGTCGTGTCAGTCACGCCGGTATCTACTTGGGTGACAACCAGTTTATCCACTCCAGCAGCCGTCGCAGTGGCGGTGTGCGAGTCGACAGCCTGGGTGACAGCTACTGGAGCAAAACCTTCATCGAAGCCAAGCGCGCACTCGCCATGGCCCCGACTACGGTTACCGCCAGTAAGTAAACTTAAAGTGATACTTGAAGTTTGACGCGTAAGCGCTAGAATCCCTGGATATTGTTGTAACCCGTTCGCGCGAGCTTTGCTTGCGCGTTCTGGTTTTCAGCGTTCGGCAGCGAAAGCCGCATCCAGACCAGGATTGTTCTGCACATGTCGACCTCGGCCCGCCTGATTCTAATTGTTTGCGCCGCGCTTCTCAGCGCCTGCGCCAGCCGCACACCGCCGCCCGCGCCCATCGCGGTCAAGCCCAAGCCGGTGTTCAATTATTCCACCCAGAACTTTTCGCCTGCTGCCGAAGACGTGCTCTTTCGTGCGCTGGGCCTGGTCGGCACGCCTTATCGCTGGGGCGGTAACACGCCAGACTCCGGTTTTGATTGCAGCGGTCTGATCGGCTTCGTCTACCGCGACGCCGCCGGCATTTCCCTGCCACGCACCACGCGCGAGCTGATCGTGATGCGCGCCCAGGATGTGAGCGAGCAGAACCTGCAAACCGGCGACCTATTGTTCTTCGCCACCGGTGGTGGCTCGCAGGTCAGCCATGCTGGGATCTACGTGGGTGAAGGTCGCTTTGTCCATGCGCCGCAAACCGGTGGCACGGTGAAACTGGACACCCTGTCCAAAGCGTATTGGCAGAATGCTTACCTGAGTGCCAAGCGCGTATTGCCGGGCAATCTGGCGCGTAATCCTTAGAATCAATGCCACGTTGCACGCTTAAAGCTGCAAGACGGCGCAATGCCTGCTTGTAGCTTTAGGCTTGACGCTTGCAGCTAGCCCTCCAACCCACTAACCTTCGCCGCTTGTTCCAGGTGCTCTGTGACCCGTGGGTCGACAGAGTGAAACAGGGAAGCCGGTGAGTGAGCGCGCTTATACACAGCGCCGCCGCAATTCCGGCGCTGCCCCCGCAACGGTAAATGAGTCAAGACCCTGCATTGAGCCACTGTATCGCTCGCGATATGGGAAGGCGCAGCGTCGACCTGTTCGCTTCAGAACGCCACTCATGAGCCCGGAGACCGGCCAGGATCATCCAACAGCATCACGGTGGGCGATGCTTGGCTGTCTGTTTTTTCTTTTCCCTGCCCGCCGTTTTTGTTCAGCCCCAACGGAGAGCTGCCATGACCGATACCCCCGACCGCGATGAACGCCACCTGGCACGCATGCTGCGCAAAAAAGCCGTGATCGACGAGCGCATCGCCAATTCACCCAATGAATGCGGCTTGCTATTGGTGCTCACCGGTAATGGCAAAGGCAAGAGCAGCTCGGCATTCGGCATGCTCGCCCGCGCCATGGGCCATGGCATGCAGTGCGGCGTGGTGCAGTTCATCAAGGGGCGTAACAGTACCGGCGAAGAATTGTTTTTCCGCCGTTTCCCCGAGCAAGTGCGCTTTCACGTGATGGGCGAAGGCTTCACTTGGGAAACCCAGGACCGGCAGCGCGATATTGCCGCCGCCGAAGCCGCCTGGGCCGTGTCGCGCCAATTACTGCAAGACCCGTCCATTGGCCTGGTGGTGCTGGATGAGCTCAATATTGCCCTCAAGCATGGCTACCTCGACCTCGATCATGTTCTGAGCGACCTGCAAGCCCGCCCACCGATGCAACACGTGGTCGTCACCGGCCGTGGCGCCAAGCCCGAGTTGATCGAAATGGGCGACACCGTCACTGAAATGGGCATGCTCAAGCATGCGTTCCAGGCCGGTATCAAGGCACAGAAGGGCGTCGAACTGTGAACCCGCCCCGTCATTGCCCGGCTGTATTGATCGCCGCTCCGGCGTCCGGCCAGGGCAAAACCACCGTCACCGCCGCGCTCGCCCGTTTGCATCGCAACCTGGGGCGCAACGTGCGCGTGTTCAAATGCGGCCCGGACTTTCTGGACCCGATGATCCATGAGCGCGCCAGCGGTGCGCCGGTTTATCAATTGGACATGTGGATGGTGGGCGAGCAGGAAAGTCGCCGCTTGTTGTGGGAAGCGGCGGGGGAGGCGGACCTGATCCTGATCGAGGGCGTGATGGGCCTGTTCGACGGCACGCCGTCCAGCGCCGACCTGGCGCGGCACTTCGGCGTGCCGGTGTTGGGCGTGATCGACGGCACCGCCATGGCCCAGACCTTTGGCGCGCTGGCATTGGGCCTGGCGCGCTATCAGCCGGACCTGCCGTTTGCCGGGGTACTGGCCAACCGCGTCGGCACGCTGCGCCATGCGCAGTTGCTCGAAGGCAGCCTCACCGAAGGCCTGCGCTGGTACGGCGCGTTGTCACGTGAGACCGGTATCGAGCTGCCCAGCCGTCACCTGGGGCTGGTGCAGGCCAGCGAATTGAATGATCTCGATGTGCGCCTGGACGCCGCCGCCCAGGCCCTGGGCAGCAGTTGCGAAGTCGCGCTGCCGCCGCCGGTGGCCTTCGCCGCACCGCAGGTGATCGAGGCGGAGCCATTGCTCAAGGGCGTGCGCATCGCCGTCGCCCGTGACGAAGCCTTCGCGTTCACCTACGGCGCCAGCCTCGACCTGCTGCGAGCGATGGGGGCTCAGTTGAGCTTCTTTTCGCCGATCCATGATCACGCACTGCCCGACGCCGACAGCCTCTATCTGCCCGGTGGTTACCCGGAACTGCACCACCAGGCGCTGTCGGAAAATACCCCTATGCTCGCTGCCATCCGCGCCCACCACGCCGCCGGCAAGCCGTTGCTCGCCGAATGCGGCGGCATGCTCTACCTGCTGGACTCGCTCACCGACGTCGACGGCAACCGTGCCGAACTGCTCGGCCTTTTACCGGGCGATGCGGTGATGCAAAAGAAACTCGCGGCCCTGGCCCTGCAAAGCGTCGAACTGCCGGAAGGCGTGTTGCGTGGGCACACGTATCACCATTCCCTGACCAGCACCGAGTGCCAGCCGATTGCCCGTGGCCTGAGCCCTAACGGTGGGCGCGGTGCCGAGGCGGTTTACCGACAGGGGCGGATGACAGCCTCTTATGTGCACTTTTATTTCCCATCGAACCCATCAGCGGTCGCCGCCTTGTTTGCACCCAATGTGGGAGGGGGCTTGCCCTCGATAGGGCCATGACCGACAACGCATTTGCCCCGGCCGACCGCGACGCCGTCTACCGCGCCATCGCCGAGCGCCGCGACATGCGCCACTTCAGCGGCGGTACGGTGGCTCCCGAATTGCTTCATCGCCTGCTCCAGGCCGCGCATCAGGCACCCAGTGTGGGTTTGATGCAGCCGTGGCGTTTTATCCGCATCAGCGACCGCCACCTGCGTGGGCAAATCCAGCAAGTGGTCGAAGAAGAGCGCGTGCGCACCGCCCAAGCCCTGGGCGAACGTTCCGATGAATTCATGAAGCTCAAGGTCGAAGGCATTCACGACTGCGCTGAAGTACTGGTGGCGGCGTTGATGGATGATCGCGAGCGGCACATTTTCGGCCGCCGTACCTTGCCGGAAATGGACATGGCTTCGCTGTCCTGTGCGATCCAGAATCTATGGCTGGCTGCCCGTGTCGAAGGGCTGGGCATGGGCTGGGTATCGTTGTTCGACCCCCAGGCCCTGGCCGATCTGCTGGGCCTGCCGCCCGGCGCCAAACCCCTGGCCGTGCTGTGCCTGGGGCCGGTGGCCGAATTCTATCCGGCACCGATGTTGCAGCTCGAAGGCTGGGCCGAACCGCGGCCGCTGAAAGACATGTTGTATGAGAATACGTGGGGAGCGAGTCAATGAGTGTGGCCTTGCTGTGTGTCGCCGGGGTGGCGTTGGATGCGCTGCTGGGTGAACCCAGGCGTCGGCATCCGCTGGTGGCGTTCGGCAATTTTGCCGGGCGCATCGAGCAACGCTTCAATAGCGGTGGCCGTGGCTGGCGCAGCCATGGCGTGACGGCATGGTTTATCGCCGTGGTGCCGTTGACGCTGCTGGCCACCGCGCTGTCGTGGGCGCCCTATATCGGGTGGGCGCTGGAGATTCTGGCGCTGTACTGTGCCCTCGGCATGCGCAGCCTGGGTGAACATGTACTGCCTGTCGCCCAGGCGTTGCGCAGCGATGACCTGGATGAAGCGCGCACGCGGGTGAGTTACCTGGTGAGCCGCCAGACCAGCGAGCTGGACAGCACCGAAGTAGCCCGTGCCGCCACCGAATCGGTGCTCGAAAACGGCAGTGATGCGGTGTTTGCCGCGTTGTTCTGGTTCGTGGTCGCTGGCGTACCGGGGGTGGTGCTCTACCGTTTGAGCAATACCCTCGACGCCATGTGGGGCTATCGCAATGAGCGCTTCGAACGCTTTGGCTGGGCGGCGGCGAAAATCGACGACGTACTGAACTACATTCCTGCGCGCCTGGTGGCCTTGACCTACGCGGTGCTGGGCAAAACCGCCCTGGCGCTCAAATGCTGGCGTACCCAGGGGCCGACATGGGACAGCCCCAACGCGGGGCCGGTGATGGCGTCCGGGGCCGGCGCACTGGGCGTCGAATTGGGCGGTGCGGCGATTTATCACGGCGAGCTGCACCAGCGCCCGCCATTGGGCGAAGGCCCGGCGGCGGATGCCGATTCAATCGAACGAGGCTGGCAACTGGTGCAGCGCGGCGTTTGGCTGTGGCTGCTGATCCTATGCGCGGGGGCGCAATTCTATGCTTGAACACGGTGGTCGGCTGCGCAAAGCGTCGGTTCAATACGGGATTGCCGAGGCCAACTGGCTGGATCTCTCCAGCGGCCTTGCGCCCTGGCCCTGGCCGATCCCCGAGATACCGCTACGCGCTTGGGCGCGCCTGCCGGAAACCGACGACGGCCTGGAGCAGGCCGCCGGCGAGTATTACGGCGCGGCGCACGTGTTGCCGGTGCCCGGTTCCCAGGCGGCGATCCAGTTGCTGCCACGCCTGCGCCGTGCGGGCAAGGTCGGCGTGTTATCGCCGTGCTACGCCGAACACGCCGAAGCTTGGCGCCGCGCGGGTTACGTGGTGCGTGAGGTGCAGGAGCAGGAAGTCGACTTTTTCCTCGATGGCCTCGATGTGCTGGTGGTGGTCAACCCCAACAACCCCACCGGTCTGAGCCTCAGCCCGCAGCGCCTGCTGGATTGGCACACGCGGCTGGCCCAGCGCGGCGGCTGGCTGGTGGTGGACGAAGCGTTTATGGACGTGACCCCGCAATTGAGCCTGGCGAGCCAGGCCCATCAGGTTGGCCTGATTGTACTGCGCTCGTTCGGCAAGTTTTTCGGCCTGGCGGGTGTACGGCTGGGCTTTGTGCTGGCCGAGCGCCGGCTGCTCAAGTTGCTCGCCGAGCAGGTCGGGCCGTGGGCGGTCAGTGGGCCGACGCGGGTGCTTGGCCAAGCGTGCCTGCGCGACACCGCCGGCCACGCGCACCAGCGCGCCCGGTGCCTGGAGGCCGGCCGGCGCTTGTTCGAGTTGCTGCAACGCCATGGCTTTGAACCGCAGGGCGGCTGCGCCTTGTTCCAATGGTTGATCACTCCGCATGCCGAACGCATGCACGAATTCATGGCCCAGCGCGGCATTCTGCTGCGCCTGTTTGTGCACGACAGCAGCCTGCGCTTCGGCCTGCCCGACACCGAGGTCGATTGGCTGCGCCTCGACGCGGCGCTGGCTGCCTATAAGGACGCTGCATGAGTACGCTGATGGTGCAAGGCACCACCTCCGATGCGGGTAAAAGCACCCTGGTGACTGCGCTGTGCCGTTGGCTGGTGCGCCAAGGCATTGCAGTGGCACCGTTCAAACCGCAGAACATGGCGCTCAACAGTGCGGTGACCGCCGAAGGCGGCGAAATAGGCCGCGCCCAGGCGGTGCAGGCCCAGGCGGCCAACCTGGCGCCGCATACCGATATGAACCCGGTGCTGCTCAAACCCAACAGCGACACCGGCTCCCAAGTGATCATCCATGGCCGTGCGGTCACCAGCATGAACGCGGTGGCCTATCACGACTACAAAGCCATCGCGATGCAAGCGGTGCTGGCTTCCCACTCGCGCTTGAGCCAGGCCTACCCGGTGGTGATGGTGGAAGGGGCGGGGTCGCCGGCAGAGATCAACCTGCGCGCCAACGACATCGCCAATATGGGCTTCGCCGAGGCGGTGGATTGCCCGGTGTTGTTGATCGCCGATATCAATCGGGGCGGGGTGTTCGCCCATTTGGTCGGCACGCTGGAGTTGCTCTCACCCAGCGAACAGGCGCGGGTCAAAGGCTTCATCATCAACCGTTTTCGCGGTGATATCGCGCTGCTGCAGCCTGGCCTCGATTGGCTGCAAGCGCGTACCGGCAAACCGGTAGTGGGCGTATTGCCGTACGTGATGGACCTGCACCTGGAAGCCGAAGACGGCATTGACCATCGCCAGATCGACAAGGCCGCGCAGGTACTCAAGGTGGTGGTCCCGGTGTTGCCGCGCATCAGCAACCATACGGATTTCGACCCGCTGCGCCTGCATCCCCAAGTGGATCTGCAGTTCGTCGGGCCGGGCCAACCTATACCCGCCGCCGACCTGATTATCCTGCCGGGCTCGAAAAGCGTGCGCAGCGATCTGGCGTATCTGCGCGCCAATGGCTGGCACACCGCCGTGGCGCGGCACCTGCGTTATGGCGGCAAGGTGCTCGGTATTTGCGGCGGCTTGCAGATGCTTGGCGAGCAGGTGCACGACCCGTTGGGCCTGGAAGGGCCGGCGGGTTCCAGCGATGGCCTGGGCCTGCTGGCGTTCAGCACCACGCTGGAGCACGAAAAACAGCTGCGCAACGTTCGCGGTCGCTTGTTGCTGGAAGATGCCGAGGTCAGCGGCTATGAGATCCATGCCGGCGTAACATCGGGCGAAGCCTTGTCGAGCGCTGCCGTGCACTTGGATGACGGCCGTACCGATGGCGCCCTGAGTGCCGACGGGCAGATCCTCGGCACCTACCTGCACGGGCTGTTCGAAACCCCGGCCGCGTGCAGCGCCTTGCTGCGCTGGGCGGGGTTGGCCAACGTGCAGGCGGTGGATTACCACGCCCTGCGCGAGCGCGACATCGAGCGGTTGGCGGACCTGGTGGAGCGCCACCTGGATACGGATTTGTTGCGCACCTTGTGTGGAGTCGCCTCATGCACCAACTGATCCTGGGCGGCGCCCGTTCCGGTAAAAGTCGCCTCGCCGAAAAACTCGCCAGCGACAGCGCGTTGCCTGTCATTTATATCGCTACCAGCCAACCGCTGGACGGCGAGATGAACACCCGCGTGGCCTTGCATCGCAAGCGTCGCCCCGAGCAGTGGGGCTTGATCGAAGAACCGATCGAGTTGGCGCGGGTGCTGCGCGAAAACGCCGCCCCCGGCCGCTGCCTGCTAGTGGATTGCCTGACGTTGTGGTTGACCAACCTGCTCATGCTCGAAGACCGGGAGCGCCTGGCGTTCGAGCGCGAGCAATTGTTGGAAAGCCTGGGCACGCTGGCGGGTGAAATCATTTTTGTCAGCAACGAGACCGGTCTGGGTGTCGTGCCGCTGGGCGAATTGACTCGCCGCTATGTGGATGAAGCCGGTTGGCTGCATCAAGCCTTGGCCGAACGGTGTCAGCGCGTGGTCCTGACCGTTGCCGGCCTGCCCCTGACTTTGAAAGGTACTGCGTTATGACTGACACTTGGTGGCTCAACCCGTGTAAGGCGATTGACGCCTCTGCGTACGAGCAGGCGCTGGCGCGCCAACAGCAATTGACCAAACCTGCCGGCTCCCTCGGCCAGTTGGAAGCGCTGGCCGTGCAATTGGCCGGCTTGCAGGGCCAGGTCAAACCGTCGATGGACCGGCTGTGGATCGCTATTTTTGCCGGTGACCACGGCGTGGTCGCCGAGGGCGTGTCGGCCTATCCCCAGGAAGTCACCGGGCAAATGCTGCATAACTTTGTCACCGGCGGTGCGGCCATCAGCGTGTTGGCGCGTCAGTTGGGCGCGCAGCTGGAAGTGGTGGACCTCGGCACGGTGAACCCTTCGCTGAACTTGCCCGGCGTGCATCACCTGAACATAGGCGTCGGCACCGCCAATTTCGTCAAGGGCCCGGCAATGACCGCTGCCCAGGGCAGATTGGCGCTGCAAGCGGGTCGCGATAGCGTGCTGCGTGCCCGTGAAAACGTTGCGCAATTGTTTATCGGCGGCGAAATGGGCATCGGCAACACCACCGCCGCCAGTGCGCTGGCGTGTGCGTTGCTCAAGTGCCAGGCCAGTGACCTGACCGGCCCTGGCACGGGCTTGAACGCCAACGGTGTCAGCCACAAGGTGGCCGTGATTGAACGCGCGTTGGCGCTGCACGCCGGGCAGCGCGATGATGCCCTGCACACCCTGTTCAATCTTGGCGGTTTTGAGATTGCCGCATTGGTGGGGGCCTACCTGGCGTGCGCCCAGGAAGGCATCGTCGTGCTGGTGGACGGGTTTATCTGCACCGTCGCTGCGCTGGTCGCCACGCGGTTGAACCCGGCGTGCCGCGACTGGTTGCTGTTCGGCCATCGCGGGGCGGAGCCCGGCCATCGGCACGTGTTGCACAGCCTTGATGCGCAACCGTTGCTCGACCTGGGCCTGCGCCTGGGTGAGGGCAGTGGCGCCGCGTTGGCCGTGCCGCTGCTGCGCCTGGCCTGTGCGTTGCACGGGCAAATGGCGACCTTTGCCGAAGCGGCCGTAGCGGACCGCCCGGCATGACCTTGCACCTGGACCTGCTGCGTCACGGCGAAACCGAACTGGGCGGCGGCCTGCGTGGCAGCCTGGACGACGCATTGACCGTCAGGGGCTGGGAGCAGATGCGCGCCGCAGTGGCGCAGCGAGGACCTTGGGACCGGGTGGTCAGTTCGCCATTGCAGCGCTGCGCGCGGTTCGCCGATGAATTGGGTGCGCGGTTCAACCTGCCGGTGAGCCTGGAGAACGATCTGCAAGAACTGCATTTCGGCGCTTGGGAAGGTCAGAGCGCGGCGGCGTTGATGAACACCGATGCCGAAGGCCTGGGGCTGTTCTGGGCCGATCCCTACAGCTTTACGCCGCCCGATGGCGAGCCGGTGGGCGAATTTTCTGAGCGGGTTCTGGGCGCTGTCTCACGCTTGTATCAGGCCTATGCCGGTAAGCGGGTGTTGTTGATCAGCCATGGCGGCGTGATGCGCTTGCTGCTGGCGCGTGCGCGGGGGTTGCCCCGTGAGCAACTGCTGAACGTGGAGGTCGGCCATGGCGGCTTGTTCAGCCTGCGGGTGGCCGCCGATGGTGGGTTGAAGGAAGGAATCTGACGATGCTGCCGTTCTGGATCGCTCTGCAATTTCTCAGCAGTTTGCCGATTCGCCTGCCGGGGATGCCGCAGCCCCTGGAATTGGGGCGTTCATTGCTGTTTTATCCGTTGGTCGGGTTGCTGTTCGGGTTGCTGCTGTGGAGTTTGAATGCGGCCCTGCTGGGCGCGCCGCTGTTGCTGCATGCCGCGCTGCTGTTGACCGCCTGGGTGTTGCTCAGCGGCGGCCTGCACCTGGATGGCCTGGCGGACAGCGCCGATGCCTGGCTGGGTGGCTTCGGCGACCGCGAACGCACCCTTACCATCATGAAAGACCCACGCAGCGGGCCGATTGCCGTGGTCACGCTGAGTTTGGTGCTGCTGCTCAAATTCACCGCGTTGGTGGCCTTGATCGAACAGCACAACGGTGCGGCATTGATCCTGGCGCCGCTGATCGGGCGGGCCTCGATGCTGGCGTTGTTCCTCACCACGCGCTATGTGCGGGCAGGCGGATTGGGTCAGGCACTGTCGGATCATTTACCCAGGACCGTCGGCCAGCAGGTGCTGGTTCTCAGCGGTCTGGCGTGCGTCCTCATCGGCGGTTTCAACGGCGGGGTGGCCGTGTTGCTCGCCACGCTGTGCTTTATGGGGCTGCGCCAATTGATGATCAAGCGTCTCGGCGGCACCACGGGCGACACCGCTGGGGCCTTGCTGGAGTTGCTTGAGGTCGCGGTAGTGGTCGGCCTGGCGCTGTAACACTTTCTTGCATTCCCTTAATCGCGGGTATATACACGTTCCATGCTTGCCTCCCAATGTTTATGCACCAACCTGCGACGTGCCGCCCGTGGCGTCAGCAGGCACTATGACGGCGCTCTCGACGGCTTCGGGATCAACGTCGCCCAGTATTCCTTGCTGTGTAACCTGCAGCGCCTCGATCAACCGAGCATTTCCAGCCTGGCCGAGGCCATGGGCCTGGATCGCAGCACCCTGGGGCGAAACCTGCGGGTGCTGGAATGCGAAGGCTTGGTGCAATTGGTCGAGGGCAATGACCTGCGCAACCGCCTGGTGTTGCTCACCGAAGCGGGTGCGCAGCGCCTGGCCGACGCCTTGCCGGCCTGGGAAGCGGCACAACAGAAATTGATCGATCGACTCGGCGCGCAAAAACGCGAAACCTTGTTGGCCTTGCTGGATGAACTCGCCTGAGTGCGGGTTTGTTCGAACACAAGCGGGTATATACCCGTGAGCGGAGAATAAGAAATGACCTCGATGTGGCGCACCAGCGGTTGGATCCTTGTGGGGAGTGCGCTGATCCTGGCGCTGTCTTTGGGCGTGCGGCATGGTTTCGGCCTGTTTCTGGCGCCGATGAGCAGCGAATTCGGCTGGGGCCGTGAGACCTTTGCCTTCGCCATCGCCTTGCAGAACCTGATCTGGGGTCTGGCGCAGCCATTTACCGGTGCGTTGGCCGACCGTTTCGGCGCCACCAAGGCCGTCTTTGTCGGTGGGGTGTTGTACGCCGCCGGCCTGGTGCTGATGGGCATGTCCGATTCGGCCTGGACGTTGTCGTTGAGTGCGGGCCTGCTCATCGGCATTGGCCTGTCCGGCACCTCGTTCTCGGTGATTCTGGGTGTGGTCGGCCGCGCGGTGGCGCCGGAAAAACGCAGCATGGCCATGGGCATTGCCAGCGCCGCCGGTTCTTTTGGCCAATTCGCCATGGTGCCGGGCACGTTGGGCTTGATCAGTTGGTTGGGGTGGTCGGCCGCGCTGCTGGCGCTGGGCTTGATGGTGGCGCTGATCCTGCCGCTGGTGATAATGCTCAAGGACCGGCCGCTGCCGGTGCTGGCCGGCCAGCAAACCCTGCGCGAAGCTTTGAAGGAAGCCTGCTCGCACTCCGGGTTCTGGCTGCTGGCCTTTGGCTTTTTCGTCTGCGGTTTCCAGGTGGTGTTTATCGGCGTGCATCTGCCGGCATACCTGGTGGACCAACACTTGCCGGCCACCGTCGGCACGACCGTATTGGCGCTGATCGGCCTGTTCAACATCTTCGGTACCTACACCGCCGGCTGGCTCGGTGGGCGCATGTCCAAACCACGCTTGTTGACGGGTTTGTACCTGTTGCGCGCGGTGGTGATCGTGTTGTTCCTGTGGGCGCCGGTCACCGAAATCAGCGCTTATCTGTTCGGCATGGCCATGGGCTTTCTGTGGCTGTCCACGGTGCCGCTGACCAACGGCACGGTCGCCACGCTGTTTGGTGTGCGAAACCTGTCCATGCTCGGTGGGATCGTGTTCCTGTTCCATCAACTGGGTTCATTCCTGGGCGGTTGGTTAGGCGGAGTGGTCTATGATCGAACCGGCAACTACGATTTGATCTGGCAAATGGCGATCCTGCTTAGCCTGCTCGCTGCGGCCCTGAATTGGCCGGTGCGTGAGCGGCCGGTCGCGCGATTGCAGGCACAGATGGAGGCAGCATGAATTCGATGGGGTACCTGTTCGGCGGGGTTGGCGCGATAGCGCTGCTGCTGGTGTTGGCATGGTGGGGCTGGCAGCGGGGTGGGCTGGCATTGATGCAACTGGGTATGTCGATCTGTTAAGTTCGATGTCCGGATTCTTTAAAGGACTTTTTGACATGCAGATGCGCTGGCTGGCTGTACCTGTGCTGATGGCGACCTTTGGCGGCGTGGCGTTGGCCGCCGAGTGCCCTTCCTTGCTTGAGGGCCAATTGCCCAAGCTGCGCGCCAAGGAGTCCATCGACCTGTGCCAGCGCTTTGCCGGCAAGCCACTGGTCATCGTCAACACCGCAAGCTTTTGTGGGTTCGCGCCGCAGTTCAAAGGCCTCGAAGCCTTGTATCAGCGCTACAAGGACCAAGGGCTGGAAGTGATCGGCGTGCCGTCCGATGACTTCAAGCAGGAAGCCAAGACGGGCGAGGAAACCGCCAAGGTCTGCTACGTGAATTATGGCGTGACCTTCACCATGACCGAGCCGCAGAAGGTCAAGGGGCCGGACGCGGTACACCTGTTCAAGGTGCTGGCGCAGCAGAGCAATGCGCCGAAGTGGAATTTCTACAAGTACGTGGTGGACCGTCAGGGCAAGGTGGTCGCCGATTTCTCCAGCCTGACCAAGCCGGACAGCCCGGAGCTGATCGAGGCGGTGGAGAAGGCCATCGCCTCCAAACCCTGAGCAACCCCGACTAAAAAGCCCCGCCTCCTTTGCAGGAGAGCGGGGCTTTTTTACACCACTGTGAATCAGAAGCGGTAGGTCATGCCCAGGCCGAAGCCGTTGGCGCTGTTTTCATACTTGGCGTTGTAGCTGGCCAGTTGGTTGGAGCGCGTGACCTTGACGTCTTCTTCCTTCAGGTAGGAGTAGGCGACGTCGATGGTCATGTTCGGCATGACCTCGTAGCCCAGGCCCAGGCTGAAGATGGTGCGGTCGCCGGTAGGAATGCGTGGCGAACGATCAGTGTTGTTGGTTGGCGACTGGTCGAATGTCAGGCCGGTACGCAGCACGACCTGTTTGGTCAACTGGTACGAAGTACCCACGGCGTAAGCCCAGGTATCGTGCCAGTTCTGATCTTCCTTGATGGTGCCGACCAGACTAGGCGCGAGCGCGCCGCCGCTGGCACCGCCAACGACACCTTCGTTCTTGACGGTGATGTCTTTCAGGCGGCTCCAGCGGGTCCAGGTGGCGCCTGCGTAGAGTTTCCAGGCGTCGGTCAGGTCTTGAGTCACCGAAAGGTCATAGGACTCAGGCGTGTCGATTTTCAGAGACGCGTCATAACGGTTGCTGCGCAAGAGGCCGGACGTTGCAGCGGGCGCGCTGACTTCGGTGTGACCGTCCAGCTTGTAGCTGACCTTGGAGTGATAGGTCAGGCCCACGCGAGTGGTGTCGGTGGCTTGCACCAGTACGCCGACGTTGAAGCCGAGCGCCGTGTCGTCGCCCTTGATCTTGATATTGGTGTCGGGTAACGCTTGGTTGAACGACAGATCCGATTCCAGCGTGCCGGAGATGCGGTTGATGGTCGGGCCAAAACCAACGGAAACGCGATCATTGAAGGCGTAGCTGACGGTCGGTTGAAAAGTCATGACTTTAACTTCGCTGTTGCTGCCGAAACTGCGGCCCTGGAAGTTTTTTTCGTAATCGGTCACCAGGCCGAACGGCGCATAGACGCCGAAGCCGACAGCCCACTGATCATTGAGTTTATTGGTGTAGAAACCGAAAGGAACCGCAGTGAAAGGCACCATGTCGCCTTTGTTGCTGCCACGCGAACGGCCGCTGGTATCGCTGATATTGGTGGAGGCGTCAATCGCCGCGACACCACCGGTAATCTGCTGGCCATTGAGGCGGGCCATACCGGCAGGGTTACCGTAGACAGTGCTTGCATCATCGGCAGAAGAAGAGCGACCTGCGAAACCCGTACCCATCCCGCTGACGCTCTGTTCGTTCAGTGCGAAACCGCTCGCGAACAGTTGGGAGGATGCCATGGCAACGGCGAGGCTAAGTGTGGTCTTGAGCATTACTTTTTTCATTATTAGAACTCCGGGGTGATCACCGCTGCGGAAAGTAACAATAAAATTAACATCGCGCTATAGGCTGTAATGTAGGAGATAGAGCGGTTTTGTAGGACAATCCGACCAAAATTCAGCGTTTTTGGCGAATCTTGCAAATTGCCCGGTCAGCAAACCACGTGATTCAAGGGTGAAACACAGGTTTTCCAGGTTTGGCTGAAATCACGCAGCCTTCCTTGCGGATGAAATATTTCTTTCCAGATACGCGCCATGGCTAAAACATCACCGGGTGGTGGCAGGGCGGGGCTGTGTTGTTCCACCAGGAGCCAGGCGATGGCCGTGGCGTAACGCAGGTTTACCGTGAGTTCCAACTGGGGGGCGCTGAGAAAGGCATGTTGACTGGCCAGCCCGCGCACCAGGCTGGCACGTTCTGGATCGAGCGCCAGGTAGGTGTCCCACAAGGCGCGATGCCGGGGTTCGGTGATGCTGTACAGGCCGTGGCCGCGCCGGTCGTGCAGTGCCGAGCCCAGTTCCGACTGGCTGGCCGCAATGCCCAGCAGCAGAGCCTCGGCCGTCGGGCTCTGCCGGCCGAGGTACGACAATGTCGGTCGGATCACATAACAACACAATTCACTGGCTGCGATACCCATACATACCTCAATCCGTGAAAGTGGTTGGCGAGGCCTGAGAGGGGGGGGGCTTGGCAGCAGTGAATCGGATCTCAGGCTCGCCGGAAGCGGATCACGCCGCTTGAGTTGAAGTGTAGTGTCATATTCATGATGTAAAGGACTGTTTTTAAAACATCTTCGTTATTCAGTTATAACGTTTATATCTATTTGAACTTAGTGCAAAAGCTCAATACGTAAATATCAGGCAATAAAAAACCCTGTGTTTTAAACAGGGTTTTTTGGGTTTCAGCAACTCGGGTCGATCAGGCAACCAGTGCCTGACGGGTACGCTCGATCACGGCCTGCAGCGGTTCTGCGCTGGAGTATTGATCGGGGTACAGGCGTTCGCTGTGACGAGCGATACCGTGTTCGTTGACCAGGGTAAAACTGAAGCAGCCTTTGCGAGCGGCCATGATCAGGCAGTTCATCGGGGCAAAAGCATTGGTGAGGGTGCGAATGGCATCCTGAGTATGGATTTGAGTGGACATATTATTGGTGTTCCTACAAATGACACGGATAAGAACCGTGCAACGTTAAAACGTTCCAGTAACGTTGATCACCATTGATCAAACGAAGAACCCGACTGGAACAAAGCAGCCAGTTTAAAGCGCTGTTAATGGGCGCGCTTGGGCTGGCAGGTAGGTACTTAGGAGGGCAGGCATCACAACAGGGGCAAAGGTTCTGGGCCCGAGGTGAAGATCCTGATCAATTTGCAGGTTGGTTCGGTCAGAGTATGAAAACTTCGCGCCACCCTTTGCTTATTCAAAGGCAGTGTCGTCGCAAGTGATACCTGGAAACCATCGAGGTGGTCGATCCCGTCTTGTTCAGGGGAGTTATTCGACCAGAATTGACTTTCAGCTTGGTACTAACGCCGCGGATAGTAACGGATTGATACAGGGAAAGGAAGCGCACTGACCAAAAAACTTCAATCAGCCCCCCAACACGCCGCGATAGACCAGCACCGTGACGGCCGCGGCTAGTGAACAGCCCAGTGCGTAAGCGGCCAGGGTCAGGCGCAGGGATTGGCCGGTCTCGACCACCTTCATCACATCGCCCATGTCATTGATGCGGCCTTCACCCAGTTCGATACACAGGCTCACGGCTGTGAAAGCGGCCGACAGCAAGATTGCAATGGCAAACAAGGCCCCGTCCGGCGACGGCAGTGCGGCGTTGATCCCCAGGGAAGTGGCGCAAATCACCAGCAATAACCCGGCGAATATCAGAATTCCTTTCATCGCGCCTCCCACCGTTGCGCTGTCGGTCGGGCAGTGTGGCGAGCCTTTGAGGGTTTGAAAAGTGCCTGTTATGTCCTGCCGGTAACATTTTTGAGGCTGGCAGCTCCAAAAAAAGCCGGTGATATAACCATCGGGTGGGTACTTGTGCACATTAGTTGCGGCGTGTGTAGCCAGGCTGTCAAGGGTAAGGCAGGGTCGCCATTTGCCTGTAATGGAAATTTAAGTCAATGAAAAATCTGGCTTTTTTTAATTGGTGAAAAAATCGTCAGTTTGACTGCGAGGCCCGCTCCATGGGCGTTTGCGCGAGTTAGAGGGAGGTTGTCCACTGAGTTATCCACAGCTTCTGTGGATTGTCCCAAGCGCTTGCTCTAGGACGGGCGTGCACGGTTTTTTCAGCTTTACCTGTACGAAAAAAAGAGTAGAGTTGCGCGCCTTCCGTTCTGTCCCACAGTGCTTTATGAAGTTTCGCTCAGTATCACCTTCTGTTACCGACGCCCCGCAAGCTGTTACCGCACCCAGGCGCTTCTCCTTGAAAGTCGCCCTGTGGTTGCTCGACAGCCCGCGCCTGGGCCACAGCACCAACGTCAAGCACTTTGCCGGGCGCTTGCTCAAGCAGTCGGCCCGTGAAGGCGTAGTCGCCGCGCAAAGCCGCCTGGGCCAATTGATGTGCCGTGAGTGCGGCAACGCGCGCGACCGCCGCATTGGCCATGAGCTGCTGCGTTCAGCTGCGCGCGCCGGTGACCGCCGCGCCCAACGTGAACTGGGTCAGGTCGAAGACTGAGCTGTCCTCCCGCTCTATGCTTGGTTAACCTTGCTCTTTTTCGGTGATGGCAGAGATGGCTATGGCTTTTGACTGGACCAGTATTGCCTTGGGCCTGGCGGGTGCCGCAGTGCCTTTATTGGCGGTGTGCTGGCAGCTTCAACGGCGGCTGACTGCGCGCACCACCGGCTGGGAATTGCTGGAAGAACGCCTGGCCACGGCGCAATTGGCCCAGGAAGGCCTCGCTGCGCAGTTGGATGCCAGCCGCGATGAAATCAGCGACCTGAGCCACGCCAATGCCGCCAAGCAAGCCGACCTGGCCGCGCTGCGCCGCGAAGTCGAGTTGCTCCACATCGACCGCGACAACGCACGCGACGCCGCCCACGCCTGGAGCCTCGACCGCAGCGCCAAGGAAACCGAATTGCGGCGCCTCGATGCGTTGTCGGCCGCCCTGCGCGCCGAACTGCGCGAGCAACAGGAAAGCCAGCAACAGCGCCTCAATGACCTGCAAGGTTCGCGGGATGAACTGCGTGCACAGTTCGCCGAGCTGGCCGGCAAGATCTTCGATGAGCGTGAACAGCGCTTTGCGCAAACCAGCCAGGAACGCCTCGGGCAGTTGCTCGACCCGCTGAAGGAGCGCATTCAGTCCTTCGAAAAACGCGTGGAAGAGAGCTACCAGAACGAAGCGCGCGAGCGTTTTTCCCTGGCCAAGGAGCTTGAGCGCCTACAGCAATTGAACCTGCGTCTGTCGGATGAAGCCACCAACCTGACCCGCGCGCTCAAGGGCCAGAAAACCCAGGGCAACTGGGGTGAACTGATCCTAGAGCGGGTGCTGGAACATGCAGGTCTTGAGAAGGGTCGCGAGTACCAGACCCAGGTCAGCCTCAAGGGGCCGGATGGTGAGCGCTTCCAACCGGATGTGCTGATCATGTTGCCCGGCGACAAGCAGGTGGTGGTGGATTCCAAGGTCAGCCTGACGGCCTATCAACAATACGTCGCCGCCGATGATGAACTGATCGGCCAGGCGGCGTTGAAACAGCATGTGCTGTCATTGCGTAATCACGTCAAAGGTTTGGCCGGCAAGGACTACAAGCGCCTGGAAGGCTTGCACAGCCTGGATTTCGTGTTGTTGTTCGTGCCGATCGAAGCGGCGTTTTCCGCCGCGTTGCAGGCTGAGCCGAACCTGTTTCAGGAAGCCTTCGACCGCCACATCGTGATCGTCAGCCCCACCACCTTGCTGGCCACCTTGCGGGTGATCGACAGCCTGTGGAAGCAGGAACGCCAAAGCCAGAACGCCCGTGAAATCGCCGAGCGCGCCGGCTGGCTGTATGACAAGTTTGTGCTGTTTATCGAAGACCTGGATGAGGTGGGCAACCGTCTGCTGCAGTTGGACAAGGCTTACAGCGCTGCGAGAAACAAGCTGACGGATGGACGTGGAAATCTGGTCAGCCGCACCGAGCAATTAAAATTGCTCGGCGCCCGCGCCAGTAAAAGCCTGTCGGCAGATTTGCTGGAACGGGCCATGACCGACTCAGACGGCGTGGCACACCTTCCCGAGTAAACGCAGTGCTAAATGTGGGGGCTTGCTCCCGATAGCGCAGTGCCAGTCGGTATTTATTGACTGGCATCCCGCTGGCGGAGCAAGCCGCTCCCACAGGTTGATCTGCTTGCCTACAGCGGTAAGTGCCGGCTGATCAACGCCCGCAACGCCGCCGGCTTCACCGGTTTGGCCAGGTAGTCCAGCCCCGCTGCATGCACTTCGGCGACCATCTCGGGGCGGCCGTCGGCACTGATGACCACGCCGGGAATCGGCTCCGCCAATTGCGCGCGCAGCCAGCCCATCAATTCGGTGCCGGTCTCGCCGTGGTCCAGGTGGTAATCCACCAGCGCCAGTTGTGGCCGCACACCCTCTGCCAGCAACGCCGCGCACTGCGCCTGGTCGGTGGCGGTCCACACTTCGCAACCCCAGCGTGTCAGCAAACTGCGCATGCCGATCAGGATGCTCTCCTCGTTATCCACGCACAGTACTTGCGCGCCGCTCAGTGGCAGGCCATTTTCCTGCGGGGCCTTGACCGGTGCAGCGGTTTGGTTGCGCGCCAATGGCACGCGCACGCTGAACACGCTGCCTTGGCCCGGCCATGAGCGCACGCTGAGGCGATGGCCCAGCACGCGACATAGGCCATCGGCAATCGCCAGGCCCAGGCCCAGGCCTTTTTCAGCGCGAGTCTGATGGCTGTCCAGGCGCTTGAACTCTTCGAAGATCACCTTCTGTTTGTCCTGCGGAATACCGGGGCCACGATCCCAGACTTCCAGGCACAGTTCGCCCTTGCGTCGACGTACGCCAAGCAGCACCGGGCCGTCGGCATAGCGGAAGGCGTTGGTCAGGAAATTCTGCAAAATCCGCCGTAGCAGCTTGATGTCACTGTCGACGCGCAAACGGCTGCCGCGCAAGCGAAAGCGCAGGCCTTGTTCGTGGGCGAGTGCCTTGAATTCGGCACCCAGGGTATCGAACAGCTCGTTGAGGACAAAGGGCTGACGTTGCGGGTTGATCTTGCCGTTTTCCAGTCGTGAGATATCCAGCAAGTCACTGATCAGGTCTTCGGCGGAGCGCAGCGAACTGTCCAGGTGCTGCACCAGTTGCCGGGCTTCGCTGGACAGCCCGTCGTTCTGGTGGGAGAGGGCGGCGGAGAATAGGCGTGCGGCGTTCAACGGCTGCATCAAGTCATGGCTGACGGCCGCGAGGAAGCGTGTCTTCGACTGGCTGGCGGATTCGGCCACGCCTTTGGCATCGGTCAGCGCCACATTGAGCTGCGACAGTTCATGGGTACGCTCGGTCACCCGTTGTTCAAGGCCTTCGTTGGCCTCGGTGAGGGCCTGTTCGGCTTCGCGGAACGCGGTGATGTCGGTGAAACTCATGACAAAACCGCCGCCCGGCATTGGGTTGCCGATCAGCTCGATCACTCGCCCATTGGGGAACAAGCGCTCAGAGGTATGCGCGCGGCCCTGGCGCATCCAGTGCAGGCGTCGCGCCACATGCACTTCGGCCTCGCCGGGGCCACACAGGCCGCGCTCGGCGTTGTAGCGGATGATATCGGCAATCGGTCGGCCCACGCTGATCAAACCGTCCGGGTAATTGAACAGCTCCAGGTAGCGCCGGTTCCAGGCCACCAGCTTGAGGGACTGGTCCACCACGCTGATGCCCTGGGTGATGTTCTCGATGGCGCCTTGTAACAGCGCGCGGTTGAATTGCAGCACTTCAGACGCTTCGTCGGCAATGCGTACCACGTCCTCCAGCTGCATTTCCCGCCCTTCAATCGCAGCTTTTACTACGGCGCGTGTCGAAGAAGCGCCGAGTACACCGGCCAGCAGGCGCTCGGTGTGAGCAATCCAGTCGTTGTCGGCATTCTGGTTGGGGTTGAAGCCTTTGCCCTGGCGGTAAGCGAAGCGGATAAAGCTCTGTTGGGCGCGTTCTTCACCGACAAAGCGCGCCGCCAGGCTGAGCAGGTCGCTGATCTGTACCGACAACATCGAGCGGGCGCTGGCACGCTGGCTGATTTCCTGGCCGATGAAACGCCCGGCTTGCCAGTGTTCGGACACCCGCGTGCGCGACAACATCGACACCCACACAAATAAGGTGAAATTCCCCGCCAGGGAAAACACCGTGCCCAGTGTAAGAGAGGTCACCGACAAGCCGAGCGGGTGGGAATGCATCCACGTCAGGCCAGGGAAAAGGCTGAGTGACCAACCCAGGCTTTTCGCCGTTACCGGTAGGACCAACGTGTAGAACCACAGGAACGTACCTGCCGCCAACCCGGCAAACACGCCCCGTCGGTTAGCCTGCTTCCAGTACAGCGCGCCGAGCATGGCGGGGGCGAGCTGCGTCACGGCGGCAAACGCGATCTGGCCGATGGTGGCCAGGCTCGCGGTAGACCCCAGCAAGCGGTAGCTGACATACGCCAGCAACAGAATGATCACGATGCTGACCCGGCGTACCGAGAGCATCCAGTGGCGGAACACTTCGAATGGCCGCTCGGCGCTGGAGCGGCGCAACAGCCATGGCAGCAGCATGTCGTTGGAGACCATGGTCGACAAGGCGATGCTGGCCACAATCACCATGCCCGTGGCTGCCGAGGCGCCGCCGATAAAGGCCAGCACGGCGAGTGCCGGGTGAGCTTCGGCCATGGGCAGGCTGATCACGTAGGAGTCCGGCAATACCGACGTGGGTAACATCATTTTGCCGCCGAGGGCGATGGGTACCACAAACAGCGCGGCGAGGATCAGGTAGGCAGGGAAGACCCATTTGGCCAGGCGCAGATCCTGAGGGTCGATGTTCTCCACCACCGTCACGTGGAACTGGCGCGGCAGGCAAATGATCGCCATCATCGCCACGCCGGTCTGTACCACCATCGACGGCCAGTTGATGGTTTCTTTCCAGTACTCTTCCAGCCGTGGCGCAAGCATCGCCTGGCTGAACAGGTCGCCGAAACCGTCGTACAGGCCGTAGGTCACAAACGCGCCGACGGCAAGAAAAGCCAGCAGCTTGACCAGAGATTCAAATGCAATCGCCAACACCATGCCACGGTGGTGTTCGGTGGCGTCGAGGTTGCGCGTACCAAACACAATGGTGAACAACGCCAGCACCAGCGACACGATCAATGCCGTGTCCTGGGCGCGGGTGCCGGTGGTGTCGGCACCCGCGCCAATCAGCAGGTTCACCCCCAGCACGATGCCTTTGAGTTGCAGGGCGATATAAGGCAATACGCCGACGAGGCAGATCAGTGCGACCACGACCGCCAGGGCTTGGGATTTACCGTAGCGCGCGGCGATAAAGTCGGCGATTGAGGTGATGTTTTCCTGCTTGCTGATCAGGATCATCTTCTGCAGAACCCAGGGCGCTAACACCAGCAGCAGCACCGGCCCCAGGTATATCGGTAAGAACGCCCACAACTGTTCGGCGGCCTGGCCTACAGCGCCGAAGAAAGTCCAACTGGTGCAGTAAACCGCCAGCGACAGGCTGTACACCCAGGCGCGCACACGCGGCGGCAAGGGCGCGTGGCGACGGTCACCGTAGAAGGCGATGGCAAACATAATGGCCATATAGGCCAGGGCAACGGCGGCAATCAGCCCGCTGGACAGCGTCATGGTAACTCCGAGCACAAGAACGCCCGGGCATTCCAGGCCCGGTTGGACAGTCTCGCATGATGCTTGGGGTTAGTCAGTGTCGACCATGGTCTGAGCGCGACGTGATGTCGCGGCCTATCGAGGCGGCAGGGTTTTCTGGCGCAGGATGTAGACAGTCACCAGCACGGCACTGGTCAGCATGAACCCACGTGCCCACGGCAGCGGCACCAGGTAGCAGGAGAGGCCGATACTCAGCCACATCAGGCCGATGGCGTAGACCTTGCCCTTGAGCGGGATGCCGTTGCCCTCCAAATAGTCACGGATCCAGGGGCCCAGGCGTGGGTGTTCGACCAGCCACTGGTAGAAGCGCGGTGAGCTTCGAGCAAAGCAGGCGGCAGCGAGCAGGAGGAAGGGCGTCGTCGGCAGCACCGGGAGGAAAATGCCGATCACTCCCAGCGCAACGCTCAACCAGCCGATGGCCAGCAGTGCGTAACGCAGGAGCAGCGAGCGGTTGCCCATGGGTGTCACGGGCAAGCGACTCAGTGGTGACGAGGCTTGAGGATCGCCGGTTTTTCGTCAGGCGCGTTGCACAGCAGGTACAGCGCGGTCAGGGCTTCCGGGATCTGGACGATCATGTCGTCCATCAGGTTGGCATCGCTGGCGATGTCGGCGAATTCCGGCTGGTCGTCGAACAGGCCCGAACCGACCATGATCGGCAGGAGCATTTCGCTGACTTCTTCCTCGGCGGTTTCGAACCAGGCGGCTTCGCGCAGGAACACGCCTTCCATGAAGCCGATGCACCAGCCGCGCAGGTCGGAGTCATCCGGGTCTTCACCCAGGTCCAGCTCGCATGGCAGCTCGAATTCCTCGTCGGAGGCCAGTTGACGACCGATGTGGGCCTTGAGGGCGAGCAGGGTGGCTTCGATTTCTTCGCGCTGGGCGTCGTTGGCGTAATGCGGCTCTTCGGCGAACAGTGCGTCGATCCATTCACGATCAGGCACTTCTTCGGCGCAGATCGACAGGGCGGTCAGGTAGCCGTGGGCGGCCACATAGTCCAGCGCCTCGTCATGCAGCTCATCGGCGTCGAGGAAGGCTTGCAGGCGGGTTAGTTGCTCAGCGAAGGACATTGAAGGACTACCTTGGGAATAAACGATGCTGAATTCTAGGCGTTCTTGCGCGCCCAAGCCAGTCGCCATGCAGATTTGCCAGGTTTTAGAGACGGGCTGCAATTCGTCAGTGGTGCCCTTCGGTGGATGACGCTCGGGTATACTGCCGCGTTTTGTGATGCCCTTACAGGTTAGGCGCCAGTCCGCGAAAACTTCGCTTACGGATTATTTCCCGTAAAGCCGTATTTTTTCGGCCAGCCTGTACAGAGGGTTTTCGGGATTATTTTTGGAGTTTTACATGCTCGAGCAGGCTCAACGCGTCCTCAAGGACATCTTCGGCTACGACAGTTTTCGTGGCCGCCAGGGTGCGATCATTGAGCGCGTGGCCAGTGGTGGAGACGCCCTGGTATTGATGCCTACCGGCGGCGGCAAATCCTTGTGCTTCCAGGTGCCGGCCTTGCTGCGCAATGGGTTGGCCGTGGTGGTGTCGCCGTTGATCGCGTTGATGGACGATCAGGTCGCTACCCTGGAAGAACTCGGCGTCGCGGCTGCGTCCTTGAATTCCACCCTCAGCGCCGAGCAGCAGCGCGATCTGGCTGCGCGCATCAAGCGTGGCGAAGTGAAAATGCTGTACCTGGCCCCTGAGCGTCTGGTGCAGCCGCGCATGCTGGCCTTTTTGCAAAGCCTGGAAATCGCCTTGTTCGCCATCGATGAAGCGCACTGCGTCTCGCAGTGGGGCCACGATTTCCGTCGCGAATACCTGCAACTGGGTCAGTTGGCCGAACTGTTCCCCGATGTGCCGCGTATCGCCCTGACCGCCACTGCCGACAAGCGCACCCGCGAAGAAATCGTCGAGCGCCTGCACCTGCAGAATGCCGAGCGTTTCCTGTCGAGCTTCGACCGTCCGAATATCTTCTACCGCATTGTGCCCAAGGAGCAGCCGCGCAAGCAGTTGCTGGCGTTCCTCTCCGAACGGCGCAGCGATGCGGGCATCGTTTATTGCCTGTCGCGCAAGAAGGTCGACGAAGTGGCCGCGTTCCTCTGCGAGCAGGGCTACCCGGCACTGCCGTACCACGCAGGGTTGCCGAATGAAACGCGCTCTGCGCACCAGAAGCGCTTCCTTAACGAGGAAGGCCTGATCATGGTGGCCACCATCGCGTTCGGCATGGGTATCGACAAATCCAACGTACGTTTCGTGGCTCATATGGACCTTCCCAAGTCCCTTGAGGCGTACTACCAGGAAACCGGTCGTGCCGGCCGTGATGGCCTGCCGGCGGATGCCTGGATGGTCTACGGCCTGCAAGACGTGGTGATGCTCAAGCAGATGTTGCAGAACTCCGAAGGCGACGAACGCCACAAGCGACTGGAGCAGCACAAGCTCGACGCCATGCTCTCCCTGTGTGAAGAGACCCGCTGCCGGCGCCAGACCTTGCTGGCGTACTTCGACGAAGACATGCCACAGCCGTGTGGCCACTGCGATAACTGCATGGACGGCGTGCAGACCTGGGACGCCACTGAGCCTGCGCGTCAGGCCTTGTCCACGATCTATCGCACCGGCCAGCGTTATGGCGTGGGGCATCTGGTGGATGTACTGCTGGGCAAGGACAACGAAAAGGTGCGCAGCTTCGGTCACGAAAAGCTGTCGGTCTATGGGGTCGGCAAGGCCCGCGCCGAAGGTGAGTGGCGTTCGCTGTTCCGGCAGATGGTCGCGCGCGGCCTGGTGGACATCGACATTGAGGGCTATGGCGGCCTGCGCCTGAACGACAGTTGCCGGCCGCTGCTCAAGGGCGAGGTGAGCCTGGAGCTGCGCCGCGACCTCAAGCCGCAGACCACGGCCAAGAGCAGCACCAGCCAGGCCAGCCAGTTGGTGCGCTTGGAGGAACGCGAACAGTGGGAAGCCCTGCGTACCCTTCGACGCAAACTGGCGCAGGAACACAGCGTGCCGCCTTACGTTATTTTCCCCGACTCCACCTTGCTGGAGATGCTGCGCGAGCAGCCGACCACGATGGCGCAAATGGGGCGGGTCAGTGGTGTGGGGGCGCGCAAGCTTGAGCGCTACGGCCAGGCGTTCCTCGAAGTGCTCGGCGGCCAGGCCGAAGCGCCGAAGGAAATCGCGGATATTCGCCACGAGCTGATCAGCCTGGCACGTGCCGGCATGACGCCGATCCAGATCGCCGGCCAGTTGCAATGCTCGGAAAAGAACGTCTACACCTTGCTGGCCGAAGCCATCGGCAAACAACAGCTGTCGCTGGAGCAGGCGCTTGATTTGCCGGAAGATTTGCTCGGCGAGATCCAGGACGCGTTTCTTGATGGCGAGGGCGAACTGCCACCGGTGGCCGAGATCGCGCCGCTGTTTTCAGGGCGCGTTCCAGACGGTGTGTTGTACTGCGTGCGGGCCGCTTTGCAGTCTGAATTCGAAATTTAGTGTGCCAATTACGACAATGTAACGAATCAGTACATAGCGACTCTTGCCTACGGGCATGGCGCATGCTTAGCTGACTAATAATTAGCCACAATTTGTTTTTAGTCTAAATCATGAGTTTTTTATGCCGTTAACCGATCAACACCGTTTTGGCATGCAGCTGGCGCAAATGTCCCGAGGTTGGCGCGCTGAGCTGGACCGCCGTTTGGCGGGGCTGGGTTTGTCCCAGGCGCGCTGGCTGGTGCTGTTGCACCTGGCCCGTTTCGAAGAAGCACCGACACAGCGTGAGCTGGCGCAAAGCGTCGGTGTAGAAGGGCCGACCCTGGCCCGTTTGCTCGACAGCCTCGAAGGCCAAGGCCTGGTGCAACGCCAGGCCGTGGTGGAAGACCGTCGCGCCAAACGCATCCTGCTGTGTGACACCGCCCGGCCGTTGATCGAGCAGATTGAAACCATTGCCACCGCTTTGCGCCACGAGCTCTTTGTGGGCGTGGACGAGGCGGATCTGCGCGTGTGCATGCGCGTGCATGGGCACATCCTGGCGAATCTGGAAAAGTCCTGACCTGAACGCTGATGTATGCCGGCCGGACTTGTTGTGGTGAGCGGGCCCGCTCACCTCATTAAGTCCCGCTCATCACCACCCCCCCCACACATTTGATTTGCGTAGGGCTCTAGAACGTCTGCCCGAGGTTCAGGTACACCGCCTTCTGATTATCATCATTGAAGCCATAGCTGAAATTCAGCGGCCCCAGCGGTGTATCAAACCCCAGGAAAATACTCGCGGCGTTGATATAACCGCTATCGAATTCATTGTCGTTGTTCCACGCCCGACCGCGTTCCAGCGACGCGCCGAGGTACAGCGGGAAATCCAGCGGCAGGTACGAACGCGGCGTCAGCCGGCGGTAGTACACCGCGCGCATCAGGCTGATGTTCTGCCCTGAAATCGCATCCTGGCGAAAGCCCGACAATTGCCGCGCACCGCCCAGCAGGAAGCTGGAAATCACCACGTCCGAATCATCCAGGGTGCGCCCGTAGCGACCGCCCAGCACCAACGTGTCCGGGCCGTGGCTCATGGCTTTGTCGAGCTTGAATTCCCACTGCCGGTAACGCTGGTCCGAGCCCAGGCCGGGCTCGAACTCACGGAAGGCCAGGCCAATGTCCTCGCCGGTGTGCGGGAAGTACACGTTGTCCAGGGAGTCGAAGGAATACTTCAACTCATAGAAACCCTCGTTGAAGCTCAAACTCGGTAGGTCGCGGTCGCCAATGCGCACATCGGCTTTGCCCCAGGCCTCGCCGACGCCGAAGCGGATCTCGCCGCTGTTGCCGATCTGGCGCCCCACGTTCAAACCGAAACCATAGCGTTCCAGGCGGTATTCGGAGATGGGGTCGTTGTCCAGGATCAACTCGACGTTCTGCGCCTGGGCGCTGAGATAGGGCGCGATAAAGTAGCGTGAACCGGCGTCCATCGGTTGGTAGAACTCGCTGTACAGTTCTTGCCGATCACCGATCTGCACGCGCGTCAGCCATTCGGCGCCGAGGCGGTTGATGCCATTGATGCGGTAGCTGGCGCCGAGGTTGAAGGCGCTGTCGCCGCGCATGTCGTCCGACAGGTTCAAGCCCAGGCGCAGGTAATCGGTGCCGCTGCGTTTGCCGCGTGCGCTGATGACCAGCGTATTGTCCTGGCCTTTTTTCACGACGCGGTATTGCACCTGATCGAAGTAGTCCAGGCCATACAGGGTGCCCATGTCGGTTTGCAAACGGCCGAGGTTCAGCGGTTCACCCAGCGGTTGACGGATGTAGTAGCGGATCACGTCGTCGCTGACTTTCGAGTCGTTCTCCAGCTTGATTGCAGTGATCACCGGGGTGCGTTCGCCCGGTGTACGCGCGGCCACCAGTGTGGGGTCGATGGGTTCGGCGGGGCGCAAGTGGGCCAGGCGCAAGTCCAGGGCGCGGGTGGCACGGTAGCCGGCGTCGATCATGTCTTTGGCGCGGCCGAAGTCGGTCACGCCATAGGCGGCCAGGGGCGGCTGGATCAGCACGTCCTTGGGGTTCAGCGCCTTGAGCTGCTCTTCGGAATTGCGCCGGGTCATCAGGGTAATGGACTGGTTGAGCACGTCCACCACCGTTGCCAGTTGTTTGCGCGAGCGCAGCGGGGTGCCGATATCGACGACGATGGCGATATCGACCCCCATCTCCCGTGCCACATCCAGGGGGATGTTGTCGGTCATGCCGCCATCCACCAGCAGGCGGCCGTCCAGCTCCACCGGGGCGAACACCGCCGGGATCGACATGCTGGCGCGGATTACCTGGGGCAGGTGGCCCTTGCTGAACACCACCTTTTCGCCGGTGGTGATATCGGTGGCCACGGCGCGGAAGGGGATCGGCAGCTTGTCGAAATTACGCGTGTTGCTGCTGTGGGCGAACATGCTTTCCAGCAGCAGCGCCAGGTTCTGGCCCTGGATCACTCCGAGCGGCAGGCCGAGGCTGCCGTCATCACGAAAGCTCAGCTTTTGCTTGACCAGGAAATCACGGTCGTCCTGCTTGCGCCGAAACGGCACGTCTTCGCGCGGCGGCGCATCGGACAAGGCCTGCTGCCAGTCGATACTCAGCGCGAGTTTTTCCAGCTCATCGATCTTGTAGCCCGAGGCGTACAGCCCGCCGATCACCGCGCCCATGCTGGTGCCGGCGATGGCGTCGATGTGGATACCTTGTTCCTCCAGCGCCTTGAGCACACCGATATGCGCCAGCCCACGGGCGGCGCCACCAGACAGCACCAGGCCGATTTTAGGGCGTGGGGCTTCGACGGCATCGGCAAACAGAGGGATGAGGCACAGAAACAGGTAGGGCAACAGGCGGCGCATCGTGAATCTCGAGGCTGGGCGATAAAGGCCGCTATTATAGCCGCCTGACCCTCATCCCTCGTTACGCCAGGAATTTCTGAATTATGTCCGCGAGCAAACCCGAGATCGTCATCACCTATTGCACCCAGTGTCAGTGGCTGTTGCGTGCGGCCTGGCTGGCCCAGGAGCTGTTGAGCACTTTCAGCGATGACCTGGCCAAGGTGTCGCTGGAGCCGGCCAGCGGTGGGGCGTTCCGCATCACCTGTGATGGCGTGCAGATCTGGGAGCGCAAGGCGGACGGTGGTTTCCCCGAAGCCAAGGTGCTCAAGCAGCGCGTGCGCGATCGGATCGACCCGCAGCGCGACCTGGGGCACAACGACCGTACGCAGTAAAAGTCACCGCCGCTGTTGGGCGGTGACCCGGTGGTGCGCCGTTATTTCTCGGCCATCTTGCTTTTGATCAAGCCTACCACCCAGGTGAGCACCAGGCCGCCGACGCCACCGCCGACAATATTGCTGCCGACCGCCGCCACATCCAGTGCTTCGCCACCGGAGGTGCCGGTCAGCGCCGAAACAACCTGGCCCAGGATCAGGCCGCCGACGCCACCGAGAGTGGTATTGAGCCCGGTGCCCAGGCTTTGTTTGGTCATGCCGGCGAGGTTACCGCCGACGGCGCCGCTGATCACCTGAACCAGCAAGCTGATGAGCATTTCCATGGTTAAAGCTCCTGCATCGCGTTGAGGGATGACCACCCACGTGCAGCAACTTCAGAAAACGCCGTGGCTGTCGTCGAGCGGTCTTTATCCGTTGAACGACTACAGACTGTTGCGGATGTTTAAAGTATAGATCAGGCCGTTGCAGCCGGTTGTTTAGCCTGGCTGGCGCTGCCCAGCAGCCCCGAAAGCACGATGGCGACGATGATCAGCACGCCGCCCAGCAGCATGCGCAGCGTCGGCGTTTCGGCGAACAACAGCCAGGCCGCCGTGATACCGTAGACCGGTTCCATGGCAAACACCACCGAGGCGGTACGGGCCTTGATCACCGCGAGGCTGGCCACAAACAGGCTGTGGGCCAGGCCAGTGCAGAACACGCCGAGCAGGCCGATCCACAACCAGTCCAGCGCGCTTACTTGCATCAGGCCCGGCGCGGCCACGGGCAGCAGGCATACCGCGACCACCACGTTCTGGCACAACGCCGCCTGCACCGCCGGTATACGCCCGGAGCTGGCGCGATTGTTCAGCGAAAGCAGGGAGAACAGCAGCCCCGAGGCGATGCCCCACAGCAAACCACCGGTGGCTTCGCTGGCCAGGTTGAAGTCCGGGGTGACCAGCACCAGGCCAACGCTCACCAGTACCACCAGCACGATTTCATTGGCGCGGATGCGTTCGCGGAAAATCAGCCCCTCAAGGATCACGGTAAACGCCGGGAACGCCGTGAACCCCAGCGTGGCGACGGCCACACCGGCCACCTTGACCGCGATGAAGAACGTCACCCAATGCGCCGCCAGCAACACGCCGCTGACCAACAGGCGGCGCCAATCGCGCCGCTCCAGGGTTTTCCACGCGGTGTTGCTGGCAAATCGGGCGAATACCGCCAGCGCCAGCACGGCAAACAGGGCGCGCCCAAATACGATGATCGACGGTGAGGCGGCCGCCAGCTTGCCGAAGACGCCGGTGAGGCCAAACATCAATGCGCCGATATGCAGGGCGCCGAGGGCTGAGCGGGGAGTCATTGCGATCCTTGAGCAGACGAGCTAACAGCCTCGCAGTCTAATGGGTTGGTCATGCCGATGTCTGTGGGTTGCAGCGCGTTTGGCCAAACCCGGGCGAACAGGCTCGTCGCTGTCATCAGACTGACGCACAGCTGTCATGGGCTATTAATCGCCAGGGCGCAAGCTCGCCAAAACAGCGTCGAGGGATGCCCATGACCAGTGCCGAGCTCACCCAGCCCAGCCGTAAACAGCGCGTACGTACTTTATGGATTTCCGATGTGCACCTGGGCACCCGGGATTGCCAGGCCGAACACTTGTCGCAGTTCCTCAAGGGCTACCACGCCGACAAAGTCTACTTGGTGGGTGACATCATCGACGGCTGGAAAATGCGCGGGGGCATGTATTGGCCGCAAGCGCACACCAACGTGATTCGCCGCCTGCTGACCATGGCCAAGCGCGGCACCGAGGTGATCTACGTCACCGGTAACCATGACGAGTTCCTGCGCCGCTATTCCAAGTTGATCCTGGGCAATATCCAATTGGTCGATGAGGCGGTGCACGTGACTGCCGATGGCCGTCATCTGTTGGTGATCCATGGCGATCAGTTCGATGTGATCACCCGTTATCACCGTTGGCTGGCGTTTCTCGGCGACTCGGCCTACGAGTTCACCCTCACCTTGAACCGCTGGCTGAACCATTGGCGCGCACGGTACGGCTATGGCTATTGGTCACTCTCGGCGTATTTGAAGCACAAGGTCAAAACCGCCGTGAGTTTTATCAGCGATTTCGAAGAAGCCATCGCCCACGAAGTGACCAAGCGCGAATTGCATGGCGTGGTGTGCGGGCATATCCACCATGCGGAGATCCGCAAAGTGGGCGAGGTGGACTACCTCAACTGTGGGGATTGGGTGGAGTCGTGCACGGCGCTGATCGAGCACTGGGATGGGCATATCGAGTTGTATCGGCTGGCGGATGCGCAGGCCAGAGAGGCACTGCTCAAGGCTGAGATGGTCGCAAGCTGAAGGCCAACCACAGTCCAAATGAGGGAGGTGGAAAACCCCTCCCTCATTTGAACCGGTTTGTTCAGTTGCAGACGTCGGCGATCGCTTCGGCCAATAGCGCCAACCGCGTTGCATCCGCCCCGGCCACGTTGGCCCGGCCCGAACTGACCATATACACACTGTGCTTCTCGCGCAGTTGCTTGACCTGCTCGGCGTTCAAACCGGTGTAGGAAAACATCCCGCGTTGCGCGCCAATATGCGCAAACCGCTCGGCCAGCCCATGGGGCGCGAGCGCCTCCACCAGCCCGGAACGCAACTGCGCGATCCGTGAACGCATGGCTTCGACCTCGTCGCTCCACTGCTTTTTCAACTGGGCATCACCGAGGATGGTCGCGACCACGGCCGCGCCATGATCCGGCGGCGTCGACCACAGGTTGCGCGCGATATTCGCCAGTTGGCTGCGTACATCCGTCAGCTTCTCGGCATCCGCGGCGCACACGATCAGCGCGCCGACCCGGTCGCGGTACAGGCCGAAGTTCTTCGAGCAAGAACTGGTGACCAGCACTTCCGGCAGTTCGGCGGCAAACAATCGCACGGCCCAGGCGTCTTGCTCCAGGCCATCGCCGAAACCCTGGTAGGCAAAGTCGATCAGCGGCAGCAACTGGCGCTCGCGCACGATCTGCAGCACTTGGCGCCAGTCATCCCGGGACAGGTCGAAACCGGTGGGGTTGTGGCAACAGGCATGCAGCAGCACCACATCACCCTCGGGTACGCGGGCCAATGTTGCCAGCATCGCGGCTACATCCAGGCGGTTGTCCGCGCCTACGTAGGGGTAGTGGCTGACCTTGAGGCCGGCCTTGGCGAAGATGGTTTCGTGGATCGGCCAGGTCGGGTTGCTCAGCCACACGCCCCGGCCGGGCAGGCTGTGGGCGATAAAGTCGGCGCTCAGGCGCAGGGCGCCGGTGCCGCCAGGCGTCTGGGTGGCGCCGGCACGGCGGTCGCGAATCAGCGCGCAATCGGCACCGAGCACCAGTTCGCTGATCAACGCGCCGAAGGCTGCATCGCCGTGGCCGCCGATGTAGGTCTTGGTGGTTTGCCGCTCCACCAGGCGCTGCTCCGCCAGCTTCACCGAAGGGGGAATCGGCGTCAGGCCCTGGTCGTCCTTGTACACGCCCACGCCCAGATCGAACTTGTTCGGGTTGGGATCCTGGGCGTACAGGTCCATCAGCCCCAGGATCGGGTCGCCGGGTACGCGGCCAATGGCATCGAAATGCATTACTTGCGGCCCTCGGCGGTCTTGGCCACTTCGTCGGTGCGCGCGGCCATGATGAAGTCGTTGCGGTGCAGGCCCTTGATCGAGTGGCTCCACCAGGTCACGGTGACTTTGCCCCACTCGGTGAGCAGGCCTGGGTGATGGCCTTCGGCTTCGGAGATTTCACCCATGGCGTTGGTAAAGGCCAGGGCAAACTTGAAGTTCTTGAACAGGAAGACTTTTTCCAGCTGCATCACACCGTCGCGTACTTCGATGTTCCAGTCGGGGATCTGCTTGATCAGTACCGGCAGTTCTTCATCGCTGACCTGTGGGGCATCGGCGCGGCAGGCTTCGCAGTGGGCTTGGTTCAAGGTGGTCATGTGCGGTGTCCTGAATTCGAATGATTGAAGATCAGTGAGCGTCACCCTAAAGCAACGCGGGGCCAGGGAAAAGGCTCACCTGGCCATAAAAATCGTGGTTCACGCGGCTTTGGGTTTGGGCGGGAACTTGGGGGCGTGCAGACCCAGCCGCATGCCGCGTTCGACCATGCCCATGATGTCTTCCTGGGCTACCTCGAACAGGCGCTTGAGCTCGGGCAGCACAAAATAGAGCGGTTGCAGGATGTCGATGCGATACGGCGTGCGCATCGCCTCCAGCGGGTCGAAGGCCTGGTGCTCGGGCTCGGAGGACAGGCTGTACACCGTCTCCTTGGGCGACGACAGGATCCCGCCGCCGTAGATGCGTCGACCCTGGGGAGTGTCCACCAGGCCGAACTCGATGGTCATCCAGTACAGGCGCGCCAGGTACACCCGCTGCTCCTTGGTGGCCGCCAGGCCGAGTTTGCCGTAGGTGTGGGTGAATTCAGCGAACCAGGGGTTGGTCAGCAGGGGGCAGTGGCCGAAGATCTCGTGGAAAATATCCGGCTCTTGCAGGTAGTCCAGTTCTTCACGGGTACGAATAAAGGTCGCCACCGGAAACTGCTTGCTGGCGAGCAATTCGAAAAAAGTCTGGAAGGGAATCAACGCCGGTACCCGTGCGACTTGCCAGCCGGTGGTTTCGGCCAGCACGGCGTTGATTTCGCCCAACTGGGGGATGCGGTCCAGCGGCAGGCCGAGCTTGTCGATGCCGTCCAGGTATTCCTGGCAGGCGCGACCCTCGATCACTTTCAACTGACGTGTGATCAGGGTGTTCCACACCGCGTGTTCTTCCGGCGGGTAGTGGATAAAACCTTGCGCATCGGGCTCGCGGGCCACGTAGTGCGTCTGCTTCATACGGTTCTCCTGCTAGGCATTCGTTCTTGTTATGTCCTGCGATGTACCTATTGATAACCCGTGAAGGGCAGGATTCCACCCGCCTGCGCGGTGTTCTTGTAGGAAAAGACGCGGCTTTTCGTAAAGTATTCGTTACGTTTCTGTAGCCCATCGCCGCGCCGGGCTGTGAAAAGCTCACAGGCTGTAACATAATCTTGACGACTATCTGCGCCCAGCGACAAAAAGACGCGGCGCCTACCCATTGTTCGGGCCTCTTCATGCGTATCAAAGTGCACTGCCAGAACCGGATCGGCATCCTGCGGGACATTCTCAACCTGCTGGTGGAGTACGGCGTCAACGTCGCCAAGGGCGAGGTCGGCGGGGAACATGGCAATGCCATCTATTTGTTTTGCCCGAACCTGGTGAACATGCAGTTCCAGGCACTGCACCCGCAGTTCGAAGCGATTGCCGGGGTGTTTGGCGTGAAAAGGGTAGGGCTGATGCCCAGCGAGCGTCGACACATGGAACTCAACGCGTTGCTCGGCGCCCTGGAGTTCCCGGTGCTGTCCATCGATATGGGCGGCTCCATCGTCGCCGCCAACCGTGCGGCGGCGCAGTTGCTCGGTGTGCGGGTGGACGAGGTGCCGGGCATTCCGCTGTCGCGCTATGCCGAGGATTTCGACCTGCCGGAGCTGGTGCGTGCGAGCAAATCGCGGATCAACGGCCTGCGGGTCAAGGTCAAGGGCGACGTGTTCCTGGCGGATATCGCGCCGCTGCAATCGTCCGAGCACGATGACAGCGAAGCCATGGCCGGCGCCGTGCTGACCCTGCACCGCGCCGACCGTGTGGGGGAGCGCATCTACAACGTGCGCAAGCAGGAGCTGCGCGGCTTTGACAGCATTTTCCAAAGTTCCAGAGTCATGGCGGCGGTGGTGCGTGAAGCCCGGCGCATGGCACCGCTGGACGCGCCTCTATTAATAGAAGGCGAAACCGGCACCGGCAAAGAGCTGCTGGCGCGCGCCTGTCACCTGGCCAGCCCGCGTGGCCAATCGCCGCTGATGGCGTTGAACTGCGCCGGTTTGCCCGAATCGATGGCCGAGACCGAGCTGTTCGGCTATGGACCTGGCGCGTTTGAAGGCGCGCGGGTCGAGGGCAAGTTGGGGCTGTTGGAACTGACGGCGGGCGGTACGTTGTTTCTGGATGGCGTCGGGGAAATGAGCGCGCGCCTGCAGGTGAAATTGCTGCGCTTTCTGCAGGACGGCTGCTTCCGACGGGTCGGCAGCGATGAGGAGGTGTACCTGGATGTGCGGGTGATCTGCGCGACCCAGGTCGATTTGTCCGAACTGTGCGCCCGTGGCGAATTCCGCCAGGACCTCTATCACCGCCTCAACGTGCTGTCATTGCATATTCCGCCACTGCGCGAATGCCTCGATGGCCTGGCGCCGTTGGTCGAGCACTTTCTCGATCAGGCCAGTCGGCAGATCGGCTGCCCGCTGCCCAGGTTGGCGCCTGCCGCGATGGACAAGCTCAGCCACTACCACTGGCCGGGCAATGTGCGGCAGTTGGAAAACGTGCTGTTCCAGGCGGTGTCGTTGTGCGAGGGCGGGACGGTCAAGGCTGAGCATATTCGCCTGCCGGACTATGGCGTGCGTCAGCCGCTTGGCGATTTTTCCCTGGAGGGCGGCTTGGAGGCGATTGTCGGGCGCTTCGAGAAGGCGGTGCTGGAAAGTTTGTATGCCGAGCACCCCAGCAGTCGGCAATTGGGCAAGCGACTGGGCGTGTCGCATACCACCATCGCCAACAAACTGCGCGATTACGAGATTCTCAAGGCCGACAAATAACCCAAGGTGGGAGGGGGCTACACCCTCTCACATTGATCTGCGCCGTTGCCGTAAGCGGCAGTAGTCCGCCGTTTTTTCGACTATCCCTCCCTCCATATTTTTTAATGCCTTTGCGCAAGCCCCCGTGGTTGCTGGGCTTCGTCCTCTTTTGAAAAGTTGGTTCGCAAATTGCTTAAGCCTCCTCAGTACAGCGGTAGGCGGCAAGCCTGCGTCAGAAAGAGGAAAGAGTGTGGACAAGTACCTTTATGTGGCAATGACCGGCGCCAGCCAGAATGCACTGGCGCAGAAGGCCCATGCCAACAACTTGGCGAACATTTCCACCAACGGTTTTCAGCGTGACCTGGAACAGGCGCGTTCGATGCCGGTGTTCGGTGACAGCTTTCCGGCGCGGGCGTTTGCCATGACCGAACGCCCAGCCACCGATTTCAGCCCTGGCGCGATGATCGAAACCGGTCGTGACCTGGACGTGGCCGTCAATGGTGATGGCTGGATGGCCGTGCAAACCCCGGATGGCGGCGAAGCCTACGTGCGCAGCGCCAGCATGAACGTCGATGCATTGGGCGTGCTGCGTGCCGGTAACGGCATGCCGATCATGGGCAACGGTGGGCCGATTGCCGTACCGCCGCAGCAGAAGATTGAAGTGGGCGCCGACGGCACCATCAGCATTCGCGCCATGGGCGAAGGCCCGCGCGTGATGGCCGAGGTAGACCGCATCAAGCTGGTCCAGCCGGACCTCAAGAACATGAACAAGGGCCTCGATGGCACCATCCACACCAAGGATGGCCAGCCGGCCGTGGTCGATGCGAGCGTCAAGCTGACCTCGGGTTTCCTGCAGGCGAGCAACGTCAATGCTGTGGAAGAAATGACGGCGGTATTGGCGCTCTCCAAGCAATTCGAGCTGCACATCAAGATGATGAACAGCGCCAAGGAAGACGACCAGGCCATGACTCGCGTCATGCAGATGAGCTAAGTCATTCACTAATTTCGCAGCACGGCGCCAACAAACAGGCGCACAGAGGAGAACAGCATGCTTCCGGCTCTATGGGTTGCCAAAACAGGCCTGTCCGCCCAGGACACCAACCTGACCACCATTTCCAACAACCTGGCCAACGTGTCGACCACGGGTTTCAAACGTGACCGCGCCGAATTCCAGGACCTGCTCTATCAGATCAAGAAGCAGCCTGGCGCCCAGTCGACCCAGGACAGCGAACTGCCGTCGGGCCTGCAATTGGGTACAGGTGTGGCAATTGTCGGCACCCAGAAAAACTTCAGCGCCGGCAACCTGCAGCAGACCGGCCAGCCGCTGGACATGGCCATCAACGGCCGTGGTTTCTTCCAGATCCTTCAACCGGATGGCACCACGTCCTACACCCGTGACGGTACCTTCCACCTGGACTCCAATGGCCAGATCGTCACCGCCAACGGGTTCTCCCTGGAACCGGCCGTGATCGTGCCGGCCGATGCCAAGACCTTCACTGTCGGCAACGACGGCACCGTGTCGATCACCGTGGCCGGCAACCCGGCGTCGCAAGTGATCGGCAACCTGCAAACCGCCGACTTCATCAACCCGGCCGGCCTGCAGGCGATGGGCAACAACCTGTTCCTGGAAACCGCCTCCAGCGGCGCGCCGCAAATCGGCACCCCTGGCCTGAACGGTTTCGGTACCACGCTGCAAAGCACCCTGGAAACGTCCAACGTGAGCACCGTTGAAGAGATGGTCAACATGATCACCACTCAGCGCGCCTACGAGATGAACTCCAAGGTGATCTCCACCGCCGACCAGATGCTTTCGTTCGTAACGCAGAATCTGTAATCAAGTCTATGGGGCGCTCTTGAGGGCGCCTGCAACACCGTGAGGTAGGGTCATGAATCGCTATGTTTCCGTTCTGGCATTGAGTGGGATTGCCGTGCTCGCGGGCTGCGTCGCCCCGACGCCAAAACCCAATGACCCGTACTACGCGCCGGTGTTGCCGCGCACGCCGTTGCCGGCGGCGGCCAACAATGGCTCGATCTACCAGGCCGGTTTCGAACAGAACCTGTACAGCGACCGCAAGGCGTTCCGGGTCGGTGACATCATCACCATCACCCTCAACGAGCGCACCCAGGCGAGCAAGAACGCCAACTCCCAGGTGGGTAAAACCAGCAAGGCGGGCATTGGCCTGACCTCGTTGTTCGGCGCGGTGCCCAACGTCAATAACCCGTTGGGCGATGGCGACCTGAGCCTGAGCGCCGGCTACAGCGGCGACCGTGCCACCAACGGCAAGAGCGCGGCAGGGCAGGGCAACAGCCTGACCGGTTCGATCACCGTGACCGTGGCCGATGTATTGCCCAACGGCATCATCGCCGTGCGCGGTGAGAAGTGGATGACCCTCAACACCGGTGACGAGCTGGTACGCATCGCCGGCATGGTGCGCGCCGATGACATCTCCACCGACAACACCGTGCCGTCCACGCGGATTGCCGATGCACGCATTACCTATTCCGGCACCGGCGCGTTCGCTGATGCAAGCCAGCCGGGCTGGTTCGACCGTTTCTTCCTTAGCCCGCTGTTCCCTTTCTAGGTGGCCACTTTGAAACTCAAACAGCTGATGGCGGCCGCACTCCTGCTCTCGTTGAGCGCTGTCGCCCAGGCCGAGCGCCTGAAAGACATCGCCAGCATCTCCGGCGTGCGGTCCAACCAGTTGATCGGCTACGGCCTGGTGGTAGGGCTCAACGGTACGGGTGACCAGACCACTCAGACCCCGTTCACCCTGCAGACCTTCAACAACATGCTCTCGCAGTTCGGCATCAAGGTGCCGGCGGGCTCGGGCAACGTGCAACTCAAGAACGTCGCGGCAGTGTCCATCAGCGCCGAATTACCGGCGTTTTCAAAGCCGGGCCAGGCGGTGGACATTACCGTGTCGTCCATCGGTAACTCGAAAAGCCTGCGTGGTGGCACCTTGCTGATGACGCCGCTCAAAGGTATCGACGGCAACGTCTACGCCATCGCCCAGGGCAACCTGGTGGTGGGCGGGTTTGACGCCGAGGGCCGTGACGGCTCGAAGATCACCGTTAACGTACCGTCGGCCGGTCGTATTCCCGGCGGCGCCACGGTGGAACGTACCGTGCCCAGCGGTTTCAACCAGGGCAACAGCCTGACCCTGAACCTCAACCGCTCCGACTTCACCACCGCCAAGCGCGTGGTCGACAAGATCAACGATATGCTCGGCCCTGGCGTGGCCCAGGCCATCGATGGCGGCTCGATCCGTGTAACCGCGCCGCTGGACCCAAGCCAGCGCGTGGATTACCTGTCGATCCTGGAAAACCTCGAAGTCGACCCGGGCCAGGCCGTGGCCAAAGTCATCATCAACTCGCGTACCGGCACCATCGTGATCGGCCAGAACGTCAAGGTGTCGCCAGCCGCGGTGACCCACGGCAGCCTGACCGTGACCATCACCGAAGACCCGATCGTCAGCCAGCCCGGGCCGCTGTCCAATGGCCAGACTGCCGTGGTGCCACGCTCGCGGGTCAATGCCCAGCAAGAAGCCAAGCCGATGTTCAAGTTCGGCCCCGGTACCACCCTGGATGAAATTGTCCGCGCGGTGAACCAGGTGGGCGCAGCCCCCGGCGACTTGATGGCGATCCTCGAAGCCTTGAAACAGGCCGGCGCCCTTCAAGCCGACCTGATCGTGATCTGAGGCCATGGTCATGGATATGCGCAAGAGCGGTCTTACCAGCACGGCGGACTCGGGGTCTTACTCCGACCTGAACCGGCTTAACCAGCTCAAGGTCGGTGACGACAAGAACAGCGAAGGCAACATGCGCAAGGTGGCGCAGGAGTTCGAGTCGCTGTTTCTCAACGAGATGCTCAAGTCGATGCGCTCGGCCACCGAGGTGTTGGGCAAGGACAACCCGATGAACACCCCGGCCGCCAAGCAGTATCAGGAGATGTACGACCAGCAATTGGCCGTGTCGATGTCCCGCGAAGGCGGCGGTATCGGCCTGGCCGACGTGCTGATGCGCCAGATGCAGAAGAACAAACCGGTGGACGCCCAGGCGGCCACCTTGCAGGGCCCGGCGGCTGCCGAGCCTGCGAAAAAAGCCGATGTGCCGACCGAAATTGCCGCCGGCACCCAGGCCACCGGGCCGCTGGGCCGCTCCAATGGTCAGCGCCCGCTGTGGGCTTACCGCGTAGCCGAGCCCCAGGCCGGTGCCGCTGCTGCCCACAGCAACGACATGGAGCTGATGAACCAGCGCCGTATCGCCTTGCCGAGCAAGCTGACCGATCGCCTGCTCGCCGGCATCGTGCCGACCACCCAGGCCGCCAGCGAGGCCAAGGCCGCGCCGCTGCGTAACAGCGCCTTGCAAGACAACGTGGTCAACAGCGCCGCGCGCAGCTTTGCCGTGCCCAGCGACCGCATGCAGATCTACAGCCGCGCCGTGGCCCAGCCGCCATTGGCGCCGGCGAAAAAGGCGTTCAGTTCACAGGATGAATTCGTCGCCACCATGTTGCCGATGGCCAAGGCGGCCGCTGCGCGCATCGGTGTCGATCCGAAGTACCTGGTGGCCCAGGCCGCCCTGGAGACCGGTTGGGGCAAATCGGTGATGCGCGCCGAGGACGGCAGCAGCAGCCACAACCTGTTCGGCATCAAGGCCGGCCAGAGCTGGCAGGGCGGCCAGGCACGTGCGATTACCAGCGAGTTTCGTGATGGGGCGATGGTCAAGGAAACGGCGCAGTTCCGCTCCTACGACTCCTACCAGGACAGCTTCCATGACCTGGTGACTTTGCTGCAAAGCAATGATCGCTATAAAGAAGTACTGAAGTCGGCCGACAACCCGGAACAGTTTGTGCGCGAGTTGCAAAAAGCCGGTTACGCCACCGACCCGGCCTACGCCAGCAAGATTTCGCAGATCGCAAAAACGATGAACAGTTACCAGAATTACGCTGCCGCTGGCGCGACCACTCATTTATAAGGTCTGAACCATGAGTTTGCTCAATATCGGGATGTCGGGTCTTAACGCCGCTCAAGGATCGTTGTCGGTCTTGAGTAACAACATCGCCAACGTTAATACGCCGGGCTATTCGCGCCAGCAGAGCAGTCAGACCGCCAATGCGTCGAACCAGTTCGGCGGTGTGTTTATCGGCAGCGGTACGACCCTGGCGGATGTGCGCCGGGTGTACAACGAGTACCTCGATGCCGCGTATCAGAACAGTACCTCGCTGAGTGCCGATGCCAATGCGTACCTGGGTCAGGTCAGCAGCGTGGACAAGCTGTTGTCGGATCGCACCACGGGCATGTCGTCGGTCCTCAGCACGTTTTTCGCAACGTTGCAGACGGCGTCTTCGAACCCCAATGATCTTTCGGCCCGGCAGCTGCTGGTTGCCAATGCCCAGACCCTGACCAATCGCTTCAACTCGCTGTCGACGCAACTGACCCAGCAAAAAGAAACCATCAATAGCCAGTTGAGCACGATGAGCGATCAGGTCAACCAACTGACGTCTTCGATCGCTTCGCTCAACAAGCAGATCAAACAGGCCCAGGGTTCGGCCAGCAGCCCACCGGCTAACCTGCTGGACTCGCGAAACGAGGCCGTGCGTGCGCTCAACGAGCTGATCGGCGTGACGGCGACGGAAAAGAACGGCCAGTTCAGCATTAACACCGGTACCGGGCAGTCGCTGGTGGAAGGCGGTATTTCCAACACTATTTCGGCGGTGCCGAGCAAAAGCGATAACAGCCAATACACCATTCAGTTGAATGTCAGCGGCACCACCCTGGACCTCGGTTCGGTCGTCACCGGCGGCAGCATTGGTGGCCTGTTGCGTTATCGCAGCGATGCGTTGATGCCCGCCATCAATGAGCTGGGCCGTCTGGCCGTGGCCACCGCGGACACCGTCAACAATCAGCTGGGCCAGGGCCTGGACCTGAACGGTGAATTCGGCACCTCGCTGTTCAAGGACATCAACAGTGCCACGGCCATCGCTTCACGCAGCCAGGGCGCGTCGGGTAACAGCGCGACGGCAAGCAACCTGAACGTGACGATCACCGACAGCAGTAAGCTCACGACATTCGACTACAAGGTCACCTTCAGCGACCAGGCCAACCCGAACATGGTGACGGTGCTGCGCTCCGACGGTAAGGCCATGGGCACCTTCGACATCACGGCCGCGAACCAGGTGCCGATGGACGGCTTCACTCTGGCGCTCGATGGTAAGGGCACCATGAGCTACCCGGACAGCTTCAAGGTCAGTCCAACCGCCACCGGGGCCAGCGCCATCGGAGTGGATATGGTCGATGCCAACAAGCTCGCGTTTGCCGGGCCGCTGATTGGCGAAAGTGGCAAGACCAACGCTGGCACGGGCACGTTTACCCAGCCGTCGTTGACCGTGCCGCTGGATATCCACGGGGGCGCTGCGACTGCGCAGTTGCGTACGGATATCAAAGCGCTGATGCCGGTAAAAATGGTCTTCGACAAGCCGGCGGCGGATGGCACGCAGTCGTACACGATCAGCAATGCCCAGGGCAAACCGCTGGGTACCGGCACCATCATTCCGGGGCAGGGCAACAAGATCACCGTGAATGTGCCCGAACTGGACGCCACTGGCGCCGTGATCCCGGGGTCCGGTTTCAAATTCGACACCACCATCAACGGTTCGCCGGCGGGTGGTGACAGCACGACCTTTTCGTTCAACAGTGGCGGCAAATCCGATGGCCGTAACGCTCAGCAGTTGCTCGATCTGCAGACCAAGGCCACGGTCGGCCTGGGCGACGGTAACGTCGGGGTGAGCCTGACCGGCGCCAACAGCCGCCTGGTTTCCCAGGTGGGTGCCAAGGCGAACCAGTCTGGCGTTGATGTTTCCGCGACAGGGGCGTTGCTGGCAGCCAACAAAGCCGCGCGTAACTCGGTGTCCGGGGTCAACCTGGATGACGAGGCGGGCGACATGATCAAGTTCCAGCAGTACTACACCGCATCGTCACAGATCATTAAGGCTGCGCAAGAAACCTTCACCACATTGATCAATAGCCTTTAAGGGAGCCTGGGAAGATGCGTATTTCTACACAGCAATATTTCGAAACCAGCTCCGCCAACTACCAGCAGAATTATTCCAGCGTGGTGAAGGCCCAGGATCAGGCCAGCAGCGGCGTGCGCGTGCAAACGGCGGCGGATGATCCGGTGGCGGCGGCGCGGTTGCTGATGCTGCAACAGCAGAAAGATATGCTGGCGCAGTTCAATGGCAATATCGACACGCTGAAAAATTCATTGAGTACCGAAGACAGCGTGCTGGAAAACATCAATATCGCTGTGCAGAAGGCCAGTGAGTTGGCCCTGAAGGCGGGTAACGTGGGTATCAGTGATGCCGACCGCAAGTCGATTGCAGCTGAGGTCGGTTCCCTTGAAGACCAGATCATGGGCCTGCTCAACACCAAGGACGCCAGCGGCAATTACCTGTTTTCCGGAAGCAAGACCGATACCCCGCCGTATTCGCGCAACAACGACGGCACCTACACGTATAAGGGCGACGACACTCCGCTGACCCTGAAAGTGGCAGAGAACTTGTCGATTTCGATGGGTGATACCGCCAAGAGCATGCTTGAGACGGCCGCCAACACCGGGCGTACGCAAGCCACGCGCGTGCTGCCGAACCCGCTTGTGGATGTGGATGACGGTAAAGTCACCGTGTCGGCGGGCCTGATCGCTTCAGGCACCACCAGCGTTAAATTTGCCGACGGCCAACCGTATAAGCTGACGTTTGTCAGCAGTACGCAGTACACCGTCCAGGACGCCGCCGGCCAGGACATCACCGCCGAGATCCCGGGCAACGGCACCTTCGATTCCACCAAGGAAGGGGCTTCCACCATCAACCTGCGTGGGGTCAAGTTCGATATCGGCTTGAACCTGGGCCAAGGCGTATTGCCGGGCGCGCCGTCGGACGCCGTGGTCGCGGGACGTGAGTTCAGCCTCTCGATCAAGCCAGACTCGTTCAGCGTATCCCGTACGCCGAGCAACCCGAGCACGGCGCAGTTGACGGGCGGCGCAGTGACCGATCCGGCGGCCTATTCGAGTACCTTTCCCAACTCCGGCATGGTGGTCAAGTTTGGCGCGGCGGGGGCTTACAGTGTCTATGCCCAGCCATACACTGCCGACAGCAAAGCGATTGCCAGCGATACACTCGCCGCCGGTGCCACCTCAATCACAGTGGCGGGCGTCACGCTGGGCGTGAGTGCCGACCCGCAAGACGGTGACCAGTTCCTGGTCGGTGCCACCAGCAACAAGAATGAAAATGTGCTCGATACCCTGGGGCGTCTGCGTAAAACCCTGGAGACACCGTCGGATGGCAACCCGGCAGCGCAAAAGGAACTCAAGGATGTGGTGGCCAGGTCCATCGGTAACCTGACCAATGCCTACAGTCAGGTCGACCAGATCCGCGGGGGCATCGGTGCGCGCCTCAATACCCTGGATATTCAGGTGCAGGAAAACACCAGCCTCAGCCTGGCCAACACCACCACCATGAATTCGTTGGGCAATGTCGACTTCGCCGAAGCCGCCATCAACCTCAGCCTGCAACAAACCATGCTGCAGGCGTCGCAGCTGGCGTTCGTGAAAATCTCGCAGTTGAGCCTGTTCAACAAGATGTGATCGGCGCTCTGTCATGCAATGGCCCAGCCTGGAAACAGGCTGGGCCATTGTCGTTTTCGCGGCTTAATTGTTTGAAGGTTTTGCATAAACCACACACAATTAGGTGACCTGTGAGTCATAAAGCGCATCTTCACTGTATCGTGTGAAAAGGATAAGTCGTCACAGGGTCCTTGCGGGGCGGCTTTCAGTGAGATTGTTACGGGGTTATCCCCTTTATTGTCAGCACTCCAGGCGTAGCCCGAGGGGTGTTCTCCAGCTATTTAGTATTGGGAAGCCACAATGATTGGCATAAAAAGCATCGCCAGTTACGTGCCGGTAGACGGGATCGATAACTACGCCCAGGGTGCCAAATTCGCCAAGGATGAAGAATTCATCATCGGCAAGATCGGTTCCGCGTTCCTGCCGCGCAAGGCAGCTGCGCAGGAAACCTCCGATCTGTGTGTCGAGGCGGTCAACGCTTTGTTTGCCAACAACCCGGATTTGAAGCGCGAATCGATTGACGCGCTGATCGTCGTCACCCAGAACGGTGATGAAGAGGGCTTGCCCCACACAGCGGCCATCGTCCAGGACAAACTGGGCCTGCCGACCCACGTTGCCGCGTTTGATATTTCCCTGGGCTGCTCCGGTTATGTCTACGGCATCTACGCGATGAAGGGCTTCATGGAAGCCGCCGGCCTGAAAAACGGCCTGCTGGTCACCGCCGACCCGTACTCCAAGATCGTCGACCCGGAAGACCGCAACACCACCATGCTGTTCGGCGATGCCGCCACCGCCACCTGGATGGGCGAAGACGCCTCCTGGCAGCTCGGCAAGGCCAAGTTCGGGACCGACGGTTCCGGCGCGCCGCACTTGAAGGTCAGCGACGGCGTGTTCTTCATGAACGGCCGCCAGGTCTTCAACTTCGCCTTGCTCAAGGTGCCGGCGCATCTGCACGAGCTGCTCAACGAGTCTGACCTCAAGGCCGATGAGATCGATGCGTTCTGTATTCACCAGGGCAGCGCGGCGATTGTCGACGCCGTGGCGCGCCGTTTCGAAGATGCACCGGTGGACAAGTTCATCAAGGACATGGTCGAGACCGGTAACACCGTGTCGTCGAGCATTCCGTTGCTGCTGGAAAAGCACGTGATGGATGCCACCTGGAAACGCGTGGCAGTCAGTGGTTTTGGCGTGGGGTTGTCGTGGGGGTCGGCGATTCTTTATCGTCCGTGAGGCTGTCGTAGACCGCGTTCACCGCAAAAGCAAACGCCGATGATCAAAAGATCATCGGCGTTTTTTATTTGGCGCCAAAAAAACCCGTAAAAGTGGGTGTTTGCGGGGGTCTAAACCCTTGAATTACAAGGGGTGGCACCGCGCCAGTAAAAAAAATCAAAAAAACCCTCAAGCAACCGGCTACCACGACGATAACTATTACGTAGGTTCTCTAGGCCACACCCGGCGGTTGCCAGGGCCGGAAGCCGCAGCATCCAATCAACGAGGATTTCGTCATGGCATTATCAGTAAACACCAACATCACTTCCCTGGGTGTCCAGAAGAACCTGAACAAAGCTTCCGACGCTCTGAGCCAGTCGATGAACCGTCTGTCCTCCGGCCTGAAAATCAACAGCGCCAAAGACGACGCTGCCGGCATGCAGATCGCCAACCGTCTGAACAACCAGGTCAAAGGCCTGAACGTTGCAATCTCCAACGCCAACAACGGCGTGTCGATTGCCCAGACCGCTGAAGGCGCGATGCAAGAATCCACCAACACCCTGCAGCGTCTGCGTGAACTCGCCCTGCAAGCGGCGAACGGTGATAAAAGCGACGCTGACCGTGTTTCCCTGCAGCAAGAATTCACCGCTAAAGTGGGCGAGCTGAACCGTATCGCCAGCACCACCACCTTCGGTGGTCGTAACCTGCTGGACGGCTCGTTCAACAACGTAGCATTCCAGATCGGCGCCAACGCCAACGAGACTATCTCGTTCGGTATGACCGATATCAGCTCGACTGCGCTGAAGGGTAACTACAAAGAAGCTGCCGTAAACGGCGCTGCAATGACTGGCCTAGCTGCTACCGCTACTGGTTCGGTTGTTGGCGATAAGGCAACTGTTACAGGTTCCGCCGCTGCGACTGCACTTGCTGCTGGTGATGCAATTACCATTAACGGTACTTCAATCACTCTGGCCACTGGTGCAGTTGCTGCTGGTGCAGCTGCTGGTACCGCTGCTGTCGCCGCTATCAACGCACAAACAGCAACCACTGGCGTTACCGCAAGCACAACCGCTGCAGGCATTGTCTCTCTGTCTTCCAGCAGTGCAATCACCATTGGTGCCACCCCAGCTACCGGTCCTACCGCTCTGGGCATGACAGCTGGTACTACCGCTGCCGCTACCCCGACCACTCTGGCTGCTGCCGGTTCGGTTTCTGTAAATGGCAACAACGTGACTTGGGCTGCGAACGCTACCATCGCCAGCGTCGTAACAAGCCTGACAACCGCTGCCGGTACTGGTGGTACTGCATCGTTCACCAACGGTCGTTTCCAGGTGACCTCTGGTCAGGGCGCTGACATCAAGCTGGCCAACAACACCAGCGGTTCTCTGTCGCAGTTGGGTCTGTCCGCCGGTACTACTCAGGCCAAGTTGACCGCAGATACCTCGATCAGCCTCAACGGTGTTGAAGTCAAGTTCAAGAAAGGCGATACCGCTGACGCGATCGTTTCTTCGATCAACAGCGCCAGCACCGGTGTTCAAGCCAGCAAAAACGCTGACGGCACTCTGAACTTGTTCGCTGACAAAGACATTACCGTTAAAGACGGCAGCGCAGGTACTGGCCTGGCTGCACTGGGTCTGACCACTGTCGCTGCTGCCGGCACCAAGGCTGCTGTGACCATGGAAACCACCGTTTCCGACCTGAACATCCTGACTGCCGCTTCTTCGCAGCAGGCTATCCAGGCTCTGGACGACGCCATGCAGCAGATCGACAGCCAGCGTTCGCAGCTGGGTGCCGTACAAAACCGCTTCGCCAGCACCGTGGCCAACCTGCAGAGCATTTCGCAGAACTCCTCCGCTGCCAAAGGCCGCGTAGAAGACGCTGACTTTGCTTCTGAAGCTGCTGAACTGACCAAGCAACAAACCCTGCAACAGGCTTCCACTGCGATCCTGTCCCAGGCCAACCAACTGCCATCCTCTGTTCTGAAGCTGCTTCAGTAATAGGCGGTAGCGGTTAAATAACGGGAGGGTGCGTTTAACAACGTGCCCTTCCGTTTTTTCAGTTTGGAGGTGGTGACATGGACATGAGCATCAAGCTGAACACGCCTTACCTCTCTGGCACAGTCCAGCCCAGCGCCACACCCGTGGTCGCTCAGGCCAAGCCTGCAGCCAGCATTGAGCCAGTCCAAGGCGAAGAGCCACAGCGCGTTGCGCTGGAAAAAGCGGTAACCGATATACGTGAGTTTGTGCAGGCTTCACAGCGCAACCTGGATTTTTCCATCGATGACTCCACCGGCAAAGTGGTCGTCAAGGTGATCGCCACTGACAGTGGTGAAGTAATTCGACAGATTCCATCGGAAACTGCGCTGAAGTTGGCGCAGAACCTGAGCGATGCCAGCAGCCTGTTGTTTGACAGCAAGGCTTGAGTTGGCACGAAACATGTTTCTGATTGCGGTCAGGGCGCGCTCGCGCCAAAAAAACGGCCGCTGCAGAACAAGGAGAATGGCAAATGGCTAGTTCAACGATTTCCGGCCCAGGTTCGGGCTATGACACCCAGGCTATCGTCAAGGCATTGGTGGGGGCTGAACAGGCACCCAAGCAAGCTCAGATCACCAGCGAGCAGAAAAAGGCCACCGTGCAGCTGTCTGCGGTTGGTTCGGTCAAGACGGCGCTGGAAGCCTACCAGGCGGCGATCACCAAGTTGAACAATGCCTCGGCCTTCAACGGTCTGGCGGCGACTTCTTCGGAAGAGAAAAACGCTAAGGTCACCCTGACTGACGGTGCGTCCAGCGGCAAATACCGATTGGAAATTGCCAGCCTAGCCACGGCCTCGAAAGTCACTACAGCCGTCAATGCGGACGGCGCATCGGGCAAGGCCAACAGCACGGACGAAGACCAGACGCTGACCATCAACCAGTCGGGCAAGAGCTACGACGTGGTGATTCCGGGCGGCGCGACCTTGCAGCAGGTGCGCGAGTCCATCAATGCCCAGTTCTCGTCCCAGGGCATCAGCGCCAACGTGCTGAGTGACTCCAACGGCGCGCGCCTCGTGTTGACCTCGACCAATATGGGTGAAGGCACCGACATCACCCTGACAGGCGACTCGCAACTGGCTGTCGGTTATGACAAGGGTGCGGCGCCGACTAACGCCAAATACTCCATTGATGGCGTTGCCATGTCATCCACCAGCAACAAGATCACGAATGCCATCAGTGGCGTGACCCTGGATCTGTTGGACACATTCGACATCGCCAAGCCGACGACTATCACCGTGTCCAGTAACACCGACACGCTGAAAACCTCGGTACAGTCTTTCGTTACCGCGTACAACGCGCTGATGACGGCCGTCAACACGCAGACCAAAGTCACCGCGACCGGCGACGCCTCGACCACCACCGCAGGCGCGTTGACCGGCGATGCCTCGATGCGTCAATTGGTGAACAGCCTGCGTTCCGAACTGGTGAGCGGCTCCGGCGCGGGCACCATGACCAGCCTGGCGCAGATGGGGATCACCACTGACCAGAAAACCGGCCTGCTGAGCCTGGACGATACGGCGTGGAACAAGGCGGTGGTCAAGGGCGCTGGCGATATTGCCAAGCTGTTCACAGGCGACACTGGCTTGATCACGCGCATGAACAAGGCGACCAGCAGCTACGTGGGCACCACGGGCACCCTGGCGACCCGTGCCACTGATCTGAATAACAAGTTGACCGACTTGACCAAAGAGACGGACGACCTGACACGGCGTATGGATGCTTTGCAAAAATCCCTGACGGCCAAGTACACCGCCATGGACACCATGATCGCGCAGATCAACTCCAGCAGCTCCAGCATCATGACCACCCTCAACTCACTGAATAATCCGAAGTCGAGCTGATGGGCGGTGCGCCGGCAGGCCCTGCTTCAGGGCCCTGGCGCGTGGTTCTGGATTAAAGTTTTAGCCGCCACGGTCGAAAAACTGGTTAAGCAAACCTATTCGATTGTCGCCAGTAACGAGGTAGCAACATGAACCCGATGAGAGCCCTTCGCCAGTACCAGAAGGTCAATTCCCATGCTCAGGTCTCCGAGGTCAGCCCGCATCGCCTGGTGCAGATGCTGATGGAAGGCGGTCTGGATCGTATGGCGCAGGCCAAGGGGGCGTTGAGTCGCGGTGATATTGCACAAAAAGGGCTGATGCTGGGCAAGGCAATTGAAATTATTTCCGGCCTGCGCGATGGGCTGGAGCCGGAGAAAGCTGAAGATCCGGCAGCCATACAGCGTCTGGATGCGCTGTATAACTACATGGGCAATCGTTTGGTAGAGGCTAATCAGGTCAATGATGCCGACATGATCGACGAAGTCGCCCGTCTGCTGATCACAGTCAAGACCGGCTGGGATGCCATCGCTCCACAATAAGGCGGATCGCCTTGAGGTACGCATCATGAGCCAAGCACTGCAACGCATCGACGAAACCCGCGAAGCCCTGATCGGCGCGCTGGCTGAGCGCAACTGGGAGGCCGTTGGCGAGTTGGACCTGGGATGCCGCGCAGCGATTGATGAGGTGCTCAGTGAGCCACCGGTGGACGAAGCTGCATTGCGCGAGAAGCTAGAGAGCCTGTTGGCGGTTTACCAGCAGTTGCTTGAGGTGACGACGGGCGAGCGCCAGGCGATTTTTGAAGAGATGTCGCAGATCAACCAAGCGAAGAATGCGTCAAAGGTCTACCATCTTTTCGGCTGAGCAGACGCAGTTAATCCAACCGGCGCGTCATAAATTTGACCGTGCCAGCTTTTTTGACTTAACTAGTGCTGTTTTCAGAGTTCAGACGTCTATAGAGTACGAAGTCCTACAGCCGTCTCGATTGCCCTTACACCGGGCAGGAAGTTTTACTAGGGAAGTTGCTATTGCATGTGGCGTGAAACCAAAATTCTGCTGATTGATGACGATAGCGTCCGTCGCCGCGACTTGGCGGTGATTTTAAATTTTCTTGGCGAAGAAAATTTGCCCTGCGGTAGCCATGATTGGCAGCAGGCTGCGAGCTCATTGTCATCGAGCCGTGAAGTCATTTGTGTACTGATCGGGACGGTAAATGCTCCTGGCGCTGTTTTGGGCTTGTTAAAGACACTGTCTACCTGGGATGAGTTCCTTCCGGTGTTGCTGATCGGCGATATTTCTTCTGTCGAGCTGCCGGAAGACCAGCGCCGCCGTGTGCTTTCCACCCTGGAAATGCCACCCAGCTACAGCAAATTGCTCGATTCCCTGCACCGTGCCCAGGTCTATCGCGAGATGTACGACCAGGCCCGCGAGCGCGGTCGCCACCGCGAACCCAACCTGTTCCGCAGCCTGGTCGGCACCAGCCGTGCCATCCAGCACGTGCGCCAGATGATGCAGCAAGTGGCCGATACCGACGCCAGCGTGCTGATCCTCGGCGAGTCGGGCACCGGCAAGGAAGTGGTCGCGCGCAACCTGCACTACCATTCCAAGCGTCGCGACGGGCCGTTTGTGCCGGTCAACTGCGGGGCGATCCCGGCAGAGTTGCTTGAAAGTGAGTTGTTCGGCCACGAGAAGGGCGCCTTTACCGGGGCGATCACCAGCCGTGCCGGGCGTTTCGAGCTGGCCAACGGCGGCACCCTGTTCCTTGACGAAATCGGCGACATGCCGCTGCCGATGCAGGTCAAGCTGCTGCGCGTGTTGCAGGAACGTACGTTCGAACGCGTGGGCAGCAACAAGACCCAGAGCGTCGACGTGCGCATCATTGCCGCGACCCACAAGAACCTCGAAAGCATGATCGAGGTCGGCAGCTTCCGCGAAGACCTTTACTACCGCCTCAACGTCTTCCCTATCGAGATGGCCCCGCTGCGTGAGCGCGTGGAAGACATCCCGCTGCTGATGAACGAATTGATCTCGCGCATGGAACACGAAAAACGCGGCTCGATTCGCTTCAATTCCGCCGCGATCATGTCCCTGTGCCGTCATGGCTGGCCGGGCAACGTTCGTGAACTGGCCAACCTGGTGGAGCGCATGGCGATCATGCACCCCTACGGTGTGATCGGCGTGGTCGAGTTGCCGAAGAAATTCCGCTATGTCGACGACGAAGACGAGCAAATGGTCGACAGCCTGCGCAGCGACATGGAAGAGCGAGTGGCCATCAATGGCCATGCGCCGGACTTCGCGTCCACCGCCATGCTGCCGCCGGAAGGCCTGGACCTCAAAGACTACCTCGGCAACCTGGAACAAGGCTTGATCCAACAGGCCCTGGACGACGCCAACGGCATCGTCGCCCGTGCCGCCGAGCGCTTGCGCATCCGCCGAACCACCCTGGTGGAGAAGATGCGCAAGTACGGTATGAGCCGTCGCGAAGGTGATGAACAGGCGGATGATTGACGCTTGTTTTTCAACTGACTGATTTATAGCTGGTTTTTTTTAGGCACGGGTATTGCTACAGCCCTCGCAACGTTCCGTTTAACTGACGGTCAGCCAAGCGAGAGAGCATGATGCCCCACGCCGCCCAACTTCCTTCGGCCCCTGCCATCCAGGGGCTGGTTCCGCCTGTAGAACCGCTGGCCCGGCAGGGTCTTGAACACGCGTTCTCGCAGTTCAGCCAGATGTCGAGCCAACTGAGCGATTCCTACAGCCTGCTGGAAGCCCGCGTATCCGAGCTCAAGGGCGAACTGGCGGTGGTCAGCGCCCAGCGCATGGAAGAGCTGGCCGAGAAAGAGCGCCTGGCCAACCGTTTGCAAAACCTGCTGGATTTGTTGCCCGGTGGCGTCATCGTCATCGACGACCAGGGCCGCGTGCGCGAAGCCAACCCGGCAGCCTGCGACCTGCTCGGCCTGCCGCTGGAAGGCGAGCTGTGGCGTCATGTCATCACCCGCTGCTTTGCGCCGCGTGAAGACGACGGCCACGAAATTTCCCTCAAGGACGGGCGCCGCCTGTCTATCGCCACGCGTTCTCTGGATGCCGAGCCCGGTCAGTTGGTGCTGCTCAATGACCTGACTGAAACCCGTCACCTGCAAGACCAACTGGCGCGCCACGAGCGTTTGTCGTCGTTGGGACGCATGGTTGCTTCGTTGGCCCATCAGATCCGCACGCCATTGTCGGCGGCGTTGATCTATGCCAGCCATTTGACCGACGAGCAGTTGCCCGCCGCCACCCACCAACGTTTTGCCGGGCGCCTCAAAGAGCGCCTGCACGAGTTGGAGCATCAGGTGCGCGATATGCTGGTGTTCGCCCGTGGCGAATTGCCGCTGACCGACCGCGTCACCCCCGGCCAGTTGATGCAGGCCCTGCAAGCGGCGGCCTCCACGCATATCCAGGATGCCCACGTGCGCTGGCAATGCGACAGCCACCTTGGTGAGTTGCTGTGCAACCGCGACACCCTGGTGGGCTCGCTGCTCAACCTGATCGAAAACGCCATCCAGGCCAGCGGCCCCGGCGTGCGGCTCAAGGTGCACCTGTACCACCGCGAGCAAACCCTGCGCCTGTGCATCAGCGACAACGGCAGCGGCATTGAGCCGACCGTGTTGCGACGCCTCGGCGAACCCTTTTTTACCACCAAGACCAACGGCACCGGGCTGGGCCTGACCGTGGTCAAGGCCGTGGCGCGTGCCCATCAGGGAGAATTGCAACTGCGTTCCCGTGTCGGGCGTGGCACTTGTGCATTGATGACCTTGCCGCTGTTTTCATGCGCGGCAAGCGCGGAGTAAAAGGAAATGGCTATCAAGGTTCTACTGGTCGAAGACGATCGCGCCCTGCGTGAAGCATTGGCTGACACGCTGCTGCTGGCGGGCCATGACTACCGTGCGGTCGGTTCCGCCGAGGACGCCTTGGAAGCGGTGGAACAAGAGGCCTTCAGCCTGGTGGTCAGCGACGTGAATATGCCCGGCATGGACGGCCATCAGTTGCTGGGCCTGCTGCGCGCGCGCCAGCCGCAACTGCCGGTGTTGCTGATGACCGCCCACGGTGCCGTGGAGCGGGCGGTGGACGCCATGCGCCAAGGCGCGGCGGATTATTTAGTCAAGCCGTTCGAGCCCAAGGCGCTGATCGAACTGGTGGCGCGGCATGCCCTGGGCGTGGTCGCGGCCGGCGAAGGTGAAGGCCCGATTGCGTTCGAGCCGGCCAGCGCGCAATTGCTCGACCTGGCGGCCCGTGTCGCACGCAGTGATTCCACGGTGCTGATTTCCGGCGAGTCGGGTACCGGTAAAGAGGTGCTGGCGCGGTATATCCACCAGCAATCGACCCGCGCCACGCAACCGTTTATCGCCATCAACTGCGCGGCGATCCCCGACAACATGCTCGAAGCCACGTTGTTCGGTCACGAAAAGGGCTCGTTCACCGGTGCCATCGCGTCCCAGGCGGGCAAGTTCGAACAGGCCGACGGCGGCACCCTGCTGCTCGATGAAATTTCGGAAATGCCCCTGGGCCTGCAAGCCAAGCTGCTGCGGGTGTTGCAGGAGCGCGAAGTGGAGCGGGTGGGCGCGCGCAAGCCGATCCAATTGGATATCCGGGTGATCGCTACCACCAACCGCGACCTTGCCGGCGAAGTGGCGGCGGGGCGTTTCCGTGAAGACCTGTTCTACCGGCTCTCGGTATTTCCGCTGGCCTGGCGCCCGCTGCGCGAGCGTCCGGCGGACATCCTCCCGCTGGCCGAGCGCCTGCTGAATAACCACGTCAAAAAAATGAAGCACGCCCAGGCACGGCTGTCGGCCGAGGCCCAGGCGTGCCTGGTCGGTTACCCATGGCCCGGCAACGTGCGTGAACTGGACAACGCCATCCAGCGTGCGTTGATCCTGCAGCAGGGCGGCCTGATCCAGCCCCAGGATTTTTGCCTGGCCATGGGCAGCGGCGCCGCGCCGCTGCCCACGTTGGCCGCCGCGCCGGTGGTTGCCGAGGCGGAGTCTGCCGGTGCCCTGGGCGACGACCTGCGCCGTCGCGAGTTCCAGATGATCATCGACACCCTGCGCGCCGAGCGCGGCCGCCGCAAAGAGGCGGCTGAACGCCTGGGTATCAGCCCGCGCACCCTGCGCTACAAGCTGGCGCAAATGCGTGATGCCGGGATGGATGTGGAGGCGTATCTGTTTGCCACCTGACTTCGCCCTATAGCCATTGGTCTCTACACAACGTTGGCGTGGGTTTGAACCTGTGGCGGTTCGGGCGCAGACGACTATCTAACTGATGCCCCGCGACTAAAAATGTGGGAGGGGGCTTGCCCCCGATGGCGGCGTGTCAGGCGACTATTTTTTGGATCTGACCGAGTACATATCCGTTTCTGCGGTAACGGCGGCTATTGGTTCCGCTTTTACAGCGGGTCACTTTTGGAAAAGAGCCCCAAAAGTAACCAAAAGGGCTCTTGCCCCAACACTCGGCCCCTCGCTTAGGCTCGGTGTGCCCGAACCTGCGTTCGCCCAGCGTGTTTGACGGGGCGCCTTAGATCAAGATCAAAAGCCAGAGCAACAGCCTGCAGTCGTGTAGATACCCATGCCTATAGCCGGTAACAATTTGGACAAGCTTTGTCGCCTTTTCTTACGAGCTGATAGGAATCTGGCACCCTTGTTGCTACCTCCCCAGGTAAGTACGGCGTAGCGTCAAAAAAATACGGGTTGTCGGAGAGAGAAAGGTCATGAGCCAGGGTATTGAGTTCAATCGGTTGATGTTGGATATGCGCTCCATGCAGATGGATGCCATGGCTCAACCGAAATCCGTCGCGCCAGCGCCGGAATTGGGCCAAAGCAGCTTTGCCGACATGCTCGGCCAGGCGATCAACAAAGTCAGTGATACCCAGCAAGCCTCCAGCCAGTTGGCCAATGCGTTCGAGATCGGCAAAAGTGGCGTGGACCTGACCGATGTGATGGTTGCCTCGCAAAAGGCCAGCGTCTCCTTCCAGGCCCTGACCCAAGTGCGCAACAAGCTGGTTCAGGCCTATCAAGACATCATGCAGATGCCGGTTTAAGGGCGAGATTTAAATCATGGCAGAAGCAGTCTCCGACAACGTCCCCGCCAAGGCAGACGGCAAACCGCCGCTGTTTGGCCTGTCGTTCCTGGAAAACCTCTCGGAAATGACCATGTTGCGTCAGGTGGGCCTGTTGGTCGGCCTGGCTGCCAGCGTGGCGATTGGTTTTGCCGTGGTGTTGTGGTCGCAGCAACCCGATTACCGGCCGCTGTACGGCAGCCTGGCGGGCATGGATTCCAAGCAGATCATGGAAACCCTGGCCGCCGCCGACATCGCTTATACCGTGGAGCCCAACTCCGGCGCGCTGCTGGTCAAGGCCGATGACGTGGCCCGCGCGCGCATGAAGCTCGCCGCCGCCGGCGTGACCCCGTCCGACAGCAACATCGGTTTTGAGATCCTCGACAAGGACCAGGGCCTGGGTACCAGCCAGTTCATGGAAGCCACCCGCTACCGTCGTGGCCTGGAAGGCGAGTTGGCGCGCACCATTTCCAGCTTGAACAACGTCAAGGGTGCCCGCGTGCACCTGGCCATTCCAAAAAGCTCGGTGTTTGTGCGCGATGAACGCAAGCCAAGTGCTTCGGTATTGGTCGAGCTGTTTTCCGGCCGCTCCCTGGAGCCTGGCCAGGTCATGGCGATCATCAATCTTGTGGCCACCAGCGTTCCCGAGCTGAGCAAGTCGCAGATCACCGTGGTCGACCAGAAGGGCAACCTGCTGTCCGACCAGGCCGAGAACTCGGCATTGACCATGGCCGGCAAGCAGTTCGACTACAGCCGCCGTATGGAAAGCATGCTCACCCAGCGTGTGCATAACATCTTGCAGCCGGTGCTGGGCAACGACCGCTACAAGGCTGAAGTGTCCGCCGACGTGGACTTCAGCGCGGTCGAGTCGACCTCCGAGCAGTTCAACCCAGACCAGCCGGCCCTGCGCAGTGAGCAGTCCACCAGCGAACAACGTACCGCCAGCAATGGCCCGCAAGGTGTGCCGGGGGCCCTGAGCAACCAGCCACCATCGCCGGCCTCGGCACCGCAAACCACCGGCGGCGCCACAGCCGCTGCGGGCGCGATCCAGCCTGGGCAGCCACTGTTGGACGCCAACGGTCAGCAGATCATGGACCCGGCCACCGGCCAACCGATGCTCGCCCCGTACCCGGCGGACAAGCGGAACCAGTCCACCAAGAACTTCGAACTCGACCGCTCCATCAGCCACACCAAGCAACAACAAGGGCGCGTCAATCGCCTGTCGGTGTCGGTGGTGGTCGATGACCAGGTCAAGGTCAACCCCGCTGACGGCGTGGTCACCCGCGCTCCGTGGAGCGCCGACGAATTGGCGCGCTTCACACGCCTGGTGCAGGACGCCGTTGGTTTCGATGCCAGCCGGGGTGACAGCGTCAGCGTGATCAACATGCCGTTCTCCGCCGAGCGTGGCGAAACCATCGCCGAGCCTGCGTTCTACTCGCAGCCGTGGTTCTGGGACATCGTCAAGCAAGTGCTGGGTGTGTTGTTCATCCTGGTGCTGGTGTTCGGCGTGCTGCGTCCGGTGCTCAATAACATCACCGGCAACGGCAAGAAACAACAACTGGCGGCCTTTGGTGGCGGCGACGTGGAGCTGGGTGGCATGGGCGGCCTGGACGGCGAACTGGCCAACGACCGCGTCAGCCTCGGCGGCCCGCAAAGCATTCTGTTGCCAAGCCCGAGCGAAGGTTACGACGCTCAGTTGAACGCAATCAAAAGTCTGGTGGCAGAAGACCCGGGCCGTGTGGCCCAGGTCGTGAAAGAGTGGATTAACGCAGATGAGTGATCGAGCCGCAGTTGCCAAACTCTCCCGGGTCGACAAAGCCGCAGTACTGCTGCTGTCGCTGGGTGAAACCGACGCCGCCCAAGTGCTGCGCCACATGGGCCCCAAAGAGGTCCAGCGCGTGGGCGTGGCCATGGCGCAGATGCGCAATGTGCACCGTGAGCAAGTCGAACAGGTGATGAGCGAGTTCGTCGAGATCGTCGGCGACCAGACCAGCCTGGGCGTCGGTTCCGACAGCTACATCCGCAAGATGCTCACCTCGGCCCTGGGCGAAGACAAAGCCAACGGCCTGATCGACCGCATCCTGTTGGGCGGCAACACCAGCGGCCTGGACAGCCTCAAGTGGATGGAGCCGCGCGCCGTCGCCGACGTGATCCGCTACGAGCACCCGCAAATCCAGGCGATCGTGGTGGCGTACCTCGACCCCGACCAGGCCGGTGAAGTGCTCGGCCACTTCGACCATAAGGTGCGCCTGGACATCATCCTGCGCGTGTCATCGCTGAACACCGTACAGCCGGCGGCCTTGAAAGAATTGAACACGATTCTGGAAAAGCAGTTCTCCGGCAACTCGAACGCCTCGCGCACCACCCTGGGTGGTATCAAGCGCGCGGCCGACATCATGAACTTCCTCGACAGCTCGGTCGAAGGCCAGTTGATGGACTCGATCCGCGAGATCGACGACACCCTGTCCGGCCAGATCGAAGACCTGATGTTCGTGTTCAACAACCTCTCCGATGTCGACGACCGTGGCATCCAGGCGTTGCTGCGCGAAGTGTCCTCCGACGTGCTGGTATTGGCCCTCAAGGGGTCCGACGAAGGCGTCAAGGAGAAGATCTTCAAGAACATGTCCAAACGTGCTTCCGAGCTGCTGCGCGACGACCTCGAGGCCAAGGGGCCGGTGCGTGTCAGCGACGTGGAAACCGCGCAGAAAGAAATCCTCACCATTGCCCGCCGTATGGCCGAAGCCGGAGAAATCGTTCTCGGTGGGAAGGGCGGCGAAGAAATGATCTAAGGCGCCACGCATGTCGAACAAAGATGAGGCGCCCAGCGATCTGATTCGCGCACGGGATGTCGGTGGGTTCGACATCTGGTCGTTGCCCAGTTTCGACCCGCATGTGCCGGAGCCCGAGCCGGAACCGGTGGTCGAACTGCCGGTGGAAATGGAAGAAGTGCCGCTGGAAGAAGTCCAGCCACTGACCCTGGAAGAGTTGGAAAGCATCCGTCAGGAGGCCTACAACGAAGGCTTCGCCGCCGGTGAGAAAGACGGCTTTCGCAGCACCACCCTCAAAGTGCGCCAGGAAGCCGAGGCGGCGTTGAGCGTCAAGCTGGGCAGCCTGGAGCGCTTGATGGGCGGGCTGTTCGAGCCCATCGCCGAGCAGGACTCGCAGATCGAAAAAGCCATGGTGCGCCTGGTGGAGCACATCGCCCGTCAAGTGATCCAGCGCGAACTGGTGCTGGACTCCAGCCATATTGAAAGCGTGATGCGCGAGGCCCTCAAGCTGCTGCCCCTGGGCGTCGGCAATGTGCGCTTGTACATCAACCCGCAGGATTTCGAGCAGGTCAAAGCCCTGCGCGAGCGCCATGAAGAAACCTGGCGCATCGTCGAAGATGCGGCCTTGCAGCCCGGTGGATGCCGGGTCGAGACCGAACACAGCCGCATCGATGCCACGGTGGAAACCCGCATCAGTCAGATCATGGCCAAGCTGTTGGACCAACAGCACGAGCAAGCGCTGAACCCGGCCGAACCCGACCTGAGCGTGGACCTGGACGCCGCCGATGCGCCTTGATCGCACCAGCTTCGCCAAGCGCCTGGGCGGCTACGTCGAGGCCACCGAGTTGCCCGGCCAGCCGATCCTCGAAGGGCGTCTGTTGCGCATGGTCGGCCTGACGCTCGAAGCCGAAGGCCTGCGTGCCGCCATGGGCAGCCGCTGCATGGTGATCAACGACGACAGCTACCACCCGGTGCAGGTGGAGGCTGAAGTGATGGGCTTCTCCGGCAACAAGATTTTCCTGATGCCGGTCGGCAGCCTGGCGGGCATCGCCCCCGGTGCGCGTGTAGTGCCACTGGCCGATACCGGCCGCCTGCCCATGGGCATGAGCATGCTCGGCCGTGTGCTCGACGGTGCCGGCCGCGCGCTGGACGGCAAGGGCGGCATGAAGGCCGAAGATTGGGTGCCGATGGACGGGCCGACCATCAACCCCCTCAACCGTAACCCCATCAGCGTGCCGCTGGACGTGGGTATTCGCAGCATCAACGGTTTATTGACGGTCGGCCGTGGCCAGCGTCTGGGCCTGTTCGCCGGTACCGGCGTGGGTAAGTCGGTGTTGCTGGGCATGATGACCCGCTTTACCGAGGCCGACATCATCGTGGTCGGGCTGATCGGCGAGCGGGGTAGGGAAGTCAAGGAGTTCATCGAGCACAGCCTCGGTGAAGAAGGCCTCAAGCGCTCGGTGGTGGTCGCCTCGCCTGCGGACGATGCGCCGCTGATGCGCTTGCGCGCTGCCATGTACTGCACGCGCATTGCCGAATATTTTCGCGACAAGGGCAAGAACGTCCTGTTGCTGATGGACTCGCTCACGCGTTTCGCCCAGGCCCAGCGGGAAATCGCCCTGGCCATCGGCGAGCCGCCCGCCACCAAAGGCTACCCGCCGTCGGTGTTCGCCAAGCTGCCCAAGCTGGTGGAGCGTGCCGGTAACGCCGAGGCCGGTGGCGGTTCGATCACCGCGTTCTATACCGTTTTGTCCGAAGGCGACGACCAGCAGGACCCGATTGCCGACTCGGCGCGGGGCGTGCTCGACGGCCACATCGTGCTGTCGCGGCGCCTGGCGGAGGAAGGGCACTACCCGGCCATTGATATCGAAGCGTCCATCAGCCGGGTGATGCCGGCGGTGGTCACGCCCGAGCATATGACCCGCGCGCAGCAGTTCAAGCAGCTGTGGTCGCGCTATCAACAGAGTCGTGACCTGATCAGCGTCGGTGCCTACGTGGCCGGTGGTGATCGCGACACCGACCTGGCGATCGCCCTGCAGCCGCAGTTGGTGACCTACCTGCGCCAGGGCCTCAATGACAAGATCAGCATGGGTGAAAGCGAAGCGCATTTGCAGTCCATTTTTGCCCCTGCGCCAGGCGGCTAAGCCATGGCCAACAGCCGCGCCGCGCGCCTGGCTCCCGTGGTGGAGATGGCCGAAAAGGCCGAGAAAACCGCGGTTCAGCGCCTGGGTTACTTCCAAGGCCAGGTACGCCTGGCCGAAAGCAAGCTGGGCGACCTGGAGCGCTTTCGCAGCGAGTACCAGCAGCAATGGATCGAACGCGGCACAAAGGGCGTGTCGGGCCAGTGGTTGATGGGCTACCAGGGCTTTCTCAACCAGTTGGAAACGGCGGTCGCCCAGCAGCGCCAGAGCCTGGCCTGGCATCAGAACAATCTCGATAAAGCCCGCGAAAGCTGGCAAGCGGCGTTTGCCAGGGTCGAGGGGCTGCGCAAGCTGGTGCAGCGCTATATCGACGAGGCGCGAGCGCTGGAAGACAAGCGCGAGCAAAAACTGCTCGACGAATTATCACAACGCCTTCCGCGCCAACAACAGTTCTAACTACGCCCGGCAGGAAAAAATGTGGGGGCTTGCTCCCACATTTGATTTGTTGTGTTGCCCACTTCCGGTTCACCTGCTAAACCTTGTGTGTATCTCAATGACAAGGAAGCTGTCATATGTCAGTCGAGTCAGAAGTATCCCTGGATGGGAAGAAGTTGACGATTGCAATCAAGGGCCGGTTCGATTTCGGCAGTCACCGGGCGTTTCGAGATTCATATGAGCGTTTCTACAAGGTTCCCGAGACTTACATCGTCGACCTGAAAGAAACCACCTACATGGACAGCTCGGCCCTGGGCATGCTCCTGCTGTTGCGCGACCACGCGGGCGGTGACGACGCGGAAGTCAGGGTTATCAACACCCACTCCGACGTGCGCAAGATCCTCGCCATCTCCAACTTCGACAAGCTGTTCGATATCAATTGAGAGTCCTGGCCCCAGTCTCCGAGCCGCTGAGCATTCTGATCGCCGAAGACAGCGCGGCCGACCTGTTGCTGCTGTCGACTATCGTGCGGCGCCAGGGTCACCACGTGCTCACCGCCACCAACGGCGAGGAAGCCGTGGAAGTCTTTGCCCGCGCGCGTCCGCACCTGGTGCTGATGGACGCCATGATGCCGGTGATGGACGGTTTTATCGCCGCGCGATGGATCAAGCAGTTGGCGGGTGAAGCGCTGGTCCCGATTATTTTTCTGACCTCTCTGAGCGAAAGCGCCGACCTCGCCGAATGCCTGGATGCGGGTGGCGATGATTTCCTGCCCAAGCCCTACAACGCATTGATCCTGGCGGCCAAGATCAATGCCATGGACCGCCTGCGCCGCCTGCAAGCCACGGTGCTGGAGCAGCGCGACCTGATCGCCAAGCACAATGATTACCTGCTGCACGAGCAGCGGGTGGCCAAGGCGGTGTTCGACAAGGTCGCGCATTCGGGCTGTATCAACGCCGCGCCGAATATCCGCTATCTGCAATCGCCCTATGCGCTGTTCAACGGTGATTTATTGCTGGCGGCCTACACGCCGTCCGGCGATATGCACGTGCTGCTCGGCGACTTCACCGGGCACGGCCTGCCGGCGGCGGTGGGCGCCATGCCCCTGGCCGAAGTGTTCTATGGCATGACCGCCAAAGGCTATGGCCTGGCGCAAACCCTGCGGGAGATGAACGCCAAGCTCAAACGCATCCTGCCGGTGGACATGTTCTGCTGCGCCACGCTGCTGTGCCTGAGCACCCAGCGGCGCGTGGTCGAGGTGTGGAACGGCGGCATGCCCGACGGCTATGTGCATGAAGTGGCCAGCGGCAAACGCACGCCGCTGCAATCGCGGCATTTGCCCTTGGGGGTGCTGTCGCCGCAAGCGTTCGATGACCGCACCGAAGTCTGGCCGATGGCGCTTGGCGACCGGGTGTTCCTGCTCTCCGACGGCGTACTGGAGACGGCCGATGCCAATGAGCAACTGTTTGGCACGCAGCGTTTGCATCAGGTGTTCGCCGCCAACCGCGAGCCGGACCGCCTGTTCGAAGATATCGAACAGGCGCTGGCCGCGTTTCGTGGTGAGGCGCGCGATGACGTAAGCATGGTGGAAATCACCCTGGAGCCCGGCCCGGCGGTGCGCGTGACGGGGCCGCTGTATGCCGACAGCGGCCAGTCGTGCCCGCTGGATTGGTCGGTGGATTTCGAGTTCAGGGCCGACACCCTCAAGCGCTACAACCCGTTGCCTTATCTGCTGCAGCTGTTGCTGGAGATCCATGGCCTGCGCGAGCAGAGCGGGGCGCTCTATAGCGTGATGGCCGAGTTGTATTCCAACGCCCTGGAGCATGGCGTGCTTGGCCTGGACTCGCGGCTCAAACGCGATGCCGAGGGTTTCGCCGAGTACTACCGCCAGCGCAATGACCGCCTGGCGCAGTTGAGCGATGGGTACGTGCGGGTGCGCATCCACGTGGTGCCGACCGCGACGGGCGGCAAAATGACCCTGTGCCTGGAGGACAGCGGCGCGGGGTTCGACGTGGAGCAGGTGCTGGCCCGACCGTTGGATACGGACCGCCTGTCCGGCCGGGGCTTGAGCCTGGTGCGCCAATTGAGCAGCGATGTAGGCTGGTCTGACGGTGGGCGCAGCGTCTGCGTAGAGTTTTGCTGGGAGGCTCTGGCATAATCCGCCGATTCTTGATCAAGGAGCGAGCAAGTGGCTGAGGTTCATTTGGACCCGCAGGTGTTGTCGGGTTTGCAGGAAGTCATGGAAAGTGAGTATCCCAAGCTGCTCGACACCTTTCTTGACGACTCCCAGAAACGCGTCGAAGCGCTGCGCAAGGCGCGTGACGATGCCAAGGCGCTGGGGCGGATCGCGCATAGCTTCAAGGGCAGCAGCAGCAACCTGGGGGCGGTGCGGCTGGCCGATCTTTGCCGGCGACTGGAAGACGGGTCGGCCGAACCTGCCCACATAGACTTGGGGAAGCTGGTGAACGAGATTGACCTTGAGTTCGCCCTGGTTCGGCCTTTGTATGAGCGCGAGCGGCAACGGTTTCAGCTGTGATGGCAGGTTAATCGCGAACCTGGCCCGACTCTTGCTCTACCTCCTGATACTGCATCCCCGATCCCCATGCAGTGGAGACCTTTACCTATGCCAGTCGCTCCCAATTCGCTGCTTCAGACTGCCGCCGCGGCCAAACCCCAGGCACCTGCCGCCAACCCGCCGGTGGTGGCCGCGGAGCCACGGGACAAGGGCCCAGGCTTCGCTCAAGTGTTTGCCAGCCAAGGCTCGAAACCGACGGTAAAGGGCGACGATACCCCGACCAAGCCGATGCGCGACAAGACCGCCGATGCCGCCGCCAAACCGGCAGCCGGCAGCGACAAGCCTGCCGCCAGCAAACCGGCGGTTGCCGATAGCGGCAATAGCTTGCCTGCCAAGCCGGCGGCCACCTCCGATGACAGCGCCAGTACGGATGAGGCGGCGCCGGTTGACCCGACCCTGGCGCAACAGCCTGCGGTTGACCCGGTGGTCGATCCGGCGTTGGTAGCCACCGTCACCCCGGTGGCGGTACCGGTTCCCGTCGAGACGCCGGCACCCGCCGCTGCGCCGACTGATCCCAAGGCGCAGGTTGCCGCGCCGATCACGGCCACCGATGAGATCAAGCCCGCCTTCGACCCCGCGGCCGACCCGCTGGATGCGATGCCGGCCGTGCGCCTGGCGATGGAGCAGGGCGGGCATGTGTCGGCCAGCAGTCAGGCCTCGGCCAAGACTGCGCCGCCGCCCGCCCAGGATCAGCCGACCGCCGCGCAGAATTTCGCCGCCGGCCTGGCCGGCATGGTCGACCAGCAGGCCACCAAGGACAGCACCGACCAGGGCGGCGACAAAGCTTTTACCGGGCTGATCGAAGAGGGCCTCAAGGACCTCAAGGGCGCCAGCAGCGACACCCGTGTCGACGACTTCGCCAATCGCCTGGCGGCACTGACCCAGGCGGCCACGCCGAAAACCGCCAACGCCTTGCCGCCGGTGGCCAACGCACCGTTGGCCATGCACCAGAGCGGCTGGACCGACGAAATCGTCAACCGTGTGATGTACCTGTCCAGCGCCAACCTCAAATCGGCGGAGATCCAATTACAGCCCGCCGAACTCGGACGCCTGGATATCAAAGTCAACATGACCGCCGATCAACAGGCCCAGGTCAACTTCATGAGCGCCCACCCGGTGGTGCGTGAAGCGCTGGAAAGCCAGTCCGGCCGCCTGCGGGAAATGTTCGCGCAGCAGGGCATGGGCCAGGTGGACGTCAACGTTTCCGACCAGTCCCGTGGCCAGGAGCAACAACAACAGCAGGCCCAGACCCGTGGTGTGAGCGGCAGCGGCGGGCGCGGTGGTGATAATGGCGATGGCGGCAACCCCATTGATGTGGCTGAGGCCGTGGCGCCCCTGACCTCAACCGTGATCGGCTCCAGCGCCGTGGACTACTACGCCTGACCTGAGCCTGGCGTAGGACAAAATGTGGGAGGGGGCTTGCCCCCTCCCACATTTGCTTTGGGGTGTGCTTTCGTCTGCGACTTGCCGGACAACTCTGGCATAACACTTGCTCTTGCCTTTGCGTAGATCTATGAATCCCCGAATAGTGACGGATTATTGGCATGGCGAAGAGCGACGACGCAGCAAAAGCACCCGCAGGCAAAGGTAAGCTCAAGCTTATCCTGTTGATAGTCGTGGGCCTGCTCCTGGCCATCGGCGCTTCGGTGGGTGGCACCTGGTACATCATGCACAGCAGTGCAAGCAAACCGGCGCCGGTTGCCGAAACCGCCAGTAACGCCAAGCAACCGGCTATCTTCGAACCGATGCTTCCGGCCTTTGTCGCCAACTTCAACCAGAACGGTCGCCAACGCTATTTGCAGGTGAGCATTACCTTGCTGGCGCGCAACCAGTCGGACCTGGACGCACTCAAGGTGCACATGCCGGTGATCCGCAACAACCTGGTCATGCTGTTCTCCGCCCAGAGCTTCGACACCCTGGCCACTCCGGTGGGCCAGGAAATGCTGCGTCAGAAGGTCACTGCCAGTGTGCAGGAAGTGGCCCAGAAGGAACTCGGCAAAGTCGTGATCGAGCAGGCGCTCTTCACTAACTTCGTATTGCAGTAGGATCACGACATGGCCGTGCAAGACCTGCTGTCCCAGGATGAAATCGACGCGCTGCTGCATGGTGTGGACGATGGTCTGGTACAGACCGAAATGGTTGCCGACCCCGGCAGCGTCAAAAGTTATGACCTCACCAGCCAGGATCGTATCGTCCGTGGGCGCATGCCGACCCTGGAGATGATCAACGAGCGTTTTGCCCGTTATACCCGCATCAGCATGTTCAACATGCTGCGCCGTTCGGCGGACGTGGCGGTGGGCGGCGTGCAGGTGATGAAGTTCGGCGAGTACGTGCACTCGCTGTACGTGCCCACCAGCCTCAACCTGGTCAAGATCAAGCCGCTGCGCGGCACCGCGTTGTTCATCCTCGACGCCAAACTGGTGTTCAAGCTGGTGGATAACTTCTTCGGCGGTGACGGCCGTCACGCCAAGATCGAAGGGCGCGAATTCACCCCAACCGAATTGCGCGTGGTGCGCATGGTGCTGGAGCAAGCCTTCATCGATTTGAAGGAAGCCTGGCAGGCGATCATGGAAGTCAATTTCGAGTACATCAACTCGGAAGTGAACCCGGCCATGGCCAACATCGTCGGCCCCAGCGAAGCGATTGTGGTGTCCACCTTCCACATCGAACTCGATGGCGGCGGCGGCGACCTGCACGTGACCATGCCGTACTCGATGATCGAGCCGGTGCGCGAGATGCTCGACGCCGGTTTCCAGTCCGACCTGGACGACCAGGACGAGCGTTGGGTCAAGGCCCTGCGCGAAGACCTGCTGGACGTCGACGTACCGCTGAGCGCCACCGTGGCCCGTCGCCAGTTGCGCCTGCGAGATATTTTGCACATGCAACCGGGGGACATCATTCCCGTCGAGTTGCCGGAAGAAATGATCATGCGCGCCAACGGCGTGCCGTCGTTCAAGGTCAAGCTTGGTTCCCACAAGGGCAACCTGGCGCTGCAGGTGGTGGAGTCGATCACTCGTCGTTGACGCCACCCGTTTGAAACATCCCTATTTATGAATGTTTGCTCCGCCGAGGACATGTAATGGCTACCGAACACGAAAACACTTCCGCCGAAGACCAGGCCCTGGCTGACGAATGGGCGGCTGCCCTGGAAGAAACCGGCGAAGTTGGCCAGGACGATATCGACGCACTGCTGGCCGCTGACGCCGCCACCGCGCCTGCCGGCAACCGCCTGCAAATGGAAGAATTCGGCAGCGTGCCCAAGAACAATGAGCCGGTGAGCCTGGACGGTCCGAACCTGGACGTGATTCTCGACATTCCGGTGTCGATTTCCATGGAAGTGGGCAGCACCGACATCAACATCCGCAACCTGCTGCAACTCAACCAGGGTTCGGTGATCGAGTTGGACCGCCTGGCCGGCGAGCCGTTGGACGTACTGGTCAACGGCACCCTGATTGCCCACGGTGAAGTGGTGGTGGTCAACGAGAAGTTCGGCATCCGCCTGACTGACGTGATCAGCCCAAGTGAACGCATCAAGAAGTTGCGCTGATATGAAACGGCTGATGGTGGGACTGTTGGTCGCGCTGCCACTGGATGCCTGGGCCGCCGAGCCGGTGGTGCAGGCCGTCGCCGCGCCGGTTACCGGCAGCGTTGCAGGGCAATTGACACAACTGGTGTTGGGCCTGCTGCTGGTGGTCGGTGTAATTTTCGTGCTGGCCTGGCTGATGCGCCGCGTGCAGAGCATCGGCCCGGGCAACGCCCAGGTGATTGAGCTGGTCGGCTCGCGTGCGCTTGGTCCGCGTGATCGGCTTGTGCTGGTGCAGGTGGGCGAGGAGCAGATCCTGCTGGGCATCACCCCTGGCCGCATCACCCCGCTGCACGTGCTCAAGACGCCGGTACAAACCACCCAATCCCAGCCCGCCACGCCCGAATTCGCTCAGCGCCTCATGGAGTTGCTGGGCAAGGATCAGAAGGATAAGAAGTAATGCGCGTTTTATTGACGCTCATGCTGTTGCTGGCTGCGCCGTTGGCGTTTGGCGCCGATCCGTTGTCGATCCCGGCCATTACGCTGGGTACCAACGCCGCCGGGGCCCAGGAATATTCGGTCAGCCTGCAGATCCTGCTGATCATGACCGCGCTGAGTTTTATTCCGGCGTTCGTCATGCTGATGACCAGTTTCACGCGGATCATCATTGTGTTCTCGATCCTGCGCCAGGCACTGGGCCTGCAACAGACGCCATCGAACCAGATCCTCACCGGCATGGCGCTGTTCTTGACGATGTTCATCATGGCGCCGGTGTTCGACAAGGTGAACCAGCAAGCCCTGCAACCGTACCTCGCGGAAAAAATGACGGCCCAGGATGCAATCGACAAGGCGCAGGGGCCGATCAAGGATTTCATGCTGTCGCAGACCCGTTCCAGCGACCTTGAGCTGTTTATGCGTCTATCCAAACGTACCGATATCGCCACCCCGGACCAGGCGCCGCTGACCATTCTGGTGCCGGCATTCGTGACCTCGGAACTCAAGACGGCGTTCCAGATCGGCTTCATGATTTTTATCCCGTTCCTGATTATCGACCTGGTGGTGGCGAGCGTGCTGATGGCCATGGGGATGATGATGCTCTCGCCGCTGATCATTTCGTTGCCGTTCAAGATCATGCTGTTTGTGCTGGTGGATGGCTGGGCGCTGATTATCGGCACCTTGGCCGGCAGCTTCGGCGGGGTATAGCGCGATGACTCCAGAAGTAGCCGTTGACCTGTTCCGTGAAGCGCTGTGGCTGACCACCATGATGGTCGCGGTGCTGGTGGTACCGAGCCTGTTGGTGGGCCTGCTGGTGGCGATGTTCCAGGCCGCGACGCAGATCAACGAACAGACCTTGAGCTTTTTGCCGCGCCTGCTGGTGATGCTGGTCACGCTGATTGTCGCCGGCCCGTGGCTGGTGCAGACCTTCATGGAATACATCCTGCAGTTGTACGGCAGTATTCCGCAGTTGATCGGCTGATCCGATGAACTCGCTGCTGGCGTTGACCGATACCCAGATCAGTACCTGGGTGGCTTCGTTCATCCTGCCGTTGTTCCGTGTGACGGCCATGTTGATGGCTATGCCGGTGTTCGGCACGACCTTGGTGCCACGGCGTATTCGCCTGTATTTCGCGGTGGCGATTACCGTGGTGATCGTGCCGGGGTTGCCGCCGATGCCGCCGGTCAATGCGCTGGACCTGAGCGCGTTGCTGCTGATCGCCGAGCAGGTGTTGATCGGTGCCATGCTGGGGTTTTCCCTGTCGCTGTTTTTTCAGGCGTTCGTGATTGCCGGGCAGATCATTTCGATCCAGATGGGCATGGGTTTCGCGTCCATGGTCGACCCCACCAACGGCGTGTCGGCGGCGGTGATCGGGCAATTTCTGACCATGCTGGTGACCTTGCTGTTCCTGGCCATGAACGGCCACTTGGTGGCGTTCGAGGTGCTGACCGAAAGCTTCACCACCCTGCCGGTGGGCTCGGGGCTGGTGGTCAATCACTTCTGGGAAGTGGTGGGGCGCCTGGGCTGGGTGTTGGGCGCGTCCCTGTTGTTGGTACTGCCGGCGATCACTGCGCTGCTGGTGGTCAATATCGCGTTCGGCGTGATGACCCGCGCCGCACCGCAACTGAACATCTTCTCCATTGGTTTCCCATTGACCCTCGTATTGGGCATGTGGATTTTCTGGATCGGCATGGCCGACATTCTCAATCAGTATCAACCGCTGGCGACCGATGCCCTGCAGTTCTTACGTGACCTGGCACGGGCGCGCTGAGCCATGGCCGAGAGCGAGAGTGGTCAGGACAAGACAGAAGACCCCACGGAGAAACGTAAAAAGGACTCCCGGGAAAAAGGCGAGATTGCCCGTTCCAAAGAACTCAATACCGTTGCGACCATGATGGCCGGTGCCGGCGCCTTGCTGATCTACGGCGGTGGTCTGGCGCTGGACCTGCTGGAATTGATGAAGCACAACTTCAGCCTGCCCCGTGAAGTGTTGCTCAACCCGGACTCCATGGGGCAATACCTGCTGCACTCGGGGAAAATCGCGATCCTGGCGGTACAGCCGATTCTGATTACCTTGCTGCTGGCCGCGCTGATCGGCCCGGTCGCCCTTGGTGGCTGGTTGTTCGCGGCGGGCAGCATGGCGCCCAAATTCAGCCGCATGAACCCGGCCGCCGGGCTCAAACGCATGTTTTCCGCCAAGGCGCTGGTGGAACTGCTCAAGGCGTTGGCCAAATTCATCCTGATTCTGTTCGTGGCGCTGTCGGTGTTGTCGTCCGACGTCGACGATTTGCTGCGCATCGCCCACGAGCCGCTGGAGTCGGCGATCATCCACAGCGTGCAGGTGGTCGGCTGGAGCGCGCTGTGGATGTCGGCCGGTTTGATCATCATTGCGGCGGTGGATGCGCCGATCCAACTGTGGGAAAGCCACAAGAAATTGCTGATGACCAAGCAGGAAGTGCGTGACGAGCACAAGGACCAGGAAGGCCGGCCCGAGGTCAAGCAACGTATCCGCCAACTGCAGCGCGAAATGTCCCAGCGCAAGATGATGGCCGCAGTGCCTGACGCCGATGTGGTCATCACCAACCCGACCCATTATGCGGTGGCCCTCAAGTACGACCCGGAGAAGGGCGGCGCGCCGATGCTGCTGGCCAAGGGCAGTGACTTCACCGCCCTTAAAATCCGCGAAATCGCCGTGGCCAACGACATCCTGCTGTTGGAATCGCCGGAGCTGGCGCGTTCGATCTTCTACTCCACCGACCTCGACCAGGAAATCCCTGCCGGGTTGTACCTGGCCGTGGCGCAGGTGTTGGCGTATGTCTATCAAATCCGCCAATACCGCGCCGGCACGGGCAAACGCCCGGACCCGCTCAAGGACCTGCCGATTCCGCCGGAATTGCGCCGCGACTCTTAATTCGCATCTCACCTGGCCTTCAACGGTTGCCGCTACCACCTCTTCTCAATCGGTGTCTACCTGTCAACTCTGACAGTAGCCAGCCGCCGCTCGCCCGGGTTTCATTACAGCAGGCACGGCGCACAGGTCGTAGACGAGAGGCTGGGAGCGTGGCGGTGAATAGGTACAGAGGGCGTGTCGGATCGTATGACCCCGAGACCGGGTTGGGGTGGGTTGTGCCGCGCTCCGGGGAAGAGGGCGTGATGATTCGCCGGGACGATTGGGCTGGGACGGTGCTTTATGCAGGTAAAAAACTGACGTTTCGAATGATTCATCGGCCCGACGGCATTTATGCGTTGCGTGTTGATGCGAGCGCCGATATCTGAGTCGCGGCTCAGTCGCGATTACGGAGAACGACAATGGCTAGGGGTACGGTGAAGTGGTTCAACGCGGAAAAGGGCTTTGGGTTTATTACTCAGGATGAGGGTGGAGCTGATCTCTTTGTTCACTTTTCCGCGATCCAGGGTGAAGGGTTCAGGACGCTCGAAGAAAATCAGAAGGTTGAGTTCGAGAGCGAGCAAGGAAAGAAAGGGCCTCAGGCTATGAACGTACGACCCGTTGCGGGGTAGCGCTGGACGCACACACATCCAAATGTGGGAGGGGGCTTGCTCCCGATAGCGGTGGTTCAGCCAATTAATCTATTGCCTGATACACCGCCATCGGGAGCAAGCCCCCTCCCACATTTAACTGGGGCTAGGGCTTTAGAAACGCTCGCTTGTGAGGTTGTTCACGCCCCCAAACCAAAGTTGGACAGCTTCTTGCAATACCGCCACCAGGATGCCTCCCGGCGTCAAAAGTTTGCTTTACGTTACGAGGAATACCGGTGGTGGATCGCTCTCAAATGCTCGGCACGGCCCGTACGACCCTGACTGACCTCTCGCGGGGCAATCTGGGTGTGCCGTTGTTGTTGCTGGTGATGCTGGCAATGATGATGTTGCCGATGCCGCCGTTCCTGCTCGACGTGTTCTTCACTTTCAACATCGCCCTGTCGGTGGTGGTGCTGCTGGTGTGCGTGTATGCCCTGCGGCCCCTGGATTTTGCGGTGTTCCCGACGATTTTGCTGGTGGCGACCCTGCTGCGCCTGGCGTTGAACGTGGCCTCTACCCGCGTGGTGATGCTTCATGGCCAGGACGGCCACGCCGCGGCCGGTAAGGTGATCCAGGCCTTCGGTGAAGTGGTGATCGGTGGTAACTACGTGGTCGGTATCGTGGTGTTCGCGATCCTGATGATCATCAACTTCGTGGTGGTGACCAAAGGCGCCGGACGGATTTCCGAGGTGAGCGCGCGGTTTACCCTCGACGCCATGCCCGGCAAGCAGATGGCCATCGACGCCGACCTCAACGCCGGCTTGATCGACCAGAACCAGGCCAAATCGCGCCGCCTGGAAGTGGCCCAGGAAGCCGAGTTCTACGGCTCCATGGACGGCGCCAGCAAATTCGTGCGCGGTGACGCCATCGCCGGCCTGCTGATTCTGTTCATCAACCTGATCGGCGGCATTGCCGTGGGTATCTTCCAGCACGGTATGACCTTCGGCGACGCGGGCAAGGTCTACGCCTTGCTGACCATCGGTGACGGTTTAGTGGCGCAATTGCCATCACTGTTGTTATCAACAGCCGCTGCAATCATGGTGACCCGTGCGTCGGGCTCCGAAGACATGGGCAAGCAGATCAGCCGGCAGATGTTCGCCTCGCCCAAGGCCCTGGCCGTGGCGGCGGGCATTATGGCGATCATGGGTATCGTGCCGGGCATGCCTCATGTGTCGTTCCTGACCATGGCCGCATTGGCCGGCGGCGGTGCCTACCTGTTTTGGAAAAAGCAAAACGCAGTCAAAGTGCAGGCGCTGCAGGAGGTCGCGCGCCAGCAGGAGCTGCTGCCATCCCCGGCCCGTGCCCAGGAAACCAAGGAGTTGGGCTGGGACGACGTGACGCCCATCGACATGATCGGCCTGGAAGTCGGCTACCGCCTGATTCCGCTGGTGGACCGCAACCAGGGCGGCCAATTGCTCGCGCGGATCAAGGGGGTGCGCAAGAAGTTGTCCCAGGACCTGGGCTTTTTGATGCCCACCGTGCACATCCGCGACAACCTCGACCTGGCGCCCAGTGCCTACCGCCTGACGCTTATGGGGGTGATCCTGGCCGAAGCCGAGATTTACCCGGACCGCGAGCTGGCGATCAACCCCGGCCAGGTGTTCGGCAGCCTCAACGGCATTACCGCCAAAGATCCGGCTTTTGGCCTGGAGGCGGTATGGATCGAAATCAGCCAGCGCAGCCAGGCGCAGTCCCTGGGCTATACCGTGGTGGACGCCAGCACCGTGGTCGCCACCCACCTCAACCAGATTTTGTACAAGCACTCCCACGAGTTGATCGGTCACGAAGAAGTCCAGCAATTGATGGGTTTGCTGGGCAAGGCCTCGCCAAAACTCGCCGAAGAGCTGGTGCCGGGCGTGCTGTCGCTGTCGCAACTGCTCAAAGTGCTGCAGGCGCTGCTGGCCGAACAGGTGCCGGTGCGCGACATTCGCAGCATTGCCGAGGCCATCGCCAACAATGCCGCCAAGAGTCAAGATACCGCCGCGCTGGTGGCGGCGGTGCGTGTCGGATTGTCGCGTGCAATCGTGCAAAGCATTGTAGGGCTTGACTCTGAGCTGCCTGTGATCACCTTGGAACCAAGGTTGGAACAAATATTGCTCAATAGTATTCAGAAGGCAGGACAAGGCCAGGAAGAGGGCGTTCTGTTGGAGCCAAGCATGGCTGAAAAACTGCAGCGTTCGTTGATCGACGCCGCGCAGCGCCAGGAAATGCAGGGCCAACCGGTGATTCTGCTGGTGGCAGGCCCGGTCCGGGCAATGTTGTCGCGGTTCGGGCGCCTGGCAGTACCGAATTTGCACGTTTTGGCTTATCAGGAAATTCCTGACAACAAGCAAGTGACTATCGTCGCGACAGTAGGGCCCAACGGCTGAGGGTAGTGGGTTATGCAAGTGAAGCGTTTTTTCGCCGCCGATATGCGTCAGGCCATGAAACTGGTCCGTGATGAGCTGGGCGCCGACGCCGCGATTATCGGTAACCGTCGTATTGCCGGCGGTGTCGAGCTGACGGCTGCCCTGGATTACACCCCCCAGGCCCTGGCGCCGCGCGTGCCGAACATGGAGCTTGAAGACGAGCTGCGCAAGACTGCCTCGCGCATCGTCTCGGCCCAGGCCGAACTGAGCATGCGCGGCGACAGCGATGCCACCACCAATCGCCAGTTGTTCGCCGGCCTGCCGCTGACGGCTGCCGAGCCGTTGGTCGAGCCCACTTTCATCGAACCGCCGCGTCCTGCCGCGCCCGCCCCGGCCGCCGCAGTCGACCAGCGCGCGTTCGACTCGATGCGCTTTGAACTCAATGGCCTGCGCGAGTTGCTCGAAGTGCAGCTCGGCTCGCTGGCCTGGACCCAACTGCAAGGCAGCAAACCGCAACAGGCCAACTTGTGGCGTCGCCTGCAACGCATCGGCCTGTCCGGCCCGTTGTCCCGCGACCTGTTGGCGCTGACCCACGAAATCGAAGAGCCTCGCCAGGCCTGGCGCATGTTGCTGGCCCACTTGGCGCGGATGATCACCACGCCACAGATCGAACCCTTGGAAGAGGGCGGAGTGATCGCCATGGTCGGCCCGGCCGGCATGGGCAAGACCACCACGCTGGCCAAGCTTGCCGCCCGTTATGTGCTTAAGTACGGCGCCCAGAATATCGCGCTGGTGAGCATGGACAGCTACCGTATCGGCGCCCAGGAACAGCTCAAGACCCTGGGCCGCATCCTCAATGTGCCGGTTACCCATGTCGACCCCGGTCAATCCCTGGCCAATGCCCTCGACCCGCTGCTGCGCAAGCGCGTGGTGCTGATCGACACCGCCGGCCTGCAAGCCAGCGACCCGGCGTTGCGTATGCAGCTCGAAAGCCTGGCCGGGCGTGGCATCAAGTCAAAAAATTACCTGGTGCTTGCAACCACCAGCCAGAAACAGGTTCTTACCGCTGCGTATCACAGCTACAAACGCTGCGGGCTGGCCGGTTGCATCCTGACTAAACTGGATGAAACCGCCAGCCTGGGTGAAGTGCTGAGCCTGGCTATCAGCCACGAACTGCCGGTGGCTTACCTGACCGATGGGCCGCGGATCCCGGATGATCTGCATCTGCCGCGCCGTCATCAGTTGGTCAGCCGCGCCGTCAGCGTACAAATGCAAGACGAGCCTAGCGAGGAAGCGATGGCCGACATGTTCGCCGATCTCTATCACAACCCGGCAAAACGGGTCGGTTGAGTCAGATGAACACCGTGAAAAGTATCTACATCGATGGTCTGCAAGCGATTCACGCGGCCAAGCCATGTAGCCTGCGTCTAAGCAAGACAAGGTAAAGAAATAAAATGGGCAGCATGCATCCCGTACAGGTGATCGCGGTGACCGGCGGCAAAGGTGGCGTCGGAAAAACTAACGTGTCAGTGAATTTGTCCCTGGCCCTGGCAGAACTTGGCCGTCGCGTCATGCTGCTGGATGCTGACCTGGGACTGGCGAACGTCGACGTTCTGCTGGGGTTGACGCCCAAACACACGCTTGCCGATGTGATCGAGGGGCGCTGTGAGCTGCGCGATGTGCTGCTTCAAGGCCCTGGCGGGATCCGCATCGTGCCGGCCGCCTCCGGCACCCAGAGCATGGTGCACCTGAGCCCGGCGCAGCATGCCGGCCTTATCCAGGCATTCAGCGATATCGGCGACAACCTCGACGTGCTGGTGATCGACACCGCCGCCGGGATCGGCGAATCCGTGGTCAGCTTCGTGCGCGCGGCGCAGGAAGTGTTGCTGGTGGTCTGCGATGAACCCACCTCGATCACCGACGCCTACGCCCTGATCAAATTACTTAACCGTGACTACGGCATGAACCGCTTCCGCGTACTGGCCAACATGGCCCAGAGCCCGCAGGAAGGGCGCAACCTGTTCGCCAAGTTGACCAAGGTCACGGATCGCTTCCTCGATGTCGCCTTACAATACGTCGGTGCAGTTCCCTACGACGAGTGTGTGCGCAAGGCTGTGCAAAAGCAGCGTGCGGTCTACGAAGCGTTCCCTCGTTCCAAATGCGCATTGGCGTTCAAGGCTATTGCCCAAAAGGTCGATACTTGGCCGTTGCCCGCCAACCCACGGGGGCATCTGGAGTTTTTCGTCGAGCGATTGGTACATCAGACGAGCGCAGGACCCGTGCTATGACAGCGAACGGCTATAACGCCTACAAGAAGTCCGCCCGTGACAGTCAGGGCGAGTTGATCGAGCGTTATGCGCCGCTGGTCAAGCGCATCGCCTATCACCTGCTGGCACGCCTGCCCGCCAGCGTCCAGGTAGAAGACCTGATCCAGGTCGGCATGATTGGCCTGCTCGAAGTGTCAACCAAATACGATGCCACCAAAGGCGCGAGTTTCGAGACGTATGCGGGTATCCGTATCCGGGGCGCCATGCTCGATGAAGTGCGCAAGGGTGATTGGGCGCCTCGTTCGGTACACCGCAATACGCGCATGGTCAGTGACGCAATTCGCGCAATTGAAGCAAAAACCGGTCGCGACGCTAAAGATCACGAAGTTGCGGCCGAACTCCAATTGAGTCTCGACGATTATTACGGGATTTTGAACGACACCTTGGGCAGCCGCCTGTTCAGTTTCGACGACCTGTTGCAGGACGGTGAACACGAAGGGCTGCACGAGGACGGCGCGAGTACTCATATGGAGCCGGCGCGAGACCTGGAAGATGAACGCTTTCAGGGTGCGTTGGCGGACGCGATTGCCAATTTGCCTGAGCGTGAGCGACTGGTATTGGCGCTGTACTACGACGAAGAGCTGAACCTCAAGGAAATCGGTGAGGTCCTGGGGGTCAGCGAATCGCGAGTCAGCCAGTTACACAGCCAGTGCGCCGCTCGCTTGCGGGGGCGTTTGGGAGAGTGGCGAGCGCGCTGACAGGCAGTGTGGGGACACTGCAAAGCGATACCGCGAAGGTGATGGATCTTCGCGGGTTCGGCCCGTGGTGCCCCCGGCAGTCCTTTTTGTGTAATGCCTGTTGATTGAAATGACGCGTCCAGGTGCTGGGCGCGTTTAAGACTGCTTGGAGGTCGAATTGGACAAGAACATGAAAATCCTCATCGTTGATGACTTCTCAACGATGCGGCGGATCATAAAAAACCTGTTGCGTGACCTTGGGTTCACAAACACGGTCGAGGCGGATGATGGCCTTACGGCGATTCCGATCCTCAACAGCGGGAGCATCGACTTTCTGGTAACCGACTGGAACATGCCGGGCATGACCGGTATCGACTTGCTGCGTCATGTGCGGGCCGACGAAAAGCTGCGCAGCCTTCCCGTGCTGATGGTCACCGCCGAAGCCAAGCGTGAGCAGATCATCGAAGCTGCCCAGGCGGGTGTTAACGGTTACGTGGTCAAGCCATTCACTGCACTGACTCTGAAAGAGAAGATCGAAAAAATCTTCGAACGCATCCACGGCTGATGCCATCGCGGGGGAGCTATGGAGCATAACGAAACGTCACAGGGAGACTTTGAGTCGACCCTGAAAAAACATGCTCACCAGTTGGTCGACAGCCTTGAAAAAGGCCAGTTCGGCGACGCGGTGCAGTTGATCCATGAGCTCAACCAGACCCGTGACCGCGGCCTGTATCAGGAAGTGGGCAAGCTCACACGCGAGCTGCACAGTGCGATTGTCAATTTCCAGATTGACCCGCACATGCCCCAGGCCGAAGAAATCTCACAGATCACCGATGCCACCGAACGCCTGTCCTATGTGGTCAGGCTGACTGAGGCGGCGGCCAACCGCACCATGGACCTGGTGGAGAACGCCACGCCCCTGGTCAACGGCATGGCCACTGAAGCCCAGGCCCTGAGCGCCGATTGGGGCCGCTTCATGCGCCGGGAAGTCGGGGCTGAGGAGTTTCGTGAGCTGGCACGTCGGGTTGAAGGCTTCTTGTCGCGCAGCGAGCAGGAAAACCGCACGGTTTCCAGCAACCTCAACGATATTTTGCTGGCCCAGGATTACCAGGACCTCACCGGTCAGGTGATCAAGCGTGTGACCCAGTTGGTCACCGAAGTGGAAAGCAACTTGCTCAAATTGGTGCTTATGGCAGGCCAGGTTGACCGTTTTGCCGGCATTGAACATGACCGCGAAGCGATCCTCTCGGAAAAAGATCCACAAAAACATCTCGCCAAGGGTGAAGGTCCGCAGATTCATGCCGATAAACGTGAAGACGTTGTGTCAGGTCAGGATGACGTAGATGACCTGTTATCCAGTTTAGGCTTCTAAGGAGCACCCACATGAGCTTCGGCGCCGATGAAGAGATCCTTCAGGATTTCCTTGTAGAGGCCGGCGAAATTTTAGAGCAACTGTCCGAGCAACTGGTCGAGCTGGAAAGCCGCCCGGATGATGCGAACCTGCTCAATGCAATTTTTCGCGGTTTTCACACTGTAAAAGGGGGCGCCGGCTTCCTCCAGCTCCATGAGCTGGTGGAGTGCTGCCACATCGCCGAGAACGTGTTCGACATCCTGCGCAAGGGTGAGCGTCACGTTGATTCGGAGTTGATGGACGTGATTCTCGAAGCACTGGATGCGGTCAACGGCATGTTCAGCCAAGTGCGTGAACGTGCCCCGATCACGGCGGCCACGCCGGAACTGTTGGCGGCCCTGGCGCGCTATGCAGAGCCTGCGGACACTTGCGCGCCGGTGGTTGAAGCGGCGCCGGAGCCTGTGGCGGAGCCTGAAGCGGATGTCACGGACACTGAGTTCGAACAACTGCTCAACTCCCTCAGTGCCGTCAAGGCCGAAGCCGAAGCACCGGCCGCCGAAGCCCCGGCAGCGGCGCCGACCAGCGAAGACATTACCGACGCAGAATTCGAATCGCTGCTCGACCAGCTGCATGGCAAAGGCCAGTTCGCCGCTGATGCGGTGGCGCCTGCCGCTGCCGCTCCTGCACCTGCCGCAGCGGGCGGGCCGGTCAGCACCGACATCACCGACGACGAATTCGAAGCGTTGCTCGACCAACTGCACGGCAAAGGCACCTTTGCGGCCGATGCCTTGCCGGCAGTCGCCGCCACCGCCGCTGCGCCTGCCGCCCCTGCGCAGCCTGCCGCTGATGGCCTGATCACGGATAACGAATTCGAAGCCCTGCTTGACGATTTGCACGGCAAGGGCAAGTTCAGCGAGGTTGCACCTGCCGCCGCTACGGCAGCACCGGTTGCCGCCAAAGCGGCTGCACCCGCCAAAGCTGCCGCTCCAGCCGCTCCAGCCGCCAAACCGGCACCTGCCCCAGCGGCGGCGCCGGCTGCGGCCCCAGCGCGTGCCGCCGCCGCGGCGCCGCCTGCGGACAAACCCGCCAGTGAAGCCGAAACCACCGTGCGCGTGGACACCGCGCGGCTGGACGACATCATGAACATGGTCGGCGAGCTGGTGCTGGTACGTAACCGCCTGGTGCGCCTGGGCCTGAGCAGTGGCGATGAAGCCATGCAAAAGGCCGTGTCGAACCTCGACGTGGTGACCGCCGACCTGCAAACCGCCGTGATGAAAACGCGGATGCAGCCGATCAAGAAAGTCTTCGGCCGCTTCCCGCGCCTGGTGCGTGACTTGGCGCGCCAACTGAAGAAAGAGATCAACCTGGAACTGGTGGGTGAAGAAACCGACCTCGACAAAAACCTTGTCGAGGCCCTGGCCGACCCGCTGGTCCACTTGGTGCGCAACGCGGTCGACCACGGCGTCGAAACCCCGGAAGAACGCGAAGCCTCGGGCAAGTCCCGTGGCGGCAAAGTCATCCTGGCGGCGGAGCAGGAAGGCGACCACATCCTGCTGTCGATCACCGATGACGGCAAGGGCATGGACCCGACCATCCTGCGCAATATCGCGGTCAAGCGTGGCGTGATGGACAAGGACGCCGCCGACCGCCTGACCGACACCGAGTGCTACAACCTGATCTTCGCCCCTGGCTTCTCGACCAAGACCGAGATTTCCGATGTGTCGGGCCGTGGCGTCGGCATGGACGTGGTGAAGACCAAGATCAGCCAGCTCAATGGCTCGATCAATATCTACTCGACCAAGGGCCAGGGCTCGAAGATCGTGATCAAGGTGCCGTTGACCCTGGCGATCATGCCGACCCTGATGGTGATGCTGGGCAACCAGGCGTTCGCCTTCCCGCTGGTCAACGTCAACGAGATCTTCCACCTCGACCTGTCGCGCACCAACGTGGTGGACGGCCAGGAAGTGGTGATCGTGCGCGACAAGGCGCTGCCCCTGTTCTACCTCAAGCGCTGGCTGGTTGCATCGGCCGCCCATGAAGAGCAGCACGAAGGTCATGTGGTGATTCTCTCCGTGGGTACCCAGCGTATCGGCTTTGTCGTCGATCAACTGGTGGGCCAGGAAGAAGTGGTCATCAAGCCTTTGGGCAAAATGCTGCAGGGAACCCCGGGCATGTCGGGTGCGACCATCACCGGTGACGGTCGGATCGCGCTGATTCTCGATGTTCCGAGCATGCTCAAGCGTTACGCCGCTCGGCGTATTTGATTCTGGTGGGGCAGGGCGGTCTCGCCCGCCCCACCTAACGGAGTGTTTATGGCAGTCAAGGTCCTGGTGGTGGACGATTCGGGTTTCTTCCGCCGCCGCGTCTCGGAAATTCTTTCCGCCGATCCAAGCATCCAGGTGGTCGGCACGGCCACCAACGGCAAAGAGGCGATTGATCAAGCCATTGCGCTGAAGCCGGACGTGATCACCATGGACTACGAGATGCCGATGATGGATGGCATCACGGCAGTCCGGCACATCATGCAACGCTGCCCCACCCCGGTATTGATGTTCTCCTCGCTGACCCATGAAGGCGCCCGAGTGACCCTCGATGCGCTGGATGCCGGTGCGGTGGACTTTTTGCCGAAGAATTTCGAAGACATCTCGCGCAACCCCGAGAAGGTCAAGCAGATGCTGTGCGAGAAAGTCCACAGCATCTCGCGCAGTAACCGCCGCAGCCTGTTCAGCGCGCCGACACCGACACCGACGCCTGCCCCGGCAGCGGTGGCTCCGCCGGCTGCCTCCAGCCGTGCCTCGTTCGGTCGCCCGGCGCCGGCGCCGCTTGCACGGCCTGCACCGCCACCGGTACGCACGTCGGCCCCGGCCACTGCAACGGCGCATTCGCCGGCACCCAAGCGCAAAGCCTACAAGCTGGTCGCCATCGGCACCTCCACGGGTGGCCCGGTCGCCTTGCAGCGCGTGTTGACCCAGTTGCCGGCCAACTTTCCGGCGCCGATCGTGTTGATCCAGCACATGCCCGCCGCGTTCACCAAAGCCTTTGCCGAACGCCTGGACAAGCTGTGCCGCATCAGTGTCAAGGAAGCCGAGGATGGCGACATTCTGCGCCCTGGCCTGGCGCTGCTGGCCCCCGGCGGCAAGCAGATGATGGTCGACGGCCGTGGCGCGATCAAAATCCTGCCGGGCGATGAGCGCCTCAACTACAAGCCGTGCGTGGACATCACCTTCGGTTCGGCGGCCAAGTCCTACGGTGACAAAGTTCTGGCGGTGGTGCTCACCGGCATGGGCGCCGACGGCCGTGAAGGCGCGCGCCTGCTCAAGCAGGGCGGCAGTGCGATCTGGGCCCAGGACGAAGCCAGCTGTGTGATCTATGGCATGCCCATGGCCATCGTCAAGGCGGACCTGGCCGACGCCGTGTACAGCCTGGACGACATCGGCAAGCATTTGGTGGAGGCCTGCCTCTAATGGATGTGTTGAGCCTGATCGGCATCACCATGGCGTTTGTCGCAATCATTGGCGGCAACTACCTCGAAGGCGGCCACCTGGGCGCCTTGGCCAACGGGCCGGCGGCGCTGATCGTGATTGGCGGCACCGTGGGCGCCGCGTTGCTGCAGTCGCCGATGAGTTCGTTCAAGCGTGCAATGCAGATCGCGATCTGGATCATTTTCCCGCCACGCGTCGACTTGGCCGGTGGCATCGACCGCGTGGTCAACTGGAGCCTCACCGCCCGCAAGGAAGGCCTGCTGGGGCTGGAAGGCGTGGCCGATGCCGAGCCCGACAGCTACGCGCGCAAAGGCTTGCAGTTGCTGGTGGACGGCGCCGAGCCGGAAGCGATCCGCAGCATCCTTGAGGTGGATTTCTACACCCAGGAAAGCCGCGACATCAACGCGGCCAAAGTCTACGAAAGCATGGGCGGTTACGCGCCGACCATCGGCATCATCGGTGCGGTGATGGGCTTGATCCATGTGATGGGCAACCTCGCCGACCCTTCGCAACTGGGCAGCGGGATTGCCGTGGCGTTCGTTGCCACCATCTACGGTGTGGCCAGCGCCAACCTGGTGTTGTTGCCGGTAGCGAGCAAGCTCAAGTCGATTGCCATGCGCCAATCCCGTTACCGCGAAATGCTGCTCGAAGGCATCCTGTCGATTGCCGAGGGCGAGAACCCGCGCTCCATCGAATTGAAGCTCCAGGGCTTCATGGACTGATGGATATGAACAATGACGTGTGGCCAGCGAGCTTGCTCGCTCACCCCTGTGAGCGGGGCGGTTACATAAGTGGTGTACAGAGAGGTGCCTGCCTGTGAGCCGTCGCCGCCGCGAGCCTGAAGAACACGTCAACCACGAGCGCTGGCTGGTGTCCTACGCGGACTTCATCACCTTGCTGTTTGCGTTTTTCGTGGTGATGTATTCCATCTCGTCGATCAACGAAGGCAAGTACAAAGTCATTTCCCAGGCGCTGATCGGCGTGTTCAACGACGCCGACCGCGCGCTCAAGCCGATCCCCATCGGCGAAGAGCGACCCAAGACCGTGACGCCGGCCAAGCCGCTGGTCAACGACAGTGACGAAACAGCCGCCGGCGTGGGGGGCACCAGCGACCCGCTGAAAAGCATCGCCGATGACATCAGTGCCGCGTTCGGCGACTTGATCAGCTCCAACCAGATGACCGTGCGCGGCAATGAGTTGTGGGTAGAGATCGAACTCAACTCCAGCCTGTTGTTCGCCAGCGCCGATGCAATGCCCAGCGATCAGGCGTTCACCATCATCGACAAGGTGGCGGCGATCCTCAAACCGTTCGAGAACCCGGTGCACGTCGAGGGCTTTACCGACAACGTGCCGATCAGCACCGCGCAGTACCCGACCAACTGGGAACTGTCATCGGCGCGTGCCGCGAGCATCGTGCGCATGCTCGCGATGCAGGGCGTAAACCCCGGGCGCCTGGCCTCGGTGGGGTACGGCGAGTTTCAGCCGGTGGCCAATAACGCCACGCTGGAAGGCCGCGCGCGCAACCGGCGGGTGGTGTTGGTGGTCTCGCGAAACCTGGATGTGCGCCGCAGCCTGACCGGGACCGGCACCGCCAATGCAACACCGGACGCGGCCCTGAAGCGCGCTGGCACACAAACTGCACCGGCCCCGGTAAAACCGCTGGTTCGGCAGAGTGCCGTCAATTCTCCGTCACCGGCTCAATAACCTATGCAATGTCTCGGTCGCGCTTGTGCCCACCGGGAGGAACCATCCGAATGAGAGTCTGGGCAGTTGCCAATCAAAAAGGTGGAGTCGGCAAGACCACCACCTCCATCGCCTTAGCCGGCTTGCTGGCCGAAGCGGGCAAGCGCGTGGTCGTGGTTGACCTTGACCCCCACGGCTCGATGACCAGCTACTTCGGCTATGACCCGGATGCGCTGGAGCACAGCTGTTTCGACCTGTTCCTGCACAAGGGCAGTGTGCCTGGCGACTTGCCCGGCCAATTGCTGCTGCCAACCAGCAACGAGAGCATTTCCCTGTTGCCGTCCAGCACCGCGCTGGCCACCCTGGAGCGTCAGTCGCCGGGGCAGAGCGGCCTGGGCCTGGTGATCGCCAAGACCCTGGCGCAACTGTGGCAGGACTTCGACTACGCGATCATCGACAGCCCGCCGTTGCTCGGCGTGCTGATGGTCAATGCCTTGGCGGCGAGCCAGCAACTGGTGATCCCGGTGCAGACCGAACACCTGGCGGTCAAAGGCCTGGAGCGCATGGTCAGCACCTTGGCCATGATCAACCGCTCGCGCAAGCAGCCGCTGCCGTACAGCATCGTCCCCACCTTGTTCGACCGCCGCACCCAGGCCTCCCTCGGTACCTTGCGCGTATTGCGCGACGCCTACCCGCAGAGCATCTGGAACGGCTACATCCCGGTGGACACGCGCCTGCGCGATGCCAGCCGCGCCGGGCTCACGCCTTCGCAGTTCGACGCCAAGAGCCGTGGCGTCATGGCTTACCGTGCGTTGCTCAAGCATCTGCTGTCGCAGCAACTCGTGGCGCAGGTAGCTTGATGATGAACCGCCCCGTTGAACTCAAGACCAAGACCCGGCCGCAACTGGCGCTGGAGTCCTACCTGGACGCCCTGCTGCAAGACGCGACCGCAGAAGAATTACCGGAACCGATCCTGGTGCTGGAACCGGCGGTAGAAGTGCCGCCGTCGGACGCCCTGGATGAGTTCCAGTTGGCTGTATTGGAAGAGCAGGCCCGCGATGCACACGCCGCGCCGCTGACCGTGGCGCCCGAGGCGCCGGTTGTCGTGGAAGCGCTGACGCCGCCGGTGGTGGTCGAGCCGGTGGTGCAAGTGCACCTGCCGCCCAGCATCACACCGCCGCCGGTCACCGGCGACGGTCGTCCGTCGTGGGCCGCCGAGCCGTTCGAGTGCTTGCTGTTCGACGTCGCCGGGTTGACCTTGGCGGTGCCGCTGGTGTGCCTGGGCTCGATCTATTCCCTGGAAGGCCAGGAATTGACGCCGCTGTTCGGGCAACCGGAGTGGTTCCTCGGCATCCTGCCCAGCCAGGCCGGCAACCTCAAGGTGCTGGACACCGCGCGCTGGGTGATGCCCGACCGCTACCGCGATGACTTCCGCCAAGGCTTGCAATACGTGATTTCGGTGCAGGGCTACGAGTGGGGGTTGGCGGTGCATCAAGTCAGCCGCTCGCTGCGCCTGGATCCCAATGAAATCAAATGGCGCAGCCACCGGGGCCAGCGGCCTTGGCTGGCGGGCACCGTGATCGAACATATGTGCGCGTTGCTCGACGTTGCCGAACTGGCCGAATTGATCGCCAGCGGTGCCGTCAAGGCGATGCCTGCCAACAAACGCAGTTGATTGAACAATAAGGGCCGCGCGCAAGTGTGGTCAAAAGCAGTAAATACGCCGCCTACATCGGCATCTGAAGGGGTCAGAGATATGAACAAGTCAGCGTCCGCACAAGGTTTGGATGATCCGATCCTGCAATGGGTTACCTTCAAGCTGGACAACGAGACCTACGGCATTAACGTGATGCGCGTGCAGGAAGTGCTGCGCTACACCGAGATCGCTCCGGTTCCGGGTGCGCCGAGCTACGTACTGGGCATCATCAACCTGCGCGGCAACGTGGTGACGGTAATCGACACCCGCCAGCGCTTCGGTCTGGGTACCGTCGAAGTCAGCGACAACACCCGTATCGTCATCATCGAAGCCGACAAGCAAGTGGTCGGCATCATGGTCGACAGCGTGGCGGAAGTGGTTTACCTGCGCCAATCGGAAGTGGAAACCGCGCCGAACGTGGGCAACGAAGAATCGGCCAAGTTCATCCAGGGCGTGTGCAACAAGAACAACGAACTGCTGATTCTGGTTGAGCTGGACAAGATGATGAGCGAAGAAGAATGGTCGGAACTGGAGAGTATCTGATTGTTCTTTGAGGCTGCGGTGATTGTCCTGGCCCTGTTGTGGGCCGGGACCCTGGGTTTTTTGCTGCGCTACCTGCGCCAGCAACGGGAATTGGCGATGCAGCAGGCCGAGCGCGACGCTGTGCGCGACCGGCGTGTATTGGAGCTGGTCAAGCGGGTCGACCAGTACCAGCGCAGCGCGGTGAAGGTCGGGGATGAGGTGCATGAACTGCGCGCCATTCTCGCGCCGTTGCCGGACAAACTGGTGCAGCTCGAGCAGCGTGATCCCGCCAGCCTGTCGTTCGCTCAGGCCGCGAAATTGGTCGGCATGGGCGCGACGGTGGACGAGCTGACCCAGTCGTGCGGGCTGACCCAGGCTGAGGCGCAGTTGATGAGTAAGTTGCACAAGGGCTGAGTGCGACAAGCTTGTCACTTGCTGCCGCACTTTTGCTACGGGTTCAAGGTCCACATCCTTCAAGCACCTTTGAATCCAGGAGTACCTCGTCCATGACCAGCCCCAAGGCACTGTTGATCCTCCACGGCAAGCAAGCCCTCAACGAGGGCGTGCGCGCAGCCGTGCAGGCCCGGCGTGAGCAGGGCTGGGAGCTGGCGGTACGGGTGACCTGGGAGGGGGGCGACGCCCAGCGCTTGGTCAACGAAGCCCTGGACGACGGATACACCTGCCTGATCGCCGGTGGCGGCGACGGTACCTTGCGCGATGTGGCCGAAGCGATGGCCCTGGCCAAGACCGACGCCAGCCTGGTGCTGATGCCCCTGGGCACCGCCAATGATTTCGCCAAGGCCGCCGGTGTGCCGCTGGAGCCGGCCCTGGCGCTGGCGATGCTGGACGTGCCGCCGCGGGCGATCGACCTCGGCCAGGTCGGCGGGCAGATCTTTCTCAATATGGCCACCGGCGGCTTCGGCAGCCAGGTCACCGCCAACACCTCCGAAGACCTGAAAAAAGTCCTGGGCGGCGCCGCCTACCTGTTTACCGGCTTGACGCGTTTCAGCGAATTGACGGCGGCCTATGCCGAGCTGGACGGGCCGGATTTTCATTGGAAGGGCGAGCTGCTGGCGCTGGGCATCGGCAATGGTCGCCAGGCCGGCGGTGGGCATGAGCTGTGCCCGGGTGCCATGGCCGATGATGGCTTGCTCGACGTGAGTATTCTGCCGGCACCCCAGGAGGTGGTCGGCACGTTGCGTGAGCTGATGAGCAACGGGTGGGGCCTGGACACCATGTTTGTCCGCGCGCGCCTGCCGTGGGTCCGGATCCAGCAGGCTGAAGGGCTTTACATCAACCTCGACGGTGAGCCGCTGCAGGGTGACGATCTGCGTTTTGAAGCCTTGCCCAAGGCGCTTCGTGTGCACCTGCCGCTGGGTTCGCCGCTAGTCATCCAGGCTGATGATCTGCTCGCGCACCGCGAATAACACCAGGCCCGCGACGTCGAATATCTGCAGGCGCTTCATGATTTGCGAACGGTGCGCTTCCACGGTCTTGATGCTCAGGCCCAGGCCGTGGGCAATCTCCCGGGTGGATTTGCCACGCACGATCAGGCGCAGGATCTCCAATTGGCGCGCCGTAAGGTTATGGCTGTGGCCGGCAGGCGCGCTGGTCGCCTGGTTACGCACCAAGGCCTGGTTGATCACGGTGTGGGCGATGGCCGGGCTCAGGTAGCGCTCGTTGTTGGATAAGGCCGCCAGCGCGTGTTCCAGCTCATTGGCGGTGGTGTCCTTGAGCAGGTAGCCATGGGCGCCGGCCTCCAGCGCACACATGATCAACTGCGGGTCGGTGTGCATCGACAGGATCAGCACTTTGCTCCTGGGGTAGGCGCGCTTGAGTTGCTGCAAGGCATCCAGGCCGCTGGTGTGCTTCATCGACAGGTCCAACAGGACGATATCCGGCTGCAGCGCGCTGAACTGCTCCAGCAATTGCGCGCCATCGCTGGCTTCGCCGGCCACCGCATAGCCGGGAATGTCTTGGATCAGCGCGCGTACGCCGGCCCTGATCAGTGCGTGGTCATCCACCAGCAATAATGTACAGGTCACTCGAGAACCTTAGGGGAGCTGGCCCGTTCGAGGGCGCGCGGCGCCCAGGGGAAAAGTGCTTCGATGCGCGTGCCGGCGCCAGGCTGGCTGCTCACGGACAGGGTGCCTCCCAACTGATCGATCCGCTCGGCCATGCCGGCCATGCCCCGTTGGCCTTCGCTACCTGGGTCGATGGCGGGCGAAAAGCCCTGGCCGTCATCACAGATACTCAGCGACAGCCCTTCAGGCAGGCGTTGCAGGCGAACCAGCACGTTGCGCGCCTGGGCGTGGCGCAGCATGTTGGTCACCGCTTCCTGGGTAATGCGAAAGGCCGCCACGGCCATTTCTTCGGGGATGCCGGTCAGCCGTTGCTGGCATTCCAGGCTCCAGTGCACCGGGGTGTTTGCCAGCGTCTTGAGCAAGTGCGCGCGCAGGCTGGCTTCCAGGCCCAGGCTGGCGAGCTGTCGCGGGTTGAGGATGGCGGACACGTCGCGCACCTTGGCCAGGGTCTCATTCAAGGTGTTGCACAACACGCTGCACTGGCTTTGCAGTTCGTCCGGCAGACGCCGCTTGAGCCATTCGCTTTGCAGCTTGGCGGCGGTCAGCAGTTGGCCGATATCGTCATGCAATTCGCGGCTGAGGCGGTGGCGTTCGTTTTCTTGCACTTGCAACAGGCGCTTGGCCAGTTCGTGAGGCTGGAACTTGATGGACTTGCGCGAATACCACTGCTGCAGGACCACCACCAGCAAGATAGCGAGGTTGAGCAGCAACACCATCAGCGGCAGCGGCGCGGATCGAACGTAGGCCCACAGGCTCAACAGCAGCGAGCCAAGGCACAGGGTGAGGATCAAACGGCGTGCATTGCTGCGGGACGCGGACCTGGCAATGAGTGTCTTGAGGCTGGCATTCATAGCGGATGGAGCCAATAAAGGTTCGCTGCGGGAAGACCGGTCACGGCGGCTGAGCGGTCTTGTTTGGAATACGTTATCGAGTCGTTTATTCGCATCATGAAGTTGGGTCACTTCGAGCGCAGGCATAGTACCACCACTCTTACCGTTGGTCGCCTGGTGCCATGACCGGCAGGCTTACTTGGCCGCGGTCTTGCCCCAGGCGGCATTCCCGGAGTGTAGGCAGTGAGAGGAAGTTGTCGTACTTGAGTGGGGGTGTGGTGATAAACATTAATAGCTAATTGATATCTATGCGCGCCGTTTTAACGGGTGAACAAGCTTCTGGGCTTTAAAGAACACGTGAGTTGAAGACGACCCATCAACTCGCGTGATGCAGGCGTTGCTGCGGCTTATAACTGAAGCTTTTTTGCGGAATCTGCAGGCTTACCGTGGCAATCAAGGTGGTTTGCTCGGTGTCGTCCATGCCCAGCTCACCCGTGCGGGTGTCGATCAATTCCAGTTGCCAGGCCAGCAGGCTCAAGCAGGCGTGCAACGCGTCCAGCGCCTGATCATGCAATTGCAGGGGGCTGGCGGCGTTGGCGATCAGATACTCGATATGCCGGGAGAATTCGCTGATAGCTTGCAGGGCCAGGCTGTCGGCTGTCTCGGCCAGTTTGGCCAAGCTGTTTTTCATGCACTCGATGGCATCGCTGTCGTCGCGGATCAAGTGCAGATGGCTCAAGCATTCTTCTGATTTTGCCAGCAGTTTTTCTGCTTCAATCAAGAACTCGGGGAAGGTGGTCTGCCATTCATTTGCGCTATTCATCATGCAAGCCTCCACAACATACGGTCGGGTGATGAGATGTCGCACTGGGTGGATGGCTTAAAAATAGCGCTGAAATTTGGCTTGGACCTGTAGGTCGCTTCTGATTTTTTAGTAAGACGTTTATTGGAATGACGGCAAGGGCCGTGCGTAGCCTTGGTGAGTGGGCTTTGTTGCACACCTTCACTTGCCGTGACATGGACGTCTGAAAGGCCTGTGGGCCGAGGGCTTGGCATGGCAAACAAAAGCCTGACTCCATTCATGCAATGAGAATGGCGTCACATTAATGGCTATTAGATACTGCGAATATCAGGTTTTGCCTGATTGTGCATAGGGGAACCCCTTACATAGCGGAACCTTGCGTCGATTTGAATGTCACGCAACGTCGCTGTACTGCCGTCTGGAGAGGCCCGCGCAGTAAAGCATGATGTCAGTGTGACATCAATCAATTTCCGTGGCACTTTACAGGGGGTCAAGGTCTGGCATTTGCCGCCGATAACTAGCTCAAGTGAACTGCATAATCCGTTCGCGCCACATTTCCAGCGCACATCAGGAGCATTTAATGGCCGGCATTCTCGACACCGTAGATCAACGTACGCAACTGGTGGGTGAGAATCGCCTGGAGATCCTCATGTTCCGCCTGTTCGGCCGGCAACTGTTTGCGATCAACGTGTTCAAGGTGCAGGAGGTCCTGCAACTGCCCAAGCTCACGCTGATGCCCCAGCGCCACCCTTTTGTGTGTGGCGTGGTCAACCTGCGTGGCCAGACCCTGCCGGTGATCGACCTGTCCCAGGCGATCGGCATGCGCCCACTGGTACCGGGCCCGAACAGCACCATCATCGTCACCGAGTACAACCGCTCGGTGCAGGCGTTCCTGGTCGGTGGCGTGGACCGCATCGTCAACATGAACTGGGAAGCCATCCTGCCGCCGCCGACCAGCGCCGGGCGCCAGCATTACCTCACCGCCATCAGTAAGGTCGATGACCAGTTGGTGGAAATCATCGACGTCGAAAAAGTCCTCGCCGAAATCGTGCCCTACAACGCCAAGGTCTCGCGTGAAAAACTCGAAGACCCGGTGCTGGAACGTGCCCGTGGGCGCGAAGTGCTGCTGGTGGACGACTCCAACGTTGCCCTCTCGCAACTGCGCGACACCCTGGGCCAACTGGGCGTGAAGATGCACATCGCCAGCGACGGCCTCAAGGCGTTGAACATGCTCAAGGCCTGGGCCGATGAGGGTCACGTGATGACCGACAAACTGCTGATGATCTTCACCGACGCCGAAATGCCCGAGATGGACGGCTACCGCCTCACCACCGAAATCCGCAACGACCCGCGCCTGCGCAAACTCTACGTGGTGCTGCACACCTCGCTGTCGGGCAGCTTCAACGAATCGATGGTGAAGAAGGTCGGGTGCGACAATTTCCTGTCCAAATTCCAGCCCGACAAACTGGTGGATGTGGTGCGTCAGCGACTGATGCTGGACGAAGCCTCGGCTTGACCTTAGGGTTGCACTCTTTGCCCCCAGAGGAATGCAGGCCCATGCTTCGTCTCAGCGCGTTGTACCGTTACCCCTTGAAGTCCGGCAAGGCCGAAACCTTGCAGGCTGTCGGCCTGGATAAACTCGGGCTGGAGGGCGATCGACGCTGGATGCTGGTGGACGAAGCCAGCGGGCGTTTCCTCACGCAGCGCGCCGTGGCGAAGATGAGCCAATTGTCGGCGTTGTGGAACGCTGCCGGCGGGCTCACCCTGAGTTCGCCGGGCTACCTGCCGTTGGACGTGGCGTTGCCCGGCAGCGCCAACGAACTGCGCGGCGTGACCATTTGGCGCGACACCCTGCGTGTGCCGGATGCCGGTGACGCCGCCGCTGCCTGGGTCAGCGATTTCATCGGCAAGCCGACGCGCCTGGTGCAAATGCCGCTGGAACGGGCGCGTAGCACCCAGGCGGGTTATGGCCGCGATGATGACCAGGTGGCGTTCGCCGATGGTTACCCGTTGCTGCTCATCGGCCAGGGCTCCCTCGATGACCTCTGCGCAAAAATCGGCCGCCCCATGCCGATGCTGCGTTTTCGCCCCAACCTGGTGATCGAAGGCGCTGAAGCCTTTGCCGAGGACGGCTGGAAGCGCCTGCGCATCGGCGATATCGAATTTCGTGTGGTCAAGCCCTGCTCGCGCTGCATCCTCACCACCATCGACCCTCAGACCGGCGAGCGCAGCGCCGACCGCGAACCCTTTGCCACGCTGCAAACCTACCGCAACACGCAAGAGGGCGCGATGTTCGGCCAAAACCTGGTCAACGACGGGGTAGGGCGCCTGGAAGTAGGCATGCCGGTGACTGTCCTGGAATAATTTTCAGTGCCCATAAAAAATGCCCGTCTCGCAGGAGACGGGCATTTTTTTGTTCGGTTGAACCCTCAGCCGCGGTATTCGCACAGGTAAGCGGTATCGACGGCGACCTTCAGCTGGAACTTGCTGTTGGCTGGTACGTTGAACTGGCTGCCGGCGGCGAAGGTTTCCCACTCGGCGTCAGGCAGCTTGACGATAAGGGCGCCGGAGACCACATGCATGATTTCACGCTGGGCCGTGCCGAATTCGTATTCGCCCGGGGCCATGACGCCGATGGTCGCCGGACCTTCTGCGGTGCCGAAAGCGATCGACTTGACGGTGCCGTCGAAGTACTCGTTGACTTTAAACATGGGCGATTCCTCGGAAAAAGGGTCTGAAAAGGTCGGCCAGTATGCCCAAGGCCAACGGGGCTGCCTAGACCGGCAAAATCAGCGGCAGCAGGCGCGCGGTGTTGCGCGCATCTTCGAGTGCCCGATGTTGCTGGCCATGGAACTGCATCCCCGCCAATTGCAGGGCGCCATTGAGCCCCAGGGGCTTGTCCAGGCGCCGGGCCTTGGCGAAGCGCTGCTTGAGGTTCACATGGGGCTTTTCGGTGAGTGCGCTGGCCAGGCCATTGCGCTGCCATTCGAGCTCCAACTGCGCGCGATCATAGTCGCCCCAACTGGCCCAGCCCTCCAGGCGCGGTTGATGCTGGCCCAGCCAGCGTTCGAACAGCGGCCACACCTCGGTGATGGGCGCCGCGCTGTCGATGTTCGCCTGGGTGATGTGGGTGAGCTGGCGGCAAAAAGGCGTCAGCAAGGGGCGGCGCAGCGGCCGCACAAAGCGCTGGAAGTGGTCCAGTTCGCGGCCCTGGCGGTTGACCAGGCTCGCGCCGATCTCGATGACTTCCATTTCCGTCACGGGCCAGCCGCCTTCATCCGTTGTGGCTTCAAGGTCAATAATCAGCCAATGAGGCATCGTGCAGGTTCCCGTACTCGTCTCTTCCTGATGGGGATAGAGCGTAGCCCGGCCTTGTAGTTCCGCCCAGGGCCTATTCAATCTCCAGTAAAACCTGGCGATTGCGCACCTGATCGCCGGTTGCGACTTGCACGCCTTTGACGATGCCATCAATGCCCGCGGTCAGTGGATGCTCCATTTTCATGGCTTCCAGCACCAGCAGCAGTTGGCCTTTGCTCACACGCTCACCGGCATTGACGCGCACATCGACAATGGCGCCGTCCATCGGTGCCTTGAGCGTACCGCTGCCGGCGTCGGCCTGAGGGTTGGCGACGGGTTGGGTGCGGTTGGTCAGCGCCAGGCCCGGCAGCCACAGGCGGTCGCCGTCGAGGTGGTAGGCGATGCGACGGCGAATGCCGTTGAGCACAAACGTGGCGTGACGGCCGTCGGTGGTGAGCGGCAGGGCGGCGGCGGTGACGCTGTGGATCTGGTCGTTGACCTCAAGGCGGCAGGTCCAGGGCGTGCTGGCGTTGTTGCGCCATCCCGCCAAGCCTGGGGGATGCGGGCGGGCGCTGTGGTGATAAAACAGCGCGGCGGCCAGGGCGAGTTGTTCGTCGGTCGCAGGCTGTCGGGCAATGACGCTGAAGTGCTCGGCGATAAACCCGGTGGTGAAATCGCCGCCGATAAAGCCTGGATGCGTGAGCAGGTCGGCCAACAGGCGCTGGTTGGTGGTTACTCCGAGCAGTTGCGTGTCTTGCACCGCGCGCAACAACTTGCGCCGTGCCTCTTCGCGGGTGGCACCGTGGGCGATGATCTTGCCTTGCATGGCGTCGTAGAACGGGCCGATGGTATCGCCCTCGCACAGCCCGTGGTCGATTCGCACACCGGGCGCGGGTTCCCAGCGCAGCACCTCACCGGTCTGCGGCAGAAAGCCCTGGGCCGGGTCTTCGGCGTACAGGCGCGCTTCGATGGCGTGGCCGGTCAACGTCACGTCTTCTTGGGTCAAGGGCAGCGCCTGGCCGGCGGCGATCTGCAATTGCAACTGAACCAGGTCCAGGCCGGTAATCAACTCCGTGACCGGGTGCTCCACTTGCAGGCGGGTGTTCATTTCCAGGAAGTAAAACCGGCCGTTGCGGTCGAGCAGGAACTCCACGGTACCGGCGCCCACATACGTCACCGCGCGGCCGGCCCTGAGCGCGGCTGCGCCCATGGCCTTGCGCAGCTCGGGCGTCATCACCGGGCACGGCGCTTCTTCAATGACTTTTTGATGGCGGCGCTGGATCGAACAGTCGCGCTCACCGAGGTAGATGAGGTGGCCATGGGTGTCGCCGAACAGTTGGATTTCGACGTGGCGCGGCTCGATCAGCGCCTGTTCCAGAATCAGCTCATCACTGCCGAACGCGTTCTGCGCCTCGGAGCGCGCGGTGCGCACGTGTTCCAGCAAATGTTCGCGCTGATGCACCAGGCGCATGCCACGCCCGCCGCCACCGGCGCTGGCCTTGATCATCAACGGGTAGCCGATGCGCTCGGCTTCCCGTTGCAACGTGGTGTCGTCCTGGGCGCTGCCCTGGTAACCGGCGATGCAGGGCACACCGGCGTCGAGCATGGCCAGTTTGGACAGGCGCTTGCTGCCCATCAACTCGATGGCCTCGACGCTGGGGCCGATAAAGGTGAGGTTGGCCTGCCGGCAGGCGCGGGCAAAGTCGGGGTTTTCCGAAAGGAAGCCGTAGCCGGGGTGGATGGCGTCGGCACCTGTGCGTCGGGCTGCGTCGAGGATGGCCGGGATGTTGAGGTACGACTGCTGCACCGGCGCCGCGCCGATATTCACCGCTTCGTCCGCCATTTGCACATGCAGGGCCTGGCTGTCGGCCTCGCTGTACACCGCCACGGTGCGGTAGCCCAGGGCTTGGGCAGTGCGCTGGATGCGGCAGGCGATTTCGCCGCGGTTGGCGATGAGGATTTTGTTGAATGCGGGCATTGGGTTATCCCTCGGGTTATACGGGTGTCTGTTCCGGCCTCATCGGGGGCAAGCCCCCTCCCACATTTGAAACGCGTTCCCCTGTGGGAGAAGCGTTGCGACGATTCGACTTGCCCCCGATGGCGTCATTTGCACCACCCAGGCTTGCGCTTCTGCACAAAAGCCTGGGTCCCCTCAATCCCTTCTTCACCGGTCACCGCCTCGGCAAACCACTGCGCCGCCTGATCCAGCAGCGGCCCCAACGGCTGTTGCGCGCTGGCCAGCAACAGCGCTTTGGTGCGCGCATTGGCCTTCGGCGCGCACTGCAACACCTGGCCCAGCAACGCGTCCAATCGCTGCGCCAATGCCTGTGGATCGCTTTCGGTAAAGTGCACCAGCCCCAACCGCTCGGCCTCGACCCCATCAAAGCGCGCTGCCGTCAGGGCCAGTCGTCGGGCCTGGGTGAGGCCGATGCGCTTGACCACGAACGGTGCGATCTGCGCCGGCAACAGGCCCAGGCTGGTTTCCGGCAAGCCGAACTGCGCCTTGTGGTCGGCAATGGCGATATCGCTGACGCATGCCAGGCCAAATCCACCGCCCAACACCGCACCTTGCAGCACCACGATCACCACCTGCGAAACGGCTTCGACCTCTTGCAACAAGGCGCCGAAAGCTCGGTTTAATGCGGCCAGCTGATCGCCCGCCGTAACCAGGTCCTTCACATCCGCCCCAGCGCAGAAGTGTCCGCCCGCGCCGCTGATCACCACGGCCCGCACCTGGCTGTCCAATTGCGCCAGGGCCGTGCGCAGTTCGTTGACCATCTGCAGGCTCATGGCGTTGCGGCATTCCGGCCGGTTGAGGGTAATGTGCAGCACGCCGTTGTGCGGTTCGAGCAGTAGAGTGTTCATGGTTTTTCCCCGGCAGGGTGCCCATCAGTTTGCAGATGATGCCCAGCATGATTTCGTCGGCGCCGCCGCCGATCGACACCAGGCGCACGTCGCGATAGGCCCGCGCTACCGGGTTGTCCCACATAAAGCCCATGCCGCCCCAATATTGCAGGCAGCTGTCACTGACTTCGCGGCCCAGGCGCCCGGCCTTGAGTTTGGCCATGGACGCCAGGCGAGTCACGTCCTGGCCCTTGATGTATTGCTCGGTGGCCTGGTACACCAGCGCCCGCAGGCATTCGATTTCGGTGCTCAGTTCGGCCAGGCGAAAGTGGATCACCTGGTTGTCGATCAGCGCCTTGCCGAAGGTCTGGCGCTCCTTGCAATAGTCGATGGTGCTGTCGATGCAGTGCTCCAGGCCCTTGATCATGTTGGCCGCGCCGAACAGGCGTTCTTCCTGGAATTGCAGCATCTGCATCATGAAACCCGCGCCTTCATGGCCGATGCGGTTGCGTTGTGGCACGCGCACGCCATCGAAGAACACCTGGGCGGTTTCGGAGCTGTGCATGCCGAGCTTTTCCAGGGGCGGGCTGACGCTGACACCGGGGGTGTTCATGGGCACCATGATCAGTGATTTGTTGATGTGCGGCTTGTCGTCGGAGGTGTTGGCCAGCAGGCAAATGAAGTCGGCGCTGGGCGAGTTGGTGATCCACATTTTGCTGCCGTTGATCACGTAGTCATCGCCATCCTTGCGCGCGTGGGTCTTGAGCCCGGCCACGTCGGAGCCGGCGCCGGTTTCCGAGACCCCGATGCAACCGACCTGCTCGCCACTGATGGCCGGGCGCAGGAATTGCTCGCGCAGCTCATCGGAGCCGAAGCGGGCGAGGGCGGGGGTGCACATGTCGGTCTGCACGCCGATGGACATGGGAATGCCGCCGCAATGGATGGTGCCGAACTCTTCGGCGGCGACAATCGAGTAGCTGTAGTCCAGGCCCATGCCGCCGAACTTTTGCGGCTTGCAAATGCCCAGCAGGCCGAGGTCGCCGGCCTTGCGGAAGATCTCGTGGATGGGAAAACGCCCGGCCTTTTCCCATTCGTCCACATGGGGGTTGATCTCGCGGTCAACGAAGGCGCGCACGCTGCGGCGCAGTTCCTGGTGTTCCTGGGTGAAGATCATGGTTTTTGTTCTCCTGTTAGAAACGCGCCACGCCGAAGCTGTTCGGTTGCAATTGCCGTACTTCGGCCTCGTGGCAGATATCCAGCAAAAAACCGAGCAGCGTTCGCGTATCCCGAGGATCGATCAGCCCGTCGTCCCAAAGGTTCGCGCTGCCATACAGCGCAGTGGACTGGCTGTCGAGTTTCTGCGCGGTGACCTGCTCCAGCATGTCTAGCATCTTGGGGTCGGGCACCAGGCCGTCCTTGAGTTGCTTGGCCTCGGTGACGATACGCAGCACCTTGCCTGCCTGCGCCCCGCCCATCACCGCCGTGCGGCTGTTGGGCCAGGCGAAGATAAAGCGCGGGTCGAGGCCGCGGCCGCACATCGCGTAATTGCCGGCGCCGTAGGAGCCGCCCACCACAATCGTGAGTTTAGGCACCCGTGCATTGGCCACCGCCTGGATCATCTTCGCGCCGTGCTTGATCACCCCTTGCTGCTCCGATTCGGTGCCGACCATGAAGCCGGTGGTGTTATGCAGGAACAGCAGCGGCGTGCGGCTCTGGTCGCACAGCTGGATAAACTGCGCGGCCTTGCTGGCGCCCTTGGGCGTGATGGGGCCGTTGTTACCGATCACGCCGACGGCGCGACCCTGGATGTGCAAATGGCCGCAGACGGTGTGGGCGTCGAACTCACCCTTGAATTCGAGGAAGCGCGAGCCGTCGCCCAGGCGCGCGAGGATCTCGCGCACGTCGTAGGGCTTTTTCGGGTCATCGGGGATCAATCCCAGCAGTTCGTCGACGGGGTACAGCGGTTCTGTGTAGGTGCGTTGTGGCGCTGCCGGCAGGCGATCATTCCACGGCAGCAGGCCGACGATCTCCCGTACGATGCGCACGCCGTCGGCGTCGTTTTGCGCCAGGTATTCGGCGGTGCCGGCGGTTTGCGCGTGCATCTGGGCGCCGCCCAGTTCTTCATCGGTGGCCACTTCACCCGTCGCGACCTTGAGCAGGGGCGGCCCGGCGAGGAACAGTTTGGCCTTGCCGCGCACCACCACCACGTAATCCGACAACCCCGGCTGATACGCCCCGCCGGCCGTGGCCGAGCCATGCACCACGGTGATCTGCGGCAAGCCCATGGCCGACATGCGCGCCTGGTTGGCAAAGCTGCGCGCGCCTTCGACGAAGATCTCGGCGGCGTAGTTGAGGTTGGCGCCGCCGCTTTCGGCCAGGGTCACCACCGGCAGTTTGTTTTCCAGGGCGATCTGTTGCAGGCGCAGGGATTTTTTCAGGCCGGTAGGGGAGATGGTGCCGCCCTTGATCGCGCTGTTGTTGGCCACCACCAGCGTGCGCACCCCGCTGACATAGCCGATACCGGCGATCAACCCGCCACCGGCGGCGCTGCCGTCCTTGTCGTCATGCAGCTTGTAGCCGGCCAGGCTGGCCAGTTCCAGGAACGGCGCCCCAGGGTCCAGCAGCAGGTCCAGACGCTCGCGGGGCAGCAATTGGCCGCGTGTGTCGAACTTGGGCTTGGCTTCCTGGGCTTTGCTCAGCAGGTTCTGCTCCAGTTGGCGCAGGTGCTGGAGGCTTTCCAGCAGGGCCTGGCGGTTCTGCGCGAACTGCGGGCTGTGCGGGTCGATCAGGCTTTCAATCACCGGCATGCGCTATTGCTCCGTCTTGAGCACATCGGGTAGATACGCCCGATGAAAACCATTGAAGGGCTCGCTTGGCGGCTGCGCCTTGTGCAGCGGCCAGGCGCGGCTGCCCAGGCTGGCGGCGCCGTCGATGCGCAGGGTGCTGCCGCTGATGAACGCGGCGGCGGGGCTGAGCAGGAACACAATGGCGGCGCTGACTTCCGATTCGGTGCCGATGCGTTTGAGTGGCACATGTTCGCGCAAGGTCGGGATCACTGCCTTGAATGCGCCTTCGTAGGTGTCCATGCCGCTGGATGCGATCCAGCCTGGCGCTACGGCGTTGACCCGCACGCCGGCGCAGGCCCATTCGACGGCGGCGGTCTTGGTGAAGTTGTCCATGCCCGCGCGCGCCGCGCCCGAGTGGCCCATGCCAGGCATGCCGCCCCACATGTCGGCGAGCATATTGACGATGGCGCCGCCGTGCGTGCTCATCGACTGGTTGAACACTTCCCGCGCCATCAGGAAGCCGCCCACCAGGTTGGTGCGCAGTACGGTTTCAAAGCCCTTTTGATTGATCGAGGCAAGCGGCGAGGGGTACTGGCCCCCGGCATTGTTGACCAACCCGTGCACGGGGCCGTGCTCGTTGATGATCTGCGTGACCAGCGCCGTCACCGCCTCTTCGTCGCGAATATCACAGGCGTGCCAATGGGCGCTGCCACCGTCCTCGGTGATTTCCTGCGCGACCTGTTGCAGCTTTGGCGCCTTGCGCCCCACCAGAACCACGCGGGCGCCCAGGGCTGCCAGCTCGTGGGCGGTGCACCGGCCAATACCGCTGCCGCCACCGGTGACGATCAGGGTGTGCCCCTGGAAAAGGTCGGCTTTGAAGATCGAGTCGAAAGCCACGGCAGCGCTCCTTATTTGAATTGATCGGCGATGTGTTGCGGCACCGCGATGGGGATTTCCAGCAACTGCTGGGCGAAGGCCTTGCCTTGCGGGTCGATGCGCAAGCTGGCGATACCGCCGCCGCCCAGGGCGTTTTCCAGCAGGAAATTCAGGCTGTGGCTGCCGGGCAGGTACCAGCGCTCGACGCGGCCATACACGGGGTCGAGGACGTGGCTCATCCAGTCGACGACGACTTGTGGGGTCAGCGTTTCGGCGATCCACGGCAGGTACTCGGGCTGGCGGGCGATCACGCCGATATTGCTGTGGTTACCCTTGTCGCCGGAGCGCGCCACCGCGAGTTTCACCAGCGGCACGCTGGCGTCGGCGCAGCCTTGCGCGGTTGGCGGATCAAGTGGCGCTGCGGGAGTGGCCAATACGGTAGCGGCAGGCAAGGTGCAGGGGTGGCGCTTGCCTTCGAACTCGATCAGCGGCTCACACAGGGTTTTGTCGACCAGGAACGAAAACAGCCGAATCAACGGATACACCGTGGGCCGCCCGCCGACGATGCCGGTGAGCCCCGGCGCCATGCCCGTGGCGGCCTGGGCGATTTCGCGGGCGAACAGCACCAGTGCCTGCTTGCTCGGGTGCCGCACCGCCAGTTTCATCACCACCTCGCGGCAGTCGTGGCGCCGGGCGTGGGCGCCATAGGTCGCTTCGCTGCCCAGCAGTTCTATATTCACGTCGGTGTAAGGCGCCCAGCCGCGTTGGCTGAACAGCTGCGAGGTCTTGTGGATGATCGCCTGGCTGACGCGCTCGGCCTTGGCCACCGCGTCGATCCCGGCGATCAGGCAACTGGCGGTGCAGCGGAATCCGTCGGGGTAGGTGGCGCTGACCTTGTACTGGTCGGTCGGCGGCAGCCCCTTGGCGCCGCGCAGGTGAACGCGGTTCTCCCCTTGTTGCTGCAAGGTGACCTGGCTGAAATCGCAGATCACGTCGGGCAACAGATACGCGCGCGGGTCGCCGATCTCATACAGCAGTTGTTCGGCCACGCTGAGTTCGCTGATCAGCCCGCCACTGCCGTCGACTTTAGCGACGGTGAACGAGCCGTCGGCGCTGACCTCGACGATGGGAAAACCGATGTGCTCGTAGTCGGGCACCTCGCGCCAATCGGTGAAGTTGCCGCCGGTGCATTGGGCGCCGCATTCGATGATATGGCCGGCGAGCGCGGCCTGGGCGAGCTGGTCATAGTCATGCCATGCCCACTTGAATTCATGCACCAACGCCGCGCTGACGACCGCACTGTCGACGACCCGGCCGGTGATGACGATGTCGGCGCCCAGCGTCAAAGCCTGTGCGATGCCCGGAGCACCGAGGTAGGCATTGGCCGATACGCACACCGGCGGCAATGGCGCGCCGCTGAACATGTCGCGGATATTGGGCAATTGCTTGAGTCGGGGGTGCAGGTCATCCCCGAGCAATACCGCGATTTTCAACGCGATGCCGGCCTTGTCGCAGGCCGCTTGCAGGGCGGTGGCGCAGGCCTGGGGGTGGATGCCGCCGGCATTGCTGATCACGCGGATGCCCTGGCGCTGGATCTCGGCCAGCAGCGGCGTGAGCACTTCGACGAAATCCGTGGCGTAACCGGCCTGTGGGTCTTTCATCCGCGCACCGGCGAGGATCGACAGGGTGACTTCCGCCAGGTAATCGAACACCAGGTAATCCAGCGCGCCGCCGTGTACCAACTGCGCGGCGGCGGTGCAGGTGTCGCCCCAAAAGGCACTGGCGCAGCCGATACGAACCGTCTTGCTCATGAGAAATCCTTCCTCGAGTGGCTGGCGATGAGACTACCAAGCAAGCGCTTGGTTTGTAAACATTGGATACAAGTTTCACCCAAGCGCTTGCTTGGTTGGCCGGCACCGCCTAAATTGCCGGCCAAGACGTCAGTAGAAGTAAAGGAGAGCAGCATGGATGAGCAAACAGCCCTGCGGGTGATGCGCACCATGGTCGACGGCGGGCAATTGACCGACCCCGACAGCGCCCGGGGCAAGTTGCTGCAAACCGCGGCTCACCTGTTTCGCCACAAAGGCTTTGAACGCACCACCGTGCGCGACCTGGCAGGCGCGGTGGGCATTCAGAGCGGCAGCATCTTTCATCACTTCAAGAGCAAGGATGAGATCCTGCGTGCGGTGATGGAGGAAACCATCCATTACAACACCGCGCTGATGCGGGCTTCGCTGGAAGAGGCCGGCACCGTGCGCGAGCGTGTGCTGGCGCTGATTCGCTGCGAATTGCAGTCGATCATGGGCGGCAGCGGCGAGGCCATGGCGGTGCTGGTGTACGAATGGCGCTCACTGTCGGCCGAGGGCCAGGCCCAGGTCCTGGCCCTGCGCGACGTGTATGAAGAGCTCTGGTTGCAGGTACTGGGGGAGGCCAAGGCGGCCGGCTACATCAAAGGCGATGTGTTTATCGTCCGACGTTTCCTCACCGGCGCGTTGTCCTGGACCACCACCTGGTTTCGCGCCGAGGGCAGCCTGACCCTTGAGCAATTGGCCCAAGAGGCGCTGTTGATGGTGCTCAAACCTGACTGAGGCGCAAGCTATTAATTTGCCGACGGAAAGTTGTTTCGCCAGGCAAAAACGCCTAGCTTATCGCCATCAATGTGTTGAACGGTGTGTGCCTTGATGTTATCGCCATGGCGGTTGGCTGCAGGACTTACTTTATGGGCACTGGGCACCGCGTGGTGGATGCCGGCTTCGGCTGCGCAACTGGTACGCATCGGCGCGGCGCATTTTCCGCCCTACACCGTGCGCCCGGAGCAGGGCGCCGACACCGGTTTGCTGCCGCAATTGGTCGAGGCCCTGAATGCCTCGCAAAGCGACTACCAGTTTGTGCTGGTGCCCACCTCCATCCCCCGACGTTTTCGCGATTTCGAACAAGGCCGGGTCGACATGGCGATTTTCGAGAACCCCGATTGGGGCTGGAAAAACATTCAACACACAGCCGTCGACATGGGCCTGGAAGATGCGGAAGTGTTTGTCGCGCAGCGCAAGCCAGGTCGTGAGCAGCGCTATTTCGCTGACCTCGATGGCAAACGCCTGGCAGTGTTCAGTGGTTATCACTATGCCTTCGCTCACTTCAACCCCGACCCCAAGTACATGGCCGAGCACTTCAACGCCACGTTGACCTACTCCCATGACAGCAACCTGCAAATGGTCGCCCGTGACCGTGCTGATATCGCCTTGGTGACCCGTTCTTACTTGAGCGACTTCATGGTGCGCAACGCCGCCATAGCCGGCACGTTCCTGGTCTCGCAGCGCATCGACCAGGTGTATCACCATTACGCCTTGCTACGGCCCGGGGCGCCGATTACCGGCGAAGCGTTCAGCGCCATGCTCAAGCGTTTGCGCGACAGCGGCCAGATGCTGAAAATTTTCGAGCCGTACCGCATCGATGTGATGGCAGTACCCTGATCGGCTAAATTTGTGCACGCGGCTCACGTCACTTCTTTATCCAGTCGACGCTACCGTGAGCCCTCTCCATGTCCAATCCGAATGACCCGTCGGTCTTGCCCTTGCCGGCCGGGCCGGCCCTGAATGCCGATGAAACCGAAAACCACCTGAGCCTGACCCTGGAAGGCCAGCCACTGGCCCGCTTGCGCCTGGAGCGCGGCGACGAACTGCATGTGCATTGGCAGCAACCCGGCGAGGTGCCGTCCGCAAGGGCGTTGTGGGCCGCCTGCTATTGGTTGTTCGCCAAAGAGCCGACCCGCCAGCGCCTGGCCTGGCACCTTGAACATGTGCCGGAGGATGCGTTGCGCAGCGGTTTGCTGCGGACCACCGAGATTGCCGGGCAGTATCACTGTAAGCGCACCCTGTTTTGGCAACTGCCCCAGCCGTGGCTCGGGCATTCCCCTGCTGGCAGTTACCCGCAACAGATGGTTATCAGTGCCGGCAAGCGCCACCCTGCGCGCCCGCCGAAACCACGGGGTGAGGTTTATCGCCGTTTCGACGCGCGCCTGGGTGCCTGGATTTCCCTGCGAACCGTGGAGATTGACGTCGACCTGGCGCGCTTCAATCGCTGGCAGAACAGCCCGCGCGTGGCGAGTTTCTGGCAGGAAAGCGGCAGCCTGCAACAGCATCGCGAGTACCTGGACAAGCTTGAGGCCGACCCGCACACCCTCACCTTGATCGGCTGCTTCGATGACGAACCCTTTGCCTATTTTGAAGCGTACTGGGCCAAGGAAGATCGCATCGCACCGTTCTACGACGCCGCTGACTACGATCGCGGCATCCACATGCTGGTAGGCGAGGAGCATCATCGCGGCCCGCACAAGGTCGCCAGTTGGCTATCGGCGCTGGTGCACTACTTGTTACTGGATGACCCGCGCACCCAGCGTGTGGTGGCGGAGCCGCGTGCCGACAACGCGAAGATGATCGGCCATATGCACAACCAGTGTTTCCACTGCGAAAAGGAGTTCGACTTCCCGCATAAGCGCGCGGCGCTGATGCTGCTGGGGCGCGAGCGGTTTTTTGAGCGGTGTGGGTTAGCGTGAAGGGGCGCTGATCGTTCCCGTCGTGGGAACGATCAGCGGGCGGTCATACCCGCCGCGCGAAGGTGTCGCTGTGGTTGCCCGAAACCTTGCGGCAGTGCACCAGCGCATCGCGAATCATGAAGTTCACCAGTGTGGGCGAAACCCCCAGCTCCTTGGCGATGTCCTTTTGCGGCACGCCATGCAGGCGGTACATCTCGAACGCGTAGCGGGTGCGCTGGGGCAACTCGGTCAGCGCGTCGGCGATGTTTTCCAGGGTGTTGAAGTTGATGTGCGAGGTTTCCGGCGAGGCGCCGTGAATCACCACATTCAAGCCTTCCTCCTCCGGCCCCGAATATTTGAGCTCCAGGGCCTGCTTGCGGTAGTGGTCGATCGCCAGGTTGCGCACGATCTGGAACAGGTAACTCAACTGGGCCTTGAACGATGAGGTGATCGTAGGCGCCGATTGCAGTCGAAAGTAGGCGTCCTGCACAACGTCTTCGGCACGGGAGCGGCAACCGGTAATGCGTGCCGCGATCTTCACCAGAATCAGCCGATTGTCGACGAATGCCTGGAGAAGGGGTGAGTCGCACCTGCCTGTGGATACTTGTTCCGTCATGGAAATCACCTTGTCGCAAAAGAGGTTGGGAGAGGGCGTCCTTGCTGAGGCCTCCTACACATCGGGCAACAAATTATGCTTAATGATAATTATTGTCAAATGAGAAGACGAACTAATCTTATGCCTTCCGGTTCGATGTGAACCACCTCTCGCTCGGCGCCTGCGACTAATTATTTGCCGGTGCCGTCCGTTCTTCTGGGTGACAGGTCCGTTAGTCAAGCGGCCAAGGATCAGCCACCCGCAGGAGGACGAAATGGGTTTTTACCGTGCACACAGCGTGTTTCAGTGGGGAGTGCTCAAGCGATGAGTGCACCGACCAGACTGCGCCTGTTCTGCCTGCCCTATTCCGGCGCCAGTGCCATGGTTTATGCGCGTTGGCGGCGAAGCCTGCCGGACTGGTTGCACGTGTGCCCGCTGGAATTGCCCGGTCGTGGCATGCGCATGGACGAGCCCTTGCAGCGCGATATCAAGGCGTTGGCCGCGCAACTCGCCGAGGAGATCAGCCATGACCTGAGCGGCCCTTATGCCGTGTTCGGTCACAGCCTTGGCGGGCTGCTGGCCTTCGAGCTGGTCCATGCGCTGGCCGCACGCAACCTGCCGGCGCCACTGGCCCTGTTCGCCTCCGGCACCGCAGGCCCCGCGCGCCGCGATGTCAGCGAATACGCCATCGAAAAGACCGATGCACAACTGATCGACCGCCTGCGCGAGTTGCAGGGCACTGCCGAAGAAGCCTTGGCCAACCCCGAATTGATGCAACTGATGCTGCCGATCCTGCGCGCCGACTTCCTGCTTTGCGGCAGTTTCATCTACGGCCGGCGCGCGCCGCTGGGCATGCCGATTCATGTGTTCGGCGGCAAGCAGGACAGCGTGCGTGCCGACCAATTGCTCGACTGGCAACTCGATGCCGCCAGCGGCTTCTCCCTCGACCTGTTCGACGGCCACCACTTCTTCCTCGTGCAGCACGAAAGCGCCGTGCTGCGCTGCCTGCGGCGCTACGCCGAAGAACATCTGGCCCGCTGGCGCAATGGCGCGGCGCGGCAACGGGTTGCCGGCTGAAGCCCCCCCAATTTCATAATTTCCCGTAAGCCGATTTCAGGCAGGAACCCCATGATGGACGCCTTCGAACTTCCCTCTACTCTGGTCCAGTCCCTTCAACGCCGTGCCGCGCAGACCCCGGACCAGGTGGCCCTGCGCTTCCTCGCCGAGTCCGCCGAGCACAGCGTGGTGCTCAGTTACCGCGACCTCGACCAGCGTGCCCGCACCATCGCCGCCGCGCTGCAAGCCAACGCCGAGCCGGGCGACCGCGCGGTACTGTTGTTTCCCAGCGGCCCGGATTACGTCGCGGCGTTCTTTGGCTGCCTGTACGCCGGCGTGATCGCGGTGCCGACCTACCCGCCGGAATCCGCCCGCCGTCATCACCAGGAGCGTTTGCTGTCGATCATCAGCGACGCCGAGCCGCGCCTGCTGCTGACCATCGCCAGCCTCGCCGATGGCCTGGCGCAGATCGAGCATGCGCCGCCGCTGCTGAGCGTCGACACCCTCGATGCGCCACTGGCCGACCATTGGATTGCCCCCGACCTGCAACCCGGCGACATTGCCTTCCTGCAATACACCTCCGGCTCCACCGCGCTGCCCAAGGGCGTGCAAGTCAGCCACGGCAACCTGGTGGCCAACGAAGTGCTGATCCGGCGTGGTTTCGGCATTGATCTGAACCCGGATGACGTGATCGTCAGCTGGCTGCCGCTGTACCACGACATGGGCTTGATCGGCGGCCTGCTGCAGCCGATCTTCAGCGGCGTGCCGTGCGTGCTCATGTCGCCGGCGTATTTCCTCGCTCGGCCGTTGCGCTGGCTGGAGGCGATCAGCGAATACGGCGGCACCATCAGCGGCGGCCCGGACTTCGCCTACCGCCTGTGCAGCGAGCGGGTCAGCGAGTCGGCTCTGGATCGCTTGGACTTGAGCCAGTGGCGCGTGGCCTATTCCGGTTCCGAGCCGATTCGCCTCGACACCCTGGAACGCTTCGCCGAGAAGTTCGCCGCCTGTGGCTTCAGCTCGAAGCAATTCTTCGCCTCCTATGGCCTGGCGGAAGCGACGCTGTTTGTCGCCGGTGGCCGCCGTGGCCACGGTATCCCGACGCTGCGCGTCGACGAGCAGGCCTTGGCCGCCAATCGCGCCGAGCCCGGGCAGGGCAGCGCGATCATGAGCTGCGGCACCCCCCAGCCCGAACACGCGGTACTGATCGTCGACCCGCACACCTTGAGTGAACTGGCCGACAACCGCGTCGGCGAACTCTGGGCCACCGGCCCGAGCATCGCCCACGGCTACTGGCGCAACCCCGAAGCCACCGCCAAGACCTTCGTGCAGCACGCCGGGCGCACCTGGCTGCGCACCGGTGACCTGGGCTTTATCCGTGAAGGCGAGGTGTACATCACGGGGCGCCTGAAAGACCTGCTGATCGTGCGTGGCCATAACCTGTACCCGCAAGACATCGAACAGACCATCGAGCGCGAAGTGGAAGTGGTGCGCAAGGGCCGCGTCGCGGCGTTCGCGGTGAATGACCAGGGCCTGGAAGGCATCGGCATTGCCGCCGAAATCAGCCGCAGCGTGCAGAAGATTCTGCCGCCCGAAGCCCTCATCAAAGCCATCCGCCAGGCCGTGGCCGAGGCCTGTCAAGAAGCGCCAAGCGTGGTGGTGCTGCTCAACCCCGGCGCGTTGCCGAAGACCTCCAGCGGCAAGCTGCAGCGTGCCGCGTGCGCGCTGCGTCATGCCGACGGCAGCTTCGACAGCTATGCGCAGTTCCCCGGTGTGCAAGCGCCGGTCAGCGAGGCCGCGCCGGAGTCCGCACTGCACAACCGGATCGCCGCGATCTGGTGCGAGCAGTTGCAGGTGGCCCATGTCGCCGCCGACGATCACTTCTTCCTGCTCGGCGGCAACTCCATCATTGCCACCCAGGTGGTCGCACGCCTGCGTGAAACCCTGGGCCTGGAGCTGAACCTGCGCATGCTCTTCGAAGCGCCCACACTGGCCGCCTTTGCTACCCGCGTTGCGCAGTTGCAACAGGAGGGTGGCGTAGCCCAAGGTGCGATCCAGCCCCTCTCGCGCCAGCACGAACTACCGCAATCCCTGGCCCAGAATCGCCTGTGGATCACCTGGCAACTGGACCCGCAGAGCAGCGCCTACACCATCCCCGGCGCGCTGCGCCTGCGCGGCGAGCTGGACGAAGACGCCGTGCGCCTGAGCTTCCAGCAGTTGGTCCAGCGCCACGAAGCCCTGCGCACGCGTTTCTACGAGCGCGACGGCCGGGGCTTCCAGCGCATCGATGAACACGGGGCGTTCGAGCTGCACGTCATCGACCTCAGCGACGTGCCCGCCGTGGAACGCGAAGCCTGCGCGCAGCAGATCCGCGAGGATGAAGCGCGCACCCGGTTCGATCTGGAGAAAGGCCCGTTGCTGAGGGTGACCCTGGTGCGCCTGGATGATGAAGACCACCAGTTGCTGGTGACGCTGCATCACATCATTGCCGACGGCTGGTCGCTGAACATTCTGATCGATGAATTCTCGCGGTTGTACGCCGCCGCTTCACAGGGCCAGCCCCTGGAGCTGCCAGCACTGGCCCTGCAATACGCCGACTACGGCACCTGGCAGCGCCAATGGCTGGCCGAAGGTGAAGGCCAGCGCCAACTGGCGTACTGGAAAGCCCACCTGGGCGACGAGCAGCCGACGCTCAACCTGGTTGGCGATCACCCGCGTTCGGCGCGGCGCCTCAACAGTGCCGCGCGCCACACCACGCGCCTGAGCGTCAACCTCAGCCAAGCGATTCGCCAGACCGCCCAGGCCCATGAGTCCACGCCGTTCATGCTGTTGCTGGCGGCGTTCCAGACCTTGCTCTACCGCTACAGCGGCCAGCGCGATATCCGCATCGGCGTGCCCAACGCCAACCGCCCGCGCCAGGAAACCCAAGGCCTGGTCGGCTTCTTCATCAACACGCTGGTGTTTCGCGCCGAGCTGGACGGGCGCCTGCCGTTCGACCAACTGCTGGCGGCCACCCGCGAGACGGCGCTGGGCGCCCAGGCCCATCAGGACTTGCCGTTCGAGCAACTGCTCGAAGCCTTTGCGCAAGCGCGCGAGCAGGGCCTGTTCCAGGTCATGTTCAACCACCAGCAACGCGACCTCAGCGCCTTGCGCCGCCTGCCGGGCATACTGGCCGATGAACTGCCGTGGCACAGCCGCGAAGCCAAGTTCGACCTGCAACTGCACAGCGAAGAAGACCGTAACGGACGCCTGAGCCTGTCGTTCGACTACGCCGACGAACTGTTCGACCCTGGGACGATCCAGCGCCTGGCCGAACACTTCAGCCACCTGCTGCAGGCGGTCTGCGCACAACCGCGCCAAGCCCTCGGCGACCTGCCGTTGATGCCGGCGAACGAACCACAACCGTGGGCCCAGGCGCCGTGCGCGCCGGCCCGGCAGTGGTTGCCTGAACAGCTCAATCAAGCGGCTTCGGACGACACCGCACTGGTCTGGCAGGGCGGCAGCCTGAGCTTCGCCCACCTGCATACCCAGGCCAACCGCCTGGCCCATTACCTGCGCGACAAAGGCGTCGGCCCCGACGTCTGCGTGGCCATCGCCGCCGAGCGTTCGCCGCAACTGTTGATCGGCTTGCTGGCGATCATCAAGGCCGGTGGCGCCTATGTGCCGCTCGACCCGGACTACCCCGCCGAACGCCTGGCCTACATGCTGGAGGACAGCGGCGTACACCTGCTGCTGACCCAGACCTCATTGCTTGACCACCTGCCGACGCCCGCCGGTGTGTGCGTGATTGCCATGGACAGCCTGCATCTGGATCAATGGCCGACCCAGGCACCGGGCCTGCGCCTGCACGGCGACAACCTGGCGTACGTGATCTACACCTCCGGCTCCACCGGCCGCCCCAAAGGGGTGGGCAACACCCACGCGGCCCTGGCCGAGCGCTTGCAGTGGATGCAGGCCACCTATCAACTGGACACCACCGACGTGCTGCTGCAAAAGGCGCCGATCAGTTTTGACGTGTCGGTGTGGGAGTGCTTCTGGCCACTGATCACCGGTTGCCGATTGGTGCTGGCCGGCCCCGGTGAACATCGCGACCCGCACCGCATTGCGCAACTGGTGCAGGAACACGGCGTGACCACCCTGCATTTTGTGCCGCCGCTGTTGCAGCTGTTTATCGACGAACCGCTGGCGGCCGGGTGCACCAGCCTGCGTCGCCTGTTCTCCGGTGGCGAGGCCTTGCCTGCCGAGTTGCGCAACCGCGTCCTGGCGCAGTTGCCGGCGGTGCAATTGCACAACCGTTATGGCCCGACCGAGACCGCGATCAACGTCACGCACTGGCATTGCCAGGCCGAAGATGGCGAGCGCTCGCCGATTGGCCGACCCCTGGGCAATGTGATCTGTCGCGTGTTGGACGACCAGCTCAACCTGTTGCCGGCCGGTGTGCCGGGTGAACTGTGCATCGGCGGCATCGGCCTGGCGCGGGGTTACCTTGGCCGTGCCGGGTTGACCGCCGAACGCTTCGTGGCCGACCCGTTGGGCGAGCCGGGTGCGCGCCTGTACCGCACCGGTGACCGCGTGCGCTGGAGCAACGATGGCGTGCTCGAATACCTCGGCCGTCTCGATCAACAAATCAAGCTGCGCGGTGTGCGCCTGGAGCCGCAGGAAATCGAAGCACGCCTGCTGGCCCTGGACGGTATCGCCCAGGCCGTGGTGCTGGTGCGCAACGCCACGTTGATCGGCTACTACACCGCCCACACCGCATGGGTGGAGCAGGACGTGAAGGCCGCCCTGGCCGCCGAATTGCCGGAGTACATGGTGCCCGCGCTGCTGATGCGCCTGGACGCCATGCCCCTGAGCCCCAGCGGCAAACTCGACCGCCGTGCGCTGCCGGAACCGGTGTGGCAGGTGCGTGAACACCTCGAACCCGAATCGCCGTTGCAGCAACAAATTGCCGCCATCTGGCGCGAAGTCCTCGGCCTGCCGCGTATCGGCCTGCGCGACGACTTCTTCGCCCTCGGCGGCCATTCGTTGCTGGCCACGCAAATCATCTCGCGCACCCGCCAGGCCTGTGACGTCGAGTTGCCGCTGCGTACCTTGTTCGAAGCCAGTGAACTGGGGGCGTTCGTTGAGCAGATCAGCCTGATCCAGGCCTCGGGCCAGCGTAACCGGCAAACCGCAATCGCCAAGGTCGACCGCAGCCAAGCGGTGCCGCTGTCCTATTCCCAGCAGCGCATGTGGTTCCTCTGGCAAATGGAACCGGACAGCCCGGCCTACAACGTCGGCGGCATGGCGCGCCTGCGCGGCGTGCTCGACGTGGGGCGTTTCGAGGCCGCGTTGCAAGCGTTGATCATGCGCCACGAAACCCTGCGCACCACCTTCCCGAATGTCGATGGCGTGGCCTGTCAAAAGGTCTCGCCGCAGACCGGCCTGCGCATGGCCTGGCAGGATATTTCGGCGCTGGATGAAGCCGCGCGCGCGCAGCGTTTGCAGGAGTTGGCCGAGCATGAAGCCCACACGCCGTTCAACCTGGAAACCGGGCCATTGCTGCGTGCGTGCCTGGTCAAGGCCGGCGAGCAGGAACACTACCTGGTGCTGACCCTGCACCATATCGTCACCGAAGGCTGGGCCATGGACATCTTTGCCCGTGAACTCAGCGCGCTGTACGAAGCCTTTATCGACGAGCGCGAGTCGCCGCTGGCGCCGTTGCCGGTGCAATACCTCGACTACAGCGTGTGGCAACGCCAGTGGATGGAAGCCGGGGAGCGCCAACGCCAGCTCGATTACTGGACGGCACAACTGGGCAATGAACATCCACTGCTCGAACTGCCTGCCGACCGGCCACGGCCACCGGTGCAAAGCCACCAGGGCGAGCTGTACCGTTTCGATCTCAGCGACGAATTGGCCGCCCGCGTGCGCGCCTTCAACGCCGAACGCGGCCTCACGCTGTTCATGACCATGACCGCGACCCTCGCCGTGTTGCTCTACCGCTACAGCGGCCAGACCGACCTGCGCATCGGCGCGCCGGTGGCCAACCGTATTCGCCCTGAAAGCGAAGGGCTGATCGGTGCGTTCCTCAACACCCAAGTGCTGCGTTGCCGGCTCAATGGGCAGATGCAGGTCGGCGAACTGTTTGAGCAGGTGCGCCACACCGTGATCGAAGGCCAGTCCCATCAGGACTTGCCGTTCGACCACTTGGTGGAAGCCCTGCAACCGCCGCGTAGTGCTGCGTATAACCCGTTGTTCCAGGTGATGTGCAACGTGCAGCGCTGGGAGTTCCAGCAGAGTCGCCAACTGGCTGGCATGACCGTCGAGTACCTGGCCAACGATGCCCGCGCGACCAAGTTTGACCTCAACCTGGAGGTCACCGACCTCGACCATCGACTGGGCTGCTGCCTGACGTACAGCACTGACCTCTTCGACGAACCGCGCATCGCGCGCATGGCCGCGCATTGGCGCAACCTGTTGGAAGCGCTGATTGCAGGTCCCGAACAACGCCTCAGTGAACTGCCGTTGCTCAATGCCGACGAGCAACGGGCGTTGCGCGGCAGCCTCGGTGTGGAGGCCGGTGAACATCGTCTCGACCAGTGCATCCACGCGCTGTTCAGCCGGCAGGCGGTCAGTCGCCCGGATGCACCGGCCCTGACCTTTGCCGGCGTGACCCTGACTTACGCCGAACTCGACGCCCGCGCCAATCGCCTGGCCTGGATGTTGCGCGAGCGCGGCGTGGGCCCGCAGGTGCGGGTCGGCCTGGCGCTGCCGCGATCGCTGGAAATGGTCGTCGGCCTGCTGGCGATCCTCAAGGCCGGCGGTGCCTATGTGCCGCTGGACCCGGAATACCCGCTGGACCGCCTGCACTACATGATCGAAGACAGCGGTATCGGCCTGTTGCTTAGCGATGCGGCGATGTTCCAAGCCCTCGGTGAACTGCCGGCCACGCTGGCGTGCTGGTGCCTGGAAGACGACTCGCCAAGGCTTGCCGATTACCCGGCGGATGAGCTGCCGTTTATCAGCCTGGCGCAACACCAGGCGTACCTGATCTACACCTCCGGCTCCACCGGCAAGCCAAAAGGCGTGGTGGTCTCTCACGGCGAAATCGCTATGCATTGCCAGGCGGTGATCGAACGCTTCGGCATGCGCCCGGATGATTGCGAGCTGCATTTCTATTCGATCAACTTCGACGCCGCCACCGAGCGTTTGCTGGTGCCGTTGCTCAGCGGCGCGCAGGTAGTGTTGCGTGCCCAGGGGCAGTGGGATGCCGAAGAAATCTGCGGGCTGATCCGTGCCCATCGCATCAATGTCCTTGGCTTTACCCCCAGCTATGGCAGCCAGTTGGCGCAATGGCTGGCGACCCAGCAACAAACCCTGCCGGTGCGCATGTGCATCACCGGTGGCGAGGCGCTGACCGGCGAGCATTTGCAGCGCATCCGTGCGGCATTCCAGCCCCAGGTGTTTTTCAACGCCTATGGCCCGACCGAAACCGTGGTGATGCCGCTGGCCTGCCTGGCGCCGCAGCAGTTGGAGGAGGGCGCCGGCAGCGTGCCGATCGGCAGCATTATCGGTGACCGCGTGGCGTATATTTTCGACGCCGACCTGGCGTTGGTACCGCAAGGCGCGACCGGCGAGCTGTACGTCGGCGGTGCCGGCCTGGCCCAGGGTTACCACCAGCGTCCGGGCATGACGGCGGAACGCTTTGTGGCCGATCCGTTCAGCACCCGGGGCGGCCGTCTGTACCGCACCGGTGACCTGGTGCGCCAACGCGCCGATGGTCTGGTGGAATACCTGGGGCGGATCGACCATCAGGTGAAGATTCGCGGCTTCCGTATCGAGTTGGGCGAGATCGAAACCCGCCTGCTGGAACACCCGGCCGTGCGCGAAGCCGTGGTGCTGGCGCTCGACTCGCCAAGCGGCAAGCAGCTCGTGGCGTACCTGGTCAGCGACCAGGCGCCGGTCACGCTGCGCGATGCGTTGAAGGCCCACCTCAAGGCGCAACTGCCGGACTACATGGTCCCTGCGCACCTGATCGTGCTGGATGCCATGCCGCTGACCGCCAACGGCAAACTCGACCGCCGCGCCTTGCCGCAACCGGACGCCGAGGCCAATCGTCAGCAGTACGTGGCGCCACGCAGCGAGTTGGAGCAAACCCTGGCCGCGATCTGGTGCGCGGTGTTGAACGTGCGGCAAGTCGGCCTGGACGATAACTTTTTCGAGCTGGGTGGCGACTCGATCCTGTCGATCCAAGTGGTCAGCCGCGCGCGCCAGGCCGGGGTTCATTTCAGCCCGCGCGACCTGTTCCAGCACCAGACGGTGCGCACCCTGGCCGCCGTCGCCACGCGCTCCGAGCGCGTCACGGCTGAGCAAGGCGTGCTCACCGGCAGCTCGGGCCTGACGCCGATCCAGCATTGGTTCTTCGACACCGATATTCCTGATCGCCAGCACTGGAACCAGGCCCTGCTGCTCAAGCCGCTGCAACTGCTCGACCCCCAGCGCCTGGAGCAAGCGCTGCTGGCCGTGCTCGAACACCACGATGCCCTGCGCCTGAGCTTCACGCAGCGGGACGCCCAGTGGCACGCCGAACACTTGGCCGTGCCCCAGGGCGGCGTGCTGATGCAGGCGCATGTGCGCGATATGGATCAATGCGCCGCGCTGTTCACCGACACCCAGCGCAGCCTCGACCTGGCACACGGCCCGCTGCTGCGCGCCTTGCTGGTGGATGGCCCCGACGGCCAGCAACGCCTGCTGATCGCGATCCATCACCTGGTGGTGGACGGTGTGTCGTGGCGTGTGTTGCTCGAAGACCTGCAGAACGTCTATCGCCAATTGAGCGACGGCCAGTCGGTGAACCTGCCGGCCAAGACCAGCGCCCTGCGTGACTGGGCCGCGCGCTTGCAGGCGTATGCGGGCAGCGAATCCCTGCGCGAAGAACTGACGGTGTGGCAGCAGCAATTGGCCGGGCCCGCTGTCGCGTTACCGGTGGACCGTGCGCACGGTACGTTGCGTAATCGCGATGCCGAGACCGTCAGCGTGCGCCTGGGCGCCGAACACACCCGCCAATTGCTGCAACAAGCGCCGAGCGCCTACCGCACCCAGGTCAACGACCTGCTGCTGACCGCCTTGGCCCGCGTGCTGTGCCGCTGGAGCGGGCATGCATCGGCTCTGATCCAACTGGAGGGCCACGGCCGTGAACCCCTGTTCGATGAGATCGACCTGACCCGCAGCGTCGGCTGGTTCACCAGCGCCTATCCATTGCGCCTGACCCCGCAAGCGGAGCAGGGCGCCTCGATCAAGGCGATCAAGGAACAACTGCGCGGCGTGCCGCACAAGGGCCTCGGCTATGGCGTGCTGCGTTACCTGGCGGACGACCTGTGCCGGCGGACCCTGGCGGCGTTGCCAACCGCCGACATCACCTTCAACTACCTCGGCCAGTTCGACCAGAGCTTCGGCGGCGATGCGCTGTTCCATCCGCTGGAGGAGCCTGCCGGCCTGGCCCATGACCCGGACGCGCCGCTGCCCAATCAGCTGAGCGTCGACAGCCAGGTGTACGGCGGGGAACTGGTGCTGCGCTGGACCTTCAGCCGCGAACGCCACGACGCCCACACCGTCCGCGAATTGGCCGGGGCGTACCTGGCTGAGCTGCAAAGCCTGATTGCCCACTGCCTTCAGGACGATGCCGGCGGCCTCACCCCGTCCGACTTCCCCCTGGCGCACCTGACCCAGCCGCAACTGGATGCGTTGCCGGTACCGGCCAATGCCATCGAAGACGTCTACCCGCTGACCCCGATGCAGGAAGGCCTGCTGCTGCACACCTTGCTGGAACCGGGTACCGGCCTGTATTACATGCAGGACCGCTACCGTATCAACAGCGCGTTGGACCCTGAGCGTTTCGCCCAGGCCTGGCACGCGGTGATCGCCCGTCACGAAGCCCTGCGCGCCTCGTTCTGCTGGAACGTCGGCGAAGACATGCTGCAAGTGATCCACACACCGGGCAGCACGCCCATTGAATATCTCGATTGGAGCGCCGCGCCTGAGGCCGAGCAGGAGCCGCGCCTGCAAGCGCTGCTCAAAGCCGAGCGCGAAGCCGGTTTCGATCTGCTCAACCAGGCGCCGTTCCACCTGCGCCTGATCCGCGTCGGCGAAGCGCGCTACTGGTTCATGATGAGCAACCACCACATTCTGATCGATGCCTGGTGCCGTTCGCTGCTGATGAATGACTTCTTCGAAATCTACCTGGCGCTCGGTGAAGGCCGCGACGCGCAACTGGCCACGCCGCCGCGCTACCGCGACTACATCGCCTGGCTGCGACGCCAGAACCTGAATGAGGCCCGCCAGTGGTGGCAACACAACCTACAGGGTTTCGAGCGCACCACGTCGATCCCGAGTGACCGGCCGTTCCTGCGTGAACACGCCGGCCACAGCGGTGGCATGGTAGTGGGCGATTGTTACACCCGCCTCGACGCCGCTGATGGCGTGCAACTGCGCGAATTGGCCCAGGCCCATCAGCTCACCGTAAACACCTTCGCCCAAGCGGCCTGGGCCTTGGTATTGCGGCGCTTGAGCGGGGAGCGTGACGTGCTGTTCGGCGTCACCGTGGCCGGTCGCCCGGTAGACATGCCAGAGATGCAACGCACCGTCGGCCTGTTCATCAACAGCGTCGCGCTGCGCGTGAAACTGCCCGAGGATGACCAGCGGTGCAGCGTGCGCCAGTGGCTGAGCGACCTGCTCGACAGCAATATGCAGCTGCGCGAGTACGAATACCTGCCGCTGGTGACGATCCAGGAACACAGCGAACTGCCCAAGGGCCAACCGTTGTTCGACAGCCTGTTCGTGTTCGAAAACGCCCCTGTGGAAACCTCGGTGCTGGACCGTGCGCAAAGCCTGAACGCCACCTCGGACTCCGGCCGCACCCACACCAACTTCCCGTTGACCGCCGTGTGCTACCCCGGTGATGACCTCGGCCTGCACTTGTCGTATGACCAGCGTTATTTTGACGAAACCACCGTGCAAGGCATGCTCGGCGAGTTCAAGCGCTTGCTGCTGGCGCTGGTGCAAGGCTTCCATGGCGACATGGCCGACCTGCCGCTGATCGGCGAGCAGGAACGCGAGTTCCTGGTGGAAGGCTGCAACCAGAGTGAGCACGACTACCCGTTGGCGCGTAGTTATGTCGAGCTGTTCGAAGCGCAAGTGGCCGCGCATCCGCAGCGGATCGCGGCCAGTTGCCTGGGCCGGCACTGGAGCTTTGACGAACTCAACCGTCGCAGTAACGGCTTGGGTCATGCGCTGGTCGCGGCGGGCGTCGGCCTGGATCAGCCGGTGGCGTTGCTGGCCGAGCGCAACCTGGACCTGCTGGGCATGATCATCGGCAGCTTCAAGGCCGGTGCCGGTTACTTGCCGCTGGACCCCGACCTGCCAAGCCAGCGTCTGAGCCGCATTATCGATTTGAGCCGCACGCCGTTGCTGGTATGCACCGAGGCGTGCCACGAGCAGGCACTGGAACTGCTGGCGCAATTGGGCTGTGCGATTCGGCCGACGTTGCTGGTATGGGAAACGCTGGCGGCATCAGAGCAGAACCCGGGTATCTACAGTGGCCCGGACAACCTCGCCTATGTGATCTACACCTCGGGTTCCACCGGCCTGCCCAAAGGCGTGATGGTTGAACAGCGCGGCATGCTCAATAACCAGTTGAGCAAACTGCCCTACCTGGACCTGAGCGCGGCGGATGTGATCGCTCAGACGGCCTCGCAAAGTTTCGATATTTCCGTGTGGCAATTCCTTGCCGCGCCGCTGTTCGGCGCGCGGGTGGACATTGTGCCGAACAGCATCGCCCATGACCCCCAGGGCTTGCTCGCACATGTGCAGGCCCAGGGCATCACGGTGCTGGAGAGCGTGCCGTCGCTGATCCAGGGCATGCTCGCCCAGGACCGCATCAGCCTCGACGGCCTGCGCTGGATGCTGCCCACCGGCGAAGCCATGCCACCGGAGCTGGCGCACCAATGGTTGCTGCGTTACCCGCAGATCGGCCTGGTGAATGCGTATGGCCCGGCGGAATGCTCGGATGACGTGGCGTTCTTCCGCGTCGACCTGGCGTCGACCCGAGGCACCTACTTGCCGATCGGCACGCCCACTGACAACAACCGTTTGTACCTGCTCGATGGCGCGCTGGAGTTGGTGCCTCAAGGGGCGGTGGGCGAGTTGTGCGTGGCCGGTACCGGGGTAGGGCGCGGTTATGTCAGCGACCCGCTGCGCACCGCCCAGGTGTTTGTGCCGAACCCGTTCGGTGCGCCGGGGGAACGTGTGTACCGCACGGGGGACCTGGCCCGCCGCCGCAGCGACGGTGTGCTGGAATACGTCGGGCGGATCGACCATCAGGTGAAGATTCGCGGCTACCGCATCGAACTGGGCGAAATCGAAGCGCGCCTGCACGAGCAACCCGAAGTGCGTGACGCGGCGGTCGGCGTCCAGGACGGCGCCAATGGCAGGCATCTGGTGGGTTATCTGGTGCCAACTGATGAAACGCTGAGTTCAGGCGAACGCCTGGACCGTATCAAGCAACGCCTGCGTGCCGAACTGCCGGAATACATGGTGCCGCTGCACTGGCTGTGGCTGGAGCGCCTGCCGCTCAACGCCAACGGCAAACTCGACCGCAAGGCCCTGCCGGCGCTGGAGATCGGCCAGTTGCAGGGCCAGGATTACCTGGCGCCACGCAACGAACTGGAAACCACGTTGGCCGCCATCTGGGCCGAAGTGCTGAAAGTCGAAAAAGTCGGTGTGCAGGACAACTTTTTCGAACTGGGCGGGCACTCGTTGCTGGCCACGCAGATCGCCTCGCGGGTACAGAAGACGCTACAGCGCGATGTGCCGTTGCGGGCAATGTTCGAGTGCAGCACGGTGGCGCAGTTGGCCGAATACATTGATGGGCTGGCGGCCAACGAGATCAGCGCGCAGAAGGCGGATCGGTTGAGTGACCTGATGGCGGAGTTGGAAGGGCTGTAGATTTGGTTGCCTGTCAGGGCCTCATCGGGGGCATGCCCTCTTCCACAGTTTGAGTGTATTCACAGTCAACCTGTGGAAGAGGGCTTGCCCCCGATAGCGCCCGCCCAGGCACGGCCTATTTGGGCCCGAGTATCTTCACCAGCTTATCCGGCGACGGCGCCCCTTGCTGTTGCTGCAACCCGCCCTTGTCATCCAGGTAGAAAATCGCCGGCGTCGCCGACAGTTCCAGCTCGTCCATCAACTTCATGTTGGCTTCGAGCTTGGCTTCGATATTCGCCGGGATCTTGGTCAGCGCCTGCAATGTGCTGCCTTTGCCGGCGGCTTCGTGTTCTTCCAGGGCTTTTTGCGGGTCTTTGGCGGCGAACAGTGCGGCGGATTTACCGGGGCTGTCTTCGCGAATGATCCCTACCATGATGTGGCGCAACTGCACCTTGCCGGCTTTGACCCACGGCCGCGCCTGTTCCCAGAACATGTTGCAGTACGGGCAGTTGGGGTCGCTGAACAAGTAAACGGTGCGTGGGGCGTTCTTGTCGCCGTCCTGGATCCAGCTGCTTTTTTCCATCTTGGCCCACACTTCCTTGGCCATCGGGGCGTACACCAGTTGTTCCAGGGGCGCGCTGCTCAGGTCATTGCCCTGGGCATCGTACAGGCTGCCGGCGATCACGCTTTTGCCGTCGGCGGTCAGGTACAGGGCCATGCCGCGGTTCTGGTATTGCGCGGCGTAGCCAGTGAGGCCGCTGGGGGCGTCGAATTTGCCGATGATCTTGGCGCCCTTGGCTTCGATCTGTTTGATGGGCGCCGGCCAGTCTTCGGCTTGCACCAGAGTGGCCGCCGCCATCAGCGGCAGCAGGGTCAGCAGGTGGCGGAGGCTTGGCATGAGGGTTTCCTTTCAGGGGCGGTGTCGAAGGGTTCCATGGCATGGGCCAGGCTGGCCTGGGACAACTCGCCCAGGTGACTGTTGATCAGGCGTCCGTCGGCTGAGTAGAACAGCGTGGTCGGCAATGCCATGGAACCCACGGCCTGGCCGAGGCGGCCGCTGGCGTCGAACAGCACGTTGTCCAGGGTCAGGCCTTGCGTGGCCAGGTAGGTGCTGACGCTTTGCATGCTTTCGGCCTGGTTGACGAACAGGAAGGTCACGTCGGGGCGTTGGTGCTGCGCGCGTTCCAGTACCGGCATTTCGCGGCGGCACGGCGGGCACCAGGTGGCCCACAGGTTGATCACCAGCGGGCCACCCTTGTAGTCGGTCAGTTGCACCTCTTGGCCATCGGCCGTGCGCAAGGTGATGTGCGGTAGCTGCGTGCCCTTGTCGTAGAGGCTCAGGGCCAGGCTGGTCATGCCCCAGAACAGCAGGCCGGTGACCACCCCGGCGCTCAGCGGCTTGCGCAGCGCCGGGCGCCGCCAGCCGTAGGCCAGCGCGCCCAGGACCAGGGCGACCACGCCGGGCCAGGCGAGAAAACCACCGTCGCGCAGGTCGACCATCTGCAACCAGTCGCTGCTGTAATAATTCCAGTACATCAACACAAAGCTCACGCGTGCTGCGAGCATGCCCAGCAGGAACAGGCTGAACAGCACCGACTCCGGGTTCTCACCGCCACGCTTTGCCACGCGCCAGCCCACCAGGGTGGCGAGAATCAGTGCGCTGATCAGCAGGATGTGATTCAGCGCAATGGCGAAGGTGCCGATGGTCAGGGTCAGCATCAGAGGGCGTCCCGGGCTTGGGTCCAGCGTTGCAGGAAGGCATCGGCATTCACTTCGCCGGTGATGCGCTGGGCGCGGCGTTCTTCACCGTTGGGGCCGATCCACACAAAGCTGGGCGGCCCCGGCACCTTGTAGCGGCTCAGCAGCTCGCTGCTGGCCGCGTTGTCGGCGGTCACGTCCAGGCGCAGCAGGCGTACGTCTTTCAACGCGTCGAGCACGTCGGGTTTACCGAACACCTGTTTTTCCATGATCTTGCACGACACGCACCAGTCGGCGTAGTAGTCCAGCAGTACCCATTGGCCCTGGGCCTTGGCGCTGTCGAGCTGGCTTTGCAGCACGGCCGGGTCGTTAATCGTCATGAAGGCTTGATGGGCGCTCGGCGCCTCGGCAACCCGCGAGCCGCTGTACACCTTCAACGGTTGCCACAGGTCGTCGCTGCCACCGGCGGCGCCCACCACCAGCACGCAACCCCATACACCCAGTACCACGGCGCCGGCGCCGAACAGCATGGCCACGCGGCCGAAATCCTGGGCCAGGCGCCAGCCGCAATAAGCCATCGCCAGCGCCAGCGCGCCCCACAGGCCGAGCCACAGGCTGTCGCCGATGATCGGGCGAAGCATCAGCACGGCGGTGCCCAGGAACAGGAAGCCGAAGACGCCCTTGAGCACGTTCATCCAGGTGCCAGGCTTGGGCAGGAAGCGGTTACCCACGGTCACCAGCAGCAACAGCGGAATACCGATGCCGATACCCATGGCGAACAACACCAGGCCACCGTGCAGCGCATTGCCGCTTTGTGCGATATACAACAGCGCGCCAGCCAGGGGCGCGGTCATGCACGGGCCCACCAGCAGGCCGGACAAGGCGCCGAGAATACCCGCACCCACCAGGCTGCCGCCGCTTTGCTGGCGGCTGACGGTGTCCAGGCGATCGCGCAGGAAGGCCGGCAATTGCAGTTCAAAGAAGCCGAACATCGGCAGCGCGAGGAGTACAAACAGCGCGGCGAAACTGCCCAGGATCCAGGGGGTTTGCAGCCATGCGGCGAGGTTGGCGCCAAGCAGGGCGGCCAGCACGCCCAGCGCCGCATACACCAGCGCCATGCACACCACGTAGCTGCCGGCCAAGGCAAAGCCGCGACGCGCACTGGCGCCACTGCCTACCACCAGGCCGGCGAGGATCGGCAACATCGGCAGCGAACACGGGGCAAACGCCAGCAACAGGCCCAGCCCGAAGAACACCAGCAAGCTCCAACCCAGGCTGCGCTGTTGCAGGCCGCTGGCCAGGCTCTGGTCCTGAGCCTGGGTGGTGGCCGCAACTGCCGGGTTGCCGCCCAGGTCCACGGTGATCGACTGCGGCGGGTAGCACAGCCCCGCATCGGCGCAGCCCTGCCAGCCCAGCTTGACCTGGCCGGTGACGCCGGCCGGGATCTTCACTTCCAGGCCCTGGCGATACACTTGCTGCTCGCCAAAGAACTCGTCGCTGTGGGCTTCGCCCTGGGGCAGCAGGGGCTTTTCGGCCAGGCCATCGAACTTCATGCGCTGCTGGTACAGGTAATATCCGTCGGCAATCTGCCAATACAGCTGGGTCTCGCCGCTTTCAAGACGTTCGGAGGTAAAGGTGAATGCCTTGTCCACCGGCAGGAAATCGGGTTTGGTCTCAAACGGGTTGCCCGGCGCGACCTGGGCGAACCCTGCGAACAACACCAGCAGAAAGGTAAACAGATGCCGCATGGTCAAGCCTTAGTTCGATGCAAGTGAGGCACACAATGTGTGGCGTTGATTAACCGATGATTAACCGGTCGCTATTCTAGAGTGTAGGGATTGCCGGGTGTTGTGAACTTTGACGGCATAATGCGCGCTTAATCCACGGCTTCTCTAATCGCCCCATCTTTTATGAAGGGTTCAGCATGCACGTACTGGTCTGTGAAGACGACGAACTGATCGCCAGCGGCATCGTGGCCGGCCTCGGTGCCCAGGGCTTTACCGTCGAGCGCGTGGCGACGGCCGCTGCCGCGCGGGCGATGCTCAAGGCCGCGACCTTCGACATCATGGTGCTGGACCTGGGCCTGCCCGACGAAGATGGCCTCAAGCTGCTGCAACAACTGCGCAGCCAGGGCCTGGAGATTCCAGTGCTGATCCTCACCGCGCGCGATTCGGTGACCAACCGCGTCGACGGCCTGCAAGCCGGCGCAGACGACTACCTGCTCAAACCCTTCGACCTGCGCGAATTGGCCGCCCGCCTGCAAACCTTGCTGCGTCGCATGGCGGGGCGCAGTGTCAATTTGATCGAGCATGGCCGGTTGAGCTACGACCCGAGCAGCCGCGAAACCTTGCTCGGCGGCCAGCCGGTTGATTTGTCGCGCCGCGAGCAGGCGCTGTTGCAGGCCCTGCTGCACAACAAGGGGCGAGTGCTCTCCAGCGAACAACTCAAAGACAGCGTCTACGGTTTTAACGACGAACTGGAAAGCAACGCGCTCAATGTGCATATCCATCACCTGCGCCGAAAACTGGGGAATGGCATCGTCGAAACCGTGCGCGGCCTCGGTTACCGCCTGGGCCCGGCGGACGACGGCGAGAGTGCGTCGTGAAGAGCCTGCGCCTGCGCCTGACCTTCAAGCTCGGCGCTGCCTTTGTAGTGATCTGGGCCCTGGCGGCGGCCTGGATGCTCAACGATCTGCGTAACCAGATGATGTTTTCCCTCGACCAGCGCCTGGTGGCGTCGGCGCGCATGGTGGCGGGGCTGACCGAACAGATGCCGGGCCTGGCCAGTATCAGCGGCGGCGCGCACTTGCGTACCGAACAGCTGCATGTGCCGGGCGGCATGGCCTGTCAGGTCAGCTCGTTGCGCGGGGAAATCCTCGCGCGCAGCCACACCACGCCGGATCAGGGCCTTGAGTCGCAACGCAGTGGCTTTCGCGACCAGACGATCGACGGAGTAGGCTGGCGCAGCTTTACCCTGTCCCGTGGCGACCTGTTGATTACCACCGCCGACCGCCAGGTGGAGCGTGAAGCGCTGAACATGTCGATCCTGCTGGCGGCGTCGGTGCCGGTGGGCGTGGCCATGCTGGGCTGCCTGTGCCTGCTGTGGCTGGGCATCGGCCAAAGCCTGCTGCCGCTCAACCGCATGCGTGACGCGCTGATGCGGCGCAGTGCCGACTCCCTTGAGCCGCTGCAGATCCACCCGTTGCCCAGTGAGCTCAAGCCGCTGCTCGACACCCAGAACCAACTGTTGCAACGCATCGCCAAGACCATCGAGCGCGAACGCCGCCTGACCGGCGACGCCGCCCACGAACTGCGCAGCCCGTTGACCGCGATCAAGACCCACCTGCAAGTGGCGCGCATGACCGACGGCGCGGCCCGCGACCAGTCGCTGGCACATGCCGAGGAGGGCGCCGACCGCCTGCATCGCACCCTGGAACAATTGCTGCTGCTGGCGCGGGTGGAAGGCAGCCTGTCGTTTGACGATGGCTTGCAGTCCAGCGCCGAAGAGGTCGCGCGGCTGGCGATTGAGGATGCCAATGCGGGGGATAACGCACGTATCGACCTGATCCTGGCGCAAAACCTCACCGGCGCGCCGGTGGAAATGCCCGTTGGCCTGGCGGTTGCGGCCCTGCGCAACCTGCTGGATAACGCCTTGCGCCACACCCCGGCGGACACTCGGGTCGAACTCAGTGTGTTCACTGCCAAGGATCACGTGGTGTTCCGCGTGCGTGACCATGGCCAGCAGATTTCCAGCGAAGACCTGCAATACCTGACCCAGCGCTTCTGGCGCAACGGCAACAGCGAAGGTTGCGGGCTGGGCCTGGCAATCGTGCAAGCGATCGTGCAGCGCTGTTCGTGCTCGCTGAAATTTGACAGTCAGGTCGATGGGTTGCGTGTCGACCTGGGCATGCCACTGCGACGCTGATCCTTTTTCCAAGTGCCAAATAGTTACCGCCCGCCTGGGGTTCAAGCCTTCAGGATGGCGGTAATTTTTTTGTGCTTGAACGGGCCGAAAGACTCGGCCTGTATTGAAAAGGACGGTTCTTATGTTGGTCATCGACACCAGTTTCCCCGCCACCGGTTTCAACGATCGCAACGGCGAGCCCGTTGGGCAGCTGCTTGTGCATTACACCGCGGCGCCTTTTGCGTCGTCCCTGCGCACCCTGACCCGGGACGGCGTCAGCGCTCACTACTTGCTGCCCGACCCGCATGAACCCAGCTATCGCGCCGCCGGTTACGACGAGTTGCGCGCGTTTCGCCTGGTCGACGAAGACAAGCGCGCCTGGCATGCCGGCGTAAGCCAGTGGGGCGGGCGGGATAACCTCAATAGCCGCTCGATTGGCATCGAGATCGTCAACCTGGTAAGGGATGACGGTGGCGTGTTCACCTTTCCTGCGTATGGCGAGGAACAGATCGAGGTGTTGATAGCGCTGCTGCGTGACATTCTTGGCCGCTACCCACGGGTTGGGCCGACGGACATCCTCGGACATTCGGACGTGGCCTTTTGGCGCAAGAGCGATCCCGGACCTCGTCTGCCCTGGCGGCGTTTGTTCGAGGCGGGCGTCGGCGCCTGGTTTGATGAGGCGACGCGTGCCATGTACCAGCGCCGGTTTTGCCTCGGGCTGCCGCCGGAGGTGGAAGTGGAGCGGGCGTTCCAGCGCTATGGCTATGCACCGGCCAAAAATCGCCAGGGCTTTGAGCTCCGGACGCGGGCGTTTCAGATGCATTTTCGGGCGCGGGATTATTGTGGGTTTCTGGATGCCGAGACCTGCGCGATTTTGTACGCGCTGAACGAAAAATACCGCGGCCTGTAACGCTGATCGCTTTCACATTTCAGGCTTGATCCACCCATAACGATTACCGGCCCTAAATCCCTGCGGCGCTGATGCGTTTCCAGAACAGGAAATCCGTGCGCATGCCCTTGGGCCAGACGCCAACGGATCGGCAGTTTGGTCACCATCATCAGCGTATTGAGGGATCGAGAAATGTCAGTCGCTACCAGTCGTATCGAAGACGCCCAGGTGCATGAAACGCTCTACCAGTTCGACGAGACGCCGCTGCTGGCCCGTCAGCGTCAGCAGGAGTCCAACGCCCGCAGCTACCCACGGCGCATCCCCCTGGCGCTCAAACGTGCCAAGGGCATTTACGTGGAAGACGTGGAAGGTCGCCAGTTCATCGACTGCCTGGCCGGTGCGGGTACCCTGGCGCTGGGGCACAACCACCCGGTGGTGATCCAGGCCATCCAGCAGGTGCTGAGCGACGAATTGCCGTTGCACACCCTCGACCTGACCACGCCGGTCAAAGACCAATTCGTACAGGACCTGTTCGGCCTGTTGCCTGAAGCGCTGGCGCGGCAAGCCAAGATCCAGTTCTGTGGCCCCACCGGCACCGATGCGGTGGAAGCCGCGTTGAAACTGGTGCGCACTGCCACCGGGCGCAGCACCGTGCTTTCGTTCCAGGGCGGTTATCACGGCATGAGCCAGGGCGCGTTGAGCTTGATGGGCAGCCTGGGGCCGAAGAAACCCTTGGGTGCATTGCTGGGCAATGGCGTGCAGTTTTTGCCGTACCCCTATGACTATCGCTGCCCGTTCGGCCTGGGCGGCGCGCAAGGCGTGCGTGTCAACCTGCATTACCTGGAAAACCTGCTCAACGACCCGGAGGCCGGGGTGCTGCTGCCGGCGGCGGTGATTGTTGAAGTGGTACAGGGCGAAGGCGGTGTGATCCCGGCGGACCTCGACTGGCTGCGTGACCTGCGGCGCATCACCGAGCAGGCCGGTGTGGCGTTGATCGTCGATGAGATCCAGAGCGGTTTTGCGCGCACCGGCAAGATGTTTGCCTTTGAACACGCCGGGATCATCCCGGATGTGGTGGTGCTGTCCAAGGCCATCGGCGGTAGCTTGCCGCTGGCGGTGGTGGTGTATCGCGACTGGCTGGACACCTGGCTGCCGGGCGCGCATGCCGGGACGTTCCGTGGCAATCAGATGGCCATGGCGGCGGGCTCGGCGGTGATGCGCTACCTCAAGGAACACGACCTGGCCGGCCATGCCGCGGCCATGGGCGAACGCCTTGGCGAGCATCTGCGCATCCTGCAACGGGATTTCCCGCAACTGGGGGATATTCGTGGTCGTGGGCTGATGCTCGGCGTGGAACTGGTAGACCCGCACGGTACGCCGGATATCCAGGGCCATCCGCCCGTGGACCGCCAATTGGCGCCGCGTGTGCAGCGCGAATGCCTCAAGCGCGGGCTGATCCTGGAGCTGGGCGGCCGACACGGTAGCGTGGTGCGCTTCCTGCCGCCGCTGGTGATTACCGCCGCCGAAGTCGACCGTGTGGCCGAGATTTTCGGGCGAGCCCTGGCGGCCGCGGTCGCCAGCCTCTAATTTTTCGACGACTTGGTACGTTTCTACAGATATCAGCGCTGCGCGTGGTGCGCAGCCAGCCTTTGAGCAACGGAGAACAGCAATGACCTCAGTATTTGACCGCGACGACATCCTGTTTCAGGTAGTGGTCAACCATGAAGAACAATATTCCATCTGGCCCGACTACAAGGCCGTGCCGGAAGGTTGGCGCACCGTGGGCAAGAGCGGTCTGAAAAAAGAATGCCTGGCCTACATTGAAGAAACCTGGACCGACATGCGCCCGTTAAGCCTGCGCCAGAAAATGGACGGCGCTGCGCTGGCCTGACTCACCCCGTGTGGCGAGCAAGCACGCTTTCTCGCCACCACCGGACGGCTTCTGCGGGTTCACGCGGTCTTGTCTTTTTCCAGCCCGCCCGTAGCGCCCGTCACCACCTGCACACTCAAACGCGGCGTGGCCAGGTCCAGCCCTGCTTCGTCGAGTTGCCGCTTGAGCGCCAGGTTGAATGCCCGCGACACTTCCCATTGCTTGATCGGCGCCGTCTTGAAGCGTGCACGCAGGATCGCGCTGCCTGATTCGAAACTCTCCACCCCCTGGATCTCCAGCGGCGACCAGATATTGCGGCGCTGTAGCGGGTCGTTGCGGATTTTCTGGCCCACGTCGCGGATCAACTTGATCGCGGCATCGATCTGCATGTTGTAGGGGATCGCCACCCGGAAGATCGCATAGCCGAACTCACGGGAGTAGTTCTTGATGCTCTTGATTTCGCTGAACGGGATGGTGTGCACGATGCCGTCGATGTCGCGCAGGCGCACGGTGCGGATGGTCAGGCCCTCGACAGTACCGAGGTGGCCGCCCACATCCACGTAGTCGTCGATGGCCAGGGAGTCTTCGATGATGATGAACAGGCCGGTGATCAAATCCGCCACCAGCGACTGCGCACCAAAACCGATGGCCAGCCCGATCACACCGGCACCGGCCAGCAGTGGAGTGACGTTCATGCCCATGTTCGCCAGGGCCACGATGGCGGCGATGATAAAGATGGTTACGAACAGCACGTTGCGGATCAACGGCATCATGGTCTGCGCCCGCGCATTCGCCAGGCCTTTGCGCGAACGGGTGAGCGCGTGGTGGATCGCGGTGTCGCTGAGGATCCAGATCAGCCAGGCAAACAGCAGCGTGCCGGCCAGGCCAAACAGCTTGACCGCGATTTCATGGCCCTCGCCTTCGGCAAAGCCAATCAGCGACAGGCCCCACACCCGTAGGCCCAGCTCGATAAACACCAGCCACACCGCCAAGTGGGCCAGGGTGTAGATGAAGCTTTTCAGGCGCTCGGAATACAGCGCATGACGTTTGTGCCGTTGGGGTTTCAGGGCATGGCGCCGCACCAGGCCATTGATCACCATGCACAACACCAGCAACACCGTGCATAACAACGATTGGCGCAGGGCGGTGCTGGTGTCGCCGGCCGACAGGAAGGTGGCAAACAGCGAAATACCCACCAATAACATCGCCGGCAGGTACCAGAAGGTGCCGATGATCGACAGCGTGTCGGTGAGCGCGCGTCGGGTGAGGCGGCGCGACAGCGGCTGGTTGCGGATCAGGTGCGCAATCGGCCGGCGGAAACGCAGGATAAACACGCCGGTGGAGAGCGCCGCCATTACATTGGCCACGGTCGCAGCGGTATGGGCCAGGTGCTGGCCCAGGGCGGTCACCAGGCGCGGGTCGCTCAACGCTTCGCCAAAGGCGGCAAAGCTGCCGATCAGCCACAGTGGGCGAAATGCCTGGTGGCGCAGGATATACAGCGCGCGGTGACGGTGCGGGCCGTCGAGCAGGGAAAAGGCAATCACGCAGATCGCCGAAAAACAGGTACCCACCACCAGCGCGTAGGCCAGCACCATCGCCAGGGATTTGCCCAGGGACGAGGGCAGGGCATAGCTCAGGTAAACCGTGATCACCAATGCGATCAGCCAAGGCCCCAGTTTGCGCAGGGCAAAGCGCAGCATGTCCCAGGTGCGCGGGTGTTGGGGAAGTTCTTCCGGCAGGCCGAAGCGCTCGCGCACACGGTGGCTGAGCCAGATCAGCGCGGCCGCCAACAGGCTCCACACCGCCAGGATCAGCGCAAAACCGAAGATGATCGGCAGCCACTCACTGGCCGGCAGCATCAAGGCGTCGAGTTCCTCCTTGGCCTGGTCGACTTCATTGGACCAGCGTCCCAGCGGGCTGTCGTTACCCGAAAATTGCTGTTCAAAACCGGACAGCGTGCTGCCGATCAGCCCGAGCACACCTTGCTCGGCCACGGGCTGGGCCTTTTGCGTGGCGGCACGCAGCTTTTTCAGGTCGCTGAGCAGTTGGCTGCGCTGCTGGTCGTTTTCCAGGGTCTTGATCACCTCATCCAGCGACTGCCCCAGAGGTACCTCGGCCTGAGGTTGAGCCTTGGCGGTGCCCCCCAACAGTCCGGGCAAACCCACGGCGTGGGCAGGCGAAGTGGGAAGCAGGATGAGCAGGGCGATCAACAGGTAGCAGGGCAGGGCGAACAGACGGGAAAGCACGAGGCGGTCAACCTTGGAGACGGCAGGTTGACCGAGTGTACGAGGGCAGGCGTCATTCGGCCAGTTTGGCGAGGATCTTGTACACCACGGTACCCAGGATCAGCAGCATACCGACCCACATGCCGAACACGCCGACGGGCTTGTCCCGAAAATTGAACCCCACGGCAAGCAGGAACATGCCGATCAGGATAGGGATAAGCATGGCGTGGAAGGCGGACATGGAGATCATGGGGCGACGGCCTTGTCGGAGTGGGAATACTGACAAGTCTAGGTCGGATTATGGAAAGTGCAGATGATGCAGATCAGTTTGGCCTGGGTCATATTTCCAGAAACACACAGAACCCAATGTGGGGGCTTGCTCCCGATAGCAGAGTTTCAGTCACCAGATTCACTGACTGATACACCGCTATCGGGAGCAAGTCGAATCGTCGCACCGCCCCTCCCACATTTTTTGACCGCATTCAGCCCTTGAGATCAGGGCAGGTCGTGGCTCGCGTAGAACGCACCCAACACTTTCACCAAGTGCGCCAGGTCATGGCTGCCGCACAGTTCACGGATAGAGTGCATGGCGAACGTCGGCAGGCCGATATCGACGGTGCGCACGCCCAGGTGGCTGGCGGTGATCGGGCCGATGGTCGAGCCGCAACCCATGTCGCTGCGCACCACGAAGCTCTGTACGGGCACTTCTTCGGCCATGCACAAGTGGCGGAAGAACCCGGCGGTTTCGCTGTTGGTGGCGTAGCGCTGGTTGCTGTTGACCTTGATCACCGGGCCGGCATTGAGCTTGGGGCCGTGGTTGGCGTCGTGCTTGTCGGCATAGTTGGGGTGCACGCCATGCGCATTGTCGGCAGACACCAGCAGGGATTTCTGGATGGTGCGTACGAACTCGTCACCTTCGGGCAACAGGCGACGCAGGGTCTGTTCCAGCATCGGGCCGTCGGCACCGCACGCCGAGCAGGAACCGACTTCTTCGTGGTCGTTGCACACCAGCACGCAGGTTTCATCACTGTCGCTGGTGAGCAAGGCTTGCAGGCCGGCGTAGCACGACAGCAGGTTGTCCAGGCGCGCACCGGCGATAAAGTCGCCGTTCAGGCCAATCACCGCAGCACTTTGCGTGTCGTAGAAGCTCAGCTCGTAATCGAGCACCACATCGGCGTTCAACCCATGTTCGCGTGCCAATTGCTCGGTGAGTACGGCGCGGAAGTCCACGCGCTCGTCACCGGCAAACTGCGCGAGGATCGGCGGCAGTTCGGTCTGGGCATTGATCGCCCAACCCTGGTTGGCCTCACGGTTCAGGTGAATGGCCAGGTTGGGGATGATGGCAATGGGCAGCTTGAAGTCGATCAACTGGCTCTCGACCTTGCCGTCGCGGCGGAAAGTCACGCGGCCGGCCAGGGACAGGTCACGGTCGAACCACGGTGCCAGCAGTGCGCCGCCATAGACTTCAACGCCCAGTTGCCAGAAACCCTGGCGTTGCAGCTCCGGCTGGGGCTTGACCCGCAGGCACGGGCTGTCGGTATGGGCGCCGACCAGGCGGATACCGCCCAGCAGCGGCGAGTGACGGCCGAGCTTGAAGGCGATGATCGAGGAGTCGTTGCGGGTCACGTAGTAGCGACCGTTGGCTTCGGTGGTCCAGGTCTCGCGTTCGTCGAGACGCTGGTAACCGGCCGCTTCGAGGCGCTGGGCCAGGGCGGCAGTGGCATGAAAAGGAGTAGGGGAGGCCTTGAGGAAGTCAATCAGGCCTTGATTCAACGCTTCGCGCATAAATAGCTCCAGACAGCAGTGCCGCAAGTTTACCGTTCGATAGCGGCAAGTGCACAGAACAAATGTGGGAGGGGCTTGCTCCCGATGGCGGTGGGTCAGCCCATACCTCTGGAGCTGATACACCGCCATCGGGAGCAAGTCGAATCGTCGCACCGCCCCTCCCACCTTTGACGGTGTTCACAGCTTAAAAAGGAGCTGGGCACTCGAAGCGCAAGCGCTCACCGCTTTGCGGGTGCGTGAAGCTCAACATGCTGGCATGCAGGCACAGGCGCGGCCAGGCGGCCAGGGCTTGTTCGTGGGCGTACAGGCCATCACCCAGCAACGGGTGGCCGATGGACAGCATATGCACACGCAACTGGTGCGAACGCCCGGTGATCGGCGTCAGTTCTACCCGGCACCACTCGCCACAACGCTCCAGCACTTTCCAGAAGGTCAGCGCGTGCTTGCCGAACTCATGATCCACCACGTGGCGGGGCTTGGTCGGGGGGTCGTAGCGCAGGGGCAGGTCGATGCTGCCGCTGTCCAGTGCCGGTTGGCCCCAGGCCAGGGCGGTGTAGGCCTTCTCGGTTTCACGGTCGTGAAATTGGCGGGACAGTTCGCGATGGGTATCGGCGTCCCTGGCCAGCAGAATGATCCCCGAGGTTTCCCAGTCCAGTCGATGGACGATGCGGGCTTCGGGGTAGCCGTTTTCCTGCAGGCGGGTGATCAGGCAGTCTTTGTTGTCGTCGGCGCGACCAGGCACCGAGAGCAGCAGGGTCGGCTTGTTCACCACCAGGACGGCGGCGTCCTGATGAAGGATATGGATGTTGGACAACGGCATTAAACAGCCTCGTAACAAACGCCAACGGCGGCTCGACCACCCCGCTCTCGCACAGAGATCAAGGTGATCGAGCCGCCGTGGCGGCCGCCTGTTCGATCAACGATCAGGCAGGGTGATATTGAGTTCCAGAATCGAGCAGCTGCCGTCGTTTTCCAGGGCGACATGCACGTCATCGTTGCCGATATTGACGTACTTGCGGATCACCTCGACCAGTTCCTTTTGCAAGGCGGGCAGGTAGTCCGGGGTACTGCGTTGGCCGCGTTCGTGCGCCACGATGATCTGTAGACGCTCTTTCGCGACCGACGCGGTGCTTGGCTTTTTGTTGGCGCGAAAGAAGTCGAGAAATTTCATTGTTTAGTTGCCTCCAAAGATACGCTCGAAGAATCCCTTCTTCTTTACATCGAGGAAGCGATGTTCCACGGTCTTGCCCAGCAAACGATCGACGGCATCGCTGTACGCCTGGCCGGCGTCGCTCTGGTCGTCAAGAATCACCGGCACGCCCTGGTTGGAAGCCTTCAGCACGGCCTGGGATTCCGGGATCACGCCCAGCAGGGTCACCGCGAGGATTTCCTTCACGTCTTCAACACCGAGCATCTCGCCGTTGCTGACGCGCTCAGGGTTGTAGCGGGTGAGCAGCAAGTGCTCCTTGATCGGCGATTCGCCTTTCTCGGCGCGCTGGGATTTGCTCGCCAACAGGCCCAGCATGCGGTCCGAGTCACGTACCGACGAAACTTCCGGGTTGGTCACCACGATGGCTTCATCGGCGAAGTACATCGCCAGGTGAGCACCGGTTTCGATGCCGGTCGGGGAGTCGCACACCACGTATTCGAAGGTTTCCTTCAGCTCGGCCAGGACCTTGCCCACGCCTTCTTTGGTCAGCGCGTCTTTGTCACGGGTCTGGCTGGCGGCCAGTACGTACAGGTTCTCAAGGCGCTTGTCCTTGATCAGGGCCTGTTGCAGGTTGGCTTCGCCGTTTACCACGTTGACGAAGTCGTACACCACGCGGCGTTCGCAGCCCATGATCAGGTCGAGGTTACGCAAACCGACGTCGAAGTCGACGATGACTGTCTTGTGGCCGCGCAGAGCGAGGCCGGTACCGATAGCGGCGCTGGTGGTGGTCTTACCCACACCACCCTTGCCGGATGTAACCACGAGAATCTTGGCCAAGGTGTTTCACCCCTAAGGAAAAAGGACTTTTCAGCCCCTGAAAAACATCTCTTGAAACTCGCTGCAGGCGGACAGCCCTTGTAGGAAAAAGATGTCGTTTGCGTAAAGGAAACGCCAACTTCAGAAGATTCCTACACAAGTATTGCCGGTTTCGCTGTGCTATCAGAGTCTAGAGATGCTTGGAAAATGCGGCAGTATCCGTTAAAGCCGGGTGATGTTCAACACATCGCCCGCCAGGCTGACCTGCACCCCGGCCCCCCATAGCGGATCACGGCGCAAATCTTCGGAAACCTTGTACCGGCCTGCAATGGAGACCAGCTCAGCGGTCAACTGCTGACAGAAAATACGCGCCTTGGTATCACCCTTGATGCCGGCGAGTGCACGTCCGCGCATCGGGCCGTATACATGGATGTTGCCATCGGCGAGAAGTTCCGCGCCGGGGCTGACCGAAGCGATCACCACCAGGTCGCTTCCTTCGGCGTAAATTTGCTGCCCGCCGCGTACGGGCGAGGTGATGATCTTTGTAGGCTTGATCGTCGGCTCGGGTGGTTTTTCCGGTTTTTTCTTCACTTCACCTTCGCTCGGGTCCAGCGGACGCTCGCGAGCGCCGGACGGCGGCAATACTGGCAGTTCAATGGCGATGGCGGCGGCAATGTCTTCGATACGGCTGGCGCGAATGGCCAGAGTGCGCAGGCCATGGGAGCGGCACACGCGCATCAGGCCGGGCAAGTCGATCACGCCCTGGCCGGCGGGCAGTTTGTCCAGGGCCAGTACCAGCGGGGCATTATTGAAAAAGTTCGGCGCCAGCGCGACCTTGGCGGCGAGCTGGCGGTCCAGGGCGTCGAGGTCGTTGCGGGCCAGTTCCAGCACGGTAATGGCGAGCATGCTGCCTTTCAGCTGGAACACGGGATCTTGGTCTAGCGGTTCGGTTTGGCTCATGGTCGGCATAAAGCGGCTTGTCACGAAAAGTGTCGAGACTTATAACGAGAACACTCACCCGCCGCAAGCCGGGTCGAACCGTTGTAGAATGCGCGGCCCTGTCTTTACCGGAATCTGTAATGGATCGCCCGCGTTTTCGAGCTGCATTTTTTCACCCGCGTTTCTGGCTGTTATGGCTGGGGCTAGGCCTGCTGTGGCTGGTCACCCAGTTGCCCTACCGCACGCTGCTGACCATTGGTCAGTTGCTTGGCGCCGGCATGTACCACGTGGCGGGCGAACGTCGCCGCATCGCCGCGCGTAACCTGCAATTGTGCTTCCCGGAAAAAACCGCCAAAGAGCGCAAGCAACTGCTCAAGCAAAACTTTGCGTCCACCGGCATCGCCTTCTTTGAAATGGCCATGAGCTGGTGGTGGTCGCGCCAGCGCCTGGCGCGGCTGGCCCACGTCGAAGGCCTGGAGCATCTCAAACAAGCGCAGTTGGATGGCAAGGGCGTGATCCTCATGGCCCTGCACTTCACCACCCTGGAAATCGGCGCGGCGCTGCTTGGCCAGAAGCACACCATCGATGGCATGTACCGTGAGCACGGCAACCCCTTGTTCGACTTTATCCAGCGCCGTGGCCGCGAACGCCATAACCTCGACTCCCTGGCCATCGAGCGCGAAGACGTGCGCGGCATGCTCAAGCTGCTGCGTGCCGGCCGTGCCATCTGGTACGCGCCGGACCAGGACTACGGCGCCAAGCAAAGCATCTTTGTGCCATTGTTCGGCATCCAGGCCGCCACCGTCACCGCCACCAGCAAGTTCGCGCGCCTGGGCAAGGCGTTGGTGGTGCCGTTCACCCAGGAGCGCCTGGCCGACGGCAGCGGTTACCGCTTGGTGATCCACCCACCGGTGACCGACTTCCCCGGCGAGACCGACGAAATCGATTGCCTGCGCATCAATCAATGGGTCGAAGCCGCGGTGCGTGAGTGCCCCGAGCAATACCTGTGGACCCACCGGCGTTTCAAGAGCCGGCCACCGGGTGAACCCAAACTGTACGAAAAACGCCGTCGATAAGACCGACTTTTCCCCACATGGAGTGACGCAATGCCCCCATCTGAACCGGTTACAGGTTTGATTCTTTCCGGCGGCGGTGCGCGCGCGGCGTATCAGGTGGGGGTGTTGGCGGCAATTGCCGAACTGCTGCCGCCGGGGGCACCCAACCCATTTCCGGTGATCGTCGGCACCTCGGCCGGCGCGATCAATGCGGTGAGCCTGGCCAGCGGTGCGATGGACTTCAGGGCGGCGGTGCAACGCCTTACCGCGTTCTGGCAGGGCTTTCGCAGCCATCTGGTGTTGCGCAGCGATTGGCCTGGCGTGGTCCGCCAGGCGAGTCGCTTCCTGATCCACAGCCTGTTCGGCCTGGGCCGGCAATTTCCTGTGGCATTGCTCAACAGTTCACCGCTGCGCGACTTGCTGCAGGACAAGCTGCACCTGGCGGGGATCGACGAAGCCATCCGGCAACAGCACCTGCATGCGGTAGCGGTGACCGCGTTCGGCTACGAGTCCGGGCAAGCGGTGACCTTCTACCAAGGCGGCGGCACCATCGACGCATGGCTGCGGCACCGCCGTATCGGCATACCCACCCAACTGACGGTTGAACACCTGCTGGCCAGTTCGGCGATCCCGTTGTTATTTGCCCCGGTCAAACTCGACGAGGAGTACTTCGGCGACGGTGCCGTGCGCCAATCCGCACCCATCAGCCCGGCCCTGCACCTGGGCGCCAGTCGCGTACTGGTGGTGGGCGTCAGCGGCAACCCACGGGGCAACGAGCCGGCGATACAACGCACGTACACCGGCCAGCAACCCACGCTGGCGCAGATCGGTGGGCATATGCTCAACAGCACGTTCATTGACAGCCTGGAAAGCGACATCGAACTGCTGGAACGCCTGAACCAGTTCAGCCATTTGCAACCGGCCGACAGCACGGCCCGTGGCCTGGCGCCTGTAGACGTGTTGGTGATTGCACCCAGCCAGCCGATCGATGAAATCGCGGCACGGCATCGCCAGGAGCTGCCGGCGGCGTTGCGTTTGTTCTTGCGTGGCCCAGGGGCGACCAAGACGAGCGGGGCGGGGGTGTTGAGTTATTTGCTGTTCGAGGCGGGGTATTGCAGCGAGTTGATCGAGTTGGGGCGCAGCGATGCGTTGGCCAAGCGCGAAGAAATCACGCGGTTCCTGGGCATAAACCCAATCTGAATGTGGGAGGGGCAAGCCCCTCCCACATGGGGTTGCAGTGCTCTTTAGAAGTGGTACTTGACCAGGAAACTCGCCGTGTCCTGCGTCGTCTTGAACGCGCCCGAATCTTCGATCCCGTACTTGTTCTTCCAATAGTCGTATTCAAAGCCGACATACAGCTGCTTGTCGCCCCAATGCAACGCCTTGCCCAAGTCATATTTGACCTGCGGGTTGAAGTGCAGGTTGGCGTGATAGGTGCCACGGGCGTTCTTGTCGTTGTCCACCACCCAATCCATAAAGCCGTCGATCAGGATATTGGAGTTGCCCACCGGCAGGGTGTACGACCACACCGGGGTGATCTGCCACACGCCATCACCCGGGCGATTGCCTTCGGTCTGGCGCTGGTAGAAGTTCAGCTGGAAATAATCGAAACCGGGGATGTTCAAGTCAAAGCCCGGGCCGACCAGGTACGACTCGTTGTCGCCTTCGCCGAACTCATAAGTCATGGCCAGCAGCACATCTTTGATCGGGCCGAAGGACAGGTCTTTGTCGAGAATCTTGCCGAATGACAACCGTGGGCTGAACTCGCCGTAGTAAGTATTCGGGCCGACGTTGCCGTCTTCCTTGCCGTTGTAAAAGATGCGGTCGAGGAAGAAGAAGTTGTCGCCGTACTTCCACGCGTCGGCGTGTTCGAAGGTGACGGTCTGCTGGATCTGCGGGTTGATGGTAAAGCTCTTGCCCCACAGGTAGGTCAGGCTGTTGTTCTGCCACTGCAACAAGTCACCCGCCACGGCCTGGCCGCCGGCCAGCAGGGATCCTGCCAACACCAGGCCTTTGAACAGAGGTTTCATTCGGTTGCTCCCGAGTTAAGGTTTTATGGTTTTTCTCATGTGGCGCTCTGATGTGGCGCCTTTGGTTTCGCTGAAAAACTCGTCTGATTGGTCAGCTTTATGGCTACAGCAAAAGCCGCGCCAAGGCGGTAAAACCACCGTCGATACAAGCGGGCGCGGAGAATACTGGCTCCCACGTCTGGGCTCAAGTGCGCCGTTACAGCGCGCACAGGGCGACAATGGGGCATGTTTCAGGTATGGGCGTGCTCAACCGCAACGCGTTCAGCGCCGCCAAGGATGTTGAACAGTATGTTCAGCGACAACGCGCTGAGGGTGGCCATGGCGATGCCGCTATGGGTAATCGGGTTCATCCACAGCGGCAGTTGTGCAAAGAATTCCGGGCGCACCACCGGGATCAGGCCCATGCCGATGCTCACCGCCACCAGCAACTGGTTGCGACGGTCAGCGATGTCGGATTCCTGGAGGATCTTGATACCGGTGGCCGCAACCATGCCGAACATGGCAATGGCCGCGCCGCCGAGCACTGCCGGCGGTATCGACGCCACCAGATAGGCGGCCTTGGGTAGCAGGCTGAGCACGATCAGGAACGCGCCGGCCATGATCGTCACCGAGCGGCAGCGCACGCCGGTCATCTGCACCAGGCCGATATTCTGCGCGAAGGAGGAATGGGTAAACGTGTTGAAAAAACCGGCGAAGAACGATGCGCCGGCGTCACACAGCAAACCGCGGCGCAGCATCTTCGGCGTGACCTCCTGGTCGGTGATCTTGCCCAGGGCGAGGAACATGCCGGTGGATTCGACAAAGATGATCACCACCACCAGGCACATCGACAGGATCGGCGCCAGCTCGAACGTCGGCATACCGAAGTGCAGCGGTGTCACCACCTGCACCCAGGGCGCCTGGGCCAGGCCACTGAGGTCGACCATGCCGATCATGCCGCACAGGCCGTAGCCCAGGCCCATGCCGATCAACACGGAGATATTCACCCAGAAACCCCGCATGAAGCGGTTGATCAGCAGGATGGTGGCCAGTACCAGGGCGGCAATCGCCAGGTAAATCGGCGAACCGAAGGTAGCGGCGGCGCTGCCGCCACCGGCCCAGTTCACGGCTACGGGAAACAGCGACAGGCCGATGGCGGTGATCACCGTGCCGGTCACCAGGGGTGGAAAGAAGCGCACCACCTTGGACATGAACGGCGCGATCAACATGCCGAAGAACCCGGCGGCGATGGTTGCGCCGAAGATGCCTTGCAAGCCGATACCGGGCATGCCGGCCATGGCGACCATGCTGCCGACGGCGGCGAAACTGGCGCCCATCATCACCGGCATGCGAATGCCCACCGGGCCGATGCCGAACGACTGCACCATGGTGGCAATACCGGCCACCAGCAGGTCGGCGTTGATCAGGAAGGCGATTTCTTCACGGCTCAGGCCCGCGGCCTGGCCGATGATCAAAGGCACGGCGACGGCGCCGCCGTACATCAGCAAGACGTGTTGCAGACCTACCAGGATCAGTTGCAAGAGGGGCAGCCGCGCCATTGCGGGCGCGGCAGGAGTCTGCGGTTCTAACTGGGACATGCAACACCTCGAATCTTTTTATTGTTGTGTTGTGTGGAACGCACTCTTCAAAACACTGCTGATCCCCTGTGGGAGGGGGCTTGCTCCCGATGGCGGTGTGTCATTCAAAGCATCAGTGACTCAAACACCGCCCTCTGGAGCAATCCTGTATGTATCAGATCAGTTGGTTCGCGCCCCCTGATTGATCCAGGCACCAATCAAATCCCGCTCCTGCTGGGTCATCTGCGTGATGTTGCCCAGTGGCATGATCTGGCTCGCCACGGCTTGCGCCTGGATGCGCGCGGCCTGCTGCTGGATCTGCTGCGGGGTGTCGAACATCACGCCGGCCGGTGCGGTGCTGAACAACGGGCTGGTGGGTTTGGCCGAGTGGCACACCGTGCAGCGTTGCTCGATCACATGGTGCACCTGGCCGAAGTCGGTGCCGGCCTGGGCCGGTGCCGGTTCAGCGGCCGGCGCGGCGGGCGCTGCGGGTTTCAAGCCGCCGCCCAACGCCGTTTCCGGCAGTGGCTGGTATTCGATGGCCGCGGGTGCCTTGGCAATCGGCTCCGCCGGCTTGGGCCCGGTGACGTACGCCAGGCTGATCATCGCCAACGCGCCCACCGGCAGGGTCCACGCGTACTTCTGGCTGTTGTGACGGGTGTTGAAGTAATGCCGCACCAACACCGCCGCCACCGCGATACCCGCCAGGATCAGCCAGTTGTATTGGCTGCCGTAGGTGCTCGGGAAGTGGTTGCTGATCATGATGAACAGCACCGGCAAGGTGAAGTAGTTGTTGTGGCGTGAACGCAGCAAGCCCTTGGCCGGCAGGGCCGGGTCGGGTGTGCGGTTCTCGGCGATGGCGGCCACCAGCGCGCGCTGCGCCGGCATGATGATGCGGAACACGTTGCCCACCATGATGGTGCCGATCACCGCACCCACGTGCAGGTAGGCGCCACGGCCGCTGAACACTTTGCTGAAGCCATAGGCGGCCGCAATCAACAGCACGAACAGGATAAAACCGAGCAGGGCAGGGCGCTTGCCCAGGGCCGAGTCGCACAGGAAGGAATAGATAAACCAGCCGGCGAACAGTGAGCCGATGCCCAGCAACACGCCTTCGGTGCCGCTGAGTGTGCTGCCGGGGGCGAGCAGGTACAGCGTGGGGTTCCAGTAGAACACCACGCACAGCAGCGCGACGCCCGACATCCAGGTGAAATAGGCTTCCCATTTGAACCAGTGCAGGTTGTCCGGCATGGTCGGTGGGGCCAGTTTGTATTTTTCCAGGTGGTAGATACCGCCACCGTGGATCGCCCACAAGTCACCGGCCAGGCCGCTCTTGGGATTGACGCGATTAAGGTTGTTTTCCAGCCAGACAAAGTAGAAAGAAGCGCCGATCCAGGCGACGCCAGTGATCATGTGAACCCAGCGCACGCTCAGGTTCAGCCATTCCAACAGATGTGCTTCCACAGTCTTTACCTCTCGCCTGTCACCCTTGTTGTCGGGTGATCCGGCCTTCTCTTATTGGTGGGGGGCGAGGATCAACCGCTCATCCTCTTCAAAAAAATGCTCATCGCAGTTATTGCCTGTGCCACTGCGATCAACCACCAGGAAGTCATCCCGCTTTTCGATCGTCAGCACCGGGTGGTGCCAGACGCCGCGATGGTAATTAATGCCCTGCCTGCCGTTGGTAACGAAGGCGCGGACCAAGCCCGATACAGGTGCATCGCCAAGTGGCGCGACCACGATCAGAAAGGGGTTGCCGAGCAGCGGAATGAAAGCCTGGCTGCCCAGCGGGTGTCGCTCCAGCATGCACACGGTCAACGGCATATCCAGCGCGTCGGCGCGGAAGATGCTGATGATGGCGCGGTCTTCAGGCTGTGCTGTTTCGACCGTCGCCAGTTTGTGAAAGCGCATGGTCGACCCATTGTTGATCATGAAGTGATCGCTGCCGTCGGTTTCGATAACGTCTCCGAAAGGGGCGAAGGCTTCTTTGGTCAGGGGTTCGATCATCAGTGTGCGCATGGCTGTCTTCTTAAGTTTTCGAATTTGATGTTGTCTGGTCTACCGCGATTGGGTCGACCCTTATTTGGCTACCTTGCCCAACACACGCAGGCGACTCACACCACCGTCCGGGAATACATTCAAGCGGATGTGGGTAATCGGCCCCAGCGCCTTGATCTGCTCGGCGAAGGTGTGTTCGGCGTGCATTTCCAGCTTCTGCGCCGGCAGCAGTTCGCGCCAGAACAACGATTGGGTTTCGATCTGGCTGTCGGTGCCGCCTTTTACGAAGGCGCCCTGGATCGAGCAGGTGTCCGGGTAGTTGCCCTTGAAGTGCAGGGTATCGACGATGATTTTTTCGATCTCGCCCGGGTGGCCCAGCGCGACGATCACCCAGTCATTGCCCGGTGTACGACGCCGTGCGGTTTCCCAGCCGTCGCCCATGTTGATGCCACGGCCGGGGTTGAGGATGTTGCTCATGCGGCCGAAGTGTTCATCGGAACAGGCCAGGGCACGGCCACCATTGAGCGCGGCGGCCAGGTCGACCTGTTCGTTGTCACCTACAGACGACCAGTCGCGGTACGGCACGCCGTACACCCGCAGGCGGGCCACGCCGCCATCCGGGTAAATGTTGAAGCGCAGGTGGCTGAACGCCTGTTCGTGGTTGATCTCGTGGTAGTGGTGGCTGTTGCCTTGCAGCTCGACGGCCGACAGCACTTCGGTCCACTGGGTGTTTTCGTCCGGCTCGCCCGAAGCCAGGAAGCAGGCTTCCAGGGAGGCCGACGGCGGGAAGTTGCCGGTGAAGAATGAAGTGTCGATGTCCACGCCCTTGATTCGGCCCGGTACGCCGAGTTGGATCACCGCGCTGTCGTAGCCTTCGAAGCGCTTGCGGCGCGATTCCCAGCCGTCCATCCACTTGCCGTTGTCATCGAAAACGCCCTCCTTCCACACGGCCGGGGTCGGCTGGAACAGGCGGTTGGCGTCAGCGAACCAGTCATCGGTCACCGAGAGAATCTTGGTGCCCAGGCGGGCGTCGGCCAGGTTGACGAACTTCTCGAAAGGTACGGGTTGCGCTTTCATTCTTCTTGTCTGCCTTAGATAGAGTGGCTGGGGATGGACTGCTTAGAGGGTCAGTAAGCGGAACAACGCGATCTTGTTGATCTCGTCCAGCGCGCATTTGAACTCGGCGTCCGCAGAGTTGTGGATGCGCGTTTCGAACGCGGCAAGGATCTGGTGCCGGTTGCTGCCTTTTACCGCCATGATGAAGGGAAACTTGAACTTGGCCTTGTAGGCATCGTTCAGCTCGGTGAAGCGTGAGAACTCTTCGGCCGTGCATTGGTGAATCCCCGCGCCAGCCTGTTCATCGGTGCTGGCTTGGGTGAGTTGGCCCTGGACGGCCGCTTTGCCGGCCAGGTCCGGGTGAGCATTGATCAACGCCAGTTGGCTGGCATGATCGGCGCTCAACAGGATGTCGCTCATGCGCTGGTGCAGGGTTTCGATCTGGTCGATCGACGCGTCCTGGCCCAGGTCGTAGGCCTTTTCGGCCACCCATGGCGAATGTTCGTAGATATCGGCGAAGGCGGCGACAAAGGCGTCACGGCTCAAGGTCGACGGTTTCAGGCTGTGAAACGCAGTCATTTCACCGCTCCCGTGCAGGGGTGGGTTTCGTGCCAGTGGCGGGCAATATCGACGCGACGGGTGAACCACACCTGTTCGTGGCTTTTGGCGTACTCGATAAAGCGCTTCAACGACGCCAAGCGGGCAGGGCGGCCGATCAGGCGGCAATGCAGGCCGATGGAGAGCATCTTCGGCGCCTCGGCCCCTTCGGCGTAAAGCACGTCGAAAGCGTCTTTGAGGTACTCGAAAAAATCATCGCCCTTGTTGAAACCCTGCACCTGGGTGAAGCGCATGTCGTTGGTGTCCAGCGTATAAGGGATCACCAGGTGCGGCTTGCCGGTGGGGGTGTTCGGCTCCCAGTAGGGCAGGTCGTCGTCGTAGGTGTCGCAGTCGTAGAGGAAACCGCCTTCTTCCATTACCAGCCGCCGCGTATTGGGGCCGGTGCGGCCGGTGTACCAGCCCAGCGGGCGTTCGCCGGTCAGCTCGGTGAGGATGCGGATGGCTTCGAGCATGTGCTCGCGCTCCTGGGCCTCGTCCATGTACTGATAGTCGATCCAGCGGTAACCGTGGCTGCAGATCTCGTGGCCGGCCTGGACCATGGCACGGATCACATCCGGATGGCGCTGGGCGGCCATGGCCACGGCGAAGATGGTCAACGGAATATCGAATGCCTTGAACAGCTTGAGGATGCGCCACACGCCGGCACGGCTGCCGTATTCGTACAGCGACTCCATGCTCATGTTGCGCTCGCCCTGAAGCGGTTGGGCCGAGACCATTTCCGAGAGGAAGGCTTCGGACTCTTTGTCGCCGTGCAAGATGTTGCGCTCGCCGCCTTCTTCGTAGTTGAGTACGAAAGACAACGCGATGCGCGCCTTGCCCGGCCAGTGGGGGTGAGGAGGGTTACTGCCGTAACCGATCAGGTCGCGTGGGTAGTCAGCGCTCACTGCAGTCTTCCTTCTTGTGCGTGGTAGCAAGTGTGTGGCGGCCGGCGGAAAAGATCGGGTGGCGTCACAGCGATGGGCTGATTGTATACAACTTGATGATCACTTTGTAAGCCTGTATTTCTGCATTTTTTCCAGCCTGCCCTCACCGCTTAGCCTTGCAATAAACTTGCCCGCTTGGTCAGTAAATGGATAAAAGGTCGTTTAAAAGCAAGGCCTCTTGAGAATTCGCGGCCAAGACCACGCTGGGAAGCCGCAGCAAAACTTTGTAATTTTTATTGTGTACAATTTTTGTTTAAAGTGTCTTAATCAGCCCGTCGCCCGCTTTTTCATGCCCTGTAAAGGGGCGGCCCGTTTTCACTCGACTTAAGGGAGCCCGATCCATGGGACGACTGACCACACACGTACTGGATGCTGCCCACGGCTGCCCCGGCAGCGCCATCCAGGTTCAACTGTACCGCGTCGAAGGCACGCAGCTTGAGTGGGTCGCCAGCGCGGTCACCAACAGCGACGGTCGTTGCGACGCACCGCTGCTGCAAGGCGACGACTACCGCAGTGGCGTCTACCAGTTGCAGTTCAGCGCCGGCGATTACTACCGTGCCCGTGGCGTGCAATTGCCCGAGCCTGCCTTCCTCGACGTGGTGGTGCTGCGCTTTGGCATCAGTGCCGAGCAAGACCACTACCACGTGCCGCTGCTGATTTCGCCTTACAGCTACTCGACCTACCGAGGCAGCTGAGTCGTCACCGCGCTTCACACCCCCAAAGCGACTCAAAGACTTTGCCCGTGCACATTGCGGGCTTTCAGGTGAATCTCGCCGATAGATCGAGAGGCCCAGGGAACTGTGGGCGTGCACTGCGCGCCTGGGAGGGATCCGTGAAGACTTGCTGGAGTGGGACCGACAGCGCCGACACGAAGAAATCATCTTTGCCAGTACCTCGCCTGACCTGGCCCTGCGAACCGTCGAGCACCAGGTCAAGCGTTATGGGAAAAGCCTGCTGGCGTTGTTGGACCTGGCCGAGCCGGGTCAGGACACGCCGGCCTATCAGGCGCTTTTGGCGTTGGACACTCAGTGCCAGGCTCATGCGGCCACGATACGCACCTTGATAAACGACGCCGGTAAACGCGTGTTCGAGTTCGCGTTCTGCCTTCGAGCCTGTCGTTGAGGAGGGGCGTCTGCCTGCACTCATGAACCGCACGTTGGAAGACCGTGGGCGATGCAGCTTTTTTCAGCGGCGCGACAGGGGCTGAGTGTGACCGCCCAAAGCCTGTTCACCCTGGCGATGGCCGCGCGAACGCCGCAAGATCTGCGGAAAAACCAGCACGTGTTGCAGCTGTGCGTGGTGCATCTGGTGGGGCACACCATGCAGCACGATCGCTATATCGCGGGCATCGTGGTCATTCATGGCCAAAGCAGCGGGCACTGCGTGGTGTATTGGCCGGCCGCGCCGCACGCCTTGGTCCTTAGCGAATATGCCAGCCTGCAATTGGCCCATGCCGAACTCAACCGTATCGGTGCATTGGCCGCAAACGTTAAGCGGCTGGCGCGCCAAGTCGCGCCGGACTGGGCGTTTGAGGCGATCACCCATCACCCCGACGCAGCCCGCAAAGCCGGCGTTCTCGATCAACTCATACAGACACCCTTGGGTTTTTACATTCGCGGCGCGTGGGTCGTGGCTGAGTTCATCCGCTCGTTCAAGGTCAAGCACCTTGCACCGACAGCCCTCGCCGACGAAATCGAGCAAGTGGTTCATGAGCAAATCGCCTCGGACCCGCTCAATTGGCTGGCGATTGTCGCTACGTCACAAAGCGATGCGTCGGCGCTGTTATACCGCGCCCCTGTGCAGGATCTGCAAAGGCAGACTCAAGCGGCCTGCAATTCCGCCAAGACATTGGATAAATATCGCGTGCGCCGCCTGGATCAGGGCAGCTCGGTCTGGCGGGGTGCGTGGTCTTTTTTCTCACCGTTATCTGGGTTTATTAACCAAGCCTATGAGCTGCTGCTCGCGGCGCGGCGTTATCACCTGAGTGGCGATGCCCGTGATGCGGTGGATGTGGGGTTTATGGCGGCGTTTTTCATCATTGACCTGTTGATGAACTTTCTGCCGGGGCCGAAGGTGAAAAAGCCCGGCGTTCCCGTTGGCTTTTCTGTGGCCAGGTTGCATGCCGCTTTCAGTCGTATGCCCCGCCTGCGCTTAGCCAGGCCTGGCTCACTCCACCGCTTGACGTCGCCGTCGCCCATCGTTCGCTTCAAGGCTCTGGAACGATTCCGGAGCGGATGATCCGCAATTCTGCGGCTGCTACCGACGAATGGCGTGGCTGGAGCACTGAGATAATCGCCGATCTGCCGGCGGTAGAATCGGCGCCTGGGGGCTTTCTGGTGCAGGTTGAGCCGGTGGTGCCTTTGTCGAGTGCTCCCTTTGCCGCGACCTCGGCTCTCTCCGGGGCCGGAGGGTTGCCGTTGGAACGCAATTACTACGTGCTTAAACAGCAGGGCAAGTATTACCGGTTGCTTGAGACGGGTACGGATGCGCCGCTGAACCGAACGGTCTTCGTCATGAAAGATCAGCGGTTGATCAGCGCTGCGGCACCCGCCCCGCCAAACAACCCCGCACTCACCCGATTGAACCAACTCTGCCCCTTGCCGCTGCGCAAATACCGCGCCGCGCCATGGGCGCCGAGGCCGTAAGCCAGCTTGCACAGCAGGTCGAGCACGGTCCAAGTGGCGATCATGACCAGCAACTGCGCCAGGAAAGGGTGTTCGCTGCTGAGAAACTGCGGCAGGAACGCGGCAAAAAACAGGATGTCCTTGGGGTTGCTGGCGCCCAGCACAAACGCGCGGCCAAACAACGCGCGAAAGCGCGGCACCGCAGCGGCCTGTGGAACCACCGCGCCCTGGGACGGCAGGCGCGATTGCTGCCAGCTCTGCCAGGCGAGGTAGAACAGGTACAGCGCGCCGACGATCTTCAGGGCGCTGAACAACTGTTCCGATGCCAGCAACAGCGCGCCCAGGCCCAAGGCCGACGCGCTCAACAGACAGATCGACGCAAATACCCCGCCGAGGAACGCCGGGTAGGAGCGGCGCAGGCCATAGTTGAGGCTGTTGCTGATCATCAGCAGCGACAGCGGGCCGGGGATCAGGATCACGATCAATGCAGCGCCGCTGAACAGCAGCCAGGTTTCCACGCTCATTACAGTCCTCCATTCATGTAAAAGCCCCGCCCGAAGGCGAGGCAGTATTCGCCACTTCCGCGGTTACAGGAAGACAAACTTGGCAATGAAAATCGCACACAACGCCCACAGGCTCACGGAAATTTCCTTGTGCTTGCCGGTGCCGGCCTTGAGCGCCACGTAGGTGATAAAGCCCAGGGCGATACCGTCGGCGACCGAAAAGGTCAGCGGCATCATGATCATGGTGACAATCGCCGGAATGCTGTCGGTGGCGTCGTCCCACTCGATTTGCGCCATGCCGCTCATCATCAGCATCGCCACGTAGATCAACGCACCCGCTGTGGCATACGCCGGAATCATGCCGGCCAGCGGCGCGAAAAACATCGCGGCGACAAACAAAACGCCCACGGTGACGGCGGTCAACCCGGTGCGCCCACCCGCGGCCACGCCGGCGGCGCTTTCCACATAACTGGTCACCGGTGGCACGCCGACCATGGCGCCGAACACGCTGGACGCACTGTCGGCCTTCAACGCACGGGACAGGTTTTCGATCCGGCCGTCGGCGTTCACCAGGCCCGCGCGCTGGGCCACGCCCATCAAGGTGCCGGCGGTGTCGAACATGTGCACGAACAGGAACGCAAACACCACGCTGATCATGCTGACGTTGAACACGCCCATCACGTCCATGGCCATCCAGGTCGGCGCCAGGCTCGGCGGGCTGGCGACGATGCCTTGGTACTGCACCAGGCCCAGGCCCCAACCCGCCAGGGTCACGGCGATGATGCTGAGCAGGATCGCGCCGAACACGCGGTGATAGCTGAGGATCGCGATTAACAGAAAACAGATGGCCGCCAGCAGCGGCGCGGGCTCATGCAGCGAGCCCAGCTTGATCAGAGTGGCTGGGCTGTCGACGATGATGCCGGCGGTTTTCAGGCCGATCACCCCCAGGAACAAACCGACGCCCGCGCCCATGGCGTGGCGCAGGCTCACGGGAATGCTGTTGAGCAGCCATTCACGAATGCGCGACAGGGTCAGGATCATGAACAGCACCCCTGAGATAAACACCGCACCCAGCGCGGTCTCCCAGTTGTAGCCCATGGTGCCGACCACGGTGTAGGTAAAAAACGCATTCAGCCCCATCCCTGGTGCCAGGCCTACAGGCCAGTTGGCATACAGGCCCATCAGCAGGCAGCCCAGCGCAGCGGCGATGCAGGTGGCGACAAAGGCCGCGCCGTGATCGATGCCGGCGTCGGCCATGATGTTGGGGTTGACGAAGATGATGTAGGCCATGGTGATGAAGGTGGTGAGGCCGGCGATCAGCTCGGTCTTCACTGTGGTGCCATGCAAGCGCAGTTTAAACAGGCGTTCCAGCCAGCCGCTGTGCGGTATGGCGTGGTCGAGCGTTGGGGCTTCGGATTTGCGGCTATCCACAGCGAGTACTCCTCAAGCATTTTATTGTTATGGCCAGCGCGCGGGCGCTGTGAGGTACTGGCGGGTTTGTTGACTAATAGGTCAGGAACTCGCACGAAGCGAATTATGCTTTTGTATACAAATAAAGCAAATAATGTTTTTTATTATGTACTCAGAATTGGATGAAAGGCTAATTCACCCACTCAGGGCCTGATTGACCGCCAACCATCCGGCCACCGCCTCTTCCCCGGTTTCACTGAACGCACGCTGCAACAGCTTTACCTGTTCACGGCGCAACGACTGCTCGAAACGCCGGCCTTCGTCGGTCAACTCCAGCAAGCGTTTGCGCTTGTCGGTCTCGGACGCAATGCTCTGCACCAGGTGCATTTCCTGCAATTGGCGCAGCGGCATGTTCAGCGCCTGCTTGCTCACGCCGAGTAATTCCAACAGCTCTTTGACGCTCAACGCCGGGTAGCGCGCGATAAAAAACACAATGCGCTGGTGCACCCGGCTCAGGCCGCGCCGCTCGAGCATTTCGTCAGCCTTGGCGGTAAAGGCCTGGTAGCCGAAGAAGAACGCTTCCATGGCGAGTTGCTGACTGGTCTGGTTTTTAAGGTCAAGCATATTGACGTATCCACTCAAGTCGTCGTAGTTTCGGTCAACCAGTTTGACGTATTTCCCACAGCCTCCGCCAGCGGTGACCTCCATGCCCTTCTCTGAACGTGTTACCCGCCTTAAAAGCTCCTTGATCCGTGAAATCCTCGCGGCAGCCCAGCGCCCGGAAGTGATGTCATTTGCCGCAGGCCTGCCGGCCGAAGCCATGTTGCCCGCGCTGAACTGGGACGACATGCCGCTGAACATCGGCCAATACGGCATGAGCGAAGGCGAGCCGCAGCTGCGCGAGTTGCTCGCCGCCCAAGCCCGCGCCCTGGGCGTGCCGTGCCAGGCCAGCCAGGTGCTGGTGGTCAGCGGTTCCCAGCAAACCCTGGACCTGGCGGCCAAGCTGTATATCGATAAAGGCACGCAGATCCTGCTGGAAGGCCCGACCTACCTGGCCGCATTGCAGATCTTCCAGCTGTTCGGCGCCGAATGCCTCACCGTGCCGCTGGAAGCCGACGGCCCGGACCTGGCCGCGTTGCGCGCCAATCTCGAACGCCATCATCCGGCCTTCATCTACCTGATCCCGACCTTCCAGAACCCGTCGGCCGTGCGCTACAGCGAAGCCAAGCGTGACGCCGTGGCGGCCCTGCTCGATGAGTTCGGCGTGACCCTGATCGAAGACGAACCCTACCGCGAACTGTCCTTCGACGGTGGCAGCGCGCGACCGATCGTCAGCCGCCTGCACAAGGCCAGCTGGATCTACACCGGCACGGTGTCCAAAACCCTGTTGCCCGGCTTGCGTGTCGGCTACCTGATCGCAAGCCCGGACCTGTTCCCGCACCTGCTCAAGCTCAAGCAATCGGCAGACCTGCATACCAACCGTGTGGGCCAGTGGCAGGCGATGCAGTGGGTCGGCAGCGAAAAATATCAGCAACACCTGCTGCAATTGCGCAGCTTTTACCGTGAGCGCCGCGATGCGTTCCAGACCGCGCTCGAGCATCACTTTGGCGATTTGGCCGACTGGCAGGTGCCTCAGGGCGGATTATTCTTCTGGCTGACCTTGAAACGGCCGCTGGACACCCGCACCTTATTGCCCCAAGCGTTGCAGCAGAATGTGGCGTTCATGCCCGGTGAACCGTTCTTCTCCGAGCCGGACCAGCACCTGGGCTCGTTGCGCCTCAATTTCAGCCATATCGACCCGGCCCGCCTGGATGAAGGCCTCAAGCGCCTGGCCAGCGTGATCCGTCAAGCACAGCACGCGCAAGCGGCATAAGGGGAGCCCCATGTACAAGGTTTATGGCGATTACCGTTCGGGCAACTGCTACAAGGTCAAGTTGATGCTGAACCTGTTGGGCATCCGGTACGAATGGGTGAATGTCGACATCCTCAACGGCGACACCCAGACCGCAGAGTTCCTGGCCAAGAACCCCAACGGCAAGATCCCGGTGCTGGAACTGGAAGACGGCACCTGCCTGTGGGAGTCCAACGCGATTCTCAACTTCCTCGCCGACGGCAGCGAATTTTTGCCGAGCGAGCCGCGCTTGCGCACGCAAGTGCTGCAATGGCAGTTCTTCGAGCAGTACAGCCACGAGCCGTACATTGCAGTGGCGCGGTTTATCCAGTTTTACCTGAACATGCCGGAGGATCGTCTTGAGGAATACAAGACGACCCACAAGGGCGGTTACAAAGCCCTGCGCGTGATGGAACGGCAACTGCAGGCCACGCCCTACCTGGTGGGCGAGCAGTATTCGATTGCCGACATCGCGTTGTATGCCTACACCCATGTGGCGCATGAAGGTGGTTTCGACCTGGCGCCTTACCCGGCTGTGCAGGCATGGTTGCAACGAGTGGCCAGCCACCCCAAGCATGTCTCGATGCTGGACTAAACACAGATTAAATGTGGGGTGGTTTGTCAGATAGTTCGTCGCTCAATAGGTCAAAACACTGCCGCGCCGCCGGGCTCAGCCCCATCCCGCTGCGACTGATCAGCCCGATCTCCCGGTTTACGCCGGGATGGTCGATGTTGATGCGCTTCAACCCCTCCAGGCTGTCCGCCGCCGATTCCGGCAGCACGCTGATCCCCAAGCCCTGGCGCACCAACGCCAGCACCGTCGACATGTAGTTGACCTCCATGCCTGCGGTCATCGTCAGCCGCATCTGATCGAACAAGGCGTCCACCTGCTCGCGCACACTGCTGTCGCGCCCGGTCAGGATGATCGGCTGGTCCGCCAATTGCTCCAGCGTCAACCGGCGGTGACGGGCGAGGGGATGACCCAGCGGCACGAACGCACACAGCCGGTCATTCAGCACCGGTACAAAATCCAGCCCGTGGCTCAGCCGTGCGCGTACGCCGATGCCGAAGTCCACCAGGCCTTCACGCACCTGGGCATGGATGCGGTGCGCGACCAGGTCATGCAAGCGCACGTCGATCCCGGCAAAGCGTTCGCGAAACAGGCGCAAGGCCGGCGGCAGGGCTCCTGCGCACACCGAGGGCAGGGCGGCAATGCTGACCACGCCGCGGCGCAAGGCGGCGAGGTCGCGTGAGCCCGTGACGATGTTGTCCAGGTCCAGCAGCAGCTTTTCCATGGGGCCGCGCGCTTCCTGGCCGGCGGCGGTGATGCTCACATGGCGCGGGCTGCGATCGAGCAGGGGGACGCCGAGCCAGTCTTCCAACTGTTGCACTTGCACGGTGAGGGCCGAAGGTGACAGATGCAATTCGTTGGCAGCCTTGGTGAAGCTGCCCGTCCGCGCTACCGCGAGAAAGGCTTGTATGTGCTGGATAGAGTTCTTCATAGCGATCGCTTCATTTTGTTTTTCCGAACATACCAGGCCGAATATTCCAATTTACAAAGACTAACCCGCTTCCAATACTCCTGGGAAAACAATAACCGGCCGCAAAGGCCGCTCTGGAGTAACCCATGCTCGCTACCCTGGGTGTCATCACCATCCTGTGCCTGCTCGCTGCCGTCATGAGCAAACGCCTCTCGCCATTGGTGGCCCTGATCGCCTTGCCGATCATCGCCGCGCTGCTTGGCGGGTTCGGCCTGCAAACCAGTGCCTTCATCATTACCGGGATCAAGAACGTCGCCCCCGTGGTGGGCATGTTTGTCTTTGCGATTCTGTTTTTCGGGATCATGACCGATGCCGGCATGCTCGACCCCATCATTGATCGCATCCTGCGCACGGTCGGCACGCGGCCCACGCGCATTGTGGTCGGCACCGCGACCCTGGCGCTGTTGGTACACCTGGACGGTTCCGGCGCGGTGACATTCCTGGTGACGGTGCCGGCGATGCTGCCGCTGTACACGCGGCTGGGCATCGACAAGCGCATCCTCGCCTGTGTATGCGCCATGGCCGCCGGGGTCAATTTCCTGCCTTGGACCGGGCCGGTGCTGCGCTCGTCGGCGGCGCTGCATGTGCCGGTCGCGGACCTGTTCCAGCCGCTGATCCCGGTGCAGATCGTCGGGCTTATCTTTGTTTTCGCCTGTGCCTGGTGGCTGGGCCACCGTGAAGAAAAACGCCTGGGCCTGGGGGCCGGTTCCAGCGTGGAGGCGGTGCCACAACGGGTGCTCAGCGACGACGACATCAAGCTGCGTCGCCCAGGGCTGTTTTGGCTCAACCTGATGCTCACCGTGCTGGTGATGGTGGTGATGATCGCCGGCTGGGTCGACCCGGTGGTGATGTTCATGCTCGGCACCGTGGTGGCGTTGTGCATCAACTACCCCAATGTCGACGCCCAGCGCGCACGTATCGACGCCCATGCCAAAACCGCGTTGACCATGGCCAGCATTCTGCTCGCCGCCGGCGTGTTTACCGGCATCATGCAAGGCACCGGCATGCTCAAGGCGATTGCCGAAGTGGCGGTGGCGCAGATTCCCGCCGGCCACGGCAAGCTGATCCCCGCAGTGGTGGGCTTTATGTCCATGCCGCTGAGCATGCTGTTTGACCCCGACTCCTATTATTTTGGCGTGATGCCGGTGATCGCCGAAGTGGGCAAAGCCCTGGGGGTCGACCCGTTGCAAGTGGCCCAGGCTTCGCTGTTGGGCGTGCATACCACCGGATTCCCGGTCAGCCCGCTGACCCCCGCGACCTTCCTGCTGGTGGGCCTGTGCAAGATCGAATTAGCCGATCACCAGCGCTTCACCATTCCATTTCTGTTCGCCGCGTCGGTGTTGATGACCCTGACGGCGCTGCTCCTGGGAGTGATTTAAATGAAAACCTTGCGCATCGGTTCCGGCGCCGGCTATTCCGGCGACCGTATCGAACCTGCCGTGGAACTGGCCGAACAGGGCGACCTGGATTACCTAGTGTTCGAATGCCTGGCCGAACGCACCATCGCCCTGGCGCAACAGGCGCGTATCAGCGACCCACAGGGCGGCTATGACCCGCTGCTGAGTGAGCGTATGCGGCGTGTTTTGCCGTGTGTAGGCGCGCAGGCCGGGCGCCGTCGCCTGCGGGTGATCACCAACATGGGCGCGGCCAACCCGGTGGCGGCGGCGATTGAAGTGCGGCGGATAGCCGGGGAGCTGGGCTTGAACCTCAAGGTCGTCGCCGTGGTGGGCGATGACGTGCTCAGCGTCTTGAACCCCGAGCAGTTGTTGGATAACGGCCAGACGGTTGGCGCGCTGGGTAAACGGCTGATTTCCGCGAATGCCTACCTGGGCGTCGACGGCATCCTAGAGGCCCTGCGCGCCGAGGCCGATGTGGTGATCACCGGGCGCGTGGCTGACCCTTCGCTGTTCCTGGCGCCGCAGATGTTTGAGTTCGGCTGGGCGGCGGACGATTGGCAACGGCTGGGGCGCGGCACGTTGGTGGGGCATTTGCTGGAATGTGCGGGGCAGGTCAGCGGCGGTTATTTTGCCGACCCTGGTTTCAAGGATGTTGACGACTTGGCGCGCCTGGGTTTCCCGCTGGCTGAAGTCGACGCCGAAGGTGAAGCCGTGATCACCAAGGTCGCAGGCTCCGGTGGACGGGTGAGCCGGGCAACCTGCATCGAGCAATTGATCTACGAAGTGCACGATCCGGCGGCGTACCTGACGCCCGATGTGACCGCCGACTTTTCCCTGGTGGGTTTTGTCGAGGATAGCCTTGATCGGGTACGTGCCCAAGGCGCGGCGGGGCGGGCACGGCCGGAGCAATTGAAGGTCAGCGTCGGTTATCTGGACGGTTGGATCGGTGAAGGGCAGATGTCCTACGGCGGCCCCGGCGCAGTCGCACGGGCGCAGTTGGCGCGGGATGTCGTACTCAAACGCCTGGAATTGATGGGTGTAAAGATGCACGACGTGCGCGCCGAGTTGATCGGTATGGACGCGCTGCACGGCCCGCGCAGCAGTGTCGAACCCTGGGAAGTGCGCCTGCGCATCGCCGCGCGTTGTGAGGAGCGCAGCGACGCGGTGCGCGTGGGCAACGAGGTGGAAACCCTCTACACCAACGGCCCGTCCGGCGGCGGCGGGGCCAGTAAAAGCCTACGGCAGGTGGTGGCGGTGGCGTCGCTGCTGCTGCCGCGTGGTGCGGTCAACCCGAGGATCGAAGCATGAAACTGCATAACCTGGCCCATTCCCGTACCGGGGACAAGGGCGATACCTCGAACATTTCGATCATTGCCTATCGCAAGGAAGACTACCCGTTACTGTGCGAGCAGCTCACGGCTGCGCGGGTGGCCGAGTTTTTTGCCGGGCTGCTGGAGCCGGGCGCGGCGCCGGTGCGACGCTATGAGTTGCCGAATGTGCAGGCGCTGAACTTCGTGTTGCCGGGGATATTGCGCGGCGGCGTGACCCGCTCGCTGGCGCTGGATGCCCATGGCAAGTGCCTGGGCTCGGCACTGTTGAGCATGGATCTGCCAATACCGAACTAATGTGGGAGGGATGCAAGCCCCCACATTAGATGGCACACGCCTCTCAGATGGCGGCGAAGCGTTTGTCCAGGTAGTCGATGATCACCTTGGAATCGTACATCCAGCTGGTCTGGCCATTTTCTTCGATACGCAGGCACGGCACCTTGATCTTGCCGCCTTGCTCCAGCAGGGTCTGGCGGTCCTGTTCGTTGTTCTTCGCGTCCTTGAGCGCCACCGGCACATTCAGGCGGTGCAGGGTACGGCGGGTCTTCACGCAGAACGGGCAGGCGTGGAATTGATACAGGGTCAAGCCCTTGGCGGCATCGTTGACCTGCGCCTGTTGCTCGGCGGTGCGCTGCTTTTTGCGCGGGCGGGTCAGGAAGTCGCCCACGATGATGATTTGGCCGAGACCGACTCGAAGTGCTTTGACGAACATGGCTGAAAGCCTCTTGCCCATGAAGAAGGGGTCGCAGCTTACCTGAATTTTGCGGGCGAAAAAAAACCGGCGATGAACGCCGGTTGCTTTCTACGCAGCCTTTACTTGATCAGGCTGAGGAATTCGCTGCGGGTGGCCGCGTTTTCGCGGAACTCACCCAGCATCACCGAGGTGATCATCGACGAATTCTGCTTCTCCACACCGCGCATCATCATGCACATGTGCTTGGCCTCGATCACTACCGCCACGCCCAGGGCGCCGGTCACTTGCAGTACCGCATCGGCGATCTGGCGGCTGAGGTTTTCCTGGATCTGCAGGCGACGCGCATACATGTCGACAATCCGCGCGACCTTCGACAGGCCCAGCACTTTGCCGCTCGGGATATACGCGACGTGAGCCTTGCCGATAAACGGCAGCAGGTGATGTTCGCACAGCGAGTACAGCTCGATGTCCTTGACCAGCACCATTTCGCTGTTATCGGAGCTGAACAAGGCACCGTTGGTGACTTCTTCGAGCGTCTGCTCATAACCGCGGCAGAGATACTGCATCGCCTTGGCGGCACGCTTTGGCGTGTCGAGCAGGCCCTCGCGGGAGACGTCCTCGCCGAGTTGGCCGAGGATCTCTGTGTAATTGTGTTCCAGGGACATGAAACTACCTGTGGGATTTTCGCAAAGCGCAAGGTTACGGTGGTGGACACATCGCTGCAAGCCTGACGATGGCACTTGTTACTCGTCCCGCCCTTCCATCATCGTGCGCTTGAGCATCACATACACCGCGCCCGCGCCGCCGTGACGGGCCTGGCAGGAGGTAAAGCCGAGTACCTGGGCATGCTGGCGCAGCCAGGTATTGACGTGGCTCTTGATCATCGGCCGCTTGCCGTCCAGTCGCACGGCCTTGCCGTGGGTGACGCGCACGCAGCGGATTTCGAATTTGGTGGCTTCGGCGAGGAAGGCCCACAGGGTTTCCCGGGCTTTTTCCACGGTCATGCCGTGCAGGTCCAGGCTGCCTTCGAATGGGATCTGGCCAGCCTTGAGCTTGCGCATCTGGCTTTCCTGAACGCCGTCGCGGGCCCACATCAGCTCGTCTTCGGGCCCGACATCAATCACGAACTGATCCGACAGGCCATCCACGGTGGTGGCGTGGGTACGCACGGTAGCGGCCTGGCGCAGCGTGGCGATCTGCGCGCGATCAGCTTTGGGTTTACCGGTGTCGGCGCGGTCGTGCTTGATCGGCTTGACGCCGCGCAGCTCGTTTTTGAACAGGGAAAAATCGTCGTCTTGCATGGTGGCCTCCGCGAAGGGCGGGCAGTTTACCTAATCGCGGCGGCCAGGGCGCAGGAAACGCTATCCAAGCGCCACTAGTCGTGCTTTTTCATCAGGTGCGAAGCGATGTTAAGCGACAGTGGCTGGCGCATTTTGCGCCGGCTGCGGCGCCACAACCACACGCCCAGCCACAGCACCAGTAGGCCGATCCCCGCTAGGAGGGCCGAACCACCAGGGCTGGCATTCAGTTCGCCAAGGGCCGGTGAATGCCCCAACAAACCGGCGCCACCTGCGCCGGCCAGCAACAGACCAACAATCGCCAGCAGCGCCGCAATGCACGCCAACAGGCGCAGACGCCAATTGCTCGGGCCCTTGGGGCGCAAGCGACGAGCGTCAAAACCATCGGATATCTTCATTCCGACCTTTCCTCCAGGGTATCGGCCCTTCGACCGGAAGATACACAGGTTGTTCCTGTACCGAAGGTAAATGCGCCAAATGAGGAGGCTTTGCGGATGAGCGGGCCGTACCCGGCACCGCTCATCGAGGGGCAGTCAGATCAGATCCTTGGTCAGCGCGAGGGTGGCGAAGTTGTCCGCCATGATCGCCATTTCAGTCTGCTGCACGTGCTCGGCGCTCAGGATGCCGCCTTTATAGGGCAGGTCGCGGGTGGCGCAGGCGTCTTCCACCAGCGTGCAGCGAAAACCCAGGTTCTTGGCGGCGCGCACCGTGGTGCTGACGCTGGAGTGGCTCATGAAACCGCACACGATCAGGTCCAGGGAGCCGAGGTCCTGCAGGTGTTTTTCCAGGCCAGTGCCGTGGAAGGCGCTCGGCAGCAACTTGCCGATGATGGTTTCGTCGCCTTCGGGCTCAAGGCCGGGAATGAATTCCCCGCGCTCGCCTTGCGGGTCAAACAGGCCGCCGACGGTGCCCAGGTGGCGCACATGCACGATCGGGCGCCCGGCGTTGCGTGCCGCGTCAACCAATTGTTTGATGTTGCCGACGGCGGCGTCCATGCCCGAAAGGGCGAGCGGGCCGCTGAGGTATTCCTTCTGGGCGTCGATGATCACGAGGGTCGCATGGTTGAGGTTGGCTGCTGCATAACCGCGACCGCTGAGTTGAAACATCGTCTTTGGAACGGACATTCTGGGGGCTCCTGTGAGGGGGGCTTTTGCGACATTGTCCACTGGCTGAGCGGTTCTGTGAATCGCTACTATCGTAAGGTACGCCGTTGCTGGCGTGCAGCCTTGTCAAGTAGGCGGCTTGTTTATCGCAATAGTGGCAAATTGGATGAAATCCGACATACGGTGCCGAGGGTTTCGTACATCGTCGGTACAGGCGAAGGCTGTTAGAATCGCCAGTCGTTTTTTCAGGAGTCTGCCCCCGTGATCACTTCCCGCCTGCGCACCTTGCGCGACCATATCCGTTGGGCTGTCAGCCGTTTCCATGGGGAAGACCTGTTTTTTGGACACGGTACCGACAATGCCTGGGACGAAGCCCGGCAATTGGTGCTCGGCGCCGTGCATTTGCCGTGGGAAATTGCCGACAGCTACCTGGACTGCAACCTGGAAGAAGAGGAAATCTCTCACGTTCAGCGCTTGCTGCATCGCCGTATCCACGAGCGCGTGCCCACCGCCTACCTGCTGGGTGAGGCCTGGTTCTGCGGCATGTCGTTTATCGTCGACAAGCGGGTGCTGATCCCGCGCTCTCCCATTGGAGAGTTGATCGAAAACCGCTTCGAACCCTGGCTGGCGCAGCCGCCGGCCCGCATTCTCGATTTGTGTACCGGCTCCGGCTGCATCGGCATTGCCTGCGCCTACGAGTTCCCGGACGCCGAAGTGGTGCTGGGCGACTTGTCCTTCGAAGCCTTGGAAGTGGCTAACCAGAACATTGAGCGCCATGGCGCCGACGAGCGCGTGTACACCGTGCAGGGCGATGGCTTCGACGGCCTGCCGGGCCAGCGCTTTGACCTGATTGTGTCGAACCCGCCGTATGTGGATGCCGAAGACTTCGCCGACATGCCCGACGAATACCAGCACGAGCCGGAACTGGGCCTGGCCTGTGGTGACGACGGCTTGAACCTGGTGCGACGGATGCTCGCCGAAGCGGCGGACCACCTGACCGAGAAAGGTTTGCTGATTGTCGAAGTGGGCAACAGCCAAGTGCACGTCGAGGCGCTGTACCCGGAAGTGGACTTTGCCTGGCTGGAGTTCCAGCGCGGTGGGCACGGCGTGTTTATGCTCACTGCCGAGCAGTGCCGCCAGCACCAGGCGGTGTTTGCGGCGCGTATCTAACTGTAAACAGAGCCAATGTGAGAGGGGGCTTGCTCCCGATAGCGGTCTGTCAGGCACTGCATTGAGTGACTGACACCCCCCTCATGCATGTTTGATTGCATGCCGGTCCATTACCGGTGCGTGGCAATCCAGATCAGCAACCCCGCCTGAAACACCGTAAATGCCACCAAACAGGTGATGGTAAACCGTAGCCCGCTGTCCTCACGCTTGAACTTGGTGACCTTTTCTTCCTCCTTGCGCAGCTTCACTTCCTGCTCCAGCAGGTTGTGCTCGGCCTGTTGCAACATCTGCGCGGCTTCGAGGATCTCCACGAACTGCACTTTCTCGGTGTTCCAGCTGTCCAGCACGTCGCTGACCTTGCCGGGCTGCACGTTGCCTTTCAAATGCTGCACATCGGCGTAGGCCACATCAAAGCCCTGGATACGCAGGAAGTGATCGCGACGCAGGCGCGTGGCTTCGTTAAGCGCGTCTTTGTTGGACAGGTCGACACCGTCGACGCGGTAATGCGACCACTTCTTTTTCGCCCACGCCGCCGCTTGGGCCACGAGGAAACGGCCGATGCCGCGGTTGGCCGGTTCGATTTCCAGGCTGTTGCCCGGGCCGAAGTGCACGCGATGGGTATCGTGGTCGACCCAGATATCCAGATGGTTCTGCTCGCGGCGCACACGTTGCCCCGGAAGTTGGATGACCATGCGCAACAGGCTGTGGTGTTTGTCATGGCGCTCGGCATAGCCGAACTGCACGAACCGCAACGGCCGCGCACCGGTGGCACGGTCCGTGGCCAGTGGGGCCAGGCGCAGCATCTTGAAATGCTCGGCCTGAACGTCTGCCCACGGCAGCGACGCCATGTCGACGGCCGCGGTTTTTTCAGCCGTGGTGTCGGCGGTCGGTTCGGGTGTTGCTTCTGTGGTAGTCATGCGACGCGATCCTGTCCAAGCCTTGCGAGCCGACAGTCTTTTGACTGCCGACTGTGGGCTTATCGGCCGCTTTTCCCAAGACTGGAGGCCAATTGCCGCTTAATTGGGTTGAAGTTCATCGATAAAGCGCACCACCCGTTCACCCAGTTCGGCGGCGAGGGGCAGCTTCGGGTCGTTATAGGAGGCCAGTTGTTGCTTCACCTCGTTGGGCACGATGCGCATCACATGATTCATGCCTTCAATCACCGTCAACTGCGCGTCCGGCTTGGCCCGTTTCAGTTGCTGGGCATCGCCGACGCCTACCTGGATATCATGCGTGCCCTGGATGATCAGCGCAGGCATGCGCAGTTTGGCAAAGGCCGCGCGAGGGTCGGCGCGAAACAGGCTGATCAGGTAAGGCTGGACGCTGGGCCGGAAAATGCCTTCCAGCGGGCCGGGCACGTCGGTATCCACTTGGCCGGCCTTCAGGTGATCAAGGATTTCATTACTGCGCAGCAGCAGGGCTGGGGGCAGGTGATCGGCCAGTTGCTGGCGGATCACCTGGTCTACCGGGCGCGCGCTGCCGGACAGCGAGATGACGCCCGCCGGGTCTAATTGCGGCGCAGCCAGGGCTGCCACCAGCGCACCTTCACTATGGCCCAGCACAATCAACGGGCCCATGCGTTTGTCGGTCTTGAGCAATTGGCCCCAGGCCACCGCATCGGCGACGTAGGCATCAAGGGTCAGGTTGCGTTCATCCGGGGTGGCGGCGAGGCTGGCGGCCACGCCGCGCTTGTCATAGCGCACGCTGGCGATGTTATGCCGGGCCAGTACCCAGGCCAGGCGCTTGAGGCTGTCGTTGCGCGCGCCCTCGGCGCTGTTGCCGTTGCGGTCGGTGGGGCCGGAACCGGCGATGATCAGCACCACCGGCACCGGCTTGTCGGACTGTGGCAACAGCAGTGAGCCGAACAGCTCGCCGCTGCCGGTGTCCAGGCTGATAGGGCGTTGCAGTACGACGGGGGAGGCGGCGTGGGCCACGGCGGTAAACAAGGTCAGGGTAAGAAGCAGGACTCGAAGCATCATCGCGCCATCATGAGGAGGTGCCGGTTGGACCAACGTCCACCGGTAAGGTTTCGAGGATGAACTAGTCGGTTAGCCTGCGTATACTGGCCGCCTTAAGTTATTACGGTTGACTCGATTCAACTGATTTCACGGAGCGCCCCGCATGTCCGGCAATACCTTCGGCAAGCTGTTCACTGTCACCACCGCGGGCGAAAGCCATGGCCCGGCGTTGGTCGCCATTGTCGACGGCTGCCCGCCCGGCCTCGAGCTGTCTCTGGAAGACCTGCAGCGTGATCTCGACCGCCGCAAGCCCGGCACCAGCCGCCACACCACCCAGCGCCAGGAGCCCGACGAAGTCGAGATCCTCTCCGGCGTGTTCGAAGGCCGCACCACCGGCTGCGCCATCGGCCTCTTGATCCGCAACACGGATCAGAAGTCCAAGGATTATTCCGCGATCAAGGACCTGTTCCGGCCAGCCCACGCCGACTATACCTACCACCACAAATACGGCGAACGCGACTACCGTGGCGGCGGCCGCAGCTCGGCGCGTGAAACCGCCATGCGCGTGGCCGCCGGCGCCATCGCCAAGAAATACCTGGCCACCCAGGGCATCGTGATCCGTGGCTACATGAGCCAGCTGGGGCCGATTGAAATTCCGTTCAAGACCTGGGACAGCGTTGACGACAACGCTTTTTTCAGCCCGGACCCGGACAAAGTGCCGGAACTGGAAGCCTACATGGACCAGCTGCGCCGCGATCAGGACTCCGTTGGCGCCAAGATCACCGTGGTCGCTGAAGGGGTGAAGCCTGGCCTGGGCGAACCGATCTTCGACCGTCTCGACGCTGAGCTGGCCCATGCATTGATGAGCATCAACGCGGTCAAGGGCGTGGAAATCGGTGCGGGTTTCGCCTGCGTCTCCCAACGCGGCACCGAGCATCGCGATGAGCTGACCCCGCAAGGTTTCCTCAGCAATAATGCCGGCGGCATCCTCGGCGGTATTTCTTCCGGCCAGCCGATTGTGGCGCACCTGGCGCTCAAGGCCACGTCGAGCATCACCACTGCGGGCCGTTCGATCGATGTGCACGGCAATCCGGTGGACGTCATCACCAAGGGCCGCCACGACCCGTGCGTGGGCATCCGCGCCACGCCGATTGCCGAAGCGATGATGGCTATCGTGTTGATGGACCACCTGCTGCGCAACCGCGGGCAGAACGCCGATGTGCGCGTCAGTACCCCGGTGCTCGGCCAGCTGTGACGGGCTGGTTGTGACAGCCCTTCCTTATTGGCGCCTCTCCAGTTTCTACCTGTTCTATTTCGCCCTGCTGGGGGCGACGGCGCCATTCCTGGCGCTGTATTTCGATCACCTGGGGTTCTCCAGCGCGCGCATCGGCGAGCTGGTGGCCATTCCCATGTTGATGCGCTGCGTGGCGCCTAACCTGTGGGGCTGGCTGGGCGATTACACCGGCCGGCGCCTGGCCATCGTGCGGTTTGGCGCGGTGTGCACCCTGGTGAGTTTTTCGCTGATTTTCGTCAGCCAAACCTACGCCTGGCTGGCGCTGGTGATGGCCCTGCATGCGTTCTTCTGGCATGCGGTGCTGCCGCAGTTTGAAGTGATCACCCTGGCTCACCTGCAAAAACAAACCTCGCGCTATAGCCAGATCCGCCTGTGGGGCTCCATCGGTTTCATCCTTGCGGTGGTGATCATGGGCCGCCTGTTCGACCGGTTGAGCCTGGATATCTACCCGGTCGTGATCGTGGTGATCATGGCCGGCATCGTCGGCGCCAGCCTGTGGGTGCCGAACGCGCAGCCCGCCACCCATGGCAGTCGCGTCGCAGGCGACGGGTTCCTCAATCAATTGCGCAGCCCTGGGGTATTGGCGTTTTACGCTTGCGTGGCGTTGATGCAAATGAGCCATGGCCCGTATTACACCTTCCTCACCCTGCATCTGGAACACCTGGGCTACAGCCGTGGCGTGATCGGCATGCTGTGGGCACTGGGGGTGGTGGCCGAAGTGCTGATGTTCCTGGGCATGAGCCGTATCCTCACACGCTTTTCGGTACGCCGGGTGCTGCTGGCCAGCTTCCTGTTGGCGGCGTTGCGCTGGCTGCTGCTGGGGTCGTTTGCCGAGTTCTTCTGGGTGCTGTTGCTGGCGCAGGTGATGCATGCCGCGACTTTCGGCAGCTTCCATGCGGCGGCGATCGCCTTTGTGCAACGCAGTTTCGACGCTAAACAACAAGGCCAGGGCCAGGCGCTGTACGCCGCCCTGGCCGGCACCGGCGGCGCATTGGGCGCATTGTATTGCGGCTATAGCTGGAACCTGCTGGGGCCGACCTTCACCTTTAGTATTGCGAGCATCGCCGCCCTGGCCGCGGCCGTTATCATTGGCCTTCGATTGCACGAGCAGAACCAAGGAACCCTTCAATGAGTTATGTCGCCGTCTACCCCGTTGCTACACCGGATACCCCGAACAAGGTATTGACCCATTTCGACGACATCGCCGCCATCCTGGCCGAACACGGCGTACGGTTCGAGCGCTGGCAGCCCAGTCCGATCGAGAAGGGGGCCAGCGATGCGGCAATGATCTCGGCGTACCAGATGCAGATCGACCGCCTCGGCTACGCTCAGGTGCAAGTGCTCAGCATCACCAGCGACCACCCGCACAAAGCCGAGCTGCGCGAGCAGGCTCGCAAGGAGCGCCGCGGCGAGAAAGATGAGGTGCGTTTTTTCATCGCAGGCCTTGGTCTGTTTTGCCTGCACATCGGCGACTACGTGTATGCCGTGCGCTGTGAGAAAAACGACCTGCTGATGATTCCGGCGGGTATGGCGCATTGGTTTGACATGGGCGAGAACCCGCACTTCGTGGCCTTGCGGTTATTCCACGCGGGCGGTGAGCCGGAGTTGACCGGTGACTCAATTGCCAGTCGCTTCCCGGGTCTGGACGACTGAGCCCCCCAGCCATTGGAATGTTCAACCCCAGTGGGTTTGAAACTGCTGTGGGAAGACGCCTAAATATATGTAGGGCAGTGCTGTTTATCACGAGCCCTGCGCACTGGCTCCATTCATTGTGTAACTCTCTGCGGCCTCAACGTTTATATATCGCCTGTCAACAGGAGGAATCCGAGGGGTGATTAAGGCATCAGCCAAATAAAAAGGAGAGAACGTGATGAATGGCCCAGAGGAGTTGTGTTCGCCGCCGTATTTCGTACCCACTGCCGTCAGGAGGCGGCTTGGCTTGTCCGGCAAGCCCCTGACCCCGGCGGAGTTGGAGATTCTGCGCTGGGCTTCGGAAGGCAAGACCGTCTGGGAGATCAGCCAGATCCGTGCCACGTCCGAGGCCACGGTTAAATTTCACCTGCGCAATATCTACGGCAAATTGCAAGTGACCAACCGCGTGCAGGCCATGAATGAAGCGGCCCGCCAAGGCCTATGGTAGGCCCATGAAAAAAAGGCCGGGACGCTCAACGGCGTCCCGGCCCTTTTTTCGGGGTGTGGCGTTAAGCCGAATGGTAGGTCGGCAGAGCAAAGCGGTTCTGGCTTTGCAACATCGAAATTTGCGGCAGTTCGCTGGCTTGTTCAGCCAAATCACGGCGAATGGCGCTGATCACCCACGTCAGTTGATCGGCGGTGTGCAATTGCTGGTAGGAAATCGACCGCTTGACCTGTTTGCCTTCACTGTTACGCAGGGTCAACAGGATGCCGCCGTCTGGACGTGGTTGGGTGGTGACGTCGTAGTTGGAGAATACTGAAGCGAATTTATCTTGGATCAGGCTCATGTCTATCAGCTCCGTTGGCTCAAGTGGGCAAGCATGGAGTGATAGGTGCAGTGATTGTGCCAGCTAGTGATTTTGTTAAATATCTTTATAAATCAGTCACTTATAAAAATCGTGATTTTTCGATTTCGTGCAATTTGCATGAATGGCCATCATGCACACTGCATTTTGCTCTACTCGCGGAGGCGGCTGGGGGCGCGCTTATTCATAAAGACCGCCGTGGCGTAGGTAAATTCCCTTTTGCAAGGGCATGGGCTGGGATACAAAACTTTTCAAATCGCGCGTGTACAGCCGAAGAATGGCTGGCGTATTTTCCTGCATGGCATTGGGCCTCTCGCCTACGAAGCTTGCGTGGAAAATGCCGGTGTTGCCGGATCATACGAAGAATAAGAAAAAGGACGTTCCCATGAGGCATCCGCAGAGCGACATGATCACCTGGGCCAAGCTGCTGCGTAAGGTGCCCGCCATTGTGCGTGCCTTACCTCGGGTGGTTCGCGGCATGCGTGCCGCCAACGTAACCGACCCCGCGCAGCCGTGCGGGTTGGGCTGGCACTTTGAGCAAGCCACCCTGAGCAACCCCGACGGCCAGGCATTGTTGTATGGCGACCGGGTCCTCAGCTATCGCGAAGCCAATCAATATGCCAACCGCATCGCCTACCACCTGCAGGCCCAGGGCATCGGCAAGGGCGACGTGGTGGCACTGTTTATCGAAAACCGTCCCGAATTACTCCTCAGCGTATTGGCCGTGGCCAAGCTCGGTGGCATCTGCGCCATGCTCAATACCGCGCAAACTCAAGCTGCGCTGGTGCACAGCCTGAACCTGGTGAGCCCGGTGGCGATTGTGGTGGGCACGGAACTCGTGGCTGCCTACGGGGCAGTGCGCGATCAGGTGCAGATCCCGGCGGCGCGAACCTGGTTCGTCGCCGATCAGCTATCCGGCGAAATGCCCGAGGGGTACATCGACCTGCTGGCGGCCAGCGCCGAGTGCCCGGTGGACAACCCCGCCAGCACCGCGCAGATCTTCTTCAACGACCCCTGCTTTTATATCTACACCTCCGGTACCACGGGCCTGCCCAAGGCGGGCATCATGAAACACGGCCGCTGGACCAAAACCGCCGTCAGCTTTGGCCGCATTGCGCTGGACATGGGCCGGGACGACGTTCTGTATTGCACCTTGCCGCTCTACCACGCCACCGGTCTGTGTGTGTGCTGGGGCTCGGCGATTGTCGGGGCTTCGGGGTTTGCCATCCGCCGCAAGTTCAGCGCGAGCCAGTTCTGGGACGATGCGCGCAAATTCAAGGCGACCACCCTTGGCTATGTCGGTGAGCTGTGCCGTTACCTGCTGGACCAGCCGCCCAGTGCAAGCGACCGCGATAACCGCGTGACCAAAATGGTCGGCAATGGTTTGCGCCCCGGCGTATGGGCGCAGTTCAAGGCGCGGTATGGCGTCGAACACATCTGTGAGTTGTACGCGGCCAGCGACGGCAATATCGGGTTTACCAACGTGCTGAATTTCGACAACACCATCGGCTTCTGCCTGCAGCATTGGGCCCTGGTGGACTACGTTCACGACAACGGCGAGCCGCTGCGTGGCAGCGATGGCTATATGCGCAAGGTGCCCACCGGCGGGCAAGGCCTGTTGCTGGCCAGGATTGACGAAAAATCACCCTTCGACGGTTACACCGACCCGCAAAAGAACGGCAAGGTGGTGCTCACCGACGTGTTTGAAAAGGGCGATCGCTACTTTAATACCGGTGATTTGTTGCGCAGCATCGGCTTTGGCCACGCGCAATTCGTCGATCGACTGGGGGACACCTACCGCTGGAAAGGCGAAAACGTCTCCACCACCGAAGTCGAGAACGTCCTGCTGCAACACCCACAGATCGCCGAAGTGGTGGCCTATGGCGTCGAGATCGACAACACCAACGGTCGCGCAGGCATGGTCGCCATCACGCCGAGCGAATCCCTGGCGGCATTGGACATGCGCGAATTGCTGCAATTTGCCCATGGCCAGTTGCCGGCCTATGCGGTGCCGTTGTTCCTGCGAATCAAGGTCAAGATGGAAACCACCGGTACGTTCAAGTACCAGAAGGTCAAGCTCAAGGAGGAGGCGTTTGATCCGGACAAGGCCGGCAATGACCCGGTGTACGCGTGGCTGCCGGGGTCCGACTGCTACGTACCGGTGACGGGTCAATTGCTGGCGCAGATTCAGGGCGGCCAGTTCCGTTATTGATTGTGCCTATGGCGGCTTTTGACAAAAAAGCCATGACAGGTGGGAACTCCATCGCGACACTGGGCGCCTCTATTGAATACCCGACGTCGCCACACCAGGAGCCCCGCATGTCCGACCAGCCAAAACAAATGACCGAAGACGAAGCCGCCGAATTTGCCGAGCAGGTCTTCGACGTGGCCCGCCGAGGCGATGCCGCGATGCTCGCCGCCTTGCTGGCCAAGGGCTTGCCGGCCAATTTTCGCAACCACAACGGCGATACCTTGTTGATGCTCGCGGCCTACCACGGCCACGCCGAGGCGGTAAAAGTACTGCTCGAATTCAAGGCGGACCCGCTGATCGCCAATGACAAGAACCAACTGCCGATTGCCGGCGCGGCGTTCAAGGGCCATTTGCCTGTGGTCCAGGCGCTCATCGAAGGCGGTACGCCGGTGGCAGCGGCTTCATCCGACGGGCGCACGGCCTTGATGATGGCGGCCATGTTCAACCGCGTCGAAATGCTCGACTACCTGCTCGACCAGGGCGCTGACCCCAAGGCCACCGATGCGCAGGGCGCGACCGCGCTGGCGGCGGCCCAAACCATGGGCGCGGTGGATACGGCGGCGCGGTTGCAGAAACTGGTGTAGGCTACGCGCCCTCCAAAACCCGCCCGTCACAGGATTGCCCCATGAAAACCGCCCTCGTCGAACTCATCAGCAAAATCAGCGCCGGGGTCATGGGCGAGGACGAAGTGGCGCGCATCGCCGAGGAAGCCGCCCAGGCCTACGCCGATCCCGCGGCATTCCTGGCGGCCAACCCGGACATCAACTACGACGACAGCTTTCCGATCCCGCTGGGAGAGTGGGTGGTGGTCGGTAGCCTGCCGGACACCGCGCTGTTCCAAGCCGATACCTATGCCGACCTGTATGCACAAATCGTCGCGTCGTTTGGTCCGGGTGTGGCGTTCAACCTCAAGCCCAAGCAATTGGCCAAGACCGAGGACCTCACTGCACTGAACCGCATCCAGATCCAGATGAGTGCGCTTAGCCCCGAAGAGGGTGGCTATGTGCTGCTCAACTTCAGCCAACTGTTGGATGACGAGATCCAGGCCGTGCTGGTGTTCGGTAACGACCTGCCGCGTGTGCTGCAACTGTGTGCCGAAGTGGGTATCAAGGCCGAGCCGTCCCTGGAAGCGCTGAAGATCGCCGTGCACATCTGAAATAAAACGGAACCCCTGCCAGGGCTGACTATCCTACAAGTGCATGCCCTCACTTAGGAGCGACACCATGGGTTCCACTTTTAACGGCTTGATCGGGCTGATCATCCTGGCGCTGGATATCTGGGCGATCATCAACGTATTCAAAAGCGGCGCGAGCACCGGCGCCAAGGTGCTGTGGATCCTGCTGATCCTGCTGCTGCCGGTACTTGGCCTGATCATCTGGGCGATTGCCGGGCCGCGGGGTAACGTGCGGATCTGATCGCTTCACTCCTGCTGGAGTGGGCACAGTCAATATGGAAGGGGGCTTGCTGCCGATGACGGTTTATCAGTCACAGCTGTTCTGACTGATCCACCGCTATCGGGAGCAAGCCCCCTTCCACATTTGCTTTGGGCGTGCTCCATAGATTTATGTATCGAAATATTCGCTGCACATAATTTTCACACCCCGTCCAAGACAATTCCCCGGCTTTACCTGCCTGCTATTAAAGGTGGCGCAGCGGTGCTCGTTCACTAATTAATAGCCTTGCTGTGATTGATCGGGCACCATTCGCGCCACCGCGATATTTCGTCACATAAACTTCCAATGGGTCCTGAAACGACATGGCAAACCCGGACGCCCTGAGTCAGCAGCGAGCTTCTAATCGCCTGCTGCAACCGACCGTCAAATCCCATCTGGCGTACACGCTGCTCTGCGCACTGGTCATGATGGTGATGCTCTCCCTGCTGCGCCTGGCGCTGCTGGTATACAACCGCGAGATGATCCTCGACACGCCGGCCTCGACCTTCCTTGAAGCGTTCGCCAACGGCCTGCGCCTGGATATCCGCCTGGTGGTGTACCTGCTTATCCCGTTGCTGCTGGCATTGTTCAGCGTACGCGCCATGGCCGCGCGGGGGTTCTTCCGTTTCTGGCTGACTATTGCATCCAGCATCGCCCTGTTCCTGGGCTTGATGGAGATGGACTTCTACCGCGAGTTCCACCAGCGCCTCAACGGGCTGGTCTTCCAGTACGTAAAGGAAGACCCGAAAACCGTCATGAGCATGCTCTGGTACGGTTTCCCAGTGGTGCGCTACCTGCTGGCCTGGGCCGTGGGCACGCTGATCCTGAGCATGGCGTTCAAAGGCGCCGACCGCGCCACGCGCCCACGCGGGCCGTTCAGCGGCGGCAGCATCGGCACCCGCCAGGTGGCCCCGTGGTACTCGCGCATCGCGGTATTCGTGGTCTGCCTGCTGATCGCCGTGGTCGCCGCCCGTGGCACCCTGCGCCAAGGCCCGCCGCTGCGTTGGGGCGATGTGTACACCACCGATTCGAACTTCGCCAACCAGTTGGGCCTCAATGGCACCTTGTCGCTGATCGCGGCGGCCAAGGCGCGGTTCGGTGAAGACCGTTCCAACATCTGGAAGGCTACCCTGGACCAGCCGCTGGCCACCCAGACCGTGCGTGACATGCTGGTGCTGCCGCAAGAAAAGCTGGTAGACACCGATACCGCCGCCGTGCGCCGTGACTACATGCCACCGGTCGAGAAGACCCTGCCGATCAAGAACGTGGTCGTGATCCTGATGGAAAGCTTCGCCGGTCACTCGGTGGGCGCCTTGGGCCGGCCGGGCAACATCACGCCGTATTTCGACAAACTGTCCAAGGAGGGCCTGCTGTTCGACCGCTTCTTCTCCAACGGTACCCACACCCACCAGGGCATGTTCGCCACCATGGCCTGCTTCCCGAACCTGCCGGGCTTCGAATACCTGATGCAGACCCCGGAAGGCAGCCACAAGCTGTCGGGCCTGCCGCAGTTGCTCAGTGCCCGCAAGTTTGACGACGTGTATGTCTACAACGGCGATTTCGCCTGGGACAACCAGTCGGGTTTCTTCAGCAACCAGGGCATGACCAACTTCATTGGTCGCAACGACTTCGTCAACCCGGTGTTCTCCGACCCGACGTGGGGCGTGTCCGACCAGGACATGTTCAACCGCGGCCTGGAAGAGTTGAAGGCGCGTGAGGGCGGCAAGCCGTTCTACGCACTGCTGCAAACCCTGTCCAACCATACGCCGTACGCATTGCCGACGCCGTTGCCGGTCGAGAAAGTCACAGACCGTGGCAGCCTCAACGAGCATTTGACGGCCATGCGCTACTCCGATTGGGCCCTGGGCCAGTTCTTTGAAAAGGCCCGCAAAGAGCCGTACTTCAAGGAAACCCTGTTTGTGATCGTGGGCGACCACGGCTTCGGCAACGAACAGCAGATCACCGAGATGGACCTGGGCCGCTTCAACGTGCCGATGCTGATGATCGCACCCGGCATGCAGGAGAAGTTCGGCGAGCGCGACCACACCGTGGGCACCCAGATCGACATCGTGCCGACCATCATGGGCCGCCTCGGTGGCGACACGCTGCACCAGTGCTGGGGTCGCGACCTGCTGAACCTGCCGGAAGGCGACAAGGGCTTCGGCGTGATCAAGCCATCGGGCAGCGATCAGACGGTGGCGCTGGTCACCGCCGAGCGCATTCTGGTACTGCCCAAGGAGATGCCGCCGAAGTTGTGGGAATACGAATTGGGCGCCAACCCGAGCGGTAAAGTGATCCCCGACTCGCCGGACGAGGCGGCACTCAAGCAGAAACTTGAATCGTTCCTGCAAACGGCCACCAAGAGCCTGTTGAACAACACCGCCGGTGTGGTTGACGGCAAGCCGGACTAACTAACCGGCAATAAAAAAGAGGCCTGTGAAGGCCTCTTTTTTTATCCGGCGTTTATATCCGACCGAGCAACAACAGCACCAGCAGTACCACCAGCACAACCCCGAGGATGCCCGACGGGCCATAACCCCAGTTACGCGAGTGAGGGAACACTGGCAGGCCACCGACCAGCAGCAGGATCAAGATAATGATCAGAATCAGGCTCATGTTTTTTTTCCTTATTGGCTTTCTGCAAAGACCGGTTATTAACGATAGGCCCGGCACTTAATGACGGACGCCTTAATAACTCCGACTCTGTCACTTCAAAGAAAATTCCAAGTTTTTTTAAAGCATTTCGATCGCTCGCTTATTTCTTTTAACGCACGCGTCCGTACGCCTCGTTAGTCAAAAAAGATTGAACTTAGGCCTCGCGCGGGCATCCGACCCGGCCTTCGGTTTGCCTGGGGCATTCATCATTCTGATGGTGCGTGGGTACGGGAAAAACCTTCGCTACACTGCCGATCACTTCTTCTGTGAACCACAAGGCTACTTCCTATGCAAAATCGCATGATGATCACTGGCGCCGGGTCCGGCCTGGGTCGCGAAATCGCTCTGCGCTGGGCTCGCGAGGGTTGGCAATTGGCCTTGTCGGATGTCAGTGAGCCCGGCTTGCAGGAAACCCTGAAGCGGGTGCGTGAGGCCGGTGGCGACGGGTTTATCCAGCGCTGCGACGTACGTGACTACAGCCAGCTCACCGCGTTTGCCCAGGCCTGCGAGGTCAAGCTCGGGGGTATCGATGTGATCGTCAACAATGCCGGCGTGGCCTCGGGGGGCTTTTTCGCCGAGTTGTCCCTGGAAGATTGGGATTGGCAGATCGCAATCAACCTGATGGGCGTGGTCAAGGGCTGCAAGGCATTCCTGCCGCTGCTGGAAAAGAGCAAGGGCCGTATCATCAACATCGCCTCCATGGCGGCGCTGATGCAAGGGCCGACCATGAGCAACTACAACGTGGCCAAGGCTGGCGTCGTGGCGTTGTCGGAGAGTTTGCTGGTGGAGCTCAAGCAGCAGGAGGTCGGCGTGCATGTGGTGTGCCCGTCGTTCTTCCAGACCAACCTGCTGGACTCGTTCCGTGGGCCGACCCCCGCCATGAAAGCCCAAGTGGGCAAACTGCTGGAAAGTTCGCCGATCTCGGCGGCGGATATTGCCGATTACATTTATCAGCGCGTGGCACAGGGCGAATTCATGATCCTGCCCCACGAGCAGGGCCGGATGGCGTGGGCGTTGAAGCAGAAGAACCCGCAGTTGCTGTACGACGAAATGACCACCATGGCCGACAAAATGCGCGCCAAGGCGCAGGCAGTTAAGGGCTGATTCGGCAGCGGTCTGTCAGGCAAATTACCTGCATCCGTAGGTGTTGCCTGATTTCGCCGCGAGCCATTGAAGCCTCCATCCTCAGCGCGCATGGTCGGGGTCCTGTCACTCCAAAAGGTCCACCGCCATGCTGGTTTTAAGCCGCGCCGTAGGCGAAATCATCTCCATCGGTGATGACATCACCGTGCATATCCTCGAACTGAAGGGCAACCAAGTGAAACTCGGCATCCAAGCGCCGCCTGGCGTGCACGTACATCGTGCCGAGGTCTACCGCAAGATCCTAGAACGCCAGACGCCGTCTGCCCAACCCGTCATCCAACTCTAGAACGCCCTCAGTCGAACAGATGCTTGGGCACGTCATGCTTGAGCATCAATTGGCATTGTTCGCTTTCGGGGTCGAACACGATCAGCGCCTGGCCTTTGGTCAGCGCCTGGCGCACACGCAGTACACGGGTTTCCAAGGGCGTGTCGTCGCCGTTGTCGGTGCCGTCGCGGGTGACGAAGTCCTCGATCAGGCGGGTCAGGGTGTCGACTTCAAGTGCGTCGTAGGGAATCAGCATACAAGCCTCAGGTGTCAGGTCCCGGCGATGCTACTGCGCCGGGGCCTTGCTGACCAGCGTCAGGACTTGTGGCCGACCAGGCTGTCCACCGGCGGCACACGCGTGTCGCTCTCCATCTGCGTCTCATGTTCCAACTGGTGACTGAAGCGGTCCAGTGAGCCCTGGGCCGGCTGCGCGTCGCTGGCAAACACCGGCGGGCTGAGGATATACGCGCCCAACAGGCGGCTCAGCGCGGCCAGGCTGTCGATATGGGTGCGCTCGTAACCGTGGGTCGCGTCGCAACCGAACGCCAGCAGCGCGGTGCGAATGTCGTGGCCGGCGGTCACGGCGGAATGCGCATCGCTGAAGTAATAGCGGAACAGGTCGCGGCGCACCGGTAGGTCATTGTCCGCGGCCAGGCGCAGTAAATGACGCGACAGGTGATAGTCGTAGGGCCCGCCGGAATCCTGCATCGCCACGCTCACCGCATGCTCACTGGAGTGCTGGCCGGGCGCGACCGGGGCGATATCGATGCCGACGAACTCACTCACATCCCACGGCAGCGCGGCTGCGGCACCGCTGCCGGTTTCCTCGGTAATGGTGAACAGCGGGTGACAGTCGATCAGCAGGGGTTCGCCACTGTCGACAATCGCCTTGAGCGCAGCGAGCAGGGCAGCGACGCCGGCTTTGTCGTCCAGGTGGCGTGCGCTGATATGCCCACTCTCGGTGAACTCGGGCAAGGGGTCGAAGGCCACGTAGTCGCCGACGCTGATGCCCAGCGAGTCGCAATCGGCGCGGGTGGCGCAGTAGGCGTCCAGGCGCAGTTCCACATGGTCCCAACTCACCGGCATTTCATCCACGGCGGTGTTGAACGCATGCCCGGAGGCCATCAGCGGCAGTACGCTGCCACGGATCACGCCGTTGTCGGTGAACAGGCTGACGCGGCTGCCTTCGGCAAAGCGGCTCGACCAGCAGCCTACGGGGGCAAGTGTCAGGCGGCCGTTGTCCTTGATTGCGCGCACGGCGGCACCGATGGTGTCCAGGTGCGCGGAGACGGCGCGGTCCGGGCTGTTTTTCTGGCCCTTGAGCGTCGCGCGGATGGTGCCGCGCCGGGTCATTTCAAACGGGATGCCGAGTTCTTCCAAACGCTCGGCGACGTAGCGCACGATGGTATCGGTGAACCCGGTAGGGCTGGGAATGGCGAGCATTTCCAGCAGGACTTTTTGCAGGTAGTTGAGATCAGGTTCGGGAATGGTTCGAGTCATAAAAATTCCTGATGAGATAAGCGTGCTCAGGTCATTGGGCGGCCGGTTGGCTGTGTGGAAACAGCAGGTCCACAAACTTTTGCGCGGTGGGCTGCGGTTCATGGTTGGCCAGGCCGGCCCGTTCGTTGGCCTCGATAAATACGTACTCTGGTTGATCGGCGGCGGGCACCAGCAGGTCCAGGCCCACCATGGGGATGTCCAGGGCGCGGGCGGCGCGCACGGCGGCGTCCTTGAGCGTGGGATGCAGGATCGCGGTGACATCTTCCAGGCAACCGCCGGTGTGCAGGTTGGCGGTACGGCGTACCGCCAGGGTTAGGCCACGGGGCAGGACGCTGCTGTAGTCGTAGCCTGCGGCGGCAAGGGTGCGTTCGGTTTCGGCGTCCAGGGGGATTTTGCTTTCGCCGTCGGTGGCGGCCTGACGGCGACGGCTTTGGGCCTCGATCAGGGCGCGGATGGAGTGCTGGCCGTCACCGGTCACCTCGGCGGGGCGGCGAATCGCGGCGGCAACCACCTCGAAGCCGATCACCAGGATGCGCAAGTCTAGGCCTTCATGAAAGCTCTCCAGCAGTACGCGGCTGTCGAACTGGCGCGCGTTTTCGATTGCCTGCTGCACCTCTTCGATGGTCTGCAGGTCCACCGCCACGCCTTGGCCCTGCTCGCCATCCAGCGGCTTGACCACCACGCGCTGGTGCTCGTCGAGGAACTCCAGGTTCTCGTCGGCACTGCCCGCCAATTGCTGCGACGGCAACTGCAAACCGGCGGCCTTGAGCACCTTGTGGGTCAGGCTCTTGTCCTGGCACAGGGTCATGCTGATGGCGCTGGTCAGGTCGCTCAGTGACTCACGGCAGCGCACGCGGCGCCCGCCATGGCTGAGGGTGAACAAACCGGCATCGGCATCATCCACCTGCACATCGATACCGCGTCGGTGGGCTTCTTCAACGATGATCCGCGCATACGGGTTGAACCCCGCCTGCGGCCCAGGGCCGAGAAACAGCGGCTGGTTGATGCCGTTCTTGTGCTTGATCGCAAACGTGGTCAGCGCACGGAAACCGAGCTTGGCATAAAGCCCCTTGGCCTGACGGTTATCGTGCAGCACCGACAGGTCCAGGTAGCTCAAGCCACGGCTCATAAAGTGCTCCACCAAGTGACGCACCAGCACTTCGCCGACGCCGGGGCGCGCGCATAGCGGGTCGACGGCCAGGCACCACAGGCTGCAACCGTTTTCCGGGTCGTGAAAGGCTTTCTGGTGGTTGAGCCCCATCACGCTGCCGATCACCGCGCCGCTGTCTTCGTCCTCCGCCAGCCAATACACCGGGCCACCCTGATGACGCGGCGTGAGGCGTTCGGCGTCGACCGGCAACATGCCGCGCCCTTGATACAACTGGTTCACCGCCTGCCAGTCGGCTTCGCTCTGTACCCGGCGGATACGAAAGCCGCGAAACACACGGGTGGCCGGGCGATAGTCGCTGAACCACAGGCGCAAGGTGTCGGAGGGGTCGAGAAACAATTGCTGCGGGTCAATCCCGAGGATCTGCTGGGGCGCGGCCACGTACAGTGCGATGTCGCGTTCGCCGGGCTGTTCATTCAGCAGTTCCCCCGCCAGGCTGGCCGGGTCGGGGAAGGTATGGCCGATCAACAACCGGCCCCAGCCGCAATGCACGGCAATCGGTTCGGCGGCCAACGCGCTGCCGTCTTCGGCCAGGCGCGCCTGCAGGCGTTCGTAAGTGGGGGCCTGGCCTTTGAGCAAGCGTTGGCTATACGCCGCGGCGTTAGGTTTCATGGATCAAATTCCTTGTTCGCTGAGCCACAGGTTCAGCGCTGCCAGTTGCCACAGCTTGGAGCCGCGCAGCGGGGTCAATTGGCCCTGGGGGTCGGTGAGCAAGCGGTCGAGCATGGCGGGGTTGAAGAGGCCGCGGTCCTGGCTCGGGTCCAGCAGCAGGTCGCGCACCCAGTTCAGGGTGTCGCCTTGCAAATGCTTGAGGCCCGGTACCGGGAAGTAACCTTTTTTGCGGTCGATAACCTCGCTCGGGATCACCCGGCGCGCCGCTTCCTTGAGCACGTGTTTGCCGCCGTCGGGCAGCTTGAACCGGCCCGGCACACGGGCCGAAAGTTCTACCAGGCGGTAGTCGAGGAACGGTGTGCGCGCTTCCAGGCCCCAGGCCATGGTCATGTTGTCGACACGTTTGACCGGGTCGTCCACCAGCATCACCGTGCTGTCCAGGCGCAGGGCCTTGTCCACGGCGGCATCGGCGCCCGGCATCGCAAAATGCTCGCGCACGAAGTCGCCGGCGGCGTCATGGGCGGTCAGCCATTTTGGTGCGACGGTGGCGGCATAGTCGTCATAGCTGCGGTCGAAAAACGCCTCACGGTAGGCAGCATACGGGTCGCTTGCGCCGTCCACTTGCGGGTACCAGTGGTAACCGGCGAACAACTCATCGGCACCCTGGCCGCTCTGCACAACCTTGCAATGCTTGGCCACTTCCCGCGACAACAGGTAGAAGGCGATGCAGTCATGGCTGACCATCGGCTCGCTCATGGCGCGGAACGCCGCCGGCAGTTGCTCGATGATTTCGCTTTCGGCGATACGCAGTTGGTGGTGACGGGTGCCGTAGTGCTTGGCGATCAGGTCCGAATACTGGAACTCGTCACCGCGCTCGCCGCCGGCATCTTCAAAACCGATGGAGAAGGTCGACAGATCCTGCACGCCAACCTCACGCAACAGGCCCACGAGCATGCTCGAATCGACGCCGCCGGAGAGCAACACGCCCACATCCACCGCCGCCCGTTGGCGAATCGCCACGGCTTCGCGGGTGCTGTCGAGCACACGGTCGGTCCAGTCTTCCAGGCTCAGGTACTTCTCATCTTCACGCGGGCCGTAGGGCAGGGTCCACCAGGTTTTCTGCTCGGTGTTGCCGTTGGCCTCGATACGCATCCAGCTGGCCGGCGGCAGTTTTTCAATGCCCGCCAGCAACGTGCGCGGCGCAGGCACCACCGCGTGGAAGTTCAGGTAATGGTTCAGCGCCACCGGATCGAGGATCGGGTTGATGTCGCCACCCTTGAGCAGCGCAGGCAGCGCGGAGGCAAAGCGCAGGCGCTGGCCGGTGCGCGACAGGTACAGCGGCTTCACACCCAGGCGGTCACGCGCGATGAACAAGCGCTGGGCATCGCGCTCCCAAATGGCGAAGGCGAACATGCCGTTGAGCTTGGGCAGCAGCGCTTCGCCCCAAGCGTGATAGCCCTTGAGCAGCACTTCGGTGTCGCCACCGGAATAGAACGCATAGCCCAGCGCTTCAAGCTCCTGGCGCAATTCGGGGAAGTTGTAGATCGCGCCGTTGAACGCCAGGGAAAGCCCCAGTTGAGCGTCGACCATCGGTTGGGCGGAGCCGTCCGACAAGTCCATGATCTTCAGGCGGCGATGGCCCAGGGCAATCGGCCCTTGGGCATGAAAACCCCAGGCATCGGGGCCTCGGGGGGCGAGGTGATGGGTGATGCGTTCTACGTCTGCAAGGCTTGCAGGTTGATGATCAAAGCGTAACTCGCCAGCTAATCCACACATAAGTTCCTTACCGGTTTTTCCGTTGGGGAGGTTTGGGGGTACCCGAAAACTGACCCACCTGTGTTGCGGTAGTTTTAGATCAATCGGTTATAAGCAGGCTGGCGGGCGCGTCGTTGTATTAATTATTACGGCCTTGATTGCGGCGTGAGGTGCCTAAGCTGACGCCTCATTTTTTCAAGGAGCACCCCCCATGGATCAGGACGTCAGTGTGTCGCAGGGTCTTCAGCCGATGACGACGCGTGAGTTATCGATGGCGTTATTGGAGCTCACCGGCGAGCTGGAAAAGGCCGAGGTCCTGCAACAGAACGTGCCCGACTGGTTGATGAACGCCGGTGGCACATTCCTGGAACAACTCAATGAGGCCGCAGACGAGGCGCTGTCCCTTCAGGAAGCCGTAAAAGTGCGCTTGAGTACCTTGGACGATGTCCAGGCTTTTTGCCGCAAACACCTGAAAGCCGCGCTGTCCAGCGAGTTTGGCGACGGCTTCGACGTGGATGAAGACCGTCTGTGGCTGCCACAGCGCGAGTGGTTCAACCTGGGGCCGCCGCTGTATCGGGATGTGCCCACGCCGGCGCGGTGGGTCAGCCACAGCTTGTTGGAAGCCGCGATGCAGAACTTCACCCAAGCGCAGGAAGGTGTCGGTGAGGACGGCATGCCGGCGGTGGCGATGTTGGCCACCCAGGCACCGGCAAAGCCCTCGCCGGCGGCTTTTGCCAAGTGCTGTCGCCGCTTGGACCTGGGTAAGCGCTATCAAGAACACCTGCTGCACGTGCTCACCCAGGGGCGGTCCGCCAACGATGACCAGGCGTTGTTCACACCGGTCGCGCGATCGATAAAACAGCTGAGAGTCGCCGTGTTGAAAATGGAGGTGCTGATTGCCTATCAGAAGCAGCACCTGTCCAAAGACGGCTACGACACGCTGCAGCTGTTCCTCGAAAAAGGCGCGACGCTGGCGTCAGGTGATGTGCTTTATAACGCTAAGCCGGTGAGCCTGCAGGGCCTGGAAATCCACGGCGCCTGCCTCTGGGGCGTGGTGGTGTTTTCCGCACGCTCGGTTGAACAATTCCCTACCGAAAAATGCATGGTTTACATGCCCGGCGAACCTTTTCGCCCGGTGTACGAGTACGCGGCATTCAGCCAATTCCAGCAGTACCTCAGCCTCAAATTGAAAACGAAGGCCTACCGGCAGACCTTCACCCGTTATATCGATGAGGCCAATCGGCTGGATTTTTTCAAGGCGCTGACGGACCAGGCCGAGTTGGGGGTTATCAAACAACGCCCGATGACCCATGACCTCAACAGGTTTTTCTTCGAGAGCCTGCTGGGCAAACTGCAAGTGGACAGTCGGACCCTGGCGGTGCCGACCGCCGATGTGGATGCCGAGCAACGGCAAAAACGTCTTGAGGGCTACTGGGAGGCCGGGCTCACCCTGGCCAACATCTGCGCGATGTTCATCCCCGTCATGGGCGAACTGATGATGGGGGTGACCCTGGGGCAGTTGCTCGGCGAGATCTTTTACGGTTATGAGGATTGGCAGGCCGGGGATAAGCGCAAAGCGTTTTCGCACCTGACCAATGTGCTGGCCAATGTCGCGCTGATGGCCGCGTTCGCAAAGGCCAGCTCCGCGCTCAAACTGCACCCGCAGCAAGACACGGCTGATTGGTTCGATGGCTTCGAAGCGGTCACCCGAGGGGGGTGGCGTCGGCTGTGGAAGCGCAACCTGCGTCGTTATCGCCAGCCGATAGACCTGTCTGACACGCCGGACAGCAACGGCCTCTACCAAATAGGCGACAAGACATTTGTGCGGTTGCAGGGGCATGCGCTGGAGGTGCGTTTCGATGAGCTGTCCGGGGGCTGGCGCTTGCAACCCCAGGCGGGTCACGACCTGTTTGCCCCGCCTGTGGAGCTCAACGGCGAAGGCGGCTGGCGTTACCGCGGCGAACGGCCGGCCGAATGGGATAACAGCCTGTATGTGCTGCGGCGTATAGCGCCTGATCTCAAAGCGCTCAGTGCGCTGCGGCTGGAAGCAGTCCAGGACATCACCCAGGCGCCGCTGCCGCGATTGCAAGCGTGGGCGCGGCAGAACCAACCCGTGTCCAGGCGCTTCAGAGACCAGGCCGAACGGTTCATCCTGGAGCAGCGCATTCGTGACTGTATCTGGCACCTGGTGAATGAGGGCCAGCCCACCGCCGAGAATCAACGGCTGTTGCTGCATGCGTTACCCATGCTGCCGGCATGGCCCAAGCACGTCTATTTCGAATTGTTCAACGACAACGGCGTGCATATCGCGAACTACCCGCAGGGGCTGCGCCTCACGCCCGAGCACACCGGTATTCGTCTGACCGAGCACTCATTGCGTGAAGACGGAGTACTGGGCTTGGCCCTCGATAAGCTGGATGAGCAAGCCACGGCACAGTTGCTCAAGGAGGCGCCCGCTAGTGGCACGCCCGCGCGTCGCCTGGCCCGGGCGGTAGCGGACTGGATGGAGAAAAACGCAGCGCTGTTTTTCGGCAAGCTGTATGAGGCCTATGACCGGCCCAACGGGCCTTCGCAAACCCTGTTCAAGCAGCGATTTGCCCAATTGCCGGTGCGCGTCGCTCAGCGTCTGATTGATCGGGCCAGCAGCGTTGAGCGCCTGCGGGTTGTCAATGACCAGCGTATCCCCATGCGCCTGGCCCAGGAGGCTCGAGAAATGATGGAACAGGTAGCGGCGGACCGGGCCTGTGCCGAATTATTCCTGCCCGCGCGGGGGTTATCCGAGAGCCGGCTCCAGGTGCTCCAGTTGCTCAAACGCATGCCCGGCTGGCCGGCGGATTTTGCCCTGGAAGTTCGCGACGGCAGTATCGGGGGGCCGTTGCTGGAGCGGGTGGGGCCGTCGGATGCCAAGGTCCGCCGGATTATCGCCAAGCAGGGCGAGCTGCATGAAGTCTACGACGTCTCGGGGCGAATCTTGGGGCTTCCCACCTCCGGGCGCCAGAGTCTGTACGACGCGGCGCTGCGTGCGCTGCCCGCGGAACAATTGAACGCGCTGGGGTTGTCTGAGCGCGAGCGCTCCCATGGGTTCAAGCTACGCAACGAACTCTTTGAGCATGCCGTCAATGATCGTCCGGCGGTCATGGCGTTGTTGCGCGGCGAGTCTCTGGATAAAACTGAACCGCTTCCCGCGTGCGTCCAGGCCAGCCCGCCGGCCCCCCCAGTGCCTGCCGCTCACTCGCGGGCGTTGGTGCGTCGCACGCGCAGACTGTTTCCATTGTTTACCGAGATCCAGATCAACCATTTCCTGGATGAGCGAGGCGCCGACCACCTGGAGCGTGCCGAATCGATCAAGGCGCATGAGCAGCAGCTACAGGTGTTGCGCGCCAGTTTGAAAAGCTGGACCCGCGCCACCCAAGGCATTACCGGCGAGCTGCACACCAGCCGCCTGCAAGTGGCCGGCCTGATCGAAGACGCCTGGCGCCGTCTGACCTTCGTCCCGGGGGAGGGGCGTGAAAGCGTCGCGGGCCTCAAGCTCGACGGCATGCGCGTCGGCGATCTGCCGTCGCTGCCTGGCGCGGTCAAGTTCGATCACCTGCGGCTGGTGTCACTCAACGATATGCAACTCGACGACAGCGTGGCGTACTTTCTCAAGGCATTTACCCACGTCGAATCATTGAGCCTTGAGCGCAACAACATTACCCGGCTGCCGGAAATCCTGGCGCACATGCCCGGGCTCAAACGTTTGCTGATGTCGTCCAACGCCCTGACGCTGTCCGAGTACACGCTGAAAAAACTCGCCGATATGCGCAACCTGATTGCCCTGGACTTGAGTGAAAACCGCCTCGGCGCAACGCCGGAGGTGGGCAAAATGCTGGATATGGTGCATCTCAAACTGCGTAATTGTGACCTTCGCGAACTCCCGGTGGGCTTGGGGCGGTTGCCCTTCCTGGACTTTGTGGATCTGCGCAACAACGCCATTCGACAACTGCCTGATTGGGTGTTTGCCGCACCACGGCGTATCGCCCAAACCATTAACCTGCGTTTCAACCCCTTGTCGTCGACCACGGTCGCGAGCCTCGACGCTTACCGTAGGCGAACCGGTATCGGCATGGGCTACCTGCACGACGATATCGCGGCGATGAATGAGTCGACCGCACGCGGTATCTGGATGCCGGAGTCCCCTGCCGCCCACAAAGCGATCTGGACCGATCTGAAAGACGACCAGCGTTCAGAGAGCCTGTTCGCGTTGTTATCCGAACTGGGTAACAGTGCTGACAGCGAATTTGTCAGAGAAGACATGCACAAGCGCGTATGGGAGGTGCTGGAAGCGGCGCATGACAACACCGAGCTGCGTAACGAGGTATTCAACCTGGCGGCCAACCCCTTCAACTGTACGGACTCGGCGGCCATCAACTTCAGCCATCTGGAAGTGGCGGTGCGGGTGCACAAGGCCGGCGTGGCGAGTGAGCGGGGCACTTCGACGGCGGCATTGCTGCGCGAGGGGCGTGGCCTGTTTCGGCTTGATGAGCTGGAAAAACTGGCCCATGAACACAGCCAGGCCGACCCCTCGGCGGATCCGGCGGAAGTCAGCCTGGCCTATCGCACCGGCCTTGTGGAATCGCTGGACTTGCCTGGGCAGCCGACGCATATGCGTTTTGCCGGGTTAAGCGGAGTAACGCGCGAGGACCTGGAAAAGGCTTCCATGCGAGTGCGCACGGCCGAACTTTCGCCGGCCTTCATGGACTCCCTCACCGGGCGCAAGTTCTGGCGTACCCATTTGCGTAAACGCTATCCCGGCCGGTTTGACTTGATGAACACGCCGTTTCACGAGGAGCAGGATGCGATCATGGAACGCGCTCACTCCATGGACGATGCGCAATTTCGGCGTGAGTTTGAAGCCATTGGCGATCGCAGGGAGGCCGCCGAACGCACGTTGTTCAGGGAGCTGACCCACGAGGAAATGAAAACCGTGGACATGGGCTGCCAAGCGCTCGTGGACTGAACGCCGTTACTTTTGATTGCGCATCAGGCCGCGCACGGCAAACCGATTGGGGTGGCAGGCCTGTGCGACGCCGACGGGCACCGGCAGCGGTTCGTCGTTGAGCCACGCCGCGAGCAGCTCGCCGCACAGTGGCGCGGTGATCAGGCCGCGTGAGCCGTGGCCGCTGTTGATGTACAGGCCTTCGAGCCAGGGGCAGGGCGTTTGCGGGACCTGGCGTGCGTCCTTGCGCAATACGGCGTAGGCCTGGGCGAAGTCTTCGCTGTGGGCCAACGGGCCGACAATCGGCAAGTAATCCGGGCTGGTGCAGCGAAACGCGGCGCGCCCCTGGAGCTGCGTGGGGTCTGCCTGGTCGGCGGCCAGGCGTTCGAGCAAGTCGACCGAGATGTCGCGCAGCATCTGCAGGTTGCCGCTGTGCTCGCCGGCCGTGGGCGTCAGGTCATCGCTGGCGAAGTCAAAACTGGCGCCGAGGGTATGTTCGCCCAACCGTGCCGGCGCGATATAACCCTCGCCGCAGACCACTGTGGCCAGTGCCTGGCTGTCGGCGGTTTGCGGCAACCGGGTGATCTGGCCGCGAATGCGCTTGAGCGGCAACTGGGCGCTGAACGGGAAGCGCTTGATCTCGGCGGCGCCGGCCAACACCACCACCGGCGCGCTGGCCAGCAGAGTCTCGCCGTCGCGTGCCTGCCATTGCCCGTCGACCTGCTGCAAGGTGAGGGCCTCTTGATGCAGCAGCAACTGCACCCCCGGCTGCTGCGCTTGCCACTGGCACAGCGCGGGCGGATGCACCCAGCCACCCTGCGGAAAAAACAGCCCGCCGTGCGCCAGTTGCACACCGGCGCGGGCCTGGGCCTCGGCGCGGTCCAGGGTATGCAGCAGGTCAGGGGCAAAGGCCTGGGCCAATTGCGCCTGGCGCTCGCCTTCCTTGGCATTGAACGCCAGTTGCAGCACGCCGCAGGCCTGCCAGTCGACGTCTTGCTGCAAATGCTCGAGCAGGCGGCGTGTGTAGCCGAACCCGCTGACAATCAGTTGCGACAGTGCCGTGCCGTGGGCCGACAGCTTGAGGTACAACACCCCCTGCGGATTGCCCGAGGCTTCCTGGGCCAACGCCCCATGGCGTTCCAGCAGGCTGACGCGCCAGCCCCTGGCGGCCAGGCTGGCAGCGGTGGCGCAACCGGCCAGGCCGGCGCCGATGACCAGTGCGTGGCGCTCGCCCGTGTGCCGCGCCGGGCGGGCGAACCACGGCGCGCCGGCCGCTGGCGCAGGCAGTTGTTCGGGCCAGCCGGTGAACTCACCGCGCAAAATTTCCCATTTATGGCCGATCCCCGGCGTGCGCTTCATTTTGAAGCCGGCGGCGTTGATCAGCCGCCTTACCCAACCCGTGCTGGTAAAGGTGCTGATGGTTGCGCCGGGCGCGGCCAACCGCGCCAGTTCGGCGAACAACTCGGCGGTCCACATGTCGGGGTTTTTCGCTGGCGCAAAGCCGTCGAGAAACCACGCGTCGACCTGGGCATCCAGCTGCGGCAGTTGCTCCAGGGCATCGCCGATCAACAGCGTCAGGGTCACGCGACCGCCGTCCAGCACTAAACGCTGGAAGCCTTGGTGGATGGCGACGTACTGGGCCAGCAACTGTTCGGCGAAGGGCTGCAGTTCCGGCCACAGGGCCAGTGCCCGTTGCAGATCGGCGTAACTCAGCGGGTACTTTTCCACGCTGACGAAATGCAGGTGCGCCCCGGCCACCGCCTGTTGCGCGAACAACTGCCAGGTACACAGGAAATTCAAGCCGGTGCCGAAGCCGGTCTCGCCAATCACCAACCGCCCGCCCACCGGCAGGGCGGCAAAGCGTTCCTGCAAACGGTTCTGTTCAAGGAACACATAGCGGGTTTCTTCAAGGCCCGACTTGTCGGAGAAGTACACGTCGTCGAACACCCGCGAGCGCGGGCGACCTTGGTCATCCCAGTCGAGCTGGGCGTGGGGCAATACGGGGTTCATGGGCGGCTCGGCAAAGGCAAGGCCGCCATTCTAGCTGATCAACAGGCAATCAATTGACCCATGGCAAGCACGCGTGGAATTTCCTCCCGCGTGTTGCTGCCCAATCCGCTAGTCTTGAGCCATCTTGAAACGGAGCTGCCCATGTTCGAATCCGCCGAAATCGGTCACGCCATCGACAAAGACACCTACGACGCCGAAGTGCCGGCCTTGCGCGAGGCCCTGCTGGAGGCACAGTACGAGCTGCAACAGCAAAAGCGCTTCCCGGTGATCATCTTGATCAATGGCATCGAAGGCGCCGGCAAGGGCGAGACGGTCAAGCTGCTCAATGAATGGATGGACCCGCGCCTGATCGAAGTGCGCACCTTCGACCAGCAGACCGACGAAGAACTGGCCCGGCCACCCGCCTGGCGCTACTGGCGCCAGTTGCCTGCCAAAGGCCGCATGGGCATCTTTTTCGGCAACTGGTACAGCCAGATGCTGCAAGGCCGGGTGCATGGGCACATCAAGGACGCGCGGCTCGACCAGGCCATCGCCGGCGCCGAGCGCCTGGAAAAAATGTTTTGCGATGAAGGCGCGCTGATCTTCAAATTCTGGTTCCACCTTTCCAAGAAGCAAATGAAGGCGCGACTCAAAGCCCTGGCCGACGACCCGCTGCACAGTTGGCGCATCAGCCCATTGGATTGGCAGCAATCGCAGACCTACGACAAGTTCGTGCACTTCGGCGAGCGCGTGCTGCGCCGCACCAGCCGTGATTACGCGCCGTGGCATGTGATCGAAGGGGTGGACAGCAATTATCGCGGGCTCACCGTGGGCAAACTGCTGCTGGAAGGCATGCAGAATGCCCTGAAGCAGCCCAAGGGCAAGGCCAGCGGCATGAACCCGGCGCCGCTGATCGCCGCCGTGGACAAGAAGGGCCTGCTCGACAGCCTCGACATGACCCTGCGCCTGGACAAGGACGACTACGAAGAACAGCTGATCACCGAGCAGGCGCGGCTCTCTGGCCTGATGCGCGACAAGCGCATGCGCAAACACGCGTTGATTACGGTGTTCGAAGGTAACGATGCGGCCGGCAAGGGCGGCGCGATCCGTCGCGTGGCGGCGGCGCTGGACCCGCGCCAGTACCACATCGTACCGATTGCCGCGCCGAGCGAAGACGAGCGCGCCCAACCCTACCTGTGGCGGTTCTGGCAGAAAATCCCGGCGCGGGGCATGTTCACGGTGTTCGACCGCTCCTGGTACGGCCGCGTGCTGGTGGAGCGCATCGAAGGCTTTTGCACACCGGCGGACTGGATGCGCGCCTATGGCGAGATCAATGACTTTGAAGAGCAACTGCGCGATGCGGGCGTGATCGTGGTCAAGTTCTGGCTGGCCATCGATAAAGACACCCAACTGGAACGCTTCCAGGCCCGTGAAGAAATCCCCTTCAAACGCTTCAAGATCACCGAAGACGACTGGCGCAACCGCGACAAATGGGACGCCTACCGCACCGCCGTGGGCGACATGGTCGATCGCACCAGCACCGAAGTCTCGCCCTGGACCTTGGTGGAAGCCAACGACAAGCGCTGGGCGCGGGTCAAGGTGTTGCGCACCATCAACCAGGCGCTGGAGGAGGCGTTCGCCGAAACCGATAAGCGCGACAAGAAGAAAAAGAAATAACCTCACCGTCATGCTTTCGCATCCATGGGGTGAATGATCGTCGCGGTCGGGCAGGCCTGGATCTATCCTCGATCCATCTCCCAACAACCACAAGATCGAGGTAGCCCATGCGTGAAGTAGTGATCGTCGACAGTGTGCGAACCGGCCTGGCCAAGTCTTTTCGCGGCAAGTTCAACCAGACCCGTCCGGACGACATGGCGGCCCATTGCGTCAACGCGCTGCTGACCCGCAATGGCATCGACCCGGCCACGGTAGAAGACTGCATCGTCGGCGCCGGCTCCAATGAAGGCGCCCAGGGCTACAACATCGGGCGCAACGTGGCGGTGCTGTCGCAACTGGGCACCGGCACGGCAGGCATGACCCTCAACCGCTTTTGTTCCTCGGGCTTGCAGGCGATTGCGATTGCCGCCAACCAGATCGCCTCCGGCTGCAGCGATATCATCGTCGCCGGGGGCGTCGAGTCCATCAGCCTGACCATGAAAAGCGTCAACACCGACAACCTGATCAACCCACTGCTCAAGGCGCAGGTGCCGGGTATTTATTTCCCCATGGGCCAGACCGCCGAAATCGTCGCGCGCCGCTATAACGTCAGCCGCGAGGAACAGGATCTGTACGCCCTGCAGAGCCAGCAACGTACCGCCCAGGCCCAGGCGGACGGGTTGTTCAATGATGAAATCGTACCCATGAAGGTCACCTACAAGGTCGAGGACAAGGCCACCGGCGAGGTGCAGCTACTGGAAGGCGTGGTGGACCGCGACGACTGCAACCGACCCGACACCACCCTGGCCAGCCTGCAGGGCTTGAAACCGGTGTTCGCCGAAGATGGCTCGGTGACGGCGGGCAATTCCTCGCAGCTGTCCGACGGCGCTTCGATGACCCTGGTGATGAGCCTGGAAAAAGCCCTGGCGCTGGGGCTCAAGCCCAAGGCGTTCTTCCGCGGCTTTACCGTCGCGGGTTGCGAGCCGGACGAGATGGGCATCGGCCCGGTGTTCTCGGTGCCCAAGTTGCTCAAGGCGCGCGGCTTGCAGGTGGCGGACATCGATGTGTGGGAGCTCAACGAAGCGTTCGCCTCCCAATGCCTCTACGCCCGCAATCGCCTGGAAATCGATAACGCCAAGTACAACGTCAACGGTGGTTCGATCGCCATCGGCCATCCGTTCGGCATGACCGGCTCGCGGCAAGTCGGGCATCTGGTGCGCGAGTTGCAACGGCGCAACCTGCGTTACGGCATCGTCACCATGTGCGTGGGCGGTGGCATGGGCGCGACAGGGTTGTTCGAGGCGGTGCGCTAGCGCAGTGATGCCCTGCGGCATCCGATAACCATTGAAAGGGGGAGCTTGCTCCCCCTTTTCTTTACCTTCAAATAATCAATAAGCCATTAATGGGTCGATGTTTAACACGGTTGGACTTTCAAGTTTATCTCGTTTGGTTCTGACAGTTTTTGCTGGTGAGTAGGTGCGTTAACTAACGCCAATGTAGTCCGCTTCCTTCAGATCAACTTATTATTTATGTAGGACGCCATAAGTTTCCTATTTGTAGTGATGGACTTTGCCTACGCAATCATCTGATGTTGATGGGTTGTTTATCCAAGTGTGGAGTGGGAACTTGCATGCCGTTGATTGGCGGCCCGAAAGCACAATAAAAAGTTGCCAGGGCCAATACGGTCGCCCGATCAAACGCATTGTTTAAACCGCTGATTAGTAAGCGCCTTGCACGTCCGTGGCGGCGCTTTTTAATGACACTTGATAAGTAGGAAACTGTGAATGAAAACGATATTGAACGTTGCGCTGTTGTCTGCCGGTGTGTTGGCCGGTTCGTTGTCCGTTGCGCAAGCGTCTCAAGGGACGGTGACGTTTTTGGGCTCGGTTCATTCGGGGGCGTGTTCCATCAAGCCTGAATCCGTTGATCAAACCGTTAACTTGGGCGCCATTGCAAAGCACCAACTGCAAACCGGTGGCAAGTCCGAGGCCCGGCCTGTGCTGATCGAACTGCAAGGGTGCGATTTGGCCGACCTGACCGATAACACGGTGACCACCACGTTCACCGGGGCACCGTCGGCCGTAGTACCGGGCGCTATCGGCACCGTGGGGGGCGCCGGCGGCATCGGCATCATGATGACCCACGGCGGCAGCGCGGTGAAATTGGGGGTGCCTACTGCCCCGCAGCCAATCAGCGCCGGTGATAACACCCTGCAGTTCGGTGCCTATGTGCAAGGCGTCGCCACGGGGGACATCGTTCCCGGTGACTTCAGCGCGGTGGCCAATTTCACCTTGGCCTATCAGTAAGTTGCGCCCCCGCCACTGCAGGTGGCGGGGGCACGCTGGCGGGAGGTCCACGTGAATATATCCATACATATCCCTATCGCCTTTTCAGTGACGTTGCTCCTTGGCCCTTGCGTTTTTGCGCAGTCATCTTCCCAGGGCGAGGGGGTCGTCACGTTAGGCGGCGAGGTGGTTGATTCGGCCTGCGGGCTGGAGCTGAGCAGCCTCGATCAAACCGTCGAGATGCCTGCGGAACCGGTGGGGCGGCTGCTGCGAAACACGCGGGGTGAAACGCATCCCTTCCAGTTGCGCCTGGTCAATTGCACGTTGAGTCGGCCGGACCCTTCGCGCCCCGGGGGAACCTTGCCGGATTGGCAGCACATGCGAGTGACGTTTGACGGCCCGACCGATCGAAGCGGGCGCTCATTCGCGGTCTTCGGCGGTTCACAGGGCGTTGCCCTGCATATCGTCGATTCCGCCGGCGAGGAAAGCGTGCCGGGTGAGCGCATGGCGCCCAGGCCATTGAGTGAAGGCAGCATGACTCTTGACTACACGCTCAGTTTGATCGGCAACGGATTGCCACTGATCGTTGGCCCCCACAGTGCCGCCGTGCGGTTCAAGTTGGAATACTTTTGAACAGTGATGGATTGCTTGCATGTTGAATACATTGAAAGTCAGACACACGTTCGCCCCAAGTGTGTTGGGTGGGCTGATGTCGTTGGCCGGAACGGCATTGGGTGCTGGGGATATCGAGTTCAATACTGACGTGCTTGACCTGAGTGATCGCAGCAATATTGATTTGTCCCGGTTTGCGCACAGCGGGTTTATTCTGCCGGGCACTTACTCAATGGTGGTGCAGGTCAATGCCCAGCCTGTTTCAGAACAATCAGTCACGTTCTATCCGCCTGACGATGATCCAAAGGGCAGTCAGGCGTGTTTGTCGCCGGCCTTGGTTGGGCAACTGGGCCTCAAGGCCACGCAGGCCGCCGGCCTTGCGTCGTGGCGCGGTGGCGAATGCCTTGATCTGAAGGGCTTGCCCGGCACGCAGGTCAGTGCCGACCTGGCCACGTCCAGGCTGAACATCAGCCTGCCCCAGGCGTACCTTCAATACAGCGCTATCAATTGGGACCCGCCCTCACGCTGGGATGAAGGCGTGCCGGGGTTGCTGGTTGACTACAACCTGACGGCGCAGTCGATCTTCCAGCGCAACGACGGCCAGCGCAAGAACCTGAGTGGCAACGGAACGGTGGGGACCAATGCCGGGGCCTGGCGCCTGAGGGCGGATTGGCAGGGGCGTGTCGAAAATGGTCGCGAGTCGGCGGCCGGGCCCCAGAAGCTGGAATGGAGCCGCTATTACGCGTATCGCGCGGTGCCCTCGCTGAGCGCCCGTTTGCTGGTGGGTGAGAACTACCTGTATTCGGACCTGTTTGACAGCTTCCGTTTTACCGGTGCTGCGCTCAACTCGGACGAAAGCCAGTTGCCCCCCAACCTGCGTGGATACGCACCGGAGGTGGTCGGGGTGGCTAAAACCAATGCCAAGGTGATCGTCAGCCAGCAGGGCCGTGTGCTGTATGAAACCCTGGTGGCGGCGGGACCTTTTCGTATCCAGGACCTCAATGACGCAGTGTCGGGCACCCTGGATGTGCGGGTCGAGGAGCAGGACGGTTCGGTCCACACCTTCAAGATCGATACGGCAGGCGTTCCCTACCTGACCCGCCCCGGCCAAGTTCGTTACAAGTTGGCGAGTGGGCGACCGACCCGGCTTCAACACGGCGCCGAGGGTAAGACGTTTGCCACCGGCGAATTCTCCTGGGGCATCAGCAATGGTTGGTCCTTGTTTGGCGGCGGCATCACCGATAGCAACTACCGGGCAATGTCGGTGGGGGCGGGGCGCGACCTGCTGGCGTTCGGCGCCGTCTCGCTGGACGTGACGCAATCGCGCGCCAGGGTCTGGAATGAAAGCCTCTCGGGTAAGTCGTTGCGCCTTCAATACTCGAAGAACTTTGAAGCCTACGACAGTCAGGTGACGTTTGCCGGTTACCGGTTCTCCCAGGAGAACTTCTTGAGCATGAGTGAATACCTGGACGCGCGTTATTACGGCCTCAATGGCGAACGCGGCAGTCGCGATGAGTACGTTGAAGGGCGCGACAGCTGGAAACCGCTTGGTGCCAGCAAGGCCCTTTATACCGTGACGCTCAATAAGCAGTTTCGCGACCTGGGTGCCACCGTCTATGCCAGTTACAACAAACAGACGTATTGGAACCGTTCGGACACCCAGCGCTGGAACCTGGCGGTGTCGCGCTACTTCAACGTGGGCACCATAAAAAACATGAGCCTGTCGCTGAACATGTACCGCAGCGAGGATTACAACTACAAGGGCAACGGCATGTCGCTGATGGTCAGCCTGCCATTGGGGCGCACCGGTACCTTGTCGCTGGATGCCAACAGCGGTTCGGGTAAAAACCCATTGGCGGCGCGCTACAGCGATCGCCTGGATGAACGCAACAGTTACCAGATCGGTGCGAGCAACCAATCGGCCAGTGGTTATCTGAGCCACATGGGAGATGCAGCCGACATTGATCTGAGCGCCAGTACGCAGAAAGGCAGTTACAGCAGCCTCGGCGTGTCGGCGCGTGGCGGTGGCACGCTCACGCCCTACGGTGCGGCCCTGCATCGCACCCAAAGCACCGGCGGTACCCGGTTGATGATCGATACCGCGGGTGTGCCCGATGTGCCAGTGCGCGGTTATGGCTCGCCCACCCGCAGCAACGCGTTCGGCAAGGCGGTCATTGCCGACATCGGCAGCTACCAGCGCACCTCTGCCAGTGTCGATCTGGAGCGCTTGCCAGCCAATGTCGAAGCCACCCAATCGGTGACACAACTGACGCTCACCGAAGGGGCTATCGGCTATCGCTCGTTGGAAGTGATTTCCGGTGAGAAGGCGATGGCGGTACTTCGCCTGCCGGACAGCAGCGCACCGCCCTTCGGCGCGACGGTGAAAAACCTCAGGCAGCAGGACACCGGCATTGTGAATGACGACGGCCATGTCTACCTCAGCGGGATTCAGGCCGGCGAACGGATGATCGTCAGTTGGGGCGGTGCCGAGCGCTGCACCGTCACGCTGCCGACCATTTTGCCCATGGACGGCCTGACCGATGCCCTGAACCTGCGCTGCCAACTGTTGGCCGCTGATCAATCTTCAACCGACCCGGCAGCATTGACCGGGACGCCTATCGATACGGAGAACACATCCTCATGATGCCGAACATGCGCCTCATCACCCTGGCCTTCGCGCTGCTGGGGCCTGGCTTGATTCACAGTGCCAGCGCCGCTGTCGGCCTGGACCGCACCCGCGTGATTTTCGACGGGGGCAAACAGGCCACCAGTGTGAACATCACCAATAACAACACCCAACTACCGTACCTGGCCCAGGGCTGGATCGAGGATGAAGCCGGCCAGAAAATCACCACGCCGTTGATCGTCCTGCCGCCGGTGCAACGCCTGGAGCCCGGCACGCAAAGCCAGGTCAAGGTGCAGGCGTTGCCGGCGGCCAGGTTGCTGCCCCAGGACCGGGAAACGGTGTACTACTTCAACCTGCGGGAGATTCCGCCGCGCAGCGACAAATCCAACACCCTGCAAATTGCCCTGCAGACCCGCATCAAGTTGTTCTACCGGCCGCAGGCGATCGAGCCGAGCCAGCAAGACCTGTCCAACCCTTGGCAGGAAAAGCTCACCCTGACCCGTGCGGGCGATCACTACATCGTCAACAACCCCACGCCTTACTACGTGACCCTGGTGGATGCACGCAGCACCAAGGACGGCAAAACCGTGGCGGGCTTCGAGCCCATGATGGTGGCGCCCAAAGGCTCGCTGAAATTGAAGCCCACGGCGACGGCATTGGGGACGGCCCCCTACTTGAGTTATGTGAACGACTACGGCGGACGTCCGTTGCTGGCCTTCACCTGCCGTGGCGAAACGTGCCAGGTAGCGCCGTCCAATGAGTAACGCCTGGGGTTGGAGAACGTCATGAAGTCGAACACCGTGAAAGTCTTCGCCGGCCTGCTGCTGATGCTGATGGGGCGGGCGCACGCCCAGGACGTGGAAGGTATGAATGGACTGCTGAACGTGCTCGGGTCCCTGCATGAGAGCCCATGCAGCCTGGAGATGACCGCCGTCAACCAAACGATTGACCTGGGTGAGGTCTCGACCAGCCAGCTGCAACGGCCCGGCGATCAGGCGAACCCGGTGGCCTTTCAATTGCGCTTCGATGATTGCCAGCGAACCGCCGGCAGCCTCCGCAATGAACGTACCGGGAACCTGACATGGAGTGCCTATCAGCCGGTGCTGTCGGTTGCGTTTATCGCACCCGCCGATGCCGATGACCCGCGGCTGGTCAGGGTGCAAGGCATCACCGGGATGGGCCTGCGCCTGACCGATGCGCTGGGGCGGGATGTGCAATTGGGGGCGCGGGGCGAACCGTTGTTCCTGGCTGTGGGCGCCACCACCCAGACCTGGAAGGTTCAACCCACGCGCACCGCCGCACCCTTGACCAGCGGGGCGTTCAGGGCCGTCGTGGATTTCAGGCTCAACTATGAGTGAGGGCAGAACAATGGCTTACACAAACAGGTCGCGCGCCATTCTGGTCGGGGGCGCCTTGCTGTGGGTGGCCTGCCGGATGGCGCAGGCCGATACTAACCTGACCATCCGCGCGGTCATCGTTGCGCCACCACCGTGCGTCATCAACAGCGGCGGTACGCTGAATGTACCGTTTGGAAATGACCTGCTGACGTCACGGATCGATGGGGTCAACTATCGTCGCGAGGTGCCTTATACCGTCACCTGTGATTCCCCCTTCAGTAACGCCTTGACCCTGGAACTCAGGGGCACGGGCGCCGCGTTCGACCGGCGCATGCTCGCGACCCGCAAGGCGGACCTTGGGGTCAAGCTGGTCGTCAATGGCGCCGACTGGCCGTTGAATACCGCCGTGAACTTTACCTACCCCCAGTTCCCCGCGGTGCAGGCGGTGCCCGTCAAGCGTGCGGGCAGCCGACTGACCGGCGGGGCGTTCGATGCGACCGCCACCCTGGTGGTCGATTATCAATGACGGCGATAAAGAGGAACGACCCATGACATTCAGGCAGCAGCGAGCGCTGTTTTTCCTGTGCGCCGTCGGCCTGCATGGCGGCGCATCGGCCAACGTGACATTCAGCGGAACATTGAATGAACCACCGCCCTGCACGATTGAGGGGGGCAACACCATTGAAGTCGATTTTGGCGATGTGGGGGTCAAGCGCGTCGATGGCGTGAAGTACCGCAAGCACGTGGGTTACACCATCACCTGTGGCACCGACACGCTGCCTTGGGTGCTGAAGTTGAGCGTCAACGGCACACCCACGACGTTTGACGGCTCGGCGGTGCAGACCAGCGTGCCGGCGCTGGGGATACGGGTTTTCCAGGACAGCCAGCCGTTTCCACTCAATACCCCCCTGGACATAACCCTGTCGTCACCGCCGACATTGGAAGTGGTGCCCGTCCAACAACCCGGCGCAACCCTGAGCGCCGCCAGCTTCACGGCGGTGGCCACGCTGTTGGCCGAATATCAGTAGGAGTCGAGTCTATGCGACATGAAAGGGTTCAAAAGTGCGCACTGGCGCTGCTGCTCACCTGCGGCCTGGCCCCGCTGGGGCAGGCAGCGGACAACCTGCGTTTCAAGGGCAATCTGGTGGAAGAAGCCTGCACCCTGCGCCCCGGTGACGAGGCCATCACCTTGGAGCTGTGGGACCTGACCAGCAAGTATCTCTATATCAACACGCGTTCGGTGGGCCGGCGTTTCCAGCTGCACCTGCAAGAGTGCGACACCACCATCAGCGACTCGGTGACCATCACCTTTGGCGGCACGGGAAACCCAGAGCTCCCCGGTCTACTCGCGCTGGACGCCGGCAGTGGTGCCTCGGGTATCGGGGTCGGGCTGGAAACCCTCGGCGACAAGCCGTTGCCCGTCAATAGCGTGAGCGACAGGCAGGTGCTCAGTGATGGCAGCAATGTGATCGAGCTCAAAGCCTATGTGCAGGGCGAGCCGGCGGCCATCCGCGATCAAACCATTGGGCACGGTGCTTACACGGTGACCTCGACTTTTACGTTGGACTACCCCTAGCAGCGTGCCGCCCTCAAGACGCGGGCTGTGAAGGCTCGTTGGGCAGTATCTGGATAGGCAAGAGCAAGAGAGATCAAAATGAAAGGATTTTTGGGAGCCTTCGCGCTTCTCGCCCTGACGGGTGTTGCAACGACCGCGCAAGCCGTTGATTGCCGTGTGAATGGCGGCGCTTGGCAAACGGGTAATCCTAACTTGCAGGTGCCGGTTACGGTTGCTCTGGCCGCCGATCGTACGAGAATCACGCTGGAAGGCGCGCGGCTTGAATGCAGGTTTTCCCCAGGGTCGCAGAGCCCGTCCTGGAGGGCGGACTACTGGGCCACCGGCAATGCGTCAGGGAGCGCCTGGACACCGGGACCGAGGTTCAGCGGTGAACGCACTGGCCTGCGTATCAACGGTGGGTTTTTCAATACGCCCATCCAAAATGGAGTGCGTGCAGCGACGATGCCGGACGACCTGAGAAGCTACCCGATCGATATCACGCCCTATATTTTGATGCGTAACTACCCGTCCAATCCGTTCGATGTGCGCATCGGCGACAACCTGGGGTTGTTGCGCCTTACCAGTTCGAACAACTACGACGGCAGCCGAGCGCAGCTCAGCGTCACCTATATCGCCGCGAATAACTTTACCGTCTCCCCCTCCAGCTGCACGATCAACAATAACAACCCGATCGAGATCAACTTCGGCACGGTGCACCAGCGCGCAATCGGCACTGACCCGTTGACCTCATCGATCGTCAGCAACCGCAGGCTCACTTACTCATGCCCGGATGGCGGCATTACCACGCCGATCACCATTACCTACAAAGGCACCCGAACAGGGTTCGACACGCGCCTGCTGATGATGAGCAATCCGGATGTGGGTACGGCCATGGTGCATGCCGGCACGGCGGTACCGGTAAATGGCTCGTTCCTCACCCGTATCACCAACAGCGTGGGCGGCGACGATGTGACGTTTTCGCTGGTACGGCGCAATGGCTCCTTCCCGGCGGCCGGGCCCATCAACGGCAGCGGTGTATTGGTGATGGGCGTGCCCTGACACACAATCATCGATACCCAAAGCACAGCGCATCACCCTAGAATGCCGGCTCCTCCACCTCCGGTTTTTGGGGCACTCATGCACATTTCTTCAGGCCGCTGGGTCTACGGTTTTTTCCTGACCCTGTTGACCGCGCTGCTCTGGGGCATTCTGCCGGTCAAACTCAAGCAGGTGTTGCAGGCAATGGACCCGATCACCGTGACCTGGTTTCGCCTGACGGTTGCCGGTGGTTGCCTGTTTGTCTACCTCGCGGCCACTCGACGTTTGCCGAGCCGCAAAGTGCTGGGGCCCAGGGGCGGTTGGCTGGTGGCGATGGCCGTGTGCGGCCTGGTGGGCAACTACGTGTTGTACCTGGTGGGCCTTAAAACCCTCAGCGCCGGCACCGCGCAGTTGGTGATCCAGATGGGGCCGATCTTTCTGATGGTCGCCAGCGTATTCGTGTTCAACGAGCGTTTCAGCCTGGGGCAGATGATCGGGCTGGTGGTACTGATCATCGGTTTTGGCCTGTTCTTCAATCAGCGCCTGGTCGAACTCTTGACCTCCTTCGGCGCCTACACCGCCGGCGTGCTCACAGTATTGCTCGCCACCTCTCTGTGGGTGTTCTACGCCCTGGGCCAGAAGCAATTGCTGACGGTATGGAACTCGCTGCAAGTGATGATGGTGATCTACCTGAGCTGCGCCTTGCTGCTCACGCCCTGGGCGCATCCGCTGGATGCCCTGCAACTGAGCCCGCTGCAAGGCTGGCTGCTGCTGGCGTGCTGCCTGAACACCCTGGTGGCCTACGGTGCGTTTGCTGAAGCGCTGGCCCATTGGGAGGCGTCGCGGGTGAGTGCGACCCTGGCCCTCACGCCGCTGGTGACCTTTGTGGCGGTGGCCTTGGCGGCCTGGTTGTGGCCGGACTACGTGCAGGCCGAAGAGATCAATGCCTTGGGCTATTTCGGCGCATTCGTGGTGGTGCTCGGCTCGGCGGCCGTGGCGTTGGCGCCCTCGCTGCTCGCCGGGCTCAAGGCCCGACGGCTGCGTGTGACGGCTTAGCTGCCGAGCATGTCTTCGGGGCGTACCCACTGATCGAATTCTTGGTCAGTGAGGTAGCCCAGCGACAGCGCCGCTTCCCTTAGCGTCAACCCTTCGGCGTAGGCTTTCTTGGCGATTTGCGCCGCCTTGTCATAGCCGATATGCGGGTTGAGCGCCGTTACCAGCATCAGCCCACGCTCCAGATGCGCGGCCATTTGCTCGGCGTCTGGCTCAAGGCCGGCGATGCAATGTTCCTGGAAGTTATTGCAGCCATCGGCCAGCAGGCGGATCGACTCCAGCAGGTTGTGGATGATCACCGGCTTGTACACGTTCAACTGCAAGTGGCCTTGGCTGGCGGCCATGCCGATGGTCACATCGTTGCCCATGACCTGACAGGCCAGCATCGACAGCGCTTCGCACTGAGTGGGGTTGACCTTGCCCGGCATGATCGAACTGCCCGGCTCGTTGGCCGGCAGCTTCACCTCTGCCAGGCCGGCACGCGGGCCGGAGCCCAGCAGGCGCAGGTCGTTGGCGATTTTCATCAGGGCCACGGCCAGGGTTTTCAGCGCGCCATGCAAGGTCACCAACGGCTCGTGGCCGGAGAGGGCAGCGAATTTGTTCGGTGCGGTCACAAACGGCAGGCCGGAGAGGGCGGCCAGTTCAGAAGCAATCGCCTCGCCGAAGCCATGGGGCGCATTGAGGCCCGTGCCCACTGCGGTGCCGCCCTGGGCCAGTTCACACACGGCGGGCAGGGCGCTGCGAATGGCGCGTTCGGCGTAATCGAGTTGGGCGATGAACGCCGACAGTTCCTGGCCGAAGGTAATCGGTGTCGCATCCATCATGTGGGTGCGCCCGGTCTTCACCAGCTTCATGTGCCGCGCCGCCAGTTCCGCCAAACCGCCGGACAGCGTGGCGATCGCCGGTAGCAAGCGTTGATGCACGGCCTGCACGGCCGCGATGCTCATGGCCGTGGGGAAGCAGTCATTGGAGCTCTGGGAGCGGTTCACATGGTCGTTGGGGTGCACCGGGCTCTTGCCGCCGCGTTCGTTGCCCGCCAACTCATTGGCACGGCCGGCGATCACTTCGTTGGCGTTCATGTTGCTTTGGGTACCGCTGCCGGTCTGCCACACCACCAGCGGGAACTGGTCGTCGTGCTGGCCGTCGAGCACTTCATCGGCGGCCTGCTCGATCAAGCGGGCGATGTCGGCGGGCAGGTCGCCATTGCGGTCGTTGACCCGGGCGGCGGCCTTCTTGACCAGGGCCAGCGCGTGCAGCACCGCCAGGGGCATGCGTTGCTCGCCGATGGCGAAATTCACCAGCGAACGTTGGGTCTGGGCGCCCCAGTAAGCAGCCTCCGGGACTTCCACTTCTCCCAGGCTGTCGGTTTCAATTCGGCTCATCGGGCACACTCCTTCAGGTTCGTTTGCGCAGTTTAGGCCGTGATCGGCCAGGTGGGTTCCCTAAAAGACGTTTCATCGGCCAATCCATGCCGGATAAGGCCCGGGGTTGAGCCGCGAGGTTTTTTAGGCGCAGAATGGGCGCCCTTGGGGTCTTACCTCGCCAGCTAGAAAGGAAACTCGATGACTCGTCTTCGTGCCATCTGTACCGCGGTTGCTCTGGTGTGCGCCAGCGGCCAGGTTTTTGCCGATACCGCCAGCCACAACGCCAGTGCCGAAGCCTTCCTGACCCTGGCCCATGCCGACAAGCTGGGTACCCCGGTGTACATGCAAGTGCAGCAAATGTTCGCCCAGCGCTTCGAACAGACCAAGGCGCCCGCCGCCAAGCAGTCCGTACTCGACAGCTACCAGGCCAAGGCCAACGCCGCGCTGGACCAGGCCATTGGCTGGCCCAAGCTGAAGCCGGACATGGTCAAGCTCTACACCACCAACTTCAGTGAATCCGAGCTCAAGGACCTGGTTGCGTTCTACCAGTCGCCACTGGGCAAGAAAGTCCTGGAAAAAATGCCGCAACTGACCCAGCAATCGGCCCAGATGACCCAGGCCAAGCTGGAAAGCGCCGTGCCGGTGGTCAACAAGCTGTTGGAAGACATGACCAACGAACTGTCGCCCAAAGCCGCCGCACCGGCCAAGAAGAAGTAAGCAGCGATGACTATGCAACAGCGTATCGAAACGGCCCTCGCCGCCCTGGGCCCGCAACACTTGAGCGTGCTGGATGAAAGCCACATGCACAGCCGGGGGTTGCAGACCCACTTCAAGGCCGTGCTGGTCAGCCAGCAGTTCGAGGGGCTCAACCGGGTCAAGCGCCACCAGAAGGTCTACGCCACCCTGGGCGACCTGATGGGCGAGTTCCATGCGCTGGCGCTGCACACCTACACGCCCGAGGAGTGGGCCACAATCGACGCGGCTCCGGCCTCGCCGACCTGCGCCGGCGGGCATTGAGACCGTGTGCGGGGTTTGCACCGATGCTTATCGGCCAAGCCCCGCAACACGCGGTCCCCTAGAACACTGACGCCTGTATTCGCTTTGCGCATCCGGATACACAAAACGCTCCACTACTACCGCTTTTCAGCGCGACCCCAGCAATAGCCTTCGTGATCATTTAACAACCGATGATCACAACCCCATGTCCCATGCCCTGCATCAATTCACCCCTTCGCTGACGGCGTACGATCCTCGCGGCTTGACTGTGCGTAACGTCGACTACTATCGCGCGACAGCCTCCGACCCTCCTCAGCCGCACATTTGCCGGCAGGTGCATGACAGCGCCGGTTCGATGGTTGAGCAGTGGGACCCGCGGCTGTTCCAATTGCAACGTTCGCAGCCTGCCACGCTCGCCAATCAACGCACGGTCTACAGTCTTGGCGGCCTAGCCTTGCGCACCGACAGTGTGGACGCGGGCCTGCGGTTAATGCTGCCCGGGGAGGCAGGGCAGGTGCTCGACATCTGGAGCGGCGGCGGTGCACACCAGGCCTATCGCTATGACCCGTACCTGCGGGCCGTGGCGGTGTTCGAACAAGCCTCCGGTGACGCGCAACCTCACTGTGTCGAGCGACTTGAATATGGCGCCTATTCGGTGGCAGAGGCGGCACTCAATCGGTGTGGCCGGGTCATTCGTCATGATGACGGCGGCGGCAGCGTGTTCCATGAGCGTTATGGCGTACACGGGGAGGTCGCGCTGCAGACCCGGCGTTTTCGGCAGTGGGATGCAGTGTTGGATTGGCCGCAGCCCGAGGCGCAACGAGAGGCACGCCTGGAGCTCGAACGTTTCGCCACGACCGCCGGGTTCAACGCGCTCGGTGAGCGCTTGTATCACACCGATGCCAAGGGGCACCGCGTTGAATACGCCTATGGGGTGGACGGTCAAACGACGGGCGTTTTCCTGGTGCTCAAGGGCAGCGTGCGCCAGTGCCTGTCGGATCAATACCGTTACAACGCCGCAGGGCAGTTGCTCCACCAACGGGCTGGAAACGGCGTCGTGCGCACCTTGCACTATCACCCGTGTGATGGTCGCTGCCGACAGATGATCGCCCATTTACCGGGGGCTGCGGCGCAACGGTTGCAAGACGTGCAATACGACTATGACCCCGTCGGCAATATCGTGCGGATCGACGATCGTGAACAACTGACGCACTGGTCGCGCAACACCCGGGTTGATGCGCTCAGCACCTATGAGTACGACACACTGTCGCGACTGACCAAGGCCAGCGGACGGGAAACCGCCGGCAACAGCGGTGGCCCTGCGTTACCGGGTTGGGTGGCGTTCGGCTCCACCGACGACAGTGTCTGGCGTCGTTACACCCAACACTTTCGCTATGACCCGGCCGGCAATCTGCTTCAACTGCGCCATGTGCCGAGCAGCGGGGTGGGCTACACCCGCAACATGACGATAGCTGCGCACAGCAATCATCTTTTGCCCCGGATCGATGGTGCGGCTGCGCCGGGACTGGGGCAGGGTTATGACCGCTGCGGCAATCTTCAGGCCCTGGAGGGTATTCGCGGGATGGGGTGGAATGCGCGCGGCCAATTGACCCACCTGATTCAGGTAGCGCGCGCGGGTGATGACGATGACGAGGAACGTTATGAGTACGATGCCGCAGGGCAACGAATACGCAAACGTCGGTCGTTCAAGGCTCGCGGCCGCCTGCATACGGCCGAGGTGCGATACCTGCCGGGGCTGGAAATCCGCCATGACAGTGCCACCGACGAACAGTTGAACGTGCTCAACCTGGCTGTCGGCACGACGACCGTGCGGGTGTTGCAATGGGATCGGCATCCCGGCGGGGTTGCTCAGCCGGCGCAGATTCGTTTCGGGCTGTCGGACCACTTGGGCAGCAGCACGCTGGAGTTGGATGAGCAGGCGCAACGCATCAGCCACGAGAGCTACTACCCTTATGGCGGCACCGCGTGGTGGGCAGCCAGGAATGCCAGCGAGGCGGATTACACATTCATTCGTTATTCGGGTAAGGAACGCGATGCCAGCGGGCTGTATTACTACGGTTTCAGGTACTACGCGCCGTGGCTATGCCGCTGGATCAGCCCGGACCCGGCCGGCGATATCGATGGGTTGAACCTGTATGCCATGGTCGGCGGTAATCCCGTCACCCACGGGGATGAACAGGGGTTGGCGCCCTCAATACCCACGGCAGTTTCCCGGCCCAGGCGACTGCGCACAATTTCCTGGACACGCACTGCCGCGCACATTGGTCGAATCCTGAGGCCGCGGATCCAAGCGGCCGGTTCGGCGGCGATTCGCGATGGGTTGTCGACGTATCTGGCCAACGCCATCGCGGCGGGGGTCGATGTGGCGATCTTTGGCAGCACTGCGCCGACAGCGGCAGGCAACCAGGCGTTGCGCTATACCGTCGCGGCGCTGGATGCACTGGCTGTCGTGCACATGAGTACCGGGCTCGCCGGTCGGTGGACGCGCTATGCGCCACTGGTCGGGCTGATAGCGGGCGGTGTGGCGGGAGGAGGGTACGCCGGGCATGCCGAGTCGCTGCATCCGTCCGCAGAGGAGGGTTGGGACCCTGTAGCGCGCCTGCGCTTGGCTGGGCATGTGCGCTCGTTCGCCAGGGAACTGGTGCAACAGATTATTCGCGGGCACGGCAGCGGTTTCTCTTGGGGCGCGACGCCCCTGCGCGCCAGGCTCACAAGAACCGCCGGCGCGACGGCGGCCTATGCGGTCGCGACCGTTGGCAACGCGTTTTTCGGCGCGGACGTGCCGGTGCCCCTCGTGCCGAATGTCACCCCCATGGTCGAGGCCTATGACGGGGCCATGGGCACGTTGATTCGTGCCGGCCATGCAACCGCCGTCGCTGATACGCATGGTGAGACCCTGCAGCTTCCGGACCCGACGGCGATGATGCACGGCGGCCTGAGCCGGATGTTCAATCAAACATGGGCGTACTGGGTCTCGACAGGCATAGAGGCATTGGCCGTGCGCCTGACCGGCTCGTCCATGGCCGGGCAAAGTGCATTGGCGCGTACCGCTGTGACGGCCGCGCGCGGCCTGACTTCAGCGCTCACCGAATGGCGCGGGTTCGCGGTACAGGCGGCCAGGGAAGGGTATTCGAACCTGGCGTCGAGATGGTCGCGAAGCCGGGTTGCGCGGCACTGATGCCCACTTACAACACCGCCCAAAGCCGCCCTTGTGCCCATCCGCCATGTCTTCGCTTTGCGCACCTTTGGATTATTGAGGTTATGTGCCATGTCTTACGCCCAACACCAACACACCCCTACGCTGTCTGCCATTGACCCGCGCGGGTTACCGGTTCGCGGCGTGGCTTATCATCGCGAGACCGCGCGGGAGCGCCCCCAGCCACGTATCACCCGCCGAGTGTTCGGCGCCCAGGGGGCGTTGCACGAGCAGTGGGATTCGCGGCTGATCGCGCTGCAGGCGGCAGACCCAGCGGTTAAACCCAATGAGCGCGTGCAGTTGAGCCTTTCTGGAATGTTGCTGCGCATCGACCGCGTGGATGCCGGCTGGCAGTTGAGGCTGCCGGGAGCGGCTGGGCAATTGCTGGAGCAGTGGGACGCCCGCGGTGCTCATCAGCGTTATGAATACGACCGTCTGCTCCGTACCGTGGCGACGTTTGAACACGCCGCCGATCAGCCTGCCCCGCGTTGCGTCGAACGCCTGACCTATTCCCACGGCACCGCCACGCAGGGTGGCCTGCACGCCGGGCGCTTGGTGCGCCATGACGACACCGCCGGCACGCTGTTTTATGAGGCTTATGGCGTGCAGGGTCAGGTTGTGCGGCAAAGTCGAGCCTTTGCGCAACAACCGCAGATGCTCGATTGGCCTGAATCGCCAACGGCCCGTGAGCCGTTGCTGGAAGCGCAACGGTTTGTCACCACCTGGCACTATGCGGCGTCGGGCCAGCTGCTGGAGCAAGTCGACGCCAAGGGCAACCGCGCGCAGTCGCGCTATGGCCTGGAGGGGCAGCTCATGTCCGGCGCGGTGTTGCTTGCCGGCGGCCGTCGACAGGTGCTGGTGGAGCGCTGTACCTACAACGCGGCGGGTCAATTGCTGTCGGAGCGAGCCGGTAACGGCGTCGTTACCTCGGCCGATTACGCTGAGGCGGATAACCGGTTGCAGCGTTTGCGGGTGCATCGCGCGGGTGGTCAGAACCCGTCACTGCAAGTCTTGAATTATGAATACGACGGTGTTGGCAACGTTGTGCGTATTCAGGACGCGGTGCAGCCGACGCGCTGGTTCAATAACGCGCACAGCGCCGCTGACGCGGTGTATGCCTATGACACGCTTTATCAACTGATCCGCGCCACGGGACGTGAACATGCACACGCCCTGGCGGGACAGGGGCCGGCGCCGATGGTGCTGTTCGGTGCCGTGGATGACAGCCAGTGGCGCGCCTACACCCAGCAGTACAGCTACGACGCGAGTGGCAATCTCAAGACCGTCCAACACCGGCCGGCCGTCGGCACGGGGTACACCCGCGACTTCACGGTTGGCCGCTACAGCAACCACGCTTGCCTGCAACCGACGGCGGTGGATGCGCCAGGCTTGGGCCGAGGTTTCGATGCATGTGGCAATCAGCTGGAGTTGGTGCAAGGGCAGGCCATGTCATGGAATGTGCGCAACCAGTTGACGCGGGTGACCCAAGTGCGGCGTGGCCAGGATGACGACGACGATGACGAAACATACGGCTACGACGGCGGCGGCCAGCGCGTGTTCAAGCGCCGGCGCAGCCGCGGCCGGATGCGCACGTTCGTGCAAGAGGTGCGTTATTTGCCGGGGCTCGAAATCCGCAGCAATACGGCCACCGGGGAACAGTTGAATGTAATCACCGCGTCGCTGGGGCGTAGCCCCGCACGGATACTGCAATGGGAGGCAGGGCAACCCGAGGGGCTGGCGAACGAGCAGGTCCGCTTCAGCATCGGCGACCATTTGGCTAGCCGTTCGCTGGAACTGGATGGCCAGGCGCAATTGATCAGTCAGGAAGTGTTTTATCCGTTCGGTGGTACGGCCTGGTGGGCGGCCAGGAATGCCGTTGAAGCCAACTACAAAACCCTGCGCTATTCGGCTAAAGAGCGAGATGCCAGTGGGCTGTATTACTACGGGGCTCGGTATTACGCGCCTTGGTTGCAGCGCTGGATCAGCCCCGACCCGGCAGGCGCCGTTGATGGGCTGAATCTCTACGCCATGGTGGGCAATAACCCGGTGACGTTTGTTGATCGCGACGGCCTGCAAGGGCAGCGCGCAGCACCTGTGTCACCGCTAGCGCTGACCGCGGTGGCTGTTTTGATGATGCTTTTGGGGGTTATAGGCGGTGCGTTGATGGGACATGAAATGGCAGGCGCTTCTATCGGCGCATTGGTGGGGGCTGCTGTGGTGTATCGCCACCAACGACGCCCTCGAACCGAACCTGCTCAGATGACCGACAGCCAATATGGTGAACAGTTGACGAGCCTCGCCCTGCGGATGGCTGAGCATTACCGGTTGAGCAACGAAGAGGCTTCCAGGCTGCTGTCGCTTGCCTATGAACAGCGACGGGAAGTGGAAGGGGTCTCTTTCCTCGTTTCCTACGAACAAGACCTTATTTACGCGCATGCGGGCCCGTTTGCTGCAAAACCTCAAGCCGAGGCGCTGATCGCCCAGCACCGCAACCCCGCACCCGAGTTGGCTCGCATAGGCTGGGACACTCGCCAACTGCGCGGTCCAACCCGCTCGCAAACCCTGGAAAACGTACAAGCGTCCTCCGCTCCATCATTTGAAGTGGCGTCTACGTCCCATGCTTCCCGTGCACGCCGCCAGCGCAGGTCAGCGGTGGCCGAGGCGCATACGCCGGTTCAGCAAAGCCAGGCGGTAACAGCATCCGGCTTTGAGATCGACACGACGGCCGTGCAAGGAATAGACCCCCTGAGTACCCAGGGGCGCAGTATTGCTCTGGCGCTCAGCCACTTGCGCGAGGCGCGCTTTACTGCGGTTCATTGGCACCAGCATCGGGATCGACTGTGGTCCGTTGATTTGCATGGGTATCCCGGCGCGCGCGGGCGCGGTGCCTATCGGCTCATGCTGCAGCATATGGGCGGGCTGCATTATCGCGTTCAGGGGGTACGTGACCCCCACAGGCGTTGACTGCGGCCGTGGAGGCCAGGCCGTCACCGGCAACCGGTGACGGCCTTTTTTTCGAGAGGCATCAGCGCAGCGGTGAATCCAGCGCAGGCTTTACCTCTTGGTAGGTATCGTTTTCATCCTCGCTCACCGTATACCAGGCCCAATACGTCATGCGGCGCATGAAACCGGCGGCGGTGAGTGTCCGTGTCGGGCGCCCAAGGGAATCGTAGAACTGCCGGTCGCTGTAGCCGAGTTCGCGCAGGGATTGATCATTGATGTAACCGTGCCTGTCGGCAAAGTAAGGGCGGTAGGTGCGAATGATCAGGCCTTGGTGGTTGAACTCGACCCGTTCGCTGACTCGCCAGCGAGGATCGGCCTGCACCTGGCGCAGCTGTTTTTTTACCGTGTTGGCATCAGCGTCAGGCGTTTCGTCGACCAGCAGGTTGCCTTGGGCGTCCACGGCGTTGGCCGGTCCTGGTTCGGTTTTTTGCTTGCTCTGCAGGGTGCGGCCAAAACCGTCCCAGTAGGTCAGGGTCATGCGCACCTGCTGTTCGGCATCGTCTGGGTAACGATCGGCCAGCAGCGTAAGCGCGTGTACCGGCGTTTTCCGGGCCGCGTCGATCAACACCTTGAGTTCTTTTTCGCTGTCGTTGAGCGGTCGACGAGTGTCTTTCAGACGTGAGCGTGCAAGGGGCCGAATATGCCCAGTGGGCAGAACATAACCACGGGTCACCCAGTCTTTTTTTACCTGGTCTTTATTGATCGCGCCCATCCAGCTGAAGGGGGCGTAGCAGTGAGCGCCGGCCATGTTCCGCAACACGGTCTTGCTGTTTTCAATGGCAAAGGCAGGCGTTGTATCGTCGGCCCGGGTGTCGTCGGCCAACGCTGAGAAGCCCACTCTGAGCCCCTGCTCATGACCGTAAAAGGTATGGGCGAGTAGCTGTCCAAACCCGTCATACCGTGCCTCTTGAACAGTGCCATTGGGGTCGACGATTTTGGTCGGCAGCAGCGACCCATAGTCATATTCGGCGGTGGTCAAACAACCATCGGGCAGTTTTACCTGGGTGACCTGAAGCCAATAAGGGTCGTAAGTAATGCTTGTTCTGCCATGCGCCTGGGTCGCTTGCAGCGCTTTGAGCCGGTAGAACTGTGTGGCATTTCCATACTGTGGGAAATAGCGTCGGATCGACCACAGGTTGCCGGCCTCGCCCGCGAACGAAAAAAACCGCTCCATGGTGTGGTAACCGCTGTCCTTGAGCTTTTGCGTCAACTCAACCGTGGGTTGGTTCGGCATCACCGGTATGTCTTCATAGATACCCAGCGCCTTTTCATCCAGCTCTGCCGCTTCAAGATAATCGGTCAGGGCCTGCGGGGTCGCGACGCCTGGCGCGAGGGTTTCCCCATGGCCGCCGGCTTCCCGGTAACGTTGCACCGTCAAGCAGCTCAGTTCGCGCGCGGCACCTGCGGCCAAGGGGCCGTTTTTCAGGTCGATGAGGGTTTCATGGCTGATCTGCTCCAGGCTTAACCCACCCGCCGCAGGGGCCTTGCCCAGTACCAGCGCGTTGCTGCGCTGGCGATACGGCAGGGCCAGGCGCTGCGGCCGCGCGTTATCCAGATGAATGTAGTGCGCCAACGTCTCGCTCAGGTAATAGGACTGTTGCGCGCTGTCATGGGTGTCGCGCCACCATTGCCGTTGAGGGTCGTCGGTGAGCACGGCGGGTGGCGCGTCCTCGGCGGTGGTCCGGCGCGCGTAGTGTACCGTCACGCCATGCACCAGGCAGCCATAGGCGTCCCGGCGCAGGTTGATCTGGTGCCGGCACACAGGATCGTCCGCTACGCCTTCATATTGATAACTGATCGATTCCAGCGGCAGTAACAGCAGCCTGGCATCGCGCGCGTGCGTGCTGATGGGGGCCAGTTCGCGAACCTGATAACGATGCACCTGCACTGAATAGGGCGGCCGGTGTGGCGCGGTATCCACGGCCACCACTTCGCTGCGTAAAACCATCCCGCTGAGTGCGCGCGCGGCCTGACGCAACAGCGCGGGCGCGGGCGCATGGATCACCTCATCGTGATGGCCGATGGGATCGGCCGGGTCGACGGCCCGGTGTTTGCTGAGCAACGTGGGGCCCAATGCCTTGGCTTGCCGGTCATGCGCGCTGGCGCCGCGGGTCGGCATGTCCAGCTGTTGCCCGGTATGGAACCAGGTTTTGTGCACCACCGGTGCGCTGAAACCGGCCGCGTCTGGGGGGTTACCGTCGGCCTCGGTGTCGGTTTGCAGCAGTAGGCCAAAGCCGCGAAATTCAAGGTCTTCGCGGTCGTAGTAGGCGCAGCGGTAACGCAGGTGATGGGTAAGCCGGTTGCCGGTAATTTCGTCTTGTTGGGTATGCGCGCGCACCACGTGGATCGCAAAGGGCAAATGGCTGATGGCGGGCTGGCCGGCGGCCTTGAGTTCGTGTTTTTCATCCAGCCACTCTTGGGCGCTGCTGCGGTACTGGATGGAGGCTTGGGCGCCCATGTTGTTAGAGGTTTTGATCAGCAGGCAGGGCTTGTTGTTGAAAAAGTCATAGCGCCAGTGAATGGGCGACTGGTGGGCGGCGCTCAGGATCAGGCTCGGGCAGCCCAGGCCTTGCACATCGACCAGGCTGACCTGGCAGTGATCGTCATGCACGATGCCCTTGGGCCAGGGCACCTTGACCGGCTCCGTCTCGAAGCCGTTGCCGCCGTTGTTGAGGAAAACCAGCAGGTGTTCGGGGCTCGGGTACAGTAAGTCCGTGGCACCGCTGCCCGCCAGATCGGCGAGCAGCACATTGCTTGCCTTGAACGTACGGTAAGAGAACGGCAGCGTGGCCAGTACAAAACCCTTGGCGAAACGCCCCCGGCCCAGGTTTGGCCAGCATTTCACTTCGTTGTGACGGATGCGCACCAAGTGCTGTTGCCCGCTGGCGAGGACGTCGCTGAAGGCCACCAGTTCGTCAGGTGAGGACGAGAGCGTCGGCAAGCTGTCGTCGTCCAAGTGAAGGACTTCGGTGGCCGGCGCGAAGCCGGATTTTCTGCGGTTGGCATACAGGCGCACGCTGCGGGGGCCGATCATGGCGAAATCACTGCGTCCGGCGCCCATCAAGTCAGCCAGCGCGCCCCGGGGATGGAAAAACTCCGATGGGAACGCATCGAATGGGGTAAATGCCGACCAGTTGCGCTGTTCGTCCAGGGCGAAAAAACCACTCATTCCAGGCTGGGCGACGATCCAGTCCAAGCGGCCGTCGCCCTCAAGGTCGGCCAGTGCCTGGTGGATGGGGCGGCTGCTGTCAGCGACCGGCACTCGCGCCAGCGCTTGGGCGATGCCGTACGTCACTTCGTCACCGGTAGGTGCGGCGGGTGCCCTGAGCGGCTCTCGGTAGTACCAACTTTTGTCGCTGCGGTAGAGGATCCCCGGGATCCCTTCGCCATACAGATCGACCAATTGGTAGCGATTGCCATCGTTGAGTCCCGCCATCGCACCAAGCGGTTGGTAACGGCTCTGATCCGTCCTGAGCCGGCTCGATTCATAGGCACATTCCAGCGGTGGGCGGCTCACGCATTGGCCCGCGCTGTCGAAGGCCTGCTCATGCACGGCGCCCAACAGATTGACCTTGCCGATGAGGTGGTATTCCAGCAACAGGCGCCTGACCAGCACCGGTTCGGCAGCCATTTTGGGCTCATCGGGAAAGTGGTGAAACATCAGGATCTGCCGGCACAGGCGCAGGGTGCGTAACTCAAAACCGAAGGAAAAGTCCGAGCTGGCGTCAGGTCGTATGCGCCAGGCGCGGGTGGGTTCATAGGTCGTCGGCTTGGACCATTGGATGGCGCGCTCGTCGTAATCGAACAGCAATTGAAAGTGCCAGCCCATAGCCGGCTTCTCGTCGGTATGCCACAGGTACAGGTGTTCTTGTTTCCTGGCCGTGAAGTTGCCGTAGCAGATGCGTTCCAGGTAGTGCTGGGCACGGCAATCGCGTGGGTAGCGCGAGGTGTCGGTTTCTGGCGTGTAGTGATAGTAAATATGCTCGCCGTGGGCATTCAGGCTTTCCTGCAACAACCATTGCGCCACGTGCTGTGGTTCGTCCGGGTCGGCAATGCGCGCCAGCGCGGTTTTGCCATAGAAGTGCTGGCTGCCGTCAGCGCCGTGTATCAGCCAGAAGCCTGCGGTATCGGTTGCTGATCGCCAATGCTCGATGATGTCGAAGCTGCTTTCGACTCGCGCAAAGTAGCGAACCACACGATAGGCCGTGCCCGCTACCGTGGACGGGCGGTCGAGCGTCGCGCCTTGAGCGTCGCGCTCGGGCAACCAGGTTTGCGCGTCGGGCCCGATGAACTCGTCGTGTTCCGTGTAGGCAGGCACGCCATGGGCCGTGCGTCGGCGGATGGCGCTCAGGTTGATCGTCCACCCCAAGCCGAAGGGGCCGTTTCCCGCCGTGCTGTGGTAACTCAGCGTCATGGCCGGCGCATACCCCCTGGCGGGAGAAATCGGTAAGGCAATCTCAAAGGTTGCCGTACCGCTGATGCCGACGTTGGCCCAGCCCTTGCCGGTGCCTTGAATGGCGCCGCCGCCTTTGGGCAGCGTGGGTGGGTTGATCTGCAGGTCAGGCGTGTCGTTGCTCATACCTGGGCCCCCGCTGCGGGCTTGACCCGCGCGGTGTAGCGCAGGTGAATGACAATGTCGTTGATCGATTCCAGGATGGCTTTTTGCATGTCTTGATTGGGAAACGTCAGGGTCCATTCGGAAATGGCGCCCGTGTACTCGAACGGCAAGTAGCGCTCGTGACTGTCGAACGTGAGCGCAAACAGGCCGTTGTCATCCAAACCGGTGGACAGCGCGATTTGCTGATGGGCGCGCTTATCCTTGATCGAGGTACCGTTGGGCAATTCGATCTCGTGGCTGGTCTGGGTCAGTATCGCCTTGATGTCTTCATACGCGCCCAGTGTCGCCGGCAACGACACGCTGATGCCTTTGATGCGCCGCAGGATGTGGTTGGGGTAGTCCTCTTCGAAGAGCGTTTGGGGCAATTTGAAGCAAAGCGCGCCATCGCTGACCAGTTGTTTTTTCAAGTGGGCCCACCGCGCCGGAGTGTCGGCTTGAGCGGTCTCACTGAGTGCGGAGGTGTTGGTCGGGACAAGGGGTTGGACGTTGCAGTCGAGCACGCGATGTCGCAGAGACAGGGTCTTGACGATTTCCAGATCGCGAACATTGGTTTGCAGGTACGCGTCGTTCATTTTCAGCAGCGACAGCTTCAGGGCTTCGCCCGCGAGGTAACCGCGGTAACGGGTGTTCCAGGCCCCTGTTTGGATAAATGAGCGATTGTCCGCCATTTCGTATTGCCAGCTCGCTTCGGCTGCCCGGCACAGGCCCAGGCTCAGGTCGTAGGCCTGGTAGAAGAACTGGCCGAGCTGAGCATTGAGCCAATCGTAGAGCTGGGCGTTGGCGAAGCGTTTGATCAGCAATTGATAGCTCGACCAGGCCTGGGCGAGGGTCGTCTGCGCCAGGCGCAATTGCAGGCGCGTGGCCTTTTCCTGCTCGGCATAGGCTTGCAACTGGGCATCGACCTGGGCCAGTTCGAATCGGGCCTGTTCCTGGGCATGGGCCCACTCTTGTGCGCGACGCTTGAATTGTTCGGTACGGTCCAGGTCCGACGCGGTGCTGCGCAGGGCTGTCGCGGCCCCTTGGGCCAGTGCTTGTGCGGCATGGAATGGGCCTTCCCAGCGCGAACCACCGACCGACGTGCCGACGATGTTCGGCGCCATCATCGCAATGCCGGCCCCGGCGCCCGCGACCGCGCCTGCGGCATCGAACACATTACTGGCCAGGTAAAGCTGCCCCGCCTTGGTTTCGTGGTGGCTGACACCCTCGGTGAGCAGATGCTGGTAATAGCCCAGCCGGGCTTCGATGATCTGTCGGCTGATAGACAGCGCCTGGCGGTTTTTCTCGTCGATCAACAACGCCTGGGTGTGTTGCATGACCACGATATTGGCCAGGTCCCAGGCTTGTTGATGTTGCAGTTCCAGGTATTCGGCCTGGTTCTTGCGCTCATTGAGCGTCAGCAGCGTATTGCCGAATTGGATCACTGCGTCGGTGGCCGCCAGGGCATGGCCGAGCATGATCTGGAAACGATAGTGGCCAACCTGCGCAGAGGGAAAGGCCGCCGCGCCCACTGCCGGGACGAGGCCGTCTTTGACCTGGCTGGCCAACAGCGTTGGCGCTGCCAATGGCGCGCCGTACAACGCCAGCTGCAGCGGTTTGCCGGTGATGTCGAGGTTGTGCCGCAGGTTATGCAGGCGGCTTTCGAGTTTGTCCCAGCGCGCCACGAGGTCGGTGTTGAACGGCAGGCAGAGCTTGTCGGTGGGGGCCGGCAGCGCGCGTGCGGCGTCGTCGACCGGTCTGTCCATATCGATTGACGGTGTCGACCATTCCAATTCGCGTAGCGCCTGCGAAGGGGTTGTGACCAACGTACGCAGCGTGATGCTGGCCCAGGGCTCGGTAGTGGTGATGGTGGGGCGTGCGCCCAGCAGCCGATTGACCCGCGTGTACCAGAGTTTGGCCTGTGTCAGGCTGTCGGGCGTCAGCTGTCGGTAGGCGGCATCGCCACGGTTGATCAGGATATCGAGGAAAAACAGGTACACCGCCTTGCGAAAGTACAGGGGAGTACGAATCGCCAGTTCGTGCGGGTCGTGTGAGATTGCGCCAGGCACGGCCTCCCGCCGGGCCAGTTCGTTGAAGCCCCAGTAGGCCGGGCGGCCGATGGCGGCGTCGGCTGCGCGTGCGGGGTCGAAGATGTAAGTGAGCCAGGCTTGGGCTTCTTCGTGTTGCTGCTCCTGATCCAGGCGGTGAGCGACCAGCCAGGGCAGGTACAGAAACAATTCCCAGAAGTACTGGCCGTAAGCCCCTTGAAAGTCGATAGCCTCGGCCACTTGTTTTTCCGCCAGGGGAGGCTCTTGCCAGTGTTGCGGGGTTAACGAAAACACCTGTTCCAGGCCTGTATTGGCGGCCTTGACCAGCTTGTCGGCAACGCAGGTGTTCATACGAAGGGTCTTGGGCGTATCGCTGGCCGCGTTGGGCGTGCTGCCCGAGAAATCAATGAATTGGGCGGTGCCGAGCGGGAGCGACGTGTAGGTGTTGATACGCGGGGCAAGTTGTTGGAGGGCCGCGGATATCGTGGAGACGGCGGTTGATTTCAGTTCAACCGCTTTCAGGGCACAGCCAAGCGTCTGGGTGCGGTTCTCGTTAATCTCAAGCGTCAACACCCCATGGATAAGCGTAACGCCCGCTTTCAACATTTCGGCTGTCATCGGAATGCGGGCGGTGACTTTATGCCCGATCGACAATTCGGGGCTGGAGCCGACGAGGCTGGTATGGGCGGTGTCCTGCAAGTTGAGGATTCGGGCCGAGCCTTCGTTGATATGCTCTACAAGGGGGTATTCGGCAAAGTTGGAACGCATGACGACATGCTTATACACGCGGTATTTCTCGATTTTTGCGTCGCAGCGAATAAGCGATAGCGCATTCGTTCCGTGAAGTGCGACCAGGCCGCTGGGCAGGGTGGCCGTGGTGAAGCGGTTGGTCAGGACGTCGAACGTGTGATGGGTGTTTTGATACAGGTGTATGAAAGCGCTCCTGTCGATGAACTTACCTTCCAGCGATATAGCCTCTTCGCCATCCGGTGTCGGCTTGATCAAGCGCGACTCGTCATCGTGGATGCAGTTGATGAACTCTTCGTGAGTAACCCCATCTCTGAGGAAGATGGCATAGAAGCCCGCTTTGTAATTTGAGTACGCATCGGTGAAGCGCGAACCGGCACTGAGTTTTAGTTGGGGGGTAGTGGCATCGCCCAGCGTTTCAGTGGTCAGGGTTAACGTGTAATCCCCTTTCTTTATGGTGACCGTGTAAGGGTGCTGAAATGTGCCATTGAGGGTGGAAGTGAATACCAGCTCCTGAGTGTCTGGGTCGAAACTCGATGAGTTGTATTTGGCCTCTTCAATGGATGTTTGATTGCCCAGATAGTCCCAGTTTGTATAGTTCGGCTCCAGGGTGGCCTGGGTGATTGAGTGTTTGGTTGAAGGGGAAAATTTGAACTGGAGATTGCCTTGGTTTGTATGCCCGAACAGCGTGAAGTGCTGTCGAGAAGTGCCGAGCAATAATTCGTTGTAATACTCTTCATGTTCCGGGTCGTTGCCGGCGAGGGCCTGTTTGACTTGTTGCTGCTGGGACGGCTGAAAGTACTTCAATAATTCATGTATTTCTTCGGATAACTCCGAGCCCTGTGGCACTTTGTATCGCCCAGGCGTGCCGCCGTCGGCGATTTTTATCATATTGAAGTGGGGGTCTACCTCTACGGCCTGGAAAAATTTGCCACTGAAGGGTTCCTGTTGTTTCGGATCGGTCGTATGCAAGCCTAAAAACAGCCGAGCCGGCGTATTCGAGGAAGCGGCATCCACGATCGCCACGGTGTGCGTGAGGGATTTGATCGCGGCAATGTCAACTCCATTGATTTCCTGCGCTGCGCAGTACTCCTCAATACAGGTTTGGGCCGCGCTCCAGCTGTCATTGTGTTTTTTATAAGAAAAATTAAGACGGAATTTAGGAAAGTGACTGTCCGCCCATTCGTTGAGGCGTTGTTTAGTGTCCGGTTTCGCTGGCGTGGTTTTGAAGGCGCTGGTCGGCGCGGGTTTACTGCATTCGGCCCAGACTAAAAACAGCCGGTTATTAAAAAATACCGGGCGAATACTTGCCTCGATGGTGTCTTCGGAGAGTGTCAGGTTGATCTTTTTCCACGCCGACCAAGCGTCTGGAAAAAGCCGCTCGCCGGAGCGTCTGGAGAGGTCAAGGCTGCGCCAGTAATAGGTGCTCTCGGAGCTGGACTTGCCAACGAAGTAATAGGTGCTGCGGTACAGCGCAGTGGTGTTGCCGTCGATATAGCCGTTGAGCGTACGGATATTGGCGATTTCTTCGAAACGTGCCAGGTAACTCTGTACCGCCGTCACGACGCTGTCTGATTGCACTCGGTACTGGCTCAGCTCGTTTTCCAACTGCTGGAAACTATCGGTTTTATTGCGACGCAGCGTCGGGTCCAGGTAGTTGGCCGGGTGGTAACGCAATTGCTGGCTGGCGCTCCAGACCGGGTAAGTGTGCAGTTGCTCACGCCAAAGCCGGTCATGCTGCGCGCTCATCCCCTGGTTTTCGTAACCCGCTTCCAGGCCCAGTTGAATGCGCGTGATGTATTGCTGAAGGCTGGCAATGGCGCAGGTCACGGGGCTGGTCGGTACCGCTCGGCTGACTTGAACGTCGAGCAGCCAGTATTCGTAGAGGTCATCGGCGTTGCTGATTTTGTCTTTGAGTGAGGCAGGTACTTTGTGGGCCAGGTAGTACGCGAGCATCGCGTCGCGCAGGCGTTCATCGGGGTGTTGATTGAACAGGTGAGACATGATCAGTCCTTGAACAGGTCGAAAGGGGCGGTGGTGAAGGTGCGGCTATTTATTGATCAGTACGCGCGAGCGCCTCGCTGACGACCTTCCATTCCTCCAGCGTCGAGGTGCTTTGCAATTGGCAGGCGCGCAGGAGCATGCCGGCCGACAGTTGGGTGTCGAGACTTGCCTGGTGGCAGCGCAGCACCCAGTCCAGACGGCTCATTGAGGTAATACGGGGAGGGCTTAAATGGTGGCTCAGCACTTCGATTTCTTCAGTGCGCCAGCCCAATAGTTGCGCGAGGTGCTCATCGGTTTCATGACGGCTGGTCAGCGAGACATCGTTGGGTGGGCGATTGGCATAATCGAAGTAGTCGAATAATTGTTGTTCCGACAGGTTGTAGCGGTCGATGCAGTGTTTGAACCGTTGCAGCAGGTAGAGGGTGTTCAGAGACAATTCCAGCAGTGAAAACGTTGGATATGCCTGATCAAGCCAGTGCGGTTTGGCCAGGAATTGATGCAGCGCCTGCTGGCTGATCGACAGTTGCAACAGCTCGGTGGCGTTGGGCAGCAACAGGATCAGGTAACCCAGGGTTTGCAGAGGCGCGGCTGATGGGGTGAGGGGCATGTACAACCGGGAGAGCGCGCTATGGCACTCATATTTCAGGCGCAGCTCGGATTCGCCAGCGGGGTGGGGTTGAGCGTTAATGAGGGGGCGCAGGCGAAGGTAGAGTTCCCATAACTCGCCGATAGTCTTGACCAGTTCGGGGAGTAGTTTTTCCTTCGCTTGCTCAATGAAATGCTTCTGACGGTCATGTTGAACGCTGATAGGGCAGGTGCCGAGGGCTTCGTCGAGCGCCTGCTCCACAGTGCCTGTGAAACGCGCCCGCGACATGGCGCTGTGAATGATTGACTGCCAGTTAATCGCTGTCAGCCGCGGTGTCTCGTCGTAGGGTTGTTGCGCAAGCGTCAGCTTGTTCACTCGATCTGTCAGGGCGTTTTGGTCGTAGTCGGCGAACCTCTTCAGCAGTGCGTTAACCGCCGAGTCAGTGCTCGCCAGCCCTTGCAACCATTGGCGACGCAACCACGATGGGCCAGTGCCCTGGGCCTTGAGCCATTGGCTGGCCCAGTCCAGTTGCATCAGTAGATCCAGGAAGTCAGGCAACCCCTGTGGTGCGGCGCGCAAATTCGGGTTGAGCAGTTGTGGCTGGAGTTGCAGCAGGTTGGCCAGTTGCTGGCATTCCAGGACGGACAGGCCAAACAGACGGGCAATGCGTGCTTGCCTGTAGATTTTGCTGAGGGTGAGGATGTTGCGTTCTGCAAAGGTGTTTGTGCTGATCAGCAACCCCAGCGAGTCGGGTGTGTCTTGCAGGCCAAGGGCGGCGCTGAGTTGTTGCCGGGTGTTCATATCGAATGGCCTGTTATCCAGGCGCAGTGGCGGCGAGTCGGTGCGGTTGAACACCTGATCGAACAGCGACAGATCTTGGCCCGAGCCGTGAACGGGCATTTGATGGACCAGCGCGGCAAACTCTTCGGCGTGTAACCCGTAGCGTTTATTCAGGTAGCGATAGACGCCCAGTGCGCGCAGGGTGTTGTGGTTGATCATCAGCAGCGTGCTATTGGTGCTGTTCTCGCCGCGCATGACGCTGACGATCAGCGTGTCCAAGTGCGCAAACGGGATATCGAGCCAGCGCTGCAAGCGGACCATGCGCTGCAAACGGTCAAAACGTTCAAGCGACACGTTTGACAGTTTGTCCGGCGCTTGCGCGTCCAGGCTGATGGGGGAATGCCCTGGCGCGTTGACGTAGCAGGCGCCATAGGTAAGGCCGGTGTCTTGCAGGCAGTTGGGCGATTTGCTGGGTTGATGGGCCTGTTGCGCAAGCAGCGCCTGAAGCTGTTCGGCGTCCAGCTGAGTATGTTGCAGAAAATCCGCGATCTTTTCCGGCGCGCCCACATCAGCGTTGTAATACGTTCGATAGAAGTCAGCGGCGCCGTGGGTGTGGGCCAATGGGCTTTTGAGCATGTTCTGCTGTTCGGGGCTTAACCCGCTGAGTAAGCACTGCACCTCATCATTAGGGGCGGTGACGAGTCCGTAGACGCTGGAGTTGCCTGCTATGGGCAGCTTGCGGCTGATGCGATAACTGAGCTCCCCCAGCGCGGGTTTTGCCCCAGAGAGCGCGTAGTGGCAGGTGTAATGGTAGACGTTGAACGGCAGGGAGTAGGGGTACCACGTGTCGCTCAATAAGGCATAGGTATCGGTTGTTGGCGTGTCCGCGATATTGCTTAGCAGGGTGTGGTTGATGATCGACAACATGGGCTGTTGTTCCGACACGCTGCGCGAGTCGATCAGCAGGCCCTTCAGGTCGGGGCGGCGCTCGGTCAGCTTGGTGGCGCTGGGCCCCAGGGCGTTTTTTTCCAGTTGCTCGGCGAATAGATAGAGTTCGCGCAGGTAAGCGGCCGGCGAATCGACCGCGGCAATGGATGTGCTGGCGCAGAACTGATCCCAGTTTTCTTCGAACAGGGCTTTATAGGTGGCACCTGCTGCGCTTTTGGCTGCGCCGATGCGCCGTTTGTGGCGCAGCGACGAAGCGTCCGAGCCGACCTGGTTTTCGCGAAATACCCCTTCCAGTTGGGCGACTGCACTCTGGGCCTTGAGGTATATCGATTGGGCGTCGTCGTCGTTATATGCAGCCAGTTGCCTGGCGAATTGCTTTTCGGATAACCGCACGATGTCGAACACCGAATGGATGTTCAAGCGTTGCAAGGCGGTCTTCAGGTCGTCCCGGCCCGGCGCGGGAGGGTTTGCGTGGTCGATCAGTCGAGTCAGTAAAGGGCTGCTGTCGGCGTCCATATCCATACGTTTCCTTGGGCTTCGCCGGTGAGTCGGCGGGTAGCGGGAAACGCTATCACGTAGGTCCCCAAGGTTCAGGTCAGCCATGTCGCGATGGGCGTGGGGAAATATCACTGGCTGCGTGTCGATGGCGCCGGGGTTTTGTTAAACTGCGCGCCGCACGGCTGCGGCCGGCGATTTTTTGCATCCGGTTCACCCCTTACGAGGGTAGCCACCTGGAGAGAACACCCATGACCCAACCCATCGTCGTGGCGGCACTGTACAAGTTCGTCACCCTCGAAGATTACGTCGCCCTGCGCGAGCCATTGCTGCAGGCGATGGTCGACAACGGCATCAAAGGCACCTTGCTGATCGCCGAAGAAGGCATCAACGGCACTGTTTCCGGCAGCCGCGAAGGCATTGATGGCCTGATGGCCTGGCTGAAGAACGACCCACGCATGGTCGACATCGACCACAAGGAATCGTACTGCGACGACCAGCCGTTCTACCGCACCAAGGTCAAGCTCAAGAAAGAGATCGTGACCCTGGGCGTCGAAGGCGTGGACCCGAACAAAAAGGTCGGCACCTATGTCGACCCAAAAGACTGGAACGCGCTGATCAGCGACCCTGAAGTGCTGTTGATCGACACCCGCAACGACTACGAAGTGTCGATTGGCACCTTTGAAGGCGCAATCGACCCGAAAACCACCAGTTTTCGCGAATTTCCCGACTACATCAAAGCCAACTTCGACCCGGCCAAGCACAAGAAAGTCGCCATGTTCTGCACCGGCGGCATTCGTTGCGAGAAAGCCTCGAGCTACATGCTCAGCGAAGGCTTCGATGAGGTGTATCACCTCAAGGGCGGCATCCTCAAATACCTTGAGGAAGTGCCTCAGGAAGAGACCAAATGGCAGGGCGACTGCTTTGTTTTCGACAATCGCGTGACCGTGCGCCACGACCTCAGCGAAGGCGACTACGATCAATGTCATGCCTGTCGCACACCGGTGAGCGTGGAAGACCGTGCATCCGAGCACTACGTGGCCGGCATCAGTTGCCCGCATTGCTGGGATAAGCTGCCGGAGAAAACCCGTCGCAGCGCCATCGACCGGCAGAAGCAGATTGAGCTGGCCAAGGCCCGCAACATGCCGCACCCGATTGGCTTCAACTATAAGCAAACCCCTTCCGAGGTCTGACCCATGTCCGCGCGCCTGCTCTACGTAATGGACCCGATGTGTTCCTGGTGCTGGGGCTTTGCCCCGGTGGCGACGGCCTTGGTGGAGCAGGCCCGGGCGGTCGGCGTGGACGTGCACCTGGTGGTGGGCGGCTTGCGCACCGGCAGCGGCGCGGCGCTGGAACCGACCACCCGGCGCTACATCCTTGAGCACTGGCAGGCCGTCACCGAGGCTACCGGCCAGCCGTTCAAGCGCGAGGGGGCGCTGCCGGACGGTTTTGTCTATGACACCGAGCCTGCGTGCCGCGCCATCGTCACCGCGCGCAGCCTGGCGCCGGATTGCGCCTGGACGCTGTTGGGGCTGATCCAGCAGGCGTTTTATGTCGAGGGCCGCGACGTGACCCTCGCCAGCGTGCTGGTGGAGTTGGCTGAGCAGGCGGGCATACCGCGCATCGAATTTGCCGGCGAGTTCGACCGCGCCGAGCAGCACGCCGCCACGGCTGCCGATTTCACCTGGGTGCAGGATCTGGGCATTGCCGGGTTCCCGACCCTGCTCGCCGAACGCAAGGGCCAGTTGGCCTTGCTGACCAACGGTTACCAGCCGCTGTCCGAGTTGTTGCCTTTGTTGGGCCGATGGCTGGAGCGAGCCGCCTGTGTATGACCCCAATACACGCACCGATCGCCTGACCTGGGCGGAAATTCGCCGCCTGGCCCTGCGTCACAAGAAATCCCTGTGGGCCGCCAATGGCGTTGCCGTGTTGGCGACCCTGTGCAGCGTGCCCATCCCCTTGCTGTTGCCGTTGCTGGTGGACGAAGTGTTGTTGGGCCATGGCGATGCGGCGCTCAAGGTGATGAACCACGCGCTGCCCCTGGTTTGGCAGAAAGCCGCCGGGTATATCGGCCTGATGCTGCTGGTGACCCTGCTGCTGCGCTGCGGCGCGCTGGTGTTCAACGTGTTACAGGCGCGGCTGTTCGCGCGCCTGGCCAAGGACATCGTGTACCGCATCCGCGTGCGCCTGATCGAGCGCCTCAAGCGTATCTCGCTGGGTGAATACGAAAGCCTGGGCAGCGGAACGGTCACCACGCACTTGGTGACCGACCTGGACACCCTGGATAAATTCGTCGGCGAAACCCTCAGCCGTTTCCTGGTCGCCATGCTGACCCTGGTCGGCACCTCGGCGATCCTGGTGTGGATGCACTGGCAATTGGCATTGCTGATCCTGCTGTTCAACCCGTTGGTAATCTACGCCACGGTGCAGTTGGGCAAGCGCGTCAAACACCTCAAGAAACTGGAAAACGACAGCACCTCGCGGTTTACCCAGGCCCTGACCGAAACCCTCGACGCCATCCAGGAAGTGCGCGCCGGCAACCGCCAGGGCTTTTTCCTCGGGCGCCTGGGCCAGCGCGCCCAGGAAGTGCGTGACTATGCGATCCATTCCCAGTGGAAAACCGACGCGTCCAGCCGTGCCAGCGGGCTGCTGTTCCAGTTCGGTATCGACATTTTTCGCGCGGCGGCGATGCTTACCGTGCTGTTTTCCGACCTGTCCATCGGCCAGATGCTCGCGGTGTTCAGCTACCTGTGGTTCATGATCGGCCCGGTGGAGCAACTGCTTAACCTGCAATATGCCTACTACGCGGCGGGCGGCGCGCTGAGCCGTATCAACGAGCTGCTGGCGCGTGCCGATGAGCCGCAATACGTCGGCGGCGAAGACCCGTTCACCGGGCATGAGACCGTCGGCATCGAGGTGCGCGGCCTCAATTTCGGCTATGGGGAAGAGCGGGTGCTCAACCAGTTGAACCTGCAGATTGCGCCTGGCGAAAAAGTCGCGATTGTCGGCGCCAGCGGCGGTGGCAAGAGCACGCTGGTGCAATTGTTGCTCGGGCTGTACACGCCCCAGGCGGGGAGTATCCGTTTTGGCGGTGCCACCCAGCAGGAGATTGGCCTGGAGACCATTCGCGAGCATGTCGCGGTGGTGCTGCAACACCCGGCGCTGTTTAACGACACCGTGCGCGCCAACCTGACCATGGGCCGCGAACGCAGTGACCAGGCCTGCTGGCAGGCGCTGGAAATCGCCCAACTGGATGCCACCGTCAAGGCATTGCCGCTGGGGTTGGACAGCGTGGTGGGGCGTTCCGGCGTGCGCTTCTCCGGCGGGCAGCGCCAGCGCCTGGCGATTGCGCGCATGGTGCTGGCCGAGCCCAAGGTGGTGATACTCGATGAAGCCACGTCTGCGCTGGACGCCGCCACCGAGTACAACCTGCACCAGGCCCTGGCGCGGTTTCTGAATGGGCGTACTACACTGATCATCGCCCACCGTTTGTCGGCGGTAAAACAGGCAGATCGAGTGTTGGTGTTTGACGGCGGTCATATCGCTGAGGATGGCGATCATCAGCAATTGATTGCCGATGGCGGGCTTTACGCCAAACTTTATGGACACTTGCAACAAGTGCGTTGATTTAGCCTAGTCTGTGCTATCGGAAGCGGGTGTTTGCGTGCGTATCCAGCAGTGCATATGCAAGGGACTTCATGAAGCAAAAGCGGACTCTCGGAACGCCTCGGCTGTTGGGCATTGTCTGGCCTTTTATAGCCGTCGTCCTGTTCCAGGCATTGTTGGGTTGCGTCAGTCTCTACGTGCTTTCAGCGGTGCGTGGTTATGTGGGCGGCGAGAGCTTGTGGTCCAAGGGCCAGAAGGACGCTATCTATTACCTGACGCTTTACGCCGATAACCGCGACGCAGCCACCTACCTCAAATACCAGCAGGCCATCGCCGTGCCCCAGGGCGGGCATGAATTGCGCATTGCCCTGGACCGCCCCAGCCCTGACCTCGCCGCCGCGCGCCAAGGCATCCTCAAGGGCGGCAACCATGCCGATGACGTCTCCAGCCTGATCTGGCTGTACCTTAATTTTCGTCATTTCAGCTACCTGGAAAAAGCCATCGAACTGTGGACCGTCGGTGATGGTTACCTGGTGCAATTGGATGACCTCGCCCGCCAGATGCACGACGCGATCAGCCGCGACCAGGTCAGTGCCAACGATGTGCGCGAATGGAAGGCGCATATCACCGCCATCAATGAGGGCGTGACGCCGGCCGCCAAAGCCTTCAGCGATGCGTTGGGCGAAGGCTCGCGCATGATCCTGCGGTTGCTGCTGATCACCAACCTGGCCACGGCCCTGGGCCTGATCGTACTGGCGCTGCTGCGCACGCATAAACTGTTGGCGCAGCGCCATGCCTTTGCTGATGCCCTGCGAGAAGAGAAGGAGCGGGCGCAAATTACCCTGGAGTCGATTGGCGACGGCGTGATCACCACCGACGTCGATGGCGCCATCACCTATATGAACCCCGCCGCCGAAGCGCTGACCCACTGGAACTCGGTCCAGGCCCAAGGCCTGCCCCTGGCGGCGCTGTTCAGCTTGCTGGATGACGATGCCCAGCCCGACGGGTTTACCCTGATCGAACACATCGTCAAGGGCCAGTTGCGGGGCGGCAGCGAGCATGCCAAGACCATCCAGCGCCTGGATGGCAGCACGGTGTCGGTCACTCTGGTGGGCGCGCCGATCCGCAGCGCCGGCAGGGTCAGCGGTGCGGTGCTGGTGCTGCACGACATGACCCAGGAGCGTCAATATATTGCCAACCTGTCGTGGCAGGCGACGCACGATGCCTTGACGGGGCTGGCCAACCGTCGTGAATTCGAGTATCGCCTGGAACAGGTACTGCACCCGGCCGGGGGGCAGCAGGGCGGGCGGCATGCGCTGATGTTCCTGGATCTGGACCAGTTCAAGCTGGTCAATGACACCTGCGGCCATGCCGCTGGCGATGAGTTGCTGCGACACATCTGTGCGTTGCTGCAATCGGACCTGCGTGAGGGCGACACGCTGGCGCGTCTGGGCGGCGATGAGTTCGGCATCCTGTTGGAAAACTGTCCGGCGTCGGCGGCGGAAAAAATCGCCGAGAGCCTTCGCCATACTGTGCAAAATCTGCATTTTGTGTGGAAGGGCCGGCCGTTCATGACCACCGTGAGCATTGGCCTGGTGCATCTGTCATCCCAAACGCCGACCACGCTGGAAACCTCGCTACGGGCTGCCGACATGGCCTGCTATATGGCCAAGGAGAAGGGGCGCAACCGCGTGCAGGTCTACCATGCCGATGATTCGGAGCTGTCGCTGCGCTTTGGCGAAATGGCCTGGGTGCAGCGTTTGCACATGGCGTTGGAGGAAAACCGCTTTTGCCTGTACGCCCAGGAAATTTCACCCCTGGGTGCTACCGACGCCGGCAATGGGCATATCGAAATCCTGCTGCGCCTGCATGATGAAGCGGGCCGCATCATCCTTCCCGATAGTTTTATTCCTGCGGCCGAACGTTATGGCTTGATGACTTCCCTGGATCGCTGGGTGGTGGAAAACGTATTCAAGATCATCGCTCGTTGCATGCTCGAGCGTCCGGCCCGGCCTATGGCTATATGTGCGATTAATCTGTCAGGCATAACTATTGGAGACGACGAATTTTTAGGATTTTTACGTGAGAAATTCGAGACTTACCGCATTCCCCCAGAAATGATTTGTTTTGAAATAACTGAAACCAGCGCGATCGCAAACTTGGGTAGCGCGATTCGATTTATTAATGAACTCAAAGCCTTAGGCTGCCATTTTTCACTTGATGATTTTTGCGCCGGAATGTCCTCGTTCGCGTATTTGAAACATTTACCTGTAGACTTCCTGAAGATCGATGGAAGTTTCGTAAAGGATATGCTGGACGACCCGATTAACCGCGCCATGGTCGAAGTGATCAACCACATCGGCCACGTCATGGGTAAGCGCACAATTGCCGAGTTTGTTGAAACACCGCAAATCGAAAAGGCTCTGCTCGAAATTGGTGTGGATTACGCTCAGGGTTACCTGATTGAACGACCGCAATTGTTTACCTTTGATAGCTTGCAGTGTCGACCTGCGCGACCGCAGCCTGTGTTATTCAAGGCGCCCGGCACATTCCGCTGAAACAACTGCTGGTCTGTACAACATCACACTTAAAAAGGAGCCTTACAGTGATCGACACATTCAACCGAACCGGTCCGCTTATGGAAGCCTCAAGTTACCCCGCCTGGGCACAGCAATTGATCCTGGACTGTAGCGAGAGCAAGCGCCGCGTTGTCGAACACGAACTGTACCAGCGCATGCGCGATAACACGCTCAGCGCCAAGACCCTGCGCCACTACTTGATCGGTGGTTGGCCCGTCGTGGAACAGTTTGCTTTGTACATGGCACAGAACCTCACCAAAACCAAGTTTGCCCGTCATCCTGGTGAGGATATGGCGCGACGTTGGCTGATGCGCAATATTCGGGTGGAACTGAACCATGCCGACTATTGGGTGCATTGGGCGCGCGCCCACGGTGTCAGCCTTGAAGAGCTGCAAGCGCAGAACGTACCGCCGGAGTTGCATGCACTGAGCCATTGGTGCTGGCACACCAGCTCGGCCGATTCGTTGATCGTGGCGATTGCCGCCACCAACTACGCGATCGAGGGGGCGACAGGGGAGTGGTCCGCAGTGGTGTGTTCCACCGGTGTGTATGCGGCAGCCTTTCCCGAGGAAGACCGCAAGCGTGCGATGAAGTGGCTGAAGATGCACGCGCAGTACGACGACGCGCACCCTTGGGAGGCTCTGGAAATCATCTGCACCCTGGCCGGGATGAACCCGAGCAGGGCCTTGCAGGTAGAGCTGCGCCAAGCCGTGTGCAAGAGCTACGACTACATGTACCTGTTCTTGGAAAGCTGCATGCGCCTGGAGAAGGAGAAAGCGCCGGCGGTGGTGCGCGAGCGCCAGATGCGCGTCGCCAGCGAAGCGTGACGTAAAAGGGATGGCGGGGTTTTACCCCGCCATTGCCAAGCGGTTGCGACCTTCGCGCTTGGCCACATACAACGCGCTGTCGGCCCGGCGCAACAGGCTTTCTGCCGACTCGGCGGCCAGCAACGTCGAGCAACCCAGGCTCACCGTCAATTCAATCCGCGCACCTTCCGCCCAATAGTCCTGGGCCTGTGCCGCCTGGCGCAGACGTTCTCCAACCATCCTGGCCGCATCCCGCCCGGTGTTGGACAGCAGGATCAGAAACTCTTCCCCGCCAAACCGGAACACCATGTCGACGTTGCGCAACTGGCTCTTGATCGCCGCCGCGATAGTGCGCAAGACGTTGTCGCCGGCCGCGTGGCCGTGGGTATCGTTGATGGTTTTGAAATGGTCGATGTCCAGCATCAGCACGGAGAGCGGGCTCAGATGCCGACGCGCCATATCGATTTCGCGCTGCAGCGTCTGGTCCATGGCAATACGATTGCCCGTTTCGGTCAAGGGATCACGCAGGGCACTGCGGGTGGCGGCGCGGTAGAGCAGGGCATTGCGCATCGGGTAGAGCAGCGTCGACAGCAAGGATTCGAGCTGGCCGAGTTCCTCTTCCGTCAGGCGTTGGTTGCGGCGAAACACCAGTTCGCCCAAATGCTCGCCTTCGTGGCTCAGGCCGTAGCTCACCGAATGGTGGCCGCGATGGCCGAACTCCAGGCGCAGGTCGCTGGCTTCGTGCCGGTAGTGCAGGGCGTCCAAGGGGACCAGGCGTTGAACCTCGCGAAAAAACGCGCCGAGGACACGCTCCACTTCCAGGCTGGTTTGCAGTTGCTGCACCAGTTGCTGGCGAAGCTGCACGATGGTCGCGGGGCGACGGGGCAGGGCGGTGGGGTGGCCAAACCCAAGGCGTTGCAATTTGGCACTGTCGAAGTCGATTGCGTGGGTCTGGGTCGGTGTTTTCATCAGCAATCGGCCTCTAAGTACTTAACTGTCTTACAGGCTCGATGAGCGCGGCGAGTGCCAAGCGTATTACTGTTCCTTCAGTTCCGTAAAACATTGGAAACAGTTTAGTCCGCTTTGCCAGGGCGTATAACCCTTGGGCCCTGCCGCACGTCTTGTCATTGCGTGACCTGCTTGAAAATTAATAGAGCGATATTCATGCCAATAGTTACAAATTAATAAATATCCTTATAAATCAACGACCGTTTTCCGGCTGGAAAACAGTCGTCGGGGTATGACGCCGGTTATTTGGCTGCTTGAACCAATGTGTTGGCGTCAATCTGCTCAATCGACGTCACGCCGGTCAATGTCATTGCCACGCGCATCTCCCTGGCGAAGATATCCAACAGGTTTTCCACCCCGTGCCGGCCATCTGCGGCCAACGCATAGGCGGTCGCGCGGCCCAGCAGGCAGGCTTTGGCGCCCAGGGCGAGCATGCGCACCACATCCAGCCCGGAACGGATGCCGGAGTCCACCAGCACCGTCAGGTCCTCGCCCACCGCGTCGGCAATCGGTGGCAGGGCTTTGGCGGTAGACAGCACGCCATCGAGCTGACGGCCGCCGTGATTGGACACCACGATGGCATCGGCGCCGAAACTGACCGCGTCCTTGGCGTCCTGAGGGTCGAGGATGCCCTTGATGATCATCGGGCCCTTCCAGAATTCGCGGATCCATTCCAGGTCTTTCCAACTGATCGACGGGTCGAAGTTGTTGGCCAGCCAGCCGATGTAGTCTTCCAGGTGCGTGGGTTTACCCAGGTACTTGGAGATATTGCCCAAGTCGTGGGGGCGGCCCATCAAGCCCACATCGAACGCCCACTGCGGCTTGGTGACGGCTTGCAGCATGCGCCGCTGCGCCGCAAACGGCCCGGACATGCCCGAGTGGGCATCGCGATAGCGCGCGCCCGGTGTCGGCATGTCCACAGTAAACACCAGCGTGGTCACCCCGGCTGCCTGGGCGCGCTCCAGCGCATTGCGCATAAAACCACGGTCTTTGAGCACATACAGCTGGAACCAGATCGACCGCGGGCTTTGTGACGCCACCTCTTCGATCGAACACACCGACACCGTCGACAGGCAGAACGGGATGCCTTTATTGGCCGCTGCCTGGGCCGCTTGCACTTCGCCGCGTCGCGCATACATACCGGTCAAGCCCACGGGGCTGAGGATGACCGGCATGTCCAGTTCCTCGCCCAGCAGCGTGGTCTTCAGGCTCAGGTTGTCGACATTGCGCAGGATGCGTTGGCGCAGGCTGATATCCGCCAGGTCCGAGCTGTTGGCGCGCAGCGTATGTTCGGCGTAGGCGCCACCGTCAATGTAGTCAAACAGAAAGCGCGGCAGCTTGCGCTTGGCGGCGGCGCGGTAGTCTGAGGCGGACGAAATGATCATGCACGGGATCTCGGCAGGGCAGGGTGGCTCCAAGATAAGCAAACATCTGTCATGATAAAAGCAACTTTTATCGCTAGTTGCCAGTCGCTAAAGGAATACTGATGAACCTCAGAACATTGCGCGCCTTCGTCGAAGTCGTGCGCCAAGGCGGCTTCTCCCAGGCCGCCGAGGTGGTGTCCCTGACCCAATCGAGTGTGAGCAAGGCGGTCAAGACCCTGGAAGACGAACTGGGCACGCCGCTGCTCAGTCGCCTGGGGCATAAGAACGAACTCACCGCCGCCGGCGAAATCGCCTACAGCCGCGCTTTGGTCATGCTTGCTGAACATAACGACCTCGTCGCTCAAATCAATGACCTGCGCGGCCTCAAGCGCGGTGTGTTACGCATCGACCTGCCGCCGGTGGGATGTGGGGTGGTGTTCGCGACGATGTTCGCCACCTACCGCAGCCGCTACCCGGACATCGACATCGAACTGACCGAATATGGCAGCAAAAAACTGCGTGAATGCCTGGACGCCGGGGAGGTCGACCTGGCGGCCCTCCTGCTGCCGATAGATGAAGGCTTCGACTATCAACCCGTGCGCAACGAACCGCTGATGGCCGTACTGCCCATCGGCCACCCGCTGGCCGCACGCGCGAGTATCGACTTCACTGACCTGGCGGATTCACCCTTTATCCTGTTCGAAGCCGGCTTTGCCCTGAACGCCAAGATCCTCAAAGCGTGCGAGCGCAAAGGCGTCATGCCGAAGATAACCGCCCGCAGCGGGCAGATCGACTTCATCGTCGACCTGGTGTCCGCCGGACTCGGCGTCGCCTTCCTGCCGCGCATGCTGGCCCACAAGCACCAACACGCTGGCATCGCCCTGATCCCCCTGGACGAACCCCACACCGACTGGCACATCGCCCTGGCCTGGCGCGCCAGCGCCCACCTGCCACCCGCCGCGCGGGCCTGGCTGGAATTGGCCAGGGAGCCGCAACGTTCGACCGGTCATCCGGATTAATCCGCCGAAATGCTGTGCAAAGCTTGACTTATCCTTTTCAATCAGTAACATACGGCGCATTCCGCGATAGCTCAGTTGGTAGAGCAAATGACTGTTAATCATTGGGTCCCTGGTTCGAGTCCAGGTCGTGGAGCCAGATAGGGAAAAGCCTGCAGCGATGCAGGCTTTTTTTTGCCTTGGATTTTCCGGGGTGATCAAAGCGCACGGCGTGACCTGCATGAAAGCATCTCAAGTCCTACGATTCCGAGGTCAATATCATGAAAGTCACTGCGGTCGTTTCAACCAAAGGCGGGCCGGGTAAAACCACGGTTGGCGTCAATCTGGGCGCGTTCTGCGCCGATGCAGGGATCCGTACCCTGCTCATCGATCTGGATAACCAGCCGTCGCTGTCGTCGTTTTATGCGCTATCGCATGAGGCGCCTGGTGGCACCTATCCACTGATCGCGAATAACGAAACTCGGGCCGACCAGGTCATTTCGCGGACCTGCACTCCTAATCTCTCGCTGATCCACTCCAATGATCCGTTCAATCAGTTGGGAAATCTGTCGCGGCATGCTGCTGACAGGCGTCTTCGTCTCAAGAATCTGTTGCCTGCTTTCGAGCAGGACTTTGATCTGATTCTGATCGATACCCAAGGCGCTCGCTCCATCGTGCTGGAGATGGCCTTGCTTGGGGCACACATGGCTATTTCGCCCATCACGCCAGATATGCTGACTGCACGAGAGTTTCAGCGTGGAATGCTCCAGCTCTATCGAGATCTTGAGCCGTTGGCAGCGCTGGGTGCAGAGACGCCAATGTTGAATGTCGTGATAAACAAGCTTGATGCAACCAATGATGCAAACCTGATTTATCACACGCTGACCGAAACCTTTGCTGATTATCCGAAGGTCCAGATGACCCAGACCACGATCCCGGCGGCAGTGAGTTTTCGTCGGGCTGCCACAGAAGGCATTCCTGCGCACCGCCTGGAATATCGCGTCCCTACTCACCGCCGTTCACCGGACGATTAAAGACGGGATTTCAGATGCCGAACAAGTGCCGCGGAAAACCATCTTCAGAAGGAAGCCCAAGGGACCCGAACGGGCACCCAGGAAGGTTCGGTTTGGAATCTATGACATCCGCTACATGTCGGATCCAGTCTGAGCTTGGTCCGATACGCTGTACCAGGAACCAGATGATAGCGATCTGTCCATAAAGACGGGTGAGTGCACTGTGATCCAACTTCAACGTTTGGAAGTATGGCTCTGCAGCAAGGTCAGGGAGCGCATTCGCTGACACCTGGTTCCAAATACGACTGTGATGTGCAAAGCGATTTCGAAGGGTGTTAATTTCTTGCAGCCAAAGCTTGAGTGTCCTGGTGTTCGAGACACCCAGGCGCTGTGCTATACGGTTTTGATGGTTGCCCTTGAGTATCTCGTAGTACTTGGAGAGCGTACCGAAGTCCCAGGCCTCAATGGCTAGGAATCGCCTTGCGGTTTCGTTTGTGCCACTCAATGCAGTCCTCTTGGCTGCGGGCAACTAGACCGTTTTGTCTTTCAAGCCACTCTAACCAGGTGTTGCGTTGCCTTTTGCTTCTATCCGTCCAGTTTTGGGTCTGCTTTGGGACGATGAAACTGGGATCCGTATAGGCCAATGCCCCGTAATACCCGACTTCATGGGCAGTGACAGTTCGAACGTGGATCTCGATTCGCTCGATGGCATCAAGCATTAACTGGCGCAGCTTTTTGTCGAAAAGGTAAAGGCTAAACGCGTCGTCGAATGTGGTGTCTGGAAGGAAGGAGTTTTGTCGAAGGGGCTTTTGGGTCACCTAGCAGAGCACCACATTCTGCAGGTGGTCTCGTACAAAATCACGAGCCGGGAACCAGTAACCGCTCAGACGGTAGTAGCCTACCTGAGCGATTTTGCGTTCCGAACGGGCTGGGTTGGCGATGCCCATACCGCGTTCAATCAGTAACGCAACGAGGTCTGGGTAAGTCCGAAAGGGCTTCGGTGGCGAGAGCTGCTGCAACTTCCGTGTTCCATAAACAAGAAGGCCCGAACACAGAGCTGGACAAGCCAGCCCCAGAGGATCGGGCGCTATTGGGCCCAAATCTCGGCTATCAGCGTCTCAGTGTCAATCGACTGGCAGCGTGCGTGAGTAGGCTGAGTGTATAGGACTATCAGAGCCTGAAAGCTTTGGCGAATTTATGAATTTGTCACTTTTGATTAATCTTGAGTGGGCTGGAGAAGGGCGGAGCTTCTGCTCTACCGGGCGGAGGTGTTCTGGTGCCGGTACAGGTTCCGACCGCGCCGGTTGGAATGCATCACTGGCCGCATGTTTACGTGGACATTCTGCGATTTAAACACAGAGGTCACGGGTCCGTGAGCTGACTGTTGCCGCCTCCTTTTCCTACAAGTCATTGCTTTGCCACGCTTTGACAACCCAATCCAGCCCGACTAACTTTCGTGATCCGAACGGGCTTGTACGGCGATGGCTGGCACTAGGGTCTCGGTATTCCCGGCACATCCATGTTGATCTTGCGCCAGAAGGCTTGCGAGAAGCTATAAACCGAGAAAGCTATCAGCCCTGATGCCATCACCATCAAAATCAACCAACCAGCGGGTAGGTTTTGCAGCGCGTTCAGTGCTTCCTTCATCCCCGGTGGGTCCATGGCTTGATAAGTGGAGCCGCTGATTGCCAGCAGCAGCGCAATCTCTATAAACACGACCCCACGGGCAACTAGACCGAATCGAGATACAGGGCGGACATACCGCATGACGTCTTCATCGGCCTCAAAATATTTCTCGAACGACGCCTTCCATCCCTTGATGATGTGAGCAATACCGACGCCCAGCGGAATGAGTGCGATCAGGTACAGCATCAAATTCGAGTGATCCCAAGACAAGACATGCGCCAGCCAGTCTTTGGACTGCCCACCGGAATGACCCGAACGTTCAATGCCGCTAATGAGCAGGCCCAATGCAAAGAACGCTAGAGCGCCGTTGACCAGACCTCCCGCCAACAGGCCTGCACGAATCACCAGGCCTTTGAGTGCTTTGCCGTGATGATCGACATCACGCGTAGCTTGCAGCACGCGCCACGCCGCAAATGCGAGCAGACCCGCCACCACCAGCCCCACTAAAAAATAGCCAAATGGTTGGCTTAGCAGTGCTTCCAGGCTCTTATGGCTGTCTTTGGGTTTTGTCGAATCCTGCGCTGCCAGCAGTGCGAAGAGACCGATGATCAAATAAAGCAGCCCCCGAGCGGCGTAGCCTCCCCGAGCAAGTATCACTAGGCTATGTTGCGCGGACATTCGATGTATTCCCAGGTTCTGATAAAGGAGCAGACCCTTCTCGTTGGGCTGGGTTCTATTTTCCAGTCGATGACTGTGATGTGTGATCCGGCTGCGGCAGTCGAGCCTGGCGTGCCGCCAACGTGCGTTAACCTGCCGGATACCAGGAAGGCCACATCAAGCAGACCTCTATGGCTACCCGTCTCAACGCACTGCGTTGCACCGACCTCTGCTATTTCACCCGCGCGTTGGCGCAGCATCGGAACCCGCCTCGCGACGTGGCAAGCGGCCGTTGAGCACGGCATACGCCACCAGCCCGATCAACAACCCCCAGAACGCCCCGCCGATGCCGAACACGGTAATGTTGGCGGCAGCCGCCAGGAAGGTTATCAGCGCGGCTTCGCGGGATTTGGCGTCGACCATGGCGCCGGCCAGGCTGCCGCCGAGGGTGCCCAGCAGGGCGAGCCCGGCCAGGGTTGTGATGAAGGCGGCCGGGAAGACCATGAACACCGCGGCGAGGGTCACGCCGAAAATCCCCACCAGAATATAAAACGCGCCTGCGGCGATGCCGGCGATCCAGCGCTTGGAGGGTTCTTCGTGCGCCTCCTTGCCGGTGCAGATAGCCGCTGTAATCGCTGCGATGTTGAACGCGTGGGAGCCAAACGGTGCCATCAGCAAGGAACCCAGCCCGGTGAGGGCCACGATTGGATTGGCGCTGGTGCGGAACCCATCGTTGCGCAGTACCAGCATGCCAGGCATGTATTGGCCGGTCAGGGTGATCAGAAACAGCGGCAACGCGACGCTGAGCAAGGCATTGAGCGAGAACTCAGGCCGGGTGAACACGGGGGCTGCAAACTGCAACCCAAGCCCTGACACATCGAAACGTCCCTGAATCAGCAAAACGACCAGGCCCAGCGCCAGCACGCCCACCACTGCGTAGCGCGCGGTAAAGCGTTTGAGCAGCAGGTAAGCAACAATCAGCACCCCGACCAGCGTCGGCTCGACGCTCATGCCGCCAAAGGCGCCGATGCCGAACTGCAACAGGATGCCGGCCAGCAGCCCTGCGGCCACGCCTGGCGGGATCAGGCGGATGACTTTCTCGAAATAGCCCGACACGCCCAACAGCACGAAGGCCGCGCCCGAAATCATGTACGCGCCCACCGCCTCGGCATAGGGCGTGGTGGCCAGGGCGACGACCAGGAACGCCGCCGCAGGCGTCGACCAGGCGGTGATGATCGGTTCGCGCGCGACCCAACTGAGCAACAGCCCGGTCACCCCCACGCCAATCGATACGGACCACACCCACGAAGCGGTCAACTCAGGGCTCAGCCCCGCGACCTTGGCCGCCTGGAACACCAGGATGAAGGTACCGCCATAGTTGACGATGACCGAGATCAGCGCGGCGACAATCGGATGGATAAGATCCCTGAGGCGAACAGATGAGTTGGCGGGTGACGAAGACATGGCGTTACGTTGCTCCTTGCAAATGGCGATGAGCAAAGTCTACGGATAAACTGGCCTGTCATTTACGGCCAATTTATTCACGCAGGGCAGACCGCATGGCAAATACGTTCGAACTCGAAACGTTGCAGATACGCCTCAACGATGACGAGTTTCAGAGGCTGGACTTGCATCAGCGGATCCAGCGCGCCCTGCGTGCCTTGATCCTTGAAGGTGCCCTCGGCCCAGGCCTGAAGTTGCCGGCGTCCAGGGTCCTGGCCAAGACGCTCGGCGTGGCCCGCGACACGGTCGAGAACGCTTATGTGCATTTGCACCGTGACGGTTTCATCGTGCGGCGCGAGGGCTCGGGCAGCTACGTATCCGCGGCGGTCGGCGCCGAATTGCGCGGGGCTGCGCGCCGGCGCACGAACGTGCAAGGCGCCCCGCACAGCGAGGCGCCGCCGGGGGCGGGCCTGAGCCAGCGCGGGCGGATGATTTTCAACAGCGGTGGCGTTAACGATCAACAAGTCATCAAGGCATTTGCCACCGGGTTGCCGGAAACCCGAACCTTCCCCACCCGGATATGGGAGCGCCTGCAACGCCAGGTCACGAAGGATTACCAGGCCAATGTCCTGCTGCATGGCGACCCCCAAGGCGCCGAGCCTCTGCGCAAGGCAATCGCCACGTACCTGAACCTTGAGCGCGGGGCCAAATGCTCGCCTGAGCAGATCCTGGTGTTAAGCAGCACGCGCCAAGCCCTGTTCCTGTGCGCCCAGTTGCTGGTGGACGCCGGCAAACCGATCCTGCTGGAAAACCCGGGCTACTTCGGTGCCAAAAAGGCCTTTGAAACCGCCGAGGCCAACGTGGTGCCCATCGATGTCGATGCTCAGGGCATACGCACGGACCTGCTGCGGGCCGATCGCAGCGGTGCCAATTGCGTCTATGTAACGCCCTCGCATCAATACCCCACCGGTGCGACCTTACCGCTGGAGCGTCGACTCGAGCTGATCAACTGGGCGACCGAGCATGGCAAGTGGATCATCGAGGACGACTACGACAGCGAGTTCCACTACGACGGGCTGCCGATTGCGTGCGTGCAGGGCCTGGACAACGATCAACGCACGATCTACCTCGGTACCTTCAGCAAAACCCTGTATCCGGGGTTGCGTATCGGCTACATGGTGCTGCCTCTTGAGTTGGTCAAAGCCTTCACCTACGCACGCAGCATCATGGACGGCCACACACCGCAGAGCCTTCAACTGACCCTGGCGCGCTTCATGGAAGACGGCCATTACAACGCGCATGTCCGCGCCATGCGCAAACTCTACGCCGCGCGCCGTGCAGCCATGCTGGATGCGATCGGCCGGCACCTTGGCGCAATTGTCACGGCCTTAAGCCCCCAGGGCGGGCTGCAGATTCCCTGTTTGCTGGCCGAGGGTTGGTCGGAAGAAAACACCATCCGCCAGGCTGCCCGCGTGGGCGTGCAACTGCCCGGCCTCAGTCGGCTCTATGCCGGCGTAGAGAAAAAACACGGTTGGCTATTGGGATACTCGTCCCTGACCGCCCATGAAATCGAAGTCGCCATGCAGCGCCTGGCCGGTGCGCTGAGCAAAAAATAGGGCAACCTTTCCGATCTGGGAAAGCGCGTCGCGCTATCGGGCAGGAAGCGCGTTCTGTGTCTATGCTGCTTAAGCACAGCGGAATGTGCGTGCAATGGCTTGAATTCAGTTGAGTCACGAACCTCAGCAGTTATTCAGCTACTCCCTGAATATGGAAATAGGCTCGACGTGTCTCTGAAAAAAATCTTGTGTGTTGTCGGGACTCGTCCCGAAGCGATCAAAATGGCCCCGGTTATTTTGGCCCTGAAAAAAGAACGTTGGGTGGATGTGCGTGTACTTGCCACGGCGCAACACCGTCATCTGCTGGACCAGATCCTGGTGTCTTTCGGGATCGAACCCGACATCGACCTGGACGCGATGCGGCCCAATCAGACCCTCACCAGCTTGACCGCCCATTTGTTGCTCGACCTGGACACCGTGCTCCTGCAAGAGCGGCCCGATGCCGTTTTGGCACAGGGCGATACCACGTCGGTGCTGGCCTGCGCCTTGGCCTGTTTTTATCACCGTATACCGGTGGGTCATGTTGAGGCCGGCCTGCGCACCTGGGATATGCAACAGCCGTTTCCAGAGGAAGCCAACCGTGTGATGACCGGCAGGTTGGTGCGTTGGCACTTTGCACCGACGGCAAGCGCCCGGCAAAACCTGTTGAAAGAGGGCGTCTGCGCTGCAGATATTGTGGTCACCGGCAACACGGTGATTGATGCCCTGCTCACGGCAGCGGCCAGGGCGCCGGCGCTCAACCTTGATCTTGACCCCAGCCGACGCCTGGTGCTGGTGACCTCTCACCGCAGGGAACATTTCGGCGCGCCGTTTCGCGATATTTGCCGGGCATTGCGTACCCTGGCCGAGTGCAACCCTGAGGTGCAGTTCCTGTACCCCGTGCATCCGAACCCGAATATCAAGGAGGTCGCGCATGCGTGTTTGGCCGGGATACCCAATTTCAGGCTCTGCGCGCCGCTAGATTACACGACCTTCATCGCCGCCATGCAAGCCGCCTATCTGATCCTGACCGACTCGGGCGGGGTGCAGGAAGAAGCCCCGGCACTGGGTAAGCCTGTACTGGTCATGCGGGATGAAACCGAGCGACCCGAGGCGGTTGAACAGGGGGGCGTAAAACTGATTGGTACGAACGGCGATCACATTATTGAGGCCGTGCAGCACCTGCTTGATGATGAATCGGCCTATCGGGCCATGGCGCTCGGCATTTCGCCCTATGGCGACGGGCAGGCGGCCGGACGTATCGTCAACGCCCTGCGCGAGCACTTTGTTTGAACCGCGTAGTCATCCTTTCGCCGCTACCCTGGGAGAGCTTCGCTCAGCGGCCACATAAGTTTGTCGACTGGCTTCACCGCCGCACGGGCGTGTCGGTGCTATGGGTGGACCCTTACCCCACGCGGCTGCCCAAGTGGAGCGATCTGCGGCGTCTGCGCGCATCCCCAGTTGTTCAGCCACCCAGCCCAACGCCCGCCTGGCTCACGGTTTTGAAGCCGGGCGGGTTGCCCATTGAGCCGCTACCGGGGGCAGGCTGGGTAAACCGTTTTGTGTGGCGGCATGCCTTGAGCTTGATCGAAGGTTTCGCGCGCGAGGCGCCCACCTTGCTGGTGGTCGGCAAGCCGTCGGCGCTGGCGGGGTTGCTGTTGCAGCGTCTGCCGCATTGCCCGTCGCTGTATGACGCCATGGACGATTTTCCGGCGTTCTACACCGGTTTTTCGCGCGCGTCCCTGGCGCGATGGGAGCGGTTGATCGCTCAGCGAGTGGATGTCATCTGGGCGTCGAGCTCTGGCATTAATGCGCAATGGCGCGGTTATCGGGACGATGTGCACCTGGTGCATAACGGTCTGGATCTGGCGGCAGTGCTCGGCATACAACCTGCGCCGACGTCCTCCACGCGAAAGGTGTTCGGCTATGTGGGCACGATGGCCTTCTGGTTTGACTGGGGCTGGGTAGCCGCCTTGGCCCTGGCCAGGCCCCACGACGAAATCCGCTTGATCGGCCCCGTGTTCGAGCCGACCGCCCATCAGCTACCCCCTAACGTCGTCTTGCTGCCCGCCTGTGATCATGGCGCGGCACTGCAAGCCATGGCTGAGTTCGACGTGGGGTTGATCCCCTTCAAACCGAACGTACTCACCGCCTCTGTCGACCCCATCAAATATTACGAATACCGCGCCCTGGCGTTGCCCGTGATCTCCACCGACTTTGGCGAAATGCACTGCCGCTCAGACCTGCCAGGTGTGTTTATCAGTCATTCGCTGACCGATCTTGCGGCGCTGGCCGAGGCAGCCTTGTGCTGTGAACGTGACGCGGATGAGGCCCATGCGTTTGCCTTGCAACACTCTTGGGAGGCGCGTTTTGATGCCACTAAACTTCATTCATGAGCGCGACGTTGCCGCAGGCCAGTGGTGCGCGCAACGTCGTCGCGGCCTTATTCATGTTGATGGGGCACCCATGGGCCCCATTTGGCCTCGTAGATCGCTTTGTTTTTCTCGAACAGTGCCTGGCGTTCGCTCTGGTTTATTTGCCCGAACGAGGCCGACAGCTGGTGATGAATGAACACATCGCGCGCGCATGCGCAGGCGAGGCCGGCGTGTTCGACACGTCGGCAGTAATCGTCATCTTCGAAAAAGCCTCGGCCATACACCTCGTCGAGCGGGCCGATTTGCGTGTAGGTACTGCGCCGCATCATCACGCAGAAGAACGCCAGGGTCGGCTGCCGGACACGCTCGCCAAGGTGCCGGCAGGTAAAGCGTCGAGCCGCTTGCGGCATCTGCGCCAGGCTGGTGTAGGTGACATCAACCTTGGCTTGATTGCCGATATTATTGGTCACCGGGCCAATCAGGCCGAGTTCAGGGTTACGTTGCAAATGCCGCTGCAAGGTACTCGCCCAGCCTGAAGTCACCTGGGTGTCGTTGTTGAGCAACACCAGATAATCGCCGGTGGCGACCGCCAACCCCTGGTTATTGGCCGCCGCGAAGCCTCGGTTGTCCGGGTTGAGGATGACCCTGTGCCCGCTGTCGGCGGCCCACTGCGCCAGGAAGTCTGCGGTGGCGTCGCTGGAGGCGTTGTCCACCACGATAATCTGCAGCGCGATGCCTTCGCGGTGGCGCTCAAGGCTTTCGAGGCAGGCGCGGGTCAATGCCAGGTTGTTATAGGTCACGACGATCACGCTGACCCGCGCGGCGTGGTCGCGGTGTTCAGCCAGGGTGATGAGCGCATCGGCGCGGTGCGTCCAGGTTTGTTGAGCCGCGAACGCCTGTCGTTGAGCGAGGTGTTCGGCGGTGGAGGGTGTCAGTGCCTGGGTGATCGCGGCAATAAACCCAGGCGTATCCCTGGCGACCTGCACCAGCGCGCCAAATTGCTGCATTTCCGGCAGGTCCACCGAAACCACCGGTTTGCCGGCGCTCAAGTACTCGTAAACCTTTACCGGGTTGGTGGCGAGCGTCAGCGGCGTCACGCGAAACGGCACGATGCACACGTCGAAACCATGCGCGTAATAGGGCAGGGCGCCATAGGGCACTTCGCCCATGAACTCGACGTTCGGGCAGCCGCGCAAGCGTGCCTGCACCCCGGCCGTATCGGCACCGATCAGCAGCACCACATGCTGTGCAAAGGCCTCGGCGATGCTGGCTACCAGTTCGGCGTCGAACCAACCGGCAATGGCGCCGTAATAGCCGATCACCCGGCGTTGCAGGCGATCCCGATAGACCGACGCCGGGGGGCTGGAAAAATGCGCGAAGTCAGCCGCGTTACGGATGATAGCGCTGGGTTCGTGGGGCTGGGCCGGCCATTGCCGGGCCAGCCAGTCGGAGGTAAACAGCCGGAGGTCGGCGTCGCGCACCAGTCGCCGCTCAAGCTGCAGGATGTCCGGGGCGTTGTCGTCGAACCCTTGGTGATGGTCCATGCAATCGTAGATCAATCGACTGTCGGGCAATTCACCGGCGATGTCGCACCAGAAGGGATGTTGCACCAATGAAATAACACGGGTAGATCCGGACCACAGCAGCACCTCACCGATACTGCGCAGCAATTGGTGAACCTGCGCCGCGTTTGGGGCACCGGCGTAGATACGCGGCGCGCCATGGGCGAACAGGCTGACCTGGAACAGCCGGCCCTGTTCATCCAGCGGCGCCAGTTCAAAGCCGGCATGGCGCGCATCGATCAACGACGACGACACGTAGATCACCCGGCGCCCCGTGGCGCCCAGTGCCTGGGCCAGTTGTTGCGGGCGTTGGTGGCGCAAGTCCCAGTCGATGGCGCCCCAGATGATGTAGTCGGCCAGCCCTGCCTGTTGGGGCTGCGGCACCGGTGAGGGGCTGATAAAGGTTTGTCCTGCGTTCATGGCATTTCGTATGGCGCGCACAGCGCCCAGCAACACCCGTCGATAAATCGCGGCGAGCAGCTTTTTTATACTGGCCGGCAACGGCAGCCGATGGTATGCCGCGCGCCAGCGGCTAAGCCGCGAGGGGCGTCGATCGATCAGCATGGCGCGGGCCGTTTCATGCGGTTTTCCCCGGCGATGCGGCGACCACCACGAAGTCACTTTTCAGCGTGCCCGACTCGATAAGGCCGTCCTCGATGTCGAACAACATTTGCAGCACCCTGAGCGACTGTGGATTATCCGGCGTGAAGTTGCCGGCGATGCCGTGCAGCAGAAATTGCAGGAGCGAGCCGCCGCAGCGGTTCAGCGCGCGAATCTCGAAGTGCTCCTGCACCACGCGCAAAATGTCGGCGGAGCGCACGGCTTCCGAGGGGTCGACCTTCACCACTTCGATGGGGTCGGGTAATGGCACGGCCTGTTGCACCTGGCCGTAGGAACCCTTGACGAATGAGCGGCGAAACGGTTCTGGAATCAAGCCGAACGCATGGCTGATGGCCGCACATTGTTGCGCATCAAAGGCAAAGTGATTGGCCCCGACGTACTCATTGAAAAACAGCCAGCCACCGGGCTTCAGGCTGTGGCGAACCCGTTGGCAGACGATTTCCAGTTCGCGGATGTGGTGCAGCGAGCCATTGAACCAGACCGCGTCGTAGCAGTTGCCGGGCAGGTCCGTCTGTTCGATGTCGCACAATGAATAGTTGATGCTCGACGCGCCGATCGCCAGCGCCTCGGTTCTGGCAACGTCGAGTGCGCCAGGCGCTATGTCCACGGCATCGCACTGCTCGAAGGCGTTGAGCTTGTAGAGCTCTCGCTCCAGGGTGCCGGTGCCGCAACCGATACTCAGCATCCGCGCGCCGGAAACCGAGTGGCCCAAAAACTCCTTGAGGCAGTACTGCACCCAGCCAGGGTGGCCGCTGCCGGCAGTCGCTTTGTGCTGATGGCGCTGTTGTACGGCGGGGACCGCGAGCCAATACACATCCGCGGAAAATGCGTCGGAGCCGGCCATGTTCTCCGACCAATGATCGGCGGTGACTTGCTTGTCGGCGCTGACCGCTTCCGGCTGGGCGTTGAGCTTTTTCATGATTCGCTTGAACACGATGTCATCCTCCGGTTGGTCACGCGCGCGCGATTGCAGGCGGGGTTCAGGGCGCTTCCATTTACCCCACTTGCTCTCGAAATAGGCCTGGTTCTTGTCCCACAGCGCCTGGTATTCACCGCTGGCGATCAGCTTCTTGAACGAGGCCTGCCCATAGTGATGAATGTATGCATCCTGGGCGCAAACCGTCCTCAGCCCGGCCGCCTGGATGCGCCGGCTGTAGTCGTCATCTTCAAACATACCGATGCCGAATGCTTCGTCCAGCAGGCCTATGCGCTCGAACACCTCGCGGCGCATGGCCACGCAGAACATGGCGAGCATGCTGATATCGAAGGTGCGGCCGCGGTGCCGTGCGACATGGCGGTCGGCGAAGGCTTCCATGTGTTCAAGGTCAACATAGTCGACGTCCACCTTGGCTTCGTTGCCGACCGCGTTCGTCATCGGGCCGACCAGGCCAATTTGCGGGTCTTGCAGGTGGCGCAACAAGGGGTCGATCCACCCCTTGGGTAGCACGGTATCGTTATTGAGCAGCACCAGGCAGTCACCGGTTGCCAGGCGCAGCCCCTGGTTGTTCGCGGCGGCGAAGCCGAGGTTGCGGTCATTGAGCACGACGGTGACATTCGCCTGGGTGCGGCTCAGGTAACGCAGGTAGTTGCGCGTATCGTCCGAAGAGGCGTTGTCGACGATGATCAATTCGTAGTTGGGGTAGGTGGTATTGCGCAACAGGCTCTGGATGCAGCCTTGGGTCAGCTCGACGTTGTTGTAGGTGACCACGATGATCGACACTTTCGCATGCAAGGCCGTCAGCGCGTTCAGATTGGTTTCGAAGCGATGATGCCAGTCATTGGCGCTGGCGAGCGCCACGCGTTCGGTGGCGGCGCGGGTGTCGGTCTCGTTCAGGGCGCACTCGATCTGTTCGATGAAGGCCCGCGGTTCGCTGGCGAAATAAACGAAGTCCTGGTAGATCTTCATTTCTTCCAGCGGCACCGATACCACCGGTTTGCCTGCGCTGATGAATTCGTAGAACTTCACCGGGTCGACCGCATGGGTCACGTTATACAAGCGGAACGGGATCAGGCAGGCATTGAAGTGGTACAGGTACAACGGCATCTGCGCATAGGGCTTCCTGCCGAGCAAATGCACGTTGGGCAGGCGGTCCAGCCCGGCCAGGTCTTTGACGAACAGGTCGCCGATCAATACGAAGTTCCAGTCCGGCCGCTGCCGGGCGATGGCCGCGATCAACGGCAGGTCCACCCATTCGGCCAGGCCGCCATAAAAGCCGATCAAAGGCCGCTTGATGTCCGCCAGCAGGTTGTTGGGCACGCAGTTGCGTTCGAAGAACTCAAAATCCACGCCGTTGCGCAGCAGCAGGCAGTTGTCGCTCGCGGTGGCCCATTTTTCCTGGAGCAAGGCCGCGGTGACCGTCATCAAATCGGCCTGCTTGACCAGGGTTTGTTCTTCTTCGAGCAAGACCTCGCCGATACCCGGGAAGCCAACCCAGTCATCCATGCAGTCGTACTGAATTTTCCAGCCGTGATCGTTGCGCAGTTGGTACGCGAGCGGGGCCCAGAAGGCCAGGTGAATCACTGAAACCGCAGTCTTTATACGCAGGTCCCTGGCCAGCGCATCGATCGCCTTTGTGTAGCCCCGCAGGGTGTTTTCAGTGAGGCGTTGGTTGTAGCAGTCCACGAACTCATCGCGCCGCAACGCAACCTCGAACACGCCAGGCGCCACTTCTACGCTGCTGTAGGCATGCCCAGGCTCGGCGCTGCGGGAGGGGACGATGTAGAAGACACGGTAGCCATGCCGGGCAAACTGGCTCATCAGTTGCTGAGGGCGCTGAAAGCGTGCGGCCCAGTCGATATTGGCAAAACAGAGAATGTCGAAGCGGGCCTCTGTCGGCGATTCGTCCGGCAAGGATGGCTGGGTAGCTTTCGCGATGGGACTTAAGGGCAGATCTTCAGCACGCAGGAATTCCAGGGTGTCGGGTTCGGTGTGCCTGGATTTGTACTTGAGCCAATGCAGCAGCGTGCGCAAGGGGCGGGTAATGCGCCATGAGCGGGTATTTTTCAGCATTGCGATGTAGGCAATCGCCGCGTCTCGTTCCCTGATGGCCGCATCGCGTTCTACCCGTGCGTTTTCGCGCTCAAGTGTGGCCAGATTGTCCTTGTCCATGGGGGCGTCCTTTACACAAGCGTTGCGTTGTTCGGTTCACTGTAAGGGTGCAGCGGTGTCGGGTCATCGGCCGGCCACATCGAGCTGCGTGAGCCTGGACGGTAGAAGGTCACGGTCACGCTGCGCCGGGAGGACCGACAGCCATCCACGACTCGCGAAACCGCGTGCCACGAGTTGTCGGCGCGCACCAGGACCGCCGAGTTGCCGATCACGGGGGGCACTTGGGCGACGACGTCGGCAGGGTCGGCAGAGCCGAGGATTTGCAGGCAACCGCCGTCGGCGGGGTTCCATGTCTCGTTGAAATACAGAATGTGCGTGACCCGTTTGTCGTCCAGGTCGGGATGGGGCCCCAGGTTGGCGCCAGGGCCGTAATGGAAGACATTCACCTCCATGGGCGCGTGGCTCAGGTCCTGGCCGGTCAATGTGGACATCGCATGGCGGTACTGCGCCGAGCGCAGGCTGTCGCTCAATGCCAGCCATGCGCGGCTCAGGGCCTGTGGGTTGACCACCTCGTGGCTGCCCATGGCGATCAATTGCCGTGCCTCGTATTCGTAATCCTTTGCCCCGCCGTAGCCCGATACCGTCTTGAAGTGGTCGTGGGGGTAGGTTCGGGCCAGTGCCTTGGCGTCTTCGGGGCTATACAGCGCGTCGATCTGCGCCCAGGAATAAGGCGCGCTTTTCAAGCGATTGGCGCTCAGTTTGCTCAGGTCAATCATGTCGAAGGGCTCCCAGCCATTTCGTCAGGGTACGGCGGATGTGGCGCAACGGCGCCGTCAGCTTGAAAGAGTTGGAGCGGTACAGCGCCTCAAGCGCGTGTTGGTGTTGCGCGTGGTCGCTTTGCCGCTCGGCGACCTGATGTTGGACCTGTGCATGCAGGTCTTCGAGTACCCCAGGCAAGCCTTGCCAATAACGGTTGAGCGCGGCTGGGGTCGACCTCGGGCCTTCACGGATCAGCTCGGCCACGCGGTCCCAGTGTGCGTCGAGCTGCTCCGTCGCGTGGGCGGTGACCTGGGACAGGGGCTGCCTGCCCAATTGGGCGCGAAACCACTGCGGTTCAATGGGCTGGTCCCGGCGTATCTGGAAGATGCGTCCATGGCTGGGCAGCGCGGTGTATTTACCGGTGCCCAGGTCCGCCGAGCAGAAGATCGGCACGCCAAACACCAGTGAGCTGATCGCCAAGTGATAGCTGTGCCCGATGACGCCCTCGGCATGGGCCAGCAGTTCCGCCAGCAGCAAAGGATCAGGCCAGAACGGCAGGCATCGCGAGCGTTCCAGGCCCTCGCCCAGAACGCTTTCGTGGTCGCCCAGCACCGGTCCTATGGGCAACAGCAGCAGCTGCAAGTCTTCGAACAATCCGGCATGGGTTCGCCACAGGTGCAGGAAGCTGTCCAACCCCCACATCGCATGCACCACCAGATACGGTTGAGTCAGCCCGGCGCTGGCGCGAAGTGCCAGGAAGGCGGCCGACGGCGCTTGCACGTCGAGCAACCGCGCAAGGCCGAAGGCGGTATCGGGGAGCACCTCGACCTGGGCGGTCGGCGACACCTGCGCCAGGGCTGACTGCGAGAGTGCATCCCGCACCCGGATATGCGGGCTGTGATCCAGGCTCAGCTTCACCAGCGGCACGGCCCACGACGGAATCTCGTTGCAATGCATGCCGGGCGCATTCCAGATCAGCGGGATTGCGTGTTGCAAGGCGATCAGCGCCGGCGTCAGCCAGTAACCGGTGGGGTGGTGAATGGAGGCATCCGGCGGGTAATAGCCGGTGGCAACCACTTTGTCGAAGCGAATAATGAAACCGCCGCCGATCAGTACGCCATCCAACTCGCCGGCGATGTCCGGCAAAGCGGTCAGTGAGGTGACCTCGTACGGCCATTCGGGTGGGGTTTTTGCGTGATAGGAAAACCGATGGAGCTTTACCGCGCCCAGGCGCCTGGTCAATTCCACTTCAGCGATGATGGGAAACAGCAAGTCGCCATAGTTGGCGACATCGAACGTGCCGAAGATCCCTACCTGCCACGCGCGACTCATTGGCGCTCCCCCAGAGTGCTCGTTTGCAGGGCGTGACCGGCCTCGATTCCCAGGTCGACGAACCCAAGGAAGTCCTTGGTGCCGGGCAGGGTGTCGAACGCCAGCAGCGCGACCTGCTTCTCGATGAGCTGTGCGGTTTCTTCGCTGTGGCCGTTCATCAGTTTCAGTGTGATGTGGTATTTGCCCGCCGAGAGGGCGGCGGGGAAGTGGACGGTGATGGTCGCCTTGCGCCAGCCATCGTGCGCCGCCTCCATCTGCAGCGGCAGGTTGGCGCCGCCGATCACCAGCAGCCGGGCTTCCTGGATTGTCACGCTGATGGAGGGCAACTCAATGGTGTCGCGAACCTGGGCCTGGATGCATATCTGGATGGTTTCGCCGTACACAAAGCTCGAATAGAGGCTGTCGGTATTGGTAAAGCAGGCGGCCACGATATGCCCCTCATCGGTGCCGAAGGCGATGCCGCCTTGTTTGTCGAGAAACGCCTTGGGAGCGACCGGCACCGCACCGCCACTGGCCCAGCGGCGCTGTTCGTCGCGCATTTCCAGCAGATAGAGTTCGGCCATTTCTTCGGGAGACCCACTGGCGCGCACCCGGCCTTCGCGCAGGTAAATGACTCGATTGCAAAAGCGTTTGACCATGCCCATGTCATGGGACACGAACAGCAACGTGGTGCCTTGCTGGGTCAGCGCCTCCAGGCGATTGAGGCACTTGAACTGAAACGATGCGTCACCCACCGCAAGGGCTTCATCGACGATCAGGATGTCGGGCTGTACGCACACGGCCACCGCAAAGGCCAACCGCACGAGCATGCCGCTTGAGTAGGTCTTGGTCGGTTGGTCGATAAAGTCGCCGATATTGGCAAAGTCAGTAATCTGGGCAAAACGCGCGTCGATTTCAGCACGACTGAGCCCCAGCACCGCGCCGTTCATATAGACGTTTTCGCGCCCGGTGAAGTCGTGATTGAAACCCGACCCCAGCTCCAGCAACGCGGCCACGCGCCCATGGCTGTGAATGCTGCCGGACGTGGCGCTCAATGTGCCGCAGATCAGTTGCAGCAACGTCGATTTGCCACTGCCGTTACGGCCGATGATCCCCACCGTTTCGCCTTTGCGCAGTGTCAGTGACACATCCTGCAGCGCCCAGAACTCGCGATAAAAATGCTTTTTACCCCGGGACAACAGCTGCCACAGACGATCCCTGGGCGTGTCATAGATGTGATAGCTCTTACTCAGGTGGGCCGTTTGTACGGCGATGTCAGAGCACATCGGCAAATCCTTTACGAGACTTCTGGAACCAGCTGAACCCCAGCCAGGCTACGCCCCCGGCCGCGAGTAGGCCGCAGACCCAAGTGAGAGGGTCGGGCAAGACGCCCCAGAACAGCACGTCACGGGTTTGCTCGACCACCAACGTGAGTGGGTTGAGGCGCAGGAGGCCTTGATAGGCCGGCGGAAAGGCGCTGGCCGGGTAAAAAATCGCGGAGACGAACATCAAGGCCGTCGTCAATACGCCAACTATCTGGCCGACATCGCGCAGGTAAACCCCCAGCGAGGCCAGCAGCCATGAAATGCCCAGGGTAAAGAGCACCAGCGGCAATAGCACCAGGGGCAGCAGCAGGCTGGTCAGGGGCGGAAAACCGAAAAACAGCAGGTGGAAGACCAGCCAGATCAATAAGCTGGCCAGGGTATGGAACAGCACCGCGCCCAGCACCACCCAAGGCAGGATCTCCAGGGGGAACATGACTTTTTTGACGTAGTTGGCGTTGGCGATGATCAGGCCGGGCGCACGGCCCACACATTCGGCGAACACGTTGAACACCAGCAGGCCGGCAAACACCAGCAGCGCGAATTCGCTCCTGGAACCGCTGCCTTGAGGCCAGCGCAGCTTGAACATCATGCTGAACACGAAGGTGTACACCAGCAACATGAACAGAGGGTTCAGGAACGACCACAACAGCCCCATGATGGAGCCGCGATACCGACCAATCACTTCCCGCTGAACCATGGAAACCAACAGTTCTCGATGTCGCCACGGGCTGGAAAACATGCCGGCCCGTGCGTTTACTTCACTCATCCAACGATTCCCATGACCAAGTCTGTGCGCTCATCAGTCTAGTCAGGAACTGCCGTTTAGCTATGCGGCCCTGGAAGATTGCTCGCGGCACTGCTCATCCGTCGGTGCTGTGGCCTGTATTCACGGGATCAGAGCCCTGCAAAAAAATTTTTAGGGACGCCGCTTGAAATTTTTTCGCCTGAACCTACTTAGGTTTTACGCGATGCCGAATACGGGTCGCGTATCAAATCACTTGGAGAAAACTCAGGAGATTTTGCAATGGCTACTACTCTCTCGTTGGCCCCACTGTTCCGCCATTCTGTTGGCTTTGACCGTTTCAACGACCTTTTCGAATCGGCGCTTCGCAGCGAGGCCGGTACCACGTATCCGCCTCACAACGTCGAGAAGCACGGTGATGACCACTACCGGATCGTCATCGCAGCCGCCGGCCTGGTGGAGGACGACCTGGAGATCCAGGTGGAAAAAGGTGTGTTGACCGTCGCCGGTGGCAAGCGTGAACACGATGAAAACATCACCTACCTGCACCAGGGCATCGCCCAGCGCGCGTTCCGCCTGTCGTTCCGCCTGGTCGACCACATCGAAGTGCAGGGCGCACAGCTCTCCAACGGTTTGCTGAGCATCGACTTGCTCAGGGTGGTACCGGAGGAAGCCAAGCCGAAGCGCATTGCGATTGGCGGTGCGGCCAAGGCTGAGGTGAAATCCATCAGCGAGCAGTAATGTCGCGATGAATAAAGGCGCTCTTTGGAGCGCCTTTATTGTTTGGCCCTATGAATGTCAACGGGGTTTGTTCCAGCCCGATTACCAGCGATACGTCAACGAACTGATCAACTGCCGCTCATCCCCATACCGGCAAATCGCGAATTCACAATAGGTGTAGCGCTTGTTGGTGACGTTATTGGCGTTGACTGCGACCTCCCAATGCTCGTCGAGCTCATAACTGGCGCGAGCGTCGTACAGGGTGTAGGCGGGCATCGACGAGGGTACGCCGGAGGCTTGGGTGGTGCCCTTGTAGCGGGCGCCGCCGCCGATGCGCAGGTGCGGGATACCCAGTGCCGCCAGGCGGTAATCGGCCCACAGGGCGGCCTGATGATAGGGAGTGTCTTCGCTGCGTTGGCCGATTTCGCTGGCGATATCGCTTTTTGTGATGCGCGCGTCGATGTAGGCGTAGGACGCGATCAGGCTGAGGTTGGGGGTGGCTTCGGTCTTGGCTTCCAGTTCAAAACCACGCGAGCGCACCTCGCCGACCTGTACCGAGAAGTTGAGGTCGGTGCGGTCCTGGCTCAGCACGTTGCGCTGTTCCAACTGATACACCGCCGCGCTCAACAGCGTGGCGCTGCCTTCGGGTTGATAGCGGATACCGATTTCATACTGCTTGCCTTCGGTGGGAATAAAGCTCTCTTCGGCCTTGTTGGTGCCGGCCACCGGAAAGAACGATTCGCTGTAGCTGATGTAGGGCGCCAGGCCATTGTCGGCCTTGTACACCAGGCCGGCGCGCCAGGTGGTGGCTTCATCGCTTTTGCCGCTGTCGACCCCGTTGCGGAACAGTTCGGTGTGCTGGTCGGCCCAGTCGTGACGGCCGCCCAACAGCAGGATCCAGCGTTCGTCGAACTTGATCTGGTCCTGGAAGTAGATGCCTTTTTGCAGGGTGTCGATCTGCGAGCCACGGTCGGTGGCGGGGTGTGTGTTGACCACTACCTGCTGGCCATATTGATAGGTCGCCAGGTTCAACGGCTGTGCGGTGCCGCGAAAGTTATGGGAGTCGTAGCTGGTGTCGTAACCATCGAAGCCCAGCAGGAAGGTGTGCTGCCAGTCGCCGAACTGCCATTTGCTTTCGATATGGGTGTCGCTGGCCAGGCCCCGCGAGCGTTCTTCGCGGTCGCTGTATTGACGGCGCAGCAGGCCGGTGGTCTGCGCGGTGGCGATGTTGTTGCCGGCGATGTTGACCTGCAGGTAGCGCCAGGTCACGTCCGACTGGTAGTAGCGCAGCTTGTGGCTGATGCGCGTGTGCTCATCGAAACGGTGCTCGAACTCATAGCCCAGCGCCGACATCTCGCCGTTCATTTCGTCGTAGTCCGGTTCACCGATAAAGTCGTGGCGGCCGATCTGGAACCGGCCGCTGCCCACGCCCTTGGTCAGTTGATAGGGCAGGGGCGCGGAGAAGCCGGTTTCAGTCTTCTGGTAGAACGACAACAAGGTCAGCGAGGTGTCGTCGTTGGGCTGCCAGGTCAGGGCCGGCGCGACGTAGACCTTGTCGTTGCGGATATGGTCGGCGGCGGTGTCGCTCTTGCGGTCGAGCAGGGTCAGGCGGTAACTCAGGGTGTCGCTGTCGCCCAGCGGGCCGGTGAAGTCGGCGGACAGTTGTTTACGGTTGTTCTGCCCGGCTCTGCAGGTTGAGCTCATGGTAAGGCGTTTGGCTGGGGCGCTTGCTCACGGTGTTGATCAACCCGCCGGGCGAGAGCTGCCCGTACAGTACCGACGCCGCGCCGCGAATCACCTCGGCGCGTTCCAGCCCATAGGGTTCCTGTACGCCATCGTACGAGTTGTTTTGCAGGCGCAGGCCATCGCGCAGGGAGCCACCGGTGGCCGACTCCACGTCGAAGCCGCGAATGCGGAAACGGTCCGAGGTGCGGTTGAAACTGGTGGGTTGGCTGGTGAACCCCGGCGTCAGGTCAAGGGTTTGCGAGAGGGTTTCCGATTGCCGATCGCGGATCTCATCGCTGGTGACCACCGACAGCGATTGCGGGGTTTCGATGATCGGCGTGTCGGTCTTGGTAGCACTCAGGTTACGCGTGGCCACGTAGCCCTTGACGTGCTCGGTGCTGCGTTCTTCGGTCAGGCCCGTAATCGACGTCAGCCCCAGTTCCAGCGAGCCGCTGGTGTTGACCGGCACCAGTACATAGCCATTGGCGCCTTGCGCAGCCTGCAAACCACTGCCGCTCAGCAGTTGGGCAAAGCCCTGGTTGATCGGGAACTCACCGTGCAGGCCAGCCGTAGTCAAACCGGCGACGGTTTTGCTGTCGAACAACAACGCCACATGGGCCTGCTGGGCGAACAGGTTCAGCGCCGGGCCGAGCGGCCCCGCGGCGATGGCATAACGCGCCGCCTCTTGCGCGGCAGCCGGGCTGCACAGGGCCAGGCTCAGCGCGGCAACGCTGGCCAGGTTGATCGCCAGGGCGAGGGGCAAGGGGGAACGCTGGAAGTGGCGCGGCATGGAAGACATTCCTGTTATTGAGGTGCTTTCTTCCTTGACGGGGCAGTACGTAAAAGCGGAACCCGGCCTGCGCGATTATTTTTCGTGACGCTCGATCCGCAGCCACAACGGGCTGAACGCGCGGATGCGCACCGGCAGGCCATCGGCAATCAGTTGCAGGGCGCGGCGCGGGTTATCCAAGGGCAAGACGGCGGATACGCGCAGGTCGGCCAGTTGCTCGCGATCGAACTGCAGATGGCCGCCATATTGGCGTGCGAGTTCATCGAGGACCTCTGGCAACGGTCGGTCCTGTACCACCAACTGATGGTATTGCCAGGCGTCGTTCAGGGTGCGCGGGTCAACCTTGCCCACGCGTGTCACCGCGTTTGGCGTGATGCGCGCCTGCTCGCCCGCGCTGACGTTCACCGTGGCGTGATGGCCGGCATCGGTGGCTGCGACCGTTGACTCGAGCAGGGTCAGCAGCGTACCCGGTGCTTCGCGCTTGACCGTGAAACGCGTGCCGAGGGCGCGCATCTGGCCGTCGTCGGTCACCACCACAAACGGCCGCGCGGCATCGTGGGCCACCTGCACCAGGATTTCACCGCGCAGCAAGCGCACCTGGCGTTGCTGGCCATTGAAGGTCAGGTCTACGGCGCTGTTGCCACCAAGAGTCAGTTGCGAGCCGTCGTCCAGGTTGACCTGCTGCCATTGCGCCGGGGCGGTGCGCTGGTCGGCCAACAGATAGCTCGGCGGGTAGGCCCGCAGCGCCAGGGCCACCGGCAACGCCAGCAACAGGCCCAGCAACACCCGACCGCTCGGGTTGCGTCGGCGTACCCGGGCGGCTTCCAGTGCGGCCTGCACCGGCGCCTGTTGCGGGCGCAACGCCTGCAAGCGCCCCACGAACCCTTGCAGGCGCTCGAACGCCGCCGCATGCCGTGGGTCGGCGGCTCTCCAGCGTTCGAACTGCTGTTGCTCGCGTTCGCTGAGGTCGCCTTCGCTCAGGCGGATTACCCAGTTGGCGGCCTGTTGATCGAGGTCGGCGTTCATACATCCAGCGCATGGTGGCAGTGCAGCAAGGCGTTCATCAGGTGCTTGCGCACCATGCGCTCGGAAATCCCCAGGCGGCGGGCGATGTCGCTTTGGCGCAGGCCTTCGAGGAAGTACAGCAGGAACGCCTGCCGCGCGTTCAGGGCCAGGCCGTCGAGTACGAAGGCGATCTGTTCCAGTGCCTCGAGGGTGACGAGGATCTGCTCCGGCGATTGCTGGCACTGCTCCATGATCTCGATGGTCAGCGCCAGCTCGCGCAGATAGGTGCCTTCCAACTGACGGCGGCGCGCGCGGTCGATGATCAGGTGGCGCGCCGTGGTCGTCAAGAACGCCCGTGGTTCGCGCATGGCGCCCAGGGCCTCGCGTGACGCGAGGATGCGCATAAAGGTGTCGTGGGAGAGGTCCGCCGCGTTTTGCGGGCAACCGAGTTTTTTTCGCAGCCAGCCGAACAACCAGCCATGGTGCTCGGTGTAGAGCGCATGGACAGCCTGGTTCAAGGGAAGGTCGCTGGCCGACATCGGAAGTTACGTCTGCGGATAAGAATTATTCGCAAGATTAGCGGTGTGCCATCAACGAAAGCAAGCGTGGCCAGCACTGATTTGTAGTTAAGCCTTCGAATGGGGCGACGCAGGCGTGATCGACGCCGCGACATCCCAGGTGCGCAGGAGCCGGCTGATCGCGGCATCGATGGTTTGCGCCGGCACACCGTCGCGCGCGAGGATCGAAACACCCTGCAAGAAACTATCGAACACTGTGGCCATCACGCTCACCTGAGTGTGCGCTGGCAACTGGCCCAGGCGTACCGCGCGTTCCACACACGCCACGATCCCTGCGCGCGTGCGCAGCCGCGACTGGGTCAGCGCATCCGCCACCCGCGCGTTTTCCGGGCTCGGCGCACTCATCACGCCGAGTGCCACCATGCAGCCTTTGGGGTGGCCGTCTTCGCATTGCATGCGCGCCGATTGGCGCAGCGCGGTTTCGATGGCTTGACGCGGCAATAGGGATTCGTCCCACAGGCATTCGGTGACTTGGGCGTAGGTGGCCAAGTAACGCTGCACGCACTCCTCGAAGAGTGCTTCTTTGGAGCCGAACGCGGCGTAAAAACTCGGCGCGGAAATGCCGCCGCCCAGGCCGGCCTTGAGCTGGGCGAGGGAAGTGGCGTCATAGCCATGCTGCCAGAACAGGTGCAGCGCCTGTTCCACGGCCTGTTCACGATCGAAGTTACGCGGGCGGCCCATTTTTGCCATGGGAGGTCTCCTGTGGAAAGCGAGATAAATACTATTCGATACATAAGTCGTTGACAACGCGCGGTGCGCGCCTGCAACATTTGTATCGATCAGTATTTAAGTCTGCCTCCAAGGAGCTTCACATGACCGCCTCACTGGCCCTATCGGCTTCATCCGAACGCTTGCCCGTCGGCGCTTTGCTCGCCCTGGCCATGACCGGCTTCATCTGCATCGTCACTGAAACCCTGCCCGCCGGCCTTTTGCCGTTGATCAGCGAAGGCCTGGCGATCTCGCCGTCGATGGCCGGGCAGATGGTCACGGCCTACGCGCTGGGTTCGGTGCTGGCGGTGATCCCCATGACCATCGCCACCCGTGGCTGGCGTCGGCGCAATGTGTTGCTGCTGACCGTCGTCGGTTTTTTGCTGTTCAATTCGATTACGGCGTTGTCCTCCCACTATGGCGTGACCCTGGTGGCGCGGTTTTTTGCCGGGGCGGTGGCGGGTTTGGCCTGGAGCCTATTGGCCGGTTACGCACGACGCATGGTCGAGCCGCATCAACAGGGCAAGGCGCTGGCGCTGGCAATGGTCGGTACGCCGATTGCGCTGTCATTAGGCGTACCGCTGGGCACTTGGCTAGGTGGGTGGGTGGGGTGGCGTACCACGTTTGGCCTGATGTCGGGGCTGACCCTGATATTGATCGCGTGGGTGCTGGTGACAGTGCCGGACTACGCACCACAACCCGCGAATCAACGGCTGTCGTTGGGCAAAGTGCTGACCACGCCCGGCGTGCGCCCGGTGCTGGCGGTGGTGATCAGTTGGATGCTAGCGCACAACATTTTGTACACCTACATCGCACCGTTCTTGGCGCCGGCGGGGTTGGCCGAGCGTGTGGATCTGGTGTTGCTGGTGTTCGGGATCGCCGCGCTGGCGGGTATCTGGATCACCGCCCGATTGGTCGAGCCGTTGCTGCGCAACACCGTGTTGGCGAGCCTGGCGACGTTTGCGCTGGTCTGTGTGGTGTTCGGTTTGCTGGGAGCAATGCCTGAGGTGATCTACCTCGGCGTGGCGGTATGGGGCCTGAGCTTTGGCGGCGCCGCCACGTTGTTGCAAACCGCGCTGGCGGATGCGGCGGGCGAGGGCGCTGATGTGGCGTTGTCGTTGAACGTGGTGGCGTGGAACAGCGCAATTGCCGGCAGCGGCGTACTGGGTGGGGTGTTGCTGGACACCTGGGGCGTGGCTGCGTTTGCGTGGGCGATGCTGGTGTTGGTGGGCGTGGCGCTGAGTATCGCGTGGACGGCGCGGGCCCATGGCTTCAAACCGGGAAAACGGTCTGCCGATGGGCCGGCGGCGGCTGGAAACGCCAGCGCAACCGCCAGGGCCAGCACTAAAGTGCAATGTGAGGGTCCATAGGTCCCGCTCAATCCTCACGATAAGATTTAAAAACATGCACTTACGCAACATTGCTATCGGGCTCTCGGCCTTTTTTCTGCTGTCCACCGGGGCGCACGCCCGGGGTGCGATGGACCTCTATTCCAGCCAGGAACAACGCCTTTCGTTCGACAGCTGCGCCGATATTTTCCCGACCGCCACACCGATCAAAACCGCGACCGTCCCCGCCAGCATGAAACCGCTGGCGCTGTGCTCCGACCATTTTGCCGTGCTGTATTCACAAACCAGCAAGACCCCGCTGCTGGTGGTCGAACGTCTCAACGCGCGCCAGCTCAACGACGCCAAAGGCGAAGAACGCACCAACCACTTCTACGCCGACCCGCGCATCCCCAAGGCAGGGCGCGCGGAGTTGAGCGACTACCACGGCCAACACCCGGCCATGGACCGCGGGCATCAGTCCCCGGCCGCCGATGCCCCCGACGCCAAAGCCATGGCCCAGTCTTTTGCGCTGTCGAACATGGTGCCGCAAGACCCCACCAACAACCGCAAGATCTGGAGCAAGGTCGAGGCCGATGTGCGCAAATTCGCCGTACGCGCCGGCGGTGACGTGTATGTGTTCACCGGGCCGTTGTTCGATGCCGGTTACGGCACCATCGGCGATAACCAGGTGTGGGTGCCGACGCGGCTGTTCAAACTGGTGTACGACGCTTCGTCCAAGCGGGCCTGGGCGTATGTGCTGCCCAACGCCGAAACGCGTATCCAGCGGCCGATGGACTACGACACCTTTGTGAAGACCACCGGGCTCAAGTTGCTGGGTAACCTTCCCGTGTCGGGATCGGTGGGGCGCGGCTGACAGCGGTGCGGCAGTGACTGTGTTCGCTGCCCTCGCCAGCGCTTGCGCAGCCTCGGTACACCCGCCGAACCGAGTCGCGCGCATCCCGGCCGCGCTGAAGCGACAGCCCAGTGCCGGTCTGGGTTTATACTCACCCGCTTCGCAACCCGTTCCTACCCACCCACCGAGATACGCCATGAGTACCTCCTTGCCTATCGCCGCCACGCGCAAACCCTTTGCGCCGCTGGTGGCCTTTATCGTCCTGGTGCTGGGCGCCTTGTTTTTGCAAGCCAGCGTCGGCTCGCGCCAGGTGCTGTTGCTGGTGGTCGGTGCCGCATTGGGCCTGACCCTCTACCACGCCGCTTTCGGCTTCACCTCGGCCTGGCGTGTGTTCATCAACGAACGCCGTGGCGCCGGTTTGCGCGCGCAGATGGTGATGCTGGCGCTGGCGGTCTTGCTGTTCTTCCCGGCGCTGGGGGCGGGGACCTTGTTCGGGCAGCCGGTGGTCGGGCTGGTCGCGCCGGCCGGTGTCTCCGTGGTGTTTGGTGCGTTTATTTTCGGCATCGGCATGCAACTGGGCGGCGGTTGTGCGTCGGGCACGCTGTTCACCGTGGGCGGTGGTAATGCGCGCATGCTGGTGACGTTGCTGTTCTTTATCTGCGGTTCGCTGATCGCCACTCATCATGTGGACTGGTGGTTCGCACTGCCTGCGTTCCCGGCGGTATCGATCGTCAACAGTTTTGGCGTCAGACCGGCCTTGTTCGCCAGCCTGGCGATGTTCGCACTCATCGCCGCCGTCACCGTCCGCCTCGAAAAACGCCGCCACGGCCAGCTTGAACACGGCGTGCAAAGCGAACACCAAGGCCTGCGCCGCTTCCTGCGCGGCCCATGGCCATTGGTCTGGGGCGCGGTTGGCCTGGCGCTGCTCAACTACGCCACCCTGGCGCTGGCCGGACGGCCTTGGGGCATTACTTCGGCGTTCGCCCTGTGGGGCGCCAAAGTGGCAAGCGGTTTGGGTGTGGATGTCGGCGCCTGGGCGTTCTGGCAGATGCCGGGCAATGCCAAGGCCCTGGCGGCGCCGGTGTGGCAGGACATCACCAGCGTCATGGACATCGGCATTGTGCTCGGTGCGCTATTGGCCGCCGGCCTGGCCGGGCGTTTTGCCCCCAGCCTGAACATCCCGGCCCGCTCGCTGATCGCTGCCGTGATCGGCGGCCTGCTGCTCGGTTACGGTTCGCGCCTGGCGTACGGCTGCAATATCGGCGCGTACTTCAGCGGCATCGCCTCGGGCAGCCTGCATGGCTGGGTGTGGCTGGTGGCGGCGTTTATCGGCAACGGCGTGGGGGTGCGCCTGCGGCCGTTGTTCTTTGCTGGCGAGCGGCCGCAGGTGGCGCTGAGCGGTTGCTGAGATCAGTCCTGCAGGGAAAGGCTTGGCGCCTGATCGGCTTCCGCCGCCAGCTTTTCCCGTTCGGCTTTACTGATGTAGCGGTCCTTGGATTTGGGCGCCAATTTGGCGCTGGCCTTTTTGGCCTTGGCCTTGAACAGCTGCTGCAGTTTTTTCTGGCGATTCATGGAGTTCTTACCTGGGCTAAACGTGCCCGGATGATACCAGCTTAAAAACCGCAGCCAATGCCTAGCAAGGCTGCGCCGCCAAGCTGTTACTGACGCTGCGCCCCAGCACCAGCACCGTCACGAACCCGCAGCCCACCAGGGCCGTCGCCAGGCTCAACAGCACCGCACTGCCCATCTGGTCGACGATCTGCCCGCCAAAGAACGAGCCCAACGCAATAATCACCTGGAACAACGCGACGAACAGCGGCATGCCACGCTCGACATCCTTGGGCGCCACCACGAACATCCAGATACTCGCGCAGGCCGGGAAAGCGCCAAAGGCAAAGCCCCACAGTGCGATCAACATCGCCGCGCCGGTCATGCCGGTGGCGAAGTACGGGAACAACGCGGTGCTCGTGCCGATCATCAACGCCACCAGCAGCAAGGTGTGACGCACACTACGATTGGCCGCGAACCCGGCAAAAACATTCCCCATCACGCCCGCTACGCCATACAGCAACAGCAGTGAACCAATGGTCGGCCCATCGAAGCCGCAGCTGTGTTTAAAGAACGGTGCGACGTAGGTGTAAGCCGCAAAGTGCGCCAGGCCAATCAACAACACCGCGATCAAACCGACCCGCGCCTGTGGGTTGATAAACAGCGCCGGCAGGTCACTGATGCGAATGGCCTTCTCCGGGGTGAGGCGCGGCAGCAGAAACACCTGCGCCAACAGCACCGGGATGCCCACCAGCGCCGTCACCAGGAACGTCATGCGCCAGCCCATCAAACCACTGAGCCAGGTGCCGACGGGCACGCCGAGCACGGTGGCCAGGGTCACCCCCATCATGATGATCGACGTGGCCTTCGCCACGCCCACACCCTTGGGCGCCAGGCGGCCGCTGAGCGCAATGGCCGTGGCCCAGAACCCGCCGATGCTGATACCCAGCAACACGCGGCCGAACAGCAGCAGGTTGAAATCACCGGCAAAGGCCACCACCGAGTTGGCGATGATCATGATCAGCGTCAGGCCGATCAGCAGGTAACGGCGGTCCATGGCGCCAATGCTCACCGACAGAAAAGGCGCAGCGAGCGCGGCCATGATGCCGGGCAGCGTCACCATCAGGCCGGCGTGACCGGCGCTGATGCCGAGGTCTGCGGCGACGTCGTTGAGCACGCCCACCGGCAGGAATTCACTGGTCACCAGGGCAAAGGCACCCACGGCAACCGAGAGAATCGCCAGCCACTGCTGTTTGACGCTTTGTTGATTATGTTCGGGAAGGCCGCTGGGGGCCTGGCTCGCGCTTGGCATGGTGTTGAGTTCCAAGAGGGGATGCGCCTGAAGACAGGCGCAGGGGAAGAAATAGGAGGCGATTATAGGAAGGGGTGTTTGGCGGGCTATAGGCGAGCGGTTCGATAGTAATCATCAGTGCTATCGATGCGAAGGCCTTGAGCACCTCGCTTCGAGAGCGTTTTGCGCTTTATTCAATGCCGAAACGATCGCCCCAGAAACTCACTGATCAGCCCCACCACCTGCTGCTGAATGACCGCCCTTGGACGAGCCCCCTCACCATCCCGGCAAATCATCCCATCTCCAGGCGAGTCCTCTTCAATCAACGCCATGCCGTCCGGCTTGCAGATCGCCATAAAGCTGAAGTGAGTAGCGTCGCCGATCTCCACGTACTGCGTGGATGCCTTGGGCATGCGCCCAACCATGTGGGCGGACTCCAATTCAGGCGCCATATCGTCGGTGGGTACACCCCCGGCAATCACCAGCGCAGGCACCGGCAGCGCGGCCAGGCTGGCGTCGGTGAAGCCGCGCGACAGGCCCAGGTCCAACGACACGATGGCGGTGACGCGCTTGTCGCTCAAGTCAGCGGCCAGTTTGGCCTTGCCGGTTGGCGTGCCGGCAGGGCTCATCCGCGTGTAGCCGATGCAGCCGCCCAGCTTGGGGTGGGCGTTGCAGTCCTGAGCGAACAGGTCGGGGTCAAACCGCGCACCGGCGATTTCCATCACCGTCCAGCCGCCAATGGAATGGCCCACCGCGGCAATCTGGTTGTTCGCTACCGCGCCGAACTGCTGCGGCTGCGCAAGCACCGCATCAATGACGCGGCTCAGGTCTCTGGGTCGTTGCCATAACTGCGCGGCGGCTGCGGGGCTGCGGTCCTTGCTGGTGGTGCCGGGGTGGTTGACCGCCGCCACGATATACCCCTGGCGTGCCAACGCACTGGCCAGCCACACCTGGTTGCCCCAATTGCCGCCATAGCCGTGGGAGAGCACTGCCAACGGATGCTCACCCGCAGCCGGTGGCGCGTCGGACACCGCGAGGGCACCGATGAACACCGCGTTGTCGGCGATCCATTCGGGTTTGGCTGTGGTGGCGGCGGGGTACCAGACGGCCAATTCGAGTGGTCGGCTGTGTTGTGCGTCGGGCAGGGTGACGGTCTTGAAGCCCACGGGATTTTCGTTGGCGAATGCAGGTGCGGTCAGGCAGATCAGCAGCAGGGCGGCGAAGTGGGTTTTCACTGTTGTTATCGTCCTTGAAGTGAGCGGCGCAGCATGACTTGAAACCAGTCGTTTGCATACCGGTGAACCGCCCCACGCCGAGGCTGAGGCCACCATGTTGCGCCCTGGGCTCGTCGAGCTACGGCAGCGCATACCCCTCATAATCCAATGCAATCCGATCCTCTTTCGGATAACTCACGTACACCACCACCGCATCGCTGCTGTCCACCAATGCGTAGGGCCATTTGCCGTTCGCCTTACGCATACGCTCATACAGCGGTAGGAAAAAATCCTTGGTTTGACCGCGTGGGTCGTAGGGGGCTTGCACGTGGAATATCGGATAGTGCCCGCCATTGCACAGTTGTATGCGGTCCAGCGCGAAGTGGTTTTTTTCCAGCAAAGCGCGGGTTGGGTGCTGCCACGTGGTGAGGTCGACGTCTTGGCAGTCTCTGGCGGTTTGGCTGTAGAGGGTAGTGTCTTCCAGAGGCGGCAGCGCGAACGCCAGGGAAGGTAAAACCAACAGCAGCAAGGGAAGAAGGCGTGGCATGGTGGCGATTCGGCAGGAAGGGGAGCGCTAGTGTAGGTTTCCCGCCACCGCGACGCTTCAATTTTGTCGTCGATCATTCGATTCCCAGGCATCGTTCGCGCGGTCACGATGATCAGGTCACTGAGAAAGGTGGGGGGGCTGGGTTGGTGGGGTTCTTGTCTTGATATGGACCGCGACGCCAAGCCTTCACCAAGAAAATGGGGGGGCAGACCACATTCAAAACACTATTCGCTTCTGGCCGAAACCCGTCCAATGCCCCCCTAACTCATCCACCACCTCCACCCGCCTTCAAGAGACAGCAACCTGCCTCGATTTCCGGCTTAACCCAGGCGTCTTGCCCGTAATGCGCTTGAATGCGCGACTGAAAGCGGCTTGGGAGGTATAGCCCAAGCGCTGCGCCACTTCTTCTATCGGCAGCCTTTCGAGCGTCAGCCACTGGCTGGCAAGGCGCATCCGCACTTCGGTGACGTAGCGCAGTGGGGTCATGCCGATAGTCATCTGGAAACGGTCCGCGAAGACCGAGCGAGAGGTATTGCATTGCTCGGCCAACTGGCCGACGGTCCAGTCGCGGCCCGGTTGTTGATGGAGCGCCAGAAGCGCACCCGCCAGCCGTGGATCGCGCAAGGCGGCAACCAGGCCGGAGGCATTGCCGCACGCACACTCGACCCAACCGCGAACGACCATGGCGGCGACCACGTCGGCCAGTCGTGCGAGGATGCCGGCGAAGCCGACGCGTGCGGCGCTGACCTCGCGCTCCATGGTGGTGAGGATAGGCACAAGTCCGGGGTAACGTTGGCCGCCGGCGTCGATCAGCATCAGGCCCGGCATCAGCTTGCCCAGGCCATGAATACTGCCCAATTCGAACTCCATGCAGCCACTGAACACAATCGCGGTCGGTGTGGGGCCGGCGTTGGTTCCGGTGTCCACCGCGCTGACGGTGTCTCCGAGGGGCTCGCGATCCAGCAGGTCGATGTCCTGAACAGGCACGTCCATGTGGGAGAGCAGTTGATGGGCCGCGCCATGGGAGATGAACACGGCGTTGCCGGCGGACAGCGCATAGGGGGTGCCGTCGTCCATCCGCAGCACTGCGTTGCCGACCGCCAGGAAGTGGAACCAGGCATGCCCAGGTCTGGCGGCGAAGCCCAAGCCGAAGGTGGGGCCCGTTTGGATACGGCGGTACTCGACGCCGCGCAGGCGCATGCCGCGCAACAGCTCATTGACGAGGTCCGAGGACAGGGCAAATTGATCTGTAGACATGGCTCAGGTGTTTCAGTCAATAAATCGAGGTTTTGGATCATAGATCATCCGGTTTCAGGTGCCTAGACTGCGGGACGCCATGAAGATTGGGAGATCTGTGCAAATGACTGACCTTGTATGCAATGCCGTAGCCGACCGCCGTCTTGATGCCGGGCCGGATGCGGAACCTGCAACCCCGGCGTGGATGGCCGTATTTTCGCTGGCAATGGGCGTGTTCGGCTTGCTGACCGCCGAGTACCTTCCGGCCAGCCTGCTGACGCCGATGGCGGGCGAGCTGGGAGTGTCTGAAGCGCTGGCTGGCCAGGCGGTGACGGTGACCGCCGTGGTGGCGCTGTTCGCCGGCCTTCTGGTGCCCGGCCTGACCCGCAGTATCGATCGTCGCTGGGTGCTGCTGGGGTTTTCTACGTTGATGATCGCGTCCAACCTGCTGGTCGCTATTTCCTCCAGTTTCGCAGTGCTGCTGTTGATGCGTATCTTGTTGGGCATCGCCCTTGGTGGGTTCTGGAGCATGGCGGCGGCGGTGGCGATGCGCTTGGTACCGGGGGCTTTGTTGCCCCGAGCGCTTTCGATCATTTTTAGCGGGATTGCCATAGGGACGGTGGTTGCGGTCCCGCTGGGCAGCTATCTGGGAGGGCTTTATGGCTGGCGCAGCGCGTTCTTCGCCGCGGCGGCGGTGGGCGTGGTGACCCTGGCTTTCCAGTCGTTCACCCTGCCGCGCCTTGCGCCGCGCCGGCCGGCACGCCTGCGCACCGTGCTTGAGGTGTTGCTGCGTCCGGGCATCGCCATGGGCATGTTCGGCTGTGTGCTGGTGCACAGCGGCCACTTCGCGATGTTCACCTATATTCGGCCATTTCTCGAAGGCACCACCGGCATCGGCCCGCAAGGGCTGTCGCTGATGCTGTTGGGTTTTGGTGTGGCGAATTTTGTCGGCACGCTGGTGGCCGGGTGGCTGCTGCCCCGTCATCCGCTGGGCACCCTGGTGTTGATGCCCGCGTTGGTAGGCGTTGCAGCGCTGGCATTGGTGCTGCTGCCGGCCTCGGTGCCGGGGCAGGCGGTGCTGCTGGCGGTGTGGGGCCTGGCCTTTGGGGGTGTGCCGGTGGCGTGGTCGAACTGGGTCGCCAGCGCGGTCCCGGATCAGGCGGAAAGCGCCGGGGGCATGGTGGTGGCGTCTGTGCAGTCGGCCATCGCAACGGGCGCAGCCGCTGGCGGGGCAATGTTCAGCCTCGGTGGCAGCGCCGGTGTATTCCTAGCGGCGGCCGTGCTGATGCTGCTGGCCGCGTTGCTGATTGCATGGCGTGTGCGCGTTCCTTCTGCCCACGGCGCTGCCCGGACCACGCCGGCGCCGCACCTTTGATTGCCAGCTTGCCCAGCAACACGGCGCGGTCAGTTATCGCCCCAGCCTTTGATTAGATTGAACAGCCGCATACCCACGGCGCCTAACCCAAACAGGCTGTTTGACGGCACCGCCAGAGCAAGCGGCGTTTACCGGGCTGCAGTCGGCCATGCGCTGAGGCGCATGCGCCGTCGCAGGCTTCAAAGGGGGTTTGAATGACCGAGGAATTCGCAGACTTTTTCAGCACCTACACGATCCTGGGCATTTCATTGGCCAGTTGGGCGCTTGCCGTGTGCGCCGCAGCGCTCAGTTACTGGCTGGCGAGAACCGCCATCCGCTTCGTGTTTCGCAAGGTCCAGGCCAGGGCGAGCGCCGGTAATGGTCATCTCAGTTTGATCGCCAGCCAAGTGCTGTCGGCGACCAGCACCACGTTGTTGCTGTTGGCCTCGATTCTGGTCGGGGTCGGTTTGCTGGATTTGCCGCAGCGCTGGCTCGGTCGGGTCAGCAGCCTGTGGTTTGTGGTGGCGGCGTTGCAGATCGGCCTGTGGGCCAACCGCGCCCTGGCGCTGGGGCTGCACCGTTATTTCTCTCGCCACAGCGCCAACGGGGTGTTTCAGGCCAGCGCCCTGGCAACCTTGAGTTTGTGGGGGGGAGGGTGTTGTTATGGGCAGTGATTCTGCTCGCGATGCTGTCGAACCTGGGCGTCAACATCACCGCGTTTGTCGCCAGCCTCGGCGTGGGCGGTATCGCGGTGGCGCTGGCGGTGCAGAACATCCTGGGCGATGTGTTCGCCTCGCTGTCCATTGCCGTCGACAAGCCCTTTGAAGTCGGCGATTTCATCGTAGTGGGCACGCTGGCCGGTACGGTTGAGCATGTGGGCCTGAAGACCACGCGCATCCGAAGCCTGGGTGGCGAGCAGATTGTCATGGCCAACGCCGACATGATCAGCAGCACCATCCAGAACTACAAGCGGCTGCAGGAACGCCGCATTGTGTTCGAGTTTCGCCTGACCTATGACTGCTCCACCGAACAGGTCCGCCAAGTCACGCAACGGGTGCAGGAGATCATCAAGCGTGAAGAATTGGCCAGGTTCGATCGCTGCCATTTCAGGAATTTTGGCGAGAGCGCGCTCGAGTTCGAGACGGTTTATATCGTCCTGGACGCGAGCTATAACGTTTATATGGACGTGCAGCAGCGGATCAACCTGAGCATCATGAAGGCGGTCGCTGAGCTTGGCGCTTGCTTTGCTTTCCCGGCGCGCACCGTGCACGTCGCTTCAATGCCCGACGCTGCCGCACGGCCTTCGCGCACGCCGTCTCCGGCGCGCGCCGAGCATGCTTGATCAGCGCACCAGGCAAGGCTGCTTGTTGTTATAGCGCCAACCCGGTATCAAAAACTGCATCGCCACGCTGTCATCCCGCGCGCCGAGGCCCATGCCTTGGTACAGCTCATGGGCCTTGGCCACGGCGTCCATGTCGATGTCCACGCCCAGGCCAGGCTTGGCCGGTACTTTCACATAGCCGCCTTCGATTTTCAGGGGTTCACGGGTCAGGCGCTGGCCGTCCTGCCAGATCCAGTGAGTGTCGATGGCGGTGATGTCGCCCGGCGCGGCGGCAGCCACCTGGGTGAACATGGCCAGGGAAATATCGAAGTGGTTGTTGGAGTGCGAGCCCCAGGTCAGGCCCCATTCATGGCACATCTGCGCCACGCGCACCGAGCCTTGCAAGGTCCAGAAGTGCGGGTCGGCCAGCGGAATGTCCACCGATTGCAGCTGGATCGCATGGCCCATTTCGCGCCAGTCGGTGGCGATCATGTTGGTGGCGGTCTTGAGGCCCGTGGCGCGACGGAACTCAGCCATCACTTCGCGGCCCGAGTAACCGTTTTCGGCACCGCATGGGTCTTCGGCGTAGGCGAGCACGTGGTGCTGGTCGCGGCACAGGCGGATGGCTTCTTTCAGAGACCAGGCGCCGTTCGGGTCGAGGGTGATGCGTGCATCGGGGAAACGCTCGGCCAGGGCGGTGACCGCTTCGATTTCCGCGTCGCCGCTCAATACGCCGCCCTTGAGCTTGAAGTCGTTGAAGCCGTACCGGGCTTTGGCGGCTTCGGCCAGGCGCACAACCGCTTCGGGGGTGAGCGCGGTTTCATGGCGCAGGCGCAACCAATCGTCGTCAGCGTCCGCTTCGTTACGGTAAGCCAGGTCGGTGGCGTTGCGGTCGCCGACGTAGAACAGGTAACCGAGCATTTTCACCGCATCGCGCTGCTGGCCTTCGCCGAGCAGGGCGGCCACCGGCACGTCGAGGAACTGCCCCAGCAGGTCGAGCAGCGCGGCCTCCATGGCGGTGACCGCGTGGATGGTGATGCGCAGGTCAAAGGTTTGCAGGCCGCGCCCGGCCGAGTCCCGCGAGGCAAAGGTGCTGCGCATTTGATTCAGCACGCGCTGGTACTGGCCGATCGGTTGGCCGATCACCAGGCTGCGTGCGTCTTCCAGGGTTTCGCGGATGCGTTCGCCACCGGGCACTTCACCCACGCCGGTGTTGCCGCAGCTGTCCTTGAGGATGACGATATTGCGTGTGAAAAAAGGCCCGTGGGCGCCGCTGAGGTTAAGCAGCATGCTGTCGTGGCCGGCGACGGGGATAACCTGCAAGTGCGTGACGACTGGAGTATTCATGGCAAGTGTCCTGAAAGGTTCAAAGAGGTTTGCTGACGGCGGCGCTGTTGGGCGCCACGCTTGTCGGGGTCAATACGGCAGAGGGCGCGGTCTTGGCGAAGAACACCAGGATCGCCGCCAGCACCGAGGTGCCGGCCAGGCCGTAGAGGCCGCCCTGGATCGAACCGGTGGTCTGTTCCAGGAAGCCGAAGGTGGTCGGCGCAACGAAGCCGCCGAGGTTGCCGATGGAGTTGATCAGCGCGATCACCGCCGCCGCGATGCGCACATCCAGGTAACCCTGGGGGATCGGCCAGAACAGCGATGACGCCGACTTGAAACCGATGGCCGCAAAGCAGATCGCCACGAAGGCGAAAATCGGCCCACCGGTGGTAGACATGAACATGCCTGCCGCGGCAATCAACAGTGCCGCCGCGACCCAGGCCTGCTGGAACTTGAACTTGCCCGACAGCGACGCGAAGGCGTACATGGCGATGATCGAGATCAGCCAGGGGATCGAGTTGAAGAAGCCCACCTGCACGTCACTCAAGTCGCCCATCTTTTTGATGATGCTCGGCAGCCAGAATGTCGCCGCGTAAATCGTCAGTTGGATGCAGAAGTACAACGCGCAAAACAGCAGGATCTGACGGTCTTTGAGCAGCTTGCCGAGGGTGGGTTTGACGCTGGTCAGCGCTTCACGCTGGCGTTGTTCGGCGTCGATGGCGCCGACCAGTGCGTCCTGCTCTTCACGGCTCATCCATTTGGCATCGTGGGGCTTGGAGTCGAGCCAGAACCACACAAAGAACCCGATCACCACCGAGGCCAGGCCTTCGATGGCGAACATCCATTGCCAGCCATGAAAACCAAAGCCTTCGATCTGCAACAGCACCCCCGACAGAGGGCCCGAGATCAACGACGCCACCGCCGAGCCGCTGAGAAAAATCGCGATGGCTTTACCGCGCTCCACGCCCGGCAACCAGCGCGTGAAGTAGTAGATCACCCCAGGGAAAAAACCGGCCTCGGCCACGCCCAGCAGAAAACGCAGGATGTAGAAGTGGGTTTCGTTCTGGATGAACGCCATCATCGTCGCGACGATGCCCCAGGTGAACATGATGCGGGTCAGCCAGATGCGCGCGCCGACCTTTTGCAGCAGCATGTTGGACGGTACTTCGAACAGGGCGTAGCCAATGAAGAACAACCCGGCGCCAAAGCCATAGGCCGCGGCGCCGATGCCCAGGTCATGCTCCATGTGCGTGCGCACGAAGCCGATATTGACCCGGTCGATGTAGTTGAGGATGAACATGATCACGAACAGTGGAAGCACATGGCGCTTCACTTTGCTCACGGCGCGCGCGAGGACGGGATCGCGGGTGGGTGCAACGGATGCATGGCTTGAACGAGTCACAATGGAAAACTCCCCCTGATTATTTTTATGCGGGTTTGTATGTGTTGTTGATAGACATCATACAAGTGCATTTCTGGGGTTCGCAATCCATGGCGGGGTGTTTTTGTGTTTATAAGGTGACCAGGGGGCTGCTTGATTTAGTTATTAGTCCGTATTTATTGGGGTTTTGTGAGCGCTTGCGTTGAATTCCTCTGTTTGAAAATGCCCGCTCGATAGCGTCAGTTGTTAAACGCTACAGATTGGTTGTCATACAAGATGATGGTTTTCTCACGCGCTCAGCAATGTCCCTCCAGCAGGATGTTAAGCTCCGCCCAGCCCAACCTCGTGGACCTCCCGCAATGCCCATTGAAAGCCCAGCGCCCCTGCGTAGACGCTCTAACAACCTGGCCCAAGGCGTGGTCGATGCCCTGACCCAGCGCATCCAGCTCGGGCAATTGAAACCCGGTGAAAAACTGCCGTCCGAATCCACCATCGTGCGTGAGCACGGCGTCAGCCGTACGGTGGTGCGCGAGGCGCTTTCCAAGTTGCAGGCCTCGGGGCTGGTGGAGACGCGGCATGGCATCGGCACCTTCGTGCTGGAGCAAAACGCCCAGCAGGGCTTGCGCCTGCATGTGGATACGGTGGCCAGCGTGCGTAACATGCTGGAACTGCGCCTGGGCCTGGAAGTACAAGCGGTAGCGCTGGCCGCGCTGCGCAGAAGCGAGGTGCAACTGGCCGATATGCGCCAGGCGCTGGATGACTACCAGGCCTGCCTGGCCAACCACGACAGCTGTGTGGAAGAGGACAAGCGCTTTCACCAACTGATCGCCGAGGCCACCGGCAATACGTTCTTCAGCGAAATCATGTCGCACCTGGGCAATGCGATGATTCCCCGCACTCAGGTCAAGGGCGCCGAGCGCGGCGGCGCCGATTTTGCCAAGCTCGGGCAATTGGCGAACCTTGAGCATGAGGCGATTTTTAATGCGATCAAACGCCAGGACCCGGACGCGGCGCGGGCCGCCATGGTGCTGCACCTGACCAACAGCCGGGATCGGTTTTCCGGCGAATGACAAGGACTCAAGGTTGAACGAACAGACATTGTCCCAGCGCCTGGAGCGCGTGGCGGCGCATATACCGCACGGCGCACGCCTGGCCGATATCGGCTCGGACCACGCCTACCTGCCGGTGGCATTGTTGCGCCGTGGCGTGATCGAGGCGGCCGTGGCGGGGGAGGTGGCCGCCACGCCTTTTCAAGCGGCCAAGCGTACCGTGTGTGACAACGGCCTGGAGCAGCGCATCCGCGTGCGCTTGGCCGATGGTTTGTCGGCCATCGAACCCGACGACCGTATCACCGCCGTCAGCCTGTGCGGCATGGGCGGCGAAACGATCCGCGACATCCTCGAAGCCGGCAAGGCCCATTTGAGCGGTCATGAGCGGCTGGTCCTGCAACCCAACGGCGGCGAGCAACCGCTGCGCGTGTGGTTGATGCACAACGGCTACCGCATCGTCAGTGAAGAGTTGCTGCACGAAAACCGCTTCTACTACGAAATCATCGTCGCCGAGCGCTCGGAGCCGGTGGTGTACAGCGCTGAAGAATTGTACTTCGGCCCGCTGCACATGCAGGCGCGTACGCCGGTCTTCCTGGTCAAGTGGCAACGCGCGCTGCGCCTCAAGCACAAGACCCTGGCCGGCTTCGAACAGGCACGGCAGACGCTGCCCGAGGCTAAGCGCCAAGAGATAGCCCGGCAGATTCAGTGGATGATTCAATTGCTGGGTTGATCGCTGTTGTCGCCGGATCCGCATCCATGGCGCCGGATATGCTCCAATAACCGCCTCATTCGCTCACCCAGGACACCTGCCATGGCCGACACCACCGACCAAGCCTTCTACGACCGCGCAGACGCACATATCGAACTGTCGAACGAGCAGCTCAAAACCTTCGAAGACCTCGGTCAGGTCAGCGCCTCAATGATGTTCGGCACCACCCGGTTCAATGCCTGGGCGTGTGCGCGTAATTTTAAATCCGGCGCGCACATGGCCGAGGAGCGCGAGGCGATGCTGAAGTATTTCTGTGAGCAGTACCGGATGATGCTTGAAGACAATCTGGACGATCACATCAATAATTTTACTCAGTACATGCAAGTCAAATAGGGCGCCGGTACTGCGTCCACCAGCCATATGCCGTTGTCCGCCTGGAAGAACCGCATGCCTGCCTTTCTCATCGCGTGCGTATCAATGCTGAGCAGCACCGGTTGCCCATAGCGCTTGCCGACGGCCATCGCGGTCTCAGGGTTCTCTGTCAGGTGCACATGGTGCCGGCTGCCCGGAATCAGTCCTTGAATGTCGATGGAGGCCATGAAGCGGCTGGCGGTACCGTGGTAGAGCACGGCCGGCGGTTCCTTTTCGATGTGCTGCACCTGCACGTGTTCAGTGCTATGGCCTTGGGCGGCGCGGATGCGGTAGCCATCGTCGGAGAGTGTGAAGCGCTTTTTATCGTTGGTCTCAACGACATCGAGCAAGGCCTGGCGGTCAACGTTATGCCCGTGGCGGTTGGCTTTTGTGATCAGTTCGTCAATATCGGTCCAGCCGTCGCTGTCCAGTGCAATACTCAATGACTCCGGGGCATGGCGCAGTACGTAGCTGAGGAATCTGCTGATATCGTCGCGTTGTTTCTTATTCAAGAGGATTTCCTTTTCCGAGGTGAGCTTGATTGCCGTCAGACGCATTCAGCCCTTCAAGTTTGTTCGGTTCGCGGCCGATAGGATGCCTGTAATTGAAGATGTTTTGGAGCGCATCTCAGGTAGTCGTCTCCGCCGGTTACAACACCCTGGCCGACACTGAGTGCTTTTGCCCCATTTTCGTGCGCGCCACCGGCACCATAAGCACACCGAGCGCGCTGTTTCGGGGCTGCGTGCCGGCGGCTCGTATCTTGCTAGTGCCAAGCTAATCAATGACATGGCATTTTGCCGTTAGTCATTTCAAGGCTTGGCCTGCCGTTTATTCGCGTGGGTTGTTTTTGGGAGTGGTCGGACATGCACAGCTTGTTATCACCCGGTATCCGCCTGCTCGGACGTCTCGGTTTCGCACGTAAATTCCAGATTCTGTTTTTCCTGTTCATGCTGCCCCTGGCCGGTAGCCTGTGGATGATCGGGCAGGACTATCGTGAAAAATTAAGCGTGATTTCCAACGAACAGTCCGGCGTCCGCCAACTGTTGGCCCTGGACACACTGGACGGCCAATTGACCGCCCAGCGCAACCTGGCCGCGCGCTGGAAAGCAGCAGACATCCTGCACGCCCCGACGCCGGCGGCGAAGGCGGCGATGGACAAGGTCGATGCGAATTTCCCACTGATCCAGCAAAGCCTGCAAACCTTGGGCGATACCCTCAAAACCCAGAACGCCGGGGCCGATATCCTGGCGCGCTTCGACGCGTTGCAGGCCACGGTCAAGGGCATGGACTCCGCGTCCCTGCGCACCGTGGGCTGGTGGCCGGACGGCTACGACCGTTTCACCTCGGCCCTGAGCGCGATGCAAACCCTGCGTGAGCAGATCACCCTGGACGCCGGCCTGATCCTCGACCCCTGGCTGGAAACCTACATGCTGATGCAGATGGGCACGCAGCAGACGCCGGACCTGATCGAGCGCATCGGTCGCATGGCCAGTGTCGGTCAATCGTCCATCGCGTCCGGGCAATTCACCCTGCAAAGCCGTTTGCAGATGCGCGACCTGCGCAGCCGCATCGGCGACGCGCGCGACCAGTTGGACAAGGCTGCGACTGCGCTCAAAGCCAAGCAATTCGACGGCATGCAACCCTGGACCGCGCAGTACGACAACAGCCTGCAGCTGTTGGATAACGAACTCAAAGTGCTCGATGACGGCGTGTTCGGCGGCAGTATCAAGCTTGACACCACCAGCTTTGAGCGCAGTGTTGACACCACGCTCGCCTCGCTTGGCGCGCTGCGTGTGCAGTCGCTCACCTCGCTGGATGCGCGCTTGAGCTACTACCACAGCCACGCCAACCAACGCTTCATTCCCCTGGCGCTGACGTTCGGCCTGCTGGCCCTGGCGGCGCTGTACCTGTTCGTGTGCCTGCAAGCTTCCATCCGCCGCAGCGCCAGTGGCATCACCACCCTGGCCGAGTCCCTGCGCGACGGTAACCTGTGCGTGGAAGTGGCGGTGGAAGGGCGTGACGAACTGGCGGCTATCAGCACGGCACTGAACGTGGCGGTGATGCAGCTGCGCACCAGCCTGCTGGGGGTCAATCACGAAACCCAGCAACTGGGCTCAGCGGTGCTCACCCTCAATTCGCAATCGGGCAGCACCCTCACTGAAGTCGAAGACCAGCAACACCAGATCAGCCAGATTGCCGCTGCCGCCACGCAGTTGGCCGCCACCTCCATGGGCGTCGCCAGAAGCTGCGAGCAAGCCTCGGGCAGCGCCCAGCAGACCCGGCGCATTGCCGAAGACAGCAGCCGTGACAGCCAGCGCACCACCGCGAGCATCCAGCAGCTCAACCAACGCCTTACCGACACCGCCGATGCGTTGCAGCAGGTGAGCCAGCAGGGGCAGCAGATTCAATCGGTGGTCGACACCATTCGCGGCATTGCCGAACAGACCAACCTGCTGGCGCTCAACGCGGCCATCGAGGCGGCGCGTGCCGGTGAGCAGGGCAGGGGGTTTGCGGTGGTGGCCGATGAAGTGCGCAGCCTGTCGCAACGCACCCAGGCTTCCACGGCGCAGATCGCCGGCACCGTCGACAGCCTGCGCGCGACCGTCAGCCAGGCGGTCACCTTGATGGGCGCCGCGTGCGAGCAAGCACTCACCGATGCCGAGTCCGTCACCGGCCTGGGCGCGCGCTTGGGCGAGATTGCCGGCGCGGTGCAGAACGTCACCGACACCCTGGCGCAAATCGCCACGGCCGTGGAAGAACAAGCGGCGACGGCGGACGAAGTGAGCGGCAATATCCAGCAAGTCGATCAGGCCGCAGGGCGCTTATTGGACGGCGCCCGCGCAGTCAACCGCGCGGCCGACACCTTGAGCAAGGGCAGCCAGGCGTTGAGTGACAACACGGCGCGGTTTCGTTTGGGCTGAGCGGCGTTGTGGTGAGCGGGGCAAGCCCGCTCACCACCTGCATCGTTCCCGAAGGGTGCTGAGGGTTACTTCGCCTGGGTGTGCAACACCTCAATCCACAACGCCCCCTTGCCCGACGCCGCTTCTCCCACCCGCTTCAATGCCCCGTTGGCGCTGACCGCATACGCCCCGACCGTGTCGCTTTTCTCGCCCGTCACCAGCAACCATCGGCCATTGGGCGAAAACGCGATATTACGCGGCTGCTTTTCTTGCACCGGGTAGTTGTCGAGAAAGCGCAGGCCGCCCGTGGCTGTGTCCAGCGCAAACGCCGATACCGAACTGCTGGTGCGTTCGCTCATCAGCAGCAGCTTGCCATCCGGCGACAGACGCAGGTCGGCGGCCCAGATGCGCGGTGTCGGGTCGTCTTTGAGGTCATTGTTGCGCGCATCGCGCACTTCGCCGTGGGCCAGTTTCAAGCGTGCGGGGATGCCGTTGGCCACGCCGACCTGGGCCAGCGCGCCGGTGTTGTGGTCGATGGCAAACGCGGTCACGGTGCCGCTCATTTCGCCGACCACATACAGGTATTGACCGTTGGCCGAGAACGCCAGGTGCCGAGGGCCGGTATTGGCCGGCACGCTGACAAAGCCCGTGCCGATCGGCGTGAGTGCGCCGGTGTTGGCGTCGAAGCGGTATTGCAGCACATGGTCGGTGCCCAGGTTGCCGGCGTACGCGAAGCGATTGCTCGGGTCGGTACGCAACGAGTGCGCGTGCAGGCCGGTTTTGTAGGTGAGGATCGGCTCGGCCTTGTCGACGGGCTGCACGCTGAGCAGGTCGGCACCGTAGGAGGCCGCGAGCAGATAACGCCCGGCGCGGTCGGTGGCCAGGTAGGCCATGCTGTCGGCCAGCGGCGCCTTGGACGTTGGCGTCAAATGCCCGCTGGCCGGGTCAATGCTGAACGCCTGCACCTGAAACGGCTTGACCCGCAGCGCGGCAAACAAGGTCTTGCCGTCCGGGCTCAGGGCCATCGGGTTGACCTGATCGCCCGCCGTTACTTGCTCGACCAGGCTCAGTGCACCGTTGCTTTCATCGAGGCGATATTGAGAAATCAAGCCATCGCCGGGGCTGGAGATGTAGGCAAAGGTGGTGGCGTTGGCGTGTGCGACGAGGCCGCAGGCAATGGCGGCGGCCAGAATGAGAGGTTTATTCACGAGCGGACCTTTATTGTTTTGATTGTGGTCAGTCATCGTATGACTATGCGGGAGTCTCGGCAATGGGTGTTTGGTCGGCGCACTGACTTCTTCATCTTGGCGCCTCGCACCAACCTGGTCCTGGGCCGACGGTTTGGCGGCGAGCCGATCCCCTGGCCCATACGGCCTATTTGCCCCAAAGTGCCGATCAGTTAAGCGAACGCAATGTTCAAAGCAATGAAGATCCCCTGTGAGCAAGCCCCCTCCCACAGGGATCTGCGCTTAACGGATCTGCCCACAAACGCGGGTGCGTCAGCGGCTGGCTCAGGAACCTTTCGCGCTCCAAGGGGCTCACTTGTCAGGTCGCTCCGTTTGATCGCCGAAAGGAATCCGCATGCTTTCAGCCTCGCCAGCCTTTGCCCAGCACCCCCCCGTCGAACGCGAACTCAGCCTGCGCGCTGTCATCATGGGGACGCTGCTCGGCATCCTGCTCACCCCTTCCAACGTGTACGCCGGCCTGAAGATCGGCTGGTCGTTCAACATGTCCATCATTGCTCTGTTGGTGGGTTATGCGATTTTCCAGGGCGTGGCCAAGCGTTCGTCCGGGCAACTGCCGTGGACGCTGCATGAAAGCAATATCAACCAGACGGTCGCTTCGGCCGCCGCTTCGATCATCTCCGGCGGGTTGGTCGCGCCGATCCCGGCCTACACCCTGCTGACCGGTAACCAACTGGACGCGCTGCCGATGATTGCCTGGGTGTTTTCGGTGAGTTTCCTGGGTATTTGGATCGCCTGGTACCTGCGGCCGTCGCTCCTCAATGACAAGGCGCTGAAATTCCCCGAAGGCATGGCCACCCTGGAAACCCTGCTGCATATCTATAACCACGGCCGCGAAGCTGCGACACGCCTTAAGGTGTTGCTCAGCGCGGCGTTGTTGTCCGGCATGGTGAAGTGGGTAGACACCTTTATGTGGACCTTCCCGCGTTGGTCACCGACGGCCCATCTGGAACGCCTGACCTTTACCGCCGACCCTTCGCTGCTGTTGCTGGGGTTTGGCGGCATCATCGGCATCCGCGTCGGTCTCACGCTGCTGCTTGGCGCGTTGCTCGCCTGGGGCGGCCTGGGCCCGTGGCTGCTGGCGCAAGGTTTGGTGACGTTGCCGGCCGACAGCAGCGGCCCGCAGTTCGCCGCTTTGGTGGAATGGCTGCTGTGGCCGGGCGTGAGCCTGATGGTGTGCTCCACGTTGGCCTCGTTGACGATCCGTCTGTGGGCGTTGCGCTCCTCCATCAAGGCCGGCGGTGGCGCCATCTGGACTCTGCCAAAACCTGGGCCTGCCGCAGGCTTCGTGTTGTCGATTGCATTCGTGGTGAGCCTGCAGGCGCTGTTGTTCGGCATCAACCTGTGGATGGCGTTATTGACCATCCCCTTGGCGATTTGCCTGGCCGCCGTGGCCGCCCGTGTAGTGGGAGCCACCGGCATTCCGCCGATTGGCGCCATCGGGCAATTGTCCCAACTGAGTTTCGGCATCGTCGCGCCCGGCCAGGTGCCGATCAACCTGATGAGCGCCAACACCGCCGGCGGCTCGGCCGGACAGTGCACCGACCTGATGAACGACTTCAAGGTAGGCAAGGCGATTGGCGCCACGCCGCACAAGCAGGTGATCGCGCAGATCCTGGGGATTTTCATCGGCAGCATCGTCGGCGTGTGCGCCTACCTGGCGCTGATTCCCGATCCGCAGTCCATGTTGCTCACCGAGGAATGGCCGGCCCCGGCAGTGGCGACCTGGAAAGCCGTGGCGCAAACCCTCACCCATGGGCTGGATTCGTTGTCGCTGAGTATCCGTTGGGCGATTGCCATTGGCGCTGTGATGGGCGTGTTGTTGGGGGGGCTTGACAGCCTGTTGCCCGCGCATCGCTCCCGTTACCTGCCCAGTGCCGCCGCACTGGGGCTGGCCTTTGTGTTGCCGGCGTCGGTATCGCTGATGATGGCGCTGGGCGCGATACTGACCTGGCTGGTGAGCTGCCGCTGGCCGAGCCTCACCGAGCGTTTCGCGATTACCGCGGCGGCGGGATTGATTGCCGGGGAGAGCATTACCGGGGTAGGGGCGTCGTTATGGCAGATGCTCGGATAGCAGCCACCATTGAGCGCCTGTTATCTACTTGGCAAACGCATACTCGCCACCCTGTTCCAGCGCCTGGCGATACGCCGGCCGTGCCTGAAACCGTTGCACCCACGCCGCCAAGTGCGGGTATGCCTGCAACTTGCCCTGCGCCTTGGCGATTTCGCCGATAAAGCTCATCTGGATATCCGCGCCGCTCAGCTCATCGCCCAAAAGGTACGGCGTCGTTGCCAGCGCGTCGTTGAGATAACCGAGGTAGTTGGCCACTTCCGATTCAATCCGCGGGTGCAACGGCGCACCGGCATCGCCCAACCGCCCCACGTACAGGTTGAGCATCAACGGCAGCATGGCCGAGCCTTCGGCGAAGTGCAGCCACTGCACGTACTGATCGTAGCGCGCGCCCGCCGGGTCCGGTTGCAGGCGGCCTGCGCCATGGCGGCGGATCAGGTAGTCGACGATGGCGCCGGACTCGATCACCACCTTGCCAGCGTCTTCGATCACCGGCGACTTGCCCAGCGCATTGATCGCCTTGAGTTCAGGCGGCGCGAGGTTGGTCTTCGGGTCGCGTTGGTAGCGCTTGATCTCGTAGGGCAGGCCGAGCTCTTCGAGCAGCCACAGGATGCGCTGCGAACGTGAGTTGTTGAGGTGGTGAACAATGATCATGGAAACTCCGGCGGCTGAGGGGTAGGTGTAGGAACAGACTGCTGTGCGGGCGCAGAGTGCCCTCAATCGGCGAACGCCGCCTCGATGAACGCGTCCAGGCCCTTCTCTTCGAGGATCTCGATAGAGAAATGCCCAAAGCGCTTGGGCAGCCAGATAATGCGCCCGCCGGCCGGCGTTTGCAGGTTTTGCTTCGCCAATGGCTGGCCATTTTCATCTTCGGGTTGCACGCCCGAGGCCACCAGTTCGTCGTAAGCAACCTCAATGTCCGGCGTCGAGTAGCAATGACGATAGATCATGCCTTCGCCATGGGCGTCCAACAATTCCCGCAGGTTGCCCGCGATCGGCTGAACCAGCATGAAGCGCTCCTGGCCCATCAGCGCCACGGCATAACGCACATGCAGGCCGCCCCGGTCCCAGATGAAAGTCCTGGAAATACGCGCCTTGAGGGTTTGCGCGTAGTAGGCGCAGGCGTCTTCAAGGTTGGCGACCAGTACGTCGACGTGACTGAATTTCAGGTCCATGGGGTGCCTCCTTTGCGAATCGACGACCATCGTAACCACGATAGGTATCACAGGGATATCCATCTCGACGGCATCCTTTCAGGCACTGAAACACTCAATTGCCATTCGTGCAGGTTCCGCCCAGCAGCCGATAGCGCAAAAATCCAACCGCGCGCTGTGCTTGCTTAACCCAAGGCGCGATCGAGGAGAGCACCAATGGATGAGATCTCGACACCGCCGGCCTCACCGTGGCACGCGGGCGAACTGGCCTTGCAGCGCAGCGTGGGCGCGGTAGACATGATGGCCGGCGTGGGCCAGCGGCAAATGGCACGCGACTGGATGCCAGACCAGCACCGCGAGTTCTATGCGCAACTGCCCTTTGTGGTGCTGGGCAGCGTGGACCGCCAGGGCGATGTGTGGGCGACCCTGCGCAGCGGGCAGCCGGGCTTCATGCAGTCGCCCACCCCGCAAACCCTGCGGATTACGCTGGCGCCGCAACCCCAGGACCCGGCCCAGGAGGGCTTGGGCGAGGGGCGTGCGATCGGCATGCTGGGCATCGAGTTGCATACCCGACGCCGCAACCGCATGAACGGCATTGTGCGTCGCCAACTCAAGCAGGGCGTTGAGATCGAAGTCACCCAGGCCTATGGCAACTGCCCGCGTTATATCAACCTGCGCCAGTACCGCGTGGTCGACGAACAGCCTGGCCCTGTGGTCGAGTTGCCCGCCAACGACCCGTTGATCCGGCGCCTGGTGACCACGGCGGACTCGTTCTACGTGGCCACTTACGTGATCCGCGACGGCCAGATGCAGGTCGATGCGTCCCATCGCGGCGGGCTGCCCGGCTTCGTGCGCGTGGAGGCGGACGGCAGCCTGACCGTGCCGGATTTCTCCGGCAACCTGTTCTTCAACACCCTGGGCAATATCCTGCTGAACCCGCGTGCGGGCCTGGTTTTTGTCGATTTTGCCAGCGGTGACCTGTTGCAAATGAGCGGCAGCGCCCAAGTGCTGTTGGATGACCCCGAAATCGCCGCGTTCCAGGGCGCCGAGCGGCTGTGGCGGTTTACCCCGCAACGCAGCGTCTACCGCAAGGCTGCGCTCGGGTTGCGCTGGGAAGACCAGGCCGAAGGGGTGTCTCCCAGCTCACTGATGACCGGCAATTGGTCGCAGGCCGCCGAACGGTTCAAGGCCCAGGCCCTCAGCGCGCAATGGCGGGCGCTGCGGGTGGCGCGGGTGGTTGATGAAAGTGCACACATCCGCTCGTTTTACCTGCACGCCGACGACGGTGCGGGGCTGCCGGTCTATGCGCCGGGGCAGCATCTGCCGGTGCGCGTGACATTGCCGGGCCACGCGGCGGCGGTGATTCGCACCTACAGCGTCTCCAGTGCGCCGTCCGATGATTTCCTGCGCATCAGCGTCAAGCGCGACGGCGCGGTGTCTTCGCATTTGCATGCGCAGCTTCAGGTTGGCGACCGGCTGCAAGTGCGGGCGCCCCAGGGGCACTTCACGGTGCGGCCCGCCGAGCGTCGGCCGTTGGTGTTGCTGGGCGCCGGCGTGGGGATCACGCCGTTGCTGTCGATGCTGCGCGAGGTGGTATACGAAGGCAAACGCATCAACCGCATGCGCCCGACCTGGCTGATCCAAAGTGCGCGCACGGTGCAGGAGCTGGCGTTTACCGATGAACTGAAGGCGCTGCTGGCACGAGCCGGGGACAAGCTGCATTGGTTGCGGGTTGTCAGCCAGGCGCCTGGGCCGGGGCCGGGCTACGACGCGGTGGGCAGGATCGACATTTCGCTGCTCAAGTCGGTGCTGCCGTTGGATGACTACGACTATTACCTGTGCGGCCCCGGCACCTTCACCCAGGCGCTGTACGACGGCCTGCGCGCGCTGCGTATCCCGGACGAGCGCATTCATGCCGAAACCTTCGGGCCATCCACGCTGGTACGCGACAGCGAGGTGAGCGTGGCCGCGGCGCCACAAACGCCGGTCTCCAGCGAAGCGGTGAAAGTGCTGTTTGCCACCTCCGCTAAAGAGGCGCGCTGGGAACCCGGCGCCGGCACCTTGCTGGAGCTGGCCGAAGCACGTGGCCTCACGCCGCCCTTCAGTTGTCGCGGCGGTTCGTGCGGCACCTGCAAATCCACCTTGCGCCGTGGCCAGGTGCATTACCTCAACACCCCCGCCGAGCCTTTGGCGCCCAACGAAGTGCTGATCTGCTGCGCCGTGCCGGCTCAGGGCAGCGAGCCGCTGGTGCTGGACATCTAAGCCCCAGGCGTGGCGCCGATCATTGCGCTTTGTGAAATGCTGGATTGCACACCCTGGTAATTCCGCTGTTGAACGCGACGGCCGAACATGGCCCCACAGACGCACTAGCGTCTTGAACCCTACCTTTGATAAATGGAGCACGTCATGTCCCGCAACCCGATCAAACTGTACCGCCACCCTCTGTCCGGCCACGCCCACCGGGTCGAGTTGATGCTGTCGCTGCTGGGCTTGCCCACCGAGCTGATCTCGGTGGACCTGGCCAACGGCGCGCACAAGACCCGCGAATTCCTGGCCCTCAATCGCTTTGGCCAAGTGCCGGTCATCGACGACAACGGCACGGTGTTGGCCGATTCGAATGCCATCCTCACCTACCTTGCCGTCAAGTACGGCGATGGCCAATGGTTGCCCGCCGACGCGCTGGGGCAGGCCAGGGTGCAGCGTTGGTTGTCGGTAGCGGCCGGGCAGATCCATGCGGGCCCTGCCACGGCGCGGTTGATCACGGTGTTCGGTGCAGCGTATAACGCCGAGGACGCGATCGCGCGCTCCCACGCCTTGCTCAAGGTCATGGAAGAAGAACTGGGCGACAGCCCCTTCCTGGCCGGCAGCGCGCGAACCATCGCCGATATCGCCGCCTACACTTACGTGTCCCACGCGCCGGAAGGCAATGTCGACTTGAGCGACTACCCGCAGGTGCGTGCATGGCTGGGCCGCATTGAAGCGTTGCCCGGTTTTGCCGGCATGCAACGTACCGCCATAGGCCTGCAACAGGCGTGATTCACACCACCACAACGGGTTTGCCATGGATCGCTTTCAAGAAATGCAGGTGTTTGTCAGCGTCGCGGAAGAAGAGGGTTTCGCCGCCGCGGCGCGTCGCCTGCACATTTCCGCGCCGAGCGTGACGCGGGCGATTGCGGCCATGGAGGCGCGCATCGGCACGCAGTTGCTGGCGCGAACCACGCGCAGCCTGCACCTGACCGAAGCGGGCCAGCGCTACCTGGAAGACTGCCGGCGCATCCTGAGCGAGCTGGACGAGGCGGAGCAATCCGCCTCGGGCGGCTACTCCTTGCCGCGCGGCGCCCTCACAGTGACCGCGCCGGTGCTGTTCGGCGAACTCTACATCGCACCGTTGCTGGCTGATTACCTCGACCTGTTTCCCGCCGTACAGGTCAACGCATTGCTGGTCGACCGGCTGGTTAACCTGTCGGAGGAAGGCATCGATGTGGCCATCCGCATCGGCCATCTGCACGACAGCCAGCAGCACGCGATCAAGGTCGGTGAGGTGCGCCAGGTGGTTTGCGGCGCGCCGGTGTATTTTGCGCGTCACGGTCGGCCCAGCCATCCCCACGAGTTGAGCCGCGCCAATGTGGTGATGTCCAGCGCCAGCACGCTGCTGAGCGACTGGCACTTTCGCAGTGATGCCGGCCCCTTGAGCGTGCGCGTGGACCCACGCCTGGTGGTGAGTGCCAACCAGGCGGCGATCCATGTCGCCTGTGAGGGCTGGGGGCTGACCCGGGTGTTGTCCTATCAAGTGGCGCAACGTGTGGCCGATGGCGAGCTGAGCCTGGTGCTCGAAGCGTTCGAGCCTGCCGCGTTGCCGATTCATGTGGTGTACCAGAACACCACACGGGTGCCGGCCAAGGTGCGCACCTGCGTGGACTTTCTGGTCGAGCGTCTGCGCCAGGATTTCAGGCTCAAGCCTGTACACCCCGGCGCCGCGTGATGGACCGCTACCATGAAATGCTGATGTTTCGCGCCTTGTCGCAGCGCCCCAGCCTTGCCTCGGCGGCGCGCCTGCTGGAGGTCTCCGGCCCGACACTGGTGCGCGCCATCGCCCGCCTGGAGGCGCGGCTTGGCGTACCGCTGGTGGTGCGCAGCACGCGCGGTGTGGCGCTGACAGAAGCGGGCGCGGCGTTCATGGCTGACTGTTCGCGCATCCTGGATGACGTCGAGCAGGCCGAAGCGTTTGCCAAGGGCTTGCACGTGCAGGCACAAGGCAGCCTGCGGGTGCATCTGCCGTTGTTGTTCAGTCGTTATGTCATGGCGCCGATGCTGACGCGCTACATGGACCTGTACCCGCAGGTGCGGCTCTTTGCGCATTATCATGACCGCCTCGTCAACCTGCATGAGGAAGGCGTGGATGTGGCCGTGGTGATGGGGCATTTGCCCAACTCCTCGTTGATTGCGCGCCCGGTCGGGCAGGTGCGCTCGATCATCTGCGCCAGCCCGGCGTATCTGGCCGCCCATGGCCAACCCCAGGTTCCACACGACCTGCTGCAGCACCGACTGATCGCCGTGCAGGCCCATCAGGACAAGGTGCAATGGCCGTTCCAGGCCGGCGTCGAAACCTGCCTGCTCAAGGCGCGCCCTCACCTCAGTTGCTCCACCGTGCAGGCAGCCATCAACGCCGCTGCCCATGGCGCCGGGCTGGTGCGGTGCGAGAGTTATGCGCTGTACGACTATTTGCAGAGCGGGCGCCTGCGCCGGGTGTTATCCGCCTGCGAGCCGGCATCGATTCCGGTGCAGGTGGTATACCGCGAAGGCCTCAAGGCGCCGGTGCGTGTACGCAGCCTGGTCGATTTCCTGGTCGACCATCTGCGCGAGCACCCGGCGTTGCGCTGAGGCGCAAGTGCCCGCAGATCCACTGTGGGAGGGGGCTTGCTCCCGATGGCAGAGTGTCAGATACAGATAAGTTGGCTGGCACACCGCAATCGGGAGCAAGCCCCACATTTGGAACTGCGTTGTGATTGGGTCGACTGCCGCTGACGCCCACGGTTTGCCTGCGTGTCGACATCGAGCATGACAATGGCGCAACCAGGCTACTTTGGCCTTGCCGAGCCCCCTTAAGGTGGTGCGAATTCGGTCGCAGAGCACAACAAGAACAATGAATAGCCTGAACTCCACGGATTCCAACGGCCAGTTGGCGCAAGGCTTCAAGCCGCGCCACGTGACCATGCTGTCCATCGCCGGCATCATCGGTGCCGGGTTGTTTGTCGGTTCCGGGCATGCCATTGCGGCCGCCGGGCCGGCGGTGTTGCTGGCCTATCTGGCCTCGGGGCTGCTGGTGGTGCTGGTGATGCGCATGCTCGGTGAAATGGCCGTGGCGCGGCCGGACACGGGCTCGTTTTCCACCTACGCCGACCAGGCCATCGGCCCTTGGGCGGGGTTCACCATCGGTTGGCTGTATTGGTGGTTCTGGGTGCTGGTCATCCCGATCGAGGCGCTGGCGGCCGGGCATGTGCTCAACCAGTGGTTCGCGCAGGTGGACGCGTGGCTGTTCGCCTTGCTGTCGATCATCCTGCTGGTCATCACCAACCTGTTCAGCGTGGCCAAGTACGGTGAGTTCGAGTTCTGGTTCGCGATGGCCAAGGTGCTCGCGATCATGGGGTTCATCGGCCTGGGTTTCAGCGTGTTGATGGGCTGGGTTCCCGACCGCGAGGCCAGCGGCCTCAGCCGGTTGATGCAGGAACACGGCGGTTTCGCACCCAACGGCCTGTCGGCGGTGGTGGGCGCGTTTATCACCATTATGTTCAGTTTCATCGGCACCGAAGCCGTGACTATCGCGGCGGCCGAGTCGAGTAACCCGGCGCAGAACATCGCCAAGGCCACCCGTTCGGTGATCTGGCGCATCGGCATTTTTTACCTGTTGTCGATTTCCATCGTCATTTCGGTGGTGCCGTGGAATGACCCGCTGCTGGCGTCGGTCGGTTCTTATCAACGCGCGCTGGAGTTGATGAACATCCCCCATGCCAAATTCATGGTTGACCTCGTGGTGTTGATCGCCGTGGCCAGCTGCATGAACTCCTCGATCTACATCTCTTCGCGCATGTTGTTTTCCCTAGGCAAACGTGGCGACGCACCGCAAGCGCTCAAACGCACCTCGACGGCAGGCGTGCCCAGGGCCGCGGTGGTTGCCAGCACCATCATCGGCGCGGGCGTGACATTGCTCAGTTACTTCATGCCGGCCGGGTTGTTCCAGTTTCTGCTGGCCAGTTCCGGCGCCATCGCGCTGCTGGTGTATTTGGTGATTGCCATCTCCCAACTGCGCATGCGCCGGTTGCTGCGTCGACAGAACGTCGAGTTGAGCTTTCGCATGTGGCTGTTTCCCTGGCTGACCTACCTGGTGATCGTGTTCATCTGCCTGGCGCTGGGGGTGATGATGGTCACGCCGGAGCACCGTACCGAAGTGTCGTCGACCATTGGCCTGGCGCTGGTCATCTCCTTGATCGGCCTGCTCACGGCGCGTCCGCACGGCCCGACGGCCGAACCGGTTTCGCTGGGGCAATCCTGATCAGCCGTTGGGGGGTACCGGTCATGACGCCTCACGCGCCTGCTTGCCAGAACATCGGCTTTTTGCTGCTGGACCAGTTCACCCTGATTTCACTGGCCTCGGCGGTCGAGCCGCTGCGCATGGCCAACCAACTGGCCGGCGAAGAGCTCTACCGCTGGCAAACCCTCAGCTTCAACGGCCAGCCGGTGTGGGCGAGCGATGGCGTGCCGGTCACGCCGGATGCCTCGACGCAGGACCCGCACAGCTTCGACGCTGTGATCGTGTGCGGTGGCGTGGGTATTCGCACGGCGGTGAAGCCTGAGCACATCGCCTGGCTGCGCAACCAGGCCCGCGTGCATTGCAAGCGCCTCGGCGCGGTGTGTACCGGCAGTTGGGCACTGGCCATGGCAGGCTTGCTCGATGGCTTCCAATGCAGCGTGCATTGGGAGCTGATGGCGTCGATGCAGGAAGCCTTTGCGCGGGTCACTGTCAGCTCCAGTGTGTTCACCCTCGACGGCAACCGCTTCACCAGCTCCGGCGGCACCGCGCCGCTGGACATGATGCTGCACCTGATTGGCCGCGATCACGGGCATGAGCTGTCGGCGGCGATATCGCAGATGTTCGTGTACGAGCGCATCCGCAACGAACGCGACCACCAGCGCGTGCCACTTAAGCACCTGCTTGGCACGCAACAGCCCAAACTGCAGGAAGTGGTGGCCTTGATGGAAGCCAACCTGGAAGAACCCCTCGATCTTGATGACCTGGCGGCTTATGTGCAGGTATCCCGGCGCCAACTGGAGCGCATGTTCCAGCGTTACCTGTACTGCACGCCGTCACGTTATTACCTCAAGCTGCGCCTCACGCGTGCGCGTCAGTTACTGATGCAAACGCCTATTTCGATTGTGGAACTGGCGGTGATCTGCGGCTTCGTGTCCACGCCGCATTTTTCCAAGTGCTATCGGGATTTCTTCGGCGTAGCGCCCAGCGACGAACGCTGCGACATGCGCCTGCAACCCCCGCAGGCGAGCCGGCCGGTGGTGCATCCGCGCTCGTCGGCAAAGCCGAAGAACACGCTGGAACAGGCGCGCGATGAGCCGACCTTTGCGAGTGTGCAGATTCAACGGCGCTGACGCTCGGCAGGGGGGCTGGTTTTCAGCCCCACTGATAACGCAGAACCGTCGCCCTCAGGTTCAACGCACCCGCGTCCTGCTCTGTACGGCCAGGTCTAGTGCCTTTTGCATGTCCAGCCGCGCGGAACGCCCCACGTCCTTGTCATTGAGCTGATAGCTACGCTCCGACGGCAGGATCGGCGCGGTAAGGTCCTGGGCGTCGCTGCGTTCAAAGTCATGGTTGTCGCCAATCGCCATCGAGCTGCGGCGCAAGAGTGTGCGCAATTGCTCGGGTTGCAGTTGCGGGTTGATCGACAGCATGGCCGCCAGCAGGCCCGCGACCATCGGGGTGGCATAGGAGGTGCCGCAATGCACGGCGCCTTCCTCGCCGACGTCGGCCGTGGATGCATGGGCGCAGGCGGCGGCGGTGATATCGACGCGCATGTCGACGTTCGAGGAACTGCGCGTGACCGCATAGGCCGGGTCATCCACGGCGAGGCCGGCCTGCTCGCCGCGCTGGTGGCCGCCCACCACCAACAGTTGCTCGGTGATAAACGAGGAGGGCAGGCGGTAGTCATCCGTGCCGGAGAACGCCGAGCCGTTACCGGCGGAATTCACCACGATCACGTCGGGATGTTCCTTGCGCAGCCATAGGAAAAATTCTTCCAGCAATTCTTCGTAGCCGCTCATGGCAATGCCTGAGCGCACCAGTGAGTCGACGTCCTGGCCGTTGACGTCCCGGGTGCCGACGCGATGGATGCCCCAACTCCAGTTGAGCACGCGTACGCCGTCTTCCACGAGGTTGACCGATGCCGCGATGTTGGCCGTGATGCCGGCATCGGAATTACGCTCGACGATCACGTCGAAACCACCGCTGGCCTTGTCCAGGCCACGCAAAAAACCGCTGTTGCCGCCGTTGTCCCAACGCGCCGCAAGGATGCCGGCGACGGTGGTGCCGTGGCCGTTTGCTGCGTCGGTGTCGCGTGCGTACACGCAGGTTCGACTGGGCGCGCAGGCACCCAGGTAGTCGGCGAAATCCGCCGTGTCGAAGTCCACGCCGCGCTCGATCACGCCTACGCGCACCGGTTTTGGCAGGATCGGCGAGTGCTGCCCCGGGATGCGCCGCTGATAGTAGGCCACCGCGTCGAGAAAGCGGTTGGCGGCCCATTCATCGGAGTCGGCGGGCGGTTTTTTCGGCGCTTCACGGCGCGTGGCGGCGTGCTCGGTTTCTTCGGCGGCGGACTCTTCGATCACCACGGCATCCACGCCGGTCTCGCTGCCCAGGCGCAGCACCAGCGCATCCCGTTGCATCAGGTCCGTGGCCGGCAGGCGCAACTGGAAGACATTCAACGGCGCGATGCTGCCGACCACCGTCGCTCCATATTTGCGCGCCAGGCGCTCGGCTTCCTGGCGGCCGTTCTGGTCTTCTTCGATCAGCACGCTGACCAGGTTCACATAGGTGGTCAGGCCGTCCATGTTCTTCGCCACTTCGCTGGGGCCGGCCGCTACCACCTGGCTGTTGCGCACGCTCAGCCAGGCGGCATTGCTGACGCGCGGGCCGTCTTCCAGCCACAGCGGGCCGCTCTGATAGCGGGCGCTGTCCAGGCGCAGGCGCACGTGGTTGCCGTCGCGTTGTACCGCATCCGCCGGCAGGGCCTTGCCCGCCAGTTTCAGCTGTGGCGGGGCATCGTTCAGGCCGCGAACGGTCAGGCACCAGTCCTGCTGGCGGTTTTCCAACACGTCGCCGCAGCGTTGCAGGTTTTCCAGGCGCAGCGGTGGTTGGGCAGCGCTGGCCGTGGCAGCCAGGCTGAAAAGGGTTGCCAGGGTGGCGAAGCGTAAGGGCATGAGCGGGTTCCTTGCCGGTGGCCTGCTGTTCCGACTACGCCGGGGCTTGCTTCGTTCAGCGCATAACCGACGCCATTGAATTTGAACTCCCGTTTCAGGCGCTTACTCATAACGGGGGAGGGACTTGCACATGACGGACGTGGCCATGACCCAGCAACACGTGCTCCAACGCGACACCGCAGCGGTAGTCTTGCTGGGGCGCTTGTTTGACGTGATCGGCCGCCGCGTGATGATCAGCTTTACTTACGCCATCTCCGGTGTGTTGCTGGCGGTGAGCGGCTATGCCTTCCAACAGGCCGCGGATTGAGGGGCTGACGCCAGCCGCAATGTTCAGCGCTGCTTGCGTGATTCGAGGCCCGCGAACACCAGCATGCCCGCCAGCATGGCCACGCTGAACAGCACCGCCTGCCATCGCCCCGTCAGCAGTAAGGCCACGGCCGGTCCGGGACAGAGCCCGGCAATCGCCCAGCCGATACCGAACACGATGCTGCCCAGCACCAGCCGGCGGTCGATGTTGCGCCGTGTCGGCATCTGCATCGGCGCGCCGAGCAATGCGGTGTCACGCCGCCTGGCGAAGAAGAAAAACACGCTGCTCACCATCAGCGCCCCGAGCATGACCAAGGCCAACGAAGGGTCCCAGTCGCCAGCGAGGTCGAGAAAACCCAGCACCTTGGCCGGGTTTGTCATCCCGCTGAGGTACAGCCCCAGCCCGAAGATCAAGCCCGCCATCAAAGCCGTGATTTTGCGCATGCTCAAGCCCCCACTACATGACGTAGCACGTAGACGCCGGCAAAGCCGCTGCCCATGAAACAACCCACCGCCACCAGCGAGCGCACCGACAACCGTGAAAGCCCGCAGACCCCGTGCCCGCTGGTGCAGCCGGCGCCATAGCGCGTACCGATCCCCACCAACACCCCCGCCAGTACCAGCGCCACGCCACCGACCTGGAACGAGGGCTGCGGCAACGGCGCGCCGAGTAACCAGATCAGGGGCGAGGCGATCAACCCCGCGACGAACACCAGCGCCTCCCCCCGACCATCGCTACGCCTGGACAGCAGGCTGCCGAGCAGACCGCTGATACCGGCAATGCGCCCGTTGAGCAGCATGAACAGGCCGGCGGACAAACCTATCAAGGCACCGCCGAGCAGGGAGGTCCATGGGGTGAAATCGGCGGAGAGGCTCATGGTCGGGACAGCCTTCGGGGATTGGGGGAGTGCATCGATAGCACAGTTTCTGCCCGTATTGCGTGAAATGCCGGTGGTAGATGGGGCGGCTCAAGCCCTGGGGCGCAAGCACCGCTATGATTTTGCGGTGCTGCCTGCATTTCTTTCACCGCTATCTGCCTAACGCACGCATCGTCCGCCCTGAAGACCTGATCCCGGCCGGTGGCGCAGCGGGTATTGCCGCCGCCTTCAATACACCCCTGGCGGAACGCGTGGGGCCTGATGTTTCAAACGACGAAGCGACTCACCATCCTGTTAAGGTCGACCGCCAACTTTGACATTTCTCCGCACGCGCTGGCGGTTTGACTGGCGCCCGCGGAACTCTGCACGGCCAGCTCTCGAATGCTGACCAGATTACGGTCGACTTCACGCGCTACATGAGCTTGTTCTTCAGACGCAGTGGCTATCAAGGTGTTGCGCTCGTTGATCTGCGTAATGGCCTTGGCGATCTGGTCCAGTGAAGTGCTGGCTTCCTGGGCGACGTCGAGGGATTGGGTCGCCAGCTCTTTGCTTTTGCTCATGGCTTCCACCGCTTCGGCTGAGTCGCTCTGCATGGCGGAGATCATCTGTTCGATCTCTTGCGTGGAAGACTGCGTTCGGTGCGCCAGCGCCCTGACCTCGTCCGCCACCACGGCAAAGCCGCGCCCTTGCTCACCGGCCCTTGCGGCTTCAATGGCTGCGTTCAGCGCCAGCAGGTTGGTCTGCTCGGCGATGGCCCTGATCACTTCGACGACTTTGTTAATGCTTTGAGCGCGCTCTGACAGCACCTGAATCTTGTCGCTCGTGGTTTCAACGTTGCCGCTCAGTTTTTGAATGGACTTCAGTGTTTGAGAGACGCGCTCCAGGCCGGTCTCAGTGAACCCCTGGGTGCGACGCGACTCTTCGGAGGCCGACTCTGCATTGCGGGCCACCTCGTCAACCGCCGCGCTCATTTCGGTTACGGCGGTGGCCGCCTGGTTGACCTCATCATTTTGTGAAACAAGGCCTCGACTGGATTCCTCCGTGACCGCCGTCATTTCTTCTGCGGCCGAGGCCAGCTGCGTGGATGAATCACTGATCTGCATGATGGTTTTGCGCAGGTTTTCCTGCATCTGGGCCAGCGCTTTTAACAGGCGTGCGGCTTCATCCTTCCCGCTGACCTGCACTTCTTTGGACAGATCACTGCCGGCTATGCGTTCGGCCACGGACAGGGCTGTACCTATCGGAGTGGTGATGCTCTTGGTCAGAAGGGTCGCCAGCGCGATAGTCAGGACTACGACACCGGCAATAAGGCCACTGATTACCCAGATGCCTTCGGCGTAAGTGGCGGTTGCGTATTGCCCAGCGGCTGTCGCGCCATTGTTGTTGTAGTCAGTCAGGGCTTTGATCTCGCCCTCCAACCGATTCGTCAACGGGCGGATGCCTGTACTCACCTGGCTTACCGCTGCAGGTATGTCAGCGCGCGCCATCAAAGGTTCGAGAATGTCCAGCTGTTTGGCATATGCATCGGCGGACGCTTTAACCACTAGATACAGGGTGCGCTCGTCGTTGCTCGCGATCAGTGGTTCATACTGGGCTACCGCATCCGCCAAGACCTTCCGGTAGCCTGCAAAGGAGGCAACGGTCGACTGAAGGGTTGTAGGGTCAGCGAGCGCGCGCTGAGTTTCAAGCCTCAGCCGCATCACGCCGGAGTTCATTAATGCTGTTTGCCTGATACTTGGCAGCCAGTTGGTTTCAATATCTTTTTCTGCATCCCGCAGTTTGCCCATCTGCACTGCGGCGACTGCGCCGAGTACAAAGACCAATACGATGATTGACGCGAAAAACATGGAAGCTCGTGGAGCTACGTTAAGGTTTCTAAGGTTCATGTGAGCTTCCTGGCTGCGAGGGGGTGCGGGTTAGTCAGGGTATCGACCTGACGTTGGGAAACTTAATCGGGCCGCTTTGGATATTCATGCCACGTCAACGCGCCAGCTGTTACGGTGACCACTCCTGGGGCCAGGGTCGGTGAGGCACTGTGTATCCAGAGTCCATACTTCTGCCGTTGAACCGTAAGAAAGGGATTTTCATGAGAGCGTTTCTGATGGCAGGCCTGGCCTTTGCCGTGAGCGGCTGCGGCAATATTTCCAATATCCGTGCTTATTCCACGGCTTATGTTGAACCCGCCGCGGGTGATACCGCACGCTTGCGCATCATCACCAATGGCATGGCGCGTGGCGTGCCGGGCAGCGATTGCATCGACTGGCGTGTTCCCGGCGCTGGCGTGATGGCGGTGGCCGAATCCGGCTTTGCCGACCAGAATAACGGCCGCAGCCTGGGCATGCCCGAGAGCAACCGTCGGGTGGAGGCGAAAGGCCAGGCGCTGGCGCGTACCGAACTGAAGGTCCCGGCGGGTAAACCGTTCGCGATGAACTTCCAGAGTGAAGGCCACGTTTGCGCCGGCTATTCCTATAGCTGCCAACAAACCTTTCGTTTCACCCCTACGGCGCATCAGGACTATGAATTGATCCTGTTGGACAGTGGCCGGTGTCTGGTCGCGTTGCAGCGTTTGAATGCAGGGGGGGAACCTGCAAATGAGGCTGTTGAGAAGGCGGGGCTTTGTAGAGCGATGGATGTCTTTTAATAGCGAGCGTCTGGGAAGGGGGCGGGTAAACGAACCCACCCCCGTTCCGCGTCAAAGCCCGCTTCGTTACTTCAATTTAATGAGTGTGTTGGATCGAAAAAAACCATGAGTCAGATCTGCATTTCAAACCCAAGAACCTCCCTGCGCATTCGTTGGCTGAAAGCGCTATTGCCGTTCTCATTGCTCTTTCTGATGTTTGGCGCTGAGGCCGCCCTGGGGGCCGTGAGCGACAAAGCAGTTAGCCTTTTCGCGGCAGGGCAGTATCAGGCGACGATTGAGGAAGCGGATCGCGTGCTTGAAGCCGACCCTGCCAACTCCGAGGCGTTGAATATCAAGGCGCTGGCAGTCTCTGTGCTGGGCGATGACCGTACCGCCATCGTCCTGGTTACCCAGGCACTGGAGGCGGCTAAACAGAACGGCCAAGCCTCGACCGCGCAACAGGCGACCTACTGGAACAACCTCGGCTATCTTCACGAGCGACTACGCAATTTCGAGATTGCCCTTGGCTACTATGAAACATCCTTGAAAATGCGCCTCGCGGTACTTGGCACGGATGACCTGATAATTGCCGACAGCTACAACAACATCGGTACCGCGCAGAGCAAACTGGGCCGATATGAAGAGGCCTTCGAAAACCTGCGCAAAAATATCGCGTTGAGAAAGCGACTGCTCGGCGACAACGACGCTTCGGTAGCCGTCTCGCTGAACAACTTGGGCAATGCCTATAACCTCCAGGGCAAGTACGAGGCGGCGCTGCCGCTTTTTCAACAGGCGCTGGATATCGACATGGCCCTGCATGGTCCGCGCCATCCGACGGTCGCCATCCGCTGGAACAACCTCGGCGACGCCTATCGCGGCCTGGGCCAGTACGATAAAGCGGAAGCCTTCCTGACGATGGCGCTGAACAGTGACCAGGCAACGTTTGGCGAGCATCACCCCAAAATAATTTTGCGCCACTTCAACCTTGCGCGAGTCTACGAGGCTCAAGGCGACACCGCCAAGGCACGCGCCGCCTATACAAAGGCTCTTCAGATACTCAGGCAGGTCGACCCCGATGACTTGGCGCAAATCCGCTACTTCGAAGAAAAACTGCGAACACTGCAAGGCTAGTGTGTGCGCATCGGAGGGGCATTTTTTTCATGCGTCTCTCCCATGCCGACGCTTGCGTCAGAACCCTTGGCTGAAGCTGATGCCGCGCATAATCGAGAAACGTGGGTCGATCAGTTTCAGCGCCTGTTCGCCCTTCACCTTGGCCACGGTTACGTTGTAGGTCTTGGGCGCGTCGCAGAGAACTTCCGGTTGCGTGCGAGTTTTTCGATGGCCGGGTTTTTTTGGACTAGGCAGCGATGGGTCGCTGGGGGGATGTCGACGGGCAGCATCCAGGATTTTTCCACGGCGGGGCCCATCTGCTGGGGGTTAGCGGTGGTGTTCTGGATCTTGGCGATCTCATACCCCTGGGCGTAACGAAGCCGGACGCCTGCGGTACGTACGCGGTGCGGCCAGGTGTAGGGATCTGGTTTATGGGGAAGGGGTTTTGAGCTTGCGGATGCGCCAACATCCTACGTTCAAGGATTGGCTTTCATCCGCCCCAGAATCGCCGTGCGCAGGCATTGCCAGGCGATAAACCCGATCACCAGAACCTCGGCCACACCCAAAAATACATTGAATGAAAACGCGACCGGCTGCTCGGCCCAGTAGAACGTCGTGTATCCCGATCTAAAACCGCTGATTCGCAGTCGCCCGCTGATCACCGCCGGCACTAATGCGACGATCTGATTCAGCTCCAGCACTGCGAGGAAAGTGCCTATCAGCGCGAGCAGGGCGCGCGCGGGGATGCCGAGTTGTTCGGTCGACTCAGCCGCCGGCACGGGGCCTTTGGTTTTGCGCTGCCTGGCGATCTTCGCCGGCGTTGGCGCCGGCCGATAGGGTGCCGGTTTAGCGACCGCCGATTCAAGGACGACCTCGCCAGGCATGGCCACGTCGAGGTAGTCGGCCAGTGTGCGCAGCCACAGGTCGGTGCGTTTGCTGCCCGGCACCACCGGAATGTTGTCGGTGGTCAACCGGTGCTCGCCGCCATCACGCATTACCAGCCACAACTGGGTGTGGATGGGCTCGGCCTGCTCGCGACGACGCAGTTCCAGGGCGCGCGGGTTATCGATGTTGAATACCGACTTCACACGCTCTCGGCGCCCGAAAAAGTTCTGCGTGCGGCGCTTGCCTTCGCCGCCGACGCGTGACAACAACAACGACTCGCGCGAGCCCATGTACGCCATCAGGGACAGGCCCAAGGCAGGCATCAGCAGCAGCGAGAGTATTAACAGGAGGGTCGACAACGGATTCAGATCAGCCAGCTGCGCTTGCCATTCGGTAAGCCAGAACCCGACGCAGGCCACCGGCAGGATGAAGGTGATTGCGCCGGTCAGCAGCATAAATGCGCTTTGCACGAGGTTGCGTGAATGGATATGCAGATCGCCGTTGGCGAGATGTTCGAAGCGGTGGCCGATTAGCATGTCGAGATCCATGGGCGCCGGGCTCAATACCGCTTCAGGGGCCGGTAGGCTGGGGGCGAGGTTGATGTCGCGCAGAATACCGTATGCAGGGCCTGCTTTCTAAGCGCATCCCATCCAGATGACAGCCTCCGTCCATGCGGTCACCCTCGGTGCCAATCCCCAGGGGGTGGTTTCCGCGCTCGCCGACACCCTGTCATCGTCCCCGGTGAAACAAACAGATGCCCGCTGAACGTTGCTTGGAGTGCGCCAGCTGTGAAATTCATCTCCAGTTCTGTGGTCTGTACAACGATCCCGTAAAGGACTGGTTCCAATGTCTATTCGCCGTACCCTTTGTTTTCTGACGCTGCCGCTATTTGCCGGCTGTCAGTATTTTCCTCATTTCCATTACTTCAAAGCGCCTGAAAACGAGCCGAACCCCGCTTGGGTCAGGGTCGTGAACTTCACTCAGCATGCCGATATTTATCAATACGAGAACGGCGTGCGTTCGGGAGGCTCCGTCCGGACGGGGCCTCTTCCATTTACCCACACGCAAGACGTGGGCATGCCCAAGGCCGGGCAGAATTTGACTTCCGACTACTATGAAACACCCATAAGGCCGGGCATCGAGACGCAAGTGAGTATGTTCTGGAAGGGCTCGCGCACCCGCTCGTGCTACGTCACAACTCAATTCACGCCACAGGCCGGGCGCTATTATCAATTCAGGCTGACATCCGGTTCGGGGGGGACTTGTACGTTGTATCCGTCGCTGATCGAACGCGATAACGACGGGACCGGATGGCATCTGACGCCCAATCCTGAGGTTACGTACATAGGCGAGGGGCCCACTGCCAAAATGCATTACAACAATAGCCGCTTTGAAGACCCCAACTACCACCCACCTGCGGATCTCTATCCCGGCATCGACGTTAACTGAAAGGGGGATTTCGTAGATCGAATGGGCTCGTCTGGCCTATAGGAGCCCGTAACCACTGGGAGCATTGACGAAGTTGAGTCAGGCATATGCCGGCGGAAGCCGCGCTGCCACTTGCCCCCAGCATCTTCTGATTTCTCTGATAATGCCGCTGTCACCCAGCTTGTTCGTAGAGACCTCACATACCGACAAATGCTCTAACAGCCATTCATCTGTCCATCCCGCCCATTCACCTGTAATGGACTTGAGGTTGCCTTCAAGCACAGGGAAAACTTCACCCCAAAGGATGCTGTGAATGTCTTGGGGCGAATAGCCTGTTTCCAGGACCACGCGAGCGACGTAGTCAAAAGTCGAGTCGGTGATTTCAGTATCGAGAAAAAACTCTGAAAGTGCCTGCCAGATCTTCAAGCGGTTTGCGTCGACAGTTTTCATGCAATATCCCGAAGCTTGGAGGGCGCCCAGCGGCTAGAAGGCATAGTAGCCGAAAGCGTTCAGACAGATATTCGCCGTCAGGACGGGCCGCTTTCGGCCCAGAGCGGACATAACTATCGTTATTATCGTTCGTCTAAAACAACCACATAATCGGAGAAGTCCACATCACCAACACCGTCGCTACATTCCAATGTCATCTTGCTATCGGACTCGCAGACGTGAATTCCTGCATTGCCAACCCATGCATTAATGCCAAAAGTGCTTTTCCATACGTTCCAGATTTTTAAAGTACTTCCGACTTTGGAAAACACTTCTATCTCTACAGCATCAGGACTGGAATCAGACCACAAAATTATCTCGGGATAGCCATCGCGGGAGCCGTCCACGACGATCTGCCCACTTACCGTCTTTAATGCTAACCCTTGCACTCGACCGTTCGTAGCACCCAATCGGCGAATTGAAAAGACGGTTCTGGGCTTCGTGATCTCGATCTCCATAATCGCAACGACGGTTGTCCCATTGAAAGTTATGGGCTTTCCTTTAGTGCGCATAAATATCGAAGAGAGCGTTTCTTCCATTTTCAGTCCCCGGGACTTCTCAGCCCGTTTGAGTCAGCTTGGCCCAGGCGAGGTTAGCATCTCTATAGTTTGCGGGTCTCATGAGCGGCTACTTTTGGCCGAAAGCAGCCCCTCTCATCGCAAACCCGTCTACTATGCCTTCCCCGGCAGTGGTTCCAAGCGCTACCGACTCAACTGTTAAAGGTATCGCAATGTCCATCGAGCAAATCTCCCTCCCCAAAGGCGTTGGCCCTCACGCCACTAAGCTGCTTGACGCCATCACCGGCGCTGCCACCCATGACGAGCTCAACCGCGCAGGCGGCAAGGCCGAGGGTTTTGTGTTGGGGCTTGAATCCACCAAGGCCATCAAAAGCCAGATCGCCGAGTCGTTGTATGTGGCCTATGACGACGCGGCGAGCAATCGGGCGAGTGAGTTGAAGGGCTGATGATCAGCCGGGGCAGGGCGCTTCGCGGTCGAGGAGTCTGGCGGTGAGGAGTACGCCCAGTTCGCTCAGTTGGTGGATGGCCAGGGCGATGTCGCGGTGTTTGCCGTTGAGGTCTTCGCACAGGTCGAGCAGCAGGGTGCTGACGCTGGTGAAGGTTTCATAGCTGTTGGTGATGAGGGTTTCGTTGCTGGCGTCGGGTGCGACGGTGAAGAGGGGGTTGAATCAGTTTTTGCTTGAGACATAACGATATCCAGTTTTGGGCCGTCACCTCGTCGCTACTAAACAAAAAGGTGGCAGCTGTGCGCAGGTTAGTAGACCGGTGGATATCAAAGCCGGCGCGCCCGAAGGCGCCCTACGCACAGCCACCATCGAGCACAGACGCAATGTCTGCTTGGTGAAGCTTATGCACTTTTCAATACCCAACTCAGGCTACTAAACCCGATCCCCGAGATGTCGGCGACCGAGCCACCTTAGAGACGGCTACCCAGGTGCACAAGTCGGCGGATTCTGACGCACGCGTAGGCAATGCAGCAAGTTGGAGTCGCTCGATTTTCGCTTGTGAGAACGTGTACAGTCGGCTCCTGGACAAGGACTGCTTACCAAGGACGCACCATGACATTGACCGTCGACACCTTCCTCGAACTGGCCATGGCCAACCCCATCAACGCCGAAATCACCGCGCGTCTACCCGACCTCGGTGTGGACCAGTGCATGCTCACGGCGGGTTGTCTGTTCCAGGCGGTGTGGAATCACCAGATGAAGCTACCGGCCGATCAGGGGGTGAAAGACTACGACGTCTTTTACTTCGATACGGACCTGTCCTACGAGGCGGAGGACGCGGTGATTCGCCGGGCTGACGGCTTGTTCAAGGACCTGGGCGTGAATGTGGAGGTCAAGAACCAGGCGCGGGTGCACCTTTGGTATGGGCAGCGCTTCGGTCGGCCTTACCCACAATTGCAATCGACCCGGCAGGGGGTGGATCGTTACCTGGTGGCGGGGACGTGCATCGCGTTGGATATCGCCAGCGGTGAGGTGTACGCCCCGTATGGGCTGGCGGATGTGGAGCAAGGAGTGTTGCGGATCAACCCATTGCATCCGGAGCAGGCGCTGTTTGCTGAGAAGGCCAGGAGTTATCAGGCGCGGTGGCCTTGGCTCACGATTGTGGAGCCGTCGGCCGGGCAATAGGGCTTTAGTGAGAGGGCGATGCAGGTGCCTTGGCCAGGCAAGGAGACTGAGGCGATCCCATCGCAGCCTCGCTGGGGCTCGACAGCTCCCACCGGTTAATCCCGTGGTGCCAGCGGCTTTTTTATCCGGCAGTGAGGCTGAGCAGCCATCCCAGCCCAGCGCTTGCCGCCACCACCAGCCACGGCGGCAACTTCCAGGCCATCAACGCTACCAGCGCGAGCACGGCCAAACCGAGGTCGTAGACGCTGAAAATCGCGCTGGTCCACACCGGGCGGTACAGCGCGGCCAACAGCAGGCCCACCACGCCGGCATTCACGCCGGCCAGGGCGGCTTGGGTGCGTGGGCTGCGGCGCAGGGTTTCCCAAAAAGGCAGGGCGCCGAACACCAGCAGGAATGATGGGGCGAAGATGGCGAGCAGGCAGATCAGGCCGCCCAGCCAGCCGTTCGGGTCAGGTTGCATGGCGGCGCCGAGGAAGGCCGCGAACGTGAACAGAGGGCCGGGCACGGCTTGGGCGGCGCCGTAGCCGGCGAGGAACAGGTCGTTGCTGATCCACTGCGGCGGCACCACTTCGGCTTGCAGCAGCGGCAGCACCACGTGGCCGCCGCCGAACACCAATGCACCGGCGCGGTAGAAGGCGTCTACCAGCGCCAGGCCTTGGTTGGGCAGGTTTTGCGCCAGCAGCGGCAAGGCCATCAGCAACAGCGCAAACAGCAGTAGCCACAGGGCGCCGGTGCGACGGCGGATGGGCATGGGCAGCGCTTCGTGTTCGGCGTTCGGCGTGGGTTTTAAAAGCAGCAGGCCGATCACGCCGGTGACGACAATCACGCCCACTTGGCCCCAGGCGGAAGGCACGAGCAAGGCCACGCCACCGGCGATCAGCATCAGCATGAGGCGGGCCGCGCCCTGGCACAGATTGCGCGCCATGCCCCACACGGCTTGGGCGACCACGGCCACAGCGACCACTTTAAGGCCGTGCAGCACGCCGGGCGGCAGGGCGCTGCTGTGGTGCGCAATGCCCAGGGCGAACAGCACCAGCAGCACGGCGGATGGCAAGGTGAACCCGGCCCAGGCGGCCACGGCACCGCCATAACCCGCCCGCGACAGGCCCAGAGCGATGCCGACCTGACTGCTGGCGGGGCCGGGCAGGAATTGGCACAGCGCGACCAGGTCGGCATAGCTGCGCTCACTGAGCCAGCGCCGCCGCGTCACGAACTCGGCGCGAAAATAGCCGAGGTGGGCGATGGGGCCGCCGAACGAGGTGAGGCCCAGGCGCAGGAAGATCAGGAACACCGACCAGGGGCTGTTGGAGCAATCGGCGCGGGTGTTGGTCACGGTTGGGGTCTCTGGTGGTGCTCAAAAAAGGTGGAAGAGTGCCATTTTTGCCGCCGTTATTGAATTTATTCGCGGTAGTTCGAGTCACTCAAGCATAGCGTTGCTTTCTACCCCTCCAGCTCAAGGACCGACCATGACCTTCTTCATCTTCCTGCTCGCCTGCGCCGCCGCCGCCAGCACCGGCATTATCTTCAAGCCCGGCGCCTGGTACGAATCCCTGGTCAAGCCCAGCTTCACCCCGCCCAATTGGCTGTTCCCGGTCGCGTGGACCATCATCTACCTGCTGCTGGCCTGGGCCGGTTATCGTCTGAGCCTGATACCGGGCAGCGAAATGGTGTTGGCGCTGTGGGCCGCACAAATCGCCTTGAACACCTTGTGGACGCCGGTGTTCTTCGGTGCCCATCGCCTGCTCGCCGGCATGGTGGTTATCGTGCTGCTATGGCTCACCGTGGCGGCGATGGTGGTATTGGCGGTGCGCCTGGACCTGATCACCGGCTTGATCCTGTTCCCGTACCTGGCGTGGCTCTGCGTGGCGGCGGCGCTGAATTTCTCGATCTTGCGCAATAACCGCTGATGGCTCACAAACTCTGGCCTGCGAGCGAGGCTGAACTGGCCCAAATGCGCCGCTTCAATCAAAAGCTCGCGTGGATGCCGCGCTTTAAAATCCGCAACCGCGTCACACCGCGTCTGATCCAGGCGCTGTTGCGTGCAAGCCAAACGTTCAAGCAGGCGCCCGTGGTCGAATGCAAAGTGGTGGCGGGCGTGCCCGTGCGCATCCTGCGCCCGAGCGGCCCGCCCAAGGGGGTGGTACTGGATATTCACGGCGGCGGTTGGGTGATCGGCAATGCGCAGATGGACGACGACCTCAACCTCGGCATGGTCAACGCGTGCGACGTGGCGGTGATGTCGGTGGATTATCGGCTGGCGGTGGATACGCCGGTTGAAGGGCTGTTGGAGGACTGCCTGGCGGCGGCGCATTGGTTGCTCGCCGAGGAAGAGTTTGCGCATTTGCCGGTGGTCTTCGTCGGCGAATCGGCCGGCGGGCATCTGGCGGCGGCGACGTTGCTGGTGTTCAAACAATGGCCAGAGTTGCTCAAACGGGTAAGCGGTGCGGTGTTGTATTACGGCGTTTACGATTTGACTGGCACACCGAGCGTGCGCCAGGCCGGGCCGAGCACGTTATTGCTGGACGGGCCGGGGATGGTCGAGGCGTTGCGCTTGCTCACGCCGGAATTAAGTGATGAACAGCGCAGGCAACCGCCGTTGTCGCCGTTGTATGGCGACTTTGAAGGTATGCCGCCAGCGTTGATGTTCGTGGGCGAGTTGGACCCGCTCAGGGACGACACGTTGCTCATTGCTGAACGATGGCCGCAGGCCGAGGCCCATCTGCTGCCGGAGTCGGCGCACGGGTTCATTCATTTTCCGGTGGCGATGGCGGATGGGGTGTTGGGGTATGGCCGAAGGTGGATCACGAAACGTATCAATGGCGAACAATAAAGCCGTTCGCCACAACGGCTGATCGGCATGATTTAAAAGGCTAGGCAGGCGGAAAGTCCTTATAGCACTTTGGCAGGTATCCCCAGATTCTCAGCACACATATCCACCCATTTTTCAGGCCGCCATTAGTGAAGTTTGGCCAGACGTGACGGTCGGCGGGCGCATGGTGGGCTGTTTGTTGTGGGTTTCCCAGCGCTGATCTTTGCTGCCCGACGGCATGGTCGCTCAGTTAGAGCGCAACCGCAGTATTTGCGCCCCATCAAACGGGTCCGTCAGGTAGTGCCCCTGCACGCCGAACGTGTCCTGCAGGCGTTGCGGTGTGAGTACATCCATCGGCTTGCCCAGCGCCACCAATCGCCCGCGATCCAGCACGGCCAACCGATCACAGGTCAGTGCCTGGTTGAGATCGTGCAGCGCAATCAATGTCGTCACCGGCAGCGCCTGGACACCTTTCAAAATCGCCAGTTGATGCTGGATATCCAGATGGTTGGTCGGCTCATCCAGCAACAGAATCTGTGGCCGTTGCGCCAGGGCACGGGCGATGTGCACGCGTTGGCGCTCGCCGCCGGAGAGGCTGCGCCAGGCGCGTTGGCTCAGATGGGTGGCGTCCACGTCGTGCAGGGCCTGGCGCACGATTGTGTCGTGGTCGTGTGACCATGGGCTCAGCGCCGACAGCCAGGGTGTGCGGCCCAGCGCCACGGCGTCGAACACGCGGATCGCGTCGTCGGTGTCGGCCTGCTGCTCCACCACCGCCAACTGTTGCGCGATGGTGCGGCGCGAGAGGTCGCCCAGGCGTTGGCCGCCCAGTCGCACCTCGCCGCTGGCGGGCGTACGCAAGCCCGCCAGCAGTTTGAGCAGGGTGGATTTGCCGGAACCGTTCGGGCCGACGATGCCCAAGGTTTCACCCAGGTTTACCTCCAGGTGAATCTCGCGCAGCAACTCGGCCTCGCGCACCTTGAAGCCCAGGCCCGTGCAACTGAGCACTGTCATCGGGCATTCCTCCGGCCGATCAGGATCAGCGCAAACACCGGCGCGCCGACCAGCGCCGTGACCACGCCCACCGGGATCACCTGGCCCTTGATCAAGGTGCGCGATAGCACATCGGCCGCGATCAGGAACAAGGCGCCGCCCAACGCACTGGCCGGCAGCAGTCGCGAGTGCCCGGTGCCGAGCAACAAGCGCACGGCGTGGGGGATCACCAGGCCGACAAAGCCAATGGAGCCGACAATCGACACCATCACCGCCGTGACCAGCGCGGCGCAGCCCACCAGCACAAACTGTACGCGGCGCACCGCAATGCCGAGGGACGCCGCCGAGTCGCTGCCGAAGGTAAACGCATCCAGCGCACGCCGGTGCCACAGGCACACGGCCAAGCCCGCCACGGCGACCGGCACCGCCAGCCACACCGACGGCCAGCGCACGCCGCTGAGGTTGCCGAGCAGCCAGAACAGGATGCCGCGCGCCTGTTCCGAGCTGGCGGACTTGGTGATCAGGAATGCGGTGAGCGCATTGAACAGCTGCGAGCCGGCGATGCCCGCGAGGATGATCTGCCCGGTGCCGCTCATGGAGCCACTGGCCCGCGCCAATAAAATCACCAGGGCGAATGCCGCCATGGCCCCGACAAACGCGCCGGCCGACAGCGAAACCAAGCCGCCGCCCACGCCCATCAACGCCACCAGCACCGCGCCGGTCGAGGCGCCGGCGCTGATGCCCAACAAGTACGGGTCGGCCAACGGGTTACGCAACAACGATTGCAGAATCACCCCGCAGGTGGCCAGCCCGGCGCCGCAGGCGGCGGCGACCAGGGTGCGCGTGAGGCGGTAGTTCCACACCACGCCTTCGTCGATGGGGTCCAGCAGGTAGCCGGCGTTCCACAGTTTATTGGCGAGCACCTGCAACACCACCTGCGGTTCGATGGCGGTTTCGCCGATGGCCACGCCGGCGAGGACGGCGGCCAGCAGCAGCGCGAGGGCGAGTAGGGTACGGATCATTTGGGCAGGTTGTAGCCGTCGATGGCCGCGGCCAGTTGTTCAAGGCCATCAAAGGTGCGCAGGCTTGCCTGCAGCGCCAGGGCATCGAGGATGATGATGCGGTTGTTTTTTACCGCGTCCATGTTGCGCGTGACCGGGTCGCTGCGCAGGAAGGCGAGTTTCTTTTCATGGTCGTCGGCGGGGTAGCGGCGGCGGTCCATGCGGGCGATCACCAGGAAGGTCGGGTTGGCTTTGGCGAGGGTCTCCCAGCCGACGGCGGGCCACTCTTCATCGGACTGCACCACGTTGTGCAAACCGAGGGTTTCCAACATGAATTCGGGAACGCCCTTGTGCCCGGCCACATAAGGGTCGCTGGCCATCTCGGCGCTGGAGAACCAGACCAGTGCGCTGGCGTGTTTCAAGCCCTTGCCTTGCGCGGTGGCGACGGATTTGGCCAGGCGCGCTTTGAGTTCGTCGTTCAGTTGTTGGCCGCGATCCTGCACGTCGAAGATCTGCGCCAGTTGGTGGATGCTTTTGTAGATCGTCTCGATGCGGAACGGCTCCAGCCGCGTGCCGTCGGCGCCGACCAGGTTGTCTTTGCCTTCACAGTCGGAGGGCAGCAGGTAGGTGGGGATTTGCAATTCATGGAACTGCTCGCGCGTGCCCACCACCCCTTGCGCGCCGACCACCCATTCCAGCTCGGCCGCCACCAGTTGCGGGCGCTTGGCGATCACCGCTTCAAAGCTCGGCTCGTTGTTGGCCAGGCGGTCGATGCCGTCGTTCTGCGCCTTGAACGGCGCCAACACGCTGTTGAACCACAGCGAGGTGCCGACCACTTTGTCACCCACGCCCAGGGCGTAGAGCATTTCGGTGGCGGCCTGGCCGATGGTCACGCTGCGCTCGGGGGCGTGCTGGAAGGTCACGGTGCTGCCGCAGTTTTCGACCGCCAGCGGGTAATGAGTGGGCGCCGCTTGGGCCAGGGCACACAAGCCCAGCCCGGCGATCAGGGCGGTAACGCGTGGCAGCATGGGGCAATCTCCGTGTGAACCGTACGTGCAGCAGGGGCGTTACGGCTCGGAAATACGCCCTCGAACGCTGCCGCTCGGGCAGGCGAGGATGTCCTTCCCGGACACCCCGCCGGTGAGTGATGTTGCTGGGCCGGCAGGTCTCCTGACTGATGCGTCGTCGCCTCGCTCCGGCCTTCCCGGACGGTGTCCAGTGGCATGAAGGAGCAGGCTCGGCATCTACAGTTGCGGGGGCAGTTTCGATTGGCGCCGCGTGCGGCGTTTCGAATTCCCTATTAGTCCCGTTTGGGAACCGGCGCGGTATGGTAGTCCATCTTGGGCGCTGGGTGGAGGTACAATTCGGGTCCGTCCATAACCAACCCAAGGAAGGCCATGTTGATACGTCTGGGAATAGTGCCACTGTTGTTTTGCATGAGCGCACACGCCGCTGACCCTGCGCTCGCCCGCTACACCGACGCGATCGGCGACAGGGCCCGCGCCATCGCCCAGTTGGATGACGCAACCATTCTTGCCGAGGAAGCCAAACTGGCGCCCATCGCCAGTGACCTGTTGCGCAAGGTCGCGCCGCTGATCCGCAAGGGCGGCACCGGCACTGCGGTCCAGGAATTTTTACTCTACCAGTACGCACAGCACGGCTGGCTGCCGATGATGTTCGGTTATCGCGGCTACCCGGCAGCGGTGGCGGTGTCGGTGAATAACCAGGTGAGCGCCGCGCCGCCCACCGATGTGCCGTTCCCGGACGCGGCGCTGGTAAAAGTGGAGTTGATCGCGGCATCGGCGCAGGCCCATGTTGCTCAGGTCTGGACGTTTGCCACACCCAATGCCACCCCGGCGCAACGCCAATTGCTGATGACTGCGCGCCGTGCGCTGGCCAACGGAGTCGCCCACGTTCAGGGCGGCGAGCGGCTGGCCAATGTGGGGGCGGCGATACAACAGGAACTGGACGCGGGCCATGCCGTCGCGGTGCGTGAGTTTGCGGGCTATGCCATGGGGCAGGCGCGCATACAAAAGCCGCAAGTGCTCGGTTACAAGGTCGAGGGTGACAGCCCGTTGATGCAACCCGGGCAAGTGCTCAACGTGTATGTGATCGCCAAGGCGGGCACCGTTGGTGTGAGGTATCAGCCACCGGACTTTTGGAGCCTGCTCTCCACGGACGGTGCCGACGGCGTGATGTTGTCGGCGATGGTCGAGGTGACGGCAGATGGGCACCGGCTGCTTAGCCGGATGCTGGATTGATGCGCTGTACCGCCCTGCGAATGCTTGGGCGATGGGGTGATACGCAGTGATGGCTCAATGATATTATTTGCCGCGCCCTTTCGATTCGCCTTTGTTCATGGAGAACTTATGTCTTTTCGCAACGTCCTTGTCCTGACCCGGCTTTGCACCTTGTTACTGCTGGGTGGTTGCGCCCAGTCAGTGTCGTCACCCCCACCTGCTGCGCCAGTGCCGCTTGAACCGTTAGGACAGGTTTTGCCCTCGAACCCTTCAAGGCTGGGCTGGATCGACCAGATCATTGATCAAGACCCCGTCGTCACTTCTGCGCGCAAGCCCGTACTCCAACCGGCTCCGGATAACGACGCGCGCATTGCCAAATTGCGTAAACAAGACGGTGGCGTGCTGCCCGAGGGCTATTGGGCGCTCTACAAGCAGAACCTGGAAGCCATGCAGTACGACTTGAACCACCAGCATGACGCGGCCCGTGCCGAATACGTAAACACCTACCGCGATGAGTTGAGTCGTTTGAACGACGTGACACTGCAAACCATGGCCACCGCGCCCCAGGCACTGGATGCCCACACCCGCAGCCAGTTAAACGCACGCCTGACTGACCGCACCGCGGCCTATATCACAACCAGCAATCAGTCGTTCCGGGCGGCCACGGACGCCCACATTAACCGCATGGCCTTGATGGATCGCCAATACGATGTCTGCGCACGCCACCCGGATTGCTGGGATGCACCAGTCAAGCACTAGCCTCGATACGTCATACACAGGGAGTCAGTCATGAATGCTGATCAATGGATTGTTTTGTTCGAGCGGGCCTTTCGTGAAATGGGCGATAAACTCGAACAGGTGTTGCAACTGAACAGTTGCCGCGAGCACTGGATTCAGGCCGAAATCAGCTTGTATGCCTGGTTCAAGAATGACATCAGCCTCTGGACCGATTTGCCGATTGGCGAGCGGCGCAAAGCCGACCTGTATGCCCTGGACGACAGTGGCTCAACGAGCATGGTTGCTGAAATCAAGTGTCTGGGCGACATATCCCAAGCCAAGTGCCTGGAGGGCAATTGGTCAGTGAGGGCTGATGTTGAGCGGTTGCGCTCATTCGAATGCCCGGTCCGGTTGTTTGTGCTGGTGATTGCCAAAGGTGAGCGCGAGACCAACACCGGACGACGCCTTCGCGGGGATGAGTGGGTAGATGGGCGTGACTGCGTCAACGTAGACCTGGGGTTTGCCTTGATCCGCCTGTGGGCGCTTTGACGCAGCTGCTTTCCTGTCGGGCATGCAACTGGCTTACTGCGCGAGCAACGGCTGGAAGCAAGTAAGGGCATGCTGCAAAAGCAGTGGGGGAAGTGACGGTCGATTGGTCGAAAAGCACCGCAGGTCAAAGGTGGGAGCACGCCCGCTCCCACAGTTGACGGGTGTTGCCTGTTTTATTTGCGATCCCGCCACACCGTCTGTGCATTGCAGAACTCGCGCACACCAAAGTGCGACAGCTCGCGGCCGAACCCGCTCTTTTTCACGCCACCAAACGCCACGCGTGGGTCGGAGACGCTGAAGGCGTTGACGAAGATCCCGCCGGTTTCCAACTGATTGGCAATATCCCGCGCCTTGGCCGCGTCAGTGGTGAAGATGCTGGCGGTGAGGCCGAACTCGCTGTCGTTGGCCAGCGCCACCGCGTGGTCAGCGTCGCGGGCGGTGATGATCGAGGCCACCGGCCCGAACAGCTCCTGTTTGAAGGAGGTCATCTGGTCGGTGACGTCTGCCAGTACGGTCGGTTCGTAATAGTTACCGGCCCCTGCGACTTTATTGCCGCCCAATAACAATGTGGCGCCTTCTTGCAGAGTGGCCTGGACCTGGCCGTGCAACTCGTCCCGCAGGTCGAAGCGGGCCATCGGGCCGACGTAGGTGTCGGCTGAGGTCGGGTCGCCCATCACCATGGCGCGGCTGGCCTCGACGAATTTGGCGGTGAAGGCTTCGACCACACCGGCCTCAATGATCAGGCGCTTGGCGGCGGCGCAAACTTGGCCGCTGTTTTGGAAGCGGCCAATCAGCGCGGCCTGTACGGCGGCGTCGAGGTCGGCATCGTTGAGCACGATGAACGGGTCGGAGCCGCCCAGTTCCAGCACGCATTTTTTCAGCGCCGCGCCCGCCTGGGAGCCGATGGCGATGCCGGCACGCACACTGCCGGTGAGGGTGACGGCAGCGATGCGCGGGTCGGCGATGGCGCTGGACACACCCTCGGTGGTCACGTTGATCACTTCAAACAGGCCTTCGATAAAACCGGCTTTCTGGAAGGCTTGCTGGATCAGGTAGGCGCTGCCCATCACGTTCGGCGCGTGTTTGAGCACGTAGGTATTGCCGGCGAGCAGGGTCGGCACGGCGCCGCGCAGTACTTGCCATACCGGGAAGTTCCACGGCATCACGGCGAGGATCGGGCCCAGCGGGCGGTATTCGATGTGGGCAGTGCCGTTGTCCACCAGGGTCGGCTCCGGCTCAAGCATGGCCGGGCCTTGGGCGGCGTACCATTCACTCAGTTGCGCGCATTTTTCGATTTCGGCACGGGCCTGGGCAATGGGCTTGCCCATTTCCAGGGTGATCATCTGTGCCATGGTTTCGGCTTGACCGCGCAGCGCGGTCGCCAGGCCCAGCAGCAGTTCGGCGCGTTGGCTCACCGGTGTACGGCGCCAGGTGCGGAAGGCACCCGTGGCGCGGTTGAGCGCTGTGTCCAATTGCGAGGCGGTCTCGTACGGGTAGCTGCCGACCGTTTCGCCGTTGGCGGGGTTGATCGACAGGGCGTGGGTCTGGGAGGAAATCGCGTTCATGGCACCGTCCTGTAGGTACGTTGGGATGGTGGTGAGCGTACGGGGCTGGATGTTTTCTGGAAACTGAATAATATTAAGCAATACATTCACGATTGGAGAATGACTTGGATCTGGTGCAGCTGGAAATTTTCAAGGCGGTTGCCGAGCAAGGCAGCATCAGCGCCGCCGCGCAGTTGATTCATCGGGTGCCGTCGAACCTCACCACGCGCATCAAGCAATTGGAGCAGGACCTGGGCGTGGAGTTGTTTATCCGTGAAAAGAGCCGTTTGCGCCTGTCGCCGGCCGGGTGGAATTTCCTCGGCTATGTGCGGCGTATTCTCGACCTGGTACAAGAGGCCCGCGCCACGGTGGCGGGGGAGGAGCCCCAGGGCGCGTTTGCCTTGGGTTCGCTGGAGAGCACGGCGGCGGTGCGTATTCCGGCGTTGCTGGCGGCATATAACCAGAAACACACCAAGGTCGAGTTGGACCTGAGCACGGGGCCTTCGGGCACGATGATCGAAGGCGTGTTGTCGGGGCGGTTGACGGCGGCGTTTGTCGACGGCCCGGTGTTGCACTCGACGCTGGAGGGCGTGGCGGTGTTCGAGGAAGAGATGGTGGTGATTGCGCCGCTGCATCATGCGCCGATCACGCGGGGCAGGGAGGTCAACGGCGAGAACATTTACACGTTCCGTTCCAACTGCTCTTACCGACACCACTTCGAGCGCTGGTTTGCGCAGGACGGCGCGGTGCCGGGCAAGATCTTCGAGATCGAGTCGTACCACGGCATGCTCGCGTGCGTCAGCGCCGGTGCCGGCTTGGCACTGATGCCGCGCAGTATGTTGGAAAGCATGCCGGGGTCGGCTGCGGTGAGTGTATGGCCGTTGGCCGACAGCTTTCGCCTGTTGAATACCTGGTTGATCTGGCGGCGCGGCACGGTGTCGCAGAGTTTGAACAGCTTTGTGAAGTTATTGGAGGAGCGCGGGCTGGTAGCGGCGTGAATCGAAGGCGGGAGTAGGCAAGCCATCTCCCACATCTCGTTGTGTATCAGCCGCCGAACTGGAAGGAGCCCATGGCCAGCTTCGCCATGATTGCCGTCGCGCCCAGTTGCACCAGCCATAAGGCCAATCCGCCGAGAAACACCCCCAGGGCCACTTGCAGCACCAGGCTTTTCTGGCGTTTGGCTTGCGGGGCGCGTGGGGTGTAGTCGTGCAGTTCGTCGCGGTCGGCGCGCAGGTCCAGGTCGTCGTTTCTCATAGGGCTCTCACAGCAAAGGGGCGATCAGGGGCAGTCTAGGGGAGCAGGGTGTTTTCCGACAGGCATTAAAAAAGGGAAGCCGCGGCTTCCCTTCGTATAGCGCCGTCAGGGTTATAGAACCTGAACGATTGCCTGTGTGACCGCGGCAATGTTCGACTGGTTCAACGCCGCCACACAGATACGCCCGGTGTCCAGCGCATAGATGCCAAACTCGCTGCGCAAGCGGGTGACTTGCTCAACGGTCAGGCCGGAGTAGGAGAACATCCCACGCTGGCGGCCGACGAAGCTGAAGTCGTGGCCTGGAGCGGCCTTGGCCAGTGCGGCGACCATCTGCTCGCGCATGCCACGGATGCGCAGGCGCATCTCGGCCAGTTCGGCTTCCCACTGGGCGCGCAGCTCGGGGTTGTTGAGCACCGCGGCCACAATCGCTGCGCCATGGGTCGGCGGGTTGGAATAGTTGGTGCGGATCACACGCTTGACCTGGGACAGGATGCGCGCGCTTTCTTCCTTGGAGTCGCCGACGATCGACAGCGCGCCCACACGCTCGCCGTACAGCGAGAACGATTTGGAGAACGAGCTGGAGACGAAGAAGGTCAGGCCCGATTCCGCGAACAGGCGCACGGCAGCAGCGTCTTCGTGGATGCCATCACCAAAGCCCTGGTAGGCCATGTCAAGGAACGGTACGAGGTCCTTGGCCTTGACCACGTCCAGCACGTTTTGCCAGTCGGCCGGGCTCAGGTCGACGCCGGTCGGGTTGTGGCAGCAGGCATGCAGCACCACGATGGACTTAGGTGGCAGGGCGTTGAGGTCTTCGAGCAGGCCGGCACGGTTCACATCGTGGGAGGCTGCGTCGTAGTAGCGGTAGTTCTGCACCGGGAAGCCGGCGGTTTCGAACAGCGCGCGGTGGTTTTCCCAGCTTGGGTCGCTGATGGCAACGACCGCGTCAGGCAGCAGTTGCTTGAGGAAGTCCGCGCCGAGCTTCAGCGCGCCGGTACCGCCGACAGCTTGCACGGTGACCACGCGGCCGGCTTGCAGCAATGGCGACTCGCCGCCGAACAGCAGGGTTTGCACCGCCTTGTCGTACGCGGCGATGCCGTCGATCGGCAAGTAGCCACGGGCGGCGTGTTGGGCCACGCGAATGGCTTCCGCTTCGGCAACGGCACGCAAGAGTGGAATCTTCCCCTCCTCGTCGCAATAAACGCCGACGCCAAGGTTGACCTTGGTGGTTCGTGTATCGGCGTTGAATGCTTCGTTGAGGCCCAGGATAGGATCGCGTGGTGCCATTTCGACAGCGGAGAACAGGCTCATTTTTGCGGCAGCTCTATGGGGGAAGGGAGGGACGTGTCGCGCTCCAGCCGAATGCACTAGAGCGGTGCACAAACGGGGAGCTAGTATAGAGGCCATCACGGCTGAGAGCGACAACCGAAATGGCTTTTCGGCCAAGTTTTTCGGTTTATTTGCTGACCGTCAGTCTTATTGCAACATTGCGCCAGGATCGCGGGGTAGGGCGATTGCCTTGAAACCCGTCACATTCGTCTCCACTTCTACAGCTATCATGGTTTTTTCCTACTGCCCGCTCTGAAACTTCGCGGGTCGTGGTCTATTTCGTCCCCGACGGGTCTACAGTCCGGGGTGACTTCACGAGGTACGTTATGTCGGATTTCCAACTCGTCACCCGCTTTGAACCCGCCGGCGATCAGCCGGAAGCCATTCGTCAGATGGTCGAGGGCATCGAGGCCGGCCTGGCGCACCAGACGTTGCTGGGGGTGACCGGTTCAGGCAAGACCTTCAGCATTGCCAATGTGATCGCGCAGATCAACCGCCCGACGCTGGTGCTGGCGCCGAACAAGACCCTCGCCGCGCAGTTGTACGGCGAGTTCAAGGCGTTCTTCCCGAACAACGCGGTGGAGTACTTCGTCTCCTATTACGACTACTACCAGCCCGAAGCCTATGTGCCGTCCTCCGATACCTTTATCGAGAAGGATGCGTCGATCAACGACCATATCGAGCAGATGCGCCTGTCGGCGACCAAGGCGCTACTGGAGCGCAAGGACGCGATCATCGTCACCACGGTGTCGTGCATCTACGGCCTGGGCAGCCCGGAAACCTATTTGAAGATGGTGCTGCACGTCGATCGCGGCGACAAACTCGACCAGCGCGAATTGCTGCGCCGTCTGACCAGCCTGCAATACACCCGCAACGACATGGATTTTGCCCGCGCCACGTTCCGCGTGCGCGGTGATGTGATCGACATCTACCCGGCCGAATCCGACCTGGAAGCGATCCGCATTGAACTGTTCGACGATGAAGTCGAGAGCCTCTCGGCCTTCGACCCGTTGACCGGCGAGGTGATCCGCAAGTTGCCGCGCTTTACCTTCTACCCGAAAAGCCACTATGTGACGCCGCGTGAAACCCTGATGGGCGCTATCGAGGGTATCAAGGTTGAATTGGCCGAGCGCCTGGAGTACCTGCGCGCCAACAACAAGCTGGTGGAGGCTCAGCGCTTGGAACAGCGCACCCGCTTTGACCTGGAGATGATCCTTGAGCTGGGCTACTGCAACGGCATCGAAAACTACTCGCGTTACCTCTCGGGTCGCGATTCGGGGGCGCCGCCGCCGACGCTCTACGACTACCTGCCGGACGACGCATTGCTGGTGATCGACGAATCCCACGTCAGCGTGCCGCAAGTGGGGGCGATGTATAAGGGCGACCGCTCGCGCAAGGAAACCTTGGTGGAGTACGGCTTCCGCCTGCCGTCGGCGCTGGATAACCGGCCGATGCGCTTCGACGAATGGGAAGCCATCAGCCCGCAGACCATCTTTGTTTCGGCAACGCCCGGCAACTACGAGGCCGAACATGCCGGCCGCGTGATCGAGCAACTGGTGCGCCCCACCGGCCTGGTGGACCCTGAGATCGAGATCCGCCCGGCGCTGACGCAGGTCGACGATCTGCTCTCGGAAATCAACAAGCGCGTGGCCCTGGAAGAACGTGTGCTGGTGACCACGCTGACCAAGCGCATGTCCGAAGACTTGACCGATTACCTGGCCGACCACGGCGTGCGTGTGCGCTACCTGCACTCGGACATCGATACCGTGGAGCGCGTGGAGATCATCCGCGACCTGCGCCTGGGCACTTTTGATGTGCTGGTGGGGATCAACCTGCTGCGTGAGGGCCTGGACATGCCGGAGGTGTCGCTGGTGGCGATCCTGGATGCCGACAAGGAGGGCTTCCTGCGCTCCGAGCGCTCGCTGATCCAGACCATCGGCCGCGCCGCGCGTAACCTCAATGGTCGCGCGATTCTTTATGCGGACCGCATTACCGGCTCCATGGAGCGGGCGATCGGCGAGACCCAGCGGCGTCGCGACAAGCAGATCGCGTTCAACCTGGAAAACGGCATCACCCCCAAGGGTGTGTTCAAAGACGTCGCCGACATCATGGAAGGGGCCACCGTGCCCGGCTCGCGCAGCAAGAAGCGCAAGGGCATGGCCAAGGCCGCCGAGGAAAGCGCCAAGTACGAGAACGAACTGCGCTCGCCGAGTGAGATCACCAAGCGCATTCGTCAACTGGAAGAGAAGATGTACCAGTTGGCGCGGGACCTGGAGTTCGAAGCGGCGGCGCAGACGCGCGATGAGATTGGCAAGTTGCGCGAGCGCTTGCTGGCTGTTTGATTGGCGGTGATGCCACTGGCCTCATCGGGGGCAAGCCCCCTCCCACATTTGACTGGGGGCTTGCCCCCGATGGCCGCGCCTCGGTTTTCCAGAAATCCCCCAGGCTGTTACCATTCGCCTCTTGTTTCAATTTTCAGTTTTATTGCCCATTCGAGACCCGCCATGACCACCGTCCGCACGCGCATCGCGCCATCGCCTACTGGGGATCCCCACGTCGGTACTGCCTACATCGCCTTGTTCAACTACTGCTTTGCCAAGCAGCACGGCGGTGAGTTCATCCTGCGGATCGAAGACACCGATCAACTGCGTTCCACCCGCGAGTCGGAACAGCAGATCTTCGATGCCCTGCGCTGGCTGGGCATCACCTGGGCCGAAGGCCCGGACGTCGGCGGCCCGCATGGCCCGTATCGCCAGAGCGAGCGCAGCGATATCTACAAGCAATACACCCAGCAACTGGTCGACATGGGCCATGCGTTCCCGTGCTTCTGCACCGCCGAAGAACTCGATCAGATGCGCGCCGAGCAACAGGCCCGTGGCGAAACCCCGCGCTACGACGGTCGTGCGCTGCTGTTGTCGAAGGAAGAAGTGGCGCGCCGCCTGGCCGCCGGCGAGCCCCATGTGATCCGTATGAAGGTGCCGAGCGAAGGTGTGTGCGTGGTGCCGGACATGCTGCGCGGCGACGTCGAGATCCCGTGGGACCGCATGGACATGCAAGTGCTGATGAAGACCGACGGCCTGCCGACGTACTTCCTGGCCAACGTCGTCGACGACCACCTGATGGGCATCACTCACGTACTGCGCGGCGAAGAATGGCTGCCCTCGGCACCTAAGCTGATCCTGCTCTACGAATATTTCGGCTGGGAACAGCCGCAGTTGTGCTACATGCCGTTGCTGCGTAACCCGGACAAGAGCAAGCTGTCCAAGCGCAAGAACCCGACCTCGGTGACCTTCTACGAGCGTATGGGCTTCATGCCTGAGGCCATGCTCAACTACCTGGGCCGCATGGGCTGGTCGATGCCGGACGAGCGTGAAAAGTTCTCGCTGCAGGAAATGGTCGACAATTTCGACCTGTCCCGCGTGTCCCTCGGCGGGCCGATCTTCGATATCGAGAAATTGTCGTGGCTCAACGGCCAGTGGCTGCGTGACTTGCCGGTGCAAGAGTTCGCCAGCCGTGTGCAGCAGTGGGCGTTGAACCCTGAGTACATGATGAAGATCGCGCCGCTGGTGCAGGGCAGGGTGGAGACGTTCAGCCAGGTTGCACCCTTGGCCGGTTTCTTCTTTGCTGGCGGCGTGAACCCGGATGCCACGTTATTCGAGTCCAAGAAACTCTCGGGCGATCAGGTTCGTCAGTTGATGCAGTTGATCCTGTGGAAGCTCGAAAGCCTGCGCCAGTGGGAGAAGGACGCGATCACCGCGACGATCCAGGCGGTGGTGGAATCCCTGGAGCTGAAATTGCGCGACGCCATGCCGCTGATGTTTGCCGCGATCACCGGGCAGGCCAGTTCGGTGTCGGTGCTCGATGCGATGGAAATCCTCGGCCCGGACCTCACGCGTTTCCGTCTGCGCCAAGCCCTTGATTTGCTTGGTGGTGTGTCGAAGAAAGAAAACAAAGAGTGGGAAAAGCTGCTGGGCGCTATCGCTTAAGCAGGCTGTTGCAACGGCGAAACCCCGGTTTTCCGGGGTTTCGCCGGTAAGTGATTGTTATCCCGGCAAAAAACTTTGGAAATTGTTGAAAATAAATTTGACACACTTCCAAACCGCCATTAAGATTCGCCCCGTCCTCACCGATGAGGGGCTATAGCTCAGCTGGGAGAGCGCTTGCATGGCATGCAAGAGGTCAACGGTTCGATCCCGTTTAGCTCCACCAATTTACAGGTTCAAGGTCTGGCCACACCGTCCTTGAATTGATCAGTACTCAGCACTGATCGGTTGTACAGAAGGTTTTGTCCCCTTCGTCTAGTGGCCTAGGACACCGCCCTTTCACGGCGGTAACAGGGGTTCGAGTCCCCTAGGGGACGCCAGTTTCAACAAGCAGTTCGAAAGGTCTGCTGCGTCGCGAGACGAAAAATCCGGGGCTATAGCTCAGCTGGGAGAGCGCTTGCATGGCATGCAAGAGGTCAACGGTTCGATCCCGTTTAGCTCCACCAATTTACAGGTTCAAGGTCTGGCCACACCGTCCTTGAATCGATCAGGTCTCAGCCCTGATCCGTTGTATAGAAGGTTTGTGTCCCCTTCGTCTAGTGGCCTAGGACACCGCCCTTTCACGGCGGTAACAGGGGTTCGAGTCCCCTAGGGGACGCCACGATTACCCGCTCTGCGGGATTTTTAAGGGTCATTCAATTATTGAATGGCCCTTTTGTTTGTCTGGCGTTTAGCCAATTTTCCTCTCGACTCCTTTCCTGTGTTCTGACCAGTGGTCATGGCGTTCGCTTGCTTAATATTATTATGGTAATAATATCCACCCCATGAGAGTCGGAGGCTTTGATGAGCGATAAAAAAGCACAAACCCGCGAACGCATTCTTCAAGCCGCCAGCGCCGCGTTGATCCAGCGTGGCCCGGCCGAGCCGAGCGTCGGCGAAGTGATGGGGGCGGCGGGGCTGACCGTCGGTGGCTTCTATGCGCACTTCGAAAGCAAGGACGCGCTGATGCTGGAGGCGTTCAGCCAGTTGCTGGCGCAGCGCCGCGCCTCCATCGACGACATGGACGAACAGATCACCGGCGAAGAGCGCCGTGCATTGGTGGCGGCGTTTTACCTGTCGCGCAAGCATCGTGACTCCACCTCCCAGGCGTGCCCCTTGCCGGCCACGGTTGGCGAGATGGGACGTTTGCCGGAGGCTTTTCGCGAGGTCTTGAGCGAGCATGTCGAGTTAATGGCCGCACAATTGGCGGGCAGCCCCGAAGACACCGACAAGGCCTTGGCAGACATGGCCTTGATGGTGGGTGGCCTGACCCTGGCGCGGGCGCTGGGGCCGGGCGAGTTGTCGGATCGGGTGATACGCGCGGCCAAGTCGGCGGTGCGCTGAAGAGGGTTTGCAGCATGGGCGCATTGACCTGGGTTCGCAGTTTCAACGGCACCGTTGGCCGCCTGGCGCCGCACATGGTTGCCAACCGGATGCGCCGCACCTTCATGACCCCGCGCGATCTGCCGCCGCGTGACTGGGAATTGCCGCTGTTGGCCCAGTCAGAGCGCATCACCTTGCGTTTTGGCTTGTCGGCCCTGCGTTGGGGGCAAGGGCCGACGGTGTTGCTGATGCATGGCTGGGAAGGGCGCCCCACGCAATTTGCCAGCCTGATCACGGCGCTGGTCGACACGGGCTATTCAGTGATCGCCCTGGACGGCCCCGCCCACGGTCGTTCGCCGGGGCGTGAAGCCCATGTGCTGCTGTTTGCCCGCGCCATGCTGGAGGCGGCGGCCGAGTTGCCACCGCTGCATGCGGTCATTGGCCATTCCATGGGCGGTGCCAGTGCGATGCTGGCGGTGCAGCTCGGTTTGCGTACCGAGGTGTTGGCCAGTATTGCGGCGCCGTCACGCTTTCTGGATGTGCTGCGCGGCTTCACCCGCATGGTTGGCTTGCCGCCGCGGGCGCGTTCGGCGTTTATCCAGGAGGTGGAGCACTCGTTCGGCATGCCGCTCAAGCACTTGGACGTGGCCCACTATCAGATGAACATCCCCGGCCTGATCGTACATGCCGAAGACGACACCTTTGTGCCGGTCCGGGCCTCTCAAGCCATTCACGATGCCTGGTTCGACAGCCGCCTGCTACGCCTGGAGCAGGGCGGTCACCAGAAAGTGCTGGCCGACCCCCGGGTGATCGACGCCGTGCTGGCGCTGCTGGCTGACGGTCGACTACAGCAGCGCCAGAGCGCCTGATACACTGCTGCCGCCGACATTAATCGACCGGGAGCAAGGCATGGGCTGGGATTTGGCAACGCCGTTTATCATTGATCTGCAGGTAGCCGCTGAAGACATTGACGGCCTGGGGCACGCCAACAATGCGGTGTACGTTTCCTGGCTGGAGCGTTGCGCCTGGCGCCACTCCCAGCGGCTGGGGCTGGACCTCACCGAGTACCGCCGCCTGGATCGCGCCATGGCCGTGGTGCGCCATGAGATCGACTACCTGGCGGCGGGCTATGAAGGCGACGAACTGCAACTGGCCACCTGGATCGTCGATTGGGATCGGCGCCTGAAAATGACCCGCCGCTTCCAACTGATGCGCCCGTGCGATGGCACGACCCTGCTGCGGGCACACACCACGTTTGTCTGCATCGAACTGTCCAGCGGCAAGCCCAAGCGCATGCCCTCCGAGTTTCTCGACGGGTATGGCCCCGCCCTGACCGGGGGTTAACGTTTGTTGCGGGAAACCCAGTAAACTGCGCCACGATTTTTGTTGAGTGTTTTCCATGCAAATTGCTTTGGCGCCCATGGAGGGGTTGGTCGACAACATCCTGCGGGACGTGTTGACCCGCGTGGGCGGTATTGATTGGTGCGTGACCGAATTCATTCGCGTCAACGACCGCCTGCTCACCCCCGCCTATTTCCACAAACTTGCTCCTGAGTTGCTGTGCGGTGCCCATACCGCCGCAGGCGTGCCTTTGCGCGTGCAATTGCTCGGCTCCGACCCGGTGTGCCTGGCGGAAAACGCCGCGTTGGCCTGTGAGCTGGGTTCGCAAGTGATCGACCTGAACTTCGGCTGCCCGGCCAAGACCGTGAACAAGTCGCGCGGCGGCGCGGTGTTGCTCAAGGAGCCGGAGTTGCTCAACCAGATCGTCGAGCACGTACGCCGCGCGGTCCCGGCGCATATCCCAGTGACCGCCAAGATGCGCCTGGGCTTCGACAGCCCGGACGGCGCGCTGGTGTGCGCCACGGCCTTGGCTGAAGGCGGCGCGGCGCACATTGTGGTCCATGCGCGCACCAAGACCGACGGCTACAAGCCACCGGCCCATTGGGAATGGATCCCGAGGGTGCAGGACGTCGTCAAGGTGCCGGTGTTCGCCAATGGCGATATCTGGAGCGTCGAAGACTGGAGGCGTTGCCGCGAGGTCAGCGGCGCCGAAGACATCATGCTCGGGCGCGGCCTGGTGGCCCGTCCGGACCTGGCTCGGCAGATCGCCGCTGCACGCGCAGGCGAAGAGGTGATCGAGATGACGTGGGCGCAGATGCAGCCGATGCTCCAGTCGTTCTGGCGCCAGTCGGTAGCGCAACTCACCGAAAAACAAGCGCCTGGTCGTTTGAAGCAGTGGCTGGCGATGCTGACGCGCAATTACCCTGAAGCGGTGGAGCTGTTTACCGCTATGCGTCGGGAAGTCGACTTGGAGCGGGTCAGCCGCTTGCTCGGGATGGAGCATGCCGCGGCCTCTGAGGCATGCGGTAACGCTTGAGTGACGTGAGAGGGCTGCGGTGAGTTATCGGTAGCGCTTTGGGTGTAACAAATGAATGCTCCGTATCGAAAGATGCGGAGCATTTTGCGTTTCTGGGCGCCTCTCACCGGGAATCCGCTCCCATCGCAGGGTATTGGCGGCTTTTGGAAAACAGCTGAAAAGTTCATATGTTTTAAGTTTCATAATGGATCGGTGTGTAAGCGTATTTGTTGTATTGCATCGGTGCGCAAAGAATGACTTGGCTGGCATGAGCGGGCTCGCGCTGCGCGGAATATCACAATCTGAAGTGGTGTGGTGTGCGAATGTATATCGGTGAATTGCATACTCGACGGTTTATTATTATGTGTGTCGATTGAAGTGCCATCCAAGTCGCTTGGCGCGTGGTGTTTAAAGCGGGGCATGATAAAAAAGTCGAGAGATTTTTTGATTTCCTTATATGAAGTGTCATTTTCTGGAACTCGATAGCGTCACAGTCCACGTAAGTATCGTCTGCAAAGCAACGCTGTTGTTTTCAGTCGATCAACTTTTTCTGGCCCGCTGTCGCGCCAGATGACACCGAACAAAGGAACGTGCTCATGTCTTTATCGATTGGTAATCGCCCTGTCGTCCAACTTGATACATCATCCAATGATCAAACCGCCGTCCCCCTCATGAAAACAGCCGCGCATCCGGCATCCACGGCTTCGCATAACAACGTCCATTGCGCGCCTTTGCGGCAGGATAATAGCTGGGCTCCGCGCAGTGAGGTAATGCGCGACGCATCGGTCTTTGCGAGGTTGTTCGATATGCTGGAACTGGTATTCAAAATAATCCGCGATATGTTTCCCGCCAGAACCGTAATGCCTGATGCACGCCAGGAACCGGTCGATTTACGAATAAAGCCGGATGTCAATGAGCCGCCGGTACAACCCGACCTGGGCAAATTGCCAAGCGTGACCCCAACGCCTGCACCTGCTGTCAATCCGAGCCCGGATGAGACTGACTCGGATCTGACCAGCCCGCCCCCGACTGATAAACGATTCAGTCCAAGGCACTGGCGATTCAATTCGCGCCGAACTTTATAACGCTGAGGTTAGCCCCGGCTTTTAAGTGTGGTTAATTAAGTGCATGCATTTCTCCCGGTTTAAAAGGTGTGGAGAAGTGCGTGCTTATGGAGGGATTTATGTCGTGCTGTTCAATTAAAAGTATGCAGCAGATGGTAAGGGTGGGTCGGTTGGTCGCCGTTGAGCCCGTGCGTGCGATTGATGAAGTAGCGCCAAAAATTATGCCTGCCGGTGAAGGGCGGTCTTCTCGCTTTTATGCTCGGCCACGCGCCCTCTCGCAAAGTAAATTCGGTGTAAGGCGAGCATCAGGATCGTTCAAGACATTGACCTCTCTGTTTGCTTCTTTTTTCACCCGGTTAATGAACGTGCTGGGCGGGAAGCAGAACAGGATAATCCCCGATACAAGAGTGTCGGTTATAACCCCGTCGCCAGCCAAAATCACCCCCAAAGTGTTACCCGCGCAGGTGGCACCCCTGCCCACTTCCGACGTGAATCTTCCGGCCTTGTCGAATAAGCGCAATGGCGCAAAGCCGAACAATATCTGGAGTGGGTTTCGCCAGGGCCCGGATGGTAACTGTGTGACGGTCTCGGCCATCAAAGCGGCGATGTATCGATTCGGTCAAAGCCCCACGGACATCTTCAAGGAAGTGCGCAAGACCGGCGACTTGTACCATATCGTCATGCGCGATGATTTTCGGCTCAATTTAACGGAGCGTGAATTGGCCGAAGGTGCGCGGGCGGCGAAATTCACCGGTTCAGATCAGGAAATGCTCAAGGATGCGCGGTTTCTGTTTGCCGCCAGCGCCAAGCGTGCCCAGATGGAGAATAACGACCGTACGGCCAGCAGCAGTTATCAGGCGGCGGTTCGTAGTTTGAACAACGGCGAAGACGAGACCGGGCCGGGCGAGGGGTTCCTGCGGCTGGGGTTGCGCAAGCACATGAAAAGAGTCTCCGTGCGCGAACTGGCGGCCGGGCAATTGGGCATGTGCAATCGCGCCGGGCACTCGGTAGCGGTGATCAACGGTCGCGAAGAACTCTGGGGGCGACGCGGCAGCTCTCCCACCCGAGGGCAAGCGGTGGCCCTTATTTGAGCGCTACTCCAATAACCGCCTGAAGCCCTCGATAGGCAATGGTCGGCTGTGTAAATACCCTTGGAACAAATGGCACCCCAGCTTTTGCAGAAACGCCAATTGTTCCAGGGTTTCCACGCCCTCGGCGATCACTTCCAGGTTCAGACTGCGGGCCATGGCCACAATGGCACGGATGATCTCGGCGTCGTTCGGGTCGTGAGTCGCATCGCGTACAAACGACTGGTCGATCTTCAACGCATCCACCGGCAGGCGCTTGAGGTAGGTCAGCGATGAGTAGCCGGTGCCGAAGTCATCCATCGCAAAGCTCACTCCGAGCTTTTTCAGGCGGCGCATTTTGCTGATCGTGTCGTCGAGGTTCTGGATCACGATGCCTTCGGTGATTTCCAATTTCAGCAGGCTGCAGGGCAGTGAGTGCTGCTTGAGGCTGTGCTCCACCTGTTCGACGAAGTCATTCTGGCGAAACTGCCGGGGGCTGATATTCACGCAGAGGCTGAAATTGAGTGGGTCCACCAGGCCTTGCGCAATCAACTGCTCAAAGGCGGCGCAGGCTTCATCGAGGATCCAGGTGCCCACTTCGAGGATCAGGCCGCTGTCTTCCAGCACCTTGATAAAGTCGGACGGCGACTGCGCACCCAACTGCGGGTGCTGCCAGCGCACCAACGCCTCCGCGCCGACGATTTTGTTGCCGCGCGCGTCTACCTGAGGCTGGTAATGCACACTGAATTCGCCGCGCGACAGGGCCAGGCGCAGGTCGGTTTCCATGCGCAAGCGCTCGCTGGCGGTCTTTTGCATGCTGTTGTGGAACATCTGCGTGGTGTTGCGCCCGGAGTCCTTGGCACGATAAAGGGCGATGTCAGCGCGTTTGAGCAGGTCGGCCGGGGTGGAGCCATGATCGGGAATCAATGCCACACCGATGCTCGGCGTGACCTGCAAGCGATGGCCATCGAGGAACATCGGCTCCGAAAGCAGTTCGCGCAGGGTATTGGCCAGGTCCTGCACTTGATGGGTGACTTCCACGCGTGAGCCGTCCAGGCCGCTGAGCAGCACCACAAACTCATCGCCGCCCAGGCGTGCCACGGTGTCTTCCATGCGTACGCTGGCTTCGAGGCGCGCGGTGACGATTTTCAGCACCGTGTCGCCCACCGGATGGCCGAGGGAATCGTTGATGTGCTTGAAGTGGTCGAGGTCGAGAAACAGCAGGGCTCCGCGTAAATTATGGCGCTTGAGCAAGGCGATCTGCTGGCTCAGGCGGTCCATCAGCAATGCGCGGTTGGGCAGGTTGGTCAGCGGGTCGTGATAGGCCAGGTGCCGGATCTGCGCCTGGGCGTTTTTCAACAGGCTCACGTCTCGCGCGGTCAGCAACAGGCACGCGGTTTCATTCAGGCTGATGGGCTCCACCGAGACTTCCACCGCCAGCAGTTCGCCACGTTTGTTGTGCCAGAGCATCTCCATGTGATGAATACGGCCTTTGATCTTCAGCTCGGCCAATAGCGCCGAACGCTGGTTCTCATCGGCCCAGATACCGATCTGGTACAGCGTCAGGCCAATCGCCTCTTCGGCGCGGTAGCCGGTCAGGCGGCAGAAGCCGTCGTTGACCTCCACATAACGGCCGGTATCGCGTTCGGTGATGGAAATTGCGTCGGGGCTGGAGTGGAAAGCCTTGGCGAATTTCTCTTCGCTGGCCTTGAGCGCCGCCTCCGAGCGTTGTTGCTGGGTGATATCGCGCAAGGTGGTGACGATGCAGGGTTGGTCGCCGACCTTGATCAAGCGGCTGGAAATCACACAGGTCAGGCTCTGGCCGCTTTTGTGGCGCACCACCACGGCCACGTTGCTCAATGCCTGTTCGCGAATGACGCGCTCGATACGCTCCAGGCGCTTGCTGGAGTCGTCCCACAAGCCTATTTGGTCTGCGCGCTGGTCGAGCACCTCGGCGGCGGTCCAGCCGAAGGTTTGGGTAAAAGCCGGGTTGATCTCGATAAAGGTCCCGGTTTCAAGGCGCGTGACGCAGATGGGGTCGGGGCTGGCCTGGAACAGGCTGGCGAATTTTTCTTCGGAGGCGATCAAGCGTTGTTCGCGTTCCACCTGGTCGGTGATGTCCAGCAAGGTGCCGGCCATGCGCAACGGCGCACGTTTCGCATCACGGTACAAGCGGGCGCGGCTTTCCAGGTAGCGCGAGGTGCCGTCTTCCATGGGGACGCGGTAGGTCAGTTGATAATTGCCGGCCGGGCCTTCACGCAGGGTGCGGTAGGCATTGCGCATGCTCTCGCGCTCTTCATTGGGCATGCCCTCGAAAAAGGCGTCGAAGGATTCATGGAACGGCTCGGGCGGCAAGCCGTGTAGCTGGGCGGCGCGCGCCGAGCCGTAGAGCATGCCGCTGGGGATGTGCCAGTCCCAGGTGCCCAGTTGCGCGGAGTCCAGGGCCAGGTCAAGGCGCTCCTGGCTGTCCTTGAGCGCCTGCTCGGAATTTTTGCGTTCGGTGGTGTCGAGGAAGGTGCTGATCAGATAGGCCTCGCCGTCCAGCTCGACCTTTTGCGCGCTAAGGGTGCCGTCGTGGATCTGTCCGTTGCTGGCGCAAAACTGCACCTCCATGGTGATCGGCTCGCCCTTGCGCTGAGTGGACTTGACCAACTGCGCGCGCTGCTCGGGATGGCGCCACAGGCCCAGGTCGAGGGTGGTGCGGCCGATCACATCGGCGACGGGCCAGCCGAAGAGCATCTCGAAATATTGGTTGGCTTCGCTGATCAGGCCGTCTGACTGGCGCGTGAGCAGCACCATGTTCGGGCACAGGTGAAACAGCGTGGCGAAGCGTTTTTCGGAGTGGCTGAGGGCGCTTTCCCGTTCGCGCTGATGGGTGATCTCACGGATCACGCCGATCATACGGCGCCGACCGCTTTTGTCCGGCAGCAAACTGCCATTGATTTCCAGCCAGTGAAAGCTGCCGTCCGGCCATTGGATGCGGTGGTGCATGGCCTGCTCGAACGGCTCGCCCGCCAATACCGCATGAAAAGCCCGTATCACCCGCGCGCGATCTTCGGCGGCCAGCAGGTCAAGGTAATCGAGGTCATTGGGCAGTGGTTGGCGCGGGTCAAAACCAAACAGTGCCTGGGTGCCCCGCGACCAGTTGATCCTGCCGGTGTCGATTTCCCAGCACCATGCGCCCAGCCGGGCAGCGTTGAGGGCGGCCAGCAGTTGCGGGGCACTCTCCCAGCTTTGCTCCGCCTCTTGGGGGTCCAGGGCGTAGATGCGCGGCAGGGGTGGCAGGGAATCGACGGGGTTGCGCATTATCAAAGGGCCTTGATCCGATGGGCAAACAGCGCGGTTCTACTCAGAACCTGAGGCCGCACGGCGTCATGCCGGTATCCCTGGCAAATCCACCTGTGCATCCAACAGGCTCATAAAAGCCCGCGCAGCGTTCGACAGCGTCCTTTCGGTGTGCACGATATAGCCTAGCTGGCGACTGAGCTGTATGCCCGGCAAAGCGATACTTGCCACCTGATCATCGAGCATGGTGCGCGGTAAAACGCTCCAGGCCAGGCCGATCGACACCATCATCTTGATCGTTTCCAGGTAGTTAGTGCTCATTGCGATATTCGGCGTCAGGCCCTGGGCTTCGAACAACCGGCTGACAATATGATGGGTAAAGGTGTTGCCGCCAGGGAAAACCGCCGGATGGCCGGCAATATCGGCCAGGCTGATAGCGCCGTTGCTGATCAGGCTGTGCTCCGGCGCGACTACAAAGTCCAGGGGGTCGTCCCATACCGGCGTGGCGCGCACCAGGTTGTGCGGTTCGGGCGCCAGGGTGATGACGGCCACTTCGGCGCGGCCGTGGAGGATTTCTTCGTAGGCCACTTCCGAATCGAGAAACTGAATATCCAGCGCCACGTTCGGGTATTCCCGGGTAAAGGTGCGCAGCACGGGTGGCAGGCGGTGCAGGCCGATATGGTGACTGGTGGCCAAAGTCAGGCGGCCACTGACTTCACCGGTGAGGTTGGTAAGGGCGCGGCGGGTGTCGTCCAGCACATTCAGAATCTGATAAGCGCGCGGCAGCAGGGCCCGCCCGGCTTCGGTCAAACCCACTTCACGGCCCAAACGATCGAACAGGCGCACCTTCAGTTGTTGCTCCAGGCCGGCGATGCGCTTGCTGATGGCCGGTTGGGTCAGGTGCAGGCGTTCGCCCGCGCCGGAGAAGCTGCCGGTCTCGGCGATGGCAATAAAGGCATTCAGGTTGGCCAGGTCCATGGTGCTATTCCAGTTGGTAATCCAAAGCATAAAAAATATGAATTTGAGTTATTTAATGTAGCGCCATACCATCAGCCTCACAAGCCAAAGGGTTATTGAAAAGCCCGGCGCATGAAATACCGCTGATGAGGACCGACTGATGGCCGGCAAAACGCTTTACGACAAGCTTTGGGATTCCCATGAAGTGAAACGGCGCGATGATGGGTCGTCGCTGATCTACATCGACCGTCACATCATCCATGAAGTGACCTCGCCCCAAGCGTTCGAAGGCCTGCGACTGGCAGGGCGCAAGCCTTGGCGTGTCGACTCGATCATCGCCACCCCGGACCACAACGTACCGACCACCCCGGAGCGCAAGGGCGGCATCGAAGCGATTGCCGACCAGGTATCGCGTCTGCAGGTACAGACCCTGGATGACTACTGCGACGAATATGGCATCACCGAATTCAAGATGAATGACGTGCGTCAAGGCATCGTCCACGTCATCGGCCCGGAGCAGGGCGCCACGTTGCCGGGCATGACCGTGGTTTGCGGCGACTCGCACACCTCCACCCACGGGGCCTTTGGCGCCTTGGCCCATGGCATCGGTACGTCCGAAGTGGAGCATGTGTTCGCCACCCAGTGCCTGGTCGCCAAAAAGATGAAGAACATGCTGGTGCGTGTCGAAGGCACCTTGCCGTTCGGCGTCACCGCCAAGGACATCGTGCTCGCCGTGATCGGCAAGATCGGCACCGCCGGCGGTAATGGCCACGCCATTGAATTCGCCGGCAGTGCGATCCGCGACCTGTCCATCGAAGGCCGCATGACCATTTGCAACATGTCCATCGAAGCCGGTGCCCGTGTGGGCATGGTGGCGGCGGATGAGAAGACCGTTGAATACGTCAAAGGTCGTCCGTTCGCACCGCAAGGCGCCGATTGGGACGCTGCGGTCGAAGCCTGGAAAGACCTGGTGTCGGACGCCGACGCGGTGTTCGACACCGTGGTTGAGCTCGACGCCGCGCAGATCAAGCCGCAAGTCAGCTGGGGCACTTCGCCGGAAATGGTCTTGGCCGTTGACCAGAACGTGCCGGACCCGGCCAAAGAGGCCGACCTGGTCAAGCGCGGTTCCATCGAGCGCGCCTTGAAATACATGGGGTTGAAAGCCAACCAGGCGATCACCGACATCCAGTTGGACCGCGTATTCATCGGCTCCTGCACCAACTCGCGGATCGAAGACCTGCGCGCTGCGGCGGTGATCGCCAAGGGCCGCAAGGTCGCCTCGACCATCAAGCAAGCCATCGTGGTGCCGGGCTCGGGCCTGGTCAAAGCGCAAGCCGAAGCCGAAGGCCTGGACAAAATCTTCCTGGAAGCCGGTTTTGAGTGGCGCGAGCCGGGCTGTTCGATGTGCCTGGCGATGAACCCGGACCGGCTGGAGTCGGGCGAGCATTGCGCGTCCACCTCCAACCGTAACTTCGAAGGGCGTCAGGGCGCCGGCGGGCGTACCCACCTGGTCAGCCCGGCCATGGCCGCCGCGGCTGCCGTCAACGGTCGTTTCATCGACGTTCGCGAATTGATCTGAGGAATACCCGATGAGAGCTTTTACCCAACACACAGGTCTTGTCGTGCCGTTGGACCGTGCCAACGTGGACACCGACCAGATCATCCCCAAGCAGTTCTTGAAGTCGATCAAGCGCACCGGTTTCGGCCCTAACCTGTTCGACGAATGGCGCTACCTGGATGTGGGCTACGCCTATCAGGACAACTCCAAGCGCCCGTTGAACAAGGACTTTGTGCTCAACGCCGAGCGTTACCAGGGTGCCAGTGTATTGCTGGCCCGGGAAAACTTCGGTTGCGGCTCCAGCCGTGAACACGCGCCGTGGGCCCTGGAAGAATATGGCTTTCGCAGCATCATCGCGCCGAGCTACGCCGACATTTTCTTCAATAACAGCTTCAAGAACGGCCTGTTGCCGATCATCTTGACCGACGCAGAAGTCGACGAACTGTTCAAGCAGGTGGAAGCCGATGTGGGCTACCAATTGACCGTCGACCTGGCCGCGCAAACCGTGACCCGTCCGGATGGCAAGGTGTATCACTTTGAAGTGGACGCCTTCCGCAAACACTGCCTGATCAACGGCCTGGATGATATTGGCCTGACCTTGCAGGACGGCGAGGCGATTGCCGCGTTTGAAGCCAAACACCGGGCTAGCCAGCCTTGGTTGTTTCGCGACGCCTGATTTGCTGTAGGCAGGACTGCCGCCATCGGGAGCAAGTCGAATCGTCGCACCGCCCCTCCCACATTTTGATCTGTGAATGCAGTCAAAGGTGGGAGGGGGCTTGCCCCCGATAGGGCCAGTGTTAACAACACACCACCCAAGGAAAGCCACCATGACCACCACCGCCCATACCCAAGTCGTGCAAAAACAATTCGGCGAACAGGCTGCGGCCTACCTGAGCAGTGCCGTGCACGCCCAAGGCACCGAGTTCGCGCTGCTGCAGGCCGAGCTGGCCGGGCAGGGCGGTGCACGGCTACTGGATCTGGGCTGCGGCGCCGGGCATGTCAGCTTCCACGTGGCGCCGTTGGTTAAAGACGTGGTGGCCTATGACCTGTCCCAGCAGATGCTCGATGTAGTGGCTGGCGCTGCGCAAGATCGCGGCTTCACCAACATCAGCACCGTACAGGGCGCCGCCGAACGCCTGCCATTTGCCGATGGTGAGTTTGACTTCGTGTTCAGCCGCTACTCGGCTCACCACTGGAGCGACCTTGGCCTGGCCCTGCGCGAAGTGCGCCGCGTGCTCAAGCCGGGCGGTGTGGCGGCGTTTGTCGACGTCTTGTCACCGGGCAGCCCGCTGTTGGACACTTACCTGCAAACCGTCGAAGTGCTGCGCGACACCAGCCACGTGCGCGATTACTCCGCCGCCGAGTGGATGCGCCAGCTCAGCGAAGCCGGTTTGCATGTACGCAACAGCAGTCGCCAGCGCCTGCGCCTGGAATACACCTCCTGGGTCGAACGCATGCGCACGCCCCAAGCCTTGCGCGTCGCGATCCTGCAGTTGCAGCAGGCGATGGGCCAGGAAGTACGCGATTACTATGAGATTCAAGCCGACGGCACCTTCAGCACCGACGTGCTGGTGGTCTTCGCTGAACGCTGATTGATTTTTCCCGACCTGCCCACGGGCGGGTTGCTTGATGAAATGAGGAACGCATGAGCAAGCAGATTCTGATTCTCCCTGGCGACGGTATTGGTCCGGAAATCATGGCCGAAGCGGTCAAGGTGCTGGAACTCGCCAACAGCAAGTACAGCCTGGGTTTCGAGCTGAGCCACGACGTGATCGGCGGCGCAGCCATCGACAAGCACGGCGTGCCCCTGGCCGACGAAACCTTGGACCGCGCCCGCGCCGCCGACGCCGTACTGCTCGGCGCCGTGGGTGGCCCGAAGTGGGACAAGATCGAACGTGATATCCGCCCTGAGCGCGGCCTGCTGAAAATCCGCGCGCAACTGGGCCTGTTCGGCAACCTGCGCCCCGCGATCCTCTACCCGCAACTGGCCGATGCGTCGAGCCTCAAGCCGGAAGTAGTGGCGGGCCTGGATATCCTGATCGTGCGTGAGCTGACCGGCGGTATCTACTTCGGCTCGCCACGCGGCGTGCGTGAGTTGGAAAATGGCGAACGCCAGGCCTACGACACCCTGCCGTACAGCGAGAGCGAAATCCGCCGTATCGCCCGTGTCGGTTTCGACATGGCTCGCGTGCGCGGCAAAAAGGTTTGCTCGGTCGACAAGGCCAACGTCCTGGCTTCCAGCCAGCTGTGGCGCGAAATCGTTGAAGAAGTCGCCAAGGACTACCCGGACGTCGAGCTGAGCCACATGTACGTCGACAACGCCGCCATGCAACTGGTGCGCGCGCCGAAGCAGTTCGACGTGATCGTCACCGACAACCTGTTCGGCGACATCCTGTCCGACCAGGCCTCCATGCTCACCGGTTCCATCGGCATGCTGCCGTCGGCGTCGCTGGATACCAACAACAAGGGCATGTACGAGCCTTGCCACGGTTCGGCGCCGGACATCGCGGGCCAGGGCATCGCCAACCCGCTGGCGACGATTTTGTCGGTCTCTATGATGTTGCGTTACAGCTTCAACCTGTCCGATGCGGCGGACGCCATCGAGAAGGCTGTAAGCCTGGTGCTGGACCAAGGCCTGCGCACCGGCGACATCTGGTCGCAGGGTTGCACCAAAGTCGGAACGCAAGAAATGGGCGACGCAGTAGTCGCCGCGCTGCGGAATCTGTAATCTCTCGGGCCCGCTGGCAGTTATTGCCGCCAGGCGGCCCACTTTTTAACAAGGTGTAGTTGCGATGAAACGTGTAGGTCTGATCGGTTGGCGCGGTATGGTCGGTTCCGTGCTCATGCAGCGGATGCTGGAAGAGCAGGATTTCGATCTTATTGAGCCGGTGTTTTTCACCACATCGAACGTGGGTGGCCAAGGGCCGTCCGTGGGCAAGGATATTGCCCCGCTCAAGGACGCCTACAGCATTGACGAGCTCAAAACCCTCGACGTGATCCTGACCTGCCAGGGCGGCGACTACACCAGCGAAGTCTTCCCCAAGCTGCGCGAAGCCGGCTGGCAGGGTTATTGGATCGACGCCGCGTCGAGCCTGCGCATGCAGGACGATGCGGTGATCATCCTCGACCCGGTCAACCGCAAGGTCATCGACCAGCAACTGGACGCCGGCACCAAGAACTACGTGGGCGGCAACTGCACCGTCAGCCTGATGCTGATGGGCCTGGGTGGTCTGTTCGAGGCTGGCCTGGTGGAGTGGATGAGCGCCATGACCTATCAGGCGGCGTCCGGCGCCGGCGCGCAGAACATGCGCGAACTGATCAAGCAGATGGGCGCGACCCACGCCGCTGTCGCCGATCAACTGGCCGACCCGGCCAGCGCGATCCTCGACATTGATCGCCGCGTGGCCGAAGCCATGCGCAGCGATGCCTACCCGACCGAGAACTTCGGTGTGCCATTGGCCGGTAGCCTGATCCCGTGGATCGACAAGGAACTGCCCAACGGCCAGAGCCGTGAAGAGTGGAAGGCCCAGGCCGAGACCAACAAGATCCTCGGTCGCTTCAAGAGCCCGATCCCGGTTGACGGCATTTGCGTGCGTATCGGCGCCATGCGTTGCCACAGCCAGGCGCTGACCATCAAGTTGAACAAAGATGTGCCGATCGCCGATATCGAAGGGCTGATCAGCCAGCACAACCCATGGGTCAAGCTGGTGCCGAACAACCGCGATATCAGCATGCAGGAGTTGAGCCCGACCAAGGTCACCGGCACTCTGAATGTACCGGTGGGCCGCCTGCGCAAGCTGAATATGGGCAGCCAGTTCCTCGGCGCGTTCACCGTGGGCGACCAGCTGCTGTGGGGCGCGGCTGAACCGCTGCGCCGTATGCTGCGGATTTTGCTGGAGCGTTGATTGCTTGTAGGCTGTTTAAAAACCCCGCGCTCTGGTGACAGGCGCGGGGTTTTTTAATGGGCTTTCGGGCCTCATCGGGAGCAAGCCCCCTCGCACACTGCGCAGAACAAAATGTGGGAGGGGCTTGCTCCCGATGAGGCCATCAGCCACACCACAACCCCCAGGCTAATTGCCTCACCCCCTGCCACCCGGTAAAGTGCCGCTCCCCCGCAATGCCCGAGGCAGCCCCCATGACCCAGACCTTTGAAATTGCCGTAATCGGCGCCACCGGCACCGTTGGCGAAACCCTGGTGCAGATTCTCGAAGAGCTGAATTTCCCGGTGGGCACCTTGTACTTGCTGGCGGGCAGTAACTCCGCCGGTGCATCGGTCCCGTTTCGTGGCAAGAACGTGCGGGTCAAGGAAGTCGACGAGTTCGACTTCAGCAAGGCGCAACTGGCGTTTTTCGCCGCTGGCCCTGCGGTAACCCTGAGCTTTGCACCGCGCGCCACGGCGGCAGGGTGTGCGGTGATCGATTTGTCGGGTGCCTTGCCCGTCGACCAAGCGCCCCAGGTGGTGCCCGAAGCCAATGCACACGTTCTGGGCAGCCTGAAAAAACCCTTCCAGCTTGGCAGCCCGAGCCCGTCCGCCACCAACCTGGCCGTGGTGCTGGCGCCGTTGCGCGCGGTGCTGGATATCCAGCGCGTCAGCGTTACCGCCAACCTGGCGGTGTCGGCCCAAGGCCGTGAGGCGGTCAGTGAGTTGGCCCGTCAGACGGCGGAACTGCTGAACGTACGCCCGCTGGAGCCGAAGTTCTTTGATCGGCAGATGGCCTTCAACCTGCTGGCACAAGTCGGCACGCCAGATGCTCAAGGTCATACCGCCCTGGAGAAGCGTCTCGTACACGAACTTCGTGCAGTGCTGGAATTACCTTTGCTAAAGATTTCCGCAACTTGCGTTCAAGCCCCGGTGTTTTTTGGCGATAGCCTGACTGTGTCGTTGCAGTTGGGCGCGCCGGTCGACCTGGCGGCGGTCAACCGCGTGCTCGGCACCGCACCAGGCATAGAGCTGGTAGAGGAGGGGGATTACCCCACTGCCGTGGGCGATGCCGTGGGGCAGGATGTGGTCTATGTGGGCCGCGTTCGCACCGGCGTGGATGACCCTGCGGAACTAAATTTGTGGTTGACGTCAGATAACGTACGTAAAGGCGCAGCCCTTAACGCGGTGCAACTGGCGCAGTTGTTGATAAAAGGCCTTGTGTAAAAGATACTTGGCGGCAATTTGTAGATTGATTCTAACCAGGCGCTATGCTTGGCCCCAAGCAGGAACAGTTGCGTGTCGGTGACCTATCGGCTCGCCATGCCTTATGGCAAGCGGTTACCAACCTTCTCGCAGGCCGGGGAGTGTTCAGACAAAGGATGAGGCTATGGTTCAAGTTCGCAAACTGGTGTTAGCAATAGCGGCCGCCTCGGCGCTGTCCTCCGGTATGGCGCAGGCGCTGCAGCTCGGGGAAATGACCCTCAAGTCGAAGTTGAACCAGCCCCTGTCGGTGGAAATCGAATTGCTGGATGTCGGTGGCCTCACGGCGGCCGAGATCACCCCGAGCCTGGCTTCATCCCAGGCGTTTGTGGATGCGGGCGTGGATCGCCAGGCGTTTCTCAATGACCTGACGTTTACCCCGGTGATCAACCCCAATGGTCGCAGCGTGGTGCGTGTCACCTCCAGCAAGCCGCTGCCTGATTCCTATGTGCGCTTTCTGCTGCAGGTGCAATGGCCCAACGGCCGCCTGATGCGCGACTACAGCGTATTGCTCGACCCGGCCAAATTCGACCAACCCGCACCGGTGGCCAAGGCCGCCGCGCCGCGCTTGAGTGCGCCTGCCAGCAGCGCGCCCGCCGCCAGCACCTCGGCCCAACACACCACCACCTCCCGCGACACCCTGTGGGAAATTGCCGAGAAATACCGCAACGGCGGCTCGGTGCAGCAGACCATGCTGGCCATCCAGGCGTTGAACCCTGGCGCCTTTGTCGGCGGCAATATCAATCGCCTTAAAACCGGCCAGGTGCTGCGCCTGCCGGACACGGTGCAAAGCACGGCGCTGCCGCAACCCCAGGCGATCGCCGAAGTGCGTGCGCAGAACGATGCGTGGCGCCAGGGCCGGCGCTCGGCCAATAACCAGGCCGCCGGCAAACAGCAACTGGACGCCACCAAGCGCACCCAGGCGGGCAACGCACCGTCTACCACCAATGCCAAGGACAATTTGAGCTTGGTTTCGGCCGAAGCGGCCAAGAAGGGTGGCAAAGGCAAGTCCGGTGACAGTCAGGCCCTGAGCGACAAACTGGCGATGACCCAGGAGCAACTGGACACGACTCGCCGCGACAACGAAGAGCTGAAAAGCCGCGCGGCCGATTTGCAAAGCCAGTTGGATAAGCTGCAAAAGCTGATTCAACTGAAGAACGATCAATTGGCCCGTCTGCAGGCGGAAAAAGTCGAGCCGGCCGCGCAACCGACGGCGGTAATGCCCGCACAGTTGGCCACTGAGCCTGCCGCGCCCGTGGCGGCCCCAGCGGCCCCCGTCGCGGCGCCGACGCCCGCGCCCGAGCCGGTCAAGCCAGTCGCTGCGGCTGACACCGCCGAAGGCAAATTCAACGAGCTGCTGACCAACCCGGTTGTGCTTGGCGTTATCGGCGGCGCGGCGGGGCTGGTGGTGCTGTTGCTCCTGCTGCTGTGGGCGCGCCATCGCAACGCCCGCCGTGAAGAGGAAAAGCACCTGCGCATGGCGCGGGCCCTGGCTGAAGAGCCTCTGTTCAGCTCGAACATCGAGCAGGACCTGCCATCGGACAGTTTTGAAGGCCTGGAAACGCCGCCGCCAAACGTCAAGCTGACGGCCGCGCCCGCCCCGGCGCCAGTGCAGCCGGCAGCCGTGGTGCCAACGGTTGCTTCCGTGCTCGCGCCGCTGGCCGTCGCCGTGGCGCCGGTCAACTCCAACGATGCGCTGGCGCAAGCCCAGTCCCATATCGATCGTGGTCATCTGAACCAGGCCGCCGATGTGCTGGAGCAGGCGATCAAGCAGGAGCCCAAGCGCAGCGACCTGCGTTTGAAGCTGATGGAAGTCTACGGCCTGCAAAGCGACAAAGACGGCTTCGTGACCCAGGAACGTCAGTTGGTGGCCAATGGTGAAAACCATGCCCAGGTCGAGCAGCTCAAGTCGCGCTTCCCAGCGATGGCCGTCGTGGCGGCAGGCGTCAGTGCTGCGGTAGCTGCTGCGGCGCTGGATGCTCAGTACGTCAAGGAGTTGCTGGAGGACAAACCGGCAGCTGCGGCGCCTGAACCTGAAGCGGCCGACACCGATTTTGATCTGAGCCTGGACGACCTTGAAGCAGCGTCGCCGGCCGATCCGGATGATGTGTTGAGTTTTGAATCGGTGCTGCAACAGCAAACCGCAGCCAACGAATTGTCGGACTTCGACTTGGATCTGCAAGTGGATGGGCCGGCTTCGACCCTGTCCGATGATGACTTCCTTTCGGGCTTGGAAGAGCAGATGAAGGACGTCCCGGCCGTGGAGCCGCCGACCCTCACCCCCGCAGCGCTGGATGATTTCGATCTGCCGGAAGATTTCGACCTGTCACTGGCGGACGAGCCTCAAGCCGATGCCAAGCCCGATGCCTTCGCGTCCGAACTGGATGATGTCAACGCCGAGCTGGACCGCCTGTCCCAGAGCCTTGAGCATCCTCCTATCGGGCCGTCCTTCACGGCCGAAGACGCTGCACTGGGTGATGATGAGCCGGAGTTCGACTTCCTCTCCGGCGCCAATGAGGTTGCCACCAAGCTGGACCTGGCCCAGGCCTATATCGATATGGGCGATGCGGATGGCGCGAAAGACATCCTGGCCGAAGTGCTGACTGAGGGCGATGAGTCCCAGCGCGGCGAAGCCAAGGAAATGCTCGGCAGAATCTGACGGTTGTGGGAGGCGGCACTCCATAACAAAATCGCCCGCCACCCTTGCGCCGTCTTTATAATGGCCGCCTTTGCGCAACCCATCAGGCTCTCAATTCTTGGCAAATATAGATAACGCGGCCGCCGAAATGGCGGCCGCAGGCTTTCACCGCATCGCCCTGGGCGTGGAATACAAAGGTTCGCGCTATCGCGGCTGGCAGCGCCAGGCATCGGGCGTGCCGACCGTACAGGAAACTCTGGAAAAGGCCCTGTCCAAGGTCGCCGATTCGCCGGTCTCGCTGATGTGCGCCGGGCGTACCGACGCCGGGGTACACGCCTGTGGCCAAGTGGTGCACTTTGACACCCAGGCCGAGCGCACGATGAAGGCGTGGGTGATGGGCGCTAATATCAATCTGCCTCATGATGTGAGCGTCAGTTGGGCCAAGGTCATGCCGGCGCATTTTCATGCACGCTTCAAGGCGATTGCCCGGCGCTATCGCTATGTGATCTACAACGACCAGATCCGCCCGGCGCACCTTAACGAAGAAATTACCTGGAACCACCGCCCGCTGGACGCCGAGCGCATGGCCGAAGCCGCGCAGCATCTGGTGGGCGTGCATGATTTCAGTGCCTTCCGTGCCGGCCAGTGCCAGGCCAAGTCGCCGATCAAGGAGGTGCATCACCTGCGGGTGAGTCGCCACGGCAAGATGATTGTGCTGGACATCCGTGCCGGTGCGTTCCTGCACCATATGGTGCGCAACATTGCCGGCGTGCTGATGACCATCGGCACCGGCGAGCGTCCGGTGGAGTGGGCCAGGGAAGTGCTCGAGAGCCGCATCCGCCGCACGGGTGGCGTCACGGCGCATCCGTTCGGGCTGTATCTGGTCGATGTGGAGTACCGCGACGAGTTCGAACTGCCGGATCGTTTTATCGGGCCACATTTCCTTACCGGTTTCAGCGAACTTGGCGGCTGACGCCCGGAAAAGCTTTTGTTACCATCCGGGACTTTCTCGGCCAAACCCTGAGGTTTCTACGACATGTCAGCCGTTCGCAGCAAGATTTGCGGGATTACCCGCATAGAAGACGCGCTGGCGGCGGTCGAGGCGGGGGCGGATGCCATCGGTTTTGTGTTTTATGCCAAGAGCCCGCGCGCAGTGAATGTGCTGCAGGCGCGTGCGATCATCCAGGCACTGCCGCCGTTCGTCACCACTGTGGGATTGTTCGTCAATGCCAGCCGTTGCGAACTCAACGAAACCCTGGATGCCGTGCCGCTGGACATGCTGCAGTTTCACGGCGACGAAACCCCGGACGAATGTGACAGCTACCAGCGCCCGTACATCAAGGCGCTGCGCGTCAAGGCCGGTGATGACATCGCCGCCGCCTGTGCCGCGTACGCCGGGGCGCGCGGGATCCTGCTCGACACCTACGTCGAAGGTGTACCGGGTGGTACGGGGGAGGCGTTCGATTGGACGCTGATTCCCGAAGGGCTGGGCACGCCGATCATCCTGGCCGGCGGCCTTGACCCGGCGAACGTCGGGGCGGCCATCGCCCAGGTCCGGCCGTATGCCGTGGATGTCAGTGGCGGGGTGGAGCAGGGCAAGGGTATCAAGGACCACGCCAAGATTCGCGCATTCCTACACGCGGTGCGCAACAGCAACGGTGGGATGTGACGGCTGGCAGTCTGCCGCCGTCCATAACTACCACTGTGTAAAACAGTCCGGTGCCGCCTGTGGGTGGCCTGGAAACAGAAGTGGCAACCCTGCACTGGCAGGTTGTCTGGAAGGCTGAGGGTGCGGGTTGGAAATGGCAGGTCGAACGTCTGACCCCGTCCAACTGGCGTCATCGTCACATAAATGAATTTAGCTCAAGGGCATACGCGGGGCTGTGTTCAAGCCACCGGTACTGGAGAAAGAAAGCATGAGCAACTGGTTAGTAGACAAACTGATCCCTTCGATCATGCGTTCCGAGGTGAAAAAAAGCTCGGTTCCTGAAGGTCTGTGGCACAAATGCCCTTCCTGCGACGCGGTGCTGTACCGCCCGGAGCTGGAAAAGACCCTGGACGTTTGCCCCAAGTGCAACCATCACATGCGTATCGGCGCGCGCGCGCGTATCGACATCTTCCTGGATGCCGACGGCCGTAACGAGCTGGGCGCGGACCTGGAGCCGGTTGACCGTCTCAAGTTCCGCGACGGCAAGAAGTACAAGGACCGCCTGAGCGCTGCGCAAAAGCAGACGGGTGAGAAGGATGCCTTGATCTCCGTCAGCGGCAAGCTGCTGGGTATGCCTGTGGTCGTGTCGGCGTTCGAGTTCTCCTTCATGGGCGGCTCCATGGGCGCCATCGTTGGCGAGCGTTTTGTTCGCGCCGCCAACTATGCCCTGGAAAACCGTTGCCCGATGATCTGCTTCGCCGCTTCCGGTGGCGCACGCATGCAGGAAGCGCTGATTTCCCTGATGCAAATGGCCAAGACCTCCGCAGTATTGGCACGTCTGCGCGAAGAAGGTATTCCGTTTATCTCCGTGCTGACCGACCCGGTCTACGGCGGCGTATCCGCCAGCCTGGCGATGCTGGGCGATGTAATCGTCGGCGAGCCGAAAGCCCTGATCGGCTTTGCCGGCCCGCGCGTGATCGAGCAGACCGTTCGCGAAAAACTGCCGGAAGGCTTCCAGCGCAGCGAGTTCCTGCTGGAGCATGGCGCGATCGACATGATCATTGCGCGCGGTGAGTTGCGTCCACGCCTGGGTAACCTGCTGGCGCAAATGATGGGGCTGCCGACGCCGGTCTACATCGCGCCTAAAGTAGAGCCGATTGTCGTACCGCCTGTGCCTGCGAACCTATGACCCAGCGAACCCTGGGCGAATGGCTCGCCTACCTTGAGCAGTTGCATCCGTCCGCCATCGACATGGACCTGGAGCGCTCGCAACAGGTAGCGGCCCGCCTTGGGTTGGGCCGGCCGGCACCGCGTGTGATCACGGTGACCGGCACCAATGGCAAAGGCTCTACCTGCGCCTTCGTTGCCGCGCTGCTGCAAGCCCAAGGGCTGAAAGTGGGCGTGTACAGCTCACCGCACCTGCTGCGCTATAACGAGCGCGTGCAGCTCAATGGTGTCGAAGCCACCGACGAGCAGCTCTGCGAAGCCTTCGCGGCACTGGATGCCGGCCGGGGCGAAACTTCCCTGACTTACTTCGAGATGGGCACCCTGGCGGCGTTCTGGCTGTTCGAGCGCGCGCAACTGGATGTGGTCGTGCTGGAAGTGGGGCTGGGTGGGCGTCTGGACACGGTCAATGTGGTGGATGCGGACCTGGCGCTGGTCACCAGTATTGGCGTGGACCATGCTGACTACCTGGGTAATACCCGTGAGTCCGTGTCCTACGAAAAGGCCGGAATCTTCCGTCAGGGCAAGCCGGCGCTGTGCGGTGATCTGGACCCGCCACAACCCTTGCTGGACAAGGTGCGAGAACTGGCCTGCCCATTTTTCCTGCGGGGGCGCGAATTCAATCTCGAGGTCGGCGAGCAGTCTTGGCAGTGGCGTGGGCGTGATGCCCGAGGTCAAGCCGTAGAGCTGCGCGACCTGCCGCTGCTGAACCTGCCGATGGAAAACGCTGCGCTCGCGCTGCAAGCTTATCTGCTGCTGGATCTGCCGTGGAATGCCGAGCAGATTGCCGCGACCTTGCTGGCGACGCGCGTGGTAGGGCGCCTGGACCGTCGCGTAGTCGACTGGCAGGGCAAGCGCTTGAGCCTCTTGTTGGACGTTGGGCATAACCCCCATGCGGCGGACTATCTGGCCCGGCGTTTGGCGCGCACGGCGCCGGCCGGTCGGCGCCTTGCCGTGTTCGGTTTGCTGGCCGACAAGGACCTGGAGGGTGTGCTTGCACCGTTGTCGAGCAGTGTCCAGGCTTGGGCGGTAGCGCCGCTGGATACGCCGCGCAGTCGTCCGGCGGCAGAACTCGAAGTGGCCTTGCAGAACCTTGGTGCGTCCGTGGCATCGTATGCAAGCGTGACGGCGGCCCTTGAGGCGCAGTGCGCGGTGGCGACGGCGGAGGACGAGATTCTGTTGTTCGGATCATTTTATTGTGTTGCCGAGGCGCTTGAGTGGTTGGCCCGGCGCTCCACGGAGGAAGCTGCACATGGCATTACTCGATAGCGCGTACAAGCAGCGAATGGTTGGAGCCCTGGTTCTGGTGGCGCTGGCGGTGATTTTCCTGCCGATGTTGTTTTCCCGCCAGGACGAGCAACGCCAGGTCGTGGTTGAAGCCCCGGCTGCGCCGCAGGCGCCGGCCTTGCCGCAGGTGCAGGTTGAGCCTGTGGTGGTGCCCGAGCCCCAGGCGTTGCCGGAACAAGAGCCTGTGCCAACGGATGAGGAAGTGGCCGCGCAGCAGGCGCCGTCGATGCCGGTGCAGCCAAGCGTGCCGGTGGTCAAGCCGGCGCCCGCTGCGCCGGCTGTCGCCGCCAAGCCTGCTGCTCCTGCGTCCCCGCCCAAGCCGGTAGCGCCGCAACCTGCGGCGCCAGGCAAGCCGGATGTGGGGCAGAGCCGCATCGACCCGAATGGCTTGCCGATCAGTTGGTCGATCCAGGTGGCCAGCCTGGGCAATCGCGAAGGTGCCGACGCTTTGCAGAAGAAGCTGCGTGCCCAGGGGTACAACGCTTACATCCGCAGTGCCGATGGCAAGAACCGTGTGTTTATCGGGCCGCTGATCGAGCGCGCCGAGGCGGATCGCCTGCGCGATTTGCTGGATCGTCAGCAGAACCTGAAGGGGTTCGTGACCCGTTTCCAGCCTGAGCGCGGCTGATTCCGCATCGATTTCAGCTTGGAATGCAGTTAAGTGTGGGAGGGGGCTTGCTCCCGATAGCGGTGTATCAGTATCAGACTTTCTGACTGACCCACCGCCATCGGGAGCAAGCCCCCTCCCACATTGATGTGTGGTGGGGGTTGAAATGCGATTGGCTCGCCACAAACTATTGATTTGCAAAGCAGCCGCAATCACAGCTTACCGACAGCCCGGCGCTCTGCTAAAATGCGCCGCCTTATCCGTACGTAGGCTGCACTGTGCCATTTACCTGGGTTGATTGGGCGATTGTTGCCATCGTCGCCATCTCCGCGTTGATCAGTCTGAGCCGCGGCTTTGTAAAAGAAGCACTGTCGTTGCTGACCTGGATCATCGCAGGAGTCGTAGCCTGGATGTTTGGTGGTTCATTGTCGGTTTACCTGGCCGGTTACATCGAAACACCTTCGGCTCGCGTCATCGCGGGCTGCGCCATCATGTTCATCGCCACGCTGCTGGTGGGAGCAATGGTCAATTATCTTATTGGCGAGTTGATACGTGTCACCGGCCTCTCCGGGACCGATCGATTTCTCGGCATGGCCTTTGGTGCCGCGCGTGGCGCATTGCTGGTGGTCGTGGCGGTCGGGCTGTTGAGCCTGGGGCCGGTACAGCAGGATTCGTGGTGGCAGGAGTCGGTACTCGTGCCAAAATTTCTATTGGTTGCAGACTGGTCCAAGAACCTCATTTTGGGGTGGAGCAGTCAGTGGCTGGCCAGCGGAATCAGCGTACCCGCTGATCTTCCGTTCAAGGAACACCTCTTGCCGGCCAAAACGCCTCAGTAAGCTGTGTTCAGTCAAGATCCATTAAGTAGGGGTTGCGTCGCATGTGTGGCATCGTCGGTATCGTCGGTAAGTCGAACGTCAATCAGGCGCTGTATGACGCGCTAACCGTCCTCCAGCACCGCGGCCAGGACGCTGCCGGTATTGTGACCAGCCATGACGGCCGGTTATTCCTGCGCAAGGATAATGGCCTGGTGCGTGACGTGTTCCACCAGCGTCACATGCAGCGGCTGGTCGGGCACATGGGCATTGGTCATGTGCGTTACCCGACTGCCGGCAGCTCGACCTCGGCCGAAGCTCAACCGTTTTACGTCAACTCGCCTTACGGCATCACCCTGGCGCATAACGGCAACCTGACCAACGTGGAACAACTGGCCAAGGAGATTTACGAATCTGACCTGCGCCACGTCAACACCAGTTCCGACTCGGAAGTGCTGCTCAACGTGTTTGCCCACGAGCTGGCCCAGCGCGGCAAGCTGCAGCCGACCGAAGAAGACGTGTTCGCCGCCGTGATCGATGTGCACAACCGTTGCGTCGGTGGTTATGCCGTGGTGGCGATGATCACCGGTTACGGCATCGTTGGTTTCCGCGACCCGCACGGCATCCGCCCGATCGTGTTCGGCCAGCGTCACACCGACGAAGGCGTCGAGTACATGATCGCTTCCGAAAGCGTGTCCCTGGATGTGCTGGGCTTTACCCTGATCCGCGACCTCGCGCCGGGCGAAGCGGTGTACATCACCGAAGATGGCAAGCTGCACACCCGCCAGTGCGCCGTGGCGCCGAAACTCACCCCGTGCATCTTCGAACACGTCTACCTGGCGCGTCCGGATTCGATCATCGATGGTGTTTCGGTATACAAGGCGCGCCTGCGCATGGGCGAGAAGCTGGCCGACAAGATCCTGCGCGAGCGTCCCGAGCACGATATCGATGTGGTCATCCCGATCCCGGACACCAGCCGCACCGCCGCGCTGGAACTGGCCAACCACCTGGGCGTCAAGTTCCGCGAAGGCTTCGTCAAGAACCGCTACATCGGTCGTACATTCATCATGCCGGGCCAGGCGGCGCGCAAGAAGTCGGTACGCCAGAAGCTCAACGCCATCGAGCTGGAATTTCGCGGCAAGAACGTGATGCTGGTGGATGACTCCATCGTGCGCGGTACCACCTGTAAGCAGATCATCCAGATGGCCCGCGAAGCCGGGGCGAAGAACGTGTACTTCTGTTCCGCCGCGCCTGCCGTGCGTTACCCGAACGTGTACGGTATCGACATGCCGAGCGCCCACGAATTGATCGCCCACAACCGCAGCACCCAGGACGTGGCCGACCTGATCGGCGCCGATTGGCTGATCTATCAGGACCTGCCGGACCTGATCGAAGCGGTCGGTGGTGGCAAGATCAAGATCGAGCAGTTCGACTGCGCGGTGTTCGACGGCAAATATGTGACCGGTGACGTCGACGAGGTCTACCTGAACAAGATCGAGCAGGCGCGTAACGACTCCTCGAAGATCAAGACCCAGGCGGTCAGCGCGATCATCGATCTGTACAACAACTGAGTAGACACCGGCCCTGAGGGGCCGGTTTTGCATCATAAATAAAGCATTGAGCAAGGAGTGGCAGCATGAGTCAGGAATGGGATGCCGGTCGGTTGGACAGCGACCTCGATGGCGTAGCTTTCGATACTCTGGCTGTGCGCGCAGGCCAGCACCGGACCCCTGAAGGTGAGCACGGCGACCCGATGTTCTTCACCTCCAGCTATGTGTTCCGCACGGCAGCCGATGCGGCTGCGCGCTTTGCTGGCGAGGTGCCGGGCAATGTCTACTCGCGCTACACCAACCCGACCGTGCGTGCGTTCGAAGAGCGTATCGCGGCCCTGGAAGGTGCCGAGCAGGCAGTGGCGACGGCGACCGGCATGGCGGCGATCCTGGCGGTGGTGATGAGCCTGTGCAGTGCCGGCGACCATGTGCTGGTGTCGCGTAGTGTGTTCGGTTCGACCATCAGCCTGTTCGAGAAGTACTTCAAGCGCTTCGGCATCGAAGTGGACTACGTGCCCTTGGCCGATCTGTCCGGTTGGGATGCGGAGATCAAGGCCAACACCAAATTGTTGTTCGTCGAGTCGCCCTCGAACCCGCTGGCTGAATTGGTGGATATCGCTGCGCTGTCCGAAGTCGCTCATGCCAAGGGCGCCATGCTGGTAGTCGACAACTGCTTCTGCACGCCTGCGTTGCAGCAGCCGCTGAAGCTGGGCGCGGACGTTGTGGTGCACTCGGCCACCAAGTTCATCGACGGCCAGGGCCGTTGCATGGGCGGTGTGGTGGCCGGTCGTGGCGAGCAGATGAAGGAAGTGGTGGGCTTCCTGCGCACCGCCGGCCCGACCTTGAGCCCGTTCAACGCCTGGATTTTTCTCAAGGGCCTGGAAACCCTGAGCCTGCGCATGAAAGCCCATTGCGCCAATGCCCAGGCCCTGGCCGAGTGGTTGGAGCAGCAGGACGGCATCGAAAAAGTCCACTACGCCGGGCTCCGGAGCCATCCGCAACACGAATTGGCGCAGCGCCAGCAGCGTGGTTTCGGCGCGGTGGTGAGCTTCGAAGTGAAGGGGGGCAAAGAGGGGGCGTGGCGCTTTATCGATGCGACGCGCCTGATCTCCATCACGGCTAACCTGGGCGACAGCAAAACCACGATTACCCATCCGAGTACCACTTCCCACGGCCGTCTGGCGCCGCAGGAGCGTGAGGCGGCGGGTATTCGTGACAGTCTGATCCGCATCGCGGTGGGCCTGGAAGACGTGGCTGACCTGCAGGCAGACCTGGCTCGCGGGTTGGCGGCGTTGTGATCGAGTGGTCCATGGAAGCCGCGGCGGCCACTAACGGGCGCGTCGCGCTGGTGACAGGCGCTGCGCGAGGCATTGGCCTTGGGATCGCGGCGTGGTTGATCAGTGAAGGTTGGCAAGTGGTGTTGACCGACCTGGACCGCGAGCGCGGTGCCAAGGTGTCCAAGGTGCTGGGTGAAAACGCCTGGTTCATCACCATGGATGTGGCCGATGAGAAGCAGGTCGCCCAAGGCGTTGCCGAAGTGCTCGGGCAGTTTGGCCGCCTGGATGCGTTGGTGTGCAACGCGGCGGTGGCCGACCCGCGCAATATCACCCTGGAAAGCCTTGACCTGGCCTACTGGAATCGCGTGCTGGCGGTGAACCTCAGTGGGCCGATGTTGCTGGCCAAGCACTGCGCGCCTTACCTGCGTGCCCACGGCGGCGCGATCGTCAACCTGGCATCGACGCGGGCCCGTCAATCGGAGCCGGACACCGAAGCTTATGCGGCGAGCAAGGGCGGTTTGTTGGCCTTGACGCACGCGCTGGCCATCAGCCTCGGGCCGGAGGTGCGGGTCAATGCCGTCAGCCCTGGCTGGATCGATGCGCGTGATCCTGCCGCACGGCGTGCCGAGCCTTTGACCGACGCAGATCACGCCCAGCATCCGGCGGGCAGGGTGGGCACAGTCGAGGACGTGGCTGCGATGGTGGCGTGGCTGCTGTCGCGCCAGGCGGGCTTTGTGACCGGGCAGGAGTTTGTGGTGGACGGCGGCATGAGCAAGAAGATGATTTACAGCGAGTAGGGCCGGCAGCGGTCTTGAAGCAATTTTGTCTTTTTCAGAAAAACTTCAAGCAGGCTATTGACTTAGGTCTGCTACCTGCGTAAATTTCGCGGCCTCAACGAAGCAAAGGGTGATTAGCTCAGCTGGGAGAGCATCTGCCTTACAAGCAGAGGGTCGGCGGTTCGATCCCGTCATCACCCACCACTTCTTGAGAGTTTTGCCCTTGGGCAAGACGCAACGTTAAAGGTTGCACCGACGCGCAGCGGTAGTTCAGTCGGTTAGAATACCGGCCTGTCACGCCGGGGGTCGCGGGTTCGAGTCCCGTCCGCTGCGCCATATTTTCCAGGTTCGAGTTATCGGGCTTGAGATCGAACAGCCAAGGTTGCTCGGTCAGACGTTTAAAGACGGTTGAGGGTTTACGCTCAGCCAGTCAAGCGATACGCAGCGGTAGTTCAGTCGGTTAGAATACCGGCCTGTCACGCCGGGGGTCGCGGGTTCGAGTCCCGTCCGCTGCGCCATATCTGCCTCAAGGCCCACTGAACGCCTTGAAGCACAAAGAAAGCCATTGGCTGCTTTGATCCGATAGCAAAGACCCTGGTCGAAAGACCGGGGTTTTTTGTGTCTGCGATTTGGTGATGTGTTGCGAGAGCCGGCGAGCCGGCCCCCTTGGCAGTGTCAGAACCCCAACTTGTCCCGCAAGCCGTAGTACCAAGCCCCCAGCGCCGCAAACGGCGTGCGCAACAGTTGCCCGCCCGGGAACGGGTAGTGCGGCAGGTCGGCAAACGCGTCAAAACGTTCGGCCTGGCCTCTCAATGCTTCGGCCAGTACCTTGCCTGCCAGGTGCGTGTAGGTCACGCCATGGCCGCTGCAGCCCTGCGAGTAGTAAATGTTGTCACCCAGGCGACCCACCTGCGGCAGTCGCGACAAGGTCAGTAGGAAATTGCCGGTCCAGGCGTAGTCGATCTTCACATCCTTGAGTTGCGGGAAGGCCTTGAGCATTTTCGGCCGGATGATTGCCTCGATATTCGCCGGATCGCGCGCGCCGTACACCACGCCGCCGCCGAAGATCAGGCGCTTGTCGCTCGTAAGGCGGTAGTAGTCGAGCAGGTAGTTGCAGTCTTCCACGCAGTAATCCTGCGGCAGAAGCGTCCTGGCGAGTTCGTCCCCCAGTGGCGCGGTGGTGATCACCTGTGTGCCGCACGGCATTGACTTGGCCGCCAGCTCCGGCACCAGGTTGCCCAGGTAGGCATTGCCCGCGACGATGATGAACTTGGCCCGGACCTTGCCCTCGGCGGTGTGCACCACCGGATTGGCGCCGCGCTCGATACGCACCGCCGCCGATTGCTCATAGATCGTGCCGCCCAGCGACTCCACCGCGGCCGCTTCACCGAGCGCCAGGTTGAGCGGGTGGATATGCCCGCCACTCATGTCCAGCAGGCCGCCGACATAATTGTCGCAGGCCACCACCTCGCGGATACGGCGTTCGTCCAGCAACTCCAGCTGCGTATGGCCGTAGCGCTCCCACAGGCGCTTCTGCGACTCCAGATGGCCCATGTGCTTGCTGTTGAGCGCGGCGAACACGCCGCCGTCCTTCAGGTCGCACTGGATCTGATACTTGGCGACCCGCTCGCGAATGATCCTGCCGCCCTCGAACGCCATCTGCCCCAGCAGTTGGGCTTGCTGAGCCCCGACGCTGCGCTCAATCACATCGATATCGCGGCTGTAACTGTTGACGATCTGCCCGCCATTGCGGCCCGACGCGCCAAAGCCCACCTTGGCGGCTTCCAGTACCGTCACGCGAAAACCGTTCTCCAGCAGAAACAGCGCGCTGGACAAGCCCGTATAGCCGGCGCCGATCACGCAGACATCGGTTTCGACGTCGCCTTGCAACGTCGGGCGAGGCGGAACGGCATTCGCGGAAGCGGCGTAATACGATTGGGGGTAGGGGGTGTTCGCCATCCTGGAACCTCTGTTTTATATTTTTTACGAGTGGCCAGATCCTACCTCAGTTGAAAATTGCCTGCCAGCCACCCGGAAAAGGCGGGTGTGCCAGCTGCAAATAAAAAATTCGCATATTCATAGGCTTAGCTGCAAAAAAGAGGTTGACACCCCTGCGCAATTCCGTAGAATGCCGCCTCACAGCAGGCACGTAGCTCAGTTGGTTAGAGCACCACCTTGACATGGTGGGGGTCGTTGGTTCGAGTCCAATCGCGCCTACCAAACAAAATCCGCTCTGCTGGGCGGTCTAGAGGGGTCATCGGAAACGGTGACCCCTTTTTGCTGTCTGCGATTTGCAAAACGTTGCTAATCCCACCTCAGAACGCCAGCTCTGCATCCTCCTTGCCAACCCGACCTCGTGCTGAGGCCGGTTCAAGAGGGACGCTCGGTGTATTCCCAGTGAAATCAGCGAGCCCGCTGTTTGAGGTACTCGACGAAAGGCTCGATGTCGCTGCTGCAGAGCAGATGGGCCACTGCGCGAACCTCCGCCTCGGGCCACTCCCACCAGGCGGATTGTTCAAGGATTTGGCGAGTCGGTTCATCGAAACGCCAGCGGATGTGCTTGGCCGGGTTGCCTCCGACGATGGAGTAGGGCGCGACGTTTTTTGTTACCACTGAACCGGCCGCGACCACTGCGCCATTGCCGATGGTGATGCCAGACAAAATGATGGCATGGGAGCTTATCCAGCAATCGTTGCCAATGCTGACGTCGCCGTTGCTGCCGCCGAAGTCGGTGATGTGAGCAAGCGCCTTGATCTTCGCCGGGAATGGATAGCAGCTGAGCCAATCGGTGCGATGGTGGCCGCCCAGATAGACTTCGACATCGCCTGCGATAGAGGTATAGGCGCCTACGCGCAGGGTGGTGCCTTCATTCCAGTCGTGGACTTTCACATCACCATAGGTGCCCAGGCCGAAGCTGTACTTCGGGTAACGGTTACGCAATTTCTGGGTGGAACGTTCCAGCGCAGTCATTGCCCGTAACGCTTTGCGTTCCTGATGTTCGCGCCATTTACGCAGTAGCTTCATGCCTTGGCCTTTCGCAGATCTTGAAAACAGTGCGCCATCCTGATGACTGCGCGCGTGCGATGCAAGATCGGCGTGCCATTAGTCTTGCCCGGCCTCTGCTGTTCAAGCCGGCACCGTTCAATTAGCGCTGACGCCTTGCGCCGACAAAATTTATTGGTTCACAGCAACAATTTTTCTTGTTGGACACCTCCCGCTTCCAGGCAGCAAAGTTGCCGCCACTGACGCTCGCCCTTACGGGTCAACAATAAAAAACCGAGCCGACTGCACGCCACTTCCTGCTGTGAACCCTTTGTTCACATCCTGCTGTAATGGCGCCGCAGCGCGCACTTAAGGACTTCATCGCCATGCAAACTGTTGTGAACTTATGGCCGTTGATCGGCGTACTTGTGATCGTGGTTGGCTTTGTTTTGCGCTTCAATCCGCTGTTGGTGGTCACCGCCGCCGCTATCGCCACCGGGCTTGCCGCCCATTTCCCGCTGGAAAAAATCCTCGCCACCATGGGTGATGGCTTCCTTCAAACCCGTGCCCTGCAATTGATCCTGTTACTGCCCCTGGCGGTCATCGGCTTGCTGGAGCGCCATGGGCTGCGCCTGCATGCGCAGAACTGGATTGCACGATTTGAGCGCGCCACGGTTGGGCGCCTGTTGATCATCTACCTGTTTGTGCGCGAATCCACGGCCGCCATGGGCTTGACCAGCCTGGGCGGGCACCCGCAGATGGTGCGCCCGTTGCTCGCGCCGATGGCCGAAGGCGCCGCTGAAAAGCGCTACGGCAAACTGCCCGACAAGCTGCGCCACAAGGTCTTGGCCATGTGCGCGGCGACGGACAACGTCGGTCTGTTTTTTGGCGAAGATATCTTTGTGGCCTTTGGTGCGATTGCACTGATGCACACCTTTCTTCTGGGTTCGGGGATTGATGTCGAGCCGCTGCATATCGCGGTGTGGGGGGTTCCCACGGCGATCTGTGCGTTTATTATCCACGCGATCCGCTTGCATCGCTTTGATCGAAGGCTCACCCGCGAGCTGACGCCCGCCGCGACGTCCGTGGAGGCTGCGCAATGATTATCTCCATTCAATACCTGTACTGGCTTGCCGGCGTGCTGCTGCTCATTACCGCAGGCATGATCCTGATGGATCGCGCCCATCCTAAACGTTGGTCCAGCGCACTGTTCTGGCTGTTGTTCGCGATCCCGTTCCTGGTCGGGGAGCGGCTGCCATCGGTGGCCATCGGCGTGGGCGTGGTGGTGATGGCGTTGATCGCAGGATTGGGCGGTGTCGGTCGCGGTAGCCATGCCGAGTTGCATGACAAGGCCTCCCGCGCCAGTGCCGGGCGCCTGGGGCACAAACTGTTTATCCCGGCCTTGGCCATCCCGCTGACCACGGTGATCGGCTCTGTAGTGCTCAAGCACACCGAGATCGGCGGCGTGCCGCTGCTGGACCCGAAAAACACCACGTTTGTTTCGCTTGGCATCGGTTGCCTGATCGCCCTCGGCCTGGCCTGTTGGCTGACCCGCGACACACCGGTGCAAGCCTTGCGCGAGTCGCGTCGCCTCACTGAGGCCTTGGGCTGGGCCATGGTGCTGCCGCAGATGCTGGCGATGCTCGGGTTGTTGTTCAACGAAGCCGGGGTCGGCACGGCCGTTGCGCACGTCACCACCACCTATATCAACCTGGATTACAAGTTGGTGGCCGTGATGGTCTATGTGTTGGGCATGGCCCTGTTCACCGTGATCATGGGCAATGGCTTCGCGGCATTCCCGGTGATGACCGGCGGGGTCGGGGTGCCGGTGTTGGTGGGCATCTACGGCGGTAACCCGGCGGTAATGGCCGCCATCGGCATGTTTTCCGGTTATTGCGGTACCCTGATGACGCCAATGGCGGCCAACTTCAATATCGTGCCGGCGGCGTTGCTGGAGTTGCCGGACAAGAACGCGGTGATCAAGGCGCAGTTGCCGACAGCGTTGATGATGCTGGTGGTCAATATCGTGCTGCTTTATCTGTTGATGTGAGGCCGGGATGCGAACGGTATTGCTGACGGGCTTCGAGCCCTTTGACCAAGACTCGGTGAACCCGTCCTGGGAGGCTGCGCGCCGACTGGATGGTTTTAAAATCGACGAACAGGTGACAATCGTCGCGCGTAGGTTGCCCTGCGCGTTCACCACCGCGGGCGAATGCCTGGTGAAGCTGATCGAGGAGTTGCGTCCGGCAATGGTGATTGCCACAGGCCTGGCAACCGGGCGCAGCGAGATATCCATCGAGCGGGTAGCGATCAATATCAACGACGCGCGCATCCCCGATAACCTGGGTGAGCAGCCCGTCGACACGGCGGTTGTGGCCGGTGGTCCGGCGGCTTATTTCTCGACGCTGCCGATCAAGGCCATGGTCAGGGCGGTGCGCGAGGCGGGCATTGCGGCGTCGGTGTCGCAGACGGCGGGGACCTTTGTCTGCAATCAGGTGTTCTACCGTTTGCAACATGTGCTGACGGGCTCAGAGGTGCGCAGTGGGTTTATCCATGTGCCCAGTCAATCGTCGATGGCGTTGCCTACCTTGGTAGATGGGCTGCGTAGCGCAGTGTCGGCGGCGTGGAACACGCCGGTGGATGTGGTCGAAGGTGGCGGCCAGGTGAGTTGACGTGGCGCATTACTCATCAACTTCAACTACAGTTCAATCACGTCCCGGCCTTGGATTATCGTCATGATCAAATCGTTGAAGTTCGTGTCTGTTGCGCTGTCGATTGTGCTGTTTGCCGGGAGCGGCATGGCGCTGGCTGATCCAGGCAATGGCAAGGGGCAAGGTAACAATAAAGGCAATAGCCAAGGCGGGCAGGGCCATGACAAGCCCAAAGGCAAAGGTGGGTCGAGCAGCCACGGCCCTAGTGTTGATCGCGGCAGCGTGCTGAATGTGTTGGGGGGGTATCGCGACTACTGGAGCCCGGGGCCGTCTTTACCGCCGGGTATCCAGAAGAACCTGGCGCGCGGCAAGCCGCTGCCACCGGGTATTGCCAAAAAACTCGATGGCCGTTTATTGGGCCAGTTGCCCCGTTACGACGGGTATGAGTGGCAGCAGGCGGGCACCGACCTGATATTGGTGGCTGTCGCGACAGGCATTATCTACGAAGTGCTCAATGGCGCCTTTGATTGAGCCGATGCTTCCTGTGCTTTACGCCCAGGGAAAAACAGCTCGAAACGCGTCACGCCTTCGTCGCTGCTGACGCTGTAGCGGCCGTTATGCAACTGCATGATGGTCGCCACAATGGACAGGCCCAACCCGTTGGAGTGGGCCGACCGTTCCCTGGATTCGTCCACCCGGTAAAACCGCTCGAACAGCCGCGATAAATGCTCGGCGGGGATGGTTTCACCCTGGTTGTTGACGCACAACTGAATGCCTTCAGCGTTTGGAACCGCCTGGATCACCAGTTCGGAGTTCGGCGCCCCGTATTTGATGGCGTTGGCGCACAAATTTGCCAGGGCCCGACGCAGCAGCATCGGTTCAGCCCAGATCACACCTTTCCCTTCGGCGCGAATATTGATGTTTACGTCGCTCGCCAAGCCTTCAAAGTAATCGGCGATGCGTTGCACTTCATCGGCTGCGCTGAGTTCCTGGCGTTGGCGCAGGGCGCTGGCCGGGTCGGTGCGCGCCAGAAACAACATGTTGTCGAGCATTCGCGCCAGGCGCTCCAGCTCCTCGACGTTGGAGGCCAGGAGTTGCTGGTAGTTTTCGATGCTGCGCGGCTGTTGCAGGGCGACCTGGGTTTCCCCCAGCAGGTTGTTGATTGGCGTGCGCAGTTCGTGGGCCATGTCGGTGGCCACCTGCCCCAGTTGCACAAAGCTCTTGGCCAGGCGCTCCAGCATGGTATTGAACGAGTCAATCATCGGCAGCAGTTCTTTCGGCGCGCCGTGGCTGTCGAGGCGTTCTGCGAGGTTGCCTACGCCAATATTCTCGGCATGTCGTGCCAGGCGCCTCAACGGCAGCAGGCCGCGATACACCAGTAGATAGCCTGCCAGCGCGAGAATAATTGCAGCGATACTCGCCAGGATATAAACGCTGAGCCGGTAGCTGGCGAGCATGGCGGTGCGCTCGGTCATCAGGCGCCCGCTGGTAACTTGCAGGCTGCCCAGGTCGCCGGAGTCGATGGAGGCGGCGAGAGTGGAGAAGGGCACGCCATTCAGGCCTGGCAGATGCTGCACATCGCTTAGCGCAAGCACGTGATCCTTGGGCACCGGTTTGATTGTCGGCAAGTCTATATTGGCGGGGTTTACCAGTAGCAGCGGCGCTTGGCCGGGCGCGGCGATGCTCAGCACTGATTCACGGTTGCCCAACATGTTCTGGAACAATTCCGGCTTGGTCTTGATCAGATCCAGCGTGTTGCTGTCGTTGAGCAGGTTGCGCAACTGGTCCACACGGGAGATCAACTGGGCGTCGTCGCGGCGGATCAACTCGCGCTCCAGCTCGCGATACAACGCCACCCCCAGTGTTGCCAGCAGGGCGAAGGCGAGCAGCGCGAAAATCAGCGCCAGGCGCAGGGTCAGTGAATAATGCCGACGAGTGCTCATGGCTGGGTATCGAAGCGGTAGCCGATGCCCCGCACGCTGTGGATCAACTTGAGCGGGAACGGGTCGTCGACTTTAAGGCGCAGGCGCCGCACGGCGACGTCCACCACGTTCGTGTCGCTGTCGAAGTTCATGTCCCAGACCCTGGAGGCGATCAGAGAACGTGAGAGCACTTGGTCCTGGTGGGTGGCGAACAGGTGCAACAATGCGAACTCCTTGTTGGTCAGGGTAATGCGCGTGCCGGCGCGGGTGACGCGACGCTTGAGCACATCGATTTGCAGATCGGCGATGTGCAGTTGCTCTTCTTCACGGATCGGGCCGCGACGGGTCAGGGTGCGTAGGCGCGCCACCAGTTCGGCGAAGGAAAACGGCTTGATCAGGTAATCATCGGCGCCCAGTTCCAGGCCTTTGATGCGGTCGGCAATATCATCGCGCGCCGTCAGGAAAAGTACCGGCGTGTCGGTTTCCTTGCGCAGGCGGCGCAGCACTTCCCAACCGTCCATTTTCGGCATCATCACATCCAGCACGATCACGTCGAACGGCGTTTCCAGGGCCAGGTGCAGGCCGTCCACGCCATCCCGGGCGAGGCTTACGGAGTAGCCCAATTCCTGCAAGCCATTGAGCAGGTAGTTGCCGGCCTTGGGTTCGTCTTCGACTACGAGGATGTTCATGGGAGATGCCCTGATTCAATACGTGGCGCCAGTGTAGCCCGATCAATTGTCACTGGCGCAGCCGGTGCCCTGGACCTGATAGTCGAGCACGTGTTCGCGGCCCTGGTGGTCGAGGTAGTCGAGCCGGGCGGGGACGATGCCGCACTGGCCGTTGGTGTCGCTGCTCGACAGCACTTTGGCCACGTCCAGATGCACGAAAAAGCCGGTCTTGTCGTGGATAACAGTGTTCTGGTCAGCAGCAAATACCGGGCCGGTGGCCAACAGCGCGGCAATGGCGAGGGTTAACAGTTTCATGGCGGTCTCTCGTTTAAAAAGGGGGGCTGCCAGGTCATGGCAGTGCGCTCACGGTAACCAGTGCACCCGAACAGCCGGCCAACAGGATGATGACAAGTTCGTAATGATTGGCGGCGCGACACACCCGCAGCGTTTACAAGTCGTGGGGTGATCCGTAGATTGCATCGGGCCGATTATTCGTTTCAGCTCACGAGGAAGCTCCGCAGTGTCCATCCGAGGTTCAGCCGTCTTTGCCCGCCGTTACCGCGCTTTCCTGTTCGATATGGATGGAACCCTGCTCAACTCCATCGCCGCCGCCGAGCGAGTGTGGAGCATCTGGGCTGAACGCCATGGGTTGGATGTGGCGGCGTTCCTGAAGACCATTCATGGTGCCCGCGCAATCGATACCATCACGCGCCAGGCCCTGCCCGGCGTGGATCCTGAAGTTGAGGCGCAATGGATTACCGAGGCTGAAATCAAGGATGTGCGGGGCGTCGTGGCGATTCCCGGGGCCATCGAATTTTTAAAGCGCTTGCCCGCTGATCAGTGGGCGTTGGTGACCTCTGCGCCCCGGAAGCTGGCACTACGTCGGCTCGAAGCGGCGGGGATCGCGGCGCCGGCAGCGCTGGTTACCGCCGAAGACGTGGCTATCGGCAAGCCGAACCCCGCTTGTTATGTGTTGGGTGCGCAACGCTTGGGGGTGTCGGTGCAAGATTGCCTGGTATTTGAAGACGCTGCGGTGGGCATTCGAGCCGGGGAGGCAGCGGGGGCGGATGTGATGGTCGTGACGTCGACGCACTCTGTGCCTATGGTCACGCGTCATCCGTCGATTGAGGGGTATGGGCAGTTGCAGGTGCAGCGCGACGCCGATGGCTTGCTGCGTTTGCAACACACGACGGGCTGACGCAAAAAGGCCGAGCCGCGTTATCGGGCTCGGCCTGCTTTTTTTGGCCCGGGCCGCTGGCACAGCTTACGCTGCACGGCCTTCTGGATGGGCTTGAGGCAGAATATGAACAAATAGCCGCACAGCAGCAATGCCAGGTCCAGCGGCGAGCGCGCGGCGCCTGTGCCTTCTACTTCGAGCCTCAGGCCATACTCCAAACCGACAAATACCAGCCCTATCAGCAGGGTGATCACCCAGGATCTGGGGAGAAATGGCTGCACGGCAGTGGGCCTCATCGACGCGCGCCAGAATGCGCACGAGTGGCAGGATGTCAGTCAGGGGATTCGGCCGTAGAGCGCGCGACAAGTTCCGGGCGTGAAGACAGTTTCATCTTGGGGCGCGGATGAAATAAAGGGCGCTGCGAACCGCGCAACACAAACAAGGACAGTCCGGAGGGGTTTTCGCCAGCCGTTACAGTGAACGAAAGGGCTGGCTACTGAGGGCGCTTCAAGGCGTCTGGTTTTTGTCCGGAGCGGTCAGGCCAGCCTGGATGCGCTGATAGATTTCCTCGCGATGCACGGCAACATCCTTGGGTGCGTTGATGCCGATTCGTACTTGCTGGCCGCTGACGCCCAGGATGGTGATAGTAATGTCATCACCGATGTTTATGCTTTCACCGACTTTGCGGGTGAGTATAAGCATGGACTTCTCCTTGATTACTTTTAAGGACACATGTTTCAGACAGGGCTGGTGTCGGATGTATGTAGCTTACTGCTAAGCGCGTCCCTGTGACTGCCTCTTTTAGGACGCATAGAGGCGGCATTAATTCCCGTGGCGGCATCATACAGGTCTGGGATACATCATTCGCATTGTTTAAGCCAACGTTTATGACGGCCAGAATAGACAGTGAATGATAAAGTCGCCTCTTTATCCGTTGAAGGAGCAGGGTAGTGCGTAAAGTAGCGATGGCAATGGCGGTGTTGGCATTGGCCGGATGCGGTGAGGGCAAGCCTGTCGATACCCCCAAGGCCAAGCCCGCCGCGACCGAAAGCCAGCCACAAACCGGCGCAATTGCCGCCCAGGAATGGGACCTGCGGGTAGGGCCGCCTGATCATAAGTTGCAGGCAATCACCGACCTGACCGCCTGGTTGCTCGAACACGGTTTCAACTTCTATATCGTGAAGGTCGACGGCAAGGATGAGGTTTTGCTGGGCCCATTCGCCACCAGGGCCGAGGCCGAGGCCAAGCAGACGCTGCTGAACGAAAAAATGGCCCGCGCCAAGAAAAACGACACCGTCTCCGAAATTATCGAGCACAAGGCCGCGCAGTAACAGGCCGATTGGGCGGCGGCGCCGCCCATGTTCAACCGCAGGCTTTAAGGTTCACCGGGCCGACAAATTCATTGCCGCGCCCCATCACACACGCCACGGTCTGATTACGCTGGCGCTCCCAGGCTTGTACCGGGTAGGTCTTGTTCCAGGCCTCATACAGCTGGCGATCCTGTTTCGACAGGCGCAAGCCATACTGTTTGCTCATGTAGAAATACGTGCGCGCAATCATCCCGCGAATGGACGGGCGCGGCATGACCTTCTTGGCCTTGAAGTCCACCTGGGTCAGACAGGAGCCGTACTGCCCGCTTTGCACCGGCAGCCAGCCAAAACTAAAATTGTTACGGTCACCGTTGACCTCGCCGATGCTCGGCACCAGGTTGTGCAAGTCGGCTTCGGCGCGCTTGAACACATTGTCATTGCGCGTGCAGTTCTTGCGCCCACCGTTCTGCCAGCATTGGCGCTGGTGCCCGATTTGCCAGGCCGGAACAATATGCTCCCACTCGATGCGCGCTGCGCGGCTGGCGTTCTTGCGGGGGATATAACCGCAGGCCTTCAGGTCCACGCGGTTGCCGGTGTATTTGCAGCCGCAATAGAACTCGGTGGACTGCGGCGAATAGAGCTTCCAGGCGACTTTCTTGGCTTCGCTGAAGGTTCGGGGCGCCTGCGCGTGGGCGGTAATGGCAAAAAACAGGCAGCACAGAGCAATAAAACGGGCACTCATCGAATCAATCTTCCTTCGGCACAACCCAGAAAATCTGCACGCCGCCATCGTCGCGATAAGCGAGGGTAACGTTGTCGTTCTCTGCAATTTCCTCCAGCAAACGCTGCCACTCATCCTCGGGCTCGTCCGGTAGACGGAAAATCAACGCGGCCTTGGCTTTTTGGGCGTTGGTGGAGTTGATGATCTTTTGCACACGAATAGCCAGGCGCTCATAGGCATCAGGCGGGGTAGGCGCTGCGGAAGAGGACTTTGCCACGGGGTATTCCTTAATAAGCTGTACGCACATACAGTATTTAACTGCGGGCGATTTCGCAACTACTTAAAACTCAAGAAGTTCGTCTGACAGCGAATTGGGAGGCTTGGCGTAGGACGCAGAGTGGGATAGGGCGGGAAGCGAGGAAGGTAGAGGCGGGCATGCCCGCCTCTACAGAGGTGTCAGCGCGAATCAATACTCCCAGAACATCCGTTGCAGCTCTTTGCTGTCCTGGGTCTTGGTCAGGGCGACCATTGCCAGAATCCGCGCTTTCTGCGGGTTCAGGTCAAGGGCTGCAACCCAGTCGTATTTGTCGTCTGGCTGTTCGGCATTGCGCAGCACCATGCCGCCGGCATTTACGTGGGAAGAGCGAATGATCTGCACGCCTTGCTTGCGCAGTTCCACCAGGGCAGGGACGACTTTGGACGACACCGAACCATTACCGGTACCGGCGTGGATGATGGCTTTGGCGCCAGCCTGGGCCAGGGCCTTGTAGGCGGTGTCGCTCACGTTGCCGTAGCCGTAGGCGATTTCGACATCGGGCAGGCTCTTGATGTTCTTGATGTCGAATTCCGAATCCATGGTGTGACGCTTGGCCGGCAGGCGGAACCAGTAGGATTTGCCTTCAACTACCATGCCCAATGGGCCCCATGGGCTTTTGAACGCTTCGGTCTTGATGTTGATCATCTTGCTGACGTCGCGACCCGATTGGATCTCGTCGTTCATGGTCACCAGCACGCCTTTACCGCGCGCGTCCTTGCTGCCGGCTACGGCCACGGCGTTGTACAGGTTGAGCATGCCGTCGGCCGACATGGCGGTGCCCGGGCGCATGGAGCCGACCACCACGATAGGCTTGTCGGTTTTTTCCACCAGGTTCAGGAAGTAGGCGGTCTCTTCCAGGGTGTCGGTACCGTGGGTGATCACGATGCCATCAACGTCTTTGCTGTCGGCCAGTTCGGCGACGCGGCGACCCAGTTGCAGCAGGTTTTCGTTGTTGATGCTTTCGGATGCAATTTGCATCACTTGTTCGCCGCGCACGTTGGCGATCTGGCTCAGTTCAGGCACACCGGCGATCAACTGCTCGATACCGACTTTGGCCGCCTGGTAGGTGGCGCTATTGGCCGCACTGGCGCCAGCGCCGGCAATGGTGCCGCCGGTAGCGAGGATCACTACGTTGGACAGTTTGGTCTTGGCTTCAACTTCCTTTGCCTGGGCGGCAACGGGGAACAGCAGCAGAAGGGCTAATGCGCCCGGGACAAAGTTCTTCAATGCAGATTTCATTATTTTTCTCTCTGGTTTTTGATGAGTGCTGTAGCCGGTTCATCTAGAACACCCGGGCGGTGCTGAATGCCACGAGGCGCCTGTTAGGAGCAGGATCTGTACCAGGCTGATGGTATTTATGAATATAAATTAACTATTTGATATGTAAGGATTTTCAGTGTTTTCAACAGGCTTCTGGCCGAACCGTCGTCCGGCTTTCCGAACAACCTGAAGTGTCGCGTTCGGTTGTCCGAAAAATATGACAAAAAAATCCTGGAAGGCTCGAAAAAAACGGCGTTTCAGAAAATCATGGCGAGCGCTGGCTGTTTAAGGGGGGGCCAGCACGGGGCGCCAAGGCAGGCGCCAGAGGCCTTGCATGAAAGGCTGTGTTCTACCGTTGACAAATCTCGACAAGGTTCGCATAGTTTGAATAACGCAAACGTTTGCGAGATGTTTCGCTGGATGCTCCCTGAGCCCTGTGATCACTCGTACCAGCCTCCCGGGTGGGGGGCTGCCGAAGCGTCTTTCGGTGCAAGCGTTGCTCACAATAATCATAAGATCGGAGTGAACCCATGAAGCTGCCATTCGCTGCACGTCTTCTTGCTGTCGCTGTGCTTGCTGCCGCATCCGCCGCTTTACCTCTTTCCTCGGCATTCGCCGATGACACCGCCGCCAAGCCCAAGGTCGGCCTGGTGATGAAATCCCTCGCCAACGAATTTTTCGTGACCATGCAGGACGGTGCCAAGGCGTACCAGAAAGAGCACGCCGCCGATTTCGACATGATCACCAACGGCATCAAGAACGAGACCGATACCAGCGCGCAGATCGACATCGTCAACCAGATGATCCTCGCCAAGGTCAACGCCATCGTCATCGCGCCTGCCGACTCCAAGGCGCTGGTCACGGTGCTGAAGAAAGCCTCCGATGCGGGTATCAAGGTGGTTAACATCGACAACCGCCTGGACCCGGACGTACTGAAAAGCAAAAAACTCGAGATCCCTTTTGTCGGTCCGGACAACCGCAAAGGCTCCAAGCTGGTGGGCGATTATCTGGCCAAGCAACTGGCGGCAGGTGACAAGGTCGGCATCATCGAAGGGGTTCCGACCACCACCAACGCCCAGCAGCGCACCGCAGGCTACAAGGATGCGATGGACGCGGCCGGCATGAAGATCGTCTCTACCCAGTCCGGTAACTGGGAAATCGACCAGGGCCAGAAAGTTGCCTCGGCCATGCTCAGCGAATACCCGGACCTCAAGGCCTTGTTGGCGGGTAACGACAACATGGCGCTGGGCGCTGTCTCCGCCGTGCGTGCGGCGGGCAAGGCGGGCAAAGTGCTGGTGGTGGGCTACGACAACATCGAAGCCATCAAGCCAATGCTGCAGGACGGCCGCGTGCTGGCCACCGCCGACCAGGCGGCTGCGCAACAAGCCGTATTCGGTATCCAGAACGCGCTTAAGTTGGTCAAGGGTGAGAAAGTCGATGCCAACGACGGCGTGATCGAAACCCCGGTCGAACTCGTCATCAAGCAGTAATCCTGGCAGCACCCAACAGCGTCCGCTCGCCCTGAGCGGACGCCTGGAGATTTTCCTATGTCATCTTCCGCCCCGAACGCTGTCCTCTCGGTCAGCGGTATCGGTAAAACCTATGCCCAGCCGGTTCTCTCTGACATCACCCTCACGCTTAACCGCGGGGAAGTGCTGGCGCTGACCGGTGAGAACGGCGCAGGCAAAAGCACCTTGTCGAAGATCATCGGCGGGCTGGTCACGCCGACTACCGGGCACATGCAATTCAATGGCCAGGACTATCATCCGGCTAGCCGTACCCAGGCCGAAGCGCTAGGCGTGCGTATGGTCATGCAGGAACTCAACCTGTTACCGACCCTGACCGTTGCCGAAAACCTGTTCCTGGATAACTTGCCCAGCCACTGTGGCTGGATCAGCCGTAAGCAACTGCGCAAGGCCGCGATCGAGGCCATGGCCCAGGTCGGCCTGGATGCCATCGACCCGGACACTCTGGTCGGCAGCCTGGGCATCGGCCACCAGCAGATGGTCGAGATTGCCCGCAACCTGATCGGCGACTGCCATGTGCTGATCCTCGACGAACCCACGGCGATGCTTACTGCCCGTGAAGTCGAAATGCTATTTGAGCAAATCACCCGTCTGCAGGCCCGGGGCGTGGCGATCATTTATATTTCGCACCGGCTCGAAGAGCTGGCCCGTGTCGCCCAGCGCATTGCGGTACTGCGTGACGGCAAGCTGGTCTGCGTTGAGCCGATGGCCAACTACAACAGCGAGCAACTGGTGACCTTGATGGTCGGTCGCGAGCTGGGTGAGCACATCGACCTGGGCCCCCGCACGATTGGCGGCCCGGCCCTGACGGTCAAAGGCTTGAGCCGCTCGGATAAAGTCCAAGACGTGTCCTTTGAAGTGCGTGCCGGTGAGATCTATGGCATCTCCGGCCTGATTGGCGCGGGCCGTACGGAGTTACTGCGCCTGATCTTCGGTGCCGACCTGGCGGACAGCGGCACCGTGGCCCTGGGGCCTGCGGCCGAGGTGGTGAGCATTCGCTCGCCGGTGGATGCAGTAGGGCATGGCATCGCCTTGATCACCGAGGACCGTAAAGGTGAAGGCCTGCTGCTCACCCAATCCATCAGCGCCAATATCGCCCTGGGCAATATGCCGGAAATTTCCGGCGGCGGCGTGGTGAACAGTCGCGATGAAACGGCCCTGGCCAAGCGTCAGATCGACGCCATGCGCATCCGCAGCTCCAGCCCGGCGCAATTGGTGTCGGAACTGTCGGGCGGCAACCAGCAGAAAGTCGTGATCGGCCGCTGGCTGGAGCGTGACTGCTCGGTGATGCTGTTCGACGAGCCCACTCGCGGCATCGACGTCGGGGCCAAGTTCGACATTTATGCCTTGCTCGGCGAGCTGACCCGCCGGGGCAAAGCGCTGGTGGTGGTGTCCAGTGACCTGCGTGAGCTCATGCTGATCTGTGATCGCATCGGCGTGCTGTCCGCCGGGCGCCTGATCGAAACCTTCGAGCGCGACAGCTGGACCCAGGACGAATTGCTCGCCGCCGCGTTTGCCGGCTATCAGAAACGTGATGCGCTGCTCAACGAAGCCGCGCCTAGGAATACCCCATGAAAACCACAACATCCCCCGGCAAAACCGGCGGCAACTTCTACGGCCTGGGTACTTACCTGGGGTTGGCGGGCGCTTTACTCGCGATGATCGCGCTGTTTTCGGTGCTCAGCGATCACTTCCTGTCCTATGACACCTTCAGCACCCTGGCCAACCAGATCCCGGATCTGATGGTACTGGCGGTGGGCATGACCTTTATTCTGATTATCGGCGGGATTGACCTGTCGGTGGGCTCGGTGCTGGCGCTGGCGGCGTCGGCGGTCAGCGTGGCGATTCTTGGCTGGGGTTGGAGCGTGTTGCCGGCTGCTGTGCTTGGCATGGGCTGCGCCGCGTTGGCCGGCACCATCACTGGGTCGATCACCGTGGCCTGGCGAATTCCGTCGTTTATCGTATCCCTGGGCGTGCTGGAAATGGCGCGGGGCGTGGCGTACCAGATGACCGGTTCGCGCACGGCGTATATCGGTGATTCGTTTGCCTGGCTGTCCAACCCGATTGCCTTCGGTATTTCGCCATCGTTCATCATCGCCTTGCTGGTGATCATCGTCGCCCAGTTGGTACTCACCCGCACGGTGTTTGGTCGTTACCTGATCGGCATCGGCACCAACGAGGAAGCCGTGCGCCTGGCGGGGATCAACCCCAAGCCATACAAGATCCTGGTGTTCAGCCTGATGGGCCTGCTGGCCGGCGTGGCAGCGTTGTTCCAGATATCGCGCCTGGAAGCGGCGGACCCGAATGCCGGTTCCGGCCTGGAGCTGCAAGTGATTGCGGCGGTGGTGATCGGCGGCACCAGCCTGATGGGCGGACGCGGTTCGGTGATCAGCACGTTCTTTGGGGTGTTGATTATTTCGGTATTGGCCGCTGGCTTGGCGCAGATCGGTGCTACAGAACCTACCAAGCGCATCATCACCGGTGCGGTGATCGTGATTGCGGTGGTCCTCGACACGTACCGCAGCCGACGCGCCAGTCGGCGGGGCTGAACCATGGCAACGATCAAGGATGTGGCGGCGCTTGCAGGTATTTCCTACACCACGGTGTCCCATGTGGTGAACAAGACGCGCCCTGTTAGCGAGCCGGTACGGGTCAAGGTCGAGGCAGCTATCAAGCAGCTCGACTACGTGCCCAGCGCCGTCGCGCGCTCGCTCAAGGCCAAGACCACAGCCACCATCGGCTTGCTGGTGCCCAATAGTCTCAACCCGTATTTTGCCGAGCTGGCGCGAGGTATTGAGGATTACTGCGAGCGTAATGGTTACTGCGTGATCCTGTGCAACTCCGATGACAACGCTGAAAAACAACGCAGCTATTTACGGGTGTTGCTGGAGAAGCGCATCGACGGCTTGATCGTCACCTCGGTGGGTGGCGATGACAGCGGATTGGCCGCAGGCTTGAGTGCGGTGCGCACGCCGATGGTGATTGTCGACCGCGCGCTGGATGGTATCGATGTCGATCTGGTGCGTATCGATCACGAGGAGGGCGCTTATTTGGCGACCCGGCATTTGCTCGAGTTGGGCCATCGTGACATCGCCTGCATTGGCGGCCCGGCGCATACGCGTGTGGCGCAGATGCGTCTGGCGGGGTATCACCGTGCGCTGCGGGAAGCGGGCGTGGAGGTGGCGGCCAATCGCACCCGGGAGAGCGACTTCACCAGTACGGGCGGTTACACCGCCGCCGTTGAGTTGCTGGCGGAGAACCCGCCCAGTGCGATTTTTGCCAGCAACGATATGATTGGTTTCGGCGTGTTACGTGCGGCAGCGGAGCGTAATATCCGCGTGCCCGGCGAGCTGTCGGTCATTGGCTTTGATGACATTCAAATGAGCCGCTACGTATACCCGGCGCTGACGACGGTCGGGCAGTCGATCCTGCACCTTGGCGAGACCGCAGCCGAGCTTTTACTGCGACGAATTGCAACCCCCCAATTGCCGATCGATCAACGCGTCGTAACGCCGAGCATCGTGTTGCGTGAGTCGACGGCCCCCGTCGCCGGTGTGTTTGCCCAATACCGTTGAACCGAATTGATGAGTACTGATGTATGCCAGCAAAAGTAGTGGTAGTAGGCAGCCTGAATATGGACCTGGTCACCCGTGCCAGTCGGCTGCCCCGTGCCGGTGAAACCCTGATTGGCCGCACATTCTCCACCGTTTCCGGTGGCAAGGGCGCCAACCAGGCCGTGGCCTCGGCACGATTGGGCGCCGAGGTGGCGATGATTGGCTGTGTCGGCACCGATGCCTACGGCGCTGAGCTGCGTGGCGCGTTGCTGGTGGAAGGTATCGATTGCCAGGCCGTGAGCACCGTGAATGGCTCCAGCGGCGTGGCGTTGATCGTGGTGGATGACAGCAGCCAGAACGCAATTGTGATTGTCGCCGGCAGCAACGGTGAGCTGACCCCGGCGTCATTGCAGGCCGCTGAGGCGGTGTTGCAGGCTGGCGATGTGATCATCTGCCAGCTTGAGGTGCCGATGGCTACCGTCGGATATGCCCTCAGGCGTGGCCGTGAGTTAAACAAGGTGGTGATCCTGAATCCGGCGCCGGCCAGTGGTCCGTTGCCGGCTGAATGGTACGCGTCGGTCGACTACCTGATTCCCAACGAAAGTGAAGCCAGCGCACTCAGCGGCGTGACGGTGGATTCCATCGACAGCGCCAAGCTGGCTGCCACAAAACTGATCGAGGCGGGGGCGGGTAAAGTCATTATTACCTTGGGCGGTGAGGGCGCCTTGTTTGCCGATGGCAACGGCTTTGAGCATCTTGCGGCACCCAAGGTCAAGGCGGTGGATACCACCGCCGCCGGCGACACGTTCGTCGGTGGTTTTGCTGCCGCGTTGGCCGACGGTAAAAGCGAAGCCGAGGCCATTCGTTTCGGTCAGGTTGCGGCAGCGCTGTCGGTTACTCGCGCCGGTGCGCAACCCTCCATTCCCACGCTGCATGACGTTCAAGGTTTTGTGCCCTCATGAAAAAGACTCCTCTGCTCAATATCGCCCTGTCGCGGGTGATTGCATCCCTGGGCCACGGCGACATCCTGGTGATCGGCGATGCCGGCTTGCCGGTCCCTCCGGGTGTTGAATTGATCGATCTGGCGCTGACCCAGGGCATTCCCGACTTCATCAGCACCTTGCGCGTCGTGCTCAGCGAGATGCAGGTGGAAAGCCATGTACTGGCCGAAGAAATCCTGCTCAAGCAGCCGCCGGCGCTGACCGAGCTGAACACCCTGACCGAACAGGTCGCCCTTGGCGCACGACGCTTGGTCAGTCATGAGGCGTTCAAGCAACTGAGCCAAAAGGCACGTGCGGTTGTGCGTACCGGCGAATGCCAGCCTTATTGCAATATCGCGCTGGTGTCCGGCGTCACGTTCTAGAGTTCCCCAACGACAAGGAGTGTTTTTATGCAACGTGGTCTCCCAACCCTGAGAAATCTGTTTCGGAGTGTCCTGCTTTTGTCCGCGCTCACAGCAGCAAGCGCCCATGCGGCGGAAAAAATCGATCTGATCATCGATACCGACCCAGGCGCCGACGATGTGGTGGCCTTGCTCTTCGCCATGGCGTCCCCGCAAGAGCTGAACATTCGCGCATTGACCACCGTCGCCGGCAACGTGCGTCTGGACAAGACCTCCCGTAACGCGCGTCTGGCCCGCGAGTGGGCGGGGCGCGAGGACATCCCGGTGTACGCCGGTGCTCCGGCGCCGCTACTGCGCAAACCGATCTATGCCGAGAACATTCACGGCAAGGAAGGCATTTCCGGTGTCACCGTGCATGAACCGAAAAAAGGCCTGGCGGACGGCAATGCCGTTGACTACCTGATCAAGACCCTTCGTGCGGCCAAACCTCACAGCATCACGATTGCCATGCTCGGCCCGCAGACCAACCTTGCGCTGGCATTGACCCAGGACCCGGAAATCACCCAAGGCATCAAGGAAGTGGTGGTGATGGGCGGCGCGCACTTCAATGGCGGCAATATCACGCCGGTCGCGGAGTTCAATCTGTTTGCCGACCCGGTGGCGGCGGAGATTGTGCTCAAGAGTGGCGTGAAGCTGACTTACCTGCCGTTGGACGTGACCCACAAAGTGCTGACCAGCGAGGCGCGCTTGAAGAAGATCGCCGAGATCAACAACAACGCGAGCAAGATCGTTGGGGATATTCTCAATGAGTACGTCAAAGGCGATATGGAGCACTACGGCATTCCGGGCGGCCCGGTGCACGACGCCACTGTCGTTGCCTACCTGCTCAAGCCTTCGCTGTTCAGCGGGCGCGAGGTCAACGTGGTGGTAGACAGCAGAGAAGGCCCGACCTTCGGTCAGACCATCGTCGATTGGTACGACGGCCTGAAACAGCCGAAGAACGCGTTCTGGGTTGAAAGCGGCGATGCCCAAGGCTTCTTCGATCTGCTGACCGAGCGCCTGGCGCGCCTGAAGTAAAGCGTTTGCCGGTCGACGCGCGTCGCCCGGCGTTTATTCGCGCTCGACGCTGCCCACGCCCATATGATCGGCTGGGTATTTCTCGAATACCTGGCCGATGAAGGCTTGGGCCGCTTGGGTGCCCAGCTCCTTGACCAGCAGGTCGATGCCGATGATTGCCAATTCCTCTGGGCTGCCGGGGCTGTAGGAACTCTGTCCCAGGGGCCACTTGGCTTTGATGTCGGCTTGGAGCGTTACGGTGGTCATGGAAATCTCACGGGCTTGAAATACTGGGCAATGCGCTGGAACGCGGTTCCAGCGGGCGCAGTTAAGCACTTTGCGCCGCGTTTGGCACTGCTACTTAGGCATGAAGCGTTTCAGAATGAGGCCGGCGCTATGCGACACTGTCCTTCTGTTTAATTGCCGGGGAACACCGCGTGCAAATCGATTTGAACACCCCCGAGAACCTGACCCTGGAAAGCGTGCGTCAACTGCTCGCCAGTGCCAGCGACGATCAACATACTCAATTGCGCGTCACCAAGGCGGGTATTGCCTACATCTCTTGCGGAACAGTGGGGGGTACTGATATCGACGGGCTGTTGTTTCGTCTGGAGACCTGGGTCAAGGGCTCCGGCTATGTCGGTAATGTGGCTGCCAGCGATGAAGTCTGGGTCATGCAGATTTTCAACGCCCTCAAGCAGAATTGGCCAAAACCGCCGTTCGACTATATCGATATCTACTGATCACGTTCATATCCGGTCACGATTGACCGGGCGAATGCCTGCGCAGACTCAGGCAGACTTGGCCATCGGCGGTTTACGTCTTGAAACCAATCCGCCATACCGCTGTCGCACGATCTCTGTCCATTTTTAACCATAGGAGGCTTCATGCCTTGGAAGCTCGCATCATTCGGTACTTTGTTGGCAGCACTCGCGTTGGCGGGTTGCAGCACCCCGGGTGCCTCTGAGCCAGGCAAAGATGCCGCCGTGACCGATGCCGGTCATAGCCGCTGTGAGTCGAAGGCCGCCGAATTCACCATCGGCCAGAAAGCCTCGCCCCAGTTGCTGGAACAGGCCCGTACCCGTGCCGGTGCGCAGAATGCGCGGATCCTCAAGCCCAACGACATGATCACGCTGGAATACCGTTCCGACCGCCTTAACCTCAATACCGATGACAATCTGGTGATCACGCGGGTCAACTGCGGCTGATCGAGCTCGGGCTTTTCTTGCACCCATAAAAAACCCCGTCACATGGACGGGGTTTTTTTGATCAGCGCAGAAATTACTCTGGGCGAACCTGTGCAGCTTGCATACCCTTTTGGCCTTTCTCAGCCACGAAGGAAACGGTTTGGCCTTCTTTCAGGCTTTTGAAACCGTCGCTTTCGATAGCTTTGAAGTGTACGAACAGGTCGTCACCGCCACCTTGAGGAGTGATGAAGCCGAAGCCTTTTTCATCGTTGAACCATTTAACGGTGCCGGTTTGGCGATTAGACATGGTGTATCTCCAAGAAACATATATTTTCAGTAGTGCTGTGCTGCTCAGGCCAACTGGGCACACCGGGCTATCATAGTCGAAATGTTCGGCTTGGGAGCCCCCCCAAGGCACTGTTTGCTAATCAATAGCGTTGCGTTTGGCATCTTTGTTGGCTGAAAGCCCCGATCTACGGGGCTTTCGCACGAAATATCAGTTGGTAAAAAAAGCCGTAAAAGCTGCGTAATTTGTGAGAAATAGCAGTTTTTTGGCTGTTTTTACTGCGCAAAATCCCGCTGGTCATGGGGCGTTGTTACTTTTTCTTCACCACTTTGCAGGACGAAATAGCCGCGACTGCTTTGTTTTTGAGCTGCGGGCTGGCGTTCTGGTTGGTCATGAGTTCCTTGATTTCGGCAGTGCTCAATTCCGCGTTGATCTTGTCGGCGCCGCATTCGCAATGGGCTTTGGCGGTTTTGACGTCCACGTTCTGGCTGGCGGCGGCACTGCAATCGCTGACGAAGCTGTCGCGGGCACCGGCAAGGCCAGTTCGACGGGGCCGCAGCTTGTGCGCCGAGGGAAAGGAGGGTCAGGGAAGCGGCTAGAGCGAGGGTAGAGGTAAAACGCATCATGAGGATGCTCCTTTGGGTCGAGGACGAACGGCGATTCTCAGTGGGTTTGAGGCCTTGCGTACAGCCCAAGTTCATTTTTGCCGCTATTTTGTCTTTACCCGAAGGCGGGCCGGCGCGATGACCGTCCATCTGTGCTAGCATCGTCGCCCTGGCTCTTACGGGCGCGCCATTTGCCGCCTTGCCATGTTCTTTTTTAGCTCACTCCAGTCACTCTGGTTCGATTATCGGTTGGCCGAAAGGCTCCTGCCGCTGTAAGGCAGGCGTTCATCCTTGAACGGCCTGGTATTGGATCTTGTACTGGCTCATCCCAACCCACGTGACCTTTGGTAGGGGTCACCACTAGGAGAGGAGGCGCCATGCCAACTATTACTCTTCCCGATGGCAGTCAACGTTCATTCGATCATGCGGTTTCCGTAGCCGAGGTCGCCGCATCCATTGGTGCCGGCCTGGCCAAGGCCACCGTGGCCGGCAAGGTCGACGGCAAGCTGGTCGATGCCAGTGACCTGATCACCGCCGACGCCAGCCTGCAAATCATCACGCCCAAGGATCAAGAGGGGCTGGAGATCATTCGCCACTCTTGCGCGCACCTGATTGGCCATGCGGTCAAGCAGTTGTACCCGACCGCGAAGATGGTGATCGGCCCGGTTATTGAAGAAGGCTTCTATTACGACATCGCCTACGAGCGTCCTTTTACGCCGGACGACCTGGCCGCCATCGAGCAGCGCATGCATGCGCTGATCGAAAAAGATTACGACGTCATCAAGAAAGTCACCCCGCGCGCCGAAGTGATCGACGTGTTCACCGCCCGTGGCGAGGACTACAAGCTGCGTCTGGTGGAAGACATGCCGGATGAGCAGGCCATGGGTCTGTACTACCACGAAGAATATGTCGACATGTGCCGTGGCCCGCATGTGCCGAATACGCGCTTCCTCAAGTCGTTCAAGCTGACCAAGCTGTCCGGTGCCTACTGGCGCGGCGACGCGAAGAACGAGCAATTGCAACGTATCTACGGCACCGCCTGGGCTGACAAGAAACAGCTGGCCGCCTACATCCAGCGCATTGAAGAAGCCGAAAAACGCGACCACCGCAAGATCGGCAAGCGCCTGAACCTGTTCCACCTCCAGGAAGAAGCGCCGGGCATGGTGTTTTGGCACCCCAACGGCTGGACTCTTTACCAAGTGCTTGAGCAGTACATGCGCAAGGTACAGCGCGAAAATGGCTACCTGGAGATCAAGACTCCACAGGTCGTTGACCGCAGCCTGTGGGAGAAATCCGGGCATTGGGCCAACTACGCCGACAACATGTTCACCACCCAGTCGGAAAACCGCGATTACGCCATCAAGCCGATGAACTGCCCTTGCCACGTGCAGGTGTTCAATCAAGGCCTGAAGAGCTACCGCGAGTTGCCGATGCGCCTTGCCGAGTTCGGTGCTTGCCACCGTAATGAGCCATCCGGTGCGCTGCACGGCATCATGCGCGTGCGCGGCTTCACCCAGGACGATGCGCATATCTTCTGCACCGAAGAGCAGATGCAGGCCGAGTCCGCCGCGTTCATCAAGCTGACCATGGACGTTTATCGCGATTTCGGTTTTACCGAAGTCGAAATGAAACTGTCCACTCGTCCGGAAAAACGCGTCGGCTCCGACGAGCTGTGGGATCGCGCCGAGGCGGCCTTGGCCGCTGCGCTGGACAGCGCGGGGCTTGCGTACGACCTACAGCCGGGCGAGGGCGCCTTCTATGGTCCCAAGATCGAGTTCTCGCTGAAAGATTGCCTTGGCCGCGTCTGGCAGTGTGGTACCCTGCAGCTCGATTTTAACCTGCCGATCCGTCTGGGAGCCGAATATGTCTCCGAAGACAACAGCCGTAAACACCCGGTTATGCTGCACCGGGCGATCCTTGGCTCGTTCGAACGGTTCGTCGGTATCCTGATCGAGCACTACGAGGGTGCATTCCCTGCGTGGCTGGCTCCGACCCAGGCAGTGATCATGAATATCACTGATAAACAGGCAGATTTTGCCGCTGAGGTTGAAAAAACTCTCAACGAAAGCGGATTTCGTGCCAAGTCCGACTTGAGAAATGAAAAGATCGGCTTTAAAATCCGCGAGCATACTTTGCTCAAGGTTCCCTATCTTTTGGTTATCGGAGATCGGGAAGTCGAGATGCAGACTGTCGCTGTGCGTACTCGTGAAGGTGCTGACCTGGGCTCGATGCCCGTCGCCCAGTTCGCTGAGTTCCTCGCGCAAGCGGTTTCCCGGCGTGGTCGCCCAGATTCGGAGTAATTATTATTAAGCGTGAAATGAGACAAGATAAACGAGCTGCACCGAAAGCCCCGATCAACGAGAATATCTCGGCACGCGAGGTTCGGTTAATTGGCGCTGACGGCGAGCAGATTGGCATCGTCTCGATTGATGAAGCGCTTCGTATCGCTGAAGAGTCCAAATTGGACCTGGTGGAAATCTCCGCCGACGCAGTCCCGCCTGTTTGCCGGGTGATGGACTACGGCAAGTCGATCTTCGAAAAGAAGAAGCAGATTGCTGCGGCGAAGAAGAACCAGAAGCAGATTCAAGTAAAAGAAATCAAGTTTCGTCCAGGGACGGAGGAAGGGGATTACCAGGTAAAACTGCGCAACCTGGTACGTTTCCTGAGTGATGGGGACAGGGCCAAGGTATCCTTGCGATTCCGCGGCCGTGAGATGGCCCACCAGGAGCTGGGGATGGAACTCCTCAAGCGGGTTGAAGCTGACCTGCTCGAGTACGGTTCGGTCGAACAGCATCCTAAGATGGAAGGACGCCAACTGATCATGGTCATCGCCCCGAAAAAGAAGAAGTAATCAACAGGGCACGGCAGGCCTTCTGATTATGTTTATCAACTGAATGCGGAGTATCCGAACATGCCAAAGATGAAGACTAAAAGTGGTGCTGCTAAGCGGTTTCTGAAAACTGCTAACGGTATCAAGCACAAGCACGCTTTCAAGAGCCACATCCTGACCAAAATGTCGACCAAGCGTAAGCGTCAACTGCGCGGTAGCAGCTTGCTGCATCCGTCTGACGTGGCAAAAGTCGAGCGCATGCTGCGCCTTCGTTAATTTTTGGATCAAGAATAGAGGAAGTAACTCATGGCTCGTGTAAAGCGTGGCGTCATTGCCCGTAAGCGTCACAAAAAAATTCTGAAACTTGCTAAAGGCTACTACGGCGCGCGTTCACGCGTATTCCGTGTTGCCAAGCAAGCGGTAATCAAGGCTGGCCAATACGCCTACCGTGACCGTCGTCAGAAAAAACGTCAGTTCCGCGCTCTGTGGATCGCTCGTATCAACGCTGGTGCACGTGTTAACGGTCTGTCCTACAGCCGTTTCATCGCTGGCCTGAAAAAAGCGTCCATCGAAATCGACCGTAAGGTTCTGGCTGAACTGGCCGTGAACGAAAAAGCGGTGTTTGCTGCGATTGTCGAGAAAGCTAAAGCCTCCTTGGCTTAAGTACCCCCGACAGTCACCTTGGGTTACTCCTGTACCCCAAGGTGGTAAACGTCATAAATAGGGGAAGAGCCTTCAAGCTCTTCCCCTATTTTGTATCTGGAGTCTGTACATGGAAAACCTGGACGCGCTCGTTGCCCAAGCTCTTGAGGCTGTGCATAGCGCTGAAGATATCAATGCCCTGGAGCAAATCCGGGTTCACTACCTTGGCAAAAAAGGTGAATTGACTCAGGTGATGAAGACCCTGGGGAATTTGCCGGCTGAAGAGCGTCCGCAAGTTGGTGCGCTGATCAACGTTGCCAAGGAGCGTGTCACAGAGGTTCTCAATGCGCGCAAGGCGTCGCTGGAGGAGGCCGACCTTGCGGCCAAACTCGCCGCCGAATCCATTGATGTCACCCTGCCTGGCCGTGGTCAGGCCTCAGGCGGTCTGCACCCGATTACCCGGACTCTGGAGCGTATCGAGCAGTTCTTCACCCATATCGGCTACGGCATTGCCGAAGGTCCTGAGGTCGAAGACGACTATCACAACTTCGAGGCGCTCAACATCCCAGGCCATCACCCGGCCCGGTCGATGCACGACACCTTCTATTTCAACGCGAACATGTTGCTGCGCACCCATACCTCGCCGGTACAAGTGCGCACCATGGAAGCGAACAAACCGCCGATCCGCATCGTCTGCCCAGGCCGCGTGTATCGTAGCGACTCCGATATCACCCACTCGCCAATGTTCCACCAGGTCGAAGGCTTGCTCGTTGATCGCGATATCAATTTCGCTGATCTCAAGGGCACCATCGAAGAGTTCCTGCGGGTGTTCTTCGAGAAAGAACTGGCGGTACGTTTCCGTCCCTCGTTCTTTCCGTTCACCGAACCGTCCGCTGAAGTCGACATGGAATGCGTAATGTGCAGCGGCAAAGGCTGCCGTGTCTGCAAGCAGACCGGCTGGCTGGAAGTGATGGGTTGCGGGATGGTTCACCCTAACGTGCTGCGTATGTCCGGTATCGATCCGGAAGAGTTCTCGGGCTTTGCCTTCGGCATGGGCGTTGAGCGTCTGGCCATGCTGCGTTACGGCGTGAACGACTTGCGTCTGTTCTTCGACAACGACTTGCGGTTCCTCGCGCAATTTCGCTAGTCGTAACGAATCTTTAGGAGAGCAGGATGAAATTCAGTGAACAATGGCTGCGCGGCTGGGTAAGCCCGCAGGTGGATCGCGACGCGCTGGTTGCGCGTCTGTCGATGGCCGGCCTTGAGGTCGATAGTGTTACACCGGCCGCCGGTGTTTTCAGTGGCGTGGTCGTGGGCGAAGTGCTGAGCACCGAGCAGCACCCGGACGCCGATAAATTGCGCGTATGCCAGGTCAGCAATGGCGCGCAAACCTTCCAGGTCGTGTGCGGAGCGCCCAACGTGCGCCCGGGCCTGAAGATTCCGTTTGCCATGATCGGTGCTGAACTGCCGGGCGACTTCAAGATCAAGAAGGCTAAGCTGCGTGGCGTCGAATCCAACGGCATGCTGTGCTCCCAAGCGGAGTTGCAGGTAGGCGAAGGGAATGATGGGCTGATGGAACTGCCGGGCGACGCGCCGGTGGGCCAGGACATCCGCGTTTACCTGGAGCTGGAAGATGCCAGCATCGAGGTCGACCTGACCCCTAACCGCGGCGATTGCTTGTCGCTGGCTGGCCTTGCCCGTGAAGTGGGCGCGCTGTACAACGCTCCGGTGACCCGTCCGGTGGTTGCCAGCGTAGCTGCTGTGCACGACGAAGTGCGTCCGATTGAAGTGCTGGCACCAAACGCCTGCCCACGTTATCTCGGGCGTGTGATCCGTAACGTTGATTTGTCCAAGCCAACTCCGCTGTGGATGGTCGAGCGTCTGCGTCGCGCGGACGTGCGCAGCATCGATGCTGCCGTAGATATCACCAACTACGTCATGTTGGAGCTGGGCCAACCGCTGCATGCGTTCGATCTTGCCGAAATCAACGGTGGCATCCGCGTACGCATGGCCGAAGAAGGCGAGAAGCTGGTGCTGCTTGACGGTCAGGAAGTCAGCCTGCGTGCTGACACCTTGGTCATCGCCGACCACTCCCGTGCCTTGGCGATTGCCGGCGTGATGGGTGGCGAGCACAGCGGTGTGTCCGCAACCACCCGTGACGTGTTCCTTGAAAGCGCATTTTTCGACCAGATCGCCATCGCTGGCAAGGCCCGTTCCTATGGCCTGCACACCGATGCATCGCACCGCTACGAGCGTGGCGTGGACTGGAAGCTGGCCCGTGAAGCCATGGAGCGCGCCACTGGTCTGCTGCTGGAAATCACCGGTGGCGAAGCTGGCCCGATCACCGAAACCGTCAGCGAACAGTACCTGCCGTCTGTAGCACCGATCACTTTGCGCGCCAAGAGCGTTGAGCAAATGTTGGGTCTGGTGATTGAGCCGGCCGAAATCGAGCAATTGTTGTCGGCCCTCGGCCTTGGCATTTCTGCGGGCGGGGAAGGGCAGTGGCAGGTCGAAGTGCCAAGCCATCGCTTCGATATCAGCCTGGAAGTCGATTTGATCGAAGAGCTGGCCCGTTTGTACGGCTACAACCGCCTGCCGGTTCGTTATCCGCAAGCGCGCCTGGCACCGCAACCCAAGGCCGAGGCGCGTGCGCATTTGCCTGAGTTGCGTCGCCTGTTGGTGGCTCGTGGTTACCAGGAAGCGGTGACCTACAGCTTCATCGATCCTAAGCAGTTCGAACTGTTCAGCCCAGGCGTCGAGCCACTGCTGCTGGCCAACCCGATCTCCAACGACATGGCCGCCATGCGTTCGTCGCTGTGGCCGGGCCTGGTGAAGGCGCTGTCCCATAACCTGAACCGTCAGCAAGATCGTGTACGCATGTTCGAAAGCGGCCTGCGTTTCGTCGGTCAGTTGGACGGCCTGAAGCAAGAGCCGATGCTGGCTGGCGTGGTGTGTGGCAGCCGTCTGCCGGAAGGCTGGGCACAGGGCCGCGACGCTGTGGACTTCTTTGACGTCAAGGCTGACGTTGAAGCGGTGCTGGGCTTCGCCGGCGCATTGGATGCCTTCACCTTTATTCGGGGTAGCCACCCCGCACTGCATCCGGGCCAGACTGCACGTATAGAACGTGAAGGTCGCCTGGTGGGCTTCGTGGGTGCGATCCATCCTGAATTGTCGAAAACCCTTGGTCTTGATCGCCCGGTCTTCGTTTTCGAACTGGTATTGGCTGAAGTGGCGTCGGGCAAGATGCCGAAATTCAGCGAGTTGTCGCGCTTCCCTGAAGTGCGTCGCGACCTGGCCCTGATCGCCGACAGCGAAGTCGCCGCAACTGCCGTTCTGGATGTAATCCGTGAAAATGCAGGGGAATGGCTGACAGACCTCAGGCTATTTGACGTCTATCAGGGTAAAGGCATTGATCCGCATAGAAAAAGCCTCGCAGTTGGCTTGACCTGGCAGCATCCATCGCGCACTCTTAATGACGATGAGGTGAATACCACGACACAAAATATCCTCACCTCGCTCGAACAAAGGTTGAACGCCACGTTAAGGAAGTGACGTATGGGGGCTTTGACGAAAGCTGAGATGGCGGAACGTCTGTACGAAGAGTTGGGTCTGAACAAGCGCGAGGCCAAGGAATTGGTCGAGCTGTTTTTTGAAGAAATCAGACACGCTCTGGAAGACAACGAACAGGTCAAATTGTCCGGTTTCGGCAATTTTGACCTGCGGGACAAACGCCAGCGGCCTGGCCGCAATCCAAAAACGGGAGAAGAAATCCCGATCACGGCCCGCCGTGTGGTCACCTTTCGTCCAGGGCAGAAGTTGAAGGCCCGAGTTGAGGCTTATGCTGGAACCAAGTCATAACGACGAGCTACCCGTCATCCCAGGCAAACGCTACTTCACCATCGGTGAAGTCAGCGAGCTATGTGCGGTAAAGCCGCACGTGCTGCGCTATTGGGAGCAGGAGTTTCCTCAACTCAACCCCGTCAAACGTACCGGGAACCGTCGGTATTATCAGCGCCAGGATGTGCTGATGATCCGACAGATCCGTGCATTGCTGTACGACCAGGGTTTCACCATCAGCGGCGCACGCCAGCGTATGTCCGGCGATGAAGCCAAAGATGACACCACCCAGTACAAGCAACTGATTCGCCAGATGATCTCCGAACTCGAAGATGTGCTGGTGGTTTTGAAGAAGTGATTCAGGCTTTTAAAATACTTCCACATTTCAAAAGCTTGCGGTATATTCCTGATCGCTTCGTTGCGAAGCAAACCCAGTAACACGCCTAGTCGGGGCGTAGCGCAGTCCGGTAGCGCACTAGCATGGGGTGCTAGGGGTCGAGTGTTCGAATCACTCCGTCCCGACCATATTATTCAATGACTTAGCCCAATTTTCACCGGTTGGGCTTTTTCATGTCTGCGAAAAAAACCCTACTAAAACCCCTACCGCACCGTGGGCTGTTGTGGGCCCGAGGTTTTCGCGCCTCCGTGACCTTGTCTGGTCATTGCAAACCTGGCGCCATTTGACGTATAAATTTGATCAAATGGTGGGCATGTCTATGAGCACGGCAGTTCAGTCCCACGTCTCTGACGAGTCCGTGTTCGGGCGAATGGCGCGTTTCGCGTTTGTTGGATATTCAGTTCGCATCGGAGTCCGATGCCTTGCGTATCGTGGTTGCGGGCATTTCCACCCACAGCTACAAGCGCGTCGCCAGCAAGCTGAAGTTATCGCTGTCACTGGTGGCGCCGGAGAGCACCATCCGACGCCGGTTGAGCAGCAATGCACGCTTTAGCGAGGCCGAGTCAGAGCGGGTCGTGCGTCTGACGCATGGATGTGGTGCCGGAGGCGTTGATGGGCGCACCGCCGGCGTTGCCGGTGGGCTGGCAGGCCAATGAACCGACTTCGCAGTCGGTCGGCAACCGTTGGTTGGATGAGGGCGTGGAGTTGCTCCTGCCAGTGCCGTCTGCGTTGCTGCCGCACGCGACTAACTATCTGATCAATGCCGCTCATCCACAGGCGCAGACACACCTGAGCGAGATGCTAGAGCCGTTCTGGTTCGATAAGTGTTATCTGCGCTGACGACGGCTGGGCACAGCGAACATATTGCTGCGGCAAGGCAGCGTGCATGATTCCCATGTGCTGCACGACACTCCCCTGAAATGGCTGGCGTGAAGTTGATAGGCGTTGTCCCGGGCATGTCGATACTCCATTAGCACACCTGCCCTAATTGATCCTCGCTCAAGCCCACTATTAGAGTTTGAAGCGCAAGCCAATGTATTAACGATGGGAAGGGGAGTGAAGATGAGAATAAAAAATACGTCTATATGACGGCTGCAGCCTGCCTGTTAGCGACTTCAAGCGTGCATGCGTCGTTCGCCACCAGTTGCCAGGATTCTCAGCCGTGGTACCACTTCAGCATGATTGAAGCGGCAACCTGTTGGCTCTCTGGCCAATGGTAACCGGGTCGCCCCCGCTGTGGTTCGGCGGGGGAGAGCCCAAGTGATCCCGCTCAAGTCGTGCCTTTCGGGCATTGCCCTCGATTGCGCTGACTTGAGTCATCAACATTTGCTTAAAACATCTCGCTGCCTCACCTGGCCTGACGCTGCGAGCGAACCGTTGCGCCTGTGATCACGTCTGTGCGAATGGCCGACGGTTGCCCAGCGTTGTTGCGTGCATAGCTGCATAGCGCGATTGGCAGCTCTGCTATATCAAGGAAAATGCCGTCCATGGCCAGGGCGTAGCGATCGTCGTCAATATCGCCACAGGTGGTGCTGATCGACGCGTTCACGCTGTAGTAGTAATGCTGGCTAAAACCGTTGTGCTGGGTTTCCCAGGCGATGTGATAGCGGTGCTTGAGCTGTGGTGCAGGTGCCGGGTTGGTCAGGAACACCGAATGGGTGAACACATTGCGCAGCAGCGCTTCGGTCAGCGGCTGCTCGGCCTTTTGCACCCCGAGTATGCATAGCACATGCGGCCCCAGCACTGGTCCAATGGGCTGGTTGATATAGGCCTCGTCAGAGGCGGCAGCCACTTGGTAGCCCTGCGTGCGTGCGCACTCACTGACGTCATTCACGGCCTTGAATCGGTAGAACGGTTCCTGGATCGAAAACCTCAGGTTCCAGGTCGGACGGGTAACCTGGTCGGCGTCGTCACGTTGTAAATGCACATAGGGTTTCAGGTTCCACGGCTCGTCCAGCGTGATGTCAACCGCCTTGAGCTGGCAGGTCGGGGTGTCGTTACGGAAAACACCGTCTACAAAGCAGTAGTACAAGTCGTTGGCGGGATAGCTGTAGTTGAATTTCGCGGCTTCGCATGCAGAGTTGTTCTGGCAACTGTTGAGAATGTCTTTCTGAATGGCAGACGCGACCTTGCTGATGATGCTGGTGATTTCATTGGTGTTCCGGTCCAGCATCGGACTGCCGGAGCTGCCTGGGCGCAGACCGTTGCAGCGGTTGCGCAAGGCGCTGGGGAACACGCCAGGATGCTCGGCAAAACTGTTGAGGGTCGACTCCACGCAGGCGCTCATGCGCAGGCCCTTTTTCAGAAAACCGGTCGGCGCTCCCACGTTGATCACTTCTCGATTCGACGTCTGCCGCTGGGAGGCCAGCTTGAGTGGCATGATCGCACCGGCCACCAGCACGCCCAGAGATGTATCCAGTTCGAGCACGGCCAGGTCAGTGCCCGCCATGCTGCTCCAATGTGCTGTCTTGACGGCGTAAGTGGCGCGCTGTTCGGGCGTGTCATGAAAGTAATTGAAGGTCACCTCGGCGGTGAATGCCTGGCGCACGCGCGCCGTACCGTAGCTGTAGAACACACAATGCCCGGCGGTCAGCACATAAGCCGGGCCGACGGCCTTACCCTGGCGATTGAGCGTGTCGAGCAGAACGGCATTGCAGGTCTGGCCTAAGGCGTTTTTCAGTGAGCCGATGCCGGTCCATTGCGGGTACCGTTGGTTCTTATTTTCAAGTGCCACGGAAGGTGACTGTTCCGTAAGTCCCTCGGCCAGGTCTCTGGCGTGGCTGGGCCAGACAGTGCCGAGCAACAGGAAATACAGGAAGACGCAGGCGGTGTGAGTAAGCGACATAAGGGGCCTCGACAAGGAAGTCATTGATTGGCTGAAATTACCCAATCAGGCCAAGGTAGAAGACGTACATGGCTATTGCGTAACCCTTGACGCGGGTGCTGGGGGCGGGTTGACGTTGAAGGTGTGAGCGATCTCACACTGAATTTGTAGCGCCCGTCACCAATTTTGTAACTCAATGTTGGTTCGCTGGAACCCCTGGCAGCACCGTCGTATAAACGCTGATGGCAGATGTGCTTTTCGCCCACCTTCTGTGGCCGTTCAGTTCGCATCTGTGTCTGTCGATCGGAGGTGTGCGATGCGCAAGTTGATCTTCTTCACTGCACATCAAAAAATCACCTAAGCCTACGTTTTATATAGACTAATCAGCGTTTTTACGTGTCGCCAGGTTGCCCGACGAACCGCTCTTAAACCCATGGGGTGCTAGGGGTCGAGTGTTCGAATCACTCCGTCCCGACCATATTATTCAATGACTTAGCCCAATCGGTAACGGTTGGGCTTTTTCATGCTTGAAAAATACCCCCACAATTACACCCACGGATATCTTGGATCTTGGTAGCGCTGCGTGTAAGTGTAGTTGGCTCCGAATTTGGCACCGCATTCGTCCACTGTCTACTTAGCTACTTGCTGTCAAACTGAAAGCTAGCTGTGCACGGTGAGCGTACGCCTCTCCAGAGGTTAGCGAATAGCGGGCCCACCCAAAAAACTCTTCTGAAAGCAGCGCCCACTCGAAGGAACGGACCCCGGTGAATCTCAACGACACCAGTTTCGAAGAACTGCTCAACGCTTTACATGACGGCGTCTACATTACGGATGGCGACGGCAAGACGCTGAAGGTCAATCAAGCCTATGAACGTCTGACCGGGCTCAGCGGTGCGGATCTCGTCGGCCGATCCATGCAGGAGCTGGTGAAGGAGGGTGTCATCTCGCAATCGGCCACCTTGCGGGTATTGCAGGGCGGGCGGCCGGTGTCGGTCATGCAGAGCCTGAGCCAGGGCAAGAAATTGCTCGTTAGCGCCACGCCGATTCTTGACGCTGGAAGGCGGATTTCATACGTGGTCAGTACCGTGCGCGACATGACGGAACTGCTGCGCATGAAGCATGAGCGTGATGAACTGCAACAGCTTAAACAACTGCGCAACAGCACCGCCAAACTTCATGCCGGTCAACGAGACAACCTCCTGCTTTCTCCCCTGATGGCCAATCAGGAAATGTCCGGTCGCGTTCTCTCGCTGGCCCGCCAGGTTGCCAGCAGCTCGGTCAAGGTGTTGCTCCAAGGTGAAACCGGCGTCGGCAAGACCCTCGTTGCGCAATTCATTCACAACGCCAGCCCGCGTGCCAGCGAACCCTTTCTCGCGCTCAACTGCGGTGCGCTGCCCGAGAACCTGATCGAAGCCGAGCTGTTTGGCTACGCTCCCGGAGCGTTCACCGGCGCAGGTCCAAAAGGCAAGCGTGGCCTACTGGAGCTGGCGCATCACGGCACATTGTTTCTAGACGAGGTAGGTGATTTGCCATTGCCGGTGCAGGTCAAGTTGCTCAAGGTGATCGAAGAGAACCGCTTCATTCCTGTTGGGGGCCTGGAGCTGAAGGAGGTCGATGTACGCATCATCAGCGCCACCCACCATGACCTCAAACAGCAGGTGGCGCAGGGGCGTTTTCGGGCGGACTTGTATTACCGGCTCAACGTGGTGCCGATCCACATTCCGGCACTGCGTGAACGTCGGGAGGAAATCGCGCCGCTGCTGCATTACTACCTCGACCGGTTCAATGCTCGTTACGAACGCCAAGTCCAATGGAGTCTCGAGGCCCTAGACTTGATGTGCGACTACGACTGGCCCGGCAACATCCGCGAGTTGATCAACCTTGTCGAGCGGTTGGTGGTGACCAATCAGACCGGGACTGTCGAGCCGCTCGATATGCCGGAAGAGATCCTCGACCTCAATCCACCCAGCACCTCGGACGCAGGCTTGCCGCTGCGCAAGGTGTTGGAAAATGCCGAGCGCAGTGCGATTCGTGCCGCGTTGCTTGCGCACAAGACCACGCGCCTTGCGGCCAAGGCACTGGGGGTGAGCCAAGCTACCGTGGTGCAGAAAATGAAACGCTGGGAACAGTCTGATTAGGATTCTGATCGGCTCCGGATAAATCGATCAGAAAACTAATCGGCACTGACCCAAAAAAGCCCTCCTGTTTTCGTGCGAGTCGCGCAGAGCCCCATGCCGCAGGGGCTTTGCGGGTATTGGCACGCCTTTCGCTATCTCCTGTGGCACGTCTTCCAATAAAACAACATCAACTGGACGAGCCCGATGAATATCTCTGCTTTCAAAATCGCTAATAAGTTGATTACCGGACCTGGTGCTGTCGAACAGCTTTGCGCGGAACTGACGCGCCTTGAGGTCAAGAATCCGCTGATCGTCACAGACGTCATCCTGGTGAACTCCGGCACCGTTGGCCTGGCCCTGGCGCAACTCGGCGATCGCCGTTACGGCATTTTCGATCAGGTCAAACCGGAACCTGAAGTGGCCATCGTCGAGGCGTGCACCCGCGCTTATCGCGAGGGTGGCCACGACGGATTGATTGCGGTGGGTGGCGGCAGTGCCATCGATATCGCCAAGGGCGTCGCGGCGTATGCCGGGCATGCAGGTCCGCTGAGCGAACTGTTCGGTGTCGACCTGGTGAAACGCAAAGGCCCTGTGTTGATTGCCATCCCGACGACCGCCGGGACAGGCTCGGAAGTGACCAACGTCGCCATTTTTTCCGACAAGCAAGCGCAGTTGAAGAAAGGCATCGTCAGCGACTACCTGCTGCCCGACGTGGCCTTGGTCAGTCCGGCGATGACATTGACCTGTCCCCGCGGTGTGACGGCGGCCAGTGGTGTCGATGCGCTGGTGCATGCGGTCGAGTCGTATATTTCGGTGAACGCTTCGCCCATCACCGATGCCATCGCCCTGGGCGCGATCAAGCTGATCACCAAGGCGCTGCCGAAGGCTTATGCCAATCCAACCAACCTGCGGGCTCGGGAAGACATGGCCACCGCCAGCCTGATGGCCGGCATGGCGTTCGGCAATGCCGGGGTAGGGGCGGTGCATGCGCTGGCATACCCGCTGGGCGGGAGATTCAACATTGCCCATGGTGTCAGTAACGCCTTGCTGCTGCCGTACGTGATGGAGTGGAACAAGACCGCCTGCGTCGAGCGTTTTCGCGACATCGCCGAAGCCATGGGCGTGCGCGTGGCGAACCTGAACGACAACGAGGCGGCAGACCAGGCTGTCAAAGCCATGGCTGATCTATGTGCCGCCGTTGACATCCCGTCCGGCCTGCGCACTTTCAACGTGCCCGAGGATGCCATCCCGGCGATGGCGCAAGAGGCCAGCAAGATCGACCGCCTGATGCGCAACAACCCGCGCAAGCTCAGCGCCGCCGATATCGAGAAGATCTACCGCGCTGCGTATTGATCCGAAAAAGCCACGATTCCGGTGCCGCCGGAGCGTGCGCCCGCCATTACAAAACCAATAAAACAGGTGAACCGAATGTCTGACACTCCTGCGCAACGGAGCGAAAGCCCGTACATCCCGCTGGGCCCTTTCAAGGTCCGGCTGCCGTTTATCCACTACAAGATCGAGCTTCCAGATTATCTCCAGGGCTTGCTGATGTGCGCCGTGGACCTGGCTGCGATTCCGCTGATGACCGAACTGCTCGGCATGCCCTTCGAGGTCGCGCTTGCCGTCGTGATGCTCAACGGCCTGCTGTATCTCGCACACCATCTGCTCGGCGACCCGACCGTGCCGGGCTGGATCACCCCGGCAGTGCCGTTGTTGATGGCGTACTGTGCGCAGTTTCCAATGGGCCCGGAGCGTGTCCACGCGTTGATTGCCTTTCAGTTGATGCTGGGGATTTTTTCAATCGCCCTGGGCGCGACCGGAATGGCGAAAAAGGTGGTGGAATACGTGCCCTCGGCGATCAAGTCCGGGATTATCGTCGGCGCCGGCTTGAGTGCAGTGATCGCGGTGTTCCAGGTCGGCGGTAAGTTCAATGTGCTGCCCTGGACCATTTCCATTGCGGTCGGCATCGCCTTCTATTTGATCTTTTCCCAGCACTTCAATGAGCTCAAGCAACGCAACCGTTTCTGGTGGAACTTCGCCAAGCTCGGCATCTTGCCGATCGTGCTGTTGGCCGTAGTGCTTGCCCCGTTGTTCGGGGAAGCGCCATGGCCAACCCTCCAGTGGGGCATCAGCCAACCGGATTTCGCCGGCCTATGGAACAACTACACGGTATTCGGCCTGGGCATGCCGCCACTGTCGATGTTCATCTGCGCGCTGCCGACCATGCTTGCGGCGTACATCATCGTTTTCGGTGACGTCCTCAGCGCGAAGTCGCTTCTCGACGAAGCAGAAACCGTCCGCACTGACGAAGTCGTCGACTACAACGCCGACCGCGCCCACCTGATCTTCGGTGCGCGTAACGCGTTCATGAGCATCTTCGGCCCGGACGTCGCCATGTGCGGCCCGAAATGGGCGGCGATGCTGGTGGTGGTAATCGAGCGTTTCAAAGGTGGGCCGAAAGCGATGCAGTCAATCATCGGCGGCGTCGGGTCGTTCCGCTGGGGCACCAACAGCGGTCTGCTGCTGTTGCCGGTCGTGACATTGGTACAGCCGATTCTCGGCGTTGCCCTGTCGCTGACGTTACTGATCCAGGGTTACGTGAGCGTGCGCCTGGGCATTCTTGAAGCCAAAAGCCAGCGCGACCTGGGTATCGCCGGCGTGATCGGCGCGGTACTGGCGATCAAAGGCGCGAGCTGGGCATTCGGGATTGGCGTTGTGTTGTGCTTGCTGATCTATGGCAAAAATTTCTTCAAGGGAGAGGTGGATGGGATATTTACCAAGGACCTGAAGGCTGCGCCTGTTAAAGATGCTGAGTCGGCCACGGCTGTTAAGCGGGGATTAGAAGAACCTATAGTTGAATGATAGGCGTAGCCGCTCACTGACATGAACATCCATTTAAAAACGTGTCGTCATTAAGCGAGCGCTTTATTGGGTTTTTGTGTGCTCTGATTGATAGGGAAGCAAGGCGCACGGGTGTGCGCTTAATAACCACTGCAACTAAAAAGGAAAAACTATGACGACTTCAGTTCCTACTATGGAAGAACTATTGGGCGATGCTCCTTCTAATTGGGGCAGATGGGGCGCGGAAGATGAAGTTGGCTCTCTGAATTACCTGACTGCGCAGGAAGTCATGCGCGGGGTTGCGCACATTAAGACCGGAAGCGTATTTACCTTACAACGGATGATCGGCGATCCTGCTGGCGATCCAGTGTGGCCAGGCCGTACCCCGGCAGAACGTACGATGGTTCTTGATGAGTCGAGTTGGGACAATGATCATGGCCCTTGTTATCCGGGCGGCTTGCACTACGCGGATGACAAGATCGACGCGTTCCTGCAAGGATCCACGCAATATGATGCGCTTGGCCACCTTTGGTACGGCGGAAAAATATGGAACGGGTACGACGCGCGAACAACAGTGGGCGGCCTCGACAAGGCCAGTGTCGCACCTATCGGCGAACGAGGAGTCGTCGGGCGCGGAGTATTACTGGATATGGCACGGCATCGCGGTAAGCGCATGCTGGATAAAGGTGAGACGTTCACTCATAGGGATCTTGAGGCGTGCGCAGAGGCTCAGGGCCATTCAATCGAGCCTCACGATATCCTGATTATCAGAACCAACTTTCTTCAAGCGTTCTATGAGCAGGGCGAAGCGTTTTATGACGGTTTCTGCGAACCAGGCCTTACGTATTCGCAGGAACTTGTTCAATGGTTTTATGATAAGGAAATTCCAAACCTTGTCACCGATACCATCGCCAATGAAGTGACGATAGACCCCGTATCAGGCGTGGCGCTGCCTCTGCACTGCGCTTTGATGCGTAATCTCGGTATCGCCTTTACGGAAATCTGTAACTTGGAGACGCTGGCTGAAAGTTGCGCTAAAGATGGGCAGTACACTTTTCTTTATGTGGCTGCACCGCTCAAAGTGCACCGCGCGACCGGGTCGCCGGTTAATCCGGTTGTGATCAAATAGTCATTTATGCTGGGGCAGTTTAATCCTGCCTCAGCATGATTGAAGCGTTGATATAAAGGTACTTGCCCAACACGTTATAACCCTGGCCGCAGGCAAAGAACAGCCCGTGATCGGTGTGCCGCAAACAACCCCCGTTGGAGCGTTGCCTACACGGGCAACTGCACATCGCCACGATGCACGATGTGCACTTTATTGCCATCCGGGTCGCGCAGGTAGGCGCCATAATATCCGTTTCCATAATGTGGGCGCGGTCCTGGCTTGCCCTCATCAATACCTCCAGCGCGAAGGCCAGCGGTATAGGCCGCATCGACTGCCTCCGGATGTGGCGCGGCAAAAGCCACCATGCTGCCATTTCCCGCGGCGGCCTTTTTAAGATTGTAGGGGCAGTAAACATAGAAGCGAGGCAGGGGATGGTCGGGGTTAACCCAGCATGCGGAAGGTGGCCCTCCATCAGGGCTTACAACCCGACGGCGAAGGCCCAGGGGAGTCAGTACCGCTTCATAGAAGGTAGCGGCCCTATCGAGATCGTTTGTCCCTACGGTGATATGACTGAACATCCTGTATTCCTGCTGACAAAGACGAGGCGTTATCGTGTCATTTTGTGGGCTGCCACGTATAGCCGGTGTTGTGTGGAACTGCGAGAGCGAGTCTCGGCCAGGCAATCGCAGGCGTGAAAGCCCCCACTCAGTAATGCGCTGCGATTACCTGGGCCAGTTGCATGTCAGACATCAGTGGCGATGGGTAGGTGGCGCGATAGTAGTGAGACGCCTGCTCAAACTGAGCGCCGCGGATCTCACCATCAGAGCCTACAAATGCGAGCGCATCGCTCTTCGCTTTCTTCATCATTGATGGGCCATAAACGGTAAACGCTGTCGTCCCGCCGAGGATCATAGTGGGGACCAGGGTGGTAGCGGACAACGCTCTCTCGACCGGATTCTCGACGTACCACGCCATAGCGTCAGCGCTGATCGATAGCGTGATAACGGCTGTCAACGTCTTCCATAAACCCATTCTTCGATGCATCCATTGCGGTCAGAGGGCGCCACGAGATTAACGGGCATGACCAATAAACTAAAGTGAGCGCCTGCCTATTGGATTTCCGAGGCAAGATACTTGGCTTCAAGATCAAGAAGCTGACGGCTCCTGTTTTTTATACGCTTGGCCGGGACCCCAAAGTAGATTCCCCATTCCTCGGTCGACTTTGTGACCATTGACATAGCCCCAACAGAGCAACCCTCAGCCAGGTTTACACCGGGAAGTACGATGGAGTGGGTGCCAATAATGACGTGCCGACCAATATAAATGGCGCTCTTGGTTTCGGCCTTGTACTCGTTGGGAACGGTTGGATTGGTCAGTGTCTTTCCTGAATAGTCATCTGACTGAGCAAACACTTGGCAGCCATAAGCCAGTCCAGAAAAGTCTTCCATCGTCACACCTGGCTCGCCGCCGGCGACGTTGCTGAACACGGCAATGTGAACGTTACGCCCAAGTGTTACTGTCCCCGAGATCATGCAAAAGTCGTCGATTCGAGTGTTATCGCCAATTGAAATTCTGTCGCAGTTGTAGAGAGAGGCTTTATCGCTGATCTTTACATTCTTGCCGAGATGCTTGAAACCCATTTCCTTTAACTGAGCCTCTGTCAGAAATGCCATGTTGTTTTCTCCTCGGCGAAGTTAAAAATTGCCACTTTATACAGGATGAAAATGCTGAGCGCGAGCAGGTCGATGTGTGTGGTTGCACGCGCGAATATCTCGTGTGCCGGCGACCTATCAGTCTTTGGAGACTTTAAGAAGAGTGCAGACAGACCGGCCTTTCAGCAGCGCGCCCGGCGCCGTGATTGTTGTTTCTAGCGACACCTACTCTGCTATGGTGGCGCTCCTCTGATAGCAACGGAAGCCTCGAAGAATGGACTCATGGAAGATCCTGGCCATATCCGCAATGGTGTTGATCAACACGCCGGCGGTGTCCGGCGAAAACGTCAACCCTGTCGCTGCGGGGTTTATGATCACGACGTTCTTGCCAACCCTGGTGATTGGAGGCCTCACCTCCCTCACGACCGAGCCGCCAACGGTCTTCAAATCAGCCAAGACCGATGCGCTGGCGTTCATTGGCTCTGATGGTGAAATTCGTGGGGCACAGTTCGAGCAGGCTTCGCGGCACTATCGTTCCACCTATTCCCCACCGCTGATGTCGGATGCACAACTTGCCCAGGCGATAGCTTTGTCCTTCTGACGCTGCGCCGCGATTGAAAACGCCTTCCAAAGACACGCGCGGCGTGGCCAAGGCGGGTGCCATCTCTGCGTCCACACCGGGGGATCACAACGCCAAAGGGTTGAGTAAGGCCGGGGCGTCGGTTTCAAAAAAATCTCACTGATTCGCGACGTCTGCCGCACGCGGCTTTGAGCAAACGGGCGCCCTGTAAAGAGCGCCCGTTTTCATTTATTTCCCTCGCGCTCGCAAGCGTGGCCGCCGGCAAAGTCGACATTGGCCTGGCGCAGCGCGTCACTGCGCGCCCAGCGACACCCACCCCGCCAGGGCCACCAATGCGGTATTCAAGCAGGCCAATGCAAAGCCGAAGCGCACCAACTGACCTTCTTCCTCCGCGGTGGTCATTGGTCTCTGAATCGAGGTTGTTTTCGGTAAGTTTTTCTCACCCCCGTCGCTTCTGTGTACCCCAGGTGCAGCAGTGCGACTGCGTTGTTTGCCCAGTGCCCCAACGTGAAGTGGTTCAAGACCCTGCTGGCGCTGGACCGGGTCAACGTCGGCCTGGAAACCCCAGTGGGTTGAAAAATAATCGTCGAAGCCTGTCCCTTTTTTTCACCTCGCCTGTCATTCCAGGCAAGTGAATAAAATCGAGAGTTTCCTCCCATGCCCGCCGTCCTCCCCCTGCGCTTGCGCCCGTTGCTCAAACTGAGCCTGATGCTGAGCCTCAGCGCCAGCCCACTGTTCGTCCCTTTCAGTTTTGCCGAAGACAGCGCCGCCCGGCGCAGCTACCAGGTGCCGGCCGGCAGCCTGAGCGCGGCGTTGACCCGGTTTGCCGGGCTGTCGGGGGTCAACCTGTCGGTGGACCCGGCGCTGGTCAGCGGGCGCAGCAGCAGCGGTCTGACCGGCGAATACGGCGTGGAGGAGGGCTTCGCGCGCCTGCTGCAAGGCTCCGGCCTGCAACTGCAACCCATGGGCGCGCAAGCCTACACGCTGGTGCCGGCGCCGCAGGGCAGCAGCCTGGAACTGGCGCCTACCGCCATCCTCGGCACCACCGGCCTGTACGATGGCGATACCTATGCCGGTGGCCAAGTGGCGCGCCGTGGCTCGCAAGGTTTGCTGGGCACGCGAGACTTCATGGAAACGCCGTTCAGCATGACCACCTACACGGCGGACGCGGTAAAAAACCAGCAGGCACGTACCCTCGGCGACCTGATCGCCAGCGACCCGTCGGTGCGCGCCACCAACCCGGCCGGTGGGCGCTATGAGCAGTTCACCATTCGAGGCTTCAGCCTGTTCAACAGTGATGTGTCGTACAACGGCCTCTATGGCGTACTGCCGACCTACACCATCGACATGGAAATGGCCGATCGCGTCGATATCTTCAAAGGGCCCACCCAGTTGATCAACGGCATCTCGCCGCGCGGCAGCGTGGGCGGCGGCATCAACGTGGTGCCCAAGCGCGCCACCGACAAGGACATCACCTCGTTCACCGGCACCTGGGCTTCCGACAGCCAGGCGGGCGGCGCGGTGGACGTCGGCCGACGCTTTGGCGAAGACAATAAGTTCGGCCTGCGTTTCAACGGCGTGAAGCAGTCCGGCGATACCGAATGGGACCACCAGAGTGTCGACCGCGAGATGGCCGTGCTGGGCCTGGATTTTCGCGGCGAACGCCTGCGCCTTTCCACCGACATCGGCCGCACCGAGCGTGACACCGATGCCCCGCAGGAGCGTGTACAAGTGGCCGCCGCCGCACCGGTACCCAGCGCCAACGATGTGCGCCGCAATTACGCGCAATCCTGGAGCAAGGCACGCACCAAGGACACCTTCGGCACGGTGAATGCCGAATATGACCTCAGCGATTCGGTGATGCTCTATGGCGGTGTCGGCGCGCGCAAAAGTAACCATGAGTTCCTGCGCCACGCCGTGTCGGTGGCCAATGCGGCCGGCGCGTTCAGCGTGCAGCCCCGGGATTTCACCCGCGATGAAAACGTGCAGACCGCCACCGCCGGCGTGCGCAACTGGTTCCACACCGGGCCGGTGAGCCATGAGGTCAACCTGGCGGCCAGCTACTTCTACATGGACTTCACCAACGGCGGCGCACGCTATACCAATTCGACGAGCAATCTGTACAACCCGGTGCAAACCCCGACGCCGTCTACGATCACGCGCCGGGACGCGAAGGTGTACACCGAGAACAAATTCAGCGGCGTGGCACTGTCCGACACCCTGGGCTTTTTCGATGACCGCCTGTTGCTCACCCTCGGCGCGCGCTGGCAGCGCGTGGCCGTCGACGACTGGAGCGATGGCATCAAGGGCGACACCAACTACGACGAAGAAAAGGTCTCTCCGTCGGGCGGGCTTCTGTTCAAAGCCACCGACGCGCTGTCGCTGTATGCCAACTACATGGAGGGGTTGAGCCAGGGCAAAATCGCACCGTCCACGTCGAAAAACGAAGACCAGATCTTCCCGCCGTTTATCAGCCGCCAGATGGAAGTGGGCGCCAAGTACGACGCCGGCGCCTTCGCCGTAACCGCCGCGGTGTTTCGCATCAAGCAGCCGGCTTACGAAACCAACGCCACCACGCAGCTGTTCGGCCCCAACGGCAAGCGCCAGAACACCGGTGCGGAGCTGAGCGTGTTCGGCGAACCGCTCAAGGGCATGCGCTTGCTCGGCGGTGTGATGTATATCGACAGCAAGCTCAAGGGCACCACCAACGGCACCTTCGACGGCAACCGCGCCCCGGCCACGCCCAAGTACAACGTCAACCTGGGTGCCGAATGGGACGTGCCGACCTTCGAAGGCCTGACCCTGACCAGCCGCGGCATCCACTCCAGTTCGCAGTACCTGGACCAATCCAACGTCAAGCAAATCGATGCCTGGAACCGCATCGACGTCGGCGCGCGCTATGCCTTCAACGTGGATGACAAACACATCACCCTGCGCGCGAATGTGGAGAACGTCGCCAATAAACGCTACTGGAGTTCGGCGGGCGCGTCGGACGACAGCGAGCCGGGGCTGACCTTGTCGACGCCGCGCACCTATCTGCTGTCGGCCACGGTCGACTTCTGACCGATGTACACAGGCCAAATCAGCGGGTGATCGAGCGGCAAAGTGCCTAGGCGCACTTCACCGCCAGCACATAGGGGCGTGCGGCGTACGCCTGCATCGCAAGACAGCGTCCCCTATCGCGCAAGGCTGAGCTTTATTTGCGGCCCCCCGTCAATTTGGATAGGGTGCAACCCAGCCATCAAGGACTTTCTCATGAGCGATCTGCCCCCCAAGACCCGCCGCGCGCCCAAAGGTGAAAAACGCCGCGAAGAGCTGCTGGACGCGGCCTTGCAGGTGTTTTCCCTGGAGGGCTACGGCGGCGCTTCAATGGCCCAGGTGGCCGGGATAGTCGGCATTTCCGTGGCCGGGTTGCTGCATCATTTTCCCAGCAAAATCTCGCTGTTGATGGGCGTGTTGCAGCGGCGCGATGAGGTCAATCAACGGATTGCCGATGAAGTGCGCGCAGAGAAATCCCTCAACGGTTTGCTCGGCAGCCTGCGGGCGATCAATCGTTCCAATGCCACGGCGCCGGGCGTGGTGCGGGCATTCAGTATTTTGAATGCGGAGAGTCTGTTGGATACCCACCCGGCGTGGAGTTGGTTCCAGGTGCGCTACGCGGCGATTCACCAGCGCCTGCAGGGTCAGTTCGCCGAACTGGTCGCGGCCGGAGAGGTGCGCGGCGATGTCGACATCGCCGGGCTGGTGGAAGAAATCCTGGCCATGATGGATGGCCTGCAGATCCAATGGCTGCGCTTTGCTGAACAGGTGGACCTGGTGGCGCGCTTCGATACCTACCTTGCGCGGGTCGAAGCGGCAATCAGAACCTGAGCCGAACACCATTCAAATGTGGGAGGGGGCTTGCCCCCGATGGCGGCGGGTCAACTGATACACCTGTGACTGATCCACCCTCATCGGAAGCAAACCCCCTCCCACCCTAGACCGCGCCAGCATCAGTTACCGGCAGCGCTGCCTTGGCTGCTGTCGTAACCATCACCGTCACCGGTGCCGCTGTCACTTTCATCCTGATGCAGTACGCCGCCGGTCTTGACCGTGGACTCACGCAGGGTCGAATTGAGGGCCGAGCGCGGCAATGGGTTGCTGGTGGTGGTCGACAGTTCCTGGCGGAACGGGTTGACCAGCCTGGCGTTCAGGCGAATGTCCTGGGACGAGGCGCCCACCGACAGAGTGAAGCTGTCGGCGTCCACCACCCATTGCTTGCGCTTGACGTCGTAGTAGGCCAGTGAGCGATCGTTGAGCTCGATCGTCACGCGCTTGCTCTCGCCAGGTTTCAGGAACACCTTCTTGTAGCCTTTGAGTTCCTTGAGCGCGCGCTCGACTTTCGGCGCGTTCTGGCCCACGTACAGCTCGGCGACTTCGGCGCCCGCCACCTTGCCGGTGTTGGTCAGGTCGAACGACACCTTGATCGGCGCGCCCGCCACCGCGACCCCTGGGGTCACACTGATGTTGCTGTAGCCGAAGGTGGTGTACGACAGGCCGTAGCCGAACGGGTAGAGCGGCTTGATGCCTTTTTTCTCGTAACCGCGATAGCCCAGGAACAGGTCGTTCTTGTAGCTCATCGTGGCCAGGGTTTCCTGATTGTCGAATGTCGGGAAGGTCGCGTAGGTCGGGTTGTCTTCGATGTTGCGCTCAATGCTGATCGGCAACTTGGCCGATGGGTTGACCTTGCCCAGCAGGATCTCCGCCAACGCCTGGCCGCCGTTCTGCCCTGGGTAGAACGCATGCAGCGCGGCCGGCACCTGGTCGATCCAGTCGCTCATCTTCAGCCCGGTGCCGCCGTGCAGGGTGACGATGGTGTGGGGGTTGACCCTGGCGATGCTCTGGATCAATTGGCCCTGGAATTCCGGCAGGTCGAATCCGTGGTCGAAGCCTTCACCTTCGTACTCATTGCTGTTGCCTGCGGCCACCAGCACGGCGTCGTACTTGGCCAGGTCCTGTGGCGCAACCAGCGACGCCCAGCTCATCTGCACGCCCACCAGGCCGCCCATGGTCGAGAGGTAGCCGTTGCGGCGCGAATAGTCCAGCTTGATATCGACCGGTTGGCCGGCTTGCAGATTGACCTTGGCGAACACCGGGATGGTCGGCGGAATGCTGTTGTTGGGCAGTGGTTTGCCGTCGCCGTTGTCGAGGACTTTCTGGCCGTTGACGTAGAGGCGCACGGCACCGTCGGCGCGTACCTTGAACACCTGCTCGCCGCTGACGGTCGGGGTGATTTGGCCGCTGTAGCGGATCGAGGTGGCGGCGGTGTCACCGTTCACCGGCAGGCTATCGGTGGACCAGTCCAGGTCGACATGGTTGTCGGTGCGGCTGGCGGCCGGGTCACCGGACCAGTTGCTGTTGCTGAAGAACTCAGTCTTCAAGCCTTTGACACGGTTGCCATTGCTGTCGGCATGGGTCCAGCTGGAGCTGGCCGGGTCCAGGGACAACCCGTCGATAAACTCGACCTTGGCCCCCGGCGCCAATTGCCGCAGGCCGCTCAGCTCGCTGATGTAATTGGCCGCCATCACGTTCGCGCTGCCGAAACCGGTCGGTGGGGCGTACTTGGCCAGGTTGCCGACCACCGCGATGGTCTTGACCTGCTTGGCGTCCAGCGGTAACAGGTTGTTCTGGTTCTTCAGCAGCACAATGCCTTCGCGCGCCGCGTTCAGGGCCACGCGGTTGCTGGTGGCGCTGTTCATGTTGTGGCGGGTCAGCGGCGCCTTGCTGTCGAACGCGTACAGGTAGATCTGCTTGAGGATGCGGCGCACCTTGTCATCGAGAGTCGCGCTGCTCAGCTCGCCGCTGTCCAGGTACGGCTTGAGCACCGTGCTGTTCATCTGGTAGCCCATCATGTCCAGGTCGGTGCCGGCCTGCGCCGCCGGCAAGCCGTTGACCACTGCGTTGTAGTCGCTCTGTACGAAGCCTGGGTAACCCCACTCGGTCTTCAGGATGTCGTGGATCAGGTGCGCGTTTTCGCAGGCGAACTCGCCATTCACCTTCTGGAAGGCGCACATCATCATGGCGACTTTGCTGTTCTTCGAGGCGGACTCGAACGATGGCAGGGTCATCTCGCGCAGCACCCGCTCGCTGATGCTTTCATCGAGGTGGAAGCGGTTGCTTTCCTGGTCGTTGGCCGCGTAGTGCTTGGCGTTGGCCCACACCCCGCGCGACTGGATGCCATTGATCACCGCCGGCCCCAGGCTGGCGCCGAGAAACGGGTCTTCACCGGACAAGTACTCGAACGCACGGCCGCTGTACGGCATGCGGTACAGGTTCATGCCGGGGCCGGTGACGAACTGATACCCGCCGCTGGCGGTGTCATAGCCCAGGGCGCGACCCAGGTCAATGGCGCGGCGCGGGTTCCAACTGGCCGCCAGGTTCGGGCCCGACGGATACACCACGCCCTGGTCGTTGCCTTCGCTGGTGTAGCGCACGCCGACGCCGCCATCGGCGCCGTGGATCTGCGGGATGCCGTACCGGCTCAGCGGCTTGACGTCCCAACCGCCGGTGCCGCCGATGTAGGCGAGTTTTTCTTCCATCGTCATCTTCGCCAGGGTGTTATCCGCGGCTTTTTCCGCACGGTTCACCCGGCCTTCATCCAGCGCAGGGCTGGTGGCTGCCTGCACGTGGGACACGGCCAGGGCCAGCAGGGCGAATGCCGACTGTGCACCGATCATCTTGCGTTTACTCATGGGGTTCTCCGACAACTCTTCGTTGAGAAATGCGACGTCACGCGTCACTTTTTCGTGGGCAATAGTTCACCTTGATCGCAATGTTTAACCGATGGCTAATTGCAATTACTTGGCGGATTTTTCAGTTATAAAAGTTTAATAATTGTATTGATTGTTCTTGTGGGTAATGTCTTGGCGATATCACGAGATGGCAGTTTGAACCGCTAAAGCGGCATAATTAGGGCAATTATTGCGACAGTAAGTCAAATGAAAGCTAATTTTTGCGCGAAATAAGAAATATTTCATTACGATTTTGAACTTAGTCTAAACCTACCAGTCGATTGGTTTAAGAAATTAAAGGGCGGCATGTCAAAATAGTGGCTCCGTCCGGTAGTTCTAAAAGGCCATGTTTTATACAAGCTGTCATACACAACGCTTTGGTGTAGGGTCTTGAACGCATTCAGGGCGCTACTTGAGCGGTCCGTTGTTTTTTTGTCTGGAGAATGTTCATGAAGATGTCCCTGTTGGGTGCCGGTTTTGTGCTGGGCGTTGCATTGAGTAGCGCGGCCATGGCGGCTGAAGCCACCGACGCTGACGCCAAGTCCGGCGCCACCGATTCCACCGTGCTGACCCAGGCCCAGGATGCCAAGGCCGCGAAAAAACAGAAGGCTGAAACCACCAAGGGTGGGCGGCCGTTGACTGGCAGCAGCGAGGCCGCGCCGAAGACCTCCAACTAACGGGGAAAACGCGATCAAAAAGTGGGAGGGAGCAAGCCCCCTCCCACAGGGTTTTCCACCGTCCTTAGAACATAGCCCCTCAGACAGTCACCCATGCCCAGCTCCTCAACCCCCATCGATGCCTGCCAACTGCACATCCCGCACACCGAACAGGTCTGCGCGTGGCTGATGCGACACGCCGGCTTGAAAACCGTTGACCTGGAGCGCGCCCGGCGCTTGTCCCAGGAGTCTGGCGACAGCCAATTGCTCGGCCTGTTGACCCGTCTCGGGCTGGTCTCCGAAGTGGAGCTGGCTCGCGCCTGGGCCGATCTGCTCGGCGCGCCGCTGTTGTTGGCGGAAGCCGCGCCGCCCTTGCTGGACCCATTGCCGGCCTTGACCGAGCGTTTCATGCGCCACTATCAAGTGGTGCCGGTGGGCTGGAGCCACGGTGGCCTGCGCGTGCTGGCGGCCAACCCTGCGCTGGTCTATCCGTTCCAGGCCATGGCCTATGCCTGCGGCGTGCCGGTGTGGCTGGCGGTGGGGCCGCGCAACGAAGTCGAAACCCTGATCGAGCGTTACTACGGCCAGGGCCGTTCGGCCATGGGCACCCTGATCGAAAACCTCGACGAGCAGGGCGGTGCGCTGGAAGACATCGAACACCTCAAGGACATGGCCTCCGAAGCGCCGGTGATCCGCCTGGTCAACCTGATCCTGCAGCGCGCCGTGGAACATCGTGCCTCGGACATTCATATCGAACCCTTCGAAAACCAGCTCAAGGTGCGCTACCGCATCGACGGCGTGCTGCACGAGGCCGAGGCGCCGCCATCCAGTTCGTCGGCGGCGGTGATTTCACGGGTAAAGATCATGGCGCGCCTGGACATCGCCGAGCGGCGCCTGCCCCAGGACGGGCGCATCATGCTGCGCATCCAGGGCAAGGAGCTGGACTTGCGCGTGTCCACGGTACCGACCAGTTTTGGCGAATCGGTGGTGATGCGCCTGCTTGACCGCCAAACCGTGCAGTTCGATTTCCAGAGCCTGGGTTTCGATGGCCGGCGCCTCGAAACCTTCCTTGAAGTGCTCGAACGCCCCCACGGCATCCTGCTGGTCACCGGCCCCACCGGCTCGGGCAAGACCACCACGCTGTACACCGCGCTGTCGCGCCTCAACACCGCCGAGCGCAAGATCATCACCGTCGAAGACCCGGTGGAATACCAGCTCGAAGGCATCAACCAGATCCAGGTCAAGCCGGCCATCGGCCTGGACTTTGCCGGGGCGCTGCGTTCCATCGTGCGCCAGGACCCGGACGTGATCATGATCGGTGAAATCCGCGACCTGGAAACCTGCCGCATCGCTATCCAGTCTTCCTTGACCGGGCACCTGGTGCTCTCGACCCTGCACACCAACAGCGCGGCGGCGAGTATCACGCGCCTGCTGGACATGGGCGTGGAAAGCTACCTGATCGCCTCGACAGTCAACGGTATCCTCGCCCAGCGCCTGGTGCGACGCCTCGACCCGGCCACCCGAGAGGCCTTTGAGGCACCGCCGCCATTGATCGCCGAACACGGCCTGGATCGCTTTACCGACCAGCGCCCGATCCTGCTCTACCGCCCCCGCGCGGATGCGCCGGGCGGCGGCTATCACGGGCGCAGTGCGATCACCGAATTGCTGGTGATGAATGACGAACTGCGTAGCCTGCTGATGCGCCAGGCCGACGCCGCCACCCTCGAACAGGCCGCGCGTCGCGGTGGCCTGCGCACCTTGCATGAAGAGGGCCTGCGCCAGGCGGTGGCCGGCGTTACCTCGCTCGAAGAAGTGCTGCGCGTCACCCGTGGTGAGGGCGCATGAGTCTGTTCAAGTACCGCGCCCTCGACAGCCAGGGCCAGCCGCAAAACGGCACCCTGGAGGCCAAGGACCAGGACGCCGCCGTCGCCGCGCTGCACAAGCGCGGGTTGTTGTTACTGCACATCGATGCGGCCGGCGCCCAAGGGCTGCGCAAGGCGTTTGGGCGAGGCCAATTGACCGGCGCGGCGCTGGTCAGCTTCACCCAGCAACTGGCGACCCTGCTGGGGGCTGGCCAACCGCTGGAACGCTCCCTCGGCATCCTGCTCAAACAGCCCGGCCCGCCGCAGACCCGTGCGTTGATCGAGCGTATCCGCGAACAGGTCAAGGCGGGCCAGCCCTTGTCCAAGGCTCTGGAAGAAGAGGGCAGCCAGTTCTCGCCGCTGTACCAGAGCATGGTGCGTGCCGGTGAGGCCGGCGGCGCGCTGGAAAACACGCTGCGCCAACTCAGCGACTACCTGGAACGCAGCCAGTTGCTCCGAGGCGAAGTGATCAACGCTTTGATCTACCCGGCGTTCCTGGTCGTGGGCGTGCTCGGCTCGCTGGCGCTGTTGCTGGCGTATGTGGTGCCGCAGTTCGTGCCGATCTTCAAGGACCTGGGGGTGCCGATCCCGCTGATCACCGAAGTGATCCTGGGGCTCGGCCAGTTCCTCGGGGCTTATGGCCTGGCGGTGTTGGCCGGGTTGATCGTGACCGTCTGGAGCCTCGCCGCGCGGCTGCGTGATCCCCAGCGGCGTGAACGCCATGATCGACGTGTGCTGGGCCTTCGCGTGATCGGCCCGCTGTTGCAACGGGTCGAAGCCGCGCGGTTGGCGCGCACCCTGGGCACCTTGCTCAGCAACGGCGTGGCCCTGCTGCAGGCGTTGGTCATCGCGAGACAGGTTTGCACCAACCGCGCCCTGCAAGCGCAAGTCGCGCAGGCCGCCGAAGCGGTCAAGGGCGGCGGCACCCTGGCCGCCGCCTTCGGCAGCGAGCCATTGCTGCCGGACCTGGCCCTGCAAATGATTGAAGTCGGCGAACAGGCCGGTGAACTGGACAGCATGCTGCTCAAAGTCGCCGAGGTGTTCGACGTCGAAGCCAAGCGCGGCATCGACCGCCTGCTCGCCGCGCTGGTGCCGTCCCTGACCGTGGTCATGGCGGTGCTGGTGGCGGTGATCATGCTGGCGATCATGCTGCCGCTGATGAGCCTGACCAGCAATATATGAACCCTCAAGGAAGCAAACCGATGCGTCAGACCCGATTCAAACCCGCCCGCCGCCAGGGCGGTTTTACCCTGTTGGAAATGCTCGCGGTGATCGTACTGCTGGGCATCGTCGCGACCATCGTGGTACGCCAGGTCGGCGGCAATGTGGACAAGGGCAAGTACGGCGCGGGCAAGGCGCAACTGGCCAGCCTGAGCATGAAGATCGAAAGCTACGGGCTGGACGTCGGCTCGCCGCCCAAGACCCTGCAACAGTTGGTCGACAAGCCCGGCAACAGCGCCGGCTGGGCCGGGCCATACGCCAAGCCGTCGGACCTCAAGGACCCGTTCGGTCATGCCTTCGGTTATCGCTTCCCCGGTGAGCACGGCGCGTTCGACCTGATTTTCTACGGCCAGGACGGCCAACCCGGTGGCGAAGGCTACAGCGCCGACCTGGGCAACTGGGAATAAGCCGCCCCCATGGCCAACGCTCAACGCGGCTTTACCCTGCTGGAAATGCTGGTGGTGATCGTGCTGATCAGCATCGCGGCCGGGTTGGTCGGCTTTGGCTTGCAACAAGGCCTGCGCGCCGCCAAGGAGCGCCAGGCCGTCGGGCAGATCGTCGAGGCGCTGCGCAGCACGCGGGCGCGGGCAATTGTGAGTGGTACCCCCCAAAGCACCGTCTTCGATTTACAGCAATTGAGTTTTCAAGCATCCGGGCGCCCGAAAAAACACTGGCCGGCCGACCTGCAAGTGACCCTGCACACCGCCGAACAAGCCGGTTCGGCGGTGGCGTTTTATGCCGATGGCAGCTCCACCGGCGGCAACCTGCTGTTGGCCAATGGCAGCCGGCGTTGGCGCATCGATATTGGCTGGCTCACCGGCAGCGTTCAGTCCAGGGCGTTGCCATGAAGCGCCAGCGCGGGTTCACCTTGCTGGAAATGCTCGCCGCGCTGACGCTGATGGCGATCTGTAGCACCGTGCTGCTGGTCGCGTTCGGCCAGAGCGCGCGCTCGCTGTTGCAGGTTGCCCACAGCGACCGCCTTACCCACGCCGCCGTGAGCGTGATGGATGAGCAGGGGAGTGGGCCCCTCGCCAACGGCACTCATGAGGGCGAGATGGACGGCATCGGCTGGCAGCTGCGTATTGCCCGGCAACCGAGTCGTGTCGGCCAGCCCCACCTGTATCGCCTGGACCTGACGGTGCGCGAAGGCCCGCGTCAGGCCACGTTCAGCACCCTGAAGCTGCGCACTGCCGGGAACGCTCCGTGAAGCGGCGCCAGCAGGGTTTTACCTTGCTCGAAATCATGCTCGTGCTGAGCCTGCTCGGGGTGTTGCTGACCCTGGTCGGCGGCGCGTTGCTCGGTGCCAATCGCGCGGTGCTAAAGGCCCAGCGCTACACGGTCAGCCTGGATGAAATGCGCGCCGCCCGGCAGTTCTTGCGCACCGCCATCAGCGAGTCGTTGCCGTTGGACGTGACCGAGGACGACAGCCAGGTCGATGGTTTTTTCGCCGGTGGCCCGCAGCGCATGCAATTTGTCGCGACCTTGCCCGGCGTGCTTGGCGGCGGCATCCAGCGCTTCACCTTGCAGTTGACCGGCCCCGAGGCATCGCGCGATTTACAGGTGGCGTTCGCGCAGTTTGAGTCCAAGGCGCAGGTCAGCGTGCCGGCCTCGCGCAGCGAACCGCAGGTGTTGCTCAAGGGCGTTGAGGGTTTGCACTTCAGCTATCGCGGCCTGTCGCCCAAGGGCCAGGCCACCGGTTGGATCAGTGAGTGGCCGTGGCCCAGGCGCCTGCCGTATGCGGTGCGCATCAGTGCGCACGTGAACGGGCCGGTGCCTTGGGTGACGCAAGTGATTGCCTTGCGCCTGAACCTGTCGAGCGGCTCCCCCGAATGATCAGGCATCAACGCGGTGTCGCGCTGTTGCTGGTGCTCTGGGTGCTGGCGTTGCTCAGCTTGTTGCTGGGCGGCCTCGCCGCTTGGGTGCAACTGGAAACACGCCAGGCGGCCTGGCATCGCCAGCATACCCAGGCGGTATTGGCGGCCGAGGCGGGCGTGGCGCTGGCGATGCAAGCCGTGGCCGACCCGTTGCAGCGCAAGCAGTGGATTGCCGATGGGCGTGACGTCCCGCTGGTGTTCGACGATGCGCAGTTGCACGTCAGTCTGTACAGCGAGCGTGGCAAGTTGTACCTCAACAGCGCCGAGGTGGCTGACTTTGCCCGTCTGGCCCTGGCGTGCGGTGCCACCCAGGCCCAGGCCAGGCAACTGGCCAGGGCGCTGCAAGTGCGGCGCAACCAGGGCCTGGCGCCGTTCCGGGTGGTGGAAGAAGTGCGGCAATTGCCCGGCATGACCCAAGCGCTGTACAGCGCCCTGGTGCCGCAAATCAGCCTGTGGAGCGGCCTCGACCGCCCCGACCCGGCCTTCGCCAGCCCGTTGATGCGCCACGCCCTCAACCTGCCGCATCAGAGTGCGGTGGGCGCCGACCCCGGCGAGGTGCTGGTGGTGATCAGCCGTGCACAACGCCCCGGTGGCTACCGCGCCGAAGTACAAGCCACGGTTTTATTGAGCCCCGCGCAAGGTAGCGCACAACCTTATCGAGTATTGCGTTGGCAAGAATAAATCAACACGTAACCGCGCGGCTGGAGGCGCTGGCCGCGCCGATTGCCCGGCGCTGGCGCGCCAGCCTGCTGCAACAGGGGTGGCGCTGGTGGCTCAAGGAACTGCGTGGCTGCCTGCCCGCGTGGCTGTCCTTGCACGACATCCCCGAGCACGTTTACCCGTGGCCGCTCACTGGCGCCGTGGCCAAACCCACCGGGCAGGCGCGCCAAGTGCTGTTACTGGCGCCTGATGCTGTGCTGGTGCAAACCCTGCAATTGCCACTGGCCGCCGCGCGCAACCTGTCGACGGTGGTCGGTTATGAACTGGACCGCTTCACCCCGTTCGAGGCCGCGCAGCTGTACTTCGTCGCGCGCCAGGAGCGCCGCACAGCCAGCCATTTGCAGGTGATGCTGGTGGCGATCCTGCGCGAGCGCCTGGACCGGGTCCTCAGTGACTGCGCCGCCCTCGGCCTGCAACCGCATGCCGTGGATGTGGCGGATGACACGGGCAGGCCCATGGGCATCGACTTGCTGCCGGCACCGTTGCGTCCACGCCAACGCCCGGCCGGCAAAGGCTTGCAACGCAGCCTGCCGTGGCTGTGCGGTGCCTTGCTGATTGCGGCCATGTTGCTGTGGCTCGACGACCGCCAGCGGGTGCTCGACGCCATGCAGCACAGCGTGCGCGAACAGAAAGCCGAGGTCGCCGAGGTCCAGGCGCTGCGCCAGCAACTGCTCAATACGCGGGGCGCCGCGCAGTACCTGATTCGCCGCAAAATGGCCCAGCCGCCGTTGGCCGCGTTGCTCAATGAACTGACCGCGTGCCTGCCGGCCGACACCTGGGTCGACCAGTTGGAAGTCAACGACGGCGCCCAGGTGTCTTTCTCCGGGCAAAGCGCCAAGGCCAGTGCGTTGATCACCCGTATCAAGAACTGCCACAGCCTGGAAAACGCCCAGTTCGAAGGGGTGATTCAACCCGATGCGCAAACCGGCAAGGATCAGTTCTCCTTGCGCGCCCACCTGCACCAGGAGGCCGCCGATGCGCCGACCACTGACACCCCGTGAGCGCCGTGGCGCGGCCTTGATCGGCCTGGCCGTGGTGCTCGGCGCCGCTTACTGGTTATTGATCGACAGTTGGTTCGCCGGCCCCTTGCGCGCCATGGGCGAGCAGGCCGAACAATTGCGTGAACAGCAACAGCGTTATGCCGGGGTACTGCGCCAGCGCGACAGCTTGCGCGAGCTGCTCGAACAGGCGCGGCAAGACCCGGCCAGCAGCACCAGTCTGTTGCCGGGCAATGACCCCAGCGCGGTCGCGGCCGACCTGATGCAACGCATCGTCGACCTGATCAACAGCCGCGCCGGTCTCGGTGGCGGTTGCAGCCTGACCCAGCGCATGCCGATCACCCCGGAGCAGGACGATGCCGAGCCTTATCGCCAGGTCAAAGTCAGCCTGACCCTCAACTGCGCCATCGAACCGCTGACCGCGATCCTGCATGAGCTGGAGTACCAGCGCCCGTTTCTGTTCGTCGATGAAATGAGCATCCGCCGTGGCCCGCACGCGCCCGCCACCGGAGGCGCCGGCAAACTGGTGGTGCACTTGCTGGTGCGCGGTTACCTGCAACCGGCCGGCGCGCGGCAGGTGGCCCGATGATCAACCCATTGCGCCCGATTGAGTGGGTTTTGCTCGGTCTGTCCGCCGCGTTGGGCGTGCTGATGCTGGGTATTTTGAGCAGCATCGGCGACGCGCCGCAGTGGCTGCCGGAGCCTGAGCCTGCCGCCCATGCCAATGCCGCGGCCAAGGTGCTGACCGCGCCGGATGCAAGCCTGGACAGCCTGGCCGGTACCTGGCAGGCGCCGCTGTTCAGCACCGACCGCAGCCCGGATCCTACGGTGGGCCAGGCGGCGGTCTCCAGCCTGTCGGGCCTGACCCTCACCGGCATCGTGCTGGACGGCGACCTGCGCGTGGCACTGCTCAAGCGCGCCGACGGCCCGCCGTTGAAAGTCCACCAGAACCAGACCCTGCCCAACGGTTGGCGCCTGGAACACCTGACCCCGCGCGACGCGCGCTTTGTGCTCGATGGCCGCAGTCAAACCCTGAGCCTGCGGGCCTTGCGTCTACCGCCGCCGTCGACGACGCCCCCGATTACCCTTCCTCACGAGTCCGTCCCTTGATCGATACCTACCCTGGCGCCTTGCGCACCACCGTGCTTTGCCTGGCAACCGCTATTTCCCTGGCGGGCTGCGGGACATTCCCCGACCACCTCGACCCGGACGAGGCCCTGTTGCACGAAGCGATGCAGGGTACCGGTGCGCAACGCCCGCCCGTGGATCCGGCCAGTGAACAAGCGCCGGTCAACAGCGGCCAGCCTGCGGCAAACCCTGCGGCCCAACGCCAGTTGATTCGCGGCAACCAGCAGTTCGTGCGTCAGCCCGCCGCGGCGTCGGCACTCAAGGAGGAGGGCGGTGGCGACATCGTGTTCAATTTTGCCGACCAGCCGATTGAAGCGGTGATCAACAGCGTGATGGGCGACCTGCTGCACGAGAACTACAGCATTGCCCAGGGCGTGAAGGGCAATGTGAGTTTTTCCACCTCCAAACCGGTGAACAAGCAGCAGGCGCTGTCGATCCTGGAAACCCTGTTGTCCTGGACCGACAACGCCATGATCAAGCAGGGCAATCGCTACGTGATCCTGCCGGCCAACCAGGCGGTGGCGGGCAAGCTGGTGCCGCAAATGCGCGTGTCGCAGCCCGCCAGCGGGTTGTCGGCGCGCCTGTTTCCACTGCGTTATATCTCCGCCACCGAGATGCAGAAGCTGCTCAAGCCGTTCGCCCGTGAAAATGCGTTTTTGCTGGTGGACCCGGCGCGCAACGTGCTGAGCCTGGCCGGTACGCCGGAGGAACTGGCCAACTATCAGGACACCATCGACACCTTCGATGTGGACTGGCTCAAAGGCATGTCCGTCGGCGTATTCGGCCTGCAACGCGCCTCCGTGGCCGAGCTGATGCCCGAGCTGCAAAAGATGTTCGGCCCCGACAGCGGCATGCCCCTGGCGGGCATGGTGCGGTTCCTGCCGATCGAGCGCACCAACTCGGTGGTGGCAATCTCGTCGCAGCCGCAGTACCTGAGCGAAGTCGGCGACTGGATCCACACCATCGACGAAGGCGGCGGCAACGAGCCGCAGATGTACGTGTACGACGTGCGCAACATGAAAGCCAGCGACCTGGCCAAGTACTTGCGGCAGATCTACGGCAGCGGCGCGATCAAGGACGACGCCCCGGCCAAGGTCGCCCCCGGTTTGCGCACCGCGACGCTGTCATCGCCCGGTACCAACAGCACCTCCGGCAACACCCCGGGTGGGCTGAGCAGTACGCTCAATAACCAACCCGCCGCCGATGACCAGGCGCCAGAAGCCGAGGCCGAAGAGACCGCCGAGCCAGAGGTTACCGACGGCGCTCCCGCCAAAAGCCTCGACGCCGGCACCCGCATCACCGCGCAAAAAAGCAGCAACCAACTGCTGGTGCGGACCCGCCCGGTGCAGTGGAAGGAGATCGAATCGGCGATCAAGCGCCTCGACAACCCACCGCTGCAAGTGCAGATCGAAACACGCATCCTCGAAGTCAAACTCACCGGTGAATTGGACTTGGGCGTGCAGTGGTACCTCGGGCGCCTGGCCGGCAATTCCACCAGCACCACCGTGGCCAATGCCGCCGGCAGCCAGGGCGCGCTGGGTGGTGGCGGGGCGGGGTTGGGCGCGGCGGATTCGTTGTTCTACTCCTTTGTCAGCTCCAACCTGCAAGTGGCGTTGCATGCGCTGGAAACCAACGGCCGCACCCAGGTGCTGTCGGCGCCGTCGCTGGTGGTGATGAACAACCAGCCGGCGCAGATCCAGGTGGGGGACAACATTCCCATCAGCCAGACCACGGTGAACACCGGCACCTCAGACACGACGTTGAGCAGCGTCGAGTATGTGCAGACCGGTGTGATCCTGGATGTGGTGCCGCGCATCAACCCGGGCGGGTTGGTGTACATGGATATCCAGCAGCAGGTCAGCGATGCCCAGGACCAGGCGAACGCCAACAGCGACACGCCGACTAATCCGCGTATTTCTACGCGGTCGGTGTCGACCCAGGTGGCGGTGCAGAGCGGGCAGACGGTATTGCTGGGGGGGTTGATCAAACAGGACAACGCCGACACGGTGAGCGCCGTGCCGTACCTGGGCAAGATTCCGGGGTTGCGGTGGCTGTTTGGGAGCACCAGTAAGTCCAAGGACCGTACCGAATTGATTGTGTTGATTACGCCTAGGGTCATCACCAGCAGCAGTCAGGCAAGGCAGGTGACGGATGATTATCGGCAGCAGATGCAGCTGTTGCGGCCGGAGAAAAACTGAAGGAATGCGGTTGGAAAGGTGGGCGGGAGGGCTTGCCCTGATGCCAGTCAGTTAAGCGATAGAGCGGGGGAACACTGTACCTGTGGCGAGGGGGCTTGCTCCCGTGACGGCCTGACAGCCGACCTGGATGTTGGATCAGATCGAGTACATATCCATTTCTGCGGTAACGGCCACTTAGGGTTACGCCCTTACGGCGTGTCACTTTTGGAAGAGCGCCAAAAGTAACCAAAAACGCTTCGCCCCAACACTCGGCACCTCGCTTAGGCTCGGTGTGCCCGAACACAGGCTTGAATCCGTGGCTAACCCGGCGTCCTGCCGGGTTACCCACGGATTCAAGCCTGCGTTCGGTCAGCGTGTTTGACGGGGCGCCTGAGATCAAGATCAAAAGCCAGAGCCAGAGCCAGAGCCAGAGCCACGGCAACAGCAACAGCGCGGGAGCGGGAGCAAGAGCAAGCAGATCGCAGCCACCTATGAAACGGAGTTCCGCAGGTGCGAGTCTCGGATCTTTCCGACAAAGCTTTCAGGTTGTCGCTCGGAACTGCGCTGACTAACCTCCTGGCCGTCGCTGCCAATTCAGCGACCGGATTTGACCGTCCGACTCGTAGTGCTTCTGTGCCAACATCGACTCAGGCGTTTTTTTTACGTCTGTTGTATCGTGTCGCGGCAGCTGTGCGCGGGATACCTTCGGGTATGCCGGTGTTCCTACGAGCCGGTCGGTCAACCCGCGTATAGCTGCCACCTTATTTCGTTTGACCGCGAATCGTGGCGGCTCCATTTTCGTAGGAGTTCCACCATGATCAAAGACAGCCCAAATCCTCCAAGCGCTTCAGACACCGATACCCGTTACGGGCTCTTCACCGTACGCGCCGATCTGGACACGGAAACCTTACTGGTCAATGCCTCCCAGGACTTGGCCTCTATCAGCAACATCGCCACCCATCTGGCCTTTGAAATCGACGGTGCCCAACGCAATGTCGCGCTGGGCATGTGTCGAATGCTTGAAGGCGTGCAACTGTTGGTGGACAGGGCATTGGATAAGTCCCACCCGGCTGTATGAGAGGTGGGAGCGACTGCTGCTTGGCGTTGATCCTGATGGTTGCCCGGGCGATCATCAGATGCAGCTGTTACGCCCGGCGAAATACTGAAGGAACGCGGTTAAAAATGTGAGAGGGGGCTTGCTCCCGATGAGGGAGTGTCAGTGATGCATCTATGACTGACCCACTGCCATTGGGAGCAAGCCCCCTCCCACACGTTGATCTGCACAGATCAGGTAGGCCTCCGTCTAAGCTAAAGGCCAATATCAAAATATATTATTTATATCAATAAAATAATAAAAGTAGAGAATATTAGCTTATACCAAAACAGCATTATATTTTCAAAACCCATTCCGTTATGTTTGATCGCAACAGCCTACCCCTGACCTCGGATGGTACCCAGCGTAATCAAGATTCTGCGTGCCATAACGGGGTGATCATCCCCGCAGCAGAATCGTTGGAAGGGAGCTCAACGTATGTTGCCGATTCAACCCCCACGCCACACCTAGCGCCAAATCGCCGCAACACCCCTCACAAAACCCGAGCACCGCACACGACCGCGTGCCTGCCCAACTTCGCGATTTGCAACGCTGGGAGTAGCTATGAAGCACGTTTTACAACCCACCACGGTGCTGGCGCTGGCGATCCTGGGGAACACCGCGCAAGCCCAGGACGACAGCACCCTGTCCACCGTCGTCGTTACCGGTAACCGAGGCGCCGAACAGCGCACCGTCACCAGCAGCCCGGTGCCGATCGATGTGGTCAGCGCCAGGCAACTGCAAAGCACCGGCAAGCCCGGTTTGATGGAAGCCTTGAGCGCGGTGATCCCGTCGCTGACCCTGCCGGAAAAAACCGGTTGGGACGCCAGCGGCATTGCCCGTGCGCCCAACCTGCGCGGCTTGAGCGCCGCCGAGGTGCTGGTGCTGGTCAACGGCAAGCGTCGCCATACCGCCGCCACCTTGAACATCAACGGCATCAACACCGGCGCCGCACCGGCGGACCTCGACCTGATCCCCATCAGCGCCATCGACCATGTGGAAGTGCTGCGCGATGGCGCCGCCGCGCAATACGGCTCCGACGCCATCGCCGGGGTGATCAATGTGATCCTCAAGGCCGACACCAGCGGCACCTCGGTGACCAATGCCGGCCTGGGCTATGACGGTAAAAAGCAGACCGTGCAACAAAGCCTCAACAAGGGTTTCGAGATCGGCAATGGCGGCATCCTGCAACTGGCGCTGGATGCGCGCAGCCAGAACGATGACAACAAGGCCAGTGCCAACGGCTACACCTATGCCCAAGCCTATGAGCAGGCCGGTCGCGCCACCTATGGCGGCTACGGCACGCCCAAGACCAACCTGCTGACCCTGGGCTACAACGCCGAACTACCCATCGACGACAGCTTCAGCCTGTACTCCTTCACCACCTACTCCCGACGCAAGGCCGAGCAGGGCCAGAATTTCCGCCTGCCGACCATCACCAACACCATCACCACCGGTCCCAATGGCTACCCCGGCGGCTATACGCCGACCTGGTACATCGACGAGGACGATTTCCAGGCCGCGTTCGGCGGCAAGGGCACGGTCGGGGCGTGGGACTGGGATTTGTCCACCACCTACGGGCGCAACGAAGCGGAGCAGGGCACCACCCACAACCAGAACCCGTCCCTGGGCGAGGCCACGCCCAATAGCTTTACCTCCGGCACCTGGATCAGCACCGAGCTGACCACCAACCTCGACTTCAAGCGCGGCTTCGATGTGGGCCTGCAAAAACCGTTGGACCTGAGCTACGGCTTCGAACATCGCCGCGACACCTATGAGGTCCGGGCCGGTGACTACGCCTCCTATGCCAACGGCGGTTACTGCGTGGCGCCGGGCAATTGCGCTTCCTCCGGGGCCCAGGTCACCAACGGCATTTCGCCGGATGAAGAGAGCAGCGCCTCGCGCAACAGCCTGGCCAGTTACGTCGACGTGGGCTTCAACCCGCTGCCGGACTGGTACGTGGGCACCGCGTTTCGCTATGAACACTACAACCAGGGCGTGGGCGCCACCCGCAGCGGCAAGCTGACCACCCGCTACGACTTCACCCCGAAATTTGCCGTGCGCGCCACGGTCAGCAATGGCTTTCGAGCGCCGTCGTTGGCCAACAGCCTGTTCAGTGCGCGCTCCACCACCTATGGCGTGGTGAACGGGGTGTATCAGTCGATCAACTACGGGGTGCTGCCGGTGGGTTCGGCGGCCGCCAAAGCGCTGGGCGCCGAGGAACTCAAGCCCGAGCGCTCGACCAACTTCAGCCTGGGTTTCACCCTCACGCCCACCGACCGCCTGAACTTCACCGCTGACGCCTACGTGATCAACCTGCGCGACCGCATCACCCTGACCGGCACCTTGCTTGGCCCCGAAATCACCCAGGTGCTGCAAGGCAACGGCATCACTTCCACCTCCGGCGGCCAGTACTTTATCAACGGCGCCGACACCCGCACCAAAGGCCTGGACCTGGTCGGCAACTACAACCAGGACCTGGGCCCTTATGGCGCGCTGAAGTGGACCGCGGCATTCAACTGGAACCAGACCAAAATCCTCAACTACAAAGCGTCCACCACGATCCTCGGCACCGCCTACGACCTGATGGACCGCCAGGCGCGCAACCTGATCACCGGGGTGCAACCGAGCACCAAGTTGATTCTCGGCGGTGACTGGAGTATCGACCGTTTCAACCTCAACCTGGCCCTGACCCGCTACGGCGCCTACAAGGAGGTCAACGTCTCCGCCGACCGCGGCCTCGACCGGGTCTACAGCGCCAAATGGATCACCGACCTCGACCTTGGCTACAGCCTCACCAAGGACCTCAACGTGGCCATCGGCGCCAAGAACCTGTTCGACCTCTACCCCAAGAAACAAGGCGTGCCCAGCAGCACCATGCTCAGCAGCTATGGCACCTATTCGCCCTACGGTTTTACCGGCGGGTATTACTACACCCGCCTGACCTATGCCTTCTGAGGCCGAGGAATACAGCATGCCTATCGTCGCCAAATCCTATGACCTGATCGACACGCACCGCCCGGTTCGCCAGGCGCGCATTTCCACACCGATCAAAGCCCTGCGGGTGGTACCCGCGCGGCATCCCTGGCGCTGGGCCGGGTCGATCTTCGCCGCGCTGGTGCTGCTGGCCGTCGTGCATTCCCTGGCCACCAACCCGCGCTGGGAGTGGGGCGTGTTCGGCCAGTGGTTCTTCTCGCCGTCGGTACTGCGCGGCCTCGGCCAGACCTTGTTGCTGACCCTGTTGAGCACGCTGTTCAGCGTCATCCTCGGCACCGCGTTGGCCCTGGCGCGGCTGTCGGGCTCGCCGCTGCTGGCGGCCCTGGCCTGGGGTTATATCTGGTTCTTCCGCTCGATGCCGGCGCTGCTGGTGCTGATCATCCTGTACAACTTTGCCTACCTGTATGACCACATCGTGCTCGGCGTGCCGTTCACCAGCGTGGTGTTCGCCGAGTGGTCGACGGTGGACGTGCTCAGCCAGTTCACCACGGCGGTGCTGGGCTTGAGCCTGATGCAGGCGGCGTACGCGGCAGAGATCATTCGCGGCGGGCTGATCGGTGTCGACGCCGGCCAGCATGAAGCGGCAGCGGCCCTGGGGCTGCCGGCGTCGCGACGGATCTTTCGCATCATCCTGCCCCAGGCGCTGCGCTCGATCCTGCCGTCGGGTTTCAACGAAATTATCGGCCTGGTCAAGGGCACCTCCATCGTCTACGTGCTGGCCTTGCCGGAGCTGTTCTACACCGTGCAGGTCATCTACAACCGCACCCAGGCGGTGATCCCGCTGCTGATTGTGGCCACCGTGTGGTACCTGATCATCACCACCGTGCTCACCAGCGCGCAGTACTACGTCGAGCGGCATTTCGCACGGGGTACGGCAAGAGTGCTGCCGCCCACGCCGGTGCAACGGGTGCGCCGCTGGTTCAAGGAGAAACACCATGGGTGAAACACACGCCGGGCGCATTCAAATCCAGGGCGTGGGCAAACGCTTTGGCAACCAACAGGTGCTCAAGGACATCGACCTGACCATCGACCCTGGCAAGGTTACGGTGATTCTCGGGCCCTCCGGCTCGGGCAAGTCCACCTTGCTGCGCACCATCAACCACCTGGAGAAGATCGACAGCGGCCACATCACCATCGACGGTGAATACGTCGGCTATCGACGCAAGGGCGACCTGCTCTTTGAACTCAAGGAACGCGAGATTCTCAAGCGGCGTATCGACGTGGGTTTTGTGTTCCAGAACTTCAACCTGTTCCCGCATCTCACCGCCTGGGAAAACGTCGCCGAAGCGCCCCTGGCCCACAAGCGCTGGGGCAAGGCCGAGGCGCAGGCCAAGGCGGGTGAACTGCTGGCCAAGGTCGGCCTGGCGGACAAGGTCGACGCTTACCCCCGCCAACTCTCCGGCGGCCAGCAGCAACGCGTGGCCATTGCCCGCGCCCTGGCGCTGGACCCGAAAGTGCTGCTGTTCGATGAACCCACCTCAGCCCTCGACCCGGAACTGGTGGGCGAGGTGCTCGACGTGATCAAGGGCCTGACCCAGCTGGGCGTGACCCTGGTGATCGTCACCCACGAGATCGGTTTTGCCCGCGAGGTGGCCGACCACGTGGTGTTTCTCTGCGACGGCCAACTGATCGAAGAGGGCCCGCCCGAACAGATCTTTCGCCAACCCCGACATCCCCGCACCGCCGCCTTTCTCGGCAAGGTGCTTTAGTTAACGGAGTGACTGCCATGTCTATCAAAACCGCCCGCGTGGCCTTGCTGACGCTGGCCCTGAGTGCCGCGCACAGTGCATTCGCTGCCGTGCAACCGGTGGATCTGAGCCCTGACCGCGCGCGCATTCATGCGCCGCGCAACGCGGCGGCCATCGCGCAGATCCCGCCGGGCTTCAAGTTCGCCCAGCCGGGCAAGTTCACCGTGGCCGTGTCCGGCGTGGCCGGGCCGCCCCTGGCGCTGCTGGCCAGTGACGACAAGACCACCATCGGCAGCGAAGCCGACACCGCGCAGTTGATCGCCGACAGCCTGGGCCTGCAACTCAACGTGGTGCAGACCAGTTGGGAGGATTGGCCGCTGGGGGTCAGCTCGGGCAAATACGACGCCGTGATCAGCAATGTCACCGTGACCGAGGCGCGCAAGAAGCGCTTTGATTTCGCCACCTATCGCCAGGATGTGCTCGGCTTCTACGTCAAAACCACCAGCAGGATCACCGAGATCAAACAGGCGGCGGACATCGCCGGGTTGAAGATCATCGTCGGCTCCGGCACCAATCAGGAGAAAGTCCTGCTGGCCTGGAACGAGGCCAATGAAAAGGCCGGCCTCAAGCCCGCGCTGTTGCAGTACTTCGACGACCAGGCCGCCGCGCAACTGGCGGTGCAGTCGGGGCGCAGCGATGCGCTGTTCGGGCCCAACTCGGTGTACGCCTATTCGGCGGCGATCACCAGGGGTATCAAGCGCGTCGGCACGGTCAATGGCGGCTGGCCGTTGCAGGCGGATATCGCGGTGACCACGCGCAAGGACAATGGCCTGGTGCAGCCGATCCACACCGCCCTGCAAGGCGCAATTGCCGGCGGCCAATACGAGCAGGTGCTGCAACGCTGGGGCCTGGACGTGGAGCGTGTCGACGCATCGCAGATCAACCCACCCGGCTTGCCGGACTGAGGAGCAATGAGCATGGGACTGACACGACGTGAAGCGTTGTCGAGCATCGCTGCGGTCGGCGGTGAAAAGGCGGTCAAGGATGCACTCGCGGTGTTGGGGTTGGGGCCGTCATCGCACCGCCGCCCGCAACCGTTGCAACTCCAGGAGGGCCTGGGGCAGGGCACCCGCGTGCTGGTGCTGGGCGCGGGGATTGCCGGGTTGGTCACCGCCCTGGAACTCGGCCGCGCCGGGTTCGACGTACAGGTGCTGGAGGCGCGCGACCGCGTCGGCGGGCGCACCTGGACCCTGCGCCAGGGTGATCGCGTGGCCTACACCAATGGCCGCACGCAAACCGTGGCCTTCGATCCGGGCCTGTATTTCAACGCCGGCCCGGCCAGGATTCCGAGCCAGCACCGCACGCTCCTCGACTATTGCAGCGAACTCGGTGTGCCCCTGGAAGTGCTGGTCAACAGCAGCCACGGCGCCCAGGTACGGCCCGATCTGCGGCAACCGGCGTTCACGGTCGGCCAGGCGATCAACGATGCGCGCGGGCATGTGTCCGGCTTGCTGGCCAAAGCGGTGCAACGCGATGCCCTCGATGACGTACTGAGCGGTGAGGAGCGCACGCGCTTGCTGGGCTTTTTGCAGGTGTATGGCGACTTGTCCCAGGAGCTGGCCTTTGAGGGCACGCTTCGTTCGGGGCACTTGGAATCTCTTGCCCATCCCGGCGCCTTGCCGGCCAGCCGCGCACCGCTGGGGTTGGATCGGTTGCTGCATCCCGAGCTGTGGGGCGCGTTGCTGCACACCGAGTTCCCGGAATTTTCCGCGACCATGTTCCAGCCCGTCGGCGGCATGGACCGCATCACCGACGCCTTCTACCAGCGCGTGCGTGACCATGTGCAGTTGGGCGCGGTGGTTCGCCAGATCCGCCAACGGGATGACGGCGTGGCGGTGACCTACCACGACCGCGGCAGCGGCCGCGAACAGGTGGTACGCGCCGATTATTTGATCTCGACCCTGCCGTTGCCGCTGCTGGCCAGGCTCGACACCGACTTCAGCGAGCCGATCAAAGCCGCGTTGCACGGCACGCGCAACGACCAGGCGACCAAAGTGGCCTGGCAATCGCCGCGCTTCTGGGAAACCGACTACCGCACCTACGGCGGCCTGTCGTGGATCGATCACCCGGCGCGCCTGCTGTGGTACCCCAGCAACGACCTCAACACCCGCGACGGCGTGCTGGTGGCGGGCTATGTGACCGGCGAGGGCGCCGATGCGTTTGGCGCAACGCCTTTTGCCGAGCAATACGCCGCCTCCAAGGAGGCCGTGGAGCTGCTGCACCCCGGCAATTCAAAACACCTGCGCAACCCCTTGGCCGTGTCCTGGGAGCAGATCCCCTACAGCGAAGGCCCATGGCTGCAACGCGAACACTTTGCGGCCGATGCCAGCGCCTTGCTCGAAGCCGGCCACGGTCGCGTGTATTTCGCCGGTGACGGCCTGGTGCAAAGCGGCGTGGGCATCTGGCAGGAGTCGGCGGCCAACTCGGCGCGGCACGTGATTGCGCAACTGGCTGAACGGGTTACCCAACAACGACAGGTCGCGGCACTGGCCGCTTCTTAAGGAGACTCATCATGAGCGACAGCATCCAACGCACCAGCGTCGGTGATTTCCCGATCTCGCAGACCGTTACCGTACCGGCCTGCGCCAGCCTGGTTTTCGTCAGCGGCACCTTGCCCGACCTGGCCGACCCGAACGTGCCAGGGGTGTTTGGCGATACCGAGGTTCAGACGGTGTCGGTGTTCAACAAGCTGCGCCAGATCTTGCGCCAACAAGGCCTCGACCTGGGCGACATCGTGCAACTGCGGGTGTTTCTGGTGGGCGCCGAGCAGACCCAGGGCAAGCTCGACTTTGCCGGGTTGCAGCGCGGCTACACGCAATTTTTCGGCACGCCCGAACAGCCGAACAAACCGGCGCGCACGGCGCTGCAAGTGGTGGCTTTGCCGTTGCCGGGGGCGTTGGTGGAGGTTGAAGCGGTCGCTGCCAGGCCGGCCTGACAGCAACGGTGCAGGGCCTGCGCCGGGGCGCTGGTTATTGGGAGATTTCCTACACATAAGCAGGAAATCTCACCATTCTGATTAATGTTTTTCCTCCTAGCATGGCCCCCGCTTGAACTCAGGCGGGCCCTTAAGGGCCACTCGAACCCAATGCTTAGGAGCCGAACCGTGAAAATGACGAGTGTCAGTAACTACCTGCGCCGCTCGGCTTTCGCCGTCATCGTCGTGAGTGCATTGGCGGGCTGCGCCGCAACGCCTCTGCCCGCAGAAAAAATCTCCCTGGCCCGTGACTCGGTAGAGCGCGCGCTGTCGGCGCAAGCCACTCAATTCGCCCCGCTGGAACTGAGGACAGCCCAGGACAAATTGGCGCGCATGGAGCAAGCCATCGGGGAAAAGAACTCGGTCCAGGTCCACACGTTGGCCGAGCAGATCGAAGCCGACGCCAACCTGGCCGAAGTCAAGGCCAATGCCGCGCGTAAACAACAGGTCTTGAAGCAGGCGCGGGAGGGCATCCAGGTGCTCAAGCAAGAAATGCTCAACGCCCCCGCGACCACCCACTGAGGACTTTGCCATGCGTGCCATTTTTTTCATTCCTGCCCTGTCGGTCCTGAGCCTGGCGTTGGCCGGTTGTGCGACTGCGCCGGAAAACCCGCAATTGCTGCAAGCCCGCAGCCAGTTCTCCGACCTGCAACAAAAGCCCGAGTCCAATACCCTGGCGGCGGTTGAAACCCGTATTGCCGCCAACGCGCTGGACCGCGCCAATCAACTCTCCCTGCACAGTCGCACCGACCCGCAGGTCAACCAGTTGGCCTACCTCGCCACGCAGAAAATCGCCCTGGCGGAACAGACCATCATTGGTCGCACAACCGATGCCCAGCTCGACAACATCGCGGCCGACCGCACCCAGGTACAGCTTGATGTGCGCACCGCGCAGCTCAAGGCTTTACAGGCGATGAAGGCCAAGCCGTCCGAGCGTGGCCAGGTCATCACCTTTGGGGATGTGCTGTTCGATACCGCCAAGGCCGACCTCAAGCCCGCCAGCGCGCGTGATCTTCAGGGGCTGGCGGATTTCCTGTTACAGAACCCGGAGCGCCAGGTGCGCGTGGAAGGTTTCACCGACAGCACGGGGGCTGATGCTTTCAACCAGAGCTTGTCCGAGCGACGTGCCCAGGCGGTCGCCCGTGGCCTGCAACGGCTCGGCGTCGCGGCCGAGCGCGTGACGGTAACCGGTTACGGCAAGCAGTTCCCGGTCGCTGACAACCTGAGCGCACACTCGCGCCAGCTGAACCGCCGCGTGGAAGTGATCGTGTCCAACGGTGCCTCGGCGGTCAGTGCTCGCCGCTGAGTCTCGACGCTCATGGACGAGCCCTTTGCGTAGCCGCTGCGGGGTCTTGGCGCGGCTGCGTGTGCGGTGTGTCACCCACGCTGCAGACGCAGCCACGTCAGGGCGCGTTGCTAGCGCTCGCGCCACACCGGCTTGAGGTGGCGGTCCAACGCCCAATGCGCCTCACCCGGCCGCGTGCAAACACCGCCTACCCACCGCTCGGATTGGGTGTGGGCTATCCAGTTGGCGTTGCCACTCAATACCTCGCTTCCCAACGGCGTCAACGCCAGCCTGCGCTGAGGCCATGGCAGGTGGGCCTCGGTTTCGAGCAGTAACGGCTGTGCCCCATCGATCAACGGCCGCAGCAGCGCATGAAACATCATGTCCCCCAGGAACGGCAGCGGCTCGCGCTTGGCCATCAACTCGGCGAACACCCGGCCGAACGCTACCGGCCCGGCTTCGGCGATGTAAGTGAGGGCAAGACGTTCGGTCAGCGACAGGCCGTCCTCAAGCCCCGGCAATTCCTGCAACTGGCGCAACAGGGCGGGTGCCATAAGCGGCAGGGCGGTGTGCTCGGCATGGGCCAACTGCGCCAGTGCGATGGGTGAGCTGTCGCAGTACGCCGCCCAGGCCTGTTTGGCCAGGTGAACCGCGTCGTCATCGATCACGCGCCGTTGCGGCCATAACCAGGCCAATACATCCGGTGCCAGTTGGCCAATGCCGATAAAACGCTCGACGCCGGGAATGCGGTCCACCTCGATCAGTTCCAGCCTGGGCGGAGCCTGCTCGAGACCGGCCAGGGCGCGGATCAGGAACAGCTGGTCATAGGCATCCGCCTCGCACCACAGCACGCTGTGTTCGGCGCTGGCCAGGGTTTGCAGTTGGGTGTATTCGTCGACCACGCGGCGTGCGGTGTCTGTTTCGTCCATGGCGAAGGCCCGGCTGATGAACGCGCCGCGCATGTCGTGGAATGCCTGGCGGGGCAGGTCGCGCACCGGGCCCATGCACAGCGGGTCGGTCAGCATCCGGAAGCGGCCCTTGAAGCCTGCCACCTTCAGTGTGTGGGCAATGTCGCTGCCGCAACGCCAGTGGGTGGTGCGCGCTTCATCGCTGGCATCGAAGCCCGGGTGGCGAGCCGCGAAGTCGAGGGCGTCGACATGCGCCTTGAGCTTGGGCCAACTGCTGAAACCGAGCTGTCTGGCGACTTGCCATTGGGCCTGGGATAGCGTGGCTGCCGGGTCTTGGGTCTTGAGCTGGGATAACAGTTCCTTGGCGCGCTTGCGCTGCTGCTCAAGGTTCAGACGGCCATCGGTGTTGGAGGTGACGGGACGTTGCGACATACGAGCTCCTTGCACAAACCTTTTCCGCTTTAAGGTGTGGAGTCGTAGAAATAAGAGGGTGCTTCACTGTCTTGGGCGCAGCCCTTTCCGCGGAAGGTGGCGTAGAGAGCGCCAGGCGGCAAATATAGGCAGTGCGGTGCGCGATTGCAAATCAGGCGCGCGCATCGGGCTTGCGGTCGATCCAGTGCGTCTTGATGCCCTTGGCCCACGCCACCGTGTAGAAACAGCTGAGCAATACGATGCCCCATTGCTCGGCATTGATCGAAGACCAGAACCAGAACGGCTGGCCCGCCATGCCGAACAGGCAGGCGTAGCGGCGCACCTTCAGGCGTTTGCTCTGGCTGAACCAGATGGCGACGACGCCGAGGGCGGCGATCATGATTTGTGCGATCAAGGGGCGTGCTCCATGTTCTGAAGTTTCATAGGAGGCGCTGGCTCGCGTGTGGCAGCGCGGTGCCGGAACCTGAAGTTCTGAACCGCGCAGGTGGCGATAGTTTGATTTTTTCAGGCAAAAGTCGCACTGCCTGGCAACCACCGCGCCCACAGCAAAGTCACAAACGGGCGTTAATCCAGATCGCTCACGCCAAAATCCAACACCACCTTCATCGCCTGGGTCTTGTCCGCCGCCAGCTCAAATGCCCGCACCGCCTGTTCGAATGGCACGGTGTGCGAGATCACCGGCCGTACATCAATGATCTGGCGGTTGAGCAAATCCACTGCCTGGGCAAATTCCGGATGAAAGCGGAAGGTGCCGCGCAGGTCGATCTCGCGGCTGACCAGCAGGTTGAGCGGCAGCGTCACGTCACCGCCCAACCCGACCGTCACCAACACGCCGCGCGGGGCGATGCATTCCAGGCCGTTGCGCAGGGCCTGGGCGCTGCCGGACACTTCGAACATCACATCGAAGTAGCCTTTTTCGCTGGTGTAGCGCTTGAGTGCATCGTTGCCGTCGGCAAGGTTGTGGGTGCGGCTGGCGCCCATTTTTTCGGCGCAGGCGAGGGCGCTGGCCGACAAGTCCACGGCGACGATTTCAGCCGCGCCCGCTGCGCGCAAACCGCCGATCAGCAGGTTGCCGATGGGGCCGCAACCGGTCACCAGCACACGCTTGCCGAACACCGCGCCGGCGCGTTGGATGGCGTGCAAACCCACCGACAACGGCTCGGCCAGCGCACCTTCGGCGAGGGTCACGTGGTCGGCCAGGCGATGGGCCTGGTGCGTTTCGATCACCAGGCTTTGGCGAAACGCGCCTTGGACATGCGGGAAGGGCATGGCGCTGCCGTAGAAGCGCATATTCAGGCAATGATTGGGCAAGCCCTGCTGGCAATAACGGCAACCGCCGCAGGGGCGCGACGGCGAGACCGCGATGCGCTGGCCGACCTTGAACGGCCCGGCGTCCACGCCCACGGCATCGATCACCGCCGACACTTCATGGCCGAGCACCATCGGTTCACGCAGGCGCACAGTGCCGAAACCGCCGTGTTGGTAGTAATGCAAATCCGACCCGCAGATACCGCCGCGGGCGATGCGTACGCGCAGTTGGCCGGGGGCGAGGGTTTGCGGTTCATCCTGAGGGCTGACCCGCAGGTCTTTTGAGGCATGGCAGACGATAGCGTGCATGAGTTTCTCCGGGTTACAGCGATGCGGTGATGCCGCCGTCGACATACAGGATATGGCCGTTGACGAAACTGGCCGCGTCACTGGCCAGAAACACCGCCGCGCCGGCCAGTTCGGCCACGTCGCCCCAGCGTCGGCTCGGCGTGCGTTGCACCAGCCAGTCGCTGAATTCGGGGTTGGCCACCAGGTTGGCGTTCAGTTCGGTCTTGAAATAGCCGGGGCCGATGCCGTTGACCGTCAGCCCGTGCGGGCCCCAATCAATCGCCATGCCTTTGGTCAGCATCTTCAGCGCGCCCTTGCTTGCCGCATACGGCGCAATGCCTGGGCGGCCCAGCTCACTTTGCACCGAGCAGATGTTAATAATGCGCCCACGCTTGCGCGGGATCATCGCCCGCGCCACGGCCTGGCCCACCAGGAACGCACTGTCGAGGTTGGTGCTGATCAGCTCGCGCCAGTGGTGCTCGCTGTAGTCTTCCAGCGGCCCACGGCGTTGCATGCCGGCGTTGTTCACCAGAATCTCCAGCGGGCCGAGGCGCTCCTCGATGCTCGCAACGGCGGCCTGGATCGCCGCGCTGTCGGTCACATCGAACGGCTGGGTGTGCACCTCCAGGCCCTCCAAAGTGAGCAAGGCGGCCGCGTCACGCAAGGTGCTGCGGTTGCGCCCGTTGAGTACCACCCGCGCGCCGGCCTGGGCCAGACCGCGCGCGATGGCCAGGCCGATACCGGCACTGGAACCGGTGACCAGCGCGAGCCGGCCGTCGAGGCGGAAGTTATCTAAAACGCTGTGCATGGAGCCTGTCTCCTGACGTGCTTATTGTTATAAGCAAACCCATCTTCAATCATCGCGAGTGACCTTAGTTCACCCCAAGGCGCGGTGGGGGGCCAATATTCATTTATGATCGGCTGATCAATTTTTGTGATAACCGAGGAGGCGGGATGGAACTCAAGCACTTGCGGGCGTTTGTGGTGCTGGCCCAGGAGCTGCATTTCGGCCGGGCCGCCGCGCAATTGTCGATTGTGCAGCCGGCGCTGAGCATGCAGATCAAATTGCTCGAAAGTGGCTTGGGTGTGCGCCTGCTCGACCGCAATCGCCATTCGGTGACGCTGACCGAAGCCGGCCGTGTGTTCTTGCCCGAAGCCCAGGCCACCTTGCATCAGGCCGCACGGGCGGCCGATGCGGCGCGGGCGTCCAACCGTGGTGAAATCGGCCGTGTGCGCCTGGGTTTTGTCTCGTCGGTGTTGCCGCAATGGCTGCCCGAGTTGATCCGCGCGGTGCACCAGCGCTACCCGCGCATCGAGCTGGAACTCAAGGACATGCCCGGCCCCGATCAAGCCGCCGCGTTGAAAAACGGCCTGCTGGATTTCGGCCTGATGCGCCTGCCCGCCACACATCCCGGCGTGCAGACGCGCGCGGTGCTACAGGAAAGTTTTTGTGTGGCGTTGCCGGCGGACCATCCGCTGGCGGCGCAGCCCTGCGTGCTGCCCAGCGATTTGCTCGACCTGCCCGTGTATATCCTCGCGCGTCGCTATGCGCCGGGTTTTTACGATGAATTTATCCAGGCACTGGGCATGCCCTTGCAGATCGCTGCCGAACTGGGCGAGTTCACCACCATGCTTGCACTGGTCTCTGCCGGGTTGGGCATTGGCGTATTGCCAGAGCAGGCGGCGCGGGCGCTGCCGACCAACTGCGTGTCGCGGCCTCTGCAACTGGGCGCGTTCAAGGCCAGCACCGGGTTGGCCTGGACCGAACTGGACAGTGCGGTGAAGAGCACCGTGTTCAACCTGATTGGGGAGTTGTTTGGGGAGTGATTGTGAGTGGAGGGGCGGTAGGGGCAGTGAATGCATTTATAGCTGACCCACTGCCATCGGGAGCAAGCCCCCACATTTGGATCACGGGGCCTCAGTTAGAGAGTTGTTCGAACCGTCACACGTCGATGAGATCGTCACGCACTGCGATGATTTCTACATGCTCAGCCAGCGGCGCTTCAATCGTTTCAATGATGCGCAAGGCTTTATGAGTGCGTACAAGAGTCAAGAGCCTGGATGAGGCGTTTATTCATGCGGCGAGCCTGCGTTCGTGAGGGGGAGTTGTGGATACACGATCAATTCCAGTGCCCCTTTGTAATAGCGCTTGCCCCCCGGTGGCAGTTGCCCGGCCTCGCGCATTTCGCTGGTGCTGTCGACGCGTATCAGCACGCCACTTTCTAATCCTCAGTGAGGGCTCTGGCTCCCTTAACGGTCTGACAGCAAGCAGACATCTACCGCATGCCCTGCGGCCTAGATGTAGGCGGGACAAAGCCTAGCCAGTAACGTTTTTGAAACGCTTTACACGCATGGTTTTTTATACAGGTGAGGGTCAATACCGTTCGTAAAAGCGGAGTGGATTTTGCCATTTGTCGGATTGTCTGCTGCATTTTTGAAGAATGCCCAGTTTGCTAAAAGAAAATGCCTTCGAGAGCGGTCATTTCTTCTTTTAGTCTGATTACGTCTAACTTATTAATTTAATAAAGAAACAGATTTTTGATGTATGGCAAGAAGTTCTTTTTAGTGTTTTGCGCAACTATTCTTCGTCCGAAATTGTTGAGTGAAATTTCCTAATGCTTTGGGTTAAATTTCGTACGTGAGTTTTTTATTAATATTGCAGTTTTTTTTGAAGCGGCTAGATTTGGTTTTGTCGCTTGTTGATAAGCGATTGGAGGTCAGAGTTGTAAATAAAAAAGTGGAGAGTTGAAATGAACATTGAAGAGTTTGGAGAGTTTGTTTTTAGTTTCGAAAGTGAGTATGGGTTCAACCCTTATGTAGATAACGCCGGAGGGTCTGGGAGCCAAGGCGGGTGCGGGGGGAGCGGAGGATGTGGTGGTGGCGGAGGATGTAATGGAGGAAGTGGTGGCTGCCATAATTCGATAGCGGAGCATCCAGCTGCGGATGAATAGATTCAGTCTCCACTCACCTAATGAGGTTTTCTGGTTTGCCAGAAAACCTCTACAGGAGATCGTTCGATGAATATAATCATACCCAGCTATGAAATTTTAAACTTTGAAACGGAAAGTCTTGTAGTGTCTGATGTCGGGATTTCAAAAATCCATTCTCAGCCTCTGCTAAATGTGCTTCGAAAGTTAAAATTGTCGAACGTAATGACGAAAATTGAGTTAGATGAATTGCTCGCGGAAAATGGGTTGATTCAAAGTGATGCGTTTGATTTTTTAGAAAGAATTATTCCGTTCAAATGTATTGATGAGATATATTTTGAAAAGACGATAGTGGTTCATGAGTGGAAAGGCCAGGTTGATATTGAGGCCCTATTTGGTGAGGAGTTATCTGGTTGCTTGGAATTTAAGTCATTCTCAAGTGAACTGGTTGAAGCGGTACGGCCGTTCAAGTGCTTTATTGTCTTGTTGTGCCATTCATATAATTATGAAAGTATCCGAAGCTTATATTTTAAACTTGCGCATGCATCGCCAAAGAGCGCTATAAGCGTCTGTTGGCAGATGGGCAGTGTTTTTTGTATTGGTCAGCCTTACATTCAGGAAATAGGAAATCCTTGTCATTTCTGTGCTGTGGATAGATTAATTAATAATGAGTCGATAGCCCCGGCAAAGAACAGTTGGTCAAGTGCCCTAGCTTTTTGCAAAAGTCGACGTGTAGGGATTCCTGCTAAAGCGCTGAGTCTTTATCAGGAAATGATCGTTATCGGTGCAGTTATCAGAAAGATAAAATTCTTCACTGAGCATAACGACGGATGTAAGTATCAAGATGACGTTCTGTATAGCTCATATCTTCAATTGAAAGACGGTCAGCTTTTCGAAGAATCTAATTCTCACTGGTATATGTGTGATTGCTTGAGGGTGGAGGGATGAAAAATATTCCACATGATTACTATCTCAGATTTATAAATTCTTCAGTGTATGATGATGTGCTAGAGTTTCATTATAAAGGGAATTTTATTTTTCATAAGGCGTTCAAAGATCGTACCATTCTTCATCGTTTGGATGAAAAGCATTTGGCCCAATTGACTGGGAATGAGCTGGCTTTTTATCCGGATCTGGATTTAACAATAAAATTGCCCCAAGATAACAGAGAAGAATCGTTGTGTAGAAATGAGTCGTGTGAGCATTTTTTACCGTTGCCTTTAGAATTTTCTGACGTTGAAAAACTAATGTGTCCTTTACTTTCAAAGAGCCAGGACTCATACAAGCGAGGATATCCAAGCGCGGGAGCGCTTTACCCTGCGGAAATTTTCCTCTGTTCGCTTACTGAGGAAAACTCTAATTGGCCCAGTGCCGGAAAAATCCTTCACTTACTCCCCCGGTCACGTAAATTTGAAGTGATGCAAATTGAAACTGATATTGAAGAACTAAAAGCGGCGCTGTTGTCCTCGTTTAATAATATTGGAACGCCAAGCTTGGCGCTCATTTACGCAATCTATATGCCTAAAAATTTATTCAAGTATCGGTATCGCGGGTACCGGATGGCACTGATGGAGATTGGTTCAATTTACATGCTCGTCGAACTGCAAGCTAAATCTTTGGGGCTGGCGTGTAGACTATGGTCTGCATATACCGATACGATGCTTTGTAGGGCTCTAGGAATAAATCCAGCTTTGTTCTTCCCAGTATGCGTTCATTTTATAGGTAGGCAAAATGAAACTTATTAATCTAATGCATAAGCCTGATTTGCCCGGCACCCTCCTTTTTCAACCTGCATGTATTCTCACTTTACCTCACTCTGCCGAGGTTTCAGATTTCCTCTCGGTGAATGGGAACGGTGTTGGAGGAGGCTCAAATTCGGTTAAAACTGCTTTGGGAGAATATTTTGAGCGCCGTCATTTTTATAGAGAAGTTACTTCAAGAAGGAGTGGTCGTCTGAGTGAGTTTTTATCGGGGCGTGAGGTTCTTGGCTTTGCAAGAGCATTCGTTCAGACGGCATCTAAAAAAATGTCCATTTCTGATATTGAGAAGCATGAGTTCGCTTTAAGTGAAGTGATCAGGTCTTCAGACTTTTCCAAGTGTTTTATCCCTACTGCCTGTATTTCACTGTCATCGCATAGTCTAGGTGAGGATAGCTTGCTTTATCCTCTTCGGGATACATGTGGATGCAGCTTTCACTGGAATCCCAATATTGCCTTCTTAGGAGCAATAAAGGAATATCTGGAGCGTCAATTTCTTGTTAGGTTCTGGCTCACGAAGAAATGCTGCTCTCGAATCTCTACTGTTGAGACGGGCGAGTTATTGAAGGGGCAATCCGTTCGGCAACTCTATAAAGCTCTGGCGGCTTCAGGAGAAATTACATTTTTAGATATATCTGATACTAGATTTCCAGGGTTTTGCGTACTGGTTGTATATGGGCAAAAGAACATTAATCATTACGTAAAATATTGCGCAGGAATGGCTTATGCGTCGGAATTGGCGGTGGCTATGCAGAAGTCTTTGCTGGAGTTATGGCAGACTTTTCGTTTTATGAATTTATTCAAAGCAACTGATTCTGAAGAAAAAATGCTTGAAGATTCATATATACGTTACTTTCTAGGTTGCAATGTTTACGAGACCTACCAAGAGATTACCGATGTTGTAGAGTGCGGAGGTTGTAGGTCTTTGCAGGATTTCACCGTTTCTGAGTTCTTGTTTGTATTGAGGCGAATGGATGTTGCTGGATATTTTTATTCAAAAATTGGAGGGGTTGATGGAGGAGGAGGCGTTTTTGTTAAATTCATTTCTCCTGATTTATTTCTTCATATGAATAATTCAAGAAACTTTAATTCGATCAATAAGTACTCTAAAGGGTTTAAATCTTCAATACTCCAGTCTCGGTTAGAAAAAATGGTTCCGTTTCCATGAGGTGAATCATGACCCCGTACGCCCTGTCGAAGCCTGTTTTGTTAGCGCTGTTATTTATCAAAGAACAGTTAAAAGAACCTGTTGCATTGTTTTGGACAGTGATTTCTCCGGTCGTTACCTATTACCTGATTGCCTACACAAGGGCGCCAGTGATGGGGGGGCTGGCGATTATTTGTCGAACACTTCATGGTTCTACGCTTTTGTCGCATCAAGTGTTGCGTTGTTCGGGCTGGCGTTTTACATCGTGGGTCGCAGAGAGAGCGGTTTTCTGCGGTCTTTTGTCTATACAGGTCGCACGAAGGTTATTTTCCTTGCCGGGCAGTTTCTCGCGTATTCGATTGTTTCAATCCTGTATTGCTCTGTGTTCTACCTGCTGACACGTTATTCGTTTGGCGCGGTAGATATAGCCGAGTATCTCGTTGTCGTCGGGCGGTTTTATGTGTGTTTTCTGCTGTTTTCCATACCTTCGCTTTTGTTAACCCTGGTCCCAGTGGGCTTTCAGAATGCGAGTACGGTTTTCTCCATGTTGTCCCTTGGGATGTTGGCGCTTGGAATCGTAAGTATCGGCTCCTTAAACTCAACGCTTGCCTTGGTCCGGTTTTTTAATCCGATGTGGTGGGCAAATAGAGTTATGTTGGTTGGCGTGACGGAGTGCGGGTGGGTTGTTGTGGTGGTGGTGGTTTGTCTCGTACTTTCATGGGTGCTGATGTTTCGCTTTTTATTGATTAATCCCGTTTGGAGTCGTTACTAATGGCGCGGCTCATTGTGGACTCGCTTGATGTTCGATATGCATCGCATACCGTGCTTCATAACGCCTCGCTGGAGGTTGAGGCAGGTTCGATCTCTGGTCTGCTGGGTCCTAACGGTTCCGGTAAAACCACGTTTTTTGACGTGATGTGTGGCCTGAAAAAAAGGCATGGCGGCGAGATAAACAACTCTTTTTCGAAGCTGCTTTACCTCTCGCAAGTCATCAGCACGCCCGCTGTGTTGCGCATGTTCGACATTTTCAAGATGGTCATGCTTTTTTGCTCAGAAACGAAGGTCACGCAAGAGCACGCGCTCAATCAAATCGAAAAATGGAGCCCAGGCATTGCGCAGCGGTATTGCGAACTCTGGAACAAAAAGTCCTCCCTCTGCAGCTACGGAGAAAAGCGCTGGTTTTTCACCTTGTCGCTGCTCTGCGCCAATGCTGACATTGTGATACTGGATGAGCCCACCGCAGGTGTAGATCCCGAGTTTCGCTACCACATATGGCGATGCCTGGAGGGGGCGGCGGCAGACGGTGTCGCGGTGCTGGTTTCATCGCATAACGTCGATGAGATCGTCACGCACTGCGATGATTTCTACATGCTCAGCCAGCGGCGCTTCAATCGTTTCAATGATGCGCAAGGCTTTATGAGTGCGTATAAGGCCAAGAGCCTGGATGAGGCGTTTATTCATGCGGCGAGCCTGCGTTCGTGAGGGGGAGTTGTGGATACACGATCAATTCCAGTGCCCCTTTGTAATAGCGCTTGCCCCCCGGTGGCAGTTGCCCGACCTCGCGCATTTCGCTGGTGCTGCCGACGCGTATCAGCACGCCGACCGACCCCTGTTGGCGGGCGTCCTTGAGCCAGGCTTGCACCTGGTCCAGGTCGACCTTGCGGTGGACCGAATCGGCATATTGTAGGCCGTAGCGCAGCTCGCCTTCGGTGTCATACAACGCCACTTGCGGGCGTTGCAGGCGCCAGGCGAGGGCGGCGGCGAGGCTCAGGTCGTTGCTGAGCAGGGCGTGGGTCTGTTGCAGGACTTGCTGATGCTCCGAGACGAACGTGTCGGGCATTTCGTTATCGGCGATCACTTGCGGCATGCTCGCCGGCAACAGAATCACCAACAGGCCGATACCCAGCACCGGCATGGCCCACAGCGTCAACGGGCGAAAGGCTTGCAGCAGGTTGGTGAGTATCCACCCCAGCAACACGATAAACGCCAGGGACAGGCTGAACATCTCGGCGTGGCTGTTGCTGTACACGGGCCTGGCGATTTGCAGATAGATCAGGCCGACCATGGCCGCCATGCCGATCACGAAGTTGAGCAGGCCATTGAGGCAGATCGTGCGGGCCTGGCGTAGGCGCAGCAGGTCGCTCAAGGTATGCCCCATCAGCAACGCCAGCGGCAGCAGGCACGGCATGATGTAGGTTGGCAGCTTGCCGTTGCTCAGGCTGAAGAACACCAGCGGCAGCAACAGCCACAGCGCCAGGAAAGCGATGGCCGGCTGGCGTTTCTGCTGCCAGGTGGCGCGCAGGGTGCTGGGCAGCAACCCGGCCCACGGCAGGCAGGACACGGCGATGATCGGCAGGAAGAACCACCACGGTCGCACGTGTTGCGCGTTGTCGGCGCTGAAGCGGCGGATGTGTTCATTCCAGAAAAAGAAGCGCCAGAAGTCCGGCTCCTGGCTGTGAATCGCCAGCACCCACGGCAAGCACACCAGCACCGCGACACAGATCGCCAGCGGGCCATAGCGCAGCAACTCGCCCAGGCGCCGTTGCCAGAGCATGTACGGCAGCGCGATCAACACCGGCAGCGCCCAGGCCAGGAAGCCCTTGGTCATGAAACCCATCGCGCAGGCAAACCCCAACACGGCCCAAGCCCCCAGGCGGCTGCGTGGGGTGCTGCTGTCGAGGGCAAGCCACAATGCCACGAGGCTGAGGTTGACCCACAAGGTGAACTGCGGATCGAGGTTCGAATACCCGGCCTGCCCGGCGATCAGGCCAAAGCTCAGGTATAGCAGGGCACAGGCGAAGCTTTTGCGCGGGTCGTTCCACAGGCGGCGGGCGATGAGGTAGGCCAGCAGCACGCTCAAGCCACTGGTGAGCGCAGAGGCAATGCGCACGCCGAACAGGTTCTGGCCAAACACGGCCTGGCCCAGGGCGATCAGCCAATAGCCGCCGGCCGGTTTTTCGAAATAGCGGATGCCCATGAAGTGCGGCGCCACCCAGTTGCCACTCTGGAGCATCTCCTGGCTGATCTGGGCGTAGCGGGTTTCATCCGGGGTCCACAAACCGTGCAGGCCCAGGGGTAATAGATAAAACGCGGCGAGAGCCAAGAGCAGCACCGGCAGGGGGTTTAAACGGTTCACGAACACGTCGCTCCTTGACGTTCAAAGCTGAGGTTTTTAAGCGATGAAGTCATCACGCAAGTGTTCACAGCGTTTATTGAATAACGTGAATAAGTCATGAAGTTCTTAGTTAAAAGGCGCAATTAAACATGCCAGAACAGGCCTGTCTTTTTGCTGAACATGGGCGGTAATCGCGTTGGCGCGATGACTTAGAATTGTTTGAGGGCAGCGGGCCAGTCGGGGTTATTCATGATGCCCAGGGTCTTGAATTTGCCATTGGGCAAAACCTGTACGAACAGTGCGCTGCCGTACTCGGGGAACCTGGCGCGAGGGAAGCCCAGGCTGGTTTCGAAGTCGGCGATGCAGCCGCTGTGGGTGATGAATACGAGGTTGCGCCCAGGCTGTTTGTAGCGCAGCAATTCTTCGCCCATGGCTGCGCCGCAGACGGCTCTCTCGCCGGAGGTCAGCTCATGTTTGTCGAACATGAAGCGCAAAGTCTGGGCGGTGCGGATAGCGGGGCTGGCGAGCACGTCGCTCTGGGCCATGCCCAGCGATTTAAAGGCGTTGCCGAGTGTCTGCGCGTGTTGGCTGCCGTTGATCGTGAGGCCTTCGAGCGGGCCCAGGCACGGGTTGCTCGAACGGTCGCAGCGCTCTTCATGGCGCACCAGCACAATCACTTCGCCGTCGCGCCAAAGGGGGATCACTTGCGAGGTCAGGAGACGATCGCCCACCCCCAGGTTCCGTGGGGACGCCGGCCACAGCAGGCTGCACACGAGCAGCAAGGTGACCACGCTAATGCCTAGCCACAGCCGTTGCAGGCGCTTGGAAAAAGCCCGGCGCGAACGTGGTTTGGTCAGGGTAAGGTCAACCACTTCATTCACCATGGGCGCTGTTGGCAATGTTGTATTTGTTTGGCGCAACGTGTCGGCTATTCGCCGCAGTGAAACAGGAGGCTGTCATAGGGCTGCTGTCTTTTCGCTGAACACGTGGCGGTTAAAAAAGTTACCAGGCGTTGTAACTAACAAGTTGCCGACGCGTGGCGCTTGACCGGTAATTTAAAGCGGGGGGAGTGGGCAACCGGTGAAATCCATGTGAAAAATTTGCGTAGGATCAATACATAGCCGTTATCCTCGATTGCCCCCCATCAAACGAGTGTTGTCATGTTGCAGGTGCACGCTGTGTTTAAAAGCTATGCCACGCCCCAAGGCCCATTGGCGGTGCTGTCGGGGGTCGACCTGCACTTGGCCGAGCGCAGCAGCCTGGCGTTGATGGGCGAGTCGGGCAGCGGCAAGAGCACGTTGTTGCACCTGGTGGCGGGGCTCGACCGAGTGGACCGCGGCAGCATCCAGGTGGGTGAGCAGCGCCTCGACCAGATGAGCGAAGCGCAACTGGCCCAGTGGCGACGTACCGACATCGGCCTGGTGTTCCAGCAGTTCAACCTGATCGGCAGTTTGCGTGTCGACGACAACCTGGCGTTCCAGGCCCGGCTGGCGGGGCGTTTTGATCCGCACTGGCAGGCGCATCTGGTCGAGCGCCTGGGCTTGGGCGATTTGCTCAAGCGCTACCCGGAACAACTCTCGGGCGGCCAGCAACAGCGCGTCGCCGTAGGGCGCGCGCTGGCATCCAGGCCCGGCTTGTTGTTAGCGGATGAGCCCACCGGCAACCTGGATGAGGCTACCAGCGACGAGGTGCTGCAACTGCTGCTGGACCTGCTGCGGGACAGCGCCGCCAGCCTGTTGATGGTCACCCACAGCCCGCGCATCGCGGCGCGGCTGGACCGCCAGGTGGTGTTGCATCATGGCCATATCGTGCCTGCGGACGCGCGCTGAGATGGCGGTGTTTTATTGGACGCTACGCGCGTTGCTCAGCCATTGGCGACGCCATCCGGTGCAGTTTTTCAGCGTGCTCACCGGGCTGTGGCTGGCCACGGCGCTGTTGACCGGGGTGCAGGCCCTCAACAGCCAGGCTCGCGACAGCTACGCGCGCGCCAGCCAGTTGATCGGCGGCGAAGCCCAGGCCAGCCTCAGCGCTGCGGACTCGGCGAGTTTCCCCGAGGGGTTGTTTGCGCAACTGCGCCGCACCGGCTGGCCGGTGTCGCCGGTGGTGCAAGGGCGGGTGCAGTTGCAGGGCCATGAGGATGTGCGCCTGCAATTGATGGGCATCGAGCCGTTGTCGTTGCCCGGCAGCGCGACAGTGGCGGGGCAACGCTTGAGCCAGGCGCAACTGCTGGCCTTCTTTGACCCGCCGGGACGCACCTGGGTTGCCCCGCAGACCTTGCGGTCGCTGGGTTTGCAGGAAGGCATGCAACCACTGACGCTCAATGGCCAGCGCCTGCCGCCCCTGCAAGCCCAGGCGGACATGGCGCCCGGCCTGTTGTTGACCGATATCAGCTTCGCCCAACCGCTGCTCGACATGCCCGGGCGACTGTCGCGCCTGCTGGTAGACAAGGCGTTCGCCGCCGGCCAGCCCACGCCGCCCACCGACCTGCAACTGCGCCAGGCCGAGGACAATAACCTGGCGCGCCTCACCGAGAGCTTTCACCTGAACCTGGACGCCTTGGGTTTCCTCTCGTTTGTGGTGGGGCTGTTTATCGTGCACGCCGCCATCGGCCTGGCCCTGGAACAACGGCGCGGGCTGCTGCGTACCTTGCGTGCCTGTGGGGTCAGTGCGCGGCGTTTGATCTTCAGCCTGGGCGTGGAGTTGGCCGCGTTGGCGCTGCTAGGGGGCATCCTCGGCGTCGCCAGCGGCTACGGGCTGGCCAGCCTGTTGCTGCCGGATGTGGCCGCCAGCCTGCGCGGCTTGTATGGCGCCGAAGTGCCGGGGCAATTGAGCCTGAGCCCGGGGTGGTGGCTGGCGGGGTTGGGCCTGAGCCTGCTCGGCGCGTTGCTTGCCGGCGCAAGCAGCCTGTGGCGGGCCGCGCGCTTGCCATTGCTGGCGCTGGCCAACGACCAGGCGTGGCATGAGGCCCATGGCCGTTGGTTGCAACGCCAGGGTGGGGTGGCGGCGGCCGCGCTGCTGATCGCACTGTTGGCGCTGTGGCTGGGCGATAGCCTGGCGGCCGGCTTTGTGCTGATGGCGGCGTTGCTGCTTGGCGCGGCCCTCGGTTTGCCGGTGCTGCTCAATGGCGTGCTCAACGCCGTGCTCGGGCGCAGCCGCTCAGTGCTCGGCCAATGGTTTCTCGCCGACTGCCGCCAGCAGTTGCCGGCGCTGAGCCTGGCCTTGATGGCTCTGCTGCTGGCCCTGGCCGCGAATATCGGCGCGGGTTCGATGACATCGGGCTTTCGCCATACCTTCAACAACTGGCTGGAACAACGCCTCACCGCCGAGCTGTACCTCAACCCGCAAACCCCGGCCCAGGCCGAACAGCTCGGCGGCTGGCTGGCGCAACAGCCGTGGGTAAGGGCGGTGCTCCCCACCTGGCAAGTCGCCGTGCAAATACAGGGTTGGCCGGCGGACCTGTTCGGGGTGGTCGATGACCCTACTTATCGTCAGCATTGGCCGTTGTTGGAGGCTGTAGACCAGCCGTGGGACCAATTGCACACAAACGACACGCTGATGCTCAGCGAGCAGTTGGCGCGTCGCCTTTCAGTGACACTGGGGGATGTGCTCCCTATCCCAACAGCGCAAGGTGTATGGTCGCCCAGAGTCGTGGCGATCTACGCCGACTACGGCAACCCCAAGGGCCACATACTGGTCAATTCGCAGCACCTGCTGGCGCATTGGCCGACACTCTCGCCGGCACGCTTCAACCTGCGTGTCGCCGCGCCCGACGTGGCGCCGCTGGTGCGTGAAGTGCAGCGCGCATTTGCCCTGGAGGACAGCCGGATCATCGATCAGCAGCAACTCAAAGGCTGGTCGAGCCAAGTGTTCGAGCGCACCTTCGCCGCCACCGCGGCCCTCAATAGCCTGACGTTGGGCGTGGCCGGCGTAGCGCTGTTCATCAGCCTGTTGACCCAGAGCCAGAGCCGCCTGGGCCAACTCGCACCGCTGTGGGCGCTGGGCGTGACGCGCCGGCAATTGATGCTGCTGAACCTGGGGCAGACCTGGCTGCTGGCGGTGCTCACCCTGGTGCTGGCGGTGCCGCTGGGCCTGCTGCTGGCGTGGTGCCTGGATGCGGTGATCAACGTGCAAGCCTTTGGCTGGCGCCTGCCGTTGCAGGTGTTCCCGTGGCAGTTGGCGCAACTGCTCGGGCTGGCGTTACTGGCGACATTGCTGGCATCGGCGTGGCCACTGTGGCAGCTGTACCGCAGCCGTCCGGCAGACTTGTTGAGGACGTTTGCCCATGAAGGTTAAAGCGTTGTTGTGCGCCGCTTTGCTGCTGGCCGGTTGCGACAAAGCCCCCGCGCCGGCGCAGAGCTTCGCGGGCCTGGGCAATGATGCGGCGGACTTTGCCCAGGTGGTGCCGGGCAAGGTGTTCAGCTTTCCAGACGACCACGGCCCCCATGACGGTTTTCGGATCGAGTGGTGGTACGTCACCGCCAACCTCAAGGACGCACAGGGCAACGTATTCGGGGTGCAATGGACGCTGTTCCGCAATGCCCTCAAGCCCGGGCCGACGCAAGCGGGCTGGCATGACTCCACCGTGTGGCTCGGCCACGCCGCCGTCACCAGCGCCACTCGCCACTACGCCGCTGAACGTTTGGCCCGTGGCGGCGTCGGCCAGGCCGGTGCCCAGGCGGTGCCCTTCAACGCCTGGATCGACGATTGGAATTTTGCCAGCCGCCCCGGCGCCGCCAGTGCGTTGGCGGATATGCAACTCAAGGCCGGCGGTGCGCAATTCGCCTACGATCTGCACCTGACCTCCAGCCGCCCGCTGGTGCTGCAAGGCGCCAACGGCTACAGCCGAAAATCCGATCTGGGCCAGGCGTCGTACTACTACAGCCAGCCGTTTTTCAACGCCAGCGGCAGCCTGAGCATTGATGGCAAGGTGTACCAAGTCACGGGCCCTGCCTGGCTGGATCGCGAATGGAGCAGCCAACCCTTGAGCGCCAGCCAAACCGGTTGGGACTGGTTCTCCCTGCACCTGGACAGCGGGGCGCAACTGATGTTGTTCCGTGTGCGCCAGCAGGACGGCGCCGGTTACCTCACCGGCACCTGGATCGACCCGCAAGGCCACGCCGAGACGTTGCACAACGCCAATATTCAACTTGCGCCGCTGGCAACCACGGCCATCGAGGGGCGCAACATGCCCACGCGCTGGTCGCTTAAAATTCCGGGCAAACAGCTGGACATCAGCCCTGAGGCCGTCAACCCGAACGCCTGGATGAACCTGAGCATTCCCTATTGGGAAGGGCCGGTGCGGTTTGACGGCGGGGTGGGGTATCTGGAAATGACCGGGTATTGAATAGGTAAAATTTCCTACAAAAATACTGGACATGCATACAGTTGTTGGCTAGATTCCATCCCAGGTGACCGGATGTCACCTGACCTTCAGTTTTTAACTATGGATGGATAAAAAATGAAATCGAAAAAAGCCTTTATGTTGGGCGCGGCCATGGCGGCCTCCTGCTTCGTGTCGGCCTTTGCCCTGGCCGAGCAATACCCTCAGAAGCTCAGCGCCGAAGCGGTCAGGCTGGCCGTGGACAAAGCGCTAAAATCCGGCGGCAAGCTGGAAACAACCCAAGTTTCAACCGCGCTCAAGCAAAAGCTCAAGGCGGCGATGGCCGGCAATTCGAAGCCAGCGCAGAGCAAGGCCGCAGTCAGTGGCGCGCCGGTTGACGTGCAGGTCGATGCATTGAACACAGCTGACCCGGCGCAACTGAAAGGCTCGGCGATTGCTGCGTTCACGCCGCTGTTCCCGACCCTGGATATCAATACGCTGTACACCGTCAGCGGTGTGGAAACCGGTGCGCAAATCGCCTATCACTTCAACCTGCCGAAAAACGCGCGCATTCAGGTGCAACTGCTGAACCAGAGCGCCGGCACGGACATGTCGTTGACGCTGTTCCACGATGACGGCCAGGGTAATTTGACGCCCCTGGGCACTTCCGACGCCGCCGGCAATGCCGATGAGTACCTCAACGGTGTGATGCCGGTCGGTGACTACTACTGGTACATGGTGGCGAACACCGCGAGCAACGCACAGTTCAGCTTTGGTGTGGCGGTGGACAGCAACATCGATGCCTTCGAGCCCAACGACACCGCACAAACCGCGTTTGCCTTGCCGGATGCGCTGAACCAGGTGACGGGCAACATCGACTCCGTCAACGATGTCGATTACTTCGACTTCACTTCGCTGCGCGGTCAAGGCGTGGCCGTGTACCTGGATGAAGAAAGCACAGGCGCGCGCAACCAGTGGGTGTTCGAACGGTTTGATGGGAATAACTGGATAGTGGTCCAGCCGGAAAATACCTCGACCTACCCGAGCGTGCCCGTGGGCTATACCGTGAAGGTTCGCGTGCGCGCCAACCCAGCGGTGGCATTGAACCCCCAGGCGCACTACAAGTTGACGCTGGGTTCGGCACCCCGCCTGAACCAGTACGACGTGATTGGCGACAATGTGGTGCGCATCCCCAGTTCGATTTTCCAACTGGCCACCCAGGCGGCCCGCAACCTGAGCTGGAGCACGCAATGGTCTGACAGTACCGGCGAACCCCTGCGCGGCGTCACCCCGGTATTGCGGGTCGATAAGCAGTTCAGCGGCGCCTATAACTTTGTCAATTACGAGGCCACCACCGGCATCACTGGGGCAGCTTCGGGCAATGTCGCGCTGGGTACCTGCTCGGGTGACCACAACGCGATCTACCCGGACAGTTCGTCCGGCCAGACCTACAACTGGAGAACCTGGTTCAACGACGGCGGCTGGCGGATTGAACTCAAGGAATTCCCAGGCGTGGGTGTCGGGGTAGGTGGCAATATCGTGCAATACGTTAGCCTGGGTCATATTTGCAGCCAGACCATCGTGCGCTAACTGATTCATGCAAGTGAGGCGGGGGGCAGTCCATAGGGCTGCCCCCCTTTTTTTGCGCCTGTTATGCGCACCTCTCCAAGAGGCTGTTTGCAGGCGGTACGACCAACGGGGGCTTGCACGCCCGGGATTTCCTTGCTAGCTTCTCGCAAAATGTTAACGATAACATTTGCTCTAAAAATAAAAACAAAACAGAGACCCACGCCATGAAAATGCTCCCGAAAACCCTGTGTTTATTGGCTGTAAGCATCACCCTCGGCACCGTTGCACCGGCATTTGCCGACGCCGCCAAGCCGATCCGCATCGGCGCGTCATTCCAGGAAATCAACAACCCCTATTTCGTCACCATGAAAAACGCCCTGGAAGAAGCCGGCGCGAGCATCGGTGCGAAACTCATCATCACCGACGCCCGCCACGACGTGTCCAAGCAGGTCAGCGACGTGGAAGACATGCTGCAAAAAGGCATCGATATCCTGCTGATCAACCCCACCGATTCGGTCGGCGTGCAATCGGCCGTCAAATCCGCTCACGCCGCCGGTGTCGTGGTGGTGGCGGTGGACGCCCAGGCCGAAGGCCCTCTGGATTCATTCGTCGGTTCGAAGAACTTCGATGCCGGTTTCCAGGCCTGTGAATACCTGGCTAAAAACATTGGCGACAAAGGCAACATCGCGATCCTCGACGGCATTGCCGTGGTGCCGATCCTGGAGCGTGTGCGCGGTTGCAAAGAGGCCGTGGCCAAGCACCCTGGCATCAAGGTCGTGAGCATCCAGAACGGCAAGCAGGAGCGTGACCAGGCGCTGACCGTCACCGAAAACATGTTGCAGGCCCAACCCGGCCTCAAGGGCATTTTCAGCGTCAACGACAACGGCTCCCTCGGTGCCCTGTCGGCCATCGAAGCCAGTGGCCTGGACGTGAAACTGGTCAGTGTCGATGGCGCGCCGGAAGCGATCAAGGCGATCCAGAAACCCGGCAGCAAATTCATCGCCACCTCGGCCCAGTACCCCCGCGACCAGATCCGCCTGGCCCTGGGCGTTGCCCTGGCCAAGAAGTGGGGCGCGCAAGTGCCCGCCACTATTCCGGTGGACATCACTCTGATCGACCAGGCCAAGGCCAAGGACTTCAGCTGGTAAACCGCCCATGGCCCCACGGAAGGCGTGGGGCCTGGGGCTCCTTCTGAGCGAGAGGTCGGCGGCATGAGCAGTCTTCTGAAGCTGGAAAATATCTGTAAGCGTTACCCAGGGGTGCAGGCCCTCAAGTCCATCAACCTGCAAGTCGAGCGCGGCGAGATCCATGCCTTGCTCGGCGAAAATGGCGCGGGCAAATCGACCCTGATGAAGATCCTCGGCGGCGTCGAGCACCAGGACGAAGGGCGGATCCTCATCGATGGCCAGGCACAGCGTTTCGCCACTTACCGCGACGCCATTGCCGCCGGAATCGGCATCGTGTTCCAGGAATTCAGCCTGATTCCCTATCTCACGGCAGTGGAAAATATCTTCCTCGGCCACGAGCTGAGCAACCGCTTCGGCCTGTTGCGCAAGCGTGAGATGGTCGCGGCCGCCGAGGCATTGTTCCAGCGCCTGGGCGTGAGCATCGACCTGCATTGCGCGGTCGAGCATTTGAGCGTGGCCGAGCAGCAGTTCGTCGAAATCGCCAAGGCCCTGGCGCTGGATGCGCGTTTGCTGGTGCTCGATGAACCCACCGCGACCCTGACGCCCAGCGAGGCCGAGCTGCTGTTCGAGATCATGCGTGAGCTCAAGCGCCAGGGCGTGGCGGTGATTTTTATCTCCCATCATTTGGAAGAGATTTTCCAGGTCTGCGACCGCATCAGCGTGCTGCGCGACGGCGCTAACGTGGGCGTCACCGATGTGGCCGACAGCGATATCGACCGCCTGGTGGAAATGATGGTGGGCCGCCGCCTGGAATGCAGTTTCCCGCCCAAGCCCGGCACCGGGCGCGGTCCGTTATTGCTGGAGGTCAAGGACATCCAGTTGGTGCGCAACGGCCCGCATAACAGCTTCCAACTGCACCAGGGCGAGATCCTCGGGTTTGCCGGCCTGGTCGGCTCCGGCCGCACTGAGCTGGCCTTGGGCATGCTCGGCGCGCTGCCGTCGGTGAGCAAGGAGGTGTGGCTGCGCGGTGAAAAAATCCGCCTCGACGACCCGGCCCAGGCACTGGCCCATGGCATCGGCCTGCTGCCGGAAAGCCGCAAGAGCGAAGGGCTGATCACCGATTTCAGCATTCGCGAAAACATCTCCCTGAACAACCTGCCCAAGTACCAGAACGCCGGTGGCCTGATCGACAAGGCCAAGGAATGCGCCAGCGTCGAGGCATTGATGAAGCAGCTGTCGATCAAGGCCCCGAGCGGCGAAAGCCGGGTGTTCAACCTCAGTGGCGGCAACCAGCAAAAGGTGGTGATCGCGCGTTGGGTCAACCACCACTGCGACGTGCTGGTGTTCGACGAACCCACGCGCGGCATCGACGTGGGCGCCAAGGCACAGATCTACGCGCTGATGCGCAGCCTCACCGAACAGGGCTACGCGATCATCATGATTTCCTCCGAACTGCCCGAAGTCATCGGCATGTGCGACCGCGTCGCCGTGTTCCACAAAGGCGCGATCGTCAAGGTCCTGGAAGCGTCCGCCGTCAATCCTCAAGAGGTCATGCGCCATGCAACAGGGGGCTCAAGTGAATACGTCCATTAACCGCGCCGACACCGCTCGGCTGCGCCTGAACCTGGCGCGGCTGGTGCGTTCGCCGGCGTTCTATCCGTTCGTGGGGCTGGTGGTGGTGACCCTGGTGATGATCCTCGCCAGCGACACGTTCCTGACCGCCAGCAACCTGTCGAACATCGCCCGGCAGGTGTCGATCAACGCGATTATTGCGGTGGGCATGACCTGCGTGATTCTCACCGGTGGCATCGATTTATCGGTAGGGCCGGTGATGGCGTTGTCCGGCACGCTGACGGCCGGGCTGATGGTCGCGGGGCTGCCACCGGGGCTGGCGATTGGAGCCGGCATGCTGATCGGCGTGGCCTTCGGCATCGGCAACGGTTTATTCGTGGCCTACCTGCACATGCCGCCGATCATCGTCACCCTGGCGACCATGGGCATCGCCCGGGGCCTGGGCCTGATGTACACCGACGGCTACCCGATTTCCGGCCTGCCGGACTGGTTTGCCTTCTTCGGTCGCGAAAGCGTGTTCGGCATCCAGGTGCCGATCCTGATCATGCTGATCACTTACCTGGCCGCCTACGTGCTGCTGCAACACACCCGCGTCGGCCGCTACATCTACGCCATCGGCGGCAATGAGGAAGCCGTGCGTTTGTCCGGCGTGCGCGCGGCGCGCTTCAAGTTGCTGGTGTACGGCATCAGCGGCCTGACCGCCGCGATTGCCGGGCTGGTGCTCACCTCGCGCTTGATGAGTGGCCAGCCCAATGCCGGTGTGTCGTTCGAGCTGGATGCGATTGCCGCCGTGGTACTCGGCGGTGCGTCGATTGCCGGGGGCCGCGGGGTGATCGTCGGCACCTTGCTCGGCGCCATGCTGCTCGGCGTCTTGAACAACGGATTGAACATGCTCGGCGTGTCGCCCTACGTCCAGAGCGTGATCAAGGGCGGGATCATTTTGCTGGCGATTTTTATCAGCCGTCAGCGCCATAAATAAACTCCTCTCATATAGGTCAACCATCATGGACAAGCACACCCAAATGCAAGCCGTCGTCTGCCACGGCCCTAAAGACTACCGCCTGGAACGCATCGGCAAACCGCAGGCGCGCCCCAATGAACTGGTGATCCGCATCGCCGCGTGCGGCATCTGCGCCAGTGACTGCAAGTGCCACTCGGGCGCGGCGATGTTCTGGGGCGGCGACAACCCATGGGTCAAGGCGCCGGTGGTACCGGGCCATGAGTTTTTCGGCTATGTGGAGCAAGTGGGCGAGGGCGCCGAGGAACACTTCGAGGTGCAGGTGGGCGACAAGGTCATCGCCGAGCAGATCGTGCCGTGCGCCAAGTGTCGTTTCTGCAAATCGGGTCAGTATTGGATGTGTGAAGTGCACAACATCTTCGGCTTCCAGCGTGAAGTGGCCGAAGGCGGCATGGCGCAGTACATGCGCATTCCCAAGACCGCCATCGTGCACAAGATTCCGGCGGCGGTGTCGCTGGAAGACTCGGCGCTGGTGGAGCCGATGGCCTGCTCGATCCACACCGTCAACCGTGGTGATATCCAGCTTGACGATGTGGTGGTGATCGCCGGTGCGGGCACCCTCGGGCTGTGCATGGTGCAGGTCGCGGCGCTGAAAACCCCGAAGAAACTGGTGGTGATCGACATGGTCGACGAGCGCCTGGAACTGGCGAAAAAATTCGGCGCCGACGTGGTGATCAACCCGGCCCGCGAGAATGCCCGCGAGATCATCAATGGCCTGACCGACAACTATGGCTGCGACGTTTACATCGAGACCACCGGCGTGCCGGCCGGCGTTACCCAGGGTCTGGAGCTGATCCGCAAGCTTGGGCGTTTTGTCGAGTTCAGTGTGTTTGGCGCCGAGACCAGCGTGGACTGGTCGATCATCGGCGACCGCAAGGAACTGGACGTACGCGGCGCTCACCTCGGGCCGTATTGCTACCCGATCGCCATCGACCTGTTCGAACGCGGGCTGGTGACGTCCAAGGGCATTGTCACCCATGATTTCCCGTTGGATGACTTTGCCGAGGCTTTCGAACTGGCCAATTCGACCAAGTCGATCAAGGTGCTGCTCAAGCCGGTGCGCTGATCATGCATTACGTGATGGGTGTGGACATAGGAACCCAAAGTACCAAGGCGCTGCTGGTGGATGCTCAAGGCACGATCATCGCCCAGCATAGCCAGGGGTATCGCGTGGATACCCCCAAGGTGCGCTGGTCGAGCAATGGCCGCAGGTCTGGCTGGATGCCGTCGAGGCCTGCGTGGCGCAGTGCATGGCCAAGGCCGAGGTGGCGGCGGGGCAGGTCAAGGCGCTGTGCATCAGCAGCCTGTATGGCGGCTCGGGCATCCCGGTGGATGCGCAGATGACGCCGCTGCACCCGTGCCTGATCTGGATGGACCGGCGTGCCGGCGAGCAGGTGGCGTGGGTACGCGAGCATGTGGACCTGGAGCGCTTGTTCAGGATCACCGGCAACTCGGTGGACAGTTATTACGGCTTCACCAAGATGCTCTGGCTCAAGCAGCACCAGCCCGAGGTCTGGGCGAACACCCGCTACTTGCTGCCGCCCAACAGTTACATCAACTGGTGCCTCACGGGTGAGCTGGCGGTGGACCATAGCAGTGCCGGCAATATCGGCGGGGTCTACGATGTGGCGGCGCGGGGTTGGTCCGAAGCACTGCTGGCCGAGCTGGGCATACCGTTGGCGATGATGCCGCAGCGCCTGCTGTATGGCGCCGACGTCGTCGGTGGTTTGCTTGACGGCTGGGCCACCCGCCTGGGCTTGCAGGCGGGCACCCCGGTGCTTGCCGGGGGCGTGGATGCAGCCATGGCAACGCTGGCCGCCGGCGTCACGCAGCCGGGCAACCACGTGGCGATGATCGGCACCAGTATGTGCTGGGGCTACCTGAACCAGCAGGTGGATGCGCGTCACGGCTTGGTCAGCATGCCCCACGTCTACAACGGTCATCGGGACCTGTACATCTTCGGCGGCGCGATTACCGCAGGGGCGTCGGTGAGCTGGTTTCGCGAACAGTTCTGCCAGGCCGAGGAACAACAGGCCAAGGCCCGCGGCCTGGACAGCCTGGTACTGCTGGAACAGAGCGCGATGAATATTCCGGCGGGCAGCGAAGGTGTGGTGTTCCTGCCCTACCTGATGGGCGAGCGCAGCCCGGTGTGGGACGACCGCGCCAGTGGCAGTTTTGTTGGCCTGAACCTGTATCACAGCCGTATCCACCTGTACCGCGCGGTATTGGAGGGGGTGAGTTTTGCCCTGCGCCATAACATCGAGGCGGGTACTCGCGGCGCGCACTCACTGGACCCACGCTTGATCGTGGTGGGGGGCGCGAGCCGCTCGGATTTGTGGATGCAGATCATCGCGGATGTCACGCGGTTACCGGTGTACACCATTGTTCAGGAAGTCGAGGCGGCCTTGGGCGCGGCGCTGCTGGCGGCGCACGCGGTGGGGTTGGTGAGTGATGAGGCGATGGACAAAGGCTGGGTGCACCTGGCGTTGCGCGCCGAACCCAAGGCGCAGAACGCCGAGGTGTATGACCGGGTCTTCGCCGAGTATGTGAAGTTGTATCCAGCCCTGAGGCCGATCATGCACAACCTGCAAACTACCTGAATCAACACGGTCCAAAAATGTGGGTAACTTTATCGCCTATGGAAAAGTGATCATGAACGCAACCTTCGACTTCACCCACCAGCGCATTCTCGTCACCGGCGCCAGCAGTGGCATCGGCCGCGAAATTGCCCGGCAACTGATCGCCAGCGGCGCCGAAGTCTTTGCGCTTGGCCGCGACGCCGAGGCCCTGTCGCAACTGGGCTGTCACACCCTGTGCCTGGACATCGCCGACAGCACCGCCCTCGACAAGGCCCTGCAAGGCTTGCCGCCCTTGCACGGCCTGGTCAACTGCGCTGGTATCTCGCGCCTGGAGCCTGCCGCCGCCATCAGTGCCGAGGCCTTTGACCAGGTTATGCAGGTCAACGCCCGCGCCGCCGCGCAGGTGGCCAGCCGTGTGGCGGCCAACATGATCCAGGCGCATATCGCCGGCAGCATCGTCAACGTCTCCAGCCAGGCGTCATTGGTGGCGCTGGACGAGCACCTCGGCTACTGCGCCTCCAAGGCCGCGCTGGATGCGATCACCCGTGTGCAGTGCGCCGAATGGGGCCGCTTTGGCATCCGCGTGAACAGCGTCAACCCCACCGTCACCCTCACGCCCATGGCCACCATGGCCTGGTCCGACCCGGCCAAGCGCGATCCGGCGCTGGCGGCGATCCCACTGGGGCGCTTTGCCGAGACCGTGGAAGTGGCGCTGCCGGTGTTGTTTCTGCTCAGCGATGCCGCCAGCATGATCAGCGGCGTGAGCCTGCCGATCGACGGTGGTTACACCAGCCGCTAGCCGTTCTCCAGCTTGCCGGCGATCACCACTTTGTCCCGTGGTTTGTACGGGTCTTGCAGGCGATCGAGCAGCAGGCGTACCGCGCTGCTGCCCGCCAGGGACGCATCGTGGGCCACGTAGGCGATCGGCACGCCGAAGATATCGGCGAACGGCAGGCGGTCGATGCCGCAGATGGTCAGGCTGTCATGGGGAATGTTGTGCATGCGCAGGGCTCGCAGGGCGCCCAGGGTGATCAACTGGTTGAAGCCCATGATCGCGTCCGGCGCCGGATGTTCGGCCAGGTAGTCGAGGGTGTGCAGGTAGGAGGGCATCAGCGTGTAGTCGCCGGCTTGCACGTGCACCTGTACCTGTGGATGTTCGGCCAGCACTTCGCGCAGGCCTTTGAGGCGTTCGACGGTGATGCGCGAATGCGCGGGGCCGGTGAGCACCAGCAGGTGCTTGAGGGCGGGGGTTTGGCGCAACAGGTACTGCGCAGCCTGGATGCCGCTGTGGTAGTTGTCGAGCACCACGCGACTGAACGGGCTGTCATGGAGGGTGCGATCGAGCAGCACCACCGGGGTCTTGCCGTTGCGCAGGCGGTCCAGGTAGTCGGGTTGGTAGCTCGGCTCGTCGGAGACCGGTGACAGGATGATCCCCGCCACGCGGTAGCCCAATAACGTATCGACCGCTTTGCTTTCCAGTTCCTCCAACTCATCGGTGTCCACCAGCATGATGGTGTAGCCGTGTTGTTTGGCCTCGCGGGAAATCGCCTTGATCATCTCGCTGTAGAACGGGTTGTCGACTGACGCGGTAATCACGCCGATGATCAGGCTTTCACTGCGTTTGAGCCCGCGTGCAAAGGCGTTCGGCACGTAGTCGAGTTCGCGCGCCACTTCCAGGATGCGTGCCAGGGTGGCGGGTTTGACCAGGTCAGGTTTGCTCAACGCCCGGGACACGGTGATGGTGGTCATGCCGACGCGTTTGGCGATGTCGCTGATGGTGACGGACTTTTTCTTGTTCATCGGTAAGGCTGCCAGAGGACACCCACGCAGGCTAGCATGGGCGGCGACTGACAGTGATTCAAATCAGTGGGTCCCAGCGCTGTGACCAGTCACTTTCGGCCTTGACCACCCCGCGCAGCAATTCCAGCGCCTGCTGCAATACCGCCGAATCCCGTGCCCGCGAGTACACCAGGTACGTCGGGAAACTGAACTCCGGCGCCTTGGGCACGCGCCGCATCACGCCGCTGTCCAGGTAGCTTTGCACCACGCGTGTGCGGAAATAGCCCGCGCCGCCATGTTCGAGGATGTACTGCAACGCCAGTGGCCCCAGGTTGAAACTCACGGCGGCGCGGGCCTTGTCGGGCAGGGCGGCGTCATGCTGCTGGCGAAAGCCCTGGCCCCAATCGATGTACACGTAGGGCTCAGGCTTGCTCACCAACTGCACCAGGATCAGTTTTTCTTCCAGCACTTGCTCCACCTGCAACCCCGGCCAGTATTGCGGCTGGAACACCAGTGCGGCATCGAGCACACCCAGTTCCAGTTGGCGCAGCAGGTATTCGCCTTCGCGGATTTCCGTGCGCAGGGCGTGCCCGGGGATGTGTTCGCGCAGGGCCTGGGCCCAGCCGAGCATCAACGGGTTGCACAGGCTCACCTCGCCGCCGATATGCAGCACATTGCGATAGCCATCGGGCAACGGCAGGTCGCGGCGCGCGGCTTCCCAGGTTTGCAGCAATTGGTTGGCGTATACCACAAACGCCTCGCCGTCGGCCGTCAGCCGGGCGCCGGCGCGGTTGCGCACGAACAGCGTACAGCCCAATTGGTTTTCCAGGTTTTTGACGCGTGCGGTAATGGCGGTCTGGGTGACGTGCAGTTTCTCGGCCGCCGCGGCCAGGCTGCCGCAACGGCTGATTTCAAGGAAAGTGCGTGCCAGTTCGATGTCCATGAAGCCCCCTGGGAAGAATGGGCGACAGTGTAAAGGCTAGGAACTGGAATGCAGTCAAAAATGTGGGAGGGGCGGTTATCGGGCTAACAGGGACGGTTCTATTCAGACTTGGCCAGCCGGTACTTGGGCATGAATGTCTGCGCAGTATCGGTAGGCAGCAGCGCCCAGCGAAAATAGTGCATGGCGCCTCGATAGCGATTGTTGTTCATCTCCCCCAGGGTGAAACCGTCCTTGGGTTCTGCCCACAAATCCTGGTCCACCACGAAGTAGCTCTGGCCGGCCTTGACGGGCAAGTCAAACTGACGCGTGGCTTCGTCGGTGAGGATTGAGGTTTTGTTGGAGCTGATGCGGTGCACGCCGGCGGGCAAGTCAACCTTGAAGTAGCCTCCGGTAGGCAGTTCCCCAAGGCTCTTGCCGTCCACATGGACTTCGGTGGTGAACTGCGGGCTCATGAGGCGATACTCGCGCACGAAGTAAACGGTTGCCTTGTCGTTGGCGGTTTGGGCCGGCGCGGTGAAGTAGGGCTGCCCCAGCAGTGGGTCGGTATGCGCGCAGCCTTGCAAGCAGGCCAGCGCCAAGAAAAGACCTATCCGTGTGAGTGTTCTTGGCATTGCATAAAACTCCTGAAAACGTTGGGGGCGCGAGAATAGCACTGAGCCAGGCGTCAGCGCATGCCGAAGGCACGGCGGTTATCCGTCAGACCGGTGCCTGCAAATGTCGGGTTGGAAAAGCGCGCGCATACACCTGGCACACCCTCAACACCTGCTCATCGGCAAACCGCGCCGCCACCACATGCAGCCCCACCGGCAAGCCATTCGCCGCCAAGCCGCACGGCACCGACGCCGCCGGTTGCTGGGTGAGGTTGAAGGGGTAGGTGAACCGCGTCCACTCGGTCCATTCCTGCAGGCCCGAGCCGGGCGGTACGTTATGCCCGGCCTCGAACGCGGTGATCGGCATCATCGGCGACACCAGCACATCGTAGTGCTGGTGGAACGCCGCCATCTTTGCCACCAACGCGGCGCGAGCTTCGAGGGCCGTGTTGAAATCATCCAGGCTCAACCGCTCGCCACGCTCCGCAATGCGCCGCAGGCCGGGGTCCAACAGCTGTTTTTGGGCGTCGCTCATCGTGCGGGTCAGGCGTGCGGCGCCGGCGGCCCAGAGGGTGCTGAATACCTGCTGTGGGTCGCTGAAACCGGGGTCGATCTGCTCGACATGAGCGCCCAGCTGCGCCAGGCCCTCCACCGCCCGGGCGACGACTTCGGCCACCTGCGGGTCAACGTCGATGTAACCGAAGTTGGGGCTGTAGGCGATACGCACACCCTTCAAGTCCGTCGCGTGCGATAACCACGGCGTGCTGCGTGGCGCTCCGATCAAACCATCCCGCGCATCCGGCCGCGCCACGGTTTGCAGCATCAACACACTGTCTTCTACCGTGCGCGTCATCGGGCCCAAGTGCGACAGGATCGTCATGGAGCTGGCCGGCCATTGCGGCACATAGCCGAAGCTCGGCTTGATGCCGAACGTGCCGGTAAACGCGCACGGGATCCGGATCGAGCCGCCGGCATCGCTGCCCTGGTGCAGCACGCCCAGGTTCAGCGCCGCCGCCGCGCCGGCACCGCCGGATGATCCGCCGGCGGTGGTACGCGTGTTCCACGGGTTGCGGGTGATGCCGTACAAGGGGTTGTCGGTAACGCCTTTCCAGCCGAATTCCGGGGTGGTGGTTTTGCCCAGCAGCACCGCGCCGGCCTTGCGCATAAAGGCTGTGAAGGGTGCATCGATGTCCCACGGGCCTGCAGCGCAGGTGGTGCGCGAGCCCTTGCGGGTGGGCATGCCGACAGTCAGCGTCAGGTCTTTGATCGAAGCCGGCACACCGTCCAGCGCACCGCACGGCTCGCCCTTGAACCAGCGCTGCTCCGAGGCGCGTGCGGCGTTCAGCGCGCCTTGCGGGTCCACGTGGCAATAAGCGTTGACCACCGGGTTGTAGCGCTTGATACGCAGCAACGCATCTTCGGTGACCTCCACCGGCGATAAGGTCTTGTTGCGAAAATGCTCCAGCAGTTGCACCGCTGTCAGTTGGCCTATCTCGCTCATGCCAGGTCCCCCTGCGCCGCATTGACCATGGCGCGCAGCAGCACCGCGCAACCGGTCGCCAGGTCATCCGGCGCGGCATTCTCGATTTCGTTATGGCTGATGCCGCCTTCGCAGGGCACAAAGATCATCCCGGCCGGCCCCAACTCAGCGACGAAAATCGCGTCATGCCCGGCGCCGCTGACGATATCCATATGGCTCAAGCCCAACGCCTGGGCGCCGTCACGCACGGCTTTCACGCAAGCCGGGTTGAAATCCAGCGGTGGGAAGTCGGCGGTAGGGGTCAGCTCAACGCTCAGGCCGTGACGCTGGGCGGTGGCGTCGATCACGCCGCGCACTTCATCGACCATCGCTTGCAGTTTGTCGGCGTGCAGGTGGCGCAAGTCGAGGGTCATGTGCACCTGGCCGGGAATCACATTGCGCGAGCCGGGGTGCAGGGCCAGGCAACCAACCGTGCCGCAGGCGTGAGGTTGTTGTTGATGGGCGATGCGGTTGACCGCGCTGACCACCTCGGCGGCGCCGACCAGGGCGTCCTTGCGCAGGTGCATCGGTGTTGGGCCGGCGTGGGCTTCGACACCGGTGAGGGTCAGGTCGAACCACTTCTGGCCCAGGCACCCCATGACCACGCCGATGGTGGTGGCCTGGTCTTCCAGCACCGGGCCCTGCTCGATGTGTGCCTCGAAGTACGCACCGACCGGGTGGCCCAGCACCGCACGTGAACCGGCATAACCGATGCGCTGTAATTCGGCGCCCACCGACAGGCCTTGTTCATCCCGCTTGTCGAGGGTGTCCTGCAAGTCGAACTTCCCGGCAAACACCCCGGAGCCCATCATGCACGGCGGGAAGCGCGAGCCTTCTTCGTTGGTCCACACCACCACTTCAATCGGCGCATCGGTTTCGATCTTCAAATCATTCAGGGTGCGGATCACCTCCAGCCCGGCCATCACGCCGTAGCAACCATCGAACTTGCCGCCGGTGGGTTGGGTGTCGATATGGCTGCCGGTCATCACCGGCGGCAGGGCCGGGTTACGTCCCGCGCGGCGGGCGAAGATATTGCCGATGGCATCGACCGTGACGCTGCACCCGGCGGCCTCGCACCACTGCACAAACAGGTCACGGGCCTGGCGGTCCAGGTCGGTGAGGGCCAGGCGACACACGCCGCCTTTGACCGTGGCGCCCAGTTGCGCCAGGTCCATCAGCGATTGCCACAGGCGGTCGCGGTTGATCAGCGGGGCATTGCTCTTGAGCGGTTGCGCAAAACTATTCATCTGCAATCTCCGATCAGGCACTCAGGGCCAGGTAGCGGTTCTTGATGGTCGGGTCGGCGCGGAAGGCTTCGGCGCTGCCTTCGTACACCACGCGGCCCTGTTCGAGTACGTAATGGCGGTCGGCGAGTTTGTCGCAGACCATCAGGTTCTGTTCCACCAGCAGCACCGGCAGGCCGTCGTCCTTGACCTTGCGCAGGATCTTCACCAGTTCGTCGACGATCACCGGGGCCAGGCCTTCGGTGGGTTCATCGAGGATCAGCAGCTTGGGATCGTTGAGCAGGGCGCGGGCGATGGCGAGCATCTGCTGCTCGCCGCCGGAGAGGGCGTGGCCGGCGTTTTTGCGGCGCTCCTTGAGGCGCGGGAACATGGCGTACACGTCCTCCAACTGCCAGCGGCTGGTTTTGCGTGCGGCGATGCGCAGGTTTTCCTCTACCGTGAGCAGGCGGAAAATCCCACGGTTCTCCGGCACCAGTGCCAACCCTTGGCGGGCGATTTCAAAGATCTTCCGCCCGACCAGCGCCTGGCCGTTGAAGTGAATCTGGCCCTGGCGCGGGCAAATGATGCCGAGGATGCTGCGCAGGGTGGTGGTCTTGCCGGCACCGTTGCGCCCCAGCAGGGTCACCAGTTCGCCGGGGTTGACCGTCAGCGACACGCCTTCGAGCACATGGCTCTTGTCGTAGTAGGAATGGATATTCTCGACGATCAGCATCAGGCAGCCTCCCCCAGATACGCCGTGCGTACGCGCTCATCGGCGCGCACGAATTGCGGGGTGCCTTCGACCAGGATCTGGCCGTGGCTCATCACGGTGATGCGTTGGCTGATGGACATGACGATGCTCATGTTGTGTTCGATCAACAGCACCGTGTGGTCGCGGCCGAGGTCGCTGATCAACTGGGTCATGATGGGGATGTCATCGATGCCCATGCCCGAGGTGGGCTCGTCGAGCATCAGCAGTTTGGGCTTGGAGCAGATCGACATGCCCACCTCCAGCACCCGTTGCTGGCCGTGGGACAACTCGCCGGCCAGGGTGTCGGCGCGGGCGCTGAGTTGCAGGCGTTCGAGTACCTGGTCGGCCATCTCCAGGTGTTCGCGTTTGCTATCGACCCGGCGCCAGAAGTTCAGGGCGCGGGCGCCGTCGCGGCCCTGGGCGGCCAGGCGCAGGTTTTCGCGCACGCTGAGGTTCTGGAACAGGCTGGTGAGCTGGAACGAACGCGCCATGCCCAGGCCGACACGGGCGTGGGCCGGCTTGCGCATCAGGTTGTTGCCGTCGAAATGAATCGCCCCGGCGGTGGCCTGGCGTTCGCCGGTCAGGCAATGGAACAGGCTGGTCTTGCCGGCGCCGTTAGGGCCGATGATGGTGTGGATGGTGCCGGCCTCGACCTTGAGGTTGACGCCGTTCACCGCATGGAACGCGCCGTAGGCCAGTTCCAGGTTTCTGGTTTCCAAAAGGATGCTCATAGCACGTGCTCCTTGTTCACCACACTAGCCTTGCGGCTGCGGCGCACCTTGTCGAACAGTGAGGCCAGGCCGCCCCACAAACCGCCGCGCATGAAGATCACCACCAGGATCAAAATCACCCCCAGCAGCATCAGCCAGCGCGGCCACAGGTCGGAGAGGAAATCCCCCAGCAATACGATGGAGCCGGCGCCCAGCAACGAGCCGAACAACGAACCGGTGCCGCCGACGATGGTCATGATCAAAATGTTCTCGGACATCGCCAGGTCGATGTTCGACAACGGCACGAAGTGCAGCAGCATGGCGTATAACGCACCGGCGATACCGGTGACGGCGCCCGACAACACAAACACCAGGATCTTGAAGTGGCGCGTGTCGTAGCCGATGGCCGAGGCGCGGGTTTCGTTTTCGCGGATTGCCATCAGCGTGCTGCCGAACGGCGAGGCGATGACGCGGCGCGCGCCGATGAAGATCAGCAGGAACAGCACCGCGACAAAACCATAGAAGGCACGGGCGTCGGCCAGCGACAGCAGCACGGTGTCACCGATGCGGACCTGCGGGCGCGGCACGCTGAGCAGACCGTTGTCGCCGCCGGTCCAGTCGCTCAAGGTGTAGGCGACGAAGTAAGCCATCTGGCTGAACGCCAAGGTGAGCATCACAAAGTAAATGCCGGTACGTCGGATCGCCAACGCACCCACCAGCAACGCCAGGAAACCACCGGCGACAGCGGCACCGAGCAACGCGGTGAACAGGCCCCATTGCAGGTGGATCATCAGCAGCGCCGCGCAATACGCACCGGCGCCAAAGAAAATGCCTTGGCCGAACGACAACAGCCCGGTGTAGCCCAGCAGCAGGTTGCAGGCCAGGGCCGCCATGGCGAAGATCAGGATCTCGCTGGCCAGGGTTGCCGAAGGCAGGATCAACGGCAGGCCGATCAGCACCGCCAGTACCCACAGCAACATGGCTTTGGACTGGGTCTTGGCAAACGGCAGGGGGTTTTTCTCGCTCATGTCAGGCTCTCCCGAACAGGCCATAAGGGCGTACCAGAATCACCACGGCCATCGCGCCGTAGATCATCAGGCTCGCGCCCTGGGGCCAGAGTGTGGTCATCAGGCTCTGCACCACGCCGACCAGCAAACCGCCGACCAGCGCACCGCTGAACGAGCCCATGCCGCCGATCACCACCACCACGAAGGCGATGCCGAGAATTTCCGGGCCCACGAATGGCTGCGCGCCGCGCAAGGGCGCGAACAGCACCCCGGCTACCCCGGCCAGGGCCACGCCGAGGGCGAAGGTCATGGAGAACAGACGCAAGATATTGGTGCCCAGCAGCGACACGGTTTCGGTGCTCTCACTGCCGGCACGCACCAGGGCGCCGAAGCGCGTGCGTTCCAGCAACAGCCACAGGCCCAGGCCCACCAGCCCGGAAAACACAATGAGGAACAGGCGGTAGTAGGGGTAGACGAAATCGCCCACCACCAGTACGCCGCGCAACAGTTCCGGCACCGCCACGCTTTTGCCCACCGGGCCCCAGATCATCACGCTGGCTTCCTGGATGATCAGCGCAATGCCCAAGGTCACCAGGATCTGGAACATGTGCGGCAAGTGGTAAATGCGCTGGATCAGCAAGCGTTCAATCACCCAGGCCAGGGCGGCCACCACCAGCGGCGCGATCAGCAGCGCCAGCCAAAAGTTGCCGGTGAGGCTCACGGCGGTGTAGCAGATGTAGGCGCCCAACAGAAAGAACGCGCCGTGGGCGAAGTTGACGAAGTTGAGCAGGCCGAAAATGATCGTCAGCCCGACTGCGATCAGGAAGTAGATCATCCCCAACCCCAGGCCGTTGAGTATCTGGAACAGGTAAAGATTAAGCATGCAGAAACCCTCGAACAGGCGGCTTGGGGCCGCCTTGTCGTGTTTAACCGTTCAGGATCAGGCGAGCGTGCAGCCCGTGGCGTCTACCGGTGGGAACGATTGGCCGGCGCTGAGCACCTTGGCCAGGTCGTCCTTGTCGGCCATATCAGCCGTGGCTTTGCCGATCAGCAGGTAGTAGTCCTTGATCACCTGGTGGTCGCCTGCGCGGATCGACTCCTTGCCGGTCGGGCCCTCGAAGCTCAGGCCCTGCATGGCCTTGGCCACGGTCGGCCCGTCGAAGCTGCCGGTGGCGATGATGCTGTCCAGCATGACCTTGGTGCTGATGTAGTCGGCGGCCAGCGGGTAGGTGGGGTTGATGCCGTATTTGGCTTTCGTCAGCTTGACCAGCTCGCGGTTGAGCGGGGTGTCGACCTGGTGCCAGTACTGCGCGCCGAGGTACACGCCTTCGAGCACATCGCTGCCCAGTTCCTGGAATTGGTCAAGCCCGGCGGACCACACCAGCAGCACTTTCATGCGCTCCTTGATGCCGAAATTCACCGCCTGGCGCAGGGTGTTGGACGACTGGCTGCCAAAGTTGAGCAGCACCAGCACGTCGGGCCTGGTTGAGATGGCGTTGGTCAGGTAGCCGGAAAATTCCTGTTCCTGCAATGAGTGGTAGCTGTTGCCGACGTGCTCCAGGCCGTGCTCTTTGAGCACCGTCTTTGCGCCTTCGAGCAGCGCTTCGCCGAACACATATTGCGGGGTGATGGTGTACCAGCGCTTGGCGTCGGGCAGCAGTTTGATCAGCGGCACCATGGTTTGGCGGATCGCGCCGTAGGTGGGCACCGACCAGCGGAACGTCGCCTTGTTGCAGTCCTTGCCGGTGACTTCATCGGCGCCCACCGGGGTCATGAACACGCCACCCACCTTGTCGACTTCCTTGGCCACCGCAAGGGCTGATGACGACAGGGTGCAGCCCTGGAAGAATCGCGCGCCATCCTGCTGGATGGCCTCTTGCACCTTACGCACGGCCTTGCCGGCATTGCCTTCGGTGTCGATGACTTTGTAGTTGAGCGGGCGCCCGAGAATCTCGGGATGCTGTTCCACCGCCAGGCGCGACCCCATGTCGGCAAACTTGCCATAGCTGGCAAAAGCGCCGGACATGGACTTGAGGCCGTAAAAGGTAAAGGGCTCGGCGGCGAATGCCGAACGCACGCTCAGCGGGAGGCTGAGGGCGGCTGCGGCGGTAAGACTGGCTTTCAATAACGTACGACGCTGCATGGGGTGACTCCCTGGTTTAGTTATTGGCAGGAGCGGCAAGGGCGATACGGTGAAGCTGGGGCCTGTGGGCAGGCGTTTTTTATTGGGGTAACGCGGTGTATTCAGTGGTTGTGATCGAACTCCAGCAGAAAGTGCGGGCTGACCTGGCCTTCCAGCGCGGTCATATGGTGTTCGGCATCGCACATGTGGTCATGCATCAGGCTGCGCACCGCGCTTTCATCCCCGGCGCGAAAGGCGATCAGCAGCTGTTTGTGATAGTCCAGGTTGGCCGCGTCGAACTGTTTGCGCTTGGGTTTGTAGGCTTTTTTCAGCACCACGAGGTCGCGCAACAGGTCATTGAGAAACTGCGCCATAAAGCTCAGCAACGGGTTGGGGCAGGCCTTGGCCAGCAGGTTGTGAAACTCCAGTTCCGCCAGGCGCTGTTCGCGCTGGCCGGCCTCGCTGTCTTCCGGGTCGCTGCAAAAATCCACGTTGTCCTGCAAGGCCTGAAAGTCGTTTTCACTCAAACGCCCGAGCACGGAGACCGCCAGTTCCACCTCGATCACCTTGCGCAGTTGGTACACCTGCTCGCCGTCCAGATGCTGGAAGTGCAGGTAGTTGCGCAAGGCGCGGCTGGCGGGTTCGGTGCCGGCCTGGTTCAGGTACGCGCCGCCGCTGGGGCCAGTGCGTGTACTCACCAAACCTTCCACTTCCAGGGCCTTGAGCGCCTCGCGGGCCGAGCCTTTGGAGCACTGGAAACTTTCCATCAGCTCGCGCTCGGTGGGCAGGCGGTCGCCGGGTTTCAAGGCATCGGTGACGATGGAGCGCTTGACCGACTCGACAATCACATCGGAGAGCTTCTGGCGTTTGCGTCGCAGCGGTCGGCTTAGCATGGGTTCGATTTATCGTATTAATGCGGATAAATAGCACTTAATAACGATTGGCACGGAGCGTCAACGCAGCGCGTCGTTTTCGGGGCAAGGAGGTCGTAAACGGCGTGCTGTCCCCCGTCATCTGAACCCACACAGCGGGTCGACGGTGGCGGCTGTTTGCCATACGCCAGAAAGGCCCCGACCCATTGGGTCACGCAACGGTTGGCGCCGGGTTTGGCGGGTTCCTTGAGGTGCAGTTGTTGCACTTGAGGCGCGTCCGTCATGCCGCGTTCGCCGTTGACCAGCACCATGCGCGCGACGCGTTCGGGAAACAGCGCCGCGTAGCGGTTGCCCAGGCGCGTGGCGGCGGCGTTACCCAGGTAGTGCAGTTGTGCGTCGCCCAGTTGGGTGCGTACGAATTCCAAGTCGCGTGCGGCTTGTTCGACATCCTCATCGCGGCCCAGGTCGCGCGTGCCCAGCTCAATCACGTCGTAGCGGTTGAGCAATGTGCGATAGGCGCTGGCCGCGGAAGCCCCCCACTGGCTGGCCAGTTGAATGGCGAAGGTGCCGCCGCTGTTGGGGTGTGGCGGGTCGCCGGACTGGGCGAATACCACACCCTCGCGGTTCAACGGCTCGCGGGCACCGACCCGGGTCAGGTAGAGGTTCAGGTGGCCTTGCCTGGGAGCGGCATGGTTACGCGGTACGCTCACGATGCCGCACTGGGTGCGCGCCAGTACCTCGGGGTCCAGACGCTGCGCGGTGGGGAGGGGGCAGTCCAGCAGCCAGTCGATCGCGGTGGGCCTGATCAGCGGCTCGGCATGGCCAAGGCCTGCGGCCAGCCAGAGACAGCCCCAGGCGAGGTGCTTTGCGACAGTCATCGGGAGGTCCTGGGCAGCCGTGTTAGGGCGGCTTTTTTACCAAGGACCCCGGTCTAAAGAATGTAGGGTGAGAAGACAGCTTGTGTAGGATTTTGGATTTTTTATCAGTGTTCGCTTTGCCAGCCACCCCCCAATGCCTTGTACAACCCGATGCTGGCTTGCAGGCGCGACAGACGCAATTGCACATGGGCGTCCTGGGCGGCGTACAGGGTGCGTTGGGTTTCCAGTACCGTCAGCAGGTCTTCGGCACCCGCCTGGTAGCGGCTTTCGGCGATCTGGAAGGCGGTCTGCGCCTGTTGCAGTTCTTCTGCCTGCCATTCGCGCTGCTGGTTCAGGCGCGTGATGCTGCTGAGGGATTTTTCCACATCGGCAAACCCATTGATGATTGCGCCGCGATAGGTTTGCAACAGTTCATCCTGGCGCGCACGGGCCTTGTCGCGCTCGGCGCTTAAACGACCGTTGTTGAAGATCGGCCCCACCAGGTCGGCGGTCAGGGTGTAGTAAGGGCTGCGCAGGATGTCCAGGGCTTTGTAGGCGTCGGAGCCAAAGGTCGCGCCGAGGGTCACGGCCGGCAGCATGGCGGCGCGGGCCACTGTGACGTTGGCTTGCGCCGCCGAGAGTTCCGCTTCGGCCTTGGCGATATCCGGTCGGCGGCTGAGCAGTTGGCTGGGCAGGCCGGCGCCGATGGTCGGCCAGGTCAGGGCCTGGAAAGGTTCGGTGCCCAGGTCCAGGGCTTGCACCGGTTGGCCGAGGAGGGCGGCGAGGGTGATCCGGGATTCTTCGGCCAGTTGGGCAAGCAATGGCAACTGGCGCTGTTGGCTGGCCACCAGGCTTTTCTGCTGGGCCAATTCCAGGGCGGTGGCGGAACCTGCGTCATAGCGGGTTTGCACCAGCTTGAGCACATTGCGCGCATTGGCCAGGTTCAACTCGGCGATCTGCTGGCGCTGGCGGGTGGCCAGGGTTTGTGCGTAGCGGTCGGCCACGTTGCTGACCAGGGTCAGCTCCACGGTGGCGCGGTCGAATTCGCTGGCGCGCAGGCTGTGCAGGGCGCTGTCGCGGGCGGCGGCGCGGCCGCCCCAGAAGTCCACTTCGTAACTGGCGGCAAGGTTGACGCCGAAGCCGTCGACCGTGCGTTCGCTGGGCGAGGCATCCAGGTTCGGGCCGCCGGGCCCGCGCATCAGTTTCTGGTGGCTGGTGCTCAGGTCGAACTTCACCTCGGGCAACAGCGGCGCCCCGGCGATCACCGCCGTGGCCTGGGCCTGGCGCACGCGAGCCATGGCCGCGGCCACGTCAACGCTGTCATGCCGGGCCTGAACGACCAGGCGGTTGAGTTGCGGGCTGCCGAACTGCGCCCACCATTGTGGGTGGGCGGTCTGGGCGGCTTCGCCCCCGACGTATTGCCAGGCCGCCGGCGGCGTGATTTCGCTGTCGACGGCCGCAGGGTTGCCGGCGCAGGCGCCGAGCAACAGGCACAGGCTGAGCACGCACGGGTGAGCGGGGATGGGTCGTTTATTCACTGGTCAACGCCTTAACCGGATCGAGCCGGGCAGCTTTACGGGCCGGCATAAAGCCGAATACGACGCCGGTGACCAGCGCACAACCAAATGCGCCGAGTACCGCCACCAAGGAAAACTGCACCGCCACCTTGGCCAGCACCAACACGCCACCCACCAGCAGCGCCAGGGCGATACCGCACAGGCCGCCGACCACCGAGAGCATCACCGCTTCGGTGAGGAACTGGCGCAGGATGTCGCGCTGGCGGGCGCCGGTGGCCATGCGGATGCCGATCTCACGGGTGCGCTCGCGCACGGTCATCAGCATGATGTTCATGACACCGATCCCTCCCACCAGCAGCGAAATCGCGGCAATCGAACCGAGCATCAGCGACAGGGTGTTCTGGGTACGCGCTTCGGCCTGGATCATCGCGGCGTTGTTGGTCAACTCGTAGTCGCGTTTACCGTTGTGCAGCTTTTGCATCAACTGGTCGATCGCCACTTCGGTTTCGTGAACCCGACGCGCATCAGCGGCGGCAATCACCACGTATTCGGGGTTGTAGCTGCCGAACAGGCGCACGCTGGCGGCGGTGTAGGGGATGGCGATGCGGTCGTCGCTGTCCTTGTCGCCGGAGGCGGCGCCTTTTTCCGCGAGCACGCCGATCACTTGGAAGGGCACGTTTTCAATCAGGATGTACTGGCCGATCGGGTTGACCGGGGCCTTGAACAGCCGCTGGCGGATACGATGGCCGATCACGGCGACCGTGGCGCCGGTGCGTTCGTCGGCGGCGGTGAAATAGCTGCCCTCGACCACTGGCCAGTTGAAGATGTCCGGGAAGTTGGTGTCGTTGCCGCCCACATAGGCCATGTAGTCGAGGTTGCCATAGCGCACGCCGGCTGCGCTGCCGTTGACCGGCATGATGCGCTTGACCTGAGGCAACGCCGCCAGCGCCGCGACGTCACTGAGCGTAATCACCCCCGGCGGCGTGCGCGGGTTGGGCGATGCGCCGCTCAGGTAGAGGATGTTGGAGCCGAACGCGCCCATTTGCGCCATGACCTGGCGTTTGCTGCCTTCGCCGACCGCCAGCATTACCACCACCGAGGCCACGCCGATGATGATCCCCAGCAGGGTCAGCGCCGTGCGAAAACGGTTGATCCACATGACGCGCCAGGCCGCTTGCACGGCATCCACCACTTCGGCCTTCCAGGCGCCATTGTGTTCGACGCCGTCGCTCAGCCGCCGGCGCAGGTCCACGGCTTGCAGGGCGCCGCTGTGGGCGATAGGGGCGAGCGGGCGGTGCTCGGCCGAATCGCTGATGATCAGGCCGTCACGAATCTCGATGATGCGGTTGGCTCGCGCCGCCACCTCGCGGTCGTGGGTAATCAGGATGACCACATGGCCCTGGCCGGCCAGTTCGTCCAGCAGGGTCATCACCTCGGCGCCGCTGTGGCTGTCGAGGGCGCCGGTGGGTTCATCGGCGAGGATGATATGGCCGCCGTTCATCAGGGCGCGGGCAATCGAGACCCGTTGCTGCTGCCCGCCGGACAGTTGATGAGGACGGTTGCCGGTGCGCTCCGCCAGGCCCAGGCGGGTGAGCAGGGCGGTGGCCCGGGCCTGGCGCTCGGCGGTACTGGTACCGGCATAGATCGCCGGCATTTCGACGTTTTCCTGGGCCGAGCCCGAGGGGATCAGGTGGTAGCCCTGGAAGACGAAGCCAAACGCCTCGCGACGCAGCCAGGCCAGCTCGTCGCTGTCCAGATGGGCGACGTTTTCCCCGGCGAACAGGTAGTCGCCCGCACTCGGGCGGTCGAGGCAACCGAGGATGTTCATCAAGGTGGACTTGCCGGAACCGGAAGCGCCGACGATGGCGACAAACTCGCCGGCGTGGATCGACAGGTCGATGCCACGCAAGACGTCGACCTGCGGGCTGTCGCCGCCGCCGTAGGATTTGCGGATGTGCTTGAGTTCAATCAGCGGTGTGGTCAATTCAACCCCGGTGCCGTCGGCTGGGCCGATCACCAGGTGATCGCCTTCGCTCAGGCCGCCGAGTACCTGCACCCGCAGGCGGTCGCTGAGGCCCAGTTGCACTTCGCGCTCTTCGATGCGCCCGTTCGGCAGGACCACCCGGGCGATCTGCTTGTCGGTGCTGCCGTTGCCGAGCAGCGCGGCAACCGGCGCGGTGAGTGTGTCCTTGGCTTGGCCGGCGACAAAAAACACCTGGGTGGTCATTTCCGCCATCAAGGCATTGTCGCTGTTGTCCACATCCAGCAGCACGGTGTACAGCACCACGCGGCCGGTGCCGCTTTTGCCGAAACCGTTGGGGCTGCCGCTGCCCTGGGTCTCGCTCAAGGGCTTGGGCGGGATCGGCAGGATCTGCCGCACAGTGCTGGCCCAACGCCGGTTGCCGCCGCTCAGCGTGGTGAAATACGCGGTCATGCCGGGTTTGACGTGGCCGATATCGGCCTCCGACACTTCAGCCCACACGGTCATCGGCGACAACTTGGCGATACGCAGGATCAGCGGCGTTTGCTGCTGGGCGTTGAGGGTCTGGCCGACCCGCGCGTCCACCGCAACCACTGTGCCGCTCATCGGCGCATAGATGCGTGTATAGCCCAGCTCGGCCTCATCGCTGCGCAGGCTGGCCTGGGCCTGGAGAATCTGCGCCTGGAACATGTCGACCCGGGCCTGGGTGGCGTTCAATTGCGCCTTGGCGGTTTGCACATCCTCTTCGCGGGTGGCGTTGCCGGCCACCAGGCGCTGCTGGCGTTGGTACTTCTGGCGGGCCAGTGCGTGCTGGGCCTGTTGCTCCCGAAACTGGGCCTTGAGGTTTTCGATGGCATAGCGGCTGGCGTCGAGCTTGGCTTTTTGCGTGGACGGGTCGATCTCCACCAGCAATTGGCCTTCCTGGACCTGATCGCCGGCCTCGACGTGGATCTTGCGAATCTGCCCGGAGGCCTGGGCGCCGACATCCACGTAACGCCGTGGTTGCAGAGTGCCCAGGGCGGTCACGCTGTTTTCGATAGTGCCGCGCGTGACGGCGACGGTGGTCAGCGTATCGCGACCCGGCGGCAGTACCTGCCAGGCGGCGACGGCAAGCACGGGGATCAGGCACGCTACAACAAGCAGGGCGCGTCGGGCAGGTCGAGGGCGTTTCATGCTTAGGTTCCAGCCGGGAAAGTTCGGAGCGCGGTTGCGCGGAGCTGACAGTTAAACGAGAAAAATGCCCGAGGATTTAGGCCGTTACACACCGTGTAACAGGTGGAATACGCAAAAAAATCGACCGCTGGCGTAAGACTTCTTTAAAAGTAGATGAGAATTACTATAAATTGCACTTGGTCAAACTGCCATTACCCAATCGGCTGTCATTTTCAGGTGCTCAAGGAACGGATACCGCCCCTTTCGGCGGACGGGAGTCATGTTGGAAAACTACTATCGCGAGCTGGTGTGTTTCCTCAACGCCAAGCTGGGCAACCGTCAGGTGGCCGAAGATGTGGTGCATGACGCTTATGTGCGGGTACTCGAGCGTTCCAGCGACACCCCCATCGATCAGCCGCGCGCGTTTCTATACCGCACCGCGCTCAACCTGGTGATCGATGGCCATCGGCGCAATGCCCTGCGTCAGCACGAACCGCTGGAAACCCTCGACAGCGAAGAGCGCTTTTCTGCCACTTCCCCCCATGCCAGTCACGACCAGAGCCAGCGCCTGGAGCTGCTTGAGCGCGCCCTGGCCGAGTTGCCGGCGGCCTGTCGCAACAGCTTCCTGCTGCGCAAGCTCGATGGTTTGACTCATCTGCAAATCGCCGAGCGCCTGAATATTTCCCGCGCACTGGTGGAAAAACACATCGTCAATGCCATGAAACATTGCCGCGTGCGGATGCGCGAGTGGGACGCGCACTGATCGCCGATCAGTTAAATTTTATTTCACTGTCCTCGTTTCCTATCAACACACGACCTGTTGTGCAGGTCTTGAAGGTATTCCCCGCCCCATCGCCAGGGGCTTATCCAGAGGACACTGGAATGACACAGGCAATTGCTTCGCCCGCGGTTCACGACCTTATCGGTATCGGTTTCGGCCCATCGAACCTGGCGCTGGCCATCGCCCTGCAGGAACGCGAGAAAACCCAGGGCAAACTGGATGCGTTGTTTCTCGACAAGCAGGCCGACTACCGCTGGCACGGCAATACCCTGGTGACCCAGAGCGAACTGCAGATTTCGTTCCTCAAGGACCTGGTGACCCTGCGCAACCCCACCAGCCCGTACTCCTTTGTCAATTATCTGAAAGCCCACGATCGCCTGGTCGACTTCATTAACCTGGGCACCTTTTATCCGTGCCGCATGGAATACAACGACTACCTGCGCTGGGTCGCGGCGCAATTCCAGGGCCAGGGCCGATATGGCGAAGAAGTGCTGGCGATCGAACCGATCCTGCATCAGCAGCAGGTCGAGGCGCTGCGTGTGATTTCCCGCGATGCCCTGGGCGAGCAGCATGTGCGCACCACCCGTTCGGTGGTGGTCAGCGCCGGCGGCACCCCTCGGGTACCCGAGGCATTCAAGGCGCTCAGGGACGACGGCCGCGTGTTCCACCACTCGCAATACCTGGCGCGCATGGCGCAGCAGCCGTGTGTCGAGGGCAAGGCGATGCGTATCGCGATCATCGGCGGTGGCCAGAGCGCTGCCGAGGCCTTTATCGACCTCAATGACAGCTACCCGTCGGTGCAGGTCGACATGATCCTGCGCGGCTCGGCGCTCAAGCCGGCCGATGATAGCCCGTTCGTCAATGAGGTGTTCTCGCCGGCCTTTACCGACCTGGTGTTCCAGCAGGTCGGCGCCGAGCGTGAGCGGCTGGTCGCCGAGTACCAGAACACCAACTATTCGGTGGTGGACCTGGACCTGATCGAACGTATCTACGGGATTTTCTACCGCCAGAAAGTCTCCGGTATTGCCCGCCATGCGTTCCGCACCATGACCGTGGTCGAAAAGGCTGTGGCGGGCCCGCTGGGTGTGGAGTTGACCCTGCGCAACAATGCCACCGGCGAGGTCACCGTCAATCACTACGATGCCGTGGTGTTGGCCACCGGTTACGAGCGCCAGATGCACCGCGAACTGCTGGCGCCGCTGGAAGCCTACATGGGTGACTTCGAAGTGGCCCGTGACTACCGCATCGTGACCGATGAGCGCTGCAAGGCCGGCATCTACATCCAGGGGTTCAGCCAGGCCAGCCACGGGTTGAGCGACACGCTGTTGTCGATCCTGCCGATTCGCGCCGATGAAATTGCTGCGTCGTTGTACGAAAACGACCGTAACCGCGGCAAGGGCCGCTCGGTGCAGGACCTGTTGCTGGCCTCCGCCAGCTGACGGGCTGCGCTTGTGAGCCGAAGGGTTGGCTGATACTGTACAAAAAACCAGTATCAGGCAGCCCTCCATGCAGTTGATCGAAAAACTCAGCATTCTCGCCGACGCCGCCAAGTACGACGCTTCGTGCGCCAGCAGCGGCGCGCCCAAGCGCAGCTCCGAGGGCAAGGCGGGGCTGGGTTCCACCGATGGCATGGGCATCTGCCATAGCTACACACCCGATGGGCGCTGCGTATCGCTGCTCAAGGTGTTGCTCACCAACTTCTGTCTCTACGACTGCCAATACTGCGTCAACCGCCGCTCCAGCGATGTGCCCCGTGCACGTTTCAGCCCGGAGGAGGTGGTGTCCCTGACCCTGGATTTCTACCGGCGCAATTGCGTCAGCGGGTTGTTTCTCAGCTCCGGCATCATCCGTTCGGCCGACTACACCATGGAGCAGTTGGTGCGCGTGGCCAAGCTGTTGCGCCAAGAGCATGACTTTCGCGGTTATATCCACCTCAAGACCATCCCTGAAGCCGACCCGGCGCTGATTGCCGAGGCCGGGCGCTATGCCGATCGCCTCAGTGTGAACATCGAGCTGCCCACTGACGCCAGCCTGCGGACGTTGGCGCCGGAGAAGCAGATCGGCTCGATCAAGCAGGCCATGCAGACCATCTATACCGGCGAGCAGACCGTCTTCAACGAACCCCGCGCGCCACGGTTTGCACCGGCTGGGCAGAGCACGCAGATGATCGTCGGCGCCGACGACACCGACGACAGCACCATCCTCCACGGTGCCGAGGCGTTGTACGGCAACTTCAAGTTGCGCCGCGTGTATTACTCGGCGTTCAGCCCCATTCCCAACAGCCCCAAGAGCGTGCCCCTGGCGGCGCCGCCGCTGATGCGCGAGCACCGTTTGTATCAGGCGGATTTTCTGCTGCGCAGCTATGGCTTCAACGCGGGCGAACTGTTCCAGGGCCCTGGCCATTTGGCGTTGGACATCGATCCCAAGCTGGCCTGGGCCCTGGAGCATCGCGAGGTGTTCCCGCTGGACCTGAACCGCGCCGAACCCACCCTGATCGCGCGTATCCCAGGCATTGGCCTGCGCACCACCCAGCGGCTGGTGGACCTGCGCCGCGAGCGCAAGATCCGCTTCGAAGACCTGACCCGCATGCGTTGCGTGCTGGCCAAGGCCAAGCCGTTTTTCATCACCAGCGACTACCACCCGCAACAGGCTGAAAGCACCAGCGTGCTGCTGCGCGAACAACTGCGTGACCGCCCGCAGCCGCAGCAGATGGGGTTGTGGGGATGATCAGCCTGGAATGCGACAACCTGTTCAGCACCTGGCGCGAACAGGCGCGCTGGTTGCTCAGCCATCAGGTCGACCCCAGCCAGGTCTGTTGGGGCGAGGCCGAGGTGGCGGACCTGTTTGCCACCGATGAGCCGATACCCACCGGGCTTGGGCCGTTTCAGGCGCGGATCCCCAAAGCGTTGATCGAGCTGCTTGAATCAGCCGCCTGCTACCACGGCGATCAACGCTGGAGCCTGTTGTACGAAGTGCTATGGCGGGTCAGCCATGGGGATCGCACGGCGATGCTGGCAGGTGACAAATTGGGCAGCGAGTTGCAGCGGCGCATCAAGCAGGTCAGCCGTGAAGCCCATCACCTGCACGCGTTTGTGCGGTTCATTGCGCTGCCAGCCGAGGCGGGGCCGCAGTTGCCGGAGTACGTAGCCTGGCACGAACCGGCTCATGACATCCTTAAACCCGCCAGCCAGCATTTTGTCGGGCGCATGGGGCGTCATCGCTGGATGATCGCCACGCCATTGGACGCGGTGTATTACGACGGCGAGCAATTGATTCACGAGCGCCAATGTCCCGAAGCCTGGCGCCAGCTGGCGCAAACTGTTGAAGACCCGCACAGCGCCATGTGGTTGACGTACTACAGCCATATTTTCAATCCGGCGCGGCTGAACCCCAAGGTGATGGAGGGGCACCTGCCAAGTCGGTTCTGGAAGAACCTGCCGGAGGGCAAGCTGATACCGGGGTTGATCAGCGAGGCGCGTACCGGCAAGCAAAAGGATGGGCAGGCGAAGCTGGTTGGCGCTAGACCCGGCAAACGTATTTCAAGCGGGCAGGGTTAAAAATCTGGGAGGCTTGACCCGATGCCAGTCAGTTAAGGGTGGGCAAAAAGTAACCTGTGGCGAGCGGGCGGGTGACTATCTAACTGATGCCCCCCGCCCACATTAAATCTCCAGTGTTGTGGGGCGGACGATCAGGTCAGTTCAGTGGCGGTGTTCTTGACGACCGCGAGTTCGGGATGCGCCACGAGCTTGTCGATATGCAGCTCATCATTGTTCAACCAGGTCTCCGTCAGCACCCGGTAATGCTCCATGTCCCGGCAGCGCATCCTCAGGCTGTAGTCAAACGGCCCGCTGATCAACTGGCATTCGAACACCTGGGGGCACGCTTTCACGCAGGCCTCGAACGCCCTTTGTGCCGAGCGCCCGCTTTGGTTGGACAAGGCCACCAGCACCAGCAGCGACAGCCCCGGTGAGACCATCTGCACATCGATGATCGCCCCGTACCCACGGATCACCCCGCGTCGCTCCAGCTTGCGCACCCGTTCCAGGCAGGGCCTGGGGGTGAGATGCACCAGCGACGAGAGCTTTTCGTAGGTGATACGCCCCTGATGGCGCAGTACTTCGATGATTGCCTCATCGATGCGGTCCAGCGCGGGGGAGGTATGGGGTCCGTTGGCCTTGGTATCCATGGGTTTCACTTCAAACGGTTGGAAAGAAATTGCTGCAAGCGTTCGCTGTTGGGGTGGTCGAGGATCTCGGCACCGCCTTGTTCCTCGACCCTACCCTGATGCAGGAACAGCACTTGGCTGGACACCTGGCGGGCAAAGCCCATCTCGTGGGTGACCATCAGCATGGTACGGCCTTCCTCGGCCAACGTCTGTATGACTTTGAGGACTTCTCCTACAAGTTCTGGGTCCAGTGCGGAGGTGGGTTCGTCGAACAGGATAATTTCCGGTTCCATCGCCAGGGCGCGTGCGATGGCCACGCGCTGTTGCTGGCCGCCGGACAGAAATGCCGGGTATTGATCCGCCACGCGGCCGGGCAGAGCCGACTTTGTCCAGGTACAGGCGCGCACGTTGTTCCGCCTCGGCCGCGCTCACCCCCAGCACTCGGCGCGGGGCCATGGTGATGTTCTCCAGCACGGTCATGTGGCTCCACAGGTTGAAGTGCTGGAACACCATGGCCAGGCGCGTGCGCAGGTTCTGCAATTGCGCCTGATGCGGTGCGCGGGTACCTGCGCGGCCTTGTTGCATTTGAATGCTGATGCCGTCCAGGGTGATGACCCCGGCGTCCGGCTGTTCCAGAAAGTTGATGCAGCGCAGCAGGGTGCTTTTGCCCGAGCCGCTGGCGCCGATCAGGCTGATCACATCGCCGTGGCGGGCGTTGAGGGACACGCCCTTGAGCACCTCGTGTTCGCCGTAGCGTTTATGGATGCCTTCGACCTGGAGCTTGACGGCAGCGGTTGCGGTTTTGGCCGCGGGAATATCGACAGGATAGGTGGCCAGGGCCTGCGCGGACTGATTCATGGGTTAGCCTCGGGTAGGAACAAGAAAACGCATCCAGCGACGTTCGGCCAGTCGAAACAGGCCCACCAGTGCAAAGGACAGCAGCATGTACAGCAGGGCCGCGATACCGAAGGCCTGGAAGGTCAGGAAGGTTTCGGCATTGGCGTCGCGGGCCACTTTGAGAATGTCGGCGACCGTGGCGGTGAACGCCAGCGACGTGGCGTGCAGCATCAGGATCATTTCGTTGCTGTAGGCCGGCAACGCACGGCGCAAGGCCGCCGGAACCACCACAAACAGATTCAGCCGCCAGCCGTGCAGGCCATAGGCGCGCGCGGCTTCGATCTCGCCGTGGGGAATATTGCGGATAGCGCCGGCGAAGATTTCCACGGTGTAGGCGCAGGTGTTGAGCACAAAGGCCAGCAGGGTGCAGTTCAATGCATTGCGGAAAAATTGATTGAGCAGGGCGTTGTCCTGCACCACCTCCAGGCTGTACAGCCCGGTGTAGCAAATCAGCAGTTGGATATACAACGGCGTGCCACGGAACAGGTAGGTGTACATCTCGACCGGCCAGCGCAGCCAGAAATGCGCCGAGACCCGGGCCAGTGCCAACGGGATCGACAGAAAAAAGCCGAGTACCACCGAGACAATGAACAGCCATAGCGTCATGGCCACGCCGGATAACCCCGCGCCATCGCTGAACACGTAGTCCAGGCCGTATTGCTGGAACAGTTCGATCATCGCGCCATCCCCTTGATGCCGAGGTTGTAGCGCCGTTCGAGGCGCTTGAAGATGCGGTTGGAGAGGGTGGTGATCACCAGGTACACCAGGCCTGCGAGGATCAGGAAGTACAGCGGCTCGCTGGTGGTCTTGCCGGCGTTTTGCGCGGCCTTTACCAGGTCCGACAGGCCGATGATCGAAACCAGCGCCGTGGACTTGAGCAGCACCAGCCAGTTATTGCCCAGACCCGGCAGCGCAAAGCGCATCAATTGCGGGAATAGCACCAGATGGAAACGCTGCCAGCGGCTCAGGCCGTAGGCGGTGGCGGCTTCCAGTTGGCCGGCCGGCACGCTGAGGATCGCGCCACGGAAGTTCTCGGTGAAATATGCCCCGTAGATAAAGCCCAGGGTGATCACCCCAGCGGTGAAGGGGTCGATTTCGAAGTAGTCCCAGCCGAAGGTTTCGGTCAGGTCGTTCAGCCACAGTTGCAGGCTGTAGAAAATCAGCAGGATCAGCACCAGGTCCGGCACGCTGCGGATCAGCGTGGTGTACAGCGTGGCCGGTATGCGCAGCCATTTGGCGCTGGACAGCTTCGCGCCGGCGGCAATCAGGCCCAGGGCGAGGCTCAGGGCCAGTGCGAGGAACGCCAGCTTGAGCGTCATCCAGGCACCCTGGGCCAGCATCGGGCCGTAGCCGTGCAGGTTGAGAAAGTCGTTCATCGGAAGAATCTCTGAAGGGCGCAGACATACCCTTGTGGGAGAGGCTTTTGGGGGAGGGGGCTTGCTCCCGATAGCGGTGGGTCAGTCAATACATGTGCCGACTGGCGCGCCCTCATCGGGAGCAAGCCCCCTCCCACATAAGCCATCTCACACAGGGGATTGTGATGGCTTACTCGTGGTAGATGTCTTGGTCGCCGAAGTACTTTTGCTGGATCTGCGCATAAGTGCCATCGGCCTGCACGGCAGCGATGCCCTTGTTGATCAGCGCACGCAGTTCCTGATCGTTCTTGCGCAGGCCCATGGCGATGTCCAGGGGCAGGGTCGGGTCCTTGAAGGCCGGGCCGGTCTTGAAGTCGGCGCCTTCAGGCTTGGACAGGAAGTTGAGCTGCGCTTCGAGCTTGTCGGTCAGGGTGGCGTCGAGGCGCCCGTTCTGCAGGTCGGCGTAGTTCTGGTCCTGGGACTGGTACGCCTTGACCTGGGCACCGAGCCTGGTCAACTGCGCGCGGGCATAGGCTTCCTGCAGCGAGCCTTGCAGCACGCCGACCTGCTTGCCCTTGAGCGATTGCGGGGTGTCGCCGAAGTCGGCATTTTTGCGGGTGATCACCGAAGTCGGGCTGAGGAACAGGCGGTCGGTGAAGTCGATCTGTTTTTCGCGGGCCGGGGTCACGGCCATCGACGACATGATGGCGTCGAACTTACGCGCGCGCAGTGCCGGGATCATGCCGTCGAATTCGTTGTGCACCCAGGTGCATTTCACTTCGAGCTTGGCGCAGATCGCATTGCCTAATTCGATATCGAAGCCTTGCAGGCTGCCGTCGGCGGCGACGGATTCGAAGGGAGGGTATTCGGGGAACACGCCGAAGCGGATTTCTTTCCATTCCTGGGCGTGGGCGGCGGTGGCGCACAGTGGCAACAGCAACGCAGCGATGAGTGATCGCAATGGGGTCATGGTGTAGTCCCTATATTTTGTAATTGATGTCAGGGCAGTAGAAAAAGGTGCGGCTTGCATGCATTGGGTGACGCTTTGGTCGGGCTCAGAATGCTTCATGATGGTGCGTTTTTTGTGTCGTTTACCCCGTGCGCAAAGGGCAAATTGCGCTGTTAAAAAGCGCAATGCAGCGGAATCGGCTGCCGCACGCGCTAAATCGGCTTTTTACTCGTCGAAATCTGACCTGGCCTGGGCGCAAAGCGGCAGGCCAGAGCGGTCTCAGGCGCGCTTTTTGTGCTGTACGCCGGGCTGTTGGGCCAGGCGTGCGAACAGGTCCTTGGGGTCGGCGAGGTCAGGCACCAGCTCCAGCTCGCGGCCTACATCCAGGGCCTGGGCCACGTCCAACACGTAACGCAGGGCCGAGTAGTCTTCGATGGCAAAGCCCACCGAGTCGAACAGCGTGACCTGGCGTGCGTTTTCGCGGCCGGGTTGCTGGCCGTTGATCACTTGCCACAGTTCGGTCACCGGTGAGTCTGGCGGCATGTGTTGGATCTCACCTTCGATGCGGCTTTGCGGTTCGTACTCGACGATCACCCGGGCGCGCTCGACGATGCGGCGGTCCAGCTCGGTCTTGCCCGGGCAGTCGCCGCCCACGGCGTTGAGGTGCATGCCCGGCTCGATCATCTCGTTGGTGAGGATGGTGGCGTAGGCCTTGTCGGCGGTCACGGTGGTGACGATGTCCGCGCCTTTGACCGCTTCGGCCACGCTGGCGGCCAGGATCACCTTGATCGCCGGGAACGCCTTGAGGTTGGCCGCCAGCTTGGCGGTGGCCTTGGCGTCGATATCGAACAGGCGAATTTCATTGATGCCGAGCATGGCGTGGAAGGCCAGGGCCTGGAATTCGCTTTGGGAGCCGTTGCCGATCAACGCCATGCTGCGGCTGTTGTCGCGGGCCAGGTAGCGCGCCACCAGCGCCGAGGTGGCGGCGGTGCGGATGGCGGTGGTCAGGGTCATTTCCGCCAGCAGTACGGGTTTACCGGTGTCGACATCGCCCAGGGCGCCAAAGGCCATGACGGTGAGCATGCCGGCCAGGGTGTTTTTCGGGTGACCGTTAACGTATTTGAACGCGTACAGCGACGCGTCGGACACCGGCATCAGCTCGATCACGCCCTCCGGCGAGTGGTTGGCCAGACGTGCGCATTTTTCGAAATCCTGCCAGCGCAGGTAGTCGGCGTGGATGTATTCGGCCATCTCGCTGATGCAGGTTTGCAAGCCTTTTTGCGAGACCAGGTAGCTGAGGTCGTTTACGTCGATATAGCGGGTCATGGCAAGACTCCTTATTGAAATGAGGCGCGGGCGGGCAGATGGACTTCCGCCAGCATGCAGCGGGCACTGCCGCCGCCGATGCGTTCGATGTTGTCGATGTTCACCACCACCGGTCGCGTATGGCGTTCCACGTGTTGACGCTGGGCCGGTTGCAACGCGCCCCAGGCACTCGCGGACATCACCAGCAGCGGCTGGCCGTCGCGGTCATGCACTTCGAGCATGTTGCCGGCGAAGGCTTCCAACTGGTCGAAGTCCAGCGCGACGATGTCCTTGCCGGTGTCGCGCAGGGAGCGTTCCAGGGCCTGGCGTTCACCTTCCTCGGGCAGGGCTTGCAGGCACACCACCGAGAGGTCGCGGCCCACGCTCATCATCACGTTGCTGTGGTAGATCGGCGTGCGGTGACGGTCGACCGCGTGGAATACACACAGTTGGTAGTCGAGGCGTTCGGCGAATTGGCGCAGGGCGTCCTGATGAGTGCGCCCGGAGTGGCAGGCGTAGCTGATGCGGTGCTGGCGGTCGAGCACCATGCTGCCGGTGCCCTCGAGGAAGATGTTCTGCTGTTCCAGATGGCTGAGGTCAATGGTGTGCTTGACCGTAAAACGTTGCTCCAACACTTGCAGCACACCTTTGTTGCGCTCCAATCGTCGGTTCTGGCCTTCCATCGGGTACAGCACCAGGCTGCCGTCGGCGTGGCTGCTCCACCAGTTGTTGGGGAAGATCGAGTCGGGCGTGTGGGGCGCCGGGGTGTCTTGCACCACCAGCACTTCCACGCCGTGCCGGCGCAGGGTCGCGACATACCCGTCGAACTCTTCCAGCGCTTTGTGCTGTGCGTTGAGCGGGTCCAGGGGCTGGCGCTGGAAACGGTTGTTGATCGCGGTGTCCGGGTTGAAGGCAAAGCGCGCCGGGCGAATCATCAGGACGGTGTTGGTGGTTTGCATGGGGGCACGGGTCCATGGGGGATCTTGTGCCGCTATTTTGGGCGCTGTACGGGGTGAATCCCGGCTGAAACAACGCAGCGGTTCAGCCGGGAAAGCTGAAAAGGTGGGTGCGGCAGCCGAATCGGCTGCAGGATTGAAATAGGGTCACACTGTGGGAGGGGGCTTGCTCCCTCCCACATTGGTATTGTGGTGTTTGTCATAGTCGTGTCAGGCAGGAGGAATCATGTCTACCGCCGTTCGTCTCGCTCAGCCCACCGATGCCGAAGGCATCAGCCAGGTCATATTAGCGGCCCTGCACAGCAGCAATGCGCGGGATTACCCGGCGGATGTGATCGCTCGAGTGGCGAGCAACTTCACCGCCGACGCTGTGCTGGAACTACTCAAGCGCCGCGTCGTGCTGGTGGCGGTCCAGGCTCAATTGATTGTCGCCACGGCGGCCCTTGAGGCGAACGTGGTGCGCTCGGTGTTCGTCAACCCGGCGCTGCAAGGGCAGGGCATTGGTCGCCTGCTGATGCTCGAGATTGAGGTGCGCGCCCGTGAAGCCGGGGTAACGGTGCTGAGCGTGCCGGCCTCGCTGACCGCCGAGCCGTTCTATACCAAGCTGGGGTTTCACACCGTGCGCGACGTCTACCACGGCAACGAGCGCACGCTGGTGATGGAAAAGACGCTGCTGTCGCGCCACCCCATCGGGCCGTATCGCGACCGTCAACACCGCACACAGGTGGTCGCGCTATGGCAGCAAGCATTTGGCTATGACACCGCGCACAACCTGCCGAGCCTGGCGATCGATAAGAAGCTGGCGGTCAATGATGGGTTGTTCTTCGTCGCGACGGATAAAAAAACGGTGATCGGCACAATTCTCGCCGGCTATGACGGCCATCGAGGCTGGCTGTATTCGGTGGCGGTGCACGCTGACTATCAGCGCCATGGCCTGGGTTCGTCGTTGGTGCGGCATGCGGAACAGGCGTTGGCGGCACTGGGCTGCATGAAGATCAACCTGCAGATCACCGGCGGCAATGACGCAGTGGCAGGGTTCTATGAGGCGCTGGGGTATGCGGTGGAGCCGAGGATCAGTATGGGCAAGAAGATTGCGGCGAATATTCCCTGAACCCAAGGCGGGCCCCATGTGGGAGGGGTGTAGCCCCCTCCCACAGGGTATTGCAGGGTGGCTGGATTAGACTTTTACGATCCAACCCGCTGGCGCTTCAACATCGCCGGTCTGCACGCCGGTCAGCTCTTTGTAGAGCTTCTGGGTGAGCGGGCCCACTTCGGTTTCGCTGTGGAACACGTGCAGCTGGCCGTTGTACTGGATGCCGCCGATCGGCGAGATCACCGCAGCGGTGCCGCAGGCGCCCGCTTCTTTGAAGTCGGACAGCTTGTCAATGAACACTTCGCCCTCGACCACTTCCAGGCCCAGGCGGGTCTGGGCCAGTTCGATCAGCGACAGGCGGGTGATGCCTGGCAGCACCGAAGGCGACTTCGGCGTGATGAACTTATTGTCGTGGGTGATCCCGAAGAAGTTGGCCGAGCCGACTTCTTCGATCTTCGAGTGGGTCATCGGGTCCAGGTAGATCGCGTCGGCGAACCCGGATTTTTTCGCTTCCGAGCCCGGCATCAGGCTGGCGGCGTAGTTGCCGCCGACTTTCGCGGCACCGGTGCCTTGCGGCGCGGCGCGGTCGAACGTGGAGATCTGGAAGTTGTGTGGCACCAGGCCGCCCTTGAAGTAGGCGCCAACCGGGATGCAGAACACCGAGAAGATGAACTCCGGCGCGGTACGCACGCCAATGTTGTCACCGGTGCCGATCACGAACGGGCGCAGGTACAGCGCGCCGCCGCTGCCGTACGGCGGGATGAATCGCTCGTTGGCCTTGACCACTTGTTTGCAGGCTTCGATGAAGTCCTCGGTGGGCACGTGCGGCATCAGCAGGCGGGCGCAGCTGCGCTGCATGCGCGCGGCGTTCTGGTCCGGACGGAACAGGTTGATCGAGCCGTCCTTGCAGCGGTAGGCCTTGAGGCCTTCGAAGCACTGCTGGCCATAGTGCAGGGCGGTGGAGCCCTCGCTGATGTGCAGCACGTTGTCGTCGGTCAGGGTGCCAGCTTGCCATTCGCCGTTTTTCCAGGTCTGGAGAAACCGCTTGTCGGTCTTGATGTAGTCAAAACCCAGCTTGTCCCAATTGATGCTTTCGTTACCCATGACACCCTCTATCTCTGGTCAAGTCGGATTTTTTCTGAATGGGCGCAACAATACTGCATTAGCCGGTGCCTTAGCACCCCCTTCAAAGGTGCAACGCGTGCCCCAATGCCCGCAGCGCAGCTTCCTGTACCGCCTCACCCAAGGTTGGATGGGCATGGATGGTGCCGGCCACGTCTTCCAGGCGCGAACCCATTTCCAGGCTCAGGCCAAACGCGGTGGACAGTTCCGACACGCCCACGCCCACCGCTTGCCAGCCGACGATCAGGTGGTTGTCACGTCGCGCCACTACCCGCACGAAGCCGGTTTTCGACTCCAGGGTCATGGCCCGGCCATTGGCGGCGAACGGAAAGCTCGACACGATGCAGTCCAGGCCGGCCGCCTTGGCCTCGTCCGGGGTCTTGCCGACCACCACCAGTTCCGGGTCGGTAAAGCACACCGCCGGGATGGCCGCCGGGTTGAATTCGCGGTGTTGACCGCTGATCAGTTCGGCCACCATTTCACCCTGGGCCATGGCCCGGTGCGCCAGCATCGGCTCGCCGCTCAGGTCGCCAATGGCATACACATTGCGCATGCTGGTCTGGCAACGGCTGTCGATCTTGATCGCCGCGCCGTGCATGTCCAGGTTCAGCGCTTCGAGGTTCCAGCCCTGGGTGTTGGGTTTGCGACCAACGGCCACCAGCACTTGATCCGTTTCCAGCGACAAGGTGTCGCCATTCGGGTCACGCACTTGCAGGCAGTGGTCGGCAAAGCCGATGACGCTGTGCTTGAGGTACAGCTTGACGCCCAGTTGCTTGAGGGATTCGCCGACCGGCTGCGTCAGTTCGGCGTCGTAGGCCGGCAGGATGCGATCCTGCGCCTCGACCACACTGACCTCGGCGCCGAGTTTGCGGTAGGCAATCCCCAGCTCCAGGCCGATATACCCGCCGCCCACCACGATCAGGCGCTTGGGCACGCGAGTCGGCGCCAGGGCTTCGGTGGACGAGATGATCGGCCCGCCAATCGGCAGCATCGGCAGGTTGACGCTGGTCGAGCCGGTGGCCAGCAGCAGGTGTTCGCACTGGATACGCTGGTCGCCGACATCGACGGTCTTGCCGTCGACCACCTTGGCCCAGCCGTGGATCACCTGCACTTTGTGCTTCTTGAGCAGCGCGGCGACGCCGGTGGTCAGGCGGTCGACGATGCCGTCCTTCCATTCCACGCTCTTGCGGATGTCCAGGGTCGGTACATCCACTTCGATACCCAGCGGCGAGCCCTGGCTGTGGTGCACGCTCTGCTGGAACTGCTCGGCCACGTGGATCAAGGCCTTGGACGGAATGCAGCCGATGTTCAGGCAGGTGCCGCCCAGCGCCTGGCCTTCCACCAGAACGGTCGGGATGCCCAGCTGGCCTGCGCGGATCGCCGCCACATAACCGCCGGGGCCGCCGCCGATAATCAGCAGCGTTGTTTGCAATGTCTGGGTCATGCCCTTACTCCAGGAACAGGCTGGCGGGTTGTTCGAGCAGGCCGCGAATGGCCTGGATGAATTGCGCCGCGTCCATGCCGTCGACCACGCGGTGATCGAACGAGCTGGAGAGGTTCATCATCTTGCGCACCACGATCTGGCCCTTGATCACCATGGGCCGCTCAACGATGCGGTTAACCCCGACAATCGCCACTTCCGGCAGGTTCAGCACCGGCGTGCTGACGATACCGCCCAGGGCGCCGAGGCTCGTCAAGGTAATGCTCGAGCCCGACAGCTCGTCACGACTGGCCTTGCCGTTGCGCGCGGCCGTGGCCAGGCGTGCGATTTCCTCGGCATTGCCCCACAGGCTGCGCGCCTCGGCGTGACGCACCACCGGTACCATCAGGCCCACATCGCTCTGGGTGGCGACGCCCACATGCACCGCGCCGAGGCGGGTGATGATCTGGGCTTCGTCGTCGTAACGCGCGTTGATCTGCGGGAAGTCGCGCAACGCCACGACCATGGCGCGCACGATGAACGGCAGCAGGGTCAGCTTGCCGCGCGTAGTGCCGTGTTTTTCGTTGAGGTGTACACGCAACTCGTCCAGCGCGGTGACGTCGATCTCTTCCACATAGCTGAAATGCGCGGCCCGCCGGGTGGCGTCCTGCATGCGCTGGGCGATCTTGCGGCGCATGCCGATCACCGGGATCTGTTGTTCGTCGTTGCGTTCGGCGTAGGGGTTGGCCGCTGTTGATGGCCTGGACGAGCCTTGTTGCAGGTACGCCTCGAGGTCTTCATGCAGAACCCGGCCCGCCGGGCCGGTGCCTTGCACCAGGCGCAGTTGAATGCCCGCGTCCAGCGCATGTTTGCGCACCGCCGGAGAGGCCAGCGGACGTTCATCGGCTGCACGGGCCGCTGGCGCCTGAGCGGTCACCGCGACCGGCGCTGGTTTGCTTTCGACCGGTGCCGGCCTGGCTTCAGGCACAGGCGCTGCCTTCGGCGGCTCAGCCACTGTCGGCGCGTCCTTGGCGTTACCAGCGCCTTCCACTTCAATGCTGATCAAAATACTGCCCACGGCCATGACCTCGCCCGGCTCGCCGCCGAGGGAAATCACCTTGCCGTGCACCGGCGAGGGGATGTCCACCATCGCCTTGTCGGTCATTACATCCGCCAGCACCTGGTCTTCGACGACCAGGTCGCCGACCTTCACATGCCACTGCGACAATTCAACTTCCGCGATGCCTTCGCCGATGTCCGGCATCTTGATAACGTGCGTGCCCATTCAGACCTCCATGACCCGTTTCAACGCCGCGCCCACTCGGGACGGCCCTGGGAAATACGCCCATTCCTGCGCGTGCGGGTAGGGCGTGTCCCAGCCGGTGACGCGTTCGATCGGGGCTTCCAGGTGGTGGAAGCAATGCTCCTGCACCAGCGACACCAGCTCGGCGCCAAAGCCGCAGGTGCGGGTAGCTTCGTGCACCACCACGCAGCGGCCGGTCTTTTTGACTGACTTGACGATGGTCTCCAGGTCCAGCGGCCACAGGCTGCGCAGGTCGATGACTTCGGCGTCGATGCCGGTTTCCTCGGCGGCGACTTGCGACACATACACCGTGGTGCCGTAGGTCAGCACCGTCACGGCCGAACCCGGACGCACGATGGCGGCCACGTCCAGCGGCACGGTGTAGTAACCGTCCGGCACTTGCGCTTGGGGGTGTTTCGACCACGGCGTTACCGGGCGGTCGTGATGGCCGTCGAACGGGCCGTTGTACAGGCGCTTGGGCTCCAGGAAGATCACCGGGTCATCGTTTTCGATGGATGCGATCAGCAAACCCTTGGCGTCATAAGGGTTGGACGGCATCACCGTGCGCAGGCCGCAGACCTGGGTAAACACCGCTTCGATACTCTGGCTGTGGGTCTGCCCGCCATAGATGCCGCCGCCGCAGGGCATGCGCATGGTCAGCGGCGCGGTGAACTGGCCGGCCGAGCGATAACGCAGGCGCGCGGCTTCGGAGATGATCTGGTCGGTGGCGGGGTAGACGTAGTCGGCAAACTGGATTTCCGCGACCGGTCGCAGGCCGTAGGCGCCCATGCCCACGGCCACGCCGATGATGCCGCTCTCGGAAATCGGTGCGTCGAATACCCGCGAGCTGCCGTACTTGGTCTGCAAGCCTTCGGTGCAGCGGAATACGCCGCCGAAATAACCGACGTCCTGGCCGAACACCACCACGTTGTCGTCGCGTTCGAGCATCACGTCCATGGCCGAGCGCAGCGCCTGGATCATGGTCATGGTGGTAGTGGTCATGGCGGTTTCCACTTCAATGCTGTTGTTGTGATCGTTCATGTCAGACCCCCAACTCTTGACGCTGGCGCTTCAAGTGCTCCGGCATCTCTTTGTAAACGTCCTCGAACATGGTCGCGGCGCTTGGAATCTGGCCGCCGGCGAGAGTGCCGTATTGTTCGGCTTGTTTTTGCGCGGCGATCACTTCGGCTTCCAGTTCGGCACTGACCGCCGCGTGTTCCTCTTCGGACCACTGGCCAATCTTGATCAAGTGCTGCTTGAGGCGCGCAATCGGGTCGCCCAGCGGGAAGTGGCTCCAGTCGTCGGCGGGGCGATATTTGGACGGGTCATCGGACGTGGAATGCGGGCCGGCGCGGTAGGTGACCCATTCGATCAGGGTGGGGCCGAGGTTGCGGCGCGCACGTTCGGCGGCCCAGGCGGAGGCGGCGTATACGGCGATAAAGTCGTTGCCGTCCACGCGCAGCGAGGCGATGCCGCAACCGACGCCGCGTCCGGCGAAGGTGGTGGCTTCACCGCCGGCGATGGCCTGGAAGGTGGAGATCGCCCATTGGTTGTTGACCACGTTGAGAATCACCGGCGCCCGGTACACGTGGGCAAAGGTGAGGGCGGTGTGGAAGTCGGATTCGGCGGTGGCGCCGTCGCCGATCCAGGCCGAGGCGATCTTGGTGTCGCCCTTGATCGCCGAGGCCATGCCCCAGCCCACGCCCTGTACGAATTGAGTGGCGAGGTTGCCGGAAATGGTGAAAAACCCCGCGTCCTTCACCGAATACATGATCGGCAACTGGCGGCCCTTGAGCGGGTCGCGCTCGTTGGACAGCAACTGGCAGATCAGGTCCACCAGCGGCACTTCTCGGGCCATCAGGATGCTTTGCTGGCGGTAGGTGGGGAAGCACATGTCGTCGATGTTCAAGGCCAGGGCCTGGGCGCTGCCGATGGCTTCTTCGCCAAGGCTTTGCATGTAGAACGACATTTTTTTCTGACGCTGGGCGACCACCATGCGGTTGTCGAAGATGCGCGTCTTGAGCATGGCGCGCATGCCCTTGCGCAGGATGTCGGCGGGAACGCCTTCGGCCCACGGGCCCAGGGCCTGGCCCTGGTCGTCGAGTACACGGATCAGGCCCTTGGCCAGGTCGGCGGTGTCGGCGGGTTCTACGTCGATGGCGGGTTTGCGCACCAGGCCCGCGTCGGTCAGGCGCAGGTAGGTAAAGTCGGTCTTGCAGCCTGGTCGGCCCGAGGGTTCGGGAACGTGCAGGCGCAATGGTGCATACGGCTGGTTCATGGCTTCTACGCTCGATCTTGTGAATTTCTTGTAGTGGGCGCGCTAGCTGACAGTCAGTCTTCGGGTAGAAGAAATCTTGTCCTACAACAATCATAGGCGGGGCGCAGAAGAATATTTATCTGTGTTTCGTTGCGCTGGGGCTCATTTGCGGATAAAAAAACTGCATAAACATAATAAACAGGTGATTTTGTCTCATGCGCAAACTGGACCGTACCGATATCGGCATTCTCAACGCCCTGCAGGAGAATGCACGGATCACCAACGCCGACCTGGCCCGCTCGGTCAACCTGTCGCCCACGCCGTGCTTTAACCGGGTGAAGGCAATGGAAGAACTCGGCTTGATTCGCGAGCAGGTAACCTTGCTCGACGCCGACCTGCTGGGGCTGCACGTCAACGTGTTTATCCACGTGAGCCTGGAAAAGCAGAACGAGCTGGCACTGCAGCAGTTCGAAGGGGCGATCTCGGACCGACCCGAGGTGATGGAGTGCTACCTGATGGCCGGCGACCCGGATTACCTGATCCGGGTGCTGGTGCCGACGATCCAGTCGCTGGAGCGCTTCATGATGGATTTTTTGACCAAGGTGCCGGGTGTCGCCAACATCCGCTCGAGCTTTGCGCTCAAGCAAGTACGCTACAAAACCGCGTTGCCGCTGCCGGCGAATGGCATCAGCCTCGGTTCTTGAATTAACACAGGACAGAATGTGGGAGGGGGTCCCCCCACATTGTTTAATCGCATTTCATAGTTGGTTGAGTGGGATCTTCAGGTAGGTCACGCCGTTCTCTTCCGCCGGCGGCATATTCCCCGCCCGCACATTCACCTGGATCGCCGGCAGCAGTAATGTCGGCATGCCCAACCCGGCATCGCGCTGGGTGCGCATCGCCACGAACGCCGCCTCATCCACGCCGTCATGCACATGGATATTCCCCGCGCGCTGCTCGGCCACGGTGGTCAGGCATTTGGCTTCGCGACCTTCAGGCGGGTAGTCATGGCATACGTACAGTTGGGTGTGCGGTGGGAAGGCCAGCAACCTGCGCATCGACGCATACAACTGCCGCGCATCGCCGCCGGGGAAGTCGCAGCGGGCGGTGCCCACGTCGGGCATGAACAGCGTGTCACCCACCAGGATCAAGCGGTCGTCGATCAGGTAGGCCATGTCTGCCGGGGTATGCCCCGGTACATGCAGCGCCTGGGCTTTTATCGCGCCGATATGAAAGATTTCATCCGGCGCGAACAAATGATCGAACTGCGAGCCATCGGCGCGAAATTCAGGCTCCAGGTTGAACAGGTGCTTGAACACGTCCTGTACCTGGCTGATGCACTGGCCAATGGCGATCTTGCCGCCCAGCGTGCGGCGCAGATACGGCGCGGCCGACAGATGGTCAGCATGGGCGTGGGTCTCCAGCAGCCACTGCACCTGCAAACCGTGCTCGCGGACAAAGGCGATGACCTTGTCGACCTGGCGCGTGTCGGTGCGCCCGGATGCCGGGTCGTAGTTGAGCACCGAGTCGACAATGGCGCAGGGGCCGCCGTCCGCTGCATAGACGACGTAGGTGTAGGTCGACGACGCCTCGTCCAAAAAGGAATGAATCAACGCTGACATGACGGCTACCCCTGCTGCTGAAAAAAGTGATTACAATCACTTTACATTTACACATAATGTTTCGAGCTTAAGTGACGCAAAGGACCCGAGGCAAATGGAATCTACTCTGAGTGAAGGCGAAGTTGCCCAGTTGCGCGCATCGGCGTCCAAGGCCTGTGCCTTGCTCAAGGCCCTGGCCAATGAGGATCGCTTGTTGATCCTGTGCCAACTCACCCAGGGCGAGCGCAACGTCGGTGAGTTGGAAACCATGACCGGCGTGCGCCAGCCCACGCTGTCACAGCAGTTGGGCATCTTGCGTGATGAAGGGTTGGTCGCCACCCGTCGGGAAGGCAAATACATCTTCTACGGGTTGGCCAGCCACGAAGTGATTCAAGTGATGAAGACCCTGTCCGGCCTGTACTGCGGCGCGGTGATAAAAAGTTGGGCGTGACGCCATACGGCAGCGACCCTTGTGTGCATTGACGATAAAAGGCAATAGACCATGACCGACCAACACTGGGGCCCAACCATCAGTGGCGATATCGTCGTCATCGGCGGCGGTTCGGCAGGCATCGGCCTGCTGGCCAGCCTGCTCAAGCGCGACCCGCACCTGAATATCACCCTTGTCGAACCCAGCGATCATCACTGTTACCAACCGGCCTGGACCCTGGTCGGCGGTGGCGTCTACGACATTAAAAAGACCCGTCGCCCCCTGGCGGACGTGCTGCCCAACGGTGTCACCTGGGTGCAGGCGGCCGTCACTGAGCTGCTGCCGGACGAACACACCCTGGTACTCGACAGCGGCCAGCGCGTCACCTGGAACAACCTGATCGTCTGCCCCGGCCTGCGCCTGGCCTGGGAAAAAATCGAAGGCCTGGAAAACACCCTGGGCCAGCACGGCGTCACCTCCAACTACCGCTACGAACACGCGGCCTACACCTGGCAATTGGTGCGGCAGCTCAAGGGCGGCAAGGCGATCTTTACCCAGCCGGCGATGCCGATCAAATGCGCCGGTGCGCCGCAAAAGGCCATGTACCTGTCTTGCGACCATTGGCTCAAGCAGGGCAACCTCAAGCACATCGACGTGGAATTCAACCTGGCTGGCGCAGCGTTGTTCGGCGTGGCGACCTTTGTGCCGCCGCTGATGAACTACGTAGCAAAATACAACGCGCGCCTGGCCTTCAATGCCAACCTGGTAAAGGTCGACGGCCCGGCACGCAAGGCCTGGTTTGAAGTGAAGGACGCCGAGGGCAATGTCACCGTCGAGGAAAAATCCTTCGACCTGTTGCACGTTGTTCCCCCGCAGGTCTCCCCGGACTTTATCCGCCACAGCCCACTGGCCGATGCTGCCGGCTGGTGCGAAGTGAACCCCCACAGCTTGCAACACCTGCGCTACCCGCACATTTTCGGCCTGGGCGATGTGTGCGGCACCACCAATGCCAAGACCGCCGCCGCCGTGCGCAAACAGATCGTAGTGGTTGCCGAAAACCTGCTGGCCCTGCGCAAGCAGGCGCCGCTGCCGCTCAAGTACGACGGCTACGGTTCCTGCCCGCTGACGGTAGAGAAGGGCAAGGTGGTACTGGCCGAGTTCGGCTACGGCGGCAAACTGCTGCCGACGTTCCCCCTCGACGCTACCAAGGCGCGGCGTTCGATGTGGTTCCTCAAGGCCACGCTGCTGCCGTGGTTCTACTGGAACGGCATGCTCAAGGGGCGCGAGTGGCTGACCCGCTTGAGCAAGGTGGACTGAATGCTGCTGGCCAGTGTGTTGGGGTTGTTGATGGGCCTGGTCATGGGCCTTACCGGCGCGGGTGGCGGCATCCTCGGCGTGCCGGCGTTGGTGCTGGGCCTGGGCTTGAGCATGACCCAGGCCGCGCCGGTGTCGTTGCTGGCGGTGGGCGCGGCGGCGGCCGTCGGTGCGATTGATGGCTTGCGCCACGGCCTGGTGCGTTACCGCGCCGCGCTGCTGATCGCCTTGCTCGGCGCACTGTTTTCGCCGTTGGGAGTGTTTGTCGCCCATCAACTGCCGGAGCCGTTGCTGATGGGCCTGTTCAGTGCGCTGATGGTGCTGGTGGCCTGGCGCATGTTGCAGCGGGAAAAAGTCGACGCCGGGCCGAGCGACCATGGCGCCGCGTCCTGGGGCCAGAAGAACTGCATGCTCAACCAGCAGACCGGGCGCCTGGCCTGGACCGCCAAATGCAGCGCCACCCTGGCTGCGCTCGGCGCCGTGACCGGCGCGGTGTCCGGTTTGCTTGGCGTGGGCGGCGGTTTTCTGATCGTGCCAGCGTTCAAGCAGCTCACCGATGTACAGATGCGCGGCATCGTCGCCACGTCGCTGATGGTCATCAGCCTGATTTCGCTGATCGGCGTGGCGGGGGCGTTGCATGCCGGCGTGCGCATCGAACCGGTCGGGTGGATGTTCATCGGCGCCAGCATCGTCGGCATGCTGGTCGGCCGACGCCTGTGTTCGGTGATCCCCGCGCGTGCCTTGCAGGTGGGGTTTGCCGGCCTCTGTGTACTGGTTGCCGTGGGCATGTTGGCCAAGGCCGGTCTTACGCATTAAGTGCCGGGCCTGCGAGCGGGCCCGTCTTACGCCAGAATTGCCGGGCACCCGCTGCCCGCCCAAAGCACCTTCAAACCACGGCCAAGGCAGCGTAGTCCGTGGCCTGGCGCCTTTCGATAATCGCCTCCGACATCAAGTCCCCGTTGCGGAGCGCGTTATGCATAACAATAAAAATGTCCCCCTGCGTCTGTTACCTGCGTTTATCGTCGGCCTGAGCCTCAGCCCGTGGGCTGGCGCCGAAATCATGCTGTACGACAAGGACGAAACCACCTTTTCCACCGACGGCTACATCAACGCTTTCTACGTCAACAGCGATGTGGACCGCGCCGGCGACCAGTACGACCGCCGTCAATCCCGCGTGAAGATGGGCTTTCTGCCCAACTACCTGGGCTTCAACATGAGCAAGCAGGTCGACGACCTCAAGCTCGGCGCCCGCGCCTCGTTCTGGGTCACCATCAACGACAGCGAAACCAACGGCACCGACACCGCCATCGACGTGCGCCAGTTCTACGGCACCGTGGCCAACCCCGAGTGGGGCGAAGTGCTGATCGGCAAGGACTTCGGCCTGTTCGCCCGCTCCAACATCCTGCTCGATGAACTGCTCGCCGGTTACGGCCAGGTCAGCGACAGCCTCGGCCTGGTGGACGGCGGCGGAGTGTCGTTCGGCAATATCGGCAGCGGTTACCCGTACCCGTTCCCCACCTCGCAGATCACCTATCGCACTCCGGTGATGGACGGCCTGCGCGTGGCCGTCGGCATCATGGACCCGGTCGACACCAACGACAGCAGCGCCGTGGGCAAGGCCTACCAGGAGAACCCGCGCACCGAAAGCGAGGTCACCTACCAGTTCGACCTGGGCGGGGCGAAGATCTACAGTTGGCTCAACGGCAGCTACCAGACCTCCGATAACACCGACTCCTCCGTGGCCTCGGTCACCTCCAAGGGCCTGGGTTATGGCGTGCAAGCCAAAATGGGCGGCTTGTCGCTGACCGGTTCCGGCTTCCAGGCCAAGGGCATCAACCCGTTCTTCACCAACAATGCCGGGGAAGCCACCCTGCGTAATGTGGACAGCAACGGCTACCTGGTGCAGGGCTCGTACAAACTGGGCAAGAACCGCCTGGCGCTGTCCTACGGTAAAACAAAGGATGACGGCAACGGCGTGGTGGGCAGTGGCGCGGATTATGAGACGCGCGGGGTTGCGCTGTTTCATGACGTGAACGACAACCTGAAGCTGGTGGCCGAGTACAACCAGTTCCAGATCAAGGGGCATGACACCAGCGCCCAGAATGAAGACACCGATACCTTCGCCGTTGGTGCTGTCTTGACTTGGTAATGCGGTTAACTGTGGGAGGGGCGGTGCGACGATTCGACTTGCCCCTCCCACATTTTGATCTCCATCAGTCTTGAGAGAGTCATCCCATCGCATCCCCCTACCCAGTACACAAGTAGCATAGGTCCCGCCCCCCAGCCCTTTGTACACTCATGCCTCAGAGGGGGAACCAACGATGCATAACAGTGAAGGCGTAGTCAGCGCCATGTCCCAGGCCACCGACGCGGGGCAGGCGGCTGAGGAGTTGGCCCGCCAACTGCTGCACCCCTACCTGGGGTTTGTGCTGTTTTTCTGTTCGGCTTCCTACGATTTGCAGGCGTTGGGCCAGGCCTTGCAGCAGTGTTTCGGCAATGTGCGCGTGGTGGGTTGCACCAGCGCCGGCGAGATCACGCCCCAAGGCTACGGCCGCAATTGCATTACCGCGATGGGTTTCAACCACGCGCATTTTTCCATCGCCACCGAGCTGATCGACCAGGTCGAGCACTTCAGCCTGATCGACGCCCAGCACATGGTCGAACGGCTGGTCGGCGGCTGCCGCAGCAATACCCTGGCCCCCATCAAAGGCAACACGTTTGCCCTGACCCTGCTCGATGGCCTGTCCAGCCGCGAAGAGATGGTGCTCGCCGCCCTCAGCGCCGCCCTTGGCGATATCCCGCACTTTGGCGGCTCGGCTGGCGACGACAACTTCCTCACCCACACCCACGTCTACTTCAACGGCGCCTTTCACAGCGGCGCGGCGGTGGTGGTGCTGGTCAATACCTGGCTGGATTTCGAAGTGTTCACCACCCACCACATCCTGCCGCGTGCCGAAAAACTGGTGGTGACCGGTGCCGACAGCCCCTCGCGCCGGGTCTACGAGCTCAACGCCGAACCCGCCGCCGAAGAATACGCGCGGCATATCGGCGTGGCGGTGGCCGACCTCGACCATCGGGTCTTTGCCGCTCACCCGCTGGCGGTGCGCATCCATGACCAGTACTACGTGCGCGCCATCCAGCAGGTGCATGAAGACCTCAGCTTGAGTTTCTACTGCGCCGTGGAAAACGGCATCGTGCTGACCGTGATGAAGCCCGGCCCGATCCTGCCCAACCTGGACAGCCTGTTCGACGGCCTGCAGTCGCGCCTCGGCGAACTCTTGCTGACCATCGGCTGCGACTGCTTCCTGCGCCGCCTGGAATTGGAAGACGCCGGCAACCTGGAACAGATCGGCAGTTTCCTGCAAGCCAAACGGGTGATGGGCTTCAACACCTACGGAGAACAGTTCAATGGCATGCATATCAACCAGACCTTCACCGGGGTCGCCATTGCCAGAGGCCGGCGCTGAACTGCTCGCCCAGGTTGCCCAGCTGCAACAGGACAACCACAAGCTGGCCCGGATCAACGCCGCGCTGATCGAACGCATCGAGTCCGGCATGAGCCAGGGCAATAACCCGTACACCACCTTCCAGCATTCGGTGGTGCTGGCCGAGCAAGTGCGCGAACGTACCGATGCGCTGAACCAGGCGATGGCCGAACTCAAGGCCAGCAACCACCTGCTGATCAACGCCCGGCTGCGCGCCGAAACCCTGCGCGGCGAACAAGTGGCGGCGCAGAAAGCCCAGGAAAGCGAGCGCTGGATTCGCCTGATCACCGATAACGTACCGGCGCTGATCGGCTACCTGAATGCCGACCTGGTCTATGAGTTCACCAATAAAGTCTACGAAGAATGGTACTGCTGGCCGCGCGGCATGATGCTCGGCCAGAGCCTGCGCGAAGTGCACAGCGAACAGCACTGCCAGCGCCTGGACGCCTACGTCGCCCGCGCCCTGGCCGGGGAGAGCGTGACCTTCGAATTCGCCGAGACCAATATCAATAACCAGGAACGCTACATGCTGCGCTCCTACGTGCCGAACATGCTGGCCAGTGGCGAAGTGGTGGGGATCTTTGTGTTGATCCGCGACATCACCGAACGCCGCCGCACCGCTGAAGCGCTGCATCAGGCCTATCAGCACCTGGAACAGCGCGTCGCCCAGCGCACCTCGGAACTCACGGCGCTCAATGACCAATTGCTCAAGGAAATCGACGAGCGCCGGCGTATGGAAAGCCGCCTGCGCGAGGCCAAGCTGGAGGCTGAACAGGCCAACCTGTCAAAAACCAAGTTCCTCGCGGCCGTCAGCCACGACCTGCTGCAACCGCTCAACGCCGCACGGCTGTTCACCAGCGCCTTGTTGGAGCGCCCGAGTGAAAAACTGGTGCGCAACGTGAGCAATTCCCTGGAAGACGTGGAAAACCTGCTGGGCACCCTGGTGGATATTTCCAAGCTGGACGCCGGGGTGATCAAGGCCGATATCGCGCCGTTCGCCTTGAGCGAATTGCTCGATAACCTGGCCGTCGAGTACACCGAATTGGCCCGCAGCGAAGGGCTGGAGCTGCACTTCATCGGCTGTTCCGCGCTGGTGCGCAGCGACATCCAGCTATTGGCGCGGATCCTGCGCAACCTGCTGAGCAACGCGATTCGCTACACCTATCAAGGGCGCATTGTGCTGGGGTGTCGGCGCCAGCATCAGCGCTTGTCGATCCAGGTGTGGGACAGCGGCATGGGCATTGCCGAGGAGCGGCTGGAGGAGATTTTCCAGGAGTTCAAGCGCGGCGATGTGCAGCGCCCGGACCAGGATCGCGGCTTGGGCCTGGGGCTGGCGATTGTGGAAAAAATTGCCGGCATTCTGGGGCACCGCATCACAGTCAAATCCTGGCCGGGCAAGGGCTCGATGTTTGCAGTGGAGGTGCCGTTGAGCGCCACCGCGCCCAAGTCATTGCCCCTGCCGTGCATGAGCGAGGCGTTGCTGGAGCGCTTGCAGGGCGCCCGGGTGTGGGTGCTGGATAACGACGCGGCGATCTGCGCAGGCATGCGCACCTTGCTCGAAGGTTGGGGCTGCCAGGTCGTGACGGCGTTATCCGAAGAAGACCTGGCGCGACAGGTGGACAACTACCATGCCGAGGCGGATTTGCTGATTGCCGATTACCACCTCGATGACGACCAGAACGGCGTCGACGCCGTGGCCCGCATCAACGCCCGGCGCGCCAGCGCGATCCCGGCGATGATGATCACCGCCAACTACAGCAACGAGCTCAAACAGCAGATCCGCGAGTTGGGGCACACCTTGATGCACAAGCCGGTGCGGCCGATGAAGCTCAAAACCGCCATGAGCCACCTGCTCGGCCGTCCCTGACAAACACAAAACCAGTGTGGGAGGGGGCTGTGTGGTTGCTGTGGGCTCAGCGGCGCAGGTAGGAGCCGAAATCGATATCTCCGGCACTCAATATCGCCTGCACGCGGTTATGCACATTCAGCTTGCGCAAGATCGCCGATACATGGGCCTTTACCGTGGTTTCGGCAATTTCCAGGGTGTACGCGATCTGTTTGTTCGACTCGCCCTTGGTCATGCGTTCGAGCACCAGCAACTGCTTGCGCGTGAGGGCCTGCAATAGCTCGGGGGCGAAGCCCGGGTTTTCGTTGAGGCGCCTGTGGGTGCCGGTTTTCTGGGTGCGGATGATGTCGGGCGGCAAGTACACATTGCCGTTGAGAATCTGCTGGATCGCCTCGGTCATTTGCAGGCGTGGCGAGGACTTGGTGATAAAGCCCACCGCGCCATAGGTGATGGCTTGCAGCACGATCTGCTTGTCCTGCTCGGCCGAGACGATCACCACCGGGATGGTCGGTGCCTCGTTGCGCAGGTTGATCAAACCGTTGAGGCCGTGCATGCCGGGCATGTTCAGGTCCAGCAGGATCAAATCGAGGTCATCGTGTTCCTGGGTCAGGGCAAGCGCGCTGTCCAGGTCGGCGGTTTCCATCACCTCGCTGCCGGGGAAGCCGTCGCTGATGACGTTGTGGATCGCCTCGCGAAACAGCGGGTGATCGTCGGCAATCAAGATCTTGTACATGGCCGTTCACCTTCTTGTTGTGGTTTTTTATTGAAAGGGTTCGGGTGTCGCAGCCGTCACTGGCAGTTGTGCCGCTTCCCAGGCATCCAACCCGTCGCGATACCAATACACAGAGGTATAGCCCAGGTTGGCGGCACGTTTTACCGCGTTCCAACTCAGCCAGCAATCGGCGCGGCAATAGAACACCAGCGGGCGTGCGAGGTCGCCGTCGGTGAACTTATACAGGTGGCGCACGAAGTACCCCTGCCACTCGGGCGTGAGGTCGCCGTCGCCGGTGTTGGCCAGCCAGTGGCTGCCGGGCAGGTTGGCGTGGGGCTGGTCTTCGATGAAGCGACCTTGCAGCCATGGGCGGCGATACACGTCAATCAGCACCGGCGCCGGCGTTTGCTCGAGCAGGGTTTGCAGGGCCGGGGTGTCGACAACGGCCGCCCCCGGCAGTTGATCGGGCGTGGGGCTGCGGTACAGGCTGATGCGATAGCCGTCGGCGGAAAACAGCGGGGAGTCGGCCTGGGCGTTGACACAGAGCAGGCACAGTAACGCCAACAGAGGCAGTCGGGCAGGCAGCATGGCGGGTCAATCCTTATCGTTATGTCGCCATTACACGTGAGTCGCGCTGCCTTGGGAATGCGACGATAGACAGCAAAACCAGTACTAAAGTAGTAGTTTTGCCGCCCTCAGCCTTTTTTGCGCAGTGCCGCGTGCTGGGGGTTGAAGGTCAGCACCGCCAACAATGCGAACAACGCTGTCAGCCCCACGCACACCGCCATCGCCAGCCCGGCGAAGCGCTCATACAGGGCAAAGCGCACCAGTTCCACGGCGTGGGTAAACGGGTTGATCGCGCACAACCAGTACAACCCTTCGCTGGAGTCGCGCATCTTCCACAGCGGGTACAGCGCCGACGACAGGAAAAACAGCGGGAAGATCACGAAGTTCATCACGCCGGCAAAGTTCTCCAATTGGCGAATCGCATTCGACAGCAACAAGCCCAGGGCGCTGAGCATCAACGCCACCAGCAGCAACGCGGGCAGGGCGATCAACAGCCCCATGGCCGGCGGGCGCACGCCGTAAACCCAGGCAATGGCGAGGAACGCATACACCTGCAACAGCGAGATCAACGCAGTGGCCAATAGTTTGCTGCACAGCAAAAACGTGCGCGGCAGCGGGCTGGTCAACAGCACGCGCATGCTGCCCATCTCGCGGTCGTAGACCATCGACAGCGAGCCCTGCATGCCGTTGAACAGCAGGATCATGCAGGCCAGGCCGGGGATGATGTAGACCTCATAGGGGATGTAGGTGTCGTAGGGCTCGATCACCGAGATGCCCAGGGCCGCGCGGAACCCGGCGGCAAACACCACCAGCCACAACAGCGGGCGCACCAGCGCGCTGAGAAACCGCGTGCGCTGCAACACAAAGCGCAGCCATTCGCGCAGCACGATGCCGCGCAGGCACTGCCAATAAGCGTTCATGCCGTGGCCCCCGCAATGGCGGGGCGCGTCAGCCGGGCGAACAGGCTGCCCAGGTCATCGCCCTGTTGTTGAGTGAGCACATCGACTTGCCCGCTGGCCACCAAGCGGCCCTGATGCAGAACCATCAGTGCGTCGCTGGCCTGCACCTCATCCAGCAAGTGGGTGGTCCACAGCACGCTGATGCCGTGTTCGGCGCACAGGCTGCGCACGTGCCGGTTCAGGGCCAGGCGGCTGGCGGGGTCGAGGCCGACGCTTGCTTCGTCGAGCAGCAGCACGCGCGGCGCGTGCAGCAACGCGCGGGCAATTTCCACACGGCGCCGGTGCCCGCCGTTGAGTTCGCGAACCTTTTCGCGGCGTCGCTCAGTGAGGGCCTGGCGCGCCAGTTCGGCTTCGACCCGCGTGTTGGCCTGGCGTCGCGACAAACCATGCAGCGCGGCGTGGTAACGCAGGTTCTGCTCCACGCTCAAGTCCAGGTCCAGGGTGCTTTGCTGGAACACCACGCCCAACTGGGTGAGGGCGGCGCGCGGTGCCTCGCGCAGGGAATGCCCGCTCACGCGAATGTCGCCCGACTGCAGGTCATACAGCCGGGTCAGCAGGGCGATCAAGGTCGATTTGCCGGCGCCATTGGCGCCCAGCAACGCCGCAAATTGCCCGGCTGCGAGGCTGAAACCCACCTCGTTCAAGGCCTGGCGCGAGCCATAGGCGAAACTCAGCGCGCTGACCTCCAGGGCGCTCATGGCGTTACCACCACGCCCCAGGGGTAGCGCCCGACTTTTACCGACTTGATCACCTTGAGGCTGTCCACATCGATCACCGACACATCACCGCTCACGCCGTTGGTGGCCAGCAGTTGTTTCTGGTCCGGGGTAAACGCCATCTGCCAAACGCGGCGGCCCACCAGCAGGTAGTCGAGGATCTCGAAAGTCTTGGCGTCGATCACCGCCACATGGTTGGCCGGGCCGAGGGCGACAAAGCCGTATTTGCCGTCGGCGCTGAGTTTGATGCCCACCGGTTGCACCTTGTCCGGGTGGACGCCCTTGATCTTGAACGTCAGGGTCTTGAGAACCGCGCGGCTGGCCACGTCGAGAATGGTCACGGTGCCGCCGATTTCCGCCGAGGCCCACAGCTGCGAGCCATCGCTGTTGAATTCGACAAACCGTGGGCGCTGATCCACCAGGGTGCTGTCGGCCAGGGTCTGGGTGCTGGTGTCGATCCAGTGCAGCATGTTCGTGGTTTCGCTGGTGTTCACCGCCCATTTGCCGTCCGGGCTCACCGCCATGCCCTCGGGCTCGACGCCGACGTTGATCTGGCCGAGCACCTTGGACGTCTCGGTGTCGATCACCGTGACCAGCGCATCGTCTTCGTTGGACACATACAACCAGCGGTTATTGGGGTGCAGGGCGAACTGCTCGGGGTCTTTGCCGGAGGGCAGCTCCTTGATGATCTTGCGCGTGGCCACGTCCATCACCTGCACCCGGTCCGAGTCGCTGGCGCAGATGTACAGCAGCTTGTTGTCATGGGACAGCAGCAGGCCCCGCGGGCGCTGGCCGACCTTGAGCGTGTCGGTGACTTGCAGGGTCTGCAGGTCGATCAGGCTCAGGCTGTTGTCTTTTTCATTGGAGACCCAGGCGGTACTGGCCACGGCGTGCCCGGCGGCAAGCAGCAGGGCGCATGAGAGCAGGGTGCGGCGCATGGCGGATTCCTTATTATTGTGGGGTGGCGATCAGGGATAGCGGCACGTCACCTCGGGCTTGTCATAGCCCAGGCTGTCCATTTCATTGGTGGGGTGCAGGAAGCCGTCCTGGGGTGAGGTGCTCACCAGGGCGCGCGGTTGCACGATAGGAATCGGCTGGCGCAACTGGCCGTTCCAGGGGCGATAGCTGAGCTTGCGACCCTTGAAACCGTCCAGCGGCAGCTGTTCGCTGATCGCCAGTTGGCGGATCGCCATGGGGTCGGCCTGGCGTAACCGGCTCACCGCACTGGCAACGCTGCGCACGGCCATCCAGGCGGCGAAGTCGCGGTCGTTCATCCAGCGCCCGGTCAGGGCCTCAAAGCGTTTTTGCAATTGGGCCGCGCCGTAGGTCTCGACGGTTTTGTGCCAGCCGGTCGGCGTGAGGCCCTGCGTACCGGCGACGGGGCGGGGGTACCAGGTTTGATAGGGGACGTACTCGCCGAAGTCGCCGCGCTCATCGGCCACCAGCACCACCTCGTATTCGGCGGTCTGGGTGAACAGCGGCATATCCGCCTGGGCGCTGCGGCGTTGGTCGTTATCGAAACGCCAGGCTTTTTCCGCCACCAGTTGCACGCCAAAACGCTTGGCGGCGCGGCGCAGGGCGGCGGCGTAGGCCTGGTCGTCTTCGGTGGGGCCGACGATCAGCAGCGCCTTTTGCCATTTGCGCAGCACCAAAAACTGCGCCAGCGCGTCGGCGAGCATCGCGCGGCTGGGCAGGGTATGCAGCACGTTGCCCAGGCAGTCGGTGCTGCGCAGGCTGTCATCGGGGCTGCCGGCGTTGAACAACAGGCTGTCGGGCAGGGCGGCGCTGAGTTGACGCAGGCTGGCGGTGGGCGCGTTCACCACGAACAGGCGCAGGCCCTGGTCATGTTGCACCTTGGCGGCGGCAAGCAGCGCCTCGGCCGTGTCCACCGTGGCGCTGGCCAGGCTGTAGCGTTGATTGAGAAAGGCGCCGGTGCTGTTGCTGTCGATGATCGCCAGTTCGGCGCCGCGTTGCCCGGCATCGGCGGGTTCGGTAATCACATTCGACAGCAGCGGCCCAGGGTCAGGTCGATAGCCCAGGTAGCCGAGCTGCACCTGCAACGGCGTCTGGGCAGCCTGGCCGGTGGTGGCCCAGGCGATCGCCATCAGGCAGACCACGGCATAAGGGGCGAGCTGGCGCATAAGGCACTCCATGACAGGTAGCGCCAGCATAGGAAGGCTTACGGTCGCTGCAAATATGCAGAAAGTACCGCCGAGCCAGTACCAAGGTAGTAGCCCCCCGCGCGTTGCGCGGTTTTAGCATGGAGCACCACGGGCCTATTCACAGGAGTGACACCAGCATGCGCGTCTTGTCGGCCTTGTGGCGGATCAACCTGTGGGTGTGCGGCTTCTTCGTGCTGGTCACCTGTGCCTGCACTGCGTTGTTGCTGCACCAGGCCCTGGCGGATGTGGAACGCGAGCTGCAATCGGCCGAAGCGGTGGTGCACTACCTGAGCGAGACCGCCGAACGCGACCCCGCCAGCCTGCAACCCAGGCTCACCGCCAGCCTGCGCCATGTGCGCGTGCACTGGCTCAAGCCTGGCGAGACCGCGCAGGCGCCCACGGCGCAGGGCCCGGATGCCTGGCTCGGGCGCCTGTTGTTCGTCGAGGCACGGCGCACGGCCCAAGTGCTGGACTTACCGGACGGTCGACGCGTGTCCATCGCGGTAGACCCACGGGATGAAATCGACGAAGTCTGGGACTCCCTGCAACAACTGTTGGGCCTGTGCGCCCTGGCGCTGGCGCTGAGCCTGTTGACCATCCGCTGGGCGGTGCGCCGTGGCATGGGCGTGCTCGATGAGCTGCTGCGCGCCCTGCAACAGGTGTGTGCCGGCCGGCTCAATGTGCGCCTGCGCAGCGAAGGCGCGCCGGAAGCGCGGCAATTGGCGCTGCACTTCAATCGCATGACCCACGCCCTGGAACAGGCCCGCACCGACAACACCCAACTCACCCAAACCTTGCTGGCGGTGCAGGAGCAGGAACGCACCCACCTGGCCCAGACCCTGCACGACGACCTTGGCCAATACCTGGCCGGTATCCGCGCCCAGGCGTGCCTGTTGCGCCTGGTGGCCGATCAGCCGCAAATGCTCACGCGCACCGTGGGGTTGCTGGAGGCGCATTGCGAGCATTTGCAGCAAGGTTTTCGCGCGCTGGTTCACGACCTGTACCCGGTGGCCCTGCAACATCTGCCGATGGCTGAGGCGTTCGCCATGCTGGTGACGCAGTGGCAGGCCAGCCATGGCATCCCGTGCCGGTTGCAGGTCAGTGCCGATCTGCCGGCGCTATCCGGCGCCAGCAAGACCCACCTGTATCGCCTTCTCCAGGAAGCCCTGACCAACATCCTGCGGCATGCCGACGCCAGCCAGGTGCGCGTGCGCCTGCAGCATCGCGGTTCACGCCTGCGCCTGTGGGTGCGCGATAACGGACGCGGCGCAGACACCCCCCAGCGGCCCGGCGTGGGCCTGCATTCGATGGCCGAACGCGCGCGCTGCCTGGGCGGCGAACTGAAGATCCTCAGCCACCCCGGCGCCGGTTGGGCGCTGGCGTTGAACATGCCATTGGAGGCCGGATGAATATTCTGTTGGTGGATGACCACGCCGTGGTGCGCCAGGGTTACGCCAGCCTGTTGCGCGCCGTGCTGCCGGCGGTCGAGGTACGCGAGGCCGCCAGTGGCGAAGAAGCGTTGAGCCGGGTGCAGGAAGCGGTGCCGCACCTAGTGATCATGGACTTCGGCCTGCCGGGCATCAGCGGCCTGGAAACCACCCGCCGCCTGCGCCAGCGCCTGCCGCAGCTGCGCGTGCTGTTTTTCAGCATGCACGACGAATTGCCACTGGTGCGCCAGGCCCTGGAGGCCGGGGCCTGGGGCTACCTGACCAAAAGCTCGGCGCCCGAAGTGTTGATCGAAGCGGTGCGGCGCATCCTCGACGGCCACGCCTACATCGAACAGGCCCTGGCCACCGAACTGGCCTATACCCCCAGCGATCAACGCCTGCAGGGCATGACCCCACGCGAGCTGGAAATCTTCCTGATGCTGGCCAAGGGCACCCCCACCCGTGCGATAGCCGACCGGCTCAATATCAGCAGCAAGACCGTGTCCAACCACCTGACCCTGCTCAAGAGCAAATTGCAGGTCAGTTCCCATGCTGAACTGGTGCATTTGGGAATCGACATGGGGGTGGTGCGGGTGGCTGGATAAGCGGGCCAGCGTGTTTGACGGGAGCCTGAGATCAAAAGCTCGGGCAACAGCAAAAGCAAAAGCCAGAGCTGAGGCTGGCTGAGCTCTATTTGATCGATGGAGATAAAACTGTGGGAGGGGGCTTGCTCCCGATAGCGGTGGGTCAGTTGACGTATCTGCAACTGATGTACGGCTATCGGGAGCAAGCCCCCTCTCACATTTGAATGGCGGTGTGCTAACGGTCCCAGGTGGTGGGGCAGTCCGTGCAGCCCTCCAGGTTGGCGTCCTGGAAGTTCGCGTAGTGCTGGCGACTGCCGGTGAGTGTCGCTTTTTCCAGGTTGCTCTCGCCAAACTTGGCTTCCTGCAAGTTCGCGTCACGCAGGTCTGCCCCTTGCAGGTCCGCCTTGCTCAACCAGGTCATTTCCAGATCCGCCGCACGCAGGTTGGCCTTGTGCATCTTCGCTCCCGACAGCCGTGCGAATTGCAGGTAGGCCGCGCTGAGGTTGGCGTTTTCAAACTGCGCGCCCTGGGCAAACAGGCCCCAACCCTGGATCGCCATCAGCGTGGCGCCGGTAAAGTCGGCCAGGCGCAGGTTGCTTTGTTGCAGGCTGGCGCGGGTGAGGTTGGCGCCTTGCAGTTGGGCTTTTTCCAGGTTGGCCAGGTCGAGCGTGGCGTGGCGCAGGTCCGCACCGCGCAGGTCGGCGCCGGCCAGGTTCATGTTGCCGAGGTTCTGGTTGCGCAGGTTGGCACCCTGCAGGTTGGCGCCGGGGCATTGGCTGTGTTCGGCGATGGTGCAGCCGTTGATGATCAGCGGGGCGTCGTCGCCATCATCGGCGTGGGCCAGGGGCAGGGCGAGCAGGAGTAACAAGGGTATGTAGTTCATCACGAGACCTCTGGGGATCCTGTAGCGAGCGAGCTTGTGGGGTGAGCGGGGCAAGCCCGTTCACCACAAAAAAGCGCGGCCCGGCATTGGCTGATGGGTTATTTCTGGGCGGTCTTGTTATCCCAACTCGGGATCTTGAACACCCAGAACGACCCACCCTGTGCCACCGGCTTGGTCAGCTCAGCCATGTCGCCGCCCCACAACGGCACCGCGCCGCCATAACCGACAGTCACGCCGATGTACTGCTCGCCATCCTGCTCCCAGGTGATCGGCGGCGAGACGATGCCGCTGCCGGTCTGGAACTTCCACAGCTCCTTGCCGGTTTTGGCGTCGAAGGCCTTGAAGAAACCGTCGCCGGTGCCGGTGAACACCAGGTTGCCCTTGGTCGCCAGCACGCCGGCCCACAATGGCAGGTGTTCCTTGTGCTCCCACACCACCTTGCCGGTGGTGGGGTTCATCGCCCGCAGGGTGCCGACGTGGTCGTCATACATGCGCTTGATGCGAAACCCCATGCCCAGGTACGCCGAGCCCTTCTTGTAGTTGACCTCTTCGGTCCAATATTCCTCTTTCCACTGGTTGCCCGGGATGTAGAACAGCCCGGTGTCCTGGCTGTAGGCCATGGGGTTCCAGTTCTTGCCCCCCAGGAACGGCGGCGAGACTTCCACCGGTTTGCCTTTGGTTTCGCCGGGCAATGGCTTGGCCGGGCGCTGGCCTTCGTTCTCGACCGGGCGGCCGGTCTTCAGGTCGATGTGGCTGGCCCAGGTGATGTTGTCCACGAACGGGAAGGCGTTCTGCAGCTTGCCGTTGTTGCGATCGACCACGTAGAAGAAACCGTTGCGGTCGGCGTGGCCGGTGGCCTTGACCACTTTGCCGTCCTTGCCCTTGTAGTCGAACAGCACCAGCTCGTTGTTGCCGGAGAAATCCCACGCGTCGTTGGGGGTGTGCTGGTAGAACCACTTCACTTCACCGGTGCTGGGGTCGACGCCGACCTGGCCGGAGGTGTAGAGGCTGTCGAAGTCGTGGGGGTTGCCGTCCTTGGCCGTCCGCGCCCAGGTGTTCCACGGGCCGGGGTTGCCGGCGCCGACGATGATGGTATTGGTCTCGGCATCGAAACTCGCGCTCTGCCAAGGTGCGCCGCCCCCGTGGCTCCAGGCTTCGACCTTGCCGGTTTCGGTGGTCGGGTCGTTCGGCCACGACGGTGCTTTCACGTCGCCGGTGGGCGTGCTGTCCTTGCCGTTCAGGCGACCCATGTGGCCCTCCACGAACGGGCGCATCCAGACTTCTTCGCCGGTGTCCGGGTCGCGCGCATACAGCTGGCCGACCACGCCGAATTCATCGCCGGAGCTGCCGTGGATCAGCAGTACTTTGCCGCTGACTTTGTCTTTGATCAGCACCGGGGCGCCGGTCATGGTGTAGCCGGCGGCGTGGTCGCCGAATTTTTTGTTCCACACCACTTTGCCGGTGTTTTTGTCGAGGGCGATCAGGCGCGCGTCGAGGGTGCCGAAGTAGATCTTGTCGCCGAAAATCGCCGCACCGCGGTTGACCACGTCACAGCACGGGCGAATGTTGTCGGGCAGGCGGTGGTTGTACGTCCACAGGCGCTTGCCGGTCTTGGCGTCGAGGGCAAATACGCGGGAATAGGACCCGGTGACGTAGACCACGCCGTCGTTGACGATGGCCTGGGACTCCTGGCCGCGCTGCTTCTCATCGCCGAACGAATAGGACCAGGCCGGGGTGAGCTTGAACACGTTCTTGTCGTTGACCTGCGCCAGCGGGCTCCAGCGCTGGGCGTTGGTGCCCATGCCGTATTGCAGCACGTCCTGGGTGGTCAGGTGGTCGTTGGCGATGTCTTCCCAGGTGACGTTGCGCGTCGGTTTTTGGGTAGAAGGGGCAGGCTCGGCGGCGGCAAAGCCGGTGGCACTCAACGACAGGCTGCCGACCAGCAGCAAGGCCTGCACGGCAAGGCTCAACGGTGAACGGGCGGGTAGCGATCTTATTGTCATGGTTGCAGTTCCCAGTGGAGGTTTTGGCCTGCACAGGGTGGAGCGCCGGGGCATTGGGCGGATACGGAAAAAGTCCCGCTGTGGCCGGGAAGACTTCCCGGACCGCCGCTGTTTTAGGCGTGCCCCTCAAGCCCTACTACCAAGGGAGGAGAGGCCGACCACCAAAGCAGCATACGGCCCATGCCCAGGGCTTTCTAAGATGGTTGCCATAGCCTCTGTAATGAGGTTTTGCGTGCAATTCTGAGGGCAAAATAATGACAACAAAACACAATGCCTGGCTCGTGGCTGGCCTGTTGGTGGGTGTGATCGGTGCCGGCTCCGCCTGGGCGCATGGCAACGTGGTTCCGCAAGCGGTGGAAACCAAGGGCCTGACCTCGATCAAAGACGCCGGTGTGCCGGTGGACGCCGACGGCTGGGCGGCGGTAAACCCGTATCGCACCTCGCCGGAACATGACAAAGCGGTGGAAATCGGTTCGTCCGCCTATAACCAGAACTGCGCTGCCTGCCACGGCCTGGAAGCCAAGTCCGGTGGTATCGCCCCCGACTTGCGCATGCTGGATGCGGGCGAGGCCGGTGATGAGTGGTTTGTGGAGCGCGTGCGCCACGGCGCGGTGCGCGACGGTCGGGTGTATATGCCGAAAATGGCCGATTACCTGAGCCAGGAGGCCTTGTGGGCGGTGCGTACCTACCTGGACTCCGTGCACGTCGAGGAGTAACCCATGCGCCTGTTCGCGTATGTGCTTGGCCTGGCCCTGCTGTGTTGCCAGACGGCACAGGCGCAGGTGCGCGGCTATGACCAGATGATCGCCGACGGTGAGATCAAGGTGGCGGTGTACAAGGACTTCGCCCCCTACAGCTTCCAGGAGGGCAGCTCCCCACGGGGTGTCGACGTGGAGCTGGCCCAGGCCCTGGCCAAGGCCCTCGGTGTGCAACTGACGCTGATCTGGGCGCCGACCGGCGAGAAACTCGACGACGACCTGCGCGACTACATCTGGCGCGGCAGCCCGTTGCACCACCAGCAACTGGCCGACCTGATGATGCGCGCGCCCTACGACCCTGCCTACGCACAAAAGCGCAACGACCAGGGCGAGTTGGAAAACGGCCACGTGGTGATGTTCGGGCCCTACCAGAACGAACAATGGCAGGTGGCGTATGACCGCCGACGCCTGGACAAGGTCGCCAGTGTGGCGGTGTTCGAGCAGCACCCGATTGGCGTCGAAGTCGACAGCGTGCCGTCGTTCTACCTCACCTCGGTATTCAACGGCATGCTCGCCGGCAAGACCCGTCACTACCCCGGCGTGCCCCAGGCGTTCGCGGCGATGAAGGCCGGCGAGGTCGACGCGGTGATGGCCATGCGCGGTGAAATCGACTGGCAGGTGCACGAGGCCCACGACCCGCAACTGGCCCTGGCGCAAAACGCTTACCCCAACATGGGCAAGCAGCGCTGGGAGATCGGCATGGCGGTGCACGAGAGCAATCGCCAGTTGGCCTATGCCGTGGAAGAGGCGCTGGAAGCGCTGATCCGCGATGGCTCGGTGCAGCGCATCTATAGCCACTACGGCCTGCAGTACGAAGTGCCCGACATGTACCAATAGGAGCAGGCGATGAACTGGCGACTGAGCTGCATATTGGCCTGCTGGCTGCCGTTGGCGGCGCACGCCGTGGAGGTCGACCCGGTGCCGTCGGTGATGTGGGCCTTCTACCACAAGCAGTTCCTGGCGGATGCGCCGTTTGTGTTCGACGAGCGGGTCAAGCTGCTGGCGCCGCCGTTCGCCGAGGATGCGCGCCAGGTGCCGCTGGAAATCGACGCCCGTGCGTTCAACGGCGAGGTGGTGAAGATCCTGGCCTGGGCCGAGCTGAACCCGCTGCCGAAGATTGTCGAGTTTGAACCCAAGGCCGGGGTGTTGCCGTGGCTGTCGATCCGTATTCGCATCGAACAGGCCACGCCGTTGCGCGCGGCGGTACTCACCACAGACGGGCTGTGGCACGTCGGCTCGACCCTGATCGACGCCGCCGGTGGTGGCTGCACCGCACCCAGCGTGGTGCGTAGCCAACCGGGGTGGGAGGAGCATATCGGCGAGGTGCTCGGCGGGCGTTACCCACGTGGCGAATTCAGCCGGGTGCGCGTGCAGGTGGCGCACCCGATGGACAACGGCATGGTCAGCGGCATCCCGGAATTTTTTCTCAACCATGCGCAATTGCGTGGCCGGGATGATCAGGTGCTGGCCGAACTGGAGCTGTTCCCGGCGGTCAGCGAAAACCCCAACCTGGCGTTCGATATCGACGCGCCAGGGCCCACCCGCCTGGTGCTGCGTGACAACAGCGGCAACGAATTCGACGCGGCCATCCCCTGACCAGAAGGAGCGCGGCATGCGCTGGATTCTCTTGTTGTGCCTGGGCCTGAGCCTGCCCGCCCTGGCAGACCTCGACTACGCCCTCAAACCCCGACTGATCGCCGACGACACCTGGCTGCTCGAAGGCAGCACCGACAACTTTGCCAAGGCCAATGGCGGCAATATCGTCAACACGGCGTTCATCGTCACCGAGGCCGGCGTGGTGGTGATCGACACTGGCCCGTCGCGGCGCTACGGCGAAGCCCTGCGCCAGGCCATTGCCAAGGTCACCGCCAAACCGGTGGTCCGGGTGCTGATTACCCATCATCACCCCGACCATGCGCTGGGCAACCAGGCGTTCAAGGACGTCCCCATCGGCGCGCTGGCCGACACCACGCAGTTACTGCACGAGCAGGGCGACAGCATGGCGCAGAACCTCTACCGCATGGTCGGCGACTGGATGCGCGGCACCGAAGTGGTGTTGCCCACCCAGGTGCTGGAGCCCGGTGTGCTCAGCGTGGACGGCCACGACCTGCGCCTGCTGGCACTCACCGGGCACACCGGCGCTGACCTGGCGATTCTCGACCAGAGTACCGGCGTGCTGTTTGCCGGTGACCTGGTGTTTTATCAGCGCGCCCTTACCACCCCCAACAGCCCTGGGCTGGCGGTGTGGCTGGCCGACCTCGACACCCTGCAAGCCTTGCCCTGGAGCCTGATCGTGCCCGGCCATGGCCCGGTGGCCAGCGATGCGCAGCCCTTCGCGCAGATGCGCGACTACCTCACCTGGCTCGATCAACTGCTGCGCGACGGCGCCGCCCAGGGCAGCGACATGGCCGAGATGATCCGCAGCCCCATCCCCGAGCGGTTCGCCGCGATCAGCCTGGGCCGCTATGAACTGATCCGCAGCGTCAGCCACCTGTACCCGCGCTACGAGCGCGCGCAGATGCAACGGGTGGATACCCGCTACTAAGGAACTAGCGATCTCGATACTGCGGTCAATTGTGACAATCGCCCCTGCGCCCAAGAATCTGCACCAGACCGGGAAAATTTCCCGGATATAACAAAAAACCGCAGAGGTAGCCGTCATGACCCAACCCGCACGTCGCCAACCCTTCGCCTTGAGTGTGTTGCTCGGTGCCATCCTGTTATCCGGCCAAACCATGGCGGCCGTGACCGACCAGGACATCCTCCAGGACCCGAAAACCCCCGGGCAGATCGTCACCAACGGCCTTGGCGTGCAGGGCCAGCGTTATAGCCCGCTCGATACGCTCAACGTGGACAACGTCAAGGAGCTGCGCCCGGTCTGGGCATTTTCGTTTGGTGGCGAGAAACAGCGCGGGCAGCAGGCGCAGCCGATGGTCAAGGACGGGGTCATGTACCTCACCGGTTCCTACTCGCGGGTGTTCGCGGTGGACGCGCGCACCGGCAAGAAGCTCTGGCAATACGATGCGCGCCTGCCCGATGACATCCGCCCCTGCTGTGACGTGATCAACCGTGGCGTGGCGCTGTATGGCGACCTGGTGTTCTTCGGCACCCTCGACGCCAAGCTGGTGGCCCTGAACAAAGACACCGGCAAAGTGGTGTGGAGCAAGAAAGTCGCCGACCACAAGGAAGGCTACTCGATCAGCGCCGCGCCGCTGGTGATCAACGGCAAACTGATCACCGGCGTGGCCGGGGGCGAGTTCGGTGTGGTGGGCAAGATCGAGGCCTACGACCCGAAAAACGGCGACCTGTTGTGGAGCCGTCCGACCGTCGAAGGCCATATGGGTTACGTCTACAAGGACGGCAAGGCCGTGGAAAACGGTATCTCCGGTGGCGAGGCGGGCAAGACCTGGCCCGGCGACCTGTGGAAGACCGGCGGCGCAGCACCGTGGCTGGGCGGCTACTACGACCCGGAAACCAACCTGCTGTTGTTCGGCACCGGCAACCCGGCGCCGTGGAACTCGCACCTGCGCCCTGGCGACAACCTCTATTCGTCGTCGCGCCTGGCGCTGAACCCGGACGACGGCACCATCAAGTGGCACTTTCAGAGCACGCCCCACGACGGTTGGGACTATGACGGCGTCAACGAGCTGATCTCCTTCAACTACACCGACGGCGGCAAGGAAATCAAAGCGGCGGCGACCGCTGACCGTAACGGCTTCTTCTATGTGCTCGACCGCACCAACGGCAAGTTCATCCGTGGCTTCCCGTTTGTCGACAAGATCACCTGGGCCACCGGCCTGGATAAGAACGGCCGGCCGATCTACAACGAAGCCAGCCGCCCCGGCGCGCCGGGCAGTGAAACCAAGGGCACCTCGGTGTTTGTCGCGCCGGCGTTCCTCGGCGCGAAGAACTGGATGCCGATGGCCTACAACCGCGACACCGGGCTGTTCTATGTGCCGTCCAACGAATGGGGCATGGATATCTGGAATGAAGGCATTGCCTACAAGAAAGGCGCGGCGTTCCTTGGCGCGGGTTTCACCATCAAGCCGCTGAACGAAGACTATATCGGCGTGCTGCGCGCCATCGACCCTAAAACCGGCAAGGAAGTCTGGCGCCACAAGAACTTCGCGCCGCTGTGGGGCGGGGTGCTCACCACCAAGGGCAACCTGGTGTTCACCGGCACGCCGGAAGGGTTCCTGCAGGCGTTCAACGCCAAGACCGGTGAGAAGGTCTGGGAATTCCAGACCGGTTCCGGCGTGCTCGGCTCGCCTGTGACCTGGGAAATGGACGGCGAACAGTACGTGTCGGTGCTCTCCGGCTGGGGCGGCGCGGTGCCGTTGTGGGGCGGCGAGGTGGCCAAGCGGGTCAAGGACTTCAACCAGGGCGGCATGCTCTGGACGTTCAAATTGCCTAAAGAGCTGGTCGCCAAGCACTAAATCTACGACCAAATAACAAGAGCCCCCCCTGCCAACGGCGCATTCGCCCGGCGGCGGGGGCTCTTTACTATCGGGTCATCGCCTGTTGACCGACAGGCCCGGACCCAGACAGAGGCTTCAACATGATCTACGCACAACCTGGTACCCCTGGCGCTATCGTCAGCTTCAAATCGCGCTACGGCAATTTCATCGGCGGCGAGTTCGTTGCGCCGCTCAGTGGTGAGTACTTCACCAATTCCTCGCCGGTCACCGGTGAAGTCATCGCCGAGTTCCCGCGTTCCAACGCCGCCGACATCGACAAGGCCCTGGATGCCGCGCACGCCGCCGCCGACGCCTGGGGCAAGACCTCGGCCCAGGACCGTTCCCTGGTGCTGCTGAAAATCGCCGACCGCATCGAGCAACACCTCGAAGTGCTGGCCGTGAGCGAGACCTGGGACAACGGCAAGGCCGTGCGCGAAACCCTCAACGCCGACGTACCCCTGGCTGCCGACCACTTCCGCTACTTCGCCGGTTGCATCCGCGCCCAGGAAGGCGGCGCCGCCGAGATCAACGAACTGACCACGGCCTATCATTTCCACGAGCCGCTGGGCGTGGTCGGGCAGATCATTCCGTGGAACTTCCCGCTGCTGATGGCCGCCTGGAAACTCGCCCCGGCCCTGGCCGCCGGTAACTGCATCGTGCTCAAGCCGGCCGAGCAGACGCCGCTGTCGATCATGGTGTTTGCCGAGCTGATCGCCGATCTGCTGCCACCGGGCGTGCTGAACATCGTGCAGGGCTTTGGCCGCGAGGCGGGAGAGGCGTTAGCCACCAGCAAGCGCATCGCCAAGATCGCCTTTACCGGCTCCACCCCGGTGGGCGCGCACATCATGCATTGCGCGGCCGAAAACATTATTCCGTCCACGGTGGAGCTGGGCGGCAAATCGCCGAACATCTTCTTTGAAGACATCATGAACGCCGAGCCTGCGTTCATTGAAAAAGCCGCCGAAGGCCTGGTGCTGGCATTTTTCAACCAGGGCGAAGTGTGCACCTGCCCGTCGCGGGCGCTGGTGCAGGAGTCGATCTACGAGCCGTTCATGGCCGAAGTGATGAAGAAGATCGTCAAGATCAAGCGCGGCAACCCGCTGGACACCGAGACCATGGTCGGCGCCCAGGCGTCCGAGCAGCAATACGACAAGATCCTCTCGTACCTCAAGATCGCCCAGGAAGAGGGCGCGGTGCTGCTCACCGGCGGCGCGGCCGAGCGTTTGGATGGCGACCTGGCCAGCGGGTATTACATCCAGCCGACGCTGCTCAAGGGCCACAACAAGATGCGCGTGTTCCAGGAGGAAATCTTCGGCCCAGTGGTGGGTGTGACCACCTTCAAGGACGAAGCCGAGGCCCTGGCGATTGCCAACGACAGCGAGTTCGGCCTGGGCGCCGGTTTGTGGACCCGCGACATCAACCGCGCCTATCGCATGGGCCGGGCGATCAAGGCCGGGCGTGTGTGGACCAACTGCTACCACCTGTACCCGGCGCACGCGGCATTTGGCGGGTACAAGAAATCGGGCGTGGGGCGTGAGAACCACAAGATGATGCTCGATCACTACCAGCAGACCAAGAACCTGCTGGTGAGCTACGACATCAATCCGCTGGGGTTCTTCTGACCCCCTGATTGCAACGCGGTCCCCTGTGGGAGGGGGCTTGCTCCCGATAGCAGTGGGTCAGTGACATGAATGTTGACTGACCCACCGCCATCGGGAGCAAGCCCCCTCCCACATTTTGTCCTGGGTACATTCGCGACTATTGCAGTGCATTCACTCCTTCGAAAGTAGCATTCGCACACCCATCCCCCCATGCATTAATGCCTCTACCGGAATCTTCCGGCATAACAAGAGGACTACCCCATGTGGACTAAACCGACCTACACCGACCTGCGTATCGGCTTTGAAGTGACCATGTACTTCGCCAGCCGCTGATCGCGGGCGCCGCACGGAGGATGCCTCTTTGGTCTGATTGCATTCGCGGCCGGATCGGTTAGTGTGGAGCGCATCTTCCAAAATAATAAAAACAGGCTTTCCAATGAGCCCCAACTTGAGCCTCCTGCGTAAATTCGTCTCGCCTGAAATCATCTTTGGCGCCGGCTGCCGGCATAACGTGGGCAATTACGCCAAGACCTTCGGCGCGCGCAAGGTGCTGGTGGTCAGCGACCCCGGCGTGATCGCCGCCGGCTGGGTGGCGGACGTGGAAGCCAGCCTGCAAGCCATCGGCATCGACTACTGCCTGTACAGCGCCGTGTCGCCCAACCCCCGCGTCGAAGAAGTGATGCAGGGCGCCGAGGTGTACCGCGAACACCATTGCGACGTGATCGTGGCCATCGGCGGCGGCAGCCCCATGGACTGCGCCAAGGCCATCGGCATTGTGGTCGCTCACGGGCGCAGCATCCTCGAATTCGAAGGGGTGGACACCATTCGCGTGCCCAGCCCGCCGCTGATTCTCATCCCCACCACCGCCGGTACGTCGGCGGATGTGTCGCAGTTCGTGATCATTTCCAACCAGCAGGAGCGCATGAAGTTCTCCATCGTCAGCAAGGCGGTGGTGCCGGATGTGTCGCTGATCGACCCGGAAACCACGGCCAGCATGGACCCGTTCCTGTCGGCCTGTACCGGTATCGATGCGCTGGTGCATGCCATCGAAGCGTTCGTGTCCACCGGCCATGGCCCATTGACCGACCCCCATGCGCTGGAAGCGATGCGCCTGATCAACGGCAACCTGGTGCAGATGATCGCCAACCCCAGCGACATTGCCCTGCGTGAAAAAATCATGCTCGGCAGCATGCAGGCGGGCCTGGCGTTTTCCAATGCGATTCTCGGCGCGGTACACGCCATGTCCCACAGCCTCGGCGGCTTCCTCGACCTGCCTCACGGGTTGTGTAACGCGGTGCTGGTGGAACATGTGGTGGCGTTCAACTACAACTCGGCGCCAGAGCGCTTCAAGGTGATCGCCGAGACCTTCGGCATCGACTGCCGGGGCCTTAACCATCGGCAGATCTGCGCGCGGCTGGTGGAGCACCTGATCGCGTTGAAGCACGCGATCGGCTTCCACGAAACCCTCGGCCTGCATGGGGTGCGCGTGGCGGATATTCCGTTCTTGTCCGAGCATGCGATGGACGACCCGTGCATCCTTACCAACCCACGTGAGTCGAGCCAGCGTGACGTCGAGGTCGTGTATGGCGAAGCGCTCTGACGACCAGCAGCGCGCCCTCGCCGGGCTGCTGGGGCTGGGCGACCAATCGGCGCGCAAGAGCCACTACCCGGAGCTGACGGCGCGGCTGGATGAGTTGGAGGACGAGCGCAGGCGCTACATCCGCCTGAACGACGAGCTGGAGCAGCGCGTGGCCGCGCGCACCGACGAGCTGCTGGAAGCCAACCACAACCTGCAACAGCAGATCGCCCAGCGCGAACAGGTCGAGCAAGCCCTGCGCGACGCCCGCGATGCCGCCCAGGCGGCCAACCGCAGCAAGGACAAATACCTCGCCGCCGCCAGCCATGACCTGCTGCAACCGCTCAATGCCGCGCGGCTGCTGATTGCCACGTTGCGTGAACGTAACCTGCCCAGCGTCGAGCAGGTGCTGGTGGAACGCACCCACCAGGCCCTGGAAGGCGCGGAAGATCTGCTCACCGACTTGCTCGACATTTCGCGGCTGGACCAAGCGGCGGTCAAGCCGGACGTGGCCCTGTATCGGCTGGATGAAGTGTTTGCGCCGCTGGTCTCGGAGTTTCAATCGGTGGCCCAGGCCGCCGGCCTCAACCTGCGGGTGCGCATGGGGCACTACGCGGTGCATACCGACCTGCGCCTGCTCACGCGGATCCTGCGTAATTTCCTCAGCAATGCCTGCCGCTACACCGATGAAGGCTGCATCCTGCTCGGCGCACGCCGCCGTGGTGATTACCTGCGCCTGGAGGTGTGGGACACCGGGCGCGGCATTGCGGCCGACCGGCTGGAGGCGATCTTCCTTGAGTTCAACCAACTGGACGTGGGCCGCGCCGCCGACCGCAAAGGGGTGGGGCTGGGCCTGGCGATTGTCGAGCGTATCGCCGAGGTGCTCGGTTATAGCATCGCCGTGCGTTCGTGGCCGGGGCGGGGCTCGCTGTTCAGCATCGAAGTGCCGCTGAGCGCCCAGATGCCAGCGGCGATCAGCCAGTTGCCGGTGCAACCGACCACGGGCAACCCGCTGCCGGGCCGGCGCTTGCTGGTGATCGATAACGAAACCAGCATCCTGGAGAGCATGCGTGCGTTGCTCGGCCAGTGGGGCTGCGAGGTCGTCATCGCCACCGACCAGGCCGGCGCGTTGCTGGCGTTGCAGGGCAGGGCGCCGGAGCTGATCCTGGCGGACTATCACCTGGACCACGGCGTACTGGGCTGCCAGGTGGTGCGGCAGTTGCGCGAGCATTTCGCGCAGAAGATCCCGGCGGTGATCATCACCGCGGACCGCACCGACCAGTGCCGCCGTGCGCTGCGGCGGTTGGATGCGCCGCTGTTGAACAAGCCGGTCAAACCTGGAAAGTTGCGGGCGGTGTTGAGTCAGTTATTGGGCTAGCCCCTTGACACCTGTCAACACGCGGCGCGGCGCTTTGCCTCATGCTCAAGGCTTGATTTAGAGCCCTGGAGCACCCCATGAGCGCGGCATCTTTCAAATTACCGTTGGGCCTGGTGGTCGCCGTACTGGTGATGACCGGTGTGCTGCTGTTGCCGCTGCCCGCCGACTTGCCGGTAGCGGGGCAGCGGATGCTGGCGATCCTCGCGTTTGCGGTGGTGGTGTGGATTACCGAAGCGGTGTCCTATGAGGCCAGCGCGATCATGATCACCTCGCTCATGGCGTTTTTGCTCGGTACCGCGCCGTCGCTGCAAGACCCCGCGCACCTGATCGGCAGCAGCCCGGCGATCAGCATGGCCCTCACCGGGTTTTCCAACCCGGCGCTGGCGCTGGTGGCGGGCGCGTTGTTTATCGCCGCCGCGATGACCCACACCGGCCTGGACCGGCGCATCGCCCTGGTTACCTTGAGCCGCGTCGGCACCAGCACCCGGCGCATTCTGCTGGGGGCGATTGCGGTGACTATTCTGCTCAGCCTGGTGGTGCCCAGCGCCACCGCACGCAGCGCCTGTGTGGTGCCGATCATGATGGGCGTGATCGCCGCGTTCGGCGTCGACAAACGCTCGAACATCGCCGCCGGGATCATGATCGTGGTGGCCCAGGGCACCAGCCTCTGGAACGTCGGCATCCAGACCGCCGCCGCGCAGAACCTGCTGACCGTGGGCTTCATGGACAAAATGCTCGGCCAGCGCGTGTCGTGGATCGACTGGCTGATCGCCGGTGCGCCGTGGGCGCTGATCATGTCGGCGGTGTTGCTGTTTCTGGTGCTCAAGTTGCTGCCTCCCGAAACCGACAGCATCCCCGGTGGCAAGGAGGCGGTGGCGCAGTCCCTGGTCGATATCGGCCCCATGACCGGCCCACAGAAACGCCTGCTGAGCGTGTCGCTGTTGCTGCTGCTGACCTGGGCGACGGAAGGGCGCCTGCACGCGTTCGACACCACCTCGACCACCTACGCCGGGTTGGTATTCCTGCTGTTGCCGGGTATCGGCGTGATGACCTGGAAGGACGTGCAGTCGCGGATTCCCTGGGGCACGGTGATTGTGTTCGGCGTGGGGATCAGCCTCGGTACGGCGTTGCTGACCACCCAGGCCGGGCAGTGGCTGGGTTCTGCCGTCGTGGCCCACACGGGGCTGGATCAGGTGGGGCCGTTGGGGGTGTTTGCGATTCTGGGGGCGTTTTTGATCGTGATTCACCTGGGGTTTGCCAGCGCCACGGCGTTGACCTCGGCGTTGCTGCCGATATTGATTGCGGTACTGCAGACCTTGCCGGGGGATTTCAGCCGGTTGGGGATGACCATGCTGTTGGGGTTTGTGATGAGCTACGGGTTTATCCTGCCGATCAATGCGCCGCAGAACATGGTGTGCTTGGGCACCGGCACGTTCACGGCGCGCCAGTTTGCCAAGGTGGGCATCCTGGTGACGCTGATCGGGTACGGGCTGATGCTGGTGTTTGCCGCGACCTACTGGAGTTGGCTCGGTTGGATCTGATTGCTCTTCTGAATGCACAAGAGATCTGAATGTGGGGCTTGCTCCCAATGAGGAAGTGTCAGTGGATGCATCTGTTGCTGACCCACTGCCGTCGGGAGCAAGCCCCCTCCCACATTTTTGACCGTGCCCGCTTCAGCCGTTAATTGCCCGCCAACATGACAAGATGAACTCCATTCAGGTTTACTACTCCCTGAATAACGCCCCCTGCGATCCCAACCGCCGGCTCATCCAGGTCATTGAATGGACAAATACACCCCCCACACCTGGGAACCCCACGAGCGCCCGAGCCTGCCGGGTTCGCCGTCGACACCGTTGCACCCCACGCACAAGCGTTGGCTGTTCGCACTGGTGGGCGTGCTGGTCGCCATCACCGGTGGCCTGGGTAACGCCCTGGTCATCGCCAACCTGCAATACCTGCAAGGCGCCCTCGGCGCGACCACGGCGGAAATGGCCTGGCTGCCCGCCGCTTATGTGATGACCAACGTTTGCATGAACCTGCTGCTGGTGAAGTTTCGCCAACAGTTCGGCCTGCGCGCGTTTACCGAGGTGTTCCTGGTGTTGTATGCGCTGGTGACCTTCGGCCATTTGTTCGTCAACGACCTCAGTTCAGCCATCGCGGTGCGTGCGGCGCATGGGATGGTGGGGGCGGCGCTGAGTTCGTTGGGTTTGTACTACATGATCCAGGCGTTCCCGGCGAAGTGGCGCTTGAAGTCGCTGGTGCTGGGCCTGGGCACGGCGCAACTGGCGTTGCCGCTGGCGCGGCTGTTCTCCGAAGACCTGCTGCAAATCGCCGAATGGCGGGGCCTGTACCTGTTCGAGCTGGGCCTGGCGCTGATCTGCCTCGGCTGCGTGTTCCTGCTCAAGCTGCCGCCTGGCGATCGTTTCAAGACCTTTGAAAAACTCGACTTTCTCACCTTCGCCATTCTCGCCAGCGGCGTCGCGCTGCTCTGCGCGGTGCTGTCCCTGGGGCGTATCGACTGGTGGCTGGAAGCGCCGTGGATCGGCGTCGCCTCGGCCTGTTCGCTGGTGTTGATCATGGCCGGCCTGGCCATCGAACATAACCGCGCCAACCCGATGTTGATGACCCGCTGGCTGGGCAGCGGCACCATGATTCGCCTGGCGCTGGCAGTGATCCTGATTCGCATGGTGCTGTCCGAGCAGTCCACCGGTGCGGTGGGCTTCATGCAGATGCTGAACATGAGTTACCAGCAGATGCACACCCTGTACGTGGTGATGCTGGCCGGGGCAATCAGCGGGTTGGTGGTCAGCGCGTTAACCATCAACCCGGCCCACTTGTTGATGCCGCTGGTGATTTCCCTGGCGCTGATGGCAACCGGCTCGGTAATGGACAGCTTTTCCAGCAACCTGACCCGCCCCGAGAATCTGTACGTCAGCCAGTTCCTGCTGGGCTTTGGCGGCACGTTCTTCCTGGGGCCGACCATGGTGCTGGGCACCAAAAACGTATTGGCCAACCCGCGCAACCTGGTGAGCTTTTCGGTGATGTTCGGCATTTGCCAGAACCTCGGCGGGCTGATTGGCGCAGCGTTGCTCGGCACCTTCCAGGTGGTGCGCGAGAAGTACCATTCCAGCATGATCGTCGAACACCTGAGCCTGATTGACCCGCGTGTGGCCGCACGGGTGCAGAGCGGCGGTTCGGCTTATGGCGGTCTTGTCGCCGACCCGGAACTGCGCAACCTCATGGGCATTCGCAGCCTGGCCACGGCGGCTACCCGTGAGGCAAACGTCATGGCTTACAACGATGTCTTTATGCTGATCGCGATTATCGCGATGCTGACCATGACCTGGATCTTTATCCGCAGTCTGTGGTTGATGAGCACCACCAAAACGGCCACTCCCGTTCAACCCAGCGGCGCGACTTCATGACCGAACCCACGACCACGACCACCAATGCCATCGCCTCCACCCCGGAAGGCACTACGCCGCCGGGCGCCACCGTTACCGAGCCGCGTTCGTTGCGGGTGCGCATACTCTCGTCCCTGGGCTTTGCCGCGATTGCCGTGGTGGGGGTGTTGATTGTGCTTTACGCCTGGCAGTTGCCGCCGTTCAGCAGCGCCGTGGAAACCACCGAAAACGCGCTGGTGCGCGGGCAGGTGACGATCATTGGTCCGCAGCTCAGTGGCTATGTATTTGAAGTGCCGGTGCAGGACTTTCAGTACGTCAAGGCCGGCGATTTGCTGGTGCGCCTGGACGACCGTATCTACAAGCAGCGCCTGGACCAGGCCCTGGCACAGTTGGCGGTGCAGAAGGCCGCCTTGGCCAATGTGGTGCAGCAACGTAACAGCGCCGAAGCGACCATCAAGCTGCGCCAGGCGGCATTGGCGGACAGCCAGGCCCAGGCGCGCAAAAGCACCGCCGACCTGCGCCGCAACGAAGAGCTGATCAGCGACGGGTCGGTGTCCCGGCGCGAGCTGGACGTGACCCGTGCCGCCCATGCGCAAACCCTCGCCGCCGTGACGCAAGCCCAGGCCAGCCTGGAAATTGCCCGGCAGGACCTGCAAACGGTGATCGTCAATCGCGGCTCCCTGGAAGCGGCGGTCGCGAGTGCCGATGCGGCGGTGGAGTTGGCGCGGATCGACCTGTCCAACACGCGCATTACCGCGCCGCGTGACGGTCAATTGGGGCAGATCGGTGTGCGCCTGGGGGCCTACGTCAATTCCGGCGCGCAGTTGATGGCGCTGGTGCCCAAGCAGTTGTGGGTGATCGCGAACATGAAAGAAACCCAGATGGACAACGTGCAGGTCGGCCAACCGGTGACCTTCACCGTGGATGCGCTGAACCACCGCAAATTCCACGGCACGGTGCAGCATATTTCCCCGGCCACCGGGTCCGAGTTCAGCCTGTTGCAGGCGGACAATGCCACCGGCAACTTTGTGAAGATCGCTCAGCGCGTGCCGGTGCGGATTATGGTGGATCCCGACCAGGTTGAGAGTGAGCGGCTGCGGCCGGGGTTGTCGGTGGTGGTGAGCATTGATACGGCGGGGCGCCTGAAAAACAGCCCGCCCTGACATCCCTGACACAACACAAATCAAAATGTGGGAGGGAGCAAGCCACCTCCCACAGTTGGAATGTATTTCAAGGTGAAATCGAGGTGGGTTGATTGGCCTTGCTCCAGCAGTTTCAGGCCCGGTTTGCCCGGCAGGTGATGAGCATTCACCGGATGACTCACCGGCTCGATGCAAAAGAACCCCAGCCCCGGCGGGCAGTACAGCAGGAAGTAATCGGCGCCGCTGGCCTGGCATTCCAGGGCGTAACCCAGCTCGGGCTGTTCAATGCGGCAATGCCCGTCCCACTGGCAAAAGCCGTTGTCCACGAGACCTTCGGGCAGCGCCTTCAATAGCTGAAAATCCCATTCGGGCGGCACTGGCGCCAAGCCTGTCGGCAACTTCGTGGTATCACTCAACCACACCTGTGCCGCCGAGGCCTGCAATCGTGTGTCCGGCCGGCGCGGGAAGTAGGGATGCAACCCCAGCCCGTGCCACGCGGCTTTTTCCGCCAGGTGGGTGACGCGCAATTCGATACTCAGCTCCCCATTGTTCAACCCAATCCGTTGCTCGGCGCGATAGGTAAACGGTGTCTCGCACCGCACCTCAAGCACCACTTCATTCGCCGTTTGGCTGACCACCTGCCACGCCTGCTGCCAGGCCGAGCCGTGAATCGGAAACGGATCGGTGGCGCTGTTGGGCGTCAGCACCAGCCAGCCGTCGGGATTGTCGAACCCTTCTTTTGCAATGCGGTTGGACCAGGGCGCCAAGGGGTAACAGCCCAGCTTGCCGGGCAGGCCGATGTTCAATGCCTGCTGGTCGTTATGCCGCAACAGCGGCTGGCCCGTGGCGCGTGCGGTCCAGTTGACGAGGCTGCCGCCGATGGCGGGGGCGAGGGTGAGGTGTGTGAGTTGATCGCTGATTTCGATGAGGTTTGAAGGCATGGTCTTTCGCCGGATGAAGGGGGACGGTGGCAGGGGCAAATTGTGGGAGGGAGCAAGCCCCCTCCCACATTTGATCTGCTTTGTGCTTGAGAGCGGGTTTACAGCACCACACTCGGCAGCCACAGCGACAAGGCCGGGATGTAGGTCACCGCTATCAGGATCAGGAACAGCACCGCGTAAAACGGCAGCAGCGCCTTCACGGTTTTCTCGATCGTGGTTTTGCCCACTGCCGCGCCGACGAACAGCACCGCGCCCACCGGCGGGGTGATCAGGCCGATGCCGAGGTTCACCAGCATGATCATGCCGAAGTGCACCGGGTCGACGCCGATACCCAGCACCACCGGCAACAGGATCGGCGTGAGGATCAGGATCAGCGGCGCCATGTCCATCACCGTGCCGAGCAACAGCAGCATGACGTTGATGCACATCAGGATCACGTAGCGGTTGTCCGACAGGGTCAGGAACAGCGTGGTGATCTTCGCCGGGATCTGCATCAGGGTCATGATGTAGCCGAAGCTGGCGGCGAAGGCGATCAGGATCATCACGATGGAAATGGTGCGCACCGTGCGGTGCATCAGCTTGGGCAGTTCGTTCCACTTATAGTCGCGGTAGATAAACATGGTCACGAAGAACGCCCACAACACGGCAATCGCGGCCGATTCAGTGGCGGTGAAGATCCCTGAGAGGATACCGCCCAGAATGATCACCATGGCCATCAGGCCCCAGAGTGCATCGGCGGCAATTTTCAGCGCCTGCTTGAGGGGGATGACTTCGCCTTTGGGGTAGTCGCGTTTCTTCGCGAAGATCAGGCACAGCACCATCAGGCACGCGCTCATCAACAGGCCCGGGACCACGCCGGCCATGAACAGCGAGGCGATGGACACCGTGCCGCCGGCCGCCAGGGAGTAGAGCACCGAGTTGTGGCTGGGCGGCGTCAACAGCGCCTGCACCGAGCCGCTGACGGTCACGGCGGTCGCGAACTCACGCGGGTAGCCACGCCGTTCCATTTCCGGGATCAGCACCGAGCCGACCGAGGCGGTATCCGCCACCGACGAGCCCGAGATGGCGCCAAAAAAGGTCGAGGCCACGATATTCACCAGGGACAGGCCACCGCGCACGAAGCCCACCAGCACCCCGGCAAACGCCACCAGGCGCCGCGACATGCCGCCCTCGGCCATGATCGCCCCGGCCAGCACAAAGAACGGGATCGCCATCAGCGAAAACTTGTTCACGCCGCCGGCCACCTGAATCATCAGGGCCTGGAAGGGGATGTCGATCCACCATGCGCCAATCAGCGCTGACAAGCCCAGGGCGTAGGCCACCGGCATGCCGATCAGGATCAAGGCGATAAAGCTGCCCAACAGAACTAAAGCATCCATTTCACGCAGCCCCTTCACTTTCTTCGACGAGGTCGAAGCGCACCACACGACGGTTGCTCTGGTCACCGAGCAGGAGTTTTTCCACCACAAAAATCAGCGTCAACACACCGCCGATAGGGATCGGCATGTAGGTGATGCCCACGCGCAGGGTGGGGATGGCACTCATGAATTGGTTCCAGGTGGACAGGCACAGCTTGGTGCCCCAAATGGCCATGAACAGACAGATGGTCGCCATCAGCAGTTGCGAGAAAATGCCGACGAGGCGGCGTTGTGCGGGCGGCAGGCGGTCAACGACCATGGCCACCGACATATGCGCGCCGGCGCGATAACTGGCGGCGGCACCGATAAAGGTGAACACCAGCATCAGCAGGATAGCGGTGGGTTCCGGCCAGCTTGCGCCGGTACCCAGGACGTAGCGGGCGAAGATGCCCCAGGGGATGATCAGGGCGACGCCGAGAACCGAAAGGCCGGCGACCCAGATACAGGTCATATAGATACGGTCGTTGATGCGCAGCAGTAAATTCTTCATGGCGTTCACCGTGACCGGGCGCGTCAGTACCCACCGCGCCGGGCCTTGTCAGAGAGGAGGGCGTTACTGCACGGCGTCGATACGCTTGATCAGGTCGGCGTAAGGCGCGCCGTACTTGGCCCGCACCGCTGCGGTGGCGTCGTAGAAGGGTTTTTTGTCGACGCTGATGAACTCGACGCCGGCATCCTTGAGTTTTTTCTCACTGCTGGCGGACTTGGCGTCCCACAGCGTGCGCTCATCGGCCTGGGCGGCCTTGGCGGCTTTTTTCACCATGTCTTGCTGGGCGGGGGTGAGTTTGTTCCAGGTGATTTTAGACATCACGATGGGTTCGGGCAGGATCAGGTGTTCGGTGAGGGTGTAGTACTTGGCGTTCTGGTAGTGGTTGTGCTCGAGCATGGTCGGCGGGTTGTTCTCCGCGCCGTCGATGACCCCGGTCTGCAAGGCGCTGAAGATCTCGCCGGTGTCCATGGCGATGCCATTGGCGCCCATCGCGTTGAAGGCTTCGATGAAGATCGGGTTGCCCTGCACGCGAATCTTCATGCCCTTGAGGTCTTCGATTTTGCGCACCGGTTTCTTGGTGTAGAGGTTGCGCGTGCCGCCGTCCATCCAGGCCAGGGCCACCAGGCCGAATTCGGAGTTGGTGATTTTGGCGAGGATTTCGTCACCGATCTCGCCGTCGATGATCTTGCGCATGTGCGCCTGGTCACGGAATACGAACGGCAGGTTGAACACATTCACATCGGGCACCACCGGCCCGACAATGCCGAGGCTGACGCGGGTCATTTGCACGGCGCCGACCTGGGCCTGTTCGACCACCTCTTTTTCGGAACCGAGCACACCACCAGGGAAGTACTTGAAGGTCAGTTCGCCGTTGGTTTCCTTCGTCAGTGCCTTGCCCATGTTCTCTTCGGCAACCACGGTGGGGTAGCCGGCGGGGTGGATATCGGCAAATTTGATTTCCAGCGCGTGGGCGGCGCTGCTGAGGGTGAAGACTGCGGCGGCGAGCAAGGTGCGTTTGAAGTCCATGGGTGTGTCTCCTGTGTTGTTATTTTTTTATTCAAGGCACAGCGATGCAGCTAGAGGGTGAAGGTGGGCTCCGGCAATCCGGTGACGCCGGGGTTGAGGGCGAACACGCCGCCGGACAATGACTCTTCACTTTGGTCGTCACGGATCGAGGTGACGAACAGGGTGTCCAGGCGACTGCCGCCAAAGGCACACATGGTGGGTTTTTTCACCGGCACGCTGAGGGAGCGATCCAGCCGGCCGTCAGGGGTGAAACGGTGGATCAACCCGGCGTCGTTGGCGCAGATCCAATAGCAGCCGTCGGCGTCCACCGCGGCGCCGTCGGGGCGGCCAGGGTGGTTATGCATGTCCACGAACACGCGGCGATTGGACGGCGTGCCGGTGTCGATGTCGTAGTCAAAAGCCCAGATCTGTTGCACCAGCGGGTGCGAATCCGAGGCGTACATCGTGCGGCCATCGGGGCTGAAGGCCAGGCCGTTGAGGGTGATGAAGCCATCCAGTTGGGCGTGGGGTGCTGAGCCTGACGCATAGCGGTAGAGGATGCCCTCGGCGGCATTTTTGCCCATGTTCAAGACCATGCTGCCGGCCCAGAAGCGGCCCTGGCGATCGCAGCGGCCGTCGTTCAGGCGCATGTCTTCACGCGGGTGCTCGACGCTGGCCAAAGCCACGGTGTCGAGGCTGCCGTCGTTGTGCGGGGTGAGTTGGAAAAAACCGGTTTGCATGCCGGCGACCCACTTACCCGCCTCGGTGCGGGCGATGCAGGCCAGCATCTGCGGGGCTTTCCACGCGGCGAGGTGGCCGCTGTCGGCGCTCCAGCGTTGCAGGCGACCATTGGGGATGTCCACCCAGTACAACGCGTTTTCCTCTGGCACCCACACCGGGCATTCGCCCACGGCGTTGCGGGCATCGACGATCAATTCAGCAGTCATGGCAACGCATTCCCTTGGGTTGATGTGAACTCAGTCACCAAACGGCCCGGCTGCGCAGAACGCACCGCCCTGATACACCGCGGCCGGGTCATCGGCGGGCACCGGCGGTTGGGCTTCGACCTGGGCGCGGAACACTTCGGAGCTGTCCTTGGGTCCAAAACCCAGGTGCGCGGCGTAGCGGTTGTCCCACCAGGTAGCGAGGTTGTCCGACACGCCGTAGACCACGGTGTGGCCCACATTTGGCGTGTACAGCGCACGTTCGAGCAGTTGGGTGAGGTCATCGAAGCTCAGCCAGGTATGCATCATGCGGCGGTTCTGCGGCTGCGGGAACGAGGAGCCGATGCGGATGCTCACGGTCTCGATGCCGTAGCGGTCGAAGTAGAAACTGGCCATGTCTTCGCCATAGGACTTGGACAGGCCGTAGTAGCTGTCCGGGCGGCGAGGGGAGTGGGCGTCGATGGTTTCGGTTTGCTTGTAGAAGCCGATCACATGGTTGGAACTGGCGAAGATCACGCGTTTGACGCCATGGCGGCGGGCGGCTTCGTAGATGTGGAAGGTGCCGCTGATATTGGCGCCGAGGATTTCTTCAAATGGGCGCTCTACCGAGACACCGCCGAAATGCAGGATGGCGTCGACGCCTTCGACCAAGTGATGCACAGCTTGTTTGTCGGCGAGGTCGCAGGGCTGGACTTCTTCCGAAACATCGGCAGCCGGGGCCATGGCGGCGATATCGGACAGGCGCAGGACGTGGGCGTAGGGGCGCAGGCGCTCGCGCAGGACTTTGCCGAGGCCGCCGGCGGCGCCGGTGAGGAGCAGGCGGTTGAAGGGCGCTTGGGTGGTCGTGGTCATGGGGATTCCAAATTTTTGTTGTAGGTTGTCGTATGACTGTGCCGAAGTATTGTGATGCAGCCCCAGGTTGTCAACGCTCTTGCCGACGAGTGAGAGTCAAAATGTGGGAGGGGGCTCCCGATGAGGGAGTGCCAGTAAATGTATCTGTTACTGACTGACCTATATCGGGAGCAAGTCGAATCGTCGCACCGCCCTCCCACAGGGGATTCGCTGTAGGAGGACGACTAAGTTCTACAGCAGGGAAATCGGATAGCTGACAAAAATCCGGTTCTCGTCAAACTCGTTGGTGCTGAAGTCCCGACGAATTGACGCGTTGCGCCATTTCACGTTGAGGTTCTTCAGCGCGCCGCTCTGCACGGTGTAGAGCCAGCTCCGATTCACGGCCCCATTCCTTGCCATCGGTGATCGTCCCGGTGTGCACGTTGCTGCCGCTGATATAGCGGTTCATCAAGGTCAGCCCCGGCACGCCGAGTGCCGCGAAGTTGAAGTCGTGGCGCACCTGCCAGGATTTTTCCTTGGCGTTGTCATAACTGGAGTTGTAGCTGTCGTTGGCCAGGGTGCCGCCGCTGGTGCCGTTGACGCGCATCCACACGCTGTCGCCGGTGAGTTTTTGCAGGCCCACGTAGAAGGTGTTGCCACCGTATTTGGCCGAGAGCAGGGCGAAGGTGGTTTTGTTGTCGAGGTCGCCGGCCAGGGCGCTGCCGTCTTCCTTGCCGCTGAAAAACCCGAGGTTGGCGCCCAGGGTCCAGTCGCCCACGGGTTGGCTGTGGGTCAGGTTTATGTAGCGCTGCTGGTAGATATCGGTGAGTTCGGCGTACCACAGGCCGACCTGGGTGCGTTTTTCGTTGAAGCTGTATTCGCCGCCGCCGAAGTTGAAACGGTCGGAGGTGAACGCGGCTTTGCCGTTCATGAACATGTCTTCCATGCTCGCGTCGTTGCGCGGGCTGTTACCCCGGAACTGCCCGCCGTAGAGGGTCAGGCCGGCGATTTCATTGGAGGTCACCTGGCCGCCGCGGAACGTTTGGGGCAGGGAGCGGCCATCGTCGGAACGCAGGATCGGCAATACCGGCATCCATTCGCCGACCTTCAACTCGGTCTTCGATAGCTTGGTTTTCAACGCCACGCCCAGGCGCCCGAAGTTATCGGCGGGGCGGCCGTCGTCGTGGATCGGCAGCAACTGAGTACCCCCGGTGCCTTTGCCGCCATCGAGCTTCTGCGAATACAGGCCCAGCACATCCAGGCCAAAGCCCACGGTGCCTTGGGTGAAGCCGGACTTGGCGTCGAGAATGAAACTCTGCGTCCATTCTTCAGCCTTGCCCTGGGCATTGGCCGGGTTGGTGAAATTGCGGTTGAAGTAGGCGTTGCGCAGGTTGAGCGTGGCCTTGGCGTCATCGACAAAACCTTCGGCGTGAGCACCGAGAGGCAGGGTGAAGGCCAGGCTGCCGAGGCCGATAAGGCCCAGGCGTGAAGAGGAATTGCGGGCGAATTGACTCACAGCGGTGCTCCCTTCTTTGTTGTTTTTATTATTTGTTATACGTCGTCGTACAACATTTGAGGGGATATTTGCGGGGTTTCCGTGGAGTGTCAAGCAGAAGTTATACGATGACTAAGCGGGAGGTGATCTAAAAAAGCGGACACGGTCAATGCGGGAGGGGGCTGCATTCAAACTTGAGAGCGGTGGGGTTCAGCCAGCCAGGACCATCGGAGGCAAGGTGCCAAGCACTGACACGGCCGCTACCGCGCCCACACCCAGGGCCCATTCCAGCATCACACTGGTTTTCAGGGCGGCCAGGCGCTGCTCGCACTGCTCCAGGCGCAACCGGTTGAGCAACGCCAGCGCTACCATGCCCAGCACGAGCATCGCCTTGATCAACAGAATCAGCGCAAACCCGCTGAACAATGGCGTGGGCCACAGTTGCCCGGTGAGCACGCGCACGTTGATCAGCCCGGTGACCAGCAAGCCGGCAACCAAACCGTAGCCCACACCGCTGAAGCGCCGCAGGACCGTCTGCAACGCATACCCCGGCGGTTGCCTGAGGATCAAGACCAGCAACAACAACCCACCCAGCCATGCACCGACACAGGCCAGGTGCGCCATTTGATTAAGGATCAGCAACTGCCCGCTAAGGCCGTCGAGCATCGCGCCATGGCCGACGGGCGCCAGGGTTACAAGCAATAGCGCCAGCAACGCCAGGCGCAAGGCCGGCCAGGGTTTGATCAGCGCGATCAGCAGTAGCAGGTTGAGCAGCAAGTGCCAGCCCCACACCTGGCCAAAAAAAGTCTTGCCCAGCACCAATCGCACCGTGCTCGGTTGCAGCGCTGCGCTCCAACTGCCGGCCATGCTTGCGGTGATCAACAACAACCAGGCCACCCCGGAAACCAGCGCCACCCAGGCCAGGCCACGGGTGATGCGCAGCAGTTGCCGGTCCAGCCTCGGCTGCGGTGCAGCGCCCAAAAGCCGGGGCCTGAACACGCAGGCCCCGAACATCAGCAACACCACGCTGAAATGCAGGAAGCGGCACAGCACCAGCAGCGTCATCATCGGTTATTGGCCAACCTTGAAGCTGTATTCACCGTTGCTCTTGTGGGTGTCGACCGAGACGGCGTTCCACACGACTTTGTAGTTGCCGGCGGCCAATGGCGCAGCGGGGGTGACCACCAGGACTTTTTTGTCGGCGTCCGGTGTTTCTACGCCCTTGATGGCAACTTCGGTGCCGTCCTTGCTCAGGGATACCTTGGTGAAGGTGGCCTCGACGCCTTCGCTGAACGTCAGGCGCAGCTCCTTCGGCGCCGCGCCGCTGCTGTCGGCGGCAGGTTCCGAGCTTTTCAGATGGGCGTGGGCAAAGGCCGCCGAGGCACCCAGCAGGGAAGCAAACAGGGCGATGGCGGTGAGGGATTTCTTGATCAACATTGTTCAATACCAATCAATGGGCAGGAGCGGGCAGTGTACGAAGTTTCAGTTGCCCCTGTCGCCCCGATCTAGAGCGGATGGTAGTCTTTGGGCCAAGTAGTTGTCAGGGAGCCCTTATGGGCAATCACAAGATCGGAATTCGTCGGGTCAACGTCGAGAAAATCCTGCTGGCGGCGGAGAAAGTCTTCGCCGAGAAAGGCTATGGCAGCACTGCCATGGCCGACATCGCCGAGCAAGCGCAACTGCCGCGCTCCAACCTGCATTACTACTTCACCACCAAGAGCGAGTTGTACAGCGCGGTGCTGTTCGACCTGCTCGATGTGTGGAAGCAGGACGCCCTGAGTTTCGAAACTTTCGATGACCCACGGGTGGTGCTCAGCAGCTACATCCGCGCCAAGATGCAACGCTCGCGCACGCGGCCCTATGGCTCCAAAGTCTGGGCCAACGAGATCATCCATGGTGCGCCCACTCTGGGTGAGGCATTGGATGAAAGCCTGTACGACTGGGCCAAGATGAAGGAGGCGAAAATTCGCCAGTGGGTGGAAGACAAACGCATCCTGCCGGTGGAGCCGTCGAGCCTGCTGTACATGATCTGGGCCTCGACCCAGCACTACGCTGACTTTGACCACCAGGTGAAGATTTTGAATGATCACCAGCCGCTGTCGGATAGGCAGTTCGAGAAGGCGATCCAGACGGTGACGGCGGTGATATTGCGGGGGATTGGGTTGGAGCCTTGAGTCTTGTGGTGAGGCTGATGGCCCTATCGGGAGCAAGCCCCCTCCCACATTTTGAATGTGTTCACACATCGAAATGTGGGAGGGGGCTTGCTCCCGATAGCGGCCTAAAGGACTACACAGCCTCCCGGTAGGGATTGCGGGGGTCCTGGGTCCAGTTCAAAAACGGCTTGCCCGTGTCCACCGGCACCATCTCGATGCAGTCGGCCACCGGGCAGGTGATCTGGCACAGGTTGCAGCCCACGCACTCATCATCGATGACCTCGTAGGTGTGCGTACCGTCTGCCTGTTTCACGCTGGCGATGGCCTGGTGCGAGGTGTCTTCACAGGCAATATGGCAACGGCCACAGCCAATACAGGCCTCTTGGTCGATCTTGGCGATCACCTGATAGTTGATGTCCAGGTACTTCCAATCCGTGGTATTGCCCACCGCCTTCCCGGAAAACGCTTGCAGGCTGGTGTAGCCCTGGCTGTCCATCCACCGCGACAGCCCATCCTTCATCTCTTCAACGATGCGGAACCCATGCAGCATCGCCGCCGTGCACACCTGCACCGCGCCGCAACCCAGGGCGACGAATTCCGCGGCGTCGCGCCAGTTGCCGATGCCGCCGATGCCGCAGATCGGCAGGCCTTGGGTCTGCGGGTCGCGAGCGATTTCGGCGACCATGTTCAAGGCGATCGGCTTGACTGCCGAGCCGCAATAACCGCCGTGGGTGCTTTGCGTACCGACGGTGGGCAGGGCAACCATGTGTTCGAGGTCGACGCTGGTGATGGAGTTGATGGTGTTGATCAGCGATACCGCATCCGCACCGCCTCTGTAAGCGGCACGCGCGGCCACGCGGATATCGGTGATGTTCGGCGTGAGCTTGACGATCACCGGCAGTGAGCAATAGGTCTTGCACCAGCGCGTCACCTGTTCCACGTATTCCGGCACCTGGCCCACCGCCGCGCCCATGCCGCGTTCGGGCATGCCGTGGGGGCAGCCGAAGTTCAGTTCGATGCCGTCGCAGCCAGTGGCTTGCACCAGCGGCAGGATGTTTTTCCAGGACGCTTCAACACAGGGCACCATCAGCGACACGATGAGCGCACGGTCGGGCCAGTCCTTTTTCACCTGGGTGATTTCCCGCAGGTTGATCTCCAGGGAACGGTCGGTGATCAGCTCGATATTGTTGATGCCCAGCACTTCACGGTTGGCGCCGTAATGTGCCGAATAGCGCGACGACACGTTGACCGCCGCCGGGTCTTCACCCAGGGTTTTCCACACCACGCCGCCCCAGCCGGCCTCAAAGGCGCGGACCACGTTGTAAGCCTTGTCGGTGGGTGGCGCGGAGGCCAGCCAGAACGGGTTGGGGGCTTTGATACCGGCGAAGACAATCGAGAGATCGGCCATTACGCAGCCTCCACATTGAGCATGAGTTGGGCGTGCATGGCTTCGGCGGCCAGCTTGCCGTGTTGCACCGCCTGCACGGTGAGGTCCTGGCCGAGGCTCACGCAATCGCCGCCGGCGTAAATGCCTGGAATGCTGGTGCGCAGGTGCTCGTCGACGAAAATCCGCTCGCCCACGCGATGCAGTTGCTGGGCCAGTGGATCGTGCAATGCCGCGTTGTCGAAGCCTTGCCCGATGGCCTTGAAAATCGCATCGGCGGCCAGTTCGAAGGTGTCTGCGGTGGCGCTCAGGCGGCCGTTTTCCAGGCGCGTGCGGGCAAAGCGCATGCCGCGCACATGGCCTTGAGCGTCGAGCAAGACTTCCTCGGGTTGGGCCCAGGTCAGCAGGCGTACCTGGTTGGCCTTGGCGATGTCCTGTTCGTGGTGAGTGGCGCCCATGTCCGCCAGGCCGCGACGGTAGACAAGGTTGACGTCGCGGGCACCGAGACGGGCCATTTGCACGGCCATGTCGATGGCCGTATTGCCGGCGCCGAGCACGATGCAGCGGTCGGCCAGCGGCAGTTGGGTCAGGTCATCGGCCTGGCGCAGTTCGCGGATGTAGTCGGTGGCGGCGAGCAGGCCGGGGGCGTCTTCATGGGGCAGACCCAGTTGTTTGCTGGCGGCGAGGCCGAGGCCGAGGAACACCGAATCGTATTGCTGGTGCAGTTCGCTCAGGGTGAGGTTGTCGCCCAGGCGCTGGCCGTGTCGAATCTCGATCCCGCCGATTTGCAGCAGGAACTCCAGCTCCTTCTGGGCGAAGTCGTCCACCAGCTTGTACTTGGCGATCCCGTATTCATTCAGGCCGCCGGCCTTTTCCCGCGCTTCGAAAATCACCACGTCATGGCCATGCAAGGCAGCGCGATGGGCGCAGGCCAGGCCGGCGGGCCCGGCGCCGACCACGGCAATGCGTTTACCGGTGGGCGCGGCGCGTTGGAAGGGGTGGTCGTCAAAGTGCGCATTGTCGATGGCGTAGCGTTGCAGCAGGCCGATCAGCACCGGTGCGCACTCTTCGGCGTGGTTACGCACGCACGCCTGTTGGCAAAGGATCTCCGTGGGGCACACCCGCGCGCAACTGCCGCCGAGGATGTTGGCCGAGAGGATTTTCTGCGCGGCACCTTGCACATTGTCGGTGTGGATGTTGCGGATGAACGACGGGATATCGATCTCGCTGGGGCATGCATTCACGCACGGCGCGTCGTAGCAATACAGGCAGCGCGAGGCTTCCAGCTGGGCCTGGCGGGCGTTGAGCGGGGGCGCCAGGTCGGTGAAATGGGCGGCGAGGGTTGTGCCGTCTTCACGGGGGTGGGGGAGGTGGGTCAGGGTCTGGATCACGGTGGTGGCCTCACGGTTTTTTTTGGATTGCCTCTAAATGGGCATTTTTGTTGCCTGTGCTGGCCTCATCGGGGGCGAGCCCCCTCCCACATTTGACCGCGTTTTTCCAATTGGAATGAGATCAGTGTGGGAGGGGCGACTTGCTCCCGATAGCGGTCTCAGCGTTTCACGGCCGTGGGCCTGGAATGCTCGGCCCGCTTGCTCAACTGCTCGAACACCGGCGGGTACGCCGGCCGTTCCACATAACGCCCGGCCCCACGCTCGGCGCGCAGGTCGCCATCGGCCCAGACCAGCTTGCCCTGGCTGATGGTATGGCTCGGCACGCCGCGCACGGTCTTGCCTTCGAAGATGTTGAAGTCGACTTGCTGGTGATGGGTCTTGGCGGAGATGGTCCGGGTGCCTTCGGGGTCCCATAGCACCAGGTCGGCATCGGCCCCCACGCGGATCGCGCCTTTGCGTGGGTAGAGGTTGAAGATCTTCGCGGTGTTGGTGGACGTGAGTGCGACGAACTCCTGCATGGACAGGCGCCCACTGTTGACGCCTTCATGCCACAGCAGCGCCATGCGGTCTTCGATACCGGCGGTACCGTTGGGGATCTTGCTGAAATCGTCGCGCCCCGCGGCTTTTTGCTCGGCGCAGAAGCAACAGTGGTCGGTGGCGGTGGTGTGCAGGTTGCCCGCTTGCAGGCCGTGCCAAAGCGCCTCCTGGTGCCCACGCGGGCGGAACGGCGGGCTCATCACGTAGCCGGCGGCGGTTTGCCAGTCGGGGTGCTGGTAGACGCTGTCGTCCAGCAACAGGTGGCCGGCGAGCACTTCGCCGTACACCGGCTGGCCCTTGGCGCGGGCATAGGTGATTTCATCGAGCGCCTCCTTGGTGGACACATGCACCAGGTACAACGGCGTGCCGAGGGTCTCGGCGATGCGGATAGCGCGGCTGGCCGCTTCGCCTTCAACCTGGGACGGGCGCGACAGCGGATGCGCTTCCGGCCCGGTGATGCCTTGGGCCATCAGCTTGCGTTGCAGGTGGTACACCAGCTCGCCGTTTTCCGCATGCACGGTGGGCACCGCGCCCAGTTCCAGGCAGCGCTCGAAGCTGGCGACCAGGGTATCGTCCGCCGCCATGATTGCGTTCTTGTAGGCCATGAAGTGTTTGAAGCTGTTGATGCCGTGATGGCTGACCAACTCGGCCATTTCCGCGCGCACTTGCTCGCTCCACCAGGTGATCGCCACGTGAAAACCGTAGTCGGATGCGCACTTTTCGGCCCAGCCGCGCCACTGGTGAAAAGCTTCCATCAGCGACTGCTGCGGGTTGGGAATCACAAAGTCGATGATCGACGTGGTGCCGCCCGCCAAACCCGCCGCCGTGCCACTGAAAAAGTCTTCACTGGCCACGGTGCCCATGAAGGGCAGTTGCATATGGGTATGGGGGTCGATGCCGCCGGGCATCAAGTATTGGCCACTGCCATCGAGTACTTCAGTACCGGCCGGAATATCCAGACCGGTGCCAATGGCGCGAATCAAGCCGCCCACACATAAAACATCGGCGCGGTAACTTTCATCATGGGTAATAACGGTGGCGCCACGGATCAACAGCGACATGTCGAGTTCCTCACAGGCTTGACCGGCTTGTGCCAGTTCTAAGTGTTGTAATGCTGCTTGCCGATGGCTGGTTGATTCTTGTCATCGGTGACAGGAATAGAAACTAGCCCGAGTTTTTCGATTGGGCAAGCAGATTTTTTATAAGCTTATTCAGATAGTAAATACTTAATTTTTAAAGGAAAAAATCAAATATCACCAAAATGTAGCGGCCTCTCCCCATTTTGACGCACTTGACAGGTTCGAGATTTGAGCAACATTTTCTATTGCAAATCAGGTGCTTGAGATATGCCTCTTGACGGCGTCGGGAAATAAAAATAATTGTGTCGCACCAGATTGAACCCCGACAGTTCGGGCAACTTGCAGGTTATTGCGCCTGGGTAACGCGGCAAGTGCGTAAGGTTTAATCGGAAAGCTGATTAACATCAGCAAGTTATATATGCGGTGCGGGCGTGGTGGTGGTTTTCGGCACGGTTATTGAGTGCGGTAACGGCTGGCCGGGCCCGTGATGTCATGTTGTTTACGAGGTACTCCGGCCACCTGCATTCACTACGCAGGTGAGCAAAAATAATTCGAAAAAACCGTGGAGCGGCCATGCAACAGAACAGATCGCAAGTCATTGAACGCAACGGCCTGTACGAACTCGACGCCGGCCCCGACGTCCTCGACAGCCCTCGCTACAACCACGACATGGCACCGACCAAGGTGCACGAACGAACCTGGAACACATGGCACATCACCGCGCTGTGGGTTGGCATGTCGATCTGCGTGCCCACCTACACCCTGGGCGGGGTGCTCACGGCGTATTTCGGGTTGTCGGTGGGCGAGGCGCTGGTGGCGATTTTGCTGGCCAATATCGTGGTGCTGATCCCGTTGACCCTCAATGCCTTCCCGGGCACCAAGTACGGCATTCCATTTCCAGTGTTGTTGCGTTCATCGTTCGGCATTCTCGGCTCCAACGTGCCGTGTTTGATACGGGCGCTGGTGGCATGCGGCTGGTTTGGTATCCAGACGATGTTTGGCGGGCTGGCGATTCACCTGTTCCTGGGGTCGATCTTCGAGGGCTGGAAGTCCCTCGGCGGCACCGGTGAAGTGATCGGTTTCATGGTGTTCTGGACGCTTAACCTGTGGGTGGTGCTGCGTGGCGCCGAATCGATCAAGCGCCTGGAGACCCTGTCGGCGCCGCTGCTGGTGGCGGTGGGGATCGGCCTGCTGGTGTGGGCGATGCCCAATGTGTCGCTCAGCGAACTGATGGCGATCCCGCCCAAGCGTCCGGAAGGCGCGAGCCTCACCGGTTATTTCATGGCGGGGCTTACCGCGATGGTGGGGTTCTGGGCCACCTTGTCGCTGAACATTCCCGACTTCAGCCGCTACGCCAAGAGCCAGAAAGACCAGATCCTCGGGCAGATTTTCGGCCTGCCGCTGACCATGTTCCTGTTCGCCGCGCTTGGCGTGGTAATGACCGCCGCCTCGGTAAAACTGGTGGGCGTGAGCGTGTCCGACCCGGTCACCTTGATCGGTCATATCCACAGCCCTGTCTGGGTGGCCGTGGCCATGGCGCTGATCATTGTCGCCACGTTGTCCACCAACACGGCGGCCAACATCGTCTCGCCCACCAACGACTTCCAGAACATCGCGCCCAAGCTGATCAACCGCACCACGGCGGTGATCCTCACGGGCCTGGTCGGGCTGGTGCTGATGGCCCATGAACTGCTGAAAAAACTCGGCCTGATCGTCTCCGATGTGAGCCTGGAGACCGTCTATTCCAACTGGTTGCTGGGCTATTCAAGCCTGTTGGGGCCGATCGCCGGGATCATGGTGGTGGACTATTTCATTACCCGCAGACAGCAATTGGACCTGGCCGGCCTTTACCGCGACGACGTGTACCCGGCATGGAACTGGAGCGGCTTTATCGCCTTTGGCGTGCCGGTGGTACTGACCTTGCTGTCGCTGGGCAGCGATGCGTTCAGCTGGTTCTACAGCTATGGCTGGTTTACCGGCTCGGCGTTGGGCGGGGTGTTGTATTACGGGTTGAATGCCAGGCGTGGCGTGATTCCGGTCGCGGCTAAATCCCCGTTGTAAACACTGCCAAATGTGGGAGGGGACTTGCTCCCGATTGCGGTGGGTCAGCCGCCCATGCACTGGCTGAAGGGCTGCTATCGGGAGCAAGCCCCCTCCCACACTGAATCGCGTTTCACCTGTTCCAATCATAAGAAACTCAGCCTGAGGAGATCCCCATGAACGCTGCCCTGGACGTTCTGCAATCGACCGATCAGCACATCAATCGCGACCGCTTGTGGCAGTCGCTGATGGACCTGGCCACGCTCGGCGCCACGCCCAAGGGCGGCGTGTGCCGGCTGGCCCTCACCGACCTCGACCGCAAGGCCCGCGACCTGTTTGTGCAGTGGTGCGAAGCGGCCGGCTGCACCGTGACGGTGGATGGCATCGGCAATATTTTCGCCCGCCGTCCGGGGCGCAATCCCGATTTGCCGCCAGTGATGACCGGCAGCCATATCGACACCCAGCCTACCGGCGGTAAGTTCGACGGTTGCTTCGGTGTGCTGGCGGGGGTGGAAGTGCTGCGTACCCTCAATGACCTGAACCTGCAAACCGAGGCGCCATTGGAAGTGGTGGTGTGGACCAACGAAGAGGGCTCGCGTTTTCCACCGTGCATGATGGGCTCCGGGGTGTTCGCCGAGAAGTTCACGCTGGCGGACACCCTGGCCAAGGTGGATGCGGATGGGGTCAGCGTGGGTGAGGCGTTGAATGCCATTGGCTATGCGGGAACGCGGCCGGTCAGCGGGCACAAGGTCGGCGCTTACTTTGAGGCGCATATCGAGCAGGGGCCGATTCTGGAGGATGAGAAAAAGACCATCGGCGTGGTGCTTGGTGCCCTCGGGCAAAAATGGTTTGACTTGAAGTTGCGCGGCGTCGAGGCGCATGCCGGGCCAACGCCGATGCACCTGCGCAAGGACGCCCTGGTGGGTGCAGCGGCCGTGGTCGCGGCGGTGAACGCGGCAGCATTGGCGCACCAGCCCCATGCGTGCGGCACGGTCGGTTGCCTGCAGGCATATCCGGGTTCACGCAATGTCATTCCGGGTGAAGTGCGCATGACCCTGGACTTTCGTCACCTGGAACCGGCGCGGTTGGATGCGATGATTGCCCAGGTGCGCAAGGTGATCGACGACACCTGTGCCAAGCATGGCTTGAGCTTCGAGATGCAGCCCACCGCCGACTTCCCGCCGCTGTACTTCGATAAAGGTTGCGTGGACGCCGTGCGCGATGCCGCCAATGGTTTGGGGTTGTCGAACATGGACATCGTCAGTGGGGCAGGGCACGACGCGATCTTCGTCGCCGAACTGGGCCCGGCGGGGATGATCTTCGTGCCGTGCGAAGGCGGCATCAGCCATAACGAAATCGAGAATGCCGCGCCGGATGATCTGGCGGCGGGGTGCGCGGTGCTGTTGCGCGCCATGGTTGCTGCTTCGGCCGCGATTGCCAGCGGTAAGCTTGCGGCCTGAAATGCGCTAAACAATGTGGGGGCTTGCTCCCACATGGGGCCTGTGGTGTTTATACATTGTGTGTCTGGCATAGAGCCAGTGTGGGAGGGGGCTTGCTCCCGATGACGGTGGGGTGGGCACTGCATGCATCAACTGAAGCAGTGCCATCGAAAAAACCGCCTCATGCCCCAGGCTGCCAACCACCCCCCAACGCCGTCAGCAACCCCACACTCGCTTGCAACTGCCGCGTCTGCACCGCCTGCAACGTCCGTTGCGCCTGCAATGCCGCCGTTTGGGCGGTTACCACGTCCAGGTAGCTGACCGCGCCCGCCTGATAGCTGTTCATTGCCAAGGCCTCGGTATGCTGGGCTGCATCCGCCGCTGCTTGTTCATCCTGTGCCTGCTGTTGCAAATCGCGCAGTTGCGCCAGGTTGTCTTCCACTTCGCGTACGGCTTTGAGCACTTGGCTGCGGTACTGCGCGCTGGCTTCTTCAAACTCGGCCTTGGCCTGGCGCTCATTGGCGCTTAAACGCCCGCCGTCGAAAATCGGCAGATTCATCAGCGGCCCCAGCGCCCAGTACCGATTACCCGCCGAGAGCAAATTCCCCACGCCCTGCGTCTGCCCACCGACCACCCCGGTCAAACTGAAATCCGGATACCACGCCGCCTTGGCCACGCCGATAGTCGCGTTGGCCGCAAACACCCGTCGTTCTGCCGCCGCGATATCCGGGCGACGTTGCAGCAGTTGACTTGGCAACTGCGACGGAACTACCGGCAGGGCGATCAAGTGCTTGTCGGGCGGCAAGCTAAAGTCGCCGGCTGCCACGCCCACCAACTCACCGATGGCATGCTCAGTGAGGCTGCGTTGCCCGCGCACCTCATCCCATTGCGCCTTGGCCTGCGCCAGTTGATTTTGCGCACGGGTCAGGTCCAGCTCCGAGGCAATCTGGCCTTCGTAACGGCTGCGGGTCAGTTGCAGTGCCTGCTTGAAATCCTCCAGCGAGCCAGTGAGGATCCGGCTCTGGGCGTCCAGCCCGTTGAGCTGCACGTACAAGGTTGCCAATTGACGCTGCAAGCTCAGGCGCGCCACCGCCAAGTCATCTCCGCACGCTTGTGCCTGGGCATCGCCGGCCGCGACCTGGTTGCGGATTCTGCCCCACAGGTCCAGCTCGTAACTCAACGAAAACCCGGCGCTGTTGCTGTCGTACACCGACGGCTGCGTGGTGCCCCGCAACGGCCGCGAGTCCGATTGGCGCTGGCGCAGGGGCTGCGCGCTGGCGGTGATCTGCGGGAACAACCCCGCCTGCAGCTGGCTGGCGTACGCCTGTGAGGCGTCGAAGTGCGCGAGTGCCGCCGCCAGGTCCGGGTTGGCCTTGAGCAGTTGCTGTTGCAGGTCATTCAGGCGCGAATCGTGATAGAGCTGCCACCATTCGGGGGCCAGTAGGTCGGACGGTTGCGCGCTGTGCCAGGGGCCGTCGCTGATTTGTTCGCGGTAGTTGGCCGGCAGGTCGAGCGTCGGCACCTTATAGGTCGGCGCCATCGAGCAGCCTTGCAATGCCAGCAGCATCACCGCCGCGAGCGGTTTAAGCCTTGGGTGCATGCGCACCTCCGGCGTCGGCCAGCTGTACGGCATCGCCTTCGCGCAGAGCATCGGGCGGGTTGTCGACGATGCGGTCGGCGGGTTTCAAACCTTGGTCGATCACCAGGCGTTCGCCCAGGTCCAGGCCGATATGGATCGCTTGCAGGTGCACATGATTCTGCGCATCCAGCACCGCGACCTGGGTGCCCTGGGCGCGGAAAATCAAGGCGCTGGCCGGGATGCTCACACCATGGGTATCCGCCGGAATCGGTAGGGTGGCTTCGGCGTAGTCGCCGGGCAGCAACTGCCCGCTGGGGTTGTCGACCACGAACTGTGCGAGCAGGGTACCGGAGCGGCGGTCGATGGCGGTGGAGTCGCCGATCAAGCGTGCGGTGAAATGCTTGCCGGGGTGTTCGGGCACGGTCAACGCTGCCTCCAGGCCGGGGTGGATCACCGCCGCGTAGTTCTGCGGCACCGGCACGTACAGGCGCAGTTGATGGGTGTCGGCAATGTTGAACAGCTCCGGATCGCTGTCGGTGTCGGCCTTGATCAACTGGCCGATATCGGTATTGCGCGCGGTGATGGTGCCGGCGAACGGCGCACGAATGGTCTTGTAGCTTTCCAGCGCCGACAGCCGTGCGACGTCGGCAGCCGCCGCCTCGGCATTGGCTTTGGCGGCCGCGGCGTTGGAGGTTTTTTCATCGGCTTCCTGGCGCGACACCGAGTGGCTGGCCAACAGGTTCTGCCAGCGCGTGGCGGTGGTTTGCGCCAGCCGCGCATTGGCTTGTTCCTGCACCAGCCTTGCCTGGGTTTGTGCAAGCTGTTGATCCAGGTCCGGGCTGTCGATTTGTGCAAGTATTTGCCCTGCTTTGACCGGGCTGCCGATGTCGACTTTCCAGTCCTTGAGGTAACCGCTGACCCGTGCGTGAATCGGCGCCTTGCTCCAGGCTTCCAGGTGCGCGGGCAAGCGCAGGGTGTCGCCGGTGGCGTTCTGTTTGGGTTGAAACACCATCACTTGGGGGACCGCGGCGGTTTCGGTCCAGGCAGTGACGGTTTGTGCGTGCAAAGTGCGCGCGTGCAGGCCGTTGGCGACCAGCAGGGCGGCGAGGGTCAGGCCACCGATACCCAGCAGCATCAGGCGCTTGCGCGAGGGTGTGTGATCAGACGACATGTGGGGTTTCTCCAACAGCTGCGCGAGTGGGGTGACGCCCGTGGACCAGGCTGAAGACCACGGGAACGAACAATAGGGTGGCGACGGTGGCAAAGATGAGGCCACCGATGACGGCGCGGCCCAGCGGCGCGTTTTGCTCCTCGGACAAGGCCAGCGGCAACATGCCGATGATCATCGCCAGGGCGGTCATGCACACCGGGCGAAAGCGCGTATAGCCGGCTTCCAGCGCGGCCTTGAGCGCGTCGCCATGTTCGGCCAGGCGTTCACGGCAAAAGCTCACCACCAGGATCGAGTTGGCGGTGGCCACGCCCATGCACAGGATCGCCCCGGTCAAGGCGGGCACCGACAGCGAGGTGCTGCTGAGGAACAGCATCCACACGATTCCGGCCAGCGCGGCCGGCAGCGCGGTGATGATCACGAACGGGTCGGCCCAGGACTGGAAGTTGACCACGATCAGCAGGTAAATCAGCACCACCGCGCCGAGCAGGCCCAGGCTCAGGCCGCTGAAGGCTTCATGCAGTGCATCGATTTGCCCATGCAGGCTGATCGTCGCGCCTTTGGGGCGCAGGTGCGCGGTGTCATCCAGCACTTTTTGCACGTCGCGAGCCACGCCACCGAGGTCGCGGCCCTGCACGTTGGCGTACAGGTCCAGGGTCGGTTCGATGTTGTAGTGGGTGACCACCGCCGGGCTTTGTACCCGGGAGATCGTGGCCACGCCGCCGAGGATCTGTGATTGGCCATCGGCACCGGTGACCGGCAAGGCTTCCAGCGACGGCAGGCTGTCGAGGCGATATTGCGGGGTGGCGGCGACGATGGAATACGACACGCCGTTGGCCGGGTTGAGCCAGAAGGTCGGCGCGGTTTGCGAACTGCCGGCCAGCGACGCGACCATGCTGTTGGTCACGTCACGTTCAGTAATGCCCAGGCCGTTGGCGCGCAGGCGGTCAACATTGACCTGCAGTGACGGGTAGCCGGTGGATTGCTGGATCCGCAGGTCGGCGATGCCCGGTACATGTTGCAGGCGGCGTTCAAGTTCGATGGCGTAGGCGCGGTTTTCGGCGTCGTTGCGCCCGGAGATTTTTACGTCCAGCGGAGCCGGGGCGCCGAAGTTGAGGATCTGGCTGCTGATATCCGCCGGCAGGAACGCGAAGTGGCTGCCGGGGAAACTCTGCGGCAAGGCTTCGCGCAGTTTTTTTACGTAAGCGGCGGTGGGCGCATGCTGCGGTTTCAGGCTGACCTGGATGTCGCCATCCTGCGGGCCGATGGTGCCGCTGCTGCTGTAGGCCATGTCGATGCCGCTGAGCGGGATGCCGATGTTGTCGACGATGGTGTCCAGTTCCTCGGCGGGAATGACCTCGCGAATCCGCGCTTCGATGCGGTCGAAGGCGGCGGCGCTTTCTTCGATGCGTGTGCCCAGCGGCAGGCGAACGTGGAGGGCCAGTGCTCCCGCGTCGGTGGCCGGGAAAAAGTCCTGGCCCAGGCTGGGCAGCAACAGCATGGAAGCGAGGACGCAGGCCAGGAAACCGATGATAAAGCGGCGGCGATGGCCCAGCGCAAGGGCGAGCAGGCCGTGATAGGTATCGCGGATATTCGAGAAATGGCGCTCGAAGCCCTGCTGAAAATTCAGCACCGCTTGCAGTGCGCGGTTACGCGGCTTGTTGTGCTGCTCACCCTCATGGTGGTTGATGAATGCATCTTCCGGGTGATGGCCTGCGCCCTGCTCGGGTATATGCGGCTTGAGCAGGAACATCGCCAGTGTCGGCACCAGCGTGCGCGAGAGGACGAACGAGCTGACCATGGCAAAGATCACCGCCAGCGCCATCGGCCGGAACAGGTAGCCGGCGATGCCTTGCAGCAGGAACATCGGCACAAACACGATGCAGATGCACAGCAGCGAGACAAAGGCCGGGCCGACAATCTGCGCGGCGCCGTCGAGGATCGCAGTCTTCACCGCCTTGCCTTGTTCCAGGTGCCAGTTGATATTTTCGATGGTCACCGTGGCGTCATCCACCAGGATCCCCACGGCCAACGCCAGCCCGCCGAGGGTCATCACGTTGAGGGTTTGCCCGGTGGCCGCCAGCAGCGCAATGGCCGACAGCACCGCCAGCGGGATCGACGCGGCGATGATCAGGGTGGAGCGCCAGCTACCCAGAAACAGCAGGATCATCGCGCTGGTCAACAGTGCGGCGATGATGCCTTCCTGAGCCACGCTGCCCACCGATTGCTTGACGAACACCGAGGCGTCGCCCAGCAGCGAGGTCTTCAGCGACGGCGGCAGGGTTTCGTTGATGCGCGGCAGCATCTGGCGGATGCCGTCGATGATCGACAGGGTGGAGATGCTGCCGTTTTTCAGCGCCGGCATCAGCACCGCGCGGTGGCCGTCGACGCGCACGATGTTGGTTTGTGGCGGCGAACCGTCGCGCACATGGGCCACCTGGCCGATGGTGATCAACGCGCCGTCGACGGTCTTGATCGGCAGGTCGTTGAGTTCATCGATGGCCTTGGGGCTGTTATTGAGCAGGATCGTGTATTCGTTGGGGCCGAGCTTGGCGGTGCCCACTGGGATGATCTGGTTCTGCAGCGCCAGGGCGTTGCCCACGTCCTGTGCCGACAGGCCTTTGGCAGCCAGTGCCTGGGGGTCGAGGTCGAGGGTGATCTGGCGTTGCTTGCCGCCCATCGGGGTGGGCATGGCCAGAGCCGGGCAGGGCGCTCAGGGGCAGGCGGATGTTGTTCTGCACCAGGTCGCGGATTTTGGCTTCCGACAGGCTGGGGCTGGAAAACGCCATTTGCAGGATCGGTACCGTGGACGCGCTGTAGTTGAGGATCAGCGGCGGCGTGATGCCCGGCGGCATCTGCTTGAGCACGGTTTGCGACACGGCGGTTACTTGAGCGTTGGCGGTGCGTATATCCACGCCGGGCTGGAAGAAGATCTTGACGATGCCCATGCCGGGCAGCGATTGCGACTCGATGTGTTGGATGTCGTTGACGGTGGTGCTCAGGGAGCGTTCGTAGGTGTAGATCACCCGACCGGCCATGGCGTCCGGCGACAGGCCGTTGTACTGCCACACCACGGCGACCACGGGGATGCCGATATCGGGGAAAACGTCAGTGGGGGTACGCAGGGCCGCCATCGGCCCGATGATGCAGATGAATATGGCCAGCACGATAAACGTGTAAGGCTTTTGCAGTGCGGTCTTTACCAGCCCGAGCATGCGTGATCTCCGGAGAAAGCAGGATTGCAAACCCCGGCAGTCTTGCCCGACCCACCTAACACGCACCTTTCAGCCAGGTGAAGGAACATTTAGGTCGAGGCTGAAAATCGTTTCATGGGTATTCATTTGTTCTACACAGGGCTGCTCGCCAAGCTTGTAACCCATCGGACACATTGTCTTTATTGGAGCCCTGCCATGTCACTTAAACCCTTGTTGTTGATCCCTGCACTCGGTGCCGTCCTGTTGTTGTCGGCGTGCGCCGGCCCGATCCCCAAGGCAGACCCGAGCGAGGCCTGGATTGGTCTTCAAGAAGAAGCGCCGAACGACCTGATGGCCGAACGCGTGGACGGCAAGCGTGTGGATGACGGGCGCTTCTTTGAAGTGACACCGGGCGATCATCGCCTGGATGTGACGTTATTTGAGGAAGAGGCGGGCGAGGACAACCAGCAGGACTGCCAGGGGCGCGTCGAGTACAGGCACTTCAAGGCGGGTGAGCACTACATCCTGGTGGAATCCAGCCTGGGCACCACCGTGCGCGCATCCTTGAAGGATGACCACGGCAAGGAAGTGGCGGCGACGCAAGACTTCAACTGTATGCCTGGCTAGGCGTGGCGTACCGCAGCCTTAGGGGGCTTGGCGGTTTTGACGTGGGGGTGATGGCGACGGGTAATGCGCAATACCCCCCACAGCATGGCGCCGGCAACCGCCAGCCAACCGCAGATCAACAGCATAATCGTCGTTGCAAGGCTCATTTGGGCCTCCTTTCGCCCCGCAGGGGGCACACACAGTCTTCTCAATGGACAGTCTAGCCACCTGACGGTTGCCTGCTATTGACCAATGGTCGTGTCTGTCCAACTTGTTTGCTCTATGCGAGCGGTAAACCCAGGCTTTGGGCTATACCCGCGTGGCAGAGCGTCCTATGATCAGGGCCCTTACCGGCAGTTGATCAAGAGAGTAAAAAATTGCGGTTACGGTCGAACGTTAAAACCTCCTTGTTATTGGCCTGCGCCCTGGGGCTGGCGGCGTGTGCCGGGCAGCCGTCGAAACTCGCCGGCTTGCCTGAGCGCGTTGAACTCAACGGTGTGCCGACCTTTCGCAGCGAGGCGTATCAGAGCGGTCCTACGGCTCTGGCCAGCATGCTGTCGCAACAAGGCATTGTCATGACACCAGGCTTGTTGGATAAGCCGCTGCGTTTACCGGGCGGCGAAGCGGACCTTGAGCGCAACATGCAGGTGTTGGCGCGTGAATACGGGCTGATGGTGTATCCACTGGATGCCAGGCTGACGGCGGTGCTGGCGCAAGTGGCGGCGGGTTATCCGGTGATGGCGCGGGTGGGCGGTGGGCTGTGGTCTGACGCGCACTATGTGGTCGTGGTGGGGTTCAACCAGCAGAAAAGCACGGTGCTGCTGCGCTCGGGCATGGACCGGCGCTTGTTGATGAGCTTCAGCGACTTTGAATCGAAGTGGGCAAGTGCCGGGAACTGGGCGATCCTCATTCAGCGCCCCAGCCAGTTGCCGGCCAATGTGGATGCGCAGCGCTGGCGCGAGGCCGCCCATGCGACGGCTCGAGGCCGGGCAGGAACAGGCCGCGGCGCAGGCACTCAAGGTGCTGGCGCAAGGAAAATAAAAAAAGGCGCTCATGGCGCCTTTTTCATTTATCGGTTACCGACGGACTTCTGCGGCATTCGGGCGGCTCTTCAGGTTCTTGTCGGCTTTATAGCGCAGCGCCACATCCGGCACCGAACCGCCCTTGCCGGTCTCGACCCAGCTGCGAATACGGCTGGCATCAGCGAAGTGAGTGAACTTGCCGAACGCATCCAGAATCACCAGCGACACCGGACGATTACCCATACTGGTCACCAGCACCAGGCAGTGGCCGGCCTGGTTGGTGAAGCCGGTCTTGGTCAGCTTGATGTCCCAATTGGCGCGGTTGATCAGGTGGTCGGTGTTGGAGAAACCGAGGGTGTAGTTGGGTTTGCGGAACGAAACGGTCTTTTCCTTGGTGGTGCTCAACTGGCTCAACATAGGGTAATGACGGGCGGCGGCCAGCAGTTTGCTCAGGTCGCGGGCAGTGGACACGTTATGGATCGACAGACCGGTGGGTTCCACATAATGAGTGCTGGTCATGCCCAGCGCCTTGGCTTTGGCGTTCATCGCTGCAATAAAGGCTGCATAGCCGCCTGGGTAGTGGTGGGCCAGGCTGGCTGCGGCGCGGTTTTCGGAGGACATCAGGGCGATCAGCAGCATTTCCTTGCGCGGCATTTGGCTGCCGATCTTCACCCGCGAAAACACGCCTTTCATTTCCGGGGTGTCGGTGATGTTGATGTCGATGTATTCGTCCATGTTTTGCTTGGCTTCAAGCACGATAAGGCCGGTCATCAATTTGCTCACCGAGGCGATGGGCACGACTACGTCCGGGTTGCTGGCGTAGATGACTTTGTTGGTTTGCAGGTCGACCAGCATGGCGCTGCCGGAAGCAATCTGCAGTTTGGACGGATCGCGCGGCGCCAGGGTGGATTCGGCGGCGTGCGCAAAGGTGCCTGTGAAAGCAAAAAATAGGCTGACGATAGAAAGACGAATTTTCACGCGGATGAACTCGCTAAAAAGTAAGAAATACCGTTAAAAAACGGGTTTTGTGAAAAATGGCGTTACATTTTAGGAGTATGGATCAGAAACTGTCGAATGTTCTTCTACATCCAGATGAAAGTGCTTAAAAACTAAGAAAAAACAGGGTTTCTTCCGGGCAATAAAAAGCCCTGCGATAAGGCAGGGCTTTTTCAGTACGCCTGGTTATTAAGCGTGCAGGGTCTCTGCGGCGTACAGGGTGTTTTCCAGCAGGCAGGCACGCGTCATCGGGCCAACGCCGCCCGGCACAGGGGTGATCCAGCCGGCGCGAGGCAGTGCGGTTTCGTACACCACGTCGCCCACCAACTTGCCGTCTTCCTGACGGTTGATGCCCACGTCGATGACGATGGCGCCTTCCTTGATCCATTCCCCTTTGACCAGGCCAGGCTTGCCGGCGGCAACCACTACCAGGTCGGCACGACCGACGTGGCCAGCGAGGTCCTTGGTGAAACGGTGCGTGACGGTCACGGTGCAGCCGGCCAGCAGCAGTTCCATGGCCATTGGGCGACCGACGATGTTGGACGCGCCGACGACCACGGCATCAAGGCCGTACAGGTCGATGCCGGTGCTTTCCAGCAGGGTCATGATGCCTTTGGGCGTGCACGGGCGCAGCAGCGGGATACGCTGGGCCAGGCGGCCGACGTTATAGGGGTGGAAACCGTCGACGTCTTTGTCCGGGCGGATGCGCTCCAACAGCTTGGATGCGTCTAGGTGCTCGGGCAGCGGCAGTTGCAACAGGATGCCGTCCATCGCCGGGTCGTCATTGAGGCTGTCGATCAGGTCGGTAAGGGCCTGCTGGGTGGTCTCGGAAGGCAAGTCGTAGGCCTTGGAAATAAAGCCGACCTCTTCACAGTCTTTACGCTTGTGCGAGACATAAACCTGAGAGGCAGGATCGCTGCCGACCAGGATCACCGCGAGGCCCGGCGTGCGCAGGCCTTGCTGGCTGCGCTCGGTGACTCGTTTGGCGATCTGCTGGCGCAGGCTGGCGGCGATTGATTTGCCGTCGATAAGTTGTGCAGTCATTACGCGTGATTAACCATCGAGAGGGGGAAGAAAAGTGCGCGCATTCTCGCACGCCAAGACGTGAGGGCAAAGGCGCTTGGTCTGCAAATTGGCCTAACCCCTTAAATAAAATGAATTTTTTTTAAAAAAGATTTGACGGGTTTCCAGCCCCTCTATACTATTCGTCGCACTTGTCGGGCACAGCCTAGCACTGGTTAAGAAGGTCAAGCAGAATTGCTGTTCTGCAAGGCTGGAAAGCACTTAGTTTGTAATCCTCAAAGAGTACAGATTAATAAGGCGCCCGTAGCTCAGCTGGATAGAGCATCCGCCTTCTAAGCGGATGGTCGCAGGTTCGAGTCCTGCCGGGTGCGCCATTAGGCAGCTTTGGCACAAGTAGCGCTATATGGTGGGCGTAGCTCAGTTGGTAGAGCACGGGATTGTGACTCCCGTTGTCGAGGGTTCGATCCCCTTCGTCCACCCCATATTTTGAAAAGGCGCCAGATTAATCGTCTGGCGCCTTTGCTTTAAGAGCTACAAGCGCGGATGTGGTGGAATTGGTAGACACACTGGATTTAGGTTCCAGCGCCGCGAGGCGTAAGAGTTCGAGTCTCTTCATCCGCACCAATATAGCTTGGCCCAGTCGACAGGCAGGGTAGGGCTCAACAAAGAAGTGGTTTGGTTTCTTTGTTAACGCAATATGGTGGGCGTAGCTCAGTTGGTAGAGCACGGGATTGTGACTCCCGTTGTCGAGGGTTCGATCCCCTTCGTCCACCCCATATTCGAAAGGCGCCAGATTTAACAGTCTGGCGCCTTTTTTGGTTTTAGCGGTTCAAATATTCGCGACTGCAGGTGCTGGGTCGCAACGGCAGGGCGTTTCGTCGTATTTGTGTTGCTCGATGATGCCGCGCTGCCTGCCGGCCCCGTTTGCGGGTTGGCCGTCAGGGAAGTGGATGACGACTTCTTCTATATATAGAAGGGGCGGCGCAGAGCCCTGGCGTGATGGGCTGTATTTGTCACCGGGGCGAGGTGCATCAGTGCCTTCGTACCGATAAATTGCCGGCTGTTTTCGGGCGTATTTCCAGTAGGGTGACTTCTTGAGTTTGACCCTCTAGAATGCATGCCCTTGATTGGGGTCGGAAATGGCCGGCTAACGTCTGTGCAACGAGGAATATCCATGCAAGTTTCTGTTGAAAATACTACTGCTCTCGAGCGCCGCCTGAGCATCACCGTGCCGGCAGAACGTATTGAGACTGCGGTCAACAAGCGTCTGCAGCAGACTGCCCAAAAGGCCAAGATCGCTGGTTTCCGTCCAGGCAAAGTGCCGATGAGCGAAATCAAGCGCCGTTTTGGTGCCGATGCGCGCCAGGAAGCTGTGGGTGACGTCATCCAGGCTTCTTTCTACGAAGCCGTTGTCGAGCAAAAGCTGAACCCGGCTGGCTCGCCTTCGATTGAGCCGAAGTCCCTGGAAGCTGGCAAGGACCTGGAATACGTTGCCGTATTCGAAGTGTTCCCAGAGTTTGAGGTTGCCGGCTTTGACGGTATCGAAGTCGAGCGCCTGAGCGCCGACGTCGCTGATGCCGACCTGGACAACATGCTGGAAATCCTGCGCAAGCAGAACACCCGTTTCGAAGTGGCCGACCGTGCCGCTCAGAGCGAAGACCAGTTGAACATCGATTTCGTGGGCAAGGTTGACGGCGAAGTGTTCGCTGGCGGCTCCGCCAAGGGTACTCAGCTGGTGCTGGGTTCCAACCGCATGATCCCTGGTTTCGAAGACGGCCTGGTTGGCGCCAAGGCTGGCGAAGAGCGCGTTCTGAACCTGACTTTCCCTGCTGACTACCAGAACCTGGACCTGGCCGGCAAAGCCGCCGAGTTCACCGTGACTGTCAACAGTGTTTCCGAGCCTAAGCTGCCAGAGCTGAACGAAGAGTTCTTCGCCCAGTTTGGTATCAAGGAAACCGGTATCGAAGGTTTCCGCACCGAAGTTCGCAAGAACATGGAGCGCGAGCTGCGTCAGGCCATTAAGTCCAAGGTCAAGAACCAGGTCATGGACGGTCTGCTGGCGACCAACCCGATCGAAGTGCCTAAGGCTCTGCTGTCCAATGAAGTGGATCGCCTGCGCGTTCAAGCGGTTCAGCAGTTCGGTGGCAACATCAAGCCTGACCAACTGCCGGCCGAGCTGTTCGAAGAGCAAGCCAAGCGTCGCGTTGTGTTGGGTCTGATCGTGGCGGAAGTGGTCAAGCAGTTCGACCTCAAGCCTGACGAAGACCGCGTTCGCGAAATGATCCAGGAAATGGCTTCGGCCTACCAGGAGCCTGAGCAGGTTGTGGCTTGGTACTACAAGAACGACCAACAGCTGAACGAAGTACGTTCGGTTGTGCTGGAAGAACAAGTTGTGGATACTGTTCTGCAGAAGGCTAAGGTGACCGATAAAGCGGTCTCTTACGAAGAAGCAGTCAAACCGGCGGAAGCAGCACAAGCCGACTGATTGTCCAACTCGTTGGAAATACAACCATAAGCCAGCCTCGCGCTGGCTTATGCGTTTTCAAGACATGACTATTTGGGAGTAACTGCAGAGCATGTTCCGTAATTCCTATATTCAGCAGAACTCTGATATCCAGGCCGCAGGCGGCCTGGTCCCGATGGTTGTCGAGCAGTCCGCTCGTGGCGAACGCGCCTACGACATCTACTCGCGCCTGCTCAAGGAGCGAGTGATCTTTCTGGTGGGCCCGGTAGAGGACTACATGGCCAACCTGATCTGTGCGCAACTGCTGTTCCTTGAAGCGGAAAACCCGGACAAGGACATCCATCTCTACATTAACTCGCCGGGCGGTTCGGTGACCGCGGGCATGTCGATCTACGACACCATGCAGTTCATCAAGCCGAACGTATCGACGACCTGTATTGGCCAGGCCTGCAGCATGGGCGCCTTCCTGCTGACCGCCGGTGCCGAGGGCAAGCGTTACTGCCTGCCGAACTCACGCGTGATGATTCACCAGCCACTGGGCGGTTTCCAGGGCCAGGCGTCGGACATAGAAATCCACGCCAAGGAAATCCTTTTCATCCGCGAGCGCCTCAACACGCTGATGGCCAAGCACAGCGGGCACACCCTGGAAGAAATCGAGCGCGACACCAACCGCGACAACTTCATGAGCGCCGAAGCCGCACGTGAATACGGGTTGATCGACGCAGTGATCGAAAAGCGCCCTGCTTAATATAAGCACCTCAAAATAAGGCTGGTCGGCTTTTCCGATCATCGGCGGGCTTGAAAAAGCCCGCATAAGCCTTCATCTTGTGTTGCAAGCCTATCGGATTTGGATCGAACGAATGACTGACACCCGCAACGGCGAGGACAACGGCAAGCTGCTCTATTGCTCCTTCTGTGGCAAAAGCCAGCATGAAGTACGCAAATTGATTGCCGGCCCCTCGGTCTTTATCTGCGACGAGTGCGTCGACTTGTGCAATGACATCATCCGCGAGGAGGTGCAGGAAGCACAGGCCGAAAGCAGCGCGCATAAATTGCCTTCGCCTAAAGAAATCAGCGGCATCCTTGACCAATACGTCATCGGTCAAGAGCGTGCAAAGAAGGTTCTGGCCGTAGCGGTGTACAACCACTACAAGCGTCTGAACCAGCGTGACAAGAAAGGCGACGAAGTCGAACTCGGCAAGAGCAACATCTTGCTGATCGGTCCTACAGGCTCGGGTAAGACCCTGCTTGCAGAAACCCTCGCTCGTCTGCTCAACGTTCCCTTCACCATCGCCGACGCCACCACTCTCACCGAGGCTGGCTACGTTGGCGAGGACGTCGAGAACATCATTCAGAAGCTACTGCAGAAGTGCGACTACGACGTAGAGAAGGCCCAGATGGGTATCGTCTACATCGACGAAATCGACAAGATTTCGCGCAAGTCCGACAACCCGTCGATCACTCGGGACGTTTCCGGTGAAGGCGTGCAGCAGGCCCTGTTGAAACTGATCGAAGGCACGGTTGCTTCCGTACCGCCACAAGGCGGCCGCAAGCACCCGCAGCAGGAATTCCTTCAGGTGGATACGCGTAACATCCTGTTTATCTGTGGTGGTGCGTTCTCGGGTCTGGAAAAGGTCATTCAGCAACGCTCCACCCGTGGCGGCATTGGGTTCAGTGCGGAAGTGCGCAGCAAGGAAGAAGGCAAGAAGGTGGGCGAGTCCCTGCGTGAAGTCGAGCCTGACGATCTCGTCAAGTTCGGTCTGATCCCGGAATTCGTTGGCCGTCTGCCGGTTTTGGCTACGCTGGATGAACTGGATGAGGCCGCTCTGATTCAGATCCTCACCGAGCCCAAAAACGCTCTGACCAAGCAGTACGCCAAGCTGTTCGAAATGGAAGGCGTGGACCTCGAGTTCCGCACCGATGCACTCAAATCGGTGGCCAAGCGGGCACTGGAGCGCAAGACCGGTGCGCGTGGCCTGCGTTCCATCCTCGAAGGCGTGTTGCTCGACACCATGTACGAAATCCCCTCGCAGTCCGAGGTGAGTAAAGTGGTGATCGACGAAAGCGTTATAGAAGGCAAGTCCAAGCCACTGTATATCTACGAAAACAGTGAGCCGGCTGCCAAGGCTGCGCCAGACGCGTAAGCGTTTCGCAGTTTCGGTACAAACAAGGGGCCTCTAGGGGCCCCTTTGTTTTTTCGAAGAGTTTTACTGCGTTTAACCGCGGGCAATAAGCTTGTTTTTTTTGCATGCAGCCCCCATCTTGGCTTCAAGCATATTTTTCAACTGTCATAGAGGCGAAATCATGAAGACAACCATTGAATTGCCTCTCCTGCCGTTGCGTGATGTCGTCGTCTATCCGCACATGGTTATCCCGCTGTTCGTGGGGCGCGAGAAGTCTATCGAAGCCCTCGAGGCCGCGATGACGGGCGACAAGCAGATCCTGCTGTTGGCCCAGAGAAATCCTGCCGATGATGATCCAGGCGAAGATGCCCTGTATCGCGTCGGTACCGTTGCCACCGTGCTGCAATTGCTCAAGCTGCCGGATGGCACCGTCAAGGTGCTGGTGGAAGGCGAACAGCGCGGTGCGGTCGAACGTTTCATGGAAGTGGACGGCCATCTGCGCGCCGAAGTGGCGCTGATCGACGAAGTCGAAGCGCCTGAGCGCGAGTCCGAAGTTTTCGTACGCAGCCTGCTCTCGCAGTTCGAGCAGTATGTGCAGTTGGGCAAGAAAGTCCCGGCTGAAGTCCTGTCTTCGCTCAACAGCATCGATGAGCCAAGCCGCCTGGTCGACACCATGGCCGCGCACATGGCGCTGAAGATCGAGCAGAAGCAAGACATCCTCGAAATCATCGACCTGCCGACCCGTGTCGAACACGTGTTGGCACTGCTGGATGCCGAAATTGACTTGTTGCAGGTCGAGAAGCGCATCCGGGGCCGTGTGAAGAAACAAATGGAGCGCAGCCAGCGCGAGTACTACCTGAATGAGCAGATGAAGGCCATTCAGAAAGAGCTTGGTGACAGCGAGGAAGGCCACAACGAGCTCGAGGAGCTGAAAAAGCGTATCGATGCGGCCGGCCTGCCAAAAGACGCTTTGACCAAAGCCACTGCCGAGCTGAACAAGCTCAAGCAAATGTCGCCGATGTCGGCCGAAGCCACCGTGGTGCGCTCGTACATTGACTGGCTGGTTCAAGTGCCGTGGAAGGCCCAGACCAAGGTGCGCCTGGACCTGGCCCGCGCCGAAGAAATCCTTGATGCCGATCACTATGGCCTCGAAGAAGTCAAAGAACGCATCCTCGAATACCTCGCCGTGCAAAAGCGCGTGAAGAAAATCCGTGGTCCGGTGTTGTGCCTGGTCGGTCCTCCGGGTGTAGGTAAAACCTCCCTGGCTGAGTCGATTGCGAGTGCCACCAACCGTAAATTCGTGCGTATGGCCTTGGGTGGCGTGCGTGACGAAGCGGAAATCCGTGGGCATCGCCGTACGTACATCGGTTCCATGCCAGGAAGATTGATTCAAAAGATGACCAAAGTGGGCGTGCGCAACCCGCTGTTCCTGCTTGATGAAATTGACAAAATGGGCAGCGACATGCGCGGCGATCCGGCGTCGGCGTTGCTTGAAGTGCTCGATCCGGAGCAGAACCACAACTTCAACGACCATTACCTGGAAGTCGACTACGACCTGTCCGACGTGATGTTCCTGTGCACCTCCAACTCCATGAATATTCCGCCAGCCTTGCTGGACCGGATGGAGGTGATTCGTCTGCCGGGTTATACCGAAGACGAGAAAATCAATATTGCCGTCAAATACCTCGCGCCCAAGCAGATTTCGGCCAATGGCCTGAAGAAGGGCGAGATTGAATTCGACGTCGAGGCAATCCGCGACATCGTGCGTTACTACACCCGCGAGGCCGGTGTGCGTGGCCTTGAGCGTCAGGTCGCGAAGATCTGCCGCAAGGCGGTCAAGGAACATGCCCTGGAAAAACGCTTCTCGGTGAAGGTCACGGCCGACTCTCTCGAGCACTTCCTGGGTGTGAAGAAATTCCGCTACGGTTTGGCTGAGCAGCAGGATCAGGTAGGGCAGGTGACTGGCCTGGCATGGACCCAGGTGGGCGGTGAGTTGCTGACCATCGAGGCCGCGGTGATCCCGGGCAAGGGCCAACTGATCAAGACCGGTTCCCTGGGTGATGTGATGGTCGAATCCATCACCGCAGCGCAGACCGTGGTGCGCAGTCGCGCCCGTAGCCTGGGAATTCCTCTGGACTTCCACGAGAAGCACGATACCCATATCCACATGCCGGAAGGGGCAACGCCCAAAGACGGTCCCAGCGCTGGCGTAGGTATGTGCACTGCGTTGGTGTCGGCATTGACCGGCATCCCGGTGCGCGCCGATGTCGCCATGACGGGGGAAATTACCCTGCGGGGTCAGGTATTGGCCATCGGTGGTCTGAAAGAGAAATTGCTTGCCGCACACCGGGGGGGTATCAAGACCGTGATCATTCCTGAAGAGAATGTTCGCGACTTGAAGGAAATTCCTGACAACATCAAGCAGGATCTTCAGATTAAACCGGTTAAATGGATTGACGAGGTCCTGCAAATTGCGCTGCAATACGCGCCGGAGCCCTTGCCGGATGTGGCTCCGGAGATAGTCGCTAAGGACGAAAAGCGAGAGTCTGATTCCAAGGAAAGAATTAGCACGCATTAATGCAATTAAGCCTGGGGGCTTCCTTGACAGCATTTTAGAGCCCTTGTTATAAAGCGGCTCTTAAGTGTCTGTAGGCCATTCAGCACTCGTTTTTGCTGTTTACCAAAAAAACTTAGAATCATACTCAATAGATATATAAGGGGACTTAGAGTGAACAAGTCGGAACTGATTGATGCTATCGCTGCATCCGCTGATATCCCGAAAGCTGCTGCTGGCCGTGCGCTGGATGCAGTAATCGAATCCGTCACTGGCGCTCTGAAGGCCGGCGACTCCGTGGTACTGGTAGGCTTCGGTACTTTCTCTGTGACTGACCGCCCAGCTCGCACTGGCCGCAACCCACAGACTGGCAAAGCACTGCAAATCGCTGCTGCCAAGAAACCAGGTTTCAAAGCCGGTAAAGCCCTGAAAGAAGCCGTTAACTAAGCTTCGATCAAGCCTTGCTTACCCGGGTCGGACGCATGTCCGGCCTGGCAGCGGAGCGGTAGCCGACCCACGTATCCATCGGGTCGCCACGCCGGGGGTGAGAAGTCAAACCCCCGTCCGCTCCGCCAGTTACGAGAAGGCGCATCCTCGGATGCGCCTTTCTTCTATCCGGACTCTACCCACGCTCCACGGTTGCCTATTTTTGAAGTTCAACCGTTTCTGGGGGACGCATGCTGCAAAATATCAGGGACAATTCACAAGGCTGGATTGCCAAGACCATTATCGGGATCATCGTCGCATTGATGGCGTTCACCGGTATCGAGGCCATTTTCCAGGCTTCGGGTACTAACAAGCAGGACGTGGCCAAGGTCAACGGTGAAGCCATCACCCAGACCGAACTGAGCCAGGCTGTCGACATGCAACGTCGCCAACTGATGCAACAGTTGGGCAAGGATTTCGATGCTTCGCTGCTGGACGAAAAACTGCTGCGCGAAGCGGCGCTCAAGGGCCTGATCGACCGCAAGCTGTTGCTGCAAGGTGCCGCCGATTCCAAGTTCGGCTTCTCTGAAGCGGCACTGGACCAGGTGATCCTGCAAACGCCGGAATTCCAGGTGGACGGCAAATTCAACGCCGAACGCTTTGACCAGGTGATCCGTCAGCTGGGCTACAGCCGTCTGCAGTTCCGTCAGATGCTGACCCAGGAAATGCTGATCGGTCAGGTTCGCGCAGGTATCGCGGGCAGCGGTTTCGTCACCGATGCCGAAGTACTGGCCTTCGCTCGTCTGGAAAAACAGACTCGCGATTTCGCCACGGTCAACATCAAGGCCAACCCCGCAGCGGTGAAGCTCACCGACGACGAGGTCAAGGCCTACTACGACCAGCACGCCAAAGAGTTCATGACGCCGGACCAAGTGGTCATCGACTATCTGGAATTGAAGAAGTCGTCCTTCTTCGACCAGGTCAGCGTCAAGGATGATGAACTGCAGGCGGCCTACGAGAAAGAAACCGCCAACCTCGCCGAACAGCGTCGTGCCGCGCACATCCTGATTGAAGTCAACGACAAGGTCACCGAGGCGCAAGCCAAGGCCAAGATCGAAGAGATCCAGGCGCGCCTGGCCAAAGGCGAGAAGTTCGAAGCCCTGGCCAAGGAGTTCTCCCAGGACCCAGGCTCGGCCAATAACGGTGGTGACCTTGGCTTTGCCGGCCCTGGCGTCTACGACCCGGACTTTGAAACCGCCTTGTACGCGTTGAAACAGGACCAGGTATCGGCGCCGGTGCGCAGTACCTTCGGCTGGCATCTGATCAAGCTGTTGGGCGTTGAAGCACCACAGGTGCCGACCTTCGCCAGCCTGAAAGACAAGCTGACCCGTGAGCTCAAGGCCCAGCAAGTCGAGCAGCGTTTTGTCGAAGCCACCAAGCAATTGGAAGATGCGGCATTCGAAGCGTCCGACCTGGCTCAACCCGCATCTGACCTGAAGCTGACCGTGCACACCTCCGCGCCATTCGGCCGTGAAGGTGGTGAAGGTGTTGCGGCCAACCGTGCCGTGGTCACCGCAGCGTTCAGCCCGGAAGTGCTGGATGAGGGTGCCAACAGCACCGCCATCGAGCTGGACCCGGAAACCATCATCGTGCTGCGTGCCAAAGAGCACCGCAAACCTGCGCAACTGCCGCTGGAAAGCGTTGCCGCGGCGATCCGCACCCAGATGGCCAAGGAGCGCGCCAGCGCCGCTGCCAAGACTCACGCCGACGAGCTGATCGCCAGCCTGCGTGATGGCAAGACACCGCTGAACCAGCCGGTCGACGGCCAGGCCTGGAAAGTCACTGAAGCGGCTACCCGTAGCGCGGACGCGGTCGACCCGGCCGTGCTGCAAGCGCTGTTCCGCATGCCCAAGCCTGCGGCCAAGGACAAGCCGACCTTCACCACCGTGACCCTCGCTGACGGCAGCCTGGTGATCGTGCGTTTGAACGGCGTGAACGAAGCGAGCGCTCCAACGGAAGAAGAAAAGGCGCAATACCGTCGCTTCCTCGCTTCCCGTGTTGGCCAGCAGGACTTCGCGGCATACCGCAAGCAGTTGGAAACCCAGGCTGACATCAAGAAGTATTGATGGCGGTTTGAATAAGAAGCCCCCGGCCTGAAAAGACCGGGGGTTTTTTTATGTGCGCTGGACGCCGACCTGTGATGCACCTGCCAGGGCCAACAGCATCAATAACACGATCGCCCAGGGGAACGTCGCAACGCCCCAGCCCTGAAGCAACACGCCGCCAGCCAACCCGCCGCCGGCTATCCCCAGGTTCCATACGGTCACGAGCATCGATTGCGCGGCGTCCGCCGATTCTCCCGCCGATTGGGCCAGGGCGGTTTGCAACAAAGCCGGCAGGCCGCCAAACGCCAGGCCCCAAAACACCACCGCGAGGTAGATGACGGTCGGCACCTCGATCCATAACGCCAACGCCAGGGCGATCATGCCGAACAGTGCGCAACTGATGAGCAGCAGTGTGCGCAACCACCGATTAATCAGCACGCCGGCCAGCCAGATGCTCAACAGCGCGGCGAGACCAAACACCAGCAGCACTCGGTCGATATCGGCAGCGATACCGGCGGGCTCCAACAGCGGTGCCACATAGGTGTAGAGGATGTTGTGGGCCAATACGTAGGTAAAGGTCACCCACAGCACCGAGCGAATACCGGGCAGGGTCAATACCTGGTGCAGGCGCAGGCGCTTTTGAGCGGCTTGGCCGGCAAAGTCCGGAAGCTGCCAGCGTGCCCATATCAGCAACACCAGTGTGAGCCCGGTCATGATCGCAAAACTCAGGCGCCAGCCCACGATGGTGCCGAGCCAGGTGCCGGCCGGCAGGCCCAGGCACAACGCCAACGGTGCGCCGAGCATCGCCACCGCGATTGCCCGGCCTTGCAGGTGCGGTGCCACCATGCGGCTGGCGTAGCCGGCGAGCAATGCCCAAAGCAGCCCGGCGAACACGCCGGCAAAGAAGCGTGCCACCAGGGTCAGCCCGTAGTGGCTGGAGAATGCCGTCACACTGTTGACCACGGCAAAGCCGCCGATGGCCATCAACAGCAGCGGTCGGCGGCGCCAGCCTCGGGTCAGCAGCGTGAGGGGGATGGCCGCCAGCAATGACCCTAGGGCGTAGAGGGTGACCAACTGGCCGACCAGTGCCGGCGACACGCCCAGGCCTTGGCCCATTTGCGGCAAGAGCCCGGCGGGCATCGCTTCGGTAAGAATGGTGATAAAACCAGCGCAGGCCAGGGCCAAAAGGCCACCCAAGGGCAGTGTTTCCCGTGGGGCGGTGGTGCCGATCTCAGTCACTAAGGGGTTAGCGCTCATAGTGTGTCCATGCAGAAAAGGGGCGAGGGCGCAGCGTAGGTGGCTGTGTCTTGCGGAAAAACAGGCTAAGGTTCCGAACTTATCGGACGTGGGTGTCCGCAATCGGCAAAGGCAAAATCATGGATAGCTTGGGCAGCCTCGCGGTATTCGTGCAGGTGGCGCAGACCCGCAGTTTCACCGCTGCCGCGCGTGTGCTGGGCGTATCGTCATCGGCGGTGGGCAAAAGCATTGCGCGCATGGAGGAGCGCCTGGGCGTGCGGTTGTTTCATCGCAGTACGCGCAGCATCACCCTGACTGGCGAAGGCGCACTGTTCCTTGAGCGTTCGCGGCGGATCCTGCTCGAGATCGAGGCCGCCGAGCGCGAATTGACCGACGCCCGCGTGGCGCCTCGAGGCAAGTTGCGCATCAGTGTGCCGCAAGTGCGTGGCTTGTTGATGCCGGTGCTCAGCGACTTTATGCGCGCTTACCCGGACATTGAGTTGGATGTGGATTTTTCCGACCGCATGGTTGACGTGATCGAGGAAGGTTTCGATGCGGTGATTCGCACCGGCAAGCCAGAAGATTCGCGCTTGATGGCCCGTCATCTGGGGCACTATCAACTGGTGCTGGTGGCGACGCCGGGCTACTTTCAACAGCACGGCACGCCGCTGCTGCCCCAGCATTTGAGCGGTCACGCCTGCCTGCGCCACAAGTTTTGCGCCACCGGCCAACTGGAGCCCTGGCCGCTGCGGCGGGCACTCGACGAGGTGGAGCCCACCTTGCGTACGCCGTTGGTCAGCACCACCATCGAGTCCCTTAACCATGTGGTGCATGAAGGCTTGGGCATTGCCTGCCTGCCGGACTATATGGTCCACCAGGCAGTGCGGGAGGGGCGTTTGCAGCGTGTACTGGACGATTACCTGGAACACCGGGGCAGTTTCTGGATGTTGTGGCCATCCAGCCGCCATGCATCGGCCAAATTGCGCGTGTTTATCGATCATATGTGCGCGCAGCTTTTTCCTGCAGGCGCCGTCGTGTAGGTCTGTGACGTTTTACCGACAGGAATGCGCGCGCCAAGGCCACGTTCTGTTGCACAATACCGGCCAGACCGTTTTCCTCAGGATTTTCAATGTCGACATCATTTCACTTGCGTTGCCTCGGGATGGCGCTGGTGTTGGCGGGCGCCGCGGGCTGCTCGTCACCCAAGACCGCTATTTACGAACATGAGAATTTCGACGACTCCGGCACGTTTTCCCGGGATTACCCGGTCAGTGATACCGCCGCGTGCGAAGCTGCCCGGCGTGCCTTGCTGAGCCAGGGTTACATCATCACCAGCAGCGATCCGAAGTTGGTAGTGGGTAACAAGAGTTTCCAGCAGACCGGCGAAACCCATCTGCAGATCAGCTTCAACGTGGTGTGCGCTGATGACGGCAAAGGCACCCACCATTCGACGATGTTCGCCAACGCCTTGCAGGACCGTTATGCGCTGAAGAAGGTCAACAACTCGGCAAGCCTGGGTGTGGGTGTGCTGGGGTCGGTGTCGATGCCGATCGGCTCCACCGATGACTCGATGGTGAAAGTGGCCAGTGAGACCGTTTCGGCACCGAAGTTCTACGAGCGTTACTTTGCGCTGGTGGACGTGTTCCTGCCTCAGGAAGTGAAGCAGGCGGCGCACATTCCCGAGCAGCCCAAGGCGGAGCTGGGTGTTCCGGAACCCAAGGCCGCACCGGCTGCCGAGAAGGTCGAAGCGCCGAAGGAAGAACCCGCCGCTTCGGAACCTGTGGCACCGCCGGCCGAACCTACGCCGATCGCGCCTCAGTCAGAGCCGGCACCGTCGCCGACCAATCCTGAGCTGCCGGCGCCGACAGAGGCGATTCCACCGCTGCCGACGCCTGCTCCATAAATCAGACCGCTGCGGGGTCGGTCTTGTCGACGTTGATCCCGTAGCGCTTGATTGCCTCACTGACTTTATCGCGACCGATCACGCCGTCATCGGCCAGTGCCTTCAAGGCCGCGAGTGCGATGAAGTGTCGGTCCACCTCAAAGAACTCGCGCAAGGCCTCCCGCGTATCCGATTGCCCGAAGCCGTCGGTGCCCAGCGCCACAAAGCGTCGGTTGTGCACGAATGGGCGGATCTGGTCGGCGAACAGTTTCATGTAGTCCGTCGCCACCACCACCGGCCCCGTCTGTCCGGCCAGGCATTGCTCCACATAACCCATGCGTGGCTCGCCTTCCGGGTGCAACAGGTTCCAGCGCTCGACTGCCTGCCCGTCACGGCGCAATTCGGTGAGGCTGGTCACGCTCCACACGTTGCTGTACACCGCGAAATCCTTGGCGAGCAATTGCGCCGCCGCGATCACTTCGCGCAGGATCGAACCACTGCCCATCAGTTGCACCTGGGCCTGCGGGCTGACGCCGAGCGGGTACATGCCCTTGAGAATGCCTTCTTCCACATCTTCTGGCATGGCCGGGTGCGGGTAGTTTTCGTTGAGCAGCGTGATGTAGTAGTAAATGTCCTCTTGCTCGACATACATGCGCCGCATGCCTTCGCGAATGATCACTGCCAGCTCGTAGGCAAAAGTCGGGTCATACGACACGCAGCACGGAATGACCGACGCCAGGATATGGCTATGGCCGTCGTCATGCTGCAGGCCTTCGCCCATCAGCGTGGTACGCCCGGCCGTAGCGCCCAGCAGGAAGCCACGCGCCCGCGCATCGGCCGCCGCCCAGGCCAGGTCGCCGACGCGCTGGAAGCCGAACATCGAATAAAAAATATAGAACGGTACGGTCATCAAACCGTGGTTGCTGTAGGACGTACTGGCCGCTATCCACGAGGAAATAGCGCCGGACTCATTCAGGCCTTCCTGCATAATCTGTCCGTCCTTGCTCTCCTTGTAGTAGCTCAGTTGCCCGGCGTCCTGTGGCGTATAGAGCTGGCCGACAGCAGAGTGGATGCCGATCTGTCGGAACAGGCTTTCCATGCCGAAGGTGCGTGACTCATCCGGCACGATGGGGACGATCAACTTGCCCATCTGTGGGTCCTTGAGCAGGGTGCCGAGGATGCGCACGAACGCCATGGTGGTCGAAATGGCCCGCTCGCCGGTGTCCTTGAGTTGAGTGGCGAAGGCGGCCAGGTCGGGGATCTGCAAAGGCTCGACGGCACTGTGACGCGCTGGCACGTGGCCACCCAGGGCTTGGCGGCGGGCAGCGAAGTAGCGGGCTTCTTCGCTGTCGACGGCGGGCTTGAGGTAAGGGATGTCGGCGAGTTGTTCGTCGGCCACGTCCAGGCCGAAGCGGTCGCGGAAGGCCTTGACGGCGTCGGCGCCCATCTTCTTCAGTTGGTGGTTGATGTTCTGGCCTTCGCCGGCTTCGCCCATGCCGAAGCCCTTGACGGTTTTGGCCAGGATCACAGTGGGTTGGCCGGTATGGCGCACGGCGGCGGCGTAGGCGTTGTAAACCTTGTCCGGGTCGTGCCCGCCGCGTGAGAGTTTCCAGATATCGTCGTCGGACATGTCCGCAACCAGTGCCAGCAATTCTGGGTATTTACCGAAGAAATGCTCGCGCACGTAGGCGCCGTTCTGCGATTTGTAGTTCTGATAGTCGCCGTCTACGCATTCCATCATGCGCTGGCGCAGCAGGCCGCTCTGGTCTTTGTCGAGCAACGCATCCCAGCCACCGCCCCAGATCACCTTGATCACATTCCAACCGGCGGCGCGGTACAGGCTTTCGAATTCCTGGATCACCTTGGCATTGCCGCGCACCGGCCCGTCCAGGCGTTGCAGGTTGCAGTTGACCACGAAGATCAGGTTGTCGAGTTTCTCGCGCCCGGCCAGGGAAATGGCGGCGAGGGATTCCGGCTGGTCCATTTCGCCATCACCGAGGAACGCCCAGACCTTGCGGCCTTGGTGTTGCTTGAGGCCGCGGTACTCCAGGTAGCGCATAAAGCGCGCTTGATAGGCGGCAGTGATCGGCCCGAGGCCCATTGATACCGTAGGAAATTGCCAGAAGTCCGGCATGAGTCGTGGGTGCGGGTAGGACGAAATCCCTTCGCCATTGGCCTCGCGCCGGAAATTGTCCAACTGCGCTTCGCTGATGCGCCCTTCGAGATAGGCGCGGCCGTAGATACCGGGTGAGGAGTGGCCCTGGATGTACACCAGGTCGCCATCGAAGCTATCGGTGCGACCACGGAAGAAATGGTCAAAACCTACGTCGTACAGGACGGCGGCTGACGCATAGGTCGCAATGTGCCCACCGACGCCCGAATGTTTGCCCGCACGCAGCACCATCGCCATGGCGTTCCAGCGGATAAACGCGTTGGTGCGGCGTTCGATGGCCAGGTTGCCGGGGTAGGGCAGTTGGCGCTCCACCGCGATGGTGTTGACGTAGGGGGTTGTCACCCGCCCGTAGAAATCACCGTGACGCGCCACGTCGAAATCCAGCAATTGATCGATCAGGTAGTGGGCGCGCGGGCGGCCTTCGGTGGACAGCACCGATTCGATGGACTCCAGCCACTCGCGGGTTTCCTGAGGGTCGTCGTCGCGGCGCACTGCGGTATTGGGGGTCATGTGAGGCTCCAGGGTAGGCGGATATCGAGTGGCGGGCTCCTTGTGGGAGTGTCGCCAAAGTAATTGCAATTGCAACTACATAAACGAATCTAGCGCGGGATGAGCTACTATTGCAACCTTCTTGAAATCCCCCGGATGGTGTTGCATGTCGTCGAAAGAGCCTGATGTATGGTTCCGTTTTGTCAGGGCCCACAGGACGGTCATCCGTGAAATCGAACGCCGCCTGGCCGAGGCGAACCTGCCGCCTTACGCCTGGTACGACGCCTTGTGGGGCCTGGAAAGCGGCCCCGACGGCACCCGCCGCATGCACGAATTGGCCGATGTGCTGGCCATCGAGCGCTACAACCTCACGCGCCTGGTAGACCGCCTGGAAAAAGACGGCCTGGTGGAGCGTTCCCGCTCGGACGGCGATGGCCGCGCGGCGTTTGCCTCGATTACCGAGGCCGGGCGGGCGCTGCGAAAAAAGATGTGGAAGATCTATGAAAGTACGGTAGATGAGCTGTTCCTCTCGCAGATCGAGCCCGAACAGCGCCAGGGGTTTGCCGATGCGTTGGAGCGCACGGCCGGGCTGGCGATGGAGGCGGGTGTGCAGACCCGCAGCCGCCGCAAATCCTGAAGTCGAAGCCGATCCCGTGTGGGAGGGGGCTTGCTCCCGATAGCACCGGGTCAGCTACAGATGCGTTGGCTGATGCACCGCTGGTGCCGATGGCTGCACCGAACCTGCTCCCAGCGCGATAAACCTTGAGTCCACGTAGGCCGCTAACTGATCGACAATCGCCTGCGGATACCCGGTTACCGCAATCACTGCGCCGCCTCGAAGCTCAGGGGCTAAATTCGGATAACGCTGCTACGTTTAATCTTGGAGTGCGGGAACGCCATGACGCAGACATTTTTTCGTCATGACGGCACTTTAAGCTGCTCATGCAGGTCATCTGTGTGCAGCCGCTTTTAACGTCAACAAGGAGTCCGCGATGGATGATTACCAGGAAGAACTGCTGGAGTACCAGGCCTTTGAATGGGATCCGCTGGATCCGGCCGACGACGCCACCGAGCTGTAGGACCGATTTCAGGCGTACTGCCGCTGACTGCGGCGAAACTCCCCTGGGGTCTGGTTGTTCCACCGCCTGAACGCCCGTTGAAATGCCTGGGCCGAGGCAAAACCGAGCAAGTAGGCGATCTCGCCGAACGCCAGTTCCGTATCGCGGATGTAGGTCATGGCCAGGTCGCGGCGGGTATCGTTGAGAATCGCGCGGAACTGAGTACCTTCTTCGGTCAGTTTGCGGCGCAGTGTCCAGGTTGGCAGCTTCAGGCGTGCCGCCACTTCTTCCAGGTCGGGTTCCCGGCCGCCATTGAGCATTGGCCCGAGCAAGCGGGTAATGCGCTCGCGCAGGCTGCGCGTGCGGGTCAACTGCTCCAATTCCCGTTCACACAATTGCAACAACAGCTGCCAGGTACTGGGGCAATGCTGCGGGTTGCGCAGGGCCAGGGTGGCCTGGTTCAGGCGCAGTTGGTTGGCGTCGGCGCCAAAGTGGACCGGGCTGTCGCCCAACAGGCGGTATTGGTCGCTATAGTCCGGTGCTTCGAACTCGATGTCGATGCGTTGCGCCTGCACTGGTTGTTGGGCCAGGCTCGACAGCTGGTGCAGCCAGCCGGCGATGATCGAGTCCACCACAAAGCGGTTATAGGCGTTGTAGGGGCTGATGGAATAGAAACGCAGCCAGGCGCCGTCGGCATCTTCTTCAAAACTGGACTGCCCACGATAATTGGCGCCATACAGCGGCTCGAAGCGCGTGAGCGTGCGGGCCGCCTCGCGGACGTTGGGCGCCTGGGCGGCGGTGACCCCGGCGAGCCCCGCCTGGCTCAAGCGGCTGAGCCGGCCCATGCGCAGGCCCAGGCCGGCGTCGCCGGTGAGTTGGATGGCCGCATGGCCCAGGCGCATGTAGCGTGGGATCGACAAGCGTGCGCCCGCTTCGGCAAGGCGCGCCGCGTCGAGGCCGTATTGCAGCAGCAGCGGTTGCGGGTCCAGGCCATTGCTGCTGATGGCATCGGCCAGGGTGTGCACGAAGCCCACCGACAGATCCCCCAGGCGCACCGGTTTCACGGCGTTACAGCCAGATATTCAATAAGCGCGCACCCTGTGCGTCGCCGTCGGCGCTGATATGCCCGGCGTGGCTCAGGAAGCTCTGCCCGGCGGTGCCCAGGTCCCAGAACTGACCCCGCAGGAACACGCTCATGCCGGCGCTGGCCTGGCTGATCGGTTGTTGGCTGATCAGTGTGAGGCGCCGCCAGGCTTCGCCTTCGCTGAGTTCCTCGGGCTTGAGGCTGATTTCCGGCGGTGTCGACACGCTTTTGAAACCGCGCCACGGCCGTTCCCAGGTATCGCGCCCGAGCACAAAGGCCGGCACCGCGATCAATTGCGCGCCTTGTTCGTTGAGTTTGCGGTAGTTGTCCGGGTACCAGCTGTCGCTGCCCACTAACACGCCGAGGCGTCCGGCTGGCGTGTCGACCACGCTGACGATGTTCTCGTCGCCGGGCTCGATAAAGCCGCGTTCATCGTAGATCGGGTAGAGCTGGCGCTGTGGATCGCCGATCGGCAAGCCGTCCGCCGCGAACACCACGCTGGCGTTGTACAGCGCACCATGACCGATCTGCAGTTGCCCCTGCCTCACCGTCGGGTTGGGCAGGGCGATGGAGCCGGCCACCACGGTAACGCCGAATTCCTTGGCCAGGCCACCGAACAGCACTTGATAGTCACGCGCCATGGTCGGGGCCTTCATGCGCAGGTACGCGTCGTCGCTGCGGCTGGTGCCGGTGGCGCTGATCCAGGCGCGCAGGAATTGCACTGGGTTACTCAATGACAACCAGTTCATCGCATCTTTCACATGCAATGCCTGGTACACCTGGTTTTTTTCGCCGGTGAGCATCAGCCAGGTGCCGATGTGCTCCGGCAGCACCACGATGGTCTTGTCGTTGATCAGGCCTTGGTCCCGGGCGTTTTGCAGGTAGGCCGCGAGTTTCAGGTGCAGGCGTTCCAGGCTTTGGTAATCGGCGGGGTACAGCTGCGGTTGGATGCCCAGCAAGTTGCCGCGATCGGCCGGCTGGCCTTCGTTGACCGCGAGGGTGATGCGCAGGTCCGACAGGTAATGCGCCACGGGGCGCTCCTGGGTCCAGACCAGATACGCGGCGACGGTGGCAACCAGGGCCAGGGTGACGGTGAACGCTAGAAGTTTACGCATGGGGCAACAGACAACAGACCGTGTGCTGGGTTCGCCGACTAGGGTAGGGCGCCTGTGGCGGCTTGCCAAGGGGCGCTGTGCATTTGGATCAATAACTTGTGAGTTTCGGTCATTGAGCGGTAGGGCATCGGCTCTTAGTCTGTGGGACATAAACCGATGGGGCGTCATTCGAACGCCTCACGTCCCGTGATGATCCGTTGTGGAGCTGTACCATGACCGCTGCTGCCTACCCGCACCTGCTGGCCCCGTTGGACCTGGGTTTCACCACCTTGCGCAACCGTACCCTGATGGGCTCGATGCACACCGGCCTGGAAGAAAAACCCGGCGGCTTCGAGCGCATGGCCGCTTATTTTGCCGAGCGCGCCAGGGGTGGCGTGGGCCTGATGGTCACCGGCGGCATTGGCCCGAATGACGAAGGCGGGGTGTATTCCGGCGCGGCCAAGCTGACCACCGACGAAGAAGCGCAAAAGCACAAGATCGTCACCCAGGCGGTGCATGAGGCGGGTGGCAAGATCTGCATGCAGATCCTTCACGCCGGCCGTTATGCCTACAGCCCCAAGCAGGTGGCGCCAAGCGCGATCCAGGCGCCGATCAACCCGTTCAAGCCCAGGGAACTGGACGAAGAGGGCATCGAAAAACAGATCCAGGATTTCGTCACCTGCTCGCTGCTGGCCCAGGTGGCCGAGTATGACGGTGTGGAAATCATGGGCTCCGAAGGTTATTTCATTAACCAGTTCCTCGCCGCCCACACCAACCACCGCACCGACCGTTGGGGCGGCAGCTACGAAAACCGTATGCGCCTGGCCGTGCAAATCGTAAGCCGTGTGCGTGCAGCGGTAGGCCCGAACTTCATCATTATTTTCCGCCTGTCGATGCTCGACCTGGTGGAAGGCGGCAGCACCTGGGAAGAGATCGTGCAGTTGGCCAAGGCGATCGAGCAGGCAGGCGCGACGATCATCAACACCGGCATCGGCTGGCACGAAGCGCGTATCCCGACCATCGCCACCAAAGTGCCACGCGGCGCATTCAGTAAAGTCACCGCCAAATTACGCGGCGCGGTGCAGATCCCGCTGATCACCACCAACCGCATCAACACCCCGGAAATTGCCGAGCAGATCCTCGCCGAGGGCGATGCGGACATGGTCTCGATGGCGCGACCGTTCCTTGCCGACCCGGAGTTCGTCAACAAAGCTGCTGCCGGTCGCGCCGATGAAATCAACACCTGCATCGGCTGCAACCAGGCGTGCCTGGACCACACCTTCGGCGGCAAGCTGACCACTTGCCTGGTTAACCCGCGGGCGTGCTACGAGACCGAGCTTAACTACCTGCCGGTGCGGCAGATCAAAAAAATCGCCGTGGTCGGCGCCGGCCCGGCGGGTCTGGCCGCCGCCACGGTGGCGGCTGAGCGCGGCCATCACGTGACGCTGTTCGATTCGGCCAGCGAGATCGGTGGCCAGTTCAACATCGCCAAGCGCGTGCCGGGCAAGGAAGAGTTCTTTGAAACCCTGCGCTATTTCAACCGCAAGCTGCAGACCACCCACGTCGAGCTGTGCCTCAACACTCGCGTGGATGCCGCGCAGTTGGCGGCCGGCGGCTACGACGAGATCATCCTGGCCACCGGCATCGCACCGCGCACGCCGGCGATCCCTGGTGTAGAAAACGCCAAGGTGCTGAGCTACCTGGACGTGATCCTCGAACGCAAGCCAGTGGGCAAGCGCGTCGCGGTGATCGGTGCTGGCGGTATCGGTTTTGACGTCTCGGAGTTTCTCGTGCATCAAGGCGTGTCCACCAGCCTGGACCGCGAAGCGTTCTGGAAGGAGTGGGGCATCGACACCCACCTGCAAGCCCGTGGCGGCGTCGCCGGGATCAAGGCTGAGCGCCATGCGCCGGCGCGCGAAGTATTCCTGCTGCAACGCAAGGCGTCCAAGGTCGGCGACGGTTTGGGCAAGACCACCGGCTGGATCCATCGCACCGGGTTGAAGAACAAGCAGGTGCAGATGCTCAACAGCGTTGAGTACCTGAAGATCGACGACGACGGCCTGCATATCCGCATCGGCGCCGAGGGCGAGCCGCAACTGCTGGCGGTGGACAATATCGTCATCTGTGCCGGCCAGGACCCGTTGCGTGAACTGCACGACGGCCTGGTCGCTGCGGGCCAGAACGTGCACCTGATCGGCGGTGCTGACGTAGCGGCCGAGTTGGACGCCAAGCGCGCTATCAACCAGGGCTCGCGCCTGGCGGCCGAGCTGTAAAAACCCATGCGGGGCGGTGTTAGACTACCGCCCCGTTTTTCATGCGGTTCCCCTCCAATGGGCCCCTTCGATTGGCTTCCCTACGCACCCCTTGAACCCTTGGCGCTGGATTGGCTCAATGGCGTCGAGTTGGCCGTGCTGCGCCTGGATCGCATCGACCCGCTGATCAGCGGCAACAAGTGGTTCAAGCTCACCGAGCATCTGGCCCAGGCGCATCAGGCGGGGGCCAGTGGCGTTATCAGCCTTGGCGGCGCCTATTCCAACCATCTGCACGCACTCGCGGCGGCGGGCAAGCGTTTTGGCTTTGCCACCGTCGGCCTGCTGCGTGGCCATGCGCACCACACGCCTACCGTCGAGGATCTGCAGGCATTTGGCATGCACCTGCATTGGCTGGGTTTCGGCGGCTATCGCGCGCGCCATGAGCCGGGTTTCTGGGCGCCCTGGCGTGAGCGTTACCCGCATCTGTATCCCGTGCCCGAAGGGGGCGGCGGGTTGGCGGGCGCAACGGGTTGCCGGGTGCTGGTCGAGCAAGCTCGCGCGCAATTGAGCCACCTGGGTTGGGCCGATTACGACGCCTGGTGGCTGGCGGCGGGCACCGGTACCACGCTGGCGGGGTTGGTCTTGGCCGAGGCGGGGGCGCATTTGGTGTACGGCGCCATGGCGGTGCCGCACGATCATGGCGTGGCGCAAAATGTGAGTGCCTTGGTGCAGGGCGGCTATCAATTGCTGGACGCCAGCCGGGGCGGCTTCGCCAAGGTCGACCCGCTGTTGCGCGACTTTATTGAAACCACGGAGCAGGCCTGCGGCGTGCCGCTGGAACCGCTCTACACCGGCAAAGCGTTACTGGCGTTGAAGCATCAGGTCGAGGCCGGGCACGTCGCGCCCGGCACTCGCCTGATCTTTGTGCACACCGGCGGCCTGCAAGGCCGGCGTGGGTTTACAGCCGGGCGCGCTTGACCGGCATCATGCGCAACGCGGTGTTATCGCGCACCACGTAATGGTGGAAGATCCCCGCCAATGCATGCAGCCCGATCAACCAATAGCCGATCTGGCCGAACAGCACGTGCCAACCTTCAATCTGTTTGGCCAAGGCTTTGTTCTCGCCGATCAACGGCGGCAGCTCGATGCCGTAGAACAGTACCGAATGCCCCTCGGCACTGACGATCAACCAGCCCGCGATGGGCAGGCCGATCATCAAGGCGTACAACGCAAAATGCGTCAGCGTGGCCAACAGGCTCTGCCACTTCGGCGGCGCCGGTACGATCTTCGGCGCAACCCCCAGGCTGCGTGCAAACAGGCGCAGCCACACCAGCACAAACACGGTGAGGCCGAGCATGAAGTGCATCTCGACGATCAGTGTGCGTGCGCCACTGCCTTTGGGGAACTGGCCGCGTAACTCAATGCAGGCGTAGACCACCGCCAGCAGCACCACCATCAGCCAGTGCAGCGCAATCGACATGGTGCTGTAGCGCGTATCGGAATTTTTCCACGGCATCGCTGGGTTTCCTCATTCATCAGGGCAAGCCTCCGTTCTTTGGCGACGGAGTACGGTTACTGTATGCCTGTTTTGAACGGATTACCCGGCGCGAATGCCGCACTATTGACCTCCATCAGCGGCCTTGCGGCATTTCACCGCGCGCCAGGCGCTGGTTGATATCGCTGATTACCGCCGGCAGGTCGGTAATGGTGTCGATCAGGTAGTGCGGGCGCGAGCCTTCGAACATCGCCTCGATGCGCTTGCGCTCGCCGGCCAGTGTGGCGTTGTCCAGGGCGCGAAATTGCTCATAGGTCAGGCCCAGCGCGTTGCCCGAGCAGGTCAGCGCCACGCTCCACATCCCGGCGCGGCGGCCTTCAAGGATGCCCGGCACGGTGTCGTCGACCTTCACACACGCCGCCACATCATCAACCCCCAGGGCAATCACGTTGGCCAGCGCCTGGGCCGGCCATGGGCGGCCGTTGGGTACTTCGTCGGTAGCCACTACATGGTCGGCGACGTAGCCATGGGTGGCGGCCAGGGCGACCACCTTGTCCATCACTTGCTTGGGGTAGCCGGAACACGAGCCGATCCTGATCCCTTGCCCGCGCAGATGCGCGAGGGTGTCGAGGGCGCCGGGGATCAGGGCCGAGTGCTCGGCAATTTTCTCGATCTGCAGGGGCATGAAACGCTGGTAGATGGCGGTCACGTCGTCGTCGGTGGGCGTACGGCCGAACGCCTTGCGGTAGCGCTCGGCGACCTGCGGCTGGTTGCAGAGGGTGCGGATATGGTCCCACTTGCCCATGCCCATCGGGCCACGGGCTTCTTCGATGGAGACTTGCACATCGAACTCGGCGAAGGCTTCGACAAAAATCTGGGTAGGCGCGAAGGAGCCGAAGTCGACCACGGTGCCGGCCCAGTCAAGGATCACGGCCTGGAGGGTGTTGGGGTTTTGATAGTTCATGGTTCAAATCCTGTGGGTAAGGGGGGAATCAAATGTCCAACACGTCCATTTCTTGCAGCACGTGGGCGATGGCCTTGACTGCCGCGCGCATGCCGGTGGCGTCGACGTGGCCGATGCAGCCGACGCGGAAGGTCTCAACCTGGGTCAGTTTGCCGGGGTACAAGATGAATCCCTTGGCCTTGACCCGTTCGTAGAAGTCCCTGAACTGGTAGCGCGGGTCTTTCGGGGCGTGGAAGGTCACGATAATCGGGGCCTGGATAGCGGCCGGGAGGAAGCTGCGCAGGCCGAGCCCGGCCATGCCCTCCAGCAGCGCCTGGCAGTTGTCGGCATAACGTTGATGGCGCGCGGGCAGGCCACCTTGCTCCTGGTATTGCAGCAACGCTTCGTGCAGGGCGGCGACCACGTGGGTTGGCGGGGTGAAGCGCCATTGGCCGGTCCTGGCCATGTAGGTGTATTGGTCGAACAGGTCCATCGCCAGGGAGTGGCAGTTGCCTTGGGCGGCGGCCAGTGCCTGCTTTTCGGCGAAGACGAAGCCCATGCCGGGCACGCCCTCCAGGCATTTGCCGGAGGCGGCGATCAGGGCGTCGAACGGCACTTGGCGGGCATCGATGGGCAGCGCGCCGAAGGAGCTCATGGCGTCGATGATCAGGCGCTTGCCGTGGTGCTTCACCACCTGGGCGATTTCCGGCAGCGGGTTGAGGATACCGGTGCTGGTTTCGCAGTGAATCAAGGCAACGTGGGTGATGCCCTCGTCGGCCTGCAACAGGCGCTCGACATCGGCGGCCGTCGTGGGCTCATCTTCAGCGGTTTCAAAGGTGCTGAAGTCGCGGCCCAACACTTCACAGATGTTCGCCAGGCGCTTGCCGTAGGCGCCGTTGATCAGCACCAGCACCTTGCCATTACGCGGGACCAGGGTGCCGATGGCGGCCTCGACGGCAAAGGTGCCGCTGCCCTGCAAGGGGACGCAGTGATGGCTGGCCGCGCCGTGGAGGATCGCCAGTAACCGGGCGCAGACGCTGGCGGTGAGTTGGTTGAAACCTTCATCCCATGAACCCCAGTCCACCAGCATCGCCCGGCGCGTGCGGTTCGCTGTGGTCAGGGGACCAGGGGTGAGCAGGAGGGGCGCGGCAGGGGTCATCTCGTGTCCTCGTAAACAACGGTGTGAATCTACGGCGCCTAAATTGCAGTTTGGCTTGTTATCAATCAAATTGTTTGTTGTTATGCGAGCTATCAGTGAGGCCGATAGCTATGAACCTGTTCCAATTGCGCGCATTCGACGCGGTGGCCCGCGAGGGCAGCTTTACTCGTGCGGCGGCGCGGCTGTTTATCAGCCAGCCGGCGGTGACCGGGCATATCAAGGCCCTGGAGGAGTACTACCAGATTCCCCTGTTGCGTCGCACCGCCCGGCGGGTGGAGTTGACCGAGGAGGGCGCACGCCTGGCCGCGATCACCCGGGCGATCTTCGGCCTGGTGGACGAGGCGCAGACGCTGCTCGAAGCCAATCGGCAATTGCTCACCGGGCGCCTGGAAGTGGCGGCGGACGGCCCGCACCTGGTGATGCCGATGATCGCCAGCCTGCGCGCGCGTTACCCCGGCATCACCGTCAACCTGCGCTTGGGCAATGCCCAGGAAACCCTGGCCGCGTTGTTGTCCGAGCACGCGGATGTGGCGGTGCTCACCGAAGTGCAGGCGCGCAATGGCCTGCACTTGCAGCCCCTGGACGAATCACGCATCTGCGCCTTGGTGCCGGCCGGTCACCCCTGGGCGATGCAGGCCGAGGGCATTCGTCTCGAACAGCTCCATGAGGTGATCATGGTGCTGCGTGAACCCGGCTCCATTACCCGTCGCACCTTTGACGATGCCTGCCAGGCGGCCGGTGTGCTGCCTAACGTGCTGCTGGAACTGGACAGCCGTGAAGCCGTGACCGAAGCCGTTGCGGCGCAACTGGGCGTGGGGGTCGTGTCGTCATTGGAGGTCAGCCCCGACCCCCGCGTGCAGGCGATTGCCCTTCAGGGCCATGGGCTGGTCAATCGGCACCTGCTCGGTTGTTTGGAGCGGCGGCGCTCATTGCGCTTGATCCAGGCGTTTTTCGACTTGGCGCCCTGAGGGTTTTTTGGTGGAACGATGCGTTGTCGCGCTATAAACTCTGCCCCCAAAGCGCCGGCCAGTAGACGTCTCGGCGCTATGGAAATCAGAGAGTGAGTCATGGGCGCACAGTGGAAAGTCAAACATAAAGAAGCGGCATCCAATGCCAAGGGCAAGATCTTCGGCAAGCTGGTGAAAGAAATCACCATCGCCGCCCGCAACGGTGCCGACACCGCGACCAACGCCCACCTGCGTCTGGTAGTGGAGCAGGCCAAAAAAGCCTCGATGCCTAAAGAAACCCTGGAACGCGCGATCAAGAAGGGCGCCGGTCTGCTCGGTGAGACCGTGCAGTACCACCGCGTGACCTACGAAGGGTTTGCCCCGCACCAGGTGCCGCTGATCGTCGAATGCGTGACCGATAACATCAACCGTACCGTGGCCGAAATCCGCGTGGCGTTCCGCAAGGGCCAATTAGGGGCTTCGGGCTCAGTGGCCTGGGACTTCAACCACGTCGGCTTGATCGAAGCTTCCCCGGACAGCCCGGACGCCGATCCGGAAATGGCCGCTATCGAAGCCGGCGCCCAGGATTTTGAAGAGGGCGAGGAAGCGGGTACGACCCTGTTTATCACCGAGACCACCGACCTGGATGCGGTACAGAAAGCACTGCCGGAGCAGGGTTTTACCGTGCTGTCGGCCAAGCTGGGCTACCTCTCGAAAAACCCGGTGAGCGGTTTGACCGATGAGCAGATGGCTGAAGTCGAGGCGTTCCTCGAAGGCCTGGACAATCATGACGACGTGCAGGACATGTTTGTCGGTTTGGCGGGCTGATTCTTATCTGGATGCATGGGGGCAAAATGTGGGAGGGAGCAAGCCCCCTCCCACATTGGTTTCAGGGGTGTTGGATAGATTTGAGCAAGACCTCTACCTCTTCAAAGCTTGGTCGCGCCAACACATCCGACTGACAGCAGGTTCTATGCAGTTCCAGCAGTTCGTCGCTCGCTCCCCCCTCAACCCGCGCCAGCAACTCCCCCAGCAACACCCCGAACGCCCGCACTTCAATCCGCTGCAACGCCCACGTTTCGAGAGTGTCCGCCGTGGCATGGAACGACGCCGCGCCAAAATCCCCGAGCAGACAACTCCCCGCGTCATTCCACAGAATATTGTGGCCGTACAGGTCGCCATGGGTGATGCCGTGGCGGTGCAAATGCGTGGCCACCGAAGCGATGCCCCGGGCCATGCGCAGGGCCACTGCGGCACTGAAGCGAGTATCGGCGGCGTACACGTCGCGGGTACATGAGGCCAGGCTCGGCAGGCTCGCGAGGTTGCGGTAGCTCGGGTCGATCAGGTCCATTACCAGTGCGGCCTGTTGGTCGGGATGGCCGACCACGCGGCCTTGCACCTTGATCAGGTTGGGGTGCAGCCCGGCGGCGATGCACGCCTGCATTTCGTGCAGCGGCGAGCCGTCGCTGGTGATGGTGCCTTTGTAGAGCTTGACGGCGACAGGTGTGCCTGTGGGTTTGCGCAGCGCTTGGCGAATCACTCCCGATGCTCCTTCGCCCAGCACCTCGCCCAGTTCCAGCTCTGCCCAGGGAATAGTCGGCGTGGCGTCGTCGGTAACCACCTTCACCGCCATTTCTACCGGGTTACCGGCATAGGCCAGCCAGGTCAGGCTTGGCAGCGTCAGCAGCCACTCGGGCAGGCGGGTGAAGCGGTTGGAGGCAATGCGCAGCAGTTCGAGGTGGTGACAGTTGGCCAGGCTGTCCGGCAGCTCTGCCAGGTGGTTGCCGGCCAGCATCAGCTTTTGCAGGTGGGGGCGCTCGCCCAATTCGCGGGGCAATTGGCTGATGCGGTTGTCGGTGAGGATCAGCCAGCGCAGCAAGGGCGGCAGCGCGGCGGCGGGGACGTGGCTGATGCGGTTGGCCTTGAAGCCGATCATGCTCAGTTGCGCGCACTGGCCCAGGCATTCGGGCAGCTCGGTGAAGGCGTTGTCCGAGCAAAACAGCACACGCAGGTGCGGCAGGCGGTGCAGGTCGTCGGGCAACTGGCTCAGGGCGTTACCGCTGAGGTTGAGGATTTGCAGGGAATCGGCCAGTTCGAAGATTTCCCGGGGGAACTCGGTAAGCCCGCAAGACAGGTCCAGGCGCGTAATGCCGGCCAGTTGGCCGGCCTTGAGTTGGGCGAGGGTATGCATGAACGGCGCGGTCACTCGGCTAGGGGGTAAAGGGCGTTCATGATACCGGGTCGGGCAGCGGTTGCGGGCTGGCCTGTTGCAATTGGTTCAGGCGGCTGGCGGTACGGGCGAGGTCGATGGCCTGGCCGCTTAGCGCCTGTGCCAGCGGTTGGTCGCCGATCAACACCACATGCTTGTCCTTGTCGTAGAGCACGTCCACCAGGTTGATAAAGCGCTGCTGCACGGCGATCGGGCAGTGCGCCAGAGGCGGCAGGCCGTCGATGATCCAGTGGTCGAAAGCCTCGCACAACAGCAGATAGTCCATCACCGCGGTCAATTGTTCGCAGAGGTCGTTGAAGGTGAACGCGACAGTGCGCGCCTGATGAAAGCGGCAGATCAGCTGCCGGTTTCCGACCGCCAGGGGGTGCGCCGGGCCATCCGTGGCGGGCAGCCCGAGCGCTGCACGCTGGGCCGCGGTGCCTGGCCACAGGTAGTGCCCGGTGGTAAAGCGCTGCGTGGCATGGGCCTGGGGCAGGCTGCGAAAATCCTTGGGTGAATTGACCTCCAGCACGTCCATGCGCGCGGCGATCAAGTCGATCACCGGCTTGAAACGCTCGTGATACAGCGGGTTGGGCAACAGGCCTTCGGGCGGATAGTTGGAGGTGACCAGTACCAGCACACCCCGCTCGAACAGGGCTTTGAACAGCCGCGTGATCAGCATGGCGTCGCCGATGTCGTGGACGTGGAACTCGTCGAAACACAGCACCCGGCAGCCGGCGAGCAGTGTGTCGAGGGTCACGCCCAGTGCGTCGTCCGCGGCTTGGTGCGCGAACATGCCCCGGTGCACGCGAGCGAAAAAACCATGAAAGTGCACGCGTTGTTTCTCGGCGATGGGCAGCGCCTCGAAAAAACCATCCAGCAGCCAGCTTTTGCCACGCCCCACCGGGCCGTGCAGGTACAGGCTGCGGGTGGGCTGGTTGGCGAGCAGGTGTCGGGTTTCGCGGGCCATGGCGGCGATCGCCTGGGCCTGGCCCGCGCTGAGGGTATACCCCTGCTGTCGGGCCTTGTTCTGAAAGAACGTCTGGATGGGCGAGTGTTTGTGGCTGTCGGAAGGTTTACCGAGCCAGCGACGGATCAACGAAAGCACGGCCAATGCGAGTCACTCTGTAGTGCGGTGGTCGCTCACTTTAGGACGCTCGCGGTGATTTGACCAATACAGAAGGCGCCTGCGTTCGCCTAGAACTGCAACACATGCGTGGGCGCCAGATCCGCCGGGCTGACCACCGCATAGTTGTAGCCGGCGCCGGACCAGTATTGCGCTTGCAGCCCGTTTGCCGTGCGGCTGCCGTGGGGCAGGAAGCCATTGTTCGGACCCGGTGGGCGAATGTAAAAGCTGATGCGCCGACCTTGTGGGTCTTCGTATAGCACCATGGCAGCCGTGCCTTGCTCGGTGTTGAGTAGCCGCCCGCTGACCGGTTTGAACCCCGATGGGCTCAAATCCGGCAGGCGATGGGCCTGGTTGAAATAGCGGTCGAGCCACGCCTGCATGGTGCCGCTGTCCTGGGCACGGTAATCGGCGGGCAGGACACCGTCCTGGGCAAACAGGCGGAATGCTTGCATCGCGTCGGCCATCGGTAGCATCGACGGTTGAGTGGCTTCGCGGGCGTGCCAGCCGCCGAGGCCGCCGAGGCTCACGGCGATCAACAGCACGGCGGCCGTCGCAAGGTGGCGGCGCGATTGGAGCCTGATGCGCCGACGAATCAGCGCCGGGTCCAGGTCGGGGTTGGCCGGCAGTTGCAGGGTGCCGCTCAATGAGGCACGCAGCACGTGCGCGTCCTGCTGCCAGGCATGTACCTGGGCGGCGGCGTCGGGGTGGGCGGCGAGCCAGGTTTCGAGGACTCGGCGATCACTTTCCGGCAGTTGGTGATCGACGTAGGCATGCAGGTCGCGTTCGCTGGGGGGCAGGCTGATCATTTGAGTATCCGCAGGGAAGGGCTGGCAATTTCACCATCGCTGAGTTGCCGCAGGGCTTGGCGGGCGCGTGACAGGCGTGACATCACGGTGCCAAGCGGCACATCGAGTATTTCGGCGACTTCCTTGTAGCTCAAGCCTTCGACCGATACCCACAGCAACAACGCGCGCTGTTCGGTGTTGAGTTGATCGAACGCTTGCAGGGTCGACTGGGCGATCACCGTACGCTCGACGGATGGCTGCACATCCTCGCGGCCGGTGAAAAACGCCAGCATGCGCGCATAGCGCCGGGTGCGGCGGTGGGCATCGAGGAACTGGCGATAGAGGATCGAGAACAGCCATGCACGCAGGTCGCCTTCGATGCGCTTGTCGGCCCAGCGGGTAATCGCCCGTTCCAGGGTCAATTGCACCAGGTCGTCGGCGCTGCTGGCGTTACGGGTCAGGGACACGGCAAAACGCCGCAGCCTGGGGATGAGTTCACGTAACGGTTCGTCGAGTTCATGCATGGGATGTCTGGCTGGTCACTGCGCTGGGACTAGAGAGACGCCCGGCGCTGGCGGTTATTCCGGGCCACGGAAAATAAATCCGCGGCGAGGGAATAGGGTGGATCGGCGTTCGTCTCAATGCTCCGACCTTATGTTTGACCCCCTAAGGCCTTTGGCCCTGGAGTTTGTTCATGGTAGATCACTCATCACCGCCCCGTCCCCCGTTGAGTACGGCGAGCCTGATCGCGCGCCTTGCCGGTATCGGCGCCGTGGTTGCCGTTGTTGCGGGGGCATTTGCCTACGTCAATGGCACGCTCGACCCACAACGGCTGCGTCCGAAAACCTTGGTCAACGCCTTGGAAACCAATAATGGCGTGCACGCAGGCTTTCGGCGTAACCATGCCAAGGGCGTGTGCGTGGCCGGGTATTTCGAGAGCAGCGCCCAAGCCCGCGCGTATTCCAGCGCACAGCTGTTCAGCGACGCCAGGACCCCGCTGATCGGCCGATTTGCCTTGCCCAGCGGTAACCCCTATGCGCCGGACAGCAGTGTGCCAATCCGCAGTTTTGCCGTGCAATTGAGCCAGGCCAACGGCCAGCAATGGCGCACGGGAATGAACAGCATGCCGGTGTTCCCCGTGGGCACTCCCGAGGCGTTTTACCAGTTGCTCAAGGCTGGCGCGCCGGACCCGGCCACCGGCAAGCCGAACCCGGCAAATATGCCGGCGTTTTTTGCCGCGCATCCGGAGGCCGCGCCATTTTTGGCGTGGGTCAAGACCGCCAAGCCCTCGGCCAGCTATGCCACCGAAACCTATAACGGCATCAACGCGTTTTACCTGGTGAGCGCCGAGGGCAAGCGTCAGGCCGTACGTTGGAGCGTAGTGCCCCAACACGAGGATGCCGAGGGCGAGACCGCACCGGCCGGCGCTGACTTCCTCGAAAAAGACCTGGTGCAACGTCTGGCTGCCGGCCCGTTGCGTTGGCAGTTGAACATGACCCTGGCCAACCCCGGCGACCCGCTGGACGATGCGAGTAAGCCCTGGGCCGGTGAGCATAAGGTCTTGAACGCCGGCACCCTGGTGCTGCAAAGCAGCCAGCCCCAGGCGGAGGGCGATTGTCGCGACATCAACTTCGACCCGCTGGTTCTGCCCAGCGGCATCGAAGCCTCCAATGACCCGCTGCTGGCCGCGCGTTCGGCGGCGTATGCCAGCTCGTACCTGCGCCGTGCCGGTGAAGTCAGCCCGTTGCACAGCGCCCCCAAGGAGTCGAAACCATGAATGCACAACCGCGCTTTTTCGCGCCTTTGGCGCGCCTGCTGCATTGGCTGATGGCGTTGCTGATCATTGCCATGCTGTTTATCGGGGCAGGGCTGGCGGCGTCGGTGTCGCAGCGGCATGAATGGTTGATTCACCTGCATAAACCCTTGGGGATTGCGATCCTGGCACTGGTGATTGTGCGCCTGGTGGTGCGCTTTTCTACGCGCCAACCGCCATTGCCCGCCGACTTGCCGCGTTGGCAAGTGCTGGCGGCCAAGGCGTCTCATCTGCTCTTGTATGCCTTGATGCTGGTGTTGCCGTTGTTGGGCTGGGCGATGATTTCGGCGGCGGGCGACCCGGTGATGCTCGGCAGTTCGGTACGGTTGCCGGCGTTGGTGGCGGCGGATGCGCCATTGTTTGCGCTGTTGCGCAAGGCCCATGGGTATTTGGCCTACCTGCTGTTCCTGACGGTGCTGCTGCACTTGGCGGCGGCGCTGTTCCATGGCTGGGTTCGGCGTGATGGTGTGCTGCAGAGCATGACCGGCACCAAGGGCTGATGCCGGGGGCAGGGGTTAGCGCAGGGCTGTGACGATATCGGCCACGGTGCTCAGCACATCCTTGCCCAATTGCTTGGACCGTTCACCTGACCAGCCGGTTTTTGGGTTGGGGGCGTCATTGTTGTCCTTGAAGGGCATTTCCAGGGTCAGGGACAGGCAATCGTATCGCTCGCCGACCGCATTGCAGGCCAGGGTCATATTGGCTTGGCCTGGCTGGTCGCGGGTGTAACCGTGGGTGGTCTGGAAGTCGCGGGTCAAGGCGCTCAAGTGGCGGCGGAAGTGTTTTTCCAAGGTCTCGATACGCGGGGTGTAGCCCGGGTTGCCTTCGCAAGCGGCGGTGAACACATAGGGGATTTCTTCGTCGCCGTGGATATCGAGGAACAGATCGACACCGTACTTCTCCATTTGCTGCTGCACAAACAGCACTTCCGGGCTGTTCTCCTGGCTGGCGCTTTGCCAGGCGCGGTTGAGGTCCTGGCCGGCGGCATTGGTGCGCAGATGGCCATGGAAGGCCCCGTCTGGGTTCATATTGGGCACCAGGTACAGGTCGGCCACCTTCAGGAGCTTTTTCACCTCGGCATCGCCGTCTTGTTGCAGACGCTCGATGATGCCTTCCATAAACCATTGCGCCATGTGCTCGCCAGGGTGCTGCTGGGCGATGATCCAGACCTTGCGTCGGCCCTCGCCGCCTTTGCCACGGCGAAGCAGTTGGATGTCGCGCCCCTCGACACTTTTGCCCGTGGCCAACAGCTTAGTGCCGGCGTATTTCAATGCCTGCTCGATCAGCCAGGCGTGGCGTTCGCGGCTGTAGGGTTCGAAATAAGCGAACCAGGCGTGTTTCTCGCGGGTTTCCAGGCTGATGTGCAGGATTTCTCCATCAAAGCGCGTAGGCACTCGGAACCAGTTGACATGGTCATAGGACGCCACGGCGTTGTAGCCGCTCCAGGCATGCTTGTAGGAAGACTTGCCCGCGTTGCTCAGGCGGAACGTGTGGGTGTGGCCCACATGCATGCCTTCGGCCTTGAAATGAAACCATTGGAAATGCTGGCTGCGAGTATCGGGTTTGATTGCCAGCAGCAACTGATAGGCATCACTGGCGTCGAGCACCTGGATGTTGCCACTGTCGAAGTTGGTGCTGATCTTGATGGAGGTCAAGGCCACGGTCATAGTCTGGTTGCCTGAATATGAGTGTTGTGGCGGCTATATTACACAGGAGTCCGGTAAAGCCCGGATGCAAAATTGTTGCGAGGAGGGGGCGTCGTCCATGACGCGGCCGCAGCTTAGAATTTATGAGATTGATTCTCAAGCGCTATTTCGCAGAGATACGAGCCGGAGCGCTACGCTGGCTTTCATTAGGCGATGGTCTTTTGCTACCATGCGCGCCATCAAGCAGCACACAGTCTTCATTAGCCTGAAGCCATGCCAGGGAAACTGGCAAAAAAAAGACCCGGCCAAAGAGCCGGGTCAAAAACCGTGATTAGCCTGATGAGGAGATATTCCAAGAGTCCGACCTAAGGTCCCTTGGACTATCGACTGATCTCGCGATCAGCTGAGCCCAATAATAATCATTATCATTTGTAAGTCAAATGTTTTTATCCGTGGGATAGAAATATTTTTCCTTCGGGCCTTCTATACGTTCGCTTGAGCCTCTGTCGCCTGCAACGAGCGCTCCAGCATCGCCTTCGCCATATCAATCAGATACACCACTGAAAACGCCAGGTCGCGGTGATTGCCTTGATGGCTGCTTGCTGACTCGTAGGCTGTTGCCGCCGCACTGCGCAGCAGGTCGGAGGCGTAGACCAGCGCCTCCTCCTGGCTGATGCCAGGCTTGATGGCAAACATGGCCTCGTCCGGGGCGGGTGCCGACATTTTTTCTTTCAAATAAAAGTCCAGCGCGCGCTGGGCAGCACCGCTGCCACGCAGGTCGTGCGCGTCATTGTTTTCGGTTGGTTCGGGCAGGAGGTACGGGCTCGTCGTCATAAGGGGCGGTACTCTGGGTGGGTGTCGAAAACCTTATGCCTGATGATAGTACGTGTCGTATTAATGTCGTTTCGTGGATTACTACAAACTGTTTATTGCCCTGAAAAATACCTGACGTATTGTCTGGCCCCATGGATAACTGGATAGCGTTGGTCAAGGCCAACATGAAAGACCGCAAGGTCACGCAGGGTGAGCTGGCTGAACGCTTGGGCATGTCCCAGGGCGGCGTCGGCCATTGGCTCAACAAACGCCGCGTGCCGAGCCTGGCGGACATGAACCGGGTGCTCGAAGAACTGGGCCTGGGTTATCTGGAAGTGGTGCAGGAAGTCCGCGAAAAGGCCCGCGACGCACCAGCCCTGTCAACACAGTACAACCCGTATTTTCGTTACCCGGTCAACGACTGGAGTGGCCTGTGCGAAGTCCGCGAAGAACGCCAGGCCTACGGCGCCGCGCGTTTCGAAACGACCGACTACCATGCGCGAGGCGACGCCTTCTGGCTGCCGGTTACAGGCGATGCCATGACCGCACCCAGCGGCCTGAGCATCGCTGCGGGCATGATGATCCTGGTGGATCCGGCCCTTAGCGCCGAGCCCGGCAATTTGGTGGTCGCCCAATGGGCTGACCGGCCTCACGCGACGTTCCGCCAGCTACTGGAAGAGAGCGGCCAGCGCTACCTGGTGCCGCTCAACCCCACTTATCCGAAACAGCTGTTTGACGCCGATTGCCGCATCCTTGGCGTCGTGGTGCAGGCCACCGCGAAGTTCTAGCCGACTGTTTCGAGCTCCACCAGTGCGCACCCCTCGGCAACCATTTCGCCCTCCTGGCAGAACAGCGCCTTGACCACCCCCGCCTGGGGCGCGCGGATGCTGTGCTCCATTTTCATTGCCTCCAATACCACCAGTTGCGCGCCGGCTTCGACCGCTTGGCCAATGTCCACCAGCACCCGTACGATGCTGCCGTTCATTGGCGCCGTGAGGCCTCCCTGGTGAGACTGGCTGGCCTCCACCGCTGCAATCGGGTCGAACAGGCTGACGCACTGCATCTCGCCATCCCAACGCAAAAACACCGCCCCCGCGCGACGCACCGCCAAGTGTGAACGGCGCACGCCCTGACGCTCGATCAGCAACTGTTCGCCCTGCAACTGCGCAGCATCTGCCGCCAACGTCACCAACCGATCCTGCCCGTTGCAGCTCAGGTGCAACGACACCTCGGCGGGCAAACCGGCACGAAAACCACGTCTATCCGCCCACGGCCCTTCAGCCACGGGCAAGCTCTGCATAAAGGCCGCGCCCGCCGCCTGCCAGAACTCATCGCTCAATTCACCGGGTGGCGGTAGCAACTCATCCTGATAACGTGGAATAAACCCGGTATCCAACTGCGCGGTTGCAAACGCCGGGTGCCCGATGATGCGCCGCAGGAACCCCAGGTTGGTCTTCAGCCCGCCGACGGCAAATTCATCGAGCATACTCAGCAAGCGCAGGCGTGCCTGTTCACGGTCCTCGCCCCAGGCAATCAGCTTGCCGAGCATCGGGTCGTAAAAGGGCGATACGCTGTCACCTTGCTCGACACCGCTGTCTACCCGGCGGCCCGCACCGGGTGCCGATTCGCGATACAGCGCCAGATGCCCGGTGGCGGGCAGGAAGTCATGGGTCGGATCTTCGGCATACAAGCGCACTTCAATCGCGTGGCCGATCAGCGGCACTTGTTCCTGGGTGAGCGGCAGCGCTTCGCCCTGGGCCACGCGAATCTGCCAGGCTACCAGGTCCAGGCCGGTAATCGCCTCGGTCACCGGGTGCTCCACCTGCAACCGCGTGTTCATTTCCATGAAAAAGAACTCGCCGCGTGCGTCCAGCAAGAACTCCACCGTGCCGGCGCCTACGTAGCCAATAGCCTGGGCCGCCCGTACGGCGGCTTCGCCCATGGCCCGGCGTTGTTCAACGCTCAACCCCGGTGCCGGTGCTTCTTCGACGACTTTTTGATGGCGACGTTGGATCGAGCAATCCCGCTCGTTGAGGTACAGGCAATGCCCGTGTTGATCGGCAAATACCTGGATCTCCACATGGCGTGGCTTGAGCAGGTATTTCTCCACCAGCATCTGCCCATTGCCAAAGGACGACAGGGCTTCACGCTGGGCCGAGGCCAGGGCTTCGGCGAGTTGGTCGACGTGCTCGACCACCTTCATGCCCTTGCCGCCGCCACCGGCTGTGGCCTTGAGCAGTACCGGGTAACCGATGCGTGCGCAGGCTTCGCGGAAAGTCTCCAGGTCCTGGGCTTCGCCGTGATAACCCGGTACCAGTGGCACGCCGGCGGTCTCCATCAGCGCCTTGGCGGCGGATTTGCTGCCCATGGCGTCGATGGCCGAGGCGGGTGGGCCGAGGAAGATCAGGCCCGCGGCTTCAATCGCGCGGGCAAAGGCGGCGTTTTCGGACAGGAAGCCGTAGCCCGGATGAATCGCCTGGGCCCCGCTGGCCTGGGCGGCGGCGATGAGCTTGTCGATTTGCAGGTAGCTCTCCGTGGCCTTGCTGCCGCCCAGGTCGACGCGGACATCAGCCTCGCGGCTGTGTCGCGCGTCGCGGTCGATGGCGCTGTGCACGGCGACCGTGGTCAAGCCCATGGCCTTGGCGGTACGCATCACCCGGCAGGCGATTTCGCCACGGTTCGCCACCAGTAAGGTGGTCAACGTGCTCATGAGCGCGGCTCCTGCGGTTGCCAACTGGGCGCACGTTTTTGCAGGAAGGCTCTCAAGCCTTCCTGGCCTTCGGCGCTGACGCGAATCCGTGCGATGGCATTTTCGCAATAGCGACGCAGGGCAGGGGTGAGGGCGCCGTTACCCACTTCACGCAGTAAGTCTTTGCTGGCGCGCATCGCGGCGGGGCTGTTGTGCAGCAGGTTGGCGATCCACTGTTCCACGTGCGTGTCCAGCTCGCCCGCCGGATAGCTTTCCGCGAGCAGGCCGATGTCCCGCGCACGCTGGCCGCCAAAGCGTTCGGCGGTAAGGGCATAGCGCCGCGCCGCACGCTCGCCGATGGCCTGCACCACGAAGGGACTGATCACCGCCGGTGCCAGGTCGATACGCACTTCCGACAGACAGAACTGCGCGTCGTCGGCGCCGATGGCCATGTCGCAGCAACTGATCAAGCCCAGCGCGCCACCATAAGCCGCCCCTTGCACCACCGCCAGGGTAGGGATTTTCAGCTTGGCCAGGTTGTACATCAGCTCGGCCAGTTCGCGCGCGTCGTCGAGGTTGGTGTGGTAATCCAGCTCGGCCGACTGCTGCATCCAGGCCAGGTCGGCGCCGGCGCTGAAGTGCTTGCCGCGCCCGCGCAGCACCAGGAAACGCAGGGAGGCATCGCCTTGCACGTGGTCGAGGGCGATGATCAGTTCGCGGATCATTTCGGCGTTGAACGCGTTGTTCTTGGCTTCACGACTGAGCCACAGCGTGGCAAAACCACGGCGGTCGGTGATCAGTTCGAGGGTGTTGAAATCGCTCATGGGGTACAGCTCCAGTTACATGCGGAACACGCCGAAGCGGCTCGGCTCGATGGGGGCGTTCAGCGCGGCGCAGAGGGCCAGGGCCAGCACATCGCGGGTCTGCAACGGGTCGATCACGCCGTCATCCCATAGGCGCGCGCTGGAATAGTAGGGGTGACCCTGGGTTTCATACTGGTCGAGGATCGGCTGTTTGATCGCCGCTTCCTCCTCGGCACTGAAGGGGTTACCGGCCCGCTCGGCCTGCTCACGCTTGACCTGCACCAGCACCCCGGCGGCCTGCTCGGCGCCCATCACACCAATGCGCGCGTTGGGCCACATCCACAAAAAACGCGGGTCGTAGGCGCGGCCGCACATGCCGTAGTTACCGGCGCCAAAGCTGCCGCCGATGATCACGGTGAATTTCGGCACCTTGGCGCAAGCCACGGCAGTGACCAGTTTGGCGCCATGCTTGGCGATGCCGCCGGCTTCGTATTTTTGCCCGACCATAAAACCGGTGATGTTCTGCAGGAACAGCAGCGGGATTCCGCGTTGGCAGGCCAGTTCGATAAAGTGCGCGCCCTTTTGCGCCGCTTCGGCGAACAGAATCCCGTTGTTGGCCAGGATTGCAATCGGGTAGCCGTGCAGGTGCGCAAAACCGCACACCAAGGTGGTGCCGAACAGCGCCTTGAACTCATCGAACACCGAACCGTCCACCAGCCGCGCGATTACTTCGCGCACGTCGAACGGCTGCTTGGCATCGGCCGGGATCACGCCATACAACTCTTCGCCGCTGTACAGCGGCGCCATCGGCACGCGCTGGGCCAATTGGCCGTGCTTGCGCCAGTTGAGGTTGGCCACGCTGCGCCGGGCCAGGGCCAGGGCGTGTTCGTCGCTGTCGGCATAGTGGTCGGCCACGCCGGAGACCTTGCAGTGCACATCGGCACCGCCAAGGTCTTCGGCGCTGACCACTTCACCGGTGGCGGCTTTCACCAGCGGCGGGCCGGCGAGGAAGATGGTGGCCTGGTGGCGCACCATAATTGCTTCGTCGGCCATGGCCGGTACATACGCGCCACCGGCGGTGCATGAGCCCATCACCACGGCGATCTGCGGGATGCCCTGGGCACTCATGTTGGCCTGATTGAAGAAGATGCGCCCGAAGTGTTCTCGGTCGGGGAACACTTCGTCCTGACGCGGCAGGTTGGCGCCGCCGGAGTCCACCAGGTAGATGCACGGCAGGCGGTTCTGCTCGGCGATGGCTTGGGCGCGCAGATGTTTTTTCACCGTGAGTGGGTAGTACGAGCCGCCTTTCACCGTGGCGTCGTTGGCGACGATCATGCATTCGACGCCCTCCACGCGGCCGATCCCGGCGATCACCCCGGCGGCGGGCACATCCTCGCCATACACTTGGTGAGCGGCCAATTGGCTGAGTTCCAGAAACGGCGAGCCGGGGTCCAGCAGGCGGTTGATGCGCTCGCGCGGCAGCAGCTTGCCCCGTGAGGTATGCCGCTCCTGAGCCTTGGCGCCGCCGCCTTGCTGCACGTGGGCGAGCAAGGTGTGCAGGGCGTCGACCTGTTGGCGCATTGCCGCGCTGTTGGCGGCGAATTCCGCCGAGCGCGGGTTGAGTTGGGTGTGCAGGGTGGCCATGGCGCGTTCCCTCAGCGGGTTTCGTTGAACAGTTCGCGCCCGATCAGCATCCGCCGAATCTCACTGGTGCCGGCGCCGATTTCGTACAGCTTGGCGTCACGCAGCAAGCGCCCGGCGGGGAACTCATTGATATAGCCATTCCCGCCCAGAATCTGGATGGCATCCAGGGCCATTTGCGTGGCGCGTTCGGCGCTGTACAGGATCACCCCGGCGGCGTCCTTGCGTGTGGTTTCGCCGCGCTCGCAGGCCTGCGCAACCGCGTAGAGGTAGGCACGGCTGGCGTTGAGTTGGGTGTACATGTCGGCGACCTTGCCCTGGATCAGCTGGAACTCGCCGATGCTCTGGCCGAACTGCTTGCGGTCATGGATATAGGGCACGATCAGGTCCATGCAGGCCTGCATGATCCCGGTGGGGCCGCCGGAGAGCACCACGCGTTCGTAGTCGAGGCCGCTCATCAGCACTTTAACGCCACCGTTGAGTACGCCGAGGATGTTCTCCTGCGGCACTTCGACGTCGTCGAAAAACAGCTCACAGGTATTGGAGCCGCGCATGCCCAGCTTGTCGAATTTGTTGCTGCGGCTGAAGCCTTTCCAGTCGCGCTCGACGATAAATGCGGTGATGCCATGCGGGCCCTTGTCCAGGTCGGTCTTGGCGTAGATCACATAGGTGTTGGCGTCGGGACCGTTGGTGATCCAGGTCTTGCTGCCATTGAGCACGTAATGGTCGCCACGTTTGTCGGCGCGCAGCTTCATCGAGACCACATCGGAGCCGGCATTCGGCTCGCTCATGGCCAGGGCGCCGACGTGTTCGCCGCTGATCAGTTTGGGCAGGTAGTTGAGTTTCTGTTCGTGGTTGCCGTTGCGGTTGATCTGGTTCACGCACAAGTTCGAGTGCGCGCCGTAGGACAGTGCCACCGAAGCCGAGCCACGGCTGATTTCTTCCATGGCGACCACGTGGGCCAGGTAGCCCAGCCCTGCGCCACCATATTCTTCCGCCACGGTGATCCCCAACAGGCCCATGTCTCCGAACTTGCGCCACAGGTCGGCGGGGAACAGGTTATCGATGTCGATCTGTGCCGCGCGGGGAGCGATTTCCTTGGCCACAAAGGACTGCACCTGGTCGCGCAGCATGTCGATGGTTTCGCCAAGGGCGAAGTTCAGGGACGGGTAACTCATGGACAGGCACCTTAATGTCAGCGTTGTTGTTGTGTCGATGGCGCGCCAGGGGAGGGCGCTCACCTTTACGTTAACGTAAGCTTGCGTTACGGCGCTGTCAATCGTAGTTTACGTTCACGTCAACCTACAAAAAAGACAACAGGGGTCGTTATGGATCAACCGCACCCGAGCTACAGCAGTGGCTCTCAGGATAAGCCCTTACTGGCCATGACCATTGGCCAGGCCTTCGATCACACGGTGGCGCAATACCCCGACGGCGAAGCCCTTGTGGTGCGTCATCAGCAGCGCCGCTATACCTGGCGGCAACTGGCCGAAACGGTTGAACTGCACGCCCGTGCATTCCTGGCGTTGGGCATGCGGGCCGGCGACCGCCTGGGGATCTGGGCGCCCAATTGTGCCGAGTGGTGCATCAGCCAGGTCGCCAGCGCCAAGCTCGGGGTGATCCTGGTGAATATCAACCCGGCCTACCGCAGCAGTGAGCTGGACTACGTGCTCAAGCAATCCGGTTGCCAATGGCTGGTATGTGCCGGGTCGTTCAAAACCTCCGATTACCACGCGATGCTTCAAGAGCTGAAGCCCGATCTGCGCGGCCTCATCAGCCTTGACCCCAACCCACCTTCGGGGTTCTTGCCCTGGTCGCAACTGACGGCCCTCGGCGCGGGTGTGCCGCCCGAGCAAGTGCACCGCCGCCAGGCCAGCCTGCATGTCGACCAGCCCGTGAATATCCAGTACACCTCCGGCACCACCGGCTTCCCCAAGGGTGCCACCCTCAGTCACCACAACCTCCTCAACAACGGCTACATGGTCGGCGAAAGCCTGGGCCTGACTGCGCGGGATCGCCTGGTGATCCCGGTGCCGCTGTATCACTGTTTCGCGATGGTGATGGGCAACCTGGGTTGCATCACCCACGGCACCACCATGATCTACCCCAATGACGGCTTCGACCCGCTGCTGACCCTCACCGCCATCGCCGCGGAGCGCGCTACCGGCCTGTACGGCGTGCCTACCATGTTTATCGCCTTGCTCGACCACCCACGGCGGGGCGAGTTTGAATTGTCCAGCCTGCGCACCGGCATCATGGCCGGCGCCACATGCCCCATCGAAGTGATGCGCCGGGTCATCAATGAGTTGCACATGGGCGAAGTACAAATCGCCTACGGCATGACCGAAACCAGCCCGGTGTCGTTGCAGACCGCTGCCACGGACGACTTGGAACGCCGCGTCACCACGGTCGGCCGCACCCAGCCGCACTTGGAACACAAGATTATCGACGGCGATGGCAACACGGTCGCGCGCGGTGAGATTGGCGAGTTGTGCACCCGAGGCTACAGCGTGATGCTCAGCTACTGGAACAACCCCGAAGGCACCCGCGACGCTATTGACGAGGCCGGCTGGATGCACACCGGCGACCTGGCGACCATGGACGAGCAGGGTTACGTGTGCATCGCGGGGCGTAACAAGGACATGATCATCCGTGGCGGCGAGAACGTGTATCCGCGGGAATTGGAGGAGTTTTTCTTCACCCATCCGGCGGTGGCGGACGTGCAGGTCATCGGTATTCCCGATGAGCGTTACGGCGAAGAGATCGTCGCCTGGGTCAAATGTCATTCAGGCCATATGGTCAACGAGCTTGAGCTTCAGAACTGGTGCAAGGGCCGCATCGCGCACTTCAAGACGCCGAGGTATTTCAAGTTCGTGGAGGCGTTTCCCATGACGGTGACAGGCAAGATCCAGAAGTTTCGGATGCGTGAGATCACCCTGAAGGAACTCGGCCGCGCTTGACACACTTCGGCATACGCAGGGCGATACTCGTGTGCCGCCTGTGTGCCGGTGCCACAGCCTAGGGTAGCGAATCTATTTCGCTCCCCCAGGGTTATGCTCGTGACACAGACCACTTCAGGCCAGAATGAACAAAACGTTCACCTTCACACCATCACAGACAACACACCCGACTGGTACACCGACGCGCTGGCGGAACACAAAACACAATTGGCCCTCCAGCCGCTGAACATTCCGGGTTGGTACAGGCACGCACCGGAGTCAGCCAGGGACGCGCTCAAGGCGATCCATATACGTAGCCGGCGCTCATTGAATCAGCTGGATCAACTGCTGGTCGGGTTGAACAGTGTCACTGACTTTGCCGAACCCTTGCTGGTCGAGGCCATCAAGAAAACCTTCGGCGTTCAATTGGACGTCAGGCAGACTTTTTATGCACGCAAGATAGAACAAAAGGAATGCGAGCGCCTGTCCGCTGAAGCGTCCCGAAGTCGTGAGTCGCCACTGGCGTCAGAGTTCTACTCCTATAAAGGGGTTAGCCTGCTGGAAGCGGCACTAAGCAACTTCAGCGAAGACGAAACCAGTGTGCCTGTCTGCCAGGACTGCCACCTGATTACCCGATACCCCTTTCATCGGCGTTCATTGCGGGCATGGCCGGATGCGGGCAACGTCAGGTCTGTGCCGGTGGGAATCAAGGCTCACGAGTTTGCCCGCATGTGCAGGACACTGGACCTGGGGGCGAAGTATTACGCGCATGTGCGTACCACGCTCAATGCCCGGATCACCTCGACAATCCCGGGGGCAGCCGCCGGTAAACTCTACAGCGCGATGATTACCGCGCATCGCAACCAGCTGGAGCTGGCCGCGCAGATCGCGGTGATGAAGCAGGACATCCAGAATGATGGTCATGCCTTGATCAAGGACATCCTGGTTAACCATCGCGGCCGGCAGTTGGATGGGGAGGATATTAAGTTCTCCAGGTTCTCGCTGTGCGCATTGGCGCTGGAAAATATTCTGGTCATCGGGCCCGTAGTGTTTAAAGCCCACTTCAGGAATGCTTCGCTTCAGCCCCGGCGATGCTGGGTCTACATTCCGGGCGATCCGGAATGTGTATTGAAGGAATATCCCAATCTCGGCTGGTTTGCCGATGATCTGACCACGCGTTTGTGCAAGGCCGAATACCGGACGTTCTTCAGCCAGTTCGTGCCGCTTTCCGAGCAGCAGGCGTTTTTCACCAAGCTCAAGACACTGCTTGACCCTGAGGGAAAGTTCACTCAATCCGAGGATTTCGCCCCGGCTTCCAAGCGCAGAATCTTTAGCCCGGCCGACTACGGCTACGGTCCGTCATTAAAGGATGTGTGGCAGGACAGCGCGGTGCAGAAAGTCCGTTTGATCATGGCCAACTGCAGTACCGCAGCCGTTTCGACGGGGGACATGGATAATCGTGTCGCACGCGCCAGGCTGTCGTTGTGGGGAAACAGGCTGCTGGACATTCTGAACCTGGCCGGGCTTGTGGTGCCGGGTCTTGGCGAAGTCATGCTGGTCGTCGGAGCGCTGCAAATGTCCTATGAGCTTTTCGAAGGCATCGAGTCGTGGTCCGAGGGGCAAGTACAAGAGGGCTGGGCGCATTTCTCGACGGTATTGCTGGGTGTGGCGGGGCTGGCGGTTCCCAAGGCACTGCTGGTGGCCAAGGAGTCGGCGTTCGTCAAACGCCTGGTCCGTGTCGAACTCGGGGGCGCAAGAGTACGCTTGTTTGATTCCGATCTGAGGGCCTTCAGGCACACGGTTACCCTGCCTGCCGAACTCAAGCCGGATGCCCGAGGGTTATACGCGCATGCGGGCGAAAGCTATCTGCCGGTGGAGGGCGGGCACTACAAAGTCGCAGGCAGCCATAACGATATCCGGCTTGTCCATCCAGACGACGCTTCGCTGTATTCACCGCGTATTCGGCATAACGGCGGCGGCGCCTGGGTGCATGAGTTCGAACAGCCCCTCACCTGGGACCGTAAGACGTTGTTACGCCGTATAGGGCACAGTGTCGACGCCTTGAGCGATACAGACCTGGAACAGCTCAGGGTCATGAGCGGGGTGACGGATGAAGCGCTGCGTGGCATCTATATTGACCAGCAGTTACCCCCACCGCTGTTCAGGGAAGCCCTGAGACACTTCGAGGCAAGCGCCAGACACCAGGCATTGCTCGATAATCTGCGCAGTACGGACCCGCAAGCGCTTACGCGCGTAGCCGGCTATGAGCAACTCAATTTGATCATGCGTAAGGGTGTGTGGCCTGACACCAAGGAGCTGCGGATTGACAATGCGGCGGGAGACGCCGTGTGGAGTTCTTATAAGGGATACACAGAAAAGCCAGTCGTGCTGCTGCACGAACAGGACGTGCTTGCTGGGCGTATCCTGCCGTCGCTCCTGGCACAGCTGGAGCTGACGGAAGCTCGTCAGTTATTGGATGAAGGCATTGCGCGCGATACGGTAAGACTCGATACCCTCGTCGGTGAGACAGAGGTCGAGCTGCCGGATCACTTGCAACGCCCTCTCGCCAAGAGGGCGCTTGAAGCGCCTTCCGACGCCAAAAGGCTTGTCACCTACCAGCGTCGTTTGCTGCAACTGGCAACTGAGTACCGCAGTGAAATCATTGAGCGCGACATTGCGTCCGGGGACCTGTCCGTTGACAGCAACGTGCAGCGGATCCAGCGCTCCTTTCCTGGCCTGCCCAAACTGGTCATCGAAGAATTGCTGGCCAATGCCAACAGCGAGGAGCTGGCACACATGACGCAGCACTCACGCGTGCCGTTGCGGCTGGCGGAAGAGGCGCGCCGCTACTTGCCGCGCTTACGCATCCTGCGGGCGCATGCCGCGCTTAATTTTGACGGCCCTCTCACAATGGATACTGTGCAACTGGCCCTGCACACGCTGGCGGCCATGCCTGGTAGATTGGAGGCAATCGGCATCGAGTTACGTGCCGACAGCCTCACCGGCGCGCTGCTCGATCGTGTTGGCAGCAAGGATGCTCCCCTACAGCGCCGGTTGGTTCGGGTCACCCTGGCACATTGGGAAGTTGTGGATGAGTCCGGTAAAACGCTGTACGCCCGAACCGATAAAGACGCTTTCTACAGCGCCCTCTGGTTCGCCGCAGGGGGTAAGTTCACCAGTTGGGAACGGCTGCACGCCGACACTCAGGCGCTGAAGCTTGAGCTTATGAGACAACCTTTGAACGACGCGCAGGCCCGGCGTGCATTAGCGCTACAACCCATCAAGCCAGGTTACAAATCCCCCATGCGCCTTGCCGATGGGCGTTTCGGTTATCCATTGAGCCCTGTGGGGGGCGCCTCGCAGCGACCTCTGGCACTTGAGCTTGCGGCGGTGAAAATCTATCCCTCCAGGACGCTTGAAGAGGTGCGCGCCTTTTTGGGATTTGAGGGGCGTAGCGACGCTGACTTCCACGCGAAGCTGACTGAGCTTGGGGTTGAGTTTGAACAACTCCAAACGGTGCTTAGCACATGGGTTGACGAGGCGGGTTCGGGTTATGCAAGGGCCAGGCGCAGGGTCGCCAGCACCCTCAAACTTGCTTGGCAGCGCAGCACCACCCAGGCATTTGCAGGAGCGCATACCCTGGATTTGTCTGACGAGATGATCGAAGAGCTCCCCGCGATCAGCGCAAATATGGACCATGTGAGCGATCTGCGTTTGAGCCGTATGGCGTTGAGCGATGAGTCGGCGGGGTTCTTGCGGGCCTTTGGCGGCTTGCGACGGCTGCTGCTCGAAAATAATAACCTGACCCAATTGCCGGAGTTTGCCAATGGCGGCGTCAACCTCACTGAGCTGAACCTGAGCGCCAACGATATTCGCCTGACCGAACAGTCGACCGCCCGCCTTGAGAGCCTGCATAGCCTGCAAATCCTCGACCTTTCCCATAACACCCTGCTGGGGTGGGCCCCAGACCTGAGCGGCCTGCGAAGCCTGAACCGGCTCAACCTGCGCCGTACCGGGACAAGAACATTCCCCACAGGTGTGCAGCATTTGCCGCAGCTTGTCGATATCGATTTGCATACCAATCAGATCAGCACGCTGCCCGATTACGTGTTCGAACAACCTGCACGAATCAATCTGCACGACAATCCGTTATCCGCACAGACGCTCCAGCGGCTGGGTCTCCAGGCCCCTGTGGTTCAACCGAACTGGGAGCATGTTACGGCTGCCGAAGGGCGGGAGTCATGGCTGCGCGACTTGGAACAGATCGAGCGATCACGCTATGAAACGATCTGGGACTCGCTCACGGCCAATCCGGAATCGAGTGCATTGCTGACGGTAGTGGCCGATACCACACGCTCTGCCGAATACCGCAGCGCGGCCACTCGACCGCAATTGAGAGCGCGTGTCTGGGAGATGCTCAAGGCGGTCAGCGAAAACGAGCGTATTCGCAATGAGTTATTCGTGATTGCCGATGACAGGGCCACGTGTGGTGATGGCAGTACGCTTGAGTTCATGAACCTGGAGCGTGAACTGTTCGTGCTGAACGTCATGGAGCTGGCAGAGGGACCGGCGCTCAAGGATCAGTTGTTGAACGCTTCGAAAAAACTGTTTCGACTGAAGTTGGTAGATGACATTGCGCAACGAGATGTGATCGCCAGAGGCGCGGCGTTTACAGAGCAGAGTGAAGTGATTCTGGCGTATCGAATTGGGTTGGCGGACAAGTTGGGTTTACCGGTCAAGTCGCGGAACATGCTGTTTTCTCAGACGGCCAATGTGGGCCAGGCGGCCATCGATGACGCCTACACGCAAGTGCTGACAGCCGAAGCTGTCAGCGGCGACCGGGAAACGTTTCTGGTTGAACAAACATTCTGGGACAGATACCTGCGTACGCACTACAACGATGAGTTGCAAATGCTGACAGCCCCCGCAATCAAGCTGATAGATGAAAAGAGCGATGCGCTGTATGAGCTGTCGAGGTTGCAGGAGGGGCCCGGTGCTCAAGCGGATCAAGCGGCAAGGGAGGCCTGGCAAACGGAACGAGACAGGGCGGTTGACACAGTGGTCAGTACGCTGGGCATGAGCCGCGAAGAAATTTTGGTCGATGGCTCGATGCAAAGTGACTTTTATGTGAAGCAGATGGACGCGCTCAGCATCGCGCGAAGGAGAGAGGAAAAACTGGGGCTAACACTATTGACGCGAAAAGTGCTCAATAATCACGCTGCGGAGCATGGCTCGCAGCTCTGAAATACCCACCGGAAAACACAAAGGGGACCCGAAGGTCCCCTTTAATGTGTCGTTGCGTGCTCTTTTTTATTATTGAGGGGCGGCCTGTTGTTGTTTTTGGCAGCCGTGGCCCTTTGTTGCTGTTTTTGGCGACCCCCATTCGGGGTCAAGAGCAAACGTATTTTTTTGAGCGCTGATCTGCTTCTTCGTAAACGATCCAACCAGTGGGTAGCTACCTGAGGTAGTTTTATTGTTCTCTAACCGGTTGCGGGTTTCGGCAAGCCGTACCCTGCGAAGCACATCTTCTCCAAAAAAATCTGTTAGCTGCGTCTCTGCCGTGTTGTTTTTGTTATGTCAGAGTCGTTTCGTCTTATTTTTATTAGGTTTGGTGCTTTTTATTCTTGTTATGCAATAGAGATAGCAGAAGGCGTGCCAACTTTTAAAAGTCGTTTAAATTCAATGGCTTGAGTTTTTTAGGGGAAATGCCACGCGGCCAATGCCCCACAATATGTTCCCGTGTTACTCGATGTGTAGAGGCTCGGTAACACATTGTCACAAGCCTTCTACTCAAACCGCACTGCGCGCCTTGGCCACCCGTGAGCCGGTAGGCCGGCCCAGTACCGTACTGATTTGCCGGCCCGCAAGAATCAAGGCCTCCAGGTCGATACCGGTGTCGATCCCCAAGCCATTGAGCAGGTACACCACATCCTCGGTGGCGACGTTACCGCTTGCGCCCTTGGCATAGGGGCAGCCGCCAAGGCCCGCGATAGAGCTGTCGAACACCTGGATGCCCTCCAGCAGGCTGGCGTAGATATTGGCAATCGCCTGGCCGTAGGTGTCATGGAAGTGACCGGCCAGTTTGTCCCGTGGCACCTGGGCACCCACCACCTCAAACAGCCGCCGCGTGGCGCCCGCCGTGCCGGTGCCGATGGTGTCGCCCAGGGACACTTCATAACAGCCCATGGCGAACAGTTCGCGGGCAACCGCCGCCACCTGTTCCGGTGCGACCGAGCCTTCGTACGGGCAACCCAACACGCAGGACACATACCCGCGCACGCTCACCCCATGGGCTTTGGCGGCGGCCATGATCGGCACAAACCGTTCCAGGCTTTCGCTGATGGAGCAATTGATATTGCGCTGGGAAAACGCTTCGGACGCGGCCGCAAACACCGCGACTTCCTTCACCCCGGCCGCCAGGGCATCTTCAAAGCCGCGCAGGTTCGGCGCCAGCGCGCCGTAGGTCACGCCGGGCTTGCGCTGGATTTGCGCAAACACCTCGGCCGAACCGGCCATCTGCGGCACCCACTTGGGCGAGACAAAACTGCCGACTTCGATATAGCTCAAGCCCGCGGCGCTGAGAGCGTCCACCAGTTGCACTTTGTCGGCCACGCTGATGGGGTGGGCTTCGTTCTGCAAACCGTCGCGCGGGCCGACTTCCACCAGGCGTACGTAGGAGGGGAGGGACATGGCAGTTACCTTCTGATCAATGGCCGGCTCTGGCTCATGGTGTGCGCAAGGGCCTGGGTGCAGCGCTCTTCGGCGGTGTCCAGTTCCAGTTTCATCTGCTCGATATCCAGCAACTGCTGTTCCAGTTGCTCACGGCGCTCGGCGATTTTCGCCAGCATGCTGTTGAGCTGGATATGGTTGCCGCTGGTGGGGTCATAGAGTTCGATCAACTCGCGGCATTCGGCTAGGGAAAAGCCGATGCGTTTGCCGCGCAGGATCAGCTTGAGGCTGACCTTGTCCCGCGCCGAGTAGATGCGTTCCTGGCCCCGGCGCTCCGGGGCCAGCAAGCCTTGCTCTTCATAAAAGCGAATGGCGCGGGTGGTGATGTCGAGCTCGCGGGCGAGGTCGGAAATGCTGTAAGTGGTGCTCATGACGGTGCTCAAGGGTGGCTTGGGCGTTAGGCTAGTGGCTGGTTTACGTTAACGTCAAGGGCTGCTTTGCAGCCCCGGCGCAGGTCAAGCCTGCTTGCCATCCAGTTTTTTCTCATGGGCCGTCACTTGCTGGCACAACTCGATCATCTGTTCGCGCATCCAGCGGTTGGCCGGGTCCTGGTCGGTGCTTTCGTGCCAGTACAAATGGGTTTCCACCGGCGGCACATCATTGACCGGCAAATTGAACCAGTGCAGTTCATGGCGCCGGGCGAAGCGTTCGGGCACGGTCATGACCATATCGGTCTGCTGCAGCACTTGCGAGGCCATCAGGTAATGCTGGGAGCGCAGGGCGATCTTGCGCTGCAGGCCCATCTTGCCGAGGGCCAGGTCGACATGGCCCAAGCCGTTGCGGCGGCTGGAGATATGGATATGGGTCAGCCCCATGTAATCGTCCAGGGTCAGTTTGTCTTTACCCACCATCGGGTGGCCCTTGCGCATGGCGCACACGTAGCGGTCTTCCATCAGCTTGACATGGCGCACTTGCGGGTCGGTGTTGAGCGGCGCGTCCACCGCAAAGTCCAGGCGGCCGGCGGCCAGTTCCTTGGTGGTTTCGCGGCGCTTGGACAGGAAACTCTCGATCACCACCGTCGGCGCCAGGCGGCGCAGGCGCTGGAACAGCAGCGGCAAGATCACCGCCTCCGTCAGGTCGGTCATGCTGATGCGGTAGGTCTTGGCCGCCTGTTGCGGGTTGAAAATGCGGCTTTCCTGCACCGACACCCGCAGCAACGACAGCGCATTGCGCACCGGCCCGATGATGTTCTGCGCCATGGGCGTAGGCACCATGCCTTGGGCGGTGCGCACGAAAAGCGGGTCGTTGAAGGTCTCGCGCAGGCGCGCCAATGCGTTGGACACCGCCGGCTGGGTGATGCCGACGATCTGCCCGGCGCGGGTCAGGTTGGCTTCGGTGTAGATCGCGTCGAAGACGATAAAGAGGTTGAGGTCGACCTTGCTCAGATTCATTGGGGTGCGCTCTTATTGTTAGGTGGCGATTTGTTGCGTGCCGAGGCGTCGATCATATATCGGTGATGAATGTTAATACACGCCGAGAATAGGCTAGGTAAATTATCAACGCTGTTCTAGCATCGATTGCATGACTTAAACAACCTCTCAGAGAAGGGAGCTGCTCATGGATTTCGCCTATTCGCCCAAGGTTCAGGAACTGCGTGAACGCGTCACCGCCTTCATGGACGCTTACGTCTACCCGGCTGAGCCGGTGTTCGAGCGCCAGGTCAGCGAAGGCGACCGCTGGCAGCCCACCGCAATCATGGAAGAGCTCAAGGCCCGCGCCAAAGCCGAGGGCCTGTGGAATCTGTTCCTGCCCGAGTCCGAACTGGGCGCCGGCCTGACCAACCTTGAGTACGCACCGCTGGCCGAAATCATGGGCCGATCCTTGCTGGGCCCGGAGCCGTTCAACTGCTCGGCCCCCGACACCGGCAACATGGAAGTGCTGGTGCGTTATGCCAACGAAGAGCAAAAGCACCGCTGGCTCGAGCCGCTGCTGCGCGGCGAGATCCGTTCGGCCTTCGCCATGACCGAACCCGACGTGGCCTCCTCGGACGCCACCAACATGGCCGCCCGCGCCGAACGCCAGGGCGACGAATGGGTGATCAACGGTAAAAAGTGGTGGACCTCCGGCGCCTGCGACCCGCGCTGCAAGATCCTGATCTTCATGGGCCTGAGCAATCCGGATGCGCCGCGCCACCAACAGCACTCGATGATCCTGGTGCCGGTGGACACCCCCGGGGTGAAAATCGTACGGCCGCTGCCGGTGTTCGGCTACGACGACGCGCCCCACGGCCACGCCGAAGTGCTGTTCGACAACGTGCGCGTGCCGTATGAAAACGTCTTGCTCGGCGAAGGCCGCGGCTTTGAAATCGCCCAGGGCCGTCTTGGCCCGGGCCGTATCCATCACTGCATGCGCTCCATCGGCATGGCCGAGCGTGCGCTGGAATTGATGTGCAAACGCTCGGTCAGCCGCAGCGCATTTGGCAAGCCGTTAGCCCGTTTGGGCGGCAATATCGACAAGATCGCCGACTCACGGATGGAAATCGACATGGCGCGCCTGCTGACGTTAAAAGCCGCCTACATGATGGACACCGTGGGTAATAAAGTGGCGAAAAGCGAAATCGCCCAAATCAAGGTGGTGGCACCGAACGTGGCCTTGAAAGTGATCGACCGCGCCATTCAGATCCATGGCGGAGCGGGCGTGTCCAATGACTTCCCGCTGGCCTACATGTACGCCATGCAACGTACCCTGCGCCTGGCCGACGGCCCGGACGAAGTGCACCGCGCAGCCATCGGCAAATTCGAGATCGGCAAGTACGTGCCCAAAGAGCTGATGCGCGGCGGGCAGTAAGATCGCGTCGCCTGTATCGGGAGCAAGCCTGAGCCCCGCAAGGCTCAGGTTTTAATACACCCAGACCTCCACCCGCCGATTCTTGATCCGGCCTTCATCCGCGGTATTCGCCGCCACCGGCATCTGCGCGCCAAACCCGCGAATGTCCCTGAGCACCACGCCGTTTTTTACCAACTCGCGACGCACCGCCATCGCCCTCAGCTTCGACAGCAACGCGGCCCGCTGCGGGTCATTCTTGGCGTCGCCGAACCCCACCAGTGTCACCTGTTTATCCAGCTTGGCGTGGTTGCGCAGGTACGCCACCACCCGCTGCAGATCCTGGCGCGCTTTGTTATCCAGGCTGGCGCTGCCTTCTTCGAAACGAAAATTCACCGTCAGCCGCTGGGCATCGCGGGCGATGGCTTGATAGTCCTCGGGCATCGACCCGCGCGCTTGCACCGCCATCGCCTGCACCTGCTGCGCGATAAACCCGTTGGCCGCGACGATGGCCTGGCCCTTGCTGCTCTGGGCAAACTCCACCAGTGCCTTGGCCCATGGGTTGTGGCCTGCCGGCGGCAAATAAAAGAACAGCCGCCGGGACAGTGGGTAATCCTCGGTGGCAATCAGGCTGTTGAGCGGCAACATGGGTTGTGAGTCGCCGTCCACAATCGCCACGGCCTTGGCCTGGCGTACATAGGGCAGGCCGATAAACCCGATGCCTTGGGCGTCCTGGCTCACCGCATCCGACAACTGCTCGCTCGACTCGAAACGCTTGGCCGAAGCGACGAGGGGCTTGCCACGCAAGCGCAGCACCAGTTCCTTGAAGGTGTCGTAGGTGCCGGACTGATCATCCCGCGCATACACATGGATAGGCCCGCCGATACCGCCCAGCGCCTCCCAGGTGCTGACTTCACCGTTGAAGACTTGCGCCAGTTGCTCGGTGTTCAAGGTATTCAGCGGGTTTTGCGGGTTGAGGATGATCGCCAAGCCGTCAATGGCGATCACCTGTTCGGCGCCGGGGCTTTTCAGGTCGCCGAGGGGCTCGAGGTCGACCAGCTCATTGTCCTTGATCGGGCGGGATGAAGCCGCGAGGTCGGCCGTGGAGTTTTTCAGCGCAGCAAAACCCGTGCTGGAACCATGAGCCGCCACTTCGACAGTGACCGACTTCCCCTGGCGAGTCTTGCCGATCACACGCTGCTCGTTGGCGCCGGCCGGCTCAGTGTGTATCGCCTGCAAGCCCTGTTGCTCCATCAATCCCTTGGCCAACGCAGGTCCCAGCGCCGCGCCGATGGTGTTGGAGCCCTGGATGCGCAACGCGGGGCCTTGTTCGGGGACGGGTAGGGGAGTGGCCATGGCGCAGAGGGGCACCGCGCAACACAACAGAAACAGAACGCGCAGCGTCATGCCGGCACCTTCTCAAGCCAAAGGGAGTGCCGCGAGATTAAGTCAGTTGGATTGCAATAATGTGACTGGCAATCAAGCGATCAAATGTGGGAAAGCCCTCCCACATTCAACCCAAGACGGTGAGGGGGATCAGCTCAGTTCAAGCCAGATCGGCGCATGGTCCGACGGCTTTTCCAGGCCGCGCAAATCGTAATCCACACCGGCATCCTTGACCCGCTGCACCAGGCCAGTGGACGCCATGATCACGTCAATGCGCAGCCCACGCTTGGGCTCATCTTCAAACCCACGGCTGCGGTAGTCGAACCAGCTGAAGCGGTCGGCCACGTCCGGGTTGAGGTGGCGGAAGCTGTCCACCAGGCCCCAGTTCTTCAAGCGGGCCATCCACTCGCGCTCTTCCGGCAGGAAGCTGCACTTGCCGGTTTTCAGCCAGCGCTTGGCGTTGTCGGGGCCGATGCCAATGTCGCAATCTTCCGGGGAAATATTCACGTCGCCCATCACCACCAGCGCCTGGTCATTGCTGAACTGGCTTTCCAGCAGGTGCTGCAAATCTTCGTAGAACCGTTGCTTGGCCGGAAACTTGGTAGGGTGGTCGCGGCTTTCGCCTTGGGGGAAATAGCCATTCATGATGGTGATCGGCTGGCCGTTTTCATCGGCGAAGGTGCCCCAGATAAAGCGGCGCTGGGCGTCTTCTTCATCGCTGGCAAAACCTTTGTTCACGCTCAGTGCTTCCTTGCGCGAAAGCAAGGCCACCCCGTAATGGCCTTTTTGGCCGTGGTAATACACGTGGTAGCCAAGGGCCTGTACTTCGGCCAGGGGGAACTGATCGTCGTGGACTTTGGTTTCCTGCAGGCCGATCACATCCGGTTGGTGCTTTTCAATCAGCGCCGCCAACTGATGGGGGCGGGCGCGCAGCCCGTTGATATTGAAGGAGACGATTTTCATGGTCGGCAGTCCGGTCCTGGCAAAAGGGCGATGCTAGCCGACAAGTCAGACGGGGGCCAGCGTGGCGGTAGCACAGTTGCACTGCTAAGGTCTGAGAACGATTTGTGCCGCGCAGGTTCGTACCCATACGAACGCCATCGTTTAAATGGCGCCCAGGGAGATTGACCGTATGCCTGAAACTTCGACTGCCGTTGCTGAAATCCGCCTGCTCAACAGCGGGTACTCCCGCGAGGCCCGCTCACTGCTGTACCAGGCTTATCGGCATGAGCCGACGTTCGCCTATATCTTCGAAGCAGAGCGTACCGGCTATGAACAACGGGTACGCGCCACGGTGCGCGAACTGGTCAAGCAACACTTTTTCCAGAAGCTGCCTGCCATTGGGCTGTTCGTGAATGATCGGCTGATCGGTATTGCCCTGATCGCCCCGCCGCAACGGCGCCTGGGAATTACCGAGAGCTGGGCCTGGCAGTTGCGCATGTGGCTGAGCACCGGCGTACGCGGTACGCGGCGTTACCTCGACTACCATCACGCGGTGCTGGCGTGCCTGCCCAGCGAGTCGGTGCACGTGCTGCCATTGTTGGGTATTCACCCACAGTTCCAGGGCAAGCACTACGGCGAGCAGTTGCTGGAGGCGGTCCACAACTGGTGCGCCGACGACCCGCATTCGTCCGGGGTGGTGCTGGATACCGGAAACTCACGGTATCTGGATTTCTATAAACGCCAGGGCTACGAGGAAATCGGCGAAGTGGCTGTAGGGCCTATCCTGGAGCACGTGTTTTTCCATCCCAACCCGCAGTCGTTACAGGCGACAACGGCTTAGAACAGAATTATTCAGATAATTCTCAGTTCAACGTAACTCTTCAGCTCGTGTAGCATCCGCGCCTATGAGATTTCCAGGAAGATTTACCAGCGGCTTGGTTCTGCTGTTCACAAGCTGCGGCGCATTTGCACAAAGCGAATTGGACGTGCGGATCAAACCCTCGAACGACGCGTTGAAAGCCAACATCGAAGGCTATATCGGCGGGGTGGGCGATCGTGATGAAGAGGCCTTGCTACGGTTCAGCCGTGGCGCCGAGGAGCAGGCGCGCAAAGCCGCCCAGGCGTTGGGCTTTTATCAGCCACAGATCGAAAGTGACGTGAAGGGCGGCAAGAACCCGCGCCTGATCCTCACCATCGACCCCGGCGAACGGGTGCATTTACGTAACGTGACCTTGCGGGTCGATGGCCCGGCCGCGAACCTCAAGGCGTTTCGCGTGCCCGCCAGCAACGACCTCATTTCCGGCGCCGTGCTCAACCATGGCCACTACGAAGACGCCAAGCGGCTGATCCAGAACCAGGCCTCGCGCTACGGTTTTTTCAGCGGGCGGTTTACCCGTCAGAAACTGGCGGTGGACCCCCAGGCCGGCGTTGCCGATATCGAACTTGTCTACGACAGCGGCCCGCGCTACACCCTGGGCATGGTCAACTTCGCCGGCGACACGCCGTTCGACGAAGAGCTGCTGCAACGCATGGTGCCCTTCAAGGCCGGCGACCCGTACGACTCCGAACTGATCGCCGAACTCAACCAGAACCTGCAAGCCAGCGGCTTTTTCGAGGGCGTGCGCGTGGACGCCGCTCCGGCGGCATCGGCCAACGATGTCATCCCGGTCGCCGTACGCCTGCAAACCCGCAAGCCACGCACCATGGGCCTGGGCCTGGGGTTTTCCACCGACGTCGGGCCGCGCGGCAAAGCCAACTGGACGCGCCACTGGGTCAACCCCCAAGGCCACAGTTATGGCTGGGAAACCGAACTGTCGGCGCCGCGGCAGAACGTCGGGCTGTGGTACGACATCCCGCTGGACCCACCGCTTACCGACAAACTGCGTTTCGCCGGTGGCTACCAGAATGAAGAACTGGCCAACACCGACACCCTGAGTAAATTGCTCACCGTGGGCCCGGAATGGCACAGCAAGTTGCCCAGCGGCTGGACCCGGGTGATCTCGCTCAAATACCAGCGCGAGGAATATCGCCTGGGCGATGACTCGGGCCTGAGTAACCTGGTGATGCCGGGTGTCAGTTATTCCTACCTGCGCAGCGACAACCGCATCGACCCTCACCACGGCTACCGCCTGCAATTGGATACCCGGGTGGCCAAGGAAGGCTTGGGTTCGGACACCAACCTGCTTTACGGCACGGCCATGGTCAAAGGCCTCACCACCTTGTGGGACAACCACCGTTTCCTGGCGCGGGCCCAGTTCGGCGGCAGCGCCACCAATGGCTACAAGTCGGTACCGCCGTCGCTGCGCTTCTTTGCCGGTGGCGACCAGAGCGTGCGCGGCTACGAGTACCAGACCTTGTCCCCCGAAAACGATCGCGGCGACCGCATCGGTGGCCGCTACATGGTGGCGTTGAGCGCCGAGTATCAATATTCGATTGCCGACAAATGGCGGATCGCGACGTTTATCGACCAAGGCAATTCCTTCAACAACCTGGAGCTGCCGAGCTTGAAAACCGGGGTCGGCATCGGTGTTCGCTGGGTGTCGCCCGTCGGCCCGATCCGCCTTGACCTGGCCCATGCCCTGCAAGACCCGGGCGGCATTCGTTTGCACTTTTCCATGGGGCCTGAGTTGTGATGCGTGGTTTGAAAATCGCGGGGCTGGCGCTTGTCGCTGTCCTCGCCGTGGTAGTGCTGGCGCTGTGGGTGGTACTCGGTACCCAGGCGGGCAGTCGCTGGGCCTTGGGCCGCTTGCCGGGGGTGAGCGTGGAGAACTTCCAGGGCCACTTGGGTGGGCAGTGGCGCGCCGATCATCTGCTGTGGCAGCAAGGCAGCAGCCGCGTGGAGCTGACTGCGCCGACCTTCGATTGGGCGCCGGCCTGCCTGCTGCGCATGACGCTGTGCATCAACCGGTTGGATGTGGAGCAGGTCAGCCTGCAATTTCCACCGAGTACCGAAGACAGCAGCGGCCCCATCACGTTGCCGGATTTGACGTTGCCGGTTGCCCTGCAGTTGGGCGACATTCGCGTCGCTAGCCTGCTGTTCAACGGCAGCGAGGAGCTCAAGGGTCTGCAATTGGCGGCGCATTGGACCGCCGCCGGCCTGCAGATCGATTCGGTGCAACTGCAGCGCGACGACCTGGCGTTGGACCTCACCGGCCTGCTGCAACCCACCGGCGATTGGCCGTTGACTGCCAGCGGCAACCTGAGCCTGCCTTACGCGCCCGGCGGCGCGCCTTGGAAAATCGCCCTCAAGGTCGATGGCAACCTGCTCGATACCCTCAAGCTCGACGCCGATAGCAGCGGCTACTTGGCAGCCAAGCTCACCGGCGAGCTGCAACCCTTGGTGGAAAACCTGCCGGCAACCGTGCATATCAAGGCTGACGGTTTCAAGCCCAGCGCCGATTTGCCCGACACCTTGCAACTCAATCAGCTCAACCTCAGCGCCCGAGGCGACCTGAAAAAGGGCTATCAACTGCTGGGCAAAGCCGCGCTGCCGGCGGAAAAAGGCCCGATAGACCTGCTGCTGCAAGGTAAGGTCGACGCCAAGGGCGCACAGATCGCCGGCCTGGGCCTGACTGCCGGGGATAAACAGAGCGTTAAACTCAGCGCCCAGCTGGATTGGCAACAAGGCTTCAGTGCCGACGCCAGGATCGATTGGATCGACTTCCCGTGGCATCGCCTTTATCCGCTGATCGACGCGCCGCAGGTAACATTGCGCACCTTCAACGGTGAGATCTCCTACAAAGATGGCAACTACCTCGGCAACCTCAAGGCCGACCTCGACGGCCCGGCGGGCAAGTTCAATGTAGTCACCCCGTTCAGCGGTGATCTTAAGCAAGTCTTCCTGCCCGAGCTGAAACTGACCGCAGGCCAGGGCAAGGCCGAAGGCCACCTGAACCTGCAGTTCGCCGATGGCATCGCCTGGGATACGGCGTTGGACCTGTCGGCGCTGAACCCGGCGTACTGGGTGGCTGAACTGCCCGGTACGCTGGCCGGGCCGCTGCGCAGCAAAGGCGAGTTCAAGAATGAGCAGCTCAAGCTCAACGCCGACCTCGACCTCAAGGGGCGCTTGCGGGGGCAAACGGCAGTGCTGGCGGCCAAGGCCGATGGCGCCGGCGAGCAATGGACCTTGGCGAACCTGGATATCCGCCTGGGTGACAACCGCATCAATGGCAGCGGCAGCCTGCAACAACGTCTGGCCGGGCAAATCGACATCAAGCTCGCGCGTCTGGCCCAGCTGTGGCCGCAGTTGCGTGGGCAGGTCAACGGTCGTCTCGATGTGGCCGGCAGCCTCAAGGCGCCCCACGGCAAACTCGACCTCAAGGGCCAGCAACTGGCGTTTGCCGACAACCGCCTGCAAAGCCTGAGCCTCGGCGCCACCCTGGATAATGCCCAGCGCGCGACCATCGATCTCAAGGGCAGCGGCATTCAAAGCGGCGAGACCCAACTGGGCACGCTCACCGCCGCCGCCCAGGGCGATATCAACACGCAAAAAGTCCAACTGGACCTGGCCGGCCCGTTGCTCAAACTGGCCCTGGCCCTGGACGGCAACCTCGACAAGGGCAACTGGCGCGGGCGCCTGGCCAGTGGTGATGTGCAAGCCGGCGGCCAGGACTGGAAACTGCAAGCCCCGGCGAAAATCGAGCGCCTGGCCGATGGCAAGCTGACCTTTGCTGCGCATTGCTGGGTGTCCGGTCCTGCCAGCCTTTGCGGCGAAGACCAGCGGCTGATGCCTGAGCCCAAACTGCGTTACCACCTCAAGCAATTCCCCCTCGACAGCCTCGCGGCGTTTTTGCCTAAAGACTTCGCCTGGCAGGGCAAGCTCAACGCCGACCTGCAGTTGGACCTGCCCAACAGTGGCCCCAAGGGCCTGGTCTCGGTGGATGCCAGTGGCGGCACCTTGCGCGTCAAGGACAAAGACCAGTGGCTGGATTTCCCGTATGACACGCTCAAGCTGGAAACCACCCTCAATCCCAAGCGCATCGACACACAACTGAACCTGCGCGGTGGCAAGCTGGGTGAGTTGCTGGTGCAGGCGCAGATCAACCCATTGCCGAAGAGCAAGCCGATGACGGGCAACTTCAGCCTCGTCGGCCTCGACCTGGCCGTGGCGCGACCCTTTGTACCGATGGTGGAAACCCTCGGCGGCACGCTCAACGGCAATGGACGCATCTCTGGGGGGCTATTGGCGCCGCAGGTCAACGGCAGCGTGAATCTGGTGGGCGGCGAAATTTCCGGGCCGGAACTGCCCATCAGCCTCGAAGGCTTGAATGTGCAGGCGTTGATCGCCGGTGAAAGCGTGCAGCTCAACGGTGGCTGGCGCAGCGGCAAGGCCGGGCAGGGCAGCCTCAAGGGCCGGATCGACTGGGGCCAGGCCCTGGCAGTGGACCTGAGCCTGCAAGGTTCGCAGTTGCCGGTGACGGTGGAGCCCTACGCGGTGCTCGAAGTGGCGCCCGACCTGAACATCAGCCTCAAGGATGACAAACTCGCCATCGTCGGCAAGGTGCGGATCCCCCGTGGTGACATCACCGTGCGCGAACTGCCGCCGTCGACCGTCAAGGTGTCGGACGACACGATCATCATTGGCAGCCAGACCGAAGAGGGCAAGCCGCCGATGGCCATGGCTATGGATATCGACGTGGCGGTGGGTGACGACCAGCTCAATTTCTCCGGCTTCGGCCTGACCGCCAAGGTGCAGGGCCACGTGCATATCGGCGACAACCTAGACACCCGTGGCGAGTTGTGGCTCAACGACGGCCGCTATCGCGCCTATGGCCAGAAACTCGACGTACGCCGCGCGCGCCTGCTGTTCGCCGGGCCCCTGGACCAGCCGTACCTGGATATCGAAGCCATCCGCAAGACCGACGACGTGGTGGCCGGCATCCGCCTCAGCGGCAGCGCCGAACAACCCACCACGCAAATCTTCTCGGAACCGGCCATGAGCCAGGAGCAGGCGCTGTCCTACCTGGTGCTGGGCCGCCCGCTGAGCACCACTGGCGAAGACAACAACATGCTCGCCCAAGCCGCCCTGGGCCTGGGCTTGATGGGCAGCGCAGGGGTGACATCCGACCTGACCAGGAACCTGGGCATCAAGGACTTTGAACTCGACACCCAGGGCAGTGGTAACAACACGGCGGTGGTGGCCAGCGGCAAGATCACCGAGAAACTCAGCCTGCGTTACGGCGTCGGGGTGTTCGAACCGGCCAGCACCATCGCCTTGCGCTACCTGCTGAGCAAGAAGGTGTACCTGGAAGTGGCCAGCGGCGTGGCCAGCTCGCTGGATATCTTCTACAAACGCGATTTCTGATCCTGAGGCGGTAAAAAAGTGGGCGGGGCGGGGCGACGATGCGACTTGCCCCCTCCCACATGGGGCCTCTTTCAATCCTCCTTCCTGAACAAATACCAAGCAACCTAATTATTCCATTTGACTTTCGCTGCCTAGGCAGTAACATCTCGTCATACATTCACTGCCTAGGCAGTAATAAGGTGACTTCCGATGTCCCACTTCACCCCTGACAACTTCCACAACTGCCACCTCGGCTTGTTGCTGGGCCGCGCGGCGATCCTCAAGGACCGCATCATCGACACCCATATGGAACCCCACGGCATTACCGCCGCGCAGTTCAAGGTGTTGATCATCATGGCGCAGTTCGGCGTCGACACCCCGGCCGAGCTGTGTCGCCACCTGTCGTTGGACAGCGGCTCGATGACCCGCATGCTCGACCGGCTGGAGCAAAAAGACTTGCTCAGCCGCAAGCGCTCCGAACTCGACCGCCGCCAAGTGCAGTTGGTACTGACCCCCGACGGCCAGCGCCTGGCGGACCTGCTGCCGTACATCGGCGCGCAAGCGTTGAACCAGTTGGCCGGCGCACTTGAGCCGGGCGAGCTGGAAACCCTGGAACGGATTCTCAAGAAAATTCTGATAGCTGCCGGTGACCCCATCACCCTGCAGCGGGTAGGTAAATAATGAACCCACGTGCCCTTTGCCTGGTGCTCGCGGCGATGAGCCTGGCCGGTTGCGCCAACTTCAGCGGCCTCGACACCCAAGGCCGGCGCCTCGACGCCAACACCTTGCAGGCGGGTAAATCCCTGAGCGGTGCGGCCCTGTCGAACGCCGCCTGGCCTCGCGCCGACTGGTGGAAAAGCCTCGGCGACCCGCAACTCGACGGCCTGATCCAGGAGGCCCTGCAAAACAGCCCCGACATGCAAGTGGCCAGCGCCCGTGCCCACCAGGCCCAGGCCGCTGCCTACGCCGCGAACGCCGCGCGCATGCCGACCCTGGACGCCAGCGCCGGCGTCAGCCGCTCGCGCCTGGCCCGGGACCAAGACCCGCGCGGTGAGGGCGATGCCTACTCCACCGTGCGTAATATTGGCGCCAGCTTCAATTACACCTTCGACCTGTGGGGTGGCCAGCGCGCCGCCTGGGAAGCCGCGTTGGGCCAGGCCCGTGCCGCCGAAGTCGACCAGCAGGCCGCGCGCCTGACCCTTGCCGCCGATGTGGCCAAGGCCTACAGCGACCTGGGCCAGGCGCATATCGTGCGCGACCTGGCCACCGATGACCTCAAGCGCACCCGGCAAATGCTTGAATTGAGCAAGCGACGCCTGAGCGCGGGCATCGACAGCCAATACCAGTACCAGCAGACCGAGAGCCTGGAAGCCAGCTCCCAGTCGCAACTGATCGACGCGGAAAAACAACTGCAGAGTGCCAAGATCGCCCTGGCGGTGTTGCTCGGCAAGGGCCCGGATCGCGGCAATGAGCTGGCACGCCCCAGCGTGTTGAAACCCGCCGCCGTTGCCGTCCCTTCGGTGCTGCCCGCCGAACTGTTGGGCCGTCGCCCGGACCTGATCGCCGCGCGCTGGCGGGTCGAGGCCGCGAGCAAGGACATCGCCGCGAGCAAGACGCGCTTCTACCCCAACCTCAACTTGAGCGCGAGCGCCGGGGCCGAGTCGTTGCTGGGGGACGCGATGTTTGGTTCGCCGAGCCGCTTCTTCAATATCGCACCGACTATTTCCCTGCCGATCTTCGACGGCGGCCGCCTGCGCGCCGACCTTGACGCGCGTGACGCCGACTACGACCTGGCGGTGGCGCAATACAACAAAACCCTGGTGCAGGCCTTGGGCGATATCGGCGACACGCTGTCGCAACTGCGCGAAACCGGCCGGCAGATCCAGGCCCAGCAACACGCCACCGACATTGCCCAGCAGTCCTACGACACCGTGGTTCAGCGCTACGGCTCCGGGGTCGGTAACTACCTGGATGTGCTCAGCATCGAGCAGCAATTGCTGCAGAGCCAGCGTCAGCTGGCGACCTTGAATGCCGGGCAAATCGCTCTGTCGATTCAATTGATGCAGGCCCTGGGCGGCGGCTTCGACGCCGACAACGTGGCATCGACCACCCCAGCCACACGCACGGAATAATTCGAGGTATTTGTCATGGCCACTGCCGAAAACACCCAAGCAACTGAACAACCGAAAGACAGCAACCCGCGCAAACGCAAAGTCATGCTGATCGGCCTGGCGCTGATCGTCATCCTCGGCGTCGTGGGCGTATGGGGCTGGTATGAATTTTACGGGCGCTTCAACGAAAGCACCGACGATGCCTATGTAAACGGCAACGTAGTGGAAATCACCCCGCTGGTCACCGGCACCGTGGTCAGCATCGGCGCCGACGATGGCGACCTGGTCCACGAAGGCCAGGTGCTGGTCAATTTCGACCCGAATGACGCTGCCGTCGGCCTGCAAAGTGCCCAGGCCAACCTGGCGCGCACCGTGCGCCAGGTGCGCGGTTTGTATAGCAACGTCGACGGCATGAAAGCCCAGGTGAACGCACAGAAAGCCGACGTGCAAACCGCCCAGGACAACTACAACCGCCGTAAGACATTGGCCCAGGGCGGGGCGATCTCCCAGGAAGAACTGTCCCACGCCCGTGACAGCCTGACCGCGGCGAAGAACGCGCTGACCAACCTTGAGCAGCAACTCAAGACCAGCAATGCGCTGGTGGATGACACCGTGATCAGCTCTCACCCCGACGTGCAGGCCGCCGCCGCGCAACTGCGCCAGGCCTACCTGACCAATGCGCGCAGCACCCTGATCGCTCCGGTGACCGGCTACGTGGCCAAGCGCACCGTGCAACTGGGCCAGCGCGTGCAACCGGGCACCGCGTTGATGGCGGTGATCCCGTTGAACCAACTGTGGATCGACGCCAACTTCAAGGAAACCCAACTGCGCGACATGCGCATCGGCCAACCGGTAGACATCGAGTCGGACATCTACGGCAGCGACGTGAAATTCAGCGGCACCGTCGACAGCCTCGGCGCCGGCACCGGCAGCGCGTTTGCCCTGTTGCCCGCGCAGAACGCTACCGGTAACTGGATCAAGATCGTGCAGCGGGTACCGGTGCGTATTCACATCAATGCCGAAGAACTGGCCAAGCACCCGCTGCGCGTGGGCTTGAGCACGGTGGTCAACGTGAACCTGCACGACCAGAGCGGCCCGGTGCTGGCGCAACAGCCACCGCAAAAGGCCTCGTTCACCACCAACGTGTATGACCGCCAATTGGCCGAGGCTGACGCCATGATCACCCAGTTGATCCATGACAACAGCGTCGCCGCTCCCAAGGCTGTGCAACGCTGATGAGCAATAACGCCTCCTTCACGCCACCCAGCCTGTTGATGGCCACCATTGGCCTGTCGCTGGCGACCTTTATGCAGGTGCTCGACACCACCATCGCCAACGTGGCGTTGCCGACCATTTCCGGCAACCTGGGTGTGAGTTCGGAGCAGGGCACCTGGGTGATCACCTCGTTTGCCGTGAGCAACGCCATCGCCTTGCCGCTCACCGGCTGGCTGAGCCGTCGCTTCGGCGAGGTGAAGCTGTTCCTGTGGGCAACCCTGCTGTTTGTGCTGGCCTCGTTCCTCTGCGGTATTTCTACCTCGATGCCCGAGCTGATCGGCTTTCGGGTGCTGCAAGGCCTGGTGGCCGGGCCGTTGTACCCGATGACCCAGACCCTGCTGATTGCGGTGTATCCGCCCGCCAGGCGCGGCATGGCCCTGGCGTTGCTGGCGATGGTCACAGTGGTGGCGCCGATTGCCGGGCCTATCCTCGGCGGCTGGATCACCGACAGCTACAGCTGGCCATGGATCTTTTTCATCAACGTGCCCATCGGTATCTTTGCGGCGATGGTGGTGCGTTCGCAGTTGAAAAAACGCCCGGTGGTGACCAGCTACCAGCCGATGGATTACGTCGGTTTGCTCAGCTTGATCGTGGGCGTCGGCGCCCTGCAGATCATCCTCGACAAGGGCAATGACCTGGACTGGTTCGAATCCAACTTCATCCTCATCGGCGCGGCGATTTCGGTGATTGCCCTGGCCGTGTTCGTGATCTGGGAAATGACCGACAAGCACCCAGTGGTCAACCTGCGCTTGTTTGCCTACCGCAACTTCCGTATCGGCACCATTGTGTTGATCGGCGGCTATGCGGGCTTCTTCGGCATCAACCTGATCCTGCCGCAGTGGCTGCAAACCCAGATGGGCTACACCGCCACCTGGGCCGGGCTGGCGGTGGCGCCGATCGGTATTCTGCCGGTGCTGATGTCGCCGTTCGTGGGTAAGTATGCGCACAAGTTCGACCTGCGCCTGCTGGCGGGGCTGTCGTTCCTGGCGATGGGGTTGAGTTGCTTCATGCGCGCCGGCTTCACTAACGAGGTGGACTTCACCCACATCGCCCTGGTGCAGTTGTTCATGGGCATCGGCGTGGCGCTGTTCTTCATGCCGACCTTGAGCATCCTGATGTCCGACCTGCCGCCGCAGCAGATTGCCGACGGCGCCGGCCTGGCCACTTTCCTGCGGACCCTGGGCGGCAGCTTTGCGGCGTCGCTCACCACATGGATCTGGATTCGCCGGGCCGACCAACACCATGCCTACATGAGCGAGAACATGACCGTTTATGACTCGGCCACGCGCGACGCCTTGCAGGCGCTGGGTGGGGCAGGGCAGAAGGCATACACGCAACTGGACCAGATACTGACCAGCCAGGCGTACATGATGTCCACCGTGGACTACTTCACCTTGATGGGGTGGATATTCGCCGGGTTGATGCTGTTGGTGTGGCTGGCCAAGCCGCCGTTTACCGCCAAGGCGGGGCCTGCGGCTTCAGGTCACTGACCGCTGAAGGCTGTAATGCAATTCAATTGGATCTCTATTCACGTTTGAACGACGGTGTGCTTGAGTCAGGCGCCAGGCAGCGCCAACTGCGGGTTCACAAAATCAAATGCCGCCAACGCGAACCCCTGCTCATCCACCTGCAAGGCCCAGCCTTGCTTGTCCCAGTCCCCCAGCACAATGCGCTTGGCCGCCTGGTCACCGATCTGCAATTTGTGGATGGCCGGGCGGTGGGTGTGGCCGTGGACCAGGGTACGCACGCCAAAGTGCTGCATCACCCGTGGCACTTCCTCGGGCGTCACATCGACAATGTCGTTGGCCTTCATGCGGGTTTGCGCACGGCTTTCACTGCGCAGCTTGCGCGCCAGCCTGTGGCGGGTACGCAAAGGCAGGTGACGCAGGATAAACAGCACGAGCGGGTTACGCAGGATGCGCCGCAGCTTCATATAGCCGAGGTCGCGGGTACACAGGCTGTCGCCGTGCATCAGCAGCACGGGTTCGCCGTAAAACTGCACGACACTCGGGTCCTTGAGCAGGGTGGCGCCTGCGGCTTTGCAGAACGCCTTGCCGATCAGGAAATCGCGGTTGCCGTGCATGATGAAAATCGGGGTGCCGCTGTCGCTCAGCTCACGCAGAGCCTCGCCAATCGAACGCTGGAAGGCGGTCATCCCATCGTCGCCAATCCAGGCTTCGAAGAAGTCCCCCAGAATGTACAACGCCTGGGCACCACGGGCGCGGCCGTGGAGCAGATCCAGAAACGCCCGGGTGATGTCCGGGCGCTCCTGTTCCAGATGCAAGTCTGAAATCAGCAATATCACGCTTCGATGATCTCGGCTTTCTCGACGATCACGTCTTCGGCGGGAACGTCCTGGTGACCGGCCTTGGAGGTGGTGGACACGCCTTTGATCTTGTCGACAACGTCGGTGCCTGCGGTGACTTTACCGAACACCGCGTAGCCCCAACCCTGCACGTTCTTGCCGCTGTGGTTCAGGAAGGCGTTGTCGGCGACGTTGATGAAGAACTGCGCGGAGGCCGAATGCGGCTCCATGGTACGGGCCATGGCGACGGTGTACTTGTCGTTGGAAAGGCCGTTATCCGCTTCGTTCTGGATGCTTGGGCGCTTGTCTTTCTTCTCTTTCATGCCCGGCTCGAAACCGCCGCCCTGGATCATGAAGTTGCCGATGACACGGTGGAAAACAGTGTTTTCGTAGTGGCCGGCCTTCACGTACTCGATGAAGTTGGCGACGGTGATCGGCGCTTTCTCGGCGTTCAGTTCGATGACGATGTCACCGTGGTTGGTGGTCAGTTTCACTTGAGTCATGTTCACTACTCTTTTCAGGGAATTCGTGGGTTTGGGCGAATAAACGCTTTACCTGTCTGGCTAAACGGCGGCCAAGGCGCGCAGTTTAGCCTGCCCTGTGCGAATTTCGAGGTGGTTTTTTACCGCCCGGGCAATTAATTGGCCGCGCTCTGTCAGTGTCTTGACTGCTTCGGCTATCATGAGCCCTTTGTTTTATCTGGCCCCAACCGGCCACGAACCTGTCTGTTCAAGGATCCTATGAGCAAGCCCACTGTCGACCCTACCTCGAACGCCAAGGCCGGACCTGCCGTCCCGGTCAATTTCCTGCGCCCGATCATCCAGGCGGACCTGGATTCGGGCAAGCACACGCAGATCGTCACCCGTTTCCCGCCAGAGCCCAACGGCTATCTGCACATCGGTCACGCCAAGTCGATCTGTGTGAACTTCGGCCTGGCCCAGGAGTTCGGTGGCGTCACGCACTTGCGTTTCGACGACACCAACCCGGCCAAGGAAGACCAGGAATACATCGACGCGATCGAAAGCGACGTGAAGTGGCTGGGCTTCGAATGGTCCGGTGAAGTGCGCTATGCCTCGCAGTACTTCGACCAGTTGCACGACTGGGCCGTCGAGCTGATCAAGGCCGGCAAGGCCTACGTCGACGACCTGAGCCCCGAGCAAGCCAAGGAATACCGTGGCAGCCTCACCGAGCCGGGCAAGAACAGCCCGTTCCGTGACCGCTCCGTGGAGGAGAACCTCGACTGGTTCGCCCGCATGCGCGCCGGTGAGTTCCCGGACGGCGCCCGCGTGTTGCGCGCCAAGATCGACATGGCCTCGCCGAACATGAACCTGCGCGACCCGATCATGTACCGCATCCGCCACGCCCACCACCACCAGACCGGTGACAAGTGGTGCATCTACCCCAACTACGATTTCACCCACGGTCAGTCGGACGCCATCGAAGGCATCACCCACTCCATCTGCACCCTGGAATTCGAAAGCCATCGCCCGCTGTACGAGTGGTTCCTGAGCAACCTGCCGGTGCCGGCGCAGCCGCGCCAGTACGAATTCAGCCGCCTGAACCTGAACTACACCATCACCAGCAAGCGCAAGCTCAAGCAACTGGTCGATGAAAAACACGTGCATGGCTGGGATGACCCGCGCATGTCGACGCTGTCGGGCTTCCGCCGTCGCGGCTACACCCCGGCGTCGATCCGCAACTTCTGCGACATGGTCGGCACCAACCGTTCCGACGGCGTGGTCGACTTTGGCATGCTCGAATTCAGCATCCGCCAGGACCTCGACGCCAACGCCCCGCGCGCCATGTGCGTGCTGCGCCCGCTGAAAGTCGTGATCACCAACTACCCGCAAGACCAGGTCGAACACCTCGAACTGCCGCGTCACCCGCAAAAAGAAGAACTCGGCGTGCGCAAGCTGCCGTTCGCCCGTGAACTCTACATCGACCGCGATGACTTCATGGAAGAACCGCCGAAGGGCTACAAGCGCCTGGAGCCCAATGGCGAAGTGCGCCTGCGTGGCAGCTACGTGATCCGCGCTGACGAAGCGATCAAGGACGCCGATGGCAACATCGTCGAACTGCATTGCTCGTACGACCCGGACACCCTGGGCAAGAACCCTGAAGGCCGCAAGGTCAAGGGTGTGGTCCACTGGGTGCCGGCCGCTGCCAGCATCGAGTGCGAAGTGCGCCTGTACGATCGTCTGTTCCGTTCGCCCAACCCCGAGAAGGCCGAAGACAGCGCGAGTTTCCTCGACAACATCAACCCTGACTCCCTGCAAGTACTCACGGGTTGTCGTGCCGAGCCATCGCTTGGCGACGCACAGCCGGAAGACCGTTTCCAGTTCGAGCGCGAAGGTTACTTCTGCGCGGATATCAAGGACTCCAAACCTGGTCATCCGGTATTCAACCGTACCGTGACCTTGCGTGATTCGTGGGGCCAGTGATTTAAGGGAGTTGTCGTGTTAACGATCTACAACACACTCAGCAAGACCAAAGAAGTCTTCAAGCCGCTCGATGGCAACAAAGTGCGCATGTACGTGTGCGGCATGACCGTGTACGACTACTGCCACATCGGCCACGGCCGCAGCATGGTTGCCTTCGACCTGGTGACCCGCTGGTTGCGTTTCAGCGGTTACGACCTGACCTATGTGCGCAACATCACCGACATCGACGACAAGATCATCAACCGCGCCAATGAAAACGGCGAGGCGTTCGACGCGCTGACCGAGCGCATGATCACCGCGATGCACGAGGACGAGGCGCGCCTCAACATCCTCAAGCCGGACATGGAACCGCGTGCCACTGACCACATCCCTGGCATGCACGCGATGATCCAGACCCTGATCGACAAGGGCTATGCCTACGCCCCCGGCAATGGCGACGTGTACTACCGCGTCGCCAAGTTCATGGGCTACGGCAAGCTGTCGCGCAAGAAGATCGAAGACCTGCGCATCGGCGCGCGCATCGAAGTCGACGAAGCCAAGCAGGACCCGCTCGATTTCGTGCTGTGGAAAGCCACCAAGCCCGGCGAGCCAAGCTGGGAGTCGCCATGGGGCGCCGGGCGTCCGGGTTGGCACATCGAATGCTCGGTGATGTCCACCTGCTGCCTGGGCGAGACCTTCGACATTCATGGCGGCGGCAGCGACCTGGAGTTCCCGCACCACGAAAACGAAATCGCCCAGAGCGAAGCCGCCACCGGCAAGACCTACGCCAACGCCTGGATGCACTGCGGCATGATCCGCATCAATGGCGAGAAGATGTCCAAGTCCTTGAACAACTTCTTCACCATCCGCGACGTGCTGGAAAAGTACCACCCGGAAGTGGTGCGTTACCTGCTGGTGTCCAGCCATTACCGCAGCGCCATCAACTACTCGGAAGACAACCTCAAGGATGCCAAGGGCGCCCTGGAGCGGTTCTACCACGCGTTGAAAGGCCTTCCCGCAGTGGCTCCGGCCGGCGGCGAAGCGTTCGTGGCACGCTTTACCGAAGTCATGAACGACGACTTCGGCACCCCGGAAGCCTGCGCGGTGCTGTTCGAAATGGTGCGCGAGATCAACCGCCTGCGCGAGAGCGATCTCGACGCGGCGGCGGGCCTGGCGGCGCGCCTCAAAGAGCTGGCCAGCGTGCTCGGCGTGTTGCAGATGCACGCCGATGACTTCCTGCAAGCCGGCGCTGAAGGGCGTGTGGATGCGGCTGAGGTGGATGCGCTGATTCAGGCGCGCCTGGCCGCTCGCGCAGGCAAGGACTGGGCGGAGTCCGACCGTATCCGTGACCAACTGACCGCGATGGGTGTGGTGTTGGAAGACGGCAAGGGTGGGACGACGTGGCGGTTGGCTGACTGACGCTTGGTTGCCGCACGCTGAATAAAAACGCCCCGACTGGTTCGGGGCGTTTTTTTTTGTGTTCTCAACGCTCTCCTCGCGATCTCAAGTGATGTGAGAGGCAAGCCCGCAAGCCTGTATGAAATGGAACCGCCCGCCGCCACTTCCCCACTTAGCGAATAAGAGGCCTCTCTGGCCTGCCGATCAGCGATGACAGGTTCACATAACCTCTACCCGCTGATGCATAGGTAACGCGTTTGACAGCACCTGTTCTTAGGACGAGGACATTTTCAAAAGTCTCTTTCAAGAGGGTTGAATATGCCGGTCTCCATGATCAATCTCCACGCACGCAACAGTCTGTACCCCTCCCACCCATCGCCTGAGCCTGAGGGCCCGCGCATCGCCGTTTCGTCTGAGAACACTGCGCAGCCCGGCTCGCCTCCAGGCAACGGGTTATTGCGAGCGCCGGGCGGGCACGTGGCGCCGCTTCCCTTTGGTACATCAGCGTTCGAGGAAACCGCTGCACGGCGCGAAAAACGCTCGCTTTTGAACGTGCCCTCCAGCGCCACGCGTCACACCCTGGGCATGCTGGATGGCCCGGCGTCTGCCTCCGTCGAAGCAGATAAAATCCTGCAAACACAATTGACCGGGAAAATGGCAAGCGTGTCTGACTCGTCGGTGAGCGTACCCGCGAACGCCCTGATCTCGCGACCGTTCGAGATCTACAAGCAAGTGGTGAATCAGCCCGAAGTGCTGGCCTGGTTGAGGAGCAAGGGGTTTTCACTGGACTCGGTCGTTATTGGCCACAACGGCGTAACGGGCCTGGTCACCCGCGATGGTGTGGTCACCCGCCAAACCTATGCGTTGCAAGACACCTGCGGCTGGTGGCAAATATCCGGTCGAGTGATGCGCGCGCTCGAAGCACTGGACCCCTCACACCACGGCGTGCCTTACGTCTCTGCCGCCAGCTCGCACATTTCTCGCAACGTGGCGAGCCTGTTTTATGGCGTTCAGCCGCCTCACACCCCGGAGCAAGCGAGCGCATTGGCCGCGACGCTGGAGGCGGGTTGGCCCGCGCTCTCCACAGCCCAGACACGTAACCGCCAACTCAGGCTCGAATGGGCCAAGCGCGGTATCGCTGAAATGGACGACCGACACAACCTGGCGGACGCCTTGCAGCGAGTGGCGCAGGGCCTTGAAGACGATAAGCCGATAGCGTTATCGGCTACCGCGTTCGAGGTGTCTCGAACACACCCGTTAAAGAGCGATCACGAGGCTCGCACACGCCTGGCCGAGCTGATTGCACGCCCCGAGATGCAGGGTGTTTTGGCGGACCTTGGGCAAACATTGCCGGACCGGCCGGTGCGTATCAGCGAAGGCCGTCTGCAAGTGCTGCAACCCACGCTGAATCAATGGTTGGAGGTACCTGTCAGTGACCGTTGGAGCCAGCCGCTGAAAGACGCATTGGCGGCGCTCGTCGTGTCGAGCGAACCGTTCGGTAACGCGCTCTATTCAGACGATAGCCACGATCTGCGCCAGGTCGCCAGGTCGATGGGCCTGGGGGCGCTCGATACCGCCGGCCAGGCTCGCGCCGCTGCCAAATGGCTGCGCACCTACTTCGCGCCGACGACGCCTGTCGGTAATTACGCGACATTACTGCCTCAGCATTGGGCTGCGGGCGCCTTGTCGGCGGGTGACAAAACCAAGTTGATCGCGTTGGCGACGGATCAGAAGTATGGCGCCAATACGATAGGGTTCGCCTTGGGCCTGCACGCGGTGACACACGTCGACCCGCAGGAAACAGCCGCCAAGGCAGACCAGATCTGGGACGACATACTCAACACCCCGCAGGCCCGGCAGTGGGGGCTGGAGCTCGCCCAGGCGTTGAATTGGTATACGGGGAACGCCGACAGTGATGCCGCGCAACACAAAAACCTGCTGACCAGCGCCATCCTGCTCAGTGTCGACCCAGATGTTCCCGGCGTCCCGGGAAGCGCCGCGGGTTACCCGTTTTATACGCCGGCCAACATGGGCCGTGAGATGGGGGCCGTACGCAAAGACTTTGAAAAGCACCTGATCGAGAAGAAAGGCGTGAGCGTACGGGCTGCACCGTTGGTGGCTCATCTGTTCCTGGCACATGCCGCCCCGGAGTTTTTGGTGAAACCGGACCAGCAGGAGTCTGCAGCGCTCCCCGGGCCGCTACGCCAGGCGCCAGGCAAAATACGTATCGGCAGCCCGGCGTGGATGACGCTCAGCCTGGGCACCGCATTGGCTGAAGTGTGGGGCGGTGCCGGCGCCAGTCGCGGCATGAGCCTCACCGAGCTTGGCGCATTGACCACCCTGCAAGCCGTGCAGCCGCAACAACAGGTCCTGGCCATAGGGCTGGGTGCCAAGTTGGTGCTGGATGCAGGGGTCATGACGGGGGCCGTGCCGCGGCGCAGCGACAACCGCTATACGCCAGAGGATTACCAGTTGGCGTCTAGCGCCATAGCCCGTCGCAGCGAGGCGCTCGAGCAGTCCGTCGTCACACTGGGGACGGCGCCGCCCACGCGTAGCAGTCTGGCGATCAAGGCACTGAAACAGGCATTTCCCGAGCTGACCGAGCGCGAGATCGAAACGCTCACGTTGACCAAGCCCGCGACGAAACACAGCCTATCGGGTGTGGGCATTAATACGAAGTGGCCGACCTTGGTCGAGGCGTATGCAACGGGCGATCTGCATGAGCATTGGTTCAAATTCAGCCACCCTCGAATGACCCAAGCGCAATTTGAAGCCCGAATACAGACACTTCCGCGTATTGCCGATCAGGTCGCAGGTGCAGTCGATGAGTACCTGAGTGATGTCAAAGGTGCGATGCCCTCGCTGATGAAGATGAGCCTTGCAAACCTGCCGCTTGACGTTCGGCAGGCGCTTGAATGGGGGGAGGTCGACGTCTACAGGCTGCGTCGGGAAACCGGTGAAACGCAGAAGGATGACGCTGCCAAGGGCAATAAGGTAGCCCGGAACCGTGGGTGGCACGGGGTACTGCTGCGCAGCAAATACAACGGTAAATACCGCTACCTCGAATTTTTTCCCACGTCCGGGACGATCATTGATCGCACGGCCAGTCTGGCGGGGAACAAGTCATTGAACCTGAAGGGGGGCGTCCTTGAAAAAGAGACCGTGCCCAGATGGAGAAGTGGCGAGAAGACCCACTGGTATCTGCGGGGCACAAGGCAGCCTTTTGATTTCAACGCCTACCTCACCGGGGAAGCCCCTCGCGAGAACACCTGGTCTAAGGTCATCATTTCCAAAGTCGGTGCTTCCCTGGCGGGGTCAACGGCCAAAGGCGCCGGCGACAACCGTAATGACTGGGTGCCCGACACCTTTGCCTCGGCTAAAAGCCAGGCGATTGTCGACACTGTCCTGACGGGTAATTACCTGGGCAATTTCAGCGGGCATCGCCAGGAACTCATTGACCATGCCAATGCCATGCTGCCCAGCGAAGACACTGTTCGAGGCTACGTCAATCGTCTGACGAGTGGGGAGAACGGTCGCGCACTGGTGTCGATGATTTCGTTCATCGGCCCATTGGTGGATATCTATGAGGGCAACGTCAAAGACGGCTTAAAGAATCTGGCAATCGATGCATTGCTGCTGATTGGCGCGGGAGGACTTCAGGGCGCCCGCAAAGCCTGGAAGGCGGTCAAGTTTGCCTCGCGCCTGAACAAGCAGGCATTTGGCATTTCTGCTCTTAAGGAAGGCACGGCATTGCTGCGTGGCATTTTCAACCCGGCGGATGGCTTATCCAACCTGCCGAGCCTGCCGGGTCGACTCACCAACTTTTTAAGACGTTCGAGCAAGGGTGTCCCCGTCAGAATCGGGATGGGCGTGTATGCACCGGTTGATATTTTTGCAAAGCTTCGCTTCACCCGTGACACCACTCCCACGGTCGTCGACATGCTCAATAAGGCGAATGCCCAGCAGGTGACTCCCCTGCAGGGCACGGTTAACCAAGTGGAGTTGCAGGCGATCCAGGCAGGGGGGCAATGGTATGCGATCAATCCCCACAGCGGTTTACCGTTCGGCTCGCCCCTCCAGGGTTTTGTCCCAACACACCCTTAGCACCCACGGGCTGATGGCGTCGCTAGGCTGATTTGGAGCGTTCAGCTCGGCGACTGCTGACCTCGGCGGGCACATCGTCACCGGCCATGCGTTTGCGAAACAGCGCCGTACGCGCCAGCAAAAGGGTAGTCACCGGCACGGTGATCGACAGCAGAATCGGGATCAACCAACCGTGCAACACCGGCCCGGACTTGAGTACCGAAAAATAGATGATCGACGCCAACGCCACACACCATGCACCCAGCGTCGAGGCCAGCGCCGGCGGGTGCATGCGCTGGAAGAAGTCCTTCATGCGCAGCAAGCCAATTGCTCCGATCAGCGCGAACACACTGCTTAATACCAGCAGCACAGCCACGAGGATTTCCACCCATAACGGCATCATTCAATCACCTCCCCACGCAGCAGGAATTTGGCCAGGGCAAACGAGCCGACGAAGCCGAACAGCGCGATCAACAGCGCCGCTTCAAAGTAGGTATCACTGGCGTACCGGATGCCCAGCACCAGCATCATCAGCATCGCCAGGATATACAGGTAGTCCAGCGCCAGGACGCGGTCCTGGGCCGAGGGGCCTTTGAACAGGCGCACCAGGGTCAGCACCATGGCCAGCGAGAACAAAAACAGGCTGAACAGGATCGCATTGGCGAGCAGGGCGCTCATTCGAAGATCTCCATCAGGGGCCGTTCATAGGTGGCTTTGAAGTGTTCGATAAACGGCGCTTCATCGTGCAGGTCGAAGACATGCAACAGCAGGAGGCTGCGGTCCAGGGCCAGCTCCGACCAGATGGTGCCGGGAATCACCGTGGTGATCATCGACAGCGCGGCGAGGCCGTTGGGGCTGCGCAGATCCAGGGGGATCTTGATGAAGCGCGAGTGTGGCGGGCGTGAGCCGCAGGTCAGGACGCGCCACGCCACTTGCAGGTTGGAGACAATCACGTCGCGGCCCACCAGCAGAAACAGGCGCAGGATCACGCCGGGACGGCGCAGGCTTATCGGTTGCGGGCGCAGCGGTGCCATCATCCACGGCGCAAGAACGCCCAGCAGTGCGCCCAATAGCAGGTTGCCGGGGCTGACCGACAGGTTCAGCAGCAGCCACAGTATGCACAAGGCCAGCGATAACCACGGGGCAGGGAGCAGGCGTTTCATGGCTGTACCTCCCGTGCGGCGGCCTTGGCTTCAGGGCTAGGCACCGGGCGCGTGGCCATCACGGCCATCACGTAGCGCTCCGGGTTGTTCAAGCTCTGGGCGGTGGCCAACGTGTAGTGCAGCAGGGGTTCAGCCTTGAAGGTCAGCGCAATGCTCAGGCCCAGCAGCAGGAAGATCGGCAGGCACTCATAGCGCCGCAACAGCGGCGAAGGGCGCTCTTCGGGGGTCCAGAAGCGTTGGATGCCCAAGCGCGCAAAGGCGATCAATGAAGCCAGCCCGGACAGAATCAGCAGCGCCACCAGGCCCCAGGCCGCCGGGCGAATCGGCTCATCCACGGCATTGCCCAGGCCCAGCGGGTTGACCAGCGCACTCAAGAGGCTGAGCTTGCCGATAAACCCGGACAACGGCGGCATGCCGATGATCAGCAGCGCACAGGCGATAAAACTCAAGCCCAGGAAGGCCATGGTCCAGGGAATGACCTGGCCGACCACGGCTTTCTGTTCGTCATCCAGATTCACGCCTGGCCGTGGATGCAGCGACTCCATGGCCTTGGGCAGCGCATCGATTTCTTCATCCAGCGGCAGGTCATTGGCCGAGCGCGACCGCTCGATCAATTCCGCCAGCAGGAACAGTGCGCTCAGCGCCAAGGTGGAGCTGATCAGATAGAACAGCGCCCCGGCGGTGAGGCTCGGCTGGGCAAAGCCCACCGACGACAGCAGGATCCCGGCCGATACCAGAATGCTCAGGCTCGCCATGCGTTCCAGCCGCTGCGCCGCCAGCATGGCCAGCGCCGCGCAGACGATGGTCGCCATGCCGCCATACACCAGCCAGTCGCCGCCAAACAGCGCCGATGCGCCGGCCTGGCCGGAAAACAGCAGGGTCCACAAACGCAGCACGGTGTACACGCCGACCTTGGTCATGATCGCAAACATCGCCGCCACCGGCGCGCTGGCCGAGGAGTAGGCGGGCGCCAGCCAGAAATTCAGCGGCCACATGCCGGCCTTGGCCAGGAACGCCGTCGCCAGGATCGCCGCACCCGCATGCAGCAGGCCACGGTCAGCTTCGGGCACCAACGGAATCTTCAGCGCCAGGTCGGCGAAGTTCAGCGTGCCGGTCACGCCGTAGATCATCGCCGCGCCAATCAGGAACAATGACGACGCCAGCAGGTTGATCGCGATGTAATGCAGCCCCGCCGATACGCGCGCGCGGCCGGAACCGTGCAGCATCAAACCGTAGGACGCCGCCAGCAGCACTTCGAAGAACACGAACAGGTTGAACAGGTCGGCCGTAAGGAAGGCGCCATACAGGCCCATCATCTGAACCTGGAACAGGGCATGGAAACTGGTGCCGGCACGGTCCCAGCGGGCCATGGCGAACAGCAGCGCGCTCACGCCGATGATCCCGGTGAGCACCAGCATCAGCGCCGACAGCGGGTCCACCACCAGCACGATGCCGAACGGCACTTGCCAGTTGCCCGGCAGGTACACGCCAATCGAGCCGGGGCCGTCTTGTTGCGTCCAGTACAGCAGCAACACGGCAATGCCCAGGCCGATCAGGCTGGAGAACAGATTGATGCGCGCCTTGAGCGGGCGGCGCTTCTCGCCGAGCATCAGCATCAGCCCGGCGGTCAGCAACGGCAGCAGGATCGGCGCGACGATCAGTTGATTGACCCCATTCATTCCTTGGGCTCCCGGCCATCCACGTGGTCGGTGCCGGTCAGGCCTCGGGAGGCCAGCAGCACCACCAGGAACAATGCGGTCATGGCGAAGCTGATGACGATGGCCGTGAGTACCAGTGCCTGAGGCAGCGGATCGGTGTAGTTGAGCAGGTCCTGCGGCACACCGTCCTTGATGATCGGCTCCTTGCCGATAAACAGGCTGCCCATGCTGAAAATGAACAGGTTGACCCCATACGACAACAGGCACAGGCCCATCACCACCTGGAACGTTCGCGGGCGCAGGATCAACCACACACCGGAGGCCGCCAGGACCCCAATGGCAATCGCGATGACTTCTTCCATCAGGCGGCTCCTTCTGTTACGGCAACGGGTTGGGGCTGGTTGCTCGGTTTGTGCGCGCGCACCGATTGGTGGCCGAGGGCGGTGAGCATCAGCAGGGTGGAACCGACCACCATGGCGTACACCCCAACGTCGAAAAACAACGCACTGGCTACATGGATATCGCCCAGCAGCGGCAGGCTCACATGCCAGGTATGGGTGGTGAGGAACGGGTAGCCGACAAACAGCGCGCCGAGCCCGGTGAGGGTCGCCGACAGCAGCCCGAAGCCCATCCAGCGCATCGGCCGCAGGCGCATCTGCGCTTCGACCCACTGCGTACCGGCGACCATGTATTGCAGAATGAACGCCACCGACATCACCAAGCCTGCGACGAATCCGCCGCCCGGTTGGTTGTGGCCGCGCATGAACAGGTAGAACGACACCACCAGCGCAATCGGCAGCAGCAGGCGCACCAGTACCGCCGGCACCATCATGAAGCCCAGGGCGGTGTCGCTGGCCTGGCGCGGGTTGACCAGGTCGGTGGCCACGTCCGGCGCCAGTTGGCGCTGTTGCGCGGGCAGTTGCATGCTTTCCTTCGAAGGGCGGAAGCGGCGCAGCAGCGCGTAGACGGTCAGCGCCACGGCGCCGAGCACGGTGATTTCGCCCAGGGTGTCGAAGCCCCGGAAGTCCACCAGCATCACGTTCACTACATTGCTGCCGCCGCCTTCGGGCAGGGCACGGCTCAAGTAGAACGAGGAAATGTCGTTGGGCGTCTGGCGCGTCAGCATCGCGTAGGACAGCAGCGCCATGCCGCCACCGACCACGGTGGACAACAAGAAGTCACGCAGGCGACGGACACGGGCCTTGCGCAACGAACTGGGCAGTGGCGAGACATCTTCGATCCGCCGTGGCAACCAGCGCAGGCCGAGCAGGATCAGCACCGTGGTGACGACTTCGACGACCAATTGGGTCAGCGCCAGGTCCGGCGCCGAGAACCACACGAAGGTCACGCAGGTCATCAGGCCGCACACGCTGACCATGGTCAGGGCCGCGAGCCGGTGATACTTGGCTTGCCAGGCGGCGCCCAGGGCACAGGCAATCGCCAGCAGCCACAAGGTTACGAACACGACGGAACCGGGGATCTTCGGCCGCTCGCCCCAGGTGAGGCCACTGTGCAGCAGCGGGATCATGGCGCCTATCACCGCGACGATCACCAGCAGGAACAACTGCGTTTGCAGGCGCTTGGTGCTGATGCGTTTTTCGATCTTGCGTACCCCGCGCATCATCACCACCAGGCAGCGTTCGAAACCGCGCTTGCCGTTGAAGTAGCTGATGACCGGCGGGTATTTGAAGCGACCGCGCTTGAGTTGCTTGCGCAGCATCAGGTAGAGCACCACGCCGCCGGTCATGGCCACCAGGCTCATGATCATCGGCGCGTTCCAGCCATGCCAGATCGCCAGGCTGTACTGCGGCAGCACACCGCCCACCACCGGCAACGCGGCGGCGGCGAGGATCGAACCGACCATCTGGGCCGGGAAGATCCCCACCAACAGGCAGGTCAATACCAGCAGCTCAACCGGCGCGCGCATCCAGCGCGGTGGTTCGTGGGGCGTGTGCGGCAAATCGGTGGCGGGCGGGCCGAAGAACACATCGACGGTAAAGCGCAGGGCATAGGCCACGCTGAATGTGCCGGCGATGGTCGCAATCACCGGCAGGGCGATTTCCACCCATTTTGTCGCCGAGATAAACACCGTTTCGGCGAAGAACATCTCTTTGGACAGGAAACCATTGAGCAACGGCACGCCGGCCATGGAGGCGCTGGCCACCATCGCCAGGGTCGCGGTAAACGGGATCAGCCGCACCAGGCCGCTGAGCTTGCGGATGTCCCGCGTGCCGCTTTCGTGGTCGATGATGCCCGCCGCCATGAACAGCGAGGCCTTGAAGGTGGCGTGGTTGAGGATATGGAACACTGCCGCGACGGCGGCCAGCGGGCTGTTGAGCCCCAGCAGCAAGGTGATCAGCCCGAGGTGGCTGATGGTGGAGTAGGCCAGCAGGCCTTTGAGATCGTTTTGAAACATGGCGCAGTAAGCGCCGAGGAGGAGGGTGAGGGCGCCGGCACCGCCGACGATCCAGAACCATTCTTCGCTGCCCGACAGCGATGGCCACAGGCGGGCCAGCAGGAACACGCCGGCCTTCACCATCGTCGCCGAATGCAGGTAAGCGGAAACCGGTGTCGGCGCCGCCATGGCGTGGGGCAGCCAGAAGTGGAACGGGAACTGCGCGCTCTTGCTCAACGCGCCGATCAGCACCAGGGTCAGCATCACCGGGTACAGCGAGTGCGCGCGAATCTGATCGCCCGCCGCCAGCACCTGGTCCAGGTCATAGCTGCCGACGATATGCCCCAGCAGCATCACCCCCGCCAACAGGCACAAGCCGCCCGCGCCGGTGACCATCAACGCCATATAGGCGCCGCGTCGTGCATCGGCGCGGTGGTGCCAGTAGCCGATCAGCAGGAACGAGAACAGGCTGGTCAGTTCCCAAAAGAACACGATCTGCACCAGATTGCCGGAGATCACCAGCCCGAGCATGGCGCCCATGAAGGCCAGGAAAAACGCGAAGAACCGCGGCACCGGGTCTTCCGGCGACATGTAGTAGCGCGCATACAGCGACACCAGCGTGCCGATGCCCAGCACCAGCATCGAGAACAACCAGGCGAAGCCATCCATGCGCAGCACGATGTTCAGCCCCAGGCTGGGCAACCACATGAATTCTTCGCGGATGACGCCGCCATAGGCGACCTGGGGGTAGAGCAGGGCAACTTGAACAGTCCCGACCAAGGCCACCAGGCCGGCCAACAGGGATTCGGTGTTACGTGCGTTGTGCGGCAGCAAGGCCGCCAGACAGCTGCCGATAAAAGGCAGAAGCAGTAGAACTATCAGGGACATAGGCTTCTAATCTGCGGGAGTTTGGGATGCATCATACGTGCCGCTTTCGTGATCACCAAACGGCAAGATGTGGCAGGATCCTACAAGGTAGATCGAAAATTCCGAATAAGCATTGTTTCAGCCCCGCACCGTTACCTGTGGTGAAGGCCGGGTCTTATCCTTGTTGTTCGTGTTCTACCTCCGCTTGAAGTTCAACCGCCTTCTGCCCGCGCGTCTTCATCTCACTCACAATTACCGCCAGCACAATCAACACCGCCCCCAGCATCGCTATCGGCGGGAAGCGCTCGCCGGCGAGCCGCCCGATCACCCCGGCCCAGACCGGCTCACCGGCATAAATCAAGGTGGCCCGTGTTGGCGAAACGCTCTGCTGCGCCCAGTTCATCGCGACCTGGATCACCGCGCTGGTCAAGCCCAGGCCCACCGCGCTGAACAGCAGCAACCAGGAGAACCCCGGCAATGCCTCGCCCATCGGCACGACCATCAGGAACGACAGCAGCGACGCCGTGGCCAGTTGCACCACGGTGACGCGGCGTACATCCACCTGCCCGGCAAAGGCGCTGATCAGGATGATTTCTGCGGCAATCGCGATGGCGCCGATCAAGGTCGCGATCTCACCCGCGCTGAAATTCAGCGACGCCCCCGCCGGGCCGGTCAACAGCATCAACCCGGCAAACGCCAGCATGATGCCGATACTGGGCATCAAGCCCGGACGACGCCCCAGCACCAGCCATTGCAGCAACGGCACGAACGGCACGTACAGCGCGGTGATGAACGCCGACTGGCTGCTCAAAATGGTTTGCAGGCCGATGGTCTGCAGGCCGTAGCCGAACATGATCGCCACGCCGATAAACACCCCGGCCTTGAGCTCGAACAGGCTCAGGTCGCGCAGGGTGCGCAAGGAAAAGAACCCCACCACAATCGCCGCCGCCGCAAAGCGCAGGCCCACGAAGAACATCGGCCCGCTGACGGTCATGGCGTGCTGCACCAGCAAAAAGGTGCCGCCCCAGATCATGGTGATAAACACCAGGATGCATTCGGCTTTGCTGAAACGATTGAAACGCGAAGGGGAGGTCGGGGCGGTCATGGCGGCTCTGGTCTTGCAAGGGAAAGGCACGGACCGCACAATGCGCCGCACGCTGGGCAGTATACTGCGCACACCCACCCATTGAGCAATATAGTGCACAAAGAAAATCCACACCGGGCCTCGGTCCTGCAACATGTCAGCCAGAACGTCCGTCGCCTGCGCCACGCCGCCGACCTGAGCCAGACCGCGCTGTCGGAAAAGTCCGGGGTCAGCCGGCGCATGCTGGTGGCCATCGAGGCCGGCGAGAAGAACGTCAGCCTGTCCACCCTCGACCGCGTGGCCGAAGCACTGGAAGTGGCCTTCAGCGACCTGATCCAGGCCCCGGATGCGGGCGACCACAGCCGCATCAACGAACTCGCCTGGGCCGGCGACATTCCCGGCAGCAAAGCCGTATTACTGGCCAAGGCCACTGCGCGGCGCGAAGTCGAGCTATGGGAGATGCGCCTGGAGCCCGGCGATCGCTACAGCCCCGAACCCGACCCCGAAGGCTGGAGCGTGCAGGTGTTTGTGTTTGAAGGCTGCCTGACCTTGCGCGTTGGCGAAGAAGACAAACAGGTCGCTGCCGGTGAGTTTTTCATGTTTGCCAGCCGCCAGGTGCATGGCTATCGCAATGAAGGTGACGTGGCCGTGAGCTTCGTTCGCAACGTGGTGATCTAACTGTCCGCCAGGCAACAGTGGATGTGCAATTTGCTGGTTTGAGTCGCGCTCTGCGGCGCCGATTTGCCAGCAACTTGCTGATTTTATTGAAGATTAAGTTCAGGCACGACTCCTGCAATCACTCCGGTATTCCCTCGGAGCCTGGAGTCGGCCCATGTCAGCCCACCCTCAACACCCTGCCCATATCATCCGCTCGGACGCGGAGGCCATTGAAGTCGCCACGCGCCTGGCCGAACGCTTTGCCGTCGAAGCCAGCGCGCGCGACCGCGACCGGCGCCTGCCGGTGGCCGAACTTGACGAATTTTCCGGCAGCGGCCTGTGGGGTATCACGGTGCCCAAGGCCTACGGCGGTGCCGGGGTGTCCTATGTGACGGTGGCCGAGGTGATCAAACGGATTTCCGCGGCCGACCCGTCCCTGGGGCAAATCCCGCAGAACCATCTGGGGGTGGTGGACCTCCTGCTGCAAACCGGTACCGAGGAACAAAAGCGCTATTACTTCGGCAAGGTCTTGGCGGGTTACCGCTTCGGCAATGCGTTCTCCGAAGCCAAGAGCAAAAACGCCGGTACCTTCGACACGCAGATCCGGTTCAACGGCGACACCGCGCAAATCAATGGTGAAAAGTTTTACTGCACCGGCGCGCTGTTCGCCCATATCGTGCCCACCGCAGGCAATAACGAGCAGGGCCAGGCGTTTATTGGTTTCGTCGAACGCGACGCGCCGGGGCTGAGCGTGATCGACAACTGGGACGGCTTCGGCCAGCGCACCACCGCCAGTGGTGGCGTGACCCTCGATGGCGTGAACGTACCGTTGAGCGCGGTGATCCCTGCGCATCTAGCGTTCGATAAACCCACCGCCGACGGCCCGATTTCACAAATCATCCAGGCCGCCGTCGATACCGGCATCGCCCTTGGCGCGCTGGAACAGGCCAAGATCCATGCCCGCCAGGCCCGGCCCTGGATCGACAGCCAGCTGGACCACGGCTGGCAGGACCCATTCACAATCGCCGCCATCGGCGACCTGCAATGGCGCGTTCACGGCACCGAAGCCATCCTCGCCAAGGCCGGCATCGCGGTCGACCAGGCGCTGGCCGAGCCGAATGAAGACAGCGTGGCCCACGCCTCTCTGGTGGTGGCCCAGGCCAAGGTGCTGTCGGCCGAAACCGCCTTGCTCGCCAGCAGCAAACTCTTCGAACTGGCCGGCACCCGCTCGGTGACCGCCAAGCACAACCTCGACCGCTTCTGGCGCAACGCGCGCACCCACACCCTGCATGATCCGGCCCGCTGGAAATACCACCTGATCGGTAACTTCGTGCTCAACGGCGTGAAGCCTGCGCGCCACGCCTGGAATTGAGGAGCCTGCCCCATGACCGCACTGACACTCGCCCGCCAACTGCTCGACAGCACCCGTCTTCACGTCCAAAAAAGTGACGACCCCTACGTGATCAGCCGCTTCGGCGACTTGCAGATCCGTGTCGACGTGGCCGCCGCCTTGCTTGAGCGCGCCGACAGCCACCCCAGCCCGGTGGCCGCCACCGAAGCGCAGATCGCCGCGGCCGAGGCCCTGATTGCCGCCAGCAACGCCGAATTCGAATTGACCGGCCAACGCACCGCGCTGCCGTCGACCCTGGATGACCCCTTGCGGCGCAAATACCAGATCGTCGGCAACTACCACCTCAACGGAGTGCTTTGATGGCCCGCCAAATCCGCTTGAACGCCTTCGACATGAACTGCGTCGGCCACCAGTCGCCAGGCCTGTGGGCGCATCCGCGTGACCGCTCGTGGCAGTACAAGGACCTGGAGTACTGGACCGATCTGGCGAAAATCCTCGAGCGTGGCAAGTTCGATGGCCTGTTTATCGCCGACGTGCTGGGCATTTACGACGTGTACCACGGCAACGGTGACGCGGCGATTCGCCAGGCCACCCAAGTGCCGGTCAACGACCCGCTGTCGCTGATCGCACCGATGGCGCTGGTCACCCAGCACCTGGGTTTTGGCCTCACCGCGTCGCTGTCCTTCGAGCATCCGTACCCCTTCGCGCGCCGGCTGTCGACGCTCGATCACCTGACCAAGGGCCGCATCGGCTGGAACATCGTCACCTCCTACCTGGAAAGCGGCGCCAAGAACCTCGGCCAGAAGGCCCAGACCGAACACGATGCACGTTATGACTACGCCGAGGAATACCTCGAGGTTTGCTACAAGCTCTGGGAAGGCAGTTGGGAGGAGGGCGCGGTGCTGCGTGATCGGGAGCGTCGGATCTTCAGCGACCCGAGCAAAATCCATGAGATCCGCCACGTCGGCAAACACTTCCAGGTGCCCGGCATTCACCTGTGCGAGCCGTCGCCGCAGCGCACGCCGGTGCTGTACCAGGCCGGCGCCTCCAGCCGTGGCAAACAGTTCGCCGCCGAGCAGGCCGAATGCGTGTTTGTCGCCGCACCGTCCAAGGTGCTGCTGAAAAAAACCGTGGCCGATATCCGTCGCCGTGCCGCCGAGGCGGGGCGCGATCCGAAGAAAATCCTGATCTTCAATTTGCAGACGGTGATCGTCGGCGAGACCGACGCCAAGGCCAAGGCCAAGTTTGACGACTACAAAACCTACGTCAGCTACGAAGGCGCAATGGCGTTGATCTCCGGCTGGACCGGTATCGACTTCAGCCAGTTCAAGCCCGACGAGCCGCTCAAACATGTCCACACCAACGCGATTCAATCGGCGGTGGAGGCGTTCTCCACGGCTGATCCGAACAAGGTCTGGACGCCCAATGAACTGGCTGACTGGGTGGGCATCGGCGGGTTTGGGCCCTTGTTTGTCGGCGGCCCGCAAACCGTCGCCGACCTGTTGCAGGAATGGGTGGAAGACACCGACGTGGACGGCTTCAACCTGGCGTATGCGCTGACCCACGAGACCTTCATCGACGCCGTGGAGTGGTTGGTGCCGGAGCTGCAAAAGCGTGGCGTGTACAAGACCGAATATGCCCAGGGCACCCTGCGCGAGAAGTTGTTCGGCGAGGGCGCAAGGTTGGGTCCAAACCACCCCGGCGCCAGCTACCGCGATCTGTCTGGTGCACGAAATTCCAATGTGGGAGGGGGCTTGCCCCCGATAGCAGTGGGTCAGCAATTGATAGGTGTCTGACACACTGCCATCGGGGGCAAGCCCCCTCCCACATTTGTCCCGTGTCGATCCAAATATCCCAGCCAGCGGACCACCGCACGCTTGACCACCCCAATAGGAACCACCCCCTATGAGCGTGCACGACCCCAAGGCCCTTCTGGAGCACCTGCGCCGCTGGGCGCAACTTACGCCGTTGCACATCGCCCTGCGCCACAAGCGCCAGGGCCAGTGGTACGCCTGGCGCTGGATCGACGCCTTGCGCGACGTCGAACGCCTGGCCGATGGTTTGCGCCAGCACGGTTTCGATCAACACTCACGCCTGGTGCTCAGTGGCGCCTTTGAGCCGAACCTGCTGTTGCTGGCATTGGCGGCCCAGTCCGTCGGCGCGCAGGTGCTGACGCTGGCCGATAACCTCGAGCCGCAGGCCCTGGAGCAGCAACTGTGGCGTATTCACCCCAGTCATGCCTACGTTCAAGGTCGCCTGCGCGATTGGGCATTCACCCAGCGCTTGGACTTCGCTCAGTTGCTCGGCCCGGTCGATCCGGCGCAACACCTGCAGCGTTGGTGGCAACCAACGGGCGAAACCGTGCTGTGGAGCGAAGAAGGCACCGGCTGGCCAGACGGCCTTGGCGTGGTGCTGGAGCAATGGCTGCACAGCGGTCATGGCCTGGCGTTTCCGGAAAACCTGGCCTCGGCGCGACGCGATCGCAGCGAAGTGGCGCCCACCGGCCTGGTGCTGTCGCCCGAGCGTTTGCAGCACCTGGCCGATGAGATCGAAAGCCGCCTGGCTCCCGTCGGCAGTTGGCGGCGCCGCCTCTGCGACTGGGCCATCGCCCACCCGCAAGGCGGCCTGCGCCGGTTGCTGAAAAACCGCGTGCGCACACTGCTGGGCTTTCAACGCCTGGCTTCTATCTGGCAACCCCTCAAAGCCGGTAATGAGCCGACGTGGCTGGCCGAATTCAAACGGGACATCGCATGAGCCAGGCCATTCTCCAGGTGCGGGACATTTCGCTGTCGTTCAAAGGGGTCAAGGCCATCAATGCGCTGTCGTTCGAGGTACAACGCGGCGAGATCTGCGCGTTGATCGGCCCTAACGGCGCGGGCAAAAGCTCGCTGCTCAATGTGCTCAACGGCGTGTACCGTTTCGATGCCGGCGAGATCGTCTTTGAGCAACAACACTTCCATCGCATCGACCCCTTGGGCGCCGCCCGCCGAGGCATTGGGCGCACCTTCCAGAACAACGCACTGTTCAAGAAGATGAGCGTGCTCGACAACCTCCTTACCGGGCTGTCGCGGCATATGCGCGCCGGCTTTCTCGAACAGGCCCTGGGCTTGCCCCGTGCACGCCGCGAAGCCGAAGCATTTCGCCGGCGCGGCCAACACATCCTGGAATTTCTTGAGCTGCAAGCCCATCGCGATGTGCTGGTGGGCAACCTGTCCTACGGCCTGCAAAAGCGCGTGGAGTTGGGCCGCGCACTGATTGCCGGGCCCAGCCTGTTGCTGCTTGACGAACCCATGGCCGGCATGAACGCCGAAGAGAAACAGGACATGGCACGCTTCGTCGCCGACGTGAACCGAGACCTGGGCACCACGGTGGTGTTGATCGAACACGACATGGGCGTGGTGATGGGCCTGTCTGACCATGTGGTGGTGCTCGACTATGGGCGCAAGGTCGGCGACGGCACGCCGGCCGAGGTGCAGGCGCACCCCGAGGTGATCGCGGCGTATCTGGGAGCGGTGCGCTGATGTCGTTCTTCTTCGAAACCCTGCTCGGCGGTTTGCTGGCCGGCACCCTGTACTCGCTGGTCGCCATCGGCTTCGTACTGATCTACAAGGCCAGCGGCGTGTTCAATTTCGCCCAGGGCGCGATGTTGCTGTTTGCCGCGCTGACCTTCGTCAGCCTGCACGAGCAGGGCGTTCCGTTCGCCGTGGCGCTGCTGCTGACGGTGCTGGTGATGATCGTCGGCGCGTTGCTCATCGAGCGCCTGGTGCTGCGCCCGCTGGTGAACCGTTCGCAGATCACCCTGTTCATGGCGACCCTGGGCCTGTCGTTCATCATCGAGGGCCTGGCCCAGGGCTTGATGGGCTCCCAAGTGCGCGCACTGGACCTGGGCATCGACGACGTGCCGCTGTTTGTCGGGCCGCTGATGCTCAGCCAGTTTGACCTGATCGCCGCCGCCACCGCCGTGGTGCTGGTGACGGTGCTGGCGTTGCTGTTCAACAAGACCCGCATCGGCGTGTCGTTGCGGGCGGTAGCCGATGACACCACGGCGGCGCTGTCCATCGGCATCAACCTCAACCGCATCTGGCAGATCGTCTGGGCAGTGGCCGGCGTCGTCGGCCTGGTGGCGGGGCTGCTATGGGGCGCGCGCCAGGGCGTGCAGTTCTCGCTGTCGCTGGTGGTGCTCAAGGCGTTGCCGGTGTTGATCATCGGCGGCTTTACCTCGATTGGCGGGGCGATGGTCGGCGGGCTGATCGTCGGCGCCGCCGAGAACCTCGCCGAGGTGTATATCGGCCCGCTGATCGGCGGCGGCATCACGCCGTGGTTCGCCTATGTATTGGCGCTGGCCTTCCTGTATATGCGTCCCGCCGGCCTGTTCGGCGAGCGCGCCATCGAGCGAGTCTGAAACCATGTCGATTCCTGTTGCGCAAGACACCGCGCCGTTACTGCTGATGCAACGACGCCTGCCCTGGGGCCTGCTCGGCCTGCTGGCCCTGGCTTTTGGCGTGGTGCCGCTGTGGGGCAATGACTATTGGCTCAATGCGATCCTGATTCCGTTTCTGGTGCTGTCCCTGGCCGGGTTGGGCTTGAACCTGCTGACCGGCTACACCGGGCAGACCTCGGTGGGCGCCGCCGGCTTCATGGCGGTTGGCGCATTTGCCACCTACGGCTTTCTGCTGCGCCTGCCCGAGCTGGGCCTGCCGGTGGCGCTGCTGGGCGGTGGGATTATCAGCGCAGGGGTGGGCTTGCTGTTCGGCCTGCCCAGTTCGCGGATCAAGGGCTTCTACCTGATGGTCACCACCCTGGCCGCGCAGTTTTTCCTGGAGTGGCTGTTCGTCAAATTCCCCTGGTTCTACAACTACGGTTCGTCCGGCACGATTTCGGCGCCCAAGCTTGCGCTGTTCGGCCATGACCTCAACACGCCGCTGGGCCGTTACCTGCTGACGCTGGTCACGGTGCTGCTGTTGACCTGGACCGCGACCAACCTGGTGCGCAGCCAAGTGGGGCGCAACTGGATGGCGATCCGCGACATGGACACCGCCGCCGCCGTGGTCGGCATTGCGGTGGTGCGCTACAAGCGCCTGGCGTTTGCGGTCAGTTCGTTCTACTTGGGCATCGCCGGCGCGCTGTGGGCCTTCGCCTACCTGGGCACCGCCAGTGCCGGCAGCTTCGATATCAACCGCTCGTTCCAGATCCTGTTCATCATCATTATCGGCGGCATGGGCAGCATCGCCGGCAACTTCGTCGGCGCGGCCTTCATCAGTTTGCTGCCGATCTTTCTCAGCCACGCCGGGCAGGCATTGTTCGGCGGTTCGGTGGACGCGGGGCAGTTGCAGAACCTGCAGAAAATTATCTTTGGCGTGTTGATCATCGTGTTCCTGATCAAGGAGCCCGAGGGCTTGATTCGCCTGTTGCATACCCTTCGCGATCGGCTGCGGCAGTGGCCGCTACGTTTCTAACCCCTGTAGAAGAGAACTTCCATGCGTGCATCCTTGAAACGTTCCCTGGTCGGCGCCGCCTTTGCGTTGGCCGCATTGGCCGGCGCCGTGCCCCAGGTCATGGCGACGCCGGACCAGCAATTCATTCCCCTGGCTACCTATCGCGTGGGCGCCTATGCCTCCAGTGGTGTGCAGGTGTGGGCCGGGATGATCGACTACCTGCGCTACATCAACGAGGTCGAAGGCGGCATCAACGGCGTCAAGCTGGTGTGGCAGGAATGCGAGACCGAATGGACGGCCGAGAAGGGTATCGAATGCTATGAGCGCTTCAAGCACGGCCTGGATGGCGCGCCGGTCGCGGTGTACCAACCCAACGGCGCGCCGGCGGCGTATGCCCTGAGCGAGCGCGCCGAAGTCGACAAGATCCCGCTGATCACCCTCGGCTACGGGCGCACCGAGGCCACTGACGGCACGGTGTTCCCCTACAACTTCCCGGTGATGCTGACCTTCTACAGCGAGGCGTCGAGCCTGGTCAATTACATCGCCGAGCGCGAAGGCGGCTTCGACAAGCTCAAGGGCAAGAAGATCGCCACGGTCTATCACGACTCGGCCTACGGTCGCGAAACCCTCGGGCCACTGAAATTGCTCGCCGAAAAGTATGGCTTTGAGAACATCCAGATCCCGGTGGCTGACCCCGGCAACGAACAATCGGCGCAATGGCGCCAGGTCCGCCAGGCCAACCCGGACTGGGTGTTCCTGCGTACCTGGGGCGTGTCCACGCCGGTAGCGGTGAAGACCGCCGCGCGCTTCGGCTTCCCCGTGGACCACATCATCGGCGACATCTGGGCCAGTTCCAGCGAGGACGTGCTGCCGGCCGGTGCCGCCGCCAAGGGGTACCTGGCGCTCACGCCGTACCCGGCCGGGGCCGACTTCGAGATCCATCAGCGCCTCAAGCAAGCCATCCTCGACAAGGGCCACAGCGACCTCAAGGACCTGAAAAACTTCGGCAGTGTCTACTACAACTCCGGCCTGGTGAATGCCGCCGTAGCGGTAGAGGCGATTCGCACCGCGCAGGCCAAATTCGGTAAGCGCCCACTCAATGGCGAAGAAGGCCGCTGGGGCCTGGAACACCTGAACATCGACGACGCACGCCTTAAAGCCATGGGCTACCTGGGCCTGATGCAGAACCTCAAGCTGTCGTGCCGCGACCACGAAGGCGGCGGCTCGGCGCGGGTGCAGCAGTGGGACGGCGCCCAGTGGACGCTGATCAGCGACTGGATCGCCGCCGACCGCGCACTGCTGCGCCCGTTGATCGATGAAAAGTCGGCCGCGTTCGCCAAGGAAAAAGGCCTGACGCCACGCACCTGCACTGGGGATGAATAAATCATGAGCCAGCCTGCCACCGAGCCTGCGCGCCCGTCGCTGCTGACGGTCAACGACATTGAAGTGATTTACGACGGCGCAATCCTGGCGGTGGCCGGGGTGTCGCTGAGTGTGCCCAAGGGCGCCATTGTTGCCTTGCTCGGTGCCAACGGCGCCGGCAAGAGCACTACCCTCAAGGCCATCTCCGGGCTGGTGCGTGCCGAGCGCGCCGAGGTCAGCCGGGGTGTGATTGAATACGCCGGGCGCGACCTGGCCGGTATCGACCCCAGCCAGCGCGTGCGCGAGGGCATGGTGCATGTGCTGGAGGGGCGGCATGTGTTCGGCCAACTGAGCGTGGAAGACAACCTGCGCAGCGGCGGCTTTGTGCGCCGCCTGAGCCGCAAGGACATGGAGCACGACCTGGAGCGCATCTACACCTGGTTCCCAAGGCTCAAGACCAAGCGCCACACCCGCGCCGGGCTCACCTCCGGCGGCGAGCAGCAGATGGTCGCCATCGGCCGGGCGTTGATGACGCGTCCTACTTTGGTACTGCTCGACGAGCCGTCCATGGGTTTGGCGCCTATGATCGTGCAGGAGATCTTCGCGATCATCGCGCAGCTCAACCGCGAACAGCAGGTGAGCTTCCTGATCGCCGAGCAGAACATCAACGTCGCGCTGACCTATGCGTCCCACGGTTACGTGCTGGATACTGGGCGCGTGGCCTTGAGCGGCAGCGCCGCTGAGCTGCTGGCACGGGGTGATTTGCATGATATTTATCTGGGTAAACAGTAAGGGCGAACCTGCATGAGTGAATCCACCCGCGACGCTGATGTGCTGATCATCGGCGGCGGCCTGAGCGGCACGATGCTCGCCGTGCAACTGCTGCGCTTGCCTGGCCGGCGTCGGATCCTGGTGATCGAGCCGCGTGCCGAATTGGGGCGGGGCGAGGCCTACAGCGCGGTCGAGCTGGGCCACACGCTGAACGGCAACGCGGCGCGCATGAGCGTCGACCCCGACAATGCCGACGACCTGACGCAGTGGCTCACCGAGCACATCGGCGCCGGTGGCTGGCCGGAGTCGGACCAACAGCACGTACCGATCAGCGAACTGTTCCCGCCGCGCGGGCTGTTCGGCTTGTACGCGCAGCAGCGGCTGGCCGAGGCCAAGGCGCTGTCGGCGTCCACGGTGGCGCATGTAAGGGCCGAAGTGGTCGACCTGCAAGTGGACGCGGGTTCAACCCGGCTGACCCTCGATAACGGCCAGTCACTGCGCGGCGCCGTTGCGGTGTTGGCCACCGGCATGTTCCCGGCGGCGCGCACGCCACAAACCGAGTCCAGCGGTTTGAACGCGGCGGCGGTGGACCCTTGGGACGTGCAGGCCATGGCCCAGCTCGACCCGCAATCGACGGTGCTGATCATTGGCTCGGGGCTGACCATGGTCGATGCCGTGGTGTCCCTGGAACAGGCCGGTCATCGTGGGCCCATCGAGGTGTTTTCGCGCCATGGCCTGCTGCCCCATGTGCGCCGCCAACCGCCGAGTTGGGTGGACTTTCTCGGCGAGGACCACAGCCTGCGCAGCCCTCGGCAGTTGCTGCGAGAGGTGCGGCGCCAATGCCGGATTGCAGTGGCGCAAGGCATTGACTGGCAGGCGCCGCTGGACACGGTACGCGCGCATATCGGCCGGCTGTGGAGCCAGGCCGGCGAGCGTGAGAAACGCCAATTCGTGCGGCATGTGCGGCCGTGGTGGGAGAGCCATCACCACCGCTCGCCGCCGTTGAGTGCGCAGTTGGTGGCGCGGTTGCACGACGAGGGGCGGTTACGCATTCGCGCGGCGTCGTTCAAGGGCCTGGCGCCTGCGGATGAGGGCGTGACGATCCGTTTGCGCTATCGCGGTGAGCCAGCGCTGACCCAGGTGTCGGGCGCGGCGCTGATCAACTCCAGCGGCATCGAATACGACTGGCGCCGCGTGGCGCGGCCGTTGCCCCGGCAATTGCTCAAGCGCGGCCTGATCCAGCCTGGGCCGTTGGCGTTGGGGATTGCGGCGCACGTGTCGGGCGCGGTGCTGGACGCCCAGGGGCAGGCCAGCCAAAGACTGTTCGCCATGGGCCCGCCGTTGCGCGGGATGTGGTGGGAGAGCACCGCGGTGACGGACGTGGCGCTTCAGGCCAAAGCCCTGGCTTCGAGGCTGGCGGAAATCTGAGTGTGGGAGGGAACAAGCCCCCTCCCACAGAAGAGCGGAACTCCATTTATTTTAAGATTTTCACCAGGCCGGGCTTGAGGCCGAATACCTCGACCCCTTGCGCCGTCGATTGGCCTGTCGTCACGTTCACCCGTTCCACCGGTTTATCCATCGCCTCGCGATATTCCACGGTCATGTCCGTTTGGATCGCCTGGCTCGGCACGACGAGCGCCTGGGCATTGTTGTAGGTGACGATGGTCAACCGTGCGCTCATGCCCAGCCGCACCCGCTGCAACTGCTGGGGCGTGAGCCGGGGGATCGTCAGGGTCACCGGAAACTGGGCGCTGCCCTGGCTGTCACTGGCCATCGCCAATCCACTGACCACACTCACCGAACCGCTCAGCCGTTCGCCGTCAAAACCATCACCCATCACTTCCACCGCCTGGCCCTGATGCAATTGGTTGATGTCCAGTTCCGAGACCTTGGCGACGATTTTGAGCCGTTCGATATTTGCCAGGCCAAACAGTACCTGGCCCTGGCTGACCTTACTGCCGGCCTGGATGGGCGCGTTGTTAATGTTGCCCCCCTGGGCTGAATTATTACCGGGCGCGGGCACCACGATGCCGGAGAACGGCGCCTTGACGTCCTGGCCTTCGAGCAACGTGCGCAGCGCCTCGTATTTCACCGTGGCGTTGGTCAGTTCCATGTCGGCGATCTGGCGGTATTCGCCCTTGCCCTGGTCCAGGGCCTGTTGCAGTTCACTGCGTGCGGAGGCGAGGTCCAGCTGTTGCTGTTGGGCCTGTTGCTTGAGGTCGTCCAGTTCATTGCGCGGGATGATGCCGCGCTTGAACAGGTTGTCGCTTTCGGTGAGCTTGCGCTGGGTGTTGCCGGCGCTCATTTCGGCGGTGCGCAAGCTGCGTCGGGCGCGGCTGACGGCGGGGCTGCTGTCCCAATCCTGCATTTCCTGCACGGTGCGCCGAGCCTTGAGCTGGGCGGCGAGGGCGTCGCGCAGTTGCATTTGCAGGGTGGCAGGGTCCATGCGCAGCAGCACCTGGCCGGCTTCGACCCGCTGACCTTGCTCCACCAGGTTGGCCTGCACATTGCCGTCGAATGGCGCGGTGAGGACCAGAGTGGTGTCGGGCTCGATCTTGCCCACCAGGCCGATCTGGTGCACCAGCGCGTCGGGCTTGACTGCCAGCCACTGCTCGGCGGTGCCGGCCGGGTCTTGCGCGGGGCTGCGCAGGGCCAGCGCCGCGCCGGCCACCAGCAGGATCAGCACAGCGCCCAACAGGCGTTTTTTATCAGTAGTCATTGAGGGCGATTTCCCAACTTTCCAACGTCATGCCCAGCGTCAGGTCGAGCTGGGTCTGGGCGTTCAAATAAGCGATCAGGGCATTGAGCCGGGCATTTTCGGCGTTGCGCAGGTCGGTCTCGAAACTCAGCACCTGGAAGTTGGTGGAGCGCCCGGCGCTGAGTTTTTCCCGTTCGATCTCGATTTTGCGGCGCGACAACTCCACCGCGCGCTGGGAGATTTCATACTGGCGCCAGCGCGTGCCGAGGTCGCGCACCACATCGTTGACGCTGCGCTCCAGCTCTTGGCGCGCATCGGTGATGCGGATCTGCTGGTCCTCGACGTTGACCCGCGCACGCACTTCGGCCTGGCGGGTGCTGATGTCGCCGATGGGGATCTGCACTTGCACCCCGGCGTAGCTGTCCCAGGTGCGGTTGTTACTGCTGCCGGCGTCGTTGTTGTAGGCGTCGCGAATCTGGTTCGCGCCGGCGACGAGGTCGACTTGCCAGCGCCCGGAGTCCTTGGCGATCACCAGGTTGAGGTCGGCCTGCTGGCTGCCGAGCAGGGCGGCGAGGTATTCCGGTTGCTGGGTTTGCGCCAGGTTGAAGGCTTGGCGCTTGTCGATCTGCATGGGCTTGGCCTCCAGGGCTTCGGTGGCGCGAATCGGCGTGGACAGGTCAAGCGCCAGCAGGCGCAGCAGGGCCAGGCGATTGGTGTCCAGTTGGTTCTGGGCTTCCTCCACGCCCAGTTGCTGGGTGGCGATGTCGGCTTCGGTCTGCACGATTTCGAACTCGGCCATGCGCCCGGCACTGATCAGCGCCTGGTTCACTTCCAGCAGGGTGCCGGAGCGCGCGAGGGCGTCTTGCACGATGCTCAGTTGCTCCTGGGCGCGCAGCAATTCGCGATAGGTGGCGATGATCTGGCTGATGGTCTGCGCCACCGTGGCCTTGAGGTTCAGGCGGTTGGCCTGCTCCGACAGGCGCGACAGGCGCAGCGGCGCGGTGGTGGCGTCCCAGCCGGCGCCGCGCAGCAGCGGTTGGATAATTGCCAGGTCCAGGCCGTCGCTGCGATAGCGGCCGGCGCGGTCGGCGTTGTTCAACTGCTGGGTCCAGGCCATGCTCAGGCGCGTGCCGTACTCACCGAGCAGGCTGCTGGACGGCGCCAGGTTGGCGTTGCGTGCGCTGTCCTGGGAGCCGCGAGTGCCGCGGTAATAGCTGTTGAGGGTGAGCTTGGGGTTGAACACGTCTTCGGCCACGCGCAGGTCGAACTTCTGCGCGACCCGTTGCAGGTACGCGCTGCGGATCGCCGGGTTGTTGCGCAGGCCCAGATACACCGCATCACCCAGGGTCAGGGTGGTGACCTGCGCATTCAGCGATACGCTGCGCGAGGTAGTGGGCGCCGACGGCCGGATGACCACGTCGGCGGCCATGCCGGGCAGGCTGATCAGCGTCAGCAATAGCAGCCATTTATTCATCGCGCAGGGCCTCCACCGGTTGCAACCGCGAGGCCGAGACCGCGGGGTAGATGCCGAAGAACAAACCCACCCACAACGTACTGCCCACTCCCAGGGGCAGGGCCGCCGCGGCCAGCGCGAATTCCCAGCCTGACAGCCAGGCGTAGAACCACGCCGCCGTCATACCGAGTACCGCGCCGCACAACGCGCCGACGGCGGTGAGGGTCACCGCTTCGATCAGGAACAGGTTGCGGATATCCCGTCGACGCGCGCCCAGGGCCATGCGGATGCCGATTTCGCGGCGCCGCTGCGAAACGTTCATCAGCATCACGTTCATCACGCCCACGCCGCCGCCCACCAGCGAGATCGCGCCCAGGGCCAGCAGCAAATAGGCGAACGTGCGGCTTTGCCGGGTCATGCCATCGATCATTTGCTGAGGCACCTGGATGTCGACATCGTGGTCGGTGAGTTGGCGTTGCAAGGCCGCGGCGGCGGCTTTGGCAATGCGTTCCATGTCTTGGCCGGGCGCGGCGCGAATGATCACGTTGCTGATCTGCGGGGTGGCGTAGATGCGGCGCATGCCTTCGGCGGGGATGAACAGCGACTCGTTGGCCTGCACCGGCATTAACATCGCCCGGGGCTGGTTGTGCAGGATGCCCACGATCAGGAACAGGTAGTCGTTGATGCGCACGCGGTCGCCCAGTTGCACTGGATCGCCCGGCGCGCCGAGGGCCTGGGCGATCTGGTCGCCGATCACGCCATAGGTTTCGTGGGTGTCGAAGCTCGACAGGAAGCGGCCCTGTTGCACCACCAGGCGCATCGCTGGCTGGATGTCGGGCGTACTGCCGACAAAGTTGGCATTGACGCTGCGGCCATGGAACACGATGGGCCCGCTGAACAGCGTCAGGGCGCCGATATGCGCGATGCCCGCTACCGCCTGGCGCACCGCATGCAGGTCGAGACGGCTGCGCATCGGCACGTTGGCGCCGCCTTTGGGGGGGAACTGGACGATGAGCGTGTCGGTGCCCATGTCCTTGAAAATCTTCGCGGCATCCACCGCCGCGTTGTGCCCGATATTGATCAACGCCACCACCGAGGAGCTGCCGATCACGATGCCGAGCAACGCCAGGACCGAGCGCTTGCCCAAGGTGCGCAGGCTGATAAAGGCTTCATGCAGCAGTTGGCTGAGGCTTTGTTCGACCCGCAGGCTCATGGGCGATGCGCCTCGTGCACCACGCCATTGCGCACCAGGATCTTGCGCGCCAGGCGTTCGGCGATGTGCGGGTCATGGGTGACGATAATCAGCGTGACCTGTTGCTCGCGGTTCAGGGCCAGCAACAGGTCCATGATGTCTTGGGCGGTGGTGCTGTCGAGGTTGCCGGTGGGTTCGTCGGCGAGGATCACCGAGGGGTTGCCGACCAAGGCGCGGGCAATCGCCACCCGTTGGCGCTGGCCGCCGGAGAGGTCGGCAGGGCGATGGTGAGCGCGGTCGGCCAGGCCGACCTGTTCGAGCATGTGCAGGGCCCGCTCCACGGACTCATGGCGCGACACGCCGCGATAGCTCAAGGGCAGGGCGACGTTATCCAGCGCGCTGAGGCGCGGCAGCAGGTTGAAGCTCTGGAACACGAAACCGATCTGCTGGTTGCGAATGGCGGCCAGTTCATCGGCGCTGGCGTTGAAAATATCGTGGCCGGCAAAGTGGTAGTGGCCGTCGTTGGGCAGGTCCAGCAAACCGAGGATATTGAGCAGGGTACTTTTGCCGGAACCGGAGGCGCCGAGGATGCCGCAGCTGTCACCGCTGGCGATGGACAGGCACACATCCTTGAGAATGGTCAATTCCTGCCCGGCGAGCTGATAGCGCTTGCCGATGCCTTGCAGGGAGATCAAGCCTGGGTGCGCGCGGGTATCGGTCATCATGACTACGCCTGCAGTCTCGACGCTGCCGTCATACCCCCGGTAAAGCCTTGTAACAAGTTCGGGAGCTGTCTGGTACGCGTCTCGGACTGGTTTTATTTCTTGTTTTTAAAATATTGTTTGAATACTAACCGCGTTCCCGGCGCTTCGCCAGCCAAGGATGTAGAGCGTTTTTACCCTTTGAAATGATTCTTTGATGGCGCTGAAGGCGCTCTTGAAAACTCCCGGACGATCCCCGAAACCGCCGTATGCCGAGGCTTTCGATGATATGGCGGAGTGTCACTACTTGCTTTCGACGGGCTGCATCGGTATAAAAATCAAATTATTTTTTAAAACAATATTTCCGCCGTGGAACCCTTATGGTCGCGAAGAAACTCAGCGCTCCAAACGTTACCAAGACCCGCTTGCTGGATGCGACAGAAGCTCTGTTTATCAAATACGGGTATGACGCGGTGCTGTTACGGCAGATTACCGAGCGTGCCCAAGTCAACCTGGCCGCCGTGAACTACCACTTCGGGGACAAGGATTCCCTGATGAAAACCCTGCTGATGCAACGTCTGGAGCCGCTCAACGAGCAGCGCCTGGAACTGCTGGCGCGCTGCGAAGCCGAATCCGACGGCCCGCTTGATTGCGACACGCTGCTGGGCGTGCTGTTCGCCCCGGCCATGGGCCTGGAGCGCAGCGACCCGTCAAGCGGGGAAGGGCGCTCGTTCATCCGCTTTTTGGGCCGGGTATACAGCGACACGTCGCCGTTTATCCAGGAATACCTCAAGGTGCATTACCAGCCGGTGTTCCAGCGCTTCTTCGAAGCCTTCGCCCTGGCCTTGCCGGACCTGCCGCGCAACGAGCTGGGGGTGCGCCTGCAATTTGCCCTCAAGGCGATTTCCGGGGTAATGGCCGGCACCGAGCTGCGCCTGCTGATGAACTCCATGAGCCTGGGCCGCCCGGCCACCGACGCCGAAGTCATGGCCAAGCTGATCACCCTGGTCTCGGCGGCGATCCGCGTGCCGCAACAAAGCCCCGAAGCGCAAACCGCCTTGGCCAAGGTGCTGGACACCCAGCGGGCTATTCGCGAACAAACGGCGCCTGTTGCCAACGCCGCACGCTGAGGCCCAAACCCCAGGCAAAAAAAAGCCCGCTGGGGCGGCGGGCTTGATGTGCAACGTTTGTAACGGATGAGGCTTCACCCTACGTCTGTGCATGTGAATAAATCGTGAAAAAAGCGTAAGAAAAAGTGTGGATGTTAAGAGATTCATACTCGGTTGCGAGCACGTCGGTTAGGCATTGCGTCCTAGCCATTCGTCGTCACTGTCAATTCTGACAGTAGATTTGATTGTCTCCCCAGGCGTTTAGTCACCTTGCCCGTCGCGCCATTTCAGCGCGGCCCTGACCATGCAAGGTGATGGCGATGTCCACAAATTTTCCTGTACCCGAACTTAACCCTTCTCCGATATACCCCCCCGTAGACCTGACGAAGGCCAAATACGCTGAAACATCCAAGATAGGCCTTGGCAGAAATGGCATATATGCCCTATTTGGCATCGATGACACAGACAAGGGCGCCATATTTAGCGTTTTGCGTTGGGACGTCGTAGATGGCGACTATCTGAGTTTGTGGATCAATAATCAGGCGTTCGTCGGGGCCAACGTCACGCGCGGCGAAAACTCTCATTATCTCTTGGAAGTCCCTGCCGAAAAGGTACCCGAGGGTGACTGCACGTATTTTGCCAGAGTTCGCCGTGCGCTCAGCGGGAATGAGGTTGATTCGGAGGTTCAGTCCATTCTGTTCAAGACGACCATCCCGGGCGGCTACGACGACGACGATACGCAGCAATGGCACAGCGGTTTGGCGATGGAGCTTGGGAACTTCAAGCCAGGCGCTATTCTGACGCCGACCAACACCGCAGACGGCTTGCAGTGTTTGATCATGCCTTATGAGAACATCCGCAAGAACGACAAGATCATCGTTCGCGTGGGCGGGACTATTTATGTGCACACCGTCGACGGTGAACAGGCGAAACAGCCACCGACGCAGCCGATTGTCGTGACTGTGCCCGTGGAGGTCTTGCGCAATCTCAACCCATCAGGGGAGGTTAAGGTGTACTTCACCGTGCTCGACGTGGTGAATAATGAACCTTTTGGTCGATTTCCGTACTCCCAACCTATCGTATTGAACAGTGAGATGTACACGTATCCGTTGGCGCCACCCTATGTGATGGTGGATGGCCAGTATATCAGCGAGCTTGATCTCGACACCCAGAGCGGAGCAACACTGGAGGTGGAGGTTGAGTTGAAGCCCAGTACCGTGCTGCCCAAGCCTCCGAATAAGGTAAAGGTTCATGTAGAAACGACCGATAAATACGGCGCGACCGAAACCTTGACTCACCAGGTAGACGACAACAATCGCAGGTTTCAAATCATCCCCCTGCCGGCCGAATGGATGGCAACGTTCAAGCAATTGGCCGGGGGGAGCTTTCGCGTATGGTACGAGCAGATTAAGAGCGACGGGGTATTCCTGAGGCGTTCGAACAGTACGTCGATTGGTGTAGTAGGTACACCAAGCCTGATGCCAGCACCCATCATCACACTTTTGGAAGCAGGGCTGTTTCCACTCAATACACATATGGAGTTGGTACTACCGCCTTATCAACCCCACGACCCTTCATACACGGAAACCGTGAAGCTTCAGCATATGGATGCGAACGGCGGCGGTGCGCTCGTGATCTCCCGTCAACAGGCTGGCGCGCAGGGCGGCACACGGCTGATACTCATGGAGGCCCTGAAGGTATTTGAGGGCAAGGGTGTCTGCCAGGCTTTCTACGAAACCGACGATGGTAAAGGTACGCCTGGCTCCGTTCGGCAATCGGAAAAGCTGAACTTCGAAATTGGTGTTCGCGTTCCAACCCTGCCGCCCATGACGGTTCCCGCCATCCTGGACAACAACATCGACCCGGCCACGGTGCCGGGTGCGAACTGGCTGATGTACATTCCCTACGCAGGCACTGTCGTCGGTGACAAAGTGTATTGGACCGTGAGTGGCAAAAGTACGGTGGCAGGTTCCATCGACATCACGTCCTCGCTTGAAGGAGTTCAGTTGACAACCCTGGAAATTCCGATAGATACCTCTTTCCTTGTCGAGAACAACAACCGCAGCATCCGTATCAGCTATAGCGTTGTACACGCCGGCCCGCCAAAAACGACTGAGAGCTCGATGGTGCTCAACCCCACCGTCGGTGCGGCGGTGGAGCTGGGGGTGCTCAAAATTCTTGAGGCTGATCCGACTACGGGCAGTATCCGGCCGATAACGGTGAAAGGCGGCGCAACCCTGCAAATCAGCTACAAATCGATGCTGCCGGGCGATGTAATTACGTACACATGGCGAGGTCAATATGGCTACAGCCAGTTTAAAGCTGTAGCGGCAGCCGATCCGGCAACCAACAGCATCAAGGTGGTTATTCCGGCCAATGTCATTGCCAGGGGCGTGCACCCAAGCGGCAACGCCATCACGGTGGAGTGTGAAGTAAAGCGTGGGCAAGTCAGCCACAAATTTCAGCCGTTGAATGTGCTTCTGCTGCCCCTAAAGGTATTCCCGACGCCTTATATCGTTGGGTTTGAAAACCAGACAGTGTTGCCGGTGAGTGAACTGCCTGCCGAGGCCACTATCAAGGTCGCGCCGTGGGAGTTTATCAGTGAAGGCCAACTCTATTGGGTGACGGTGGAAGGTACCTTGGCAACGGGTATTGCGTACACCGAAGACCTCGCCATCGCCAAGCCACTCACCGTAGGCGATCTGACCAACGGGGTTTCCTTGCCGCTCTCGGCAGATAAAGTGCGCGCGCTTCAGGATAATTCGGTCTTCAATATCCGCGTTTGGGTAAGTTTCCCAGAAATCCCCATCAAGCAAGTAGCGATAGCTTTTGAGGTTGCCAGCTACGTTGTACAGCTACTGCCGACTGAGCTGCCTTTCCCAACCCTTAACGGCGCTCCGAGTACGGGGCAAACGGTGACGGTCGACCCCTTGATGTTTAAAGACAGCACCCAGGTAACGGTTAAATACCTAGGTATGCTCGCGACGGACAGTATTACCGCGGAATGGATTCACTGGAATGGGACTAAAGTTACATTAACGCTCAATGGCATGGCAGGCGGATCGGTAGTTTTTGACTTTACAGCGCGTGAAGTTATACACGATAGCGTGAATAGTGTCGTGCAATTAAGGTACTCGATTGTGCGTAGTGGCAAAACGCTTGTTTCTCAAGTTCAAACGGTAACCGTTGGCACAATTGCAACGGCCAGGTTGCTGGGAGCATTGATTAACGGGCTGGCCTCCGGCGCTGCGTTGACTATGAATGCCTTTTCAGGCGACGCTAAAGCCTCCGTCCCCGCGTGGCCGCTTATTAAAGCCGGGCAAAAGGTATATCTGAGCCTTTTGTCAGGAGGGCGTGAGTTAAAGGTGCTGGGTGGCTATGTCGTCACTATGCAGGAATTGACCAACGGCATTGTGAACAAGCCCGTATTGCGTTCTTGGTTACAGAGGGTAATACATAACACCCCCATCACGGTAAAGTTATCGGTGGGGTTTGGTGGCAGTACAGACATGGCAAGAGCCACGCCATTTTTGACGACGACCTACCAAATGCTCAATTTACCTGACTTTACTAACTTTCAAGATGGGACGTTAAATGGTTGGGAACTTGGAACTGCAGGACAAGGGGGGGCGATAACCGGGGCGCCCGGAAGTAGAGTCTGGACGCAAACCACCGGTTCGGGCTTGAGTCAGTATCAAGGGTACGTGCTGATAAAAAGGATCACCCCTCTACCAGGGCATCGCTATAGACTTAGTTTTGCGGTCCGGCAGTTGAATGTGGGTACCACGACACCCAAGTTAAGGCTCACTGTTGGATACAGTACGACACCCACCTTTGCGGTGTCGTCTGGTAATTGGCAAGAGTACTCTCATACGGCGGTAAATAATGGCGAGGATCATTTCGCTGTGCACAGCGATGAGCCTACGTGGAGCGGAAATGACTTTGAAATTGCTTGGCTGAGAATCGAAAAAATATAAGTAAGGCAGTGAAACAGGGCAGATTTATTTAATCAATGAATCTGCCTTTTTAACAGGCGGTGGTGCCACGGATAGACCTTTATATAACCCTGCAGGCTCAACGCAGTGCTCAAACGCTCCAGTGTGGTAAATGCTTCACCAACCGGCCGCGCATTGCGTCCACATTGTCTGCCAATTGCATGGTTACCAACCGATAGCCATTGAGCGCAGTATCACCCTGTGAATTCGGTGCAGGCTCAACGCCACTGAGCTGGCCTGGTCGCTCCAACCGCTCTCCCGCACCCGACTTCAACGCCCGCGCCATCCCCACCAACTGCACCCGAATCTGCCGGTGCTCGGCCTTCAACATCACTTGCATTCTTGCCATTGCCTGCTCGTCACGCGGGTCCGGCCGGGTATTGCCGAGAATCTCCAGCGTGCTGATGCACATGCGCAGGTGGCGCTGGATGGCGTCCAGTTCGGTCATGGAGATGCGTACTTCCTTGGACACCGAGGGCATCAGCGAACGCAGTTGCACCATCGCCGCGTTGAGGCGGTTGAGCAGCTTGAGGTGTTCGTCGTCGGTGACCGACTGGCCATTGACGATGCGGCTGTAAATGGCGGCGCAGTCGCGCAGGGCGCCGGCCAGGTTGTAGCGCCACGAATACACCGCATACAGCGGCAGGGCGAAGGAGAACGCCAGGGCCAGCACGATGCCGATAAGAATATCGACGGTACGCCACAACCCGTCCGACAAGGGATTGTCCCCGTGGCCGGCGACGATAAACACGGTGATCGCCGACAACAGCGCGATGTAGCCGCCCTTGCCGATGGCATGGTAGGAGAAGAACCCGCACACCACCGACATCAGCAGGTAGGTCAACAGCGGCAGGCCAAAGTAGGCCTGTTGCACCACCAGCAGCAGGCCGACGCTGGCGCCGATCAAGGTGCCGTAGGCGCGCTCCACGGCCTTTTTGCCGATGTTGCCGTGGTGCTGCAAGCCGCCGATGACGATCAACATGGTCACCGATGCCCATTCGCCATGGGGTAGGTTGATGCCGGTGGTCAGCAGGATCGTCGCCAGCAAGCCGATGGACACGCGCGCGGCGTGGATCAGCTTGGCATGGCGATAGCGCCGGTAGGGGTCGAGCAACGGGCGCAACAGGCGCCGGGCGAAGAGTGGCAGGTTCATCAGTACTAAAGTGGCCTCGGTTCAGGAGATGTACACAATCCAAATGTGGGAGGGGCGGTGAGTCGTGCAGATGTTAGAAGATGTAATCGGTGGTCAGAAAGCTTGAATCGCGGTTGCGCAGGATGTCGCTGACCAGCGCCTTGTTGCTCTCCTGGAATTTGGTCGCCACCAACGTGCGGATCGAGAACACGCGCAAGGCGTCATGAACCGACAGCGTGCCTTCGGCGGAGTTTTTGCGCCCGTTGAACGGGAAGGTGTCCGGGCCGCGCTGGCATTGGGCGTTGATATTGATGCGCCCGACCTGGTTGGCGAAGGTGTCCACCAGGCGCCCGACCTGGGCGGCGTCGGTGCCGAAAATACTCAGTTGTTGGCCAAAGTCGGCGTCGAGTACGTAGTCGATCACCGTTTGCAGGTCACGGTAGGGCACGATCGGCACCACTGGGCCGAACTGTTCTTCGTGGTACACGCGCATCTGCGGGTTCACCGGGTACAGCACCGCCGGGTAAAAGAACGAACCGCGACTGACCCCACCCTCGCTATTGACCACGTTGGCGCCGTGTTGCACGGCATCGGCGACCAGCCCGTTGAGGTAATCCACCTTGCCCACTTCCGGCAACGGCGTCAGTGCCACGCCGTCCTCCCAGGGCATGCCGGGTTTGAGCGTTGCCAGCCTGGCATTGAATTTTTCGATGAAACTGTCGACCACGTCCTGGTGCACAAACAGGATTTTCAACGCGGTGCAGCGCTGGCCATTGAACGACAGCGAACCGGTGAGCGCTTCGCTGACGGCGTTGTCCAGGTCGACCTCGGGCAACACGATGCCGGGGTTTTTCGCATCCAGGCCCAGGGCGGCGCGCAAGCGGTGCGGTTTGGGGTGCAGTTTTTTCAGGTCGCTGGCGGCCTTGTTGGTGCCGATAAACGCAAAGATGTCGATCTTGCCGCTGGCCATCAGCGCACTCACGGTTTCGCGGCCACTGCCGTAGATCACGTTGATCACCCCGGCCGGGAAGCTGTCGCGGAAGGCTTCCAGCAACGGGCGAATCAGCAGCACGCCGAGCTTGGCCGGTTTGAACACCACGGTGTTGCCCATGATCAGCGCCGGGATCAGCGTGGTAAACGTTTCGTTGAGCGGGTAGTTGTAGGGGCCCATGCACAGCGCCACGCCCAGCGGCACGCGGCGGATTTGCCCGAGGGTGTCCTGTTCCAGCTCGAAGCGGCTGCTGCGGCGGTCGAGGTCCTTGAGGGCGTTGATGGTGTCGGTGATGTAGTCGCAGGTGCGGTCGAATTCTTTCTGCGAGTCCTTGAGGTTCTTGCCGATCTCCCACATCAGCAGCTTGACCACCGCGTCGCGCTGTTCACGCATGCGCCGTAAGAACGCTTCGACGTGCTGGATGCGCTCGACCACGCGCATCGTCGGCCATGCGCCCTGGCCACGGTCATAAGCGCGCACGGCGGCGTCGAGGGCGGTGAGGGCGGTGCCTGCGTCCAGCAGCGGCGTGCTGCCGATATGCACGCGCTCGTCGCCCAATTGCACCGGGCTTTGCACGCGGGCCAGCGGGCCGTTCCATATGTGCAATTGGCCGTCCACCAGGAACTCACGCTGTTCAATGGGCGCTCCCAGGCGAAAGGGCTCGGGAATATCGGCGGCGGAGGTCGGGAACAGTTGGGCGATCAGGTTGCTGGTGGTCATGTCGCTACCCCTGGAATAGTTGCAAAACATGACTAGAGAGTCACCCATCCCAGTGCGCTATGGCAAGGCTTGCGCGCTTTCTCCTACGCACGATGGCGTGCGCCGGGTAAACTGCGCGCCTTTCTTGAAGGAGTTCACATGAGCCAGTACCAGCCGGGCATTCTTGCCGCACCGGTGCCTTTGCAGGCACGCCATCTGTTCTTTGCCGTGCAAACGCCGGTAGCCGTACCCGCTGCGCTGGACGCGTTGGTACAGCTTGCGGATTCGTCGGCAGTGGTCGGTTTCGGTGAGCCGCTGGTACAGGCATTGGGCGTACACATTGATGGCCTGCGCGCCTTCCCGGCCGTCAGTGGTCCGGGCGCGCATAACCCGTCTACCCAGCACGCCCTGTGGGTGTGGTTGCACGGCGTGGATCGCGGTGAGTTGTTGCTGCGCAGCCGGGCGTTCGAAAAGGCCCTGGCCCCCGCGTTTGGCCTGGTGCAGTCAACCGAAGGGTTCCGCTACAAGACCGGTTTTGACCTTACGGACTACGAGGACGGCACCGAAAACCCCCATGACGACGCCGCCGTCGAAGCCGCCTTGACCGACAGTGGCGCCAGCTTCGCCGCCATCCAGCAATGGCAGCACGACCTGGATGGCTTCGCCGCGTTGCCCGCCCAGGAGCGCGACCACATCATCGGCCGCCGCCATGGCGATAACGAAGAACTGGAAGACGCCCCCGAGTCTGCCCACACCAAACGTACCGCCCAGGAGAGCTTCACCCCCGAAGCCTTCGTGGTGCGCCGCTCCATGCCATGGGCCGAGAACGGCCAGGCCGGCTTGATGTTCCTTGCCTTCGGCCATTCCTTCGACGCATTCGAAGCGCAACTGCGCCGTATGAGCGGGCTGGAAGACGGGATCGTCGATGGCCTGTACCGCATCAGCACGCCGTTGACCGGTGGTTACTACTGGTGCCCGCCGATCATCGGCGGGCACCTGGACCTCAGCGTGCTGGCGAACATGAAATTGTCGACAGGCGGTTGATCGGCGGCTGAAAAAAATCTGCGCCGCCCTTAATCTGGCGGCCTTATCACCGCGTGGGTTCGTTCATGTCTTCTGTTGCCGATGGCCTGCCCCTTAATAAACGCCTGCCGGCGGTCATCGCGATTTCCCTGGGGATCGGCATGGCGACGCTCGATACGGCCATCGTCAACACCGCATTGCCGACGCTGGCGCAGGGCATCGGCACCGATTCGGCCTCGGTGATCTGGGTGGTCAATGCCTACCAGTTGGCGATTATCGCCACGGTCCTGCCATTTGCCTCGTTGAGCGATGTGCTCGGGCACCGGCGGGTGTACCTCGGTGGGCTGCTGCTGTTTATCGTCTCGTCGTTGTTGTGCGGGTTGGCCGGTTCGCTGGTCACGCTCACGGCCGCACGGGTAGCGCAGGGCCTGGGGGCGGCGGCGATCATGAGTGTGAACACCGCGCTGCTGCGGCACATTTACCCGTCAACCATGCTCGGACGTGGCCTGGGCTATAACTCGCTGGTGGTGGGGCTGGCCTTCACCTTGGGGCCGACCGCGGCGTCGGCGATTCTGTCGGTGGCCAGTTGGCACTGGTTGTACCTGATCAACGTGCCGCTGGGGTTGCTCGCCTTGGGCTTGGGCCTGCGCTCCTTGCCGACGTTGCCGATGACCGGGCATGCGTTTGATGGTCTGGCGGCGCTGTTGTGTGCCGGGCTGTTCGCCTTGTTGGTGCTGGGCCTGGGCACGGCGGTACACGGTGCCCAGGGCGCGTTGACCCTGGGGCTGGTCGCCGTGGCGCTGGTGTGCGGTGGGGTGTTGTTGCGTCGTCAGGCGGGGCATCCGGCACCGATGCTGGCGCTGGACCTGTTCAAGCGCCCGGTGTTTGCCCTGTCCTCGCTCACGGCGATCTGCGCCTTCAGCGCCCAGGGCCTGGCCTTTGTTTCGCTGCCCTTTCTGTTGCAGGCGGTGCTTGGCCATAGCCAGGTGGAAACCGGTTTTCTGATGACGCCCTGGCCGGCGGTGGTAGCGGTGATGGCACTGGTTGCCGGGCGCTTGGCCGACCGCGTGTCCCTGGGCTTGTTGTGCGGTATCGGCCTGTTGATGTTGAGCGCGGGCATGGCAGCGATGGCGACGTTGGGCAATGGCGCGTCCGCCTTCGATATCGCTTGGCGCATGGCCTTGTGCGGCGCCGGTTTCGGCTTCTTTCAGTCGCCCAACCTCAAGGCGTTGATGACCAGTGCGCCGTTGGCGCGCAGCGGTGGGGCCAGTGGCATCGTGGCGATTTCACGTTTGCTTGGGCAAACGCTGGGGGCTTCCTTGGTGGCTTTGTGTTTCCACTTGTCCTTGGGCAGCGGTCCTTACTACGCGCTGTGGCTGGGCTGCGCGTTTGCGTTGGTGGGCAGTGTGGCCAGCGGTTTGCGTTTGTTGCCCTACGGGAAAAAACCCTGATGGGGCGTTGTAAAACAGCGTTCGGGAAGGCTACCGTGGCGGCCTGAATATTTCGGGATGTTTCAGATTTATGTCCAGCCAGGCTCAACGCACTGCCGACACCACCTCCCGCCGCGCCGCGCTGACCCTGGCTTTGTGTTTACCCAGCGACGTGTTGCTCTACCTGTTGCTGCCCATGGAATCCCAGGCGTTCGGCATCACCTTGGCCCAGGCCGGGGTGTTGCTGGCGGCCAACCGCCTGGTGCGGATTTTCGGCTATCGGCATGTACTCAACTTCTACGCGCGCAACGGCGATCGCCTGACCTGCATGATCGCCGCCGGTGCGGCTGCGCTGTGCGCCGTGGGCAACTCGGTGCTGTCGGGTTTTGCCGCGTTGTTAGGGCTGCGGCTGGTGTGGGGCTTGTGTTTCGCGGCGTTGAACCTGTCGACCCAAGTGCTGGCGACCTCCGAGCCCGTCGGCGCCGCACGCCGGGCCGGGCGTTCACGCGCGTTGATCGCCTGGGGGCCGATGCTGGCGTTGCCGTTCGGCGGCTGGCTGACCTTATGGGTGGGGCCGCGACCGATCTTTCTGATTCTCGCCGCCTGCTGCTTGCTGGGTGTGTGGGCGGCGCGGGGATTGCCGGGCGCCGCCCATGACTTGCACAACAGCTCGGGGCGGCGCTTCAAGTTTCCCGACAGCGTGGCGATGTGGTCGTTTATCGAAGGCGTGGCGTTGGATGGGTTGTTCATCTTTGGCCTGTCGATCCAGGCGCAAAAGCTGCTGGGGGGCGATGCGGTGCTGATTGCCGGTGGCTTGATGGCGCTGCGCTATGTCTCGGAAATGCTCCTGAGCCCGCTGGGCGGTCGCGCGGCGCAACGGTTTGGCGCCACCTCGATGTTGCTGCTGTTTTCGTTCCTGAGTGCCCTGGCCCTGAGCGCGTTCGGCAGCTATTGGGTGATAGTCGGCGCGGCCGCGGTGCTGGTGCTGCGCGCACTGCAACTGCCGCTGGTGACGACGTTGGTGGCCGAGCGCAACCCCGGCGCGATGCGCGTGTCGGCCCTGGCCTCCAATGCGGTGTGGCGGGACATCGGCGCAGGCCTTGGCCCGCTGCTGGCGGGCCTGCTGTTGCCGGTGGCCTCGGCGCCCCTGGTATTTGGCGTGGCCGGGGCGGCGATTGCCGTGAGTGCGCTGTTCTGCTGGCGGGCTGGCCCGTCGGCGAACTGACTCAGGCGCTCTTCAGGCGTTCCAGCCAGGCGGGATCGAAGCGGTTTTGTGCGGTGTCGATGCCCAGCGCCTGCAGCTTGGCTTGATGGGCCTGCATCTCGCCGACCAGTTGCGCCTGGGCACTGGAATTGGCGTCCAGCGCGTGCATCTGCGTCAGTCCCAGGTGATAGAAACGCAACACCTTCATCGCCGTCGGGTCGTTGGCCTGCACACCCTCGGTGACCTTGTGCATCACGTTGGTCACCCGCATCAGGCTGCGCTTGAGCTGCCAGCCATACACCGCCGGCGCCAGCCATGGCTGGCTCCAGAACGGGCCGCGTACCAGGGCAACGGTGATCAGCACGCCGGCGAATACACCGCCGACATTGAAGCGAAAGTTGTCTGCGCCGGGCTCGCCGAACAGCATCACCGCGGCGCTCGACAGCAGCATGGCCAAGGCCAGGAATAGCACGGCGACGATCAACGTGCTGCGGCGGGTCTGTTGGCGGTAGGTGACGGGGTCGCAGGCTTTGAGTTCGAACATGCGGGTAAGGTCTCCAGAGGGTGGCGGGGTGGCATCATCGCACGCCTGGGCAAACAAGTTGAACGATGCCGGCGGCGGCGTTCTCTAAATTCAGCCAGGCCACCAATGTTCATGAGGTGAACCATCATGCCCGAATACAAGCAGCCACCACCGGGTACACCCAACCCGGACCGCACACCCGGAGAAGAAGAGCGTGACAACGATGCGTTGCGCCCCAATGACCCGGCTGAGCGTGACCAAAATGACGACGTGGAGCGGGTCGAAGAAGACCTGGAAAACCTCCACGACAAAGCCCGCCCGCTTTGACAGAAGAGACTGCCATGACGAATCCTCCGAAAGGCCCGCGTTCCAGCGAGCACGCCAGCGGCAAGGACGAACTGGGCTTCGACCCGGACTCGCCGGACGTTGCCGACCCGCAGGTCGACCCCATCGGCCCGGCGATCGCGCCGTTGGACAAAGACAAGAAGCAGCCATCCGAAAAAAAACCGCCCTATGACCCGTTGGGCGACCTGAAGAAGTGACGCAGGCCCCGCCGTCGAGCGGGGCCTTCGTTTATTTGGGCGCTACCCAGGTGACGTCGCTGATCCCGTACTTTTCCGCCCAGGGCCGGGTGGTTTTTTTGACCTGCTCGTGGCCCACACGGCCGATGCGGCTGACGTGCGCAATATCGGCATCCACCGCCGCCCAGTGCCAGGCTTCGGCGTTATTCATCACTTCGGCGCGCACCACAAAAGACTTCGGTTTACCGTGCAATTGGTAGTGGACGGTGTAGATTTTTGCGCTACTCATGTTGCCTCCCTGTCTCGTTTTAAATGGAGGCAAATGCGTTCAAGAAGGTTCATTCAAAATGACAACCTGCACACGGCGGCGGCATAGTGGCCCATTCGCCTCGTGCACAAGGATCGCGGCTGATCGCCGGGAGCCTTGAGCTAGAGGCGTCGCTGAACCGTTTTATCTCCAACTGGGTGCATTTTTTTCGAACCTTTTGCGTCAACCTGCGCTCGAACCGGTTCCTGAATAATTTGCAACCAACAAGGAGATGTAAAACGATGTCAAGGCTATTCGGAACATTCCTCAAGAATTCTTCATTGCTGGCGCTGGTTGCCGCGCCGGCCGTGGTGTTCGCCGCCCCGTCCACCGACCCGATTTCGACCTTCGGGATCCTGGGCAGCTACAACGACTTCAAACTGGAGGGCGGTAGCGAAAGCGATAAAGACCATATGCCGCAGGCGGGCCTGTTCTATAACTTCGGTAACAAGCTCACTGCCGAATCCGGCTTTATTTACCAGGCCGGTATCGAAGCCAAGTACGGCAAGAAGAGCGACAACAAACTCAAGGAAGGCCAGGCCGACCTCGACCTCGGCTGGCGTGCCGCGCTCGATGCGCGCAATTTTGTAGACGTGGTCGTGGGCGGTGGCTACAGCTGGACCCGTTACGAGTTGGAGTCCAACGACAACGATCTGGAACTCACCAACAAATCGCCATTCGCCAAGGCCGCCCTGGGTTACAACCACCAGTTCGATGACATGACCCTGCGCGTCGAAGCCGGTGCCCGTCGCACCCTGGATGGCCGCACGCGAATCAAGGTCGACGGTCTGGGCAGCGACACCGTGGACCTCAAGGACCGCACCAACCCCTATGCCGAAGTCAGCCTGCTGATGAACCAGAAGGGTGATCTGCCGGTGACGGCGGGCCTGTATTACACCCGCACCGAGTACAAGCTGGATGCCGACTCCGAAGTCGCCGATAACACCAAGCTCAAGCGTGACGAGTATGGCGTCAAGGTAGGTATTGCGTTCTAAGCAGCTCCCTCGCCACAGAGGGGGCGGTGGTCTTCAGAATGTAAAAACGGCGCCCGAGGGCGCCGTTTTTTTTACTGCATCAGCGGTACGATCACACACCCAATACCGCGTGCTGCACCAAGGTGAGCAACGGTTGCGGGTACACGCCCAGGAAGAACGCGAGCAGGGCGATGGCCAGCAGCATCACGCCACCGGCTTTCTGTTCCCAGTGCAACTCGGCGTCCACACGGCGCAGGTTCGGCTCGATCAGGTACAGGGTGACCATCACACGCAGGTAATAGAACACGCCGATGGCGCTGCCCAGTACCAGGGATGCAACCAGCCACCATTCGTGGGCTTCGACACCGGTTGCCACGATGTAGAACTTGCCGATAAAGCCAGCGGTCAGCGGAATGCCGGCCAGGGACAGCATCATCACGGTGAGTACGGCGGTCAGGTACGGACGGCGCCAGAACAGGCCGCGGTATTCGTACAAGGCGTCGGCGTCACGGCCTTTGTAAGGCGAAGACATCAAGGTGATCACGCCGAACGCACCCAGGCTGGTGATCACGTAGGTGACCAGATACACGCCGATGGCTTCCACGGCCAGGCCTTTGCTCGCCACCAGGGCGATCAGCAGGTAGCCGAAGTGGGCGATGGACGAGTAACCCAGCAGACGCTTGAGGTTGTTCTGGGTCAGGGCCAGCAGGTTACCGAACAGGATCGATGCAATCGCGATCACGGTCAGCACGTTGCTCAGCACACCGGTGTTGGCCGCGGGCGAGATCTGGAACAGACGCACCATCACCGCAAACACTGCAACCTTGGACGCCGTGGCCAGGAACGCGGCCACCGGCGCCGGGGCGCCTTCGTACACGTCCGGGGTCCACAGGTGGAACGGTACCAGCGACAGCTTGAACGCCAGACCGATCAGCATCATCGCCAGGCCCAGTTGGGCGATGGGCGCAGGGCTGTTGGTGGTCGCCAGGGCGTGGCCGATACCGGTGAAGCTCAGGCTGCCGGCTTCGGCGTAGAGCAGGGCCATACCGAACAACAGGAACGCGGAACCGGCGGCCGACAGCACCATGTACTTGATGCCGGCTTCCAGGGAGCGTTTGTTGAAGAAGGCATAGGCCACCAGGCCGTAGGTCGGGATCGACAGCAGTTCCAGGCCGATGAACAGGCCGGCCAGGTGCTGCGCGCTCACCAGCACGATACCGCCGGCCGCAGCCAGCAGGATCAGCAGGTACAGCTCTTCGCGGTTGCCGGGGTAGCCGGTGCCGCCTTCGCCGAGGTAGGCGTGGGCGAGGGTGACGCAGGCCAGGGTCGCGACCAGGATCAGCGCGATGTACAGCAGCGCGAAGTCATCGACCATCATCAGCGGGGTGACCGCCAGTGGCGCGACCTTGAGGGCCGGGATGATCGACAGCAGGGCCAGGTTCAAACCGGCACAAGACAGCAGGAACGTTTGCGAGTGATTGCGGCGCCAGGCGATCGCCAGCATCACCACCACGATGGTGAGGCTGGTGATCAGCAGCGGCGCAAGCGCGATAAAGTGTTGGATCGTGAATTCCATAGCGCTCTTACCGGGCCGAAGCGAGTTGAGAGAAGGCGGTGCCGAACCACTGCTGCACGCCATGCATCGTTGCGGCAGAAGTGTCCAGGAACGGCTGCGGGTATACGCCGATGTAGATCAGCAGTACCGCGAGGCCGAGCACCATGATCAGTTCGCGAGCATCCATCCCCTTCAGGACAGTGTCGGACTTGGCCGGGCCGAAGTAGGCACGGTGGATCATGATCAGCGAGTAAACCGAACCGAACACCAGGCCCGAGGTAGCGATGGCGCTGATCCACGGCGTCTGCACGAAGGCTCCCATCAGGATCAGGAACTCGCCGATGAAGTTACCGGTACCCGGCAAGCCCAGGGATGCCGCGGCAAAGAACAGGCTGATCGCCGGCAGGTAAGCGATGCGCGACCACACGCCACCCATTTCACGCATGTCACGGGTGTGCAGGCGCTCGTACAACTGGCCGCTGAGGATAAACAGCGCAGCCGCCGAGACACCGTGGGCCAACATCTGGATCACCGCGCCCTGCAACGCCAGCTGGCTGCCGGAGTAGATGCCGATCAGTACGAAACCCATGTGGGAAACGGACGAGAAGGCGATCAGGCGCTTGATGTCGGTTTGGGCGAAGGCCAGGAACGCACCGTAGAAGATCCCGATCAGACCCAGGGTCATGGCGATCGGCGCGAACTCGGCCGAGGCGTTCGGGAACAACGGCAATGCGAAGCGCAGCAGGCCATAAGCGGCGGTTTTGAGCAGGATACCGGCGAGGTCGACGGAACCGGCGGTCGGTGCCTGGGCGTGAGCGTCAGGCAGCCAGGAGTGGAACGGCACCACCGGCAGCTTCACCGCGAAGGCGATGAAGAAGCCCAGCATGAGGATGTACTCGGTGGTCAGGGACATCTTGGTTTTCAACAGGTCGGCGTAGTTGAAGGTAATCACGCCTGTGCTGTTGAAGTTGACCAGTACCAGACCCAGGATCGCCACCAACATGATCAGGCCGGAAGCCTGGGTGAAGATGAAGAACTTGGTCGCCGCGTAGATCCGGGTTTTCTTGCCGTCCGAAGAACTGTGACCCCAAAGCGCGATGAGGAAGTACATCGGCACCAGCATCATTTCCCAGAAGAAGAAGAACATGAACAGGTCGAGGGCGAGGAATACGCCGACAACACCGCCCAGAATCCACATCAGGTTCAGGTGGAAGAAGCCCACGTGACGCTGAATTTCTTTCCAGGAGCAGAGTACCGAGAGGATACCCAGCAGGCCGGTCAGCAGGATCATCAACAGCGACAGGCCGTCGAGGGCCAGGTGCACGTTGATGCCGAAACGCTGGATCCATACGTGCTTGAATTCAAGCGCGAAGGTCGGATCGACGCCCGGTGCCGGAGCGAATGAGTAGTCACCATGGGCCCACAGCCAAAGGCCGAGCGCGAGTTCCAGGGACATGGTCAGCAACGCAATCCAGCGGGGGAGGGTGGCGCCGAAGCGTTCACCCATCCAGCAGAGCAGGCCGCCGATAAAGGGGATCAGGATTAGCCAGGGCAGAATCATGACAGGCTCGTTTCCTTTCGCAAGTTCGCAAAGTTCATATCAGACCGCTACCACTACGATGGCGCCGATCACCAGCACGGCACCGGCCGCCATGGAAGCTGCATACCAACGCAATTGGCCCGTCTCGCTTCGGCTCAGGGCGGTGTGACCGCCTTTCGCGGCGCGCGGGATCAGACCGATGGTCTGGTCGAGCGGGTCTTTGCGCAGTACGTGGCTGATAGCGAGGTAAGGCTTGACGAACAGTTTGTCGTAGATCCAGTCGAAGCCCCACGCGGCGAACCACCAGGCCGACAGGAAGCGGCCGATGCCACTGTTGGCCACGGCCGTCACGAAGCGACGCTTGCCGAGGAACAGCAGGGCCGCCAGCAGGATACCGGCAATGGCAATGGCGCCCGAGGCGATTTCCAGGCTGTGCTGAGCTTCGCCGCCGGCATGGCCGACGCTCTGTGGCAACACACCGTGCAGAGGCGGGGTGATCATCGCGCCGACGAAGGTCGACAGGATGATCAGCACCGACAATGGCAACCAGTGGGAGATGCCGTGGCCTGCGTGCGCTTCGGTCTTGGCTTCACCGTGGAAGGTGATGAAGATCAGGCGGAAGGTGTACAGCGAGGTCATGAACGCACCTACCAGGCCTGCGTACAGCAGGTTCCGGTTACCGCTGGCGAAGGCTTCCCAGAGAATTTCGTCCTTGGAATAGAAACCGGCGGTCACCAGCGGCAGGGCGGCCAGGGCGGCACCACCGACGATGAAGCTGGCGTAGGCCAACGGCAGTTTCTTCCACAGACCGCCCATCTTGAAGATGTTCTGCTCGTGGTGGCAGGCAACGATCACCGCACCGGAAGCGAGGAACAGCAGGGCCTTGAAGAAGGCGTGGGTCATCAGGTGGAAAATCGCCGCGTCCCAGGCTCCGACGCCCAGGGCCAGGAACATGTAGCCGATCTGGCTCATGGTCGAGTAGGCGAGGATACGCTTGATGTCGGTCTGCACCAGCGCGGCGAAGCCGGCCAGTACCAGGGTCACGCCGCCAACGATGCCTACAAGGTGCAGGATGTCCGGCGCCAGGGTGAACAGGCCGTGGGTACGGGCGATCAGGTAGACACCGGCGGTTACCATGGTGGCGGCGTGGATCAGTGCCGATACCGGGGTAGGGCCGGCCATGGCGTCCGCCAGCCAGGTTTGCAGCGGCAGTTGCGCGGATTTACCCACGGCGCCGCCCAGCAGCATCAGGGTCGCCAGGGTGATCCAGAAGTCGCCGACCTGGAATTTTTGCGGTGCCAGCACCAGCAGTTCCTGGATATTCAGCGTGCCCACCTGTTGGAACAGGATGAACAGGCCGATCGCCATGAACACGTCGCCGATGCGGGTGACGATAAACGCCTTGAGCGCCGCGTTACCGTTGTTGCGGTTGCTGTAGTAGAAACCGATCAACAGGTACGAGCACAGGCCCACGCCTTCCCAACCGAAGTACAGGAACAACAGGTTATCGCCCAGCACCAGGAACAGCATGCTGGCGATAAACAGGTTGGTGTACGAGAAGAAGCGCGAGTAGCCCGCTTCACCGCGCATGTACCAGGACGCGAACAGGTGGATCAGGAAGCCCACACCCACCACCACGCCGAGCATGGTGATCGACAGGCCGTCGACGTAGAGGGCGAAGTTGGGCTTGAAGCCCTCCACCGACATCCACTGCCACAGCACCAGGGTGTAATGGCCGCCTTCGGGCGGTGCCACGTTGAATTGCCAGATGACGTAAGCGGCGACGATGGCCGACAGGCCGATCGAACCCACGCCCACCAGGGCAGACAGGTTTTCCGACCAGCGTCCACGGGAGAACGACAGCAGCAGGAAACCGATCAGGGGAAATACGAAAGTCAGAAAGATCATGTTCATCCGCGCATCTCACTGGCAGCGTCGATATCAAGCGTGTGGAAGCGACGGTACAGCTGCAGCAGGATCGCCAGGCCAATACTGGCTTCGGCGGCTGCCAGGCTGATCACCAGGATGAACATGACTTGTCCATCCGGCTGGCCCCAACGTGCGCCCGCCACGATGAACGCCAATGCCGCGGCGTTCATCATGATTTCCAGGCTCATCAACACGAACAGAATGTTACGGCGAACCATCAGGCCGACCAGGCCAAGGCAGAACAGGATGCCGGCGACCGCCAGACCATGCTCCAAAGGGATAGCAGGCATCGTCATTGCTCCTTGGCTTCGTTGCGGCCCAAGTGGAAGGCAGTGATGGCTGCGGCGAGCAGCAGCATCGACGCCAGTTCGACCACCAGCAGGTACGGGCCGAACAGGCTGACGCCCACGGCTTTCGCGTCCACGGTGGTGTGGCCGATGGCCTGGCCGCTCTGGTGGGCGAACAGCACATACAGCAGTTCACCCAGCAGCAGCGCTGCGAGGACAACCGGGCCGAGCCAGATGCCGGGCTTGAGCCAGACGCGCTCCTGGGCGACCGAAGCCGGCCCCAGGTTGAGCATCATCACCACGAACACGAACAGCACCATGATGGCGCCGGCGTAGGCGATCACTTCCAGCACACCGGCGAACGGTGCGCCGAGGCTGAAAAAGGTCATGGCCACGGCGATCAGCGAAATGATCAGGTAGAGCAGGGCGTGCACGGGGTTGGTGTTGGTGATCACGCGAAGCGTGGACACCACTGCAATACCCGATGCGAAATAGAAAGCGAATTCCATCTTTCTTCCTTAAGGCAGCAAGCTCTTCACGTTGATCGGCTCGGCTTCGTTTTGTGCGGCGCCTTTGGGCTTACCGGCAACGGCCATACCTGCAACACGATAGAAGTTGTAATCAGGGTTTTTACCGGGACCGGAAATCAACAGATCTTCTTTCTCGTACACCAGGTCCTGACGTTTGAACTCGGCCATCTCGAAATCCGGTGTGAGCTGGATCGCGGTGGTCGGGCAAGCTTCCTCGCAGAGGCCGCAGAAAATGCAGCGCGAGAAGTTGATGCGGAAGAAGTCCGGGTACCAGCGACCGTCTTCGGTTTCAGCTTTCTGCAGGGAGATGCAACCCACCGGGCACGCCACGGCGCACAGGTTGCAGGCTACGCAACGCTCTTCGCCATCGGGGTCGCGGGTGAGTACGATGCGGCCGCGATAGCGCGGCGGCAGGTACACCGCTTCTTCCGGATATTGCAGGGTGTCGCGTTTGCGAAAGCCGTGACCGAACACCATCACCAGGCTTCGCAACTGGGTACCGGTACCCTTAACGATGTCGCCAATATATTTGAACATGGGTCAAATCCTCACTGAACCGCGCCGGCTGGCGTGTTCAACAACACGACGGCAGCCGTCACCAGCAAATTGATCAGGGTCAGCGGCAGGCAGAATCTCCAGCTGAAATCCATCACCTGGTCATAGCGCGGGCGCGGAATCGAGGCGCGCAGCAGGATGAACAGCATGATGAAGAACGCGGTCTTCAGGAAGAACCAGAAGAAGGCCAACTGCGGCAGGATGCCGAACGGACCGTGCCAGCCGCCGAAGAACAGCGTGACCAGCAGGGCCGAGATCAAGATGATGCCGATGTACTCACCGACGAAGAACATGCCCCACTTCATGCCGGCATATTCAATGTGGTAACCGTCGGCCAGTTCCTGTTCCGCTTCCGGCTGGTCGAAGGGGTGACGGTGAGTCACGGCCACGCCAGCGATGAAGAACGTACAGAAGCCAAAGAACTGCGGAATGATGAACCACAGGTTCTGCGCCTGGTACTCGACGATGTCGCGCATGTTGAACGAGCCAACCTGCACCACGATGCCCATCAGTGCCAACCCCATGAACACTTCATAGGATACGGTTTGCGCCGAGGCACGCAAGCTGCCCAGCAGGGCGAACTTGTTGTTGCTCGACCAACCGGCGAACAGCACCGCGTAGACCGACAAACCGGCCATGGCGAAGAAGAACAGCAAACCGATGTTCAGGTCCGCCACGCCCCAGGTCGGGGTGATCGGGATGATCGCAAACGCAATCAGCAAGGCGCTCATGGCCACGACGGGTGCTAGGGTGAAGATCACCTTGTCGGCAAACGGCGGGGTCCAGTCTTCCTTGAAGAACATTTTCAGCATGTCGGCGGCGATCTGGAACATACCGAACGGGCCAACGCGGTTCGGACCGTAACGGTCCTGCCACCAGCCCAGCAGGCGACGTTCGACGAAGCTGAGCAGGGCGCCCGCGACGACCACGGCCAACAGGATCACGATGGACTTGACCACCGAGATGATCACGTCAATTACTTCCGGCGTGAACCAAGTCATTGCGCTGCCTCCTGCAGACCGTCAACGGTTTTGCCGAAAATGGCGGGCGGGATCCCGGCGATGCCTTTTGGCAGCGCAACCAGGCCGGCACCCAGCTCTTCGTTGATGCGCAGCGGCAGGCGCAGGGCCTGGCCGGCCACGTTCAGGCTGAGCAAAGCGCCGTCGTTGACGCCCAGGCGGTCGGCTTCGGACTTGGCCAGCGACACGTAGGCGGCTGGAATGCGCTCTTGCACCGGCGCGGCCTTGGAAGAGTTCTCTTCGCTGCCGAACAGGTGGAAGAACGGCACGACCTGCCAGGTACCCGGCGCCGGGTTGAACGGACGCGGGACCGCGGCGAACCAGTTCAGCGAGTCACCGCTGCTTTCGATCAGGCGGGTGCCCGGGTCACCGGCACGGATATGCCCACCGACTTCGTCCTGGAACTTGTTCCAGGCCTGCGGCGAGTTCCAGCCCGGCGACCAGGCGAACGGCACCTGCTGACGCGGTTCGGCCGAACCCGAGTAACCTTCCATCGAGAAGGCGAACGCGGTGTCGTTGTCTTGCGGGGTACGCGGTTCGTGCACGCTGATGTCGGCGCGCATGGCGGTACGACCGGAGTAACGCAGCGGTTCACGGGCGAGTTTCAAGCCCTTGATGCGGAACGCGGCGGACGGCGCGGCATCGACGATACGCGCCAGTTGCGGTGCACTGGAGGCCACGGCAGCGGTGACGTGGTCGAGCTGGGTCCAGTCGATCGGCTGGTTCAGCAGGGTCGCGCGCAGGGCATGCAGCCAGCGCCAGCCTTCGTGAACCAGGATGCTGGCGTCCATGTACTTCGGATCGAACACCTGGAAGAAGCGCTGGGCGCGGCCTTCCTGGCTGACCAGGGTACCGTCGCCTTCGGCGAAGGTGGCGGCCGGCAGCACCAGATGGGCACGGTCGCTGGTGGCGGTCTTCTGGTGGTCGGCCACGATCAGCACTTTGGCGGCGCTGAGTGCGGCGTCAACCTTGGCGGCATCGGTGCGGGTGTACAGGTCGTTTTCCAGTACCACGATGGCATCGGCACGGCCGTCGGTCACCGCTTGCAGCGCAGCGTCAACGGACTCGCCACCGAGCATGGCCAGGCCGAGGCTGTTGGCTTCCGGCACGACCAGACTGATGGAACCGTTCTTGTCGCGCAGCTTGAGGGCCTTGGCGATGTTGGCGGCGGCTTCGATCAGCGCTTTGGAACCCAACGAGGTACCGGCAATGATCAGCGGGCGCTTGGCCGCCAGCAGGGCGTCGGCGATACGCTGGGCCAGCGCCACGGCTTCAGCGTCCAGGCCGTCGACGGCAGGCGCGCCGGCGTCAAGGGCGTGGGCCACGGCGAAACCGATGCGGGCCAGGTCGTCCGGTGCTGCGTGGACGCATTCTTCGGCGATGTCGTCGAGCTTGGTTTCAGCCAGGCTTGCGATAAACAGCGGGTTCAGCGCGTGCTGGCCGATGTTCTTCACGGCGGCGTCGAGCCACGGCTGTACGCGCATGGCGTCGGCCATTTCTTCGGCTTTGCCTTTGACCGACTGGCGCAACGACAGCGTTATGCGCGCGGCGGTCTGGGTCAGGTCTTCACCGAGCACGAAGATCGCGTCGTGGTCTTCGATGTCGCGCATGTTCGGCACGGGCAGCGGGCTGTCGTTCAGCACTTGCAGCACCAGACGGATACGCTCCAGCTCACCGGCTTCGATGCCGCTGTAGAAGTGCTCGGCGCCTACCAGCTCGCGCAACGCGTAGTTGCTTTCGAGGCTGGCGCGCGGGGAACCGATACCGACGATGTTGCGGCCGCGCAGCAGGTCGGCGGCTTTATCCAGCGCTTCGTCCAGGCTCAGCTTGGCGCCATCGGCCAGCAATGGCTGGCGTGGGCGGTCTTCGCGGTTGACATAGCCGTAGCCGAAACGGCCACGGTCGCACAGGAAGTACTGGTTGACCGAACCGTTGAAGCGGTTTTCGATACGACGCAGTTCACCGTAGCGCTCGCCCGGGGAGATGTTGCAACCGCTGGAGCAGCCATGGCAGATGCTCGGCGCGAATTGCATGTCCCACTTACGGTTGTAGCGCTCGGAGTGGGTTTTGTCGGTGAACACACCGGTCGGGCAGACCTCGGTGAGGTTGCCGGAGAACTCGCTCTCGAGCACGCCGTCTTCAACGCGACCGAAGTACACGTTGTCGTGTGCGCCAAAGACGCCCAGGTCGGTGCCGCCGGCATAGTCTTTATAGAAGCGCACGCAGCGGTAGCAGGCAATGCAGCGGTTCATCTCGTGGGAGATGAACGGGCCGAGGTCCTGGTTCTGGTGGGTACGCTTGGTGAAGCGATAGCGGCGCTCGTTGTGGCCGGTCATCACCGTCATGTCTTGCAGGTGGCAGTGACCGCCTTCCTCACAGACCGGGCAGTCGTGGGGGTGGTTGGTCATCAGCCATTCGACAACGCTGGCGCGGAACGCCTTGGATTCTTCATCGTCGATGGAGATCCAGGTGTTGTCGGTGGCTGGGGTCATGCAGGACATGACGATACGACCACGGGTGTCGTTCTCGTCGGTGTATTGCTTGACCGCACACTGGCGACAGGCACCGACGCTACCAAGCGCGGGGTGCCAGCAGAAATACGGGATGTCGAGGCCTAGTGACAGACATGCCTGTAACAGGTTGTCCGCCCCATCGACTTCGAGCGCTTTGCCGTCTACGTGGATAGTGGCCATGGTTCAAAGTTCTTCGTTGGCCCGTTGTCAGCGGGCGTGGCTAATGGAATCTTGTTATTCATGTGCATCTACACAGCCGTTACGGCGTCAGCACATGAGCAGGCGAAGGGCACGGACCCTTCGCCTGTTTAAGCGTTACGCGCCGACTACGATCGGCTTCGCCAGAGGCGGCACGGCGGCGCTGGTAGGCGCGATGCCGGCTTCGAACTCCGAGCGGAAGTATTTGATTGCGCTGCCCAGTGGCTCCACGGCGCCCGGTGCGTGAGCACAGAAAGTCTTGCCGGGGCCGAGGAAACCGACCAGGCCCAGCAGGGTTTCGATGTCACCCTCGCGGCCTTCGCCGTTTTCCAGCGCCATCAGCAGCTTCACGCTCCACGGCAAACCGTCGCGGCATGGGGTGCAGAAGCCGCAGGACTCGCGGGCAAAGAACTGCTCCATGTTGCGCAGCAGCGAGACCATGTTCACCGTGTTGTCCACCGCCATCGCCAGGCCGGTACCCATCCGGGTGCCCACCTTGCCGATGCCGCCGGCGTACATTTGTGCGTCGAGGTGCTCAGGGAGCAGGAAACCGGTACCGGCGCCGCCTGGCTGCCAGGCTTTCAAGGTGTAGCCGTCGCGCATGCCACCGGCGTAGTCCTCGAACAGCTCGCGCGCGGTCACGCCGAATGGCAGTTCCCACAGGCCAGGGTTCTTGACCTTGCCGGAGAAGCCCATGAGCTTGGTGCCCATGTCTTCGCTGCCTTCGCGGGCCAACGATTTGTACCAGTCCACGCCGTCGGCGATGATCGCCGGCACGTTGCACAGGGTCTCGACGTTGTTCACGCAGGTCGGCTTGCCCCACACGCCCACGGCGGCAGGGAAGGGCGGCTTGGAACGCGGGTTGGCGCGGCGGCCTTCGAGGGAGTTGATCAGCGCGGTTTCTTCACCGCAGATGTAACGCCCGGCGCCGGTGTGCACGAACAGTTCGAAGTCAAAACCCGAACCGAGGATGTTCTTGCCCAGCAGGCCCGCTGCCTTGGCTTCGGCCACGGCACGGTTGAGGTGCTTGGCGGCGGTGGTGTATTCGCCACGCAGGAAGATGTAGCCACGGTAGGTCTTGAGGGCGCGGGCACTGATCAGCATGCCTTCGATCAGCAGATGGGGCAGTTGCTCCATCAGCATGCGGTCTTTCCAGGTGTTGGGCTCCATTTCATCCGCGTTGCACAGCAGGTAGCGGATGTTGATGGACTCGTCCTTGGGCATCAGGCCCCACTTCACGCCCGTGGGGAAGCCTGCACCGCCGCGGCCCTTGAGGCCGGCGTCCTTGACCGTCTGGACGATATCGTCCTGGGCCATGTCGGCGAAGGCTTTGCGCGCGGCGGCGTAACCGTTCTTGGCCTGGTATTCGTCGAGCCATACCGGCTCGGCATCATCACGCAGGCGCCAGGTCAGCGGGTGGGTCTCGGCCGAACGCTTGATCAGGTTGGCCGGGCCGAAAGAAGTCAGGGTCATGGGTAGCCCTCGAGCAATTGGGTCACGCCAGCAGGCTGCACGTCACCGAATGTGTCGTCGTCGATCATCAACGCCGGCGCCTTGTCGCAGTTGCCCAGGCAGCACACCGGCAGCAGCGTGAAGCGCCCGTCCGGTGTGGTCTGGCCGAGGCCGATGCCCAGCTTGTTCTGGATCTCGCTGACCACCGACTCGTGACCCCCGATATAGCAGACCATGCTGTCGCACACGCGAATGATGTGGCGGCCGACCGGCTGGCGGAAGATCTGGCTGTAGAACGTCGCCACGCCTTCAACGTCGCTGGCGGGGATGCCGAGGATCTCGCCGATGGCGTAGAGCGCGCCGTCAGGCACCCAGCCACGTTCCTTCTGGACGATCTTCAAGGCTTCGATCGACGCCGCGCGCGGGTCTTCGTAGTGATGCAGCTCGTGCTCGATGGCCGAGCGCTCGGTTTCACTCAAGGTGAAACGGTCTGTCTGGATAAGCGTGCTGTTCATGCTTAGCGGTCCACGTCGGCCATAACGAAATCGATACTACCCAGGTACGCAATCAAGTCCGCGACCATCTCGCCTTTGATCACCGAAGGGATCTGCTGCAAGTGCGGGAAGCTTGGGGTGCGAATCCGGGTGCGGTAGCTCATGGTGCCGCCATCGCTCGTCAGGTAATAACTGTTGATACCCTTGGTCGCTTCGATCATCTGGAAGGATTCGTTGGCCGGCATGACCGGGCCCCACGAAACCTGCAGGAAGTGCGTGATCAGGGTTTCGATGTGCTGCAGCGTGCGCTCTTTAGGCGGCGGCGTGGTCAGCGGGTGATCCGCTTTGTACGGGCCGGCCGGCATGTTGCGCATGCACTGCTCGATGATCTTCAGGCTCTGGCGCATTTCTTCGACGCGCACGATGCAACGGTCGTAGGCATCGCCATTGGCCGCCAAGGGTACTTCGAACTCGAAGTTCTCGTAGCCGGAATACGGGCGTGCTTTACGCAGGTCGAAGTCGCAACCGGTGGAACGCAGGCCGGCACCGGTGACGCCCCATTCCAGGGCTTCTTTGGTGTTGTACTGCGCGACGCCGATGGTGCGGCCCTTGAGGATGCTGTTGTCCAGGGCGGCTTTCTGGTATTCGTCCAGACGCTTGGGCATCCACTCGACGAATTCCTTGACCAGGCGCTCCCAACCATTGGGCAGGTCGTGGGCCACGCCGCCGATGCGGTACCAGGCCGGGTGCAGACGGAAGCCGGTGATGGCCTCGATGACCTTGTAGGCACGCTGACGGTCGGTGAAGGTGAAGAACACCGGGGTCATGGCGCCGACGTCCTGGATATAGGTACCCAGGAACAGCAGGTGGCTGGTGATGCGGAAGAACTCGGCCATCATGATGCGGATGGTGTCGACGCGGTCTGGCACTTTAATGCCGGCCAGCTTCTCGACCGAGAGCACGTACGGCAGGTTGTTCATCACGCCGCCGAGGTAGTCGATACGGTCGGTGTACGGGATGAAGCTGTGCCAGGACTGGCGCTCGGCCATCTTCTCGGCACCACGGTGGTGGTAGCCGATGTCCGGTACGCAGTCGACGATTTCTTCGCCATCCAGTTGCAGGATGATACGGAAGGCACCGTGAGCCGAAGGGTGGTTCGGGCCCAGGTTGAGGAACATGTAGTCCTCGTTGGTGCCGGAGCGCTTCATGCCCCAGTCTTCCGGACGGAAGCGCGCGGCTTCTTCTTCCAGCTGTTGCTTGGCCAGGTTGAGGCTGAACGGGTCGAATTCGGTGGCGCGGGCAGGGAAGTCCTTGCGCAGCGGGTGACCTTCCCAGGTCGGCGGCATCATGATGCGCGTCAGGTGCGGGTGGCCAGGGAAGTCGATACCGAACATGTCCCAGACTTCACGCTCGTACCAGCTGGCGTTCGGCCAGATACCGGTCACGGTCGGGACGCTCAGGTCGCTTTCGCTCAGCGCGACCTTGATCATCACGTCGCTGTTACGCTCCAGCGACATCAAGTGGTAGAACACGGTGAAATCGGCGCCGCTCGGCAGCCCCTGGCGCTTGGTGCGCAGACGCTCGTCCACGCCATGCAGGTCATAGAGCATGACGTACGGCTTGGGCAGGTTGCGCAGGAAGGTCAGGACCTCGACGAGCTTGGCGCGCGCCACCCACAGCACCGGCATACCGGTGCGTGTGGCCTGGGCGGTGAAGGCGTCAGGGCCGAAACGGTTATTGAGTTCGACGACCACATCCTGGTCGTCTGCCTTATAAGGCGGGATATACAGAGCACTGCCTGTAGTCATGGTTTTTTATCGCTTTCGGTCAACGTAAAGAATGAGGCCAGGTTTTCGTTCTATAAAAGAAGCGGGCTGGATCAGACTTCGTCGGGGCTGCGCAGATTGGTGACTGCGATTCGCTGTTCGCGGCGCGCATCCTTTTGCGAAGGCATCTCGGCGCGATACACGCCTTGATCGCCGACGACCCAGGACAGCGGGCGACGCTCCTTGCCAATCGATTCCTGCAACAGCATCAAGCCTTGCAGAAATGCTTCGGGGCGGGGCGGGCAGCCAGGCACATAGACGTCCACGGGCAGGAACTTGTCCACCCCTTGAACGACCGAGTAGATGTCGTACATGCCACCGGAGTTGGCGCACGAACCCATGGAGATAACCCACTTCGGCTCGAGCATTTGCTCATAGAGACGCTGGATGATCGGCGCCATCTTGATGAAGCAGGTACCGGCGATAACCATGAAATCCGCCTGGCGCGGCGAGGCCCGGATAACTTCGGCGCCAAAGCGCGCGATGTCGTGGGGCGCCGTGAAGGCGGTGGTCATTTCCACGTAGCAGCACGAAAGGCCGAAGTTGTACGGCCACAGGGAGTTTTTACGCCCCCAGTTGACCGCGCCACTCAGCACGTCCTCCAGCTTGCCCATGTAGATGTTTTTGTGGACTTGGTCTTCTAACGGGTCGGAAACGGTTTCCCGTTCGCCGATGGGGTATTGCTCGTTAGGAGCATCCGGGTCGATCCTGGTGAGATTGTATTGCATCGCCAAAGCCTCATTGTTTCAGCTTCGCTTGCCGCTTACGACGAGCTTCCGGAGCCCAATCAAGGGCGCCCACTCGAAATAGGTAGACAAGGCCTGCCAACAGAATTGCTATGAAAACGAGGGCTTCGACGAATCCGGTCCAGCCGCTTTCGCGGACGGACACAGACCAGGCAAAGAGAAAAAGGGCTTCGATATCGAAGATCACGAAGAGCATCGCGACCAGATAGAATTTGGCTGAGAGCCGCAAGCGGGCGCCACCTGTAGGTAGCATGCCCGACTCGAACGGTTCGTTTTTGCTGCGGCCCCAGGCTTTTGACCCAAGGAGGCTGGAGACGCCGAGCATAAAGGCACAGAGGCCGACAACACCGAGGAGGAAAATGGCAAAGCCCCAGTTGTGGGCCATGAGTCCTGTCGCTTCGGTCATGCTGGAAATCCTTAACAGAGAGCAAAGGTCTCTGAGCTCGAAAAAGTAATGATGCAGTGACGATATGTCGCAGCGCAGTCAACCGCGGTGATTTTATGGCTAAACACCGGGCAAGTAAAATTGCGATAGCGAAATTATTCGTTGGAATAAGGACATAGTGCACCTCAATGGGGCTGTAACCCTTACAGGGTGGGCATTAGCGGGCATTTAATCAAATCTGTTTTGTTTAACCGGTAACGAAGCTTTTAAGTGCCAAATGATAATGAATATTGTTTGCGCGGAGGTTTAAGCGAGTGTTTCTCGTGTGGCGCGGGAAGTTGCCGTTACTTGCTTGAATGTCGCGAGTGTTGGAGTGGATCTTTTAACCGATTTATCTGCAGCGAATACCGCTCTGGATCAAGATTTGCGCAAAATTTTTAGGCAGATCACATTTCCCCATGTGGGAGGTGACTCAGTCCAGGCAAAAAAAACGCCCCGAACCAGTCGGGGCGTGATTGTTGTGCGGCACGGCGGTTAGGTCTTCCCTGGGGCCGCCGTGGCCGTGTACCCGATCAATCAGTGAAACTGTTCTTCTTCGGTCGAGCCGGTCAGCGCGGTCACGGACGAGGTGCCGCCCTGGATCACGGTGGTCATGTCGTCGAAGTAGCCGGTGCCCACTTCCTGCTGGTGCGCCACGAAGGTGTAGCCCTTGGCGGCGTCAGCGAATTCCTGCTCCTGCAGCTTCACGTAGGCGGTCATGTCGTTGCGGGCGTAGTCGTGCGCCAGGTTGAACATGCTGTGCCACATGTTGTGAATGCCGGCCAGGGTGATGAACTGGTGCTTGTAGCCCATGGCGGACAGTTCGCGCTGGAACTTGGCGATGGTCGCGTCGTCCAGGTTCTTCTTCCAGTTGAAAGAAGGCGAGCAGTTGTAGGACAGCAGTTGGTCCGGGTATTCCTTTTTGATCGCTTCAGCAAAGCGACGGGCTTCGTCCAGATCCGGCTTGGCGGTTTCGCACCAGATCAGGTCGGCGTACGGCGCGTAGGCCAGGCCGCGAGCGATAGCCTGGTCCAGGCCGGCGCGTACTTTGTAGAAGCCTTCCTGGGTACGTTCGCCGGTCACGAACGGCTGGTCGTACGGGTCGCAGTCCGACGTCAGCAGGTCAGCGGCGTTGGCATCGGTACGCGCCAGGATGATGGTCGGCGTCCCGGCAACGTCAGCGGCCAAGCGCGCAGCGGTCAGCTTCTGTACGGCTTCCTGGGTCGGAACCAGTACCTTGCCGCCCATGTGGCCGCATTTTTTCACGGAAGCCAGTTGGTCTTCGAAGTGAACGCCGGCAGCGCCTGCTTCGATCATGCTCTTCATCAGCTCGTAAGCGTTCAGTACGCCGCCGAAACCGGCCTCGGCGTCAGCCACGATCGGTGCGAAGTAGTCGATGTAGCCTTCGTCACCTGGGTTCTTGCCGGCTTTCCACTGGATCTGGTCGGCACGACGGAACGAGTTGTTGATGCGCTTGACCACGGTCGGCACGGAGTCCACCGGGTACAGCGATTGGTCGGGGTACATGGACTCGGCGGAGTTGTTGTCCGCCGCCACTTGCCAGCCGGACAGGTAGATCGCCTGGATACCGGCTTTCACCTGTTGGACTGCCTGGCCGCCAGTGAGGGCGCCCATGCAGTTGACGAAATCTTTGTCGGGGCGGAAGGAAGGCTTGGCACCTTGGGTGACCAGGTTCCACAGCTTCTCGGCGCCGAGTTTTGCAAAGGTGTGCTCGGGTTGAACCGAGCCACGCAGGCGGACGACGTCAGCAGCGGAATAAGCGCGGGTTACGCCTTTCCAGCGTGGGTTTTCAGCCCAATCTTTTTCAAGGGCTGCAATTTGCTGTTCGCGTGTCAGTGCCATGGGGAAAAACCTCGTCGCATAGGTCTAGGTGGAAAAGTCCTTTTGCCTGCCACGCAATCGTTGCGCGGTAGGGCGGCTCGCTGACCAGAGGCATAGGCGGTCAAGCCAGGTTCGACGGGGGAGGCGACGGGGTGAACGAAGGGCTCAAGGGAGAAAGTGAGCAGGTAGGGGCGAACCGAGAACAGTCTTTGGGCGTCGTGGGCCGTTGGACATTCTGCAGTGTGTTGCCGGGTTACCTGGTTAGCTTCCGTCCCTCGGGACAACTTCGTTCCAGTCGCAACCAACGTCAAACACACCTTGTGGGCGGTACAGACACGAATCGGCTCAGGTGGGTAACTTAGAGCGGCGATCCGAAGACCCTTGCCAGGGCCTCTGATTAGCGGGAGCGAGGCCATCATGCCCATGCTTTTTTGGATCGTCAAATGTTTTGTAGTGCTTTTTTTGAAGCACTACATCTTTAGTCTAATACGACTCATCAGTCAGTTTTTGGTGCTTCAGTTCAGGGTGTCGACCTTGACCCGTAAAGTCAGGTCGTCGCGCCCCTGGGTAGCGTAGCTGCGGGTTGTGGAGGATTTATCGGCCTGGGTTTCACGATTGACGCCTGCCAGGGATATCCATTCGCCCAAGCGCCCGCTGACGGTTGTGTCGGTACTTTGCACGTTCACTACATCGGGACGTTCCTGGCTCATGCGGTCACGGTTGGTACTGATCGCCAGGTGTACGGTCTCGCCAGTGACGCTGGCGGTCACATAAAAGCCCTGGGTGACATTGCGATATTGGGTCTGGTTTTGCGGGCGCCCGTACGCGTCGGGTTGGGTGGTGGTCAGCGGGACGCTCTGGCCTACCTGGATCAGGGCCGGCACGCCTTCACTGGCCTGGATCTGCTGGATGCCGCCGTCGCGACTGGCGGTGCCATAGCTGATGATGCGGGTCTGGCTGTCGCCGCTGTTTTGCTGGTTGGTTTCGTTGGTGTCGACGGTGATCAGCAGGCGCTTGGCCGGCGTGTCGAGTTGGGCGAGCAGGGCGCGCAGCTCTTCGATCTTGCCGGGCTCGGCTTTGACAATAAGCTGGTTGCCGTAAGCGCTGACGGTGCCGTCCTTGCCGATGAAGTTCTGTGCTACAGGCAGCAGGTCGGCGCTGGTGCGGTTGCTCAGGTTGACGACTTGGGTGTCGGCCATGGCCGAGACGCTGGCGGTCAGCAGGAGTGCGGTGAGCAGGGTGCGTAGGGACATGTCCGTTATCTCTGCGAGTCATTTGGGCTTGATAGTGCCAGTTTGTCGGCCTGGCGGGTCGCATATTGAATCGTAGACGGCAAAATGCCCTGGCTGGCAGGGCATTTTGGGGTGTTGCTGAGATAGCTATCGGGAGCAAGCCCCCTCCCACACTTGACCGAGTACATCCTTTGGAATGCGGCCAATGTGGGAGGGGGCTTGCCCCCGATGGCGGCGACTCGGTCTTGAGTCAGCCCCCGCGCACCATATCGACGTGCGGAATCCCGACTTCAAGAAACTCGTCACTGACGATCTCGAAGCCCAGCCGCTCATAAAACGGTGCGGCATACACCTGAGCGCTGAGAAACTGCTTGGTCTGGCCGCGTTTTTCAGCTGCTTCGATCACGGCCTCCATCAGCTTGTCGCCCACCTTCAGCCCGCGCCAGTCCTTGAGCACCGACACGCGGCCGATCTCGCCGCTGGGCAGCAGGCGCGCGGTGCCAATCGCAAAGTCGCCTTCGAATGCGAGGAAATGCATGGCGTCCGCGTCGTCCGCGTCCCATTCCAGCTCCGGTGGAACCGATTGCTCAGCGATAAATACCGCTTCACGAATGCGCCGAATCTCGTCGATATCCTTTCGCCAGTCCGCGACACTTACGTGAATCTTATTCATCGGCAAACCCCAAGCTCCCTTGCTTGACCAATTCGCACAGCAGGTCGCGACCGTCTTCGTCGGCGAGCCACTCGCCGAGGTTTTCGCTGTGCAGCGCATCGGCCGAGCACACCAGTTTCAACAGCTCGCGCAGTTTGCCTGGCAGGTAACGGCTCTGGCCGCTGGCGAACAGCAGTACATCATCATCCACTTCGGACCAGGCCATGCGCGCGCTAGGGTTGCGCACCAGGATCGCGCCGTCCTGCAGGCTGCCGAGGAAGTCTTCTTCGCCCACGTCTTCGCCCGCTACCAGTTCCGGGTAGCGTGGCTCGGTCATGAACTGGCCGAACCAGGTCAGCAACATGCGCTCGTCGCTCATGTGCTCGGCCAGCAGGCTCTTGAGGCGATCAAGGGCGTCGCTCTGGATCTGATGCGGGTCGCTGACGGGCTGGGCGTCGGCGTCGGTGTAGCGCTCTTCGTCCGTCAGGTACTGGGCGAGGAAGTCGGTGAAGTGGGTCAGTACTTCGGCGGCGCTTGGGGCGCGGAAGCCGACCGAGTAGGTCATGCAGTCATCTTCAGCGATGCCGTAGTGTGCCAGGCGCGGCGGCAGGTAGAGCATGTCGCCCGGTTCCAGCACCCATTCGGCACTTTCTTCGAATTCGGCGAGGATGCGCAGGTCGGCGTGTTGCAGCAGTGGGCTTTCGGAGCTGCACATCTGGCCGATCTTCCAGTTGCGCTTGCCTTGGGCTTGCAGCAGGAACACGTCGTAGTTGTCGAAGTGCGGGCCTACGCTGCCGCCTGGCGCGGCGAAGCTGATCATCACGTCATCGATGCGCCAGCTAGGCAGGAAGCGGAACTGCTCCAGCAACTCGGCCACTTCCGGTACGAACTGGTCGACCGCTTGTACCAGCAGGGTCCACTCGCGTTCCGGCAGGGTGCTGAAGGCGTCTTCGGCGAACGGGCCGCGGCGCAGTTCCCATGGGCGCTCGCCGTGTTCGATCACCAGGCGCGATTCGACTTCTTCTTCCAGGGCCAGGCCGGCCAGTTCGTCGGCGTCTATCGGGCTTTCGAAGTCAGGGATGGCCTGACGGATCAGCAGCGGTTTTTTCTGCCAGTAATCGCGCAGGAATTCCCGTGCCGTGATGCCGCCCAAAAGTTGAAGAGGGATATCAGGATTCATGTGTAACCTATTGAAAAAAAGCACTTTTCAGACTGAAATAAAAACGCCCGGCGCGGCCGGGCGTCTCAAGGGTCTTGCGATGATCAGATGCGCTTGGCTTGGGCCACGGCGTTGCCGATGTAGTTGGCCGGGGTGAGCAATTTCAGCTCGGCCTTGGCAGCGTCCGGCATGTCCAGGCCGTCGATGAAAGTTTGCAGCGCTTGCGGGCTGATGCCCTTGCCACGGGTCAACTCTTTGAGCTTCTCGTAGGGGTTTTCGATGTTGTAGCGACGCATCACGGTCTGGATCGGCTCGGCCAGTACTTCCCAGCACGCGTCCAGGTCGGCGGCGATTTTCTGCTCGTTGAGCTCCAGCTTGCTGATGCCTTTGAGGCTGGCTTCGTACGCGATCACGCTGTGGGCAAAACCCACGCCGAGGTTGCGCAGTACAGTGGAGTCGGTCAGGTCGCGCTGCCAGCGGGAGATCGGCAACTTGCTGGCCAGGTGCTGGAACAGCGCGTTGGCGATGCCGAGGTTGCCTTCGGAGTTTTCGAAGTCGATCGGGTTGACCTTGTGCGGCATGGTCGACGAACCGATTTCACCGGCAATGGTGCGCTGCTTGAAGTAGCCCAGGGAGATGTAGCCCCAGATATCGCGATCGAAGTCGATCAGGATGGTGTTGAAACGCGCAATCGCGTCGAACAGCTCGGCAATGTAGTCGTGCGGTTCGATCTGCGTGGTGTACGGGTTGAAGCCCAGGCCCAGTTCGTCTTCGATGAAGGCGCGGGCGTTGGCTTCCCAGTCGATCTCAGGGTAAGCCGACAGGTGGGCATTGTAGTTGCCGACAGCGCCGTTGATCTTGCCCAGCAGCGGAACGGCAGCGACTTGAGCGATTTGACGCTCCAGGCGGTACACCACGTTGGCCAGTTCTTTGCCCAGGGTGGTCGGGGAGGCGGGTTGACCGTGGGTGCGCGACAGCATCGGCACAGCAGCGAAGCGGATCGCCAGTTCGCGGATGGCTTCGGCGGTCTGGCGCATCAGCGGCAGCATCACGTCATCACGGCCTTCGCGCAGCATCAGGGCGTGGGACAGGTTGTTGATGTCCTCGCTGGTGCAGGCAAAGTGGATGAATTCACTGACCTGGGCCAGTTCCGGCAGCTTGGCCGCTTGCTCCTTGAGTAGGTACTCAATGGCTTTGACGTCGTGGTTGGTGGTGCGCTCGATCTCTTTGACACGCTCGGCGTGCTCCAGAGAGAAGTTTTCCGCCAGGGTGTTCAATACAGCGTTGGCCTCGGCGGAAAACGCCGGCACTTCGCTGATGGCGCGGTGACTGGCCAGGCGCTGGAGCCAGCGCACTTCAACCAGTACACGAGCACGGATCAAGCCGTATTCGCTGAAAATAGGGCGCAGGGCCTGGGTTTTGCCGGCGTAGCGGCCGTCAACAGGGGAAACCGCAGTGAGCGAAGAGAGCTGCATGGGGTGTTCTCGGACAGTCGGGCAACGAAATGGGGCGCGTATCATACATGAAAAAATCCGCCAGTCCGTTGCCAACTGACCGGCGTATTACGCGTAACGGCTTGAAAATAGCGTGCTGGTGCGACTTATTCGTTGCGCATCAACGGGTAAAGCTCTTTGAGCAATTTGCGCCGGCTGATCACCAGTTGCCAACGATGACCGCCCAACTGGCGCCACAACCGCGCCGAACGAATACCGGCCAGCAGCAGCGCACGGATTTTCGAGGCGTTGTTCGGTTGTTGCAGGTTGCGCATGTCGCCGTGCACCTGGATCCGTTGGCGCAAGGTACTCAAAGTATCCTGGTACAGCGCGCCGCAGGCGGCGATCACGTTTTCGTGAGCCGGGCCGAAGTGCTCGACCTGGGATTGGATCTGCGGCAGGCGTTTGCCGATGGTTTCCAGCATGTCGTCGCGCTTGGCCAGTTGCCGCTCGAGGCCGAGCATCGACAGGGCATAGCGCAGCGGCTCGCGCTGCAAGGTGCTCGGGTCGCGCTCCAAGGCGCCGATCAGCGCGCGGTAGCCTTCACGCAGCGCGAGGTCGTCGCCGCCGTAGACTTCGAGGGTGTCCTTGGGGTCGCGGATCAGCAGGCTGCCGAGCATGCAGGTCAGGCCCGCTTCGGTGACCTGGCCGGTCTTGGCGATCTTGTCCACCAGCACGGCAGACAGAAATACGCCGCCCAGTGCGGTCAATTGCTCCTGGGTCGGGCTCATGCCGGGTTGCTCCAGGCCTGCGCGACTTCAATCACGCCGCCGCCCAGGCAGATTTCACCGTCATAGAACACCACGGATTGGCCAGGCGTGACCGCGCGCTGCGGGTCATCGAAGGTGGCGCGGTAGCCCGAAGCGGTTTTTTCCAGGGTGCAGGGTTGGTCGCTCTGGCGATAACGCACTTTGGCGGTCAGGCGGCGCGGCGTGCTCAGGTCGATCGGGTTGACCCAATAGATTTCCGAAGCGAGCAGGGCGCCGGAGAACAGCAAAGGGTGTTCGTTGCCCTGGCCGACGATCAGTACGTTGTTTTCCAGGTCCTTGACCAGCACGTACCACGGCTCTTCACCGGCGTCTTTGAGGCCGCCTATGCCCAGACCCTGGCGTTGGCCGATGGTGTGGTACATAAGGCCGTGGTGGCGACCGATCACTTCACCATCGGTGGTTTTGATGTCGCCCGGTTGTGCCGGCAGGTATTGCTTGAGGAAGTCGCTGAAGCGGCGCTCACCGATAAAGCAGATCCCGGTGGAATCTTTCTTCTTGGCGGTGGCCAGGCCATGTTGCTCGGCGATCTTGCGGACCTCGGGCTTTTCCAGTTCGCCGACCGGGAACAGGGTCTTGGCGATCTGTTCGCCGCCGACGGCATGCAGGAAGTAGCTCTGGTCCTTGTTCGGGTCCAGGCCCTTGAGCAGTTCGGTGCGGCCGTCGATATCGCGGCGACGCACGTAGTGGCCGGTGGCGATCAGGTCGGCGCCGAGCATCATGGCGTAGTCGAGGAACGCCTTGAACTTGATCTCGCGGTTACACAGGATGTCCGGGTTCGGCGTGCGACCGGCCTTGTATTCGGCCAGGAAGTGCTCGAACACGTTGTCCCAGTACTCGGCGGCGAAATTGGCGGTGTGCAGCTTGATACCGATCTTGTCGCACACGGCCTGCGCATCCGCCAGGTCGTCCATGGCGGTGCAATATTCCGTTCCATCGTCTTCTTCCCAGTTCTTCATGAACAGGCCTTCCACCTCATAACCCTGCTCCATGAGCAGAACGGCGGAAACGGAAGAGTCCACGCCGCCGGACATGCCGACGATGACGCGCTTCTTTTGTGTGGCAGAAGGGGCTGGATCACGCATAGGGTTTCAACGGGTGTCTTGAAAAAGGACGCGATTCTAACAGGCCTGGGCCCGCAAGGCTAAAGAGAAGGGCGGATCAATTCCAGGCTGTGGCGCTGGCCGGCCAGATAATCATCGATACAGCGGATGATCAGCTCGCTGCGCCAGTCGTCGCGCAGGGCCATCAGTTCGTCACGGGTGAGCCAGCGGGCGCGGACGATGCCTTCGTCGAGTTGATAGCCCGGGTGGTGTTGCAGGGCCTTGGCGATAAAGCACACGCGCTGATAGGTCACGCCGTTGCTCGGTGCGGTGTACAGGTAGATGCCGACGATGCCGGTGGCTTCGACGTCCCAGCCGGTTTCTTCGAGGGTTTCACGCACGGCGGCTTCCGTCAGGGTTTCGTGCGGGTCGAGGTGGCCGGCGGGCTGGTTGAGCACGGCGCGGCCGCCCTTGAGTTCTTCGACCATCAGGAACTTGCCGTTGTCTTCGACGATGGTGGCGACGGTGATGTGGGGTTGCCAGGTCATGAATGGCTCTCGAATGCAGGTGGGGGCTAAATCATCCTGCATGATACGCCGGACATGGCCGGGCTGCTCAAAACGTAGCGGTGGCCTGGGCTTGCGGGGAGAACGTCAATATCACTTCGTTATTCGGCCCAGCCTGCCATTTCTGTACATCCTGCGGGTTCTTTTCGTTGCGAATAATGCACTTCCATTCCACCTTTTCATCGAGCTGGACGCCCGAAAAACGCACCTGGCCGGTCCATGTCGGGTAGTTGGATGGGCTGAGTAAAACGGCGTTGGCGGGGTCCCATTTTCCGACTTCTGGGTGCGAGCCAACCACATAAACGCTATATCCTTGCGTTGTGACGCCGTTCTGGCAGGTAAAGCTCGCGTTGAGGAAGTATGTCATCTGGACGTTTTGGCCAGCGTTTGCCAGGGGCAGCAGCGCAAGTAAGAAAGCGCCCAGTGGCAATAAATAGTAGGTGCGCAACATTTGATGGTCTCCCGGTCTCGGCTCAGTCGTCACGGGATAAGGATGGCCCTCAGGGGGCTGGGGGGCACCTGTTAGAACTTACAGTTCATTAGAGTTTTTCGCGATTGTTCTGCCATCGGGAGCAAGCTCCCTCCCACATTTGAATCCGGTTTATTTGCTGGAAACAGAAACCCCGGCACAAGGCCGGGGCTTCTTTTGCATCGTTACAACCTTACTTCAACTTGGCAATTGCCGCATTGAGGGTGTTGCTTGGGCGCATGGCCTTGCTGGTCAGCTCTGGGTTCGGCGCGTAGTAGCCGCCGATGTCCACTGGCTTGCCCTGTACGGCGTTGAGTTCGGCAACGATGGTTGCTTCGTTCTCCGCCAGGGTCTTGGCCAGTTCGCCGAACTGCGCTTGCAGTGCAGTGTCTTCGGTCTGGGCGGCCAGGGCTTGGGCCCAGTACAGCGCCAGGTAGAAGTGGCTGCCGCGGTTGTCGATGTTGCCGACTTTGCGCGATGGCGACTTGTTGTTGTCCAGGAACTGGCCGGTGGCCTGGTCCAGGGTCTTGGACAGTACCAAGGCTTTCGGGTTGTTGTAGGTCACACCCAAATGCTCAAGGGAGGCGGCCAGGGCCAGGAACTCGCCCAGGGAGTCCCAACGCAGGAAGTTTTCTTCCAGCAATTGCTGCACGTGCTTGGGTGCCGAACCGCCGGCGCCGGTTTCGAACAGGCCACCGCCATTCATCAGTGGCACGATCGACAGCATCTTGGCGCTGGTGCCCAGTTCCATGATCGGGAACAGGTCGGTCAGGTAGTCGCGCAGTACGTTGCCGGTTACCGAGATGGTGTCCAGGCCCTTGCGGGTGCGTTCCAAGGTGAACTTCATGGCGTCGACCGGCGACATGATGCGGATGTCCAGGCCTTCGGTGTTGTGGTCTTTCAGGTAAGCCTGAACTTTCTCGACCACGACGCCGTCGTGCGCACGCTTGGGGTCCAGCCAGAAGATGGCCGGGGTGTTGCTGGCGCGGGCACGGTTGACGGCCAGCTTGACCCAGTCCTGGATCGGCGCGTCCTTGGTCTGGCACATGCGGAAGATGTCGCCGGCTTCGACGTTCTGTTCCATCAGCAGGTTGCCCTTGCTGTCGGTGACGCGGACTACGCCGTCGGCCTTGATCTGGAAGGTCTTGTCGTGGGAGCCGTACTCTTCGGCTTTTTTAGCCATCAGGCCAACGTTCGGCACGCTGCCCATGGTGGTTGGGTCGAAGGCGCCATTGGCCTTGCAGTCTTCGATGACGGCTTGGTAGATGGTGGCGTAGCAGCGGTCTGGAATCACGGCCTTGGTGTCGTGCAGTTGGCCGTCGGTGCCCCACATTTTGCCGGAGTCACGGATCATGGCCGGCATCGAGGCGTCGACGATCACGTCGCTCGGCACGTGCAGGTTGGTGATGCCTTTGTCGGAGTTGACCATCGCCAGGGAAGGGCGAGCGGCGTAGACCGCCTGGATGTCCGCTTCGATCTGCGCTTGCTGGTCGGCCGGCAGCGCCTTGATGCGTGCGTACAGGTCGCCGATGCCGTTGTTCAGGTTGAAGCCGATCTGTTCCAGCACGGTGGCGTGCTTGGTCAGGGCATCTTTATAGAACTCGGCAACGATCTGGCCGAACATGATTGGGTCGGAGACCTTCATCATGGTGGCTTTGAGGTGCACCGACAGCAATACGCCTTGTTTCTTGGCGTCTTCGATTTCAGCGGCGATGAACGAACGCAGGGCGTTTTTGCTCAGCACGGCGCTGTCGAGGATTTCGCCGGCCTGGGCGGTGGTCTTTTCTTTGAGGACGGTGGTGGCGCCATCCTTGCCGACCAGCTCGATTTTGACAGCATCGGCCGCTTCGATCTGTACGGCTTTTTCGCTGCCGTAGAAGTCGCCGCTGCTCATGTGGGCAACGTGGGATTTGGAGTCGGCAGCCCAGGCACCCATTTTGTGCGGGTGCTTGCGCGCATAGTTCTTGACCGACAGCGGTGCGCGGCGGTCGGAGTTGCCTTCGCGCAGTACCGGGTTCACGGCGCTACCCTTGACCTTGTCGTAACGTGCGCGGGTTTCTTTTTCCGCGTCGGTGGTTACGGTTTCCGGGTAGTCCGGCAGGGCGTAGCCCTGGGCCTGCAGTTCTTTGATCGCGGCTTGCAGCTGCGGGGTCGAAGCACTGATGTTAGGCAGCTTGATGATGTTGGCTTCGGGGGTAACGGCCAGGGCGCCCAGTTCGGCGAGGTGGTCCGGTACAGCCTTGGTGCCCAGTTGCTCGGGGAAGCTTGCGAGGATGCGCCCGGCGAGGGAAATATCGCGGGTTTCCACGGCAATATCAGCGGAAGCGGTGAAGGCCTCTACGATAGGCAGCAGTGAATAGGTGGCGAGGGCTGGGGCTTCGTCGGTGAAGGTGTAGATGATCTTCGAGCGGGTGGGCATATTCGGATTAACTCTCTTCTTTGCTGAAAGCGTGCGCAGAAACTCGAGATGCGCCGGGTGGAGCGCGTTCGTTCAAAGTCATCCATGAGCGAAAGGTCGAGGTTTCTTCGCGGTGATGTTGGGTTGCATCAGTCGAGCGTCAAGCGGGTGGACTATTGTATTAGTCCTGCTTTTGGCGGAAGGCGCCGCTCTTTATTTGCAGAAACTGGAGCGGTCCGCCGTCGTGACTCTTTGGTCAGCGGCGGCATTATACATAGGTCGCTATGCTTACGCCGAGCCTTCATACAAAAGGTGTGTCGTCCATTGGTCTAAAGGTCGCAGGTACCGGGTTGCGCCTAAAGTCGCACGATGTGCTCAAGATTGGCGTTTTTCCCTTTTCTTTCAGGCTTGTAGGCGGCAATTTATGCTGTTTTCGATGCAAATGAGCATGGCGCGAGGTTTCAGTCGCCATTTATCTGGAGTAGGCTCGAACGCAGCCAGATGTTCAATCCATAGATGGAGTTCAGCATGGGATACAAGAAGATTCAGGTTCCGGCAGTCGGCGACAAAATCACCGTCAACGCAGACCATTCTCTCAATGTTCCTGACCAACCGATCATCCCTTATATCGAAGGTGACGGTATTGGCGTCGACATCAGCCCGGTGATGATCAAGGTGGTCGACGCAGCTGTTGAAAAGGCCTACGGCGGCAAGCGCAAGATTTCGTGGATGGAGGTGTACGCCGGCGAGAAGGCGACCCAGGTCTACGATCAGGACACCTGGCTGCCCCAGGAAACCCTCGATGCGGTCAAGGATTATGTGGTGTCCATCAAGGGCCCGCTGACCACACCGGTCGGTGGCGGGATCCGGTCGTTGAACGTGGCGCTGCGCCAGCAACTTGACCTCTATGTGTGCCTGCGCCCGGTGCGCTGGTTTGAAGGCGTGCCCAGCCCGGTCAAGAAGCCTGGCGACGTGGACATGACCATCTTCCGCGAAAACTCCGAAGATATTTATGCCGGGATCGAGTGGAAGGCCGGCTCGCCGGAAGCGATCAAGGTGATCAAGTTCCTCAAGGAGGAAATGGGCGTCACCAAGATCCGTTTCGACCAGGATTGCGGGATTGGCGTCAAGCCGGTTTCCAAGGAAGGTACCAAGCGCCTGGCGCGTAAGGCCCTTCAATACGTAGTGGATAATGATCGCGATTCGCTGACCATCGTGCACAAAGGCAACATCATGAAGTTCACCGAAGGGGCCTTCAAGGAATGGGCCTACGAGGTGGCCGCTGAGGAATTTGGCGCGACCCTGCTTGATGGCGGGCCGTGGATGCAGTTCAAGAACCCGAAGACCGGCAAGAATGTGGTGGTCAAGGATGCGATTGCCGACGCCATGCTCCAGCAGATCCTGTTGCGTCCGGCCGAATATGACGTGATTGCTACCCTCAACCTCAATGGTGACTACCTGTCCGACGCCCTGGCGGCGGAGGTGGGCGGTATCGGTATTGCGCCGGGGGCGAACCTGTCCGATACCGTGGCAATGTTCGAAGCCACCCACGGCACTGCGCCAAAATACGCGGGCAAGGACCAGGTCAACCCGGGGTCGTTGATTTTGTCGGCGGAAATGATGTTGCGCCACATGGGGTGGGTCGAGGCGGCCGACCTGATCATCAAGGGTACCAATGGTGCGATTTCGGCCAAGACCGTGACCTATGACTTCGAGCGGTTGATGGAGGGCGCCAAGTTGGTGTCGTCGTCGGGCTTTGGTGATGCGCTGATTTCGCATATGTAAGGCTCAAGCCATAAAAAACGGCCGCCCCACATTGATTGGGGGCGGCCGTTTTTTTTCGCGAGCTACGCGCTCGACGGTGGATCAGGCCGTTTGCTTCTTTTCTTTATGAGCGTGGGAGGGTACGGTTTTTTCCGTTGATTCGACTTTCACTGCATCGATGTTCACTGCGTGCAGCCCTTTCGGTCCTTGAATGATTTCAAAGCTCACCACCTGGCCAGCTTTCAGCGTTTTGTAACCATCCATAATGATCGCTGAGTAATGCGCAAAAAGATCCTCAGTTTTTCCTTCTTCATTCACAAAGCCATATCCTTTGGCGTTGTTGAACCACTTGACCTTGCCATTGATCTTGACGCCAGACATACCCATTTCCTTCTGCACCAGACTCCATCACTGGAGTATCATCCAGTTTATCCGTCCTAACCCGAATAAATAAGGTTGACTGCGCGGACCTTTTTTACCCACTGTGGGTTCTATTGGTTGTAACACCGATTTGCCGATAGTCAAGGCGACCAGTCGGTCAGAGTTGAATTTCTGACAGCTCGCCCCCACCACTGTATTTGAACCACTGACGAACCTTTCTTTCCATGCATGCAATCAGCCAGATTCGACTAACATTCAATCAGGATCGACCGGATCACGAACACGATGACGACGGTTCTGCGGGCATTGCTGTCAAAGAGGCCAAGCCTGCTTTACAGGCGCCGCCGATGTACAAGGTGGTTTTGTTCAATGATGACTACACACCGATGGATTTCGTCGTCGAAGTGCTCGAGGTGTTTTTTAACCTGAGCCGCGAGTTGGCGACCAAGGTAATGCTGGCCGTTCACACAGAAGGACGGGCAGTATGTGGAGTGTTTACCCGTGACATCGCCGAGACAAAGGCCATGCAGGTCAACCAGTACGCCAGGGAAAGCCAGCATCCGCTACTCTGTGAAATCGAGAAGGACGGTTAACGCCGACCACTTGGGTATGAGGTGAAGCTATGTTAAACCGCGAGCTCGAAGTCACCCTCAATCTTGCCTTCAAGGAGGCTCGTTCGAAGCGTCATGAATTCATGACCGTCGAACACCTTTTGCTGGCACTTTTGGACAATGAAGCTGCCGCCACCGTGTTGCGTGCGTGCGGCGCCAACCTCGACAAACTCAAGCATGACCTGCAGGAGTTTATCGACTCCACCACGCCACTGATCCCCGTGCATGACGAGGACCGCGAAACCCAGCCGACCCTGGGCTTCCAGCGGGTATTGCAGCGCGCTGTGTTCCACGTACAGAGCTCCGGTAAGCGTGAAGTCACTGGCGCCAATGTGCTTGTGGCGATCTTCAGCGAACAGGAAAGCCAAGCAGTGTTCCTGCTCAAGCAGCAGAGCGTTGCCCGCATCGATGTCGTCAACTACATCGCCCACGGTATCTCCAAGGTGCCTGGGCACGGCGATCATTCCGAGGGTGAGCAGGATATGCAGGACGACGAGGGCGGTGAGTCTTCTTCTTCAAGCAACCCGCTGGATGCCTATGCCAGCAACCTCAACGAGCTGGCGCGTCAGGGGCGGATCGATCCGCTGGTGGGGCGTGAGCTTGAGGTTGAGCGTGTAGCGCAGATCCTGGCGCGTCGTCGCAAGAACAACCCATTGCTGGTGGGCGAGGCGGGTGTGGGTAAAACCGCGATTGCCGAAGGTCTCGCCAAGCGTATTGTCGACAACCAGGTCCCGGACCTGCTGGCCAACAGTGTCGTCTACTCCCTTGATCTGGGTGCGTTGCTCGCCGGGACCAAATATCGCGGCGATTTCGAGAAGCGCTTCAAGGCGCTGCTCGGTGAACTGAAAAAACGCCCACAGGCGATCCTGTTTATCGATGAGATCCATACGATCATTGGTGCCGGTGCGGCATCCGGTGGCGTGATGGACGCCTCCAACCTGCTCAAGCCATTGCTGTCGTCGGGTGATATCCGCTGCATCGGCTCGACCACGTTCCAGGAATTCCGTGGGATCTTCGAAAAAGACCGTGCCCTGGCGCGTCGCTTCCAGAAAGTCGACGTCTCCGAGCCTTCGGTCGAAGACACCATCGGCATCCTGCGCGGGCTCAAGGGGCGTTTTGAGGCGCACCATGGCATCGAGTACACCGATGAGGCGCTACGTGCCGCTGCGGAGCTTGCGTCGCGCTACATCAACGACCGTCACATGCCGGACAAGGCTATTGACGTGATCGATGAAGCGGGTGCCTATCAGCGCTTGCAGTCGATCGAGAAGCGGGTGAAGCGCATCGATGTACCTCAGGTCGAGGATATCGTGGCGAAGATCGCGCGGATTCCGCCAAAACACGTCACCAGCTCCGACAAGGAGTTGCTGCGTAACCTGGAGCGCGACCTCAAGCTGACCGTGTTCGGCCAGGATGCGGCTATCGATTCGCTGTCTACCGCGATCAAGTTGTCGCGTGCGGGCCTCAAATCGCCGGACAAGCCTGTTGGTTCGTTCCTGTTCGCCGGTCCTACCGGTGTCGGCAAGACCGAGGCGGCGCGGCAGTTGGCAAAGGCCATGGGCATTGAGCTGGTGCGGTTCGACATGTCCGAGTACATGGAGCGCCACACTGTGTCGCGCCTGATCGGTGCGCCTCCGGGCTATGTCGGCTTCGACCAGGGCGGTCTGTTGACCGAGGCAATCACCAAGCAACCCCATTGCGTATTGTTGCTCGATGAAATCGAAAAGGCCCACCCGGAAGTCTTCAACCTGCTGTTGCAGGTCATGGATCACGGGACCCTGACCGACAATAACGGGCGCAAGGCGGACTTTCGCAACGTGATCGTGATCATGACCACTAACGCCGGTGCCGAAACGGCTGCGCGGGCTTCGATCGGCTTTACGCATCAGGATCACTCCTCCGATGCGATGGAAGTGATCAAGAAGAGCTTCACGCCGGAGTTCCGTAACCGTCTGGACACCATTATCCAGTTTGGTCGCCTCAGCCATGAGGTTATCAAGAGCGTGGTGGACAAGTTCCTTACCGAGCTTCAGGCGCAGTTGGAAGACAAGCGCGTGCAGTTGGATGTAACCGACGCGGCGCGCAACTGGCTGGCGGAGGGTGGTTACGACGCGGCAATGGGCGCGCGCCCAATGGCACGTCTGATCCAGGACAAGATCAAGCGGCCATTGGCCGAAGAGATCCTGTTTGGCGAACTGTCCGACCATGGTGGCGTGGTGCATATCGACCTGAAGGATGGCGAGCTGACCTTCGAGTTCGAAACCACGGCTGAAATGGCCTGATAGCGGGTTGCAACAAAGCAAAAGGCGCCGAAAGGCGCCTTTTTGCTGCCTTGGAATACGGTCATCAAAACAATTACATATCAAATGTGGGAGGGGCTTGCCCCCTCCCACAGAATTGCTCAGTGCTTGAGAAATCCTATGCACACAAAAACGCCCGGCATAACCGGGCGTTTTGTATTGACTTGCTTAGCGAGCGCGGTAAGTGATGCGCCCTTTGCTCAAGTCATAGGGCGTCAGCTCGACGCGCACTTTGTCACCGGTAAGAATACGAATGTAGTTCTTGCGCATCTTGCCGGAGATATGCGCGGTTACGACGTGCCCATTTTCCAACTCCACACGAAACATGGTGTTGGGCAGGGTGTCGACGACAGTGCCTTCCATTTCGAAGCTGTCTTCTTTCGACATGCAGTAAAGCCCTCGGTATCCAGTGAATGGCCCGGTGCAACTGCGCCAGGCAAAAGCGGCGTGCATTGTGCCCGAAAAAGGGTGTTTAAGCCAAGGGGTTCTAGTTAAGCGTGACCCATCTTTGATTAATCAGTAGCTCAATGGGCCGATATTGGGTCTTGTAGTTCATCTTTTTGCAGTTTTTTATCCAATATCCGAGGTACACCGCCTCCAGTTCCAGGCGCAGGGCCTCGCCGATTTGCCACAGGATCGCAAAGCGCCCGAGGCTACGGCGCTCCTCGGCCGGCTCGTAGAAGGTATAGACCGCCGAAAGGCCGTTCGGCAGCAAATCGGTCACCGCCACGGCCACCAGGCGGCCGTCCGCACGAAACTCGTAGAACCGCGAAAAGGGCAGGTCGCGCACCAGAAACGTTGAAAACTGGTCGCGGCTGGGCGGGAACATATCGCCGTCGGCGTGCCGTTGCTCGATATAGCGTTGGTAAAGATCGAAATACTCTTCGGTAAAGCGTGGCTTGCTCGACGTCACTGTCAGGTCGGCGTTGCGCTTGAGAATGCGCTTCTGGTTGCGGTCCGGCAGAAACTGAGCCACGGGAATGCGAGCCGGCACGCAGGCATTGCAGTTCTGGCAATGGGGCCGGTACAGATGATCGCCACTGCGCCGAAACCCCATTTCCGAGAGATCGGCGTACACGTGCACGTCCATAGGCTGGCTGGGGTCGAGGAACAGCGTGGTGGCCTGCTCGTCGGGCAGATAGCTGCAAGAGTGGGGTTGAGTGGCATAGAACTTCAAACGCGCCAACTCGGTCATGATCAACCCTCGGGGTAAGCTTTGAAATAAGTGTAAGCCAGGTGGGCGAATGTCGCCTACGAAACCCACGGCCCAGAGCTGGGTTGGTCCAGATGGTTGCGCAGAAAGCCGGCGAAGTCGCTGCGCGATATGGCGCGAGCGCCCAGGCTGTGCAGGTGATCATTGGGCATCTGGCAGTCGATCAGCACAAAACCCCAGGCCTTCAGTTGCCCGACGAGCGTGGCAAAGCCGAATTTGGAGGCGTTGTCGGCGCGGCTGAACATCGACTCCCCGAAAAACAACTGGCCCATCGCCAAACCATACAGGCCGCCCACCAGCTTGCCGTCGTCCCACACCTCCACCGAATGCGCGTAGCCGCGTTGGTGCAGTTCCAGGTAGGCAGCTTGTATGCCTTCGGTGATCCAGGTGCCATCGGCATACGCGCGCGGCGCGGCGCAGGCCTGGATAACGGCGGCGAAGTCCTGGTCGAAGGTCACGCGGTAACGCTGCTGGCGCAACAGTTTATCCAGGCTGCGCGATACATGCAGTTCGTCCGGAAAGATCACCGTGCGTGGGTCCGGCGACCACCAGAGGATCGGCTGACCCTGTGAGAACCACGGAAAGCAGCCGTGGCGGTAGGCTTGCACCAGCCGCTCGGCCGACAGGTCGCCGCCCGCGGCCAGCAGGCCGTTGGGTTCGCGCATGGCTTTGGCCAGCGGTGGGAAGGTCAGGGAGTCGCGTTGTAACCAAGTCAGCATGGTATCCAGGCTTACGGAAGGGGAGGGGAGTGGCAGGGATGGCGCCTGCCCCAAACGTGTTGATTATTGTCGACGCAGCGCCATCGGGCCAGCCCGAATCAGCCATGAAGGTGGATTAGCGTGAGCGGGTGTTTCTGCAACTCTATGCCTGAGGCGTGGTCGTAATCGGGTCTGAGCCATGCAGGCCATTTGCCAAGCTGGCCTGGATTGGTAAAAACAGCTCATAAGCCTTTGTCAGCAAAGACAATGCATGCTCAAATTGAGCACCTTATGACACGCCAATTGACTGGGCTGCCGGCTGAGTGGCAGGGCGTGGCATCGGAGACACAAACCCGTACAATGCGGCCATTGTGGCGTTATCGCCGTTTCGTGAATCAATCGCGCAGTGTTAAAAGTAGATCGTTCATTTTTCAGCTGCTCGGATTGGGCAGTATGTATCGTCATTTAACAGATGGACGCGCTAAAGGCGCAGGAATAGACCCGTTTTGAAGAAATCCACCGCAGCACCCAAGACAGTCGTGCCGGCCTGGCGCCAGCACCTGCATTATCGCCTCAAGGAAGGTGCGCTGATCGCGATCGGCGCGTTGTGCCTGTTCCTGATCATGGCGTTGCTCACCTATGGCAAGGACGATCCGGGCTGGAGCCACAACAGCAAGATCGACGATGTGCAGAACTTCGGCGGGCCGGTGGGCTCCTACAGCGCCGATATCCTGTTCATGGTGCTCGGTTACTTCGCTTACATCTTTCCCTTGCTGCTGGCGATCAAGACCTGGCAGATCTTCCGCCAGCGCCACGAGCCGTGGCAATGGAGCGGCTGGCTGTTTTCCTGGCGCCTGATCGGCCTGGTGTTCCTGGTGCTCTCCGGCGCGGCGCTGGCGCATATTCATTTCCATGCGCCTACCGGCCTGCCGGCGGGCGCGGGCGGGGCGCTGGGCGAAAGCCTTGGCGACCTGGCGCGCAAGACCCTGAATATCCAGGGCAGCACCTTGATGTTCATCGCGTTGTTCCTGTTCGGCCTTACGGTGTTCACTGACCTGTCGTGGTTCAAGGTGATGGACGTGACCGGCAAGATCACCCTTGACCTGCTGGAGCTGTTCCAGGGCGCCGCCAATCGCTGGTGGGCGGCCCGTGTCGAGCGCAAGCGCATGGTCGCGCAACTGCGTGAAGTCGACACCCGCGTCAACGAGGTGGTGGCCCCAAGTACGCCGGACCGCCGCGAGCAGGCCAAGGTCAAGGAACGCCTGATCGAACGCGAGCAGGCCCTGAGCAAGCACATGTCGGACCGCGAGAAGCAGGTGCCGCCGGTGATCGCTCCCGCGCCGCCCAAGGCCCCCGAGCCGAGCCATCGCGTGCAGAAAGAGAAGCAGGCGCCACTGTTTGTCGACAGCGCGGTTGAAGGCACCTTGCCGCCCATCTCGATTCTTGACCCGGCTGAAAAGAAACAACTCAATTATTCCCCGGAATCCCTGGCGGCCGTCGGCCACCTGCTGGAAATCAAGCTCAAGGAATTCGGCGTCGAGGTCTCGGTTGACTCAATCCACCCCGGCCCGGTGATCACCCGTTACGAAATCCAGCCGGCCGCCGGTGTGAAAGTCAGCCGCATCTCCAACCTGGCCAAGGACCTGGCCCGCTCCCTGGCCGTGACCAGCGTGCGTGTGGTGGAGGTGATTCCCGGCAAGACCACTGTGGGTATCGAGATCCCTAACGAAGACCGCCAGATCGTGCGCTTCTCAGAGGTGCTGTCGACGCCGGAATACGACAACTTCAAATCGCCGGTCACCCTGGCGCTGGGTCACGATATCGGCGGCAAGCCGGTGATCACTGACCTTGCAAAAATGCCTCACTTGTTGGTGGCCGGTACCACCGGTTCCGGTAAGTCGGTGGGCGTGAACGCGATGATCCTGTCGATTCTGTTCAAGTCCGGCCCGGATGACGCCAAGCTGATCATGATCGACCCGAAGATGCTGGAACTGTCGATCTACGAAGGCATTCCGCACCTGCTCTGCCCGGTGGTCACCGACATGAAGGACGCCGCCAACGCCCTGCGCTGGAGCGTTGCCGAGATGGAACGCCGCTACAAGCTGATGGCGAAGATGGGCGTGCGCAACCTGTCGGGCTTCAACGCCAAGGTCAAGGAAGCCCAGGACGCCGGCACGCCGTTGACCGACCCGCTGTACAAGCGCGAAAGCATCCACGACGAAGCGCCATTGTTGAGCAAGCTGCCGACCATCGTGGTCGTGGTCGATGAATTCGCCGACATGATGATGATCGTCGGCAAGAAGGTTGAAGAACTGATCGCCCGTATCGCCCAGAAGGCGCGAGCGGCCGGTATCCACTTGATCCTCGCCACCCAGCGCCCATCGGTGGATGTGATCACCGGTCTGATCAAGGCCAACATCCCGACGCGCATGGCGTTCCAGGTATCAAGCAAGATCGACTCGCGCACCATCATCGACCAGGGCGGCGCCGAGCAATTGCTGGGCCATGGTGACATGCTCTACATGCCGCCAGGCACCAGCCTGCCGATCCGCGTGCACGGCGCCTTTGTCTCCGACGATGAGGTTCACCGCGTGGTGGAAGCCTGGAAGCTGCGCGGCGCCCCGGAATACAACGACGATATCCTGGCGGGTGTCGAAGAGGCCGGCAGTGGCTTCGACGGCGGCAGCGGCAGCGGCGGTGGCGACGATGACGCCGAGACCGACGCGCTGTACGACGAAGCCGTGGCATTCGTGCTGGAAAGCCGCCGGGCCTCGATTTCCGCCGTGCAGCGCAAGCTGAAGATCGGCTATAACCGCGCTGCCCGCATGATCGAAGCCATGGAACACGCCGGCGTCGTCACCGCAATGAACACCAACGGCTCGCGTGAAATCATCGCCCCCGGGCAGATGCGCGACTGATCCCGTGCCGCGTGGCAATACGCGGCACGTCCTGACTACTCAATGAGGACTCCCATGCGCTTTATCCGCATGCTGTTGTTGCCGGCCCTGGCCCTGACCGCTGTTTCGGCTCACGCTGACCCGGCTTCGGTGGCCAGCCTGAAGAACCTGCTGGACAAATCCCAGACCCTGACCGCGCGCTTCTCCCAGCTGACCCTGGATGCCGGTGGCACCCAGTTGCAGGAAACCGCGGGGGAGATGGCCGTGCAGCGCCCAGGGCTGTTCTACTGGCACACCGAGGGCAAGGCCGAGCAGACCATCGTTTCCGATGGCCAGAAGGTTACCCTGTGGGACCCGGACCTGGAGCAGGCCACCATCAAGAAGCTGGACCCACGCCTGAACCAGACTCCAGCGCTGCTGCTGTCGGGTGATGTGTCGAAAATCAACGACAGCTTTGACATCACCTCCAAGCAAACCAGCAACGTCATCGAGTTCACCCTCAAGCCCAAATCCAAGGACACGCTGTTTGACACGCTGTCCCTGTCGTTCGGCAACGGCGTGATCAACAACATGCGCCTGGTCGACAGTGTGGGCCAGCGCACCGATATCCTGTTCAGCGGGGTCAAGGCCAACCAGCCGGTACCTGCGTCCAAGTTCAAGTTCGACATCCCCAAGGGTGCCGACGTGATCCAGGAATAAACTGCCCAGAGGTTTCAAACGCTGCCCATGGACCTGTTTCGAAGTGACCCGATTGCCCAGCCCCTGGCCGCACGCTTGCGCTCGACCAACCTGGATGAGTACGTCGGTCAGGAACACCTGCTCGCTCGCGGCAAGCCTTTGCGCGAAGCCCTGGAGCAGGGTGCGCTGCATTCGATGATTTTCTGGGGGCCGCCGGGCGTGGGTAAAACCACCCTGGCGCGGCTGCTGGCGAAAGTGTCGGATGCGCACTTCGAAACGGTCTCGGCGGTGCTGACCGGGGTCAAGGAGATCCGCCAGGCGGTCGAGGTGGCCAAGCAGCAGGCAGGCCAGTACGGCAAGCGCACGATTCTGTTCGTCGACGAAGTGCATCGCTTCAACAAGTCGCAGCAGGACGCGTTTTTGCCCTATGTGGAAGACGGCACGCTGATCTTTATCGGCGCCACCACCGAAAACCCCTCGTTCGAACTCAACAACGCATTGCTTTCGCGGGCGCGGGTCTATGTGCTCAAAAGCTTGGATGAAGCGGCGATGCAAAAGCTGCTGCAGCGCGCCTTGAGCGAAGACAAGGGCCTGGGCAAGCGCCAACTGAGTCTTAGTGACGAAGGTTTCAAGATCCTGCTCAGCGCCGCTGATGGCGATGGGCGGCGCTTTCTCAACCTGCTGGAGAACGCCTCCGACCTGGCCGAAGACGGCACCGAGATCGGTGTCGACCTGCTGCAAAGCCTGCTCGGCGACACCCGCCGCCGTTTCGACAAGGGCGGCGAAGCTTTTTACGACCAGATTTCGGCGCTGCATAAATCGGTGCGCGGCTCCAATCCGGACGGCGCGCTGTACTGGTTTGCGCGCATGATCGACGGCGGTTGCGACCCGCTGTACCTCGCGCGTCGCGTGGTGCGCATGGCCAGCGAAGACATTGGCAACGCCGACCCGCGCGCGCTGAGCCTGTGCCTCGCCGCATGGGATGTGCAGGAGCGCCTGGGCAGCCCGGAAGGCGAGCTGGCGGTGGCCCAGGCCATTACATATCTGGCCTGCGCGCCAAAAAGCAATGCGGTGTACATGGGCTTCAAATCGGCCCTGCGTGCGGCCGCCGAGTACGGCTCGCTTGAGGTCCCGCTGCATTTGCGCAATGCGCCGACCAAACTGATGAAGCAACTGGGCTACGGTGATGAGTACCGCTACGCCCACGATGAACCGGACGCCTATGCCGCCGGTGAAGACTACTTTCCCGACGAGCTTGAGCCATTGCCGCTTTACCAGCCTGTGCCCCGCGGCCTGGAGCTGAAAATCGGTGAAAAGCTCAATCACCTCGCCAGCCTCGATCGTTTAAGCCCCAGACAGCGGAGAAAGTCATGATTCCTTTGGTGGTTGCAGTCTCCGCAGGGGGGATCGCAGGTACACTGCTTCGCTTTGCAACGGGTAATTGGGTGACCGCCCATTGGCCGAAGCACTTCTATACCGCGACGCTGGCCGTTAATATCGTGGGCTGTCTGCTGATCGGCATTTTATATGGCCTGTTTTTAGTGCGCCCCGAGGTACCTGTCGAGGTGCGCGCCGGGTTGATGGTCGGCTTTCTTGGCGGCCTGACGACCTTTTCATCTTTTTCACTGGATACCGTGCGCCTGCTGGAAAGTGGGCAGGTGCCGCTGGCAATCGGCTATGCGGCCATCAGCGTATTCGGCGGGCTGCTCGCCACCTGGGCTGGCCTGTCCTTGACCAAACTTTGATAAACGAGAGACCGACATGCTCGATTCCAAACTGTTACGTAGCAACCTTCAGGACGTAGCGGACCGCCTGGCATCCCGTGGCTTTGCCCTGGACGTCGCGCGCATCGAAGCGCTGGAAGAACAGCGCAAGACCGTCCAGACCCGCACCGAAGCACTGCAGGCTGAGCGTAACGCGCGTTCCAAATCCATCGGTCAGGCCAAACAGCGTGGCGAAGACATCGCGCCGTTGATGGCGGACGTCGAGCGCATGGGCACCGAGCTGTCCGACGGCAAGGTCGAGCTGGACAAGATCCAGTCCGAGCTGGACCAGATCCTGCTGGGTATTCCTAACCTGCCACATGAGTCCGTGCCGGTCGGCGAAGACGAAGACGGTAACGTTGAAGTGCGTCGCTGGGGCACGCCAAAAGCCTTTGATTTCGAGATCAAGGACCACGTCGCCCTGGGCGAACTGACCGGTGGACTGGATTTCGAAACCGCCGCGAAAATGTCCGGTGCGCGCTTTTCGTTGCTGCGCGGCCCGATTGCGCGCATGCACCGTGCCCTGGCGCAGTTCATGATCAACCTGCACACCGGCGAGCATGGCTACGAAGAGGCCTACACCCCGTACCTGGTTCAGGCGCCGGCGCTGATGGGCACCAGCCAGTTGCCGAAGTTCGAGGAAGAGCTGTTCAAGATCAGCCGCGACGGCGAAGCCGATCTGTACCTGATCCCGACGGCCGAAGTGTCGCTGACCAATATCGTGGCCGGCGAGATCCTCGACGCCAAGCAACTGCCGATCAAGTTTGTCGCCCACAGCCCGTGCTTTCGCAGTGAAGCCGGCGCGTCCGGGCGTGACACGCGCGGCATGATCCGCCAGCACCAGTTCGACAAGGTCGAGATGGTGCAGGTGGTCGAGCCGTCGACCTCGATGCAGGCCCTGGAAAACCTCACCGCCAATGCCGAGCGCGTCCTGCAACTGCTGGAGCTGCCGTACCGCGTGCTGGCACTGTGCACCGGCGACATGGGCTTCAGCGCCGTGAAGACCTACGACCTCGAAGTATGGGTGCCGAGCCAGGACAAGTATCGCGAGATCTCGTCGTGCTCCAACTGCGGTGATTTCCAGGCCCGTCGCATGCAGGCGCGTTTCCGCAACCCTGAAACCGGCAAGCCGGAACTGGTACACACCCTTAACGGCTCCGGTCTGGCAGTAGGCCGTACCCTGGTCGCCGTGCTGGAAAACTACCAGCAGGTCGACGGTTCGATCCGTGTGCCGCAGGTGCTCCAGCCGTACATGGCGGGCGTCGAGGTCATCCGCTAAATGGAATTTCTGCCGCTGTTTCATAACCTGCGCGGCAGTCGCGTGCTGGTGGTCGGTGGTGGGGAGATTGCCTTGCGCAAATCCCGGCTGCTGGCCGACGCCGGTGCCGTGCTGCGAGTGGTTGCTCCCCAGATCGAAGACCAGTTGCGTGAGCTGGTGCTGGGCAGTGGCGGGGAACTGATTTTGCGCGGTTATCAGGAGGCCGACCTCGACGGTTGCACCCTGATCATCGCCGCGACCGACGACGAGCCCCTGAATGCGCAAGTCTCCAGCGAGGCCAAGCGTCGTTGCGTACCGGTCAATGTGGTGGACGCGCCGGCCCTGTGCAGCGTGATTTTCCCGGCGATCGTCGACCGCTCGCCGTTGGTGATTGCAGTGTCCAGCGGCGGCGATGCGCCAGTGCTGGCACGCTTGATCCGCGCCAAACTGGAAACCTGGATTCCGTCCACTTACGGCCAATTGGCCGGGTTGGCGGCGCGTTTTCGAGCCCAGGTCAAGGGGCTGTATCCGGACGTGCAGCAGCGCCGTGCGTTCTGGGAAGAAGTGTTCCAGGGCCCGATTGCCGACCGCCAGTTGGCCGGGCAGGGCGACGAGGCCGAGCGCCTGTTGATCGACAAAGTCAACGGCGCACCGCCGCACGCGCCGGGTGAAGTCTACCTGGTGGGCGCGGGCCCCGGTGATCCGGACCTGCTGACCTTCCGTGCGCTGCGCCTGATGCAGCAGGCTGATGTGGTGCTGTACGACCGTCTGGTGGCCCCGGCGATTCTTGAGCTATGCCGACGTGATGCCGAGCGTGTGTACGTCGGCAAGCGTCGCGCGGACCATGCCGTGCCGCAGGACCAGATCAACCAGCAACTGGTGGATTTGGCCAGGCAGGGCAAGCGCGTGCTGCGCCTCAAGGGCGGCGACCCGTTTATTTTTGGGCGCGGTGGCGAAGAGATCGAGGAACTGGCGGCCCACGGCATCCCGTTCCAGGTGGTGCCGGGCATTACGGCCGCCAGCGGCTGCGCGGCGTATGCCGGGATTCCGCTGACCCACCGTGACTATGCGCAGTCGGTACGCTTTATCACCGGTCACCTGAAGAACGGTACTTCGGATCTGCCTTGGCAGGACCTGGTCGGGCCCTCACAAACGCTGGTGTTCTACATGGGCTTGATTGGCTTGCCGATCATCTGTGAGCAGTTGATCAAGCATGGACGCGCCGCCGATACCCCGGCGGCGTTGATCCAGCAGGGCACCACGTCCAACCAGCGCGTGTTCACCGGCACCCTGGCGGACTTGCCTCGCATGGTGGCGGAGCATGAAGTGCATGCGCCGACACTGGTGATCGTGGGTGAGGTGGTGGTATTGCGCGAGAAACTGAAGTGGTTTGAAGGCGCTCAGTCCCAGGTGTGAGGCTTAAAAGCATCGGGAGCAAGCCACCTCCCACCTTTGGAACGCATTCCAGGTGTGGGAGGTGGCTTGCTCCCGATGCGGCCATCCATCACACCCTATCTTTTGGATCAGCTCCAAACCCCTGAACCCACCAGCCGCGCCCGATCATGCTTGCCCTCAAACCGCTGCAACGGCCCTTTCGGCACAATTGCCGTCGGATTGATCGTCCGATGGCTGGCGTAGTAATGCCCCTTGATGTGCTCGAAATCCACGGTCTCGGCCACGCCAGGCCACTGGTACATCTCCCGCAGCCAATTGGACAGGTTCGAAGAGTCCGCGATCCGCCGCAGATTGCATTTGAAGTGGCTGTAATACACCGCATCAAAGCGAATCAGCGTGGTAAACAAGCGCACGTCAGCCTCGGTCAGGTGTTCGCCGGCCAGGTAACGATGGTCGTCCAGGTGCCGTTCCAGATGATCCAACTCGGCAAACACATCATCAAACGCGCTTTCATACGCTTGCTGTGATGTGGCGAAGCCTGCGCGATATACGCCGTTGTTTACGGCCGGGTAGATGCGTTCGTTCAACGAATCGATGGTTGCGCGCAGCGGCTGGGGATAGAAATCCAGCGTGTTGCCGGTCAGCCCGTTGAACGCGCTGTTGAACATGCGAATGATCTCGGCGGATTCATTGCTCACAATGCGCTTGAGCTGCTTGTCCCACAGCACGGGCACGGTGACGCGGCCGGTGTAGTCGGCCGTGTCGGCGGTGTAGCGCTGGTGCATATAGGTAAAGTCGTCGAGGGCATCGCCGGTGGAACCGTGAGCCTTATCGAACGTCCAGCCGTTTTCCAGCATCAGCCAACTGACCACGGACACGTCGATCAAGCTTTCCAGGCCCTTGAGCTTGCGCATGATCAGCGTGCGGTGGGCCCAAGGGCACGCCAAGGACACGTAGAGGTGATAGCGACCGGCCTCGGCCTTGAAGCCACCTTCGCCGCTCGGGCCAGGCTGGCCATCGGCGGTCACCCAGTGGCGGCGCTGGGCCTGTTCGCGCTGGAAGGCGCCGTCCGCGCTACTTTCGTACCACTGGTCTTTCCAGTGTCCTTCGATCAGCAAACCCATGATTGGCTCCTCAACTAATAAGCGTTGGAGCCCAGTCTAAAGGGATGAGTTCGAACTAAAAGCGCAAAGACTGCGGGTGAATAATCGATTAAATCGATCTGTCCCGTGCATCCCAGTACTGCCGGGCCAATTCGAACGCCTGTTCCCGTGATTGCCCCAGGCCACGCAAGGCCAGTGCCATGGTGGCGGTCAGCGCCAGTTGCGGGTAGCTGTCCTCGACGTCGCCACGCCACAGCGCTTTCAGATGCTCGGGTTCCAGGGTCGCCGGTTTGACGTGGCGCTGGGCGGAGAGGGCGGGCCATTCTTCATCCCAGCTTGCGCCGCCGGTGGTGCCGTAGAGGTGGCTGGCCGTGTCCGGGTTGATCTCGATTTCGCCGCCGTCACCCTTCACCACAATCACGTTGTCGCCAAGCAGGCCGCTGGCATCGCGGTGAACGCCCTGATAACCCGGATGGAAAATACTTTGCAGGCCGCAGCGCGCATTCAGCGGGTTGAGCAGGCGCGCCAGGGAGTGGATCGGCGAGCGCAGGCCCAGGGTGTTGCGCAGGTCGATCATGCGTTGCAACTGCGGCGCCCAGTCGCCCAGCGGGATAAATGCCAGGTTGCCTTGCTCGTAGGCACTTTCGACCTGCTGCCAATTGCGGCACAGCGGGATCTGCAGGGTGTGCAGCAATTGCTCGGTGTACAACCGGCCGGCCGTATGAGCGCCGCCGCCGTGCATGAGAATGCGCACGCCGTTGTGTGCCAGGCATTTGGCCGCCAGCAGGAACCACGGCAGATGGCGTTTTTTACCGGCGTAGGTCGGCCAGTCGATAGCCACATTCAGCGCGGGTGCGTTCAAGCGTTCGCGCACGGCTTCGGTGAAACCGGCGAGCTCTTCCGGGCTTTCTTCCTTGTGGCGCAGCAGCATGAGGAAGGCGCCGAGCTGGGTGTCTTCGACTTTTTCGTCGAGCAGCATGCCCATGGCTTCGCGAGCTTCCTCGCGGGTGAGGTTGCGCGCGCCGCGCTTGCCTTTGCCCAGGATGCGCACGAACTGCGCAAACGGGTGCTCGGCCGGTGTTTCAAGAGTGAGTGGGGCAAAGTCGGTCATAAGCAATTCGTCGGCCGGGGCAGGCCCGCCAGCTTGGCGGCGAGTTTGGCGGGAGTGCCATTGAACAGTTTGTTGAGATGCAGGCTGTTGCCCTTTTCCGGGCCCAGCTTCAGGGCGGTGTACTTGATCAGCGGGCGGGTGGCCGGGGACAGCTGGTACTCGGCATAAAACCCGCGCAGCAGTTCAAGGATTTCCCAGTGGGCCGGGGTCAGTTCCAGGTGTTCGGCGGCGGCCAGGGCATGGGCCACCTCGTGAGACCAATCGTTCAGGTCGACGAGATAGCCGTCCTTGTCCAGTTCGAGGCGGCGCCCGCCCAGGGTCAGGGTGTTCATAGCCAGGTGTTGACCTTGTCGTAGTCGATCGACAGTTGCACGAAACCTGGGTAGTCCACGCTGTCGGCCCAGTCCGGCAGCGGCAGATTGCGCGCCTGCATGTCTTCGGCCAGCACGAACACCTTCACGCCTTTGATTTGCAGGGCCGGAGTGTGCAGCCCATAGGCGCCGTCGCCGCAGAGCAGGATCGCGTCTTTGCTGCCACACACGCGCAGGCAACTGTCGAGTCGGCTATCGGTGAATGGAGAGTGAGACACCACATGTAAAGTCGACATCAGAGGGTAATCACCTGGTCGTAACGGTCAATCAGTTGGGCGATTGCGTCGTTGCTCAACGGTTGCGCATCGGTGGGACGGGTAAGGCCGCGGGCGGCCAGGCTATGGCGGCAGGCGAACACGTCGTCAATGCCGAACAGCCCCAATGCCTGCAGGTTAGCGCTGAGGTCTTTTTGCTGCACGGCCTTGGCGTTCTGGTGCGGTGCCAACTGGAACACGCCATCGTCCATAAACAGCAGGCCGATGGGCAGATCAAACGCGCCACCGGCCAACACGATATCCAGCGCCTCGCGCGCGCTCGGCCCGGACCACGGCGCCTGGCGACTGATCACCAATAAGGATTTGGACATGTCACGGCCCTCCAAAACAGATCAGGCGGTCGGCAGCCTGGATCGCATCATGCAACTGCCCCAGGCCCGACAGCGCCCACGGCGCGTCCAGGTTGATCGCGCTGCGTTGATAGCGCGTGGCCTCTTCGCTGTTGAGCACGCCACGGCGCAACGCGGCGGCGATGCACACCACGCCGTCGAGCTGGTGTTGGCTGACGAACTCACGCCATTGTCGGGCAATGTCTTGCTCATCCTGGGGCGCAACGATGGTGTTGGATGCGCTGTACACGCCATCCTGATAAAAAAACAGCCGCACAATCTCGTGGCCGCCGGCCAGCGCCGCCTGGGCGAACAGCAAGGCGCGGCGCGAGGAGGGTGCGTGGGCCGCGGAATACAAGGCAATCGCAAACTTCATGGAACACTCGGCAAGCAAACGTGAGCCAATGATAAAGCCGCCGCCGCGAAAAAGCCCGCCGTGATCAAAACGGTCACTGCCGGTGACTGTTCCGGCGATTGCCGGTAGGGCCAAGGCTGCCTAGTCTGTGGTCAGTCGAATCGCAAATGGAGTTCCTATGTCAGGTCCCTTGGCGTCCCTCAAAGTGTTGGATTTTTCTACCTTGCTGCCCGGCCCGTTCGCATCGTTGATGCTCGCGGACATGGGCGCCGAGGTGCTGCGTATCGAATCGCCCACGCGTATGGACCTGTTGCGTGTGCTGCCGCCCCATGACCGGGGCACGTCGGCGGGCCATGCCTACCTCAACCGCAATAAGCGCAGCCTGGCGCTGGACCTCAAGCAGCCCGAAGCGCTGGAGATCGTGCGCGCGCTGGTCACAGGCTACGACATCGTGCTGGAACAGTTTCGCCCCGGCGTGATGGAGCGCCTGGGCCTGGGGTATGAGGCGTTGAAGGCGATCAACCCGAGGTTGATCTATGTGTCGATCACCGGCTATGGCCAGACCGGCCCCTATAAGGATCGTGCCGGCCACGATATCAACTACCTGGCCCTGGCGGGGCTGGCCAGCCACACCGGGCGCCAGGGCAGCGGGCCGTTGCCGTTGGGCGTGCAACTGGCGGACGTGGGCGGCGGTTCTTTGCACGCGGTGGTGGGGTTGTTGGCGGCGGTGATCGCCCGACAGCAGAGCGGGGTGGGGCAATACCTGGATGTGAGCATGACCGACTGCTCATTCAGCCTCAACGCTATGGCGGGTGCGGGTTACCTGGCGTGCGGAGTAGAGCCTGGGTGGGAAAAACACGCGCTCAATGGGGGCAGCTTCTACGATTACTACCGATCCCGCGATGGCCGCTGGATGTCGGTCGGCAGCCTGGAGCCGGCGTTTATGCAGCAGTTATGCATGGCGTTAGGGCGGCCCGAGTTGGCTGCGTGGGGCCTGGACCCGGAGCGACAACCGGCGCTGAAACAGGCGTTGCAGGTGGAATTCGAGACGCGCAGTTTTGACGAACTGTGTGTGCTGTTTGCCGAGCTGGATGCGTGTGTGGAGCCCGTGTTGAGTTTCGCCGAGGCGGCGGAACATCCCCAATTGAAAGCGCGCGAACTGGTGAGCCAAGTACCCCGGGGCGATGGCTCGACACAGGCGCAACTGGCCTGCCCGCTGAAGTTTTCCGAGGGGTTGCCGGCGCCTCGGCATATGGGTGTCGCGGTGGGTGCGCACAGTGATGAGGTGTTGGCGCAGTTGGGGCTGAGTGCTCAGCGCATAGCCGAACTGCGGCACGCCAAGGTGGTTGGGTGACTGATCTGGCGCTATCGGGGGCTTGCTCCCGATAAGGTCCCTATTCCACCCGGGTTTCCCCGGTAAACACCAGGGTCTGCCGACACCGCCTGCACAAATACCGCCGCCCCTGGCCCACCATTCCATGGCGCTGCGGCGAAAATGGAAAGTCGCTGTCGGCACACGGGCAACGGTAGATGTAGCGCGTCACCTGGCGGCGTTTCACGGCATAGGTGTGACAACGGTCCGGCGGCAGTTCGTAGACCCCACGCATGATCAATTGCCATTCCTCGCCATGGGGCTGGATGCGTTCGCCGAATAATTGGTGAGCGATCAGGTGCGCCACTTCGTGGGCTACGGTCTGCTTCAGGAAATGTTGGCTGTTTTCACGGTACAGCTGTGGGTTGAAGCGCAGCAGGTTCTCGTGCAAATGCGCGACACCGGCTTTTTGGCCCCGCAGCTTGAGGCTGACCTGGGGGCGTTTGAAGCTTCGTTTGAAAAAGAATTCGGCTTGCAGGAAACACTCTTCGACGCGGGTATTGAGTTGCTCGGGCATGCTGTACCTATCTCCAGAGAGGCCCAGTATGCCGCACAACCGTGTGTTTCCGAATCTGTCAGGCGCCGAATGGTCGTGCATCACGCACAAAGCCACCTTGCGGTGGCTTTGCCTTGGGGGTTGTCGGGTCAGTTGGTATAAATCGGGCCTACGCCCAGGCCCCAGACGATCACGGTGAACGCCATGATCGCTACCAGCACCACAGAGGCCTACAGCCAGCACCGAGCTGGAAAACAGAAAGCCTTCGTCCGGATCGATGTTCATGAAGGTCGGCAACCCTACATACAGCAGGTACACCGTGTAGCAGATCGCCGCCGTGCCCACGACCATGCCCAGCCACATATGCGGGTACAGCGCGGCCAGCCCGCCGATAAACAGTGGCGTGGCGGTGTAGGTGGCAAAGGCCACGCAGCGCGCCATGCTGGGGCTGGCATCATAGGTGCGCGCCATCCAATGAATGAAGGCGCCCATCACCGCCACGCCGCCGAGCATGGCCGCGTACGACATGATGGTCATCCATAACGCGCTTTCCTGGGTCAGCATCACCGGCGCGCGGTTGCCGATGACCCAGCCGACCTGGGTGGTGCCGATAAACGCTGAAATCGCGGGGATCGCCGCGAGAATCAGGGTGTGAGTGAAGTACATGTGGCCGATGCTTTCTTCTTTATCGCCACGGATTTCCCGCCATTCCTGGTCGGGATGGGTAAACAGCCCCACGACGTGATGGATCATGCCAGTCACTCCTGTCGTTATTACCATCGCCCCCCATCGGAGCGCCCACGGGCCAAATGGCCTGAAAGGTCTGGATATGTGTGCGACCTCATGTCGCAGTATAGGAAGGTATGACCGGAATGACTGTAGGGCCTTTAGAGCAAATCGCGCTGTAAATACCGGGCGTAATCGCGCCGAGGTCTGTGGCAGGCATGCATTTTAATGGGGGAGGTAGCTTGCTCCCGATGGCAGTGGGTCGGTTAATAAACAGGCGCCCGATATAACGCGTCGGGAGCAAACCCCCGCCCACCATGGAACTCGGTCGTTCATGAAGGTAAAATGCTGCGCTTTTCGTCACACACCTTTAGCGGATCCAAGCGCAATGGGCACTCTCACGGTCAACCAGAACAAACTGCAAAAACGCCTGCGCCGCCTGGCCGGTGAAGCAGTCGCCGATTTTAATATGATCGAGGATGGCGACAAGGTCATGGTTTGCCTCTCTGGCGGTAAAGACAGCTACACCATGCTCGACGTGCTGTTGCACCTGCAAAAGGTCGCGCCGATCAAGTTCGAGATCGTCGCCGTCAACATGGACCAGAAACAACCGGGCTTTCCCGAGCATGTGCTGCCGGCCTATCTGAAAGCACTGGGCATCGAGTACCACATCGTCGAAAAAGACACGTATTCGGTGGTCAAGGAGCTTATTCCGGAAGGCAAGACCACCTGCTCGCTGTGCTCGCGCCTGCGCCGTGGCACGCTCTATACGTTTGCCGACGAAATCGGCGCGACCAAGATGGCCCTGGGTCATCACCGTGACGATATCGTCGAGACCTTCTTCCTGAATATGTTCTTCAACGGCTCGCTCAAGGCCATGCCGCCCAAGCTGCGTGCCGACGACGGACGCAATGTGGTGATTCGCCCACTGGCGTATTGCAACGAGAAGGACATCCAGGCCTACTCCGACCTCAAGCAGTTCCCGATCATCCCGTGCAACCTGTGTGGCTCCCAGGAAAACCTGCAGCGCCAGGTGGTCAAGGAGATGCTGCTGGATTGGGAAAGCAAGACGCCAGGCCGTACCGACAGTATCTTTCGCAGCCTGCAGAACGTGATCCCGTCGCAGTTGGCCGACCGCAACCTGTTCGACTTCACCAGCCTGAAAATTGATGAGACCGCAGCGTCGCGTTTCGTCAATGTTGTGAACCTCTAACGTTTTTCAACGCTCTGAAAGACGGCGCTCACAGGCGCCGTTTTCATTTTCTATCCCCAGGAGAGGGCATGCGCGATTACAAGTGGCTGCACGAATATTGTCTGAACCGCTTTGGTTCAGCGGCCGAGTTGGACGCCCATCTGCCTGTACCCAAGACCCCTGCGCAATTGCGCAGGATCAGTGATGACCGCTATCTGTCTACCCTGGCTTTGCGGGTATTCCGTGCGGGCTTGAAGCACAGCGTGGTGGACGCCAAATGGCCGGCGTTCGAGCAGGTGTTTTTCGGTTTCGACCCGGAAAAAGTCGTGCTGATGGGGGCCGAGCACCTTGAGCGCCTGATGCAGGACACGCGGATCATCCGGCACCTGGGCAAGCTCAAGAGCGTACCGCGCAACGCGCAGATGATCCTCGACATTGAGCAGGAGAAGGGCAGCTTCGGTGCGTTTATCGCCGACTGGCCGGTGACCGACATCGTCGGGTTGTGGAAGTACCTGAGCAAACACGGCCATCAACTGGGCGGGCTGTCGGCGCCGCGTTTCTTGCGCATGGTCGGCAAGGACACGTTCGTGCCGAGCTATGACGTAGTGGCGGCCCTGAACGCACAGAAAATCGTCGACAAGGCCCCCACCAGTCTGCGCGATTTGGCAGCGGTGCAGGGCGCGTTCAACCAGTGGCACGCCGAGAGTGGGCGGCCGATGTGCCAGTTGTCGATGATGCTGGCGTATACGGTGAATCACTGAGGCTCAGGTGAGGCTGCCGCCAGCCGCCGGTTCAACTGATGCCGCCAGCGTACGTACAGCAGCGCCGTACAAAACACCGCCAGACTCGCCAGCATCTCCAGCACCCCGAACCCCTGCCGGTTCGGGTCATAGGCCGCCAGCGCGCCCTTGATGAAATACAGGTTCACCACAAAGCACATCCACGAATGCCCTCGTGCGCTGCCGACCAAGATCCCCGGCGCCAGCACCAGCAGTGGCACCAGTTCGATCAGCAGGATCACCCACGGCCGTGCGCCATGCAGGTCGGCCACAAACAGGTAATACACGCACAACAACCCCACCAGGGCGAAGAACGCCAGCAGGCTCAGCGCCCGAGCAACCTTGACACGCGGCTCCAGCCACGCCTGGGGCGGCAGAACCTTAGGTTTTCTGGCCACGGCCGTTCTCCAGCAGCGTGGCGGTGGTGGCCAGGCGCAGGCCCAAGGCCCGGCACAGCGCGATTTCATGTTGATCGAGCAGGCGCTTGCCGTCTGGCCCGGAATGGTGGCTGGCGCCATACGGCGTGCCGCCGCCTTGGGTGTCGAGCAAGGCTTGTTCGCTGTAGGGCAGGCCGGTAATCAGCATGCCGTGGTGCAACAACGGCAACAGCATCGACATCAGTGTGGTTTCCTGGCCGCCGTGCAGGCTGGCGGTGGACGTAAACACCCCGGCCGGCTTGCCGACCAGCGCGCCGGTGAGCCACAGGTTGCTGGTGCCGTCGAGGAAGTACTTGAGCGGCGCGGCCATGTTGCCGAAACGTGTCGGGCTGCCCAGGGCCAGGCCCGAGCAGTGCTTGAGGTCGTCGAGGCTCGCATACAACGCGCCTTCGTCCGGAATGCTCGGCGCCACGGCTTCACACTCGGTGGAGATCGCCGGCACGGTACGCAGGCGCGCTTCCATCCCGCCTTGCTCGATGCCCCGGGCGATTTGCCGGGCCATTTCACTGACCGAGCCGTTGCGGCTGTAATACAACACCAGCACGTACGCAGTGGTCACGGCAGAATCTCCAGCAGGTTTTCCGGTGGGCGGCCAATGACGGCCTTGTCGGCGGTTTCCAGGATCGGGCGTTCCATCAACTTGGGGTGCGCGGCGATAGCGGCGATCAGTTGCGCTTCGCTGAGGCTGGCGTCGGCCAGGTTGAGGCTTTTGTATTCGTCTTCGCCAGTGCGCAGCAATTGGCGCGCGTTGAGCCCGAGCTTGGCGAGCAGGGCCTTGATTTGCGCGGCGTTCAGTGGGGTTTCCAGGTAGCGCACGACGGTGGGAGTGAGGCCGCGCGCTTCGAGCAGTTCGAGCGCACCGCGGGATTTCGAGCAGCGCGGGTTGTGATAAAGCGTCAGATCGGTCATGTGCGGGTCGCATCTTGCGTAAGGTGGCGAGTATTCTACCCGCGCGGCGCCCCGTCCTTAAACCGTAAGAGGCGATAGCTCGCAGCCAACGTTCATTTTTGCGAAGGATTACCCCATGACAAGTCGACTGATCGGTGCATTGGCGATCATTACAACCCTGCTGCTCAGCGGCTGCGGGAATGACTACGGTGTTGACCAGTACGGTCAGAAAGTCGCGGCCCAACGTTTGGACAAGCAATGGCTGGTGGTCAACTACTGGGCGGAGTGGTGTGGCCCGTGCCGCACGGAAATCCCTGAACTCAACGCCCTGGCCGAACAGCTCAAGGCGCAGAACGTGGGGGTGTTCGGGGTCAACTTCGACAATGTGCAGGGGGAAGAGCTGAAGGCGGCCAGCGACAAACTGGGCATCAAGTTCACCGTACTGGCGCAGAACCCGGAAGGGATCTTTGATATTCCGCGCAGCGAAGCACTGCCGGTCACCTACATCATCGATGACAAAGGCAAGGTGCGTGAGCAGCTGATGGGTGAGCAGACGGCGCAGGGCGTACTGGCCAAGCTCAAGGCCTTGCGCGGTTAAAGCAACACCTCAAATCAAATGTGGGAGGAGCGAGCCCCTCCCACATTTGGATCTCGATCCAGTCACGGAGTCAGGATCAGCCTTCTTCAAGCCACAAGCGAATCGGCTTGCCCTCGGCCGGCCAGAACCGTGTCTGTTCGATCGGCGAGATGTCCCAGCGCTGCACGCCCCGCAGGGCCTGGAAGAAGCGGTTTTCCTGCTCCATCAAGGCTTCGCCGCACAGCTTGCGGGTGCTGCCCAGCGTGCCGAAGGTGAGCGTGTTGCCGTCCAGGGTGTACGGTGCAAACCAGTGGTTGCAACCGCCATTGCCATAGGCGCGACCATCGGCGCCGAGGGTCACGGTCAGGTGCGCGTAATCCATCAATGGCCGCTCACCGATCCACTCCACCACGTAGCTGTGGTCTTGCTTGAGTCTTACCCCGTCACCGGCGCAGCCATTCAGGGCCGCCCCGATGGCGGCGAGCAGCAGCAAGCGTTTCATTGCGCAGCCTGCTGGCATTTCGGGCAGCGGTGCTTGTCGCCTTCGCTGGTCCAGCCCAGTTCTTTGATACGCGCGTTGGCGGCGGGTTGCAGCGGCTCTTTGGTCAGCTTGGTTTCCACCGCGAATTCAAACTCCAGCACGCTGTCGCAGCTGTCGCAGTTGACCTTCCAGGTGTGAATTTCCAATTCGCCGAATTTGGGCCCCTGAGCCATGGCGACCCATTGGCCGGCCGGGCGGATGGAGTAGCGCGCATCGCCTTCGACGGTCAGGCGCATCGACAGGGTTTTACTGCCGCGCAGGGTGACGATCAGTACGTCGCCATGCTTGATCGAACCACCGTTGCCGGTGACTTGGTAACGGCCCGGCACCAGGGCGCGGCATTCGATCAGGGTGTGTTGCGGGCTCAGCAAGCTGAAGCGGAAATCGTGTTCGGCCATGGATCCTCCAAATAGGCGCGGCATCCTATCACGGGTGCCGGCCTATCATGAGCCTGGTATGTGACCGCTGATCATCCCTCCACGCGGTTTTGTACCTTGCCGCCGGCCCATGCGGCAATGTTGCTCAGCGTGGTGCCGGCAATCGCCGCCAGCGCTTCGCGGGTAAGGAACGCCTGGTGCGCGGTGATGATCACGTTGGGGAAGGTGAGCAGGCGCGCGAGCACGTCATCTTGCAAGGGCAGGTCGGAGCGATCCTCGAAAAACAACTGGGCTTCTTCTTCGTAGACATCCAGCCCCAGGTAGCCGAGTTGGCCGTCCTTGAGCGCGTCGACCAGCGCCGGGGTGTCCACCAGCCCACCGCGGCCGGTGTTGATCAGCATGGCGCCGGGCTGCATCTGCGCCAGCGAACCTGCGTTGATCAGGTGTTTGCTGTCGGCGGTCAGAGGGCAATGCAGGCTGATGATTTGGGCCTCGGTCATCAGCTCGGGCAGGCTGACATAGCGCGCGCCCAGGGCTTGGACCTGTGGGTTGGGGAAGGGGTCGTAGGCCAGCAATGTGCAGCCGAACCCGGCCATGATCTTGGCGAAGGTCGCGCCGATCTGGCCGGTGCCGACCACGCCGACGGTCTTGCCCACCAGGTCGAAACCGGTCAGGCCGTGCAGGCTGAAGTCGCCGTCGCGGGTGCGGTTGTAGGCGCGGTGCAGGCGGCGGTTGAGGGCGAGGATCAGCGCCACCGCGTGTTCGGCCACGGCGTGGGGCGAGTAGGCCGGTACGCGCACGATGGTCAGGCCCAGGCGTTTGGCGGCGGCCAGATCGACATGGTTATAGCCCGCCGAGCGCAGCGCGATGAGCCCGGTGCCGCCCCGGGCCAGGTGCTCCAGCACCGGGGCGCTGAGGTCGTCGTTGATAAAGGCGCAGACCACTTCGTGGTGTTCGGCCAGGGCCACGGTGTCGAGGTTGAGCCGGGCCGGCTGGAATTGCAGTTCCAGGCCCGCCGGCAAGGGTTCGCCGAGAAAACTGTCGCGGTCGTAGGTTTGGCTGCTGAAAAGAATCACGCGCATCAAAGGCGTCCTTATTGATAAGTTCAGGCGCTGATCCGCGCTTCACTGGCCAGCCGGGCGATGGCCATTTCCAATTCGTCCAGCGCGCTCATGGCCTTGGCATCGTCCTGTTTGAGCAGGGTTTCGGCACGTTGGCAGGCGGCGCGCAGTTGCGGCACGCCACAGTAGCGGGTGGCGCCGTGCAGGCGGTGGACGCGTTCGATCAGGGCAAGGTTGTCACTGGCGTCGCGGGCGACGTTGATGGCCTCGCGATCGGCTTCCAGCGAGGCCAGCAACATGGCGAGCATATCCGCCGCCAGGTCAGCCTTGCCGGCGGCCAGGCGCAACCCTTCCTCATGGTCCAGCACCGGCAGTTGCACGCCCGGGCCGAGGCCTTCCGTGGCGCGCTCCGGCCCTTGATTACGCAGGGCCAGGCCCGTCCATTTCAGCACCACCTGCGCCAGTTGCCGTTCGCTGATGGGTTTGGTCAGGTAATCGTCCATGCCGCTTTGCAGCAAGGCCCGTTTTTCATTGGCCATGGCGTGGGCCGTCAAGGCGACTACCGGTAATGGCGTGCCGTGGCGTTCGCTTTCCCACTGGCGAATCGCCTCGGTGCTTTGGCGTCCGTCCATGCCGGGCATTTGCACGTCCATCAACACCAGGTCGTAGGTGTCCTGTTTTACCGCGTCGACCGCTGCATAGCCGCTTTCTACCGCGCGCACCTTCGCGCCCATGTCTTCAAGCAGTGTTTGCACCAGCAGCAAGTTCGCCGGGTTGTCGTCCACACACAGCACGCGCGGCGCACGGCTGGCCAGCGGCTCGCCCGGTTCGTTGCGCGACGGGCGCGGGCTGATCAGGTCGGCCAGCGCCCGGCGCAGCTTGCGGGTGCACGCCGGCTTGGCCTGCAACTGGCTATTGGGGTTGGGCACCGATTGGTTGAACAGCATCTGTTCGGTGGTCGGGCACAGGATCAGCACTTTGCAGCCCAGGTGCTCCAAGTCCCACAGATGTTGGTTGAGGCGCTCGGGCGGAATGTCGTTGGCGGTCACGCCGAGCACTGCCAGGTCAATGGCCTGCTCGGTCTGATGGGCGCTGGTGATGCCGTTGGTCAGGCTTTCCAGGGTATTGAACGGCGTGACTTCAAGGCCGCAGTCTTCCAACTGATGCTGTAAGGCCTGGCGTGCCAGCTCATGGTTTTCCAGCACGGCCACGCGATGGCCCAGCAGCGGCGCGCAAGGCAGGTCTTCGACATCATCGCGGGTCTTGGGCAGGCTCAGGCTGATCCAGAACTCCGAGCCTTCGCCCGGCGTACTGTCGACGCCGATTTCACCGCCCATCTGTTCGATCAAACGCTTGGAAATCACCAGGCCCAGCCCGGTGCCGCCCGGCTGGCGCGACAGCGAGTTGTCGGCCTGGCTGAATGCCTGGAACAGCGCGCGCACGTCCTGGCTGGACAGGCCGATGCCCGTGTCCTGCACGCTGATGCGCAGTTGTACGCTGTCTTCCTGTTGGTCCTCGATCATCGCGCGGGCCACGATAGTGCCCTCGCGGGTGAACTTGATCGCATTGCTGATCAGGTTGGTGAGGATCTGCTTGAGCCGCAGCGGGTCGCCCACCAAGGCCAGCGGCGTGTCGCGGTAGACCAGGCTCACCAGTTCCAACTGCTTGGCGTGCGCGGCGGGGGCGAGGATGGTCAGGGTGTCTTGCAACAAATCGCGCAGGTTGAACGGGATGCTGTCGAGCACCAGCTTGCCGGCCTCGATCTTCGAGAAGTCGAGGATCTCGTTGATGATGCCTAGCAGGTTATCGGCGGATTTTTCGATGGTGCCCAGGTAGTCGAGTTGGCGCGGTGTGAGTTCGCTTTTTTGCAGCAAGTGGGTAAAGCCCAGGATGCCGTTGAGCGGTGTGCGGATTTCGTGGCTCATATTGGCCAGGAACTCCGATTTGATACGGCTGGCCTCCAGGGCCTCCTTGCGTGCCAGGTCCAGCTCGATGTTTTGGATTTCGATGGTTTCCAGGTTCTGGCGCACGTCTTCGGTGGCCTGGTCGACGCTGTGTTGCAGTTCTTCCCGGGCGTTTTGCAGGGTTTCGGCCATGCGGTTGATGCCCGAAGCGAGTTGATCCAGCTCCTGGCTGCCCAAGGCGGGCAAGCGGGTTTCCAGGTTGCCGTCCTTGAGTTGAGCCACGGCTTGTTTGATCAAGCCAAGCGGCGAGTTGATGGTGCGGCTGATACGCAACGCCAGGGCCGCGGTAAAAATCAGGCCGATGGCAATCAGCAACAGGCTGGCGAACAGGCTGCGATAGCCGCGCAGCAACATGCCGTTATGGGACAGCTCCACCTCGACCCAGCCCAGCAGGCGGTCGGCCTCATCGGGAATCCAGTCGCCCGCCAGGTTGCGGTGGCGGCCAAATACCGGCATGAGATAGCGAGTGGCGTCGTTGCCGGTGCGCTGCAACAGATGCGCACTGTTGCCGACCGGCGGCTGGTTGAGCATGGTCGGGCCGGCGTGGGCGAGGGGCGCGCGGTCTGGCGCAAGGAAGGACACGGCGCGTACGTCCGGTTGTTCCAGCGATTGGGTGGCGATGCGCTCCAGCAGGTCGGTGTTTTTGCTGCTCAAGGCAGGCGCCACCAGGGGCGCCAATTGCTCGGCGATCATTTCGCCACGTTGCAGCAGTTGGGTCTGCAACTCCGAGAGCTGCATCCAGGTGAAATACCCGCCCAACAGCAAGGCCATCAGGCTGGTCGGTAATAAGGTCAGCAACAGTACGCGGCCTTTTATCCCCATTCTTCTAAGCACGCCACTCTCCTGCTACGACACTGATATCAATCTTCCGCGCCGGCATCCGGCCCGCGCCACCTGCGCAGTGTAGCCATTTGCACGGGGTGGAATCTTGCAAATTAACGACCGAGCGCAATCTTCGGGCACTCGGTGCCCGGCAGCGATTGCCTGCGGCGGGGTAATCTTGAATAATCAGCGATTGAGAATGACTTGCAGACGCTAATGAATCCCGCAGCCGTTGGCCTACCCAGTATCCTGACCATTGAAGATGACCCTGTGCTGGGCGCGTATGTGCACGAGCACCTTGGGCGCTGCGGCTTTCAGGTGACGTGGTGCCAAAACGGCCAACAAGGCCTGGAGATGGCACGCGCGCAGGCTTTCGACGTGGTGTTGATGGATATCCTGCTGCCGGGGCTGGATGGCTTGTCGGTCCTCACCCATTTGCGCCGCAGTCATTCGATCCCGGTGATCCTTATGTCGGCCCTGGGCGCCGAGGCCGACCGCATCAGCGGTTTTCGCCTGGGGGCCGATGATTACCTGCCCAAACCCTTCAGCATGGTCGAGCTGCGCGTGCGCATCGAGGCCATCCTGCGTCGGGTGGCCCTGGATCGCCGCCCCGCGCCGACCCTGGCACCGCTACGTGAGGATGCGCACAGCCTGCGTTTGGACGATGAACAGTGGGATGTGTTTTATCAGGAGCGCTGGGCCGGCCTGACCCGCAGCGAATATCGTCTGCTGGAAACCCTGCATCGCAATGCCGAAGAAGTCCTCAGCAAGGCTTTTCTTTATCAACAGGTGCTGCAACGTGGTTATGCACCCCATGACCGCAGCCTCGACATGCATGTCAGCCAGATCCGTCGCAAGCTCAAGGCCATCGGCTATAGCGAGCGCGAAGTGCGCACGGTGTGGGGCAAGGGCTATGTGTTGAGCGGTCATGACGACGGGCTTTAAGGCTTCGCTCAAACGGCTGCCGGGCAAGCACTCGTTATTCTGGAAGCTGGCCTGCCTGTTGATCGCCTTCTGTTTGCTGATGATTTGGCTCAGTTGGTCCTGGGGCCGGTACATGGAGCAACAGAACGCGTACCTGTCCGACGAGGCGAGGGTCACTTTGAGTGGTTATGCCGTCGGCGCCGAACAGGCCTGGAACCGTGACGGCAACGCCGGCGTTGACGCGTGGTTGCAGGCGATGCGCCAGCGTGAAAGCACCTGGGTGGGCGTGATCGGCAATGACTTGCAGTCGTTGAGCAGCTATCCACTGAGCGACACCGAAAGCCAGCGCCTGACATTCCTGCGCGGCCTGGATTGGCCGGTGAGTCGTCACATAAAGGGCTTGCCGTGGTTGAAGATCCCATTTGCGGTCGACCCAGGTGTCGGCTCGCTTGTGATCGAATTGCCGCAGCGCTTTATGCCCGGGCGTTACCAAGTGTTCTGGCGCGTCGTAACCAACGGCGTGATTCCCGGCCTGTTTACCTTGCTGCTGTGCATTGGCTTGTATCGGTTGCTGATCATGCCCCTCAATCAGTTGCGCGAGCAGGTCAATGCCTGGCGTGCCGATCAGTTGAACACGCGGCTGTCCCATGACGCGACCAGTCGCCAGGATGAATTGGGTGAGCTTGGTCGGGCCTTTGACCATATGTCCGAGCGCTTGCAGGGGACGATGGTTTTGCAGCAGCAGTTGCTGCGCGACATGTCCCATGAACTGCGCACGCCATTGAGCCGCCTGCGCGTGGCGTGTGACAGTGAGCAGGACCTGACGCAACTGCGCGACCGGCTGGGGCGGGAGATAGACGCCATGCAACGCCTGGTGGAAGACAGCCTGCAACTGGCTTGGCTGGATGCCGAGCGGGCACCGCTGCCCAAGGAGGATATTCAACTACAGGCCCTGTGGGACATGCTGCGCGAGAACGCGTGTTACGAAAGTGATTGGCCTGCGTCACGCCTGCCGTGCCTATTGGCCACTGACTGTTGGGTGCGGGGCAACCTGAATGCCCTGGCCCAGGCCCTGGAAAATATCCTGCGCAACGCTATCCGCCATTCCCCGGACGGCGGCGTCGTGTGCCTGGATGGACGGCGCGATGGCGCGTATTGGCACCTGTGGCTGGAAGACCAGGGTGCAGGGATCGATGAGCGGGATCTTGAGCGGATCTTTGCGCCGTTTACTCGCTTGGATGGCTCGCGGCCCGGCCACGGAGGGTTTGGGTTGGGGCTGAGCATTGCACGCAACGCGGTGCAGCGTCAGGACGGCAGCCTATGGGCGGAAAATACCGGCCAAGGCCTGCGGGTGCACCTGCGGTTACCGGCACGCTAGGCGTCAACCGCGACGCTGCTTGCGTTTCTTCCACTGGTGCGCGACCCACCAGCGCCAGTAACCCATGGTCAGGCAGTAGGCCAGTGCGCCCAGCACCAGCCCCAATACCACGGAGCCGAGGAGGAAGGGCTGCCACAACGTACTCAACTGGCCGCTGATCCATTCCCAGGTCAGGTCATCGGGCAGGCTGCGCGGCGGTACATTCATCAGCCAGGCGCCGGTCATATAGGTGCAGATAAACACTACCGGCATGGTGATCGGGTTGGTCAGCCAGACCAGGCTGATCGCGATGGGCATATTGCCACGTACCGTAATCGCCAATATTGCCGCCAGTAACATCTGCAACGGAATCGGGATAAACGCCGCGAACAGCCCCACTGCCATGGCGCGCGCCACTGAGTGCCGGTTCAGGTGCCAGAGGTTAGGGTCATGCAGCAACGTACCCAGAAACTGTAATGACTTGTGTTCCCTGATACTGGTGGGGTCGGGCATGTACCGTTTGAATAAGCGCCGGGGCATAAGGGGTCCAGGTCAGTTCGAGGGGCAAGTATGCGCGCATTCTATAAACAGAAAATTCAGACTTTGTGACAAAACATCATTGGGCGCGCTGAACCCCCCGCTATGACTGAATGGGTCACTTGAAAAGGATGATCCATGAAAACAGGGATGTTTACGTTGGCGCTGGGGCTACTTGCCTTACGTTTCCTGCCGGCGCTGCCGTCAGTGGGGTGGCTTATAGCCATGTTGGTGTTGGCGTTGATGTTGCTGCCTTTTCGCACCTTTGCACTGGCGTTTTTCCTGCTGGGGCTGAGCTGGGCGTGCATCAGCGCGCAGTGGGCATTGAATGATCGCCTGCAGCCTGCGCTCGATGGTCAGACGCGTTGGCTCGAAGGGCGTGTGATCGGCTTGCCGCAGCAGACCGCTACGGGAGTGCGTTTCGACTTGGCCGACAGCCGGTCGCGCAATGCGCGGCTACCTTCGCGTATCCGGGTGTCCTGGCACGGCGGGCCAGCGGTGCGCAGCGGGGAGCGCTGGCGCCTGGCGGTGACACTCAGGCGACCGTCGGGGCTGCTTAATTTTCACGGGTTTGATCATGAAGCCTGGCTGCTGGCCCAACGCATCGGTGCCACCGGGTCGGTCAAGGACGGCGAACGCCTGACGCCGGCGCGCCATGCCTGGCGCGACACGGTGCGCCAACGCCTGCTGGCGGTGGATGCCCAGGGGCGCGAAGCCGGTCTGGCGGCGTTGGTGCTGGGAGATGGTTCCGGGCTGGAGGCCAAGGACTGGCAGGTGTTGCAGGATACCGGCACGGTGCATTTGCTGGTGATTTCCGGCCAACACATCGGCTTGCTGGCAGGGTTGATCTACGGGCTGGTCGCGCTGCTTGCGCGCTACGGTTGCTGGCCCCGCGCCTGGCCATGGCTGCCGTGGGCGTGCGGCCTGGCATTTGCGGCGGCACTGGGCTATGGCGTGTTGGCGGGGTTCGGCGTGCCGGTGCAGCGGGCCTGCGTCATGGTGGGGTTGGTGTTGTTGTGGCGTTTGCGCTTTCGTCATCTGGGGTTCTGGTGGCCGCTGTTGCTGGCGCTGGTCGCGGTGCTGATCCTTGAACCATTGGCCAGCCTGCAAGCCGGGTTCTGGTTGTCCTTTGCGGCCGTCGCTGTGCTGGTGCTGGCATTCGGGGGCCGCCTGGGGCCTTGGAGTGTCTGGCAGGCCTGGACGCGACCGCAATGTTTGATTGCCATCGGTTTGTTTCCGGCGCTGCTGGTGTTGGGGTTGCCGATCAGCGTCAGTGCGCCGCTGGCCAATTTGGTGGCTGTGCCGTGGATCAGCTTGGTGGTGTTGCCTCTGGCGTTGCTGGGGAGCGTGCTGTTAGGAGTGCCCCTTGCAGGAGAGTGGCTGCTGTGGCTGGCGGGTGGGGCGCTGGATGGGTTGTTCAGAGGTTTGGCATGGCTTGCGGGGCACGTGCCTGCGTGGATACCGGCTGAGGTGCCCCTGGTTTGTTGGTGGGTGAGCCTGGCGGGCGCGGTGCTGTTGCTGCTGCCCAAGGGCGTACCGTTTCGGGTGTTGGGTTGGCCGATGCTGCTGTTGGCGGTATTTCCCCCGCGCGAGCAGGTACCCCATGGACGGGTGGACGTGTTGCAGTTGGATGTGGGGCAGGGGCAGGCGTTGATCCTGCGCACGCGCCATCACACCTTGCTCTACGATGCGGGCCCGCGCTCGGGGGCGATGGACCTGGGCGCGCGCGTGGTGGTGCCGGCATTGAAAAAGCTTGGTGTAGGTGCGTTGGACATGATGCTGCTCAGTCATGCCGATGCCGACCACGCCGGTGGCGCGGCGGCCGTGGCCCGCGCACTGCCGGTCAAGCGTGTCGTGGGCGGCGAAACCGGGGGGCTACCGGCATTGCTCGACACCCAACCCTGTAGCAGCGGCGAGCAGTGGACCTGGGACGGCGTGATCTTCGAACTTTGGCAATGGCCTGATGCCACTGCCGGAAACCCCAAATCCTGCGTGTTGCAGGTGCAGGCCAATGGTGAGCGGTTACTGCTGACGGGGGATATCGATCGTGCCGCTGAGCGGGCGTTTCTCGACTCTCCCTTGGCGCTGCGCACCGATTGGCTGCAAGCCCCTCACCATGGCAGCCGCAGTTCATCGTCGTGGCCTTTTCTTCAGCGGCTGGCGCCTGGGTCGGTGTTGATTTCCCGGGGGCGTGGCAACGCGTTCGGTCATCCTCACCAGCAGGTCATGCAGCGCTATAAGGCCTTGGGCAGTCGGGTATACGACAGCGCCGAACAGGGGGCCGTGCGCCTGCAATTGGGGGCCTTCGCACCCCCGGTTGTTGCGCGCGGTCAACGCCGTTTCTGGCGTGAAGCGTTACCCTGATCCAGCGTTAACCGGCGCTGGAGCCTGCGACAGGCGGCGCCATGGCCGACAGACCCCGCTGCCAAACCTATATGGTAAAGTGGCGCACTTTTTCGAGGGGACATTCACTGTGTGGGAATTGGTCAAATCCGGCGGCTGGATGATGTTGCCGATCATCTTGAGTTCCGTCGCCGCACTCGGCATCGTTGCCGAACGCCTGTGGACTCTGCGCGCCAGCCGCGTCACCCCCGAGCATCTGCTGGGGCAGGTCTGGGGCTGGATCAAGAACAAGCAGTTGGACAAGGAAAAACTCAAGGCCCTGCGCGCCGACTCGCCGCTGGGTGAAATCCTCGCAGCGGGCCTGGCCAACTCCAAGCATGGCCGCGAGATCATGAAGGAATGCATCGAAGAGGCCGCCGCCCGGGTTATCCATGAGCTGGAGCGCTACATCAACGCCCTCGGCACCATCGCCGCCATGGCCCCGCTGCTCGGTTTGCTGGGTACGGTACTGGGCATGATCGATATTTTCAGCTCGTTCATGGGTTCGGGCATGAGTACCAACGCCGCTGTGCTGGCCGGTGGTATTTCCAAGGCGCTGATCACCACGGCGGCGGGCCTGATGGTCGGTATTCCTTCGGTGTTTTTCCATCGTTTCCTGCAACGGCGCATCGATGAACTGGTGGTCGGCATGGAGCAGGAAGCCATCAAGTTGGTGGAAGTGGTTCAGGGCGACCGTGACGTGGACCTCGTCGGGGGCACAGCGTGAAATTTCGCCGCAAGCAACGGGAAAACGTTGATATCAACCTCGCGTCGCTGATCGACGTGGTGTTTATCCTGCTGCTGTTTTTTGTCGTCACCACCACCTTCACCCGGCAGACCGAGCTGCGTGTCGACTTGCCGGAAGCGGTGAGCGGTTCGCCGGCCGAAGACCAGGAGGTCAAGCAGATTGACATCGCCATCAGCGCCGACGGCGTGTTCTCGGTGAATAACCAGGTGCTGGAGAAAAACGACCTCGCCAGCCTGATGGTCGCCTTGGAAAAAGAGTCCGGGGGCGATACCAAGATGCCGTTGTCCATCAGTGCCGATGGCAAGACCCAGCATCAGGCCGTGATCACCGCGATGGATGCCGCCGGCAAGCTGGGTTTCAGCCACCTGCGCATGAGCACCGTCGAGGCGGCGAGCCAACCCTGATGGCCATGTCCGATCGTTTGCTCAAGACCTGGTACGAGGGGCATCCGGCGCTCACCCTGTTGCGGCCGCTGGAGTCACTGTATCGCCGTATTGTGGCGCGCAAGCGCGCGCGGTTCGTGGCGGGCGAGGGCGATATTTATCAGTCGCCGGTGCCGGTGGTGGTGGTCGGTAACATTACCGTGGGGGGCACCGGCAAGACGCCGTTGATCCTGTGGTTGATCGAACACTGCCGGCGCAGCGGCGTACGCGTGGGCGTGGTGAGCCGTGGGTATGGTGCCAAGCCGCCGCGCTTGCCGTGGCGCGTCGAGGCCAGCCACAGCGCCGACGTGGCGGGGGATGAACCTTTGCTGATCGTACAGCGTTGCGGCGTGCCCTTGATGATCGACCCCGACCGCAGTCGCGCGGTCAAGGCACTGCTGGCCAGCGAACCTCTCGACCTGATCCTCTCTGATGACGGCCTACAGCACTACCGTCTGGCTCGCGACCTGGAGTTGGTGCTGATCGATGCCGCCCGTGGCCTGGGCAACCGCCATTGCCTGCCGGCCGGGCCATTGCGCGAGCCGGTGGAGCGTTTGCAGAGTGTGGATGCGCTGCTTTATAACGGCGCCGGCTCAGATCGCGACGATGGTTTTGCCTTTCGCCTGCAGCCCAGCGCGCTGATCAACCTGCAGACCGGCGAGCGCCGCTGCGTCGAGCACTTCGCTCCGGGCCAGCGGGTGCATGCGGTCGCCGGTATCGGCAACCCGCAACGTTTCTTCAACACCCTTGAAACGCTACACTGGCAACCCATCCCCCATGCGTTTGCCGACCATGCGCCGTACAGCGCCGAGGTCCTGAATTTTACGCCGTCGCTGCCGCTGGTCATGACCGAAAAAGACGCGGTCAAGTGCCGCGCCTTTGCCCGGCCCGACTGGTGGTACCTTGCGGTGGATGCGTTGCCGTCGCCGGCGTTCGTCGCCTGGTTCGACACGCAACTGATGCGCCTGCTGCCTGACCGACTCTTGCCTTAAAACGCTTCTTTCCAGGAAACACTCATGGACACCAAACTGCTCGACATCCTCGCTTGCCCGATCTGCAAAGGCCCGCTCAAGCTCAGCGCCGACAAAACCGAGCTGATCAGCAAAGGCGCCGGCCTGGCGTACCCGATCCGTGACGGTATCCCGGTGATGCTTGAAAGCGAAGCACGCACCCTGACCACCGACGAGCGTCTGGATAAATGACCACTGCCTTTACTGTTGTCATTCCCTCACGCTACGCATCGACCCGCCTGCCGGGCAAGCCGCTGCAACTGATCGGCAGCAAGCCGATGATCCAACTGGTGTGGGAACAGGCCTGCAAAAGCAGCGCAGAGCGCGTGGTGGTGGCCACCGATGACCCGCGTATTATCGAAGCCTGCAAAGGTTTTGGTGCCGAGGCGGTACTGACCCGCGAAGACCATAACTCCGGCACCGACCGCCTGGCCGAAGTCGCCACTCAGCTTGGCCTGGCGCCTGACGCCATTGTGGTCAATGTGCAAGGTGACGAGCCGCTGATTCCGCCAAGCGTGATCGACCAGGTGGCCGCCAACCTGGCGGCCCATGGTGAAGCGCGCATGGCGACCCTGGCGGAGCCGATTGAAGACATTGAAACGCTGTTCAACCCGAACGTGGTCAAAGTGGTCAGCGATATCAACGGCCTAGCGCTCACCTTCAGTCGCGCGACCTTGCCTTGGGCGCGTGACGCCTTCGCCAAAAAACGTGATGTGCTACCGGCAGGCGTGCCTTATCGCCGCCATATCGGCATCTACGCCTACCGCGCCGGTTTCCTGCATGACTTCGTCAGTTGGGGCCCATGCTGGCTGGAAAACACCGAATCCCTGGAGCAACTGCGTGCCTTGTGGCATGGCGTGCGCATCCACGTGGGCGATGCCCTGGAAGCGCCGCCGGCGGGTGTCGACACCCAGGAAGACCTTGATCGCGTTCGTCGCCTGCTGGGGGGCTTGATGGAGGTTCTGTTTGTCTGTCTGGGCAATATCTGCCGCTCGCCCACTGCTGAAGGTGTGCTGCGGCACAAGTTACGCGAAGCGGGGCTGGCCGGCCGGATCGAGGTGGCATCCGCCGGTACCGGCGAATGGCATATCGGCAACCCGCCGGACCAGCGCAGCCAGCGTGCGGCGCTGGAGCGCGGTTACGATTTGTCGGCCCAACGTGCGCAGCAGGTCTCCCGCGCCGATTTTGCGCGCTATGACCTGATCCTGGCCATGGACAACAGCAACCTGCGCAACCTCAAGGCGCTGCAACCGGGGCAAGGCAAGGCTGAGCTGGATTTGTTCCTGCGCCGCTACGACTCGGAAGTGGACGAGGTGCCAGACCCTTATTACGAAGGCGAGCAAGGTTTCGAGCGGGTCTTGGACCTGATCGAACGAGCCTGTGATTTATTGGTGATCGAATTGAAGGGGCGGTTATGACCTTGCAAGTACGTGCGCAGGTATCGCTCAAGCCATTCAACAGCTTCGGTATCGACGTGCGCGCCCGGCTGTTCGCCGAGGCCCATAGCGACGCGGATGTGCGCGAAGCCCTGGCCTGCGCCGCCGCGCAGGCGCTGCCGCTACTGGTGATTGGCGGTGGTAGCAACCTGCTGCTGACTCAGGATATTTCAGCGCTGGTTTTGCGCATGGCCACTCAGGGCATTCGCGTGCTGCACGATGATGGCGTGCATGTGGTGGTCGAGGCCGAAGCGGGCGAGGCATGGCACCCGTTCGTGCTGTGGACGCTGGCGCAGGGCTTCTGCGGTCTGGAAAACCTCAGCCTGATTCCCGGCACCGTCGGCGCAGCCCCGATGCAGAACATCGGCGCCTACGGTGTGGAGATCAAGGACGTATTCGCGGGCCTCACTGCGCTGGATCGCCAAACCGGCGAGCTGCGGGAGTTCACCCTGCAAGAGTGTAACTTTGCCTACCGTGACAGCCTGTTCAAACACGAGACCGGGCGTTGGCTGATCCTGCGCGTGCGCTTTGCCCTGAGCCGCGCCAGCCACCTCAAGCTAGACTACGGCCCGGTGCAACAACGCCTGGCCGGGCAGGGGATTACCGAGGCGACGCCGAGCGATGTCAGCCGCGCGATTTGCAGCATCCGCAGCGAAAAACTGCCGGACCCGGCCGTGCTGGGCAATGCCGGCAGCTTCTTCAAGAACCCGTTGGTACCCGAGGCCCTGGCCGAAAAGCTGCGGGCGCGGTACCCGGATCTGGTGGCCTACCCTCAGGCTGACGGGCAAATGAAGCTTGCCGCAGGCTGGCTGATCGACAAGGCCGGTTGGAAGGGCTTTCGTGACGGCGATGCGGGCGTACACAAATTACAGGCGCTGGTACTGGTCAATTATGGCGGCGCCACGGGGCAAGACATTGCCAACCTGGCCCGGTGCATCCAGCGTGACATCTCTGAGCGTTTTGAGGTCGAGCTGGAAATGGAACCCAACCAGTACTGACGTCCTGCTCTTTGATAAAAAAATGCCCCGCATCTTTCGATACGGGGCATTTTTATGTGGCTGGCAATCAGTCGTCGCGGCTCATGATGCCGAAGATCTGCAACAGGCTGATAAACAGGTTGTAGATCGACACATACAGGCTGATGGTCGCCATGATGTAGTTGCGCTCACCGCCGTGGATGATGGCGCTGGTCTGGAACAGGATGCACACGGAGGAGAACAGCACAAAACCCGCGCTGATCGCCAGTTGCAGGCCGCTGATCTGGAAGAACATGCCTGCAACCACCGCCGCCAGCAATACGAAGAAGCCCGCGGTGATGAAACCGCCCAGGAAGCTCATGTCCTTACGGGTGATCAGCACATAGGCCGACAAACCACCAAACACCAGGGCCGTCATGGCAAATGCCGAACTCACCACTTGCGCGCCGCCGGCCATGCCGAGGTAACGGTTGAGGATAGGGCCGAGGATAAAGCCCATGAAACCGGTCAAGGCAAACGCCGATACCAGGCCCCAGGCCGAGTCACGCAGCTTGTTGGTCAGGAAGAACAGACCATAGAAGCCGATCAGCACCACAAAGATGTTCGGGTAGCCGACGCGCATCTGCTGCGCCACGAACGCCATTACTCCGCTGAAAGCGAGGGTAAGGGCGAGCAGGCCATAGGTGTTGCGCAATACGCGGCTGACTTCAAGCTGCTCAGCCTGCGCGTTACCATTCACTGCGTAATTCTGTTCGCGCATGGCGACACTCCTTCGGTTTTGAAACGTTCAGTCGCAAAGATCATAACAGACGCTCTGTAACAAGCTATGGCGAGAGTTTGACAGTGTGTTTCATTCGGGTATTATGGCGCCCGCTGAGACAGGATGGCCTACAATAATCCTGCAATGCACAAGGGAAATTGGCAGAGTGGTTGAATGCACCGGTCTTGAAAACCGGCGAACGTTAATAGCGTTCCCAGGGTTCGAATCCCTGGTTTCCCGCCAAGATTCAAACGAAAGCCCCGCAATGCGGGGCTTTTGTGTATCTGGGGTTTGGGTGGAGCACGACGGTTACTCCTAAATATATGAGAAGGCCCAATGCCTCTTGGTCCGAATGTCTGGCGGTAGTGGTACTGTCTACGCAGCCCCCCCCTGGAGCCTGCTAGATGAATCGTCAACGTTCACCTCACCGCGCCGCAGCGTCTCTAGTCGCATCAAGCAATGGCAGCCCCGCCGCCCATCCCCCTATTTGGCATCGCGGCCCGGACTTACTGACCTTTGGCAGCACGGGTGCGGCCATTCTGGGTTTCTGCTTTGTGGTGCTTGGGTTGTTGCCGGGCTTAGTACTGATGATTTTGCTCCTTCTCGGGTTCGAAGCGATGCAAGGCGAACCGAGCAGCGATGAGTCGGGTCTCACAATGTCGACGCTCATTCTGGGGCTGATTGGTTGTGTTGTGCTCATGGGGCTGGTCTTCGCGTGGGTTTTCTCTGCGGCTAGAGTGCTGGCCTTCACATTCGATGAAAACCAACAACTGCTTACCCTCACTGTCACCCGTCGCGGCCGTAAACCAACCGAAGTGCAGGTGCCATTTGACGACATTATTTGTATTTGTCCTTACGTGTTAGCCAGTTATGACCGTGATGGCTATTTTAGCGTTGTGTGTCAGGGGCCGAGGGACAAGGAGTTCGTATATCGATTGGCTGAGGGAACTTCTCTGGAAGACATGGAGTTTCATGCCGCTTGGTTGCGAGGAATCATTGGCGTGCGGATGCAGGAACTACTGAATATGGACAAATGAACTACTACGCCGTCTGATACAGGCTATGCGGCACATAAAGTGGTGCTAGGGATCAGCGCAATATTCGACCGTAACGCCTCTTATGGGAAAGGCCTCGACTTTGGAACAGTACGCTTTGGTGGGGGAGACGCGACTGGAGCCTCTAAGGGGTTGGACGCACCTGCAGCTCGCATGTGCCATCAAGGAACGTCGTATCGAGCCACGACTCGGGTTCGCGACATCCCATGCTCAAGCGCTCTATCGCCTGTTAGATCGCTGAAATCTGCGCTTGGCTGATGCTGCTGAAACAGTAGATCCACTTTCTGACTGTCGGCACAGAACCGGCCAGGCTTACATTGGACAACTTCGCAATGAGCGGACCCATTCTCGAAGTACTCGACGGAGGGAAGCAGCCATCCGGCATCTACAAAAAGGCGGAGCGATTGAATCTGTTTTTTGCGTCTTCTTTAAGCTTGGTCAGGACTGATCACGGCATCAGGCGGGCTTCTGTCGATTCACTCTCGTAGGGTTTCTGGTGAGTAGTAGGCCGATTCAAGGGGGGCGCGCAGTTGATTGCGGTTGATCTACGTGATACATGACGTAGCGACTTACCGGAGGTGTGCCCAGGCGGAGCCAGGGTACGATCCAAAAAAGCATGTCAACACTGTTTCTACGGCGTGAAAATTGATTTTAAATCAGTTGTTACGACGTGTACGGCTAGAAAAATGATATTTAAGGGAATGAAATGAGCACATGGTTCAGTAATATCCAGCTTGGCTTTGATATGGCGACAAGCTTGACAATTGTAGGTGCGGCAATTACTTGGACTGTTCGTCAAAAGAAACAAGCCGAAGCTGAAAAGATTCGTGGAATCAATCAGTACGCAAGATCAACAGGTCTTCAAAAAGTTCAAGATGTGCTTTTTGAAATAGAAGATAAGTATTCGATACTGGTTAGCAAGACACAAGCCTTTGAAAAAAGTATCGACCTGCGCGTGCTCTGGTCTAACGATGTATTGGACTTCACTCGCTTGAATAAAGCGATAAGAGATGACAGTAATTTTTTAGCAGCGTCGGTGGAGCGCTTGCAAGATATTCGTGAAGAGCTGGGCCAGTTTTATGAGCTGATACAGGTTAGACGCTACAGCTTGATTCCTCTCCTTGATGCTATTAAAGAGGGTGATAAATATATTGGCGTATTCAAACGTAATATTGATGAGGTTGGCGAAGCATATAATGAAATGGGCTCTGGCAATGTATCCCTGCTCAAAGAGCTTCACGCAATGATCACCTTGCTTAATAATGAATACGGCGATGAATTGATTGACGTGTCTGATGAGTTCGCAGCCGTTATATTTAATAAAATAGCTACCAATGAAAAAATATTAAACGCCATCAAATCCATTATCTTCGATGAATCCTATTTTTATTGGGTTCAAGAATTTGTCCCTGCGGGTAAAGAAAAGGATTTTTTAGAAAAGGTTGTTAGGCCGAAAGAAATCGAAGATATGGATTTGTGCTATAAGGTAACTTACAATTTTATTGTGTGCCTGATTGAAAAGAATCATGAATTGCTTTCTCAAGTTCTCACAACCGCCTCAAGTTCAGTCATGCAAGCACGTATTGAATGTAAGGATATCTTAATTGCGCTCAGCGCAATCTCACACAAATTGGTAATGGACAATAACCACGAGACCTTGGAGCAAGTGATCGGAAAGTATGACGCCGAGCAATACTTCGGTAGGGACATCACTATCCGCTAAGTGGGACTGTTAATAGCGTTCCCTGACTCCCCGCCAAGATTCAAACGAAAGCCCAACGAAAGCGGGGCTTTTGCGTTTCTCGTGTCCAAAACACGCGCGCAACTCAGGCAAAGGGAACGCTACCCAACTCTCCCTCCCTTGGACATATCAATCTCGAAAACCAATTCGTCAGCAAGCTTCTGAATGCTTGAATTGTCTGTCAGTTGGGCCAGGTTGATTCCCGTCGTGCAAAACATTGAGTCATGTTCGAGCTGTCGGACGAAGACGGTAGCGTTCCAGCCGTTGATCAGGATGCAATCGACCTGATGCCCCGGCAGGCTCCGCTGCAGATCTTCGGTCAGCGAGATTTTCTTCCAGCTGTGCATGATGACGTACTACTTCGGCCGTGATGTGCGATTGACAGGCGGCGGTTGAAAAAGTGCCAATTGGCCATCACTTTGCCGCTCAACGCTTAGATATCATCGTCCCGGCTCAATGCTGTCAGTGCAAACGGTGCGCCTTGAGCCTGACACAGCTGGGAATAGGTATTGGCCTGATGCCATAGAAAATCGCGGACAAAGAAAAGCCCGCGATGGGGGGGAGCGGGCTTAAAGGGATGTTCACTAGGAGCTGGAAATGACCATAAGCGCCCGGCTGTGAAAAGAATGTGAAAGAGCCGCAGTCGCCAAGGCCGCCCCTCAATCGTAAATCATCAACGGCTGCCGATACCCGCGATCCATCAGTGGTACTGTCTGCGCTGCAAACCCCGGAGCCCGTCAGATGGATCGTCAACGCCCACCTCGTCTTGTCGCAACGCCTTTAGCCGCGCCAAGCACCGAAACCGTTGCTACCCACCCACCTGTTTGGCATTACGGCCCGAGTATCCCGATCATTGGCGGCAATGGCTACGCAGTTTTTGGATTCTTCCTTGGGCTGCTTTTGCTTTTACCGGGCTATGGGTTGGCGATGTTGCTTGTGGGGATGGGCGATATACACGGTGAGCCCCCCAGCGCTGGATCGAAGCTCAGCGAGTCGTCGTTCATGCTGCTCATGCTGGGTGCTGCAGTGTTCATTGCCGCGATGTTTGCGTGGGTGACGTCTGAGCCTCAAGTGCAGGCGTTCACGTTCGACGAAAACCAGCAACTGCTCACCCTCACGGTCACGCGTCGTGGCCGCAAACCCATGGAAGTGCGTGTGCCTTTCGACCACATTCTTTCCATCCGCCCCTACGCGGTCGCCCTGTTTGACCACGATGGCCATTTTTACGTGACGTATAAGGGCCCCAAGGGCAAGGTGTTGGGATATCAAATGGGTGACGGGACTTCTCTGGCAGACATCGAGTTTCATGCCGCATGGTTGCGAGGAATGATAGGCGAACGTATGCAGGAACTGCTGAACCTGGACAAATGAAGACGGGCCCCGCCACGCCCGCAGCCCTTTCAAAGGCAGTTTCCCCTCCGGATCAGCAAAAAAGCTGAGCCACCGAAAGCAGGCAAATCACCTGGACAAACATTTGTGCTCGAATTGGATGTTTCATTGCCGTCACCTCATTTACAGCGGCTGCTGATAGTGCCGCGGGCGCTGCGAACCACCCGCAAGGCCACGTAAAAGTGAAAATGCCATCCTGGCTCGCCAACAACGCACGCAACTGAAGTATAGGCGCTGAAACGAATTCGTCACGCGGCGCTCTGGCAGGCACCTCTTACAACTATCTGCTGCTGTCTTTCGCACTTTTTTAGATTTATCCGCTCTATTTCTGTCCCAGCCCCACCGATTTCCCGCGTGGGCAGAAGAACAAGATCGGGTGCCGATGGATCGCACGTTTCCTTTTTTCCGAGTTCGCGCCAGGCGCCAGCTGTTGCTCCTGGCCGCTGCATTAGTGTTTTTTGCTACCGGCTGCACTCAGCAACAAGGCCGCGATATTGCCAAGCAGTTCACCAATGGCAAGCCCGACGAGTTCTTTCAAACCAGTGTCGATCGCATGGCCACGCTGGGCATGCGCGACAACCTGCAAAGCCTGTACGTGCTGATGAGCAAGCTTTACCTGCGTAACCCCAGCCAATGGCGGCAGTCGGGTTACCCGGATGCGGCGAGTGCCGAGCGGGAAATTCGCCAGGCGATCGAGCAGCGCCGGCCGCTGCCAGCCTTGGGTGAACGTCGCGACCTGGTGGCCTTGAGCTATTCCTTGAGCCCGGAATTCCAGGGCGATCGGGTCGGGGCGTTTATCTACGCGATCGGCAGCATGCTGGTGACCGCCCACGGTGGGCGCACCGAGTTCTATATGACCGACTCGATCAACCCGCAATTCGTCAGCAACGCCGCGCGCAATATCGAGAAGGCCACGTGGTTGCTCAGCAAGCGTCAGGATGCCAATGGGGTGCTGCTGTTGTTTTCCAACGAGATATCGGAGGAGGGCAGTAACCTCAGTTTTGCGGTGGAGTTCGGCAAGATTGTCGCGCGGCTCGACCTGTTGACGCAGATGCTTGACGAGCGCTACCGGCGCATTGGTCTCAATTATGCGCAAAGTCTGTTGCTGATGAATTTCCTTCCGGTGCAGTGAGCGCTATTGGCAACGCAAAGCGGCAGCACAGCTATCCGTACAGGTACAGCGTTTCGTTTTCCTCTGTAGGAAGTGGCCTATCTTGCCTTCCCTTGCTTGAATCGCCCCGGCGTCGGCAATAGCCTCGGACTTTTCTGAAAAATGAGGCCCTACCCTTGAGTAAGCAAAAAACGGTGTGGCCTACGGATCGCGAAATACGCCTGCGCTTTATTCTCTTCGCGGTGATCGAGACCGCCAGTGCCGAAGGCGTTGCTGCCGAATTGTTATTGCCTGCACACAAGCTGCTGCGCGTCTCGCCAAGCGAGCCGCAGTTGCTTGAGGCACTTGGGCAGATACTCGCGGCAGATGAGATGTATGGTTTCCGGTTTCCCGCGGGCTCGGAGGCGCACGAGCTGATGCAGGGGGTGGAGCTGCCCGGTTAGGTCAATCACTTGCTTGGGGTCAGTGGCGCCGGCGTGACCGTTCGTCGTCTATGCTCAGCTTGCCGGCCACCTGGCCGATGCAGTGATGACCACAGCAGGGACGCCACCATGTTCAATCGCCTCTTGAAGAAAAATCTACAGGACCAGGACGACGAGCTTTTTCATTTGCGACAGCTCGTTGCGCAATTTGACCGTGGCAGGCTTTCCATCGCCCTGGATGCGGAGTACCGCATTACGGCGGTCAATGACGCATTCGCGCGGGTGCTTGGTTATCCCCCAGAGCACTTGCAAGGTCGCTTGCTGGGTGAAGTCGTTCCCCCTTACGTCAAGGACTTGCCCTGCTTTCGCAATTTTCACGCAGCGGTTGAGCGCTTTGAACCGGTGACTGACGACTACCGCTATTTGCGCAGCGATGCCAGCCTGGCCTGGCTCAACCTGACCTGGTGCCCGATCAAAGGGCGTGACGGTCGGCTGTCGCATATCCAGGGCTACGGTGCCGATGTGAGCCGTGTCATTGAGCAATCCAAGGAAAACGAGGCGTTCATCAACGCGTTGATCCGCTCGACTGCCGTTATCCAGTTCAAACTGGATGGGACGGTGGTCACCGCCAATACTCAGTTCCTCGATGCCATGGGGTATAGCCTGGATCAGATCGTCGGCAAAAAACACAGCATGTTCTGCAGCCCGCAAGAGGCGGCATCGAGCGGCTACGTTGATTTCTGGCAGACCCTCAATCGTGGAGAGTTTGTCGCCAGCCGCTTCAAGCGGGTGGACAGCCGCGGTAATGATGTATGGCTCGAAGCCACTTACAACCCGGTGCACGACGCAGAAGGCAATCTGTGCAAAGTGGTGAAGTTTGCCAGTGTGGTCACCGGCCAGGTGTTGCGCGAGTCCGAGGTCAAGGCCGCGGCCGGGGTGGCTTACGAAGTGTCGCTGCAAACCGATGTCACGGCCGAGCGCGGCGCGGCCGTTGTACAGAACACGGTACAAACCATGCAAAACATTGCCGTGCAGATGCAATCGGCTACCGGCAGCATCGAAGCACTGGGTAAGCAGTCATTGCTGATCAGCGCGATTGTGCAGACCATCGGGGGTATCGCCGCCCAGACCAACCTGTTGGCGCTCAATGCGGCCATCGAGGCCGCCCGCGCCGGTGAACAGGGGCGGGGCTTTGCGGTCGTGGCCGATGAGGTCAGGCAGTTGGCTAGCCGAACCAGTACGGCAACCGAAGAGATTGTCAGCGTGGTCCAGCAAAACCAGCGTCTCGCCGACGAAGCTATTACCGAGATGTTCAGCAGCCGCGAGCAGGCAGAGCAAGGCTTGACCCTGGCCAACCAGGCCGGCGCGGTGATCACCGAGATCCAGGGGGGCGCCAAACAGGTGGTGAGCGCGGTCGGGCGCTTTGCCAATGAACTGCAATAACGTGCTGGGTTAGATCGTTTGTTTGCTTAAGGGGGGCTTCACAGTAGGGGCACTGTTTGTTTCGTCGGATATTGAGTGTGCATGCGCGGACTCGATGTAGGACTTAATAAAAAAGCAGCTTGGCGTTGGTGTAGAAAGAAGCGGGTCCGTTAACAAAGCGTGACTTGGTGGGCCGCGTTGGCTTCCCATCACTGTTCGCGTGGTGGGCCAGGCCCTTCATGCCCCCGACTCCCAAGGACCTGCCCATGCTGTTGCGCCAACCTCCGTTGCTGTTTGCCGCCCTGACCTTAAGTTCGCTGGTGCACGCCGAAGACGTGCAACTGGCGCCGCTCGAAGTCACCACGGCCGAGGCCAGTGCCGGCGAAGTGGCCCAGGCGCAGCTGAAGAGCGTGCCCGGCGCCACCAATTACATCGACATGAGCAGCGTGCAGCAGGGGCGGGTGAGCACCAACGAAGATGTGTTCAAGTACCAGCCCGGGGTGTACGCCAAGGCGGCGAATAACGAAGGGGTGAAGTTGTCCATTCGCGGTTCGGGCCTGAACCGCAGCCCCGGCGCGCATGCTTCCGGGCTCTATGAGATGTTCGACGGCCTGCCCCTGACCGGGCCTGGCGGCACACCCTACGAACTCAAGGACCCACTGTGGCAGAGCCGCGTCGAAGTGCTGCGTGGCGCCAACGGTTTTGATCAGGGCGCGCTGGCCCTGGGCGGCGCGGTCAACTACGTGACCCGCACGGGTTACGACGCGCCCAAGCTGCAAGTGCGCTATGAGGCCGGCAGCCGTGGTTACGCCCAACGCGAAATCAGCTCGGGCCAGGTACTGGGGGATGCCGATTACTACATCAGCCTGACCGACTCGGAATCCGATGGTTATCAGCACCAGAGCGCCGCCACCGGCAAGGGCGTGGCCGCCAACTTCGGCTACCGCTTCAATCCGAATCTGGAAACCCGCTTCTATTTCCGTTACCGCGAGACGACCAACGACACCCCCGGCAAACTCACCCGCAGCCAGATCAGCCACGACCCGCGCGCAGCCAACAGCCTTAACGCCAGCCGTGACTCCAAGCGCCTGCAACCGGGATCGACCTGGATCGCCAATAAAACCACCCTGCAACTGGACGACAACTCGCGCCTTGAAGTCGGCCTGGCCTATCACGATTACCCGATGGACCTGCGCGAAGGCACCAACCGCCTTAAAGTCGCCTACACCGACCTCAGCGGCACCCTCAATTACATCCGCCAGGACATGTTGTTCGGCCACGACAGCAAAACCACCGTTGGCCTGCGCACCACCCAGGCGATGCCCAGCAATGGCGCGTCGGAATATGTACGCGTACCTGCCGGCAACACCGTCACCTATGCCCCCGGCACCAAGACCCGCGACTACAGCTACCTGGGCTCCGACACCGTGCTGCACATCGGCAACGAGCTGGAACTGGTGCCGGACCTCTGGCTGACCACCGACCTGGCCGCGATCTACACCCGCCGCGAAACCCAGGTCACGTACCCTCAAGGCCAGGCGCCGCTCAGCCAGCATGATTGGGACTACGCGCCGCGCATCGGCCTGCGGTATGACGTCAACCCGCAATTGCAGGTGTACGGCAACGTGAGCCGCTCGGTCGAGCCGCCGCATGCGTGGTCGATGATCTGGGGTTCCAACAAATACTTCGCCGGCGGTGCGGCCACGGGGTTGGCGCGAGAAGGTGTCAGTTTGAAAAACCAGACCGCCACCACCCTGGAAATCGGCGGGCGAGGAGAGGCATGGCTTGGCCAATGGGACCTGGCGCTGTACCGCTCCGAAGTACGTCACGAACTGCTCAGCGTGGAAACCCAGCCCCAGACCCCAACCAGCAATGCAATCATCGCCGAATCCAACGCCAGCCCCACCGTGCACCAGGGCGTTGAACTGGGCCTGCTCAGCCCGCTGTGGGACGGCGGCCACCGCGGCATACTCAACCTGCGCCAGGCCTACACCTACAGCGACTTCCACTACCGCGACGACGACCGTTTCGGCGGCAACGCCTTGCCCGGTATCCCCAAGCACTACTACCAGGCGCAACTGCGCTACGACCACCCGACGGGCTTCTACACCAGCCTCAATACCGAGCATGCTTCACGGGTGGCGGTGGACTACGCCAACTCCTACTACGCGGCGCCCTACACCGTTTATGGTGCGACGTTCGGTTACGACGCGCCCCAACAGGCCTGGCAAGCCTGGGTCGACCTGCGCAACCTTGCCAACCGCCGCTACGCCAACACCGTTACACCGGCTTACGACGACAAGGGCGCGGATTTAGCCCGTTCTACACCCGCGGAAGGTCGTGGCATCTACACCGGCGTGTCGTGGAGTTGGCGTTAATCCGGCCCTTGCCCCGTCATCGTTTTACTGGCATTGTTTGCGCAATTGGTAACATTTCCCATTTGAGAAATTTTTGCGCATGCATGACATTCCGGCCGCGCTGGGCGACTCCGTGCGCCAGCAGACCCTTACGGCGATGTACCGCGAGCACCACGGCTGGTTGCATGGCTGGCTGCGCAGAAAACTCGGGTGTTCCCAGCACGCCGCCGACCTGGCGCACGATGCGTTCATTCGTGTGCTGATGCTGGCCGAGCCACAACACATCCAGGAACCTCGGGCCTTCCTGGCCACCACGGCGGGGCGCCTGTTGATCGATGGCGCGCGTCGACGCCGTATCGAAAAAGCCTACATGCAAGCGCTGGCCATCCAGTGTGAAGACGCCGGCATGCCCGACCCGGCCGCGATCCACGTGGCGCTGCAAGCGTTGGAGCGTATCGCGGAAATGCTCGCCGGTTTGCCAGCCAAGGCCCGCGAGGCCTTCCTGTTAAGTCGCCTCGACGGGCTGACCTACAGCGAAATCGCCAGCCGCCTGAGCGTGTCCTCCGGCACCGTCAAAAACTATATTTCCAGCGCCCTGGTGCACTGTTACCACAGCCTGCATGCGGCCGACCCGCTGTGATGAGTTCCGAACAGATCATTGAGCAAGCGGCGAATTGGCTGACACGCCTGCACGACGAAGACGTCACGGACGCCGAGCGCCAGGCTTTCAACACCTGGTGCCAGGCCGACCCGCGTCACGCGGTGGCAATTGAACGCATGCGCGGCCTTTGGTGCAGCCTCGATACCTTGCCCGCGCAGCCGACGCGCGTGGCCCTGAATCGCGCGTTTAGCGCGCAACGCCCACGCAGTGCCCAAGTGTTGGGCTTGCTTGGCGTGTTGCTGTGCGGTTGGTGGGGCCTGGAGCACCTGCCGGTGTGGATGGCCGACCAGCGTACCGGCGTCGGCGAGCGTCGGCAGATCGCCCTCGAAGACGGCAGCCAATTGCAGCTCAACAGCAACTCTGCAGTGGATGTGCAATTCGACGGCCACCAACGGGTCCTCCAATTGCTGCAAGGCGAACTCTGGGTGGACGTGGCCAAGGATGCCCAGCGGCCGTTCGTGGTTCGCACCGACCAGGGCACGGCGACCGCGCTGGGTACGCGTTATCTGGTCAAGCGCGCGGCAGACGGCAGCACGGTGGTCACGGTGATCGAGTCCACCGTGGCGGTCAAAGGTCAAGCGCAGGACGCAGTCAAGGTCACCGCCGGCCAGCGCGCCGTGCTCAAGGATGGCCACGCCATGCCCGCGCAAAACACCGGCAATGCCGACCCGGACGCCTGGACCCGTGGCCTGCTCAAGGTCAACGACCAGCCCCTGAGCGAGGTCTTGCAGACGCTGGCCAGCTACCGTCACGGGGTGGTGCGCTTCGACTCCCAGGCCTTGGGCGATCTGCGTGTGTCCGGCGTGTTCAAGCTGGACGACACGGCGGCGGCGCTGGCGGCCCTGGCGGATAACCTGCCGATCCAGGTGGAGTACTTCACCGACCTGCTGGTGGTGGTCAAGCCGCGCTAACCTTGGCGCAACCGCTTGTACAAGGTGTTGCGACTCACCCCCAACTCGCGCGCCAGGTGGGAGATATTCCCGCCCGCCGCCTTCAGGCGCTCGTTCAGGTCGATGCTGTCATCCAGGTATTCACTGGCAGTTGGCGGCGGGGCCACATTCAAGTCCACAAAAAAATCATCCGGCAGATGCTCCGGGCGGATCGGTTGTTCCTCGGCCATTGCCAGCGCCACCTGCAGCACGCTGCTGACCTGGCGCAAATTCCCTGGCCATGGATGCTGTTCGAAAAGCGCCAGCACCTCGCTGCTCAGGCCGGCCCATTGGGTCGGTTCGCGGTGTTGCTGCCACAGTTGCTGAAACAGCGCCTGCTTGTCGCTGCGCTCGCGCAAGGGCGGCAACTCCAGCGTCAGGCCGCCGATGCGGTAGTACAAGTCTTCACGGAAGCGCCCGGCCTGCACCCATTCGCGCAGGGCGCGGTTGGTGGCCGAAATAATGCGCAGGTCCACCGCAAACAACTCGCTGCTCCCCACCGGTTGCACGCAACGCTCCTGCAATACGCGCAGCAAGCGGGCCTGGGTCGGCAGCGGCATATCGCCGATCTCGTCGAGAAACAATGTGCCCTTGTCGGCCTTGCGGATCAGGCCGATGCTGCCTTTTTGGTTGGCACCGGTGAACGCACCTTTTTCATAGCCGAACAGTTCCGATTCCACCAGTTCTGCGGGAATCGCCGCACAGTTCACCGCGATAAAGGCCTGCCGGCTGCGGGAACTGGCTTGGTGCAGGGCTTTGACGAACACCTCTTTGCCCACGCCGGTTTCGCCGTGGATCAGCAGCGGGATGTCTTTTTCCAGCAGGCGCTCGGCCTGACGCACGGCTTTTTCCACGCGAACATCGCCGAAATGCAGGGTCTTGAGGCCAATCGCCGCTGGTTTTGGCGCAGCAGGCTCGCTGAACACCCGCGCCTGCACCGGCATTTGCTGGGGGCGTTTCAACACGCACTGGAACCGATTGCGTCCCGCCGCCTGCAACGAAAACGGCAAGCCTTCCGGCTGGTTGAGCAACTCCAGCAATGACACCTTGAACAAACTGTCGATCATCACCCGCGACAGACTGATGCCCAGCAGGTTGTCGGCGCGCCGGTTGGCCGACAGCACCTGGCCGCTTTCATCGAAGATCAACAGGCCGGCCCACTGGCTGTCGAGGTTGCTCAAGCCAGTATTGAAGGTCAGTTGAAAATGCTCGCCGCGAAACAGGTTGAGGATCAGCCGGTTTTCCACGGTCTGGCTCATCATCTTGACCATGCCCAGGGTGTGGGAGGGCGGCAGGTAGCTGTCGCTGGACACATCCAGCACCGCAATGATTTCACGTTGCGCATCGAAGATCGGCGCCGCCGAGCCGGTCATGAAGCGGTTGGCCTTGAGGAAGTGTTCGTCGTGTTCGATATGCACCGCCTGGGCGCAGGCCAGTGCGGTGCCGATCGCGTTGGTGCCGCTGCAGCGCTCCTTCCAGCTGGCGCCGGCGCTGAAGCCACGGGCCAGTTTGGGCTCGATAAAGCGTTGAGTGCCCCACGACGTCAACACCTGGCCCTGATTGTCGGCCAGCATGATCAGGCAATTGGAATTACTGAGGATGTTCTCGTAGTAGGGCAGCACCTCCTGGTGGGTGGTCTGCACCAGGGAGTGCTGGCTTTCCAGCAATTGGCTGATGCCCTCGGCCGGCAACTGGTCGAAGCTGGGCGTGCTCTGGTGGTCCAGGCCAAACGCGCGGCAACGGCGCCAGGAGTCCTGAATGATGATGTCGTGGGGCAGCGGTTCGGCCATAGTGACCTTCTTTTTATTGTTATGGGGGCTTGCACGATCTACTGGTTGGATCCGGGGCTTGCCCCTCCCAGTTGTGCTCCAGTGCCCATAAAGTGTTGTTCAGAAGTGTTCATTGTCAACCCCCAACCTGTTCAGTTGTTCAGCCAGATTGTTCACTCTCGAACACCGCTTTTACCCCATTTCCTTACGGATCAAGCACCTGCCGTTTTTGGCATGAAATTCGCTCTGACGACTGGCCAGTTTCATTCCAATAATAAAAAGGTCGTGTCATGTCATTGACCCTGGAACATGTCTCCCGCGTCGTCTCCGGCCAAACCTGGATCGACGACGCCACCCTGCGTTTCGAGCCCGGCTCCTTCAACGTATTGCTTGGCCGCACCCTGTCCGGCAAGACCAGCCTGATGCGCCTGATGGCCGGCTTGGACAAGCCCGACAGCGGCCGCATTCTGATGAACGGCGTTGATGTCACCCACAAACCGGTGCGCCTGCGCAACGTCTCGATGGTGTATCAGCAGTTCATCAACTACCCGACCATGACCGTGTTTGAAAACATCGCCTCGCCGTTGCGCCAGGCCGGTGTGTCCAACGAGATCATCCAGAGCAAGGTGCAGGAAACCGCCAGGATGCTGCGCATCGAGAAATTTCTCCAGCGCCACCCGCTGGAATTGTCCGGTGGCCAGCAGCAGCGCACGGCCATGGCTCGCGCACTGGTCAAGGATGCCGAGCTGATCCTGTTCGACGAGCCTCTGGTAAACCTGGACTACAAACTGCGCGAAGAGCTGCGTCAGGAAATGCGTGAGCTGTTCCAGGCCCGCCACACCATCGCCATCTATGCCACCACCGAACCCAACGAGGCCCTGGCATTGGGCGGCACCACCACCATCCTTCACGAAGGCCGGGTGATCCAGAGCGGCAAGGCCGCCGAGGTGTACCACCAGCCGCAGACGGTGCTGGCGGCCGAACTGTTTTCCGAACCGCCGATCAACCTGATGCCGGGACGTATCAGCGGCAACGAGGTGAGCTTCGCCAACTTTGTGCACTTCCCGCTGAATGTCGACCTGCGCCCCATCGGCGAAGGCGAATTCCGCTTCGGTGTGCGCCCCAGCCACATCAGCCTGGTGCCGAGTAACGACGACGACCTGGAGTTGGCAGTCACCGTGGAAGTCGCCGAGATCAGCGGCTCGGAAACCTTCCTGCATGTGCGCAGCGAGCACTTCCTGCTGGTGCTGCACTTGCCGGGGGTGCACGAATACGACGTCGACGCGCCGATCCGCGTGTATATCCCCACCCATAAACTGTTTGTGTTCGATGGTCAGGGCCGTTTGGTCCAGGCCCCCGGACGCCGTGTCGCGAGGGTTGCCTGATGGCCGAGATCCACTTGCAGAACCTGGCGCACAGCTACAGCCCTACGCCGAATGGTCCGGAGGACTACGCCATTCGGGAAATGAACCACGTGTGGGAGCAGGGCGGCGCCTACGCATTGCTCGGCCCGTCCGGCTGCGGCAAGTCGACCCTGCTCAATATCATCTCCGGCCTGCTCAGCCCGTCCGAGGGCCAGGTGCTGTTTGACACCCAAGTGGTCAACGACCTCACGCCGGAGAAACGCAATATCGCCCAGGTGTTCCAGTTCCCGGTGGTGTACGACACCATGACGGTGTTCGACAACCTGGCCTTCCCGCTGCGTAACCAGGGCATGGCCGAGGCGAAAATCCACAGCAAAGTGCAGGAAATCGCCGAAGTCCTCGACCTGCAAAACCTGCTGACCAAAAAAGCCCGCAACCTCACCGCCGATGAAAAACAAAAAGTCTCCATGGGCCGCGACCTGGTGCGCGACGACGTATCGGCGATCCTGTTTGACGAGCCGCTGACGGTGATCGACCCGCACCTGAAGTGGAAGCTGCGGCGCAAGCTCAAGCAGATTCACGAGCAGTTCAATATCACCATGGTCTACGTCACCCACGATCAGCTTGAGGCTTCCACCTTCGCCGACAAGATCGCGGTGATGTACGGCGGGCAGATCGTGCAGTTCGGCACGCCACGGGAACTGTTCGAGCGACCCAGCCACACCTTTGTCGGTTATTTCATCGGCAGCCCTGGGATGAATCTGATCGAAGTGCGGGCCGAGGCGGGCGGGGTGCAATTTGCCGGTACCCATCTGCCGTTGCCCGAGGCGTTGCAGCGACGCATTGCAGCGACGGACTACACCAAGCTGCAGGTGGGCATCCGCCCGGAATTTATCCACGTGTGGGACGAGCATAACCCCGACGCCATGCAGGCCAACGTCACGCACCTGGAAGACCTTGGCACCTACAAGATCATGACCCTCGACCTCGACGGCGCAACGCTCAAAGTGCGCCTGGCCGAAGACAAACCGGTGCCCGAGGGCCAGGCCTCCATCAGCTTTCCCGCGCAATGGCTGATGCTGTATGCCGACGACTACCTGCTGGAGGTGCAGCCATGAACAAGGTGCAGAACAACAAGGCCTGGTGGCTGGTATTGCCGGTATTCCTGCTGGTGGCATTCAGCGCGGTGATCCCGATGATGACCGTGGTCAACTACTCGGTGCAGGACATCTTCGACCAGTCCAGCCGCTACTTCGTCGGTGCCGACTGGTACAAACAAGTGCTGCTCGACCCGCGCCTGCATGACTCGCTGCTGCGCCAGTTCATCTACTCGGCGTGCGTGCTGCTGATCGAAATACCGCTGGGCATCGCCATCGCCCTGACCATGCCCACCAAGGGCCGCTGGTCGTCGTTGGTGCTGATCGTGCTGGCAATTCCGCTGCTGATCCCGTGGAACGTGGTGGGCACCATCTGGCAGATCTTCGGCCGTGCCGATATCGGCCTGCTGGGTTACAGCCTCAACGCCCTGGGCATCAGCTACAACTATGCGGCCAACACCATGGACGCCTGGGTCACCGTGCTGGTGATGGACGTGTGGCACTGGACCTCATTGGTGGCGCTGCTCTGCTACTCGGGCTTGCGCGCCATTCCGGACGTGTACTACCAGGCCGCGCGCATTGATCGGGCCTCCGCCTGGGCGGTGTTCCGACATATCCAACTGCCGAAGATGAAGAGCGTGTTGCTGATCGCGGTGATGCTGCGCTTTATGGACAGCTTCATGATCTACACCGAACCGTTCGTCCTTACCGGCGGCGGGCCGGGTAACGCCACTACGTTCCTGAGCCAGACATTGACCCAGATGGCCGTAGGCCAATTCGACCTGGGCCCGGCGGCGGCGTTTTCCCTGGTGTACTTCCTGATCATCCTGTTGGTGTCCTGGCTGTTCTACACCGCCATGACCCACTCCGACGCCAACCGCTGAGGCCGCCAACATGAGTAAGCGCAAAGTCGTACCGCTGCTGATCTACATCCTGTTCCTGCTGGTGCCGATCTACTGGCTGCTGAACATGTCCTTCAAGAGCAACACCGAAATCCTCGGCGGGCTGACACTGTTTCCGCAGGATTTCACCCTGGCCAACTACAAGGTGATCTTCACCGACCCGAGCTGGTACACCGGCTACCTCAACTCGCTGTACTACGTGAGCCTGAACACGGTGATCTCCCTGACCGTGGCGCTGCCGGCAGCCTATGCCTTCTCGCGCTACCGCTTCCTGGGCGACAAGCACCTGTTCTTCTGGCTGTTGACCAACCGCATGGCGCCGCCGGCGGTGTTCTTGCTGCCGTTCTTCCAGTTGTATTCGTCCATCGGCCTGTTCGATACCCATATCGCGGTGGCCCTGGCGCATTGCCTGTTCAATGTGCCGTTGGCGGTGTGGATTCTGGAAGGTTTCATGTCTGGCGTGCCCAAGGAAATCGACGAAACCGCCTACATTGACGGCTACTCGTTTCCCAAGTTTTTCGTGAAGATTTTCATCCCGTTGATCGGCTCCGGCATCGGCGTCACCGCGTTTTTCTGCTTCATGTTTTCCTGGGTCGAGCTGCTGCTGGCGCGCACGCTGACCTCGGTCAACGCCAAGCCCATCGCGGCGGTCATGACGCGCACGGTGTCGGCATCGGGGATCGATTGGGGCGTGCTGGCGGCGGCGGGGGTGTTGACCATCCTGCCCGGCATGCTGGTGATCTGGTTTGTTCGCAACCACGTGGCCAAGGGCTTTGCCCTGGGCCGGGTCTGAGGAGTCGATGATGGAATGGATGGCCTGGACCACCCCCACTGCACTGTTCTTTGGCGGCATCGCGCTGATTCTGGCGGGCATGACCACCTGGGAACTGCGTTCGCCGAGCATCCCTCGGCGTGGGTTTCTACCGATCAGCACCACCCGTGGTGATCGCCTGTTTATCGGTCTTCTCGGCAGCGCCTACCTGCATTTGCTGGTTATCGGCGTTACCGACTGGAGCATCTGGGTGGCGTCCGCGCTGTCCCTGGTATGGCTGTTGAGCGTGATGCGTTGGGGCTAATGCCCTTATGAATAAACCCCCAGGAGGTCTCTATGTTGAATAAAAACAATAAGCTGCGACATAGCATTTCATTGGCCGCCGTACTGGCCCTCAGCGGTTTGAGCGCCACGGCGTGGGCCGATGCGTATGAAGATGCCGCGAAAAAATGGATCGGCAGCGAGTTCAAACCGTCCACTCTCACCGAAGCCCAACAGCTCGAAGAGTTGAAATGGTTTATCAAAGCGTCGGAACCGTTCCGTGGGATGAAGATCAACGTGGTGTCGGAAACCCTCACCACCCACGAGTACGAATCCAAGGTGCTGGCCAAGGCCTTCACGGAAATCACCGGGATCAAGCTGACCCACGACCTGCTGCAGGAAGGCGACGTGGTGGAAAAGCTGCAAACCCAAATGCAGTCCGACAAAAATATCTATGATGGCTGGGTCAACGACTCGGACCTGATCGGCACGCACTTTCGCTACGGCAAGACCGAATCCATCACCGACCTGATGGCTAACGAAGGCAAAGACTTCACCTCGCCGACCCTCGACCTCAAGGACTTTATCGGCCTGTCGTTCACCACCGCGCCGGACGGCAAGATCTACCAGTTGCCCGACCAGCAGTTCGCCAACCTCTACTGGTTCCGCGCCGACTGGTTCGAGCGTCCGGAGCTCAAAGCCAAGTTCAAGGCAAAGTACGGCTACGACCTCGGCGTGCCGGTGAACTGGTCGGCCTATGAAGACATCGCCAAGTTCTTCACCGAAGACGTCAAGGAAATCGACGGCAAGCGTATCTACGGGCACATGGACTACGGCAAGAAAGACCCGTCCCTGGGCTGGCGCTTCACCGATGCGTGGTTCTCCATGGCCGGTGGCGGCGACAAGGGGTTGCCCAACGGCCTGCCGGTGGACGAGTGGGGCATCCGCGTGGAGGACTGCCACCCGGTGGGCTCCAGCGTCACCCGCGGCGGCGACACCAACGGCCCGGCCGCTGTATTTGCCACGCAAAAATACGTGGATTGGATGAAAGCCTACGCGCCACCGGAAGCGGCGGGCATGACCTTCTCCGAATCCGGCCCGGTGCCGTCCCAGGGCAATATCGCCCAGCAGATCTTCTGGTACACCGCGTTTACCGCCGACATGACCAAAGCAGGTCTGCCGGTGGTGAACGCCGACGGCACGCCGAAATGGCGCATGGCACCATCGCCTGTCGGACCTTACTGGGAAAAGGGCATGAAGAAGGGCTATCAGGACGTAGGCTCCTGGACCTTCCTCAAGTCGACGCCGGAAAAACAGAAACTCGCGGCTTGGCTGTATGCGCAGTTCGTGACCTCCAAAACCGTGTCGCTGAAGAAAACCATCGTCGGCCTGACGCCGATTCGTGAGTCCGACATCAATTCCCAAGCCATGACCGACATGGCGCCCAAACTCGGCGGCCTGGTGGAGTTCTACCGCAGCCCGGCACGGGTGGAATGGACCCCGACCGGCACCAACGTGCCGGACTACCCGCGCCTGGCGCAACTGTGGTGGAGCAATATCGCCGCCGCCGCCAGCGGCGAAAAAACCCCGCAACAGGCGCTGGACAACCTGGCCAAGGAACAGGACGCGATCATGACGCGCCTGGAACGCTCCAAGGTGCAACCGGTGTGCGGCCCGAAAATGAACCCCGAGCGTGACGCGCAATACTGGTTCGACCAACCGGGTGCGCCGAAGCCGAAACTGGCCAACGAGAAGCCTAAAGGCGAGACGGTGACCTACAGCGACCTGCTCAAATCGTGGGAGGCGGCGCGTAAGTAAACGCGGCGGGAAAGGCCTGAATGGCACGCTAGCGTGCCGTTCAGGCCAAGTTGCTGGCTTGGAGAAGCTGGCAGAAATCTAAATGTGGGAGCAACTGTCTGGATGACCCTAACGTTGGCATCGCTTTTTAAGACAGCCAAGCTCCCACAGCTCTCAAGCCGTGTGACCTTCAACCACACATCGCTGCCGATTTAGGCTAGCCGCCGTAAATGAGCCCGATGCCCCTAACTGAGCAGGCGTTCGACCTTTTCGCGGTCTAGCCTGTTGACGCTTTCGCGAATCAGCTGCTCTATCGCGTTCACAGCCTTGCTCAAGTAGTCGATATGGCTCTGCAAAGCCGGTTACTTCGCCGCAGGAGGCTGTTTTCAGGCGCCTTTTGTTATCGTCCCTCTGCTGAGCGAAGGTAAGCGTCCGGGGAAGTCATCTATCCGATCCCTGCGATGACTGGATGTGTACGGCAACGTCTTTCAGCACGCTTTTGCTTAGGTATTCACCCCTCCCTAACCCGCAAAAACTATATTCGCTAGCTCTTAAATCACTGTCGATTTCTCGGTGGAGACGTCGCTGCAGTCAGCTTACGATAGCGCGATCTGCACCTGTCTTCTCTCACCGGGGTACCACTGAATGACGCCACTAAGTGCGGTTTTCCGCAAACTTCACCCAGCTAATTTGTTGGTACTCGCCAACGTGAGCGATGCTGGCAGCGCACGTATTGTCGAAAGTGTTGGGAGTAAGGCAATCGCGACCAGCAGCGCCGCCGTTGCTTGGGCGCATGGATACCAAGATGGCAATCAACTTCCCCTAAAACTGCTGACTACTACAGTTGAGTCAATGGTTCGAGTGCTTACAGTTCCCCTCACGGTCGATGTCGAAGGGGGCTATTGCGACGACCTCGCCGCTGTTTCCCGCATCTCGAAAGCGATTTTTACACCCATTCGATGACGAGGCTACGGTCATGAGATCTTACAATCACGCTCTTCCGCCCAGAAGCGAGATGGTGAATGCGATGCTATGCAGTGATACCGCCTATGAGGGCGTTTTTTTCACTGCTGTCAAAACTACAGGTATTTTTTGCCGCCCTACATGTAGTGCACGTAAGCCAAAGCCCGAGAATGTAGAGTTTTTTTCGCAGGCTAACGAAGCGATGGCAGCAGGTTATCGGCCTTGCTTACGATGCAAGCCATTGGATCTCGCAGCTTGCGCGCCAGATTGGGTCAAGGCGCTACTGGCCTCTGTATCTGCATCACCTGACGCTCGCTGGAGTGATGCTGACCTAACTACGCGTGGTATCGATCCGTTACGCTTACGCAGGTGGTTCAAACAAAATTTTGGCATGACTTTTCATGCATGGATCCGTTCTAGAAGGCTCGGTGTTGCCCTAGGCCGGATTTCTTCGGGCGAAACGCTGGATAACACCGCATTTGACTTAGGGTACGAGTCATTGAGTGGCTTTAGAGATGCTTTCAAAAAAACATTTCAGATGCCCCCTGGTAAGGCAGCTGAAACGTCGCTCCTGCTATATCGCCATTTGACTACACCGTTGGGCCCAATGATCGCCATGGCAGAGGAGCGAGGTTTGGTACTCCTCGAATTTCTTGACCGCCCGGCCCTAACCGCTGAATTAAACGAACTGCGTGGGCGTCATGGGTATTCAATCGCACCTGGTGAGCATGTCTACATCAAGCAGATCGAAGTTCAATTAAAACTTTATTTTGATGGAAAGCTAAAAAGGTTTTCAGTACCGCTCCATATGCCAGGCAGCTCTTTTGACAGGCTTGTGTGGGCAGAGCTTCTAAAAATCGACTATGGAACTATTTCAAGCTACGGTGCCATCGCTAGGGGCATCGGTAAGCCAGGTGCAAGCCAAGCAGTGGGCAATGCAAATGGACACAATCGCTTATCCATTGTCGTCCCCTGTCACCGTGTCATAGCGACAAATGGTGCACTCGCCGGATATGGCGGAGGACAGCCCCGGAAAGAGTTTTTACTGCATTTGGAAAAAACTGCTTTGCAGATGACTCAACAGAACGAACTCCTGTTGAGTTAGTTGCTAGTCAGAATATACGCAGACACAAAGACTCCTCAGCGCGTCTTTTGTAAAGCTCCTTGGGTGTCGACCTTGGGCATCAACTGCGCAGCCAGTGTGCGTAGTTGTTCGGGGTCGAGTTCGACCTCCGTCCCACGATGGACGCCTGGCCAATGAAACTAACCTTGGTTCAAGCGCCATCCCGCAAGCCGCATAGCTCAAGCGTTTGAAGTTTGCCAAGCGCAGTGAGCAGATGAGTCCTGATCAGGCCGGCCTGCTTGACCTGATCGATACTGATATCGCGGTGATTGAGGCCGAGCTATTAGATAACACGAAGCTCTAACCATTTACGGTAAAAGCTTGTAGCACGACCGCAAAAAAGACCTACGGTAAATCCCGATACAGTGCAGGCGATTAAGAGGATTTGGACATCATTCGAGCGCTCGGGATGAACGGCTGCTTGATAGCCAATAAAATATCTCACGGCAAAGAAAAGCAGGTATATCGCGAGAATTTTCCAAGTCCCCGGCACGACAAGTCGCCTTCCGGCATCGTCAAGAGTTAGGCAACGCGTAGGGAACAACAATAATGCAGTGGCGCTCCCTACAGCTATACCTGTTAACCACGCGCTTAACGTCATCGTGAGATGACCGCTGTAGTTAAGTGAAAAAAGTGACCAAAATACAAAGATACAAGGTGTAATAAGCAGAAAGGTCGGGCTCTCTCGGGTAGGCCGTAGAGCTTTGACTCCGTAATAACAGATCAGTAGAAAAACGCCGAAAACCCAGAGGGGGGTACCTTGTAGAATTTCAAGCATCGCCTTTGGAGTCCTTGTCACTCTTTCGTGACTTTATGCTTACATCAGCTTGGGGGCGCAGTCACGTAAAAGCTTGTCTGGGAGCTAGCACGCTGAGAGTATTAATGGATTTCGTAGCGCGATGTTAACCGACAACCAAACAGACAAACAGACGCGTTTAAGGCCTCGTCAAGGCGTATTCACCACCCGCTTACCGTTAGCGCAATTTACCCCAACGTCAACCTGATGAACTCGAGCTTCAAGGCTGTCCTTGGAAACATCAATGCCTGGTGAATAGGAAAACATAGCCAAACCCACTTGCTCCCGATGGCTGCTTGTCAGGCGCCTATTTTTTGGATCTGACTGAGTACATATCCGTTGCTGCGGTAACGGCTGATATGGGTTCCGCTTTTACAGCGGCTCACTTTTGAAAAGTGCAAAAGTAAGCAAAACGCTCTTGCCCCAACACTCGGCACCTCGCCCAGGCTCGGTGTGCCCGTAATCCGACATTGATTTGAGGGGCCGCCACCACGCGCCATTCATGGCGCGGGGCGGCTAAACCGGCATCCCTGCCGGTTTACCCCAAATCAATGTCGAATTACGGCCAGCGTGTTTGACGGGGCGCCTGAGATCACAATCAAAAGCAACAGCCAAAGCAACAGCAAACAGTCCCCTGCGCGCTTCACCCATTGACCGCCTATCCCCACCCTCCCAAACCCAATTGAATTTTCCCCACCTGCCCATGCTCTTTCCTATAGAAGCGCCGCACGGCGAGCGCTCTTGCGGGGCCTTCATGCAAGAAGGCCGGGTTGTATAGGACATTGCGGGAACTGCCATCATGACGCTACTAACGGCGCTGTCGGGCCAGCCGGCCTCTGTGCATCACTCGGGCTACGGTGAGTATCAGCGAGTCTATCAACAGCTGTATGACGAAGTGCCGGACGCCGGCGCGCTGGCGCGCGAGTTTCTGCAAGCGCAGTTGGCGCAGGTTCGGCACGCGGCCAACGAGCTGCCCGACGAACCGCAGCATTTGTGTGCCTGGGTCGAACAGCGCTGCGCCGTCGTCGCCCAGGCCTACGCCGAGTACCTTGAACAACGCCAGCAAGGCCGACCACGTCGTTACTTTCGCAACAAAGCCCATGCGCTGTATGTGCTGCAACGCGTGGCCCCGACCAAACAGGTGGATGGCGCCTGGCTGTACGGTTTACTGCACCACTGGCAAGACCAGCGTTTCGACGGCCTGATCACCACCTATCTCGAAGAGTTGGGCGACGGTGAGGCCGCGCAGAATCATGTGGTGATCTACCGCAAGTTGCTCAGCGAACACGATGCTGACAGCGATGCCGGCCTTGAGGATGAGCACTATGTGCAAGGCGCCCTGCAAATGGCCTTGGGCCTGTGCGCCGAAGAGTTCTTGCCGGAGGTGATCGGCTACAACCTGGGCTACGAACAGCTGCCGCTGCACCTGTTGATCAGCGCGTATGAACTGAGTGAGTTGGGCATCGACCCTTATTACTTCACGCTTCACGTGACCATCGACAATGCCAGCAGCGGCCACGCCTGCAAGGCGGCGCAGTCGGTGCTGAACCTGCTGCCGCTGGGCGAGGGCAGGGCGCAGTTCTATCAGCGTGTGGCCCAGGGCTACCGTCTCAACGATCTCGGGCCGGGCACCACGGCCGTGATCGAGCGTTTCAACCTGCACGACGAAGTGGTGGCGATGCTCGAACGCAAGCGCACTTTCGGCCAGCACATGCATTCGGACTATTGCCGCTTCGAAGGCAAGACCGTCAATCAGTGGCTGACCACGCCGGGGCAAATCCCCGGGTTTCTCCAGGCCCTGCAAGACAAGGGCTGGATCCGACTGAACCAGGACCCCGCCGACAGCCGTTTCTGGCAGTTGATCGAGGGCGCCGGCGCGGCGATGTTCGGCGTGTTCAGCGGCTATGAAAAACAACTGCTGCACGATTGGATTGCCGGGGAGTGGGCCAGCGACCAACGCGTGCCACCCGCCAGGCCTGGACGCGGCAGCCCGTTTTCCCGCGAGCAACAGCGCCCCACCGACCCGGACACCCAGGCCTTGGTGAACGCGCTGTACAACCTGACCGACGAGCAGCAGCTGCAGGCGCTGATCCCGTGGCTGTCCGCCCGCCGTCATTGCACCCCGGCCGGTCTGTACGCCACCCGCCGTTTTATCCAGCTGCGCACGCGTCTACGCTAAGGAGCGACCCCATGTCCGCACAACAACTCGCCGACCGCGCCTTACTGAACCTGGGCAGGGGCTTGAAAGAAAGTGGCTACCGGTTCATCACCCCCACCCCTTTGACCCACGAGCGGGTGTACCGGCGCCTGGGGACACCGCTGGCGATGAACGTGCGCGATGTGTTCGGCTGGTCGATGCCGTTTGACAATGACCTGCTGCCCGCCGCGTTTCGCGATGAGTTGCAGCAAGCGGATGTGATCGAAAAACACGACGCGCTGTGGCGCAGTAACGTGCGCTGGTCGAGCCTTGGGGACCTGCTGTTCGCCCATTCGCCGTACCCCACCACTCAAGCGGACGCGGTGTTTTTCGGGCCTGACAGCTATCGTTTTGCGCAGGTGATCGAAGCCCATCTGCAACAGCGTTTCGAGCCGCTCAAATGCGCGGTCGACATCGGCTGCGGCGCGGGCGTGGGCGCGCTGGTCATTGCCCATGCACGGCCTGATGCGCAGGTGGTGGCGGTGGACATCAACCCGCGCGCCCTGCGTATGACGGCGGTGAACGCCGAGTTGGCCGGCCTGGGCAACGTCAGTGTGTACCAGAGCGACCTGCTGGCGAGCCTGCAAGGTTCATTCGACTTGATCGTCGCCAACCCGCCCTACATGAACGACGATCGGCAGCGCGCCTACCGGCATGGCGGCGGTGCATTGGGGGAGCAACTGTCGGTGCGCATCGTCAGTGAATCCCTCGGGCGCCTGGCCCTGGGTGGCAGCCTGGTGCTGTATACCGGCGTGGCGATGGTCGCGGGCGAGGATCCGTTCCTGGAGGCGGTCAGGCCCTTGCTGGCCAGCGACGCCTACGGCTGGACCTACCGCGAACTGGACCCTGACGTCTTCGGCGAAGAACTCGATAAACCTGGCTATGAGCGCGTCGAACGGATCGCCGTGGTCGCGCTCACCGTCACCCGGTTGCGTTGACGGCCCATGCTCACCTTCGGCATCGAAGAGGAATACTTCATCACCGACCTGCACAGCCGCCGAATGCTCAGCGAGCCGCCGGCAGCGGTGTTGACGGCCTGTCAGCGGGCGATAGGCGCGGGGTTTGCCTTCGAAATGTTCCAGGGGCAGATCGAAGTGGCGTCGCCGGTGTTCAAGGCCAGCCGCGACGCCGCCGATTACCTGGCGACCGTGCGGCATAACCTGGCGCAATCGCTCGGCGACTTCGGCCTGGGCATCGTCTGCGCCGGCAGCCATCCGCTGGCCGCCTGGCGCGAGCAGACGCCCACGGTGCACGCGCATTTCGAGCAGTTGTTCGAGGACGTTCAGCAGGTGGCGCGCCGCAGCGTGTTGTGCGGTTTGCATGTGCATGTGCAGGTGCCGGAGCAGCTCGATCGCATTGCGGTGATGAACGAGGTCTCGCCGTGGCTGCCGTTGTTATTGTTGCTCAGTTGCTCGTCGCCGTTCTGGGAGGGGGCGCCCAGTGGCTTCATGAGTTACCGCCAGGCCGCTTGCGATGAGTGGCCGCGCATGGGGGTACCGGAGCATTTCGAGGACTGGGCGGCCTACCAGCGGTATTTGGGATTGCTGCGGCGCATGGGTGTGATCAAGGCCGACGGCAACGGCTGGTGGGGCATTCGCCCGGCGGCGCGTTATCCCACCCTTGAGTTGCGCATGACGGATGCATGCCCCCGGCTGGAGGATGCGCTCACCCTGGCCACGCTGTTTCGTGTGATGGTCACCCATGCCTGCGGCATGGCTCGGCCCGGCGCCACGTTTACCGCGCAGACGCGTTGGCTGCTCCAGGAAAACCGTTGGCAGGCCAAGCGCTATGGCGCGCAGGGCGCCTTCGCGCTGGACGACGAGGGCGCCACCGGCACTGCCGAGCAATGGTTGGAGCGGGCCTCGCGACGGTTTCGAACGACCGCCGCCAACATGGGTGAACCCGCCGTGTTCGACCACGCCCTGGCGCTGTTGCGTCGGGGCAGCAGCGCGGTCGATCAACTGCGGTGTTTTGCAGACGCCTCGGCCAAAGGCGCGGATGCGCATGCCGGCCTACAAGAGGTCGTCGACCGCTTGCTCGCCCAGAGCCGTGGCGACCTTTGATCGGCTGCCCGCGAACGCCAACGGAACACTCGCCATGAGCGCTGCCCCTAATGAATGACGCTACTCAACAACCGGAGTGCAGCCCATGCGAGCCATGACCTATCAAGGCGCCCATAAGGTGCAGGTGGACACCGTTCCCGACCCCATCATCGAGCAACCCGACGACATCATTCTGCGGGTCACCGCCACCGCTATCTGCGGTTCGGACCTGCACCTGTACCGCGGCAAGATCCCCACCGTGGAGCATGGCGATATCTTCGGCCATGAATTCATGGGCATCGTCGAAGAGACCGGGCCAGGGGTGACGGCGGTGCAACGCGGTGACCGCGTGGTGATCCCGTTCGTGATTGCCTGTGGCGAGTGTTTCTTTTGCCAACTGCAGCAGTTCGCGGCCTGTGAAACCACCAACGACGGACGCGGTGCGATCCTGAATAAAAAGGCGATCCCACCGGGCGCCGCGCTGTTCGGCTACAGCCGCCTGTATGGCGGCGTTCCGGGCGGCCAGGCCGAACTGGTGCGGGTGCCCAAGGCCAACAGCGGGCCGTTCAAAGTGCCCGGCGTGCTGGCGGATGAAAAAGTACTGTTTCTCTCCGACATCCTGCCCACCGCCTGGCAGGCTGTGACCAACGCCGGCATCGGCCAAGGCTCCAGCGTGGCGATCTATGGCGCCGGGCCGGTCGGGTTGCTGAGTGCGGCGTGCGCGCAAATGTTGGGCGCCGAGCAAATCTTCATGGTCGACGATCACCCGTATCGGCTGGCGTATGCGCAGCAGATGTACGGCGTGATCCCGATCAACTTCGAAGACGACGATGACCCCGCCGACACGATCATCCGCCAGACCGCAGGCATGCGCGGCGTCGACGGCGTGGTGGATGCGGTGGGTTTCGAAGCCAAGGGCAGCACCACCGAAACCCTGCTCACCACCCTCAAGATCGAAGGCAGCAGCGGCAAGGCGTTGCGCCAGTGCATCGCCGCCGTGCGCCGGGGTGGGGTGGTCAGTGTGGCGGGGGTGTATGCCGGGTTTATCCACGGGTTCATGTTTGGCGACGCCTTCGACAAGGGCCTGACCTTCAAGATGGGCCAGACCCACGTGCAGCGCTTTCTACCGCAGTTGCTGGAGCATATCGAATTGGGGCGGCTGAACCCGGAGGCGATCGTCACCCACCGGCTGCCTCTGGAACAGGCGGCGCGGGGTTACGAGGTATTTGATAAAGGCGAGGAGCAGTGCCGCAAGGTGATTCTGGTGCCGGGCATGGAGGATCGGCCGCTGACCGAGCCGCTGGAGCCGGAACCGACCCCCGGCCTTCGCGTACAAGGCGTACCCGGTTTCTAGGCCAAATACCTCTGAATGTGGGAGGGCCTGCTCCCACATCGGGGCCTGGTGTCAGGCCGTCGCTTGCGGCTGCAGGCGCAGCTCACCGTCCACGTCCTTGACCAACCCGCTGGCCAGAAACAACGGCGCCAGGCGTTTGTGTAGTTGCGGCTCGACGAATTCCTTCACCGTCTCCAGCACCAGAACGCCACTGAGCGGCAGCTCGGCCTTGGAGTATGACAACCACGCCTTCTTCAACGCCAGCAGCACATCACTGCCCGCCGTGGAGGCAAAGCGGCGGTGGGTGGGTTTGCCGTCGAAGTTGAACGTGTGCTGGAACTCATAGCCGCTTTCATCACCGCCGCCGGCGGTGCAGCGGATGCAGGTGCAGGTGCCGTCGCCGAAAGCGCTGCGCAGGTAGGCGTTGAAGTCCATCACGGGCTTGAGTGACAGGCGCTTATCCACCTCGAACAGGTCCCCGGTCATTTTTTCGTCAGTGTTCAACGTCCATTTCCTCGCAGGTTTACCGCAGTTTTTCAAAGCGCGGCACAATACCAGCCACGCGCGGGTTTGGGGATTATTTGCATAACCATTGAGACGCCGGCGGTGGGTCAGTCGGCTTATTTTCAACTGACCCACCGCTATCGGGAGCAAGCCCCCTCCCACAGGGGGGCGTCATCGTCTGTAAGGTCAGCGAAAGAACTCCCCCGGCGTCGCCTCAAACTGCTGGCGAAATGCATTGATAAACGCCGACGTCGATTCATACCCACAGTTCAGCGCCACATCTGTCACCCGTTCGCCTTGTTCCAGGGCGGGCAGGGCGCTGAGCAGGCGCAAGCGCTGGCGCCAGGCGCGGAAGGTCAGGCCGGTGTCTTTCAAAAACAAGCGGCTGAGGGTCTTTTCGCTGAGCCCCAGTTTTTCGCTCCATTGCCCCAAGGTGGTCTGCTGCTCGGGGCGCAGGTTGAGGCTGCGGTAGATCTGCCGTAAACGGGCGTCGTGGGGCAGGGGTAGCATCAGGTCCACCTGGGGCGCGGCGGCGAGTTGGTCGAGGATCACCTGGGCCAGGCGCCCGTCCGGGCCGTCCTCGGCATACTCCACCGGCAGTTCGCTGAAGCTGCGGATCAGCTCGCGCAACAGGCTGCTCACCTCCAGCACATGACACTGCTCGACCGCCCAGGCGGTCACGCTGCAATCCAGATACAGGCTGCGCATCTCGGTATGGGGCGCGCTGTAGACGCGGTGCGGCATGCCCGCTGGAATCCATACCGCGCGTTGCGGCGGCGCGACAAAGCGCCCGGCGCTGGTCTGGATCTCCAGCACCCCGCTAATCGCGTAGGACAATTGCACCCACGGATGGCTGTGGCGACGGGTCAACGCGCGGTTGGGCAGCGATTCGGTACGCCCATACACCGGGCGTGGCAGGCTGGACAGCCCGGGAATGCTGCGGCGCACGGTTTTATCATGTCCTTTGGGCGGCATTTACTGGCTCATTGGCGTTAGTCGGTAACAAGCGGTTACGTTAGAGTCGCGGTGACGCTCTTGGCAACCCCTGGAAGATTCGCTCATGACTCGCCCCCGTTTCCTGCCCGACAACTTCACCCTGACGCTGATCGCCACGGTGATCCTGGCCTCCCTGCTACCCGCCAGCGGCCAGACCGCCGTGGCGTTCGGCTGGGTGACCAACCTGGCTATTGCGCTGCTGTTTTTCCTGCATGGCGCCAAGCTGTCACGCCAGGCCATCGTCGCCGGGGCCGGCCACTGGCGCCTGCACTTGCTGGTGTTCAGCCTGACCTTTGTGCTGTTCCCGCTGTTGGGCCTGGCGCTCAAGCCGGTGCTGTCGCCGCTGATCGGCAACGACCTGTACATGGGCATGCTCTACCTCTGCGCCTTGCCGGCCACGGTGCAATCGGCGATTGCCTTCACCTCGCTGGCGCGCGGCAATATCCCGGCGGCGATTTGCAGCGCGGCGGCGTCGAGCCTGTTTGGTATCTTCCTCACGCCGTTGCTGGTGACGCTGTTGCTGAATGTGCACGGTGACGGCGGCAACACCCTCGATGCCATTGTGAAAATCAGCGTGCAATTGCTGCTTCCATTTGTCGCAGGGCAAATCGCTCGTCGTTGGATTGGCGAGTGGGTAGGCCGCAATAAAGCGTGGCTCAAATTCGTCGACCAGGGCTCGATCCTGCTGGTGGTCTACGGCGCCTTCAGCGAAGCGGTCAATGAAGGTATCTGGCACCAGATCCCGCTGTGGGAACTGGGCGGCCTGGTGGTGGCCTGTTGCGTGTTGCTGGCCCTGGTGCTGATGGCGTCCGCCTTGCTGGGCAAGGCTTTGGGCTTTAGCCAGGAAGATCGCATCACCATCCTGTTTTGCGGCTCGAAGAAGAGTCTCGCCACCGGCGTACCGATGGCCCAGGTGCTGTTTGCCGGTGCAACCATGGGCGTATTGATCCTGCCGTTGATGCTGTTTCACCAGATCCAGTTGATGGTCTGTGCGGCGTTGGCGCAGCGGTATGCCCAGCGACCGGAAGCGATTTCGGAGCTGATGGGGCAGGTCGATCCTTGAAGCGTCGTGTTACTATTTTTCTGCGCTGCTCAAGGGCTGGCATTGGGCCGGATTGATCAGCGCAGGAACTGAGTACGACGCCCGTCAATGAGCATTTCTGCCGCAACTCCCCAAGCCAATTGGCAACCGGTCATCGCCCTCGCGCTGGCCGCGTTCGTCTTCAATACCACTGAATTCGTGCCGGTCGGGCTGCTCAGCGCCATCGGCGCCAGCTTCGACATGCAGGTGTCCAGCGTCGGCCTGATGCTGACTATTTATGCCTGGATCGTGTCCCTGACCTCGCTGCCGGTGATGTTGCTGACCCGCAACGTCGAGCGCCGCAAGTTGCTGATCGTGCTGTTCGGCCTGTTTATCGCCAGTCATATCCTCTCCAGCGTGGCCACCAGCTTTGGCCTGCTGATGGTCAGTCGCGTCGGCATTGCGTTGTCCCATGCGCTGTTCTGGTCGATCACGGCGTCGCTCGCGGTGCGCCTGGCGCCGGCGGGCAAACAGGTACAAGCCCTGGGGCTGCTGGCTACCGGCACGTCATTGGCGATGGTCCTGGGCATTCCCCTCGGCCGCTTGCTGGGCGAGGCCATGGGCTGGCGCACCACCTTTCTGGTGATCGCCGCGTTTGCGGGCGGGCTGGTGTTCTGGCTGGCGCGCACCTTGCCGCTACTGCCGAGCCAGAACTCCGGCTCGCTGCGCAGCCTGCCGCTGCTGTTCAAGCGCCCGGCGCTGGTGGCGCTCTACGTGCTCACCGCGATGACCGTGACCGCGCAATTCACCGCCTACAGCTACATCGAACCTTTCGTCGAAGGCGTCGCTGACCTGGGGGGCAGTGCGGTCACCTTGATCCTGTTGGTATTTGGCGGCGCGGGCATTATCGGCTCGCTACTGTTCAGCCTGGTGCACCGCTTCAACCCCCACCTGTTCGTGGTGGGCGCGGTGTTTATCCTGGCGGCGTGCCTGGCGCTGTTGCTGCCCTTGAGCGGCGCCGAATCCTACCTGGTGATCCTGAGCATGTTCTGGGGCATGGCGATCATGGGCTTCGGCCTGGCCATGCAGTCCAAAGTGCTGGTGCTGGCACCGGACGCCACCGACGTAGCCATGGCAATGTTCTCCGGCATCTACAACATCGGCATCGGCGGCGGCGCCCTGATGGGCAGCTGGGTCGGCAGCCACTTCGGCTTCGCCTGGATCGGCGCGGCGGGTGGGCTGCTGGCGGCGGTGGCGTTAGGTGGGTATTGCCTGGCGATTCGCCGGTTTGGGACGGGGGTGGCCGCTGCTTGAGTGCGGCACTCGCGGATAGGCCCCGACAATAGGATGCGAAAGCGAGTCATGGATTTTTAGAGAGAGCGTGGTGGATATGGATAGGCAGGAACAAGAACTTAAGCGTTTTCTTGAGGCGCAGACCCGCTTTTCGTTTGCGGATGTAGGGACTGCCTATACGGCAAAGGATTTTTGGACGTGGGCCTTTTCCAACATGGAGGTCCCTGTTCTACGAGGTGTGTTGATCGAATACCTAGTGGCCCGCCACCTGATCGCCCACAACGACGCAATCGTTGGGGACACGGTAAGGTCACTCACTACCGAAACGCCTGGCCCCGGTGATTTGACCAAGAGTATCGAGCGATTCTACCGGCAGCAGCCCCATGGCGATGTGTTTGATCTGCAACTGACATGGGGCGTTACGCTGGAGATTAAAAAGCACGGCGTCGCCAAACAGCTGGCGGATCAAGAAAACCAGTCGCTGGAACTGTATCGAGGACAAAAACCTCAAGCAGACCGTGTTTCCAGCACACTTCTACGTCCTCGCCCATATGGCCGATGACGCGGTGATCAAGGACGGTAAGCTCGATTTGGGCGCGGTGGTTTTTCACGTCCGAACCGGTCGTGAAATGGACGCGCTCGCGGGCACGCATGAGTCGGTGGGGTTTTCCACGTTTGTTGGAGAGGGTGCAGGTGTTCGCTCGTGCAGTTTTGATCAGCTTCCCGACGTATTGCTTGCGCTGCAAACCCAGCGGCTTGCCGATATCCGGGCAAAAATGCTGCCCGACTGGCAGCTTGAGCCTCTCAAGCAATGCCACGATCAGGTTTACCTCCCGCTGGCGGTCGAGCAGGACGGGAAAGTGGAGGCTTGTTGGTATATAGAATTCAAGTACGAGCTTGGAGGTAAAAAGGGCAGGCGAGTGGTCCCTCTTGAACCCATTCACTCATGCTGGCTCCCCGGGGTGATACCCGACTGGCGCGACTGGGAGGCTGCGGGCTTCTGCTACGTCGCGCAGGGGGAAGCGATTGTAGAAGTGGGCGAACCCACTTCGGTAACGGCTTCTTAACGCCCAGCCAACACCTTCTCCAATTTCTCCTGGTCCCGCGCAAACTGGCGAATCCCTTCCGCCAGTTTCTCGGTGGCCATCGCGTCTTCATTCGAGGCCCAGCGGAACTGCGCTTCGCTCAGCGGTTGACGGGCCTCGCCCTCGGTGCCCGGCACCAGTTTGCGCGCCAGCGGGCCATGGTCGTCAGCGAGCGTTTGCAGCAGGTCCGGGCTGATGGTCAGGCGGTCGCAACCGGCCAGTTCTTCGATCTGGCTGAGGGTGCGAAAGCTTGCGCCCATGACCACGGTCGGGATGGCGTTGGCCTTGTAGTAGTTGTAGATGCGCGTCACCGACTGTACGCCCGGGTCTTCGGCGCCGGTGTAGTCCAGGCCGGTGTGCTTGCGGTACCAGTCGTAGATGCGACCCACGAACGGCGAGATCAAAAATACCCCCGCATCGGCGCAGGCCTGGGCCTGGGCGAAGGAGAACAGCAGGGTCAGGTTGGTCTGGATGCCGGCTTTTTCCAGGCGTTCGGCGGTGCGGATACCTTCCCAGGTGGAGGCCAGTTTGATCAGCACGCGGTCGCGGCTGACACCGGCCTGGTCGTACAAGGCGATCAATTGGTTGGCCTTGGCCCATAACGCGTCTTCATCGAAGGACAGGCGCGCGTCGACTTCGGTGGAGATACGCCCCGGAATCACCTTGAGGATGCCGCAGCCCACCGCCACCGCAAAACGATCGCAGGCCAGGTCGACATCGCCCTTGGACGCGCTGACGGCATTGCGCAGCAACTCGGCGTATGCCGGGATGGCGGCGGCCTTGAGCAGCAGCGAAGGGTTGGTGGTGGCGTCCACCGGGCGCAGGCGGCTGATGGCTTGCAGGTCGCCGGTGTCGCAGACCACGGTAGTGAATTGCTTGAGTTGTTCGAGTTTGGACGTCATGAGCGGCGGTCTCCAAATAAGGTTAGCGGTTGAGGGCCTGGGCGGTGTCGAGGTCGGTGACCAGGATGTCGAGGTAGCCGCCGGTGAGCGCGCCACGAATCGCCTGGACCTTGTTCAGCCCGCCGGCCAGGCCGAGCACGCGGTGGATGTTGCGCAACTTGGGCAGCGCCACCGACACCACGAACTCTTCATCTTCCTCCAGCACCGGCTTGCCCTGGGCGTCGAAGTAGCGCAGGCAGATATCGCCCACCGCGCCGCGCTCGGCCAGCAGGCGCAGCATGTCTTCAGTGTAGTAATTGCCGCTGTTGCGCAGCAGTTGCGAGGGCTCCAGGTCGCCGATGCCGACAATCGCCAGGGTGATGCTGTCAAAGCGTTGCAGCACCTCCTTGACCTCTTCCATCTGCACGATGCGCTGCTTGCTCTGCACCGATTGCTCGATACTTTGCGACGGCAGTAAATACGCCGGGCAATTGAGCAGGGTGGCCAGGCGCTGGGTGAGCAGGGTGGCCTCGAACGCGCCTTTGTTGCCGACGCCGCCGAGCAGTTGCACGACTTCCTCGGCGCCTTGCTTGCCCGGTTGTGCATGCAGGTGGCCGACCATCGCGCGAATGGTGCTGCTCCACGACGAAATGCCGATGCGGTCCTGGGGCGACAGGCTGGTTTCAAGATAGTGCGCGGCGGCTGAGCCGATGGCTTGCTTGATGCTTTCATCATTGCCGGGCTCGGTGGCTTCCACCACGATCACCCGGCGCACGCCGTAACGGCGTTGCAATTGGTTCTCCAACTCCAGATGCAGGCCTTGCAAGCGCATCACGCTGATCTTCACCACGCCTTCCTGCAACGCCCGGCGCAGGGCGCGGCTGATAAAGGACTGGGACAGGTCCAGTTGCGTGGAAATTTCGGACTGCTTGAGCCCTTCTTCGTAATAGAGGCTCGCAATCTTGGTGATCAGGCGCTGTTCTTCGATCTGGCTCATGAAAGCCTCAGTGGTTGACTCAATGGCCGTGAGGATACCAAACCCTCACGACATGATCAGGCCGCCATCAATATTGATCGCCTGGCCGGTCAGGTAGGCTGCGTCGTCCGACGCCAGGAACGCCACCAGCCCGGCGACATCCGAGGGCTTGCCGGCGCGGCGCAGGGGGATGTTCTTGACCCATTCGGCCATCAACTCACCCTTGGCGTAGCGTTTTTCGTCGGTGCTGAGGATCTCGCCCCATACGCGGTCGTTGTAGTCCCACATCTCGCTTTCGATGATGCCGGGGCAGAACGCATTCACCGTGATGTTATGCCGCGCCAGCTCCAGGGCCAGGCTCTGGGTGATGCCGATCACGCCCATCTTGCTCGCGGCGTAGTGCGGCGTGTAGATGAAGCCCTGGCGGCCCTGGCCGGACGAGGTGTTGATCAGGCGTCCGCTGCCTTGCTTGACCATGTACTTGGCCGCCTCCCGGCAACCCAGCCACACGCCGGTGGTGTTCACCTGCAGCACCTTGTCGAAGTCGGCGCGGGGCATGGTGTCGTAGTGGTCGATGGTGATGATGCCGGCGTTCTGCACCGACACGTCGATACTGCCAAACCGCGCGTGGCCTTCGCGGTAGAGGCGTTCGATATCGCTTTCGTTGGTCACGTCGATGCCGAGGGCGAGGGTGCTCACGCCATATTCACGGGCCAACTGGTCGGCGGTGAAGGTTACGCGCTCCAGGTCGTTGGAGGCCAGCACCAGGTGGGCGCCTTCACTGGCGAAGCGCTCGGCGATGCCGGCGCCGATGCCTCGGCAGGCGCCGGTGATAACGATGGTTTTACCGCTGAATCGTTGCGACATGACAGGCTCCTACCAGCACACAAAACCGCCATCGACCAACAGGTCGACACCGGTACAGAACGACGAGGCCTGGCTGACCAGAAAGATCGCCGGGCCGACCATTTCTTCCACGCCGGCCATGCGGCCCATGGGCGTGGTCTGTTCAAAGATCTTCACCTGCTCGGCGACTTCCGGGCGCGAATTCATCGGCGTCGCGGTGTAGCCGGGGCTGATGCAATTGACGCGCAGGCCCTTGTCGGCCCATTCCATCGCCAGGCTCTTGCTCAGGTGGATCACCCCGGCCTTGGAGGTGTTGTAGTGCGCTTGCAACAGGCCACGGTTGACGATGCTGCCGGACATGGACGCGATGTTGACGATGGCGCCTTTGCCACGCGGCAACATCACGGCGGCCTGGGCCTGGCAACTGAGGAAGATGCCGGTGAGGTTGATGTCCAGCATGGTTTGCCAGCGTTGCAGCTCCAGGTCCTCGGCGGCCTGGGCGTTGGCGATGCCGGCGCAGTTGACCGCGACGCTGAGTTCGCCCAGTTCGCGTTCGGTGCGTGCCACGGCGGCATCCAGCGCGGCGCGCTCGGTGACCGTGCCGCTCAAGGCCAGGGCGCGACGGCCCAGGGCCTGGATACGCTCGACGGTGCTGGCGATGCCGGGGCTACCGGCTAGATCAAAGCAGGCCACATCGGCGCCGGCTTGCGCGAGGCCGACGGCGATGGCCTGGCCGATGCCGCTGCCGGCACCGGTAACAAAGGCGACTTGGCCCTGAAGACTGAAAAGCTGCATGCAATTACTCCATTCTTGAATTCACAGCAGATCCCCTGTGGGAGGGGGCTTGCTCCCGATGGCAATCTGTCAGTTGATAAATCAGCTGGCTGATCCACCGCCATCGGGAAGCAAGCCCCCTCCCACATTGGATAGCGGTGATCTTTGGTCAGGCAGTGGCCATTTCCATTACGGAAACCGGTGTCGCCTCGCCCCGTTCCAGAATCCCCATCTGCCGCCCCCGGCTCATCACCATTACCCGATGGGACAGCCCGAGCACCTCATCCAGGTCCGAACTCACGACAATCACCGCCATGCCCTTGGCCGCGAGGTCGGCGATGACTTCATAAATCGCCGCCCGCGCGCCCACGTCGATGCCGCGTGTCGGCTCGTCGAGGATGAACACCTTGGGATTGCGCGCCAGCCACTTGGCAATGATCACCTTTTGCTGGTTACCCCCGGACAAACTGGAAATACGCGACTGCGGCGCACCTTTCACACCCAGGCGAGCCACCGCCGTGCGCGCGAATTCACGCAGCGGGGCAGGGAACACCCAGCCGCGCTTATCCAGCAGGTCGGTGTTGCCGTAGATCAGGTTGTCTTCGATGCGATGCTCCACCACCACGCCTTGCTGCTTGCGGTCTTCGGGCACCAACACCACACCGGCCTGGATCGCCTCGAACGGCGAACGCAACTGGCGCACTTCGCCATCCAGCAACAGATGCCCCTGGATGTCCTGGGCCGCACCGGCCAGGGTGCGCACCAGTTCGGTCCGCCCGGCGCCGACCACGCCGGCAATGCCGAACACCTCGCCAGCACGCACACTGAAGTCGATGCCGTGCAGGGCAAACTCGCGGCAACTCACATCCTTGACCTGCAACATCACCTTGTCCTGCGGGGGTTGCAGGGCGGGGAAAATCCGCTCCAGGCTGCGCCCGACCATCTGTTCCACCAGTTCCCGCACCGGCACTTGCGCAGTGGCATGCAAGGCGATCTGACGGCCGTCGCGCAGCACCAATACACGGTCGGCAATGCGCGCGATTTCTTCCAGGCGATGGCTGATATAGATAAATGACACGCCCTCGGCCTTGAGCCGCTCCACTTGCTGGAACAGCAGCTCGGTTTCCTCGCCGCCCAACGCGGCGGTGGGTTCATCCAGGATCAACAGGCGTGCCTTGAGGGTCAGCGCCTTGGCGATTTCCACCAGTTGCTGGGCCGCCACGCTCAGCCCTTCGACCTTGCGCGACGCCGGTACCTTGAGGCCCAGGCGCTCCAGCTGGATCTGCGCCTGGGCCTCGATGTAGGCACGGTCCACCCGCCCGTGACGCATGGGCAGGCGACCGACGAAGATGTTCTCGGCGATCGACAATTGCGGCAGCAGGCGGATCTCCTGGTGGATCAGGCCGATACCGGCGCCCAACGCCGCACCCGGCGAGGCGGGCGCGTAGGGCGCGCCAAGCCAGGTCATGCTGCCCCCGGCCTCCGGCTGCACCAGCCCGGCAATGATCGAGGACAAGGTCGATTTGCCCGCGCCATTCTCGCCGAGCAAGGCCAGGACTTCACCGGGGCGAATATCCACATTCACTTGCGACAACACCTGCACCGGGCCATAGGCCTTGCTGATGTTGTGCAGGCACAGCACCGCGTCGGCGGCTGTGTCCAGAGCTGCTGCGTGCATGACGACCTCCCAGGGTTACGGGTGCTGTTGCAGGAACGGCGCGACGTTTTCTTTGGTGGTCAGCACGGTGGGCAGCAGTTGCTCTTTGGGCAGGGTTTTGCCGGCTTTCAGATCGATCGCCGACGCCACCGCCAGACGGCCCATTTTCTGGGTCTGCTGGGTCATGGTCGCATTGAGCACGCCGCTTTCCACGGCCTTGAGCCCGGCGACATCGCCGTCGAAGCCGACGATTACCACCTTGTGATCGAGATTACCGACCTTCACCGCTTGCGCGGCGCCCAGCGCCATGGCGTCGGCGCGGCCGAAGAATACGGTGATGTTGGGGTCACGCTGGAGCAGGTCCTGGGCCACGGCGAAGCCTTTATCCTGCGCCCATTCGGCGGGTTGCTGGGCCACGACATTGAGGCCGGGGAAGGCTTTGAGGCCCTCGGCAAAACCCTTGGCACGATCGTTCTCGGGGGTGGTGCCGATCTGGCCTTGCAGGATCGCGATGCGGCCCTTGCCTTCGGTAACCTTGCCCACGTACTCGGCCAGGGTCTTGGCGCCGGCCACGCTGTCGCTGGCGATAAAGGTATCGCCCGGTGCGTCGGGGGCGTTGCGGTCTACGGCGATCACCGGGATGCCGGCGGCTTTTGCGGCCTTGACCGGTACACCGGCGGCGGTGGCGCCGGCCGGGATGTAGATCAGCACGTCGATCTGGCGGGTGATCAGGTCTTCAATCTGGCTGACCTGGGTGGAGGAGTTGCCCTGGGCGTCCACGGTGATCACCTTGATTCCCTTGGCCTTGCCCTCGGCTTCCACCGATTGCTTGATCTGGTTGAAGAAGTCGGCCTGCAGGTTGGCCACGGCCAGGTCGATGGTCAGGTCCTTGGCCCAGGTGGTGCCTGCGGCGGTGAGGGTGGCGGCTGCCAAGGCGGTGGCCAACAGCAATTTTTTGGGGCTGAACATGTCGGTGACTCCTGGTTTTATTGTTGGAGGGTGTCAACTGTCGAACAGGTTTAACGGGCAGTGCTGGAGCGGCGTCGCAGGGTGTCGATGGTGACGGCGAGGGCGATGACCACGCCGATCACCACTTGTTGAATAAAGGGCGAAACGCCCAGCAGGTTGAGGCCATTGCGCAACACGCCAATGATCAGCACGCCCACCAGGGTGCCGCCGATGCTGCCCACGCCACCGCTGAGGCTGGCGCCGCCGATCACTACGGCGGCGATGGCGTCCAGTTCCAGGCTCAGGCCGGCGCTCGGTTGCGAGGAGTCGAGGCGCGCGGCCAGGGTGACCGCGGCGATGCCGGCGAGAGCGCCGCTGATGGCGTACACCCACAGGGTAATCGCACGCACCTTGATGCCCGACAGGCGCGCCACTTCCGGGCTGCCGCCCATGGCGTAGAGGTTGCGGCCACCGGCGCGAAAGCGCAGGAACACCCAGGCCACCAGCAACATCACCAGGAACAGCCCGACAGTGGCGGATAAAAAGCCGAAATGCCGCACCGTGGCCAGGCTGGTGAACCACTCCGGGTAACCGACGATCTGCCGGCCTTCGGTGAGGATGTTCGCCAGGCCGCGGGCCACCGACATCATGGTCAGCGTGGCAATGAACGGCGGTAACTTGGCGTAGGTGATCAACCCGCCGGACACCAGACCGGCGAGCATGCCGGTGGCAATCGAGATCGCAATCGCAAAGCCCAGCGGCACCGCCTGGTCCTGATACAGCCAGCCGAGCATCATCATCGAGAAGGCCAGTACCGAGCCGACCGACAGATCGATGCCGCCGATCACGATCACCGCCGTCATGCCGATCGCCAGGATGCCCAGCACCGTGACCTGATCAAGAATGTTCAGGCCATTGCGCAAAGAGAAAAAGAATTCGGAGCTGAAGGAGAAGACCAGCACCAGCAGCACAAGCCCTATCAGTGGGCCGCCGATATTGCTGGGCAGCAGTTTCACCAGGCGGGGGCGGGGTGGCGGCTTGAGTTCGTCCGGGTGCTGGACAATCGCTTTGGCGTCCACAGTGTTCTCCTGAGTTGTTTTTTTTGGAGTGCTTTCAGGTCGCTTGAATATTTATGCGCGCCTGACTGTTAATTCAGATTCCAGTGACACCGTGGCAAAGTCAAGCGCTTAATTTTTCGGGTATGCCTCTAAAACGCCGGTTTAACGGCACGCAAAGCCACGGGGTAGACCGGCCCGTGTGGGATTTTGCCCGTTTGTCCGAGTGATATTTCTTCAGTTTTTTCATTTTTACAGCGATCGCTCCCTTGACCGCGCAGACGATCAGCGTCTAAATAGAAATATATTGTCATTGCTGAATAAATATTCAAACACAGCTTTCGGCACTTCCAACTCACGTGGTCAGCCCCACAGGAGCCGCTGCATGAATGCCTTCCAGTACAACGCCCACCAGATCAAGGAACAGGCCCGCCTGATCCGCCGCCATGTGATCCGTCTGAACGCCGATTCCCCGGCAGGCGGTCACACCGGGGCCGACCTGTCGGAAACCGACATCCTTGCCACGCTGTATTTCCGCATCCTCGATACCGGCCCGGAACGCACCGAAGACCCCGAGCGCGATATGTATATCCAAAGCAAAGGCCACGGTGTGGGTGGTTTGTACTGCTGCCTGGCGCAGGCGGGTTACATCCCCGAGGCGTGGTTGTCGACGTATCAGCACTTCAATTCGCACTTGCCCGGCCACCCGGTGCGCCAGAAAACCCCCGGCATCGAACTCAATACCGGTGCCCTCGGCCACGGCTTGCCGGTAGCGGTAGGGCTGGCCTTGGCGGCGAAGATGTCCGGCAGTAAAAAACGTATCTACGTGCTGACCGGCGACGGCGAGCTGGCCGAAGGCTCCAACTGGGAGGCTGCGATGGCGGCGGCCAAGTACGGCCTGGATAACCTGTTTGTGATCGTCGACAAAAACAAGCTGCAGTTGGCCGGATTGACCGCCGACATCATGCCGCTCGACCCGCTGGATGTGAAATGGGCCGCCTTTGGCTTTACGGTCAGCGAATGCGACGGCAACGATGTGGGCCAGTTGATCGACACCCTGGAGCGCATGCAAACCCGCACCGGCGCGCCTCAGGTGCTGATCGCCCACACCGTCAAAGGCAAGGGCGTGTCGTTTATCGAAGCCCGCCCCGAATGGCACCATCGCGTGCCCAAGGGTGATGAAATCAATGCAGCACTGGAGGAGTTGAACCATGGCGAGTGAACATTTGGCGAGCGTCATGGTGCAGGCCTTTATTGACGCGGTCGACGCCGGGTTGGACCTGGTGCCGGTGGTCAGCGACTCCACATCGACGGCCAAGATCGGCCCGTTTGCCCAGCGTTTTCCCGAGCGCTTGATCAACGTTGGCATCGCCGAGCAGTCGCTGGTCAGCGTCGCGGCGGGGCTGGCCCTGGGTGGCAAGATTGCTGCCACCTGCAACGCCGCGCCGTTTCTGATCTCGCGCGCCAATGAGCAGATCAAGGTCGACGTCTGCTACAACCAGGCCAACGTGAAGATGTTCGGCCTCAACGCCGGGGCCAGCTACGGCCCGCTGGCCAGCACCCACCACAGCCTCGACGATATTTCGGTGATGCGGGGCTTTGGCAATGTGCACATCTTCGCCCCGGTCGATGCCGCAGAGTGTCGGCAGATCGTCGATTACGCGTTGCGCTACCACGGGCCGGTGTATATCCGCCTCGACGGCAAAGCGTTGCCCGACCTGCACGACGCGAACTATAAATTCACGCCCGGCCAGGTGGATATCCTGCGCCAGGGGGCCGATGTGAGCATCGTGGCGCTCGGTTCGGTGGTGCATGAAGCGGTGGACGCCGCCAGTTTGCTGGCCGAGCAGGGCATCCAGGCGCAGGTGATCAACCTGTCGTCGATCCGGCCGTTGCAGCGCGATGTGTTGCTCAGCGCATTGAGTGGCACCCGCGCCGTGATCAGCGTGGAAGAACACAACATCAACGGCGGCGTCGGCAGCCTGGTCGCCGAAGTGTTGGCCGAAGCCGGGCTGGGCATTGCGTTGGTGCGCCTGGGCATCGGCGATGGCGAATACGCCGCCGCCGGTGCGCGCGAACCGACGCGCGCCTTGCATAACATCGACGCGGCTGGGATTGTGGCGGCTGCCACTCGGTTGCGGTGACCCCATGAATAACCACACTCCGCTGATCCTGGCGATAGACGAAGGCACCAGCAATGCCAAGGCGGTGCTGGTCAACGAACAGGGGCAGGTGATCGCCCGCGGTTCGCGGCCATTGAGCGTCAGCCACCCCCAGGCCGGTTTTTCCGAACAGGACCCGCTGTTTATCTGGCACAGCACCCTGGCCGCGATGGAAGACTGCCTGGCCCAGGTGGATCGCCCGATCACCGCGCTGGCGATCAGCAACCAGCGCGAATCGGTGGTGGCTTGGGACAGCCGTACCGGCGAGCCGCTGTCGCCATGCATCAGTTGGCAATGCCGACGCTCCACCGTGTTGTGCGCCCAGTTGCATCAGCAAGGGCACGAAGCCCTCATCCTGGAACGCACCGGGTTGGCCCTGGACCCCATGTTCTCGGCCGGTAAATTTCGCTGGATCCTCGACCACCTGGACAACGGCCACGCCCGCGCCGCTGCCGGTGAGATTTGCCTGGGCACCGTCGACAGCTGGCTGCTCTGGCAACTCAGCGGCGGCCAGGTGTTTGCCACTGACTATTCCAACGCGGCGCGCACGCAGCTGTTCAACCTGCACACCTGCGCCTGGGACCCGGTGCTGTTGGACCTGTTTGCGATTCCCCTGGCAGCGCTGGCGCCGATCCAGCCCAGCGCGGGGTTCTTCGCCGAAACCGTCGCGCTGGGCGGCTTGCCCGCCGGGATCCCGATCATGTCGATGGTTGGCGACTCCCACGCCGCGCTGTACGGGCAGGGCGGTTTTGCGCCGGGGTTGGTCAAGGCCACCCTGGGTACCGGCTCCTCCTTGATGACCCCCATGAGCGGCGCGATTGCCTCCACCCATGGGCTGTCGACCACCCTGGCCTGGCATGACGGCGTGAAACCCACGTTCGGTATGGAGGGCAATATCGTCCACACCGGCGCCGCCGTGCAATGGGCCGCGCGCCTGGTGGCCGGCGGTTCCCTGGACGCCTTGACCGAGCAAGCCGCGCAACTGCCGGATAACGGCGGTGTGTACTTTGTGCCGGCACTGTCCGGGCTGGGCGCGCCGCATTGGCAAGCCGATGCGCGAGGGTTGATGTGCGGGCTGACCGAGGCCACGTCCGGCGCGCATATCCTGCGCGCGTCGCTGGAGTCCATCGGCTATCAGATTCGCGACGTGTTCGACGCGATGCAGCAGGACATCGGCAGCCCGTTGAAAGAACTGTGGGTAGACGGCGGCGCCACGCGAAATAGCTGGCTGATGCAGTTTTTGGCCAACCTGCTGCAACGCCCGGTGGTGCGTAGCCTGTCACCGGAAGTCTCGGCGCTGGGCGCGGCGCATCTGGCCGGGCGGGCGTTGGGGCTGTGGGCTGATGATCAAGCGCTGAGGCAGTTGGAACGCCAGCGCGAGCGCTTTGAGCCGCAGGATGACCCGGCGATGGCAGGGCGTTATTTAGAATGGAAAAAGGCCCTGGCCCGCACGCTTCTCTAAAGATCGGTGGAGGTCAACTGTGTTCGGTCTCAAGGCTTCCACGTCTGCACATCCTTGGCATCCACGGCCCTGGGCAACAACCCCGCCCTGAAGAACGCATCGGCAATCTTCTGCTGTTCCCCTAACTGGTCCACCGTCACCGGCTGCACCTGATAACTGCGGTGCGTGTTCGCCGCTTCCACCGTGGCCACATCCAGGTTGCCCCACAACGGCCCCAGCACTTTCGCCGCCTCCTGGGGATGGGTTTTAACCCATTGCCCTGCCTGCTCCAGCTGCGCATACACCACCTTCAATACCTGCGGATGCGCCGTGGCGTAAGGCGTGCCCGTGAGGTAATAGCGCTTGTAACTCGCCAGCCCCGCGCCATCGGCCAGGGTGCGCGTGGGCAGTTGCCGCTGAACGCTGGTGAGGAAGGGCTCCCAGGTGACCCAGGCGTCGACCTTGTTGTTTTCGAAGGCAGCGCGGCCGTCGGCGGGAGACAGGTACGCCGGTTCGATATCCGCGAAGGCCAGCCCGGCCTTATTCAGCGCGGCGATGAGCAGGTAGTGGGTGCCGGCCGCCTTGGTCACTGCGATTTTCTTGCCTTTCAAATCCGCCAATTGCTCGATCGGCGAGTCTTTGCGCACCACGATGGCCTGGGCCGAAGGCGAGGGCGCTTCCTGGGCAAAGTAGGTGAGCTTGGCCTGGGCGGCCTGGGCGAAAATCGGCACGGTGTCGGCCACGTCGGCGCTGATGTCCACGTTGCCCACGTTCAGCGCTTCGAGCAGCGGCAGGCCACTGGGGAATTCGTGCCAACTCACGTCAATGTTGTCGGCCTTGAGGGCTTTTTCCAGGGTGCCCTGGGTTTTCAGCAGAGTGATGAGGGTGGAGGATTTTTGATAGCCGATGCGCAGGGTTTCCTGGGCCTGCGCGCTCACGGCGACAGACAAGGCCAGCAACCCGAAGACAGCAGCGAGGGGACGAGGTATGGACATGGCACGCTCGATGTTCAACGAAATTTGGCCAAGCATAAGGTTCTAAAAACCTTTAGATAAATAATCTTTAGGCCTGAGCTTAGGTCGCTTTTTTGCGCATTTCGATGAAGTCAGTGGGCGTCTTTCAGCGCAATGGTCTGGACGCTCGCGCTGAGCACCCCCGCACGTTCCGCTAGGTAGCGCGCCGGCGGCTGGCCCACCGCCTTGCGGAACATGGTGATGAAGCCGCTGGCGTTTTCATAACCCAGGTCCAGCGCCACCCGCTGCACACTCTCACCCTTGGCCAGCCGTTGCAGGGACAGGATCACATGCAGCTGCCGGCGCCAACGGCCGACACTCAGGCCCAGCTCCTCCAGCAACAGGCGTGTCATGCTGCGTTCGCTCATGCCGATGCGCACGGCCCACTGGCCCAGGGTGGCTTTGTCGGTGGGATCGGCCAGCAGGCTGTTTGCCAGGCGGCGCAAGCGTGCGTCCTGGGGCATGGGCAGGTGCAGGGCTTCGACCGGCGCGGCGGCCAGTTCATCCAGCAACGTATTGATCAGGCGACCTTGGGGGCCGGCCTCGTCATACAACTGCGGGAAGCTCACGGCCTTGCTGATCAATTCATGCAGCAGGCTCGATACCGCCAGGGTGCAGCAGCGCGGAGCGAGGGCCTGGGCGGCGCTGGGCTCGATCAGCAGGCAATACACGTGCGCTTCGCCTGAGCCGCGCGCCGAATGGGGCGTGCCGCCGGGAATCCACAGTGCGCACTGGGGCGGCACGATCCAGATTCCCGCTTCGATTTCACAGTGGATGACCCCACGCAGGGTATACATCAACTGGCCCTTGCGGTGGGTGTGCTGGGCATGTTCCCAGGAGTCCGACGTGCTGGTGGCGCCCACGGCCACCACGGCTCGGGGGAGCAGGTCGGCGTCCTTGGCCATCAGCGGGTCGAGCAGGTCGAGACGGCGGTGCTTCATGGTGGGGCTCGCAGGCTGGCCGGATTGCGAAACAGTCTGGCTATTCTGTGCAATGCCGTCCAGTGGTTGCGGCCTTAATATTGAGATCTACTCTCATTAAGGAGCTGTGCCATGCGACTAGACAGTACAACGTTCCCGGTGGTGAAAATCGTCTTCGATGCGCCGAGCCAAGACGGGCCGGAGGATGCCTTCCGACTCTTTGAAACCCTGCTGGCACGGCGGCAATCCTTCCTGCTGCTGCATGAAAAAGCCGTGGACGAAAGCAATCACGAACATTCCCATGAGCAGCGCAAGCAAGCCTCGATCTGGATGAAGAAACACCGAGAGGCGCTGCGCACGTTCGTCAAGGGCATGATCCAGGTGGAACCCAGCGCGGCCAAGCGCCTGGCGCTCAAACCGTTTGCGGTGATGTTCGGCAAGGCCTGGGGGTATCCGTTGCTGGTGGTGGAGTCCAAAGACCAGGCGTGGGCGCTGGCGCGGGATGTGCTGGATGAGCGGGTGTCGGATGTGGCGCATTTTTGATGGGGGCAACACCGACCTGTCGCGAGAGGGCAGGCCATTCTCGCCGGACGGCGAGCGGTGCGGGGGCAATTGAACTACTTTGACTGACGAGCGATCCCTACCCGGTACTGACCTATGCGCACGTTATGGACGCGATATTTAGCGTTGCTGGAAAACGACCTGAGTACGCAGGTCTTCGACAATGTGAAAAACCTGCTGGTGTGTGCGTTGCTGTTTGCGGCGGGCACCAACGCAGTCATCGGCCAACAGCACCTGTTTATCGGCGTGTTTGCGTCCGATGTGGCGGGATGGGGGCTGGTCATCCTGTCCACGGTATTGATGTTCTTGAACGTGAGCGATGGTATTCGCCGGCTGGCCAAGCTGCGTTATCACCTGGCCTTGCAGCTGTTGCTGATCCTGGTTTACCTGGTGGTGGCCGAGCGGGTGGTGGAGATTGTGTGGGGCTTCCGCGCGCATTGAAGTATCCTGCGCGCCCCGCCAACCACTGATCCAAACCAAGATGACCGGACAAGACATGCAGGCGCTGCTGGAGGCGATCCTCGACGAAGTGCGCCCACTGATCGGCCTCGGCAAAGTTGCCGATTACATTCCCGCGCTGGCCGATGTACCGGCCAACCAACTGGGTATCGCCGTGTACGGCAACGACGGCTCGGCCTACCGCGCCGGCGACGCCGATACGCTGTTCTCGGTGCAGAGCATTTCCAAGGTGTTCAGCCTGGTGCAGGCCATCGACCACGGCGGCGAAAGCATCTGGGAGCGCCTGGGCCATGAGCCTTCGGGGCAACCGTTCAACTCGTTGGTGCAACTGGAATTCGAACGCGGCCGCCCGCGGAACCCCTTCATCAACGCCGGCGCGCTAGTGATCTGTGACATCAACCAGTCACGCTTTGCCGTACCGATCCTGTCGATGCGCGACTTCGTGCGGCGCCTGTCGGGCAACCCGCAGATCCTGGTCAACAGCGTCGTCGCGGACTCCGAAGCCCAGCACGGCGCGCGCAACGCGGCCATGGCTTACCTGATGAAATCCTTCGGCAACTTCCACAACGATGTGGATGCGGTGCTGCACAGCTACTTCAACTACTGCGCCTTGCAGATGAGCTGCCTGGACCTGGCCAAGGCGTTCAGCTTCCTGGCCAACGAAGGCACCAGCGCCCACAGCGGCGAGCAGATCCTGAGCGCGCGCCAGACCAAGCAAGTCAACTCGATCATGGCCACCAGCGGGCTGTATGACGAGGCGGGTAACTTCGCCTATCGCGTTGGGTTGCCGGGCAAGAGCGGAGTAGGTGGGGGAATTGTCGCGGTGGTGCCAGGGCAGTTCACGGTGTGCGTGTGGTCGCCGGAGCTGAACGCGGCGGGGAACTCGCTGGCGGGGATCAGGGCATTGGAATTGTTGAGTGAGCGGATTGGGTGGTCGGTATTTTGAGTGCTTAAGAAGAGCGGAGGCCGGGCCGTAATTTCGTCTGCGTTGGATATTTGTGTGTCTAGCTTAAGGAGAGTAAGTAATGCGGTTGAATAGGATTTTGGATATTGCTATCGATAAGTTTGAGTCTTATATGAAGACACCCTTCGATGTTAAGTTTATTAGACGGTTGTTCGGCTTGGGGGCATTGATGATTGGTAGTGTCTTGACTTATAAGTTTATAGGTAGTGCAAGTGCAGATATTAAGCGTGAGGGGTTCTCTTTTTCTTTGAGGTTCGGGACAGGGCCCGAGATGGCGGTTTTTTATGTTGGTGTGTTATTTGTTCTTTTCTCTATTTTTTTGTTTTGGAAATATTTAAGCCTGACGTCTCCTGCTAAAGTTGGCAATGCGCTGTGTTTACTGCTTCAGAGAGGTCTGGGGAACGTCACTGCTTATGAAATTCAAGTGGCTGTTCGTGCGGACTATAAATTTAATGCCGATCCCTTGGCGATTCCGTTTATTATGTCAAGACCTCAACCTCTTTTTGATATTTTTGACTACAAAAATGGCAACAGATATTTGAAGTTTATGAACGGTGCATTTGTTTTGAGTGATGTTGATAAGGTGAATTTTAGTGCGCGACTTCATACGGTTCTTTATTTTATTTTTGGACCTGTGACATTCTGTTTTTTTCAAGCGATGCTTATATTTTGTGTGCAGAAACAATGGTCGTACACTGCTGTGAGTGGGGGGCTATTTTGTATTTTTGCATTGCTGTCTTGGAGTTCTTTGAGCACTCACTCTGCAATCTCAGCCGCGCGTAGACTTGTTTAGGGTGTTGGCACGCATGAATGTAGACTGAAAACCTTGTACACCTAGGCTTTACGCGGCTTCATGAACAGCTCGATCAGCAGATACAACGCGCCGACAGTAATCGCGATATCCGCAATGTTGAATACCCCGGTATGCGCTGGCCCGACGTTCAGGACCATGTAATCAACCACATGGCCGTCGCGAAACACCCGGTCGATCAGGTTGGCGATGCCACCCAATGCGATGGCATACAGCGGCAAGACTTTGCGCAGCGGCTGGTTCCAGTTGGAGAGGGACCACCCCATCGCCCAGGCCACAACGACGGCTACGCCGACGATAAAGATCAGTTGTTTGACCTGAGGCGGCAAAGCGGCACCCAGGCTCAGGAATGCGCCGGGGTTGAGGCTTAGCTCCAGCGCAAGATTGATCGGGTTTGAGCCGATTTTTAAGCTGTTGACCTGCAGTGAAACCAGGGCCAAGAGTTTTACAAGCTGGTCCACGGTGACGAAGGCGATGCCGGCGAGGAGGGCGAAGGTTCGGCCTCGCAGTAGGGGGGAGGTGCTCAAGCGGTAACTTCCTGTTCCGGGGCTGTCTAGAGGAGCGCCCGAAGATAGCTCAGGCGCCTGGTGCCGTCTACATTCAGGGCGCCGGATGAGCCTCGTCCAGTGCTTTGTCCACCAACAGTTGCACACCTTCCAGCATACGGCAGATGCCCAGCGCCACATTGCGTTGTGCACCCTCGATTTCAAAGGCCAGGTGGGTGGCGATGTCGGTGATGGAGGATAGATCCTGGGATGCGTTGACCAGCAGGGTTTCGGTGCCCAAGTTAGGGCGTACGGTGAAGAGTTTATCTGGGGGATTTGGGGTGTCTTTAATCATGGTGGAACTCCGTCGACAAGTGGAGCCGCCAGCGTTCGCGGTCAAACGAAGAGGGTGGCAGCTGTACGCGGGTTGACCGACCGGTTGTCAACGAACCCGGCATACCCGAAGGTATCCCGCGCACAACTGCCGCGACACGATACCTCAGGCACAAAAAAAACGCCTGGGATAGGTGCAGGGCGTAGCAGTTCGTTAACAAGGCCGGACGGTCAAATCCGGTCGCTGAATTGGCAGCGACGGGGGAAGAGGTTAGTCAGCGAAGTTCCGGGCGGCAACCTGAAACAGTCGTGGGAAAACTCTGAGAGTTCGGGGCGAAGTGCTATCCCTGTGGGAGGGGGCTTGCTCCCGATAGCTGTGGATCAGTGACAAATGTATTGACTGACACACTGCTATCGGGAGCAAGCCCCCTCCCACATTTGGATTTTCATTGTTCTTTGGGATTTATGTGAGCCCAAACAAAAAATGCGCCCCTTCGGGCGCATTCTTTTGTTCGGTCAGCTATCGCCTATCAGGCAATCGCATCCCAGGCCCGATCACCTTTCTCGTCCTTGATGCGAGTCGGCAAGCCCATCACGTCCAGCGCCTTCAGGAACGGCTCAGCCGGCAGTTCTTCGACGTTGGCCATGTGTTTCACATCCCACTCGCCACGGGCAACCAGCAGCGCTGCGGCCACCGGTGGAACGCCGGCGGTGTAGGAGATGCCCTGGCTGTCGGTCTCGGCAAAGGCTTCTTCATGGCAGGCCACGTTGTAGATAAATAACTCACGTGGCTGGCCATCCTTGGTGCCTTTGACCAGGTCGCCGATGCAGGTTTTGCCGGTGTAGCCAGGGGCGAGCGACGACGGGTCGGGCAGCACGGCCTTGACCACTTTCAGCGGCACCACTTCCAGGCCTTCGGCGGTCTTGACCGGCTTTTCGGAGAGCAGGCCGAGGTTTTTCAGTACGGTGAACACGTTGATGTAGTGTTCGCCGAAGCTCATCCAGAAGCGCACGTTCGGCACGTCGAGGTTTTTCGACAGCGAGTGCACTTCGTCATGGCCGGTGAGGTAGAGGTTCTGCAGACCGACGACCGGCAGGTCGTCGGTGCGTTTGACTTCGAACATGGTGTTGCTGGTCCACTGGCTGTTCTGCCAGCTCCACACCTGCCCGGTGAATTCGCGGAAGTTGATTTCCGGATCGAAATTGGTGGCGAAGTATTTGCCATGGGAGCCGGCATTGACGTCGAGAATGTCGATCGAATCAATGCGGTCGAAATGCTGTTGCTGCGCCAGCGCGGCATACGCGTTGACGACACCCGGGTCGAAGCCCACGCCGAGGATGGCGGTGATGTTCTTCTGCTTGCATTCTTCCAGGTGGTTCCATTCGTAGTTGCCGTACCACGGCGGGGTCTCGCAGACCTTGCCTGGCTCTTCGTGGATGGCGGTGTCGAGGTACGCAACGCCGGTGTCGATGCAGGCACGCAGGACCGACATGTTCAGGAACGCGGAACCTACGTTGATGACGATCTGCGATTCGGTCTCGCGGATCAGAGCCTTGGTCGCTTCCACGTCCAGGGCGTTCAGCGCGAAGGCTTGGATATCGGCGGGCACCTTGAGGCTACCCTTGGCCTTGACGCTGTCGATGATGGCCTGGCATTTGGAGATGTTGCGCGACGCGATAGCAATACGACCGAGTTCGTCGTTGTGCTGCGCGCACTTGTGGGCCACCACCTTGGCGACACCTCCTGCACCAATGATAAGAACGTTCTTTTTCAATTGCTTTTACTCTCCTAATATCCGCCAGCTTACGAAAGGCTGGACAGGTAGTCGTCGTAACCAAATTCACGAACCACTTCGACTGTACCGTCGAGTTGTTTCACTACGATGGACGGCATTTTCAGGCCGTTGAACCAGTTTTTCTTGACCATGGTATAGCCCGCGGTGTCGATGAACGACAGCCGATCGCCGATGGCCAGCGGACGATCAAATTGATATTCGCCGAAGATGTCCCCGGCCAGGCACGATTTGCCGCACACCATGACGGTGTGTTCACCCGCGCTGGGTGCCAGCTTGGCGTTGAGGCGGTAGATCAGCAGGTCCAACAGGTGGGCCTCGATGGAGCTGTCGACCACGGCGAGGTTTTTGCCGTTGTAGAGCGTGTCGAGCACGGTGACTTCCAGCGAGGCGCTGTTGGTGATCGCCGCTTCGCCGGGTTCCAGGTAGACCTGCACGCCGTACTTTTCGGAGAACGCCTTCAAGCGCGCGCAGAACGCGTCCAGCGCGTAGCCTTCGCCGGTGAAGTGGATGCCGCCGCCGAGGCTGACCCACTTGACCTTGTGCAGCAGTTCACCGAAGCGTTCCTCGATGGTGCCGAGCATCTTGTCGAACAGGCTGAAGTCGCCGTTCTCGCAGTTGTTATGGAACATGAAGCCGGAGATCTGTTCGATCACGCCTTCGATCTTCACCGGGTCCCATTCGCCCAGGCGGCTGAATGGGCGCGCCGGGTCGGCCAGCAGGTAATCGGAACTGCTCACCTGCGGGTTCACACGCAGGCCACGGGTCTTGCCTTCGCTGCGTTCGGCGAAACGCTGCAACTGGCTGATCGAGTTGAAGATGATCTTGTCGCAGTTCTCCAGCATCTCTTCGATTTCATCGTCGGCCCAGGCCACGCTGTAGGCGTGGGCCTCGCCTTCGAATTTCTGGCGACCGAGCTTGAGCTCATACAGCGACGACGACGTGGTGCCGTCCATGTATTGCTGCATCAAGTCGAACACCGACCAGGTGGCAAAGCACTTGAGCGCCAGCAGAGCCTTGGCGCCGGACTGTTCGCGCACGTAAGCAATCTTCTGCATGTTGACCAGAAGCTTCTGTTTATCGATGAGGTAGTACGGCGTTTTGATCATTTTTGAGAGCCTGCGGCGGTGCCTGCCAAAAAAGGACACGCATTGTGCCCGCACTTGGTCAGGATCGAAAGGTTAGCCGGCGGATTTTGCGCACCCGGTCTCCCAGCATAGTCCTCGAGTATGACTATCCATGGATGTACACCGGTCCAGTGTGGGAGGGAGCAAGCCCCCTCCCACAATTGATTCTCTGTGCATCAGTTACATTGACATCAAACCGTCATCTCTCTACCACCGTCCTGCCATATTGCCCCGTTACTGTCCTGGCCAATGAGATCGATCTCAAGCGAGTGACAATGACTGACCTGAAAGACGTTGCACGCCTGGCTGGGGTATCCCGCGCCACCGCCGCGCGTACCTTTGCCTCCCCTGAGCAGGTGCGCATGAGCACCCGTGAACAGGTGTTTGCCGCCGCCCGTGAGCTGGGTTTTCGTCCCAACCTGCTGGGCCGCCAGCTGCGCCTGCAAACCACCAACCTGATCGGCGTGGTCGTCCCAAACCTGCTCAACCCAGTGTTCGCCGAACAGTTCCAGGCCATGGAGCGCGCGGCGCGGTTGCGCGGCTACAGCCTGGTGTTGGCGACCACCGACTACAGCGCCGAGCGCGAGTGCAGCGTGGTCGAAGAACTGCTACGCCAGCGCGTCGACGGCCTGGTGCTGACCGTCACCGATGCCGAGAGCAACAGCGTGCTCAGCAGCCTCAATACCGAGAAAACCCCGTTCGTGCTGGCCTATCACCAACCGAGCAACCCCAACTACAGCGCCGTGTCGGTGGACAACCGCGCCGGCATGGCCATGGCCACGCGGTATCTGCTGGAAGCAGGGCACCGGCGCGTCAGCATGGTCGCCGGCCCCGCGTTGCAGTCCGACCGTGCGCGCCTGCGTTACGCCGGGTATTGCGACGCCATGCAAGCGTTCGGCCTCAAGAGCCGCCCGGTGATCGAAATGCCGGCCCACACTCAGGCTGAATTCGTCGCCATCCAGCCGTACCTCGAAGGCCCCGAGGCGCCCACCGCGCTGCTGTGCTCCAACGATTTCCTGGCCATCAGCCTGATCGCCGAGTTGCGTCGCAACGCCTGGCACGTGCCCCAGCAACTGTCGGTGATGGGCTTTGACGGCATATCCCTCGGCACCCAGACGCACCCGACCCTGTGCAGCGTGGTGCAGCCCATCGCGCTGCTCGCCAGCACAGTGATTGACCAATTGCTGGCGCAGATCGCCGGCAACGCCCCGATTTCCCATTGTCTGCCTTGCCATATCCGGCCGGGCGAAAGCAGCCAACCCCATGAGGAGTCCCTTGATGCGCGCATTCCGTAAAACCCTGGCCGCCGTGCTGCTGTGTGGCATGGCCAGCCTGGCCCAGGCCGCCGACACCGCGATTTGCTACAACTGCCCGCCGGACTGGGCCGACTGGGGCACCCAACTCAAGGCCATTGCCGCCGATACCGGCGTGCAAGTGCCGCTGGACAACAAGAACTCCGGCCAGTCCCTGGCGCAACTGGTGGCGGAAAAAGCCGCGCCGGTGGCCGACGTGGTGTACTACGGCGTGACCTTCGGCCTGCAGGCGCAAAAAGCCGGCGTGGTCGATGGCTACACACCCAAAGGCTGGGAGCAGATCCCCTCCGGTTTGAAAGACCCGGCGGGGCAGTGGTTTGCGATCCACTCCGGCACCTTGGGCATCATGGTCAACGTCGATGCCCTGGGCGGCTTGCCCGTACCGCAAAGCTGGGCTGACCTGCTCAAGCCCGAATACAAAGGCATGGTCGGTTACCTCGACCCGTCCAGCGCGTTCGTCGGCTACGTGTCGGCGGTGGCGATCAACCGCGCCCTGGGCGGCGACCTGGACAACTTCACCCCGGCCATCGACTACTTCCAGAAACTGGCGCAAAACGCCCCCATCGTGCCCAAGCAAACCGCCTATGCGCGGGTGCTGTCCGGTGAGTTGCCGATTCTGGTGGACTACGACTTCAACGCCTACCGCGCACGCTACAAAGACAACGCTCACGTCGACTTCGTGATCCCCAGGGAAGGCAGCATCAGCGTGCCGTATGTCATGAGCCTGGTTGCCAACGCGCCGCACCGCGCCAATGGCGAGAAGGTACTGGACTTTGTGCTGTCCGACGCCGGCCAGGCATTGTGGGCCAAGGCGTACCTGCGACCGGTACGCCCGGTGCCGATACCAGCCGAAGTCGCCGCGCAATTCCTGCCGGACAGCGACTACGCCCGCGCCGGCGTGGTGGACTACCAGAAAATGGCCGCCGTGCAGGAAGCCTTCGCCGCCCGTTACCTGAACGAGGTCAAGTAAGTGGCCACATCCGCACGACACGCCGCCTGGGCCCTGGCCCCGGCGTTTGCGGTGCTGTTGGCGTTCTGGCTGTTGCCGCTTGCGCACTTGATCGTGCTGGGCAGCGAAAGCCGTGACAGCAATGGCAGCGGCTATTGGCAAGTGCTCAGCAGCGCACAGTACGTGGGCAGCCTGGTGCAAACCTGCGTGCTGGCGATGGTCGTCACGGGCGCGGCCTTGCTGGTGGGCGGTATCAGTGGGGTGTTCCTCGCGCGGCAGCGGTTTTTCGGGCGCTCGGCGCTGGTGGCGTTGCTCACGTTTCCGCTGGCGTTTCCCGGCGTGGTGGTGGGCTTTCTGGTGATTCTGTTGGCGGGGCGCCAGGGCCTGCTGGCGTCTCTGGGCCTGCACCTGGCCGGTGAGCGGTGGATCTTCGCCTACTCGTTGGCCGGGTTGTTCGTGGGTTATCTGTACTTCTCGATCCCACGGGTGATTCTCACGGTAATGGCCGCCTGCGAAAGCCTTGACCGCAGCCTGGAAGAAGCCGCGCATTCGCTGGGCGCCGGGCACTGGCGCGTGGTGTGCGACGTGATCGTACCCGGCCTGGCGCCGGCGCTGGCGTCGTGCGGGGCGATCTGTTTTGCCACGTCGATGGGCGCCTTCGGCACGGCCTTTACCTTGGGCACGCGGCTGAACGTCACTCCCGTGGCGATCTACAACGTATTCACCAATTACGCCAACTTTGCCGTCGCCGCTGCGTTGTCGGTGGTACTGGGCGCGGTGACCTGGGCGGTGTTGCTGCTCACGCGGCGCCTGGTGAAAAACGCGGGGACGGTCCTGTGAAGCGCTCATCACTGTTTGTTGTGCAACTGCTGTTTACCTTGCTGGTGTGCGCTTTCATGTTGGTGCCGGTGTTGATGTCGTTACTGGCGGGGCTCACACGCAACTTCTTTGTCGGCCTGTCCAGTGGCCTCACGTTCGATTGGCTGGTGCAGGTATGGCAGGCCTATTCGCCAACCGTGTGGCTGTCGCTGCAACTGGCCGTGGCCTGCGCAGTGTGCGTGTGTGTGGTCGGCGTACCGGCGGCTTACGCCCTGGTGCGCATGAACAACCGCTTCAGCCGCGCCTTCGAGGAACTGATGGTGCTGCCGGTGGCGATGCCGGGCCTGGCCAGTGCGCTGGCCTTGCTGCTCACCTACGGCCAGTTCGGCGCGTTTCGCAGCAGTTGGCTGTTCATCCTGGTCGGTCATGTGCTGTTCACCCTGCCATTTTTGGTACGCCCGGTAATGGCGGTGATGCAGCGCCAGCAACTGCCGGTGCTGGAAGAGGCGGCGGCCAGCCTTGGCGCCGGCCCTATCAAGCGCTTTTTCAGCGTGGTGGTGCCCAACTGCCGGGCGGGGATTCTGGCGGGGGTGCTGATGGTGGTCACCCTGTCCCTGGGTGAATTCAACCTGACCTGGATGTTGCACACACCGATGACCAAAACCCTGCCGGTCGGCCTGGCCGACAGCTATGCCTCGGCACGCCTGGAAATCGCCAGTGCCTACACCCTGATCTTTTTGCTGATGATCGTGCCGCTGCTGATTGCATTGCAGGCCATCAGTGCCCGTTTATCCCGTGGAGAGCGTCGATGACCGCTATCACTATTCGCCTGCAGGGCTGTCGCAAGGCATTCGCCGACGGCACCGTGGCCGTGCATGCCATGAATTTGACCGTCGAAGGCGGCGAAACCCTGGCGATTCTCGGCCCGTCCGGCTGTGGCAAAACCACCACCTTGCGCCTGATCGCCGGTCTGGAGCGCCCGGACGTTGGCCAGGTGCTGTTCGGTGACCGGGATGTGACGCGCCTGCCCATCGAGCGTCGCGACGTGGGCATGGTGTTCCAGAACTACGCGTTGTTTCCCAACCTGGATGTGGCGGGGAATATCGTTTATGGCTTGAAGGTTCGCGGTATGTCGCCGCTGGAGCGCAACAAGCGCTGCGACGAGTTGCTGGAACTGGTGGGGCTGCAGGACCACGGCGCGCGCAGCATCCACGAGTTGTCCGGCGGCCAGCGCCAACGCGTGGCACTCGCCCGCGCCCTGGCGCCGCGCCCCAAAGTGCTGTTGCTGGATGAACCGCTGGCCGCCCTCGATGCGCAACTGCGTGAGCGCCTGCGCAGTGAGCTGAATGAACTGCTGCGCGGCCTCGGCATCACGTCGGTATTTGTCACCCATGACCAGGGCGAAGCCATGGCCCTCGGTGATCGCATCCTGGTGATGGAGCACGGCCGCATCGCGCAACTGGCCAGCCCACGGGAGATCTACCAGCAACCGGCGAATGCCTTCGTCGCCGGTTTCGTCGGCAACCTGAACGCCTTTGAAGTCATCGAACCCTCCGTTCACGGTTTGAAAGTCTGCGGCGGCGAGTTGCCGTGGCACAAGGCTCATGTGCCCAGTACCGTGTACTGCCGCCCCGAACACCTGCGGGTGATGGAACACGAAGGGCATCTGCACGGGCATCTGCTCGCGCAGTTTTTCCAGGGCGCGCACAGCCGTTTGCTGGTCGACGTCGGCGGCCCACAACCGCTGCTGGTCGACAGCAGCGACAACCACCTGTACAGCGTCGGCGCGCCGATGGCCCTGGCAATTGCGCCGCATACATTGTTCACCCTCAATGCGTGAGAATTTGCCTGTGAATCGTCCGTTTCTAGTCGCCCACATCAGTGACCTGCACCTTAAAGCCGGCCAGCGCCTCACCTATGGGGTTGTGGATACCCTGGGCGCCCTGCGCCGCGCCATCGACCATCTGAACGCCAGCCGGCCGCGGCCGGATATCGTGGTGGTCAGCGGCGACCTGGTGGACTTCGGCCGCGCCGATGAATACGCCGTACTGCACCCGCAACTCGCGCGCCTGCACATGCCGTGCTACCTGGTGCCGGGCAACCATGACAGCCGTGGGCCGCTGTTGGATGCATTCAGTGACCACGCCTATTTGCCGCGTTCGGCCGACGGCCCGTTGGATTGGGTGGTGGACGCGCACCCGCTGCGGCTGATCGGTTTGGATTCCACCATTCCCGGCGGCCATGGTGGCCAGTTACTCGACAGCCAAGTGCAGTGGCTCGACGCACAGTTGGCGTTGCGCCCTGATGTGCCGACCTTGCTGATCCTGCACCATCCGCCCTTTATCAGCGGCATCGGCCATATGGACCGCGAACCCTTTATCAATGCCACCGCCCTGGAAGCCGTCGTCGCCCGGCACCCCCAAGTAGAACGCCTGTTATGCGGGCACCTGCACCGACCGATGCAGCGACGCTTCGGTGGCAGCCTCAGCTGTGTGTGCCCCGGCACGTCCCATCAGATCGTGCTGGATTTGCAGGCAGCGGCACCCGCGCATTTCAACCTGGAACCGGCGGGGTATCTGTTGCATCGCTGGGACGCGCAACAGGGGCTGATCAGCCACAACGGCGTGTTCGGGGACTACCCGGGCCCGTATCCGTTTTATGACGCGCATGGCTTGATTGACTGAGGCTTTACACAGGTTTCAGTCAGTGAGTAAGTGATTTTGAGCTGCTGCGCGATCCAGTGGGAGCACGCTTTCCGGCCAAACAGGCTTGTCTGCGTACATGAGCAAAACTCGTGATGATCTAAAATAAAATGAGTTTGTCTCACTATCGTCGCCCGCCGACAATGGCTGCCATTGAATATTGGCAGTGGAGTTATCAGTCATGGCAGTCGCTCATTCCCTTGGATTTCCGCGTATTGGACGCGATCGTGAACTGAAAAAAGCGCAGGAAGCGTTTTGGAAGGGCGAACTTGACGAAGCCGGCCTGCGCGCCGTGGGCCGTGACTTGCGCAAGGCCCATTGGGATCTGCAGAAGCAGGCCGGTATTGAGCTGTTGCCCGCCGGTGACTTCGCCTGGTACGACCAGGTACTCACGCATTCGCTGATGTTTGGCGTGATCCCCGAGCGTTTCCGCCCGGCTGACGGCCATGTCACCTTGCACACGCTGTTCGGCATGGCGCGTGGCGTCAGCGACAGTTGCTGCGGTGGCGCCCACGCCCAGGAAATGACCAAGTGGTTCGATACCAACTATCACTATCTGGTGCCGGAATTCAGCGCCGACCAGCAGTTCCACCTGGGTTGGGACCAACTCTTCGAGGAAGTGCAGGAAGCCCGTGAGCTGGGCCACAGCGTCAAGCCGGTGATCATCGGCCCGCTGACGTACCTGTGGTTGGGCAAGGCCAAGGGCGCCGACTTCGACAAACTCGACCTGCTGGAACGCCTGCTGCCGCTATACGGCCAGATCTTCCAGCGCCTGGCCGAGCTGGGTGTGGAATGGGTGCAGATCGACGAGCCGATCCTGGTACTCGACCTGCCGCAGGCATGGAAAAACGCCTTTGAGCGCGCCTACAACCTGATCCAGCGCGACCCGCTGAAAAAACTGGTGGCCACCTATTTCGGTGGGCTGGAAGAAAACCTCGGCCTGGCCGCCAACCTGCCGGTCGATGGCCTGCATATCGACCTGGTGCGTGCCGCAGATCAATACCCGACCATCCTTGATCGTCTGCCTGCTTACAAGGTGTTGTCCCTGGGGGTGGTCAATGGTCGTAACGTGTGGCGTTGCGACTTGGAACAGGCCCTGGCGACCTTGCAGCATGCTCATGAAAAACTCGGCGAGCGCCTGTGGGTGGCGCCGTCTTGCTCGCTGCTGCACAGCCCGGTGGACCTGGGCCGTGAAGACCAATTGGACGACGAGTTGAAAAGCTGGCTGGCCTTCGCCGTGCAAAAGTGCGCCGAAGTGGCGGTGCTGGCCCAGGCGGTCAGCCGGCCCGAAGCCCCCGACGTACGCGCGGCCCTGGCTGACAGCCGCGCCGTGCACGCCGCCCGCGCCGCATCACCGCGTATTCACAAACCCGCCGTACAAGCGCGTGTTGCAGCCATCAGCGCCAAGCACAGCCAACGCCAGTCGCTGTTTGCCCAGCGTATCGACAAACAGCGCGCCGGCCTCAACTTGCCACTGTTCCCGACCACCACCATCGGTTCGTTCCCGCAAACCGCATCGATCCGTCTGGCGCGTCAGTCTTACAAGGCCGGCAAGTTGAGTGAAGCCGACTACGTCGAAGCCATGCACAGCGAGATCAAGCACGCCGTACAGGTGCAGGAAAACCTCGGGCTGGATGTGCTGGTGCACGGTGAGGCCGAACGTAACGACATGGTCGAGTACTTCGCCGAGCAACTGGAGGGCTACGTGTTCACGCGCTTCGGCTGGGTGCAAAGCTACGGTTCGCGCTGCGTGAAACCGGCGGTGATTGTCGGCGACTTGAGCCGCCCGAAGGCCATGACTGTGGAGTGGATCCGTTATGCCCAAGGCCTGACCAGCAAGGTGATGAAAGGCATGCTGACCGGCCCGGTGACCATGCTGATGTGGTCCTTCGCACGTGAAGACGTGAGCCTCGAAGTGCAGGCTCGCCAGTTGGCCTTGGCCATTGGCGACGAAGTGCTGGACCTGGAAGCGGCGGGTATCAAGATCGTACAGATCGACGAGGCCGCATTCCGCGAAGGCCTGCCGTTGCGCCAGGCGCAGTGGCGGCATTACCTGGACTGGGCCACCGAAGTGTTCCGCCTGTGCGCCTGCGGTGTGCGTGATGAAACCCAGATCCACACGCACATGTGCTACAGCGAGTTCAACGATGTGATCGAGTCCATCGCGGCGATGGATGCCGACGTGATCACCCTCGAAACCTCGCGCTCGGACATGGAACTGCTGGACGCGTTCGAAGCCTTCGCTTACCCGAATGACATCGGCCCGGGCGTCTATGACATCCACTCGCCACGGGTACCGGATGCCTCGCAAATGGCCGGCCTGCTGCGCAAGGCAGCCACACGCATTCCGGCCGAGCGGTTGTGGGTTAACCCCGATTGCGGGTTGAAGACACGGGCTTGGCCGGAGACGGAGGCGGCGTTGATTCATATGGTGGCGGCCGCCCGGCAACTGCGAGCTGAACTGGCTTGATTGGCGAGTCGAATGCAATCCAAATGTGGGAGGGGGCAAGCCCCCTCCCACATTCAGTCCCTATCGCGTCAGAGGTATTTGAGCCAGGCCAGGTCCCGTCGCCGTGCTTTCAGCCCGGCGAACCAACGCACGGGCGCGTACAGTGCCAGCGGCAGCAGCAACGCCGCGAGCCACACGGCGCCCATGCCATCAAACCCAAAGTAGTTGCCGTGGTTAAGCCCAAACAACGCAACGCAGGCGATATACAGCACTTTGAGCACATAAAGATGCAGCAGGTAGAAGAACATCGGCACGGAACCAAACACCGCCAACACGCCGATCCAACGTCGATGCCCCGCGCGTTCCAACGCCAGCAACAGCAACAACCCAACCCCCAGCGTCAATGCCAGAAACAGTAGCGAAGGCGGGTACTTGGTTACATTGAAAAAGCTCATCAACGTCTGCACGCCGCTTTCGTAGGCCTGCCAAGGTTTCTCGCCATACCCGTTCGCCGCGCGCACCAGCACAAAGCCCACCAGCGCGCTCACCCCACCCACTAACAGGTAGCGCTGGCGCAACGCCGGCGGCATGCCGTTGGCAAACCAGGGGCCGATGCCATAGCCCAGGGCGATCACCCCGATCCACGGCAGCACCGGGTAGGTAATGCGCAGGCGCAGGGTATCGGACGCTTGAATCCAACTGCGTTCATGCAGGATCGACCACAACGTTTGCGCCGGCGAACCGGGCGTGAAGTGCAGCCCATCCAACAGGTTGTGCCCGCCGATGATCACCAGCGCCAGCGCGATCAAGAGCGGGCGCGGCAACCAGACCAAGGCGGCGAGGGCGAGCATGCTCACGCCGATCGCCCAGATCACCTGCATGTAGACCACGCTGGGCGGCAGTTGGAAGGTCCAGGCGAAGTTGACCAAGGTGAATTCCAGCACCACCAGAAACAACCCGCGCTTGAACAGGAACGCCGACACGTCGCGCCGGCCCTGGTATTTCTGGCCGTATAAAAACGCCGACAGCCCGGTGAGCAGCACGAACACCGGCGCGCACAGGTGGGCAAGGGTGCGGCTGATAAACAGCGCGGGTTCGGTGGTGTCGATGCTCATGGGGTCGCCGACCTGGCGGTGCAGCAGGAAGGTTTCGCGCACGTGGTCGAGCAGCATGAACAGGATCACCAGGCCGCGCAGGGCGTCGATGCTGAGCAGGCGTTGGCGCAGAGGGGCAGCGTCAGTCATGGAAAAGGTCGCAGGGCAGGGCGGAAAGAGGGCGTTATCCTATAACATTAATCGGCGCGAGGTGTCGCCATTTGGCTTTCGCCCGGCCAGGATTCTGCTACCGTCAGCCCATCCGCTGTCAGAGGACCTAGCATGCAGACTGTGCAATCCGTCATCGATTTCTGGAAAAACGCCGGCCCCAAACGCTGGTTCGCCAAGGACGATGCCTTCGACGCCAGCTTTCGCGATACCTTCTACGCCACTCACCTGCAAGCCGCCCGGCGTGAGCTGGAAAGCTGGTTGGGCTCAGCCGAAGGCGCGTTGGCCTTGTTGATCCTGCTCGACCAGTACCCGCGCAATGCGTTTCGCGGCACGGCGCATATGTTCGCCACCGACCCGCTGGCGCGGCTATATGCCCATCGCATGGTGGGAGCCGGCCTGGATCAACAGATCGAACCGTCTTTACGCGCGTTCTGTTATTTGCCGTTCGAACACTCGGAATCTCCCAGCGACCAGCAGCGTTCGCTGGAACTGAACCGGCATCTGGATAAAAACACGTATCACTGGGCCAAGGAGCACGCCAACATCATTGAGCGCTTCGCACGGTTTCCTCATCGCAACGAGGTCTTGGCCAGGGTCTCCACCCCCGCGGAGCAGGCCTTTCTCGCGGTAGGCGGGTTTGCCGGCTAGTGCGCTATTCCCAGCAGGAATGCCCCCATAAAAACCCTGCATTGTCTTTATCCGCGAACATCTCGTAGCGTGAGGGCTCATTCAAGGAGATTGCCCATGAGCCAGAGCCCGTTGCGCCTTTATGTGGATTCGTTGTTTACCAGCCCTTACGCGATGTCAGTGTTCGTCACCCTGCGGGAAAAGGGCCTGGCCTTCGATCTGGTCACCCTGGACCTGGACGCTGCGCAAAACCAGACCCCCGACTACGCCCGACTGTCTGTGACCCAGCGCGTCCCGACCCTGATAGAAGGCGACTTCGCGTTGTCGGAGTCTTCGGCGATCACCGAGTACCTGGAAGCGGTCTACCCGGAAACAGCGGTGTACCCGGCCGACCCCAAGCAACGGGCGAGGGCGCGCCAGGTGCAGGCGTGGTTGCGCAGCGATCTGCTGCCGATCCGCCAGGAACGCTCCACGCTGGTGGTGTTCTGCGGGCAGAAGAAACCGCCGCTGTCGGCTGAGACTCAAGCGGCCGCGCGCAAGTTGATCAATGCGGCGCAGGCATTGTTGGCGGGCAACCCGCCGTACCTGTTTGGCGCGTGGTCGATTGCCGATGTGGACCTGGCCGTGATGCTCAACCGCCTGATCCTCAATGGCGACGAGGTGCCGCCTGAGCTGGTGAAATACGCCGAGCGGCAATGGCAGCGGCCCTCGGTACAAGAGTGGGTCAATCAGCCACGTCCGGCGCTGTAGCCTTTGCGGTGATGTGCTCCACCCGCCGGTCCAGGTCTTCCCAATCGGCCATGCCCAGCACCCGCGTGGTGTTCAAGCCGCGCAGGTAACCGCGCAGTTGCTGGGCGTTGGCGTTGACCTGGTCCGCGTCTGCCGCTGCGTCCAGCAGCACCTGTTCGTACTCGATCAGGTAATCGGCGACGCGGTCACGGTACTCCGGCAAGACGGCTTCGCGGATGCGGTCGAAGGTTTTCTGGTGGGGCTTCATGGCAAGTCCTTATAGGTTTTGTCGTGACACTATCGCTTCAGATAATAGTCACCATCACGTAACGCAAGTTCTGTTTTTGCCGGGAAAGCGCAAAATCGCCCCATCGAAACGCTGTTCAAGGAAATGCGCGATGAGGACGATTATTCAATGGGCTTTGATGGCCCTGATGCTGGGCACTGTGGCGCTGAACAACGCGGCCATGGCCGGTGATCTGCGTACAGGCCATTTGCTACCTATCGGCACTGGCGTAAACTCCTTGCAGCACGCGCAATCGGTGGGTGTGTTGTTGAGCGACAATACGCGCGACAACCTCAGCTACCTCGAACGCTACCACGCCATGGCTATGAATGGCGCCAAGGATGCCCTCGACGGGCGTATCCGCCAGGCATTCATCAACAGCTCCGACCCGGAACTGGCGATTGATTGGTTAATGAACTCGCTGCAGGGAACCTTTGCGTCCGTCACTGTCTACGACACGCTGGATGCTCTTGTGCAAGCTCATCCTGACGTGGTGGTGATGCTCGATACCCATAACCAATTACTGACCCAGCGTAACGACGAGGTCGAGGCGCGGTTTATTGCGCGGTTCTATGACGCCGATCTGCAATACATCGCCAAGGCCGAAGGCTCGGTGCACAAGCAGGTGGCGTCGGTGTGGGTACGCGACAAGGCCGCGCCGGAGATTGCCGCGCAGATCGAGCAGCAGCGCGATGTGCAGCTCGATGCCTTGAAGCAGTTCGATGCGTCGCTCAAGGCGCTGGTTCGCGCAAGTTGATGTGAGCTTTTATTTTTTTGGCCTTTATCTTTTCGACCCAGGATTTGTTCATGCGCGCTTTTTTCGTACCGGCTGCGGCCTTGTTGATGACCGGCTGTGTGTCCGCCCCCAATACGCCAACCTTGACCTTGCAAACCAGCAAGGCCCCCGAAGCCTATATGCAGTGCGTGCTGCCCAAGCTGGAAAAACACGGCATCACCTCCACCGTGACGCAGAATTCGCGTCATGCCAGGGTGGTGCTGACCAGCAAGATCGCCGCCGACGATGTGCTGGAGGCCTACAAGGCCGGAGAGGGCGCCAAGGTGTTTTTGTATGAGCGCAAACCGCTGGCATCGACCATTACGCCGTCGCGGCTTGAACTGGCCGCACAGGACTGTAAGTAACACACCCATCCTGTGGGAGGGAGCAAGCCCCCTCCCACAGTGGATTTTTGTATGACTTAAGGTCGTGCTTCGTTGCTGAAGTTTTCGACTACTTTGACCAGGCCGCCGGCCGCCAACGCCACCAATTCACCGCCTTTCTCCACCGTCGCCAGCGCCGGGTCCGAGCCCATGCGCCCGTCCGGGAAGCGCGCCCGGAAGTCCAGGGCTTCGCGGATCGGCCCGGTATTGGCGATTTGTGGCGAATAGTCGGCCGACTTGATCGCCTCCGGGTAGGCCCATTGCGTCACGGCAATTTCCGATGGCGTGGCATGGCTGCCATGGCCCACCGGGAACTGGCGGTGCGCCAACTCGTTGACGCCGTCCAGGTCCCACCAGTTCACCAACTTCAATGCGAACCCGACCGGGCGGCGGGCGAAGCTGGCTTCGGCGTACAGCTCGGAAAAGGCCGCTTCAATCGTCGCGATGTTGCCGCCGTGGCCGTTGAGGAACAGGATCTTGTCGAAACCATGCCCGGCCAGCGAGCGCACCCAGTCGCCAATCGCGGCAATAAAGGTGGACGGGCGCAGGGAGATGGTGCCGGGAAACCCCAGGTGGTGCTGGGCCATGCCGATATTGAAGGTGGGGCCGATCAGGATGTCGGCGTTTTTTTGCGCCTCATGGGCGATGATTTCCGGGCACATCCAGTCGGTGCCCAGCAGGCCGGTGGGGCCGTGCTGCTCGTTGGAGCCAATGGGGATCACCACCGTGCGGCTGCGCTCCAGGAATTGCCCGATCTCGATCCAGGTCGATTGATGTAGAAGCATTCGAAGCTCTCTTTTATCTGTGGGGACAGGCTAACCGCCACGGATTGTACGACTACTGGCCACCTGTTGGGGTTTGCAATTGAGGTACGTCGAGGACTTCAACCAGCGCTGGTCGGGGTACCACGAAAACATGAACTGCCCATCCTTGAGTTTGTCCACCACTTGGCGCGCCACCTGCGGACGTACCGCCGGGCAACCCTGGCTGCGGCCGATACGGCCTTCGCGCTTGCTCCACAACGGGCTTACGTAGTCGGCGGCATGGATCACGATGGCGCGGTCGCGGGCCAGGTCATTGAACCCCGGCTCCAGGCCGTCCATGCGCAGCGAATAACCATGGGTGCCCAGGTAGCTTTCCTGGGTGCGGAACAAACCCAGGCTGGATTGGTGGCTGCCTTCGAGGTTGGAGAACTGGGTGGCGAAGTTTTCCCCGGACTTGGCGCCGTGGGCCACCAGGTCACGCAGCACGAGGGTTTTCTTGCGCAGGTCGAAGATCCATAGGCGACGGGCGGTCGAGGGCTGGGAGTAATCAATCACGGCCAGGCGCTCGGAGCGTTCCTCACCATTGCTGACCGCGCACTGCATGGCGTTCAGGGCGCTTTTGAGTACAGTGGGATTGAGTTCTGGAGCCGAGCGCGCCAGGCTGTTATACAAGGACGGAGGATTGCCGTTGGCGGCGAGCGCAGAGTTGCTCAATATAGCCAGTACGACGACCGCGCCGAGGCGGCACATAAAAGTCAGCATCTACAGTACAACTCCCCACTGTGGATTGGAGCAAAGTCATTGTTCAAAAAACACGCATGTTACTTGAGCATTTGCTTGCTCGTTGCACCATTGGTCGCCACAGCCGAAGCGCTGCCGGTGCAGCCGTTGCCGGTCAGCACGCCGGCGCCGTTGGACCTGGCGCCAGTGCAACAGGCCCTGGCGCAGTTGCCCAGCGTGTGTCCCGATCTGGCGCAGCATCTCGATGCGCCAGCGCTTGCACGCATGCAAGCCCTGTACCAGCAGCAAGGCGATGTCCCGTTGTGGTCAGACGAGACGCGCCGCCAAGCGCTGCACACGCAATTGCTGATGCTCGCCGATGATGGCCTGGACCCCACCCACTATAGCCTGCCTGCGCCACACGCCACGCAAAACGTGCTGTGCAGCGATATCGGCAGCAGCCAGCACTACCTGCAGGCCCTGCAGGATTTGCACTTCGGGCGCCTGCAGCAATCGCGCTTCGAACCGCTGTGGCATTCGCAGCCGCCCGCCGGCGACCCCAACGCCGCTGTGCTGGCCCTTGCCGCCGTCGGCCTGCACGACATGGCGCAAGCCTTCGACCAGGCGCGCCCCAGCGCCGATCTTTACCGCAGCCTGCGCAACGCCTATGCCAGCGTGCGCCAGCAACCGCTGCCGCATTGGGACCCGGTCGGCAGCGGGCCGTTACTGCGCCCCGGCATGGAAGACCCGCGCGTACCGGAACTGGCGCGCCGGCTTTACAGCGGCGGCTATTTGCCCAGCGAACCCAAGGGCGGCGACAGGCAATACCGCGCCGAACTGGTCGCGGCGGTCAAGGCTTTCCAGCTCAGCCACTCGCTGCAATCGGACGGCGTGATCGGTGCCGGCACCGTGGCAGAACTCAATATCAGCCCGGCGATTCGCCGCGAACAACTGCGCATCAACCTTGAACGTTTTCGCTGGCTGGCACAGGACCTGGAGCCCGAAGGCGTGTTGGTCAACGTTGCCGCCGCGCAACTGAGCGTGTACCAGAGCGGTATCCCCGTGTGGCAAACCCGTCTGCAGGTGGGGCGAGCAGAACGCCAGACGCCGTTGCTCAAATCGCGCATTACCCGGCTGACCCTCAACCCTACCTGGACTATCCCGCCCACCATCATGCGCGAGGACAAACTCCCGGCCATCCGCCTCAACCCCGAATACCTGCGCCAGCAAAACCTGCAAGTACTCGACGCCGAAGGCCACCCGCTGGCGCCCGAGTTGATCGACTGGGCGCGCCCCGGCAATATCCTGCTGCGCCAGGAAGCCGGCCCGCGCAACCCATTGGGCAAGATCGTGATGCGTTTCCCCAACCCGTACTCGGTGTACCTGCACGACACCCCCAGCCAGCCCCTGTTCACCAAAGGCCCACGTGCGTTCAGCTCCGGCTGTGTGCGGGTCGAGCAACCGTTGCTGCTGCGCGACCTGCTGGTCAGCCCGGCCGAACGCGCGCGCACCGATGAACTGCTGGCCACCGGCATGACCCACGAATTCAGGCTGGCCACGCCGGTGCCGGTGTTGTTGGGATATTGGACGGTCGAAGTCGACCGCGAGGGTGGGCTGGTGTATGCGCCGGATATCTATGCGCGGGACCTGGTGTTGATGAAGGCGATGGGGAGTGTGCTCTGAGTACAAGACAAATGCCGGGTGATGGTTTCCACGGCGTGCGCTGATGTGATGTGTGCGGTGTCGATGGTCATTGGCGCCTCGTCCCAGTCCTCGTACTCATGGGCCACTACCGATTGCCAGGTGGGTGGCGTGTGCCCTGGAATGTCGCTCACCCGGGTTTCGACACGGCGTTGGTGTTCCTGGACGTCTGAGCAAACCACTTGGATATCGAGCAACGCAACGCCTGCCGCTGCTGCGCTTGCCGTGAAGGCTGCGCGGCTTTCGCGCACGGGGTTCACGCAGTCGGCAATCACGGTATGCCCCACCGTCAAGTTACTCAGCGCCAGCGCATTCGCCACCCCATAGCCGCTGGCGCCCGGCAACATACCGGCATCGCGCAGCGCTTGTTCGATCACATCGATGCGCAGGTAAACCGCACCGATCCGGCACGCCAACTCGCGGGCAATCGTGGTTTTGCCGGTGCCGGGCAGGCCGCTGAAGACGATAAGCATGCTGCGATCCTTCGATAGGTCAGTGGGCGGCTTCAGGGTATCCTCCCATTCCCCACCGGTCGATCCCAGGACAGCCCATGCCCTTGCCGTTCGTAAAAATGCATGCCCATGGCGACGACTTCATCATCGTCGACCGTCGTGGCCAGGACGACCCGATCACCGCGCCAATCGCCCGCCGCCTGGGCAACCGCCACACCGGCATCGGTTTCAATCAGTTAGCGGTGGTGCTCGACTGCGAAGACGCCGCCGCGCGCGTCAAATTCTGGAACGCCGACGGCACACCGCTGGCCGCCTGTGGCAGCGCCACCCGCGGCGTGGCCGAGCGCTTGATGCATGAAACCGGCAGCCATTCGATTGTGCTGCGCACCGACCGTGGCTTGCTGACCTGCGTGCGCGAGTCGGGCCGCCGGGTGTCGGTGAACATGGGGGAACCTTCACTGGATTGGGCGAGCGTGCCGCTGGCCGGGGCCATGGACACGCGCACTTTGGCGATCGCAGGCGACCCGGCGGCGTGCAGCATGGGCAACCCGCATTGCACGTATTTTGTGCACGACATGGCCGCCGTCGATGTGGCAGTCGCGGGCCCGGCCCTGGAAACTCACCCGTTGTTCCCGGCCAGGACCAACGTGCATTTTGTGCAGGTGCTTGACCGTGGGCAGATCCGCCTGCGCATCTGGGAACGAGGCGGCGGTGTGCCGCTGGGTTCCGGCTCATGTTGCTGCGCGGCGGTGGTCAATGGCATCCGCCGAGGCTTGTTGGATGCCACGGTGCAGGTGCTATGCGACGGCGGCACGCTCACGGTGCAGTGGGACGGGCAGGGCGGCGTGGTGTTGACCGGCAGTGTGGAACCGATCATGCAGGGCAGCGCCTATTTGTACTGAAACGTCACCGTAAATGTGGTGCCGCCCGTGGCACAGGAGCGTACCGCCACGTCACCGCCGTGCACCTTGGCCAATTCGCGCACGATATACAGGCCCAGCCCCACACTGCGCACCTCACTGCCCTGGTCGGTGCCCCGGGTCATGGGCTCGAACAGCACCGCCAGCAGCGCTTCGGGAATCACCGCGCCGTCGTTGTGCACGGCCACCTCGCATGCGCCACCACCCAGCCGCGAGGTGATGGTGATCGGCCGTTGCAGGTCGCCATAGGCCACGCTGTTGGCCACCAGGTTGCCGATGATCTGCTGCACGCGGTCGGCGTCCAGGCAGGCGTCGCCCTGGCCTTCGGCGTGATGCACCAGCGTCGCCTTGGGGAATGCCACGCGCAGTTCGTCCACCGCGTGGGCAATCACCTGATGCAGCGCCAACGGTGCCGCCTTGATGGTGATGCCGTGGCCGACCCTGGCCTGGGTGAAGTCCAGCAGGTCGGCGATCATGCGCTGGGCGCGTTCGGACGATAGGCCGATTTGCCCAAGCAACTGGCGCTCCTTGGCGGTGCGCTCGCCACGGCTGAGAAAGTCCGAGGCCAGGCGGATGGCCGTGAGGGGGTTCTTCAAGTCATGGCTGACAATCGCCACCATCTGCTCGGCAAACAGCGCGCGGCGCTGGGAGATGGCATAGGCCTCTTTCAGCTCGGCCTGGGCCTGATGCAGCGCAGCTTCGGTGGCGGTTTTTTCCTGCAGCAGGGCTTCGGCCAGGTTGCGTGCGTTGAGCAGTTCGCGCTCGTACTTGTCGCGGTCGGTGGTGCCGAACAGCGCCAGGTCGTACACCACGGCGTCGGCCTGTTCACGCTTGTTACCGTTGAGCAGCACGGTCACCTTGTGCCCGTCGCGGTGCAGCATGTCCAGCTTCACTTCGGTCACGCTGCCGTGCATGCGCAGCATGGGCGCCAAGTGGGTCTGGTGGAAAATCCGCCCGCCCATGGTCAGCAGGTCCTGGAAGCGCCGGCTGCACAGCTCGCTGAGGCTGAACCCCAGCCAATCGCTGAAGCGCGCATTGGCTTGCAGGATGGTGCCGTCCTCGGCGGTGACGGCCAGGGCGCAGGCGGCGCTGTCGAACACTTCAGCCGACACGCGCGGCCATCCAGGGCGCGAGGAAAGCGGCCATGGCGGCCGCACAGGCTTGCGGCGCGCTCATGTGCGGGCAATGGCCGACGTTGTCCACCAGGCAATAGGTGCTGTTGGGCAACACGCTGTGCAGGTATTCACCCACGGCGATGGGGGCGATCAGGTCGTCGCTCGATTGCAGGATCAGCACCGGCGTGGTCAGGCCGATCACGTCCTGGCGGTTGTCCGACAGGAAGGTCACCCGCGCGAATTGCTTGGCGATGTCCGGTTCGGTGCGGCAGAAGCTGTCGGTCAACTGCACGCCCAGCGCGGGCTGGTCAGGCGCGCCCATGATCACCGGGGCCATGGCGCTGGACCAGCCGAGGTAATTACCGTCGAGGGTGTCGAGCAGTTCGTCGATGTCGCTGCGCTTGAAACCGCCCACGTAGCCGTCTGCATTGATATAGCGCGGCGACGGGCCGATCATCACATGCGCCGCGATACGTCCCGGCACCAGGCGGTCGGCAAGGGCACCGATCATCGCGCTGACCGAGTGCCCCACCAGAATCACCGGGCCTTCGGCATAGGCGTCGATGATCTCGTTAAGGTCGCGGGCATAACCGTCCAGCGCGCCGTACTTGGTTTTATCGAAGGCCTTGAGGTCGGAAAGACCGGCGCCTACCAAGTCGTACATCACCACGCGAAAACGCTCTTTGAACGAGGGCGCCAGGTAATTCCACATGGCCTGGTTGCAGCCAAAGCCATGGGAAAACACCAGGGTCGAGGTCCCGTTGCCCATCACGTTGACGTTGTTGCGGTGGCGTAAGTCCATGGCGATCTCGACGTATTGGCGTATTGCTGGATGTGGCGCAGTTTAGATAGCCGACCGCTTTGGGTCACGCGTTATAGCGCTGATAGGTTACAGTCGGCGCCTTCAGGAAGAAACTTCAGGTAACAAACATGATGCGGTGGTTGCGGCAATCTGTCTTGAGTCTGCTGGTGCTGGCGTGCGCCAGCCTGTTTAGCACCGTCCAGGCTGGCTCTTCGCCCATTGGCGTGGCGCTCGACCAGCGGGTGATTGACCTGACCAACACGCTGGATGCCGACACCACCACCCGTCTGGCAGACCAACTCGCCGCCCTTGAGCAGCGCAAAGGCGCGCAAGTGGCCGTGTTGCTGGTGCCCACCCTCGGCGACGCGAACCTCGAGGAGTACACCAACCAACTGTTCCGCGCCTGGAAACTGGGGCGCAAGGACGTCGACGACGGCATTCTGCTGCTGGTGATCAAGGATGATCGCAAGGTGCGCATCGAAGTGGGCTATGGCCTGGAAGGCACCGTCACGGACCTGTTGTCCCACCGCATCATTGAAGAACGCATCAAGCCGGCGTTTCGTCAGGGCGACTATGCGGGCGGCATCAGCCAGGGCGTCGATGACCTGGTTATGCTGGTGGACGGCGGCGACTTGCCCGAGGTCGCCAAACCTGGGGTAAACCTCCAGATCATCGCGATGCTGCTGGCATTTATCGCGGGCGCCGTCGGCGGTGTACTGCTCGCCGCCGGCAAGCTGCATTGGCGCCGCGCCTTGATTGCCGCAGTGGCGGTTACGCTGTTGCTGGCGATTTTTGGCGGTGGTAGCGAATGGCTTTTGTGCCTGCTGGTGATGCCGCTGGTCATGCTGATCGGCGGCGCGACGTTCGGCGCGTTGTGGCTGGCGCGCGCGGTGTTTTATGGCGTCATCGGGTTGCTGGCCTACATCCTGGGCCTGGTTGTGGTGAATCATCAGTTCGCCGAGGTCAATTTCAGCCATTGGCTGGCGTATCCGCTGGGTGTGTTGGTGGTGCTGGGGCTGTACCTGGTGCTGTTCGCGGTCATGCGGGCGGCCTGGAAGCAAAGCCGCGCGGGTTTTATCGCGCGGTTGCTGGCGGCGGTGGCGGTGTATGTAGCGGCGGGAACGCTGATGGACCTAGGGCGCAACAGCTGGCTGTTTGCATTCCCCATCGCCTCGTTTGCGGCGCTGTTCATCTTCATCAAGACCAGCGGCGGGTCGGGGTCGAGTTCGGATTCGGATTCAAGCTCAAGCTCTAGCTCAAGCTCGGATTCCAGCTCGAGCTCCAGCAGTTCCAACAGCTCTTCTGGTGGTGGCGGTTCCAGCGGCGGCGGCGGGGCTTCGGGGAGCTGGTAGTAACGCGCTTTTCCGCTCGCCGTTACAGCCGCTTGGACATAAACACCCGGCTGCTGCCCTCTGGCGCACAGGGTATTTCGCCGAACCGCACCCAGCCGTTCTTCTCGTAAAACCCCGGCGCCTGGAAGCTGATGGTGTACAGCACGGCATTCAGGCAGCCTCGGCGCCGGGCTTCGTCCTCAAAGGCTTGCAGCAAACGGCTGCCCAGGCCTGTGCCGCGCAGGGTGGCGGGCACGTGGAACAGGTCGAGAAAGGCCATGCCCAGCGTGGTTTTACCCGTGATGCCGCCGATGACCTGCCGGGTCTCGGGGTCCTTGATCAACACGGTGAGCGGCAGGCGGTCGTTGTAGCCGGTGACACCTTCGTTGAACGCGGCCAAGCCACTGCCCAGCACGCGCTCGGCGTCGGGGTTGGCGTGGTCGCTGATTTCAATAATCGGTGCGGTCATTACGAACTCTCCGTCTGTTAGAGCGCCATCACCATCTCATGCCACGCCATGCCGCCATGATCCGAGGGTGAAGGCCGCACATAGGTGTAGCCCATATGTTCGTACAACGGCACATGCCGCGCCTTGCACATCAAGTGAATCGTGCGCTTGCCCAGCGCCTGCACGCGCCGCACAAACTCGCTCATCAGCCGCTGGGCGTAGCCGTTGCGCTGATGCGCGGGGTCGACCACCACCGACATGATCACCACATTCGGCGCCTCGGGCGCATGCCCCACCAACTCCTTGAACGTCTCGTCGGACATCACCACTTCGTGGGCGCAACCACTGTTGATAAACCCCACCACCTCGCCGTCGGCTTCCAGAATCAGAAAGCCTTGCGGGTACTGCGCAATGCGCGTGGCGATTTTTTCCAGGGTCGCGGCTTCGTCGCCTTCATAGGCGCTGGTTTCAATCTCGAAGCAGCGGGCGGCGTCGGCGGGGAGGGCGTTGCGCAGGGTGAGGGCGGGCATGCGGGTTCCTGGGGGGGAGGGAAAGGCCATATGATAAATACAAACCGACAGGGCACCAAAAACAGATAAAGGAAGGACCCCTTGCTGAAAATAAAACGCGCCACACCCGAGGATGCCGATGCCGCTTTCAACATCCGCCGCGAAGCCATACGCGGCCAATGCATCGGCGCCTACACCGCTGAGCAAATGGCGCTCTGGACCCGAGGCCGGGCCGAGGATGGCTACAGCGCGTTGATGGATAAACCGTTCTACCTGGGCTGGATAGACGATGAGCCTGTTGCCACCGGCATGCTCGACCTTGCCAACAACGAAGTGGGCGCGTTGTTTGTGCTGCCGCAATTCATCGGGCGCGGGTACGGCAAGGCGATGCTTGACCACCTTGAAGACGTTGCGCGGGCATTGGAGATAAAGGAAGTGGTGCTGGATGCGACATTGAATGCCGCGAGCTTCTATCGGGCGTGTGGATATGTGGGCGAGCGGCAGGCTATTTACCATTCGCCCTCGGGGTTGACGTTGGCGTGTATCCCGATGGCTAAGCGACTAAGTGCGTAAGGCACTCTTTCAACGACGCAGGAGCCCATCGGTGTGAGCGCTCGAGCTTTGGCGAGGCCGCGATGGAGGCGCTACAAAAAGGACGACCACCTTGCCGCTGCGATACAGTCTGGGTGGCAGCTGTGCGCGGGTTTGCAGACCAGGAAGAATCACCCCCGGCAGACCGGAAGGTCTCCCACGCATAGTAGCCATAAATCGAGACGCAGGCGGGCTCCGCCTGCGGGTCTGATGACTGTGCAGGTTGATTCTAGTGTGTAGTGCTGCGAAACCCCGTCGCTGACCAAAATCGGCGACGGGGCGAACAAAAAGTGCCCTCCGTCGAGGTGCAATCAAGAGGATGTAACCATGCTACTGGCGAACCGCGTCCGTCCGCACACTTGACCGTAAACCTTCTGCTGCGCCCGTCATTCTCAAAGCCTGACCCATTGTCACCGATGATATAGTCCCGGCGTTTTTTACCCTTAATCGCGCCGGGAGACTCCAGGAGAATCTGCATAAACCTTTACACCGCAGGCTATGAGGGCCTCAGTCTCAATGCCTTCATCGCGCGCCTGAAGCAGGCCGGGATCGACAAGGTGCTGGATGTGCGTGAATACCCGCTATCGCGCAAAAAGGGCTTCTCCAACAATGCCTTTGCCCAGTGTCTGGCCGCTGAAGGCATCGCCTACGAACATAGTCGTGCGCTGGGTTGCCCTAAACCGATACGCAAGCAATACAAGGAGGACGGAGACTGGGCTGCGTATGCTTGCGGCTTTCGAGCGTATATCCGCACTCAAGGCACGGTGCTCAAAGCGTTAGTGTGCAGCACGGCTGACCAGCGGATCTGCATGGTCTGTTATGAGGCGGACGCTGCTTTTTGTCATCGCAGCCTGATCGCTGAAGCAGCCCAGGGGCTGGACAGTTCGCTGCAAACCCAGCATCTACCTCTCAGAACAGAGCCATTTGCTGATCGCCTGCTGTCGGTCGCCTAGGCGGATAAATCAGGCTGACAATCAGCCACTGTCCCGGAAAACGATGGAGGGTGCCCATTAACAGCATTAAATCCTTGGTGGTTAGTTCGGTTTCCAATTTGTGTCTGAACGGGACTTCCCAGCCGTTTGCCCCGTGTTTGCGAAACACATTTCGATAGAGCTGGCTGGCTTCCCAGTCATCGAAGAGCTGCCAGAAAGACTTGTAACTACACATGGATAGATCACGCGAGGCGCCTAGATCCTTGTCGGCGCAAACTCCGAAAAGTCCCCACCGCCTGTATCCCAAAAAACCCTGCCATCTGTGCCTATCGCCCATCGCTCGGGGCGACTAGCCTCACACCACGCTAACTGACGACCGAGCACCCATGGACCTCACCGCTGTCCCCTTTGGTACCACCGACTGGTCCACCGTCGACCCCGTCGTTCATCCCGGCGTCACGGGCAGCGCGCTATGGCGTACCCGCCATTTCGGCACCACCCGCGTACGCACAGTGGAATACACCCCAGGCTACCTGGCCGATCATTGGTGTACGCGTGGGCATGTGCTGTTGTGCCTGGAAGGCGAGTTGCACACGGAGTTGCAAGACGGTCGCCGGTTCACGCTGACGGCCGGGATGAGTTACCAGGTGGGCAATGACATGGAGGCGCATCGCTCTTCGACGAGCGTTGGGGCGAAGCTATTTATCGTGGATTGAGGGCCTGGATACCTGTGGTAGGGAGCAAGCCCCCTCCCACAGTTGAACCGTTGTGTGTCAGTGCATCTGGCTATGGTCCATGCCATCCAACCCACGCGCGGTTGCAGTCACGTCAACCGTCTGTTTTTCCCCCTTGGCGTTTTCCACGGTCAAGGTCAGTGGCACCTGGTCGCCTTCCTTGATCTGCCCGGTCAGGCCCATCAGCATCACGTGATAACCGTTCGGGTCGAGCTTGACCGCTTTGCCGGCCGGCAGCGCAACCGAGTCCACCGGGCCCATGCGCATTACGTCGTCGCGCATGCTCATTTCATGGATCTGTACGTCTTTGGCCACCGGCGAGGCCACACGCAGCAATTTGCTGTCGCTGTCGGCGGTGATGGTCATGAACGCGCCGCTGGATGGCTGGCCCGGCACCGAGGCGCGTACCCAGGCGTCGGTCACTTGCACCTGGGCGCTGGCGTGTGCGGCGAAACCCAGCAGGGCGAGGCTTAAGGTCAAGCGCTTGAGGTGTTGAACGGCAGTCATTAGCAGACCTCCATGACGGTGAGCAGGTCTTCTGCGCACTCTTTAGCGGTAAGGGACGCCTGCAGGCCCAGGCGCAGGTTGCCACGGGTGTCGAAGACAAAACTGGTGGCGGTGTGCGACAGGGTGTAGGTGTCGCCGGCGGGGATTTTTTCATAAAAGATCCCGAACTCCTTGGCGGCCACGGCGATTTCTTCCGGGGTGCCGTAGAGCGCTTCGAAGCTGGGGTCGAAGGCCTTGACGTACTTGTCGAGAATTTCCGGTGTGTCGCGCTCCGGGTCCAGGGTGATGAAAATCACCTGCATGATCTCGCCGTCACGGCCCATCAGCTTCTTGGCCTGGGCGGCGCGAGCCAGTGTGGTGGGGCACACGGCCGGGCACTGGGTGAAACCGAAGAACACCACCGGCATCAGGCCACGGTAGGAACTGAGGGTGACGGTGTCGCCCTCGGTGTTCTTGAGCTTGAAGGTGCGGCCCATGATCTTGTCGCTCAAGTCCTTGCCGTACTTGAAGTTCAATCGGGGGCTGTTGTCACAACCGGCCAGCAGGCCCAGACCCAGCAGGCTCATGCCGGTGAGGACCTTGCGGCGGGTGAATAACGTACTCATCAACTGTGCGTCCTGTGAAACGCCTGCATTGCTCTGGATCTACACATCAGGCTTTGAAAAGGAGTAAACGAGGAGGGCGCCCAGTCTACCAACCCAGGCCTGCGTGCGTAATCTGCGACGTTCTGCCACAGGGGCGCGCTGCGTTTCGTCCCTTTGCGGCTTCGGTGGTAGAGTCGCCGCCATGAATTCAAGCCACCCCGACCGTTCACTGATCGCCTGGACCCTGTACTTCTGCGTGCTGATGAACCTGTTCGCGTGCGGTTTGGGCCATGGCCGGATGATGGGCCAGGAGCTCAACGGGATCGGTGGGGCGTTCTGTTCGGTGAGCGGTAAACAGGCGCCACTTTCCGACAAAGGGTTAAACGACGCAGCCTCCAGCAACATCTCGAACTACTTTGCCTGCCCGGTGTGCGCCGCCTTGACCGTCGCCCTGGTGTTCCTGATCGGCCTGGCCTGGCTGCTGGGCCTGGGGCAAACCCCACGCCGTGCCTGTGCCCAACGCAACAAGGCGCCGCCGCGTTACGCCTGGCCCTCGGCCAACCCCCGCGCTTCACCCGCATTCTGACGTGTGCCCTGTGCCTCCTGTGATCAGGCGGCGTTCTATCGTCACGACTGTGAGTGCATGTTATGAACCCTCAATTGCCTGCAGGTGCCCGTCACTTGGTGAGCAAGGCATCCCGTCGCCCGCGCGCGGAACCGGCGCGGGCGGAATACCCAAGCAATGCCCGTAGCTTCGTGCACCTGGATGCACGCCTGTTGCCGTACTGGCACAGCCTGTTCGACATCTGCCCGGCCTTGCTCAAGCTCGACCCGCCCGACGGCTTGAACCTGTTTCGCAGCTTCATGACCTGGGCCTATCGCAACCGGCCGGCGCGGGATTGGACCTACCACCTGAACGTCTGCCGCTGGCTGCTCGGCTCGTCGTATCGCATGCAGGTCGACGACGAACCGATCGAAGCCTTCATGGCCGCCGCCGCTGCGTGCTGGGCCAACACCGATGACAGCCCCGCCCATGGCGTGGTGCTCGCCTGGAAAGGGCTAAAGGTGTTCGATTGGAAAAACGCCCCGCCCCCCCACGCCGAACAACGGCCTTTGCCGCCCTCGGAGGGGGACTTCGCCTGGTGCCCGCTGGCGGCGCGCGGTGGTTTCAGCGGTTGGCTGCCGGTGCCTTGACCGGCATCAAGGCGCACGCTGACGCCGGCCCTCACACTGGAGGCCCGGCGCGACCTGCGAGGCCATCATGCTTTATCTGTTGTTTCTTCTGGCCCACCTGTTTGCTGCGCTGATTTTTATCGGCACGGTGTTTTTCGAGGTGCTGATCCTGGGGCATTTGCACCGGCTGTTGCCGGCCCGCGTGATGGTGTTGGTGGAGCAGGGTGTCGGTCGGCGCGCCCGGGCGCTGATGCCTTGGGTATTGCTGGTGCTGTTCGGCGCGGGGCTCGGCATGGTCTGGTTGCGTTACCGGCCCGTGCTCGCCGCCCCCTGGGCCTCCTCATTCGGCACCTTGTTGACGCTCAAGCTGGTCCTGGCCGCCAGCGTGCTCGCGCATTTTTTGCTGACCATGGCGCGCATGCGCTGGGGCAGCGTCAGCGCGCGCTATATCCGTCTGGTGCACCTGAGCCTGTTCGGCCATATGGTCGCCATCGTGCTACTGGCCAAGAGCATGTTCTACCTCACCTGGTAGCGCCCTTGATGCATATCAAGGTGCGCCGTGGCGTCGCACCGGACAATGGCTCACCGTCGCCTGATCCGGAGTCCGTCATGCACACTGTCATTCCACTCGCTCGCGCACCCCAGGCCCAAGGCGTGCTGGACCTGAATGGGCAGGCCGACAGACGCAGGTTCCACGCCGGTGTTGGTTCCCTCGACGTGTTGCGCGCCTTGCGCGGCAGCCGCCAGTGTCAACGCCCACTGGCGCTTAACCTGCACTGGCCGGCGAGCCCGCCAAGCGATGCTTACCGCCGCAGCCTGGCCCAGGAAATCCAGTTGGTCGGCTGCCACCTGGGCCGGCGCCAACCGGTGGACTATTTGCAGTGGCGCGGGGCGGCGCCGATTGAGGATGTGCAGGCCCTGATGACCGCCCTGCGCGAGCGTTTCAACGTGCTTGAGCATGGCCGTGGCGACTACGGCATCGACCTCGACCCGCGCCGCACCGACTGGGCCACTGTGGGCCTGCTGCGCGAGTTGGGGTTTAACCGCGTTTGCATTGGCGTGCCCGATGCGCGTGTCGAAGATCCCCAGGCCGATTACCGCGACCCGGCACCCATCCAGTCGTTGATCGACGCGGCGCGCACGTTTGATTTTCGCTCGGTGAGTGTCGACCTCGGCTACGGCAGCGCCTGGCAGACCCTTGCCAGTTTCGAGCTGAAACTGGCCAGCCTGATCGCCCTGGAGCCGGACCGCCTGCACCTGTTCGACTACGTCCAACCGCCCAGCCGTTACCGTGCGCAGCCGCACCAGGCCGCTTGCGGCGAGGCGGATAAAACCGCCATGCGTCAACTGGCCTTCGAACGTCTCGACGCAGCCGGCTACCACTACATCGGCCTCGGCCAATTTGCCCGTGGCGACGACGACCTCACCCAGGCCCAGGAGCGCGGTCGGCTCAGCCGCACCTGCGAAGGCTTCAGCCTGCATGGCTATTGCGATCACATCGGGCTGGGCCTGGGCGCCATCAGCCAGATCGACACCTTGTGTGCGCAAAACAGCAGCGCCGAACACGCCTACGCCCAGGCCCTGGGCAACGGCCAACTGCCGACTTGCCAAGGCTGGCGGCGCGAAACCGGCGATGCGCTGCGTGAGCAGGTGAGCGAGCGCCTGGCCTGTGACCTGGAGCTGGATATCCAGGCGATCGAGCGACGTTACGGGCTGATCTTCAGCCGGTATTTCTCGGCGATCTGGCCGCTGCTGGAGCAGTGGGACCGTGACGGCTTGATCGAATTGTCGGCGCAGTTCCTCTGCGTGCTGCCGGCCGGGCGCCGGCAAGTGGATGAGCTGTGTGCGGCATTCGCCGCCCCCTAGACCCCGCGATCCCACTGTGGGAGGGGGCTTGCTCCCGATAGCGTCCCAACACTCGGTGCCCCGCCTGACGCCCTCAGTGAGACGTCCCCTCGGCAAATTCAATCTTGTTGCCCACGTTGTATTTGCCCGATGGCTTGTTCATGGGCAGGCGCTTGATCTCCTTGAGGGTCTGGCTGTCATACACGATCAGCGCACCGTCGGTGGCCCAGATACTCAGCAGCACATAACGCCCATCGCGGGTGAATTCCACATGTGCGGCGGTCTTGCCCGGTACCGGGCGCAAGGTGTGGGCGATCTCCAGGGTCTGCTTGTCGATCAGGTGGATCGCATCGTTATCCGGCCCGAAAAACACATCGCTCCACACATAGCGCGAGCGCACATGGCTGCGCATGAAAAAGCCGGGGCCCAGGGTGGGGATCTGCTTGATCGGCTTCCAGGTCGCCACGTCGAGCACGCTGATTTGCCCCTGGCTGATATTCGGCGTGGCGAACACCCACTTCCCATCGCGTTGCCAATAGGTGCCGGAGCCCAGGTGCGGCATGCCCGCCAGGGGGATATCGCGGACCACCACGCCGGAGTCCAGGTCGATTACCTGGCCGCCACCGGCCTTGCGCGACGTGGCCAGCAACTGGCGGTAATCCGGGGTGAACGAGAAGTCATCGAGCACATCGCGGGCGGCAATGCGCCGGGGTTCGAAGCTCGGCTGCGCGGCGGCGTAGGGTAATTCCCAGACTTCATTCACGTCCTTGAGCGCCACGATAAAACTGTCGCGCGGCGGCGCTGTGTACACCGCGCTGACCCGTGAGCCGGTGGGCAGGGTCTTGACCAGTGACAAGTCGCGGGCATCGAGCACCACCAGGTTACCCGGCAGGTAGTTGCCCACCAGCACCCAGCGGCCGTCCTTGCTCACCGCCAGGTTGCGGGTGTTGAGCCCGGCACGGATTTCGGCGATCAGCTTGAGGTTGTGCAGGTCGTACAGGCTGATCCAGCCGTCCCGCGAGGCGAAGTACACAAAGCGCCCGTCCGGGGAAAACTTGGGCCCGCCGTGTACCGCGAAATGGCTGGCAAAGCGGTCGAGGACGGTAAAGCGGTCGCCGTCGAGAATGTCGATGTGATGGTCGCCCGATTCCACCACCACAAACAGGTTGAGCGGGTCGGCCGGGTGTTGCGGCGTGGTCGGTAGTTGGCTCAGGTCGGCCAGCAGGCGATGGCTGCCGCGGATGTCCGGCTCGTTCCAGGTCGCCGGCGTGACGGGCGGCTGTTGCAGAAAACTCGCCAGGCCGTCGATCTGTGATGCGCTCAGTTGGGGTGAAAAAGCCGCCATCTGACTGGCCGGGCGGCCTTGCGCGATGACCTTGCGGACCTCGTCCGGCTTGATTCGCCCCAGGCTTTCTGGAAGCAACGCCGGGCCGGTGGCGCCGATGCGGTTGAGCCCGTGGCAGCCTTCGCAATAGCGCTGGTAGTCCTCGGCGGGTGTGCCGTGGGCGGCGCCGGCCCACAGCAGCGGCACCAGCAGCAGGCGTTTCATACCGTCACCGGTCGGCGCGGCGCCGCCAGGCTGGCCGGGTAGTGCAGCGCGGCGTCGGCAAACAGGTTGACCACCTGGCCGATCACCGTGAGGGTGGGTACGCCCGGCTCACAGTCGGCGGCCAGGGTGGGCAACTGGCGCAAGGTGCCCCGGGCCACGTGCTGGTCGGCGCGCGCGCCATTGCTGATCAACGCCGCCGGCGTGTCGCCCGGCAAACCGGCGGCCACCAGGTGTTCGGCGATCAGCGCCAGGTTCGACAAGCCCATGTAGAACACCAGGGTCTGGCTCGGCTCGGCGAGGCTGGCCCAGGGCAGTTTCAACGCGCCATCGCGTTGCAAATGGCCGGTGACAAAACGGCAGGAGTTGACCAGGTCGCGGTGCGTCAACGGGATACCGGCATAGGCGCTGCAACCGGCCGCGGCGGTGATGCCCGGCACCACCTGGCAGGGAATGTCCCGCGCCAGCAGGTACTCCAGCTCTTCGGCGCCGCGCCCGAAAATAAACGGGTCGCCGCCCTTGAGCCGCACCACGCGTTGGCCCTCGTCTGCCAGCTCGGCCAGCAGTTCGTTGAGTTGAGCCTGGGGCAGGCTGTGGTAACCGCTGGCCTTGCCCACGTAGTGGCGGGCGCAGCTCAAGGGGATCAGGGCCAGCAGCTCGGCGCTGATCAGCCGGTCGAATACCACCGCGTCGGCCTGCATCAACAGGCTCCAGGCGCGCAGGGTCAACAGGCGTGGGTCACCGGGCCCGGCGCCGACCAGGGCGACTTCGCCGGGGTGGAAGGGGCTGTGCAAACTGGCGGGTAAGGGTGTGGGCGTTGGCATGAGACATCCTTGGTTCATCATCAGGTTGGGCGGCCCCCGGTTGTGTCACTGGGTGGTCGAGCAAGGGATCAGGTTGACCGGCTGGCGGGCGATTTCGGCATCGGTGAAGTAGCAACCGGGGTCCGCGCCCCAGAGGTCGCCATCGGCCCAGGCGCGGGTGCGCGTATTGCCGTTGCAGATCGCCAGCCAGCGGCAATCGGTGCAGCGCCCGCCGATGGCGCGCGGGTGTTCGCGCAGGCGCAGCAGCAAGGGGTCGGGCTGCTCCAGCCAGAGCTGGCGGAACGGCGTGTGGCGCACATTGCCTACCGAGTGCTGCCACCAGTAGGTGTCCGGGTGCACTTCGCCGGTGTTGTCGATATTGGCGATGCCGCTGCCCGACGCATTGCCGCCCCAGCCATGCAGCAGGTGTTCGAGCTGCGGGTAATGCTCGGGCAAATGCTGGTGCACCCATTGCAGCAACAGGATGGCGTCGGCGTCGTTGTTGCCGCTGACAAAGTCGCTGTACACACCGTTTTCAATGTCGCTCCAGGCCTGGCGAAAAATCAGTGCCATGGCGTCGCGGCTCATCTGACGGTGCGCATCCAGCTGGCGGCTGCGTTTGCCGCGGCCGCTGTAGTTGAGGTGCGACAGGTAGAATTTTTGCACGTCGTGGCTGCGCATCAATGCCAGCAATTGCGGCAACTGCGCATGGTTGGCCTGGGTCAGGGTGGTGCGCAGACCCACACGAATCCCGGCCTCGCGGCACAGGCCAATGGCATGCATCGAACGCTGGAAACTGCCGGGCATCTGGCGGAAGGCATCGTGGGTCGCTTCCAGGCCGTCGATGCTGATGCCCACATAGTCGAAGCGGGCGTCGGCGATCTGCTGGATATTGCCCTCGTCGATCAACGTGCCGTTGCTCGACAGCGCCACGAAAAACTTCAGCTTTCGCGCATAGGCACTGAGTTCAAAAAGGTCTTCGCGCAGCAGCGGCTCGCCACCCGAGAGGATCAACACGCGCACGCCGGCCGCGTGCAAGTCATCGATCACCCGCAACGCCGCCGGGGTGTCCAGCTCATCGCGAAACACGCTGTCGGCGCTGGTGGCGTAGCAGTGCTTGCAGGTGAGGTTACAGCGGCGCAACAGGTTCCAGATCACCACCGGTGCGCGCGGGCTGCCGGGAGCCGGGGTGCGGGGTGGCGCGCATTGGCCGGCGAGGGTGCGCAGGTACTGACTGATCCGCAGCATGGGGCATTCCTTCTAGTGCGAGGGGGGCAGGCGCAAGCCGGTTTTTTTCAGGATGCGGCTGCTCACCAACATCTCGTCGGTGCGGCAGGCATCCCCCAGCAAAAACCGCAGGTGCTCGCGGTAGCTGTCGATTTCTTCGCGGCTGCGCCCGTGCACCATGGCGAACAGGTTGTACGGCCAATCCACGCGCCGTGGGCGGCGGTAGCAATGGCTCACGAACGGCTGCGCACCGATCAATTCGCCCAGGCGCGGCATCTGCTCATCGGCCACGTCCCAGACGGTCATGCCGTTATGGCGATAGCCCAGGCGGTAGTGGTTGGGCACCGCGGCAATGCGCCGGATCGCGCCTTCGGCCTGCAGGCGCTTGAGCAGGTCAAGGGTCGACTCGACGCCCAGGCCCAACTGCTCGGCCAGCCACGCCCAGGGGTCTTCCACCAGCGGCAGGCCGCTTTGGGTCAGGGCGATCAGGCGCAGGGCCAGCGGGGTTTCAGACTGGGAAATACACACCGACATGGTACGTTTGCTCCTTCGGCAGGTTGAGCACCGCCAGCCCCGTCAGGGCCTCGATGCGAGACAGGGTGGCGGCCAGTTCCGCCTCGCTGGCGCAGGCCAGCACAAACCACATGTTCCAACGGTGATCGCGGCGGTAGTTGTGGGCCACCTGCGCCAGTGCGTTGAGCTGCGCGGCCACCGCGTAGAAACGTGGCTCGGGCACCGCCAGCGCGGCCAGGGTGAAGGCACCGCCAAGCTGCTCAATATCGAACATCGGCCCGAAGCGGGTCAGCACGTCGTCCTCCAGCAACGCATGCAGGCGGTCGAGCAACTCACCGGGGTGGCTGTGCAGTTCCTCGGCCAGTTGCCGCCAGGGTTGGCGCACCAGCGGCAAGCCGCGTTGCAGGCGGTTGATCAAGCGGCGGTCGAGATCATCCATGGGCCCATACCTGTGAAGGCGGCGGCGCAAATCGCCCGCCGCATTGTTTGAACGCCTGGGTGCTGAACAGCAGTTGGTAGGGCAGGTCGCTGAGTTGTTGCTGGTGCAGCAACGCGTGGATATGCACGGTGACGGCCTCGCGCTCGCGGCCATGCACCATGCAGAACAGGTTGTAGCGCCACTGCGGCAAGCGCCGTGGCCGCTGGTAACACAGGTTGACCCCGTTGGCGCGGCCCAGGCGTGTACCGACTTCATTGACCAGCGCATCCGGCACATCGAGCACCAGCATGGCATTGGCCACGAAGCCCAGGGCGCGATGATTGAGCACCAGGCCGACGCGGCGGAACAGGCCTTGCTCGTGCCATTGGCGCATCTGCTGTAAAACCTGGTCGTGATGGGCGCCGATCTGCTCGGCCAGGTCGTCGTAGGGCCGTTTCACCAGGGGCAGGCCGCGTTCCAGGCATTGGCGCAGGTCGAGCATTTGTTCCTGGCTCAAGGGCGTGATCACGGGTGTGCCCCCAGGGAAAAGCCCAGGTCGATGCGGTAGGCGGTGAGCATCGGCAAATCCAGCGGGGTAAGGCCGGTGTCTTTTTCCAACTCATCGAGTATTTGCTGCAGGTGTTGGCGATGCGGGCCGGTCAATACAAACCACAGGTTGTAGTGGTGCTCGCGGGCATAGTTGTGGTTGACCTCAGGGTACTGGCTTACGCGCCGTGCCACGTGTTCCAGGCGCTCGACCGGCACCGCGAGCGCGGCCAGGGTGCTGGCGCCGGCGCGGGTGTGTTCGAACACCGGGCCAATGCGCGAGAGGGCGCCGGCCAGTTCCAGGCGTTGCAGGCAGGCCATCAACTCGGCCTCGCCGCAGCCCAGCACCTGGGCCATTTCCCGGTACGGTTCGGCGCACAGCGGCATGCCGTGCTGGTAACGCTCGATCAACTGTTGGCTGAGCAGGTCAAGGTCCATCTCAATACCCCATTTTTTGTGCGCGGCTGCTGAAGAAAATTCCGCTGGGACTCAAGGCCGGCAAGGTCTTGAGCAACGTCAGGCGATACGGGTCCCAGACCTGCACCTGTTCGCCGTCGCGCACCGACAGCCACAGCTGTTCGCCACGCCCGGTGAACTCCATGTGCAGCACGCCGGGGCCGGGGCGCAGGTCGGCGACGATCTGATGGGTTTCACTGTCGATCACCTGGACGCGGTCGTTGTCCGGGTAGGCGAAGTTGACCCACAGCTGGCGCCCATCCGGCCGCGCGGTGACGAAGATCGGCTGGCCGGCCACGGCAATCGCGGCGCTCTGTCGCCAGCTGCGCGCGTCCATTACCAGCACCTGGTGGCGGCCCACCGCCGGCACGAACGCCTGGTTGTCGGCCACGGCCCAGCCTTCCAGGTGGGGCATCTTGTAGACCGGCAGCCTGGCCTGGCCGCGGCCATAGTCGGCCAGCACGCGCTTGACGCCTTTTTCCGGGTGCCACAGGTCGAGTTGCGCCATGCCGTCTTCACCGAACAGCCCGGCCATGTAGTAACGGCCATCGGCGGTGATCAAGGCGTCGTAGGGTTGCTCGCCGATACCGGTGAAGCGGGTGATGTGCGGCGTGTCGCCCTGGCTGAAATCGGCGCTCCAGATTTCGCCGCTGTCGAACAGGCTGAACACGAAACGTTGACCGGGCGCATCCACCAGGCCCACCACCCGCGAGCGTTTACCGTCGGGCAACTGGCTGGCGGGGATATCGGCGACCAGCGCCAGGGTGGCGGCATCGAACACCTTGACGCCGCCGGGCTGATAGTTGGAGACGGCAATCAGGCGCCCATCCTGGCTGATGGCGCCGCCGATACTGTTGCCGCCCTGGAGGATGCGTTTTTCAATGCGCAGGCGGAGCAGATCGACTTTGCTCAGCCCGCCGTCACGGCCAAAAATATAGGCCATGCGCTGGTCGCGGGAAAACACCACCGAGGCATGGGACAGATCGCCCAGGCCCTCAATGCGCGCCAGCGTGGTCATGCCGCTGGTTTCAATGATTTGCGCGCTGGCGTTGGCGCGTTCGATCACCAGGCCCAGGTCGCCGCTGCCGCGCAGCGGTGGCTGGGTGCAGGCGCCGAGCAGCAGGCAGAAGGTTAAGAGCGTAGGGCGGATCATGGTGCCGGGCTTCCTTGCAAGAGGCGGTCGACCAGCCAGGCGATGTCGTCCGTGCTGAGCAATGGCGCCCAGCCCGGCATCGCGCGGGTGGGGCGGCCGTCAGTGACGGTGGCGATCAAGCTGTCGCGACTTTGCCCGGCCAAGGCCTGGGGCGTCAGCGCCGGGCCCAGGCCGCCGGTGAGGTAGAGGCCGTGGCAGGCGCCACAGTCCTGGGTCAGCAGGTGCTCAAGGTGGGCAGCGTCGGGCGTCGCGGCTGCCCGTGTGGCAATCAGCAGGAACAGCGCCATGGCGGTACCGATTATTGATGCTTGCATGGCGCGCTCCTCGTGCTTATTTCAGGCTCAGGATCCACTCGGCCAACACCTTGGCTTCGTCGTCCGTCACCGGGTTCGGCGGCATCGGGATAGGCCCCCAATTGCCCTGGGTGCCGTTCTTGATATGGCTGGCCAGGGTGGTGGCGGCGTCCTTCACACCGGTGTTCTTTTGCGCGACGTCTTTCAACGCCGGGCCGACCCGCTTGCTGTCGACGCTGTGGCAGGCGGCGCAGGGTTTGCTGTTGAACAATGCCAGGCCGTCTTGCGCCAGCGCCGGTTGCAGGCTGAGCGCGGCGGCGGATACCAGCAGTGCCAGGAGCCTATTTTTCATGGGGAGACCTCGTGTTGATGGGGCTCAATAAATGTCGTGTTGGGTGTTGTAGACATTGAATTTTCCGGTGGGCGTGATCAGGCGCTTGTCCCTGATCACCTGCTTGAGCTTCAAGGTCTTGTCGTCGATCACCACCAGCGCCGACTCTTCGGTCTGGCCGTTCCACACTGAGAACCACACCTCGTCACCGGCCTTGTTGTATTCAGGTTGCACCACGCGCAGCGCGCCTTGCTTGATCCCCGAATACTCGGCGATCGGCAGTACGCTGTAGCCCTTGTCCAACTGGTTTATGTCGAACACCGCCACCGATTGGCTCAGCTTGGTGTCGGGGTTCAGGGTGGTGTCGACGTACAGGTGATGGGAGTTGGGATGGGTCTTGATAAACAGCGAACCACCGCCTTGGCCCTTGAGCGATTCGACCTGTTTCCAGGCGTACTGCGCGTGCTTGACCGGGTCGGTACCGATCACCGAAATGCCGCCGTCGCCCAGGTGGCTGGTGGCCCACACCGGCCCATAGGTGGGGTGGATAAAATTGGCGCCACGCCCTGGGTGTGGGGTCTTGCCCACGTCCACCAGGGCGGTGAGCTTGCGCTCCCTGGAGTCGATCACCGCGACCTTGTTGGAATTGTTCGCAGCGGTCATGAAGTAGCGATGGGTGCTGTCCCAACCGCCGTCATGCAGGAACGGCGCGGCGTCGATGGTGGTGATGGTGAGGTTCTTGATGTCCTGGTAATTAACCAGCATCACCTTGCCGGTTTCCTTGATGTTGACGATAAATTCCGGCCATTCATGGGAGGCAATGATCGCCGCCACGCGCGGTTCGGGGTGGTACTCCTGCTTGTCCACGGTCATGCCGCGGGTCGAGACGATCTGTTTGGGCTCCAGGGTTTCGCCGTCCATGATGGTGAACTGCGGCGGCCAATAGGAACCGGCAATCGCATACGTGTCTTCATAGCCTTTGAACTTGGACGTCTCTACCGAGCGCGCTTCGATGCCCACCTTGATTTCGGCGACCTTGGTCGGCTCGGCGGGCCACAGGTCGATCATGTCGATCTTGGCGTCGCGGCCGATCACCAGCAGGTAGCGCCCCGACGCCGAGATCCGCGAGATGTGCACGGCGTAGCCGGTGTCGATGAGCTTGACGATCTGCTTGGTGTCGCCATCGACCAGGGCGATCTTGCCGTCGTCGCGCAGGGTCACGGAAAACAGGTTTTCCAGGTTGAGCATGTTCAGCTGTTTCTTCGGTCGGTCGGCGGGTTTGACCAGCACCTTCCAGGTCTTCAGGGTCTCGGCCATGCCCCATTCCGGCGGCGTGGGCGCGGTGTGCTGGATGAAGGTGGCCATGCTGGTGATCTGTGCTTTGGTCAGCGCGTTGGAGGTGCCCCAGTTCGGCATGCCGGCGGGGGAACCGTAGGTGATCAGCGCTTCCAGGTAGGCCTGGCCACGGGCCTGGGTGATGTCCGGCGTCAGCGGTTTACCGGTGGCGCCTTTGCGCAGCACACCGTGGCAACCGGCGCAGCGTTCGAAATAAATCTGCTTGGACGTATCGAAATCGGCCTGGCTCATATCCGGCGCGCCCGCCGTCTTTATCAGCGCGGGTTGTGTGTTGCCATGGGCGGTCAAGGGCAGTGCCAGGGCCAGCGCGCAACTCAGTGCGGCGAGGCTCGGGATGAAGGTGGTTCGGTTGCGAGTCAGCATTCCATTTACTCCTCAGGCAAGACCTTTGCGATGCCGCACAACAGGGTGCGGGGCGCAGGTTCTTAGTGCCCGGCCAGACTATGGCGCAGCGTTGCAATGCTCGCTTGACGGCGATCAAGTTTGCCTCGGGTAGCGCTTGCCAGGTTGTCGCAGGCGCCCTTAGCGTGGCGGTCAAACCCGCTTTGGAAAACGCTAATGACTGAGCCTTTCTATCAACCGCTGGCCAACGAACAGCAGCTGTTTGAACACGCCTGGCACCACCGTATGCCGGTGCTGATCAAGGGCCCCACCGGCTGCGGCAAAACCCGTTTCGTGCAGCACATGGCGCACCGTCTCAACCTGGCGCTGTACACCGTGGCCTGCCACGACGACTTGAGCGCCGCCGACCTGGTGGGTCGCCATCTCATCGGCACCCAGGGCACCTGGTGGCAGGACGGCCCACTGACCCGCGCCGTGCGCGAAGGCGGCATCTGCTACCTGGACGAAGTGGTGGAAGCGCGCCAGGACACCGCCGTGGTGCTGCACCCGGTGGCCGATGATCGCCGCGAGTTGTACCTGGAACGCACCGGTGAGGTGGTCAAGGCACCGCCGTCGTTCATGCTGGTGGTGTCCTATAACCCCGGTTACCAGAACCTGCTCAAGGGCATGAAACCCAGCACCCGCCAACGCTTTGTGGCCATGCGTTTCGACTACCCGGCGGCGGAACTGGAAACGCACATCGTGGCCCGTGAGGCCCAGGTGGACACCGCGCTGGCGGGTGAGGTCGTGCGGTTGGGCCGGGCCTTGCGCCGTCTCGACCAACACGACCTGGAGGAGGTTGCCTCCACACGCCTGCTGATCTTCACCGCCCGCCTGATCGCTGCGGGCATGCCGCCGCGCGACGCCTGCCTGGCGTGCCTGGCCCAAGCCCTGAGTGATGACCCTCACACCGTCGCGGCGCTGATGGACGTGGTGGATGTGCACTTTGCCTGAGCCCCGACGCTTGCCTGGGGACCTGGCGATGTGGTTGTTCATCCTCGCCGAACTGACTGTATTTGCGCTGCTGATCCTCGCGTTTGCCACCGCCCGGCTGTTGGCCCCCCAGGTCTTTGCCGAAGGCCATGCGCAGTTGGACACCTCTACCGGGCTGGCGATGACCCTGAGCCTGCTGACCGCCGGGTTGCTCGCGGCATTGGCGCTGCAGCAGGTACGCCAGGGCTGCCCAAGGCGCGGCGCCGGCTTATTCGTGGCGGCGTTGTTGGCGGCGTTGCTGTATGCGCTGATCAAACTGGCCGAGTACGGCCACCTGGCCGCTGCCGGGTTGGGGATGGAGCACAGCCGGTTTTTTACCTTGTACTGGGTACTCACCGGCTTTCATTTCCTGCATGTGCTGCTGGGAATGCTGATTCTGGGGTGGCTGGCGCTGGGCTGTTGGCGTGGGGGCCTCTCGGTCGGTGGCGTGGAGTCCGGCGTGTTGTATTGGCACATGGTCGATCTGGTGTGGGTGGTGTTGTTTCCCGTGGTGTATGTGATGGGGTGAGGGCGCGATGACGGCTTTTTGGGGGTTGGTGGCGTGTTGGCTGGGGTTGGTCGGGTTGAGCGTGGGCACGGTCCTGGCGGGTGCTTCCGGCGGCGGGTGGGCCGTCTTGCTGCTGGCGGTGGTCAAGGCGTGGGTGATTGTCGACGGTTTCATGGAACTGCGGCATGCGCCTCGGCGGTGGCGTGCGCTGCTGTTGGGCTGGGGTTGGCTGCTGGTATTGCTGGTGGGGATATCAGTTGGCTTGATAGGCCATTAACCCGTCCTCGCTGAGGATGCGGATGGTGCGCCGCTGTACTTCGATCAGGCCACTGTCCACCAGCCGGTGCAGGATCCGCGATAACGTCTCCGGCTGGATGCCCAGCTTCGATGCCACCAGGCGCTTGGGCACTTGCAACACCACGTCGCCGCTGAAGTTGTCGCGCTCCTGGAACATGAAATTGATCACTCGGCGGCTGGCATTGGCCAGGGTCAGGGTGTCAATGTCCTTGAGGCGTTGGTGCAAATGAATGCTCATGCTGGCCAGGATCGCCAGGCAGATTTTCGGTTGGTCTTCCAGGGCGCGTCGGTAGTGCTGGCCCTCGATACTCACCAGCACGCAGTCCTTGAGCGCGGTGGCGCTGACCGGATAGGTCTTGGCCTGGGTGAACAGCAGGGCTTCGGCGAACGTCTGGCCGGGATGGATGACTTCCACCAGGTGCTCCTGGCCTTCGCCGGTGACGCGGTGCAGTTTGATCTGGCCGCTGACCAGCAGGAAGAACCGCTCGGCCGGGTCGCCCTGGTGCATCAGCGGGGTGTGGTTGGGCAGGCGCTTGAGATTGGCCAGCGTACACACATCCTGGAAGGTTTTTTCCGGGAGCTGGCTGAACAGATGATGACGGCGCAGGGTCAGGACGATGTTGGGATGAGTAAGCATGGGAGCCTCCGTGGTCGGCATGGTAGAGCGCGACCCGCGCGTGGGGATATGCCTCTGTGGGGGTACCTCTTACGGCGCGCGCGTTAGGCACACAAACCGATATGGCCGCGAAAAAACCGGCGCCATTGGTCACCTCATCTTCGCTGGAATTGGCTATTTCTCGCGCCCTCACCGCTGGCTAACCTAGCCCCCAGTTATCACCCTTGAGGAGTATCACCATGCAACCCCGTACCGACTTCTACACCGCTTCGCCCGACGCCATGAAAGCCATGCTCGCCCTGGAAGCCGCCGTCGGCAAACTGTCCATCGAGCTGCCTCTGTTGGAACTGATCCGCCTGCGGGTCTCCCAGATCAACGGCTGTGCCTTCTGCCTGGACATGCACACCGCCGATGCGCGCAAGGGCGGGGAAACCGAGCGCCGCCTGTACACCTTGTCAGCCTGGCGGGAGACGCCGTTTTTCACCCCGCGTGAACGTGCTGCGCTGGCCTGGGCCGAGAGCTTGACCCTGATCAGTCACACCCATGCACCGGACGAAGATTTCAATGCACTGGCCGCCGAGTTCAACGCCCAGGAGCAGATCGACCTGAGCGTGGCCATCGCCACTATCAACAGCTGGAACCGCTTGGCGGTGGGGTTTCGCAAAATGCCCAAGTAAGCCATCAACGGGCTTTGAAATAACCCCGTGGCGTGGTGCCGGTCATGTGCTTGAAAAAAGCGATCAACGCGCTGTCGCTGGTAAAGCCCAGCTCAAAGGCGCAGTAGCTGATACTGCGCCCGGTGGCGAGCAGCTCGATGACCCGCATCAGTCGCCACTGCTGACGCCATTGCTGGTACCCCAGGCCGGTTTCCCGTTGGAAAATCCGGCCGATGGTCTTGGCGCTGGCGCCTACTTGCTGTTCCAGGGCCTGCAACGAGGGCGGCAAGGTGTCGAGGCTGCTCATCAATGGGGCCAGGCGTTTGTCCTGGGGCAGGGGCAGCAGCATCGGTTGCTCGGCGGCGTCGCAGATCTCGCTCAGGCACAGCGCCAGCAGATGGGCATATCGGCCGCGGGACCAATCGGTATCGAACGCCGCCATCGCTATCGGCTCCAACACCGCCCGCAGCAATGGGCTGACCTCGATCACCCGAACCTGGGACGGCAACTGCCGCGCCAATGCAGGGCTCAAGTACACCGAACGATAATCCACGGTCCGCTGCATCACCGCACGGTGCGGCAACCCGCAGGGGATCCAGGCTGCACGGGTGGGTGGCAGCAGGCACAGCTGGTTGTCCAGGGTGATGCGCGTGCAGCCCTCACGGGTGAACAGCAGCTGCCCACGCTGGTGTTGGTGCAACCCGGAATCGTGATCACCCAAGAGGGCAGCGATCCCGATAACCGGCGCAGCCAGGTGGTCGGGATCGAAAGATGCGTCGGCGGCGAGCCAGGCCATAAGTTGTCCGATTTCATCGATAAAATGTCGAAGTCCGGATAATAGTGCATTCGACGCTGTTTAAAATTCTTCCACTATTTTCCTGGAAGGACGCGTCGATGACCCTCAAAAATCTACTGGTCCTGGCGGTGGCGTTGCTGATGTTTCCGCAACTGGCCCAAACCCTCTACAGCCCCGCCCTCGGCGATATTGGCCAGGCCTTTGCGGTGGGGCCCGAGCGTGCGGGGCAGACGCTGTCGGTCTATTTCCTGGCCTTTGCCCTGGGTGTTGTGGTGTGGGGGCGGGCGTGTGATCACCTTGGGCGCCGCCCGGTCATGCTGGCCGGGCTGACGCTATACGCGTGCGCGTCGGTGTTGGCCTTGAGCGTCAGCACCTTCACAGGCCTGCTCTTGGCCCAGGCGTTGGCGGCTTTTGGCGCTGCGGTGGCGTCGGTGGTCACGCAAACGGTGTTGCGCGACCGCTTCCATGGGCCGGAACTGGCCCAGGTGTTTTCCGTGGTGGGCATTGCCATGGCCGCCAGCCCGGCGATTGGTTTGTTCAGCGGCGCGGTTTTGGTGCAGTTATTCGGTTATCGCGGCATGCTCTGCGGTTTGTTGGTACTTGTGTTGCTCCTGTGGGGCTGGTGCGTATGGGCCCTGCCGGAAACGCGCCCGGCGTCGCTGCCCGCCACCTCAATGCACAAAACCGTGGGCCTGATGTTCAAGGACTTGGGCATATGGTGTTCGGTCGGGCTGGTGGCGGTATTCAATATTGCCGTGTTCGCTTATTACAGCGTGGCGCCGTTCATCTTCGCGCAACAGGGGTTGTCCTCCGCCGAGTTCGGCTACAGCGGGGTGCTGTTGGCCTTGGGGTCGGGGCTGGGGGCGTGGTTGAACAAAGCGTTGCTCAAGCGGGGGATGAACGGCGATCAGTTGGTACTGACCGCGGCCGGTATCGCCGTATTGGGCAGCCTATTGGTGCTGACGCTGCAACACACAGGGTTATTCGTATTGCCGATGCTGCTGGTGGTGTTGGCGTTCGGCATGGCGATCCCCAACGTGCTCGGGGCCGCGTTGATGGCCTATCGCGACCGTTTGGGCACGGCGGCAGCGGTGTTCGGTTTGTTGTATTACCTGGCGATTGGCGGCGGGCTGACCCTGGTGGCATGGGCGCAAGATCTGGGTTGGAGCTTGCTGGTATGCGCAATGACGGCGTTGTGCCTGGCAACGCCGCGTGTGTTCAGAAGTTGACCGAGGCACTCAGGCGCGCCGTCAGCGGCGCGCCCTGGAACAGGTAATCATCGCCCATGTATTCGCCCGCGTCGCGCCAGTAGCGCTTGTCGAACAGATTATCGACGCTCAGGCGAAATACCGTCTCATACCCCTCGACGCGGCTGGTGTAGCGGCTGCCGACATTCACCACGGCATAATCCCCCACCTCCACATTGCCGCTGCGGTTGGCGTACTTCTTGGCGCTGTATTGCACGCCGCCCAGCACGGCCAAGCCGTTGAACCACGGCAGGGCATAGTCGGCGTACACACTGGCGCGCAGCTTGGGGACGTTGATCGCCTGGTGTTCTTCGTAGGCCGGCGTGCCGCTGCCGCTCACGCGGGCGCGAATCGCCGCCACGCTGGTGGCGATCTGCAGACGCTCGGTGGCCCAGCCGTTGGCCGACAGTTCCAGCCCGGTGTTTTTCTGTTCGCCCTGTTGCACATAGGTGAAGTTGCCGGCGCCATCCGGCTTGGCGTACTGGTAAGCCTGGCGCGTCTGGAACACGGCAGCGGCGAAGCTGATGCGGCGCCAGTCGTATTTGACCCCGGCTTCGATCTGCCGTGAGGTGGTCGGCGCCAGGGTGTCGTCCGCGTTGCTGGCGAACCACGGCGCGGTACCGCCCAGGGACAGGCCCTTGCTGTAGCTGGTGTAGAGCGAGATGCTCTCAATCGGCTTGTAGATCAACGACGCCTGGGGCAGGAACACGTATTGCCGGGTATGGCGGGTCTCGTCGCCGGTGCTGTCGAAGGCCTGTTCATCCAGGCGCACTTCGCGGCCGCCGAGCAGGGTTTGCCATTGCTCGTTGAAGCGAATGCGGTCGGTGACGAACAGGCCGTACTGGCGGCTGTCGAGGCTGCGGTGGCTTGGGTTCAGCAGGACGTCGGCGGGCGCAAACGTCGGCGCGTCGGCGTCGATGTTGCCGCTGCCGAGCCACTCGTTGACGGCCTTGCGCTTGTCGATCACCCGGCGAAATGCGCTGGTGCCGAAGGTCAGTTCATGGCCCAGCCCGGCGGTGTCGAACAGGCCGGTCATGGCGGCCTGGACTTCATCGTCGCGGCGGGTGTCGTCGGGGCTGCGGTAGTCGTAGATGTCGTAATTGCCCTGCGGGGTGAAGGTATTGCCGACACCGCTGGTGTCACCGCCCCACGCAAACGCACTGTAATCATCAATCACCACCTTGCTGCGCGCCGCGCTGACACTGCCTTTCCACTGATCGCTGAAGCGGTACTCGAAACTGCCGTTGAGGTTCAGCGAGTCGATGCCGACCTGTTTGGACCCGCTCTGATGGCCCAGCAGCTTCTTCGGTGAGGCGTCATGGGGCACTTCGGTGCCACCGAGCAATTGGTAACCCGGCACCGAGCGTTGCTGCTTGTTCTGGTATTCGGCGTCGAGTTTCAGCACGGCGTCCGGGCTGATGTTCCAGTCGAAGGCCAGGGACACAAAGTCGCGCTGGCCGTTGGCGTGTTCCACGTAGGAATTGAGGTCCTCATGGGCCACGTTGGCGCGCAAGCCCAATTGCTGCTCGCTGCCAAACCAGCCGCCAACGTCGGTGGCGATATAGCCGCTGCCACGATCATCGCTGGAGACCGTCACCGAGCGCACATCTTCCGGGCGCTTGGTCACGTAGTTGATCACGCCGCTGGGCTCTGAAATCCCGCTTTGCAGGCCCGCCAGGCCCTTGAGCACTTCGACTTGCTGCTTGTTTTCCAGGGCGACGTTCTGCTCGCCAGTGATGGTGCGCCCGTTGATCTTGTAGCTGCTGGCCGCGTTCAGCGAGAACCCGCGCACCACGAAGTTCTCGTAGTAGCCAATCGGCGCGTAGCTGTCGCCCACCGACGCGTCGTTGCGCAGCACTTCGCTGAGCAGGCGCGCCTGCTGGTCCTTGATCAGGGTGGCGTTGAGCACGGTGATCGACGCCGGGGTATCCAGCAGTGGCGCCTCATTGAAGCCGCCGACGGAGGCGGTGTCCACGCGATAACCCGATTCATCCTGGCCCTGGACGTTCACCGCCGGCAGTTCGAGGCTTTCCGCGAGGCTGTTGCCGATCCCACCGCTGAGCAGCAGGCCGAGGGCCAAACGTGACGTGACGACAGGACGAAAACGCAAAACCATGGGAGCAGTGCCTTAAAGCGCAGGGGCAGGGGGCGCATAAGCTAGGCATTCGCGTGCACTTTTACAAGTTCCCTGGGGCACTGTGGGACGGGGCTGCCCCCGATCGCGGTGTGTCGGTACGGGATACATCGACTGACCCACCACTATCGGGCATAGGTATTTACACAACTTTTAAAAGCTGAAAAACCTCTCTGTGGTGAGCGGGCTTGTCCCGCGCTGGGTTGCGTAGCTACCCTAAAACCTGCGCCTCGGTTAATCCTGACATTCGGTAGCGTCCTTGTTGGGGCTGCTGCGCAGCCCAGCGCGGGACAAGCCCGCTCACCACAACAGCATCTTGGCTATAGATTTTTCGCTCATCGGGAGTTGTGTAGATACCTATGGCTATCGGGGGCAAGTCGAATCGTCGCACCGCCCCTCCCACAGGGTTGACCGCGTTGTGTCAGGTGGTCTTGCCAGGCATGTCGATGCCCAGTTGGTTCACCCGTCTGTAAAGCGTTGCACGTGAAATCCCCAACGCCTGTGCCGTCGGCAACGGCTTCCAACGATGCCGAATCAACGCATCCAGCACCACCTGGCGTTCCGGGCTGACGCTCGGTTCTGCCGGCGCCTCGACCAACTCGCCCCGCACCTCCATCGGCAAGTCTGACAGTTGCAGTGTACCGCCCTCACACACCGCGCAGGCATACGCCAACACATGGCGCAGTTGCCGCACATTGCCCGGCCAGGCATAACCCAGCAGTCGTTCCAGCGCGGCCTGGCTGATGCCCGGCGACACGCCGCTGGTACGCGCCTCCTGCTCCAGCAGCCGGTTGATCAACGCCAGTTTGTCGGTGCGCTCGCGCAAGGGCGGCAGGCAGAACCTCGCGCAGCCGAGGCGAAAGTACAGGTCTTCGCGAAAGCGCCCCTCGTTGACCAGCGCCGCCAGGTCGCGGTGGCTGGCGCAGATCACCTGGATATCCACGGTACGGGTCTTGGCCCCGCCCAGCGGCGCCACTTCACCCTCGGCCATCACCCGCAGCAAGCGCGTTTGCAAGGCCAGGGGCATGTCACCGATTTCATCCAGGAACAATGTGCCGCCATCGGCCTGCACCAACAGGCCCGGCATGCCTTTGCTGGACGCGCCGGTAAAGGCCCCGGCCACGTAGCCGAACAGCTCGCTTTCGATCAGGTTTTCGGGAATCGCCGCGCAGTTCACCGCCACAAAAGGGCCGTCCCGCCGGGCGCTGCGCTCATGCAGTTGGCGGGCGAAGACTTCCTTGCCCGCGCCGGTTTCCCCCTGCACCAGCACCGGCAGGTTACGGTCCTTGACCCGCACGGCCAGGCGCAGATGCTCATCCACACGCGGGTCGACCTCCGTGTTCGGCAGTGCTCGTGCTTGTGCGCGCCGTGGCGTGTTGACCCGTACGTGCAGGGCTTGCGATTGCCCCCGCCAGCACAGTTGCCGGGTCGACTGGTCGGTGACCGCGCGCAACGCGTCCAGGTCGAACACCTCGCCGATATGCTCCGGCACTTGCCCAAAGCGCAGGCGCAGGGCCTGGCGCGCCTTGCTGTTCAAGGCCTGCAGGCGCCCGTCCTGGTCCCATGCCAGCAGCAGGTCGGGCTGGCTGTCCACATAGCCCGGCGTGCTGTGCGCCTGCAGTACCCAGTGCTGGCGAGCGCTGTGCATGAAGAAGGCGTTCTCGATGGCCTGGGCACTCTGCGCCACCATTTGCCGCACCAGGTGCTGGCTGCGCCGGTCATCCGGGGATTTGAGCGCCGAGGCGTCCATCACGCCCAACAGGTTGCCCTGCGGGTCGAAGATCGGCGCGGCGGAGCAGGTCAGGCCGATGAACGCCGCGCGAAAGTGGTCGCGCTTGTGCACGGTCACGGCGGCTTTGCTGGTGAGCACGGTGGCTACGCCGCAGGTGCCTTCTTCGGCTTCCGACCAGCAGGTGCCCAGGTACAGGCCGGCCTTGCGGCAGTCGCTGCGAATCGCCGTGTCCACGCGGTGGTCGATGGTCTGGCCCTGAGCGTCGGTGAGCATCACGCAGTAATCGGCCTGGCGCACGCGGTGGTGCAATTGGCCGACGGCTTCGCTTGCAATGCGCATGAACAGCTCGGCGCGTTCGCGGCATTCCTTGAGCAGGGGTTCGGTGAGGATGCGCGGCCCTTGCAGCGAGCCAGGGTCCAGGTGGTGTTGTTCCATGGAGCGGCGCCATGAATCGAAAATCAACGCCGGCACCGGCGCCTGAGGCAGGCGTTCGGCATTGCGGACCACGCGACTGACGCAGTCGACGTGCTCTCTGGAGTTCACGGCGAGCATAAGGCCTCCGGTTCTCGATCTTTGTTGTTATGCCCGCCATTAAGCGCCCATGGACGCACAGCGACAAGCGCGCTCTGACCAGGGGGCCGGGTGAGACGCAGCGTCTCACAGGGGCCGAGATGCAGCCGGCACGCTGCGATGGCCGGTCTCATTCTGCGCTGCGGCGACGCCTGCGTACAACCGCGCGGCACTGCTCTGGATCAAGGCTTTGCCAGGTTTTTCGGCGGTTTGGCACAGGCTGTGCTGAAGCGGTTACAGCTGGCCGCAGCCAGCCTTCTGTGTGTCGAGACAACCGGAGAACAACAAGATGTCCACTCACCTGTCCACCGATCAATTGCTGCATGCCTACACCGTGATGCGCACCATCCGTGATTTTGAAGAGCGCCTGCACGTGGAGTTCGCCACCGGCGAGATCCCCGGTTTCGTGCACTTGTATGCCGGCCAGGAAGCCAGTGCCGCCGGGGTCATGGCCCACCTCAACGATGACGACTGTATCGCCTCCAACCACCGTGGCCATGGCCATTGCATCGCCAAGGGCGTGGACGTGTTCGGCATGATGGCCGAAATCTATGGCAAGAAAACCGGGGTGTGCGGCGGCAAGGGCGGCTCCATGCACATCGCCGATCAGGAGAAGGGCATGCTCGGCGCCAACGGCATTGTCGGTGCCGGTGCGCCGTTGGCCGCCGGTGCAGCGCTGGCCTCCAAGCTCAAGGGCAGCCAGGGCGTGGCCGTGGCGTTTTTCGGCGACGGCGGCTCCAACGAAGGTGCGGTGTTCGAGGCGATGAACCTGGCCGCGATCATGAAACTGCCGTGCCTGTTCGTCGCCGAGAACAACGGCTATGCCGAAGCGACCGGCTCCGGCTGGTCGGTGGCGTGCAAGGACATCGCCGAGCGCGCCGTGGGGTTTGGCATGCCCGGCGTCATCGTCGACGGCAATGACTTTTTTGCCGTGCACCAAGCCTTGGGCGTTGCGGTAGAACGTGCGCGCAACGGCGAGGGGCCGACGCTGGTGGAGGTCAAGTTGAGCCGCTTCTACGGCCACTTCGAAGGCGATGCGCAAACTTATCGCGGCGTGGACGAAGTGAAAAAACTGCGTGAATCCCAGGATTGCCTGGTGCTGTTTCGCACGCGTTGCCAGGCCGAAGGTTGGCTTGACGCCGGGCAGTTCGAGCGCATCGACGGCGAGGTCGCCCAGTTGATCGAAGACGCGGTGCGCCTGGCCAAGTCCGATCCCAAGCCCCAGGCCGCCGACCTGCTCAGTGACGTCTACGTCGCCTACCGCTAATAACAATAAATTTCGGAGAGAATTTCATGGCTCGCAAAATCAGCTATCAGCAGGCAATCAACGAAGCCCTGGCCCAGGAAATGCGCCGCGACCAGAGCGTGTTCATCATCGGCCAGGACGTGTCCGGCGGCACCGGTTCCCCCGGCGAGCAGGACGCCTGGGGCGGTGTGCTCGGGGTGACCAAGGGCCTGTACCCGGAGTTTCCCGAGCGCGTGCTCGATGCACCGTTGTCCGAGGTCGGCTACGTGGGCATGGCCGTCGGCGCCGCCACCCGTGGCATGCGCCCGGTGTGCGAATTGATGTTCGTCGACTTTATCGGCTGCTGCCTCGACCAGTTGCTCAACCAGGCCGCCAAGTTCCGCTACATGTTCGGCGGCAAGACCACCACGCCGCTGGTGATCCGCGCCATGTACGGTGCCGGCCTGCGCGCCGCCGCCCAGCATTCGCAGATGCTCACGTCGATGTGGACGCACATTCCCGGCCTCAAGGTGGTGTGCCCGTCCACGCCCTATGACGCCAAGGGCATGTTGATCCAGGCGATCCGCGATAACGACCCGGTGATCTTCCTCGAACACAAGATGCTCTACAGTCTGCAAGGCGAGGTGCCGCAAGAGCTGTATACCGTGCCGTTCGGCGAAGCCAACTTTGTGCGCGAAGGCCGCGACGTGACCTTGGTGACTTACGGGCGCATGGTGCATATCGCCCTGGAAGCCGCCGCCAACCTAGCGCGCCAAGGCATCGACTGCGAAGTGCTGGACCTGCGCACCACCAGCCCGCTGGACGAAGACAGCATTCTGGAAAGTGTGGAGAAAACCGGGCGCCTGGTGGTGATCGACGAGTCCAACCCGCGCTGCTCCATCGCCACCGACATCAGTGCGCTGGTGGCGCAGCAAGGCTTTGCATTCCTGCGGGCGCCGATCGAGATGGTCACCGCGCCGCACACGCCGGTGCCGTTCTCCGATGCCCTGGAAGACCTGTACATCCCCAATGCCGCGAAGATCGAAGCCGCCGTGCTGAAAATCGCCGACAAGAGGACTGCCGCATGATCCACACCTTGACCATGCCCAAGTGGGGGCTGTCGATGACCGAAGGTCGCATCGACGTCTGGCTCAAGCAACCCGGTGATCGGGTAGAGAAGGGCGAAGAAGTGCTGGACGTGGAAACCGACAAGATTTCCAGCAGCGTCGAGGCGCCGTTCAGTGGCGTGTTGCGCCGGGTGTTGGCCTTGAGCGATGAAACCCTGCCGGTGGGCGCCTTGCTCGGGATCGTGGTGGAGGGCGAGGCCACGGACGCCGAGATTGATGCGGTGATCGACAGTTTCAACGCGGGGTTCGTCTCCACCGCCGCCGAATCCGAAGCCAGCGGCCCGAGCGCGCAGAAGGTCGAGATAGGCGGGCGCTTGCTGCGCTATCTGGACCTGGGCGAAGGCGATACGCCGTTGGTGCTGGTACACGGGTTTGGTGGCGACTTGAACAACTGGCTGTTCAACCAACCGGCCCTGGCCGCCGAGCGCCGGGTGATCGCCCTGGACCTGCCGGGGCATGGCGAGTCGGGTAAGCAGTTGCAAACGGGTGATGCCGAAGAACTGAGCCAGGCGGTGCTGGCGTTGCTTGATCACCTCAAGCTCGACCGCGTGCACCTGGCCGGGCACTCCATGGGTGGGCTGGTCAGCCTGACGCTGGCCAGCCAGGCGCCGCAACGGGTTGCTTCCTTGATCCTGATCGCCAGCGCCGGGCTTGGCGCGGATATCAATGGCGATTACCTGCAAGGTTTTACCGCGGCGAATAACCGCAATGCGCTCAAGCCGCAACTGACCCAACTGTTCAGCGACCCGGCGCTGGTCACCCGGCAGATGCTGGAGGACATGCTCAAATTCAAACGGTTGGAAGGGGTGGATCAGGCGTTGCAGCAGCTCAATTCCCAGCTGTTTGAGGGTGGGCGGCAGCGCCTGGATCTGCGCGCCGTGGTGGCCCGACAACCGAGCCTGGTGATCTGGGGCAGTGACGATGCAATCATCCCGGCCGGGCATGCCGAGGGGCTGGCGGCCCAGGTGGAGATCGTGCCGGGGCAGGGGCATATGGTGCAGTTGGAAGCGGCAGAGCGGGTCAATCAACTGATCGCCACCTTCCTCAAATCCCAACCTTGAAATGCAGTTAAAAAGTGGGAGGGGCGGTGCGACGATTCGACTTGCCCCTCCCACATTGGTTTGTAGTGTTCTTGCTTACGCGACTTGCCTGGCCTGTTCGCGTTGTGCAATCAGCTGGCGGGTGAGGGGGATCAATTGCTTGCCGTACTCAATCGCATCATTGAGCGGATCGAACCCACGGATCAGGAACGTGGTAATTCCCAAGTCGTAGTAATCCACCAGCGCCTCAGCGACTTGCTCGGCCGTGCCCACCAGTGAGGTGGAGTTACCTTGCGCCCCGAGCAGCCCGGCAATGCCGGTCCACAAACGCTTATCCAACCGCGCGCCTTGTGCCGCCGCCGCGAGCAAACGGCGCGAGCCTTCATTCGGTGGTTCGCGGCGTACAAAGCCATTCTGCTCGGCCAGCGCGGTGGCCCGTTGCAGGATGTTCTCGGCGCGCGCCCACGCCAATTCTTCGGTCTCGGCCAGGATCGGGCGCAGCGACAAACTGAAGCGAATCGTGCGCCCATGCCTGGCCGCTTCGGCACGCACCTGGGTCACCACCTCGCGCACCTGCTCATAGGTCTCGCCCCACAGCGCGTACACATCGGCATGCTTGCCGGCCACCTCAATCGCGGCAGTGGACGAACCGCCGAAATACAACGGAATATGCGGCTGCTGCGGCGACTTCACCGACGAATGCGCGCCTTCGACCTGGTAGTAACTGCCGGCAAAATCGAAGGGCTGTTCGGCAGTCCATTCCTGACGCACCACGCTCAGGTATTCGTCGGTGCGCGCGTAACGTTCGTCCTTGCCGATATGGCTGCCATCGGCACGCAGTTCGCGGTCATCGCCCCCGGTGATGATGTGCACGGCGGTACGCCCGCCGTTGAACACATCGAACGTGGCGAACTGGCGCGCCGCCAGGGTCGGCTGGACGAAACCCGGACGGTGAGCGATGAGAAATTGCAGTTTTTCGTCACGCTGGCGGCGTGGGCGGCGATCAACGTGCTGTCCGGGCTGTTGGAATGAAAGGCCACCAGCGCGCGGTCGAAACCGGCCTCTTCGTGGGCGCGGGCCACGGTTTCCACGTAATCCGGTTGCAGGGTAGGGCCGCTGCGCGGGTGGATCTCGGACGCATGGTGGCCGCCGATATAGCCGATGAATTCGATGCTCATGGTCTGTCCTTGTCGAGTAGGGTGATCAACACCTCCGCCGGGTAGGGGGTCGGTCATGCTCGTTCAAGGTAGGGGCAGCGAGTGGCTGTGTAAAATGCCGTTTGGTTCTATCCTCATTATTAAAAAATAGAATCATGTAGGCGCCATTTGATCAGATAAATGCATTTAGCGTGTATGCCGGCAAGGGTGTCGCCCACCCTGGACGCTCATGTGCGCTCCCGGGTGTCGGATATGTGGGCCAGCAACTCTGCGGTCTTGACCTGCAGGTAGTGGCTGTCGCCGCGACTTTCCACGCACAGGCATACAGACAGGGCGTCACTGACCTGCAACTTGAAACGCCAGTCGGCAAAAACCATGGACAAGCCCGTGCACGACTCATCGCTGTCCAGGGAGTTGTCGGCATATAACACGTGCATGCGTTCAACGACATGCGTCGAGTTATTGACCTCGACATGAATATTTCCCGAAGAAGGGAATAGGCCAATACGCTCTACCAGTAACTTTGATGTGTTCATGGCCGTCCCCTTGCTGTTGCATTCAGGAGGCACTTTATTATGCGAGGGTAAAAAAGTACTGGAATGTTATTTTTAGTCGGCTAGGCCGACTCGGGTTGTTTTCGACGTGTACGACACACGCTTGAAGTTGACGAAGTGTGGTTGTAAATGGCTGATGGTGGGCGTTCAGTCAAGGCTTTTGACTGCGTTGAGCGGCAAGCCGACCCGGTGCTCGCGGTGCAGGAGATTGATCAGCACAATCGCGCGTTCCTCGCCTGTCATACCCAGGAATACGCCCTCGAGTTCAGCAAATGGCCCTTCATTTATACGCACGTTCTCCCCAGGAGCCAACAGCGGTGTCACAAGGGGCTGGTGATTGCGTCGCTGCAATTCGTCGACCAGTTCATCGCCCACCGGCAGTGGATCGCCACCAAATGCGACGATGCGCGAAACCCCACGCGTGGAGCGCAGAGGGCTCCAACTGTCCTGCGAGCTCAACTGAATAAACAGATAACCGGGGAACAGCGATTCAGTCATGACCCGACGCTCGCCTTTTAACAGGCGCTCACGTGTGCAGATGGAGCGAAAGCAGGTGTAGCCCTGGCGCTGCAGATGCGCTTCGGCGCGTTCATCCTGCCTGGCTTTACACTGAACCAGATACCAGGCTTTGGCGGCGAATTCTATCGTTGCGGTCATGGGATGTCCTTATGGCGGTGAGCCTGTTCAGCCGGCACTCGGATGCCACGCGTTGCGTTATTTATTGACTGTTCGTCGTGTCATGTTGATCGAACTAACGCCGGCAGTGCGTGAATGTTAGAAATTGTCGGTGGCGGGTATTAATAGCAAATAAGTGCCCGAGCAGGCGCCGTGTTATTTTTTGTCCGTTTAAAAACTTGGGTGCTGCCCAAGGGGCGTGATAAATAAGTACCGCGTTGAAGTTGTAAAGCGGGCTTTGCTGTTTCTGTGCCTGTCGATGGGCAGGCCTGTGCGTGGTTAAAGACTCTTATGTTCGGCAAGTGCGACGTCACCGCCAAAGTTGAAAAGACGGGGAAATTATCTTGCTTAAAAGAGTGTTGATTGTCTGTGTCGGCAATATTTGTCGCAGCCCCATGGCGGAGCATCTGTTGCGTGAGGCGCTCACTCGTTCCGATATCGAAGTGAGTTCCGCCGGCCTGTCCGCATTGGTTGGCGAGCCCATCGAATCGACGGCACTTGCGGTGCTGGCGGCGCATGGTCATGCGCCCAACGTGCACCAGGCGACTCAACTCGCGCCCCAGGCGATCACCGAGGCTGATCTGATTCTGGTGATGGAACAAAAGCACATCCGCGGCGTGCTCGGCATGGCCCCCGAAGCGCGAGGCAAGGTGTTGATGCTGGGGAAGTGGCAAAGCGACCGAGAGATCAGAGACCCCTACCGTCAAGGTAAACCTGCCTTTGTACACGCGTATGCGTTGATCGAAGAAGCGGTAAACGCGTGGGCGCTGCGTCTAGCAAAGTGACAACCCCCCTTTCTTGAATCGTATTAAGGCAAAGAATCCGACTTATGCAGCAAGTGCCAGTAGCCACCCTACGAGAAGACGACGCCGACGAGATTGATCTCCTTGGTCTGTTTGGAACACTGATCGACCATAAAGGGTTGATTGCAGCGATTACGGGCGCGTTTATGCTGACGGGGGGGGCCTATGCGGTGCTGGCGACGCCGGTTTTCCAAGCGAATGCGTTGTTGCAGGTCGAGGCCAAAAAGAACGATTTGCTGGGTTTCTCCGACGTCAGCAGCATGCTCGGAAAAGAGTCGCCGTCCGCGACCGAAATTGAACTGATCAAGTCACGTGCAGTGATCGGCAAGACCGTGGACGAACTCAAACTCGCCATCCTGATCGAGCCTGAGTACTTTCCCGTGATCGGCGGTTTTCTTGCGCGGCGTTTTAAAAATACCAACCCGGGTGAAGTCTCCAGCCCATGGTTGGGCCTGACCCGTTACGCGTGGGGAGGCGAGCTGCTGAAAATAACCCACCTGGACCTGCCGCCCAACTTGCTCGCCAAAAAACTGACCTTCATTACGGGTGAGGGCGGGGCGTTCACATTGCTCGATGACGATGATGAACTTCTGGCGCAAGGGCAGGTGGGCGAGGCTGTCGAGCAGCATGGCGTTGCGCTCTTCGTTGAAGCGCTACAGGCCAATCCGGGGACTCGGTTCAGCATCGTGCGCAAACCTCGATTGACCAGCATTCTGGATTATCAGGAGGCGCTGGATGTCACTGAGCGCGGAAAAGAATCGGGCATTATCGGGTTGGCGTTAGAGAGTACTGAGCCGGAACTCGCGGTAAAAATCCTCAACAAGATTTCTGCGCTCTATGTCGAACAGAATGTGCAACGTACTTCGGCTGAGGCGGCGCAAAGCCTGGAGTTTTTGAAAGAGCAATTACCTCAGGTCAAAAGTGACCTGGAAAAGGCCGGCAATGCGCTCAACGCCTACCAGACGCGCACAAAGTCGGTGGACATCAGCCTGGAAACCAAAGCGATCCTGGACCAGATTGTGTCGCTGGATACGGCCATCTCTCAGTTGAAACTCCAGCAAGCCGAGATGGACCGCAAATTCACCCGCCAGCATCCGGCCTATCGTGCATTGCTCGCGCAGATCGGTGAGTTGAGCAGCAAGCAACAGAGGCTGTCCGAGAAGGTCCAGGACCTTCCTTCGACACAGCAAGAACTGCTCAGCCTGAACCGCGATGTCGAGGTCGGCACGGCGATCTATACGCAGCTGCTCAACAAGTCCCAGGAACTCGACGTGATGCGAGCGGGCACGGTGGGTAATGTGCGTTTGATCGATGCGGCGGATGTGAACCTCATCAAACCGGTCAAACCCAAGAAAGTGTTGATTGTTCTGGTCGCAACGTTCCTGGGCTTATTCCTGGCGGTGGTGCTGGTGCTGTTGCGCAAAGCCTTGAACAGAGGCATAGAAAGCCCGGAGGCTATTGAGAAACTGGGGCTTGCGGTCTATGCCTCCATACCCTACAGCACGCTTCAAAAAGACCTGGAAGAACAACCTACCGCTACGCAAAAACGCCCTGCTCGCAGTGGCGGGTTGTTGGCCATCAACCATCCCACGGACCTGGCGATTGAAGCGCTGCGCAGCTTGCGCACCAGCCTGCATTTTGCGATGCACGAAGCCAGCAACAATCGCCTGATGATCTCCGGTCCGAGCCCACAAGTGGGCAAGACCTTCGTGTCGGTCAATCTGGCAGCCGTGATCGCTCAGACAGGCCTGCGCGTGTTGGTCATCGATGTTGATATGCGAAAAGGCTACATCCATAAAGTCATGAAAACCTCCAGCGCCAATGGGCTTTCCGATGTGCTCACCAAGCGCTGCGATCTGACAACGGCCATTCATAAAACTGCGATCGAACATTTTGACTTTATCAGCCGTGGGCAAATACCGCCTAACCCGTCGGAATTGCTCATGCATCGAAACTTCACGGAACTGCTATCGCAGGTCAGTGAACAGTATGACTTGGTCATCCTGGATACCCCTCCATTGTTGGCGGTCACCGATGCGGCGATTGTAGGGCGCCAGTCAGGAACGAACTTGATTGTGGCGCGGTTCGGTTTTAACCCCGCCCGGGAAATAGAACTCACCATGCGTCGGTTCGCCCAGAATGGGGTTAACTTGAAAGGCGCTATCTTGAACGGTATTGAAAAAAGAGCCTCGGCGAAATACGGGTACGGTGCGTATGGTTACTATACGTATGAATATAAGTCGGATGTTAATTAAGGCCTGTGGGGCGGGCTGATATAAATACACGCCGTCATGAATATGGGGTTCTCAGGGAATGACGCTAAACCCTGGGGCGGTAGCGTGGGTTTTTCAAGTTTGTATGACGCACTGTCTGCGCCTGGGACCTGGCCACGGAAGAGAGACAGGCCTGTGTTTTGTTGAATACAGGTAGTTTTTATCCGATTGATAGTTGAGAGAAAGATGGCCATAGCAAATAAACAGGGCTTCTACGTAGAACTCGAGTCCATTCGTGGGGTGATGGCGTGGTGGGTTGTATTTGGGCACCTCTACTCTTGCTTTCGTCCCGCCATGGGGCACGTTCCTGCATTGATTGATAAGGTTCTATTGGCGACCGCTATCCCGGTAGATATCTTTATTTGTTTGAGCGGTTTTTTTATCGCGATGGCGTTGAGCGGCAAAAGCAACGGCTACCGTTCTTATATTATCCGACGTGCGTTCAGGATCATCCCGATTTATCTATTGGCCATCGCGCTTGCCGCGCTGTTATTCAATGAACGGATGAGTGTCCGCATGGACCTGCCGTGGAACACGCCAGCCCAAGCAGCGGCAGTTGAACAGTATTGGACAAGTATCGCGGGTAATATCACGGCGTACCTGTCGCCTTGTCTGGTGCTGCTTCAGGGCGTGATCCCGGATCAATGGCTGCCCCACGCAGGTGATGCGTTTTTGGCGCCGGCCTGGAGCCTTACCCTCGAATGGCAGTTTTATTTGATCGCCCCTGTGTTGGTCGCCGCTTTTGCATTTGGGCGCGCCAAGGAACTGCTGGTGACGGTGGCGGTGTTGGCGTTTTTACTGCTGGCATATTCGGGCCTGACCTTCTCTTATGGCAGTTTCATATTAATCAAGTTACCGGTTTTCATGATCGGCATGTTGACCCACGATCTGTTTCGTCGCGATGAGGGCGAATGGCGTAACGCGATGTTGATCATGGGCATTGTAGTGGCGGTGGGTCTGATTACCCGTTCGTTCGCCAGTTTTGCCTCGATTGCGTTATGGGCAATAGTAGCGATAGCGTTCAAGTTGAATAGCAAACTTAACCCGCCATTGCTCGGCCGGTGGTTGGCACTGCTTAAAATGCCGTTTAGGAATCTTGTGTTGCTCAGGTTGGGCGGGATGTCATACCCCACCTATCTGATGCATATTCTGATTATCGATGGGGTGTTGATAGTGGCGAAGAAATGCGGTTATCTCAGTAATGATCGGGTGGGGGTGTTGATCCTGCTCTCGATAGGGCTGACGTCTGGTGTTTCATGGGCGGTTCATAAATGGCTTGAAGTGCCGTGTATTGAGATAGGTAAAAAATTGTCCGGGTCCGTGTATTCGCGAGCATTGAAATGCGAGTAACCGCGCTGGTAAATTATTTTTTGTTTCCGCTGCTCTTGGTGGCTACGGCATTTAACTTGCGGTATCGGCTGACCGGGGCGGAGATACACCTGGGTGGCGCCGAACTGTCGGTTGCGCCTTACGATATTTTTCTTTTGCTGATTTTGGTATCCATTGTTTTTTTCAGTAAAAAAATCAATCTGGAGAAAATCAAGATCGACAGAATCACCACCCTGGCGATTTTTTTCGTGGTGCTGTCTTCTGTGTCGATTATTAATTCGGAAGCGGTGAGTTTCACGCTGTACGAAATCGCTCGCCATTGGAAAATCATTGTTTTGTTTCTGGTGGTGCGGTCGGTTTTCCATGATGCGAAATCGATGGATAAATTCACCCGGGTGGCGGCGCTGTTAATTCTGTTTGAGACGCTGTATGCGGCTTATCAGTTGGCAACCGGTGATGTGACCGAGGATGCTCAACAGGTCAAAGAACTGTTCGTGGAGAACGGCATTACCCGAGTGACCGGTACGTTACGACACCCCGCCTTGTTATCGTTGTTCACGGTACTGTTGTTGCCATTTTGCGTGTATGGCGCAGTGAATGGGCGCGGCAGGTTGCTGTATATAAGCGCCATCGCGGCGGGTTTTGTGGTGATTTGCCTGACCTACTCCAGAACTCAAATTGTGTTGTATTTTTTTGTGGTCGGGCTGTGCCTGTTCTACTTCAAGCGGCCCAATGGACGTTCTATTTTAAGAAACAAAAAGATCATCTATACCTCTCTGGTGTTTGCCCTGGTCATCATGGCCGGTGCCATTTATAACCTGGAAAATCTCTATGCCCGATTTTTCGATGCGCCAGAGTCGAGTACCACCTCCAGGCTGATTTTGGCCAAGATTGCCCTGAATATGTTTGTTGCCCATCCGATTATTGGCGTGGGGTGGAATAATTTTGTTGACGTGATGGATAAATACGATGAGTTCGGCGCCTCGCAGAGCTTCAGGTACCCCGCCCATAATATGTACCTGCTGGTCATGTCCGAGACGGGGTTGCTGGGCATTGTGAGCTATTTACTGCTTATATGGAGTGTCTACAAGCTGCACAAAAATACGATAAAAAGGCATGTCGGTGTGTCGATTAACAATGCTTCCGCGGCGGCGCTGGTTTCGATCATCGCGATATTGATAACCGGTATTCAGGGCTGGTCATTTCGAGCGGACAGTATACAAGCGATTATCTGGATAAATTTCGGCATCATCTGCGGCCTCAACGATAGGGCAAAACAGCATGTGTAGACGATACTTCCTGTGCCTCTGTCTGTTGGCGATCAGTTTCGTTGCCCAGGCCTCTACCCAACAGGCCGACACCTATAACGCGGGCAAGCAGTTACGCGGTTTCAATATCGATTTGAATTTGAACGAAGAGGATTTCAAACAGTTGGACGGCTTGAACGTGAACGCCGTGCGCGTGGCGTTTGCCTCCCACCCACTGTTTGACGACAGGGGCGGGCTTGATGATGTCGCGGTCAAGGTGCTTGATACCTATGTGCGCTACGCGAAGCAGTACAATATTTTACTTCTGGTCGATGTTCATACCTTTCCCGGCAACGTCAAGAAATATTCAGGGTCAACTGAAGACGCGTATTGGCGTGACGCCGAACTCATGGGAAACCTGATTGCCAGTTATGCGCAACTGGCGCAGCGCTACAAACATGAAAGCATGGTTATCGGCTATGACATCGTCAACGAACCGGCGCCCATCGAGCGCGGCGTTTATCTGGATTTTATAAAGAAGGTCAGCGCAACCCTGTTGCAGATTTCGCCGGACAAGGTTGTGCTTATCCAGCCGCGTATTACGGTCCAACCCAATGGTATTCCCAATGGGCAACGGTCCAATTGGAGTGAAATCACGCCGTTGATAGACGACCACTCAATAATAGGAAGCCTGCACTATTACGACCCTGGCAACTTTACCCATCAGGGCGTGCGTGGTTTTCCGGCGGATCAACGCTTGCCCTTCTTACTGAGAGGCGAGGGCGGTTTGAGTATGTACTTCAAGAAGACACTGTCCCAGGTGCTGAAACATCCGGGACCAGTGATCGTTGGGGAGTTCAGCGTATCGAATTACAGCCCGGTGGACGATGCGGGGTTGTATATACAGACATTAATCGATCTGTTCGAGCAAAAGCGTTGGAGTTGGTTTTATCACGCTTATAAAGAAGCGGATATCTGGAACCCTCAGGTTACCCTGACAAACACCGGCTTGGCCCCCGATTCAGCCTCTAAAAAATATGTGCTGTTGAAGCGCTATTTCAAATTGAACGATCGATTTCAGAGCTCCGACTGAGGGCGTGCAGGAGTTTTTCCTTGAAGGCGATTCAATTATTGATCTCATCGTTTGGCGCTGCGGGCGCAACGTTCTTGCTTCAGGTCATCCTCAGTAGAGCCTTGGATGCCGCCAGCTTTGGTCTGGTCTCATACGCCAACGCTATTACCATCACGCTTGGCGCTTTGGCGTTCAGCGGTGTGAATAGTTTGCTGTTGAGGCGTGTCAGCCGCGCACCCGGCGAATATGCGCCGTCGATGCGGGTTGCTTATGTTTGCCTGTCAATCAATACGCTGGCGGCCTTTGCAGTCAGTGTGGTGCTGTTATGTGGTTCGGGAATGGATGGGTTCGTGGCCGTTGCACTGGCGACGGGCGTGGCGGCATTGGCGGCGCAGGCGATCGTCATCACTCAAGGTCAGCTCAGGAGCAGCCCGCTGCGGATTTCCGTGGGGCAAGTGCTGGTACCGGTATCCCGGATCATAGCGGTTGCAGGGGTTTTTTATGCGCTGACTCCGAGCCTCGCGCACACCGCCATGGCCCTGGGGGTTGCCAACGTTTCATGTGCGATGTTGTGTTTGATGCTGATGACACGGCATGGCAAACAGGTGGCTTTGAAGGTGCGAAGCTTCCTGAAAGACTCCGTTAAATATTCGTTGAATGGCGCGCTGAATATAGCCCAGTTGCAAATCCCCATTTCGTTGCTGGGGCTTATCTATGGGTCGACGTATTCCGGGTATTTAGCCATTTGTAATACGCTGCTCACGGCGCTGTATATCGCACCCAATACGATTTTTAACACCTACCTAATAAAAAAGTACCACGCACTTTCGGGCGCTGAAAAAAACCTGCCCCTGCAGCATGCGCGGTATTCATTGGGCGCGGGGGCGCTGGTTGGCATTGGCCTGAGTGTGTATTCCCATGACCTCGTGCACCTGGTATTTGGTGGCGACTATGTGTATGCCGCGCAGGTGTTGCAAATCGCCGCGCTGTCCATTGGCTTCAGGTTTTTCGCAACACCTTTAGGGGCGGCGTTATTGAGCGAAGAGTGGGTCAGCAAAAAAATAATGGTCGCCAGTGTTGGCGTGGCGTTGCAAGTGGGCTTGTTTGTTGTGTTGATGCCCTTTGAGGCGAACGGTATTGGCGCAAGTATTGTGGCCAGCGAATGCTTTATTGCCGTCTCGTATTACATTCTTTATAAAAAGAGCATGCGTGCATGAACATTGTGATCATTGGCTACTATGGCAATAACTTTGGTGATCTGCTCATGCTCAAGTCGCTGTTGTCTGAGCGACGTGCGGGTGTGGTGTATACGGTATTGACCTACGGCGATGGCGAAGCACTTAAACAACAGGGTTTCATTCGCCAAGGCGCGATTACTGTGGTGGAACTCAACAAGGCCAACCGCTGGCTTGCCTACAAAACAGTGATTAAGTGTTCTGCCATCGTGTGGGGTGGCGGAACATGTTTCATGGATGAGGGCGGCACCGGAGGGGTCAAATACATGGCATGGGCTCGCCTGTTCGGTGCTCATGTCATCTACGCAGGTATTGGCGTCGACAATCATAAAAAGCTGAAAACCCGTTTGATTTTATTTTTTGCGACCGTCATGGCCACAGCCTTTTATATTCGCGATTCAGCCTCGCTATTGGCGGTGAGGAAAATCAATCCTTGGGCCCGCCGTGAAAAAATCAAACAATCCGTGGACCTGGCCTACGCGCTGGGTACTGACGACGCCGGCGCAGGGGGCGATCTGGAGAGTGCAGGGGACTACATCATTGTGTGTCTGCGCGATCTGCAAGAGTATGGCGAGCAATCTAGCGGCGACATTTATAGCCAATTGCTAGACGTATCCATCAGGATTTGCTGGCGGTTGCGTATTAACCGGATCGGCATATTCAATGCGGATGCAGAGGTTGATACCGGCGTGTCGCGGTACGCACAAAGCGAGTTGAAAGACCGTGGCTTTACGGTTTTCAACATCGCCGGTTCGGATATCGACCGCTCCATGGCGTATATAAAAGGGGCTCGGCACATACTGACGGCGCGGCTGCATCCTGCTGTGGTTGCGTATTCGTTAGGTACGCCGTTTTCCCTATACAACTACTCAGACAAAAATAAGAAATTTACCGCAGAAACTCAGACCGAGACGTGTTTGATTGAGCGCGGTGCGATAGACGAATTTATGCCGACTTACACGGTGGGTGTCAGTGCGGTTGCCACTACGCAGAGGCAACGGGCGCAGTCGACGATCAGCGAAATATATCGGTTGTTAAATTAAGTGGATAAGGATTTTCTCATGGGGCAATTGGCTTATTTCATCATTGAACCGGTTGGCGGGCATGGCGGAATGAATTACTACAATACCGGCCTCGGACAAGGGCTGGTTTGGAATGATGCCTGCGTCAATCTGTATACGTGTCCCGAGTCGCAGGAGCAGAGTTCGAACAATTTCACGATCAATAAGTTTTTCAAGGGTGTGTATGGTCAGTCCAATAAATTCCTGAGGTTCGCTCGCTTCATCGTTGCCTTGCTCAGGTCGATCGTGGATATCAAGAAAAAGGGTGGAAAAACCTGCCACCTGCATTTTTTTCAATATGCGCTACTGGAGTTGATCACCTGCAGGTTATTGCGCTTGAGCCGGATAAAAATCATTGCAACCATTCATGATGTCGAGTCTTTTGCAGGCGCGTCTCTGACCCGCACCCATGCGGCCATTCTGCGGGCCCCGCGGGAATTTATTGTGCATAACGAATTCTCGCGGCGCGAGTTGCAGGGGGTGCTTGCTGCTCAAGGTCTGAAGACGAACATCACCGTCATTCCCCATGGTAATTATCTGCCCTTCGTGAAACGGCGCGAGGGCGTCATTTCGCGTCGGCGTCTGGCGCTGCCTGAAGATAAGAAAATCATACTTTTTTTTGGTCAGATAAAAAAAGTAAAGGGGTTGGATGTACTGTTGAACGCGATGCGGATCGTCGCCAAGCGTGAGCCCCAGGCGGTGCTATTGATTGCCGGCAAGGTGTGGAAGGATTCATTCCAAGGTTATGAGAGTTTAATAAAATCGAACAACATCTCTGACGTGGTTATTCCGCATATTCGATACATCAAGGATGAGGATGTCGACTTTTATTATTCTGCCGCCGATATTGTGGTCCTGCCCTATAAGAAGATTTATCAAAGTGGCGTACTGCTGATGGCCATGTCGTATGGCTGTATTACGGTGTCTTCACGGTTACCGCCGATGGTCGAGGTTGTCGACGAAAATGAAAACGGGTTTTTGTTTGAAACGGATAACCCGCACGATTTGGCGCAACAAATAATCAACGCGCTGGGTTCCAGCACTGCGCGGCACATTTCGCAGCGCGCTCGCACCACGATGGTCGAAAAACATGATTGGTCACTGGTCGCGCGTCAGCATATTAAGGTGTTCGAAAACTATGAGTAGGCATTTGCTGGTTCTTGGAATAAGAGGTATCCCGGCGCAGCACGGCGGCTTCGAGACATTTGCCGAAAAGTTAGCGGTGTATTTGCAGGCTAAAGGTTGGCGCATCACGGTTTACTGCCAGGAAAGCGGCACGGGCAGCGTCACTGAAACAGAGTGGAACGGTATCCGCCGTGTTCATATCCCGGTGTCTCGGGAGGGTGCGTTGGGCACGGTTATATTCGACTTGAAGGCTGTTTGGCACGCGCTGGGTGAGCGCGGCCTGTTTCTGACGCTGGGCTATAACACCGCTGTTTTCAATAGCCTTCAGCGGCTCAAAGGCCAAGTGAATATTATTAATATGGACGGTATCGAGTGGCATCGGCAGAAGTGGGGGAAGATAGCCAAGGCGTGGTTCTGGTTGAACGAAAGAGCCGGTTGCTGGATCGGTAACCACTTGGTGGCCGACCACCCAAGGATTAAGGAACATCTTGCGACGCGGGTCAGTGCCGACAAGATCACCATGATTCCCTACGGAGGAGATGAAGTGACGTCGGCGGCGGCTGAGGTGTTAAGTACGTTTGCGCTAGAGCCAAATCACTTCTCGATTATTATCGCCAGGCCCGAACCGGAAAATTCTTTTTATGAGATGGTCCAGGCATTCAGTGCGAGCGTCAGGCAGCACAAACTGGTGGTGCTTGGAAACTTCACGCCGGGTACCAATGAATACCACAAGAAAGTGATGGAAGCGGCCAGCGCTGAAGTGGTCTTTCCAGGGGCTATCTACGACGCCAAAGTCGTCCAGGCGCTGAGGTATTTCAGCCGTTTTTATCTGCACGGTCATCGCGTCGGCGGAACCAACCCCTCTCTGGTCGAGGCGTTGGGTGCCGGTTGCGCAATCATTGCGCACGACAACCCCTTCAACCGCTGGGTCGTGGGTGGGGGCGCTGCGTATTTTTCCGATAGCCAGGCGCTTTCTCGATTACTCGATGAACTATTGGAAGACCCACAACGCACCCTGGCATTGAAACAAGCCGGTGCGGCCAGGTTTGCCGAGTGCTTCAAGTGGGAACAAGTGTTGAGTGCCTATGAACAGCTGTTAATTGAATGGTATCCCGCCTGAGCCGTTGATCATTTCAAGCTGATCCTGACGTTTACTTTTCGATGAGGTGTCACATGATTCCGGTGATTTTATCTGGAGGTACAGGTTCGCGCCTGTGGCCGTTGTCGCGCCAATTAAACCCCAAGCAATTTTTATCGTTGGTGGACACTGACATCTCTCTTCTTCAGGCCACTATCCAGAGGTTGAAGGGGCTGGATGTACGGACACCCAGGCTTGTTTGCAACGAAGAACATCGCTTTCTGGCCGCTGAACAACTGCGCAAGTTAGGGCTGGAAGACGCGAATATATTGCTTGAACCCGTCGGCCGTAATACGGCGCCGGCGCTGGCATTGGCGGCATTGCAGGCCACCGCCGATGGGGAGGACCCCTTGCTGTTGATCTTGCCGGCGGACCACACCATCAAGGATGTGCAAGCGTTTCAAGCAAGTATCAACTGCGCCCTCCCATTGGCCCTGGACGGTAAGTTAGTCACCTTCGGCGTTGTTCCGACGTATGCGGAAACCGGCTACGGCTATATCGAGAAGGGCGAACCTGTCGGCGAGTGCGGCTTTCGCGTGAACCGTTTTGTCGAAAAGCCGGACTTGGATCTGGCTCAACAGTACCTGTTGGCCAAAACATTCTTCTGGAACAGCGGCATGTTTCTGTTTCGTGCCAGCCGTTATCTGGAGGAGTTGCAGAAATTCTGCCCGCAGATCCTTTCTGTTTGCAGTGAGGCGCTGAACAACGGTTCCAGGGATTCGAGCTTCACCCGAGTTGACCGTGATGTGTTTGCTACTTGCCCCGAAGACTCCATTGACTACGCGGTGATGGAGCGCACCGCAGACGCGGTCATGGTCGTGATGAACGCCGGTTGGAGCGATATCGGCTCGTGGTCCGCGCTCGCCGATACATTCGTCAAAGATGCCGAAGGCAACGTATTGAAGGGCGATGTCGTTGCCCAGAACACGTTCAACACCTACGTTCACGCCAACAGCCGCCTGATTGCAACGGTCGGTGTCGAGAACTTGGTCATTGTCGAAACCAATGACGCGATCCTGGTCGCACACAAAGACCAGGTACAGGACGTAAAGAAAATAGTCGAGCGGCTCAAGCAATCCGCCCGGCACGAGTACGTCAATCACCGCGAGGTCTATCGCCCCTGGGGCATGTATGACTCGATAGACAAAGGCCACCGCTACCAAGTCAAACGTATCACTGTGCAACCCGGCGCCAAGCTTTCGGTACAGATGCATCATCACCGGGCGGAACATTGGATCGTCGTGAGCGGTACGGCCAAGGTGACCAATGGAGAGAAGACCTACTTGGTCACTGAAAACCAGTCCACTTACATCCCTATCGGTCAGGTGCATGCGCTTGAAAACCCGGGCGTGATCCCGCTTGAACTGATCGAAGTACAGTCCGGTTCCTATCTGGGTGAGAACGACATCGTGCGCTTTGAAGATAAATATGGCCGAGCGTGAGCGCCGGCGATCCGCTGATCAATAACGGGGCTCGATCGAGTTTTATTCCACCCTCAGGATCTTCACTCATGTTTAAAAAAATCCTCGTTACCGGTGGCGCCGGTTTCATTGGATCAGCCGTGGTCCGCCACCTGATAAATGAAAACCATAGCGTCGCGAACCTCGACTTACTGACCTATGCGGGCAATACCGATTCACTCGCCAGTGTCGAAAACTCGTCGCGCTATCAGTTCTTTAAAACCGATATAGGGGACGGCCCGGCGCTGGACCAGATTTTCATGACATTTCGCCCGGATGCGGTAATGCATCTGGCGGCGGAATCCCATGTCGATCGTTCTATCGATGGCCCCGCTGACTTTATCCGGACCAACATTGTCGGGACATATACGTTGCTTGAAGCGGCCCGGCGCTACTGGAGTGCGTTGGCGCCTGACGCAAAAAACCGGTTTCGCTTCCACCACGTTTCGACAGACGAGGTCTATGGCGACCTGGACGGCCCCGATAGCCTGTTCACGGAAACCACGCCTTATGCGCCCAGCTCGCCCTATTCAGCGTCCAAGGTCAGTTCGGATCATTTGGTTCGGGCCTGGCAGCGTACGTATGGCTTACCCGTGCTGGTGACCAATTGTTCAAATAACTACGGTCCTTATCACTTCCCCGAAAAGTTGATCCCCCATGTGATTCTGAATGCCATTCATGGCCGGCCGCTGCCGGTATATGGCGATGGTTTGCAGGTGCGGGACTGGCTGTTTGTTGAAGATCATGCGCGTGCGCTGTGTGAAGTCCTGTGCCGGGGCGCGGTCGGCGAAACCTACAATATTGGCGGCCACAACGAGAAAACCAATATTGAAGTCGTGGAAACACTTTGCGCGCTGCTCGAAGAGTTGGCGCCCGACAAACCGGCCGGCGTGGAACGTTATCGTGACTTGATCACTTTTGTTAAAGATCGGCCAGGTCATGATCTTCGTTACGCCATCGATGCCGGCAAGATTGCGCGTGAGCTGGGATGGCAGCCTCACGAAACGTTTGAAAGCGGTATACGCAAAACTGTTGAGTGGTATTTGCAAAACAAGACGTGGTGGCAACGCGTACTCAATGGTCAGTACCGGCCGGAGCGCCTGGGTCAGAACGCTTGAACTGGTTAAACACTGCCTCACCCATCGACATTCTCAAAAAGGAAGCACTCCATGAAAGGCATTGTTCTGGCGGGCGGTTCCGGCACGCGCTTGCATCCCATTACCCGCGGCGTCTCCAAACAGCTGCTGCCCATCTACGATAAGCCGATGATCTATTACCCGTTGTCGGTTTTAATGCTGGCCGGTATCCGCGAGATATTAATTATCTCGACGCCGCAAGACTTACCCAGTTTTCGAAGCCTGCTGGGCGATGGTTCTTCTTTCGGCATTGAGCTCAGTTATGCCGAACAGCCGTCCCCGGATGGTTTGGCGCAAGCGTTTATCATCGGCGAAGACTTTATCGGCGACAGCAATGTTGCGCTGATATTGGGCGACAATATTTTCTATGGCTACGGCTTCAGCGCGTTGCTGCATGAAGCGTCCCAGCGCAAGAGCGGCGCTACCGTCTTTGGCTACCGTGTCAGCGACCCCGAGCGTTTTGGCGTGGTCGACTTCGACAGCCACGGCAAGGCGATCAGCATCGAAGAGAAGCCTGAGCGTCCCAAGTCCAATTACGCGGTCACGGGCCTGTACTTTTACGATAACGACGTGGTGAACATTGCCAGGCAGGTCAAGCCCTCAACGCGTGGCGAGCTGGAAATCACCGACGTGAACAACGCTTACATGCAGCGTGGGGATTTGCACGTCAGCGTGCTGGGGCGTGGGTTCGCGTGGCTCGACACCGGCACCCATGACTCCTTGATGGAGGCCGGGCATTTCGTTCAGACCGTGGAAGCACGCCAAGGGCTGAAAGTGGCTTGCCTTGAGGAAGTGGGCTACCGCCAGGGCTGGTTGTCGGCGGCGCAACTGGATAGACAAGCCACGGATTTACGCAAAACCGGTTATGGCCAATACCTGGCACAGGTACTCGCTTCGGAGCCTGCGAAATGAATGTCATCAAAACCAGGTTGCCCGGTGTGCTGATTATCGAACCCCGCGTTTATGGTGATGCCCGCGGGTTCTTCCTGGAGAGTTACCAGCAGCAGCGTTATCGCGACATTGGGATTGAACAGCCGTTCGTGCAAGATAACCACTCGCGCTCCGCACAGGGCGTGTTACGTGGGCTGCATTTCCAACGCAGCCGTCCTCAAGGCAAGTTAGTGCGGGTGACCCGAGGCGCGGTCTACGATGTGGTCGTAGACATCGACCCGGCGTCTGCGACCTGTGGTGAACACGTGGCGGTTGAATTGACCGCCGAGGACCATCTCCAATTGTGGGTACCGCCGGGGTATGCCCACGGTTTCTGCGTGTTGAGCGATACCGCCGACTTTCAATACAAATGCACCGATCTGTATGACCCGAAAGACGAGGGTGGGCTTCTTTGGAATGACCCGGACCTGGGCATCGCCTGGCCTCTGGGTTCGCCGTTGTTATCGGAAAAAGATCAGCGCCACCCGCGCTTGCGCGCCTTGCTGAGCGGAGAATGACCATGCGTGTAATCGTCACCGGAGCACAGGGGCAGGTCGGGCGCGAGCTGCTGCTCAGGGCACCGTCCGGGTTCAACGTGATTGGCTATGGTTCGGGTGAGCTGGATATCAGTGACTCGGTTCAGGTCGAGGAGGTCCTGGCGCGGATCAAGCCGCAACTGTTGATCAATGCGGCGGCTTATACCGCTGTAGACAAGGCTGAGAGCGATATCGAGCGGGCTTATGCGGTGAACCGCGATGGCGTTGCGCACCTGGCGCGCGCAGCGCAGGCACAGGGTATTGCCGTGCTGCATATTTCTACCGATTACGTATTCGATGGCAACCACACGCTCCCCTATACACCGGGTGACGTCACCGCACCTTCAGGTGTTTATGGTTCCAGCAAGCTGGCGGGTGAGCAGCAGCTGCAGCAGCATTGTTCGCGCCATGTGATTTTGCGAACGAGTTGGGTGTTCGGCGCGCATGGCAACAACTTTGTTAAAACCATGCTTCGCCTTGGACGTGAACGCGATGAGCTGGCCGTCGTCGCGGACCAGCGTGGTTGCCCGACTTCCGCCGGCAGTATTGCCGACACCCTGTGGGCGCTGGCGACGATTTTTCGCCGCGACGGCATGCTCAAATGGGGCGTGTACCACTACAGCGGTGCGCCTGCTTGCACCTGGTATGACTTTGCCGATGAGATTTTCAACCAGGCGCGGTCCGAGGCGCTGCTTGAAAAGAAACCTCGGTTGAAGGCGATTACCTCCGCCGAGTTCCCGACGCAAGCCAAACGTCCGGGCTGGTCCGTGCTGGATTGCCAGACCCTCGAACAGGATTATGGGGTGTCGACGCGCAGTTGGAAGGTAGAGCTGCAACAGGTATTGCAACAACTGGGAAGTGCATCACTCGTTATCTAAACTGCCCGGTCAGGGCAGTGATACTTGCGCCTGTTAATACTGGGTTTTCACGGGCGAATGTTATTTTCTGTCGCGGTACGCGTGAATATCATTATTTAACAGAACGCCGTTTCGGTAAGGCTGACGAATAATAACAGTGGGGCGGTTGGCTCGGACGCTGGCGGCTGCAACATTGTGCGTAACATCGCTGTTATGGCGCTGAATGTCCGCAAATATCCTTAAACGTGTTCAATGTTCGCAACGAGTTTTGCGGCCTGTGCGTGACACATGGAAAGTGCTGTTGTATGGCATGCAGCACTTATAAATGACATGCTCCAAACGAGACTGGCGCTTAGCCGAGTGTGTTCGGCTGATACGCCTAAGTCTATATACCTGCTGTTCCATCACCGTCTCTTAATATCAACTTGTTGATGTTGAGGAGGAGTCTGCTATGAAGAAACTGTTTACCGCCAGCTTGCTGGTTTTAATGAGCACCACCGTATGGGCGGCTGAAGAGCCCCTAAGCTTGAGCACCCCGGTGGTAGGCGCTGTCACGGTCGGTGAGACCGTGGTGGCGGCGGTGGTGGTCGCCGGCGCCGTGGCGGCGGCATCAAGCTCCGGAGGAAGCTCCAATGGCGGAACCACAGGGACCTCGGGCACCACCGGAACTACGGGTACCCGTTGAACCCCCTGCGAAGTGTGTTGTTCAAGATCACTCAGAACCTTCTGGGTGATCTTGTTTGGACTTGTCCCCGACTAGTGTAGTGCCATTATGACCCGAAGGCTTTTTGCTGTGACGCTGGCAAGTATTACCTTGCACGGCTGTATGTTTTCCCCTGGCCAACATATGGACACCAGTCAATTGACACGTGACGGCTCTCCCGAGAGTAGCCGGGTGGAGCTTATACCCATCACGCCGAAGCTGATTGCCATGGATGCCGCCCTGCATGTTCGCGAGACGGTTGCCCCCGAACTGCTGTCGTATATTCCGGGCGGTTATCGCGTCGGCGCCAATGACTTGTTGTTTATTACGGTGTGGGATCACCCCGAGTTGACGGCGCCTTCCGGCCCGCAACAACAACTGGATGCCAACGGCCGTCTGGTGCGGCCGGATGGCACGCTGTTTTACCCCTATATCGGCAATGTCCCGGCCGCCGGTAAAACCATCGAAGAACTACGGGCGTATATCGCCGAGCGACTGTCACAGTTTGTAGAAAGCCCTCAGGTGGATGTCAGTGTCTTGCGCTTTGCCAGCCAGGTAGTGGTGGTTTCCGGTGCCGTGGCAAAAGCGGGTCAACAGTCGATCACTACCAATGCGCTGAGCGTGGTGGAAGCTATCGGCGCCGCTGGGGTAGACCCGATGAATGCTGACCTTTCGGGGCTGACGCTGACGCGCGATGGTCGCGAGTACACGCTGGACCTGGACACCCTCAACCGCCGGGACTCGCCACTGCATAAGGTCTACCTCAAAGGCGGTGACCAGTTGTACTTGCCTTACAACGACCTCAAACGGATCTACGTGATGGGGGAGGTCAACCAACCCCGGGCGTTGAGCTTCAAGAGCAAGTCGATGAACTTGTCTGATGCGTTGGGCACCGTGGGCGGTTTGAACCAGACCACCTCCAATGGCAACGCGGTGTACGTGATCCGAGGCGCGGGCAATCTGGAAACCGAGCCGGCCCAGGTGTTCCAACTGAATGCCGAGTCGCCGTCCGCCCTGGTATTGGCCACTCGTTTCGACCTGCAACCGCAAGATATCGTGTATGTCGGCCCGGCCGGCGTGACCCGCTGGAACCGCCTGATCAGCCAGCTTCTGCCTACGGCCAGTGTCCTCGGGACCGGGGCCAGCTCGGTCAACAATCTCAGTGAAGCCAACAGCAGATAAGGCTTAGTCAATCCGTGAAAACTTTGCATACCGGTGCCGTTCTGACGACGGCGCTACTGCTGTGTGGGTGCAACCCCTTGATGAAGGCTTCATGGGACACGTTCAAAGCGTCCGCCCAGGGGCCTGCCTCGCTGGAGTTGACTCCGGCCCAGGTAGCGGCCGTGCCGTATCCGCAAATTCTGGTGACGACCGTTACCAGCGAGGGCGTGATGGCCATGGCGCGTCGACGTGGCGACCTGCAGTTCTGGCTCGCATCCGGCAACCAGGTGTTGCTGATGCGCGACGGCCTGGTGGTGCGCACGGTCGGGCTGGGGGTGTCGCTCGATGGCACGCGCTTTGATGGAGAGTCGCCGTTCAAGCGCGGTCTGCAGCATCTGCACGACGGGCATACCAGCACGCGCTGGATCGATATCTACCAAGGCTACCGCGTCGGCCTTAGCGTCAATAGCCGTTTCAGCAGGCACGACATCGAACCTATCCGGATTCTGAACAGGGACTACGCCTTGCTGCGAATCGACGAGCAGGTGGCGATACCCGATCTGGATTTTCGCGCGACCAATCGTTACTGGGTGGACCCCCAGGACGGTTTCATCATGCAAAGCGAGCAGCACCTGACGCCGCAGATTTTTCTGAAAATAGTGCAATTGCGCCCTGATCGGGAGGCTGTCCGGTGAAGTATCCAAGCCTTTTATTGCTCGGCGCGTGCATGTTCGCCACGGGGCTAAGCCAGGCCGACATCACCGTCAGCGGCGATGTCCGAAGCCCCGGCAACCTCGCCATCCAACCCGGCACACGTCTGCGGGACGTGATCCTTGCAACCCAGCCCAACGCCGAAAGTTACTGGTTGGGCGCCGCGTGGCTGCACCGTTCCCTGGAAGGCCCGCAGGCCCGCTTGAAGGCCGGGGTGTTGTTCGATCTGAAATTGCTGCAGCAAGTCGCCTTGCTGGAGGGGCGTGACACTCGCGCTGCATTGAGCGCGCGTTTGTATAAGCAAGTGGAGCGGTTGCCGGTTACCGGGCGCCAGGTTGCGGTGCTTGATCCGATCGCCCTGGAGGTAGGGTTTGCGCTTGATAGCCCGCTCGATGAGGGCGACCGCCTGATCTATCCGGCCCGGCCGTCCACCGTCGAAGTGTTGGGAGCGGTGGAGCAGACCTGTCAGGTGCCCTATGCCGCAGCGCAAGAAGCCTGGGTGTACGCCCGGCGCTGCGCGATTCTCAGCGACGCCCAAAGCGATTATGTGTGGTTGATTCAGCCCGATGGCCACGTGAGGCGCCTGGGCGTGGCGCCATGGAACCATGAGCAAGGTGTTATGCCTGCCCCCGGCAGCCGGATCCTGGTGCCCATCCGAAGTGATGATCTGCAATCGCCGACACCTGAACTCAATGAACAGTTGGCCGAGTTTCTCGCCACTCAACCCTTGGCTGAGGTGGCCCCTTGAAGCTACGTTTTGCTGCTGCATTGCTCTTGCCGTGTGGGCTGGTTCATGGCGAACCGCGCTACACCCAAAATGACTTTGGCGGTGTCGGTCTGTTGCAGACACCCACCGCGCGCATGGCGCCTGTCGGGGAATTAAGCGCTACCGCCAGTCGTACAGACCCCTATTCGCGCTACAGTTTTTCCTTCCAGCCCTTTGATTGGCTGGAGGGTTCGTTCCGCTATACCGCGATCACTAACCGGCAGTACGGCCCGGAGGCGTTGAGCGGCAATCAAAGCTTCAAGGACAAGGCCATCGATGTGAAAGCGCGGCTTTGGGATGAGAGCCACTGGGCTCCGCAAGTCGCAATCGGCGCCCGTGACATCGGCGGGACAGGCTTGTTCTCCAGCGAATATTTCGTCGCCAACAAGCGTTACGGCGACCTTGATTTCAGCCTGGGTCTTGCCTGGGGTTACTTGGGCAACCGGGGCGATTTGAGCAACCCGCTGGCGATAGTGGGCAGCCAATTCAACGACCGGCCGCAAAGCGATGCGGATGTGGCCAGGGCGGGCGAAGTGAACACCAACGCTTACTTCAGGGGCCACCCCTCGTTGTTTGGCGGGATTGCCTATCAGACCCCCTGGGAGCCGCTGAGCCTGAAGCTCGAATACGAAGGCAATGATTACAAGAATGAGCCGCTGGATAACCCGATCAAGCAAGACCTGCCGATCAACGTCGGCGTCGTCTACAAGTTGGCCGACAGCGTCGACCTGAGCGCTGCTTGGGAACGCGGCAATACTGCGATGTTCGGCATTACGTTGCACACCAACTTTGTCAGCCGCAAGGCCCCCGTCAAAACTTATGACCCTCCTGCCGAACCGCTGCCGCCGCAGGTGCCGTCGACCCCGTTGGACCAGGTGAACTGGGCGAATGTGTCCAGCCGGTTGCAGCAAAACGCCGGCTACCAGGTCAAGCGCATTGCCCAGCGTGGTCCGGAGTTGTTGGTGTATGGCGAACAGTCCCGTTACTTCAACCCGGCCAAGGCGGTAGGGCGGGCTAGCCGAATTCTCGACAACAGCGTTAACCAGGACGTCGAATGGTTCACCCTGGTCGATCAGCGTTACGACATGTCGATAGAAGAGACCAGTGTGCCGCGTGGCACCTTCCGCGCGGTGCTCAAGAATGATCGGCCGCTGCAGGATCTGCACCGCGCAACTGAAGTCAATCCGGCGCTCGCCCATCGGGAGACCACCCTCTATACCCAGGCCCTGGACCCGTTCACTTATGGCGTTGGCCTGGGCTACAAACAGAACATCGGCGGCCCTGACGGGCTGCTCTATCAGTTCACCGCCGATGCCGACGCGCAGTACCGTTTTACCCGCGATATCTGGTGGAGCGGCATGCTCAGCGCGAACCTGTACAACAACTATGACAAGTTCACCTACGATGCGCCGAGCGGGCTGCCGCGCGTGCGCACCGACCTGCGTAAGTACCTGACCACCTCCGACGTAACGATGCCGACGTTCCAGCTCAACCATGCCGTGCAGTTGGATCAGAACCTGTATGGCATGGTCTACGGCGGTTACCTGGAATCCATGTTCGCCGGGGTCGGCGGCGAAGTGCTTTATCGGCCCGTGGGGCAAGGCTGGTCAGTGGGCGCCGACGTGAACGTGGTGCGCCAGCGTGATTTCAACCAGGGGTTCGGGCTGCGTGACTATCAAACGCTGACCGGCCATGTCACCAGCTACACCGAGCTGCCGGGTGATGTGCAGGCGGCAGTCAGTGTCGGGCGTTATCTGGCGCGTGATTGGGGCTCCACCGTGGATCTGTCGCGCGAGTTCAAGAACGGCGTGAGGTTTGGCGCATGGGTCACACTCACGACCGCCTCGAAGGCGGACTACGGCGAGGGCAGTTTCGACAAAGGGATCTATATTTCCATCCCGTTCGACGAATTCATGAGTACCTCGACGATGCGTCGCGCCAATATAGTCTGGTCACCGCTGACCCGCGATGGCGGGGCACGCCTCAACCGTGCCTACTCATTGCACACGATGACAGAGGGGCGTGACAGCGGGCGGTTCTACAACAACTTCGAGAAGATCACCGAGTAGACAGGCTGAAGCGAGCAAGCCTGCCGCGCGGATAACGCGGATAAAAAAAGGTGGGAGGGAGCACGCTCCCTCCCACCTTTGGCCGTTATCAGTAGATGTCTTTTGAAAGCAGCGTAAACGGCGTCTTCACCAGGATCTTGATATCCAGCCATAGCGACCAGTTGTTGATGTAGTGCAGGTCGATGTCGACGCGCCGCTGCATCTTCTCCAGGGTCTCGGTTTCGCCCCGGCAGCCATTGACCTGGGCCAGGCCGGTGATGCCGGGCTTGATCCGATGGCGGGCCATGTAGGCAAGAATTTTCCCCGAGTAGTAGTCGTTGTGCGCAATAGCGTGGGGCCGTGGGCCGACCAGCGCCATATGCCCCTGCAGCACGTTGAACAACTGCGGCAGCTCATCAATGGAGGTGCGGCGGATAAACCGGCCTACCGGGGTGATCCGCGAGTCATTGCGGCTGGCCTGGCGCACTTCATGGTCGTCATGCACGCGCATCGAGCGAAACTTCCACACCTTGATCACCTCCCCATTCCAGCCATGACGTTCCTGCTTGAAAATCACAGGGCCTGGCGAGGTGAGCTTGATCAGCAGGGCGAACAGCAACAGCACCGGGCTCAGCACGATGATCGCCAGCAAGGCGATGCTCTTGTCCAGCAGCGACTTGCTCAGGGCGGCGGTGGGGCGGCTGGTCAACGGGCTTTCATTGAGGAAAATCGCCGGCAGCCCATCCACTTCGGCCACGCAATGGTTGAGTAGCAGCATGTTATTGAGGTCGGGTACCCAGATCACATCCACGCTGATGTCGAGCAGGTTGAGGTACAACGCTTCGATGTGCGTGGCTTCCTGCAGCGAGTGGGTGATATAGAGCCGACGAATGCCGTGTTGCCGGATCAATTGCGGCAAGTGCGGCAGCTCGCCGAGTATCTGCGGTTGCGCGCCTTCGACCGCTTCGGCGCGGCTGCCGACCAACCCCACCAATGGCGAGCGTTTCTGGCGCGAGAGTGTTCGGGCCAAGTCCACGGCGAGTTTGCCGGTACCCACGATTAATGACCTTTGCCGTTCATGGAGTTGGCGATGGTAATAGCGGGACAGGCTGTGCAGGGGGATATAACACAGTGCCAATAATGGATAACTCAACGCTGCCCATAGTAATAACGTTTCCAACGGGAACAGTGCGCCGGCGTCACACACCACCCCCACGGCAAACAATATGCCCACCGTTAACAGCCAGCCCATGAACAGCCGTCCCAAGCCCACGGCATAATCATCTTTCTTACTGTAGACATCGCACAGGCTATACGCCGGAAGAGAGGCCAGTATGGTAAAAGCGGCGAGCACTCGATAGGTATGCTCAAGTTGGCCCGTTTTTAAAAATACCAACATAAACAACACGGCAACGACCAAACTTGACGCCAGCGTCCATTGGCCCCAGAACGTTAGACCCTTGGGGGTCAGGTTGCGATGCATTCTAGTATTGTTCAGCATAGTTCTGCTCCCGGTGGCGACCACGCACGTAGTGGCAGGCTTTAATCAAGTCGCGGTATAAGCCGCACTAAACGACAGGCACGCGCAAGCGCGTACCCATGGATAGTAATGAACGGCCGGGGGCATTGGCTGACGACTTATAACAAGGTGTCGGCGATGTTGTTAGGGTGATGTTATAAAAGGGCAGGTATAAAAGGCTGGTAATAGGCAGGGTGTGTGATAAGGCCTGGAGCTTATTATTATATTAACGACGCGCGGGGGTCAGCTCTAACGGCTTCTTGATTTTCTGCGTGAGGCAATAACCACGGTTTCTGACGGCACGGAACAAGCGTTCGCCCTCATTGGCGCGCTTGAACTTTTCCTGCAAACGACTGAGGCACATTTCCAGGCCACGGTAGTGGTCAGGCTCGCGGCCTATATTACGGATCAACTCTTCCTTACTGACCACGCGTTCTTCGTGGTGCAGCATTTTTTGTATTAACGCCGACTCAATACTGGTCAGTGAAATACGCAGATCACCTTTGACCAGTATTCGATCATGTTGGGTCAGCAGCCAGACGTCCTGGGCAGACGGGTGGGGTGTTTCGAGTTGGTTATCCGTAGGGCGAGTGTGGTTATGCGGCGGGCTATCAGCGATCTTGGGCGAAGGCATTCTTGATTCCTGGCGCGCACTGTTAAACGGCTGCGAAAAGGTGAGCACGTGAGTGGCCAGTGCGTTCAAGTCGTAGTGGAACAGCTCTGCATTGGGCGTGAAGTCATGCAGGGCAATAGCGGGAGGCGCCGGGGTGAAGGCGTGTTTTTTAAGGGAGCTCATAGTGTCCACCGATATCAGGGAAGAGGCAGGGTTTTATAAACGGTCGGCAGGTGAGTAATAGCCGCCCTGAAAGTATTCGAATGGCAAGTTTTTAGCCAACATTGCGCTATCGGAAAACTCGATATTTTCGGCAATGAAGCGCACTCGGGCGGCATTGATCAATTCCAGCATGCGCTCGTAGAGCCGATCGAACAGACCGGAGCGCGTATTCAGGCTCAGGCGCAGGGCTGAGTCCGGGAAGGGCATCTTGATGTAGTCGTAGAGTTTCAGGTCGATTAACAGGTCGCCGGGTTTTGTATCAAGTGTGTAGTGGTTGTAGGCCAACTTGATACCGCTCTGGTCTTTGAGTTTATACAGCTGGCGCACCATGGCCCTGCGCTCTACGGGACCTGGCAGCGCGTCGAGCGGGTTATCAATGCTGAGCGTTAAGGTGTGGCCTTGTTTTTCCAGTGCGTGCGCCACCTGAACGATGTTTTGAATGAGGGTATCGTTCATTAACGCAGCCTGATCGACTTTGACAAACCTGTGAGCGATCACCTGAAGTGTTTTACGGCGCGGTAAAGTGCGACGCAGCGCTTCGCCGTAGGCCCAGTCAAGTTGCTCGCGATCACCGCTGCCCACCACGCTGATTTCACTGCCCCACAGGGCTTGACTGCGTTCGACGATGGCCTGCCGGGTCATCGTGAGTTCCATAACGTCGGCGGCGGATAGTTGTTCACTATTCACGGTTCGAACTCTCCTCGATGGCGTGGCAATGGTTGGCGTGAATAAACCCTCGGCTGAGTTTGTAGCCATAGCCACGAATGTTCTGAATGATGTTATCGCCGTAGTGCGCCTTGATCTTACTGCGCAGGCGACTGATAGACTTTTCCAGCGCCCGGGAGTCGTAATACTTGGTATTAAGGCCCATGACTTCGGCAATTTCATTGTGACTCAGGAGTCTGTTCTGGATCAGCGCTTCGAGTACTTTCATTTCAACGAAGGATATTTCCAGCTTTTTGCCGGCGCCATACAGGCACATACGATCTTGGTCGAGCATCAAACCGCAGCAATTCAGGCGCGCGCTTTCGCTTAGGAACGCATCAAACAGGCTTAGTTTTTTGTCGGGGGAGGTTTCTACCACCTTGACGCAATAATCAGCACCGGCCAGGTAGTATTTTGTCTTGCTCAGGGTGGAGGCAAACGTCACAACAACGAATATTGTGCAGGCCGGGTTGTCGCTCCGGGTCTTTCTTATAATGTCCAGCGTTTGATTTATCGCAGAGGGCGTATCAATTTCTATAATAACGGCACGGTAGTGTGCGTGATTTTCATGAGCCTCGATTAGTTGCCCGTAGCAACGTGTATCGACTTTTAAATCATTCGGTACAGTGCGAACTATCAGCGCCCGAAAGTCCTCCGATTTCGATTGAGTCCGTGCAATAGCAAGCACATTGGAAAAATGCATAACCTACTCCCTTTTCTGGCATGCAAGGCCACCAGTTCAATCGCTGCTAGCATTTAGATACTAATCGAATTGAATACGGTAAAACGTGACAAATTTTAACATTCGTCACGTTATTTTTGAGGGCGCGGCGGGGGAGTTGGGGGATGTTGCGAGGTTCTTTAGCTGAACTTAGACATAGGCTAGTGCAAATTCGTAAGGCTCGGTAAGTATTTTAGCCCCAACGATTTTTTTGGCATTGGGGCAAGGTTTAAAGCCTTGCCTCATCGCGGTGCAGGAATGGGAAGGGCGTGATGATCGACGCGAGGGTGGTGGCGCTCTCAGGTCTGCTCCTCTTTGCGTAAGTGCGCACTCATGTCCTCGCAACTTTGCGCCCAGTCCTTGAGCCACTGCGGCATCGGCGGTGACGTCGGGTCCAAGCCCAGTTCCCGTACAAACTCAGCAGGGGGCAGGGTGCCCTTGGCCGAGCGGAACAGCCCGCGCATCACGACGACGCCGACGACGCGGCCGCGACTGACAAAACGGTGTTCCATCAGGCTCCACTTGGCATCCCAGCCGAGCATGCGGGTGTGTACTTCGAACGCTTCGAACAGCTTCAATTCCCGACGGAACTTGCCCCAGGTGTCGCCGACGATGGGCAGTGCCTTGTGGCGTAGCGCAACGCGAAAGGCCCCGGTACGCAAGACGAAATCCATCCGTGCGACATCGGCCAGGGAAAAATAGCGGCCATTGGTGACATGCCGGTTGATGTCCAGGTCCAGGGGCCAGACCCGCATGCGCACCACGGTGGTGGCCAGGCCATGGGCGGGTGTGCGCCATGGGCGACGGCACAGCATAGAAAGCAGACGAAACCAGAGGTTCATAAGGGGAGCGCCAAATGGATGATGAATGGCAGCACTGTAAGGACCGGGAATCCGCTAAGGTAGGTGCGCAAATGACTTATTTCATGCGAAAAGCGCAATCGGGTTCCTTTCATGCACATCACGTTGCTTCTGGCTGATCAATGTTCTGCCGCCAGCGCCACCCTGGCGGTGGAAATGCTCAGCGCGGCCAACCAGTTTGCCGAGCGCCCGCCGTTCGAAATCGTGCTCGCCTCCCTGGACGGCCAAGCAGTGGTGACCTGGGGCGGGCAGCGCCTGCAAGTGGACTGCGCAGTCACGCAGATCGCGCAGACCGACCTGGTGCTCATCCCCGGCTTTCTTTTTACGCTCAAAGACGCATTGCCGGCGTTTCCCGCCTACGGCCCCTGGCTGCGCGAGCAACATGGGCGCGGCGCGGTGCTGGCGTCGATGTGCACCGCCGCCTTCCTGCTGGCCGAAACCGGGGTGTTGCAAGGCCTGCGCGCCACCACCCACTGGGCGTTTGCCGACCTGTTTCGCCGACGTTATGCGCAGGTTCACCTGGACGACGCGCAGATACTCTGCGAGGAAAACCGCGTGATCACCTGCGGGGGCGCCAGCGCGGCGATGGATTTGATGCTGCACCTGATTCGCCGCTTTGGCTCAGCCGAACTGGCCCATACCTGTGGCAAATACCTGTTGGTCGACGGCGTGCGCAGCGAGCAGTCGGTGTATGCCATGTGGTCATTGCCCAGGCATCACGGCGACGGCGAGATACTGCGGGTGCAGTACTGGCTGGAGCAGCACTTTGCCCAGTCACTGGTGATCGACGACGTAGCCCGGCGTTTTGGTTTTGGCGTGCGCAACTTCAAGCGCCGTTTCAAGGAGGCGACCGACTGCACGCCAATCGGTTATCTGCAAACCCTGCGCCTGGAACGGGCCAAACACCTGCTTGAGTCCACCCGCATGACGTTGGAGAGCATCACGTATGCGGTGGGCTATGAAGACAGCAACTCGTTCCGCCGCCTGTTCCAGCAGCGGGTGGGGCTGCTGCCGGCGGCGTATCGCAAGCGCTTCCTCGCCACGTCCAGTTGAGTCAGCGGCGTAACTGCGCCTGGCTCTCAAGGCAGTCGACTAGAAACTCCATCACCACCTTGACCAATGGCGAGCGGCGCATGTCGGGGTACACCGTCAGCCAGATATCGCGCAAAGGGCCTTCGGTGGCGGTGGGGAGCCGCACCAGCAGCGGGTCGTGATCGCCCACCAGGGTCGGCAGCACCACCGCGCCCATGGCCGACCGCGCCGCCATTTGCTGGGTGCTCAAGTCACTGGCGGCGAATGCAATTTCTCGATGGCCGCGCACCTGATGCATCCAGGCCTGCTGGGGCAAGTGATCGCGGCTGCTGTCGTAGGCAATGAAGGCCCACTGTTCGGCGGGCAGGTGCAGGAACGTTGCCGGGCCATACAGCCCAAAGCGCACGACGCCGACTTTGCGGCGCACCAGCGCTTCATCGTCGGGGCGTACGGTGCGCAGGGCAATGTCGGCCTCGCCTTTGTCCAGCGCCGCCAGTTGAGTGGAGGGCAGCAGCACCAGGTTCACCTGCGGGAACCGGGCGCGCAGGCGTGCCACTTGGGGCGCCACGCAATAGTTGGCGATGGACGGCGGGCAACTGATGCGCACCGTGCCCGCCATTTCAATGCAGGCCACGCGCGACAGGCGCATCACCTGCGTGGCCATATCACCCATGCCCGCCGCCAATTCGGCCAGTGCCAGGCCTTGGGCGGTCAGCGGGCGGCTGCGCGGCAGACGGTCCACCAGCTTTACGCCGAGGGCTTTTTCCAGGGCATCTACGCGCCGGCTCACCGTGGCGTGTTCCACCTGCAGCTCGCGGGCGGCGGCCGACAGGGATTGGGTACGGGCCAGTACGGTGAAGTAATACAGATCCTGCCAATCGAACATCGGGTTATTTCCGCACGGAGGGTGTGAAGTATTGGGGAATTTTCCTACTGAGCCCATGCTTTTACCATGGCCGCTTCCCAGTGCAAACGGAGTTGTTCCCTCGATGAAAGCCATCACGCTGCAAACCTACGGCGGCCCTGAAGTGGTCCACGTGCGCCATGACGTTCCCACGCCTCAGGTCACGGCGGGTCACGTGTTGATCAAAGTCGCCTGCGCCGGCATCAACTTCATGGATGTGCATACCCGCCAGGGCAAGTACGCCCATTCGGCCACCTACCCGGTACGCTTGCCCTGTACCTTGGGCATGGAAGGCGCAGGCGTGGTGGTGGAGGTGGGGGCGGGGGTCAGCCATTTGGCCGTCGGCGATCGCGTGGCCTGGTGCATCGCGTGGGGCGCTTACGCTGAATATGCCTCGGTGCCCGCCGACAAGGTTGCGCAGATTCCCAATGCCATCGCCTTCGATCAAGCCGCTGCGGCGATGTTCCAGGGCTGCACCGCGCATTACTTGATTGAAGATGTGGCGCGGTTGCAGGCGGGTAGCACCTGCCTGGTCCACGCTGCGTCCGGCAGCATCGGCCAACTGTTGGTACAGATGGCCAGGCACATCGGCGCCACGGTATTGGCCACCGGCAGTTCAGCGCAAAAATGTGCGATTGCCCGTGAGCGTGGCGCTCATCAGGCCTGGGTGTACGACGACGGCCGGTTTGCCGACCGCGTGCTGGAGGCTACCGCCGGGCAGGGGGTGGACGTGGTGTTTGATTCGCTCGGCAAAAGCACCTTGCGTGACAGCTTTCGTGCCTGTCGCCAGCGCGGCTTGATCGTCAACTATGGCAATGTCTCGGGCTCGCTGACCGACCTTGACCCGATTGAATTGGGGGAGGCCGGCTCATTGTTCCTCACCCGGCCGCGCCTGGCGGATCATATGGCTGACGGCCCGACGGTGCAGCGACGTGCCAATGCAGTCTTTGCCGCGATGCTGGAAGGGGCATTGGTGGTGGATACGCAGGAGCACTACACCCTGGACGCCGTGCAACAGGTGCATGCGCGCATCGAAGCGCGACAACAGATCGGCAAGGCGGTGGTGCGGCTGGACCGCGACCTGCATTAAATCCGAGACGAAAAAAAACCGGCTGATCAGGCCGGTTTGGGGTGCCCCGCGAACAGGGCGGGTTATGCGTGGTTGTCCAACAGACGATCCGCACCGCCTTCAGCCAGGCCACGTTCCTGCAAGCGATCCGCGCCGCCTTCAGCCAGGCCACGTTCCTGCAGGCGATCCGCGCCACCTTCAGCCAGACCACGTTCCTGCAAGCGATCCGCGCCACCTTCAGCCAGACCACGTTCCTGCAAGCGATCCGCGCCGCCTTCAGCCAGGCCACGTTCCTGCAGACGATCCGCACCGCCTTCAGCTATACGGTTGCCTTGCAGGCGATCAGCCCCGCCTTCGGCAACACGACTTTCGATCAGGCGATCCGCGCCACCTTCTGCAACGACAGGGTGGGCAAATGCGTTGGCAGCGAGTACCGAGAAAGCAAGGCTAAGCAAGATTTGGCGTTTCATGAGGGTGTGCTCCAAGTGTTTTAAGTAGGTGTTGCCGGGTACGGGTTTGATGTTACGCGTTGCATTTTTTAAGAGAACTTCATTGCGCTGATGGTGACTATCGACGTCAGCGATGGCCCATTTCGCGGGGCCATCGCGGCGCACTTCATGGCATCTGCGGCAGTTCTTGAGGGCGCAGGTCGAACACCAGCACCTCGGCATCGTCGCCGTGGCTGAGGCGGACCTGTTGTTCATCGCGAATGCGCGCACCGTCGCCTTCCTGCAAGCGTTGGCCGTTGACTTCCACGCTGCCCCGGGCCACATGCAGGTACACATGGCGATTGGGCGGCAGGTCGAGCGTGGCGGCCTCGTCACCGTTGAACAGCCCGGCATACACCCGAGCGTCCTGGCGCACGCTCAAGGAACCGTCGGCACCGTCCGGCGAGATGATCAATTGCAGGCGCCCGCGTTTTTGCGCCTCGCTGAAGTGCTCCTGTTGATAGCGCGGCTCGGCGCCGGCCACGGCGGGCACGATCCAGATTTGCAGGAAGTGCACGCCACGGCTTTGGCTGTGGTTGAACTCGCTGTGGGCCACGCCGCTGCCGGCACTCATCAGTTGCACGTCACCTGGGCGGATCACCGAGCCGGTGCCCAGGGTGTCCTTGTGTTCCAGCGCGCCTTCCAGCACGTAGGAGAAAATCTCCATGTCGCGGTGCGGGTGCTGGCCGAAGCCTTTGCCGGCGGCGACGCGGTCATCGTTGATCACCAGCAGGTCGGAAAAGCCCTGTTCGGCAGGGTTCCAGTAGTTGGCGAACGAGAAGGTGTGGAACGACTTCAACCAACCGTGATTGGCGGCGCCGCGTTCGGAAGCTTTGCGAAGGGTCAGCATGGTGGTGTCCTCAAGTGAGCGTGGGCTGCGAAATGCAGGGCGCTTGCGTTGAGAAGAAGGTTACTGGTTATCGGGGTATTCATTAAGAAGTTGGAATTTGAATAACTGTCTCCTTGAAGTTGACAGTGCTGGACGTGTCATACTGCCCGCCGCCTTCTTCCTTCCGATGGACTTCCCGCTATGAAAACCGTGGCCATGGCGCTGTTTCCGGACTTCCTGCTGCTCGACATGGCCGGGCCGCTCGAAGTGTTTTCCATTGCCAACCGCTACCTGCCGGCTGCGGCGCATTACCAGATCCTCATCATCGGCACCGAGCCCGACCCACTGCGCGCATCCAATGGCGTACTGGTGCAGGCCGACCTGCTGCTGGAACAGGCCGACGGCGCCTATGACCTGCTGCTGGTGCCTGGCGGCCCGGGGGCCTATAACGAGTGCCACCCCGATCTGCTGCCCTGGCTCAAAGCGGCCGCCCCGCGCGCGCGGCGCTTCGGTTCGATCTGTACCGGGGCGTTTGTGCTGGGGCATGCCGGGTTGCTTGACGATCACCGCGTCACCACCCATTGGCACTACACCGAGCGGCTGATCAAGGCGTTCCCCAAGGCCAACGTCGAGACCGATCGCATCTACTTGCAGGACGGGCGCTTGATCACCTCGGGCGGGGTCACTGCCGGTATCGATCTGGCGTTGTCCGTCGTGGCCCAGGACCACGGCAAGCAAGTCGCGGTGGACGTGGCCAAGGTGCTGCTGGTGGTGATGAAGCGCCAGGGCGGCCAGGCCCAGTTCAGCCCGATGACTGCGGCGGTGGCGCCCCAGGAAACCCCGATCACCCGCGTACAGACCCATGTGCTGGCCCATCTGGAACAGTCGTTCACCATCGAGTCCATGGCTGAACTTGCCGGCATGAGCGCACGCCATTTCGCCCGGTTGTTCGCCCGCGAGGTGCGGATGACGCCCATGGCCTTTTTGCAAGGCGCGCGTATCGACCGCGCGCGGCAATTGCTGGAAAGCACCGACCTGCCGCTCAAGACAGTGGCCTTCCATGCCGGCTTCGGCAGCGTGCGGTATATGCGTGCCCTGTTCAGTGAAAAGCTCGGCCTGAACCCCACTCAATACCGACAACAGTTCAGTTAGCGACAGGATGTCCGTCTCGCGCACTCGATTGTCCGTGTCGCTCCCCGTGCCAGCATTGCCCTGTCTTTGGTAACTGGCAAGATAACGGCGAGCCCACGGAAAAGGATGCGCGGACGCCCAAGACCGGGTGTTTCAGCGCGATTGCAGCCATGAACAACCCCCAGGCAACTGACGCTGAAGGCACGCTGCGTTTCGGGGCGTATGCCTTTCACCGCCAACAACGGCTGGTCAGCAAGGCGGGCTGGCCGGTGCCCTTGGGGGGACGGGCGTTGGATATCCTGGCGGTGCTGCTCGAAGCACCGGGACAATTTGTCGGCAAGGCCACCCTGATCGAACGGGTTTGGCCGTGCAGCGTGGTGGAGGAAGGCAATCTGCGCGTGCACATTGCCGCCTTGCGCCGTGCCCTTGGCGGGCAACGCTTCATCATCAACGACCCCCAGCGAGGGTATTGCTTCGCCGCATCCGTACACGGGCAGGTGCCGGTCGTGATACCGCCACACAATCTGACCGCGCGCCTCAGCCCGGTGCTCGGCCGCGACGAGCTGCTGGGCGTGCTGGTACGGCGTCTGTCCGGGCAACGGCTGATGACGCTTACCGGTTGCGCCGGCGTGGGCAAGAGCAGCCTGGCCCAGGCGCTGGCCGAGCGCGTATTGCCGCGTTATCGCGACGGTGTGTGGTGGGTCGATCTGGCCACCGTACATGCGCCGATTGCGATGTTGCGGCACGTTGCAAGCGCGCTGCAGTTGGCGCCATGCACCGACGCCACCGAACTGTGCCGCCAATTGGCCCCGCGCCAACTGTTGTTGATACTCGACGGTGCCGACCTGCTGCTCGCGGCCTGCCGGCATCTGCTGCGCGTGCTGCGCGAAAACGCCCCCCAGGTCACGGTGTTGATCAGTAGCCGCGAAATCTTGCATGCGCCTGGCGAATGGGTGCAACGCGTACCGCGTTTGGCAGTACCGGCACCGTCGGCGTTGGGCAGCGTCGAGCACGCGCTGGCGTGCCCGTCCGTGCAACTTTTCGTGGCGCGGGCGCGTGCCGGGCAGCAGGGCTTTGTGTTGCGGCCCCAGGAGCTGGCGCCGTTGCGCGATATCTGTCGACGGCTGGATGGCATCCCCTTGGCCCTTGAGCTGGCGGCCGCCCAAGTTCACGCCTTGGGCGTGCATGGTTTGCAGGCACAACTGCGCCGAGGCCTGCAAGTGTTGACGCGGGGGCGGCGCACGGCGGTGGAGCGTCATCAATCGTTCACGGCGGCGCTGGATTGGAGCTACGAGCGCCTGAGCCTGCCGCAGCGCTGGCTGTTCCTGCAACTGGGCTTGTTCAAGATGGCGGTGACGTTGCCCACCTTGAGCCAACTGGTGGCGGGCACCGAGCTTGAGCATGCCGACTTGGCGCATGTGCTCGGGCGGCTGGTCGACATGTCGTTGCTGGCGGTGGAGCCTGGCCTTGGCCCCGAACGTTATCGCTTGCTGCATTGCATGCGCAGCTACGCCCTGGCGCAACTGCGTGACCCCCGGCAAGTGGCGCGGCTGCAGCAGGGCGACGGGCATTACCTGGGGCCGTTTTCAGGCCGGCCGTTTGTCCTGCAGCTCATCGAGCAGGCCGCGTACGCGGACTAGATCGCGCGTGGCAAAACCCTCGGTGTATCGCGCATACACCGCACTCAGCAGATCGCGCGCCGCCTGCACGCGACCCTGGGTTTGCCATAGCCTTGCCAATGAGTCCGCGCAGCGCAGCTCCCAGGCCAGCGCACCTTGCTGGCGTGCCAGGTCCAGCGCTTCGAGCAGCAGTGCCTGCGCGCCGCTGGGGTCGTCCGCCAGAGCGTGTTCGGCATACACCCGCAGGACTTCCGGGGCGCACCAGCCGGCGTCACCCTGGCGAGCGCGTTCGACCCCGGCCATGTCAACTTCATGCACGCCCAACGTGATCAGGATGTCCTGGACAATCCCCATGCCCTGCAAATCGCGGTGGCCGAGGATGCCTGCGTAATGCCCCGCCCACGTCTGGAACAACTGCACCGAATGTTTGTGGGCATGTTCGAGCAGCAGCGCTTGCAAGGTGTGGGCAGTGTTGGCGTCGTCGTTGTAGCGCGCGATCACCACGCCGGCCAGGGCCAGGGTGTAGCAGATGGACGTGCCGTGATTGATTTGCAGCGCCAGTTCCAGCGCCTGGTTGGCGGTGCGCGAAGCCTGTTCGGGAAAGCCTTGCAGCCACAGGATCCGCGCCAGCACTGTCAGCGAAGCCACGCTCTGGTCGTATTGCACGCCGATGCTGTGGCCAAACCGGTTGAGGTGGCCGCTCTGGGCCATGCGCTGGATCACCTGCTCGGCGTTCTGCCGGGCCAGCGTCTGATTGCCGGTGAAGTGCTGGGCCAGTACGCGCAGGCGCTGGGCGCTCAGGTCCAGCAGCGGATCGGTGCGCGGGTCGAGGTGATCGAATTGCAGGCTCTGTTCCAGCGCCTGGCGATAGAGGCCGGCACACAGGTTCACCGCCATGTGCCCGGAGACTGCGCGCAATTGTCCGGAAAGATCCTGGCGCTCATCGGCCAGGCGCCGGGCGTCGACAAACGCCGCGATGGTCTGCGCCGCGCCACCCACGGCGTGATAAGACAGGCTGCCCAGCGCCAACTGCAGTTGCATGTTCAAGCGCGGGCACGGCGCGATCACCGTGCCTAGCAGTGCCAGCGCCTTGCCCACATACAACCCGTGCTCCCTGAGCAATGACAGTTCTTGCCACAAAGGCATTGCGCTGACGGTCAGGCGGATCGCCAACAGGTGCTCGCCACCTTCGGCGAGGCCCCAGTCGAGCGCGGCGCGCACGTCTTCGCGTAACGGGGCATAGCGGTCGATCCAGGCTTGGGTGGCGGTCTGGTGCCAATCCTCCTGGGCTTGCTCCATCAACGCCAGGCAGCGCGCCGCGTGGCGCTCGCGGGTGGCGTCCAGCTCATCGGCAACGCTGAGTTTTTCCAGGGCGTAGGTGCGGGTGATGTCCAGCAGGCGGTACACCATGTCGTCATCGGCGGCCTCCACATTAAGCAAGGACTTGGCCACCAGTTGGGTGATCGAGCCGAGTACCTCGGCGGGCGCGATCTGCTCGCCGGCGATCACCGCCGCGGCGCTGGCCAGGCTGAACCCGCCGCGAAACACCGCCAGGCGGCGCAGGCAGACCTGCTCGCAGCCGGTGAGCAGGTCGAAGCTCCAATCCAGCGTGGCGCGCAAGGTCTGGTGGCGGGGCAGGGCGCTGCGTCGGCCCCGCGTCAGCAGGCGGAAATTGTCTTCCATCTGCACCAGCAGCCCGGGCAGGCCGAAACGTTCGATCTGCGCCGCCACCAGTTCGATCGCCAGGGGTATGCCGTCCAGGCGCTGGCAGATGTCAATCGCCAGGGGCAGTTCGGCTTCGCCGAGGGCGAAACTGTCCTGATGGGACATCGCCCGTTCGATCAGCAATTGCAGGGCCGGGTAACCCAGGGCCTGGGCGCGGTTGCCGGTGGTGGGCGGGCAGGCCAGCGGTTCCAGGCGCTGCACGTATTCGCCTTCGGCCCGCAATGCTTCGCGGCTGGTGGTCAGGATATGCACGCTGGGCGCATGCCGCAGCAGGGTTTCGCAGATCAGCGCAATGTCGTCCAGCAGGTGCTCGCAGTTGTCGATCACCAGCAGCAACTGGCGCTCGTGCAGGCTGCGGGCAAAGGTCACCAGCGGTGCGTGTTCGGTGTGGGTCAGGTCGAGCAGGCTGGCGAGGTTGGGCAGGATCATCGACGGCGTGCTCAGCGGCGCCAGGTCCAACAGGCGAATACCATCGCGGTAATTGCCGATCAGCAATTCCGCCACGCGCAATGCGACGGTGGTCTTGCCGATGCCGCCGGCGCCGGTCAGGGTAATGAAGCGTTGCGCGGGCAACTGCTGCACCAGGCTGTCGATCAGGGCCTGGCGGCCGATCATGCGGGTGCGCCGCAACGGCAAGTTATGGCTCGGGCGTTGCGGCACACCTTCGGTGGGTAGCGTCATCGGTTCGATGCTCAGTGGTGCAACAAAACTGTAGCCGCGCTGGGCCACCGTGACGATATAGCGCTGCCCGGCCTGGCCATCGCCCAATGCCTTGCGCAGCGCCGCCATGTGCACGCGCAGGTTGCCGTCTTCCACCACGCTTCTGGGCCAGACTCGGGCGATCAGGTCCTGCTTGCTCACCACATTGCCGGCCTGTTCCAGCAGGACCAGCAGAATATCCACCGCCCGCCGCCCCAGGCGCAACGGGCGCCCGGCCTCCAGCACCAGGCGCTGGCGCGGATGCACGCGGTAGGGGCCGAAATGCACGGCTTGGTCGCTGAGGTCACTCATGGGTGGCCATGCTCCGGGGACAGTAGGCGGCCAGCATATGCCAGGCGCATGCAGACCACTAGGCGGCGATCACTTGGGGCTTGTTGCGTAATTGGTGATTTCGCCAGGTCATCGGGTTGACGCCTTCGCTGCGGGTGAACATGTGGCAAAAGTGCGCCTGGTCGCAGAATCCGCACTCCAGGCTGATTTGCGTCAGGCTCAGTTCGGAACCGGTAATCAGCTCCTTGGCCCGCTGGATACGCTGCTGGCGAATCCACTCTTGGGGCGACAGCCCGGTGGTGCACTTGAACGCGCGGGAAAAATGGCTGCGCGACAGCGCGCAGGCTTGGGCCAAGTCGGCAATGGCCAGGCTTTCGCCGAGGTTGGCCAGGATCAATTGCTTGGCAATGCGTTCGCGTCGGGGGCACAGCCCGCCGGTGGTGGGCAAACGGGGGGCACAGTACTCAAGTCGGGCCATGACAGATATCCGCAGTCGATGGGAGCGTTCCCGGTGAATGGATCCAGTGTAGAGCGTGCTTATCTTGTTGCCCGACCGTCCGGCTGACGAGTTAATCGTTGTTAATTTCGCCAGGTGCGGTGCAGGAAAAGACAGCACAGGCGTGCAATCGCCGCCGCGTCATGCGTGCTTATCTGGCGGCTTGATAACCGTTTGGATACCGCCATGAACCGCAACGACCTGCGCCGCGTCGACATGAACCTGTTGGTGATTTTCGAAGCCTTGATGTTCGAGAAGAACCTGACCCGGGTCGCCGAAAAGCTGTTCATGGGCCAACCGGCGGTGAGTGCGGCGCTGGGGCGCCTGCGCGATCTGTTCGACGACCCGTTGCTGTTGCGCAACGGGCGGGGCATGGAGCCCACGCCGCGTGCCGTGGCGATACTCAAGGAGTTGCAGCCGGCGATGGACACCATTTCAGGCGCGGTCAGCCGCGCCAAGGATTTCGACCCTTCTACCAGCTGTGCGGTATTTCGCATCGGCCTGTCCGATGACGCCGAATTCGGTCTGTTCCCGCCGTTGCTCAGCCAACTGCGCGAAGAAGCACCGGGGATCGTCGTGGTGGTGCGCCGCGCCAACTACCTGCTGATGTCGGCGTTGCTGGCCAGCGGCGAGATCTCGGTGGGGGTGAGCTACACCACTGAGCTGCCGGCGAATGCCAAGCGCAAGAAGCTGCGGGACATCCCGTGCAAGGTCCTGCGTGGCGATGACGGCGTCGAACCGCTGAGCCTGGACGATTACTGCGCGAGGCCCCACGCGATGGTGTCGTTCTCGGGCGATTTGAGCGGCAATATCGACCTCGACCTGGCGCGCATCGGCCGTGCGCGGCGCGTGGTGCTGGCCGTGCCGCAGTTCAGCGGGTTGCGGGCGCTGCTGGCCGGCACGCAGATCATCGCGACGGTGCCGGATTACGCGGCGTGTGCCTTGACCGAGGGCACGGCGTTGCGTGCCGAGGACCCGCCGTTTGCAATTGATGCGGCAGAGTTGTCGATGGTGTGGAGCGGGGTGCATGACAACGACCCGGCGGAGCGCTGGTTACGGGCGCGGATTTCCGAGCATATGGCCGGCGCAGTCAGTCGTCTGTGACCGCAAGGGCCTTATCGGGAGCAAGCCCCCTCCCACACTTTGATGTGTGAATACAGGCAAATGTGGGAGGGGGCTTGCTCCCGATAGGGCCAGTTCAAACACCGCATAACCCCAGTGAAATTTGCAAAAAGCCTCACCCCACCTGCCGCAAATGCTCCATCGCCCAAACCGCCGCTTCCACCCGCGAGCGCAACCCCAGCTTGTGCAGCAGGTTCTTCACATGCACCTTCACGGTGCCCTCGGTAATGCCCAGCTTATGCCCGATCACCTTATTGCTGTACCCACTGGCGATCGTGCGTAACACCTGGCGCTCGCGCTCCGTCAATTCCACCGCCGCATGGGGTTGCGGCGAACGCAGGGCCTGCGCCAGTACGCGGGTCAGCCCTGGGCTGATCACCAGGGCGCCGTGCAGCGCATCACGGATGAACTCCACCACCAACTCGGGCTCCATGTCCTTGAGCAGGTAACCGTTGGCATCCAGGCGCAGCGCATCACGGATGTCGTCCTCGGCATCGGAGACGGTAAAGAGCAGCACCTTGCCGCCATAGTGCATGGCGCGCAGGCGGCGCAGGGTTTCCAGGCCGTTCATGTGCGGCATGTTGTTGTCCAGCAGTACCAGGTCCGGTTGCAGGGCGTCGATCCGGTCCAGGGCTTCCTGGCCGTTGCCGGCTTCGCCGACGACCTGAAGGTCGTCTTCCAGTTCGAGGATCTGGCGCATGCCGTGGCGCATCATCGGGTGATCATCGACCAGCAGGATACGGTGGCGCGGGGCGGTGTTCATGGGGCGGTGCCTTGTAAGGAGTGGCCGAGAAATTCCGGCTGGAAACGCAATTGCACGCGAGTGCCCTGGGGCGCTCGTGGGTTGATCTCGAGGTCGCCGTGCAGGCTGCGCGCGCGTTCGTCCATGATGGTCAAGCCGTGGTGTTCGCGGCGGTCGACGTCGCCGCAGAAGCCGCGACCATCGTCTTCGATGCAAAGGCTCACGGTTTCGCCGACCTGGCGCAGTTGCAGCCAGGCGTTCTGCGCATGGGCATGGCGCAGGCAGTTGGACAAGGCCTCGCGGGTGATCTGCAACACATGGATCTGTTCGCTGGCCGACAGCTGGAAGGCCAGCGCCTCCACGTGCAAGTGCACCTGGAATTCGCCGCGTCGGGAGAACTCTTCGGCGGTGTCCGACAGCTCGTGTACCAGCCCGGCGTCGTGAATCTGCAGACGGAACGTGGTGAGCAATTCGCGCAGTTGGCGATAGGCATTGTTCAGGCCATCGCGCAGTTCGCCGGTGACGGTGGCCAGGGTCTCCACCGGTTCGCCACGGCGGATCAGGGTTTGCATGCGGCTCACTTGCAGCTTCATGTACGACAGCGCCTGGGCCAGGGAGTCATGCAGCTCGCGAGCAATGATGGTGCGTTCGTCGAGCAGCAGCAGGCGGTGATCCTGCTCGCGTTGGCGCTTGAGCGACAGCGAGGTGCCGATCAGGTTGGCCAGGGCCTGGATCAACTGTTGTTCCCAATCCTGGGGCGCGTGGCCGTCGAGGAAGTGCGCCTTGAGCTCGCCCAGTTCGGCGCCCTGGTTGCTGATGCTGAACACCTGCGGCGGCGCAACGTGGTGACGCTCGCACGTCGCGCAATCGCCAATCGCGCAGATATTGCGGCTGTGCTCGCCGTGCAGGGCGAGCATCTGCTGCGCCGGTGCCAGGAAGTGGCCTTGCAGGCACAGCGACAGGCGCAGGCCCGGCAGGCGTGTCTGGAAGCGCCGGATCAGTTCATCCAGGCCTTCGGCGTTGGCCAGGCGCGTGGCCAGGCTGCTGCTGCTCTGGTAGAGCAATTCGAGGGCGGCGTTGGCTTGTTGCAGGTTGAGGGTCTTGAGTTGCACCTGGCTTTCCAGGGTGCGGTGGGACGCCTCGATGGTCTCGGCCATGGCATTGAAGCTCAGTGCCAACTGCCCCAGCTCATCTTCGGAGCGGTGGTTGACCCGGGTCTTGAGGTCGCCGTCACGGAAGCGCCGGGTGGCGTGCACCAGTTCTTCCAGGGGGTTGACTACGCCGTACTGCAATTCGTACAGGCCCAGCAGCAGGATGATCAAGGTGCTGAACAGCGCCAGGCCCTGGATGCCTTGCTGCCAGCTTTGCTTTTGTTCGCTGTGTTGCTGCAACAGGCTGACGAACCGGTTGAGCTGTTCGACGAAGGCCGGTGCATTGGCCTGGAACAGCTCACGGTTACCGCTTGCCAAGGCAGGGCGCAGATCGTCGTGCCAGCGTTGCTGGATCTGCTGGTAGCTCTGCAACAGGGCATTGCGCGGGCCGTCTTCAAGCACCGCCTTGAGGGACTGGCTGTCCAGGCGCCCTTGCAGGCTCTGGGTGATGGTCTCGATTTCTCCGGGCGGTGCGCCGGCGGCGAGTTTCCAACTGAGGTGGTAGGTTTCCATGCGCACCGAACCTGCGGTGTTGATCGCGGCCGCGTCGCCCTGGCTGAACCACGCGATCAGGCCGGCGCTCAGGGAACTGGCCAGGGCGAGGACGGCGATCAGAATAACGGCCAGGCCGGCGCGGGCCGGCAGGGAGCTGCGCAGCCAGTCAAGCATGGCGGCGTAATCGAAGGGGGCAGGCGAGCAGCATGGTTGTACCGGGCATGGGAAAAAGGGCTGAACACGGCCTTCCCTGGCGTCCTACCTCTAAAGAGTTGCCGGCGCACCCTCCCACGGATAAAAGCCGGCACAAGAGACCAATCCATTGATAAATAAAGGCTTTCTCTTGTTGTTGCGGCTACCTCCTTGGAGGTAGACGGGGCCAGCATAGCCCCATACCCCCAGGGTCGACGTTGATCTGGGTCAAGTTCCACGGGGGTGTCGCCCCTAACCTGCGCTCATGGAATCACTTTCTGGAGCGCATACCGTGACTCAACCCCGTATGAGACAGGGCCTGGTGCTGGGCATGAGCACCCTGGCGTTCACCGTCTGCTTTATGGTGTGGATGATGTTCGCCGTGCTGGGCGTGCCGATCAAAGAACTCTTGCAACTGAACGAAACCCAGTTCGGCCTGCTGGCCGCCACGCCGGTGCTGACCGGCTCACTGGTGCGCCTGCCCCTGGGCCTGCTCACCGACCGCTTCGGCGGGCGCATCGTGTTCTTTTTGCTGATGCTCGCCTGCGTGCTGCCGCTGTACCTGATCACCTACGCCACCGCTTATTGGCAGTTCCTGGTGCTGGGGTTGTTTGTCGGCCTGGCCGGCGGCTCGTTCTCGGTGGGCATCGCCTATGTTGCCAAGTGGTTCGACAAGGGCAACCAGGGCTTTGCCATGGGCGTGTTCGGCGCCGGCAATGCCGGGGCGGCAGTGACCAAGTTTCTGGCCCCGGCGCTGATCGCCCTGGGCACCTGGCATCTGGTGCCCAAGGTGTTCGGCGCCATCCTGTTTATCACCGCGCTGCTGTTCTGGTTCCTCACCAGCGAAGACAAAACCCACCGCAGCGCCGGCGGGGCCACCCTGCGCCAGCAGTTGCTGTGCCTCAAGGACCCGGCGGTGTGGCGCTACTGCCAGTACTACTCGATTGTGTTCGGCGGCTATGTGGCCCTGGCGCTGTGGATGACCAAGTACTACGTGCAGGAATACGGCTTCAGCCTGCAAAGCGCCGCGCTGCTGGCCGCCTGTTTCTCCCTGCCCGGCGGCGTATTGCGCGCGGTAGGCGGCTGGATGTCCGACCGTTGGGGCGCCCAGAGCGTGACCTGGTGGGTGCTGTGGGTGAGCTGGATCTGCCTGTTCCTGCTCAGCTACCCGCAGACCCAACTGCAGGTCATGACGGTCAACGGCCCCCTCGATTTTCATATCGGCCTCAACGCCACGCTGTTCACCGTGCTGCTGTTTGTGATGGGCATCGCCTTCGCGTTCGGCAAGGCCTCGGTGTTCAAGTACATCGCCAATGACTACCCGCAAAACATGGGCGCGGTGTCCGGCATCGTCGGCCTGGCCGGTGGCCTGGGCGGCTTTGTGCTGCCGATCCTGTTCGGCGCCCTGGTGGACCTCACCGGCGTGCGCTCTTCCTGCTTCATGTTGATGTACGGCGTGGTCTGGGTGTCCCTGGCCTGGATGTACTTCAGCGAAGTTCGCAAGCAACCGCTTATGGGCAAGACCGCCCAACCTCTCCAAGGAGAATGAACATGTCCATCGCGCAAAAGCCCGACTCGGGCCCGGTGATCCACGACTGGCGCCCTGAAGACCCGGCGTTCTGGGGTGCCAGCGGTAAAAAGACCGCGACCCGCAACCTGTGGATTTCGATTCCCGCGCTGCTGCTGGCCTTCTCCGTGTGGATGGTCTGGAGCACGGTGATCGTGCGTCTCAACGCCATCGGCTTCAGCTTCACCACCGACCAACTGTTCTGGCTGGCCGCGCTGCCGGGTTTGTCCGGCGCGACCTTGCGAGTGTTCTACTCGTTCATGGTGCCGATCTTCGGCGGGCGTCGCTGGACCGCGCTGAGCACCGCCTCCTTGCTGCTGCCGTCGCTGTGGATGGGCTTCGCGGTGCAAGACCCCAACACCCCGTACAGCGTGTTCGTGCTCATCGCCTTGTTGTGCGGTTTCGGTGGCGGCAACTTCGCTTCGAGCATGTCCAACATCAGCTTTTTTTACCCCAAGGCCCAACAGGGCACCGCGCTGGGCCTGAATGCCGGCCTGGGTAACCTGGGCGTGTCCGTGATGCAGTTCTGCGTGCCGCTGGTGATCACGTTCGGCGTGTTCGGCTTGATGGGCGGGCAACCGCAGACGCTGGCCGATGGCAGCCAGTTGTGGTTGCAGAACGCCGGGTTTATCTGGGTGCCGTTCATTCTCGCCGTTACCGTGGCGGCCTGGTTCGGCATGAACGACCTGTCCAGTGCGCGTGCCTCGTTCAGCGAACAGGCGGTGATCTTCAAGCGCAAACACAACTGGCTGATGTGCTGGCTATACCTGGCGACCTTCGGTTCGTTCATCGGCTTCTCGGCGGCGTTTCCGCTGCTGATCAAAACCTCGTTCCCGGATGTGGTAGCACTCAAGTTCGCCTTCCTCGGCCCGCTGGTCGGTGCGCTGGTACGCCCGCTGGGCGGCTGGCTGGCAGACAAACTGGGCGGTGCGCGGGTGACCTTGTGGAACTTCGTGCTGATGATCGTGATGGTGTTCGGCGTGCTGCACTTTCTGCCGCAGAACGGGCAGGGCGGCAGCTTCTACGGCTTTCTCGGCATGTTCATGCTGCTGTTCATCACCACCGGGGTGGGCAACGGTTCGACCTTTCGCATGATCCCGGTGATCTTCCGTACCCTGCATGAACAAGCCAGCGCCGGCAAACCTGCGGCGGTGCGCGAGCAAGCCCTGAAAGACGCCGGCAAGGAATCGGCCGCCGTGCTGGGTTTCAGCTCGGCCATGGGCGCGTTCGGCGCGTTCTTCATTCCCAAGTCCTTCGGCACGTCCATGGCCGCCACCGGCAGCCCGGCCATGGCGTTCTACATGTTTGTCGGTTTCTACCTGAGCTGCATTGTCGTGACCTGGTGGTGGTACGCCCGCAAAGGCTGCGCCACACCCTGCTGATCGACCACGAATTCGCGGGGCAACGCACCCCACGGCACGCCTGATGAGGAAAGCACCATGAGTCACTTACTGGATCAACTGCGGTTCTTCAACCGCAAGCAAAATGAATTCTCCGACGGTCACGGCGAGACCCGCAAAGAGTCCCGCGACTGGGAAAATGTCTACCGTTCGCGCTGGCAGTACGACAAGATCGTGCGCTCCACCCACGGCGTGAACTGCACCGGCTCGTGCTCGTGGAAGATCTACGTGAAAAACGGCCTGATCACCTGGGAGACCCAGCAGACCGACTACCCGCGCACCCGCAACGACCTGCCCAACCACGAGCCCCGTGGCTGCCCGCGCGGCGCCAGCTACAGCTGGTACATCTACAGCGCCAACCGGCTCAAGTACCCCAAGATCCGCAAACCGCTGCTCAAATTGTGGCGTCAAGCGCGCCTGACCCTGCCGCCGGTGGAAGCGTGGGCGAGCATTGTCGAGGACAAGGTCAAGGCCGAGTCGTACAAGAGCAAGCGCGGCATGGGCGGTTTTATCCGCTCCAACTGGGAGGAGGTGAATGAGATCATCGCCGCCTCCAACGTCTACACCATCAAGCAATACGGCCCGGACCGCATCGTCGGCTTCTCGCCGATCCCGGCCATGTCCATGGTCAGCTACGCGGCGGGCTCGCGTTACCTGTCGCTGCTGGGCGGTGTGTGCCTGAGCTTCTACGACTGGTACTGCGACCTGCCACCGGCCTCGCCGATGGTGTGGGGCGAGCAGACCGACGTGCCGGAATCGGCCGACTGGTACAACTCCAACTACATCATCGCCTGGGGCTCCAACGTCCCGCAGACCCGCACCCCCGACGCACACTTCTTCACCGAGGTGCGCTACAAGGGCACCAAGACCGTGGCCATCACCCCCGACTATTCGGAAGTGGCCAAGCTCACCGACCTGTGGCTCAACCCCAAGCAGGGCACCGACGCCGCGTTGGCCCAGGCCTTCAACCATGTGATCTTCAAAGAGTTTCACCTGGATAAACCGAGCGCGTATTTCACCGATTACGCCAAGCGCTTCACCGACCTGCCGGTGCTGGTGACGCTCAAGCCCATGAGCGGCTTCGCACCGGGCGCCGGTTTCCAGCCCGACCGCTTCCTGCGCGCCTCGGACCTCACCGGCAACCTCGGCCAGGACAACAACCCGGAATGGAAAACCATCGCCCTCGATGAGAGCGGCGCGTTGGTCTCGCCACAAGGCTCCATCGGCTACCGCTGGGGCGAGAAGGGCAAGTGGAACATCCTCGCCAAGGAGGGCGGTGAAGGCCGCGCCATCGACCTCAAACTCAGCCTGATCGGTGATGACGTCGCCGAAGTGGCCTTCCCGTATTTTGCCGGTGAAGCCCACGAGCATTTCCAGCATGTGGCCGGCGATGCGGTGCAGTTCCGCCGCGTGCCGGTACACAGCGTGACCCTGGCCGACGGCACGGTGGCCAAGGTCGCCACGGTGTTCGACTTGTCTGCCGCGAACCTGGCCATCGACCGTGGCCTGGGCGGTAGCAACGTGGCCAGAGACTACGACGACGCCAGCGTGCCGGGTACCCCGGCGTGGCAGGAAGCGATCACCGGCGTCAGCCGCGAAAAAGCCATCCAGATCGCCCGTGAGTTCGCCGACAACGCCGACAAAACCCGTGGCCGTTCGATGATCATCGTCGGCGCGGCGATGAACCACTGGTACCACATGGACATGAACTACCGTGGGCTGATCAACATGCTCATGCTCTGCGGTTGCGTGGGCCAGACCGGCGGCGGCTGGGCCCACTACGTCGGCCAGGAGAAACTGCGCCCGCAATGCGGCTGGCTGCCCCTGGCCTTCGGCCTGGACTGGAGCCGCCCACCCCGCCAGATGAACGGCACCAGCTTCTTCTACGGCCACAGCTCCCAGTGGCGCCACGAGAAGATGAACATGCACGACGTGCTCTCGCCCCTGGCCGACAAGTCGCAGTTCCCCACCCATGCCCTGGACTACAACATCCGCGCCGAACGCGCCGGCTGGTTGCCCAGCGCGCCGCAACTCAACACCAACCCGCTGCATATCTGCCGTGATGCGGCAGCGGCGGGCATGGACCCCAAAGACTACGTGGTCAAGTCGTGGCAGGACGGCAGCCTGCGTTTCGCCTGCGAACAGCCGGACAGCCCGGTGAACTTCCCGCGCAACATGTTTATCTGGCGCTCCAACCTGCTTGGCTCCTCGGGCAAGGGCCACGAGTACATGCTCAAGTACCTGCTGGGCACCAAGAACGGGGTGATGAACGAAGACATCGGCTTTGGCGGCGAAAGCAAGCCCACCGAAGCCGAATGGGTCGACGACGGCGCCATCGGCAAGCTCGACCTGGTGACTACCCTGGACTTCCGCATGTCCTCCACCTGCGTGTATTCCGACATCGTCTTGCCGACCGCCACCTGGTACGAAAAAGACGACATGAATACCTCGGACATGCACCCATTCATCCACCCGTTGTCGGCGGCCATCGACCCGGCGTGGGAGTCGCGTTCGGACTGGGAAATCTACAAGGGCATCGCCAAGGCGTTCTCGGCCATGTCGGTCGGCCACCTGGGCGTGGAGCAAGACCTGGTCACCGTACCCTTGATGCACGACAGCGTCGGCGAACTGGCCCAGCCGTTCGGCGGCACCGATTGGAAAAGCGCCGGTGTGGCGCCGGTGCCGGGCAAGAACGCGCCGAACATGGCAGTGGTGGAGCGCGACTACCCGAACATCTACAAGAAATTCACCTCGCTGGGCCCGATGCTGGAAAAACTCGGCAATGGCGGCAAGGGCATCAACTGGAACACCGACGATGAGGTGCAGTTCCTCGGCGAACTGAACCACCACGAAGGCGACGCCGGTATCAGCCACGGCCGGCCGAAAATCGACACGGCCATCGATGCGGCCGAGGTGATCCTGTCCCTGGCGCCGGAAACCAACGGCCACGTGGCGGTCAAGGCGTGGGCGGCGTTGTCGGAATTCACCGGCATCGACCACAGCCACCTGGCGCTGCCCAAGGCCCACGAGGCGATTCGTTTTCGCGACATCCAGGCGCAGCCGCGCAAGATCATTTCCAGCCCCACCTGGTCGGGCCTGGAAGACGACCACGTGAGCTACAACGCCGGCTACACCAACGTTCATGAAAATATCCCGTGGCGCACCATCACCGGCCGCCAGCAGTTCTACCAGGACCACCCGTGGATGCAGGCGTTCGGCGAGCAGTTGATGAGCTACCGGCCACCGGTCAACACCCGCACCATCGAAGGCGTGAAGGGCAAACGCAGCAATGGCGAGACCGAGATCGTGCTGAACTGGATCACCCCGCACCAGAAGTGGGGCATCCACAGCACCTACAGCGACAACCTGTTGATGCTCACCTTGAGCCGTGGCGGGCCGATTGTGTGGCTCTCGGAAATCGACGCCAAGCGCGCCGGCATCGAGGACAACGACTGGATCGAATGCTTCAACGTCAACGGCGCGCTCACCGCCCGTGCGGTGGTCAGCCAGCGTGTCAAGGAAGGCATGGTGATGATGTACCACGCCCAGGAACGCATCGTGAACGTACCCGGTTCGGAAACCACCAAGACCCGTGGCGGCCACCACAACTCGGTGACCCGCGTGGTGCTCAAGCCCACCCACATGATCGGTGGCTACGCCCAGCAGGCCTACGGTTTCAACTACTACGGCACGGTCGGTTGCAACCGCGACGAATTCGTCGTGGTGCGCAAGATGGCCAAGGTCGACTGGCTCGATGGCTCCAGCGGCGATGACTTGCCGCGCCCATTGCCGACCGATATCGAGGAGAACTGAGATGAAGATTCGCTCACAGATCGGCATGGTGCTGAACCTGGACAAATGCATCGGCTGCCACACCTGCTCGATCACCTGCAAAAACGTGTGGACCAGCCGCGAAGGCATGGAATACGCCTGGTTCAACAACGTCGAGTCCAAGCCGGGCATCGGCTACCCCAAAGAGTGGGAAAACCAGGACAAGTGGAAGGGCGGCTGGGTGCGCAACGCCAACGGCTCGATCAACCCGCGCATCGGCGGCAAATTCCGCGTGTTGGCGAACATCTTCGCCAACCCCGACCTGCCGAGCCTGGACGACTACTACGAGCCGTTCGACTTCGACTACCAGCACCTGCACACCGCGCCCCTGGGCGAGCACCAGCCCACCGCCCGCCCGCGTTCGGTGGTGTCGGGCAAGCGCATGCAGAAAATCGAATGGGGCCCCAACTGGGAAGAAATCCTCGGCACCGAGTTCGCCAAGCGGCGCAAGGACAAGAACTTCGACCAGATCCAGGCCGACATTTACGGCGAGTACGAAAACACCTTCATGATGTACCTGCCACGCCTGTGCGAGCACTGCCTGAACCCGGCGTGCGCGGCCTCGTGCCCCAGTGGCGCGATCTACAAGCGCGAAGAAGACGGCATCGTGCTGATCGACCAGGAAAAATGCCGTGGCTGGCGCATGTGCATCAGCGGCTGCCCGTACAAGAAAATCTACTTCAACTGGAAAAGCGGCAAGTCCGAGAAGTGCATCTTCTGCTACCCGCGCATCGAAGCCGGCATGCCTACCGTGTGCGCCGAAACCTGCGTGGGGCGTATTCGTTATCTGGGCGTGTTGCTGTACGACGCCGACCGCATCAGCGAGGTGGCGAGTACCGCCAGTGAGCAGGATCTGTACGAGAAACAGCTGGAAATCTTCCTCGACCCGAACGACCCGGCGGTGATCCGCCAGGCCCTGGCCGATGGCGTACCGCAGTCGGTGATCGACTCGGCCCAGCGTTCGCCCGTCTACAAGATGGCGGTGGACTGGAAACTCGCACTGCCGTTGCACCCGGAATACCGCACCTTGCCGATGGTCTGGTACGTGCCGCCGCTTTCGCCGATCCAGAACGCTGCGGCCGCCGGCACCGTGGGCATGAACGGGGTAATCCCGGATGTCGACAGCCTGCGCATTCCGCTGCGTTACCTGGCGAACATGCTCACCGCCGGCGATGAAAAACCGGTCAAGCGAGCGCTCAAGCGCCTGCTGGCGATGCGGGCCTTCAAGCGCTCCCAGCAAGTGGACGGCGTCGAAGACCTGCAAGTGCTCGAAGACGTCGGCCTGAGTGTAGAACAGGTGGAAGAGATGTACCGCTACCTGGCCATCGCCAACTACGAAGACCGTTTTGTGGTGCCCAGCGCCCACCGTGAAGACGCCATGAGCGACGCGTTCGCCGAGCGCTCCGGTTGTGGGTTCAGCTTCGGCAGCGGTTGCAGCGGCAGCTCCGACACCAACATGTTCGGCGCCAAGAAGGCCAACCGCCGCGACGTGCTCAAAACCGTACAGATCTGGGAGGACTGAGCCATGCGCATTCTCAAAGTGATTTCGCTGCTGCTGGATTACCCCACCGAGACCCTGGTGAACGGCCGCGACGAATTGGAACAGGCGATCATCGAATCGCGGGAAATCAGCCCCAAGCAGCGCGGCGCGTTGTTTGAGCTGCTGGAGCTGATCTGCGCCAACGACCTGATGGACGGTCAGGAACACTACGGCGCGCTGTTTGGCCGGGGGCGTTCGTTGTCGCTGTTGTTGTTCGAACACGTGCACGGTGAGTCCCGCGATCGTGGCCAGGCCATGGTCGACATGATGGCCCAGTACGAAGCGGCCGGCTTTGCCATCGGCGTCAAGGAGCTGCCGGACTATATCCCGCTGTATCTGGAGTTTTTGTCCACCCGCGAAGACATCGAGGCCCGCGAGGGCCTGGCGGATGTGGCGCACCTGCTGGCATTGCTCGCCGCGCGTCTGGAAGAGCGTGAGAGCGCTTATGCCGGTTGCTTGCGTGCGCTGTTGCAGATCGCCGGCGCCGAGCCGCACCAGGCCGTGGCTGAAGTGCGCGCCCAGGTCGCCGCCGAACCGCGCGACGACTCCCTCGAAGCCCTGGACAAAATCTGGGAAGAGGAAGCGGTGGACTTTATGCAGGCCGAACAGCAGGACCGCTGCAGTTCGCTACCGAGCGCGCCGGGCAAGGCCCGCGAAGAAAGCGCGGTGCCGTTGCATTGGGTGGATTTTCAGCGAGAAGGCCAGGCCAGCGTGCCGGCCGGGGAGGTGGGTAATGTCTAAGTGGAATTTGCTGGTATTCGGGGTCTACCCCTATGTGGCCCTGGCCATCTGTCTGTTGGGCAGTTGGGCGCGGTTCGACCTCTCGCAGTACACCTGGAAGGCCGGCTCCAGCCAGATGCTCAATAACCGTGGCATGCGCGTGGCGAGCAACTTTTTCCATGTCGGCGTGCTGTTCGTACTGGCCGGGCATTTTGTCGGCCTGCTCACCCCGGCGTCGGTCTACCACCATGTGATCAGTACCGAAAACAAGCAACTGCTCGCGATGGTTTCCGGCGGCTTCTTCGGCCTGCTGTGCCTGGTGGGCTTGCTGATGCTGGTCAAGCGGCGCCTGAGCGACCCACGGGTGCGCGCGACGTCGAGCCCGTCGGACATCCTGATCCTGCTGGTGCTGCTGGCGCAATTGCTGCTGGGCTTGCTGACCATCGTGGCCTCCACCGGCCATATGGAGGGCTCGGTGATGGTGATGCTCGCCGACTGGGCACAGAACGTGGTGCTGTTGCGGCCGGTGCAGGCGGCCGAGTCGATCGCGCCGGTGTCGCTGATCTACAAGGCCCATGTGGCGCTGGGCCTGACCCTGTTCGTGCTGTTCCCGTTTACCCGCCTGGTGCACATGGTCAGCGCACCGATCTGGTACCTGGGGCGTCGTTATCAAATCGTGCGGCAAAAGTGAGGAGAACAGCATGAGCAGTGGATGCGGATGTGGTGGCGGCAATGGCGGCAGCGGCGGTTGCGGTTCGTCGGCCAAAGAGGCGGTGGTTGAAGTCGCAGTGCCGCTTGAGCCTGAGTTGATCGCCAGCAGTGAGCAGGAATGGCCGATCATCAGCGTCAACGGCGTGCCGGTCACGCCCGAGGCGATGGCCCTGGAGTTGCAGTATCACCCGGCCGAAAGCCGCGAGGCGGCGGTGTACCTGGCCGCCCGTGCGCTGGTGATCCGCGAGCTGTTGCAGCAGCGGATTGCCGAGCTGGGCCTGGCAGGGGACATTGCCCCCGGCGAAAACCAAGAAGAAGCGGCCACGCGTTTGTTGCTGGAGCGCGAGGTCACGGTGCCCGAGTGCGACGAGGCCACCTGCTTGCGTTACTTCGATAACAACCGTGGGCGCTTTCACAGTGCGCCGTTGTTGGCGGTGCGGCACATCCTGCTCGAATGCGCGCCGGACGATAGCGAGGCGCGCGATCTGGCGCACAGCCAGGCAGAAGTCTTGCTGCTGAGCCTGGAAGAGCAGCCGGGCCAGTTTGCCGAGTTGGCCCTCAAATACTCGGCGTGCCCGTCCAAGGCCCAGGGTGGTTCGTTGGGCCAGGTGAGCAAAGGCCAGACTGTGCCGGAGCTGGAGCGCCAGTTGTTCACCCTGGCACCGGGCCTGGCCGCCAAGCCTTTGGAGAGCCGTTATGGCTGGCACGTGATCAACGTCGACCAGCGCGTCGAAGGCCAGCCGCTGCCGTACGAAGCGGTGGCGGTGGCCATTCGCACCCAACTGCAACAGGGCGTGTGGCAGAAGGCGTTGGTGCAGTACCTGCAAACCCTGATCGGCGCGGCGGACATTCGCGGCATCGCGTTGCAGGGTGCCGACTCGCCGTTGGTGCAGTGACATGAGCCTGTTGGATGGTGTGGGCCGCTCCATCGATTACCTGCGCTTGTCGGTGACCGACCGCTGTGATTTTCGCTGTGTGTACTGCATGGCGAAAAACATGACCTTCCTGCCGCGCCAGCAGGTGTTGACGCTGGAAGAGCTGCAGCGGCTGGCCGCGTTGTTCGTCGGCCAGGGCGTGCGCAAGATCCGCCTTACCGGCGGTGAACCGCTGATCCGCCCGGGCATTGTCGGCTTGTGCCGCAACATCGCCGCGTTGCCGGGGCTGCGTGAACTGGTGATGACCAGCAATGGCTCGCAGTTGGCGCGATTGGCCCGGCCGTTGGTGGAGGCGGGGGTCAAGCGCATGAATATCAGCCTCGACAGCCTGGACGCCTCACGCTTTCGCGCGATCACCCGCAACGGTGATCTGCGCCAGGTGCTGGCCGGTATCGAGGCGGCCCGGGAGGCGGGGTTCGAACGGGTCAAGCTCAACTGCGTGGTGATGAAGGGGCGCAATTTTGATGAGGTGCCGGGGTTGGTGCGGTATGCCATCGATCAAGGTATCGACATCAGCTTTATCGAGGAAATGCCCTTGGGCGATGTGGGGCGCTCGCGCGGGGAGACGTTTTGTTCCAGCGATGAAGTGCGCGCGGTGATTGCCCGTGAACATGGTTTTGTGGACAGCACCGAGAACAGCGGCGGACCGGCGCGGTATGTGCGCTTGGCAAGGCATCCGGCAACGCGCATCGGGTTTATTTCGCCCAACTCCCACAACTTCTGCGGCAGTTGCAACCGCGTGCGCATGACGGTGGAGGGGCAGTTGTTGTTGTGTCTGGGGCAGGAGCAGGCGGTGGATTTTCGGGGGTTGTTGCGCCGCTATCCGCTGGACGATGGGCCGTTGGTCGAGGCGTTGGTTCGTGGGTTGAAGGGCAAGCCGTTGCGGCATGACTTTACCGGGGCGGGGGAGGTGCAGGTGGTGCGGTTTATGAACATGAGTGGGGGGTAGGGCGGTGCCTCAATGTGGGGGCTTGCTCCCGATGAGGGCGTGTCAGTTGATGCATCGGTTGCTGACCCACTGCCATCGGGAGCAAGCCCCCTACCACATTTTTGATCTCCATACATCAGATAGGCCTCAGTCTGCTTTGGTTTTTGATCTGGCTTTTGATCGTGATCTCAGGCGCCCCATTAAACACGCTGGCCGAACGCAGGCTTGAATCCGTGGGTAACCCGGCAGGACGCCGGGTTAGCCGCCCCGCGCCATGGATGGCGCGTGGCGGCGGCCCACGGATTCAAGCCTGCGTTCGGGCACACCGAGCCTAAGCGAGGTGCCGAGTGTTGGGGCAAGAGCGTTTTGCTTACTTTTGCGCTGTTCAAAAGTGAGCCGCCGTAAGGGCGGAACCATAGGCGGCCGTTACCTAAATAACGGATATACCCCAATCAAAAAACCTTGACCCCAATCAAGGGGCGCTCACCCCGTTTTCCGTAATCTCACTGCATCTTGTGTCTACTCATTAATAAATCACTATATGTGGTGCCTGGAGCCCTGAAAATGCAACCCACGCTCACCCCGCTGTTCAGCACTCGCCTACACAAGCGCGACGGCAGCCTCGCCCCCTTCAACCCGGAAAAAATCCGCCAGGCGCTGATCGCCGCCGGCACCGCCACCGGCGAATATCAACCCGCCGATGTCGACCTGCTGCTGGGCGCCGTCCTCGCGCGCCTTAAGGGCATCGAGCAGTTGGACGTCGAACAGATCCAGGACAGCGTCGAACGCGTACTGATGGACGCCGGCTACTTCCTCTCCATGCGCGCCTACATCGTCTACCGCGAACAACACGGGCGCCTGCGTCGCGACCGCAAGACCCTGGTGGAAGTCGCCACCTCGATGAACGAATACCTCGACCGAGAAGACTGGCGCGTACAGGCCAATGCCAACCAGGGCTATTCCCTCGGCGGGTTGGTGCTCAATGTGTCGGGCAAGGTCACCGCCAATTATTGGCTCGATGAGGTCTACAGCCAGCAGATCGGCCGCGCGCACCGTGAGGCGGATTTGCATATTCACGACCTCGACATGCTCGCCGGTTACTGCGCCGGCTGGTCGCTGCGTTCGTTGTTGCACGAGGGCCTCAATGGCGTTGCCGGGCGCGTCGAAGCGGGGCCGCCCAAGCATCTGAGCAGCGCCCTGGGGCAGATGGTCAACTTCCTCGGCACCCTGCAAAACGAATGGGCCGGCGCCCAGGCGTTCAGTTCGTTCGACACTTACCTGGCGCCCTATGTGCGCAAGGACCAACTGAGCTACGCCCAGGTGCGTCAGGCGGTGCAGGAGTTCATCTACAACCTCAACGTGCCGTCGCGCTGGGGCACCCAAACGCCGTTTACCAACCTGACCTTTGACTGGGTCTGCCCGGAGGATCTGCGTGAGCAAATCCCGGTGATCGGTGGTGAGGAAATGCCGTTTGCCTACGGCGACCTGCAGGCCGAAATGGAGCTGATCAACCGCGCCTATATCGAAGTGATGCAGGCGGGCGACGCCAGGGGCCGGGTATTCACCTTTCCGATTCCCACCTACAACATCACCCACGATTTCCCCTGGGACAGCGACAACGCCGACCGCCTGTTCGAGATGACCGCGCGCTATGGCTTGCCGTATTTCCAGAACTTCCTCAATTCCGATATGCAGCCCAACCAGGTGCGCTCGATGTGCTGTCGCCTGCAACTGGACGTGCGTGAGTTGCTCAAGCGCGGCGGCGGGCTGTTCGGGTCGGCGGAGCAGACCGGCAGTCTGGGGGTGGTGACGATCAACTGCGCGCGCCTGGGCTATCTGTTCAAGGGGGACACCTCGGGCCTGCTGCAACGCCTGGACAGCCTGATGGACATGGCCATGGAAAGCCTGGAGGTCAAGCGCAAGGTGATCCAGCACCATATGGACGCCGGCCTCTACCCCTACACCAAGCGGTACCTGGGCACCCTGCGCAATCACTTCTCCACCATTGGCCTCAATGGCATGCACGAGATGCTGCGCAATTTCAGCGGCGATGAGCAGGGCATGCACACCGAGCAGGGCCGCGCGTTTGCCCTCAAGCTGCTCGACCATGTGCGTGCCACGTTGCTGCGGTTCCAGGAAGAAACCGGCCACCTCTACAACCTCGAAGCCACGCCGGCCGAAGGCACCACTTACCGCTTCGCCAAGGAAGACCGCAAGCGCTACCCCGACATCCTGCAGGTCGGCAGCGATGTCGCGCCGTATTACACCAACTCCTCGCAATTGCCGGTGGGCTTCACCCAGGACCCATTCGAAGCGCTGGAGCTGCAAGATGAACTGCAATGCAAATACACCGGCGGCACCGTATTGCACCTGTACATGGCCGAGCGGATTTCCTCGACCCAGGCGTGCAAGCAGTTGGTGCGCAAAGCCCTGGGACGTTTCCGCCTGCCGTACCTGACGATCACCCCGACGTTCTCGATCTGCCCGGTGCACGGCTACCTGGCCGGTGAACATGAGTTCTGCCCCAAGTGCGACGAAGTGCTCGCCCTGGCCGCTGCGCGATAAAGCGTTTTTCAACCCTCAAGGAGCTACACCATGCAAACATCCCAGCCACAACGTCAGCGCTGCGAAGTCTGGACCCGGGTGATGGGTTACCACCGGCCGGTGTCGGCCTTCAACCCCGGCAAACAGTCCGAGCACAAGGAGCGTGTGCATTTCACTGAAGCGGCCGCCGTGGCCGGGCGCCAATGAGTCGAGCGCTACGGGTCGGGGGCCTGGTGCCCCTGACCACCCTCGACTATCCCGGCATGCTTGCCTGCGTGCTGTTTTGCCAGGGCTGTGCCTGGCGCTGCCGTTACTGCCACAACCCGGACCTGATCCCGCCGCGCGCAAGCACTGAGGTGGATTGGCGCCGGGTGTTGCTGTTTTTGCAACGGCGTCAGGATTTGCTCGACGCCGTGGTGTTCAGCGGCGGCGAACCGACCTTGCAGGAAGGCTTGCCGGCGGCCATGGATGAAGTGCGCGCGATGGGGTTTCGGGTCGGCCTGCACAGCGCGGGGATCAAACCGACCGGTTTTGCCAACGCGCTGCGCCATGCCGATTGGGTCGGTTTTGATGTGAAGGCGCTGGCCGAAGACTGCCGCTCGATCACCCAGGTCAAGGGCAGCGGCGCCGCCAACTGGCGCAGCCTGGAGGCCTTGCTGGCCAGTGGCGTGGACTACGAATGCCGCACCACGGTGCACTGGCACCTGATCGACCCCGCCCGCCTGCTACTGCTGGCCCAGCGTTTGCAAGCCAGTGGCGTAACGCGTTTCGCCGTGCAGCTGGTGCGCACGGCCAGCATGCTCGACCCGCACTTGGCGCGCGCGCCGGTACAGGCGGCACTGCCCGAGCTATGGGGCCGACTGCGGGCGTTATTCCCCGCGTTTGTACTGCGAGGGTGATGCACGCCCTCAACAGGATTTTTATAGATGCTGCCCATGTTGGGCAGGCTTTCATCAGGGATATCAGAATGAAGCAATTAACCACGGCTCAACGCATTGTCATCGGTTTCGCGATTGCGCCGTTGGCCCTGGTCGGCTTGGTGTTTTACGCCCTGCACGACCTGGCAACCCTCAAGCAGCAATCGGAACAGATCGTGCAACAGGACTGGCCGAAAATCGCGCCGATCATGGTGATTGCCACCGGTGTGCGCGATAACGGGCGCAACACCCGCGACCTGCTGATCGACCAGGACAACCCACAGGCCCAGGCCGCCATCGGCACTACGCGCCAGCGCATCACCGACGCTTTCGGCGCCCTCGAACCGCTGCTCGATACCGCCGAGGGCAAGGCCGCGTATGCCACCTTGAAAACCCATCGTGAAGCCTACGTGGCCGCGTTTACCCAGGTGCAGGCGCTGATCAGACAGGGCGCCCGCGAGCAGGGGCTGGCGCAGCTCAAGCAACAGGTGATGCCGGCCGAACTGGAAGTGTTCAAGAGCCTGGATGCCCTGATGACCCTGCAGGGCCAGGTGTTCGCCGAGCGCCGGCAGGCGGCGCAGAGCCTGTATGACGAGGCGCGGCGCAACATGCTCGGGCTGTTCGTGCTGTGCCTGGCGCTGGTGATAACGGCTGCGGTGATGGTTACCCGCAGCGTGCTCCGGCCCTTGGGCGGCGAGCCGTCTGAAGCGGCGCGGGTGTTGAACCATATCGCCGAGGGCGACCTGACCATCGTGGTGCCCGTGGGCAACAGTGCCGAGGGCAGCGTGATGCGCAACCTGCACCGGATGCAGCAGAACCTGAACCAGATGGTGCGGCACATCGCGGCGTCGGTGGACGGCGTGGCCAGCTCCTCCGAGGAGTTGAGCGCGGTCAGCGGCCAGACCAGCAGCAGCTTGCAGGCCCAGGGCCAAGAGATCGAACAGGCCGCCACGGCGGTGAATCAAATGACCGCCGCGGTCGATGAAGTGGCGCGCAATGCCGTGAGCACCAGCGAGGCCTCGCGTCTGTCCGAGCAGACCGCCCAGCGCGGCCAGGCCCAGGTGCAGCAAACCGTGGCGTCGATCAACACCCTGGCCAACGGCGTGGTGGAAACCTGCGAACGCATCCAGCAACTGGCCGTGCGCGTGCAGGACATCAGCGGCGTGCTGGAGGTGATCCGCAGCATTGCCGACCAGACCAACCTGCTGGCCCTCAACGCCGCCATCGAAGCGGCCCGCGCCGGGGACGCCGGGCGCGGTTTTGCCGTGGTCGCCGATGAGGTACGTGCGCTGGCCCATCGCACTCAAACCTCGACCCAGGAGATCGAGCAGATGATCGGCAATATTCGCCATGACACCGAACACGCGGTGGCGGCGATGCACAGCAGCAGTGAGCGGGTGCAGACCACCTTGGGCGTGGCGCAGCGTTCGGGGGAAGCGTTGGAGGAGATCACTCGGTCTATTTCGCAGATCAACGAGCGCAACATGCTAATTGCCAGCGCCACCGAAGAGCAGGCGCTGGTGGCGCGGGAGGTGGATCGTAACCTGGTGGGGATTCGTAGTTTGTCCCAGCAGGTATTGCAGGGCGCATTGCATACAGAGACGGCAGGGCACGACTTGGCGGGGATGGCGGGGGCGCTGCATCAGATGGTGGCGCGGTTCAAGGTCTAGTAACCGACCGGTATTGTTCGTCGATCACAGTTCCACTGTGGGAGGGGGCTTGCTCCCGATGGGGGAGTGTCAGTGAGTGCATCGTTTGCTGACCCACTGCCATCGGGAGCAAGTCGAATCGTCGCACCGGGGCCTGTCATAAATTTTGTGTTCGGGCATAACATGTTGATAGAGGTGCATGTATGCCGACCAAAAAGAAACCGGCCCGTGAGGCCCCGCGAGACCTTCCATCCATTCCCCAAGAGCTGATCGACCAGTTCGTCAGCGGCCCGATGAGTGCCGAAGCCATTCAGGATGCCTCGATGGCGTTCAAAAAGGCGCTGATCGAGCGAGCTCTTGGTGCCGAGTTGGGCCACCACCTTGGCTACCCTCAGGGCGCGGAGCGCCCTGAGGAATCGAGTAACCAGCGCAACGGCAAGAGCGGAAAAACGGTGCTAACCGATGACGGTCCGCTGCGTTTGGACATTCCCAGAGACCGTGATGGAAGCTTTGCTCCGATTCTGATCCCCAAACACGAACGGCGTTTTACCGGCTTCGATGACAAGATTATCGCGATGTATGCCCGAGGCATGACGGTTCGCGAAATCCGGGCGTTTCTCTCTGAACAGTACGGAACAGACGTCTCTCACGATTTCATCAGCTCAGTCACTGACGCAGTGTTGGAGGAGGTTACCGCCTGGCAACAGCGACCGCTTGAACCGATGTACCCGGTAATTTTCTTCGATGCATTGCGAGTCAAAATTCGCGACGAAGGCCTGGTTCGCAACAAAGCGATCTACTTGGCACTGGGAGTATTGCCGGACGGAACGCGAGATATTCTGGGCATTTGGATTGAAACAACCGAAGGCGCCAAATTTTGGATGAAGGTCTTTAACGACCTGAAAACCCGAGGCGTCGAAGACGTCTTGATCGCCGTAACTGACGGTCTCAAAGGCATGCCCGAAGCGCTGAGTGCTGTGTTTCCTGAGACGACGTTGCAGACCTGCATCGTCCACCTGATCCGTAACAGCCTCGATTACGCCCCGTGGGATAAGCGCCGTGAGCTGGCCAAGGCACTGAAACCGATCTATCAAGCACTCAATGCTGACGCCGCAGAACAAGCGCTACTGGCTTTCGAAGCCGGGCCTTGGGGTAAGCAATATCCGACAGTCGTATCGGCTTGGAAACGTGCTTGGGATCGAGTTATACCGTTCTTCGTGTTTCCCCCGGCAATACGCAAAGTGATCTACACAACCAATGCCATCGAGAGTATCAATGCCCAGTTGCGCAAGGTCATCAAAACGCGAGGCCACTTCCCAACGGATGAGGCCGCGACAAAGCTAATCTGGCTGGCATTACGAAATATCACCGCGAACTGGGGCAGTGCGGCTCATGATTGGAAGAACGCAATGAATCAATTTGCGATTCTGTACGGAGATCGATTTATCAGGCCGACCTGGTAAAGATAGGGCCTGCCTGACGGCAGGCCTTAACCGGCCCGAACACAAAAAATCTGACACTCTCTCGCACGCCCCTCCCACAGGTGGATCTGCCTACATCGGGTGGACCTCAGTCTGTTGCGCCGTTCAAACGCGAGCCGTTACCCAAACAACGGATGGGTACTCATCCCCAAAACTGCAACCACCCTCCAAATCCCACCACCCCGTTACTCACCAGAACACACAACCAAGCCGCCCACCGCGATTGCACCCCACCCAGCTGCCGCCACCCCAACCACAAACACCAGCCCATCGCGCCGAGCAAAATCGCCGCGCGAACCGGCTGCACCCAGCCCAACACCCACCCCTCATAGCGCAACAACTTCACCGTGGTCGCCGACAAGCCCAGGAACAACCCCGCACCACCCAAGGGCGTCAAGGTCAGGGCCAGGGGCCGAAACAGTGCGCGATCACCCGCTACGCGCGCGGCCAGGCGCAGCAGCAGCCAGCATCCGCCACCGAGCAGCAATGAGCTGCCCGCCAGATACAGCACGATGCAAACACCGTCGAGCCAACTGAAACTGTCATTGAGCTGCGGATAATGGGTCAGCAGCCACCACGGTGCATTGTCTTGCAGCGGCCATAGCCAATCATGGCTCACCAGCCATTCGGCCAGGCCCTGCTTGAGGGCGATGAACCACGGGCTGATGGTCCAGTGGAACGCGCCCATGGCCAAGCCGATCACGCCAAACAGCAGCAGCCGTGCATCCCACACCGAGCCGGGTTGGCGCGGTGCCTGGAGGATTTCCTGGTTGCACGAGCGCGCGATCAGTTGGACCGCCCCCCGTTGCCCGCTGCAGCGCCCGCACGCGTGGCACTCGCTGGCGCCTTGCAGGCGGCGGATGTCCAGCAGTGGCGCGCAGTTGGGTAATGGCAGGCGCGGGGCGCTATTGGCTTTCCAGCGTTGTTCATCCACCGCAAAGTGCACGGGCGCCAGGCGGGCGAGCAGGGCGAATACGCCGCTGACCGGGCACAGGTAGCGGCACCACACGCGTTTGCCGCGTACGAACAGCAGGCCGACGATCACCGCCGCCACGGTCGAGCCACCGAGGATCAGCAACGCAGCCTGAGCGTAGTCATACACGCTGATCAACTGGCCGTAGAGGGTGGTCAGACCAAAACCTACGGTGGGCCAGCCACCCCAGCGCAGCCAGTGTGGAATGCCCAGGCCACGGCCATGCCGGCTGGCCCATTCGCTCAATGAGCCTTCCGGGCAGAGCACGCCGCACCACAGGCGCCCGAATAACACCATCGACAGCAATACGAACGGCCACCAGACACCCCAGAACAGAAATTGTGCGAGCCGCGTCAGGTTGTCCAGCAGGCGCGCCTGGCTGTCCGGTAGCGGCAGCAGGGCGGGCACCACCAACAGCACGGCGTAGGCCAGCACCACCACCCATTGCACGGCGCGGATCAACCGGGCATGGCGGCGCATACCATCGCCCAGGGGCTGCAGCCAGTTCATGGCCGTGACCGGCGCAAGCCGTTGCCCACCGCCAACCAGTAGCCCAGCAGCACCAGCAAGGTGATCAGGCTGGGTGCGGCGCGGTAGCCGGCAAAGTCGGCGAGCAGCGCGCCCAGGCCATGGCTGTCACTGAGCAGGGCGCTGCTGTCCCAGCGGCTTTCGCCGACAGCGCTGTAGACCCAGTCGGGCATGTCCATGGCCAGCAGTTGCCCGCTGATGCGGTCCACGGCGGCGACCAGCAAGGCACCGCCCAACAGCAGCAACAGCGCTTCGCTGAGGGCAAAAAAGTGCGACCACGAGATAAAACGCCGACTGCTGCGCAACAACACCACCGTGAGACCGGCCAACACCAGGCCCAGCACGCCGCCGATGGCGAACAAGCCCAGCGCCGTATCGTGCAGCCGTGCGCCGGCACCGTACAGGAACACCACGGTTTCGCTGCCTTCGCGGCTCACCGCCAACAGCGCCAGCAGCATCAGCCCCCAACCGCCCTGATGGGCCAGGCGCTGGTCGGCTTCGCGTAGCAGGCTGTGCTTGAGCGTGGGCGCGTGGCGGTGCATCCAGAACACCATCTGCACCATCAACCCGCTGGCCAGCAGCGTCATCAGCGCTTGCAGCCATTCACCCTCGGCGCCGGTCATGGTGTCGCCGGCCCACAGCATCAACCCGGCCAGGCCCGCCGAACCCAGCAACCCCGCCAACACCCCGGCCCAAAGGAAACGGGCCAGGCGCGAATGGCCGCTCTGGCGGCTGATCCAGGCCTGCAAAATGCCGATCACCAACAGCGCTTCGACGCTTTCGCGCCACACAATAAACATCGCTTGATTCATCAACGGCTCCTAATCGGCGCGGATGCTGCCTTCGGGCAGTTGTGGGTTGAATTCATCGAAAAACGGGTACACGCCGGGTTGCAGGGGATGGATCACCACAAACGTGGTCACGCCGGGTGACAGCACTTTCTCCACGCGCAGCGGTGTGCTCTCGAATTCGGCAGGCCCAAGGCCCGTGTTCTTGAGCACGATCTTGAAGCGCTCGCCGGCCTTGACCACCAATTGCGGCGGGGTGAAATGACCGTCTTGCAGGCTCAGCTCATAGGTGGGCAGCGCTGCCGCCCACGCCGCGCCGTTCAGCAAAAAGCCGCCCAACAGCAGGGCGCGGCGCATCAGTAGCCGCCTTTTTTACCGATACCGGCATAGACGAATTCGTAATGCACCTCGCAGCGTTCGAACCAGGGCGCCACGCCGGTTTCCTTGTCGGTATGACGGCCCAGGGCGTGGTGACCGGTGGGCGGCCGCACGCTGAAGGTAAGGGTGTATTTGCCGGGGCCTTGCAGCTTGACGTTATCGCCATAGTGCGGCCCATCGTTGGCGACCATGGCGTGAAAGTCACCGCTGATTGGCGTATCGCTGCCCTGTTTTTTCAGCGAGAACGACAGGTTCAGATAGGGCACGAAACTGCCTTCCTGAAAGCCCTGGGCATTGTCCGCCGTGGCCCGCACATCGGCTTCCAGGTGCACGTCGGAGTCGGCGGTGGCGCGCATCATGCCGGCCGGGGCCATTTCAATCGGTTGCAGGTACACCGCGCCGATTTCCAGGCCGGGGCACTGTTGCGGTTCGCCGATGGGGTACTCCTTGGCGAGCGCCGCAGAGGTGGATAACAGCAGGGCGATGGGGAGCAGGGGGAGGGTACGCATAGGGGCTTCCAGACGGGTAAGTAAAGAGAGCCCGAGTCTAGGAAGGTCTGGCGTAAACAATAATGATTCTTGTCAAGTTCGCACGATATTTCATGCGTGCCAGGCTTGATATCGGTCAAGGCTGGGGGCGGGTATCAGGGCTAGGGTGGTGAGGTCGCCCTTCGGTAAGGAGCACTGCAATGGCCAAGCCTTTTCCGCTGCACCCCAAACACCCCGAACGCATCTGCTGGGGCTGTGATCGCTACTGCGGCGCCGCCGACCTGGCGTGCGGCAATGGCGCCGACCGCACCATGCACCCGGCCGAGATGCTCGGCGACGACTGGTACGAACACGGCGACTGGGGGCTGGCGCCCGAGCCGCCGAGTGCGGATGAGCCGTCAGCTGCCTGAGCGCGGTTTTTTCTGGGGTTCTTTATCGGAATCGGCAGGTTTGGAGGTCTTTTCCTGTTGTTTGTCGGTGTCCTGGGTTTTTTTGTCGCTGTCGGAAGGGCTGCTCGGGTAAGTCCCCGGCGGCAGGGCAGAACCGGCAGCGCTGTCGCCGGCCAAGGTGTTGGCCGCGCGTGTGGGGTTGTCACCAAACGCGGCGAGGGCGGGTGGACCGGACAGGGCTGTGAGGCACAGAGCAAGCAGCATCCTTTGCACGTACTTCATGGTTCAATCCTCTTCCTCTTGATCAAGAACCGGAGCCTTTCCAACAACCGGCCCCGGTGGCGGAACCAGGCGACAAGCAGCGTCAGGCCGCTATCGACTTGGCGCTCATGGTTTTTTTATACGCAGCTTTCATGGCTTCCATTTCGGCACCCAGCTCTTCGAGTTGCGCTTTGCCCAGCAGTTTTTTCGCTTGAGGGAACATCTCGGTTTCCTCTTCTTCGATGTGATGTTCCAGTAACTCCTTGACCACTTTGACCCGCCCGGAAAACTCGGTGGTGGAGGGCTCGGTCTGCTTCAAGTCAGGCAGTACCAGGGTGTCGACGGTGCGGTGCTCTTCCTTGGCTTCGTGGTACATGATGTCCTGTTCCTTGCCGCCGGCTTTACGGAAGGCGGGGTAGAGAATCTCTTCTTCAAGCTTGGTGTGCAGGGTGATTTCCATCTCCAGCTTGGCCAGCAGCTCGGTGCGCTTTTTCACACCGCGCTCGGTGGACTCGCTCAGTTGGGTCAGCAGCGCTTTTACACGTTCGTGGTCGGCTTTGAGAAGGTCGATGGCATTCATGATGAAACCTCACAGACTGGGTTCGGGCGCGTCGAAGTGCGCGCCTCGTCTGGTAGAAGATTGCATCAGCTGTACCAACTTGAGCGATTACATAAATCGTATTTTTATCAATGGGTTAAGTAGGTTCGGTGCGGGTTGGGATCGTGCAGCTTGCATGGTCGTGGCCGCAGCGGATTGCATTACACCCTGAGCGCTTGATGCCCTCGGTGCGTGGCCACCACGCCCCTTGGTAAATCCGATGGAACCCTTGGCGCGGATGCTTGACTTAACCCATAGACCTCAGGAGGTGAATCATGCAATTGGAATATGTCTGGATCGGGTTGGCGGTGGTTCTGCTGCTGTTGGAATTGTGGGCGATCAATGTGGTACTGCGCAGTACCGGCGGCTGGGAGACCAAAGGGTTATGGTTGGTGATTCTGATTTTCGTGCCGTTGTTGGGGCTGATCGCCTGGGCGATGTTCGGGCCCAAGCGCGAGATGGCGCAACAGCGTAAAAGCTGAGGGTTGAAGCCTTTGGCAAACAGGCGCCCCATGGGGCGCCTGTTTGCGTTCAGGGGCGCCGCAATCAGCCGGCCAGCGCCTGGGCAATCGCCGTGTTGAACGCAGGCAGATCATCCGGCGTGCGCGAGGTGATCAAGGTCCAGCCATTGGCTTTGCATTCCTTGACCTGAGCGTCGACCCAACCGGCGGCGCCGGCGTTTTCCAGGTCGATGCGCACGCTTTTATACGAGGTCAGCGTCTTGCCCTGGACCACGCCCGCGTCGATCAATGTCCAGGGGCCGTGACAGATGGCCGCGATGGTCTTGCCGGCGTCGGCGAACTCTTTGATCAAGCGCAGCGCCGCAGCGTCCTGGCGCAGTGTGTCGGCGTTGACGGTACCGCCGGGAATGACCAGCGCGTCAAAATCGCTGCTCAGCACATCCGACAGTTGCACGTCGGATTCCACGGTCTTGTCTTTTTCGGTATCACCGACAAAGGTCTGGGTGGTACCGCCCTTGCTCGAACCGTGGGTCACGGTCGCGCCAAACTCGCGCAGTGCTTGCAGCGGCTTGACCAGCTCATCGCGCTCGATGCCGGTGTTGGAGGTGATGATGAGGATTTTCTTACCGTTGAGTTGCGAGCTCATGGTCGAGGGTCTCCTGGTCGGGGATTAATGATCGTATTTGGCCTGCAGCTCCTTGGCCATTTTCAGATGGGCTTCAAGGGTGGGCAGGGTCTTGGTGGCGAATGCTTTCAGCTCGGCGTTATCCGAGGAAGCGGCTTCTTTCTTGAACAGCTCGACGGTTTTTTCATGAGCCGCCACCTGGTTGTTGGCGTAAGCCTTATCGAACGATTCGTCGCGCATTTCCAGGATGGCTTTCTTGGCCTTGTCGGTCAGGGCGGCATCATCCGGCACTTGGATATCGAGCTTTTTCGCCAGTGTCATCAGTTCCTGATTGGCCTTGGTGTGGTCGGTGACCATGTGTTGGGCGAAGGTCTTCACGTCGCCAGCGCTGCTTTTTTCCAGGGCCAGTTTGCCGGCCTCGATTTCGGTGATACCACCTTCGGCCGCGTTGTCGACGAAGTCGTTGGAGGTGGCGGCCATGGCGGTGGACATTGCGCCGGCGACCAGTGCGAAGGTCAGGCCCATCTGTTTGATCAGCAGAGTAGTCATGGTGGTTCTCCTTGAACGTGGTGGGATGCCGTTACCTGACTGTTGAGCGGATGCCTGGGCAAAAGGTTTAAATTTTTTTTGCGTTGATTTCGCGGCTGCAATTTCCTTGAACTATCGAAATACCCCAGGGCTCTGCTGCACAACGGTGCATGTTTTTTTGCGCCTCATTGCCTGGAGAGACTTCGTGACCGATCACAGAACTGCCGACAAAACATCCAACCCCATCAGCTCGGAACAAGCCCAGAAAGGCGCCGGCACCCCCGACAAGGACCAGGCGCTGGAGCGTCCAGATCCGAACACGGAAAGCGTCGACAAGGTGCTGACGCCCACGTCGATCAAGGACGCTGAGCGCCAGGCCGGTGCGATCAAAGAGCAAGCCGCCAAGGCTGAGCGCAAGCTGGGCCACTGAGGGGGATCGGCGCCACCGCCACGTCTAGCTACTCGACCTCAACCCGCAGCACTTCCAGCCCCAACTGCTCATACGCCTGCACGTTCGGCACATGCCACTCGGTAATCAACGTGTGAATACGGCTGCACGGCGCCACCACAAACGGCTCTACCGCGCCGAGTTTGTCCGCCATGGTTACCGCCACCACGTGGGAGGCGCTATCGAGCAAAGCTTGCTTGACCGCCACTTCATCAAAATGCAGCGAGCTCATGCCTACCTGCGGGTGCAGCGCGCACACGCCGGTAAACAGCAGGTCGGCCTTGATGCTCTGGATCAGGCGTATGGCGTCATGGCCGCCAGTGGAGAGCGTGGCCGGGTTGAGTTGGCCGCCAGCCAGAATCACCTTCACGTCACGATGGTCAGCCAGGGCGATGGCGATCATCGGCGAAGCGGTGACCACGGTCAGGCGTATGGAGTGCGGTAGTGACTGGGCGATCTGCAGCGTAGTGGAACCGGAATCGAACAGCACAATCTGGCCGTCTTCGACTCGGTTTGCCGCCAGTTGCGCGAGGTGGCGCTTGGCAGCGTTGGTCTCGCCGACGCGGGTGAAGAAGTCCTTGCCGGTATCTTTGGGCCGAGGCAAAGCGCCCCCGTGGACCCGTTGCAACAGGCCGGCGGCGGCAAGCTCGCCAAGGTCACGGCGGATGGTGTCCTGGGACACGGCAAAGTGCTCGACCAATTGTGCAGCGGTGACTTTGCCGTCGCGTTCCAGCAGCAACAAGATCTTCTGTTTGCGCAGGGAAGGCAGGTCAATGGCTTGATGGGAGTTGTGCATGTTTATGCGCTATTTTGCGGGTTTGTGCGAGGTTAGTCTGCCGTCGCTATAAACGCAATGGCTGGTTGGGCGACCGTTGGCCGGTTACTCTCTGGGCTCAGTTCAGGGAGAGGTGACCTAGATGTCGTTGATCACAACCATCGAAGACTTACGCAGGCTGGCGCAAAAACGTGTTCCAAGGATGTTCTACGATTACGCCGATTCCGGTTCCTGGACTGAGAGTACCTACCGGGCTAATGAAAGCGATTTTGCCGCGATCAAATTCCGCCAGCGGGTGGCGCGCAATATTGATGAACGCTCGATCCGCGCCAGCATGCTCGGCCAGGACATGGCCATGCCGGTGGCGCTGGCGCCCACCGGCCTTGCGGGCATGCAGCATGCCGACGGCGAGATTCTCACCGCCCGCGCCGCCGCCGCGTTTGGCCTGCGCTACACCTTGTCGACCATGAGCATTTGCTCGCTTGAAGACATTGCCGAACACGTCGGCCAGCCGTTCTGGTTCCAGTTGTACGTGATGCGCGACCGCGCGTTTATCGAACAGTTGATCGAACGGGCCAAGGCCGCAGGCGTGGATGCCTTGGTGCTGACCCTGGATTTGCAGATCCTCGGGCAACGGCACAAGGACTTGATCAACGGCCTGTCGGCACCGCCCAGACTGACCCTGCCGAACATCCTCAACATGGCGACCAAACCGCGCTGGGTGATGGGCATGCTCGGTACCCGACGCCGTGGTTTCGGCAATATCGTCGGGCATGTGAAGGGCGTTGCGGACATGAGTTCGCTGTCGGCGTGGACCGCCCAGCAATTCGACCCGCGCCTGAGCTGGGACGATGTGGAATGGATCAAAAAATGCTGGGGCGGCAAGCTGATCATCAAGGGCATCCTTGATGTGGAAGACGCGCGCCTGGCCGCCAATTGCGGCGCGGATGCGTTGGTGGTGAGCAACCACGGTGGCCGTCAGCTGGATGGCGCGCCGTCGAGCATCAGCCAGTTGCCGGCGATTGTCGACGCGGTGGGCGAGCGTATTGAAGTGTGGCTTGACGGTGGCATCCGCTCCGGCCAGGACGTGCTCAAGGCGATGGCCTTGGGGGCCAAGGGCACCATGATCGGTCGGCCGCATTTGTACGGTTTGGGTGCCTTGGGCGAGGCGGGCGTGACGAAGGCCCTGGAGATCATCGCTCGGGAGTTGGACGTGTCGATGGCGCTCTGTGGGTATAACGATATACGCGATGTGAATCGCCAGATTTTGTTGCCGGGAACATATCCAGAAAGCAACGGATGAGCAAAAAAATCGTAAAAAAATAAAAAGAGTTGTCCACGAAAACCGTGGGTATCTCTGTGGATAACTTTGCGAACGCCCGGCTGGCTTGGCGATTTAACCTACGGTTAATATTTGATCAACTTTCGATTTGGGCCAGCATGGGCAGGGTTTGCGCTTGACAGCCAAGCGCGAAGCCAGTGCCGAAAAGCACTTTATGAGTCGCCTTTACGGCCTGTGGAGTGCGTGACAACCTGCGCCGGCATCCTGGCCTGCATCAGGTGGTCGAGTGCCTGGCGATAGCTGCGACCGGCCAGGCTCATGCTGTTGTTATGGCTGGCGCCGGGCACCAATAACAACCGCTTGGGTTCCTCGGCGGCTTCAAACAATTGCTGGCTGAAACGCGGCGGCACATAGCGGTCATCAAGACCGTGTACCACCAACAACGGCATATGGATGTCGGCAATCTTGTCGATGGAGTCGAATTTCTGCGACAGCAGCCAACGGACCGGCAACGAGGTGTTGGCCACCGCCGTGGCCACATCCGCCAGGGACGTGAAGGTGGATTCGATCACCAGCCCGCGCACCGGCAGCGGCGTCTGCTGGCCCAGTTCAACGGCCAGGTCGATGGCCACCGCGCCACCCAGCGAGTGCCCGTAGATCAGGCGCTTGCTCGGGTCCGGCTGCAGCAGCTTGAAGCGTTCCCAAGCGATGCGCGCGTCTTCGTATACCGTCGTTTCCGAAGGCAGGTCACCTTGGCTTTGGCCAAAGCCGCGATAATCGATGGCCAGCACCGAATAGCCGAGTGCATGCAATTGCTCGATGCGAAACAACTGCCCGGTAAGGTTCCAACGCACGCCGTGCAGATAGAGCACTGCCGGTGCATCTTTGTTGCCCGCCGGGTACCACCAGCCGTGAATGTTCTGCCCCGACTTGAAACTGGCGGGCTTGAGTTCGAATTCCTGCACGGCCTTGGGCAAACCGCTGTACCAACTGGCGGTGCCCGGCTCGATGCGGAACACCAGCTCACGCTCCTTTTGTTGCAACACGCTACAACCCACCGGCAGAGCCGACGATCAACAACGCCATGCACAGTAAGGGCAGCCAGCGCAGGCGCAGGCGCGGCAGAAAACGAGAAGACATGAAGGTACCCAGGTGAAGGTGAAGCAGGGGTTTTACCAGATGGCCTACACCCACAGGTATAAATTCGACAGCCGTTGAGGGTGATTGCTTGCAAAGTGTTACAGCGTTGACAATGCTCCCCACTTTGAACAAAAGGCCTGACCATGGACAACAGCCCCGTTCGCATCACCGCCGAACAAACCCTCTCGGACAACTGGTACCTCCTCAAGAAATACAGCTTCGACCTGCGCCGCCGCGACGGCAGCTGGCAGGCCCAGACCCGTGAGGTCTACGACCGTGGCAATGGCGCGACCATCCTGTTGTACAACCGCGAGCAGCGTACGGTGTTGCTGATTCGCCAATTCCGCATGCCCACGTTCGTCAATGACTACCCCGGCTACCTGATCGAGACAGCGGCCGGGTTGCTGGACAATGCCAGCCCCGAGGAACGTATTCGCCTGGAGGCGGAAGAAGAAACGGGCTACCGCGTGGGGCATGTGGAAAAAATCTATGCCGCGTTCATGAGCCCGGGCTCGGTGACTGAGCGAATTCATTTTTTTATCGGCGAGTATCAGCCGGCGGATCGAGTTGGCAGCGGTGGTGGGCTGGAAGAAGAGGGCGAGGATATCGAAGTGTTGGAGCTGGGGTTTGAGCAGGCGCTGGGCATGGTGCAGAGCGGGGAGATTGTGGATGGGAAGACGATTATGTTGTTGCAGCATTTGGAGTTGCGGATGTTGAAAGAGGGGTGGTGAATCGGCAAATTCGGTTGATCGGGTTGTTGGCTTGTGGAGAGCGGGTTTGCGCTGTGTGGGGCTGCGAAGCAGCCCTTGAGTGGGTGGTTGTTGTTTGCACTGACTTGAGTGGCGTTCACATATGTGTGGGATAGAGCTGGATTCTTATTGGGCTTATCTCAACAAAACCTGCCTTTACAGCCATCATCGTGGTGCTTTTAAGCTCTGGTGTTCAGGTCTCCTCAGGGTAGTTTAAGGGGAGCGTGGGCTATAATTTTGGCGTTTTTTTAGCGCTGCATTAATTGAGATTGTGTGAGCAGAAGCTGCTTAATCAGAGCCCTAATTGATTGCGCGGTAAACTTTAAAACAGGGGAGTCCCAGTCATGGTTTTTGACGACTTTTATTTGAAAGTGTCCTTTTACATCGAATGAAGGAAACCAGCCTACGTCAAGTAATAGTCCGTCTGGGTACACCACCTGAAGCATATCCTCCTTCAAGTTGTGTACTTGATCTTCAATCGCGGAGTCTTCCAGCAAAGAAAGATCATCGTAGGTGATGTTGCCTTGTATGAAGTCTAATGAAATCACTTGATTAATCTCCGGAATGCTTGCTCTGAAATGGGGTGGCCGTGAATCGTTTTCGAGCTTAGTTCTACCCGGATCCAGCGACTTGGAGCCCCCTCGCTTGCGCCGATGCTTTCAGCGTACTCCATGACCTTCCAAGGTTTGCCATTCGTAGTCATCCTGCCGTTTTTATAGGCTTCCCTCTCTAGGCTTTCAATATCTATCCCTGGCCTGTATTTTGCCGGACCAGATTTTGTCGTTGCCAAAATATCTTTCCAAGGTATTTTCTTTGAAGGACTGTGCTTATAGCCATGGGCCGTCCATTCAATATCTTCAGGAGAAGGGAGCGGTGGTTGACCTTCATTCGCTTTCGCGCTGCTCGAAAAACTCTCAGAGCTTTTAGCCGGATCACAGTTGCCAGGACATTTGCTTAGCCCTAGCGGATCCACCCACCCCGTAGGGTTAGGCACGTACTGGTATGCGTTGATCCCACCCGCCAGCTTCACCGGATCCGGCGTCAGGTAGCGACCAATGTCCGGATTGTAGTAGCGATGGCGGTTGTAGTGCAGTCCGCTTTCCGGATCGAAGTATTGGCCTTGGAAGCGCAGCGGGTTGTCGACTTTTTTTACGTCGAGACGGCTGATTTGGCCGTAGGCGCGGTAGTGGGCGGACCAGACGATTTCGCCGTCTGGAGTGGTGAGTTCCTGGGGCGTGCCGAGGTGGTCGAGTTGGTAGTGGTAGGGCTTGGTGTCTTGTGGGCCGAAGCCTTCCAGCAGGGCGAGCGGCCTAAAACTATCGGGTTCGTAGAGGTAGCTGCGATGCCGATCCGCATGGTGTTCGGCGATCAGTTTGTCGCCTTGCCAGAAAAACTCGGTCGTTATGCCATCGACGGTTTTGCTGATGCGCCGCCCAAACGGGTCGTAGCGGTAACTCGCGGTTTGGCCGTTGGGCTGGGTGAGGCCGATCAATCGATGCTGGCAGTCGTAGCGGTACTCGGTAACGAGTTGATGGCCCTTGCCGCGCCGTTCACGGATCAGGTTGCCGAAGGCGTCATAGTCTTAGTGCCGGTCGCCCTGGATCATCAACCGATTGCCGGCGACGATGTCCGGGCCGGGGCGGTCGTGCATCAGCAGGTTACCGGCAGGGGTGTGGCCGAAGCGTTCTTGCAGGTCTTGCGAATGGTCTGCGCGGGTGAGGCGGCCTAGTGGGTCGTAGCGGTAGTGGTGTTCGCCTTTGCGGGTGTCGTTCAGGCGAGTGAGGTTGCCGGCTTTGTCGTAGTCGTAGTGGCGTTGGTAGAGGTGGTTTTCCTGTTGGGTGATGGTGTGGGCGTGCAGGCGGTGTTGGTCGTCGTAGTGGTAGTGGCTGAGGAGTTTGCCTTGGCGGTCGTAGGCGTAATCGACCGTGCTGCCGTCGGGTAAGGTTTTTCGTACAAGGCGGCCGGCGTGATCGCGCTGGTAAACGGTAACTAGCTGACGGCCATCGTCGCCGTGTTCGGTTTTTTCCTGCAGGTTGCCGTTGAGGTCGTAGACGTAGGCGGTGCGCTGGCCGTCGAAGCCGATTTCCTGCTGGATCAGGCCGTTGGGGTGGTAGTCCAGTCGGTAGATTTCGCCGATTTCGTTTTCGATTTCGGTCAGCAATAACCGCGCATTGTCGTAGCGGTAGTTGACCTGGGTGCCGTCGGCGTTGATGCGGCGGCTGATCAGGTGCAGGCCATCGGCGTATTCGTAGCGGGTGACGTGGCCGCGTTCGTCGCGTTCGGCGGTGATTTTTCCGTAGGGGTTGTAGCTGTATTCGCGGGTTGCGCCGCCCGGCAGTACAACACGCGTTAACCGACCAACGCTGTCCCATTGATACCCGGTCAGCGCGCCCTGTTCATCTTCGCGGGCAATTTCGCGGCCCAGATCGTCGTAGCGGTAACGCTTGATCCCGCCATTGGGCAGTTGTTGTTCAATGAGCTGGCCGCGTTCATTCCACACCAGCCGATGACAGCTGTGATCGGGATACCAAACGCCCGTCAGTTGGCCGTATTTGTTGTAGCTGTAGTCCGTCACCTCACCATCGGGATCGGTCCTGCGCGTCACGTCGCCCTGATCGTTACGCTCATATTTCCAAACCGCCTCGCCACGCCGCACCACCCGTACGAAACCGTTGTCATGCTCGTAGGATGTCGGCTCGTCATCGCCGGGAAACACCGCCACCAAGCGTCCGGCATCGTCGTACTGATACGCCGTCACCGCCCCGAGCGGGTCCTGCTCGACCGTCAGTCGCCCCTTGGCGTCGTAGGATTTGAAGTGCTGGGCGCCGTCCGGATCGGTGCGTTGCACCAGCCGTGCGCGGTCATCGTGGACATATACTTCCTGGCTGCCATCGGCGTTATGCACCGTGACACGGCCGTCATCCCCCCAGACATAACGCGTGTCCATCTGCGAAAAGCTGGCCCAGTGCCGCACGCATCGCGCCGCCTTGCCAGCGCGCTCCCATTCCCAAAAGAAGCTCGCGCCACCGGCCAAGCCCCGCTCAAGAATCACATGCTGTTCGTCGTACCGATAAACCTCGCTTTCGCCGACGGCACTGGTCGCCGAGACCAGTCGTCCTAACTCGTCATAGGCGTAGGAAACAACGTTTTGTTCGGTGATCCATTCGTAGGGCTGGCGGTCTTTGCTGCGCTGAATCTGGTAGTCCACCGCGACGATGCGGTCCCGTTCATAACGCAAGCACAACGAGCGGCCGGCGCCGGTATCCAGGCGCTCGATGCGGCCCAACACATCCCGCGCAATCCGCAGCCGGTTGTCATACGCATCACTGATCGAGACCAGCACACCGTCGCGAAAGTGATAAAAGCGCGACGCCTGGGCCAGCACCAGTTCGTCCGGCAAAGCACCTAAATAGATCGCCGCTTCGGCCAGGCTATTGGTGATCGCCGGCCGAGCAGAAGTCGGCAGTGGAAACGAAACAGTGCGGTTTTCATGGTCGGTCCACACCACCGAATCGCCCGAAACAGAAAGCCGCTGCGCCAGCGAATGACTCCAGCCAAACCCCAGCCCAACATCCACTTCCACCGCGCTGGTGCGGTACAAACGGGTCCACTCAAACGGCAATATCCCGTCTAAAACACCATCGGTGAGGGTGAGCAATTCCTCCCCAGTGACCATCGACACCGGGCAGCCATTGGTGACGGTCTTGTCCGCCGAAGCCGCCGCATCTCCGTTCGGGGTTTTCCCCGAAACAGGCACATCGTCGACATGCTCCTTTTGCTTCAGCACCGCGTTCTGCCGCGCCCGCCAGCGCATCTGCAGCGTGCCTTGCTTCACCCCACCGACGACCCCGCGCACCGCCACCGCTTTGTAGCGATCCACCGCTTGCATGAACTTCGCAAGAATCGCCAGCACGCTCTGAACAAAACCAACGGCCGCCTTCACAATCTGCGCGCCGTACCTGGCCAGCCGCAGGCTCAGATACGCCACAGCCGCCGCCGGCAATGCGATGGTCAGCACCGCGCCAATCACAAGGTCAATCAGCAGCGACACCACAAACCCAGCGGCCACTTGCGCAATCTCACTGGGCGGCAATGCGTCCAGCCAGATCATCGCTGTGCGCACCAGCAGAAACAGCGCCGCCTCGTCACTGGCGAGCAACATCGCCTGTTCCATGACCTTGGGCGCGTCGGTGGCGATCTGCGCCAATTTGGCGGCCTGATCACCGAGCTCTTCGACGTATTTAAGCGGGTCTTCAAGAACCGCCTGCACCCGCTTGACGCTGTCCCACACGTCCATGATCGCGGCCCAACTGCCCGCCAGCACGCCGCTGCCAATCGCACTCGCGGTGGACTGTTCCCAATAGGGCTTGAAGGTTCGCCACTGCTCGCGAAGCCACTGCTCCAGGTCCGCTGTCAGCCCGGCATAGGAGGTAAACAGTGCATCGACCTGTTCTGCCGACACGCCGCCCTGCACCCGCACTTGATAGCGCCCGCCGGCAGCGCAGTGGTGCGAGCCCTTGCCGTGCTCATCCAGCATGACTGGCGTGGAGCTGCCGTCATCCAGCCCGACCACCTCGACCGCAATGCCGCCAATCGGCACGTCATACAGCGACTCGAATTTGCTCTCGATCTTCAGCTCGCCGCCCGCACGGCAGCGGGCCACGGTGGAAAAATCCGCATCGGAAATACTTACCGAACGCTGCGAGTCCCCGACCCGCACCACCCGATCCATCCCCAACAAGGACGGTATATCTGCCGCGTGGCTCACCGAATCCAGCGCCCGCGAATACCAGGCACCCATCTGCTGGCGATAAATCACCAGGCTCTGATGAAAGCCATCCAGCTCATGTTCGATAGAGGCAATGTGGGAGGCGTGTGTCATCCGTGACGTCTCGGCAGAAGGCAAGGCGTCGGAGTCTGCCGCAGCAAAAAGCGGCTGGATGAACGGTTGGAAAAATCAGAATGAGCTGACCGACGACGGGGAAAAAACGCCTGAACCCGCCTCAACGAGCTACACGAAAAAACGACCCGACTGATTGCAGCAAGGGCTGAAAAAACACTCTCAAATAAAAATCGCTCTCATCCTTACCCGATTTTCCGACCTGGCCGTCATGGTTAATAGAACCTCCCTTACGCAGGATTTCCCATGTCGCGCCTCGCTCGTCCCTTGCATCCACTGGCCCTGTCAGTGGCGATGGCTTTTGCTGTTGTGCCGTTGCTGACTGTTCAGACTTCCGTCGCCGAAGAAAGCACCCAGGCTGTGCACAGCTTTCAGGTCCCGGCCGGTGACTTGAGCCAGGCGCTCAATAGCCTGGCCGAGCAGGCGGGGTTGGTGTTGGCATTTGATGCACGTTTGACCCGAGGCAAACGCAGCGATGGCCTGAGCGGGGAATACGCCATTGATGTGGCCCTGAACCAGTTGCTGGCCGGCAGTGGCCTGCAGGCTTTGAAGATCTCCGCCGACCGCTATCGCCTGGAGGCCATTGCGGATAACGGCGGCGCCATGGAGTTGCAGGCCACTACCATCAGCGGCGCCTACCAGGCCGAAAGCCCCACTGGGCCGGTGTCCGGTTATGTGGCGACGCGCAGCCTGTCGGGTACCAAGACCGACACCGCGTTGATCGAAACCCCGCAGTCGATCTCTATTGTCACCAAAGACCAGATGCGCGCGCAGAACGCCGAGAGCCTCAACCAGATCCTGCGCTACAGCGCTGCCGTGGTCCCGGAAACCCGTGGCGCGACGGCTTCGCGCCTGGACCAACTGACCATCCGTGGTTTCTCCCCGGCCACCTACCTCGATGGCCTGCGCATGCCATCGAGCCGTGACGCGTTGCCGCAAAAAGACGCCTTCGACCTGGAGCGCGTTGAAGTCCTGCGCGGCCCGGCGTCGGTGCTGTACGGGCAGGGCACGCCGAGCGGGGTGATCAACATGGTCACCAAGCGCCCGTTGGACACGCCGTTTCATGAAGTGGGCGTCGAATACGGCACCTTTGACAAAAAGCGCACCACCTTCGATTTGAGTGGGCCGATTGACGATCAGGGTGTTTATTCCTACCGGGTTGCCGGGCTTTTCGATGATGCGGACGGCCAGGTCGAGCACACGCAGACCCGCCGCCAGTCGCTGTCCACCGCTTTCACTTGGCGCCCTGATGACGCCACCTCGCTGACCTTGCTCGGGCATTTCCAAAAAGACCCCAAGGGTGCGTCCTACGGTTCGGTGCCGACCTGGGGCTCGGTATTGCGCAGCCCGACGGGGCGCAGCATCGATGTGGGCTTTTATGACGGCGAAAAGAGCTTCGAGAAGAGTGACCGCGAGTATTACTCCCTGGGCTATGCCTTCGAACATCACTTCGATGAGGTCTGGACGGTGCGCCAGAATGCGCGTTACCTGCGCAGCGAAGGCCAGTACCGCAGCCTCTACAACAACTACCTGATGGCGGATTATCGGACCATCCGCCGCTCGACCATCGCCACCGACGTGGACATGGACGCCTACACCCTCGACAACCAGGTGCAGGCCACATTCGACACCGGCCCGCTGCAGCACACTGCGTTGATGGGGCTCGATTATCAGAACACCCGCACCGACACCCTGTCGGGCTCAGGCACTTACACCGCCGGGCCGACCCTGGATATTTTCAACCCGGTCTACGGCGCGGCCGTTGCGGTACCGGCGTACACCACCGACGGCACGTCGCGCAGCGAACAGACCGGCGTGTACCTGCAAGAACAGGTGAAATGGGACAAATGGGTGCTGCTGCTGGGAGGGCGTTATGACTGGGCCAGCACCGATAGCAGCACCAAAACCCTGCGCACCGGGGCCAAGAGCCAGTCCTCCCTGGACAGCAAGGCCTTTACCGGCCGGGTCGGTCTGGTCTATCTGTTCGATAACGGCCTGGCGCCTTATGCCAGCTACTCGGAGTCGTTCAACCCGCAGTCGGGTACGGGGTATGGCGGTTCGGTATTCAAGCCGACCGAAGGCAAGCAGTATGAGGTCGGTATCAAGTACCAGCCGCCGGGTAGCAATAGCTTCATCACTGCCGCGATCTTCGACCTGCGCCAGACCAACGTGCTCACCACCGACCCGGACCCCACTCACCTGTGCGGCACCGGACGCTGCCAGAGCCAGGACGGCGAGGTGCAATCGCGTGGCTTTGAACTGGAAGGCAAGGCCAGCCTCAACGACAACCTGGATATCACCGCGGCGTACGCTTACCTCGATAACCGCATCAGCCAATCCAACAGTACCGTGAGCTATGCGCCCATCAGCGACATCGGCGTAGGCCCGGCGATCAATGCCGAGGGCACCACCACTTACGCGGTGCCGCGCCACACGGCCTCGGCGTGGGCGGATTACACCTTCCATGACGGCAACCTCAAGGGCTTCGGCATGGGCGCAGGTGCGCGTTATATCGGCTCCTCGTGGGGCGACACGGCCAATACCTTGAAAGTACCGGGTTACACCTTGTTCGATGCGGCGGTGCACTACGACATCAAGCACCTCCTCAACCTCAAGGACAACCTGCGCCTGGCGCTCAATGCCAGCAACCTGGCGAATAAAGAGTACGTCGCGTCGTGTTACTCGTACTCGTGGTGCTGGTATGGCTCCCAGCGCACGGTGCAGGCGAGCGCGACCTACCAATGGTAATGACGCGCCGATAAGGCAATTTAATGGCCCCTTTGTAACAAAATCCTCGCCAGAATCGCGTTCATTTTCAGGTGGTTAGGTGGGGATGCAAATGCGTAATGTTGGAATCATGCTGATCGCCTGCTCCCTGGCCGGCGGCGCGGCCGGTGTGCAGGCAAGGGAGCTGCGCGAGGGCGACAAGTACATGTGCAGTTGGGGCGCCGGCACCGCCGCCAGGGCCCAGGAACTCAAGCTGTCGGGGGTGTCGCTGTACGCCGCCCGGCAGAAGATCCAGACCCTTAAGTTCAATAAATCGTGGATGCGCATGATGGCCATGGGCATCACCGAGCAGACGTACGACAGCCGTTCAAGACTCAAGCCCGAAGCGATCCGCCAGAGCTTCTATCAAGACTGCGTGCGCTACAAAGTGGCGCGTAAATAGCGCCTGGTTATTGAGTTAATAACCCTCATATGTAAGCGGGTATATAGGCGGTAGTTGCACCAAAAAGTGGCATAAATAGGTTTCACTACCTTAAAAAACATGTGGTTATTGAAGGACTTACAGCGTTTAGAATCCGACGAAAGGATCAAAATAATCTTGTTACACGTTATTGCAGTGGTTACTATAGCCCGGCGTTCACCTCCCACGGTTTATGCATTTTTAAATCCCAAGTTTCCATCAGCTACTTGGGATTTTTTTTGCCTGCGATTTGCGCTCCGGCACTTTTGCCGCTGCTGACCATGCAGCCCCCGAGGGGTTGGACGGCATCCATGCCATATCGAACCTCATTGGCGAACTGCGCACCGAGATCAAGGCCGGGCGCCACGGGTTTGCGGTGCTGAGCTAGCCGTTGACGGTGCTGGTGGGGGCATCGGTTGCGCCGTAGTAACGCCAGCAGCAATGGCGATGCTCGGGCACGATCACGCAGCCGCTGAGGCTGACGATCAACAGGGCGGCAACCAGCATGGATAGACGACGGGACATGGTATTTCCTCTTGGTGTGCGCAGCGTTATTCCTTGAACGCCGCCACGGGGGAAAATCCGTCGCGATCCTTTCAAATATTTCATCAAGTCCCGCCAACACCCAGGCAATACTGCCCTCGACCCCCTGCCCGAAGAAAAATCCATGCCGCCGCGACGGATTTTTCGCTACCCGCCGTTCAACCCTACAGAGGCGTGTACGGGTACACGTCGATGAAGGAGTTGCCATGAAAGTCCTGACGCTATTGCGCTATGCCTTGCTTGCTCCACTGGCCTTTGCCGCGTTTGTCAGCACGCCGGCCTTTGCCCAGACCGAGATCATCATTCGCCAGGCACCGCCACCGCAGCGTGTGGAAGTGGTCCCGGTCGAGCGACCCGGTTACGCCTGGGACCGGGGGCACTGGCGCTGGGAAGGGCAGGGGTATGCGTGGGTGCCGGGCCACTGGCAGCCGGTGATGCGAAACGCACGCTGGGAGCCTGGCCACTGGGAAGCCCATGGCCCCAATTGGTATTGGCGTGAAGGGCATTGGGTCCGCTGATTTTTTGGAACTGCCCGATTGAAAGACATTGATCCGGACGTTGAGCTGCTGGCGCGTATCGGCAACAACGAACCTGCCGCCGTCAACGAGATGGTCACGCGCAAGCTCCCGCGTTTGCTGGCGCTCGCCAGCCGGTTGCTGGGGGATGCCGACGAGGCCAAGGACGTGGCCCAGGAAAGTTTCCTGCGCATCTGGCGGCACGCCGCCGGTTGGCGCAGCGGCGAGGCGCGTTTCGATACGTGGTTGCACAGGGTGGCGCTCAACCTGTGCCACGACCGTTTGCGTCGGCGCAAAGAGCGAGCTCTGCACGATAAAGACGTGCTTGAGCTGCCGGACAGTGCGCCATCGGCCGATGAGCAACTCGAAACCGCCGAGCGCAGCGCGCGCATGGCTGCCGCCTTGGCCGCGTTGCCCGAGCGCCAGCGCGAAGCCATTGTGTTGCAGTACTACCAGGAGCTGTCGAACATTGACGCCGCAGCCCTGATGAATATCAGCGTCGAGGCACTGGAAAGCCTGCTGTCGCGGGCCCGCCGCCAGTTGCGCAGCCAACTTGCCGACACACCCGGGCTTGCCCGCCCAGGAAGGGGAACCACATGACACTTGAACGCTTTGCCTACCTGGCCGATGCCTACGGCGCCGATCTGCGGCGCTGGCCTGCCGCTGAACAGGACGCGGCCCAAGCCCTGCTGGACAGCGGCAACCTTCACGCGCGCCAGACCCTGGCGACGGCGGGTTGGCTGGATCGGCAACTGGACAGCCATCAACCGGCATGCGCCGACCCGGCGCTGGCCCGGCGGATTCGTCAGTCGGCAACCGTACGCCGCTCTTTCTGGTCGCGCTATGCCGATTGGCTCTCGCCCGCGAGCCTTGTTGGCGCGGGCATCGCCGGTGTCGTCACCGGGATGTTGGTGGCGTCCTTGAGCATGCCGTTGCCCAGCCTGCCAGCCGAGATATTGCCCAGTGTCTTTGATCAGGGCGATGCGCAGGTCGTCTTCAACGTCAACGCGCAGGAAGCCGAACAATGACAGCCAGATCCCTTAAGCCTTGGTTGTTCGTGTCGGTGTTGCTCAACGTGTTTTTGATCGGTGGGGTAGGGGGCGGCCTTTATCACTGGATGACCGTTGCCGAGCCGGCTGAAGCGATGGTCAACCAACATGGGTTGCGCCAGGCCATGTTCAAGTTGCCGCCGCAGCGCCGCAAGGAATTGCGTCAACTGCTGCGGCACAACCGTGCCGACAGCCAGCCGCTGGTCATGGCCGGGCGTGAGGCGCGCATGGGCGTGATCAGGCAACTGCAGGCGCCGACCCTGGACCGCGACGTACTGGTGGCCGAACTGGCCAAGGCGCGCGAGGCGGATGCGGCGCTCCGGGCGTTGGTGGACACGACGTTGGCGCAGTTTGCCAGTGGGTTGCCTCAGGATGAGCGGCAAAAGCTGGTGGAGGCGTTGTATCTGCGCGGGCAGGCCAAAGGCAAGGCGCAGCAAGCGCTTGAAGCGGTGCATTGAGCGGCGAAAATATCCCAGCGCTTCGATCAACAATTCTTGATCGCCATCAAGCAGCTTTGCCTCCCCACCTTCCTATCATGGCCACCGCCAAGCCATGAGGAAGCGAGCATGTCAGAGACCTTCACCAAAGGCATGGCCAGGAATATTTACTTTGGAGGAAGCGTGTTCTTCTTCCTGATTTTCCTGGCCCTGACCTATCACACCGAACAAACCTTTCCCGCCCGCAGCAACGTTGACCAACTGACCGACGCGGTGGTGCGCGGCAAAGGCGTATGGGAGCGCAACAACTGCGTCGGCTGCCACACCTTACTGGGCGAAGGCGCGTACTTTGCGCCGGAGCTGGGCAATGTGTTCAAGCGCCGGGGCGGTGAAGAGGGCTTCAAACCGTTCCTGCATGCCTGGATGAAGATGCAGCCTCTGGGTGTGCCAGGACGCCGGGCCATGCCGCAATTCAACCTCAGCGACCAGGAGGTGGACGACATGGCGGAGTTCCTCAAGTGGAGCTCGAAGATCGATACCAATAACTGGCCACCGAACAAGGAGGGCTGAGCCATGCGCAGCGCCAATCCCTATCTGAAATTCCAATCCCAGGCCGTGGCCAAACCCTATTTTGTGTTTGCCTTGATGCTGTTTGTCGGCCAAGTGCTGTTCGGCCTGATCATGGGCCTGCAATACGTCGTGGGTGACTTCCTGTTCCCGCTGATCCCCTTCAACGTTGCGCGGATGGTTCATACCAACCTGCTGATCGTGTGGCTGTTGTTTGGCTTCATGGGCGCGGCTTATTACCTGGTGCCTGAAGAGGCCGACCGCGAACTGCATAGCCCCAAACTGGCGATCCTGTTGTTCTGGGTATTTGCGGTGGCGGGCGTATTGACCATCCTTGGCTACCTGCTGGTGCCCTATGCGGCGCTGGCCAAGCTGACCCACAACGAACTGCTGCCGACCATGGGGCGTGAGTTCCTGGAGCAGCCGACGCTCACCAAGATGGGCATTGTGGTGGTGTGCCTGGGCTTTTTGTACAACATCGGCATGACCCTGCTCAAAGGCCGCAAGACCACCGTGAGCATGGTGATGATGACCGGGCTGATCGGCCTCGCGGTGTTCTTCCTGTTCTCCTTCTACAACCCCGGCAACCTGGCGCGGGACAAGTTCTACTGGTGGTGGGTGGTGCACCTGTGGGTGGAAGGTGTGTGGGAATTGATCATGGGTTCGATGCTGGCGTTCGTGTTGATCAAGGTCACCGGCGTCGACCGCGAGGTGGTGGAGAAATGGCTGTACGTGATCATCGCCATGGCCTTGATCACCGGCATCATCGGCACCGGCCACCACTTCTTCTGGATCGGTGCACCGCAGGTGTGGCTGTGGGTCGGTTCGATCTTCTCGGCCCTCGAACCATTGCCGTTCCTGGCGATGGTGATGTTCGCCTTCACTATGGTCAAACGCCGCCGGCGCCAGCACCCCAACCGTGCGGCCACGTTGTGGGTCAAGGGCACCACCGTCACGGCATTCTTCGGCGCGGGGGTTTGGGGCTTTCTGCATACCTTGGCACCGGTCAACTTTTACACCCACGGCACCCAACTTACGGCGGCTCACGGGCATCTGGCGTTCTTCGGTGCCTACGCGATGATCGTGATGACCCTGATCAGCTACGCCATGCCGCGTCTGCGGGGGCTGGGTGAAGCGCCGGATGCGCGTGCGCAGACGGTTGAGGTGTGGGGCTTCTGGATGATGGTGTTGTCGATGGTGATGATTACCCTGTTCCTCACCGCCGCGGGTGCCGTGCAGGTGTGGTTGCAACGCTGGCCGGTGGACGGTGTGGCGCTGCCGTTTATGGCCACGATGGATCATCTGAAGGTGTTGTTTTGGGCGCGGTTGGGCAGTGGTGTGGTGTTTTTGGTGGGGTTGCTTTGTTACCTGTATAGCTTTCGGCAGCGTGGTCGGGTGGCTGAAGCAGCGGTGCGGATTGTTTACTGAGGGTGCTGCGATTCAGATGGGGTTGAGGGGGGGGGGCCGTGGCGGCCTTAGGGCCGACCAGGTTCTTTGGGTGTGAGTACATATCCGTTGCTGCGGTAATGGCGGCTATGGGTTCCGCTCTTACAGCGGGTCACTTTTGGAAGAGCGCCAAAAGTAACCAAAAACGCTTCGCCCCACCACTCGGCACCTCGCCTAGGCTCGGTGTGCCCGTAATCCGACAGTGATTTGGGGGGCCGCCGCCACGCGCCATCCATGGCGCGGGGCGGCTAAACCGGCATCCCTGCCGGTTTACCCCCCAAATCACTATCGAATTCCGGCCAGCGTGGTTAACGGGGCGCTCCAGATCAAAAACAAAGCGAGGCGGCCTTAGAGCCGACCTGATCAGTGAAGCGTACGCGGTGCAGCTTCTACTTCCTTAACTGCTGACGAAGTCAGCAATCTTTTGATCTGGCTTTTGCTTTTGCTTTTGCTTTTGCTTTTGATCTTAGGCGCCCCGTTAAACACGCTGGCCGAACGCAGGCTTGAATCCGTGGGTAACCCGGCAGGACGCCGGGTTAGCCGCCCCGCGCCATGGATGGCGCGTGGCGGCGGCCCACGGATTCAAGCCTGCGTTCGGGCACACCGAGCCTAAGCGAGGTGCCGAGTGTTGGGGCAAGAGCCTTTTGGTTACTTTTGGGCTCTTTCCAAAAGTGACCCGCTGTAAGAGCGGAACCCATAGCCGCCATTACCGCAGCAACGGATATGTACTCGCCCCAACCAAGAACCTGGTCGGCCCTAAGGCCGCCACGCAACCCCTCCCAACAATCGGAGCACACCCAATGGCCTTTACCCTGGAACTGGAAGAGTGGGTCGGCAGCGCCTGGCACCGCTTCATCACGCGCCGCGCCAGTGTGGCCTTCCCCGAAGCGCAGGTTCAATTGGCCGACCACCAGCGCAGCCTCGCCCTGCTGTTTCGCGCCCTCGGCGGTGCCGCCGGTATCACCCTGGAAGCCGCCGCCGAGCGCGATCTGCTGCTGCGGCGCAATGTGCTGATGCGCATCGCCGGCACCTGCAAGCAAGCACCGTTGGCCAGCTGTGACGGCAGTCGTCTGCGCCTGCCGGCGAGCCTCGCGGTGTTCCCCCAGGCCGCGCTGAACCGCGAACTCTATCGGTGGCTGGCGCTGCTGGCGGCGCAGTCGGGGCCGATGACACATTGGGCACGCGACAACCAGCGCTGGACCTGGCTGCTGTTGCAGCGTTACCCGGCACTGCGGCCCAGCTACCGGCGCCTGGTGGACGCGCACATTGCCCTGCGCCCTGAACCCGCCAGCTTGCCTCCCGACGAAGCGGCCGTGGAAAAAGCCTTGCGCAAGGCCCTGCGCGAGCCCGGCAGCGTGCGCCATGTGCCGCGCAGCGAGCGGGCCGCCTGGCCGTTGCCCCTGTGGTTGTACCCGCCCTTGCAACTGGACACGCCCCAGGGCGGCGCCCTGGATGACGACGGCGAAGACCTGGCGACCCCGCCAGGCCAACAAACCGGCGCCCCCAAGCGCGCCACGCGCCTGGACGACAACAGCCGCGACGGCGGCCTATTGGTGGTGCGCCTGGAAAACCTGTTCAGTTGGACCGAGCACATCGACCTTGATCGCTGGTCCGACGACAGCCAGGACCCGGACGCCGCACGCGTCGCCGAAGACCTCGACCAGTTGAGCCTGTCGCGCCAGCGCGTGCGCAAGAGTGGCGGCCTGAAACTGCACCTGGACCTGCCACCGGCCGACGTCGACGATATCCCTCTGGGCGAGGGCATCAAATTGCCCGAATGGGACTACCGTCAACAACGCCTGCAAGACGGCTTCGTCAACCTGCAACTGATGCAACCGCGCGACGCGCAACCCCAGCCGTTGCCGCAGCGTCTGGTTGCCCAGGCCCGGCGGCTGCGCCGGCAATTCCAGCACTTGCGCACTGACCGCCAGTGGCAACGCCAGCAACCCCAGGGCACGGAGCTCGACGTGCAAGCCTGGCTGGATTTTCATGTGCAGCGTCAGCACGGTGCCTGTGCCGAGCGCGGCCTGTTCATGGAGCAGCGCCACACCCACCGCGACCTGGCATGCCTGCTGCTGGCGGATCTGTCGATGTCCACCGATGCGCACTTGAACGATACGCAAAAGGTCATCGACGTGATTCGCGACAGCCTGCTGCTGTTCGCTGAAAGCCTGGCGGGGGCGGGGGATCGGTTTGCGCTGTACGGCTTCTCATCATTGCGCCGGCACCAGGTGCGCCTGCAGGCGCTCAAGGCATTCCAGCAACCTTACGATGATCAAATACGCGGGGCGATCCAAGGGCTGAAACCGGGTTATTACACCCGCATGGGCGCGGCGATTCGCCAGGCCACGAACCTGCTGGGCGCATGCCGGCAGCGGCGCAAATTGCTGTTGCTGCTCACCGACGGAAAACCCAATGACCTGGACCTGTACGAAGGCCGCTATGGCGTGGAAGACACCCGCCAGGCGGTGCTGGAGGCGCGGCGCCAAGGCTTGGTGCCGTTTTGCATCACCATCGACAAACAGGCCGGCGACTATGTGCCGTACATGTTCGGCGCCCACGGTTTTACCTTGATCCGCCAGCCCGAACAGTTACCGCAGCGCTTGCCGCAGCTGTACCGCCAACTCACCGAACGTCAGTAGAAACTGCGCGGCAGCCAGAAGAACATGGCGATGCAAAACAGCGTGAGGCCCAGGCAAAACCATTGGAAGCGACTCAGCCGCCGCGCCTGGGTGACGGCTTCGGAGGCGGGCAGGGGCATCGCGCAGCGTTCGCAGGTGTCGCGCTGCTCGGCATTGCGCTGTTGGCAATACAGGCACTTTTTCACTCAAATTGCTCCAGGCGCGGGCGGTCGAGTATGGCGATGTGGCGACCGTCCTGAGTGATGATCCGTTCGTCGATCAAGCGTCGGATAATCCGTGAGAACGTTTCCGGCTGGATCGACAAGTGCCCGGCGATCAATTGCTTGGCCATGGGCAACTCGAAGCGCGTCGCGTCGGCGTGCAGGTGCATCAGTTGGGTCAACAGGTAGCGCACCACGCGGTGGGTGGCATTTTTCAGCGACAGGGTTTCGATCTCATTGACCCGCTGATGCAGGCGCACGGACAACTTGGCCAGCAGGGCAAACGTGAGGCGGCTGTTGCTCTGCAGCAGGCGCATGTACGTGGCGTTGGACAGGCGATACAGCTGGGTGGGGCACACCGCTTCGGCACACGCCACGTAGTTGGGGGTGTCCATCAGCATCATCGCTTCGGCGAAGGTCTGGCGCTCGCCGATGACCTCGAACACTTTCTCCTGGCCGTCCGGGGTCAGACGGTAGATCTTCACCGCGCCGGCAATCACAAAATAGAACGCGTCGGCGGGCTCGCCCTGGCGAAACAACGGCTCGCCTTTGTCGACGCTGAGCAATTGGCTGCTGCTCATCAGCTCATTGAGTTGGGCCTCGTCCATGGGCTCGAACAGGTGATGGCTGCGCAGGATCTGGTGATGGACACGATGGAGCACCATCATTACCTCGGTACACAAGGGGGGAAGGGGCTCAAGGTTAATCCAGGGCGCCTTGGCGCAGCTTGATCTGCGACAAGGGCAACGCCCGCGCACCGGCGCAAAATTCGCGCAATGATGAGTGGAGGAGCCGTGGCATGCACGTACTGGATCGGCGCAAGGCAATGTCGATTACCCCGTTGTTTCGCTTGGCCTTCCGGCCATTTTTCCTCGGCGCGTGCCTGTTGGCGGCGCTGGCGATTCCCTTGTGGTTGCTGGCCCTGGGTGGCGCCACCGGCGGTTGGCAGCCGGCCGGCGGCTGGCTGGCGTGGCATCGGCATGAGTTGCTGTTTGGCTTTGGCGTGGCAACGATCGCCGGGTTCCTGCTCACGGCCGTGCAGACCTGGACCGGTCGCCCCGGCCTCAGCGGCGGGCCGTTGGCGGCGCTGGCCGGGCTGTGGCTGGCGGCGCGGCTGGGCTGGTTGCTGAACCTGCCATGGCCGTTGCTGGCGCTGCTGGAACTGAGTTTCCCGCTGGCCGTGGCCGGGGTGATGGGGTGGACACTGTGGCAGGTACGGCAGAAGCGTAACTACCCGATTGTGCTGGTGCTGGTGCTGCTGGCCGTGGCGGATGGGATTTCGCTGTACGGGCTGTTGCGTCAGGACGATGGCTGGCAGCGCCAGTCGGTGCTCACCGGGTTATGGCTGGTGGCGGCGATGATGGGCCTGATCGGCGGCCGCGTGATTCCGTTTTTTACCCAGCGCGGGCTGGGCCGGGTCGAGGCGGTAAAACCCTGGCCCTGGCTTGATCGCCTGTTATTGGGCGGCGCGATCCTGGTGGCGCTGGCCTATGCCGCAGGTCTGGCGGCTGCGCCCGGAGTGTGGCTTGGCGGCTTGTTCGCCGCCCTGGGCCTTGGCCATCTGTTGCGCCTGGCGCGTTGGCATGATCGTGGCCTGTGGCGCGTGCCGCTGCTGTGGTCGTTGCACCTGGCGTATGCCTGGCTGGCACTGGCGTGCCTGGGCATGGCGCTGTGGCACTTGGGGGCGCCGCTCAACCCGAGCCTGGCGGTGCATGCGCTGACCGTAGGCGCCATGGGCGGTTTGATCCTGGCGATGATCGCGCGGGTCAGCCTGGGCCACACCGGCCGGCCCTTGCAGCCGCCAAGCGGAATGACCCTGGCCTTTGTGCTGCTGAACCTGGCGTGTGTCTGCCGGGTGTTGATGGTGCCGGTGTGGCCGGTGGCGGCGTTGTGGTTGGCCGGCCTGTGCTGGTCCGTCGGCCTGGGGTTGTACCTGTGGCGTTATGGGCCGATGTTGTGGCAGGCGCGCGTCGACGGGCACCCCGGTTAGGAGAACCCCATGCTGTATTCGTGGCTGTTGATTGTGCATCTGCTGGCGGCCGTCGCCTTTATCGGCACGCTGTTTTTTGAAGTGGTGATTTGGCACAGCGCCCGGCAAGAACTGGCCTGGTCGGCGCAGTTCACCGCCGAGCAGGCAATTGCCCGGCGTTCACGCCAGGTACTGCATGGCGTGGTGGTGCTGCTGTACGGCGCGGGCATCGGTTTGGCCTGGCACTATTGGGGCATGCCGTGGACCGGACGTTTTGCGCTGCTGTTGAGCCTGAAAATCACCCTGGCCCTGAGCATCATCGGCCATTACGTGTTGCTGGCGTACTGGCTGACCCACCAACGCCTGAGCCCCCGGCGCGCGGTGTGGATCCGGCGCAGCATCCTGCTGCATATGGTGTTGATCGTGATCCTGGCCAAGTCGTTGTGGTAGCGGTTGTGCGGCGTCATGCCGCGCACGAATGTTGATCGCGATCAAGGGATAACGCAGCGGCAGTTCCCACACTGTGGCGAACTTTCTGGAGGACCGCGCCATGCCCCTGTCTCTTGCACAACTGCGCCGCAACTACACCCTGTATGGCTTGAGGGACGACCTGGTACAGGACGATCCCGTGGCACTGTTTGGCCAGTGGCTCGATCAGGCGCGCAAGACCGAAGTGCCCCCGGCCGAGGCCAACAGCATGGCCCTGGCCACGGTCGACCGTGACGGGCATGCCCATTGCCGCATCCTGTTGCTTAAGGGCTTTCGCGCTGACGGTTTTTTCTTCTTTGGCCATTATCAGAGCGCCAAGGGCCAGGAGCTGGCGAGCAATCCCCACGCCGCCATGACGTTTTTCTGGCCGGGGCTTGAGCGCCAGGTGCGCGTCGAAGGCCCGGTGGTACGGGCGGATGCGCAGCTGTCGGACGACTATTTCGACGCCCGTCCCGCCGCCAGCCAGTTGGGCGCCTGGGCCTCGCCGCAAAGCCAGCCGCTTGGCCATCGCAGCGAACTGGAAAGCCGCTTGCGCGAGGTCACCGAGCGTTTCGCCGGCCATCGCCCGCCACGGCCCGAGCATTGGGGTGGCTACTGCCTGCAACCGCGGCGCATCGAGTTCTGGCAAGGCCGCCCCGACCGCCTGCATGACCGTCTCGACTATCGCCTGCACGATGGCGCATGGCAGCGCACACGCCTCGCCCCCTAACGGCATACCTCCTCCGAGGAATAGGCCCTGCGCCCATTGCGGTGCAGGCTGACGACTACTTTTCTGACGTTTGGAGCCTCCATCATGGCCCATTTGAAACAACGGCATTTCGTCCCCCTGAACATCGCCGTACTGACCATCAGCGACACCCGCACCCTCGACACGGATACCTCCGGCCAGACCCTGGTGGACCGCTTGCTGGGCGCCGGGCATGTGTTGGTGGACCGTGGTTTGGTGACGGACGATATCTACCAGATCCGCGCGCAGGTCTCCCTGTGGATCGCCGACCCTGAGGTGCAAGTGGTGCTGATGACCGGCGGCACCGGCTTCACGGCGCGCGACAACACGCCTCAAGCGGTACTGGCGTTATTGGATAAACAGGTCGACGGCTTTGGCGAGCTGTTCCGCCAGGTGTCGCTGGCCGAGATCGGCATGTCGACCCTGCAATCGCGTGCCCTGGCCGGCATGAGCAACGGCGTGTTGGTGTGTTGCCTGCCCGGCTCGCCTGGCGCCTGTCGCACCGCGTGGGACCAGATCCTGCTCAGCCAACTGGACAGTCGCACCGGCCCGTGCAATTTCGTGCCGCACCTTAAACCGCAGGCCGCTCAAGTACTCGGCGTCTGCGAGGCGCGGTCATGAGCGTGTGCGACAGCGGCGACTTGCTGGCGGTGGACGCCGCCATCGAGCAGTTGCTGGCCCAGGCGCCGCCGCCACCGTCCACCGAAGTCATTGCGTTGGGCCAGGCCCTTGGCCGGGTGACCGCCGAAGAGGTGTTCTCGCCTCTGGACCTGCCGGGCTGGGACAACAGCGCCATGGACGGCTACGCCCTGCGTGCCTTTGATGTGCCGGAGCAGGGCGGTTACCTGATGCTGGCCGGGCGGATCGCCGCCGGTCACAGCAGCGATGTGCCGTTGCAAGCCGGGCAAACCGTGCGGATCTTTACCGGTGCGCCACTGCCGCCTGGTGCTGACAGTGTCGTGCCCCAAGAGCGTTGCCGTGTGTATGGCCAGCGCATCTGGTGCCCGCCGTTGCGCCTGGGTGAACACGTGCGCAAGCGTGGCGAAGAACTGCAACGCGGCCAGCGCGTGTTGAGTGCCGGAAGGCGTCTGCGCGCCCAGGAAATCGGCTTGTTGGCGGCGGCGGGCATCGGGCGGGTCAAGGTCTACCGGCCGCTGCGGGTGTGCCTGCTCAGCAGCGGCGATGAACTACGCGAACCTGGCCAGCCGCTGGCGCCGGGGCAGATTTACAACAGCAACCGTCACCTGGTCGCTGCGTTACTGCGCGGTTGGGGCGTGGAGGTGCATGACTACGGCGTGATGGCCGACGCCCTGGCGGCCAGCCGCGACGCCTTGGTGCTGGCGTCGTCCGAGTGCGACCTGCTGCTGACCACGGGCGGCGTGTCGGTGGGCGAGGAGGACCATCTCAAACAGGCGATTCAGGCATTGGGCAATGTGGATTTCTGGCGCCTGGCGATCCAGCCCGGCAAGCCCCTGGCCTTTGGCCGCGTGGCCGGCAAACCCTGGATCGGCCTGCCCGGCAACCCCACCGCCGCGCTGGTTACCGCGCTGGTGGTGGTGCGTCCGTTTTTGCTGCGCGCCCAAGGCGCGGAGCGGGTGCTGCCGGTGCCGGTCAACGTGATGGCCGGCTTTGAATGGCTTAAGCCCAACAAGCGTCGCCAATACCTGCGTGCCCGCTTGAAACCAGGCGTGGATGGGCAATTGCGCGCCATCCTTCACCCCCAGCAAAGCTCGGCGATGCTCACGGCGGCGTGTTGGGCCGATGGCCTGGTGATAATCGAGTGCGAGCAACAAGTGCTCAAGGGCGCGCCGGTCGCGTTCGTGTCGTTTGCCGATTTTGAATAAGGAGCTGTGATGCAACTGGTCTGCCCGGCAGGCAACCTGCCCGCCCTCAAAGCCGCTGTGCGCCAAGGTGCCGACGCGGTGTACGTGGGGTTTCGCGATGACACCAATGCCCGACATTTTGCCGGGTTGAACATGGACGACAAGCAGTTCGACGCCGCCGTCGCGCATATCCGCCAACACCAGCGCAAGCTCTACGTGGCGGTCAACACTTACCCGCAACCGAAGATCTGGCCGCGCTGGCAACGTGCGGTGGACCGCGCCGCCGACCATGGCGTGGATGCGCTGATCGCCGCCGACCCCGGCGTGCTCGGCTACGCGGCCGAGCGCCATCCGCAGATGGCGTTGCACCTGTCGGTGCAGGGTTCGGCCACCCATGCGGCGGCGCTCAAATTCTACGCCGAGCGCTACGGTATTCGCCGCGCGGTGTTGCCACGGGTGCTGTCGCTGGCGCAGGTCAAGCAAGTGGCGGCCAGCAGCACGGTGCCCATCGAAGTCTTCGGCTTTGGCAGCCTGTGCATCATGGCGGAAGGGCGTTGCCACCTGTCTTCTTACATCACCGGCGAGTCGCCCAACCTGTGCGGCGTATGCTCGCCGGCCAAGGCGGTGCGCTGGAGCGACGACGCCGAGGGCCTCAGCGCACGTCTGAGCGAAGTGCTGATCGACCGCTACACCCCCACCGAACCCGCCGGCTACCCGACCCTGTGCAAGGGCCGCTTCCTGGTTGGCGGCAAGCGCTTTCATGCCTTGGAAGAACCCACCAGCCTCGACACTCTGGACCTGTTGCCCGAGCTCAGTGCGATTGGCGTGGCAGCGATAAAAATCGAGGGCCGCCAACGCAGCCCGGCCTATGTGGAGCAAGTCACCCGCGTGTGGCGCGCGGCGCTCGACGCGTACCGCGGCGCCCCGGCCAACTTTGTGGTGCAGGAGCCGTGGCGACGCGCGCTCGCCGGGCTTTCCGAAGGCAGCCAGACCACTCTGGGGGCTTACCACCGTGCATGGCAATGAGGAAAAATCGATGAAACTCAGCCTCGGACCGGTGCTGTTTTATTGGGATAAGGACCACCTGGGGCGCTTTTATGCCGACATGGCCGGCTTGCCCCTGGACGTGATCTACCTGGGCGAAACCGTGTGCTCCAAGCGCCGTGCGTTTTCCCTGGACCATTGGCTGGGCCTGGGCCGTGAGCTGCAGGCGTGCAGCTCGGCGCAAATCGTGCTGTCGAGCCTGACCCTGATCGAAGCCGCCTCGGAACTCTCCAGCCTGCGCCGCCTGTGCGACAACGGCCAATTGTTGGTGGAGGCCAACGACATGGGCGCGGTGCAATTGCTGATCGAACGCAACCTGCCCTTTGTCGGTGGCCCGGCGCTCAACCTCTACAACGGCCACGCCCTGGTGCAACTGCTCGATGCCGGCATGCAGCGCTGGGTGCCGCCGGTGGAATGTTCCCAAGGCCTGATCGCCGATGTGCTGGCGCAAGTGCGCGAACTGGGCCGGCCGTTGCCCGAGGTGGAAATCTTCGCCTACGGCCATCTACCCCTGGCCTACTCGGCGCGCTGCTTTACCGCCCGTGCCGAAAACCGCCCCAAGGACGATTGCCAGTTCTGCTGCCTCAACTACCCCGACGGCATGGCCCTGACCAGTCAGGAGGGGCAGCCGTTGTTTACCCTGAACGGCATACAGACCCTGTCCGCCGACGTCACCAACTTGCTGGCTGATTATCCCGCGTTGGTGCATTGCGGCGCCGACCTGCTGCGCCTGAGCCCGCGGGCCGAAGGCATGATCGAGGTGGTACGCGCCTTCGACCAGGTGCGCCAGGGCGCTACGCCGCCATTGTTTGTCGAAGGCTGCAACGGCTACTGGCATGGCCAGGCCGGCATGCTGCGGGTCGAGGAGGTGGGGCTGTGCTAAGTCGCAAACAATGGCTGCTCAAGGGGGCGGACCGCGTGTTGCCGCTGATCCGCCGTGTGCCGTTCGGCATGCAGCGGCTGGCCTTGCAACAGGCCCTCAACCGCTGCCTGGCCGAGCCGTTGCGCGAGGGCGGCTTCGACCTGCTACGTGGGCGCTGGCTGTGTTTACGCATTCCGGACCTGGGGTTGTGCTGGTACCTGACCCTCGGGCGTGACGGGCTGCGCATCGCGCAACAGGCTGAGGCGCAGGTGACTATCCGTGGCAACTGGCGCGAGTTTTTGTTGCTGGCCAGCCGGCAGGAGGATCCGGATACGTTGTTTTTTCGGCGACGCTTGGTGATCGAAGGCGACACGGAGCTGGGGCTGGGGTTGAAGAACCTGATTGATAGTCTGGACCCCGACGTGCTGCCCGGCTGGCTGTGGCGGGGGTTGGAAAGGGCTGGGCGAGGCGTGGCGGTTTGATCGGCTGGGTAGACGCTGCGTTGCAGGGCATAATCGGCCCGATCACCCAATGCCGCGCCACGAACCTGACAAGGAAGCCCCGATGATTGATCCCCAAGTCCTACACCAACTGGCCCCCAATGGCGTGCTGCGTGCCGCCATCAATTTCGGTAACCCGGTACTCGCCCAACGCGGTCCACATGGCGAGCCCCAGGGCGTCAGCGTGGTGCTCGCCAATGCACTGGCCGAGGCGCTGGGTGTCACGCTGGAATTGATCACCTTCGAGGCGGCGGGCAAGGTCTTCGCCGCGTTGGCCGATGATGTGTGGCGCGTGGCGTTCCTCGCCATCGAGCCGGTGCGTGAACGGGAGATCGCCTTCAGCACGCCGTACGTAGCGATCAAGGGAACCTGCCTGGTGCCGGCCAATTCGCCGCTGACCCACGCTGCGCAGTTGGACGCACCGGGCACGCGTATCGCCGTGGGCCAGGGGGCCGCCTACGATTTGTACCTGAGCCGTACGCTGCAACACGCCGAACTGGTGCGTGCGCCGACGTCCGCGGCTGCGGTGGACTGGTTTATCGAACAGCGCCTGGAGGCGGCAGCCGGTGTGCGGGATTTCTTGCGTACCCGGGTTTCGGAGCAATGGCGCCTGCTGGAGGATGACTTCATGACCATCCGCCAAGCCATGGCGGTACCGGTGGCTCATGCGGCGGCTGCCGCGTTCGTCAATTCCTTTGTCGAACGGCAGAAAGCCAACGGTGAGGTGAAACGAGGGTTGCTGGGCAGCGGGCAGAGCGCTGAACTACAGGCGTCGTAGAAAGGATTTGACGATGTGCCGGGTGGCGTCGGTGGTGTCCAGTTGCTCCAGGGCGTTATAGGCATGCCACTGGCAGTCGACGATTTCGTTGCAAGGCCGCGCTTCGTCGATATTGATTACCGAGGCTTCAAACACATGGTGCAGCGTGTCGCGCGCCTTCAGCTCTTGCAAGTACAGCAACCCGTCAACGTTCAGCCCGGTTTCTTCTTCCAACTCGCGCTCGGCGGCGCCCACCGGGCGTTCGTCGCGTTCGACCTTGCCGCCGGGCAAGGCCCATTTCGATCTGGCCTTGCGCACGAAGAGGATATGCCCCTCGTTTTCGCAAATAACCGTTGCCCTGATTTTCATCGTCTGTGCCCCCGCAGCGGGATGAGTGTCACAAAAGTGTAATGCAATTGTCATGCTAAGTGGTTATGGCGCGCGGGCGCCTGTATGTGGATACTGCCCGACGGACCAAAACGCACGAGGAAAACTGATGAGCACCGTACGCTGGGGCATGATCGGCTGTGGCAGTGTCACTGAGGTAAAGAGTGGACCCGCTTTCTACAAAGCGCCAGGTTCGGCCCTGGTAGCGGTGATGGGGCGCCGTGAGGCCGCAGTGCGCGATTATGCTGCACGCCATGGCATTGCCCGTTTCTATACCGACGCTCAGGCACTGATCAACGACCCTCAAGTGGACGCGGTGTACATCGCCACGCCGCCTGACAGCCACCTGGAATACAGCTTGATGGTGGCGGCCGCCGGCAAACATTGCTGCGTCGAGAAGCCGATGGCGCTGAATGCCGAACAGAGCGCATTGATGCAACGCACCTTTGAGCGCGCCGGCCTGCACCTGTTTGTGTCTTACTATCGCCGCTCGCTTCCACGTTTCCAGCAAGTGCGCGAGTGGCTGCGCAAAGGGCGCATCGGCGAGTTGCGCCACCTCACCTGGACCTTATGCAAACCGCCGGCTGCCGAGGATGCCAGCGCCGCCAACTGGCGCACCGACCCGCTGATTGCCGGGGGTGGCTACTTTGCCGACCTGGCCAGCCATGGCTTTGACCTGTTCCAGTACCTGGCCGGAGACATCATTGAAGTCTCGGGCTTTACCGCGCGCCAGGCCGGACGCTATGCCGCCGAAGACGCGGTGACGGCGTGCTGGACGTTCAGCTCCGGCGCGTTGGGCATGGGCTGCTGGAACTTTGTCGCGGATCGCCGTGAGGATTGGGTCGAGTTGGTCGGCAGTCGCGGGCGTATCCGCTTTTCGGTGTTCGAAGACCAACCGCTGCACCTGGAAGGCGAGACCCACGAAGTGCTGGAAGTGCCATGCCACGCCCATATCCAGTGGCACCATGTGGTGGCCATGAACGCGCATATTCGCGGTGAAGCCGAGCATCCGTCGCTGGCGATCGAAGCGCTGAAGACCGACCGGATCCTGGACAAGGTGCTGCAACGTAACCCCTATTTGCCTGGGTAGTCGTGGTTGGCTGGTTTTTTTTCAAGGAATTGGACGGATGAAATATTGGATCGCGTTGTGGCTCGTAGTTGCCACCAGCGCAATGGCTGCCCCGCGCAACCAGGGTGCGCCTGGGGAGTTTGATTTTTATGTGTTGTCGTTGTCATGGTCGCCGACGTTCTGCCTGACGCACCCCGACAACGAACAGTGTTCAGGCAAGGGTTACGGTTTCGTACTGCACGGGTTATGGCCGCAATACGCACGGGGCGGGTGGCCGGCCTCCTGTGATTCGCAGTCGCGCTTGTCGGGTGAGGCGATAGACAAGGGCGCCACGCTGTTCCCCACGCGTTCGCTGCTCAAGCACGAATGGGCCAAGCACGGCACCTGCAGTGGGCTTGAACCGCTGGCGTACCTGGAAAAAACCGACGCGGCACTGGGGGCGGTGGTCATTCCGCCACAATTGCAGCCATTCAATACACCGCCTGCGTTGCCGGCCCGTGAGATCGAGGCGCTGTTTCGCCAGAGCAACCCGCGTATGGGCAACCATGGGCTGGCGGTGATTTGCAAAGGCAAGGTGTTGTCGGAAGTGCGGGTGTGTCTGACCAAGGACCTGGCCTTTGCTGGGTGCCCGCGCAGTGTGAAAACCCAATGCCGTGAGGGTGATATCCGCATTCCTGCGCAGCGTTAGGGCAGCATCGCCAGGCGATAGTGCTCATTAAAATCTTTGGCCAATTGCGCCAGTGTCATTGTGTTCAGGTGCTTCAACAGGGTGAGTTAGGCGAAGTGGGGTGGGGGCGTCGGTGGTCGATCAATGGCGGCGGATCAGCCTTGGTCTGAGTACATATCCGTTGCTGCGGTCGCGGCGGCTATGGGTTCCGCCCTTACGGCGGGTCACTTTTGGAAAAGAGCCCCAAAAGTAACCAAAAGGGCTCTTGCCCCAACACTCGGCACCTCGCTTAGGCTCGGTGTGCCCTCACTCCGGCTTGAATACGTGGGCCGCCGCCACGCGCCATCCATGGCGCGGGGCGGCTAACCCGGCGTCCTGCCGGGTTACCCACGGATTCAAGCCTGCGTTCGGCCAGCGTGTTTAACGGGGCGCCTAAGATCAAAAGCAAAAGCAAAAGCCAGATCAAAAGATTGCTGACTTCGTCAGCAGTTAAGGAAGTAGAAGCTGCACCGCGTACGCCTCAACGGTCAGGTCGGCTCTAAGGCCGCCTCGCTTTGTTTTTGATCTGGAGCGCCCCGTTAACCACGCTGGCCGGAATTCGACAGTGATTTGGGGGGTAAACCGGCAGGGATGCCGGTTTAGCCGCCCCGCGCCATGGATGGCGCGTGGCGGCGGCCCCCCAAATCACTGTCGGATTACGGGCACACCGAGCCTAGGCGAGGTGCCGAGTGGTGGGGCGAAGCGTTTTTGGTTACTTTTGGCGCTTTTCCAAAAGTGACCCGCTGTAAGAGCGGAACCCCATAGCCGCCGTTACCGCAGCAACGGATATGTACTCACCCCAACCCAAGTACATGGTCGGCCCTAAAGCCGCCACGCAAACAAGCTCTCTCGCTCGAAAAACGCCCCGTACTCCGTCGACAGACTCGTCAACCTAACCCAGGGCAATTTTGTTCAATACCCTTCCAGCCTAGCCCTATACCGTGGTGACCTCTTTACGCTCCTCATAAAAAAAGGTAACCCCAATGAGCTTGATCATCTCCATGGCCGCCTTCGCACTGGCCACCTCCATCACCCCGGGACCGGTCAATGTGGTGGCGCTGAGTTCCGGCGCCCGCTTCGGTTTTGTCGCCAGCCAAAAACACGTATTCGGCGCCGCCGTCGGCTTTACCCTGCTGCTGGTGTTGATCGGCCTGGGCCTGCATGAAGTGCTGGTGCGCTGGCCCCTCCTGACCCAATTGATCCAGTGGGGCGGGGTCGCCTTTTTGCTGTACATGGCCTGGAAACTGGCCGCGGACAATGGCCAGTTGGATGCCGATGGCAGCGCCACCGCGCCGTCGATGCTCTATGGCGCGATCATGCAGTGGCTCAACCCCAAGGCGTGGCTGGCGTGTGTGGCGGGGATGGGCTTGTTTGTCGCCGATGGCGATGCGGCACAAGTCTGGTTGTTTGCTGGCCTCTACCTGGTGATCTGCTACTGGTCGGTGGCGTGCTGGGCCTACGCCGGGACCTTTCTGCGTCGTTACCTGAGCAACCCGAAGGGCGTGCGGTTGTTCAACCGTTCAATGGCCGCGTTGCTGGTGGCCAGTGTGGGGTATTTGCTGATGGCTTGAGCCGGTCGCGATATTGCCCCGGCGTGGCGGCGACGTGTTGTTTGAAGGTGCGCTGGAAGTGCGCCTGGTCGGCAAAGCCGGCGGCCAGCGCCACCTCGGCGATCAACTCGCCCTGGCGCAGTTGGCTGCGGGCAAACTGGATACGCTGGTTCACCAGGAAAGCATGGGGTGTAAGCCCGTAATACTGTTTGAAGGCGCGGATCAGGTAAGACGGCGACAGCTCGGCCGCCAGGCAGATGTCCTCCAGTTTCAGCGCCTGAGTGCAGTGCTCGCGGATGTAACAGGCGGCCCGCTCCAGCTTGTGGTTGACCTCCCGCACGGGCGCAGGCGACGGGTTCAGACGCTCCTGGAGCTCGCTGAAATAACTCACCAGCGCGCTCTGTTTTTGCAGGAGTTCAGCCTGCTCATCCACCAGCATCCGATAGAGCTCCAGCAAGCCGTTGTACAACAGCGGGTCGCGGGTATGGGGGGTGTTGAACGGGCGGTAGCCCTGCTCGGTGCTGAAACCCAGTTGGTATTGCAGGTCGGTCAGCCAGGCCGTGTCGAGATAGAGCATGTGGTAGGACCAATGCTCGTTTTCGATGGGGTTGCAGGCATGCACATCGCCTGGGTTCATCAATACCAGCGTGCCGGCGCTGATCTCGAACGTCTGGGTGCCATGGTGGTAATAGCTGCGCCCCCGAGTGATTGCCCCGATGGAAAAATGCTCATGGGCATGCCGGGTGTAAGTCACGTTGCGCCCGTCGGCAATGGTCCGTGCTTCGACAAAAGCCAGCGCAGGGTCACGCCAGAAAAGCGGTGCGGTGGCGGCGGTCATGAGCGGGGCGTCCAGGCGATGAGCGGACAGCCAGCCTTATATAAAAACCGTGATTGTTCAAGTATCAGTCGGGCTCGAGCGCTGCGTTGCGCAGGTAATCGGCCCAGGGGTCACTGCCGCTGACCGCTTCTTGCAGGGTGAGCGGTTGCTTGGCTTTTGCTTGTAAGGCCAGGCTGTCGAGCAACATATGCTGCTCCAAGATGACATTCGCCAGGGCATGGGAGCGCGGGGAGTCAAAGGTCCGTGGCACGCGTCGCCCTGCGGCATCCAGGGGTGGCGGGTCGGCGATTTCACCCAGTTCGTGGCCAAGGTTGTCGATCAACAGATCGGTTATCGCTGAAGTCTGCGCCCATTCGGCCGGCTCGGAGCCGAATGCATAGGCTGGCCAGTCGAAGCGCATCCACGGTTGGTTGGTGACGGTGTCGACGGCGTGCAGGAGTTGTGTGTAGTCGAGGTCGGCTCGTTTGCGGATCAATAGGCGTCTGGGGAAGAACTCATAGAAGGCGCTGTCGCTGTAATACGAGACGTACACCAGCACGCCATATCGGCCCACAGTGGAGGGATCGCCGGGCCCCGAGCCGCGCATTTTCAAGCGGAAAAACTGCACGTAACCGTATTCCAGCGCTTCACGCCAACGCAGGGGCAGGTGAGACATGCCCTGACAGAGGTATTCCCTGTAAGCGGCTTTCAACTGTTCGAGTTTCTGATTGAACGCGTTGGAAAACAGCGTATTGATCTGCCCCAACAAATGAAACCGCTTGGCCATTTCCCGGTATTTGATAGCCCTGTCCGAGGAGTGCCAGTGTTTGGAGGTGGCATCCAGTTCGCCGGCCATAACCGACATGCTGTCGATAGCGGTACAGCTCTTTAAACGAACGCGCGGTGGGCAGCACGACAGGCGTCGCCGGAGCTGGCCATTGGCGCAGGCGTTTGACCAGCGCGCGGATCTGCATCTGGCTGCGCGGGCGCTTGATGGCGTAGGCCTGCAATGCACTCAACACGCTGAGGCTTTGATCGGCGTAGATGTCGAGCGCCAGGTGTTCGCCGAGCAGCGCCAGCCGCGACCAGCGCGTATCGGAGGCGACAGGCATGAGGGTTTTGCGCCGGTATGCGTAGTCGGGCGCCATGACATAGATGACCTTCAGTTGATGGTCGAAATACCCGGTTGCCGGTGTGTTTGAAGACTCGGGGTCGTTTTCATCCATAAGCGTCTGCACCAGCTGCGCGCCTTGCTTGAGACGTCCCACGCCAGGGCGAGGGGCTGAAAGTCATCCATGAGGGGGTTCCGTGTTGAGGAAACCCCGATGATCCCGCGAGATGCCGGTGCGTCAGTAGCAGGTGGTTCCTGCAATGGCGTGGCTTGTGTCAGTCAACTCGGCAGGAGGCAGCCAGGGCCAGGCTCCTCCCGCCGTTTCATCCGGTGGGTGCCAGAAACGCCGCCTCCAGCAATTGCCGCGTATACGCATGCTGTGGGTCAGCAAAAATGGTCCGCGCGTCGCCTTGCTCCACCACCTGCCCATGCTTGACCACCATCAACTGGTGACTCAGCGCCTTCACCACCGCCAGATCGTGGCTGATAAACAGATAGGTCAGGTTGTACTTGACCTGCAGGCTGCGCAGCAATTCGACCACCTGGCGTTGTACCGTGCGGTCCAGCGCCGAGGTGGGCTCGTCGAGCAGGATCAGGCGCGGCTTGAGCACCAACGCGCGGGCGATGGCGATGCGCTGGCGCTGGCCGCCGGAAAATTCATGCGGGTAACGGTGCCGGGATTGCGGGTCCAGGCCCACTTCCTTGAGCGCGGCAATGATCGCCGCTTCCTGTTCGGCCGGGGTGCCCATCTGGTGAATGCGCAGGCCCTCGCCGACGATCTCGCTGACGCACATGCGCGGGCTGAGGCTGCCGAACGGGTCCTGGAACACCACCTGCATTTCCCGGCGCAGGGGGCGTACCTGTTGCTGGGTCAGGCGGTCCAGTTGCTGACCTTCGAAGCGGATCCCGCCTTTACTGCCGATCAGGCGCAAGATCGCCAGGCCCAGAGTAGATTTGCCCGAGCCACTCTCGCCGACGATGCCCAGGGTCTGCCCCTGGGGCAGGCTGAAGTTGATGCCGTCCACCGCCTTGACGTAGTCGACGGTACTGCGCAAAAAGCCCTTCTTGATCGGGAACCAGACTTTCAGGTCATCGACCTCCAGCACCGGCGGCCCGATCTGGGTATCGGCTGGGCCGCCGCTGGGTTCGGCCGCCAGCAGTTCCTGGGTGTAAGGGTGTTGCGGCGACTGGAACAACGTCTCGCAGTCGGCCTGCTCGACGATGCAGCCCTGTTGCATCACGCACACTCGATGGGCAACGCGCCGTACCAGGTTCAAGTCATGACTGATCAGCAGCAACGCCATGCCCAGCCGCGCCTGCAACTCCTTGAGCAGCTCCAGGATCTTCAGTTGTACGGTCACGTCGAGGGCGGTGGTCGGCTCGTCGGCGATCAGCAGCTCCGGCTCGTTGGCCAGCGCCATGGCAATCATCACTCGCTGGCGCTGGCCACCGGAAAGCTCATGGGGCAGGGCCTTGAGACGTTTGTGCGGTTCGGGAATACCCACCAGTTCCAGCAGTTCCAGGGTGCGCAGGGTCGCGACTTTGCCGGTGAGCCCCTTATGCAGGCCGAGCACTTCGTTGATCTGCTTTTCGATGGAGTGCAGCGGGTTCAGCGAGGTCATCGGCTCCTGGAAGATCATCGCGATGCGGTTACCGCGAATATGCCGCAGGGTCTTTTCCTTGAGCGTCAGCAGGTCTTGCCCAGCGTATGAGAGGGTGCCGCTGGGGTGGCGGGCCAGCGGGTAGGGCAGCAGGCGCAGGATCGAATGCGCGGTCACCGACTTGCCCGAGCCGCTTTCGCCGACCAGGGCCAGGGTTTCGCCGCGCTTGATATCGAAGCTGACGTTATTGACGACCCGGTGGACGTGCTCGCCGGTGACGAACTCGACGCTGAGGTCGCGGATTTCGATCAGATTGTCCTGATTCATCTCATTTCCTCGGGTCGAACGCATCGCGAGCGGACTCGCCGATAAACACCAGCAAACTCAACATGATCGCCAGTACGGCAAAGGCACTCATGCCCAGCCACGGCGCTTGCAGGTTGGATTTGCCCTGAGCCACCAGTTCGCCCAGTGACGGTGAACCGGCGGGCAAGCCAAAGCCTAAGAAGTCCAGGGCGGTGAGGGTGCCGATGGCGCCGGTGAGAATGAACGGCATGAAGGTCATGGTCGAGACCATGGCGTTGGGCAGGATATGGCGGAACATGATCGCGCCGTTCTGCATGCCCAGCGCCCGTGCCGCGCGCACGTATTCCAGGTTGCGCCCGCGCAGGAACTCGGCGCGCACCACGTCCACCAGGCTCATCCATGAGAACAGCAGCATGATCCCCAGCAGCCACCAGAAGTTGGGCTGCACAAAACTGGCGAGGATGATCAGCAGGTACAACACCGGCAAGCCGGACCAGATCTCCAGGAAGCGCTGCCCGGCGAGGTCGACCCAGCCGCCGTAAAAGCCCTGCAAGGCCCCGGCGATCACGCCGATGATCGAGCTGAGCACGGTCAAGGTCAGGGCAAACAACACCGACACGCGAAAGCCGTAGATGACCCGAGCCAGCACGTCGCGGCCTTGGTCATCGGTGCCCAGAAGGTTCACCGAAGAAGGTGGCGCCGGGGCCGGCACGCGCAAGTCGTAGTTGATGCTCTGGTAGCTGAACGGGATCGGCGCCCACAGGGTCCAGGCGTCCTTGGCCTTGAGCAGTTCGCGGATATACGGGCTCTTATAGTTGGCCTCCAACGGGAATTCGCCGCCGAAAGTGGTCTCTGGGTAGCGCTTGAGCGCCGGGAAATACCAGCCGCCGTCGTAGTGCACCACCAGCGGTTTGTCGTTGGCGATCAGCTCCGCGCCCAGGCTAAGTACGAACAGCGTCAGGAACAGCCACAGCGACCACCAGCCACGCTTGTTGGCTTTGAAACGTTCGAAGCGGCGGCGATTGAGGGGGGACAGGTTCATCTCAATGCTCCCGGCTGGCGAAGTCGATGCGCGGATCGACCAGGGTGTAGGTGAGGTCGCCGATCAGTTTCACGATCAACCCCAGCAGGGTGAAGATAAACAGCGTGCCGAACACCACCGGGTAGTCGCGGTTGATCGCCGCTTCAAAGCTCATCAGGCCCAGGCCGTCGAGGGAAAAGATCACTTCCACCAGCAAGGAACCGGTGAAGAAAATACCGATAAAGGCCGAGGGGAAACCGGCGATCACCAGCAGCATCGCGTTACGGAATACATGGCCGTACAGCACGCGGTGGTTGGTCAGGCCTTTGGCCTTGGCAGTGACCACGTACTGCTTGTTGATCTCGTCGAGAAAGCTGTTTTTGGTGAGCAACGTCATGGTTGCGAAATTGCCGATCACCAGCGCCGTGATGGGCAAGGCCAGGTGCCAGAAGTAGTCGAGGATCTTGGCGCCCCAACTCAGTTCGTCGAAGTTGTTGGACGTGAGCCCGCGCAGCGGGAACCAGTCGAAGTAACTGCCGCCGGCAAACACCACGATCAGCAGGATAGCGAACAGGAACGCCGGGATCGCATAGCCGACGATGATCGCCGAACTGGTCCACACATCGAAATGGCTGCCATGGCGCGTGGCCTTGGCGATGCCCAGGGGGATCGACACCAGGTACATGATCAGCGTGCTCCATAACCCGAGGGAGATGGACACCGGCATCTTTTCCTTGATCAGGTCGATCACCTTGGCGTCACGAAAGAAGCTGTCGCCAAAATCCAGCCGGGCGTAATTCTTGACCATGATCCATAAACGTTCCGGCGCCGATTTGTCGAAGCCGTACATTTTTTCGATTTCCTTGATCAGCGCCGGGTCCAGGCCCTGGGCGCCGCGGTAGCTGGAACCGGCCACCGCCACTTCGGCACCGCCTCCGGCGATGCGGCTGGTGGCGCCGTCAAAGCCTTCGAGCTTGGCGATCATCTGTTCCACCGGCCCGCCGGGGGCGGCCTGGATGATCACAAAGTTGATCAACAGGATCCCGAACAGCGTAGGGATGATCAGCAACAGGCGGCGAATAATATAGGCCAGCATTTAATCGCCTCCGCTCGCCGTGTCGGCGCTCGTCTGGGGTTCTGGGGCCACTGCGGGGGGCACGTCGGGCTTGCTCCACCACGTGGAGATGCCAACGTCGTACAGCGGTGACACTTTTGGATGACCGAGGTTGTTCCAATAGGCCACGCGGAAGGTCTTGATGTGCCAGTTGGGGATCACGTAGTAGCCAAATTGCAGCACGCGGTCCAGAGACTTGGCGTGGGCAATCAGGCTGGCGCGGGTGTCGGAATCGATCAATTGTTCCACCAGTTGATCGACGGCCGGGTCTTTGAGGCCCATGTAATTGCGGCTGCCGGGTTTGTCGGCGCTGGTGGATGTCCAGAATTCGCGCTGTTCGTTACCCGGCGACGAAGACTGCGGAAAGCTGCCCACGAGCATGTCGAAATCCCGCGACCGCAGGCGTGTGACGAATTGCGACACGTCCACCCGGCGGATCACCAGGTCGATGCCCAGGTCCGCCAGGTTGCGCTTGAACGGCAGCAGGATGCGCTCGAACTCGGTCTGGGCCAGCAGGAACTCGATGGTGACCGGTTTGCCGGTGGTGTCGACCATCTTGTCATCGACGATCTTCCAGCCGGCCTCTTGCAACAACTGGTACGCCTCGCGCTGCTGGGCGCGGATCATGCCGCTGCCGTCGGTCTTGGCCGGTTCGAACGCTTCGGTGAACACCTGCGGCGGGATTTTGTCGCGCAGCGGTTCGAGAATCTTCAGCTCGTCGGGGCCGGGCAAGCCCGTGGCGGCCATGTCCGAGTTTTCAAAATAGCTGCGAGTGCGAGTGTAGGCGCCGTTGAACAGCTGCTTGTTGCTCCATTCGAAGTCCAGCAACAGGCTGATGGCCTTGCGCACGCGCACATCCTGGAACATTGGCTTGCGCATGTTGAACACGAAGCCCTGCATGCCGGTGGGGTTGCCGTTGGGGATCTCTTCCTTGATCAGGCGGCCCTGCGTCACGGCGGGCACGTTGTAGGCATTCGCCCAGTTCTTCGCGCTGAATTCCGCCCAGTAATCGAACTGCCCGGCCTTGAGCGCTTCCAGGGCCACGGTCGCATCGCGATAGTAGTCGGTGATGCGCTGGTCGAAGTTGTACAGGCCTTTATTGATTGGCAGGTCTTTGCCCCAGTAATCCTTGACCCGTTCGTAGCGCACCGAGCGCCCGGCATGGACCTGCGCCACTTTATAAGGGCCGCTGCCGAGGGGGAACTCCAGGTTGCCCTTGGTGAAGTCGCGCGTGGCCCACCAATGTTTGGGCAGTACCGGCAGTTGGCCGAGGATCAGCGGCAATTCGCGGTTGTTGGTGCGCTTGAACTTGAACAGCACACGCAACGGGTCCTCGGCGACCACTTCGTCGACATCGGCGTAATAGGTGCGGTACAGCGGGGTGCCATCTTTGATCAAGGTCTGGAAGCTGAACACCACGTCGTCGGCGCGTATGGGGTGGCCGTCATGGAAGCGCGCCTCGGGGCGCAGGTAAAAGCGCACCCAGCTGTTGTCCGGGGCTTTTTCGATTTTGCCGGCCACCAGGCCGTATTCGGTGAAGGGTTCATCCAGGCTCTGGGTGGCCAGGGTGTCGTAGATCAGGCTGATATTGTCGGCAGGCACGCCTTTGCTGATAAACGGGTTGAAGCTGTCGAAGCCGGCCAGGCTCGATTCGCGAAACGTACCGCCCTTGGGGGCGTCTGGGTTGACGTAATCGGTGTGCTTGAAATTGGCCGGGTATTTGGGCGGTTCGTTGTATAGGGTCAGCGCATGCTGCGGGGCCGCTTGGGCCGCGCCGCACAGCAAGAGGGTGCTGATCAGAGCGTTGCGCACATACATCATTGGGCTTTCTCCGAAGCTTTCAGCCACCACGCGCTCAGGCCCAGGCTGTAGGGCGGCGTGGTGACAAAGGCGAACCGGTTGCGGTACGCCAGGCGATGATAGTTGAGGTACCAATTGGGAATGCTGTAGTGCTGCCACAGCAGCACCCGGTCCAGGGCGCGCCCGGCGGCCAGTTGTTCTTCGCGGGTCTGCGCCGCCAGCAGTTGTTCCAGCAGGTGATCGACGATGGGGTTGGCGATGCCTGCGTAGTTCTTGCTGCCTTTGATCGCGGCCTGGCTGGAGTGGAAGTACTGCCACTGCTCAAGGCCGGGGCTCAAGGTTTGGTTGAGGGTGATCAGGATCATGTCGAAGTCGAACTGATCCAGGCGTTGTTTGTACTGCGCACGGTCGACGGTGCGCAAGCGCGCATCGATGCCGATGCTGATCAGGTTCTCGACGTAGGGCTGCAGGATGCGCTCCAGGTTCGGGTTGACCAGTAATATTTCGAAGCGCAGCGGCTGGCCTTCTTTATTGACCAGGCGCTGGCCCGACAGCTTCCAGCCTGCGTCGCCCAGTAGGGCCAGGGCACGGCGCATGGTTTCGCGAGGAATGCCGCGCCCATCGGTCTGGGGCAGGCTGAACGGCTGGGTGAACAGGTTGGCCGGCAGTTGCTCGCGGTAGGGCGAGAGCATCAGCCATTCATGGCCCACCGGCACGCCAGTCGCCGAGAACTCGCTGTTGGGGTAGTAGCTCAACGTGCGTTTGTAGGCATTGCTGAACAGGGTGCGGTTGGTCCACTCGAAGTCGAACATCATGCCCAGGGCTTCGCGCACCTGGGTCTGGCTGAAGGTGGGCCGCCGGGTGTTCATGAACAGGCCCTGGCTCTGGGTGGGGATCTGGTGCGCGATCTGCGCCTTGATCACTTCGCCACGGTTGACCGCAGGGAAGTTGTAGCCGTTGGCCCAGTTTTTGGCCTGGTGCTCAATGTAAATGTCGAACTCACCGGCCTTGAAGGCTTCGAAGGCCACGTCGCTGTCGCGGTAGAACTCGACTTCGACCTTGTCGTAATTGTAGAAGCCCTGGTTGACTGGCAGGTCCTTGCCCCAATAATCCTTGACCCGTTCGAACACCAGCTGCCGGCCGGGGGTGACTTTGCTGATGCGGTACGGCCCGCTGCCCAGCGGTGGCTCAAAGGTGGTGGCCTTGAAGTCGCGGTTTTTCCAGTAGTGCTGGGGTAGTACCGGCAACTCGCCCAGGCGCAGGATCAGCAGCGGGTTGCCGGCGCGCTTGAACACAAAGCGGATACGGTGACGGTTGAGCACATCCACCCGCGCCACTTCCTGAAGGTTGGTGCGGTACTGCGGATGGCCTTCGGTGAGCAAGGTGCGATAGGAAAATGCCACGTCATCGGCGGTGATCGGCTTGCCGTCGTGAAAGCGTGCTTGCGGGCGCAGGTTGAACACCACCCAACTGCGGTCTTCGCTGTATTCCACCGACTGCGCGATCAGCCCGTAACTGGACGTCGGCTCATCGCCCGAGGGCGCGTATTGGCCGGTGCCGACCATCAGCGGTTCGTTCAGCTCATTCACGCCGTATTGCAGGAAATTGGGCGTGGAAACCGGGCTGGAGCCCTTGAATGTGTAAGGGTTGAGCGTATCGAAGGTGCCAAATGCCATGACCCGCAAAGTCCCGCCTTTCGGCGCCGCAGGGTTAACCCAATCGAAGTGGGTGAATTTGGCCGGGTACTTGAGCACGCCGAACTGCGTATAACCGTGGCTCTCGGTAATCGTCGCGTTCGCGCAAAAGCTCAAGGCCAGACTTATTAGTAGAAGGAGGGGACGCTTCAAGTCAGAGATCCGATCCAGGCGGCTTGGGCTTTGTGATCGGTACAGTAACAGCTTGTTCCGGTTGGAAAAAGCCGGTGGGACGATGTAGGTCCAATGTGGGAGGGGCTTGCTCCCGATAGCAGTTTGTCAGTCACCAGATTCGCTGGCTGATACACCGCTATCGGGGTGCCCCCTCCCACATTAGCTCGCCAGTGTTCTCGAAGTCTTAGCGCGGCCCGGAAACCACCAGCATCTGGCCCGGCTTCAATGCCTGGCCGGTACGCGGGTTCCAACGCTTGAGATGTTGCATCTCGACGTTGAAGCGCTTGGCGACGATGTACAGTGAATCGCCTTTCTTGACCTTGTACTGCACCGGTTTCTTGCTGCTGGCCGCGGCGCGGCGCGTGTCCTGCATCACCAGGGTCTGGCCGACCTTGAGTGCCTGGCCGTTGAGCTGGTTCCAGCGTTGCAGGTCATGCACGTCGACCTTGTTGGCCTTGGCGATCAGCGTGAGGTTGTCGCCGTTGCGCACTTTGTAGCTACGGGTACGCCCGGCCACACGTGCGTTCTCGACTTCGTCGAACACCTGTTTTTTCGGGCGCATGGCCAGCAATTCTTCCGGCTTCATCGTCGACAGCGTGCTGGTGAGCAATTGTGCCTTGGAACTGGGTACCAACAGATGCTGCGGGCCATCCAGGGTGGTGCGTTGTTTCAGGGCCGGGTTGAGCTGGAACAGTTCGTCCTCATCGATTTCCGCCAGCGCGGCGACCCTGGACAAGTCCATGCTTTGCTTGACTTCAACCACTTCGAAGTACGGCGTGTTGGCAATCGGGTTCAGGTTGACGCCGTAGGCCTCGGGCGCCAACACCACTTGGGACAGCGCCAGGAACTTGGGCACGTAGTCCTTGGTTTCCTGGGGCAGGGGCAGGTTCCAGTAGTCGGTAGGCAGGCCGAGCTTTTCGTTGCGCTCGATGGCCCGGCTCACCGTACCCTCGCCAGCGTTATAGGCAGCCAGCGCCAGTAGCCAGTCACCGTTGAACATATCGTGCAGACGGGTCAGGTAGTCCAGGGCGGCGGTGGTGGAGGCGGTGATATCGCGGCGGCCGTCGTAGGCGCGGGTCTGGCGCAGGTTGAAGTAGCGCCCGGTGGACGGGATGAACTGCCACAGGCCGACCGCATCGCTGCGCGAATAGGCCATTGGGTTGTAGGCACTTTCGATCACCGGCAGCAGTGCCAGCTCCAGGGGCATGTTGCGTTCTTCAAGGCGTTCGACGATGTAATGGATGTAGAGACTGCCGCGTTCCCCTGCGTTTTCCAGGAACGACGGGTTGCTGGCGAACCACAGGCGCTGTTGCTCGATGCGTGGGTTGACGCCGAGGTTGTCCTGCAATTGAAAACCCCGGCGCATGCGTTCCCAGACATCCTGGGGCACTTCGGGGGTAGGCTTCTCTGAGAGCCAGATGGGTTTTTGCTTGATCTTGGCGGCAAGATTCGGTTTGGGTTGCACGGTGGATTGTGCGGCGAAATTTGTCGATTGGCAGCCCGCCAGCGTTGCGCAGACGCCCACCGCCACAGCTTGAGCCAGGCGGGTCAATGCGTCTGAATGGTTGGATTTACGAATAGATGACGACATTGGCTGGAAGTAAGTTCCGGGCAAAAATGTCGGGCGATTCTAGAAAGCGCTTCGGTTCCGGTCAACCATTCAGAAATTACGTATCAGATTGCGTCCCGTTAGAACGTATCTTTCCATGCCCTCAAGCTAGCAAACACCTCGGCCCCAGCGCGGTTGTCGCGCCCATTCCGTTCGTCCGCTTTTTGTTTAACAGATGTTTCGGTGGTACGTAAAAAGGGGTTGGTGCGCAATTCCAGGGCCAGTGTGGAGGGCAGCGTCATTTCGCCGCGAGCCCTTAATTGGCGCACGTTTTCGACGCGCTCGGCGATATCGGCATTGTGCGGTTCCACCGCTTGGGCAAACTTGAGGTTACTTTGTGTGTATTCGTGGGTGCAGTACACCAACGTGTCGGCGGGCAGCGCGGCCAGACGCTCAAGGGAGGTGTGCATCTGCTGCGGCGTGCCCTCGAACAGGCGGCCGCAGCCGGCGGCGAACAGGGTGTCGCCGCAAAACAGCACGCCCTGGTGATAGAAGGCGATATGACCGAGGGTGTGTCCGGGCACGCTATATACGTCGAAGTTCCAGCCGAGCACCGAGAGGCGATCGTTGTCCTGCAGGGCGACGTCCCGCGCCGGGATCTGTTCGTTGGCCGGGCCGTAGACCGTGGCGCCGGAGGCCTTTTTCAGCTGTTCGACACCGCCGACGTGGTCATGGTGGTGGTGAGTGATCAGGATGTCGCTGAGAGCCCACTCGGGGTTTTGTTTCAGCCAGGCAAGCACCGGCGCGGCATCGCCGGGGTCGACCACGGCGCAGCGTTGGGTGGCAGGGTTGCGTAACAACCAGATGTAGTTATCGGTGAAGGCGGGCAGGGCACTGATCTGTATCATTCTTCGATTCGCCAAGCTGAACACATTGGTGCATCTTAGAACGTCTAGGCGAGTTGGAGAATGCAATGACTGATAAAGCGTTCGCCCAGGCCGATCCTGAGTGGCTGGCCCTCATCGGTGCGGCCCGTGAATGGCTGTCCGGGCCTGTCGGGCAATTTCTGTTGGACGAAGAACGCCGCATGCTCGAAGACGAGCTGGAGCGTTTCTTTGGCGGTTACCTGGTGCATTACGGCCCTTCCGCGCAAACGCCGCCCTCTGCGCCGCAGGTGCAACGCAATGTGCGCCTGGGCGCGCCATTGCCGGGGGTGGAGATCGTCTGTGAAGAACAGGCCTGGCCTTTGAGCGAGCATGCGGCCGACGTGGTGGTGTTGCAGCATGGCCTGGACTTCTGCTTGTCGCCCCACGGTTTGCTGCGCGAAGCGGCGAGCAGCGTCCGGCCGGGTGGCCATTTGCTGATTGTTGGCATCAACCCCTGGAGTTCCTGGGGCCTGCGCCGCGTGTTCGCCCATGATGGCTTGCGTCGGGCGCGCTGCATCGCGCCGTCGCGGGTAGCGGACTGGTTGAACCTGCTGGGCTTCGCGCTGGAGAAACGCCGCTTCGGGTGCTATCGTCCGCCGCTTGCCTCGACCACGTGGCAGGGCCGCCTGGCCGGCTGGGAACGCCGCGCTGGCGCCTGGCAGCTGTCGGGCGGCGGCTTCTATCTGTTGGTGGCGCGCAAGATCGTGGTCGGGCTGCGGCCGGTGCGCCAGGTCGCGCGCCAGCCCATGGGCAAGCTGGTGCCGATGCCGATGGCCAAGGTCAACCGCAAGCAAAGCCAACCGTAAACCTCTTTCTGATTTCAGACCTGCCTGCTTTGATGGATGTAACCGATGACCGATAGCGTTGAACTCTTCACCGACGGCGCCTGCAAGGGCAACCCCGGCCCTGGCGGCTGGGGCGCCTTGCTGGTATGCAAGGGCGTCGAGAAGGAACTGTGGGGCGGCGAAGCCAATACCACCAACAACCGCATGGAGCTGATGGGCGCCATTCGCGGCCTGGAAGAACTCAAGCGTCGCTGTAGCGTACTGCTGGTGACCGACTCGCAATATGTGATGAAGGGCATCAACGAGTGGATGGTCAATTGGAAGAAGCGCGGCTGGAAAACCGCAGCCAAGGAACCGGTCAAAAATGCCGACCTGTGGCAGTTGCTCGATGAACAATGTAATCGCCATGACATCACCTGGAAGTGGGTGCGCGGCCACATCGGCCATCCCGGCAACGAACGCGCCGACCAACTCGCCAACCGTGGCGTGGACGAAGTGCGGGGCTACAAGCAGAGCTGACGTCGGCTGACGTGTTAACATCGCGCCCTTTGACGCACACCACACTGCACACCACACCGTTGAGAGCTGAACCCTGATGGCCATCCGATCTGTTGTACTCGATACCGAAACCACCGGCATGCCGGTGACCGACGGCCACCGGATCATTGAAATCGGCTGTGTTGAACTCATGGGTCGGCGCCTCACCGGGCGCCATTTCCACGTTTACCTGCAACCGGACCGCGACAGTGACGAAGGCGCGATCGGCGTCCACGGCATCACCGACGAATTCCTCAAGGGCAAGCCGCGTTTTGCCGAAGTGGCCGATGAGTTCTTCGAATTCATCAACGGCGCCCAGTTGATCATCCATAACGCGGCGTTCGACGTCGGCTTCATCAATAACGAATTTGCCCTGATGGGGCAGACCGATCGCGCGGATATCTCCAAGCACTGCTCGATCCTCGATACCTTGATGATGGCCCGTGAACGTCACCCAGGCCAACGCAACAGCCTCGATGCCTTGTGCAAGCGTTATGGCGTCGACAACTCCGGCCGTGAACTCCACGGCGCCTTGCTCGACTCCGAGATTCTCGCCGACGTTTACCTGACCATGACCGGCGGGCAGACCAGCCTGTCCCTGGCCGGTAATGCCTCCGACGGCGCGGGTTCGGCGGAAGGCTCGGGCAACCGTCCTTCGGAAATCCGTCGTTTGCCGGCCGATCGCAAGCCGACGCCCATCATTCGTGCCAGTGAGCAGGACCTGGCCGAGCACGCGGCACGGTTGGAAGCGATTGCAAAGTCGGCGGGTGCGCCGGCGCTCTGGACTCAACTGACCCAACACTGAGAGTGAGGTCAAGACGGTGGGAGGGAGCTTGCTTGCTCCCACAGTCGATCTCCCTTGCCGATGAAATCTTCATTCGCCACATCCGCGCCTAGCTTCTACCCTTGAGTGCATAGCCCTCAGGACTCCACGCCCTCATGTACAAAGACCTGAAGTTCCCTGTTCTTATTGTGCATCGCGACATCAAGGCCGACACCGTTGCCGGCGACCGGGTTCGAGGCATCGCCCGCGAGTTGGAACAAGAGGGCTTCAGTATTTTTTCCGCCGTGGACTACGCCGAAGGCCGGCTGGTGGCGTCCACCCATCATGGTTTGGCCTGCATGCTGATCGCCGCCGAAGGCGCCGGCGAAAATACCCACCTGCTGCAAAACATGGTTGAGCTGATCCGCCTTGCGCGGGTGCGGGCGCCGAACCTGCCGATCTTTGCCCTCGGCGAGCAAGTCACCCTGGAAAACGCTCCGGCCGATGCCATGAGCGAGCTCAACCAGTTGCGCGGTATTCTCTATTTGTTCGAAGACACCGTGCCGTTTCTAGCCCGGCAAGTGGCCCGCGCCGCACGCACCTACCTTGATGGCCTGCTGCCGCCATTCTTCAAGGCCTTGGTGCAGCACACCGCCGACTCCAATTATTCCTGGCACACCCCCGGCCATGGCGGCGGCGTGGCTTATCGCAAAAGCCCGGTAGGGCAGGCGTTCCACCAGTTTTTTGGGGAAAACACCCTGCGTTCGGACTTATCCGTATCAGTGCCCGAACTGGGGTCGCTGTTGGACCACACCGGGCCTCTGGCCGAAGCCGAGGCGCGTGCCGCACGCAACTTCGGCGCCGACCACACCTTCTTCGTGATCAATGGCACATCGACCGCCAACAAGATCGTCTGGCACTCCATGGTCGGCCGCGATGATCTGGTGCTGGTCGACCGCAACTGTCACAAATCGGTGTTGCACTCGATCATCATGACCGGCGCCATACCGCTGTACCTATGCCCTGAGCGTAACGAATTGGGCATCATCGGCCCCATCCCCTTGAGCGAATTCAGCCCTGAGTCGATCCGCGCCAAGATCGACGCCAGCCCCCTGGCCCGTGGCCGTTCGTCGAAAGTGAAGCTGGCCGTGGTCACCAACTCCACCTACGACGGCCTGTGCTATAACGCCGAGCTGATCAAGCAGCAACTGGGCAACAGTGTCGAGGTATTACACTTTGACGAAGCCTGGTACGCCTATGCGGCGTTTCACGAATTTTTCGCCGGGCGCTACGGCATGGGCACTTCGCGTACCCCGGAGAGCCCGCTGGTGTTCACCACCCATTCCACGCACAAGCTGCTGGCGGCGTTCAGCCAGGCTTCGATGATCCACGTGCAGGACGGCGGCGCGCGCCAGCTGGACCGTGACCGTTTCAACGAAGCCTTCATGATGCATATTTCCACCTCGCCCCAATACAGCATCATCGCCTCGCTGGACGTGGCCTCGGCGATGATGGAGGGCCCGGTCGGCCGTTCGTTGCTGCAGGAAATGTTCGACGAAGCCCTGAGCTTTCGCCGCGCCCTGGCTAACCTGCGTCAGCATATCGCCGCCGAGGACTGGTGGTTTTCCATCTGGCAGCCGCCCTCGGTGGCGGGTGTCGACCGCGTTATTACGGCGGACTGGCTGTTGCAGCCGCAGGATGATTGGCATGGCTTTGGGGATGTGGTCGAAGACTATGTGCTGCTCGATCCGATCAAGGTCACCCTGGTGATGCCCGGCCTGAATGCCGGTGGTGCCTTGAGCGATTGCGGGATTCCCGCGGCGGTGGTCAGTAAATTCCTTTGGGAACGCGGGCTGGTGGTGGAAAAGACCGGGCTGTATTCCTTCCTCGTGCTGTTTTCCATGGGTATCACCAAAGGTAAATGGAGTACCTTGCTCACCGAGTTGCTGGAATTCAAGCGCAGTTACGACGCAAATGTCAGCCTGGCCAGTTGTTTGCCTTCGGTGTTTGCCCAGGGCTCGACACGCTACCAGGGCCTGGGGTTGCGCGACCTCTGCGACCAGCTGCACAGCTGTTATCGCAGTAACGCCACCGCCAAACACCTCAAGCGCATGTACACGGTATTGCCGGACATTGCGATGAAACCGGCCGACGCCTACGACCAATTGGTCAGGGGCGAAGTGGAGGCAGTGTCCATTGATGCCTTGCCAGGGCGCATCGCAGCCGTGATGCTGGTGCCCTATCCGCCGGGCATCCCGTTGATCATGCCGGGCGAGCGCTTTACCGAGTCGACGCGCTCGATCATCGACTACCTGGCGTTTGCGCGCACGTTCGATAACAGTTTTCCCGGTTTTGTCGCAGACGTTCACGGGCTACAACACGAAGATGACGGCAGTGGTCGTTGTTACACCGTCGATTGCATCAAGGGTTAAGGATGTTTATGCAAGCTGTAATGAACCCGAAGTATCCAGGGCTCAGTGTGCGGGTCGCCGATGAAGGCTTCGACGCCTATGTGTGGGGCAATGATTTCAGTTTCGAGGTCAGCGCCTATGGAGTGCCGCAGATGGGCGCGCGCGTCGATAAGTGGCCAGTGGAACGCATTGTGCCGTACCGCAAGTGCTATGGGATTGACCCGGAGGAATTCGCCAGCTTTCGCGACGCCCCAGACAGTGCCATCTTCATGGCCTTCCTGGACGACTGCCCGGTGGGGCATATCGTGGTCAGCACCAATTGGAACGGTTTTGCCCATGTCGATGAACTGGCCGTGGCCTTGCCCGCGCGTCGCCACGGCGTCGCCAAGGCATTGCTGGACGTGGCGCAGTTCTGGAGCCGCAAGAAAAACCTGCCGGGCATGATGCTCGAAACCCAGAACAACAACCTTGGCGCCTGCCGTCTGTATGAACGTTGTGGCTATGTGATGGGCGGCATCGACCACTTGCGCTATCGCGGCATCGACCCGCAAACCCGTGAAGTGGCGATTTTCTGGTATCGCCTGTTCAAGACCGAAGCCGACCGGGGTTAGCTCACCAGCAGGCTTTCGGCCTTCTGGGTGACGATCTCCAGCAGCGCATTCAAGGCGGGTGAGGCTACGCCCTCCTTGAGCGTCAACGCATACAGGCTGACCATGATCGGCGGCGACACGGGGCACGCGTCCAGCCCGGCCTCGCGCGCGCCAAAGGCCGTAAACGGGTCGACAATCGCCAAGCCTTCTCCCGCCTCCACCATGCTGCGCATCATCTGGTAGGTCTGTACCCGTGTCTGCACCACCGGCAACGGTCGCAAGGCTTGCAGCTTGGCATCCAGCAGGCGGCTCAGCGGGTCGTGGCCCTCCAGCCCGATCATCGACTGCCCGGCCAGGTCCGGCAGCGCAATGTACTTCTGCTTGGGTTTGAGCCAGCCATGGGGCGCCAGCAATTGCAGTTTGCCCTGGGCCAGCACCGTGCTGTGGATTTGTGGATGTTCCGGATCATGCAGGCCCAGGCCCACATCGGCTTCGTGCAACAACAGGCTTCTGACGATTTCCCGGGTCGGCTGGCTCGACAGGTTGCACGGAGTGTCCTGGAAACGCCGGCGCAGCACGGCGATGCTTTGCGGTAGCAGTTGATTGGCCAGCGGCGGGGTGCACAGGGCGCGCAAGGTGGGGGCGTGATGGTGTTTGAGGCGGCCGGCCAGGCGTTGCACCGGCTCCAGCGCTTCGTACACATGGGCGATTTCTGCCTGCAGCTCCAGGGTTTCCCGGGTCGCCTGCAAACGTCCGCGCACGCTGGCGAACAACATGAAGCCCAATTGCAGCTCAGCCTCCTTGAGCGCTGCGTCCACATCGCCCACGGAGAGTTGCAACCATTCGGCGGCCGTGCCGAGGTGTCCGGTCTGCAAGATGGCCTGAATCACTTCGATATGACGTAAACGCATGGCCGGAGTCTATGTGCAGCGCGGTGGGTATTCAATGGCGCGAACCCGCCTGTGAAAAAAAGTGTGCGTAAAAAAGACGGTGTGGGTCGCTCAAGCCTATGGCGTTCGGTCGCGACCCCACTAAAATGGCGGGTCTGATCATCAACGACCAATGCCGGGTACCGGCACATACAACAAAAACAGGTCTGGTCTCATATGCTGATTCCCTCGACGTTCTTCGGGGTAACGGCCAAGCAACTGATGGTCCTGGTGACCGTGGGATGCGTGGCTGCTTATCTCTTGCGTAATCAAGACGACACCCCGCCGGAAAACCTCGCGCTTGAAGCGTTTATCCGTTCCCAGGAACAGGTGAGCGAGCAGGTGGGGACAGTGTTGGGGCTCACGCTGCTCAGGCAGGTGCAGGCGTACCCCGCGTACAACACGTCGGGCTACACGCGTTCGATGTACGCCGTGGAAGGGGAGCGGGGGCATTTGACGGTGACGCTCAAGCAGGATGAGCAGGGCATTGAACTCACGCAGATCCGCAGTCCCTGATCACGCCAGCCCAGTCAATGCCATCAATGGCCAGGACTGAGCAGGTCGTTAAGGCGAGATCTTATGACGCGAGGGTGGTTTGCGACTCGCGGACAAGAATAGTGCCCGACTGAATCAGTTTGAATTCATCGCCTTCCAGTTTTTCTACACGATCGCCAATGGCCAGCTTGTAGGTAGTGGTGGGCGCCGAGCCAGCCACGTCGCCTTGCGCCGGGTTGGATTCCTGGAATTCATGCACGGAATACACGCGGCCTTCCGCGTCTCTGGCATGGAACTGTCCGACAAGTACTGCTGCCATCTGTTTAGAACCTCTGGAGATAAAACACTCGATATATGGTTGTGTAGACCGTCATAAAGAGGCGTAGTTTGCCTACGGAAAAAAAATACTATTCGTTGAGGTTTTTGGACGTTTCCTACAGGGCATAGCCTGAGCCAAACGTCTGAAAGGTTCTCAAAACCTGCTGGTGATCACGCCACGAAGCCTCTATAACTACAAGCTCCTTTAATCAGACGTCGGGAACCCCCAATGAGCAAGGTCTACACGATTGCCGTCCTGGTTGGCAGCTTGAGAAAACAGTCGATCAACCGCAAGGTCGCCCTGGCATTGGCCGAACTGGCCCCTGCCAATCTGAAATTGAATATTGTGGAAATTGGCGATTTGCCGCTCTACAACGAGGACATCGACGGTGATTCACCGCCGGCAGCCTACAGTACTTTCCGCCAGCAAGTGAGCTCATCCGACGCGGTGCTGTTCGTGACCCCGGAATACAACCGTTCGGTACCGGCCCCGTTGAAAAACGCAATCGATGTAGGCTCGCGCCCTTACGGGCAAAGTGCCTGGAGCGGCAAGCCGGGCGCTATCATCAGCGTGTCGCCGGGTGCGATTGGCGGTTTCGGCGCCAACCATCACCTGCGCCAGTCCCTGGTATTCCTGGACGTGTGGTGCATGCAGCAGCCCGAAGCCTACCTGGGTGGCGCGGGCAGTGTGTTTGATGAGTCGGGCAAGGTATCGGAAAAGACCAAGCCGTTTTTGCAGGCGTTCATCGATGCCTACGGCCAGTGGGTGGAAAAACACAAGGGCTGACAGACGCAGGCGCCAAATGTGGGAGGGGCCTCCCACATTTGAATCAGCTTTGAGTCAGCGCAGCCAGTTGGTGCGTGCCAGCTCGATCACTTCATCCCCGCGCCCACTCATCACCGCCTTGAGCATATACAGGCTGAACCCCTTGGCCTGTTCCAGCTTGATGCTCGGCGGCATCACCAGTTCCTGGGTGGCGGTCACCACGTCCACCAGCACCGGGCCGTCATGGGCCAGGGCGCGGCGCAAGGCCGGTTCCAGCTCTTCGGATTGCTCCACGCGGATACCGAGAATGCCCATGGCGTTGGACATGGCCGCAAAATCCGGGTTTTTCAGCTCGGTGCCGGCCTCCAGATAACCGGCGGCCTTCATTTCCATGGCGACAAAACCCAGGGATGAGTTATCGAACACGATGACTTTTACCGGCAATTTCAACTGCGCCAGTGAGATGAAGTCGCCCATCAACATGGCGAAACCGCCGTCGCCCGACATCGAAATCACCTGCCGGCCCGGGAACGCAGCCTGCGCGCCAATGGCCTGGGGCATGGCGTTGGCCATGGACCCATGGTTGAACGAGCCGATCAGGCGGCGCTTGCCGTTCATTTTCAGATAGCGCGCCGCCCACACCGTGGGCGAACCGACGTCGGCGGTGAAGATTGCATCCTCGTCCGCCAGTTCGCTGAGCAACCGCGCCACATATTGCGGATGAATCGGCCGATTGGCCTTGGACGGTTGGGCCAGGTCATCCAAGCCCTGGCGGGCTTTTTCATAATGCTTCAAGGAGGTGTCGAGAAAGCGGCGATCCGTCTTGCGGGTCAGGCGCGGCAACAGGGCGTCGAGGGTTTCACCTACATCGGCGGCGATCCCTAGGTCCAGCGTGGCGCGACGGCCGAGGGCCTGCGGGTTGCGGTCGACCTGGATGATTTTCGCGGCGGTGGGGTAGAACTGGCGATAGGGGAAGTCAGTGCCGAGCATGATCAGCGTGTCGCAATTGAGCATGGCGTGATAGCCCGAGCTGAAGCCGATCAGGCCGGTCATGCCCACGTCGAACGGGTTGTCCCATTCCACATGCTCCTTGCCGCGCAGGGCATGCACCACTGGGGCGCCCAGCGTATCGGCCAGCGCCACCACTTGTGCATGGGCGCCGGCGCAACCGCTGCCGCACAGCAACGTGACTTTGTCACTGCCCTTGAGGATTTCGCTCAATTGCACCAGGTCGGCTTCGGCCGGCAACGTGCGCGGCGCGTTCAGTACCGGCCAAGGCTTGAGCGTGTCTTCGACTTCCAGCAACGACACGTCCCCCGGAATCACCACCACCGCCACGCCGCGATTGAGGATCGCCGAGCGCATGGCACGGTGCAGCACGTGGGGCATCTGTTCGGGGTTGGTCACCAGTTCGATAAAGTGGCTGCACTCCTTGAACAATTCCTGGGGATGGGTTTCCTGGAAATAGTTGAGACCAATCTCTGAGGAGGGGATCTGCGCGGCAATCGCCAGCACCGGCACATGGTTGCGATGACAGTCGAACAGGCCATTGATCAGGTGCAGGTTGCCCGGCCCACAACTGCCGGCGCATACCGTCAGCTCACCGGTGGTCGCGGCCTCGGCACCGGCGGCGAACGCGGCGACTTCTTCGTGGCGCACGTGCATCCATTCGATGCTGTCCATGCTGCGCAACGCATCGGTGAGGCCATTGAGGCTGTCGCCGGTCAGGCCCCAGATGCGCTTGATACCCGCCTGTTCAAGGGTGGTCGCCAGTTGCTGGGCCAGGTTGATTTTCGCCATGAGGCACTCCAATCGTCAGTGAGGTTAAGAACAGCTGATCAATAGGGGACAGTTCGATCACGGCGAATGCTGCGCCTTTAATGTGAAGATTGCTTCATGGCCGCACGATATTGCCGGGTGCGGCGCGCGGTAAACCACTGGTCGCACGCCAGGGCCAGCCAAGGGGCGACGTTGGGGTTGGGGCGGCGGCCACGGCTCAAGCGGCGCATCTGGTCACGCACCACGGCCAGGGTGGCGAGTGAGGCGAGGGGCTTGCGCTTCCAGTCGATAGGCTTGAGTTGCGGGTCGAGGTCGCGACCTGCGCGCCACTGTTTGATCAACTGCGGTTCCAGGGTCAGGGCGGTGGCGATCCCGGCCATGGCGATGCCGCTATCGAGTACTTGCTGCACGATTGGTAGGCGTCGGATGCCGCCGGTGACCATCAGCGGCATGCGAGCGACACTGGCCATTTGCGCGGCAAATTCGAGGAAGTACGCTTCTCGGGCCAGCGTGCGGCCGTCCCGCGCTTCGCCTTGCATGGCCGGCGCTTCATAGCTGCCGCCGGACAATTCCAATAAATCGATGGGCAATGGATTGAGCATCTCTACCACCGCGCGCGCATCGGCCTCATCGAAGCCGCCGCGTTGGAAATCCGCTGAATTGAGTTTTACCGACACGCAAAACGCCGGGCTGACGCTAGCGCGCACGGCGTGGATCACTTCCAGCAACAGCCGCGCGCGGTTCTCCAGCGTGCCGCCCCAGCAGTCGGTGCGGTGGTTGCTCAGCGGGGAGAGGAACTGGCTCAGCAAGTAGCCGTGCGCCCCGTGGATCTGCACCCCGCTGAACCCGGCTTTCTCGGCCAGGCGCGCACTGGTGGCGAAGCGCTGGATCACGTCCTGGATCTCGTCTTCGCTCATGGCCTTGGGTGTGGCGAACATCTTGGAAAAACTGCCCAGGTCAAGGGCGAGGGCCGATGGCGCGAGGGCTTGTTGACCCAGGTTGGCCATGGTCTGGCGCCCTGGGTGGCTCAGCTGTACCCAGAAGTGCACGCCCTTGGCCCTGGCCACGTCGGCCCATTCGCGAAAGCTGCCCAAGTGTTGTTCGTTTTCCAGCGCAACGCCGCCGGGGCCGGTCATCGCACGCCGGTCGATCATCACGTTGCCGGTGATCAGCAGGCCGGGTTCGCCGTCCGCCCAGGTCTTGTACAACTGCTTCAATTCGCGGGACGGTGCCTGATTGATATCGGCCATGTTTTCTTCCATCGCCGCCTTGGCGATGCGGTTTGAAATGATTTGGCCATTGGGCAGTTGCAGCGCTTCAAAGGGTGACATGGGTTGACTCCTTAGCGGGGGAGGCCCCAGGCTAAGCTTAAAGTTAACTTTAATGTCAAGCAGGTGTTGTGATGAATATTGGTGAGCTGGCAAAACAGAGCGGCCTGGCAGCATCGCGTATCCGCTTTTATGAAGCCGAAGGGCTGATCAGCCAGGTGGGCCGCCAGGCCAACGGTTATCGGCGCTATGCGCCCGAAGCCTTGCAGACGCTGCAATTGATCCAGAGCGCGCAACAGGCCGGGTTCACCTTGCAGGAACTCAAGGCGTTGATGCCGGCTCCCGGCGAGCACAAGCGCGAGGAATTGATTGAGGCATTGGAGCGCAAGGTGGCGCAGATCGAAGTGATGCAGGCGCAGTTGGCGCACAACAAGGCGCAATTGCTGGGCGTGATCGAAGCGGTACGGGCGCAGCCGGAAGGCGTGCCGTGCTCCATGGGGCAGAAACAGGTGCTGGCGTCGATCAAGATCAACCCGCCATCCTGAACGTGAGGAGTTTGCACTGTGAGAGGGGGCTTGCTCCCGATGACGGAGTTTCAGTTACCGGATAAGTAGCTGAACCACCGCTATCGGGAGCAAGCCCCCTCGCACATTTGTTACTCAGCGTCGGCGAAAGAGTGGTAGCGGTTCGTCCGTTGCGGCCTGATAGGTCACCGAGAAGTCCTTGAGGCTTTCCAGCGCTTCGTACGGGTCTTTGTCGGCGCGCAGGGCGAAGGCATCGAACCCGCAGCGGCGCAGGTAAAACAGTTGGTCGCGCAGCACATCGCCAATCGCACGCAGCTCGCCTTTGTAACCGTAGCGGTCACGCAGCAGGCGTGCGTTGGAGTAGTTGCGCCCATCGGTAAAGGCCGGGAAGTTCAGGGCGATGACTTGGAAGTGCTGCACGTCATCACCGATTTCTTCGGCTTCTTCATCCGCGTCCAGCCACACACCCAGGCCACCGTCACGGGCCTTGAGGGCGTGGCCGTGTTCGCGCCACAGCGCCAACGGCACGATCAGGTCGTCGCAGTTGGAAATACCGTCGAAGCTCGCGTCCTTGGGCAGCAGGTGCCAGGTTTCGTCGACGACTTCGTTGTTCTTAATGATTCGCTGCATAGACGCGCTCCTTGAACAGGTCAATGCCGATGCGCTGGTAGGTATCGATGAAACGCTCATCTTCGGTGCGCTGTTCGATGTACACATCGATCAGTTTGCCGATCACCTCGGGCATGGCTTCCTGGGCGAAGGACGGGCCGAGGATCTTGCCCAGGCTCGCGTCGCGGCTGGCGCTGCCACCCAGGGACACTTGGTAGAATTCTTCGCCTTTCTTGTCCACGCCCAGGATGCCGATGTGGCCGACGTGGTGGTGACCACAGGCGTTCATGCAACCGGAGATGTTCAGGTCCAGCTCGCCGATGTCGAACAGGTAGTCCAAGTCGTCGAAACGGCGTTGGATCGATTCGGCGATCGGGATCGACTTGGCGTTGGCCAGGGAGCAGAAATCACCCCCCGGGCAGCAGATGATGTCGGTCAGCAGGCCGATGTTCGGCGTGGCGAAGCCGCCTTCACGCAGTTCGCCCCACAGGGTGAACAGTTGGCTCTGCTCAACGTCTGCCAGGATGATGTTCTGCTCGTGGGAGGTGCGCAGTTGGCCGAAGCTGTAGCGTTCGGCCAGGTCGGCCACGGCGTCCAGTTGCTTGTCGGTGATATCGCCAGGGGCGACGCCGGTGGGCTTGAGCGACAGGGTCACGGCCACATAGCCCGGCTTTTTGTGCGCCAGGGTGTTGCGCACACGCCAGCGGGCAAAGCCTGGGTGCTGTTGGTCGAGCGCGGCGAGTTCGGCGTCCTGGTTGCTCAGGGCCTTGTACTCGGGGTCGACGAAATGCTTGGCGACGCGATGCACTTCGGCTTCGGTCAGGGTGGTCTGGCCGCCGCGCAGGTGTTCCATCTCGGCGTCTACCTTCTGGGCGAACACCTCGGGGGTCAGCGCCTTGACCAGGATCTTGATCCGGGCCTTGTATTTGTTGTCGCGACGGCCGTAGCGGTTGTAGACCCGCAGGATCGCGTCGAGGTAGCTCAACAGGTCCGGCCATGGCAGAAACTCGTTGATGAACGCGCCGACCACTGGCGTACGGCCCAGGCCGCCACCCACCAGCACACGGAAGCCCAGTTCGCCTGCGGCGTTGTACACCGGCTCCAGGCCGATGTCGTGGACTTCGATGGCCGCACGGTCCGAGGTCGAGCCGTTGATGGCGATCTTGAACTTGCGCGGCAGGTAGGCGAATTCCGGGTGGAAGGTGGTCCATTGACGGACGATTTCGCACCACGGGCGCGGGTCGATCAGTTCGTCGGCGGCAACGCCGGCGAATTGGTCGGTGGTCACGTTACGCAGGCAGTTGCCGCTGGTCTGAATGGCGTGCATCTGCACGGTCGCCAGCTCAGCCAGGATGTCCGGCACATCTTCCAGTGCCGGCCAGTTGAACTGCACGTTCTGGCGGGTACTGATGTGGGCGTAGCCTTTGTCGAAGTCGCGGGCAATCTTGGCCATCATGCGTGTCTGGCGCGAAGTCAACTGGCCGTAGGGCACGGCCACCCGCAGCATCGGCGCAAAGCGCTGCACATAAAGGCCATTTTGCAGGCGCAGAGGGCGGAACTCTTCTTCGCTCAGTTCACCTGCCAGATAGCGTCGGGTCTGATCACGGAACTGCTTGACGCGGTCCTCGATGATGCGCTGATCGTATTCGTCGTATACGTACATATAGGTCCTGTTCTCGGCAAATCTGCGCGCACGGCCGCGCACTCCCAACGGAGCCGGCGCACGATACCAGTTTGCGTTTATGCGCAAAAGTGATGTTTGAGTATATGCACATAACCAAAATGACTAATGAGAAGGTTTATCGCGATACCCACATTTGTCATGCGGGCAATCCTGGACTTTACTGTGCTCGTGTCTTAGTGCAATCACCTATAAAACCGACAAGAGGCGATGCGATGAGCAATCCGACTAAAGCCCGTAAACCCGACAGTACCGTGGACGCCTGGGCCATCCTGTTCTTGATCATCCTGGTAGTGGGAACCGCTGTGTTCTGGGTCAGCCATCAATAAGCAGGGTTGCCTGAACCTCGATTGACAGCCGCATTGCCACTATCATGGCGGCTTCTTTTGAAGGTTCAAGCCAGCATGTTGAAGGTTCTGATTGCGTCTGTGGGGTTGTGGGGAGCGACCTTCGGGTTGATGGCCCATGCGACATCGGTGGTGTTTCTCAACCCAGGCACGTCGACGGAAACCTTCTGGGTCGGCTACACGCAGTTCATGCAGGCCGCGGCCAAGGACCTCGGCCTGGATTTGCGTGTGCGTTATGCCGAGCGCGATAACCAGAACACCTTGAGCCAGGCGCGTGAAGCTCTTCAAGGCGGCCGGCGGCCCGATTACCTGGTGCTGGTCAATGAGCAATACGTGGCGCCCCAGGTCCTGCGCATGGCGCAGGGCAGCGGGGTGAAGTTGCTGATGGTCAACAGCACGCTGACGGCCGACCAGGCGCACCTGTTGGGCGCCCAAAGCGGCATTGATGTGATCGGCAGCCTGGTCGCCGATGACGAACGGGCCGGCTACCTGATGCTCGTTGACCTGTTGCGTCAGCACGGCCCCATTGCACCGGGCGAATCCCTCGACCTGTTGGCGTTTTCCGGGGTCAAGACCACGCCGGGCGCGCAGCTGCGCGAGCAGGGCTTGCGCCGGGCGCTGGCCGAACATCCCCAGGTGCGACTGCGCCAGTTGGTTTACGGCGAGTGGACCCGCGAACGCGCCTTTGAGCAGGCCACGCAGCTGTTCAAGCGCTATCCGCAGACCACGCTGGTGTGGTCTGCCAATGACCAGATGGCGCTGGGTGCCATGCAAGCGCTTGAGGACAGCGGGCGATCGCCGGGCAAGGACGTCCTGTTCAGCGCGGTCAACAGCTCGCCGCAGATCCTGCAGGCGCGCCTGGACGGGCGCTTGTCGAGCCTGGTCGCCGGGCATTTCACCCTGGGCGGGTGGGCCATGGTGCTGATCAACGATGATGCCAAGGGCATAGATATCCGCCGTCATCGGGACCACGAACCGCAGGTGGCGCTGTTCGAACTGATAGACCCGGCCCAGGCGCGACAGCTGCTTGAACTCCAGGCCAAACACCACTATCGCGTGAACTTCAAGGCGCTTTCGGCGCAGGTCAAGCCCGAGGGTTATCGTTACCCGTTCGGCTTGGAATTGTTGATGCGTTAAGCGTGCGCCTGTGTGCCTTAAACCCCGGCCAGGTGCAGCACCAGTTTGACGATACCGAATAGCGTCAGGGCAAACACCCCCGTGAATAGAATGCCCAGCATCACAAAGTGGCTGGGCTTGCCGTGGGTAAAGTCGCGGGCGCGGTTCTTGCCGCTTTGCACGCCGAAGGCGGCGGCCACCACGCTGTGCAGCATCTGCCAGAAGGAAGGCGGTTTGTTATTGACTGGATCGTCCATAAGTCCCTCGACACCCGGTGTGTGAGGGACAGCATAGACAATCCTGGCGGGCTTAGTTGTCGTAGCCCAGGTTGGGCGCCAGCCAGCGCTCGGTCACGGCCAGGTCCTGGCCTTTGCGCGCGGTGTAGCTCGTGACTTGGTCTTTGTCGACTTTACCCACCGCAAAGTACTGCGCCTGCGGGTGGGCGAAGTACCAGCCGCTCACCGCCGCCGCCGGGAACATCGCGTAGTGTTCGGTCAGGAACACACCGCTGCGACCGGCCTGCATTTCGCGGGCCTCGGGGTCGAGCAATTGGAACAGCTGGGCCTTCTCGGTGTGATCCGGACACGCCGGGTAACCGGGGGCAGGGCGGATGCCGCTGTATTGCTCTTTGATCAGCGCCTCGTTATCCAGCTGCTCGTCTTTGGCGTAGCCCCAGTAATCTTTACGCACTTGCTGGTGCAACCATTCGGCGCAGGCTTCGGCCAGGCGGTCGGCGAGGGCCTTGACCATGATCGAGTTGTAGTCGTCGCCCGCGTCCTGGTAAGCCTTGGCCACTGCCTCGGCGCCGATGCCGGCGGTGGTAATGAAACCACCGATGTAGTCGGTGATGCCGCTGTCCTTGGGCGCGACGAAGTCGGCCAGGGAGAAGTTCGGTTTGCCGTCGGTCTTGATGATCTGTTGGCGCAGGTGGTGCAGCCTGGCAATCGGCTGGCCGTCGTCACCGTAGACTTCCAGGTCATCGTCCCGCACCTGGTTGGTCGGCCAGAAACCGAACACGGCACGTGCGCTGATCAGCTTTTCATCGATCAGCTTGCGCAGCATTTCGCGGGCGTCGGCATACAGCGCGGTGGCGGCTTCACCCACCACTTCGTCAGTGAGGATGCGCGGGAATTTACCGGCCAGGTCCCAGGAGATAAAGAACGGTGTCCAGTCGATGTACTCGGCCAGAACGTTGAGGTCGATGTTGTCCAGCACCTTGGCGCCGGTAAACGTCGGCACAACCGGGGTATAGCTGCTCCAGTCGAACTGCGGCTTTTTGGCGATGGCCGCCGGGTAACTCAGGCGTTCGGTGCGGGCGCTGCGGTTGGAGGTGCGCTCGCGTACGTCGATGTATTCCAGGCGGGTTTTCTCGACGAAGCCGGCCTTCAGTTCCTTGGACAGCAACTGCGTGGCCACGCCCACTGCGCGCGAGGCGTCGGTGACGTAGATCACCGCATCGTTGCTGTACTTGGGCTCGATCTTCACCGCCGTGTGCGCCTTGGAGGTGGTCGCGCCGCCGATCATCAGCGGCAGGTGGAAATCCTGGCGCTGCATCTCACGGGCCACGTGCACCATCTCGTCCAGGGACGGCGTAATCAGCCCGGACAGGCCGATAATGTCGCACTTCTGCTCTTTGGCGACTTGCAGGATCTTCTCTGCCGGTACCATCACGCCCAAATCGACGATGTCATAACCGTTGCAACCGAGCACCACGCCGACGATGTTCTTGCCGATGTCGTGTACGTCACCCTTTACCGTGGCCATCAGGATTTTGCCCTTGGCCTGCGGCTTGTCGCCTTTTTCCAGTTCGATGAACGGGATCAGATGGGCCACGGCCTGTTTCATGACACGGGCGGATTTGACCACCTGCGGCAGGAACATTTTGCCGGCGCCGAACAGGTCGCCGACGATGTTCATGCCGGACATCAGCGGACCTTCGATCACTTCGATCGGGCGCGCGAACGACAGCCGCGACTCCTCGGTGTCCTCGACGATATGCGTGGTGATGCCCTTGACCAGCGCGTGTTCCAGGCGCTTGTTCACCGGCCAGCCACGCCATTCTTCGGTTTCGGCTTCCTTGACGCTGCCGTCGCCCTTGTACTTGTCGGCGATGGCGAGCAGGGCGTCGGTGCCGTCCGGGGTGCGGTTGAGCACCACGTCTTCCACCGCGTCGCGCAGCTCGGCCGGGATCTGGTCGTAGATCTCCAGCTGGCCGGCGTTGACGATGCCCATGGTCAGGCCGTTGCGAATGGCGTACAGCAGGAACACCGAGTGGATCGCCTCGCGCACCGGGTTGTTGCCGCGGAACGAGAACGACACGTTGGACACGCCGCCCGAGGTCAGCGCGTACGGCAGTTCGTCACGGATATAGGCGCAAGCGTTGATGAAGTCGACGGCGTAGTTGTTGTGCTCCTCGATGCCTGTGGCGACCGCAAAAATGTTCGGGTCGAAGATGATGTCTTCCGGCGGGAAGCCGACTTCATTCACCAGGATGTCGTAGGAGCGTTTGCAGATCTCTTTCTTGCGTGCTTCGGTGTCGGCCTGGCCGGCTTCGTCGAAGGCCATCACCACCACCGCGGCGCCGTAGCGCTTGCACAGCTTGGCATGGTGAATGAACTGCTCCACGCCTTCCTTCATGCTGATGGAGTTGACGATGCCCTTGCCCTGGATGCACTTGAGGCCGGCTTCGATCACGTCCCACTTGGAGGAGTCGATCATGATCGGCACGCGGGAGATATCCGGCTCGCCGGCGATCAGATTGAGGAAGGTCACCATGGCCTTCTTCGAATCGAGCATGCCCTCGTCCATGTTGATGTCGATCACCTGGGCGCCGGCTTCAACCTGCTGCAGCGCGACTTCCAGGGCTTCGGTGTAGTTGTCCTCGCGAATCAGGCGGGCGAACTTGGCGGAACCGGTGATGTTGGTGCGCTCGCCGACGTTGACGAACAGCGAGCTGCGATCGATGGTGAACGGCTCCAGGCCCGACAGGCGGCAGGCCTTGGGAATGTCCGGGATCGGGCGCGGGGCATAACCGGCCACGGCCTTGGCGATGGCTTCGATGTGGCCTGGGGTGGTGCCGCAGCAGCCGCCGACAATGTTCAGGAAGCCGCTCTGGGCGAACTCTTCGATGACCTTGGCGGTTTGCGACGGCAGTTCGTCGTACTCGCCGAATTCGTTGGGCAGGCCGGCGTTGGGGTGCGCCGAGACGTGAGTGTTGGCCTTGTTGGACAGCTCTTCCAGATAAGGGCGCAGTTCGCTGGCGCCGAGTGCGCAGTTCAAACCGACCGAGATCGGCTTGGCGTGGGCCACGGAGTTCCAGAACGCTTCGGTGGTCTGGCCCGACAGCGTACGGCCGGAGGCGTCGGTGATGGTGCCGGAGATCATGATCGGCAGTTCGATGCCCAGTGCTTCAAACACCCCTTGCACGGCGAAGATCGCAGCCTTGGCATTGAGGGTGTCGAAGATGGTCTCGATCAGGATCAGGTCGGCGCCGCCTTCGATCAGGCCTTTGGTGGCTTCGGTGTAGTTTTCCACCAGCTCATCGAAGGTCACGTTGCGGTAGCCGGGGTTGTTCACATCCGGCGACAGCGAGCAGGTACGGCTGGTCGGGCCGAGCACGCCGGCGACGAAGCGTGGCTTGGCCGGGTTCTCGGCGGTCTTGGCGTCGGCGATCTTGCGTGCCAGGCGTGCGCCTTCGACGTTCAGCTCGTAGGCCAGCTCTTCCATGCCGTAGTCGGCCATGGAAATGCGCGTGGCATTGAAGGTGTTGGTTTCGAGGATGTCGGCGCCGGCATCCAGATAAGCCTTCTCGATGCCGCCGATCACGTCCGGACGGGTGATCACCAGCAGGTCGTTGTTACCCTTGACGTCGCTCGGCCAGTCGGCGAAGCGTTTGCCACGGTAATCGTGCTCTTCCAGTTTATAGCTCTGGATCATCGTGCCCATGCCGCCGTCGAGGATCAGGATGCGTTCCTTGAGGGCGTGGTGAAGGGCTTGCAGACGAGCGCTACGATCGGACATGGGACTACTCTGGTCAGGCATTACGGAGGGGGTGGATCATAGCAAACCTGTGCGGATTTGCGGCATGTGCGGGTTTTGCATGAATATCGCTCATGTTGGGCGGAGTCATGGCCCGGTAGAATCACCGCCACTTTTTTACCGCACGTATTGATCGGGACCGGATACATGTCACTTCGTCTTATCGTCAGCGCCTTCCTGGCCTTGATTGCCAGCGCTGCCCAGGCTGAAGGTCCCGCGCCGGCGATCTCCTACACCCGCGATATCCAACCGATCTTCACCGAAAAGTGCGTGGCCTGTCACGCCTGCTACGACTCCGCCTGCCAGCTCAACCTGGGCAGCGCCGAAGGGGCGGCGCGCGGCGCGAGCAAAGTCCCGGTGTACGACGGCGAGCGTAGCCAGGCCACGCCGACTACCCGTTTGTTCTATGACGCCTTCGGCAAACAGGCGTGGCGGCAGAAGGGCTTTTATTCGGTGCTCGACGCCCAGGGCAGCCAGGCCGCGCTGATGGCGCGCATGCTGGAGTTGGGCCATAACGCGCCGTTGCAACCCAACGCCAAGCTGCCCGAAGACATCGTGCTGGGCTTGAATCGCGAAAACACGTGCGCCATGCCCGCCGAGTTCAACGCCTACGCCGGCAGCCATCCCAAAGAAGGCATGCCGTTGGCGGTCACCGGCCTGACTGACCAGCAATATCAAACCCTGCAACGCTGGCTGGCCTCCGGCGCGCCCATCGATGAACAGGGCCTGGCGCCGAGTGCCAGCGAAGCCTTGCAAGTGCAGCAGTGGGAAAACCTGTTCAACCAGCCAGGCGCCCGTGAAAGCCTGGTGGCGCGCTGGCTGTACGAGCATTTGTTTCTCGCCCATCTCTACTTTGAGGGCGGCGAGCCGGGGCATTTCTTCCAGTGGGTGCGCTCGCGTACGCCAAGCGGGCAGCCGATCGACTTGATCAATACCCGCCGTCCGAATGACGACCCCGGCACCCGCGTGTATTACCGCCTGTGGCCGGTGCAGGGCGTGATCGTGCATAAAACCCACATCACTTACCCGTTCAGTGCGCAGAAGATGGCGCGCATCAAGGCGCTGTTCTACGCCGGCAACTGGCAGGTCAGCGCCTTGCCGGGCTATGGGCCGGGGCGTCGGGCCAACCCGTTCGACACGTTCGAAGCTATCCCGGCCAAGGCCCGTTACCAGTTCATGCTGGATAACGCCGAATATTTCGTGCGCACCTTCATTCGCGGGCCGGTGTGCCGGGGGCAGATCGCCACGGACGTGATCCGCGACAATTTCTGGGCGCTGTTCCAAGACCCTGACCATGATTTGTATATCACCGATGCGCGGTATCGCGGCCAGGCGACGCCGTTGTTGGCCATGCCGGGGCAAAACGACGACGTGGGCAGCGTGCTGAGCCTGTGGCTGGCTCTACCGCGACAAGCGCAACGAATATGAAGCGCTGCGCCGCGACAGTTACGCCGATTTGCCACCGCCGAGCTGGTCAAGCCTGTGGGCGGGTAACGACAATGCCTTGCTGAGCATCTTCCGTCACTTTGACAGCGCGTCGGTGACCAAGGGCCTGATCGGCGAAGTGCCGCAGACGATGTGGTTATTCGATTACCCCCTGTTGGAGCGCACCTATTATCAGTTGGCGGTGAATTTCGATGTGTTCGGCAACGTCTCGCACCAGGCCCAGACCCGCCTGTACTTCGACCTGATCCGCAACGGCGCGGAGCAGAACTTCCTGCGCCTGATGCCTGCCGACACCCGCGACGGGTTTATGGACGACTGGTACCAGAACAGCGGCAAGATCAAACTCTGGCTGGACTACGAAGCCATCGACGACGACAAGCCGAGCGGTCTGCACCTGGATGAAAAAGACCCCAAGCGCGACTTTGCCAACCAGTTGCTCACCCGTTACGGCGATTTGAATGCCAGCCCGGACCCGATCAACCGTTGCGCGGGCGCCTATTGCTCACGCAACGGTATCTCCGCGACGTTGCAGGATGTGGAACAGGCCCTCAGTCGCCTGACCTCGCGCCCGGCGGCGGGGCTCAAGGTGATCGATCAATTGCCCGAAGCGACGATGTTGCGTATCGAGACCGCCAGCGGCCAGCGCATGGTCTACAGCCTGCTGCGCAACCGTGCCCACAGTAACGTGGCGTTCCTGCTGGGTGAGGCCTATCGCTATCAGTCGGGCCTGGATACCTTGACCGTTTACCCGGGCGTGCTCAGCAGCTACCCCAACTTCATGTTCAATATCCCGGCCCGGGAAGTGCCTGCATTCGTTGCGCAGATGGAACAGGCCAAGGACGCCAAGCAGTTCGAAGCCATCGTTGATCGTTGGGGCGTGCGCCGCAGCCATCCGCTGTTCTGGCAGTATTTCCATGATTTGTCGCAGTACATCCGCGAGACAACGCCTGTGGAAGAGGGGGTGTTGGACATGAATCGTTATGAAAACCTCTGACAGGCAGGTCGACGCTTTTCCGACAAAAATACTCGGACTTTGTACCTGCGTAATATTTTGGCGTAAACTGCCGGCAAGCCTGTGAGGAGTTTCCATGACTGCCATAACCATTACCGACGCCGCCCACGATTACCTGGCCGACCTGCTGTCCAAGCAGAACACCCCAGGAATCGGTATCCGCGTCTTCATCACCCAGCCCGGCACCCAGTACGCCGAGACCTGCATTGCCTACTGCAAGCCTGGTGAAGAGAAGCCTGAAGACACCGCCCTGGGGCTGAAAAGCTTCACCGCGTACATCGACAGCTTCAGCGAAGCCTTCCTTGATGACGCCGTGGTCGACTACGCCACCGACCGTATGGGCGGCCAGTTGACCATCAAGGCGCCCAACGCCAAGGTGCCGAATGTCAACGCCGACAGCCCGGTCAACGAGCGCATCAACTACTACCTGCAGACCGAGATCAACCCGGGGCTTGCCAGCCACGGCGGCCAGGTCAGCTTGATCGACGTCGTCGAAGACGGCATCGCTGTCCTCAAGTTCGGCGGCGGCTGCCAAGGCTGCGGCCAGGCCGACGTGACCTTGCGTGAAGGCATCGAGCGCACCTTGCTCGAGCGTATTCCGGAGCTCAAGGGTGTACGTGACGTGACCGACCATACGCAGAAAGAAAACGCCTACTACTGAGTAAGGCGTTCACTGCGAAAATAAAAAACGGCGCCCCGTGAGCGCCGTTTTTTATACTTTTAATTCAGTGGGTTACGTTGTTTATCTCAGACGGAAGATTAGGTGTGGGGCTTGCTTCCGATAGCGGTGCCTCAGTCGCCTCGACCGCTGGCTGATACACGCATCTGGTAAAAAAGCTAAGGTCGATAAAGATGCGCATGCCCAGCCCGATACAGCGATGACTCGCTGAAACTGTCATTGGCCAGCACCCGACCCACCACAATCAGCGCCGTGCGCCGAAAGCCCTTGGCGGCGACTTTGCCGGCGATATCAGCGAGCGTGCCGACCGCCCAATCCTGGTCCGGCCACGTCGCGCGGTGCACCACGGCAATCGGGCAATCCGCGCCGTAATGCGGCAACAGCTCGGTGACGATCTTTTCCAGATGATTGACCCCCAGGTGAATCGCCATGGTCGTGCCGTGGCGGGCCAGGCTGTCGAAGTCTTCGCCGACCGGCATGCTGGTTTTATCGGCGTAGCGCGTCAGGATCACGCTTTGGGCGATGTCCGGCAGGGTCAGTTCGGCCTCCAGCAACGCAGCGCAGGCCGCCACTGCGGTGACGCCGGGGATGATCTGGAAGGGAATGTCCCATTCGCGCAACTGGCGGATTTGCTCGCCAATCGCGCCGTACAGGCTCGGGTCGCCGGAATGCACACGTGCCACGTCCTGGCCTTTGGCATGGGCGGCCTTGATCAGGTCGATGATTTGCTCCAGGTGCAATTCGGCGCTGTTGACCACCTGTTCCGCCTGATGGCCGTCCAATACCGCTGCGGGCACCAGGGAGCCGGCGTAAATGATCACCGGGCAACTGCGGATCAACCGTTGGCCCTTGATGGTAATCAATTCCGGGTCGCCGGGGCCGGCGCCGATGAAGTAGACGGTCATGGAGAGTTCCTGTCGAAAAACGGGCGAGCATGAAGGATGCTCATGATCGGAAAGCGCGATTATCGGGATTTTAGCCGGCGCAGGCCAACGCAAAGGTGGCCTGGGCGGTTTTCCGGCGGGTGATCAACAAGCGGGCAGGGCCGCCGCAGAGCTGTTCGGCCAGGGCCAGGGCGGCGCTTTCGGCGATGCCGTAACAGCCGGTATGGGCGAAGGCAACTGCGGATTTATGGCTCAGCCGCGCTTCATAAACGGCCAGTTGCCCGGCGCTGAAGCACCGCAAGGGCAGGTCGAGCCATCGGGCCAGGGCGAGTAGCCCCGGCTCGTTTTGTTTACGGTCGATGCTGGCCAGTGCCGTGACACGGTGACGCTCGATGCCGCCCTCGGCGAGGGCCGCATCAAACAGGCTCAACAGGGTGGCTGCATCACAACCGCGCTGGCAGCCCAGGCCGACCACGTAGGTCATGCCGAGTAGCGATCATCGCGGTTGCGACGGAACAGCCAGGCGCTGATCAGGCCCAGGGCCAGCCAGAACGCCATATTGGTCAGCTGCGAGGCGATCTTGAACTGCGCCTCCAGGGCTTGCGGCGCGAGCATTGAATGCACTAGCGGCTGCGGCGCGCCGAGTATGTGCGGCACCGCGAGGATGGCTGCGCCCAGCACTTTGAGCAGCCCATTGCGGCCGAAAACGATCAGCGCAATACCGGCGGCAGTAGAGGCGGCGGTGCCGATCCACCATGCCTGGCGTAGCGCCAAGTCAGCGGCGGCAGTGCCCGGCAACTCCGGTGGCAGGCCGAGGGTTGGCGCCAGCACAAAGGTCGCGTAACCCGCCAGGCCCCACAGCAGGCCCTGGGCGGTGCGAGTCGGCGTGCGCAAGGTGTAAAGGCCAGCCAGCATCAGCGCAAAACCGACGGCTACCACCAGGTTGGCGCCCGTGGTCGAGAGCACGCGCTGCCAGCCGTCTTCCGGCTCCCAGGCTTCGGCGTCATGGGTGTGCGCGGCAGCGCCGGCGGCGTGCTCATGCACAACCTCTGTGGCGGCCGGGGCTTTTTCAAAGGTTTCCCCCTGCAGAATCAGCGGGGCAACCCAGAAGCTTTGCAGCAGGGTCAGCAGCAGGGCGGCCAACAGGCCGCTGAACCCTGCGGTTTGCGCAATACGCTTGATCATGTCGGCAGGTCTCAATGGCACGGGAACGCGGCGCTGTGGCGGGTATCGTGGGCAGCGTTGTGCACCGCCTCAATGTGCGAGAAACCGGCGAAATACACCAGGCACGCACCGAGGATCGACGCGCCGATAGCGGCGCTCAGGCGTTGGCTCAGGGTGGAGGTGCTGCTGGCGGTGTGCGAGGTGCTGCTGATGATCGACATGGCGCGTCCCTTTCAGGTGTCAGGGTGAAACGAGCGCATGAAAACCCCGCGAGCCAGGCCCACAGGGTTCTGAACAGCGCCCGCCCACCGCGGGTTTGTTATCTGAAGTTTTCGGGCCGGTCTCCGGGCTTGCGAGGGACACTGGGTCTAGAAAGCATCGCCTTCCCATGCCGTACAGGCACAGTGGATCTGACGCTTCGCTCGCTTACCGTTGCGGGGGCAGCACCGGACTTGCCATACGGATATGACGTACCGGTTTCCCGTTTCACCCTGTGAAGGGCACCCGAAACAAGGCTTGTAGGAAAGCATGCAGAGCGGCGGTAGTCAAATTGACCGAGCCCCTGTAGCCTTGCACCCTTCGAGGTTCTTCGGCCCAGGCCGAAGCTAAGAAGGGAACGCGGTTCAAGCCGCGGCTGCCCCCGCAACTGTGAAGGGTTTACCGACTGCCATGCCACTGCCGATCAGGCGGGAAGGCGCAGCCGGCGCCGGTCGTACGGCCCGCAAGCCCCAAGCCAGGAGACCTGCCTCGCAACCGATTTTCCAATTCAACCGGGCGGGGTGATCCGGTGACGAAATCCGCTGCTGCGCGCTGTCGCAGGGCCAATCGTCCCGTATGCCCGCCCCAAAAGGGCATCCGATGAAAACACTGGCCAAACTTCCCGTCACCATCGTTACCGGCTTCCTCGGCTCGGGCAAAACCACCTTGCTGCGCCATATGCTCGACAACGCCCAGGGCCGTCGTATCGCGGTGATCGTCAACGAATTCGGCGAGCTGGGTATCGACGGTGAAATCCTCAAGCAGTGCTCCATCGGTTGCACCGAAGAAGAAGCCAACGGCCGTGTCTACGAATTGGCCAACGGCTGCCTGTGCTGCACGGTGCAGGAAGAGTTCTTCCCGGTGATGCGCGAACTGGTGGCCCGTCGTGGCGACCTCGACCATATCCTCATCGAAACCTCGGGCCTGGCCCTGCCAAAACCGCTGGTGCAAGCGTTCCAGTGGCCGGAAATCCGCAGCGCCTGCACGGTTGACGCGGTGATCACCGTGGTCGACAGCCCGGCCGTGGCCGCCGGCACCTTTGCCGCGTTCCCGGACCAGGTCGACGCCCAGCGCAAACTCGACCCGAACCTGGACCACGAGTCGCCGCTGCACGAGCTGTTCGCCGACCAACTGGCCAGCGCCGACCTGGTCATCCTCAACAAGTGCGACCTGATCAGCCCTGAAGACCTGGCCCGCGTGCGCCTGGAAGTCGCCGAAGAGCTGCCGCCGGCCGTCAAGGTCATTGAAGCGAGCAGCGGTCGCCTGCCGCTCGACGTGCTGATCGGCCTGGGTGCCGGCTCCGAGGAGCACATCGATGGTCGCCACAGCCATCACGATCACCACCATGAAGGCGAAGACGATCACGACCACGATGCGTTTGATTCGATCTCCATCGACCTGCCGCAAGCCGACGAAGCGCTGCTGCTCGACGCCCTGACCCAACTGGTGGTGCAACACGGCATCCTGCGCATCAAAGGGTTCGCCGCGATCCCCAACAAGCCGATGCGCCTGCTGATCCAGGGCGTGGGCACGCGTTTTGACAAGCATTTCGACCGCGCCTGGGGCGCAGACGAAGCGCGCATTACGCGCCTGGTGCTGATCGGCCAGGAGCTGGATGCCGCCGCCCTTGAAGCGCAATTGCGCGCCGCGCTCAGCGCTTAACCCATGCACCTGCTCAGGACTCAGCCCGGTGGTTTCGTCGCGGACGACAATATTGCCGACCTTGGTCAAACCCCCGCCGAACTGGTGATCCTGTGTAGCGGCGATTCGAGCCTGGCGCTGCTGGCCGAAGCGGCGCAGCAACTGCCCGAGGATTACCCCAGCCTGCGCCTGGCCAACCCGATGCAGGTGCAGAACCACGCCTCGGTCGACCTCTACGTTGACGAAGTGCTGCGCCACGCCAAGGTCATCCTGATTTCGTTGCATGGCGGCATCGCTTATTGGCGTTACGGCATCGAACGTCTGGTGGCGTTGGCCGAGCGCGGCGTCACGCTGATCCTGGTGCCGGGCGATGATCGTCCCGACCCCGAACTCAGTGGTCTCAGCACGGTCAACGCCGAGCAACGCGAGCGCCTGTGGCAATTTCTGCGTCAGGGCGGCTTGGGCAATGCGCTGGATTTCTATCGCTGCCTGGCCAGCGGTTATCTGGGCCGTGATTACCCGTGGGCCGAGCCGCAACCCCTGGCGCGCACCGCGATCTATCACCCGCGTAAAGCCAACGCCCGGCTCAATGACTGGCAGGCCGATTGGCATGCCGAACGGCCCGTGGTCGCGGTGTTGTTCTACCGTTCGCATTTGCAGGCGGCGAATACCGGTTTTATCGACGTGTTCTGCCAACGCTTGCAGGTGGCGGGCCTGAACCCGTTGCCGATGGCGGTGGCCAGCCTGAAAGAGCCCGGTTGCCTGACGGTGGTCGAGGACCTGCTGGACGAGGTCGGCGCGGCGCTGATTCTCAACACCACCGGCTTTGCTCAATCAAGCCCCGAAGCTCCGCACCTGCGCCCGTTTCGCCGCAATATCCCGGTGATCCAGGCCATTTGCGCCCAAGACAACAGGCCCGGCTGGCAGGCCAGCGAACAGGGCCTGGGCCCGCGCGATTTGGCCATGCACATCGCTTTGCCGGAGCTGGATGGGCGCATCATCAGCCGCCCCATCAGCTTCAAAGACCTGGCCTGGCGCAGCGAGCGTAGCCAGTCGGACGTGGTGTGCTACCGCGCAGCGCCCGAGCGCATGGATTTTGTCGCCGAACTGGCACGGCGCTGGGTCGAGTTGGCGCGGGTACCGAATGCAGACAAGCGCATCGCGCTGATCCTTGCCAATTACCCGACCCGCGACGGGCGCATCGGCAACGGTGTGGGCCTGGACACCCCGGCGGCGGCGCTGAATATCCTGCGGGCGCTGCAAGCCGAAGGGTATTCGCTGCCGGATGCATTGCCGGACAGCGGCACGGCATTGATCCATGAGCTGCTCGGTGGCGTCACCAATGATCTGGACAGCCTTGACCTGCGCCCTTGCCATCAAAGCCTGGGCCTGGATGACTACGAGGCGATGTTCCTGCGCTTGCCCGAGGCCAATCGCCAGGCCGTGCTGGAGCGCTGGGGTACGCCCCACAACGACCCGATGTTTCGGGATGGCCGCCTGATGATTGCCGGGCTGCGCCTGGGCCTGACTTTTGTCGGCATTCAACCGGCGCGGGGTTACCAGGTGGATGCCAGTGCGGTGTACCACGACCCGGACCTGGTGCCGCCGCATGGTTACCTGGCGTTCTATTTTTGGTTGCGCCACACCTACGGCGCCCATGGCGTGATCCACGTGGGCAAGCACGGTAACCTCGAGTGGCTGCCGGGCAAGGGCGTGGGCTTGTCGGAAAACTGCTGGCCCGACGTGCTGCTGGGGCCGCTGCCGAATATCTACCCGTTTATCGTCAACGATCCGGGCGAGGGCGCCCAGGCCAAGCGGCGCACCCAGGCGGTGATCATCGACCACCTGATGCCGCCGCTGACCCGCGCCGAAACCTATGGCCCGCTGCGTAACCTGGAGCTGTTGGCGGACGAGTACTACGAAGCTCAATTGCTCGACCCGCGCCGCGCCCGTGAGCTGCAAAAAGACATTCTCAAGCTGGTGCGCGAAACCCGTATCGACCAGGAGCTTGAACTGGACGGCGACGCCGATGCCGATGCCGCCATCTGGCTGCCGCGCCTGGACACCTACCTGTGTGACTTGAAGGAGTCGCAGATCCGCGACGGCCTGCATATCTTTGGCGAGTCGCCCCAAGGCCGTCTGCGCATTGATACCTTGCTGGCCTTGCTGCGTATTCCCCGTGGGGATGGCCGTGGCCCGCAATCGAGCGTGCTGCGGGTGTTGGCCAAGGCGTTCGAGCTGGGCTTCGACCCGCTGGACTGCGCCCTGGCCGAGCCCTGGACCGGACGCCGCCCGGGCGTGTTGCAAAAGATCGATACGCAACTGTGGCGTACCGCCGGTGATACTCGCGAGCGCCTGGAGTTGTACGCCGCGCGCTTGATCGAACAGGCGCTGGAAGGCCCGGTGGAGCAGTTGCAAGCGCCCGGTTGGGAGGATGTGAACGCGGTGATCGAAAGCCTGCGCAGCGTCGTGGCCCCGCGCCTGGATGCCTGCGGCCCCGCCGAAATGCGCGGCCTGCTGGACGCCCTGGGTGGTCGTTTCGTACCCGCGGGGCCGAGCGGCGCGCCGAGTCGCGGGCGCCTGGATGTACTGCCCACGGGGCGCAATTTTTTCACGGTCGACGTGCGCAACCTGCCCACCACCACGGCATGGCGTATCGGTTTTCAGTCGGCCAACCTGGTTCTTGAGCGGCACTTGCAGGATCACGGCGACCACCTGCGCCAACTCGACCTCGTCGGTGTGGGGCACAGCCACCATGCGTACCGGCGGCGACGATATCGCTCAGGCCATGGCGCTGATGGGCGTGCGTCCGGTCTGGGCCACGGGCAGCCAGCGAGTGGACGACTTTGAAATCCTGCCGATCAGCCTGCTCGACCGCCCGCGTGTCGATGTGACGCTGCGCGTGTCCGGGTTTTTCCGCGATGCGTTCGCCAACCTGATCCGCCTGTTCGATGCGGCGGTGCAAGCGGTGGCTGCCCTGGATGAACCGGATGACATGAACCCGTTGGCCGCCAAGGTGCGCAGCGAGCGCGAAGCCTTGCGTTTGTCGGGCCTGGACGAAGACGCGGCCGCGAAACAGGCCGGCTGGCGTATTTTCGGCGCCAAGCCCGGTGCCTATGGCGCGGGCGTGCAAGGGGCGATTGACGGCCGCCTGTGGCAAAGCCGCGAGGATCTGGCCGAGGTCTATCTGAACTGGGGCGGTTACGCTTACGGTGGTTCCGACGAGGGCACCGCCGCCCGTGGGCAATTTGCCCAACGCCTGAGCCAGGTGCAGGCTGTGCTGCAAAATCAGGACAACCGCGAGCATGACCTGCTCGACTCCAACGATTACTACCAATTCCAGGGCGGCATGCTCGCCGCCGTGGAGACCCTGAGCGGCGACAAGGCCGCCAGCTACCATGGCGACCATAGCCAGCCGGACCTGCCGAAGATCCGCACCTTGAAGGAAGAGCTGAACCGGGTGATCCGTTCCCGCGCGGCGAACCCCAAGTGGATCGACGGCGTGAAGCGCCATGGTTATAAAGGCGCCTTCGAGATGGCGGCGACGGTGGACAACCTGTTCGCCTTCGATGCCACTACCGCGCTGATCGACGATCATCAATACGCCTTGCTCGCCGACGCCTACCTGCTCGACCCGGATACCCGGGCGTTTGTGCAACAGCACAACCCTGCGGCACTGCGCGACATGACCGAACGCATGCTCGAAGCCCAGCAGCGCGGCCTGTGGCAGGAGCCGGGGGCGTACCGCGAGGCCTTGGAAAACCTGTTGCTGGATATAGAAGAAGACAGCTGATGACTGACATTCCCCATTTTCCGCTGTCCGCCGTGGTCGGCGCCGATGACCTGAAGCTGGCGCTGTGCCTGACTGCCATCGACCCGAAGATCGGCGGTGTGCTGATCGAAGGACCGCGCGGCATGGCCAAGTCGACCCTGGCCCGTGGGCTGGCCGACCTGTTGGCCAGCGGCCAGTTCGTGACATTGCCCTTGGGCGCCACCGAGGAGCGCCTGGTGGGCACCCTTGATCTCGACGCGGCACTCGGCGAAGGCCGCGCACAGTTTTCCCCCGGTGTATTGGCCAAGGCCGATGGCGGCGTGTTGTATGTCGATGAGGTCAACTTGCTGGCTGATCACCTGGTCGACCTGCTGCTGGATGTCGCTGCCAGCGGCACCAACCTGATCGAGCGTGACGGTATTTCCCACCGGCACGCGGCGCGCTTTGTGCTGATCGGCACCATGAACCCGGAGGAGGGTGAGTTGCGCCCGCAACTGCTCGACCGCTTCGGTTTCAATGTGGCGCTGGGCGGGCAGACGTTGCCGGCCGAGCGCGGGCAAATTATCCGCCGTCGCCTGGATTTCGACAGCGACCCGGTGGCGTTCTGCGCGCAGTGGGCCGCGCCGCAGGCAGCCTTGCGTGAACGGTGCACGGCCGCGCGGGCACGCTTGGGCGGCATCGCGATGGACGACCAGGCCCTGGCGCGGATTACCGAGCGCTGCTTTGCCGCCGGTGTCGACGGGTTGCGCGCCGACCTGGTCTGGTTGCGCGGCGCCAGGGCTCACGCGGCATGGCGTGGCGCAGATGAAATTGGCGAAGAGGATATCGAGGCCGTGGCCGAATTTGCCCTGCGCCATCGCCGCCAGGAGCACTCGCCACCGGCCAGCCCGCCAGAACAAGGGCAATCACCCAAGCCGTCGGACACCTCTCCCGGCCAAGGCCAATGGGGCGATATGCCCGCACCGGCCTTGCCCACCGGCGCCCGCCGCGATGTGCCCACCTGGCCAAAAAAAGCCCTAGGCATCCGCCCCCGGCCTGACACGGGGGCGGATGCCCGTCCCAAGGCGGGGCGCTTGAATGCTGGCAGGCAGGGCAAGGCCCGCAGCGCACAACAGGGGGCGGTCAACTGGCCAGGCACCTTGCTTGGCGGTCGGCCGCAGGCCCGTGAAGACCTGTTGTTTCACCTGCGCAGTCGTTCGGCCCAGGCGTTGTGGCTGGTGATTGTCGATGCGTCGGCCTCGACTCGCCGGCACCGCGCATTGACCGATGCCAAGGGCTTGTTGGCCCAACTGTTTGATGATGCCTACCGCCAACGCGCGCGCATGGCGTTGCTGACGGCCAGCGGGCCGTCGCCGAAATGGCAGGTGCAGGGGCTCAAAGCCGCGAAAAGCTTGACCGGCTGGCTGGATCAGCTGGGTGCCGGCGGCGGTACGCCGTTGCTGGCGGCGTTGAGCGAGGCGCAGCAGTGGTTGGCGGCGCGGCGCAAGCGCTATCCCGCCGAGCAGCAACAGCTGTTGGTGATTACCGATGGGCGACTCAAGGACATCAGCGGGCTGCCGTTACTGGCGTGTGCGGGGGTGCTGGTGGATATCGAGCGTGGGCCGATCAGGTTGGGGCGGGCCCAGGCGTTGGCGGCGGGGTTGCAGTTGGATTATCGGCATATCGATGAGATGTAGTGCCTGTACCGCCGCCATCGGGGCAAGCACTGCAAGACCATCAGCCCGCCCCCGGCACATTCGGCCAAAGATCCGCTACCAGGAACAAGCGCTCCGCTTCCTGCCAATCCTCGCCGGTGCGCACCATCCGTACCAGCAACTGCGCGGGTGCCATCGGGTCGAGATCGGTCAGCCATGCCTGCATGCGCTCTTCGCTCCACACCTCATCCGCCAGGTAATGCGCCGGCGCCAGCCATGCATGCCGGGGCAGGGGTTGCCAGCGCCCGGGCGGGCTGGCACTGACAAAGGCCTTCCAGTCCCGTTGATGCAACCAGCGCCCGCGCAAATGCTGCGGGTGGGCGCCGTGAGGCGAGGTGGCAAGGCCCGGCCAGGGGTAGAGCAAATACCCGCCCAGCCACAAGTGCGCATCGAACTGCTGGATATCCAGCGCCGCCAGCACTTCGCGGCTCTCCGGGCGGGCCGAAATCGGCAGTTGGTGCTGCGCCAGGTGCGCCAGTTTACGGTCGAGCCGGTCATGGCAGCCGGGGCCCAGCCACTGGGCGGTGTCCAGGCCGTCGCCGTTCTGCGGCCCGAGGTAGAGTTTGATCGCCAGTTCCAGGTGGTGCACGCCATCACGGTCCCGCAGCAGCATGTCCAACTCGCCCAGGGTGTGCCCGGCGCGGCGGATCGGCAGGTTGGCGGCCAGCAACTCCACACCCGGCGCATGCTGCACCGCGAACTGCCACAAACGCTCGTAATACAGGCCCAGGCGGCGCGTGCGTGACAGGCTCAGCCACTGCTGCAAGGCGCGGCTGTCCTGGTCCAGTTGTCGCAGCCAGTGCTCGAGCCGGTCGGGCGCCTGCACCCAGTCGCTGCCGGCCAGCGGGTGGCGCTGCGGCCAGGGCGTGTGCGCGAGCATCGGCGGGGCGAGCATCACCCACGCCAGGTCGCGCACTTCGGGGTGGCGCAATTGGCGGGGCAAGGTGTGCAGATCGGGGAATAGAGTCATGGTCCGAGCATAGCCTTTCAAGCCGGGAGCGGAGGCCGCAGGACCCCTGAGAACCATTGTCATCAAGGCTTCACGGCGACAAAGGATTTTGCCTCAAGCGGCCTTTCGCCCATAATCGTTTCTTTTTTGCCACACCCCACATCCCGCAGGAGCCCCATGGAGCAATTTCGCAATATCGGCATTATCGGTCGCCTGGGCAGTACCCAGGTGCTGGACACCGTCCGCCGGCTGAAAAAATTCCTGCTGGAACGCCACCTGCATGTGATCCTCGAAGACACCATCGCCGAGATTCTCCCCGGCCACGGCCTGCAAACCTCGTCGCGCAAGATGCTCGGTGAAGTCTGTGACATGGTCATCGTGGTGGGCGGTGACGGCAGCCTGCTCGGCGCGGCGCGGGCGTTGGCGCGGCATAACGTGCCGGTGCTGGGGATCAACCGGGGCAGCCTGGGGTTTCTGACCGATATCCGCCCCGATGAGCTGGAAGTGGAAGTGGCCAAGGTGCTTGACGGCCATTACCTGGTGGAAAACCGCTTCCTGTTGCAGGCCGAAGTGCGCCGTCATGGTGAAGCCATCGGCCAGGGCGATGCGCTCAATGACGTGGTGCTGCACCCCGGTAAATCCACGCGCATGATCGAGTTCGAGCTGTATATCGACGGCCAGTTCGTGTGCAGCCAGAAGGCCGATGGCCTGATCGTCGCCACGCCCACCGGGTCGACTGCCTATGCGCTGTCGGCCGGTGGCCCGATCATGCATCCCAAGCTCGATGCCATTGTGATTGTGCCGATGTATCCCCATATGTTGTCCAGCCGGCCAATTGTGGTCGACGGCAACAGTGAGCTGAAAATCGTGGTGTCCAAAGACATGCAAATCTACCCGCAAGTCTCCTGCGACGGGCAAAACCATTTCACCTGCGCCCCCGGTGACACCATCACCGTGAGCAAAAAAGCGCAGAAACTGCGGTTGATCCACCCACTGGATCACAACTACTACGAAGTGTGCCGCACCAAGCTTGGCTGGGGCAGCCGCTTGGGGGGTGGAGGCGACTGATGCTCGATCCCGCGCGTAGCTACGACCTGATTGGTGACGTGCACGGATGCGCCCATACCCTTGAGCACCTGCTCGACCAGATGGGTTATCACAAGCAGGGCGGCACCTGGCGCCATCCGTCGCGCATGGCGGTGTTCCTCGGCGATATCATCGACCGTGGCCCGCGCATCCGCGAGGCGCTGCACATCGTGCATGACATGGCCGAAGCCGGCCAGGCGCTGTGCATCATGGGTAACCACGAGTTCAACGCCCTGGGCTGGGTCACACCCGCACCGCCCGGCAGCGGCCGCCAGTTCGTGCGTGAGCACACGCCGCGGCATGAACGGTTGATCCACGAGACCCTGACGCAGTTCGAGCACCACCCGACTGACTGGCATGACTTCCTTGGCTGGTTCTACGACATGCCGCTGTTTGTCGACGCCGGGCGTTTTCGCGTGGTGCACGCGTGCTGGGATGAGGGCTTCATCCAACCGCTGCGCGCGACCTTCCCGGATGGCTGCATCGACCAGCACTTCCTGCAAGCCGCCGCCGTGCCGGGCAGTTTTGCCTGTAACGCATTCGACCGCCTGCTGCGCGGCACGGATATGCGCCTGCCCGATGGGCTCACACTCACCGGCGGCGATGGCCTGACGCGTTCGTTTTTTCGCACCAAGTTCTGGGAAGACGACCCGAAAACCTACGGCGACATTGTGTTCCAGCCCGATGCATTGCCGGAGCCGGTGGCGCGTACGCCGTTGTCATCGACGCAAAAAAATTCCCTGCTGCGCTACGGCGTCGACGAGCCCTTGTTGTTCGTCGGCCACTACTGGCGCAGCGGCACACCGGCGCCGATCCGCCCGAACCTGGCCTGCCTGGATTACAGCGCGGTGCTGTACGGCAAGCTGGTGGCGTATCGACTGGACCAGGAAACCCGCCTGGACCCGCGTAAATTCGTATGGGTCGACGTTGAGCGGCCTGAGGTCATTAAATGAGCACCGTGGCTGTATTGCGCTTGCCCCTGAGCGTCGACCTGGGTGGTTTCGTCAACTTGCTGCAACGCATGCAAGTGCCCCACCGTGTCAGTGAGGAGGCGGGGGAACAAGTGTTGTGGGTGCCCGAGAGCATCAGCGATGACGTGCGCGTGTTGTACCAGCAGTTTCCCGCCGGTGATCCGGACCGGCAATTGGACATTCCCGAACAGGCGCCGTCGACTCGACCCGGCTTTGCCCAACAGGTGCGGCACAGCCCGGTGACGGCGCTGGTGCTGCTGGCCAGCCTTATCGTCGGCGCGGTGACCCTGCTCGGCGAGAACCTGCAAGCCATGGCCTGGCTGACGTTCCTGCCATTCCGGGTGATGGGGGAGTACATCCAGTTCACGCCGTTCGCCGACATGTTGGCGTCGGGGCAGTGGTGGCGGTTGGTCACGCCGATGCTGATCCACTTCGGCATCCTGCACCTGGCCATGAACGGCATGTGGTACTGGGAATTGGGCCGGCGCATCGAAAGTCGCCAGGGTGGTATCAACCTGCTGGGCCTGACGCTGTTGTTCAGTCTGGTCTCCAACTACGCTCAATACGCCTATGGCGGCCCTGGCCTGTTCGGCGGTTTGTCCGGCGTGTTGTATGGCCTGCTCGGGCATTGCTGGATTTTTCAATGGTTGTCGCCCAACCCGGCTTACCGCCTGCCCCGTGGGGTGCTGGTGATGATGCTGGTGTGGCTGGTGCTGTGCCTGTCGGGGCTGGTCTCGATGATCGGCTTCGGTGAAATCGCCAACGCGGCCCATGTGGGCGGCTTGGCTATCGGTTGCCTGACCGGTTTGCTCGGCGGTGTGTACAACCGTCGCAAGTCGTCTATTTGATAAGGAAGAGCCGCATGTCCTCTTTTGCTGAAATGATCGAAAACATCACGCCCGACATCTATGAGAGCCTCAAGCTCGCCGTGGAAATCGGCAAGTGGTCCGATGGGCGCAAGCTCACCGCCGAACAGCGCGAGCTGTCGCTGCAAGCGGTGATCGCCTGGGAAATCCAGAACCTGCCGGAAGACCAGCGCACCGGCTACATGGGCCCGCAGGAGTGCCAGTCCAAATCGACCACCGTGCCGAACATCCTGTTCAAGTCGGATGCGATCCATTGATTGAGATTGGTCGCGGTGCAGTCAGCAAAATGTCGGCGCAACTCGGTGAGCCGACCGTTCAATACGCGTTTCGTCTGGGCGATACCGAGGTGCCGGTCAACCCGCTGATCGGTACCCATATACGCCTGGAGTACCTCGGTGCCATCCATTGCAGCCATTGCGGCCGCAAGACCAAGACCAGCTTCAGCCAGGGTTATTGCTACCCGTGCATGACCAAGCTGGCCCAGTGCGACCTATGCATCATGAGCCCCGAGCGTTGCCATTACGACGCTGGCACCTGCCGCGATCCAGGCTGGGGCGAGCAATTTTGCATGACCGACCACGTGGTGTACCTGGCCAACTCGTCAGGCATCAAAGTCGGTATCACCCGCGCCACCCAGTTGCCCACGCGCTGGCTGGACCAGGGCGCGAGCCAGGCGTTGCCGATCATGCGTGTGGCCACGCGCCAGCAATCGGGCTTCGTCGAAGACGTGCTGCGCAGCCAGGTGGCCGACAAGACCAACTGGCGCGCACTGCTCAAGGGCGATGCCGCGACGGTGGACCTCAAACAGGTGCGCGATGAACTGTTCGCGTCCTGTGCCGATGGCCTGTTGCAATTGCAGGAACGCTTTGGCCTGCAGGCCATCCAACCGGTTACCGACATCGAGCCGCTGGAAATCCGCTACCCGGTGGAGCAGTATCCGGCCAAGATCGTCAGCTTCAACCTGGACAAGAACCCGATTGCCGAAGGCACGCTGCTGGGGATCAAGGGCCAATACCTGATCTTCGACACCGGCGTAATCAATATTCGTAAGTACACGGCCTACCAGCTCGCCGTGCATCAGTAAAAGGATGCCACCCATGCGCACCGAACAACCGAAGATGATTTACCTGAAGGACTATCAGGCGCCGGACTACCTGATCGACGAGACGCACCTGACCTTCGAGTTGTTCGAGGACCACAGCCTGGTCCACGCGCAGTTGGTGATGCGCCGTAACCCCGAGCGCGGCGCCGGTTTGCCGCCGCTGGTGCTGGACGGTCAGCAACTGGAGCTGTTGAGCGTCAATTTGGCCGATCTGGAATTGACCGACGCTGACTATCAGTTGACCGACAGCCACCTGACCGTGCACCCAAAAAGCGCCACGTTTACCCTCGACACCACGGTCAAGATCCACCCGGAAAGCAACACCGCACTGGAAGGCCTGTACAAGTCCGGCAGCATGTTCTGCACCCAGTGCGAGGCCGAAGGCTTTCGCAAGATCACCTATTACCTCGACCGCCCGGACGTGATGAGCACCTTCACCACCACGGTGATCGCCGAACAGCACCGCTATCCGGTGCTGCTGTCCAACGGCAACCCGATCGCCAGCGGCCCCGGCGAAGACGGCCGCCACTGGGCGACCTGGGAAGACCCGTTCAAGAAGCCGGCCTACCTGTTCGCGCTGGTCGCCGGTGACCTGTGGTGCGTCGAAGACAGCTTCACCACCATGACCAATCGTGAGGTGGCGCTGCGCATCTACGTCGAGCCGGAAAACATCGACAAGTGCCAGCACGCCATGACCAGCCTGAAAAAATCCATGCGCTGGGACGAAGAAACCTACGGCCGCGAGTACGACCTCGACATCTTCATGATCGTCGCGGTCAATGACTTCAACATGGGCGCCATGGAGAACAAGGGCCTCAATATCTTCAACTCCAGCGCCGTGCTGGCCCGCGCCGAAACCGCCACCGATGCCGCGCACCAGCGCGTCGAGGCGATTGTTGCCCACGAATACTTCCATAACTGGTCGGGCAACCGCGTGACCTGCCGCGACTGGTTCCAGCTGTCGCTCAAGGAAGGCTTTACCGTGTTCCGTGATTCGGGCTTCTCGGCCGATATGAACTCAGCGACGGTCAAGCGCATCCAGGATGTGGCGTACCTGCGTACCCACCAGTTCGCCGAAGACGCCGGCCCCATGGCCCACGCCGTGCGCCCGGACAGCTTTATCGAAATCTCCAACTTCTACACCCTCACCGTGTACGAAAAGGGCTCGGAAGTGGTCGGCATGATCCACACCTTGCTCGGTGCCGAAGGCTTCCGTAAAGGCAGCGACCTGTACTTCGAGCGCCACGACGGCCAGGCCGTGACCTGCGACGATTTCATCAAGGCCATGGAAGATGCCAACGGCGCTGACCTGAGCCAGTTCAAGCGCTGGTACAGCCAGGCCGGCACCCCACGCTTGGCGGTGAGCGAGTCCTACGACGCCGTGGCCAAGACCTACAGCCTGACCTTCCGCCAGAGCTGCCCGGCAACCCCGGACAAGGTGGAAAAACTGCCGTTCGTGATCCCGGTGGAATTGGGCCTGCTGGACGGGAAGGGCGCGGGCATTGCCTTGCGCCTGGCCGGTGAAGCCGCCGCCGCTGGCACCTCGCGGGTGCTTTCGGTGACCGAAGCCGAGCAGACCTTCACCTTTGTCGATATCGCTGAACAGCCGCTGCCTTCGCTGCTGCGCGGTTTCTCGGCACCTGTGAAACTGAGCTTTGCGTACAGCCGTGATCAACTGATGTTCCTGATGCAGCACGACAGCGATGGCTTCAACCGCTGGGATGCCGGCCAGCAACTGGCGGTGCAGGTGTTGCAGGAGTTGATTGGCCAGCATCAGGCCGGCCAGCCGCTGAAGCTTGACCAACGCTTGATCGACGCGCTGCGCACGGTGTTGAGCGATGAGCGCCTGGATCAGGCGATGGTCGCGGAAATGCTGTCGTTGCCCGGCGAAGCCTACCTGACGGAAATCAGCGAAGTGGCGGATGTCGACGCCATCCACGCCGCCCGCGAGTTTGCCCGCCAGCAACTGGCAGAGCACCTGTTCGAAGCGCTGTGGCTGCGTTATCAAGCCAATCGTGAACTGTCCAAGCAGACGCCTTATGTCGCAGCGGCCGAACACTTTGCCCGGCGTGCGTTGCAGAACATCGCGCTGTCGTACCTGATGCTCAGCGGCAAGCCTGAAGTGTTGGCGGCCACCCTGGACCAGTTCGACACCAGCGACAACATGACCGAACGCCTGACCGCGCTGGCGGTGTTGGTGAACTCGCCGTTCGAAGCGGAAAAGGCCAAGGCACTGGCGGTATTCGCCGAGAACTTCAAGGACAACCCGCTGGTCATGGACCAATGGTTCAGCGTACAGGCCGCCAGCACCCTGCCGGGCGGCTTGGCGCGGGTGCAGGCGTTGATGGAGCACCCGGCGTTCACCCTCAAGAACCCGAACAAAGTGCGCGCATTGATCGGCGCGTTTGCCGGGCAGAACCTGATCAACTTCCATGCGGCCGATGGTTCGGGCTATCGCTTCCTGGCCGACCTGGTTATCCAACTGAACGGCTTCAACCCGCAGATCGCATCGCGCCAATTGGCGCCACTGACCCGCTGGCGCAAATACGACAGCGCGCGCCAGGCGCTGATGAAGGCCGAGTTGGAGCGCATTCGTGCTTCGGGCGAGCTGTCGAGTGATGTGTTCGAAGTGGTCAGCAAGAGCCTTGCGTAAGCATGCGTAAATGCACTTGAACCTGTGGTGAGGGCGCTTGCTCGCGTGACGGCCGGGCAGGCGATCAAGTTGCAAGACAAGTAAGCGGTTCAAATGTGGGAGCGGTGCATCAGGTCAGTACCGGGGCGCCAGTCAACTCGTCACGGGAGCAAGTGCCCTCGCCACAGGCTCAACCTGGCACCTGAGATACGTAGATACCCATGCTTGCATGAGCGTAGCCATTGAAAAAACGGTCATGACAGGCCGTTTTGTTCTTTAACCGAAAGGCCTACCTTGCTGCTGACACTTTCTGTCAGGGCGCTCTGCTAAGCTGCGGCACTTTTGGCTTTTTCGGTGGGATCAACGTGTCGCGTACCGCTCGCTTACTGACCTTGCTGCAGGCCCTGCGGGGTAAGAAACGTCCTGTCACCGCCGCCGCGCTGGCGGCGCAGTTGGAGGTGTCCGAACGTACGCTGTACCGCGATATCGCCGAGTTGACCGCCCTGGGAGCGCCTATCTTCGGGGAGGCCGGCGTGGGTTACGTGTTGCGCAATGGCCTGTTTTTACCGCCGCTGATGCTCAATGCCGAGGAAACCGAAGCCGTGGTGCTGGGCTTGCGTTATGTGGACCAACGTGGGGACGAGGTGCTCAGTCGCGCGGCTGCCAACGCGTTGGCCAAGATTGCCGATGTACTTGACCCCGCCGCCCAGGAGGCCTTGCGCAACCCGACGCTGTTGCCCGGCCCGCCGGGGTTTGGTTACCCGGAAAACCGCGTGCCGCTCAATGTGTTTCGCGAGGCCATTCGCACTCAGGCCAAGCTGCATATCGATTATGCGGACGCCAGCCAGACCCAGAGCCAGCGACTGATCTGGCCGCTGGCCCTGGGCTTTCTCAATGAAGTGCGGGTGATCGTGGCGTGGTGTGAGTTGCGCGGCGCTTATCGCACCTTTCGCACCGACCGTGTGGCGAGTGCGCAGGTTCAGGGCGAGCGTTATCCGGGGCGGCGTAGCGACTGGTTGCGAGCCTGGCGCAAGCTGATGGAGCAGAACGAATCCGCGCCGTTCACTCCTGACAAAAACTGACACACCCTTGGCATAGCATGGCGCTATAAATCACCAACAAGGAGTTGTGCCATGTCCCTTCCCGAATTGACCCCCGCCATCGCGGCCTATCTCGTGGCGACCAATACCCATGACACCTCGGCCGTCGCCCAGTGTTTTGCCGACGACGCCAATGTGTTCGATGAAGGCCAGCACCAGGTCGGAACCGCCGCCATTGCGCGCTGGATGGAAGACACCGCGCGGCGCTACCAGCCCCGGGTGGAGGTGCTCAAAGTGCAGCATCGCACCGGCAAGGTGTTGGTCAGCAACGTGGTCTCCGGCAATTTCCCCGGCAGCCCTTTGGAGCTGCGCTACACCTTCCGTCTCAACGAGCAGGGCAAGATTTCACGGCTGGATATCTCGCTGTAGGTCATAATCGCGGGCATGACTTTCGACTCGCCCCTCGCCGCCTATCAACACGCCATCGCCCAACAGGGCTTCGTCGCCGACGCTGCCCAGCGCCGGGCGGTGGACGCCCTGCAAAGCTGTCATCAGGCCCTGCATCAAGGTCATGCGCCGATCAACGGCGTTTACCTGTGGGGGCCGGTGGGGCGCGGCAAAACCTGGTTGATGGACCAGTTCTACCAAAGCCTGCGGGTACCCGCGCGTCGTCAACACTTCCACCACTTCATGGCGTGGGTGCATCAGCGCTCGTTCCAACTGACCGGCACCCCCGACCCGTTGCAGGCCCTGGCGCGTGAACTGAGCCAGGCTGTGCGTGTGCTGTGTTTTGACGAATTGTTCGTCAATGACATTGGCGACGCGATCATCCTTGGTCGCCTGTTCCAGGAGATGTTCGCGCAAGGCGTGGTGATGGTCTGCACGTCCAACCAGCCGCCGGACCAGCTGTACGCCGGAGGTTTCAACCGTGAGCGGTTTTTGCCGGGTATCGCGGCGATCACGCGGCACATGCAGGTGGTGGCGGTGGATGGAGCTGAAGACCACCGGTTGCATCCAGGCATCGGCCTGCAGCGCTATTGGGTGAATCAGCCTGACGCGCTGGCCGGCGTATTCAAGCAATTGGCCGCAGGGCAGGGGGGCGGCAGCGGGCCGGTGGTCGTCGGCCATCGTTGCATCACTGCCGTGCACGCCAGTGACAGCGTGCTGTGGTGCCGCTATGCCGACCTGTGCGAGCAGCCCTTGGCGGCGATGGACTTTATGCTGCTGTGTGATCGCTTCAAGGCGATTTTGCTGGGTGAAGTGCCCGACCTGAGTGCGCAACAGCGCCCGGGCCGAATTGCCCGTGGTACCGAAGATGGCGTTCAGCGTGTAGCGGCGGGCGACCGCGAATTGCCGCAATTGTCGGTGCACGATGACAGTGTGCGCCGGTTCATTGCCCTGGTGGATGAGTGCTACGACCGCAAGGTGCCCTTGTTTATCGAAGCGCGGGTACCGTTGGAACGCCTCTATACCGAGGGCTACCTGGCGTTTCCTTTCCGACGCACCCTGAGCCGCTTGCAGGAAATGCAGCTACAGCGTTTCGGCTGAGTGCTGTGCGAAAAACACCGGGCGTGTGCAGCCGGCGCGTTTTTATCGGCGTATCTTTCGTGCTTTCGGGCCGACATTTGTAGTTAATCTCCTTCATCCGCTGCCGACTCCGCGCTTACAATCGAGGCCCCAAAGGGAGACGATTCCCTTGTTGTGATCGAGGAAGGCAATGGAAACCCCAGATATCCTGGTGCTGCAAGCCAGCTACACCAACCCTGTGCATGCCGAGGCGATTGGCCGCGTGCTCAATAACTACGCTGAAGACCCGATGGGCGGTGGCCATAGCCTGCCCGCTGATTTATTGGCGCAACTGCCCGGCGAACTGGCCAAGCGCCCCCATGCCTTCAGTGTCCTGGCGTTTGTGGGTGGTGAGCCGGCGGGGCTGGTGAATTGCTTTGAAGGGTTTTCCACGTTCGCCTGTCGGCCGTTGGTCAATATCCATGATGTGGCGGTAATGGATGAGTTTCGTGGCCTGGGCTTGAGCCAGAAGATGTTGCAGAAAGTCGAAGAGATTGCTCGCCAGCGCGGCTGCTGCAAGATCACTCTGGAAGTACTTGAAGGTAACGCTGTGGCTCAGTCTGCGTACAAAAAGTTTGGTTTTGATGATTCAAGATTTGATCCGGCGTACGGGCGTATGTTGTTCTGGAATAAATCGCTTTTATAAATAACCGGCAAAAAAAGGGCGCCACTTAATGGCGCCCAGAGGTACCGATGCCAAAGGAGCGGAATGGCAAAGGGGAGTGCGGATTAACTAAGTATTAAATTAACTTTTCGGTTGTGCCTGATCAGCGGTGTCGCTCTTCAGTGTTTTGCCGTCGGCGGATGCCATTTGTTCGGCGGTGCCATGAAGTTCTTGCTGGACGAAGGCGAAGTCGTTATAGAACGCCTTGGAACGCTCCGAGCCGCCCTCGGCAAACGCTGCGGCGGAGGTCAGGGTGATCAGGCTGGCAAGCATCAAGGTCGACAGTTTCATAGCAATGTTCCCATTAAGAGTGATAGGTACCCGGTCACGTCGTGATCAGATTCATGGCGCGACTATGGGGCTATCTTATTAAGTGGGAGTTAACCCCGGGATGACCCGACGTTAACTATTTTGTTAGCGGTGCCGAGCGTGTTTACAGTGTCCAGTCCAACGCGAGCGTGAGGGTGCGCGGTGCTCCCCAATAAACGCCGTTATAAAAACCGACACGCTCGTAATATTTTTTATCCAGTAGATTATTAATAGTCAGCGAAGTGGAAAGATGCTCGTCGAATTGGTAGCGGGACATCAGGTTGACCACCGTATAAGCCTGTTGAGTGATCTTTGTCGATTGCGTGTTCAGATTGCCGTCGGCGTCTCGCCCACCGGTAGGGCGTTGGGCAAATTCAAAGAAATCGCTCTGCCAATTCACGCCGCCACCCACCGTCAACCCGCGCCATGTACCCGGCAGGCGATAGGTGGTCGAGGCCTTCAGCATATTCAGGGGCAAGTTGGTGTTGTTGCGTTGCTTCTCGCCGTTGAGTGAATGGGTATAGGTGTAACCCGCCGTGAGGTTCCAGTCCGGCATGACCTCGCCGGATATCTCCATTTCAAAACCCTGCACCTTGTTGCCCTTGCCGCCGGTTTTATAGAACTGCTCGCCGGTTTTGGGATCCGGCGGGGCGGTGTTGTCGAGTTCCGCCACGTTATCCTGGGTGCTCCAGAAAAACGCGGTGGCCAGGTTCAAGCGCTCGTTCAGCAGGCTGCCCTTAAGGCCTATTTCGTAATTGCTGCCCACCACCGGTTCCAGGTATTTCTTGCCGGCGTCGCGTTCGTCCTGCGGGTTGAAGATGTCGGTGTAGCTGGCGTACACCGTGTATTCGGGCGTCAGGTCGTAGAGCACACCCGCATAAGGGGTCCACATATCATTGTGGGTCTGGCTGGTTTTGCTGGAGGAGGTCAGTTGGTTTGCGAGGTTGTAGTCCGGGGAAGTGCTTTGGATCTCCCAACTGCCATATCGGCTGCCCAGCACCGCGTGCAGTTTGTCTGTAAGGCTCAGGCGTGTGGCCAGGTAGCCGGCCTTCTGTTTTTTGCTGCTGTGTTCGCCCTTGAGGCCGGTGGTGCGATCGGCAAATTTGCCGATGCCGCCCATGTGTTTCCAGTCTTGAATTGTTTCATAGCCTGCCGGCGTCGAAAAACGCTGGAAGGGCGACGAGTCCCGTTGCGCGGACTCACCATAACCCACCATTAACTCGTGCTCGCGCCCCAGCAATGAATAGGCGCCGGCAAGGTTGAAATCGAGCGCATCCATTTTGGAGGTGCCGACCATCTGGCTGGTCCAGGCGGTCATGCCGCTGCCGTCCGCGTTTGGAAACCCCGAGCCGCCGTAATACACCTTGCCGTCGCTGTCGCTTTGCCGGTGGGTATAGGCCGCTTTGAGGCGCCAGTTCGCGGTGAGTTTGTGGTCAATCGAGGCGAAGGTGGTTTGGTCTTTCAGCGGCCAGGAACTCCACGTTGTCGCCAGGTTCGCCGAGCGCGATAGCCGAGCCTTGCTGCCGTCACTGTTCCAGTACGGTAGCGTGCCCCAGGAGGAGCCCTGGACGTGCTTGTTCTGGTAATCGAAGCCGACGGCCACCACGGTATCGTCCGTCATGTCGGCTTCAAGAATGCCGTAACCCACCTCGCGTTGTTGCGCGTAATTGTCGCGATAGGACTGGCTGTCGCGGTAGGCGAACACCGTGCGCCCGCGCAGGCGTCCGTCAAAGGCCAGGGGGCCGCCCACATCCAGGTAGCTGTAGTAATTGTCATGGCTGGCGCCGCTGACGCCGGCCTTGGCCTGCCACTGTGAGGTGGGGCGTTTGCGGATCATGTTGACCGTGGCGGATGGATCGCCCGCGCCGGTGGTCAAGCCCGTGGCCCCACGCACCACCTCGATACGGTCGTAAATAATGGTGTCGGAGTCGGACTTCATGCGCCCGAACGTATTGAGCATGCCGTCGACCTGGAAGTTATTGATTGAATAACCTCGGGCGGAATAACCCGCGCGGTCCGAATCCATATGTTGCACGGTCACGCCGGTGGTCTGGCGCAGCACGTCGGTCAGGGTATTGAGGTTGAAATCATCCATCTGCTGGCGAGTGATCACCGAGATCGATTGTGGGGTTTCCTTGACGGACAGGTTCAAGCGCGTGGCGGTGCTCATCGAGCCGGTGGTGTATGCCCCGGTGTGCTCGGTAGTGGCGCCCAACCCTTCGGCGGTGATGCTGGTGGCATCGAGTTCAAGGGCTTTGGTGGTGGCTTCAGCCAGCAGAACCGGGCTCAGGGCTACGCTGAAGAGGCCAAGTGTGAAGCGCATGGTACGGGTGGAAGGCACGAACATCGCGGGAGACTCCTTGTCGTCTTTGCGGCCTTCCCGGTAGGGAAAGGCCATGGTTCAAAGACGAAAGGAGTGGTGGAACTTTAGGCTTAAACGAGAATGATTGTTATCTTTGTGTTACGGAGCGGGTTTTTCCTGGAGCACCACATCAGTCGGATTGGGCTTTTTCGGCTTGATCAGGCTGAAATCAATCAAGGCTTTCTGCTGACGCTGGTAAGGGTCGCCGATCAGCAGCGGGCGTGGCTTGAAGCTGTCACTTACCAGGCTTTTGCTACGGTCCAGTTCGTTGAAACTCAGCCCGGCCAGGTCGGCCCAGGTGTGTATCAGTTGCGAGCTGCTGTAGGGGCGCTGCAGGTCGCCGGCAAAATTCCAACTGTGGCTTTCGCGCCATTTGGGCGAGGCATAGGCCATGAACGGAATGGTGTACATCGGTGCCGTCGGTTTGCCTTCGTTACGGCCCAGCGTGGTATGACCGGCCGAGTCGAATACGTCTTCGCCGTGGTCCGACAGGTACAGAAGAAAACCGTTGGGGTCAGTCTTGGCGTAGTCCTTGATCAGGCTTGACACCACGAAGTCGTTGTATAGCACCGCATTGTCGTAGCTGTTGTAGACCGGCAGTTGATCGTCGCTGATCCCGGCCGGTACGCCTTGGCGGTCGGTGAACGTGTCGAAGGTCGGCGGGTAGCGGTACTGGTAGCTCATGTGGGTGCCCAGCAGATGCACCACGATGAACTTGCGCTCAGCCGGATCGGCCAGGGCCTTGGCAAACGGTGCGAGCACGTCGCCATCGTATTGGCGGGCGTTCTGGTTGCGGTTGTTGTTCAGGTACACCTGCTCATCGGCTTGTTCGGAGAACGTGGTGAGCATGGTGTTGCGCTTGGTCATGGTCTGCTGGTTGGTGATCCAGTACGTCTTGTAGCCGACCTGCTTCATTACGCTGACAATCGACGGCGTTTTGAGGTACAGGTCCGGGTTCTCCTCGTCGGCGAACGTCAGTACCTGTTGCAGCGCTTCGATGGTGTAGGGGCGCGGGGTGATGACGTTGTCGAACACCGCCAGTTGGTCGCGCAGTTTGTCCAGTTCCGGCGTGGTGTTGCGCGGGTAACCGTAGAGGCTCATGCGCTGGCGATTGGTGGACTCGCCGATCACCAACACCAGGGTCGAAGGCTGGTCTGCCATGCTGTCTTTAAAACCAGTCAAAGGCGGGATCTGGCTGGCGCTGTCGAGCATGCCCTGCATGTTGTCCAGTTGCTCGGTGTAGCGGCGATACGCAACGATCATCTGCCAAGGCACGGCGGGCTCGATACGGGTTTCGAAACCGTCGATGGCGTGTTCCAGGTTGTCGTTGGTGGCGATCTGCTTGACCAGCGGGTAACCGACCACCGCGAGCACGATTGCCGCCGCTGCCAGCATGGCCTGGCCACGGGGCAAGTACACCGGGCGCAGGCGGGTCCACAGGAAAATCGCCATGGCGGTGTGGGCAATAAAGGCCAATACGATCCACCAGGCGAAGTACTGGGTGGCGTATTCACCGGCTTCAGAGATGTTCGACTCGAACATGATGAAAATGACGCTTTGCGAAAATTCCTGCTGGTAGATGAAGAAATAACCCAGGCTGGCCATTGAGCAGGCCCACAGGACTACGCCGATCAGTGCCGCGAGCAAGCGCGTGCGGCGCGGGAACAGCAACATGGGGGCGAGCCAAAGTGCGCTCATGAAGAAGGCTTGGCGAAAGCCACTGAAGCCGGAAGTGCCGCTGAGCTGGATCAGCAGTTGGGTGATACCCGAGAAATACCAGAAAAACAGGAATAGCCAGCCAAGACCGGCCCAATCAAAGCCTTTCGCAGACGTGGTGCTGCGTTCGAACATCGCCATCCAGCGCTCCAACCCGATAATTTGTCAGTTGACGCGCAGGTGTGCACGCAACAGAGGCCATCCTGCGTGGGATGGCCCTTGGGGGCGGGAGTATCGAGAACAGCGTGTGAAAACTTTGTGAGATTTTTGTAGCCGTTATCTTACAAAGTGATGACGGGACTCAGCAGAGCGCTGGCTGCACACCGGCGGGCTGGTCCAGTTGGGCCTGGATGATATGCGCGCGCAGGCGCAGGATTTCCTGCTGCAGGTGATCGCGTTCGTCTTTCAACTGGCGCAACTCATCGCGACGGATAGAGACGTAGAGAGTCTGTGGGGGGCGGGTCATCTGTGCTGTGCTCATTGCTTGCCTCGCAAATAGGCGGTGTGTCGCGGCGTGCCAGAACGCTTGAGTCGAGGTTCTCGGCAACAGTCGGAAGCAATTCTGAATTCTTTTTCGCGGCAATGGAACTTTTTTATTTTTGGCGGTCGTGTGACTTTGGTGGCAGTGATGGTGAAACGATGGCAACTTTTTTGCCATGAAACTACACGGATCTGGCCCTGACTAACCCTCATTAGCCTCATTGCGCTATAAACTATGTCACACATTTTTTAGTAGTTAGGAGCATCAGCACATGCAACTGGGGATTATCGGACTAGGCCGCATGGGCGGGAATATTGCACGGCGCCTGATGCTCAATGGGCATACCACCGTTGTCTACGACCGTAACGAAGCATTTGTCAAAGGCTTGAGCGAGGAGGGCGCCACCGGCGTCGCCAACTTGCAGGCCCTGGTTGCCGGGCTGCAAAAGCCTCGCGCCGTCTGGGTGATGTTGCCGGCAGGCGACCCCACCGAAAGCACCATTAATGAACTGAGTGAGCTGCTGGAGCACGGTGACGTGATCATCGACGGCGGCAACACCAACTACAAGGACGACGTGCGTCGCGGAAAAGCACTCGCCGAGAAGGGCCTGCATTACGTGGATGTCGGCACCTCCGGCGGCGTCTGGGGCCTGGAGCGTGGCTACTGCATGATGATCGGTGGCGACACCGAGACCGTGCAACGCCTGGACCCGATCTTCAAAAGCCTGGCCCCTGACCTGGGCAGCATCCCGCGTACCAAAGACCGTTCGGCCGCTGCCGACCCGCGTGCCGAGCAGGGCTACATCCACGCCGGCCCTGCAGGCTCAGGGCATTTCGTCAAGATGATCCATAACGGCATCGAGTACGGGATGATGCAGGCGTTTGCCGAAGGCTTTGACATCCTCAAGACCAAGAACTCGGAAAACCTGCCGGAAGATCAACGCTTTGACCTGAACGTTGCCGACATTGCCGAAGTCTGGCGCCGTGGCAGCGTGGTCTCGTCCTGGCTGCTGGACCTGACCGCCGACGCCTTGGCCACCGACCCTAAACTGGACGGCTACTCCGGTTCCGTGGCCGACAGTGGCGAAGGCCGCTGGACCATCGAGGCTGCGATGGAGCAGGCCGTGCCGGTGCCGGTGTTGTCCACGTCGTTGTTCGCGCGTTTCCGCTCGCGCCAGCAGAGCACGTACGGTGACAAGATGCTGTCTGCCATGCGCTTCGGCTTTGGTGGTCATGTGGAGACCTCCAAAAAATGACCGCCAACGGCAAGAAACCCAAGGCCGAACCTGCTCCACCCACCACCTTGTTTCTGTTTGGCGCCCATGGCGACCTGGTCAAGCGCCTGCTCATGCCGGCGCTGTACAACCTCAGTCGTGACGGTTTGCTGGGCGATGGCCTGCGTATTGTCGGCGTCGATCACAACGCGATCAGCGATGCCGACTTCGCCGCCAAGCTCGAGGCGTTTATCCGCACCGAGGCCGCGAGCAAGGTCAAGGGCAATGCCGATAACGCCCTTGACCCGGCTTTGTGGGCGCAACTGGCAAAGGGCATCAGCTATGTCGAGGGTGACTTCCTCGACGACCGCACCTATGCCGACATCGGCAACAAGATCGCCCAAAGCGGCACCGGCAACGCGGTGTTCTACCTGGCCACCGCACCGCGTTTCTTCAGTGACGTGGTGCAGCGCCTGGGCAGTGCGGGCCTGTTGACCGAGACCGATGACAGTTTCCGTCGCGTGGTCATCGAAAAACCGTTCGGTTCAGACTTGGCCACCGCTGAAGCCTTGAACGCCTGCCTGCTCAAGGTAATGAGCGAGAAGCAGATCTATCGCATCGACCATTACCTGGGCAAGGAAACGGTGCAGAACATCCTCATCAGCCGTTTCTCCAACGTGCTGTTCGAGGCGTTCTGGAACAACCACTACATCGACCACGTGCAAATCACCGCCGCCGAAACCGTCGGCGTGGAGACCCGGGGCAATTTCTTCGAAAAAACCGGCACCCTGCGCGACATGGTGCCTAACCACCTGTTCCAGTTGCTGGCGATGGTGGCCATGGAACCGCCGGCGGCGTTTGGCGCCGATGCGGTGCGGGGTGAAAAGGCCAAGGTCATCGGCGCGGTACGCCCCTGGTCGCCGGAGGATGCGCGGGCCAACTCGGTACGGGGCCAGTACACTGCGGGTGAAATCGCCGGCAAGCCCTTGCCGGGCTATCGCGAAGAGGCCAACGTCGCGCCTGACAGCAGCACCGAGACCTTCGTGGCGCTCAAGGTGATGATCGACAACTGGCGCTGGGTTGGCGTGCCGTTTTACCTGCGCACCGGCAAGCGCATGAGCGTGCGCGACACCGAGATCGTGATCTGCTTTAAACCGGCACCGTATGCGCAGTTTCGCGACACCGAAGTCGATGAGCTCAAGCCTACCTACCTGAAGATCCAGATCCAGCCCAATGAAGGCATGTGGTTCGACCTGTTGGCGAAAAAGCCCGGGCCGACCCTGGACATGGCCAACATCCAACTGGGGTTCGCCTATAAGGACTTCTTCCAGATGCAGCCTTCGACCGGGTACGAAACCCTGATTTACGACTGCATGACCGGTGACCAGACCTTGTTTCAGCGCGCCGACAACATCGAGAACGGCTGGCGTGCGGTGCAGCCGTTCCTGGATGCGTGGAAGCAAGACGATGGGATCCAGGCCTACAAGGCCGGTGAAGATGGCCCGGCGGCGGCCGATGCGTTGCTGGCCCGCGATGGCCGTACCTGGCACACGCTCGGATGAGTGACGCCGCGATCCATCCCATCCGTTTTATCCTGAGTGACGTGGACGGCACTTTGCTGCATCCCGATCACCGCTTCAGCCCACGTACGTTGGATGCGGTACACCAGCTGCGCGAGGCTGGGGTGTTTTTCAGCCTGGCCAGCGGGCGCCCGCCCAAGGCCATGCTGCACTTGGTCGAGGCGTTCGGCATCGATATTCCGGTGGCGGGCTTCAATGGCGGCACACTGATCAACCCGGATGGCAGCATCCTGGTTGCCCACCATCTGCCGGCCGAGGCGGCGCTGATTACGCTGGCGCTGTTTTCGGCCGAGCCGGAGGTGGAAGTCTGGGTGTTTGCTGACGGTGACTGGTTGCGCCGTGATCCACCGGGGCCGATGGTGCAGCGCGAAGCCGACGGCCTGGGGTACGGGCCGGTGGTGGTGGAGAGTTTCGAGCCCTACCTGGACCGGGTCGACAAAATTGTCGCGGCCAGCAACAACGCCCAATTGCTGGTGGAGCTCGAAGCACGGCTGCAGCCCAAGGTGCAGGGGCTGGCCCAGGTGTCGCGTTCGCAACCGGTGTATCTGGATGTCACCGCCATGTTGGCCAACAAGGGCGAAGCCTTGAAGACCTTGGCACACCATCTTGGCGTACCACTGGAGCAAACGGCGGCGATCGGCGATGGCGGCAATGACCCGGCGATGTTTCACGTGGCCGGGTTGTCGATTGCCATGGGGCAGGCCGAAGAAACGGTCAAGCGCCAAGCACGCGTGGTCACCGGCAGTAATGTCGACGATGGCGCGGCCGAGGCGATTGAACGGTTTATTCTGGCGGCGCGACGAGCACCATAAGTGATACGACGCAACTTTCGATCACTGTTTTGCAGTGATCGAAAGTGTGCACGTTGACTTACTTGGGCATTGCCCAGGACTGCAACTGGTGGCCATCTTTGTCGAGCTCGGCGCGGGCTTGCAACAGCAAGTTTTCCAATTGCGCCGGGTCGCTATAAGTATGCGACGACAGTTGTTTGCGCCCGATACGGGTATTGGTACGGTCGATGACGCTCAGGCTGAGGGCGCCGTTGCCATCGTGCCAGGCCACGCACTGAAAGGGTTGGAAAGCACGGTCTGCGATCAAAAGAGCTTCGTTGATGCGGAGCGGGGCGTTCATGTGGGTCTCTCTCTAAATGCCCATTCAAGTGAGTACCGGCGGTTGGGCGGACCGTGCGGTGGGTTACTTGTACTGATGCACGATGGCGGGGTACGGGTCACATGTTAGCGCCACAATTTTCAACTTTCTGTGATTGGCGTCAGGTAAGCGGCTGTTTTAAAAGCTGAATGAAAGTTTCCAAGGCCTGCAACTTTTTTGTCTGAAGTCTGCGCAAGTGGCTTTTTGCCAACTCTTATAGCAAAACGGTACAAGCCCCGCGTCAATAGCTTGCTAGTGTTAGCGCCAGGCATCACAAACCGTTGTTTCTAAATACTTTTAACAATTTTGACGCCAAGGAACAGTCATGGGTGTGCCCGCCGTCCAACGCCGTTTGCTCGTGGTCGACCCCTGCGACGATTGCCATGGCTTATTGCCCGGCTTGCGCACCGCCGGCTGGGAAGTCGATAGCTGTGCGTTGGAAGCGGTAGGTGACCGATCCTGCGATATCGGCCTGCTGCGCCTGCAGCCCTATCACCTGGAACGACCCGAAGCCGTCAAGGAACTGATTGGCCGCAGCGGCACCGAGTGGATCGCCGTGCTCAGCCAGGATGTGCTGCGCTTGCAAAACGTCGGTGACTTTGTGTGCGAATGGTTTTTCGACTTCCATACCTTGCCCTTCGACGTTGCCCGCGTGCAGGTCACCCTGGGCCGCGCTTTCGGCATGGCGCGCCTACGCGGCAAGGGCCATACCCCGGTGGACGAGGGCCATGAACTACTGGGTGACAGCCGGCCCATCCGCGAACTGCGCAAGTTGTTGTCCAAGCTGGCACCGACGGAGTCCCCCGTGTTGATCCGGGGTGACAGCGGTACCGGCAAGGAATTGGTGGCCAAGACCCTGCATCGCCAATCCCAGCGTCACGCCAAGCCCTTTGTGGCGATCAACTGCGGGGCGATCCCTGAACATTTGATCCAATCGGAATTGTTCGGCCATGAAAAGGGCGCGTTTACCGGTGCCCACCAGCGCAAGGTCGGGCGTATCGAAGCGGCCCACGGCGGTACCTTATTCCTCGATGAGATCGGCGATCTGCCGATGGAACTGCAAGCCAACCTGCTGCGTTTCCTGCAGGAAAAACACATCGAGCGCGTGGGCGGCAGCCAACCCATTCCGGTGGATGTGCGCGTGCTGGCGGCCACCCACGTCGACCTTGAGGCTGCGGTGGCCAAGGGCCGATTCCGCGAAGACTTGTATTACCGGCTCAACGTGTTGCAAGTGGTCACTGCGCCCTTGCGGGAGCGCCATGGTGACGTGGCGATGCTGGCCAACCACTTTTCACGTTTCTACAGTCAGGAAACCGGCCGTCGGCCCCGCAGCTTCAGCGAAACCGCGCTGGTGGCCATGGGGCAGCACCCGTGGCCCGGCAATGTGCGTGAGCTGGCCAACCGTGTGCGCCGTGGCTTGGTACTCGCCGAAGGGCGCCAGATAGAAGCCGTTGATCTGGGCTTGCAAGGCGAGCAGGCAATTTCACCCCCGATGGCTACACTGGAAGACTACAAGCACCGCGCCGAACGCCAGGCGCTGTGCGATGTACTCAACCGGCACAGCGACAACCTGAGTGTCGCGGCCCGCGTGCTGGGAATTTCCCGGCCCACGTTCTACCGGTTGCTGCACAAACACCAGATCCGCTAGGGCGGGTAAACCGAAAAGCCCCGCAACGACCCTTATCGTTGCGGGGCTTTTCCTTGTGTGAACCTCAGTTAGAAGTAGTAAGGGAATTTCAGGCTGAACGTAAAGTCCGGCGCATCGTCGGTCATGCCGATCGCCAGGTTCGGCACGATCGTCAGGTTATCCGAGGCCGCAATCGTCATCCCCACGTTGAAATACCCGGCGTTGGCATCGCTGGATACCACCGACTGCCAGTCTCCGCCATCGGGCTTGAGTTTGCTTTTGCGCTGCACCAGGTCGGACACCGAGAACGACATACTCATCTTCTCGTTGAGGGCAAAGGCTACGCCGACGCCGAACTGGAAGCTGTCGCCCAGCCTGACTTTGCCGCCGACTTTCTGGTTGACGTCACTGCTGATGTCATCGAACGAGTCTTCGAAGTTGTGGGTGTAGGACACCGAACCAAACAACACCGCCGGGTCGAAGGTCTTGACCAGCGAGATCCCCGGGGTGACCGACCAGACGCCGTTGCCCGTGGGCAGGCTTTCCGGCACGAACAGGTTGTCGTTGCCCGGCTTGTTGACCAGCTTGATGCCAAACGGCTCTTTACCTGTGGGCGCCTTGACCCGCACCGACACCACGGCATCGGGCAGGGTAGGGGTTTCGTCGAGGAACTTGTAGGCCACGCCGAAGTTGACGTCGCCAATGGTCGGGTCGCGGGTGACCGACTGTTCGGAGGTGGCGGTGCCGTTGTTACCCGCGCCGGCAGACTGGTAGGTAGAGTCGCGGTAGACCACCGGCACGTTCACGTCGAACTGCCAGCGGTTATCGACGTTGTAGCGGCCGGTGAGGTCCAGGGTCCAGTTGTCGGACTTGATGCGGTCCAGGTTGATATTGCCGAGGAAGATCGAGTCCAGCGCCAGGAAACCGTTGAGCGTCAACTGGCGAGCGTCGTAGCGGGCGTAGGTGATGCCGGTTTCAAAGCTGAACTTGCCGTTGCCGAAAAAGCCGCTGGCTTCGTTATACAAGTTGCTCACACTTTGCGCGGGGGCCGAATCGTCCTTGAGGGACTGGCCATAGGAACTGCCGCCACCGGCGCCGCCGGATGCCGCCGCGGCGCCTGTGCCCGCCACCGTGGTGCCGTTGGCTTTTTGAAAGTCTGCCGGGGATTTGGCCAGGCGCCGTGGCGCGGGAGTCGCCGGCTGGTCTTCGACTTGACGCACCCGTTGTTCCAGCACGGCCAGGGCTTTTTGCTGCACTTCGTACCGCTGCTTGAGTTCCAGGAGTTCCTGTTTGAGGGTTTCGATATCGGCATCCGGCGCGGCATACAAAACGGATGCGGGCAAGAGCGTACTTAAACAGACCACCGCACGGAGCGATAACGATCGATGCATGAAATAAGCCGTCCTTTTCTAATGCGTAAGTGTCGAGGGTCAGCGTAGTTCAATAACCGAGGGTGCGTAGGCCTTTGAGTTGATCCAAATTGCAGTTCAATGCGCCGTTGTTCAAACCGTTATTGTTCATTACCACGTTGAGTTGGGTCATGTTGTTGACGAAGTTGGTGTTGCCGGTCAAAACCGTGCCTTGCAGCACGTTTCCACCGCCGATCTGTTGCAGGCTGTTGCCCTGGTTATGGTTGGCCTGGATCGCCATCTGTAACCCGCCGTTATTGGCCGACACGCTTACACGGCCAGCCGCGCTGTCGCCGGTCACCGTACCGCCGGCCACCAGCACCTGCCCCGATTGCGCGAGGTTGGCGGGGGCAAGGCCGTTCTCGACGGTGATCCCCACGTTGTTGTAGGCGGTGTTGCCGTCGCCGGCGGTGCGCACGCTTTGCGTCACCCCCTGGCCGCTGCCCAGGCCGGCGCCGCCGGTGACAGTGCCGGTACCGGTGTTCGGGTTCGTACCGTTGCCGGTCGAACCGGTGGTTTGCACATAAAATTGCGGAGTGAGGGTGGACGAGTCGACCTGCATGCTCGCCTTGCCGGTGATGCTGTCGCCCACGGCATTGGTCCAGGTGCTGCTCATGACAATGCCGAAACTGATGATGCGCCCCGGCATGACATAACGGCCGCGCAGGTCGGCCATTTCCGAATCCTTGAGTTCGATCGGTTTGAATGCCGATGAAGCATAAGCGGGCATCGAGGCTGCCAGACACATGACCGTCAGCCAACGGGAAGTGTTCATCTTCTGCTCCTGGAGCGTCCTGCCCCTTATTGCGCTTCTTAAAAGAAGTCGCTCTGTATGAAACCGAAATCCATCAGCTCGGCATCGCCTACGGGCCTGAACTCATTCAACTGGTTCTTGGCGGTCAGCGGCGCAGGTGGGTCGAGCAAGACATTGGCCTTGTCGTAACCCTCACCCAGCACGGCGAAGACGATGCCATTCCAGCCCTTGACGAAATCATCGTGGGAATAGCGCTTATGGCCCAGCACCGGGTCGCCGATATAGACCCAGTCCTTGTCGGCTCGCTGCAGCACCACGAAGTGCTTGTAGCCACGAATTTCCAGCAGCACCACCACGGGGATCTTCACGGTAACCAGAGTGTCTGGCGCAATTTTGTAGCCCCGGGCACGCATGCCGATACTTTCGAGGTAGCGCTTCATGTCCAGCATGGAAAAACCCTGGGTACGCACCAGGTTCTGGTCGGCGGTGACCAGCATGCCTTTGATGATGTGATCTTCGTCGACGTCCAGCCAGTAGGCTTGGCGCAGGATGGTGGCGAGTGCCGCGGCACCGCAGCTGAAATCGGTTTTCTGTTCCACCAGGTTGGCGAACCGGCGTTCACGAATACTCTCGACCTTCTTGAAAATCACTGCACCGCCAGGCATGGCGGAGATCGCCATGGTGCCTGCCCACGTGGGGCCGGTGAGCAACATCAGGAGGGTGAGGGTCGCGAGGCGCATGATCGTATGACCTGCTGGACACGGGAATAAAAAAGGGCCTTGTCGCCAAGGCCCCGTTGGATCAGAAGCGCACGCCGCTGGCGCAGACGGTGCAACCTTGACCGATCGACAGGCTGTTGCTGCCTTGGTTGCCCGAGCCCGATTGCAGGTTCACACCCACGTTGCCGGAGTTGCGGTTAACCGAGTTGTCGAGGCTGGAGTTGTTGGACACGTATTGGGCCTTGCCGCCATGGCCATAGCCGTGGCTGGTAGCGGCCGTGTTGAGGTAGCTGTTGGCGAGCGAGTTTTGCTCGGTGTTGGCGGCCGCGGCGATGTTTTTGCCGTCGGCGGTCACGATTGCCAGGTTGTTTTTACCCTGGTTGCCTTGACCGGCCTGGCCGTTGTAACCCAGGTTGCCGGAGTTACCGTTAACCGAGTTATCCAGCGAAGCGTTGTTTTGGGTGCCTTTGTTGACGAAGCTGTTCGCCGCGCTGTTTTGGTTCACATCGACCACGCCGAAGACGGTGGCGGCATCACCTTTGGCGCTGGAGATGGCGGCTGAGTTGTCTGCCTGGTTGCCACTGCCTGACTGGACGTTGACCCCAACGTTACCGCTGTTGCCGTTTACCGAACCATCGGCCGAGGCGTTGTTTTCGGTTTTGGTGTCGTCAAACTTGTTGATCGCGCTGTTTTGTACATCCGTCACGACAGCGGCGATGGTGCCGGTAGGTTGAGGCGCAGGGTGCCAGCCACCTGCTTGAGCTGCGGCAGCCATGAGTGCGGCGAGAGCGAAAACCAGTGGTTTCAGAGCCATTTGAGGTTTCATGGTGTTTCTCCTTGCTTCTAATTAGTGAGTTAAGTGTTGGTACGGTCCAGCCAGTGCTACCAAGCGATTACTTGATAGTGATACCCAGGGTGTTAGCCACTCGGTTCCCCACCCCGGCACTCTGGTTCACCTGAATCACTCCTCGGCTGCCTGTGAAGGCCTGGTCGCTGGTAACGACAAGGCGGCTGCCAGTGGTGGGGGTGAGCCCTGAGTCGGTCAACTGCGTCGTGTTCTGTTGCAACAGGACGCTGTCATCGATGCTTTGCGGGCCAGGGTTGATGCTGATCCGCACGGCGTTGATGGATTGGTTATTGGCCCCGGCCGACTGGTTGATGCCCAGTACACCGTTGCCGCTGGTAAAGGCGTGGCCCTGGATCGCCGCCTTGGCGTTCAGGGACGGGTCGACGCTGCCGTCCATACGCTGGATGTTCACGTTGGTGGCCTGGCCACCAACGGCAATGGCGCGACTGTTGGACGTTTGGTTCTGGTTGCCGGCGGCCTGGTTGATCGACAGAACACCGCCGTACTGTGTGCCGCTGTTGTTGATCACGGCGCTGTCGTCGGCGAATGCGGGGGCGCCGGCCAGCAAGGCGAGGATGAGCAGGGAGCGATTCATTACTTGCCCCCCATCATGCTGCCGATGTTATTCAGGGGCGCCATGCCGCGTTGGATCGAGTCGCTGATCTGCCCGCCCATATTGCTGCCGCTGCCATGACCGGCGGCTGAGCCGGCCCCCAGGGTCGACAGGCTGCTTTGGGTGGCATGCGGGCCGGTCAGGCTGCCGCTGGTCTGTATGGCGCGCACGATGCTCGAGCCGCTGCTGACACCGCCGATATCGCGGTCACTGAGTTCGCCGGTGGCGGCCATGATTTCTTGGCTGGGATTGGCGTTGGCGGTGGTGGGGTAGGGGTCCTTGCCAAAGGCGGCGCGGCCGTACATATGCGCCTGCACGTTGCGGCCGGTCACGATCACGCCGTCACCGGCAACGCTCGGCGCACTGATGCCGACGCTGAGTACACAGCTGATCAGCAGTACGTTCATCGAACCTTGAGTGAGTGTGGTCACGGCGGCATTCCTTATTGTTCGCGCTGACCCTAAACAGCGCTGTAAGGGACAGAGCAGAAGCCGTGCCGTTTTTTATTTATTGTTGTTATTCAAAGGCTTGTGATTTTTTGCGTAGCGCGTGATGTTGCGGCTGTTTCATGGCTGATACAGCTTGTCGTTCAGGCGCGCTTATACCGTCACACCCCAAACGATTCACCCGTCTGTATCAGCGCTGTAACACTGCACATGACAAAACGATGAATCCGCTCACGGCGTGCGGTTCAGGGCGGGGAGGTGTTTCAAAAATGGACACAACAGGCACGCGTAAACCCCGGCCTGCGGGCAAGGCTCAGCCTTTTGGGGTTTTACGCGGGATGGAGTTGAGTACGGGGTTGCCGTCCTGGTTCTGGGTCAGGTACACCGGCAGAACCTTGGGCAGGGAGGGGATGAGGTTGTTGACCTCATGGGTGTTGTAGATGCCGCCAATCCGAATGGCCCCGGTGGTGGCGTCCGCCAGCATCACCGGTTTGCTCAGGTAGCGGTTGATCAATGGCAACGCATCGGCCAGGGCCAGGTTGTCGAGGATCAGCTTGCCCTGGCGCCAGGCCAGCGCGCTGTCATTGGGGTTGATCGTTTTTACCCGTGGCGTGGCGTCGCCCAATTGATAGCTGGCCTGCATGCCGGGGGTCAGGGGCACACTGCCGTGTACGGGGTCGCTGGCAATTTGCACCGAGCCTTCTAGCAACGTCACCCGCACTTGGTCGCCATATTTCCAGACGTTGAATTGCGTGCCGGTGACCCGTACCTGGCCTTCGCCGGCACGCACGATAAACGGATGCGCGCTGTCATGACTGACGTTGAAAAAGGCTTCGCCTTTTTTCAGCGTGACGCGGCGTTGGTCCTTGTAATTGCTATAGACCAGCTGCGTGCCCAGGTTGAGTTCCACCTGGCTGCCATCACCCAACGTCACCTGGCGCAAACCGGTGGTCGCTTCGAAGCGTTGATAGGAACTCGGGAGCCAGCCCGCTTCCCAGCCGGTAAAGGCGGCCAACGGCAACGCAGCGAGGCAGATCGCCGCCGCTACGGCGTAAGTGCGCAGCCGGCTGCGGGGTTTGAACGGCACCACCACCGCCACAGGTGCAGTGCGTGGCAGGTGGTCGGCGACGTCCCAGATTTCCAGCATGGCCGCGTATTCAAAGGCGTGCAGCGGATGCGAGTCGTGCCATTGCTCAAAAGCCAAACGTTCATCGCGGGTGCAGTCACTCGCATGCAAGCGCATGCACCAATGCGCGGCGGCGTCGGTGATGGCGTCATATTCGGCTTCTAAAAGGGGCTTTTCGCTCATTGACTCATCCTGATTTCGCACATTCTAACCCCCACAGGACTACGACGAGAACAGCCGTCATGGCGATTGCACATCAATTGGAAGCTATTCTCGTTTGGACGCGCCTTGAAGTTTCAGCACATTCGCGCCATGGCATGCGAAAAATCTGCGGAAACCCCCGGTTGCCCTGAGCCACCAGCGCGCGGCTCAGGCTCACGGGTCCAGCGCGCGACCCGCTTGGCTAATCATGTAGGCCACCGAATCGGCATTGGCCAGGAGGGTGTCGATGCGCTTGTCGCTGTTGCTCATGAAGAGCGCGCGGGCATCCTCCAGGGTCTTGGCACCGGTGGTCGTCAGCACTGTTTTTTTCTGCGTTGAGGTTGAACTGTCGGAGCCGAAATCCTCCCATTCCTGAGTGAACGAGTCCCACGTTCTGAACAGCATGCTCGCCGGGGTAGAGAGCGACAACGCGCTTTTTCAAGCAGTTTTGATAGATGTCTATCGGGGGGGGGCGAAAAAACGGTCCAGCAGGTAGATTTTATGCTCTGCATCCTTGAGCAGGATGAACGCAATGGTGTCCTGTTGGGTTTCGCGAGCGGTGCCGCTGACAAAACGCATTGAGTCAGGCCCGACAGCGTGTGGTTGATCAACTCATCCAGCACTTCGTCCACCCGCCGCTCGACTGGTTGTACCTGCTCGGGCGTCAGTGCGATAACGCCGAAGAGTTCGCTGAAAAAGCGCCCCAGGCGACTGTCTGGCCCGCGCAGTGTCGCAAAGTTTTCAAGATTGCGTTTGGCGGTCACCGCATAGTACGTCGCGACATTGAGTGCTTCATTGATACATTGGGCTTTCCAACTCGACATCGCGGTAATTGCGCGCATGCCCACCGCCTCTACATTGATGGCGTCTCTTTCATCAAGCCACGTAGACACCTGACCCATATAGCGACTCAAGATTTTGCCGTAGCGCGGGTGATGCGTGTCGAGGTCCAGCGTCCATTGGCCCTGCGCATTGCGCAGCAGATAGGGGCCGTGCTGCTTACCTTTGCTCAGGCGCCAGTGCTCACCGGTTTTTTTTACCGCGTACACCTTGCCCGCCAAGGGCACAACGTTCTGGGCGCCGCTCTTGTCCCGGTAAATATGACTCAGCGTGCTGTGCTCCAGGTCGTTCAGGGCAACCTCGTGGTTTCGAAGATGTGCAGTTGCGTGCGTTCAGGCGCCGTCAGGTCCAGCTCAGCCAGCGTGATAGTGGCCGGCTGGCGCGGCTTGAGCCATTGCTCCAATGAAACCGGCATTTTGTCGGGCCGGGCTTGTGGAAAGGGTTGTTGCAGTTCGCGGCGCAGTGAAGCCAACTCGGCCCCGCGGTTTGGAGTCGAGCCAGCGGCGCTCGTCCCCAATCGAAGCAACACCGCGCGCAAGGCGGTAGATAACTGAAGCGGGCGTTGACAGGTGGCAGGTGAAGCATTGTTTAATCAGCGGTCTGGATGCTTGTTGTCTCTTCCAATTACAAAATCGGAGCTACAGATGTCTGCCCAGTCTTCCCTCATTGACCACGCAACGGCGCTTATTGGTTTCGACGAACTGGTGGGACTGCTGCACGCGGTGTTTGTAAAGCACGGAACATCCCCGGAGGCGGCGGCGATCCTGGCGCACAATTGCGCCAGCGCCGAGCGCGACGGCGCCCATAGCCACGGCATCTTCCGCATTCCTGGTTACCTCAGCACGCTGGCCAGCGGCTGGGTTGACGGCAACGCCACGCCGGTTGTCACGGATGTGGCATCGGGCTTCGTGCGGGTAGATGCATGCAACGGTTTTGCTCAACCGGCATTGGCGGCGGCGCGGGCACTGCTGATTGAAAAGGCACGCAGCGCCGGCATTGCGCTGCTGGCCATTCATAACTCCCATCACTTTGCCGCCCTGTGGCCCGACGTCGAACCCTTCGCCGAAGAAGGGCTGGTGGCGCTGAGCGTGGTCAATAGCATGACCTGCGTAGTGCCCCACGGCGCCGACCGCCCCTTGTTCGGCACCAACCCCATCGCCTTCGCCGCACCGCGCGCCGATGGCGCACCGATCGTATTTGACCTGGCCACCAGCGCCATTGCCCATGGCGACGTGCAGATCGCCGCGCGCAAGGGCGAGCGGTTGCCGCCGGGGATGGGCGTCGACAGCCTCGGCCAACCCACCACCGACCCGAAAGCCGTGTTGGAGGGCGGTGCGTTGCTGCCGTTCGGCGGCCACAAGGGTTCGGCGTTGTCGATGATGGTGGAGTTGCTGGCGGCGGCCCTGACCGGGGGCAACTTTTCCTTCGAGTTCAACTGGGCCGACCATCCGGGAGCGCGTACGCCCTGGACCGGGCAGTTGCTGATCGTGATCGACCCGAGCAAAACCGCCGGGCAAAGCTTCGCCGAGCGCAGCCAGGAGCTGGTGCGGCAGATGCATGCGGCGGGTTTACGGCGCTTGCCGGGGGATCGACGTCATCGCACGCGGGCGAAGTCGTTGGATGAGGGGATCACGGTGGAGGCGCAAGCGCTGGCGCAGTTACGCGACTGGGCGCTCTGAGCCCCCACCGCTGTCGATCAGTTGCGGCGGCCCAGCAACAAGCCGACCACCAGGCCGAAGCCTGCGGAAATCGCCACCGTCTGCCACGGATGACCGCCGATATAGGTTTCGGTGGCATCCACCACCGGCTTGCTGCGCTCGCGCACATTGGACACCGAGTCCAGGGCTTGCTTGAGTTTGATCGCCACCTGCTCGCGCAGGGTTTCGCCTTCTTCACCGACCAGGGAAGCACTGCTCTTGAGCAATTTGTCTGATTCTTCGATCAACGCCGTGAGTTCGCTGAAGGCTTGATCCTTGATTTGTTCTTCGACGGCTTGGGCAGCGGTTTTGCGGGCCATTGTGTGACTCCTTGCGGGTGAATGTGGCAGTGAACAATGGAGTATCGGGCGTGCGCAAAAGTTGCAGTTTTTTTGCGCAAACGTGGCCTTGAGCCAAATCCGAATCTGGAAATTTCGACCTACAGTGTAAGATGTCGCCTATTTGTGCAGCAGGTAATTCAACCATGAGCTTCAATCTCGCCAACAAGACCCTCGCCGAACGCGCCGAGCTGGAAGATGAAAAGTCGCGCCTCTACGACCTGTGGCAAACCAACCTGGGCAAGGCCAAGGGCGAAGCTGCCCGGTTGTTCGGTGAGCGCGCCAAGCGCAAGGGCAAGTGGGCCGAATGGGTTCGCGCTGAACTCGACGGCATGTCGCCGCCGGAGTTTTCCAACATGGTGCGCAGCGAAGTCAACAAACTGATGGCGGCGGCGAAGTAAAGCTCGCCACAATCGCCTCGCGCACTTTGAGCAACATCGGGTCCAACTGGGCCTGGGTGCGCCAACCCAGCTCGACCGGGTAACGCGGCAGCGCCAGCGGGCAAGCCAATACACGCAGGCCGGTCATGTGCGCGATGGCCAGCGCCGCGTGCCCGGGAATGGTCGCCACTGCCTGGCTGCCCGTGAGCAAAAAAGGCAGGGCGGCAAAATGGCTGGTCGAGGCGCACACCTGCCGGCTCAGCCCTTGGGCCGCCAAACCTTCGTCGGTAATCCCGATAAAACCGCCGGATGACACCAGTACATGCTCGCGGGCGACGAATTCTTGCAGGCTGATGCCGTGCTGATCCGGGGCCAGGCTGGCGGGGTCTACCAGGCAGCGGTAATCGCCTTCGGCCAGCACCTGTCGACTCAAGCGGCTCTGTGCAAAGCCCCCGGCGGTAATCGCCAGGTCCAGCGTGCGGTCGAGCAGGGCGCCCGCCACGATCTGGCTGTGGGTCTGGCGGAAAATCACCCGCAGTTTCGGCAAGCGCTGTGCGATTTCGAGCATCAGCCGGCGGCCATAGGCAATTTCAAAATCATCGGACAGCCCCACCACCACGGAGCGCCCCTGATAATCCGGGTGATCGGGGTTGACCATGGCCAGGCTCTGGCGGCAGCGCTCCAGCGCTTCACTGATCACCGGCTTCAACTGATTGGCCCGCAACGTCGGCGCCAGGCCTCGGCCGGTGCGCACGAACAACGGGTCGCCATACACCTGGCGCAAACGTCGCAAGCCCGCGCTGATGGCCGATTGGGTGACGCCCAGGCGCACTGCCGCGCGGCTGGCGCTGGACTCGTCATGCAGGGCTTCGAAGGTTTTCAGCAGGTTCAGGTCGACCTGGGCGATATTCATTGGGTTCATATCATTCAGTACTGAGGTGGGCTTTATTCATGATCCGGGCTGGCGCGAGAATGGGCAACCCCCTTACTCGGAGTGATCGTGATGCCTGTTTCTACTGTGGCGGCGTTGCAAATTGGCGCATTGCCGGGCGGCAAGGCTGAGACCTTGGCGCAAATCCTCGGCTATGAGGACGACATCAAGCGCAGTGGCGCGCAATTGGTGGTCATGCCTGAAGCGTTGCTCGGCGGCTATCCCAAAGGTGAAGCGTTCGGCACGCAGCTGGGCTACCGCCTGCCGGAAGGCCGTGAAGCCTTTGCCCGTTACTTCGCCAATGCCATCGACGTGCCGGGCACCGAGACCGAGGCGTTGGCCGGCCTGTCGGCGCGCACCGGGGCCAGCCTGGTGCTCGGTGTGATCGAGCGCAGTGGCAGCACCTTGTACTGCACTGTGTTGTATTTCGAGCCGGCGGGCGGCCTGGTCGCCAAACACCGCAAACTGATGCCTACCGGCACCGAGCGGCTGATCTGGGGCAAGGGCGACGGTTCCACCTTGCCGGTGATCGACGCGGCGGTGGGGCGTATCGGCGGCGCCGTGTGCTGGGAAAACATGATGCCGCTGCTGCGCACCGCCCTGTATGCCAAAGGCGTCGAGGTGTGGTGCGCACCTACCGTGGACGAGCGCGAAATGTGGCAAGTGAGCATGCGCCATGTGGCCCACGAGGGGCGCTGTTTTGTGGTGAGTGCCTGCCAGGTACAGGCCTCGCCCGAGGCGTTGGGTTTGGCGATTGCCAATTGGCCTTCAGACCGCCCATTGATCGCTGGCGGCAGCGTGATTGTCGGGCCCATGGGCGACATCCTCGCCGGGCCGCTGCTGGGGGAAGCGGGGTTGCTGACCGCGCGGATCAATACCGATGACCTGGTACGGGCCAGGTATGACTACGACGTGGTGGGCCACTATGCCCGGCCGGATGTGTTTGAGTTGGTGGTGGACGAGCGCGAGAAGCCCGGTGTGCGCTTCATCACTGACTGACCGCACGCGCTCTAAAGGCGCAGCATTCGCCGTAGTGTGAACAAGGTGCTCACCAGGTTGCAGTGTTCGGCAGGTCCAACGTGCCACGGTCGACAAAGCGCATCGTGCCGAACAGGCCGCCCGCCAGTTTGCCCCGCAGCACATAGGGCAGGTTGTTCAAGCTCTGGGTCTGGCTCAGGCCCAGGGTTTGGCGCAACACCGAAAACGCCGAAACGCTGACCGGTACCACCAGCACGGTCTCGGAAAAGCGCGGGATGCTTCCGGCCTGGTCGCTCACGCCCGCCGCCAACGGCCGGCCGTTGACCTCCAGGTCCAGAGCCACGCCGTTGTAGTCGATCGCCGTTTCATTCGGGTTCTGTATCCGCAGTTTCACCGCGAAGCGCACTTCCAGGTCCTGGCTTTGCAGCGGCTCGATGCCGACCACGTTGATGTTGACCGGGTCACGGTTGGGGAACAGCGCGCAGCTGCTCAAGGTCAGCAGCAACAGCGATAGAACCATGAGCGTGCGCATACACAAGGTGCTCCTATTTCGTGACGTCCGGGTCTTGCATGACTTTGAGGGTAGAGGACTCCGGATCAAATTCATCTTCCTCCAGCTCTATGAACGCCTCCGGCAGGAAAATGTTCAGCAAGATTGCACAGAACGCGCCCACGGTGATCGGCGACTCGAAGATGTTGTGCAGCGCCTTGGGCAATTCACGCAGCACTTCGGGCACGGCGGCAACGCCCAGGCCCATGCCAAGGGAAATCGCCACAATCAGCACATTGCGCCGGTGCAGCCCGGCTTCGGCGAGGATCTTGATGCCGGCCACGGCCACCGTGCCGAACATGATCAGCGTCGCGCCGCCCAGCACCGGCTTGGGCATCAGTTGCAGCACCGCGCCGATCATCGGGAACAGGCCCAGCAACACCAGGAGCCCGGCGATAAAGTACGCCACATAGCGGCTGGCCACGCCGGTCAACTGGATCACGCCGTTGTTCTGGGCGAAGGTCACCATCGGCAGGCTGTTGAACGTGGCGGCCATCGCCGAGTTGAGGCCGTCGGCCAGCAGCCCGGATTTGATGCGCTTGATGTACAACGGGCCCTTGACCGGCTGTTGGGAAATCATCGAGTTGGCGGTCAGATCACCGGCCGCTTCCAGGGTGAAATCAGGAAGATCACCGCCACCGGCACAAACGCCACCCAGTCGAACGAAAAACCGTACTTGAACGGCACCGGCACGCTGATCAGCGGTACCTGCGGCAATGCCGCCAGTTCCACGCGCCCCAACAGCCAGGCCACCACAAAGCCCAGGGTCAGGCCGATTACGATCGAACCCAGGCGCAGGAACGGGTTGTTGAAGCGGTTGAGCACCACGATGGTCAGCAGCACCAGGCCCGCCAGGCCCATGTTGCCGGCTGCGCCGAGGTCGCTGGCGCCAAAGCCGCCGGCCATGTCGGTGACCGCTACCTTGATCAGCGACAAACCCATCAGGGTAATGATGGTGCCGGTCACCACCGGGGTGATCAGTTTGCGCAGCTTGCCAATGAACTGGCTGAGCACCACTTCGATAAACGCCGCGAAAAAGCAGATGCCGAATATCGTCGAGAGGATCTCATCGGTACCGCCGCCCCGGGCCTTGACCATGAAGCCGGCGCTGAGGATCACGCTGATAAACGAAAAACTGGTGCCCTGCAGGCACAGCAATCCCGAGCCGATCGGGCCGAACTTGCGCGCCTGCACAAAGGTGCCGAGCCCCGACACGAACAGCGCCATGCTCACCAGGTACGGCACTTCGCTTTGCAGGCCAAGTACGCCGCCGACAATCAGGGTAGGCGTGATGATCCCGACGAAACTGGCCAGCACATGCTGCAACGCGGCAAAGATCGCCGCGCTGAAGTGCGGGCGGTCTTCAAGGCCGTAGATCAGCTCGGATTTATAGCGGGGGCGCGGGGCTTGAGCGTCAGACAAGGTGAGGGCTCGGGTCAGAAAAGGGAGGCGCAGGATGCCAGAAACCGCCTATCGTCAGAAGTGTAAAAAAATATTTATGAATGCCCTGCATAAAACCCCTGAGCCAGCCGATAGCTCTTACAGGCCCACCGATCAGCAATCACAGTGGTGACCAAGGTCTGAGCGGTGCGTTGACACCGATTGATCGTTTCGCGGCAGGGATGCACGCAAACATTACTTTTGAGAATTCTCTTATGTCACTTCGCCATCTGAATATTGCTCCGCGCGCTTCTCTCGGTTTCGCATTTATTGCGTTGTTAGTGGTGGTGCTGGGGGTGTTTGCGGTCAACCGCATGACGTTGATTCGCGAGGCGTCGATGGCGATGAGCGCCAACCAACTGCCCAGCGTGACGAACCTGGGCACGATGATGGAGAACGTGCTGCGCATGCGCATCCTGTCGTTTCGCGTACTGGTCAACCGCGAACCGGCCGGGTTGCAGGAGGCTGAAACCCGCATAGGCGTGCTGACTGACAAGGTGAAGACCGCCCAGGCCGCGTACTCCGCGCTGCCTGCCGGGCCGGAAGAAGCGGCGCTGTTCAAGGTCTTTGGCGTCACGCTGGAGAACTATTTGAAGGCTCAGAGTGAGATGCTCGCCCTGTCCAGGCAAGGCAAGGTCGATGAGATGCGTGCGCTGATCAACAGCCGCATCAAGGAAGGCACCGACCAGATGGGCGAGCAATTGAACAAGCTGATCGCCATCAACGCTGCCGGCGCCAAGGCAGCCGACGCCGATGCCGGCCATGGGTACGACGTCGCGATCACCGGCGTAATCATCGTATCGGTGGCTGCCGCGTTGCTCACCGTGTTGCTGGCCTGGTTGCTGACCCGCAGCATCGTCACGCCGTTGCGCAAAGCGGTGGCAGTGGCTGAAACTATCGCCGCCGGCAACCTCAGCAACGTCATTGAAGATGATGGCAAGGATGAGCCCGCGCGCTTGATCGGTGCCTTGGCCGCGATGCAGGCCAACCTGCGCCAGACCATCCGGCACATCGCCGGTTCGGCCACGCAACTGGCCTCTGCCGCCGAAGAGCTGAGCGCGGTCACCGAAGAAGCCTCCAAAGGCTTGCAGCAGCAGAACAATGAAATCGACCAGGCCGCCACGGCGGTCAACGAGATGACCGCGGCGGTGGAAGAAGTGGCGCGCAATGCGGTGTCCACCTCCGAGGCGTCGGGCCAATCGAACCTGGCGGCGCGCGAAGGCCGTGATCGGGTGGTGGAAACGGTCGGCGCGATCCAGACCATGACCCAGGATGTGCAAAATACCGCCGCGATGATCGAGGGCCTGGCCACGCAAGGTCGTGACATCGGCAAGGTGCTGGATGTGATCCGCGCGATTGCCGAGCAGACCAACCTGCTGGCCCTTAACGCCGCCATCGAAGCGGCCCGCGCCGGTGAGGCCGGACGCGGTTTCGCGGTGGTGGCGGACGAAGTACGCGCCCTGGCCCACCGTACCGCGCAGTCGACCCAGGAGATCGAAAAAATGGTCGCCGGCATTCAGAACGGCACCGGTGAAGCCGTGCAATCGATGCAGCAGAGCAACCAGCGCACCCAGAACACCCTGGAAATGGCCCGCGCCGCTGGCGTGGCGCTGGAGCAGATCACCCAGTCGATCAGCCTGATCAACGAACGCAACCTGGTGATCGCCAGCGCTTCGGAAGAACAGGCCCAGGTGTCTCGCGAAGTGGACCGCAACCTGGTCAACATCCGCGACCTGGCCACGCAGTCGGCGGCGGGCGCCAACCAGACCAGCGCGGCCAGCCATGAGCTGTCGCGCCTCGCGGTGGACTTGAATGCGATGGTGGCCAGGTTTGTGATCTGACCCTTTGCAATGCAGCCAAAGGTGGGAGGGGCAAACCCCTCCCACATTGTGGTGGTTCAGGTATTACGGTTTCCAGGCTGCGAGGTTCACCAGGTTTTTCGGTTTTTCGCCGGCTAACGCCGCCAGCAGATTATCCACCGCGCACCGGGCCATCGCCTCTCGGGTCTCATGGGTCGCCGAACCGATATGCGGCGTCGCCACCACGTTGTTCAAACGCAGCAACGGCGAGCCGTGATCCAGCGGTTCCTTCTCGAACACATCCAGCCCCGCTGCGCGAATTACGCGGTGTTGCAACGCCTCGACCAGCGCGGCTTCATCCACCACTTTGCCGCGCGAGATATTGATAAAGATCGTCTCCGGGCCCATCCGCGCGAATTCCTCGGCGCCAATCAGCTTCTCGGTTTCAGCGGTGAGCGGCAGGGTCAGGCAGACAAAATCGGCTTCTTCAAGCAATGCCTGCAAGCTGCGGTACTGCGCGCCAAAGCGTTGTTCTACCTGTGGCTTGGGCGAATGGCTGTGGTAGATCACCGGCATGCCGAAGCCAAAGTGCCCGCGCTGGGCCAGGGCTTCGCCGATGCGGCCCATGCCGATGATGCCCAGGGTCTTGCCATGCACATCGCTGCCGAAGTGCGCCGGGCCGATGTTCTTGTTCCATTGGCCGGCGCGCACCATGTCGGCCAGCTCGACCACGCGTCGAGCGGTGGCCAGGATCAGCGCAAAACCGGTGTCGGCGGTGGTTTCGGTGAGCACGTCCGGGGTATTGCTCAGCAGGATGCCGCGCCCGGTCAGGTAGTCGATGTCGTAGTTGTCGACGCCCACGGACACGCTGGCCACCGCTTCCAACTGCGGCGCCAGGTCAAGTAATTGCGCATCCAGGCGCAGGCTGGCGCCCAACAAACCATGGGCGCCGGGCAGGGCGTCGCGCAGTTTGGCCAGGCCGCCGGCATCGAGTGCCTCGATCAGCGTGACCTCGGCGTGTTCGTGCAGGCGGGCCATCAGCGGCGCGGAGAGCGTTTTGTACAACACCACAGACTTTTTCATGAGGTCTTTACCTTCAACTCCAGAGTGGGGGCCGGCGAGCGGTCGCTGGCGCCGGGCTTGAGGAACATCGTCAGCACCACCGACAGCATCAACGCGCCGCTCATCAGCAGGTACGAAGCGCCGGGTGAGCCGGTGCTGCTGTTGAGGTAACCCACCAGGTACGAGCCGCCGAACGAGCCGAGCGCGCCCATGCTGTTGATCAGCGCCATGGCGCCACCGGCGACGTTGGCCGGCAGGATTTCCGGCACGATGGCGAAGAACGGCCCATAAGGCGCGTACATGCACGCCCCGGCAATCACCAGCAGGGTGTAGGACCACCAGAAATGTTCTGCACCGAGCACGTAGGACGCGTAGAACGCAATCGAGGCGATCAGCAGCGGCGGCCACACAAAGCGTTTGCGCTTTTGCAGCTTGTCCGAACCCCAGCTCACCACCAGCATGCCGATCACGGCCGCCAGGTAAGGCAGCGCCGAGAGCCAGCCGGCTTCGACCATGTCCATCTTCAAGCCGACCTTGAGAATCGACGGCAGCCACAATACAAAGCCGTACACGCCGATGCTCCAGCAGAAAAATTGCAAGGCCAGGATGATCACCTTGGGCGAGCGGAACGCTTCGCCATAGTTCTTGACTGCCTTGATGCCTACCTGTTCGGCGGCGAGGGCGGTTTCCAGTGACTGTTTCTCGGCGTCGCTCAGCCATTTGGCGTCTTTTGGCCGCTCATCGGCCAGGCGCCACCAGATAAACGCCCACAACACCGCCGGCAAACCTTCGATGATAAACATCCAGCGCCAGCTGTAATGCTGCACCAGGTAGCCCGACACCACCGACATCCACAGCATGGTCACCGGGTTGCCGAGGATCAGGAAGGTGTTGGCGCGCGAACGTTCGGCACGGGTGAACCAGTGGCACAGGTACACCAGCATCGCCGGCATCACCGCCGCCTCGACCACCCCGAGCATGAAGCGAATGGCGATCAGCATGTAGGCGTTGGACACCACGCCGGTCAGGGTGGCCAGGCTGCCCCAGAGGATCAGGCTGACGAAAATCAGCTTTTTGACGCTGCGCTTTTGCGCGTAGATCGCCCCCGGCACCTGGAAGAAAAAGTAGCCGAGAAAGAACAGCGCGCCGAGCAACGAGGACATGCCCGGCGTGATCATCAGGTCTTCGGCCATCCCGGAGGCGGCGGCAAACCCGTAGTTGGCACGGTCCAGGTACGCCAGGCTGTAAGTGATAAACACGATGGGCATGATGTACCACCAGCGGCGGGTGGCGAGTTTCACGGTTTCCATAAGAGTGCTCCTGAGCTTGTTGTAGTTGTGGCAACAGGGAATCGGTTATGCGACGGATCGGGTGGTCAGTTCGGCGCGGGTCGGCAGGCCTTCCATATCGCCACGGCTTTGCACGGCGCGGCTGCCGATCCAATTGCCGCGCCGCACCGCCTCGGGGAAGCTTGAGTTTTCCAGCAGGGCGCTGATCATGCCCACGGCAAACCCATCGCCGGCGCCGACGGTGTCCACCACCTTGTCTACGCGCACGGCGGCGACGAAGCCCTGGTCGAGGTGAGTGCGGTAGTAGGCGCCGTCGGCGCCGAGCTTGATGGCCACGGCTTCGGCGCCCTGGTCAAGGTAGAACGCGGCGATGTCGGCCGGGTCGTCAAAACCCGTGAGCAAACGGCCTTCGCCCAGGCCCGGCAATACCCAGTCGGCCAGGCCGGCGAGGGCGTTGATTTCGCGGATCATCTGCTGCTCGTTGGCCCACAGCGAAGGGCGCAGGTTGGGGTCGAACGAGACGCTGCGCCCGGCCTTGCGCATCTGCGTCATCAGCTCGCGGGACAGCTCCTGGGTGGCGGCGGACAAGGCTGGCGGAATGCCGGTGGCGTGCAGGTGGCGCGCTTGCAGCAGTGCAGGGCTGATGGCCGCGACAGACAAATGGCTGGCGGCGGAGCCTTTGCGAAAGTACTCCACTTGCGGGTCGGCGCCGGCTTCTTCGCGGGACTTGAGCTGAAAACCCGTGGGGTGCAGCGGGTCGACGGCCACGTGGCGGCAATCCAGCCCTTCTTGCGTGAGCGTATCGACCACAAAGCGCCCCAGGGAATCATTGCCCACCCGGCTCAGCCAGGCGACCTTGAAACCCAGGCGCGACAAACCAATCGCAACGTTGCTGTCGGCGCCGGCAATGCGTTTATCAAACTGCGCCACGTGGGCCAGGTCGCCGGTCTGCTCGGCCACGAACATCGCCATGGTTTCGCCAAACGAAAGGATATCGATCTCAGACATGGGCATTCTCCCCATGGGGTTGGCCAAGGCGGGCGAGGGTGGCGACCTGTCGCGCGGTGACGTCGACCAGGTCGTCGCCTTGCAGTGGGAATTCCACCGCGCGGGTAATTCCTTGGGCCATGTGCTTGAGCAGTTGTTCCCACAGATGCAGGTCGGTGGCGCCGGGCGGCAGCGCCACCAGCTTGCCGTCCGGGCGGCGCGCCACGGCCTTGCAATGCAGGTAGTCGACATGCCGGCCCAACAGGCGCGCAGCGGTGATGGCGGACTGGTCCTGCCACTGCCAGTTGCCGATATCGAAGGTCATTTTTACCGGCAGGCCCAGGCGTTCGACTTCGCTGAAGAAACGCTGCATCGGTTCGATGCGCCCGCCGTGCAGGGTCTGGTCGTTTTCCACCAGCAACTGCACCGGGTGGCGGTTGAGCAACGCGTGCAGGCTGCCCAGGTCGTTGGTGTCGGTGAAGTAACCCAGGGAGACTTTCAGCCAGCGCGCGCCGAAGGCCCCGGCGCGATCCAGGGTGGCGGCGAGCTCGGCGTTCGGCTGGGCACGGCCGGCCACCCACAGCTCCAGCGGTGATGAGAACACGGCTTCCAGGCCCTGATCGGCCGCAGCCTGGGCCAGCTCAGTGGGTTGCTCGACGGTCAATAGCTCCTCACGCCATTCGATGCGCTGGGCACCGGCGCTGGCGAGCAACGGGACAAAACTCAACTGGCCTTGCTGGCGAACCAACTCGGCGCCGTAGCTGGAAAGGCTGATGGAGACGGGGTATTTGTGCATTGTTGTTTACCTCTGAAACCGGTTTCATTTTTGTGCAAAAAATTTAAATGGGCTGAGTCGAGCCGCGAATCATCAGCTCCGGTAAAAAATCCAGGGTGCGTGTCGGCGCAGTGTCGCCGCGCAAGCGCTTGAGCAGGCAGGCGAAGGCGCTGGCGCCAATCGCCTCGGTGGGCTGGGCGAGGGCGGTGATGCCGGTGCCCACCAGCGGGTACCAATCCAGGTCATCCAGGGCGATCAGGCCGACGTCGGCAAACAGCTCAACGCCCAAGGCTTTGAGCGCGCGGGTGCAGGCCAGGGCGGCGACGCCGTTGGCGCAGAACAACGCCTTGGCGCCGGGTTTTGCGAGAAAAGCCTGCAGATGAATAGGCAGCGCGTCATCCAGTTCCAACACCGCGCCGCTCAAGCCTTGGCGCGCGGCGATTTCAGCCTTGAAGCTGGCCAGGCGCTCCAGGCGTGAGCTGGTGCCATCGGTGGCTTCGCTCACCAGTAACACCTCGCGATAACCTTGTTGCTCAAGATGTTCCACCGCCATGCGCACCGCCGCCGGGTTGTCCAGCCCCACCAGGTCGCTGTGCAGCGGCTCGACCTTGCGGTCCACCAGCACCAGCGGCATTTCCCGTTGCAGTTCCAGCAATTGGTCGAGGTGGTGGCCGAGCGTGTTCACGATCAGCCCTTCGATGTTGTACGACCGCAGCGCGGCGAGGTGCTGGGACTCCTGCGCGTCATCGCGGTCGGTGTTGCACACCACCAGGCTGTAGCCGTGTTGGCGGCAGGCGGTTTCGACGCCGTGCATCACGGCAATGGAATAGGGGTTGCGGATGTCGGCCACGAGCATGCCGATCAGGCGGGTGCGCCCGCGTTTCAAACCACGGGCCATCTGGTTGGGGCGGTAGCCAAGTTCGCTGATGGCCTGTTCGATGCGCAGGGCGATGGCGTCAGAGAGCAATGCACGGTCATCCCCGATGAAGCGCGACACGCTGGCCTTGGATACGCCGGCGCGCTCGGCCACATCAAGCATCGTCACACGGCTGCGCTGGGCGGCAGAAAAAGTGGTCACGTTGGCAGGCCTTTCTTATTGGAAGTTGTGAAGCGTTGAAACCGGTTTCAGGAAACCGCAACAACCTGAAAACGTCAAGTGTATTTGCGTGAAAACGTGGAAATCGCCGGTGCCCTCGCCCGACGAACGGCAGCGTCACCTGTCAACTTTGACAGTATCGGTAGAGCGGCATTGGGTATTCACTCTGTTTTAACGCAGTTCGTAATAGTGACTCACCGACGCGGCGGGAAAATCATGGACACGACTTCAACGGGTAATGCGATTAACACTAACGACACACCGACGCTTCCGGCACTTGAAGTTGTCAACTTGCAGCCAGACGGATTGCTTCCCGTAAAATATTTGTTTTCGGACTTGGAGATTCAAATAACGACTCCTTGGTCGCAGCTGCCTCCTAGTGGTACGAGTGATTGGATTACGTTCGTTTGGGACGTTAAGGGAGCCGCCGGTGATGAATTTCTAACCGTGGAGTTGAAGGGGCCGATTACGGACGCTGATTTTCCTTACTCAATATTCATTTCTTCAGATTACTTTCAAACTAGCGCGACAGTTGAGATTTTTTATCGTATCAGAAACGAGTTTTCAGACAGCCAAGTGTACGAGACTTCATTTACCCGCACTATCATTATCGATAAAAATCCACCGGGTGCTGGTCAGGTCCTGAATCCCGCAAAGTTTCTGATTAATCCGATTACCGAGTCCGCCTTAAGCAACCAACTGTCGGTGGAAGTGGAAGTGCCGGGCGATTACCTAGATCGCAAGACGGGAGACACCGTGTTATGTTTTTTGAGAGGCAGTGACACGCCACCCACAGGACTGGACATTCACAGGCAAGCCTTTGCCCCCATCAGTGGGCCAATGATTGTGAATATTCCAGTAGCGGAGATTCGGAAGTTTGCCGGCTTCCCCATACTTTATTTATTTTATAAGTTACGGGACCGCGCCGGTAATACTTCTGGCAATTCGCTAGTTGGCTATGTACCAATTGATTTGACCGCGCCGCCAGCCAATTTGTCGATGCCTGAGGTGCCGGCGTATGACTCGGATCTGCTGGTTAATCGGGCAGATGCACGCGCTGTTGTTTCGGTCAGGGTGCGTCAGTATGACAACGCCATGCCTGATGACCAGTGTGTGGTTGAGTGGGACGGTAGCTTGCTTCCTGCCGTGCCTGTCAACACGTTGCCTCTCACGGTTCCCGTGCCGTGGAGTGTATTAATTGCCAAGGGCGCGAACCTGCGCCGGATCATTGACTTACCGGTGCGTTACTACATTCGCCGTGCAGGGGATACGGGCCAAGGCGTGCGTTCCCGACCTAAACAGGTGACGGTGGACATGACGATCGCAGGCCAGGAAAACCCGCTGGCGCCCGCATTGCTGAACAGTCAATTGGCCTTGGTTAACATACAGGGCCAGGTTTCCAACGTTCCCAATGTCCTGGATAGCCGCGATTCCGTTGGGCCGGTGAGAGCTTACTTCACGTTGTTCGATAAACCGGTTGAGGGTCAGAAAGTAAATCTTTTCTGGCCAGGCCAGGCGGCACCCGTTGCGACTTATACCGTGAAGCTCAATGATCAAGCAGGGGCGGTTGTTGAATTTGATAATCCGATTCCCTGGCCGGTGATCCAAGCCGCCGGCAGCAATTCGACAACGTTGGTGTATTACCAAACAGATAATGGCGTCAATCAACAGTCGTCGCCTGACCAAATAGTTGCGGTCAACCTTATTACGCCTGTTGTTTACTCAAAACCGAGTTTTCCTCAGTCGTTTCTACACTCAAGCAGATTTCTTAATTGTGATACTCAACCACCTATTTGGCAGGTGGTGAACGTGGTGGTCAATCCGGCGCCGAATGTATTGAAGCCAGGGGATCTGGTGGTGCTGACATGGCAGGGGTTTCGGAGATATCTAAATGAAGATGCCATTCTCTCGACGGCTCATACCATGAGTCATGTATGGCAAGCAGGTGAAACATCTCATACGTTCCAGATAACGGACTATGAAAACCTGATCAAGCCGTTACGTGATTATTCCGCAGGGTCGGCAAAATACTCTGTGGTGCGAAATGGTGTTGAGATAGGGTATTCAGATACCAAATATGTGCCAATTGACCGCAAGAATGGAGCAGGGGGCTTTTGTGGGCCATCGGGTACCGGGTCTGAATAAAAGTATTCCTCGGTGTATTGAACGTCCGGGCGGTAACCGGAGTTGTGTGTGTTATGCGTGTCGTATGTAAATGCGTTGACAAGTAGTTTGTATGAAAAAACCGAACTCTCTTTGAATGTATGTATTTGCTCGATGAGCAGAGCATGCCGGTGATAATGGAGAACATGAAATGATAGATAAAATTTCTACAAAGGCGGTAATTATTGGCGGCTCGCCTACCTTGGAAGTTATCGAGGTCCAAGATGTAATTGATACTGCCATAGGCCTTGTTTCAAGGGCGGCGGCGACTAGCAGCCTGAGGCTGTTATGCCCTTCCGGCGACTTTTCAGAGGACGGTGATTGGATCGAAATTTTCTCGCGAGACCCGGACAGTTCACTACCCGACGCCTGGACCAGAATATTTGGTCCCAAACAGTTTTTCGGTGCGACCGCAGGCGGCAATATTTCTGTAGTGATTGATGCACCGGCAGGCTCGGGCGGATTTCCGCATGGTAAAAGACGGCTCCGTCATCAATTGTTTGTTAACGACTTTGCGGACCCGAGCATTCCAGGCAGCGTGGACAGACCCTCTGACGTGGGGGAGTACTCGCCAGAAGTGAAGGTGGAGTTCGACCAATATACTGCCTATGAAAGCATCGGCAATAAGGTGCGGCCACCCGCACCGCAATACACGGGGTCATTGCCGGCGGGTGCTCCGGTTACGGCTGCTCACCTCGCCACGGCGGGCGGTCTGCCATTTAGCATTCCCGACAACGCTTATGCGATTGAAAGCGGGAAGTGGCATCCGGGCGATGTCATCCGCTTTTACTGGACCAAAGGCGATACGGCGCTGGACGCGGAAGAAGTTGGAGGGCTCGTTCCACCACGGCCGATGCTGCAAACCGGTAACGTCTTTACATTGCCTGCAAGTGCTATCACCCAAAGTGGTGAATACAAGCTTATTTATACAATCAGTGACCGGATGGACCGGCCCGGCTTGCCATCAGTGGCTTCCAGGCCTTTCACCGTAGCGTTGGCGCCGGCACCAGAGAATCTACAGCCGATCATTATTGACCAGGCCCCGGACCTTATTGATAACTTGCTCAATATTGCCGACCTTACCCCAGGCCCTACGGGAAGCCTTGCAGCCTACACAAACTTCGACCTGACCAAAGACCAATATCAGATCATATGGGGCGGGCAGCCAGCGAGCCAGTGGTTCCCTGTTACCCAGTTCCCCATCACGCTCAATCAAGCCCTCCTGACCCCACTGGCCCTGGCTGACTACGGGACGACAAAAGGGCCGAAACCGACCGCTGTGAAATATAACCTGCGCCGAGACGGTGAGGTTATCGACGGCCCGACCACAACGATCAATGTGGATTTCAGTGTCACAGGGCCGGACAACCCCGGAACACCCGGCAGCCCGAACACCAGACTGCTCCCTGTGAAGATTTTTGGTCAGGGGTCGACTGAGCTCAACACGCTGAGATTTCCGCACGCCGGCAACCCTGTCACTGCTGAGGTTGAGTTATGGGTCGGCGCTGACGTGCCGGCACCTGGCATGTGGATTCACCTGGTATGGAGCGACGGCAGTTTAGTGGCTCCTCCCTTTGAAATTACCACTCAAGCAGAAGGCGCAATCGTCAGGTGGGAATTCCCTTGGAGCTATGTAGCTGCGGCAGGGAACGGCATTAAAAATGTCCATTATTTCATTGCATCAACGCCTGTCCCAACGGCGGCCGATAACCGCAATCGTTCGCCGGATACACCGGTCGAGGTTATAGACGCCGTGACGTCTACGCTGGTAGCGCCTCGATATTTGGGGGTCCGGGGAACAGGGCTAACTGAACAATGGAACTGCGATTCGTTAAGGGTCCTTCCGTTGACGACGCCAAACACGTTTGTAGGACAGATCTTTGTGCCGGCGGATACGAGGATGGCCGAGGGTCAACAATTGAAGCTGGAGCTGCGGTTGTTCCGACCTCGTACCGGCACTCCGATTGACGACCGCAAGCAGACTTACAGCGTGACTGTCACAAGAGTCATCAAGGACAACGGTCATACCTTCAATATACCGTTCAGTTTTCTTAAAGAAGCTCGCCTCGGGCGCGCGGAGGCGGTTGTCACGGTGGCGTTGGACGACGGCACTACCGGGCGCGGTGAGGCCGCCGTCAACATACGTACGACGCTGTCGACGAGTTATTGCGACTTGTCTCCAGTTGTCGGTCCTTAGGGCTTGTTAGTCAGATAGCGGCAGGTTCCCCCTTTCTTTCGTGGGAGGGGGAACATTCTGATCATATTGCATTTGATAGATCACTCCGCTCACAGCGGTTTAACCGTGGGAGTGCAGATTTTTCCTACATAAAAGAAAGCGTTTAATTTTTATTCTGGCGCCGCAGAGGTAAGGCCCTATTCGCAGGTAGCGAGCCGAACCGATTTTGTTGGCCTCATATTAAGAGTGATTGACCATGTCGGCACTGAATACGTTCGAGCTCAAGCCATTGAGTGCGATGATGAAAATCCCCACCGTTACATTCTGTTTGTTTGCCGCGCTGCAGGGTCAGGCACAGGCGGTGCAGGTGGGTAACGGTGAGCAAAGAACCATTGATGACACTACGCAGTCAACGGATTGGCAATTGTCGGGCCAGTCGACGCTGAATATGAATCGCGCGACAGCAACAGACATTGGCCTGACAACCTCCACGTTAAACATGAACAGTGGCAGCGTGGCGAACAGTATTCGTGCTGAACGCGGTTCTACCGTCAATATCAACTCAGCACAGGTTTCTTCGAGCGACCCTATTCTGGGCGCCGTGCGTCTTGAAAGCAGTAACGCTTTTATCAACGACAGTACGATTACCAATAGTCGCGGCGTAGCCTTGCAGGCGTTTGGTGTGTTGGGTACGTCAAATGGTTCATCGGTTCAGGTCGCCAACAGTACGATCAGCGGAGCTATTGGCGGCGCGGAAGCCAGCAGCGGCAGCGAGTTGCACTTCGAACGGGGCACTGTGGTGCAGGGTACGGGAACCGGGGCATTCGGGCTCGCCCTGTCCGGGGGCACGGCGACAGCCAGCCAAAGCACCATTCTCGGCGCCGGTCATGGGGTATCGTTCACCCGCGGTCGTGCAGATACAACAGATGGCAAACTGGTTCTGGACAACTCCATGGTCGAGGGAGCTATTGGTTCGGCTATCTCCGTCAGGGGTACGCCAAACCGAGTTCCGGTGGTAGCCATCGATGTGTTGAATGGCTCCACATTGAAGGGCGGCAATGGCAATCTGCTGAGCGTTTCTGGCGGTGCCACGGCGACGATGAATGTGGATAACAGCCGGAATCTGGTCGGCAATGTGGTTGCCGACGCCACCAGCACTGTCCATTTGAGCCTGCAGAACAACGCCGAGCTGACAGGCCAATTGCAGAATGTCTCCAGCTTGAACGTGGGCGCCGCTTCCAACTGGAACATGACCGGTGACAGTCAGGTGGGTGCGCTTAACATGGCCGGTGGCACCGTGACCATGGGCGCGCCGAATGAGTTTTATCAACTGAACCTCTCGACACTGTCCGGCGACGGCACGTTCGTCATGGGCACCGACTTTGACCAAGGCAAGACGGACTTCATCAATGTGACCGGCCAAGCTACGGGCATCACAGCCTGGCGCTGTCGGTCAGTGGTGCCGAATTGGTCAAAACCCAGGTTGTGCACACCGGTGGCGGTGATGCGGCCTTTGCCCTCAAGGACGGTCCGGTTGACATGGGCGCCTATGCCTACAACCTGAAAAAGGAAGGCAATGACTGGTTCCTGGATACCCAAACCCGAGTCATGAGCCGCAGCGCCCGCGTGGTGACGGCATTGTTCAACACCCCGGTGACCATCATGACCGCGGAAGAGGGCTCGTTGCGCGCGCGGATGGGCGAATTGCGCTACTCCCCGAAGAGCACAGGCCTGTGGATCCGTGGTTTCGGCAGCAAATATGAGGTATCCCAGAGCTCAGGGACCGGCTACACGCAGAACTTGCAAGGTTTCTCCCTGGGTGCCGATATGCCGCTGGGCGATAGCCAATGGAAGGTAGGTGTATTTGGTGGTCACAGTAATTCCGACGTGAACCCGGTTCGCGGCTCCTCCGGTACGGTCAAGAGTTACTTCCTGGGTACTTATGCAACCTGGATGGATGAAGAAAGCGGTTTCTACTTTGATGCGGTTGCCAAAGCCAACCGGTTCCAGAATGAAGTCAAGGCAACCCTCAGTGATAACACCTCCACCAAGGGCAACTACAGCAATGTGGGCGGTGGTCTGTCGGCGGAGTTCGGCCGTCATATCACACTCGGGGAAAGTTCCTATATTGAACCTTACGGCCGACTGTCGACCATCGTGGTTCAGGGCGGAACATACAGCCTGAAAAATGGTTTGCAAGTGGAAGGTGAGCGTACCCGCTCAAGGACAGCCGAGGCCGGTGCGACCGTTGGGCATGAGTTCCAGCTCGACGACGGCACACTTATTAAACCTTACTTGCGTATGGCCGTGGTCCACGAGTTTGCCGACAACAACAAGGTCCTGATCAATAATCAGGCGTTTAACAATGATTTGTCGGGCTCGCGTACCAAGTATGGTGCCGGTGTGGCGGTGAAGTTTACGCAGGATCTGCAAATGCACGCCGACGTTGAAACCAGTACCAGTGACAAAATCAAGCAGAAAGCGGCAGTGAACGTTGGCCTGCGTTATGCCTTCTAAATAAACAAGTTGTACAAAAAGCTCTGATCGAAAGATCAGGGCTTTTTTTGTAGGCGCTGTTCAACAGTTTCCCTGCTTATAAGATGATGTTCGCCCGCTGCCGGCGAAAAAACATGCAGCTTTAACTGAACAGCCCGGCGGCTATATTGATCGAGAAACCCAGGATCGCCGTATTGAACAAAAAGCCAATCAGCGACTGCCCCAGCACTACCTTGCGCATACTGCGCGTGGCCACCCCCACATCGGCCGTTTGCACCGCCACGCCGATGGTGAACGAGAAGTACAGGAAGTCCCAATAGTTGGGGGTGCGCAACCCTTCGGCAAAACGCAGCGCAGGTTCGTCACCGTCCCAGGTGTAGAACAGGCGGGCATAGTGCACGCTGAAGATCACCCCGATCAGCAGCCAAGAACCGATTACCGTCAGTGCGGTGAAACCGTAGTGAAGCAGGCGTGCGGAGCGGTCGAGGTCTTTGATGCCTATCAGGTTGAGCGTGATGGCCGCCAGGCTGGCGATCGCCGCGATGCACACCATGAACAACACCAGGCCGGCGTTCTCATCCTCGATCTCGGCGATGCGCTTTACATCGTCGGCGCGCGAGCGGCTGGTGAGCCACAACATCAGCAGCAGGTAGGTCCAGACGCCGGCATTCCAGCCGATGAGGATTTTGCTGATCAGCGTATCGGCTGGGGCCAGGATACCCACGGCAAGGCCGAGCACGGCGGCGGTCGAAAGGCGAGGGTGGGTGCGGGCGAGCAAGGGCATGGTGGTTCACGACTGGGTAGTTCAGAGCACCATAGCTTATACGGTTGTACCCAATGATGAAGGTGACCGATAACGCGTGGCGAGGGCGCTTGCTCCCTCGCCACAACTGCATCGTGTTCCGCCGGGTCAGCCTGTCTTGTGACGCTTGCGCACCAGCTTCATCACCACCACAAAGAACACCGGCACAAACACCACCGCCAGTGTCGCGGTGATCATCCCGCCGATCACGCCGGTGCCGATCGCCTGCTGGCTGGCCGAGCTGGCCCCGGTGGCAATCGCCAACGGCACCACGCCGAGGATAAACGCCAGTGAGGTCATGATGATCGGCCGCAGGCGCAACCGCGCCGCTTTCAAGGTGGCGTCGATCAGGTCTTCGCCCTGGTCATACAGGTCCTTGGCGAACTCGATGATCAGGATCGCGTTCTTGGCCGACAGCCCGATGATGGTAATCAAGCCCACCTTGAAGAACACATCGTTGGGCATGCCGCGCAAGCTCACGGCCAACACCGCGCCAAGCACGCCCAGGGGTACCACCAGCAGCACCGAGGTCGGGATCGACCAGCTTTCATACAGCGCGGCCAGGCACAGGAACACAATCAGTAGCGACAGCCCCAGCAGCAACGGCGCCTGAGCACCCGACAAACGCTCCTGCAGCGACAGGCCGGTCCATTCCTGGCCCAGGCCGGCCGGCAGTTGGCCGACCAGGCGCTGAATCTCTTCCATCGCCTCACCGGTGCTGTGTCCGGGGGCGGCTTCACCACTGATGGCAATCGCCGGGTAACCGTTGTAACGGGTCAACTGCGCCGGGCCCTGGGTCCATTTGGCTTTGACGAACGCCGACAGCGGCACCATGTTGCCGGCCTTGTTGCGCACGTTGATCTTCATCAAGTCCGCCACCTGGCTGCGCTGATCGCCTTCGGCCTGCACCACCACGCGCTGCATGCGACCCTGGTTGGGGAAGTCATTGACATAGGCCGAGCCAACCGCCGAAGACAGCACGCTGCCCACGTCTGCGAACGACACACCCAGTGCGTTGGCTTGCTTGCGGTCCACTTCCAGCTGCACCTGCGGCGCTTCGGCCAGCGCGCTTTCGCGCACATTGGCCAGCACTGGGCTCTTCGCGGCGGCTGCTAGTAACTCGGTACGCGCCGCCATCAAGGCCGCATGGCCGACGCCGCCGCGATCCTGCAGGCGAAATTCAAACCCGCTGGAGGTGCCCAGGCCGTCCACCGGCGGCGGCAGCACCGCGTAGGCCATCGCGTCCTTGAGTTCGCTGAAGGCCATGTTGGCGCGCTCGGCAATGGCCGCCGCGGAATCGTCGCTGCCGCGTTGCGACCAGTCCTTGAGCGTGGTAAACGCCAGCGCGGCGTTTTGCCCCGAGCCGGAGAAACTGAAGCCCATGATCATGGTGGTATCGCCCACCCCCGGCTCACCCGCGTTGTGCGCTTCGATCTGCTCGGCGACCTGCACCGTGCGGTTCTTGCTCGCGCCCGGCGGCAACTGGATATCGGTGATGGTGTAGCCCTGGTCTTCCACCGGCAGGAACGAGGCGGGCAGGCGCGTGAACAACCAGCCCAGCCCTGCCAGCAGCACCAGATAGATCAGCAGGTAACGGCCGCTGCGTTTGAGCGCATAGGCCACCCAGCCTTCGTAACGGTTGGTCAGTTGCTCGAAGCGCTGGTTGAACCAGCCGAAGAAACCGCCCTTGGCATGGTGCTCGCCCTGGGCGATGGGCTTGAGCAAGGTGGCGCACAGGGCCGGCGTGAGGGTCAGGGCGAGGAACGCCGAGAACAGGATCGAGGTAGCCATCGACAGTGAGAACTGCTGGTAGATCACCCCCACCGAACCCGGCATGAACGCCATCGGCAAAAACACCGCCACCAGCACCAGGGTAATCCCGATGATGGCGCCGGTGATCTGGCCCATGGCTTTGCGCGTGGCGTCCTTGGGCGACAGGCCCTCGGTCGCCATGATGCGCTCGACGTTCTCTACCACCACAATCGCATCGTCCACCAGAATGCCGATGGCCAGCACCATGCCGAACATGGTCAGCACGTTGATCGAGAAGCCCAGCAACAGCAGGGTGGCGAAGGTGCCCATCAGCGCAATCGGCACCACCAGGGTGGGGATCAAGGTGTAGCGCACGTTCTGCAGGAACAGGAACATCACCGCAAACACCAGCGCCATGGCCTCAAGCAAGGTGTAGACCACCTTGGTGATCGAGACTTTGACGAACGGCGAGGTGTCGTACGGGATCTTGTATTCCACATTGGCCGGGAAATAGCGCGACAGCTCATCCATCTTCGCGCGCACCAGGGTCGCCGTGTTCAGCGCGTTGGCCCCCGGCGCCAGTTGTACGCTGACGGCGGTGGACGGCTTGCCGTTCAGGCGCGTGGAGAACTGGTATTCCTGGCTGCCGATTTCCACCCGCGCCACATCGCCGATACGCACCGTGGAGCCGTCCGGGTTGGCCTTGAGTACGATGTCGGCGAATTCCGCCGGCGTCGACAGTTGCCCCTTGACCAGGATCGCGGCGGTGATTTCCTGGGTCTGGGGGCCCGGCAAGTCACCGATGCTGCCCGCCGACACCTGGGCGTTTTGCGCACTGATCGCGGCGTTGACATCGGCCGGGGTCAGGTTGAAACCGATCAGTTTCTGCGGGTCGATCCAGATGCGCATGGCACGTTCGGCGCCATACAACTGGGCCTTGCCCACACCGTCCAGGCGCTTGAGTTCGTTCATCACGTTACGCGCCAGGTAATCGCTGAGCGCCACGTCGTCGAGCTTGCCGTCGTTGGAGGTGAGGGTCACCAGCAGCAGGAAACCGGCGGAGACTTTTTCCACCTGCAAGCCTTGCTGGGTCACGGCCTGGGGCAGGCGCGGCTCCACCGCTTTGAGGCGGTTTTGCACGTCCACCTGGGCCATTTCCGGGTTAGTGCCCGGCTGGAACGTCGCGGTGATGGTGGCCGAGCCGAGGCTGCTCTGGGATTCGAAATACAGCAAGTGATCGGCACCGTTGAGCTCCTGCTCGATCAGACTCACCACGCTTTCATCCAGGGTCTGCGCCGACGCGCCGGGGTACACCGCGTAAACTTCCACTTTCGGCGGCGCGACGTCGGGGTATTGCGCCACAGGCAACTGCGGAATGGCGAGGAAGCCGGCCAGCAGGATAAACAGGGCAACCACCCAGGCGAAGACCGGGCGGTCAATAAAGAACTGCGGCATGGCGGGTTATTCCTTTACGGGCTGGCCGGAGGCGGGGCTGTCGTCCACTTCGACTTTGTCACCGGGGCGCGCGTGTTGCAGGCCTTCGACGACGATGCGGTCACCGGCCTTGAGGCCATGGCTGACCACCCAGCGATCATTGATCACCGGGCCCAGTTCGACCGGTTGCAGGCTGACGGTCTGCTCGGCGTCCAGTAGCAGCACCATCGGGATGCCGGCGCTGTCACGCGTAATGGCACGTTGCGGCACGCTGAGGCCTTGCTTGTCGACCGCTTGCTCCAGGCGCACGCGCACGAAACTGCCGGGCAACAGGTCCAGGTCCGGGTTGGGGAACTCGCTGCGCAGGATGATCTGCCCGGTGCCGGGGTCGACGCTGATCTCGGCGAACAGCAATTTGCCCGGCAATGGATACAGGCTGCCATCGTCCTGGATCAAGGTGGCCTTGGCCTGATCCTGGCCCACCTGCTTCAAGCTGCCGGCACGGAAGGCGCGGCGCAGGTCATTCAGCTCGCGGGTGGACTGGGTGAGGTCGGCGTGGATCGGGTCCAGTTGCTGGATGATCGCCAACGGTGTGGCTTCGTTCTGTCCGACCAGCGCGCCTTCGGTCACCAGCGCGCGGCCGATGCGCCCGGAAATCGGCGCGGTGACCGTGGCGTAGCCCAGGTTCAACCTGGCGCGCTCGACGGCGGCTTTATTGGCGGCGACTTCGGCGTTGGTCTGGCGCAGGTTGGCGCGCGCGTTGTCGTAGTCCTGGCCGCTGATCGCGTTGCCTTCCACCAACTGGCTGTAGCGCTGCTCCTGCAGGCGCGCCTGGAATGCATTGGCCTGGGCCTTGCTCAGGTTGGCCAGCGCGCTGTCCAGGTCCGCCTTGAAGGGCGCCGGGTCAATGCGAAACAGCACGTCGCCCTGTTTCACATCGTGGCCTTCCTTGAACACCCGTTGCATCACCACCCCGGCCACCCGTGCGCGCACTTCGGCGATGCGCGGCGCGGCGATGCGCCCACTCAGTTCACTGGTGATGGACAGCGGTTTGGCTTGCAGGGTCTCGACCCGCACCTTGGCCAGGGGCACTTGCGGCGTTTGCTCGGTGGACGGGCCACACGCGCTCAGCGCCAGCGTGAGGGCCAACAGGCCAAACGGCGCCAACAGATTCTTCGACATGCTCTTATCCCAATAATGACTGGCGCATCCTAAGGGCACCTGCGCCGTGGTGCTGTGAAGCTGTGTAGCTCGTGTGTGAAGAAATGTAAGGCGGCACCTATCGTCCGCCCGGGACGTATATCCTTACAAAATCGCGTAAACACCAAAGACCCCCTGTGGGAGGGGGTTTATGCACTACTCATAACTGTATTTCATGGAACACCTTAATGCCCAACATCCTCCTGGTGGAAGACGACGCCGCACTCTCCGAGCTGATTGCCAGCTACCTGGAGCGCAATGGCTACCACGTCAGTGTGCTCAGTCGGGGTGACCAGGTACGTGAACGTGCCCGCCTCAACCCGCCGGACCTGGTGATCCTCGACCTGATGCTGCCGGGACTGGACGGCCTGCAAGTGTGCCGTCTGTTGCGCGACGATTCGGCCGGCCTGCCGATCCTGATGCTCACCGCCCGCGATGACAGCCACGACCAGGTGCTGGGCCTGGAGATGGGCGCCGACGACTACGTGACCAAACCCTGCGAGCCCCGTGTACTGCTTGCCCGCGTCCGTACCTTGCTGCGCCGCAGCAGTCTGTCCGAGCCGCAGGTGGCCAACGACCAGATCATCATGGGCAACCTGTGCATCGACCTGTCGGAACGCACCGTGACCTGGCGCGACCAGGCGGTGGAGCTGTCCAGCGGTGAATACAACCTGCTGGTGGTACTGGCGCGTCACGCCGGTGAAGTGCTCAGCCGCGACCAGATCCTGCAACGCTTGCGTGGCATCGAGTTCAACGGTACCGATCGCTCGGTGGACGTGGCCATCTCCAAGCTGCGCCGCAAGTTCGACGACCATGCGGGCGAGGCGCGCAAAATCAAGACCGTGTGGGGCAAGGGCTACCTGTTCAGCCGTTCCGAGTGGGAATGCTGAGCCATGTTTCGAGTGCTGCTGCGTCTCTACCTGATCACCATCGTCACCTACAGCGCGGCGATCTATCTGATTCCCAAGCTGGTGATCCAGCTGTTCGAACACCGTTACCTGAACTACAACGTCGAGCAGTCCCGCGGCCAGCAAACGCTCATCGTCAAGCAATACCTGCGGGCACCGGTGGAGCGTTGGTCCCAGGTCACCGAACAACTGGGCCGCGAGTTTGCGCCGCAAAAGGTGCAATTGCTGTTGCGCCAGGACGCCAGCTTCACCCCTGAAGAAGAACACCTGCTGGAGCAAGGCAAGCCCGTGGTGCGCCTGGGGGAGTGGGGCTGGATGGAGGAAATCAGCTCGCCGATCAACGACCAGTTCGTGGTCAAGCTGACGATACCGCCCGACCCGATGGACATGAACGTACTCTACTGGGCCATCAACGTGCTGATCGGCGCGGCGCTGCTGGCTTGCTTGCTGGTTTGGCTGCGCCCGCACTGGCGAGACCTGGAACGCTTGAAAAGCACCGCCGGGCAACTGGGCCGGGGCAACCTGGCGGAACGCACGCATATTCCCGCCAACTCCAGCATCGGCAGCCTGGCCTCGGTATTCGACACCATGGCCGACGACATCGAGCACCTGCTCAACCAACAGCGCGACTTGCTCAATGCGGTTTCCCACGAACTGCGCACCCCGCTGACACGCCTGGATTTTGGCCTGGCCCTGGCGCTGTCCGAAGACTTGCCCGAGGCCAGCCGCGAGCGCCTGCACGGTCTGGTGGCGCACATCCGTGAGCTGGATGAGCTGGTGCTGGAACTGCTGTCTTACAGCCGCCTGCAAAATCCGGCGCAACTGCCGGAACGGGTCGATGTGGTGCTCAGCGAGTTTATCGACAGCGTGCTGGGCAGCGTCGACGATGAACTGGAAAACCCCGAAATCGTCATTGATGTGGTGCTCGATTGCGCCGTGGAGCGCTTCAATCTCGACCCACGTCTCACCGCCCGCGCCTTGCAGAACCTGTTGCGCAACGCCACGCGTTACTGTGACGCGCGTATCCAGGTGGGGGTCAAGGTATGCCCGCAGGGCTGTGAGATCTGGGTGGATGACGATGGTATCGGCATTCGGCTGGACCAGCGCGAGCGTATCTTCGAACCGTTCTACCGTCTCGACCGCAGTCGCGACCGCAGCACCGGCGGGTTTGGCCTGGGCCTGGCCATCAGCCGCCGTGCCCTGCAAGCCCAGGGCGGGACCTTGACCGCGCTGGCGTCACCGCTGGGCGGTGCACGGTTCCGGGTGTGGTTGCCGACGGCAGCCGATTAGAAAACCGCTGCGCGAAGGCGCGCACTGTGCCCCCGTTTTGTCCGAAGAGAGATTGGCCATGACCGCTATGCACGCATCCGCTCAGGCCGGCACTTACGTCCAAAGCGGCTTTTCCCTACCAGACTCAAGCCTAGTGCTGCCATCGACTGACGTAAAAGGCATAAAGTCAGATCATATTGGTATAAGTCGTTATAAGAAAAATCGCTATCCTGCCGCCAGAATTTTATAAGGCCGCGGGTAGCGTTAATGGAAGTGGGTAATTTTGGTTTTGTGATCGCCGGCCTGATCGTAGGTTTTATCGTCGGCATGACCGGTGTCGGCGGGGGCTCGCTGATGACCCCGATTCTGCTGTGGTTCGGCATCAACCCGGCCACCGCCGTGGGCACCGACCTGTTGTACGCCGCGATCACCAAGTCCGGTGGCGTGCTGGTGCATAGCAAGAACAAGAACATCGACTGGACCATCACCGGCTGGCTGACCCTCGGCAGTGTGCCTGCGGTGCTGCTGACCCTGTGGTTCCTCGCCAGCCTGCATACCGACCCCAGCGCGATGAACGCGGTGATCAAGCAGGCCCTCGGCGTGGTGCTGCTGTTGACCGCCCTGGCGATCCTGTTCAAGAAAACCCTGTTGGCCTTTGCCCAGCGGCATGCGGGCGACAGCTACCATATGAACCCGCGCAACCTGAACGCGCTGACGGTGCTCACCGGCGCCATCCTCGGCACCATGGTCGCCCTGACCTCCATCGGCGCCGGCGCCCTCGGCACCGTGGCGCTGTTTATCCTCTATCCGTTCCTGGCCACGCGCCGCCTGGTGGGCACCGAAATCGCCCACGCCGTGCCCTTGACCCTGGTGGCGGGCCTTGGCCATGCGGGCATGGGCAATATGGACTGGCAACTGTTGGGCTTTCTGTTGATGGGCTCGCTGCCGGGCATCTACATCGGCAGCCACATGACCGGCAAAATCCCGGACGGCGTATTGCGCCCGTGCCTGGCGGTCATGTTGATGGCGGTCGGGTACAAACTCGCGTTTTGAGCCGTTCGCGGTCCAAACCTGAAATCCCAGCCTTGAAATACCGCCAATGTGGGAGGGAGCAAGCCCCACCTGTTCAGTCTTTGCCCGGGCCATTGCCGATCTGCCATACAAACGGCGGCTCGGTCCCATTGATCACCCAATCGCCGACAATGCGCGCCTTGTAGATCACCGGGTTGTGCGACGACACGGTACGCGCGTTGCGCCAATGCCGGTCGAGCGCCTTGCCCTGGCGGACATCCGACGCCCCCAGCGCATTGAACAACTGGCTGGTGGCGCGCTGGATCAAGTCCGACACCACCCCCTGCGCCGTCGCCGATTCAATCTCGGCCGCCACATTGGCTTCGCGCTCTGCGGCATCGTCGCCGCCAAACCGCGCCACGTAGGCCTGTTGGGCCGGTAGCGTCGCCCGCAACGCACTGGCCTCGGCGGCGTACACCAGCGCCGCCACTTCGCCCACCACCTGTTGCACCTGTGCATCCTGGCTTACATGCGGCGCATTGCCGTGGCTGTAGATGCGCTTGCGGCTGCGCACTTGATGGGCCACATCGCGCAACGCCGCGCGGCCGATGCCGGCCAGGCTGGCCAGCAGCACCAACTGGTAAAACGCGGTCTGGTATTTGAAGCGGGTGGCAAAATCGATCACGTTATCCGCCTCTACCACCGCATCGGTAAAGCGCGACGTGCCGCTGCCGGTGGTGCGCTGGCCAAACCCGTCCCAGTCGTCGCTGTGTACCACCCCAGGCTGACGCGCGCGGGTGGCGGCAATCACGTCGGCGCCGGTGTCGCTGCGTTGGGCGTACACGTCGATCCAATCGGCGAAAATGCTGCCGGTGCTGTAGAACTTTTCACCGTTGAGCTTCCACTGATCGCCGTCGGGGCTGACCTGAGTCACCACGTCGCCGATGGCCACGTTGCCGATTTCGGTCCAGGCGCAGCCGACGATGTCGCCCTCGACAAAGCGCTTGAACCACAGGTCACGCCCGGCGCTCGGCGGTGCATTCAGGCGGTCCTCGGCAAAAGCAAAATGCCCGCGCAGGGCCTGGGGCACGTTGGAGTCGGCCTCGGCCAGTTCGATCAGCAACTGGAACAGTTGCGGCAGGGACGCGCCGCCGCCGCCGTATTCCACCGGCACGCGCACCGCGCCGAAACCGGCTTGCTTGAGCCATTGGATCGGCTCATGGGGCAGGGTGCGGCTGAGTTCGCGCTGCACCGCGCCGTCGGCGATGCGCTGGAAGATCGGCCGGAAACGCGCGGCCAGCGTGGGGTAGTCGACGCCGATGGACAGCGGGTTGATGACGTGGTGTTCGGTCATGGGCAAGGCTCCGGGGGCAAGGGTGAATGTACAGGGGGGGTTGCACAGTCCGTGCCGGGTACCAGGGCCAATGTTTACAGGGGGTTCAACGCGCTTGCTGTTGCTGCAGCAACAGCGATTCGACAAACCGGCCCGATCCCTGACATTGACCTTTACCTGCGCCAGGGGCGGTTTTTTCGCCGCAGCGCCCATGGCACGGGCGTTTGCCCATGGCTGGCACGCTTGCTGCTCAAGTGCTGGGTACATCCCTGTACATGAGGTAGCGTTCGATGAGTCAGCAAGCCGTGAAATTTGCCTATTGGGTGCCCAACGTCAGCGGTGGGCTGGTGGTCAGCAAGATCGAGCAACGCACCCACTGGGGCATCGACTACAACCGCAAACTGGCGCAACTGGCCGAAGCCGCCGGCTTTGAATATGGCCTGACCCAGATCCGGTTCACCGCCGGCTACGGTGCCGACAACCAGCATGAGTCGGTGGCGTTCAGTCACGCGCTGCTGGCCGCGACCACCACGCTTAAAGTGATCGCCGCGATCCTGCCGGGCCCCTGGCAACCGGCGCTGGCGGCCAAGCAACTGGCGACCATCGACCAGCTCACCAACGGCCGCATCGCCGTGAATATCGTCAGCGGCTGGTTCAAGGGCGAATTCCAGGCCATCGGCGAACACTGGTTGGAACACGATGAGCGGTATCGCCGCTCCGAAGAATTCATCCGCGCCCTCAAAGGCATCTGGACCCAGGACGATTTCACCTTCAAGGGCGACTTCTACCGCTTCAACAACTACACCCTCAAGCCCAAACCCCTGGGCCGGCCGGAAGTGTTCCAGGGCGGCAGCTCACGGGCCGCGCGGGACATGGCGGCACGCGTTTCGGACTGGTACTTCACCAACGGCAACACGCCGGAGGGCATCAAGGCCCAGGTCGACGATATTCGCGCCAAGGCGGCGGCGAATAACCATTCGGTCAAAGTCGGCGTGAATGCCTTTGTGATCGCCCGCGACACCGAAGAAGAAGCCCGCGCCGTGCTGGCCGAGATCATCGACAAGGCCGACCCGGAAGCGGTCAACGCCTTTGGCGACGCGGCTAAACAGGCCGGCAAGGCTTCACCTGAAGGCGAGGGCAATTGGGCCAAATCGAGCTTTGAAGACCTGGTGCAGTACAACGACGGCTTCAAGACCAACCTGATCGGCACCCCGCAGCAGATCGCCGAACGCATCGTTGCGCTCAAGGCGGTGGGCGTGGACTTGGTGCTGGCGGGGTTCCTGCATTTTCAGGAAGAAGTGGAGTACTTCGGCAAGCGCGTGCTGCCGCTGGTGCGTGAGTTGGAGGCCAAGGCGGGGATCAGGCAAGTGGCCTGATCCATCGGTTGCCGCCCCGCAGCGCCTGGTTCAAATCATCGTGTGGGCAGGGAGGCCTGCCGCTGTCCCAAGTTATCGGGCCATTGACGCGCCCCGAGTAAAGTCGACAGCTGGTTATTTTCAGGCCCGCTGCCGGGGTCTATAAGGACTGTTCCCGCACGGGAACATACACGACGTACATGATCCAGGCCTGCAATGCCGGGCCTGGAGCAGTTCCGTTGATGGAGCAGTTCAGCGTCACATCCGTGAATGCACGTCTCTTTAATGGATTTAAGGAGACACGACATGACTGAGTTAACCACCTTCACCCTGCCTGAAGCCGTAACCGGCAGCCACGCCGATCACCAACTGGGCCGCAAGCTCATTGAGGCATGGCGCACTGACGGTATTTTCCAGGTCGGCACCCATGACGAACAGGACCAGAAGGTCCAGAGGGCCATGGCCGCCAGCAAGGCTTTTTTCAAGCAGCCCAGACAAGACAAGTCGCGCTGGGTCAGCGAACTGACCTATGCCGGGTATGTCGCCTCTGGCGAAGAGGTCACCGCCGGTGAGCAGGATCAATCGGAAATCTTCACCCTCTGCAAAGACCTGCCGCTGGATGATCAACGCGTCAAGGACGGCTGGCCGTGCCACGGTCCTGTGCCGTGGCCCAACGACGAGTACCGCGACAGCATGAAAGCGTTACTGGCGGAACTGGATGTGACCGGCGAGAAGTTGCTCAAGTTGGTGGCGCTGGGCCTGGAATTGGAGATAAACGCGTTAACAGCCCTGAGTCGGGATGGCTGGCATCATATGCGCGTGCTGCGCTTCCCTGCCAGCTCGGCACATACCCACCGTGGGATTGGCGCCCATACCGACTATGGCATGTTGGTCATTGCGACACAGGATGAGGTGGGTGGTTTATACATTCGCCCCCCGGTCGAAGGCGAGCAGCGCAAGCGCAACTGGCTGCCTGGCGAAAGTACCGCGGGGTTATTCGAAAATGACGAACCCTGGACATTCGTCAAACCGGTGCCACGCGTATTCACCGTATTTCCCGGTGATATTTTGCAGTTCATGACCCACGGTTATCTGCTATCGACGCCGCACAAGGTAACGCTCAACACCCGCGAACGCTTCGCCATGGCCTATTTTCACGAGCCCGCTTTCAACGCTTCGGCCCGGCCCTTGTTGGATCCGCTCAACGGTGAGCGCATTCATTACGGCACGCACTTTACCAATATGTTCATGCGCTGTTACCCGGAGCGGGTAACCACCGAGCGTATCAAGCGTCAGGACCGCCTGCGTCACCTAGAAAAAGGCTGACTCCACACGCTTGACGGTGCCCCGACCTGGTGATGCCGGGGCGGGGCGCCGGGCATGCGTCAGCCCCGTTGCAGGGTCAACACCTCAAACCCGTCTGCCGTCACCGCCACGGTATGTTCCCACTGCGCCGACAGGCTGTTGTCCTGGGTCACCACCGTCCAGCCGTCCTTGAGGCTGCGTGTTTTGGCGCCGCCCTGGTTGAGCATGGGCTCTACGGTAAACACCATGCCTTCGCGCAGTACGAGCCCGGTGCCGGGGCGGCCGAAGTGCAGGACCTGCGGCTCTTCATGCATCTGTTTGCCGATGCCATGGCCGCAGTATTCACGCACCACGCTGTAGCCGTTGGCCTGGGCGTGGCTCTGGATCGCATGGCCGATGTCGCCCAACCGCGCGCCGGGCTTGACCTGGCGGATACCGGCCCACATCGTTTCAAACGTCATCTCGACCAGGCGCCTGGCCTTGGGGGCGACATTGCCGACCATGTACATCTTGCTGGAGTCGGCGATGTAGCCGCCTTTTTCCAGGGTGATGTCGATGTTGATGATGTCGCCGTCCTTGAGGATGTCCTTGGCGCTGGGCATGCCGTGGCACACCACCTCGTTGATCGAAGTGTTGATGCAGAACGGGTAGTCATATTGCCCGAGGCTGGCCGGGCGGGCTTTCAACTCGTTGCGGATAAAGGCTTCGACAGCAGCGTCCAGCTCAAGGGTGGAACGGCCGGCGGCGACAAAACCGTCGAGCATCGTAAAGACCTGGGCCAGCAGGCGCCCGGATTCGCGCATGATTGCCAGTTGTGCGGGCGTCTTGATCATCAACTGCGCCCCCCGGATCAAGTCGGGTTTATCGAGCAACAGTTTGTTGATCAGTTCGTTGTAGGGCAGGTGGGGATTGAGTTCGGCGAGCAGGCCGATCTTGATCCAGAACTCGGCCTGGGCGTTGATGGAACGGTCCATCGCGGCGCTGACCAGGCGCAGTTGTTCGTGTAATTGGTCGGTGATCTTGACGATGCCCATGGGGTTCACTGTGATAATGGAATATACAAAGCGTATATGTTTCGTATGCTCTCCGTAAACCCCGCGCCGCTAAATGGCGGTTTGCCATTGACTTGCCGCGTCGCCGCCGGTTAATTTCGTGACATGACATTTCAAGCCTTCCGCAGCCAGCCGAGCATTATTACCGCCATTCCTTATTTGGCGGGATAGCGCTCGGCTGTACCCAAACCCGCCCTAGAGGCGGGTTTTGTTTTTCCGTCTCCAGGGCTCTGTACACAGCCAGGAGACACCGATGAGCGCCCAACCCCACGACACGGGACTGCTTGAACATTACGTAAAAAAGATCCTCGCCGCCCCGGTCTACGACCTGGCGGTGCGCACGCCGCTGCAAGCGGCACCGGCGTTGTCGGTGTTGCTTGGTAACAAGGTGCTGCTCAAGCGCGAAGACCTGCAACCGACGTTCTCCTTCAAGATCCGTGGCGCCTACAACAAGTTGATGCAACTCACCGCCGAGCAAAAGGCCCGGGGCGTGGTAACGGCGTCGGCGGGTAATCATGCGCAAGGCGTGGCGCTGGCGGCGCGAGAGTTGGGGATTCGCGCGCGCATCGTCATGCCGTGCAGCACGCCGGAACTCAAAGTGCTGGGCGTGCGCTCCCGAGGGGCCGACGCGGTGTTGCATGGTGAGAGCTTTCCGTTTGCCTTGGCCCATGCGCTGCAGTTGGCCGATACATCGGGCTGCACCTTCGTTTCGCCGTTCGACGACCCGGACGTCATCGCCGGCCAAGGCACCGTGGCCATGGAAATCCTGCGCCAGCAGCAAGGTGCGCTGGACGCGATCTTCGTGCCGGTGGGCGGGGGCGGCCTGATCGCCGGGATTGCGGCGTATGTCAAATACCTGCGCCCTGAAGTGCGCATCGTCGGCGTCGAATCCGAAGGCTCCAGTTGCCTGCTGGCTGCGCTGCGCGCCGGGGAGCGCGTGGTGTTGCCCGGTGTCGACGGTTTTGCCGATGGCACGGCGGTCGCGCAGATCGGCGCCCATGGCTTTGAGATCTGCCGGCACTGGGTGGATGAGGTCATCACCGTGAGCAACGACGAACTGTGCAGCGCCATCAAGCTGATCTACGACGATACCCGCTCTATCACCGAACCTTCCGGTGCACTGGCGGTGGCGGGCATCCGCAAATATGTGGCTGAACGCGGCGTGCGCGAACAGACCCTGGTGGCGGTTAATTCCGGGGCGAATATCAACTTCGATAGTTTGCGACATGTTGCTGAAAGAGTGGCGGCCCGCGCAGCTGTTTAACCGCAAGCGCTGGATTAAACGTTTAATCGACGCCGTTCGCCGATGTTTTAAACGGCGCTGTTAAGTTCAAATTTAGTGTCTATAAAACACTGGGTTGCTTATGAGGAAAAGTTACAACACAAGGCGGTTTTGCCGAGTACGCTTGGGTGTTGAAGGTGTCTTCCAAGGTCGGTAAGACGGCGCAGGCACGCGCCTGTCAGGCACATGAAAATCTGTTGGCAGTCTCAAAAAAGGAGAGGTTGACCATGCTTTCGGAACTGGAACTACGCAGCATTATTGAAGGAAGTTTCCTGCCCAAACGGTGCGAATGCACCAAAGCCGAAGATGCTTCGCTGACGATCAAAGTTTATGACGACCGCGACCGTGACCGGGTGGATTTGGAAGTCAAGGGTATCAACGCGGACAAACTCGACAGCAGTCGAGCCATTTGCAACCTGATTACCGGGTTGCGTGAAGACCTTAAACAAACGCACACGCCAGTCCTGCAACGAGCAGGAGGGCGCGCTTACTACTCGTGAGTTGACCGTGCGACCCGATGGGCCTGGCATATGCCGGGCCCAGTGTTTTGCACGAGCTCTCAATTCTGCAAGCTGCACGCCTCGGACAGTTTTCGATAACCCACATCTTCGATTTTCCCGGCCTTGTCCACGAACTTGATATCGGCATCGATGACCTTGCATTCGTCTGTCGGCGTTTCGTTCATGGCAATTACATGCTTGATATTCATCGGCATGCCGTACTGGTACGGCACCGGTTTCTGATCGTCGACCTGGGCCAGGCCGCAGGTTGCCGCCAGCGCCAGGGCGCCGGCGAGCATCAAAGTGCGCAATTTCATGGCAGTGCTCCGCAAGTGGGTTCGACTTCACTGTCGACTTGCGCGATTAACCATCGATTAATGATGGCGAGCCTGACAAAACCTTCATCAAACGCGGCGTTCAGCCCAACTGTCGGCGGTACGGCAAGTCCGGCCCGGTCTTGGTGCAGGTCAAGGCCGCGGCACGGATGGCGAAGCCCAGCATGGCGTCGATCTGCGCGCGCGTGAGCTGTTGCAGACCCTCTACCGAATCCAACCGTTGCTCGGTCAGCCAGGCAATCAACGCGGCCTGGAAGGTATCCCCGGCGCCCACCGTATCCGCCATCTGCACCTTGACCGCCGGTGCGGACCAGTTGCCATGCTGGCGGCTGAACACGCTGGCGCCATCGCCGCCACGGGTCAGGAACACCAATTGGCAACGGTGCTGCAGCCAGCCTTGCAGCACGCTTTCCGGCGCCTGGCCGGGGTAGAGCAGGTGCAAGTCTTCGTCGCTGACTTTGATCAGGTCGGCATGCTGGACCAGTTCCGCGACGCGGTCGCGCCACCGCTGGATGTCCGGTTGCGGGTTGAGCCGCACATTGGGGTCGAGGCTGATCAGGCGCTTGCCGCTTTCACGCTTGACCAGGTTGAGCAGCGTATCGCCGATCGGCTGCACCACCAGCGAGAACGAGCCGATATGCACACCGCGAACGTCATCGCCCAGCGTGGGCAGATGCGCCACTTGCAGTTGCCGGTCGGCGCAGCCTTCGCCGCGAAAGCTGTATTGCGGCGAACCATTGGCGCCCACGGCGACCATCGCCAGGGTGGTCGGCGCGACGAACTCCACCAGGAACTGCTCGCTCACCCCTTCGTCCTTGAGCACCTGCAACAGCCGACGCCCCAGGTAATCGTTGGAGATACCGGCGAAAAATCCGGCCTCGATGCCCAGGCGGCGCAGGCCCACCGCCACGTTGAACGGCGAGCCGCCGGCAATCGCCTTGTAATTGAGCTTGGATGCCAGCCCGCTGGCGTCCTCCTCGCTGAAGAAATCAAACAGCGCTTCACCACACACCAGATACATAGTCGTTCGCTCTTAAAGGGTTGCCACTAGCTGTTGATAACGTTCGTAAGCCTGTTGATAGGCGCTGACATTGGCCGCCACCGGCAGGGTGCGGCTGGTGGGGTCCACGCTCACGCATTTGTCGCACAGGCTGCTCAGGGGCTCGCCGGACTGGCTCCACGCCGCCTGGATCGCCGCGCCCAGGGCGGCGGCTTCGCTTTGTTCGGTGCAGATCACTTCGGTGTTCATGATATCGGCGACCATCTGCCGCCATACCGGGCTTTTCGAGCCGCCGCCGATCAGGCGGATGCGCAGGCTTTGCAGGCCGGTCTGGCGCAGCAGGTCGAGGCCGTAGCGCAGGCCGAACGTGGTGCCTTCGACCACGGCGCGGCACAGGTTGGCGCGGGTCAGGTTGGTCATGGTCAGGCCATGCAGGCTGCCGGTGGCGTGGGGCAGGGCGGGTACGCGCTCGCCGTTGAGAAACGGCAGCATGCTGACGCCGTCTGCGCCAATCGGCGCTTGCTCGACCAAAGCGTTGAAGGTGTTCAGGTCGAGTTCGAACAACTCGCGGATAACGCTGGTGGCATTGGTCAGGTTCATGGTGCAGATCAACGGCAACCAACCGCCGCTGGAGGAGCAGAACGTCGCCACCGACGCCTGGGGGCTCACGTTGGGTTGGTCGGCGAACGCGTAGACCGTGCCGGACGACCCCAGGCTCATGGTGATCACGCCCGGCGCGATATTGCCGGTGCCGATGGCGCCCATCATGTTGTCGCCGCCGCCGCTGGCGACCCTGGCGTTGGGGTTGATGCCCAGGCGTTCGGCGATGGCCGGTAGGATGGTACCCACGGCCTGATCGGCTTCGATCAGCTCGGGTAACGCCGCCTCCAGGCGACCGCTCGGGTCGATGTGCCGGAGCAACGCCACATCCCATTCACGGCTGCGCACATTGAAATAGCCGGTGCCCGACGCATCGCCGTATTCGGCGACAGCGCGGCCGGTCAGCCAATAGTTGAGGTAGTCGTGGGGCAGCAGCACATGGGCGATGCGCGCGAAGAGGTCCGGGTGCTGTTCGCGGGTCCACAGCAGTTTGGACACGGTGTAGCCCGGCGCGATGGCCACGCCGAGGCGCTCCAGGGAACCGCTTTCGCCGCCCAGGTGTTGCAGCAGCCGCTCGTTCTCGGGCGTGGTTTCGGTGTCGCACCACAGTTTGGCCGGGCGCAGCACCTGGCCCTGCTCATCAAGCAGAACCAGCCCGTGCTGCTGGCCGGAAACGCCGATGCCGAGAATATCCTGGCCATCCACGCCGGCCTGTTGCAGGGCGCGATGGGTGGCCTCGGTGAACGCGTCCAGCCACTCATGGGCATGCTGTTCACGCCGCCCATTGGCGCCGCTGATCAATGTATGCGCGGCGGCGCCCAGGCCAAGGACCTTGCCGCTGGAAGCATCGAGGACGATGGCCTTGGTGCCCTGGGTGCCGCAGTCGATGCCGAGGAACAGGTTTTGCTGGGTCATGATGATTTGCTCAGCAGAATTATTTTTAGGATTGGCAACCCGCCCCTCCCACATTTCTAAACCGGTTTCTTCAGGAGGTTTTGCAGGGTCGCTGTGACCCCGTTATCACGCAAGCTCACAAAACACCGCTCGAAAGCTGCCACAAACGCAGGCGAGTTGGGAATAGCCGTGCCGAAAATCTCTTCCACGCCCAACAGGCGTTTGCTGATCAACGCATCATCGCTCACCAGCCCCTGGCAGAACTCGGCACGCGGGTCGGGAATCGTGTAGGTCACGCCATTCTCATCCACACCCTTGAGGTACAACGCCCAGGCAGCCACCACCAACGCCGCGCGCTCAGTCTCACGCCCATCCGCAATCAAGCGGTTAATGGTCGGTACGGTGAATTTGGGAAACTTCGACGAGCCATCCGAACACACGCGCTCCAACTGGTCGGCAATCGCCTGGTTGGAGAAGCGCTCCACCAGCGTCTGCTTGTACGTCGTCAGGTCGATGCCGGGTACCGGCGCCAGGTTCGGCGTGACGTCCAGGTCCATGTAGGCACGCATATAGGCGACGAAGACCGGATCGTTCATGGTCTCGTGCACAAACCGGTAACCCTTGAGAAACCCCAGGTAGGTCAGCGCCAGATGGCTGCCGTTGAGCAACCCGATTTTCATCTCTTCGTAGGGCGTCACGTCGTCGGTGAATTGCACGCCGACCTTTTCCCAGGCCGGGCGGCCGTTGACGAATTTGTCTTCCAGCACCCACTGCACGAAGGGCTCGCACACCACCGGCCAGGCATCATCGATGCCGTGCTGGTCGTGCAGTTGCAGGCGGTGCGCGGTGCTGGTCATTGGCGTGATGCGGTCGACCATGGCATTCGGGAAACTCACGTTGGCCTTGATCCAATCATGCAGCCCGGCGTCGTGCAGGGCGGCGAACGCCAGCAGGGCCTTGCGCGTGACGGCGCCATTGTGCGGCAGGTTATCGCAGGACATCACGGTGAACGCCGGAGTGCCGGCGGCGCGGCGCCTGGTGAGGGCGGCGCAGATAAACCCGAACACGGTTTTCGGCGCGCCGGGGTGCGCCAGGTCGTGCTGGATCTGCGGCAGGTGGGCCATGAACTCGCCGTTACTGTCGTCGATGCAGTAGCCGCCTTCGGTGATGGTCAGCGAGACGATGCGAATCGCCGGGTCAGCCAGTTTATCGATCAGCGCCTGGGCGCCGTCCTCGGCCAGCAGCATGTCGCTGATCGCGCCGATCACACGCACTTCGGTGTCATCGGTGTCTCCCAGTTCATACAGGGTGAACAGGTAGTCCTGGCCGGCCAGGTCGTCGCGGGCCTTGCGGTCCTCGGCGCGCAGGCCGACGCCGCAGATGCTCCAATCCAGGCCTTCGCCGGTGTTCATCAAGGCATCGGTGTAATACGCCTGGTGCGCGCGGTGGAAACCACCGACGCCGATATGGGCGATGCCCTGGGAGGTGCTGGCAAGGGTGTAGGCCGGGATTTTTACCAGCGGCGCCAGTTGGGTCAGGTTCTGTGCAGTGAGCTTCATAACGTAGTACTCGCGAAATCAGGCGGCAGCGCGCAGTGGGCGGGCTACGGCCACGCCGTCGGTGTCGAACAGATGGCAGTGCGCCGGGTCCAGGTGCAGATGCAGCGTTTCGCCGTATTGGCTGGCCATGTCGCCACGGATACGCAGGGTCAACGGCTCGCCGTTGCGGGTGGTGACGTGGCAGAAGGTGTCGCTGCCCAGGCGTTCGCCGACGTCGGCGGTCACGGTCAGGGTGGTCTGGCCGGGCGTGGCGATTTCCAGGTGTTCCGGGCGAATGCCCAGGGTCACGGCGCTGCCCGCGCTCAAGGTCGGGCCACTGAGCGGCAGGTTGATCAAGGTACCGGCGTCCAGTTGCACGTCGCAGCTCTGTGACTCGACCCGTGTGACCTTGCCCTTGAGGAAACCCATTTTTGGCGTGCCGAGGAAGCCCGCGACAAACAGGTTGGCCGGCTGATGGTACAGCTCCAGTGGTGAGCCGACCTGTTCGATGCGGCCGCTGTTGAGCACCACGACTTTGTCGGCCAGGGTCATGGCTTCGACCTGGTCATGGGTGACGTAGATCATGGTCGCCTGCAGTTCCTTGTGCAGGCGCGCCAGTTCCAGGCGCATCTGCACGCGCAGGGCGGCGTCGAGGTTGGACAGTGGTTCGTCGAACAGGAAGATCTTCGGGTTGCGCACAATCGCCCGGCCGATCGCCACGCGCTGGCGCTGGCCGCCGGAGAGTTGCTTGGGCTTGCGCTCCAGCAACGGGCCCAGCTCCAGGATGCGCGCGGCTTCGCTGACTTTGCTGTCCACCAGCTTTTTATCGACCCCGGCCAGGTCCAGGGCAAACGACATGTTCTTGCGCACGCTCATGTGCGGGTACAGCGCGTAGGTCTGGAACACCATCGCCAGGTCGCGCTTGGCTGGGGTGACTTCGGTGATGTCGCGGCCATCGAGTTCGATCGTGCCGTCGCTGACTTCCTCCAGGCCGGCGATCAGGCGCAGCAGGGTGGATTTGCCGCAGCCCGACGGGCCGACAAACACCACGAACTCTTTGTCGTTCACCTCCAGGTCGATGCCCTTGATGATCGAGAAACCTTCGAAGCCTTTTTGCAGATTCTTGATTTTCAGGTTGGCCATGATGGGCCCTCCGCTAGGAATTTTTATTTAACGGCGCCGAAGGACAACCCGCGCACCAACTGTTTCTGGCTGATCCAGCCAAAGATCAGGATCGGCGCGCAGGCCAGGGTCGAGACGGCGGACAATTTGGCCCAGAACAAGCCTTCGGGGCTGGAGTAAGAGGCGATCAGCGCGGTGAGCGGCGCGGCGGCGGACGAGGTCAGGTTCAACGACCAGAACGCCTCGTTCCAGCACAGGATCAGCGACAGCAACACCGTGGAGGCCAGGCCGCCCTTGGCGATCGGCAGCAGCACGCGGACCATTTCCTGCCACAGGGTGGCGCCGTCCAGGCGCGCGGCTTCGAGGATGTCCTTGGGGATGTCCTTGAAGTAGGTGTAAACCATCCAGACCACGATCGGCAGGTTGATCAGCGTGTAGATGATGATCAGCGCAATGCGCGTATCCAGCAGGCCAAAGCTCTTGGCCAGCAGGTAGATCGGCATCAGCACGCCCACCGGCGGCAGCATCTTGGTGGACAGCATCCACAGCAGCGTGCCCTTGGTGCGCTGGGTTTCGTAGAACGCCATGGAGTAGGCGGCCGGCACCGAGATCAGCAGGCACAGCGCGGTGGCGCTGAACGAAATCAGCACCGAGTTCCACGCATAGGCAAAGTAGTTGCTGCGTTCGTTGATGTGCAGGTAGTTCTCCAGCGTCGGCGTGAAGATGAACTGCGGCGGCGTGGCGAACGCATCGATTTCGGTCTTGAAGCTGGTCAGCACCATCCAGAAGATCGGGAAGAAGATCAGGATCGCGATGGCCCAGGCCAGTGTGCCGAGCAACAGGCTCTGCAGGCGGCGGGATTGTTGAAGCGTCATGGCGCGGCCCTCAAGGCTTGTCAGTCAGGTTTTTGCCGATCATCCGCACCAGGATGATCGCCGCGATATTGGCGATGACCACGGCAATCAAGCCGCCGGCCGAGGCCATGCCCACGTCGAACTGCACCAGTGCCTGGTTGTAGATCAGGTAGGCGAGGTTGGTCGAGGCGTAGCCGGGGCCACCGTTGGTGGTGGTGAAGATTTCGGCGAACACCGAGAGCAAAAAGATCGTTTCGATCATCACCACCACGGCAATCGGGCGGGCCAGGTGGGGCAGGGTCAGGTGCCAGAAAATCGCTATGGCGCCGGCACCGTCCAGGCGCGCGGCTTCCTTTTGTTCCTGGTCCAGGGACTGCATGGCGGTCATCAGCAACAGGATCGCGAAGGGCAGCCACTGCCATGACACGATGATGATGATCGACAGCAACGGGTAGTGCGCCAGCCAGTCCACCGGCTCGGCGCCGAACAGCTTCCACACGGCGGCGAGAATCCCCGACACCGGGTGGAAGATCAGGTTCTTCCAGATCAGCGCGCCCACGGTGGGCATGATGAAGAACGGTGAAATCAACAACACCCGCACGATGCCGCGACCCAAAAACTCACTGGCCTCCAGCAGGGCACTGATCAACACGCCGAACACCACGCTGATCAGCAGCACGCTGCCCACCAGCAACAGGGTATTGGTGGCGCCGGGCAGGAAGCCCGAGTCGGTGATGAAATAGGTGAAGTTCTCCAGCCCCACGAATTGGTTTTCGCCGGGGTAGAGCAGGTTGTAGCGGATAAGCGAAAAGTACAGGGTCATGCCCAGCGGCACGATCATCCAGACCAGCAGCATGGCGACCGAGGGCGTGACAAGGAACCAGCCGGGGTTGGCCAGGCGGTTTTTGCGGGGCTTATTCATGATAATCAAGGCCAGTGCGGAGCAAGGATCGGAGTGGGGTCAATGTGGGAGGGGGGCAAGCCCCCTCCCACATTGAACTGCGGTGAGGCCCCGGTTATTTGGGGTAACCGGCCCGCTTCATTTCCCGCTCGGTGGTGGTCTGCGCCGCCGTCAATGCCGCATCGACCGTCTGCTGGCCGGTTAGCGCACCGGAGAAGAACTTGCCGACCTGGGTGCCGATCGCCTGGAATTCAGGAATGGTCACCAGCTGGATACCGATATACGGCACTGGCTCAAGCGTCGGTTTGGTCGGGTCGGCGACTTTCAGCGATTCCAGGGTCACCTTGGCGAACGGCGCGGCTTTCATGTAGTCGTCGCTGTAGGTCGAGGTGCGGGTGCCCGGCGGTACGTTGGCGATGCCGTCGGTCTTGGCGACCAGGGCGCCGTATTCCTTGGAAGTCGCCCAGGTGGTGAACACCTTGGCGGCGTCCTTGGCCTTGGAGCTGGTCGGGATCGCCAGGCTCCAGGAGTACAGCCATGAGGTGCCCTTGTCGGTTTTCTCGTGCGGTGCAAACGTAAAGCCGACGTGGTCCGCTACCTTGCTTTGGGTCTTGTCGGTGACGAAGGAGCCCGCCACGCTGGCATCCACCCAGATCGCGCATTTGCCGCTGTTGAACAGCGCCAGGTTTTCGTTGAAACCGTTGCTGGAAGCACCTGGCGGGCCGGATTTTTTCATGTTGTCGACGTAGAAGTTCAGCGCATCCTTCCACTCAGGGCCGTTGAATTGCGGCTGCCATTTCTCATCGAACCAGCGCGCTCCGTAGCCGTTGGCCAGGGTAGTGATCAGCGCCATGTTCTCGCCCCAACCGGCTTTGCCACGCAGGCACAGGCCGTATTGCTCTTTGGACTTGTCGGTGAGTTTGCCGGCGAATTCGCCGATCTGGCTCCAGGTCGGGTGCTCGGGCATGCTCAGCCCGGCGTTTTTGAACAGGTCGGTGCGGTAGTAAGTGATCGAGCTTTCGGCGTAGAACGGGAGGGCATACAGCGAACCCTTGACCGACAAACCATCACGTACCGAAGGGAACACATCATCGAGGTCGTAGGACGCCGGCAGGTCCTTCATTGGCTCCAGCCAGCCCTTGGCACCCCAGAGTGCGGCTTCGTACATGCCGATGGTCAACACATCGAACTGCCCGCCCTGGGTGGCGATGTCGGTGGTCAGGCGCTGGCGCAGCACGTTTTCTTCGAGCACCACCCAATTCAACTTGATCTCCGGGTGCTCGGCCTCGAAGGTTTTCGAGAGCTTTTGCATGCGGATCATGTCGCTGTTGTTGACGGTGGCAATGGTCAGTGTTTGCGCGCCAAAGCTGACGGCGCTGAGGGTCATGCAGGTAGTCATGCAGGTGGAGACAAGCAGTGCTTTTGCTGTGAACTTCATCGCGCACTCCATTTCTTCCGCGCCCAGGGGGCTACAGAAGGACAGTTATTGTTGTTGTGTCTTCCTACAGAGAGTCAGGAAGAGTGTGCGTTGATTACAGCCTTCTACAGACCGGGTGACAAATCCTTGGGAACACTTGGACTGATACTTTTTTGCACTCGGTCACTGGGGCGCTGGAAGCGTTAAGCCAGGTTCTGCTCAGTGAGCCGCTGTACCGCCAGGCGTCGGTAGTGCGAAGGCGTCATGCCTTTGAGCTGCTGGAAGCGTCGGTTGAAGTTGGAGATGTTATTGAAGCCCGACTCAAAGCACACGTCCGTCACGGCCTTATCGCCATCGGCGAGCAACTCGCAGGACTTGCTGATGCGCAGCCGATTGACGAACTCGATAAACGTGCGCCCGGTGGCCTGTTTGAACACCCGCGAAAAGTACGTCGGCTTCATGCCCAGGTGCTCGGCCACTTCTTCCAGCGAAAGCTCCCGCGCATAGTGGGCAAAAATGTAATCGACCGCGCGGTTGGTGCGGTCGATGCTGTGTTCATCGGCCAGTTGCGGCGTCGTCACGCCGGACAACAGTTGGTAATCCTCGCAGGCACTGAGCACCTCCAGCAGGATAAAAAAGTGCCCCAGGCGCGCCATGCCTTGGGCGTCCTCGATGCGTTGCATCAAGGTCATGGCCTGGGCGATGGTTTTTTTACAGCGAAATTCGATGCCGTATGGCGCGCGTTCAAGCAACGGCGCCAGGCTTTTGAGTTCGGTGAAGATCTGGCTGCCACCTTCGAGCAGTTCCTCGGTGAAGTTCACCAACATGTCGCGCTTGGGCACCACTTCGTCCTCCTCCACCTGGCTGATCCAGTTATGGGGCAGGTTGGGGCCGGTGAGAAACAGGCTTTCGGGGTAGAAGTTGCCGATGTAGTCGCCGATGAACACCTTGCCGGAACTGGCGACGATCAGGTGCAGTTCGTATTCCTTGTGGAAATGCCAGCGCACCAGGGGGCAGGGGAAGCCGTGCTGGCGATAGATGATGGACAGACCGTTGTGATCGTCCATCAGCTCGTAGGAAGGGTCGGTGATTCGCGTTGCTCGGGTCATGCTGCCGTCGCTTTATTGTTGGTTGCGCCCCGAATAATGCCCCCTTGCGGGCGGCCCTGCCAGCCTCGGTGTTCAGAGGGTGCGGTTTTTGGCTTCGATCCACTGTGACATGTACTGGGTACTTTTATGGGCATGGTGGCGCAGCATGCTGCCGGTGAAGTTGGTACGTCGATGGGCGGCAAGGTTGCGCCAGCAGTGCTCCAGGCACGCCAGCAGGGCCGGGCCGTGGGCCGACTGGTCGTAGCGTCGGGCAAGCAAGTGGCGCCCGTGTTCCTGGGCCTGGTTCCAGCGTTCGCGATCCTGGTACAAGGCCACCGCAGCCGCCGCCAGGGCAGGGGCACTCTGTTCGATTGCGCCCGGCCATGGCTGTGCATCGCCCATGGCTTCGGCGCCAATCGGTGTGGTGATGTTGGGCGTGCCACACAGCATCGCGTCCGCCAGCTTGCCCTTGATGCCGGCACCAAAGCGCAGGGGTGCGAGGCAGATACGGGCGGCCGTCATCACCTGCAGCGCGTCTTCGGCCCAATTCATCACGTGAAAACCCTGGGCCGGGTTGTGTAGGGCGGTGGCTTTGGGTGGGGTGTAGGCGCCATAGACATGCAACTGCGCGCCCGGCAGTTGCTGGCGAATCAGCGGCCACAGGCTGCTTTTCATCCATAGCACCGCATCCCAGTTGGGCGCATGGCGGAAATTACCGATACTGAGAAAGTGCGCGCGGTCTTCATAAGGCGCGAACGCCGTGGTCGGCGGCACCATCATCAAAGGGCACCAGTGGAGCAGGGCGGCCGGCACCTTGAACTGCTCAGTGAGCAGGCGGATTTCCACGTCGGAGATCATCAGGCTGATGTCGCAGCGGTAAATCGCGGCGATTTCGCGCTTGGCCAGGTCGGTCTCGGCCATCAACTGGAACTCTTGCTCCAGGGCGGGCGCGAACAGCGTGCCGAAGTCGTCGCTGCCCGGGTGTGCCTTGACGTGGTCCTTGAGGCGTTGATGGCGTGCGTCGCGCAGGCTTTGCAGGTCGCTGGTTTCCAGCACGCGCAGGGCATCGGGGCAGTGCTTTTCCACGCGCCAGCCGAATTGCTCTTCCATCATGAAGCGGTCGAACAACACAATATCCGGGGCGAGTTCACGGATAAAATCGTCGAAACTGCTGTTATTGAGTTCGATGGCGCATTCGGCGATACCCAGGCTGAGCAGGTCAGCCTTGTGCTCGCCGAGTGCGGCGGGGCTGCTGAAGGTAATGTCCCAGCCTTGCGTGAGAAAGGTCTCAAGGATTTGTATCATATGCCCGCCCGCCGCCGAGGAACGGGGTTCCGGCCAGACGTAACCAATGACCAGGACTTTGGTGGCGCGCGGCTTCATCAACAATGGCTTCCTTTAAGGAGAGGCGAAAAGCGCGCAATTAAACCACAACCGGCCGGCATGACAATTTGCGTCCGGCGGTAGGTAGCTCCCTTGGTTTGTGGTTAACTTCCGCCTCTCGAATTCGTTTAACCAAAACCCAGCATAAGGATTCCGTTCATGGCTCAAGTCACTCTTAAAGGCAACCCTGTCCAGGTTGAAGGCCAATTGCCGAAAGTCGGCGACAAAGCTGCAGACTTCACCCTGACCGCCGGCGATCTGTCCAACGCCACCCTGGCCACTTTCGCCGGCAAGCGCAAAGTGCTGAACATCTTCCCAAGCGTCGACACCCCAACCTGCGCGACTTCGGTGCGCAAGTTCAACGCCCAGGCCAACGATGTGGAAAACACCGTGGTGCTGTGCATCTCCACCGACCTGCCATTCGCTCAGGCGCGTTTCTGCGGCTCCGAAGGCCTGGAAAACGTGAAGAACCTGTCGGACTTCCGTGATTCGGATTTCGCCGTTGATTACGGTGTGGCGATCGCCGACGGCGCGCTCAAAGGCCTGACTGCTCGTGCCGTTGTAGTGCTGGACGAAAACGACAACGTGCTGCACAGCGAGTTGGTCAAGGAAATCGCCGAAGAGCCGAACTACGCAGCGGCCCTGGCTGTTCTGAAGTAACTGTTTCGGCGCATTACTGTCGTTTTGCAGTAACACGCGTGATACATGATTGCGGCCTGGCCTAGTCCAGGCCGTTTTCATTTACAGCTCAAATGCTTAGCGAAATAGCCGGTGGACTAAGCCGCCGCGGTTAAAAGTTGTAAGCCCAAGGTAAATAGCCGGTAAAGGCGCTTTTCTTAATGCGCTCCAGTGCTTATCTTTCAGCCTCCCCAAGTAGAAGCTTTCGCGCCCAATGGTTGATCACTCCATGCAATCCTCCCCCCGCAACTCCCGTCGCTGGCTGTTCGGCCTGCTTGTGCTGCTGGTTATCGCCGGCCTGTGCTGGAAATTCTGGCCAAGCGGCGCGGCCCACAAAGACGCACCGGCCGGCCATGCCAGCAAGACCGGCATGGCGCGCCCAGGGTTTGGCGGCTCGACCGGCCCGGTGCCCGTGCGCGTAGCCCCTGCGGTACTCGGCGAGTTTGCGGTGTACTACAAGGCGTTGGGGACGGTCACGGCACTGAACACCATCAATGTGCGCAGCCGGGTGGGCGGCGAGCTGGTGAAGATCGCCTTTGAAGAAGGGCAGATGGTCAAGGCCGGCGACCTGTTGGCGGAGATCGACCCGCGCAGCTACCAGAACGCTTTGCTCCAGGCCCAGGGCACCTTGTTGCAGAACCAGGCCCAGTTGAAAAACGCCCAGGTCGACGTCGAGCGCTATCGCGGCCTCTATGCCCAGGACAGCATCGCCAAGCAAACCCTGGACACCGCCGAAGCACTGGTTTTGCAATACCAGGGCACGGTCAAGACCAACCAGGGCGCCGTGGACGACGCCAAGCTCAACCTTGAATTCACCAGGATCCGCGCGCCCATCAGCGGCCGCGTAGGCCTGCGTCAGGTCGACGTGGGCAACCTGGTGGCGGCCAACGACACCACCTTCCTTGCCGTTATCACCCAGACCCAACCCATCAGCGTGGCCTTTACCCTGCCGGAAAACACCCTGGACACCGTGCTTGCCCGTTATCGGGCCGGCAACAAGTTGCCCGTCGAAGCCTGGGACCGTGGCGACGTGAAGAAACAGGCGGTTGGCGTATTGCAAAGCCTCGACAACCAGATCGACGTCACCACCGGCACCCTGAAATTCAAGGCGCGCTTCGATAACAAGGATCAGGCGCTGTTCCCCAACCAGTTCGTCAACGTGCATCTGCTGGCCGACACCCTGCACAATGTGGTGCTGGTGCCGTCCGCCGCGATCCAGTTCGGCAACGCCGGCACCTTTGTCTACAAACTCGACGGTGACAAGAAGGTCAAGGTCCAGCCCCTGGTCGTCGGCGACACCGATGGCGACAACACCGTGATCAAGGAAGGCCTGGTCGCCGGCGACCGCGTCGTACTCGAAGGTACCGACCGCCTCAAAGACGGCAGTGAAATCGAAGTGGTCAACGACAGCAGCGAAGTCCCGACTACCCCGACTGAACACTTGCAAGGCAAGCCCGCCGCTAAAGGGGAGACCGGCGCCAGCGCCGGCAAGGCGCAAAAGGTCGGTTCATGAACCTGTCGCGGCTGTTTATTCTTCGTCCGGTCGCCACCACGCTGAGCATGCTGGCCATCGTGCTGGCCGGGATCATCGCGTACCGCCTGTTGCCGGTGTCGGCCTTGCCCCAGGTGGATTACCCGACCATCCGGGTGATGACCCTGTACCCCGGCGCCAGCCCCGACGTAATGACCAGCGCGGTCACCGCACCTCTTGAGCGCCAGTTCGGGCAAATGCCCGGCCTCACCCAGATGGCGTCCACCAGCTCCGGCGGGGCGTCGGTGTTGACCCTGCGGTTCAACCTCGACATCAACATGGATGTCGCCGAGCAACAGGTGCAGGCCGCGATCAACGCCGCCACCAACCTGTTGCCCAAGGATTTGCCGGCGCCGCCGGTGTACAACAAGGTCAACCCCGCGGATACCCCGGTGCTGACCCTGGCCATCACCTCCAAGACCATGCTGCTGCCCAAGCTCAATGACTTGGTGGACACGCGCATGGCGCAAAAAATTGCCCAGATCAGCGGGGTCGGCATGGTCAGCATCGCCGGTGGCCAGCGCCAGGCCGTGCGTATCAAGGTCAACCCCGAGGCCCTGGCGGCCAACGGCTTGAACCTGTCGGATGTGCGCACCCTGATCGCCGCCTCCAACGTCAACCAGCCCAAGGGCAACTTCGACGGCCCCACCCGGGTGTCGATGCTCGATGCCAACGACCAGTTGGTCTCGCCCCAGCAATATGCCGAACTGATCCTCGCCTACAACAACGGCGCGCCTTTGCGCCTCAAGGATGTCGCGCAAATCGTCGACGGCGCCGAAAACGAACGCCTTGCCGCCTGGGCCAACGAAAACCAGGCCGTGCTGCTCAATATCCAGCGCCAGCCGGGCGCCAACGTGATCGAGGTGGTGGACCGCATCAAGGCGCTGCTGCCGAGCATCACCGACAACCTGCCGGCCGGCCTCGATGTCACCGTGCTGACCGACCGCACCCAGACCATCCGCGCCTCGGTGAAAGACGTGCAGCACGAATTGCTGATCGCCATTGCCCTGGTGGTGATGGTCACTTTCCTGTTCCTGCGCCGGGTCAGCGCCACGATCATTCCGTCGATTGCCGTGCCGCTGTCGCTGGTGGGCACCTTTGGCGTGATGTACCTGGCCGGGTTTTCCATCAACAACCTGACGTTGATGGCCTTGACCATCGCCACCGGCTTCGTGGTGGACGATGCCATCGTGATGCTGGAGAACATCTCCCGCTATATCGAAGAAGGCGAGACGCCGCTGGCCGCTGCCCTCAAGGGCGCCAAGCAGATCGGCTTTACCCTGGTTTCCCTGACCCTGTCGCTGATCGCGGTATTGATCCCGCTGCTGTTCATGGCTGATGTGGTGGGGCGTCTGTTCCGCGAGTTCGCCATCACCCTGGCGGTGGCGATCCTGATTTCCCTGGTGGTATCCCTGACGCTGACGCCGATGATGTGCGCGCGGTTGCTCAAGCGTGAACCCAAGGAAGAACAACAAAGCCGTTTTTACAAGGCCAGCGGCGCCTGGATCGACTGGATGATCGAAGCCTATGGGCGCAAGTTGCAGTGGGTGCTCAAGCATCAGCCGCTGACCCTGCTGGTGGCCATCGCCACCCTGGGCCTTACGGTGGTGTTGTACCTGGTGGTGCCCAAGGGGTTTTTTCCGGTGCAGGACACCGGGGTGATCCAGGGCATTTCCGAAGCGCCGCAGTCGATTTCGTTTGCCGCCATGAGCCAGCGCCAGCAGGAACTGGCCAAAATCATCCTGGCCGACCCGGCGGTGGAGAGCCTGTCGTCCTACATCGGCGTGGACGGCGACAACGCCACCCTCAACAGTGGCCGCTTGCTGATCAACCTCAAGCCCCACGGCCAGCGCGACTTGAGCGCGGCCCAGGTGATTACCCGCTTGCAGCCGCAAATCGACAGGCTGGTGGGTATCCGCCTGTTCATGCAGCCGGTGCAGGACCTGACCATCGAAGACCGCGTGAGCCGCACCCAGTACCAGTTCAGCATGTCGTCACCGGACGCCGAGCTGCTGGCGCTGTGGAGCGAAAAACTGGTGCACACCCTGAGCCAGGTGCCGGAGCTTACCGACGTCGCCAGCGACTTGCAGGACAAGGGCCTGCAGGTGTACCTGGTGATCGACCGCGATGCGGCCTCGCGCCTGGGCGTCAGCGTGTCGACCATCACCGATGCGCTGTACGACGCGTTCGGCCAGCGCCAGATCTCGACGATCTACACCCAGGCCAGCCAATACCGCGTGGTGTTGCAGGCCCAGTCCGGCGAAACCCTTGGGCCCCAGGCCCTGAACCAGATCCATGTGAAAACCACCGATGGCGGCCAGGTGCGCCTGTCGAGTCTGGCCCGTGTCGAGCAACGCCAGGCGCAGTTGGCCGTCGCGCATATCGGCCAGTTCCCGGCGGTGATGATGTCGTTCAACCTGGCCCCCGGCGTGGCGCTGGGCAAAGGCGTGGAACTGATCAACCAGGCGCAGAAAGACATCGGCATGCCGCTGGGCGTGCAGACCCAGTTCCAGGGCGCGGCCCAAGCGTTCGAAGCCTCGCTGTCGAGTACCTTGCTGTTGATCCTGGCGGCGGTGGTCACCATGTATATCGTGCTGGGTGTGCTGTACGAGAGCTATATCCACCCGATCACCATTCTGTCGACATTGCCGTCGGCGGCGGTGGGCGCCCTGCTGGCGTTGCTGCTCAGCGGCAATGACCTGGGCATGATCGCGATCATCGGCATCATCCTGCTGATCGGTATCGTGAAAAAGAACGCGATCATGATGATCGACTTCGCCCTGGACGCCGAACGCAACCAGGGCCTCGACCCGCAGACCGCGATCTACCAGGCGGCGTTGCTGCGTTTCCGGCCGATCCTCATGACCACCCTGGCGGCCTTGTTCGGCGCGGTGCCGTTGATGCTGGCCACCGGCTCCGGCGCGGAATTGCGTCAGCCCCTGGGCCTGGTAATGGTCGGTGGCCTGCTGGTGAGCCAGGTGTTGACCCTGTTCACCACCCCGGTGATCTACCTGTACTTCGATCGCCTTGGCCGCCGCTGGCGCAAAGAGCCGCAACGCCTGGAGCCGCTTGAGTCATGAACCTGTCCGGACCTTTCATTCGCCGGCCGGTCGCCACGCTGCTGTTGAGTCTGGCGATCATGTTGCTGGGCGGGGTCAGCTTCAACCTGCTGCCGGTGTCGCCATTGCCGCAGATCGACTTCCCGGTGATCGTGGTCTCGGCGAATTTACCGGGAGCGAGCCCTGAGGTAATGGCCTCGACGGTGGCCACGCCGCTGGAGCGTTCCTTCGGCTCGATTGCCGGCATCACCACCATGAGCAGTTCGTCGAGCCAGGGCTCCACCCGAGTGATCCTGGCGTTCGACGCCGACCGTGATATCAACGGCGCGGCGCGGGAAGTACAAGCGGCCATCAACGCTTCGCGCAGCCTGTTGCCCAGCGGCATGCGCAGCATGCCCACCTACAAGAAGATCAACCCGTCCCAGGCGCCGATCATGGTGCTGTCGCTGACCTCGGACGTGTTGCCAAAGGGCCAGCTCTACGACCTGGCCTCCACCATCCTTTCGCAAAGCCTGTCCCAGGTGCCTGGTGTCGGCGAGGTGCAGATCGGCGGCAGCTCGCTGCCGGCGGTGCGTATCGAGCTGCAACCCAAGGCCCTCGACCAGTACGGCGTGGCCCTGGACGATGTGCGCAACACCATCGCCAATGCCAACCAGCGCCGGCCCAAGGGCTCGCTGGAAGACGGCGAGCGCAACTGGCAGATTCAGGCCAACGACCAGCTGGAAAAAGCCAAGGACTACGAGCCGTTGCTGATTCGCTACCAGAATGGCGCGGCCCTGCGCCTGTCGGATGTGGCGAAGATCAGCGATGGTGTCGAAGACCGCTACAACAGCGGTTTTTTCAACAACGATTCGGCGGTCCTGTTGGTGATCAACCGCCAGTCCGGCGCCAACATCATCGAGACCGTCCGGCAGATCAAGGCCCAGCTGCCGGCGTTGCAGGCGGTGTTGCCGTCCAGCGTCAAGCTGAGCCTGGCCATGGACCGTTCGCCCGTGATCACCGCGACCTTGCATGAAGCCGAGATGACGCTGTTGATCGCGGTAGGGTTGGTGGTCCTGGTGGTCTACCTGTTCCTCGGCAACTTTCGCGCCTCGTTGATTCCCACCCTGGCGGTGCCAGTGTCACTGGTGGGCACGTTTGCCGTGATGTACCTGTACGGGTTTTCGTTGAACAACTTCTCGCTGATGGCGCTGATCCTGGCCACCGGCCTGGTGGTGGATGATGCCATTGTGGTGCTGGAGAACATTTCCCGGCACATCGACGAGGGCGTGCCGCCGATGAAGGCCGCGTACCTGGGGGCGCAGGAAGTCGGCTTCACCTTGTTGTCGATGAACGTGTCGCTGGTGGCGGTGTTCCTGTCCATCCTGTTCATGGGCGGCATCGTCACCAGCCTGTTCCGCGAATTTTCCATCACCTTGTCGGCCGCGATCATTGTGTCGTTGATCGTCTCGCTGACCTTGACCCCGATGCTCTGCGCCCGTTGGCTCAAGCCCCATGTCAAAGGGCGCATGACCGGTTTGCAGCGCTGGAGCCAGAAGATCAACGACCGCATGGTCGCGGGCTACGCCACCAGCCTGGACTGGGTACTGCGCCATAAGCGCCTGACCTTGCTCAGCCTGTTGCTGACCATCGGCATGAACGTGGCGTTGTACGTGGTGGTGCCCAAGACCTTTATGCCCCAGCAGGACACCGGCCAGTTGATCGGCTTTGTGCGCGGTGACGATGGCCTGTCGTTCAGCGTGATGCAGCCGAAGATGGAGACGTTTCGCAAGGCTGTGCTCAAGGACCCCGCGGTGCTCAGCGTGGCCGGTTTTATCGGCGGCAACAACGGCACCAACAATGCGGTGATGCTGGTACGCCTCAAACCCATCAGTGAACGCAAGGTCTCGGCCCAGGCGGTGATCGAGCGGCTGCGCAAGGACGTGCCACTGGTGCCGGGCGGGCGCCTGTTCCTGATGGCCGACCAGGACCTGCAATTTGGTGGCGGCCGAGACCAGACCAGCGCGCAATATTCCTACATCCTGCAAAGCGGTGACTTGGCCGCGCTGCGCCTGTGGTACCCCAAGGTGGTGGCTGCCCTGCGCGAGCTGCCGGAACTCACCGCCATCGACGCCCGCGAAGGTCACGGTGCGGCCCAGGTGACCTTGATTGTCGACCGCGACCAGGCCAAGCGCCTGGGCATCGACATGGACATGGTCACGGCGGTGCTCAACAACGCCTACAGCCAGCGGCAGATTTCGACGATCTACGACAGCCTCAATCAGTACCAAGTGGTGATGGAGGTCAACCCCAGGTACGCCCAGGACCCGATCACCCTCAACCAGATGCAGGTCATCACCGCCGATGGCGCGCGGGTGCCGTTGTCGACCATTGCCCACTATGAGAACAGCCTGGCCGATGACCGGGTCAGCCATGAAGGCCAGTTCGCCTCGGAAAACATCGCCTTCGACATGGCGCCGGGCGTAACCGTAGAGCAGGGCACCGCCGCCATCGAGCGGGCAATTGCCAAGGTCGGCTTGCCCGAAGACGTGATCGCCAAGATGGCCGGCACCGCCGATGCCTTCGCCGCCACGCAGAAAGGCCAGCCGTTCATGATCCTCGGCGCGCTGGTGGCGGTGTATCTGGTGTTGGGCATTCTGTATGAGAGCTACATTCACCCGCTGACGATCCTTTCGACCCTGCCTTCGGCCGGTGTCGGCGCCATGCTTGCCATCTACCTGACCGGCGGCGAGTTCAGCCTGATCTCCCTGCTGGGCCTGTTCCTGTTGATCGGCGTGGTAAAGAAGAACGCGATCCTGATGATCGACCTGGCCTTGCAACTGGAACGCAATGACGGCCTCGGCCCCTTGGAGTCGATTCGCAGCGCGTGCCTGCTGCGGTTGCGACCGATCCTGATGACCACCTTGGCGGCCATCCTCGGCGCCTTGCCCTTGCTGCTCGGCGCTGGCGACGGCGCGGAAATGCGTCGCCCCCTCGGCCTGACTATCATTGGTGGCCTGGTGTTCAGCCAGGTCCTGACGCTTTACACCACCCCGGTGGTTTACCTTTATCTCGACCGCGCGCGCCATCGCTTCAACGCCTGGCGCGGTGTGCGTACCGACGCTGCCCTGGACACTGCGCTATGACCGATTCAACCTTTGCTCGATTGGCCATGTCTCGTGGTTCTCGCATGGCGAGCCTGCTGTTCTGCGGCGTGTTACTCAGCGCCTGCGCTGTCGGCCCCGACTACAAGCGCCCCGACGTTGTCGAACCGGCGCAATTCAAGGAGGCCCAGGGGTGGCGCCAGGCCACGCCGAGTGATTCCCTGGCCCGTGGCGCCTGGTGGGAGTTGTACGGTGACCGTCAGCTCAATGACCTGGTGGTGCGCCTGAACAACGCCAACCAAACCGTGGCCCAGGCCGAAGCGCGTTTTCGCCAGGCCCAGGCATTGGTGCGCAGCTCGCGCGGGGCGTTCTACCCCACCGTCGACCTGAGCGCCGGAAAAACCCGCGCCAGCCAGGGCACCGGCAGCAGCAGCGCCAGCTTGAGCAGTTCCAGCAGCGGCATCCGTGACACCCTCAACGCGCAGTTGGGTGTGAGCTGGGAGGCCGATATCTGGGGTAAATTGCGCCGCGGCCTGGAAGCCAACGAGGCCAGCGCCGAAGCCAGCTCGGCGGACCTCGCGGCCATGCGCCTGAGCCAGCAGTCGGAGCTGGTGCAAAGCTACCTGCAATTGCGGGTGATGGACGAGCAGACCCGTCTGTTGCAAGCCACGCTGGACACTTATCAGCGCTCCCTGCAAATGACCGAAAACCAGTACCGTGCCGGTGTCTCCGGCAAGGACGCGGTAGCCCAGGCGCAAACCCAGCTCAAGACCACCCAGGCCAGCCTGATCGACCTGATCTGGCAGCGCGCCCAACTCGAAAACGCCATCGCCGTGCTGATCGGCGAGGCGCCGGCCAACTTCAACCTGGCCGTCAGCAAGGACATTCCGGCGTTGCCGCAGATCCCGGTGAGCCTGCCGTCGCAACTGCTGGAGCGCCGCCCGGACATCGCCTCGGCCGAGCGCTCGGTGATCGCCGCCAACGCCAATATTGGCGTGGCCAAGGCTGCGTATTACCCGGACCTGAGCCTGAGTCTGGCCGGGGGTTATTCCAGCAGCACCTATGCCGATTGGATCAGCCTGCCGAATCGGTTCTGGTCGGTAGGGCCGAAACTGGCGATGACCCTGTTCGACGGCGGCCAGCGGTCGGCGGAGGTCGACCGCACCGTTGCCAGCTATGACGAGACAGTGGCCAAGTATCGCCAGACCGTGCTGGATGGCTTTCGCGAAGTGGAAAACTACATGGTGCAGCTCAAGGTGCTGGAAGACGAGGCGGTGGTCAGCAACCAAGCGCTGGAAGCGGCGCGTGAATCGCTGCGCTTGACCCAGAACCAGTACAAGGCCGGGTTGATCGCCTACCTGGATGTGGTGACCGTGCAGGCGACCGCGCTGAGTAATGAACGCACCGTATTGACCTTGCTGCAGTCGCGGTTGGTGGCCAGCGTGCAACTGATCGCCGCATTGGGCGGCGGCTGGGACGGGCAAACCCAGGTCAGCGCCAAAGAAGATTAGCGGGGGCGGACAGCGACTCCCTTGACCCTGTCCAGCCGCCTGCACGCGGCTTTTGAAGCCAGCGGATTGACGTCAAAGACACCGGTGATGGCCCTCTGATAATTAATCAACTGTCGAAGAATTATTCTCGCTACAATCCGCGGCTTTTCCACTTGGCACGGGTGTTTTCAAGCCCGTTGCCCGCGAGAATCCCATGCTTATCGGCAGCTATTCAACCTCCCTCGTCGTGATCTCCCTGTTCGTCGCGATCCTGGCGTCCTATACCGCGCTGGACCTCGCCGGGCGCATCGCGACCGCCACGGGCCGTGCCGTTTACCTGTGGATGGCCGGCGGCGCGTTGGCGATGGGGGTTGGCGTGTGGTCCATGCATTTCATCGGCATGTTGGCGCTGCGCCTGCCGTTTGCCCTGGGCTTTGACATGGGGATAACCGCGCTGTCGTTGTTGATCGCGGTGATCTCCTGCGGCTTTGCACTCTGGCTGGTCAGCCAGCCACGCTTGCCGGCCTGGCAGTTGGCACTTGGCGCCTTGATCATGGGCACCGGCATCGCCAGCATGCACTACACCGGCATGGCCGCGATGCGCATGACGCCGGGCATCGACTACGACCCCACCTTGTTTGGCGCCTCGTTGCTAATCGCGGTGGTGGCGTCGGGTGCCGCGTTGTTGATCGCGTTCAACCTGCGCCGCAACACGCCCTATGTGCGCCTGGCGCGCGGCGGGGCGGCGGTGGTGATGGGGTTTGCCATCGTCGGCATGCATTACACCGGTATGGCGGCGGCACGCTTTGCCGATGAAAGCTATTGCGCCGCCGCGCTGGATGGCTTGACCGGCAAGGGCCTGGATAACCTGGTGCTGGTGACGACCCTGGCGGTGCTCGCCATTGCCTTGTTGACATCGCTGCTCGACGCACGCCTGGAGGCCCGCACCGCAGTGCTCGCCGACTCCCTGAGCCAAGCCAACCAGGAACTGACCCACTTGGCGCTGCACGACATGCTCACCGGCCTGCCCAACCGCACCTTGCTCGCCGACCGAATTCAACAGGCCATACAGGCGGTCAAGGAGCAGGGCGGTTGCTTTGCGCTGATGTTCATCGACCTGGACGGCTTCAAACCGGTCAACGATGCCTTTGGTCACCATTTGGGCGACCAGTTGCTGCGCGAAGTCGGCCTGCGCCTGCGCGAAGACCTGCGCAGCCACGATACACTGGCCCGTATCGGCGGTGATGAGTTTGTGCTGCTGGTGCAACTCACGCAGCCGGACGATGCCCTGGGTCTTGCCGAGCGTCAGGTGGTGTTGATCAACCGGGTGTTCCAGGTGGCTGAGCATGAGTTGAAAATCTCCGCGAGCGTCGGCATCGCGATGTTCCCGGGCAACGGTAATAGCCCGCAGGAACTGCTGATGAACGCCGACGCCGCGATGTACCACGCCAAGGGCATGGGCAAAAACGGCTACAGCTTCTTCGATGTCTCGATGAACACTAACGCGCGCAAGCAATTGCAGTTGTTGCAGGACCTGCGCACGGCGGTTGAGCAGCAACAGTTTCGCCTGTACTACCAACCCAAGTTCGACGCAGTCAGCGGTCTCCCGGTGGGGGCCGAAGCGTTGCTGCGTTGGGAGCACCCGCTGCAAGGCCTGTTGTTGCCAGCGGTATTTATCGAGCTGGCGGAAAAGACCGGTTTGATCATTCCCATCGGTGAATGGGTGCTCAATGAAGCCTGTCGCCAAATGAGCCTGTGGTACGCCCAGGGCTATGAAAACTGGCGCATCGCCGTGAACTTGTCGGCGCTGCAGTTTTGTCACGCCGAGCTGGTCAACAGCGTGGCCACGGCCTTGGGTCGCCACCGGTTACCGGCCAACAACCTGACGCTGGAGATCACCGAGACCACCGCCATGAGCGATGCCGATGCAAGCATGATGGTGTTGCAACAGCTCTCGGACATGGGCGTCGACCTGTCCATCGATGATTTCGGCACCGGTTATTCCAGCCTGATGTACCTCAAGCGCCTGCCGGCCAATGAACTGAAGATCGACCGTGGTTTTGTGCGTGACCTGGAGCACGACAGCGACGACGCGGCAATCGTCTCGGCCATCGTCGCCCTCGGCCAGGCCCTTGGGCTACGCATTGTTGCCGAGGGGGTGGAAACCGATATGCAGCAGCGTTTCCTTACGCGCCTGGGGTGTAACTCGCTGCAAGGTTACCTGTTGGGCCACCCGTTGCCGACCGAAGGCTTCATGGCGGATATTCGGCGCGCCGAAGCGACGCAGGAGCCTGACAAACGCGATACATGACGGGTATTCTTGGATCCGATCCTATACACATCAGGTTGAATCAGGAGATCGCACGCATGGACAAAGTCGTCATCATCACCGGGGGCAGTCGGGGGATTGGCGCCGAGACGGCGTTACTGGCCGCTCGCCAAGGCTATCGCATCTGTATCAACTTCCAATCGGACGAAGACGCCGCCCATCGTGTGCTCGAACAGGTTCGTGCGCTTGGCGCCCAGGCGATTGCCGTGCGCGCCGATGTGAGCATCGAGGATGAAGTGATTGCGTTGTTCCATCGTGTCGACGCCGAATTGGGCCGCGTCACGGCACTGGTCAACAATGCCGGCACCGTGGGCCACAAATCGCGGGTCGATGAGATGTCTGAATTCCGCATCCTTAAAATCATGAAGACCAACGTGCTGGGGCCGATCCTGTGTGCCAAGCACGCGGTACTGCGCATGTCGCCCAGGCATGGCGGGCAGGGCGGTAGCATTGTCAACGTGTCTTCGGTGGCGGCGCGCCTCGGTTCGCCGGGTGAATACGTCGACTATGCGGCCTCCAAGGGCGCACTCGATACCTTCACCATTGGTTTGGCCAAGGAAGTCGCGGGCGAGGGCATTCGCGTGAATGCGGTGCGCCCCGGCTATATCTTTACCGACTTCCATGCCCTGAGCGGTGACCCCGACCGCGTCAGCAAACTGGAGTCCGGTATCCCCATGGCCCGTGGCGGGCGACCGGATGAAGTGGCGGAGGCGATTATCTGGTTGTTGTCGGACAAGGCTTCTTATGCCACCGGTACTTTTCTGGACCTGGGCGGCGGCCGTTGAGTCGATAGCCAACGCTGTGCAAGGGCATGCCGCCTGGCTTTTGCCCTGCACCGGTGGCCATTAGAACGAACGCACAATCCGTCCCAGCGTCTCCATCGCCTTCTCCGACGCCTCGGTCCATGGGCTGCCATAGTTCAAACGAATGCAATTGCGAAAGCGCCGGGTCGCCGAAAAGATCGGGCCCGGCGCAATGCTGATGCCTTGGGCCAGGGCCATCTGGAATAACTTCAGCGAGTCGGTCTGTTCCGGCAATTCCAACCATAGGAAATAGCCGCCGGCCGGTTGGCTGACGCGGGTCTGCGCCGGGAAGTACCGGGCGATGGCGGCGAGCATGGCGCTTTGTTGTTCTTCCAGAGCATAGCGCAGTTTGCGCAAGTGCCGGTCATAGCCGCCATGTTGCAGGTAGTCGGCGATCGCGGCCTGGGCCGGCATCGAGGGGCATAACGAGGTCATCAACTTCAGGCGCTCGACCTTTTGCGCGTAACGCCCGGCCGCCACCCAGCCGACGCGATAACCCGGCGCGAGGCTCTTGGCAAACGAGCCGCAGTGCATCACCAGGCCCTCGGTATCAAAGGCCTTGGCCGGCTTGGGTGCCTGTTGCCCGTAATACAGCTCGGCGTACACATCGTCCTCGATCAGCGGTACCTGATGGCTGCGCAGCAGTTCCACCAATGCCTGTTTCTTGGCTTCCGGCAAGGTGGCGCCCATGGGGTTCTGGAAACTGGTCATGGTCCAGCAGGCCTTGATCGGGTAGCGTTCCAGGGTTTGTGCCAAGGCGTTAAGGTCGATGCCGTCGCGCGGGTGCACGGGGATCTCCACCGCCTTGAGCTTCAAGCGTTCCAGTACTTGCAGGCAGGCGTAGAACGCCGGGGCTTCGATGGCCACCAGGTCGCCGGGTTCGGTGACGGCTTGCAGGCACAGGTTCAGCGCTTCCAGGGCACCGTTGGTGATCAGCAGTTCTTCCATCGGCAGCATCAGGCCACCGACCATATAGCGCAGGGCAATTTGCCGACGCAGCTGCGGGTTGCCGGGCGACATGTCGGTGACCACCAGCCGTGGGTCCATTTCACGGCTCGCGCTGGCCAGGGAGCGGGCCAGGCGTGGCAGCGGGAACAGCATAGGGCTGGGAAACGCCGAGCCGAACGGCACGGTGTTGGGGTCTTTGATCGAGTCGAGTACCGAGAACACCAACTCGCTCACATCCACCTCGGTGGACTCATGCACCTGCTCGCTCACCACCGGCTCGGAAAACGGGCTTGGCGCATGGGTGTTGACGAAGTAGCCGGAACGCGGCCGCGCACGGATCAGGCCTCGGCGCTCCAGCAGGTAATACGCCTGGAACACCGTGGACGGGCTGACGCCGTAGGTCTGGCTGGCATAACGCACCGACGGCACGCGCTGGCCGGGCCCGAGGACGCCGGAGCGGATCAGTTCTGCGATGTCGTCGGCGAATTTTTCGTAGCGTTTCATGAGTGGCCTTGAACAGATTTTTCAGTCGGTACACAGGGTAAAGTGTGGGAGTGGGCTTGCTCCCGATAGGGTGTAACCGTCAGCAGAATCGGTGCTGACCCACCGCTATCGGGAGCAAGCCCCCTCCCATATGAGTCTGCCTTTCTCCAGATAAATTTCAGCGGTTCAGCGGTGCGACAAACCGGCTTTCGGCTGCCGTATGGATCCACGGTTCATCCACATCCGTCACCTTGAACCGCAGAGTCTGCGAACTGCTCGCCGGTGTATCCGCCAGCAACGCCACCGACACCGGCACATCCACAATTTCCCCCGGCGCCAGGCTGATCCGGGTGTTGCCTTGCAGTTGGAACCCCTCGGCCTCCACCAGCGCCAAGCGGTAGTCCTGGCGTTGTTGGGTCTTGTTGATGACCTTGAGGCTGTAGATGTTCTCGATCAGGCCCTGGGCGTTCTCCCGGAACAGACCCCGGTCCTTGGTCACGTCCAGCGACACCATCGGCCGCTCCACCAACGCCACGACCAGCGCGGCAATCATCATCAGCAGCACGGCACTGTAGCCGATCAGGCGCGGTCGCAGCAGCTGGGTCTTGCCCCCTTGCAACTGATGCTCGCTGGTATAGCTCACCAGGCCGCGGGCGTAGCCCATTTTGTCCATGATCGAATCACAGGCATCGATGCACGCCGCGCAACCGATGCATTCCATTTGCAGGCCGTCGCGGATGTCGATGCCGGTGGGGCACACCTGTACGCACAATTGGCAGTCGATGCAATCACCCAGGCCGACCTCGGACGGCATCACTTCACGTTTGCGCGGGCCACGGCGCTCGCCTCGGGCGCTGTCGTAGGAGATGGTGAGGGTGTCTTTATCGAACATCACGCTCTGGAACCGCGCATACGGGCACATGTGCATGCACACCGCTTCACGCAGCCAGCCGGCATTGATGTAGGTGGCCGCGGTAAAAAACAGCACCCAAAACAAGCTGACGCCGCCCAACTGCCAGGTCAGCAATTCGCCCGCCAGCGGGCGAATCGGTGTGAAGTAGCCGACGAACGTCAGCCCGGTCAGCACGCTGATGCCCAGCCATAAGATGTGTTTGGCCGAGCGCCGCGCCAGCTTGTTCAGGCTCCAGGGCGCGGCGTGCAGTTTGATGCGTTGGTTGCGTTCGCCTTCGGTGACTTTCTCGCACCACATGAACAGCCAGGTGAACGAGCTTTGCGGGCAGGTGTAGCCGCACCAGACACGGCCGGCAAACACCGTGATCGCAAACAGGCCGAACGCGCAGATGATCAGCAGCGCCGACAGCAGGATGAAATCCTGGGGCCAGAACGTGGCCCCAAAAATGTGGAATTTACTCTCGACCAAGTCCCACAGCACGGCCTGGCGTCCCCCCCAGTTCAGCCACACGGTGCCGAAAAACGCCAGGAACAGCAGGCCCGCACCCGCCACGCGCAAGGTGCGGAACAGGCCGGTGAAGCTGCGGGTATGGATCAAGTTGTCGCCGGGTTTGGCCTTCACCTTCTTTGGGTGCAGGGGCTCAAAGGTTTCCACGGTTGGGATTCGTTCGCTCATGGTCGTTCGCTCATCAGCCTCCATCAGGCCAATCAACTATGAGCGCCGGTCTGTTTGCAGAACAGACTCAGGTATGGCGATTAAAAGCGGATCAGATGCGCCGGTGGGCACCCTCTGTGACAACTTGCTGCACCCCAGGCCGCCTGCGGTACAGCAATAGTGAACATAGGCTGATACAGGTCAGCTAAATCGCCGAACCAGGCTCGGTGGCTTTCTTATGCCGGCGCCCATCGGTGGCACCGGCCACTGTCAGGGCATCGGCTTGCTGCTCAGTGATGTAAACCTTGTCACCGTTCACGTCGACATAGGACATGGCCTTGGCGATGTCCGTATTCACCGTCACCGCGGTCGCTGGCAGGCGCTGTTCCTGGCCGTCGTCGTTGACCGTGAAATAGCACGTTTGATTTTCGATACGTACGGGCATGGTGATCTCCTTTTCATGGGGTGGTGATGCTTAGGCCCCCGCCCAGGGCCGGGTGTTCCAGGCAACTGACTGGCGGTCGCGGTTGTCCATGCTTTACCAACAATGACAAAGGACGATGCTGATGGACGCTTGGTGGCATGAAGTGTGGCTGACGCTGCAGGCCGAATTTGCCGACCTTGGCGACGCCCGGCAGCTCACGCAAATCACCGTACGCTTGCTGATCGCCGCCTTGCTGGGTGGCATTCTTGGCTTTGAACGCGAGCACAAGGGCAAGGCCGCCGGCGTGCGCACCCATATGCTGGTGGCAATGGGCGCCGCATTGTTTGTGATGGTGCCGCAGATGTCGGGCAACCAGGCGGATGCCATGAGCCGAGTCGTGCAGGGGGTGATTGCCGGGATCGGCTTTCTGGGCGCCGGCACCATTCTTAAAGGCAAGGAAGATGAAGAAGGTCAACACGTAAAGGGGCTGACCACTGCCGCCGGCTTATGGATGACCGCCGCCATTGGTGTGGCGGCGGGGTTGGGCCGTGAATCGACGGCGGTGCTCAGCACCTTGTTGGCGCTTGCGGTGTTCAGCGTGATGCCGATGATCGTCAAGCGGCTGGACAAGGACTGACGATCACTGGCGGCATGGTCGCCGGCGGCTCTTGCACCGGTGGCGGCGGGTTTTCCGGAGGTTCTTTCTCGGGGATCGGCTCGGGTTCGGTGGGCGGCAGTGTCGGGTTATCGATATTCGGGTCAGGCGTCTCAGCCGGGATCGGGATATTCATCGGTGTGGCCTCCTTTGTGCTTTGCTCTAGCGGTGGACAACCACGGGGCAGGTTTGATTCCCGCTCAGTGGCGGCACATTCACCTGAACTTTTGACTGGCGCTCGCGCTCGGACCTATAGCGGCCCGTTCAGGGAAAACGCGGCCGGTTGAACAATTCGGATCAAGCAAAGAGCGTCCATAGGGCGTAAGGGGAAGATGCTCGATGACTGCTGAAACACAGGTTCCAGACGACGCCTTGTTACCGCTGTCCCAGGCGCTGTTGCTGCCCAGGATCGCAATCGAAAGCACCATGCCGGTGATCGACGGCGGCGAATTTGCCGTCAAGGCCGTGGTTGGCCAACGGGTCAACGTCACCAGCAAGGTGTTCGCCGACGGCCACGACAAGCTCGCCGTACTGGTCCGCTGGCGTGCGCTCAAGGACGAGAGCTGGCACAGCGTGGTGATGACTGACGTGGGTAACAATGGCTGGGAGGGCGCGTTTACCGTCACCGCTGTTGGGCCGCACGAGTATTGCATCGAAGCCTGGATCGATACCTTCGCCAGCTTTTGCTATGAACTGCGCAAAAAGCATGAGGCCGGCGTGCCGGTCAGCCTGGAGTTGCAGGAAGGCCGCAGCCTGGTATTGCAGGCCGCCGAGCGCAGTGACAATGAACTGCGCGACCGCCTGATGTTGCTGCACCATGAACTCTCCGGCCTGCTGGAAACCGAGCAGGTCGCGCTGTTCCTGCACGAAGACAGTGCACACCTGATGACCCAGGCCGACCACCGCGCTTACTTGAGTGTCAGCACCCTGTACCCGGTGGATGTGGAGCGCGAACGCGCGCAATTCGCCAGCTGGTACGAGCTGTTTCCGCGCTCGATCACCGACGATCCCGCGCGCCACGGCACCTTCAACGATGTGCATGCGCGCCTGCCGATGATCCACGACATGGGCTTTGACGTGCTGTACTTCCCGCCGATCCACCCCATCGGCCGCAGCCATCGCAAGGGCAAGAACAACGCGCTGACCGCAGGCCCCGACGATCCCGGCAGCCCTTACGCGATTGGCAGCGAGGAGGGCGGCCACGAGGCCATCCACCCGCAACTGGGCAGCCGCGAAGACTTCCGTCGACTGGTCAAAGCCGCCGCCGAGCATGGCCTGGAAATCGCCCTGGACTTCGCCATCCAGTGCTCCCAGGACCATCCATGGCTCAAGCAGCACCCGGGCTGGTTCAACTGGCGTCCGGACGGCACGATCAAATACGCGGAAAACCCACCCAAGAAGTATCAGGACATCGTCAACGTCGATTTCTACGCGGCCGATGCCATTCCGGGCTTATGGACAGAACTGCGCGACATCGTGGTGGGCTGGGTGGAAGAGGGCGTGAAGACCTTTCGCGTCGACAACCCTCACACCAAGCCGCTGCCGTTCTGGCAATGGTTGATCAGCGACGTGCGCGCCAAGCACCCGGAGGTGATCTTCCTCGCCGAGGCCTTCACCACCCCGGCGATGATGGCGCGTCTGGGCAAGGTCGGTTATTCCCAGAGCTACACCTATTTCACCTGGCGCAACACCAAGGCTGAGTTGAGCGAGTATTTCACCCAGTTGAACCAGTCGCCGTGGCGTGAGTGCTACCGCCCGAACTTCTTCGTCAATACACCGGATATCAACCCCGGCTTCCTGCACGAGTCCGGGCGCGCGGGCTTTTTGATCCGCGCCGCGCTGGCCACCCTGGGCTCGGGCCTGTGGGGCATGTATTCAGGGTTCGAATTGTGCGAAGCCGCGCCGGTACCGGGCAAAGAGGAATACCTGGACTCGGAGAAATACGAGATCCGCCCACGGGACTTCACCGCGCCGGGCAACATCATTGCCGAAATCGCCCAGCTCAACCGCATCCGCCGGCAGAACCCGGCATTGCACACGCACCTGGGGCTCAAGCTGTACAACGCGTGGAACGACAACATCCTGTACTTCGGCAAGCGCAGCGAGGACGGCAGCAACTTCATCCTGGTGGCGGTCAACCTGGACCCGTTCAATGCCCAGGAGGCGCATTTTGAATTGCCGCTGTGGGAGATGGGCCTGCCGGACGATGCCCACACCCAGGGCGAGGACCTGATGAACGGCCATCGCTGGACGTGGTATGGCAAGACCCAGTGGACGCGGCTGGAGCCGCAAATGCCGTTTGGGGTTTGGCGCATCACTGCTTCCTGAGTCTTGCGCACATCACATGTGGGAGGGAGCAAGCCCCTTCCCACATTGACTGCATTCTGCCTGCTGAATTTCAGGAGTTTCCAATGGCGAAGAAACCCAAGGCTGCCACCTTTATCAAAGACCCGCTCTGGTACAAGGACGCGGTGATCTACCAGGTTCACGTCAAATCCTATTTCGACTCCAACAACGACGGCATCGGCGACTTTCCCGGCCTGATCGCCAAGCTCGACTACATCGCCGACCTGGGCGTGAACACCATCTGGCTGCTGCCGTTCTACCCCTCGCCCCGTCGCGATGACGGCTACGACATTGCCGAATATCGCGGCGTGCACAGCGACTACGGGACCCTCGCCGATGCCAAGCGCTTTATTGCCGAAGCCCACAAACGCGGGCTGCGGGTGATCACCGAGCTGGTGATCAACCACACGTCCGACCAGCACCCCTGGTTCCAGCGCGCGCGCAAGGCCAAGCCCGGCTCGGCCGCGCGGGACTTCTACGTGTGGTCCGATGACGACCAGAAATACGACGGCACCCGCATCATCTTCCTCGATACCGAAAAGTCCAACTGGACCTGGGACCCGGTCGCCGGCCAGTACTTCTGGCACCGTTTCTATTCCCACCAGCCCGACCTCAATTTCGATAACCCGCAAGTCATGAAGGCCGTGCTGTCGGTGATGCGCTACTGGTTGGACATGGGTATTGACGGCCTGCGCCTGGACGCCATTCCGTACCTGATCGAGCGCGACGGCACCAACAACGAAAACCTGGCCGAAACCCACGACGTGCTCAAGCAGATCCGTGCCGAGATCGACGCCAATTACCCGGACCGCATGCTGCTCGCCGAAGCCAACCAGTGGCCCGAAGACACACAGCTGTATTTCGGCGATCGCAAGGGCGACGACGGCGACGAATGCCACATGGCCTTCCACTTCCCGCTGATGCCGCGCATGTACATGGCGCTGGCCCAGGAAGATCGCTTCCCGATCACCGATATCCTGCGGCAAACGCCGGAGATCCCCGCTAACTGTCAATGGGCGATTTTCCTGCGCAACCACGATGAACTGACCCTGGAAATGGTCACCGACAAAGAGCGCGATTACCTGTGGAATTACTACGCCGCCGACCGCCGCGCGCGGATCAACCTGGGGATTCGCCGGCGCCTGGCGCCCTTGCTGGAGCGCGACCGCCGCCGCGTGGAGTTGCTCAACAGCCTGCTGCTGTCGATGCCGGGCACGCCGACCCTGTATTACGGCGATGAAATCGGCATGGGCGACAATATCTACCTGGGCGACCGTGATGGCGTGCGCACGCCCATGCAGTGGTCCATCGACCGCAACGGCGGGTTCTCCCGCGCCGACCCGGCCAGCCTGGTGCTGCCGCCGATCATGGACCCGCTCTACGGCTACCTGTCGGTCAACGTCGAGACCCAGACCCAAGACCCACATTCGCTGCTCAACTGGAACCGACGCATGCTGGCGGTGCGCAAGCAATCCAAGGCATTCGGCCGTGGCAGCTTGAAAATGCTCTCGCCGACCAACCGCCGCATCCTGGCGTATACCCGCGAGTACACCGGCGAGGATGGGCACACCGAGATCATCCTGTGCGTGGCCAACGTGTCCCGCAGTGCCCAGGCGGCTGAGTTGGACCTGTCGGCGTTCGCCGGCATGGTGCCGGTGGAGATGCTCGGCGGTAACGCCTTCCCACCGATCGGCCAACTGAATTTCCTGCTGACCCTGGCGCCGTACGGCTTCTACTGGTTTGTACTGGCGGCGGAAAACCGTATGCCCAGCTGGCATGTGGAGCCGGCGCAAAGCATTCCCGATTTCACCACTCTGGTATTGAAAAAACGCATGGAAGAACTGCTTGAAGAACCTGGCCGCACCACCCTTGAGCAAACGTCGTTGCCGGCCTGGCTGCCCAAGCGGCGTTGGTTTGCCGGCAAGGACGTGGCCATCGACAGCGTCCGCATTGTCTACGGCGTACGGTTTGGCGACCCGCAGCATCCGGTGTTGCTCAGCGAGCTGGAGGTGAGCGCCGCCGGGCAGGTCAGTCGTTACCAGTTGCCGTTCGGTTTCCTGGCTGAAGACCAGTTCACCAGCGCCTTGCCCCAACAACTGGCCCTGGCCCGCGTGCGGCGTACGCGCCAGGTAGGGCTGGTGACCGACGCCTTCAGCCTGGAGCACTTTGTGCGCGCGGTGATCCAGGGCCTGCAAGCCGGCACGGTGTTGAATTCCAGCGACGGCGACCTGCGCTTTGAGGCCACGCCCCACTTGGCCGCGCTGCCACTGAGCGACGAAACGCCGGTGCGCTATTTGTCGGCCGAGCAGTCCAACAGCTCGGTGGTGGTGGGGGAGTGCCTGGTACTCAAGTTGATCCGCAAGGTCAGTGCCGGCGTACACCCGGAGCTGGAGATGAGCGCCTACCTGACCGCCGCCGATTACCCGAATATCTCGCCGCTGATGGGCGCCGTGATCCGTCGCGATGCCAATGGCGAAGACAACCTGCTGATGATCGCCCAGGGCTACCTGAGCAACCAGGGCGACGCCTGGAGCTGGACCCAGAACAACCTCGAACGCGCGATTCGCGACGAACTGGCCGAGGCCATTTCCGAGCAGGAACAGCACTACAACGCGCTGGGCGAACTGGCGGACTTTGCCGGCCTGCTCGGCCGGCGCCTGGGCGAGATGCACCTGGTGCTCGGGGCGAAAACCGCCAACAAGGACTTCCAGCCTGAGGTCACGACCGCCAAGGACACCCAAGCCTGGAGCAAGGATGTCGGTGCCCAGATCGACCGCGCCCTGCATCTGCTCAAGCTGCAGCAAAACCAATTGAACCCGGCGGATCAGGCGTTGGTCACTGATTTGTTGGCGCACAAAAAAGCCATCCGCGAGCACGTCCAGGCGTTGGCCAAGGCCACCTTGGGCGGGCTGCGTATTCGCGTCCACGGTGATTTGCATCTGGGCCAGGTGTTGGTGGTGAAGGGTGATGCTTACCTGATCGACTTCGAAGGCGAGCCGGCCAGGCCGCTGCATGAGCGTCGCGGCAAGCACAGCCCGTACAAAGACGTGAGCGGTGTACTGCGCTCGTTCGATTACGCGGCGGCCATGGCCCTCAATGAGCAGGGCGCGGATCACTCCGAACAGGCCGACCAGGCACGCAAGCGCGTGACTGATCGCTACCTGAAAGAAGCACGCCTGGCATTTATCCAGGCTTATCAGGCGGCTACGTCTACACTGGCGCATGACTGGCAGGATGCCAAAGGCCAGGACGCCGCGCTGACGTTGTTTGGCCTGGAGAAGGCCGCGTACGAAGTGGCCTACGAGGCGGAAAATCGCCCGACCTGGTTGCCGGTGCCGTTACAGGGCCTGCATAACCTGTTGAGCGAGTTGTTACCTAAATCCAAGCATGCACGCGGTGGGGAGACGTCATGAGTTTTACATATAAAGAACCGCTGCAGCCCAAGCTGACGGCAATGCCGGCGTCCAGGGACGTCGATGCGCTGGTGCGCGCCGAGCACCATGACCCGTTCTCTATTCTCGGGCCACACGATGATGAGCAGGGCGGGCAATTTATCCGCGCGTTCCTGCCGGAGGCCCTGAGCGTTCACGTACTGGCGCGCGACAGTGGTGAGCCGATCGGCAGCCTGGATGCCACCCAGGTGCCGGGTTTGTTTGTCGGGCACTTCAACCATCGCCAGGCGTACCTGCTGAAGATCCAGTGGGCCGGTGGCGAGCAGATCACCGAAGACCCGTACAGTTTCAGTCAGTTGCTGCTGGGCGAGATGGACCTGTACCTGTTTGCCGAAGGCAACCATCGCGACCTCAGCAGTTGCCTGGGCGCCCAGGTGGCTAACGTCGATGGTGTGGACGGGGTGCGTTTTGCCGTGTGGGCACCGAATGCGCGGCGCGTGTCGGTGGTGGGCGACTTCAATATCTGGGACGGTCGCCGCCACCCGATGCGCCTGCGCCATCCCTCCGGCGTGTGGGAAATCTTTATCCCGCGCCTGCAACCGGGTGCGGCTTACAAATACGAGATCCTCGGCGCCAACGGCATCCTGCCGCTCAAGGCCGACCCCATGGCGCTGGCCACCCAGCTGCCGCCGGACACCGCGTCGAAAGTCGCGCCGCCTTTGCGGGTGGACTGGCAAGACCACGAATGGATGCAGTCACGCGGCGAAAAACAGAAGTCCACGGCGCCGCTGTCGATCTATGAATTGCACGTCGGTTCCTGGCAGTGCGAGCTGGATGAGGCCGGTGAAGTGGCCCGGCAATATGGCTGGCGCGAGCTGGCCGAACGGCTTGTTCCCTATGTGCAGCAACTGGGCTTCACCCATATCGAACTGATGCCGATCATGGAGCACCCGTTTGGCGGCTCGTGGGGCTATCAAGCGTTGTCGCAGTTTGCCCCGAGCGCGCGTTTTGGCTCGCCGGAAGATTTCGCGTATTTCGTCAACGCGCTGCACCAGGCCGATATCGGCGTGATCCTCGACTGGGTGCCGGCGCATTTCCCTACCGATACCCACGGCCTGGCGCAGTTCGACGGCACCGCGCTGTACGAATACGCCAACCCGCTGGAAGGCTTTCACCAGGACTGGGACACGCTGATCTACAACCTGGGCCGCACCGAGGTGCACGGCTTTATGCTGGCTTCGGCGTTGCACTGGCTCAAGCACTTCCACGTCGACGGCCTGCGCGTTGATGCGGTGGCCTCGATGCTGTATCGCGACTATTCGCGCAAGGCCGGCGAATGGGTGCCCAACCGTCATGGCGGGCGCGAGAATCTGGAAGCCATCGATTTTCTGCGGCACTTGAACGACGTCGTGGCGCTGGAGGCCCCCGGTGCGCTGGTGATCGCCGAGGAGTCCACGGCCTGGCCCGGCGTGAGCCAGCCCACCCAACAGGGCGGCCTGGGGTTCAATTACAAATGGAACATGGGCTGGATGCACGACTCCCTGCATTACATCCAGCAAGACCCGGTGTACCGCGCCCATCACCATAACGAGCTGAGCTTCGGCCTGGTCTATGCCTGGTCCGAGCGCTTTATCCTGCCGATCTCCCACGATGAAGTGGTGCACGGCAAGCACTCGCTGATCGACAAGATGCCGGGCGACCGCTGGCAGAAGTTTGCCAACCTGCGTGCCTACCTGGCGTTCATGTGGATGCACCCCGGCAAGAAGCTGCTGTTCATGGGCTGCGAGTTCGGCCAGTGGCGTGAGTGGAACCACGACCAGCAACTGGATTGGTACCTGTTGCAGTACCAGGAACACCAGGGCGTGCAAAAACTGGTGGGTGACTTGAACCGCCTGTACCGCGAGGAGCCTGCGTTGCACGAACAGGACGATGCGCCCCAGGGCTTCCAGTGGCTGATCGGCGATGACGCGATCAACAGCGTCTATGCCTGGCTGCGCTGGAGCAAGGACGGCAAGCCGGTACTGGTGGTGGCCAACTTCACCCCGGTGCCGCGCGAAGCCTACGCCGTGGGTGTGCCGTTTGCCGGGCGCTGGAGCGAGGTGATCAACAGTGATGCGGACACCTATGCCGGCTCCAATTTCGGCAACGGTGGCGAAGTGTTCACCCAGGACGAGCCGCGCCATGGTCAGCCGGTGTCGTTGTCGCTGAACTTGCCGCCGCTGGGGGTATTGATTCTGCGGCCTGAAGCGCGTTGAAGGCTCTGCTGTGAGGGATTCGGTTGTCCGCGGTGCTGGCAGGGTGCCACAATGGCACCTTTGTCGCGGCAGTCGAATCAGGCGAATTTCATGAATGGCCTTGGGCGTGAGCAGGACCAGGATTGCTTTATAGAAGAGCAGGTGCGCACCGACCGTCTGCACCAACTGTTTCGGCAGTCATTTGCGGCCATTTTCGGCAGTTATCTGGCGGCAGCGATGCTCTGCTGGCTGTGCTGGGATCGCTTCGACCACACCGTCATGCTGGGCTGGTTGGTGCTGCTGACGGCCTCGTCGATGCTGCGGATCAAGATGTTCATGGACTGGTTTCGCTGCCCCAACAGCGAACGCACGCCGGACCGCTGGGAGCGCCGCTACTGGATCACCCTGACGCTCTCGGCCAGTATCTGGGGCGCCGGCGCGTTTGCGGTGATGCCCGCCGATGACCGTTTGTCCCAAGTGCTGGTGATGCTGTTCACCGTGGGCATGTCGGTGAGCGCGGTCTCGTGCTATTCGGCCTATCGCAACATGACGCTGTTGTCGATTGCGCTGGTGCTGCTGCCCTGTACGGTGTGGCTGCTGTTCCAGCCGTCCTCGATGCAGGTGGGGGTAGCGATCGCGGTGTTGGTGTTCAGCACGTTTGTGGTCAGCGCTACACGCAAACTCTCCGATGCCCTGGAAAAAGCCTTTCGCCTGACCCGGCAAATGGAGCGTGCCCACAATATTTCCACGCGTGCGGCCCAAACCGACGAGCTGACCGGCTTGATGAATCGCCGCGCGTTTTTCGAACATGCGCACCTGTTGTACGCACAGTGCCGCCATCACCAGCAACCCTTGTGTGCGTTGATGATGGACATGGACCATTTCAAGCAGATCAACGATACCTACGGGCACCAGGCCGGTGACCAGGTGCTGCGCCAGATTGGCGGGGTGATCAGCGCATCGTTCCGCAAGGCCGATGTGTACGGCCGCCTGGGGGGCGAAGAGTTTGCCGTGCTGTTGCCCAACACCACCTTGGAAACCGCGCGGGAGATTGCCGAACAACTGGTCAAGGCCATCTCCGGCCTGGCCTGCGACCCGGTGCATGGGCTCAGCGCCAGTTTGGGAGTGGCCTTCGCCAATGCGTTGGATCAAGACCTGCACGGCTTGATGAATACGGCGGACAAGGCGCTGTACCGGGCCAAGGCCCAAGGCCGCAACCAAGTGGCACTGGCGGAGTAGGGCGCCGTTCAGTCCTTGCAGATGGCCTTGGTCAACACCCGCGAGACCTGCTCGGCGGAGTACGGTTTGGCGAGAAACTCGAACCCTTCGTAGCCGCTGTCGGCCAGCTCTTCGCTGTAGCCCGAGGTGAGCACCACGGGCAGGTCGGCACGGCGCCGGCGCAGCAGTTTGGCCATGGCCACGCCGGTGATGCCGGGCATTACCACATCCGAGAAGACCACATCGAACGCCATGGCATCCTGGCCCGCGAGGGTCAGCGCCTGCTCGCCATCGGTGGCCCAGGTGGTCTGGTAGCCCAGGTCTTGCAGAATCTGGGTGGCAAACCGCCCGACTTCGAGGTTGTCCTCCACGATCAACACGCGGCACTGGGCGGTATTGTGGGCGGGCGCCGGGGGTTCCTGCGGGATGGCATGCCGCGATGCCAGCGCTTCTACCTGCGGCAGGTACAACGTGAACACGCTGCCTTCGCCGAGGGTGCTGGCCACGTCGATATTGCCGCCGGACTGCTTGGCAAAGCCGAACACCTGGGACAGGCCCAGCCCGGTACCTTTGCCCACGGCCTTGGTGGTAAAGAACGGCTCGAATATGCGCTCGATGGTTTGCGGCGCAATGCCTTGGCCGGTATCGGCCAGCGAGACGGCGATATACGGCTGGCCGGCCCCCGCATCGCCACGGATGCTCGGCAGCGGCTGCCCGCCGACGACCCGCAACGTCAGCGTGCCCTGGCCGCCCATGGCATCGCGGGCATTGAGGGCCATGTTGATCAGCGCGGTTTCAAATTGGCTGGAATCGACCCGTGCGAAGCAGGCATGCGAGGGCAGCTCGACCTGTACGTGAATGCGCGCCCCGGTGACGCTTTCGAGCATCTCGCCGATATTCCGCACCTGCTGGCCCACGTCGAAGACTTCCGGGTTGAGCGGTTGGCGGCGGGCAAAGGCGAGCAGTTGGCTGGTCAATTTACTGGCCCGCTCCACCGTGTCGGACACCGCACTCATGTAGCGTTGGCGCCGATCTTCGGGCAGGCCCGGCTGGCGCAAAAAGTCCACCGATGAGCGAATGATTGTCAGCAGGTTGTTGAAGTCATGGGCCACGCCACCGGTCAATTGACCGATGGCTTCAAGTTTCTGCGACTGGCGCAACGCGGCTTCGGCCTGGGCCAACGCAACGGTGCGCTCTTGCACGCGCTGTTCCAGGGTCCTGTTCAGTTCGGCAAAGGCGGCCAGGCCTTGGCGCACGTCGGCGTCAGCGCGCACCCGCTCGATATGCGCCCAGGAACGCTCGGTGACCTCGCGCAGCAAGGCCAGGTCGTAAGGTGACCAGGTCCGAGGTGAGTGGTTGTGTACAGCCATCAAGGCGGTCAGGCGGCCGTTTTTGATCAGCGGCATGCAGAGGGTGGCGCTGACGCCCAGGGCCCGGAAGCTGGCAGATTCCGCGGCAGGCAATTCGCGCAGGTTGTCCTGGATCACCAGCGGTTCGCCGGCCTTCAGGCTGGTCACGGCGCGTTCCCCGAACGCTGCCAGGCTGTAGCGCCCAACGATGTTCGGCGAACCTGGGGCAGCCCAATTGTCGCGGATGGTGAAGCCGTCCTCGTCGGCGTCCATGTCGGCGTAGGCGCAGTTGCTCACGCGCAGGTGTTCGGCCAGCAGACGGGTGGTGCTGGCCATGATGGCTTCGGCATCGGCGGCATTGACCACGGCGTGACCGATGGCATCGAGCACCGCCAGGCGCCGGGTGAGGAATACGGTGGCGGTGGTTTCGGTCACCGTATCAAGCATGCCCACCACGGCGCCCTGTGGGTCGCGGATCGGGCTGTAGCAGAAGGTGAAGTAAGCCTGCTCCTGCGCCTGGCCGCGTTCGATCACCAGCGGGAAATTCTCGATATACGTGGCGTGGCCTTGGAAGGCAGCGTCGCAAATGGGGCTGATCTCAGCCCATGCCTCGCTCCACACTTCGCTGAAGGTGCGCCCGAGTGCGTAGGGTTTGTTACCGAGGATTGGCGTAAAGGCGTCGTTGTACAGCGTGATCAACTGCGGCCCCCAGACAATCGCCTGGGGAAAGCTCGAAGCGAAACACAGTGCCACGGTGGTTTTGAGCACATCCGGCCACTGCTCCAGCGGCCCCAGGGGCGTACCGGCCCAATCATGCTGACGCACGCGTTCAGCCATTTCGCTGCTGCTTTGCAGCCAATTCATCATTGGGAGAACACCTTTAACCAGAATCCACAGCGCGCTTGAATGCCCGGCGCAAAGCTACAGACCCGTGCCGACGCTGTCAGTTCAGCGCGAATATCCGCGAGCGGGCGGCTGGCTGCTCTATGCGTTTGAGCAGGCCGGGCCGCCCGCCGGGTGTTGGCCCAGCCCGTTATTGCGTGCCGAACAGACCGGTCCAGTAGATGCCCGCATCGCTCTTGGGGTCCATCGCATACGCGGCGCCCAGTTCACGAAATTGCGGGTTCATCAGGTTGGCGCAGTGACCGGGGCTGGCGAGCCAGCCATCGACGACTTTGCGTGGGGTATCCAGGCCGGCGGCAATATTTTCGCCGATGTTCTTCGCGATGTACCCGGCCAGTTCGGCGCGGTCGCCAGGGGTGCGGCCGTCGTGGTCCAGGTGGTCGAAGAAGTTGCCGTTGGCCATGTTTCGGGTATGGCTGTTGGCGGCGCTGGCCAGGGTGTCGTTCCACGACAGCGGCGTGGTGGCGCTGAATGCCTGGGCGCCGCATTGGCGGGGTTGGACGCGGGCGGTGTTGATCAGGTCCAGCAGTTTCCTGCCTTCGGTTTGCCAGTCGCCCAGGCCGCTCGATAGCAGCGGGCGGGCCAGCACGATGCGCCAGTCCTGGCCGCTGTTGCTCACGCCGATGTCGACGAATTGCGGGTCCAGCACCACCCGGCAGAAGCTTTCGCGCACGGCCTTCATGGCGGCCTGGGCATCCTTGGGGCCGGAGAGGCTGATGGCCTGCACATTCACCATCGGGTAAGCGGCGCGGGCCAGGGCCTGCTGCAAATCGCCGACGTTGTTGGCCGGGAGCACCAGCCGCGTGTCGCTGGCCAACGGTGGCAGTTCCTGGGAACCCTGGTCACCGCAGCGCTGCACCTGGCTGCGGTATTGGTTGATCTGTTGTACCAACTGACTTTCTTCATTCGCCATCGCGCTGGCGCAGAACACCGTACTGGCGGCCAGCGTCGTGAGGCCCATCATCAATGACAGAACGCGCATGGACGTTACCCTTGAGCTTGAAAGTGCCCATGATGCGCGATGTAACCCGGTCTGGCGCAACGCCTTTTTTGTTTTTTTGCCTCAACGGGTGTTCTGCACGCCGTTCGCCGCACAGGTGTGGCCCCATGCCATCGCCATGGCGACCAGGATCAAGCCGACGGCCACGGCGAAGGTGGCGTGCAAGCCATGCGTCACCGCCTGCGGCGCGGCGTGGGTGACGTTGGGGGTGACCCAGGCGAACACCGCGCCCAGGGCCGAGGTGCCGACAATCAGGCCCAGATTGCGCGACAGGTTGAGCAAACCGGAGATTGTCCCCCGGCGTGCGGCCTCCACATCGCTCATGACGCCTGTGTTATTGGCGGCCTGGAACAGGCTGTAACCCGTGGTCAGGATCATCAGCGCGGCCAGGTAGGCAATCAACCCCGAAGTCAACGACAGCAGCAGCGCGCCACACAGCAGAATGCCCAGCCCGGCGCGTGTCATGCGCTGGCTGCCGAGGCGGTCGGTGAGGCGGCCGGCGGGTACGCCGGTGAGCGCCGCGACGCACGGCCCGACGGCCAGCGCCAGGCCCATCCACTCAGGGCCCAGGCCCAGGCCGCGGGACAGGTAAAACGGCCCGACCACAAAGGTGGCCATGATCACGGCGGCGATCAACGTGCTCATTGCCAGGCCTGTGCGCAGCGCTGCATCGTTGAGCGGCGCCCAGAGGCTCAACCGCGCGGCTGACTGCGTGCCGTGCCGATCCGGCGGCAGGCAGCGCCACGCCAGCGCCACCGCCAGCAGCCCCAGGGGCATGCCCGCCAGGAATAACGCGCGCCAGCTCCACAGGCTGAGCAGCATCCCACCCACGCTGGGCCCCATGGCGGTGCCCACGGCCGACACGGTGCCGAGCAAGCCCATCGCCCGGCCGGTGCGCTCTTTGGTGACGGTATCGCCGACCATGCCCAGGGCCATCGCCATCATGCTCGCCGCGCCCAGCCCTTGCAGGACCCGCGCGGCGATCAACGCATTCAGCGACGGCGCCACGGCGCATACGCCGCAGGCGAAAGTAAACAACAGCAACCCGCCCAGCAGCAGGCGGCGGCGCCCGAGGCGATCACCCAGGCGGCCGGCATTGACGATGACGGCCGTGATCGCCAGCAGGTAGGCCAACACCACCCACTGCACCGCGTGAAACGACGCATCGAACGCCAGCGCCAGGCTGGGAAGGCCGACATTGGCGATGCTGGTGCCGAGGGACGCCAGCAACATGGACAACGACAGGCTGACGAGACCGCCGCGTGGGGAGGAGGGCATGGGAGATTCCTTGAGTGACTGCAACTGTCACAACTCTACGGCGTGGCCTAACATGGCGGAAGGCGCATGGTTTGCACTCAATACCTGCATATGACGCCTGCCAAGGAGCGCTGATGCCCGATCTGAATCTGCTGATCACCCTGGATGTGCTGCTCGCCGAAGGCAGCGTTGCCGGCGCAGCCAAGCGCCTGGGCCTGAGTGCCTCGGCCATGAGCCGTGCGCTGGCGCGTCTGCGCGACACCACCGGCGACCCGCTGCTGGTGCGTGCCGGTCGTGGCCTGGTGCCAACCCCGCGAGCGCTGGAGTTGCGCGAACAGGTCAGCCGTCTGGTGCAGGACGCACACGCCGTGTTGCGCCCGACGTTGAGCCTGGATATGCATCAGGTAGAGCGCACCTTCACCCTGCGCACCAGTGAAGAGTTCGTCGAGCACGTGGGCCCGGCGTTGCTCGCGCGTATCGCCCAAGAGGCGCCTGGGGTGCGCCTGCGCTTCGTCAACAAGACCGACAAGGACAGCGCCTTGCTGCGCGATGGCCGGGTGGATCTGGAAACGGGTGTGGTCGACCCCGCCGCCAGCCCCGAAGTGTTGACCCAGGCGCTGTTTCGCGACCGCTTGATCGGCGTGGTGCGCAAGGGCCATCCCCTTAGCCGGGGCGCCATCAGCGCACAGCGTTTTGCCGAGGGCCGGCACGTCTACGTCTCGCGTCGCGGGCAGGACCGTGGTCAGATCGACGCTGCGCTCGAGCGCTTGGGCTTCACGCGACAGATCACCAGCATCGTTGCCGGCTTCTCCACGGCCATGGCCCTGGCACGCGACAGCGACTTGATCGCCAGCGTGCCCGAGCGCTACACCGCCCACCGCCACGACCTGTTCTGCTTTGCACTGCCGGTCAGCTTGCCGACCTTCACCGTGGCGATGCTCTGGCACCCACGGCTGGACGCGGACCTCGCCCATCGTTGGCTGCGTGGCTGCTTGCGTGAGGTGTGTGGGCAATAACCCCTGCGCAACAGGTACAATCGCCGCCGCCTTGACGCGAAACCCAGGAATTTGCATGTTCAGCCTTACCCGCTACACCACGCCGTGCCCCGAGACCATCAATGGCCAGATCCTGCAACTGGTGGTGGACAACCTCACCGACATCAGTAGCGTGGCGCTGCCGCCGAGCAACCTGCTCTACAACATCTACCAGTATGCGATTGGCTTTGAAGTGCACCTGTACCTGGAGGCGCTGAAGGGCGACAAGGGCATTGCAGTGGAACTGATCGTCGCCACCGATGCGCAGGATGCCGAGCGGGTTCTCGGCTTTTTGTTGTGCTTGCCGGTCAAGGATGATCCCCAGGCGTGCGGCATTGCCTTTATGGCGGTGCAGGCCGGTTGCCGCCGACAGGGCGTGGCGCGGGGCATGATGCAGGACGTGCTCGCGCGCTACCCCCATGCCGAACTGGCCTGTGCGGTGGAAAAGGTCGCGGCCTTCGAAGCCATGGGTTTTCAAGTACGCGCTGCGCGCGGCACCCAAGTGCTGATGAACACCCGCGACTACGCCACCGATGGCTTGATGGGCGTGCTGGATGTCGCGCCGATCTACAGCTCGCTGGAGGTGCGCCAGATCCACACCTACCTGCTGCAGAAACACGGCAAGCGCGCCATGGTGGACGCTGAGAAACAGCGGGATCGGCACCTGGATCAGTTGACGCGTAAAGCCCGGTTGTTCGTGCAGTCTCGCGGTTGAGCGCGTCTGGTCAACGCGCTCAAGCCCCGTCGCGTTTTACTCAGCGATTGAAACGTTCTACCAGCGCATATTGAGTGGCGGCGGTGTTGGTCAGCTCTTTGCTCAACCCGGTGGATTGATGGGCTTGCAGCGAGGTCTGGTCGGCCAACTCGGCGATGGTGGTGATGTTGCGGCTGATCTCCTCGGCGACGGCACTTTGTTCTTCGGTGGCGGCGGCGATCTGGGTGGTCATCTCCGTAATGTGCGACACCGCTTCGCTGATGCCCACCAACGCCTGATCCGCTTCCAGCACCCAGGCCACGCCTTCCTGGGCCTGGCGTTGGCCGTTTTCCATGCTGAGCACGGCATTGTTGGAAGACGCTTGCAATTGGGTGATCAGGGCGTGGATCTGCGTCGTGGACTGCGAGGTGCGCTGTGCCAGTTGGCGCACTTCATCGGCCACCACGGCAAAGCCACGGCCTTGTTCGCCCGCGCGGGCGGCTTCGATGGCGGCGTTGAGCGCCAGCAGGTTGGTCTGATCGGCGATGCCTTTGATCACGTCCACCACGCTGCCGATTTCATCGCTGTCGCGGGCCAGTTGCGCCACGGTGGCGCCCGTCTCGCCGACCACGGTAGACAATCGCTCGATGGCCTCGCGGGTATCGCGCGCCACTTCGCGGCCGCGGCCGGTCAGCACATTGGCTTGCTGGGTGGCGTCGGCGGTACGTTGCACATGGCTCGCGACTTCCTGGGTGGTGGCCGCCATCTGGTTGACCGCCGCCGAGACCTGTTCGGTTTCGACGCGCTGACGGTCAAGGCCCCTGGAACTGGCGGTCGCCAATTGATCGGATTGCCCGGCCAGCGCGCTGAGTTGTTCGGCACTGTCCTGTAGGCGCGTGAGGCAGGTTTTCAGGCGTGCATGCTGGCTGAGGAATGCTGTTTCCAACCGCGCTTGAGGGCCGCGTGCGTCGCTGTACATCTGGGCGATCAAGGCATCCGACGTCGAGGGTTCGACCCCCTCCAACAAACGCAAGGTGCTGCCTTGGCGCCAGCGTGCGCAGAGCATGCCCACCGGTACCGCGACGGCCACCGCCACGGCGATGGCGGCCGGTGCGCTGAGGAACAGCCCGCCGAGGGCGCCGGCAACACCGGTGACGGCATAGGGCGCGCAGCCTAAAAGCGCCGGCAGCCAGGCATCCTGCAGCGAAACGCCGGATTTGCCTTGGCCCAGGCGTCGATACAGCGCCTGGGCGCGACGGATTTCGTCGGCGCTGGGCTTGACCCGCACCGACTCGAAACCCACCACCCGGCTGCCTTCGAAGATCGGCGTAACGTACGCGTTGACCCAGTAATGGTCGCCGTTTTTCGAGCGGTTCTTGACGATCCCCATCCACGGCAGGCCTTTTTTCAGCGCACTCCACATGTGCGCAAAGACGGCCGGGGGTACGTCGGGGTGACGCACGATGTTCTGCGGGGCGCCGATCAGGTCGGCTCGTTCAAAGCCACTGATCTCGACAAAAGCATCGTTACAGTAGGTGATGCCACCCTGCGTATCGGTGGCAGAGATAAGTTTTTGCGATGGTGCGAGTGAAATTTCGCGTTGTGTTACCGGCTGGTTATTGCGCATTCCGACTACTCCCTGGTTGCACCCAGTGCATCGGCACTAACCGGCAGAAGATTAATGCACATGGGCTATTTCGCCCGCCATTGGTCAAAAGCCTGAAATCAGTCGACGAAAAACCTCATAATGGCCGCCATTTTTGTTTAGCCCGTATTCTGGTGTGCCCCCATGGAAATCAAGGTCAACTTTCTCGACAACCTCCGGCTTGAAGCCAAGTTCGATGACTTCACGGTGATTGCCGACCAACCCATTCGCTACAAGGGCGATGGTTCGGCGCCGGGGCCATTCGACTATTTCCTCGCTTCGTCGGCGTTGTGCGCGGCGTACTTTGTGAAGTTGTACTGCCAGACCCGCAATATCCCCACCGACAATATTCGCCTGTCGCAGAACAATATCGTCGACCCGGAAAACCGCTATAACCAGATCTTCAAAATCCAGGTGGAGTTGCCGGCGGATATTTCCGATAAGGACCGCCAGGGCATCCTGCGCTCCATCGACCGTTGCACCGTGAAGAAAGTGGTGCAGGCCGGGCCGGAGTTTGTGATCGAGGAAGTGGAAAACCTCGACGCCGATGCCCAGGCCTTGTTGATGCCCGGCAGTACCTCGCAAGGGGGCACGTACATTGCCGGCAAGGACCTGCCGCTGGAGCAGACCATCGCCAATATGTCGGGGATCCTCGCCGGCCTGGGGATGAAGATCGAGATCGCCTCGTGGCGCAATATCGTGCCTAACGTGTGGTCGCTGCATATTCGCGATGCGCACTCGCCGATGTGCTTCACCAACGGCAAGGGCGCGACCAAAGAGGGCGCCTTGGCGTCGGCGCTGGGCGAGTTTATCGAGCGGCTCAATTGCAACTTCTTCTATAACGACCAGTTCTGGGGTGAGGAACTGGCCAACGCGCCGTTCGTTCACTATCCGGATGAGCGCTGGTTCCAACCGGGACCCAACGACGAATTGCCCAGCGAAATCCTCGACGCCTACTGCCGCAAGGTCTACGACCGCGAAGGCGAGTTGCGCGGCTCGCACCTGTTCGACACCAACTCGGGCAACGAAGCGCGTGGCATTGTTTCGCTGCCGTTCGTGCGCCAGTCGGATGGCGAGGTGGTGTACTTCCCGTCCAACCTGATCGAAAACCTCTACCTGAGCAACGGTATGAGCGCGGGCAACACCTTGGCCGAAGCCCAGGTGCAATGCCTGTCGGAGATCTTCGAGCGGGCGGTCAAGCGCGAAATCATCGAAGGCGAATTTGCCCTGCCGGACGTGCCGGCCGAGGTGCTGGCCAAGTACCCAGGCATTGTGGCGGGCATTGAGGGCTTGCAGGCCCAGGGCTTCCCGGTACTGGTCAAGGACGCGTCGCTGGGCGGTGAATTCCCGGTGATGTGCGTGACCTTGATGAACCCGCGCACCGGCGGCGTGTTTGCCTCGTTCGGCGCTCACCCAAGCCTGGAAGTGGCGCTGGAGCGCAGCCTTACCGAACTGCTGCAAGGCCGCAGTTTCGAAGGCTTGAACGACTTGCCGCAGCCGACCTTCGAAGCCCAGGCCGTGACTGAGCCGAACAACTTCGTCGAACACTTCATCGATTCCAGCGGCGTGGTGTCGTGGCGTTTTTTCAGCGCGCAGTCGGAATATGAATTTGTCGAATGGGACTTCTCGGGCGAGGGCGAAGACTCCAACGCCCAAGAGGCCGCGACCTTGTTCGGCATTCTCGAAGGCATGGGCAAAGAAACCTATATGGCGGTGTACGAACACCTCGGCGCCACCGCCTGCCGCATCCTGGTACCGGATTACTCGGAAATCTACCCGGTGGACGATCTGATCTGGGACAACACCAACCAAGCGCTGTTCTTCCGCGCCGATATCCTCAACCTGCACAGCCTTGACGAGGATGAGCTGCAAGCGTTGGTCGAGCGCCTGATCGAAAGCGAGCTGGACGACTACACCGACATCACCACGCTGATCGGCATCGAGTTCGACGACAACACGGCGTGGGGCCAACTGACCATCCTGGAGTTGAAGCTGCTGATTTTCCTGGCCTTGAAGCAGTATGAAGAAGCCAAGGAATGCGTAGAGATGTTCCTGCAGTACAACGACAATACCGCCGAACGTGGGCTGTTCTATCAGGCGATGAACGCGGTGCTGGAGATAGAACTGGACGACGACCTGGAACGGGCGGATTACGCGGTCAACTTGCGCCGCATGTTCGGCGATGAGCGCATGGACGCAGTGATGGGGTCGGTGGACGGCAGCGTGCGGTTCTACGGCTTGACGCCGACCAGCATCAAGCTGGAAGGGCTGGACCGGCATCTGCGTTTGATCGAGAGCTACAAAAAGCTGCACAGCGCGCGGGCTCGCGTCACCTCGGCAGGCTGATGTAGGCGTTTCAACAATGTGGGAGGGCGCAAACCCCTCCCACATGGGTTCTTGGTTGCTCGCGGGGCTAGCTGAGCAGGCTGTTCAGTTGAGTCCGGGTCGCGTCGCTGGCGCTTTGCAGCGGTGCCCGCAACTCGCTGCCGATCAAGCCCTGTAACGCCAGGGCGGCCTTCACGGGGGCCGGGTTGGGTTCAATGAACAAGGTGTTGATCAGCGGCAACAATGCGAAGAACGTGGCCCGCGCTTCGACCCATTGGTTATCCCGTACTTGCTGGCACAGCGCCACGAACTCTTCGGTGCGCACATGGGCCGACGCCGCAATCGCCCCCGTGGCACCCAGGCACAGGGCGTTGAAGATCTGCACATCCTCGCCGCACAACACGTCCACTTCACCACTGGCCAACAGCGCCAGGGTATTACCCAGGTTGCCGCCACAGTCCTTGATCGCCACGATGCGCTCATGGGCGACGATGCTCAGCAAGGTGGCCTGCTCAAAGGTCGCGCCGGTGCGGTAGGGAATATCGTAGAGAATGATCGGCACGCTGGACGCATCCGCCACGGTGCGAAAGAACGCCGCAAGGCCGACCTGGGACGGGCGGATGTAACTTGGCGCCGGCACCAGCAAGCCCGCCACCGGGCGCTTGAGGATTTCGCTCTGAAACCCCAACAACTCAATCTGATTATTGCCTGCCAGGCCCATCACCACACGGTGCGCGGGCGCCACTTGCAACACCGCATCCAGCACCGCCAGTTGTTCCTCTCGGCTGAGTGCGGCAGCTTCGCCGGTGGTGGTGCACACCATGATCCCGGCCACGTGCTTTTCCAGCAGATGGCTGACCAGCCGGCGCAGGCCGATGAAGTCGATGGCGCCGTGATTGAACGGTGTGACTACGGGAACCCAGATACCTTGAAACGATGACATGCATTTTCTCCTGAGGATGGACCAGTCAAGTCACCGTCAGAAGGGCAGGGGCAATTGTGCAAGGGGGGAGGGAGTCCGCGCTCAATGTCCTGTCAGCTCATCTGACGGGACAGCGCGCCCCGGTCACATGAGCGACTGTTTCTTCGATTTGAGGGCGTGCGCCACGCAACCTTGCGCCTTGGCAACCGAGCCAATGACGTAAAGGTTAACCCACGTGGTTGCGGACATAAGCTGACACACCCTGAAGAAGGGCTCCATCTTCAGGGGATGTCAGCAAATGTGTCAAGTATGACCTGCTGAATGCCCAGCCACGGCGGCTTCGATGGCGGCAATGTCGATTTTTGTCATGGTCATCATCGCTTCAAACGCACGCCGAGCTATTTGCGGATCGGTGTGTGCCACCGCATCCGTCAACACGCGAGGCGTGATTTGCCACGACAACCCCCACTTGTCCTTGCACCAGCCGCAAGCGCTGGGCTGGCCGCCGTTGTCGATAATGGCGTTCCAGTATCGATCCGTTTCGGCCTGATCATCGGTGGCGATCTGGAACGAGAACGCCTCGCTATGGGTAAACATCGGGCCGCCGTTCAAGCCGATGCAAGGGATGCCCAGTACGGTGAATTCGACGGTCAGTACGTCGCCTCGTTTGCCGGACGGGAAATCACTCGGCGCCCGGCGTACGGCGTTCACCGCGCTGTCGGGGAAGGTCTTGGCGTAAAAGTTGGCAGCCTCCTCGGCGGTGCCGTTGTACCAGAGGCAGAGGGTGTTTTTAGCAGTCATGTTGGCTCTCCACGGAGTGAGTGGTCCCAGGAGTCTAGTTTTTTTCAGGTCCTTCGTGGCATCAAGTGGCGTGAGGCGGCTGGACAATGCGCGCGTTGGCTCTGCAAGCGACTTCGCGTTGAAACCACAGGCATAACCCCGCGTAAATGCCGGGCGTCCATTTGAGCAAACACGGCTAGGCGCGGGTCGATGCAATCGCCCAAGCTAGTGCCTGGCGTATATCCAGGAGCCTTTATCCAGTGTCTGACTTGCCGAGCAATGCCGCCTACAGCAAACGTTTCGATGCGGTACTCGCCTTTATCGAAGCGAACCTTGAAGGCGACCTGTGCGTGAAGACGTTGAGCCGTGTGGCGAATTTTTCGACGTTTCACTTTCACCGGCAATTCACCGCGTTCGTGGGCGTGCCGGTTTCACGTTATGTGCAACTGATGCGACTACGGCGCGCGGCGCACGGCTTGTCTTCCAGGGCTGATTATTCGGTGCTGGACGCCGCCGTTGGGGCGGGCTTCGAAAGCCCCGAAGCGTTTTCCAGAGCATTCAGGCGGGCGTTCGGTATGGCGCCGAGCGCCTTTCGAAAACGACCGGATTGGCACGTGTGGAACGCGGTATTCGCCATCCCTCATTTTTCCAGGAGCGTTGTCATGCAGGTAAGAATTGTAGAGTTTCAAGCCGTCAGGGTTGCCGTCCTCGAGCACTGCGGTGCGCCAGCGCGGGTGAGTGAAAGCGTGGGTCAATTTATCCAGTGGCGCCTGCACAGTGGACAGTCGCCGGTGGCATCCAGTCGCAGTTTTGGTATTGCGTTCGGTAACCCTGATACGACCCCGGCCGATGAGTTCCGGTTTGCGATCTGCGGCGAAGTGCGCGAGGCGGTAAGCGCGAATGAGTTTGGCGTGACTGAGCGCGTTATCCCCGGCGGGCGTTGCGTCGTGGTGCGGCATACGGGCTCGCCGGATCACATCGCAGAATCGATTTATCCGATCTATCGCGATTGGCTACCCGGCAGTGGCGAGGAGCTTCGCGACCACCCGCTGTTCTTCGATTACCTGAGTGTTTTCCCCGAGACACCGCAGGATCAGTGGCAGACCGATATTTACGTGCCGTTGCAATCGCTTTGAGCTTGTAAATGACACAATGTGTCATTAGTATGCGCCTTGTGTCTTTCCGGGCTGGTCGGATAAGGCATTGACCCCTGGTAGCCGTGCGGCCTGCGCTCATTTTAAAGGTGAAGAATTGAACGTCCATTTTCTGGTGCATGAGTCTTACGAAGCCCCCGGTGCATTTGAAGGCTGGGTAACCGCTCGCGGTTATCAAGCGACGTATTCGCGCGTCTACCTGAATGAAGCGCTGCCGGCCGATGCGGGCTCATTCGACCTGTTGGTGGTGCTGGGTGGCCCACAAGACCCGGCGACTACGCCCGCACAATGCGCGCATTTCGACGCCGCGGCCGAGTGTCAGCTCATTCACACCGCCATTTTGTCGCGACGCGCTGTGGTTGGGGTTTGCCTGGGGTCGCAATTGATAGGCGAGGCATTGGGGGCCGCTTTCGACCACAGCCCCGAGAAGGAAATCGGCAAATTTGCGATTTCCCTGACCGCTGAGGGGTTGGCTAATCCAAAGTTTTCGCACTTTGGAAGCACCTTGGACGTCGGCCATTGGCACAACGACATGCCAGGGCTTACCCCGGATGCCAAAGTCATTGCCCACAGCGAGGGTTGCCCGCGTCAGATCGTCGAATACACGCCTTTGGTGTATGGCTTTCAATGCCATATGGAACTCACCAGAGACGTCGTGGAATTGTTGATCCAGGCCTCTGAAGCGCAATTGCGAACGCTCACCGACCACCGCTTTGTTCAGCAGCCCGCCGAGTTGCGAGATAACGATTACGCTGAAATGAACCAGAAGCTGTTTGTGTTTTTGGACAAGCTGGTCGCCGATTACCAGGCAGGATGAAACCAGGGGTAGGCCGCGCAGTCTCGCCGGTGTTCGACATCGTTGAGCGGCAACGCGCGAACCTAACGCGAGGGCAACGGCGCTGCGCCTTTTTCCTCCGAGCCCACGTCATGCAGGGAAATTCTCGACGTCTCCGGCAACGCCAACCCGCCGGCCAGCGCCAGCAACGCCACCGCGATCAGATAAAACGCCGGTGACAGGTTGCTGCCCGTGGTGCTGATCAACCAGGTCGCCATCAGCGGCGCGGTGCCGCCGAAGATCGTATAGGCCATGTTGTAGGTGATCGCCGAGGCGGTATATCGCGTACGGGTGGGGAAAGTTTCCGACAGCAACGCCGCCGTGACCACCCCACATAACACCGCACCCACCGCCAGCAACATCACGCCGACGACCGACGCCGCGAACGAACCGGAACTGGCCATCAAGAACGAGGGGTACACCACCACCATCAACAATACACACGCTGTCATCACCGTGACCCGACGCCCCACTCGGTCCGAATACAGCCCGGCCAGCGGGCAAATGGCCGCTGCGAAAATCAGGGCAATCAGCGACACCAGCAACGCAACCGCCCGACTCAGCCCGCCCGCCACTTGCAGGTACGTCGCGAAGTAGGTGGTGAACATATAAAACGACAGCGCCGTCAGCGATACAAAAGCGCCCAGGCAGCAGATCGCCGCAGCATGGTGACGCAGGGTGTCCTTGAGCGGCGAATGGGCGACCGCGTGTTCCTGTTTCACGGCCTGGAAGGCGGGCGTCTCATCCAGTTTCCAACGCAGGTAAAGCCCCACCAGACCCAACGGTGCGGCGATCAGGAACGGCAGGCGCCAGCCCCAACTGCCCATCGCTTCGCCAGACAATGACGCTTCAAGGGCATACGCCACCACTGCTGCGGCGGCGAAGGCCGAGAACGTCGACACCGGCACGAAGCTGCCGTACCAGGCGCGTTTGTCGCTGGGCGCGTGCTCCATCAGATAGGCACAGGCCCCGGCGTATTCGCCCCCGGCCGAGAAGCCCTGAGCGCAGCGGATCAGCGACAACAGAATCGGCGCCGTGACACCGATGGCAGCGTAGGTGGGGAGCAGGCCGATCAAGGTTGTGGCGCCGGCCATCAGCAGGATCGTCATGGCCAGGGTGCGCTTGCGGCCAATGCGGTCGCCGAGCATGCCGAAAAAAATCCCGCCCAGGGGTCGAAAGGCGAAGGCCACGGCAAATACCGCGAAGGTCTTGAGCAGCGCCGCGCTGGCATCGCCGCTGGGGAAGAACTGCTGGGCGATGGTGGTGGCGAGGAAACCGTAGACGGCGAAGTCAAACCATTCGACGAAGTTACCGATGCCGGCGGCGATGATCACCTTTCGCAAGGTTTGGGGGCTGACCTGTTCGGTGGAAGGGCTCGTCATGGGGGAACGCCTCGGGATGCGCCAATAGAGCGCTGATTATCCGAGGCGGCGCTCAGGTGGCGACGTTCAAAAGAGGCCTCTGCATAGTCAGCAGCGACCTGATGGGCTCGATCCAGGCAAGACCTGCGCCTTGACGGGCGGGCGGGGCGACGTGCGATAAGTCAGCAGCACGATGGCCGTCACCACAATGACACCCCCCAGCATCTGCCCGACGCTGAGCAGTTGGTCGAGCACGATCCAGCCCATCAGCAGCGTCGCCAGCGGCTCAATGTTCATGACCGGCGCGTTTCGCGGCATATCCAGGCGAGGTACCGACATGAACAACACGATAAAGGCGGTGCCATACAGCACCACCAACGTGGCCAGCGCCAGCCAGCCGGTCGCGGTTGCCGGCGTGTCGAGGCCGCCGGGCAGGGCGCCACTCAGGCCCGCAAAGTTGACGCTGGCGAACACGATGAAGATCGTCAGCAGGCTGCGCACGGAACCGCGTACCTGGGACAACTTGTGGTCGGTGATCCACAGCGCGCAGGCAAATACCCAGGCGGCGCAGAAGGCCAGGGCGACGCCGACCAGCCATTGCGGGCCATTGCCGGCCTCGCTCGACAGGCGCCCGGGCACGTCCAGTACAAACACCAGCCCCACCAGGATCAACCCCATCAGCAACGCAGTGCGAGCAGTGGGGCGCGGGCCACCCAATGCCCAGGTAAGCAGTGCCAGCAACATCGGAAACACGTTGGCTACCAGCAACGCCAGCGCGACCGGTATACGGGCTACGGCGGAATACAGGCACAGGCTTTGAGTGGCGATGAGCAGGCCCAACAGCACTTGCCAACGCCAGGCACCCGGCGGCAGGCGCAGACTTTGGCGTTGCCACAGCACCCACCCGGCCAGCACCAACAACGTGCCGCCGGAGCGCAGCAAAATCGCCAGCAGCACACCGGCGCCATCGTCAAAGGCAACGCGCGCAGCGACATGATTGCCGGCGAAGGCGCAGCCCATGCAGAGCAGAATCAATACCGCGATAGGTCGGGAGAAGAGAGCGGGGGCAGGGGGTGTCATGATTAGAACTCGGGCAATGGCGCCATTGTCGAGAATGGCTATTTATTGTTAGGTTGTCGTACGACTTGAGGGGCTTTTTTAGCGCGTTTGGAGGGCAGGGGCAAGGAGGAATTTTAGAGTGCGGCCTTAATGCTGGGCATTTTCGGCTTTTTTTGCTGGGTTTTATGCGTGGTTTGTTTGGCGGGGATAGATAAGGCTGAGCCAGTTCTGTCCTAGAGGTCGTACGACTTCAAGAACTGGCTCTTACCGCGTGGCTAGACCTCCTTGAACCTCGCCATCTGGATTCCGGGTGCGCCCTGGGCAATGCAGATGACCGAGATCTGTGGTCGATTCCCGTCTCTGAGGAGGTAACGATCATTCACCGTAGGCCCGGTCAGGGGAAGGCAGTTTGGAACATCCCAAAGAAGCGTGCCTGCACTTACGTAAGGCCCGCCGTTGGCAACGACTGTGTTGGTCGCTGAGCTATACACTTGCGTCATAGTGGTATCCATCCCTTTTGCGTTATTAAGAAGCGGGGCCCAGTGCCGAACCCACCGTTGCAGGCTATGACGGGCGGTCGAATGTCGGTAAGTATCGTTACCGTAACGCTACTTGGGATAAGGGCCCGGGGAGAACGCATTGATGGACGTATCAAAGTGAATGCCAGCCTGATTCTGTGCATCGAACGGTACTTGCAGGTATCGACTGAGTTGGAACGTTGAGCTCACGCCAACCGAGGCGTAGGAATACGATGAGTAAGCGAATAGAGGGGTGAATACGCTGGTCGGCAACACACTGCCGCTACTGATATCGCTGCCTACCAACGCCCATACAACCGCTGTTGGCTGTGAAATATAGCGAGTCTGAAAGCGGTTCAGCGTGAAGAGGTTGAGCGCTGACGGCGTGTCGGGTTTGCCGGATGCGCTGTCGTAAATATAGAGCGCCAACCCCGTGATCAACGCCTGCGAGTCGGGGGGAGCATCGTAGTAGATACCGATACTGCCGTCCTTGCCTTTGCCGTTTCCATTAATTTGCACGCCGTTGAAGACATAGCTGTTGCCATAGGCGACGGGGCTTGTCATGCCCATATTAATCACCTCGACAGAGGCGACGGTGCCATTGGCTATATAAAGGTTGGCGTCCTGTTCAATCACCAGGTTCATCGAGTCGCCGATGGGGGGCGGTAAAGTGATCGCAATGACGGTGTTATTCGCCTCGGAGGCCGGGTTGGGCACGGCGATGACAATCGATTGATTATTGGCATTCAAAAACCTCCTCGCATCGGTATCCAGGTAGAGGGTGAGCTGTAATGTCCCCGCCTGGCTAATGAGGGCAAACAAGCCTGCTGCAACGCCTGCGCATAACCGAAGCCACGGCTTGTATCGAGCCACGGGACACCTCTACAGGAATAAAAAACCCGTTTGCGCTGAAACGCAAACGGGCGATACCCAGTCATTAATCCCGATCAGCCGCCCGAGTTAATAATGGTGCCAATGGTCGACCCTGAGCTGACCGGAGACACCGACGGCGTCCCGGCCAGGTTGGTAATGGTGTAAGTGCTCGCCAACACTTGCAGATCGTATTCGATGGTACTGGCGGAAAAAGAGAAGGTGCAGCCCGGCGCCGAGACTACGGCCTGTACGTTACCCGACTGCAGGTTTTGCTGTGCGGCTACCAGCAGGATGTTTTCCAGTGGTTTCATCACGATCGAGCCCTGAGGGTTCAACGTGAAGGCACAGAACGGCAGGTATTGGGTGCCCGAGGGAGTGGTCACGAGGCCCGCAAGGCCCACCGTCAGGGGCGGGGTACCCGAAGGGCGATTATTGAACAGCCCCAGGCTGTCGGCGGGCACGCTGGCGACGCCGCCAGAAACGAAGGTGCCGTCCTGATTGAAGGTTTGCGCACTGCCAAGTGGCAACGCGGTGGAGATCGACTGCATTTGAATCGTCGTATCGGCCGCGATGTTACCTTGGGTGGTGACGTACAGCTTGTACATAGGCTGGTAGTCGATATCGACTAACCCGAACATAGTGCCGAACGGTACAGCGAACCACGTCGGTACACCCGTGGTGAGTTGGTTAGGACCTACTGCGCCCTTATAGGCCAACAGGTTGTAACCCTGGGTCTGCAACTCCTTGAGTACGGCCTTTTGATCGGCTGAGTTGAAGTCAAACTCTATCGTGAACGTCGTCATTTTTTCACCGTTAATCCCTAACGCATTAAAGTTTGTCAGCCGCTTGATCCGCGCGACTGTTTAGTTGAATCACCGGACTGTTTTGCGCATCCCGGTGATTCAATTCGCAGGTTAGGGAGAGGTGTCAGCAAGGGTAAGTATCGTTACCGTAACAATGCGTCGCCGTTAAGTGGCCACGGCGCGCCCTGGTGTTACACCGCCGTCTACCGCAAGAAAACCCTGGAGGGCATGACAGATTGACGACGCCAGTTCCTGTTGATGGGCGATCGCGGTGTAGGCCGCGCGATTGAATTGTTCCGACCAGGCCACATAGCCGGTTGTCACGTCGATCAAACGCACGGACGTTCTAACGCGCTCTGAATCAACATGAACGCTGCCTTCCAGGCGGTGACCAATGCCCTCATGCGCAAACGCGGCAATGGTTTTATCGGGCGCGTAAAGGGTGCGAGTGCCTGCATAATCGACGATTATTTTTCGTCCCAGGTTTTTGTATAAGTGGTGGGTCAATTCTTCGTGCAGCCCTTCGGTAAAACAGAGCCAGCCTGCGTTTGAAGAAAGACATTTGAAGGGGCAGATACAAAACACACTGGCGGTTTGAGCGCCGTCGAGATTGATCGAGCAGCGCTGGAAAGTCGGCATGTAACACCCCAGGGGAATCACTATTCTCAACTTCGCGTCTGCACCGTAAGTGGCATAGTAATTCTTCAATTTCGCCCTTAAGCGGCCCACTTGAACGCGAACCACCGGGTCGTCCCCCGTGCTGTACGAAACCGGGTTTCGGTCAAATACACCGATGCCAATGGCGTATTCACTGGTATCCCGCACGGACTCCCGAATCGCCTGTTCAACCAGGTAAGTCAGCAAGCGACTCATACGTGGGGAGTGCTTGAATATATCACTGGATAACAATATGTCTCTGGCGGACCTGATATCACATGGTTCAACAAGGTCGCGACCCAAATACGTGAGACGTGTATCAGTCATAGCAAAATTTCCTCTGCGTCCGTTCATAGAAAAAGTGCTTGCATGCTAAATGACTGAGTTCGATACGCTCCTGCGCAGCCTGGTATTTGCCAATTAGCATGGTTCACAACGGCTGCCCATTGCGCTCGAATCAAAACGTTTTTGTGAATGTCTATCGCCGTCAAACTGCTTTCAACTTGCTCCGGTAGTCTAGTCCCTAATCGACCGCTGCCTAAGTATCTTTACCGTAGCGCGCTCCAGGTTCGCCGCCGGCTACTCACGGGCGAAGCTGTCGAGGTTCAGCGGGGCTGTGCAGCCCCGCGCGGGACACGCCCGCTCACCCCAACAGCCCATTGGCCCTGGATTTTTCGCTCAGCGAAAGTTGGGTAGATACCTATGCCTATCGGTCAGAACGTGTACTTGGCCGTCAGCATCATGTTGCGTGGGTTGCCGTAGGCGTCGCCGCCGTAGTCCGCGGAGTTGGCGATGGTGGAGTAGTAGCGGCGGTCGAAAATGTTGTTGGCGTTGAGTTGCAGGTCTATGTGTTCGTTGACCTTGTAGCCGGCCATCAGGTCGGTGACGGCGTAGGCGCCCTGTTGCAGGCGGTAGCTGCTGCCATTCGCCAGTGCGATGTCGTTGTACATGCGGCTCTGCCAGGAGATGTTGCCGCCCACGCGGAATTTTTCCAGCGGGCCCTGAAGGTTGTAGCGGGTGGTCAGTTTGAACAGGTGCTCCGGTGTGTCGGTGTCGAACTGCTGGTTAACCTTTTGCGGGTTGGCGTCATCTTTGATGGTATGGGTTCGCGCGTAGGTGTAGCCACCGCCGACCTGCCAGTTGTCGGTCAGCGCGCCTTGCAGTTCGAAGTCGATACCCTGGCTGCGGATCTCGCCGGAGGCTTCGTAGCACTCGGTCTGTGGGCAGTTTTGCACGGTCACTTTGGTGGCGCGGTTTTGCTGGTCGACACGGAACAGCGCCACGCTCGCATTCAGCGCGCCACCGAGGTATTCGCCTTTGATGCCGACCTCGTAGTTCTTGCCGACAATCGGCTTGACCGGCGTACCGGCGGTGTCCTTGGCACTCTGCGGGGTAAAGATATCGCTGTAGCTGACGTACACCGAATGTTGGTCGTCCAGCTCGTAGATCAGGCCCGCGTAGCGCGTGAGGTTGCGGGTGACCTTGTAGTCGCTGGCGTTGCTGCCATGGGCGTCGTAGTCATACCAGTCCAGGCGCCCGCCGAGGATCAGCTTCAGCGGGTCGGCCAGGCTCAGGCGCGTGGTGAGGTAGAAACCGTCCTGGGTGGTGATTTCACGGGTGTCGGTGGTATGGAGAAAGTCCGGTTTGCCGGCTGTCAGCGGCCAGTAGCTGTCATACGGGCTGTAGTCATGGGTGGTCATGTCGTAGATGCGCCGGCTGGCGCCCACCACCAGTTCATGGGTGCGCCCGAACGCCTGGAACGGGCCGCTGGCAAAGGCATCGACGCCGGCCTGGTTTTCATCGTAGGCAGCCTGGTAGACCGTGCGCGCCAGCGTCTTGTCGGCGGCCCAGCGCAATTGGTAAGAGCCGGAGAACAGCGCATTCTGTTCGGCGTAGTTGGCGTTGATTTGCAGCTTCCAGTCATTGGCCAGTTGCTGGCGCAGTTCGGCGAAGACGGTGTTGATTTCCTGGTCTTTGTTCTCCCAATCGGTGCCTGGGTTGTAGGCGCGCGGCAGGTCCAAATGATGGCCGTCCCGACCGATCATGGAGGCGCCCCAGAAATAGTTGGTTTTGTCCTTTTGGTTCGAATAGCCGAGGGTCAGGGTGGTGTCCTCGCTCAAGTCGGCCTCGGTGACGGCGTAGAACAGGCCGTGATACTCCTCGGCGTGATCGATAAAGCTGTTGGCGTCGCGGTACGAGGTGACAACCCGGCCACGCCAGGTGCCGCTGTCATTGAGCGGGCTGGAGGCGTCGAGTTCGCCACGGTAGTCGTCCCAGCTGCCGGCGGCCCCGGTTAGGGTGACTTTCTGTTCATCCAGCGGGCGTTTGCGGATCAGGTTGATGGCCGCCGAAGGGTTGCCCGCGCCGGTCACCAAGCCGGTTGCGCCGCGCACGACTTCGACGCGATCGAACATCGCCAGGTTCGGCTGGGCGCCGACCGATGCGCCTTTGTAACCGCTGGGGATGCCGTCATACATGAGGTTGTCGATGTCGAAACCGCGTGCGGTATAGGACTGGCGGCCAGGACCATTGGAATAGTTAAATTTTTCACGCCCATTCGGCAGGCTTTTTGCCACTACCTGCCGAAATTGGCCGCTTCAATCGCGCTGTGGAATCGCCACCCGACTCGTCGCTTTCACCTCGCGCAACGCCAGGCTCGACTGGATCGACGCAATCCCCAACTGGCGCCTCAGCACGCTCTCGACAAACTCGCTGTAGCTGTCCAGGTCCTCGGCCAGCACTTGCAACAGGTAATCCGCATCGCCGGTGATTTTGTGGCACGACAGCACCTGGGGCAGGTCCCGGACCACGGCTTCAAAGGCATCCGGCGCGTGATCGGTGTGGATGGCAAAGCGCACATGCACAAACGCCATGATGTCCAGCCCGAGCATCTTGCGGTCCAGGTTGGCCTGGTAGTCCTTGATCACGCCTTCTTCCTCCAGGCGTTTGCGCCGACGCCAGCAGGGCGTGAGGCTCAGGGCCAGGCGCTCGCTCAGTTGGGCGTTGGAAATACTCGCATCCTCCTGCAACAGGGCGAGGATGGCGAGATCGGTGTCGTCAAGAGCGACCTGTTTGGTTTTATTTTTCATAAATGGCTGTCATAAGGGTAAAAACACCCGATAAAACTACCAGCGCCGGAAGTAAAAGCAAAGAAAGCCCCGCATCCCCAGAACAAAATGGAGCCTGTCTTTTACTGGCGGATGTACACACATGCTGACTGTTTTTAGCGATGCCCACCGTTTGCACCATGGCACCGAATTGAAAGATGGCGTGCTCAAGCCTTCGTTCGAACAACCGAGCCGCGCCGACACTGTTCGTGACCGCGTGCGGCATGTGGGGTTGGGCGACATCATCGTGCCGCGCACGTTTGACCGCGCCTGTTACGTCAATGCCCACAGCGAACGCTATGTGGCGTTCCTTGAAACCGCGTGGGCCGAGTGGACGGCCATCGGCCGCAGCCATGACGCGCTGCCGCTGGTATGGCCGGTACGCGACCTGGCCAACCAACACGTGCCGGATTTCATCGACGGCAAATTGGGCTTCTTTGCCATGGATGCCGGTTCACCGATCACCGCCACCACCTGGAATGCGGTCAAGACCAGCGCAGACATCGCGCTCACCGGCCTGGCCCTGATCGACGAAGGCCACCACAGCGCCTTCGCCCTGTGCCGCCCGCCCGGCCACCATGCGGCGCGCGAATACATGGGTGGTTATTGCTACCTCAACAACGCCGCGATTGCCGCGCAACAGGCCATTACCCAGGGCGCCCGGCGCGTCGCGGTACTGGATGTGGATTTCCACCACGGCAACGGCACGCAGAACATTTTCTACGACCGCCCGGACGTGCTGTTCATCTCCCTGCATGGCGACCCGTCGGTGTCCTACCCCTATTTTTCTGGCGCACGCGCTGAGCGCGGCAGCGGAGCCGGGGAGGGTTTCAACCTGAATTATCCGCTACCCAAAAACACCGCCTGGGGCCACTACCAAACCGCCCTGGCCGATGCGTGCCGGCAATTAATCGCCTTTGCCCCTGAAGTGCTGGTGATCTCCCTGGGCGTGGACACCTTCAAGGACGACCCCATCAGCCACTTCCTGCTCGACAGCGAGGACTTCATCGGCATGGGCCAGATCATCGCCGGTGTGGGTGTGCCGACGCTGTTTGTAATGGAAGGCGGCTACATGGTCGATGAGATCGGCATCAACGCCGTCAACGTGCTGCACGGTTTCGAAAGTAAAACCGCCGGATAACAACAAACGCTCCACCGCCTTTTTTCTGCCAAAACTCAAAAACATAACAAGAGGTTTTGTGATGAAAACAACCACGCCCGGGCTTTGCGAAAAGCCTGCGTTGCAACGCACCCTGAGCAACCGCCATATCCAACTGATGGCCATGGGCGGTGCGATCGGCACCGGCCTGTTCATGGGCTCCGGCAAGATCATCGCGCTGTCGGGTACTTCGATCATCCTGATCTACATGATCATCGGGCTGTTCGTGTACTTCGTGATGCGCGCCATGGGTGAGCTGCTGCTCTCCAACCTGAATTTCAAGAGTTTCGCCGACTTTGCCGGCGCCTACCTGGGGCCGCGTGCGGCGTTCTTCCTCGGCTGGTCGTATTGGCTGAGCTGGAGTGTGGCAGTGGTGGGGGATGCGGTGGTGGTGGGCGGGTTTTTCCAGTACTGGTTTCCCGACGTGCCGGCCTGGATGCCCGCCATGGGCATGTTGCTGACGCTGTTCGCATTGAACGTGCTGACGGTCCGGTTGTTCGGTGAGGTGGAATTCTGGTTCGCGATCATCAAGATCGTGGCCGTGGTAACTCTGATCAGCGTGAGTGCAGTGCTGATCGCCAGCTCGTTTGTTTCGCCCACCGGTGTCACCGCGTCCCTGGCTCACTTGCTGGACAAACAGGCAGCGTTCCCCAACGGCCTGTTCGGGTTTTTCGCCGGGTTCCAGATGGCGATATTCTCGTTCGCCGGCACCGAGCTGATCGGCACCGCCGCCGCCGAAACCCGTGCGCCCGAGAAGACCTTGCCCAAGGCGATCAACTCGATCCCGTTGCGCATCATTCTGTTCTACGTGCTGGCCTTGGCGTGCATCATCGCGGTGACGTCGTGGCAGCAGGTGTCGCCGAGCAAAAGCCCGTTCGTGGAGTTGTTTCTGGTGGCAGGGTTCCCGACCGCGGCGGGCATCGTCAATTTCGTGGTGCTGACCTCGGCGGCATCGTCGGCCAACAGCGGGGTGTTTTCCGCCAGCCGCATGCTGTTCGGCCTGGCCGACTTGGGGGATGCACCGGGGATTTTCCGGCGCCTGTCGCGCAGCAGCGTGCCGTTTATCAGCCTGGCGTTTACCACCCTGTTGATGGTGCTCGGCCTGGTGTTGCTGTTCGTGGTGCCGGAGGTGATGACCGCCTTCACTATCGTGTCGACGGTGTCGGCGATCCTGGTGATTTTTACCTGGTCGACCATCCTGGCGTCCTACATCGCTTACCGCAAAAAACGCCCGGACCTGCATGCCAGCTCCGTCTACAAAATGCCCGGCGGTGTGCCGATGGCCTGGTTCAGCCTGGCATTCCTCGCCTTTGTGCTGTGCCTGCTGGCGTTGCGCCCGGATACGCGCCTGGCGCTGTGCGTGATGCCGGTGTGGTTTGCCTGGCTGGCGATTGCCTTCCAGTTTTCACGGTTCAAGGCTGTCGGCGTGGCCAACCCCGGTCACCGGTGATGGGCGTCAGTGACTGGCGTGGCGAAGGGCGCGGGCGTTTGCTGATCAGAACGCCATGCGCAAGCCGAGGGTGCCTTGGCGGCCATTGTCGGCTTGGCTGTCGAGGTTGCGCCTGTACCCGGCTTCGCCATAAATGCTCAGGTGTTCAGCGACCTTCAATGTGGCACCGACACTCACATCGAGGGTGCTGGCCTGCTGTTCTGTATCAATAGCGGTGTGCCCCTCAAACGTGGCGGTGTTTTGCCCGGCGCGGCTGTGCCACACATTCGCCCGCGCGTACGGCTGAAACGGCAGGCTACGCCATTGATAGTCGCCACGCAGGCGTACGCCAAGGCGTGTCGTGAGCGTGGTGTCGGCCTCGTACGACACGCGCGAAATGCCGTCGTTCTGGCTGTCGAGGCGGGTTTTGCCGACGATCACTTGTGCCTGAGGCTCCACCACCCACTGGCGGGTCACCGGCAACGGCCAGCCAATTTCAGCGGACGCCGTGAGGTTATGACCGCGGGTTTTCATCTTCACCCCACGGTTCGACTCGTTGTTGCCGTTGAAGCGCGTCCCCATCAACACCAGGTCGAGGTAAGCCTGGTTGGCGCCGATCAACGTCCAATAAACCCCCAGGCTGTCGCCGCGCAAGGTGGTCTTGCCGGCGTCCTTGTCCTGCCAGCCACCGTTGAAGCCTTTGACATTGCCTTTGAGCGTGCTGTGGCCAACGAAGAACCCGCTGCGTTGCACATGACCGTTTGCAGTGGTGCCGGCATACAGATCACTGCCCACTTGGAAGCCGAACAGCGAACGGTCGAGCGTCGGGCTGACCGTGCCGGCAAAGCTCTGGCGCGCGCTGCTGCCATAGACCCGCCCCCAACCGGCCTGGAATGCACCACTTTGCCGTTGTTGGCTCTGGTCGCCCATGCGTTCGTGGAAGGTGCCGAGCATGCCACGCACCATCTGCTCGGTGGCGGGGAACAGGGCGGCGTAAATCGACACTTCCGGCCGGTAAAACGGCGTCGGCGCGCCCCCCGTGCTGGCCGGCAGCGGCGGGGTGCCTGGCGCGGGGACGACTTGCGGGGCCGCCGGCAGGGTCGAACGCAGGTAGAAGTTATCGGCGGTGCCGGGCGTTACGCCGCCCTGGAACAGATGATATTCATACGCACCGGCCGACAAGGGTGCCGCAAGGCTGAAGGCCGTGGCGCTGCTGGTGGCACCGTTGAGCGCCTGCACCACCTGGATGCCATCCTGCAACGTGGCGGCGCCGGCGCCGCCTGCGTTGATCACATTCAGGCGGGTGGTGCCGTCGAGGCTGCCCTGGCTCACCACCAATCTATCGCTGGGCGAGCCGTCGCCGTCGAGCCGGCTGTTGAGCGCGAGCCGCCCGCCATTGCCGGTGTAATTTCCGTTGATCGTCAGGGTATCGCCAGTGCCCGCATTGGCGGCAGCCATGTTGATAAGGCCACTGTTGTTGACGTTAACCCGCTGGCCGGGTGTAAACGCTTCGATTACGCCGGTAGCGGCCTGCAGCTCACTCGTACTGTCGAGGTTCAGCGTACCGGTGCCGGACGCGCTATCGCCCAGCTTGAGCGTGCCGCCCAGAGACAGTTGCGCGCCGTTGCGCATGTCAATGGTTTCCCAGTTGGGCAACACGGCCGGGTCGCCGGCTTGGGTGTTGTCCAGGGTCAGCGTGTCATTGCCCAGGCCGCCGTCAACCCACTGTGCCGCAGCCAGTTGGGCACGCGTCAGGTTGTGCAACGACGCGGTGTCGTCACCCGGCCCTGCCATCACCGGGGCGTGGAGGTTGCCACCCGTCCAGGTGAACCGGTCATTGCCGAAGCTGAGCAACACTTGGCCCTTGACCTCACCCCCGGAGACGGTCACACGGTCGTCGCCGCCGCTGACGCTGATATTGCCGCCAATAACGCTGGTGCCCGACACCTCGATGGTGTCTTTGCCGAACCCGGTCACCAGGTTGCCGACAATGGTGCCTGCGCTCATCTTGAACACGTTGTCATCGAGCTTCATATCAACCCGCCCGATGGTGCCCCCGGTCATAGTCCCATGGTCACCGTCTTCAAAAGCCCCGGTGATGGTGCCGCCGCTGATCTCAAATTCGTCCAGGCCGTCTCCCTGGGCGAGTGAGGCGATGGTGCCGTCAGTCATGACAAAACGGTCCTGGCCCGAACCCTGGACCATCGCGCCGGCCTGGCCGCCGCTCACCTCTATCACGTCTTTGCCGTCGCCCTGATGCACCTCCCCCGTGATGCTGCCCAGGTCCAGCCGAAAGAAATTGTTGCCGTGGCCCTGGTCGAGGTTGCCATCGATGCCCGCATTCGGGCCGTTCACGTTGACCCTGTCGTTGCCGTCGCCATAGCTCACGTTGCCGGCGATCCGACCCGTCGCGGTGAGCGTCAAGGTGTTGTTGCCGCCGGTATCGGTAAAGCCCGGCGCCGTGGCGCTGTCGCAGTTGGATATGTCATCGCCGGCGGTGTTGTTGACGCTGCACGCCCCCCGCGAGGCTAATGGCCACGTCGCCAATGCAAGCGTCAACGCAATACCCAGGTACAACGAAAGTGTCCGTGTGCGCATGATCCGTCCTCAATCGAGGTGAATAGTGCCCCAGCGCCTGCAAAGGCAGGTGCGGGCCAGACCATGACAACGTCACGCGCGATACGGAACAGGGACTGCGGGTTACCTTTCGAAAACACCGGCCAATGCAAGGGGTTGGCATGGCTTTCTCGACTGCACCTTACCTGTGCAGCACTTTTTGCACCTTAGCCACACATCAAGCAGCGGGCTACTGTCAGAACTTACAGGTCTAGACGAGTGGCGGGCTGACGGGAGCCGCTCGGGGAACTCCCGCCTACCGTCTACAAAAACACGATCTCATAGGGCTCGCGCATGCGCTCAAGCAGCACCTGCGCCAATATCGGCGGCAGGCCGATCTCGGGGTCGCCCATCAGTTGGCTGGCGTAGGCGTGGGCGGCGTGGAGCTTGCGTGCCACGGCCCAGCTGTTCAAGCGCACTTTGCGTGCACGGTGCCAGGGGATCGCCGCGCTTTCGCGGGCGGGCCAATGCCAGGCCCGGATCGGTAATTCATAGAGCTGCGCGCCCACCTGGCTGCACGCCTGGGCACTGGCGCGGCCAACGGCATCGTGGTCGGCGTTGCCGTCATCGCGCCAGGTGGTAAACACCACGTCGCCCGGTTGCAGGTAACGCGCGATAAACGGGCTCAGTTGCGCTTCGCGGGCCGCCAGGGCGTTGTCACAAAAACCGCCACGTATCCACTTCAAGCTGTGCAACGGCATGCCCAGGCGGCGCAGCGCTTCGGCGCTTTCCTGGGGGCGCACCACGCTCAAACGGCTGACCGGCCACACCTGGGAACCAGGGTGGCTGGCGCTGCCATCGGTGATGGAGATCAACTTCAAGGGGTGTTCCAGGGTGCTGAGCAATTGCAGCAGACCGCCGCAGGCCAGCACTTCATCACCGGGGTGAGGCGCGATGACCACCACGCGTGCGCCGGCGGGCACCAGCGAGGCAGTGGCGATCGGCGGGATTTGCGCCAGTTGCGGCGCGCTGTTCCAGATTTGTGCGGGGCCGCGACGGCCTTCGCTTAAGTAGGCAGGCTTCATGGTGTTACATCCTTGTCGATTGATGCCGGGTCGTGCCCCGTTGACGGGACGACACTCTTTTATTCACCACAGACTCCGCCGTGGTGGGCGCATGGCCATTCAGTCCTGAATGACCAGCAAGGCGTCATCAGCATAGTCAAGTATCCAGGGCTTGACCTTCAGCACACTGGTTTTTTTCAGGGCGCCTGCATCAAGCTCTTCAAATAATCACCAAAGCCACCCTGGGCACGGGACTCCAGGCGTGCGCTGGTGGTCACTTGGGGGGCATGGCTCCAGGCGATGGAGGCACCGCAGCGTTCCAGATCGCGCACCAGTTGAGCATCTTCATGGCACGCCAAGGGTTCGAAGCCACCCGCACGTATATACGCATCCGCGCTCACCCCCAGGTTGGCGCCGTGGATGTGCCGATGCCCGTCGCGTGCCTGGTAGTTCTGGTGATAGCGGATCTGCGCGGCGGGGTCGAAATCTTCATCCCAGGCTTGTACCGTCACCGTGCCGCAGACCGCGTCGGCCTCAAGCGCGAGTTGTGCCACCAGCCAGTCCGGCGCGACCCGGCTGTCGGCGTCGGTGCAGGAAATCCAGCGCGCACCTCGGTCCAGCAAATACTGCGCACCGATGCCGCGTACCTGGCCGACATTGCGTGCTTGTACTTCCAGCCTGTGTACCGGGTACGCCTGGGCAATGACCGCACTGGCGTCGCTGCAACTGTCGAGCACTACCAGGATCTGTACCGTTTCGCCCAGCAAGCCTGGATGGCGCGCCGCGATCATCGCGGCGTCCAGGCACTCGGCCAACAATGCTTCTTCGTTGTGTACCGGGATCAGAATGCCGATCATCGCAGGCCCTCAAGGCTGGCGACCGAAGTACCGTCGCGGCACCACAGGTCGAGGAGAAAGTCGTGTTCGTGATGGCTGGCGACTCGTGACATGCCCAGCCGTTGCTCAAGCAGGGCATGTACCTGCTCGGCAGTCTGCGGGCACCCCTCGATAGGTGGGCGCCAATGGCAGGCGAGCAATTGGCCGTCGTCGCTTAAAGAGGCGAGGGCGCGTTCTATCACGCGGCACAGGTCGTCGGCATCGAGGTAGTAACACAACTCGCTGAGCACGATCAGCTCAAATTGCCCCGCAGGCCACTGCTCGGGCAAGCGAGCCTGCCGCACCTGCGCGTGGGGCACACCCAGCAGGCGGTTGCGCGCCAGGTTGACTGCCGCCGTGGCGGTGTCGCAACACAACAGTTGGTCGCAACGCGCGGCCAGTTCAACGCTCAGTTCGCCATTGGCGCAACCCGGCTCGAAGATCGCGGCGTAGCGCGGGCGCGTCAGCATCGCCAGGGTCAGGGCACGCTTGCGGCGCTCATACCAGCGTTGGCGGAATGCCCAGGGGTCATCGTTTTCGGCAAACAGCCGGTCGAAATATGGGGTGGCCACACTCATACGAATACCACTTCAAAGGGTTGCAGCAAACGCTCCACCACATAAGGCGCCAGCACCGGCGCAAGGCCGATCTGCGGGTCACCTTCTAACTGGCTGGCGAAGGCATGGATAGCGTGGCGCTTACGGGCCACGGCTTCGCAGGTCAGGGGGATTTTGCGTGCGCGGTGCCAGGGCACCAGGCGGTCTTCGGGGGTCGCCCAGTGCCAGGTCCACACCGGCAGCTCGTACAGCGTGGCGCCCACTGCCTGGGCGGCCGCGGCACTGGCCCGCCCCACGGCTTCGTGGTCGCAATGGCCGTCTTCGCGCCACGTGGTGAACACCACATCGGTGGGTTTTAGGTAGCGCTGGATAAACCTCATCAACTCGTCTTCGCGTGCGGCGACGTTGCTGTCGGCAAAGCCTGCGCGCAGCCACTTCAAACTGTGCAAGGGCAGCCCCAGGCGGTGCAGCGCCTGCGCCGACTCCTGCGGTCGCACCACGCTCAGGCGCTCCGCCGGCCAACGTCGGGAGCCTGGGTGGCTGGCGCTGCCGTCGGTCACCGAAATCAGTTGGATGGGCCTCCCCAGTGCGGCCAGCCCCTGCAACAGGCCACCGCAGCCGAGCACCTCATCGTCTGGATGGGGGGCGATGATCACCGCGCGATGGCCCTCGGGCACCAACTGTTCGACGCTGATCAGCGCAAGCTCGGCCATGCGCGGCGAGGTTTGCCAACGATGCAGCGGCGTACCTTGGCCGACAATCGGGTTGGGTTTCATAGCTGCCACCTCCCTGAGGGCGCGCCGGCTACCTGCTCACCGAGGCCGGCAAGATCACGTTCGGCATGGCTTTGGCGCATGTACACCGGCAAGTCCGCCATCAACTGGGCAAAGTGCGGGTCCTTGCAATACGGCCCGGCACCGAGCGCGCGGCCGACATGGTGAATCACTTGCTCCACGCTGTCTTCGATGCACGCCCGCGCTTGCTGAGCCAGTTGCCGGGCATCGGCGATGGGCGCACGGTCGATGCGCGCAGCGCTTGCGCGCAACACGCACGCGGCGCTGTGCAGTGCCCTGTCGACGGCGCCCAGATGCGCAAGCGCGTGGGGTTCAGGGCGTTGGCTGCAATGCGCGCGCAATGCCTCTGCAAGCTGTTGCGCCGCGCCGTACCAGCACGCGGCGACGCCGATCCCGCCGTGCCAGAAACCAGGGCGGGCGAGGTAATCGCCTGGTCCACCTACAGCAAGGCCTGCGGCCTCATCGAAGACAATCTCGACACTGCCCGTCGCCGCCATGCCCACCGCGCACCAGCCTTCATCCGTCACCGTAACGCCTGGCTGTTGCATCGCAACCGCCACCAATTGCTGACGGTCCGTTTCATCCCAGGCGGTCAATAACCCATGGCTCACCACCGCCGCACCGGAACACCAGGCTTTGCGCCCCAGTACCCGCAAATGCTCACCCTCACGGTACACCCGCACCTTGGCCGTTGGCGGCTCGGCGGCCCACATTCCCCACGTAGTGCCTGGCGGGGGAGGGGGCTGTCGAGTTCGGCCATGATCGCCAGCGCGTCGGTATGGCCTTCGAACAACTTGCACAGGCGCACATCATGCGCGGCCACCTCGGCCAGGCGTCTGAAACGCTCCAACGTCTGGCCACTGCCGGGCAATGGCAACCGATCCAGGCCCTCTGCCTGAAGGGCCTCCAGCGCCCGGCCGAGGGCTTGCGTGTCCGAGTAGCCCTGGTATTTAAGGCATCTGTGCACGCCTGTCTCACACCTCGTCTTCGCGCTGCAGCTCAAACAGCAACAGCGAGCGCCCGGTCACGGCATATTCGTGATCGAATTCAAAACGTTCCTGGCCGCGCACGGCCGGGTCATTGGTGTCGAGCATGCAGCTCCAGCTTTCACCTTCGGGCACCGGCGGCAGGCGGAAGTTGACCATGTCGTGGTGCGCATTCACCACCAGCAACAAGGTGGCATCGGCGCCGGCACGGCGGATCCCGGTTTCCTGGGCGCGGCCATCCATCAGCATGCCCAGGCAGCGGCCCTGGCTGTCCTGCCATTGTTCGGTGGTCATTTCGCTGCCATCGGGCGCAAGCCAGGTCACGTCCTTCACACCGATGTCTTCGTTGTAGTCACCCACCAGGAAGCGCCCGCGACGCAAGATCGGATATGCCAGGCGCAGTTTGATCAAGCGCTTCACAAACTTGAGCAACGACTTGCCGTCATCGTCCAGGTCCCAGTTGACCCAGCCGATCTCGCTGTCCTGGCAATAGGCGTTGTTGTTGCCGTGCTGGGTACGGGCGAACTCATCACCGGCGACGATCATCGGGGTGCCCTGGGCCAGCAGCAGCGTGGCGAAGAAATTGCGCATCTGGCGCAGGCGCAGCGCGTTGATGTGCGGGTCGTCGGTGGGGCCTTCGACGCCATGGTTCCAGGACAGGTTGTTGTTGCTGCCGTCCTGGTTGTTTTCGTCGTTGTCCTCGTTGTGCTTGTCGTTGTACGACACCAGGTCGTGCAGGGTGAAACCGTCGTGGGCGGTGATGAAATTCACCGAACTGTACGGACGCCGCCCTCGATGGTTGAACATCTCGCCCGAGGCGGTCATGCGCCCGGCGAAGTCCGCCAGTTGGCCGTCGTCGCCTTTCCAGAACGCGCGCACGGTGTCGCGGAAGCGGTCGTTCCATTCCGCCCAGCCCGGCGGGAAGTTGCCCACCTGATAGCCGCCGGGGCCGCAGTCCCAAGGCTCGGCAATGAGTTTGAGCTGGCGCAGTATCGGGTCCTGGCGGCAGGCGACGAGGAAGCTATGGCGCTCGTCGAAGCCGTCGCGGTAGCGGCCGAGGATGGTCGCCAAGTCGAAGCGAAAGCCGTCCACATGCATCTCGGTGGCCCAGTAGCGCAGTGAGTCTGTCACCATCTGCAGCACGCAGGGGTGGCTCAGGTCCAGGGTGTTGCCGGTGCCTGAATCGTTGATGTAGAAGCGCTTGTCGTCGGGCATCAAGCGATAGTACGAGGCGTTGTCGATACCGCGCATGGACAGGGTCGGGCCACGTTCGTTGCCTTCAGCGGTGTGGTTGTAGACCACGTCGAGGATCAGTTCGAGCTTCTGCTCATGCAGGTGCGCGACCATTTCCTTGAACTCGGCGATCTTGCCGCTGGCCAGGTAGCGTGGGTCGGGGGCGAAAAACGCGATGCTGTTGTAGCCCCAATAGTTCGTCATGCCTTTTTCCAGCAGGTGCTGGTCGTTGACGAAAGCGTGGACCGGCAACAGTTCCACCGATGAAATACCCAACTGGCGGATGTGCTTGAGCACGTCGTCTTCCATCAGAGCCGGCGCAGGTGCCCCGCACCGATTCGCCCACCGAAGGGTGGCGCATGCTGATGCCGCGCAGGTGGGTTTCGTAAATGATCGTGCGGTCCCATGGCACCCGCACCGGCTGGTCGTTGCCCCAGGTGTGCGCCGGGTCGATGACCTTGCACTTGGGCACGAAGGGCGCGCTGTCGCGTTCGTCGAAGCTGAGGTCGTCGTCGGGATGGCCGATGGTGTAGCCGAACAGCGCCTGCGACCATTTCAACTCACCCACCAATTGCTTGGCGTAGGGGTCGATCAGCAGTTTGTTGTGGTTGAAACGATGCCCGTTGGCCGGGTCATACGGACCGTACACGCGGTAGCCGTAAATCAGCCCTGGGTGGGCGTCGGGCAAGTAACCGTGGAAGATCTCGTCGGTGTATTCGGGCAGTTCGATGCGCTCCAGTTCAACTTCACCGGTGTCGTCGAACAGGCACAGTTCGACCTTGGTGGCATTGGCCGAGAACAGTGCAAAGTTGACGCCCAGGCCGTCCCAGGTGGCGCCAAGGGGGAAGGGCAAACCTTCACGAATCCGCGACGGCTCGCTGCCCGGCGTCGATGGGGTTTTATGGGGTTTGCTCATTGAGTGTTGCTCCTGCAAGGGTCTTTTTCCGGGCCGAACACGGCCGTGCTGACCAGGGGTCAGTTGAGAAATCTGAAACGTGGGGTCACCTCCTGCCGACTGCGTCGGGAGGAGGGTTATGGCGCTATAAGGGTCAGGGTTTGGGCTTTTTCGGCGCAGCCGGTTTTTTCGCTGGCGGCGGGGCCGGTTTGCTGGCCGCCGCCGGTTTGGCTTTCGCTGCGGCGGGCTTGGGCGCCGTCTTCGGTTTGGCGGCCGGTTTTGGCTTGCTCGGTGTCAGCGCTTCGGATTCGGCCAACTTGCGCGCCATCTCCCAGTGGCGCGCGTCCTGGCCATGGGGTTTGCCTTCAGACTCCCAGATCTGATGCGCCAGTTCGCGTATGCGTTTGTCTTCGGTACTCATCGCAATGCTCCTCACAGAAAATTTTCAGCTTTCTTGATCATCAGGATTGATAAAGACATTGACCGGGAAATCCCCCAGGGCAGTGCTGATCAACAGCTCCTTGTCTGGTGTGACTGCACCTGTATGAAAAAGTCCCTTCCAGTTTTGAGTTGGCGCGGCGAACGGTAATTTCAGCCGGGTATCGCCCCAAACCTGCGCATTGATCTGTGGACGCACACCATTTTCCAGCAGTGAATGGGGCCAGCGCGGCACCACCACCAGCAGGCGTTTGCCCTGATGTTCGCGGCAGAATGCGATCACCCGTTCGGCGTGTTGCCCAACCACCTCCAGCGGCGTGTAGTGGCCCTGGCGAAACAGCAGCGGATGGGCCTTGCGCAAGGCCAGTACCTGGGCGATCAACGCCTGTTTGATACGCCCGTCACGCCAGTTGAACAACAGTTCGCCGATATCCGGTGGGGTATTCAGGGCGTGTTGCCGCGCCTTGAAATCCACCGGGCGACGGTTGTCCGGGTCCACCAGGCTGAAGTCCCAGAACTCGGCGCCCTGGTACAGGTCCGGCACCCCCGGCACCGTGATGCGAAGCAAGGATTGCGCCAGCCCATTGAGCGCGCCCGCCGGGGCAATCGCCTGGGCCGCCGCGCCGATCGCGGTGCGCAAGGGGCGGCCTGCGTCACTGAGCAACAGGCGCGACAGGAACGCTTCGACACCGTGCTCGTAGGCCTCGTTGGGGGCGCTCCAACTGCTGTGCAACTTGGCTTCGCGCAGGGCCTTTTGTTGCCATTGCCACAGGCGCTGCTGGTAACCCGCAACGTCATCGGTGAGGTCCAGCGGCCAACTGCCCAGCAACACCTGGTACAGGATCAACTCATCGCCCGCCGACGGGCTGGCCGCGTCGCTGCGCAAAGGCTGTGCAAGGGCGCGCCATTGCTCGACCTGTTCGGCGTACCAGGCGGCGCACTCACTGAGTACCGCCAGGCGCGCGCGGGTGTCTTCGCCGCGTTTATGGTCGTGGGTGGCGGTGGCGAGCAAGTTGTCCGGGAAGGCGTGCAAGCGCTGCTGGTTGACCGCGTGGAACTCGGCCAACGGCGCGCTGAACCGCTCGGTGCAAAAGCCCACGTCGTTACGCGACAGCAGCACCGCAGAGCGGTAGAACGCGGTGTCTTCCACGGCCTTTGCCGCCGCCGGCGACGTCAGTTGCTGGAAGCGCACGCAGGCATGCTTGAGGATCTTGCGCTCACGGCCCACCGGGCGCTCACGCCAGGGCTGGCCGCCGAGCCATTTTTCCAGGTGGTCGAGCACCGGCCAGTCGCCTTCGCTCAAGGTGCCGCGCGCGCCTTCCAGGGCTTGCTGGAAAACCTGGTCGTCGGCGGCGCTCCGGCCACGGGCGCTGATATAGGTGCGGTACACCGGGAAGTGCACGATCAGTTCCTGCAACGCGCGGCGAATCGCACCCAGGGTCAGGTCGCGGGTCATCACGTCATCGCGGGCCACTTGCAGCAGGGCCTGGGCCACGCTTTCAAAGTCGCCGCCCAGGGAGCCGTTGAGGATCTGCTGGCGCGCCAGCCAGGCTTCTTCGATAAACGCCGAGGGCCGCTCGCTGTGGCGCGTCCACACGTCGGCCAGGGGTTCGAAGCCGTCCGGGTGGTGCTGCAACAGCGACAGTTGGTTCATGAATTCGTAGCCGGTGGTGCCGTCCACGCACCAGTCTTCGCGCAGGGTTTCACCGTCGCCAAGAATCTTCTCGACGAAAATCGGCAAGTGCCGCCCAGGCGCCAGTGCATCCACCCGGCGCCGCAGCTTGCGGCAGTAACCGCGCGGGTCGGCCAGGCCGTCGATATGGTCGATGCGCAGGCCATCCACCAGGCCTTCGCTGATCAGCTCGAAGATCTTGCCGTGGGTGGCCTCGAATACCTGCGCGCGTTCAACGCGCAGGCCGCCCAGTTCATTGACGTCGAAGAAGCGGCGCCAGTTGATATCGTCCGCCGCCGTGCGCCAACTGGCCAGGCGGTAGCTTTGCTGTTCGAGCAGATGATGCAGGCGCTCGAAGCCTTCCTGTTCGCGCCCGTCGAAGCGCGCCAACCGTTGTTGGATGGCCGGCAGTACGTCGCTGGCGTGCTCGGCCAAGGCCTGCTTGAGCACGGCCGCCTGCGCATACGCATCGTTTTGATAGGCCAGGGCGGCGAATTGCTCAGCCAGCGGTTTGAGCGGTTCATCGCTGCCCAGAATCAGCGCGTAATCGCGTGGGCAGATCGGGAAGCGGTGTTCGTAGTGCTGCGCATAAAACGCTCCGTGTTCGGCATCGAACTGCAGCGTCAGCGTGCCGGCCTGCAAGGCTTCGCCATAATCGCTGCCCAGAAACGGCATCAGCAGTTGGCCCTTGAGCAAGGGGTCGGGCGAGTGCCACTGGATATCGAAAAATTCGCTGTAGGGGCTCAAGCGGCCCCACTCGAGCAGGTCCAGCCACCACGGGTTATCGGCACCGCCAACGGCCATGTGGTTGGAGACAATGTCGAGGATCAAGCCCATGTCGTGTTCGCGTAACGCGGCGACCAGACGGCGCAACGCCGCTTCACCGCCCAACTCGTGGTTGACCCGCGTGGGGTCGACCACATCGTAGCCGTGCATGGAGCCGGCGCGCGCACTGAGCAGCGGCGACGCATACAGGTGGCTGATGCCCAACCGGGCAAAATACGGCACCAGCGGTACCGCGTCGTCGAGGGTAAACCCCTTATGAAATTGCAGGCGCTGGGTTGCGCGCAGTTCGAGTGTGTTCATCGGTCACGCTCATAGGCCTGGTTGCGTGCGACGGCCAGCAGTTCGAGGCGGCGCGCGGCACCGGCATTGTCGAGCAGGCTCGAGGCTTCACCCGCCAGGCGCCGGCGCCAGTTGGGGTGGGTGTCAGTGGTGCCGGGCAGGTTGGCTTGTTCTTCCACGCCCAGCGCATCCTCCAGCGGCAGCAGCACCAGCGGCGCGCGGGTGTGGCCGAGGTAGCGCACGCTGGCGTCGATCATGTGGTCGGTTTCGTTGCGGACCTCTTCCACGAAATTCTGCGGGTCCTGGCTCAAGGCCTGGCGCAGCGCCTGGCGTTCGCGCAGGCGGTGTTCGCTCCATTGCTCCACGGTGGGCGCATCGATCAGGCCGAGCTGGATGTTCCAGTCGATATCGCGGCTGTGCCACCAGCCGTTGAGCGTGGGCAGATCGTGGGTGCTGGTGGTGGCCAGGGCGTTGTCCGGCCAGTCGAGGATAGGTTTGAACCGGCCGTCGTGGTCTTGTTCGAACAGCAGCACGCGCATGCCCAGAATCGAGCGGCCGATGAGTTTTTCGCGCAGGCCATCGGGTACCGTGCCCAGGTCTTCACCGAGCACGATGGCCTGGTGGCGATGGGATTCCAGCGCCAGCAGCCGCAGCATGTCGTCCACCGGGTAATACAGGTAGGCACCTTCGCGTGGCGAGGCGTCCATGGGGATCACCCACAGGCGTTGCAGGCCCATCACGTGGTCGATGCGCAAGCCGCCGGCATGGGCGAAGTTGGCGCGCAGCATCTCGATAAACGCGCGAAAGCCATTGCGCTTGAGGCCTTCGGGGGAGAACGCGGAAATGCCCCAGCCCTGACCGGCGCGGTTGAGGATGTCGGGTGGCGCGCCCACGGTCAGGTCGGCCAGCAGCTCATCCTGGCGGCTCCAGGCCTGGCTGCCGCCGCCGTCGGCCCCCACGGCGAGGTCGGCGATCAAACCGACGCCCATGCCGCTGCCTTTGGCCGCTTGCTGGGCGCGTTCCAGGCAGCGGGCGATCAGCCATTGGGTGAACGCGAAGTAACCGATTTCGTCACGGTTTTCCTCGGCGAACTTCGCCAGCGCCGGGCTTTGCGGGGTGCGCCACGCCTCGGGCCAGTGGCGCCAGTCGAGGTCTTCGCCTGCGGCTGCACGGGCCGCTTGCACGGCTTCGAAGCGACAGTGGTTTTCCAGGGCTTCACCGCCGGCCTGGCGGAAGCTCAGGAAGTCGGCATGTTGCGGGTGCTGGCCGTGGCGGAAGTCTTCATACAGTGCCCGCAACAGGCGTTGCTTGGCATTGGCGGCGGCGGCCCAGTCGATCAGGCTGCCCTGTTCCAGCGTGTGCAACGCCTCCACCAGGCCGATGGCCTCGATGGCGTTGCGCACTTCGCGTTCGCCAAGGATGCACGCCGGCGAGGCATACAGGCTGTTGAGAAACAAGCGGCTCGATGGCGAGTAGGGGCTGTAGCGCGAGGTGTCGGCGCTGAACATCGCGTGCATCGGGCTGATCGCCAGGGCATCGGCACCGCGTTCGGCGGCTGCGCGCACCAGGTGTTCCAGGGCCAGGGTATCGCCGAAGCCACCATCGCCCAGGCGACGCAGTGAATACAGCTGCGCGCTCAGGCCCCAGGCACGCGCGGGTTGGCTGTCGACCGCTTCGGCCACGCTGTAGCAGTGGCTGGGCGCAACCGCCAGGGTGAAGGTCTGATCGTTGACATGCACCTGGTGATAACCCAGGGCGATCACGCCGGGCAGCACCGCGTTGCTGTCGAGCCTCAGCTCCAGGGTTTCACCGTTTTCCAGGCTGACGCGGCACAGGGTGTCGGGTTCGAAATAGTGCGCCAGGTCAAGGCCGTGGCCGCTGTCCACGGTCAGTAAAGGTGGCAGCTGTTTGGCCTGTTGAGCCTGTTCCAGTTCATGCAGGCTCGCGTCGATCTCGGCATCGGTATCGGCCGGGTGGCCGAGGCCTTTGAGGACGGCGCGCAGGGCGTCGGGTTGCACACGTTGCGGGCGGCCGTTGGCGTCGATCCAATCGACGGCCAGGCCCGCGCGGCTGGCGAGAGTTTCCAGTTTCGCTTCGCTCAAGGGTGTTCTCCAACAGGGGAAAGGCTGACGCGTGCGCTGTACGGCGGCAGTTGCGCGCCTTGGTCGGCAGGCGTCGCAAAAATGATCGGCTGCGTTGTGGTGTGAGCCACCGCCGCTGCACTCAGGTTGATGTCGATTTGCAGCAGGCGGCCGTTGCCCAGGCGCCAGCGCGCGGTCACGGCAGCGTTTGCCAGCACCTGCGCGCCCAGTGCGACGCTGCCGGGCAGGTGCGGCACGAGGTGTTCGCGGCGCAGGCCGAGCAGATGGCGGTAGAACTCGGTGTGCGCGTTATCGGCCAACGCCGGGGCTGATTGCGCAAAGGTGGACAGGGCGTTCGGGTCGGGGATGCGCGCACGGCGCTCGGGGTCGTGGAACGCGGCGAAATCGGCGAACTCATTGCGTCGGCCTTCACGTACCGCTGCGGCGAGATCGCCGTGGTGGTCGGTGAAAAACAGAAAGGGCTCGCGGGCGTTGCTCTCATCGCCCATGAACATCAACGGGATCATCGGCGACATCAACAGCAATGCGGTTGCGGCCTTGAGCGCGTCGGGCGAGCAGAGTTGATGCAGCCGTTCGCCGAGGGCGCGGTTGCCGATTTGGTCGTGGTTCTGCAAAAACGCCACGAAGGCAGTGGGCGGCAATGACGCGCTGGGCTCGCCGCGAGCGTGGCCATGTCGGGTGGCCTGGCCCTGATAGATAAACCCTTCGCCCAGGCAACGCGCCAATTTGGCGGTAGCGTCTGTGGCGAAGTCGCTGTAATACGCATCGGTTTCGTCCGTGAGCAGCACATGCAGCACGTTGTGGAAGTCGTCGTTCCACTGCGCGTCAAAGTCCTGCTGCAACAGGCTGGCCTGGTTCAGCTCGTTTTCCAGGACCAGCCACACATGTCGACCGATGTCGACCTGCTCTCGCACGCGGTGTGCCAGTTCCTGCAGGAAGCCGGGGTTGTCGATCGCGTGCACGGCGTCCAGCCGCAGGCCGTCGAAGCGGTATTCGAGCAACCACATCAAGGCGTTGTCGAGAAAGAAATCGCGCACTTCGCGGCGGTTGAAGTCGATACCCGCGCCCCACGGCGTGTGGATGTCCTCCTGGAAGAAGCCTTTGGCGTACTGGCCCAGGTAATTGCCGTCGGGGCCGAAGTGGTTGTAGACCACGTCGAGGATCACGGCGAGGCCGTGCCCATGGGCGCTGTCGATCAGGTGTTTGAGTTGCTCGGGTGTGCCGTAGGACGATTGCGGTGCGTAGGGCAGTACGCCGTCGTAACCCCAATTGCGCTCGCCGGGGAACTGCGCCAATGGCATCAGTTCAATCGCGGTAACGCCCAGCTCGGCCAGTCGTGGCAGGTGTTTCTCGACCTCGGCGTAGCCGCCCAGCGCGCCGACGTGCAGTTCGTAAATCACCGCTTCGTGCCACGGCCGGCCATGCCAGTTGGCGTGTTGCCAGGTATAGGCAAGGGGGTCGACCACCAGGCTCCAGCCATGTACGTCTGAAGCCTGGGCCCGGGACGCCGGGTCTGGCACATCCCGTTCGCCGTCGATGTTGTAGCGGTAGCGCGTGCCCGCCGGGCACTTTATTTCAACTTCAAACCAACCATCGGCCTGGGGCAGCATGGCGATGGAGTTGCCGTCTTCCAATTCAACGCTGACATAAAACGCGTCTGGCGCCCACAAAGCAAAACGCGTGTGTTGCGCGTCCAGCATGATTGCGCCGTGGGGCCAGGTTTCCATATTCCGTAATGGCATCTATAGAGACCTCCCTTGATTACTTGGTTTGTTTCCCCAGCGCTTTAGCGACCAGTTGTTCATACAGTTCGGCGTAGGGTTCCACCGCCTGGCACCAATTGAAGGGTTGAGTCATGGCCCGGCAGCGCATGGCATTGAGCAGGCCGGGGAAGGCAAACACCTTGAAGGCGCGACTGAGCGCTTCTTCGTAGCTTTGTACCGTGGATTCATTGAACAGGAACCCGGTTACGCCATCCTCGATGGTGTCGGCCAGCCCGCCGGTATTGCGCGCTACCGGCAGTGAGCCGAAGCGCTGGGCGTACATCTGGCTCAAGCCGCAGGGCTCGTAGCGCGAGGGCATCAGCAGGAAGTCGCTGCCGGCGAACATGCGGCGTGCGTCGGTCTCATTGAAGCCGATGCGCACACCGACCTGGCCGGGGAAGCGCAGCGCCAGTTCGCGCATGGCCTGTTCTTCTTCCGGCTCGCCACGGCCGATAATCGCGATCTGGCCGCCGTTTTCGACGATGAAGTCGGCGACCGCTTCGGTCAGGTCCAGGCCTTTTTGGTAGACCAGGCGCGAGACCACGGCAAACAGCGGGCCGGTGGAGTCATGCAGGCCGAACAACTCGCGTACATGGGCGGCGTTGATCGCCTTGCCTTCCCAGTCGCCGATATTGAAGTTGTGGACCAGATGCTCGTCGGTGGAGGTTTCCCAGCTTTCATCGATACCGTTGGGGATCCCGCTGAGCAGGCCTTGCTGGGTCTTGGCGGCGAGGAAACCGTCGAGCCCGCAGCCGAATTCCGGGGTGGTGATTTCCTGGGCGTAGGTGGCGCTCACCGTGGTGATATGGCTGGAGTACGCCATGCCGGCCTTGAGGAACGACATTTTGCCGTAGAACTCCATGCCTTCCTGTTGCAGGGCGTGAGGCGGAATGCCCAGCTCCGGCGTGGAGGCCAGGCTGACCACGCCTTGGTAGGCCAGGTTGTGAATGGTGAACAGGGTGGGCGTGCGTGACCCACGCCAGTGCATATACGCCGGGGCCAGACCGGCGGGCCAGTCGTGGGCGTGCACCAGGTCCGGGCACCAGTGGATCTGCGCCAGGTTGGCGGCCATGTCGGCGGCGGCCAGGCCCAGGCGGGCGAAGCGAATATGGTTGTCGGGCCAGTCGCGGCCGTTGTTGGCGCCGTAGGGCGTGCCTTCGCGCTCGTAGAGCTCGGGGCAGATCAGCACATAAATGACCAGGCCGTCCTTGAGGTCCATGCGCCCGATCTTGCACGGCGGCAGCGCGGCGTGGCCACCCAGCTCGCCGATGATATGGATCGGGTTGTCGCTTTCCATCACCTGCGGGTAACCGGGGATCAGCACGCGCACATCATGCAGATGCGCCATGGCGCGGGGCAGGGCGGCCGATACGTCGCCCAGGCCGCCGGTCTTCACCAGGTCGGCAAATTCAGACGTTACAAACAGCACTTTCTTTCGATTGGGGTTATGACTGGACACCGGCCGCACCGTGTTGAGGTCGACTAAAGGGGTCGACCCGCCAACTGGCTGACTAACACGTTCTCCCTGAATACTTGCTGCGGCACTGATCATAATTCTCTCCACGTGTTGGTCGGCTAATGGCCCGCTGCCATTAGCTCCGATGACCGCATCCTGCGGCCAGGCGCACAAGCGCATTACGAACTGGCAAGGCGTATGCCAGCTGCACGGTTAGCTTAAAAAGATTGGATGGACGGGCATGTAGCGTGAATCGCGGTGTGCTCGCCTTGCCTTAAAACTTGACCAAGGGCCGAGTTGAAAAGTTTAGTTTTTTTGCGGGGTTTTTGTTTTGAAACGGACCCATCGGTCATGAGTCTAGGACAGATCCCAGAGCCTGTAGGGTTTCTGGAAGGTTTTTGTAGGACAAAAAACTTGTAACCTTATGCAGCTTTATAAAACGACCTGCATCCGAGACGAGGCAGCTCTGTTGCGCCGGGTCGTGAAGCGGCCCCAATTCGGGGCCGTCACGCCGGTGGAGAGGCACTGTGTGCAGGGCAACAGCAGCGCGCGCGCACTTAAAAGGTGCATCAGCCGAGCAGGCGAATCGGCGACCCTTGGGCCCACGCCTGGATATTCTCAATCATCTGCCCATAGAACTGCCGGTAGTTCTGCTCGCTCACATAGCCCACATGAGGCGTGGCCAGTACATTCGGCAACTGGCGGAAGGGGTGGTCCGACGGCAATGGCTCTTCGCCATAAACGTCCAGCGCAGCCCCTGCCAGACGGCCGCTCTGCAACGCCTGCACCAGCGCCGGTTCATCCACGATCGGCCCACGCGCGGTATTCACCAAACGTGCGCCGGGCTTCATCCACCCCAACGCCTCGGCATCCACCAGGCCACGGCTGCGCTCGCTGAGCACCAGGTGGATGGTGAGGATATCGGCCTCTTCGAACAGCGTTTTTTTGCTGACCCAGGTCACGCCCGCCTCGACCGCGCGCGCGGGCGTGAGGTTTTCACTCCAGGCAATCACGCGCATGCCGAACACTTGGGCAAAGCGCGCGACCTTCTGGCCAATGCTGCCCAGCCCCAGGATGCCCAGGGTCTTGCCATGCAGGTCGCCGCCCAGGCCCACCTGCCAGTGGCCGGCCCGCAGGGAATTGGCCTCGGCGAGCAGGTTACGGCTACTGGCCATGATCAACGCCCACGTCAGTTCCGGCGCCGCGTGTTTATAGCTGTCGGTGCCGCAAACCTGAATGCCCAGGCGCTTGGCGGCGGGAATGTCGAGGGCCGCGTTGCGCATGCCGCCGGTCACCAGCAGCTTGAGGTTGGGCAGGCCCTGCAACAGCGCCGAGTCGAAGGTGGTGCGTTCGCGCATGACGCAAATCACCTGGAACCTGTGCAAGCGCTCGATCATCACGGCGGTGTCCGCCGGGTAATCGTGCAGAAAATGCACCTGGCCCACGGCCTTGAGCGCCGACCAATCCACCACGCCACTGGCCACGTTCTGCCAATCATCAATGACTGCGATCTGTACCGACATTGCCCTTGCCTCACAAAGGTTGGATTAAAGCGCGTTCAAACCTTGCAACAGCGCCGTGTGGAATTTTTCCGGCGCTTCCATCTGCGGTGCGTGCCCCAGGCCGGTGAATTCCACCAAGGTGGCGCGGGGAATCAGCTTGGCCACCTGTTTGCCCAGCCTGTCGTAGTGACCGATGCGGGCCTTGACCTGTGGCGATGCAATATCTTTATTGATCGCCGTGGTGTCGGAAGTGCCGATCAGCAGCAGGGTGGGCATCTGCAGGTTTTTGAACTCGTAGTACACCGGCTGGTTGAGGATCATGTCGTAAATCAGCGCCGAGTTCCATGCAACCCGCTTGCGCCCGGGGCCCGTGGCGAGGCCGGCGTACATGTCCACCCAGCGCTCGTACTCGGGCTTCCAGCGCCCCACGTAATAGGTGTTGAGTTGGTAGTTGCGAATCCCCTCGGCGCTGACGTTGAGTTCACGCGCGTACCACTGGTCCACGGTGAGGTAGGGCACGCCCAGGGCTTTCCAGTCTTCCAGGCCGATGGGGTTGACCATTGCCAACTGCTCGGTCTGCTCGGGGTACATCAGCGCGTAACGCGTCGCGAGCATGCCGCCGGTGGAGTGCCCCAGGAGGGTGGCCTTTTGAACGCCGAGCTTTTCCAGTAATTGATGGGTGTTGCTGGCCAGTTGCTGGAAGCTGTACTGGTAATAGGCGGGCTTGCTGGAGGTGCAAAAGCCAATCTGGTCCGGCGCGATCACCCGGTAACCGGCGTCGCTCAGGGCTTTGATCGAACTTTCCCAGGTAGCGCCGCAGAAATTCTTGCCGTGCATCAGCACCACGCTGCGGCCATTGGGGTTGCCTTTGGCAGGCACGTCCATGTAGCCCATTTGCAGGGATTGGCCCTGGGATTGGAAGTTGAAATGTTTCAAGGGGTAGGGGTATTTGAAACCTTGCAGTTCAGGGCCGTAGGTGGCCGCAAATACGGGCGTGACGCTGGTTGTGAGCAGGCCGACGGCACAAAAGGTGCGGCGTAAAGACATGGGCGAGGGCTCCGAAAAAAGGGTCTTCGGATGCTGTTGCGAGGCGATTAACGGGGGATTAACACCCAGTGCAAGGTCACGGCGGCGAGCACTGCGTAGCGCAGGCTTTTGGCCAGCGTCACCAGCAGCAAAAAACGCCACAGCGGTTCACGCATCACACCGGCCACCAGGGTCAGCGGGTCGCCGATGATCGGCAGCCAACTGAGCAGCAGCGTCCAATGCCCCCAACGCTGGTAATGAACACGTGCTTTTGCAAGTTGCGTGTCGCTGACCGGAAACCAGCGCCGTTGCTTGAAGTGTTCCACCCAGCGCCCCAGCAGCCAATTGACCAGCGAGCCGAGTACGTTGCCCAGCGTGGCGATACCCAACAGCCACCACAGGCTGTAATGCCCGCTGACCAGCAGGCCGACCAGCACCGCTTCCGATTGCAACGGCAGCAGGGTCGCCGCGCCAAACGCGGCCAGGAACAGCCCGAGGTAACCCATCAGCACCGATCAGCGCGCCGGGTAATCGGCCACCACCACATCGTTACCGTCGCGCGTCAACCCGATGACTTGATAGGCCTCGCTGCGCCCATCCACTTCCATGCCGGGCGAACCCATCGGCATGCCGGGTGCCGCGATGCCGAGCAGATCGTCACGTTTGCGCAACGCCAGCACCTGGTCGGCTGGCACATGACCTTCAACGAACTTGCCGTCGATCACGGCGGTATGGCAGGAGCCCAGGCGCGGGACCACGCCCAGGCGTTGCTTGACGGCGCTCATGTCGGCCTCGACATGGTCATTGACCTTGAAACCGTTGCTTTGCAGGTGGCTGATCCACTTTTTGCAGCAACCGCAATTGGCGTCACGGTGCACGTCGATAGGGATCAGCTCCGCGACCTGGGCCAGGGTGGTGGTGAACAGTGCACAAAGCAGGGCCAAACGTAGTGGGGTTTTCATCGTGGTGTCGTCCGATTTCCAGGCAGTAAGGCGGGCATTCTCCCTGCTTTTATCGGTGTGACGTCAGGGTAATGTTTCAAGATTATACAAAAGGCGGGTGTTCCAGCCGATGCTTGAGCCGGTCCAGGGCGGTGCTCGACAGTGTGAGCATGCGCTCATGCAGGCTGGCCAACTGCAACTCGGTTCCATAGGTCAGCACGCGCTTGAACAGCGTGCCGTCAGCGCAGGGTTGCAGGACATAGTGGATCGAACCGTCGACGGCCATGGAGGTAAACACCGTCTTGAACTCATCGGGGCGGCGGGCGATTTGTACGCGATAGCTCATGGGTACGCGGATACCCAACAGGTCGATCATTTCGGTAAACCGCGCACCGGCGCAGAGGGAGCCGGTGGTGCCGGTGTCGGCACTGAGGGAGGAGGGGTGCCATTCGTGCCAGCGATCCGGTTGAGTCACATAGTCATAAACGGTATCGATGGGGGCGTTGATAATGCGTTCCTGACTGATCCGCTCCAAGCGGACCGACTGCTCGACAGCGCGCATGGCACACCTCCTGTGTTGCAACTATGAGCTGTCAGAATAGCCCTACTCCCGTGCTTTGCACGGGAGTCTGGATGCCATTGATCAGCGCACTTTGAAGCGGCTCATCAGGCTGATCACCCGGCCATTCGCGTCGAGCAGACTTTGCGTATTGGTTTCAGTGGCATGGCCGCTTTCCACCAGTTCTTCGACCATATGCCTGATCTGCACCATGCTGCGGTTGATCTCCTCGGTCACCGCGCTTTGCTGCTCGGCGGCCGTGGCGATCTGGGTGCTGAGGTTGTTGATATGGCTCACGGAGCCGGCCATTTCATCCAACCCGGTGTTAACCCGCGCCGTGGCGTCCGCCGCCGATTGGCAACTGGCCTGGGTGTTTTCCATGGCCGCCACCGACGAACTCACGCCGCTGGTCAGCCGCGCCAGCATTTCATTGATCTGCGACGTGCTGGCCTGGGTGCGCGCGGCCAGGGCGCGCACTTCGTCGGCCACCACCGCAAAGCCTCGGCCTTGCTCACCCGCCCGTGCGGCCTCAATGGCGGCGTTGAGCGCCAGCAGGTTGGTCTGCCCGGCAATCGCACCGATCACGCCCAGGGTCTCGGTGATGCGCGCGGCGTCCTGGCGCATGTTTTCCACGCTTTGGGTGGCGCTGGACACTTCGCCGATCAAGGCGCCGACGCTGCTCGACGCTTCCCCCACCACCACGCGGGAGCGGTCGGCATGCTCGTTGGCGCGTTGGGTGAAGGCGGCCGTTTCGGCGGCATTTTGCGCGACGGTGTCGGCGGTGGAACTCATCTCGGTAATCGCGGTGACGGTCTGATCGGTTTCCGAGGCGTGGCGCACCAGGATCTGGTTGGTGTGCGCCGAGGTGCGTTGCAATTGCTCAAGGCCTGACGACATGGCGCCAGTGGCCTGGGTCACTTCGCCGATCATGTTTTGCAGGTACACGATAAAACGGTTCACCGAGTGACCAATCGCGCCCAGTTCGTCTTCGGCGCGGATGGTGATGCGTCGGGTCAGGTCGGCGTCGCCCGTGGACAGGGCGTCGATGTTGGTTTTGAGAGTCTTCATGCGCTGCACCAATTGGCGGATCGCATACAGCGCCAGCAGCACCAGCAACACCACCATGGGGATTTGCAACAGGGCCAGGCTGCCGAGCACGTCGTCACGCTGTGCGGTGATCAGTGAGGTGGGCAGGGCGGTGGCGAGGAACCACGGCGTGCCTTCGATGGGGCGCATATAAAAAGTGCTGGCGACGCCGCCATTGTCGAATTCGCTGCGTTGCAAGGCCTGGTCGCGATGCGCCAGGGCTTTGCTGACCTGGGCGGCAAAGGCTGATGTGCCGGTCAGTTCGCTGATGTTCTTGAGCACTACCGGGCTGCTCAGGCGCGAGCTGTTGCTGATGATCTTGCCGTCGCCTTCGACGATCAGCATTTGCCCGCCGATGTCCTTTTCCTTGCTGGCCACCAGGTCGTTGAAGAAACCCAGGGTCACATCGATAGTCGCTACGCCATACGCGGCGCCGTCGCGCTGGATCGCCATGGCGCAGTTGGTGCGCGGCTCCTGGCTGGCGTCGTCCTTGTAGGCGGCGGCCCAGGCGCATTGCCCGCGCGGTGCGGCGAGGCCGCCTTTGTACCAGCTCTGGTCGTAATAGTTGGGCGCCGGGTCACTGTTCCAGAAGGTGTTCACCATCAGCTTGCCCGACGCGTCGCGGTGCCAGAACGTACTGTGCTTGTTACGCCCCGGTGTGCGTTGGTTGGGCAACGGCCAGATGCCGCCGCCAAACACTTTGAGCTCACCGTACTGGTCCACCAGGCCGGGCAGGACCTTGTCGATGGCGTCGCTGTCGAGCAGGGGCACGGTCTGCGTGATGGTGCGTTGCTGGGCCTGAACCTTGTTGAGCTCGCCCTTGATCCGTTCGGCCACCTCGGCGACGCGGTTGAGCACCACCTGTTCTTCGGTGTGACGCAGCGTCGGCGCGACCAACTGGCCGATGCCGACGACGGTCAATACGAACAGCACCAGGACGAACAGCACCAGAAACAGGGTGTAGCGGGCTTGGATAGAGCGCAGTGGGGGCATGGGGCCGTCCTTACGAAGCGTTATTGTCGACGCGGCTTTATTAGAGCTTCGTAAGGCTATCGGCCCGGCGCACGGGAGCTTTAGGTACGTGCGTACAAGAAAGTCGGAGCGCCGCGCTCCTCAGATATCCAGCATCGCCATGACTTCTTCGGGGTAGCGCAGGCCTGCGGTGGCGTCGGCGGGGAAGATCGCTTGCAGCGCCCCCAGCTCGGCCGGGCTGAGGCTGATCGACACGGCCGCGACGTTCTCTTCCAGGTACTTGCGCTGCTTGGTCCCCGGGATCGGGATGATGAAGTCGCCTTGCGCCAATACCCAGGCCAGCGCCAGTTGCCCGGCCGTTACGCCTTTGTCCGCCGCAAGGGTTTGTACCTGTTTCACCAGGTGCAGGTTTTTGGTGAAATTCTCCCCCTGAAAGCGCGGGTTGAAGCGGCGGTAGTCATCGGCACCGAAATCGTCCGGGCTTTTCAGCGCGCCGGTGAGAAAACCACGCCCCAACGGGCTGTAGGGCACAAACGCGATGCCCAGGCGTTGGCACGTGGCGAGGCAGCCGTTGTGCTCCTGGTCACGGCTCCACAGTGAGTATTCGCTTTGCAGGGCGCTGATGGGGTGCACCTTGTGCGCCCGTTCCAGGGTCGCGGCGGACGCTTCGCTCAAGCCGAGGTAACGCACCTTGCCCTGTTGCACCAGCTCGGCCATGGCGCCAATGGTTTCTTCGATGGCCACTTCAGGGTCGATGCGGTGTTGGTAGTACAAATCCAAGGTGTCGACGCCAAGCCGTTGCAAGGTGCCGTTGATGGACTCGCGGATGTACTCGGGGCGGCCATTCACACCGCGCAGGGCCGGGTTGGCCGGGTCGCGCACGATGCCGAATTTGCTCGCCAGGAACACCTGGTCGCGCTTGCCGGCAATGGCTTTGCCGATCAGTTGCTCGTTGGTGTGAGGGCCGTACATGTCGGCGGTGTCGAGAAAGTTCACGCCCAGCTCCAGCGCGCGGTGCAAGGTGGCGATGGCTTCGGTGCTGTCGCTGCCGGGCGTGTAGAAATCGCTCATGCCCATACAGCCGAGGCCGATGGCGGAAACACGTGGGCCGTTTTTACCGAGTTGACGAGTGTGCATGGGTGCAGCTCCTTGGGATGAAGGCGTCATTGTTACGCTCGACAGAATCGGGATAAACAGGCTAAAAGCACTATCACTATTCGTAATATCTAAACAATAAGCCGGGGTGCCGCCGTTGGACCGTTTTAATGCGATGCGCGTGTTTACCCGGATCGTCGAGCTGGGCGGGTTCGCCAAGGCCGCCGACAGCCTGCAACTGCCTCGCGCCTCGGTGACGATCCTGATCAAACAATTGGAAGCGCACCTGGGCGTGCAGCTGTTGCAGCGCACCACGCGCCAAGTCAGCCCGACCCTCGACGGCGCGGCGTATTACCAGCGCTGCGTGCAGTTGCTCACCGACCTGGAAGAAACCGAGGCGGTGTTTTCCACCCAGCGCCAGAACCCGCGCGGCACGTTGAGCATTGATATGCCGGCGGGCATCGGCCGCTACCTGGTCATCCCGGCGCTGCCGACGTTTACCGCGCGCTACCCGCACATTGCCTTGGAAATCGGCCTCAACGACCGCCCGGTGGACCTGATTCGCGAGGGCGTGGATTGCGTGTTGCGCGGCGGCCTGGCCCTGGACGAATCGCTGGTGGCGCGGCCCTTGGCGATGATGGATCAAATCACCTTGGCCAGCCCCGCCTACCTGGCGCGCATGGGCGTGCCCGAGACCCTGGACGACCTGGCCCGGCACCAGATGGTCGAGTACGTTTCCAGCGCCAGCGGCAAACGGTTTGGCTTGGAGTTTGAAGTGGGCGGCGAACTGCGCGCGGTCAACCTGCCCAAGGTGGTCGCGGTCAACGGTGCGGATGGCTACTTTTGCGCCTGCGAGGCCGGGTACGGGTTGATCCAGGCCCCGTACTATCACGCCGTGCAACGCTTGGCCCTGGGCGCGCTGGTGGAAGTACTGCCGCAGGTGGCCGTGCCGAAAATGGCGCTGACCGCGCTGTACCCGCCGCATCGCCAGTTATCACAGCGGGTGCAGGTGTTTGTGGATTGGCTGGTTGAGCTGTGCGCCACGCCGGGTACCGGGTTGCAACGTTAAGGCGCGATACCGGCGGCTTGAACGGCAGCCCAACCACAGCTTGCACACGCGGGTGAGCTGTCGTTGGGCACATGGCTCAGGTTTGCGGTTTGACGTAAATCTGCAGGTCGCCCGGAACGCTGTCGGCGGCGATCGGCTGGGTGGGGTCTGGTGCGCGGCCGATGAGCCGCCTGCCGATACTGGTCTGGACGTTGCGTCTGTCGAAAACGCCAATGCCAATGGCCCCTGTCAATTCAGCCCGGCCGGGTACACCTTCGGACGTGTTCATGTGTGAACGCCCCACCAGCGCCACCCACTTTTGCGTACCCGAGTGGGCCTGGATGGTTTCTGCCGCGTAGTAATTAAACTCCTCCAGCCGCCGTACGGAGCCGTTGCCCGTGGTGGTCGGCCCGAGTATGCCGCGCAGGTTCTTGTGCCGGGTGAGGTAGTAATGGTCAATCGGCATGATCTGTATGCCGTTGTGCTCCAGCTTGGCGCGCAGCTCTTGAAACGTCGGGTTCGTGCGGGGCTTTTTGTCTGTCCCGGCCAGCAGGCCGATGCCGTCATCGACCAGCCCTTGGGGCATATCGATCACGCCCTCGAAATACACTGTTTTCACCCCTTGGTCCTTTAACGTCTCTGCGTTATCGAACAGCACCCTGAAGCTCGCCATCTGTTTATGTGACTCGCCCAATACGATGCCGGGTGCGGCTTTAAAGGCTTCTGCGATCAGTTGGGACACCGGGACCGGCTTTGGAATAAGCGGCAGCGTGGGGCGTGGTGGAAGGCCTATCTGCCGGATAGACGCGTAATTATTCATGCATTTCGTTGTAGAACTTCGTCATGGTTTTCAGCTTGGTGTCGGGCTTGAAATGGTCCGGCTCCAGCTTGCCTTTAAGGCTTTCTACATAGTCGCCATCGGGCAATGCGTTTCTCACCCGTAGCGGACGGGGATAAGGGTGCGGCGGGTAATTGCGACGCAGGTCTGGGTTGCTCGGTGAGTGGGGCGCCAGCGTATCAAGCGGATTGAAGTTTTCCAGCGGCGGGCCGTAAGGCTTCATTTTGGCCGGATCGTAGGCAAAGCGTTGGCCGCCGCCGAGCACGGTGGCGCCTTCCACGGTTTGGCCTGATGTGGTGAAAGTGCCCAGGCTGACCGCGCCGTAATGGGGATGGGCGGCTATCGACGCCCGCTTGATTTTTTCAATGCCGCTGCCGATCAAGTGTGTGCCGCCGCGCACAATCTCACCCAGGCCATTCAATGGGTTCAATTCACCGATCAGCGTGGTGCCGAGGATTTTGGCTATTTGCAACGCCTTGGCCGTCGCGCTGATCGCCTTGGCGCCGACTTTTGCCACCTTCGACGCAGCGCCCGCGCCGGCGGTGACGAAGCTGAACACGTCCATCACACCGTCCAGGTAGTTGCCGTTCTGAAAGTTGACGATGGCCGATCTGAGCGGGATCAGGTCCAGGAAAAAATCGGTCAGTTGCCTTCCGAATCCATCTGTTGGTCATAGCGGCTGGTGCCTTTGGCTGCCTGGACTGCATCCTCATTGTCGATATCAAGGTGCTCGACAAACACATCGGCAATGGCCTGTGTTCGTGCGCTTGCATAGCTCAGGGGCACCGGCAGTGAGGCGGCTGTGGGGGCGGCGTTGAGCCATTGGGCTTGGCCGACGCGGGTGGGGGTGAATTTTTCTATCGGATAGACCCGGTTGGAGGTGCGCTGCCGTTGCTGGGTCAGCTCGGTGCCTGGAACCCCGGTAATGGCCCCCTGTTTCAAATCGATTTTATAAACGGTTTCACCTGCCACGCCGGAGGCTTTAACCAGCAGCGTTTGGTTTTTTTCTTCGAGTGTTCTGCCGAATAAGCCCGTACCCAGCGTGTAGGTATTGTTTTGATAGAACTCGAGCTTGGCGTATTCCAGGTTTTGCCTGTCGGGCAGCGGCAGTTGAGCGATCAGGTGTTTGATCGTCGCAGTGATGCCTTTTTTGCGCGAGTCGATCGCCTGATTGAATTGCTCGTTGAACGTGGCGTTTACGTCGAGTGCGACGAGCGTACGTTGCCGCTCAGGGCTGAGGGGGAATGGCCATGACAGCCCGCCGCCGAAACTGCCCAAGGGATGTTCCAGGGCTCTGTTGAACACGGCCCCGGCCAGGGCCGTCAATGCAAAGTGGCTGGTGGGTAGCGCCAGGCCTCGGGACCGGAGGTAATCCAGCAGGGTAACGGAGGCATCGGCTTGGCTGCGCTCCGGTGAAGCGGGGTCGATGATCATGGTCGTTGCTTTCAACGCTGCCAGGATCGCCTGGGGCGTTGCGTTTTCTCCCAAGCGTGTGGCGATCTCATTGAGTTTTTGCCCCAGGGTTTTGAGGTTTAGTCTGTCGCCCAGCAGGCGTGGCAGGCCATCGCTGAATCCGGCGTCGGACGAGCCAAAGCGTTTTATCGTCTGTAAGATACGAATTTGCCGACCCGATGCCTCGCATGTTCGGCGATCATTCAGTGCATACACTTTCAGCTTCAGGACCCCGTCATGACCCAAAAGCAACGCTTGAAATATTCGATTCTGATTTCCCTGGTGGTACTGGGATCGATGTTCGGCCTGTCCTACCTGCAGAACACCGGGGCTATCAGCGAAAAAACCTTCCAGTACATCGCCATTGCGATTGCCGTGGTGGTGGTGGTGATCAACGGCGTGATGCGTCGCAAGGTCAAGCCTAACCTCTGAGTCAGGCGCGGCCTTCGAGCACTTTGGCGGCCTCTTCATGGAGGCTGTAGCTCTTGTCGGTGTTGAGGGTGATCACGCCCTCGCTGCACAGGCGCTTGAGCACCTCGCGCACACTGAGAAACGACAATGGAATGCCCAGCTCGAGCAAATGGCTGTGCACGCCGCGCACCCCAAGGGTGCGCTGGTTGCTGGCGGCGGTGAGCAGGGCATCGATGACCTTCAGCCGAATCAGGCTGGTACGCAAACCAAAACATTTGAGCAAATGGCGGATACGCTGGTTGCCTTGCTGTTCGGGCGTTTTACCGAACGCTTGCGCGCCGCTGCCGAAATTGGCATCGGCGGCCGTTGAATGTCCTTCCGTGGGCACTGTCGGGTTGTACATGCAAAAACTCCTTATCAGAGCCTGATCAGGAAAATGATGGCGCTCTTAGTAACTAAGACGAACGAGCGAGCGAAATCATGAAGTGAAGGATGTAGAAATTTTGTCGGTATCGGTTTTGTCACACAGCCATCGCCCTGAATAAACCGCGCTGGCGCTAAATTCTTCCCGGTTGATTGCGTTCTTACGGTGGGGTGGTTGCCCCTTGTGAGGGTGTTCAATTTGACGGTGGAGTCTGCGTGATTATTTCCAATCGGGTGTCCAGGGTATGCGTGACGGGTGTGTTGCTGGGGCTGAGCCTGGCCGCATCGGCGCGGGAGCAGGTGGCGCAGGCGTCGGCGGATATCCGGCGCACCAGTTTCGGCGTGCCGCACATCCGCGCTGACGATGAGCGGGGCCTGGGCTTCGGCATCGGTTACGCCTATGCCCAGGACAACCTGTGCCTGCTGGCCAATGAGGTGGTCACGGTGAACGGCGAGCGGGCCAGGTACTTCGGCCCCGAACAGGCGACCCTCGAAGAGCGCAACAACCTGGCCAGTGATGTGTTTTTTACCTGGCTGAATTCGCCGGGTGCGGTTGCCGCGTTCTGGAAGGCGCAGAGCCCGCAGATCCAACAGCGTATCGAAGGCTACGTCGCCGGTTACAACCGCTACCTGAAAGAGCAGGGCGCCCCCGCGCAGTGCCAGGCGACGTGGGTGCGGCCACTGGTTGCCGAGGATCTGGTCAAGCTGACCCGCAGGCTGTTGGTCGAAGGCGGTGTCGGCCAGTTCGCCGAAGCCCTGGTCGGCGCCACGCCACCTCACGCCACCGCCGCCGTGCACACCGGCGCCAAGGCCTTTGAACTGGCCGCGGCCAATCAACAACGCTTCAGCCTGGACCGCGGCAGTAACGCGGTGGCGGTGGGGCGTGATCGCTCGTTCAACGGGCGCGGCATGCTGCTGGCCAACCCGCATTTTCCCTGGGTAGGCGGCATGCGGTTTTATGAAATGCACCTGACCATTCCCGGGCAACTGGATGTGATGGGCGCCGCGTTGCCGGGCTTGCCGGTGGTGAACATCGGCTTTAACCAACACGTGGCGTGGACCCATACGGTAGACACGTCCAAGCATTTCACCCTGTACCGATTGACCCTGGACCCCAAGGATTCCACGCGCTACATGCTGGATGGCAAGTCCGTTGCAATGGATAAAACTTCGGTGAACGTGCAGGTCAAACAACCCGACGGCAGCGTTAAAGCGGTGAACCACACGGTCTACAGCTCACTGTTCGGCCCCGTTGTGCAATGGCCCGGCAAGCTCGATTGGGACCGTCACACGGCTTTCAGCCTGCGCGACGCCAACCTTGGCAATGACCGCGTGCTGCAACAGTGGTACGCAATGAACCGCGCGGCCAGCCTCAAGGCGTTGCAAAACTCGGTGCACACCCTGCAAGGCATCCCGTGGGTCAACACCCTGGCCGCCGACGACCAGGGCCAGAGCCTGTACATGAACCAGTCGGTGGTGCCCAACGTCAACGCGGCCAAACTCGCGCAATGCAGCGACCCACGCGCCGGCGTGCAACTGATCATGCTCGACGGCGCTCGCAGCGCCTGTGCCTGGGACATTGACCCGCGCGCCGCCCAGCCCGGCATCTTCCCGGCCGAACAATTGCCGCAACTGGAACGCACCGACTTTGTGCAGCATTCCAATGATTCCGCCTGGATGGTCAACCCCCAGGCGCCGCTTGCCGGGTTCTCTGCGGTGATCAGCCAGGACAACATCAGCCTTGGCCCGCGCGCGCGGTTTGCCCTGCAACGCCTGCAATCCCTGGCCAAGCAGCCGATCACCGTTGCGGACCTGCAACACATGGTGATGGACAACGAGGTGTACCTGACCGGCCAGGTCATGCCCGACCTGCTGCAGTTCTGCGCCAGACAACTGGGCACCGATGCGCAGGCGTTGAAGCCGTTGTGTGCCAGCCTCCAAACCTGGGACCGGCACGCCAACCTCGACAGCGGCATCGGCCTGGTGCACTTCATCAACTTGATGGAACACCTGCAGCAACTCCCCGACGCCTGGCGCGTAACCTTCGACCCGGCGCAGCCCCTGACCACGCCTCGCGGCCTGGCCATCGACCGCGAACCCGTGGCCAACGCCTTGCGCGAAGCCATGCTGGCTTCCACGGCCGACGTCGCCAAACGAGGCCTTGGCGCGCAAAGCCACTGGGGCGATGTGCAACGCTCCGGGCAAACCCCGATCCACGGTGGCCCGCAGGAACTGGGCGTCTATAACGCGATGCAAACCGTGCCCCGCGCCGACGGCAAGCGCGAAGTCGTCAGCGGCAGCAGCTACCTGCAAATCGTCACCTTCGACGACAAGGGCCCCCAGGCCCAGGGCGTACTGACGTTCTCCCTGTCCAGTAACCCTGCGTCGAACTATGCCAAGGACCAGACCCAAGCGTTCTCCGAGAAAAAACTGCGTTCGCTGCCCTTCACCGAAGCCCAGATCAAGGCCGACCCGCACTATCAATTACAGCGCATCCAGGAGTAGGCCATGCACGCAAACCCTTGATGCCGCTGCGAAATATTTTTGAAATCAAGGGGTTGCAGGCATTGGCAAATGAGTACATAATGGCGCCCATCGAACGCAACGAAGCATTAAAAACTTCAATGTATTCAATGAGTTAGAGTAGAGGTAGGGCTTTTTGGCCCACTCAAGTTTTTATGCGGTGAGTGCCAGTGGTAAAGGCATTGATCGTTTGAGGCCGAGTAGCAAAATGGTTATGCAGCGGATTGCAAATCCGCCTACGCCGGTTCGATTCCGACCTCGGCCTCCACTCTTGAAAACCCCGTAGATTAACGTCTACGGGGTTTTTTATTGTCTGGGATTTGGTCATCGCTTTCGCAATTTTTCGGATCGCTTCCGCATCCCTACCTTTTTTCGGGAAATTTAAGACGCCGTTATCGGTATGCCTCTCCCCGATTGGGCGTGGGATTGTGCTCGAGGCTAAGAAGCCTGAGCGTCTACTAACGGCCCAGAGTGTGTAAAAACACCTTCGCGAACCCTTGCTATGATTTCTGAGGATTTCATCGCAGGGATCGCCCATGAAGCGCTTTATCCAAGGTGAACATCGAGGCCAAGGCATCTTACTTCCCGAGAGCCTCGACGACGACGTCAGCGATACCAATCCGGTGCGCGTAGTCGACGTTTTTGTCGACGAACTCAACCTGGTTTCCTTGGGTTTTGACGGTGCTATTCCGGCTGACACAGGCCGTCCCGCTTACCACCCCTCGATCCTGTTGAAGATATACATCTACGGCTATCTCAACCGCATTTGATTTCGCTGGTGGCGGATTCAGCCCCACCGGTTATTACAAGGACACAAATGGAATTGTGCGGCTTCGCGGCTCTATAAAGTCAGGCACTGTAGGCACTGCTGCGTTTCTCCTGACGACTGGATTCCGGCCGGCCGGCGACTCCAATTTTGCGTGCGTATCCAATAACTTATTCGGGTTCGTCATTGTAAACGCTGGTGGTGCCGTGATTGTTCAGGCAGGCAGCAACTCTTACGTATCTCTCGACGGAATCTCATTCCGAGCTGCGTAGTGGTACGGGCCCATCAGTGGACACTCGCTGGCGGGCCTTTGCATCAAAATTCTTGACCCTTGGCTGGCCGGATGGGCGTCTGATTGGAAGCGAAAACGCTCTGTAGTATGCTGCCCCGCGATCACCAATATGGATATCAAGGACTTACATGAATAATAATGTCTGCCCAGTATGTAGAGGGAAGCTATCAGTTGGTGTTCAGGCATGGCACTTTACTTGCCATAGTTGTAACTATGAAAAGGGCGATCTGGAGCCTGTTATTAATGAGGTGTCTCCGCACAAACTTGTTAATGAAACAGTCAGAGAGACCGGCCTGCGCGATATTCGCGTCGGGAATTTCAATAAACTACTTGGCGTAATTTCAGCGCTTAAGCCCGGCGGCGGCAAGCTGGTAGATGTTGGGTGCGCCCACGGCTGGTTTGTTGAAGCGGCAATGCATAAGTTTGAATCATTGGGCGTTGAGCCTGATGAAGTCGTATTCAAGGCGACTCATGCGCGCGGGCTCCCTGTTCGCAAAGGTTATTTCCCTGACACCTTGAAAGACGGTGAGATGTTCGATGTGATTGTGTTCAATGACGTGATTGAGCATATCCCCGACATCGTCAAGGTGCTTTCCGAGTGCCATAGCCGACTGAATAGCGGAGGCTTGCTTGTTCTGAACCTGCCCAGCAGTGACGGTATTTTCTATAAAATCGCCAGGGCATTTTGCCGCATCGGCAAGTACAGCTACTTCGAAAGGCTTTGGCAGAAAGGCCTCCCATCGCCACATGTTCACTACTTCAACCCAAAAAACCTTTCTGATCTTTTGGCCAAAAACAGATTCACCGCGGTGAAATCTGGAACGCTTCCTACGCTTGGACTGCCTGGCCTGTACGCCAGAATTTCATGCGCCGGCAACCTTGGGAAGCTCTCAACGATCGTCATCTATTGCGCGGTAGCCTGCGCCATTCCGGTCTTGCGCCTGTTGCCGAGTGACATCGTTTACGTAGTGGCCGAGAAGGACTAGTAGGTAAATCGATAGGGCGTCTGTAAGGGTGGGACAATCCTGGGACACTGGATGTCCCATATATCCCTGCATGGATATACAGCATGAGTTGCACAAAGCCAGTAAATACGGGTACTTGAGTCTAAAGGCCCAATGAAATAGGGGCCGGTTAACGGACTGCAAATCCGCCTACGCCGGTTCGATTCCGACCTCGGCCTCCACTCTTAGAAACCCCGTAGATTAACGTCTACGGGGTTTTTTATTGTCTGGGATTTGGTCATCGCTTTCGCAACCCTGTCTTTTTTGTTTGGAAATTTGGGACGCCTTTATCGGAATGGCGCCCCTCGATTGGACGTAGCATTGTGCTCAAGAGTAAGGGGCTTGAGCATCCACTAACGTCCGATTCTGTTGAAAAAGTCGTAGTTACGGTGCAGTTCCCGGCAACTCCTGGCACCACTTGATGGAACGCAACGCTTCCTCGGCAGGCACAAGCGCGTAGCGCGAGTAAAACATTGCTCCACTGAAACGACGGCCGTCGACTTCACCCAAGGTCTGCCCATCCGTGAAGTCGACGGTGCTGAGTTGATCGGCGATGTAATACACCTTTCCATTTTCGACGGTGATATCGAAACGCTTGTTAACCATACCGCTGATGATGGGGGGCGAGGTGGAGGCGACGCTGTGCTTGCCGGCGGGAATGCCGGCCTTGAAAAAACTACCGGAAGGCAAGCTGCCGATGGCGCGGCCATCGACCTGAATGGTCGGGGCCACCCCATTACCGATGCTGGCCGAGGTGCGATAGAAGTACACCGTGGCCTCATCCGCACGGGGTTCAGCCGGTGATGTGAAGAACGGTTGGCCTTTGAGGTCCGGACCGCCGATGCAGCCGGTCAGTGAGGCCAGGGCGGCGAACAGGCCGACCCAGAGTAGCGTACAGCGCTTCATGGCATGAAATTCCTTGAACGTGGATCAATGGGCGTCGGGTTCGATGACTGTCACCGTTACCGGATTCAGATCTTGCACAGCCCTTTACCGAAGTCAGTGGCATCAGAACTCGGCCAAGGCGCAAAACCGCTCTTCGGCGTCAGATTCACGATGTTGCGGTCCTTGAGCATCGGGTACTTGCGCTTGAGCGCCTGCACCGTGTCCTCGGCGTTGTTCACGTTGGACAGGCAAAAGCGCAGGGCATCGGCGCGCAGATCGCCGATATAGAGGGTTTCCCCGGCCTTCACCGAGAAAACCGCAGGCACAGGGCGCGGCATCGATTTTCCGGCGTAATACACGTAATGCCACTGCGTGTACTCATACTCTCCAGGCGGCACTTCATACATGAAGTAATGGCCCAGCACAGAGGGTGATGGCTGATCATCTTCATTGCCCAGCGTCGTCAGCCGTATTGCGGTACCGGGTGCTCCCTGTTGGTCGATTTCAACCACCAGCCCATGGGGCTGCATCATCGGAAAGCTCTCACCAATCGCACCCATGATGATCGCCTTACTCGGGTCCGGTGCGTGCTTACCGTCGTAGCGTGATGTAGCGCACCCGGACAGGAGGGTTGCGCAGAGCGCGACCGCGCCCCAGACGAGATGTTTATTGCTGACTTTCCCTAGCATTGGTCTTTTTTCCGATCAGTAATCTTGCAGTTCGTAGATCCCAGCTGAGCGAACCGAAAACGCGCAAACACAGTTCCACGTTGCCGGCTCGTCCGGTCCTATTGTCCAGCAAGAAAAGCCGTGCCGGTAATGGATAGGTCGCATGCCTGGATGATCGCCCAGCGTGATGCCGTGCCCGAAGGTTCGGTTATCAGCAGGGCGCTCGATAATAGCTTGAAACACTGGCCAGCGCTGTCCCGCCACCTCGATAACGGCGCCGTTCCCATTGACAACAACTGGGCTGGGAACCAGATCCACCCCGTAGATTAACCTCTACGGGTCTTTTTATGGCTCATCGAAAATGGCCGGTCATGGATCAACCATCCCCCTCAGACCGGATGATGCGCTGAGATTTGGCTTCAGCCGCGTACCGATCAAGCTTTTCCTGTTGAGCCGTCAGCAGCGCACATATCTTCGCCAGGGTCGCTGCCGTTGACGGCGGGCTGCCCGCAGTCGGCATGGCTGTCAGCTCTACCACCGCCCATCCGACAATCGCCGCCGCATCTTCCAGATCGTAAAACAACGCCTGTTGCGCGGTTCTGGGGCCGTCGAGGCCTTGTATCAACTTTTTCATCTACGGCTCCGCTGGGGATGTTCAGGCCATTGGCCGCTGGGGAGGGGCACGGCGGTGCGTGCTTTTAGCCTGCGATTAATCCGGGCAAAGAAAAGCCCGCGTTGGGGAGCGCGGGCTAAAGGGGATGTTCACTAGGAGCTGGGTTCACCCTAGGCGCTCGTCTGTGAAAGCTTCGTGAAAGCCTCGCAATTATTTGAGCGAGAAGTGTATGGCTGGATTCGACCCTGGCTGTACGGGGCATCGGGCGGCTTAACCCACTACTGTCGCAGGCCTCTCACAGCGTTTGGGTGCCGCCTCATGTTCATGTCTACCAGCCTGCTCTCAGCCTTCGTGCTGTTCGCCTTCGTGTCTTCGATCACGCCCGGCCCCAATAACACCATGCTGTTGGCTTCGGGGGTGAACTTCGGGTTCCGCCGCTCGATGCCTCATGCGCTGGGGATCAGTATCGGGTTCATGCTGCTGGTGATTTCGGTCGGCCTGGGGTTGGGAGAAGTGTTCAAGGTGTTCCCTTGGGCCTATACGCTGTTGCGCTACGTCGGCGCGGCGTATCTGCTTTACCTGGCGTGGAAGATCGCCACGGCGGGGGCGCTGTCCGACAGCCACGATGAACACGCAAAACCCATGACGTTCCTGGGCGCGGCTGCGTTCCAGTGGGTGAACCCCAAGGCCTGGATCATGGCGTTGGGAGCGATTACCACCTATACGCCCGCTGAGGGCTATGTCACCAACGTGCTGGTTATCGCCCTGGTTTTTGCCGTGGTGAACCTGCCCAGTGTGTGCGTGTGGGCAGGCTGTGGCAGCGGCTTGCGCAATGTGCTGAGCGAACCGCGCCGGCTAAGGGTGTTCAATGGGGCGATGGCCGGGTTGCTGGTGTTGTCGCTGTATCCGATGGTGTTTGCCAACTAACGGTCAGACCGGCGAGATGGTCGCCAGCAAGCCGATGCCGATGGTCAACACCAAAAAGCCGAACAGGAATATTGCCATCTTGGTCATACGGCCTCCGAAGGGGAAGGAAGGGGGGATGTGGCCATTGTCCACCCGCGCGGCATTTCGATACAGGCGCAGATAACAACTAAAAAACCATATCAGATGCGCTTCCCACCGTTCTGCTGCGGGCTTTGGCCGGTTGTGCGTTTGTCGAGATCAGGGCGTGAGACAGCCAATGCATTTGCCCCTAAGATGACGCCCATCGCATCAACAATAAAAGTGGGCCAACCCTCGATGGAAAGACGTCAATTCAGCGGTGGCATGAAGGGCAAGAACCTGCGCTACCTCAATGAAACCTCGCAGCCGGCGTCGGTCAGCCGCGTGGGCTTCCTGTTGCTCGAACACTTTTCCCTGCCGGCCTTTACCCAGACCCTCGACACGCTGGTCACCGCCAACCTGCTGCGCCCCGAGCTTTTCGCCTCGCGCACCTACGGTTGCGACGAGGGTGAAGTGATCAGCGACCTGGGCCTGGTCATTCGCCCCGATGCACGCCTGGATGCCGATGCGCTGCATGAAGTGGACTTGCTGGTGATCTGTGGCGGGTTCCGCACCGAACTCAAGGCCGGCGAAGGCTTCATCCAACTGCTGCGCAGCGCTGCCGAACAGGGTATCCACCTGGCGGGGTTGTGGAACGGCGCCTGGTTCCTCGGCCGCGCCGGGCTGTTGCAGGATTACCGCTGCGCCATCCACCCGGAACACCGTCCGGCATTGGCCGAAGTGTCCAAGGCCACCCATGTGACCAGCGAACCCTACGTGATCGACCGCGACCGCCTGACCGCTTCAAGCCCTTCCGGTGCGTTCCATATGGCGCTGGACTGGATCAAGGGTCTGCACGGTAAAGCCCTCGTCGAAGGCATCGAAGATATCCTGGCCTTCGAAGAATCGCGCTACCGGCGCATCAAACCCACCGAAAACGTCAGTGTCAGCGCGCCCCTGCGTGAAGTGGTGAAATTGATGGATTCCAACCTGGAGGAACCCCTGGAGCTGGACCAACTCGCCGTCTACGCCGGTCGCTCGCGCCGCCAGTTGGAGCGCTTGTTCAAGGAGCAATTGGGCACCACGCCGCAGCGCTACTACATGGAGTTACGCGTCACCGAGGCCCGCCGGTTGTTGCAGCACACCGAGCTCTCGCAGGTGGAAGTGCTGGTGGCGTGCGGGTTCGTGTCGCCGAGTCATTTCAGCAAGTGCTATAGCTCGTACTTCGGATATCGCCCCTCCAAAGAGAAGCGGTTGGTCAAGTAAAGTGCTGGTTGATCCATGCACTCCAGCATGGCCTTTTCAAGGAAGACACATGTCTCTTACGCTTTCGGATCGTTATCGCGGCTGCCTGCTGGGCCTGGCCTGCGGCGATGCAGTCGGTACCACCGTCGAGTTCATGCCTCGTGGCACATTCACTCCGCTTACCGATATGGTCGGAGGAGGGCCGTTCAACCTCAAGCCCGGCCAGTGGACGGACGACACCTCGATGGCGCTGTGCCTGGCGGAAAGTCTGCTGCACAAAAAAGGTTTTGACCCGCGGGACCAGATGGGCCGCTACCTGAACTGGTGGAAGTGGGGATACCTGAGTTCCACCGGCGATTGCTTTGATATCGGCATGACGGTTCGCCAGGCGCTGGCGACATTTGAGACCACCGGCGACCCGTTTGCAGGCTCAACGGACCCGCGTTCGGCCGGTAATGGTTCGATGATGCGTCTGGCCCCCGTCGTGTTGTTTTACTTTCCAGACCCGGAAAATATTCGTGCCTACACCCTCCAGAGTTCGCGAACTACCCACGCGGCGCAAGAGGCGCTTGAGTGCTGCCTGGTACTTGCGCAGGCGATCAGCAACGCGCTGCGCGGCGAGCCGAAGGATGACGTGTTGCGCTTATCCAGCGCAGGATTGTCCGCGCCCAAAGTCATCGCCATAGCGCATGGCGAATATCGCAGCAAGTCGACAACCGAGATCAATGGAACAGGGTATGCAGTCGCGTCCTTGGAGGCAGCGTTGTGGTGTTTCCACCACACTGACAGTTTTGCCGAGGCAGTGCTCGCTGCGGCAAACCTTGGGGATGACGCCGATACCACTGCGGCAATCGTGGGGCAATTGGCGGGCGCTTACTACGGTGCTCAAGCTATCCCTGCTGATTGGACAAACAAACTGTGGCTGCAGGATGAAATCGAGGGCATTGCTGACGCGCTATTGAGCGCGTCCGCGCACCCTGGGCAAGCGCCCGCGCTTTAAGGCGTCGCGCGCAGGCCCACCTCTTTCAAAACCGATCCAGCCGATACGGCCCTGGCGCCGGCACATCTGTTTGCCCAACGCCGGCACACGCCAGTTGCCCTATCCTTTCTGCCGTCACCGCCGCCTGCGTCAACCCCAAGTGCTGATGACCGAATGCGAGCAGTACTTTTGCGTCACACACCCGGTCAATGACCGGCAGCGAGTCCGGCAGGGATGGCCGAAACCCCATCCATGGCGTTGCGTCCCGCACATTCAATTCCTCACGAAACAGCCCCTGGCTCAACCGATGCAACTGCCAGGCGCGGGCCATGTTCGCCGGGCGCTCCAGGCCGGCGAATTCCACCGTGCCGGCCAGGCGCAGGCCGCCGGTCATGGGGGTCATGATGAATTTGCGTTCCAGCGAGGTGACGGCAAACGGCAGGCGCTGGTGCTCGTGGGGCAGCATCAAGTGATAGCCGCGCTCGGTGTCCAGCGGGATTTTTTTGCCGGTGAGGCAGGCGGTGAGTCGGGCCGAGTGGGCGCCGCAGGCGATGAGTACCTGGCGTGCGGTGAGAGTGCCCTGGTCGGTCGTCAACACCACGCCATCAGCGTCAACCCGTGCATCGCGCACCTGACGCGTGACGAATTGCACGCCGCTGGCCTTGGCCGCTTCCACCAGTTCGCATAGCACGTGGTAAGGGTCGACAAAATGCCCCGTCGCGGGAAAAAACAGCCCGCCCTGGACCCGCTCGCTTAACTGCGGCACGGCCTTGCGAATGGCCTCGGCGGGCCAGAAATCCACCGCCACATGTTGTTGGCGCATCCGCTGTTGCAAGGCGTCGAGGGCGGGACGCGAGTCGGCCCGTTCGTACACCAGCAGCGAGCCCTCTTCGCGCAACAGTTCAGAACGATGGATGCTGGCCAGCAAACGCTGCCAGGCGCCGAGGCTGCCTTCGTTCAACGCGCGAATACCCACCACGGTGCGCTGGTATTGCGTCGCACGCAGGTTCAGCAACAGCCGCACAAACCAGGGCAGGGCGCGAGGCAGGTATTTCCAGTCCAGGCGCAAAGGGCCCATGGGGTCGGTGAGCATGGCGGGCAAGCGCTTGAGGATCGACAGGTCGGCGATGGGAAACACCTGTTCCGTCGCCAGGTGGCCGGCGTTGCCATAGGAGGCGCCCCTGCCGGGCGCCTGCGCGTCAAGCACCTTCACCCGCCGACCTTGGCGCGCCAGCTGCAAGGCGCAGGCAACCCCGATAATACCGGCGCCGACCACGACGAAATCTTCGGCCATGGCCTATACCTCTCTCTGGCCGTCGCGATGGCCGCAGAGCAAGTGCCGACCGCTCAACAGCGTGCCTGTCAAAGTCATGAGAGCGTCCTGGAAAAACACAGTTGGCCGCTGTGAACAGCACAGCGGCGCCTAAACAATCAGCCGACGTTCTGTTCCGCCGACCAATTGGCGTACCACTGGCGGAACAGCGCGTACTGGGTTTCGGCATAGCGGCGCTGGGCGTCGCTGAGCACGTCGGTTGCATTGAAATGCAAGTCGTAGCCGGTGTCGCCGTTGAGCACCATCAAGTGCTTGTAATACAGCACCAGGTCACCGCCTTCATCGAAGGACGACAAGACCGCCAACGCGGCCTCCAGCTCATGCGCCTGGCGCCGGGCCGTGGCATCGCCCCTGGCCGCCTGTTTGCTCAGGGCCACCAGTTGCAGCACTTCCCGTGGCAGCGCGTTGCCGATGCCGGTGATTGCGCCGGTGGCGTTGCAGTTGACGAAGCCGTGTACCACCTGGGTGTCGACGCCGACCATCAGGGTCACGTTATCGTCCTGGGAGGTGATGTGTTCGGCGGCGTATCGCAGGTCGGCGCCGCCGCCGAACTCTTTGAAGCCGATCAGGTTGGGGTGTTCGCGACGCAGCTCGAAGAACAGATCGGCGCGGGTGGCGAAGCCGTAGTACGGGCTGTTGTAGATCACGGCCGGCAGCTTGGGCGCGGCTTTGAGGATCGCCGAGAAGTGGGCCTTTTGCGCGGTTGCAGAGGCGCCCCGGGACAGCACGCGCGGAATCACCATCAGGCCGTGTGCGCCAACCTTGGCGGCGTGGGCCGCATGGGCCTGCGCTTCACGGCTGTTCACCGCGCCGGTGCCGACGATGGTCGGCACCCCGGCCGCCACCAGACGCGCCACGCCTTCCTGGCGCTGGGCCTCGGTGAGCAACGGCCAGTCGCCCATGGAACCGCAATACACCACGGCGTTCATGCCGATATCGACCAACTCGCGGCCCTTGGCGACCAGTGCGTCGAAGTCCGGTTGGCGCGCGGTGGTGCACGGGGTCATCAGCGCGGGGATACAACCGGTGAAGATGTTATCGCTCATGGTTCCAGCTCCGTTCAATCAAAGGAGGGGGCTCAGATGCCCCAGGCAAAAGGGTCTTGCTCGTCGATCAGCAGGGTGCTGTCGGCGGTCATGTAGGCGCGGCCGGTAATCAGGGGAATGACGCGCTCGCCCGCCCACTCAAACCGGCCTTCGAATTGGCTGCCGGTGATGCTGGCCTGTCTCCAGGTCTGCCCTTCGACGAGCTTGCCGTCGGCGGCCAGGCACGCCAGTTTGGCGCTGGTGCCGGTGCCGCACGGCGAGCGGTCGTAGGCTTTGCCGGGGCACATCACGAAGTTGCGGCTGTCGGCGCGGGCGTCGTCGGCGAACAGTTCGATATGGTCGATCAGCGCGCCGTCCGCGCCACCGATGCCCTGATCTTCCAGGGCCTTGAGCATCGCCCAGGTGTAGTCGGTGAGGGCGTCGACGTTGCTCATCTCCAGCGCCTTGCCGTGCTCGGACACCAGGAAGAACCAGTTCCCGCCCCAGGCGATATCGCCATGGACCGTGCCATGCCCCGGCACCCGCACCGGCACCTGTTGGCGATAGCGATAGGCGGGCACATTGCGCAGGGTCACGCTGCCATCTTCGTGCAAAGTGGCCGCCACCGGGCCCACCGGGGTGTCGATGCCGTGTACGCCCGGCTGGATGCGTCCCAGGTGGTGCAACGACGCGATCAGGCCGATAGTGCCGTGGCCGCACATGCCGAGGTAACCGGCGTTGTTGAAGAAAATCACCCCACAGGTTGCCTCCGGCGTCACCGGCGCGCAGTACAACGCGCCGACCAGTACCTCGTTGCCACGCGGTTCGAGCAGGCAGGCGCGGCGCCATTGGTCGTGTTCGGTGCGCAGGTTGTCGAGCTGCTCGGCGAGCGTGGCGCCCCTGAGCGCGGGGAAACCGTCCATCACCAGGCGCGTGGGCTCGCCGCCGGTGTGGGAGTCGATCACATGCAGTCGCTTCATAACGGGCTCCAGACGGTGGGTAGCGGGACGCTGGCCAGGCGGCAGTGGTCCTATCCTGAACGGGCGGGCGGTGGCGCGATTGATGTTTTTTGCCGACATCGATGACGAATTCAGCACAGTGCGCATCGCTCGACAGCACCGCCATGCATCGGGCAATCTGCTACGCGTCTAGGCGATCAGCAGGGGCTACACAGTGATGATGCACAGCGCATTTGCCGGCCTTTGCCAAGGCAGCGAGACGAGCCGCCCGCACGACATCCAGCAGTTGGTGGCCGGCGTGGCGCAGTTGCTGCCGATGCTGGATGCGATCCCCAACGCCGCCATTTTCATCAAGGACACACACGCGCGTTACGTCCTCGCCAACCGCACCCTGGTGCAACGCTGCGGCCTCAAGCAGTTGCAGCCGCTGCTGGGCAAGACCAGCGCTGACGTGTTCCCGGCGCCGCTGGGCCCGGGTTATACCGAGCAGGACCGGCGCGTGCTGCAGCAAGGTTTGGTGCTCGAAGACCAGTTGGAACTGCACCTCTACGGCACACGGGAACCCGGCTGGTGCCTGACCCGCAAATGGCCGTTATACAACCACCAAGGCCACATCATCGGCTTGGCCGGGATTTCCGTAGACCTGCAATCGGCCAGCGAAACCCACCCCGCGTATCAACGCCTGGCGGCGGTGGACGAGCACATCCGCATGCATTTCAACCGTCGCGTCACCCTCGGCGAACTGACGCGCATCGCCGGTATTTCAGTGGCGCAACTGGAGCGTTACTGCAAGCGCGTGTTCCACCTCACCCCCCGGCAAATGATCCAGAAGGTCCGGCTGGACCATGCCCATCGCTTGCTGCACGGCGACCTGCCGATCACCGAGGTGGCGCTGCAGTGCGGGTATACCGACCACAGCGCGTTTACCCGGCAGTTCAAGGCCTCGACCGGGTTTACTCCGCGTCAGTATCGCCAGGCGACGCAGGGGTTGGCTTAGCAGAGCCATAACAATGCAACGAATGGCCCGCGTACCCCTCATATGTCTACGAGCGATTTTTTACAACGACAGGGACCAAGCTTATGACCGCGGCTGACAACAACCATGTGAACTGGCTGGTGGAACAATCGATGCTGCACGCAGCCCGCCAGCGCGCCAAGCTCTACTCCGGGCAAGGCAGGTTGTGGCAACAGCCCTTTGCGCAGACGCGACCGCGCGACGCTTCGGCGTTGTCCTCGGTGTGGTTTACCGCGTACCCGGCGTCGATTGTGACCCGCGAGGGCGGCACGGTGCTGGAGGCGCTGGGGGACGAAACGCTGTGGCACACCCTGTCGAAAATCGGTATCCAGGGCATTCATAACGGCCCGCTGAAAAAGTCCGGTGGCCTCAACGGCACACTGCATACGCCGACCATCGACGGCAATTTCGACCGCATCAGCTTCGAGATCGACCCGCAACTGGGCACCGAGGCGCAGTTGCAGGCGCTGACGCGCATGGCGGCGGCGCACAACGCGGTGATCATTGACGATGTGATTCCGTCCCACACCGGTAAGGGCGCGGACTTCCGCCTGGCCGAGATGGCGTACGAAGACTACCCCGGTCTTTACCATATGGTAGAAATCCGTGAGGAAGACTGGCACCTGCTGCCCGACGTGGCCGAAGGCCGCGACGCGCAGAACCTCAGCCCCTTGCAGGTGGACGCGCTGCGCGACAAGCACTACATCGTCGGCCAGTTGCAGCGGGTGATCTTCTTCGAGCCGGGCGTCAAGGAAACCGATTGGAGCGCAACCCAGGTGGTGATCGGCGTGGATGGAAAACCGCGACGCTGGGTGTATCTGCATTACTTCAAGGAAGGCCAGCCGTCGCTCAATTGGCTGGACCCCACGTTTGCCGCGCAGCAAATGATCATCGGCGACGCACTGCACGCCATCGACGTGATGGGTGCGAAGATCCTGCGCCTGGATGCCAACGGGTTTCTCGGCGTGGAGCGCAAGCTCGATGGCACGGCCTGGTCAGAGAGCCATCCATTGTCGATCACCGGGAACCAGTTGCTCGGCGGGGCTATTCGCAAGGCGGGCGGCTTCAGCTTCCAGGAGTTGAACCTCACGGTGGATGACATCGCCTCGATGTCCCATGGCGGTGCCGACCTGTCCTATGACTTCATCACCCGGCCTGCCTACCAACATGCGCTGCTGATGGGTGATGCGGAGTTCCTGCGCTTGATGCTGCGCGAGATGCATCGCCAGGGTATCGACCCCGGCTCGCTGATCCATGCGTTGCAGAACCACGACGAGCTGACCCTGGAACTGGTGCACTTTTGGACACTGCACGCCCATGACAGCTTCCTGTACCAGGGGCAGACCTTCCCCGGCAACATTCTGCGCGAGCACATCCGCGAGCAGATGTATGAACGCCTGACCGGCGAACATGCGCCGTACAACCTCAAGTTCGTGACCAACGGCGTGTCCTGCACCACGGCCAGCATCATCACCGCGGCGCTGGGTATTCGCGACCTGGAGGCGATTACCCCGGCGGACATTCAACAGATCCGCCAGATCCACCTGCTGCTGGTGATGTACAACGCCATGCAGCCGGGGGTGTTTGCCTTGTCCGGCTGGGACCTGGTAGGGGCATTGCCACTGGCGGCGGCGGACGTTGCGCATTTGATGCAGGACGGCGACACCCGCTGGATTCATCGCGGCGCCTATGACCTGGTGGACCTTAACCCCGACGCACACTTATCCGCCGGGCAGATGCCACGCGCCAAAAGCCTGTACGGCAGCCTGAACAGCCAGTTGCAGGACCCCGAGTCGTTTGCCGCGCAACTGCAAAAAATCCTCGCGGTGCGCCGCGCTTACGACATCGCCGCCAGCCGCCAGGTGCTGGTGCCGGATGTGCAAAACCCCGCCCTGTTGATCATGGTCCATGAACTGCCGGCCGGCAGAGGCACGCAAATCACCGCGCTGAATTTCGGCGCCACGCCGATCACCGAAACCGTGAACCTGCCGGATATTGCAGCGGGGATGGTGGTGGACATTATCAACGAGCGGGTGGAAGGGGACCTGACTGCGCAGGGGGAATTCACTATCACGCTGGATGCCTATGAAGGGCTGGCGTTGCGGGTGGTGAGCAATTCGCCGATCTGATAGTCACCGCCTTCCAACGGTGGGAACGGGGCCTTAGCCGACGCATGGGGCAGTTGATGCATCGCTACGGCACCAGTTCAGCGTTTGACAGGCCGTACTCCCCCAGCGAATAGAGCAAGGTCCCGTACCCCAGTTGGTCGTAGCCACCGCTGTTGGGACCATAATCCCCGCCACCGCCTTCCACCTGGGCTTTGTTCGCGAAGGCCTTCACGTTCGGTGCGCTGAGGCCTTCAAGCACCCCGTAGTGGTTGTAGAGCAGCTCCCAGATCGGACGGATTTCGCCTCGATGCTCGGCCGAGATGGTCGTCTGCTTGAACGCGCTGTTGGTGAAGGTGGTGAATGGCACATCCTGGCCCAGGTTGTATTTGGCCACGTATTCGGCGCCTTGCAGCACGCGGTTGTTCTGGTAACCGAACAGGTCATCGCCCTGGTTCCAGGCCATTTGGCAGAAGCTACCGAGCAAGGCGATGTCGAGCAGTGTGTGCGCCTGGTCGCGCCCGCTTTCCTGGACCTGGCCCAGGCCATTGCCGTAGAGCTTCCAGACCACGTGTTCAATGGAACCGTTGCCGGCGCCATGTTTGAAATAATTGACCGCTTCATCATAGATATCGCGACGGTCGGTCAGTACGCCGATGGCCAGCATCGCGTTCATATTGGCCAGGTCCCAGTTGGCCCAATAGTGGTCGACCAACGCGTTATTGTGATGCGCCAGGAAATCATGGTTCATCGGGTAGAAGACCGTGAGCATCATGCGCTGGAACTGCTGTAAGTCCGCCGCCTTCCACTTTGGATAACCGCGCAGTATTTCGGCGGCATTGGCGAGCTGGTATCCGTACAAACCGGCGGCGAGGAATCGGTCCGAAGTGCCCTCAATGGCGGTGAGGGTGGTGGACCACTGGTTCAACAAAGCGACGGCTTTGTCGGCATACGCAGGGTCGCCCGACAGCTGCCAGCGCAGGGCCAAGGCGTACGCGGCGGCTGCGTCGTTGAATAACCTGGCGTAGTTTTCCGGATGTTGGCCATCCGCGCCCCGGTACACCACCGCGACGGGGCTCGGGTTCCAGGCCAGCGATGCATGCCGGTTGGCGATCAATTTTTGCCAGCCGGCCAGCCACGGCTGGTTATGGTTGGCCAGTTTTTCGCGGATGCGCAGGAAGTCTTGCTGGGTCTGCAACAGGCCTGGGTGGACGAACGCGGAGGCTTGAGTACCGAGACTCAGCGAAAGCGCGCCGAGCAGCACGGCCCCGCGGGTTGTGCGCTTGAGGTTGCGCGTTGCCTTCAACGAAAAAATCATGCTGTGCTCGCCTTGATATGTGAGTGTTTACGCGGTGTAAACAGCAATACGTACAGCACCGGGATCAGCCCCAGCGTGACCAATGTGCCGAGCGCCAGGCCGCCCATCAGCGTGATCGCCATGCCTTCCCACAGCGGCCCGGCAAACAGCATCAGCGGCACCAGCCCGATGATGCAGGTCAGTTTGGTCATGACGATGGGGCGCAGGCGCTTTACGGCGGCGTTCACCACCGCCTCGTAAACCGGCAGGCCCTCGTGGAGTTCGGCCTCGATACGTTCCAGCAACAGCACGGCGTTGTTCACGATAATCCCTGCCAGTGACAGCAGGCCGAACGTGGCCATGAACCCGAACGGGTAACCAGTGATCAGCAGCGCGACGGCCACACCGATCAGGACGAAGGGGATGGCGGAAACCACAATCAGCAACTTGCGAAACGAATTGAATTGCCAGACAAACAGCAACAGCATGGCGACCAGCGCGTGGGGCAGGTATTGCAGCAACGCCTGGTTGGCGTCCGCCGAGTCCTCGATCTCGCCGCCCAGTTCAATGCGATAGCCCGGCGGCAGCGCCAGTGCCGCCACCTGCGGCGCGAGTTGCTCGACGATGGACGTCGCCGTCAACGACGGGTTATGCCCGACCACGGTAATGGCGCGTTCCTGATTGCGCCGCATCAGCGTCGAGGGTTCGCTGGCCGCGACGATGCGGGCAACGGCCGCCAACGGCACGGGGGGCGAGCCGTCGGCCGGGTAGACCAGGATGCCGCGCAGATCGGGGGAGGCCTCGGTTGTCGTCGCAGGCTCGCGCACCACCAGCGGGACGCGGGTTTGTTTGTCCTGCAATGCCGAAACCTGAATGCCGCCGAAGTGCAGTTGCAAGGCCTGGCCGATGGCTTGGGTGTCGACACCGGCGCGGCGCGCACTCTGCTGATCGACCTCGACGGTGTAACGCGTCAGGCGAATGCTCCAGTCGTTGCGCACATCCAGCGTGCCCGGCACTTCACGCAGGGCCTTTTCGATCTGGCCGGCCAGGCTGCGCAACACGTTTTCGTCCGGGCCCAGCACACGATAGATCGCCACACCGGCCTCAGTGGTGCCCAGGGAAAAACGCTTGGGCTCGGCGCGCAGTTCCGGGTGTTGCTTGAGCAAATAGCGGCGGGTATTGGCGATCACCGCATCGATATCCGTACCGGGCTTGACGCTGACGGTGAAGTACGCGGTTTCCGGTGCGGGCAAAGGCGGGTTGAGGCCCAGCACGATTCGTGGCCCGCCGTCGCCGACATAGCCGATGCTGTCGGCTACCTGGGGCTCCTTGCTCAGCCACAGGCTGATCTCGCGCACGCTTTGCAAGGTCTTGCGCGAGCCGCTGCCGGGTTCCAGGCTGATGGGTACCTGGAACTGCAAGCGGTCCGATTGAGGCAGAAAGTCATAGGGCACGCGCATCAGTTCGAAAATAGCGGCGGCGAGTAACACCAGCATCGCCATCAGAAACAGTGCTTTGTGTTGCAACACGCGGCCGATGACCGCGCGGTAGCCTCGGTAAAAACCGCTGTCGTAACTGTCTTCCGACGCCTCGTGGCGCGCAGCCTTGGCGAAATACAGGCACAGCAGCGGCGTGACGGTGATACTCAACAGCCACGAGCCGAGCAGCGTCAACGCCAGTACGACCGCCAGTGAACGCAGGTATTCATTGGTGCTGGTCTGGCCGAGGAAGAACGGCGAGAACGCCAGCACGATCACCAGCGACGAGGTCAGCAGCGGAATCGCCAGGGTGCGCCCGGCGTCCTCGCAGGCCTGGCGTCGGTCCTCGCCGGCATGCAGCCGGCGCTCGATGTCCTCGGCGATCACGATGCCGTTGTCCACCAGCAAGCCGAGCGCGAGGATAATCGCGGCAATCGACACGGTTTGCAGCTCGACCCCGAGCATGCGCATCGCAAGCAGCGTGCCGAGGATGGTCAGCGGCACAATCGCGCCGACCACCAGCCCGGTGCGCCAGCCCAGAAACAGCATGACTACGGCCATGACGATGACCACCGTCTCGATCATCACGTGTTTCATCTTGGCCATCTGCTGGTCGACCACATCGGCCTGGAACGTCACCATATGGGCCGTGAAACCCAACGGCAGCTGCTGTTCCAGCTCGGCCAAGCGCTTGCGCAAGGCCACGCCGAATTGGTGCACGTTCTGTCCTGGCGCCATGGACACCGCCAGCACCACCGCGTCCTGGCCTTGATAGATCGCGGCGCTCTGGGGCGGGTCGGCAGCCATCACCGAGATCTGCGCGATGGCGCCGAGGGCCACCGATTGCGCGGTACCGTTGGCGCCGGGCAGTTGGATCGGCAACTGGCGCAGTTGCTCCACGCTGAGCACTTCGCCGGTCACGGTGAGGGTGGTGATCTGCCCGCCAATGTCGGCGATACCACCGGGCGCCAACACGTTCTGTTGCTGCACTTGCTGGAACAGCTGCTGCGGGGACAAACCCAGCCCCGCCAGGCGTTGCGGGTTGAAATCGATCGAGAGTTGCTGGTCCTGCACGCCGTGCAACGTTACCTGGCCGATGCCGGGCAACCCGCCCAATTGGTCGCGCAGGCGTTTCAACGGCCCGCGCATTTCGCTCATGCTGTAGCCGGGCGCGGTGACCGCAATGGAGGCGACGGCGACGCGTCCGAAATTATCATCGACAAAAGGCCCCTGGGTGCCAGGTGGAAATCCAGCGCCGGCCTCGGCGACTTTATTGCGTACCTGCTGCCACAGCACGCCCAGGTCCTTGATTTCATCGCGGGCCGTCACCTGGATAATCACGCTGCCGGGGTGGACGGTAGTCACGATGTTTTTGATCTGCGACAGCTCGCGCAGCTTTTCTTCGGTGGGCCGGGCCAGCAACTCTTCGGCGCGTTCGCTGGGCAGGCCGGGAAACTGGATGCTCACCAGCGCATCGCGGATGGTCACCGAGGGTTCTTCCTGGGTCGGGAAACTCAGGAACGTCGCCACGCCTGCGAGCAGGATCAGCAGGGCGGTGAATAACGTCAGGCGGCTCGCGCCCAATGCGTGACGGGTCAGGTTGATCATTCGGGCGCGCTCAAACGGCTGGAGGGTGCGAGCAGGTTGACGGGCTGGCCGTCGGTGAGGAACGCCACGCCGGTGACGACGACTTGTTCACCGTCCTTGAGGCCCTTGTCGATGGTGACGCGACCTTGGTCAATCAGGCCAATCGCAATATCACGCAGTGCGACCTTGCCCTGGGTCGGGTCATAGACGAACACCTGCACCTGGCTGGCGTCGCCGCCCATGCGCAGCGCCTGGGTCGGAATCGACAGCGCGAGCGCGGCAGAGGTCGCCAATCGCACGTTGAGGTTCACGCCGCTGGGCAGCGCCAGGTCGCGGGCGTCCAGGCGAAAACGCGCGCTTTGCAACATGCCGTTCTGCGCGCGTGTCGACAGGCCCTCCAGCACCAGCGGCAGGGTCGATCCGGGCGCGGCCGGGTCGTTGGCGACGGCGTGGTCGCCAGGCTTGAGGCCGGCGGCCTGTTCCACCGGGACTTGCACGATGACCTGCAACGCGCCGCTGGCTTCCAATTCCATCACCACTTGGCCGGGCGATAACTCGCTGTACAACTGCGCGGGTCGTGCCACGACGCGACCGTCAAACGGCGCGATCAACTGGCCCTGGCGTTGGTCGCGTCGCACCAGGTCCAGGGCCGCTTCATCGGCGGCCTGCTGCGCTACGGCGGCCTGCCACGCGGCTTCGGCTTGCTCCGCCGCGCTGGCCGCGACGCTGCCCTGGGCATACAGCAGTTGCTGGCGCACCTTGTTACGCTTGCGCTCGGCGGTTTGCGCCACGCTGGCGAACAAGGCCGCCTGCGCTTGTTTCAGGCGCAACCGCACGGCCGCCGTATCGAGGCTCGCCAGCACCTGGCCTTGTTTTACGCTATCGCCGATGTCGACATTCAACGCCACCAATCGGCCCGCGCCTTCGAAGGCCAAGACCGCGCGCTGGCGTTGGCGCACCACACCGGTCAACGGCGCGGCGTCGGCGCCGTAGGCGCGCACGCTGGCGACTTTCACCGACCTTATGGCCGGCTCCGGCGCCGCCTCCTCGCGCGAACAGGCCACCACCATCAGGCAGGCAACGCCGAGCACCAGGGGGCGGCCCCAAGAACGGAACAACTGAGCAAAACCCTGCATGCCTGGCGCCTCGTTATCAGAAGGTGTAGTTGATGGCGAACATGCCCAGGCCGGCGCCTTCACGCTTGACCAGTGGGCTGTTACGGGCCTGGTCGGCGTACTGGGTCAGCGTCAGGCTGGCCAGCGTCGACCAGTGCGCGTCCAGGCTGTGCTGCCAGTTCAAGGCGGCGGAATAGGCGTAGATCCCGGCATCGGCGTTGTATCTGCCGTAGAGCGAACGCTGGCTCTGTGCCTGTGTGACGCCGAAGAAGGTCTGGTTGTAGCGGCCATCGCCGGCATGGGCGTCGATGTCCAGGGCCAGGGTGTCGCTGTCTGTGTGAAACAGCACGCCTTCGAGGCCAAAGCGGTAGCGGTTGCCACGGTGCTCGCCGGCCATGCGCAGTTCCGCTTCGCCGCTCACCGAGAGCCAGTCAAGCAGCTGCTGGCTGAGGGTGAAGTCGGCGACGGTGGCGCCGCCGATATCGCCCATGCCTTTGAGCTCGCGGTCGCCGGGGCGGCTGGTGCTGTCCTTTTCCTTACGGCCCAGGTCGTAGTTGATTGCCGCGCTGGCGCTAAAGCCGCTGTCGGATTGAAATTGCAGGCCCACCCCACGGGTGGTGTCGGCGAACAGCACGCCACGCTGGATGCTGAACATCGGCAGCACCAGTGAGCGGTAGCGGTCGGCGCCCATGTAGCGCGGCGCGACGCCCATGCCAAGGCCCAAAGTTGCGGTGGTCTTGTCGGCTGCGGGGCTGGCGTCGGCGGCCTGCGCCTGGGGCACGAGGGCGCAGGCCATCAGGGCGGCGGCGCCCCAGAGCACGGTACGGGTAGGGGCAGTGGTCAATGTCATGGTGAAACCCTTTCTTTGGATGAAAACAATGGTGCGCCGGACAGCGCGCGATACAGCGCCAGGCGGTTGAACAACACCTGGTAGTTGGCCTTGCGTAACTCGATGGCCGATTCAGTCAGGCGAATGGCAGCGGCCAGGTACTGCGAACGCGCAGCCGCGCCGGCGGCAATCTGCTGGTCGACACGCTTGGCCTTTAATGCCGTCGAAGCGGCCAGGTCGATGTGTATGGTGGCGTCGGCCAATGCTTGTTGGCGTTGGCTCAACAGGTCGGCGATTTCGCGGAAGGCGTCCTGCACGGTCTTTTCGTATTGGGCGACAGCCGACTGTTGGCGCGCAGTGGCCAGGTCAAGATTGGCTCGGTTGCGGCCGCCGTCGAACAGCGGCAGGTTCAGTTGCGGCGTGAACAGCCAGGCGCCGCTGCCGGATGAAAACAGGTTGCTCAAGCGCGGGCTGGCGATGCCCGCGCCGGTGCTCAAGGTGATAGAGGGGAAGAACGCCGCCCGCGCGGCGCCGATGTTGGCGTTGGCGGCGCGCAGGGCTTGTTCGCACTGGCGCACATCGAAGCGCTGTAATAGTCGTTGGGACGAGAGTTCGATCAGCCACGGCGGGGTATCCAAATCAATTACAGGGTCTGTCGTGGCAGCGATCGAAGGCGTGGCCTGATAGCCAGTCACCCATGTCAGCGCCTGCTGTGCGCTGGCGTGGTCGGCGCTTGCATCCTGCCATTGCTGGGTGGCGCGCCGAACCTCCATGCGCTGGGTGTCGACCGTGTCCTGGGCGACGAGGCCTTCTTTTTGCTGACCGTCGAGTACGCTCAGCAGCAGGTTTTGGTCGTTAAGAATGGACTGCGTGTCGACCCGGACGCCTGCTTGTAAGCGTTCCTGCAAATACAGGCGCGCCACTTCAACGATCAGCGCCTTGCGCGCGGCCAGGGCACCGTAGCGCGTGGCCAGGTAGTCATGTTGCGCCGCTTCGGAGAGGCTGCGCACCCGGCCGAAAAAATCCAGCTCGAAGTCCGAGATACCCACGGAGGCCACCGCGATGTCCTGTCCATAACGTTCGTCGGCAGCCTTGTCGTGCAAGTGCTGGCGGTTGCGTTGCAGCCCCAGCGCCACGGTGGGCAGGCGATCGGCGCGGGAAATGCCGTACTGGGCGCGAGCTTGCTCCACACGCAGCGATGCAAGGCGCAGGTCGCGGTTGTACGTCAGGGCTTGTTCCACCCGATGCGGCAACTGCGCCGATGAATCCAGACCGGCCAGCAGCTGTTTCTCGTCCTCGGCAAGCGCCTCTGTGTCGTTGGCCTTGGAGGAGGGCGCGCCTACCGCAGGTTCGCCCAGCAGCGTTTGCGGCACGGGCAGCGCAGGTGCCTGGTACTCAGGCGCCAGTGAGCAGCCGGCCAACAGGGCAACCAACAGCAAAACCGCGCTGTGGCGTTCAGGCAGCTTGATAGGCTTGGACAGCGATGCGGTGGTCGGCATAGGATCGGTTCGCGAAAGTCGGCGTAGGGCAATACTGGCAGCGGACTTTCAATAAACCGTTCGTGAATTATCAAGGTTTCATCAAGAGGCTTCTTTGTGTCAGGAAAACGTATCCTCATCGTCGAAGACGACGCCGACAGCGCCAACATTCTCGAAGCGTATCTGCGCCGGGACGGCTTCGAGGTGGCCCTGGCCGAAGACGGCCAACGCGGTCTGGACCTGCACAAAAGTTGGCGGCCCGACCTGATCCTGCTCGACGTGATGCTGCCGCGCCTGAGTGGCACCGAGGTGTTGTCCGCCGTGCGTCGCGGCAGTGACACGCCGGTGATCATGGTGACGGCCATGGGTGACGAGCCGGAAAAACTCGGTGCCTTGCGCTATGGCGCCGACGACTATGTGGTCAAGCCCTACAGCCCGCGCGAGGTGGTGGCGCGGGTACATGCGGTGTTGCGGCGTAGCGCGGGCAGCCAACCGGTGGAACAGGTGCTGCGCTATGAAAACCTGCGAGTCGACCTGCTCGCGTTCACCGCCGCCATTGAGCACCGCGATGCGCCACCGCAGTGGCTGGAACTGACACCGACCGAATTCAAGTTGCTGGCGACGTTGCTCAAGACCCCGTCCAAAGCCTTCACCCGCGATGAATTGCTGGAAATCTGCCTGCCGGAAAGCGAGGCCCTGGCCCGCGTCGTCGATGCCCACGTGCACAACCTGCGGCGCAAGCTCGAAACCCATGGTATCGCCGGAGTACTGGTGACGGTGCGCTCCATTGGCTATCGGTTCAGGTGAGCAACATGCTGGAAAAATCACGGGCCAACGATAAACCTCTGTGGCGCTGGGTCGGCATGCGTATGAGCCTGTTGGCCATCGGCGCGGTGGTGGTGATCGCCGTTTGCATGTGGATCAACTTCAGGCTGTCGGACCAGTATTTTTTGCAGCGCCTGCCGCCGGCGGCGCGCGAGGAGTTGCTGCAGTTGCGCGCCGAGCCGCAGCTCAATGAGACACGCTTGCGCCAACTGGTGGCCGAGTACTATCCGGTGGAGTTCTTCCAGCCGGATATGGCCAACCGTGACTGGCTGATCCTGGCTTGCCTGGTGCTGGCCGCTATCCCGATCATCATTCTCTGCGGTTTGTGGTTTTCGCGGCCCTTGTCCAGCCAGTTCTCGGCGATTGCCCAGGGCGCACGGCGGGTCGCCGGCGGTGATTTCCTGACGCGCCTGCCGGTTCACCACGACGCACCCGACGAGCTGCAACGCCTGATCAGCGACTTCAACAGCATGACCACCCAACTGGAACGTTATGAGCGCGATGTGCGTGAGTCCAGCGCGGTCATCGCCCACGAACTGCGCACACCGTTGAATGCCGCGATGGGGCGCGTGCAGGGCATGCTCGACGAGGTATTCCCCAGCGATGCCACGCAGTTGGGCATGGTCAAGCGCCAGCTCGATCAACTGCGTAAATTGGTGGACGACCTGCACCTGCTGTCGATGGCCAGGGCAGGGCAACTGGTGCTGGAACGCAGCGATTTTCCCCTGGCGGCGTTGGTGAGCGAACGACTGGCCTGGTTCCAGCCGCAATTGGACGAGGCCGGTGTGCAGGCACGGGTCAGTATCGAGGACGGGGTTCGTATCCATGCCGATCGGGATCGCCTGGGTCAGGTGCTGAATATCCTGATCGACAACCTGCTGCGCTATGCGGCGGCGGGCGGCGAATTGAACATCATGGCGCGCCAGGTCGAAGACCGCGTCGTGATTGAGATGGGTGACCGAGGGCCGGGCATCGAAGCACAACACCTGGACAGCGTGTTTGACCGCTTCTGGCGGGCGGAGCGCTCCAGGGCGCGTTATTCGGGGGGCAGCGGGCTGGGCTTGTCCATCGCCCGTGCGATCTGCCAGGCCCATGGCGGCACTATCGCTGCCAGCAATCGTGCCCAGGGCGGCACCTTGATCAGGGCGCAATTTCCGTTGTAGTTCGGCGCAGCAGGTGCGTGAGGACGTCTTGGGATCATGGCGTTACCCAGCTATCTATTTAATCGAACGCGGCGTTCAGTATTTAATATTTGCCGGACTCTGCCGCGGCTATTAGCCTCTTTCCAAGCCTCCAACGAAGCGCCGGACTTCAGGAGGCTGCTGCAATAGCCACACGAACAGAGCACTCGCCAAAAGACGTGCGCGCCTGCGAAAACCGCGCCCGCCAGTGGATGCCCAGGCAACCCCCCACACCCATTACAAGAATACCGAGCCGGGACGAACCTTGAGGGTTTGGCCACGGCTTCGGACAGCCAAAATCTGCCGATTTTCTGGAGCCACACCGCCATGAGTGCACGTCCCCAAACCGGCGTAGACGCCGATAGCGACGCCGAACAATTGCGCAAACTGGGTTACACCTCGAACTTCAATCGCAGCATGAGCCTATGGGAAAACTTCGCCCTGGGCTTTACCTACCTGTCGCCGGTGGTGGGTGTCTACACCCTGTTCGGCCTGTGCCTTGCCGCCGGCGGGCCGCCGATGTTCTGGGCCTACCTGCTGGTGGGCTGCGGGCAATTGCTGGTGTGCCTGATCTTCGGCGAAGTGGTTTCGCAATTCCCGATTTCGGGCGGCGTCTACCCTTGGGCCCGACGCCTGGTGGGTAAGCGCTGGGCATGGATGGTCGGCTGGATCTACTCCATCGCGCTGTGCGTCACCATTGCCGCCGTCGCGGTCGGAGCCGGGCCTTACCTCGCGGCGATGCTCGGTTTCGAGGCGAGTAACAACACCAATATCATCATCGCGGTGGTGCTGACGCTGTTCGCCACCCTGGTCAATCTCAGCGGCACCAAGGTGCTGGCCCGCATCGCCATGTTCGGCTTTCTGTGTGAGCTGGTCGGCGCGGTAATCGTCGGTGTGTACCTGTTGGTATTTGAACGTCATCAGCCCATCAGCGTGCTGTTCAACACGTTTGATATCCGTATCGACGGTTCCTACTTGCCGGCGTTCCTCACTGCATCGCTGGCGGGCATGTTCCTTTACTACGGCTTTGAGGCCTGCGGCGACGTGGCCGAGGAAACCCCCAACCCGAGTAAACAAATCCCGGTGGCCATGCGCATGACCATATATATCGGCGGTGTGGCCGCGATGTTCGCCTGCCTGGCGCTGATCCTCGCCGTGCCGGACATGCAAGCGGTGATCAACGGCACCGATAAGGACCCGGTGACTACCATCCTCAACAATGCCTTTGGCAGCGTCGGTTCGAAGGTGGTCATGGGCGTGGTGATGATCTCCTTCATCTCCTGCGTCATCAGCCTGCAGGCCGCCGCCAGTCGACTGCTGTATTCCTACGCCCGCGATGAGATGGTCATCGGCAGCCGCCTGCTCAAGCGGATTTCGCCGACCACTCAGGTGCCGGTGGCAGCGCTGTTCGTCTCCGGTGTGCTGCCGACCCTGATCATCACCCTCGGTTTCTTCCTTCAGGACGCGGTGGCGACCATCGTCAGCTTTGCGGCCATCGGTATCTACCTGGCCTTCCAGATGATCGTGCTTGCGGCCCTCTACGCTCGCGCCCGGGGCTGGAAACCCAGCGGCAAATTCGCGTTGGGGGCCTGGGGCCTGCCGGTGAATATCGGCGCGCTGATCTATGGCGTCGGTGCAATCATCAACATGGCCTGGCCGCGCACACCGGATGCGGCCTGGTACATCAACTACGCGATGGTTCTCAGCACGGCCATCGTGATTGGCCTGGGCCTGCTCTACATGTGGCTGGGCAAACCCTATGACCGTGGCACCGCACCCGCCGGCGATGCCTGGGAAGTCAGTCGATAGCCGGGGGAGGCGCGGGCTGAGTCTTGCAGGCCACTCGCTGGCTTGAATGGTTCTATGAAATGCTACAAAAGTGGATCTTTTTACCGAACCATTTCGTTCCTATAGTCGCGCCGTATCTTGAGCACTCAGCGCTGTTCGCTGAGTGCTCCTACCCTACGGGAACGCGATCTATGAATTATCAAAAATGTTCTATCGGCCTTGGCGCTTGTGCACTGTTGGTTTTGTCCGCGCTGCGATTGTCCGCCGGCCAACCGCCGGCCAGGGAAGACTTTATAAAATATCCCTCCCTGCGACAAAAGTGGTCGGCAATATGCGACCCGCGCAGCAACCTCGCCGAAGTTAACGCTGAAGGTTGCGAGCATTTACATCAATGGACGGCCGCCAGCGAATTCTCTGTTTTGGATAACTTAATGAATCAAAACCTGGGCAAGTAACAACGCTCGCTGCGGTGTTGCGGCATGTCGATTACTTAAAAAGCAGCGTCATGCCGGAGTTTGCATTGCTGTCGCTCAGTCACTCAGAGATGCCCGCTTTGTTTGAGCTTCTTGGCCAGGTATCGAGAGCCTTCAATGGTCAGGTGGTTCGGATCCCTGAATAGCAGTTTGCCGCCGCTCACCATCGAGCAATCGTTGGTGTTGCAGAAGTACTGGAGCACCGGAACGTATTTCACATTCGGCGATTTCTCAACAGCTTCAGCCAGCGCTTTATGGTACAGGGCCTTATTTTTCATCTGTTGATCAAAAGGCCCGGTGCAGGTTGGGCCGTCTGCGCTGAACCTGCGCCCGTATTTGCATGCCTCAGGGTCAAACAAGAAGGTTGGAACATCATCAAGTAGGGTGACGGATTTATGGTTGTCGGTGAAGAGTTTGAAGGTTCTTTCAAGCTGGCCGGCCGGATCTTCAGTGCTGGGTTGGATCTTTTGTTCCCAAAGCGCGGAGATGAAAACCTTTTTGATGGCTGGGTCTGCCGCGACTCTTTCTATAGCTTCACGCATGACTGGGCTGTCAAGTGCGGGCAATTGTTTTTGAGAGAAAGAGGCGACATTGCTGCTGTTGAATTCATCTGCAAACCCTGCGAGCAAGTGCTCTGCATGGCTATCGCCCAATAGCAAAATATCAATCGATCCAGTTTGTTTTGACTGAAAGCAGCGATATCCGAACTCAAGGTCTTTGAATGACAAATTCCTCAGTGCTTCGTCCGAGCATTTGTAGAAGTTTTTGCTCATGTACGTGATGTACGGATACCTGCCAAGATCTTCGGCGTAGCGCGCAACTGGCTTCGCTGCCTCGCGAAATGGAAGGCCGTCACCCACCTGAATGCCGAGCGCGGTAACTGTCGTGACGACCATCGCGCCGCACAAGCCCTTGATGGCCGTGTTGCGGTCTATGCGCTGGGTACGAATAGGCGATTCGATGAAGCGGTACGTCGCCCATGCAAGCACCAAGGCTGCCACAATGGCCGTGGCTCTTATTTCTGGCGAAGGCGTTGCGCTCTGGATGATCCTCGGGAAGACCAGCAGCGGCCAATGCCACAGGTAGAGTGGGTAACTGATGAGCCCGATACCGACCATCAGGCGATTGGAAAGAACGAAGCGATTAACCATCCCCTCAGGGCCCGCTGCGATGATCAAAACGGCACCCGCGACAGGCACCAGGGCAAGCATTCCGGGGAATGCGGCAGCGCTGGTGATAGTGAGCAGGCCGTATCCAATCATGGCAGTCCCGGCCAAGGACATAACGTTTGCCCAAATGGCTGACGGTGCCGCTCGAAGTGCCAGGCAAGACAGTAACGCGCCCGCCAGCAGTTCCCAGAATCGTGTTTGCGGAGAATAAAAATCTGCCGTTGGATTGTGGGATGCCTGATACAGATTCAGGCCAAATGACACTGCGATGAGCAGCCCTATAGCAATCGGCAGGTTCGTGCGCAGACGCCAGAACGCGAGTAACAGCAGCGGCCATACGAAGTAGAACTGCTCTTCAATACCCAGGCTCCACAGATGTAGAAGCGGTTTTGTGTTCGCGGCTACATCAAAGTAACTGGTCTCGCTCCACAGCAATAGATTTGAGACAAATGCGGCGCCTGCAATCGAATGTTTGGCAAGTGACAGGTACTCATCTGCCAACATCGCGAGCCAACCGAATGACAGGCATGACACCAGCACGACTATAAGTGCTGGGAATATTCTGGCGGCACGCCGGGCGTAAAATCCAGAGAGTGAAAACTTATCCTCGCGCAGCGCTTGGATGAGAATGGACGATATCAAAAATCCGGAAATGACGAAGAATATGTCAACCCCGATAAAACCACCGGTAAGTGCTGATGGGAATGCGTGAAATATAACAACAGACATCACGGCTACCGCTCGAAGCCCATCGATATCGCGTCGGTATTGGAGTGGCGTTTGGGTCGATGCCGCCTGTATTTGTTGTTCAAGTCTTAGTGACGTCATGCTCAAGAGACCTCCGGGGCTCGCTGCGAAGCGCGCATAGCCTAACCGTTGGCGACCTCTCGTCAATATTTATCTATGACGTGCGCCATTATGCCGACCAGCAATAAAGTTGGTCGCGTCCTGCTAGAGCAAAGCGTCGCGTTTAGCGAGATGTTTGCCATTTGCGCCGCATTTTCAGCGCCCCACGTACACAGCGGGATGATCGCCTCGGCCAAGCTGCGACCGAGCAGCTTCATGACCGCCAGCGAGGTCGCTCCTGACGGCGGCCTGGCACAAATCTGAAGCACGATGCTCTCACCGGCTGCCAGCCTGCAGGTATTTACTGATGCATCTCCGTCACAGACATCGTGAATACCAATTTGGATCGGCCAGCGTTGGAATAGGAATGGGGGACGTCAGTTTTGGCCACTGCCGAACTCCCCGCAGGGATGACCAACTCTGTTTCCCCTACCACGCATTTCAGCGTGCCTTTCTCCACATGAAACAGTTCCAGCGTGCCCTGCGGATGCCCCGGTGAAGCGAAAGATTCGCCTGGGTGCATTTCCCAACGCCACAGCTCGATCATGTCGGGGCCCGACGTTCCTGCCAGAAGGCGTGCCGTTCCGCCCAGGTCCCCGGTCCACAGTGTGGGGATGTCTTGGCTGTGGATGATGTGGGCGGATGGAGCTTCGGTCACGTTGACGATGTCTGCTACGGACAGGCCCAGCGCGGCGGCGATTTTGCAAAGGATGCCGATACTGGGGTTCGCCGTACATTTCTCTATTTCGACGACCATCCCCTTGCTCACCCCTGCGCGACGGGAAAGCTCATCCAATGTGATTTTCTGGGCTTTGCGCGCCTGTTTGAGCGTGCGCGCGACGGCCAGGCTGACGGCTTGAGCATCAGCGCCAGGGGTAGTCGACAGGGTGGGCTTCGTGGCCATTGATGAGGGTCATGATGAAAAATGTGCGGGGATTCTCGGCCCTTATCAGTCGCTCCGTCAATCGGCGCGCCCGCTATAGTGGCTGATAATGGTCATTATATTGACTTTGCTGGTCGTCGCTGACTAGCATGAAATGACATTTAGGTACCTGGAGGTTTTTGATGCTGTCCGTACTGCCGTTGATCGATCAAGCCGTTGCCGAGCTGGCGCCACAGTTCCGGGCCCTGAGCATCGTGGTGCAAGCGGCGCCACTGGCCAACCCTGAGGTGGCCCAGGCTGCGCTGGACCGCGCTTGCAAGGTTGTGCAGGAAGGTGGGCCGAGCTGGGGTGAAGCCCATCTGGCCGAGTGGGCGCACACGTTCCGAAAATTTGGCGCCAAGCCGCAGCGCACGCCTTGTTCGGCTGAGGCACTGCGTAAACGGGTTTTACGTGACGGCGGCTTGCCGAGCCTGGATCCCATCGTTGACCTCTACAACGCAATCAGTCTTGAGTACGCCATCCCGGTGGGTGGGGAAAACATTGAAGCCTACGTAGGCTCTCCACGGCTCGTAGTTGCAGATGGCACCGAACCGTTTGACACCTTGAAAGAGGGGGCTCCTGCTGTCGAGTATCCAGACGCCGGCGAGGTTATCTGGCGCGATGACCAAGGCGTGACCTGCCGCCGTTGGAACTGGCGACAAGGTGTCAGGACCCGTCTGGGTGCCGACGCAAAGAGCATGTGGTTCATTCTGGAGAGTTTGCCGGCGATGCCGCTTGAAGCCTTAACGGAAGCGGGGGACAAGCTGATCGAGGGGCTGCAGCAAATGATGCCCGGCGTCCAGATCCAACGTTCACTGATTGGTCCTGGCGGCGAATAGTCAGGTACGGCTATTTCGCCATGAACTCAACCACTGAGGCTCAAAATACCGTCGGCAAATTTTTCCGGTGCCTCTTGGGGGACGTTGTGCCCAATGCCTTCCAGGCGCTGGCGCCGATACGGCCCGGTAAAATAGCCCACGAATGGGTCGTCCTTGGCCGGGGGGTCGACCGCATCGGCCGCACCCTCCAGAACCAGTGAAGGCACGGTGATCGTTGGTTGCGCGGCAAGTCGGGATTCTATATGGCGATAGGCTGGATCGCCGTCAACCAATCCGAAACGATGGCGGTACGAGTGTATGACCACCTCCACAAAGTCGTCGTTCTCAAACGCGGCGGCAGTCGTCTCAAACGCCGCCTCGGTGAACCGCCAGGTTGGGGACCACAGGCGCCATAGCAAATGGCAGAACGCCTTGCGGTTCGCGGTCAACCCAGCGCGCCCACGGCTACCGTGAAGATAGTATTGGTACCAGAGAAGATGCTCAGCTTCGGGTGAAACGGGCGCGTGCTCCTTAGCGATATTCTGGATGCTGTAGCCGCCACAGCTAACCAAACCGCTTACCCGTTCCGGCCATAGCGCGGCGGCGACGCAAGCCGCTCTTCCACCCCAGTCATAGCCCGCAAGCACAGCTTTTTCGATCTTCAGGGCGTCAAGAAAAGCCAACAAGTCGGCGCCTATGGCCGCCTGCTCGCCAGAGCGCATTGCTTGCCCATCTAAAAACCGGGTGGGACCAAAACCACGAAGGTACGGAGTGAAGCATCGCTTTCCAGTCGAGGCCAGGATCTTGGCGACTTCATCGTAGGCATGCACGTCATAGGGGAAGCCGTGGAGCAACACTATGGGGGGGCCGTCTACCGGGCCGAGTTCCAGGTAGGCGATTTGCAAACTACCGGCTTTAACAGTTTTCATCATGCCCTCCGAAATAGCGCCTGCAATCGAAGGGTTGGACAAACAAAACACGCCCATGCTCAAAAAAGCTGGGCGTTCAGGAGCGACCTCACGCCCGCTATGCAGTACGACCGCCGAGCACTTCAGCCACCCAGTCGGCAATGTTCATGAACTAGTCGCGTTCGGCGAGGTTATTGACGGTGTTGAGCAGTGACAGGTACGCGATGGACAGTTGGGCGTTGTAGCCTTTGCGGGCGAGGGTGGCCAGGGCGATTGAACAGTTCGACATCCAGGCCTTGGCACAACAAGGCCATGGCTTCCCTAAAAAGCTTGGAATCCCCCGGAAAACGACGGAACGCCACAAACGAAAAAACCCGCCGAAAGGCGGGTTTTAAAGGGCTCCATGGACTTTACTGGCTGTCCGTGGAACTGGAGATGGTGCCCGAACCCGGAATCGAACCGGGACGCCCTTACGAGCGGGGGATTTTAAGTCCGCAAGGTATTCTTTTAAATACAATAAGTTAGCCTCTATTCTGCACCGCTATGGGCAAATTTTACCTCCCTTGCAGACCTTTGTTTTCAAGGGGGTTAAAATTATTGCGGTGCAGAATTTACCTCGTCGGCGTGACCTTCTTGCCGATCCTCTTACGGATGTAGTTCTCCGTCATGACGACGGTTGTGTGCCCAAGTTGGTCGCGAGCCTGCAGGATGTCACCGCTGGATTCTGCTTTGTCGGTGCCAGCTTTTGCGCGTAGATCGCGCATCTGAAAGTCTCCTTTCTCAACACCGGCCGCCTCACGCGCCGCGTCAAACCTCCCTCGCAACATGCTGCTGGTCATAGGCTGTCCGTTATCCATAACGATGAGCCTACTTGTCCGTATCTTGTGCCCGTCCTTCCTGGCCATGATTCGATCAATAACAACTTTCAGCTCGCCCGTTATTTCAATTCTCCTTTTTGCATTCGTCTTGCCTTGCTTCACGGCCAGCCGGTTGTCGCGTATGTCTCGCTCATCCATTTTCAGGGTGTCAGCGATGCGCTGCCCGGTCAGGTAGAACAAATCGAGCGCATCCCGTAGCGGCTGTTCAGCGTGCTGATACACCAGGGCAAACATCTCGTCCTCAATATATTGATCACGGCCGGACTCTTTGTGCCCCTTAACGCCGGCGCACGGGTTGGCCAGGGCCGTATAGCCGCTGCTCCGGGCGAAGTTCCAGATGGCGCTGAGCAAAGCTTTCTCGCGATTGGCGCGTACCGGAGCGGTTTTGCCGCGCTGCCGCAGGTATTGGACAACGTGCTGTGGCTCGATCGCTTCCAGCGGTGCCGGCGGATCGTCGAAGAACTTCAGCAACTGCTTCAACTCTCGGACGTTGTCTTTTTGCGTGGCCACGCCCTTAGTCGGAACAACTTCGAGCATGTAGATGTTCGCGACGTATGCAAAGGTGAGTACGTCCTGTACCAAGGCCGAGGACGCGCGGCTCTTCTCAAGCTTCGCGTACTCCACGATAGCCATTCCATAATCGCTGCCCAATGCGATCTCTTTTCTGGGCGTGCCCCCGAGGTCGTAGTAGTAATAGATTTTCCCGCTGCGCTGCTTGCGCTTCCTGAGGCGTGTGACGCTATCAGGGTTTGTTGGCTTCCTTCCCATTTAACTCACCAGGCGTGGCTGCCATTTTGGTTTTTCTGTTGATGCAGCGATCGGCTCGCCGGTTAGGGCGTTGGCGATAACGCATGGCCAACCGCTGCGCTTGATGGTGTGGCGAATTCCGTTCCGCTTTAGCACTTGCACCTGGCCGGCTTTCGTTTTCGCGCCTGTGAGTGTGCAAACTTCCTCGTGCGACAGAAAATGAATCTCCATGCCTACCTCCCGCCCGCTGTGGATCGCGCTGTCTTGATGATGTGGATTGCCAGGCCAAAGGAGATCAGCAGCCATGCGCAGGTACCGAAGAGGGCGTAGATCAGTGCCTCGGTGGTGCCGGCGGACAGGAATTCGGGCCCGGCCCAGAAGAACCAGCAGCCGCTGGCGACCAGGTACAGCAAAGCGCCCAGTACAGACAGGGTGAATTTCATAGCGAACATGGGGTGTCCTTGCCGCGCTGGGCGGCAGAAGGTGATGGCTAACTGCCCCGATAGCGAACGAAACGAAGAAGAACTACAAATACTGTTCAACTTCGTTCAAGCGTCAGGGAGGTGTGTGTCGCATAATCTCGATCTTCCAATCGCTCACGCCTACCGGGGCCACACGCTGTTTCTTAAGTTCGAATGGAAGAAGCCAAACGATCAAGCGCCCGTGTCTGCGACCATCGTCGAGCCTGCGACTGTTGATGGCCTCGGAAAGGTTGTCGGCGAGCTGACAGGCCCTTGGCCGGACTATCTATCCGCGTTGAATGAAACGCTGGATGCGGCGGAGCGATGGATCGACCGCCAGTTGAATTGATACCGCTCACCGGCAGGCATGTAGGGGGATTGGGGTTAGGCTTGCTTGGTGCGGAGGTGTCGCTGGCACTGACATTGCGCATCGCCGCAGTGCAGCTCACCGACCCATTCGGGGAATTGGTCTCCCTCGAATCGCTCAATGCGGGAGTGGCTTAGGCCGGTGCGCTTCACGTCTTTTACAAAGCGCTGCCGGTCCTTGGCGTTTCCATCGCGATCAGGCTCATCCCACCGACTCATCACTAGGAGGCCGCAATTCGTCTTGCCATGGTCCATGAAGCCCATGCTTTCCGGTGCATCGCTCATAGCCTTGGCCCCTTGTAGATGAAGACGTAGGCGAACCAGAGGGTGGCGATCATGGCGTCACCGCGGGAGCTTCCGGAATCTCCTCGAACTTGTAGGTCTTTATGACGCGCTCTTCGACGCCGGAGACCTTGATGAATTTGGCCTCTTCGATCCAGGGGTAGGCGTTTGGCTCGCCATGTTTCCCGCCGCCGCTCATTTCACAAAAAGCGAGAGCGCGGCCATCGGGCAGAATGAAAGCCTTAACATCGACCTCGTAGTTGCGCTCCCAACTGTAGTGGCACCAAGACGGAATGCCGGGAGCGCTCACTGCGCCGTAACGCACCTCGTTCACCGCGTCATCGTGCGAGCTTTCATCGTAAAGCTGATCCAGATCCTCGCCGGACATGGACGCCAAATCTTCAAGCGTAACGAGGCCATTCGGTGCGTCGCGCAGACTGTCGTACTTGTAGCCAAAAGCATCGATTCCGTGATGCATCACCAGCAGTTTTGCCATCTGGCTTGCAGTGAGCGTGTTCAGTGAGTGATGGATTTTTGCATCGAGCATAGGGGTTCCTTTGCCGCTATAGCGGCTGACTTTGAAGGGGGAGGAATGGCATTGGCACTTGCGTGAATGCCGAAAAATTGTACAAGCATCGTGCTTGCGTACAGGTATGTGCCACACTGCGTGGAGGAGCTTTCAATCGATAAACCGGCCCACTCCACTGCCATTGCGAATCGAGCATTACCATGGCTTCAAACGACGACTTCAGATTTCAATCACACGCGCATCTCGTTGAGCTCGACGCCGCAACGAACCAGCTGATGATGTTGGTAGTAGCAGGCGAGCTCTCAGGCAACCGCTGGGATGAAGCGCTTGCGCGGCAAAGCGCCGCCTATTCGGCTTGGTTGAGCGTCGTCGCTGGCGTTCAAATCGATCCGATGCCAGCTCTTGATGGCCGACCGCCAGAAGGTGGCAGCCCCGCTATCGAATAGAGCCCGCTGCCTTCTTCGCAAAGTCTTCTGCGCATTCCACCCCTTTTATCGGGGGCGGCTGGGCGTTGGGCGGTCGCCGGACAATCAGCTACAGTTTTACGTCTGCCAACGGAGGACGTATGGACTGTTTGATCTGCGGAGCATCGGCTCGGAAGCTTGAAACCAACTTCCACGGAGTATTTATGACTGCGTTGCATGCGGGAGCTTTGTCTTAAGCGCTGACGTGTTGAAAGAAAGAAAAACTCTCGGAAGAGTTATGTCAGTTGAGAAAACCCGCCTGTGGCTGATCAGCCAGAGGCTGGCGAACAAGCATCGTCCAGTGATCAACGCCGGCAACGTCCGCTGGGAAAGATAACCTGGTTCGCCAAGGCTTGGCTGTCACTCGAATGCATGTCGCTCATCATGCAATCCCCATCGATACCAGATCATGGGCATTCACAACCGTCATGCCGAGCTCCTTGCCGATGTGCACTTCAAGACTGGCGCCGCGGGAGTCCTGCCAACCGGCCAGAGTGGCCACGGTGTCGCACTCCATGAGGGCGGCGATGTCGCGGCGCATGCAGTCGTTCCAGCTTCCGCCGTCTGGGTTGAGTTCTGCAGGGTTGGTCACGGCGTGGCCACTGTCGCGCAGAGTGGTGGTCATGGCGGCGAAGGCCGGGAAGTTGAGGTTGGGTAGGCCGGTCATGGGGCCGCTGAGGTAAATTCGTTTCACGGGGAGTCCTTGCCGGGGCATGCCCGGCGGTAGAGTGGGGAGTTATGCGGCGTCAGTCGTTGTCGATCGAGAGCAGGGGGAATGCTGTTGCTGCCACTCGCGGAACTTGTCCATTGCCAAGGGCTTTAATTCGGTCCACCCGATGGGCCACCCCATCAGCCACTCGACCCATTCCGGGTTCAACTGGCCACCGACTGTTTCGTTCAGGGGCTTGCCACGTGTTTGGCTGGCCCGCTTGGCTTTTCCGGCTTGGGAGAAAACCCCGCTCTTTCCGTCCCGTGCCAACGGAGTCGGCCAAAGCTTCACGGCTGAACTCAGCCCCCAGCCGGCATTCTTGCTGCTGCCAGGCTGGTTGTGATTTCCGTGCACGGTTATCGTTGGCCACAAGCCAGCACCGATCGCGCTGATGGGGCGCTCCGCAGTCGGATGCTGAAACAATGCACCACTGCGCGTCATACCCCATTTCGGCAAGGTCACCGAGGACCACGGCAAGTCCTCTTCCCACAAGCAAAGGTGAGTTTTCCACGTAGACGTATGCAGGTCGTACCTCGCCGACGATTCGCGCCATTTCACGCCAGAGCCCAGAGCGTGCGCCATCGATGCCGTCGCCATTCCCGGCAGCTGATATGTCCTGACACGGGAATCCGCCAGAAACCACGTCAACAAGGCCGCGCCATGGTCTTCCGTCAAAACTGCACACGTCAGACCAAATCGGGAAAGTTGCGAGGGCTCCATCGTTTTGTCGTTGCGCCAGAACTTGTGCGGAGTAGGCATCACGCTCAACGGCGCGGACGGTGCGCCACCCGAGCAGGTGGCCGCCGAGTATTCCGCCACCAGAGCCTGCGAAAAGAGCCAGCTCATTCATTTATCCTCCGTGCAGCCGACTGCCTCGCCGGCTGGCGTGAATGTAAAAAATTGGAAGAATCAGAGTTACTCGCAAAGCCCGTATGCGGATGAACAGCTGTTCTGGCTGTCGGTGCGGACGATCAAGTCGACCATGTCGAACTGGCGGCCGCCGCGGGCGGTGTTGCTCCAGTCGACGATTCGGTCAATGCCGTGCGTGACGGCACTCACTTTGTCGTCCGATCTGACAGTGGGATCGGTGACGGTGGCGAAGAACGTAGCCGCTCCGCGCTTGCTGGCGATGCTCACCAGTCGCTCCCACTCGCGCACCCGGTCAACTTCCTCTGGCCACCTAGACGCGATCTGCCGGAGCTCGTCTTTCGCACACATGATGCAGGGCATACAGCCAACGCGATTGCAGCCTTGCAAGTACAGCGGGTTCGGCTTGATGCCGGCGGCCCGATGAGCCTCAAAGACCGAATCAACCGTCCACTTCAAGATGGGCCGGTAGTTGAACAGGCCGCCGCCAACCTCATCGCACTCAGGAAGGTATTTTCGGTTCAGGGACTCGTCTGCCCGCACGCCTTGCCAGGACAGGATCATGTTTTCGCCGTCCATGAGCGGCAGATATACCTGCTCGATGATCGGATTGCGCTTGAGTTCGTCGGTGCAGAAGCGCGCCTTGGTGCTGGGGAATCGGCCTTTCCACAGGCATAGGTCCAGGAACGGGTTGCCAGTCGGGTGCAGAACTTCCAGAGCGCCCAGCACCACGGATTCCGGCACACCCTTTTCGCGCCATTTCGTTTCGATGAATTTGCGTTTGCCGGCGATCTGCCTGGAGAAGTCCCCCTTCACCCATCGGATGGGAACGCCAGTGGCTTCAGCCAGGTAGTGGATGTAGTCGTACGTCTCAGGATGTTCATGCCCGGTGTCAGCCACTACAGCGCTGAGGTTCGGCACCTCCAGCTCGCGGGCGACCAGCAGCGTAGCCGTGCTGTCTTTACCGCCGCTCATGCTGACGATGTTGTGAGTAGGCATAGGGGATCCTCGCAGGTATATTTCGACCTTCGATAAAGGAGCTTTTGAATGACGGACTGGGAGTGGATAAAGGATTACAGCGGGACAATCGCAATCTTTGTGTCAATGATCAGTGGCGGGCTGGCGCTTTATCACTACATCTCCATAAAGAAATCAGAGGACGCTGCGAGGAGATTCACCACGTATCACAAAATGATTCAAGACCTGAACATTGGTGAAGACGGTGAAGCTCAATACATTGATCGACAGATGGCGATCGTTTACGAGATGCGTAACTTCCCGGAATATTTTCCTGCAACACTGCGGCTGCTAAATCGTTCTCTTCCGCGATGGCGGCTCTTTGCAATGGGAAACAATCCTCTTTCTCCGAATCTTTTAGCCGAGGAAGCTGCGCTTACTATTAGGTACATCAAACGTCGCATGGATGAGCGCAGCTACCTCTGCATCCCGGAGGAGGACCGTCTGTAATTCGCCGGCTGGCGCTGTTCAGTGATATGGGGTATTACGGGTGACCAGCAGAGGGAGCAATGACCGATGGGCGTTAAAACAAACAATAAAAGTCAGTTTGATTTTTTAGTTTACGTAGGGCTTGCCATTATTTTTGTGCTTCTTGGTTCGCTTCTTTATTTTTATTTCAATATCTTTGATGGAGATGTATCAAGAAAGCCAGATAGCTGGTCTGCGTTCGGGTCTTTTTTTGGTGGAGTATTTGGCCCCGTCATCTCTCTGGTTACCTTATTTGCATTGTTACGAACCATTCAGCTGCAGAAGGAACTGCTCACTACCCAATCATTGGAATTCGAAGCCTTGTCATCATTGCAGTCAGAGCAGCTTAGCGCGACAAAGCTTTCAGACTACAAAACCCATCAGTTGCAACTTCTTCATCAGCAAGTTTCTATGTTTGAACAAATGCAGGATAGGTATACAAAAGAAGGAGGAAGAATAATGACGACGATATCTGAGTTTCATGGGACAAAGTCGCTCGCGCTTTCTGAACTAGATGTTGCGATAAGAACTACTGAAGATGCGATAAATATGCTGATAAAGCTTTCTATAAAAGTATCGCTATCTACATACGATACAATAGAGCAGGTTAGACACGAAGTGTCCCAAGGCTTAGAAAGCATTCATCCATTTTTTGCGGGCAGTTCCGAAACTTAATGCATTCATAGTAGAATTTTCCGAGAGAGGAAAGAGGTCAGGCCATCCGCAGGTAGCAGCGAACCCTTCAAGCTGTCGCGACTGCTTTTCAGTTACTTCGAAAACAGGTCGCGACATTTCTGCGAAGCGGGCTGGCTCTTCGGCGGGTGCGGGTCAGGCCGCGTTGCTCAGGCCCAGCACCTGTTGGCGTGCATCTTCAAACTCGCTGCCGAGGATCTCGGCGGCGCCCTCGATGTTCTCGTTTCCATCCTCAAGCCTGAGGCCGAGATTCAGGTAAACTACCCCATCCAGCTCGAAGAACACGCCGCCGCACATCCACAGCGCGCCGGGGTTCAGGCCGATCGCCTCCCAGGCCTCGTCCATGTCGATACTGGCGGGGCAATGCTCCTTCCACAGTGCCGACAGGCGCTCATGCTCGGCGACCTGGGCGGCTCGTGCTTCCTTCGGCGTCCCCTTTGCAGGCTTGGCGCTGGACCTAAGAGCGCGGTAGTCGTACTGATCGGGGCGGCACCAGTGCACGTCCAGCTCGCGGCTATCACTGAGCTTCACGCCACCGACATAGCTTCGATTACCCGACCGCATCGGCGAGGCCGCACCACCAAACACCTGGCCAAGCTTGGCGCGCTGGGCGTCCCACTCCTTGCGTTTGGCTTCCCAGGCGATTACCGCGGCAACCACGGCCGGGGCGGTGGTCTTGTACATGTAGTTGCTCATGGATTATCTCCAGTCAGGCGCCGCCCTCCGTGACCGGTGGTGGCAATTTGGTTTGGGTTGGGGTATTACGGGTGACCGGCATGGAGCCGGATCAGGGAGCGCATATGGCTGAAGACACAAAGAATTTCTCAGCATGGATGAGGGCGTCGGACATTCAGTCCTCGGTCTCGCGTTGCGCTGACTTGTTCAATTGTGGAGTCTTTAATTCCAACGGCAGTGCTGGAATTTTATTTGAGTCTGCAATAACGCTTTTGCTGATCCACCTGAATGATTTGTTGCAGAAGGCCAAACTGGATGGGCAAAGAATAGGCTTCGTTGACGACATTGAGATCACAGAAACCATCACTGATGTCACCGATCTTGTTAGGGCATGCAGATATGCCGCGTGTCATGTTCCAAGCGGTGAACACAAAATTGATTCTGGGAAGTTCACATTTTGCGTAGCTTCTGGCTATGGGCCTACAGCCTTCGTTATCAATGGCAAGGAAATGGGCTCTGATTATGCCGACGATATTGCCGTGTATTACGGAAAGCACCGCCTGTATCTTAAAAGACACCTTTTGCGAAGCTTCGAACTGGTTGCGCAAATTTACCGCACCGAGGGTACTTGGTAAGCGCCACGTTCTGTTTCCGGATGCAGCAAGTAGGGTTGGTTATGCTTCTTCGGCGTCGAGCCGTGATGCCTGGCGCTGGCCGTGGCTGTAGAGTTGATGCGCCACGTTTTCGTCAATCACGATTTCGTGGCGCGGACAACTCAAGAACTCGATCAGCTCGTTGTCGCCCATCAAGTCCATCTTCATGATGGCGATCTGCAGAACCTCGCTGATGATCGGAACCTTGCCGCGCAGCCGGATACGCTCCATGGCTTGTTCGATGCCTGGCCGCACCTTGCGCCGCAATTCCTTCTCGGCAACTGCCAGGCGCTTCTCCGCAGCCTTGGCTGACCGTTCCTGTACTGATTTGGCCATGGTCCACCTCTTCTATTCCGCTGGCCGGCAGTGCGAGCCAGGTTTGACGTTTGCGTTGCTGGGTGCGGGCTATGCGGCGCATGAATCGACCTTGACCTGATTCCAGGCGCCGACGGCTTCGAAGATCCGCGCGGCGTGTTCCTCGTCCAGCGATAGGGTGTCGGGAATGGCGATCCAGCCCGAGGCCACCATCTGGCTTTGGTTGGCCTCGTCGCGCAGCTTCTTGTAGCAATGCTCGATCACGTCTTCCAGGTGGTCGGAGAGGTACACGCCATCGGGCGCAACCTCCACCGACTTGCTGTAGCGGTCGCCGCGGGCGTCGATGCAAAGTGCGCTGAGGTAGATCGTCCACCGGTGGGGGATACCACAAACGGCCTGGCCAATCTTCCCGGGTGCGATGTTCTTCAGCGACTTGTAATTGATCATGCCCTGGCGGCCGCTGGGGTCGATATTCACCACAGCGACGTGATTGGATGCCAGCAGCGAGCGGCACGACCGGGCAATGCGTGCCTGCAGGTTATGCGGCTTGCGCTTGCTCATAATGCCTCCGCGAGTTTGCGCAGCGCGTTACGCTCGGCCCGGGTGATGGGCGGCTTTCGGCGCTTGAGGATCGTTTCGGGATCAAGCTTGGTTGCGCGCTTCGGCGGTACCGGGTTGCCTGACATGCTCGGCACCTGGGCGACGGCACCACCCGACGCCAGGAACTGTGCAGTGCGCTCCGAGATTGAAACTGCGTCCTGGCGGTGCTGCTCTACCAGGCTTAGGTGGTTACTGACGTACATGGCGACCTCACTTGATTCGGATCGAACTGTCGCCGCGCTCTAAGTGAGCCCAGGTAGGTTCGGGTAGAAGTTCGTGTTCAGAGTCTTCACCGGCTGCCATGCGCTTGCGTACCGCATCGTTATGCTCGCGGATCTCCTTGAGCTTGGCGGCAATGGCCTTTTTGTCCGGAGCAATGCTCGACTTCACAGTGGTCAGCTCGTCCGGCACCGCATCTTCGTTGTCCACGATCACCCGTTCGCTGCCCATGGCCAGTGTGATGGTGAAGAGCGGACGCTTGATCGACTTGATGTTGGCGGCTTCCATGTTGCGGCGCAGGTAGTCGCTGATCTGCGACACGCTGTTGGACTTGATCCGCTTGAGTTCAGCCAGGCGCTCGATTTCGTTGTCGATGGCCGTCACGTCGCTTTCAATGTTGCGGCGCAACATGACTATGTTGTCAGCCTTGATGTTGAAATCGCCTTGCACCTCGTCCATGGCGTGCTGTAAAGCCTCTTTCAGGCCTTCATCATCGGTGTCGGCCATGGCCTGAAGTTCGGCGAGTTTGCCGGTGAGTGCGTAGAGCTGGGTCATGCTGCTGCCTCCGTGCCTTTCTCAAGGCTTGCTTTGCGCTCTTCGAATGCGCGAGTGATGCGGGCAATGAACGCGGGCTCATTGCGGCGAGTGGCTTCGCGGATGTATTTCACATTCAAAGTTTTCAGTTCGTACGTAGTGACGGCCTTGCCGATGGTTTCAACTGCTGAGGCGAGCCAGTCCACGCGCTCCTGCTTCTGCCGAAGGATTTCAGCGTCCTTGTCGTCGGCGTTTGCGATCGCTTCCTCTTCTTTGAGTTGAGTGACGTACGCTTCGTCATCGAACAGCCCGAGGAACACGTCGGCGCTGAACCCGAGCATCGAAAGCGATTTCTTGATGGCGTCGGTAAGCGATTTTTTTGGCGCTTCGCCGTCAGTGGTCATGCCGTAGGTAGTTTTGTACTGGTACCGAGTGCAGCCGTATTGCTCGATCTCGCCGCGCTGGCCGTCCTGCATGAACCAGAGGGCAATTTTGACTGTGTGACCAATCTCGCGACCTATGCATGCGCGCTTGTCGCCTTCTCCGATGAAGATTTCATGACCCTCATCGAAGCGCTCTTCGACAATCCTCCAGCCCCAACCGATGCCGACCGGACCAAACAACTCGGTGGCCTTCATGGCCATCGCGGTACCGCTCAAGCTGGTGATGTCCTGGCCGTTGACCTTGGCTTTCTTGGTGAACCTGGTGTCGGTTTTATCGACCTTGTTCCAGATATGCATGTTTTGTTCGGACATCACTTGTTCCTCCAGCAATCAGCGCGCTTGACCAGCTCTTTGAAGGAAGTTGCCGGCAGCCTGCTCATGTATTTTTTGTTGTCGCGATACCATTCTTCCAAGGCTGCTTTGGGCGTCTGGATGGCAACGACGTGGGAGACCTGCTGCTTGTATGAGGTCGAGTTGGCGACTTGCGAGTAATACGCGCCGCGCACGACCACGGTATTGGTCATGCCCTGCTTGACCAGACTGTTAAGCTCTTCCTGGGATTGAACGGCAATAGCACCGGGGTGCTTCTGCTGGAACAGCCTGTAGCAGGCCTCCCGCACAAGTTCGGTGCTGCCGTACTCGACATATTCAACGTCGGGAATGCCGGCCTCGATCTTTTCTGCTACTTCATCCAGGCGCCCGGTGTCGATCCAGGCGTTTTTGGATACCTGCTTCAAATCCCAGCCGCTCACCGTTTGACGGTCACGCTCAAGCTGCAGGTGCTCGGGGAGGATGTCGTAGCCGTAGGTCAGGTCTGTGTCACAGACGAAGAGCGTTCCGACGTAGAGCTTCCCCGGCCGGGAGGGCAGAATGTGGCCGTACTTAGTGCCAATGACGTCGCTCATTGGCGGTTGCATGCGAAGGCACATGCTGCGGATTTCCGTTTCGTCTTCCTCGGTGAGGCCGGAGACAACGAACTCAACACCCTGATTCTGCCGATGCGCCAGCGTCTCATTGATGCACAACACTTCCGCGTCGAACTGGTCGCTATGCCGGAACTCCGGAACCCACTGTTTGTTGCCGTTCCAAACCTTCACGTCGTAGCCGTTCCGGGTAAGCACCAGCAAAGCGATTTTGTAGCCTTCGCCAAAGCTACCGATGGCGTCGGCGCGGTCGGCCTTTGACGTACTACCCAACACCAGAGTGCTGGCTTCCAGCCTTGCAAAGCGGCTGGTGATGAACAGTTGGCCGTCGGCGAAGGCGTATTCGAAAGGCGACTCGCTATCCAGCGCGTTCTGGACCAGCTCCCGGATGGCCTCTTTCAGACCCCAGTGGCGGACGTAATCGCGGGACAGGGGAAGTTCGTAGGACTTGGAACGGATGCGATCTGCAATTGCTGCGAGCATGGCGATACTCCCGCGCCATCCTTGCGGGGCGCTGTGAGGTATATGGTTATTGGGTGATTCGATCAGCGAGGGCGCCGAGCAACATCAGGAAGGTGAAGAGGGCAAGGACAGGGAAGGCGCCGCGCCAGATCAGCAGGCGCCGGGTGCGCTGGTGGGTGTTCAAGGCCTAACCCTCACCGCGATCCGCCCGCCCTTCATGGTTGCCGCCAAGCGCTTCGGCAGCGTGGCCACGGCGCGTTCACGCGGCTGGCCGATCACTTCATTAAAGGGGAGGCCGAAGCCCAGCATGATCAGCTTCGACTCAACGTCATCGAGCTGCTCATCAATCAGCGATTTAACCGGCGAGGTGGTCATGCAGCCTCCTTGCGCTGCCTGGTGATTTTCAGCAGGCGCTGGCAGTAATGGTTGAATTCTTCGACGGTGATTGCGTCGCCCGTGAGCATGTTGGTGATCATCCGCGCCACAACCGCCTGGGCGCCAGGCTCGCTACTTGGGTGCACCAGCGCCTCCAGTGCTTCGTCGATAAGGATGTGCGGGCTCATAGGTCCGCATCCACGTCGTCTTCCGCCTCTTCCCGCTCTGCTGCTACCGCGTCGGCGGCGTAGGGGCGGAGCAGATCCATTGCGATCCGCTCGGCGGCTTCGATGGGACGTGGCTGGCCGATCAAGTCAGCAGCGTGGCCGCGCGAATCTGCTTGGCTTCCCAGGATCGACGACAGGAATAACCGGGCGAGCGAATCACGCTGATCCAGGCCGTCGATCTGGCGTTGGTTAAGGTGGCCTTGCAGGTAAGTGCAGAACCGGTCAAACGTAACCGCGTGCGGCTGACCGTGGCGGCGCTTCCACTTGATATCGACGCCGCACACCAGCTGTTCCGCTGAGTGTTCCAGCCACTCCTGTTCCGGATTGGCCTCGCTGACCTCTGGAGGCAACTGAGCGTCGAAACGCCCTTGGCATAATTTCAATACTGCGCTCATGGTCGCCTCCAAGGTGGCGGGTTGTTCACCTGTATTCGTCAACACTCATGCCTCCCGCTGGTTGCCGATGGGCGCGGGAGAGGAGTGCTGACGCAATAGAGGCGGAGATGGGTAAGTGTTAAGCTGATAGGGCTTTGACCAGGAGCTTGCTGGCCTCAGCGTCTATAAATAAGGAGTTTTGAATGTCGGTAAGGATTTGCAGGTTGTCACTATGTTTGGCATGCCTTTGCTTCGCTGGTAGCTCTATTGCAAACGAGAATGAGGAGCTGCATCAAACCGCTCTCACTGCCATTGCAATGGAGCAAGTCTGCGACAAGGCAAACCCGGGTATGAACGCAAGCATCGAAAATGCCTTCGCCAACGAACCGTCAATGGAACGAATAAAGCCTGAAGTTAGAAAAGTGCAATCAGACCCTGCTTATAAAGCTGAAGTGGCAGCGATGGTAAACACGCTAAGCGCTCCACCCTTTCAGGTCCTTCAGAAGGAACTGTGCGGCCCTTACGCCCCAAAATAAGATATTCACGCCGAAGTGAATTTTCTTGCGGTCCTTTCAACGGACGCAGTCGCATTCAGATCATCCCCCGATACAACCTGCGCTTCGGCGCGCAGGTGACCGGGCAGTTAACGACAGGCTGTCGTGGCGCTGGTTGTTCAATCGTAGATGCCGTAGCTGAACTCATCCTCATCACAGTCGACGATGATCTTCGATGAGCCGAAGTAGAGCGCTGCGACCATCTTCTCGAATGGAGAGCGGAATCGCAGGGTCTGGCTGATCTTCTCGCCGTCGATTTTGGCGGAGTACACAGTGCCAACCTCACACCCCTTTTCGTCACGATCCTTGCCGTTACGGTCGAAGCTGATGTGGATGGCGTTGTCGAGCATGTATTCGCTGCGCTCAGAGCTTCTGGAGTAGATCGAGGAATCGTGATCTTTGGGCTTCTTGTCGAAGTAAATGTGCAGGCCGCCGTAGTCAGATGGCTGGAAGCGAATATCTGGATGTTCCCAGTGATCCTCGGCGGCAGACTCTTTGTGATCATCCACGAAGGCCTCCAGAAGAGCTTGCAGGCTGATCACCTCAGGCATCGCATCCTTGTTCAGCACTTCGTCGATCTGCTGCTGCGCCAGGCGCACCATGTCGGCCTCGACGCCGCTGTTTTCCCATTTCTCTTTCAGAGCGGCCGCAATCATGGCGTTGTAGCGCGTCAGTTCAAAAATTGTGGTCAGGTTGGCGGGAAGCGCTGACTTGATCGCTTCCTCAAACTGCTTGCCCATGTCGCCGTAGCGACCAAAGCAGCTGTCGATCACGCTGGTGAACATCTTTTTGACGTGCTCGTCGATGATTTCGACTGGCTTGTCGCTGTATGCAAAAGCGGTGACGCGCTCGGCCAGCAGCGCTTGAAGTGTTTGTTCGCTCATTTGATGCTCCGTGCTTGATCGGTTGGTTTCCCGATGCCCACCGCTCTGGATGGGCATCAGTGAAAAGGTCCGTCAGTCGTCTTCGTCCGCCTCGATCATCTTTTCGATGTCGGCGGCGGCCGGCTTCTGCCAGTTCTTGATCTGGCCTGTCTCCAGGTCGATGTTCAGGATCAGGTAGTCGCCGTAGTGCTGGCCTGGGAAGAAGTCCGGCACATAGCCTTCATAGCTGCCGACCTCTTCGCCCTGGGCGTCTTTCAGGCCAGCAGCGAACCTGTCGCGGACCTTGATGTGCAGGTGCAACTCGGTCACATCGACCTGCACCGTTTTCTGCTGATTGATTTGCATGCAGCTGTCTCCGGGTTGATTTCCCGTCAGGCCCTCTTGCGGAGGCCTGCCAGTGAAATCTTCATGCGACCTGGCCGAAAACTTCACGGCTGAAGCCCTGGATGTTCATGTGCGCGCTGACCGTCATAGCCTTGCGCTGCTTGATGTGGCTGCGCAGCGCGAGATCCGCCAAATTAGCCTGGTCAGCTTCGAGCGTCGCAATTGCCTCGTCGACACCGCCAAACCACTTCTCCAGCAGCCTGGCGCACGATGCTGCTGCCTCGTTGACCACCTCATCGCTTGCTTCGAAAACTGAATTGCTCATCGCTCATTCCTCGGTTGTCATCCCAAGCAGCCCTCGCGAGAAGGCGGCTCAGTGATGCTTTCCGCCGTGGCCCGCTACTGGCGTCGGTCACCGGCTTGAATCAAATGTCACTCCAGCCGCGGGCCTTTCGGCTTGTTCTCCCGCTGGATAACTGTTCTTGGCGCTTTACGCTGCACGCCCGGGTCAGTTGCCAACCCTCTGAACCGTTTAGGCCGGTTCATCGCTGCCTTTGAATCTGGGCCGGTGGTGATCCGGCAATGGGTATCGCTAAAGAACGGCGCAGGTTTCTCTGCTGGCGATTCGCTGTGGCGTCTCGATGGGTACAAATATAGGCACTCCCATATTTATCGTCAATGGGTATTCCCATATATTTTATGGGAGGCGATAAAAAGCCCGCTCACTGGCGGGCTTATTTAGGAATCGCAGTACTCGCGCCAACCGATCCGGACGGCACCATCATCCAGATGCTCAATCCTGTTGCCGGCGGTGTCGCCAATGTCTTGAATGACCTGATGCCAGGCTTCAGGGCTTTCGTCGTCACGCCTGGATACCTCAACCAACTGAATCCTCTGCACTCTGGGGGAGGCAATTATGCGTTGCAGGCGATGGCCCACAAGCTCGTAGGAGTTTCTCGGTTTCGGGGTGGAGTAGGGTGACTGGATCATGCGTCGCTCCTTGCGAATGCTGTATGCATACACAGTATTGATGCTGACATATCTTGGCAAGAGGGCGGCAGGAAGTTTCATGCATAAATGCATATTGCTTTGCGACGACCTTTCTTTTATGCATGAAAAAGCCCGCACATGGCGGGCACTGTGGAGTTAAATGGGTCAGTCAGTAATCGGTGGATACTTTCCGCTGACCGAGTCCCTGTAAACGATTTCGCTGAATAGCCGGGGGCCGTCGCGCATTGTGATCAGGGCTTGCTTGGCCTCTTCCTTTGTTTCGAATGGGCCGGCACCCACGGCCAGACCTATCATTGAAACAACTGGAAGTCCGGTGCTGGCAATTGCTTCGATGGTTCGTTGCTGCTCTTCTTCGTCGCGGCATGCAGTTGAGGCGACCCATCCGTTTTTCAGTCTTGGTGCGGCCACGGGCTCCACATCTGCGCCGCAGTGCTTGCACTTGACCGCAGCAGTCTTGATGCTCTCGGCACACATAGGGCAAGGTCGCGCGTCTTTCTCTGTCTGGGCAGCAGGTGCGCTTTTGCGGCCCAGCAAAACCATGAGCAGGTCGGCGAGCGCAATCACTCCGCCGACAATCGTGTGAACCTGGCGGTCTGCCATGAGGCCCAGGTTGTTCACCCGGCCGCCGGCGCCAGTAGGCACGGACACATCCATGCTCAGCGCGTAGATCAGCCAGCAGACGCCGACGATGAGTGCAAACGTCCCAAATCCTTTCATTGGATCCCTCCCGTAATTGAGTCAGCACCTTACCATTCGTGGCGTACAGCCACCATTGTCGGGAGGCGTGACGGGGGTGTGTCGTGTGCAAAATCAGCATAAAAAGTTTGATTGAGGGCCCGGCAATGTTGATCATGAAGCGCTTAATCAGAATGGAGCGGGTATGACACGGGTATGGAAGATTTCAGCATTTCTCTGGTTGGGGCTCCTCAGCTCCTGCACGATGACAGGGCCAAAATTCACGCCACTTGAAAACGTGGATTCTCAATACGGTGTTCTCTATGTCTACCGGCCCAGTAATTACGATATGGGCTTAATGACCGCCTTGATTTCTTTGGACGGAAAGCAGATAGCGTCTTTAGAGAACGGCGGTTACGTAGCGGTGCCTGTCACGCCAGGTGAGCACACGGTCACCCAGAAATGGAAGGCCGGAATCTTGGGCAATTCCGATCTTGAGGGGGGCACCACGACCACTGTAGTCGGTGTTAAAAGCTCGGAAGCCTCCTACGTTAGCCTCACATCCAACAGCACGAGAGTGCAGGCAAAACAATTCAATGCTGTCGCTGTTGACCTGCAGTGGCAGCTCAATAAAGTACCTCCGCATCAGGCATTGCCCGAAATTTCTCAATGTAGAAAGGTTGAGGCGATCTAGCTGATCGGCGGGCGATATCTAGATCTAAATCGCAGGCAAAGAAAAGCCCGCGATGGGGAGAGCGGGCTTAAAGGTATGTTCACTAAGAGCTGGAGGAACCATAGGCGGTCACCTGTGAAAAGGATGTGAAAGACTGGATTCTCCATTTTTACGTTCTATGATCATCACCACTCTCAATCAGTGTCCTGGCCAATGATCACCTATCGAATCGATAAAACGAGCAAGGGTTGGGCGATGTTCAGGTCGCGAGGAGTTCGCCCCATTATCGAAGCCGATACAAAGGGCAAGCTGGTAAAGCGGGCGGCTCAAATGCTTGCAGGCTCAGCCGTTTCCGTGCGCATAAATGGTTCAAGCGGTAAGTTCCAGGTGCTTCGATTCTAAGTGATGCGAGGATAGCTCAGAACGTAGTCGCTATTGCCTGGGCCAGCTGCATATCAGACATAAGAGGCGATGTGTAGGCCGAACGATAATACCGGGACGCTTGCTCAAACTCCGCACCGCGAATCTCCCCATCAGAGCCGATGAACGCCAGGGCGTCGGTCTTGGCCGATTTGAAATACTCTGGAATTTCCGAGGTAATAGCCGTGGGCGCTGAGATGATCACTGCGGGCACGATGGTGGTGATCATGAGCGTGCCTTGGAACGGGTTGTTGTTTTCTGCTGCAATTGCCTGAGTGCTGCTCAGCACCATAACGGCGATTGCCAGGATCTTCCATGAGTCCATGCTTCGATGCTTCCATTACGATCATAGGGCACCATCATAGCAGAGCAGGGCGCTTGCCAGATACAAGAAGCCCGGCGCTGGGCCGGGCCTTTGATTGGTAGGAATCAAGTTTCTGTAATGAATAGCCTGTGCAACTCCCCGTCCTTGAAGACCGGACGCGCACGCACCTTGAGGCTCGCGTGACTGCCCATAGCTTGTGTGTATGCGTTATTTGGAAAGGACAAGGCGACGTCAGTGATCTTTCCATGAACAGATCCTGAAAAACCTTCGATCTGAACGCGGCACACCCCTGTATCAACGCTAAGGGCGTAAATCCGAGAAATAACGTAGTCGCCAGGATCACCAACAGAAACTTCGCCATTTGATCGAATGGCTAGGGCCTCCGGCTCAGTAATCTCAACTGGATGATCGGAGTCCGCAAATTGCGTGATTTGGTCGCACGACTTACCAATTGGGGCCAAGGCATTCCGCATGGGGGACCTTGCTGCCTCAACCAATAACGGGAGCGTCGCGAGCAATTTCTCAGTCAGCCTTTCAGAGGAAAGATGGGCATTATCGTTTGCCTTGATTAACCCGTTCGCCATCACATGATTGAGGTCCGAAGACTGCTTAGCTTGCTCCCTGATGACCTCTACCAGCTCTTTCACGTCCGAGTTTCCCGATAGTGCTTTCTTGACGTAGGCCAGAACCTGAGCGGTTAACCAGTCGAATGCCTTTTTATAGACATCCGCAAAAGCAGGCATCTGGTGTGTGATGCCTGTAAGTATAACCAGTGTCTGCTCAAAAGATCCTTCTTTGGGAGGTGCTGAGAAGCACCTTATGTCGGACTGTTGGCGTGATGCCAAAACCTCACCATAAATGCAGTAATGACTGATGAGTCTATATAGCCTGGATGCTCCATCCACCGACTTCGCATACTGCCCGGCTTCCAGTAAATGGCGGTTGGCGTCTAGTCCCTCGTACTTCATGTTCATGTGACCGGTAACACCCGTCATCTCATTCCAACCGACCATTGCACATCCTTGAATTTGAAATGACTTATTCCGCTTGTGTTATTTCGTTCCCACGATTCGTCCCGGTCCTCACCTGATTCGCACTCCATAGAAGTAGTTCAGCGCTATCAGCTCAACCACAGCCACGAAAACGCAGAGCACAACGAAGCCGGGGCTGAATACTCGCTTGCGGCCTGACGAGCCCCAGCTAAGACCAGCTGCGTCGGAGTATCCGGGGATCATCATAAGCAGCGCCAGCCAGGCAATGACCCCCACCTTGCTCCAAAAGCTTTGCTTTCGCCATGAGGTCGAAGGTTTTCCAAGGGCGGATGGCATCAGTAAAACTTCTGCAGCGCCTGCACAACCACTCCCACGATCCGGCAGTTCTCGTCGACGGCCTCAATCGGGTAGCTCGGGTTCAGCGGCTTCAGGAACAGTCGACCGCCGTCGCTGACCAGCTTCTTGAATGTGGCTTCATTGCTGTCTGGCAGCTTGGCCACCACCAGCTTACCTGGTGCGACCTCAGCTTCTGTGTCCACAAGGATCAGCGTGCCTTCGGTGATGCTCTGGCCGGCGGGCGCTGTCATAGAGTCACCCTTGACTGTCAGCCAAAACGCCGGGCCTTTGGCGTCGTACTCCGAAAACTCGTAGGTGTCCGAGATTCCAGCCGGGTAGGGCTCCACTGCTTCAGACCAGGCGCCTGCGGCAACCCAGCTCACAACCGGGTAGCGGAATGATTTGGTGGGCTGGGCGGCAGGGGAGACGTTCGATTCACCAGAGCCGGACGTTAATCCAGAAGCCAGCATTGGCCCGATCTCGTCTGAGAGCCATTTGGCGCTCACCCCACATGCGTCGGCGATCTTCACAACGTGTGCGGTGGCTTTTGATTTTCCACGCTCAAGGTCAGAAATCGACGTCTGCGTGATACCAGCTTTAGCGGCCAATTCGCCCTGATTGAGCTTGGCGTGCCGGCGCGCTGCCTTTAAACGATCTTTGAATTCCATCCACCGAGTATTACGGGTGCTCCCATATCCTTGCAAATCGGTATTCCCATAACCTATTATATGGGTATTCCCGTATGGAGGGGCAGCATGAACACTATTTACAAGGACCTCGTTGCCTTCTTCGGCACTCAGGAGGTCACGGCTGAAAAGCTCAAGGTTGATCAAAGCACCGTTTCCGGTTGGGTTCGCGAGAAGCATGGCATGTCTCCAGTGGTTGCCAAGCGAGCGGAGGCGTTGACCAGAGGTGCTTTCAAAAAAGAATCCCTTTGTCCGTCGTTTCCATGGGCCGAGATGGCCGCCTAAGCGACATCCCTGTCCGCCGTTCCATTGAAGCCAGATTAGAAGAGAGCAATCCCCATGCAAACGTCCAGTTCCAGACACACCGTACAAACCCGTGATCAGGTACTGGTCGCCCATGCTCAAAACCAGATCGCGCGCACCAGCTTGAGCCAAGACGACTTCGCTCAGGCGTTGAGCCGTGAGCTGCATCTGTCCTGCGCTGAGAAGGCCGTCGCTAAAGAGGTGCCGGACTTCGCCACGCTTACCTTGCAGAACGATGTATCCGACTTTGTGAAAGCGACCGGCCGCTGGCTTAAGCGTGTTCAGCGCTGGTTGTCCGGCGATCAGGAAATGCCGTCGTGGCTGGAAGAGTCGTGGGTAAACGCCCTTGAGCCTGCATTCCGTGACCACTGCGTAAACGAACTGGCGAGCCGCCACGGACTGACCGGAGCCCGCCAGATGACCAGCGACCAATGCGCGAACAAAAGCTTCGGCGCACTGATCCGCGCCTTGGGCGATGTGATCGACACCGGCAGCGAAGTGTTTGACGACCAGGTGATGTGCGAACTGGATCTGCCGCACCTACCGGCGTTCGCCAAGCAGTGCCGCCAGGTTGAAGCGAAGGTGGGGGAGTTGGGGCGTCGTGCGGAGCAGTTGCTCGCAGGGGCGCGGCCATTGAAATCCATCGCCTGAATTCCAGGCACAAAAAAGCCGACGTACGAGGTCGGCTTCTTCAACAGCTTTATGCGAGAGAAATCATGCCAAACATTTTTGCGTTACACAACCCTCGGGGATTCACCCGTATGGACAATAGCCTTATGGAGGCATTGGCTACGGTTGACCTGCCAGCGCGTGAGCTGCGCGTGCTCATGGCCATTGCACGCCAGACCATCGGCTATCAACTGGAAACCAAACGCCTGACTGCCGACGATATCGGCAAACAGACCAACTTGCGCCGTGACGTCACGTCGAAGGCAATCAGCCACCTCCTTGAGCGTCGGATCATTTTTCGCGTTGGCGGGAGCCGTGGGGATATCGGCATCGCGCCTGTTCGCGAGTGGTCTTTCTTCGAAGAAAAACAACCGAGTCTCACTGAGACCAAAACGTCTCACTCAGACAATATCGTCTCACTGAGACCACCTGCGAGTGAGACCAAAACTGCTCACTCCCTTCTTTATACAAAGAAAGAACCCCTATTAACTCTTTCTACGAAAGAGATTAATCCGCCCCAAGAGCCAATCGAACCTCCGAAGCCTGATCGCAAGACTCCGTTCAGCATGTCCCAGCTGCTGGCCGACAACCCGCACAACGTCCCTGAGCAATTGCTAGCCGACTGGCTGACCCAACGGAAGGCCAAGCGCGCCGCAGTGACCGCCACAGTCTGGGCAACCGTGAACACCGAGCTGGCCAAGTGTGCTGAGGCCGGGATCACCGCAGACGACGCAATCACCGAAGCGCTGAATTCTGGCTGGCAGGGTTTCAAGGCGTCCTGGGTGATCAAACGTCTGGCTGAATCCGCACCGGTGCCAGCGCCCCCATCGCGCCACACCGGTTTTGGTGACCGCAACTACACCGATGGCCTGATTCAGCGTGAGGACGGTTCCTATGCGATCTGAGCCCGCCCAGCAAACCCCTGAACTGCCACCGGGCACCCGCATCCAGCCCGCCGAGTGCGAGACCCACGGCCACTACGACCAGAAGGTTTTCCCGGTGCTGGGCAAGGAGTTGAAAAGCGGATGCCCCGAGTGCAGCCGGATCATTCGCGAGAAGGCTGAAGCTGCCGAGCTGGCCAACAAGGCGATGGAACTCCGCATGGCGATGGAGCGCAAACTCGGCGCGGCACTGATTCCCAAGCGCTTCGCCAGCAAGACCCTGGACGGCTATGTCGCCACCACCACGGAGCAACACAAGGCGCTGAACACCTGCCGACGGTATGCCGCTGAGTTCGCGCAGATCGCTGAGACAGGCCGCTGCCTATTGCTGCTGGGCAAGCCCGGCACGGGCAAGACCCACCTGTCCGTGGCGATCGCCAACGAGATCATGGCCAAGTCCAGCGCGACCGCGGTGTATCGCACGATCGGCGCCGTACTGCAGGCCATCCGCGCCACCTACGACCACTCCAGCGACCAGAGCGAAAGCCAGATCTTGTCGAGCCTGATCAGTCCCTCGTTGCTCATCCTGGATGAGATTGGCGTCAGCAAGGAGAAGCCGAGCGACTTCGAGCTGAGCAGGCTGTTCGCAATCATCAATGGCCGCTACGAAGAGCTGCGCCCGACGGTGATCGTTTCCAATCTGGATGGGCAGTCGCTGCCAGGGGCTATCGGCGAGCGCTGCATTGATCGGCTGCGGGAGGGCGGGGTGATCGTCATTCCATTTGAGTGGGAATCGCAGCGCGGCAAGGAGGGTTTCTGATGTCCGACAAAATCTCAGTCAACTGTCAGGCCAAGCTCTCCGAAGTCATCACCAAAATCAGTGCCATGTACAAAGACAAGAAGTATGTCGTCGTGACCCTGCGCCCGGGCAAGGACCGAACGCTTGACCAGAACCGCTTGTGGTTCGGGATGTACAAGCGCATCGCCGAAATGACCCAGATCGGCGACGCGGCTGACGCCCGCCGCTACTGCAAGCTGCACTTCGGCGTGCAGATCTTACTGAACGAGGATGCCGGGTTTCAGGCTGAGTGGTACCGGGTCATGCGTCATCTGCCCTACGAAACGAAGTTGGCCATGATGGGCGAGTGCCACCTGTTCGGCCCTGATGGCTTCCCGGTGACCAGCCTGTTCAACCGCGCCCAGGGCGTCCAATACACCGACCGCATTGCCCACTACTTCACCGGCCAAGGCGTGGCGTTTTCCGATCTGCTAAGTCAGGAGGCCGCATGAGCCGTAACTTCAAGCCGGGTGACCTAGCGCTGACCCTAGCAACCAAGTACCGGTTTCCTGCTATGTCCCAAGTTGAACTGATTGTCTTTTTGCGTGAAGACCAAAAGGCAGAGGAACCGGACGGGCATATCTGGATCGCCCCCTACGACGGCTGGGTCGCCGGGCGTGGAGAAGGGGAGGGTTATGGATTTTATAAGCCGTCGCAGTTGATGCCGCTGCGTGGCGACTTCACCCCTGAGCAGCAGAAAGCCAAGGAGGCTGTATGACCATCGAACGGAAGCCGGCCAAGCCGAAGAAGTGCCGCGTTGCTCCGTGCAGGGCCTTATTCGTGCCTGCGCGGATGGGCCAGGCGGTGTGCAGCCCGGCGTGCGCAATGATCGACGCGCCCAGGCATGAGCCGAAGGCGCGCAAGGCGCTGGCCGACATCGAGCGCAAGGACATCAAGGTCCGCAAGGAGAAGCTGAAGAGCAGGGCGGATCACTTGCGCGAAGCCCAGGCCGCGGTTAACGAGTACGTGCGCCTGCGTGACGCTCACCTACCGTGCATCAGTTGCGACTCTACGCCGAACGACAGCGACCTCATGACCGGCAGCCGGTGGGACGCTGGGCATTACCGATCCGTCGGCGCTTGCCCAGAGCTGCGCTTTGAGCCGCTGAACATTCACCGCCAGTGCGTGAAGTGCAACCGCAACCTTTCCGGCAATGCCGTGGAGTACCGCATTCGTCTGGTGCTGCGCATCGGTGCTGAGAAAGTCGCTTGGCTGGAAGGCCTGCACCCGCCATGCAAGTACACCGTGGAAGAGATCAAGGCCATCAAGGCCAAATACCGGGCAAAGACCAGAGAGCTGAAAAAAGGGGAAGCCGCATGACCTATCGCAACGTTGTTTCAGCAGTAGTTCGCGCCCTGGCGGCCGAGACCATCACTTCCGCCGGCGGCTGTGACTTTGAGCCTAAGGTTCAGTGCGCCAAGCAGAAGGGGGAGATCGTTGGCAAGGAGGCGGCGTTTCTCCAGGACTGCTGGGTATTTGGGCGGCTTCACAAAGCGCTGACCCCGGCGCACTGGCGCGCGCTGGTGGCGAAGTACTCGACGCATGAGGAACGAAAGCACGGCGCGATACTGGAGTTGCTGAACTCTGTGAAAACGCCCGCGCCGAGACGCTTCCGTGAATGTGCGGTACTGACTTGGGCCATTCCGCAAGTTGCCGGTGCCGAGGGCAAGCGTTCTGCAGCAGTGCTCCCGGCCGCCTGGTACGACATCACCAATTGGGACAATGATGGTAAGCCTGAGTCGACCCGGTACCGTTGGCGCTCAGGGATCCGCAAGACGCTTGATGACCAGGTGAACGAGGCGCTCACTGCCGCTCAGGAACTGCTCGACGCGGAGGGATTAATCGAAAGTTGCGCGGCGTAGCAAATAGCCATTGCAATGAGTGAGAAAGTGAGAGAGTATTTACCCATCCTGTCGATCTTGCGCGTTAGGGATTTACATAAAAAAGCCCGGCAGCTGTGTCGGGTTTTTTGTTGAGGTGATATGGATACTGCCCATAAGTATAGCCAGGTTTTTTTTGCGGCTCTTTTCGTTCCTGGTTTCGTTTCCGCCGCCCTGGTAGTTGCTCTATCGCAGGCTCGAATAAAATTCCCCACTATTTCTCGCTGGGTAGCCGTAGTGCTATTCGGAACAGGATTATTGTTTAGCGCTGGCGCGTTGCCAGCATGGCAGATCCTGTTCCCTGAGCCTTGCCTTTATTCTTTTACCAAGCCAATGAGCATGTGCTGGATGCAGCCATTTGCAATTTTTCAGATGGGATTGTTTGCAGACCTGCTCGGCGCGCTAACTGCTCTTCTATCGATAAAAATATGGCGAGTCATGGCCAGGATGCGCGTTTAAAACACCTTACGAAACACAGATGCCTAGCCTTCGCGCTGGGCTTTTTATTGCCCAAGGAAAAGGGCGATTCAGCAAAAGGAATTTGCAGATGTTGAAAGAATTCAGATGCGGTAACTGCAAAAGACTTCTCGCCCGTACGGGTGGGTTTACAGAGCTCCAGATCAAGTGTTCCCGATGCGGGACGTTGAATCATGCGAAGGACAAGATCCTCGAGCAATCGCCTTTGAGCGACATGAAAGCGGAATCCTCCGCGACAAATCATTCGACTCAAAGGTAAATAAATATGGACCAAGTAAAAGCAGGCGCGAAATTCATCAACCTCATCGGCTTCGATGCCTATGTTCGGCCTATGATCTCGCCATCCCAGAACACCACGGGCATCGTGATCCGCACGTGCATCAACAACGGCGGCCGACTGTACACGGGAACTGTGGCGCCAGTTTATGAGACGCTGAAAAGCTCTCCGGTCGTTTGCGCGGTTCAGGGCCAGGTTCCGTTCGAGATTCTGATCCCTGGCGGTCAGGGGCTCTGGTATGCGCCGGGTAACAGCGACTCTTCCCTTTACGTGACTTATGACGTACTGCCCTGACCGGCAGTTGATCTTGTTCATGTAGCAAATTAAGCCCTGTGATCGCGCGGGGCTTTTTTATACCTCGAGTTTACCTGTAGCCAGGACAGCCTCACGGAAGGCCTGGACGTTGATAAGCCGGTAGTGCAGCGCTACGGAAAAACACCGGCAGCTCGCGCACCCTGACCTGACTGTGCTTCCAGGGTGGCGCGAGACAAGAACGGCGAGATCGATGCATTGGGGCGTCGACGCTGTGGTTGTCTTTGGCTGACAGCGGGAAAGACCGCACACCTACTCAGGGCCTCGATATTGATCGAGGCCTTTCAGTTTTCGGCCCCACCACACCCATCGCTATGAGCTGGGAGTGCTGCTGGGGCTGACCTATTCCAAACATGCCCCACGGAGTCGAGCGCATGGAGTATCTACAGCGCCTGCTCGACAAGATCGACAGGTTCGAATTGTTGATTGCGGGCCTGATTGGAGCCGTTGTTGCGAGCTGGTGGCACAAGGACGACTTGTCCGACTGGCGCGCGTGGATGGTGTTCTTGATCACTGGTGTTGCCTGCTCGCTGTACCTGACGAGCATGGTCAGCGCCTACCTGAATGTCACCGAGCCAAAGATCGTCGCCGGCATCGGCTTCTTGCTGGGCACATTCGGCGGCTCGCTCCTGGCAGCAATCAACCGAGCCATCAAAGCCGCTGACCTCTGGGCGCTCATTCGCCAGCGGTTCGGGGGAGGCAATCCACCATGAATCTTGAACTGATCAACTCCATCGCCTGCGGCCTTATCGCGCTGTGGGCAGCCTGGTGCGTACTAAGCGGGAAGGTGAGGGACGGCATCCTCGGGAAGCTGATCTACACCACGATCGCCATCACAGGGTTCGTCGTATCGGTACGTAGCCAGAACATTTTCTTCGGCCCGACCACCGCGGGCCTGACACTGCATGTCGCCCTGGCCCTGGCCGGTGCCCGCCATATCTTCATGGTCACGTACTGGCAGCAGGTTAAGGCTTGGCTATGCCGGACGCTGAACTGCGAGCACTGCTTGAGCTGCCCGAAAGCGCCGGAAGGTGTAGAGCGGCACAAGCAGTAATCGGCGCCACGTTTTCGAATTCGCCAAATCGTGGCGCGAGGTTTGCAGATGAGCAAAGTGATCCGACTACGGCACGCGCTCACCATGAGCCCGGACATTAACGCGGCTGTGAACGACCTGGATAGCGCCATCGCCAACGCTATAGATGCTGCGAAAACTGCCAGGCTTCCACAGCGCCTGATCGTTGGATTGCTCCACGGCCATGCCCACGCACAGACACACCAAATGGTGACCGAATAACTGGCAAGTCGCAGTTGTTCAGGCTGAGACTCAACAGCCATCAGGGTTTTACGCCGGGGGAAAGGCAAGATCTGAGCGATTGCTGATGCTTTTCAAGTTGAATCATGGCTTCTTCCCGGCGCTCGCCCTGCAAAGCATGTGTCCATGGCGGATTGACCGCCAGTTTTTCTTCAATGTCAGCAATTACACGCTGTATTGCCAAGCACGGGTCATTGGCTTTTACGCGGTTGCCCAATTGAGAGTTGAGATTCTTGTACTCCCCAAGCAGATTCGTTAGCTGAGTCAGCTGTTGGTTCGCGGCATTTAGGTCTGAGTCGGACCTGTTCAGCTTAAGCTCTAGGTCATGCGCTTTGGCCTGCAGCTGATCGGATTTCTCCGAAAGGGTTTTCTTCTCAACCTGTAGCTCAGCGACTAGCTTGGCTTGCACCTCGACGGTCGATTGAATCTTTCCAATGCCTACCAATTTTTCGGCGCCGTAACCGACAAGATGAAAAAGCGGTACGGCGGCTATCAGGCCTGCTCCGAAAGTAGCGATAGCTCTCAGGAGCATTCGAGGTTTTTTTTCAAGGTGATTGAGCTGTTGTGTCGGGGCTACTTTCTTCATCAGGTAATGCGAATCTCGCTAGTCCAACCCATTCATCTCGCGACTAAATCACAAATATGGGCGGATCGTTGATTGGGAAAAAATGCCGCAGGTGAGTGCGGCGCTGGAGAATCACTCGGTTTTTAGTGCTTCTTGGATTTGATCCGCGTAAGCAGATAGCTGCTCAAATTCGTACGCCAGATTAACGTTGCCAGAAGCACCGCCAGATCTGGCAGCGATAACCTCAAGAGCTGCCGCGACTGCGTTTGCCCTGTAAGACTTATCGGCGTTGTTAAGGTGCGCGGATTTTAGAACGAGATCAGAAATTGAGGACATGCTGCTTTCCTTGCTATTGAGTTGATCCCTACCAATACCGGCAACGCGCCACTATTTCAAGCTCAAGGTAATCCATGGACAGGCCGCATCCTCCATCGTCACTGCTTGAGCTATCCGACCTATCCGATTTCGGCATCCGCCTGACCCCAGCTCCTGAAGTATGGGAATGGCTCCAAGCCGAGATCCTTGCCGGCAGCGGAAGCATTCACAACGAAGACCATGCCCACCTACTGGATGCAGACATCCGAATCATGTGGGCGTCGTCGAGCTTCGCCAGACAGGGCCGCACAGTCCTGGGCCAGGCCGAGCAGGTAGCGTTCCGCGCTGGTGGTTGGCAGAAAGCCCGGATGGAGCAACAGATGCGTGATTGGTTCGGCGACGTGCCGGCCTTCATCATCACGCTGGCTGCTGACTACTGCGCCCAGTGCAGCGATACCGACTTCTGTGCCCTGGTTGAGCATGAACTCATGCATATAGCTCAAGCTCGCGATCAATACGGGCAACCAAAATTCACGAAGGACGGAATGCCCAAACTGGAGCTGCGAGGCCATGACGTCAGTGAGTTCGTCGCTATCGTTGAGAGATACGGTGTTGGAGCGCCGGATAGCGACGTTGCTCGAATGGTCGATGCTGCCAAAAAAACACCATCCGTTAACCGTGCCTCGATAGCGAGTGCGTGCGGTACTTGTTTGTTGAGGGCTGTGTAGTGGAAGAGCAATGGAAGCAGATCAGCGATCTGGCCGCATTACGCGGTCAGCACCCACGGTCGTATCAAGCGACTGACTACGGTGAAAAGCGGAATAGCTGGAGCCATCCTGTCCCAGTTTCTTGTCTGCGGCTATCCGTCGGTGAATTTCACTGATGTGGGCCGGCGTAAGTCACTTAGGGTGCATCGACTTGTCGCCGAGGCGTTTTTGGAAAGGCCTGAAGGGACCACAGAGGTAAATCATCTAGACGCCTCCCGGTCGAACAATCACATATCTAACCTTGAATGGGTTAGCGCTTCAGGCAATCGCAAACACGGCTATGACCACGGAGCGAACGATGCTGAGGGCGAGAGTAATGGGTACTCAAAGCTCATCGAGGAAGGCGTGCGTGAGATCCGCTTACGTAGGCCGTTAACGAAGTCAGCACAGGCCGAGCTCGCTGCGCGACATTGTGTATCAGTGGCAACGGTCAGGGATGTGGCTGCCAAACGAACCTGGAAGCACATCGATTGACGACAAATTGAACATTGCGAGGGCATGCGGAACCTGTTTGAGAGCTGCAAACTAAAGGTGAGTCTCTTATGGACGGACCTCAGGCCAATATTTCTCCAGCATCCAGAACGGTTTTGCGTCATCGAGCGCCTTGAGGGTTTCGATGAGCGCGTAGTACTCAAAGTGTTTCAACGTTGTCCAGGTAACCTTCCGCCACAGTTTTTTGGTTGCTTGATCAGTGATGTCCTTTCGTTTTGCTAGCTCTTTGAGTAGGAAGCTATCAATAGGCGGGTGTGCTACATCGGCAAGCGGAGAGGTATGTCCAGGTCCATTCACAATCATTGATTTGATGTAGATAGCGATCAGCTTCGCAATTCTGCCGTATTCGATTCCCTTTATGCATTGATCTGTAAGGCTTTTTTCAGCGGCGCTACACCACTTCTTGTGTAGTTTTGTGAAGCTTTCCTCTGTGACTGTCGCGTGTTTTTCCTCAGCCTTCAGAAAGTCCTTCACGCCACTGTCTATTAGAGTTTTTAAAAGCACTGATGAGGTAGCGCCTTTGGCTCCACGGCTTGCTGCTCGGGAGGCTGCCCATGCGGAAAATCGATGGCGGTGCTCAAAGTGGTCGTAAGTCATTTCTATACCCAAGCTATACGGATTCGCATTTATGGCAACGCTGGCAGATGGCGTAAAACGCTTCATCGTTAAAGCGTTAGCGTGCTTTGACACACCGACGCAGGTGGTCGATGCGGTAAAGGATGAATTTGGTTTGGTAATACACCGCTCACAAGTCGCTCAGTATGACCCAACGAAGATTGCAGGTAGCAAGTTAGCCATCAAGTGGAAGATTTTGTTTCAAGATACCCGCAAGAGATTCCGCGAGGAGACAGCAGACATCCCGATTGCTAACCGTGCCTTCCGCCTCCGTGCCATGAACCGCTTCGTGGAGAAGGCCGAGACGATGAAGAACATCGGCCTGGCCATGCAGATTCTCGAGCAGGCCGCGAAAGAAACCGGCGACATCTACGTCAACCGCGCACGGAAGGAAGAGGCCGGCGACGAGCCAGCGATCCCGACCCGCATCCAGGTCGACGTGGTGGATGCGAGGAGGCCGAATGCCGAGCCTTAACGTTCCGCAGGCTCAGTTCCTCACGTTGCCCCACAAGTTTCGCGCGTTCGTTGCCGGCTTCGGCTCAGGCAAGACTTGGGTAGGCTGCTCGGCACTGAGCAAACACTTCATGGAGTGGCCTGGCGTCAACGCTGGCTACTTCGCACCGACTTACCCGCAGATCCGCGACATCTTCTATCCGACCATGGATGAGGTGGCCTATGACTGGGGGCTGAAGACCAAGATCAACCAAGCGAACCACGAGGTTCACATCTACAGCGGCCGGCAGTCCCGCGGCACTGTGATTTGCCGGTCGATGGAGAAGCCGCAGACCATTGTCGGCTTCAAGATCGGTCATGCCCTGGTGGATGAGCTGGACGTGCTGACCGCGGTTAAGGCGCAGCAGGCCTGGCGCAAGATCATCGCCCGGATGCGCTACAACCTGCCCGGACTGAAGAACGGTGTGGACGTCACCACGACGCCGGAAGGCTTCAAGTTCGTCTTTCTGCAGTTCGTGAAGCAGCTTCGCGACAAGCCTTCGCTCAAGGAGATGTATGGCCTAGTGCAGGCCAGCACGTTCGACAACGAGCTGAACCTGCCGGATGACTACATCGCCTCCTTGATGGAGTCGTATCCACCGCAGCTGATCATGGCGTACCTCAAAGGCCAGTTCGTCAACCTGACGTCTGGCACGATCTACACCGCCTACGACCGCAAGCTCAACGGATGCTTCGACACCGTGCAGCCCGGCGAGCCGCTGTTTATTGGGATGGACTTCAACGTCGGCAAAATGGCGGCAATCACCCACGTCAAACGTGACCAGGGGCTGCCCAGGGCAGTAGATGAGCTGATCGATGGCTACGACACGCCCGACATGATCCGTCGGATCAAAGAGCGCTACTGGCAGCACGACGGCAACGACTTCAAGAAGACCTGCGAGATCAGGATCTACCCGGATGCCTCGGGCGACTCGCGCAAGTCTGTGAACGCCAGCATCACCGACCTGGCCATGCTTAAGCAGGCCGGGTTCGCGGTCATCGCCCCAGCGGCAAACCCGCCGGTGAAGGACCGAATCAACGCAATGAACGCCGTCTTCTGCAATGCGCAGGGCGAGCGCCGCTACCTGGTCAACTCGCTCACCTGTCCGACCTACGCCGATGGCCTGGAGCAGCAGGTGTGGGGCGCGAACGGGGAGCCAGATAAAACCGCCGGCATCGATCACGCGAACGACGCCGGCGGTTACTTCATCCACCGCGAGTACCCGATCATCAAACCGGTCACCGCTATTAAAATGGGATACGCCCGATGAGCAACGACGTCTCCTTCAAGCGGGCGGAATACACGGCAGTGCTGGACCGCTGGGCGACCGTTCGCGACGTCTGCGCGGGCCAGCACCGGGTTGTAGATCGGCTGCCGTACATCAACGCGCACGACAAGTCGCCGGAGAATCAAGACCGGAATCGGGCTTACCGTGAGCGCGCTGTGTTCAAGAACGCCACCGGGCACACCCGAAACGGGTTGCTCGGCCTGGCTTTCCACAAAGATCCGACACTGACGGTTCCGAAGAAGCTGGATTACTTGCAGGACAACGCCAACGGCTCAGGGGTGAGCATCTATCAGCACTCCCAGGGGACGCTGGAAAAGGTGCTCGAGGCCGGCCGGCATGGTTTGTATGTCGACTATCACCAGGACGACGGTATCGGTGGGCACTCGGTAATCCTTTCCTACTGCGCTGAAGACATCATCAACTGGCGCACCGGTATGGTTAACGGTCATAGCGTGCTAACGCTGGTGGTGCTGAAGGAATCGCCGGAGATCCCTGATGGCTTCGGCTTCAAAACGGTTGAGCAGTACCGGGAACTGGCCTTGGAGGAAGACGGCTTCGTTTGCAGAGTTTGGCGCCGCTCAGGACCAGAGACCGGCGGGCCACTGGCGGTTACTGAAGAGTTTCGGCCTACGGGTGCCGGTGGCCGACTGAAGGAGATCCCGTTCACCTTCGTGGGCGCACAGAACAACGACCCAAGCATCGACGAGTCGCCGCTCTACGATATCGCCATGATCAATCTGGGCCATTACCGGAACAGTGCTGACTACGAAGATAGCGTTTTCTGGTGTGGGCAGGCTCAGCCCTATATCTCTGGGCTCGATGAGCAATGGCGTGATCACATGGAGAAAAACGGCATTTACGTCGGTTCTCGGGCGCCAATGTTGCTTCCTGCCGGCGGCGCCTTTGCCTATGCGCAGCCCGCTCCGAACACTCTTGTCAAAGAGGCCATGGCTGACAAGAACCAGATGATGATTGAGCTGGGCGCTCGGATGGTGGTTGCATCACTTGCGACCAAGACCGCTACAGAGTCCCGCGGGGATCAGTCTGCGTCCACGTCCGTTCTAGCTGGCTGTGTTGCCAACGTCAGCGAGGCCTACACGCGAGCGATCATGTGGTGCTGCACCTACATGGGTATCGCCGACCAGAAGGTCGCCTACCAGGTGAATCAAGAATTCGTCGAACTCTCGGCTGATCCGCAGATGATCACCGCTCTCGTTGGGCTGTGGCAGAACGGTGGGTTCGCGAAGGCTGATCTTCGGTCTTATTTGCGCAAGCTTGGGCTGATCGCACCAGAGCGCACTGATCAACAGATAGACGGCGAACTAGAAGAGCAGGGCGATGGGCTGGGCTTGGACGATGAGGGCAAAATAGATGGCAGCGAACAAGGCAATACTTGATGCGACCATACGGCACGCCGTCTTCCTAGAAAAGCTCAAGGCTGGGGAGGTGGGCAAGTTCGCTCCCTTCCTCAAGGAGATTGACCGCTCGATCCGCGACCGACTCACACAGTCGGATCCGACTGAGTACAACGTCAAGCGCCTGGAATCGTTGTTGAAGGAGGTGGACAGCCTGCTGCAGGGCATCTTCGATCGTTACAGCGCGCAATTGAATCTGGACTTGGTGGACATCGCCAATTACGAGGCCGAGTTCGAGGCGACCAGTCTTGCCAGGTCGGCACCGGTTGGCGTGTCACTGGACGTTGTGGCTCCGACAGCCGCTGCAATTCGCACGGCGGTGCTGACGAACCCGCTCAGCGTGCGCGGCACCGGCGGCGGGAAGCTACTGAAGGCCTTCATCAAGGGTTGGACTGTCGCCGAGCGTGAGCGCGTCACTGGTACAATCCGGAAGGGGTACTTCGAAGGGCAGACGAACTTCCAGATCATCCGCAACATTCGCGGTACCAAGGCGGCAGGGTACAAAGACGGCATCCTTACCACCACCAACCGCAATGCCAGCACGGTCGTGCACACCGCAATTCAGCATGTGTCCTCGCAGGCTCGGATGGAGGTGGCCAAGGCCAACACTGACATCGTCGAAGAGATCCAGATGGTGGCCACGTTGGACAGCAAGACCAGCCAGCAATGCCGCTCGATGGACAAGCGCAGGTTTCCGGTGGATTCAGGTCCAAGGCCACCATTCCACCCGAACTGCCGCACCACCTTCATTCTCCTGACCAAGCTCAGCGCGATGTTCGCCAAAGGCGCTACGCGGGCTTCTGTTGGCGCTAATGGCGGCCAGCAGGTCAACGCTGACCTCGATTACTACCACTGGCTACAGCAGCAGCCGGCATCGTTCCAGGATGTGGCTATCGGCCCTGTACGGAGCAAGCTGTTCCGGGAGGGCGGGTTGACCGTCGAGCGCTTCACTGAGCTGCAGCTTGATCGCAACTTCGCTCCGCTGACCCTGGCGCAGATGAAAGTGCTGGAACCGCTGGCATTTGAAAGGGCTGGATTGGCTTGAAAATGTAATTAGTGCCGTTATGGTGTGCGTGACATAGACGGGGAGTCATGTATGCACCTTAGCGAACCATCCATTCCATATCTAACCAACGACATCATCGGCACAGATGAAGGTTGTGGAATTTTTATTCCTGCTAACCGAATGCTTTATCAGTTCGTGAGGGATAACCCGAGCAATACTGACAAAGCGCAGATTGCATCTAAGGCATTGATTATCGGGCGAAGCCTTTCTGCATCTGCGGAGCGACGGACACCGAGCGAAGCCGAGCCTGTGAGTGGTACAGCAAATTTTTATGACCTGCTGGGACAGACCGTTGCAGACTCGATGGTAGGTGAGTTGCTCGATATGCTTGATGAGCACCAAGACCTCACTCCCATGTTGATTGGCGATGTGGTAAAGGTTCACTCCTTTTTGTGCGACACAGTCACCAAAGTCACCCAAAAAGATTGCAGCAGCTTCTCGTCAAAGTATCTCCATTTTCATCGTCCGAAGCTGTTTCCTATGATGGACTCAAGAGCTCGAACGGCTCTGAAATGGGTCGCTGACGAGCAGGGCTGGGTTTTCGCGTACACAACTGCGGGTCAATCAAAGAACTACAGGGTTTACGTGGATCACTTCCTAAGAGCTCGACAACTGTTCGAGGATCACCTAAAGCGACCGGTAAGCTTGAGGCAGATGGACAACATACTTTTGAACCGATTCGACTTATACATCTGAATTGAACCCGCCTCGGCGGGTTTTTTTATGCCTGCAAAGCGGGCTAGACATACCCAAGGGGTGCATCAACGTGGCAGAAGAAAACGAAATCGACCTGGACAACCCGGCAATCAAAGCCGCTATCGCGACTGCCGTTGAAGCGTCCGTTTCGGGTTTGAAAACCAAGAATTCAGAGTTGCTCGGGAAGCTGAAGGAAACCTCCGGCAAGTTGACCCAGTTCGAAACACAGTTCGAAGGCATCGACATCGACGCAGTCAAAGGACTGCTCAGTCGTGCGGGCCAGGACGAAGAAACCAAACTGCTGACCGAGGGTAAGGTGGACGAAGTCTTCAATCGCCGCACCGAGCGCCTGCGCGGTGACTACGACAAGCAGTTGAAGGCGATCAGCGAGCGCGCCGAGAAGGCTGAGTCGTTCGCTGCCAAGTTCCAGGGCAAGGTTCTGGGTGACTCGGTGCGCGGTGCTGCACTGAAGGTCGGCGCGCTGCCCGAAGCCACCGACGACATCATCCTGCGCGCCAAAGGCGTGTTCACCCTTAACGAAGATGGCGATGCAGTCGCCGTTGATGAATCCGGCCAGGTCATCCTCGGTAAAGACGGCAAGACCCCTCTGACCCCGCTCGAATGGGCGGAATCTCTGCGCGAAAGCGCACCCCACCTGTGGCCAAGGGCTTCAGGGACATTTGCCCCGGGCGGGGGTGGCGGCAAGGCTGCATTCAAGCGCTCCGAAATGACGTCCGAGCAGAAGCGCGATTTCCAGCGCAAGCACGGCCAAACCGCATACCTCGCATTGCCCAAGTAAGGGGAAAGACCCATGGCTACAACTGTCAACAGCGACCTGATCATCTATAACGATGAGGCGCAAACTGCATACCTGGAGCGTGTCCAGGACAACCTGGATGTGTTTAACGCATCCTCCAATGGCGCGATGGTGCTCGATAACGAGCTGATCGAAGGTGACTTCCGCAAGCGTGCGCTCTACAAGCTGAACGGTTCGCTGGAGCACCGCGACGTCAACTCTGAAGGCAAGGTGACTGCCAAGAAGATCAGCGCCGGCGAAGCTGTCGGCGTCAAGGCTCCGTGGAAGTACGGTCCGTACCAGACCACCGAAGAGGCGTTCAAGCGCCGCGGTCGTCCGGTCGAGGAGTTCTCCCAGATCGTCGGTGCCGACGTTGCTGACGCGACCCTGGAAGGCTTCATCCAGTACGCAACTGCTGGCCTTCGTGCCGCCATCGGCTCCAACGCTGACATGGTGGTTTCGGCCAACATCGAAACCGACGGCAAGAAGACGCTTACTCGCGGCATGCGCAAGTTCGGTGACAAATTCGGCCGGATCGCTCTGTGGGTCATGCACTCCAGCGCCTACTTCGACATCGTCGACGAGGCTATCACCAACAAGATCTACGAAGAGGCCGGTGTCGTGATCTACGGCGGCCTGCCGGGCACTCTGGGCAAGCCTGTACTGGTGACCGACACCGCGCCGGCGGATGTGATCTTCGGCCTGCTGCCAAACGCCGTGACCATTACCGAGTCGCAGGCCCCAGGCTTCCGTTCCTACGAAGTGAACGACGAAGAGAACCTGAGCATCGGCTACCGCGCTGAAGGCACCGTGAACATCGATGTGCTGGGTTATAGCTGGAAAGCCACCACTGGCGGTTCCAACCCAACCCTGGCTGCGGTCGGTTCTGCTGCCAACTGGGTCAAGCACGCGGGCAGCAACAAGGTCACCGCCGGTGTGATGATCCAGCTCACTGCAACGCCTCCTGCCACCGGCGGCTAAGCCTCGAATTCAACGAGCGGTCAGCGATGGCCGCACTGGAGAAACACATGGAATTGACTTACAGCAACCAGCTCAACGACTTCGACCCGGAGAAGCGCTACCGCAATCCGGAACACTTCGATAAGCCTGAAGCCGGTGTTACACGCGTGCTGGTGATTGGCGATTGGCCAAACGTGGTCGACGCATATGAAGCGGCCGGTATTGACGTGTCGGTGAGGGAGGCTAAGCGGGTGCAGATGGTTGGCGCCACCAACCAGGCCGAACTCGAAAAAGTCGTTGCGGCTTTGCGTGCTGAGCATGGATCGATCGAGATCCTGATTGGTGGCCTGGAAGCTGGCGAGATTCACCGTCCCGAGTCGGGCGAGGTGGCGTTGCGCTTGTTTGATGTACTCGGAACCATCCATACCTCGGTTGGTGCCCTGGCCTCTGAGCGCGACGGCCTGCTCTCTACCGTTAAATCGCTGCGTGAAGAGGTGGAAGTGCTGAAGACGGCGACCATTGCACCGCCGGCTGACGAGGCCAGTGAAATCGCGGCGTTGAAAGCGAAGCTGGACGAAGCGAAAATGCCGTACCGAGCCAACGTCTCGAAAGAATCCCTGGAAAGGCTCGTCGCTGAGCTCGCCAAGGAGTGATACCGCTGGCTGCCGGTGACCCGGCGGCCAATCTTCAAACCATTCCAGTGAGTTAACGCATGACACTCATCATTGAGGACGGCACTGGCAAGCCTGACGCCGAAAGCTATGCGAGCGCCGAGGACCTGGTCATGTATGCCGTGAAATTCGGCACGGTCATCCCTGCAGGCGTTCCCGAGCAAGAGGCGTTGCTGCGCCGGGCCGCCTTGGCGATGGATGGCATGGTCTGGAAAGGGCGAAAGACCAACAGCGAGCAGGCCTTGTCCTGGCCGCGCCGGGAAGTGCTGCTGGATCAGGAGATCAAGCCGAACAACTACCTGCCGGCGCGAGTCCAGTACGGCCAAATGGCCCTGGCGGCCGAGATACATCAGGACGACATCGATCCGGTGGAGAAACGTAAAGGAGCGGTGCTGCTGGATCGTGTTGAGGGGGCGGTAACGCGCCAATACGCTGCGATCCCGTCCACCAGCAGCCGCTTGTTGCCGGCGGCGCCCAATCGGCCGAGCGCTACACAATTTGCTGATTACCTACAGAAGCGCGGGTTGTTTGCTGTCCGGGCCTGAGTCAGTAAGTCAAAAGCTTGTTCCACCACCAGTTCCAGAACAGATCCTCGGGCCACTCAATCGCATTATGGATCGTAGTGGCGAGGTGATTCGTGGCTGCGAAATCTACATGCGAATCCTCTTCCACTACGAATGGGCAACACCTGCCCTGAGCTCTATATGTCCATTCCTCATCTTTGGTGCCTGCCAAAGCGTCCTGAATCGCGCCTCGTAAATCTAAACGATAGAAGCGCTTCAATGGTGGAGGGCAAGTCAAATAGGCTTGGAGTGCTGCTGTAATAAGCGCGGCGCGTTGCTGGTTGTTCATTGATCCTCTCCATGATCAGGGGGCTTACTATGGCTTTTTATGACGAAATGGCCGTCACTGCACTGAACATGATTACAGAGTTTGGGCAACCTGTGATCATCCGCGCAACAATCGTCGGCGAGTACGACCCGGAAACCGGTTCGGCACCTCCCGACAGCATCAAAGAGCAAACCGCCCAAGGCATCCTGCTCGACTTCACCGGCCAAGAATTCCAGACCAACAGCCTCATCAAACAGGGCGACAAGAAGCTCAAGGTCGCCGCGCAGGGGTTGGCGTGGGTGCCTGGTCTGCTCGACAAGGTCGTGGCCCAGGGCCGCACTTGGTCAATCGTTCCTCCGCTGAAAGAGGTCAACCCGGCCGGTACGCCGATCCTGTATGAGCTGCAGGTGCGGTCGTGAGTCGGGCGGGCGCCGGCCAATCCGGCAGTTTCGCCCTGAGCCTCGCCGAGTTCGCCGCCCAGACCAGCGAGGCCATCGACGCCAGTGTGCGCGAGATCATCATCGAGGTCGGCAGCAGCCTGATCCGGATGTCTCCCGTGGGTAACCCGGAGATCTGGGCCGCAAACGTCGCTTACCGTGAGGCGAACGCCCGCGCAGCCGACGACTATGACGTCAAGGTCGCGGTCCGCAATACGATCATCAACCTCAACGAATCGAACTTCACCAAATCCGGCCAGCTGCGAAAGGGTGTGAAGTACGCCAAGCCCCTGACAAAGACCGAGCGCGACCAGAACTTCAATGTGAATGGTTTGGTGGCTGGCAAGGACTACGTCGGCGGCCGGTTCCGGGCGAACTGGCACATCTCGCTGGGCGTGGTTGAGAGCGTCACCTTCGACGAGGTCGATCCGAGCGGCGCCGAAACCACTGCTGCAATGGTTGCCGCAATGAGTGACTTCACCGCTGGCCAGATGGCTTACATCATCAATAACTTGCCCTACGCGATTCCGCTGGAGTTCGGCCATTCCACCCAGGCCCCCGGCGGCATGGTTCGGGTAACCGTGGCTCGCTTCCAGCAGATCGTGCTGGAGGCGATCAGGAACAACCAGGTATGAGTCACGCAATCATCGCCTCGATCTACGAGGCAAAGCTCATCGCCTGGAACGCTGCCAGGTCGGAGAAGCTTAAGATCGTTTTCGAGAACACGGCTTACGCGCCGGCGGAGGGCGAGACATACCTTCGAGCTTTCACCATTCCGGGCGACACCGCGAGCAACACGCTCGGCGGCGATCACCGGCTTTACACCGGCGTGTTTCAGGTCAGCATCATCGCTCCGGCGGGAACCGGCAAGGCCAAGACGAATCCGATCGCAGCAGAACTGACCGACCTGGTCCCTCTTTACGCGCGGGACACAAAGGGCGCGGTCACCGTGGTGACCATGTCGCCAGTTGACCAGGGGCCAGGCATCACAGGCGATTCCACCTACACCGTCCCGACTTCGTTCTTGTACCGGGCCGACACCAACTGATCCCGCCCATTGGGCAAACCCAGAGACCCGCCATTGAGCGGGTTTTTTCACATCTGCAAAGAGGAAATTCCCCATGGGCTACAAACTCCCGAACGGCGGCACCTTCCAGCACGCCGCAACCTACGCGGCCGCACTGGCTTTCACTGCCATCAGCAACGCAGCCGAGGCCGTTGCCACCGTTGTAGGTGGCACCATCGCTGCCGGCGATATTGTTCTGCTGACGTCTGGCTGGAGCAAGCTGGATAGCAAGGTGGTGCGCGTGAAGGCAGCCACGGCAACGGCTATTACCCTGGAAGGCATCGACACTACCGACACGCAGGTCTATCCGGTCGCTGGCGGTGCGGGCACGATGCGCAAGGTGCTGACCTGGGTGCAGATCCCGCAAATCTCCGACGTGGCCTTCTCCGGAGGCGAACAGAACTACCTGGACGTGGTGTTCCTCGAGGACGACCAGGGCAAGCAGATCCCCACCGACAAATCGGCGGCAAGCATGGTGCTCACCATTGCTGACGACCCGGTCCAGGCGTTCAACGGAGTGCTGCTGAAGGCGGACGCCGGCAAGCAGATCGAAGCGGCCCGCTTGAACCTGCCCGGTAACGACACGCTGCTGTATGGCACTTACACGTCGTTCTCCAAACAGCCAGCGGTGTCCCGTAACAACCTGCTGACTCGTACCGTCAGTCTTGCGTTGCAGGCTGAGCCGACCCGCTACCTGACTGCGGTGGTGTAACCCATGGCAAAGATCCGGATTGCGCAGAACGCCACGTTCACCGCGCCCGTGCTGATTCCAATCGTCGGCAGCGCGCCCGAGAAGGTTGAGTTCACCTTCAAGTACCGGGATCGCGCCGAGCTTGCCGCTCTATTCGATGAATGGAACGAGAAGCGGAAGAAGGCGCAGGCCGCATTGGGGGATAAGCCGTCATGGTCGGAAATTGTTGCGGTGGATACCGAGCAGCAAACCCAGCAAATCAAAGACCTGGTGGTCGGCTGGGGCTTCGATGACGAATACAACGACGACAACATCGTCGCGTTTGTGAAGTCCTGCCAGGGTGCCGCCGAGGCTGTCGTTAAGGCCTACGAAGGCGCATACAGCCAGGCCCGCCTGGGAAACTGACTGACGCCGCCCGCGCGATGTACTCGCCGAGCGTGCCCGACGCGATCATTGGCATGTTCGGCCTTGCCCCTGGCGACCTGGTTGAAGAGGTGGAGGTCTGGCCATGCAACTGGCCGGCCTTCCTCCTTTTCAACCGCATGTCCACCCAGTGGCGAGCAGGCGCAGGCGGCGCGATCGGTCTCGACTACAGCTGCATACGCGACGTGGCCGGGTTCCTCGGCATCAAGAAAAAGAAACTCGCTGAAATCTTCCCTGACCTTCAGGTGCTGGAAGGCGAAGCCCTGCGCGTTATGGCAGAGGAAAGGGAAAACAGCCCGTAACCACGGGCACTTATTCAAGGTGAGTCGATGAACATTGCAGAACTCGGCGTCAAGATCGACTCGGCCGATGCAATCCAGGCGAAAACGAGCCTGGATGAAATGGCGAAGGCCGGCGGCCGGGCCGAGCAGTCCGCCGTTTCGCTGATGAACGAAATGCAGGCGCTGGAAAAGTCTCTTTCCACCAGCGCCAAAACCACCCAGGACCTGGCAAAGCAGCGTGACGCTCTCGCCAAGCTGACCAAGACCGGCGCCTATGGCGAGGCCGAGGCGGCGAAGATCTCCGCTCAATTGGACAAGCGGCAGATCGCCCTGGCCAAGTCTGCCCTCGACGAACAGAAGGCCCTGAACAGCCTTCTGGGTGCCATAGACCCGGCTCGCGCTGCACTCGCCAAACTGGACACGCAGGTCGAGCAGCTTGGTAAGCACCTGGACGCCGGGAGGATCAGCCAGGACCAGTACAACAGCGCCCTGGGCAAAATCGACAAGGATTATGCCAAGCTCGAAAAGACCACCACTGGTTTCGACAAGCTGCGCCTTGGTACCCGCCAGGCTCAGGAAAACGTCGTGCAGTTGGGTAACGCACTGTCGTCGGGTGACTGGGGTAGCGGCGTTCGCGCCGTCGCTCAGTTGGGCGCCGGTGCTGGCGCTGGTGCGGCTGGTCTGCTCGCCATCCTGGCCCCGCTGGCGTTGGCTACCGCTGCCGTGGGTGGCCTCGCGGTTGCCTACTACAAGGGCAGCGAAGAGCAGGACCGCTATAACAAATCACTGATCCTTACTGGCAACTACGCCGGCGTGAGTGCCGGGCAGTTGGGTGACATGGCGCGGCAGGTCAGCGCTACCGTAGGCACCACAGGCCAGGCCGCTGCAGTGCTGGCGATGCTGGCGGAAAACGGCAAGATTGCCGGCGAGAGCTTTGCCGGCATCACCCAGGCCGCAGTGTCGATGCAGGAAGCCACCGGCAAGGCTGTCAGCGAGACGGTTGCCGAGTTTGTGAAGCTCGCCGATGACCCGGTTAAAGCCTCGGCAGCGCTGAACGAGCAGTACCACTACCTCACCGCTTCGGTTTACTCGCAGATTGCCGCGCTGGAAGAGCAGGGCGATCACGCTGGAGCCGTGAAGCTTGCGACCGAATCCTATGCCGACGCGATCAACGAGCGCACTCCGAAGATTTTGGAGAACCTGAGTTTCTGGGAGAAGGCATACAACGCTGTCGCCCAGGCAGCGGACGGTCTGAAAAACGCCGGACGCCGAGACATTAACTCAGACATCGAGAATGCTCGCGCTGGACTGGCTGAAGCTCAGGACATGGATGGACTGTTCCAAAGCCAAAAGTCCAAGGATGCGTTGATTGAGTTCCGGCAAAACCGCCTGAACATGTTGGAGGACGAAAAGGCGGCTCAGGCAGACATTGCCAAATGGGAGGGCGAGCAGGCAAAAGCCCAAGGGGCGGCGGTCACGGCAATGACAAAGGTTGATGCGCTGACCAAGTCGTCGTTGACGAATGAACAGAAACGCGCCGAGGCCCTGAAGGACTACAAGCAGCAGCTCGACGACATCCGCAAGGTAGCGCCGAACGACCCGCGCCTGGCCCAGGCGGCGATCGATAAAAACATTTCCAACATCAACGACAAGTTCAAGGACCCGAAAGCCGCTGGCAACCAAGTCGACCTGACCAGCTTCAACAACGCCAAAAACGACCTGGCGGCGATCACCGACACCTATAAGAACTACCAGAAGGAGATGGAGGCCGCGCAGAAAGCTGGTTTGCTCTCCGAGGAAGACTACCTGCTTCGCCGCCAGGCCCTGATCGGTAACGAGCTTGACCAGGTGACGGCAGCCTACGAGGCCGAGATCTCCGCCCTGGAAGCATCCAAGGCCAAGAAGGGCACCTCGGCCGCGCAAAGTATTCAACTGGACCAAAAGATCGCCGATGCGCGCGCGGGGATGGTCAAGGCGCAGAAGGATGCGGACAGCCAGCTTGAGGTTCTGGCGACTAACGAGACCGGGCGCCTTGCCAAACAGGAGAGGGCGATCAGCACTTACGTGCAGGCGCTGGGGCAGCAACAGCGTGCGCTGGAGCTGGCAGGCCAGCGCGCAGTGCTCGGCGTAGGGCAGGGTGATCGCCAGAACGCGCTCAGCGGCGAGCTGAACAGCCAGGAGGACCGGTTTGCTCAGCAGTCGCTGGAGCTTGCCAACCAGAAGTCCGACCCGTCGCGCAACATGTCGGAGGAAGAGTTTAAACGGAAATCGCAGGCGCTCGCAGACGCGAACAAGGCCGCCACTGACCAGATTCGGCAGAACTACGCTGATGTGGAGAACGCCCAGGGCGATTGGACGAAGGGCGCAACGGCAGCCTGGGATAACTACCTGGATTCGGCGCGCAACATCGCCGGGCAAACAAAAAGCCTGTTCGGCAACGCCTTCAGTTCCATGGAGGATTCCATCGTCAACTTTGCCATGACCGGTAAGGCGTCGTTCTCGGACTTCGCCAAATCGATCCTGGCCGACATGGCGCGCATAGCGACCCGCCAAGCCAGCTCCGCATTGCTGGGCAGTCTGGTTGGTGCGGCGGCGAGCTACCTCGGCGGCAGCGCTGTTGGAGGTGGCAACGGAATGGCCGCCGGCTCTGCCGGTGCTACCTCTTCGAACTTGGGCGCGTCCTCGACCGGCTACTCCAGCACCTACTTTCCGCAAGCCAAGGGAGGCGCGTGGTCTGGCGGCGTGCAGATGTTCGCCGATGGCGGTGCGTTCACGAACTCCATCGTCAGCAAGCCTACGGCTTTCGGTATGGCCAACGGCAAAACCGGCGTGATGGGTGAAGCTGGTGAGGAGGCGATCATGCCCCTGACCCGCACGTCGAGCGGCAAGCTTGGGGTCATGGCTATGGGCGGCGGTGGGGCTGGCGGAACGCAGATTAATGTCGAGGTACACATCGACGGTGACGGAAATGCATCGTCAACGGCTGACGCACCAGGCTATGACCTCTTCGGCAAGGAGCTGGCGACGTTCGTAGAGCAGAAATATCAGGAACTGCGGAGCAGGGACATGCGCCAGGGTGGCGTCATCAACAACGCAATCAAGGGGCGATGATGGCTATCGAACGATTTACCTGGGCAACGGAGAAGGGCGCGGAGGGTGATATCGCTCAGCGTGTTCGGTCCAAGAAGTTCGGCGATAGCTACGAGCAGTCGGTCGAGGATGGACTCAATAACCGGTCGCAATCGTGGCCGGTGATCTTTACCGGCCTGAAGCCACGTATCAAAGACATCATGGCGTTCCTTGATCGGCACAAAGGGGCGAAGGGCTTCCTCTGGGAGCCGCCCCTGGGTGAGCTTGGCCTCTACAAGTGCAACGGCTACAAGCCAGTGCACCGCGGCGGCCAGGTCTACGCCATCACCGCGACCTTCCAGCAAACCTTTCACCCCTGAGATAACCGCCCATGGCACTGATCACGGACATCCAGAAACTGGAGCCCGGCGGCGAGATTCGCCTGTTTGAAATTGATGGGACGGAATACGGCGCCGATTACCTGCGCTTCCACGGCCACGCGATCCCGCACACGCCAGAGGAATTGCTGGCCTATGAGGGCTCCGAAGAGGATCTGCCCGCAAAGTCGATTATCTGGCAGGGCCAGGAGTACGCGGCCTGACCTCGTGCAGATTGAGGGTATTTCCTCGAGCAGTGACGGCACCGCCTCTCGGCCAACGTTCGCCGCCGGCAACGTTAACGGGCGCGTCACGGCGCTGTGCCTGGCCTTCGAAGACATGCTGAAGTTCAAGCTGACGGTTCGCGAGACTCTGGCCCAGTACCTGGACGCCGCCAATTTCCCCGAGGGCAACCCAACTGCCGACCCGACCCAGGAGGCGCTGGAAATCTGGTACATCGACCAGAAAACCAGCGAGGACGGCGAGGCGGTTGTCTGGGAGCTTTCTTCCCCGGGCGAGATCGACAACCACGGCCTACCCGGCCGGCAGATGACCACGTTCTGCCATTGGGCCATGACGGCGGGATACAGAGGCCCTGACTGTAATTACACGGGGACAGCGATGTTTGACGACGAAGACAACCCTACAGATGATCCTTCGAAGGATGAATGTAAGGGGTGCCTGTCCTCATGCAAGCTCAGATTTGGCGAAAACGAAGAGCTAAATTTTGGAGGATTTCCTGCAGTGAACCTGATCTCAAGGAGCTGATACAATGAATTGCGCGGCTAGGGTAGCTCCCGAAAAGCCAATACCTAACTGGCCTGCCGCGCTCCTCAAGTTAGGTTTCATACTGTAGGAGTGTGAAAATGGGTAGACCCGTCAGAGATCTAGCCGGAGAAAGGTTTGGAAGGCTACTTGTAGTGGGCCGCGACGCTAACAAACCCAGCAAGGCCGGGGCCTATTGGAATTGTGTTTGCGATTGCGGCAAAGAGAGCTCCGTTCGATCAGGGCCGCTGGTAAACGGCCAGTCCACGTCATGCGGTTGCCTGTCAAAAGAGCTTACAAGAGCAAGAAGCATCAAGCATGGAATGGAGGGGACGCCGTCTTATCAGCTTTGGGATGGGATGGTCCGAAGATGCTCCAACAAAAACCATGCAGCTTATGAAAACTACGGCGCTCGCGGAATCAAAGTGTGCGAGCGTTGGTTAGAATTTTCCAATTTTTATGAAGATATGGGTGTTCGCCCTGATGGCATGTCGCTCGATCGGATCGACAACAATAAAGGCTACTCACCCGACAACTGCAGATGGGCTACTCATAAGCAGCAGTGTAGAAACACTCGGTCAAACCATCTGAAAACGCTTTTCTGTGAAACTAGAACGATTGCAGGCTGGGCCGATGAGTTCAGCCTCTCTTACAACATCGTTTATCTGCGCATCCGAATGGGCTGGCCGTTAGAAAGGGCTGTTCTCACTCCTCCAGCTCGATAACAACCAATGTAAGGGCGCTACGGCGCCCTTTTTAGTGGGCGCGAATAATGCGAAAACACATCATCACCGCCATCCAGGCGCACGCGGCGGCCCAGTACCCGAAAGAATGTTGTGGCCTGCTGCTGGCTATCGGGCGCAAGCAGAAGTACTTCCCGTGCCGGAACATCGCCACAGAGCCGAGCGAAGAATTCCGGCTCGATCCTGAGGACTATGCCGCTGCGGAAGACTTGGGCGAGGTGATCGGCATCGTTCACTCGCACCCGGACGCCACCAGCAGGCCTTCACCGCACGACTTGGCCATGTGTGAGGCCACGGGCTTGCCCTGGCACATTCTGTCCTGGCCTGAGGGCGACATGCGCACGATCACGCCCACGGGCAGCACGCCGCTGCTCAGGCGGCCGTTCGTGCATGGTGCTTGGGACTGCTGGCAGGTATGCGCTGATTGGTATGCCTGCGAATGGGGTCTGGAGTTCGAAGCCTTCCAGCGCGCCGATGGCTGGTGGGAGAGTGCGGCGAACGCAAGCCTCTACGAGCAGCACTACGAGGCAGCCGGCTTTGTACGCGTAGACCGTCCCCAGCGCGGCGACATGATCGTCATGCAAGTCGGGCGGACAGTTCACCCGAACCATGCCGGCATCTACCTGGGCACTGATCCGGCACTACCTGACGAAGAGTCAGGCGCATTCGGGCCAGGTCCTTTCCTGCTGCATCACCTATACGGGAGGCCGTCCGAGATCATCGTCTACGGCGGCCCCTGGCATGACCGAACACGCCTGATCCTCAGGCACAAAGATGCAAAGTAACCAATCTTGTGAGAACGGAGGCTGGCGATGGACGATGTTCGTTTGAGCAACTACGGGTCAAGCCTCTGTGCTGAGGATATTCCCGTATCAGCAGCGATGGTCGAAGCTGGCCTTGCCGTGCTTGAGGAGATCGATGATTGGCCAATTTCCCGATCTAGGGTCGAAAGAGCTTTTCAGGAGATGTACCTTTGCGGATTTCTAGAATCTGAGCGCGCGTCCTGACACCTCTGAGGATCTCACCATTTGCTGAAATCGCCTGAAGAATTCTCATGAGCTTCAGGCACTGATCTCTTAGCTCGCTGATTTTGAGTGTTGCGTTGGATTTATTGGCGCTCTTTGGCTTAATCAGATCGGTTAACGACGCTGTTTGACCTTCATTTAGCCCCCATTGCCAATGCACTATTTTATGCCTGAGGCTGCTGACATTATCGAAAGCCTTTAGCGTGAAAAGCAGGTCGTCTGCTGCTTGTTGGTCCTGGGTTTTTGAGTCCGATATTCGCCCCTGAACGTATCTGATCATCCCTGCCATTGAGATATTGGCTTCAACTGATAGCTTCTGAGCCTCTGCCACTGGCATCTTGAGGTAAAAGGCAAAAAGCTCCGATATTTGCCACTCGACCGCAGAGTAATTGACGATGAACTGTCCCATCGCATGTAGGTGTTCATCCGAAGGTCCTACGTCGTACTCGCGTTTCCAGTCGATAGTAAACGGTTCCCTGGGCTTAAAATCGCTGTCGCTCACGTAGATCTCCCTATCTTTATCCGCGCCGATATTGGCGCAACCCCAGTCCTTGGGCATGCAGGCGTAGGACTGGGGAATCCTTAATTCAGGCCTTCAAGCTGGTCAGTGTCGAGGCGCCAAGCCTCGGCGGCCCCTGAAAGCAAGGGATCGTCGTCGCTCTTTATATTGCCTATGACTGCGTCCATTCTCTTGAAATCGATATCTGGCAATACCTGTCTGTCTGCCATTTGAACCTCAAGAGGAATCAGCGTTACGCTAACGCTCTGTACTGCCATGAAAGTACCGGCCGTAACTTCATCTATCACGCTTCTCGCTGACTGACGGAGCTTGGCATCGTCCGCCTCGCTCAAAATATCGTATTGCTCCTTAATAGCGTCCGACTTTGCTCTATTCGAAGAATTCATGCAGTTCCTTCACTCTAAGCATCCTTGGAGGCATAAAGCTACTACTTCGGCGCTCAGCGCGGTTACTGGCATTCCATCCACGCTGGATGCCTGGACAGGATCGCGTCATGATGAGGTCTTTGTACAACAAGGAGGTGAATTATGGGTGTCAGAGGAACCGATCATCAGATCGACAACATTGAGTTTAACGTTAGCGATATTCCGCGCAGTAAAGCTTTCTATGGTGCGGCGTTTGGATGGACCTTCGTGGACTACGGACCCAGCTACACCGAATTCAGCGATGGCAGGCTCACTGGAGGATTCACAACTGGAGAGCCCGTTCGGACTGGTGGCCCGCTGGTCATTCTCTACGGGGATGATCTCGAGGAAACTCAGCGCCGAGTCAGTGCAGCAGGTGCCACAATAAGCCGGGAGATTTTCTCGTTTCCTGGAGGCAAAAGGTTTCACTTTATTGATCCGGATGGCTATGAACTGGCTGTATGGAGTGCAGAGACATAGATGTTTGTTTGAGGCTAGCCCAGCCCTGCGCTGGGCTTTTTGCATCTGCCCCTCAATGCTCCAGTCCCGACAACCAAAGAGGGAACGAGATGCGTATTTTGATAGCTGCAGTAGCGGTTTAGGAGCTTCAAGATGGGGTTCGCAACGACACTCTGGGAGTGGTATGGGCAGGGAGAGTTCAAGCTGGTGCTCGCCTTATGTGAGGCATTTCCTGCTCTAGAATTCCTGGCGATGAGTGCAGATCAGCAGCGAGAAGCTATTCCGGACTGCCCTGCATGCGAAGCGTGGTCTATAGCAATGCTGCCGTTGAACGATACGCTTACCGCGTGTGGCAGCGCATTGCCAGACGAGGTTAGAGGCGGTTTGCACCGCATCTGGCAGCTATGCAATGGCCTGACTGAAGACTCATTTCATTGTGGCGACCGGTTGATATTCGATCATCAAGATTGGCAGCCCATCCGTGATTCAGCCACTGATCTGCTCGGGCTGATGGAGCATCCGGAGATTAGCCCTTTTCTGAATGATCTGACGGTTGATTGCCATAACGAGGTCAATGGGTACGTTGCAGCAAAGCCCGAACGTTCTTAACAGGCACGAAACAAACCAAGCCCCGCGCTGGGCTTTTTGCATCTGGCGCAATGACCGCTGAACCGCGCAGGATGCGCAGGTCGTGTGCATCAGCCTCTGAAGGCGTGTATGGCGAATTGCAATCACAGAGGCTAGACTCGCTTCAGATGACCGTCCATCAAATCCGTGGAGCGCTTGTAAATGAATGGAATCACGTTACAGACGTTGATAGCTGTTACGGTTTTGATGAGCGGTTGTGCTTACGCGCCTACGAAACCAGCCTGGCCACTTCCCCCCAAAGACTTAATTGAGTACCCAGAAACAAGCCCCGGGGGCGACACTGCGCTGGCTAGGGCTGAGACTTATACGGCAGGGCTTCTGAAAGTCATCACTGACAACGCCACTAGTAGGGGCGAGCTTAACTGGGGCACGGGTGACTTTGTTTCAATTGGTGCGCTGATGGCAGTAGGAGGTGCCGTGGCTGGTCAGCCAGGATTGATGAACAGTGGCGCGGGTATGTCTCTGCTGGGTTTATCTGCGTCTGATCGATACCAGTTCGGTATTCAGCAATCTGCCTACAACGCTGCAAGGAAGTCAGCAAGCTGCGTTATAGCTCGGATACATTCCATAAGTGAAGACGAATTGCTTTGGGCTGGCTCTCAGCAAACAGACATAGAGCTCAGAACTGCGGCTACGGATATACCCATCGACATCGTGGAGTCGGCAAATCAGATCAAGGAGTCGCTGATTATCCGATTGCAGTCAATTGAATCGGTACCGCTGGACGTGGGAGCAATCAAGAGATTGCTTGCCCAGGTGAAGGCAGACAACGAGGCGGCAGACAAAAGCAGTCAAAAAATTTCAGAACGAGCCGAGCTTGATGGGCAGGCATTGTTAGCGGCTCCGCTCGCATTCGACGCACCTGAAGGTGATAAAGCTGCGCGTAAATTTGAGTTAGATAGAATTCAGAAAAGCAATGAACGCGTGCCCTTAGAGCTCCAAGCATCAGTAACAAAAAAGCTCATGACATTTGAGAGCGAGCTTAGTGCATGCGTAGTTGGTCTCTAATGAAGCAAAAGGCCCGCTGATTCGGGCCTTGTATTTTCGAGAAAAGTGGTCAGCTATCTTTTTAGCTGGTGTCGGAGGTTCTGGCGTCTGCTTTGGGGCGGTCGTGAGCAAGGGCGTCTGTAGAACGCTGACTGGAGAGACGTTCTGCCGAAATCGGTGTGGTTCGTAAATTTAGCCTGACTTTCTCGCGCACCGTCACGTCGGTGTGAATCGCCTCGGTAGCGGCGGACACATCACTTCGTAGCTGACGGTGACAGATGCTGTGTACACTCAAGGGTGAAGCTCACATCAAGCGATGATCCATGGATACGAAAAAACTTCAGCGGAAGCTGGCCCAATTTGCCACTGACCGGGACTGGGACCAGTTCCACAATCCAAAGAACCTGGCCATCGCTCTTTCAGTTGAGTGCTCGGAGTTGCTGGAAGAGTTTCAGTGGCTGACAGAGGAAGAGGCCGCCAAAGTCATGTCCTCTACTGACCAAGCTGAACGCATCAGAGAAGAGATAGCGGATGTCACTGCTTATCTTTTGCTATTAGCAGGTAAGCTCGATATAGATCTTCAAAAAGCTCTATTGAGCAAAATTGAAAAAAACGCCTTGAAATACCCTGCGGATAAATTCAGGGGTATCGCCAAGAAGTACAACCGCTGAGTTCACCTAATAATGAAAATCTGGCTCATACCAGCGTCTGACAATATCGCGACGCAAAACCTTTCTCGCTCGCTGGAAAACGAAATAGATGTCGAGGTGCGCCAGGTGATGCTCGAAAAGGAGCTTCCTTTTCAGTACGCTTGGGGAGCACGCCTTGGAAAAAATGGCTCCAATCGCAATGGCTTTCAGCGTATGTCCGCTGGCGACATCTGCTTTTTCTATACCGCAGATAAACGCGATCCTGATGAGCCAAAAAAGGCATACCGATGGATTGCGCGGATTTTGGATACCACCGAGGATCAGCAGTTGGCTGATCAGATTTGGCCGCCAAGTGGTGAGGAGCCTGAGTCCTTCCCACTTATTTACTTCCTTACACCTCCCGTGAAAATCTTCCTTACCACCGAAGAGATTCCATCGGTTTTGAGCGCAAATGGAGCGGACTATTTTGGACGTGGCCCGAATGGTTTTATGAATCTACGCGATGAAAACTTCGATTACGTCATGGCAAGGTTTGGATCTGCTCAGGGGCTCATGAGTTTTGTTCTGAGTAATTTTGGTCAGGAGGATCCGCTTGAAGCTGAGTACCCTGAGTTGTTTTCTCAGCTCGAAATCGGCGATGTCTCTGTCACGTTTGTCGATGATCTTCTATCCGTAAAAAAATCCAACGGCAAAGCAAGGCAACCAGGTGCAACAGTCCCTCAGCGCCGGTCGAAACAATCCAAAGTTGTGGGTGATAAGGCTGAGCATTTTGTCCTGCAGCTTCTGGTTGATGGAAAAATTCCTGATGTCTCCGCACGTAATGTGATCCATGTTGCCGAGCAAAAGCGAGGATGGGATATCGAGTATGAAGACGAACTGGGCAATATTGTTCGTGTAGAAGTCAAAGGCTCAACAGCGCCTAGGTTCAGCAACTTTGAGTTGACCATCAACGAGCTGAACTCACTTTATGAACATAAGGGTATGTATCATTTTTACCTTGTGGGCAGCTGTATGTCGGGCGATAGAAGGGTTCAGGTCATCACTGATATGGCTGAACGTTTGTCGAGCAGGCAAGCAACTACGACACCTCTGACCTTCAGGTTGGAGCTTCAGGAGTGACGAGTGATTCAGTCAATACAGCACTTCGTGCTTGATGCTGGAAGCGTTAGAGTCCCGCCAAACCAAAGAGGGAACGCCATGCGGATTTTGATAGCGGCGGTAGCGGTGGTGATGCTGGCGGGGTGCGCCTCATCGGCGATCTCGGTGCGGGATGCGAAGCCGGTCCCGTCAGATGAGGTCTATGCCTTCCAGACTAAACCAGCTGGCGAGAGCGGAAAAATCACCGTGGTGCGCGACTCCGGCGCGGTCGGTTCTGGGTGCGACATCGTTGTTTATGTCGACGGCCGCAGGGCTGCAAAGATCGGAACTGGACAGCGGGCCACATTCTACCTTCCGCCGGGGTCGCCCAATCTCGGCGCAGGCCTGGCTGGCTCGGGCTTGTGCGCGGGCGCTGCAATTCGAACCATCGCAGCAACGGTGCAGCCAGGCAAGGAAAGCCTGTACCGTATCAGCGGCGACATGGCTGGGTTCTACATAGGGCCTTATGTCGATTACAACTGAATCAAGAAAACCTTGAAGCCGCCTCCGGGCGGTTTTTTATTGCCCGGAGAAAGTGATGCAGGCATCAGCGATCAACTACCAACCCATGACGACGATTCGCCTGCACGGGCAGCTCCGACAGTTCGGAAAGTCCTTCAGGCTCGCGGTGAAATCGCCGGCGGAGGCGATCAAAGCACTTTGCGTGCAGATCCCTGGATTCGAGCGGTTTCTTTTGAATGCCAAGTCGCGCGGCCTTGAGTTCGCGGTGTTTCGCGATAAGCGCAATATCGGGGAGAAGGAGCTGAGCTACAACGGTGCCGGAGATATCCGCATTGCGCCCGTGGTCGTAGGCAGCAAGCGCGGCGGTATTCTTCAAACCATAGTCGGCGCGATCTTGATTGTTGTGGGTGTTATTTTCTCTGCAACGCCTTTCGGTACCCCGCTCATAGGCGCGGGCATCGGCCTTGTCGCCGGCGGCGTTATCCAGATGCTCAGCCCTCAGGCTGGCGGCCTCAAGACAAGCGCCGCGCCCGAGAACACTCCCGGCTACGCCTTCGGCAGCGCCAAGAACACCACGGCCTCCGGCAATCCTGTGTCGCTGTGTGCCGGTCGCCGGCGCTGGGGTGGCGCGATCATCAGTGCCGCCATTTACGCCGAAGATCAGATGTAGGGATGTTACGGAAGATTGGCTGTGGTGGGCCTGGGCTGTTTCCTAAAATTAGATGTTCGAATGTATCTAGCGAGCTTCCATAGTCCGTTACCGATAGCCGCCAATACGACAACCACGAAGAAGTCGAAAATTCGTGCTCCGATGAGTTCAGGCGTCATAAATGCGGTAAGCATTTTCACTGTGGTGACGAACATATATACGGTGAAAATCCAAAAACCGACTGACACTGCGTAAACCGGTATTGAAAGAGTTGTGCGTAGCCAGGTGGGGGCTTTATTCATCAGCGGTTACTTCCTTGAAAGCTGAGTGGAGTTCCCATGGTAAGGGCTTCTCGCGCCAAGTCCAGCACCGTTGCCGACATACAAATGCCAACACACCGCCCACGAGGCGGTTTTTTATTGCCTGGAGAAAAGCATGGGCGCAGCACGCAAGATTGATGTTTATGGCGCCAAGGGCGGATCCGAGAAGCCTAAAACTCCCACCGAGGCACCAGACAGCCTGCGTTCCGTCGCCATTGCGAAAATGCTCATTGCTGTGGGTGAGGGTGAGTTTGAGGGTGCTCCTACCGCCAAGGACATCTTTCTCGACAATACGCCGCTGCAAGACCCGCAGGGGAACATGAACTTCCCGAACGTGAAGTGGGAATGGCGCAGCGGGGCTGTGGACCAGTCCTATATCCAGGGCATCCCATCGGTCGAGAACGAAACGACCATCAGCACCGAACTGCGCAGCGGCACGCCATGGGTTCGGGCAATCACTAACACCCAGCTATCCGCTGTGCGCGTGCGCTTCGCTTGGCCCGCCCTGCAATCGGTTGACTCCGGTGGCAACATCAACGGTTACGCGATCGGCTACAAGGTCGAACTGGCTACTGATGGCGGCGCCTATCAAGAAGTACTAAACGAGGCTGTCTCCGGCAAGACCACCAGCCTGTACGAGCGAACCCGCCGCATCAATCTGCCGCGCGCAACCACCGGGTGGCTGCTGCGGATCACTCGACTGACTGCAAACCAGAACAACAACAAAATTTCCGACACCATGCAGATTGCCGGCTTCACCGAGGTGATTGACGCGAAGATTCGATACCCGAACACCGCGCTGCTTTACATCGAGTTTTCTGCCGAGCAATTCCGCAGCATCCCAGCGGTGACGATCGAATGCGATGGTCGGAAATGGCAGGTCCCGAGCAACTACGACACCAGGTCGCGCACCTACACGGGCGTCTGGGACGGAACGTTCAAAGAGGCCTGGACCGATAACCCTGTTTGGCACACTTACGGCATCACCACGAACGACCGTTTCGGCCTGGGCCGTCGCATCAAGCCGTGGATGGTGGACAAGTGGGAGCTCTACCGCATCTCCCAGTACTGCGACCAAATGGTGCCGGACGGGAAGGGCGGCCAGGAGCCGCGCTTCATCTGCAACCTAAACCTGCAGAGCAAGGCTGACGCCTGGTCGCTGTTGCGCGACATCTCCACCATCTACCGGGGCATGACTTATTGGGCCCAGGGCCAAGTGTTCACGCTGGCGGATATGCCGCGCGCTACTGACTTCGATTTCGCCTACACCCGCGCGAACGTCATCGACGGCAAGTTCACCTATTCAAGCGCATCGGAGCGAACCCGTTACACGCGAGCTCTGATCAGCTACGACAACCCACTGAACAACTTCGACACCGACGTCACTGCAGTGACCGACGCCAAGCTTCAGCGGCGCTATGGTGACAATCCACTGGAGATCAGCGCTATCGGCTGCACCCGCGAATCCGAGGCCCAGCGCCGCGGTAAGTGGGCGCTTCTGACCAACTCCAAAGACCGGGCCGTCACCTTCAAGGTCGGCTTGGACGGGCGTATTCCGCTGCCCGGCTACGTTATTCCGATTGCTGACGAACTGCTTGCAGGCCGGCCGGTGGGCGGGCGTATCTCGGTGGTGAACGGCAAGGTCATCACGCTGGATCGTGATACCCAGGCCAAGCCCGGCGACCGGCTGATCCTCAACCTGCCCGACGGCAAGTGCGAGGGGCGCACCGTGCATATGGTCAGCGGCCGGCAGGTCACTGTGACCGTTGCCTACTCCGTGCCCCCGGAGCGTGAGCTGGTGTGGGCGCTAGATGCTGACGACCTGGCCATCCCGCTTTATCGCGTGGTCAGCGTGGCGCGGCCGGAGCCTGGCGTGTTTGAAATCTCGGCTGTGCAGTACGACCCGAGCAAGTTTCCTCACATCGACACAGGCGCCCGGCTGGAAGAAAGGCCAATCAGTGTTGTCCCGATCACCATAGTTCCGGCACCGGGAAGCGTTACGCTGACGTCGAGCTACGCCGTGAATCAGGGCATCGCGATCAACACCATGAACATCTCGTGGCCCGCCGTGAACGGTGCAATCGCGTATGACGTGGAGTGGCGCAAGGACAGCGGCAACTGGATCAAGCTACAGCGCACGGGCGCGACAAGCGTTGACGTCACCGGCATTTACTCGGGCGCCTACCTTGCCCGGGTTCGGTCGGTGAGCGCCATCGAGATCTCTTCGATCTGGAAGAGCTCCAACCTGACCAACCTGGAAGGGAAGGTCGGCTTGCCGCCGGCGGTAGCATTCCTGTCCACCACCAGCGAACTGTTCGGCATCGGCATTCGCTGGGGTTTCCCTGCTGGCGCCGAGGATACCCAGCGCACCGAGTTGTGGTATGGCCAGGCCAATGACCTTTCGGTGGCCACCAAGCTGGCAGACCTGGCGCACCCTCAGGCGGACTACAGCATGCAAGCCCTCAAGGCGGGCGCGCAGTTCTTCTTCTGGGCACGCCTGGTGGATCGCACCGGCAACGTGGGGCCGTTCTATCCAGTCGGCAATGGGGTGATGGGCCAGGCCAGCGCAGACGCAGCGCCAGTGCTGGAACTGATCGCCGGGCAAATCGGCCGCACGGAGCTGGGCCAGGAAATCAATGACGAGATCGACAAGATCCCAGGCCTGCAGGCGCAGATCGATGCGCTCGATGGGCTGTCTGCCTACGATCCACAGCAAACCTACCTCGAGGGCGACTTGGTGGTGGTTGGCAAGCGTATCTATCAGGCAACCGGTGCGGTTCCGATCGACACCGCTCCACCGAACGCCGGTTACTGGGTGGACGTAGGGCAGGTGCTGGTCACTGCCAACGGCCTGGCGCAGCAGGTGGAGATCAACACCACCAGCATTACCGAGCTGGATGGAGTAGTCACGGCGCAGGCGTCGAGCCTTGAGGCTTTGCGTTCAGCCTATCGGGACGACGCGGGCGAGGGCGACCTGGCTGATGCACTCCAGGGCTACAACGCCTCGGCGAGTTTCGCGCAGGAAGTGAAGACACGCGCCTCTCAGAACGCGGCCATGGTTCAGCGCCAGACCGAACTCACCGCTTCGGTGGGTGATGTCGCCGGCACCGTAACCGAACTCGAAAGCGTGGTGGTCACGGACAGGCAAGCCACGGCCCAGGCTATCCAGCAGATCGGCGTAGAGCTTGGCGAAACCTCAGCAGCCGTTCAAACGGTCAGCCAAGCCCAGGCCGACACCGACGGCAAGCTCTCGACAATGTGGTCCGTAAAGATGCAGCTCAATCAAAACGGGCAGTACGTGTACGCAGGTGTCGGCCTCGGAATCGAGAACATTGAAGGGGTACTACAAAGCCAGTTTCTGGTCAGCGCTGATCGTTTTGCCATCGTCAATACCATTGACGGCGGCGCCATCAGTGTTCCGTTCTCTGTGCAGGGCGGCCAGGTGTTCATGAACTCGGCCTTCATCCAGGACGGCAGCATTTCCATGCTGAAGATCGGCCAGGCGTTGCAATCCGACAACTATGTTGCCGGGGTGCAGGGGTGGCGGCTGGATAAGGCTGGCAACTTGGAGTTCAACGGCCCGGCACCTGGAGGTGGGCGCCTGACCATGACCAACCGCGCGATCAAGGTGTACGACGAAAACAACGTTAAGCGGGTGCAGCTTGGGGATCTAACCGCATGATCTTCGGAATGAGAATTTGGGGGCCTACGGGAGCCCTAGAACTGGATGAAAACTCTTTTACTGTCCGAGTTGTTTATTCGGCGCTGGTGTCGACTTCAGGAAGAAGCTTATACATAGCAATTCCGGGAGTCTCCCCAAGTACTCATGTTGGCGTCTGTATTCCAAATGGTAACTGGTCGAATAGTTCTTCCAGTCAAGACGCTGGCAATGTCCAGTTTGATGTTCAGGTTTTGGAGGGTGGGGTTAATGTCTGGTTCTGCAATAGAACTTACCCATCGGGAAGAATAGCGGTTGGCACACAGAGGCTTCTCGTATTGAGGTACAGATAATGTCTCATGGCTTGATGTTTACAAATAATTATGATGTTGTAGTTTTGGATTCGGAGTTCTCCCGCCTAGTCATACTGTACTCGGGACGGTATTCGTCTGGTGCTTCTTTCCCATATCCAATAACTTCGGCTGAGGCTCCCTTGATCTTTGTCAGGCCGGATAACTCTCAGTCGTTTCAGTGGATCCGGCTGAATGGTGGACCGGGTAACTGGACTGGGTGGTCAAACACAGGCTTTGGGGGAGGTGCTGGTAGCTATTTTATTGCAGCATATCAATCTACGCCTACTGCTGAATATGGGTTAAGGCTGTGGGATGGAAACTCCAAGCTGTTATTCGACAATGGAACTTCATGCGCTCAATTCACAAACGTTATCACCGGTTGGAATTTTCTTGGATCTTCCAATCCTTCAGTGGGTCGGTGGGAGTTCCGTTGGAACGCAGGAGTGCCCTTGAATACTGGTAACTACATGCTGATCAACAACATTGCCATGGATATTCCCGGCCGAGATACGTTTTCAAAGCTCAGCTGCACCTGGGATTATGGTTCAAACAGCATAATGGTGCTGCTTCAAAATATCGGGGATTTCAATGCCGGGGCGTTGTTTCTACCGCTAATGTTTTCTAAGCCAACTTCGTAGGGGTATTAAATGACCTGGTACAAAACAGGAACAGTTTCTGTTACGAACGGCAGCAATGCTGTGGTTGGTGCGGGAACGTCTTTCATTGCCAATGCTCGTGTAGGAGACGGCTTCCGTGGCCCTGATGGCGGGTGGTATGAGGTCACGAACATTGCTAGCAACACGGCGATGTCGATATCACCTAACTACCAAGGCAGCACGGTTTCTGCTGGCGTCTATTCTCTCGCACCGCTGCAGGGCTACCTCAAGGATTCCGCTGATGCTTTGCGAGCCGCCACTCAGGTTATTGGGCAGGCGGGTACTGACATGTCACTGCAGGTCCAAGCTGCAACAACTGCAGCCACGGCCTCTCAGGGCAGCGCAACCGTTTCAACTACAAAGGCATCGGAATCCGCATCCTCAGCAACCGCCGCGAATGCCAGTAAGGTCGCAGCAAAAGCGAGCGAGGATGCCGCAAAGGCATCAGAGAACAACTCGAAAACCGCCGAGACCAACGCAGCAACAAGCAAGACGAATGCCGCCAATAGCGCAACTGCGGCAGCAAACAGCGCAACACAAGCTGCCAATAGTGCGGCCTCCGCAGCGAACAAAGCGGCAGCTGGTGCGAATAGTGATATTACATCTCTCTCGGGCTTGACTACTCCGCTGTCTATTTTGCAAGGAGGGAACGGCGGTGCGGCTCCGATAAAAGCCGTTACTGATAACGCGGATAGCATACTTACACCAGGCGTATATGCGTTTGGTGGTGGCGGGCTGGGGCTGCCAACTGGCGGGACCGATCCATATTATTTGAGGGTGATATCTAACAGCCCTCGAATTATTCAAGAAGCTCTTGGCATGAGCTCCCTTTTGAACGGGAAAAATTACACTCGCATCCGTAATGCTGCGGAGGCTTGGTCTCCGTGGGTACCATATTCCCAAACGCCGCCTGCAGCCGCATGGGGGGGATAACTGGAGCGCTTTCGGCTCAAACAGATCTGCAAAGCGCTTTAGATTCTAAGCTAGCGTCTGCTGATGCAGCGTATTCTTTTATATACCCAAATGGCGGGTCTTCTGCTGCGCCAGCTAACATTGCAATTAACACCCGACTTATTAATCCGAATCCTTTCCCTGGGCTTCCGGTTATTTGCATGCCGGAGATCTTGGTAGGCGGCGTCTGGGAGGCGCCTGGCTGGTTCAGCAATAATGGAACTACCCCAGCGTCAGTAGGGGTGACCGCAACGCAGCGCCGAGGGGGCGGGGTTGACGACATAATCACTCAGTCAGGATCAAACGCAGTTATTACTTTAGGAGCATATTCGGGCAGTAGCTACACCGGAGCCACACTTAACACCCCCTTGCCCGTACGCGTAAAAGTTTGGAGGTTAAAAGGATGAATACGTACGCTGATGTTGGCGCGAACATGCAGCAAATTGGAGGAGATTGTCCTGACGGTTGGATTCATATGGAAGGACCTCGGCCTGAAGATGAAGATGCGGCGAATTACACCGCGCAAGCAAATGGGACGTGGGCGGTTACTGCGCAAACGTTAAGAGAGAAGCTGATCCCTGTGGAAAACGCGTGGCGGGAACAGCAGATGCCATTGACCCTGCAGACCGTCACGGCAATCGACTTCGGCGAAGAAGACATTGCAGGAACAATCGACCAGTGGAAGTTTTACTGGCGCGAGCTCCGAAAGTGGACCGAGGCCAATCCTGACTTTCCAGATAGCAGCAAGCGCCCGGTCGCGCCAACCTAATCCGTTGAGAGATCACCACCGCCCGCCATTAGCGGGTTTTTTTATGCCTGGAGAAACGTATGAGCGCAACCGATAAAGAGCGAGACACTTTGGCGCGCACGCTTTGGGGCGAGGCCCGAGGCGAAGGACTGGCCGGTCAGATCGCCGTGGCCTGGACCATCCGCAACCGCGTATTCGACGGCAAGGCTAAATCATGGTGGGGGGAGGGATACGCTGGTGTGTGCCTGAAGCCCTGGCAGTTCAGCTGCTGGAACCAGAGCGACCCAAACCATTCCTACCTGAGCGGCGCCAAGCCGATCCCGGCCGCGCAGTTCGCCCAGGCACAGCGCGCAGCGGATCAGGTGATGTCGGGCGCGGTACCGGACCCAACCGGCGGCGCCACGCATTACTACGCTACGACCATGCCGAAGGCTCCGGCCTGGGCTGCTGGCGCGAAGGAGACACTGCGTCTCGGGCACCATGTGTTTTTCAAGGATGTGCCGTGATGACGCCCGGCCAGATCCTGGCGGCGATCCTGCTGGCGGTTGTCATTGGCTTCGGCGGGGCCTGGCAGGTGCAGGACTGGAGGATGGGCAAGCAGCTCGCCGAGCAGGCCGGTCTGCATAAAGACGACCTGGCGGCGATCACCAATGCCGCCGCCGCCCAAGCGCGCGCAGAGCAGGACAAGCGCCTTGCCACCGAGCAAGCCCTGGCCACGTCCGACCAACAACACACCAAGGAATTATCCGATGCCCAGCGCAACCAGGCTCGCCTGCGTGACCAGCTTGCTACTGCTGATGTCCGGCTGTCAGTCCTCCTCGAGGATTCAGCCAGTAGCTGCAACGTGCCCACCGCCACCGGCGCCGTCGGCGTGGTTCATGCAGCCCGTCGAGCCCAACTTAACCCAGCGCATGCTCAGAGAATTATCGCAATCACCGATGCAGGCGACCAAGGACTGATCGCGTTGCGTGCGTGCCAGGCATACGCGAGAGAGGTGAGTGGCGGTGCAAGATAAGTGAGCCACCCACATTTGGCGGGTGGCCGCTAGGATTACTTTCCTTTAGGGGCAGCATTTCCTCGGCCGCCACCTGAAGGGTTGCCCGTGGTGCTTGGGAGATTTGGCACTGCTGGGGCTTTGGAGCCCCCGCCACTACTTCCTCCCTTGCCGGTAGAACCAGAACTATTTTTTCCGCCTCCAGACTTGGACATGACTGTTTCCTCGTGTGACTCAGTTGGATTGCAAGAGTGACCATAGATCAATCAAAAAAAGGCGCCTCCGTCTCCATCGGTTAGAATGTTGCCTGTTATTTCAAAGTCGGGCCGAGCGAATGGATTATTTCGGTCCCTTTGTTGCGCACATTGCCTACGGCTGGATCAACCCTGAACCACTCGAACGCCTCGGATGGTTCACCCTGGTGCAGCACCATTTGCTCGGCGCGTTCCTTTGGCGTGGCGGGGTCCAGCCACTCTCTCGCCAGGTCCGGCGTCAGCACTACGGGTCGCCGGTCGTGGATGTCCACCATGCCGCCAGCGCTATCAGCAGTGATGATAACGAAGCCGTCATGCTCGCCTGGGCCTTCATCAGCATCCGGTAACTGACCGATCGAGGCACAGAAAATCGGTGCACCGTCACGCCGGCGGATCAGGTATGGCTGCTTCTTCGGCCCACCTTCATACCCACTCAAACCAATTATCGATTGGGGTGATCGCCCGGTGCGGCCAGATCGCCCGGAAGAACGGGCCGTGGGCCACCTTCTCGACGCGTGCATTGATAGGTGCAGCGCGATCTTTCGCCCAATGGGGCCGCCATCCCCAGCGCACCGGGTCAGCGTGGAGCAAGTCCCCCTGCAGGTGTAACAGCGCAACTACGGTCGTTGGCGCCACGTTGTAGCGCTCTATCGGCTGATCGCCCACGGAGTTCACCAGAGCATTGGGCATACTCAGCGCGGCTACGAAGTCGTGGATCCCTCTGTACTGTGAAAGCCTTCCGCACATAAGCATATCCGCTCGTCGGCGCCGATGAACAGCCGGTCACCGGCCAATCTCTACACTGTAGACAACGGCAGCGAGCAATCATCATGACGACCAACATTGAGCAGGTCGACGCCCTTGAGGCTTGGTTTACGCTGCGCAACGACCCCGCGTTTATCTCGGCGACGCCGGAAGAGCGATACGAAACACGGCTTTCCCTGGCAGACGACCTCAAGGAGCAGGGCTTGATCAACGAAGGGGAGTGGCGCGAGTTAGGCGAAGAGGCAGTAGCTGCCTACGCTGACGAGCTAGGCTGAAGCGCCCTTGAACACCTTCAACTCGAGCAGCAGCCGCTGATTTTCCCTGAATAGGTGGTCTCGCTGCTCACACACAGTCATAAGGCTGTTTATGCGGCGGCCCATTTGCGAGTTTTCCAGATTTAGCCGACTGATTTCTGACCTTGCGAGTTTGAGCGCTGACTCAGCATTTGCCTTCCCGGTGATCAGTGCGTCATTCATCTGCACCAGCCCTGCGACGTTCGCGCGAGCCTTTCGCAATTGGGCCTGGGTCTGAATGAGTTCATCCTCGAGCAGGGCGCACTGATGCTTATACATTTCAAGGGGCGTAGGGCAGCCAAGCCACGCCGAGGTGTCTTCGTCGATGTTCATGATGGGTAAGCTCGAATACTGTATGGGCGTACAGTAATCGAGCTTTTGATGTGGCGCGATTTTAGGCGACGAGCTGTAGGAATTACTCCGGAGCCATCAGCACTGCCAGGGTCAGCTTTATAAACTCTTCGTTCTCGTCGATGGTGTGCAGAGCGCCCCGGATATTCTCGGCCACATCTGCGGAACCGCGTTGCTCAACCCAGTTCGAGAGCTCCATGATTGAGGCTTCAAGAGCGAGCTGATTTTCGTAGAGCTTGGAGAGTAGGGAAGGGAGTAGGTCTGTGTTCGGCATGTCTGTTCCTCCTTGGAGTGAACAGCTTAGCAGGGGTCTTAATCTTGGATTTGATTTAGGTCGACAGGACGCCGAGGAATGGAAATTGCGGTGCAGGAGGAAAAATTGCGGAGCAAAAAAAGTAAGGGCCTGCTCAGGTTTCCCTGGCAAGCCCTTGATATCTATGGTGCCCGAACCCGGAATCGAACCGGGACGCCCTTACGAGCGGGGGATTTTAAGTCCCATGCGTCTACCAGTTTCGCCATTCGGGCGGTAGCGCGGTTAAGCAGGGTTGGGAATATATAGATCCAGGCGCGTATGTGCAAGGTCGCACGCTAGCTTTCTTGTGCGCGGGAATGGATGAAAAAGCTCGGAAGATCAGTGAGCTACGCGGTTTTGAGGGGCGATTCGGTACTGGGGTCGAGTCGGGGGGTACTGTCTATAAATGACAGAAGAGCCTTTGAAGCCCGCGACATGTGGTCAGCCTTCCTGGCGGATGCGGGTGTAAGGTAGGCCGTGCAACCCGTGGAAATCTCAGGAAAGCGAGGTGACTATGAGCGTTCCAATGCTGAAGAAGCTGCATCTGAATGGATACCATATCGTGCAGGTCAATTACGGCCCCTGGCGAGTGTGTACGCATAGCGACCGGTTGGCGTCCTTCAATTCCCGTGAACAGGCACTGGCGTACGCCGCCACGCTGCCGGCGTACAAGGCGCGCGGCAGGCCGGTAGCCAATGATGCGTGAGGACACGTGAAAGCCCCGGTTCCGCCGGGGCTTTTGCGTATGGCGTACTGCCCCGGCGCTGATGCAGGGTTCGGTATCGTTTGCTGGCCTGTTCAACCCCAGCCGCGGGCGCTACCCTGCCACGCTTTCCATCACAAAAAGGACACGATGATGAGCGCCGAAACCCTGCTTCAAGTAGGCAGCTGCCGCTGTAACGAGGTGCGCTTTAGCCTGAGCGAGCCCCCGGTGATCACCATGGCCTGCCATTGCACCGGTTGCCAGAAGATGACCTCCAGCGCGTTTTCCCTCAGTGCGTTGTATGCCGCCGGTGCTTTCACGGTGACCCAGGGCTGCCCGGTCATTGGTGGCCTGCACGGCGTCGACCGTCACTACTTTTGCCCTCGCTGCATGAGTTGGCTGTTTACCCGGCCCCATGGCATCGACGAGTTCGTCAATGTGCGCGCGAGCCTGCTGGATAATTTCAGGGCGTACAGGCCGTTCATGGAAACCTGGACCTGCGAAAAGCTGCCCTGGGCAAATACTCCAGCGGTCGAAAGTTTCACGAAACTGCCCGAACCCCACGACTTCCCGCGCTTGATGCAAGCCTATGCCGCGTTCGGTAAGGGCTGAGTTCAGTCGATCAGTGCCAGCAAATCAGTGTCGCCGACATCCACGCCCGCCTGGGTCAAAAGCGTTGTGACCTGGCCGCGGTGGTGGGTCTGGTGATTGAAGAAGTGCAGCAGCAGGCTCGAAAACGGCTTATCGCTCGCGACGCCACGCATGTTGCGGTAATGCAGGCGCTGGTCGAGGTCGGGCTCACGCAAGGTCTCGACCCAGTCGATGATCAGTTGGTCGAGCCAACCGCGACGGGTCGCCAGTTGCTCCAGGTCCGCGAAGGCCAAGTGCTTGAGGTCGCGGGGCATGGCGATGGCTTCCAGCGGGGCCAGTGCCGAAAAGCCTGTCGGGTGTTGGGCGAAGCGCTTGAGCCACACCGTGTCGCCCAGCGCCAGATGGTTGAGCGTGCCGAGGATCGAGCCGAAAAAGGCCTCGCGGTCCATGCGTAATTGCGCCTCTGAAAGCTGGGCGGCGGCGGCATAGACCTTGCGGTTCATCCACCGGTTGTACGCTGCCATCAGCACGATCTGTTCGATACGGTTCATGTGGTTTAAATGCCCTGAGCGGCCAGAATCGCCAGATAGATCAGCACCACGCCGCAGGCGGCATAACTGACGCGCTGCCACAGTGGCGAAGCATTTTTGCGCAAGAGGTTGACCAGGGTAGCGATCAAAAAGCATGACAACACCGAGGCCAGCATAAAACCTGCAAAAAACATCAACGTCTGACCATGGCTGGGCGTGGCGCCCACGATGCCGGACAAGGCGCTCCCCAACGCGCCCCAGTAAACAATGTTCTTCGGGTTGGCCAGGGAAATCGCGGCGCCCACCGCCAGTGCGTTTTTCCCGGAAGTGGCCGCTGCGTCGTCCATTTTTGGCAGGTGCCAGGCGTCAATCAAGCTGCGTATACCAAGCCAAGCCAGGTACAGCGCGCAGATCACCGTCAGCGGCACGCGCACGGCGTCATGCTGGATGAGCAGGGCGATGCCGGTCAGGCCGATCACCGCCCACACTGCGTCGCCCACCAGCGAGCCGATCTGCACCAACAGGGCAGGCGTGAAGCCCTGCAATAAGCCACGTCGCAGGGTCTCCGCCAGCACCGCGCCGGGCGAAAGGCAAAACACAAAACCGAATACCAGCGCGTAAAAAAAGATCGTCAGCATGCCCGCTTCCTTTCGAGAAAGTGGCAGAGCATACGTCAGCAAGGGCGCTCAAATCGACCGTTGTTTGAGCCTGGCAACGTTGTTACAACGCGGCGATACGCTCAAGTTCAATCTTCAGTTGCGCCGGGGTCAGGCTGGACAGAGGCAGGTCGAAAAGCGCTCGGCAGCGGGTTTCGATGGTATTGAGTGTCGCCTCGAACGCGGCTTCCACAATGGCGTCATCGCCCTTGACGTCAGACGGGTCCTCCAACCCCCAATGCGCCTTTACCGCAGGCCCGAAATACACCGGGCAAGCTTCACCGGCAGCTCTGTCGCACACGGTGATCAGAATGTCAGGCGGGTTGTCTTTAAAAGCGTCATTGCCTTTGCTGTACAACCCCTCGGTGCTGATACCCACAGCTTGCAGCGCGCTCAGGCTGCGCGGCAGTACCTGGCCCTTGGGGAAGCTGCCGCAGCTGAAGGCCTGGAAACCCTCCGGCGCGAGGTGATTGAACAGGGCCTCGGACAAAATACTGCGGCAGCTGTTGGCGGTACACATGAACAGGACTTTCATCTTAGATACTCAGGCGCAAGGCGAGGGCGGCGAGGGTGATCAGCAACACCGGCACGGTCAGCACTATCCCGACCTTGAAGTAGTAACCCCAGGTGATGGTAATGCCTTTACGCGCCAGGATATGCAGCCACAGCAACGTGGCGAGACTGCCGATCGGGGTGATTTTGGGGCCCAGGTCGCTGCCGATCACGTTGGCGTAGATCATGGCGTCCTTGACCACGCCCACGGCGTGGCTGGACTCGATGGACAGCGCGCCGATCAACACGGTCGGCAGGTTATTCATGGCCGAAGACAGCAAGGCCGTCAGCACGCCGGTGCCCATGGCCGCGCCCCACACGCCATAAGTGGCGAAGGTATCCAGCCAGGTCGCGAGATAGGTGGTGAGGCCGGCATTGCGCAATCCGTAGACCACCAGGTACATGCCCAGGGAAAAGATCACGATCTGCCACGGTGCGTCCTTCAAGACCTTGCGCGTGGATATTTTGTGGCCCTTGGCGGCGATCACCAGCAGCAGGACGGCGCACACGGCGGAAATCGCGCTGATGGGAATGCCCAGTGGTTCCAGGGCAAAGCAGCCTATCAACAGAATGCCCAGCACCCACCAGCCGGCCAGGAAGGTGGCGCGGTCGTGGATCGCACTGGCGGGATCGGCGAGGTCGGCGGGGTCGTAGGTGTGGGGGACGTCGCGGCGAAAGTACCCCAGCAGCACGGCCAGGGTGGCGGCCACACTCACGAAGTTGACCGGCACCATCACGGACGCGTATTCGTTGAAGCCGATCTTGAAGTAATCCGCCGAGACAATATTCACCAGGTTCGACACCACCAGCGGCAGGCTCGCCGTGTCGGCGATAAAGCCCGCGCCCATCACGAACGCCAACGTTGCCGCCGGGGAAAAGCGCAGGGCCAGCAACATCGACATCACGATGGGCGTGAGGATCAGCGCCGCCCCGTCATTGGCGAACAGCGCCGACACCAGCGCGCCGAGCAAAACCATATAGGCAAACAAACGGCGACCGCGCCCACGGCCCCAACGCGCCACATGCAGGGCGGCCCAGGCAAAAAAACCGGCCTCATCGAGCAGCAGGCTGATGATGATCAGCGCGACAAACGTACCGGTGGCGTTCCAGATGATGTGCCATACCACCGGGATATCCGCCAGGCTGATCACGCCGCAGGTCAAGGCCAGGATCGCGCCCAGTGTGGCGCTCCAGCCAACACCCAGGCCCTTGGGCTGCCAGATGACCAGAATGATGGTGACGATAAAAATCGCGATCGCGACAAGCATGAATAAACGCTCCGATGGCTCAGCAGCAGGTGCTGGCCCGTTGTGGTCTGTCGCCCATTGCATCCAGACGCTGGGCGTCGTTATGCAACCATGGCTGGTTGGCTTGCAGGGTGGTGTCCAGCAGTTGGGTGACCCAGTCAGGCAGTGCCGGATTGATGCGGTAGTAGATCCATTGCCCTTGGCGACGGTCCAGCAATAACCCGCCTTTGCGCAGTTGCGCCAGGTGGCGGGAGATTTTTGGCTGGCTGTCGTCCAGAGCATGGATCAACTCGCACACGCAAAGTTCGCCTTCACGCAGAATCAGCAGGGTGATCCGGGCGCGAGTGGCGTCCGCCAGGCATTTGAACAGGGCGGGCGGGGAAAAGAAGTCGGACATGTTCAACGTCGGTATAGAGGGGGGGCGAATATATGGAATTGCGTATATGTAGGTCAAATCCTGTTTTGCGTTGACGTGGATCAAAGGTCGTCGAATCAACCACAAGTGATTGAAATTAAACTGAAACATGAATGTCCTAAAGTGCCTGCCCATTGCTGATGAAGGAAGACCCGCGTGACCCGAGCCACTCGCAACCTGCGCAAAACCCTGGATTCCGTCGCGGAAAATAACGAAACCGCGGCGTTCGACCTGATGCGCGCCGTGGAGAAACTCGCCGATGAAGTGTTGCGTCAACGCCTGCTCAATACCATTCACCGGCTCAACCAGGACGCCTATGAACTGCGTGAGGCGCGTGATTCGGTGGAGCAGGTGTCGGTAAAACTCGCCTGAGCAAGATCGTTCAAGACATCTTTTATTTGCGCTGGCATGCTCGTCGACTGTTCGTTGATGAGTCGTTTTCCATGCCTGCTGCCATACCTCATTACGGCTTCGCTCGCGGCGCCATCGCCGCTATCCCCCTGTCCCTGGCTCTGCGCGCCCTGGGGGTTGCTCGCCGGTTCCATGGCCATCGATGCGCAATTTACCCCGCTGCAGGCCCAAGGCTTGTCCGCCATCGTGTTTGCCGGTGCGGCGCAGTTGGTAGCCATCGGCATGGTCAAGAGCGGCGCCAGCCTGATTTCCGTCGTGCTCACCACCTTGTTGCTGACCTCCCAGCATTTGCTCTACGGCATGCACCTGCGTCCGGTTCTTTCGCCGCTCAAGACCCGGTGGCGCATGAGCCTGGGCTTTTTGCTCACCGATGAATTCTTCGCGCTGGTCAGTCATTTTGACCGCCAGACCTTCAACCGCTGGTATGCATTGGGCGTGGGCCTGACGTTCTATATCATCTGGAACCTGTTCACCCTCGCCGGCATCGTGCTGGGTAAAAGCATTCCGGGGCTTGACCAGTTGGGCCTGGAGTTCTCGATTGCCGCGACCTTTATTGCCTTGATCACGCCCGTGGTGCGCGATGTGCCGACGGTGGTCTGCGTGGCCGTGGCCCTGCTGTGTTCGGTGTGGCTGAGTTATCTGCATTGGGAGTCGGCGGTGGTGGTGTCCGGCGTGCTGGGCATGAGCGCAGGGTTTGCCTGCAAGCGACTGGGAGTCGGGCAGCCATGATTTATCTGATGATCGTGGCCATGGGCCTGGTGGTGTTTTTTAATCGTTACCTGTTTATCGAGCCGCGCCTGCCGGTGCGCCTCAACCGCGGCGCGCGCGAGTTTCTGGGGTTTGCGGTACCGGGCATGCTCACGGCGATCTGCGGACCGATCATTTTTTTGCCCGATCACCAGCTCAACCTGAGCCCGGCCAATCCGTATTTACTGGCGGGTATCTGCGCGATAGGCCTGATGTACTGGACGCGCAGTGTGTTGATTACCGTGCTGCTGAGCATGGCGTTGTTTTATCTGTTTCGCTGGTGGGTCTGACGCGCAGGCGTAAAAAAGCCCGCGGGAGGGCGGGCAGAAGGAAGACTTCTAAAAATGAGCCTGGCCACTATAGGTGGTGAGTTCTTCCTTCACAGTGAAACAAAGTTCATGCAGGCGGCAGTCAACGCCATTGCAATGGTACAGTCGCGTTTTTTCAAGGAAGCGATGGCATGCGAAAGGTGGTCATGGGCGCATTGGTACTGGCAGCACTGGCCGGTTGCGCGGGTTCGAAGATGAAAGACGCGCGCGCGGGCACGCCCTACAAAACCCTGGCGTCGGATAAAACCACCCTGGTGGTTGCCGAGTGCGTTCAGTTTGGCTGGCAGGATGAAAGCGTGTTTGGCGTGGACGCCGGTGGTTTCAAGGAGCCGAGCGGGGCGGGCGGTTTTACCGTGTACACCACGGGCGGCGATTACTTCGTGGACGTGCAAAGCGCCGGTAGCGGATCGTCCGTCAAGTATTACGCCGCTGCCGACGGCATGCCCGCCAAGCGTCGTTTGGCCGCATTGGCGACCTGCCTGTAATCCCGTGCCTTAGGCATATTCGGAAATGCCCGGCACGACAGCCGCCGGACATTCGCTTATTATTCACACCGCTCGCCCGAGGTAATGGCTCTTTACCAGTACACGGACGTCGAGGCCAGCACGTCGGGCGAGCATCCTTCTTCTAGCGCGGCATAAACCCCAAATGCCAACGCCGAGGGATCTTCAGTGTCAAGACCCCCAGTGCCCCGGCCAACACGCCACTGACCAGCAACGCCTTCAGGCCCATCTGCTGCTCCAACAGCGCACCGATCACCGCGCCCACAAACATGCCGCCCCACGGGATCAGTTGCACCCGCCACCCGTTGCGGCGCTCCCCCAGCATCCAGCGGCCCAGGCCACGACCAAAGCGCGACAGTGCCCCCGTGACGTAGGTCAGCCCCACCGGTAAACCATTCACCTCTTCCACCGCCGCGTTGAGCATACCCATCGCCGTGATTGCCGCCAGCAAAGCGGGCAAGGCATCCTCGAACGGCCACAGCGCGCCCGCGCACAGCAATGTGGCGATGCACAGCAGCAATGGCAGTGCATGCCGCCGCCCGAAGCGGCTGACCACCACCCCCAACGCATTGCCGACAACGAAGGTGGCAACCAGCAGCAGCAGGCGTCCTGTCAAACCGAGATCACCGGCGCTGATCGCCACCGCCAGGCGCGTGGTGTTACCGCTCATGAACGACACGAAGTCACCGCTGGCCATAAAGCCAATGGCGTCGGTCATGCCGGCCAGCACCGAGAGGCTGGCCACCAGCATCAAGCCGACCCGACCGCGCCAGCGCTGTTGATGAGCAAGCGCGGCATTGGCGAACGGCTTGTGGGACGAAGGCAGCATGGGCCGTGCTCCTCAAGTGAGATTATCCGGCCACTACGGTAGGACGCTTTGCTGACGTGCGCAATGATCTCAGACAGCTTTAAGTTGCACCGCCTAACGTCCCTTGGCGAGCTGCTCAAGGAACATGGCCAGCGCGACTTCCTCGGCCTTGAGCCCCTTGCGCTTGCGCGGCTTGGGCAGTTTCGACAGCTCGCCCAGGCTGAAATGCTCTAGCACGGCGGGGTGGATATAACACTTGCGGCACACCGCCGGTGTATTGCCCAGTTGCCTGGCGACGTCCTTAACCATCGCCACCACGTGCCGCTTGGCTTCGGATTCGGGCTGCCATTGCAGTTCGCGCAGTACCGCCAGCGCCATGGCGGTACCGGCCCAGGTGCGGTAATCCTTGGCGGTGAAGTCGGCGCCGGTCAGGCTGTGCAGGTAGGCGTTTACATCGTGGGAACTGACGGTGTGACGCTCTCCCTCTTCATCCAGGTACTGGAACAGGTTCTGCCCCGGCAATTCCATGCAGCGCCGGACCACCGTGGCCAGGCGCCGATCCCTGACGCTGACCTGATGCTCCACGCCACTCTTGCCACGGAACTGGAACTTGATTTCGCTGCCCTTGATACCCACATGGCGGTTGCGCAGGGTGGTCAACCCGTAGGACTTGTTGTCGCGCGCGTACTGGGTGTTGCCGACGCGGATCAACGTGGCGTCCAGCAGCATCACCACCGTGGCCAGGACTTTCTCGCGGGTAAAGCCGGGTTCCGCCAGTTGCGCTTGCAACCGCTTGCGCAATGGGGGCAGCGCCTTGCCGAACGCCTGCAGGCGCGAGTACTTATCGCTGTCGCGCACTTCACGCCAGCGCGGGTGATAGCGGTATTGCTTACGCCCACGCGCGTCGCGGCCGGTGGCTTGCAGATGGCCGCGCGGGTCGGCGCAGATCCACACATCGGTGTAGGCGGGGGGCACGGCCAGGGCGTTGAGACGCTTGATTTGGTCAGCGTCGTTGATGCGCTCACCCTTGGCATCGAAATACTGGAACTTGCCGCGTACTTTCTTGCGGCGGATACCGGGCTGGGTGTCGTCAACGTAATGCAAATCGCGGGGTAGATCGGCGGGCAACGCAGAGTCGGGCATGGGCGGGTTCCTTGGCAACACATCAGGCCGGTATGTCTGATTGACCGCAGCCCTGTGCGGTCGTGCCAAATAGTTATGCGAGCACGGCGACCGCCTTGATTTGCGCCCACAACGCCTGGCCCGGGTGCAGTTGCAACTGATCGCGGGAGAAGCGCGTGATACGTGCCAGCAATGGCGTGCCGGCAGCCTCCAGGCGTACCAGCACATGGGCGCTGTTGTCCGCGGCTATTTCGTCGGTCACCGTCACCGGCAGGCGGTTGAGGATGCTGCTGTGTTCTTCGGCCTGCAGGCTCAGGCTCACGTCCCGCGCCTGCACCTTGACCCGCAACGCTTTGCCGACGGCCAGTGGCGCATGAGCGATGCGCATTGGCAGGGCGCTGCCAGGCAGTTGCAGCGTCAGCAGTTGATAATGCGCGTCATAGGCGCTGACGGTGCCGTTGATCATCACACCGGCGTCGTCGCCCCGTGCCAGCGGCAGGTCGAGCCGCGCCAGGGTCTCGCCGATGGGGCCGCTGGCCAGGGCCTTGCCGGCGCTGAGCAGCACGATGTGATCGGCCAGGCGCGCCACTTCATCCTGGGCGTGGCTGACGTACAGCACGGGAATATCCAGTTCATCGTGCAGGCGCTCCAGATATGGCAGGATCTCGCCCTTGCGCTGGCTGTCGAGGGCGGCCAGCGGTTCATCCATCAGCAGCAGTGTTGGGCTGGTGAGCAAAGCCCGGGCGATACCGACGCGCTGGCGTTCACCGCCGGAGAGGAACAAGGGGTTGCGCTCCAGCAGATGGCCGATGCCCAAGAGCTCGGTGGCTTGGGCCATGTCCACGCGGCGCTGCTGGCGGGGGATGCGCTTGAGGCCGAATTCCAGGTTGGCGCGCACCGACAGATGCGGGAACAGGCTGGCTTCCTGGAACACGTAGCCCAGGGCGCGTTTATGCGGGGCCACGAATAACCCGGTGCGGCTGTCCTGCCAGACCTCATCGTTGACCTGGATAAAACCGTCGTGCGCACGCGCAAGCCCGGCGATGCAGCGCAGGCAGGTGGTTTTGCCGGAGCCGGAGTGCCCGTACAACGCCGTCACGCCGCGCCCCGGCAGATGCAGGTCGACCTCTAGGGCGAAGTCGGGGTATTTGAGTTGCAGGCGTACGTCAATCGTCGACATCAGTTCCAGCCCATCCTGGTTTTACGGCTGGAGTACAGCGCCAGCAACACAAGAAACGCAAACACCAGCATGGCCCCGGCAAGCCAATGAGCCTGGGCATATTCCATGGCTTCGACATGGTCGTAGATCTGCACCGAGACCACGCGGGTCCTGTCCGGAATATTGCCGCCGATCATCAATACCACGCCGAACTCACCGACCGTATGGGCGAACCCGAGGATGGCCGCGGTGATAAACCCTGGGCGTGCCAGTGGCAAAATGACGGTAAAGAAGGTGTCCCAGGGATTGGCGCGCAAGGTCGCGGCCACTTCCAACGGGCGAGTGCCGATGGCGCTGAAGGCGTTTTGCAACGGCTGCACCACAAACGGCATCGAATAGATCACTGAGCCGATCACCAAACCGGTGAAGCTGAAGGTGAGGGTGCCCAGCCCCAGCCACTGAGTGAACTGGCCGACGTAACCGTTTGGGCCCATGGTCAGCAGCAGATAAAAGCCAATCACCGTAGGTGGCAGCACCAGTGGCAGGGCGACGATCGCGCCGATGGGGCCACGCCACCACGAGCGGGTGCGCGACAGCCACAGGGCAATCGGAGTGCCGATGACCAAGAGGATCACTGTGGTCAGCGAAGCCAGTTTGATGGTCAACCAGATGGCGGAAAAATCGGCACTCGATAGCGGCATTTATAACTCGTAACCGTAGGATTTGATAACCGCCGCGGCTTTGGGGCCTTTGAGGTATTCAACCAGCGCTTTGGCAGCGGCGCTGTCTTTGCCTTTGTTGAGGATCACCGCGTCCTGTTTGATCGGGTCGTGCATGGAGGCGGGGACGATCCATGCAGAGCCGCGGCTGACTTTGCCGTCTTTGTAGATCTGCGACAAGGCCACGAACCCCAACTCGGCGTTACCGGTAGACACGAACTGATAGGCCTGGGTGATGTTCTGGCCTTCAACCAGCTTGGCCTTGACCTGCTCGGTCAGGCCTTCTTTGGCCACAACTTGGGTCGCGGCCAGGCCGTACGGCGCGGCTTTCGGGTTGGCGATGGACAGGTGCTTGAAGTCATTTTTCTTCAAGACCTCACCGTTGGCGTCTACATAGCCTTCTTTAGCCGACCACAGCGCCAACGTGCCCACGGCATAAGTAAAGCGCGAGCCCTTGACGGTGGCGCCTTCGTCTTCGAGTTTTTTCGGGGTGGCGTCGTCGGCGCTCAGGAACACCTCGAACGGCGCGCCGTTTTTGATCTGCGTGTAAAACTGCCCGGTAGCACCATAGGCCGCGACCAGCGTGTGGCCGGTGTCCTTCTGGAAGTCGGCGGCAATCGCCTGGATCGGCGCGGTGAAGTTGGCGGCCACGGCCACCTGGACTTCATCGGCGCTGGCCGAGCCGGCCGCGAACGCGGCGACCAGCACGGCCAGGCGTGAGGCGTGAATCATCATGGAGCAGCTCCTTGGGATGTACGGCAGGTGGGTAGAAGGGCTAACCGCTATGTACGCGAATATATAGCGGTTGGCCTTTGCCGGTACAGCGCAATGTTGCCGCAGGTGGCTGGGTTACGTGAGTTTGGCCAGGGCTTGTTCGGCCAACTCGCGGGTCAGCTCATAGGTGGCCAGGTCCTTGCCCAGGCGCAGTGCCTGGCCCGACCAGAGGTTGCTGAAACCCGCTTCATCCTTGGCCTTGAGCGGCATCAACGCTCCGCCGGCCTTGGGAAATGCCGGCGCCGCCGGATTGATCGCACCCAATTCACGCATCAGCCGGTTGACGATGCCCCGCGCCGGGCGGCCAGTGAACAGGTTGGTGAGTGCAGTTTCGCTGGCCTGGGCGTGGCGCAACGCATGGTGATGGGCGGCGGTTACATTCGCTTCGGGGGTGAACAGGTATGCAGTGCCGATCTGCACGGCCGAAGCACCCAGGGCGAACGCCGCGACGATCCCGCGTGCATCGCCGATACCGCCGGCGGCGATCACCGGTACGCTCACGGCGTCCACAACCTGGGGTAGCAGGGCGAACAAGCCGATCTGCGTATTGAGATCGTCGCTGAGAAACAAGCCGCGATGCCCGCCCGCTTCGATGCCCATGGCGATGATTGCGTCGCAGCCATGGGCTTGCAGCCAGACCGCCTCTTCCACAGTGGTGGCAGAGGACAGCACCTTGGCGCCCGTGGCTTTTACCCGCTCCAGCAGGGATTTTTCCGGCAGGCCAAAGTGAAAGCTGACGACCTCAGGGCGAAACTCTTCGACGACCTGGCAGGCGGCATCGTTGAACGGCGCGCGGTTGGACACCGGCGTTGGCGCATCAAAATCGGCGCCCAATTCGCGGTAGTACGGTTCCAGCAGCGCTTTCCAGCGTTGGTCCCGCGCGTCGTCAACGGAAGGCGGTTGATGGCAGAAAAAATTGACGTTGATCGGTCGATCGCTGGCCTGGCGGATGGTGGTCAGCGCGTCACGCAGTTGTTCAATACTCAGCGCGGCAGCCGGCATGGAACCCAGCGCGCCAGCACGGTTGGCGGCGATTACCATGGCGGGGGTGGTGCCAACGGCCATGGGGGCCTGGATGATAGGGACCTCGATACCCAGCAGGTCGAGAATGCGCGTGTCTGGCCAGGTGCCCATGTGATGCGTCTCCAGCGTTAGTCGGTTTTTTCGCTGTTTTAGCAGGGCCATCGCTGCGCGGCCAGTCTGTTTTATTCACTGGACGACGCAGGCTTTTCGTGCGGTTCAATCGCCGCGTTCGCGCTCCAGCAATTGGCGCTTGCGTTCCACCCCCCAGCGGTAGCCCGACACATCACCGTTGCTGCGCACCACGCGATGACACGGGATTGCCACTGCCAGGCGGTTGGCTCCGCAGGCCTGGGCCACCGCACGAAACGACGTGGGTGCGCCGATCTTTTCGGCGATTTGCGCATAGCTGGCCGTGCTGCCCAGCGGAATTTCGCGCAAGGCTTGCCATACCCGCTCCTGAAACGCGGTGCCGCGCACATCCAGCGGCAGGTCCAGGCCCAGGGCGGGCGCTTCGATAAAACCCACCACCTGCGCGATCAACTGTTCGAAGCGGCGGTCGGCGCCCACCAGGTCGGCCTTGGGGAATTGGTCCTGCAGTTCGCGCACCAGTTGCTCGGGGTCATCTCCCAGCAGGATCGCACACACGCCGCGGGCGCTCTGTGCCACCAGGATCGCCCCCAGCGAACATTGGCCCACCGCGAACAGAATCTCGTTGTGGGCGCCGCCGGCCCTGTAATCGCTGGGTTTCATGCCCAGCAACTGATCGGCCGAGGCATAAAAACGACTGTTGGAATTGAAGCCTGCGTCATACAGCGCATCGGTCACCGTATGTTGGCCCTTGAGCCCGGCGCGCACTTTGCGTGAGCGGTGTGCGCTGGCGTAAGCCTTGGGCGTCAGCCCCGTGACGGCCTTGAATACACGGTGGAAGTGAAACGGGCTCAGGCCCGCCAACTTGGCCAGGGCATCAAGGCTGAGCGGGGTGTCGGCCTGCTCGATATGGCGGCAGGCCATGGCCACCCGTTGCGCATGCTGCGCTGCCCGCTGGGTCTGGTCGCCGACGGCACGCTTACTGGGCCGATAGCCTGCCGCTTCGGCTTGGGCGGGAGTGTCGAAAAACTCGATATTTTCCGGGCGCGGCAAACGCGAAGCACTGCTGGGGCGACAGTACACGCCGGTGGTTTTCACACCGTAGACGAACAGCGTATCGGCCTTGGGGTCGCGGGTGAGGATCGCAGCCCAGCGTGGATCTTGTTCGGTAGTCATGGCAGGCACTCGTTACAGGTCCTGGGCAGATTAGCCGCCTCGTAAAAACCTGGCACTCCGAAGCTTGCGCTCAAATCAGCCGGCGGTGCGCAAGGTGAGGTTGATGCGTTGCCGTCCCATGCGGGGGTGCACGCCCTCCTTGATGGGCATTACGCCATGAAAACGCAGGCGATCAACCCCGCCCCACACCACCACATCGCCATGAAACAACGAAATCTTTTGCGGCTTGTCACTACGCGCATGGCCGCCAAACAGAAAAACTGCCGGCAGCCCGAGGGACACCGACACGACTGGCGCGCTGTAGTCTCGTTCGTTCTTGTCCTGGTGCAGGGACATTTTCGCGCCGGGGACATAGCGGTTGATCAAGCAGGCATCCGGGGCGAAATCGTTGAAGCCGGCGTCGGCTGCCGCCAGCACCGCCAGTTCGCGCAATGCGTCGGGCAGGGCCGGCCAGGGTTGCTGGCTGCGCGGGTCCAGCGGGCTGTAGCGGTAGCCTCTGGTATCGGTGGTCCAGCCCAGTTCTCCACAGCTACTCAACGCAGCCGACATGGTAAAGCCGCCCGGAGTGACCATTTGCCGAAACGGGGATTGAGCCAGCACGCGGCGTAGCTCAGGTAGAAGCCGCTCAACCCAGGGCAGGGCGTAAGCCCGTAGCACGTAGGACTGTTCGCCGATTTGCTCGCGCCCGGCGGGTTGTTGCAGGGCGTCGTCGGCGAACAGATCGGCAGTGGGGCCGGGCATGCCTTACAACGCCTTACTCACGGTGATGTCAGTGATTTCATCGCTGGCATCGTGGATTTTCGCCAAGGCTTGCTTGGCTTCTTCCAGGCTATTGCTCGTCAGTTGGGCGAACTCAAAACGGCGTTCGCCGTTGAGTTTGTACTTGATTACATATTTGGTAGTGGCAGTCACGGCTATTTCCTATGGCGCGTTCGGATCAGCTCAGCTTGGTGCTGGTACGACGAACGATACGAATCTTGTGGGACAACGCAGGCTTGCGGGTGACGCTGATCGCCCGACGCGTGACCACGTCCAGAGTGATATTCCAGAACCCGGTGCTGGGCGCGGTGATCTTGGCGGGAAACTTGTCGAACGCACCGCCGTGGTAAGTGTGGCGACCGCCATTCTTGAAGCTGCGAAAGTTCGCATCGCTCATCAGGCGGATATTGCAGGTTTGCGAGCATTCGATGACGACGATATCTCCCTCGTTGAGGTGCTCGCGCTGGTGGATGAATTTCATGAGGGTGTCTCCAGAAGGGCTTTTTCTGAAAAATCAGAACGATACGTAGGTTAAGATGGAGTTTATCAGCCCCAGCGCGTTTATTATCGGCCCGTCTGCAATGACGTCGACAATTTAAAACAGTTATTTACCGAGTTATCAGGGATAAATCCTACGTGTGCGGGAGAAAATTACCATCCCCGCTGTCGTAGGGTCTTTATTGGAGGTTTTGTATGAAGTGGAGTGTGTTGGTGCTGACCTTGGCGATAGGTGGGTGTGCTTCGGTTGCAGATATCAAGCAGACCCCGCCGACGTTGGCCGTCATTTCCGGGAAGAAGCCCCAGGAATACGCCGCGTGTGTGATACAGAAATTATCGGCTACCCGCCGTCCGCCGCAGATCGAACCGCACAAAGAAGGTGTGCGCGTGATCGTGCCGCAGAAATTTTCGGCCGACCCTTCGGCCATTTTCGAGATTGACGAGCGCTCCAGTGGCAGCAGTATCAAGCTTTACGAGAGCATGTCCAACGTGCCGATCCGCCCGGGCGATGTGAAAAAAGCCGGGGAAGAGTGCATTTCCGGCTGATGCCGTCGTGGAAAAACCAGATATGAAGCGTGAACACGTCAAAGCCCGCCATGCCGAGGGTGAAATCTCGGCTACCCATGTCATCCAGAACCCTGCCCACCTCGGTGAGTGGATCGTGTTCTTCAAGAAAAGTGGCGGGCGCAGCTTTTTCCTGGTGGACGAGCAAGACGAAGTCGAGTCTTTTGCCAGCCTTGACGAGCTGACCGAGCTACTTCGGGAGCTGGGTATCAAATTTGCCGAGATTCACTTGTAGGCGAGGGTTACTTGCAGACCACCACCACACTGCGACTTTTGTAGTTGCCCACATCCTGGCCCAGGGTCTTGTCGCTTTCTTTAAGCGATGGCGTGCCCTCGGTGCCGACAATGCGATAGCCGGTGCCGGCGCAAGAGGCATCGGCTTTTTCGTAGCAACTGGCCCAGGAGTTGGCTTCGCCGGAGCAATCGATGGTCAGGCCTTGCTCGCCGTTTTTCAGGTAAACATCGGAAGTGGTGGTGCAGCCGGCGAGTGCCAGAACCGCTGTCAGTGCCAGGAGTTTGTTCATAGGTGTTCGTCGTCGAGGGTGTGGGAAGGCGCTGACACTATCGTGGGGCGTTTTCGGCAGGTTATAGCGAACTGCCATCAAGGTACAGAGTGATACAAAAAAAGCCCCGTCAAACGGGGCTTGTTGCGCGGGGGCTGAAGACTTATTTGCCCTTCGGTCGCTTGCTCGACGCGTGGCCGGCTTCATCCACGAACACTTCGGCTACCGCTATCGCCATGCTTTCTGTCTCGAAAACGCCAGCGACGCTGTCTCCGTGAAAGTTGATCAGGTGCCAGCCGTCCGCTCGCTTGGTGATCAGGTAGCCGTTCACGCCTTTTGGTTCTGACATCTATTAACAATCTCGTCTGGTCTGATTCAAGGGCCTAATGATAGCGCCAAATCTCACGAAGCCGCGTAAGTTATTCCAAGTCAGTGTTCCGGCTGAAAAAGCGTGCTAAAAAGACGGCTTACCATGGAAATGATGCGTGACCGGCAATTTTTGCCAAGGCGGTAGGAAGGTCTTTGTAAGATAAGTGGAACTTACGCTGACATTTTTTCTCTATGATGACATCGCAACGCCAGCAGCTGCCATTGTAAGGTGGCTGCGGCCTGATTAGACTGCGCCGAATTTCGTACGCACAGCCCTTTTTAAGGACCCATATGATCAAGAAATGCTTGTTCCCAGCAGCCGGTTACGGCACTCGCTTCTTGCCAGCGACCAAGGCCATGCCCAAAGAAATGCTGCCGGTGGTGAACAAGCCACTGATTCAGTACGGCGTGGAAGAAGCTCTGGATGCCGGTCTGAACGAAATTTCCATCGTCACCGGCCGTGGTAAGCGCGCGCTGGAAGACCACTTCGACATCAGCTACGAGCTGGAAAACCAGATCAAGGGCACCGACAAGGAAAAATACCTGGTCGGCATCCGTAAGCTGCTCGACGAGTGCTCGTTCTCCTACACCCGTCAGACCCAGATGAAAGGCCTTGGCCATGCGATTCTTACCGGCCGACCGCTGATCGGTGACGAACCGTTCGCTGTGGTCTTGGCGGATGACCTGTGCGTTAACCTGGAAGGTGATGGCGTACTGACCCAGATGGTCAAGCTGTATCAGAAATACCGCTGCACCATCGTTGCGGTCATGGAAGTGAACCCGACCGAAACCAACAAATACGGCGTTATCGCCGGTGACGACATTGGTGATGGCCTGATCCGCGTGCGTGACATGGTTGAAAAACCTGCGCCCGAAGATGCTCCGTCAAACCTGGCGATCATTGGTCGTTACATCCTGACTCCGGACATTTTCAAGCTGATCGAAGAAACCGAGCCAGGCAAAGGCGGCGAGATCCAGATCACCGACGCCCTGTTGAAGCAAGCCAAAGACGGCTGCGTGATTGCCTACAAGTTCAAGGGCCAGCGTTTCGACTGCGGCGGCGCTGAAGGCTACATCGAAGCCACCAACTTCTGCTACGAGCACTTCTACAAGACTGGCAAGGCTTATTGATTCACGCTTGCCCATGCGTTTGTAAGAGAAAGCCACCTTCGGGTGGCTTTTTCGTTTTTCAGCCCCATGTAAGTCGGTATGCTGACGGCCTGCCGAGGAGAGTGAAATGGCCTACGATTTTGACTTGTATGTAATTGGCGCCGGTTCCGGCGGTGTTCGCGCGGCGCGCTTTGCCGCCGGCTTTGGTGCCAAGGTGGCTGTGGCCGAAAGCCGCTACCTGGGCGGTACTTGCGTCAACGTCGGCTGCGTGCCGAAAAAGCTGTTGGTGTACGGCGCGCATTTTGCCGAAGATTTCGAGCAAGCCAGCGGCTTCGGTTGGTCGCTGGGCGAGGCGAATTTTGACTGGGCTACGCTGATTGCCAACAAGGATCGCGAAATCAATCGCCTGAATGGGATCTACCGCAACCTGCTGGTTAACAGTGGCGTGACGCTGCATGAAGGGCATGCACGGCTTGTTGATGCGCATCAAGTTGAGGTCAATGGCGAACGCTTTACCGCCAAGCATATTCTGATCGCCACCGGCGGCTGGCCGCAGATTCCGGAGATTCCAGGGCGTGAACATGCCATCGGCTCCAATGAGGCATTTTTCCTCAAAACGCTGCCTAAGCGCGTGTTGGTAGTTGGTGGTGGTTACATCGCTGTCGAGTTTGCCGGTATTTTCCACGGGTTGGGCGCCCAGACTTCATTGCTGTATCGCGGCGACCTGTTCCTGCGTGGCTTCGACGGTTCGGTGCGCACCCATCTAAAAGAAGAGCTGACCAAGCGTGGCCTGGACCTGCAATTCAATGCCGACATCGAGCGCATCGACAAGCAAACGGATGGCAGCCTCAAGGCCACGCTCAAAGACGGTCGCGTGCTGGAGGCCGATTGTGTGTTCTATGCCACTGGCCGTCGCCCGATGCTGGACAACCTTGGGCTGGAGAGCACGGGCGTGAAACTCGACAAGCGTGGCTTCGTCGAAGTGGACGACCTGTACCAGACCGCCGAGTCGTCCATCCTGGCTATCGGCGATGTGATCGGTCGCGTGCAGTTAACGCCGGTTGCCCTGGCTGAAGGCATGGCTGTGGCGCGTCGTTTGTTCAAGCCAGAGCAGTATCGCCCGGTGGATTACACGATGATCCCCACGGCGGTGTTCAGCCTGCCCAATATTGGTACGGTGGGCCTGACTGAAGAAGAGGCGAAAGAGAAGGGCCACAAGGTGCAGATCTTCGAGAGCCGTTTCCGGCCGATGAAACTGACCCTCACGGACTGCCAGGAAAAGACCTTGATGAAACTGGTGGTCGATGCCGACACCGACAAAGTGCTGGGCTGCCATATGGTCGGCCCGGATGCCGGTGAGATCGTCCAGGGCCTGGCGATCGCGCTCAAGGCGGGCGCGACCAAGCAGCATTTCGATGACACCATCGGCGTGCACCCCACGGCGGCGGAAGAGTTTGTCACCATGCGCACACCTGTGGCGCACTGATCAGGTTTCAGGTGTTGCCTCTGGCGCCGTTGCAACGACGGCCGCCAGGCGCAATGCCTCGATACTGGCCTGGGCCTTGATAAGGTCCAGCTCCAGCCCTTTGTTGGCCTGCTGAAGCTCACTCAGCGCGTGCTGGCGTGACTCGCTTTGCATGGTTGCAACCCGCAGGCGCTCCTGCAGCAGGGTGCGTTCGCCGTCGATCTTGCTTACCTGTTCGCTCAGCTTAAGTTGCTGGGCCTGGTCCTTGCGCACTTGCTCTTGCAGCGTCGCCAACTCCTTGGTGGTTACCCGGTGCTCGATCAGCAGTCGCTCGTTGTCGCGATGCAACTGGGTGATCTCATCCTGGCGCACCATTGCGCTTTGCTGGGCTTGGCGCAGTTCTGCCTGTATCTGCTGCAACTGGCCTTCGTGGCGCCGCTGCTCCTGCTCGCGCTGTTCCTTGATTGCGTTGCGATAGTGTTCAAGCGCTTCGCGGGCGTGCAGGTGCTTGTCTTCCAGCGAACGGATCTGTTCGTCCTTGTCATTAATGCGCAATTCGTAATCGCTGCACGCCTGGCTTAGCCCGGCGTTACGGGTTTGTTCGATCTGCAGGCTGGTTCTGGCGGTTTGCAGAGCGGCACTTTCTTCCGCAAGCGCCGCACCCTGGATATCGAATTGTTGCTGCAGCTGGCCGTGGGTCTCTTCAAGCGATTTCAGCTGGGCGAGCAGGGCGGTTTTTTGTTGTTCGAACTGCGACAGAGCTAGGTCAATCGGCTCTTGGGCCTTCTCTTTCAGGCGCTGGGACAGACGCGCGACCAACTCAGCCAGCTCATCGTCAATCGGGGCTTGAGCGATGGTCAGGCGGGTTTCGCTGTCGTCCAGCTCTTTCAAGTAGCGGTGGATCGTTGTTTTCGAGCCGGTATTGCCCATCTCGATGCGTACAGCATCAATGCTGGGGTTTTCGCCGCGAGCGAGGATCGCCAGGCGTGCCGCTTGAACCACTGCTTTGTTTATTCCGCCGCGTGCCATGGGGTCTCCGTCGATTTGGTACTGTAATATGTAGTATGTAGTTACATACTATAACACTATCCAAAGCTCGTTCAAATTCGGCCGATTCACAGATGGGGTATTGGCGTATTATCCCGTGTCAAAAACCGTTAGGGCGCTATGCAGCCCCCAAATAGTACGAATAGGCCTCCCATGAGCGATCTGGATCGTTACCTCAATGCCGCCACCCGCGATAACACCCGGCGTAGCTATCGCGCTGCCATCGAGCACTTCGAGGTGAGTTGGGGTGGTTTCCTGCCGGCCACCAGTGACAGTGTGGCGCGCTACCTGGTGGCCCATGCAGGCGTGTTGGCGGTCAACACCTTGAAGCTGCGGCTTTCGGCGTTGGCGCAATGGCACACCAGCCAGGGTTTTGCCGACCCGACAAAAACACCGGTGGTGCGCAAGGTGCTCAAAGGGATTCGGGCCGTGCACCCAGCTCAGGAGAAACAAGCCGAGCCGTTGCAGCTCAAGCATCTGGAGCAGGTGGTGGCGTCCCTTGATAGCGAAGCGCGCGAAGCGGGCGAGGCTCAGGATCAACCTCGGCTGCTGCGCGCCAAGCGTGATAACGCGTTAATTCTGCTGGGCTTTTGGCGCGGCTTTCGCAGCGATGAGTTGTGCCGACTGAGTATCGAACACGTTCAGGCCACGCCCGGCGCCGGTATCAGCCTGTACCTGCCGCGCAGCAAAAGCGACCGCGACAACCTCGGCAAGACGTATCACACCCCGGCGCTGCTGCGCTTGTGCCCGGTGCAAGCCTATACCGAGTGGCTCAGCGCGTCGGGGTTGGTGCGTGGCCCGGTGTTTCGGGGCATTGATCGCTGGGGCAACCTGGGGGAGGAGGGCCTGCACCCCAATAGCCTTATCCCGTTATTGCGCCAGGCGCTTGAGCGTGCGGGCATCGCCGCCGAGCAATACACCAGCCATTCCTTGCGCCGGGGCTTCGCCACATGGGCGCATCGCAGCGGCTGGGATTTGAAGTCGTTGATGAGTTACGTCGGCTGGAGCGACATGAAATCCGCCATGCGCTATGTTGAATCCACACCTTTTCTCGGTATGACGTTGGCGACCCAGCCGCTGCTTTGAGTTTTCTTCTATTAATACAGTCGTCTGATAGCGAAAACCAATCGTCAGCATCAGGTTTGCCAATGAGCCATCAGTCAAGAGAGTGGGTAGGATTCACTTCATCAACTTCTTAACCCCTGACGGAGAGTCAACGATGCCTATCATCAACAGCCAAGTAAAACCGTTCAAAGCCACCGCATTCAAAAACGGCAGCTTCGTAGATGTGACCGACGCTGACCTGAAAGGCAAATGGTCCGTAGTGTTCTTCTACCCGGCCGACTTCACCTTCGTTTGCCCAACCGAGCTGGAAGACCTGGCTGACAACTACGCCGAATTCCAGAAACTGGGCGTCGAGATCTACAGCGTGTCCACCGACACCCACTTTGCCCACGCTGCCTGGCATAACACTTCGCCAGCCATCGGCAAGATCCAGTACACCATGATCGGCGACCCAACCCTGACCATCTCCCGCAACTTCGACGTACTGATCGAAGAAGCTGGCCTGGCAGACCGCGGCACGTTCGTGATCAACCCAGAAGGTCAGATCAAGATCGTTGAATTGAACGACGGTGGTGTCGGTCGTGACGCTTCTGAGCTGCTGCGCAAAATCAAAGCCGCCCAGTACGTTGCTGCCCACCCAGGCGAAGTCTGCCCAGCCAAGTGGAAAGAAGGCGAGGCCACTCTGGCTCCGTCCCTGGACCTGGTCGGCAAGATCTAAGTCTGTGAAGTCTCAAGGGCGGTATTCCGCACTTAAGTAAGCTGCATCCGCCCTCTGAACGCCCGGGCGAGATTCGCTCGGGCGTTTTTTTGTCTGCAATAAACCGAATTAACAGGAAATCGCCCGTATGTTGGACGCCAATCTTAAAGCTCAGTTGAAGTCATACCTGGAACGGGTCACCCAGCCGATCGAGATCGTCGCCTCCCTTGATGACGGCGCGAAATCCCAGGAAATGCTCGCTCTTTTACAGGACGTCGTCAGCCTCACCACGCTGATTACCCTGAAAACCGATGGCAATGATGCGCGCAAGCCCTCGTTCTCCATCAACCGCCCGGGTGCCGATATCAGCCTGCGTTTCGCCGGCATCCCCATGGGCCATGAATTCACTTCGCTGGTGCTGGCCCTGCTGCAAGTCGGTGGCCACCCGTCGAAGGCCAGTGTCGAAGTGATCGAACAGATCCGCGCCCTCAAAGGCGAGTTCAGCTTCGAGACTTATTTCTCGCTCTCCTGCCAGAACTGCCCGGACGTGGTCCAGGCGCTGAACCTGATGGCGGTGCTCAACCCGAACATCCGCCACGTTGCCATCGACGGCGCGCTGTTCCAGGCTGAAGTCGATGAACGCCAGATCATGGCGGTGCCCAGCGTGTACCTCAACGGTGTGAACTTTGGCCAGGGCCGCATGGGCCTGGAAGAGATCCTCGCCAAGCTCGATACCAGCGGCATTGAGAAGGCTGCCGAGAAAATCAGTGCCAAAGATGCCTTTGACGTCCTCGTTGTCGGCGGTGGGCCTGCCGGTTCTTCGGCAGCCATTTATGCGGCGCGTAAAGGTATTCGCACCGGTGTTGCCGCCGAGCGTTTTGGCGGCCAGGTGCTGGACACCATGTCCATCGAGAACTTTATCTCGGTACAGGAAACCGAAGGGCCGAAGCTGGCCAGCGCGTTGGAAGCCCATGTGCGTCAATACGACGTGGACATCATGAACCTGCAGCGCGCCAGTGCCTTGATCCCGGCGAAAAACGCGGGTGACCTGCATGAAATTCGTTTCGAAAGCGGCGCGACCCTCAAGTCCAAGACGGTGATCCTGGCCACCGGCGCCCGCTGGCGTGAAATGGGGGTGCCGGGTGAGCAGCAATACAAGGCCAAAGGCGTTTGCTTCTGCCCGCACTGCGACGGGCCGTTGTTCAAAGGCAAGCGCGTGGCGGTGATTGGCGGCGGTAACTCCGGCGTTGAAGCGGCCATCGACCTGGCCGGCATCGTGAGTCACGTGACCCTGCTCGAGTTCGACAACAAGCTGCGCGCCGACGCGGTGTTGCAACGCAAGCTGCACAGCCTGCCGAACGTTGATGTGATCACCAGCGCGCTGACCAGCGAAGTCAAAGGCGATGGCCAGAAAGTTACCGGCCTGGCGTATAAGGATCGCGACAGTGGCGAGTTCAAGACCATCGACCTGGAAGGTATCTTCGTGCAGATCGGTTTGCTGCCCAACACCGATTGGCTCAAGGGCACGGTTGAGCTGACCCCGCGCGGCGAGATCATTGTGGATGCCCGTGGCGAAACGTCACTGCCTGGCGTGTTTGCCGCCGGTGACGTGACGACGGTGCCGTACAAGCAGATCGTGATTGCGGTAGGCGAGGGCGCCAAGGCGTCGCTGAGTGCGTTTGATCACCTGATCCGTACGTCTGCGCCGGCGTAACGCAGGGCCTGAAAATGAAAAACCCCATGAGTGATCATGGGGTTTTTTCGTTACAGCGGCGCGGGTTGAATGATCTCGACCCAATACGCATCGGGGTCCTTGATGAATGCCAGGCTTTTCATGCGGCCATCGCTCAGGCGTTTCTGGAAATCACACCCCAGCGCTTCAAAGCGTTCGCACGCTGCAACGATATCCGGCACCGAGATGCAGATATGGCCAAAGCCACGCGGGTCGGTATTGCCGTTGTGATAAGCGAAGTCGGCATCGTTTTCGGTGCCGTGGTTGTGGGTCAGTTCAAGGATGCCCGGGATCGACTTCATCCACTGGGTGCGCGCGGCGGCGTCGGCAGGGATCTGGGATTTGTCCACCAGGGCCAGGAAGTACAGGCTGAATTCGGCTTCCGGGAAATCGCGCTTTTCAACCAGGGAGAAACCCAGGACGCGGGTATAGAAATCCAGCGACTTGGTGATGTCCTTGACCCGCAGCATGGTGTGGTTGAACACGAAGTTCGACGTGGCGGTGTCAGGTTGGGCGGTGACGCCCGGGAAGGTGTTCAGTTCGTGCAGGCTCATGGGCCCTCCAGAAAAAAATGGGGCAAACGCAGCTCCTGGTGAGAGGAGCGTTCCCTTGGCTTGCGGCTGGCATCTGTGCAGCGCAGCCATGATACGCAAGGCTCGCCTGCCGCGCCAAATGAAAAAGCTGACGCAGGCCTTGCGACCGATGGGCGCAGGGGCTCACACTTTGGTGCTTGGTTCTAGGGTGTTTTTCGCATGTTCGACGTTCGTAAACGGCTATTGAGCGCTGGGTGTTTGCTGTTGACCAGTTCTGTTGTGTTGGCGGCCGATCCGGAAATTCATTGGCCCAGCGGCTGGCAAGCCGAAGAAGTGATTGCCGATGGCGAGGTACCGGCAAAACCGCAACCGGTCTCCCGGCAGCGTGCGATCAAGAATGATGAAAACGGCAACACGTTGATGGTCATGGAGTTAACGGGCACGCCGGTCGAAAGTGGGCATAAAGTTAATCTTCGGGGCGTTTTGCTGGAAATGCGTAAGTCCATCCAGAAAGGGTTTGCCCAAGGTGGCTACCAAAGCGTGTGCACCAAAATGCACGCTGCAACATTGAGCCGTCTTGAAGCGCTGGAAACTACTTGCGTGATTACCGAGAACGGCCGGCACGTATTGTCACAAACATTGGTGGCGGCGGTTGATACCGATAAGGCGTATGTTTTTTCATACGCTGGCCAAGCGCAAGCATACGAGGCGAGCAAGGATGAAGTCAGTTCAGTGCGCGACAGTCTCAAACTTTAAGCACGTTCGGCCGATTGCCATGGAACAAAATGAAATGTTATTTAAGTTCAGGTTCGAACGCGTGAATAAAAAAAGCCCCGCTTAAGCGGGGCTTTTTTATTAGAGCAATGCGATCAACCGCGAAGCCAGGAATCTACCGTCTCGGCGCCGTATTGTTCTTTCCAGGTCTTGAGGCCACGGTGGTTGCCACCCTTGGTTTCGATCAGCTCGCCAGTGTGCGGGTTCTGGTAGACCTTGACCACGCGCGCGCGACGCTGTTTGGGAGCCGCGGCGGCACTGGACTTGCCCGGGTTTGGATCAAGGATCAGGATGATGTCACGCAGGCCTTTGCCGTAGGTTTTCATCAATGCCTGAAGCTTTTCTTCGAATTCGATCTCTTTCTTCAAGCCTGCGTCGTTCTTCAGGGATTCCAGCTGGGCAAGCTGCTCTTGAAGGGCTTTTTCTGCTGCGCGAAATTCGGCGAGTCTGGACAAAATCTGTACTCCAATAGTGTAGTTGGCTGATATCAACTGCAGACAAAGCTATAAGCCAAGCGCTTTAAACGACTCAAAAAATACGTCGTCCTGTGAGCTCTGCACAGGCAGGAAAAATTGTAGTAGTTAATCCGCTACGAGTAAATCACGTCTTTTGTCTCAACTAAGAATATTTCAACGCGCTGAGTGTATGGCTATTCAATGACTGATCAAGGTTTGAATGAATTCATCACCGGGTAACGGTCTGCCAAACAGGTAACCCTGCAGGAAATCCACACCGTGCGCCGCCAGGTATTCACACTGCTCGGCTGTTTCGACGCCCTCTGCAACGATGCCCAGGTCGAGCTTGCTGGACAACTCTATGATGCTGTCGAGGATATGACTTGATAGTACATCTGCGCCGATCATGGCGACAAAACTCTGGTCTATCTTCAAATAATCCACATTGAAATTACGCAAGTAAGCCAGGCTGGAGTGCCCGGTGCCAAAGTCATCGAGGGCGATCATCACGCCCAGTTGATGCAGGGCATCGAACAGCTGTCGCGTGATAGCGGTGGGTTCGATCAGCTCGCGCTCGGTCAACTCCAGCACCAGCGTCACCTGGCCTGCCGGGAAAGCGGCCAGAAATTCGCGACAGTCATCCACCAACTCCAGGTCAAGGCAATGGCGTGCGGTGATATTCACCCCAATATGGAAGCCCGGGCTGATACGCGCCGCATAGGGCGCCAGTTGCGCAGCGGTCTGACGCAGCAGGGCGCGGGTCATCGGCACGATCAGGCCGCAATGTTCGGCCAAAGGAATAAACAGGTCTGGGCGCACCAAACCTTCCTTGGGGTGGCGCCAGCGCATCAACACTTCACAACCCGCCCATTCGCGCGTGTCGCCGCGCACCACCGGCTGAAAGTAAGGGACGAACTCATTCGCTTCCAGCGCTCGTTGCAATTCATGGGTGGGCGTCGAAGAGCGCTTTTGCAGCCCACGCACAAGCACACCGGCCAGAACGCCAAAAAACACCACTAGGCTGAACGACGCCGGGTAACGCTCGCGCATATAGCGCCACACTTCACCGGCGGGCATGCCGGCGTCGACACTGTACGGATAGCGCGCGGACGCCAGGTGTTGATGAGCCACGGCAAAGCCAGGCACCGGCACGTCATGCACCTTGCCGTCGGCACCGAGCCAGTGCGGGCCCACCTGCAGGGTCAGGTCCGCGTAACGGCTGATCAAGCGCAGGGCGTTGGTCAGGTGGTAGCCGTCGATAGAGGCAAAGGCGGCTTTGTCGCCGTCAACCAGTCGATGCACCAGGAGCGCGGTATCCGGCGTAACCGGGTTGCCCGTCATCAACCATAACGCGCCGTCGACATAGTCAGCCGGGTTGACGCTGGACTCATGGTCGCCGCCGAACAGTGAGCTGCAATAGATGTTCTTTTGCCAGGACAACGTGGTTGCACGCACAAACGGTCGCCGCGTGACCTGCTCGCGCAGCGCCAGTTGGGCCGCGTCATCGCAGGGTTGGCCCGCCAGGGGCAGCAGAACCTGGGCGGCGAGGGCGGTGTTATCAAGCATCAGGTCAAACTGGCGCACGGCTTCCTGGGCGGTGCGGACGGTACTCTGTTGCAGCGAGCGTTCGGCTTGCCAATGCAAAATGACGATGCCCAGCGCAATCGGCAGCAAGCCACCCAGCATGGTCATGAAGGTGCGAGTGGCGCGGTTTCGCGGGCCGTTGGCGGTCAGGGGCATGGGCAGAACGGCCTGTAGCAGCAATCGGGATGCGCTGATGATAGATGGCTCGCCGCCAATAAGCTCGCAGTCCAGGGCGGTGGGGTCATAGCGCCAGGCTCTGGGCGATACGGATAAACGCCAGGGTCGCCGGGGAAGACTGGCGCCGGTCCAGCACGGCCAGGCCGACCTTGCGCGGCACGGCGGGCAACAATGGCCGCTGTACATAACGCGGGTCTGGCGTGGCGGGCAAGGACGCCTGCGCCACCAGGCTCACGGCATCGCCCCGGCTCACTGTCTCCAAGGTGCTCAGTAATTGGGAGCAGCGGTAACGCACATTGGGCACTAAGCGAGCGTCACTGAACAGCCGCGTCACCAGTTCCGACGAGCCTGCCTCCGTCAGCGCAAAGGGGGCGCCGCACAAGTCCTTGAGCGTTACCTGCTCACGGTCGGCCAACGGATGATCGGTGGGCAGCAGCGCGACCATCTGGTCTTCGAACAATGGGTAGGTATCCAAGCGCTCCTGTTCGAGCACGACGAAGCCGATATCGACTCTGCGCTCGTCCAGCCAGTGGATGACTTGTCGGTCCGGCCCTTCGTCCACGTGTACTTCGATACCGGGATGCGCCTGGCGGAATCGACTGAGAATCCTCGGCAGCAAATAGGTGGAAGAGGTCGGCCCAAACGATCCAATGCGCAAGGTCCCGCGCTTCATGCCCCGGGCATCGGCGGCTTCCTGCTGCAGCGTGTTGGCGAGGCCGAGCATGGCACGGGCGCGACCGAGTAATTGCTGGCCGATATCGCTGGTTTCTACCAGGGTTTGATGGCGCCGAAACAGCGCCACGCCCAGTTCCTGCTCCAGCGCCTTGATGGCGTGGGACACCGCCGATTGGCTGATGCCCAGCCGGTGCGCCGCGCTGGTGAAACCTTGCAGCTCGGCCACCAGGGAGAATATTTCCAGTTGCGTGAGGGTCATGAGTAAATGCTCATTTTACGATGATGGCTTATTAGCTGAAGAATACGCCCATTCTCCTGTTCTTCGAGCCCACTTCATGCGCGCCACCTCTGATCGCCTCACTTACTGCAAACTCGCCGCCGTCACCATGATTTGGGGCGGCACCTTTGTCGCCGGGCGATACCTGGCGAATCAGGTCGACCCGCTATTGGCCGCCAGCCTGCGTTTTCTCCTGGCGAGCCTGGCCTTGTTACTGTTCATGGGCGTGGCCCGCATTCCCCTGGTTCGTCCAAGCCTTCGGCAATTGGCGCTGTTGGCGGTGCTGGGGTTCTTTGGGATTTTTTTCTACAACCTGTGCTTCTTCTATGGGTTGCACTACATCAATGCGTCGCGGGCGTCGTTGATCGTGGCGTTGAACCCGGCCGTGATTGGGCTGGCCTCCTGGCTGCTGTTCAAAGAGCGCTTGGGGCGCAGTAAAGTCATGGGCATCGCGCTGTGCCTGGGCGGTGCCGCCACGGTGATTGTCAGCCGCAACCCGCAACTGATGCAGGTCGCCCCCCAGAGTTGGCTCGGGGATCTGCTGATCTTCGGCTGTGTGTTGGCTTGGGGCGTTTATTCGTTGTTTTCCCGTGGGTTGAACGCCACCCTGGGCCCGTTGCAGACCGTCACCTGGTCAGTGCTGCTGGGCACGTTGATGCTGACCGCCACAACCGCACTGAGCGGCGGTATCACGCTTGAAGCGGTTGCCCGTATCGACCTGCCACAACTGCTGAGTCTGGTGTATCTGGGCGTATTGGGTTCGGCGCTGGCCTATATCGGCTACTACGACGGTCTCCGGCGTATCGGCGCGACACGCTCCGGCGTATTTATCGCACTCAACCCGCTGACCGCCGTCATCTGCGGCGCGTTGCTGCTGGGCGAGCAATTGACCGTCCCCATGTTGCTGGGCGGGGCAGTCATTCTGCTGGGCATCTACCTGTGCAACAAACCCCTTGCACGGGCGCGGGTAATGGGGATTTGATAAGAGTACGGACAAACCCTGTTACGCTGTGTAGAATCGATTTACGCATACAAGAATATGGACTTGCGCTCACGCAAGCCTCGGCCGTCAGAGACTGATGACACCATGAAGCGACACGGTTCCCCCCTCATCTTTGGTGACTTCCTCGCCCGCAGCGTGCGAGGCCTGTCCTGCGCGCCACCTGTTCGCCTCATCCTTGCTGGCAATTGACATCCGTTAATCACAAGAATGAGGCGCCGAAATGGCCGACCAATACGAAAACCCAATGGGCCTGATGGGCTTTGAATTCATCGAGTTCGCATCGCCAACCCCGGGCACCTTGGAGCCGATCTTCGAGATCATGGGCTTCAGCAAAGTCGCGACCCACCGTTCCAAAAACGTGCACCTGTACCGCCAGGGCGAGATCAACCTGATCCTCAACAACGAGCCCAACAGCATCGCCTCCTACTTTGCCGCCGAGCACGGCCCATCGGTGTGCGGCATGGCGTTCCGCGTCAAGGACTCGCAGCACGCCTATAACCGTGCCCTGGAACTGGGCGCCCAGCCGATCCACATCGAAACCGGCCCGATGGAGCTGAACCTGCCGGCGATCAAAGGCATCGGCGGCGCGCCGTTGTACCTGATCGACCGTTTTGGCGAAGGCAGCTCGATCTATGACATCGACTTTGTGTTCCTCGACGGCGTGGACCGCAACCCGCAAGGCGCCGGCCTGAAGGTCATCGACCACCTGACCCACAACGTCTATCGCGGGCGCATGGCTTATTGGGCCAACTTCTACGAGAAACTGTTCAACTTCCGTGAAGCGCGTTACTTCGATATCAAGGGCGAGTACACCGGCCTGACGTCCAAGGCCATGAGCGCGCCGGACGGCAGAATCCGTATCCCGCTGAACGAAGAGTCGTCCAAGGGCGCCGGGCAGATCGAAGAGTTCCTGATGCAGTTCAATGGTGAAGGCATCCAGCACGTGGCATTCCTCACCGACGACCTGATCAAGACCTGGGACGCGCTGAAGAAGATCGGCATGCGCTTCATGACCGCGCCGCCGGACACCTACTATGAAATGCTCGAAGGCCGCCTGCCGAACCATGGCGAGCCGGTGGATCAATTGCAGGCGCGTGGCATCCTGCTGGATGGCTCGTCCATCGAAGGTGATAAGCGTCTGTTGCTGCAAATCTTCTCGGAAACCTTGATGGGCCCGGTGTTTTTCGAGTTCATCCAGCGCAAGGGCGATGATGGGTTTGGCGAAGGCAACTTCAAAGCGTTGTTCGAGTCCATCGAGCGGGACCAGGTACGTCGCGGCGTCTTGACCGCCGAGTAAGTGCAAAAAGCCCGGCCGAGGGCAACCTCGGCCGGGCTTTCTATTGCCAGGGCATCAGGCCCGCTGCTGGCGCACCAAGTGCTTGAACCCTTCGAACACCAGTACCATCACGGCGACCCAGATCGAAATATAGGTCAGCCATTGCCCCGGCTTGACCCCTTCACCCAGCAACAGGGCCACTACCAGCAGCAACACCGGTTCGACGTAACTGAGCAGCCCGAACAGGCTGAACGCCAACAAACGGCTGGCGATGATATAGCTCACCAAGGCCGAGGCACTGATCAGGCCCAGCAAGGGGATCAACGCATACAGCTTGGGGTGCGCATCCATCACCGCAAAGCCTTGTTCGCCGCTTTGCACAAACCACCAGGCCACCGGCAGCATCAACGCCATATCCAGCCACAGCCCGCCAAGGTGATCGGTCTTGAGGTATTTGCGCAGGATGAAATACAGCGGGTAGCCGATGATCACCACCAGCGTCGCCCAGGAAAAACCGCCGGCCTGGTACAGCTCGTTAAGCACCCCGAGGGCAGCGCAAAACACAGCGATTTTTTGCAGGTAGGACAGCTGTTCGCCCCATACCAGACGCCCGGTCAACACCATGGTCAGCGGCAGCAGGAAGTAACCCACCGACACATCCAGGCTGCGCCCGTTCAGCGGCGCCCACATGAACAGCCACAACTGCACGCCAAGCAGCGCCGAAGACAGCACTACCCCGGCAATCCATCGAGGCTTGGCCACCAGTACGTAGAGCAACTCGCGCACCCGCCGCCATTCGCCGCTGACGATCATGAACACCGTCATGCACGGCACGGTCAGCAACATGCGCCAGCCGAAAATCTCCAGGCCGCTCAACGGCGTGAGAAGCGACGTGAAGTAATACATGACGGCAAACAACACCGAGGCCGATACCGATAACACAACACCTTTAGACACGCTGCCCTCGCGAAAGCCGATTGGAAATAAACAGGGAGAATCGAGAGCGGATTATGGTGCTTTCAGCGGCAAAGGGTGCGCTGTTTTGGGGCGGGGGACGGAAAATGACCAAAAAAGGTCGGTTTACCCAGATCGAATGTGGGGGCTGTCGACCCCCACATATTTCCAGTACGCCCGAGAGGCTGGCTAGGCGTACGCCGCCCGGCCCGAGACAAAGTGGCTCACATCATTGAACCCCGGTGTGGACGAATGCCCCGGCGTGACCAACGAATCGATAAACGCTTCATCCTGCGCCGTAATCTTCACGCCCAGCGCCCCCGTGTAGGCGTCCCACTGCGCCTCGGTGCGCGGCCCGACGATCGCCGAACTCACCGCCGCGTTGTTCAGTACCCAGGCGATCGCGAATTCCACAACCCCCACGCCGCGCGCTTGGGCGTACTCCTGAATCTGCTGGGCAATGCGCAACGACTCCACACGCCATTCGGTTTCAAGGATGCGTTTGTCCTGGCGCGCGGCGCGGCTGCCCGCTTGCGGGGTCACATCCGGCGCATATTTGCCGCTGAGCACGCCCCGGGCCAGCGGGCTATAGGGCACCACCCCCAGGCCATACGCCGCCGCAGCGGTGATCTGTTCCACCTCGGCCTGGCGATTGACGATGTTGTACAGCGGCTGGCTGATCACCGGTTTATCCACGCCCAGGCGCTCGGCCACGCGGATGACCTCGGCGATGCGCCAGCCGCGATAGTTGGACAGGCCCCAATAGCGGATCTTGCCCTGGCGAATCAGGTCGCCGATGGCCGATACAGTGACCTCCAGCGGCGTGGCGTGGTCTTCGCGATGCAGGTAATAGATGTCCAGGTAGTCGGTGTCGAGCCGGGTCAGGCTGGCTTCAATGGCATTGAAAATGCGCTTGCGGCTCAAACCGCTGCGATTGGGTAAGCCGTCGGGCGGGCCGAAGCCGACTTTGGACGCCACCACCCAATCCTGGCGCTGGCGGGCAATGGCTTCGCCGACCAGTTCTTCGGAGCGGCCGCCGGTGTATACGTCGGCCGTGTCGATAAAATTGATGCCTTGGTCCCAGGCCTTGTCGATGATGCGCAGCGAGTCCTCGGTGTTGGTCTGTTCGCCAAACATCATGGTGCCCAGGGTCAGGGCGCTGACCTTCAACCCGGACTGGCCCAATGTGCGGTAAATCATGCAAAGCTCCTCAAGTCTGGGAAACGTGAGCGTCATGCAATACCAGACTCAGAGGCTCTGGAACAAGCCCCGTGCGCATTTCTTCACGTGCGCAGCAACGCCTGGCAGCGCACTTGTAGAAATCGGTGCAGCACTTTTACCCGCTCCGACACTTGCAGGCGGTGCGGGCACATCAGGTTGAATGGTGTGGGTTCGCCTTGCCAGTCCGGCAGCAGTTGCACCAGGCGGCCGGCCTTGAGGTCCCGGGCGATATCCAGGTTGGCCTTATACGCAATACCGTGGCCGGCCAAGGCCCAGCGCCGCACGATTTCACCGTCATCGCTCAAGTAGTCGCCGGTCACTTCAACTTCCTGCAGGTCGTCGCCCTGGCGAAAGAACCAGGTGCTGCTGGCCCGGCCCTGGCGCATGTAGCGCAGCGTATTGTGCTGCGCCAACTGCTCCGGCGTGGTGGGTGTGCCATGGCGCGCGAGGTAATCGGGGCTGGCGCAGGCTATGCGCCGGTGGCCCGGCACCACCGGCAGCGCCACCAGGCTCGAGTCCCTCGGCACGCCGAAGCGCAGGGCGATGTCGACGGTGTCGCGGAACAGGTCGGCATTGCTGTCGTTAAGCAGCAGTTGCAGGCGGATATTCGGGTGTTCCAGCTTGAACTCGTCCAGCCAGCCAAGCACAACGTTGCGCCCGAAATCCGACGGTGCAGCCAATTGCAGCAGGCCGGTCAGCCCTTGGCTCTGCTGCTTGAGCGCCTGCTCGCCTTCGGCCAGCGCCGCCAGGGCCTCGCGCACGCTGTCGAGGTAGCGCTTGCCTTCTTCGGTCAGGCGCATGCTGCGGGTGGAACGCGCGAGCAGGCGAATGCCCAGGCGGGTCTCCAGGCGTTTGAGCGCAATGCTGGCCGCCGCTGGGGTCAAACCCAGGCCGCGGGCGGCGGCGGACAGGCTGCCGGTGTCGGCCGTGCGCACAAAGACTTCAAGGTCGAGGATCGAGCTCATTTATAAAAATCCTTTAAAGATCCTGTCGTTTTACCGGGATTTTTCGGCGATTGCCAAGCTGGGAAGATGAACGCTCACTTTCGACCCCAAGGACCTTTCCCATGACATCCCCCCTCAACGGCAAAACCGTGATTGTGATCGGCGGCAGCAGCGGTATTGGCGCGGCGGTGGCCGAGGCGGCCATGGTGCGTGGCGCACACGTGATACTGGCCGGGCGGCGCTTGTCGTCCACTACCGACGATGGCGTACGCAGCGAACCGGTGGACGTCACCGACCCGGCATCCCTGCAACGGTTGTTCGAACGCGTGGGGCATTTTGATCATCTGGTGTATACGTCTGGCCCTTCGGTACGCGCCAACCCCTTGAGCGAGACAGACTTGGAGCAGGCCCAGGACAATTTCAATGTGAAACTCTGGGGCGCATTGCGCGCTATTCAACGGGCGCTGCCCTTTCTGGATGAGCGCGGCAGCATCAGCCTGACCTCCGGGCAACTGGGGCGTAAATTAGTGCCGGGCCAGTTTATAAAGGTCGGCATCAATGCCGCGACCGAGGCACTGGGCAAACAGTTGGCCAAGGAACTCGCACCGCGTCGGGTCAATGTGATCAGCCCGGGGGTCATTGATACGCCGGCGTACGCGGGGTTGGCCGAGGAATCGCGCCTGGCGATGTTTGCCAAGGCCGGTAACGCATTGCCGGTTGGCCGGGTAGGCCAGGCGGAAGAAGTGGCGGCGGGCTATGTGCTGGCCATGGAAAACGGTTACATGACCGGCGCCGTAATCGACATTGACGGCGGTGGCTTGCTGTAACACCGCCTCCACGGTGGGAGGGCGCAAAGCCCTCCCGCACTGACCGCATCAGGCGTTGAGGCTGCGCGTCATCCGCAATGCCAACACACTGCCGGCCACAATCACTGCGGCCAGCAGGTAAAGCGCCATATCCGTGGACCCGGTGGCATCCTTCACGAAACCGACGATATACGGGCTGAGGAAGCCGGCCATCTGGCCCATGGAGTTGATCAGCGCCAACCCACCGGCCGCCGCGCCCGCGCTGAGCATAGCGGTAGGCACCGGCCAGAACATCGGCAGAGCCGGTGAGGGCGCCCATGGTGGCGATAGTCAGCCCGAGGATGGCGAGCGCCGGCGTAGTGGCGAAATTCACCGCGATCACCAAGCCAATGGCGCCCATCAACATCGGCACCACCAAGTGCCAGCGACGCTCTTTGCGCAAGTCGGCGGAACGCCCCACCAGCAACATGAATACCGCCGCCAGCAGGTAAGGGACCGCACTGAGCCAGCCAATCACCAGGTTATCGCTGAACCCCAGGTTCTTGATGATCGACGGCAACCAGAAGTTGATCGCGTACACACCGCTCTGGATGCAGAAGTAGATCAGCCCGAAGGCCCAGATGGCCGGGTTCTTGAATACTTGCCCCAGCGAGTCGGTGGTGGCCTTGGGTTTGTTTGCCTGGTCGGTGGCCTGGTCGGTTTCCAGCACCGCGCGCTCGTGCGGCGTGAGCCACTTGGCGTTGGCGAAGCTGTCACTGAGCAGGAAGTAGGCGAGGGCGCCGAGGATCACGGTCGGGATGCCTTGCAGCAGAAACATCCACTGCCAGCCGGCCAAGCCACCTTGGCCGGCGGCGAAGTGGTTGAGAATCCAGCCGGAAAACGGGCTGCCGAGCAACCCCGACACCGGGATCGCCGACATGAACAGGGCCATGATCCGCCCACGACGGAACGTCGGGAACCACTGCGCAAGGTACAGCACCACACCGGGGAAGAACCCGGCTTCGGCGGCACCGGTAAACAGGCGCAGGGTGTAGAAATGCGTCGGCGTGGTCACGAACAACAGGCAGGTGGACAGGGTGCCCCACACGATCATCATCAAGGCAATCCAGCGACGTGGACCGAACCGGGTCAGCGCCAGGTTGCTCGGCACGCCGCACAGCACGTAGCCGATAAAGAAGATCCCGGCTCCCAGGCCGTACACGGTTTCGCTGAACTTCAGTGCATCGAGCATCTGCAACTTGGCAAAGCCAACGTTGACCCGGTCGAGGTAGTTGAACAGATAGCAGATGAAAATGAACGGGATCAGGCGCAGGGTAATGCGCTTATAGATGGCGTTTTTATCGTCATCGGTGGTCAGTGGGGCAGCGGCGCTCTGTGACATGGCGTTCTCTCTATTTATTATGATTTTGCGCGATGCGCGGGTAACGTTGATCGCCCAACGAGTCTCGGCCACGCGGCGGGGTGCTGTCTTTGTGCTCGCGCACAGACAAGCCGGCTTTGCGCTGTGCCGATGAACAACCCTGCCGTGCAGGACTTTTTCGAGGAGATGGCCCCCGTGTTCGAGCTGGATCATGACCTGGCGCAGGATATCGTCGATCGGACCATGGCGATTTTGCCCTACAACGTCAACGTCATGGACAGCCAGGGGCTGATCCTGGGCAGCGGTGAAGCCGAGCGCATCAACACCCGCCATGAGGGGGCGCAACTGGTGCTGGCCAATGGGCGCGTGGTGGAAATCGACGGCCAGACCGCCAAGCACCTCAAGGGCGTGCAGCCGGGTATCAACCTGCCGCTGATGCACGATCAGCGCCTGATCGGCGTGCTGGGCATCACCGGCGAGCCGGATTTGCTGCGCACGTATGCCGAACTGGTGCGCATGACCGCCGAAATGCTGGTCAGCCATCGTCACCAGCAAGCCGAGCAGCACTGGCGGCGCCAGCGTTGCGATGACCTGCTGGCATTGCTGCTGGCCGACACCGGCGACTCACCGCGCCTGGTCGATGAAGCCCAGCAACTGGGGCTCAAACCGCAACTGGCGCGCACGCCTTCCCTGTTCGAGCTGGGCCCTGGCCAATCGGCGGAAGCCTTGAGCACCTGGCTGACCTCGCGTTACCCGGACAGTTGGTGCGTCAGCTCAGCGCAGTTTTCGCTGTTGTGGTGCCGGCCGGCGGCCGTTCAGGTGGACAACCTGCGCCTGCTGGAGAAGCTCGACGCTCAAGGTTGGACGATCCTGCGGGTGGCCGTGGGCGGGCAAGCCAATGGTTTGCCCGGCCTGCGGCGTTGCTACCGACGCGTCGGTGACCTGCTGGCGTACGGTCGCGATGTGCTGCCGCACTCGCGGCTGCTGACGCTCAGCCGTTATCGCCTGCCGGTGATGCTCTGGCGCCATCGCAACGATGATGCCCTCGACGAACTGCTCAACCCTCTGCGCAACGTGCTGGCCAAGGACAGCAACGGCCAACTGCTGGCCACGCTGCGCAGCTGGTGCGAGCACGACGGCCAGAGCCAGGCCTGCGCCGATGCGCTGGGCATTCACCGCAATAGCCTGCGTTATCGCATGGAGCGCATCGCGGAACTCAGCGGCGTCGACCCGTTGACCCTGGACGGCATGCTTGCCTTGTACCTCGGCGTGCAGTTGCTGCCCCAGTCTTTGTCGGAATGAACAACAAAGCTCACCCGCACTTGTGCATCTGACCGGCGTCAATCCCGGTGCCAGCTGGCAGCATGGGCGTTATAAAAACCGGAGAAAGCCCATGAAAATCATCATCGCCCCCGACTCGTTCAAGGACAGCCTGAGTGCTGAAGGCGTCGCCCAGGCTATCGCCCACGGGTTGGCCCAGGTCTGGCCGGACGCACAGTTGATCCAATGCCCGATGGCGGACGGCGGTGAAGGCACGGTGGATTCGGTGCTCGCCGCCTGCCACGGCGAACTGCGCCACCAAACGGTGCGCGGGCCGCTGGGCGCGGCGGTCGACGCGCGTTGGGGCTGGTTGGCCGACAGCCGCACGGCGATCATCGAAATGGCCGAAGCCAGCGGTCTGCAACGGGTGCCGCCCGGCCAGCGCGATGCGTGCATCACCAGCACCTTCGGCACCGGAGAACTGATCCGCGCGGCCCTGGCTGCCGGTGCCCAGCGCATCATCCTGGCGATTGGCGGCAGTGCCACCAACGATGGCGGTGCCGGAGCGATGCAAGCGCTGGGTCTGCAAGTGTTCGACGCCCAGGAGCAAGCGCTGGCACCTGGCGGCCTGGCCTTATCGCGCCTGGCCCGTATGAGTCTTGAACACCTCGACCCACGCTTGGCCGAGGTGCGCTTTGAAATCGCCGCCGACGTAAATAACCCACTGTGCGGCCCCCAGGGTGCCTCGGCGATTTTCGGCCCGCAGAAAGGTGCCACCCCCGAGCACGTCAGGCAACTTGACGCTGCGCTCGGCCATTTCGCCGACCACTGCGCTCGTGTGTTGCCCAGGGATGTACGCGACGAACCCGGCAGCGGCGCGGCGGGTGGCCTGGGCTTCGCCGCCAAAGCCTTCCTGGGGGCGCAGTTCCGTGCGGGTGTGGAGGTCGTGGCTGAGTTGGTCGGCCTTGATCAAGCCGTGCGCGGCGCCGACCTTGTGATTACCGGCGAAGGCCGTTTCGACGCCCAGACCCTGCGCGGCAAAACGCCCTTCGGTGTGGCGCACATCGCCCGGCAACACGGCGTGCCGGTGATCGTCATCGCCGGCACCCTGGGCGATGGTTACGAGCAGATGTACGCCCATGGCGTCGACGCCGCATTCGCGTTGCCTTCAGGGCCCACCAGCCTGGAACAGGCGTGCGCTGAAGCACCGCGTTTGTTGAGTGAGCGGGCGGCGGATATTGCGCGGGTGTGGCGGGTGGCTGCCAAGCGCTGACGCACCCGTCAGAACATGGGACAATCCGCGCCTTTTCGACACGGAGAGTCCCATGCTGCGCCCCGTACTTCTGGCCCTGCTGCTGAGCGGCACTGCCACCCTTGCTCAAGCCAAACCCGAAACCGTACCGCTGCTGCGGGAAATCAAGGAGTGGGTGATCGGTTGCGACAACCTGCGCAATTGCCATGCCCTCAGCGCGCCCAGTGGGGTCGACGAAGAGGACTACAGCTCGTTGACGTTGCACATCTGGCATCAGGCCGGGGCCGAGGGCTACCTGCGCTTGCGCTTCGACCATCGTGGCGAAGCGCTGGACCTGGCCACCTTGCGATTGGACGGTCAGCCGCTGGGCCTGGAGTTGACTCGGGATTTGCACGTCGAACTGGACGATCAGGGCGGCGATCCCGAGGTGCGGTCCTACGGTGTGATCGAGGAGGCCGCGGCCCGCCGTTGGTTGCAGGCCTTGCGCGATGGCAAGCGTCTGGAGCTACCGGATGACAAGGACGCCCATGTGTCGTTGAGCGGGCTGAGCGCTTCGCTGCTGTTGATAGATGCGGTGCAGGGGCGGGTGGATAACCTCACCGCGCTGGCCCGGCAGGGTAAAGGCGCGGCCAGTGCCGTGCCGGCGCGTTTGCCGACCCCGGTATTGCGCAAATTCCCGGGGGCACCCGCGTTGACCGCACAGGAGCAGGCCGGCCTGGTAGCGGCTGCGCTGCGCCCCATCACGCCTGAGGTCAACGGCACGGGCGGCGAACCGGAGGCCAGCGCCGGTGCGCTGACGGCGCAGCAAGCAATGACCGTGGTGCGTTATGACTGCGCGGCCTACAACTGCGAGTACGACGTGGTCAGCCGCCAGCGCCAGGCGCCATATGCCGAAACAACCCTGCAGCTTGAGTCTTTGCCACTGGAGGACGCGGCGCTGCAAGGCTCGGTCGGCTATGACCCGGCCACGGGCACCTTGAGCTACTTCTACAAACAACGCGGGATCGGCGATTGTGGCGGCGGGGGGGTGTGGGTGTTTGACGGCAAGGGCTTCCAGCTCAGCGAATTCAAAATGATGCCGCGTTGCACCGGGGTGGCCTACGGGGATTGGCCGTCTTTGTGGTCGACCGCACCTGCGCCCTAGCCATCAAGCGGGGAGGGCCTCTACACTGGCCGGCCATGTGTTATTCAAAGGATGAAGCACCATGCACACGCCTGAACCTCATATCGTCATCCAGCGCTTTACCGAGGCCCATCTTGAAGGCGTTGCGGCGCTCTATAACGAACCTGCCGTGTGCCGTCAGGTGCTGCAGATGCCTTTCCAATCGGTGGAGGCGTGGCGCAAAAAACTGGTGATGGACGATGAGCGGCGCCTGCAACTGGTGGCCGTGCATGGCGGCGAGGTCATTGGCCAACTCGGCCTGCAACAGTACCTGCGCGTGCGCCAGGCCCATGTCGGTTCGTTCGGCATGGGCGTGGCCACGGCCTGGCAAGGCAAAGGCGTGGGCTCGCGCCTGTTGACGGCCGCGCTGGACGTGGCCGACAACTGGATGAACCTGCATCGTGTGGAGCTGACGGTGTACGTCGACAACGAAGCGGCGCAACGCCTGTACCGTAAATTCGGCTTCGAGGTAGAAGGTGTGCTGCGTGACAGCGCCCTGCGTGATGGGGTGTTTGTCGACACCGTCAGCATGGCGCGCCTGCGCACGCGCGCTTAGTCCTGCAAGGCAAACGCCACCGCCGCCTGCGCATGCAGCGCGGTGGTGTCCAGCAGCGGCAACTCGCTGTGTTCGGGCTTGATCAACAGGCCGATTTCCGTGCAACCGAGGATCACCGCCTGAGCGCCGCGCGCGGCCAGGGACTGGATGACCCGTTGGTAAGTCCGGCGTGAAGTGTCGCTGATCACGCCGACGCACAGCTCCTCATAGATAACGCGATGCACCTCCTTGCGTTCATCCGCGTCCGGTAACAGCACGGTCAGGCCGTGGCCGGTCAGTCGGGACGTAAGAAAGTCCTGCTCCATGGTGAAGGCCGTGCCGAGCAAACCAACCGTCAACGTCCCGGCTTCCACGGCGGCCAACGCGGCGGCATCGGCGATATGCAGGAACGGAATCGACACTGCCGCTTCGATTCGCGGCGCCAGCTTGTGCATGGTGTTGGTACACAGCACCACGCATTCGGCGCCACCCGCCTGCAAGCGGCGGGCGGCATCTTCGAGGATCAGCGCGGTGTCGTCCCAGCGTCCGGCATGCTGGGCTTGCTCCACCGGGCCGAAGTCCACGCTGTACATCAACACTTGTGCCGAGCGCAGCGGGCCGAGTTGGTCGCGCACGCACTGGTTGATGATGCGGTAATACTCGGCGCTGGACTCCCAGCTCATGCCGCCGATAAGGCCGATGGTGCGCATGTGATGTTCCTGACAATGGATGTGGTTTCACCTTACTCACTGGCAGGGCAATAGTCATACGCAGTTACCGCGCAAATGAGCGGTGCAGTTTGGTCTGAGCGCGCATGCCAGGCGCCGTCAATGAGGTGTATTCCCCAGGATTGGCTATACCTACAGCTCATTCTTACGATGATGATCGCCAGGGAGTTCAATGATGAAGCTAAGGCTAATGATCAGCGCGCTGTGCGTCGCCTCGATCGGCATGGCGGGCTGCGCCAGCAAGGTCACGCAACCGGACGAGTATTCAGGGTTCCTCTCCAACTACAGCCAACTGAAGAAAGCCACGTCACCCTCGGGCGCTGAAGTGATGCGCTGGGTCGATCCCACGCTGGACTTGAGCCGCTACACGGCGGTGTACATCGAGCCCACTCAGTTCTATCCCACGCCACAGGCCAGCGCAAAAATCCCGCAGAGCACCCTCAGCGGCATCAACAGCTATTTCAACCAGGCGCTCAAGCGTGAGCTGGCCAAGTCATTGCCCTTGGCGAACGGCCCGGGCCCTGGCGTGATTGTGGTCCGTGCCGCAATCACTGCCGTCAGCAGTAAGACCGAAGGCCTCAAGCCCTATGAATTCATCCCGGTAGCGTTGGTGGCGGCAGCGGTGAGTACCGGCGCGGGTATTCGCGACCAGGAGACCACCTTGGGCACCGAGGCGCAGTTTCTGGATGGCGCCAACGGCAAGGTCCTCGCCCAGGTGGTGCGCAAAGGCACCGGCAAGCCGCTGTCAAATGACTCGCAGGTGATGAAGGCCGATGACGTGAAAGAGGTGATCGATGGTTGGGCGTCAGATCTGCATCAGTCCTATGTGAAGCTCAAAAAACACTAGAACGCATTGCGCGCAAGGCGGTTGTAGTAGCTCAGGAGGGCGTCGTAGCGACGCGTGACGAGGTAGTAGTCCTCACTCAGTTGCGGTGGCGCGGCGTGTGCGAGCCAGTCTTGGCGAAGGGTGGTCAACGCCGCAAGGTATGCCTCTGCCGCCGGGCTGATCGTATACCAGAGGTTACTGGCCTCTTCATCCCGAGGGTTGCCGGGGTGCAGGCGTTTGTACGCGTTGCCGTTATCCGCCGCCGCCTGCACGGCCGCGACCAGGTCGGCGACGGTCTGCGGTGTCAGGCTGGCATCGCGCATGTCACGTTCAATCCGGTCAACGGCATGGCGCGCGGCGATCATGTAATTGAGTACGTGCCAGTGAAGGTCGCGGCCCATACGGGCTTCGATACGCGCCAACTGCGCGGGGCGTACGCTCAGGTCTTCACGTTCCAGTTGGTTGCGCAGGCCGGTTGAGACCGCCAGGTAGTCTTCGCCGACGTCGACCAGTTGGGCGAGCAGTGGTTTGTTCATGGCCTCAGCGACCATTTGCTGAACACCTTGAGGCACGCCATCGGGCGGCGGCATTGCCGTGATTTTGTCCGTCAGCGAGGTGAGTTTCTGCAGCCGGTAGGCGTACACACTGGCCAGGCCGATCAATGGGCTGCCGGGTTGCTGGCGCTCCAGTTTCAGGGTGTACAAGGACGAGCACACCGATGCTTGGATAATCCGCGGTTCGGGCTCGTTTCTGTCGCCGAAGTTGTCGTGCTCGGGCGCTTGTGGCGACGCGGCATGCAGGCGGTAGTACGCCAAACGGGTGTCCCGATCAATACGGTTCACGCAGTCAATGAGGGGGGCCAGCGCACTGGCTGTTGCCGTGGACGGGCTGTCACGCTGGTCCAGCCACAATTGCGCGTATTGCAAGGGTTTGGTCGCGCCGGCGACACCGAGCAGCCCCAGGCCCAACACCAGGCTTATGGGCACCAGCCATTTCGGATTCATCGCTTGGCCTCCTGGCCGTACCACTGCGTGTGCGTGGCGGGTGCCTGGCATTCGGTCGCGCTGCGCGGCATGCGGCTGCACAGGCGCTCGGTCCACTGTTGCAGGCCCTGGTTACGGGTGATCAGATGGCTGTTATCGAGCACCTTCAAACCGGCGTACAGCACAACTGCGCCGACGAGACCCAACGCGCCGCCCAGCACGGCCCAGCGCGGGTGGCGGGCGGACCAGGGGGTGTGGTGGTTGGTGAAGGGGCGCCTGATCAAGCCGACCAGTGCCAGCACCACGACCAGGGTCAAGCTGGCCAGCGGGTTGAACACATACCCCAGTGCTCCCGCCACAACGAGCCCCGGCAGCAGATCGCGTATCGGCAGCAACGGCAAGTGGCTGGCGCTGATCCAGCACGGCAATCGCTGGCTGAGCCGTTCATCCAGCACGCGATAGTGGTGAGCCCATGGTCGCCAGCCCTGCCAGGCTACGCCCGCGCAGACCACGGCGCCTATCGCCCACACAATGCCCTGGCCCAGGGTCGGGATGATCTTCCCGGCCAGGCTTTCAACCTGTACCAGCATGCCCACCAGGCAACTGAGCACCAGCGCGACGATCCACGGCCAGGTGTCCAGGGCCGAATCCCAGCCTTGCCAGAAATACACGGTGCCGCCGGGCATCGCTTCGGCAACGCTGATGTGGTCGGCGTAAAGATCGGCGCTGAGCTGCTGGCAGGCCTTCCAGTCGTGCTCGTCCAGGCGTTGCGCGAAGGCGCGGCGCTGGCCCAGGCTCATCGGCGCGAGCAGTAAACGCGCGGCGCGCTGTTCCGGGCTGTAGGGCGGTTCGGCGGCCAATGCGCGTTGGCGTGCGAGAAAGGCCGGCCCTTGCTGGCGTTTCAACAAGAGCGCCCACTCGTCGGCCGGGCAGGCATGATCTGCGCCACCGTGCCAGCGCTGCCCGGCACACACGGCGTTGAACAGCGTGCTTGACCAGTAATGATGATGGGCAAGCAGCCTGGCCAACCATTCATTGAACCACTCGGCATGGGGATGATTGTTCACCCAGGCATGCTCATGACGTGCGGCGTAGGCCGCCAGGAACGCGGCGTCGTCGTGCTGCCCAAGCGCCTCATACAGCGGGCGCTGCAATTGGTCGCGCTGCTGTCGCTCCAGGGTGTCGATCAATGCGCTGGGCAATTCGAGCCGTTGCCAGGCAGTCAGCCAGTTGAAGGTTTCGAAGGCCCACCGCGTGTCCTCGGCATTCAGCTCGCCTTCGATGCAGCGCTGCAACAGATGGATCTCAAGGAACAACGCCGTGCCATCGGCCATTGCCGCTTCATAGCGCTGGGCAAGGGTTTCGCCGAGGGCTTCGACAAGCACCTCGGCCTCGGGCTCCTGCTCGTTCTCACGCCAGGCCAACGCGGCTTCATAGGCTTCGCGCAGGCGCTGGAAGCCCTGTGGGTCGTCGTCCGGACGCGTCTTTTTCAACAAGGCCGCGTAGTGGCGCTTGATCGTGCGGCTATCGGCATCCGGCGCCAGGCCGAGGATGTTCCAGCAATTCATTTGCGATGCAGCTCCCTGACAACGGCCCGGCGTGCGGTTATTTGAGTGGCGTCAACGGTGGCAATTTCCACTGGCCATTGCTGGCTTCGGGCTTGGGCAGGTACACGCGCAGTACCGCATAGAACGGCGCCGGCGGGGCGGGCAGCCAGTTGGCCTGTTCCGCCTTGGGTGGCTCGTGATGCTGCAATGCCAGGGTCAGGCCACCGTCGGCGTCCAGCTTCAGGCCCGGCAGCATGCGCGAGTTGATCAGGTAACGCTTTTTATGGTTCGGCACCAGTTGGTGGGTCTTGGCGTCGTACAGGGTCAGTGACCAGAACGCATCGGCCGGCGGCAGTTGGTCCTTGCTGAAATGCACGGTATAGCTATGACGCGCGCCGTTGGCCGGTTTGCCTTCGCTGTCGTCACGGTAGGTGAATGACACGGCTTCGTCGGCGGAGTTGCCGAAAATCCCCAGGTCGGCACCGGCGTAGCGGTACAGGTAATTGTTTTGCAGACGGTCACGGCTGCCGTACAGGTCGCTGCGGGCGACCTGATGAGTGTCGATCTTGTCTTTTTTGAAGGCCGCGAATTCGGCGCGAGCATCGGAAATGCCGTCCTCCAGCGCCTTGCGCTGTTCAGCGGTCAATTGGTTGGCCTTGAACGGCGCGCCAGGCGCCACACCGATCTTGGCAAAACGCGCCAGCAGCTCTTTTTCACTGTCCTGGGGGGCGGCGAAGGCCAACATGAAGTTCAGGTAACGAAACAGCTGTGGGCCTTCGGTCATGGTCGCCATGGGCTTGGGCCAGGCGAGTTTCGGCGCCTTGGCCGGTGCGGCCTGCTTCACGTAGCTGCTCAGTGACTGCACCTTGTAGCCATTCTGGATCTGCTTGACCTTGTTCAGGTCTTTGTCATCAAACAACTGGGTGCGATACAGCGCATAGGCGACGTTGCTTTCGCTGTAGACCACGCGGTCCACGTCCACGGGTTGCTGCCCCTTCCAGTCGGGACCGGCGATCATGTAATGACCACCGTTGTTGCCGGTGCTGCGCGTGCCCAGGTAGGCGATGTTTTGCGTGTACAGGTCAACCAGTTGCACGGCGTAGTAACGGTCGTCCTCGATTTTCGGCAGCGTCAGCACCAAAGGCTCGCTGCGCAGGTCCATCCACACGAAGGAATACGCCATGTCGGCATTCGGGGTCGTCAAGGCGGTGTCTTTGGGGCTGGTCACCGGTGCGGTGGTACCGATACGGTTGAACGGCGCCTTGAATTCAACGCCGCCCTTGTCGACAGCCTGGGCGTAGAGCGTCTTGTACATCTGCACCACGGGGAAGCCGTAAAGGTAGGCTTCCTTTGCAATGGCCCGCGCTTCGCTCGGGGTTGCCGTGAAGTCGGCCAAGGCACCGCCGCTCAGCAATAAAGAGAGGCTCGCCAGCAGCAGGCGCGTGGGTTTTGCAATCATGTTGTTGCATCCTTCGTGAGTGCTTTTGAAGAAATGTGTTGAATGGCGCACGAGCGCGCTGAGTTTCCGTTTTTATTCGCCGCAGGTCACGTAAATCTGTGCGGGCCGGACACAAAAATGCCGCCCCGGAAGGCGGCACTGGCAAGCCGACATCATTCAGTGCCGAGGATAGACCTGACCTTGTCGCGCAACTGGTCGATGGAAAACGGTTTGCCTATCACGTGCATGCCTGCGGGCACATCGATGTTTTCGGTATAGCCGCTGGCAAACAGGATCGGCAGGGCGGGGTGCAATTCACGCACCTTGTTGGCCAACTGCTTGCCGTCCATGTCCGGCAGGCCGACGTCCGTCATCATCAGGTGGATGTTCTGGTCAGGGTTTTGCACGTGTTTCAACGCACCTCCAGCGTCGGCGGCTTCCAGCACACGGAACGCCAACTCCTCCAATACATCGACGATCAACATGCGCACGATGTCGTCGTCTTCGACGACAAGGATGGTGGAGGTGGAGGGCATAAAGAGGCGTCCTGAAGATGGGAGGGCGGGGGCTTGCTCAGTCCGAAGACCATCCTCTACTGAGTTGTCTGCGCCCCGGCAAGTTCCCGACAAAAGAAGGCTATTGTGCAGGCAATAGGCCTTGATGTCTTGTGACGAGGTGAAATGCCCGCCGGGAAAGGACTTGCCCGCAGGCAGGCGCAAAAGCGTCAGGTTGACGGTCGCCTGGCAAATCGACCGTCGCACCTGCACTTTTGGGCCTGGGGCATGGCTTACAGATCAGTCAAAAACAAGTCCTGCACGCTACCTGGCACGGTGGCGGTCACGCTATTCAACGCGGGTTCCTCGAATACCGAAATCTTGTACTCAGGCACCTGGGGGTTCTGGCCGAAATGTGCCAACAGGTATTTAGTCCTGCCGGATTTTAATGTGCTTTCCAGCGCGGCGCTCATTTGCGCCTCCGTGGAAAAGGTCGCCTTCCCATAGTTAGGGTCGAAATAAAACCATTCCTTCTTGCCATTGGAAATAACCACGCCGGCGGTGAAGCCGTGATCGGGGCCATTGATTAAAAGGGTTTTTGAAGTGCGGGCACCGGCCAGCTCTGAAATGATCTGCGTGTAAGGAACCTGCCTCGCCTGCATACCATGATGGAATTGACCGCCCAGTATTTCCTGCAGCTGACTTATCTGGTCGTTGAACTTGGCAACTTTCGATGCCTTGAGCTCTTGGATACCAGCGTTGACGGGGTCGGTTTTGCGCAATTGGGCAATGTCGCCGGGGCTAAGCGTAGGCACCATCGCGACATACAGGTTCTTGATAAACGTATCCTGCTTGCGATGCCTCACGGCGGCGGCCATGACATTGGAAAGCGCCGCGCACTCGCCGCCCGAGAGCGGGGAGACTTGACTGAGGTAATACCCTTGGGGAATCGGCGTTGCCTTGCCACCGGCGGCAGTGATTTCAGCAGCGAATTCCTTGAAGTTCTCCTGGCTGACTTTGATTCGTCGATTTTCCAAATACTTGACCAGCTGTCCAAACTCTTCTGATGTACGCCCGGGGGCAATGGCAAGTTCTGCGAGCTGGTAGTTAGTCAGTGTGTCTGAAAACTCGCGGATGCGTTCTGGGTTCCCCGAGTCGTAGCCTTTCTTAAACATGTCTGCGTCGACGATTTGCGCAGCTTCACGTGCGGATTTAAAACGCTCGGGCAGCGCTTCAAGTTCATCTATGCGTTTTACCAGGCTACCAAGCTCTGCTGGCGTACGGCGTTCGGCAACGGCAAGACGTTTCAAATCCTCAATACTCAGTGCTGTGGAATAGCCATAGATAGCGTCTGGTTTAACGTTGTTCTGGCCCAGTATGTAGGCTGCCTTGTCCTCGGTTTTGGCGTTGGCCACAGCGGCCATGAAGTCACGGCGATAGTTAGGGTTATTCGCAGGTGGCGCCAATACCGAACCGATCATCTTGCCAAACCAGCTGTCGGCAAACGCTTTTATTTCGCCTTCGAGCGCAGCCACTTTCGGCGTAAAGTCTTTGAGCGCCGGGCCATACGGGCGATGGTTGATGGCGTCATAGCCATACCATTTTCCCTCCCTGAATACAGCGCTGCCGCCGACGGTCTGCTCGGCTATTTTGTAGGTGCCCAGCGCGGCGACGTCATACGTTTTACTGGCCGCTTTCAACAAGTCATAACTACCGCTCGCGCCCTTGAACTTGTTAAGCCATTCGCCGGTTTTGGCAAGCCCTTTGCCCGCCAGCTTTGTCGCGCCCATCAATGCATCGCCCGCCCCGCCGACCGGGTTGAGCGCCTCAAGCGCGGTAACGCCAATGAATTTGGCAACTTTGGCCGCCTTGCCTGCGGCGCTGATACTATGAGCGCCCTTGGCCAGAGCTTTTGAGGCCTGAGCCGCCTTGCCTGCGCCCAACGTTACCAAGCCGATGATGTCCACCCCCAGATCAAACAAGCCGTCGCCTACCTGGCCGTTTTTGAAGTTGACGATGGCGGATCGAAAAGGGATGAGGTTCAGAAAAAACTCACCTATTGCCGCATTCACCTGTCGAGCCTTATCGTAAGAGGTGACGCCCTTGGCGTAATTCAATAAGTCTTCATTGCCGAGATCCAGGGATTTGACGAAGGCGTCAGCAATCAACTTTGTTCGAGAGCCACCGTAGCTATACGGCGTTTAATCAGCACCGGTCCACTCTGCGGTGTGATCAGCACCTACCCATCCTCCGGTTTGATTGGCACGCTCGCCGTTGTAGGGATCAAAGAGCTCGGTTCGGGAAATAATGTTCGCCGTGCGCGTATCCAACTTCTCGCGGCTGTAGGGCTCGCTGAACTTATTGCTTAGGTAGTTCTGTTTTTCGATGCTCGCCTTACGGGTGTCAATCTCATAAATATTGACTTCGCCGTTTCGCGTGGTTTTTACGTGCAGTGTATGCCCGCGTTTTTCCAAGGTGAGCGGCGAAAGCACATCCATCGCTACCTTGTAATCATTGGTGTGCAGGAACTCTATCTTGCCAAACTCAAGGTTTTTTCGATCCTCCAGCGGTAGCTTGGAAAGCAGGTATTTGACCATCCCCGCATGGCCTTCGCTTTGAGATTCCAGCGCTTCTTTGTACTGGGTATTAAACACATCAACGACGTGGAAACGCTCAGACCTGCAGTACGCATTGAATGCCGTCATCGGCACGAGACTGCGACTGCTTTCCCAACGGAAGCCGGACTGGAGTTTGTCACCCTCCATCGCGATGTCGAGCATCGAACGCAAGGTCGGATCGCCCCGACGCGTGTTCCCAAAGCGCTTTTGCAGCACCTTTTGCTCAAATATCTGGGGGTCGTGGTCGGGGAATTCCTGCTTCAGGCAGTACAGGGCAATTGCCTTGCGGCTGGGAAAGGGCGTCTGGAGCTGGGTGGAGACGTGGGTCAGCGCCTCTAACTTACTGTTGTAGTGGATTCTGATGCGTTCGATTTGCGCATCGCCCGGCACTTGTTCGGCGCTCTCCAACACACCGTTGACGACGGCCCAATCCCTCAAGACTTCACGCTGAACCCGATCATCAGCGAGCGCCATGCCTTCAGCTGCGAGCAATACCTGGGCATAGGACATGTTTTGTACGCTGCCCGGTGCCTGCGCCTCCAGCTTGGCCACTTCAATCGTTAGTTGAGACCAGGCAATGCTGCCATACGTCACGCTGGCGGGAAGGTCTTTGACCAGATACTGCGGTGCGGTGCGTGAAAGCAGGAGATGAGCGGCGAATTTGGCGGTTTGAGTGGTCGCCCGGCCACTGTCGATCAAGTGTTGACTCAGCCGGTCCACAATGACAGAAGCGTGTTGCCCCCATTGCGCCTGTGCGTCCAACTGAAAACCAGCCACAGCATTACGGACCGGGCCAGTGAGCGACTCCGGATCAAGCCCCACCTGAATGGCCGTTAATAGATAGTCATAAATGCTGGTACCTGATGAAGCGCCCTTCAAGTGCGTCTGCAGGGCTTGGCCAGCGCCTGGGCCTTGGGCGTGTCCAGCAATTGTTGAAGCGCTGTACGTGGCGCCTGAAGGTCGGCCGCGGTTGTTGGGCTGCCGCTCAGCAAATAAGCCAATGCGCCTTTACTCGCATCCGCCAATGGTAAGCCTGCCAATGAAGTGTTATTGGACTGCAGGAAGTCGGCGATGCTCTGCCGGCCCTCTGTTGTCATGGGCACCGGCCAGGAAAGCCCACCCCCCAGATTGCCCAGCGGGTGCAACGCGGCCTTCTGGTTCAGGGTTTTGACCAGCTCACCCAGCGCGTCCAATGAGGTCGGTACCTTCAAGCCATTTTGCAGTAAGAACGACTCAAGGCTGACTTGGCTCTCGGGGGCCAGTCGGCTCGTCACCTCGGCGCTCGTCAGTGAGTTGTCGGCAGGGACGCGTGCGGTGAGGTCCTGATGCACGGCGCTCAATTTGGCCGCCAACACCTCCCAGTTGCGTTGGTTGGCTAATGCGGTTTGAAGTCCGGAAACGCCGGCCGGGGCCTCTGGCCCTGGAGCGATGGCGGGTTCAATTGCGCTCGCGGAGGCGTGGGGCGTTTCCGCACGGGGAAGATTGACGATGGCGGGGGCCGGGAGGCTAGTGATCGAAGTCATTACATTTACCTGTCGTAATTTGGGAAGGTACCGCGCCGAAAAGTGCTTCCCTGAACCCTCGGCCACTCCCTGTGTGTGTGCAGTCGTCCTGCGTACATTCCGTTACGGTTGTCAGAATTCGTGTGCAAGTCCCGATGCCACAGCCCGCATGCGTGTCTGATATGTGTAGGCATGCTCCGCGAAAAGCATCACAAACGTAGCCCTCCAACCCCAATCTGGGGCAAACTCCCGGTTTTTCCGCACCTGGCCAAGGCATGCCCATGACTCCCGCGTCGACCGTCGATGAAAAGAGCTTTCGTACCCTCCTGAGCCGAAACGTGGCCTTGCCCCTGGGCGTGGGCGTGCTCAGCGCGGTGTTTTTCGTGGTGCTGATCACGTATTTGCTGTCGGTGGTCCAGTGGGTGGAGCACACCGACCGGGTGATCAACAATCTCAATGAAACCTCAAAGCTGACGGTCGACCTGGAAACCGGCATGCGCGGGTACTTGATTACCGGCGACGAACATTTTCTCGACCCGTACGAAGTGGCCAAGCCGCGGATCCTCGCCGACCTGCGCAACCTGCAGGAGCTGGTGGCGGACAACCCGCAGCAGGTTGATCGCCTCAAGCGCCTGGAAGCCTTGCAGCTGGAGTGGAACAAATACGCCCAGTCGATGATTGATATGCAGCGCCAGAGCGGCGACTTTCGCGGCGCCGTGAAGGCGGGGCGCGGCAAGCGCCTGACCGATGAGATCCGCAAGGAATACGACGATGCCGTGGCGATGGAGCAGCAGTTTCGTATCGCCCGCAATACCGAAGTCACCCGTACCACCGTGATCAGCGTGACCTTGTATCTGGTATTCGTGCTCGGCTTGAGTGGTTTTCTGGCGTATGCCGGCCGACGGAACTTGCTCGAATTATCCGAGAGTTACAGCGCAAACATCGCTTCACAACAGAAGATCGCACGGCGCCTGGAACGCCAGGCCTGGCTGCGCAACGGCCAGACCGAACTGGCCGAGCAGGTGCTGGGCCAGCTCAGCCTGAACATGCTTGGGCGCAATATCCTGCAGTTCTTCGCTCAGTACATGGGGTCGGCGGTCGCGGCGCTGTATGTGCGCGAAGAACACGGCGGCCTCAAGCGGGTGGCCACCTATGGTTTCTCCCGCGAGCAGGAACAGCTCGAACAGTCGATCTACAGCGACGAAGGCATTGTCGGGCAAGCCGCGCAGTTGGATCGCCTGATTCGCCTGGACGACGTGCCGGTGGATTATTTCAAGGTCAGCTCGGGCCTGGGCGAAGGCGCGACCCGCAGCGTGCTGGTGGTGCCCACCAGCGATGACGATCGGGTCAATGGCGTGATCGAGCTGGGTTTCCTGCGGCCGCTGGATGAGCGTGATGTTGAACTGCTGGAGCTGATCGCCGGCAATATCGGCACCTCCATTGAAGCCGCACGCTATCGTCAGCGCCTGCAGGAAGTGCTGGCCGAGACCCAGCAGCTCAACGAAGAGTTGCAAGTGCAGCAGGAAGAACTCAAGACCGCCAACGAAGAGCTGGAGGAGCAGTCGCGCATCCTCAAGGAGTCCCAGGCCCACCTGGAAACCCAGCAGGCCGAGCTTGAGCAAACCAACGAGCAATTGGCCGAGCAGACCCAGACCCTGGCCGAGCAGCGCGACGCCATGGACCGCAAGAACGGTGAACTCAACCAGGCCCAGCTCGAATTGCAAGACCGTGCCGAAGAACTGCAGCGCTCGAGCAAGTACAAGTCCGAGTTCCTCGCCAACATGTCCCACGAGCTGCGCACGCCGCTCAACAGCTCGCTGATCCTGGCCAAGTTGCTCGCCGAGAACCCCCAGGAGAACCTCAGCGCCGAACAGGTCAAGTTCGCCGAGTCGATCTATTCGGCCGGCAATGACCTGCTCAACCTGATCAACGACATCCTGGATATTTCCAAGGTGGAGGCCGGCAAGCTCGAAGTGCGCCCGGAAAACTCCAGCGTGACGCGGCTGATCGAGGGCTTGCGCGGGATGTTCGAACCTCTGGCGGCGGATCGCAAACTGGGCTTTGAGGTTGACGTGCAGGCTGATGCGCCCGGCATGCTGTTCACCGATCGCCAGCGTCTGGAGCAGATCCTCAAGAACCTGCTGTCCAACGCGATCAAGTTCACCGAACAGGGCGAGGTCAGCCTGTCGGTGTCGCGCGCGCCGGGGCAGGGCATTGCCTTTACCGTGCGCGATTCGGGCATCGGCATTGCGCCGGACCAGCAGGAGAGCATCTTCGAAGCCTTCCGCCAGGCCGACGGCACCACCAACCGCCGCTATGGCGGCACCGGCCTGGGCTTGTCGATTTCCCGCGACCTGGCCACCTTGCTCGGCGGTTACATCAGCGTGACCAGCGAACCCGGCAAGGGCAGCGTGTTTACCCTGGTATTGCCGGAGCAGTACGTAGAACGCGAGGCCGACGCGCCGCCAATCGAGCAGCCGCGCCAGGTCGTGGTGGCGCCTGCACCGGCCCCGGTCAAGGTGTCGCCATTACCGGTGGCCGATGCGGACCTGATCCCACGCTTTGCCGACGACCGCGACAAGGCCCCGTTCACCAGCCGCTGCATCCTGGTGGTGGAAGACGAACCCAACTTTGCGCGCATCCTGTTCGACCTGGCCCATGAGCTGGGCTACCACTGCCTGGTGGCGCACGGTGCGGACGAGGGCTACAGCCTGGCCGAGGAATACATCCCCGACGCGATCCTGCTGGACATGCGCCTGCCGGACCATTCCGGCTTGACCGTGCTGCAACGTCTGAAGGAACACGCCGAGACCCGTCATATCCCGGTGCACGTGATTTCCGTGGAGGACCGCGTCGAAGCCGCCATGCACATGGGCGCCATCGGTTATGCGGTGAAACCCACCACCCGCGAAGAACTCAAGGACGTGTTCGCGCGCCTGGAAGCCAAGCTGACCCAGAAGGTCAAGCGCGTGCTGCTGGTTGAAGACGATGACCTGCAACGTGACAGCATTGCCCGCCTGATCGGCGACGATGATATCGAGATCACCGCCGTCGGCTTTGCCCAGGAAGCCCTCGACCTGCTGCGCGGCAACGTTTACGACTGCATGATCATCGACCTCAAACTGCCGGACATGCTCGGCAATGAGCTGCTCAAGCGCATGGCCACCGAGGACATCTGCTCATTCCCGCCGGTCATCGTCTACACCGGGCGCAACCTGACCCGCGACGAAGAGGCCGAGCTGCGCAAATATTCGCGCTCGATCATCATCAAGGGCGCACGCTCGCCGGAGCGCCTGCTGGATGAGGTCACACTCTTTCTGCACAAAGTCGAATCCCAGCTGTCCCATGAACGCCAGAAGATGCTCAAGACCGCCCGCAGCCGCGACAAAGTCTTTGAAGGGCGCAAGATCCTGCTGGTGGACGACGATGTGCGCAATATCTTCGCCCTGACCAGCGCCCTGGAGCACAAAGGCGCCGTGGTCGTGATCGGCCGTAATGGCCGCGAAGCCATCGACAAGCTCAATGAAGTCGAAGACATCGACTTGGTGTTGATGGACGTGATGATGCCGGAAATGGACGGTTACGAGGCTACCGCCTTGATCCGCCAGGACCCGCGTTGGAAAAAACTGCCGATTATTGCGGTCACGGCCAAGGCGATGAAGGACGATCAGGAGCGTTGCCTGGCGGCCGGTTCCAACGATTACCTGGCCAAGCCGATTGATCTGGACCGTTTGTTCTCACTCATTCGCGTATGGCTACCGAAGATGGAACGTATTTAAGTGGAGCACTGTTTTTTGGAAAAAAGCAGCGACATCGAGCTGCGTCTGCTGATTGAGGCGATTTACCTCAAGTACAGCTATGACTTTCGCGACTATTCCGGGGCGTCGGTCAAGCGCCGCGTGGCCCATGCCTTGCGCCAGTTCGACTGCGCGACCATCTCGGCATTGCAGGAACGGGTGCTACACGACCCGGCGGCGTTCATGCAGTTGCTGCAGTTTTTGACGATTCCAGTGAGCGAGATGTTTCGCGACCCTTCGCACTTCCTGGCGATCCGCCAGGAAGTGGTGCCGCTGCTCAAGACCTACCCCTCGATCAAGATCTGGATCGCCGGCTGCAGCACGGGCGAGGAGGTCTATTCGATGGCCATCCTGCTGCGTGAAGAAGGGCTGCTGGAGCGCACGATCATCTACGCCACCGACATCAACCCGGCGTCCCTGGACAAAGCCAAGCAGGGCATCTTCTCCCTGGAGAATGTGCGGGCCTACACCGCCAACTATCAGCAAGCGGGCGGGCAACGTTCATTTGCCGACTACTACACAGCGGCTTACGATTACGCGATCTTCGACAAGACGCTGCGCGAAAACGTGACGTTCGCCGACCACAGCCTGGCGACCGACAGCGTGTTTTCAGAAACTCAATTAATTTCGTGCCGCAATGTATTGATTTACTTCAATAAAAAATTGCAAGATCGCGCATTCGGGTTGTTCCATGAGTCGCTGTGCCATCGTGGTTTCCTGGTGTTGGGCAGCAAGGAAACCCTGGATTTCTCTGCCTACGGCAAGCAATTCGAACCCTTGGTCAAGCAGGAACGGATCTACCGAAAATCATGAACGATGCTGTAGCCAGCCCGATTCGCGGGATTGAAGCCATCGTCGTCGGCGCGTCCGCCGGCGGCGTCGAGGCGTTGCTGAGCATTTTTGCCGAGCTGCCCGACGGCTTCGGCCTGCCGATCATTGCCGTGCTGCACCTGCCCGATGAACGCCGCAGCCAACTGGCGGAAGTCTTTGCGCGGCGCCTGCGCATCCCGGTGCAGGAAGCTCGCGACAAAGAGCTGATCGAAGCGGGCCGGTTGTATTTTGCCGGGCCTGGGTACCACCTATCGGTGGAGCAGGACCGTAGCCTGTCGCTGAGCCAGGAAGACCGCGTGCATCATTCCCGGCCGGCCATCGACTATCTGTTTACCTCGGCAGGCGATGCCTATGGCAAAGGCCTGTTGGGAATTTTGCTGACCGGTGCCAACCAGGACGGCGCGCGCGGGCTGGCCCATGTCAAGCAAGCGGGCGGCACCACCATCGTGCAAGACCCAAATGAAGCGCGGATTGCCGTGATGCCCCAGGCCGCCCTGGCCCTGCACACCCCCGACCATATTCTGACCTTGAGCCGCATTGCCGCGTTGCTGGCTTCCCTGGAACCCTCACCATGCTAAGTACTGTCCAGGCCAAACTGCTGATCGTCGACGATCTGCCGGAAAATCTGCTGGCCCTCGAAGCGCTGATCAAGCGCGAGGACCGCCAGGTGTTCAAGGCATTGAGCGCCGACGAGGCCTTGTCCCTGTTGCTGGAACACGAATTCGCCATGGCGATTCTCGACGTGCAGATGCCCGGCATGAACGGTTTTGAGCTGGCCGAACTGATGCGCGGCACCGAAAAGACCAAGAACATCCCGATCGTCTTCGTCAGCGCCGCCGGGCGTGAACTCAATTACGCGTTCAAAGGCTATGAAAGCGGCGCGGTGGACTTTTTGCACAAGCCGCTGGATATCCATGCGGTGAAGAGCAAGGTCAACGTGTTCGTCGACCTGTACCGCCAGAGCAAGGCCATGAAGCAACAGGTCGAAGCCCTGGAGCGCAGCCGTCGTGAGCAGGAGTTGCTGCTCACGCGCCTGCAGGCCACCCAGGCCGAGTTGGAACAGGCCGTGCGCATGCGCGACGACTTTATGTCGATCGTCGCCCATGAGGTGCGTACGCCATTGAACGGGCTGATCCTTGAAACCCAATTGCGCAAGATGCACCTGGCCCGGGATAACGCGGCGGCATTCACCCTGGACAAGATGCACGCCATGGTCGACCGCGATGAGCGCCAGATCAAAAGCCTGATCCGCCTGATCGAAGACATGCTTGACGTGTCGCGCATTCGCACCGGCAAGCTGTCGATCCGCCCGGCGCGCTTCGACCTGGCGCAACTGGTCAGCAACCTGGTAGAAAATTTCGCGCCGCAAGTGGCCGCCGCAGATTCGTCGATGCAGTTGCAGACGCAAGGGCCGGTCGAAGGTAACTGGGATGAGTTCCGTATCGAGCAAGTAATCACCAACCTGCTCACGAATGCGCTGCGCTATGGGGCCAAGAGCCCGGTGGATGTGCGGGTGTACACCGAACACGGTGAAGCGCGGGTGGAAGTGCGCGACCGTGGCATCGGCATCAGCGAAGAAAACCAGAAGCGTATCTTCCAGCAGTTCGAGCGCGTATCCGCCAGCCAGGTGTCGGCGGGGCTGGGCCTGGGGCTGTTTATCTCCGAGCAGATCGTTGCGGCCCATGGCGGCACCATCGAGGTCGAGAGCCGGATAGGCGAGGGCGCCCTGTTTCGGGTGTGCCTGCCCCTGGATTCGTCGGCATGAAATCAATCGTCACCTTGACGCAACCTCTGCGTGACCCCATGGTCGTACGTGCAGCAACTGACCGGACAAAGGCTTCCCATGAGTGAAGATGCGCAAGATGTCGTACTGATCGTCGAAGACGACGAATCCATTATGTTTGTGCTGGGTGAATACCTGGCGGGCCTGGGGTATCGGGTCTTGAAGGCGGTAAACGGTAAGGAAGCCTTTGAGATTCTGGCGACCAAGCCGCACCTGGACCTGATGGTGACGGATTACCGCCTGCCGGGCGGTATCTCCGGCGTGCAGATCGCCGAGCCGGCGCTTAAAGTGCGGCCGGAACTGAAGGTCATCTTCATCAGCGGTTACCCGCAGGAAATTCTCGACTGTAACAGTCCGATCACGCGCAACGCGCCGATCCTGGCCAAGCCGTTTGACCTGGATACGCTGCAAGAACATATCCAGCGGTTGCTTGCCTGAGACTGGCGGCGCCTGAGCATCCAGGCGCCGTTTGGCTCAGAGATTCAAGGCTGTAACGCGCGCGCATTGGCATTGAGCGTGCTGGCGGGTGTGTAGGCAAATTCCCATCCGACTTTTCCATTAAAGCCGTTCAAAAAGCGCTGAAGACCTTCGCCGTTGCCGAGCTTGTAGACGGTCACTCCACCGCTGATCTGCCCGGTATTCCCACTGCTGATCATGGCCAGGTCCAAGTCCGGGCTGTTGGTGTTGAACAGGAACAGCTCGTTGTGATGGGTCTTCTGAATGTAGACGGTGTGGGCAAATTCCCCGCCCTCATACGCGTGCCTGAAGTTCAAGAGCCCTGACTCCGTGATCTGCGCCGGATTGAAGGTGGTTTTCAGGCTGTCCGGCTTGATGCCCATCAACTCAAGATAGCCTGCGGAGTAATTGGAACCGCCTGTGCGGTTGGTGGCCGCTTTCACCGTCTCCAATACGCTGGGCGAGAGGGTCTTTTCAGCTTGCCCTATGCGTATCGACGCTTCGTAGCAGATCAGGCCCTGATTGTCCGGATGCGCGTGCAACGTCTCCCAATGGTGCTTCAATTCAGCGTTCGAGAGGCTGCGTGGCCCTTGGGAAGGCGTGATGGGCGTGTCGTAGAGGGCTTTGAGGTCTGGCGTGAATACGCTGTTTTTTTGTTGCCACGCATCATCATGATCAAAGACCTTGAATTCGAGTTTATTGCGCTCAGTGCCGTGGGTTTTATAGCCCTTGGCCAGCTTCTTGTCGTTGAACACCTTATCAAGCCCGCCTCGCATGGCTTCGGCGCTTGGAAACGTGGCAAGGCCATGGTTGGGGTCGTAAAAGTAGTAAGTCTTGTCGGCGCCGTTTATTTTTACGCCTGCCGCCATTGCATGGCCTGGCGAGTCAATCATGACCGATTTCGAGGCGTGCGCCTGCGCCAGTTCCTTGATCATGTCTTGATAGGCGACCTGCCGAATGGGCTGCCCTGCGTGGAACGCAGCCTGGGACCCCACCTGAGTTTGAAGCCTGTTTAATTTGTCGATGAAATCCCTGGACGCCGGGTCCCTGGGAAAGGCTGCGGCGGTGTACATGTTCTTGATCAGTACGTCTTGCTTTCCCTCTGCCATCGCGCTGGCCATGGCGCGTGCGAGCGCTGCACATTGCCCTTCGGCCAGTTGTGCGGTCTGAGTGAGGTAAATAACCTGCGGCATGGCCGTTACCTCACCGAATCTCGGTTCGATGCGATCGATAAACCGGGCGGAGCCACTTCGCCCGGGCTCGTAGGCGATGTCATCATATTTTCGCACCAACATCCCGACTTGCTCCGTCGTGAGGTCCTTGTTGCCGGCCAGGGTCATAACCTGCGCAATCGTCATGTTATTGCGTGCTCCGCTGATCGTTTGCAGATCGCCATACCGATAACCCTGCTCGAAGGCTTCCTTATCGGGCCCATTTCGGTGAGTCGCGACAGTTTTTTTCCAGTCGCCGACAACACGCTCATCCAGCGGCTTGCGCGCCGTGGCTGCCGTTGCCCAATTGCCCAGCCCCTGCGTATCAATATGGGCCGAGGGCAGGAAATCCTGTAAGGGCGTCCCGTAGGGTTGTCCATTGGCGGGGTTGTAGGCGTACCACTTGCCGTGCCGCATAACCGCCGGCGCCTCGACAATTTGATGGTTGATTCGGTAGGTGCCAAAGGAAGATGAATCGTAGCGTTTGCTTGCCGATATCAGGTCATAGCCGTTTGACGTATGAGCCAGCCCGCGTAATTGCCGCAGTTCACCAGCGCTGGATGACCACACTTTTTTACCGCCGGCAATCAGGCCGCGCCCGATATCGGTGACACCGTCCAGCGGGTTAAGCGTGCCCAGCGCCGCGCGCCCGATAATCTTTGTACCGTGAGCGACTTTACTTGCAGCGGACGCACCGGCATGCAGCGCTTTGGCGCCTTTAGCCGCCGCGCCCAACGCCAGGGCAAAGCCGAAGGCATCGAATACCAGATCAATCACGCCGTCACGCACGTTACCTGCCCGAAAATTCTGAATAGCGGACCGTAAGGGGATCAGGTTGAGCAGAAATTCGCGGGCTTTTTGGTAGAACGGAACCTCGGTGTCGAACGTCGTCACGCCCTTGGCCTCATCCGCCAGTTCACGGATGCCGATATGTTTTACCAGGGTGTCGGCAATGTACCGGGTTCTCTCGCTTGCAAAGCTGTTGGGCGTGCCGCTCTGGCGTTTTGCATCGGTAACGCTTGCCGAATAAGTGCCGGAAGGTGTGATTGCCTTGAGCATCGGGCTCTTATGGGTGTGACCATCGCTGTACAGTTGCGGCCCCAGCGGATAATCCTTTAGCTCAGCACGTTGGCGAATCGTATTGTCGTTCAGATTTATTTCATACACGGTAGTGTCACCGCCGAGCACCGCTTTAATCAGTAATGCACCGGGTACTTTCGTTTCGTTCAGCGTTTGACTGAAACCCGTGTGGGAGACGCGGAACTCTTGGAGCGTAGTGATCTGTGCGCACTCGATCTTTTTTCTGTCTTCGAGCGCAAGGGTCGCAATAAGGTGCTTGACTTGCGTGCCAATCGCCTTTTCAGCGGAGGAACAGTACTGGGGAAGCTCGCTTGCGAAGCGTGCATTGATGTCAGCCAGTTGGTCAGCCTTACCGGAGATAGTCCGGAAGTCGAATTGATTACCTGCTGACCAATGGGAGGCTGGAGGCGTGCTGATAGTGCCGTGCAGGTAAAGATCCAGCACCGAATAAGGCCCCGGAAAATCACGTTGTTCCGGGACGGATGTGATGCATTTTTTCTCGAATGGTATCCGGTCGCCGTAAACCCGCTTGAGCTCATCAAGCGCCATTTTCTTGCGTTCAGGCATGGGGGTGGAGAGGGCGCTTGAGGCTTCGCTCAGCTGTGCAATCTGGTCATTGAACGCCCGAGTGACGCGACTCATCTGGTCGGCGCTGTAGTCATCCGAGGTGTTCAGTTGCAGAACCCCATTGGCTACCCCCCAATCTTTAAGCGCAGCCCACTGGGCCTGCTGTTCCACCTCTTGCTCCTGCTCCGTGACGGGGGCCAGGTCGGCCCGCTTCATGACGTCGGCATAGCTCATGTGCGCGGTTGCGCCCGGCGCCTGATGCTCAAGGCGTGCCACGGCGACACTGAAGCTGACCCAACTGTGGGAACCGCATGTCACGTTGTCGGGGATGTTCTGGACCAAAAACGCCGGTGCGCGGCGTGACAACAACAAGTGGGCCGCAATCGGCGCCATCTCCACACTGGCACGTCCCTTGGCAACCAGGTGACTGGTCAGCCCGGCGACTACGGCTGAAGGGTGCCGGCCCCAATGCGCATAGTTGGCCAGGTCAAAACCGGCGACGCCGGTTCTGACGGGGCTCGACGTGTTGCCCGCTTCGGATTCTTCGTCCAGGGTCGCGCCGAGGGCGCCCAGGGTCCAGTCGTTGATGCTATCGGGCGTCGATACCCCCTCATATCTCTGCTGCAGCGCCACGCCCAGCGCCTGGGCCTTGGGCGTCGCCAGAAGGGTTTGAATGAACTGCGTCGGGTTACTCAGCTCGGAGGTTGAATAAATTTCGTTGCGCGTCAGATAGCCCAGCAAACCTTGGCTCGATTGGTAATTCTGCAAACCACTGATGCCCAGCGTGTTTTGCCTGAGGCTACGCCTCATGCTGGACCTGTCAGCATCACTCAGCGGAATCGGCCAGGCCAATGCGCCGCCGAAGTTACCGTGAGACGCCCCTGCAAGTGGCGGGGTATCCAGTGCCTCGCCCACATTTATCAACTCGTCGATGCTGTCGGGCAGCTTCCAGCCTTTATCGCTGAGGTATTTTTCGAGGCTGACCGTAAGGGCGTCATCCAAGCCTTTGTTGAGCGAGTCGCCATGCAGCCTGAACGTCGTGCGGGCTAATTCATCGCGAATGAACGACGGCAACCGCTCGGAGGCTGGCCGCCGCCTTGGAGTTGCCGGGGCGTCAGCGAGCTTTTGCGCCTCAATGATGATAGGAATCAACTTAAAGGCCGCCGTCCTTTGGTTGTGTAGCTCCGCCAGTTTGGCCTGTTCGTCGCGCAGTACCTGTTCGGATCGCTCAGGCGCCAATCGTGCCGGACCGAAGGCTTTTGACTGCTCAAGCTCTGCGGCGCGAATGCCCAGCGCCTCACGGGTTTGCCCGGTGATGGCCTCACCATAAAAATCGGCGACTTCGCGGTAGTCGGCGGTGGTTCTGTTGACCGGGGAGTAAATATAGTCGGACCTGGAAGTGAGCGCGCTTGCGGCCTGCATGATCGGCGCCATCATCGACGTCCACAAATAGCCTTGCGCGAAGCCCGAAAACGTCTTTGGCTTACCGTCGACGACGGCAACGATGTAATTGCTCGCGGGGCTGATCTCGATAGGTTTCGAACGATCAATGCCGTTGCGGCTTGCCCACACAACAAAGTGCGGGCTCGCCATCAAATTGTTCAGGTGTGACCACCATTGGCCGAACGAGGAGGCGGGAGGGATGTTCTCTATATAACGAAGCTCGCCGGTCCTGGCCGCAAGGCGCTGTGTTTGCGCCACACGCAATGCCAGCTCACTGTCGGCTATGTCGCGCGCACTCTGCGCGGCGGTTTCAGGCACATGCCGGGGAGCCTCTTGGGGCGTCACCGCGCGTGGACGGCGCGCGGCGCTGTCGGCCGGTGTATTCGAGGGAATCTGAAGCGTTGGATGAACGAGGCGCGAAGCGATCATGGCTGGATGGGTTCCTAGGTGGATTCAGTTTCACCCCAGCGGCATATACGACGCTGCGATGGCAACTGTGTACCCTGGCCCCCTGAAGCGATTCCTTCCTTGCAGGAACGATTCGTTGCGCGATATTGCCTCGCTTGCCTTATGTCTTAATCATTTCCCTCACCTTCGCCGTTAACAGGTCGAAGGTGAACGGCTTGGTGATCAACTGCATCCCAGGGTCGAGAAAACCTCCACGCACCGCCGCATGTTCGGCGTACCCGGTGATGAACAGCACCTTGAGTTCCGGCCGCAGCTGGCGGCCGATTTCCGCCATCTGCCGGCCGTTCATGCCGGGCAAACCGACGTCGCTGATCAGCAAGTCGATACGCTGCTCGGATTCAATGATCGGCAGCGCCGTGTCGGCATCTCCGGCAACCACATAGCCGTAACCCAACTCCTTGAGCACGGCGCAGACCAGTACGCGCACCGCCGGGTCGTCCTCGACGAGCAGCACGGTTTCCCCGGCATTGGCAAAAGGCAGCAACGCCGGGTCGACCAACGGGACAGCGTGCATTTCGCCGATAAAACGCGGCAGGAACAGGCTGACAGTGGTGCCTTTGCCCACCTCGCTGTGAATGGTGACGTGGCCGTGGGACTGGCGGGCGAACCCGTAGATCATTGACAACCCCAGGCCAGTGCCCTGGCCGATGGGTTTGGTGGTAAAGAAGGGGTCGAACACCCGGCCGATAACGCTTTCGGGTATACCGCAGCCGTTGTCGCTGATGCTCAGCTCGACGTAGTCACCCGGGGTGAGGGTGCCGTAGGCGGCGGTAAAGACGTTGTCCAGGTGGCGATTGGTGGTCTCCACCCGCAGGTTGCCACCATTGGGCATGGCATCGCGGGCATTGAGCACCAGGTTGAGCAGGGCGCTTTCCAGTTGGTTGGGGTCGGCTTCAGCGGTCCACAATTGCTCGGTGAAGCGCATCTCCAGATGGATGCTTTCATTGATGCTGCGTTGCAGCAGTTCGCCCATGGAACTGACCAACTGGTTGATATTGACCGGCTTGGAATCCAGCGATTGGCGGCGGGAAAACGCCAGCAGGCGGTGAGTCAGGCCGGCGGCACGGTTGGCGGACGTGACGCCCAGGTCGATCAGGCTGTCGAGGTCGTCGAGCTTGCCGCGTGCCACGCGCCTTCGCAGCAGCTCCAGGCTGCCGATAATCCCGGTGAGCATATTGTTGAAGTCGTGGGCAATGCCGCCGGTGAGTTGGCCCACGGCCTCCATTTTCTGCGATTGACGCAGGGCTTCCTCGTTGTTGCGCAATTGCGCGGTGCGTTCCTCGACTTGCTGCTCAAGGGTTTCCAGGGTGCGTTGCAGGCGCAGTTCGCTCTCGCCCAGGTCGATCAGGCGGTCGCGGGCTTCATATTGGCGGCGCCGACCGCGCAGCGCCGTGCTGACCAGGCTGATCAGCGTGACGGGATGGAAGGGCCGCTCCAGGAATGTCACGTTGCCCAGCAGGCCGCTGAGGTGCGACGAGCCGTTCTGCTCGCCGCCACCGTGATGGGTCATCAGCACGATGGGCATGTCCGACCATGGCGGCTGTTGATGCAGGTACTCCAGCAGCGGCTCCAGATCGACGCCACGCAAGGCTTCGGCGGCGATGATCAGCAGGCCGGCGCCCTGTTCCAGGGCCTCGCACAACATTGGCAGGTGCGTGGCGACGATGCCGCTGTAACCCGCCTCGTTGAGCATTTGCAGGGCCAGTGCGCTGTCGCGACCCAATGGCGCCAGGATGATTGCGCGTTCGGACACACCGGGTAGAGTCGGCACTATCCCTCTTCCTTGAGCAGAGGGGAGCCGGCCCCCATGTAGGTGGGGATGCCGCGCAGTACGCCCTGGAAGTTGTCCAAGGGCTCGCCGACGGTCAAGCCACGGCTGCTGATGCGGTATTCGCGAATCGTCGATTCGTGGGAGCCGGTGCGTTTCTTGATGATCGAAATGGCGCGACGCACTTTGCCCAATGCCTCGAAGTAACGCAGCAGAATCACGGTGTCGGCCAAATAAGTGATGTCGACCGGTGTCTGCATGTCGCCGACCAGCCCGTGCTGGGCGACAGTCATGAAGGTGGCCGCGCCGCGACGGTTGAGGTACAGCAGCAACTCGTGCATATGCAGGATCAACGCGTTCTCTTCCGGCATTGCCGCCTGGTAGCCGTTGATGCTGTCGATCACCACGGTCTTGATCCCGCGCTCGTCGACGCAACGGCGCACCCGGTGGGAGAACTCGCCGGGAGACAGCTCGGCGGCGTCCACTTGTTCAATCAAAAGGTTGCCGGTGGCCTGCAGGGCGGCGAGGTCGATGCCCATGTTTTTCATGCGCTCGAACAACAACCCCAGCTCTTCATCAAAGATGAACAGCGCGGCTTTTTCCCCGCGTGCCACGGCGGTAGCGGCGAAGATCATCGAGATCAGCGATTTACCGGTACCCGCCGGGCCCAGGATCAGGCTGCTGGAGCCGGTCTCGACGCCACCGCCCATCAGCGCATCCATTTCCAGAATGCCGCTGCTCAGGGTTTGCCGCACATAGCCACCACGGTGTTCCGCCGCCACCAGGCGCGGGAACACGTGGATGCCGTCTTGCATGATCGTGAAATCATGAAAGCCGCCACGGTATTTCTGGCCGCGGTACTTCACGATCCGCACGCGACGGCGCTCGGCACCGTAGCTGGGCGTCAGTTCTTCCAGGCGAATCACCCCGTGGGCCACGCTGTGTACGGTTTTATCCAGGGATTCGGTGGTCAGGTCATCCAGCAGCAGTACGGTGGCGTCGTAACGCACGAAGTAATGTTTGATCGCCAGGATCTGCCGGCGATAGCGCAATGAGCTTTGCGCCAACAGGCGGATTTCCGAAAGGCTGTCGATCACCACGCGGGCGGGCTTGACCCGCTCCACCACTTCGAAGATCTGCCGGGTGGCTTCGCCCAGTTCAAGGTCCGAGGAATACAGCAGGCTTTGCTGGTGCTCGGCGTTGAGCAGGCTTTCGGGTGGGGTCAGTTCAAAAATGTGGATGTTGTCATCCAGGTCCCACCCGTGGGATTTGGCGCCCTGGCGCAGCTCGCGCTCAGTCTCCGAGAGGGTGATATACAAAGATCGCTCGCCGTTTTTCGCTCCGGCCTGGAGGAAATGCAGCGCCACGGTGGTCTTGCCAGTGCCAGGTTCGCCTTCGAGCAGGAACAGGTGGCTACGTGAGAGCCCCCCGGAAAGAATGTCATCAAGACCTTCGATGCCGGTGGCCGCCTTTTCACTGAACAGCGCTTTGGATGTAGACAAGAAGTGCCCTCGATTCAGGTACAAGTAGAGGGGCATGCCCGTCACGACATGCCATGTTCACTTGACCATGGCACTTTGCAGCCGTTCCACAATTGCTGCAATTTGTCGCTGTAAGCGGCCGCTGTACAACCCGTTTTGGCGGGTCTACAGGCCTTGTTGCAGCGCCGGATCATCGGGGTTCTGCTGTTCCAGTTGAGCCAGTAACACCTGCACATTCTGCAATTGGCCGCTCTCTTTCCAGTAGTTGACCAGCAACACCCGCGCCTTGCGGTTGGCGGGGTGGCGCTGCACGATCTCCTCCAGCTGGCGCTGCGCGGCTTCCAGTTCCTGTTGGTCGTGCAGGGTGGTGGCCAGGTCGTAGCGGTAATCCTGATGGTCCGGCTCCAGTTCCACCGCCTTGGACAGGCCGAGCAACGCATAAGGCCGCTCGCCATGGTGCAGCAGCCACATACCCAGGGCGTGTTGCAGGTACGCCGACTCGGGGTGTGCCGCCAATTGGCGCGCCAATAGTTGCCGCGACTCTTCGGTCTTGCCTTGTTTATCCAGCAACTCGATTTGCGCCACCACGGCCTGGAGGTTGTCCGGCTCCAGGCGCATCGCTTGCTCCAGGGCATTTTGTGCATCGGGCAGCAGCGCGCTGTGGATGTAAAGGCGCGCCAGTTGAATCCAGCCATCGGCGGTTTCGGGCTGGGCCTTGAGGTATTTCACGAATTCATCCAGCACTTGCTGCAACGGCCCGAAATACAGGCCCAGGGTGTCCGGCGACAAGCCGAGCAGGGCATTGGCGGCAGCAAAGCGCACGCTTTGCTCCGGGTCATCGAGCAGCGGGCCGAGCAACAGCGTGCGCTGCCCGCTGGGCACCAGGCCCACAATGCTGTGGATCGCCGCTTCGCGCACCCGTGGCGAGTCGCTGGCCAGGTCTTTGTCCGCCAGCTTCAAGGCTTGGGGGCTGGGGTAGTTGGGCAACTCGGCGTGCAATGCGGCACGACGCTCTTCAGACAGGTCCGGCCGCCCCAATTGCTGATACAGCACACGGGCGGCCCCCGGCTCGCCGTTACGGGCCTGTTTCAGGGCCTTGGAGTAACCATGGGCAATGGCAGGCGTCACCGCCACCGGGGTGGAACGGGACAAATACCAGGTGATCAGCACAATAAAGAATAGGGCGCACAGGCCAACGATGGCGTAACGGCGTGACTTTGACATGCAGGCGTCCAAAAGCTCGAACAGCGAGGGAAAAGTCGTCAGCTTCTGTCAGACCAAGGCAGGTGTCAAACCCGCATCAACGGAGTACGTACGCCACCGGATCAAGGACCGGTGCCCCCAGGACGTTGAGCCGGCGGGGTCTATGCTCCAGGAGCATTGGCCAAAACAGTCAGCCATGTTGAAGGCTTTGACCATTGCTGCTCAACGGCGCTGAAGCGACTATTCGGCCCATACGCTCGTTACCCGGTCCATCGTTCAAGGAAACAATGATGCAGATTGAAAACAAGGTTTTTCTGGTCAGCGGCGGCGCTTCGGGCCTCGGCGCAGCCACCGCTGAAATGCTGGTAGCCGCCGGTGCCAAGGTAATGCTGGTGGACCTGAACGCCGACGCAGTGGCGGCCAAGGCCAGGCAGTTGGGCGATAGCGCCCGCAGCGTGGTAGCCGATATCAGCCAGGAGACCGCTTGCGAAGCCGCCGTGCAGGCCGCTGTTGCGGCCTTTGGTGGCCTGCACGGGCTGGTCAACTGCGCGGGTGTGGTGCGCGGCGAAAAAATCCTCGGCAAGAACGGCCCCCATGGGCTGGCGAGTTTTGCCCAGGTGATCAACGTCAACCTGATCGGCAGCTTCAACCTGCTGCGCCTGGCGGCGGCGGCTATCGCCGAAACCGAGGCGAATGCCGATGGCGAACGCGGGGTGATCATCAACACCGCCTCCGTGGCGGCGTTCGACGGCCAGATCGGGCAGGCGGCGTACGCCGCGTCCAAAGGTGCGATTGCCAGCCTCACATTGCCGGCGGCCCGGGAACTCGCGCGCGTGGGTATTCGGGTGATGACCATTGCGCCCGGCATCTTCGAAACGCCGATGATGGCCGGCATGACCGAGCAAGTGCGCGACTCCCTGGCCGCCGGCGTGCCATTCCCGCCACGCCTGGGCAAACCGGCTGAATACGCCGCGCTGGTGCGGCACATTATTGAAAACAGCATGCTCAATGGCGAGGTGATCCGTCTCGACGGCGCCTTGCGCATGGCGGCCAAGTAAGGAGCGGTACTCATGAGTGATCCCATTGTTATTGTCAGTGCAGTGCGCACGCCCATGGGCGGCTTTCAGGGCGACCTCAAAGGCCTGACCGCGCCGCAGTTGGGTTCTGCCGCGATTCGTGCGGCGGTCGAGCGCGCCGGTATCGCCCCGGATGCCGTGGATGAAGTGCTGTTCGGCTGCGTATTGCCCGCCGGCCTGGGTCAGGCGCCCGCACGCCAAGCGGCGTTGGGCGCGGGCCTGGACAAGTCGACCCGTTGCACCACCCTCAACAAAATGTGCGGCTCGGGCATGGAGGCGGCGATCCTGGCCCATGATTCGCTGCTGGCCGGCAGCGTCGAGGTAGTGATTGCCGGCGGCATGGAGAGCATGTCCAACGCGCCGTATCTGCTGGACCGCGCCCGCAGCGGTTACCGCATGGGCCATGGCCGCGTGCTGGACCATATGTTCCTCGACGGCCTGGAAGACGCCTACGACAAAGGCCGCCTGATGGGCACCTTCGCCGAAGACTGCGCCCTGCATAACGGTTTCAGCCGCGAGGCCCAGGACGCATTTGCCATCGCCTCCCTGACCCGTGCCCAGGATGCGATCACCCATGGCAACTTCGCCGCCGAGATCGTCCCGGTACAGGTCACCGTGGGCAAGGAGCAGAAAACCATCCTCCACGACGAACAGCCCCCCAAGGCCAAGTTGGACAAGATCAGCAGCCTGAAACCGGCTTTCCGCGAAGGCGGCACGGTGACGGCGGCCAATTCCAGCTCGATTTCCGACGGTGCGGCCGCGTTGCTGCTGATGCGTGAGTCCGAAGCGTTCAAGCGTGGGCTCAAACCATTGGCGGTGATCCGCGGCCATGCGGCGTTCGCCGACGAGCCGGGGCTGTTTCCGGTGGCGCCAGTGGGGGCGATCCGCACGCTGATGAGTAAGACCGGCTGGGACTTGGCCGAGGTCGACCTGTTCGAGATCAACGAAGCTTTCGCCGTGGTCAGCCTGGTGACCATGAGCAAACTGGATATCCCCCACGCCAAGGTCAATGTCCACGGTGGCGCCTGCGCGCTGGGGCATCCGATCGGGGCCTCCGGTGCGCGCATCCTCGTGACCCTGCTCTCGGCCCTGCGCCAGAAAGGCCTCACACGAGGTGTTGCCGCCATCTGCATCGGCGGTGGCGAAGCCACGGCCATGGCCGTCGAATGCCTGTATTAAGGACTCTGCACCATGCTGCCCAATGACGAACAACTGCAAATCAGCGACGCGGCCCGGCAGTTTGCCCAGGAGCGCCTGAAACCCTTCGCCGCCGACTGGGACCGTGAACACCGCTTTCCCAGGGAAGCCATCGGCGAGATGGCCGAACTGGGCTTTTTCGGCATGCTGGTGCCGGAACAGTGGGGCGGTTGCGACACCGGTTACCTGGCCTACGCCATGGCCCTGGAAGAAATCGCCGCCGGTGACGGCGCCTGCTCGACCATCATGAGCGTGCACAACTCGGTAGGGTGCGTGCCGATCCTGACGTTCGGCAACGAGCAACAGAAAGCGCAATTTCTTACGCCCCTGGCCAGCGGCGCCACGCTCGGTGCTTTCGCGCTGACCGAACCCCAGGCCGGCTCCGACGCCAGCAGCCTGAAGACCCGTGCGCGCCTCAACGGCGACCACTATGTGCTTAACGGCTGCAAGCAGTTCATTACCTCCGGGCAAAACGCGGGCGTTGTGATTGTGTTCGCGGTCACCGACCCGGCTGCCGGCAAGCGTGGCATCAGCGCGTTTATCGTGCCCACCGATTCGCCGGGCTACAGCGTGGCGCGGGTTGAAGACAAACTTGGCCAGCATGCGTCGGACACCTGCCAGATCCTGTTTGAGGACGTGAAAGTGCCGGTGGCCAACCGCTTGGGTGAGGAGGGCGAAGGCTACAAAATCGCCCTGGCCAACCTTGAAGGCGGTCGCGTCGGCATCGCCTCGCAGGCCGTGGGCATGGCCCGCGCCGCGTTTGAGGCGGCGCGTGATTACGCCCGTGAACGCGAGAGCTTCGGCAAGGCGCTGGTCGAACACCAGGCCGTGGCGTTTCGCCTGGCCGACATGGCGACGCAAATCGCCGTGGCCCGGCAAATGGTGCACTACGCCGCGGCCCTGCGTGACAGCGGCAAGCCGGCCCTGGTGGAAGCATCGATGGCCAAGCTGTTTGCCTCTGAAATGGCCGAAAAAGTCTGTTCGGCCGCCTTGCAAACCCTGGGCGGTTACGGTTACCTGAGCGACTTCCCCCTGGAGCGGATCTACCGCGATGTGCGGGTCTGCCAGATTTACGAAGGCACCAGCGATATTCAACGCATGGTCATCTCACGCAATCTTTAAGGAGCCGATACATGAGTTACGAAACGATTTTGCTCGACGTCCAGGGCCGTGTCGGGCTGATTACCCTCAATCGCCCCCAAGCCCTCAATGCGCTCAACGCGCAATTGGTCAGCGAGCTGAACCAGGCGCTGGACGGCCTGGAAGCCGACCCGCAAATCGGTTGTATCGTACTGACCGGCTCGAAAAAAGCCTTCGCCGCCGGCGCCGATATCAAGGAAATGGCCGAGCTGACCTACCCGCAGATCTACCTGGACGATCTGTTCAGTGACAGCGACCGCGTGGCCAACCGCCGCAAGCCGATCATTGCCGCCGTGAATGGTTTTGCCCTGGGCGGCGGCTGTGAGCTGGCGCTGATGTGCGACTTTATCCTGGCCGGTGATGGCGCCAAGTTCGGTCAGCCGGAGATCAACCTCGGCGTGCTGCCGGGCATGGGTGGCACTCAGCGCCTGACCCGTGCGGTGGGCAAGGCCAAGGCCATGGAAATGTGCCTGACCGGGCGCTTTATCGACGCCGTGGAGGCCGAACGCTGTGGGATTGTCGCGCGTATCGTGCCGGCCGATGACCTGTTGGACGAGGCGCTGAAGGTCGCCACGCTGATTGCCGGCAAATCGGTGCCGATCAGCATGATGGTCAAGGAAAGTGTGAACCGTGCGTTTGAAGTGAGCCTGTCCGAAGGCGTGCGGTTTGAGCGCCGGGTGTTCCATGCGGCGTTTGCGACGCTGGATCAGAAGGAAGGCATGGCGGCATTCGTGGCCAAACGGGCGCCGGAGTTCAAGGACAAGTAACACGCTCCCAAGAACGCCGCTGACCCTAGGTGGGACGGGGTTGCTCCCTCCCACCTAGGTTTTTGTGGTGTCTCACTCAGAGCTGGTAGTTCTTCAGCTCTCTGGCAATCACCAGGCGTTGAATCTCGCTGGTCCCTTCGTAAATCTGCGTGATCCGCGCATCCCGGTAGTAGCGCTCCACCGGGTAGTCCTCCAGGTAGCCATACCCGCCATGAATCTGCATGGCTTGGGAGCAGACCTTCTCAGCCATCTCCGAGGCGAACAGCTTGGCCTGGGACGCTTCCGACAGGCATGGCTTGCCGGCACTGCGCAGGCGCGCGGCGTGCAGGATCAACAAACGTGCCGCGTTCAGGCGGGTTTGCATGTCGGCCAGCAGGTTGGCCACGCTCTGATGTTCAATGATCGCTTTGTCGAACTGCACACGGTCGCGGGCATAGGCCAGCGCCGCTTCAAATGCGGCGCGGGCGATCCCCAGGGCTTGGGCGGCAATGCCGATGCGGCCACCTTCAAGGTTGGACAGCGCAATCGCCAGGCCCTTGCCGCGTTCGCCCAGCAGGTTGGCCTCGGGCACGGTGCACTGGTTGAGGGTGACGGCGCAGGTGTCGGAGGCGCGAATGCCCATCTTGTGTTCGGTGCGGTCCACCACAAACCCTGGGGTCTGGGTGGGGACGAGGAACGCCGAAATACCTTTCTTGCCCAATTGCGGGTCGGTCACGGCAAACACAATGGCCAGCTTGGCGCGTTTGCCGTTGCTGACAAATTGCTTGGCACCATTGATCACCCACTGGCCATCGCGCAGTTCTGCACGGGTGCGCAGGTTATGCGCTTCGGACCCGGCCTGGGGTTCGGTGAGGCAAAAGCAGCCGATCGCCTGGCCGCTGGCAAGCTCGGCCAGCCAGGTTTGCTTCTGCTCAGCTGTGCCGTAGTTGAGGATTGGCCCGCAACCCACTGAATTATGGATACTCATCAGTGCGCCAGTGGCGCCATCACCGGCGGAAATTTCCTCCACCGCCAGGGCGTAGGCCACGTAATCGACGTAGGTGCCGCCCCATTCTTCAGGCACCACCATGCCTAGCAGGCCGAGCTCGCCCATCTTCGCCACCAGGGCGTCGTCGATCCAGCCGGCTTTTTCCCAGGCTTGGGCGTGAGGGGCGATTTCACCACGGGCGAAGTCGCGCGCCATGTCGCGAATCATTACTTGTTCTTCTGTGTATTCAATATCTTGCATGACTTATCTCGCAACCTGCTCGAAGTGTTGGAAGAAGCTTTCTACATGGGCGACAGCCAACCCGTGCAGGGTGGGCGGGTTCCAGCGAGGGGTCTTGTCCTTGTCGATGATCAGGGCGCGCACGCCTTCGATCAGGTCGCCGCGCTCGAACCATTGGCGGTCCAGGTGCAGCTCCAGGGCAAAACACTGCTCCAACGGCAGGCGCCGGCCACGGCGCAGCATTTGCAGGGTCACGGCCATCGCCAGCGGCGAGCGGGTCTGCATCAGGTGGGCGGTGCTGAGCGCCCACTCATGGCTGTCGGCGACGGTCACGGCCTGCAATTGCTCGACGATGCTCGGGATGTCCGGCTGGGCGAAAAAGTGGTCGATCGCCGGGCGCAGCGCAGCCAGCGGCGCATCGGGCAGTTGTTGCACGGCCAGCTTGGCCAACAGGCCTTGCAGGTCTTTTAGCGCAGCGTCGTGCTGCCATTTCAGCTCATTGAGCTTCTGGTCCAGCTCAGCCAGCCTGGCGCTGTCCAGGTACCAGTCCGCGAGGCCGCAATACAACGCGTCGGCGGCGCGTATTTGCACGCCGGTGACGCCAAGGTAAATCCCCAGTTCACCCGGAATGCGCGGCAGAAAGTAACTACCGCCCACATCGGGAAAGTAACCGATGGCCACTTCCGGCATGGCCAGGCGGCTGCGTTCGGTCACCACGCGCAAATCCGCGCCTTGCACCAGGCCCATGCCTCCGCCCAGCACAAACCCGTCCATCAGGGCCAGGACCGGTTTGCGGTAATGATGGATGGCCAGGTCGAGGGCGTATTCCTCGACGAAGAAGTCTTCGTGCAAGGTGTCGCCGTTTTTGAAACTGTCGTAGAGGGAGCGGATGTCGCCGCCGGCGCAGAAGGCCTTTTCGCCAGCCCCGCGCAGGACCACGGCATAGACGCTGGGGTCATCGGCCCAGGCCTGCAGTTGTTGGGTGAGGCGGCGGACCATGTTCAGGGTAATGGCGTTCAAGCCGGCCGGGCGATTGAGGGTGAGGTGACCGATATGGTTACGAACGTCGGCCAGTACCTCTTCCTGGGGTAACTCGGCACGGCTTGCTTCGGATGGAACCTGAGCAGTCATCTATAACTCCCTGCTTTTATTGTTCTTTATCAAGATGTTCGCGAGCGAACCTTCTCGTGATCGTACCAGTGCAAATTTGCCCCGTACAACCCGGAATCATGCAGGTCGTTTTTGCATTTATGCAGGACGCAGCGCGGCGTCAGGGCACGCGGCTTGCCAGGACTTCGCCGATGCTGCGTCGGCGCGCGTGCGTCTCGGCGGCGTGAATCAGTTGCTCAAGTTCCGTGGGCGCTACGTCGTAGAACTGCTCCATTTCGGCCAATGCCAGCTTCAGGTCGGCGGCGGTCACCGCCGGGTCCCGAGCGGCCTCGTGGTGACTCAACATCGGCGTCGCGGGCTCAACGGCCCCCTTGGGGTAGCGAGTGCGCGTGGCGTTGTTATAGGCCAAGGCACAGGCGAGCAGGGCGCCAGCCCCCAGCAACACTGCGCCCAATTCATGCCAGCCGAGGGCGGCGGAGGCCGGGTCGGCCAGTACCAGGGTCATGGCCAGGCCACCGGCTGGCGGGTGCAGGCACCGCAGCCAACACATCAGTATCACGGCCATGCCGGCCGCCAGGCAGGCACCGCCCAATGTGCGCCCGAGCACGCGTGCCACCAGCAGCGCCACGACACCGGCGCACAGGTAACTGCCGATGATCGACCAGGGTTGCGCCAGCGCACCGGATGACACGGCAAACAGCAATACCGCAGAGGCGCCCAGCGGGCCCAGCAGGTGCAGAGCCACCGGCATGCCGAAAACCTGGGCGCAGAGCCAGACACTGAACAAAGTGCCCAAGGCCATGCCGATCGCGGCACGGCTCCATTCGGTGGGACGGGTGTTGATAGCAGCGGGGAACCAGCGAGCACGCATTGAAAAGGGTCCATAAACGACGGGCAAAAAAAAGGCTTGTCTGGTTGCCCGGAAAAGCCTCTTGAAAGTTCCTGCATTTGGGGGAGGAACCTGCGCAGTGTGCCGTGGCTGGTAAGGCTGCGCCAATGCATATTAATGCAGGTTAAATACAAAAATAGTGAGCTCAAACGAGGTCGGTATCGGTCTCTTCGCGGAATACATGGCGCCGTAGCGTTTCCTGCATCCCCGGCTCGCCGGCGAGCGGCCCTTTGAGCGCGACCAGGGCGTTGCGCAACGTCATCAGCCGATCCAGCGGCGCAATCGGCAGATAGCCGATATGGACCTCATCGCGGGCCAGGGAAACCGGGGGATCCAGCGAAACATCATTCGGCACGGCGTCGTCCTCTCACGAAGTAGGCCCCGTTGGGCGGCGGCCTATAGCGTCCTTGTTGTTATCCATGGCCCGTGGCGGTAAAGGCTTACCGCACGTGGCCATGGAGTTTACAGTTGGGATCCGCGCGCCGAACAGTGAAATGACATCGGCCGTTACGCATAGCTATGTAGGAGTCTTCTGCGCCCCAGGTTCAAGGTTGCGAGCTTTTGGCCAAGTGCAGCAGCACATAGGGGTTTTTATCGAATTCCCCCATCAGGGTCGGTTTGATCGAGGCAAAACGCGGGTCTTTCAGCGCCTCGAAATCCGCCTGGCTCATCACCAGCCAAGCGGGGCCTTGCAGGGGCGTGAGGTCGGAAGCCTGCTGGGTGAACAACGGCACCTGGTCGCAGTCGAGGTTGACCATGTATTTGATGGCCTTGGCGTCTTTGCCCAGGCCATGCAATACCACCGGCGCCCGCTGCTGCATCACTTGTTCATGCACGCGCAGGGTAAACGTGCGGGTGTCGTAGAGCACGCGCTCCAGCGGCTCGACCACCAGAATATAGGTGGCCCACACCGCCAGCACCGCCGCGAATGCCGGGCCCACTGGCCGCAAGCGCGGCTTGAACAACGCCAGCAGTGAAAGGGCCTGCAACAGGCCAAGCAGGCCAAACACCCACGTCAGATGGCTCAACTGTTCGGGGTAGCGTGACCGCGCAAACAGCAGCGCGCTGATCAGCAAGGCCGGCAACAGGGCCCAGAGGGTCAGCATCAGCCCGCGCAGCCAGGCAAACATGCGGCCCTGCGCCACTTGGAACGGGTACGCGGCAATGATCGCCGCCATCGGCAACATCGCCAGCACATACCGCGCCTTTTTCGCCTGGGGAATCGACAGGCCCAGCATCACCAGCACACCGGCGGCCGCGCAGTACAACAGCAGTTTCTCTGCGGGCTGCGGCGAGTGCCGTCCACCCAGCGCCACGGCCAGCAACACCAGCAGCGCCAATGGATAGGCCAGCGCGTAGTTGCCCATTGAACTGGTGAAGTAATACAGCGCGCTGCTTGAACCTTCGCTGCCATCCATGCGCCCCAGGAACTGCATGCGAATCACGTCTTGCATGAAGCTTTCGCCACCGCTGAGCTTGGCCATCAGCAACAACAGGCCGACGCAAGCGACTAGCAACGCCAGGGCCAACAGACCAAAACTGAACAACTGGCGCCACTGCCGGTTGATCAGGTAATAGCTGCACAGCACGCCGGTCGGCACGACAAGGCCAATCGGCCCGCGAACCGCAAACCCCAGGATCAATAGCAGGTACAGCCAATGCAGCCGCTTACCCGCGCCGAAGTGATCATGGGCGTAACCCAGGTAGAACACCGTCAAGGTAATGGCCGCGAGCATTTGGTCCAGGGACACGGCGCGGGTTTCGCTGATAAAGGTACTGCTCAACAGCATCAGCGCGATGCTCAGCAGCCCCCAGCGCCGGGAGTAGGGCGCCGTAAGGCGATACACCAGGACCACGATCAGCGCCGAGGCAATGGCCGTCGGCAACCAGGCCGTAAGGCTGGTGACCTGGCCCAGGGGCAGCGACAGCAGCCAGGTCAGCAGCGTTGAAGTGGCCAGGTAATCGGCGTACGGCTGGCCGTAGGTGGTCGGGAAAAATCCCGGGCCATGGCGCAGCATTTCTTGGGCAAAGAGCACGAAGCGTGAGTCGAAGCCGATAATCGCCTGGTGCCAGCTGCCTGCGATAAACAGCAACAACGCCAGCAATCCCAACCCGAGGGATTGGCGGCGGATCGTTGCAGTGAGCAGGGGCGTTTGGACGTTGTTCACGTATCAGGCTTCCACGACCTGCGGCACCCACTGTTGCTGCGGAATCGGCAATTGGCACGAGTCGCCACGGCCGATCGGGAAATACTGGAAGCCCTTGCGCGACAGGCGCTCGCCGTCGTACAGGTTGCGGCCATCGAAGATCACCGGGGTTTTCAGGCGCTGGTGGATCAGGTCGAAGTCCGGGGCCTTGAACTGTTGCCATTCGGTGCAGACGATCAATGCATCGGCACCGTTCAAGGTCGATTCCGGCGTGCCCATCAGCATCAGGCGCGCTTCGTCGCCGTAGATACGCTGGGTTTCCTGCATGGCTTCCGGGTCGAATGCACGCACATCGGCACCGGCGGCCCACAGCGCTTCCATCAGCACACGGCTGGGGGCGTCGCGCATGTCGTCGGTGTTCGGTTTGAACGCCAGGCCCCACAGGGCAAAGGTCTTGCCACGCAGGTTACCTTTGAAGAACGCGTTGACGCGCTCGAACAACTTGCTCTTCTGGCGTTGGTTGATGGCTTCCACGGCTTCCAACAGATCGCTGGAGCAGTTGGCCTGCTTGGCGCTGTGGATCAAGGCGCGCATGTCCTTGGGGAAACACGAGCCGCCGTAGCCGCAACCGGGGTAGATAAAGTGGTAGCCGATGCGCGAGTCGGCGCCGATGCCCAGGCGCACGGCTTCGATGTCGGCGCCCAGGTGCTCGGCCAGCTCGGCGATCTGGTTGATAAAGCTGATCTTGGTGGCCAGCATGCAGTTGGCGGCGTACTTGGTCAGCTCGGCGCTGCGCAGGTCCATGAAGATGATGCGGTCATGGTTGCGGTTGAACGGTGCGTACAGATCGCGCATCACGTCGCGCACTTCTTCGCGCTCGCAGCCGATGATGATGCGGTCCGGACGCCGGCAGTCGGCCACCGCCGAGCCTTCCTTGAGGAATTCCGGGTTGGAGACGATATCGAAGTCCAAGTGCCGACCGGCCACGTGCAGGGCTTTTTCGATATACGCACGCAGGGTGTCGCCGGTGCCCACAGGCACGGTGGATTTTTCTACCAGGATCACCGGTTCCATACGGTGGCGAGCCACGGCGTCGCCCACCGACAGTACGTATTTCAAGTCGGCCGAGCCGTCTTCATCCGAAGGCGTGCCCACCGCGATGAACAGCACTTCGCCGTGTTCGACCGCGAGTTTTTCATCAAAGGTAAAGCGTAGGCGCCCGCTTTCCAGGTTCTCCTTGACCATGGCGGCCAACCCCGGCTCGAAGATGCTCACATGGCCTTGCTGCAACAGCTTGACCTTGTTCTGATCGACGTCCATGCAGATGACATCGTGACCGACTTCGGCCAATACGGTGGCCTGCACCAGGCCGACGTAACCACTACCAAATACACTGATTTTCATGGGGCATTCCTGGGACTTGTGGCACTAGCACGACGAGAGTTGATGATCAGCACACCGAGGATGACAAGCGCCACCCCCAGGGTTTTGGAAAGCGAAAAATGTTCGTTGAACACCGGCAGGCTGGCGGCCAGCAGGTACACCAGCGCATAGCTGATGCTCAGCAGCGAGTAGGCACGCCCCAACGGCAGGTGCTTGAGCGCGCCGAGCCAGCAGAGCATCGACAGGGCGTAGGCGCAGATCGCCAGCATCACCACGCCAAGGGCGTCGAGGTCGATCCGGGCCGTCAGCCATTCGTGGGGCAGCGGTAGACGCGTCATGCTCCAGCGCATGCCCAGTTGGGCAACGCTCACCAGGCCGACGCTACCCAGCGCCAGGGCAAAGCCTTGAACCCGGCTCATACCTGGCGCCCCAGCAGCACGACACCGGCAATCACCAGCAACACGCCCAGCCAGTGGCGGCGGTCGATGGGTTCATGGAAGACAAACCGTGCCACCAGCGTGACCAATACAAAATTTAGGCTGAGCATGGGGTAGGCGATGCCCACTTCCAGGCGCTGTAGCACCAGCAGCCACACCAGCAAGCCCAGGCCCAGGCAGATCAACGCGGCCCACAGCCACGGCGAGCGCAGTTTCAGCGCCCAGCCGTCGGGCTGGGTGCGCCAACCTTCCACGGCGAATTTTTGCGCCACCTGGCCCATGCAGGTCAGCAGGCATGCGGCGAGCAACAGCAGCAAGGTCGTCACGGTGCAACCTGCGCGAAGATCAGAATTACAATATTGCCTTGCTCATACCGTTTGCCGTCCTGAGGCAGCAGGTTCAGTTCGGCGACCTCATCGTCGCCCTTGACCCGCATCACCACGCCGACAGCACCTTTTTTGCGCGCGTCGCTCATCCATTGCCGGACTTGGCTTGTGTCGACCTGGTGATGGCCGGCATCCGGGTAGGCGAGGCCGTATTTCACTTCGCCAATCGTGTTGTAGAGGGTCACGTCCGGGCGTTGCAGGCGCCAGGACAGGGCCGACGCCGCGCCGAGGTCATTGCTGAGCAACGCGCTGGCCGGTTGCAGTTCCTGCAGGTGGTCGATGATGAATTGATCCGGGGTCTTGTTGTAGACCACCGAGTGCGGCAGCGCGGCCGGCAGCAGCGCAACCATCAGCCAACTGCCGAGTACCGGCGCGGCCCACAGATGCAAAGGCCGTGCAGCCTGCAGCAGGTTGACGATGATCCAGGCGAACAGGAAGGCGAACACCAGCACCAGGCTGAGGGTTTCCTGGCCGTGCTCATACACCGGTTTTTTCAGTTGAAACCAGGTCAGCGCCAGCAACCCCACGACGCCGATCACCAGGTTGAGCCAGCCATTGATGCGCAATACGCGGCCACGGCCGGCGGCCAGTTTGGCGGCCAGGGTATTGCCCATCAGCAAGGCCAGGGGCAGCAGGCACGGCATGATGTAGGAAGGCAACTTGCCCTTGGCCAGGCTGAAGAACACCAGCGGCATCAGCAGCCACAGCAACACAAAACCGCTGCCGGCGCTGCGCTTGTCCAGCCACGCCTGCTTGAGCGTTGATGGCAGCAGCGCCACCCACGGCAGGCAAAACGCGACCAGCAGCGGCAGGTAGTACCAGAACGGCTCGGCATGCTGGGCATCGTCACCGGCAAAGCGCTGGATGTGTTCGTGCCAGAAGAAGAAGTTCCAGTAGTCCGGTTCCTGCAGATGCACCGCCAATGCCCACGGCAGGCTGACGACGATTGCCACCACCACGGCCACCACGCCATACGCCAGGAGTTCGCGAAAGCGTTTTTGCCAGATGGCATAGGGCAGGGCGATCAGCACCGGCAGTAGCCACGCCAGGAAGCCCTTGGTCATAAAGCCCATGCCACAGGCAAAACCGAGCAATGCCCAGGCGCCCAAACGGCCATTGCGGCGGGTGCTGTCAAAACAAAACCACAAGGCCACCCCGGTCAGGTTGACCCAGAAGGTGAACTGCGGATCAAGGTTGGCATACCCGCCCAGCGCCGCGACGCTGACAAAACTCATGTACAGCACGGTACTGATCAGGGTTTTCTGCGGGTCGTTCCATAGCCGACGCGACACCAGCGCCACCAGCAGGATGCTCAAGCCGGTACTCAATGCCGAGGCGAAACGCACGCCAAACAGGTTCTGGCCGAAGATCGCCTGGCCCAGCGCGATCATCCAATAGCCGCCCGCCGGTTTTTCGAAGTAGCGAATGCCCATGAAGTGCGGCGACGCCCACTTGCCGGTCAGCAGCATTTCCTGGCTGATCTGCGCGTAGCGGGTTTCATCCGGAATCCACAAGCCATGGGTGGCCAGCGGCAGCAAATAGAATGCGCCGAACGCCAGCAGGAGCAGGGGCAGCGCCCAACGTCGGATCATGCCTGTTGCACGCCGAGCCAGCCCTCGCGGCCGCTCAAGGCGCCGCGTACCAGCTGTTGCCGGGGCAGGGTGGAGAGGTCCGCCGGCAGCAGGTCGCCCAGCGGTTGGAAGTGGATGCCGCGCTGCCCGGCCTGGGCGAGCAACTGGCGAAAATCGTGGGCCATCAGAATCCCTTCTACTTCTGCGTGGATCGTGTAGACGTTGAGCTTCGACTCGGTGAACCGGTCAAGAATGAAGCGGTTGAAATCCTTGGCGGCCACCACCGGCCCGACGACTTCGTCGAAGGTCGGCAGGTCCACCGGAATTTGTGGGGTGCCCGCGCTGCCGTCGGCCAGGGTCGGTCGAAACAGGCTGGTGCCCCGGCAATCACTGTTGTAGCGAAAGTTGAAACCTTGCTTGGCTTGCACCACGCGCTCATCGGCACGCCAACCGGCGGCCGCTGAACAGTCGACGCGTTCGCCGAGGATGTCGCTCAAGGTGTCGACGCCACGGCGGATCTGCTCGAGCAATTGCGCATCGCTCCAACGCCCGGTGTTGGCCTGCCAGCCGTGGTGGTCCCAGGCGTGCAGGCCGACTTCGTGCCCGGCGGCCTTGGCCTGGCGCATCAAATGCCCCAGATCGCGGCCAATCGGCTTGCCCGGCCAGGCAGTGCCGGCCAGCAGGATGTCCCAGCCGTACAGGCCGGCGGCGTTGGAGCGCAGCATCTTCCACAGGAACTGCGGGCGGATCAGGCGCCACAAGTGGCGCCCCATGTTGTCCGGCCCGACACTGAAGAAGAACGTCGCTTTCACCCCCGCTTCATCGAGGGTGTCGAGCAGCCGTGGCACACCTTCACGGGTGCCTCGGTAGGTGTCGACGTCGATGCGCAAGCCTGCCTTCATCAGTGCTTATCCGCGATTTCGAGCATGGCTTCGCGCAGGAAGAAGTCCAGCGTGTTGCCGATGGTTTCGCTCATCGCCACGGTCGGCTCCCAGTTCAGCAGGCGCTTGGCGTTTTCGATGCTTGGCTTGCGGTGCGCCACGTCCTGGTAACCGGTGCCGTAGAACGCCTTGCTCTCCACATCGCGGAACCCGGCGAACGGCGGGAAATTGCCGCGCAGCGGGTGCGCTTCGAACTGGCGCAGCAGTTCTTCGCCCAACTGGCGGATACTGGCTTCGTTTTCCGGGTTGCCGATGTTGATGATCTGGCCGTTGCAGGCATCGTTGTCGTTATCGATGATGCGCGCCAGGGCTTCGATACCGTCGGCGATGTCGGTAAAGCAGCGTTTCTGCTCGCCACCGTCGAACAGGCGAATCGGCGTACCTTCCACCAGGTTGAGGATCAGTTGGGTGATCGCACGGGAGCTGCCGATACGGGCGGAATCCAGGCGGTCCAGGCGCGGGCCCATCCAGTTGAACGGACGGAACAGCGTGAAATTCAGGCCCTTGGCGCCGTAGGCCCAGATCACGCGGTCCAGCAGTTGCTTGGAGACCGAGTAGATCCAGCGTTGTTTATTGACCGGGCCGACCACCAGGTTGGAGGTGTCTTCGTCGAAATACTGGTCCTGGCACATGCCATACACTTCAGACGTCGACGGGAAGATCACGCGCTTGTTGTATTTGACGCAGTAACGCACCAGCTTGAGGTTTTCTTCGAAGTCCAGTTCGAATACGCGCAGCGGGTTGCGGGTGTATTCGATCGGCGTGGCGATGGCCACCAGCGGCAGCACCACGTCGCACTTCTTGATGTGGTACTCGATCCACTCGGTGTGGATGCTGATGTCGCCTTCCACGTAATGGAAATTGGGATGGCTGCGCAGGCGCTCGATGGCGTCGGAGCCGATATCCAGGCCGTAGACTTCGTAACGGTCGTCACGCAGCAAGCGCTCGGACAGGTGGTTACCGATAAAGCCGTTCACGCCAAGGATCAGTACGCGGGTGCGGCGTGGCTTGCGCCCGGATTCGGCACCGCGCAGTACGGAGCCGTCGACCAGGCCCAGCTCATTGGCAAGCGAAGGGCCGGCCAGGTACAGGCCGTTATCGTTGCGCTGGCCGAACTTGACCACCAGGGAGTCTTCACCGCAGGCAATTCGCAGCGGGTTGACGCTGATCACCCGGCCCGGCGCCAAGCCTTCGTTGCCCTTGACCACCTCGGCCTGCCACACGATCAGTTTGTGCTCACCAACGGCGCAGAAGGCCCCCGGATACGGTTGGGTCACGGCACGAACCAGGTTGAACAGTTCTTCAGCCGGTTTTTTCCAGTCCAGCTTGCCGTCGGCGGCGGTGCGGCGGCCGAAGTACGTTGCCTGGCTTTCGTCCTGGGCGGTCTCGCTCAACTTGCCCTGGGCCAGTTGCGGCAAGGCATCACGCAGCAGGCTGGTGGCGGCATCACGCAGCTTGGCGTGCAGGGTCAGGCCGGTGTCGCTGCGTTCGATGCTGACTTTGTGCTGGGCAAGGATCGCGCCGGCATCGGCACGCTTGACCATGCGGTGCAAGGTCACGCCGGTTTCGGTTTCGCCATTGACCAACACCCAGTTGGCCGGCGCGCGGCCACGGTATTTGGGCAGCAACGAGCCGTGCAGGTTGAACGCACCTTGGCGGGCGGTGGCCAGCAGCGGCTCGCTCAGCAGGTTGCGGTAGTAGAACGAGAAGATGTAATCCGGGTTCAGCTTGGCGATGCGCTCGATCCACAGCGGGTGGTTGGCGTCTTCCGGGGCATGCACGGGGATGCCGTTGCGCGCGCAGAGCTGGGCGACGGAACCGTAGAAGGTGTTTTCCTTGGGGTCATCGGCATGGGTGAATACGGCAGCAATGTCGTAGCCGGCCGCCAGCAGGGCTTCAATGCCTGCACAGCCAATATCGTGGTAAGCGAAGACAACAGCGTTTGAATTCATGACGAAACCTGATCGGAAGGAGAAGTAGAGGTATGGGAAGTCGCCAGGCCGTCAACCACGACGACTGGAGCCGGTGCCGCCGGGGTGTTGCGCAGCACCTTTTCAATAAAGAAGCGTGGGCGGGCGCGGACATCGCTGTACATGCGGCCTAGGTATTCGCCCAAAAGGCCCATGCCGATGAACTGGCCACCCGTAAAGACGAACAGCACCGCGAACAGCACGAACATGCCATCGCCCGCCCATTGGGCACCAAAGGCCAGGCGCAGCACGATCAGCGCAAATGCAAACAGAACGCCCACGGCCGCCAGGCTGAAGCCGACGATGGACAGCAGGCGCAGCGGCGTGGTGGTCATGCAGGTAAGCAGGTCGAACATCAGGCTGATCAGGCGCATGGCGCTGTATTTGGACTCGCCGTGTTCACGCTCGGCGTGGTGCACCAGGATTTCAGTGGTGTGGCGGGCAAAGCCGTTGGCGAGGATCGGGATGAAGGTGCTGCGCTCGCGGCAGGCGAGCATCGCGTCGACGATGGTGCGGCGGTATGCGCGCAGCATGCAGCCGTAGTCGCTCATGGCCACGCCGGTGGAGCGTTGCACGGCCAGGTTGATCAGGCGCGACGGCCAGCGGCGAAAGGCCGAGTCCTGGCGGTTGTTGCGCACGGTGGCAACCACGTCGTAACCCAGGGCAGCTTGTTCCACCAAGCGCGGGATTTCTTCCGGCGGGTTCTGCAGGTCGGCGTCGAGGGTGATCACCACGTCGCCCCGGCACTGTTCGAAACCGGCCATGATCGCCGCGTGCTGGCCGTAGTTGCGGTTGAGGATCACCGCGACCACGTTACTGCCATCCTCGCAGGCGGCGTCTTCGAGCATTTGCGCGCAATTGTCGCGGCTACCGTCATCCACCAGGATGATTTCGTATTCGTAGGCCAACTGCTTGCAGGCGGCTGTGGTGCGACGCAGCAGTTCAGGCAGGCTGTCTTGTTCGTTGTAGACCGGAATAACGATCGACACACAATGAATAGGGTAGGGTTTCAAAGATTCAGGACCTCGGGGTTAGAGCAACTTGGCGCGTTGAAAACAGCAGCATTCATTGGCTGAGCAGGCAGCCCGCAGATAAACAAGGCGGCATTAAAGGCGAAGCAGAATCAATAGGTTAGTCACTAAAACGCGGATTGCCATGAAGTGCTGCAACAAAGATTAAGCGTAAAAATGTGGAACCGATATGAAAGGCAGATGAAAAACTCGTTTATTTGACAGGCAGACAGCTAGGGTTCAGCTAGTGAACCAAGGCGTTGCCGCCGTTTGTGGGTGGGCGAATCAGAACGCTTTTTGAGCGGTTTGGTTCAGGCTGGGCGAGCAGGCTTGGCCGCTGAACTTTATTCAAGAATCTTCTCTGCAATGGCGCCCAAGTGCCGGTAAAGTAAGCGCTCTCTTGCCAGGGTAATGGGATGAATAGCGTGCAGCTTTTACGCGGCCGGTTGCGGCCAGTGTTGATGGGGTTGTTGGTGGGCGTGGCGTGTGTCACCAGCGTGCGGGCCGATGACGGCGTGGCGCTGACCAGCATCGACCAGGTGCCGGACGGTGTGGAAGTGCGTGGCAAGCAGGTCGCGGCCTATACCTGGGACGACCGCCAGGGCAAGAACCTTCTGGTGCTCGCCGAGCAAGTCAGCGAACGCGAAGACGATGGCACCCAGTCGGCGTTCGTGTACGCCGCCCAGTACCTGATCGACGGCAGCCGCCCCAAACGCGTGTGGATGCTCTATGACGACGTGCAGCGTTGCGAGTTCGACGCAGCGCTGCGCTTTGATCGGGGCGCAACCAAGGTCACCGACCTCACCGGCGACGGCATCACCCAGGCCACCGTGGGCTATTCGCGCACCTGCACCAGCGATGTCAGCCCCAATGAGTTCAAATTGATCATGCACGTGGGCAAGTCGCAGAAGTATCGCCTGCGTGGCGTCGACCGCTATGGCGCCGCCTGGTGGGACGAAGAGGCCGGCGCGCTGCGCGGCATGCCGCTGCCCACGGATTGCAGCGTGGCCGGGCAGCAGGCCTTGGTCAGCCAATACAAGGAGCAGGGCACTGAGTTGCCGTTGCCGGGTTGCTATGGCGATGAGAAGGATTTTGCCAAGGCGCCCGAGGCGTACCTGGCGTTCATGCGCCAGCACTGGTTCGCCCTGATGCAAAAGCAAGACGCTGAATGGAGCCAGGCCCAGGCCCAGCCGTCGCAACCCACCGAAGAAGACGATACGGCCCCGTGATTTGGTACGAGGGCGGCTCCTGCGCTAGACTCGGCCCTCGCCAATTCCATAAATACCTAGGTTAAACAAAGGTTTGTTCAAGGTATTTAATCCAAAGGCTGATCTATTTTGACTGAGTCCATTCGCAACCCTCTGACCCTCTACCTGACCCGTCTGGCACCCTCCAGCCAACTGACCATGCGTTACGTGTTGCAAGATGCCGCCGACCGCCTGGGCTTCGAGGACATCAACCTTGAAGACATCGACTGGCACTTGTTGCAACCCGAACATGTCATCGCGCTGGTGGCAGCCCTGCGTGAGGACGGTTACGCGCCCAACACCTCGTCGCTGTACGTGAACGCCGTACGCGGCGTGATGAATGAAGCCTGGCGCATGAGCCTGATCAGCCAGGAACACCTGTTGAAGATGCGCACGGTCAAGGCCGCGCCCGGCACTCGCCTGGGCCAGGGCCGCAACCTGCGGCGCACGCTGATTCGCGAAATGATGCAAGCCTGCGCCGCCGACCCACGCCCGCAGGGCCTGCGCGACGCGGCGGTGATTGGGATTTTGTACGGCTCGGGTATGCGCAAGTCCGAGTCGGTCAACCTCGACCTGGCGCAGATCAACTTCGACGAGCGCAGCTTGCGGGTGATCGGCAAGGGCAATAAAGAGTTGGTCAAATACGCGCCGGACTGGGCGTTTGCCAAGTTGCAGGCGTGGCTGGCGTTTCGGCGCGAGCAGCTCAAGGAGGGCGAGCAGGACGATCACTTCCTGTTTAATCGTATCCGCCGGGGCAGTCATATCACCCGTGAGCGCATCACCAAGCACGCGATCTATTACATTGCCCGCCAACGCGGAGCGCAGGTGGGGGTGAAGATCATGCCCCATGACTTTCGCCGCTCGTTCATTACGCGCGTGATCGAGGAGCATGACCTGTCGATTGCGCAAAAACTGGCGCATCACAGCAATATCCAGACCACCGCCAGCTATGACGTACGTGACGACAATGAGCGGCGGCGGGCAGTGGACCGGTTTGATCTGTGACGAGGTCAGGGCGAGGGCGGTGCGCTTGCCAAATGCGCCGGCAAACGGCGCAGGGTCCACATCACCGTGAGCATCGCGGCGACAGCGCACAACGCAATGCCGATCAACATGGGCGCAGGCGTGTGGTTGGCGAACACGCCCACCAGGGTCATGCACAGCGCAGCGGTAATCATCTGGATGGCGCCCAGCAGGGCCGAGGCGGAGCCGGCCACTGCGCCATGCTCTTCAAGGGATAACACACCGGCGGCCGGCAACAGCAGGCCCAGGAACCCGAAGCCCGTAAACAGCAGGGTCATCATCAACGCCAGGCTATCGATCCAAAGCGTGGTCATCGCCAACAGGACCATGACCACCGCCACCGCCGTCACCGACCAGCGAATCACCGGCGCCAGGCCAAAACGCGCGCTCAAGCGTGCCGTCAGTTGGCTCATGGCAAAAAATGATGCGGCATTGAGTGCGAAACACAGGCTGAATTGCGTCGGCGTGAGGCCGAAATGCTCGATGTACACGAAGGGGGCGCTGCCGATGAACACAAAGAACGTCGCCAGGCCAAACCCGCAGACGACCGACAGCCCGATAAACACCGGATCGCGCAGCAGTGCCCCATAGCTGCTGAACGCGTTGCCCAGGGTCTTACCCAAGCGGCGTTCGGCCGGGTGCGTTTCGGGCAGTTGCAGGATCGTCATCACCAGGCATGCCACGGCTACCACCGCCAACACCGCAAACACTTCGCGCCAGCTCCACAGGGCGATCACCACGCTGCCGGCCAGTGGTGCGAGGATCGGCGAAACACTCATCACCAGCATCAGCAAGGCCATCAACCGCGCGGCTTCATGGCCGGTGTACAGGTCACGCACTATGGCCCTGGGCACGACCATACCGGCACAGGCGCCGAATGCCTGCACCGCGCGAAAACCGATCAGCACTTCAATGCTCGGGGCCAGGGCGCAGCCGACACTGCCCACGGCAAAGATCACCAGCCCGGCATAAATCGGTGGCTTGCGCCCGAATACATCGCTGATCGGCCCGTAAAACAGTTGGCACACGCCGATGATCATGAAGAACACCGTCAGGCTCATTTGCACCGCCGCCGGCGAGGCATTCAGGCTCGCGCCCAGGGTGGGCAAGGCGGGCAGGTAGCTGTCGATGGCGAACGGGCCGACGGCGGTGATCAACCCCAGCAGCAGGGCCAGGTGGGCGATACTTCGTGACATGAGGCGGTTCCGGGCAGTGCAGAGGCCGGTCAGCTTAAGGGAAACGCGCAAATCCGCAAACTTAGGCTTCACTAACAGGCAACTGGTGCCGATAACACCAGTAGCAATGCGCGAGCGGTTGGGTTGCCAGCCGGCAGTCCAAGTACGGGGATACCAGCATGACGATCAAATTACGCTTGATGTTGTTGATTGCGACCGGGTTGCTGACGGCCCTGGTCATGAGCCTGACCGGCTACTTGGGCAACACCCGGATGGGCAACGCCGTGCAGGACAACGAGGTCGGCATGACCGTGCTGCGTAACCACATGGAAGCCGACATGATGCATGACGCCCTGCGCGCCGATGTGTTGTCGGCCATGTTGGTGGGCTTGGGGAAGAGCACCAGCACCAAGGAGGAGGTCAATAGCTCGCTGAAGGAGCATGCCGACAATTTTCGCCAGGTACTGGGGGAGAATCTCAAGCTGCCGGTGGTAGACACGATCAAGACCAGCCTGGAGAAAATCAAACCCAGCCTGGATACCTACATCAGCGCCGGCGAACGCATCGTCGCGCTCGCCCTGGTTAACCCCGAGGCCGCGCGCGGGGAGCTGGACGCCTTCAATACCGCCTTCAGCCAGTTGGAAGATCAGATGGCCGCCCTGAGCGAACTGATCGAAAGCCATACCCTGAAAACCAGCGAGGGCACGCACCAATCCCTGAGCAACGCCAATTTCACCCTCGGCGCGGTATTGATTGCCAGCCTGTTGCTGCTGCTGGCCCAGGGCCGTTGGGTCATCCTCAGCATCATGGGCCCGCTGCAAACCGCCAGCCGCATTGCCGCCAGCATCGCTCGGGGTAATTTGAGCGAGCCGATTGTCGAACCGCGTCGCAAGGACGAGGCCAGCTCGTTGATTCGCAGCCTCGCCACCATGCAGCGCGACCTGCGCGGCATGATCGAGGTGGTGCGCAGCAACGCCCAGGGTGTCAACGGCATGAGCGAGCGATTGAGCCAGGGCTGCCATGAAGTGGCCGGCAGCAGCCAGCAACAAAGCAGCGCCGCCAGCACCATGGCGGCGGCGGCGAGTGAAATGACCGCCAGTATTGAAGAAATCACCCGGCATGCCGGGCGCGCCCTGGATATGGCCAACCAGGCTGAAGCCCTGGCCAAGGATGGCGGGCGCGTGATTCACCAGGTGGTCAAGGACATGGACGGCATCGCCCGTTCGGCCCAGCAATCGGCCCAGGTCATCCGCACGCTGGATAAAGAGTCCGAGGCGATCTACAGCATTATCCAAGTGATTAAAGGCATCGCTGACCAGACCAACCTGCTGGCCCTGAACGCTGCGATTGAAGCCGCGCGCGCGGGCGAACAGGGCCGTGGGTTTGCCGTGGTGGCCGACGAAGTGCGCAGCCTGGCGGGACGCACCAGTGCCTCGACCCAGGAAATCGCGAGCATGGTCGCGCGTATCCAGCAAAACACCCGCGAGGCGGTAACTAGCATGGAGGAGGGGGTTTCCCAGGTCGACAAAGGCATGGCCGTGACCGCTGAGGTCGAGCGGGCGATTCGCGAGATTCTGCAGGCCACCCTGAATACCACCGAGCTGGTCAACGATATTTCACGCACCATCGGGGAACAGAGCCTGGCCAGCAACGAAATCTCCCATCAGGTGGAAATGATCGCCGGCATGTCGGAGAACAACAGCCGCGTTATCGGTGAAACGGCTTCGACCACAGATGAGCTGGCCGGCCTGGCCGGCAAATTGTCCCAGTCGGTAGATCGGTTCAGCTTGTAACGAAGGCACATTTTCAGCCGGCCCCTGTGGGCCGGTTTTTTTTTGCTCGTGCAAAATAAAGATTGAATATTCACACCTAATGTTATTTAAATAACAAAACAAGAGCGACACGACCTGCCTGGTCGTGCCGTAACAAGGTGGAATAGCAATGAGCAAGATCGCAGTCATCGGCAGCAACATGGTGGACTTGATTACCTACATCGACCGCATGCCGGCCCAGGGCGAAACCCTGGAAGCGCCGGGTTTTGCCCTCGGGTGCGGCGGCAAAGGGGCCAACCAGGCGGTGGCGGCAGCCAAGCTTGGGGCCGATGTGCTGATGCTGAGCAAGGTCGGCGACGACATGTTTGCCGACAACACGGTGGCCAATTTCCAGCGCTTTGGTATCGACACTCGTTATGTACAGCGAGTGCCGGGCGTTTCCAGCGGGGTGGCGCCGATTTTTGTGCGGGCCGACTCCCATAACAGCATTTTGATCGTCAAGGGTGCCAATGCGCATTTGTCGCCGGCGGATATCGAGGCGGCGGCCGAGGACCTGCGGCAGTGCGGGCTGATCGTGCTGCAGTTGGAGATCGCGGTGGAAACCGTGTACTACGCCATCGAATTCGCGCACCGGCACGCCATTCCCGTCCTGCTCAACCCCGCGCCGGCCCTGTCCGGGCTCAGCGCTGAACACTTGGCGCACCTGGACTTCCTGATCCCCAACGAGTCGGAACTGGCATTGCTCAGCGGGCACGTGGTCGACTCGCCGGAATCGGCGCATGCCGCCGCCTGCAGCCTGGTGGCCGGTGGCATTCGCCACGTGATCGTCACCCTCGGCGAACACGGCGCGTTGTACGTGGGGGAGGAGGGCGAGTTCCAGGTACCGGGGGTGCGGGTCGAGGCCCGTGACACCACTGGCGCCGGGGATGCGTTTATCGGTTGCTTCATTCACCACTGGAACCGCGACGGCCATATTCGTCAGGCCATGGAACAGGCGGTGGCCTATTCCGCCTGCTCGGTCATGGGCCTGGGTACACAGACGTCCTATCCCGACCACGAAACGTTCGAGCGCTTTCAGCAACAGCCGTAACACTCTCAACCCAGCCCGGAGAACAATAATGAACAAACCTGCGCTGCAACAGACACCCGATGGTTTCTACCTGAACCGCACACCTTGGTTCGCCTTTATCCTGCTGTGCAGCATTTTTGCGCTGTGGGCCGCGGCGGCGAGCATGAACGATGTGCTGATCGCCCACTTCAAAAAAGCGTTTTTGCTCAGCGATTTCCAGACCGCCTTTGTGCAGTCGGCGTTTTACCTGGGCTACTTTTTCGTGGCGATTCCAGCGGCGATGGTGGTTCGTCGTTTCAGCTACAAAAGCACCATCCTGATCGGCCTGCTGTTGTATATGTTCGGCTGCCTGCTGTTTTTTCCGGCAGCCTCCACCGCCAAATACGGCATGTTCCTGCTGGCGCTGTTTGTGATTGCCGCCGGCCTGTCGTTTCTGGAGACGGCCTGCAACACCTACTCGACGCTGATGGGCCCTCGGGAAACCGGGACGCGGCGATTGAACATTTCGCAGACCTTTCACCCGTTCGGCGCCATGGCCGGGGTGTACGTGGGCAGCTTCGTGATGTTCAAGGACACCGACGCCACCACGGAGCAACTGACGCAGATGAGCGCCTCCGAGGCGGCGGTGCAGCAGTTGCAAATGATCCAGTCCACGCTGTTGCCTTACCAGTGGATGATTGCGGTGCTGGTGCTGATATTTATCCTGGTCGCCATGACCCGGTTCCCTGCGTGCAAAGGCAACACGCCCGCCGGCAGCAAGCCTGGCAGCTTGCGTCAAAGCCTGGGCCGGCTGTGGCGCAACCCGCGCTTCACCTTTGGCGTCTTGGCGCAGTTTCTGTATGTGGGCGCGCAGGTGGGCGTATGGAGTTTCACCATTCGCCTGGCCATGCAAATGGGCGGTATGAATGAGCGCAGCGCTTCATGGTTCCTGTTGACCACCTTTGCCGCCTACTTTGTCGGCAAGTTGATCGCCAACCTGTTGATGCGCCGTCTGCATCCGGCCAAGGTGCTGGCGATCTACGGCGTGCTGTGCATCGTGCTGCTGGCCTATACCATTCTGGTGCCGAACATTTCGGCGGTGTACGCGGCGGTCGGCGTGAGTATTTTCCTGGGGCCTTGCTGGCCAACCATCTACGGCCTGACCATTGATGGCCTGGGCGAAGACACCGGCGTCGGCGGTTCACTGCTGGTGATGAGCATCGTCGGCGGCGGGGTGATCCCGATCTTCCAGGGGCTGTTGTCCGACGCCAGCGGCGGCAACATGCAGCTGGCCTATAGCGTGCCGTTGCTGTGCTTTATCGTGATCGTGATGTATGCGCTCAAGTGCATGCGTCAACCCGGCACTTTGCCGGTGGGTGCGACCGGAGCGGTGGCCTCATGAATACACGTATCCCGTTGTACCCAACGGTGTTCGGCGAGCAGGAGAAAATCCTCCTGCAATCGCCGGCCTTCAAGGTCAGTGCCTGGGTCTATCCGTCCGGCGTGTTGGCCCTGAGCCTGGAGAACAGTCGTGGGCGATTGGTGGTATTGCCTTACCAGGGGCAGATGATCTGGTCGGCCGTGTTCGACGGTTGCGACCTGACCATGAGCAACCTGTTCGAGCAGCCCCGGCCCAGCCCGACGATTATCGACACCTACGGCTGCTTCATGTTTCACAGTGGCCTGTTGCGCAACGGTTGCCCGGCCGCCGATGACACCCATGCCTTGCACGGCGAAATGCCCTGCGCGCCCCTCGACTCGGCCTGGCTGGAGGTGGGCGAGGGCTTTGTGCGCCTGGGCGGTTCGTATGAGTACGCCAAGGGCTTCGGCGATCGCTACCGGGCGTGCCCCAGCGTGACACTGCACGCCGATTCGGCCGTGTTCGATATCGACATGCAGGTGACAAACCTGGCCGGCAAGCCCATGGACCTGATGTACATGGCCCATATGAACTATGCCTATGTGGACGGCGCGCGTTTCGTCGAGCCATTGGGCGTGCAGCGCCAGCGCCTGCGCACCAGTGTGCCGGACCACGTCAAGCCGACGCCGGCCTGGAGTGCCTATATGGCGCAATTGGCTGAGTGTCCCACTCAACTGGGCTGCCTCGAACAGCCATCGCTGTACGATCCCGAGATCGTGTTCTTCTTCGACGGCGTGGGTACGGACACCCTGGGCCAGGCACACTTTCTGCTGGACCATCCCGACGGTACGGCGTTCTACACCCGCTACCGTCCCGAGCAATTCGAGCACGCCGCACGCTGGATCCTGCACACACCGGATCAACAAGTGGCAGCGTTCGTGCTGCCGTCCACCTGCGAGCCCGAGGGTTATAACGCCGAGAAAACCAAAGGTCACGTGCGTCAGCTGGCCGCCGGGGCCTGCGCATCGTTCAGTGTCACCACCGGTTATTTGAATGCGCAGGAGCGCCAACGATTGTTGGGTTAAACCAGCAATTGCGCACCGCCGGCCCGAATAGCGTCCTGATACGTTCGGGGGATTTTCTTGTCGCTGACCACGTATTGAAAGTCTTCAAGGGTGGCGAAGTGAGCGGTGCGCACCGTGTCGAACTTGCTGAAATCGGCGAGCAACACGCGTTGCTGGGCCTGGCGCATGACCTTTTGCTTGACCTCGACTTCATTGAAGTTAAAGCACGTTACGCCGAACGCCTGGCTGACGCCGGCGGCGGTCACGAAAGCCCAGGTCAGGCGCACGCTGTCGAGGATGCTGCTTTCGGCGCTGCTTTCAAAGACCTGGTTCTTGCGGTGAAAGGTGCCGCCGCACAACACAATGTGGCAATTGGGCTTGTTCTGCAGCTTGAGCAGCACGTTCAACGAACTGCACACCGCGGTGAACTCCAGTGCATCAGGGATGAAATCGACCACAAAAGGCGAGGTCGTACCGCAGTCGAAAAATACCGTGTCACCGGCCTGGATCAACTGCGCGGCGAGTTTGCCGATACGGCGCTTTTCTTCTACGTGGCGCGTGTCTTGTTCGGCCACCCGGTAATCGCCGACGTCATTACCGACGCGGGTGATGTAGCCACCCAACAACCGCAGGTGATCGCTGAAATGGCTGAGATCACGGCGCAGGGTCATCTCGGAAACGTCCAGCAGGGCGGCCATTTCCCTCAGGTGAATGGCGTTCTGGTCCTTAAGGGCTTGTTGGATAAGCTTCAGTCGCTCGGCTTTTCTACTGTCCACGGGTATTCCAGGGCTTGATTGTTAGTGTTAATTAAGTAACATTAATTGTTAGTATTGTAACGCGCTGGCGTGAGTATTGTGACAAGCGCCGCATCATCATTGGCAACATACAGGCAAGGACCCGTTAAATGAACAGTCTTCCACCCACCGCATTGGCCAAATATATCGATCACACCTTGCTGGCGCCGGACGCTTCCCGGGAACAGATCCGCACCTTATGCGAAGAAGCCCAGGCACACGGTTTTTATTCGGTGTGTCTGAACTCGGGGCAAGTGCCTTATGCCGCGACCTGCCTGGCCGACAAAACCGTGGTGATTTGCGCCGTGGTGGGCTTTCCACTGGGCGCCGGCCTGAGTGACACCAAGGCCTTCGAAGCCCAACGCGCCATTGCCGCCGGGGCAGGGGAGGTCGATATGGTGCTCAACATCGGATGGTTGAAAGACGGGTTGCTGGACGCCGTGCGCGATGACATCGCCTTGGTCCAACAGGCCTGTGGCGCCGTACCGTTGAAGGTCATTCTGGAAACCTGCCTGCTTGACGACAGGCAGAAGGTCCAGGCGTGTGAAATCTGCCGGGAACTGGGCGTGGCCTTCGTCAAGACATCCACCGGCTTCAGCCGCAGCGGCGCTACGGTCGAAGACGTGGCCCTGATGCGCAAAACCGTAGGCACTGGGGTTGGAGTAAAGGCCTCCGGCGGCGTACGCGATTATCCGACGGCAGTGAAGATGATTGAAGCCGGGGCGACACGCCTGGGCAGCAGCTCAGGGATCGCAATCGTGGGCGGCGCCATGACCGCGGCGAGCGGTTACTGACGGCGATTTTGCTGGCAAGCACAGCCATGTATTAATATAACTCAACTAAATACTCATTTAGTTGAGTTGGATTCATGTTCAGGTATCAAGCATGGGCGAGGACAGTGCTGATGCGCCAGGCCGTCTCTCCATACGCATGGCCTTTCGGCGCTCACGAGGGATAGCCCGTCGGCCTTTGGGGAATTTCTTCAAGATCGATGCGCATCATCGCGTTCCGGCTGCTCAAGGGGTTGGATCCGCACTTTATCGGTTATGCCGCCGAACACACGGCTGTTTGCCGGTGCGGGCCTTGGCGAATTCCAGCCCATCGGATCAATCTCAATACGTATAGCGCCACAAGGGCCGTGCTGCGTCATTGGCCAAGCGTTGGGCGCTGGATTGGAAAGGTGCCGGTATGCTGATCGACGGATGTTCATCTGGCCGATCTCGACACAGAGGTTGGTGCCGGCACCGACCAGAAACACACAGACCTTGAAGACAGGATCACGCAGTTGCCGCCGGGTCAAAACCAGCAGCGAAATGTTCGTGGCTGGTGGCTTTGCCCAGGGTTGGCGTTGACAGGGGTTTGGTGCGTTGAAATCTGGTGGGCACTGCCGCTGATTGCGTAACATGGTATTACGCATAATGTATATTATGTTAAATCATGTGTCTGACTTGTCACCAAACCCACCTCAATCACCTCGGTCTTGCTGAACCTTGAGGCGCATTTGCTTTCCCCTCGTCCCGCCTTTGACGTTGAATCGTAACCGGGCATTGATTCTGCGGCCAGATACGCTAACACTCTACGGGCTACGCCAACTTGGAAGGCAATTTATGGCAATAACGCAAAACACCCGTTGGGTGCAGGTTGACAGCCCCCTCGGCGGCGATGTCCTGTTGTTGCAGAGCATGGCCGGCAGTGAAGAGCTGGGGCGTTTGTTTCACTACGAATTGGACCTCACTTCCGAAGATCAAGCGATCAAGTTCGATCAGTTGCTGGGTAAACCGATGGGTCTGTCCCTGGAACTGTTCGAGGGTGGCCGTCGCTACTTTCACGGCATTATCAGCAGTTGCCGACAACTGACCGGCCATGGTCAGTTCGCGGGCTATCGCGTCAGCCTGAGGCCTTGGTTCTGGCTGCTCACGCGCACCTCCGATTGCCGCATTTTCCAGAACAAGACCGTGCCGGACATCATCAAGCAGGTGTTCCGCGACCTCGGTTTCTCCGACTTCGAAGACAGCCTGAGCGGCAGCTATCACGAGTGGGAATATTGCGTGCAGTACCGCGAAACCAGCTTCGACTTCGTCAGCCGGTTGATGGAACAGGAAGGCATCTATTACTACTTTCGCCATGAAAAGGCGCGCCACGTATTGGTATTGGCCGACGCCTACGGCGCTCATTCCACTGCGGCAGGCTATGCGTCGGTGCCCTTCTTTCCACCTGATCGGCAAATGCGCGAGCGCGATCATTTCTACGATTGGCAACTGGCGCGGGAGGTGCAATCCGGTTCGCTGGCGCTGAACGACTATGACTTCCAGCGCCCCCGCGCCAGCCTCGATGTGCGCTCCAGTGTGCCGCGCGACCACAGCAACGGCGACTACCCGCTTTACGACTATCCCGGTGAATACGTCCAGAGTAACGATGGCGAGCACTATGCGCGTACCCGCATCGAAGCCATTCATAGCCAGTTCGAGCGCGTGCAGTTGCGTGGTTGCCCCCGTGGTCTGGGCTCCGGCCATGTGTTCAGGCTGACTGGATACAGCCGTGAGGACCAGAACCGCGAATACCTGGTGGTGGTCGCACGCTACCAGATCCGCCAGGAACTCTACGAAAGCGGGCAGTCGGAATTGTCCGAGCAGTTCGTCAGCGAGCTGGACTGCATGGACGCCAGCCAGGCGTTCCGTCCCCTCCCCCTGACCCCCATGACCATCGTCCGCGGGCCGCAGACCGCCGTGGTGGTCGGCCCCAGTGGCGAGGAGATCTGGACCGACCAGTATGGCCGGGTCAAAGTGCACTTTCACTGGGACCGCCACGACCAATCCAACGAAAACAGCTCCTGCTGGATTCGCGTGTCCCAGGCCTGGGCCGGCAAGAACTGGGGCGCCATGCAGATCCCGCGGATCGGTCAGGAAGTAATCGTCAGCTTCCTCGAAGGCGATCCGGATCGGCCGATCATCACCGGTCGTGTCTACAACGCCGAACAGACAGTCCCCTACAAGTTGCCGGCCAATGCCACCCAGAGCGGAGTGAAAAGCCGTTCAAGCAAAGACGGCTCACCCGCCAATTTCAATGAAATCCGCATGGAAGACAAAAAAGGCGCGGAGCAGCTGTTTATCCACGCCGAAAAAAACCAGGACATCGAGGTCGAGAACGACGAGACCCACTGGGTCGGCCATGACCGCAGCAAGACCATCGACAACGACGAAACCGTTCACGTCAAACACGACCGCACAGAAACGGTGGACAACAACGAGACCATCACCATCGGCGTAGACCGTACCGAGGACGTGGGCAATAACGAAAAAATTACCATCGGTGTCAATCGCACCGAGCACGTGGGCAGCAACGAGACCATCACCATCGGTGCAAACCGCACGGAAAAGGTCGGCGCCAACGAAAAAATCACCATCGTCAGCAACCGTACCGAAGACGTAGGCGGCAACGAGACCATCGACATCACGGGCAACCGTAACGAAACGGTCAAGGGCAACGAAGGGATCGAGATCAACGGTAACCAGCGTACCCAGATCGGCCAGGACGAATCCCGTGACGTCGATCGCAACCGAACCACCAGCATCGGGCAGAACGACAGCCTGGACGTCGGCAAGCACTTTGCCCTCACCGCCGGCGACTCCATTACCCTGACCACGGGCGCATCCAGCCTCACCATGAAGAAGGACGGCTCCATCACGATTCGCGGCAAGAACATCATCATCGACGGTTCCGGCGCCATCAACATCAAGGCCAACAAGAACGTGGTGATCAAAGGGCAGAAGATCCTGCAGAACTAGGACATGGAGGTATGTATATGACGGTTCAGTACCCGCTCCCCACCCAGGCCCGTATCGATGGGGTCATCATCGGCAGCCTGCTCGCCCTGCCCCATGCCGGCGCGCCCACGGTCACCTACCCCGGTTGCCCGGACAGCCGCGGCCTCGTCGCTCGCTGCACCGCGCGGCTAAGCCCGGCGGATATCGGCAGCCCGGTGGCGCTGATGTTCGAGGACGGCGACCCGATCCGCCCACTGCTGATCGGCCTTCTGCTTGACGCCCAGGCCGCCGTCGCTCCCGTCGCCAGTGTGCGACTGGATGAGCAGTGCCTGGAATTGAGCGCAGAACGCGAGATTGTGCTGCGTTGCGGCAAAGCCAGCATCACCCTGACCCGCGCCGGCAAAGTGATCATCCAGGGCGCCTACCTGTCCAGCCGTTCCAGCGGAGTCAACCGCATCAAGGGCGGCTCGGTGCAAATCAACTAGACAGGTAATCGGCCCATGGAATTGCTCAATGCCAGCAGACTGACGGCGGCCTATACCCTGGGTATGGACCGTGATGGTCGCGAATCCCTGGTCGTGGTGGCCAAAGGCACGTTTGATCTACCGCTGGACGGTCGCGCCTTGACGCTCGCCGACAGCCAGCAACCGCTGCTGATGGCCGACACCTTTCTCGGCGAACCAGGCCTGAGCGCCCCGCTGCAGGAAATGGACTTTGCGCCGGTCAAGCCCTTCTGCGATGTGCTGGTGTGCGGCAAGGCCTACGCGCCCGGCGGGCGGCCCGTGACGCAGTTGACCGCGGGTATTCGCGTGGGTCGGATGAGCAAGGCTTTTTCCGTCGTTGGCCCGAGGCAATGGCAACTGGGGCTGTTGGGCCTCTCTCCCGGCTCGCCGCAGCCTTTTACCGAACAGAACATCTCCTATGCCCAGGCCTACGGTGGCTCCCATCCTATGGTGAATGCCCCCGATATGCGTGACGGTTACCTGGACAACCCAAGCGGTTGCGGCTGGTACCCGCGCGGCCTTGATAACGCCTACATCGTCGGCAGGCCAATGCCCAACACCGAAGAGCTGGGCAAACCGATCGAAAACCCTTTTGGCAACTTTCGCCCCGTGGCCCTCGGCCCCATCGCTCGTAGCTGGCCGCAACGCGCCCGCTTCGCCGGTACCTACGACGAGGCCTGGAAAGCCGACTGTTTTCCGTTTCTGCCGGCGGACTTCGACACCCGCTACTATCAGGCCGCACCCGACGATCAGCAGGTTGATTACCTGCGCGCAGGCGAGGAGGTACTACTGCTGAACCTCACTGCCCAGGAGCGCGCAGGTTTTCGCATCCCTGAGATGGAAGTGCCGGTGACCTTTTTCCTGAAAAAAGGCGGCCATGAAACGGTGTCAGCGGTGATCGACACCCTGCTGATCGACACAGACGCCCGCCAGGTGCAGTTGACCTGGCGTACCTCCCGTCCGCTGCGGCGCAACATGTTCGAGATTGCCCAGGTGCTGGTCGGCACGCTGTCCATCGGCTGGTGGCGCGCCCGGGCATTGGGTAAAGACTACTACCCATCGCTGCGCGCCCTGGTAAACGCCAAACGCACCCGGGAGCAAACGCACTGATGCGTGCTTTGAGCATTATCGGCTCCGGCATGGTCAGCGCTGTCGGCCTCAGCGCACCGGCCAGTTGCGCGGCGATCCGCTGCGCCATCGACAACTTCCAGGAAACCCGCTTTATCGATCGGGGCGGCGAATGGCTGATTGCCGCCAGCGTGCCGTTGGAACAGCCCTGGCGCGGCCGCACCAAGCTGGTCAAGATGGCCGCGCGCGCCATTGCCGAGGCCCTGCACAGCACGCCCAACGTCGAACCGGAAAAAACCCCGCTGCTGCTGGGGCTGGCAGAGCTCGAGCGCCCCGGCCGTCTAGAAGGTCTCGATAAAGGATTGCTGCAGGCCATTGAAGCCGAACTGGGCCTGCGCTTTCACCCCGCCTCCAGCATCCTCGCCCATGGCCGGGTCAGCGCCGCCGTGGCGCTGCTTGATGCACGCACCCTCATTTATGGCGGTGGCCATCGCCACGTGCTGATTGCCGGCGTCGACTCCTTCCTCAACGGGCCAACGCTGGCTGCCTTCGAGCAACGCGAGCGCTTGCTCACCAGCCAGAATTCCAACGGTTTTATCCCCGGCGAAGGGGCTGCCGCCGTGGTGCTGGCCGCCCCCGTCGCGAGTGACACGCCGCAATTGGCCTGCATCGGGCTGGGGTTCGGCACGGAACAGGCCACGGTGGAATCCGAAGACATCCCGCTACGCGCCGAAGGCCTGACCCAGGCCGTGCGCGCAGCCCTGGGCGAAGCCGGTTGCGGGTTGGAACAGATGGATTACCGCCTGACGGACATCTCTGGCGAACAGTATTACTTCAAGGAAGCTTCCCTGGCCCTGAGCCGCAGCCTGCGGGTACGCAAGGAGTTCTTCCATCTCTGGCATCCGGCCGACTGCATCGGTGAAGTCGGCGCCGCCATTGGCCCGGCGATGCTCGCCGTGGCACTGGCCGCCAGCCGCAAGGGTTATGGCGAAGGGCCGAATATTTTTTGCCACCTGGGCAACGACGCCGGCCAACGCGCCGTCGCGCTGCTCAGCTACCAGACCGTGAGGGCTGCCTGATGGCCAACCAAGTATTTGCCAACAACATGGAAGTCTCCTGCAAGTCGGCCGACGGCAAGTCGATCGCGTGTTTTCCGGACGTGTGCTTCACCCCACCCGTGGCCCCGCCTACCCCGCTGGGCGTGCCCATCCCCTACCCCAACACCGGCATGGCCAAGGACACGACCAAGGGCAGTCGGACGGTAAAGATCACGGGTAAGGAAATCATGCTCAAGGACCAGAGCTATTTCAAAACCAGCTATGGGGATGAGGCTGGAAACGCCCCTAAAAAGGGCATCGTCACCAACAAGATCAAGGGCAAGGTGTATTTCACCTCCTGGTCGATGGACGTGAAGTACGAAGGGAAAAACGTTGTTCGGCACATGGACCTGACCACCCACAACCATGCCTCCCAACCGGGCAATACCATGCCCTGGACCTATACGGACCGAATGGCACTGGCCAAGGATCTGGCCCAATGCGAGGGCGAACGAGGCCGGGCAAAAGACGCTTGCGGGGACCTTGAGCAGAAAATGATCTGCCCGGACATCAGCCCGCTACAGGCCGCGACCAAAGCCCGCAAAGCCGCTAAAGACGCGGCGGGCGACGGGTTTAAAGACAACGCGGCCTATCTGGGCACGCACGCCGACGTCCAGGGCGAGTATGCGTCCCTGGCCAAAACCATCAACAGCGACCCTTGCCAAAAGGCGATGCGCTGCTTTCTCGCGCCGTTCAAACCCAACCGATGCTGCCCCGGACAAACCGGTGACCACCTAATCGATTCGGCATCCTTCACCGACGGGCCGGCCTTTCCCGGCCAACCCAGAAGCAAGCACCCGACCAAAGCCGGCTGGAGCAAATACCAGACCGACAGAGCCCCGGTGATGTGCGCGGAGGGGCCCAATCAGACCACCGCCACCCACGGCCAGATGCATACCCGACGTGGGGTGGTGGCCTTGCATGAAGCTGATGCAAACGGTGAATGGCCAAGGTCCAAGGCTACGCAGACGGGGGCCAGGGCGGCGAAGAAAACCTTTCCGGACTCCAACTGTAGTCAGGAATGCCTGGAAGCTCAGTTGAACACCTATCACGACAAAGCAAAGGACCCAGGCGAGGAAAAACCGATCAATGCCTGTGCGTCCATGACCAGCAATCAAGACGAGCGCAATAAGGCTCAGGCCGAAATGTACCCTAGCGAGCCTAGCCGCTAATTTACCCCTATCAGGAGACTAAGATGGACCCTCGAGACCCGCGATTCCGTGGACTTAGTATTGGCACTGGTGTTGTTCGCTACTCAGACCTGAGCTATTTGATTACCACAAACGACATCTCGATCAGTGAGGGCTATACAGGTTCGATACTGTTTGGTCTTGATCGAGGAACCTGGGGCGCCGGCACAGTACCATGGCTTGCCTGCTCCGGAACGGTCTGCCATAAACCTGCCGAACGTTACTTGGTCCTTGGCACCGATGGATCAGTGCGGGCCAGTGGTGGCGGCTCGATAAAGGAAGAATCCTCCATCGCCAGCTGCGGCACAGACCCCAAAAAACGCGGCCCCCTGCGTGAAATCCGTGGCATCGCCAAAGGCCGAGCCTACGCCGTAGGCGCCTGCCGACAAGCCTATGTTCGCGAGGGCGAAGACCAATGGCGTTGCATCGACCAGAGCGCCCAGGTCGGTGACACCCCGATCACCGACACCAGCTTCGAATCCATCGATGGTTTCAGCGAGCAGGAAATCTATACCGTCGGCTGGGAAGGCGAAATCTGGCGGTACGACGGCGACCTCTTCACCCAGCAGAACAGCCCCACCAACCTTGCGCTCTACAAGGTCCGCTGCGCGCCGGATGGCTACGTCTACGCCTGCGGCCAACTCGGCACCTTGCTTCGGGGGTGCAATGAACAATGGGAAATGATCGAACATGACAGCACCGACGAAGACCTCTGGGGCATGGAAGTGTTCGATGGGCAGGTTTATGTGTCGTCCACCCATTTCGTCTACCGGCTCGAAGGCGACAAACTCAAGCCCGTCGACTTCGGCGACGACGTGCCGCGAACCTGTTATCACCTGAGCGCGGCCGACGGCATCATGTGGTCCATCGGGCCCAAGGATGTCATGCAGTTCGACGGTTCAAACTGGACACGGTGCCTGCAAATTGACTAACCCGACGCGCCTGCCCTGCCCTTGTTGCATCGGGGCCCGGGACTGATGAACACACTGCCCGTCGTCCTTGACCTGCATGCCGAAGAAGCCAGCTTCCTCGCTGTCCTGCGTGATTACGCGTTACGCGCGCCACATTACGACCTGGACGACCTCGGCAAACTGGAAGACCGTATCGACGCTCATCTCGATGGCCTGCGTATCGCCGGCCCCGCAGGCCTGGAAACCGTGCTGGCCCAACTCGGCCCCCACACGTTTGGCGAGCTGTTTGCCGGCGTGGTCCTGGCCTTCGAGACACACCACACCGATGGGTTGTCGCAGCTCAGCGAACACGTGAGAAACGCGGTGGAAACCGAGCGTGGTTATCTGATGGCCCTGGGGTGGCTCGACTGGGAATGGGTCGCGCCCTGGATCGACCGCATGCTCGCCTCCCCAAAGCCCCTGTTCCGTCGCCTCGGCCTTGCTGCCTGTGGTATGCATCGTCGCGATCCCGGCGCAGCGCTGCTCGCGGAGCTTTCGCAAGCCGACCCCGGCGTGCTGGCACGCGCGGCCCGTACCGCCGGCGAACTGCGCCGGCATGACCTGATGCCGACCCTTCGTTCGCACCGTCTACATCAAGATGCAGCAACGCGCTTCTGGGTCAATTGGGCCACCGCACAGCTGGGCGATGAATACGCCCTGGAGCCACTGCGCCCCTTCGCCGAGCAACCGGGTGCGTTCCAGTACCGTGCGCTCTGCGTCCTGTTGGCCTGGCAACATCGGGAGCACAGCGTCGCCTGGATACACCAGTTGCTACAGAACCCTGCCCAGCGCCGCATCGGCATCCAGGCCATTGGGCTGCTGGGCGATCCCGTCGGCGTGCCGTGGCTGATACAGCAGATGAGCGACCCGCCGTATGCCCGTGTCGCCGGCGAAGCCTTCAGCCTGATGACCGGCGCGGACCTGGCGCTGCTCAATCTGGAGCTGCAGCAATTGCCGGATTTCGACGCGGGGCCGAACGACAACGCCGAGGACCCCAATGTCGTCATGGACCCCGATGAGAACCTGCCCTGGCCCGACCCGCAGTCAATCAGCCGCTGGTGGCAGGCCCATGGAGGCGAATTCCAGGCAGGCGTCGGCTACATAGTGGGGTTGCCTCAAAGCGAAAGCGGTTTCAAGCAAGCGCTTGCCCATGGCCTGCAACGCCAGCGCATCGCCGCCGCCTGTGGCATCGCGCGCTTTCGGCCAACCGATGTGCTTTTGCCCATTAGCGCTCCCGTCAGGCGGCAAAAAAAGTGGCTGGGGTAACCGGCTCAATTCGGCAACCCGTTGCGCTTGAACCTGGGAATGTCCAGCCCCAAGCTCTCGCGCAACGTCGTTCCTTCATACGCCGTGCGATACACGCCACGCGCTTGTAACAACGGTATGACCTGTTCAGTAAAGCGATTGAATTGTTCCGGGTGCCCAATGTAAACATTGAAGCCATCCACCGCCCGCGCCTCGAACCAATCCGCCATTTTCTGCGCGACCGTGTCCGCCGACCCCACGAAGGCGCCCGGACGCAGTTGTCGACCGAATTCAACCGCCTGGCGCAACGTGAAGCCTTTCTCGCGAGCCTGGTCTGCAATGCGCTTGGCGGCGGTAAAAAAGCTGCTGCGGGCGGCCTCCAGGCTCTGCTGGGGAAACGCTGCGTCGAGGTCGTACTGGCTGAAGTCATGCCAGCCGAAATTACGCCCGAACTCCTTCAGCGCCAGTTCAAAGCTGTGATCGGCCTGATGGTAATGCTGCTCGATTTCCCGCGCATGCTCGTCCGTGTCGCCGACGTAGATTTCCGCGCCCGGCATAACCAGCAGTTGTTCCGGGTCGCGACCAAGCTGCACTGCCCTGCCCTTTACCTCCCGGTAGAAAGCCTGGCCCTGCTCGATGCTGGCGGCGTGGGTGAAGATCACATCGGCCGTGGCGGCGCCCAGGTCGCGACCTTGCGCTGAATCACCGGCCTGGAATATCACCGGCTGGCCTTGGGGTGAGCGCTGGATATTCAGCGGGCCCACCACCGAAAAGTGCTCGCCCCGGTGGTTCAGGCTATGCAGCTTGCTCGGGTCGAAAAACTGCCCCGTGGCACGGTCGCGCACGAACGCATCGTCCTCATAAGAGTTCCATAACCCTTGCACCACCTGAACGTGTTCGGCGGCACGGCCGTAGCGCGTGTCGTAATCATAATGCTCGTCGCGGCTGTAATTGCCCGCCGTGCCCGCATCTCCGCTGGTCACCACGTTCCAGCCGGCGCGGCCCTTGCTGATCAGATCCAGAGAGGCCAGACGCCGCGCGACGTTATACGGCGAGTTATACGAGGTGGTCAGCGTACCGACCAAGCCTATATGGCGGGTGCTGACCGCCAGCGCGGACAACAGTGTCAGCGGTTCGAGCCGGTTCAGGTAGTGCGACGGCGATCCCGGCGTGATGAACTGGCTGTCGACAATAAACACCAGGTCGAACAATGCCGCTTCGGCCTGGCGCGCGATGTCGATATACCAGTCAACGTTAACGCTGGCATCGGCCGGCAGTTGAGGGTCAAGCCACAGATTGTGGCGGCCTGGCCCGCCGCAGCCCATCGTCAAGGCCCCGAGTTTCAGTTGTCTTTTCATCATGTGGGGGCATTCCTCGGTGTTCAGGGCTGGGTCTTGGCGACGACGGGTTGCAAGGACGCGGCGAATGAATCGTCGAATAAACTGGCCGCCGCATAAGGCTTGACCAGCCCTTGGCCGGCAAAAAAGTCCACGGTTTTTTGTGCCTCTACAGGAGACTGGGCTGTCAGCGGCTCGACCGTTGTGCGTGCCCGGGCAAACCAGACACGTGCAATGTCGGCATCCGCCCGGGTGCGTTTGGCCCAGGCATCGGCATAAGCGTCTGTGTTGGCGGGATGCTGGCGAGCCCAGTCGCGCGCTTTCTTCAGGCGCTGAAGAAAATCGCTGATGGGCGCACGTTTGGTGTCGATGGCCTTGGCGTTGGCCGCAATGAAACTCTGGGCGGGAATCAGCCCTTCAGCCGTCGCGAGAACCCGCGCGCCTTGGCGTTCCTGTTGGGTGACGTAAGGCTCCCACGTCGCGATCACGTCCACCGACCCACCTTCCAATGCATGGGAGGCATCCAGCGCGCTGAGATAGCGCAGTTCCAACGCGTCTGGGCGCACGCCCGCCTTATCCAGCGCGGTCAGCAACAACTGCTGGCTCCAGGAGCCTTTCCAGATCGCCGCACGCTTGCCTGCAAGGTCCGCGAGGCTGTGGATCGACGAGTCCTTTTTTACCAGGATGGCCACGCCGTCGAGGTTTTGCCGGCTGACGGCGATCACCTTGATCGGTGCACCTAAAGCCCCCAAAAACAGCACCGGCGCATCCCCCAGCAAGCCGATGTCGAGGCTGCCGACGTTGAGTGCCTCGGCCACCGGCGAGCCTGCGGTGAATTGCTTCCATTCAAGGGTATAAGGCAGATCGTCCAGTACGCCTGCGGCTTCCATCACGGCCTGGGCGTTGTAGCTTTGATCGCCCACCACCAGTGTTTGCGCGGTCGCGCTCAGGCACAGCAGCAGGCCGGCCAACCCGGCCGCGAGTTTTGTCAGGTAACGCACGCTCGTCTCCAGATGCCTTGTCAGGCAGTTCAAGTCGATCCGCGCGTACGGTCTCGGCACTGTTCAAAGGGGTAGTCAGCCGCATACGATGGGGCCGGGCGTCGGGCGTGTAAAATACTGATAATGCATAACGTAATTCTATAATAATGTCATAAGCGTATTTTTAGCCCCGTCGGTTCCATGTGCCAGCCGCATGCCTCATGCTCAAACGTCATAATCCCCGGTTCGCCTGCGTGGTAATCTCGCGCCACCACGAATAGACATTGATCGTCACTCGACGATGACCAGAGCCAGGAAAGAACATGTCCAAAAAATCTCACTCAGCGTTGCGCCGCAACTTCCGTGAACTGCTTGCAACGCCTGCGTGCGTTGAAACCGCCTCCGTATTCGACCCGATGTCCGCGCGTATCGCCGCCGACCTGGGTTTCGAGGTGGGCATCCTGGGTGGCTCTGTTGCCTCGTTGCAGGTATTGGCGGCGCCCGATTTTGCGCTGATCACACTGAGTGAGTTCGTTGAGCAGGCCACCCGAATCGGTCGTGTGGCGCAACTGCCCTTTATCGCCGACGCCGACCACGGCTACGGCAACGCCCTCAACGTGATGCGCACCGTCGAAGAGCTGGAACGTGCCGGTGTGGCCGCGCTGACGATTGAAGACACCTTGCTGCCGGCGCAATTCGGGCGCAAATCCACCGACTTGATTTCGGTTGAGGAAGGCATCGGCAAAGTCCGGGCGGCCTTGGAAGCCCGCGTCGATTCAGAGCTGTCGATCATTGCCCGTACTCACGCAGGCGTGCTGCCGACCGAGGCGGTGATCGAGCGCACCTTGGCGTATCAGCAAGCTGGCGCCGATGGGATTTGCATGGTGGGTGTCAGCGATTTCGAGCATCTGGAGAAGATCGCAGAAAAGCTCACCGTGCCGCTGATGCTGGTGACCTATGGCAACCCCAAACTCCATGACGCCCAGCGCCTGGCAGACCTGGGCGTACGCGTGGTGGTCGCGGGCCATGGCGCTTACTTCGCGGCGATCAAGGCCACCTATGACAGCCTGCGTGCCCAGCGTCAGTTGACCCATAGCACTTCGAACCTGAGCGCTACCGAGCTGACCCACACCTACACCTTGCCGGAAAGCTATGTGGCCTGGGCCGAAGAGTTCATGGATGTAAAAGAGTAAACCCTGCGTGAAGCGAGGGCAGAATCACTCTGCCCCTCTTCCTCAAGCCGCTTGGCTTGCCGGCTTAGCCAACCCAACCGACCGCCGTCTTGGGAATAACCTCGGACTCATCGAGCTTCGACGCGAACATGCTCACCGCCTGCACCGCGTCGCTGGTGCTGGTGCGGATCTGCAGGATCACCGATCCCGCCTGATCCGCAAGGTTGACACCGCGCTGCGCGCCCTCCTGGGTGGCGCTCATGCTGGCGACCGCGTCGCGGGTTTCCGAGAGGATCATGCCGATCATCTCGGCAATTTCCGCGGTAGAACGGCTGGTGCGCCCGGCCAGTTGCCGCACTTCATCGGCGACCACCGCAAAACCACGCCCCTGGTCACCCGCCCGCGCCGCCTCGATGGCCGCGTTGAGCGCCAACAGGTTGGTCTGGTCGGCGATGCCACGAATGGTGTTGACGATGGCCGTGATCTGTTCGGAGCGATCACCCAACTGGCCAACCAGACGCGCCGAGGCGCCGATATTCTCGGCAATGCGGCGCATTTCCGTGGCGGTTTCATGGATCACCTGGGTACCGTGCTCGGCGAAACGCTCGGTTTCGGATGAAATATGGTAGGCCCGCGAGGCGCCGCGTGAGTCTTCCTCGAATTTTTCCACGCGTTCGGTGATGTCGCTGGCGAACTTGACCACTTTGAGCAGCTTGCCGTCGCCGTCATAGACCGGGTTGTAACTGGCTTCCAGCCACACCACGCGCGCATGTTTACCGATGCGCTTGAATTGCCCGGTGAAAAATTCGCCGTTGTTCAAGCGGCGCCAGAAGTCCGAATACTCACTGCTGTTGATCAGCGCCGGCTCGCAAAACATGCGGTGATGTTTGCCTTTGAGCTCGGTCAGCGAATAGCCCATCACGTTCAGGAAGTTGTCATTGGCATCCAACACTTGGCCGTTCAAGTCGAATTCAATTACCGCCATGGCGCGGTCAAGCGCGGTCAACTTGCTGCGGGTTGCGGCTTCCTGCTCGACTTTGGCGGTGACGTCGAGGGCGTACTTGACCACCTTCAACACCTGGCCTCGTTCATCCAGCACCGGGTTGTAGCTGGCTTCCAGCCACACCGTGCGGCCATGGGAATCGACGCGCTTGAACGTACCCGACACAAACTTGCCGGCCTTCAGCTCACTCCAGAACTGACCGTAGGCCGGGCTGCTGGTCAGCGCCGGCAAACAGAAGTCACGGTGGGACTTGCCGGCCAACTGGTCGCGGCTGTAGCCCAGTGTTTTCAGGAAGTTGTCGTTGGCGGTCAGCACCTTGCCATTGAGGTCAAATTCGACCACGGCCATGGAGCGTCCGAGTGCCGATATCAGTCCTTTGTATTCGGTGACTTCGGCCGTCCTGGCCGCCAGTTCTGTTTTGAGTGTTGTGTTGAACATGACGTACCCTCAGCCGCGCAAAGAACCTATTTCTTATAGGGCTATCGGCGTCGGAATACGGGACTTTACGGGATTTTACGGTTTATTTTCTGGCGTCAAATAACCGTGATTGAAGTGGGTGTTCAAGGCGATTTCTGCGGCTGCGCAAGCGACGCCAGCCGCTGCTGGGCATAAGCCGCGGTTTGCCCCTGCGGTTATTTTCGGGGACCATGGCGCCTTTCCGTTCCTGCCAATGAGAGGCGCCCATGGCCAACCACGACCTGTCCTACACCCCCGATCCTGATGCCGACTCCATTTCCAGCGACGTGATCGGCTTCAACGGCATCCTGGTCTCCACCCAGATCCCGACCCGCGCCGACGGCAGCCTGGAGCTGGGCGATATCACCCTGCAAAGCGAATGCACCCTGCAAGCGCTCAAAGTTGCCTTGGAAAAGGCCGGCAGCACCATGGACCGGGTCATGCACCTGACCATTTATCTGACCGACATGGCTGATCGCGCCGCCTTCAATGAAGTCTACAAACGCTTCTTCGCCAAGCCCTGGCCCGTGCGTGCGGCGGTTGGCGTGGCGGCGCTGGCGGTGGAAGGCATGCGGGTGGAAGTCACCGCGATGGCGGCCAAGGCCTGAGTGGATGCCGGTCAGGCATTTCACAGCTACAATGCGCGCCTCAACCGTGACAAGCCTGACTAAAAACTATGTCCTTGCCCAAGCATCACCTGGAACTGCTCAGCCCTGCCCGCGATGTCGCCATTGCCCGCGAGGCCATCCTGCATGGCGCCGATGCCATCTACATTGGCGGCCCGAGCTTCGGCGCGCGCCATAACGCCTGTAACGAGGTGAGCGACATCGCCCAACTGGTCGAATTCGCGCGTCGTTACCATGCGCGCGTATTCACCACCATCAACACCATCCTGCATGACAACGAACTGGAAGCCGCGCGCAAGCTGATCCATCAGCTCTACGACGCCGGTGTCGACGCGTTGATCGTGCAAGACCTCGGTGTCATGGAGTTGGATATTCCGCCCATCGAGCTACACGCCAGCACCCAGACCGACATTCGTACCCTGGGCCGGGCCAAGTTCCTCGATCAGGCCGGCTTCTCCCAGCTGGTGTTGGCCCGTGAGCTGAACCTGCAAGAGATCCGCGCCATCGCCGACGAGACCGATGCCGCCATCGAATTCTTTATCCACGGCGCCCTGTGCGTGGCGTTCTCCGGGCAGTGCAACATCTCCCACGCGCAAAACGGCCGCAGCGCCAACCGTGGCGACTGCTCCCAGGCCTGCCGCCTGCCATACACCTTGAAAGACGACCAGGGCCGCGTCGTGGCCTTTGAAAAACACTTGCTGTCGATGAAGGACAACAACCAGAGCGCCAACATCCGCGCCTTGGTCGAAGCCGGCGTGCGTTCGTTCAAGATCGAAGGCCGCTACAAGGACATGGGCTATGTGAAAAACATCACCGCCTATTACCGCCAGCGCCTCGACGACGTCCTCGAAGACCGCCCGGACCTGGCCCGTGCGTCCAGCGGCCGTACCGCGCATTTCTTCCTGCCCGACCCGGAAAAAACCTTCCACCGGGGCAGCACCGACTACTTCGTCACCGACCGCAAGATCGACATCGGCGCGTTCGACACCCCGACCTTTACCGGCCTGCCGGTGGGTACCGTGGAAAAAGCCGGCAAGCGCGACCTGCAAGTGGTCACCCATGAGCCGCTGTCCAACGGCGATGGCTTGAACGTGCTGGTCAAGCGTGAAGTCGTGGGTTTTCGCGCCAACATTGCACAAGCCAAAGGTGAATTCGAAGAAGACGGCCAGAAGCGCTACCGCTACCGCGTCGAGCCGAACGAAATGCCCGCAGGCCTGCACCAACTGCGCCCGCATCACCCGCTCAACCGCAACCTGGATCACAACTGGCAACAGGCGCTGCTCAAGACCTCCGCCGAGCGCCGCATCGGCCTGGCGTGGGTAGCGCGCCTGCGTGAAGACCAGCTGGAAATCACGGCGACCAGCGAAGAAGGCATCAGTGCCAGCGTCGCCCTGCCCGGCCCGTTCGGCGTGGCCAACAAGCCTGAACAGGCGCTGGATACCCTGCGTGATCTGCTTGGCCAGCTCGGCACCACCGAGTACCACGCCACCCGCACCGAGCTGGATGCGCCACAGGCGTTCTTCATTCCCAACTCGCAGCTCAAGGCGCTGCGTCGCGAAGTGATCGAAGCGTTGACCGCCGCCCGCGTCAAAGCGCATCCGCGTGGCGGGCGCAAGGCCGAGACCACGCCGCCGCCGGTGTACCCGGAAGCGCATCTGTCGTTCCTGGCCAACGTCTACAACCAGAAGGCCCGCGACTTCTACTATCGTCACGGCGTCAAGCTGATCGACGCGGCGTTCGAAGCCCATGAAGAAACCGGCGAAGTGCCGGTGATGATCACCAAGCACTGCCTGCGTTTCTCGTTCAACCTGTGCCCTAAACAGGCCAAGGGTGTGACCGGGGTGAAGACCAAGGTGGCACCGATGCAGTTGATCCACGGCGACGAGGTACTGACGCTGAAGTTCGATTGCAAACCGTGCGAGATGCACGTGGTGGGCAAGATCAAGGGGCATATCCTTGGGTTGCCGCAGCCGGGCAGCGCCGTGGAGCACTTCAACCCGCAAAACATCATCTTCCAGGGTACGCACTGACGTTCGAGCGGGGCCACCACCAGCCCCGCTGCAACCCCGCCGCCGCCAGCAGAATCGCCGCCACCCCCAGCCATTGCAGCCAGCCCAGGCGATGGCCGAAGGCAACCCAGTCCACCAGGATCGCGGCAATCGGGTAGATGAACGACAGCGCGCCGGTGATGGCCGTCGGCAGTTTCTGGATCGCGCCGTACAGCAACACATACATCAAACCGGTATGCACCACCCCCAGCGTGACCAATGCCGCCCAGGCATTGCCCGCCGCCGGCAGGCTGTTCCACGGCACCAGCGGCGCCAGCAGCAACGCGCCGGTGACCACCTGGATCAGCGCCATCAAGTGCGGCGGTACTTCCTTCAAGCGCTTGATGATCAGCGCCGCCAGCGCATACAGAAACGCCGCCCCCAAGGCCAGCGCAATCCCCGTCAGGTAATCCCCGCCCCCGCTCTGCTGCTCGCCATGGGCGGTGACAATCGCCAGCATCCCGAGAAACGCCACACTCAGCCACGCCAGCTTCTGCACGGTGATTTTTTCACCCAGCAACAGCGCCGCCAGCATCACCAATATGAACGGCTGCACGTTATACACCGCCGTGCTGATGGCGATGGACGCGCGCGAGTACGATTCAAACAACAGCAACCAGTTGCCGACAATGGCCACGCCACTGAGCATCGCCAACCCAAGCTTGGCCCAACTGAGCAAATCCAGGCGCAGGTAGCCCAGCAACGCGCACACGATCAGCAGCGTCAGCCCACCGATCACGCAGCGCCAGAAAACCACCTCGATCACCGACACGCCCGACACCAGCACACACCAGCCAATGGTGCCGGAAATCAGCATGGCGGCGACCATTTCCCACGAACCGCGACGGATGGATGAATCCATGATTGATGCTCCTCAAGTGAGGCTCAATTATGGCAATCTGTTCGGCAGCGGCTCCAGCGACTAAAAAAGGCAAAACGTTTAAATCACCTTTTCTTATTAGGCCAATCCCATGATCGACACCATCGACCAACAACTGATCGCCGCCTTGATGGACGACTCACGTTTGTCCCTCAAGGCGCTTGCGGGGATCACCGGGCTGTCTTCGCCCAGCGTGGGCGAGCGCCTGCGCCGCCTGGAAGAACGCGGCGTGTTGACCCACTACACCGTCGATATCGACCCCAGTCACTTCGGCTACCTGCTGCAAGCCATCGTGCGCATCCGCCCCCTGCCGGGAAAATTGCAGGAAGTGGAACGCCAGATCCAGGCGATTCCCGAGTTCACTGAATGCGACAAGGTGACGGGCGACGACTGCTTCATCGCGCGTTTGCATGTGCGCACCATGGACCACCTCGACAGCCTGCTCGACCGGCTCAATGCCTACGCCGAAACCAACACCGCCATCGTCAAGAAAACCCCGGTAAAACGGCGATTGCCGCCGCTGGCCAGCGACTGAACGGGAACAAACCGGCTTCTGTGGGAGGGGGCTTGCGTTTAGCTGAGCGGCATTGAGGCTACCACCGGTGGTTAGTCGTGAAGGCTCTTTGCGGCGCTCAGCAACCCCTGGAACTTGCGATAGCGCGCCGCCAACACCGGCTGCTGCGTCAGGTCTGGCTTATACCGCGCCTTGACCGGCATGCCCGCCGCCAGCAACTCCGCGCCTTGCCCAATCGCCATAAACCCCAGCTTCGCCGCGCCGATGCACGCGCTCAATTCGCTGCCGTGCAAGGTAAAAATGTCTCGCTGGAGGATATTGGCCAACAACTGCGCCCAGTACCCGCTGCGGGCACCGCCGCCTACCAGGGCGCAGGCTGTCACGTCGGCACCGGCCGATTGCACCGCGCGCAGTGCATCCAGCAGGCCGAAACCCACGCCTTCCATCACCGCATACCCGAGCATCGCCGGGGTGCAGTCATGCCCCAGGTTCATAAAGCCGCCCCGCAACAGGGGATCGTTATGCGGCGTGCGCTCCCCGGCCAGGTAGGGCAAGAACAGCGGTGTGCCCAGCGGCACGGGTTGGCCGATCGGCAACTGCGCCTGCACCTGCTCCAGCAGCGCCTGTTCATCGGCCGTGCCCGTGAGCCGTGTGACCCAACGCAGGCAACTGGCACCGGCGAGCATGGCCCCCATGGTGTACCAGCGGTCGGGCAACGCATGGCAGAAGCTGTGCACCGCACTCGCCGGGTTGCCGGCGGCGTGGTCGGTAATCGCCACAATCGCCGCGCTGGTGCCCAGGGTAATGAAACCATCACCGGCATTGATTGCACCGATGCCCACGGCGGCCACCGGGTTGTCACCGCCACCGCCGGCAATCACCACTTTGGCGGGTAAACCCAACCCGTTCAGGGTAACCTCGGCACTCGCCGCACCGCCCTCCACCAACCTGGGCAACTGCGCGGGTTCAAGGCCGGTAGCGCGCACCATGGGCGTGAACCAGTCGCGCCGCGCCACATCCAGCCACAGCGTGCCGGCGGCGTCCGACATCTCGCTGATGCGTTCGCCACACAGCCGCAAGCGCAGGTAATCCTTGGGCGAGAGCACGCAGTCGAGGGCGTTGAACACCTCCGGCTCATGGCGTTGCAGCCACAGCAGCTTGGGCGCGGTGAGCCCGGCCATGGGCAGGCTGCCGGTCACTTCGGCCAATTCAGGCCCCAACTGTTCGGCCTCGGCGACGGCGCGCGAGTCGTCCCACAGAATCGCCGGGTACAGCACGCGGTCGTCAGCGCCCAATAACACCGCACCGTGCATTTGCCCGGACAGGCCGATACACGCCACGCGGGCAAACGCTTCATGGCCGCGCAATTGCTCCAGCGCCTGCAGACAGGCCTGCCACCAGTCCTCCGGTGCCTGCTCGGACCAGCCGCTATGGCGCCGCGACACGCTCAAGCGCACGCCGGTGTGCGCCAGCACGGTTCCATCCAGGCCCATGAGGATGGCTTTGAGTTCGGAGGTACCCAGGTCAATGCCAAGGGAAACAGGACAGTTCATAGACGTGTTATTCCAATTTCGAACAGCCACAGGAGTTACGTAATTGCAGGGTCGGTGCCAGGCGCACGCTTTGCGGCGGGGCGTCGGGCGATGCCATGCGGTGCAGCAACAGGTCGACGGCGCGCGCCCCCAGCGCCTTGACCGGCTGTGCGATCAGGCTGAGGCGCGGCACGAAAAAATCGGCCCATTCAAAATCATCAAACCCCACCAGGGCCATCTGCCCCGGCACCTCAATGTGCGCGTCTCGCAGGGCATGCATCGCGCCGAGTGTCATCAGGTTATTACCGGCCATGATCGCGGTGGGTGGCGATGCCAGCCCCAACAGTTGCACCGTGGCCTGGCGTGCCGGCTCGGTATTGGAGCCGCCGTTGACCAGCAACTGCGCGTCGAACGCCAGCCCCTGCGCCTGCAACGCCGCACGATAACCGGCCACCCGCTCATCGGTGGTGCTGAACCCGCCGCGCCCGGCGATAAACCCGATACGTCGATGCCCGTGAGCAATCAGGTGCTCAATCAGGGCCTGGGTGGGCTGGATATTCTCCACCCCGACCTGATCGAACTGCTCGCTCATCATCCGATCCACCAACACCGCCGGAATCTCGTTGGTCCGCAGATATTCCAAGGCCAATGAGCCGTTCGACGGCGCCAGCACAATGCCGTCGACCCGCCGATGATGCAGCGCCGTGACCACCCTCAGCTCTTGCTCCGGGTCGTCATGGGTGTCGACAAACAGCATCATGTAACCGTGTTTGGCGCACTCGGTTTCAATCGCGTGCACGGTTTCGCTGAAGTAGTGGTTGGACAGCGCCGAGATCGCCACGCCGATGGTGTTGGTGCTGGAACGGGCCAGCGAGCGCGCCAGGGTATTGGGAATGTACCCCAACGCCTGGATCGCCTGCTGCACCGCCAGCACCGTAGCCGGGCTGACTTTGCGGGTGCCGTTCAGCACATGGGACACGGTCGACGTCGACACCCCCGCCCGGCTTGCCACGTCGTCCATGGTGACCATGGCGCTGCTCCTCTCTGTCAACGCAGCGGGATCAATGCTTGCTCGACCAGCCGCTGTACGTGCCGACGTTGTCGCGGGTGATCAGTTTTGGCGTCAGCAGGGTCACCGCTTCGGCTGGGGCTTTGTCGTTGAGCAGGTCGTTGCCCACGCTCACTGCGGTCTGGGCCATGGCCCACGGGTCCTGGCTGGCGGAGGCCTGGATCTGCGTATCGGTCTTCAGGGCGTTCTCGATATCCGGCGCACCGTCTACCGAGGTAATGATGATGCCGCTGCGCTTGAGCTGCTTGGCCGCCAGGTCGCTGCCGATGGCCTGCGGGTCGTTGATCGCGAACAGGCCGTCGATTTTCGGGAAGCGCGTGAGGTAACCCTGCATCACGTTCAAGCCGCCTTCACGCGAGCCCTTGCCGTCCTGGTCGTCGGACAGCACCTTGATCTCCGGCGCCCCGGCCAGCGCGGCTTTACAGCCTTTGACACGGTCGGTCACGGCGGTCACCTGCGGGCCATTCTGGATAATCACATTGCCTTTGCCCGAGAGTTTGTCCACCAGGAACTGGCAGGCCAGCTTGCCGGCTTCCACGTTGTCGGTCTGCACCGTGGCGTTCACCCCCTTGGCGTCCACATCCACGGCCACCACCACGATACCGGCGTCCCGCGCTTTCTTGATCGCCGAGGCCATCGCGGACGGGTCGACGGCGTTGATCAGAATCAAGTCGACCTTGGACGAGATGAAGTTATCGATCTGTGAGAACTGCTTGCTCAAGTCATAGTCGGCGGACACTGAAGTGACCTTGACGTTGGGATTCAGCTCTTTGGCGCGAGCGGTTGCACCGTCGGCCAGCGTCACGAAATACGGGTTGCCGAGCGAGCCCATGCTGATGCCAAGGGCCTTGAGTTCACGCGCTTCGACGGCTTGGGACATCAGGGCAGCCAAAGCAACAACGGGAAATATGCGTTTGAAGTTCATGCGGGTCTCTCTTGTGATTGTTGTATGAGTGAAATCAGGTACGCGCACCAGACTGGCGATAACGATCCAGCGCCACCGCGCCAATGATCACGATGCCCTTGATGATGTACTGCCAGATATCCGACACCCCCAGCAGCACCAGGCCATTGGTGAGCACCGCGATAATCAGCGCGCCGATCAGCGTGCCGCCGATGGTGCCGACGCCGCCGGTAAAGCTGGTGCCGCCGAGGATCACCGCGGCAATCGCATCCAGCTCATAGGATTGTCCCAATTGCAGGCCATTGGCGGCGAACAGGCGCGAGGCGCTCATCACCGCGCCGAGCCCGGCCAATGCACCGGACATGGCGTAGACGAACAGCAGCACCTTCCACACCTTGATGCCCGACAGACGCGCCGCTTCCGGGTTGCCGCCCACCGAATAGATCTGCACGCCCATCACCGTGCGCCGCAGGATGAACCACGACAGCGCCACCACCGCCACGGCGATCACCACCAGCCACGGCACCCCTAAGATCGAGTCATTGCCGATAAAGGCAAACGGCAAGTCGGGGTTGAATACCGTCTTGTCGTCGGCCAACAGGCGCGCCAAGCCACGCATGGCGGTAAGGGCGCCGAGGGTGACGATAAACGGCGGCAGCCGCATAAAGGCGATCAACCCGCCGTTGACCAAGCCCAGCAACAGGCCAAAACCAATCCCGGCGGCGATCCCGAACATACCGAATTGCGGCGACATAGAGGCCTGCAACGCCACGACCGCCGACGCCGCCAGAATCGCCCCCACCGACAGGTCGATGCCCGCCGTGAGAATCACAAAGGTCATGCCCGCCGCCAACACCACGTTGACCGAGGCCTGCTGGGTGATGATCGACAGGTTCTGCATGGTCAGGAAGTTTTCGCTGGCCAGGGCAAAGCCCACCAGCAACAACACCAGCACCGGCAACATGCCCACTGTGCGCATCAGTTCACGTGCGCGCTCTGCCCTGCCTATTGTTTGTTTTGTTGCAATCATCGAATCAGCCATTGGCAACCACCTGATCGCCACCGGTGGCGAGGTCAATAATACGTTCCTGGGAAATAGCGTGGCCCGAGGCCCCGCCCACTTCGGCCACCAATTGGCCTTCGCGCATGATCAGCACCCGGTCGCAGGTGCCGATGATCTCCGGCAGCTCGCTGGAGATCACCACAATGCCGACACCGGCCTGGGCCAGTTGATTGATGATGCGGTAGATCTCGGACTTGGAGCCGATGTCCACGCCCCGCGTGGGTTCGTCGAGGATCAGCACATGCGGCTTGACCTCCAGCAGCCGCGCCAGCAACACCTTCTGCTGGTTGCCGCCGGACAACGCGCCCACATTGACCTTGCCCGACGCCACGCGGATCGACAGCGATTTGATCGCCTCATTCGCGCGTTGCGCCGCGTGGCCAAGGTCGAGCACGCCGCCGGCACGCGCATCCGGCACACAGGCGCAGACGTTGATGTTGTCGGCCACGCTCATGTCCAAAAACAGGCCCTGGGCTTTGCGGTCTTCGGTGAGGTACACCACGCCGGCGCGGATCGCATCGGCCGGGGTGCGCAGTTGGGTGACGGTCTTGCCCACCACTTCCAGGGTGCCGCTAGTACGCGGGTCGGCGGCGAAGATCAGCCGCGCCAACTCCGTGCGCCCTGCCCCCACCAGGCCGGCGATGCCCAGCACTTCACCGCCGTGCAAATCAAAGCTGCAGTTGCGCACGCGCTTGCCGTCGGCCATGTCCCGCACACGCATCACTACGTTGCCGGGGTTGTAGGCGGCGTGTTCCTTTTTATAGAAACCGGACAGGTCGCGGCCCACCATCATTTTCACCAGCACCTCGGCCGACAACGCGTCGCGGGTCAACTCGCCGATGTACTGGCCGTCACGCAGCACCGAAACCCGGTCGGACAACTCATAGATCTCGGCCATGCGGTGGCTGATATAGATAATCGCCAGGCCCTGGCCGCGCAGTTGTTTGATCAGCGCAAACAGCCGGTCGGTCTCGCGGGACGACAGCGGTGTGGTGGGTTCGTCCATCACCAGGATCCTGGCGTGGGCATGCAGGGCGCGGGCGATTTCCACCAACTGACGCTCGGCAATCGACAGGCTGCTGACTTTGGTCGCCGCGGTGAATTCCGCGCCCAAGCGTTGCAGCACCTCCTTGCAACCGTCCTGCATGCCCTTGCGGTCGATGGTCCAGCCGCGCCGCAGTTCACGGCCCAGGTAGATATTCTCGGCCACGCTCAGGTTCGGGCACAGGCTCAATTCCTGATAGATCACGGCGATGCCGAGGGCTTTGGCGGTGGCGGGGTTATAGGTGGCGATGGCTTGGCCACCGATGCGGATTTCGCCGCCGGGATCGGCCTGGTAGGCCCCGGAGAGGATTTTCATCAGCGTCGATTTGCCGGCGCCGTTCTCCCCCATCAAGGCGTGGATTTCGCCGGGGTAGACCTTCAGGCCGACGCTTTTAAGCACGCGCAACCCATTGAAGGTTTTGCTGATGCCCTGCATCTCGAGCAAGGGTTCAAGGCTCATGGGTGAGCTCCTGGATTTATTATTTTTGTAGGTCGGCTCCCTTTGAATCAGAGCCGATTGCCACCGACTCTAATTCAGATACATTTGCTTACGCAAGCGCTTGCGTCGCCCGTTTGTCGCTAGAAGAAACGTTTCACCCAGCGCTATAAGCGTAACTTTCGCATTTCTAACGTTTTGGCAGCATTCGCGTCAGGGTGTTATCCCGCACCCAGTAATGGTGGAACAACCCAGCGGCCGCGTGCAGGCCAATCAGCCAGTAGCCGGTACTGCCCAGCCACTCATGCCAGTGCTTGAGTTGCTTGGCGTGGTCCGGGTCTACAGCCACCAGCGACGGCAGCGCCCATTCGAAATACGGCACCGGCTTGCCCGCGGCGTTGAGCATCAGCCATGCCAGCAACGGCGTGCCGATCATCAGTGCGTACAGCGCCAGGTGCATCAGGTGCGCCACGACGGTCTGCCAGGCCGGTGGGCGCGGCAAAATGGCCGGGCGCGGCGCGAGGCGGCCCAGCAGACGCAGCCATACCAGCGCGAAGATGCCGAGACCAAACAGCGCATGGCCGCCCAGCAACAGCCCCTTGAGCGCGTGCCCTCGAGGCAACAGGCCCTTGAGTTCGATACAGGCGTAGACGCCGACAAACAGCGCCAGCATCAGCCAGTGCAGGGTCATCGACAGACGTGTGTAGCGCTGGGTCAGCAGATGTTCGCTCATGAAAGGGCAACCTTGTGCGGAAGTAGAGGCCGTGTCCGGCCTGGGAAAGTCGGCGCCAACCTGCCTGCACAGTCTTAAGGCAGTCTGAAGATCGACAATACCGCTGACTTTTCCCACCTTCAGACTTCGTTAAGAAACGCCGCTGATACTCCTCCCAACTTCACTTGGGAGGCACACCACCCATGCCCCGGATCGATTGGAACATCCCCTTGCCGCTGCTGTTCGGCCAGCCCGACAGCACCACCCTGCAACTTGCCCGCGCCCTGCCCCATGACCGTGAACGTGCGGCCTTCGAGGCGTTTATCCAGCAACGTTTTCGCCTGGCCCACGGCGCCGATATCCGGCACTTCATGCCGCAATTGTTCGGCGTCAGCCAGGTCGGCGGCGAGCTGTGCGCCGTCGCCGGGGTCCGCCTGGCGGGGGCCGAACCGCTGTTTTTGGAGCGCTACCTGGATCATTCGATCGAGCCACTGATCAGCGCTGCCGCCGAACGCGCGGTGGAGCGCAGCGCCATTGCCGAAGTGGGCAATCTGGCGGCCAGCGATACCGGCAGCGCGCGCCTGAGCATCATCGCCATTACCTGGCTGCTGGCCATGGCGGGCCTGGAGTGGGTGGCGTTCACCGGCAACGTCGGTCTGGTCAATAGCTTCCACCGTCTGGGTTTGAAGCCCGTCACCCTGTGCGCCGCCGACCCGCAGCGCCTGGGCGACGAGCGCCATCACTGGGGCAGTTATTACGAGAGCCAGCCCTGGGTGCACGTCGGCAATATCCGCGCCGGCTTCGTTCATTTGCGCAACGTGGGCCTGTTTTCACGCCTGGGGTTGCCCACGCTTCTAGAGGACACTAGCCATGTCGCCTGAAACCCGTCGTTTCCATGCTGTACTGCGTGGCTATGCCGAACGCAACGACGGCGCTGTCGCCCTGTGGGGCGACACGCTGAAAATCAATTACACCGCGCTGTTTGCCGAAGTTACCTACCGCCAGGAACGCCTTCGCGATGAGGGGGTCAAGGTGGTGGCCCTGGCCCTGGACAACGGCGTCGACGCCATCTTGTGGGACTTGGCGATTTTGTTTGAAGGCCTGACCTGCCTGACCTTGCCACCGTTCTTCAGCCCTGCCCAGCGTGACCATTGCCTGGAACAAAGCCACGCCGAGCGGGTGATCGCCGAGCCTCATTTGGACGCTGAGTTACACGCTGGCGGGTATCGCAAAACCGGCGAGTTCTGGTGCCGCGCGTTTGAAGGTCGGCCGTCAATGCCGTCTGGCACCGCCAAGCTGACCTTTACCTCCGGCACCACCGGCACGCCCAAAGGGGTGTGCCTGAGCGCCGACAGCGTGCTGCGGGTCGCGCGTGAGTTGCACCAGGCCAGTCATGCCAGTGATCCACGCCATCACCTGGCGCTGCTGCCCATCGCCATCCTCCTGGAAAACCTGGGGTGCTACGCCGCGCTGTATGCCGGTGCCACCTTGAGTGTGCCGAGTCAAAAAAGCCTGGGCATCCAGGGCGCCAGTGCGGTGGACGCTGCACAGTTGCTCGGTTGCCTGGCGCTGCGCCAGCCCCACAGCCTGATTCTGGTCCCGCAATTGCTGCTGATGCTGGTGATTGCCGCCGAACAGAAGGCGTTCAGCCCCCACGGCCTGCGCTTTGCTGCGGTTGGCGGCGCGCGGGTGTCCAAGGCGTTGCTGCACCGCGCCGGACAACTCGGCTTGCCGGTCTACGAAGGCTACGGGCTGTCGGAATGCGCTTCGGTGGTGAGCCTCAATCGTCCCGAGGCGCAGCGCCCGGGCAGCGTCGGCAAACCCTTGCCCCACGTTGAGATCCGCCTGGTCGAGGACGGTGAAGTGCTGATCAAGGGCTCAACCCTGCTCGGCTACCTGGGTCAGGCCGAAGCGCCCGGAGAGTGGTGGCCCAGCGGCGACCTCGGCGCCTTTGATGCCGATGGGTTTCTTTACCTCAAGGGCCGCAAAAAGCATCAATTCGTCACCAGTTACGGGCGCAACGTCAACCCGGACTGGATCGAAGCCGAACTGACCCAGAGCGGCGTGATTGCGCAGGCCTTTGTCTACGGCGAGGCCCAGCCGCACAACCACGCCCTGCTTTGGCCACTGCGCGCCGATTGCACCGAGGCACAGCTGCAGGCGGCCGTGGACGCGGCCAACAGCGGCCTGCCCGACTACGCGCACGTGCACCGGTGGACGCGTCTGGATCAACCGTTCAGCGCCGCCAACGGCTTGCTCACCGCCAATGGCCGCCCACGGCGCGACGCCATCGTCGCCCGCTACCAAACCCTGCTTGCCCCTGCCTTGAACGAGGAAATGTCATCGTGAACTTTTTCGATACGCTCCAAGATGCCACCCAGCACGAACGCCAGGCCCTGTTCAGCCTGCCCATCATCCGCGATGCGCTGGAGGGCAAGGTCAGCCTGGAAAGCTACCGCGCCTTCCTGGCCCAGGCCTATTACCACGTTCGCCATACCGTGCCCCTGATGATGGCCTGCGGCGCTCGCCTGCCGTCGCGCCTGGAGTGGCTGCGCAAGGCGGTCTGCGAATACATTGAGGAGGAGTACGGCCACGAGCAGTGGGTGCTCAATGACATTGCCGCCTGCGGTGGCGACGCCCACGCGGTGCGTGAGGGCCGCCCCGGTTTGCCCATCGAGCTGATGGTCAGCTACCTGTATGACCTGATCTCCCGTGACAATCCGGTCGGTCTGTTCGGCATGGTCAATGTGCTGGAAGGCACCAGCATCGCCCTCGCCACCCATGCGGCCGGGAGCATTCGCGAGCGCCTGCATCTGCCGGAAACGGCGTTCAGCTACCTTAGCTCCCACGGTTCGCTGGACATTGGCCATATGCAGACCTACCGCGGCTTGATGAACCGACTGGATGACCCGGCCGACCAGGCCGCCGTGATCCACGCGTCAAGGGTGGTCTATGCGCTCTACACCGACATGTTCCGCACCCTGCCGCGCATCACGGAGACGCAACATGCGCCTGTCTGACGCGCGCGTGGTGCTGACCGGCGCCAGTGGCGGGATCGGCCTGGCGATTGCCGCCGTGCTGTGTGCCAGTGGCGCCCAGGTGCTGGCGGTGGCACGTCATCGCGCCCCTTTGGAGGTGTTGCTCGCGCAGTATCCGCAGCAGCTGTGCTGGGTGAGTGCCGACCTGACCTTCCTCGCCGACCGGCGCAAGGTGCTGGCGGCGGCCGATGCCATCGGTGGCGTCAACCTGCTGATCAACACCGCCGGGATCAACCACTTCGCGATGCTTGAGCAACTGGACGACAGCGAAATCAGCGGCATGCTGGCGTTGAACATCACCGCGCCGATCTGCCTGACCAAGCTGTTGCTGCCGCAACTCAAGCTCGCGCCGAGCGCCATGGTGGTCAATGTGGGCTCCACCTACGGCTCCATCGGTTACCCCGGCTACGCCACCTACTGTGCCACCAAGTTTGCACTGCGCGGGTTTTCCGAAGCCCTGCGCCGCGAGCTGGCCGACACCCGCGTGGGCGTGTTGTACGTAGCGCCACGGGCGACGCGTACGCGCATGAACAGCCCGGCGGCGCAGGCATTGAACGACGCGCTCAAGTCCAACGTCGACGACCCGCACACCGTCGCCTCGGCGGTGATCCAGGCCATCCTCAAGGATCGTCGCGACCTCTACCTGGGCTGGCCGGAGCGCTTCTTTGTGCGCCTCAACAGCCTGCTGCCAAACCTGGTGGACCGTAGTTTGAGCAAACAACTGCCACTGATTCGGCGCTTGAGTCACACACCTATCGATAAGGACCCCATCCCATGAAACGACTTTTTGCCGCCCTGCTGTTCACCCTGTTGAGCCCTCTGACCTGGGCAATGGACGCCGCCGACCAGCAACGCCTTACCGAAATCCAGACCCGTTGGGCACACATCCAATACAACCTGCCTGAGGAACAACGTTCCAAAGCCTTCGAACAGCTCGCCAGCCAGACCACGGCGCTTACCACGCAGCGCCCCCAGGCCGCCGAAGCGTGGATCTGGTCCGGTATCGTCACCAGCAGTTGGGCCGGCGCCCAGGGCGGGCTTGGGGCATTGAGCAAGGTCAAGGCGGCCAAGGCCGACCTCGAAACAGCGCTGGCCCTGGATCCCAAGGCCCTGCAGGGTTCGGCGTATACCAGCCTGGCGGCGCTGTACGACCGCGTGCCCGGCTGGCCCATCGGCTTTGGCGATGCGGACAAGGCCGATGCGTTGCTCAAACAAGCCTTGCAACTCAACCCGACGGGCATTGATAGTCTGTACTTCTGGGGCGATCACCTGTACCGGCAAAAGCGCTACGCCGAAGCGCGTGACGCCCTGCAAAAGGCCCTGCTCGCCGCACCACGGCCGGGGCGCGAAACTGCCGATGCCGGGCGCCGCAAAGAGATCACCGACCTGTTGGCCCAGGTCAATCAAAAACTCAACTGACAGGAGTCCATGTGCGCCTATTACTGATCGAGGATGATGTGGCGCTGGGGGAAGGCATCCAGCAGGCGCTGGTGCGTGAGGGCTACACCGTCGACTGGCTGCAGGACGGCGGCAGTGCCTTGCACGCCTTGCTCAGCGAAACCTTCGATGTGGTGGTGCTCGACCTGGGCCTGCCACGCATGGACGGACTGGAGGTATTGCGCCGCCTGCGCGACAGCGGCGCCGTTGTGCCGGTGTTGATCCTCACTGCACGGGACGCCACCGAAGACCGCATCGCCGGGCTGGATGCCGGCGCCGACGATTACCTGATCAAACCCTTCGACCTGTCGGAACTCAAAGCCCGCCTGCGCGCGCTGCTGCGGCGCAGTGCCGGGCGCGCGCGGGTGCTGATCGAACACGCCGGCATCTGCCTGGACCCCAGCACGCAACAGGTCACCTACCACAACCAACCGGTGGTGCTGACCCCTAAGGAATACCAGTTGCTGCACGAACTGCTCTCCCCGCCCGGCCGCGTGATGACCCGCGATCAGTTGATGCAGTTGCTTTACGGCTGGAACGAAGAGGCGGAAAGCAACACCCTGGAGGTGCATATTCACCACCTGCGCAAGAAATTTTCCAGCGAGTTGATCCGCACCGTGCGCGGGGTGGGCTACCTGGTGGAGGAGCGTGGATGACCTCGATCCGGCGGCGCACCCTGACCCTGATCATCGGCCTGATGCTGACCGGCCTGCTGGTGATCAGTTGGCTCAACCTGCACGACAGCAACCACGAAATCGCCGAAGTCTACGACGCGCAATTGGCGCAGAACGCGCGGCTGTTGCAGGGCGTGATGAGCATGCCGCTGGGCGGCAAAGACCAGGCCGAGCTGTATCGCGCGTTTAACAAGGCCTTGGGCAACGCCGTGCCTAAGCTGGACGGGCATCCTTACGAAAGCAAAATCGCCTTCCAGGTATGGAACCCCCAGGGCGAGCGCCTGGTGTTTACCAGCAGCGCGCCAGCGCTTGCGGCGCCTCCCGAGACTGCCGGGTTCGGCAACGTCGAGGATGTCAGCGGTCGCCAATGGCGCGGTTTCGTGCTCAAGGACAAGGACAATGGCCTGCGTATCTGGGTGGGTGAACGTGACGACGTGCGCTCGGACCTGGTGGGCCGCATCGTGCGCCATACCCTGTGGCCCAACGTGTTGGGCAGCCTGATCCTGGCCGCATTGGTGTGGCTGGCCATCGGCTGGGGCCTCAAGCCTCTGGCCGATATGGCCGCCACCCTGCGCGCCCGCCATTCCGGCTCCCTGGAGCCGATGCAACTCACACCCCTGCCCACGGAGCTGGAGCCGATGCAGGCGGCGTTGAACCGCATGCTGGCGCAAATCCAGGACATGGTCGGCCGTGAACGGCGCTTTATCGCCGACGCCGCCCATGAAATGCGCACGCCCCTGGCGGTGCTGCGGGTGCATGCGCAAAACCTGCTGGAAGCCGGTACCGAGACCGAACGGCGTGAATCCCTGGCCTTTTTGATCAGCGGCGTCGACCGCACCAGTCGCCTGGTTAATCAGTTGCTGACCATGGCGCGCCTGGAGCCCAGCGACGAGCATCTGCCTGTGCAGGCCATCGACCTGGCGGCGGCAGTGCGCGAAACGCTGATTCAACTGACACCCTGGCTGCTGAGCAAAGGCCTTGAACTGGTGTTCGACGTGGACGCCGCCGCCTATGCCGCGAGTACCGATGCGGTGGCGATCAATATCGCCCTGACTAACCTTGTGACCAACGCGGCCAACTTTTCACCGGAGCACGGCGTAATCACGGTGGGCTTGCGCAAACACGCCAACCGCTTCGCGCTGACCGTGGACGACCAGGGGCCCGGCATTGACGAGAACGAGCGCGACCGGCTGTTCGAACGGTTCTACAGCCGCGGCAATGCCCAGGGCGCCGGCCTGGGCCTGACCATCGTGCAAACCATCGCCCAACGTCTGGGGGGCCGGATACACCTGGAAAATCAGGCATCCGGAGGCTGCAGAGCCATCCTGGAGATCCCCGGTGATGCGCCGTAGGCGCAGCCGTCACGCGGCCACGGTTCCCAGCCACATCGCCCCGGTCAGCAGCAACTGCCCAGGAATCACGTAGGCCGCAAAACGCCGGCCGCCGGTGACCCAGGCCACCAAACATTTGCTCAACGCGTTGCAACTGATGGCCAGCAACACGGGGGTGGACGCGGCAACCAGCGTCAACTGGCCGCTGCTGGCCAGTGCTGCAATCGAGGCGGTCGAGGCATGGGCATCGGCGAAGCCAGCCAGGGTGGCGCTGACAATGACCCCCATTTGGCCGAAGTGATAGAGCATCACTGACGACACAACGCCAATGCCCGTCAGTGTCAACACCATGATCAAGGCCAACTTGAGGTCGAACGCGCCGCCAACCTGAACCGGCTGGCCGGTGGGCGCGGTGCGCGCTCGCAGCATCACACCCAGCGCATACAGTGCGGTGGCAGCCAGGCCCGCCAGCAGCGGCCAGGCCAATTGGCGCAGTAATGCAGGCTCCACGGCGCCCAGAATCAAAGCGGCCTGGGTCATCGTTGCCAGGTTCGACAGAATGGCGGCTGCCGCCAGGGTTCGCAGGTGGTCCGGCTCTTTGAGCGCCCTATGCCCCATGGCGGCGATGGTCACGGTACTGGACGCAAACCCCGAAGCGATGGCCCCGATGGCATACCCGTAACGGGGGCCCAGAATGCGTTCCGCCACGTGCCCCACCGCGCCTACTGCCATCAACATCACCGTCAACGTGCAGATGGTGCGCGGGTTCACCGCCTCGTAAGGGCCGATAAATCGATCCGGTGCCAATGGCAGCACCACCAACGCCACAACCAGCAGCAACAGGCCGTCGCGCATTTCTGCATCGGTCAATTGGCTGCGGGCGAAATCGTGCAGTTTCTGGCGGTAGACCAGCAAACCGGCCATCACCACGCCAATCGCCGTCGCCAGCGCAGGCGACGCGGCACACAGAGCGCCCAGCACCAGGACAGTCAACAAGGCGACTTCACTGGTGATGCCTGGGTCTTTGTCCTGACGCTTCCAGTAAGCCGTACTCACCAGCACGGCCAGGCACAGCGCGATCAGCCCAAGCAACAGCGCACCGCCGACTTGTTGGGTGACATAGCCCAGCAAACCGGTGATGGAATAGGTACGCAAACCGGCAAACGCGCGGTGTTCGCCCTCGCCTTTATGGCGCTCACGCTCCAGCCCCACCAGCATGCCGATGCCCAGCGCCGCGGCGGCGCCGGCAATGCCCAGGGTTTGCGTCATGCTGTGCCCCTATTACACGCAAGTGTGCGGTGGGTTACCAGACTGCACCGCAACGGCACGATACGTGTTGATCATGGTCAACGACGCGCCGCACCGCTCGACCGACCGTCGCCCGGCCGCTCCCCCCTGCGCGCCCCTTGATGCAGGTCAATTCAGGCAAGGCGCCTGGGGCGATGATCAACCAGAGGCGTCACGGCCCAAACCCCTTCGTTGCCACGGGAGATCAGCATGTCTGCTCAAGCACGTTTCCTTTTATTGGTTTCACCGTTGATGGAACACAGCCCCGCCCTGGAAAGAGCCGCCGCCCTGGCGAAAGCCGAAGGCGCCGCGCTGCATATCCTGGCCTTCGACTACCTCGATGGCCTGGCAACCGCGGGCCTGGTGAACGAGCAGGCATTGGAGCAGATGCGCCTGGGGTACGTGGAGCGCCACCACCAATGGCTGGAGGACCAGGCCAGGCCGTTGCGCAAGCTCGGGCTGACGGTCACCACCGAAGTCGCGTGGGTCGAACACCCGCTCAAGGAGTTGCTGCTGCGCCTCAAGGAAGAACCCATGGACCTGGTGATCAAGGCCCTGGAGCAGGAATCGTGGCTGTCGCGCCTGGTATTTACGCCGCTGGACGTGCACCTGTTGCGCGAATGCCCGGTGCCGCTGCATTTTGTGCGTCAGGTCAAACATGCGTTGCCGCGCAAAATCGTCGCGGCGGTCGACCCGTTTCATCGCGACGGCCGCTACGAGGGGTTGAACGACCGTATCCTGCATGAAGCGACAAAACTGGCCATCGCGTGCGATGCCGAGGTAGAAGTGGTGTATGCCCACGACTTGTCCGACCTGAGCGCCCAGGAGTATGGCTTTGGCAGTGGTGCGGGGTTTTTCTCTTCACAGGCCGCCAAGCTGCTGTTCGACGAGCAAGGCAAGACTTTCGACGACCTCGCGGCGCGCAACGGCATCCCGCCCGAACAGCGTCACATGATCCTCGGCAGCCCGGCCCGTGTGCTGTCCAGCTATGCCGATGCTTACAATGTCGACGTTATCGTCATGGGCCGCGTCGGCCATCACGGCCTCGATCGCCTGCTGGGCAGCACCGCCGAATCGCTGCTGTACAAGATGCCGTGCAGCGTCTGGATGGTCTCCCCCGAAGTTATCGATTGAGTACCTGACGCACCTGTCAAGGGCGGCGCTCTGCCGCCCTATTGAATTTCTGCCCATCCAATTGAGTGCAGCGACACCGCGCCGTGCGTGGTATCTGCTATTGTCAGGGCACTTCATGTCCTCCCCGTCGCCTTCGAGCGACTTTGTGTGAGCATGCTCTGCGCCCTCGCCTGACGACGACGGCGGGCCTGAACCCCATGGAACGCACAAGCGATGGACACTCCCCCGCCCTTACCGCCGCAGTCACGCGCGGAAAAAATCGTCGAGTTCAAACGCCAGAAAACCCTGCTCAAGACCGGTGCGCTGCAAGACGCCATCTTTAACAGTGCGTACTTTTCCAGCATCGCCACCGACGAAAAAGGCGTGATTCAGATCTTCAATGTCGGCGCCGAACGCATGCTTGGTTACGCCGCCGCCGACGTGGTCAACCGCATCACCCCTGCCGATATCTCCGACCCCGCCGAGCTGATCACCCGCGCCGCCGCCCTCAGCCTGGAACTCGACACGCCCATCACGCCAGGCTTTGAAGCCCTGGTATTCAAAGCCTCGCGCGGCATCGAGGACATCTACGAGCTGACCTACATCCGTAAGGACGGCAGTCGCCTGTCGGCCATGGTCTCGGTGACCGCATTGCGCAACCGCAGCGACACGATCATTGGCTACCTGCTGATCGGCACCGACAACACCGCGCGCAAACAGGAAGAGGCCCAGCGCAAACGTTTTGAGCGCGCGCTGGAAGAAAAAAACCTGGAGCTGGAACACGCCAGCCGCATGAAGTCCGAATTCCTCGCCACCATGTCCCATGAACTGCGCACGCCGTTAAACGCGGTGATCGGTTTTTCCGAGGCGTTAAAGGACGGGCTGGTGGGCGATATGAGCGATACCCAGCGTGAATATATCGGCGACATCTTCACCAGCGGCCAGCACCTGCTGTCGCTGATCAACGACATTCTCGACCTGTCCAAAGTCGAGGCCGGGATGATGGACCTGGAGCTTGAACCGGTGGAACTGACCGGTTTGCTTGCCAACAGCCTGCTGATCGTGCGGGAAAAGGCCGCCCAGCAGCGTATCCAGTTGAAGCTCGACAGCCAGGGCGACCTGGGCACTCTGATGCTTGATCAGCGCAAGACCAAACAGATCGTCTACAACCTGCTGGCCAACGCGGTGAAGTTCAGCGCGCACGCAGGCTTTGTGAACCTGGTGGTGCGCGAGGTCAGTCGTGATCAAGTCGGGCAGGTGCCGGGCGATTGGCCCGTGCACGGCTTTGCCCTGCAGCCCAGCGTGCACCAACGCTTTCTCGAATTGAGCGTAAGCGACACCGGCATCGGTATTGCCGCCGCTGACATGGGCAAGCTGTTCAAGGCGTTCAGCCAGATCGACAGCAGCCTGGCACGCCAATTCGAAGGCACCGGCCTGGGCCTGGCGATGGTCAAGCAACTTACCGACCTGCACGGCGGCAGTGTCGCCGTGGCCAGCCGTGAGGGCCTGGGTGCCCGTTTTGTGGTGTGGCTGCCGCTGCACCGCGCCAAAGCTACGGAGGCAGCATGGCCACAATCCTGATCGTCGAGGACAACGAAGCCAATATGCGCCTGGCGCGCCTGCTGCTGATCAACGCCGGGCATAGCGTGCTGTGGGCCGCCGATGCCGAAACCGGGCTGGCCATGGCCCGTGAGCAGAAACCGGCCTTGATCCTCATGGACATCCAGCTGCCGGGCATGGACGGCCTGGCCGCGACCCGCTTACTCAAGCAAGACCTGAGCACCGCACACATCCCGGTGATCGCCCTTACTGCCATGGCGATGAAGGAAGACCGCGAAAAGACCCGGCTCGCCGGTTGTGATGCGTATGTGATCAAACCCCTGCGCTACAAGGAGCTGTACCAGGTGATCGATACCCTGCTGAACCCAACCCTCACACCTCCTGTATGAGTCCTCTTCATGGCCAGCTCACCCGCAACACTGTTGATCGTTGATGACGAACCCCAGGTTCGCAAACTGTTGGAAACCCTGCTGCAACACGAGGGCTACCAGACACGCAGTGCAAGTTGCGGGGAAGAAGCCTTGGCATCGGTGGCACAGCAGCCCCCCGATCTGATCCTGCTGGACGTCATGATGCCGGGCATGGACGGCTTTGAGGTGGCCAGCCGGCTCAAGGCCAACCCGGCCACGGCGAACATCCCGATCATCATGCTCTCGGCCCTGAACGAACCCGGCGCACGGGTCAGCGGCCTGCACACCGGGGCCGAGGAATTCATCAGCAAGCCGGTGGAACACATCGAACTGTGGCTGCGCGTACGGAACCTGCTGCGGCTCAAAGCCCATGGCGACCAGTTGAAACAGCACAGCGCGATGCTGGAACAGCAACTGCAACGCCACAGCGAGGACAGCACCCGCATGAACGTGCATGACCTGGCCCGCCAGGACTTGGAAGCGGCCTTGCGCGATGCCGTTGAACGGGATGAATTCACCCTGCACTACCAGCCCAAGGTTGATGTGGCCAGCGGACGCATCTGCGCCCTGGAAGCCTTGTTGCGCTGGGACCGCCCGGGTTATGGCGCGGTATCGCCCGCAGTGTTTGTGCCGGTGCTGGAAAGCCTGGGCCTGATCGTGCCCGTGGGACGCTGGGTGATCGAGACGGTCTGCCGACAGATCGCCACCTGGCAACGTGAGGATATTGGCGCGGTTGAAGTCGCGGTGAACGTCTCCGGCCATCAATTGATCGAGGGTGACCTGATTGCCGATATCGGGCTTATTCTCGAGCAGACCGGCGTTCAGGCCCATTGGCTGGAGGTGGAACTGACCGAAGGTTCGCTGATGGACAATACCCAGCACACCATCGCCAGCCTGCAACGCCTGCGTGCCAAGGGTGTGAAGATCGCCATCGACGACTTTGGCACCGGCTATTCAAGCCTGGCGTACCTGCGCCGCTTTCCCATCGACACCCTGAAGATCGATATCGCGTTTATCCGCGAAGTCACCACCAACCCGCAGGACGCGGCCATTACCCGCACGATTATCGAACTGGCCCACAACCTGAAACTGCGCGTGGTTGCCGAAGGCGTGGAAACCCAAGACCAGATGGCGTTCCTGAAGGAAGCCGGGTGTGACCAGATTCAAGGGTATCTTTTCAGCCGGCCGCTGCCGGTGGAGAGCCTGGAGCGGCTGTTGCGCCAGCAGTGAGGCACTCACGTTGCTGCGCAGCCCAACGGGAGCAAGCTTGCTCCCGTTGGGCTGGCCGGGTTATTGAGCGTTGGCTTTGGCCGCATCGTTGATGATCGCCACCACCCGCGCCGGGTTGGAGACCATCACCACGTGGGACGCCCCTTTGATGTCTACGGTTTGCTTGGAACCCGCACGGTCGGCCATGAATTTGAGCGCGGCTTCGGGAATGTTCTTGTCCGCCGAACCGTAGATGAAATAGGACGGCACGGTTTTCCAGGCCGGTGCTCCCGACGGTTCCTTCAACGCGGCTTCTGTGATCGGGCGCTGCCCGGCGGCCATCAGTTGCGCGTCTTTCACGGCCACATCGGCGGCGAACTGGCTGTTGAACTTGTCCTGCTGGATGTACAGGTCAGTCACACCGTCCTTGGACACTACCGGTTTATCCAGGGTCGGGCCCAGTGTGCCGCCGGGGTAACGACCGGACAGTTCAAACGCCGTTTCACCTTGTTCCGGGGCAAACGCGGCGACATACACCAGCGCCTTGACTTTGTCGTTGCCATGCACCGCGTTGGAGATCACCGCACCGCCGTAAGAGTGCCCCACCAAAATCACCGGGCCCGGGGTGTGTTCGACGATATCAGCGACGTAGTCCGAGTCGGTCTTGACGCTGCGCAGCGGGTTGGCCACGGCGATCACCGGGTAGCCCTGGGCCTTGAGGCCGGCGATCACACCGTTCCAGCTGGAGGCGTCGGCGAAGGCGCCATGTACCAGCACTACCGTGGTTTTTTGTGGCGCGGCGAAGGTCGCGGTGGCTGTACCGAGGGCGAGCGCGCCCGTCATCAAGAGGGCAGCGAGGCGGGAGATCTTCAGGGCTTTCATGGTGGTTGCTCCGTTTAGAGTGGCCGTTCAAGGCGTTGAACGTGGAGCCATAATGCCGAAGCGCATTTTACAAATGGAGTCTAATAGTCGAGGATATGCGACATATCGTCTAACAAATCGTTTATCTACCCTCTGGTGAACCATGGATCGTTTATCCACGCTGCTGGTGCACTTTGGCATTGGTGCCGATACCTTTCACAGCGGGCCGCTGCACGGCGCCCTCGACACCCACGACTTACAGCAACGAGGGCGCGTCTATTTGCTCAAGGAGGGCCAGGCCGGCCTGGAGATGCCAGAGGGCACGCTGCGCATCTGCGAACCCAGCCTGATCGTAGTGCCGCGCCCCCTGCCCCATCGACTGGTGGCCGGCAAGGCGGATAACGCCCTGGTAGTGGCGGCCTCGCTGCGCTTTGACGGTGGCCTGGACAACCCGCTGGCGGTGGCGCTCACCGATTCCATCGTCATGCCGCTGGCGCAGATCCCCATGATCGCCGGCACGCTGGACTGGCTGTTCAGTGAGGCCTTCGCCGAACACTGCGGCCGCGAGGCGGTGATGAACCGGCTGTTCGAGCTGATGGTCATCCAGTTTCTGCGCCATATGATGGCCTACCACAGCATGACCACCGGCATGATGTCGGGCCTGGCCGACCTGCGCCTGGCACGGGCCATGACCCTGGTGCACAACCATCCGCAACGGCCGTGGACCGTGAATGAAATGGCTGTGGAGTCAAATATGTCGCGGGCCAGTTTTGCCGCGCATTTTCACAAGGTCGTCGGGCAAACCCCGGCCGATTATGTACTGAGCTGGCGCGTGAGCCTGGCGCAGAAGCGTCTGCGCGACGGCCGGCCCATGGCGTTGATCGCCGATGAGGTGGGTTACGAAAGCCCGTCCGCGCTGGCCCGGGCGTTCCGCCGCAAAATCGGCACCAGCCCGCGCGAGTGGTTGCAGGCGCAAGCGCCCCTGCGGGAGCGGCAAACGGTGCAACCCGCCTGAGCGCAACGCGTTAGACGCCGCCGAAGCCGATCAACCTATGGCTGCGTCGGTATTGCCCGGCTCGCCCGCTTCATCCGGATCCAGGAGCGGCACTTGCGCATCGTCCATCAGCGAGCCGGGGTCTTCGTTGCCTGGGTCGTTGGGTTCTTCGTCCAGTTCTTTTGCCATGACCGGTTCCTCTAGCCGCCCTGGGTATCGATATCGGCATCGGTTTCAGGCTTGGGCTCGCGCTCGGGCTTGAAGTCAGGGCTGTAGTCGTTGTCCCTGGCCGCAGGGTCACTGGCGGGCCTGGGGTCTTTCGGTGCATCGGCGGCGGTGCCGGGCGTCGGCTGCCCGACGTCGATGGCCGGGTCGTTACGGTTGCTCATCTGTGGGTCGTTGTCTGTGCTCATGCTTCACCTCTGCCTGTGCCGGATAACGTTAAGGCGCTGCGGCGGGGCGTGAAGTTCCATGGGATTGCTCATCGGATCGGATTATCGATCTGGATATAGAACGCGTACATCCCCAGCAACAGCCAGAACACCATGAACAACCAAGGGGCGCGCATCGAGAACAGCAGCGACTTGCGATAACCCTTGTGGGATGACTCCACTTCCGAGAACAACGGCGACTCGTCATAGGCCAAGCCCATCACCGGCTCGCTGCGCAGCAGTTCACTTTGCTTGTAGTGCCAGTGATCGATGATTTCGTAGGCCGCGCGAATGCCGGGCCAGGCGTTGAGGGAACTGAGAATGCCCAGCGCCACCAGAAATACCGGTACCACCAGCGTGAATAATTTGCCCCACTCGGGGTTCAGGTTACCCATGCCCGAGACAAAAGCGATCACCAGGAACGACTGCGCCGTCAGGTAGGCGTCGGTGCGGTTGGCGAGAATCGAAGTTTCGTACTGGATCTCGCGGCGATAAAAGTCCAGGCGATCCTTGGGTGAACCGAACATCTTCGCGTTGTGTTCATTGTGGTCGGTCAGGGCCGCTTCGGGGGTGTCGGGGGCGATGATTCTGGGCACGACGATGCTCCACACTGTTGCGAAACCCGTTAGAAGAATCACGGGTGGGCGAAGTTCAAGTTTGTTGCGCACCAAAGCGGGGCGCGCCTTGCTTTATTGTGGGGACAAGCAACAGCCCCTGTAGTGGGCGTCCACCTGCTACCCCATAGCCCGGTTATCCCTACAAAGCCTGCTGATCACCGGGTAATCGACACGCCGCTGCGGTTTAGGCACACGCATTGCTTAAACCATTCATCTGCCCCAATACAGGAACATTCGTTACCCCCCGACCCAGAGCCGACCCCATAAGAAAGTAAGGACCAGGCCTGTTGGCACCCTGCGCCACGGGCTCATAAAAACATGCGTTTTTTTAAGCGGCAGTGCCTCCCCTGCAATGCTGGGCACTGACAAGGTACTGGAATGGCTCGATCTTTCTTTGATGAAATGAATGACGCAAACGGCGTATGCCGTGCGCACTATCAAGACTTCTCCCGCTGGCTGGCCAATACGCCGCCGGAACTGCTGGCCCAGCGTCGCCGCGAAGCCGATTTGCTGTTCCACCGCGCGGGAATCACCTTCACCCTGTACGGCGACGAGCAGGACACCGAGCGCCTGATCCCCTTCGACATCATCCCCCGCAGTATCCCCGCCAGTGAATGGCGCGTGATCGAACGCGGCTGTATCCAGCGGGTCAACGCGCTGAACATGTTTCTTGCCGATATCTATCACGACCAACGCATCATCAAGGCCGGGATCATTCCCGCCGATCAGGTGCTGGGCAACGAGGGTTACCAGAAGGCGATGGTCGGCCTGGACCTGCATCGCGGCATCTATTCGCATATCTCCGGCGTCGACCTGGTGCGCGACGGCGACGGCACCTACTACGTACTGGAAGACAACCTGCGCACCCCCAGCGGCGTGAGCTACATGCTCGAAGACCGCAAGATGATGATGCGCCTGTTTCCCGAAGTGTTCGCCAGGCAGCGCATCGCTCCGGTGGACCACTACCCCAACCTGCTGCTCAAGACCCTGAAAAGCTCCAGCCGCCTGGACAACCCCAACGTGGTGGTACTGACCCCGGGCCGCTTCAACAGCGCGTTCTTCGAACACGCGTTCCTGGCCCGCGAGATGGGCGTTGAACTGGTGGAGGGCGCGGATCTGTTCGTACACGACCTCAAGGTATTCATGCGCACCACCGATGGCCCCAAGGCCGTGGACGTGATCTACCGCCGTATCGACGATGCCTTCCTCGACCCGCAGGCGTTCAACCCCGAGTCGATGCTCGGCGTGCCGGGCCTGGTCGCGGCGTACTGCGCGGGCAACGTGGTGCTGGCCAATGCCATCGGCACCGGCGTGGCGGATGACAAGTCGATCTACCCCTATGTGCCGGAAATGATCCGTTTCTACCTGGACGAAGAGCCGGTGCTGCAGAACGTACCGACGTTCCAGTGTCGCAAGCCGGATGAACTGTCCCACGTGCTGACCCACCTGCCCGAACTGGTGGTCAAGGAAACCCAGGGCTCCGGCGGCTACGGCATGCTCGTGGGCCCTGCCGCCAGCGCCGCCGAGATCGAGGACTTCCGCCAACGCATCAAGGCGCGCCCGCATGCCTACATCGCCCAGCCGACCCTGAGCCTGTCCACCTGCCCCACCTTTGTCGAAAACGGCATCGCTCCCCGGCACATCGACTTGCGCCCCTTTGTACTGTCGGGCAAGGAAACCCGCCTGGTGCCCGGTGGCCTCACACGGGTGGCCCTGCGTGAAGGCTCGTTGATCGTCAACTCGTCGCAAGGCGGTGGAACCAAGGACACCTGGGTGGTGGAGGATTGAACCATGTTGAGTAGAACCGCCGCAGATCTGTACTGGATGTCCCGTTACCTGGAACGCGCCGAGAACCTGGCGCGCATGCTGGAAGTCAGTTATTCGCTGTCGTTGATGCCCCAGGCCGGGCACACCGATGGCCTGGACGAACTGGCCATGTCGTTGCTCAGCAGCGGCACCCTGGACAGCTACCTCGAACGCCACCAAACGCTGGACGCCGAGCGCATGTTGCACTTTTTCGCCCTCGACGAAGAAAACCCCGCCAGCATCTACAACTGCCTGCGCGCCGCGCGCGGCAATGCCCACGCGGTGCGCGGGCGGATCACCGCCGACATGTGGGAAAACCTCAACGCCACCTGGCTGGAAATGCGCAGCATCGCCGCCGGCGGCCTGGCTCGGCATGGCATCAGCCACTTCTGTGACTGGGTCAAACAGCGCTCGCACCTGTTTCGCGGCGCGACCTCGGGCACCATCATGCGCAATGACGCCTACCGGTTCATTCGCCTGGGCACCTTTGTCGAGCGCGCGGACAACACCTTGCGCCTGCTGGATGCGCGCTACGAGATGTTCGGCGAGGAGTCGGAAGAGGTCAGCGACCTCTCGGCACGCGGCTACTACCAGTGGAGCGCCCTGCTCCGGGCGTTGTCGTCATTCGAGGCCTATACCGAGCTGTACCCGAATGCGCTGAATGCGCGGTCGGTGTCGGAATTGTTGTTGTTGCGCAGTGATGTGCCGCGTTCGTTGCATGCCTGTGTCGAGGAATTGAGCCATATCCTCGCCGACCTGCCCGGCAGCTACGGGCGCACGGCGCAGCGCCTGGCGGCGGAGTTTGAGGCACGGCTGAGGTACACCGGCATCGATGAGATCCTGGAAGATGGGCTGCACACTCGCTTGACCGACTTTATCGACACCGTGCGCGAGTTGGCGCGGGCGATACAAAGCTCCTATCTGGAAGTGGTCTAGCCACACCACCGATAAAACTGTGGGAGGGGGCTTGCTCCCTCCCACATGGGGAGTGCCGTCCCCATCAGCTATCGATTGACCACCACTTCGGAAACAGTTGCCGCACCCGCGCCTCGCCAAACCGGTCATCGATCAATATCACCACGCCCTCGTCCTGCTGGCTACGAATCACCCTGCCCGCCGCCTGCACCACTTTCTGAATACCGGGATACAAATAGGTGTAGTCATAACCCGCACCGAAGATCGCGCCCATGCGCGCCTTCATCTGCTCGTTGACCGGGTTCAGTTGCGGCAAGCCCAACGTCGCGACAAACGCACCGATCAAGCGTGCGCCAGGCAAGTCGATACCCTCGCCGAACGCGCCGCCGAGCACGGCAAAACCGATGCCCTGGCTGTGCTCGGTGAACTGCTCGAGAAACGCCTGGCGCTCGGCTTCGGTCATGCCGCGCGATTGCTGCCACAAGGTGATTTGCGGGTGTTGCTCGGCCAGCAACTGCGCCACTTGTTGCAGGTAATCAAAACTTGAGAAAAACGCCAGGTAATTGCCCGGCCGCTGTGCGAATTGTCGGGCAATCAGCTCGACGATCGGCTGCAGGGATGCCTGGCGATGCACGAACCGCGTAGACACTCGATCAACGATGCGCACGCGCAATTGCTCGGCCTTGAACGGCGACTCCACGTCAATCCACACCGTGTCCTTGGGCAGGCCGAGCAGGTCGGCGTAATAGTGCCGGGGGCTCAGCGTGGCGGAAAACAGCACGCTGCTGCGGGCGGCCGTCAGCCGTGGGCGGATGAACTCGGCGGGCACCACGTTGCGCAGGCACAGGGTAGAACTGCTGCGCTTGGCGTTGAGCTGACGCTTACTGATATCGAAAATGAAGTGTTCGTTGAACAGCTCGGCGACCTTGGAGAACTGCAGGGCTTCGAAGTAAAAGGCTTGCAGCTCGCCGCTGAGGGAGTCGGGATGGTCGTTGAAGTAGTCGCCCATGGCGCTGGCGCACAGGCTCAGGGCCTGCAAGAGTTTTTCCGGTTTGGCGGCATAGGCCTGATACGGCGCGACTTGTTCCTTGTGCAGGGCGTTCCATTCACGGTTCAGGCGCTGCAAGGTTTTTTTCAGCGGTTCGGGCGCCGTGTCGCGCAGGGTCTTGAGGCGGTATTGATCAAGACTCGCGCTGTACATCGCGCGCGCGCGGTCCACCAGGTTATGGGCTTCGTCGACCAGCACCGCAGCACGCCATCCGTTGAGCTGGGCCAGGCCGAAGAGCATGGCGCCGAAGTCGAAATAGTAGTTGTAGTCGGCAACGACCAGGTCGGCCCAGCGCGCCATTTCCTGGCTCAGATAATAGGGGCACACGTTGTGGGCCAGGGCGACGTCGCGCAGGTTGCGCTGGTCCAACAGGCGTACGTTGGAAGCGGCGATACGGGCGGCGGGCAGACGGTCGTAGAAACCCTGGGCCAACGGGCAGGAATCGCCGTGACAGGCTTTATCCAAGTGTTCGCAGGCCTTGTCCCGCGCCACCAGCTCCAGCACGCGCAAGGCCAGGTCGGGGCTGGCGGCATGCAGTACTTGCGCGGCATCAAGGGCCAATTTTCGGCCGGGAGTCTTGGCGGTCAGAAAGAACACCTTGTCCAGTTGCTGCGGCGCCAGCGCCTTGAGCAGCGGGAATAGCGTGCCAAGGGTCTTGCCGATGCCAGTGGGCGCCTGGGCCATCAGGCAGCGGCCGGTGCTGACGGCCTTGTACACCGACTCGGCCAACGCGCGTTGGCCGGGGCGAAACCCGGCATGCGGGAAACTCAAGGCCTGGGCCGCGCGGTTGCGCGCTTCACGGTGGGCCATTTCGCGCCTGGCCCAGCCAAGGAACAGCGCGCATTGGGTGTTGAAGAACGCTTGTAGTTCGGCGGCCTGGAAGCGTTGACTGAGCAGGGTTTCGCCCTCGCCGACAATATCGAAGTACACCAGCGCCAACTCGATCTGCGTCAACCCGAGCTTCTGGCACATCAGCCAGCCATACACTTTGACCTGAGCCCAATGCAGTTGCCGGTGGTTAGCGGGCTGGGCGTCAAGGTCGCCGCGATAGGTTTTCACCTCTTCCAGGCGGTTGGCGTTCGGGTCGTAGCCGTCGGCCCGGCCCCGCACGGTGAGTTGCTGGTAGGTGCCTTCGAGGGCGACCTCATTCTGGTAGTGCGCGCTGCGTCGCGAAGCCACGGTGCGGTGCCCGACGATACCCTCCTGGGCGCTGGGCGATGGGGTAAAGCGCAGGTCCAGGTCGCCGACCTTGGCGGTGAACTCACACAGCGCCCGCACGGCCACGCTGTAGCTCAAGCGACGTGCTCCGCCCAGCGCACGTAGCAGACCGTGACCGGCATCTGGTGGTCGCCACAGAATTCCAGCCAGCGCAATTGATTGTCTTGCAGGCGGTCGCCGGGGCCTTTGACTTCGATCATGCGGTAGGTTTTTTGCGCCGGCCAGAACTGGATCAGGTCCGGCATGCCGCTGCGGTTGGCGCGAATGTCCAGCAGCAGGCGTTCGAACCAGTGGCGCAGGTGCGCGGCGGGCAAGCATGCCAATGCCTGTTCCAGCAGCGTTTCACTGAGCAGGTTCCAGAACACGAAGGGCGACTGAAGCCCCCATTTGTCCACGTAGCGCTGGCGAATCACGGTTTTGTAGCGCTCGTCCTGCAGTCGTTCGAAACACGCGTCGAACAGCGGCGCACGGCGTTGATGGAAGTCTTCGCTGTGCAGGTCCGCCGGCCCGCGCTGGAACGGGTGAAAAAACGAGCCCGGCAACGGAGCGAAGATCGCGTCCCAACACAGCAGGCCGAACAACGAGTTGATCAGGCCGTTTTCTACGTAATGCACCGGTGCATCGGGTTCGCTGAGGTGAGCCTGCACGCAGTATTCCACCGACATCAGCGGGTCCGGCAGCGCCAGTTCGAGGTCCAGGCGCGTGACCTCGCGAGGCTTGGACCTGGGCGCGACCGGCCCACCCAATTTGCGCCGAAGACGCGGCATGACGCGCTGCAGGTGTTGCTGCTCGGCGGCACTGTGCGGCGCCTGTTGCGCAAGGGTTGCCAGGGCCATGGCCTGCACGTAGTCCTGCTGGCGCTCCAGCACACGGATCAACCGTGAACGCGCACCGGGATACGCGCAGGCCCGGTAGATCTGCTCGGCCAGGGCCAATTGCGCACTGCGTTCACAGAACTGCCCGATCTGGAACAACAGCTTGGCGCGCCGTTTTTCCAGCCAGGGGTTGTCGGTGCTCAGGGTCGCGACCCGGTGCAGCACCTCGTCCAAGGCTTCAGCGTTTTCAAAGGCTTGCTGGCAGTGGTGCAAAAACAGAAAACCCTGTACGTCGGCACGCGTGCGCAGCCCACGGGACTCGGCGCAGAACTCGACTTTTTCGTAGGTGTAAATGCCCAGGTCCGCCAGTACGAATTCGGACCAGTCCTGGTGCAGGTTGCCAAAGAACATCAGGCGCAACCGGTCGCACAGGTCCATCACGGTGAGGCTGTACAACGAATCGGCCAACTCGGGGCACCACTGGGCAAAGCTGCGGGTTTGGCTGAACTGCGCCGCCAACCCCTCCAGCCAGTCGGCCTTCTTGCCCTTGGGCTGATCGATCCAGGGGGCGAAGGCACTCAGGATTTCAGCCTTTTGCAGCAGCGCGAACAGTTCGGCAAAGCCCAGCGGGTGCTGGTCATCCACCCAACCCAGTGCCAACAACGGCACTGCGGCGGCGTGGGTGCAACCCACCTCCCCGTAGTTGAGCTTACCCGCGCGAAAATGCATGCCTTTGCGCATCACCATGCGCACCAACAGCGCCTGGGAGGCCTGCGGCAACCTGTCAAATTGCTGAATGAAATGCTCTTCGTCAGGATCAAGCAGATCGGCATAGCGTTGCCCCAGCCAATGCAGGACCTGGCGGAAGTTATGCAGGTAATAGAGCGGGTCGTCGAGCGGATTGGCCATGGTGCGCGCTGATCAAATACTGGTTATGCATACAGAGTGCCGCCGCCGATGCTGTGTTGCAATCGGTAATAGATAAATGGCGTACGCAACTTTTTGTATAAAAGTGATCAGATGGGGGGTCGATGGCGTAACATTTACGGCCCGCAGCCCTTGGCGCGGGACTTTTCCGAGTTGAAGGTAAGGATAATGAACATGAAGAATTTGGGGCTGCCGCTGGTTGCACTCACTTTTCTGGTATTGGCCGGTTGCGCGACGCAAACCGTCGTAACCCTGCAAAACGGCACGCAGTATTTGACCAAAGACACGCCAAACGCCAAGACCGCCGACGGTTTCTACGAATTCACCGATATCGCCGGCAAGCGTGTACGCGTCAAGGCCGATGACGTGGCTACGGTGCGCAAGGAAAACTGATTGCCTTCAAGCCACACTGATCAAATGTGGGAGTGGGGCTGTTGGGGTGAGCAAGCAAGCGCCCTCACCACAACAGGCAGTTTCAGATGATCACGATCCCCTCCCCCGACAACCCGCTCACGCCCACCAATGTCACCGAATCCCCGCCAAAACTGATCACCGTGTCCCCACCCACTGCCTTGGCGTGATCACGATAGTCCGCACTGCCCTCTACCTGCGTAAACACCAGTTTGTCTGTTGGTTGGTAACCGATGATCCGGTCGTGGCCAAACGGCCCGCTGAACAGGAAGGTGTTATGCCCGCTGCTGTCGCGGATCGTGTCATTGCCTTTGCCGCCTTCGATAAAGTCCGCGCCTTTACCGCCCTGGATCAGGTCATTGCCGTCGCTGCCGATGATGAACGTGTCGCCCGTGTGCGGCTGCGCGTTGCGGTTGAGGTCTTGCACCCAGGTGGTAGCGCGCGCCGGGGCGGACAGGTTGGCGACGATAATCGTCGAATCGCGGCTCATCTGCGCATAGAACCCGGAGTCCAGGATGCGCGTCATGCCGTCGCCATACCCGGTGGGCAAGTGCGAGATCCAGGTCGGCAGGTTGATGATGGAAAACGGCAGCGCGTTCCACAGTGTCGAGGCGTAATGGTCGTTGAAGCTGACGATGTTGTCGGTGGTCGACGCATGGGGCTGGTCATGCACGCCCAGCGATGACCCGCTGAAGGATGAGCCGTCCAGCGCACGGAATACCGGGTCGTTTTCGTAGCCGACATTGAGCACCTTGTCACCGGCGCTCTGGGTCGGCGAGGCATAGGCCACATAGTTGGCGTCCTGGTAGAACCCGGCCCATCTGCCCGCGCTCAGGTCGGCCATGCTGTTGACCGCCAGGCCGCCCAGGCTGTGGCCGCTGACCACCACGTCGTGACCGCCCAGGCCATGGGCGGTGGCGTAATCGGCAACGTTCTTGAGCAAACCGCCAAAGGCCTCGCCCGCGTAGTTTTTTGCGTAATCCCTGGGGCCCAACGCGGCTAGCACGTCACTGACCAGGTCGCCGATGGAATCGCTGATCAGGCTTTCCCTGGGACCGGAGGTGCCGCGAAAGCCGATGCCGATTTCGAGCAATTTACCGGCGTCATCGTACTTGCCCAGCACTTCGGCCTGGGCCGTGGTGTAGCCGGCCTTTTCGCCAAAAAAGGTGCCCCGGGCGTCGGTTTTACCGGTATACCCCAGCGTGCCGGCGCTGATCGGCGTCCAACCGGCTTGTTGCACCGCCTGCAGCGCGGCTTTTTCCGAGTCCGGGTTCCACGGCACGCCGGGGATCACGCCCTGGGAATCACTGCTGCCCAGCAACGCACCGACCAATGTGGCCGGCAAGCCCAAGCCCAGCCCGTTGTGCTGGTAGCCCACGGCAAAGCCGTTATCCAGGTTGTGGTAGGTGTACAGCGTGATCGCCATGGCATCGGCGAACAACGCTTTGGAACCCTCGGCTCCGAGGCTCTTATAGTCAAACACACCCATGGTATTGCCTCTTTTGTTGTTGCAATTGTCGAGAACGCCCCTCAACGCGGTGCCGGCCCGAAGGCTTCATCCACCTTGGCCAAGTCGGTGTCGCGCAGGTTGCCGGCGTAGTAATGCAATTTGGTCCAGGCCATGAGGTAGTCGTAACGCGCCTGGGCCAGGTCGCGTCGGGTGCTGTACAGCTGTTGTTCGGCATTGAGCGCATCGAGGTTGACCCGCTCGCCGCCGAGGATGCTTTGCCGGGTCGACACCACCAGCGCTTCGGCAGACGCCAGGGCCTTTTGATAGGCGCGCAGTTTGCTCACGCCGGACAAGCAGGCGCTGAACTGGCGACGCAGTTCGATCAGGGTTTCGCGGGTCTTGCCCTCCAACTCGTACTCGGCCTGCTCCATGGCGCGACTGACCTGGCGGGTGGACGCCGAGATGCCGCCACCGGCATACAGCGGCAGGCTCACTTCGACGCCTATCGTGTTGGTGTCGTAGCGCTGGTTGTAGGTGTTGCCGCTGTCGGATTCCTGCTGGCGCGAGCTGGCATACGCCGTGACCTTGGGCAGGTGCCCGGCGCGGTTGCGTTCCACTTCATAGCGCGCCACTTCCAGGGCCTGGCGCTGGGACGCCAGCGTGGGGTTATTGCCGATCGCCAGGGCATGCCAACTGTCGTAGTTGGCCGGGGTTAACGTAAACGCTGCAAAGCCTTGGTTGAGCGGCGCCAGGTCGTGGATGTTGACGCTCTGCACGCCGATCAGCGCGCCCAATTCTCGTAACGAGGCGTCCTGTTCATCCAGCGCCTGGATCTCTTCGGCGGTGGCCAGCTCATAGCGCGACTCGGCTTCGAGGATATCGGTGCGGGTGCCCTCGCCCTGCTGGAACAGGTGCTGGTTCTGCTGGAACTGCTGCTCGAAGGCTTTCTTCTTGGCGCGGGCGATGTCGATCTGGTCCTGGGCAAACAGCGCCTGGGTGTAATAGGTCAGTACCCGCACCAGCAACGCCTGGCTCTTGTCGCGAAAACTCTCGTCGGCGAACAGCGCCTGGGCCACGCCCTTGCGATAGTTGGCGTAGGCTTCGTAGTCGAACAATGGCTGTTGCAAGCTGAAGGTGGAGCCGTAGCTGTTGTAGTTACGGTCGTCGCGGTAGCTGCCGCCGCGCCCGTCCGGCAAATGCGCCTCGGAGTTGTTGCGGCCCTTGTTGTAGTTATAAGACAGCTTGGGCAGCAGGCCGGCGCGGCCGATGGTGCGGTTCTCCAGGCCCGCGTCGCGCTCCTTGATGGCGCCGAGGAACACTGGGTCGTTGCGCAAGGCTTGCTCGTACACATCGAACGGGCCCATGGCGGCCTGGGCGCTGGTGCAGGTCAACAACAAGGCGATAAACACCGGTTTCATGTTCATTCCTCGGTCAACGCGGAGCCGGCGCGGTCGAGCAGCGGCTTGAACAGGTAATTGAGCAGCGAGCGTTCGCCGGTGCGCACGAACATCTCGGCCGGCATGCCGGGCTTGATCACCAGGCCCTGAAGTTTCTCCAGTGCGGCCTCGCTGACGGTGGTGCGCAACACGTAATAGGGCGCGCCGGTTTTTTCATCGAGCATCTGGTCGGCGGAAACCAGGCTGACCTCCCCCGGCACCCTCGGGGTACGGCTCTGGTTGAAGGCCGTGAAGAGAATGTCGACCGGCAAGTGTGTACCGACCTTGTCCACCAGATGCACCGGTAAGTGCCCCTCCACTTCCAGGCGCGTGCCCTGGGGCACGATTTCCAGCAGGGTTTCGCCGGCCCGCACCACGGCGCCTTCGGTGTGCACGCCGAGGTTGACCGCAACCCCATCGGCGGGCGCATTGATTTGGCTGTGCTGCAAGTCGAACCCGGCCGAGGTGAGTTGCTGCTCCAGGGTCAGGCTGCGCAGTTGCGCGTCGGCCAATTGGCTGCGTACCTCCTTCTGGTACTCCTCGCTGTGCTGCTGCAACTTGAGGCGCGATTCGAGGATGCCCTGCTCCACCCGACCGCTTTCACCGGTGTTCTGCGCCAGGTCCTGTTGCACTTGGGACAACTGGCGCTGGTATTCCATCAAGCGGTTACGCGGGATGTAGCCGTTGTCGGCCAATGGTTGCAGATTACTCAGTTGGTCACGCAGCGATTGCGCCTGGGCGGTCAGGTCGCTGCGGGCACGGCGCATGCCATTGAGTTGCGCGGTGGCGCCGTCGATATTGGCGCGAATACCCGCCTGTTCACGGGCGAAGGCTTCACGGCGGCTGCTGAACAGTTGGCGCTGGCCTTCCAGCACCAACGCCAATGCGGGGTCGGGGTTACTGCTCAGTTCGGCGGGAAAGCGGATGCCGGCGCTGTTGTCCCGTTCGCTCTGCCAACGCGCCACGCTCGCCCAGGCCATGCGGTATTGGGCTTGCAGCGAGTGCACATCGGCCTGGCTCTGGGTCTGGTCGAGGCGAAACAGCGGCTGGCCTTGCTTCACCCATTCGCCCTCGCGCACCAGAATACGGCTGACCACGCCGGGGCTGAGGGTTTGCACGGCCTTGCGCTTGCCCGACACCACCACCGTGCCCTGCACCGGGATGCCTTGATCGAGCGGCGCGAGGCTGGCCCAGAGGAAAAACCCGCCAGCGCCGACCACGGTCAGCAGCCAGCCCATCCGGGCAAAAAAACCGGCATCGCGTTCTTTGAAAGGGGGTTCAACAGTGAGGCTGTTCATGCGCCGGGCTTCCTTGCGGCTGAGTACTGACGACTGAAACTGACGCCGGGCTTGTCTTTTGGCGCTTCCTGCTGGCCGGACAAGGCACGCAGCACCTCCTGGCTCGGCCCGAACGCCTGTAGGCGCCCTTCGTTGAGCACCAGCAATTTGTCGGCCTGGGCCAGCGCCGAGGAGCGATGGGTCACCAGCACCACGCTGCTGCCCTGGGCCTTCATCTGTACGATGGCGCTGGCCAGCGCGGCCTCGCCGACGGTGTCGAGGTTGGAGTTGGGCTCATCCAGCACAATCAAGCGCGGCCCGCCGTACAGCGCGCGCGCCAGGGCCACGCGCTGCTTCTGGCCGCCGGACAGGCCGCCGCCGTTGTCGCCCAGCACCGTGTCGTAACCCTGGGGCAAGCGCAGGATCAGTTCATGCACGCCGGCTTGTTGTGCCGCCTTCACCACACACTCAGGGTCAGCCTCGCGAAAACGCGCAATATTGTCGGCGATGCTGCCGCTGAACAACTCAATGTCCTGGGGCAGATAGCCGATATGCGGGCCGAGGTCGTCGCGGTTCCAGCGATGGATGTCCGCGCGGTCCAGGCGCACGGTGCCCGCCAGCGTTGGCCACACACCCACCAGCACGCGGGCCAGGGTGGATTTGCCGGAACCGGAAGCGCCCAAGACACCGAGCACTTCGCCGGCGCCGAGGTTGAAGCTGACCTGATGCAAGCTGGCCAAACGATGCCCCGGTGGGCCCGCGCTGACGTGTTCGACACTTATCTGCCCGTTCGGCGCCGGCAACGCCATGTGCTCCACGTGCGGCGGGAATTCGCGCAGCAGTTCGTCCAGCCGCTGGTAGGCCAGCTTGGCCGAGCTCCATTGCTTCCACACCGCGATCAACTGGTCGATGGGGCTGAGTACCCGGCCCATCAGGATCGAACCGGCGATCATCATCCCGGCGGTCATGTCGCCACGGATCACCAACAGCGCACCCAGGCCCAGCACCAGCGATTGCAGGCACAGGCGCAGGGACTTGCTCAGCGAGCTGATCACAGAACCGGTGTCACTGGCACGGTTCTGCAACCCCAGGAACTGCGCATGCACGGCAAACCAGCGCTGGCGCAGCGCGCCGAGCATGCCCATGGCCTGGATGGTCTCGGCGTTGTGCAAGTGGCTGGTGGCCAGCTGGGTGGATTGCTGGGAAAAACCACTGGCCTCGCCCAAAGGCTTTTTGGTCAGGTATTCGTTCAGGCAGGCCAGGCCGATCAGCAGCAGCGCACCGGCGGTGGCCAGTACGCCGAGCCATACGTTGAACAGGAAAATCACCAACAGGTAGAGGGGAAACCACGGGGCATCGAAGAACGCGAACAGCGCCGGCCCGGTGATGAATTGACGGATATGGGTCAGGTCGCCCAAGGATTGCCCGGCATGCCCCTGGCCGCGTTGCAGGTTGCGTTCGAACGCGGCCTTGTACACGTGCAGGTTGAAACGCCGCTCTAACTGGCTGCCGATGCGGATCACGATAAAACTGCGGATCACTTCAAGTGTGCCAATAAATGCAAAAAAGCCCACGACCATCAGCGTCAACATCACCAGGGTGGTTTCGTTCTGGGAGGACAGCACGCGGTCATACACTTGCAGCATGTAAATCGACGGCACCAGCATCAATAGGTTAATCAAGGCGGTGAAGCAGCCAATACTGATCAAGATGCTTTTATATTCACCCAGCGCCTTGAATAAAGGAGCAGCAACAGGGGGCTTGGCCATAGGTGTTGATCTTCCTTGAACCGGATTGCACGCATAAGCTGCCCGAGCCCCAGATACAGGCCGAGCAACTAATAAAATCGAGTAATACGCGTATAGCGATAACTAAGGCATTCGTTTTAGTTCAATAACGTCGCCGGTTTTATTACGCGCCTGATAACCACCGCCCTTCTGGCGATTCAAGTGTGCGATGCCGCTGCCCACGGCGTTGAACAGCCAGATGCCGTCCGGCGTAGGTGACCAGGTCAGGGGTTTTTCTCCCAGCCACTGTTCGGCGCAGGCGACGTCACCGCCCAGCGCATTCGCCTGTTCGAGCAGGTCCAGGGCGCACACCTGGCCCTGCTGGTGCAACTGCCAATGCCCGGCCAACTGGGCCGTGGTGGGTAAAACAAGACTGCTCGCCATTGCGTGGGCTCCTGCCGACACGAACATCACCTGCAACCCGCAGGCGATCCAATTGAAAAAACGCTGCATCCGCACGCTCCCTCGTGAAGGCGCGACGCGCAAGCGCCGCGCCCTTGTATCACGCGACGATGTCGCTGACTGCCGCCTGGCCGACGGTGGTGACGAGGAAGTCCGCCACGCCGTGCCCGGAGAAGTCCACCGCCAAGGTACCCAGGTTGCTGCCTGCCGCATAGGTCAGGACCGCGTCGCCGGCATGCCCGGTAAACGCATTGACGAAGCTCAGGCCGGCGCCTTTGGTGATGCCGCTGAGGTCGATCTTGTCCGAGCCCGAGGTGAAGTCGAAGAGCTTGTCTGCAGCCCCTGGCTTGGAATCGGAACTGGCGCCGAACACAAAGGTGTCGCTGCCCGCGCCGCCCCACAATTGGTCGGCACCACCCCCGCCATAAATCAGGTCATTGCCGGCCCCGCCTTTGATCACGTTGGCCGCGTTGTTGCCGATGATCAGGTCGTTGCCCGCGCCGCCGAAGGCGTTCTCCACGGTGACGCCCTTGGCGATGGACACGTTGCCCACCAGGCCGCCGACGTCGGAGAACGCGGTTTCATTGAGGTTGATCTTCTGGTTCTGGGTGAACCCGGAGAAGTCCAGGGTGTCATTGCCGCCACCGTCCCACACCGAGAACACCAGCTTGTCGGCGTTGGAGCTGGCGCTGAGAAAATCACGCCCGGTATTGGAGTTGAAACCGTAGGTGGTGTCACCGGCACGGGTGTTGTAGTTGGCGCCGTAGAGCTTCTGGATCGCCGCGATATCGTCGATCAACGGCCCCGAGGCATAGGCCTCGACCCCGCCTTTGCTGAAGTTCTGGTTAGTGTTGCTCTCGCTCCAGTAACTCATCAGGCTGTAGCCGCGCGTGTCCTGTCCATAGGTCGCGTCGTTGTAGGTGGGCGCGCCTTCGCCGGCGTTGTAGTCGCCGGGGTGAGCCAGGCCCAGGGTGTGGCCGATTTCGTGGGTGAGCGTCTGCCGGCCATAGTTGTTCAGGTCCGGGGTTTTGTTCGGCGTGTAGCTGTTGTTGGTCAGGTACCACGAGGTGCCGTCGTAGCCCGCGCCGGTGCCGGGCAGGTAGGCGAAGGCCGCCGCGCCGTCCTGGCCACTGCTGTAGTTGCCGAAGGTCATGTGGCCGTCACCGCCGCTGGCTTTCTCGGTGAACGCGACGTTGGCCACGTCTGCCCAGGATTGCATGGCCAGCACGGCCTGGGCCTTCTGCTGCGCGCTGAACTGGCTGAAGCCCGAAATGCCGTGTTTGTTCAGGGTGCTCGAGGAGGCCGAGGTGAGGAACGTGTAGGTCAGGTCGATCTTGCCGTTGCCGTCGAAGTCCCGGTACGTGGCACCGTCGCGCAGCAGCTGGGTGGCTGCCTGGTCGACGGTGTAGGAGGGTTTGCCATTGATCGTGAGGTTGCCGCCACGGTCATACAGATGGCTGAAGCTATCGATTTGCGCGTAAGCGGTGCTGGCTTGCGCCGCCGACACGATAGCCTTGTCTTTTACTTTTGACATAAACGTACTTCCTTGTGTGCAAGTGCATCAGTCTTTGATCGATAGGAACCCCGCTGGCGAGATCGTCCTATCACTCGCCTCTTTTGAAGGCGTCACGAAACTGACACAACTTGAAATCTTTCGTCCACCTCTATTTCCAAGGTTAAAAACGCGCCATCCGACAACTTAGGGAAGTCGGGTGCCGTATTTATTGGGGCACTCGGATTTTGTCCAACAAAAAACACGGGGCTCGTATTTAAATATTAAATATCGCTAACGCCGCGTAACTTCAGCGACGTCACGAATAATTGGATCCACTCTATTGCCACGGTGGCATTGGCAATATTAAACAGCCACTCCTTCAACTAACGATCAGGTTGTTCGTCATTACCGGGGCACACTCCAACCGCTGTTTTTTAATGCCTGCAACAGCGTGTCGCCCGTGAGGCCCGGCACCCGTACGCCGTCATCGGTGGTCATGTCCTCCCCGGCCAGAATGGCGTTGATGATCGCCTCCTCCACCGCCTCGGCCGCCGCGCTGAACAGCGGCGAAATATGGTCGTTGTTGAGCATCTGCAACGTGCTGCTGAACGGCAGGCCTGCACGCGCGTAATCCGCCGGCGGCAGGTCCCTGTTGCCGGTGGCGAAGGCCAGGAACAGGTCGCCGCTGGAGTCCTCGGTACCGCCGCCGGTGCGGGCGATGCCAATGGATGCGCGTTGTGCCAGGCGCTGGCACTGGTGCGGCAACAGGGGCGCGTCAGTGGCAATGACCACCACGATCGAGCCCATGCCCGGCGTGCCGCGTTCGGCGAAGGGCGAGGCAATGCCCATCAGTTGGCGCCCCACCGGGTAGCCGTCGACCCGCAGCTCCTGGCGCTTGCCATGGTTGGCCTGCACCAGCACGCCAACGGTCCAACCGCCCTGCTCCGCCGGTAAACGTCGCGACGCGGTGCCAATACCGCCCTTGAACTCATGGCAGATCATCCCGGTACCGCCACCCACCGCGCCTTCCTGCACGGGGCCGGTCTCGGCGTTGTGCAGCGCCTGGCGCACGTGCTCAGGCTTGACGTGTTGACCCCAGATATCGTTGAGCAGGCCGTCGTAAGTCTCCATCACCACTGGCATGCACCAGTACACCGCCGGGTCCGCCAGGCGTTCGCGCTCCAGGGCGATCAGGGTGTCGCGCACAATGCCCAGGCTGTGGGTGTTGGTGATGGCCAGCGGCGTGGTCAACAGCCCGGCTTCGCGGATCCATTCAAGGCCGGTGGCATCGCCATTACCGTTGAGCACGTGGTAACCGGCGAAACACGGTTGTTGCCGCGCCTCGCCGGCGCGCGGCTGGACCACGCTGACGCCGGTGCGCACGTGTTTGCCGTTGATACGCGTCTTGAGTGTGCTGTGGCCGACCCGGACGCCCGGCACATCGGTGATTGCATTCAACTCACCGGGCGTACCCAGCCCCAACGTGATGCCCAATTGACGTGCGCGCATACCCACTCCTTACAGTTTCTGGAAGACCGGACTCGACCGGCCGCTGATGCAATAGAAAATCACCGACACGGCCAGCAAGCCGAGGATGACCATGATGTCGCGCACCGAGGCCGCCATGACCAACGTGATCAACAGGTACCCCGCGCCCAGTACCGCCAGCAACGCGGGCAACGGCCACAGCGGCATGCGATAGGGATGCTCGCGGTCGCGCAGCAGCGCACGGCTCATCAGTGCGCTCAGCGCCACCACCAGGTACACCAATATGATCAGCAACACGCTGAACGACGTGAGGTCGGCCAAATTCGAGCTGAAACTGAGCAGCGCCGAGGGGATCGCCAGGAACAGCGTAGCCAGCCAGGGCGAATCCCAGCGCGGGTGGATCCGCGTGAACAGGGTGTTGATGCTGGGTGTCCAGAGCGCATCGCGCCCGCTGCTGAACACCACGCGGCCGATCTGGATGACGATGGCGACGATGGCGTTGAACACCGACAGGAAGATCCCCGCGCTGACCAGCCGCGACAGGGTTTCATTGCCGTGGCTGGTGAGCAGGTAGCCGATAGGGTCGGGGCTGCTGATCATCGCGCTCAGGGAGGGCGCGCCGATCAACAGCGCGGTGATCGGTACCAGTTCGATGATCACCACCAGCCCCAGGGACCACAGCACCGCCTTGTGTACGCCTTTGCCGGCGCATTTCATGTCTTCGGCCAGCAACACTGCGGTGCCGTAACCGTTGTAGGAAAACAGGCCGATGCCCACCGCACCGATTACCAGGGCCCAGGGCGCCAGGTGCAGTACGCCGTTCTCGACGATCTGCGGCTGGAACAACACACTCGCGGGCTGCACCGGGTTGCCGAAGCCGATAAACACGATGACCAGCAACGCCGCCACTTCCAGCAGCAGGCACGTGCCGGTGATCCACGCATTGAGCTTGATATTGAGAACGCCCAAGGCGTAGCTGCATGCCACGATCACCAGGGCGACGGTTTGTGAATCAAAGCGGGTGCCCAAGGCGTTGTTGAGGTAGGTCGCGGCGCCAGTGGCCAATACCGGCGGGATAAACAGCAGCATCACCAGCACGGTGAGGAAGGTCGCATAGCCGGCCATGCCGCCGAACACGCGCTTGGCATACACATACTCACCACCGGCGCTGTTATGGGCGCGGCCCAGTTCGGCGTAGCAAAAGGCGAACATCAGTGCGAGCAAACCGGCCATCACAAACGCCAGGAACACCCCGCTGCCGGCCTGCTGGATGGCGAACGGTGCGATCACGAAGACCGAACTGGCGGGTGTCACGGCGGAAACCGTGATGGTCACCACATCGAAGACGCTCAGGGTGGGTTTCAGCACGCCGTCAAGCGTGGGGGAAGTGCTCATATCGTTATCCTCTGTCGTTGTTCTTGGTGTGAGGCAGAAACGAAAAATGATGTGTTGGCGGGATATGTTTCCCGCTGAATAATGGTGAAATTAAACGCTGCGTTTATGTCAGCCAATTCCCCTATTGGCGTACTCCCCTTGACGGCCTGCGGCAAAAGCCGAACCCTGGGCCGATCTTTGGGTGGCGGGAGCCTGTCATATGAGCCTGTTTCGCGAAGTCGGCATGCACGCCGACCTGGGCCGCACCGTCTCGCATATCGGCACCGAGCGTTTCTGGAAACCGTTGGTGTTGTTGCTGCACCAGTGCGTGCCCTTCGATAACGCCCTGGCGATCTTCTACCCCCTGGATGGCCCACCCCGGGCCCTGGAAGAGTACGACGCCCAGCCCACCAGCAAACCCGCTTCGATGCTGGTGTACCTCAATGGCCTGTACCTGCTCGACCCCTTCTACCAGGCGTGCCGTGAAGGCAATGCCAGCGGCGTGTATCGCTTGGAAGAAGTGGCGCCGGATCATTTTCGCCAGAGTGAGTACTTCCTCAACTACTTTCACGACAACGTGCTGGAAGACGAGGTGCAGTTCATCCTGCAACTGCCGGGTACCGGCACGCTGTCACTGTCGCTGGGCATGCAGCGGCGCTTCAGCGGCGAAGAGGCAGGCTTGCTGACTACGCTTGCGGCCTGGGTGCTGCCGCTGATGCAACAGCATTGGCAACAGAGCACTCAACGGGTGCCGGCCATGGACAGCCAGATCAGGGATGCATTGAGCCAGTTCGGCAGCGGTGTGCTGTCGGAGCGCGAACTGGAAATCGCCCGGCTGGTACTGCGCGGGTTTTCTTCCAAAGCCATGGCCGAGCGCCTGAATATCTCGCCGGACACGGTAAAAGTGCACCGCAGGCACCTGTACGCGAAGCTGGACATATCGTCACAACCGGAGTTGTTTTCGTTGTTTATCCAGTCGCTGGGGCATGACTTGGAAAACCCCTGAGATCGTTCCCCCGCCAGGCGGGGAACGATCAAACCCATCAAGACAGATGGTTTTTCAGCGCCCCATGCGAATGGTGTTCCAGACTCGCGTGCGAATCCGGTCGATATTCAGCGGCATGGCTTGCAGGGCAAACAACTTACCCATCATGTCCGCGCTGGGGTAGACCTTGGTGTCGCCTTTGATTTCAGGGTTGACCAGGCTGTCCGCCGCGCTATTGCCGTTGGCGTAGTGCACGGCGTTGGTGATCTCCGCCATGACCTGGGGCTCCAGCAGGTAATCCATAAAGGCGTAGCCGGCCTTTGCATCCGGCGCGTCGGCGGGCATGGCCACCATGTCGAACCAGATCGCGGCGCCTTCCTTGGGGATCTGATAACCGATCTTCACGCCATTGTTGGCTTCGGTGGCGCGGCTCTGGGCCTGCAGCACGTCGCCGGAGAAGCCGACAGCCACGCAGATATCGCCATTGGCCAGGTCACCGGTGTATTTCGAGGAGTGGAAGTACGCCACATACGGCCGCACTTTCATCAGCAGGGCTTCGGCCTTTTTGTAGTCCTCGGGGTTCTTGCTGTGGTGCTCAAGGCCCAGGTAATTGAGGGCGATGGGCAACAATTCCGGGCCGTTATCGAGGATGGCCACGCCACACTTGCTGAGCTTTTGCATGTATTCGGGCTTGAAAATCAGGTCCCAGGAATTCACGGGGGCATCGTCCCCAAGCACCGCCTTGACCTTGTCGATGTTGTAACCGATGCCGGTACTGCCCCACAGGTACGGGAAACCGTGGGCATTGCCCGGGTCATTGTTCTCCAAGGCCTTGAGCAGCACCGGGTTGAGGTTTTTCCAGTTGGGCAACTGGCTCTTGTCGAGCTTTTTCAGCGCGCCACCCTGAATCTGCCGGGCCATGAAGTGGTTGGAAGGAAACACCACGTCATAGCCGGAGTTACCGGTCATCAGCTTGCCGTCGAGGGTTTCGTTGCTGTCATACACGTCGTAGCTGAAACCGATCCCGGTCTGTTTCTGGAAGTTCTTCGTGGTATCCGGGGCGATGTAGCTGGACCAGTTATAGATTTTCACCGTCTCGGCGGCCTGGCTGACAGAGGCCAGCAACATCAAGGGCAACAGGGCAATGGCTTTCATGGTTCGATTTCCTGGCGGTTTTAGGGCTGTTTTTATGGCAGGCGATCAAGGATCAAAGCGTTACAGAATCAATACGTAGGTCTTGCGCACGGTTTCCTGGATATCCCACACGCCCGTGCTGTTGGCCGGCAACATCAGTGCATCGCCGGCTTGTATATGCTCATGGGTGTTCTCGTGTGAGTGAAACGGCTCAGTGCATGAAACCTTCCATGAACCCGGCCACGCCGGTCGCCCATTTGCGACGCCACGGGGCGGAGTTGGGGTTGGCCAGCACCTGGTCTTCATGGACAAAACTGCGAATGATCGCGTTGTAGCCCAGCCAGCGGCAGGGCTCGGGTTCCCAGGCCTTGAGCGCGTCGAGACCACGTTCGCGAATGACCCAGGGCTGTTTGGTCAGCGCTGTATCGCGCCCGAGGATCAAGTCCGCCAGGGTGCGACCGCCGAGGTTGGCAGCGCCGACGCCCTCCCCGCCATACCCGCCAGCCAGTGCGATGCCGGACTGTTGATCACAGAGCATGTGCGGCCGGAATTGGCGCGACATGCCGAGATTGCCGCCCCACGAATGGCTGATCCGTGCGTTTTTCAACTGTGGGAACAGCTCACTGAACAGGTAGCGACGCAGCTCGACTTCGCTGTCGGTCAGATCGAAGTTGTGGCGCAACTGTCCGGCGAACTGATAGCCGCCACGGGCGCCGAATACCAGGCGGTTGTCCGCCGTGCGCTGGCCATAAGTGACCTGGCGGCTGCTTTCGCCGAAGGCCTGGCCGTGGCTCAGGCCAATCTCGTCCCAGGTGCTGGCCGGCAACGGCTCGGTGGCGACGATCAGGCTTTGCACCGGCAATTGGTAGCGGCCCAAGGGCGGCAACGTGTTGGCATAGCCCTCGACGGCCGGTACCACCCACACCGCGCGCGCACTGGCCTTCGCCGTGCGCAGGCCGCCGGACTGCCACTGGGTTACCGGACTGTTTTCATAAATCTTCACGCCCATGCGTTCCACCACCCGCGCCAGGTCGCGCACCAGCTTGGCCGGCTGAATCGTGGCGACATGGGGTGCATAGATACCGCCATAGGGCCTGGCGATGCGGAGCTGTTCGGCCAACTGCTGCGGGCTCAGCCAGCGGTAGTCGGCGTCGGTGAGGCCCTGGCAATAGAGCTTGTGCAGATAGGCGCGCAGGCTGGCTTCTTGCTCGGGGTAGCGCGCGGCACAGTACAGGGCGCCCCCCTTGCGGTAGTCGCAGTCGATGCCTTCGCGGGCCAGTACCTGCGCCACTTCGTCGGGGATGCCGTGCAGCAGATCGAACGAGGCGCGGCGCGCTTCGGCGTGCAAGCCGGCCAGCAGCCGATCTTCGCCGAGCAGGTTACCCATCAGCCAGCCACCGTTGCGCCCCGAGGCACCAAAACCGGCGGTTTGCGCCTCGATAATCGCGATGGTCAACTCAGGCGCCTGGCGCTTGAGGTAGTAGGCGGTCCATAGCCCGGTGTAACCGGCGCCGATAATGGCCACGTTGACGTCCAAGTCATGCTCAAGGCACGGCCGAGCCACCAGCGGGTCGTCCAGTTGATCCATCCATAAACTGATGTTGCGCCATTGCGGCATGCCAGGCTCCCCTACCTCATTTCGATAGAGGGGATCCTAGAGCGCGGGGTTATTCGCTGTCTTGCGCGCGTGCACGCAGGGAAATTTGCTTGACGTAGGCTTTGGGCGACTGCCCGGTGTGCTGGCGGAAGGCGCTGTAGAACGCCGACAACGAATTGAAACCGGCGGCGAAGGCCAGGTCGTCGACCTTTATCGGCGGTGTGGCGTCATCCAGCGCTGCCAGCAAGTGCTGGAGCCGGGCCTGGTTGACGTAGCGGTAAAAGCTTTGCCCCAGCACTTGGTTGAGCAGATAGGAAATCTGGTTTCGGCTGTAGCCACACTCCTTGGCGACGCGCTGCAAATCCAATTCGGGGTCCAGGTAGGGTTGCCTGCGCTCGAAGTACTGCTGCAGGTCCTTGGCCATGTGCCCCAATTGCTGGGGCGACAGGCCCAGGCGGCTGACCGTGGGGCGCAAGGCCTGGGTGGGCTGCTCATGCACCAGTGACGCGTATTCATTGACCCGCCAGATCAACTCGTCGCGCACGGTAATGGCTTCGCTGGTACGAAACGACACCAGCCCCTGGCCGCCCCGCAACGTGATGCGGTACTGGATGAAGGCGGTGTCGCCCTCGGCACGGATGCGATCGGTGTGCTCAATGGCCTCATCGGCCTCACGGGGCATGCTGGCGTGCAGGTACTCACGCAGGTCGGCGTAACCAATGACACGGTTCTGGAAAAAGTCGTGGTACTGGATGTCCGGGTGGTAGTAGGACATTACCCCGTCCAAGTCGCGGTGGCGCCAACACAGATGGTGGCGCAACACCAGCTCACGCGTGGCGTGGGTGTGCTGGCAATCATCGGCGGCGGCGATGTCGGGCATGGGCGGTTCTGCGCTGGGTAAACCGTGGAGCTTGCCGAAATTCCACAGTGCCGACAACGGCCAATTGCGACCGCAGAGTAATGGCACTGTGCCCAATCCTGAGCAGGGCTTGACCTGCATCAACCTTATGCAAAACAACCGCCGAACGGGGCAAAAAAACTCGACTCGCGTTTGCGAACGAATGCTATTTTTAAAGCTCCGACGCCACGACCACTGACGGTCATGGCTCCCTGCCGCGAGCTAAAGGAAGCGCTCAATGAACAAGGTGGGCAACATGAACAAAGTGACGTTCCCCAACGCCTGCCAGTTGATGCGCTGGCATTTCCATCCGATGGGCTTCGAGGGCAGCATGGACGCGCCCGGCAGTATGGTCGCCCGCCTGTTCGACCGCGCCAGCGGCGAAACCCTGATTGCCATCGCCGGCATCCCCTGTGCCACGGTGATGAATGCCGCCGATGTGGAGCGCATCATTGAAGCGGTGGAAGACGAGCTGGCGTCCTTTGTACCGCCGTTGTCGTTGCGGGCGTGAGGTGAAGGCGGGAACGCCCACACCTCATCCGGACAGTTGCTCCCACAGTAGAGCCGGTGCGGCTTTCAGCCGCGCTGGTCATCGAAAAATGCCTTTTTTCCATCGACCCGTTCCGAAGCCCTGGGCACATTCACAGCCTGGCCTTCGGGCTTTTCCACATACCAGTAGCACTGGCTGACGGCCCGGGTAATGCCGACGTAGGCCAGGCGCAGCACCTCGTCCTGTTGCGCCGTGTCATACGGCTCGCTGTCGCCGTCCTTGCCCAGACCCGCCATGCGATACACCTGATTCTTGTAGGGCGAACGGGTCACGTGCTGGCAATCCCCAAGCAGAAAGACCGCATCGGCCTGCAGCCCCTTGGCGCTGTGGTAGGTCAATTGCTTGAGCCTGCGCGCTTGAGGCGGCAAGCTGGAATCCACATTAACTACTGACTGAATATGCTCTTGAATCAACAGCTTATCGCTGCTTTTTCGATACAGCATTAATATCGAATCACCCTTTTGGTAGTGCTCCAGCAATCGACGGCCCAGCGCTGCGTCATCACGCGCAAACACTTTGACCGGCTCCAGCGCCTTGGGCGTGCCGCTGGCCTTGGCCTTCTTGCCGGGAATCGCCGGGGCGGCCCGCACAATATGCTCGGCTGCATCAATGATGTGCTGATGGCTGCGGTAGTTCTCGCCGAGCATTACGCGGGTGGTACTCGGTGCGGGGAATTCCGTGTTGAATTGCATGAAGTATTTCGGCGAACTGCCGCGCCAGCCATAGATCGACTGCCAGTCATCCCCGACGCACAGCAGCGAAGAATGCTGTGCGCCACGCCCCACGTGCATCGCCGGGCCCCGGCTACGGATTTCGCGCAAGCTGGCCCGCAGCCACGAGACGATCTGCGGCGACACGTCCTGGAACTCGTCGATCATCAGGTGCGACAAGGGGCGCAGCAACGGATCGCTGAGCAACTTGAGGTTTTCCGGGGTGTTTTCGCCAAATAACGAGAACATGCGGTTATACGTCATGATCGGCGGCGATTGGTCGAGCAAGTGATCTTCCAGGGCCTTCCAGAAAATGCTCAGGGCCTCGAAGAAGAAGCGGTCCGGATCGTCTTTGGCAAAGCTCATCCGGCCCACGGCGGTGGGCACGTCCAGGCCGAGGTTCTCAATGAAGCCGGCCGCCATGACAAAGCTGTCGAGCAACGGTGCGCTGGCCAACTCACCTTTGACCTTGTAATCAAAGCCCGGCCCGGCGCTGGCATCTCCCGCCAGGCCGCTCGCAAGACGGCCGGATGATTCATAACTCTCGAACCAAATCAGCGGCTTACGACAGAAAGCTTGAAACAGGGTGCGCTTTACCGCCCATTCCGCGCGTACCGACAGCTTGGCATTCGGTCGGCTGAGCTGAGGGTTTTCCCGTGGATCAAAGCCCAGCACCACCCAGGCATCCAATTCGGGGATATAGCCGTGGCAGTGAAACTGTGCGCCATTGACCTCCACGGTCTGACGGTTGGGCTCAATCCCCTTGATCGGCCAGGCGCCGGCGCGGAACCACAGGTCCTCGATCACATCGCACAGCTCTTCATCGCGCTTGGCCGCCAGTTCGGTGACCGCCGCACGTTTCTGTACATCCGGATGGTCACGCTCCAGCTCCTTTAGCTGCAGGCCCTGACGAGCCAGCGGTGCGATCAGCTCGCTGAAACGCGGGTGCTCGCCCTGCAACCGGTGATAACAGGCGTTCATCTGCTGACGCTGGGCGTCATTGATGCGCAGGTCGAAGGGGTTGCTATCGGCGTCTTCGAAGCCGGAACTGAGGTTTTCGAACGCTTGCAGGCGCTCAAAGCCCGGCAGGCTGCGCACCATCGGCAGGATGCGCGAGTGAAAGGTACGCACTACCGCCTGGGCATCTTTCATATCAAGCGGTTGGCCCCACAAGCTCATCATTTGCATGAGCTTGTGGATGAAGTCCTTGCGTGCCTCGCGGGTAAAGGTCACCACCGTCATTGAGCTCAGCTCGAAGCCCAGATAATGGGTGAGCAGCAAAATGCGCAGTACCAGCGAGGTTGATTTACCGGCCCCGGCCCCGGCAATGACGGATGTCGAAGGCGTATCGCTGAAAATCATCTTCCATTGCGCCGCGCTGGGCTGGGCATGGGCCGGCAGCAACCGCGCCACGTCGGCCTTGAGACGTTTTTTCAGGTCGGCGGTCAGGGGCAACCGCCAATCGTCGAACAGGCTGTCGTCGATGCCGGGGGCTCGGTGCTCATCCGGGCGGAAATCACGAATCAACAGGACTTGTCGGCCCTCTTCGATGCCATCGGCCTTGCCTTCGCGATAGCCATACTCCACGCCGGCTTCGTGACCACTGCGAAACCCATCGGCTTGCCCGTGCAACCACGAAAACCGGTGCTGTGCGCGCAAGCGGGTCAGGCCGTGGCCAAACAAACGGGCGGCGAGGCGTTTCAACAGCGGCATTTGTGCCAGTGGGCGCAGTTCAGGGGGCAGATCAGGCTTGTGTTGCGGCACGCGGACTCCTGCGATGAGCTGGGTTTGACAGGTGCGCCATGGTCGCCGGAAACGCCGCGCAGTTCCAGCCAATTGCTGTGGCGTCATGCAGTTAGGCGATGAACTGAAAGTCAAAGCAGCGCAAACCAATCAATTTAGCTGATAGGAATCAGGCATTTTTTACGCTTTTTATCGATGTTGGGCTGACGGATGATGCCGTCATCAACAGGAGGCAATCATGCTCGAACTTCGACCTTTCAAATCCCTGGGCGGCGCCCATCATGGCTGGCTTGACGCTCATCATCACTTCTCGTTCGCCGAATACCACGACCCCAAGCGCATGCACTGGGGCAACCTGCGTGTGTGGAACGACGACATCATCGCGCCAGGCACCGGCTTTCCACAGCACCCGCACCGTGACATGGAGATCATCACCTATGTGCGCGAAGGCGCGATCAGCCACGCCGACAACCTGGGCAATAAAGGCCGTACCGAAGCCGGTGATGTGCAGGTGATGAGCGCGGGTACCGGGATCGCCCACAGTGAATACAACCTGGAAGCCACGCCGACCAAGATTTTCCAGATCTGGATTATTCCCAACGAAGCCGGGCTGCCGCCGTCATGGGGAGCCAAGCCGTTTCCCAAAGGTGAGCGCGAGGGCTTTGTGACCCTGGCCAGCGGCAAGGTCGGTGACAGCGAAAGCCTGCGCATTCGTGCTGATGCGCGCCTGGTGGCGGCCAATTTGAAGGCGGGCGAAAGTGCTGAGTACCGACTCGACAGCGGCCGCCGTGCCTATCTGGTACCGGCCACGGGTGTGATTGACGTCAATGGCGTGCGTGCGCAGGCGCGAGACGGCGTGGCGGTCGAGGATGAGCAGGTGTTGCGGGTGACGGCGCTTGAGGACAGCGAGATCGTATTGGTCGATCTGGCCTGATCGAAAGGTGGGAGGGACGGTGCGACCTGCTCCCGATAGCGGTGTGTCAGTCAGCTGATTGAATAACTGTCGCACCGCTATCGGGAGCAAGCCCCTCCCACATTTTTTACAACTGTGTCAGTTGGAGCTGATTGCGCCATCTACCAGCACTTGCGCCTCTTGCACCAATTGCTTGAGGTGATCTTCGCCAATAAAGCTTTCGGCGTAGATCTTGTAGATATCCTCGGTGCCCGATGGCCGTGCGGCAAACCAGCCGTTTTCGGTCATCACCTTCAAACCGCCAATCGCCTGGTTATTGCCCGGCGCGTGGCTGAGGATCTGCTGGATGCCTTCCCCGGCGAGTTCGGTGGAGGTCACCTGCTCCGGCGACAGTTTACCCAGCAAGGCTTTCTGCGCGGGCGTGGCCTTGGCGTCCACACGAATGGCGAACGGTTCGCCCAGGGCGTCGGTCAGGCCACGGTAGATCTGGCTTGGGTCCTGGCCTTTGCGCGAGGTCATTTCCGCCGCCAGCAGCGCCGGGATCAAGCCGTCCTTGTCGGTGCTCCACACGCTGCCGTCTTTACGCAGGAACGACGCGCCGGCGCTTTCTTCCCCACCGAAACCCAACGAACCTTCGAACAAGCCGTCGGCAAACCACTTGAAGCCCACCGGCACTTCATACAGACGGCGGCCGATGCGGGCCGCCACCCGATCGATCAGGCCGCTGCTGACCACGGTCTTGCCCACGGCCGCATCGGCGCGCCAGTCAGGACGGTTCTGGAACAGGTAGTCGATGGACACCGCCAAGTAATTGTTCGGCGCCAACAGGCCGCCGGACGGGGTGACAATGCCGTGGCGGTCGTGGTCCGGATCGCAGGCGAAGGCGACGTCGAAGCGCTCCTTGAGGCCGATCAACCCCTGCATGGCATAGCTGGAGGACGGGTCCATGCGGATCTGACCGTCCCAGTCAACGCTCATAAAGCGGAAGGTGGCATCGACTTCGGTATTCACCACCTCCAGGTTCAGGCGGTAATGCTCGGCAATCGCCGACCAGTAGCGCACCCCTGCTCCGCCCAATGGGTCGACGCCCAGGCGCAGATCGGCGCTGCGGATCGCGTCCATATCGATCACGTTGACCAGGTCCGCCACGTAGGTATTGAGGTAGTCGTGACGGTGGGTTGTGTCGGCCTTGAGCGCCTGGGCATGGGAGATGCGCTTCACCCCGGCCAGCTTGTTGGCGAGCAGCTCGTTGGCCTTGGCCTCGATCCACTTGGTCACATGGGTATCGGCCGGGCCGCCGTTGGGCGGGTTGTACTTGTAGCCGCCACTTTGCGGCGGGTTGTGGGACGGCGTGATGACAATGCCGTCGGCCAGGCCGCTGGTACGGCCACGGTTGTAGCAAATAATGGCGTGGGAAATTGCCGGGGTCGGCGTGTATTCATCACCTTCGGCGAGCATCACATGCACACCGTTGGCTGCCAGGACTTCCAGGGCGCTGGCGCCGGCCGGCGTCGACAGTGCGTGGGTGTCCAGGCCGACAAACAGCGGCCCGTTGATGCCTTGGGCTTCGCGATACAGGCAGATCGCCTGGCTGATGGCCAGCACGTGCCATTCGTTGAAGCTCAGCTCGAACGAGCTGCCACGGTGCCCGGACGTACCGAAGGCCACGCGCTGGGTGGAGATCGCTGCATCAGGCTGGCCGGTGTAGTAGGCCGTGACCAGTCGCGGGATATCCACCAGCAACTGGGCCGGCGCCGGTTTGCCCGCAAAAGGACTGATTGTCATGCATAAACCTCGGAAAGAAGGATGTGGAAAAATGGCAGTTTACTGAGAGTTGGACTACTGCGCGACGGTATCGATCCTACAACACAAATAGAAATTTCACCCAGTCTGCGCCTGGCGCAAGGCGTCGCTCAATGCCGCCAGGGCAATGTCCAGATTAGGGTGCCCATGGAAGGTGTGGCTCACGCGCAGGTTCTGGTGATGCAAGCCGCTGACGCTGAACAGCTCACCGGGTGCAACCACCACTTGCTGTACCAGCAAACGCTGGAATACCTGGCGCATATCCACGGCACGCGTGGAGGCCAGCCAGAACGCCGCCCCAGCCGCCGGCATTCGAAAACTCACCTGCCCTCCCAACTGTTGCTCCAGGCGCAGGCTCATCCGCACCGCTTGTTCGCCGAGCTGTTGGCGCAGCGTGCGCAGGTGCTGATCGAAACGCCCGCTTTGATGTAAGCGGGCGATGGCACGTTGGCGAATCGACGACAAGCGAAATGAGCGCAACAGGAATTGACGCTGCAACTCAACGCCCAGGCGCCGCGCCAGCAAAAAACCATAGGGGGCTTCCGAGCCGAGCAGTTTTTCGAATGAAGAGAACACGATCACCCGGTCAGGGTTCACCAGATCGCGCAACGCCGTGTGGGACGTATCGAAACTCAGCCGGCCGAAGGTGTCGTTTTCCAGCAGCCAGCAATCGTGTTGGCTCAGCAGCCGCGCCACTTCCAGCCGCTCGTAGAGCGACATCGTCACCCCCGAAGGCAAGCTGACCGTGGAAGAGAACATCACCAGGTGCACCGCTTCGTCGCGCAGCAGCCGCTCCAGGGTCGGGCGGTCCAGGCTACCCTCGGGTGTCCAGGGCAACTCAAGGATGCGCACCCCTGCGTCCTGGAACAGGCGCAGGATGAGCCAGTCACAAGGTGACTCCACGATGACCGTGCTGCCCCGCAGGCCCAGCACTTCAATCAGGATGTCCAGCACGCCGCGCAGGTCGGCACCGATGTACACATTGTCGGCGTGCCAGCAGTGGGTGGGCGACGAGGTGTAACGTGCGGCCAATGCGGCCCGTAATTCCCAGACCCCGTACGGCTGGGACCAGGGCTGCAAGTTTTTCGGGTACTGGCGCACCAGTTCGCGTTCCAGGCGCAGCAGGGCTGTGTCCAGTGAGGCCAGCAACGCGGGCTCATCGCCACTGAGCACGGCCATGCCGGGGCGTCGGGCTGCCGCGTAGAGGCGGTCGAGCAAATCCCCACCCGCCCACGCCGAGGGGTTGGCAGACATGGGCCAGGCGTAATAACCGGACTTGGCCACCGAATACACACGGCCTTCTTTTTCCAGCAACGCATAGGCGTACTGGATCGTCGAGATCGACACGTTCAGGCGCCCGGCCAACTGCCGCAATGACGGCAGCTTTACGCGGGTATCAGTACTGACCTCGTTGATCAGGGTAATCATGTAGCGGTAGACCGCCTGATACGCGAAGTCCGCCTGACGCTCGCCGCGCAGGGTCATTGCCCGGACGAATGCACGGCCAGGACGGCGCCGTGGGTTGCAGGGGCACGCCGTGCGCCATGGACGTCGACAAGGGGACGTTTGCGATACAGGTGCTGCAACAACGGCAAGGGCACGCCGCTGGTGTCCGTGACCCACTGTTGCAGCATATCGGCGGACGGCTTGCCCTGAAGCACCTTGTGCAGTTCCGGCAGCGCCACCAGCATGCCCGGATGGCACTGGCGCAAATAGCTTTCCAGGCGCTCGCCATGATGAATGAACGGCGAAAACAACAGGCAGATCAGTTGGGTTTCATCCAGGCCGAAGAATGACTCGGCAAAAGTGCTTGAGAGCAAGCGCCCTTCAGCCGTGCCGGCCTGGGCGAGCAGTTCTTGGGGCATATGCAGGCCAAGCATGTACGGCGTTGCCTGCTGGATAAAATCTTCGACGCCCTCGGCGTAGTCCAGATCCCGCAGGCACTCAGCCTGCAGCCCGCGCAAATGGGCCATCAACAGCGGGTTGGAATAAGCCGGGTGCGTGAAGTGAAAACCCAGCGGGTCGGGGGTGTAGGCCATGAACTCAGTCAACAAGGACGATGAGCCCAGGTCGACGTCCTCCAGCAGGTCTGCCACACCGATGTAGGCGAGGTGGCGGTGGCTGGCCTTGCTGGGATCGTCATGGGCGACATAGTGGTCGCCGAATGCATCACGGTAATAACCGCTGCTCCACTCCTCCATTCGGGCGAACAATGCGTTGAGCGATAGCGCGCGGCCTTTGGCTATCGGCATACCGGCGCCCACGGCGGCTTTCTTGAGCCAGGCGAGAAACTGGCCTTGCTTGCGCGGGGAGTCACCGCTGACCAGCGCATGAACGCCGCCATTGCAGGTGGTGACACGCTGATAGAAGTCTCCAAGGGCCAGGTATGTGTCGTTGCACAGCATGGCGCGGCAGTCGCCGGAACTCAGGTGCCCGATCAACAACCTGGCGCGCCGGCTGATGTCTCGGGCCACTGGTGAGGCCGGGCGCAGGTGATTGAAGGGTTGTACCTCGTGGTTTTCCACCATTAACAACTCCACGCGCGGGTCGTCGTGGAGGAACAAACGGCCATAGCCCCGATTGAGGGTGTCCAATTGGCTTTCCGTGATGCCCGTATGACGCAGCGTTGCGACCCGCAGGTGAAAGGTACGGGGCGCACGCCCGGCAATGGTCAACTGGGCGGCGCGCAACAGCGCCAGGGTGTAGCTGCTGACTTCACCCCCGCCATGGGCCAACAGTATTTTGAAATCCCCCACCTGCTCCATGCCCCCTGCCGCCACAACGATGCGCTGTACCAATAACTGGAGTGCCGTTCGCCCGGAGCGACTGAAGTGCCCAATCAAACGCTGCAGAACTTGTTGGTAAACATGGTTCATCGCCTGCTCGTGAATAGTGCTCATAGTTCTACTACCTGAGTTGAAAGATCAGTTTCAAGCAACTGCTGGACAGTGCGTGCTCGACTTATTTTGCGTTTGGGAAAATCGCGCATTGCCTCGTGCGTCGATAAATAAACACTAGCAGCCTGTTGCCAAATCCCTGGGGCTTTGGCCAGCATCCAGTAGCCAGCACACGCACACAAGCTGCTGATATTTATGAAATAATTTAATACTCCCAATACCCTTAAGACCATTCCTACAGTTTCCTACAGTGTTTTAGCCAGCGTTTTAAAGAAGCTTCCGACAAAGCATTAAAAACAACTTTTCGATATAGGGGCTAGCGACTTTTTATAGAAACACCTATGCGCTGCGCACGCAGAAGCCCTGCCTAGAGTTCGAATAACTAGCGGTGACCGCGTCATTGAATCAATCATTGCTCAATCCTTGAGATGAAAGTGAAGGCGTAATTATCAGTGCTGGAATAATGATTAATAGATACAGAACTTGGCCAAAAACCAGTGCAGATGAACAGGCGTGGCTGCATAAAAAGCGCACACACAACAACGCCGCGCTGTGATTCAGCGCGGCGTCAGGGACCAAGAGCAGGATTCAGGGGGCTAATGCGCCGAACGGTACCTTATGGCGCCCGCAGGTTAAGCCCTGACAAATGGCGCATTTGCCCCATTCGTTGAGAGACTGGAGCATTCATTTGCGAATACTCCTACAGCTCAAACAGCTTCAACCTGCAATGCCACACGCTCGCGGCACGGGCATTCGTCCATATAGCGGTGCGCTTCGACGAATTGGCTGAACGGAAACACGGTAGTTTTCAGCGGCACAAGCACACGGTCAGCGGTCAACTGGTTGATATCACGCAACGCACGTTGCAGTGCAACCTGGTCCTGGATGATGCCCAGTTCCGGTTTTCCGGTGAAATTACCGATGCAGTGCACAAAGAACTGAATATTCTTCTGGAACGCCGCGCACGCCGGGAAGGGTGTCTGGTTACCGCCCTGCAGGCCATACAGCACCAGGCTGCCGCGCGGAGCCAGCACATCGCCGAGCAGCGACATCTGCGGGCCACCCAAGCCATCGAACACCACATCAACGCCGCGGTTGTCGGTGAACTTGTTGATTTGCATCAGCAGGTCCTGTTCTTCGGTGACGATGACCTTCTCCGCACCGAGAGACAGCAGGTATTCACGCTCGTCACTGTTTTTGGTCGCCGCGATCACCCGCACACCCAGGGCTTTGCCCAGTTGTACGAACGAAGGACCGGCGCAATGACTGGCGTCGGTGACCAGCGCAAATTGCGCCGGTTTGACCCGGGCCAAGTCCATATAAGCAAAGTAGGCAATCAACAGCGGTGTGTAATGCACACTCGCTTGAATCGGACTCAAGACGTCCGGGTAGCGGGTCAGGGCCGAACGGGGCAGGACGATCTGTTCGCCATACACCGGGTAATCGTTGGGGCTCTCGGCCGGAAAACTGGCCACTTTATCGCCCACGGCCAGATCATCCACGCCGTCACCCAGGGCTACCACGACCCCGGCCATTTCATGGCCCAAGCCAGAAGGAAGACGTGCATGGGAAGACGCCAGGTTCTGGCGCCACAAAATGTCATACCAGCTGATGCCAATCGCTTCGACACGCACCTGCACTTCGCCCGGCGCGGGCTGTGCGGCTGCATGCTCTTCGCACTTGAGCACCTCGGCCGGACCAAACTTGTGAAAACGAATCGTGCGGGACATCGCAAACCTCGCCAAAGTAACCTCTAATGCCATGAACTCTATCTGGGCTTTCCAGGTAAGGCCACCGGTCGCCGTTAATAGTCGACATGTCTGTCATTGATTCCGCATGTGAGGAATAGACCTCAGGCGTCGTGGGAAAACTCCATTGACCTGTAGGAAAACTCAATTAGCCGGTGCAGAGTACCAGCCTTTCCCCGTAAGATTCACGCCGGGCATTGTTCCTATATGACCGCTCTCGTCAAGTTCGCTGACTCTTCCAGGACACAAGATGAACCGTAACGACCTGCGTCGTGTCGACCTTAACCTCTTGATCGTATTCGAAACCTTGATGCACGAGCGCAGCGTGACCCGCGCCGCCGAGAAACTCTTCCTCGGTCAGCCGGCCATCAGCGCGGCGCTGTCACGCCTGCGCGGGTTGTTCGATGACCCGCTGTTTGTGCGCACCGGCCGCAGCATGGAACCGTCGGCCCGCGCCGTAGAGATCTTCGCCCTGCTCTCCCCGGCCCTGGACTCGATCTCCACCGCCGTCAGCCGCGCCGCCGAGTTCGACCCTGCTACCAGCACTGCGGTGTTTCGCATTGGCCTGTCCGATGACGTTGAATTCGCCCTGCTGCCTCAACTGCTCAAACGCCTGCGCGCGGAAGCCCCCGGCATTGTGCTGGTGGTGCGCCGCGTCAACTACATCCTGATGCCGGGCCTGCTGGCCTCCGGCGAAATCTCCATCGGCGTCAGCTACACCGCCGACCTGCCGGCCAACGCCAAGCGCAAAGTACTGCGCCGCAGCCTGCCCAAACTGCTGCGCGCCGACAGCGTGCCCGGCTCCTTGAGCCTGGACGACTTCTGCGCCCGCCCTCATGCCCTGGTGTCGTTTGCCGGTGACTTGAGCGGCTTTATCGACGAAGAGCTGGAAAAACTCGATCGCAAACGCCACGTGGTACTGGCCGTACCGCAGTTCAATGGGTTAGGCACGCTGCTCGCAGGCACGGACATCCTGGCCACCGTGCCGGACTACGCCGCTGAAGCACTGACCTCGGCAGGCGGCTTGCGCGCCGAAGACCCGCCATTGCCGGTGCGCAGCTTTGAACTGCACATGGCGTGGCGCGGCTCGCAGGACAATGATCCGGGGGAGCGGTGGTTGAGGTCGCGGATTCAGATGTTTTTTGGCGATCCTGAGAGTCTTTAGGCGTCGGCTGGCAGGCTGTTCGGCTGATCATTTCTGCCTTTCCACCAACCATGGAGCTCCATTCACTTCCAGTGGATTGCTACATTGGGGGCACATTTGAGGGCATGCATTGGATGCTTCGAAAAGGATGCCCCCAGCCTAAGGCCAAACAGGCTATTGATAAGGGCAGTTCCGATCGGAGTCTCTGCAAATCGATAGACCGGCCTGAGGCTTTCAACATATCTGTGGGAATCCTGAGAGTTTTTTGAAAAACAGGAAGCACCTGTGATCTGCCCTACCCTGATTATCACAAGACGTGGCGAGATCACCATAGGTGAGTAAAGTAGCCGCTCCGCTATTGGTCCTACGCGATTCCCCCGCACTCTGTGCCGACAACACAATCGACAGCACAATCAACACCGCTCCTGTCAACACCGCTCCTGTCAACATCCGATATGACGGCGCTCCATGGAGCCACCACCACGCGTGAGCCATGGCGTAGACCGGCTCCAGTGAGATGATTATCCCGGCGCTGCGCGCGTTCACGATGAGTTTCTTGCGGCTGAGGCCGCGCAGCAAAGCCCGGTCTTGCAAAAGGGCAAACACCTCCAGGATTAGCTGGGCAAACTCCGCGTGGCCGAAGGTGATCATATTGACACTGGCGTGAATCAGCGGCCCAGGTTGGGGTGATTGAGTCGCTCAGAAATGCGCAGGGCGTCGTCGTGCTTTTCGCTCCAGTGCAGCAAATGCGAGTAGATCAGGATGCCTATATTGCTCTGCTGTGCGATAGACAAGGCTTCGGCCAACAAACGCACCACAGGCTCATCGCCCACCTGGGTCCGAACGCGCGAAATCCCCCGCGGTTTTAATCACCAATTCGACGGTGGAGCGTGGAGGTGCCACTTTCAGCATCTGATAAATGCCCGCGTTCTGCTCCGCCTCTGCGCCAAGGCGCAGGTTGAGCACCACATAGATGCCCGCTACCTCAATGTCGTGACGCTCCTTGACGCTGTTCAATTGCTGGACAGCTGCCCAGTTGCGTCCATCGCAGATTGAAAGATAGGTGGCGTCATAACCCACCGCCTTAGTCATCTCGCACCTGTCCTCAAAACTGTAGGTGCCCATGGAGCTGTAGAAACAGGTGTCCTGTGCGTAAAACCTTGGCGTCATGGTGTTCTCCCGCAGGGCATCAGGAATTGGTTGCAAAGCACCGTCGAACGCCCACTTCGCCCCCACCAACACCGAAAGCAAATGTCTTGACACTAACTGTAGTGATCACTATAAAATGCACGCAATATGTAGCGATCGCTAATTAAGTGGCTTTCAGTGATGCGCTGGACGGGAAGCATTCCCACAAACTGAATGAATCGGGTAGGCAACGTGATAGACCTGGCCGTACACAGCGTCGCCCAGTGGACCGAGATTATTCGCTCGCTCGCAGTCGTCGGGATTGCGCTGTATGCCGCGATATTTGTGGTGGGCACTGTCGCCTTCGTACCCGCCTCGATGCTTACGGCGCTCGCCGGTTTTTTGTACGGCCCGATGGGGGGAACGCTGCTCATCTCGCCCGCTGGCTTGCTGTCTGCAGCGGTCGCATTTGCCTTGGGCAGATCGCTTCTGCGCCCTTGGGTCAAACGACGCCTGGCGAAAAGCCCCACATCAGCGGCGGTCGACCACGCAATCGAGTCAGGAGGTTTTCGAATTGTTTTTCTCTTACGCCTAGCGTCCATCGTGCCGTTCGCTCCGCTGAGCTATGGACTCGGAGCCAGCCGAATCGCCCGTCGAGATTTCCTCCTGGCGACTTGGATCGGCCTGTTTCCTGGAACATTTCTGTATGCGTACTTGGGCTCTCTGGCGGCTGATGTCGCACAGATAATCAGTGGCGAGGTAACGACCAATCGATCGACTCAAATGATGACTTGGACGGGTCTGGTCGTTGCATTGATAGCCTTACTGACCGTCGCCAGATATGCACGCAAAGCGATCAACCAAGCCCTTCTTCAACCCTCTTCAAACTAGGAGTTACACCATGAGCAACCCAACTTACGTCGAAGACTACAACGCCATCGTCACGGTGCTGAACCACTACAACGAAGGTGGCAAGCAAGCCAAAAGCAGCCTCATGAAACCTGCCTTCAGCGAGCAGGCCACCATCTTTGGTGTAGATGGCGAAGGCAAGCTGACCGGAGGCCCGATCCAGGGTCTGTTCGACATCATCGACAGCGCCTTCCGTCCCTCACCGGAAGCCAAAGGCGCCATCGTCAACGTCGATATCGTAGGCACCGCTGCCAGCGCACGTATCGATACCAACGACATCTCCGGCTTCTGCTTCACCGATTTCTTCAACTTGCTGAAGGTTGACGGAAAGTGGACTGTCATCAGCAAGATCTACCACACCCACGTTGCTCCTTAACCCAGCCGTTTGAACCGCGCCCTGTTGGCGCCAAAACCATGCAAAGGGGTTTGACCATGAGCAAAAACATCAAAGCTGTACCCACCCAGGACTACAACGCCGTTGTCGCCGTGGCCCAGCAATACGCAGACGGCCTGCGTGCCGGCAGCCCGGAGGTGCTGGAGCAGGCCTTCCACAAGGAAGCGGTGATGTACGGCTTCACCAACGGCAAACTGTTGGGCGGCCCGATCAGCAACCTGTTCGACTTCGTCCGCACTAATGGCACGGCCCCGGATATCAGCACTCGCCTGGACGTGCTGGCGATCACCCCAACCACCGCCGTGGTACGGGTGGACATGGAAAAGGACGCGATCGGTGCCGACTACAACGATTACCTGACACTGATCAAAATCGACGGCACCTGGAAGGTGATCGCTAAGGTTTATCACCAGTTTGAAGGCTGACCCGAGCAGCCTGAACGTAATGCTGTTTCTTAAGGTGATGAATCATGGCAAAAGTTGAATACAGTGCCGTCGTAGATGGCGGCGCCGAGCGCGTTTGGGATGTACTCAAGCGCTTCGGGAAAATCAGCCAGTGGCACCCGGCGATCCCGCAGAGCGTCATCGAAGACGGTCAGCCGGACGGTCTGGTCGGTTGCATCCGTAGGCTGACGTTGCAGGACGGCGCCATTCTGCGCGAGCAGTTATTGTCGGTAGACGCGGTGAATCTGCAGTTCTCCTACCGCTTCGTTGAAGCGCCACTGCCCGTCGACAACTACGTGTTGACCGTGCGACTGATCCCGCTGACCGGCGAGCAGAAAACCGTGATTCTGTGGTCTTCGACCTTCGACACGCGCGAGCCTGATCCCCAGGGGCAATGGACCTCGACCATCGAGTCGCTCATTGTCGGCGGGCATGAAAGCCTCCAGGTTTACCTGAACCAAACCGCCACCGCGTGAATGTGCCCTACCCCGCTCCAGCAATGGATGCGGGGTTTAATTTTTCTGGAGTTACGATGCACGACCACATTGCCGAAGTGCCGCTTGAAAAGGCCTACCGGCTGATCAATCACGGCCCCACCGTGCTGGTATCTGCTCAACACGAGGAGACTCGAAATGTGATGGCCGCGGCATGGGCCTGTGCATTGGATTTCTCACCACCCAAAGTCACTGTGGTGCTGGACAAGATCGCCAAAACCCGCGAACTGGTAGAGCGTAGCGGCCTCTTTGTGATTCAGGTTCCCACCGTGGCACAGCTGCAATTGACCCGCGATGTCGGCAGCGTCAGCCTGCAGGAAGATCCACAGAAGCTGGCTCATAGCGGCGTGGAGCTATTCAGTACCAGCGGCCATGACGTGCCATTCGTGGCCGGCTGCTCGGCCTGGCTTGCGTGCAAACTATTGCCCGAACCGCACAACCAGTTGACCTACGACCTGTTTATCGGTGAAGTCGTCGCTGCCTGGGCCGACACACGGGTATTCAGCGACGGTCATTGGCTCTTTGAGCGTGCGCACCCGGATTTTCGTAGCCTGCACTACATCGCAGGCGGCCACTTTTATGCGATCGGAGAAGCGCTAACTCCATCAGTGATCTAATGCAGTCTCAACCGAGGCTCGGTGCCTGGCCCCAGATGGTTACCCGACATCAGTAATGCATAGGGTACCAGGCCATAGCGCGCGACTTGCGGTATGCGGTACAGCGATGCATAGAACGCCCGCGCAAACCATCCTTCCAGCGTCACGCAGGCTCTTCGCCAGCGCCACCGTCGACAATCAAAATACGAATTTCATTGAAGGGTCTCAGTGCTTTTACTCGGGAGCACAGGACGGATCCTGTAGCGCCCAGGCACACGGCGTTGCGCCGGTGCCTGGGCTGGGTGATTTCAACGCTTATGACTTACCAATCCTGGCGGGTCGGCGAAATTATCAGGTCGTTGACGGTGACGTTTTCAGGCTGATTCAGTGCATACAGCACTGCGCGACCAATGTCGTCCGGCGAGATAGCGATTTTATTCAGCTCTTGAGCCGCTTTACGGCCTGCCGGGTCGGTGACTTTATCGGCCCAACCGGTGTTGATCACACCCGGGCTGACCGTGTTGACACGGATGCCGTGCTGCACGCCCAGCTCTTTGCGCATCGACTCAGTCATGGCCTGCACGAAGAACTTAGTGGCGCTGTAGATACCTGCAGCAGGTCCGACCTGGTGACCGGCGACCGAATCCATATTCAGGATCTGGCCCGACTTCTGTTTCAGCATGAACGGCAACACCGCCGCGATACCATGCAGGTAGCCTTTGATGTTCACGTTGATCATCTTTTCCCAATCATCGGTGGCCAGGTCGACCCAGTTGGAAAACAGCATCAAGCCTGCGTTGTTGATCAGGATATCCACCGAACCGAAAGAGTCCTGGGCGAATTGCGCGAGCGCTTTCATATCCTCAGGGTTGGTAACGTCGCTGACGCGACCTACCGCTTCACCGCCCTTGCCTTTCAGTTCGCTGACGATGGCGTCCAGGCCTTGCTGGTCCAGGGCTGCTGCGACAATTCGAACGCCTTTCTCGGACAAGGCACGTGCCGATGCAGCACCCAGGTCGGACGATGCGCCAGTGATGATCGCGGTTTTATTCTGCAGATAGTTCATGGGCGTTCCTCTCGTTGGTGACTGCCCGTCTGTGCGGGCAGTTTTTGGGGTTATCGCGGATATAAGCGGATCAGTAGTTGCCGACAGGCCAGTCGGTGTAGCCTTTGGCGCCGCCGCCGTAATACGACTCGCGCGGTGCGATGGTCAGTTCGGCCCCACGACGCAAGCGCTCGACCAGGTCCGGGTTCGAGATAAACAGGCGGCCAAACGCTACCGCGTCGATCTTGCCTTGGGCGCGGCGCTCAATAGCCATGTCCAGGTCGTAGTTGTTGTTGCCGATGAAGGGCCCGTTGAACTGCGCGCTCAATGCGTCCATGTCCACGCCTTCCGGTACTTCACGCGAGGTGGCGGTAGCGCCTTCAACGAAGTGCAGGTAAGCCAGATCGAATGCATTGAGTTGCTGGATCAGGTAGCCATACATCGCCATGACATTGCTGTCGGGCGGCGTGTTGCCGGCATCAGGCGTCACCGGCGACAAACGAATGCCAACACGGTCGTTGCCCCAGATTTTGACGATTGCTTCGGTCACTTCCAGGGTCAGACGCGCACGGTTCTCGATGGAGCCGCCGTACTGGTCGGTGCGATGGTTGGTCGAGTCCCGCAGGAACTGGTCCAGCAGGTAGCTGTTAGCTGAGTGAACCTCTACACCATCAAAACCGGCACGCTTGGCATTCTCGGCAGCACGCTTGTACTGCTCGATGATCCCCGGGATCTCATCGGTTTCAAGCGCCCGTGGCATCGACACCGGAACGAAGCCGTTGGTGGTATAGGTGTCGCCTTCAGCCTTGATCGCGGAAGGTGCGACTGGTGAGGCACCGTCAGGTTGCAACTCGACACTGGAGAACCGCCCCACATGCCACAGCTGGCTGACGATCTTCCCGCCGGCGGCATGCACGGCGTCCGTGACTTTCTTCCAGCCCGCAACCTGCTCCTCGCTCCAGATGCCGGGGGTGGCCGCGTAACCGCGGCCTTGCGCGGAAATATTGGTGGCCTCGGCGACGATCAAGCCCGCGGTGGCGCGTTGAGCGTAATACTCAGCGTGCAGCTCGTTGGGGATGCCATCTTCGGCATAGCGGCTACGGGTTACAGGCGCCATCAAAATACGGTTGGCGAGTTTCATCGCGCCCAGGTTGATGGGGGTGAATAAGTCGGTACGAGTGGCGTTGTCTGTCATGAAAGACCTCAATTAAATAGACCGGTCGTCTAGTAAGTTGGTAAAAAATAACTACGACAAAAGTCGCTTTGCCAGAGTCAGGGATGTTTCAAAGGCGTCGTCGCGCTTGCCGATCTTCATCATCAACGAAGCGCCGAGCCAAACCTGATAGAGCGATTGCGCAAGCGTCGCGCTTGGCGCTGTGGACGTGATCGAGCCATCGACAAGCCCCTGCTCAATACAGCGCTCAAGCTTTGCGTGGATAGCCTGCGTGCCTCGGTCGAGCACCAGGCGCATGCCCTCCGAGAGGTCACAGACCTCGGCGCCCAACTTGACCACCAGGCACTTGTCGGTAGGCAAATCAGAGCACTGGGTTTGCGCCCAATACTGGAAGTAACTCAGCAGCCTTTGCGCGGCGGGTGCAGAACCCATCAACAGCGTGTCGACTGTTGCGAGGTAGTCGGAAAAATACTGCTCAAGCAATGCCTGACCAAATTCTTCCTTGGATTTGAAGTAGTGGTAGAACGAACCTTTAGGCACGCTCGCAGCCGCTACCACCTCAGCTAACCCTACGCTGGTGTAGCCTTTGTGAGTCATCAACGTCCTGGCGACATCCAGGATGTGTTGGCGTGTTTCAGAATGATGCTTTTTCATAATGCAGCCATCCTAATTAAAACTAGACCGGTCGTCTAGTAAATTTTAGAATAGCCTCATGTTCTACGACCAACGGCGAACGAAGACAAATGACAGGGTCAAGCTCATGAACACCCTTCCCCCCACGTCAACGTTCAACACCGAGTGCCTTGCGCAATTCAACCTCAATTGCCTGGTGATCTTCGCTGCGCTGTATCAGGAAAAAAGTGTCACCAGGGCGTCCGAGCGGTTGAACATTGGGCAACCTGCGGTCAGCAACAGCCTGTCCAAACTCAGGCTGGTTTTTCAGGACCCACTGTTTTTTCGCCGAAACGCAGAGATGGTGCCCACCGCAGTCGCCGATGATATTGCGAAGCATGTGATACCGCTATTGAGCGGTATTGGCCACGTGCTTGAGCGATACAACGTACCGGCCCTTGGGCACCCGTCACGGCCGAACTGAAAGCTCAGAATTACGCTACGCAACCGAAAATTTCATTTTGTGTATCATTGGGCAGAACTTTCTTCCAGGCATGCTCGTCTGGCGATACGCCCCCAAGGTGCTGCACTCAATGACCAACTCCACCCCAATCTCTGTTCCACGCGCAAAAGGACGCCCGCGCGCGTTTGATCGAGACCAGGCTCTGCTGCAGGCGCTGGCAGTGTTTTGGAGGCGTGGCTACGAGCCGGCCTCTGTGGCGGAATTGTGTTCAGCCATGGGCGTCAGCCCTCCCAGCCTGTATGCGGCGTTCGGCAACAAAGCCAAGTTGTTTCTCGAAGCGGTTGCCTACTACGAAGCGACGTTCTGGGATGCCACGTGGGAGCGCATGGACACCGAGCCCGACATCGTGCTTGCCATCAGCGAGTTCTTCCACACCTCCGCGTCGATCTTGACCGAACCCGAGGCGCCCTGCGGCTGTATGGTCGTCCTCGCGGCAGTCAATGTCTCCGACGATGCCGGTGAAGTCACCGCGACCCTAAAGGCCTTGCGCCAGGAAGGCCGTGACTACTTACAGCAGCGCTTGGATCGCGCAGTGGAACAAGGTCAGCTCAAACCGGAAACCAACACTCGCCTGCTCGCCGCTGCCTTGAATACATTGCTCGAAGGCATGTCCCTGCAGGCACATGACGCTGCCAGCAGGGAAGATCTGCAAGGCATCGGCGCAACAGCCGTAGCGATGCTGAGCCCTTCCCTGTCAGCTTGACTGGAACCAACTCCGCCAAACCACGCGCTGCATTCAAGCAAGCTGTTCACACGCAGCCTTGATGCGCGCGCATGCCTGCTCCAGCAGCACCGTGGAGGTCGCAAAGGAGATGCGGAAATAACCCTCCAACCCAAACGCACTCCCCGGTACCACCGCCACCTGTGCGGCTTCGAGCAGGTACTGGCAGACATCCACGTCATTAGTCAGCACCGCTCCTGCAGGCGTTTTGCGCCCGTACAGCCCCGAGCATGAAGGGAAGAGATAAAAAGCGCCCTCCGGACGGCGACATACCAGGCCGGGAGTGGTGTTAAAAGCGTCCAGGCAAAGATCCCTGCGCTGACGAAACACTTCATTGCGCTCAGCCAGAAAATCGATAGGCCCGTCCAGCGCTGCCACGGCAGCCGCCTGGGATATTGCGCAGGGGTTGCTCGTGGTCTGCGATTGAATGGTGGCCATGGCGGCGATCAACGGTTTAGGACCGCCCGCATAACCAATGCGCCAGCCCGTCATTGAATACGCCTTTGAAACGCCATTCACGGTCAGCACGCGACCATGTAACGCCGGCACCTGCGAAGCCAGCGTGGAAAACACCCAACCGTCGTAACTCAGGTGCTCGTACATATCATCCGTCAGCACGTAGACCTGCGGATGCTCCAACAATACGGCGCCCAACCGATCAAGCTCTGCCGCGCTATAACCCGCACCCGTCGGGTTGCTTGGCGAATTCAAAATCAGCCACTTGGTACGCGGCGTGATGGCTTGCTGGAGTTGCTCGGCGGTGATCTTGAAATGCTGATGGGCCGCGCAGCGGATTTCCACGGGCGTGCCCCCCGCCAGGCGCACCATGTCCGGATAGGACACCCAGTAAGGCGCAGGAATGATGACTTCATCCCCGAGGTTAAGGGTGGCCTGCAGCGCATTGATCAGCACTTGCTTACCGCCGGTGCCGACGCTGATTTCGTCTGTCGCGTAGGTGATGCCGTTTTCACGCTGAAATTTTCGAACGATCGCCGCTTTGAGTTCTGGAGTGCCGTCTACATCGGTGTAGCGGGTCTGGCCTGCATCAATCGCCGCCTTGGCAGCCGCATTGATGTGATCGGGGGTTGGAAAGTCCGGCTCGCCGGTTGACAGGCTGATGATATCGGCCCCATTGCGGCGTAACTCTGCCGCCTTGCGCGTGATTACCAGCGTTGGCGAGGGTTTAACCGCTTTCAGCAAATTTCCGAGCAATTGCATGGGGCCACTCTTTGAGCTTTTGTTGATAGTGCATCAATGCTAGCGGCCTCCAGCAGACAATTAAAACAATATATATGGATGCAAAAAATCAATTTTATTTGTTTATTCCGGGCTGATTTTTTTGGCCTCTTGCGCCGATTGAAGACAAGGCACGTGCCCGGGGCCAAATCTCCCAGGCGCTTGACAGTTTCTGTAGTGACCAATATAGAATAACCCTCAGCGTGCATTCGCCGAGCGCGTTTGCAGGTTCGCTTGAGGGGGACATTTTTGAAACATCGCCTGATCTGGAGGAACTATGCACTCAGTTTTTATCGTCGGTGGTTCGGGTAAAGTGGCCCGAAGCCTTGCTCGACAACTGGCAGACCGAGGCCATGAACCACATTCGTTATACCGTCATGCGGAACAGGCCGAGGGACTCGAAGCACTCGGCGCCATCCCGTGGCGGGTAACTTGCTTGACCTCGACACAGAGGCTCTGGCCAAGCTGATGGCGGGCAGTGATACCGTGGTATTCGCGGCGGGTGCCGGCGGCAAAGGCGGCGAGCAGATGACGGATGCCATCGACGGTCACGGCCTTGAGCTGTCCGTAGCCGCGGCTGAGTTGGCGGGCATTCAGCGCTTTATTCTTGTGTCGGCGTTTCCAGAGGCATCGCGTGGAAAATCAGTTTCCGAGACGTTCGAAAACTACATGTCCGTGAAAAAGCGCGCCGATGTGCACTTGGCCGCAAGCGATCTAGATTGGGTCATTCTGCGCCCCGGCACCTTGCTGGACTCACCCGGCAGTGGCAAGGTCCACGCTGGCCTGGCTATCCCCTATGGCGACGTGCCGCGCGACGATGTCGCCGCAGCCTTGTTGCAGATCATCGAACAGCCCGGCGTCAGTCGCGTCATTATCGAACTGACCCAAGGCAGCACACCGGTCAACGAGGCTATCCAGAGTTTTGTGCCGGATAGCACTCAAGCATGAACGAACCCACAACATTCAAGCTGCTACTGGTCGGCGCAAGCGGGCTGGTTGGCAGCCATGTACTGGATCTGGCCCTGTCGGATCCGCGCGTCGGCAAGGTCTACGCGCCAACACGCAAGACTTTGGCGGCGCACCCTAAACTCATCGCCACGCCCATCGATTTTGATCACTTGGACGAACAGGCTGATCGCTGGCAAGCAGATGCTGTGATCTGCACGCTGGGTACCACGCTTAAAACAGCTGGCTCCAGAGCAGCCTTCGAGCGAGTCGACCACACCTATCCATTGGCAGTGGCCAGGCTCGCACGCGCGCATGGAACGCCGACCTACGTGCTCAATTCGGCTATCGGCGCAGATGCGGGATCTTCGTTTTTCTATAACCAGGTCAAAGGCCGCCTGGAACAGGATCTGGCGAGGGTGGGGTTTGAATCGCTGACGTACGTGCGGCCGGGTGTCATCGGAGGCAAGCGTGAGGAGGTGCGCCATGCCGAGCGTGCACTGATCCGGATGCTCAAACTTGCATCGCCGCTGTTACCTGAACGCTGGCGTCTCAATCCCCCGGCGCTGATTGCGCGGGCATTGCTTGAAGCCGCGATCAGTCAGGAGCCTGGCATTCATGTGGTGCCATCGAGCAGCATGACCAAGCCTGCCGATCGAAACTAAGCCAACAAGCGTCGGCTCATATCAAGCGCAGCATCAAAAGGCTCGCGTGTTCTGTTGACCTTGACCAACAACGAGGCGCCCAGCCACATCTGGTAGAGCGCTTCAGCCAATATTGCTGAGTCAATCGACGCACTTATGGAGCCATCCGCTTTACCCTGCTCAACACAACGAACCATCCGCTCAATAATCAGGGCAGTACCCTTCTCAAGCACACCGCGCATGTTTTCGGACAGGTCACACACTTCCGCCCCCAATTTGACCACCAGGCATTTTTGATCGGTGTGATCAAACGCCTGTGTCTCGGCCCAATAGCGTAGATAGCTCAGCAGACGTTCGGCGCCGGAGCCCTCACTGGCCAACTGCACATCGACACGCGTGAGGTACTCGTCAAAGTACTCTTCGAGCAGCGCTTGGCCGAACTCGTCCTTTGATCGAAAGTAGTGATAGAACGACCCTTTAGGTACACCCGCTGCCGCGAGCAGCTCGGTAAGGCCGACGGCGGTGTAACCTTTCTGGGTCATCAGCGACCTGGCGACATCGATGATGTGCTGGCGCATGTCATGGGCGGGTTTCTTCATAATGCCGCGCATGCTAGCAAAAAAATGATCTAGCGTCAGGCGCCCGTTAGAGCGCCTGACGTTTGTTCACCTGTATCGGAAGCAATTTTACGTAGCGCTTCAGCGACAAAAATATAAATATATTTCGAAGCAAAACATAATTATTATTTGAGCATGATCAAAGAACTGAAAACACTTATCGCTGTGGCGAGAGAAGGCACATTTGCGGCTGCCGGCAGCAAAATCGGCCTCACCCAAGCCGCCGTCAGCGCCCAGATGCAACGCCTTGAGGCGGAGCTAGGGGTACAGCTATTCGACCGTAAGGGACGCTCGGCTCAGCTAAATCGAATGGGTCACCAGGTTTTGGCGCAGGGTCAGGAACTGGTACGCCAATTTAAAGATCTGGGCTCGACATCGGTGGGTCTTCCTGCAAACGTTTTGGTCACCATTGGAGCGATTGCCTCGGTTCAGCGCTCCTTCTTGCCAGACGCCCTGGCTGAATTTCATCAACGATCTGCGCAATGCAGGACGCGAGTGCTCCCCGGCTTGTCGATGGAGTTGGTGAACCAAGTCGATTCAGGCGAAATCGATATGGCCGCGATAATCCGCCCGCCCTTCTCGCTTCACAGTGATCTGCGCTGGACAACCTTGGCGCGAGAACCTTACCGGCTGATCGTCCCCGCCGATATGCCGGGAGACGATTGGGCTGAATTGGTATCGAGCCAACCCTTTATACGCTATGACCGATCATCCTTCGGCGGACGCCAAGTGGATAGGTTTCTGCGACAAACCCATTTTTCATTGCACGAAGTCTGCGAGCTCGATGAACTGGATGCAATCGTCAAACTGGTTGCAAACGGCGTTGGAGTCGCCTTGGTGCCAGAAACGGCCACCCGTGAAGAATGGCCTGCCGAGGTACGTGCAATCGACCTGAAACAACGTACATTCCATCGCGATATTGGTTTGGTGCACCGTGCACGTCGCAGTCTAACTGAGCCAGTAAAACTACTGGCTCAACTGATTACCGAGCATGCAGTGAAGAAGCATTAGATAAGTGCTGACGAGTACTTCGTGAAACTCATCTTCGATTTCGAACTCAATTTTCAGCGCTGCCCTAACTAGTTAAGGCGCTTCATGGGTTTGGAAAATTTTGCTAACGACCGTCCACTTGCCTTCTACTTTCAGCAACTGGAAGAAGTCGGTGAAAGAGAGGCCTGACATGCCGTTGGCGTCGATACGAGCACTCGCGGCATTACCGACGATTTCAATACGAGTAATCGCGGCCTGCGCGTCGGGAGATGGACGGAAATTCTTGTCAATTCCCTCGAACAGGATTGGAATCGCGCCGCCGTCCAACTTGCCATCGGCACCGACGCTGTACATCGTCGCATGTTCATTGAAAGCGGGTTTCATAATACTGCTCTTGGCCTGCTTGCAACCCTCAATATACTTGTTAAGCACCTCTGTAATAGCTTGATAGTCTTCTACATACGTAGCTTTGCTGACTGTTTTACTGCTGAGAACTTGTGGGCCACCTGGTGCGTTTTCCGCTTGAGCCATCGCGCCAAAGGTCGAAATCAAGACCCAAATAAACAACTGCTTAATAGATATAACTTTCATTTAGTCGCTCTTCATAATGAGTGCAATTATTGAAACATGCTCAACCGCACAAACGCAGCAGAAACTCCGGAATTCGACTGTGCGCAAGCAGCTTCGCTATGAGATGACGAGGTGTTTTCAATGACGAAGCCCGCAGTTTCACCGTGACCTACGGGTTCTTTGTTTTTGAAATTACTTGCTCAGGTTGATCTTGAGTTCCTGAGAAGCCTGCGCAATCGCGCTGCGCGGCGTCGGCAGATGGCTGAAGCCATTCGACAGACCGAAATCGTGAATCATGCCGTTGTAGCGAACCGTCTTCACAGGCACACCCGCAGCGTCGAGCTTGCGGCCGTAAGCTTCAGCTTCATCGCGCAGGACATCGAATTCGGCTGTCTGGATCAGCGTCGGCGGTAAGCCCTTCAACTGTTCGGGCGTGACCTGCAGTGGAGAAGCGTAAATCTGTTTGCGTGTCTCGGCGTCGGGTGCGTAATAGTCCCAAAACCACGCCATCATGTCCTTCGTCAGGAAATAGCCGTTGGCAAACTCCTTGTACGACGGCGTGTCAAAATTGGAATCTGTCACTGGGCACAGCAACACTTGCGAGCGCAGTGCAGGTCCACCCTTCTCGTTCGCCATCAGGGCAACTACGGCGGCAATGTTCCCGCCAGCACTATTGCCGGCTACGGCGAGGCGAGTGCCGTCTACCTTGATATCTTCGCCATGTTCGGCGACCCATTTTGTCGCGGCATAGGCTTGCTCGGTGGCGACGCCATATGCCGCCTCTGGCGAGAGGCTGTAGTTGACGAAGACCGCCACCGCACCCGAGCCTACCACCAGGTCACGCACCAGTCGTTCGTGGGTCGGGAAGTCGCCCAACACCCAGCCGCCGCCATGGAAATACATGAACGCGGGCAGCGTCTTCTGTTGGCTACCGACCGGGCGCACGATGGTCAACTTCAGATCGCTGCCGTTGACGCGGATCGTCTTCTCACTGACATCAGCTGCCGGCAAGGCCACTTGAGGGGCAGCCTGGGCGCCCGCCAGCGCGGCACGGGCATCGACCGGCTTCATGGAATCGAGCGTCGGCACACCTTCAAGCGATTGCAAGAGTTTCGCCGTGTTGTGCTCAACTCCCGGGTATGTGGTGGCGGAGGCACTACCCGGCGCAAGAGTAACGACCGTAAAAGCGAGAGCGGAGGTAAGGGTTTTCATGACGGTTCCATTTGTATGGCTGAGTGCCGGGAAGCAATCAGCTACAGCAGACTCAAGGACGACAGAGGTTCAAGGCGCGACGTGGGTGTGAAAGATCTTGCTGACGACCGTCCACTTGCCATCGACTTTCAGCAGATGGAAAAAGTCGGTGAAAGAAATGCCTGACATGTCGTTGGCGTCGATGCGCGCGCTAGCCGCCGTACCGACAATCTCAATGCGGACGATAGCTGCCGGTGCATCTGGAGAGGGGCGAAAACCCTCATCAATCCCCTTGAACAGGATTGGAATTGCGCCACCGGCCAGCTTACCGTCGCCATCGACGCTAAACATGGTCGCTTGCTCATTGAAAGCAGGCTTCATGAGGCTGCTTTTTGCTTGCTTGCAGCCCTCGATGTACTGGTTCAGCACCTCGGTGATGGCGTGGTATTCGTGTACGTAAGTAGGTTTGCTCATGGTTAACTCCTGCTTCATAGGATTGAGGATTAGCGCGCCGCAGCGGCGCGCGTTCGACGTGGACAAGTTCAGGCTTGGGTATCAAGCCATACAGAGCCGTAACGCGTGTAGGCAGCAGGAATCTCAATGATTTCTTTCAAATCATCTGCTGCAGTGCGCACCCAGAACGGATCACGCAGCATTTGCCGGCCGACAAACACCAAGTCAGCTCGGCCGTTTTGCAGGATGTCTTCGGCCTGACGCCCACTCTGGATGACACCCACCGCACCCGTCGCAATATGCAATTCTTTGCGCAGCAACTCAGCGGCCGGGACTTGGTAACCAGGATAGGTCTGAACCTTGATCATCTTGATCCCGCCGGAGCTGCAGTCGATCAGATCGACGCCCTGCTCTTTCATCCAGCGACCGTATTCAAGGAACGACTCGGGGGTATTCCCGCCTTCGGCGTAATCAGAGCTGGAGATACGGACAAACAGAGGACGATCGCCCCAATGGGTTTTGACTTCCTCCAGCACTTCGCGCAGGAAGCGATAGCGACGCTTGGCATCACCGCCATATTCGTCGTCGCGGGTATTGGCGAGTGGGGAGAGGAACTCATTCAGCAAATAGCCATGCGCGGCATGAATCTCAAGCACATCAAAGCCCGCGTCACTGGCACGTCGTGCGGCATCGCCATAGAGTTTCACCAAACCCGGAATTTCGTCAGCCGCGAGTGCGCGAGGCACAGGGCTGGTTTCCGTGAACGGGATAGCCGATGGCGCGATGTGAATGAGATTGGGCAGGTCAGCGTTGCGCCCCGCATGGCCGATCTGAGCACCGGCTTTGGCACCAAAGCTGTGAAGCAGTTCGGTCAGCGCTTTCAAGCCGACGATGTGTGCGTCACTCCAGATACCGAGGTCACCGGCCCCGATACGACCGTCGGCGTGGACTGCCAGCGTTTCCGGGAAAATCAGCCCCGCCTGCCCCAAGGCGCGAGCACCGTAATGCACTCGGTGCCACTCAGTGACAAAGCCGTCATCGGCAGCCATGTGCATGCACATCGGCGACATAACGACGCGGTTTTTCAGTTTAAGGCCTTTGATTTCATGAGGAGACAGCAGCAAACTCATCTAACTAATTCCATAGTGATCGATATGGAATAATGTTAACGTGCGCATCCGATTCGCGTAAGTACGCACATTTTTGTGCTGTAGGTACATTTTTTATACCTAGGAGATCCCTTTGAAGAAATGCACCCCACAGAGTGAAGTTGAAGCGTTTGCCTGTCCTGTCGCCTTTACGGTGGATGTCATCGGCGGCAAATGGAAATCGCTCATACTGTTCCATCTGATGTCAGGAACGAAGCGGTTCAACGAATTGCGTCGGCTGATGCCAGATGTGACCCAGAGAATGCTCACACTACAACTCAGAGAGCTGGAGACAGATAAGGTTATCCATCGCGAAATCTATCGAGAGGTCCCGCCCAAGGTCGAGTATTCCCTAACAGCATTAGGCAACACGCTTGCCCCACTGATCAGCGCGATGCGGGAGTGGGGAGCGGTGCATGAGCATGCAATCCTGGCATTCAGGCGCGCTGAGATTGATGCAAATTCATTTGAGTCGCTCGCCTAACTTTAGATTCTTGTCAGGCAGGCGAACGCCTCAGCGCAGGATAAAGAACTAGCACTGGGGCGTGGGCTCTGGTGGATCTCGATCCACCTGGATGACCACCCCCTTACCGAGTGCTTCTGGCCAAATGCTCGTAAGCCAGACGAGCGGATTGACCCGCTACTTGGCGATGGACGTGACGCCCCTCCCCCTGGGATCAGATACGGGTTCAGGCACGCCGTGCTCAACGCGGATTGCCTGAATATCACCGTTGAAGCCCTGGTTAGCCAGGTAGTAGCCAGCGACGTCAAGGTCCGCCGCCAGTTGCCCGGAAATCGGCGCGTAGGGCTCCCAGAAGATCGTGTTGGCAGGCAGCAACTGGTGGTGAAAGCGCATCGTACCCACCGCGTCTTTTAGCCCTAGGTGGAAGTCATACACGTTACTGACAACCTGAAAGATCGACGTGAAAATCCGCGAGCCACCCGGTGTACCAATGACCAGGGCGACCTTGCCGTCCTTCAGGAAAATCGTCGGAGTCATCGAAGACAATGGCCGCTTTCCGGGTTCGATAGCATTGGTATCAGTGCCCACGACGCCCATCTGATTGGGCACCCCCGCCAGTGCCGAAAAGTCATCCATCTCATCATTTAGCAAAATACCGGTTTTTTCTGCGACCACACCGGAGCCGAAAAAGCCATTGAGCGTGTAGGTGTTGGAAACGGCATTGCCCCATTTATCGACGATTGAGAAGTGCGTGGTCTGGGGTTTTTCCGGCGATTCAATATTCAGGCCGGCGACGACCTTATTGGTGTCCGAAGGGACCGACAAATTGATCTGCGACGCCCGGCCCGCCAGGTAGTGCTCGTCGATCAACTCATGCACCGGCACCGTGTAAAAATCCGGATCGCCCAGGTACTGCGCCCGATCGGCAAACACCCGCTTCTCGATCTCCGCCACCAGGTGCATATAGCGCGCGGAATTGAGCGGCACGCCCTGGAAATCCTCGCGGCGCATCTCTTTCATCTTCAACAGTTGCACCAGCGCGACCCCGCCGGAGCTGGGCGGTGGAGCGGTGACAATCTGGAAGCCATTCCAGTTGGCTTGTATGGGATCTCGCCACACGGCTTTGTAGTCGGCCAGGTCCTGCGTGCTGATCAGCCCGCCATTGGCACTCATATCGGTCACGATCAACGCAGCGGTTTTACCGGCGTAGAATCCTTTAGGACCTTGCGCGGCGATGCGTCGGAGTACCGCCTCAAGTTCGGGCTGCTTAAAGGTGGTACCGACCTGCAGCTTGCCGAAATGTTCAGCGAAGTTGGTTTTACCGGCGAAGCGTTTTTCGTTTTCGCTCGTAGCGATACTGGCCAGTGCTTCATCGACGACGAAACCATGGCGCGCATAGTGAATGGCCGGTTCGATCAGCTGCGTCCATTTGAGCTTGCCAAAACGTTTGTGCGCTTCCCACAGACCGGCGACCGTCCCCGGCACACCCACCGACCGGTGGCCGATCACACTGCCTTGCGGTTGGTCGGCAGCAATCACTTTTTTACCCGAGCTGTCGACGAACATGTCTCGCGTCGCTTTCAGCGGCGCACGCTCGCGGTAATCGAGAAAGTAGGGTTTGCCCTTGAAGTAGACGGTCATGAAACCGCCTCCGCCGATGTTCCCGGCTTCGGGGTAGGTCACGGCCAGGGAAAAGGCAACGGCGACAGCCGCATCCACGGCATTCCCGCCTTTGGCAAAGATTGCGTTGGCGGTGTCCGCAGCAAATTGGTCAGGTACGGCCACCGCAGAGTGCGTCAACGCCGTGCGTGGGCTGGCGACCGCCAGTTGATAAGTTCCCATAAATAGCAACACCATCCATAGTGCGACGCAGCGACGCGTCCGATAGAACACTGATTTCTTGCACATAGACCACCTGTTTTTTTTATAAATAATGGCAGCACAGTGGCAACTAACAGGGCACGATTATTTATCTGAACCGAGCACACGGGCGCCTGAAAAGAATCAACACGCAACAACTTCTTATTGGTTTGTCAGCCAAAAAAAGAGCCCTCGACGCGGTTAACGTGGAAGGCTCTTGTGTGTTGCTGATTAAGCGTTCTGCTCGACCCCTACTGAGCTTTTTCGCTCCAGGGGGGCTTTCTCCCACTTGGCGATAACCAGGGGTGCGATTGCATTACCCAGCACGTTCAAGGTGGTAGTGCCGCTGTCGATGATCCGGAAGATCCCGGCAATCAACGCGACCCCTTCCAGCGGCAGCCCGGCAGACGCCAAAGTAGCCGACAGAATGATGATGGCGAACCCAGGTACACCCGCAGCGCCCTTTGACGTCAGCACCATCGTGACCACCAGCAGAATTTGCTGAGTCAACGAAAGATCGATGCCATAGAGTTGGGCAATGAAGATCGTCGCCACACCCAGGAAGATCGAAGCACCGTCCAGGTTGAACGCATAACCCACCGGCACCACGAAGCTGACGATTCGCCGAGGCACGCCGTAGGCTTCCAGCTTGGTCATCAACTGCGGCATGACAGCCGCAGAAGCTGCACTGGAGAAGGCCAGGATCAGCTCATCGCGGAAGTACTTGATCAACTTGAAGACGTTTTCGCCGATCAGGTAGCAGATACCGCCGAGCATCACCAGGGCGAAGGTAATCAGCGCCAGGTACACCACACCGATCAACTTGAGCAACGGCAGCAACGAGGCAAATCCGAAGGTCGCTACAGTGGCGCCGATCATGCCGAATACACCGATCGGTGCGTAGAGCCATGACAAACGACACCACCTTGAACATGGCGTCGGAGAAGCCCTGCACAACCGCTACAACCGGCGCACTTTTGGCTTTGGGCAACGTGTTCAACGCCATGCCCAGCAGCACCGCAAAGAACAGCACCGACAGCAACTTCCCTTCCGACATCGCGACAATCACGTTATCGGGCACGATGTTCTGCAGGATGATCAGCGCGCCTTTCGACGGCTCCATATGCACGGCTGCTGCGTTGTGCGCGATGCCCGCGATTTCGGTGCCTTTACCCGGCTCGAACATGTTGGCGAAGCACAAGCCAAGCACGATGGCGAGACTGGTGATTGCAAAGAAGTAGATCAACGACTTTGCGCCCATACGACCGAACGATTTGTTATCACCGCCCCCAGCAATGCCGAGGATCATGCAGCAGAAAACAATCGGCACGACGACCATTTTCATCATCTTGATGAAGATATCACCGAGCGGTTTAAGGATTTCGGTACTGACCCAAACTTGATTTTCCGGGTGGGTATTGAAATACCAACCCACGAGCACGCCAAGCAACAGCCCGGCAACGATTTGCCAAACTAAGGGGATACGTTTCATGTCTAGCCTTTTTGTTGGAATGAAAGGACTGCGTGACGGCAGTAGCTAGATTCATGAGCTTCCAGCTCATTTATATTTTCCTGACGCACTCTTTGGCGTGCGCCAGGTTTTTATTATTTAGAGAAGAGCTGGCTCATATCCTTGAACGCCTTGAACTCCAGCGCGTTGCCGCACGGGTCGAACAGGAACATGGTGGCTTGCTCGCCGACCTGGCCTTTAAAGCGAATGTAGGGTTCGATCACAAACTTGGTTGCGCGCGCTTTCAAGCGCTCGGCCAGGGCTTCCCATTGTGCCCACTCCAGGATGATGCCGAAGTGCGGAACCGGCACGTCGTGGCCGTCTACCGGGTTGCTGTGCACGCTTTCCTGCGAAGCAGTCTTAGGGTGCTCATGGATGACCAGTTGATGGCCGTAGAAATCGAAGTCTACCCATTGGTCGCTGGAGCGACCTTCGGAAAGACCGAATACCTCACCGTAGAAGTGACGTGTGGCGGCCAGGTCATACACAGGGATTGCGAGGTGGAAAGGAGAAAGACTCATCAGGACTCCGATAACAATTTTTTATTGGTTTGTGGTGCCGGACACCGTGGTCGCTGCCCGACGGCTTTTTGAAGGTGGATTTATGCTAAAGCCGAACCAACTTAAAAAAAATCAATATAAATTTTTCAAAAGCACAATTTTATTTTGTTAATCGGCAATCTCTTTTTACTGCTCCCAGCCCCCCTGAATCGCATGGGTAATTTTATCGACAAACACCCTTGTCTTCGTCGGAACCCACCGCCCCGGGGGCATCACGGCATAGATACCACCCGTTGCCGCTCCTTCCCATTGCCTCAATATTTGTACAAGCGTGCCACCACGCACCGCCGCACCGGCCAGCCAATCAGGCGTCAGAATGATCCCTGCGCTCTCCACAGCAGCCTGTAAAAGCGCCTCCGAACTATCCGAGATCAGCGGCCCCGTCTCAATGCTGATTCCGTGTCTAGGCGACTGGAGTCGATGGACACGCGGATCGATCCCCCTGGCAACCGCGCATTGCACATCGCGCAGAGCATGAGCATCTCGCGAGCCAATTTCTGGATAGATGAAGAGAGACAGACCCGAAAAGTCCGCTTAGGGATATCAACTCACAACCCATAATCCTCTTCCGAGCGACCACGGATTTGCCCCATTCGGGTTGCTCATCCAGTATATGGAGGCGCACTGAATACCAGCCACGGCCACCCAGGTCCGTGTCGGCAATCGCCGTTCGCGATCGCTCGTACGCCCGGTGTGAATGGGGGCGTAACTGGGGGCATAATTCGTTTTTTTCAGGCTGTAACTACCGCCCTAGAGCCAAGTCAAAATGTTTTTTGGCGACCCTGAGAGTCTCTAGGGGCCGGATGGCGGGCTGTTTATCCGATCACTTCTGCCTTTTCAAGGACCATGGAGATCCATCCACCTCCAGTGCATTGCTACATTGGGGGCATATCTGAGGGCATGCTTTGGATGGTTCGAAAAGGATGCCCCCAGTCTAAGGTCTAGCAGCCCAAATCTCGAAAAATCACACGCTGATGACGGGATTGGCAGGGGCAAACTCGGCGTAGGACTACAGGAAGTTGGCGATGGAAAACATCCCATTGAGCGCGATCCAGTCCCACGAGATGAGAATCAAATAAGCCAGAAAATTCAGCTAAAGAACCCAATGACGAATAGCTTATGAACACTTAAGCTGCGAGCTATTACAAGCAGCTCGAGGGTCGACTGATGTCATTTGATTTCCACCACCTTCTACTCGTTTTTACCGCCTACATTGTTGGAGCGGCAAGCCCGGGGCCCAGCAATATGCGGATCATGGGCGTTGCCATGCACCAAGGCAGAAAACCTGCGCTGATGCTTGCAGCCGGAGTGATCAGTGGTTCTTTTTTTGGGGATCGATGGCCGCCACAGGCGTCTCGGCCATTCTGCTTCAGTTCGCAGAGGCACTCTTCGTGCTCAAGATCGTCGGCGGAGCATACTTGCTGTTCCTAGCCCTGAAAGCGGGACGTTCTGCCCTGACACCTGACGAGAAAATTGAGAAAGCGCTGGGCGCAGCACCGCCTATCTCGGGTTTTGGCCTCTACCGGCGGGGCTTGCTTATGCACCTGACCAACCCAAAGGCATTACTGGGTTGGATCGCCACGATGACGCTCGACTCGGGACCACAAGCGACACCTGTAACAGTTATGATCATCCTGGCTGGCTGTGCCGTGTTGAGCATTTCTATTTTCTGCGGTTATGCGATCGTTTTCTCCACGGCACCGATGATTCGGGGTTATCGCAGGGCGCGCCGATGGATTGAAGGCACCCTTGCGTTGGTCTTTGGCGCAGCAGGTTTTAAGCTGCTGTTCTCGCGCGCGTGATTCAATGCCTGCTCTTGTAGGGATGGCCTAAGTTCGAAAGCCATCCACCAGCTGCTTGAGTCGTGTGGCTTGTCGTTCAAGATCGTCACAAGCAAGCAGTGTGGCCTGCAGGTTTTCCACCCCTTCCTGGTTGAGGTTTTTGATCTCGGTGATGTCGATGTTCAGTGAACCGATGACCGAAGTTTGCTCTTCAGTTGCTGTCGCCACCGACTGGTTGATTCCGTCAATCTCGCCGATGCGCTGACTGACGCTGCCCAGCCGCTCACCGGCCTGGTTGGCGATAATCACGCCGTCCTTACTGTAGCGCTCGCTTTCGTTCATGGTGAGTACCGCCTCACGTGCGCCCATCTGAAGCTCTGCAATCATTGTATGGATCTCTTGGGCTGACGTCTGCGTGCGGTAAGCCAGGCTGCGAACTTCGTCAGCTACAACAGCAAACCCACGCCCGGCTTCACCCGCCCGCGCGGCCTCGATCGCGGCATTGAGTGCCAGCAGGTTGGTCTGTTCGGAAATGCCCTTGATGACTTCAAGAATTCGACCGATATTTTCGGTCTTACCATTCAGCGCCTCTATGTTGCTGCATGACGTGCGGATTTTCCCAGAGAGCGCGCCCATGGCATTTATCGTTTGGGTCACCACCTCGCGGCCATCTTCAGCCTGGCACCGGGCATCCGACGCCTGAAGGGAAGCGTCACCTGCGTTACGCGCGATTTCCTGGGCCGCCGCGCCGAGTTCGTTAATCGCGGCCGCAATACTGTTGGTGCGATTGGCCTGGTCGTCCGAGTTCGACATTGACGCACTAGAGGTCTGCGTTACACGCCTGGCCACTTCATTGACATGCTCGGTAGCAGAAGACACTTCACGTATTGAGTGCTGAATACGTTCCACGAAAAGGTTGAAGTCTGCGGCCAGTTCTCCGAACTCATCTTTCGAATGCGCACTCAAGCGGCGGGTAAGGTCGCCCTCTCCCTGGGCGATATCCCGCATGGTTGTACCTATCAACCTCAGGGGCCGCATCAGTACGCGAATAAGCAAGCCCAGCAAAAGCAGCGTGGTCGCAACGGCAATAACCATCGACAAAATGGCGGAAGTGCGAAAGTCATCAAGTGCCGCATAAGCTTTGCTTTTGTCGATGGACAAACCGATATACCAGTTCACCGAAGGCAGTCCCTTGATCGGCGAGAACATCAAAATTTGAGGTTTTCCGTCCTGCTCCGTCTCGCTGATATGGGAGCTAAGTGATGGCGTGTTCAGGGGGTAAATATCGCTCAATTGCTTCATCACCCGTTCTTTTTCTGGATGAACCAACACCCTGCCATCTGCGTTGACCAGAAAGGCATAGCCAATTCCACCTAGGTCGAGCGAGCTGACAATGGTCGCCAGCGTCTCCAGTGTAAGATCCCCGCCTACCACTCCAAGCGGCTGGCCGTCCTGACTGACCGGCGTTGCAATGGTCATCATCAGTTGCCCTGTCGTCACATCGAGGTAAGGCTCAGTCAGCGTTGTCCCTCCTGCAGCCATTGCGTCGGTATACCAAGGCCGGGTGCGAGGATCGTAATCAGCAGGTAGATCGTCCTTTGGCCGGATGACGAAACTACCGTTACGACTGCCTAGATAAGTGAAGGTAAACGTCGATAGCAACGACCTCTGCTCCAGCAGCCGCGTGATGTTTTGCGACGCGGGATCATTGGCAACCTCCTGGGCAACATGATCTATTAGAAGTACCCGCCCAGAGAGCCAGAACTGAACGCTTGCAGCCGTGATCTTGCTCATTTCCTCTAGGTGGTTTTCAAGGTTCGAGCGAATGGTTTTGCGCTGAATCGAGTCGTTGTAAAGCGTAAAAAGCGAAAACGCTGCGACAACAACGAATGATGCTGCAAGCAATACCTTATGACTGAACTTCAGGTTCGCAATCATCATGGTTTATCTCTAGGCGTGAAGTGTTGTAATTGTTATTCGATACCAAGGTGCGTCGATGAAGGCTTGATGACGGCCAGCTGTGGATAGGCCACTAGTTTCTCGAGGTGCAGTTCAGTGCTCTCCAGCCATGATTCAGTGATTGATCGGAAATGCTCCATATCCCGGCAGCGTATTCGGAGGCAGTAATCAAGCGCACCACTCACCAAGTGACACTCAATGACTTGCGGGCAAGCACTGACAAGCGCCTCAAATACCTTTTGCGTGCTGCATCTCCTGCCCTCATCCAGTGTCACTAGAACCACCAGTGATAAACCGGGTAATAGCTTGCGCTCGTCAATAAATGCCCCGTAACCGCGGATGACGCCCAGCCTCTCCAGCTTGCGAACGCGTTGCTGACAAGGGCTCTCGCTCAAGTGCACCAGTGAGGCGAGTTTTTTATAGGTGATGCGCCCATTGCGGCGCAATACGTCGACGATGGCCGCGTCGATGCGTCCCAAACCCTCATGGGCCGCGTGGTTCTTTGTTCCGCTGGTCATAGCCAAAGCATTTCACTTAAGCCCGTTGGACAGAAACTGCTGCAGGCGCTCGCTTCTGGGGTTATCCAGAATTTCAGGTCCGCCCTGCTCTTCAACCAGTCCTTGATGAAGGAACAGCAGTTGGTTCGACACTTTGCGTGCAAACCCCATTTCATGGGTCACCATGATCATGGTGCGCCCCTCTTCAGCAAGCCCCTGGATGACTTTGAGCACCTCGCCCACCACCTCAGGGTCAAGCGCCGAGGTGGGTTCGTCGAACAGCATGACTTCGGGCTCCATGGCGAGGGCGCGGGCGATCGCTACCCGCTGCTGTTGACCACCGGAAAGAAATGCAGGGAACTGATCGGCAACACGGGCAGGCAAGCCGACTTTATCCAAGTATCGCCGCGCACGGTCTTCTGCGTCTTTTTTGCTGATGCCTAGCACCCGACGCGGGGCAATGGTGATGTTTTCCAACACGGTCATGTGTCCCCACAGGTTGAAATGCTGGAAGACCATGGCCAAGCGGGTACGCAGTCGTTGCAGCTCGCGGTCATCCGCCACACGTAATCCAGCATGATTTTTAACCATGCAAATTGGTTTGCCATCCAAACTCATGGCACCGTCGTTGGGTGTTTCGAGAAAATTGATACAGCGCAGGAACGTACTCTTTCCCGAACCGCTCGCGCCGATCAGGCTAATGACATCGCCCGTTTTGGCCTGCAGGGAAACACCCTTGAGTACTTCATGGGTACCGTAACTCTTGTGTAGTCCGTCAACCGTCAATTTGTACATGTTCGCAATCATCCTCTAAGCGGGTTGGGAGCGGCCCTGTCAGATACAGGGCTCAGTGAGTCGGCCCTAAAAAGGCCAGCCAATGACGTTCGGCAATTCGGAACACTCCGACCAACGCAAAGGTGACCGCCAGGTAAATCAGTGCCGCAATCCCAAACGATTGAAAGGTTAAAAAGGTCGCTGAGTTCGCGTCACGGGCAACTTTGAGAATGTCCGGCACCGTGGCGGTGAATGCCACCGTGGTTGAGTGCAGCATCAAGATCACTTCGTTGCTGTAATACGGCAGCGAGCGACGCAAGGCTGACGGCATGATCACAAACGCATAGAGTTTCCATCCCGAGAGGCCATACGCTTTTGCCGCCTCGACTTCGCCATGAGCGATGTTGCGAATGGCCCCGGCAAATATCTCGGTGGTGTAAGCGCACGTGTTCAGAGCGAAGGCAAGAATGGTGCAGTTCATTGCATCGCGAAAGAATGCGTCCAACACAGGCTGAGCGCGTATTGCGGCGAGGCTGTAGATTCCGGTGTAGCAGATCAGCAGTTGGATGTAGAGCGGTGTCCCCCTGAACAGGTAGGTATAAAACTGCACTGGCCAGCGCACGTAAAACCTGGGGGACACGCGTGCGATGGACAATGGAATAGATACGATAAAGCCGATGAAAAGCGATGCGCTGAGCAACCATAGTGTCATGGCCAGACCAGTGATTTGCTGGCCATCGCTGTAGACGAATGACCTCCAGTACTCCTGCAGTAGTTCGATCATCGCACTGCCTCCCGTAAACCCGCGGCGTAGTGTTTTTCCAGACAGCGCAGGACGAAGTTGGAGATGCTGGTGATGATCAGATAGGTCAGTGCAGCCAGTACCAGGAAAAAGAACAATTGATAGGTACTTTTTCCTGCGTCCTGGGCAGCCTTTACCAAATCAGCCAGGCCGATGATCGACACCAATGCGGTGGCTTTAAGAATTACCATCCAGTTATTACCCAGCCCCGGGAGGGCAAACCGCATCATTTGCGGGAATACCACAAAGCGAAAACGCTGGGCGCGACTTAACCCATAGGCAGTAGCGGCTTCGACCTGTCCACGGGGTACGGCCAGCATGGCGCCGCGGAAAGTTTCGGTGAAATAGGCGCCGTAGATAAAACCAAGGGTGATGATTCCTGCGACGAAGGGATTGATTTCGATGTACTGCCAGCCCAATGCCACTGTGATGACCGTCAGCCAGGTTTGCAGACTGTAGAAAATCAACAGCATCAGCACCAGATCCGGCACCCCACGAATCAGTGTGGTGTAGAGCTGCGCGGGCATACGCAGCAGCTTGAGACTGGACAGTTTAGCGCTGGCGCCCATCAACCCGAGCAATACGCTAAGCAAAAGAGAGCACAGGGACAGCTTGACGGTCATCCAGGTGCCTTCGAGCAGCAGCGGACCGAAGCCTTGCAAGCTGAATGCAGAGAGCCCCAATGCGCCTAATAATGGTTCAAACATGATCAACAACCTATAGCGAAAACGCCCATCCAGCGGACGAGCGCCGGGTGGTTATTTGCCGCTGTAAAGATTCAGATCGCCAAAATGCTGCTTCTGGATCGAATCATAGGTGCCATCGTCGTGAAGAGCCTGGATCGCTTTATCCAGCAAGGCCTTGAGCTCTGTATTGCCCTTGGCGATGCCGATGGCTGTTTTGGAGGGAAGATAAGGGCTCTCGACCGACGGGCTCATTTCGTAGTCAGCGCCCTGGGGGGAGTTGATAAAACCCAGTTGGGCTTGAAGCGCATCCTGAAGGGATGCATCCAGCCGCCCCGCTACCAGGTCGTAATACACCTGATCCTGGTTCTGATAGGACTGGATTTTTATCCCGGCTTTGTCCAGCACGGCCTTGGCGTAAGCTTCCTGGATACTGCCTTGAAAATAGCCAACCGTTTTGCCTTTGAGTGATGCCACATCCGTGCTCAGGTCCGACCCCTTCTTGAACACATAGGACGTGAATCCGGAGAAAAGCTCGCTTGAAAAATCAATGGCTTTTTCACGAGTGGCCGTCACGGTCATGGATGACAGGATACCGTCGAACTTGCCGGCCCTGAGGCCTGGAATCAGGCCATCAAAATCGCTTTCCACCCAGATGCATTTGACTGAAAGCTTGGCGCAAATCGCGTTGCCCAAGTCAATATCAAATCCCTTGAGGCTGCCATCGGCGGCCTTGGACTCAAACGGCGCGTAATTGGCATCTACGCCGAAACGCAAGGTGGAGTATTCTTTGGCAGACACTGCACTTGTGCACAACGCCAAGCCCATTACTAAACATAGCTTCTTTAGCGAAATCATAATTACATCCCTAGATATTGTAGTTGGATTAAGGGCAGTAAACATCCGACAGCATTAACCATGACGCTCGTTATTATTTAGCGAGACCTGCGTCTGGACTTGAACGTTACCTGAGTACGGCGACTTTACGAATATGGCAAATTGAACGTTATCACGAGCAAAATGCTCGCCTTTCAAGCAGACACCAATTTCATCATTAACAGTCCACTGACAATCAATACGGCGGCCACGATACGCAACAGCGTGGCGGGTTCACCCATGAAGAAAATACCTGCAGCAAAAGCTCCCACAGCGCCGATCCCCGTCCAGATGGTGTATGCCGTACCCAGCGGCAAGCTCTTCATCGAGAAGGACAACAGCGCAAAACTGGCAATCACGGTTACAAATGTAATGACCGTGGGCACTAATCGCGTAAACCCTTCAGATTGCTTCATCGAAAAAGCCCACACAACTTCAAATATCCCCGCAACTATCAAACTCACCCAAGCCATGAGCAACTCCCAATCAATAAAAAACACCAAGACTGTTTGCGCCAGGCGCAATTAACACGTCAACGTTATTAAAAAGACCCCCGCGAGGACGGGGGTAAAGACGGGTTGACCAAACCCTGGTTACATAGCGCCCGTATTCAAATCACTTGAATGTTGCGTCCAGCGCGAACGCAATATCCTTGATCAAGTCTTCTGGGTCTTCCAGCCCTACAGAAAACCGCAAATGACCGTACTGGCGGAACTCTTCGGGGTACTTGTCAAAGCCGCCTCGACCCTCTGCACCTACGTGCACGATCAGTGATTCGTCATGCCCTAATGAAACGGCCGACGTGATGATGCGCAGGTTCGAGACAAAGCGATTCTGGGTATCAGGATCACCCTCTACGGCAAACGCCATCACAGCACCATAGCCCTTGCCCGCAAATTGCCGGCGCGCCAACTCATGCTGCGGGTGGGAGGGCAAACCGGGGTAGTAGACGTAGGCAATCCGATCATCGCTATCCAGAAACTGAGCCAACTTTTCGGCCGAGTTCAATAATTGCTTCAAGCGCAGAGGCAACGTGACCGAGCCGCGCATGATCATCCACGCGTTGAACGGCGAAATGGTCGCGCCGAGGTCAACCAAGGCATCATTCTTGATCTTGTTGATCAACTGGTTGGAGCCGATCACTACCCCGCCCATGGCATCACCATGGCCATTGATGTACTTGGTCAATGAGTGAATGACGAAGTCGACACCGTGTTGACTTGCACGAAAAAATGGAGGCGGCGTGAATGTGGCATCCACAGAGATCAGCGCGCCATGAGCGTGTGCAATCTCAGCCAATGCCGCAATGTCTGCAACTTTCGTGGTGGGGTTGGCGATCGTTTCAGTGTGGATCAGCTTGGTATTGGGGCGAATGGCGTTACGTACCGATTCCAGGTCACCTACGTCTACGAAGGTTGCCTCAATGCCGTAACGTTCAGGCAGTAGTTCGGCGAAAAGCCGCCAGACTGCCTGGTAGGTGATGTCACTGACGATGACGTGATCACCACTTTTCAAGAATGAAAAAAATACCGAGTGCAAGGCAGCAACACCGGTCGCGAATACCACCGCGTCTTCACAACCCTCAAGGGCTGCGAGTTTTTTCTCAAGGCAAACCTGGTTGTGGCCTTGATTGCGTGTGTACACGAGCCCGTCCGGGCTCGACCAGTCCATGGTCGCGGGGTCTTCCGGCAAGAGATAGGAGTTCGCCATAACCAATGGCGTACGGACGGCGCCACTGGTGACATCCGCGACATTGCCGCCATGAACAGCAAGTGTCGCTGCAGATAATGTCGAAAGGTTGTGCTTATCGGGGCGCATGTCGATTCCTCGTTATTGTTGTGTAATTCATTCTTGAGTTGAGCGAATTGTTTAGCTTCCACTCACACCGTTGATGCAAATGACCTTGGGCTGCGTCATATCTTCGTAAGCAAAACGTACGCCCTCGCGGCCCATGCTCCCGTACTTGAAACCGCCGAAAGGCATTGCATCAAAGCGGTAGTCGGAAGAGTCGTTGATCATCACCCCGCCCGCCTCCAGTCGTTTAGCGGCGGTCATTGCAACCTTTAGATTGCTGGTGAAGATCCCAGCATGCAGGCTGTATTCAGGCTCGTTAGCCAGCGCTAACGCTTCATCCAGGGAGGCGACGCTCTGGAGGATGACCACCGGGCTGAACACTTCTTCGCACCACAACTTGCATTGGCGGTCGACGCCTTCCAGCACGGTAGGTGAATAGAGCGAGCCGTTACATGTGTTGCCAAACAACAACGTGGCGCCTTTGGCAATGGCGTCATTGACCACTTCCTCGGTACGCTTGGCTGACGCCTCGGTAATCATCGGCCCTACGTCCGTCTGCTCATCTGCAGGGTTACCGACGATCAACTTAGAGGTCTGTTCAACAAAGCGCGTTTTGAAGGTTTCATAGAGTGAGGCCTCGATGAGGATCCGTTGGGTACCGATGCAGTTTTGTCCGGCCGCCCAGAAAGCCCCCGACACGCATGAATCAACGGTTTCATCCAAATCACAATCAGCCATCACGATGACCGGCGCATTACCGCCAAGGTCCATCGCTAGCTTCTTGAGGCCAGCTGTACGAGCGATCTGCTCACCCGTGACAAAGCCGCCAGTGAAAGACACCATGCGCACCGCACGGTGGGCCACAAGAGCCTTGCCCAGGGCGGCGCCGCCTGTTGCGACGGTGGCAACAACCGGAGGCAGACCCGCGTCGATCAAGCACTCCACCAGCTTGATCGCTGATAGCGGTGTGAGCTCAGACGGCTTTAGAACAACTGCATTTCCTCCTGCAATGGCAGGCCCCAATTTATGCGCGACCAGGTTAAGCGGGTCGTTGTAAGGGGTGATGGCAACGATGACGCCCAACGGTTCACGGGTGAACCAGCCCTGACGGGATTCAGACCCGACATAGGCGTCAAAAGGAATGACTTCACCGGCATTGCGCTTGGCTTCTTCGGCAGACAACTTCAAGGTATTGACGCATCGCAACACCTCCTTTCGCGCCTGCTTCAGCGTTTTTCCTGACTCCGCGACGATCAGTTTGGCAAAGGAGTCCTTGTCACGCTCGACTGAGCTTGCGGCCTTTTCCAAGATACGCGCACGCTCATGGCGCGGCAGATCCTTGGCAATCAAGGCACCTAAAATGGCGGTGTCAACTATCGTGGTAGCGGATGATGCGGGTATGTCTGCCACTTCACCCACTTTGCTGCCGTCAAACGGGCTGAGCACCGTAATGGCCTTATAATCAGCAGCGAGCGAGAGACTCAAGCTATTCATGATTACTTACCTGACGTGGTTTTGTGGTTGTGGATGCTTACGATGTCGGCGAGCAAGGCAAATGCGGTTTCAAAACGACCTGCCCCCGCACCCACTACAGTGACGGGACCGAGAATGGCCGTGTTGAAGGTAATTGCGTTGGTGGCTCCGCTCACGGCTGAGAGCGCGTCGCTCGCCGGCAAGAGCTTCGGACTCACTGATGCTGAAATCGAACCATCGCTCCGTTTCTCTGCGCTGCCAATCAGCTTCCAGCGGGCATTTGCTTTCGTCGCCTCGGCAATATCCTTGGCCGTGATTTCAGAAATCCCTTTGCACAGGACGTCGCTTGGTTTGAGTTTTGCGCCTAGCAGTTCATTGGCGAGGATGACAACCTTCAAGCGCACATCGTGCCCTTCTACATCCGCTGTTGGGTCAGCTTCGGCATACCCCAGTTCCTGCGCTTTTGCGACAGCACTGGAGAAGTCCAACCCCGTCTCCATGCTGGAGAGGACAAAGTTTGAAGTACCGTTGAGAATCCCCTTGAAGCCGGTGATTTCCGAGCCTGCCAGTGACTCCTTGGCCAAACGGATAACCGGGGTCCCACTCATGACAGAACCTTCAAATTCAAAGCAGGCGCCGGTGCTATCGGCCAGCGTCTTCAAGCTTTGTGCATGCAGCGCCACGGGCCCTTTGTTGGTGGTCACGACACTGACGCCCTTTTCCAGAGCCCAGCGGCAGAAGGTCGTAGCCGGTTCACCATCCACAGGATTGGTGAACGTTGCCTCAGCGACAATATCGGCGCCAGAGAAGCGGATAACGGTTTCGTTTGCCGGCTCAGCAGTCCCGCCGGCCAGGGTCCTGAAACTGCCTTTAGCAGCAGGCACTGCTGCCAATTCACGAGCGTCCAGGCCGTCTTTGTTAATGATCGAACCGAGGTAAAGGTCACTGACACCGACAATCTTCAAGGTAAAACCTAATTCATCGGCCCAACGCGAATTCTTATCGGCAATAAGCTGGGTCAGCGCGCGGTTAACGCCACCAAATCCAAGCAACGCAATTTTGTATTCAGTCACGACAGGGTTCTCATTGTTATGTTGTGGTGCTGAGATAGTAAGCCGCCAACTTAACTTTACGAATATGGCAAACAGAACGTTGTTGCGAGCAAAATGCTCGTACAACAGCGCAACTTGCTATTTTGTGCTCGACAGAACAAAAGACGTTACGGTATTCAGGACTCCCGGCAGCGTCGAGATCTCACTCCATACCCTGTGGATACGATCTGCATTCATCGCCTGAACCGTCAGTACAATATCGAGGTCGCCACTCATCACATTGCAGGAAATAACTTCAGGCATTGCACCAACGGAACGAACAACTTCTGAATCTCGCATACGATCCTTACGATAAACGAAGATTAATGCATTAATGGGTCCTGCATCAGCTGAAGGCATACCTTTAATAATTGTGTAGCCTCGGACATACCCATCGCGCTCCAATCGCTCAATCCGCAGCCTGACTGCGTTCCTGGACAAATTGACTTTTAGGGCAATATCGTTGTGGGCCAACCGTGCATTGCGAGTTAGCTCCTCCAAAATCTTTTCATCAACTTTATCTAAAACACGTTTCATCTCTGGCTCCGGACTTATAACGAGTGAGACTCCGTGTCTTTTGATAATGCCCTGACCAGTGAGATCAGCGACCTGACGTCGTTGGGAATTGAAGTACAGTCTTGTTCAGCAACTACAGGAACACCAATTGTATTTAGGTGGCCAACAATCTCTGACTTTTGGGTTGCAGTGCCAACTTTCGACGGATGTGTGGTTGCCAGGCAAATCATGGGGATCATCAAGCTGCGTCTGCTTACACGTGCAGCGCGCAAGCCGATGGCGGTATTGGGACTGACCAGATATCCACTCTCTGCAAAGACCTCATGAATACAACTGAATGCGTCTGCATCGTCCACAGCCAGTGAGTCAAACAGTTGGCGTGCCTCCAACCATTCATCCTGCGCTAACTGAATAGTTCCCTCGCCTTCTAGCAACTGCATATTACGAGCTACTTTTTCTCCGCATCGATTTAAAATGCTCCACTGTAGGCGCTCAAAATTAGAGGCTAATGAAACATTCATCGTGGGAATTTTGGTAGCACGAATTTCATTTCGACTGTACAGATTTGATTGGAGAAAGTTATGCAGTCCGGCGTTAGTATTCGTGGCAACGATAAGCTGTCGAATCGGCAGTCCCATTTGCTTGGCAATATAACCAGCGTACAGGGCGCCAAAATTTCCAGTCGGGACACTGAAAGCAATCTCTCTTTTAGGCGCACCGAGCTGAAGAGCAGAATAGAAATAGAAGGAGAGGTGCGCAAGTACGCGAACCCAATGCACTGAGTTGAACGAAATAAGATGCTGCCGTGCATTATTACTTTGTTTCAGGAACTGCTCACACAAACGATGACAATCAGAATAGTCTCCGTCGACCGCAACATTCACAACATTATCTTCGTGCGTACTCAGTAAGCGTATGCGATCCTCCGCCGTTAACCCCATGGAAGGATGCAATACCAACAACGTAACGCCCTTCATTCCCGAAAATGCTTTTATTGCTGCGGCGCCAGTATCTCCACCTGTACAACCTATAATCAGCGCCTTCTTACCAGACCTGAGTAAATCATGATCGATAAAGCGAGACATCAACTGAAGGCCAACGTCTTGGTAGACGCCTGACGGCCCATGAAACAATTCGAGTATCCACTCGTTACTTGCGGTCTGGTACAGCGGTGTCACTGCGTTGCTTTTAAAACAATCAAAAATCTCGTCAAGCATCCGAGACAACAGATCCTGCTCGATCCATCCCCCCAGAAAGGGCTCGATTACGTAGCGAGCCAATTCATGGAAGGGCAACCATTCGAGCTTTGAGAGCTCCTCCTTTTTGAAGCGGGGAACCTTGTGCGGCACGTACAAACCACCGTCAGGCGCGTACGCCCCCATCAGCACCTCGCTGAATTCGTACGTTCTACCAGGGGTCCGTGTGCTGACGTATTTCATGATCCAAGACACCCTCAAGCCATTTCCGAGCCGGCCGCCTGCAAGCTGGGGCTTCTGCGGAATTCAATGCGGTAGCGTTAATCGCCTTTGATCCAGCTTCATACCAATGACCATAAAAGTCAATATATCGACTATTATATCTCGCTAACGGTATTCCGTTCCCGTTACACGAACCCCCCTTTTGTCCAAGCCCATGGGATGTGCGAGGGCCGACAATGCTTAGAAATGGGAGAACACCATGTGTGCCAAGAATCTGCTGCACTCGCTTTATCAGTACAAGGCATGGTCTGAGGATGTGTTATTCAGGTGCTTGAAAGCGCCCATTTCGCAGTCGTTTCCTGTGGAAATGGAGAAGGCCTGTTATTGGCTCAGGCACATCAATATTGTGGACCAACTATTCATCGCCAGACTGCAGGGAAAACCGGAGGAATTTGACGACGTCGTCACTGAGCAGCGGCAAGACATTCGTCAGTTGGAAGAGGCTTTCACAGCGGCAAATCAATGGTTTGTCGATTACACGAAATCAGTCACTGCAAAGGAGCTGTCTGAACCGGTGGAATTTATTTTCAAGGATGGCAAACCCGGCAACATGACCAAAGAACAAATCCTTGCTCATGTGCTTTCTCATGGCCTGCAGCATCGAGGAAGTGTTAGCACGATCCTACCCAGGGAAATCCTGGAGGGACACCAAGATCATTTCACAACGTTTTTGAAACTGTAGGCAGTTGGATTTCTGCCTCCTCAACCATGATGAGGCAGAGTGTTCACCGCAGTGCTCAGCTCAATTCGAGCGCGTCTATCACCGCTGCAATTTGCTTGCGTCCTTCCCCTTCGATGGTTCTAAGCGGCAAAGGCACGCTCGGAGAGTGAGTAATGCCGCGTAGCTCCGCTGCAGTGGCTATCACGCGAAAGCTACCGCCAAATTGGCTGAACAATGCCCAAAGCGGCTTCAAGGATTCGGAGAGGCGCATAGCCTCAAAGGCGTCACCTGACAATGCTGCTCGTGTGATGGCGAGCGCTGTATTGGGGAACAAACCGCCCATGACCGAATACCAGGCATCGCAGCCGGCATTCATTCCAACAGCGGCAAACGCATCGCCGCTTATTCCAATAGTCACGTGACTCGGAATCAATTTCCGCAGGCGCTCCACACGCTCCCTGGCCAGATGTGGCGCCTCGGGGACGCCAGGGATTTTGATTGAGCTGACATTGGGTAGCTCTGCAATACGCCCGTGTAACTCATCGGTAAATTCGAAATGAGTGGTACCAGGATTGTCATAGACACATAGCGGGATTGAGACGTTGGCCGAAACCATTTCGTACATCGAGAACACATCGTCCTGAGCAAGTTTTTGATATGACACGGGTGGCAGCAGCAAGGCTTTGACCCCCACGGCTTGCGCATCCTCAGCCAGCAGCAAAACGTCGCGTGTACGCAGCGCGCCGATGCTCACCATCACAGGCACGTCCTCCGCGGCCTCTACTGCCAACTGAGCAACTCGAGAACGTTCGGCTCGAGAAAGATACGCATAGCTTCCGGTGGATCCTAGAGCCCCGATGGAATCTACTTTAGCTGCCACCAATTGCTGCACAAGACAAGTAAAAGCATTTTCGTCCACACCCTGCTCATCCATAGGGGTCAGAGGAAATGCACTAAGACCGGTAAACATCGTCATCACTCCTTGCAGTGGTCTATGGACTATTTGGCCCCAGGACCAATCAGTGAGCTTTCGATCTGGACGCCTGGCATCATTTGCTGCAACCCTTCGATGAGTTTGTCCCCCGCTTCCGTCAGGGCTTCAAGCGGCATCGCCGGCAGACTCTCCAGAATGAACCACATGCTCCTCGCGTCAGCACCGAGACGGGTCCTGACACCTTGCCGCCAATTCCAGCGACGGCAGGTCACGCCTTTGTCATCGCGCCAGACAACCTCGCCGGCATCCGGATACTCGAAGGCAGCAGCCCCCTCTTTCATCGTGTCAAAAGCCTCAGTGCCATCAGCGACTACGAGCCGTGGGGAGCCCACATAGGCTTCAATGTTTTCCCCGCCAACCGGGATGGCGTACTCAATGCTGATTGCGTTGTAGAGATCGACGATGGGATCCAGGCTAGGCAAGCTGCCGTCACGTAAAACTCGTTTACGCAGCGCTTCAGCTGAACAAGGTGTGCGCTGCGGCTTGGCCCCAAACTTTCGAAAGGTCTCAGCCCATGCAGCCAGATGGCCTTCTCCCCAGCTTGGCCCACCTTCCTGCACAGCCTTGCAAGCACGGTCCAGCGCAGCCTGGGCCACCTCAGGATGAGCCAGTGGTGCAGCTTCCACCACGATACTCAGGGCCCTGAACTCCGGCGCCAGCTCGGCAACGGCTTGATCGATTAACGGCAGTACGGACAGCATCAAAAACCTCCAGGAACCTAAATGTCATTTCATGCTAGTCAGCGACGACCAATAAAGTCAATATAATGACCATTATCATCTAATATAACGGCTGAGCCGATTGACGGAGCTACTTATAAAGGCCGAGAATCCCAGCACATTTTTCTCATGACCTTCATCAATGACCACCAATACCAGCCTGTCGACTACCCCTGGCGCTGATGCTCATGCCGTCAGCCTGGCCGTTGCGCGCACACTTAAACAGGCACGCAAAACACAGAAGATCACGCTGGATGAACTTTCCCGCCGTGCTGGCGTGAGCAAAGGAATGGTTGTCGAAATAGAGAAATGTACGGCGAACCCCAGTATCGGCATCCTTTGCAAAATCGCCGCCGCGCTTGGACTGTCTGTTGCAGACATCGTCAATGTGACCGAAGCCCCATCCGCCCATATCATCGACAGCCAAGACATCCCCACGCTCTGGACCGGTGACCTGGGAGGAACGGCGCGCCTCCTGGCGGGAACGTCCGGCCCTAATATGATCGAGCTGTGGCGTTGGGAAATGCATCCAGGCGAATCTTTCGCTTCACAGGGGCATCCTCAGGGCACGCTTGAACTGTTTCATGTGGAGAAAGGCACGCTGAAATGCGTGGTAGGGGAAACAGAGTTGGTCATCCCTGCGGGGAGTTCGGCAGTGGCGAAAACCGATGTACCTCATTCCTATTCCAACGCTGGCAGATCCAAGTTGGTGTTCACCATGTCCGTGACGGAGATGCATCAGTAGATACCGGCAGACTCGCAGCCAGTGAGCATGTGTAAGGCGAGCGAACCAGCCAATTTCAAAAGGGCTGCGCCACCGAAAGCCATCAAGCCCCACGTAGCATCACCGCCAGGGCGTGCACTCGCAATTGCGAGTGCATCGCATGCAACTGGGGGCAAAATTGGGGGCATATTTGATATTTTTCTGCCTGAAAATATCGTCCTAGAGCCTAGTCAAAATGTTCTTCGGCGCCCCTGAGAGCCTTTAGGCTTCGTCTGGCAGGCTGTTTAGCTGAGCATTTCTGGCTTTTCATGGGCATGGAGATCCATTCATTTGCAAGCCCGCCAGTCCCGTTGCCTCACCGAAATCGCCATCAATTTATTCTGGCCCAGCAAATACAACCGCGCCCCGTCAATAAATGGTTCAGGCACCTGATGTTCGATCTGTTCGGCGATTAACTGCGCGCGCAGCCTTTACTGCCAATGCGAAAACCTTGGAGCGCAGGTGCGACACCTTCGGCCAGACCGCATGCACATCAGCGTTACCGAAAAACGACTTGCGACACGAAGCAGACATTAGAGCAGGTAAATAAGCCCGTCGTTTTTCTTCCTTTGGCCTCGTTTTTTGCCAGCAGATTTCAGGTTGCTCACCGAGCACTCCGATAGAATCAGGCAATACTAAAATCGAATCAGGCATAGTTCCCAGCCACTCTCCGCCCTAGCATAGCCTGACCTTATATATTCAGGAGTGCGCCCCATGCGTGCAGAAAAAACCATTTTTATCACGGGCGTTAGTAGCGGCTTTGGCCAGGCCCTGGCTAAGGAAGCTCTCGCTCAGGGCCATCGAGTGATCGGCACTGTTCGCAGCGAATCCTCTCTGGCAACGTTCCAGGCGCTCTTGCCTGAGAGAGCCCATGGCGTGGTGCTGGACGTTACCCACTTTAATGCCATCGACGCCGTCGTCGCCGCTATTGAGGGTCAGTATGGCCCGGTGGACGTGCTGGTTAACAACGCGGGTTATGGCCACGAAGGGGTTTTCGAGGAGTCGTCGCTGGAGGAAATGCGCCGTCAGTTCGACGTCAATGTATTCGGCGCGGTGGCGATGACCAAGGCGTTTGTGCCCTTTTTTCGCCAGCGGCGGGCGGGACGTATCCTCAATATCACGTCCATGGGTGGCTATATCACCATGCCAGGTATTGCTTACTACTGCGGCAGCAAATTTGCCCTGGAGGGCATCTCTGATACGTTGAACAAAGAGCTTGCGCCCTTCAATATTTTTGTAACGGCCGTGGCGCCGGGGTCTTTCCGAACGGACTGGGCAGGTCGTTCGATGCAGCGTACGCCGCGCAGTATCAGTGACTACGATGCGACTTTCGACCCGGTGCGAAAAGCCCGTGAGGAAAAAAGCGGCCTTCAACTGGGCGACCCGCAGAAAGCCGCACGCGCCATGATGACTATTATCACCAGCCCTAATCCGCCGGCTCAACTGCTGCTGGGCAGCGACGCCCTGGCTCTGGTGCGTGACAAGCTGCAGCGGACGGCGGAGAGTATTGAGCAATGGGAAGCGCTGAGCTGTTCCACGGACGGCTGAGCATAAAAGTGGAGAACGTACAATCGATGCCGAAATCCAAGGACCCGAGCACTGCGCGTATGGTGCAGTTGATGGGCCAGCTTGCACCGCTGGAGGGTTACAACCTGAGTCCGCTGGATGATGTGCGTTTTCTGCGTTCCAACCGGCCGCTGAAGCGCACCCCGGTTCTATATGAGCCGGGCATCGTCATCCTCTGTCAGGGGCAGAAACGCGGCTATCTGGGTGATGAAATTTACATCTATGACGCCCAGCATTATCTGGTGGTGTCAGTGCCAGTGCCTTTTACAATGGAGACCGACGCTAGCGAGGCGGAGCCAATGCTGGCGGTGTACATACGTCTGGATTTCAATCTGGCCGGCGAGCTGATTCAGCAGGTAGATGAGGTATGGAACATCCGCGTGGCTCAGCCTATGGGTATGTACGCCTCGCCCATGGACGAACCGCTGCGCCAGTCGACCCTGCGTTTTCTGGAAGTCATGGGCGACTGCACCGACGCGCAAATCCTCGGACCAGCGATGTTGCGCGAACTCTACTACCGCATTCTCACTGGCGAACAAGGCGGTACCCTACGCGCGGCTATCGCCCAGCAGGGTCAGTTCGGCAAGGTGACGCGCGCCATTCACAAAATCCACCGCTGTTACCACGAGCATCTGGATGTAGAAATCCTCGCCCAGGAAGCGCAGATGAGCGTGCCTAACTTTCATCTGCATTTTCGCAAGGTGACCGATTCCTCGCCTATGCAGTACCTCAAGTCGACGCGGTTGCATCAAGCGCGATTACTGATGCTGCGTAACGACCTGACAGCGGCCAAGTCGGCATTTCTGGTGGGTTATGAAAGTGCTTCGCAATTTAGCCGCGATTTCAAGCGCCTCTTCGGACGCACGCCAATAGCGGAGGTGGCGCGGATGAAGCAGGCTTATACGTTGCCGGCACCGACAACCCCGTCGCCCTTCGTGTCATCACACTGAGTTTCAAACAATCCTGTCTTGCCCGTCGCCAGTAGGCGTGGGAACGTGCGGATGGCGTGCCTGCCGACACAACGGGCGAGTGAAGTGTCACATCTGCTGCCGCATAGATAAACACCCATCCAGGATTTGTATATTCAGGGGCCTATCAGAAAAGCTATCGCTCTACGGCGATGCATTTGATCTCCACGAGAAGGCCGGGGCGAGCCAGTTCACCGACACCTATGCATGTCCATGCACAAGTACTCCGAGGAAAGACTTTATCCTTCACGCGTCTAAAAATTGGCATGTGGCGGTGCATATCGACGTGATAAGTTGTCATTTCGACGACATCTTCAAATTCGCACCCGCCGGCTTCCAAGACGAGCCGGAGATTGTCCCAAGCTGCCAAAAACTGCTGCTCTGGGTCTTCGATAACTGATAATTCCGGCGTCCGGCCTACCTGACCAGCGCAGTAAAGAGTCTTTCCTACCTTTACAGCTGGTGCATAACCAGCATGCTCGCAGAGCAATCTCATGCCATCTGGAACAATGATCTGACGATCAGTCATGGTTGTGGAGCCCAAAATATAAACGGATACGAAAGCTAACTCACGTGCCAGAACGGCGTCCAATCGGGTCACTGGGACTCAGCCTCATAAAACCGCATTCGCCACTCTAGAAACCCCGGCCAGTAAGCGAACGACAGACCACTAATAAATAAAGACGCGCATTGGCGTAGCTGCTTTCTCGATAGAAATACTAGCCCCGCGGCGAAAGAGCTATCGAGATCCGCCCGTTTAACGCCCTTACTCTGAAATTGACTTGTCGAGAAGGTGGCTCTCGACTGAAGAGGACTTGCGACGGCGAAAAATCCGTACGCCAGGCGACCGTAGCGGTGCTCTAACAATCTCAATCGGTAACCAGGTGAGGGTTATCGGGGAAAGAGCCACTGCGGTAGCGAACGCATTCAATCCCTCTTTGCAGATCACATCAGAAGAGAATTCGCTTTCCTCGCCATTGAAAGTACACACGATTCGCTCATCAAAGGACTTTGAGTAGGGCCGTCTACCCTCCTCATTTCCGCAGGTGTGTTTGATAATCTCACTGCTATCCAGAATGTTTCGATCAGGGAAGTTGAAGTCCGCAATATCCAAGCCACTGGCTCGCGTACCTGGCACTGATCGGCCCGGTCTGCTGAAAGAACCGTCGGCGTTCCTTCGCCATGGCAACAATTGAAGCAGCGCTCGCATCTCCGGCCGGCATGACAGGTTTGTGGTCGATTCCGATAACAGATGAGCGCGGGTTGTATCCGGCTCCTGCACAGGTGATCTGGACTGAGCCTGCAATTGGGATTGGAAATCTGCACTATGGGTCGTTGCCCGCTTCTTGTTTTCTGAAGTCGGTAACACTGATGAAGCTGGCGGTACCGCAGATATATAGGTCATGGGGACGCCTCATATCAGGTCTGGTGTCATGAGTCTCGCCAGCATTCCTGGCGTGGCTGTTCAGTTTTTGCGCCATCAGATCCCGCTGAACCAGTTGTATCCCTGGTCTTCCCAATACCCGCCCGGGTTGTCGTTGCTCACGAAAATCTCGACAACATGCTTGGGGTTTTTGAAGCCCAATTTGGTGGGTACTCGAACCCGCAGCGGATAGCCGTACTCGGGCGGCAACGCGACATCAGCGTAATCCAGCGCCAGCAGTGTCTGTGGGTGCAAGGCCGTCGGCATGTCCAGACTGGAGTAATAGCGATCAGCACATTTGAAACCGACGAATTTCGCTGTGGTATCGGCACCGATGTGTTCCAGAAAGGTTTTGAGCGGTACACCTCCCCATTGTCCTATGGCGCTCCAACCTTCAACACAGATCAAACGGGTGATATCGCTACGTTGCGGCAGTTTGCGCAAGCTTTCGAGTGTCCATGGAGCCTTGTCCCTGACCCGGCCGGAGACGGCGAGCGAGTAACTGGCGAGGTCCACTTCAGGGATATCGTCCTGGCCATAGAATGCGTTGAACGGAAATGGCGTAGTGATCTGCGCGCGGGTGAAGGTCGGCGCCAGTTTCTGTCCGCTGAACAGCCATGCCTGGACCCTATCGTTCCAGCGCGACATGGCCCAAAGGACCTTGTCAACCTGATCGCCGTCCTGCAGGTTGCAGCCGGTCAGCATCGACATCGCACCCACGGTCAAGCCGGCACGAAGGAAATGCCGGCGCTGGATATTCTCCAACTCAAGCTGTTGCGCAGGTTCAAGCCTGACGCGCTGAACAGTTCCTTTTCTGGATTCAGTCATGGCCATTTCTCCTGATATCAAGCGACCGCACCCCACCTGAAATCATTGGCAGCAGGGTTTTGGGTACCAGCATTACCAACCCAAGATGAATCACGACGAATGCAGCAATTACCGCCATCGCCGCAAAATGTACGTAGCGAGCGACGTCATAGCCGCCCAGTAGCGCGACCAGCTCTTGAAGTTGAATGGGTTTCCAGATCGCCACACCCGAAATGACGACGAGTGCGCCTCCTGCCAGCACCATCCAGTACATCAGGCGCTGCACAGCGTTATAGACACCCTTTTCATGCACGAGCCGGAAGCGCAAAGCGTCCGTAAAATCACGCTTCAATGCGACAAGCCCAATGGGCAGCAACTCACGTTTGAAATGGCGACTGACGACGCCATACAGCACATAGATTGCGCCGTTGATCAGCAGCAGCCACATGAATGCAAAGTGCCAGGCCAGCGCCCCACCCAACCACCCGCCCACGGTTACCGACACTGGAAACCTGAAGCCGAACAGTGGCGAGGCGTTGTAAATGGCCCAACCGCTCATGAACATGCAGACCATGCAGGCGGCGTTGAGCCAGTGGGTGAGGCGAACCGGCCAGGGATGAAGCTTTTTCTGTCTCACGTGTTTCCCCCTCGAAACCAGCCATGTAGCGGAGCGTTGCCAAGCGGCAGCGCCCCTGCCTTTTCAGGTGATTACATCGGTGGCTGGAAGCCATCCTTGCCAACTGCAATGCCGCGCGCGGTGGTTCCATCTGCGGCGGGGAACACGACAATTTTCGTACCTTTGACCAGTTCATCGGCTTTGCCTGGCTCGACGTAGGCAATTGGCACATCGTCCGGTACGACGATTTGTTTCTCGCCACCCTTGTAGTTGACGGTCAATGTGCGGCCGTCAGCTTTGGACAGTTTCCCCACTGTACCGTTGGTCATGGTGCCTGTGCTGCCATCCGCGTTCTGCCAGCCATAATGACCTTCGCCGCTGCCCTTCAGGCTGGCGTCAAAAACCGTCACCTCCAGCGCCTTCAATGTTCCGTTGGCCTGCGGGATGGCCGCCGAGCCAATGAAGCTGTCGGATTTGATCGATTCGATATTGGCCTTCGATACCCGGTTGATACCGGTCTTGTCAGTCAGTCCGATAGTCTGCTGGGCGCCGGAGCGGACAGTGAATGTCAGCGTATTGTTGCTGACGCTTTCCACCGTGCCACGCAGCGGTTTGATCACCGGCATGTCAGCCGCGGTAGCAATGACGGCAGCACTGAGCATCAACAAACCGAATGTGGTAGACAAGGCGTTTTTTAGTTGCATGGTGACGATTCCTCATGGGGTGATGTGCCGCCATCCTCGACCGCAGACCGGGACGTCACGATGACCGCCGAATGACATTTTTGTCATTCGTCAGCCCTGCCCATGAATGACAGAAATGTAACCGACTGCGCCCGCTCATCCCGTTACACTGCACAGCCGAGATACCGATGTCGCGGGCTGAATCCTGTCATGAAGAGACCCGAGCGCGCCTCACGATGCATATCCTGCTAATCGAAGATGACACCAAAACAGGTGAGTACCTCAAAAAGGGGCTCGGCGAGTCCGGTTACAACGTCGACTGGACCCAGCACGGCGCCGACGGCCTGCACATGGCCTTGCATACGACCTACGATCTGATCGTGCTGGACGTGATGTTGCCCGGGATTGACGGGTTTCAGATCATCGAGCTTTTGCGCGCCAGACAAGACGTCCCCGTGCTGTTCCTGACCGCGCGCGACCAGTTGCAGGACCGCATTCGCGGCTTGGAACTGGGCGCCGATGACTACTTGGTCAAACCTTTTTCGTTTACTGAACTGCTGTTACGCATCCGCACCATCTTGCGTCGTGGTGTCGTGCGCGAAGCCGACCATTTCCACCTCGCCGACCTCGAGCTGGATCTGGTCCGGCGCCGCGTTACACGCCAGCAGCAGGTGATCGTGCTGACCAACAAGGAGTTCGCCCTGCTGCATCTATTTCTGCGCCGGGCAGGCGATGTGCTGTCCAGGACACAGATCGCTTCGGAAGTCTGGGACATGAATTTTGACAGCGATACCAACGTGGTGGACGTAGCGGTCAAGCGCCTGCGCAGCAAGGTCGATCAGCCCTACCCTATCAAGCTGATCCATACCATTCGCGGTATCGGCTATGTCTGCGAGGTGAGGCCATGCGGTCCCGACGCCAACCCTCTCTGACCCTGCGATCGACCGTGGCGTTTTCCATGGTAGCGATGCTGGCCGTGGCCGGTGCAGGCGTTTATCTGTATCAGACGATGAAAGCCTCGGTATTGGTGTACAGCGATCATGCGGTCATGGGCCGCCTGGAACATTTTCGCAAGCTGCTGCACTACGAGCTCGCCATCGAAAAGCTGCGCGACAGCCCGCAGATTTTCAAGAACATGCTCGACAGCGAAGACGACATCTTCATCATTGAAGAGCCCGGACAGCAACCGGTAATCCAGGTAAATCCACTGAACGTCACGTTGCCTGAACTGCCCGTGATCGGCCAGGATACAAAGCTGAGCGTCAGTGACCTGCGTAGCGGCGTGACCGACTCGGGAACAATGCTGCGCGCCGCCTCCGTCGTCACGACGTCGGGGGGACGTGAAGTGCGCCTGACCGCCGCGCACCTCATGGGCAAGGAAATGGCTATGCTCGCGGCGTATCGCGAACGTATCTACCTGGCCGTTGCCCTTGCGTTTCTGGCCACCGCGTTGCTGGGTTACCTGGTACTGCGTCGAGGGCTGCGTCCGTTACGCAAGATGGCCGCGCATGCGGCAGCGATAACACCCGAGCGTCTGCACAGCCGTATGGACAGCTCCGATACGCCGGTTGAACTGCAACAGCTGAGTGACGCCTATAACGCGATGCTCGATCGTCTTGCCCGGGGTTATCAACGATTGACGCAATTTTCCGCTGACCTTGCCCATGAAATCCGCACGCCGGTGGGGTCGCTGATGGGGCATTGCCAGGTCGCCCTTCGCCAGCGCCGCAGCGAGGATGACTATCAGGCACTGATCGCTTCGAACCTTGAAGAGCTCGAACGGATCTCGCGCATCGTCGAAAGCATTCTGTTCCTTGCGCGCGCCGATGAAGCGCACGCACTGGTGGAGCGCCAGCAACTATCGCTGCATGACGAATCGCAGCGCATTGCCGACTATTTTGAAGGCTTGGCTGAAGAGCGGCGAATGACCGTACAGATAACAGGCGATGGAAACGTGCTCGCTGACCCTTTGCTGCTGCGCAGAGCCTTGAGCAACCTGGTGGCAAACGCCGTTCGCTATGCCTACGAGGGCACCGAGATTCAGATCCGGGTGATGGAAACCCCCGGCGGAGCCCGCATTGAAGTGAAGAACCAAGGGCCTGTGCTGAGTGATGAAACCGTGGGCAAACTCTTCGACCGCTTTTACCGCGGCGATGCGTCTCGCCACCAGAACTCTGACTCCTACGGCCTTGGCCTCGCCATCGTCGTGGCAATCATGCAACTGCATGAAGGTCACGTGCGTGTCGAACAGCCAAAGCCCGGGGTTATCTGTTTTTCGCTGTCATTCCCTGGAGCTTGAACGACGTCGGCGGACAGTGCTTGTCGTTCGCTGCCCCCAACTGAAACTCATGCGCGCAGGTCAACTGTCTGAGGGCTTGCCCAGGCTCTGGTGCTCGACCGGCGCATACTTTTCTTCGCCAGCAACGGGTACCCAGTCCTTCAAAGGTGTAAGAAAGTGCAGTTCAAAACGACGTGACAAGAACGCCCATCTTCCGTCCCGACGTTCAAACCTGTCGTGGTACAGCCCGCTGACTTGCACCGGGCCTTTTTCAATGTCGTGAAACAGGCAATCCGCAGCCACCGTACCCACCGCGCTGTCACCCTTAATATCGATCAGCGGGTTGGCCATCCAGTGATGCATATGTGGCATCTGGCGCCAGCTGTTTTGCGCCATCGCGAGGATTTCGTCACGGTTTCCGGCTTGGCCAAAACCCGGTAGATCCAGTGTTGATTCTTCGTGCCAGATACCGCTCAGGAGCGAGGCGTCGATGCGGTCGAAGGCATTGGCGTAGGCGTTTATCAGCGACTCGATGGCGGCGCGACTTTCCAGGGCGTCCAGTCGGGCGGTCAGTTGTTCCATGTTCATGATGGGGTTTCCTGCTGAGGCTTCGCATAAGCGACGAAGGCAGCCCTCCGCGAGGGCTGCGCTACGGTTGAGCACGTGTTCAGATCTGCGACAGGCCGCCGTCGACCATCAGCTCCACACCGTTGACATATTTCGCATCGGCAGATGCAAGGAACAGCGCCGACGAGGCGATTTCTTCAGGTTGGGCCATATACCCCAGCGGAGTGATCTGCTCGACGTGTTGGCGCAGCGCGGCAATGTCGCTCTCGCTCATCTTCAAGCCGTTATCCATCAGAGGCGTGCGGGTGAAGCCAGGGCTCAGGACATTCGCTCGAATCTTGCGACCTTTGAGTTCGTTGGCCCAAGTCCTGGCGAAGGACCGTACTGCGGCCTTGGATGCGTTGTAGAGGCTCAGTCCTTCCATCCCATTGCTGGAACAGATAGAGGCCGTCAACACGATCGACGCACCGTTTTTCAACAATGGCATCAACGTTTGAACGGTAAAAAAACCCCCTTCACGTTAATGTCGAACATGTTGAAATAAGCCGCCTCGGTGGTCTCGCCCAGCGGGTTCTTTTCGCAAATACCCGCGTTGGCAAACACTGAGTCCAGCTGATCGTCGCGCGCCTCAATTGTAGCTTTGAGTTTATCGAGATCAGCCTGGCTGGCGACATCGGAAATGACCGCTACGACTCTGTCGCCTAGCTTCGCCACCGCCGCCTCCAGCGTGGCTGCAGAACGACCCGTGATGTAAACACGCTTGGCTCCCTCGGCAATCAAACCTTGCGCAATTGCAAACCCGATCCCTGTGGATGCCCCGGTGACGACTGCAACCTGATTAGCGAATTTGCCTGACATATCTGACTCCTCAGTCTCGATTGTGTGGCTCGACTGGAACCACAGTGCGGCCATTTTGAGAGGAGTCAGGGGCTGAGCGGCACTGCCATAAATGAACATTGGCCGTTCATTTATGTGAGGCGTAAGGGAAGGTTTGATCGTTTAGATTGGAGTCAGCTGATTCAGAGCATGACCTGCAATCGAGAATATTCTGGAACCGAAGGGTTCCAGGAAGGAGACCTTATGCCTAAGACAAAAGTCGCCCCCCCGGAACCGCGGCGTTGGTTGATGTTCACCATCTTGTTGGTCGGTGCATTTTTACCGCCGCTGGATTTTTTCATCGTCAACGTAGCGCTGCCTTCAATTCAGCAATCGCTAGGCACGGCCTCCTCCGCCGAACAGTTGATCATCTCCTCGTATGCGGCGCTTTATGCCGTGACACTGATTACCGGTGGACGGCTGGGTGACATCTATGGCCGCATGAGAATGTTCTTCGTTGGTCTGGTTGGCTTTGCCGTTGCCTCACTGATCTGCGGTGTAGCCGAGTCACCCTGGGTGTTGATCGCCGGACGTTCGCTGCAAGGCGTGACGGCAGCCATCATGGCACCTCAGGCACTCGCATCAGTGCAGGCGATATTCCCCGACTCCGAAAAGCCCTTGGCACTGAGCCTGTATGGCGCGGTCTTTGGTCTGGCTTCGGTAGTCGGCCAGGCACTTGGCGGAATATTGATATCGCTCAACCTGATGAACCTGGGCTGGCGGGCGATATTTCTGGTGAATTTACCGATTGCGTTACTGGTCATCCTTGTCGCCATTCCAGTGGTCAAGGAAACCCACGCACCACAGACAAGCAAGCTGGATCTGGGCGGAACGCTATTGTCGATGGTGACGCTTGCGGCTCTGATCATTCCTCTGATCGAGGGGCGTGAATCGGGTTGGCCTTTGTGGGCCTGGCTGTCGCTTGCAGCGGTGCCGCTGCTGGCCTGGCTGTTCTGGCGCTACGAAGCCCGCCTGCATCAAGCGCAAGGTGCTCCGTTGCTGAATCCTGCCGCACTGCGCGCGCCCGGTCTTGCCCGGGCACTGCTCGTCGCCCTCACCTTTTACGCGATCGGCGTGTTTTTCCTGCTGCTTTCCATTTATCTACAGGGAGCGCTGCACACGAGCCCACTCAATGCAGGCCTCGTCTTCCTTCCTTTCGGCGCGGGATTTTTGCTGGGACCGCTTTCCACCCCTCAGTTCAGGCGTTTTCTGGGGGCATACGTCAATCCCGTCGGAATGGGGCTTGAAGTGTTGGGATTTGTGCTCTTGGCCTGGCTCGTGGCGCACACGCCGATGTCCGCCAGCCCCGCTGCGCTGCCCCTTGCCGTCATTCTGTTTCTGATCGGTTTCGGACAAGGATTAGCCCTTCCGACATTGATGCGCATGATCACAGGACGTGTGGCACCCGCATACTCCGGCATGATTGCAGGCATTACCAGCTCCACCCTGCAAATCAGCACGTCACTGAGCGTGGCAATAATAGGCGGCATTTTCTACACCCTTCTAGGCACGGATACGGACGCGGCTGCCATCACCCACGCTTTCACCGTCTCCATACTCTGCATCGCAGCATGCCTGGCGGTAGGCGCGGGATTGAGCCTTACCCTGACGCGCCAACCTGCTACTGATCCGCAAACGGCGGCCATGCACCCAGCAGAGTGAGTCAACCGCATGCCTGATTGCCGATCATGATGGAAGCAAGATCGGCAAGAGCACGAAGGCTGTCCATCTGGCGCATGTCCTGGTGGTAGCCCATCCATATGTCGCGACCCGGTGGCGGCTCGTGCGGATCAATCAACCGCAGCGCCGTTAATTGGTCACCCAAGGCGCGGGGCAATACGGCAACGCCCTGCCCCTGCGTGCACATTTGCGCCTGGACTGTGCGGCTGCTACTGGTGAACAAGGTACGCGCCAGAGGGTAACGCTGCTGCAGCCACTGCACATCGGGATAATGAGACTGGGCAACACTCATGGTAATCAAACCAACCCCCTCGCCCTGTGGCTCGGGATCAGCAGATCCGACGGCCGTGTATAACCCATAGCTCAGGGAGATCAGCTTGCGGTGAACAATATCGGGTTCGGTGAAAGGGACGATTCGAAACGCGATATCGGCGTCGCGACGAGCCAGGTCAAACAATCGATGCCCGGCGATAACCTCAGGCACAATCAGAGGGTAACGTCGCCCCAGTTCACTGAGGACGGGGGCCAGCACATAACAGGCAAACCAGTCAGCGCAAGAAATGCGCAACACACCTTCTGGCTGGGCGCTGTCGCCCGCCAGGCGCCTTTCGATGGCCAACGCACTCTGCTCCATTTCCTGCGCTAGGCTGAGCAGCTTCTCTCCGCTGTCGGTCAGTACCAAACCTTGGGTGGTACGCAGGAAAATGGGCTGGCCACTGGACTGCTCAAGCACCTGCAAGCGCCGCCCCACGGTCGGATGGCTAACACCCAACAGCTTGGCAGCAGCGCCCAATGACCCACTGCGGGCAATCGCGAGAAAGATCCGCACATCACTCCAGTCCATACTCTACCCCGTACAAAAATGAACAGTGAGAGTGCAGTAATGGCAGTGCCGTAGCAATCCCAGGCTCGACATACTTCTCTGCATACACCTTCGTCGAAACACCAACCGAGGGACTGCAAATGAAGATTGGCTTTATCGGTGTGGGAAGCATGACCAGAGCGATCATTCCGTTGCTCATCCGGGCCGGCCATCACGTATCGGCATGGAACCGTAGTCACGCTGCGATTATGGATCTCGAAGGAGTAAGCGTTCTCGAATCCCCGTCCTCGGCCTTTCAGCAAGAGGTCGTCATCAGCCTGCTGGCCGATGATGCCGCCGTCAGGGAAGTGCTGCTGTCCAGCGCTGCTCTGGAAAATGCAGACAAGGCCTGCGTGCATGTCGTGATGTCGACTTTGTCGCCTTCACTCATGGTCGAGTTGCAGGGCATGCATGATGCAATCGGCATGGCATTGGTCGCGGCACCGGTTTTCGGCGTGCCCGCCGTGGCCGCGAGCGGCGAGTTGAACATCCTGGCGGCCGGATCGCAGCTAGCTGTCTCGACGGTTCAACCGCTGTTTGACCTGCTCGGGAAAAAAACCTGGTATCTGGGCGATCAGCCTGAACACGCGTGTATCGCGAAAATCGCCGGCAACATGATGATCACTCAAGCCATCCAGTCGCTGGGCGAAGCAAGCGGACTCGTTCAACGCCACGGACTGACCCCTTCGATTTTCGTCAACCTCATGACCCAGACCCTGTTCGCCTGCCCCAGTTATCAACGGTATGGGCAGAACATCGCCAACAACAGCTTTGAACCGGGTTTCAAACTGTCTCTTGGCCTCAAGGATATAAATCTGGCTATTGATGCGGGCCGTCTCAAGGACCTGGAACTGCCTGCTGCGGATGCAGTGCGATCGAAAATGACGTCGGCAGTTGCCCGGGGAGACGGGCACAAGGACTGGTCGGTCTTCGCTACGCAGACACTTACCCAATCAGCCGATCATGCCCAGCAACCCTGGCGAAGCGCACCGATAAAACGTACGCGGCGTGGCAACTTCTGGGTGACCGGCGCCCGTGTTACCCAGAACGGTAAAAATTTCCAGAAGGGTCCGATGTACGTAGCCTGGGAATCCCCTGAGCACATCACTCAAGCCTATCCCGTGGTGCTGGTGCACGGCGGCACGCTGCAGGGCACCGAATGGCTGGATACACCCGATGGTCGCCCGGGATGGGCGCAGCGGTTCCTCGAAGCGGGCTTCGTAGTCTTTCGCGTCGACAGACCCGGCCACGGGCGATCGCCGTATCACCCCGACATCATGGGACCGATGGGGCCAGCGTTCTCCTATGAACGCGCCCGCGAAGTTTACTTTCCAGAGGGAGGTGGAGAAACGCAGTGGCCGTTTGAGTCGGATGACGAAGCAGCGTTTGACGCCTTCATTGCAGCTTACGGCCCCATGCCGGCTGACCTTGCGGCCTCGCAGACCCTGGACGCGGACCGACTGGCCGAACTGCTCGACAGAATCGGTAAGGCCATCATCGTTACGCATTCCGCTTCCGGGCCCAGTGGCTGGTTGGTCGCCGATCGTCGACCCGACCTGATCGCAGGGATTGTGGCAGTGGAGCCTATGGGGCCGGTATTTGGCCATACGCCGGGTATAGGCAGCCTCGAATGGGGACTGACCGCCGCCCCTTTGACCTTTGATCCGCCTCGCGAGACGGCGGAGCAAGTCCGCACAGCAGAACCATCAACCCTGAAAATTCCCGGATTGCAGGGCGTTCCGGTAGCGCTGATGACAGGTGAGACATCAGCGTTTGCTTCTTACGCATCCAGCATTGTCCCTTTCCTGCGAAATGCCGGTGCCAACATTCACCACCTGGATCTACCGGCACTGGGTATTCACGGCAACGGCCACGGATTGATCTATGAACGCAATTCAGACTCGGCTTTCAAGGTAGTCATGCAGTGGCTGGAGGAATCGTTGAACATGCCCGATCCCGCGTAAAGCGCCTGCTCAGGTTCTCCGTCCAATCATGGAAGGACCAAGGAAGGGTACAGACAAGCCCCTTAGAACAACTGCCACGAGGTTATCCATGGACAATTCCGACATCACGCGTCAACTCTCGGCATTCAGACAAACCATCGACAATATCGACGCCGCGCTCATCCACATGCTTGCTGAACGGTTCCGCTGTACTGATGAGGTCGGCTTGCTTAAAGCCCGACATCAATTGCCAGCGGTGGACAAGAAGAGAGAGCAGCATCAATACGAACGTCTGACAGCCCTCGCCCAGGAGGCCAACCTCGATACGGCCTTCGTCCAGAAGCTGATGCAGTTTGTCATCGGTGAAGTGGTCGACCGCCACAGACAATTTGCGGCCAGGCATAACCCAGGACTCTGCGAGGGCGCTGTCCTCAAACCTGAAAACACCGCCGTCTAACCCGCCGCCTCCCCTCACTAGACGCCCGGGAATTGCTGATAGATCGCAGACAACTCGATAGAGAAGCGACTGAATAAGCCCCTTTCTCCGACCGATTCCTGAAAGGCAATTAGACTATCAAGACGAGCAGAACCGCATGAAATGGCCAATGATCGATCAGATTCGCAGTTTCACTGTTTTACCCTCTGGCTACACATGGGATTACCTGAAACGCGAGGAGATCGATGTAGCGATAATTTTTTTCCAGACGTGGTTTCCCTCCATTACGGTGGGGTTAGGGAGCCCTTTTCTGAACCAGCAATTTTATGAAGACAACGTGGTGCTCGAAGACGATCTGGAGCGGGCGATGTTCGCTATAGTGGTCCGCCGAAATCATGAAATCGTCGCGATAGCAACGTGGGAAAAAATTGACGGCGCTGATGTCATCTTCGGGCGAGTGGGCGCGGTAGCCAAACATCATAGACAAACCAAACTGGCCGTAGCTGCCCAAGACCTCGGAGAAAAAATGGGAAGGTTCATGGGAGCGGGCTTGATCTATGGTATGGCGACAACCAGCGCTCCGTATATGCAACAAGCACTGGAGCATGCGGGTTACAAAGCCGTAGGAATAATGCCTGGCTTCGACCAAGAGGAAACAGAGCCAGGAATCGTTCGCAGGGTTTACGAAGTCATCTACGCAAAACGACTCGCCCCCAACTCAAATTTTCTGATTCCTTCAGTACACAACCTCACACCGACCGTCGCTCGGCTTTATGCAGAAATATTTCACGAAACAATCAGGGCTGAATGAGAGGCAAGCATAAAACCAGTGTGTTTCGGATCAAATAAAGATCCTCGCTCACGCTGATTGCGTTGCTCGGGAGCGCCGCTTTAGCTTGCGTGCACCGAATACCAGGTACTGCCATACTGGAGTCAGTCGCAGGTCACCATTCAAGATCACTCGCACACTCAATGCGATTGGGGGCAAAAGGGGGGGCAAATAACAGCATTATCGACCTGAAAACGCCTTCCTAGAGCCTAGTCAAAATGTTTTTCGGAAGCTCTGTCAACATGGAGCAGCTATGACTGACAGCTCTCGGCCAGAAGTGGCCATTCAGCTTTCACAATCCGGGCCAGTCAACTGCGCTGAATTGAAGCCTCATGCGAAGGACGACACACGCACACCGCAATGGCGCACTGGTTTCTAACCACCAAGTCTTTTCGCAGGGGCACCACGCAGCAGCTTCAAGCGTGCGCAGCGATACTGGCTTTGCTTTGGAACATGTCGGTGTCAGCCTTGAAAATCAAATCGTCGAGGCCTTCACCATCTTCCGGATACCACGCCACCCCTAGGCTAGCGCTAACCTTGATCTGGCTGTTTTCCCATGGAATGGGCAAGGCGACGGCTTCGCAGATTTCACCTGTGATGCGCTGGATATCGCTTCTGCGATGCGCGCCGTCGAGCAGCAAGATAAATTCATCACCGCCCATGCGGGCAGCTATTTCGAACTCGCAAATATTGGATTTGATCGCCGAGGCTGCGTGGATCAGCATGGCATCGCCCGCCTGGTGGCCATAACGATCATTGATCTGCTTGAAGTGGTTCAAGTCGATATAGCACAGGGCCAGATGCTCTCCACGATTCTTTGCATCGAGCAGCCTCTGACTAGCGAAGGGAATAAAACTATTGCGATTGGGTAAGCCAGTCAGGCTGTCATAGAAAGCCAGCTTGTGTACTTCCTCTTCGGCGAGTTTGCGCAACTTGATCTCGTTGCGTAGATGGCGCTGGGAATTCAACAGAACCAGAGCGAACATCAGGACAAGCACAGCGCCGATGCTGATCAGAACAATGGTCTTGCGCAGTCGCTCAACGAGTTGCGGCGGGTTGGGATCGTAAATGAAGTTTTCCAGCCCGGCGATAGTGTCGACCATACCCAGTTCGAGGAAAGTTTCAGCCATACGTTGCCAACGCCCTGGGTTCATATGACCGATCTCGATCAGGTCAGATACCACCAGCGGACGCATGGCCTGAGCTTCGAACTGCAAGTGCGCGCGACTTTTGTCCACCGAATACTGATTGAGCAGCAGGTCTATGATTTGCTCGGGGTTATCCATCGCGTAGCGCCAGCCGCGCAGGGTAGCGCGGCGGAAGGCCTCGACGCGCTGTGGATGCTCGTCAATCTCGGCCTGGCTGGTGAACAGGATGTCGCTGTAGAAGTCGATCCCGTAGGTGACGGGCGAGATGATGTTGTATTCCACGCCCCGCTGTTGCAGGTAGAAGGGCTCGTTGGTCAGGTACGAGTTGAACGCCGTCACTTTACCGCTGGCCAGATCCCCAATTTGAAAACTGCTGGGTAGCAGTTGTAGTTTTTCGAGGGGTATACCCTCGCTACGGAACATCGCCAGAAAATCGGCATCTGTCTGCGCATCCATCAGCATCAACGGCTTGCCGATCAGGTCGTGCGCAGTGCGAACACCCTGGTCTGTGCGAGCCACGAGCACGGAAGGTGAGTGCTGAAAAATCACCGCCAGCGCTACCAAGGGCTTTCCATGCAGGCGTGCGTAGAGCAATTCGCTATTAGCTTCGCCGTATTGGGCACGCCCAGAGAGCACTTCTTCGACCGGTGTGACATTGGGGCCACCTTCGTGCAAGCGCACGTCCAGTCCTTCTTCACGGTAATAGCCCTGAGCGATGGCGGCATAGTAGCCCGCGAACTGAAACTGATGCCGCCAACGTAGCTGTACATCAATAACCTGCTCAGCACTATTCTGTTTAGTGACCGGACTCGCCCACGCAGCCTGAGCCGAGAGCAACACGAAACACAGTAGTCGACGCAGCCGAACCAACAGAAGTCTCTCCGGCCGGTCGAGCGCGTTAGAACAGCAACAGCGGCTGGGCATCGTGAGAGTCCATGGATCGCGCTCGTGGTTGAGCGTGCAAGGCGTGGCGCGACATTGTGACATCACTCATACAGGGCCAGCAATCGCGCGCCACGCCGCAAGCGGCCGCTATACTCGCTTGCGGCGTGGCTGGCGTTTGCTTCCCTGGAACAGACAGCTCCCGGCCATTTCCGGACATTGGAGAAACTTAGGTGTGCGAGTATTAAGTAAGCGTCCGGAAACTCACTCTCCGGACGGTGAGTAGCAGTGGGAAGTTGCTAGCTGGCCCTGTTTTTGTTGCTGGCGCTTGCTGCACCGTATGCCTACACTCCAAAAACCTATAATACCAGTGCAGAACGGCGGACAAGCTCGTGCAAGGGCGTTCACAAGGATATGTGGAGTTGGATAGTGAGCAATTACCTACCAGCAGGAGCATTTTGAAAACAGAGCCGCGCTTGGGAGCGTTGCTTGCACTGGTAAGCTTGTTGGTGCTGAGCATGCCATGCGTGGAAGCACGTACGCTGTCCCAGATTCGGGAAAGTGGCGTCCTGCGCATATGCGTGGCTGGCTCAAGCGCTTCCTTCTACCGGACCAATGCGGAGGCGTTCGCGCAATCACTTGGTTTACGCCCACAGGTAACGGAACTGCCGAGTTTCGATGCGCAGTTTCACGACGATCGGGGCGAGACCGTACGCGAGGCAAGCTACGACCCGAAGCTACTCGCCGACGGCAGCTGTGATCTTTATCCAAATGACTTGCAGATCGTCCCTTGGCGCGAAACGAAGATGTTGCTCGTGCCCTACTACCGGGTCCGCAACCTGGTCATCGCCCATCGCTCCAACCAGTCCCTGGGCAACGAGGTGTCTGATTTGCTCGGTCTGACGGCGGCAGTGCAGAAGGGCACGGGCTACGAGCAGTGGATCGATGAAGCCAACCGCGGTCCTCTCTCCAGTCAGCCGGTCAGAATAGTGTATGCGCCAACCGAACAGGCGGTGAAACTGGTCGCCGATGCGAAGGTGGATTTCACGGTGTTGGGTAGCGAAAGCGCGCTGCGCTGGGCCCGTGAAGATCCCGAACGTCTCTCCATTGCGTTTCCGGTCAGCGAAGCGACCAGCGTTGGGTGGGGTGTTGCGCGCAACGCCCCGGATCTCGCGCGAGCGCTGGAGCGGTTCTTCCAGTCCAGCAATCGCATTGATTCGCCGCTCGATGCGAGCTGGCGGCGGTACTATCGCGTATCGCTCATGGAATACCGGCTGTTCGAGGAGTCCTTCAACGAGGACAGCCTCGATATCAAAACCGTAATGAACTGGGCGATCCCGAGTTTGGTCGCGGTCCTGCTGTTGCTCGGCGCCATGCTGGCCTGGAACCGACGCCTCAACCGCGAAGTGGACGAGCGCAAGCGCGTTGCCGCAGAGCTAGCCGAGCGCGAGGCTTTCACCCGCGCGCTCATGGATACAAGCCCCGCCAGCCTGGTGCTGGCAGATCGGAACGGGGTCGTCAGGGAAGTAAGCCAACGCTTTTCACAGGCGACCGGTTATGTCAGCGAGGACCTGCTCGGGCGCAACGCCACGAGCCTGTATGTCGACCCTAAGGAGCGCGAACGCTTCCTCGAACTGCTGACACGAAACGGCAAGGTCGAACACTTCGAGACTCGCCTGTTGCACAAAAATGGATCAATTCTCTGGGTTCTGGTCGGCGCATCATTCGTGACAATCCACGGTGAGACCCTGGTCGCTAGCTGGGTGCGCGATGTCACGGATCATCATGCGGCAGCAGTGGCGCTTAGCGAAGAACGCGCGCGGCTGCAGGCAATCCTCGATACGAGTCCAATCAACATAGCCTTTTCTACCCAGGGCGTGATCCGCTTCGCCAACCCCCGCTTTTGTGAAACGTTCGGCGTAGGCGTCGGTGACGCTGCTTCGCAGATTTACGCGAATGGGCATGATCGCGAAGCCATCGTCGAACGCCTCACGGACGACGGCATCGCAAAGGACCAGGAAGTACCGATGCGTGACCGGCAGGGGCGCGAACGCACCATACTTGTCACCTACCTGCCAATCCAGATCCAGGGGGAGCAAGGGCTGCTCCACTGGCTGCAGGACATCACCGAGCGCAAGGCAGTAGAGCAGGTGCAGCAGCGGGCGAAGGAGATTGCTGAAGAGGCGACGCGGGCAAAAAGCGACTTCCTTGCAAACATGAGTCACGAAATCCGCACGCCCATGAATGCGATCATCGGCATGTCCTACCTTGCGCTGAAGACTTCGCTGGACCAGCGGCAGCGCGATTATGTCTCGAAGATCCACAACGCGGGCACTTCGCTGCTTGGCATCATCAACGACATCCTCGACTTCTCCAAGATCGAGGCCGGAAAGCTCAGCGTCGAGGCCGTGCCGTTTGAGATCGATGCGGTGCTCGACAACGTGTCCTCGCTGATTGCGCAAAAGGCCTACGACAGGGGTATTGAGCTGCTGTTCGACCGGGCGTCGGACGTTCCCGGGACGCTGCTTGGAGATCCGCTGCGCCTGGGCCAGGTCATCCTGAACCTGGTAGGCAATGCAGTGAAATTCACCGAGCATGGGCAGGTGACGGTCGTGGTTCGCAACCTGGGCCGCACCGGCGACAAAGTTCAACTGCAGGTTCGTGTACGCGATACCGGTATCGGCATGACTCCCGAGCAGGCCGGGCGACTCTTTGAGGCCTTTGCCCAAGCCGATAGCTCCACCACGCGACAATTCGGCGGTACCGGCCTGGGCCTTGCCATCTCGAAGCGCATCGTCGAGCTGATGAGCGGAACGATCGCGGTGGACTCCGAACCGGGCAACGGCAGCACGTTCTCTTTCAGCGTCTGGCTTGGTCTTGACCAGCACATGCGTACGCAGCGCCAGATTGTCCCTTCGGAGCTCGCCGGAGCGCGGGTCCTGGTCGTCGATGACAATGCCGACGCGCGCCAGATCCTTTCCGATATGCTTCGCGTAGCGGGACTTTCACCGGTCGCGGTGGCGTCAGGCGAGGCTGCTCTGGAGAGCCTTCGCGGTGCGGCGGCCGACGACCCGTTCCGGGTGCTATTGGTGGATTGGCAGATGCCAGAGATGGATGGCATCGAGACGACGCGCCGGGCGCTTGGCCTGCAGCCTACATTGTACGCCGTCATGGTCAGTGCATTTGGGCATGACGAAATGCACGCCGCTGCGCAAGCGGCCGGCATTCGCGCGTTCCTGGTCAAGCCGGTCAACCAGTCCTCGCTGGTAGAGGTACTGGTCAACTTATTCGCGCCGCAAACGGGTGTGGTGGCGGTAACCGTACCCATTGCGCAGGCGCAGGTGCTCGCCGGAGTGCGCCTGCTCGTCGCGGAGGACAACGAAATCAACCAACAGATTGCCAGGGAGCTTCTCGAGGCTGCCGGTGCCCTGGTGGAAGTTGCCGGCAACGGCTGCGAGGCGCTGTCGATGTTGGCTGCAGCGCAATACGACGCGGTGCTGATGGACGTACAGATGCCGCAGATGGATGGTCTCGAGACGACCCGGCGTATTCGCGTCGAGCCTCACTGCGCACAGATCCCGGTGATTGCTATGACCGCACATGCCAGGGTCGAGGACCGGGAGCGCTGCATCGAGGCGGGCATGGTCGACCATGTGACCAAGCCCGTGGATCCGCAAGCACTCATCGCCACGGTTCTGCGCTGGGTCGTACCTCGGTCGGCGGCAGTGGAGCCGTCCAGCGTCGCATCGGGCGAGGAGCGCCTACCGGACATTCCAGGGCTAGATAGCGCCGACGGACTGAGGCGAGTGGCTGGCAATCGCCAGCTATACATCAAGCTGCTGGGTCAATTTGCCGACCGCAGGGCTTTGGAAGGGCAAGCGCTGGGGAACGCGCTGCGCGCGGGTGATCGGGCGACGGCCGAGCGAATGGCCCATACCGTTAAAGGCGTTGCAGGCAACCTCGGCTTCAGCGGCCTGCAAGTCATGGCCGGTAAGCTGGAAACCGCGATCAGGGCGCACGCCGAGTCGGACGCATTGGTGAATGAATTGATCGAAGCGCTCTCGCTGGCCGTGCATGCGATCCGCCAAGCGCTGGGTAGCGGCCAGGCAGCACCGGCGGTGGTATCGAGCGTCGACTGGGCACAGCATGCCATAGCGCTCATGCACCTGCTGGAGGCCAATGACGGAGCAGCGCCGGATTATATGGAGCAGTATGCGGATTCGTTGCGCGGAGCACTCGGCCAGGACAGTTTCGAGCAGTTGATGAATGAGGTGAACAACTTTGACTTCGAGGCCGCACGGCTAACACTCAAGCGTGCATCGACGGCCCGCGATACCCCGTGCTGGAGGGAGCATCATGAGTGAAACGCTAAACTACTCACTTAGCCCGATCATCCTCATTGTCGATGATACGCCGGAGAACATTACGCTGATCAATGGCCTGCTGAAGGACATCTACCGCACGCGCGTGGCCATCAGCGGTGAGCGCGCGCTGAAGGCAGCGGTGCAGGAGCCTCGCCCGGATCTGATTCTGCTCGACATCATGATGCCTGATCTGTCGGGGTATGAGGTGGCAGAGCAGCTCAAGCGCGATCCGCGCACCGCTGATATCCCGATCATCTTCATCACCGCCATGGCGACAATGGAAGACGAGATCCTGGGTTTGCAGATGGGCGCCGTGGACTACATCACCAAGCCGATCAATCCACCCATCGTGCTGGCACGGGTGGAAACCCAATTGAAGGTCAAGGCGGCCGCCGACTTTTTGCGTGATCAGAAGGCTTACCTTGAGCAGGAAGTTCAGCGCCGCACCGCCGAGGTCATCGCCATCCAGGATGTGACCATTCAGGCCATGACCTCGCTGGCCGAAACCCGCGACAATGAGACGGGTAACCACATTCGACGAACTCAGCACTACGTCAGACTACTGGCCGAGATGCTTCGCGAACATCCGAGGTTCCAGCATTTTCTCAATGACGAGAGCATCCGCCTGCTGTTCAAGTCGGCTCCACTGCATGACATCGGCAAGATCGGCATACCCGATGGCATACTGCTCAAGCCGGGGCGCCTCACGCCGGAAGAGTTCGAGACGATGAAGACCCATACGGTACTGGGACGCGATGCCATCCGGAATGCCGAAGAGCAGTTAGGCACCTCGGTGGCATTTCTGCGCCTTGCCAAGGAGATCGCCTACAGCCACCATGAAAAGTGGGATGGTACCGGTTATCCCGACGGGCTGAGTGCCGATGACATCCCCATCAGCGCCAGGCTCATGGCGGTGGCGGATGTCTATGACGCGCTGATTAGCCGACGCGTATACAAGAAGGGCATGTCACACGATCAGGCGCTGGAGATAATCCGCCAGGGATGTGCTACGCATTTCGATCCAGAAATCTGCGAGGTTTTCCTGGCCAACCATGAGCAATTCCAGGCTATCGCGGTGCGTTTTGCTGATCGCGGTCAGGATGGCTAATGAACGCGTCGCCGTGAAATCAATGCCATGTACGGGACAACCACCGTTTCGCGGATCGCGTGCTGGCTGACCAGGGCGCTCAAGGTGTCTGACTGGATCGCTTCACCATTCATGGCGCCAGATCCCGCCGGCGGCGTGCTGCGGCGTCTTCAACAGCGATAAACAACCGCTCAATCGTAGCGGGGGTTAGCGCACGTGCGGCTTCCACCCCCTCCACAAAACCTTCTGCGCGCTCTTCGGCCAGTGCCAAGGCAGGCACATCTGCTGCGCGGCCGAGGCGTGCCAGGTGATTGGCGAGTTTGGTGCGGACCAGATCGGGCATGCTGACACCATTGCGCGAGAATACGACGCTCATTCTTTCACCCATTATTGTTGAGGTGAGGGATAACGCCAGGAAGGCGCTTCCTGATCGAATTAGCGGTCACTGCGTAAAACCACCGCTGTGGGGGTTGGTCTACCAGCGCAGGGGGGGCTGGTTTTCACCGGCCCACAAAAAAGCCCCCACACTGGCTTCAAGTGTAGGGGCCTTTTGAACATAAGCGGCGTTATTGGTAATCAGGTACGGCTGGCCCGACCGATCAAGGCATACAGCGGCTCTAACTTCGCCTGCACACTGGTCTTGTTTGCCACGCTGATCAGGTACTGCTGGGCAGCTACGCCTCCGGCTTCCGCCAGGGCCGCATAAATGGGCTGGAGCTTTGCGTCCACGCTAGTTTTATTCGCCTGTTCGATCAGGTAAGTAACGCCTGGGTTTGCTTCTACTGACATGCTCGTACTCCGGGTATCAGTCGTACTCATGGTGGGGGTTGCTTTCTACAGGCTCTGCGCGGCCGTGCGCGCCTCGGCAATCATTCCGGCAAGCTCGGCACCGTCCTCGGTGTTTAGCGTCACCTGCCAGAACTGATTATCGCCAGCCTCGCCGCTCACCTTGCACACCGCAACCCCACCAAAGGTAGCGGACTCGATACGCACTCGCTCAAACGGGGCACGTAGGCTGATATCTGGATTGCGCACGTCGAATTGCACAAAGTTGATGGCTACCGTGACCGTAACCGGCAGCGCGCCGGGCACTTGGGCCAAGGGGTGATATGTGCGGGTCATCATCATTTCTAAGGGTCCTTTCTGTTTGTCATGCGCGTCATTGGAATGCTTGCCATAGCTGATAGCAGAAAAAACCCACTAAAAGAAAGCCAGCACTAAGCCCACTAATCAAAGATGGGATTAAGAAAATCCACCATACCCGCTGGGAACGAATTTGAAATTTTTTCGTAGATGCAAGAAACAGTTGTAGAAGTTTAGGCCCTCTCATGCTCTCAATCATCGCGTTTGTTCTGGCCATATGGATACTTCCCCAGATCATTTTGATGATTTCCCATGATATGAAGAGCATCAAGGACAGTAAGCCGAGGAGCCCGCAAAGCGCGTAAAGCATGGGTGGGAGTTTCGTGGACAAAGTGGACCAAAAACCAAACAGGCCCGCATACCCAGCGACCAATAGGAGATTTGTGTAATTGGTTGCGCCCGCCATCTGCTTTTCATTCAGTTGCATCAACAGGTCAGCATCTTTATCTCTTTCGAGATGAAGCTGAAATTCCTTTAACTCCTGAATCTCTTTGGCGTGCGCATTCACTACATCGCTTGCCCGCTCATTCCATTGCTGCTGATCCATTCTTCTCCGCTCCGTTGAGAGTTGGGTTATAGGAAATTCTGATCGGTCCAAAGCGCGAATATGCCCTGGTAAGCGTCATCAGTGAGCCACATTTTTTCGCACCAAAACAGCGCGCCAGTCCCATGGCGGTCCCATGAGGCTATTTTTTGGACGCCAAAAAGCACAAACCCCCGACTTTCTCTAGGAAAATCAGTGGCTTGCGTTTTTTCAATTTGGCGGTGAAGGAGAGATTCGAATCCTCATCACCTCACGTGTCCACAGCCTCCGATTCAGCGCCTAAGCAATGACTGCTATTGGCCGATTTCTGCCTGTCGCGACCGGCTGAAACCGACCCAAAGCTGACGGTGGCGACAGTCAGAGATCGGCCAAAAGCAGCTCCTCAATTCAGGGGCGTTTTCGTCCGAAAAAACACCATTCGGAAATGTCTGAAAGAGGACGCGCAGGCACCTACCTCAAGGACGATGCAGCCCTGTCGCATCCCGCCAGTACAAGGTTTTTTCGAACTGAAAGCTAATAAGAAAGAAAGCCGAACACGACTGAGATATGGACCGAGCGATTTTATTCAGATCTTCCATAGCCGACTCCCCCTCTGGTTCGGGCCCTTTAATTCTGATGGTGCAACGCACAGCGACAGGGAAGTCGATACCCATTGTATTCTCAGCATAAATCGTAGGGGCATCGAGTACGTCATTGGTACTCAATTTAAGTCCCGAGGTAAATTCAGCGTATAGCCCATTTCCTGCGACCTCTATTTCCCAAGCACCGGCATTCGCAACTGCCTTGCTCAGCGTCGAAATTGTGAGCGTACTATCAGCTTCCAAGCACAGATCAAGACTCATGAATCCTCCCTTTTCCTTGGCTGCACACTTGCACCAAAATTTTTGAGTGCGATCTTCGCGACAGTGTATTTGGCTAGGGGTTTGAACGACCTCCGCCGTTCACTATGGGCGGGAGTCGACCCAAAGCCGACATAACTCCGTGCATTATCGTTTTTCCACAACAACCACATAATCGGAGAAGTCGACATCACCCACCCCGTCGCTACATTCCAACGTCATCGTGCCATCGGTCCCGTGGACGTGAATTCCAGCATTGCCAACCCATGCATTCATGCCAAAAGCGCTCTTCCAGACGTTCCAGATTTTTAGAACGTTTCCACCTTTAGAAAACACTTCTATCTCCAAAGCATCGGGACTGGTATCAGACCACAAAACTATTTCGGGACAGCCGTTGCCAGAGCCTTCGACGACGATTTGCCCGCCCATCATCTTTAATGCCAATCCTTGCACTCGACCGTTCGTAGCGCCCAATCGACGAACTGAAAAGACGGTTCTGGGTTCTGTGATCTTGATCTCCATTATCGCAACGATAGTTTTTCCATTGAAACTTATGGGCTTCCCTTTGGTGCGCATAAATGTAGAGGAGAGTGTTTCTTCCATTTTTTGATCCCCGGAATCTCTCAGGTGCCTTGCCTCAGTTTGGCCTAGCGAGGTTAGCATCCCTATACCTTAAGGGATTATGAATGGCTGCTTTTGGCCGAGGCTGTGGAAAAACGTTTTTGAGCGCGACAGGTACTCAAAACCGAACCGAAAATCGCGTTTCTACGCAAAATCCACATCTGCTGACGTACCGATAAATTTCAGATTTGACGTAGACGCGGACACTTAAATTTTGGTGAAGCGTTTTTACACACTCTGGGCCATTAGCCGCCATTTACTAAAAGCCACTTTCGACTCAAAGCTGGCAATGGCGATACCCCAGACTGATTCCGGCTCGATACGATAGAAGCATTTACAACACTTGGTCGTGCCCAGCCCCATTGTTCGGGAACCTTCTGGCCACTTAATAAGAACTAATGCTGATCGTCTGGAGGGACGGTAACGGGATGAAGAAAAGAGTTCCAGGCCTTGTATGCTTCATGATGCTTTTTGACTTCCTCATCCCAATCAGGCCCTGAAACTCTCTTCGAGACCACCATCATCATCATTTTGGTATTGGCGGCATCAAGCTCAACTAGTAGCTCGTGGCATCTAAATCTAAAATCATCTATGTCTTCCATATACTCACCTTGCGACAGGTCTAGCCGGATATACCGGGTCATGCCCATTTTCGTAATGACAAGTCCCCAAAGACAAAGGTTCATTGAGCAGCCGAGTTTCTATTCGGCATGTTTTGAACAGACTGCATCGCACAGCAGCTCCAACAACTCATTCGCCAGGACCGCCGCTTCTTGTCGATAGTCGGCGTTCCAGCGGCACGACCAGTTATCAGGCTTTCCCTCATCCTCCCATTGCGCCAATGCAAGCCCGTTGAGTATTTCCAGCTCGAACCAAACACGCTGCCAAGCGACGGCGTCCTGGACTGACGCCGTGTCTTGCCATAGGAATTCTGTTTGCACGACAAATGCCGACCATGCAAACAGATCCTCTGAGGCTCGCTCACCGATCATTCGGAAGTATTTTGCGCTAGCCAATCAACGATTCCTTGTAGTCGTTTACCTGTTTAGTAAACGTCTATCCCCGGATAGAGATCCGCGGGTGGACGATAATTGGGGTTCTCAAAGCGGCTGTTCTCGTAATGGGTTTTGGCCGTCGGTCCATCGCCGTTATAGGTCACCTGCGGGTTTGGCGTGAGATGCCAACCGCTTCCTTCCTTGTCGCGCTCGATCAGTGATGCGTATAACCTACAGTTGCCTGATGAGCCGGATGTCAGCCTGAACTGGTAATAGCGTCCGGCTTGGGGCGTGAACTTAGTCGAGACATAGCAGGAACGAGTGCGTGTCCCCTCCCAGAATAGATCCACTTGCGTTTCGATACCGGGTCGGATCTGCGTTTCGTAATAGTCCCATGTAAGGTCTTGCCCTGCCTTTGGCATGCCCACGTCCTGTGTGTGGGTGAACGGCAGGGGGCCGGTGCGAACGGCGCCGCCCGAACGTTTGCCGTTTTCGTATTGGTAAATTTCGGCGTGCTGCGTGTAGTCGACGATACGTACCCAGGCAGGGTTGGGCTCGTTTTCGGGCGCGGTAAAGTAGTTGGTATGGGGCAAAAACTGGCAGCCTGCGAACAACGGCAATGCAAGCAGGCAGAGCAGAGGGCGTATCGACATGAAGCCTTTCCTTTTGCGGAGTCAGGGTTACAGACAGCAAAAGAGGAGGCGCATTGCGTAAAAGCTGAAAATTTTGTGGCTGAATCGTCGCGACGATATCGGTTTCAACCGGTCGCGACAGGCAGAAATCGGCCAAAAGCGGCCCTTCGCAACAGGCATAAATCGGCCAGAAGCGGTCATTCATACGCGTCTACCAAGTTGGCATTCAGAACGGCGCGACAGGCTAGAACCTACTATTCAGTGCAGTCGTCCTGTAAATCGCTCTTCAGGGGATCCGGCAGCTAAAACGGCTTCGGCTTTTATCAGCGTGCCATCGAAATCTGCCGGCTTATCCAGCCCTATCCGTGCGCTGGTGCAGTAAAGCGTTTCATAACCAAGTCCCGCTAACACCGGACAAGTGGTCTGAATACACGGGGAGTCGATCACGCTGTCAACTTTGCCGTCAGTCGCGTAACGCACGACTCTGCTACCGCCCCATTCCGCATTCCAGAGAAAGCCCTGCGCATCAATACAAGAACCGTCTGGAGCACCCTGACCGTTGACTGTAGTGAATACACGCTGGTTTTCTAGCGACGGGTAATCGCAGCAGAAAATGCATCCTTGCAGGGAGTCCGCGTAATACATGGTGGAACCGTCCGGGCTAAAACAGATGCTGTTCGGGATCGCCACTTCGGGAAGGTCCAGCGTTTCAGTCTTGAGCGTCGCGGCATTGAACCGGTGAAATCGCCCTATAGTTTGCACCGCCTCACCGGCATCCATAGTGCTAAACACAAAGTTGCCCATACGGTCGCAGCGGCCATCATTGACCCGGGTTCCGGGTACTCCAGGCGTGATGGTAATTTTGGTGAAGCGAAGAGTACTCAGGTTGTAATAACCTAGGCAGGAGGCCAATCCCATTAGCAATACGTCTGTATTGGTCGTAAGGGCGAACGACCCCAGCGGCTCGGGCACTCGCCAGTGCTGTACTTCACCGCTCACGGGGTCCAGAGCAAGCAGTTCGCAACCAGGGATATCGGTCCAGAACAGGCGTTCCGTTCTTTCACACCAGACAGGGCACTCGCCAAGAAGACTGGTGGTGCCGCTTAGGGTTTTAAACATGGTTGCGTCCTACGAAACAGGATGGGGCAAACAAGGCAGTCAGTTGGAGAAAAGCGCTGACCACCTGTCACCGAACAGGGCGATGGCCAGTCCTGCGAGCATCACCATCGACCCGGCCAACTTGATGAGAGACACCGGCCTTTCCGATGCCCCCATCAATCCGAAATGATCGATAACCAGTGAGGAGATAATCTGACCTGCGATAGCGAGAGCCAGCAGGGCTGACAGGCCGATTTTTGGCGCAAGCACCACATAACTAAGCAAGGCACCGGCACCCAGCAGACCGCCCAGCAGGCTCCACCAGGGCTGGGCAGGTATAGCCGCCAGTGAGGCCACTATCCCGCCACGCATCAATGAAAAGACGCCCAGGCACACCGCTCCGGCAGTAAATGAGAACAGCGCCGCCGCTACGGAATCTCCACCCACACCTTTAGCGAGTTGACCATTCAGCGTGGTCTGCAGGGTAATGCCAAGCCCCGCGGCGATGGCCAGCAGGTAGTAAGCTGCGTTCATTTCGCGCCTCCTTACTTGGCTGACTCAAGCGGCATGAATGTCTCGGCAAAAATATCCGGCTGGTAGCCTGCGGCAGCAAACAGATGCTCACGGGATTCGTCGATTGCTGCACGCAGCCTTTCGCTGTCCACGCCCAGCACCTTGCCGCCGCGCTTGACGATGCGCCCGCCAATCATGACCGTGTCGACATTGCTGCGTTCGGCCGCGTGTACCACGGTGCCGAATGCGTTACCCGACGGGTAAAGGTTGATGTCCTGCGCATTGATAAGGATCAGGTCGGCCTGTTTGCCGGGGGTCAGGGTGCCGACTTTGTCCTGCAATCCTGCACAGGTGGCGCCGTCAAGAGTGGCGGCTTTGAGCAGGCCATGAGCCGGCAGGGTCACCGGATGATGCTCTGCGCCGCAGCAGCGCTGCTGGTGCATGCCCATGACGCGTTGCAGGTAGAACGCCACCCGCATCTCCATGAACATGTCACCGCTATAGGAGGTTTCGTTATCGACACTCAGCCCCGGGCTGATGCCGTGACGCTGGGCCGACTGCATGGCGAACATTCCATCTTCAATGCCGTAGTGGGCATCTGAACGCGGGCATACGTTGACCCGCACGCCAGCCTCGCGAATGATTTTCCAGCCGGCGTCCGGCAGCGCTGTGCAGTGGTTGAAGATGTTATCGGGGCGCAGCAGACCCTCGCGATGCAAACCCTCCAACTCAGCTGCCATGTCCCCGCCGAAGAATTCGGTAATGATAGGCAGCCCCAAGCGCCGGGCCTCAGCCCATAGCTCAGGCTCCAGCTGCGCCATTACCGCCAGCGAGAGCAGCGGGTTGTCACCGTTCTTGACGTATTTCCCCTGGAGACGCTCCAGGTTGCCGGGCCAGTGGGCTTTGTCCCACTCACCAGAAACTGGCGCACCGGAGGCGTGTACAGACCGGATACCAGCATCGAGCAGCGCCTCGACCGCGGCGTCGGAGTGCGCGCCGGTGCGGCTGTTGTGCGAGTTATCGACCACGGTCGTGATGCCCGCATCGATGCACCCCAATGCAGTCAGTAGATTGCCAATATACATGTCAGCCGGGCGATAGTATTTGGCGAACGAGAAGTGCGTTGCGTTGCAGTAGTCTTCCAGGGTTTCGGCATTCGGATTGATTCGACGCAGTTGGCCCTCCCAGGAGTGACGATGCGTATCGACCATGCCGGGCATGGCAATCATGCCGGATGCCTCGATAACCATAGCGTCGCCGGCCTCGATGTTTTCACCTATGGCCGTGATGGTGCTGCCTTCGATAAGGATATCGCCGCGCGCCAGATTGCCGATATCACCGTCCATGCTCAGCACAGTGGCGCCGCGGATAAGGGTGCGCGCGGCCTGAGCGGTCGGGGCCTGCACAATGCTGCGGTTATATTCAGCCATTTTCTGTACACCTCTTCAAATTTCGTTGGAAGCAATGTACGCAATGCGATACTGCGGGAAAAAGATGGTTAAACTGTTTTTATTATTCAATATCTACGAATAATAACGACTTTACCCGATCACTGCTTTGAGGCTGCTAACAGTCATGGACCGTATTCAAGCGATGCAGGTTTTCGTACGTGTGGCTGAAGCAGGAAGCTTTATCCAGGCGGCGCAGACGCTCTCTCTGCCGGCCTCCACAGTTACCAGCAGCGTTAAAAATCTTGAGAAGTACTTGCAGGTACGCCTGCTGAACAGAACAACGCGTCGGGTCAGCCTGACCTCTGAGGGCGCACAATATCTGGCGCAATGCCGGGAAATATTGGAGCTGATCGAACACACAGAGACCAGCCTGACGGATTCCGTAAAACGGCCACAGGGGCGTTTGCGTGTCGATATGCCGGGTGGCATTGCACACTTCATCGTCATGCCAAACCTGCAAGACTTCTACAGGCGCTACCCGGATATCTACCTGATGATAGGCGTCAACGATCGGCAGGTTGATCTGGTTCAAGAGGGTGTCGATTGCGTTATTCGTACAGGCGAGCTCGATGACTCAACGCTCGTTGCGCGCCCACTCGGTCGGTTTCGCTGGGTAACCTGTGCGTCTGCCGCCTATCTCGAAGAGAACGGCACTCCGCAAAATCCGCAAGATTTGTCTCACCACCGGGCCATCCATTACTTCTCGGGCCGCGCAAGGCAAGCAGGTGAAATGCGCTTTGCCCGTGGTACCGAAAAAAATCTCAGTCCCGGTGAACGGCACAGCGGCCGTCAACGAGACTGGGCTTTACATCAAAATGTGCCTTGAAGGCTTCGGGCTGGTGCAGCTCGCTGAGAACGTGGTCAGCGAGCATCTGCGAGAAGGGCGACTGGTCGAAGTGCTTGCTGACTGGCAGCCCGCATCGGTTCCTGTTCACCTGCTATACCCGCATCAGCGCTTTTTATCGCCAGCTGTGAGCGCATTCGCTGACTGGATTGCTGGGCTTGTTCGCGACGATGATTCAGCAGATTCAAGTTGAACGTTGCGCCCGGTCAGCATGCCGGTGAATGCTCCGGCTACGGAGATTGCGGCTGTGATCAGCAGCGGTCCTGTCCAGCCACCGGTCCAGTCGTGCAGTTGGCCCAGCAGCAAGGGGCCTGCGGCTGCCATCAGGTAGCCGACGCACTGCGCCATTCCTGAAAGTGCCGCCGTGTCACCGGCATTTTTTGTGCGCAAGCCGATGAAGGTCAGGCCGAGCATCATGCTGGCACCATAGCCGAAGCCCAGGACCGCGGCCCACAACATGGCGTAGTCTGGCGCGTAAATGAGCCCGATCAGGGATGAGGCGGTTAACAGGCTGACGGTAGCGGCTGCCAGTTTCTGGTCTTTGAGACGACGAAGCGTGGCCGCCAGAATCAAGCCGGGAATGGCCGTCGTCAGTTGAAGCGTGCCGTGTACCGTGCCTGCTTGCTCCGGGGATATGCCATGGTCCATCAGAATGGTCGGCAGCCAGCCGACGGCGACATAAAAAGGCATCGCGTTCAGCCCCATGAACAGTGTGACCTGCCATGCCAGCGGCGAACGCCAGACGGCCACGGTTGGCGCTTGTTTCGGACCTGACAGATTTACGTGTTCGTGTTTTTTCAACTGCGGCAGCCACACCACCAGCGCCAACAACGGGGCTGCGACCAACAAACTCAGGGCAATCGGCCATCCCCATGATTGGGTCAGCGGAACTATTACGGCTGAACCGACAGCGCCCGCTGCACCCATGGTGATGGAATAAGCGCCGGTCATGGACGCCATTTTTGTCGAGAAGTCGCGTTTGATCAGGCCGGGCAGCAGCACGTTGCCCAGGGCGATCCCAGTGCCTATCAATATCGTACCGGCGTACAACACCCATGCGCTGCCTGCGGAGCGGAGCAGGATGCCCGCTGAAATGACCAACAGTGCACCGAAAAGCGTGCGCTCGATGCCGAACCTGCGGGCGACCGATGCGCTGAGCGGGGAGAAGGCTGCAAAGGCAAGTAATGGCAGTGAAGTAAGCAGGCCTAGAGCTGAGGCGCTCAAGCCAAAATCATTCTGGATCAGCGGCAAAACGGGCGCGATGCTGGTAAAGGGAACGCGCAGGTTCACGGCGATAAGCAGAATGCCTGCGACGAGCGCGATGGCATGCCACTTGTTTTTTGTATCTGACATATTCTTTATCTGTCCTCTTAAAAGAAGACAACTGTAGAGAACTTCAGAACCGGCTAATATAGATATCAAGACACCTGATATCTAAATTATGCCAAGCTCAAAAAATGTCGTTTCCTCGCCGGAAGATTTCGATTCAGACCTTTTCGCCCAGGCAGCGATTGCCCTCAAGGTTGCGCCTGACCTCAATGATTCGGGTGCCCGTCCGCATGATCATCGCAAAGGCCAGCTCATCCTGTCTTTGCATGGCGCAGTGAGCTGTGAGGTGCAAAATGCACTCTGGCTTGTCCCTCCCCAGCACGCCGTATGGATCCCGGGCGGCACGCCGCACAGTTGCCGAGTGACCGAAAACGCCCGGACCTGCTTTCTGTTCGTTGAGCCCGGTGCGGCAGCCATGCCTGAAGAATGCTGCACGGTTGCCATTACGCCCCTTGTTCGGGAGATGGTCCTGCATCTCGCTGAACAGGAACCTGCTTACCATTCCGAGGGCAAGACAGCTCGGCTGGTTGCAGTGCTGCTTGAGCAGCTTTCCGATGCCCCGCTGAAAGAGCTGCATTTGCCGATATCAGACCACCCCAAGATCAAACAAATCGCGGATACGCTCTTCTCAGATCCAGGCGACCGAACCACGTTGCGCGAGTGGGCCACTCGGCTTGCAACCAGTGAACGAACGCTGGCCAGGCTTGTAGAAAGCACGACCGGGCTGAGCTTCGGACGCTGGCGTCAACAATTGCATTTGATGATCGCACTGAGTCATTTGGCGGAGGGGGTATCCGTGCAACGTGTGGCGGGCATCCTGGGATATGACTCTGTTAATGCATTCATCACTATGTTCAAGAAAGCACTGGGTAAACCGCCTACTCAGTATTTTTCCTCTCTGCGCTAGTGCTCTGCTGGCTGATACAAAGCGCCGAGGCTGTAGAACGATCTGTCTGCTATTGGCCGTCTGCTGCCTGTCGCAACGGCAGTTTTTGGCGAATGCTGGCCCTCACTCTAAACCGTTTCATGCACTTAACTCACGGGTGGCTCAGGACATCCGCCTCCCCCGCTGCTACGCTTTCGGCTCCTTCATTGGAGTCGAAACAATGCCCACTGAATATTCACTGCCTGATGTCCTTGAGCGTCTGTACCAAAACCAGCTCGTCTTAGAGGCGGCGGTGATGGAGTTGACGTTGTGGATTGAGCGCAAGGGTACGACGGACACAGGCGACAATATCCGCGGCGCGCTACAAACGATTGGAGAGAACGCCGGACACATCAAACAAGGTTTGGCAAAACTGAAGGCCCGAGGCCCACACTAATTAAGCTGTCCACGACGTCCCGCATGCGACAGCCTTGCTTGGACTTTGTGCGCTTACAGTCCGGGCCATCTGTTCGGCGCAAAGGATGACCCCACACTTTACAGTTCGTCAGGTACAAATCCTAAACTCCCTGCTTTTATGTAAAATGGCATAATATGCCAACGTTCGAAACAATATGTTTGCCCAGAGTTGGAGCTAATGATGGCGACGCGAAACGTTGTGCTCACCCCTCACCAAGAACAGGTTATCCAGGACCTGGTCCAGTCCGGCCGTTATCAAAATGCCAGCGAAGTAATGCGAGAAGGCTTAAGGCTATTGGAGCAACGCGTCGCCGAAGATACCGCCAAAATTGAGGCCCTGCGTCAGGCGACCTCGATCGGCATCATGGACCTTGAGCACGGGCGCTTTACTCAGGTGAACGAAGGAGATCTGGAGCACTACCTCGAGGGCTTGAGCCTGGAGGCCACCCTCCCCGCGCGAGAGAAACACTGAGCATGCCGCAGTATCGGATTTCCAACGCGGCGCGTGCCGACATTGTCGACATCCTCAGGCTCTCCCAAGCGCAGTTCGGCGATCAAGCACGCCAGCGCTACCAGGCGCTGATCCTCGCGGCGCTGCAAGCGCTTGCCGACACGCCTTATTGCATTGGCAGCCATGACCGCGATGAGCTTGCACCGGGCCTTCGCAGCTATCATCTCACCTATTCACGCCAGCAGGCCAGACATCCCCATGGAACGGTCAAAAGCCCACGCCACGTCGTATTTTATCGTTTGGCAAATGACGACGTGATCGAGGTCGTCCGACTCCTTCATGACGCCATGGAAGTGCAGTTGCACTTACCTAACGACTGATCAGCGACCTGGCCCAACGGCTTAACTGGCCAGGAATAGCGAAGGTAAGGCGTCCCCTCTATATCTCAACCTGAGCGCCCTCGTTGTCAGCCGACTTGGCGGCCAATTGAGGCGGGAGGTTCGGTGTCCACCGGGCTATCGAGACCCACGACCAGAGCCCTGGCAACATCACGCAGAGCACGAGCATCTCGCGGGTCAATTTCAGGATAGGTGCAGAGAGACAGACCCGACAACTCCACTTAAGGATGTCGACTCATTACCCAAATCCTCTTCCGAGCGACCAAGGATTTGCCAGATACGGGTTGCTCATCCAGTATACGGAGGCGCACTGAATACCAGTGACGGCCACCCAGATCCATGTCAGAAATCGCCATTCGCGATCGCTCGCACACCCTGTGCAATTGGGGGCATAAATGGGGGCATAATTCGCTTTTTTCAAGCTGAAACTACTGTCCTAGAGCCTAGTCAAAATGTTCTTCGGCGACCCCGATAGTTTGTAACTGGGTACATAGCCCCCGTACGGCGCGGGTGGGTCGGGGAGTACGACACCGCGTTAGGCAAGCTTTGCGCACGAGCTCATGCGGGCTCCTTGTGATGGACAGACCGTCGGGAGCCGACAGCCTGCCCTCCGGAAACTTGCGGTTTACTTGCCCAGAATGTTCTTCAACGCAGCGGTATGGCCGGCCGGGTCGTTTACGCTGGACATCACTTCGATAACGGTGATCGTCTGATCGTTCATCGTCATCAACGAGGCCACCAGTAGTTTCAGGCCGTTGAAATCGTCGGTGCCGTCCAGGCGGTACATCTTCAAGCCATTCACCTGAATGGTCTTCTCGCTAGTCGTGCGAAAGTTGGGTGACGCGGCCTGCTGCTTTTCTTTCAAGGTATCCACGGCAAGGCGAAACGCAGCGTCCGGGGTGGTGCCCGCAGTCGACGCCGGACCTTCGGTAACGATGATGGCCTGCTCGCTTTTCGGATCGAAGTACATCGTGCCGCCGTTCTCGCTGTTCAAGGTGCGGGCCTCGACGCCTTTGAGCACGAACTTCAGCTTGCCGCCTGCCAGGGACACCGATTGCATGTCCGCTGCCGCCATAGCGGTTTTGTCAGGCGGCGCAGCAACGGCCATGGAGGCCGCGCCGCTCAAGGCAGCAAGCACGCACAAGGAATGGGTCCAGCCCAACAGCACATGTTTCGACATTAATAGCGCCTTTGTTTTCAGGCCGTCGTATGCCGACGGTCTATCGTGCGAACAGCCTAGCTTAGTTGCCTGCTCACTTGCCCAGGATGTTGTTCACCGCCGCAGCGTGTCGCTCATATTTGCGGTCAGCATGGGGGTTGATACTTTTCGCGAAGAGCACCCGGTTTTAGGGGTCGTGTTGGGGTATAAGTCAGTTCGATAAAAGGCAGTACCCCTATGTCGCGCTCAAACAGATCCATTCAGGCAGTACCTCTGTCAGGCGTTTTGTTTCAGTTGCGCGAAGTAACGTTCCACTTCGCCGGACAACCAATGGGAGAATTCGCGTTGTTTGTCTTGCGAACTTTCCCTGGGTGGCCACACCAGCCAATAGGGGTAGGCGTACGGCGCACTGACGTCACACAGCTGGACCAGCTCGCCCCGCTCGATAGCGTCATGTACCAGGCTGCGCCGCTCCAGCGCGATGCCTTGCCCCAGGCGAACGGCTTCCAATACCAGGTTGGAATCATTGCTGCATAACCCCTTGCGCGCGTCGCCCATCTTGACGCCGGCCGCTTCGCACCAGGGCAACCACGATTCAGTGTTGTAGATGATCGGGCTGTCGATGATTTCTTGCGGCGTCTGCGGCAGGCGTCCGCCATTGAAATGGGGAGCGGCAACTACCACGACTTCATCGTGAAACAACAGTTTTTGCTCGACGCCCTCCCAATCACCCTTGCCCATGCGGATGCCGATATCCACCGACTCCTGATGCAGGTTGGAAATTGTCAGGCTGGCTTGCAGGCGAATGCTGATATGCGGGTAAAGCTGCTGAAAACCCGGTAGGCGCGGTATCAACCACGACCGGCCGAACGACGGCAGAACCGCCACCACCAACTCCCCCATCTTGGGCTGGGCCTGGATCAATCGAGTGGCCTCGGCGATGTCGCCCAGGGCTTTACGAATCTGCAGCGCATACAGTCGCCCATCCTCGCTGACACGCAAGCCCCGCCCTTCGCGCACAAATAGCGTCAACCCGACAATCTCCTCCAGTACCTTGATCTGCTGGCTGACAGCTGAATGCGTGACGTGCAATTCCTTGGCGGCGAGGGTGACGCTTCCCAACCGGGAAGTGGCTTCGAAACTGCGCAGGCAGGTCAAGGGAGGAAATGCACTCATGTAAGCCAACCTAACCTTTCTCGGTAATATTTATCGATATTTTGCGGCCCGAACACAGGCTAAAGTAATCTCAAATTAACAATCCTGCCAGCCACAGGGTCTTTCCGCGCCACCCTCACCTCGCGAACTGCGAGCTACTGCTCAACCTGTACAAGTACCTCAAGTATCCCCATTGAAAATTACCCTGACGTAAATGGAGGCTTCATGAAACTGGTCGGCATGCTGGACTCGCCCTACGTGCGCCGCGTAGCAATTTCCCTGGATCTTTACGGCGTCGATTTTGAGCATCAGCCACTTTCGGTATTCAGCACCTACGAACAATTCGCCAGGATCAACCCGGTGGTAAAGGCGCCCAGCCTGGTGCTGGATGATTCAACCGTGTTGATGGACTCAAGCCTGATTCTCGATTACTTCGAAGCGCTGGCTCCGGCTGATAGAAAGCTGTTGCCACAGCCAGCCAGCGCGCGAGCCCAGGACCTGCAATTGACGGGGCTTGCCCTGGCCGCTTCTGAGAAAACCGTACAGATCGTGTACGAACATAACCTGCGCCCCGCAGAAAAACTCCACGAGCCCTGGCTCGACCGGGTAACCGGCCAGTTGCTGGCAGCCTACTCGGCCTTGGAAAAACGCCTGGCCCATGCGCCGAATCAAGCCCTGACGCAAGGTGCCGTCAGCGCGGCAGTGGCCTGGTCTTTCAGCCAGTTCAAAATCGCCTCGATGGTTGACGCCGAGGCCTTCCCGCACTTGCAACTCCATGCCAGGCGTCTTGAGGAACACCCAGCCTTCAAGCGATACCCCATCGAATAAGCGCCCTGCAACGTACCGCGATCAGCAACACCTTCACGCCTATCGGCACCGGCCGTGACGCGGATGCAAAACCCGTGCGCCTGCAAGGCTCAGTCAGTTCTCCGGCAAGCTGACAGCGCCCGGCTGAACCTCAGCTGAAGGCAATGGTTATCGGGCTTAAAGCGTTTGATAAATACCCGCGCCTATTCAGATCATGGCAAGCCTGTTTCGCAAGGCTTGGCCGCTGGTATTCAACCTTCAGGAATATGCCGTTGACGTTCCCGATTCCCCAGTGTCTTTCAGCCCTCGTGTTAGCTGCCGCTGTGCTGGTAACGCCGGCTCTGGCGGCAAGCCATGCCGAGGGTTTTGCCAAAGACGTAACCGGCGGTGGCCAAGTTGCGGCCGTGCGCCCCGCCACACCGGCCGCACTGCAAAAGGCGCTGTGTGCAAGCTTCGACCCACGGGGCAACTGCACCGATGACACCCCGCGCGTCATCGCCCTGGACCATACGTTTGATTTTCGCGGTTCGGTTGTGTCCGACGGCAGCGCCACGGTCACAGAGGCCGGGTGCATGGCCAACGCTTGCCCCCAGGGCGGCGGGCAATGGGCAATCGACGGTGCCAACCATTTCTGCCAGTCGAAACCGCCGGCCACGGTGACGTATGACAAGGCTGGGGTTGCAGCGTTTGAAGATCGGTTCGAACAAGACCCTTATAGGCATAGGGGCTCATGCCGGTATCCAGGGCATGGGGTTGGTCATCGGCAGCGCCTGAGTGGCGATGACTACCGCCCTCGGGATGCTTCTGTGCTGGAGGCGTTCAAGACCTATCGTCAATACCTTGTTGCACCGCAGCCAGCCGACCTTGCGCGAATTGCAGTGCGGCGCGATGCCGGTACGGGCCACCTGGATTTGGCTAGCCACTGATGCGATGTCTACTGCTGCTCATGCTCTGCTCACTGGCGAGCCCTGCCTTCGCCGGTTCTGATCAATCGGCAACCATAAATCAGTCACCCCGCAGTTGACAGCGCGCGGCTGTTCGGCACAAGCGCCTTCTTTGACTATCTAGCGCAGCGGGTCGACGTGTTCGACGACTCGGCCTGGAAACCCGCTCACCCTAAAGCCGTGTCTAAAAACATCATCACGGCAAATCCGAGCATCAAGCCGAGGGTCGCGGGTGTCTCGTGGCCATTGCGATGGGTTTCGGGAATAACCTCATGTGACACGACAAATATCATTGCGCCCGCTGCCAGCCCCAGGGCGACGGGATAGCCCAAGGCATATCCACTTGAAATGCCCAAGCCCACCACAGCGCCTATTGGCTCCATCAATCCAGAGCCGATGGCAATCAACATCGCGCGATACGCCGAGAGCCCGGTGACGCGCAATGCAAGCGCCACCGCCAAGCCTTCGGGTATGTCCTGGATCGCGATGGCCGTGGTCAAGGGCACCCCAACTTTAAGGTCGCCATCGGCAAAGCTGACACCGATGGCCATACCTTCCGGGAGGTTGTGCAACGTAATGGCGAGTACAAACAACCACACCCGATTGAACCGTTCGGTATGCGGGCCTTTACGTCCGCTTTGCGAATGCTCGTGTGGAACAAAGCGCTCCAAGCCAACCATGAGCGCGACGCCCAGCCCCAGCCCTGCCACCACTACGCAGGCAGCCCAGACCTGATTACCCGTCATTGCCTGTGCGGCATCGATACCGGGAAGAATCAAAGAAAACGAACTCGCGGCGAGCATCATCCCGGCTGCAAAGCCGAACATGGTGTCTTGAGTGCGTGAGCTGATGCTGCGTAGCGCTATCGCTGCGATTGCGCCTAAAGCCGTCGCGCTGAACCCGCTCAGGCCACCCAGGAGGGCAAAACGCAAATTGGACACATCGGCCTTGAACAGGGCGCTGTATCCGCAGACCAGCAGCAGTAGCATCACACTCAGGATCGCCGCCCAGAACAACGCGCCCGCCCATCCAAGCTCGAACGCACGACTTAAATGGCCACGCGAGGCTGACTGCGCGGACGTAGACCTATCAAGCATCGTTATCTCCTCGGTGGCGGGCGTATCGTTGAGGGTTCAATCACGCACTGAGTCGCTGTCATGGGATTTTACCGGCGGCTCCAAAGTTCCAAAGTGTTGCCCGCCTTTACGTTGTTCCGCCACTGTTTATAACGCTGCGCGTCGAACGGGCTGTTGGCACTTCACACGCGCACTTAAATGCTATCAATCTAATATTGCAGACGTTAATAAAGTTAGACGAAGCGGCACTGTTGCGCGGCGCTTGTATAAGTTTTTTCACCGAGTCGACCGTTCGTCGCCAATTCATCTCATTGCTCAAAACGTTTTCGCGGGCCGCGTTATCGGAGTAGATATCCATTAGCGAAGTGGATAACTAGCGAAACGACAACTCACCGATGGAGAAATACCATGACGACGAGTAATAAGAACCCGGGCAACTTCGCCAATGATCCTCAGAAAGCATCGGAGGCGGGAAAGAAAGGTGGCCAAGCGTCCGGCGGTAACTTTGCAAACGACCGTGAGAAAGCGTCGGAAGCGGGCCGTAAAGGTGGCCAGAACAGCCATGGCGGCGGCCGTAAGTCCTCATAGCAAAGCGGCCCAGTCGCCCTCCTAGTTATCAAAGGGAATAAACGATGCGAACAACAGTGGATGGTCAACAAAGCGATTTTTATCGCGGATCGGTTATGGAAAGGCACGCTGAGACAAACACAAGCGGACGTTCTCATACGACGGCGAGTTATGAATACCAGCGAATGCCAGAAAGAACCGAAGTAACAATAGGTGTTTCACACACACCCTCCCTTGTGCGAAAGGCACTTATAAGCAGTGCACACACAGTTGTTTAGTGTGGCTTTCGTAGCATTAAAGCGACGTAACCTAACCCACATAGCAACGAGGTAAATCAACATGAGTACTCAAGACAAGCAAGGCCAAATGAGCGTCAATGAAGCCGGTAAAAAAGGCGGCGAAGCTACGTCCGCTTCTCATGACAAAGAGTTCTATCAAGAGATCGGTAGCAAAGGCGGCCAGAACAGTGGCGGCAACTTCGCCAACGACCGTGAGAAAGCTTCTGAAGCGGGGCGTAAAGGTGGCGAACACAGCCATGGTGGCGGCCGCAACAGTTGATGTGCTGGATGCAGGGGAGCGGCGCTCCCCTGTCTTTATGGATGAGGGACACCATGCCTTTACACATTATCAACTTTACCGGACCGATCACCGCGTCGACCTGCAGCCAGCTTATCCAACAAGCCTCGCTGGCCGTGCAGCAAGACGCCTCTGGCCTGGTCCTGAACATTGCCACCATGGGCGGTGAATGCAGCTACGGTTTCACGATGTATAACTTCCTGCTGTCACTGCCGATCCCGGTACACACCCACAACCTGGGCACCGTGGAATCGATGGGCAATATTATTTTCCTGGCCGGTGAGCGCCGGACCGCCTGCAAGCACAGCAAGTTTCTGTTCCACCCGTTCCATTGGCATTTGCAAGGTTCTATCGACCATTCGCGCATGTCCGAATATGCGATGAGTCTTGACTACGACTTACAGTTGTACGCACGCATCGTCGCCGAGCGCACGCTGGATGCCGCCGAAAAACTGGAAACCGAAAAATACCTGATCGCCGCGCCGCGCATTCTCGACCCGCCGAATGCCATGACCGCCGGATTGATCCATGCCATCGAGCTGCCTGTTATCAAGGCAGAGTTCGTGAGTAGTTTCATACACTCCTAGTTATTCAGAGGGGAGCACGGCAATGAGTAACGGAACACGTCCATCATTATCGAGTACCGATAAGTGTGCCGTATGTTTCTCAGCGCGCAGCCTGCTCACTTATAACTTCCAGAACTCCTGTTTTGCCCGTACTCAGTACGGGCTTTTTTTTGCCGAATGATAGAGGCCCTCTGTGGGCTTGAACCCGGTCAATCATCTTCGTGCAAGTGAGCATCCGCGCAAGGTAATCGCCCCGACTCTCCGCCGGCGATTCGTTCCGCCTGATCAATACCGCGTTTGAGTGCATCCCGCACTGTCCATTCAGCGCCCGGCAATTGTTGGCTGCGCTCGGCAACACACTGCCCCGTAGCGGTATAGACGCAGACCAACACTTCTATATCCGCGTCCGTACGCTCTCGCGCCCTGACTTCGATATGACAACCGTTTTCCACCTCTTGGGTAAAACACTCTTCTTTCAATTGCTTTTCGATCCAAGCATTGTAGGCATTACCTCGAATAAACATAAGTCATCTCCCGCATCGTTAGTTGGCCGGCCGTTACGTGAGACCTGAATCCTTATCCGGGATTCCGTATTTTTTTGCACGAGATTCGAACAAGCGCTTATACAAAATCACCCGTGTTTCGCTTGTTAAGCCGTTCGTCAGGCGAAGTAACAAATTGTTAAACCAACCCTTCACGTCCAATTCAAATTGTTCGGGTAAGGGGTTTTAACACGCACAGCGTCAGCGGTTCGCTTGAATGACTTGGGCATACAAGCGCAACGCACTCATCGCGGATATTTATCAACACAGGAGCACGGCATGAAACGCGCGAGTTATGGCCTGGCCTATATCGCCAGCCTCTTCTTATTAACCGGCTGCAATCTGGTGGTGTTCAACCCAAAGGGCCAGATTGCAACCGACGAGCGCAACCTGATTATCCTCGCCACCGGCCTGATGTTGCTGGTGGTCGTGCCGGTGATCGTGCTCACGTTCGTGTTTGCCTATCGCTATCGCGCGACCAACAAAAAAGCCCGTTACTCGCCCCGTTGGGCCAGTTCGCACAAAATCGAAGCCGTGGTGTGGGGCGTTCCGTTGCTCATCATCATCGCCCTGGGATGGGTGACGTGGGAAACCACCCACGCCCTCGACCCCTATCGCCCGCTCGACTCCGACAAACAACCGCTCAATGTTCAGGTGGTGGCCACTGACTGGAAGTGGCTGTTCATTTACCCCGACCTGGGTGTCGCCAGCGTGAACGAGCTTGCCCTGCCGGTGCATACGCCGGTGAGCTTTACCATCACGTCCGACGCCGCCATGACCTCCTTTTTCATCCCGGCCCTGGGCGGGCAGATCTACGCCATGGCCGGGATGCAGACCAAGTTGCACCTGATCGCCAACGAGACCGGCGAGTTCAGAGGCATTGCCGCCAATTACAACGGCCCCGGTTTTTCCGACATGCACTTCTCCACGCTGTCACTGAGCGACACCGACTTTCAAGCCTGGCTGACAAAGGTCAAGGGTGCGCCGACGCAGCTGGACCACACCAGCTATGCGCAATTGGCCAAGCCTAGCACCCGGCACCCGGTGACCTATTACTCGGCGGTACAGGAGCGGCTGTTCCTGGACATCGTCGACAAATATGAAGGCATGAACAAGGCCGACAAAACCCAGCGCCGCCAGACCCGGTTGAACAGCACCGGCGAGCGCGCGGATCACTACCTGGTGCAGGAGCGTTAACAATGTTCGGAAAACTTTCGTGGGAGGCGATCCCAACAAGCGAGCCCATTGTGATGTACACGCTGGCCTTCGTTGGGCTGATCGGTGTGGCGTTGGTGGGGTCGATTACCTGGAAACGCAAATGGGGTTATTTGTGGCGCGAATGGTTTACCTCGGTGGACCACAAGAAAATCGGCTGCATGTACATCATCGTGGCGCTGGTGATGCTGCTGCGCGGCTTCTCCGACGCGATCATGATGCGTACCCAGCAAGCCATGGCCGCCAGCGGCGGGCCAGGTTACCTGCCGCCTGAACACTACGACCAGATCTTCACCGCCCACGGCGTGATCATGATCTTCTTTATGGCCATGCCTTTCGTGGTCGGCTTGATGAATATCGTGGTGCCGTTGCAGATCGGCGCGCGCGATGTGGCCTACCCGTTTCTCAACGCGCTGAGTTTCTGGCTGTTCGTGGTCGGCGCGGCACTGGTCAACATTTCGCTGGGGGTGGGCGAGTTTGCGCGCACCGGCTGGGTTGCCTATCCGCCGTTGTCCGAGCTGGGTTACAGCCCCGGCGTCGGCGTGGACTATTACATCTGGTCACTGCAGATATCCGGCATCGGCACGTTACTCACGGGGGTGAATTTCTTCGTGACCATCCTGAAGATGCGCACCGAAGGCATGACCCTGTTCAAGATGCCCGTGTTCACCTGGAACGCACTGTGCACCTCGGTGCTGATCCTGGCGTCGTTCCCGATCCTGACCGCCACCCTGCTGATGCTGTCCCTGGACCGTTACCTGGGCATGCATTTTTTTACCAACGAAGCCGGTGGCAACCCGATGATGTACGTCAACCTGATCTGGTCTGGGGGCACCCGGAGGTGTACATCCTGATCCTGCCGGCGTTCGGGGTGTTTTCCGAGATCGCGGCCACCTTCAGCAGCAAGCGGCTGTTCGGCTACGTGTCGCTGGTGTGGGCAACGATCGCGATTACCGTGCTGTCGTTCATCGTGTGGTTGCACCATTTCTTCACCATGGGCTCGGGCGGTAACGTCAACGCGTTCTTCGGCATCATGACGATGATCATCGCCGTGCCGACCGGGGTAAAAATCTTCACCTGGCTGTTCACCATGTACCGTGGACGGGTGCGCTTCGAGACGCCGATGCTGTGGACCCTGGGCTTTATCGTGACGTTCAGCATCGGCGGCATGACCGGCGTGCTGCTGGCCGTGCCCGGCGCCGACTTCATGCTGCACAACAGCCTGTTCCTGATCGCTCACTTTCATAACGTGATCATTGGGGGCGCGGTGTTCGGCTACATGGCCGGCCTGACCTATTGGTTCCCCAAGGCCTTTGGTTTTCGCTTGTACGACAAACTGGGGCGTATCGCATTCTGGTGCTGGCTCATCGGCTTTTATTTCGCCTTCATGCCCTCGTACGTGCTGGGCTTCATGGGCATGACGCGCCGCCTCAACCACTTCAACAACCCGGAATGGCGGCCCTGGCTGCTGCTCGAACTGGTGGGCGTGGCGATTATCCTCTGCGGCGTCGCCTCCCAGGCCCTGCAACTGTTTGTCAGCATCCGCTACCGTCACCGCTATCGCGACCTCACCGGTGACCCTTGGGACGGCCGCACCCTGGAATGGGCCACCGCCTCTCCGCCACCGCTGTACAACTTCGCCGAGCAACCCAAGGTCAGCGACCTGGATGCGTACTGGGGCATGAAGGAACGCGGCGTCAGCACCCTCAGCCACACCGATTACCGAAGCATCCACATGCCGCGCAACACCGCTTCGGGCCTGGTCATCAGCCTGTTCGCACTGGTCTGCAGCTTTGCCCTGGTCTGGCATATCTGGTGGTTGGCGGCCTTCGGCCTGGTGGCATCGGTGGTTGCATTCGTGGTGCGCAGCTACGACGAAGACACCGATTACTTCGTGCCCGCGCAAGAGGTCGCGCGCATCGAAAAGGCACGCCTGAAAGACCTGGCAGAGGCTTGACCCATGTCCAACATCATCATCGAAACAGACGTTGCGCATACCCACGAACAAGGGCACGAAGACGCCGGTTCCCTGAGCCTGTTCGGGTTCTGGATCTACCTGATGACCGACTGCATCCTGTTCGCCACGTTGTTCGCAGGCTATGCCGTGTTGCGCGACAGCGTGGCCGGCGGCCCTTCGAGCGTGGATATTTTCGAACTGCCCTATGTGCTGGGTGAAACCATGCTGCTGCTGTTGAGCAGCATCACCTACGGCTACGCGATGCTCGCCATGAACCGTGGCCAGCAAGCCCAGGTCCTGCGGTGGTTGGGGCTCACATTTGTGCTGGGTGCGGGCTTTATCGCCATGGAGTTCAACGAATTCCACCACCTGATCGAAGAAGGCCATGGGCCGGACCGCAGTGCGTTCCTGACCGCATTCTTCACGCTCGTGGGCACCCACGGCGCGCACGTGCTGACGGGGTTGATATGGATGGCGGTGCTGATGGCCCAGGTCTATCAACGTGGCCTGACCAACACCAATGCCACGCGCCTCAGTTGCCTGAGTTTGTTCTGGCACTTTTTGGACGTGGTGTGGATCTGCGTGTTTACCGTGGTCTATCTGTTAGGGGTGGTGTGACATGTACAAACAAAGTTCGATTCACAGCAGCGCCGGTACAAGCCATGGCAGCAGCCGTTCGTACCTGGTCGGGTTCCTCGTTTCGGTGCTGCTGACCCTGGTCCCGTTCGCCCTGGTGATGTTCCCGTCACTGCCGCGCACCGTTACCGCATGGCTGGTGGTGTCGCTGGGCGCGATACAAGTCATCGCCCACCTCAAGTACTTCCTGCACCTGGACACGGCGGCAGAACAACGCTGGAACTTGATCGCATTGGTTTTTTCAGTGGTCATCATTTTGCTGCTGGTGGGGCTCTCGCTATGGATCATGGACAATATTCATCACAATATGCTGGCGCACTGAAACACTGGATAGGGCTACTCAATGTCGGGGTTCAATTGACGAAGCCCGGCATCATTTTCGGTAACCTCGCGTCAGTGCTCGGCGGTTACTTCCTGGCCTCCAGCGGTCATTGGGTGGCACCGTTGCGTTTGCTGGCGACCCTGCTCGGCACCGCGCTGGTGATCGGTTGCAGCTGCGTGCTGAACAACTGCGTTGACCGCGACATCGACCGGCGTATGGTGCGCACCTGTCACCGGGCGCTGGCCCTGCGAGCGATCACGGTGCCCAGCGCCGTAAGCTATGCCCTTGCGCTGGGCATCGCCGGCTTCAGTTTGTTGTGGGCTGCCAGCAATGTGTTGGCCTGCATCCTGGCGATGGTCGGCGTGGTCATCTACCTGGGGGCTTATACCTACTGGTTGAAGCGACGGTCGCATTGGGCAACCTTAATCGGCAGCCTCTGCGGGGCGATGCCACCCGTTATAGGTTATGCCGCGGTCACCGGCCGGTTTGACGCCACGGCGATGCTGCTGATCGCGGTGTTCGGCTGCTGGCAGATGCCTCATTCACACGCCATCACCGTGATGCGGCGCGAGGATTTTCGCGCGGCGCGCCTGCCCTTGCTGACGCTGTCCCAAACCCACAGGCAAATACAGGCGTACATGCTGGCCTTCCTGGTCAGCGTCGTGTTGCTGGGTGTGGTGGCCCAGATGAACGTGCTGTATTTCACCGTGGTAAGCGGCCTTGGCGCTTACTGGCTGGCACTCGCCAACAGCCCTGTGCGCCTGATTGATCCGACACGCCGGGCACGCACGTTATTTGGTTTTTCGATTCTGCTGATACTGGCTCTGGATCTTTCGCTGGCGTTGAACAGCGGGCGCCAAGGCTCACTTTCATGCGGGGTGCAGGCGCCCGCCATCATGCGGTCGGGCGCCTGACGCAACGTCAGCGCTTGGCCTCTTCATCGGGGGCCGCAGAGCGCTGCAGAAACGCTTGGGTGAGCTCGGGCAAATGTTCGCGCAACCAGTCAGCCATGGCGACTTCCTGCGGCAGGATCTTTTCACAGGCCGCTTTGGTTTCGGCGTCACCGGCCTCCTGCGCGGCCGCGATGAGCACCGTGTAGCTGGCGATCTCCATATTTTCAAATACGTAGCCGGCCATGGCGCCCTTGATGACCTCATCGCTCATCAGTGAGCCACCGACCGCCTGCCCGAACGCCATCAACTTGCCGCCGATGTCTTTGAGCGTCGAGGAGCTGCCGCCCAGGCGCGTCAGGCATTCGTCAATCAACCTCTGCTGGTCGAGAGTCTCTTCTATATGCTGGTCGATGCGGGCCTTGAGCCGTGGGTAGTGCTCCAGGCGCTCGGATTGTGCCTTGAGCATTTTTTCGGCCTGTTGCTCCATCGCATGCGCATCGCGTAGCCAGTCGAGCAGGTTTTCCTGTGGAGTTGCCATGTCGTTAATCCTCGTCAAAAAATGCTGAACCGCCGCACGCCGGCAAGCGTGCGGTTGCCTTGAGTCAAATGGCAGGCTTGGGCGGGATACCCGCCCCCAGGTCAGCCCCGGTAGTGGGGTCGCTGGCGGGGTCCGAGAGCGTGCGGATCTTCATCGCACTCAGCTGCGCTTCCTCGTCGGCGTCCAGTTGCACCGTGGCCATGCCGTCGCCGCCATCCACCGCGGGTTGCGGGTTTTCCACGAACGTCCATTCTTCGCCCTGGTTCCAGGGCCCGCGAACATTCCCCTCGCCCTGCGACATGTTGAAGTACACCTGGGTGAACTCAGGCATGCCCGGCAACTTGCCTTGGGGGAAATTCGGCTGAATCGCATGCAACGCCTTTTCAAAGGACAGTTGATGCGCGATCTCGCGCGTCATCAGGAAGCCCAGCGCCTCCTTGACGCCCGGGTCGTCCGTGACGTTCATCAGGCGCTCATACACGATTTTGGCGCGGGCTTCAGCGGCAATGTTGGAACGCATGTCGGCGGTAGGCTCACCGATCGTGTCGATGTAAGCCGCTGTCCATGGCACGCCGGCGCTATTGGTCAACGGCGAACCGGCGCCATACAGCAGGCTGGTGATATGCGAGTCATTGCCCGCGCCGTTAAGCGCGCGATACAACTCGCCCTCCTCCTCCACGCCCTCGGCCATGCGCCCCTTGGCGCCCTTGTTGAGCATCACGATGATGGATCCCACAACCTCCAGATGGCTGAGCTCCTCGGTGGCGATGTCCATCAACAGGTCTTTGCGCCCCGGATCGTCCTCGGCCAGCGCTTGGGTGAAATAGCGCGACGCTGCCGCCAATTCACCCTGAGCGCCGCCAAACTGCTCAAGCAAAAGGTTCGCCAACCCCGGGTTAGGCTCGGCCACGCGCACGGTGTATTGAAGTCGCTTGTTATGTAGAAACATGAACAAATCTCCTCAGGCTTATTGAAAAGGAGACGGCCCCTTGGAAGGCGCGCCTACTTTTATGTGAAGCGAGCACCCAGAGGAAATTTCAAAATAAAGCGATGCATTTCGACCAGCGGTTATGTGCTACAGGCCAAGCGAAACGGCGGCCCTGGCGTGCCGAGTGCCGTCAGCGTTATCGCGATTGAACGCCTGTTTGGCCGCACCTTCTAATGCTTGCACTGCCTGAACCTGGCAAGCGCCCCCCATGCACACCTCGATCAATCGACCATGGAAGGTATCCGAAATGAACCACACCACACTCCACGTACTCTGCCTGACTACCGCCGTTACTCTGCTCACAGCCTGTGCCGGCAATAACTCGGCCTCCAATGTCGTGGCGCCTGGTAAGGCGAAATCACCAACCCTGCAATCTCTCGACGCCGGGGCGGCGCTGCTCCAATCGCGCCCGCCCATCGATGCGCTGAACGCTTACCTGGACGGCTTCCACTTTTATAATGGCCACCCCGACGTGCAAATGGAGGCCCATCATTACTGCTCGGTGCTCAACGAAGAAGTGATCCAGTGCGTGATCTACGACGGCAATCGCAAGGATGCAAAGTTGATGGGCGTGGAATACATCATCAGCGAACCATTGTTCGGCACGCTGCCGGCCGCTGAAAAAGCGTTGTGGCACAGCCACGTGCATGAAGTGAAATCAGGCCAGTTGGTCGCACCCGGCATCCCCGAAACGGCCGAGCACGCCCTGATGGAAAAACTCGTGCATACCTATGGCAAGACTTGGCACACCTGGCATACCGACCTCAACAAGCGTCTGCCGCTGGGTGTCCCTCAGCTCATGATGGGGTTCACCGCCGACGGCCAGGCCGACCCGGACATGGTCGCCGAGCGCGACCAGCGCATGGGCATCGACAGCGCCGAAAAAAAGCAGGCGCGCATCGACATCGTCGCGCCGCCGATCGCACCCGGCGCCGACGCATGGCGCCAGGGCACTGTCATCCAGATCATCGACCCGACCGCAACGGCCCATCAGCATTGAACGCGGCGCTGGCCATCCGAGCCTGCCCGGCACGTCAGTCGATCCAAGGGAACAACCGGTCGAGTGCAGCGTCATCATTAAAAACGCGGGGCATTTGGCCCCGCTATCGCGCATAAAGGATGGCAATCATGTTCGATAAAAAAACCCGCTACATCGTCAGTTTCATCCACGACAACCAGCCGCAAAGCCGGACGCTGGAGCATGACAGCGACAGCCTCGCAAACACCGCGCTGACGCTGAACGGCTTTGGCTATCGCTGGTATCGATGCCACGGTTCAGAACCACAGCAGAACCATCGCACCGACCAGCGCCAACACCGCGGATAACGCCGACACCTGAGTGGAGGTCAGCGCCAGCGCGCTGTCGCGGGAGCGGCCGACGAAACGGCCGCGAGTGCGGTGCAGTTCAGCGCTCAGCGGTTGGCACAAGTTGTCGCCGTGGTCGCCGCTCTCATCTTCCTGGCTCATTTGGCCCGGATAGCACTGCCGCGCGAGCATATGATCGAGCAGCCCCGGGATCAGGCAACTGCCGACAATCGCCTTGATGCTTTCCATGCCCAGCCACAACTCGCGCGGCGTGCGCCGCACCACACTGAAGATCGCCCGAGCGGCCACGTCGGGGTCGTGGATGGGTGGCACCGGTTGCGGGCGTTTGTCGAGTTTGTTGCGCGCCCAGTCGAACTGCGGCGTGTTGATCGCCGGCAACTGCACCATGCACACACGAATGCGACTGCGCTCGTGCAGCAGCTCACAACGCAGCGCGTCGGTAAACCCGCGAACGGCGAACTTGGCGCCGCAATAAGCCGATTGCAAAGGAATGGCGCGATAGGCCAGCGCCGAGCCCACCTGGATGATCACGCCGCTATTGCGCGGGCGCAGCAATTTCAAGGCGGCCAGCGTGCCATTAACGGTGCCCAGGTAAGTGACGTCGGTGACGCGGCGGATTTCCTGCGCGGTGAGTTTTTCAATGGGTGAGAACGCCGTGACCATCGCGGAATTTACCCACACCTGCAGCGGGCCCAGTTGCGCCTCAAGCGCAAGGGCCGCCGCTTCAAGCGCCTGCGCATCGGCCACATCGACACTTATCGCCGTGACCGCCTGGCCGTACTGCGCCAGCTCTTCGCGCGTTGCCGCCAGAGCGGCCTCATCGCGTGCCAGCAGGCCGATGCGGTAACCGGCGGCGGCGAAACGATGCGCCGTGGCCCGCCCTACCCCCGCGCTCGCACCGCAGATCACCACCAGGCCGTTGTTCTGCTGATCCATTGCCACCTCCCACACGTTTGTGACGTCGCCTGCCCTCAACAAAATGGACGATAGGCAAACGCCGACAGTTCGATATTTTTGGAGGCCATGGTCGGCGCAGCGCCTGTGCAGCCGCTTACCACACCGCGATATGTGAGTCGGCCCTGGGCTCGGTGCCGCCGCACAGCACGCCGCTGAGCGGATCGCGCAGGATGATCTGCCCACGCCCGTAGTCGGTCAGGTCGCTGTCGGTCTGCACCTTGTGCCCGCGCCGTGCCAGCGCATTGACCAGGTCGCGGGAAGCGCCATGTTCGATGCCGACCTTCATGTCGCCCAGCCATTGCCAGCGCGGCGCGTCCAATGCCGCCTGAGGGTTGAGGCCGAAGTCCACCAGGTTCATCACCATTTGCACGTGGCCCTGGGGTTGCATATAGCCGCCCATTACGCCGAACGGCCCCAGCGCCTGACCACCCTGGCTGAGAAAGCCGGGGATGATGGTGTGGAAGGTTTTCTTGCCGGGTGCCAGGCAATTGGCATGAGTGGGGTCAAGGCTGAATTCCTGCCCGCGATTCTGCAGGGCGATGCCGCTGTCGGGCAGCACCACGCCGGAACCGAAGCCGTGGTAGTTGCTCTGGATAAACGAGACCATATTACCTTCGGCATCCGCCGTGGCCAGGTACACCGTGCCGCTGGCATGGGGGTCGCCGGGCTTGGGAGGCTGGGCCTGTTCGCCGATCTGGCCACGCCGGCGCGTGCTGTAGTCGTCGCTGAGCAGGTCGGCCACCGCCACGCGCATATGCGCAGGGTCGGTGATGTAGTGCAGGCCGTCGCTGTAGGCGAGCTTCATCGCTTCCAACTGACGATGCCAGGTTTGCTGGCTGTCGCGGTGGTCGAAGCTGAAGCCTTCAAGGATCTTCAACGCCATCAGTGCGACCAGGCCCTGGCCGCTGGGCGGGATTTCCCAAACGTCGACGCCCCGGTAATTGATGTGGATCGGCGCGACCCACTGCGCGCGGTAATCCTTGAGGTCGCTGGCGCGCAGGTAACCACCGCTGGCGCGCGAGTGCGCATCCAGGCGCTCGGCCAGGGCGCCGCGATACAGGCTTTCGCAGCGGGTGGCGGCCAGTTCTTCCAAGGTGCGGGCCTGGGCCGGGTTGCGAAAAATCTCCCCCGCCTGGGGCGCACGGCCGTTGATGAGGAACGTGTCGAACCAGGCCGCCAGCACGTCATCGCGGTGCGGGCTGAATTCGTTCAAGGCCAGCTGCCATTGATGGGCAACCACCGGTGACAACGGGAACCCCTCGCGCGCCAGGCTGATGGCCGGCTGCAGTAACTCGGCAAACGGCAACTTGCCGAAGCGTTGCGACAGCTCAGCCCAGGCCGATGGGCAGCCCGGCACGGTGACGGGAGTCCAGCCGTACAGCGGCATCTGTGGGTGCCCCGCCGCCTTGACCGCCTCGATACTCAAGGCCGCCGGCGCATGGCCGTTGCCGTTCAGGCCGTGCAACTGGCCCTTGCACCAGACCAGGGCAAACGCGTCGCCGCCCAGGCCGCAGCCGGTGGGTTCAACCACCGTAAGCGCCGCCGCCGTGGCAATGGCGGCGTCGATGGCATTGCCGCCGTTCTGCATGATCTGGATACCGGCCTGGGCGGCCAGTGGTTGGGAGGCGGCGACCATGCCGCGTCTGGCAAACACACTTTGGCGTTGCGACGGATAAGGGTATTCGTGAGCAGAGAATTTCAACATGGCTAAGGCTCTTGAAAAAGGGTCATAACACGCGGCTGAGAAACGCCCGGGTACGCGGATGGCTGGGGTGGCTGAAAATCTGTTCCGGCGGCCCCTGTTCGATCAGCTCGCCCTGATCAAGCACCACCACGCGGTCGGCCACTTCACGGGCGAAGCCCATTTCATGGGTGACCACCACCATGGTCATGCCCTCCTCGGCCAGTTCTTTCATCACCTGCAAGACCTCGCCGACGGTTTCCGGGTCGAGGGCGCTGGTGGGTTCGTCAAACAGCATCGCCTGGGGTTTCATCGCCAGCGCACGGGCAATCGCCACCCGTTGCTGCTGGCCACCGGAGAGCATCGACGGATAATGGCCGGCCTTGTCCGCCAGGCCGACCCGCGCCAACAAGCCACGCGCCTGCTCCAGCGCCGCCGCGCGCGGCACGCCGAGCACCTGGATCGGCGCTTCGATGATGTTCTCCAGCGCCGTCATGTGCGGGAACAGGTTGAAGCGCTGGAACACCATGCCGATGTCGCGGCGCTGGCGGGCGATGTTGCGCTCCGACTCGCGCACCAGGCTGCCGTCGCTGCGTTCGCGATACCCCATGGCGCGGCCATTGACGCGTATGCGCCCGCCCTGAATGTCTTCAAGCAGGTTGATGCAACGGATAAAGGTGGTCTTGCCGGAGCCGGAGGCACCGATCAGCACCACCACTTCGCCGCGCCGCACTTGTAGGGAAATGCCCTTGAGGATCTGCAACTCGCCGAACGCCTTCTGAACATCCAGGGCCTCAATGATCAGCTCTTCACTTTGGTGCGCCATGCTTAACGTCCTCTCAGCAATTTGAGGGTGCTGCGACCGAACATGCGGCTGGCGGCCGGCGGTGGCGCTGACGGTCGATCGGACTGGCCGAAGCGGTGTTCGAGCCAGCGCTGGAAAAAGCCCCACAGCGTGGTCAGCGTGAGGAAATACAGGGCCACTACCAGGTACAACTCGAACACGCGGAAGGTCGCCGAGGTGATCATCTGCGTGCTGAGCAGCAATTCCTGCACGCCGATCACGCTGACCAGCGTGGTGTTTTTGAGCATCACGTTGAACTCGTTGCCCAGCGGCGGCACGATCACCCGGAACGCCTGGGGCAGCACGATGCGCCGCATCAATTTGGCAAAGCCCATGCCCAGGGAACGTCCGGCTTCGTATTGGCCCTTGTCCACCGCGCCGATGCCGGCACGGATGATCTCGGCCATGTACGCGCCTTCATTCAGGCCCAGAGCAATGATTGCCGCCTGGATATTGCCGGGGATCATCAGCCCGAACAGCTCGATGTCCTCGAAGCGGAAGATCCCGCCGGCCGCCAGCGCGGTGTACAAAAACACGATCTGCACCAGTAACGGCGTGCCGCGCATCAGCCACACGTAAAAGCGCACCGGCAGGTGCAGCAGCGGGTTCTTCGACAGGCGCAACAGCGCCGCCCCCAGGCCCAGCGCGCAGCCGAGCAGCATCGCCAGCACGCTGATCAGGCACGTCAGCCACAGCCCGGTGAGGTACACCCCACTGGGCTGCAGCAGGTACTGCCAGAACACATCCCAATTGAAATTCATCGTGCGGTTGCCTCAGTCGAGTGTGTCGCTGCTGACATGCCATTTGTTTAGCAACTGCACGTAGCTGCCGTCGCTGCGCATGTCGCTGATGATCTGCTGCACGGCGGCGCTCAGTTGCGGGTCGTCCTTGCGCATGCCAAGGCCTGTGAGGATGCGGCTGAACGCGGGCACGCCTTCCTGGAACAGGTCCGGGGCCATCGCGGCGTAATAGCCGGCGGTTTCCACGGTGGTGCCATAGGCATCGACCTGGCTGATGCGCAAGGCCTGGAAGGCATCGGTGTCGGTGTTGTACACCACCAGTTTCATCGGTGGCTTGCCGGCCTTGGCGAGGCTCTCGTTGTGGGCGTCGAGCAGGGTCTTGATGGTGGAGCCGTTGAGCACCGCCACTTTGTGCGTGGACAGGTCATCCAGGGTCTTGATGCCCTTGGGGTTGCCCTTGGGCACCACCACCGACTGGCTGGAATACATGTAGTTGACGATGTCGATTACCTGGCGCCGCTCGGGCTTGTCGAACAGCTGGTCGACGATCATGTCGCACTGCTGGGCGAGCAGCGCGGGCACCAGGCCGGAGAACGGAATCACCCGCCACTGCACCTGTTTGTCGCCCAGGCGTTTGGCGATTTCCAAGCCCAGGTCAATGGTAAGCCCACGCGGTTTCTGGGCTTCGTCGAAGGACACCAGGGGCGGTGAATCCATCCCCGAGCAATAGGTGAGTTTGTCGACTTTTTGCAGGCGCTCCGGCACCTGCGGTGCGGCAGTTACCCATTGGCTGCAGAAAGCGAGAGAGATAGCCACCAGCAAGGCGCGGCGTTGTTTATGCATGACCAGACACTCCAGTTCGTTGAATAACGGGGCAGGACACAACGTCAAAACACGACAGCTTTCTTAGTGTTCGGATTGCAGAAATTGAATCAGCGCCGGCACCGTGCCTTCGATGTGCTCGCGCACCACGGCTTCGGCGCGAGCGGCGTCGCCGGCGCGAATCGCATCAAGAATCACGGCATGTTCCTGACGCGCGCTGAGGGGTTTTTCGCTGTGCTGCAGCCACAAGCGCATGGGCGCCTCCACCAGCGAATACAGCGCCGATATCTGCTTCATCAGGCGCGGGCGGCCGCTGAGGCTGCACAGGTACTCGTGGAAGGCGCGGTGGCAGCGGACCCACGCGGCGCTCTCGTCGCGGTAGTCATCCATTTCGTCCAGCAGACGCTCCAACGCGGCCAGTTGGCGCTCACCGATGCGCCCGACGGCAACCCGCACCGCCAAGCCTTCAAGAGCGCTACGCATCTCGAACACCTCGTGCAGTTCTTCGATATCCAGGCCACTGACAATCGCGCCGCGGTTGGGACGCAGGGTTACCAGGCCCTGGGCATCCAGGCGCCGAAACGCTTCGCGCACCGGCATGCGGCTCATGCCGATCTCGCTGGCGATGTCCTCGGCGATCAACCGATCACCTTTGCGGTAGCGGCCGCCGCAGATGGCGTCGAGCAGGAAGTTGTAGGCCTCCTCCTCGGCAGTGAGGGGCTGTCGACGGTCAATGTAAGCGGGAGCAAATTGCATGGGCGGGATCTCTGTATTTTTGTATCCAATTATCCACGGATACAATAAAGCAGAATCTGTGCCAGCCGACCCAGCGCCGCGTTAAGCGGCTGATTTGAATGGATTCGTTCGTTTATTCGCAGCAGAGATGGCAACCGAAGGGCGCGCTACGTGCTACCTAATGGCACAGCGACTGCCCGTTTCTGTGCCGCAAAGTAGCGGGTGAGCACTGGACGGGCTAGCGCAGTTAGCTCGCGAGTGGCTCGCCTTTTGGGGTGTCGCCCTGCAGGAAAAACCGATTGCGGCCCGCCGCTTTGGCGCGGTAAAGCGACTGATCGGCGGCTTCGACAAACCCGAGCACCGGCTGCAACTGCGCGCCAGTCGCCGTAGCAATGCCAATGCTCACACTCACGCGCGCAAACGGGCTGCCCGGATGGGGAATGTTTTCCTGGTGCAGACGGTCGAGTATCAATTGCGCCACCACCTCTGCGCCCTGGCTGCCGGTCGCGGGCATGATGATTGCCATTTCCTCGCCGCCGTAACGTGCGACCAGGTCGGACGGGCGTCGCACACACGCTTGCAATAGCGTGGCGACCGCTTGCAGACAGGCATCGCCGGCAACGTGGCCGAGCGCATCGTTGAACCGCTTGAAGTGGTCGATATCGATCATCAGCAAGGCCAGCGGTAAACCGTCGCGCTGTGCCCGGCGTGCTTCCACCGCCAGTGTTTCATCGAAACAGCGCCGGTTCGCCAGGCCGGTCAGCGCATCCTTCATCGCCAACAGTTCCAGTTGCCGGTTCGACTCAAGCAATTGTTGCTGAGCGATGTGCAACGCCGCTTCCGCGAGGGTGCGTCGGCGTATGTCCAGCAGCAGGAGCCAGCCGATCAGCCCGGTCAACCCCAAAAGCCCCGCCACCACCACCGCCGATAGCGCCGCCTCGGTGCGCCATGCGGCGAGCGCTTCGTCCTTGCCCAACGCCACGGTGGTGATCAGTGGCAAGGTTTCGCTTTTGCGATACGCATACAGCCGCTCCACGCCATCCAGGCTGGAGGTGTACGAGGCGGTGCCTACGGATTGCTCGACCAGGTATTTGGCATAGATCGGCGACTTGGAAAAGTTGCGGCCCATGTCCTGCTCGCGGAAGGGATAGCGCACCAACAAGGTGCCATCGGTGTAGGACAAACCAATGGCGCCGTCCCGGCCGACGTCAATTTTGCCAAACACGCGCAAGAAATTCTCCACCCCCAGCGTCACGGCCACCACCCCGGCGAACTGCCCCTGAGCGTCATTGAAGCGACGGCTGATGGTGATCACCCACTCCCGATTGGAACGGCTCTGGATCGGCGGGCCAATAAACGGCTCACGGCTGGGATCGTCGCGATGGTGAATGAAATAAGCACGGTCGCGGCTGTTGGCCCCCACCGGAATCGGCCGGTTGGACGACATCAACCAGCGCCCCTGATTGTCATAGAGCGTGATGCCACTGAGCTGCGGCATCAAGGGCAGCTTGCGGTTGATCAGCGCACTGATTCGCTGGATCTGCGCCGGGCCATCGCCTTCGGTTTCCAGGCGCTCGACCAGCCCGAGCAACAACAGCGAGCTTTGCCGCACGACGCCTTCGGTGTAGGTGTTCAGTGCCTGGGTCAGGTTCAAGCCATGAACGTCTACCTCGGCCAGCGCCCGCTCACGGGACGACAGGATTTTCCAGACTGTCAGCGAAGTCAGCGAGCAGCCAATCATCAGCAGCAAGAGCATTACAAGGCGGGTATCACGCTTCACATCAGTACCTTAAGGAAGTCCGGTTTCCATTCCAGCCATCATTTGAACATCGGCACTTTACGGTGGCCACGTGTTCCCAGGCGCGAGCATACAAGCAGTGCGACGCGGCCGCAGCAACAGAGTGCGTGCTCGCACCCCCTTATTGATCGGACTCAACGCATGCTCCAGGCCAAGCGACGCCTGACGTTCAGTCAGCTGCGTCGTTATCGGACGAGGGCACGCGGTCAATCCCGGGAGTGCCGTTGGCAGGCTTGGCGCTGTCTTCGCCCGCGGGAGGACCGCTCTCGGGGTGGTCCCAATCGGTTGTCGCGTTAGGGTCTTCGTCACGGCCGGCTGTACCGATCACGCAGCCGTCTTCGTTGGGTGTGCCAGCTTCTTCAACGGGCCGGTACTGTTGGTTGGATGGCTCATGTTTCATGGAAAAATCTCCAGTTCACAGGATAGGAACCCGTTTGGAGCGACCGCTGAAGACCAAGTGCAACGAAAAGGACGAATGGCATGGGCGCAATGCCTTTAACCGGTGACTATTGCGGCCATTGTTCAAGCAGTATCGAAACGAATTTTTCCGCCGCCGGCGACAGTGATGCCCCGCGCCGGTAAACCAGGCCCAACGAACGGTTCACCACGGGTTCGATGAGCGGCACGCTGACCAAGGTCGGGTGATCGTGGGAAGGCATGGCCAGGCTTGGCATCGCCGAAACGCCCAGCCCGGCTTCCACCAGGTCCAGCGACGTCGAGAGGTGTTGCACCTCGTAAAACCACTGCGGGCGCCAGCTCAAGCCAGACAGGGCGTGATCCAGCAGCATGCGGTTGCCGCTCAGGCGCCCGACTCCGATCAGGCGGTAATCGCTCAGTTCAGACCAGGTGACCGACGTGCGCCCGGCCAACTCATGATCACGCCGGCAGGCCAGCACGAACGGCTCTATCACCAAGGGTACGAATTCGATATCCGGGTGTTGGCCACTCATCATGTTGATACCGAAATCGGCCTCCCCGCGCAGCACCGCTTCAAGCCCCTCGTTGGCGCTCAAGTCCAACAGGCGGATGCGGATTTTCGGGTAGCGCTCGTTGTACAGGCGAATCACCGACGGCAGGAAATAGAACGCGGCCGTCGGGATACACGCCAGGGTGACCCGGCCGATCTGGCGCTCGGCGAGTTCGCGGATGTTGAGAATCGACTCGTCGAAGTCATCCAGCAGGCGGCGCGCCTTGGGCAGAAAGTCGCGGCCGACGCTCGTGAGGCTGACCTTGCGCGTGGTGCGATCAAGCAATGCGGTGCCCAACCCTTCCTCGAGTTTTTTAATGCGGCGGCTGAGCGCGGGTTGCGACAGGTGCAATGCATCGGCGGCTTCGTGGAAGCTGCCCAGTTCGGCGATCTTCACGAAAGATCGAATATCGTTGAGCTCATAGTCCATGGCTGTTCTCATCGGCAGAGGGCGACGGGAGGTAATTTAGCGCACATTTTTCATTCGTCAAACGCAATAATCCCGTCAATCTTTGCATTGGAAACATTTCTGAAAGCTTGAGACTCTTGCCTCCAGAGCATCAATTACCTCGATTGATCAACAAGAGTCAGTCCCATGCAAAGAATTCCCTGTGTGCTGATGCGCGGTGGCACCTCCAAAGGCCCGGTTTTTCTCGACTGGGATTTGCCGGCGGCCATTGAGGCCCGTGACGAACTGCTGCTTAACCTGATGGGCTCCGGCCACGAGCTGGAGATCGACGGTATCGGTGGTGGCAGCCCGCAAACCAGCAAGGTGGCGATTGTCAGCCCGTCGCTGCACCCGGACGCAGACGTGGATTACCTGTTCGTTCAAGTGATGGTGTCGCAACGCCGGGTCGACAGCGCGCCCAACTGCGGCAATATGCTGTGCGCCGTCGGCCCGTTCGCCATCGAACAGGGCCTGGTCAAAGGCACGCCGGGGCGCACCCGGGTACGCATTCGCAACGTCAACACGGGCACCTTTATCCATTCCGAGGTGTACACACCGGAAGGTAAAGTCAGTTATGAAGGCGACACCGCCATCGACGGCGTGCCCGGCACCGCAGCACCGGTGCAATTGACGTTCCTCGACGCAGCCGGCAGCAAGACCGGCAAACTCTTCCCCACCGGCAACACGCAAGACGTGATCGAAGGCATCGCGGTGACCTGCATCGACATGGCAATGCCGATGGTGCTGATCCAAGCCAGCCAACTGGGCAAGCGTGGCGATGAAAGCCCGGCTGAACTGGACGCCGATAAAGACTTCCTGCGCCGCCTCGAGTCATTGCGGCTCAAGGCCGGCCTGGCCATGGGCCTGGGCGATGTCAGCGACAAAGTGATTCCCAAGCCGGTACTGGTTTCGCCGGCCAAAGCCGGCGGTACGATCCAGGTCCGCTACTTCATGCCGCATAACTGCCACCGCGCCCTGGCCATTACCGGCTCGATTGGTTTGGCCACCGCCTGCGTGGCAGACGGCAGCATCGTCGCGCAGATGCTCGGCGGGGTCAGTACGCCGCGCCTGGAGGCGGTGCGTATCGAGCACCCCAGCGGCGGGATTGATGTTGTATTGTCCTACACCGGCGTCAAGGGTGAGACCATCCAGGCTTCCGTCGTACGGACTGCGCGCAGGCTTTTTTCCGGCTACGTCTATGCCACGGACTCGCAGCGCCTCGCCGGATAATCTCGGCGGCCGTTGGCATTTTTGCATCCGCACAATTCTAAAAATGGGTGATGCCATGAAAGTTGTTAAATCGCTCTACTTCCAGATTCTCTGCGCCGTGGTGTTGGGCATCGTGGTCGGACACTTCTGGGCCCAGCAGGCCATTGCCCTCAAACCGCTGGGTGATGCGTTCATCAAGCTGATCAAGATGATGATTGCCCCCGTGGTGTTCTGCACCATCGTCACCGGCATCGCCGGGATGAGCGACAAACGCTCGCTCGGCCGCCTGCTCAGCAAAACCATGCTGCTGTTCTTCGGGCTCACGGTGATCAGCCTGGTGATCGGGCTGGTGGCGGTGTACGTGTTCCAGCCGGGTGCCGGCATGAACATCGACCCCAGCCAACTGAGTACCAAGGGCCTGGCCCAGTACACCGAGTCGGCCGCGAAGCTTGGGGTGGTGGAGTTTTTCATGCACATCATCCCCGACACCTTTATCGGTGCCTTCAGTAAAGGGGAAGTGCTGCCGGTGCTGTTTATCGCGGTGTTGTCCGGTTTTGCGTTGTCGTCACTGGGCGAACGTGGCAAGCCGGTGCTCGACGTACTCGAATCCGCCTCGCACATGGTGTTCAAGATCTTCGCCTACCTGATGCGTTTTGCGCCGGTCGGTGCTTTCGGCGCCTTGGCGTTCACCGTCGGCCAGTACGGCATCACCTCGCTGGGCTCGCTGGCCAAGCTGATCATGACCTTGTACATCGCCTGCGGCTTCTTCGTATTCGTCGTACTGGGCAGCGTTTGCCGCGCCAACGGTTTCAGCCTGTGGAAACTGCTGCGTTACTTTCGCGAAGAGTTCCTGGTGGTACTCGGCACGTCGTCCACGGAACCCGTCATGCCGCGCATGCTGGAGAAACTCGAAGCGCTGGGGTGCAAGAAAGGCGTGGTGGGCCTGGTGCTGCCCACCGGCTACTCGTTCAACCTGGACGGCACGGCTATCTACCTGTCGCTGGCGGCGATTTTCATTGCCCAGGCCTGCAACATTGACCTGAGCCTGACGCAGGTCATTACCATGCTGGCGATCATGCTGCTGTCCTCCAAGGGCGCGGCCGGCGTGACCGGCAGCGGGTTCGTGGCACTCGCGTCGACCCTGACGGTCATTCACGACATCCCCTTGGCCGGCCTGGCGTTGCTGATCGGCGTTGACCGCTTCATGTCTGAAGCGCGGGCCCTGACCAGCCTGGCCAGCAACGCGGTCGCGACGGTGGTGATGTCGATGTCTGAAAATGCCTGCAACCGCGAAACGCTGGCGCGAATGCTCGACGCAAAGCCCGATGCGGCCCAGGCAGAAGCCTGGGAAGACCTGAAGGTCGCCAAACGCGTCTAGCGCCAACCGCAAACACCTACCCCTGACTTGACCGAGCCCCCCTCCCCGCCAGGCGCCATTGTGCCGCCTGGCGGGCAAGGGCCCGTGCGCCTCGGCGTCAGCCATTCTTACGATAACAACAAGAGACTCGTCCTATGCTCGCTTTCCTTGGCCTGGCCATGGTGGTCGTATTCACCGTCCTCATCATGACGAAGCGGTTGTCGCCGATCGTCGCGCTCACCGTGGTGCCCATCGTCTTCGCGGTGATTGGCGGTTTCGGCGGCACCACCGGCAAGATGATGCTCGACGGCCTGAAAATGGTCGCGCCGTCCGCCGCCTTGCTGCTGTTTGCCATCCTGTTCTTTGGCCTGATGATCGACGCGGGGTTGTTCGACCCGCTGATCCGCAAAATCCTCAAGCGCGTCAACGGCGACCCGATGAAAATCGCGGTGGGCACGGCGCTGCTGTCATTGCTGGTGGCTCTGGACGGCGACGGCACCACTACCTACATGATTACCTGCGCGGCGATGCTGCCGCTGTATAAGCGCATCGGCATGAACCCGATGATCCTGGCGACCATCTCCATGCTGTCGTTGAGCATCATGAGCGGCATGACGCCTTGGGGCGGCCCCGCGACCCGGGCCATCGCCGCGTTGGGCCTGGATGCCGGCGAATACTTCGTGCCGTTGCTGCCAACGATGATCGGCGGCGCCATGTGGGTGGTGTTCACCGCCTTCATACTGGGGCGGGCCGAGCGCAAGCGTATCGGCAACGTGCAACTGCAAAGCGGTGGCGGCGATTGCTACATCAACGCCATTCTTGAAAACACCCCTCACAAGCGTCCGAAACTCGCCTACGTCAACCTGGCGCTGGTGGTTGCAGTGATGGTCGCGCTGGTGATGGGCCTCATGCACTCGGCGATCCTGTTCCTGATCGGCTTCGTGCTCGCGCTGATGATTAACTACCCGCAATTGGACATTCAGAAAGAACGCATCCTGGCGCACTCGGGCAACGCGATGACGGTGGTGCTGCTGGTATTTGCCGCCGGGATCTTTGCCGGGATTTTTTCCGGCACCAAGATGGTCGACGCCCTGGCGCAGACCCTGGTCGACTGGATTCCGCCGTCCTGGGGCCACCTGTTTCCGCTGGTGGTCGCGATCACCAGCATGCCGCTGACCTTCGTGCTGTCCAATGACGCCTACTATTTTGGCGTGGTACCGATCCTGGCCAATGCCGCGGCGGCATACGGCATCGCCCCGGTGGAAATTGCCCGGGCCTCGATCCTCGGGCAACCGGTGCACCTGATGAGCCCGCTGGTCGCCTCGACCCTGTTGCTGGTGGGCATGGTCGACCGTGATATCGGCGACTTCCAGAAAGCCACCGTCAAATGGGCGGTGCTGACCTCCCTGGTGGTGACCGCGCTGGCCTTGCTCACCGGGGCCATCAGCCTGTTTACCTGATTCATCTCCCTGCAGCCTTCCAGCGCGCCTCGCTTACGAGGCGCGTGTTGCCCTGTACGCCGAATAACAACAACGAGACGTTTGCCATGAACCCTATGTATACCCGTCGGGCCCTTTTTTGCGCGTTCGGCCTGGCCCCCCTCGCCGGTGCCAATGCCGAAGGCTTTATTGATGACAGCAAGCTCAAGCTGCAACTGCGCAATGTGTATTTCAACGAGCACTTTCGCGACGAACACGGCATGAGCGCACGGGCCGCGAGGACGGCAAAAAGCGAGCGCACCGAATGGGCACAGGGTTTCCTGCTGGACTATCAGTCCGGGTTCACCGCAGGCACCCTCGGTGTGGGCGTGGATGCCCTGGGGCTCTATGGCGTCAAGCTCGATTCAGGGCGCGGTCGCAGCGGCACGGGGCTGATGCCGGTGCATGATGACGGCCGCGCGGCCGGTGAATTTGCCAGCGCCGGCGCCACCGTCAAAGCCCGGTTCGCCAAAACCACCGTCAAGTACGGCACCCTGCTGCCCAAGACCCCGGTGCTGATTTACAACGACGCACGCTTATTGCCACAGACCTACCAGGGTACCCAGGTCACTAGCACCGACATCGAGAACCTGATCGTCACCGGCGGGCACCTGGACCGCTTCAAGTTGCGCGACTCCACCGACAGCGTGCCGATCGTGCCGGATGGCTACAGCGGCGAAAAGTCAGGGGACTTCAACTACGCCGGCGCCGAATACAAATGGGGCAAGAGCACCCGTCTGAGCTATTTCTACGGCGAACTCGAAAATTTCTACCGACAGAACTTCGCCGGTATCCAGCACGACCTGCCGTTGGCCGGTGGCGTGCTGACCGCCGACCTGCGCTACTTCAACAGCGTTGATAGCGGCTCGGCGTACGCAGGCAAAATCGACAATGACCTGCTCAGCGGTCAATTGTCCTACGCAATCGCTGGGCATACGCTCGGCGGCGGCTACCAGACCCTGCGCGGCGATGCCGGTTTGCCCTACATCAGCGGTGCCACCGTGTACTCGTTCAGCAACGCCGGTATCGGCAAGTTCATCGAGGAGGACGAGAAGACCTGGATGCTCAACTACGGCTACAACTTCGCCGCCGTCGGCGTGCCGGGCCTGACCTTCTCCGCACGCTACCTGAGCGGCAATGACGGCAAGTCCACCACAACAGTCAAGGAATGGGAGCGTGACGCCGAGCTGGCCTACGTTGTGCAGGCCGGCACGTTCAAGGGGCTGGGTGTGCGCATGCGCAACTATGTCTACCGCTCCGAGTTCTCACGGGGCCGCGACAGCAACCGCCTCTACCTGACCTATGACATTGCCCTGTGGTAGTTCAATAAACGATGGGCTTCAGGCGTTTTTGCCCACTGGCCGGGGTCGCGTTGCACTCCCCCGGCCAACCGATCAGCCAGCTCAGGTTGCTTGTGCACTTAAACGCGGCGCGTCGACCAGAACAGCCACTATCTCGCCAGTATTTACGCAGCGGTTTTCTGCGCTAGCCTTGTCGTGTTCCGACTTCTTGCCCCGGTGAATTAATGGACACGTTAACGAAAGCAGAAATTGAAGCGGCGCTGTCGGCGCGCCTGCCCAACTGCACGGTCAAATGCGCGATCAACCCGGACAGCAGTCTGTCGGTTACGGTGTTGGCGCATGATGCCGAGCAGTTCACCATCGCCAATATCCAACGCGCGCACTATCACGGCCCATCGGGAATCAACCGGCTCACCCGGGAAATACTCGAAGAAATGGTCATGTCCAGGCAGTCGTCCCGACGGTCATCTGCGGGGTAACGGTTTCAAGGCCGGGCCCCGCTCGTCGAAGCGCTAAGCCTGTTCACCTGCCAGGGCGCGTTGATGAAAATGCGCCAGCCATTTCAAGGCATGCTCCGATGCGGCCTGTTGAACGTGCTCACGCCCGCCCATGAAGCGCTCTTTTCGACTGAACACACTCAGCCCGCGTTCGGTGCGAAAGGCCCACGCAAAACACACGGTGCCGGGCGGGATGCCGTCAACCGCGTCCGGGCCCAGTAGCCCCGTCGTCGCGATGGCAACATCCGCTGGGCTATCGCGCAGAGCGCCGCAAGCCATCTCTTGAGCCACCTCGCAACTGGTCAGGTTGAACGTTTCCAGGGTGTACGCGCGTACCTTCAATAAGCGTTGTTTGGCTTGCGGCGAATAGACCACGTAGCCGCTTTCGATGCATGAACCCGCGCCCTCGACCTGCGACAGCAACGCGATGACTCTGCCGGCCGTGCATGACTCGGCCGTGGTGATAACCAATTGATTATGTTTAAGGTAATCGATGGTGGACGTGGCTACCGACATGCTCATGACTCCTGCGCGAAGGGCATTTTCCTGATTGATTCTGGTAAAGCCCGGCGGGTTTGTAAAAAAGAATTTCGAGATTTTGCTGCGGTCTACAAAAGACCACAACAGAGGGATTCCATCATGAACTTCACCAAATTTTGCCAAGCACTTTCCAACCGGGCCGGCAGCCCAAAAACCTTCGTCGTGGCTGTAACGCTGATCGCCGTCTGGGCGCTCACGGGGCCATACTTCCACTACGACGATACCTGGCAACTGATCATCAATACCTCGACCACGATCATCACGTTCTTGATGGTTTTTTTGATCCAGAACACGCAGAACCGCGACAACGACATTCTGCATTTGAAGCTCGATGAGTTGATCCGTGCCACCAAGGAAGCGCACAACACGGTCTTGTCCCTGGATAAGCTGGGCGCGCAAGAGCTCAAGAAACTGCGCGAGCAGTACAGCGCGCTGGGCCAGAACGACCCCGCTGGCGAGAACCTGCCCAAGGCGCAGGACGACGCCGCAGCGCGGGTGGCCAGCCACGATCAGCAACATTGAATGCCAGCCTCCTTCGGTCATTTGAATTGAACGATCATTTGCAGGCCCGCCTCTATCGCAGGACCCGCGAACGGAGGATGCCTTCATGATTGACTCAGCAACCGGAATGAGACCTGGCGAACGCTACGCAGTAGAGAACCAGGAACGAACGAAGAACTTTGGTGGTTTTTTCCTGGATGGAAAATATTACCTGGGCCCCGAACTGATGACGGCGGTCGGCTGGCTGGAAGGCCAGACGTTTATCTACGACGAACTCGATGCCACAGGCGAGCCGGTGTTCCCCGACCGCGTTGCCGGCACGGTCGAAGACCTGACCCTGGTGTTGCACGATGGTGCTCGGCTGAAGCTGCGCCCGGTGCCGGTGCACGCGCCGCAGGATCCACCGGCCCCAGCGCCGGTCATGCAAAAACACCACGGCCGACTGCACGGCAAAACGGTGGTGATCACCGGTGCCTCCAGTGGCATCGGACGCGCCGCCGCCCATGCATTTGCCGAGCAAAACACCCGACTGGTCCTGGCCGCCCGCGACCAGGCGGCCCTGGACGAGGTGGTCGAGGAATGTGCGGTGCGCGGTGCCGAGGCGATTGCGGTTAAAACCGATGTAACCCGCAACGATCAGATGCTGGCCTTGGCCGAACAGGCCGCTGCCTTTGGCAATGGCCGCATCGATATCTGGATCAACAATGCCGGTGTCGGCGCGGTGGGCAACTTCGAAAACACCCCGCTGGAAGCTCACGAGCAGGTGCTGCAAACGGACCTGCTGGGTTACCTGCGAGGCGCCTACGCGGCATGGCCTTATTTCAAGGCGCAGAACAGCGGGATCCTGATCAATACACTGTCGCTGGGAAGCTGGGTCGCCCAGCCCTACGCCGCCGCCTATTCAGCGAGCAAGTACGGCTTGCGGGGCTTGACGCAAGCGCTGCGCGGCGAACTGGTGGGTTTCCCGGACATTCACGTCTGCGACATTTACCCAGCGGTGATGGACACTCCGGGCTTTCGGGACGGCGGCAACTTTACCGGCCACGCCTTGAAGCCGCCGCCACCGGTGTACGACCCCCATCGTGTGGCGCAAGCGATGGTGACCTGTGCGCTGCAACCGCGCAAAAGCACCACCGTGGGCGCTGCCGCCACCGTTGCTCGAATCGCCAACTTGGTGCTCCCGGCCTTCCCGCAACTGTCCGGTTGGCTTACCCGCTTCGGCCTCAATCGCAGCCCCCGCTGCGCGACGTCGTCGGGCAATCTATTCGCTCCTGCCACCGGCGAACGTCGCGTCGAAGGGGGCTGGCGACAAGCCGGCCATCCACCCTATTGGCTCGTGGCCGCAGGCGCCGCGTTGCTGGTCGGCGGCTTTGCGGTGGCGCGCAACTATCAAGCGAACCATAAGCGTCGCCCATAAATCAGGGGGCAACCGCCCCCTCCTTTGTTATTGGAGGTACCCGCATGTCTTACGATTACCAAGGTTCTGCCAGTGTTATCACCGCGTCACGCCATCTGGGAACGCCATCGGATGAATGTCTGAATGCCGACGTGGGTATCCACCTGAGCCGCTCAGAGAAACCGACCATTGCCACCCTGAAGTTCGATGCGCCCCTTCAGTGGCCGGGCAACCCTAACGTGGTCACCGTCAACCTGCCGGATGGCACGTCCGTCAGCGGTGTCATCGTCGACCTGCAACGGCCGGCTGAAGGCCAGGGCTGGGTAACCTTCACGGTGGATGACTGAGACATTCCCGGCCCTGGATAAGCCCGCCGGCTCGGCCATCGGTTTGTCGAACAACTTTTTTGAATCTTCGTTGGCGCCAAATATCTGTAGTTCATGAGCATAAGGAGGTCTCGTGAAACACAACTTATTCACTATCCGGTATCAGCTCCATGGTGAGCCCAAGTCCTTCATCGTGCGTGCGGCGCAGATGAACAATGCCCAAGCATGGCATTGGGCCAGTTGCGATGCCGGTGTGGCAGTCATACCCAGGTTTGGTCAACACACCCTCAAGCGTGTGTCCAAACCGATGGCGGAAAAATATGGCATCACGGATGTGCGCTGGAGCGGCTCCGAAGAGATCCAGTGGGCGGAGGGCCTCACACAATGAACAGCCAGACTCTTGATTACACGACCAGACAAATGTGGGACGAGGAGATGGCGCACAACGCCAAGATGTTTTTCGAGGCCGACCGACTGGACGCACAGGCGTACCAGATCATCGAGTCCTACAGCGGCGATGCGGCGACCTGGGCGCGCTTTCTCGAAGCCAAGAAAATTGCCGATGCGCAACGCACCGCAGCGTATCGAGACTGGATGCGCGTCCGACGCGCGATGCGCAACAAGTGAGCGTCAGCCCTGCGCAAGGCAGGGCTGAGAGTCAGGCCCCCGACTCGGGATCTTTCGAAGGACCACCAGGGGCCACACCGCCCTGATCGACGTGCGCGTCAGCTGGGCGGTCGGCCGCTTCGTCTTGCGGTGTACCGTTTCGTTTAGCCGTTTCGGGACGCACCTTTTGCTCGGGTTGCGCCTGGTTGCGGCGTGTTCGCTGATTCATCCTGGCACCTGCCTTTTATTTCCGCCCGCCTCCCGGCAGTACGCCGGCCAGCACTTGCTTGGCGGTTTGTACAATGACGCCCGCTTCATCCGGATCGCCTTTGAGCAACGTGGTGGCGAATTTCTTCGCCTGCTCCAGTTTGATATGCGGCGGCAACGGCGGCACGTTGGGGTCGGTCTTGAACTCGATCAACACCGGCACTTGCGCGGCCAGGGCCTGCTCCCACGCGGCGGCCACCTGCTCCTCGCGCTCGACAAAAATGCCCTTGAGCCCAAGCGAAATCGCAAACAGGTGGTAGGGCACATCCGGGATAGCCTGCGAAGCTTCGAACTTGGGGTCGCCTTCCATCACGCGCTGCTCCCACGTGACCTGGTTCAGGTCTTCATTGTTGAACACCGCACAGATCCATTGCGGGCTTTGCCATTGCCGCCAATATTTGGCCACCGTGATCAGCTCGGCCATGTTGTTCATCTGCATTGCGCCGTCGCCCACCAGGGCAATCACGGTGCTGTGCGGATGAGCGAACTTGGCCGCGATGGCATAAGGCACGGCCGCGCCCATGGAGGCCAGGCCGCCGGACAGCGAACATTGCATGCCACGACGAATCTTCAGGTCGCGGGCAAACCAGTTGGCGCATGAGCCCGAGTCGCTGGTGATGATGGCGTGGTCGGGCAAGCGCGGCGACAGCTCGTGCACCACCCGTTGCGGGTTGATCGGCGTGGCCTTGGCCAGGGCGCGTTTCTCCAGGGTTTTATCCCACGTGGCACGCCAGCCCTCGACCTGCTTGCGCCATTTGCGCGAGGTCTTGCGCTTGAGCAAGGGCAATAACGCCGAAAGGGTTTCGGCGGCATCGCCGAGCAGGTTCACCTCCATGGGATAACGCAGGCTCAGCATGTCGGGTTGCAGATCGATCTGCACGCCACGCGCCTGGCCTTCCCTGGGTAGGAACTCGGCATAGGGAAAGCCCGAACCGATCATCAGCAAGGTGTCGCACTGGGTCATCAGTTTGTAGCTGGGCTCGGTGCCCAGCAGGCCGATGCTACCGGTCACCCAGGGCCAGTCATCCGGCAACACGGCCTTGCCGAGCAACGCCTTGGCCGCACCGGCGCCCAAGGCATCGGCGACGGCAAGCACTTCATCGGTGGCGGCCAGCGCACCGGCGCCGACCAGGATGGCGACCTTCTCCCCGGCGTTCAGCACCTCGGCGGCGCGCTGCAGGTCGGCCTCGTAAGGCACGATGCGCGGCTTGGTATAACCCACGCCGGAATGCAGGGTGCCGTGGGCCCTGGCGGGCGGCTCATAGGCCGCCTCCTGCACATCGTTGGGCAGGATGATCGCCGTCACCCGGCGCTCGCCGACCGCCGTGCGTACGGCCCGGTCCACCAAGTGGCGCACCTGCGCGGGCACCGTGGCCTGTTGCACGAATGCCCCGGCCACATCCTTGAACATCGAAACCAGGTCCAGCTCCTGCTGGTAATGGCCACCCAAGGCCGCCCGCGCCTGCTGCCCGACAATGGCCAACACCGGCATGTGGTCCAGGCGCGCGTCATACAGCCCAGTGATCAGGTGCGAGGCACCCGGCCCGGAGGTGGCGATGCACACCCCCAACTCGCCCGTGAACTTGGCGTGGGCTGAAGCCATGAACGCGGCCATTTCTTCGTGACGGGCCTGGATGAATTCGATCTTGCCCTGGGCCCGGCGCAAGGCGCCGAACACGCCGTTGATGCCGTCACCCGGATAGCCAAAGATACGAGTCACGCCCCACTGGCTGAGCCGCTCGACCAGAAAGTCGCCTACTGTCATCGTCATCGGATGCCTCGCTGATATCAGAGAATCGGTTTGCCACCCGTTACGCCGTAGCGTTCGCCGGAGATGTAGCTGCCTTCATCCGACGCCAGCAGCACATAGATAGGCGCCACCTCGACCGGTTGGCCGGGGCGTCCCAAGGGCGTACTGCCACCGAAGTGTTTGATCGAGTCTTCGGTCATCGTCGATACGATCAGCGGTGTCCAGATCGGCCCGGGCGCTACGCTGTTGACGCGGATCCCACGCTTGCCAAGCATTTGCGCCAGGCCCGCGGTGAAGTTGGCAATCGCGCCTTTGGTCGCCGCGTACGGCAACAAGGTAGGGTTGGGTGCATCGGAATTGACCGAGCTGGTGTTGATGATCGAGCTGCCCTCGGCCATGTGCGGCAGCGCGGCCTTGCAGATCCGGAACATCGCCGTGACGTTGACATTGAAGGTCTTCAGCCAATCCTCGTCGGGGATGTCTTCGAGCGTCTCGTAGGTCATTTGGTAGGCCGCGTTGTTGACCAGCACATCGATGCGCCCGAACTTCTCCACGGTGTCGTTGACGATCGCCGCGCAGTGCGCCGCGTCGTCCAGATCGCCGGGCAGCAACAGGCATTGGCGCCCTGCCGCCTCGACCCAGCGCGCGGTTTCCTTGGCGTCTTCATGCTCGTCCAGATAGGACACCGCCACATCCGCGCCTTCGCGCGCAAAGGCAATGGCCACGGCGCGTCCGATGCCGCTGTCGGCACCGGTCACCAAGGCAATCTTGTTGGCCAGCCGACCCGAGCCTTTATAGGTTTGCTCGCCGCAGTCGGGCATCGGGTCCATCTTGCGCTGATCACCGGGAACGGGTTGTTGCTGTGGGCTGAACGGCGGTTTTGGATAGTTGCTCATCGCGGGTTCCTCCGGGTTGTGAATATTCTTGCGAGGCCGGGCCGGAAGGGTTAGTTCAGACAAATTTGCAGAAAATCGGATAACCGTCAGGTGCATGCGCGCCGCTCGTCAGTCTGGATAAACCTTTCCAGGTTTTTTCGTCTCAACCGTGAGGTAAAGGTCGCAGGCGTTCTGTTACAGGTAGGTTTTCAGCTATATTTCGTTTCCGTTGCGCCCTCCCCCACGCTTGAACTCGTACCCTCTACACACTCTTCACGTGCGCAGTTAAAAAGGTTGGTATTTATGAAGTCTGCCCCCCTGCGGTCTCCGAACGTTCCGCAACGCAAGGAATTGACCCCCAGCAATCTGGATTTCCCGGTGGTGGGAATTGGCGCGTCGGCAGGCGGACTGCAAGCGGTGAAGAGTTTTTTTGAACACATGCCCAAAGACTGCGGCATGGCGTTCGTGGTGATCCTGCACCTGTCCCCCGACCATCAGAGCGTGGCGGACAAGATCATCCAGGAGTCGACCGGCATGCCGGTCACCCAGGTCAACAGCACCATGGCGATCGAAAAAAACCAGGTGTATGTCATTTCGCCCGCGCAGTTGTTGACGATGAATGATGGCTATCTGGCCGTATCGCCGTCGGTACGCGAAGGCGGCTCGCACATTGCCATCGACCTGTTTTTTCGCGACCTGGCCGACACCCATAAAGAACGCGCGTTTTGCCTGGTGCTGTCCGGTACCGGCTCGGATGGCGCGGTAGGGCTTTCACGGATCGAGGAGCAAGGCGGCATCACGCTGGTACAAACGCCGGAAGATGCCGAGTTCGACGGCATGCCCCTGGCCGCGCTGGAAACGCAAATGGTCGACCTGGTACTGCCCGTGGTGGAGATGCCACAGAAGTTGCTGGAGCTGTGGCGCAATGCCCAAGCGATCATCCTGCCCACCGCCAATGACCCCGAGATCCGCACCACCCCGCCGGCCAACGAGCGCGATGCGGCCGTGGCGGAGCAGTTGTTGCTGGACATCCTGATCCAACTGCGCGCCAGTACCGGCCATGACTTCAAGCACTACAAGCGCGCCACCGTGCTGCGCCGTATCGAGCGTCGCCTGCAAGTGACGGCGCAACCGGACCTGGCGACCTATTACAACTTTTTGCAATCACACCCGGAAGAAACCAAGGCATTGCTGGGCGATATGCTGATCGGCGTGACCAACTTCTTCCGCGACCGCGAGGCCTTCGAAGCCCTTGAGCGGGATGTGATCCCCAACCTGGTCAAGTCCCTGGAAGACAGCGTGCCGCACCGCGAGGAAGTGCGTATCTGGTCGGCCGGCTGCTCCACCGGTGAGGAGGCCTACAGCCTCGCGATGCTGGTGACCGAGCAACTGGCGCTGGATGCCAGCAACGCCAAGATGCAAGTGTTTGCCACCGATATCGATGAGCGTGCGATTACCCACGGCCGCAACGGTGTGTATCCCGAAGCGATCATCACCGACGTGCCGCCGTCACGCTTGCGCCAGTACTTCGCCAAGGAGAAAAACCAGCACTACCGCGTGCGCAAGGAGATTCGCGAAAAGGTGCTGTTCGCCAAGCACAGTCTGCTGGCTGACCCACCGTTCTCGCAGATAGACCTGATCGTGTGCCGCAACCTGCTGATCTACCTGGACCGCGACGTGCAGCGCGACATCCTGCAACTGTTCCACTTTGCGCTGCGCCCCGGTGGCTACCTGTTCCTGGGTTCATCGGAGTCGGTCGACGGTTGCCTCGACCTGTTTGTGCCGGTGGACAAGCGCAACCGTATCTTCCGGGTGCGCGCCGGCTCCTCCGCGGTGCGTCGCGCGCCCACCATGCCGCGTGGCGGTTACCTGCGCCCGAACACCACCGCCGTTGCCGCCGCGGCGCCGGCGCCCAACAAGGTTTCGTTCGCCGATATCCACCTGCGCGCCCTGGCCAAGGCCGCACCGCCCAGCGTGATTGTCGATATCCACGCCGATATCCTGCACATGAGCGAAGGCGCGGGACGCTTCCTGCGTTATGTCGCCGGGGAAATCACCCACAACCTGCTGGCGCTGGTCCACCCCGACCTGCGCCTGGATATCCGCACCACCCTGTTCCAGGTCCAGCAATCGAACACCTGCGTGACTTCGCGCAAGGTTCGCATCCAACGCGAACAGGGCACTTACCTGGTGGACATCAGCGCCCGCCCCTACCGCGACGAGGCCACCGAAAACGACTATGTGCTGGTGATGTTCCAGGAAGCCGAAATCGACCCGCAACAGTCCGAGGCCGACACCGTCAGCCATGCGGAAAACCAGATCATGAGCAACCTGGAGCGCGAGCTGCAACGCACCAAGCTGCACCTGCAGGACACCATTGAGCAGGCGGAAGTCTCCAGCGAGGAACTCAAGGCCTCCAACGAGGAAATGCAGGCGATCAACGAAGAGTTGCGCTCGGCCACCGAGGAACTGGAAACCAGCAAGGAAGAGCTGCAATCGATCAATGAGGAACTGTTGACGGTCAATTACGAGCTCAAGACCAAGGTTGAAGAGACGGACAAGGTCAACGACTACCTGACCAACCTGATCGCCTCCACCGACATCGCCACCGTGTTCGTCGACCGCAACATGCGCATCCGCTGGTTCACCCCGCGTGCCACCGATATTTTCAGCATGCTGCCGGTGGACACCGGGCGCTCGCTGATGGACATCACGCGCCGCCTCGACTACCCGCAAATGAGCGATGACGCGACGAACGTGTTTGAGTCGCTGAGCATGATCGAACGCGAGATCAGCAGTAAGGATGCGCGCTGGTACATCGCGCGGTTGCTGCCCTACCGCTCCAGCGAAGACCACATCGACGGCACCGTGCTGACCTTTATCGATATCACCAAGCGGCGCCAGGCCGAAGAGGAACTGCGCCTGGGCGAAGAACGCATGCGCCTGGTGGCCGAAAGCACCCATGATTTCGCCATCATCATCCTCAATGACCACGGCGCCATTACCGACTGGAACACCGGCGCCGAACTGATCTTCGGCTACACCAAGAACGAAGTGCTGGGCGCTTATTACGACCTGATTTTTTCGCCCGAGGACCGCTCCGCCGGCGTGCCGGAGAGCGAACTGCGCGCGGCCCGCGAACATGGGCGTGGCGAAGATGAACGCTGGCATGTGCGCAAGGACGGCAGCCGGTTCTATTGCAGCGGCGAAGTCACCCTGCTCAAGAGCGCAAGCTTGCAGGGCTACGTGAAGATTGCCCGTGACCTCACCGGGCATAAACGCACCCAGGACGAACAGAGTCAGCGGTTGATGGAAACCCAGACCAACAGCCATCTCAAGGATGAGTTCTTCGCGGTGATGTCGCACGAACTCAAGCACCCATTGAACCTGATCCAGCTGAACGCCGAATTGCTGCGGCGCCTGCCCGCCACCAAGTCGGCGGGCCCTGCGATCAGGGCGGTGGATACCATCTGCGAGGCCGTGTCCAACCAGGCGCGGATCATCGACGACCTGTTGGACGTCGCTCGGGTGCGTACCGGTAAGCTCAAGCTGAAAAAACAACCGGTCGACCTGATTCGCACACTCCAGGATATCCATAGCGTGGTGCTCGCAGACGGGCATCGTCGCCAGGTGACCCTGCAAACGCCATCCGAAGGTGGAGCGCTGATCGTCGACGCAGACCCGACGCGCATCGAGCAAGTGATCTGGAACCTGATCAACAATGCGCTTAAGTTCACGCCGGAGAATGGCCAGGTGCAGTTGGTGGTCAGCCGCAAGGACGGGCACGCCCAGTTGGACGTGATCGACAGCGGCGCCGGGCTCGCCGACGACAGCCTGGAAAAAATCTTCGACCTGTTCGGGCAAGCCGAAAACCAGCACCAGACCCATCAGCGCGAGGGCCTGGGGATCGGCTTGTCGCTGGTACGCCAATTGGTCGAAGCGCACGATGGCACGGTGAGTGTTCACTCCAAAGGCCTGGGCTTTGGTTGCACCTTCTCCATTCTGTTGCCACTGAGCCCGCAACAACACCACCTGCCGGACGCCAGCGACACTCAGGCCGAGGACGAGCGTTTGAATGGCGTCAAGGTGCTGTTGGTGGACGATTCGGCGGAGGTGCTTGAAGTACTGAATTTATTGCTGGAAATGGAAGGCGCCGAGGTCAGTGCGTTCAGTGATCCGCAGAACGCCCTTGAAAACGCCCGCGAGGCTCAATACGACGTGATTATTTCCGACATCGGCATGCCGAAAATGAACGGTCATGAGCTGATGCGCAAACTGCGCACGATCGACCATCTGCACAAGGTTCCCGCCATTGCCCTGACCGGTTACGGTGCCAGCACGGACCAGAAAAAGCACGCCGAATCGGGCTTCAACACCCATGTCAGCAAACCCGTGACCCATGACTCGTTGATCAGCCTGATCGAAAAACTCTGCCGCTCACAGCGGTAGGTGGGGCTTATTCAAAGGGGATAATCGAAATTTTGCCGTTGCGCTCAAGGATCGCGAATTTGATCTGATCAATCGCCAGAATGCCTTGGGCGGAGCGGGCCGCTTCGAGAATATCGCTCTCATCCAGGCGCGCGTGCTTGAGACGTTCAGCGAGCACCTTGCCGTCTTCGACCACAATCGTCGGCCCGCCATCCAACACCCTGGAAAACCAGCGCGAACGCTGTTTGACCAAGGACAAACCGATATCGATGGCGATCAACGTGACAATCACCAGCACGGCGTTGGTCAACGAAAAATCTTCGCCCAGCAACGCCTGCTGAGTCGCCTCGCTGATCACCATCAATAGCACCAGGTCGAAGGTGGTGAGTTCCGCCAGGGAGCGCCTGCCGGCGATCTTGAACAGAATCATCAACACCAGGTAAATCGCGGCTGCGCGCAATACCGAGTCCATGGCGCCCCCTACGGATAGATGAATTGTGAAAAACGCACGGACGCGCCGTTGGCGAGCGCCACCTGGGTGTCGAAGCTACCCACGCCGTCGCTGCGCAACGTCAGGTACAACACCGCATGCCCGTCATCATCGGTGAGCAGCCACAGTTTCACGCCTTCGCCGGCGGTGCTGGCCTTGAGGGGTTGCGGCTGCAGCATTTCAACATTGAAGCCACGCAACAACTCGCCACTGAGGGCTACCTCCAGGGGCTCGCGCGCCTTGCCCCGCAGATGGATGACCAGCACATCGGACGACCCGTTGCGCAGAAACCGTTGATGCTCGACGCGCAGTTGCCCATCGGCGCTGCGCACGTCGGCGGTGCTGAGCGGCCCCTTGGAGAACAGCCCGGCCAAGGTCAGCGCCATCAACACCACCAACCCATACCAACCCCACCGCTCGAAGCGCCAGACCTTGCGCTGCAGGGTCATGTCTTCATTCACCGGATAGCTCCGGCTGTGCAAGTCGTTATGCGCAGGGGGCTTCATAGGGCACCTTCGGCTCAGCCTTTGCTATGTTCGGGCGAAGATGGGCCTTTGGTCACACCGCGCGGCCCCGCGATACTCCAGATCGCCAGCCCTAAAAACGGCAGCAGCACGACCATAGCCGTCCAGCCCGCCTTGTTGCCGGTTGAATTGTCGCTTCGCCAGACGCTGTTGATGACCCAAAGGTCGAGCAACAGCAGGATGACGGCCAGGAAAATCCAGAAATAAGTGAATGGCATGATGCACCTCCCGTTGATACAGGTTTGGTTTAACCAGGACGGCCGGGGTTCATTCTTTTTCGCTGTTCACAGATAAACGTATCCACTCAGCGAAGCGGCACGAACGCTATCCATGCACTCTCCCAGGCCTTGATAAAAGTTAGACGAAGCGGCGGTATTTTATGCACCTTGTATAAGTTCTTTCACACGACCGACCGTTCATCGCCGTTTTTATACATTCACAAAACGTTTTCGCAAGCGGCGTTATCGGAATAAGTACCTGTGACATTCACGGGCAACTAGCGAAGCGACAACCCGCTACCTGCTATTCAATTGGAGAAAGACCATGACGACTAGTAATAAGAACCCAGGCAACTTCGCCAACGATCGCGAAAAAGCGTCCGAGGCCGGTAAAAAAGGCGGTCAAGCATCGGGTGGCAACTTTGCCAACGATCGGGAAAAAGCCTCCGAGGCCGGGCGCAAAGGCGGCCAACACAGCCATGGTGGCGGCCGCAAATCGTAAGTGAGCGAAAAGGGGGCGGCCTTGGCTGCCCCTTTCTTACTGGGCAAAGAAGTTAGTCATTTGACCCGCACGCTATAGGTTGCCGTGGACAACTAACCCTGCCTACCCATGCCTAACTGTACCTATTAAGCCTTCTTCTCCTGACACAACTTCATCGCTGTAGATATTTGCCCGCGCTGATAAATACCCACCGCTGGGAAGTGCAATTTAAGTTGCATCCACTTCAATATGACGTCCCCTTCTTTATGCCCCTCCGCACGAGCCGGTGCCCCTTGGAAACAGCAGGCCGCCGCACATGCCCTCGCGCGGATGCGGGAAGACCAATGCTCTGCCCACTGCACCACGCCCCGAACGCCGTCCTGTCAACACGTGAAGGCCACATCGGAAGCGGCATGCAAGGACCTCAACATAAAAACAAATCATTTTATGATTACGCAAGATAACAATATCTGATAATTAGCTTATTCCTAAAAAGACTTTCACTCCGGTTTTTTATAGGCTTATCTTCGCTTCACAGACCGACCCCATGCCCGGCGGAGGACGTACACACCCCCAGCAGACATGGACCCCTCCCCTCATGCCAGACCTTGCCGCCCCCGATCACCTGACTGTCAGCGTCGACGGCACCCACATCTTCGACGTACGCCCCGACCAACACGCGGTGTACAGCAGCCTCGGCCTGGCGGCGTACGGCAACCCGCCGTTCTACCCGGGCGGTGGCTACTGGTACACCAAGCTGGCCTACGACTTTTAAGCCAAACCGAACACGAGGGCACTCCATTGAATAAATCGCATCTGCCAAGCCGTCTGCTGGCCGCCGGCGCCCTGGCCTTGAGCCTGGTCGCCTGTTCACCGGGCAGCGACACCCCGGCGGGCAAAACCCTGAACATCGCCTTTTTTGGCGACAACACCACCTTGGTCAGTGTCGACCCGTTCCAGGTGTATTGGCTCGAACACCGTGTGCTGCTGCGCAATGTGGCCGAATCCCTCACCGACCAGGACCCACAGACCGGCAAGATCATCCCGTGGCTGGCCACACGCTGGGAAGTCAGCGACGACGCGCTCACCTTCACCTTCCACCTGCGCGACCATGTGACCTTCAGCAATGGCGAGCGCTTCAATGCCCAGGCGGTGAAAACCGCGTTCGACAGTAACAAGGCCTTGGCCCGCGAGTTGCCGGCCACTTTCGGCGCCACTTACCTGGCCGGGTTCGACCACGCCGAAGTGGTGGACGACCTGACCGTCAAGCTGGTGCTGGCCAAGCCCAACGCCGGTTTCCTGCAAGCGACGTCCACCACCAACCTGGCGATCCTGGCGCCAGCCTCCTACGCGCTCAGCGCCAAGGAGCGCTCGCTCGGCAAGATCATCGGCACCGGGCCGTTCGTGCTGGCCAGCTACACGCCGGAAGTCGGCGCGCACCTGACCAAACGCAAGGGCTACGCCTGGGCCTCGGCCAACATGCAAAACCAGGGCGAAGCGCACCTGGATGCCGTCGACGTCAGCTATATCCCCGAAGAGAGCGTGCGCAACGGCCTGTTCCTGCAAGGCAAAGCCGACATCCTGTGGCCGCGCAACCCGTTCTCCGAGGTGGACCTGAAGCTGTTCCAGGCCAAGGGCGCCACCCTCCAGAGCCGCTCGTTGCCGGGCCCGGCGCTGAACCTGTACCCCAACACCCGTGGCGAGCGGGTACTGGCCGACCAACAGGTACGCCAGGCCCTGCAAAAAGCCATCGATCGCAAGAGCTATGCCAGCACCGTGTACAACGCCGACTTCCCGGTGGTGGACGGCATCTATGACGTGACCACGCCTTACTTCAAGAGCCAAGGCAGCAAGTTGGCGTATGACCCGGCCGCTGCCGCGCACCTGTTGGACCAGGCGGGCTGGGCCAAGGGCGCGGACGGTTATCGCAGCAAGAACGGCAAGCGCCTGAGCCTGAGCTACAACATCACACCGGCCGAGACCGCCGGCGATGTGTTGATCCAGGACCAACTGCGCAAAGTCGGCATCGAGCTCAAGCTCAACGTGGTCACCCGTGCCGAATGGGTCGCCAACAACAGCGCCGGCAACTATGACCTGACCAGCACCTACATGACTCGCGCCGATCCGATCATCCTGCAAACCATCCTCGACCCGCGCACCGCCAACAGCTCGACCCTGGCCACCAACCTTTACGAACCGGCCGCGCTGGACAAAGCCAAGAGCCTGTTCGATGCAGGCATCACCGCCACCCAACAGCAACAACGCGCCACCGCTTACGGCGACCTGCAGGACCTGTTGGTGGAACAAGGCTCGGCGTTCCCGGTGTACGAGCGCGTGTGGCAGGCGGCGACATCGCCCAGGGTGAAGAACTTTCGCTGGACCGCCGAGGGCTTTGCGTTACTGGGTGATATCGACGTGAGCACGCCATGAGCCGCTACCTGATCGGCCGTGTCGGCCAGGCGCTACTGGTGCTCTGGGGCGCGTATAGCATCACTTACTTCATTCTGTATCTGCTGCCGGGTGACACGCTGTCGATCATGCTCAGCGCGTCGGGCATGGAGGCCGATGGTCTGTCGGTGGAAGACCTGGCCAAGGCGCGGGCTTATTACGGGCTGGACAAAGGCGTGTTCGAACAGTACGTCGACTTGCTGCTGGGGGCACTGCGCGGGAATTTCGGCCAATCGTTATCGCTTAACCGCCCGGTGGCCGAGCTGTTGGTCGAACGTTTGCCGCAGACGTTATCCCTGGCCGGCCTGGCCATTGTGCTGTCACTGCTGGGCGGCATCGGCCTGGCTTACCTCACCGCGTATATCCGCTGGCAACCGCTGAAGAAAGCGCTGGCGCGCCTGCCGTCCCTGGGCTTTTCGGTGCCGGTGTTCTGGATGGGCCTGCTGTTGATCCAAGTGTTTGCGTTTGGCCTGGGGTGGTTTCCCGCCACCGGCAGCCGGGGCGTTGAAAGCCTGGTACTGCCGGCGGTCACCCTGGCGATTCCGAGCGCGGCGGTGTACGCCCAGGTGCTGCAACGCAGCTTCCAGGGGGTGTGGAAAGAAGCCTACATCGTCACCGCCTACGCCAAGGGCCTGAGCCGGGGCCAGGTGCAGGCCCGCCATGGGTTCAAGAACGCCGCGCTGCCGATCCTCACGCTGATCGGTTTGCAGGTCGGCAATACCGTGTCCGGCGCGGTGCTGGTGGAGACCATTTTCGCCCGCTCCGGCATCGGCCGCCTGGCCCAGGAAGCGGTGCTGCGCCAGGACATCCCGGTGGTGCTGGCGATTGTCGCGGTGTCGGCGGCTGCGTTTGTGCTGGTGAACCTGTTGGTGGACCTGCTTTACCCCTGGCTCGACCCGCGTATTTCACACACGCCAAAGGTGTCCTGAACCATGACCACACTTAATCGAAACCTGGCGCTTTCGGCGCCGCTCTGGCGCCGCCGCAGCCCCCTGCAACGGGTTGCCGCCACCTTGCGGCCCTTGCTGCGTCGGCCGGGGTTCAGCCTGGCCGTGCTGGTGGTGCTGTTTTCGTTGGTTGCCGCCGTGGCGCCGCAACTGCTGAGCAGCTTCGACCCCTACGCCACCGCGCCGGCGGACAAGCTCAGCGCGCCGAACCTGACGCACTGGTTCGGCACCGATGAGCTGGGCCGCGACCTGTTTACCCGAGTGGTGCATGGCGCCAGCCTGTCGGTGCTGGCCGCGTCGCTGGCGGTGGGCATCGCGCTGGTGGGTGGGCTTGGCCTGGGCATTCTGTCCGGGTTTACCGGCGGGCGTGTCGACGCGGTGATCATGCGGTTTGTCGATGTGTTGCTGGCCCTGCCCGGCCTGTTGCTGGCCCTGGCGATTGTCACGGCCATCGGCTTCGGCACGGTGCCGGTGGCCGTTGCCGTGGGGATCGGCATTATCCCGGGGTTTGCGCGCACCACCCGCGCTGAAGTCTTGCGCGTGAAAACCCTGCCCTACGTCGAAGCCGCGCGCCTGGGCGGCGCCAGCTGGAGCCGCACGTTGCTGCGGCACATCCTGCCGAACGCCTGGGGGCCGGTGGCGGTGCTGGCGACGCTGGACTTCGGCGCGGCGATCCTCGCCACCGCCGGCCTCAGTTTCCTCGGTTTCGGCGCCGCGCCACCGGCGGCGGAATGGGGCACGTTGATCGCCAATGGCCGGCACTTTCTGATCACCGCGCCCTGGGTGTCGTTGCTGCCAGGCCTGTTCCTGGTCGCGGTGGTGTTCAGCCTCAACCATATCGCCCGTACGTTCGAGGAGGCCCAGCGATGAGCGCGTTTCTGGTCGATGTACGCCAGCTCGCGGTCGATTACCGCGCCGGCGGCCAGCTCAACCCGGCGGTGCGCGGGCTGTCATTTAGCATCGCCCAGGGCGAAACCGTGGCGATTGTCGGCGAGTCCGGCTCGGGCAAAACCACCCTGGCCAACGCCATCCTCGGGTTGCTGCCGGATAATGCGCGGATCAGCGCCGGTGAGCTGTGGGTCGATGGCAGCGACCTGAGCCACGCCGGCGAGCGCCAGAAACGCAACCTGCGCGGCCGTACCATCGGTCTGGTGCCCCAGGACCCGATGGTCAGCCTCAACCCCACCCTGCGCGTTGGCCAGCAGATCGGCGAAGCGTTGATATCGGCCAAGGGCAAGCGCTACCCCGGCATCGACGCGGACGTTGTCGCGTTGCTGCAACAGGTGGGCATCGATAAGCCGGTACTGCGCGCGCGCCAGTACCCCCATGAACTCTCCGGCGGCATGCGCCAGCGCGTACTGATCGCCATTGCCCTGGCCGGCAACCCGCGCCTGATCATCGCCGACGAGCCCACCAGCGCCCTCGACGTCACCGTGCAGCGCAAAATCCTCGACCACCTGCAACGCTTGGTCAGTGAACGCGGGATTTCACTGCTGATCATCACCCACGACCTGGGCGTGGCCACCGACCGCGCGGACCGCATCCTGGTGATGCAACACGGCGCAGTGGTCGAACAAGGCCCGCCCCGCCAGATCCTCGCCCAGCCCGCTCACGACTACACCCGCGCCCTGATTGCCGCCGCGCCCGCCTTCGCCAAGCGCCGTGCGCCGCTGATCAATCTTGACCTGGGGCGCCAGCCGATCCTGAGCCTGCACCACGTCGGCAAGACCTTCGCGTTGCCCAAGGTCAAGGGCGAGGCCGCTACCTTGCTGGCCCTGGAGGACCTCAACTTACAGGTGTACCCCGGCCAGACCCTGGCCATCGTCGGCGAGTCCGGATCGGGCAAGAGCACCGCGCTGCGTATCGCCCTGGGCCTGGAGAAACCCAGCCAGGGCCGCGTCTGCTTCGAGCAACAGGACGTCACCGACCTGAGCTGGCGCCAGTTCCGCCCGTTGCGCCAACGCCTGCAACTGGTGCAACAAAACCCGTTCGCCGCCCTCGACCCGCGCTTTACGGTGTTCGACAGCATCGTTGAGCCGCTGGTGTCGTTCGGCCTGCTCAAGGGGGCGGCGTTGGAACACGCCGCGCGTGAGTTGATCAGCCGCGTGCACCTGCCGGTGAGCTTCCTCGACCGCCTGCCGCGCGAGCTGTCCGGGGGCCAGTGCCAACGCGTCGCTATCGCCCGCGCCCTGGCCTTGAAACCCGACCTGTTGCTGCTCGACGAACCGGTCAGCGCGCTGGATGTGTCAGTGCAGGCGCATATTCTGGAGCTGCTCGAAACGCTGCAACGGGACATGGGTATTGCCTATGTGCTGGTCTCCCATGACCTGTCGGTGGTCGCCAACTTTGCCCACGAGGTACTGGTGCTGCGCAATGGCCGAGTGGTGGAACAGGGGTCGGTGGAGCAGATCTTCAACCGCCCGGTCACCGCGTACACCCGTGAGCTGATCGCGGCGATCCCAGGCCAGGTGGCCGCCGAGTTCAGTTGAGAACGAACCCTGCACCTATGGCGAGGGAGCTTGCCCCTCGCCACAATAAACACGCCTTTATTGCTTGGCGTGCTTGACCTGCATTTCGGGCATCGCCGACGAATGATGGTTGAGGATCTTCCACTGCCCGCCCACCTGTTCGTAAACGAACGTATAGCGCGCCTGTACCTCACGCTTCTTACCGTTCGCTTCGGTCAGGGTGAAGGTATAGACCCCGCTGTCCATGGCCACATTGCTGCCCAACTGGCGGATCTCGCGGTAATTGATCTGGCCTACCGGCTTGAGCGCCAGGAAGTGGTCGAAGTAATCCTTGATCTGGTCTGGCGTGGTGCGTACCTGGTTCGACACCGTAGGCTGCAACACCGCGCCCGGCGCATACAGGGCAACCACCGAGTCAACGTTGCCGGTCTGCAAGGCGCTGTTCCAGCGGTCGAACAAGCCGGCGATCTCGCGGTCTTTGAGGTTGGTCGGGGCCTGCGCCACCTCACGGTAAACATACGGGGCGGTCTCGGCGGCCTGGGCAAACGGTGCGCTCAAGGCAAACATCAGGGCGATGGCGGCGGGTTTGAATTGCATGACGAAACTCCAGTGGTGATCGGTGAGCCCACTTTGCCAACCTGCCCAGCCGCCGCCATCGGCCAACCGGAGTCATTTGCCTATGCCATTTGGCAGATAGCGCCCAAGGGCCTGGCAAGGTCTAATAAGCGTCCTCGCGACCGGAACATTCAGCATGCACGACACACCTCATGATCCCGGCAGCGCCTTGGCCATGCGCGCGCATTTTCGCCAGTCGCAAAGCCGCGCAGCGCGCCTGCGCCTGTTGGTGGAGACCGGGCAGGAACTGGCTCAACTGGCCCCCGAGGCCATGCGCGAACAGGTGCTTGTCAGGGCCTGTGCGTTCCTCGCGATGGACCACGGGGTGCTGCAGGAATGGGATGCCGAGGGCAGCGCCAGTGCCACCGCCCGCCATGGCAGCCCCGCGCGGGTGGCCAGCCTGGCCGCCCTTGCCGACCGCGACCTGCGTGCGCCACGCTGGCACGACCAGCCGCACAGCGTGCTGCAAGTACCCTTGCGCGGCAGTGACGGCCAGGCCTTTGGCGTATTGGTGCTGGGCAATAGCGTCAGCCTGCGCGCGCCGGAGCATGAAGACAGCGAATCCGTGCAATTGCTTGCCACGCTGCTGGCCACTCACCTGGAAAACCATCGGCTGTTGACCACCCTCAAGGCGCGCGACCGTACGCTGTCCGACCTGGTCAACCGCTTGCTTCGCGCCCAGGAAGACGAACGCAAACGCGTAGCCTACGACCTGCACGACGGCCTGGCGCAAACCCTCGCCGGTTTGCATCAACGGCTGCAAGGGTTCGCCGGCCGCTGCCCGCCCCTGCCACACGCCTTGGCCGCGGACTTGCAGGCGATTCTCAGCCTGGCCCAGCACTCCGTCGGCGAAGGCCGCCAACTGATTGCGGGCCTGCGCCCCACGGTGCTGGACGATTTCGGCCTGTTCAAAGCCCTCGACAAAGAAGCCGACCGCCTGCGTGACGCCGGCATCAACGTGGTGTGGCGCTCGCACTGTGCGCAGCGGCTGCCCAGCCAGGTGGAAATTGCTGTGTTCAGGATCGGCCAGGAAGCCATCAATAACGTCCTCAAGCATGCGCGTGCCAGCCAGGTGCAACTGGCCCTGGAGCTGCGCGACGAGATGGCCGTTTTACAGGTGGACGACAACGGCAAAGGCTTCGCACACGACCACCCCCGGGATGAGGCCCGGCATCTGGGCCTGGCCACCATGCACGAGCGCGCCAGCCTGCTGGGCGGGCGCTTCACCTGCGCCAGCGTGATCGATGGCGGCACCCGCCTGCAGGCCAGCGTGCCGGCCGGCCTCAACGGAGTTGCACCATGAGCAAGGTGTTACGCCTGGTCCTGGCGGACGACCATGAAGTCACGCGCACCGGTTTTGTCGCGCTGCTGGCCGGCCACCCGCAGTTCGAAGTGGTCGGCCAGGCGTGTGACGGCCAACATGCCGTGGAGCTGTGCGAACAACTGCTGCCGGATATCGTCATTCTCGATATCCGCATGCCGGTGCTCAACGGCCTGGGCGCGGCGCGCGTGCTGCAACAACGCCTGCCGACGGTGAAAGTGGTGATATTCACCATGGACGACAGCCCCGACCACCTGGAAGCGGCGATGAATGCCGGCGCGCTGGGCTACCTGCTCAAGGACGCCAGCCGTGCCGAGGTGATCCAAGCCTTGCAGCAAGTGGCCGCCGGCGGCGAAGCGCTCAACGCGGCTGTCAGCGCACGCCTGTTACGGCGCATGGCCGAACGCCAGGCCAGCGGCGTGGCGCCCAGCGAACACCTCACCCCACGGGAGCGCCAGGTCCTGGGGCTGGTGGCCAACGGCATGAGCAACCGCGCCATCGGTGAACACCTGGGCATCACCACCGGCACGGCCAAGGCCCATGTGGAACGGGTGATCGGCAAGCTCGGCGCGGCCGACCGCACCCAGGCGGCCGTGCGTGGTATCGCCCTGGGCCTGGTGGCACAACCATGAAGCGCCGTTGGGCCGACCTGCCCCTGCGGGGTAAGGCGCTGGTGGTTATTTCGTTGCCGTTGGTGGTGCTGTTACTGTCCCTGGTGCTGATCTACACCACCGAACGCCAGACCGCGCGCGCCGAAGAAGACGTGCGCCGGGTGCTGCGCGTGCAAGGCGATATCCAGGCCGTGCACACCCTGCTCGCCGAAGCGGCGGCCAGCGTGCGCGGCTACCTGCTGACCCGGCGCGAGGACTTCCTGCCCAGTTACCGCAACGCCAGGCCGCAGATTGACGCCGCGCTGCTGCGGCTCGACCGCAACGTTCGCGATCAGCGGGTGCGCGAGCAACTCAACGCGATAAAGCCGCTGATTGACGGCAAGATCGACGGGCTGCAAGACATGCTCGACGACAGCCACGCCACACCGCACTCGATCAGCGCCATTTTGATCAGCAACAAACACATCCTCGATGCCTTGCGCCAACACATCGGCACCATGCTCACCCTGGAAGCGTCTTTGCTGGCCGAGCGCAGCGCGGCGGCGTACGAGACCCGTCAGCGCTTATTGCTGTCGACCTGGCTGGCGGCGGTGTGCGGCTTGTTCGGCGCCATTGTCGCGGTGCTGTTCCTGTCCAAGGGGATTGTCGCGCGGGTACAGAACGTACAACGCAATGCGCAACGCCTGGCGCTGGGCCACCCGCTGTTGCCGCAACCGCCGGAACACGACGAAATCGGCCAACTGGGCACGCGCCTGGTGGAAGCCGGCTTGCTGCTGGCCGAACGCGAACGCGCCTTGCGCGACAACGAGGAACGCTTGCGGCTGATCATCGACGGGGTCAAGGACTACGGGATCTTTGCCCTCGACACCGCGGGCCATGTCACCAGTTGGAACAACGGCGCCGAGCGCATCAAGGGTTACACCGAGCAGGAAATCATCGGGCGGCACTTCTCGGTGTTCTACCTGCCCCAGGAGTGCCCGCAGCACCCGGACATGGCCTTGCGCGAGGCCACCGGCAACGGCGATTACACCGAAGAGGGCTGGCGCTGCCGCAAGGACGGCACGCGCTTCTGGGCCAGTGTGGTGATCACCGCGCAGTACGACGGCACCGGCGCGTTGCGTGGCTTCTCCAAGATCACCCGCGACATCACCGACCGCCGCGCCGCCGAAATCGCCTTGCGCACCGCCCGCGAGGAAGCCGAACGCGCCAGCCGCGCCAAAAGCGAGTTTCTGTCGCGCATGAGCCACGAGCTGCGCACGCCACTCAATTCGATCCTGGGTTTTGCGCAGTTGCTGGACATGGACGCGGCCAAGACACAAAAGGCCCAGGTCGGGCATATCCTGCGCGCCGGCCAGCACCTGCTGACGCTGATCAACGAGGTGCTGGACATTGCCAAGATCGAAGCGGGAGGCCTGGCGTTGAACATTGCCCCGATCCCGTTGACGCAGGTGTTGCAAGAGGCGTTGACGCTGGTGTCCCCCATGGCGACCGACGCGGCTATCCAATTGCAGCCCCTGCCCCCGCTGGCGGCCGATATCGGCATCGTTGCCGACCGCCAACGCCTCACCCAGGTGCTGCTGAACCTGCTGTCCAATGCGATCAAATACAACCGCCGCGAAGGCCAGGTGAGCATCGAGGTCACGGTCGACGGGCCGCGTATCGGTGTAGCGGTGTGCGATACCGGCACAGGCATTGCGGCGGGTCACCTGGGGCAGTTGTTCACCCCGTTCGAGCGCCTGGGTGCCGACCCGAATGTGGAAGGCAGCGGCCTGGGCCTGGCGCTGAGCAAAAGCCTGCTGGAGCAAATGGACGGCCGGCTGACCGTGCAAAGCCAGGTCGGTATCGGCTCACGCTTTACCCTGGAGCTGCCGTTCGCGCGCCTGCCGGGCTCACCGCTCAGGGTGCCCACGGTGATCGACAGCGAATGGAAGCGCCCTGCCCCCGCCGCTTGCCGGGTGCAGGGCAACGTGTTGTGCATCGAAGACAACCTCTCCAGCCTGGCGCTGATCGAAACCCTGCTGCAACGCCGGCCGGGGATAAAGCTGCTGTCGAGCATGCAAGGCCAACTGGGCCTGGACCTGGCCGCACAGCATCGGCCGCAGCTGATTCTGCTGGATGTTTCGCTGCCGGACATCGACGGTTTGAAAGTGCTGCAGCGCTTGCGCGGCTCGGCGCTCACCCACGACATCCCGGTACTGATGATCACCGCCGATGCCAGCGACCCTACCCGCCGGGCCTTGCAGGACGCCGGCGCAACGGCGGTGCTGAGCAAGCCCATCAACATCCCGGCGTTTCTCGCCCACCTCGACCAGTATTTTCCGGAGCCCGCGTGAACACCGACCTGCGCATTCTGATCATCGACGACCAACGCCCGAACCTTGAACTGGTGGAGCAACTGCTCGCCCGTGAAGGGTTGACCCATGTACTGAGCAGTACCCAGCCGCTGCGCACCCTGGAACTGTTCAACAGCTTCGAGCCGGACCTGGTGATCCTCGACCTGCACATGCCCGAATTCGACGGCTTTGCCGTGCTCGAACAACTCAACCGACGCATCCCCCAGGGCGAATACCTGCCGATCCTGGTGCTCACCGCCGACGCCACCCGCGACACCCGCCTGCGCGCCCTGGCCCTGGGCGCACGCGACTTCATCAGCAAACCACTGGACGCGCTGGAAACCATGTTGCGGGTATGGAACCTGCTGGAAACCCGCGCGCTGTACAAAACCCTGCGCAAGCTGATACCCGCGCAGCAGATCGAGTTGTTGCAACGGCGTGAATCAACGGGCAATCTCCACGCCGCCGGGGACGCTCCGGTCTAGTTCCCCCATCGATCGCACCTCAAGGACGACCCGCACATGGCGGCTTCGAACAAATGGCTGATGTCGTCAGTCGCGTATTACCTGGATTTTTTCACCATCCCCTTGTTCATCGGCTTTGCGCTCTGGCTGGCGCCGCTTGCCCCGTGGCAATTGCTCGCCGGCCTGTTGGCCTGGACGCTGGTGGAGTATTGCGCGCACCGTTTTCTGTTCCATTCGCTGTATCGCCGCGAGCACTGGACCCATCACATTGATGTACTGGCCTATATCGGGGTGTCGAGCTGGAAAACCAGCTCCACCTTTGCCGCGCTGCTGTTGTTTGCCTGGTACACCGGCCTGACCTCGGCGTTCATCGGCGCGGTGACCGGCTACTTCTATTACATCTCGGTGCATTACGTGATGCACCGCCCCGAGCATTGGGCGTATCGCTATATTCCGGGGCTGGTTGCCAACCACGACCTGCATCACCGCCAAGGCATCGAAAAAAACTTCGGGGTCTCTTCACCGCTGTGGGACCACGTGTTTCGCACGTTTATTCGCACGCCGGCACGGGTTGAAACAACGGAGTGAACGTAACGTAGCGGTCATAAACCAGACGGAAGGCATACAGGGAGGTCTAAAGTTACGGCGGTTGGGGCGGATAACTCCTATGTTATTTATATCCGCAACACTGTTCAGGGACCGAACTCATGACCCAGAGTCAATCCAGCCGTACTGCCCTTCCTGGTCATCCGCGTTTTCTTTGGTTCGCTTTCATCCCGGTCATCCCCGCCGCCGCCTGGATACTCGTGCAGTCCGCCTCCCCGGCCAACCTGGCGGCCTGCGTGGGGCTGGCGTTGGTTGGCCTGGGCGCGTGCGCCTGGAGCGCCCGGGCGCAGCGCCAAGCCGTGCAGCGCGCCCTTGCGCTGGCCGCCCCTTGCGCGGCGCAGGCCGGGCAACAGAGCGCGGATGCACGGGCACAACTCGACGAAGTCTTGCTGGGCGCCATGCCGATCTGGGCCAAACACGTGGAAAGCTCGCGCCAGCAGACTGAAGACGCCATTGTCAGCCTGGCGAATCGTTTCACCGGTATTTCCACGCGGTTGCAAGACACCGTGCAGGCCTCGCAGCAAGCCGCCGGCGAGCTCGACGGGCAGGCCGCCGACGGAGCCCTCAAGGTGTTGGCGCGCAGCGACAGCGAATTGAGCCAAGTGATCGACTCCCTCAAGGCCGCGCAATCGAGCCGTGACCAGACCCTGTCCCAAGTGCGCAGCCTCACTGCCTATACCGGTGAGTTGCGCAGCATGGCCGCCGACGTGGCGGCCATTGCGGCACAAACCAACCTGCTGGCCCTCAACGCGGCGATCGAAGCGGCACGCGCCGGTGAAGCCGGTCGTGGTTTTGCGGTAGTGGCCGATGCGGTACGCAGCCTGTCGAGCAAGTCCAGCGAGACCGGCCAGCAGATGTCGGCCAAGGTCGACATCATCAATAACGCCATCACCCAACTGGTGCAAGCGGCCTCCAGCAGCGCCGACCAGGACAGCCACTCGGTCGCGGCGTCCGAGCAGAGTATCCAGCAGGTGCTCGAACGCTTTCAGAACATCACCGGTCGCCTGGCCGACTCCGCCGATCTGCTCAAGCAGGAAAGCTACGGGATTCGCGACGAGATGACCGACGTGCTGGTCAACCTGCAATTCCAGGACCGGGTCAGCCAGATCCTCAGTCACGTGCGCGACAACATGCATGCCCTGCATGAACACCTGCTGCAGGCCAGCCAGTCGCCGGACCAGCCGGTCAACGTGGATGCGCGGCAATGGCTGGCGCGCATGGAGGCCACTTACGCCACCGACGAGCAGCGGCGCACACACCATGGCGACGCCGCTGCGCAACAGACTTCACAAGACATCACCTTTTTCTAGGAGCACAGCATGGCAAAGAATGTATTAGTGGTGGACGACTCCAGCAGCGTGCGCCAAGTGGTCGGCATTGCCTTGAAGAGCGCCGGCTATGAGGTGATCGAGGCGTGCGATGGCAAGGACGCGCTGGGCAAGCTCAACGGGCAGAAGGTGCACTTGATCATCAGCGACGTGAACATGCCCAACATGGACGGCATCACCTTCGTCAAGGAGGTCAAGAAGCTGGCCAGCTACAAGTTCACGCCGATCATCATGCTGACCACCGAATCGCAGGAATCGAAAAAAGCCGAGGGCCAGGCCGCGGGCGCCAAAGCCTGGGTGGTCAAGCCGTTCCAGCCGGCGCAGATGCTGGCGGCGGTGTCCAAGTTGATCCTGCCCTGATCGCCGACGGCCCGGAGGCCCCATGCCTATCACCCATGAAACACTCGACGGCGCCGCCCGCGTGGGCATCGAGGGCGAGCTGACGATCTACACCGTGGCCGAACTGGCCGCTGCGCTGCTGCCCCGGATCAGCACTGCGCCGCGCCTGGAGGTCGACCTGTCAGAGGTCACGGAAATCGACGGCGCCGGCCTGCAATTACTGGCGGTGATCCGCCGTGAAGCCGCCGCCGGCGGCACGCCGGTCAGCCTTGTAGGGCAGAGCCAGGCGATTACCCAAACATTGCATTTATGTGGCGGCACGCTGTTTTAGCGCGCCATAGCCGATCAATGAGCGACAAAGGAATGTCCAGGTGAGTATTAATCTCGATCAGGCACAGCAGACCTTTATCGTCGAGGCACGCGAGCTGTTGCAGGTCATGGAGCAATCCCTGCTGCAATTGGAAAACGAGCCAGGTGATGAGGATGCCATCGGCGCGGTGTTTCGCGCCGCACATACCATCAAGGGCTCCGCTGGGTTGTTTGGCCTGGCGCCCATCGTCGGGTTCACGCATATCGTCGAAGATGTACTCGACCGCCTGCGCGAGGGCAGTGTAACCGTGGATGCGGCGCTGATCGCGCTGCTGCTCAAGTGCGGCGACCACATGCTCGAACTGATCGAGGCGGTCGACCATCACGACGGCGCGCTGCAGCCTGCCACGCTGGAACGCGGTGAGGTGTTGCGCGAGGCGCTGAGCGCCTATCAGCCGCTGCAGGCCGCCCCCGCCGGCGGCGAAATCGCCGTGACGGATGACGCGCCTCAGGCCGAGCTGCTCTGGCATATTTCCCTGCGCTTCGGCGTGGACGTGTTTCGCAACGGCATGGACCCGTTGTCCTTCCTGCGTTACCTCGACACCTTGGGCCAGGTGCTACAGGTCACTACCCTGACCGACAGCATTCCACCCGTGGACGCCTGGGACCCGGAAAGCTGCTACCTGGGATTCGAGATCGACCTGCGTTCGAATGCCAGCCACACAACCCTCAACGAAGTCTTCGATTTCGTGCGCGATGACTGTGAAGTACAGATTTGCGCCGTTGATGAGCCGAGCGACAGTGGCCCCGCCACCGGCACCGAGCTGGTCACCCAGGCCGCGCCCGCCAGCCCCACGCAAGCTGCGCAACAGCGCGTGGCCACGGCCAGCGACGCCAAGCCCCGCGATGGCGCCTACGTGCGGGTCAATGCCGACAAGCTCGACGAATTGATCAACCTGGTGGGCGAGCTGGTTATCGCCAGCGCCGGTGCCAGCCTGCTGGCCCGCTCCTGCAACAACGATCCGTTGCAGGAAGCCACCTCCACCGTGTCGGGGCTGGTGGAAGAGATCCTCGATGGCGCCCTGCACCTGCGCATGATCCCGATCGGCGACACCTTCAATCGCTTCCGCCGCGTGGTGCGCGATGTCAGCCAGGAATTGGGCAAGGACATCGACCTGATCATCAACGGTGCGGAAACCGAGCTGGACAAAACCGTGGTGGAGAAAATCGGCGACCCGCTGATGCATCTGTTGCGCAATGCCATGGACCACGGCATCGAAAATGCCGACGCCCGGCGCGCGGCAGGCAAGTCAGCCAAGGGCCACCTGAGCCTGAACGCATATCACGATTCGGGCAGCATCGTGATCGAGATCGCCGACGACGGTGCCGGGCTCAACCGCGAACGGATCCTGGAAAAAGCCCAGGAGCGCGGGCTGGTCGCCAGCGGCGCGCAGCTCAGCGACCAGGAGATCTACAACCTGATTTTCGAAGCCGGCTTTTCCACGGCCGAGGCGGTGACCAACCTCTCCGGACGCGGCGTCGGCATGGATGTGGTCAAGCGCAATATCACCCTGTTGCGCGGCACCGTCGACCTCGACAGCCGCCCTGGCCAGGGCACCGTGGTGCGCATTCGCCTGCCGCTGACCCTGGCGATCATCAATGGCTTCCTGGTGGGCATCGACCAATCCACTTACGTGATTCCGCTGGACATGGTTCAGGAATGCATCGAACTGGACGAACGCCAGCGCCAATCCAGCCGCGACCAGGGTTACCTGGACCTGCGTGGCGAGGTGTTGCCGCTGGTCGACCTGCGCGAGCATTTCAGCCACGAAGGCCCGGCGGCGCGCCGCCAGAACGTGGTGGTGGTGCGCTATGCCGAGCACAAGGCCGGGCTGGTGGTGGATGACCTGCTCGGCGAGTTCCAGACCGTGATCAAACCCTTGGGCAAGCTGTTCGGCGCGCTGCGCGGCATCAGCGGCTCGACCATCCTGGGCAGCGGCGCGGTGGCCCTGATCCTGGATGTGCCGGCACTGCTCAATCAAATCGTACAACAAGAAGCGCGCACGCCTCAGGTGCCCCCCCAGGCCTCGGTCGTCGTGCGCTGAAGCATTTGCAATTTCCATGGAGGTTCCCCGATGAAATGGTTCTACGATCTTAAAATTTCCACCAAGTTGATCAGCTCATTCCTGGTGGTCCTGGCGCTCACGGCGGGGATGGGCGCGTTCGCCATCCTCCAACTGGGCGCCGTCAACCATGCGGCGCAGGAGATCCGGGGCAACTGGATGCCGTCGATGCGCGCGGCGGCCGGCATGCGCTTTTTTGCCGCCAACTACCGGCTGAAGGAAAACCGCAATATCAGTACCGAAGTGGCCGAGGAGAAAGCCCAGGCCGAGCGCGAAGCGGTGGAAGCGCGCCAGCAGTTCGAAACCCGGCTGGACACCTACGAACAACTGCTGTCGAACGACGAAGACCGTCAGTTGCTGGCCGGAGTGAAAAGCGCCTGGAACGCTTACCTCGCGGCCAGCCAGCAATTGCTGGAGCTGTCCCGGCAGAACCAGGAAGCCCAGGCGCGCGCCCTGCTGCGCGGCGAATCCAAGACGCACTTCGATGAGTTGACCAACCGCCTGCAGAAAATGGTCGAACTCAACGATGCCGGCGCCACGGTAGCCGGTGACCGGGGCTCGGTGCTGTATGAAGAATCACGCCTGTTGATCATCGTGACACTGGGCGCGGCGCTGCTGATCGGCCTGGGCCTGGCCCTGTTCATCGCGCGGATTATTTCGCGCCCGCTGCGACTGGCCGCGACCGCCGCCGAACAATTGGCCGAAGGCAATCTCACTGCGCCCATCGCGCCCGGCTCGAAGGATGAAACCGGCATGGTGCTCAACGCCATGCGCGATATGGTCGGCAAGCTCGCGCATATCATCGGCGAAGTGCGCAACGCCGCCGACAACCTGGCCAGCGCCTCGGAGCAAGTCAGCGCCACCGCGCAGTCGATGAGCCAGGCCACCAGCGAACAGGCCGCCAGCGTCGAGGAAACCAGCGCGTCGGTGGAGCAGATGAGCGCGAGCATCAACCAGAACACCGAAAACGCCAAGGTCACCGATGGCATGGCCAGCAAGGCCGCCAAAGAAGCCACCGACGGCGGCGAGTCGGTGCAGCAAACCGTGGTGGCGATGAAGAAAATCGCCCAGCGCATCAGCATCATCGATGACATTGCCTACCAGACCAACCTGCTGGCGCTCAACGCCGCCATCGAGGCCGCGCGGGCCGGCGAGCACGGCAAAGGCTTTGCCGTGGTGGCCGCCGAAGTGCGCAAACTGGCGGAGCGCAGCCAGGTGGCCGCCCAGGAAATCGGCGAGTTGTCGTCCAGCAGCGTGGACATGGCCGAAAAAGCCGGCAAGTTGCTCGACGAAATGGTGCCCTCGATCAACAAGACCTCCGACCTGGTGCAGGAAATCAGTGCCGCCTCCGAGGAACAGGCCGCCGGTGTCGCGCAGATCAACACGGCCATGACCCAGCTCAACCAAGTGACCCAGCAGAACGCCTCCAGCAGCGAGGAACTGGCCGCCACCGCCGAAGAAATGAGCAGCCAGGCCGAGCAACTGCAACAAGCGATGAGCTTTTTCGTGCTCGACTCCGCCCCGAAGGCCGTGGTGCAAAACAGCAACCCCGACAGCCCGGGCAGCAAGCCCAGCCGTCAGCCACCGCGCCCGGCCCCGCAGGCCCCGCGCAAAGCCTTCGCCTACAACATGGCCAGCGCCCCGGACGAATCGGAATTCACCCGTTTCTGATGGCAACCCTCAATGCGGGCTCACAGGGAGAATGACATGGGTGCAGTAATGACTACCCGGCAGGCCGTGGTTGCGGCCGATGAGGATGCGCAATACCTGACCTTCATGCTTGGCGGCGAGATGTTCGCCATCGGCATTCTGGGCATCAAGGAAATCATCGAATACGGCAGCCTGACCGTGGTGCCGATGATGCCCGCGTTCGTGCGCGGCGTGATCAACCTGCGCGGCGCCGTGGTGCCGGTGGTTGACCTGTCGGCGCGTTTTGGCCGGGCTAACTCGTCGATTACCCGGCGCTCCTGCGTCATCATCATCGAAGCCAGCACTGACGATGGCCCGCACCAGGACATTGGGCTGCTGGTGGACACGGTCTCTGCCGTGCAGGAGATCCCGGCGGCGCAGATCGAGCCGCCGCCCAGCTTCGGCGCGCGGATTCGCGCCGACTTTATCGGCGGCATGGCCAAGGTCGATGGCAAGTTCGTGATTGTGCTGGAGGTGAACAAAGTGCTGTCTATCGATGAGATGTCCAGCCTGGCTGAAAGCACCCAGGCGCCGACGCTCGACCTCGACGCGCGTTGAGGCTCGATCATGGCAGACACCGCCTCGCTCAACGACCGTGAATTCGGTCAGTTCCAATCCTGGCTGTACCGTGCGGCAGGCATCAACCTGTCGTCGGCCAAGAAAGCCCTGGTGGCCGGGCGCCTGTCCAAGCGCCTCAAGCACTATGAGCTGCAGAGCTATGGGGATTATTTCCAACTGATCATGAGTGACCAGCGCCAGGGCGAGCTGCAAGTCGCGCTGGACCTGCTGACCACCAATGAGACCTACTTTTTTCGCGAACCCAAGCACTTTGACTTTCTGCGCCAGCAGGTATTGCCCAGGGCCGCGCCAGGCAAAGTGTTTCGCGTATGGAGCGCGGCCAGCTCATCGGGCGAAGAACCCTACAGCCTGGCGATGACCCTGGCCGAGGCGCTGGGCACCACGCCCTGGGAAGTGATCGGCTCGGACATCAGCACCCAGGTACTGGCCAAGGCGCGCACCGGGCATTATTCGATGGAGCGCGCCGGCACCCTGCCCCAGCCGCTGCTGACCAAGTACTGCCTCAAAGGTATCGGCCGCCAGGAAGGCACCTTCCTGATCGACAAGAGCCTGCGCAACCGCGTTAGCTTCGTGCAGGTCAACCTGAACGAACCGTTGCCCGGCCTTGGTGAGTTCGATGTGATTTTCCTGCGCAACGTGATGATCTACTTCGACCAGCAGACCAAGCGCCAAGTGGTTGCGCGCTTGTTGCCGCAGCTTAAACCCGGCGGCCATTTCATCATCAGTCACTCCGAAAGCCTCAACGGTGTGAACGACACCTTGAAGCTGGTGGCGCCGTCGATTTACCGCAAGCCATGAAAAAGCCGGTCGATGCCGCCGAGGTGGTCCTGGCGCCAGGCCAGGTCAGCTTTGTGACGCGGCCGACACGCCTGCGCACGCTGTTGGGATCCTGCGTGGCGTTCACCTTCTGGCACCCGCAACGGTTGATCGGCGGCATGTGCCATTTCATGTTGCCGGCGCGCATGCGGGTTGATCAGCCACTGGATGGCAAATACGGTGACGAAGCGCTGGAGCTGCTGCTTCAACACGCGCGCGCCCACGGCACGCGGCCACAGGATTATCAGATAAAGGTGTTCGGCGGCGGCGAGATGTTCCCCACGCAGGTGTACGTGCCGGCGCGCAATGTGGCCAGCCTGAACGTCCTCGCGGCGCTGGCCCTCGCCGAGCGCCATGATTTGCACCTCACGGCCCAGGACATGGGCAGTACCGGCTATCGCACTATTGTGTTCGACCTGTGGAACGGCAACGTCTGGGTCCGGCATCAACCAATGGGAAAACGTTAAAACCATGCCTTCCAAAAAAATCAGTGTATTGCTGGTCGATGACTCGGCCGTGGTACGCCAGGTGCTGCTGGCGATCTTCAACGACACGCCGGACATCCACGTCATGGGCGCGGCCTCCGACCCGATCTTCGCCATGGACAAACTCGCCCGGGAATGGCCGGATGTGATCGTGCTGGACGTGGAAATGCCGCGCATGGACGGCATCACTTTTCTGCGCAAAATCATGAGCGAGCGGCCGACGCCGGTGGTGATCTGCTCCTCACTGACCCAAAAAGGCGCGGAGACCTCCCTGCAGGCACTGTCGGCCGGCGCGGTGGAAGTCATCACCAAACCCACCACTGGCTTGAAAAATTTCCTGATCGAGTCGGCGCCGGAATTGGTCGCCGCGATCCGCGCGGCCGCCCATTCCAACGTCAAGAACCTGGGCAAGCGCAGCGCACGGCCGACACCCGCCCCCGCACCGGCGGGCAAACTCAGTGCCGACGCGATCCTGCCCGCCGCCAGCGGCCAGGCCATGGCCCAGACCACCGAACGTATCGTCGCCATCGGCACCTCCACCGGCGGCACCCAAGCGCTGGAAGCGGTACTCACGGCGCTGCCGAGGGTGTGCCCGGGCATGGTGATCGTGCAGCACATGCCGGAGAAATTCACCGCGTCATTCGCCGAGCGCCTCAACAGCGTGTGCCAGATCGAGGTGCGCGAAGCCCGCAACAACGACCGCATACTCCCCGGCCTCTGCGCTGATCGCCCCTGGCGGCAAGCACCTGATGGTCACCCGCAGCGGCGCCTTCTATCACGCCCAGGTCATCGACGGGCCGCTGGTCAACCGGCACCGCCCCTCCGTCGATGTGCTGTTTCGCTCGGTGGCCAAGTTTGCCGGCAAGAACGCCACCGGCATCATCATGACCGGCATGGGCGACGACGGCGCCCGTGGCCTCAAGGAAATGCTCGACGCCGGCGCCGCCACGGTGGCGCAGGACGAAGCCAGTTGCGTGGTGTTCGGCATGCCCAAGGAAGCCATCAAACTCAATGCCGCCCAGCGCATCATGGCGTTGCAGGATATTCACCAGGCGATTTTGCATAAGTAAACCGCCCGTGGCGCAGGCAGCTTGCTCCCGATGAGGGCGTGTCAGTGAATGCATCCGTTCCTGACCCACTGCCATCGGGAGCAAGCCCCCTCCTACATTTGGATCTCTACCCGTGAGCCAGATATGTGTCGGCTATCAGGGCGTCACAGGAGTAAGCTCGGCCGCCAGGCCCCACTGCTTCGTCGGTATTGCTATCACGGCCATCGATAGCACCCTAACGAAAGCCCCAGGCTAGAGGGCTCATCCCGTGCTTATATCATTCCGAATGATAGTTACCTTTGCTTCATTCGATTCGTGACATACCGCGTCCCCGCGCATGATCCGCCCATCTCAAATACATTGGCGGATGCACCTCATGGAACAGTCACTCAAACATTTGCGCTTCCCCCTGGCGATTTTGGCCGTGGTGGTGATGAGCGCGTGCGGCAAGACCCCGGAACAAGCGGCCGCCATGCCGGCGGCCAAAGTCAGCGTGGCCAAGGTGCTGGAGCAACCGGTCAATGAGTGGGACGAGTTCACCGGGCGCCTGGAAGCACCGGAAACCGTACAGATCCGCCCACGGGTTTCCGGCCAGATTGACCAAGTCGCTTTCACTGAAGGCGCTTTGGTCAAGAAAGGCGACCTGCTGTTCCAGATTGACCCGCGTCCGTTCCAGGCTGAAGTGCGCCGCCTTGAAGCCCAGCTTGCCCAGACCAAAGCCGCTGCCACCCGCAGCGACAACGAAGCCCAGCGTGGCGAACGCCTGCGCCAGAGCAATGCGATCTCCGCCGAACTGGCCGACTCGCGCACCACCGCCGCCCAGGAAGCCCGCGCCGCCGTCGCCGGGATCCAGGCGCAGTTGGACCTGGCCAAGCTGAACCTGAGCTTCACCCGCGTGACCGCGCCGATCAGCGGCCGAGTCAGCCGTGCCGAAATCACCGCCGGCAACCTGGTGACCGCCGATACCACCGCGCTGACCAGCGTGGTCTCCACCGACAAGGTCTACGCCTACTTCGACGCCGATGAGCGCGTGTTCCTCAAGTACACCGAGTTGGCCCGCCAGGGCCGTCGTGGCGCCACCACCCCGGTGTACCTGGGCCTGTCGAACGAAACCGGCAACCCGCACCTGGGCCAAATGAACTTCGTCGACAACCAGGTCAACCCGGCCACCGGCACCATCCGTGGGCGCGCGGTGTTCGATAACAGCAAGGGCGAATACACCCCAGGCCTGTATGCGCGCCTCAAGTTGGTGGGCAGCGGCACCTACTCCGCCGTGCTGATCAACGACGAAGCCGTGGGCACCGACCTGGGCAAGAAGTTCGTGCTGGTGATGGACGGCGACAAGCCGGCGTATCGCTCGGTAGAGCTGGGGCCGAAGATCGAAGGTTTGCGCATCGTGCGCAGCGGCCTGAACAAGGACGACACCATTATCGTCAAGGGCCTGCAGCGTGTGCGCCCAGGCTCGCCGGTCGCCCCGGAAACCATCCCGATGGCCAGCAAGGAAACCCTCGCCGCCTTGGCCCAACAACGACAAGCGCTTGAAGCCAGCAACCTGGAACAAGTGGCGCCGGAAAAACCCGCGCCCAAGCTGGCCAGCGTCGCGACTCCACGCGGTTAAGGGATACGACTCAAGATGAATTTTTCCAAGTTCTTCATTTCGCGGCCGATCTTCGCAGCGGTACTTTCGCTGTTGATCCTGATCGCCGGCGCGATCTCGCTGTTCCAATTGCCGATCAGCGAATACCCGGAAGTGGTGCCGCCGACCGTCGTGGTACGCGCCAACTTCCCGGGCGCCAACCCCAAGGTCATCGGTGAAACCGTGGCGGCCCCGCTTGAGCAGGCCATCACCGGCGTCGAGAACATGCTGTACATGTCCTCGCAGTCGACCGCCGACGGCAAGCTGACCCTGACCATCACCTTCGCCCTGGGTACCGACCTGGACAACGCACAGGTGCAGGTACAAAACCGCGTCACCCGTACGCAGCCAAAACTGCCCGAGGAAGTGACCCGCATCGGTATTACCGTGGACAAGGCCTCCCCCGACCTGACCATGGTGGTGCACTTGACCTCCCCGGATCAGCGTTACGACATGCTCTACCTGTCCAACTACGCCTTGCTCAATATCAAGGATGAGTTGGCGCGCCTGGGGGGCGTGGGTGATGTGCAGCTGTTCGGCATGGGCGACTACTCGCTGCGTGTATGGCTGGACCCGAACAAGACCGCTTCGCGCAACCTGACCGCCACCGATGTGGTAACGGCCATTCGCGAACAAAACCGCCAGGTGGCTGCCGGTGCCCTGGGCGCGCCGCCCGCACCGAATGCCACCGCGTTCCAGTTGTCGGTGAATACCCAAGGCCGCCTGGTCACTGAGGAAGAGTTCGAGAACATCGTTATTCGCGCCGGCGATAACGGTGAAATCACCCGCCTCAAGGACATCGCACGGGTGGAGCTGGGCTCCAGCCAATACGCCCTGCGTTCGTTGCTCAACAATCAGCCGGCCGTGGCGATCCCGATCTTCCAGCGGCCGGGTTCCAACGCTATCGAGATCTCCAACGAAGTGCGCGGCAAGATGGAAGAGCTGAAAAAGAGCTTCCCGCAAGGCATGGACTTCAGCATCGTCTACGACCCGACCATCTTCGTCCGGGGTTCCATCGAAGCGGTGGTGCACACCCTGTTTGAAGCACTGATCCTGGTGGTGCTGGTGGTGATTCTGTTCCTGCAAACCTGGCGCGCCTCGATCATTCCGTTGGTGGCGGTGCCGGTATCGTTGATCGGTACGTTTGCGGTGATGCACCTGTTCGGCTTTTCGCTCAACGCCCTGTCATTGTTCGGCCTGGTATTGGCCATCGGTATCGTGGTGGACGACGCCATCGTGGTGGTGGAGAACGTCGAACGTAACATCGAGCTGGGCCTGGAACCGTTCCCGGCCACTGAAAAAGCCATGAGCGAAGTGACCGGCCCGATCATCGCCACCGCGTTGGTGCTGTGTGCGGTGTTCATCCCAGCGGCCTTCATCAGCGGCCTGACCGGGCAGTTCTACAAACAGTTCGCCTTGACCATCGCAATTTCCACGGTGATCTCGGCCTTCAACTCGCTGACCTTGTCCCCTGCCCTGGTCGCCGTGTTGCTGCGCAGCCACGACGCGCCAAAGGACCGCTTCTCCAAGGTGCTCGACAAGATTTTCGGCGGCTGGTTGTTCCGTCCGTTCAACCGCTTCTTCGAGAAAGCCAGCCACGGTTATGTCGGCACCGTACGCCGAGTGATTCGCGGCAGCGGCATCGCCCTGTTCCTGTACGCCGGCCTGATGGTGCTGACCTGGTTCGGCTTTGCCCACACTCCGACCGGTTTCGTACCGGCCCAGGACAAGCAATACCTGGTGGCCTTCGCTCAACTGCCGGACGCCGCGAGCCTGGACCGCACCGAAGACGTGATCAAGCGCATGTCCGAGATCGCCTTGAAACAACCGGGCGTGGACAGCGCGGTGGCGTTCCCCGGCCTGTCGATCAACGGTTTTACCAACAGCCCGAACAGCGGCATCGTGTTCGTGACCCTCAAGCCGTTCGACGAGCGTAAAGACCCGAGCATGTCGGCCGGTGCGATTGCCGGCGCCTTGAACGGCCAGTACAGCAATATCCAGGAAGCCTACATGGCGATCTTCCCACCGCCGCCGGTACAGGGCCTGGGCACCATCGGCGGGTTCCGCCTGCAGATCGAAGACCGTGGCAACCTGGGTTACGACGAGCTGTACAAAGAAACCCAGAACATCATCGCCAAGAGCCATAACGTGCCGGAGTTGTTCGGCCTGTTCACCAGCTACACGGTCAACGTGCCCCAGGTCGATGCCGCCATCGACCGCGAAAAGGCCAAGACCCACGGCGTGGCGATCAGCGACATCTTCGACACCCTGCAGATCTACCTGGGCTCGCTGTATGCCAACGACTTCAACCGCTTTGGCCGCACCTACCAGGTCAACGTGCAGGCTGAGCAGCAGTTCCGCCTGGACGAAGACCAGATCGGCCAATTGAAAGTGCGTAACAACAAGGGCGAAATGATCCCGTTGGCGACCTTTATCAAGGTCAGCGACACCTCGGGGCCGGACCGCGTGATGCACTACAACGGTTTTATCACCGCCGAAATCAACGGCAACGCCGCACCGGGCTACAGCTCGGGCCAGGCCCAGGCCGCGATCGAAAAACTGTTGAAGGATGAACTGCCCAACGGCATGACCTACGAGTGGACCGACCTGACCTATCAGCAAATCCTCTCGGGCAACACCGCGCTGTTCGTGTTCCCGCTCTGCGTATTGCTGGCGTTCCTGGTACTGGCCGCCCAATACGAAAGCTGGAGCCTGCCGCTGGCGGTGATCCTGATCGTGCCGATGACGCTGCTGTCGGCCATTACCGGGGTGATCATGTCGGGCGGCGACAACAACATCTTTACCCAGATCGGCCTAATCGTACTGGTGGGCCTGGCCTGTAAGAACGCGATCCTGATCGTGGAGTTCGCCAAGGACAAACAGCAGGAAGGCCTCGACCCGCTCGCCGCGGTACTGGAAGCCTGCCGTCTGCGTCTGCGGCCGATCCTGATGACCTCGTTCGCGTTCATCATGGGCGTGGTACCCCTGGTGTTCTCCAGCGGTGCCGGTGCCGAGATGCGTCATGCCATGGGTGTGGCGGTGTTCTCCGGGATGATCGGGGTGACCTTCTTCGGTCTGTTGCTGACGCCAGTGTTCTACGTACTGATCCGTCGCTATGTGGAGCGCCAGGAAGCGCGCAAAGCGGCCAAGGCCTTGAAGCTGGAGACACAGCAATGAGTGTGAACGTGTTTTTGCCAAGCTTGCTGGTACTGGCGCTGAGCGCCTGTGCCGTGGGCCCGGACTACAATGCCCAAACCCCGGAGGCGGCGAACATCACCGCCGCCGCGGATGCCAAGCAATATGACCACGCCAAGTTCGAAGGCATCTGGTGGCAGCAGTTCGAAGACCCGACCCTGAACCAGTTGGTGACGCAATCCCTGCAAGGCAACCGTGACCTGCGCGTGGCCTTTGCCCGCCTGCGAGCGGCACGGGCGATCCGCGATGACGCCAGCAATGACGCCATGCCGACCATCACCAGCCGCGTCAGCAGTGACCAGGGCAAAGGCCAGATCCCCGGGCAAACCACGCGCAGGGTCAAGACCGAGCGTTACGACCTGGGCCTGGACATGGCGTGGGAACTGGACCTGTTCGGCCGCATCCAGCGCAACCTGGAAGCCACCGACGCCGACCAGCAGGCCGCCGAAGCTGACTTGTACCAGCTGCAAGTCACGATGATTGCCGAACTGGTCGACGCCTACGGTCAACTGCGCGGCGCGCAACTGCGTGAACGCATTGCCCTGGACAACCTGAAGAACCAACAGGAATCGCGCACCATCACCATCAGCCTGCGCGATGCCGGGGTGGGCGACCAGCTCGACGTGGAACGTGCCGACGCACGCCTGGCGGCGGTAGAAGCCAGCGTGCCGCAACTGCAGGCCGAGCAGGTGCGCGAGCGTAACCGCATCGCCACCCTCCTCGGCCAGCGCCCCGACAAACTGAGCGTAGACCTGAGCCCCAAAGACCTGCCGGCGATTGCCAAGGCGTTGCCGATCGGCGATCCAGGACAACTGCTGCAACGGCGCCCGGACATCCTCAGCGCCGAACGCAAACTGGCCGCCGCCACCGCGCGCATCGGCGTGGCCAAGGCCGACCTGTTCCCACGGGTCAGCCTCAGCGGCTTCCTCGGCTTTACCGCCGGGCGCGGTTCGCAGATCGGCTCGTCCGCCGCAAATGCCTGGGCCCTGGGCCCGAGCATCACCTGGGCCGCGTTTGACCTGGGCAGCGTGCGTGCTCGCTTGCGCGGCGCGGATGCCGAAGCGGATGGCGCGCTGGCCACCTATGAGCAACAAGTGCTGCTGGCGCTGGAAGAATCGGAAAATGCCTTCAGTGATTACGGCAAACGCCAACAGCGTCTGGTCTCATTGATTCGTCAAAGTGAGTCCAGCCGCGCCGCCGCCGACCTCGCCGCCATCCGCTATCGCGAAGGCACCGTGGACTTCCTGGTCCTGCTCGACGCCCAGCGCGAACGCCTGGCCGCCGAAGACTCCCAGGCCCAGGCCGAAGTGGACCTGTATCGCGGGATTGTGGCGATCTACAAGGCGCTGGGCGGTGGATGGCAGCCGGATACGGTCGTAGCGACGGCCAAATGATGTAAAGAGCTCCTTTGGTTGGTCGCATCCAGCCAATTTTTAGCCCCGTGGTCCATTCGGCCATGGGGCTTTTTTTGTTTGGAGCGTCCTAAAATGTTGAAGGTTGCTTCTGTAAGTTAAAAACGAAGTACCTTGTAAGAAAACTCTTAATACTGCGCTGCGCCTGGCGATCAGACTCAAGTCATTTATTCGTCGAAAAATGGACTTTCAAAAACAGAAATATGCCTTAACCTTAAAGCTCAATGTCTAGGGCGCCAACAAAAAAATGAGAAGATGGGGATTCTTAAAAAACAAAAACGACAACTTATATTATTCTCTATCGATATTTATGAACCTGGACGTTCAGAGAAGCCTGTTTGTACTTTACTTGCTGCAGCTGGGTATCACACAGGGAGAGATAGGCATTCTGCAATCCTTTTTATTCTTCTCTTGCGTAGCCTTGGAAATCCCATCCGGTTTACTCGCAGATCGCTATGGGCGTAAATACTCTCTTATCATTGGTTTTTCAGGGTTGTTTTTAAGTGGCATTGGCTTTTTACTGTTTTCTTCTTTTATTCCTTTCGCCATTATATTTTGTCTATTTGGCGCAAGTATTGCCATGGGCTCCGGCTCCGATAGGGCGTTACTGTATGACAACTTACTCGCTGAGAACCGCACAGCGGAATATCCTAAAATACTGTCACGCGCCCGTGCTATTGGCGCTGTATCATTAGGCTTGTCCATGTTTGTGGGCGGCGTACTACAGGACACCTTGTCCTGGAACAGTGTTTACATCGTTTTTGCGGTATCAAAACTGATCGGTGCTTTTGTTGTTACATTCATTACTGAAGCCAAGCCCCCGCCCACCTCACTGACGCCCAATGAAAAAATCAATATACGCAATGAGGAAACCGAGGGGGTTTTTACTTCACTAACTAGGTTTTTCCGCTCGAAAAAAGGTGCCTTTCTTATACCCTTATTTATTGGATTCGCGTTATTCGAGCTATCAACGATCCCCTTGTTTATTTATGGTCAGCCATTTTTTTCAATGCAGGGATTGGAGATACCTACCATTGCCGGCATTTATGCTGCCGTTGAAGCCGTCTCGGCATTGATGTTCATGGCTGCGGGTTTTATTTGCAGCCGACTTTCTCTGGGCATCATTGCCTTCACTACAACCGGCATCGTCACGCTTCTGCTTTTCATTTTGTCATTCAACATCGGCATCGTTACTTCAATTGCTGCCTTCCTACTTATTATGTCGCTGCCTGCTCTATATGAGACTTCCTATGAAACCTATATTCATGACAATGTTGAGTCACGTATTCGAGCCTCTTGCCTGTCTGTTGCGAATCTAGTCAACTCGATCATCATCGGCATCTCCTACAGCGTGTTTGGAGGACTAGTAGATGTCTACGGCTTCTCGCTGACGTTGATCATAGTTGCGGCCTTCTGCCTGGTTGGTTTGTTGGGTGTAAGCGCCACGTTGCTGTTAGGTGGACAAAAAAACCGTTTAAACCAACAAAACGCTTGAGATACGCAGTTTCATTTGCGAGCTGATCATCACACTGACAGGCATCCGACTGAAAACCTGACCTGTTTTGTCCGTACCCTTACGCCCTACATAGCATCGTTAAGAATCAAACTCCGATAATGCCCCGGATTCGACCCACTCCACTTGCGAAACGCCTTATAAAACGAACTGGTATCGGCAAACCCCAGCCGCTCTGCAATCTCGGCAAAGCTGATCTGCGGCTCCGCCAGCCACACAATCGCCAGTTCCTTGCGCACGCTGTCCTTCAACCCCTGATACGTCTGCCCTTCTTCGGCCAGGCGCCGCCGCAGGGTCGAGGCGGAGATACAGTGGGCCGCCGCCAGGCCATCGGTTTCCGGCCAGGTGTCGGGCGGCATTTGGCGCAGGTCGTGCTTGATGCGGGTGGCCAGGCTGTCGGGGTCGCGGTATTTGACCAGGATGTTGGCCGGCGCGTGGGCCAGGAAACGTTGCAGTTCTTGCGGGCTGCGCTTGATCGGCAGGTCGAGGCAATCGGCGGAGACGATCATGCGCGTGCGTGGCCGGTTAAAGCGCAGGTTGTCGGAAAACATCACCCGGTAGTCATCACAATAATCCGGCGGCGGGCAGCGCAACTCGATGGCCAGGATGGGGATGCGCCGCCCCGCCAGCCAACAGGCAACACCGTGGACAATCATCCAATAGGTGAAGTAGGTGAAGGCGCGATTGGGCTCGGCATCCGGTTCCAGCAGCACGATTTCCGCCAGACTCTGTTGGCGCACCAATTGGGCGGGCAGGCGCTCCAGCATCAGTGAGAGAAACCCCAAGCCGGTTTCCAGGCCGGCCGCCAGGGTCGGTTGCGCGATGGCCGCCCGGCAGAGAAACGCCAGGCTACCGGACTTGAGCCTGCGCGGGTCCATGCCGAAGAACTCATCGTCGCAACGCCTTGCCAGCAAGCGCCACAGGCGTGCATAGGCCGTGGCCGGTACACGGGCGGCGGGCTCTTGCAGCAGCGCCGGGTCGATCCCGACTTTGCTCAGGGCCTCGACGGTGGCCGCCCCCGGCGCGCAACTCTGCGACAAGGCCTCGCGCACGAGGTGGATGGAGATGGTGTCTTTTTCCGCCATGGAAGTTGGGCAATCCGGTCGTGCATGAGGTGGCGTGCATCATAAGGGCGCTTGCGCTTTGCCACCACCGTTCAGCCGGCGTTCAGCTAAAGTCAATATTTCCTGTTTGGCAATGAGTATCATTATGTTACAACTTAGCACCCTAACTAATTGCCCTGCGGTGCCGAATGCTTGTCCCCTTTCTCATCATGCTGCGCGAAGGCATTGAAGCCGCATTGATCGTCGGCATCATCGCCAGTTACCTGCAACAGACAGGCCGCGGCCAATGGATGCCGGCCGTGTGGATTGGGGTGTTCCTTGCCGCAGCGCTGGCCTTGCTGGTGGGCGGCGGCCTGGAATGGGTCAGCGCGGAGTTCCCGCAGAAACAACAGGAGCTGTTCGAAGGCGTGGTCGGCCTGGTTGCCGTGGGTATCCTCAGCTCCATGGTGTTCTGGATGCGCAAGGTTGCGCGCTCCATCAAGCATGCGTTGCACGCCTCCCTTGATCAGGCGTTGACCGGCTCCAGGCACCAGGTCACCGCACTGATCCTGATGGTGTTTTTCGCCGTGGCCCGCGAAGGCCTGGAAACCGTGTTTTTCCTGCTGGCGGTGTTCCAGCAGAGCGAAGGCCCCGGCGCGCCGATGGGCGCCCTGCTCGGCCTGGTGTTGGCGATTGTCGTCGGCTGGCTGATTTACACCGGCAGCATGCGCCTGAACCTGGGTGCGTTTTTCCGCTGGACCGGCCTGTTCATCCTGGTGGTCGCGGCCGGCATCCTCGCCAACTCGGTGCAGGCTCTGCACGAGGCCGGGGTGTGGAACCATTGGCAAACCGTACTCTTCGATTTCAGCGCTGTATTGCCGATGGACAGCCCATTGGGTTCGGTGCTGGCCGGCATGTTCGGCTATCAGGAAGCGCCGACCGTCAGCACCCTGGGCGCCTACCTGATTTACCTGGTGGTGGCGCTGGTGATGTTTTTCCTGCCAGCCACGCCGGCCAAGCCTGCCGCCACCCCCTCCTCCGTTTCCAGCCAGTAAGGACCGTCTCTTGTCCAGCCCAACGCCTCAACCTGCCTCGCCACCCCGCGCCCTGCGCTGGGCGGTGGCCGGCTCGGTGGTCGTGATGATCGCCGCCGGTGGCCTGTTCTACTACGCCTCGCAGATGGCCGCCGCCAAGCGCCAGGCCAACGGCAATGAAATTGCCGTGACCATCCACGGCCACGCCTGCGAGCCCAACGCACTGACCGTTCCGGCCGGGCGCGCGAGCTTTCGTATCATCAACCGCTCCGACCGTGCCGTGGAATGGGAAATCCTCGACGGCGTGCTGGTGGTCGAGGAGCGCGAAAACATCGCCCCCGGCCTTAGCCAGGTTATCAACGCCAACCTGTTGCCCGGCGACTATGCCATCACCTGCGGCCTGCTGAGCAACCCGCGTGGCACTTTGCATGTGACGCCCACGGCGCAGTCCGACGCCCAGGCCAAGGCCAAGCCGTCGATGGTGGCGTTTATCGGCCCGCTGTCGGAGTTCCGCGTGTACCTGAGCAGCCAGGGCAATGCGCTTATAAAGGCCACGACGGCGCTGCAACAGGCGATCGAGGCCGGTGACCTGGCCCAGGCGCAGGCGGCGTATGTACCAGCCCGTGAGGCTTATCAACGGCTGGCGCCGGCGTCGCAACGCCTGGCGGAACTGGACAACGCCATCAACGCCCGCGCCGATTATTTTGAAAAACGCGAACAGGACCCGGCGTTCAGTGGCTTGCATCGCCTCGAATACAGCCTGTTCCAGCAACGCAGCCTCGCTGGCCTGGCCCCGGTGGCGCAGCGCCTGGTGACCGACGTCAGCGGCCTCAAACAACAACTGCTGGCCCAGTCGCTGCCGCCGGAGCAACTGGTGAGCATCGTGGTGCGCAACCTCAACAGCCTGGCGGATGTGCGCGCCGTCAGTGGTGAGGAAGAGCGCTACAGCCACATCGACCTGAACGGTTTCGCCGCCAACCTGCAAGCCGCGCACAAGGTGGTCGAGTTGATGCGCCCGCTGCTGGCCAAGTCTGCCGCTGACCTGCTCCCCAAAGTCGACAGTGCCCTCGCCGCGTTCGATGCCGAACTCGCAGGCTTTAAGGTCAATAACACTTACCGCACGTACGACAGCGTTACCGCCGATCAGCGTCAGCAGATCGCCGACAAGGCCAAGGCTCTGGCCGTTGCACTCGATGGAATCGACCCCGCCCTTGGCCTTTCCGGCCTGCAGTGAAGACGACCGAATTTATGAGCGATTCAGCACACTTTTCAGCACAACGTCGCCGCGTCCTGCTGGGCATGGCCGCCACCGGCGCGGCGATTGCCGGCAGCAGCCTGGCCTGCCCGGCGATGGCCGCCGCCGCCGAGCAAGTCACCACGGCGCCACGCAGTGACAAGACCCAGGACCACCATGACTTTTTCGGCCAGCACCAAAGCGGCATCGTCACGCCGCGCCCGGCCTGCGGCATGCTCGTGGCGTTCGACGTGCTGGCCGGCGACCGCGACGACCTGGAGCGGCTGTTTCGCACCTTGAACGAGCGCATCAGCTTCTTGATGACCGGCGGCGCCGTGGCACAAGTCGACCCGAAACTGCCGCCCACCGACTCCGGGATTCTCGGCCCGGTGGTGACGCCGGACAACCTGACCATCACGGTTTCGGTCGGTGAATCGCTGTTCGATGAGCGCTTTGGCCTTGGCGCGGTGAAGCCCAAGCGCCTGAGCCGCATGGTGGGTTTTCCCAACGACGCGCTGGAGCCGACGCAGTGCCATGGCGACCTCAGCGTGCAGTTTTGCTCCAACACCCCCGACACCAATATCCATGCCCTGCGCGACATCGTGAAGAACCTGCCCGACCTGCTGCTGGTGCGCTGGAAGCAGGAAGGCAGCGTGCCGCCCCAGGCCCCTGCCAAACCCGGCACGCCTGCGCAGAGCGCGCGTAATTTCCTGGGGTTTCGTGACGGTTCGGCCAACCCCGACTCCAACGACGACAAGGCGATGAACCAGATTGTGTGGGTACAGCCGGGCAGCGACGAGCCAGCCTGGGCGGCTCATGGCAGCTATCAGGCGGTGCGCATCATCCGCAACTTCGTCGAGCGCTGGGACCGCACGCCCCTGCAAGAACAGGAAAGCATCATCGGTCGGGTCAAGACCACCGGCGCACCCATGGATGGCCAGCAAGAAAGCCAGGTGCCCGACTACAGCCAGGACCCCCACGGCAAGTTGACCAAGCTCGATGCGCATATCCGCCTGGCCAACCCGCGCACCCCGCAGACCCAGGCCAACCTGATCCTGCGGCGGCCGTTCAACTACTCCAACGGCGTCAATAAAAACGGTCAGCTCGACATGGGGCTGTTGTTCATCTGCTACCAGGCTGACCTGGAGAAAGGCTTTATCAGCGTGCAGACCCGGCTCAACGGCGAGCCCCTGGAGGAGTACCTCAAGCCGGTGGGCGGCGGGTACTTTTTCAGCCTGCCGGGGGTCACCGGGCCCAAGGATTTTCTTGGACGCACACTGCTTGCGGCCGCGCACCCTCAAACCACTGCCAATACCTAAAACAAACCCCACAGCGGAAACCGTCCCATGAAGAAGTCGACTCTCGCGTTGTCGTTGTTAATGACCCTTTCGCCCCTGGCCGCCTTCGCCGCCACCACGGCGCCGCTGGACCTGGTAGGCCCGGTGTCGGACTACAAGATCTACGTCACCGAAGAAATCGGTGAGCTGGTGACCCAGACCCAGGCCTTCACCGACGCCATCAACCAAGGCGACCTGGCCACCGCCAAAAAACTCTACGCGCCGACCCGTGTGCACTATGAGTCCATCGAACCGATCGCCGAGCTGTTCAGCGACCTCGACGCGTCCATCGACTCCCGCGTGGACGACCACGAAAAAGGCGTGACCGCCGAAGACTTCACCGGTTTCCACCGCATCGAATATGCGCTGTTTTCGCAGAACTCGACCAAAGGCCTGGAGGCGCTCACCGCCAAGCTCAACACCGATGTCAACGACCTCAAGACCCGCGTCGATGGCCTGACCTTCCCGCCGGAAAAAGTCGTGGGCGGTGCCGCCGCCCTGCTTGAAGAAGTCGCCGCCACCAAGATCTCCGGCGAAGAAGACCGCTACAGCCACACCGACCTGTACGACTTCCAGGGCAACATCGACGGCGCGAAGAAAATCGTCGACCTGTTCCGTGGCCAGATCGGGCAGCAAGACAAGGCTTTCCTGGCCAAGGTCGACAAGAACTTCGCCAGCGTCGACAAGATCCTGGCCAAGTACAAAACCAAGGACGGCGGGTTCCAGACCTATGACAAGGTCAAGGAAGCCGACCGTAAAGCCTTGGTCGGCCCGGTCAATACCCTGGCTGAAGACCTCTCGATGTTGCGTGGCAAGCTGGGCTTGAACTGATTGGCCGCCTCGACATGCGCGCAGCCTGTACGGGCTGCCGCGGGGCCTCGGCCGCCGTGGTCTCAACTTGCCTGCGGCACGAACCGCTCCAGAGGGCTCCCTTCGGGTCTTTGGGTCAGGGGATTGATCGCATACCAGGAACCCTGTTTCTGAACCGCATCGACCTGTTGATTACCGATGAAGCCTTTGCGCGATCCCGCCCAGTGATTGGCCGAGGTGCCTGGGCCGGCGAAGAGGGCATCGCGCGCACCCATGGTCCATCGCCACTGCTCAAAGGTTTTCACCGGCAATAGGGCGCTTGATCCAATGCGAAATGGGCGCCCTAGCGCAAACGTTGCAAGGGCGTTCGGAGTCGCGCGCAAAATCTCGGGGACGCTTTCCACTGGATTGAATACCCCACGCAAAAATGTACCTGCCCCTTTCAATGCAACCGTGCTGAACGGCTTGCCATTGAAGCGCATCAGCAACTTCACCCCCTTGGCAAAGCTCTTAGCTCCCGCCAGCCCACCGGTGGCGACAAAAGATGCCAAGTCTATCAGCAGCCCTTTTACCCCCTCGCCGGTATTGCCCTCGACCAAATCAGTCAATGCGCCCACAAAAGGGATCAGGCTGAGTACCGTATGCACATTTTCAGCGGTAAAAATATTCTTGCCGGAGGGGAATGGGTAGGCACGGCGCCATTCGAGGTTGGTGGGTTGGTTGGCGTAGTCGATCAGCGCCTCACGCTTATCGTCAAAGCCATAGGCCAACATTGTTTCCACAAGCTTAGAGGTCGTGGAAGAAACGAAGGTATCGGGTGTGCGTTGATTTGTCTTGTCCACTGCTCCGCGCAATGGGCTGCCGTACTTTTCAATGATCACCTGCGAATTCATCCCGGGGCGTGGCACGGAGCCTGAGCGATAGGCCTCAAAATCATAGGGCAGCGACACACCGTCCTGCACGTTGATTTGATAATAGCCACCCAGCCCAGTGGGCTCACTGCCTTTGGTGATCTTGTCGCCAAGCGGAAGATTATCGGGCAAGTCCGTTCGTTCGATCATTTTCATCGAATTGGGGAACACTTCGTAATAGCCATATTTGGGGTTGGCCTGACCCGTTTCGTAGCGCATCAACAGGCCGTGAGTGCCGCGTTTGTTGGCCACGTTCGAGTCCGGCGCCTTATCTTTTTCCAGGCGTTCCCCGGTCCCTGTCCGAAGGCTAAAAAACTGGATCTCGTTTGACGATTCCAGCGCCATGCGCTGTTTCAGTGGTAATTCAGCGAAAGCCAGTTTCATCGCCGTAGCCTGGGCCTTTCGGATGTCGGCGATGTATTTGTCAACGGCGGGTTCCACCAGGGGCGCGATCGGCGGCAGCTGGCTAATACGCTGGAAGAAAGTCGCCTGGGAAATAGCGGGGTGATTGAAGTTGTATTTCTTGTCACCTATGAACAGAGCGTCGAGAGAAGAACTGAGCTTGAGCCAAAAGCTCTCATCTTCGGCCTGCCCCGCCAAAATGAAGTCAACCAGCAACGGCTGGCGAGTCTCCAGGTGTCCATGATTGCGAGGGTCATAAGGTTCATCGGTAATGAGGTCCAGCTTAGCCGTGCGAATTTCTTCCTCGGTCATTTCAGGAAACAACAAGGCCAGTTGTTTGACCAATACACTGGCTCGGGTAGGCGGCGCACCCGTCAACACTTCGAATGCACCGCGCGTGGTGTTTTCTCGCTCAGTAAAGGCGTTAGATGCCGCTTCATAATCCGTACTGGAGTAGGTGCGATCCGAAGTTGCCGGATAGACGCCCACCATGACGCCCCAGTCCAACAGTGCCCGGGCCCCCAACGCTTTGATCAATTTTTCTTGGTTAGGCCCTGCCGACTCCTGGCGTGCCAAAGCCAGGGCTTGCTGAAGGTTCAACCGCGAATCGCCTGCCATTGCACTGGCCAGGCGTAAGTTCATCCAGGCCGTGGAGCCAACCTTGATAGCGCCCGGGTCTGGGTTGAGTACGTTCAGGGGTTCGGCAGCCAAGCCTGGGTCTCTCTTGATCAGCATCTCCGGCGCCGCCTGGGCCAGATACAGGTGAGCCATCAGCGCCAAGACCTTGGGATCAACGCCTTTGTCTGCCAAGTGCCGCTCGACGTCGCCACGTACCTCTTTAAGCGTGCGGCCCCTATTAGCGGGCTGGTACAGATCGTAGCCTGCCACAACCCCTGGCAGGCCCGGCACCGGCGCGTTCACACTGAATTTGAGGGCCGTAGCCAAAACTTGATGGCGGTCGGCCCTTGTCAGCGCTTGACCATCGGCCACGGCAAACAGCTTGAGGGATTTAGCGATTGTGTCGGCCAGCGCGGTGGCGCCAGGGGAATCAAAAAAAGCCGCGAGTTGGCTGTCCGGATCGGGAAAGGATTGGAAACCCGACGAGGCAGGGGAAAAGTCCTTGAACAACGCCATGACCTGCGTCGAGGCGCTTCTGAATGTTTGACTGGAGGCGTCAGACAGGGCTTCCGTGCCCTGCCCATAGGGCGTCATGCTTGCGTAATTACCGGCCAGTGGAGGGTTGGGTAATTTCACGTTGAAACCGCTCAGGGCCGCGCGCATCTGGCCGACGGTCTGCGGAACGTCGAGGGCGTAGTGCGCCATGACCTGACGGGCGTCATAAGTACGCGTGGAATACAATGCATCACCGATTTTTTTACTCAGCACCACTAACGATTCCAGCTCCGCCCCCATCGTTCGCGCTGCAGCTTGCTCTTGCGCACTTTCCCAGCCTGACAGCTTCCCGACCTCGTCGTCGAAAGCACGCCGCAGCGATACCCACTGACCTGCACCGTCGCGCGCCTGCAAGTCGCCGTCGGACAGCCTGTATTCATGCCGCCTGAATTCACCGTCCTGCCTTTGAAAGCCGGCCTTATGCAAAAAGGCTTCGAACCGGGGCGATGCCAGGAATTTCAGAAACCGTTCACGGGGCTTTTTACTGCGCTGGTCCAAGGTGGAGCCGGGGGCGGCAACCAAGCTCAGCTCTTTCAGATTCAGCGTGTCGTTGTCACCTTTGCCCTCAACCAAGGGTTGTAACAGTTCGGACAGACGCCCCCGTAAGGCACTGTCCTCGTGGGACCGCCGCTGTTGTTTGAATTGCGCCTCCCACTGATCACGCTGCGCCTGTGATATTTGCGGCCAGCCACCACGCTTGAGCTGTTTGCCCAATAGGGGTGCGGCTTTTTCATTGTGCGGTGGCGCAACCCCGTAAAACTCCAACAGCACGATCAGTGGGATATTCGCCTGTGCCGCACCCGTGGCGATCGGAATGCCTCGGTTGTTCGGCGAGAGGATCCTTTGCAGTGCGGATACTCTTAGGCCGACTTGCCCCCAGCCGGAACCGTCAGTGGCGGTAAAACGTTGGAACGTTTCCTTGCCCTCGCGCACCACTATCCCTACCACGGCGTCGTCGAGCACCCGTATCGTGGCGGGCTTGAAGCCTGTGGATTTGAACCAGGCCTGCAGGGCCGGCTCTTTTATCGCATCGTTGTATAAGGAAATAAAGGGCGCGATTGAGGCTTTTTTCGGCACTGCGTTATCAGGAGCGGTACCGGAATGCAGCCACCGCATCAGGTTCTTTTGCAGCCTTTTGTCGGCATCCTGAGCATCTGCGACGACCGGGAAAAGACCTCCCGCGCCGGCAGCGCTGGCGGGAGACTCCTCCGTCACAGAGCCCGCATGACGCTTGACTCGGGTTTTCGATTCGCTCGACGGGCCGGCGAGCCCGTCCATACGCAACGCGCGCAGCGAACGACTGTTGTGTGCAAGACCTTGAGGTTGAGTTGGAAACGCGGGTTGTGGCGCCGCGTGAGCCTGGGAGGTTTCTACGGCGGGAAGCGGCGTTTCAGCCGCATGGAGAACGGACAACGCCGGCGCAACAGGAGCTCTGTTTATGGCTATCATTCTGACGAACGCTCTCTATACCAAGGGAATGGCGAGAGTCCTGTCCCTAGAACTGTCAGCAGAAAACGTACAGACCAACACCTAAACAAAACGTAGGGAAATTCCCAACGCTGTGAGTGCAATGCCTGAGCCGCGCGATAGACCCAGGCTTACAAGATGCGATAGAGCAAACGTTCAATCCGCACCCGGCTGACACGCCGTAGGAATTTGCCGACCGCCTCCGGGTAATCCGGCAGCGTCTCCAGTTGCTGGTAGCGCTCGATACGCGTGGTGTGCTGGAAAATCTGCCCCAGCTCACTTCGGCGCGGCGCCAGCCACTGCCCTTGCGGGTCATCGATCAACAAGGCGTTTTCCAGGTCGAGGCGGAACGCACGCGGGTTGAGGTTGTTGCCGGTCAGCAAGGTGTAGCGCTCATCGACCCACATGCCCTTGAGGTGGTAGGTGTTATCGCCGTCGCGCCACAGGTGCAGGTTGAGCTGGCCTTTGTCGATCATCGGCTGATGGCGCTTGGCGAAGCGACGCAGGCTGATTTCGTACAGGTAAGGCAAGGCCGCGATGACCTTGAACGGCTCGCTGGGTGGGATGTAGAAGTCGTTGGCGGTCTTGTCGCCCACGATGATGTCGATCTTCACGCCACGCGCCAGGGCGCGGTTGATCTCGCGGGTCACCGGCAGCGGCAGGTTGAAGTACGGTGTGCAGATGGTCAGTTGATGCTGGGCGCCGGCAATCAGCTCCAGGATCACCCGGCTCAGCGGGTTGTTCTTGCCCACGCCGAGCAGCGGGCTGACCGACAGCTGGCCGTTGGGCAACTGCCCCGCCGTGGTGTCATAGGCCGCGTGTTTGAGACGGCTGCGCAGGTCGCCGATGTCGTTGCGCAGGCTGCGGGTAGTCGGCGGGTTCGGCAGGTCCAGGCGGTGCACGGCCTTGGACGCCACCAGGCCGTGTTCCACCAGGTGTTGCATCGAGTCGGCCAAGGGTTTGCTGTGGATCAGGTGGTACCGGTCGAAGCGGTATTTGTCGAACTTGTGCAGGTACACATTATTCAGGCTGGCGCCGCTGTAAAGCACGCTGTCGTCGATCACAAAACCCTTGAGGTGCAGCACCCCGAACAGTTCGCGGGTTTGCACCGGCACCCCATACACCGGCACTTCGCTGGCGTGGCGTTGGGTCATGGCCTGGTACCAGGCGCTGTTGCCCGGCTGTTTGCCGGCACCGATCAGCCCGCGCTGGGCGCGCAGCCAGTCCACCACCACCACGATGTCCATTTCCGGGCGCGCGGCCTTGGCGGCGTGCAACGCGTCGTAGATTTCCTGCCCCGCTTCGTCGTGCTGCAAATACAGCGCAACGATGTAGATGCGGCGGGTGGCCTGGGGGATGAGCTCCAGCAGGCGACGACGATACGCGTCAGCACCGGACAGCACTTCAAGGGTGTCTGGCGTGAGGGCAAAACCACGTAGTTTGGGCAACAGGGAGCGTTTGAAGAACGACGGCATAAGGCTCGCAATGGGTCGAATCCGAAGAGGCCCCGAGCTTACACCATGGGTGTGCTCAGGTCTCGCTGCCTGACATGGAAAAAGCCGATTGACCAAGAAGAACGATCGTTCTACTGTCACGAGCATGAACGACATGACCCGTAATGAAACGCGCGACATCATCCTCGACGTCACCGAAAAACTGCTCTATCGCCATGGCATCGCCGCCACTGGCATGGACTTTCTGGTGAAAACCGCCGGTGTGTCGCGCAAAAGTATCTACCGCTACTTCGCCAATAAAGACGAGTTGGTGATGGCCGCCCTGCAACGTCGCGATCAGCGCTGGATGGATTGGCTACGTGGCGAAGTGGAACGCGTCGACGACAGCGGCGAGCGCCTGCTGGCGCTGTTCGGCGCGCTGAAAACCTGGTTTGCCTCAGCGGACTTTCGCGGCTGCGCCTTTATCAACACCAGCGGTGAAACCGGCGACCCGCACGACCCGGTCCGCCTGCTGGCCAAGGCCCATAAACAGAAACTGTTCGAGTACGCGCTCGAACTGTGTCAAGTCCATGGCACCCCCGAGCCCGAACGGCAGGCCGCGCAACTGCTGATCCTGATCGATGGCGCCATTACCGTTGCCCTGGTGATGGGCGACTCAACCGCCGCCGATAACGCGCAATGCATGGCGCGAACCTTATTGGGGCTATGAATACACCGCCGCGCAACTTCGTTTTAACAGGAGCCGTCAAATGTCAGCCACCCCACAAACACGCCCGCCGCTGCCGCCGTTCACCCGTGAATCGGCCATCGAAAAAGTCCGCCTGGCCGAAGACGGCTGGAACTCCCGGGACCCGCAACGGGTATCCCTGGCCTACACCCCGGACACGCAATGGCGTAACCGCGCCGAATTCGTCTCCAGCCGCGAAGAAGCCAAGGCGTTTCTCACGCGCAAGTGGGCCAAGGAGTTGGACTATCGGCTGATCAAGGAGCTATGGGCCTTCACCGATAACCGCATCGCCGTGCGCTATGCCTATGAATGGCACGACGACTCGGGCAACTGGTTTCGTTCGTATGGCAATGAGAACTGGGAGTTCGACGAGAACGGCCTGATGGCCCACCGCTTTGCCTGCATCAACGATAGGCCGATCAAGGAAAGCGAACGCAGGTTCCACTGGCCGTTGGGCCGGCGCCCGGACGAACATCCGGGGCTGTCCGACCTGGGCCTGTAAACCTGTGGGAAGGGGCTTGCTCCCGATAGCTGCCCTGCTGTCATCGGGAGCCGGCCCCCTTGCCTGTGGTGGCTAGTCCTGGTTCAACCCCACCCGATACAGCGCGCCGTCATCCTCGTCGGTGAGCACGTACAGAAACCCGTCAGGCCCCTGCCGCACGTCGCGAATACGTGCCTTCAAGCCGCCTAGCAAGCGTTCCTCATGCACCACTTTGTCACCCTCGAACTGCAAGCGAATCAGTTCCTGGCTGGCCAGCGCGCCGATAAACAGGTTGTGCTGCCACGCCTTGAAGCGGTCACCGTCATAGAACGCCATGCCACTGATGGCCGGCGACTTCTCCCACACATGGTGCGGCGCCACGGTGCCTTCGGCGGTCTTGCCCTTGGCTTCGGGAATCGGCGCCAGGGAGTAGTTGATGCCGTGGGTGGCCAGCGGCCAGCCGTAGTTTTTGCCACGTTCGATGATATTCACCTCATCGCCACCCCGTGGCCCATGTTCGTTTTCCCAAATCGTGCCGCTCCAGGGGTTCAGCGCCAAACCCTGCGGGTTGCGCTGGCCGTAGGACCAGATTTCGGGGCGCACGCCCGGCTGGCCGACAAAAGGGTTGTCATCCGGCACGCGACCATCCGGGAAAATCCGCACGACCTTGCCTTGCAGCTTGTCCAGGTCCTGGGCGGTAGGCCGTTCGTTGTTTTCTCCCAGGGTCACGAACAGGTAGCCATCGCGATCAAACGCCAGGCGCCCACCGAAGTGGTTGCCGGTGGAGAGCTTCGGCTCCTGGCGCAGGATCACCTTGAAATCCACCAAGCCGCTGAGGTCGGCCGCCAGGCGTCCACGGCCCACGGCGGTGCCGGCCGTCCCGCCTTTGCCGCCGCCTTCGGCATAAGACAAATACACCGTGCGGTCCTGCTTGAAGTCCGGCGACAGCACCACATCAAGCAAACCACCCTGCCCCTTGGCCCAGACGTCAGGCACGCCACTCAACGGGGCGGAGAGTTTGCCGTCGGGGCCGACAAACCGCAGGTGCCCTGGCCGTTCGGTAACCAGAAAGCCCTGCCGGTCCGGCAGGAAGGCCACCGCCCAGGGGTGGTCCAGGCCTTTGGCGATCGGAGTTACCGTGATACTGCCTTGCTCACTGGGGAACTGCTGGATATCGGCCGCATAAACAGGCGTCAGGATCATTGCGCACAAGGCGGCTGACAGGGTTTTGCGTAGCAACATAGAGGAATCCTTACCGGCGATTGCCGTTGGCATCATAAGTGGGGGCTTTGGTCTCGGTGGCCGGGCGGCTGGGGGCGGCTTCGCGCTGGGGATAGCGGTTGCCGATGCCGCGGTTTTCCAGGGTGGGCGGGCGCGTGGTCGGCCCGGTCTGAATACCCCGAACCGCCGGCGCACTGGGCTGGGTGCCCTGCATGCTGTTGGGGTTGGCCCGGTGGATCGGGCCGTTATTCGGGTTGTTGTTGCCGGGCAGGTTTTGCGCCTGGGCGAACGGCCCCAGGCTCAGGCCCAGCAATAACGCGGCGACATGGCGTACACAGGTGTTCATGACAAAGCCTCTCTGGGACGCGGAGTACGTGCTTTCGATGCCACGCTACGCCTGGGGTTCGGCTTTGGTAACTAAATACTTCCTCATCAGATGTAACACGATCTGTCCGCATATCCGTCCGGCGAAACTTTTCCCACCGCGTTCAAGTCACCAGAACACACAGGCTTCTTATAAAGGAATCGTACTTATGCCACGGGCAATCTGGAAAGGCGCCATCAGCTTCGGCTTGGTTCATATCCCCGTGTCACTGGTCTCGGCCACATCCGCCCAGGGCGTGGACTTTGACTGGCTGGACAAGCGCAGCATGGACCCGGTGGGCTACAAGCGCATCAACAAAACCACCGGCAAAGAGGTGACCAAGGAGAACATCGTCAAGGGCGTGGCGTTTGAGAAAGGCCGCTATGTGGTACTCAGCGAAGAGGAGATTCGCTCGGCGCACCCCAAGTCCACCCAGACCATCGAAATCATCGCCTTCGTCGCCAGCGACCAGATCCCCTTGCCGAACATCGACACCCCGTACTTTCTGGCCCCGGATAAACGTGGCGGCAAGGTCTATGCGTTGCTGCGCGAAACCCTCAAGAAAACCCGCAAGGTCGCGCTGGCCAACGTGGTACTGCACACCAAACAGCACTTGGCGGCCGTGATGCCCCTGGAGTCCGCCATGGTGCTGGTGATGCTGCGCTGGCCCGCCGAAGTGCGCAGCCTGGACCAACTGGAACTGGGCAGCGACGTCACCCAGCCGAGCCTGGCCAAAGGCGAACTCGACATGGCCAAGCGCCTGGTGGAAGACATGAGCGCCGACTGGCAGCCTGACGAATACCGCGACACCTTCCAGGAAAAAATCATGGCCCTGGTGGCGAGGAAGGCTAAGGCCGGCAAGATCGAAGACGTGGAATCCCAGGAGGCCGGCGAAGAACGCAAGTCGGCCGATGTGGTTGACCTCACCGAGCTGCTCAAGCGCAGCCTGGCGGGTAAGCCGGCGGCGAAAAAAACGGCCGCGAAAAAGTCCACCAAGAAGGCCTCCTGAGCCCGCCGTACGTTGGAGAAAGCCATGGCAAAGCCTCTGAGTGAATACAACCGCAAGCGTGATTTCAACATCACCGCCGAACCCTCCGGCAGCGCGCCCGCCGGCAAGCGCAAGGCGTCGGCGCTGTCGTTCGTGATCCAGAAACACGATGCGCGCAACCTGCACTATGACTTTCGCCTGGAACTTGACGGTGTGCTCAAGAGCTGGGCGGTGCCCAAGGGCCCCAGCCTGGACCCCAGCCAGAAACGCCTGGCCGTGCATGTGGAGGATCACCCGCTGAGCTATGGCGCGTTCGAAGGGAGCATCCCGGCCGGCCAGTATGGCGCCGGCGATGTGATCGTCTGGGACCGTGGCGTCTGGCAACCCCATGACGATCCGCACAAGGCCTACGCCGCCGGCAAGCTCAAATTTACCCTGGTCGGCGAAAAACTCTCGGGGGACTGGGCCTTGGTACGCACCCGCTTAAGGGCCAGCGGCGACAAGCAACAATGGCTGCTGATCAAGGAAAAAGACACACAGGCACGCCCCGCCGCCGACTACGACATCGTAGAGGCCGAACCGAAAAGCGTGCTCAGCGATGCCTCGGTCGGCACATCCAAGGTCGACAAACCCAAGCCCAAGCCCAAGCGCCGGGCAACAGCGCAAAAGGCCGCGGCCGACCTCCCCGAACACTTCACGCCGCAGTTGGCGACCCTGGTGGACCGCGCACCGGAAGGCGACTGGCTGTATGAAATCAAGTTCGACGGTTATCGCATGCTGACGCGCATACGCGATGGCGAAGTGCGCCTGTTCACCCGCAACGGCCATGACTGGACTGACCGCTTGCCGCGCCAGGCCAAGGCGCTGCAGGCGCTCAAGCTCAAGGACAGTTGGCTCGATGGCGAAGTGGTCAGCCTCAACGGCGAGGGGTTGCCGGATTTCCAGGCGCTGCAAAATGCCTTCGACATCGGCCGCAGCCTGGACATCGTTTATTACGTGTTTGACGCGCCGTTCCTCGCGGGGCAAGACATGCGCCACAAACCCGTAGAAGAACGCCGCGCGGCACTCAAGTCGGCGCTGGCGGGCAGCAAGAGCAAGCTGCTGCGGTTTTCCGAAGCGTTCACCGCCCATCATCAGGATATTTTTGAAAGCGCCTGTGACCTCGCCCTGGAAGGCGTGATCGGCAAACGTCGGGGCAGCCCCTATGTGTCCAGCCGCAACGCTGACTGGATCAAACTCAAATGCCGCTTGCGCCAGGAGTTTGTGATCGTCGGTTACACCCGCCCCCAGGGTTCGCGCAGCGGTTTTGGCGCCCTGCTGCTGGCGGTCAATGACGATGCCGGGCTGGTCTATGCCGGCCGGGTGGGCACCGGTTTCGACCAGGCGTCGCTGGCCAGTATCCACGCGCAACTCAAGCCATTGGAGCGTACGTCTTCGCCGCTGCAAAAACCCTTGACCAGCGCCCAGGCGCGCGGAGTGCATTGGGTAGAACCGAGCCTGGTGTGCGAGGTGCAGTTCGCCGAATGGACCCGCGAGGGCGTGGTGCGGCAGGCCGCTTTCGTGGCGCTGCGCAGCGACAAACCCGCCGCGCAGATCGTGCATGAACAGCCGCGCACGGCCAAATCGCTCAAGGCGCAGCCCGCCAAAAAGGCCACCAGCGGGGTGAAGATCACCCACCCCGAGCGCGTGATCGACCGGCAAAGCGGCACGCAAAAACAGCAGCTGGCGCAGTTTTACGACAGCATCAGTGAGTGGATCCTGCCCTTTCTGCGCAATCGACCGGTGTCGTTGTTAAGGGCGCCGGAGGGCATCGAGGGCGAGCAGTTCTTTCAGAAGCACGCCGAACGCCTGGCGATTCCCAATATCACCCAGCTGGACCCTGCGCTGGATCCAGGCCATGCGCGGCTGATGCAGATCGACAATGCCCAAGCGCTGGTGGGCGCCGTGCAAATGGGCACCGTCGAGTTGCATACATGGGGCGCCACCACGGACAAAATCGAAACGCCGGACCTGTTTGTACTCGACCTCGACCCGGACCCCGCCCTGCCCTGGAAAACCATGCTGGAAGCGGCGCGACTGAGCTTGTCGGTGCTCGACGAGCTGGGGCTTGATGCGTTCGTCAAAACCAGCGGCGGCAAAGGCCTGCACCTGGTGGTGCCACTGGCGCGGCGTGATGGCTGGGACACGATAAAGGCCTTCGCCAAAGCCATTGCCCAGTTCATGGCGCAACAACTGCCCGAGCGCTTTACCGCCACTTCGGGGCCGAAAAACCGGGTGGGCAAGATCTTTATCGACTACCTGCGCAATGCTCGCGGCGCCAGCACCGTGGCCGCCTATTCCGTGCGTGCGCGGCCGGGGCTGCCAGTGTCGGTGCCGGTCAGTCGCGAGGAGTTGGAGCACGTGCGCGGCGCCCAACAGTGGACGGTGGCCAACCTGCAGCAGCGCTTGCAGGCGTTGAAAGACGATCCCTGGGCGGGGTATGCCAACCGGCAGAAGATCAGCAAAAAAATGTGGGACAAGCTGGGCGCCCGCCCCCCGCAGTAAAGGGCGCCCCGGCCAGGTCTCAGATCAGGATAAAAACCAGCGCCAATGCCGCGAAGATCGCCCACTTCTCCAGGTAGTAGCGCATGCGGTTGCGCTTTTTCAGCTCTTTGCCGCGCAAGCGAATTTTGTACAGCCGGGTGAAGGCGCGGTTAAGCCCGCCGGTCTTGTCGCCATCATCGTTGGGGGAGCCCGCGGCAGCCATCACCGTGCGGCTGAACCAGCGATTGAACGCGGCAGCCCAGCGGTACTTCATCGGGCGTTCGATATCGCAGAACAAAATGATGCGGTTGTGCTGCGTGGTGTTCTCGGCGAAATGGATATAGGTCTCGTCGAACATCACCGGCTCGCCGTCGCGCCAGTAGTAGTTTTCGCCGTCCACATTGATGTAGCAGCCCGGATCATTCGGCGTGTCCAGGCCCAAGTGATAACGGTAGGAACCCGCATAGGGGTCGCGATGACGCACCAACTTGGAGCCCGGCGGCAACTCGGCGAACATCGCCGCCTTGATCGAACCGATGCTCTGCACCAACTGCGTGGTACGCGGGCACAGCTTCATCGCCGATGGGTGGCTGTCGCCGTACCACTTGAGATAGAAACGCTTCCAACCCGATTTGAAAAACGAGTTGAAGCCCACGTCGTTATATTGCTCGGAGCGCTTGATCGCCCCGGCGCGCATCAGGTCCTGGCCTTCCTGGCGGATCTCTTCCCAGTGTTCCTGCAACGGGCTCAGGTCGGGGAAGTCACTGGGCGACAGGTAAGGTCGGCTGGGCAGCTTGGAGAAGAGATAAAGCAAGCAATTGACCGGCGCCAGGAAGGTCGAATGATCACTGAGCTGGCGGCCCAGCTTGTGTCGCACCCGGCCGCGCAGATGAACATACGCAATGGAGGCAACATAGAGAGCAACAATGATGAGTTTCAAGGGATTTCGTCACACGTCAGAAGAGAACAGGCTGCTCCCGCGTGCCCACGACGGCCGGGGATGGATGCAGCACCTGAAATCACAATTCAAACCGTCATCACGAAGCGGTTGGAGGGCGCCGGTTCGTGACCAGTGGTAGTTATTTAGCCACAGATTGTAACCAAAAGTTAATCAAGAATTGTGAAAAGCTGTCTATTGGCCAGTCAAGTCGGCCAAGCCGCCGCGCGCAAAAAAGCAGACATTTTTCTACGCCCGGTTACACTTCAGCCGGTTCAGTACGCGGCAACCGGCTACCGCCGTCGCTTAGCCCTTCAGCAAAAAGGAAGTTGCATGTCATCCCTTTCAGACCCCGATTTTCAAGCCCTGCAAGGTAACTGGGAGCAAACGCGCCTCGAAGACAGCGGCGTGCTCAACCCCGCCGACGCCCACAGCGCCCCTGGGGCAATTACCACTATTTCGGGTGACCGCTTCGAAGTCCGAACAGTCGACGGCGCGGTGTTGCTCAAGGGCCGTTTTTTGCTCGACAGCACCACCACGCCCAAGAGCATTACCTGGGTAGACGCCATCGGGGATGACGCCGGCAAATACCTGCCCGCCAGTTATCGCCTGGAGCAGGACGAGTTTGTGTTTATTGCAGCGGACGAGCACCAGCCCAGACCGCAGGTATTCAGCACGGGCCCCGGCCAAACCATGCGTACGTTCATACGGCGTGCCCCGCATAACCGTGGCGCCTAGAAAAGAAGCCCGACGGCCCGGGATTGAAAACACTGGGCCGCGCGCGAAACTAATCCGCAGCCTTACAAGTCATTAAAGCAATCCGTGTTCAGCCGTTGAACGCGCTTCGGAAGATCTCGCCGTGGCCCATCGCTCCGACCTGCGTAATACCTTGTCCCTGGACAGCCTGAATTTCTTCCTGGCGGATGTGCGTGACGGCCTTGGCCCCTACCTGGCAATTTACCTGCTGGCGGTGCACCAATGGGACCCGGCCAGCATCGGTGTGGTCATGACGCTCGCCGGTATCGCGGCCTTGATCACCCAGGGCCCGGCAGGCGCGCTGATCGATCGTACCCGCAGCAAGCGCGCGGTGATCGCCGTGGCGGCGCTGCTGGTGACGGCCAGTTGCCTGATGCTGCCGTTTGTCAGTTCATTCGGATGGGTCGCGTTGACCCAGGCCGCCAGTGCCGTCGCCGCCTCGGTGTTCGCGCCGGCAATCTCGGCGATTTCCCTGGGCATTACCGGGCCGCGCGCGTTTACCCGTCGTACCGGACGCAACGAAACCTTCAACCACGCCGGTAATGCGGTGGCCGCGCTATTGGCCGGCGGCCTGGCTTATCTGTTCGGTCCCGTGGTGGTGTTTTACCTGATGGCCTTTATGGCGGTGGCCAGCGTTATCGCAGTCAGTTGCGTGTCGGCCAGGGCAATCGATCATGACGTCGCGCGCGGCTTCGACCCGGCCCATCACACCGACCACGAGCAACCCTCGGGCCTTGAGGTGTTGCTGGCCAACCGCCCGCTGCTGCTGTTCGCCATTTGCTGCGCGCTGTTTCACCTGGCCAATGCCGCGATGCTGCCGCTGGTCAGCCAGAAGCTGTCGCAGATCAACCTGCAGATGGCCACGCCCCTGACCTCGGCATGCATCGTCGCCGCGCAATTGGTGATGGTGCCGGTGGCCTGGCTGGTGGGGGTCAAGGCCGATGTGTGGGGGCGCAAGCCGCTGCTGCTCGCCGGTTTCTTGATCCTGCCATTGCGCGGCGTGCTGTACACCTTGTCGGGTGATCCCTACTGGCTGGTGGCGGTGCAGTTGCTCGACGGCGTGGGCGCGGGAATCTTCGGCGCGCTGTTCCCGGTGATCGTCAAGGACCTGACTCAAGGCACCGGACGCTTCAACGTCAGCCTGGGTGCCCTGTCGACGGTGTTTGGCCTGGGCGCGGCGTTGAGCAACAGCCTGGCCGGTTTCGTGGTGCAACAGGCGGGCTACAACGCGGCGTTCCTGACCCTGGCCGGCGTAGCAGCCGTGGCATTGGCGCTATTGTGGCTGGCGATGCCGGAAACCTTGGCAACACCATCTTTCGCGTGCCATACAACTGTCGCCTGACATATGCGACAATGCGCGCCAAATTCCAACACACATCCCCCATTTTTTGCTCAGCGACCGGGTTTCGCGCCTTGATGTCGCTGTTGATGCCTGCCTGACGGCGCTTGCCGCCATGCTCGCAACCCATTGATAGGTAAAGTAATTGATCTCCACAGCTAACATCACCATGCAGTTCGGCGCCAAGCCGCTCTTCGAGAATGTCTCGGTCAAGTTCGGCGCCGGTAACCGTTATGGTTTGATCGGTGCCAACGGTTGCGGCAAGTCGACCTTCATGAAAATCCTCGGTGGCGACCTTGATCCGTCCGGTGGCCAGGTCATGCTCGAGCCGAACGTGCGCTTGGGTAAACTGCGCCAGGACCAGTTCGCCTACGAAGAATTCACCGTGCTCGACACCGTGATCATGGGCCACGAGGAGCTGTGGAAGGTCAAGGCCGAGCGTGACCGTATCTACTCGCTGCCCGAAATGAGCGAAGACGACGGCATGGCCGTGGCCGAGCTGGAAACCGAGTTCGCCGAAATGGACGGCTACACCGCCGAATCCCGCGCCGGTGAGCTGCTGCTGGGCCTGGGTATTCCCCTGGAACAACACTTCGGCCCGATGAGCGAGGTGTCGCCTGGCTGGAAGCTGCGCGTATTGCTGGCCCAGGCGCTGTTTTCCGACCCTGAAGTGCTGTTGCTCGACGAACCGACCAACCACTTGGACATCAACACCATCCGCTGGCTGGAAAACATCCTGACCCAGCGCTCCAGCCTGATGATCATCATCTCTCACGACCGTCACTTCCTGAACAGCGTGTGCACCCACATGGCTGACCTGGACTACGGCGAGTTGCGCCTGTTTCCGGGCAACTACGACGAATACATGACCGTGGCGACCCAGTCGCGCGAGCAACTGCTGTCGGACAACGCCAAGAAAAAGGCGCAGATCTCCGAGCTGCAATCGTTCGTCAGCCGCTTCTCGGCCAACGCCTCGAAAGCCAAGCAGGCGACTTCCCGTGCCAAGGCGATCGACAAGATCCAGCTGGCCGAAGTCAAGCCGTCGAGCCGTGTGAGCCCGTTCATCCGTTTCGAGCAGAACAAAAAGCTGCACCGCCAGGCGGTCATGGTCGAAAAGATGGCCAAAGGTTTCGACGGCAAGCCGCTGTTCAAGGATTTCAGCTTCCAGGTTGAAGCCGGCGAGCGCGTGGCGATCATCGGCCCGAACGGTATCGGCAAGACCACCCTGCTGCGCACCCTGGTCAACGAACTGACCCCGGACGCGGGCAGCATCAAGTGGACCGACGCCGCGGAGCTGGGCTACTACGCCCAGGACCACGCCCACGACTTCGAAGACGACATGAGCCTGTTCGACTGGATGGGCCAGTGGACCCAGGGCGAACAAATGATCCGTGGCACGCTGGGCCGCATGCTGTTCTCCAACGACGAGATCCTCAAGTCGGTCAAGGTGATCTCCGGTGGTGAGCAAGGCCGCATGTTGTTCGGCAAGCTGATCCTGCAAAAGCCGAACGTGCTGATCATGGACGAACCGACCAACCACTTGGACATGGAGTCCATCGAAGCACTGAACCTGGCGTTGGAGAACTACCCGGGCACGCTGATCTTCGTCAGCCACGACCGTGAGTTCGTGTCGTCCCTGGCCACCCGCATCATCGAGCTGAGCGCCGATGGCGTGATCGACTTCAGCGGCACCTATGACGATTACCTGCGCAGCCAGGGCGTGGTGTTCTAAGTACAACGCTCAGCGGCAAGCACAACGCAGGACCCACATGTGGGAGGGGCAAGCCCCTCCCACATTGATATTGCGGTGGCGTCAGAGTCGGGTTATGCCATCATGGCCCTCACCGCCCGCCAGCGAACGAATGTCCATGCCCAACGCCGCCCCCTCCTCCCTGTCGATCACCCTGCAGATCGTCTCCATCGTCTTCTACACCTTTATCGCCTTTATCTGCATCGGCCTGCCGATTGCGGTGATCCCTGGCTATGTACATGAGCAACTGGGTTTCAGCGCGGTGGTAGCGGGGCTGACTATCGGCTCGCAGTACCTGGCCACCCTGCTCAGCCGCCCGATGGCCGGGCGGATGTCGGACAACGTCGGCACCAAGCGTGCGATTGTGCTGGGACTGGTCGGCATCCTGATCAGTGGCGTGCTGACATTTTTCGCGACGCTGCTGCACGGCATTCCCGGCTTGAGCCTGGGCATTCTGATCGTCGCCCGGCTGTTGCTGGGCGTGGCCCAAGGGTTAATCGGCGTGGGCACCATCAGTTGGTGCATGGGCCAGGTTGGCGCGGAGCATACGGCGCGTTCGATCTCCTGGAACGGCATCGCCTCTTATGGCGCCATCGCCATTGGTGCGCCGCTGGGCGTGGTGATGGTCGCCGAGTACGGCTACAACAGCCTGGGGCTGGCACTCACCGTGTTGGCGGCGTTGGGCCTGGTGCTGATCCGCAACAAGCCATCGGTGCCGGTGGTGCGCGGCGAACGCCTGCCGTTCTGGGCGGTGTTCGGGCGTATCGCCCCGTTTGGCGCCAGCTTGTGCCTGGCGTCCATCGGCTACGGCACCCTCACCACCTTTATCACGTTGTATTACCTCAATCGCGGCTGGACCGGCGCGGCGTACTGCCTCACGGTGTTTGGCCTGTGCTTTATTCTGTCGCGGCTGGTGTTTATCTCGGCGATCAGCCGTTTTGGCGGCTTTCGCGCGGCGATTGCCTGCATGGTCATCGAAACCCTGGGCCTCACGCTGCTCTGGCTGGCCCCTACCACCGGCGTAGCGTTGATCGGTGCCGGGCTGACCGGCTTCGGTTTATCGCTGGTGTACCCGGCGCTGGGCGTGGAAGCCATCAAGCAGGTGCCCAACAGCAGCCGTGGCGCCGGGTTGAGCGCCTACGCGGTGTTCTTCGACCTGGCCCTGGCGATTGCCGGGCCGTTGATGGGCTTTGTAGCGCTGAACCTTGGCTATGGCTGGATTTTCTTCTGCGCCGCGCTGCTGTCGGTCACGGCATTGGGCTTGACCTTGCTGCTTCAGCGGCGCGCTTACTGATCAGCCGTTTGCAGGCCGGCGCGGGTAGGTTCGCTGAGGGTGTGGGCGAAAAAGCGTCCGGCCTCGGAAATAAGGTCGCGGTGAATGCCTTCGCGGTCGACGCCGTCGGCATCCGTGCAGATGGCCGGCATTGCCGCCAGTTGGTCGCTGTCGCACGGAGCCATGAACACGAAGTGCCCTGCCCCGGCCAGCAGTTTGAAATCCGGCGGCTGCGGCAGTTTGCGCGCCAGGGCCGCAGCGTTTTTGTCCACGGCCACCAGCTTGTCACCGTCACCGCTGTAGAGCAGCACCGGCACATGCACGTCGGCCAGGGTGTGCCGACCAAACATCAGGCTCAGGGGCGCCATCAACATCAGCGCGTGGATACGTGGGTCGGACTGCGGCTGCAAGTCATCCCGGTCGACCACCAGCTCGCCTTTGGTGGTACAGGCATCACGGTCTTCGGGGCGCTCCTGGCAATAGCGGCGCAGGCGATCGAAATCCGGCTTGGCACCCGCCAGGATCAATGCCGTCTCGCCGCCGGCGGAATAGCCGATAACGCCCACTTGGTCGACGTCAACGAAGGGGGACAGCATCGGGTCCGCCAGGGTCGCGGTGATGGCTTCGGAAATCTGGATCGGCCGCCCATATAGGTTGCTCAGCGTCCCCAGGCGGCTGTGATCTTTATAGTTGTCGCCGGGGTGCAGCACCGCCACCACCACAAACCCTTTGCGCGCCAGCGAGGTGGCCAGGTCATGCAACGCCAGTGGCGTGCCGGTGTTGCCATGGGACAGCATCAGCATCGGGAAACGGCCGATGGCGATCTTGGAGTCTTCCGTGGCGGCGACGTGATAGGCGCCCACCTGCGTGCTGTGCTCGGTGTCGGTGGAGGGATAGAACGCGACGGCCTTCATTGGCTGCAAATCCAGCGGGTCGAGAAACGTCATGCGATGAAAGCCCACACTCCAATGAGGGTGCGGCGCGGGCGCGGCGTGCACTGAAATCAGGCTGCCGAGCAGGGAAAGAACCATAACAGCACAAAGACGCATCATGGGGATGTCCACCTTTGCTGCGTGAGAACCGACATGTCGAATGAAAAGCCCAGGGTGTCGAACCCATGCTTGCACAACCTGGGCCACATTAAAAAAGACCGCGGGCAAACGAAAAAACTCCGCACTCCGGTCGCGTTCAGGCGAGCAGAATACAGAGTTTAGGCGCCCGGTTTCAGATTGAAACCGGGGGACAGCGAAATTTACACAAGCCTTACGCGGCGGCGAACAATTGTTCGTTGATCAGTACGTTGGCGTCGCTCATGGACTTGCTGCGCACTTCATCACCGTAGGCCAGGCCTTCGGCACGCACGATTTCGATATCGGTGATGCCAAGGAAGCCGAACAGCAGTTTCAGGTAGCCCTCGTGGGCCGCACCGGTGGCTTGACCGGCATGCATGCCACCGGAGGTAGACACGATGATGACTTTTTTGTTGCCGCACAGGCCTTCCGGGCCGGCTTCGGTGTAGTGGAAGGTCTGGCCGGCCACGGCGATGCGGTCGATCCAGGCTTTGAGCTGAGTCGGGATGGTGAAGTTGTACATCGGCGCGCCCACCACGATGGCGTCGGCGGCAAGAAATTGCGCCAACGACGAGGCACTCAGCTCGGCTTCGTGCTTTTGCGCGGCATCGCGCAGCTCAGCGGCGGTGCCCAATGCACCCAGCGTGGCGCCGGAAAAGTGGTTGATAGCGTCGTCGGCCAGGTCGCGGTAAGTCACTTCCACACCCGGTTCGGCCGCCTGCCAGGCTTTGACAACGCCGGCGCTGAGCTGACGGGAAGCCGAGTTGTCGCCGAGGATGCTGGAATCGATGTGCAACAGTTTCATGGTAGGTCTCCGAATGGGATCGACGGTGGCGATCAGATGGTGGTGATACTACGTATGAAACCAATGTTCGATAAGCCGTCTGAAATGCGATAGTTTGTCCCACTGACAGGACAATAGGCTCCACCATGCAAGACCTTAACGACCTCTACTATTTCGCCAAAGTTGTCGAAGCCGGCGGTTTCGCGGCCGCCGGTCGGCTGTTGGGCATTCCCAAGTCACGGCTGTCGCGGCGCATTGCCGAGCTGGAAGAACGCCTGGGCGCGCGCCTGCTGCAACGCACTACCCGGCAGTTGACCCTGACCGCCGTTGGCGAGCGCTACCTGCGTCACTGCCAGGCAATGCTGCTGGAAGCCGAGATGGCCGATGAGGCCGTGGCGAGTATGTCCAGCGAGCCGCGCGGGCGGTTGCGAGTCACTTGCCCGGTGGGCTTGGCACAAAACATGATGCCCGACGTGGTTGCCGGGTTCCTCGCCGCCCACCCCCAGGTGCAATTGGAAATGACCCTGGTCAATCGCCGTGTCGACCTGGTGGCCGAAGGCATCGACGTGGCCCTGCGCGTGCGCGAATTGGGCGACGAGGACCCGCTGTTGGTCACCAAGCGCCTGCGTCCGGCCCAGACCGTGCTGGTTGCCAGCCCCAACTTTCTAAACGGCCGCCAGGTCAGCACCCTCGATGACCTCAAGCACTTGCCGATACTTGGCGCATTGGAGGCCGACCGCATGGTGCACCAGCGTATGCTCGACCCTCGGGGCAACCCGCACGACCTGGTGATGGAAGCGCGGTTGGGCGTGGATGACTTCAACGTACGCAAGGCCAGCGCGATCATGGGCCTGGGCTTTACCGTGCTGCCGATGATGTATTGCGAGGAAGAGCTGGCCAGCGGTCGCTTGGTGCAACTGCTGCCCGAGTGGTCGTTGCCCGGCGGCTGGCTACAGGCGGTGTACCCCCATCGACGTGGCGTACTGCCGGCCATTCGCGCTTGGATCGATTATCTGGAAGAAGGCTTTAAAAGCTGCGGAGACCGCCTGCTATGAAGATGACCGAAGAACACGTCGCCACGTTCTGCCTGAGCCTGCCCGGCGCGCGGGAGGACTACAAATGGGGTGGCGTGCGGGTGTTTTCGATTGCCGGCAACAAGATGTTCGCGTTACAGAACCTGCGCGGCGACTCGCTGGCGTTCAAGGTCGATAAAGCGTTGTTCCTGGGCCACGTGGACCGCCCCGGCATCCACCCCGCGCCGTACCTGGCGCGTGCGCAGTGGGTGATCATGAACACGCCCTACCCGCTCGGCGCCGAGGAGCTGCGCGGCTTGTTGCGGCGTTCCCACCAACTGGTGGTGAGCAAACTGCCCAAGCGCACGCAGATCGGCTTGCTGCTAGAGGACTGACAGCCAGCTGCCGCCCAGGAACAACTGGTCCAGCCAGAATACTTGATGCAGCAGCACGATCACCCAGAACAGCACCTGGTAAGACACTTTGCGCGTCTTGTGGCGCAACACCTGCTGGGCAATCAACGCGCCTGGCCAACCGCCTGCCAGTTCCACCGCATGCAGGATGTTTTCCGGGGTGCGCCAACTGTCGGTGCGCGCCTTGCGCTTATCGCTCCAGTACAGCAAAAACGCGACCACACTGACCAGGCCGTAGGCCGCCAGCGGGATCACGGTTTCACCGCGCCGCCACACCCCTATCGAGCCCAGCAGCGGCGCCGCGCACAACAGCGCAAAGATCGCCGCCTTCAAGCGCGGATGCTGGATGCTCATGCCTTGGCCGCTGCCCAGTCGATCCAGCCGAACTGCCAGGTCGCCAGGATCAACAGGCCAAACCCGATGCGGTACCAGGCAAACGCCGCATAGCTATGGCTGGCGATGAACTTGAGCAGCCCCTTGACCGCGATCATCGCAAAGATGAACGAGGTCACAAAACCGATGGCGAACACCGGCAGGTCCGCCGGTTGGAACAGGTCGCGGTACTTATAGCCCGAGTACACCGCCGCACCGACCATGGTGGGCATGGCCAGGAAGAATGAGAACTCGGTGGCGGTCTTGCGCGACAGGCCGAACAACAGGCCGCCGATGATGGTGGAGCCGGAGCGGGACGTACCCGGGATCATCGCCAGGCACTGGGCGAAGCCGACCTTGAGTGCGTCTTTCCAGGTGATGTCGTCGACACTCTCGGCGTGCACCTCATGCTCGCGGCGCTCGGCCCACAACATGATGATGCCGCCCACCACCAGCGCCGTGGCCACGGTGATCGGGTTGAACAGGTAATGGTGGATCAGGTCGGCGAAAATCACCCCCAGCACCACGGCGGGCAAAAACGCGATCAACAGGTTGAGTGTGAAACGCTGGGCGTTGCGCTGGGTGGGCAAGCCGGTGACCACATCCAGAATCTTGCGACGGAACTCCCAGACCACCGCCAGGATGGCGCCGAGCTGGATGATGATATTGAACGCCATCGCGCGTTCGCCGCCGAAGTCGAGCAAATCGGCGACGATGATCTGGTGACCGGTGCTGGAAATCGGCAGGAACTCTGTAAGCCCCTCTACTACGCCAAGAATCAATGCCTGAATGGCGGTCCAAAAATCCATGCTTCCCCCAAAGGTCATGCGCGGTGGCATGCCTTATCAATCTTTTTTAATGGTTCACTGACCGAGCGCGCGAAAGGCCCGGCGTTGATGGCGATCAATGCCGGCCTGCAAAATTTCGTGAAAAATCAGACAGTACTCAGGTTTTGCGACTTCAGGCCGAAAGCCTATCAGACAAGGCGTAAAAGTCGATGCGACGCCCACAATTATAAAAAGCCCGGAGTGACAGGACGATGAACAGTTTGCGCAATATGTCGATCAGCCGCCGCCTTTGGCTGATCCTGATAGTCGCCGTGCTGATGCTGCTGGCCTTGGGTTTGCTGATGCTCAAGCAGATTCATGACGATCTTTACCAGGCCAAAAGCCAACAGACCCAGCACGTGGTCCAGACCGCCAGCGGGATACTGACGTTTTATCACAGCCTCGAAACCACCGGCGTGATGACCCGCGAAGCCGCGCAAAAACAAGCCCTGAGCGCAGTGCGTGGGTTGCGTTATAGCCATGATGATTATTTCTGGATCAACGACCTCACGCCCGTGATGATCATGCACCCGACCAACCCCAAGCTCGACGGCCAGAACCTTTCGGCTATCCGCGATCCGGACGGCTTTGCGATCTTCAACGAGTTCGTCAGCCTGGCCAAGGCCAAGGGCGCCGGCATCGTCAACTACCGCTGGCCCAAGCCCGGCTCCGAAGCGCCGGTGGCCAAGACCTCGTATATCCAACTGTTTGAACCCTGGGGCTGGATCATCGGCTCCGGCGTATACGTGGACGATGTGCAAGCCGAGTTCAGCGCCCAAGTGTGGAAAGCCTCGTTCATTGTGCTGGGCATCGCGCTGCTGATGGGTTTGCTGGTGGCGTTGATTGCCCGCAGCATCGTGCAACCGTTGCAGGCCGCAGTGAACGCCATGGGCAATATTGCCAGCGGCGAAAGCGATCTGACCCGCAGCCTCGACACCCACGGCCGCGACGAAGTCACCCAACTGTCCCAGCACTTCAACAGCTTTACCGCGAAGCTGCGCCAGGTGGTGAGCCAGTTGCAGTCGTGCGCCAACGCCCTTGGGCAATCGTCCACGGAGATGGGCAATAACGCCAGCCAGGCCCATGACCGCAGCCAACAGCAGTCGCAGCAGATGGAACTGGTGGCCACCGCCATCAATGAAGTCACCTACGGCGTGCAGGACGTGGCCAAGAACGCCGAACATGCCGCCAGCGAAATGCGCGAAGCCGAAGCACAGGCCCAACAAGGCCAGGTCAATATCGACGGCAGCCTGCAGCAGATCGATCAGCTGTCCCATACCATCAGCCAGGCCGTTGAAGTGATCCGCACCCTGTCCAGCGAAAGCACACAGATCGGTGGCGTGCTGGAAGTGATCCGCTCCATCGCCGACCAAACCAACCTGCTGGCCCTGAACGCCGCCATCGAAGCGGCACGTGCCGGCGAGCAAGGTCGCGGGTTCGCCGTGGTGGCCGACGAAGTGCGCCTGCTTGCCCAGCGCACGCAAAAATCCACCGCCGAAATCCAGGTGATGATCGAGCGCCTGCAAGGCCACTCGGAAGCGGCGGTCAAGGTGATCAGCGACAGCCACAGCGCCTCGCAACTCACCATCGAGCAAGCAGGCCAGGCCGGCGCCAGCCTCACGGCCATCGGCCAGGCCCTGCGCAACCTCAACGGCCTGAACGCCTCGATTGCCAGCGCTACCCTGCAACAAGCGCACGTGGTGGAAGACATCAACCAGAACGTTACCGAGGCTGCGGGCTTGTCCCACAGCACGGCGATAGCCGCAGAGCAGTCGAGCCTGGCCAGTACCCAGTTGCGCGGTTTGAGCGACCAACTCGACGGCCTGCTCCGCCAATTCAAGGTCTGACGTACATATCAAGATGTGGGAGGGGGCTTGCTCCCACATTTGCCCTTCAGTGTTTTGAAGATTGCTTACCTCTGGTTACAATCACCGCCCTCTCCCACTCCCCCAAGGATCCGCCATGTCCGGGCTTGAACTGATCGCCGCCGCCCTGGGGGTGATCGCTGTCTGGCTGACGGTCAAGCAAAACCCGTGGTGCTGGCCCATCGGCCTGGTGATGGTGCTGCTCTATACCTGGGTGTTCTACGACGTGAAACTCTATTCCGACATGCTGCTGCAAGTGGTCTATGCGGCGCTGCAGGTGTATGGCTGGTGGCAATGGACCCGCGCCGGCGAAGTCAAGCACGGCCGCCAGGTCACCCGGCTGGGAGTGCCTGCGGTGATGGCCAGCCTGGCCGTGGGCGCAGTGGGCAGCCTGTTGCTAGGCGCCGCCATGGCCCACTGGACCGACGCCGCGCAACCGTGGCTCGACGCCGCCCTCACCGGCTTCAGCCTGGTCGCGCAAATGTGGATGGCGCAAAAGCGCGTGCAATGCTGGCCGTTGTGGATTGCGGTGGATGTGATCTTCGTCGGGCTGTTCCTCTATAAAGGCCTCTATCTCACCGCCGCGCTCTATGCGCTGTTCACTGTGATCGCCGTGCAAGGCTGGCGTGAATGGCGCGCCGACCCGGCGTTGCAGCCATGAAGGTAGTGGTGCTGGCCGGCCCCGAATCCAGCGGTAAAAGTTGGTTGGCGGCGCAGCTGCACGCGCATTTCGGCGGCTTGATGGTCGGCGAATATGTGCGGCATTTCATCGATGTTCATCAACGCGACACCTGCCTGGCGGATATTCCCGCTATCGCCCACGGCCAACTGGCCTGGGAAGACGCCGCGCGCGCAGCAAAGCCCAGGCTGCTGATCCTCGACACTCACCTGCTCACCAACAAGCTCTGGAGCCAGACCTTGTTCGGCGATTACCCCGCCTGGCTCGATGACGAGTTGCTGGCGCGCCACTACGACCTGCACTTGCTGCTCTCGCCCGAAGATGTCGAATGGACCGCCGACGGCCAACGCTGCCAACCGGAGCTGGCGGACCGCCGCGCGTTTTTCCAGGCCAGCCTGCACTGGATGCAGCAGCATCGCCAGCCCGTAGTGGTGATTCGCGGGGATTGGGCCGCGCGGCGCGCCCAGGCGTTCGCCGCCGTGACGCAGTTGCTCGCCACGCCCTCACCCGCCTGACGGCAGGCCGGATGCTGATCGGCGCGGGCATCAGCGCTTTTTACGCGTGCCCAGTTGAATCCAGGTCGGCGCATGGTCACTGGCGTGGGGCTCGTTACGCACCCAGGCGTCCACGCCCGCGTCTTTCAAGTACGGCTTGAGTGCCGGGTTGAGCAGCAGATGGTCGATGCGCAGGCCGGAATTTTTTTGCCAGTGCTGACGGAAATAATCCCAGAACGTATACACACGCTCCTCGGGATACAGGTGCCGCAGGGCGTCGGTCCAGCCTTGGTCGAGCAGCCGCCGGTAACAGGCGCGGCTCTCAGGTTGCAGCAAGGCATCCTTGAGCCAGGAGCGCGGGTTGTAGATGTCCAGGTCAGTGGGCACCACATTGAAATCCCCCGCCAACAGCACGGGATGCTTGCTGGCTTGCAGCGCGCCCGCGTAGTCGATCAAGCGCTCGAACCAGGCCAGTTTGTAGTCGAATTTCGGCCCCGGTTGCGGGTTGCCGTTGGGCAAATACAGGCAGCCAACCAACACGCCGTGCACGGCTGCCTCGATATAGCGGCTTTGGTTGTCGTCGTCATCGCCGGGCAAACCACGTCGGCTTTCCAGCGGCTGGGCGTCCCGCGCCAGGATCGCCACACCGTTCCACGCCGCCTGGCCCAGGCAAATCGCACCGTAGCCGGCGCTTTCGAAGTCGGTGTAGGGGAACAGGCTTTGCGGTGCCTTGAGTTCTTGCAGGCAGACGATGTCGGGCTGCTCGCGCGCCAGCCATTGCAGCAGGTTGGGCAGGCGCGCCCGCAGACCATTGATGTTGAAGGTGGCAATTTTAAGCGCTTTCATGGAACGGGCTCCTTCCAGGGCTCTTTGGGTAGAGCCTGGAAGGTGGGTCGATGTTCCGTCTTAGTAACCCAGCGACAGCCCGGTATTGCGACGCGGGTCATTCGCGCCGTAGAAGCGGTTGTTACCCACCGGTTTGCCCCCCAGGGATGGCGCGCCTACCAGGATCGCCGCCAAGTGGTTGGCATCCTGCGGGCCCGCGAACTGATGGCCCCAGCTTTCGAGGATCTTTTGCGTGTCCGGGCTGACCGCGAAGGTCTCCAGATTGGTGGTTTGCGGCATCCACTGTTGGTGGAAACGCGGCGCGTCGACCGCTTCCTGGATGTTCATCTTGTAGTCAATGACATTCAGGATCGTCAGCAAGGTCGCCGTGATGATACGGCTGCCGCCCGGCGTGCCCACGACCATCACGGCCTTGCCATCCTTGGTAACGATGGTCGGGCTCATCGACGACAGCGGCGCCTTGCCTGGGGCGATGGCGTTGGCTTCACCCTGCACCAGGCCATACATGTTCGGCACGCCGACCTTGACGGTAAAGTCGTCCATTTCATCGTTGAGGATCACGCCGGTCTTGCTCGCCATCACGCCCGCGCCGAACCAGTCGTTCAAGGTGTACGTGACGGAAACCGCGTTACCCCACTTGTCGACGATGGAGTAATGGGTGGTGTTGTTGCCTTCATGGGGCGACACGCCCGGCTTGATCGCCTGGGAGTCACCGGCCTTTTGCGGCTCAATCGCGTCGCGCAGCTTGGTCGCATAGTTTTTGTCGAGCAGATGCTCGATCGGGTTCTTCACAAAGTCCGGGTCGCCGAGGTAGCTGTTGCGGTCCACGTAGGCGTGGCGCATCGCTTCGATCTGGTAGTGCAGGCCCTGGGCCGAGTGATAGCCCAGGTCGGCCATCGGGTAGCCTTCGAGAATGTTCATGATCTGGCAGATCACTACGCCGCCCGAGCTTGGAGGCGGCGCCGAGACCACGTGGTAGCCACGGTAGTCGCATTCGATGGGCGCCAGTTCGCGGGTCTTGTATTTATCCAGGTCCGCCTGGGTGATGATGCCCTTGCCGGCCTGGCTGGAATCCACCAGCGCCTTGGCGACCCAGCCTTTATAAAAGCCGTCCGCGCCCTTGGCGGAGATTTCCTTGAGGGTCTTGGCCAGGTCTTTCTGTACCAGCTTCTGGTCCACCTGCATCGGTTGGCCGTTGTGCAGGAAGATACCGCGCAGGTCCTTGTCTTTTTCGAACTCGCCGGTGGCGGTGTGCAACAGGTCGATATCCCCTTGCTCCAGGGCGAAGCCGTTTTCCGCCAGTTTGATCGCCGGGGCGATCACCTGGGCGCGCTTGAGCGTGCCGTATTTGCTCAGGGCCAGCTCCATGCCGGAAACCGTGCCGGGTACGCCGACGGCCAGGTGGCCCTTGGCGCTGAGCCCTTCGATGACGTTGCCGTCCTTGTCCAGGTACATATTGGCGGTAGCCGCCAGCGGCGCTTTTTCGCGGAAGTCGAGGAAGGTCTTGCGCCCATCCGCCAGTTGCACGGTCATGAAGCCGCCGCCGCCCAGGTTACCCGCCGCCGGGTAGACCACCGCCAGCGCGTAGCCCACGGCCACCGCCGCATCCACCGCGTTGCCGCCCGCCTTGAGCACATCCACGCCCACATGCGTTGCCAGGTGCTGGGCCGTCACCACCATGCCATTTTCACCGGCCACCGGGGCCTGGGACGCGGCGTGCACGCCACTGACCGTCAACACCAGCGCGGTGGCAATCAAGGTACGGCTGAAGGGTTGGTATTTCATCCATGGCTACTCTGGTTATTGAGATGCACCAAAATAGCCCGTGGCGGGTTTAATCCCCAGCGCAATGGCGTTTTTATTACAGAACTTGTCGGTCACAGAACGGCCATCAAAACACCCATGCTATATTTCGCGCCACTTTCCGCCGCCTCCCAGACACGAGCGCCTCCATGAGCTTTGATTTCGACAAGATCCACCCACGCCTCGGCACCGGCAGCACCAAGTGGAACCGTTACCCGGCCGATGTATTGCCGATGTGGATCGCCGACATGGATATCGCCGCGCCGCCCGCCGTGCTGCAAGCCCTGCATGCGCGCCTGGACCAGCAGATCCTCGGCTACAGCGTGGCCGGCCCGGAGGTACGCGACGCCATCGTGGCCGACCTGTGGGCCAAGTACGCCTGGCGCGTGCTGCCTGAAGAACTGCTGTTTTTGCCCGGCGTCGAACCGGGGTTCAACATGGCGCTGCACGCGTTTGTAGCGCCTGGCCAGCCGGTGGTGCTGCAAACCCCGAACTATCGCCCGATTCGCCTGGCGCCCGGGCACTGGAATTTGCCGCGTATTGAAGTGCCGTTTCAATTGGTCGACGGCGACTATGTCACGCCGATGTCCACCATGAACGAAGCGCTGAATGGCGCCGGCGCCCTGCTGCTGAGCAATCCGCACAACCCGATAGGCAAAGTGTTCCCGCGTGAAGAACTGCTGGCGCTCGCCAACGCGTGCCTGGAGCAAGGCGCGCTGATCATCAGTGACGAAATCCATGCCGAACTGTGCTTCGATGGCCGCCGCCACATCCCTACCGCCAGCCTCGACCAGAGATCGCGCAGCGCACCATCACGCTGATGTCGGCGAGCAAGGCCTACAACGTGGCTGGCTTGAAAACCTGTTTTGCCGTGATCCAGAACGCCGAGATCCGCGAGCGTTTCAACAACGCGCGTTGCGGCATGGTCGACAGCGTCAGCCCACTGGGCCTGGAAGCCACCCGCGCCGCCTACAGCCAGTGCGGCGAATGGCTTGAAGCGCTCAAGCACTACCTGCAAGCCAACCGCGACTACCTGCTCGATGCCGTGAACACTCGCCTGCCCGGTGTGGTGATGCATGCGCCGCAAGGTACCTTCCTGGCCTGGCTCGATTGCACGGCCCTGGGCCTGGAAGACCCGCAGCAGTTCTTTCTGGACCGGGCCAAGGTCGGCTTGAGTGCGGGAATTGAGTTCGGCGATGACAGCCAACAGTTCGTGCGCCTGAACTTCGGCTGCCCGCGGGCGATACTGGAAGAAGGCTTGCAGCGCTTGGAGCGCAGCTTGCAAAACCGCTAAAGCACGCCCCAAGAACAGCCCCCGCCGGTACGCGGGGGCCTGCGCCTACAACTTGGCGATAGACACTTCGGTCGACTTCACGAAGGCGATCACTTCACTGCCCACTTTCAATTCCAAGTCACGCACCGAACGGGTGGTGATCACCGACGTCACGATGCCGGACGCGGTTTGCACGTCGATTTCCGACACCACTTCCCCCAGCAGAATCTCTTTGATCACGCCCTTGAACTGGTTGCGCACGTTGATCGCTTTAATGGTCATGTCGGCTTTCCTTTTGGCTGTTGGGTCAATCCGCACGAATGCGCAGGCCCCCAAAGTGCGCCATCGGCACACACATTAAAAGGAATATATAACTCTTTATTTATTCTTTTTAGATATATGCATGACAACCGATCAAGCCGCTGCCGTCCTCGCCACCCAACAGGTATCACGCCAATTTTTTGCGCAAGCTCACCCAATACCGCGTCCGCGCTTGCACCTCCAGGCCCAGTGTCGAGGCCAGCAGGCTGAGGATGCGGTCGGTGTCGTCCAGGCGGAAACTGCCGGTTACCCGCAAGGTTTCAAGGCCCGGCTCCCAGCGCAACACGCCGGGACGATAGCGCTCCAGTTCGCGCAAAAAGTCGCCGAGCGTTTGGTTCTGAGCGCTCAGCACACCATCGCGCCAACCGAGTTGCAGTACATCAAATGGCGCCGAGGAGCCGAGCCCACTGGCCTTTAACGGCGCTTGCCGCCCTGCCTGCAAGGTCGTGCTTTTGCCGTTCAAATCCCGCACTTGCACCGCGCCCTTGAGCACCGACACCCGACAGCCGGCGGCCAGTTGGCGCACACAGACTTCAGCCTGGCTGACCAGCAACTCGCCATAGCGGGTTTGCAGCGTCATCGGCGCCATGCCGGGTACATTCAACGCCAGTTCGCCATCGACCAACCTGATACGCCGCTGCGCCACGTCTACGTCAGCCGCCGTAGCGGTGTTGAGTTGCAGGCTGGCACCGTCGGCCAGCGGCAGGCGTTTGCGTTCGCCGGTGGCGGTGTGCAGGTCGGCGCGCCAGGTGTCGACGGGCAACTGACGGCTGATCAACCAGGCGGCCGGCAGCAACGCCGCCACACCCAGGGCGCGTTTGAGCACCGCGCGGCGACCGGGTTGCGGGCGATCGAGGCTGGCCATGGCCAAGGCTTGAGGCAAATCGCTGAAACGTCGGCGCAGGGATTGGGCTTTCTGCCAGGTGTGCTCATGCTGGGGATGGCTGTCGCGCCAATGCTGCAACGCGGCGTGGTCACGCTCGGTGGCGGCACCGGATTCCAGCAGCGCCAGCCACTGAGCGGCGGCACGCGCCACCTCGCGGCTCACAGGTCCACCAGCAGGCAGTGTTCGTAGGCTTGGGCCATGTAGCGTTTTACCGTGCGTTCGGAAACCTGCAGGCGCTCGGCAATCTCGCGGTACCCCAGGCCTTCCAACTGGCTCCACAAAAACGCACGGCGTACCAGCACCGGCAAGCCATCGAGCAATTCGTCCAGGGCTTGCAGGGTTTCCAGCACCAGCCAGCGCTGTTCGGGCGATGGCACGCAGGCTTCAGGCAAATTGGCCAGCGCGTTCACGTAGGCCTGTTCCAGGCTGCGGCGCTGATGAAAATTCACCAGCAGGCGCTTGCCCACTGTCACCAGGTAAGCGCGGGGTTCGTGCAACTGCGCCAGCGGCTGGGCACTGGCCAACACGCGCAGGAACGTATCCTGGCTCAGGTCCGCCGCGTCCCAGGCGTTGCCCAGGCGCCTGCGTAGCCAGCTTTCCAGCCAACTGCGGTGGTCACGGTACAGGCTCGATAGCGTCGGTTCAGGGGCGTGCGTCGGGGCAACAGCATCATTCATGGCAAGCAACCTGCGCGGCGCGAGTGAGTCTCAAATGAGATTCATTCTATTTAATATCGCGCCGTTGCACCATGGTCTTTTCAACGCTGCGTTTATAAGGTCGTCTCAGCGTCCCTCACAAAATTGAAATGAGCCCGCTTGCTGCCACTGAACAAAAAGCTGGTTTTCAACTCGGCGCCCGGACCGATAATGCAGTGCGCATCCACCCCGCAACCGCCACGCAGCAGTGAGCCGCCGGCAATAAAACAATGGGCGCCGATGATCAGCGGGGGTTTGGGCAACGTTGGCGATGTAGTCGGTGAGTCGGATCAAGCTCCAAACCTTCAGTGCTCAGAGACCGCGCTTGCGCAGCCATTGCATAAAGCCCTTCTTCACCGGCACCACCGGCGCCTCCTGGGTCAGGGCCTGCGCGGCGTGCAGGCGGAAATCCAGCAGGGTTTTCATCGCGTCGGCGATGTCTTTGCGCGCGTCCAGGCACGGGGTCAGGTATTCCTTTTCGATGCGGTACAACGTGCAGAAGGTCTTGGCGGTAAAGTCCGCCAGGGCCGCCTGCTCCGTCAAAATACCCGCCTCGCCAATCACCTCGCCCGGGCCCATGCGCCCGGCCTCGAACGCGTGCCCGCCCTTGATCAGCATCACCGAGACCACGCCGGACTCGACGATAAACAAGTGGTCGCTCACCTCGCCCGCCGGCAGGATCATCTCGCCGGCGCGGTAGGCATGCAGGGTCATGTTCTGGCTGAAGGTTTCCTTTTCTTCTTGGCGCAACGTGGAGAAAATCGACGAACTGTCCAGCAGCGCCCGTGGCCGTGAAGTCGCTACCGGCGTGGCGCTTTCGACCGCCGACAACAGGCTCACGCCCGCCGCCTGCAAATGCCGGAAGGCCAGGTCATAGAGTTGGTTGCGCACCTCGCGCTTGAGGGGCATGGCGGGCACGAACCCACTGATTTCATACTCCACTCCGCCACTGGCCGAGGTCTTGAATGCCACGCTCGGCGCCGGTTTGGCCAGCAACGGTCGGCAGCCCTGCATCGCGCGCTCCAATGCTTCGATCACGGTTTGCGGGCGCGCGTGGGGGCTGACCTGCAAACTGACGGCCAGGCCGAACATATCCGCCGGGCGCGAAAAGTTGATGATCTTGGCCTTGGCCGCCAGGGAGTTGGGGATCACCGCCATGCTGCCCTGCGAGGTCTGCAAGCGCGTGGCGCGCCAGTCGATATCGGTGACCCGGCCTTCAGTACCATCGATGGAAATCCAGTCATCCAGCTGATAAGGCTTGGTGGTGTTGAGCACGATCCCGGAGAACACATCGCTCAAGGTGCTTTGCAACGCCAGGCCCACAATGATCGCCACCGCCCCGGACGTGGCCAGCACGCCTTTGACCGGCAGGTCGAGTACGTAGGCCAGCGCGGCGATGATCGCAATCAGAAAAATCACCGCGCCGATCAGGTCCTGCAACAACCGCCCGGTATGCCCGACCCGCTGCACCATCAGCGCACCGAGCAACACCGTGAGCGTACGCGCCGCGAACAGCCACCAGCCGATCTGCAAGGCCGTGGCCGCCATATGCAAGGCGGTGTTGTCGGCATACGGCGGGACCAGCATGGGGTTCATGCCGTCGTTGAACAGTACAGCGCTGAACACCGCAAAAATGACCAGGCGTGCGACGAGTTTCCAATTGGCGAGCCTGACCGAAATCAAGCGCCACACAGCGATGTCGATGAGGATCAACGCCAGGGCGCACAGCATCGGGTGATCAGAGATAAATGAGGGCATCCAGGCGACTCCAGGGCGAATGGCGTGAAGATCGCATGAATTGAGAACGCTGGAAAACAAAATGTGGGCGCCAACTTATCCGCGATGCAAACGCCTCAACGTATGCGTAACGCCACGGCGTTGCTATCGCAGTTCAAGCCAGCGGCCACAGGGGTCGCGGTGAGGCTTCATGCACCCATACGCCCAAATTTTCCCGACTGGAAGTCCGCAAACGCTTGGTGAATCTCCTGTTCGGTATTCATCACGAACGGCCCATGCCCAACGATGGGTTCGTCGATCGGTTCACCGCTGAGTAGCAGCACCATGGCGTCATCGTTGGACTCCAACACCAGTTGCGTACCGTCACGTTCGAACAATGCCAGTTGCCCTTGACGTGCCACTTCTTCGCCGTTGACCAGCACGGTGCCGCGCAGGATCACCAGGGCGGTGTTACGTCCGGCGTGCAGGTCTAGCGTGACGGGCTTACCGGCGTTTAGGCGCATGTCCCACACGTCGATTGGCGTGAAGGTCCGTGCAGGCCCTTTGACCCCGGCGAACTCTCCGGCAATCAAGCGCAGGTTGCCGGCGCCATTGGCCAGCGGCAGTGCGGGAATATCACCGTCGACAATCGTCTGGTAGCCGGCCTCGGCCATTTTGGACTTGGCCGGCAGGTTGACCCACAGTTGCACCATCTCCATTGCGCCGCCTTTACGGGCGAAAGCTTCGGAATGGAACTCTTCATGAAGAATGCCTTTGGCGGCGGTCATCCATTGCACATCGCCTGGGCCAATGGTGCCGCCGGCGCCGGTGGAGTCGCGGTGTTCGACTTCACCGGCGTAAACGATGGTCACGGTTTCGAAGCCGCGATGGGGGTGTTGACCGACACCACGACGTTGTTCGGTCGGGGTGAAATCGACCGGGCCGGCGTGGTCCAGCAATAGGAACGGGCTGATGTGTTTGCCAAGGTTGTCGTAGGAAAACAACGTGCGCACCGGGAAACCGTCGCCGACCCAGTGGGCGCGAGGGCTGGTGTAGATGCCGATGAGTTTTTTCATGGTAATCCTCCAAAGTGCATACACCTTATAGCTGATACCAATTCAGCGCTAGATGGCATAAACAGCCTTGAGTGTTCCATGCATAGAACGATTAACCGTCGCCTCACGCCGCTGAGACCAGGGCCCCGCGCCGGTTACGCAACAGGTGAAACGCGACAAACGCCATCAGCGCAAAACCCGCCTGGATCATGATCATCGGTGTCGCACTTGCATCACGCAGTTGGCTCAGCAACAGGCCGCTACAGGTGGCACCGAACATCTGCGCAAAACCCATCAAGCCCGCGGCCAGGCCGGCGCGGTGCGCGTTGGGCATGACCCCGCCGGTGACCGCGCCAGGTAACACCAAGCCGCCGCCCAAGGTGGCCAGGGCAATTGGAATATCCAGGCCCAGCACCGACAAACCAAACAGCGCGTAAATCAGCGCGGCCGATACCCCGCCGATGGCGACCAGCGTCACCCCCATCGCCACAATCCGTTGCGGCCCCAGGCGCAGGATATTGCGTCGGGTGTAAGTAGACCCAACGATCAGCATCGACACGATCAGGCCAAAATTGATGCCGTACTCCAGGCTGCTAAAGCCCAGCAGGTTGATAAAGACCGCCGATGACCCGGCAATTACCGCGAACATCGCGCCATAGGTGCACGCCAACGCCACCGCGAATGCGCGATATTGGCGACCCTTGAGCAAATCCAGATAGTGCCCGCCCAGGGTGCGCCAGTGGCCGGTCTCGGGGTCCAGGTAGTGATTGCTTTCTCGAAAGAACAACAGCGCCAGCAGCAACACCGCGCTGCCGATCGCCAGCGCAAGCATGATCGGCGCGCGCCACCCCACCAGCTTGATCAGCAGGCCGCCGACCATCGGCGCAACCACGATGGCATAGAGCATGCCGATCATGGTCAACGCCAATGCCGGCCCCGCTTCGGCCTTCCACACATCCCGCACCACCGTGCGCGCCAACACCAGCGCCGCGCAGGCGCCCAGGCCTTGCAGTACGCGAGCCGCAATAAACTGATGAATATCGTTGACCAACAGCATCGACAAGGTCGCCACCCCATACAGCACCAACCCGCCGAGCAATACCGGGCGGCGGCCAATGCGATCCGACAGCGGCCCGAACACCAACTGCCCCAGGCCAAAAGCCGCGACAAACGCCGACAACGCCATCAAGGCCGAACCCGGCGGCGCCACCAGCGCCTGCTCGATAACGCCAAGACCGGGGATGATCAATTGGGTCGAGACTTCGCCGAGTGCCGTCAGGGCCACCAATAAACACAACAAGCTGCGTGAGGGCGCCGGGGTATTGAGCATGGGGATCATCCGGGGGGCTGGATTAATTTATATTTCGACCATAATATGCGTAAAAAATTATGTCCATAATTTTTTGCCCACTGGTTACCCCGGAGTCCGCCATGCCCCCTCTCTCCCTGCGTCTTCTCACGCCCCTGGCTTTGTTGATCATCCTCAGTGGCTGCAACAGCAAGGCGGATACCGCCGCCCAAACGCCACAGCCGCGCCCGGTACTTGCCACCCATGTCGAAGCCGCCGGCAGCCAGCAAAGCGCCTATACCGGTGTGGTCGCGGCCCGTACGGAAAGTGACCTGGGCTTTCGCGTCAGCGGCAAGGTGATCGAGCGCAAGGTCGATCCCGGCCAGCATGTGTCCCGTGGCGACACCCTGCTGGTGTTGGATATCGGTGACTTCGAACTGGCCGTGCGCTCGGCCAGGAACCGCGTCAACGCTGCCCAGGCGCAATTACGCCAACGCCGCGACGATGCAAACCGCTACCAACGCCTGGCCAGTACCGGCGCCGTGTCGCGGCAGATCTTCGACCAGTCCGCGACCAACTTGCGGGTTGCCGAGGCCGAGTTGGCCGCGGCGCAATCGGACGCCAGCCAGATCGACAACCGCCGCACCTACTCAGTGCTCAAGGCCGATGGCGACGGCATCATCACCGATGTGCGGGTGGATCGCGGCCAGGTGGTCGCCGAAGGGCAAATCGTCGCGCGGCTGGCCCATGACGGGGCCCGTGAAGCCATCGTCAACCTGCCGGAAAACCAACGCGACCTGGCCGCCCAGAAAGCCCTGGCGTTCCCCTTCGGCGCTCCCGACCAAACCGTGACGGCGTCCTTGCGCGAGCTGTCCGCCAGCGCCGACCCGACCACCCGCACCTACCGCGCCCGGTATGTACTGCATGGCAATGTCGAGCGTTTCGCCCTCGGCTCCACCATCACCGTGCGCCTGCAGGGCAACGGCCAGGCCCAGCAGACCCGCGTGCCCATTGGTGCGTTGCATGACGCCGGGCAGGAAACTGGCGTGTGGCTGATCGGCGAGGACAACAAGGTCAGTTTTGCCCCCGTCAAAGTTGCCGGCCTGGGCCAGGAAGACGCCCTGCTCGACAGCGGCGTGAGCCCGGGCGCTACCGTCGTCGCCCTCGGCGCGCACCTGCTGCACAACGGCGACGTTGTGCGCCTTCAGCCCGCCCAGGCGCTGGCCCTCAACCGCAAACAGGACCAATGATCATGCGCGGCATCAACCTCTCTGAGCTGGCGGTCAAGCATCGCGCGGTCACCTTGTTTTTGATCATCGCGATCCTGGCCGCCGGTATCTTCTCGTTCGGCAAACTGGGCCGCGCCGAAGACCCATCGTTCACCGTCAAGGTCATGACCATTACCGCCGCCTGGCCCGGCGCCACCGCCCAGGAAATGCAGGAACAGGTGGCCGACCGCCTGGAAAAGCGCCTGCAGGAACTGGACTACTACGACCGCGTGGAGACCATCGCCCAACCAGGTTTTGTGTCGATGCGCATGACATTTCTCGAATCCACGCGCCCCAGCGAGATCCAGGACCTGTTCTACCAGACCCGCAAAAAACTCAGCGATGAAGCCGCCAGACTCCCCAAGGGCGTGATCGGGCCGTTCTTCAACGATGAGTATTCCGATGTGTACTTTGCGCTGTATGCCCTGGAAGCCGAACACCTGCCCCATCGCCAACAAGTGCAGATGGCCGAGGAACTGCGCCAGGGTTTGCTCAACCTGCCGGGCGTGAAAAAGGTCAATATCCTCGGCGAGCAGGCCCAGCGCATCTTCGTCGAATTTTCCTATGAGCGGCTGGCAACCCTGGGCATCAAGCCCGATCAGATCTTCGCCGCCCTCGCCGCGCAAAACGCGGTGGCGCCGTCGGGCTTTGTGGAAACCGCCGGTGCCCGCGCCTATATCCGTATCGACGGCGCATTTGACAGCCTGGCGCTGATTGAAAACGTGCCGCTGGTGGTCAATGGCCGCGTGCTGCGCATCGCCGACGTGGCCAGCGTGAGCCGTGGCTATGAAGACCCGCCCAGCTACCGCATCCGCCACCAGGGCGACCCGGCGCTGATGCTCGGGGTGATCATGGAAAAACACTGGAACGGCTTGGAGCTGGACAAAAGCCTCCAGGCCCAGGAAGCCAGGATCCAGGCTGACCTGCCTTTGGGCGTGAACTTCGCCAAGGTCTCCGACCAAGCCAAGAACATCAGCCTGGCGGTGAATGAATTCATGCTCAAATTCTTCGTCGCCCTGGCGGTGGTGATGGTCATCAGCCTGCTGGCCCTGGGCTTTCGCGTGGGGTTGGTGGTGGCGGCTGCGGTGCCGCTGACCTTATCCATCGTGTTTGTGATCATGCTGATGACCGGCCGCGAGTTTGACCGCATCACCCTCGGTGCGCTGATCATCTCGCTGGGCTTGCTGGTGGATGACGCGATCATCGCCATTGAAATGATGGTGGTGAAACTCGAAGAAGGTTTTGATCGGATTCACGCCGCCACCTTCGCCTGGAGCTCCACCGCCGCGCCCATGCTCACCGGTACGCTGGTGACCATCATCGGTTTTCTGCCGGTGGGCTTTGCGCGGTCGGGCGCTGGGGAATACGCGGGGAATATTTTCTGGATCGTCGGCTTTGCGCTGATCTCATCCTGGCTGGTGGCGGTGGTGTTCACGCCGTATCTGGGGGTGAAGTTGCTGCCGCAGATCAAACCAGTGCCGGGTGGCCACGACGCAATTTATGCCGGGCGCTATTACCAGAAACTGCGCAACCTGGTAGACACCTGCGTGCGCCGGCGCTGGCTGGTGACCGGCCTGGTGGTCGCAGCATTTGTGCTGTGCGGGCTGGGCATGGGCGTGGTGAAGAAGCAGTTCTTCCCCAACTCCGACCGTTCCGAACTGATCCTTGAGGTGTACATGCCGCCCGGCAGTGCCTTCAAAAGCACCGAGGCGGTGGCCGCGCAGCTGGAGAAAGCCCTGCTGCAAGAGCCGCAGACATCGATGGTCGACACCTATGTGGGCGGCGGCGCTCCGCGTTTTTTCCTGTCGCTGAACCCTGAGTTGCCCGACCCGGCATTCGCCAAATTGATCGTGCAAACCCCGGACTCCCACGCCCGCGACGCCCTGAAACTGCGGATGCGCGAGCGTATCGCCGCCGGTGAGTTTCCTGCGGCGCGGGTACGTGTGACGCAGTTGTTGTTCGGCCCGCCGGTGCCGTTCCCTGTAGTGTTCCGCGTGTCCGGCCCGAACGTGGACGTGCTGCGCAGCCTGTCCGAAGACGTGCGCAAAGTGGTCGCCGCCAACCCACTGACCAAGGACGCGTTTCTCGATTGGGGCGAGCGCACCAGCAGCTATCGCCTGGTGCTGGACCAAGACCGCCTGCGCCTGCTGGGTTTCACCCCCGATGAGGTCAAGTCCCAGCTCAACGCCTTGCTCAGCGGCAACCCCATCACCGAAGTACGCGAAGGCAACCGCACCGTCTCGGTGGTCGCTCGCGCCCAGGGCAACCAGCGCGAGAACCTCGGCAACCTCAACAACATGACCCTGACCAACAGCGCCGGCACCTCGGTACCGCTGGCCCAGGTCGGGCATTTCCAGGCGGTGATGGAAGAGCCGATCCTCAAACGCCGCGACCGCGCAACCACCGTGGAAGTGCGTGCCGACATTATCGACGGCGTGCAACCACCCGATGTGGAAATGGCCGTATACAAAGACCTGCAACCGCTGATCGCCAGGCTGCCTGCCGGCTACCAGATCGACATCGGCGGCCCGGTGGAAGAAAGTGCCAAGGCCAACGTGGCCCTGGCGGCGCTGTTCCCGATCATGATCCTGCTGACCCTCACCGTGATCATGTTCCAGGTACGCTCCTTCGGCGTGATGTTCATGGTCTTCGCCACCGCGCCACTGGGCTTGATCGGCGCGGTGCCGACCTTGCTGCTGTTCAACCAGCCCTTTGGGTTCAACGCGATCCTGGGGCTGATCGGCATCGGCGGGATCCTGATGCGCAACACGCTGATCTTTACCGACCAGATCCGCCAGAACCAGGACCACGGCATGCCGATTCGCGAGGCCATCATCGAAGCCACGGTACGGCGCGCACGGCCGGTGATCCTGACCGCGCTGGCGGCCGCGTTGGCGTTCATTCCGCTGACGTTGTCGGTGTTCTGGTCGTCCCTCGCGTTTGTGCTGATCGGCGGCGTGCTGGTGGGCACCGTGTTGACGCTGTTGTTCCTGCCGGCACTGTGCAGCCTGGTACTGGGGCGTGAGAAGACAAAGGTTGTCGAAACCTCCCACATAAGCGCCGGATAAGCTCTACTCCCCTCCCCCGAGAACCTCTGCAAAGTCCCTCGCCTGAATACACAGCGCGAGGGAGTGCAGATGGTTTGTTTTGTGATGGACCAGCTTGATGGGGCCGTGTTTTGAACCCGGCCATAGGCCGGTTGGCCCTGACCCCAATGGACGTCAAGACAGTCGATATCGACGGCGTCTTGCGTGATTTTCGTGAATGCCTGAATACGTTTGACGACTGGGCCGAGCGCTTTTGGAGCTTCTCGACACTGGACGTCGAGCAGGTATTCAAGGTGGGCGATCAGGTGGCATTGGCCGCCCCCATCAATCGTTCGATTATTCCCAACAGCACCGTCGCCACGTGCCCGGTCAACGGCACCTTGACCCTGGTGCACCTGTTTCAAAGCACGCAGTTTGTGCCCATCGGCAATACGCCGGTGGTACTGCAACGCATCGACCCAAACGGTGGCCCGCTGGGCGAGCCGATCCACAAGACCATTGGCCCCAGCGGCATCCTCGAAGTCACCGAGTGTGATCGCAACCAGCAATACCGCATCAACTTCTATCCCAACGTTTCCAAGGATCACGTCAAGGCGCTGTATGCGTCTTATCAGTCGGTGATCGCGGGGTTGGACATCCGTCTGCGTGAAGCGTGGACCACTACCTTCCAGGCCCAGTGGCAAGACTATGCCGAGGCCAAGCCACTTGATCGGCGGCGCATGCTGGAAGCGGCGTTTATCAGCGGTCTCGGAAAAGCCCTCTTCAACCTGTGGGACAACGTCACGCAGTTGTATGAGCTGCTGGCGGACCTCAAGGCCAACAGCGAGAAGTTGTTGGCCTACCTCTCCCACGCCGAACTTGATGCGCTGCTGAAACTGGGCAACGAAAAGATTGCCAACGGCTTACTGGTGCTCAGCGACGAGCCGCTGCTGTTTATCTACCTGTCGGCGATAGTCAGTTGGACGCGCATGTTGCCGCCGCCGCAGATGAATGAACTGTGGGGTGAGATCACCGGCGAGGTGCTGATCAATCTGCTGTTGATGCGTGTAATGGGTGCGATGGGCATCGCAGTTCGGCTGGGGGCTCAGGTGCTGGGCTCGATCAAGTCCGCCCGGGCGCGCGAGTTATTGGAACTGCTGGCCAAGCAGATGGTAGGGCCGGGTCTGGAACCGCATGTCGCAGTGGCCAGGCCATTGCTGCTGGGCAGCGCGCCAACGCCGATCAAGACGATTCCGGTTGCGCCGTTGAAGGCTGGGGATCAGGTGGTTTCGAACCCTGTTCCGTTGGTTCGTAACAAGTCCCAGCAGACGGTATTGGTTCGGCAGGAGCATGTCGATGATGTGCCGGTCGTGGCTACGAATCCCAAGGGTGACGCGGCGACTTCGGCGGACAAAACAGCGACCAATGGCTGCCCGGTGTCGATGGTCACTGGGGAGGAATTGCTCACCCTCACCGATGGTGTTTTAGACGGGATATTGCCGTTTGAGTGGACCCGTTTGTACCGCACCAGCGCGGTGGAAGTGGATGTTGGGCTGGGGTTTGGCTGGAGTCATTCGCTGGCGCAGCGGCTTTCTGTTTCGGGCGATTCGGTGGTGTGGACCGACCATGAAAACCGCACTGTTTCGTTTCCACTGCCGACTGTTGCGCGACCGGCGATCACCAACAGCCTGGCTGAAGCGGCGATTTATTTGGGATCTTCGCCGGATGAGTTAGTGCTGGCCCAGGCCTCGCGGTTTTATCACTTTCGTGACGGGGTGCTGGTCTCGATCAGCGATGCGTATGACAACCGCCTGCGGATTTCGCGGGATGTGGTGGGGCGTATTGCACGGCTGGATAACGGCGTCGGGCGCTCGTTGTGTTTGCGCTATGAACTGGGCCGCATGGTGGCGGTGGATTACCAGGTTCAGCGGGCCAAGGGGTACGAGCCTTACGAATGGATCACGGAACAGAACGTTGTTTCCTACGCCTATGACGACGCGGGACGACTGCTTTCGGCGACCAACGCCGTCGGCGAAAGCGAGGTTTATCGGTACGACGAGCAGCACGTCATTCTGGAGCGGGGCTTGGCCGGCGGGGCGAGTTTCTTCTGGGAATGGGAACGCTCTGGCAAGGCGGCGCGGTGTGTCCGGCACTGGGCCAGTTTTTCGCAGATGGATACGCGGTATGTCTGGGAGGACAACGGCCGCGTGGTCGTGCATAACGCCGATGGCAGTCAGGAAGTGTATGTCCACGATGACCGCGCACGGCTGGTGCAGCGCATTGATCCGGACGGCGCTCAGCACTTCAAATCCTACGACGCCAAAGGCCGGCTGACGGTCGAGCAGGATCCGCTCGGGGCGGTGACGGCGTATCAGTACGACGATGCCGGACGCTTGGTGGCGGTGTTTCCGGGGGATGACGCGCCGACGTCCTACGAGCATGACAACGGCTTCGTACGGGTGGTGCGGCGTGGTGAGGCGGTTTGGAAGTACGAGCGTAACGATCAGGGCGACGTGACGCGTAGGACCGATCCCGATGGTGAGGTGACGGACTACAGCTACAACAAATACGGGCAACTGACGGGGGTTTGGTATCCCGACCACAGTTGTCATCGGCTGGTGTGGAACGAACGCGGTCAGCTCATTGAAGAGCAACTGCCCAATGGCGACACCAAGCGCTATCGCTACGATGATCTGGGCCGCCAGATTGCCCGCGAGGATGAACAAGGCGCGCTGACCCAATACCAATGGGACAGCGTCGGCCGATTGATTCGCATCGTGTTGCCAGGCGGTGCCACGCGAGAATACAGCTACAACCCCTACGGAAAAATCACCGCCGAACGCGACGAACTCGGCCACGTCACCCGCTACGAATACGCCGACGGCCTACACCTGATCAGCCGCCGCCTCAACGCCGATGGCAGCCAGGTCAACTACCGCTACGACAACGCTCGGCTGTTGCTCACCGAAATCGAAAACGAAGTCGGCGAAACCTACCGGCTCAACTACCACCCCAACGGCCTGATCCAGCAGGAAATCGGCTTTGACGGCCAGCGCACGTCATATACCTACGACCTCAACGGCAACCTGCAGGAAAAAACCGAACACGGTGATAACGGCAGTCAGCTCATTACCCGTTACGAGCGCGACCATGCCGGACGCCTTGTAAGAAAAACCCTCCCCGACGGCAACAGAGTCGATTACGCCTACGACCGCCAAGGCAACCTCCTCAGCGTCGACGACGGCCACTGGGCGCTGGCCTACGAATACGATCCACAAAACCGCCTCACCGTCGAACATCAAGGCTGGGGCACCTTGCGTTACGGCTACGACGCCTGCGGTCAACTGCAACACCTGCGCCTGCCAGACAACAACCGACTGGTGTTCAGCCACGCCAAGGGCGGCCACCTCGCCACCGTTGAACTCAACGGCGCACTGCTCACCTCGCACCTCTTCAAAGCCGGCCAGGAACACCAACGCCAACAAGGCCAACTGCTCAGCCACTACCACTACGACGACCAGCACCGCCTGCACGCCCACACCGTCACCCAGCAGGAAAATTACTTCTACCAACGCCACTACGACTACGACAAATCCGGCAACCTCACCCGCCTCAACGACACCCGCAAAGGCGAACACCACTACCGCTACGACCCACTAGGCCGCCTCACCCGCGCCGACCACTCGCAGGACCTGCAGGAACGTTTCGGCCACAACCCGGCCGGCAACCTGCTGATGCACGACCGTCCCGGCCCGGACATCGTGGCGGGCAACCGCCTGATGATCCAGGGCGACCGGCATTACGACTATGACGCCTTCGGCAACCTGATCCGTGAACGGCGTGGCAAGGGCCATCAACTCGTTACCGAGTACCGCTACGACTGCCAGCATCGCTTGATCGGTATTACACAACCCAACGGCCAGACCGCGAGCTATCGCTACGACCCATTCGGGCGACGCATCAGCAAAACCGTCAATGACATCACCACAGAGTTTTTCTGGCAAGGCGACAAACTCATCGCCGAACACCATGCGGATCGCCATCGCAGTTTTATCTATGAACCGGACAGCTTTCGGCCGCTGGCGCTGCTGGAAGGCTTCGGCCCAGACGAAACCCAGCCCTACCACTACCAACTCGACCACCTCGGCACGCCCCAGGAACTCACCACTCCAGACGGAGAAATCGTCTGGTCCGCCCATTACCGCGCCTACGGCCAAATCAGCCGACTCGACGTCGGAAAAGTCGACAACCCGCTGCGCTTCCAAGGCCAATACTTCGACCCGGAAAGCGGGCTGCACTACAACCGCCATCGCTACTACAATCCAGACATTGGTCGTTACCTGACGCCGGACCCGGTGAAGCTGGCGGGTGGGATCAACACGTATCAATACGTGCCCAATCCTACCGGATGGGTAGATCCGCTAGGGTTAAATTCCTGTCCAGGTGGGGATGGATGCAAACCCGGAAAAACCGCTCCCCCCACAACGCCAAGCGTTGATCATGGAGAACCCGCTTTACCGCAACTGACACGTGCGGAGCGACAGACAAGGATTGATGAGCTTGCAGAGGCAAACGCTTACAGACGCTTGGAAGAGATTGAACAGGTAATCCCAAGAGCACACTTTTTGGAAAAACACGGGGCACAGACAACTCGTCAATCCCAACTTGAGAGGGTGCAGACAGCCAAGAATCCAACCACTGGAGAAATTGAAAGATACGTTGGAGGGCGTAGAGCTGGGCAGCTAAAGATACCTAGTGCGGCCACTCGATATCTAAGCCACAGGGACCAGCTAAACGCCATCTATCGTGCCAAGCTTATATTTCGACGCATCAACCTTGAAACATCTCGCGAACCGATGGATATGGGAAAAATAATCGGAGAAGGCTATAAAAAAGACACGCTGGAATATGGAAAACAAAGAAAAGCCATAGTAATACTAGATACAGACGGAAACCCGATTACCGCCTATACGGAATTTTGACATGAAATACCAACCTAAACTTTCAATCCTCCGCAGCCTATTATTCACCTATAGCATTGAAAATCTTGACGACCCCGAAAGAGAGATTTTCATCGCATCCAAAAATGTAAACAATGACAAAGAACTCGTCGAGTTATTTAACAAACTTACTAAGCCAGAATTCACCTCATACGGGCACGATGAGCGCCAGTGGCATATCGACACTATCCATCATTTTCTAGAAACCGATGAAGATTTTGAATCTGTCTTCTATCTTTTCGACACTTACTTTGACGACGAAATCATTGACAAAAGACGCTTCATGAAAGTGCTTTTAGATTGTCTTAAGCTTTACGAAATTGAGGCGAGTGAAGCCCAAAAATAAAACACCACAGCATTCAATAAATAACATAGGAAAACCTATGCAGCTCAGCACAAAATTCAAATCCCATAGAGCGCAACTCGCCGTATTGAACGAGGCCACAACTAGGGTTTGTCTGAAAAGTCAGCCCGCAAGCATTTCTCGATACAGGCCAGTGTAACCATGGCTTTGAAGCTGCTCGCCAGTTTTTCGTATCGCGTACAGAGCCGACGTTTTTCTTTGAGCCAACTGAACAGCCGTTCGATCACGTTGCGCTTTTTATATTGTGGCCTGTCGAACAGTCGAGGCAGGTCTGGTCGAGGCTTGCGATGCATCTTGCGCAAGGGAATGATCGGCTGCATGCCGTAGCGGTCACAGTACTGACGCAGTATCTGGCTGTCATAGCCCTTGTCCGCCAGTACACATCGGCAACGCTTACGCGGACGACCCTTGCTGCCTGGCAGGCTGATCTGTTCCAGTAGCGGCATGAAATAGCGCGAGTCGGCTTCTTGACCGGGCGACAACATGACAGCCAGGGGGAAGCCATGGCTGTCGCAGGCGAGATGTATTTTGGTGGTCAATCCGCCTCGGCTACGGCCTAGGCAGTGGTGTTGCGGTTCTTGCGGGCCCCTTTTTTTCCAGCACCGCTGGCCGCTCGGGTAGCTCGAATCGATGTCGAATCGACCATCTAGGTATTCAGATCGATAAAGCCATCTTCGCACAAACGAAGGTGTAAATGGCGCAGAACCTGCTCAAAAGTGCCGTTGTCACGCCATTGTCGGAAACGCTGGTAAACGGTCTTCCAAGGCCCAAAGCGCTCTGGAAGATCTCGCCATTTGGCACCAGAGCACAAAATCCAGAAGATTCCGTTAAGCATCTGGCGGTCATCGCGCCTTGGCCGCCCCATGTGTTGAGGAGGAGAAACGATGGCTTCGATCATCGCCCAACGCTCAGATGAAATTTCATAGCGGCCTGTCATGACGGCCCTCTTGGCAATCAGAGGGCATCATTTTAGCCAAAGAGACTTTTCAGACAAATCATAATAGATTTCCTAATATATTTTTTCTTCAGACGTTCTTCATTCACTTTTGATAACGTAACTATTGTGAAAATTCTCCTAATCGAAGACGACCTGGATCTCGGCAATGGCGTTCGTATCGCACTTGCAGATCAAGGGTTAGATGTCATATGGGTTCGCCGAAAAGTAGATGCGTTGCATCAGCTCGATGTCTGCGTGCCAGAACTTGTGCTACTCGACCTCGGACTGCCCGACGGTGACGGCATGAGCCTGGTAGCATGCTTACGTCAGCAGTTCAGGGGGATCCCCGTCATCATCCTGACTGCAAGAGGCACTCTGCAAGATCGCCTGTGTGGGCTCGATGCGGGTGCAGACGACTATCTGGTAAAACCATTTGTTCTCGCCGAGTTGTTGGCTAGGGTGAGAGCACTGGCCCGACGCAGTTACGGTTTTCAAAATGAGGTGATAGAAATTCGAGGATTATTTCTTCATATGCCGACTCGTCGCGTGACAGTTAGTGGACGTAATGTTGATTTAACGGCAAGTGAATACGCCCTGCTTGAAATTTTAATGATGCGCGCTGACCGCGTGCTTACACGACGTTTTCTGGAGGAAAGGCTATTCGGCGCGAAAGAAAATATGAGTAATCCGCTGGATGTGCATATGGGAAATTTGCGTCGCAAAATCGGCGAAGGCTATGTGCGAACGGTGCGGGGTGTGGGGTATGTCATTGATACCGCTACAATTCAGAAAGGGATTGGTTGATGCGAAATTTTTGGCTCAACTTGAAAACTCCAACGCTTGTAAGACGAATTATACTCGCCCAGATGCTACTACTTACACTGCTTTGGTGTCTTTTTCTGACCTACATTTTGTGGGAGAACTTGCGAAGCCCCTCTATGCTCACGGGTAGCAATACTTACGAAACCATTCTTACATTAGTTAAGCGCATGGATGATCGCCCGCAGGACCTCACTACCGTGCTGGAAAAGTTCAGCGAAGCATTGCAGGAAGGTTATGGCGGAGGTGAAGATCCCAAACTGTCAATCAGCCTCATTGTTCGTAAGAATAGAAAGATAATTTATTCATCTGATGGTGCTCCGACAGGAGTAACAAATAGCAGGTATGGAGAAATTCAGAGCATTCAGAGTGAGGGGCGCAGCTGGAATAGCCGTACTCTCAAATCAGGGAACTCCGACGCGGAGGTAACACTTATTACCCCTGCCGGAGGCTGGAACTTCTTCATATACCTGAACTCTCGTGGATACTACATATTGCCGCTGCTGGTGTGCATTCCTTTTCTTTTTTTCCCGCATGGCTATCAGTCCGTATTGCAATGCGCCCTTGGAGCAAGGTGATAAATGGTATTTCTTTGCGAACTTTAGAAGATCTCTCCCCCTTAAAAGAAGGACCAAAGCAGATAGAGCTTCGCCAAATGGTGGACGCGACTAATCTATTTCTTGCCAGAGTGCGAGCAAGTTCTGAGAGGGAACGGGTTTTCATTGCAGATGCCGCTCATGAGCTGCGTACTCCCCTGGCTGCAATGCGAATCAATGTTGAGGCTTTGCAGTCCTATGTAAGCAGCACTAATCAACAGGAGCTGCTTGCAGGGATTATTCGCAGCAATAGCCGTGCTGCGCGTCTCGTCAATCAGTTATTGCTGCTGATGCATAGCGAAGCAAGCATCGACACTGTTATGGAGGCTGTGCCGCTGACGACCCTCATACAAGAGCAAATGGCTGCGCTGGCCCCCCTAGCGGCTGAGCGTAGGATTGAACTTGAATTCTACTCTGATGGTGAAAGCTGTATCAATGGCATCAGGGAACGCCTTATGTCGCTGATTGATAACTTAATTGAAAATGCCGTGAAGTACAGCCCTGAGGGCGGACGCGTTGAGGTAGATGTGCGATCACTTGATAAATCTACTCAGCTACGTGTCTCAGATGCAGGCCCTGGCATTCCATTTGAATTAAGGGCGCGAGTCTTCGATAGGTTTTTTCGCGAGCCCAATCAAATGCAAAGCGGCAGCGGACTGGGGCTCGCAATAGTCAAAGCGGTTGCACTGCAGCACAACAGCAACGTATGGCTAAGTACATCTGCAGAGGGTGGACTCCTGGCGACTGTTGATTTTCCAAAACACAATTCCGACTGAAAAAGCATGATTTGATGCCTGCCCGGCGGAGGGCCCATACCAGAACAATGGAGTTGAAATTGAAATATTTATCCTTGCCTATACTATTCTTTTCTATCTCAATCAGCGGGTGCGCTATAACCGTCAGCGAATTAAAAAGTAGTCATTCATCTTATGACGGCAGCTTCACTAGCGAGAAGACGCCCTCCGATACTTATCGAAACTTAAGACTAATGGCAAGACAATGCCTGGAACATGAGACATATACAGGAAAGCCGGTCATCGTATTAAGCGAGTTTAGCGATGAGCGCAGTGAAGGTGAGATCAATCAAAAGCTCCTTTCGGAAGGACTGTTGATTAACAACGCCCTAATTGAAATAGAAAGACATGATGCGAACAAAGCACAGGTCAGGTTGTACACAACAAAGAACATCTTGAGTGTCGGTGCTAGATCGCCGAAGATAAGTGATATCAAGCGCTGGGCTGACGGCGATATAAATTGCGCTAACGAACTCTAGTTCATGCCGTGAGTACTCCAAGTACTATTGGAAAAATCCCGCATAATTGTTCAATCTGCTTTTATAGGTCAACGGCGACATATGCAATGAGCCGTTTGCCAGTCGCCTGCATAGAGTCGATGCAGCGAGGAGCCGACTTGTCGCTTAGGAGTAGTGGGCCTAAATGTAGGTAGCATTCTATGGTTGGGTGTTTGAATGCATCAGGGTATCGGACGGAGCCGTAAAGCTTGATCGCAATATGCTCTGAATAATGGTGACCGATTGGCCAAGTGTCGGTAGGCGTGGCCATGCTGAAAGACCATTGTTGGCGCTGGAGCGAGATTGATCCAGTTGCTGATATTTAGCTGACCCGGGCTGTTGTGACGTAAACGATCATTGGCTCTGGGTAATTCGCGAGCTGACCGGGTAAGCGTCCCGTCCGCAACAGGGGCAATCCGTCATCAGCGGTCACAAACAGTCTTCCAAGGCCCAAAGCGCTCTGGAAGATCCCGCCATTTGGCGCCCGAGCACAATATCCAGAAGATACCGTTAAGCATCTGACGGTCATCGCGCCTTGGGCGTCCCATGCGTTGAGGAGGGGAACGATGGATTCGATCATCGCCCAACGTGCAGATGAGATTTCATATCGGCCTGCCATAACGGCCCTCCCAGCAACCAGAGCACGTCATCTTAGCCAAAGCGACTTTTCAGACAAACCCTAGAACCTCCCGCAACCTGCCCCCTTTCACCGGAGAGGATTACTATGGCAACCCCATAGTCAGAGTAGTAAAGCAAGGCTGTGGATTAGGCTATATACCCAACCCGAAGGACCTGAACAATCCCATACTCGATGAGAACATGGACGCCGCAATCGCGAAATTTGATCGAGAAACTAAAAAACTCTATACCGTATTTCCAGTGAGCAACGACCAATGCTAAAGCACCCATTCCTAGACGTACCCTACGAACCCAAGCTTCGGTATTTTCTCGGCCCGTTCGATATCTATGACCGTGAAGAAACTTTGGGTGAGGAGTTTGCAGGCTACGACATCAACAATGATGCCGACAGAGAGCAGTTAATCAAGAAATATATAATTGATAAAAGCGCAGACTTAAATTATCGGCATCGAAAATCTCTATTCGATATTCTGGACGCCGCGCTTAATGACGAGAATTATGACTTCTCCCAAGTACTAGTCCAAGCTCCCGGCTATTACTGCACTCTGCCTTGGGGATGGGGTGATATGGATAATCCAAGAGGCTTTTTCGAAGAAATTTACAGACTGACGCAGGCGGGCTGGAAAGAAGATTTCCAAAAAGCCAGCCTCGAAGATCCAGCAACGTGGTAGCAACACTCCTACACCCACAATCCCCTGTAGTGAGCGAGCTTGCTCGCGCTGGGCCGCGAAGCGGCCCCCCGTCAGGGCGATACGGTGTATCGGTTCAATCAGCGATGTCAGGTTTGGGGCTGCTTCGCAGCCCAGCGCAGGGCAAGCCTGCTCACCACAGGGCCTGCTCACCACAAAGGCTCACTCATCAGCGTGAGCCCGGCCTGATTTCGAATCACCGCGTCGAAAGCTCCATAATCATCCGGCTAAGCAGGTAAACCCGCGGCACCACGCTCTCCACCTCCGCATACTCTTCGGGCGTATGAATATTGCCGCCCACAATCCCAAACCCATCCAACGTCGGCGTCCCTACCCCGGCCGACAGGCTCGCATCCGCCGCGCCGCCGCTGCCTTCAATGGTCAATGTCTTGCCCAATTCCCCATAAATCCCTTGGGCAATCGCAACCAATTTGTCCGACTCGGGCGTTTGCGGCATCGGTGGCAGGCCGCGCTTGAGGCTGGTGGTCACTTCGGTGTCCGGGATCAGTTTGTTCGCTGACACGCGCACCAGGTCTTTTTCGATGCGATCAAACTCTTCCGGCAATGCCGCGCGCACATCCGCCTTGGCCGTGGCTTGGTCAGGAATCACGTTGGTGCGGTCGCCGGCCTTGATCACGGTGAAGTTGATGGTGGTTTTCTTCTCTTCATCGCCCAACTTGCCCAATTGCAGGATCTGGTGCGCGGCTTCCATGGCGGCGTTGCGCCCCAGTGCCGGGGCGACACCGGCGTGGGCGGCTTTGCCTTTGACTTCAACCACTGCGGTGGCGCTGCCTTTGCGCCACACCACCAGGCCGTCGGCCGGGCGGCCGGGTTCGAGGTTCAGGGTCACGTCGTGAGCCTTGGCGGTGTTGCGGATCAGTTCGGAGGCGATGTCGGAGCCGGTTTCTTCGCTGGCGTCGAGCAGGAAGGTGATCTGTGCGTAGTCTGTGAAACCCTGGCTTTTCAGGACTTTGAGCGCATAGATGCCGGCAACGATGCCGCCCTTGTCATCCATCACGCCCGGGCCGTAGGCGCGGCCGTCCTTGATATGGAACGGGCGCTCGGCGGCGGAGCCTTCCTTGAATACCGTGTCCATGTGCGCCATCAACAGGATTCTGGCCTTGCCGGTGCCCTTGAGGGTGGCGATTACATGGTTGCTGTTGGCGGCGGCGTCCGGCACGCGTTCGATACTGAAGCCCAACTGCTTCAACTCATCTACGGCGATGTCGCTGACCTGGGTCAGGCCCGGCCCGTAGCCGGAGCCCGAATCGATATTGACCAGACGCTCCAGCAGTTTCAACGCCTCGGCCTTGTACTGCTCGGCGTGCGCCTGGATCTGCTTGTGGGGTTCGGCGCTGTAGGCCGGGAGTGCGAAGGGCAAGGCCAGGGTGGCGGCCAGAAGGGTACGCGGGAAGATGAAGCGCATAAACCGATCCTTGTTTGGTGTAGGGGCCGCCACACCCTACCCCACTAGACAGACCGCAACCAAGCCCCCTGGACCGCGCTGACGCGGTTGCGCCCGCTGCTTTTGGCTTCATACAAGGCCAGGTCGGCGTCGTTGAGCCAACCGGTGGAATCGGCGTGCCCGGGTTGATACGGCGCCAGGCCGATGCTCAAACTGGCGCGCAAGGCCGGGTCCTGGGCATAGGCCAACGCGTTGAAGCGATCGCGCAACGCCTCCATCACGTCGGTGGCGTGGTTGAGCGGCATGCCCGGCAGGATCACACAAAACTCATCGCCGCCGTAGCGCCCGGCCAGGTCCGTGACGCGCAGGTTCTGGCGCAATATTTTGCCCAGTTGACGCAGCACGATGTCGCCGGTGACGTGGCCGTAGGTGTCGTTGATCAGCTTGAAATGGTCGATGTCGATCAGCGCAATCGTCGCGCCCTGATGATCGCGACGGCAGCGTTGGAATTCAATTTCCAGGTGATCTTTCCACGCGCCATGGTTGAGCAGGCCAGACAAACTGTCGGTGCGGCTCAGGGCCAGCAATTCGCGTTTATGGCGCGCCAGGGTCACGGCCTGGCGATAGCAGATCCAGCCGAGCGCCAACGGGTACAGCATTAGAATCGGCAAGCAGGCATACAACTGCGCCTGTGTGGTCAAGGCCATGAACGCCGGAGCGAAGATCAGCAGCGCCGTGCCGATGCCCAGGGTCTGCGCCATTAAGCCGGCGAACATGAAGCGCGGCCCACCGATGGCGACATTGTTCATGGTCATCATCGACAAGGTGGTGACACTCGGCAGCGGGTTGAAATGCATCGCGCCCACCCAGAACCCGCCGCAAAACGAATCGAACAACAGGTTGCGGCGCTCACTGCGCAGTGCCTGGGTGGTGCGCAAAGACAGCTGGAAGGCCAGATGAGGCCAGGCAAAGGCGTTGATCACCATCCACGCCCAGACCCACATGGGAGGATTGAGCGGGTACATGCCAAATACTACGCACACAAAACCGAGCGTCAGCCCCAGGGAGCGGGATTTGTAGAGGCGCAAAGCGAGCGGAAGTCCTTTTCCTCCGTTGGCTGGCATGGTGGGGTGTCATCCAGGAAGAATACTCGGAGTCTATCAGCATACGGGCATATCGCCACCATCGCTCGTGCGCCCTTCGTCCAAAACACTCAGTGGGAAAACCCGCGCGCCAGCATCAACGCCACCCCCAACAGCAACACGGCCGCGATCCGCTGCAACAGCACCCGGCGCCTGGGGGTTTCCAGCACATGCTTGATGCGCTGGCCGAAATAGCAATACAGGCACCCACTGGCGAATTGCAGCAGCAGAAAGGTCGCCCCGAGGATGGCGATGTCGGCCGCCGAACTCTGCTCCCCTGCCCCGGCGAACTGCGGGAACACGGCACTGAACATGATGAGGGCCTTGGGGTTGGAAAACCCGGTCAACAAGCCCTTGCCGAACAGGCTGCGCGAACCCTGTGCGGCAGCGCCCTGGTCGATCGACACACCGCTGCTGGTCCACTGTTTGTAGGCCAGGTACAGAATGTAGGCCACGCCGACGAACTGGATGCCCTGGGCGATGGCGACGTTACCCTTGATCAATTCCGAGAAGCCCACGGCAAAGATCAGGATTGAAATCAGGTACGACACACTGGCGCCGATCTGCGCCGGGATCGACCTGCGCAGGCCGTCCTTCAAACCCAGGCTCAGCAGCAACAGGGTCATGGGGCCGGGGCTGAAGGTCATGGTGGCGCAAAACAGCAGGAAATAGAGAAACGAAGACAGCGTTAACGCACTTGTCATGGCCTGTGACCTAGGGAAACGGAGCGTGCAGTCTAGGCAAGCAGCATTGCGCAAGGCAGGTAAAGTAATGCCTAATCCGGCCATACTTCACCGGTAAAATCACCGGCAAACACAAGGAAGATTTATGTTTGTATCCGCTATTGCCTTCGTGGAAGGCACGCCGAAGGTGCAGCAGATCGTCGAAGCGTTCAGCCAGGCCATCGAGCACGGCGAATGGGCACCCGGCAGCAAGTTGCCCTCGGTGCGTGAACTGGCCCAGACCCTGGGCGTCAGCAAGTTCACCCTCAACGAAGCGCTGGACCGCCTGCGCGGGCGCAACCTGCTCACCTCAAGCCAGGGCCGTGGTCACTTTGTGACGATGGACAGCCCACGTCCGGCGTCGGTGGCGTGGGTCGAGCTGCTGCCCCAGGACCTGCTCAGCGTATTGCGCCGCCCATTGGCCACCGCCGATGGCGACCTGCGCCCCGGCGGCGGCCATCTGCCGGAAGCATGGCTGGACGCCGAGCCCCTGCGCCAGGCGATGCGCAGCGTGGTGCGCGCGCCGTCGCTGCGCATCGCCGGGCTGGGCACGCCGGCGGGCTTCCTGCCATTGCGCCAGGCCCTGCAACAGAAGCTGCATGGCGAAGGCTTGTCGGTGCCGGTGGAACAGGTCATCACCACCCCCAACACCGTGCAGGGCCTGGACATGCTGATGCGTCTGCTCGTAAGGCCCGGCGACACGGTACTGCTGGACGCGCCGTGCTATTTCAACTTCCACGCCAACCTGGCCTTGCATGGCGTCAAGGTGGTGAGCATTCAGCGCCGTCCCGACGGCTTGGACTTCGCCGCGCTTGAACACCTGCTGGCCGAGCACCGCCCCGGCCTGTACCTGACCACCAGCGTGCTGCAAAACCCCACGGGCCATTCCTTCAGCCCCAGCCAGGCGTTTCGCCTGTTGCAACTGACCCAGCAGTACCACTGCCATATCGTCGAGGATGACCTCTACGGCGACCTGCACCCCAACCCACCGCCACGCCTGGCCGCCATCGCCGGCCTGGACCACGTCACCTACCTGTCGGGTTTCTCCAAGATCCTCAGCGCCAACACCCGCGTCAGCTACGTGGTGGCCGCGCCACAGTTGGCGGCCAACCTCACCAACATGAAGTTGATGAGCGGCGGCGTGACCTCGGAGCTGTTCGAGCACATTGTGTATCGCATGCTCAGCGAAGGCAGCTACGCCAGGCATCGCAAGCGCATGGTCCAGCGTTTGATGGAGGCTGGCGGGCGCGTCGAACAATGGCTCAGGCGCTGTGGCTGCGAACTGCCGATGGCCTACGAAGGCGGGATGTTTATCTGGGCGCGCCTGCCGCCGGGGGTGGACGGCGAGTGGCTGGCCCAGGAGGCGTTGAAACGCGGCATGGTCCTGGCGCCGGGTGCGCTCTTCGGCTACGACACGGCCCATCGCGATTCGATGCGTTTCAATGTGGCCCATAGTGATGAGCCACGGGTGCAGCAAGTGTTTGAAGCGCTGCTCAAGGCCACCCGCCTCGCGGGCTGCTCAGCGTCGATGGGCCAATGAATGCACACAACGATCGCCCAGGCTTTGCACGCCTTGCACCAGCAGCACCAGCACGATCACCGTGACCACCATGATCTGGTTATTGAAGCGCTGGTAACCATAGCGAATCGCCAGGTCACCCAGCCCACCGCCGCCGATCACCCCGGCCATGGATGAAAAACCGATCAGCATCACCAGGGTCAAGGTCACCCCGGCGACCAGCGCCGGCAAGGCCTCGGGCAACAACACCTTGAGAATCACATGGCGGATATCCCCGCCCATGGCCACGATGGCTTCGATGCGGCCCTTGTCCACTTCGTCCAGCGCGGTTTCGACAATTCGCGCAAAGAACGGAAAGGCGCCGATGGTGATCGGCACCACGGCGGCGGTGCTGCCCAGGGTGGTGCCGACGATCAAGCGGGTCAGCGGGATCAGTGCGATCAACAGCACCACAAAGGGCAATGAACGCCCCAGGTTGATCACCGCGCCCACCGCCCGATTGAGGCGGGGCAGCGGCAATAAGCCATCGCGTCGACTGATAAACAGCAGCACGCCCAGGGGCAGGCCGATCAGCAAGGTGAAGAGCCCGGCCAGCAGCACCATGTATAAGGTTTCGCCGGTGGCGTTGAGCAGCAATTGCAGGATGTCGTTCCAATCGGTCTTCATACGGCCCTCACCACGTGCAGGCTGTGGCCCAGCGAACGGCCCAGGCGCGACGACGGGTCGCTCTGCAGTTGCAGCAACGTGCCGCTTTCCACTACGCGGCCGTCGGCCAGGGACACCGCGCTGTCGCAGATCGCCTTGACCACCTCCAGCTCGTGGGTGATCAACACGATGGTCACGCCCAGTTGCCGATTGATGTCGCGCAGCAGTTCAAGGATCGACGCCGTCGTCTCCGGGTCCAGCGCGCTGGTGGCTTCATCCGACAGCAGGTACGCGGGCCGCGCGGCCAAGGCGCGGGCGATGCCTACGCGCTGTTTCTGCCCGCCCGATAACTGCGAGGGAAACGCCTGGGCCTTGTCGCTGAGCCCCACCAGTGCCAACAACTGCGACACCCGCGCCGCGCGCTCGGCCTTGGGCACATTGGCGATCTCCAGCGGCACCGCCACGTTATCCGCCACATTGCGCGAATGCAGCAGGTTGAAACCCTGGAAGATCATGCCGATACGCTGGCGGTGCTGGCGCAGCTGTTTGTCGTTCAGCCGGGTCAGGTCCTGGCCATCCAGCAGGATACGCCCGGACGTCGGTCGCTCCAGCAGGTTCAAGCAGCGCAGCAAGGTACTTTTACCCGCGCCGCTGCGCCCGACAATGCCGAAGATCGCCCCATCGGCGATCTGCAACGACACGTTATCCAATGCCGCCGGCTGGCCGTTTGCGTAGGTTTTGCTGACGCCCTCGACAACGATCATTCGACCGCCACCGGGATCACAGAGCCGGCGTATTTCTCACTGATGAACTTGGCCAGTTCCGGTGAGCGCAAGTCCTTGGCCAACTGCCGAATACGCGGGTCATCCGCCAGCTTGGGGGTTGTGACGAGGATATTCGCATACGGGTTGCCCTTGGCCTGCTCCAGGCCCAACGCATCCTTGGCCGGTTCGAGCCCGGCTTCCAGGGCGAAGTTGCCGTTGATCACCGCAAGGTCCACATCGTCCAAGGCCCGGGGAATTTGCGGGGATTCAATTTCCAGAATCTTCAGGTGCCTGGGGTTTTCGGCGATGTCCTTGGGCGTGGCCTGTTCCTTGGCGGCGTCATTGAAGCCGGGTTTGAGTTTGATCAAACCGTTGGCTTGCAACAGGTACAGCGCGCGGCTGAGGTTGGTGACGTTATTCGGGACGGCGACGGTGCCCTTGTCCGGCACTTGAGCGAAGCGGGTGTGCCGACGCGAATAAATACCCAACGGCTCGATATGCACCGTGGCCGCCACGGCGAACTTCTGGCCGAGGGCCTGTTCCTGGGAGTGAAGGTACGGCAGGTGCTGGAAGTAATTGGCGTCGACATCACCGTGGGCGAGCAACTCGTTGGAATTCACGCCGCTGGGGATCTCGATGATCTTCAGCTTCAGGCTCGGGTCGAGCTTTTGTACGTATTCGAGGATCTGCGCATGGGGAATCGGATCAGCGGCCACGCGCAACGCGTCGGCGGCCGACACGCTGAAGGAGGCCAGCAATGCCGCCAGGGTAAGGGTGGTGGTTTTCAACATCGGTGATCTCCTGATCAGGCGGACAGTGCTTCGGGCAACGTGGCGTCGGCGTAGAAACGTTGAGCCACATCGGGGTGGGAACGCAGGCGCCCCTTGAGGTAGTTCCAGCCCACATCGCGCAGCAATGGGTTGCGCGGGTCGCTCTCGGGGCCATGGGCATCGCGCAGCAACTCGGGCGCCAATTGGTATACCGGCACCACCGCGTCCAGTTGCGCCCCGAGGAAAAACGCCAGCGACAACCGCTCGCTGCCCACCGGCGGCGACACCACGCGGTGAACGGTCGCGCGCAGGTAGCCATTGCTGGCCAGTTCAAGCAGTTCGCCGATATTCACCACCAGCGTGTCGGGGCGCGGCACCGCATCAATCCAACGGCCCTCCTCCACTTCCACCTGCAAACCGGCCTGCTGGTCTTGCAGCAAAAAGCTCAGGAACCCGGAGTCCTTGTGCGCGCCGACGCCCTGGCGACTTTGCTGCGCATGACGGCCGGGGTAGCGGATCAGCTTGATATGTTCGTTGGGTTTGTCGCCATACAGCGCATCAAAGGCGTTTTCCGGCAGGGACAGGGCCTGGGCGAACGCGCGTAGCAGGCGCAGGGCCATTTGCGTCATCGCCTGCTGCCAGCCGAGCACCAGGGGTTTGAGTTGTGGCAGAGCCGGCGGCCATTGGTTGGGGCCTTGCAAGCGTGCCCAGGCGGCCGGGTATTGCGCGGCGGGCAAGGGCTCGCGCTCGGCGCCGACGTCGAATTGTTCGCGCAGGTCGGGCTGGCCTCGGGTGATCTCCGAGGCGGCGCGGTTGTAGCCGCGAAAGTGGGGGGAGTTAAGCATGCCCACCGCCCGTTTATCGGCCTCGGGCAAGGCAAAAAACGCGCGTGCCTGTTGCTGCACCTGGGCCAGCAAGTCACGGTCGATGCCATGCCCGGTGAGGTAGAAAAAGCCGATATGGCGCGCCGCCAGACGCAACTCATCGAGAAACTGCCGACGCTGCTGCGGGCTGCCGTCGAGCTGCGCCAGGTCCAACAGCGGCAAGGCGGTAATTGACTGTACGTGGGCCATCGGCGGCTCGCTCCTTGAATAACATCCTGGGGAAGCGTCCAAGCTAAACGATCTTAAAAACCGCTAATAAATACCTTTTTAGCATTAGCTTAGGCATGCACACCCACGCCGCACGCGCTTGGCCCCTGCGACAGTCGAGCCGCTCTTGTGCGTTGACCAGAGGTGTTACACCCCATATAGTGTGCCGACCTACAAGACAGACCACTACATAGTGTGCAGAATCGGTATTTACCGACCACACTCCGCGCAATATTTCAATGCCTAGCAGTCTGCAAAATCACCTATTTTTAGACCGGGTTCACACCCCGCCGAAACAGATCAGGAAGGAGTATTTCAATGCTGAGTTGGGATGAAGTCGACAACGAAGACACCGGTGCAGCGGTAGTCAAGGGCGCCAACGCCGGCCACGCCAGCGAAGCCAACATGGACCGCCTCGACGGTGCCGGCGCCGCTGCCGCCGTCGAAGCCCGCGCCGTCACCGCCAACGACTCCGCCGCCATCATCCGCGCCAAGGCTGCCCTGGACAAACTCGACGTCGCCGAAGGCCTCGCCGAACTCGAAGGCGCCTCCGCCCGCGTCGCCGTTGACGAAAAACGCATGATCAACTGCCGCGCCGACCTCAACCAACTCGTGCCCTTCAAGTACGACTGGGCCTGGCAGAAGTACCTCGACGGCTGCGCCAACCACTGGATGCCGCAAGAGGTCAACATGACCGCCGACATCGCCCTGTGGAAAAACCCCGAAGGCCTCACCGACGACGAACGCCGTATCGTCATGCGCAACCTGGGCTTCTTCTCCACCGCCGATTCCCTGGTCGCCAACAACCTGGTGCTGGCCGTGTACCGCCTGATCACCAACCCGGAGTGCCGCCAGTACATCCTGCGCCAGGCCTTCGAAGAAGCGATCCACACCCACGCCTACCAGTACTGCATCGAATCGCTGGCCATGGATGAAGGCGAGATCTTCAACATGTACCACGAGATCCCATCGGTGGCTAAAAAGGCCGCGTGGGGCCTGAAATACACCCGCTCGATCTCCGACCCCAAGTTCGAAACCGGCACCGTCGACACCGACAAAGAACTGCTGCGCAACTTGGTCGCCTACTACTGCGTACTGGAAGGCATCTTCTTCTACTGCGGCTTCACCCAGATCCTCTCCATGGGCCGCCGCAACAAAATGACCGGCGTGGCCGAGCAGTTCCAGTACATCCTGCGCGATGAGTCGATGCACCTGAACTTCGGTATCGACGTGATCAACCAGATCAAAATCGAAAACCCGCATTTGTGGGATGCCGAGATGAAGGAAGAAGCGACCCAGATGATCCTGCAAGGGACTCAACTGGAGATCGAATATGCGCGCGACACCATGCCGCGTGGGGTGCTGGGGATGAATGCGGCGATGATGGAGGATTACCTCAAGTTCATTGCTAACCGCCGTTTGTCGCAGATTGGGCTGAAGGAAGAGTATCCAGGCACGACCAACCCGTTCCCGTGGATGAGCGAGATTATGGATTTGAAGAAAGAGAAGAATTTCTTCGAAACCCGCGTGATCGAGTACCAGACCGGCGGCGCGCTGAGCTGGGATTGATCAGCATCACACACCCCAATGTGGGAGGGGGCTTGCTCCCGATGACGGTAGTTCAGTTAAAGCCTCTGTGACTGATGCGCCGCTATCGGGAGCCCCCTCCCACATTGGGAACGCGGTGTTCCGTAAACTTTGCAAATTGCCCTTTATGCCCAACCAAACCATCAAGACCCCGTGCATCGGTCTGTGTTCCACCGTTTACGGTGACCTGGTCTGCCGGGGCTGCAAGCGTTATCACCATGAAGTCATCCAGTGGAATGGCTACAACGCCGAGGAAAAACAGGCGGTGTGGCTGCGCCTTGAGCAACTGCTGGTGCAGGTAATGACCAGCAAGCTGGAAGTGTTCGACCCGCAACGCCTGCGCCGGCAGTTGGAAGAGCGCAAGATCCGCTTTATGCCGCACCAGTCGCCGTATTGCTGGGCCTACCAACTGATTGCCCGAGGTGCGCGGGTGATTTCCAAGCTGGATGCCTATGGGTTGGCGCTGTTGCCGGAGTTTCGCGAGCGCAACCTCACAGACCTGCGTGACGCGATCGACCGCGAGTTCTTCCTGCTCTCCGAGGCGCATTACGAGCGGTACATCGCCCCCGGCTTTCTGCGTGAGTCCTTTGGCCCAGCCTTGATCGCCACGCTCTGAGCAACAACCGCGCCCGATTGTGTTTAAAATGCCGCCCGCTCAACGACCGACGCTCAACGATGAACCCAGACGCACTCGCTACCCTGCACACCCACCTGCTCACCGCCCTGGCCAGCGCGCCGGCCGAGACCCGGCGCCTGTTTCATGGCCGGGGCCGCTGCTGGCCAGGGCTGGAGCAGGTGACGGTGGACTGGCTGCAAGGCGTCGTGCTGGTCGCCCTGTTCAAGGAAACCGAACATCTGCAAGCCTTGAAGCACCAATTGGCGCAGATCGACTGGGCCGGCTTCGGTGCACACGCCGTGGCCCTGCAACACCGTTATCTGCCGCAAAGCACCACCGAATGGCTGGTGGGCGACGCCATCGAGGAACGGGTCATCACCGAAGGCGGCCTGCGCTACCTGATCGACCTGGGTAAAAAACAGAACAGCGGGCTGTTCCTCGACATGCGCTACGGCCGCAACTGGGTGCGCGAACAGGCCCACGGCCAGCGCGTGCTCAACCTGTTTGCCTACACCTGCGGGTTCTCGGTGGCGGCCATCGAAGGCGGTGCCGACCACGTGGTCAACCTGGACATGGCCCGCGGCGCCCTGAGCCGTGGCCGCGACAATCATCGCCTGAATGGCCATGACCTGAGCAAAGTGACCTTCCTGGGCCACGACCTGTTCAAGTCCTGGGCCAAAGTCACCAACAGCGGCCCCTACGACCTGGTGATCATCGACCCGCCGTCCTTCCAGAAAGGCAGCTTCCTGCTGACCAAGGACTACCAACGCGTGCTGCGCCGCCTGCCCGATCTGCTCACGTCCCAGGGCACGGTGCTGGCGTGCATGAACGACCCGGCCTACGGCGAGGACTTCCTGATCGACGGCGTGACCCGCGAGGCCCCCGGCCTGCGCTTTGTCGAGCGCCTGGAAAACCCGCCGGAATTTCCCGATATCGACGCGCAAAGTGGCTTGAAAGCACTGGTGTTCCGTCAGGGTTGATGTCGAAACGTCCTACGCTTGCTACGCTTAGCGATACACCGGGCGGTGAACCTTATAACCCCCTTCCCGGTCGATACCTGCATTCCCCGGCCAGACTCGACCGCGTCACGTTGTCGGCTGCCCCGTTTGACCTTTTGGAGAACCGCCCGTGATATCGACCCTGCATGTAGCCAGAATCAAAGCCTGGGGCGCCCACGGCTTCACCGCCACCGGCGTGGTCCTGGCCTTCTTGGCCACCCTGGCGTTGCTGGAAAACTCACCCAAGGCCTGCCTGCTCTGGCTGGGCTTGGCGCTGGTAGTGGACGGCGTCGACGGTTCACTGGCGCGACGACTGAATGTCAGCACGGTGTTGCCCAGCTTCGACGGTTCGGTGCTGGACCTGGTAATCGACTACCTCACGTATGTGTTCATTCCCGCACTGTTTATCTACCGCTACATCGACCTGCCGGACTTCACTCACCTGTTCACGGTGTCGGTGATCCTGGTGTCGTCGCTGTTCTGTTTCTGCAACGTGAACATGAAGAGCAAGGACAACTACTTCGTCGGCTTCCCCGCCGCCTGGAACGTAGTTGCCTTATGCGTATACATCATCCAGCCGCAGGCCTGGGTGACGCTGCTGACCGTGATCGGCCTGGCGCTGCTGACCGTCACGCCGATGAAGTTCCTGCACCCGTTCCGGGTCAAGCGGTTCATGCCGATCAACATCGCGGTGACCACGATCTGGTTGCTGTGCAGTTTTCTGATGGTGGTCGACTACCCCAACACCAACCCGTGGACATTCGGGTTGTGGTCGCTGATGTCAGCGTACTTCTTGGGGATTTGCGTGTGGCGCACGGCGCTGGAGTGGCTGGGCACCCACAAGTAGCCAAACATACACAGATCAACTGTGGGAGCGGGCTTGCTCCCACAGTTGGTTCTGCGCACATCAGGCAGGTAAGATGGCGACCCTCACCCGCCCCGCCAACAATAAGCCCATCCCATGCCCTTCGAACTCAGCGTTGACCTGACCACCCTCGCCATTCTCGCCTGCGTCGCGTTTATCGCGGGCTTTATCGATGCCATTGCCGGCGGTGGCGGCCTGCTCACCACGCCCGCCCTGCTCACCGCCGGCATGCCGCCGCACCTGGTACTGGGCACCAACAAGCTCAGTTCCACCTTCGGCTCGGCCACCGCCAGCTTTACCTTCTACCGCCGCAAGCTGTTCCACCCGCGCCAGTGGGTGCATGCCATCGTCGGCACGCTGGTCGGCGCCCTCGCCGGTGCGGTGGTGGCGCACTACTTGCCCGCCGAAACCCTGAACAAGATGCTGCCGGTGATCGTATTCGCCTGCGGCGTCTACCTGCTGTTTGGTGGTACGCCCAAGACACCGTTGGACGCCGAGGCGCCGATCAAGAAGAAATGGCAAGCCACCCAGGGCTTCGGCCTGGGCTTCTACGATGGCGTGGCAGGCCCCGGCACCGGGGCGTTCTGGACGGTGAGCACGATGCTGCTGCACCCCATCGATCTGGTCAAAGCGAGCGGCGTGGCGCGCAGCATGAACTTTGTCAGTAACGCGGCGGCCCTGTCGGTGTTTATTTTCAACGGCTCGGTGGACTGGATCGTCGGCCTGGCCATGGGCATATCGGTGATGGGGGGCGCGTTCTTTGGCGCACGCAGCGCGATCAGCGGCGGCGCCAAATTCATTCGCCCGGTGTTTATCACCGTGGTCCTCGGCCTGACGGTGCGCCTAGCCTGGCAACACTGGTTCAGCGTGGCCTAAACGACGGGCCAGGTAGAGGTCGATCAGGTAACGCGCAATCGAGCGTGACGCCGGCAACGGCGGCAGGTCGTGGATGTTGAACCACTGCGCGTCTTCGATCTCGTCGGCCTGGGGCACGATATCGCCGCCGGCATATTCGGCGTGAAAGCCCAGCATCATCGAATGGGGGAACGGCCAGCATTGGCTGCCCATGTACTGGATATTCTTCACGCGCACCTGCACTTCCTCGTGCACTTCACGAATCAGGCAGTCCTCGGCCGACTCGCCCGGCTCGGCAAACCCCGCCAGCGTGCTGTACACGCCGCTGACAAAACGCGGCGAACGGGCCAGCAAAATCTCATCGCCACGGGTCACCAGCACGATCATGCTCGGAGAAATCCGTGGGTAGCTGCGCAGGTCGCAGGCCTCACAGAACATGGCGCGTTCCCGAGGCACCTGAACCATGGCCTGGCCGCAACTGCCGCAAAACCGGTGTTCGCGCGCCCAAGTGCCGATCTGCGCCGCATAACCGAGCACTTTGAACAGGGTGTGATCGCCCTGCAGCATGAAGCCGCGCAGGCCCTGCCAGCTGCACCCCGGTACCTCGCCCGCCGAGTCGAGCTCCAGCAAGTACACCGGCTCGCCATCGAGGTGGCCGAGGCCGTGTTCGGCGAACACCGCGAGGTCCTGGCGCTTGAGCCATTCGCGTGGGAACAGCGGGCCGTTGGAGTCATGTAAAAAACCGTCGCGGCTGCGGGCGACGGCCCAGCCGCCGGGGGTTTCGTTATCCAGCAGCGTTGTGGTGATCCAGCCTGGAGTCATGTCAGTCAATCCACGAATTCGGGTTTCTGCTTATTCATATGGGCCGCGATGGCCACGCGCAGGTCGTTGGATTGCAACATAGCCGAGTTCCAGGTGGCAACGTATTCCAGACCGTCATTGACCGTGTGGTCACGCATGTAGCTGATCATGGCCTTGGTACCGGCGATGGCAATCGGCGACTTGGCGGCGATTTCCTGGGCGATCTCCAGCACCCCGGCCAGCAGGCTCGCGTGATCGGCGTACACCCGATTGACCAGGCCAATGCCGCGAGCCTCTTCGGCGCCGAACTGGCGACCGGTGTACGCGAGTTCACGCAGCATGCCGTCGCCGATAATGCGCGGCAGGCGTTGCAGGGTGCCCACATCGGCGGCCATGCCGATGTCGATTTCCTTGATGGAGAACAGCGCATCTTCGGCGGCGTAGCGCATGTCGCAGGCGCTGATCAGGTCGATGGCGCCACCTATGCAGTAACCCTGGATCGCCGCCAGTACCGGCTTGCGGCAGTTGTCGACGGCGTTGAACGAGGCTTGCAGCTCAAGGATTTTGCGCCGCAACAGGCGTGCGTTGCGGCCCACGTCCTTACCGAATTCGTTGGCCACCGAGGCCAGCATCATCAGGTCGATGCCAGAGGAGAAATGCTTGCCGGCGCCACTGAGCACTACCGCACGCACGGCATCGGTGTCTTCGACCCATTGGAAGATGTCGATGATCTCGGTCCAGAACGCGGCGTTCATCGCGTTGATTTTTTCCGGACGATTGATCTGCACATGGGCAACGTTGCCGCTGAGTTCGACGACGAAAGCTTGGTATTCGGACATGGCAGTGATCCCTGACTGGCGAGTGATAAGGCCCGAACTATAACAAGGGTGCATGACGGCGCATCGGCCAAAAGCGGGACTGGCAAAAAACCTTGCCAGGCGCCATCCTTGGCGCTTTAAGCCGCCCTGAACGCGGCGCTCGATGTTTTAAGGAAATGCCATGCACGCCCAACCCCTCGCCGCCGCCGAATTCGACCTTATCGAAGAAACCCTGCTCAAGTACGGCGATGATCATTCGGTGCTGAACCTGGCCGAACTCGACGGCTACTTCACCGCGTTGGTGTCGAGCCCGACGCAAGTGGATATCGCCCAATGGTTCCCGGCCATCTGGGGCGGGCAGAATCCGGAATGGGAAAACATGGAAGAAGCACAGCGTTTCCTGGAGCTGTGCGTACGCCACATCAACACCCTGGCGGCACAGTTGGCCAACAACGCCCAAGACTTCAAGGCACGCTTTGATGACACCGAGCATCGAGGCCAAATCGTGACCCTGGCTGAAGAGTGGTGCTTTGGCTACATCCGTGGCGCAGCGATCGGCAATTGGCCGCAACTGCCGGTCGAACTGGCCGCGCAGTTGGAGAAAATCTCCTGGTGCGCCGAGCAGGACAACTTCGAGTTACCCGCCGACCTGGACGTGCAGGCCCACCAACAGCGCGTCAGCGAGATCGAGCCAGCCGCGCGGGCGCTGCACGATTACTGGCTCTCCCAGCGCTAAACCTCGACAAGCACCGCACCTTTGGCCGATTATTCGGGTCCGCCCGTCGGCCACTCCGTACCACCTTGCCTTGACCAGGAGCCTTGTACCTTGAGTTCGCAGAAAACCGTGACCGTTACACCGCCCAATTTCCCCCTCAATGGCAAGGTCGCACCGCCCGGCTCCAAATCCATTACCAACCGCGCCCTGCTGCTGGCCGCCCTGGCCAAGGGCACCAGCCGCCTGAGCGGCGCACTCAAGAGCGATGACACCCGGCATATGTCGGTGGCCCTGCGCCAAATGGGCGTGACCATCGATGAGCCCGATGACACCACTTTCGTCGTGACCGGTTGCGGCAAGCTGCAATTGCCGACACAACCGCTGTTCCTCGGCAACGCCGGCACCGCGATGCGTTTTCTCACCGCAGCGGTCGCCACCGTCGAGGGCACCGTGGTACTCGATGGCGACGACTATATGCGCAAGCGCCCGATCGGCCCGCTGCTGGCCACCCTCGGCCAGAACGGTATCCGGGTCGACAGCCCAACCGGTTGCCCACCGGTAACCGTGCACGGCGCAGGCAAGGTCCAGGCCAAACGTTTTGAGATCGACGGCGGGTTGTCCAGCCAGTACGTCTCTGCCCTGCTGATGCTGGCGGCATGCGGTGAAGCGCCGATTGAAGTGGCGCTGACCGGCAAGGACATCGGCGCCCGCGGCTACGTGGACCTGACCCTCGATTGCATGCGAGCGTTCGGCGCGCAAGTCGAAGCGGTCGACGACACCACCTGGCGCGTGGCGCCCACCGGCTACACCGCCCATGACTACCTGATCGAACCGGACGCCTCCGCCGCCACGTACCTGTGGGCCGCCGAAGTGCTGACCGCCGGCCATATCGACATCGGCGTGGCCGCGCAGGATTTCACCCAGCCCGACGCCAAGGCCCAGGCCGTGATCGCGCAGTTCCCGAACATGCAGGCCACGGTCGTCGGCTCGCAAATGCAGGACGCCATCCCGACCCTGGCGGTATTGGCCGCATTCAATAACACCCCCGTGCGCTTCACCGAGCTGGCCAACCTGCGGGTCAAGGAATGTGATCGCGTGCAAGCGCTGCATGACGGCCTCAATGAGATTCGCCCGGGCCTGGCCACCATCGACGGCGACGACCTGCTGGTGGCCGCCGACCCTGGGCTGGCCGGCACATCGTGCAATGCGCTGATCGACACCCACGCCGACCACCGCATTGCCATGTGCTTTGCCCTGGCCGGGCTGAAAGTGTCGGGTATCCGCATCCAGGACCCGGACTGCGTGGCCAAGACCTATCCGCAATACTGGAAGGCCCTGGGCAGTCTTGGGGTCACGCTCAGCTACTGAGCCGGCCGCGTCGGTTTGGGGAGGGCCACACATGACAATTCGCCAACCCTGCCCACCCGGCGCCTGCGTCTGTAACCGCGAGCATTTGCTTGCAACCCCAGGCGCCGACCTGCGCATCCTCAACCTGACGCGCCAGGAAGAAAAACGCCTGCTCGAACGCCTTGAAGACCTCAAGAGCCTGCAAGACCTGGAGCGCATGCAACAGCTGATGTACCAGCAATTGGGCATTCGCGTGCATGTCGCGCCGGGTCATACCGAGGTCAAGAGCATGCGCGGGATTCAGATCGTCATCGACGAGTTACCGGGCATGTGTCGCAAGACCCGGCAATCGATTCCGGCGGCGATTCGCCGAGGCATGGAGAAGCGCCCGGAAATCGCCTATCGCCTGCTGGATGCCCACGATCTGTTTCGCGACGGTTGAATCAGCCGGCAACCGTCTCTGCCTTGAACAACCCCCGCCCCACGGTATGTGCAGTTTTCATATGTGCCTGCGCCGCGCCGCCTTCCGAGTCCAGCAGCAGCTCGGACGTCACCACCTGCGCGCCGCAATAATCAAAGATGCCGTAGTCGATCTGCGTGCGCATCGCCTTGGCATAGCCGTGGCGGTCAAACGCGCTGTGATCCGCCGCGCCGAGGGCGAGCAGATGCACCTGCAAGTGGCGCAGCTTTTTCACCACCGGGGTGTCCGGGCCGTAATCGATCGCCCAGCCGTTGACGAATACCCGATCTATCCAGCCTTTGAGCAGGCCCGGCAATGACCACCAGTAGATCGGAAACGCCAGCACCAGCGCATCGGCACGGTCCAGGCGCGCTTGTTCGGCCAGCACATCGGCCGGTGGCGTGGCGTGGGTGCGGTGTACCCGATGGTCGGCAGCGGTATAGCGCGGGTCGAAGCCTTCGGCGGCAAGGTCGGCGATTTCATAGGTGTGCCCCGACGCGCCGAGGCCGGCGGCGACGTGCGCGGCAATGCTGTGCGTAAGGGATTGCGGGTCGTGATGAGCAACAACGATCAGTGCGTGCATGACATTGACACCTTTTCGGTTTAGGCTGGCGTTAAGTTACGATTAGTAAGTTACTTTTGGTATATAAGCATGTCAAGCAGTGAATCCCCTGCCCCACGTCGGCGTTTGTCTCGTGAAGATCGCCTGCGTCAATTATTGGAAGTGGCCTGGCAGCTGGTGCGCGAAGAAGGCACAGACGCCCTGACCCTGGGCCGCCTGGCGGAACTGGCGGGCGTGACCAAGCCGGTGGTGTACGACCATTTCGTCACCCGTGCCGGCTTGCTGGCGGCCTTGTACGAAGATTTCGATGGGCGCCAGAACCAAGTGTTTGCCGACGCCATCGACGCCAGCAGCGCGACATTGGAAGACCGTGCGTGGGTGATTGCCGCGTCGTATGTCGATTGTGTGTTGTTGCAGGGGCGGGAAATCCCGGGAGTGACCGCAGCACTGAGCGGCTCGCCGGAGCTCGAAGCCCTCAAGCGCAAATACGAGGTGATCTTCCTCGACAAATGCCGCGACGCACTGGCGCCCTTCGCGCCCACGGGCACCGTCTCTCAAGCCGGCCTGCGCGCCATGTTGGGCGCGGCAGAGGCGCTGTCTCACGCGGCGGCCAGCGGCGAAATCAGCCGTGAAGAGGCGCAGCAGGAGCTGTTGGCGATGATTCTGGCGATGGTTCTTGGGTACCAACGCCTAAGCAAGTAAGGCAAAGGGGGCAGCATGGGGTTCTTTGATCGTTTGTTCGGCGGCCGTTTTACGATGCCGCCTCCCGATGAAACCAATGCCAGTCATGCGGCAATCATGCGGGAATTTCGCACACCTGAATCCAAGGCTCGCAAGCAAGCGCTCGCAACCCTGACCGAAACGCTGTTAAGCGCCGCACCCGAGCCAGAAAGAGCCAGGCTCGTACGGCGTGTGCTGCGCAAGTACGCCGTCGATCAAGACGCCACCAGCGCCTTGACCGACGGGCTGCTTGACCCGTCAAGAGGCCAGAAACTCGCCTACCTTGCATTGCTCAACGTCGATTGGCGTGGCTTCGACGGGTTCCAATACCTTGCCCCCCACCTGGCTTCGGCCAGTGGCGTGCAGGAACCCTACACCTACCTGCACACCGGCACACGACCGATGCAAGCCGTGTTGGACAGCTATGACCAATGGCTCACCGGCTTCGGCAAGCGCTTTGTGCATCTGGACTCCGGCGGTGACGAATACGTCGGGTTTATCGTGGATGCACAGCGCGTCGAAGCCATCGTTGAGCTGGCACAACAAGCAGGTGTGAAGGTCAGCCTGGAGGGCTTTTTGAAGGGCGCCGTTGACGCTCAGCCCCCGGCAACCGCCTCGCGCACAAAAGCCTCGTAGGTGCGCAGCGGGTGCCCGACGATAGCCTCCAGACGCTTTACCGTACCTTCGGCCGCTTGCATGCCGAACGTCTGGATACCCGCCATCATCAAGCGCATGTCATACGCCAGCCAGGCCGGACCGTACGCGGCCAGTTGCGCTTCGAACGCGGCGACATCATCACCGCCATAGGTCACTTCGCGCCCCAGCGCCGTACTCCAGATCCCAGCCACAGACTCACCGCTCAGCGCTTGCGGCCCCACCAGTTCCAATGTCGTACGCGCCAGCGCCGACGGGGCCCGGTCGCGACGCAGCAACTCAGCCACTGCCACATCGGCGATATCGCGCGCATCGATCATCGACACACCCGCCGAGCCGATCGGCATTGGGTACACCGCGTAATCGCGGATAGTCTGCAACACCATGTGTTCGTTCTGCATGAAGTAGGCCGGGCGCAGAATCGTGGCCGGTATGTCGAGGGTCTCGATCATCCGCTCGACCGTGTGTTTACCGGTAAAGTGCGGGACATTGCTGAACCGATCGGCATGGATCACCGACAGGTAGACAATGCGCTCGATGCCCGCCTCTTGCGCCAGGTTCAGCGCGATCAGGGCTTGCGTCACTTCATCCGGCGTCACCGCATTGAGCAGGAACAGCGTGCGCACCGACGACAACGCGGCACGCATCGACACGACATCGGTCAAGTCTGCAACTACTTCGCTGACACCTGCCGCAAAGTCGCGTTTACCGGGCTGGCGCACAAGAGCCTTGACCTCTGCGCCGGCCTCGCTGAGGCCCTGGATGATAAGAGAACCGATGGTGCCCGTGGCACCGGTAACAAGAATGCTCATGGCTATTGCTCATGTTGAGGAGTGGAGACCAGACGATAGGCCGCTGCACATACAAAACGAAGACGCGACTATGTAGACACCCCGTCTCAAATGTGGAACAGCATGAACCTCAACGCACTGATTGATTTCGCCCTGGTCGCCAACAACGCCGGGCTGGGAAAAGCCAGCCGTGCCAGCGGCAGGTCCAAGGCGACACTTTCCAGGCGCATTGCCGAACTGGAGGAACAACTAGGCGTTAGGCTGATTGAACGCAGCGCGCGGGGCCTGAAGCTCACCGAGGCTGGAGCCACGCTGATGGCTCGCGCCGAGGGGCCGTTGAACGAAGTAGTCGAAGCAATGGCATCCGCTCGCGACGGCGTATCGACGCCGCGCGGACACTTGCGTGTGGCGGCTCCCGTGCTGTTTTCCCAACTGGCGATGGGCCGGATCGGCGCCGATTTTTGTGCGGCCTACCCGCAAATCACGCTGGACGTGGTGGCGGAGGATCGCCTGGTCGATTTGGTCGAGGAGCAATTCGACATAGCCATCCGCATCAACCCCAGCCCCGACAGCAATCTGGTCGGCCGTTGCTTCGCCAGGGACCGATTGGTGGTGGTGGCGGCGCCTGAAGTGCCCAGGCCAATGCCCGGCGCAACCCGACCCGTTCCCGGCATCGTGATGTCGGCTTCCCAGCCCGGCCATTGGACGCTCGATGGCGGCCAGTTGATCCTGAAGCCGGTTCCAACGCTGCGTTTCTCATCCTTCTTGATGATTCGTGATGCCGCTGTCGCAGGTGGTGGGGCTGCCCTCTTGCCGCAGTCCATGGCGTGGGGCCAGCTTGCCCGCGGTGAGCTGGTGCAGTGGGGCGTTGCTTCGGATGTGGAGGCTGAACTGTGGGTCTTGCACACCTCCAGGCGCCTGGCGGCACCCAAGGTGCGCGCTTTTGTCGATTTTATAGGTGCCAGGTACCCGGACATGTCGCTGCTGCTGAACGGATAAGCGCCCCTCTCAGGGCTGCTTGCGATACATCCCGGTGAAGTAATCCGGAAAATCCGGCGCCGAGTTGTGGTTGATCACCGCGAAGTGCTTCACCAGTTGGATGTGGTAAGGCCCCGCGCGTCGCGCCGCCAACGGTTCACGCACGATGATCAGGTTTTCGGTTTCCATCGGCACGGTGTGGTGCGCGCTGACGATAACCTTGCCGGTGCCGGTTTCCTTGAGCGTCACGGTGAACTCGGCCACTTCCCTGCCCTGGGCATCACGCTCGGGGAGAATTCTGAGGTCCAGGTCGCCGTCGCGGTCGAGGAAGTCATCGCGCATCTGGTAATGGCCGTCGCGTTGGTCGCGGGCAACGTCGCCAAACAGCTCGTAGTCGGGTTCACGGTATTCATCGTGCAGTTGGATCACGCGCTCGCGCTTGTCGCCCTTGGCACCGCTGACCCAAGTACCGGTGTAATCCGACTTGATGCGCCAGATGCCGGTTTGATGCCCGTCGTCGGTGTACTCGTGCAGGTAAAGGTAAGTGTCATCGCCATATTCGCCACGGTCCCCCACCAGCTTGATCGGCTTGCCGCTGCCGCTGTTGGTGTAGCGCAACTCGCCAATCACCACCGCGCCCTGCTGCTGGTACCAGATTTGCACCGCGATCTTGCCATCGAGGGTGCCGACCAACCGTTGCGCATCTTCATTGACCGGCCCTTCCAAGCGCGGGGTTTCCAGCCATTGGCCGTCTTTCCACTCGCCGGTGGTGCGCAGCATGTAGCCACTGGGCATGCTGTTGTTGGCGTCGTCGTCCGTCGCGGGCACCTCTTGCTGGGTGTACGAGCTGAGCTGCACCAGTTCGCCATCGCGCATTTGCCAGCGACTCACACGCATCCAGCAGCAGCCGCGATCGGTTTGCGAATGGATGATGCCGTCCTTGGGGTTGACCGAGAACATCCCGCCGGAGGTCTCGTTCGCCAGGGTGCTCAGCGGGCCGTTGAGTACCCACTGCGTATTGTGCGGGTCTTGCAGGTACACGTCGTAACTGTACTGGAAGTCCTTGGCGGCGCCGGTGTCGTGGCGGATAGCCAAGTCCTGGCGACCGTCGCCATTGATATCGGCGAAGTACAGCAAGCCGGACTCGCCCACCAGGTGCGCCGCATCGGTTTTACCGTCATTGTCCAGCGGCACATTGCCTGCCGGCGTTTCCAGCTGTTGGAGAATCTGCAGGGTGGCGTTGTCGCGCACCGTGACCAACGCCCGCGCCCGCTCGCGCAAGTCCTGGGGGACCTGCGGGAACAGCACCTCAACCAGGAACTGCCCACTGGGGTCATTGACCGAAAACGAACGGGGTTCGGCGATGGCCGAGGTGGCCAGGGACAGAGAAAGCAGCACACCGCTGACGAGCGAACGCATCCAAAGCATCCTTGCTGAAATTCGGGGGCGGCAGTGTAGCGGTTGTTTTCGAACAAATCGCTGTTTGGGTGCGCACATTGGCTGATATGTTTCGTGCCTCCCCCGCCAAGGAAAGTGCCATGCAACCATTAGCCGCAACCGCCGCGTTATTGATCATCGACATGCAGCAAGGCATGCACCAACCGGCGCTTGGGCGGCGCAACAACCCCGACGCCGAGCGGCACATGCAGCGCCTGCTGGGCGCGTGGCGGCAGGCGGGCGGGCCGGTCGTACACGTGCGGCATATTTCCCGCACGCCTGGCTCCGTCTTCTGACCGGGACAGCCAGGCTGTGAGTTCCAGGCCACGCTGCAACCGCTTGCGCACGAACATGTCGTCGAAAAAAACGTCCCGGATGCGTTCACACACACCGGGCTGGAGCGCTGGCTGCATACCCGTTCGATCAGGCAACTGGTGATCGTCGGGGTGATCACCAACAACTCCGTCGAGGCCACCGCGCGCTCGGGTGGCAACCTGGGGTTTGAGGTGATTGTGGCGTCGGACGCCTGTTATACGTTCGATCAGACAGACCTGTCGGGGCGCCTGTGGCCGGCTGAGGATGTACACGCGTTGTCGTTGAGCAACCTGGCGATGGACTACGCCAGGGTGGCCGCGACCAATGAGATCCTGATATCGAGTTAAAACACTTGTGCTTTCACCAGCATATCCAACAGCGACTCGGGGAATACCGTGTCCTGCGTCGATTGCAGCTCGTATGCCGACCACCAGCGATGGTCGGCCATGACCTGCGCCTCCTGCGCGGTCCATTCAGCCTTGGAAAGCGCCTCGCTTTGCACATGAACCACAAAGTAGCGCTCAACGGCGAGCACCGTCTCCCCACTGGGCAGCATCATCGGAAAACGGCGCTCAGCCACCGATGCCGCAACCGTCTTGATCTTGATGCCCGTCTCCTCACGCAGCTCGCGGATGGCAGCGGCCTCGAAGGTTTCGCCCTTCTCAACCCCACCGCCCGGCGTTGCCCAGTAATTCTTGCCGGCCAGCGCGCCTTCGTTATGCACGAACCTGAACAGCAATACCTCGCGTGCAGGGTTGATCATCAGGAGTCGTGCTGCGTTTCGCGTGCGCATTGGCTTTAATCCTGCCTTGAACTAGTGTCTCGATAGGTTTGCAGATAGGCCGTCAATAACAACGTGGCATGTTGTTCCAGTCCGGCCTCGAACGCAGGTGATGCATTGCCTTCGAGCAGTGTGCGCACCGGGCCGAAGACGGCACTGAGCGAAATGGCGGCGGTGAGCTTCGGGTCATCAAAATGCGCATCGGGTGCCGTCACCAACATGGCCGCGGTCACTGCGATCATACGCGCGTTAATACGGGCGACCAGCTCGCCGCCGCCGCGTTCGCCCGCAATTGCGTACAAGGCTTTAGAAACATCCTGGTCGCGTAATTTAGCCGCAACCAGCGCCAAGACTAGGCCGCGCGCCATTTCAGCCACCGGCATACCTTGATGGCTGACACAGGCCTGCTCAACCGTCTCGGCTACTCGATTCAGGTGCTTTTCCAATACGGCAGCCAGCAACGCGTCGCGATTGGGGTAGTACTGATAAAGGCTGCCCACCGACATGCCGGCGCGCTCGGCAACGCGAGTCGTGGTGCAGCGGATGAGGCCCTGTTGCGTCAAAACCTGAAGGGTTGCGGTGTGCAATGCGTCCACGGTCGCAGTTGATCGCGCTTGAACCGCTGATTTCCTTGGTTTCAAGGACGATTTCAATGTGCTCATGGAATGCGAATTCCAATATCTGAAGGATTCTTCATATTAAGGGCTTACTCGGTTGAAGCAAGGGCAACGGTTATGACCAGCTTGGCAAACGGCAGCACGTTTACATTCGGTAATCGCAAGGTCAACCGTATCGGCTACGGCGCGATGCAGTTGGCGGGCCCCGGTGTATTCGGCCCGCCGAAAAATCGCGACGCGGCGTTGGCAGTATTGCGTGAAGCCATCGCATCCGGCGTTAATCATATCGACACCAGCGATTTTTACGGACCGCATATTACCAATCAGATTATTCGCGAGGCCCTGCATCCGTACCCAGACGACCTTACCCTCGTTACCAAGATCGGTGCCCGTAGAGACGCTGCGGGCGGGTGGCTCGCCGCCTCGTCGAAAGAAAAGCTAACCCTGGCCGTGCATGACAATTTGCGCAACCTGGGCCTAGAGGTGCTGGACGTCGTCAATTTCCGTTGCACCCACAACATAATGGGGACCGGTGAAGGCTCGATTGCCGCCTCATTGGAGGCGCTTGCACAACTGCAACAACAGAGCCTGGTGCGCCATATCGGCATCAGTAACGTCACCCCGACCCAAGTGGCCGAGGCGCGCGGCGTCATCAAGTTCGTTTGCGTGCAGAACCTGTACAACATCGCGCAACAGCACGACAACGCCTTGATTGATGAGCTGGCGCGGGAGGGCATTGCCTATGTACCGTTCTTCCCGCTGGGCGGGTTTACCCCGCTACAGTCATCGACATTGTCCCATGTCGCCCAACGACTGGCGGTAACGCCCAAGCAATTGGCGCTGGCGTGGTTACTGCGACGTTCACCCAATATCCTGCTGATTCCCGGTACTTCATCGGTTGCTCATTTGCATGAGAACCTGGCTGTAGGCGAGTTAGAGTTATCGGATGATACGTTCGCAGAGCTGAATGGGATCGCGGGTTGACCTGCTGATGCAACTGCACGATGGCCTTGCGCAAATCACTCTGCATTTTTTCCCCCCTTGCGGGATAAGTGACCTGCGCAATCCTTGCGTCAAAAAGGCACAGGCGCCATCTTAACCCGCGATCACCTTGGAATAATCCATGCGAATTACCTGCCTCCACACCGCAGCCAGCAACATCGCGGTGTTTGACACGGCCGCAAAAACCCTCGGTCTCGGCCCCAACGTAGTGCGCCATGAGGTTCGCGCAGACCTCTTGGCGGCAGCGGAACAGGCAGGCTCGCTGACCGCAGAGATAGCCGCGTCAACCGCATCGGCGCTGCTCGCACTTGCCCGGCATGCTGACGCCGTTGTGCTCACCTGCTCCACCCTGGGGCCGGCGGTTGAGCTGATTGCGCCAGGCACACAAGTGCCCATTCTGAGAGCGGATGCAGCGCTGGCCGTCACTGCGGTTCAGGCCGAGGGGAAAATCGTGGTGCTGTGTGCCGTGAAGACAACCCTGGCACCCACCTCTGAATTATTTCAAGCAGCTGCGTTGTGCGCTAACGCATCCATCGAAGTGCAATGGGTTAACGGTGCCTGGGACCGGTTCAAGGCGGGCGATATCAACGGTTACCTGGCGATGGTCGCTCAGGCCGCCGATCAGGCCTACGAAGACGGCGCCTCGTTGGTGGTGCTGGCCCAGGCCTCGATGAGCAGCGCTGCCTCACAAGTCACCGCCGGGCCGCCTCCCCTCAGCAGCGCCACCGCCGGCTTGGCGGCGGCCATACAAGCCATTGGTTGATACTGGATTTACAAGGCTGTGCGACAGATACCGTTTTCAACAACAACCCAGATCAACTGTGGAAGCTGTCGAGTTCCAGCGAGGCTAGATAGCTGTTACGCATTGTCCTTCATGCACAAAGCGGGCGTGGTTGCCAGGGCCAGCGCGACTGTTGGCGCAGCAACAGTGGCCGGGCAGCTTGTGCTGAATCCACACACGCCATTGCGCTACAAGACGCTCATATCCCTTTGAAATAAAAGCAATTTCCTCTCTGGCATGGCGCGTGCAATCACCCTTGCATTAACCCCGAAGGATGCTCCCATGCCCCACACCCTGCCCCAGGCGCTGTTGCGCCAAGCACACACGCGCGGTTCAGCGGTTGCCTTGCGCTACAAGCGTCTGGGCATCTGGCAGGTGCGCACCTGGAGTGAACTGGCCGGCGATGTCGGCGAGCTCGCCGCCGCACTGCACCAGCGGGGTTTGAGTGGCAACGACAACCTGTTGATCATCAGCCAGGCACGCCCCGAAGCCTTGCTGCTGGCATTGGCCGCGCAGTGGTTGGGCGCCAGCGTTACCTTGCTGGACCCCGAGCACGACAACCGCGCGGTGTTGGCCGAACGGCGGCCCAGCTTCGTGCTGGCGGAAGATCTGCAGGCGGTGCAGCAAATCGGTGAATACCGCGTGCTGATATACCTCGACGGGCGCGGTTTGAATCATCCGCACGCCGCCGGTTTGATCGCCTATGCCGACTTGAGCGCAAACGCTCCCGCCCCCGCCTGCGCCACGCAATCAAGCGCCCTCGCCTTTGTGTTTCACGCAGGCACCCCCGTGCAATTAAGCCATGCCCAATTGTTGGCCGGCGCCCGCACCCTGATCGCCCGAGAACACCTGACCTGCGATGAAGAAGCCCTCGCCGCGCGGGTATTCGCCGCCAGCGGCCAGGCGCGTTACCTGCTGGCGCCCTGGCTGCACGCCGGCTTCCGCCTGAATTTTCCCGAAGCGCTGGCCACCCGCGACACCGACCGTCGTGAGTTGGGCCCGACCCTGGTGCTGGGCACCCGCGAATCCTATGGGCGCCTGGAACAGTGGGTGGCTGAACGCCTGCCGTTGCCGGGTACGTTCAGTCATCGCCTGTACCGCTGGGCCATGCAACCCACCCCGTCGCCCGTTCGGCGTTGGCTGGGCCGCTGGCTGGTGCGCCGCCCATTGCTCGATGTGCTGGGCATGAGCCGCCTGCGCGTGCCGTTACTGGTGGGGCCGCCACTGGCCCCGCGGAGCGCGGCATTCTTTGGCGCGCTGGGTGTTCACCCCGGACATTGGCACGAGCCTTCCCCCCGCCACGCACCTACCGACCCCTTGCTGTCCCGGACTGCCTGAAGAGCCCTCCATGCGCGCACCCACTGACTCGGTTTTACTGCGGCTCGATGATATTTCCCTGTCGTTCAAGGGTATCAAGGCCATTACCTCTATCAGCTTCGACGTCAAGGCCGGCGACATTTGCGGGCTGATCGGCCCCAATGGCGCCGGTAAAAGCTCGCTGCTCAACGTGATCAACGGCGTCTACCATCCCCAGAGCGGCAGCATCCGCTATGCCGGCCGAACCCGCCGACGCATGCGCGCGCACCAGGCCGCCGAAGGTGGGATCGCGCGTACCTTCCAGAACATCGCGCTGTTCAAGGGCATGAGCGTGCTCGACAACGTGCTCACCGGGCGCAACCTCAAGCGCCGCAGCAGTTGGGTCGAACAGATGTTGCGCGTGGGCCGCGCCCCTCGCGAGGACGACGCCCACCGCCTGCATGCGGAACAGATCATCGCCTTTTTGCAAATTCATCCCTGGCGTCACGTGCTGGTAGGCACCCTGCCCTACGGCCTGCAAAAACGTGTGGAACTGGCCCGCGCCCTGGCCTCTGAACCGACCCTGTTGCTGCTGGATGAACCCATGGCCGGCATGAACGCCCAGGAAAAGGCGCAGATGAGCCAGTTCATCCGCGACATCAACCATGCGTTCGGCACCACCGTGGTGTTGATCGAACACGATATCGGCGTGGTCATGGGCTTGTGCGACCACGTGGTGGTGCTCGACTACGGTCGCAAGATCGGCGACGGCACGCCCGAACAGGTGCGCGCCAACCCGGCTGTCATCGCCGCCTACCTGGGTACCTGAGCATGCAATTTTTTTTCGAAGTGCTGATCGGCGGCCTGTTGGCGGGGGTGATGTATGCGCTGGTGGCGATTGGTTTTGTGCTGATCTACAAGGCCTCCGGCGTATTCAATTTTGCCCAGGGCGCCATGGTGCTGTTCGCCGCGCTGACCTTTGTCAGCCTGCTGGAACGCGGCTTTCCGTTTGCCTGGGCGTTCTTCGCCACCCTGGCGAGCATGGTGGCGCTGGCCTTGCTGATCGAAAAAGTGGTGCTGCGGCCGCTGGTCAATCGCCCGCCGATCATCCTGTTCATGGCGACCCTGGGCTTGTCGTACCTGATCGAAGGGTTGGCGCAATTTCTATGGGGCGCCCAGGTACACGGGCTGGACCTGGGCATCGCCGATGAACCGCTGGAAATCCGCGGCATGCTGCTCTCGCAATTCGACCTGTTTGCCGCCGCTACCGCCGCCGGGCTGGTACTGGCCCTGTCACTGCTGTTCAACAAGACACGCATCGGCCTGTCGTTGCGTGCGGTGGCCGATGATCCGCTGGCATCGATGGCGGTGGGCATTCGCCTGCCGCGTATCTGGGCGCTGGTGTGGGCGGTGGCCGGGTTTGTCGGGCTGGTGGCGGGCCTGCTCTGGGGCGCGCGCCTGGGCGTGCAGTTCTCGCTGTCGCTGGTGGTGCTCAAGGCGCTGCCGGTGCTGATCATCGGCGGATTCTCGTCCATCGGCGGCGCGATTGTCGGCGGCCTGATCATCGGCGCGGCAGAGAAAATCGCCGAGATCTACCTCGGGCCAATCATCGGCAGCGGCATTGAAAACTGGGTGCCTTATGTCCTGGCCCTGGTGTTTTTGTTGGTGCGACCGGCCGGGTTGTTCGGCGAGCGCGCAATCGAACGGGTTTGATGGTTTTTGAGGAACTGCCTGCATGCTGTATCAAGAAGTCGGTCAAATCAGCACCTCCTACGCGGCCGAGCGCCGCACCTTTCGCCTGCGCCAGGACCGCATCGGGTTGTGGCTGCTGCTGGGCTTTGCCTTCGTGGCGATGCCCTGGCTGGGCAACGACTATTGGTTCAGCGCGATTCTGGTGCCGTTGCTGGTGCTGTCCCTGGCCGGGTTGGGCCTGAACCTGCTGACCGGCTACGCGGGGCAATTGTCGCTGGGCTCGGCGGCGTTCATGGCGGTGGGCGCGTTTGCCGCCTACAACCTGCAACTGCGCGTACCGGGTTTGCCCCTGCTGGTGAGCTTCGCCCTGGGCGGTGTGATCGCCGCGCTGGTGGCGGTGTTCTTTGGTCTGCCGAGCCTGCGTATCAAAGGGTTCTATTTGCTGGTGGCAACCCTGGCCGCGCAGTTCGTGGTGGAGTGGGTACTCACCCGCTTCAGTTGGTTTACCAACGACAACGCCTCGGGTGTGATCACTTCGCCGCCGCTGCGGGTTGCCGGGCTGGATTTCAGCTCGCCGCGTGGCCGTTATGTGCTGACGCTGGCGGTGGTGGTCGCGTTGTTCTGGCTCGGCAAAAACCTGGTGCGCAGCGAACTGGGCCGCAACTGGATGGCGGTGCGCGACATGGACACTGCCGCAGCCGTCATCGGCATCCGCCTGCTCAAAGCCAAGCTGCTTGCCTTTGCCATCAGCGGCTTTTACCTGGGCGTCGCCGGTTCGCTGTGGGCCTTCACCTACCTGGGCACCGTGGAGCCCCACGGCTTTGACCTGAGCCGCTCGTTCCAGGTGCTGTTCATCATCATTATCGGCGGCCTGGGCAGCGTGCTCGGCAATGTGCTGGGCGCGGCGTTCATCGTGTTGTTCCCGATCCTGCTGGGCAACCTCTTCGCGTGGTTGCCCGCCGGGTTGATGGACGCGGGCCAGCTGGAAAACATCCAGAAAATGCTCTTCGGCGCGCTGATCATCACCTTCCTGATCAAGGAACCTGAAGGGCTGGCCCGGCTGTGGCAGCGCTTTCGCCAACGGGCCAGGGTCTGGCCGCTGCGTTACTGAACTCCCCCCTACCGCTCTCGAGGAATTGCCTTCATGACACACCGCTTATCGCTGCGCCGCCTGGCACTGAGCCTGGCCTTGATGACCGCCGGGCTTGCCAGCGGCGCCCAGGCCGCCAACGAACAGTACTTCCCGCTGCAAAGCTACCGGGTCGGGCCTTACGCGGCCGGCGGTACGGGGTTCTTCGGCGGGTTTATAGACTACCTGCAATACATCAATGCCAAGGGCGGGGTGAATGGGGTCAAGTTGACCTGGAGCGAATGCGAGACCGAGTACGTGGTAGAAAAAGGCGTCGAATGCTACGAGCGCCTCAAGGGTGGGCTCAACGGCGCAGCGGCGGCGGCCACCAACCCACTGTCGGTGGGCATCGCCTACGCCACGCTGGACCGCTCGACCGCCGACAAACTGCCGCTGATCACCATCAACCACGGCCGTACCGACTCCACCGACGGCAGTGTGTTCCCCTACGTGTTTCCGCTGCAACTGAACCCGTATTCGGAAGTCTCGGCGATCATCAACTACATCGGCCAGCGCGAAGGCGGTGCCGACCAGCTCAAGGGCAAGAAAATCGCCGTGCTCTATCACGGTTCGCCCTACGGCAAAGAAACCAACGGCGTGCTGGAAACCCTCGCGAAAAACGCCGGCTTCGAACTGACGTTGCTGGAAGTGCCACACCCCGGCAACGAACAGCAATCGCAATGGCTGAACATCCGCCGCCTCAAGCCGGACTGGGTAATCCTGCGCGGCTGGGGGGTAATGAACCCGGTGGCGCTCAAGTCCGCGCAGAAAGTCGGCTACCCGGCCGATCACATCATCGGCAATATCTGGAGCAACTCGGAAGAAGACGTAGTGCCGACCGGCAACGCGGCGAAGGGCTATATCGCGATCACCACGCACCCGTCGGGCACCGACTTCCCGGTGCTGCAAGGCATCAAGCAAAGCGTCGTCGACGCCGGCAAAGGCAACCTGGCCGACCCGAAACGCTTCGGCACGGTGTACTACAACCTCGGCGTGGTAAACGGCATTCTCAACGTCGAAGCCGTACGCCTGGCCCAGCAAAAATACGGTGACAAGCCCTTGACCGGCGAGCAGGTCCGCTGGGGCTTCGAACACCTCAACCTCGACGACGCACGCCTGCAAGCCCTGGGCGCCAAAGGCCTGGTGCAACCGCTGAAACTGTCCTGCGCCGACCACGAAGGCGGCGGCGCGGTGCGCTTTCAGCAATGGGATGGGCAACGCTGGAACCTGATCAGCGACTGGGTACAGGCCGACCGAGCCTTGTTGCGGCCGATCATCGAAGCATCGGCGGCGCAGTATGCGAAGGAGAAAGGCATCACGCCGAGGGATTGCAGCAAGGAACAGTAGGATTACTCAGCTGCAACGCAATTCAAACGTGGGAGGGAGCAAGTCGAACCGTCGCACCGCCCCTCCCACCTTTAGACCGCAGTGCTTCAGTTGACTCCCAGCTCCACCACCCCGCCATTCAACCGCACCGGCCACACCCGCAAGCGCTGGTTCGGCGCCTCCAGGCACTGGCCGTCCTGCAAACGGTAATGCTGTTTGTAGATCGGCGCAGCCACCACCAGCTCCCCCTTGATACTGCCCACCAAACCGCGCCCGATCACGTTCGCGCCGGATTCCGGGTCGTGGTTGTCGATGGCGTACAGCGTCTGGTCCTGCGCGCCGGGCAGGTAGAACAGCGCCACCTGCGCGCCGTCGAGCCACACCACCACGCCGGAGTTGCTCACCAGATCGGTCTCGTTGCACACGCTTTTCCAGGCGGCCAGGTGTCGCTGAGTGTTGGGCTGGCTCATCAGGCAATCTCCTCGATGACGGGAATCAGGTTGAGTTCGGCGGCCATGATCGGCCGGCGCTGGCCACGTTCCTGGACAAAGTGGATGTCCGGATCGGGGCGCTTGTCGTTGACGAAGGTGCGAAAGCGCTTGAGTTTTTCCGGGTCTTTAAGGGCATTGGCCCATTCGCATTCGTAGCGGTCGACCACAAGCTGCATCTGCGCTTCCAGCTCGGCACCCAGGCCCAGGCTGTCGTGCACGATCACATCCTTGAGGAAATCCAGGCCACCTTCCAGGCTTTCGCGCCACACCGAGGTGCGCTGCAGCTTGTCGGCGGTGCGGATGTAGAACATCAGGAAACGGTCGATGTACTGGATAAGCGTGGCGTCGTCGAGGTCGGTGGCGAACAGTTCGGCATGGCGTGGGCGCATGCCGCCATTGCCGGCGATATAAAGGTTCCAGCCCTTCTCGGTGGCAATCACGCCCACATCCTTGCTCTGCGCTTCGGCGCACTCACGGGTGCAACCCGACACCGCGAACTTGAGCTTGTGCGGCGAACGCAGGCCCTTGTAGCGGTCCTCGATCAGCAAGGCCATTTTCACGCTGTCCTGCACGCCATAACGGCACCAGGTGCTGCCCACGCAAGACTTCACCGTACGCGTGGATTTGCCATAGGCGTGCCCGGTTTCAAAGCCGGCGGCGATCAGTTCGGCCCAGATGTCCGGCAGCTCGTGCAGTTGCGCGCCAAACAGGTCGATGCGCTGGCCGCCGGTGATCTTGGTGTAGAGGTCGTATTTCTTCGCCACTTCGCCGATCACAATCAGCTTGTCGGCGGTGATCTCGCCGCCCGGAATGCGCGGCACCACAGAGTAGGTGCCGTTCTTTTGCATGTTGGCCATGAAGGTGTCGTTGGTGTCCTGCAACGGCACCAGCGAGGCGTCCATGATCGGTTGGTTCCAGCAGGAAGCCAGGATCGAGCCCACCGCCGGTTTGCACACGTCGCAGCCGGTATGGCCGCGCCCGTGTTTGGCCAGCAGTTCTTCGAAGGTGATCACCCCTTCCACACGCACCAGGGCATACAACTCCTGACGGGTATAGGCGAAGTGTTCGCACAGGCTCTTGTCGACGCTGACGCCACGGGCAATCAACTCATGCTCGAAGACCTGCTTGAGCAAGCCGGCGCAACCACCGCAACCGGTGCAGGCCTTGGTCTGCGCCTTGAGCTGGCCGAGGTCGCTGCAGCCGGCATCGATGGCCGAGCAGATCGCGCCCTTGTTGACGTTGTGGCACGAGCAAACAGTGGCCGACTCCGGCAACGCGCCTGGCCCAAGGGTGGGCGCGCCGGCGGACGACGGCAGGATCAGGCTGGCCGGTTCGGCGGGCAGCGCAATCGCGTTCTGCATGTATTGCAGCAAGGTGTCGTAGTAGCTGTTGTCGCCGACCAGCACCGCGCCGATCACATGCTTGCCACTTGCGTCCACCACCAGGCGGCGGTAGCTGGCGCTCGCCTCGTCGACGAACTGATAGCTGCGCGCACCCGGCGTGTGGGCGTGGGCGTCGCCAATGGAGCCCACGTCGACGCCGAGCAACTTGAGCTTGGTCGACATATCGGCCCCTACGAACGGCTCGGCGGCCTGCCCGCACAACAGCGCGGCAACCCCTCGGGCCATCTGGTACCCCGGCGCGACGAGGCCGAACAGGCTGCCGTTCCACGAGGCGCACTCGCCAATCGCGTAGATGTGCGGGTCGCAGCTCAGGCATTCGTCGTTGATCACCACACCGCCACGCGGGCCGATTTCCAGGCCGGCCTGGCGTGCCAGCGCGTCCTGGGCACGGATACCGGCCGAGAACACGATCAGGTCGGTTTCGAGAAACTCGTCATTGGCAAAGTTCATGCGGTAGCGGTACTGCTCGCCCGCGCTGATCGACTGAGTGGCGCGGGACAGGTGCACACCCACGCCCAACCGCTCGATCTGGGCCTTGAGCGCCAGACCGCCAAAGTCATCCAGTTGCACCGGCATCAAGCGCGGCGCGAATTCCACTACATGGGCTTCCAGGCCGAGGCTTTTCAAGGCATTGGCGGCTTCCAGGCCGAGCAGGCCACCGCCGACCACCACGCCACGCCGGGCATTGGCCGCCGCCGCGCGAATGGCATCGAGGTCTTGCAGGGTGCGATACACCAGCCGCGAATCGCCTTCGGCGCCTTCAATCGGCGGCACGAACGGGTAAGAGCCGGTGGCCAGCACCAAGCTGTCGTAGGCCACACAGCCTTGCGCGGTGATCACCTCGCGGCGTGCGCGATCAATTTCCAACACCGGTACACCCAAGTGCAAGGTCACGCCCGGCGTCTGGTACAGCGACGCCTCGGACAGCGCCAACGACTCGGCGTCGCGGCCGGTGAAGTATTCGGACAGGTGCACACGGTCATAGGCACGCATCGGCTCTTCGCTGAACACATGCAACTGGTAGTGCTCCAGCGCCCCGCGCTGGATCAACTGCTCCACGCAATGGTGGCCGACCATGCCATTGCCGACGACGATCAGGGTTTTCAGCTCTTTCAGATTGGCGATCTTGGAATTCATATCAGCACCCGACGACGCTCATCACGGTTAAAAAAAGCAAAAAAAAACGCCTGAAACCTTACGGTTCCAGGCGTCTTTGCCTGTTCTTTTGCGGGATCGGTTCGGACGACATCGCCGGATCCATCGCTTTATGCCCATGACCTTTTATGGCCTGTCGATCGTCGTTGACCGAGTGGGGTTGAAGGGGAGCTTGCAGGCTCTGTGCCAATCCGGCGCAAGCCTGTTGTCACGGCTGCGCAAGGCCTTCAACCGCGCCCAACACCTGCGATTGCGCCTCCAAGTGGTGCGCCTCGCCTCAAAACAGCGCACCTGCCCCCGCCGGTTTACCGATGCGACGTGTGGCGAGCGAGCTTGCCCCGCGCAGTACAGCAAGCCCCGCGCCTCACCAAAAGCCGCTTATGCCACGGGTTGGAAAAGCTGGCGCGTGACTTGCTAGGAACACCTCAAGAGCAATCAACGCTGATTGCCCACACACGACAAAGGCGCCGTGCAGCCCCCGTTTTCAAACGGAGGGTTGCAGGGCGCTTTTTTGTTGTCGGGCAAAAAAAGTTTCGAGGGTTACGGATGGCAAACCAGAACGTACACAGCGTCTGTCCTTATTGTGGCGTGGGCTGCGGCATCGTCATGCAGGTCCAGAACAATAAAGTGGTCAAGGTCGTCGGCGACAAGGACCACCCCACCAACTTCGGCCGCCTGTGCACCAAGGGCACCACCTGCGGGCAAGCCATCGCCGAGTCCGGGCGCATGGAAAACGCTTACCTGCGGGAGAACCGCGAGCACGACCCAGTGCGTATCGCCATGGATACCGCCATCGACGAAACCGCCGGGCGCTTGCGCCACATCCTCGACCGCGATGGCCCCGATGCGCTGGCGTTCTACGTGTCCGGGCAGATGTCGCTGGAAGCCCAGTACCTGATCAATAAGCTGGCCAAGGGTTTTGTACGCACCCGCAATATCGAATCCAACTCGCGCCTGTGCATGGCCAGCGCGGGCAGCGGCTACAAACTCTCGTTGGGCTCCGACGGCCCGCCGGGTTCCTATGAAGATTTCGACCGCGCCGACCTGTTCTTTGTGATCGGCGCCAATATGGCTGACTGTCACCCGATCCTGTTCCTGCGCATGATGGACCGGGTCAAGGCCGGGGCGAAGCTGATCGTGGTTGACCCACGGCGCAGCGCCACCGCCGATAAGGCCAACCTTTATCTGCCGGTCAAACCGGGCACCGATCTCGCCCTGCTCAATGGTTTGCTGCACCTGCTGGTTAAAAACGGCCATACCGACCCGGCCTTTATTGCCGCGTTCACCGAAGGCTGGGAGGCCATGCCGGGTTTCCTCGAGGATTACCCGCCGCATACCGTCGCCCAGATCACCGGCCTTGCCGAAGCGGATATCCGCCAAGCCGCCGAGTGGATCGGCCACGCCGCCGAATGGATGAGTTGCTGGACCATGGGCCTCAACCAGAGCACCCATGGCACGTGGAATACCAACGCCCTGTGCAACCTGCACCTGGCCACCGGCGCAATCTGCCGCCCCGGCAGCGGGCCGTTTTCCCTCACCGGCCAACCCAATGCCATGGGTGGCCGCGAGATGGGCTACATGGGCCCGGGCCTGCCGGGGCAACGCTCGGTGCTGGTGGCAGCCGACCGCGCCTTTATCGAGGACCTGTGGCAAATCCCCCACGACAGCCTGCCGCGCGAAGCAGGCACCGGCACCGTGGCGCTGTTCGAGCAGATGGCCGCCGGGCAGATCAAGGCGTGCTGGATCATCTGCACCAACCCGGTCGCCAGCGTGCCGAACCGTCAGACCGTGATCGATGGCCTGCGCGCCGCCGAGTTGGTGATCACCCAGGACGCGTTCCTCGACACCGAGACCAACCGCTACGCCGATATCCTGCTGCCCGGCGCGCTGTGGGCCGAAGCCGAAGGGGTGATGATCAACTCCGAGCGCAACCTGACCTTGATGCAAAAAGCCGTCGAGCCTCCCGGCGAGACCTTGCCCGACTGGCAAATCATCGCCCAGGTCGCCTGCGCGATGGGGTTTGCCGAGGCCTTCACCTACGCATCCGCCAGCGAAGTGTTTGAAGAAATCAAACGCGCCTGGAACCCCAAGACCGGCTACGACATCCGCGGCGCCAGTTACGCGCGCCTGCGCCAACAACCGCTGCAATGGCCGCTCGCCACGGCGGATGCGCCGGCTCGCAACCCGATCCGCTACCGTGATCACGGCACCCTCGCCTTCGCGACCGACAGCGGCAAAGGTCAGTTTTTCCCGCGCCCGCACATGCCGCCGGCGGAAATGCCCGATGACGCCTTCCCCTTCGTGCTCAACACCGGTCGCGTGCAGCACCAGTGGCACACCCTGACCAAGACCGGCAAGGTCGCCACCCTGAACAAACTGAACCCCGGCCCGTTCGTGGAAATCCACCCCGACGATGCCGCGCGGCTGGGCATCAGGGCCAAGGACCGGGTGCAGGTGCGCTCCCTGCGCGGCCACGCGGTGCTGCCCGCCGTGATCACCGAGCGGGTACGCCCCGGCAGCTGTTTCGCGCCGTTTCACTGGAACGATGTGTTTGGCGAGCACCTGGCGATCAACGCGGTGACCCACGACGCGGTCGACCCGATTTCGCTGCAGCCCGAATTCAAGTGTTGCGCGGTTGCCCTGGCGCGGGTCGAGTTGATCGATCACCAGTTCCTCGACCAACCGGCCTCCACCCATCCTGACCTTGCAGAGGACCTCGCCATGTCGCGCGCCGACGCTTTCGCCGAACTCGCCGGTATTCGCAATGTGCCTGCACCGTCACTCAGTGATAGCGAGCGCAGCTACCTCGCCGGGTTCCTCAGCGGCCTGCAATCCGTTGCCGGGAGCCAGGCCCACGGGGTACCGGTGATGCCGGCGAGCGCGCCGTTGGCCGAGCAAACGCGGCTGTGGCTGGACGGTATGCTCGCGGGGTTATTCAGTCGCGCGCACACCACCCCGGCGCCCTCCCCGGACGTCACCCTGTTGTGGGCCTCGCAAACCGGCAACGCCGAAGCCCTGGCTGAACGGTTCGCCAAGCGCCTGCGCGAAGGCGGCATCAGCGTCGAACTGAGCGCGATGGCGGACTTCCCGGCCAGCAGGTTGGCCAACACGCAGAACCTGGCGCTGATCAGCAGCACTTTTGGCGACGGCGACGCGCCGGACAATGGCGAAGCCTTCTGGCACAGCCTCAGCACCGTCGAAACACGCCTGGAGTCGCTGCGTTTTGCAGTGCTGGCCTTGGGCGATCCGAATTACGACCAGTTCTGCAAACACGGCAAGCGCCTCGACCAGCGCCTGCTGGAACTGGGCGCCACACGCCTGTTGGAACGGGTGGACTGCGACACCGAATTTGAAGAACGCGCCGATGCCTGGCTGACGCGCTTGCAGCAAACGCTGCACCCGACAAAATCCGTTATCCAAGCCACGCCCGCCGGCAAAACCAAGCTGCACGGCTCACGGCTGCTGCTCAACCGGCACCTGAACCCCCACAGCCAACACAAGGAAACCCGCCAGTTCGCCCTCGACCTCGCGGACTCGGGGCTGACCTATGAACCCGGTGACGCCCTTGGCGTGCGGCCGCGTAACTGCCCGGAATTGGTCAGCGAACTGCTCGACCTGACGCGCCTTGGCGCCAACACCACGGTAAACATCGACACCTTCGGCGATGTGCCGCTGCAACAGGCCCTGACCCAGCATTTCGAAATCGCCCGGCCCAGCAGCGAGACCCTTGCCTTTATCGCCGAGCGCAGCGCCAACCCAGGCCTTGAGCAATTATTGCGGCCCGAGCACAAGGCCCAACTGAACGAGTGGCTGTGGGGCCGGCAACTGGTGGATGTGCTGCAACACTACCCCATCGACTGTTCGGCGGATGAGTTGCTCGGCACCCTCAGGCGCCTGCAACCGCGCCTGTACTCGATCGCTTCCAGCGCCAAGGCGCACCCGCAGGAAGTGCACCTCACCGTGGCGGCCGTGCGGTATGGCAAGCGCAAGGGCGTGTCGTCGACCTTCCTCGCCGACCGTGTCGGTGACGGCGAGGTGCCGGTGTTTGTGCAACCGTCCAAGCACTTTCGCACGCCCCGCGACGGCGATGTGCCCATGATCATGATTGGCCCGGGAACCGGCGTGGCGCCGTTCCGCGCGTTTTTGCAGGAACGCCGCGCCCTCGGGCACCCGGGGCGCAACTGGTTGTTCTTTGGCGAACAGCACGCCGCCAGCGACTTCTATTACCAGGACGAACTGCAAGGCATGCAACGCGACGGTTTGCTTACCCATCTGAGCCTGGCGTTCTCGCGCGACCAGGCGCAGAAGATCTATGTGCAGGACCGCATCCGCGAACAGGGCGCCGAGCTGTGGCGCTGGTTGCAGGACGGCGCCAGGCTGTACATCTGCGGCGACGCCAGCCATATGGCCAAGGATGTCGACCAGGCACTGCGTCAGGTGGCGCAAACCCACGGCGGGCTTGGTGCGCAGAGCGCCGTGGAGTATTGGCGCCAACTGAGCGAGCAGAAACGTTATCTGCGTGATGTGTATTGATTGGATACAGAACAATCGCGTTTTGTATTGTGTACAAAAAACCCTAAAGATTTACCTTGGCCGGGCCGAAACATCAGTGATAGCAAATCGCCGTGGTTCTTTTTCTGGAACCTGACGATTTGGCCGCCCTCTACGCTGATGGTCGTCTCGATGAAAATTAAAAATAAGCTTGTACTGGCTTTTGTCTCCGTTGCGTTTATCCCGGTAAGCCTGGTGGCGGTGATCTCTGTGATGAATACACGGACCCAGGCGGTCGATCAGTTCATCGACGGCAGTACCCGCGAAATCCGCCAGATCGACGGTAACATCCGTCAGTTCTTCGACGGCACGCAGCAAAACGTCGATCAGATGGCCACCGATCCTGTATACACGTCCATCGACACGCTGAAGAACTACCAACCCGCCGACGCCGCGAGCCAGCCGATGCCGGCGGCCGCGCAGGCGGTTATCGAGCGCTTCGCGCGTTTCGGTGCGACCCACCCGTCGGCGGCGATCCTGTCCATCGGCCTGGAAGACGGTACCTACGTCAAATGGCCGGATGACCCGCAACTGGCTAAATACGATCCCCGTGCGCGCCCCTGGTACAAGGCGGCAATGGCCAGCCCCGGCAAAACCGTGCGCACCCCGGCGTATTACTACGACAAAGACGACGTGGCCCTGGTCGGCACCGCGCGCGCGTTGCTGGACAACGCCGGCAAAGCCAAAGGCGTCTTCGTGGTCAGCGTGTCGCTGAAAAACCTCACCGAGCTGGTCAAGAGCATCAAGCTCGGCGAAAGCGGCTACGTGATGCTGATCGAAGACGGCGTGGTGCTGGTCGACCCGCGCGACGCCGCCCACAGCTTCAAACCGCTCAAGGATCTCGGTGCGGCCTATGCGCAGCTGGCGAATACCGCCCAAGGCTCTACCGATGTGGAGATCGACGGCGTGCGTTACATGGCCAACGTGTGGACCTCCCCCGGCCTGGGCTGGCGTTATATCGGGCTGATCGAACACAACGAAGTGATGGCCGAAGCCACGCGCATGACCTACCTCACCGTGGCCATCGTCGGCGTGCTGGTGCTGATCTTCGGGTTGCTCGCGGCGGCGTTTTCCAAGGTCATCGTCAAGCCCATCGGCCAGGTCAGCACCGGTTTGCAGTCCATCGCCCAAGGCGAGGGCGACCTGCGTCATGAATTGCAGGTGCAGGGCAAGGATGAAACCGCCGAACTGGCGGGCTGGTTCAACAAGTTTCTCGCGGCCATTCGCCAATTGATCCAGCACATCGGCGCGGCCTCGGCCAATTTGCAGAACGCCTCGAAGGTCAACAGCGAGGTGGCGCATAACATGAACGAGGCCGCCGGGCGCCAACGCGAGGCAGTGGAACTGGTGTCGACGGCATTCAACGAAATGGTCGCCACCGCCAACGAAGTCGCCCGTTCGTGCAGCGGCGCCGCCGAGTCCGCCGAAAATGGCCACCGCCGCGTCGCCGAAGGCAAGCAGCAGATCGAGCTGACGACCGAAAACGTCAACCGCCTGGGCCGCCGCCTCACCGAATCGTCCCAGGCCATGGTCGAGCTGGAGGCCGGCAGCCGCAGCATCAACCAGATCCTCGGCACCATCCGCGCGATTGCCGAACAGACCAACCTGCTGGCGCTCAACGCCGCGATTGAAGCCGCGCGGGCCGGCGACCAGGGCCGGGGGTTTGCGGTGGTTGCAGACGAAGTCCGCGCACTGGCCAAGCGCACCTCCGATTCCACCAGTGAGATCGAGCAACTGCTCGGCACCCTGGGCAGCAAGACCGAAGAAGTCACGCAGAAAATGGGCAGTTGCCTGGACCTGTCAAAGGCCAGCGTGTCGTCCATCGAAAGCGCGCGGGACAGCTTTGAGGGTATCCAGTTATCGGTGAATGAAATCCGCGACCAAAACCTGCAAATCTCCGCCGCCGCCGAGGAGCAACACAGCGTCGCCGAAGAGATCAACCGGCACATCCAGCAGATCTACGACGAAGCACGGCTGGTGGAAAGCCTGGCCAACTCCGCACAGGACGACTCGGGACGGTTGTCGAACCTGTCGGATGAGCTGAATGGATTGGTGGGGCGGTTCAAATCGTAAAGGGCTGGATGCCGGCCCGGCGGTGAACACCGATGTCGGTAACAACAGAGATCAAATGTGTGGGGGCTTGCTTCCGATAGCGGTGTGCCAGCCACCCCACCAGCCAGCCCTGCCGCCGCCATCGAAGCCTCGCTGAAGCTCGACATCTCCCGCAGGGGGATTGGCGGCGGCTGCAGTTCTCATGTGCGATGCACCTCAATCACCACCCCCTCCTCCTCACTCGGCACACAGAAATGGCGTGTGATCAGATCAAACTCGGCATCCGTCGCGGCGAAATCATGGTCACCGCGCGCATTGCGCGCATGCAGCCGTGCACGGCACGTGTCGTCGTCGAGCTCGAGGTAGTGCAGGCGGTGCGGCACCTGGGCTGCCTGGGCCAGGCCAACCAGCCATTCGCGTTGGCTCAGGGTATTGGCCGGAAAATCCAGCACCACGTTATTGCCTGACGCCAGCAGGTTGATAACCAGCGGCCCCAACACCCCACGAATGCGCTGGGCGCAGCGCAGGTAGTCGCTGATCGACAGGATTTCGCCGGGGTACAACTGCGCAAGCCACTGGTCTTCGCTCAGCAGTATCGCGCCGTGTTCAACGGTGAGGCGGTGGGCAAGCGTTGACTTGCCCGAGGCGATCTTGCCGCACAGCAGGTGCAGGGTTGGCATGGGGATGCTTCCTTTGTGTGGCACTGAAGCATGCCATCTTTGACGCTGTTTCCTAACATTTCAGCGTCAATTGCCCTGAACTTTCCTACTTGCGCTGCGTTCACTTCCTATGTGCTGCCCCGACCTGGGGCGTTGATAACGTTGGAAAGCAACAAGGAGTCGCCGCCACCATGACTACCCTCTCCACCTACCGCCCTACGCCAGGCCCGCTGCACGCGACCTTGCTCGCCGGCACCGTGCCGTTGTTCCTTGGCGCCCTGCTCAGTGACATTGCCTACGGCAAGACCTACCAGATTCAGTGGGCCAACTTCGCCTCGTGGTTGATTGCCGGCGCGCTGGTGTTTGCCGGGCTTGCGCTGTTGTTTGCGCTGGTCAACCTGGTGCGCGCCGAACACAAGGCCGGGCAGCCGCTTGCGTACTTCCTGTTGTTATTGGCGACGTGGGTGCTCGGCTTGGTCAACGCGTTCCAGCATGCCAAGGACGCCTACGCGATGATGCCCACCGGCCTGGTGCTGTCGGCGATCGTTGCCGTACTGACGCTTGCGGCGACCTGGATCGGGCTGCGTTCGGGAGGTGCCCGATGAAAACGTCCAGCACATTGACCCTGTTGAGCGCCGCCCTGTTGCTGAGTGCCTGCGGTGGTGAAGGCGACAAGACCCAGGCCCACGGCCCCGATCCCAAACTGGCCGAGCAACAAAGCAGCCTGATACCAAGCATGAAAATCGCCGAACCGACCCCCTGGGGCGAGCAGAAACCCAAGGTACCCGAAGGCTACAGCGTCACGGCCATCGCCACCGACCTGGCGATCCCGCGACAGACGCTGGTGCTGCCCAACGGTGACGTCCTCGTCGCAGAAGGCCGTGGCGGCAGTGCGGCCAAGCTCAAGCCCAAGGATGTGATCGCCAGCCTGATCAAGGCCCAGGGCAACACCCAGGTCAAGGGCGGCAACCGCCTGACGCTGCTGCGCGATGCCGATGGTGACGGCACCTACGAACTGAAGACGGTGTTTGCCGAGAACCTCAACGCGCCCTACGGCCTGGCGTTTGCCGACGGCAAACTCTATGTGGCCAACCAGGACGCGCTGGTGCGCTTCGATTACACCGACGGCCAGACCAAAGCCGCCGGCGCGCCGACCAAAGTCACCGACCTGCCGGCGCAGATCAACCATCACTGGACCAAATCCCTGGCCATCAGCGCCGACGGGCGCCAGCTGTATGTGGGCATCGGTTCCAACAGCAACGTCACCGAACGCGGCATGGAAGTGGAAATCGACCGTGCCATGGTCTGGCAGATCGACGCCGCCACCGGCGCGCATAAACCCTACGCCACCGGCCTGCGCAACCCCACGGCACTGACCATGCAACCCGGCACCGGGCAACTGTGGACAGTGGTCAACGAACGTGACGAACTCGGCCCCGACCTGGTGCCCGACTACCTGACGTCGGTGCGTGAAGGCGCCTTCTACGGCTGGCCCTACAGCTACTGGGGCCAGAACGTCGACCCGCGCGCCCAACCGCAGGACCCGGCCAAAGTCGCCGCCGCGATCAAACCGGATTACAGCCTGGGCTCCCACGTGGCCGCGCTGGGCGTGGACTTTTCCATCCCGGCCATGGGCGACACGTTTGCCGACGGGGTGTTTGTGGGTGAACACGGCAGTTGGAACCGCCCGAACCCGGTGGGCTACAAGGTGATCTTCGTGCCGTTCAGCAACGGCAAGCCATCCGGCGAGCCGATTGATTTTGCGACCGGTTTTCACGGGGACGACGGCAAGACCCGCGGGCGCCCGGTGGGGGTGACGGTGGACCCAAAAGGTGCGCTGATCATCGCCGATGACCTGGCCAATACCGTGTGGCGGGTGACGCGGACTCAGTAACCGCTGATACCTGTCTGCCTGATGGAGATCCAAATGTGGGAGGGCTGTGCCCCTCCCACATTAAACTGCGCAGTTTGTAAGATTTTTATACGATCAATATTGATTTTTCGACTGGCGTTCGCGGGGGACGATGGCCCCCAAAGGTGCTCAGCTGTCGCCTTCACTCTGCAACTGCGCCTCCAGCCAGCCGAGCAACGCCGCTACCTCTGCCCGGCTGCCCGCCTCTTGATGCCGGTAAATCGAAATCGCCTCGGGCAGGTACACCCGCTCGGCGCATGGCCGCACCAGCGCACCACTTTCAATCAACCGGCCCGCCGTACGCTGCCAACCCATGGCGACTCCGTGCCCCTCCACTGCTGCCTGCAACATCAGCGGGTAGCTATCGAACGTGACACTGCGCGCATCCTCGGCCAATGCCTGACCGAACACTTGCAACCAGCTTTCCCACTCCATCAGGTGCGGAGGCTCGGAGCTGTGGTGCAAAAACGTGCATGACTGCAATTGGGCCAGCGACAGCGGTTTTGGCGCGGCGAGATAGGCCGGGCTGCACACTGGAAATACCTCGTCGGAGGCGGTGAACATCAACGGATGCGCGCCACTGGCGCGCCGCGTGCTTTGTAGGGCGACGTCGAAGGGGTCATTGAATTCCGTCAAAGGGCGGGTGGAGGTCACTACCTGGATTTCGATCTGTGGGTATTGCTGGTGGAAGCTCGACAGACGCGGCATCAGCCAATAAAACGCTTCGCACAACTGACAGAGCAACACCACCCGGTTGCTGTGTGGTGAGGCTCGCAAGCGGGCGGCGCTGTCACGGATGCTGTGCAATGCGTCGCTGACCACGCGCGCCAGGTCCTGCCCTTGCGGGGTGAGGAACACCGCACGGTTGCGCCGATAAAACAGCTTCACCCCGAGGTTGTCCTCTAGCCCGCGTATCTGGCGGCTGATGGCGGCCTGAGTAATGTGCAGCTCATCACCCGCCTTGGAAAAACTACCCAGGCGCGCCGCCGCTTCAAACGGCAACAAACTGGCCAGGGGCGGTAGGGTTTTGCCGAGCGTATTCATAATGGGAGGTTATGCATCCAGGGCCGAGAACTCGTTTGTAGCACAGCGGCAGGCCTGGGCACCATGCACCCACTCCCTGATGGATAACCCTGATGAACTCAATGCAAACGTCGATGCGCACCGGCGTGGCGCTGGCGGTGGTGGCGACCCTGGGCTGGGCGCTGAACTTCATCACCCCTTACGTCAGTGGCGCCTATAGCCTCTACGACCTGATGGTGGTGCGGTTTCTGATTGCAGGAATATTGGGCCTGATGGGTACCCTGCTGTACCGTGCCCACCTGCGTGTGCTCGGGCCAGGCCAATGGTGCGTCGCCGCAGCGCTCGGCGCACTCGGTTGCCTGGGGTACGGCGTGTGCATCGCTGCGGGTGTGGTATTCGGCGGCCCGGTACTGACGCCCACGTTGGTCGGCCTGGTTCCGGTGTTGCTGGCGCTGGTGGGCAATGCCAGCGACAAGACCGTGCAGTGGCGTCGGCTGGCGACGCCGCTGGCCAGCGTAACGGCAGGGTTGTTGCTGTCGAGTCTCAGCAGCGCGCATCAGCCGTCATTGGGCATCGTCGCCTGGCTGGCCGGGTTGTTTTTTTCGGTGGGTGCAGTGGCCTTGTGGGTTGGCTTCAGTGTGATCAACCAACGGCAATTGATGAAACTGCCGGCGTCAGCCACCGGGCTCTGGAGCGCGCTGATGCTGCTGGGCGCAGGGCTCGCGACGCTGTGCCTGCTGCCTGTTGCGCTGGCGCTGGGCTTGCTCGAACTGCCAACCGCAGGTTTCAGCCTGCCCCAGGCAGGACCGTTGTATGCCTGGGGTTTGATCATCGCGGTGATGTCCACCGTGGTGGGCGCCTGGGCCTGGAACGCCGCAACCCGGCGCCTGCCCATGGTACTGAGCGGGCAATTGATTGCCCTCGAGTCGCTCTTCGCCACGCTGCTCGGCCTAGGGTTTCACGGGCGCTGGCCAACGCCGACGGAAACGGCAGGCCTGGCCGCCGTGCTGATGGGCGTGGTAATGGCGGTGCGGATCATCCTGAGCGGGGCAAGCGTCCCTGTAAAACGGGGCTTGATCGACTCAAGCCCCGGCCGCTTTACAGATCAGTGATTTCCTTGTGGCGCGGCACCAGCGTCTTCATCACGCTCCAGGCCACCAGATACGCCAGCGCGCAGATGGCGAACATGATCATGTAGCCGGTGTGGATGTCGTTGATCGACTTGTAGTAGTCGAACACCCAGCCGCCGATCTTGGTCATCACCACGCCGCCCAGACCACCGGCCATGCCGCCAATGCCCACCACCGAGGCCACGGTTTTCTGCGGGAACATGTCGGACACGGTGGTGAAGATATTGCACGACCACGCCTGGTGCGCGGAGGCGCCCACGCCGATCAACACCACCGGTACCCAGAAGCTGATATAGCCCAGCGGTTGGGCCAGCAACACCACCAGCGGGAACAATGCGATCACCAGCATGGCCTTCATGCGGCCGTCATACGGCGCATCGCCACGCGCCATAAAGTAGCTGGGGAACCAGCCGCCGCCGATACTGCCGACCATGGTCATGCTGTACAGCACGGCCAGCGGCATCACGATATCGGCGCCTTTCATGCCGTACTGCGCCGACAGGTAAGTGGGCAGCCAGAACAGGAAGAACCACCATACGCCGTCGGTCATGAACTTGCCGAAGGCAAAGGCCCAGGTCTGGCGGTAGGTCAGCAGCTTGAACCACGAGACTTTTTTCTCGGCCATGCCGACGGGCGCCTTGGCAAACGGCTGCACGGTCTGGTCGCTGCGGATGTAGGCCAGTTCTTCGGCCGAAAGACGTTTTTGCTGCTCGGGTTTTTCATACACCGCCGCCCACACCGCCACCCACACGAAGCCGAGCATGCCGATGACCATAAAAGCCGCTTCCCAGCCCCACATGCCGGCAATCAAGGGCACGCAAATCGGCGCCAGGATCGCGCCGACGTTGGCGCCGGAGTTGAAGATACCGGTGGCCAGTGAGCGTTCTTTCTTGGGGAAATATTCGGCGGTGGCCTTGATCGCAATCGGGAAGTTACCCGCTTCGCCAATCGCCAGCACAGCGCGCGACAGCATGAAACCGGCAATCGACACCGGAATCACCGCCAGCCCGATGGCCCCGCTGACGGCGGCGATGCCCTCGCCCATCGGCACCGAGAACGCATGCATGATTGCGCCGGTGGACCAGATCGCAATCGCGATGACATAGGCGGCCTTGGTGCCGATCTTGTCGACAAAGCGCCCGGCGAACAGCATGGAAATCGCATACACAAACTGGAACACCGCCGCGATGTTGGCGTAGTCGGTGTTGCTCCAGCCAAATTGCGTGGACAACTGCGGGGCCAGCAGGCTGAGTACCTGGCGGTCGAGGTAGTTGACGGTGGTGGCGAAAAACAGCATCGCGCAGATGGTCCAGCGATAGTTGCCGACCGCCTGGCCAACACGATGGGCACTGATGGGCTCGTTCAGATTCATGGCATCACTTTTATTTTTGTTAGGTAGGACATAGGTAACGTCATATGTCGTCGTACAACTGTGGCTTTTATATCGGGCCGCTCGCGGGGTGTCAATCTGAAAAATCGCGAATTGTCGAGGTATCACGTGGTTACTAAACGTTTCAGGAAAGCCAGGTTGTAGGATGACAAACGGTTTTAATCCTCAATTGAGAAAAAACACGCTTAAAGGTGAATTATTTCATGTGCGCTTGTATCTGAACTGACAGAGCGGTGCTGTCGCAGTGATAGCACTCCCCTTGTTCAGTTTTAGAGTGGTTCGCATGAAATTACGTAAGAAGAGCGTCAAACCCATCGGGTTGAATGACATCACCATTGTCGACGACACCAAGGTGCGCAAGGCGATCACCGCCGCCGCCCTGGGTAACGCCATGGAATGGTTCGACTTTGGCGTGTATGGGTTTGTCGCCTATGTGCTGGGCAAGGTGTTCTTCCCGGACGCCTCGCCCAGCGTACAAATGATCGCCGCACTCGGCACGTTCTCGGTGCCCTTCCTGATTCGCCCGCTCGGCGGCCTGTTCTTCGGCGCGCTGGGCGACAAATACGGGCGCCAGAAAGTCCTTGCCGCGACCATCGTGATCATGTCGCTCAGTACCTTCGCCATCGGCCTGATCCCCGGCTATGCCTCGATCGGCATCTGGGCGCCGATCCTGTTGCTGCTGTGCAAGATGGCCCAAGGCTTCTCGGTGGGCGGTGAATACACCGGCGCGTCGATTTTCGTTGCCGAATATGCGCCGGACCGCAAGCGCGGTTTCCTCGGCAGCTGGCTGGACTTCGGCTCGATTGCCGGTTTCGTGCTCGGTGCCGGTGTGGTGGTGCTGATCTCCAGCGTGCTGGGCGAAGCCGAATTTGAAGCGTGGGGCTGGCGCCTGCCGTTCTTCCTCGCCCTGCCCCTGGGCATCATCGGCCTGTACCTGCGCCACGCGCTGGAAGAAACCCCAGCGTTCCAACAGCACATGGACAAGCTCGAACAAGGCGACCGCGAAGGCCTGAGCCAAGGCCCCAAAGTCTCGTTCAAGGAAGTTGCCACGCAACATTGGCGCAGCCTGCTGACCTGCATCGGGATTGTCGCGGCCACCAACGTGACGTACTACATGCTGCTCACCTACATGCCCAGCTACCTGTCGCACAACCTGCACTACAAAGAAAACAGCGGCGTGCTGATCATCATCGCGATCATGGTGGGCATGCTGTTCGTGCAGCCGTTCATTGGTTTTGTCAGCGACAAGATCGGGCGCAAGCCATTCATTATCGCCGGCAGCATTGGCCTGCTGTTTCTGTCGATCCCGGCGTTCATGCTGATCACCAGCGGCAAGATCGGCCTGATCTTCGCCGGCCTGTTGATCCTGGCGGTGATCCTCAACTTCTTTATCGGCGTGATGGCCTCGACGTTGCCGGCGATGTTCCCTACCCACCTGCGCTACAGCGCGCTGGCGAGTGCGTTCAACGTTTCGGTATTGATCGCCGGTGTCACCCCGACCGCCGTGACCTGGTTGGTGGAAAGCACCAACGACCTGTACATGCCCGCCTATTACCTGATGGTGTTTGCGCTGGTCGGCCTGGTCACCGGCCTGACCATGAAGGAAACCGCCAACAAGCCCCTGCGCGGCGCGGCACCGGCGGCGTCGGACATGGAAGAGGCCAAGGAGTTGCTGCAGGAACACCACGACAATATCGAGCAGAAGATCGAAGACATCGATGCGCAGATTGCCGAATTGGAAGCCAAGCGCAAGAGCCTGGTGCAGCAGCATCCCCGTATCAACTAAACCCTTACCCCGCGTGGTGGCCGAGGCCACCACGCTGCCGGAGTGTTCAGCATGCTTTCGAGCGTCACCGCCCCACAATCGCTGCTCAGCCCGGAAGAGCGCGCTGCGATTGCCGAAATAGAAGCCACCACCAGCATCCTGCAACTGGTCACGCGCCTGACCAACATGCGATTTGCCGGCATCGCCAAGTTCACGGACCAGGACTGGATCGTGTGCTCGGCCTACGACCCCATGGAAATGGGCATCAACGTAGACGATGTACTCGACCTGGAAACCACCCTGTGCAGCGAGTTCTGCGTCAACCCGCAGACCTTGTTCATCCCCCAAGTCAGTGCAGACGGTCGCTTTGCCACGCGGCCCGTGGTCAAGCAATACGCCATTGAAAGTTACGCGGGAGCGCCGATCTTCCTGCCTGACGGTCGCCTGTTCGGCGCGCTGTGCGCGCTGGATTCGCGCGCGATGCTGTTTGACGACCCCAACCTGCCGGAAACCCTCAGCCTGTTCGCCCGGCTGATCGGCTGCATCTTCTTCGCTAATTTAACGGCGAATGATTGCTAGGCGCCGATTGGCCACGCAGGTCGGCGATATCGCGCTTGGGCGGCACACCGTGTCAGTGGCCGCGCCGTGCGCTGCCGCAGCGCCTGAACCTCTAAATATTTCGCCGGGGCCGCCGATAGCCTGTCATACCACTGACTTGCAGCGAGGCCCTGCGCAAAATAATGCCCAACTCTCTCGCCCCTATCGTCCGCTCGCTCTCCTCTCGCACCAGCTTGTCGCTGACGCGCACCTCACTGTTCAACTTCATGATCCTGCTGGCCGGTGTGTTTGCGGCCGCGGCGTACTCGCTGATCTACCTTGCCCACGACATGGACCGGTCAGAGCAAGCCGAGAGTGCATTTCATACGCATAAAGCCATGCAGGCGATGGAGAAGTCCATGCGTTTGAACGTCAAGGACTACGCCTTCTGGAGCGATGCCTATCGGCATCTTCACCTGCATGTCGATGAAGACTGGGCCTATACGCGCGGCAATGTCGGGGCGACGTTGTACCAGGATTTCGGTTTCCAAGGCGTGTTTGTGGTCAACGATGCCGACCGCACGGTGTATGCAGTGGTCGAGGGCGAACAGCAACCCTTTGAGATCAGCGAGTGGCTCGACCAGCCCCTCACCGCCCTTCTCGAACAGGCGCGGGCGGGGGTTGAAAACGAAACATCGGTGAGCACCCTCATCAACGTGCGCGGCAACCCTGCGCTCGTGGCCGCCGCCGCCATCACGCCAGGCACCGACCCCACGGTGGTCGCCGATGAGCGGCGGGCCTCGGTGCTGGTGTTCGTCAATATTCTTGACGGCGCCAAACTGGGCGTGATCGGCGATGACTTCGGCGTGGCCAAGCTGCACATCGCCACAGCCGCCGACATCGCCAAGGGTGTGTCGCTGCCCCTCGGCGACAACGGCAGCGCGGGCAGCCTGTATTGGCAGCCGGAGCAGCCCGGCAAGCGTTTGATGGGCGTCGCCCTGCCGCTGCTGGGCCTGGCGGCGTTGCTGGTGTGCCTGATGACCTGGATGATTTTGCGGCGCAGCACTGCGGCCGCCCTTGCCCTCGATGCCAGCCATGACTCGTTGCAAAACAGCCAGAACGCCTTGGCCACCAGCGAAGCGCGCTTTCGCGATGTGGTGGAGGCCAGTTCCGATTGGGTGTGGGAGATCGATGCCGAGTGGCGCTTTACGTATTTGTCGGAGCGTTTCGAAAGCGTCACCGGCTTGGCCCGTGATACGTGGATCGGCGCGGCGATGAACGACCTGCTGGAGACCGAAGACGGCTTGCTGTCGCAATGGTTGTGCACGCCGGGGCGCCGCCCCGACCTCAGCGTGCAATGCCTGTACCTGGATGCTAAGGGGCAAGAGCGCACCACCCGGTTGTCGGCGCGGCAAATGCCCTGTGGCGGGTTTCGTGGCACGGCCACCGACGTGACCGAAGAAGTCGAGGCGCGCCGGCGTATTGAGTTTCTGTCCCTGCATGACGCCCTCACCGGGTTGCCCAACCGTACGCGCCTGCAAGCCTTCCTCGACAGCAAACTCAAAGCGCTGCCGCCGCCGGAACGCCCGCTGGTCATGCTCAGCCTGGACCTGGACCGCTTCAAGCCGGTCAACGACTTGCTCGGGCATGCCGCCGGCGACCGCGTGCTCAATGAAGTGTCGAGCCGCCTGAGCGCTTGCGTGCGCCATGGCGACCTGGTGGCGCGGGTCGGTGGCGATGAGTTTGTGCTGATCCTGACCGATGCCGGCACGCAGGACGACGTCGAAAACCTGTGTCGGCGCTTGATCGGGTCGATCGAGCAGGCCATCCGCATCGATGACCAGGACGTGTTTATCAGCGCCAGCATCGGCATCACACTGGCGCCCAATGACGCCAGCGAGGTCACCGAGCTGCTGCGTTACGCTGATATCGCGCTGTACGAGGCCAAGGCGGCCGGGCGCAATACCTGGCGGTTTTACTCGGGTGAGATGAACGCGAAAATCATCGAACGCCGCCGCCTGGAAAGCGACCTGCGCTATGCGATCAAACATGAGGAATTGCGCCTGCACTTCCAGCCACGCTATCGCATCGCCGATGGGCAGATGGTCGGGGCCGAAGCGCTGGTGCGCTGGCAGCACCCGGTGCGCGGGCTGATCGCCCCGGACACCTTCATCCCGATTGCCGAAGAGTCGGGGTTGATCCTGTCCCTCAGCGATTGGGTGCTGGCCACCGCCTGCGCCTGTGCCGCCAAATGGCCGGACAACCTGTTCGTGTCGGTGAACCTCTCGCCCATCGAATTCAAGCGCGGCCACCTGGTACAACGCGTACGCCAGGCGCTGAATACCGCGGGCATCGACCCGGCGCGGGTTGAGCTGGAAATTACCGAGAGTGTCATGCTCGAAGATGCCGTTGTCGCGCTTGAGGTGATGCACACCCTCAAGCAGTTGGGCATTCGCATCGCCATGGATGATTTCGGCACCGGGTATTCATCCCTCAGCTACCTGCGCGCCTTCCCGTTCGATGGGCTGAAAATCGACCGCAGCTTCCTGACCCGGCTCGAAGACAGCGAGGGTGACATGGCCATTGTCCAGGCCATCATCGGCCTCGGGCGCGCCCTGACACTCACGGTGACCGCCGAAGGCATCGAAACCGCCGAGCACCTGGCCATGCTCAAGGCCGTGGCCTGTGATGAGGGCCAGGGTTACTTCCTCAGTCGCCCCATGGATATCGATGCGTTCACCAACCTGCTGATGGATGATCACCAGCGAACCCATCAGGCATAACGCACGTGGGTCAGTAGGACAGTTCTACGCGCGAGGCGTGATGCGCTATTTGAAAAAGTGACTCGGCGTCTTGCCGAACTGCTTCTTGAACATGCTGGTAAACGCGCTCGGGCTGTCATAGCCGAGCGCCAGGGCCACGTCGATGATCTTCTCGCCCAGCGCGATGCGCTCCAGTGCCAGCAGCAAGCGTGCCTGCTGACGCCATTGGCCGAAGGTCATGCCGGTTTCCCTGCGGAACAAGCGCTGGATGGTTTTCTGGTCCAGGCCCAGGCGTTCGCTCCAGTGCGCGACGGTGGAGGCGTCGCCGGGGTCCTGTTGCAGCGCCAGGCAGATTTGCCGTATACGCGGGTCGCCAGGCTGCGGCAAGGACAACGGCAGGGCCGGCAACAGGGCAAGCTCATCGAGGATCAGGTGCATGATCCGGGCGTCCCGCGAGTCCTCGGCATAGGGCGGCTTCAAACTGACCGAGGCCTTGATCAGCTCGCTCAGCAGGGGCGAGATGCTCACCGCCTTGGTCTCGGTGGGCAGGTTGGGGAAGCTGTCGGCGCGGACAAACACGCTGCGCATCTTCAGCGGCCCCACGCACCGCAAGGAATGCACATGCCCGCTGGGCATCCAGAAACCGCGATGGGGAGGCACCGTCCATTGGTTCTGCGCCGAATGCACGACCATCACGCCTTCAGTGGCATAGAGCAGTTGATGCTTATCGTGGCTGTGGTCGGGGATCACCCAATTTTCCGGGTAATCGGTGGCCGAACTGATCACGGCCCAATCGCCCTCGTCGATCTCTTGCAGGAATTTATCCAGGGATTTGATCATTTCGCCCTTTTTGCGACAGTTGTTGCCCCGATTTCGCGAGACAGGCATTTTTCAGGAATCTAGCATAAACCCCGAAACAATTTGAAATGGGCAGCCGGCTCAAGTACTGGCTGCCCCTGTTCGCTGCCTTGTATGGAATGCCTGCATGTCGACACTCACCGCGTCACCCGCTGCTGCAACCAGTACACCCCACGCCAGCCCCTTGGTTATGCGCATCCTTGGCGCGTGCGCCCTGGCGCATCTGATCAATGACCTGATCCAGGCCGTGCTGCCGTCGATCTATCCGATGCTCAAGGCCAACTACGGGCTGACATTCACCCAGGTGGGAATGATTACCCTGACGTTCCAACTGACCGCCTCACTGCTGCAACCGTGGATCGGTTACCACACCGACCGCTATCCCAAGCCCTGGCTATTGCCGGCCGGCATGGTGTGCACCTTGATCGGTATTTTGATGCTGGCATTTGTCGGCAGCTTCCCGGCGATTCTGCTGGCGGCCGGGCTGGTGGGCGTTGGCTCGTCGACCTTCCACCCGGAAACGTCCCGCGTGGCACGCCTGGCTTCCGGTGGCCGCTACGGCCTGGCGCAGTCGACGTTCCAGGTCGGCGGCAACACCGGGAGTGCCTTGGGGCCCCTGCTGGCAGCGGCGATCATCATCCCGTACGGCCAGGGCAATATCGCCTGGTTCGGCCTGTTTGCGGTGTTCGCGATTCTGGTTTTGTACGGCCTGAGCCGCTGGTATCGCAACCACCTCAACCTGTTCAAGCTCAAGCAGGGCGGCAAGGCTACCCACGGGCTGTCCAAAGGCCGCGTGACCTTTGCTCTGGTGGTGTTGGCCGTGCTGGTGTTTTCCAAGTACTTCTACATGTCCAGCCTCACCAGCTATTTCACCTTCTACCTGATCGAAAAATTCAACCTGTCGGTGGCCAACTCGCAGTTGTACCTGTTCCTGTTCCTGGGCGCGGTGGCGGCGGGCACCTTCTTCGGCGGGCCGATCGGCGACCGGATCGGGCGCAAGAAGGTCATTTGGTTCTCCATCCTCGGCGCCGCGCCGTTCACCCTCGCCCTGCCCTACGTCGACCTGTTCTGGACCGCCGTGCTCAGCGTGGTGATCGGCTTTATCCTGGCCTCGGCGTTCTCGGCCATCGTGGTATTCGCCCAGGAGCTGGTGCCAGGCAACGTGGGAATGATCGCGGGCGTGTTCTTCGGCCTGATGTTCGGCTTCAGCGGGATCGGCGCGGCTTTGCTGGGTTTGCTCGCCGATAGCCATGGCATCGAGTATGTCTACACGCTGTGCTCTTTCTTGCCGCTGGTAGGCATCCTGACGATCCTGCTGCCGTCGACCAAAGGCGTGTGACCGACCCGTTGCGCAGTGCCTTTGCACTGCGCAGCGTCATGCAGGCTAAATCGTGCTTAAATCCCCGTTTGGCAGCCCCGTGCGCTTCTCTGCGTATCGCCACTCGCTAGGATTACCGCATGCGCCTGTCAGACTTCATCCTTAGCAACCTCGAACCCATCCTGCAGGACTGGGAAGACTTCGCCAGCACGATCCAGACACCCGGCGCGGCACTGGACCAGGACGGCCTGCGCGATCATGCCGCGCAGATGTTGCACGCCATCGTCCAGGACCTGCGCACCACGCAGACCGTGCAGGAGCAGTTGGACAAGGCCCAGGGCCTGGCCCCCCAGGGAGACGCGGAAACCCCCGCCGAAACCCACGCGGTCACACGCTTGATGGCGGGGTTTTCCATCGACCAGATGGTGTCCGAATACCGTGCGCTGCGTACCAGTGTGCTGCGCCAATGGCTCAAGCGTGTCAAGGGCGGTACAGCGCTGGATGTCGATGACATGAACCGTTTTCATGAAGCTATCGACCAGGCCCTCGCCGAATCCATCGCCAGTTATTCGCGGGCAGTGGAAGCCTCGCGCAACGTGTTCCTCGGCATCCTCGGTCATGACCTGCGCACACCACTGGGCGCTATCTTGCTTGGTGCCGATACCCTCAGACGCTCACAACTGGGGGGCGAACGCGACAGCCGCGTGGCCACCCAGATCTACACCAGCGTCCAGCGTGCCAGCCAAATTGTCGGCGACCTGTTGGACCTGACACGCTGCCAGATGGGCCCCGGTATTCCGGTAAGACGCACCCAGGTCGACCTCGTGCCGATCTGCGAGCGTATCGTTGCCGAGATCCAGGCATTTGATCCGCACGCCCAGCTACGATTCGAGTCGGCCCCATCGGCGGCGGGACTGTTCGACGGCGCGCGCATGGAGCAGGTGTTTTCCAACATCATCAGTAACGCCGTGCATCACGGCGACTTGCATTCGCCCATTGCGGTGGCGCTGACGGTCACGCCAGACCACTGTGTGTTCAGCGTGCATAACCAGGGCCCGCCGATCCCGAATGACGTGCTGCCCTTCATTTTCAACCCCATGGGGCGCTTTTCCCAACGTTCGGTGATTGAGCATGGCCCGACGGAAGGCCTGGGGCTGGGTCTGTTTATCGCCTCCGAAATCGTCGCCTCCCACCAGGGTTTGATTGAGGTCGAATCCGACAGCCGGCACGGCACGGTGTTTCGTGTGACGGTGCCCCTCAACGGCGCTGGAGCAGCTTGATAGCCGATTGCCACTAATGCTCCGAAATGCCTGTGAAACGCTTACAATCGCGTTTGTCCACGCACCTCAGGCAGACCCGGCAACACATGACACTCGACCCTCCTACCATTTTGGCCCTCACCGTCGCCCTGGCCGCCGCGGCCGCCCTGTACCTCGCGGTGGAATGGCGCAGCGTGCGCGAACCGTCGCTGCTGTTGTGGAGCGCCGGTTTTGCCACCATTAGCCTTGGCTCCACGCTGGCGCTGCTGCGCATCAACGGTTTTTTAGTCATCGGTATCTGGTTCGCCAACGGCTTGCTGGTGAGCGCACATTTTCTGTTTTTGCTCGGCGTGGCACGGTTTACCCAGGTGCGCGTGTCGCGGGCGTGGTTGCTGATGGTCGCCGTCTGGTTTGGCATGCTGGCCCTGCCGGCCGACCCGTCATGGTCCAAAGCCATGCTGGTGGTGCAGTCGCTGCTGGTCGCCCTGCCCACCTTGCGTGCCAGCTTGCTGCTGCGGCCCCATGGCCGGTCCTTGAGCGTGGGTGCGGTGCAACTGCGTTTCGTGCTGCTGATCCATGGGCTGTTCTACGTGATCAAGGCCCTCTCGGTCGTGGTCCCCGGCACGCTGATCGACCTTGCCGCGTTCAAGGGCGAAATCATCCAGGTTTCCCTGGTGGAAGGCGCGATGGCGATCATGTTGATTGCCTTGTCCATGACCGGCTCCGAGCGCTACCGCCGCGAACAACAGATCGCCCGCCTCGCCGCCCGCGACCCACTCACCGCCCTCTACAACCGCCGCGCCCTCGACCTGCGCGCCCCGCGCCTGCTGGCGCAGATCTCGCCGGCCCAACCCGGCGCCCTGCTGCTGATCGACATCGACAACTTCAAAGGGGTCAACGACCTCCACGGCCACACGGCGGGCGACCGTCTGTTGATCGCCCTGAGCGAGATGATCCGCAGCGTCGTGCCCAAGGGCGCACTGGCGGCACGCTTGGGCGGCGATGAATTTGTGATCCTGCTGAGCCCGGCGTCTACCGAGCAGATTGTTGAGCTGGGCAGCGACTTGCGCGGGCAATTCCAGCAATTGGCCGCGCAGAGTTTCAGCACGCCGCAACCGGTGACGTTGAGCATTGGCGCGAATCTGTTCGATCAGCCGGAGAGCCTGGCGGTGTTGATTGAACAAGGGGATTGGACGTTGTATGAGTCCAAGCGGGGTGGGCGCGACAGTATTCGGTTGGTGGATAGGACCGGGCCGGGGGCCTGATGCGGATGAGGGAGCGGCGGTCTTGGAGGCCGTTCATAGCAACCGGGCAATGCTCACGCCGCCGAGTCCGAACAAATTAACGCCCAGCACCCGCACACACAGGGCGTAGAGCTTAATCGGGTCAGTCATCCCGCCGCCCATTCACCACGATGTAAAGCAATGGCCCCACCGACACGAACACGGCGGTCAGCAGAAAATACGGTAGCACCGACATCAGCCTGCGCCCTCGCCGACGCGCATCCCGATACATCCATACGCACGCCAGTACCGCCATCAGGTACAGATCAATCACCACCTGCGCGGTGTCGGGCCGTGATAGCAGTTCCCGTCCAAAGGCCGGCAGCGATTGCTCGGCGGTGAGCATCGTCACCAGGGTATACAGCGAAAACCCGAGCAAAGCGGCCAGGGCGAGAAAGGGTCTGGGCATGGTCTGTTCCTTGACGTGATCGAGCCTCACCTTAGTGATAAGGTTTGGCCCCTCGCAATGACCTCGGAGGTCATCAATACGCCATGGACAACCCTGCCACCGCCGGCGAACACCTGCGCCAGTTACGCAAACAGGCCAAGCTCAGCCAACTCGACCTGGCCTTGATCACCGGCGTGTCCCAGCGCCACCTCAGTTGCCTCGAAACCGGCCGCGCCAGGCCCAGCCCGGTTACGTTGCATGCATTGCTGACCGCACTGGATGCGCCGTTGGAACGCGCCAACCGCGTGTTCCTCGCCGCCGGTTACGCCCCGCGCTATAGCGCCACCCCGCTCGCGTCCCCGGCCATGGCCGCGATTCGTGAAGCGGTCAGCCATGTACTGCATGCCAACAACCCGGCGCCGGCGATTCTGCTGGGCAGTGAGTGGCAAGTGTTGGCGGCGAATGCCAGCACCGCCGTGCTGTTTGCGCTGCTGGGCATCGAGCCCCGGGCGGCCGACGACCTCAACCTGTTGACCACCCTGCTGCAACCCGGCGGCCTGGGTGACCACCTGCTCAACGCCGAAGAGATCCGCACCCTGGCCTGGCAACGGGCAGCTCGCGAGGCGCTGGGCAACCCGGCGTTGGCCACGTTGCTGGCGCGCCTGCCGCCGCCCACCCACACCCAACTGCCCAACGAAATGCCACCGCTGGTGCTGACGCGCGTGCGTTCAAGCCGGGGTGAGCTGAGCTTTCTGTCGACGTTCACCACTTTCGGCATGCCCCAGGACATCATCCTGACGTCACTGCGTATCGAGCATCTGATTCCTGCGGACGACGCGACCTGGCAGGTGATGCGCGGCGCCTACGCCGATTATGCCGCGCTGGTTTTGTGAAATATCTGTACGTAGACTGCGGCGATACCACAACTGAAGGCGGCGAAGAAAACGTCATGCAAGTTACCGAAGTCTCCATTGCCCAATTGCGCGCTGCGCTTGAATCCGGCCAGACCACTGCGGTGGAACTGGTCAAGGCTTACCTGGCCCGGATCGAGGCCTACGACGGCCCGCAGACCGCCACCGCGTTGAACGCCGTGGTGGTGCGCAACCCGCAAGCCCTGGAAGAAGCCGAGGCGTCCGATGCGCGCCGCGCCAAGGGCCAAACCCTGGGGCCATTGGATGGCATCCCCTACACCGCCAAAGACAGCTACCTGGTAAAAGGCCTGACCGCGGCCTCCGGCAGCCCGGCGTTCGCCAAACTCGTTGCGCATCGCGACGCCTTCACCATCGAACGCCTGCGCGCCGGTGGCGCAATCTGCCTGGGCAAGACCAATATGCCGCCGATGGCCAATGGCGGCATGCAACGCGGCGTGTATGGCCGCGCAGAAAGCCCCTATAACGCCGGCTACCTCACCGCGCCGTTTGCCTCCGGCTCGTCCAATGGCGCCGGCACCGCAACGGCGGCCAGCTTCGCCGCGTTCGGCCTGGCCGAAGAAACCTGGTCGAGCGGACGCGGCCCGGCGTCCAACAACGGCTTGTGCGCCTATACCCCATCGCGCGGCGTAATTTCGGTGCGCGGCAACTGGCCGTTGACCCCGACCATGGACGTGGTGGTGCCGTTCGCGCGCACCATGGCCGACCTGCTCGAAGTGCTCGACGTGGTGGTGGCAGAAGACCCGGACACCCGTGGCGATTTGTGGCGCCTGCAACCCTGGGTACCCATCCCCAGCGTCGCCTCGGTGCGCCCAGCCTTCTATGCCGAACTGGCCGCTCCAGCCGAAGCCCTCGCCGGTAAACGCTTCGGCGTGCCGCGCATGTACATCAATGCCGACCCCGACGCCGGCACCAGCGAAAAACCCGGCATCGGCGGCCCGACCGGGCAGAAAATCAACACCCGTGTCAGCGTGATCGACTTATGGAAAGCCGCACGCGCGGCGCTGGAAGCCGCCGGCGCCGAAGTCATCGAAGTGGATTTCCCACTGGTCTCCAACTGCGAAGGCGACCGCCCCGGCGCGCCGACGGTGTTTACCCGCGGGCTGGTCTCCAAAGAATTCCTGCACGACGAGTTATGGGAGCTGTCGGCCTGGGCGTTCGACGATTTCCTGCGCGCCAACGACGACCCAGCGCTCAACCGCCTGGCGGAGGTAGACGGCCCGCAGATTTTCCCCCACGACCCCGGCACCCTGCCCAACCGCGAAGACGACCTCGCCGCCGGCATGGACGAGTACGTGCGCATGGCGCAACGCGGTATCACGCCGTGGGACCAGATCACCAGCGTGCCCGACGGCCTGCGCGACCTGGAGCAAACCCGGCGCATCGACCTGGAAGACTGGATGGACACACTGGGTCTGGATGCGGTGCTGTTCCCCACCGTGGCCGATGTGGCCCCGGCCGACGCCGACGTGAACGAAGCCAGCGCCGACATCGCCTGGAGCAACGGTATCTGGGTAGCCAACGGCAACCTCGCCATCCGCCACCTGGGCGTACCCACCGTCACCGTGCCGATGGGCGTGATGGCGGATATCGGCATGCCGGTGGGGCTGACGTTTGCCGGGCGTGCTTATGATGATTCGGCGCTGTTGCGTTTCGCGGCGGCGTATGAGGCGACGGGCAGCAAGCGCCTGGTACCGCCGCGTACGCCGCCGTTGGCAGTTGAGTAAACGCGGCCCGGGTGCGAGATAAGCCCGTTTGATTGCAGTTCAAATCAGCGGGTATAGGGCACGGCAATCAACAGGATTGCCGTGCCGTGGGTCAGCGTCGCCGCCAGCACGCCGTAGCGCATACGCACCAAGGCGCAGGCCAAGCCTTCCAACAAGGTAAACAACAACACCGGCCAAGCCAGCCGGGTCACGCTCAAAGCCAGGAACGCATGGCAGGCTGCAAACGCCACACCGCTGATCAAGGCAGCACGCAATGGCGTCACCTGCTGCTCCAGATACCCCTGCAAAAAACCGCGAAACAGCAGCTCTTCCAACGCATTGGCGCCATAGGCCAGCACCACCATGCCGGGCAACCACGCCCAGTAACCGGGGATCGCCGCGCCATCGATGGCTTGATAAAGCCGCAGCGGCATGCCAATCAGGCAGCCGACGGCAAGGCCAACCACCACGCCGGCCAAGCCACTGCCTTTGACCCACACAACCAGTCGCCACAACTCGGGCGCCGCCCGTGCAAGCAACATAATCAGTAGCAGCGACAGGCAACCCAGTGCCCCCAACACGAGTGTATTGGCCGAAAAGGCGATCTGTACGTCGCTGCCGACCGCCCACAGGTCTAACGGCGTCATCGCATCTCGCATCAGCACAAACGCCGCCAGCAAGATCAGGATACGCATCGCCACCAGTGAGCGTGGCGTAGCCGCCCACCACACGCCAAATAGCAGCAGGCCAGGCAGCAGATGAAAGAGGTAGTTGACCAGCACGCCGAAGGCGGACGTCATCACCCCCGTGGGCCCGCATTGCGGCGTAACCACTCATCCACCACGTCACCCAGGGTCTTGGGCGTTTCGTCGCGAATCCAGGCCATGAACGGGCGGTCGAATTTGAACGCAGGGCCACAGTGCAACAGCATGAAGCGGCGTACGTTCTGGGTGTTTTTATAGCCAGGCGTCACCGGCGTGGCGCGGGTGAGAGGGTTGCTGTGCCAGTCAAAATCCATTTTTGTTCCCGGGCAGTTTTTGATGTCCGCAGTAGCATAGCTATCTGCCAGCTATCTAGGAAGCAACCGGGTATTCCGAGTAAAACTGATAGATGTGTTGAGACGTCGTATAAGGGCTTCCTATGCTAAACCGCCCATCTTTTCTGAATATTTCAGATTTCACTTCCCCTCCCCCTAAAAAATATTGCATGGTTGTACGACGACTCAAACTGTCGTAAACATCAACAACAATAAGGAACCCCCCATGCAAAACATCAAAGTGCTGATCGGTTTTCTGTGCCTGTTCAGCGGCTACGTCACGGCTGCCCCTGCCGATCAGGATGTCGCCCAAGCGGTCGACCACCTGACCCAAGCCATGCTGCACAAAGACATCAAGCAGTTGCAGGCGCTCACCGCCGAGCAGCTCACGTACGGCCACTCCAGCGGCAAGATCCAGAACAAACAGGAGTTCATCGCCGATATCGAGACCGGTCGCAGCGGCTTCAAGACCCTGGAAATGCAGAAGCAGACCATCACCCTGCAAGGCGATACCGCCCTGGTGCGCAACCACTTTCACGCCCAGGCAGTGAACAGCGGCGTTGAAGTACCCACCGACATCGAGAACTTCCAGGTGTGGCAGAAACAGAAAGGCCACTGGTTGCTGATCGGTCGTCAGGCGTTCAAATTCTGATCGCCCGCGGGCTCACCACGCCACCACCTGGCGCACCTTGAGCAACGCCCCGCGCAGCGCCGGCATATCCACCGAGCCCAAGGCCAGGCGCAGCGCGTGGGGCACTTGGGCCGAGACGGCAAATGGCTCGGCGGTCGACACCGAGATGCCCTCGCGCAGTAGGGTCATGGCGACTTGATCGGCGCGGGCCTCCTCTGCCAATGGCAACCACAAAAAGTACGATGACGGGTGACTGCTATACGCCAGCCCCTGCAACACGTGCGCCGCCAAGGCTTGGCGCGCCTGGGCGTCATGGCGTTTTTGCGTTTCCAACTGCGCCACCGTGCCATCTTCGAGCCAGGCCACGGCAATGGCGCTCATCACACCGGGCACGTTCCAGGTGGTCGCCATGACGGCGCGTTCCAGCTGTTTCGCCCAGGCCGGCGGTGCGGCGACAAACCCCACGCGCAGCCCGGTGGCGACACTCTTCGACAACCCACCCACGTACACCGTGCGCTCCGGCGCCAGGCTCGCCAGCGGGGGTGGTGCGTGTTCGGCCAGAAATGCGTAGGCCGCGTCCTCAATGATCATCAGGTTGTGCTGACGGGCGACAGCAACCAGCCGTTCGCGTTGCGGCAGGTCCATCACCCAGCCCAATGGATTGTGCAAGGTCGGCATGCTGTACACCGCGCGGACCGGGCGCTTGCGACACAGGGCGTGGAGGTAATCCAGGTCCGGGCCATGGGGGGTCACCGGGATGGCGACGATTTCCAGGTGCAGGGTTTCGGCCAACACCTTGAACCCCGAATAGGTCAACGCGTCCACGGCGATCACATCCCCAGGCTTGAGCAGCGCCATCATCGTTACCGCCAGACCATGCTGCGCACCGCTGACCATCAGCACCTGCTCGGCTTCCACCGTCAGGCCCCGGCGCAGCAAGTGCCGCGCCATCGCTGCACGCTCATGCAGGCGTCCGGCATGGGGTTGGTAACGCAGCAGCGCCTCCAGGTCGCCGGACAACGCCAATTGGCGCAACGCGGTGCGCAGCAGTTCGGCCTGGCCCGGCAACGACGGGTAGTTGAAGTTGAGGTCGAGCAGGCCGGTCGCTACCGTCATTTGCCCACTGCCCTGCCCCGGCGGCAACGAAATCTCGCGCACGAAGGTGCCGCGCCCGGTTTCGCCGCTGACCAGGCCCATGGCCGCAAGCTCCGAGTACACACGGCTGGCGGTGACCAGGGCAAGGCCATGCTCGGCCGCCAGTTGGCGATGGGTGGGCAGGCGCGTGCCGGGGAGCATGTGCCCCGAGCGAATGGCTTCGGCGAAGGAGTCGACCAGCAGCTTGTAGCGGGCACGGGGCATTGGCGATGTATCCATGACAATTTTTTGATTGTCTTGATCTTCGATCCTAGGATGGCTCTCACGCAACCTTTCTTTGTTTCGGACGCCGCCCATGGAACGCACCTCCCCGCTCGACACCCCGGACAGCAATACCCAGGGCTGGATCAACGGCTTTATCGGCGTGCTGATTTTCAGCGGCTCGTTGCCCGCCACGCGCCTGGCCGTGCTGGAGTTCGACCCGGTGTTCCTCACCCTGATCCGCGCCACCATTGCGGCGCTGCTGGGGCTGCTTTTGCTGTGGCTGTTCAAGGAAAAACGCCCCATGCGCAGCCAATGGGTACCGCTGGTCATCGTGGCGCTGGGCGTGGTGATCGGCTTTCCTTTGCTCACCGCCCTGGCGCTGCAATACGTGACCTCCGCGCACTCCATCGTATTCATCGGCCTGCTCCCCCTGGCCACCGCGATCTTCGGTGTGCTGCGCGGCGGCGAGCGACCGCGCCCGGCGTTCTGGCTGTTTTCGGTGCTGGGCAGCGCCCTGGTGATGGGTTACGCCTTGGCCCAAGGCTTGAGTGCCGCGCCTGCCGGTGACGTGTTGATGCTATTGGCGGTGCTGGTGTGCGGCCTGGGATACGCCGAAGGCGCCAAGCTGTCGCGCAGCCTGGGCGGCTGGCAGGTGATCTGCTGGGCGCTGGTCGTGTCGCTGCCGGTGGTGCTGCCGTTGAGCCTGGCCCTGGCGCCATCCAGCTTCACCGGCATCAGCTTGCCAGCGTGGCTGAGCCTGGCGTATGTGTCGTTGTTCAGCATGTTGATCGGCTTTGTGTTCTGGTACCGCGGGCTGGCCCAGGGTGGCATCGCCGCCGTCGGCCAGTTGCAGTTGCTGCAGCCGTTCTTCGGCCTGGCACTGGCGGCGGGCCTGCTGCATGAACAGGTAAGCCTGGGCATGGTACTGGTGACGGTTGCCGTGATCGGCTGCGTGGCCGGCGCCAAGGAGTTCGCCCGCTAGCGCTGCGGCGCGACCATCTTGAACTTGATACGGATGTCGTTGGACACCACGCTGTTGCCGGCCCACTCCCCCTCGCCGATCTTGAAGTCACCTCGCTTGAGGGTGAATTCGCCGTCGAATATGCCAATGCCATCCAGCTCCTTGAGCAGCACCTGCACGTCAACCGGGCGGGTGGTGCCCTTGATGGTCAGGTTGCCGCTGATCTTGAAGCGGTTGTCGCCCAGGGCCTTGACCGCCGTGGACTCATACACGCCCACCGGATAGGTGGCGGTATCAAACCAGGACGCGCGTTGCAGGGTGTCATTGGCATCGTCGCTCCCGGCGTTGATGCTGGCGAGCTGAATCTTCAGCAACGCGTGCCCCGCCTCAGGTTTGCGGGTATCGAAGGTCAACGTACCCTCGAACTGGCCGAAGGTGCCGTAGACCTGCTGCCCCAACTGTTTGTAGGTAAAGGTGATCTGGCTGGCGGTGGGGTTGACGTCCTTGTACTCCACGGCCTGGGCGCTGGCGATGCAGCCCAGCACAAGGGTAAGCCCCAACAGTCGACGTTTCATGCACCGCTCCGCAAAAAAATGGCTGTATTCCCATCAGGCGCGGGTCCTGCTAAACAGAGTAACCGCCCATTACAACAAGGAGTTTGCATGCACTTCCCTTCTCTGCAAGACATCACGGCCCCGGAAGGCATTTGCTACGGTTGCGGCAGCAGCAACCCCCACGGCCTGCACATCAAGAGCCGCTGGGACGAGGACCGCATCCACGTCATCGCCGAGCACCAACCCGAGCCTCAATACAGCGGCTGGCCCGACCTGGTCTACGGCGGCCTGATCGCCATGCTGGTGGACTGCCATTCCAACTGGACCGCCATGGCCTACCACTACCAGGCCGAACACCGCGAACCCGGCAGCCTGCCGCGCATCGACTGCGTCACCGGCAACCTGGGCATCAAATTTATCAAGCCCACCCCCATGGGCGTCCCGCTGACCCTGCGCGCACGGGTCGAAGGCGACGTGGGGCGCAAAAGCCGCGTGGTCTGCGAGGTATACGCGGGCGACGTGCTCACCGCAATCGGTGATTCAGTGTTCGTGCGTGTCGACACCGGCCATCTGGCCGCCGCCGCCCATGGCCGCGAGAGTTGAACCTGGTCTACATTGATTGCCACCACCCCTCGAGGATTGCACCGATGGCTCGTCTCACCGCGCAGGACTTTGCCCCCGAACTGCTGGAACTCTACGACGGCTACGCACATGGCAAGCTCAACCGCCGCGAGTTTCTCGACCGCGCCGCGCTGTTCACCTTCGGCGGCCTCACGGCATCGGCCCTGCTCGCCGCCCTGAGCCCCAACTACGCGCTGGCCGAACAAGTCAAATTCACCGACCCTGACATCGTCGCCGACTACGTCACCTACCCCTCGCCCAAGGGCAACGGCACGGTGCGCGGCTACCGGGTGCGCCCGGCCAAGGCGGCAGGCAAGTTGCCCGCCGTGGTGGTGGTTCACGAAAACCGTGGCCTGAACCCTTATATCGAAGACGTCGCCCGACGCCTGGCCAAAGCCGGGTTTATCGCACTGGCGCCGGACGGCCTGAGCTCCGTCGGCGGCTACCCCGGCAATGACGAAAAAGGCGTGGCGCTGCAACAGACCGTCGACCCTACCAAACTGATGAACGACTTTTTCGCGGCCATCGAATGGCTGATGCACCACGACGACAGCACCGGCAAGGTCGGCATCACCGGCTTCTGCTACGGCGGCGGCGTGACCAACGCAGCGGCGGTGGCCTACCCTGAACTGGGCGCGGCGGTATCGTTCTACGGGCGTCAGCCGCAAGCCCAGGACGTGCCGCGCATCAAGGCGCCGATCATGTTGCATTTCGGTGAGTTGGACACGCGGATCAACGAAGGCTGGCCGGCGTATGAGCAGGCGTTGAAGGCGGCGGGCACGACCTACGAGGCATTTATCTACAAGGGCGCCAATCACGGTTTTCACAATGATTCGACGCCACGCTATGACGAGGCCGCGGCGAATCTGGCGTGGGAACGCACCCTGGGATGGTTTCGCAAATACCTGGTTTAACCCGCGGCAGCCTGCAACAGCCAGCCCTTGAACGCCGCCATCGCCGAGGTCTCGCTGCGCGACTGCAAGCGCGTCAGCCAATAGCTGCCGGTGGTGATGCCCACGTCGAACGGCTGGCGGATCACACCCCCCTCCAGCTGTCGCGCAAACATCATCGCTGGCGCCAACGCCACGCCGGTACCTTGCAGGGCCGCTTCCATCATCGCCAGCGACGAGTCAAACATGATGCTGCGCGGCACCAGGGTGTCGGCCGGCAAGCCGGCGGCGTGGAACCACAGGCTCCATTCATCGGCGCGGTAGGAACGCAGCAAGGTGTGTTTCAACAGGTCACGCGGGGCGTGCAATTGCTCGGCAAGCTGGGGCACGCACAACACGGTCAGCGGCGCTTCCAGCAATGGGCAGGCGTACGTGCCGTGCCAGGCGCCGGCACCGAAGCGAATCGCGTAATCCAGGCCTTCGGCGGCAACATCGACGCGGTTGTTATGGGTGGACAGGCGCAAGTCAATAAACGGGTAGCGTGCGTGAAAGTCCGGCAGACGCGGCAGCAGCCATCCCACGGCAAAGGTACCGACCGCGCCGACCGTAAGCACCTCACGGTAGTGGCCGCCTTCGAACTGGCCCAAGGTGGTGGCGATGCGGTCGAAGGATTCGCGCAGCACCGGCAGCAGCGTTTCGCCTTCGCGGGTGAGCATGAGCCCCCTCGGCAGCCGCTTGAACAAGGTGACATTCAACTGCGCTTCCAGGCTTTTGACCTGATGGCTGACGGCCGCCTGGGTCACGCATAACTCAATGGCCGCGCGGGTAAAGCTCAAGTGCCGGGCTGAAGCCTCGAATGCACGCAGTGCGTTGAGGGGCAGGTGGGAACGCAGCATGGTTGACCCTAAATTTTCTAATGGCTGGTGCGAAATATGATCGGTTGCCTCCAGGCGCCAAACTGCCTAGATTTGCGGCGCCTGCTCAGGCTTTGACCGCCAATGCTTCACCTACATGGAAGCGAAACATCATGCACGAAAAGTCTCATCTCAACGTACGAAACATCTTTATTTGCGCCTTACTGCTCGGTTCCGGCACTTGCATGGCCGCCCCCGATTTGCGCAAGGTCGTGGACGATAACGTCGAACCACTGATGCGACAAGAACAGATCGCCGGCCTGTCGGTGGCCGTGGTGAGCCGAGGCCAGGTGCAATACTTTAACTACGGTGTCGCCTCCAAAGAACAACAGCAACCCATCACCCAAGACACCCTGTTCGAAATCGGCTCGGTGAGCAAAACCTTCACCGCCACCCTCGGCGGTTACGCCCAGGCCACCGGCAAGCTCAAGCTCGCGGACAAGGCCAGCCAACACCTGCCGACCCTCAAGGGCAGCGCCTTCGACCACATCAGCCTGCTGCAACTGGCAACCTACACCCCAGGCGGCTTGACCCTGCAGTTTCCGCCGTCGGCCGACAGTGCCCAGACCATGCTCAGCTACTTCCAACACTGGCAACCGACTTACGCCCCCGGCGCCCAACGCCTTTATTCCAACCCGAGCATCGGCCTGTTCGGCTACCTCGCCGCACAAAGCCTGGGCCAGCCGTTCAATACAGCCATGGAAAACACGCTGCTGCCCAAACTGGGCCTGAACAACACCTACGTCCACGTACGGGTCGACAAGGCCGCGCTGTATGCCCAGGGTTATGACAAACAGCACAAACCGGTGCGCGTCGGCCCCGGCGCACTGGACAGCGAAGCCTACGGCATCAAGACCAGCGCCCACGACCTGGCGCGCTACGTGATGGTCAACATGCACCCCGACACCCTGGAAAAACCCCTGCAACAAGCCATCGCCACCACCCATACCGGCTACTACACAGTAAACGGCACCACCCAGGCCCTGGGCTGGGAGTACTACCCCTACCCGATCACGCTGCAAGCCTTGATCGACGGCAACTCCACGCCCATGGCAATGGAGCCGCACACGGCCAATTGGCTGGCGACACCGCACGTACAACCCGCCAACGTCCTGTTCAACAAAACCGGTTCAACCAGCGGCTTTGGTGCCTATGTGGCGTATGTGCCGAGCAAGGACATCGGCGTGGTGATCCTGGCAAACAAGAACTACCCGAATGCCGAGCGGGTGAAAGTGGCGCATGCAATTCTGAGTGCGGTGGATCAATAACGCCACTACCTGAGCACGCGCTTGTAGTAATCATCATCAGCAGCAGGTTGGAAGTGAATATCACGAATAAACGCTTCCAGCCTTTTGTTTTTTCGCTGGGTACAGGAGTGTCCAATAACGGCCAGACCGTTGAGGATCCGGCAGTAAGTTTCTTCCATCACGACTATTGCAAGATCGAGCACACCCGCGTCGCCAAATGCTCGGATGATTTCATTCTTTTGGTCAAAGGAGCGCTTTTCCTTAGATAACGGCTGCCCGGCCAGGATCATTAAAAATGACTTTGGCCCTCCTTCGAGATCCGTCGCGAAGCCTTTCTTCGCAAAATGCGGAATATGATTCACATCGCAATAATCATTCACGTATCGATAGTAGACGGCCAGGTCATACAGCAACGCTTTCAACGCCAAGTACGTGTCCTCATCCACAGGCTTCAAACACTGGCAGGCATTCAATAAAAAAACGAAAAAACAGCCCGTATTGGCCTGAGCGATCAACCTGTAGTCGTCCAGCGAAGGCAATGCCGTGCCTTCACTGGCACACACGTCAAGGTGCTGCCCAATATGCAGGGCTTCGAGGCTTTCGAGACCGGCGGTGATGACGCCCTCGTTACCCAGGGAAGCAAGACGTTGGAGACCAGCCAGGTACCCGTGCATTCCTGAAATAATCGCCACCGTCGCACCGTAGGTTTTCCATACCGATGGTTGCCCCCGACGTAGGCAGTCCGCATCGAACACATCGTCATGTATCAACGAAGCGGTGTTCATCAGTTCAACCGACTCACACAACACATGCGCCTGCGCTGCTGGCACACCAAACAGCATGGCAAGCGCCCAGCCAAGCTCAGTGCGGATCAACTTTCCCTGGAAGCGGGACTGGTAGGCGAACGGCTCGATCCACCGAGACTTAGCGCGTGCATAGCCCGTGTTATCAAAGCCGTAGAAAGAGCTGTTCATAGGGCAGGCCTTATTCGTGCAATGTGTTTACTCGCCAGTAAAAGACCCCTCACACTGCCAGGCCACCGCTTTACCCAGATATTGATTCCTGCACTTAACCTTAGCGACGTGCACGTCAAACATGCTTTTTTTTAGCAATTAAGAACACTCAACATATAACGCAGAGGCTTATCCCGCCCTGATAGTTAAATAACTGGCTTCGCCAGCAAATCCTAACTTCATTCAAAACCTCTAACGCTCGTTCCCAGGCTCATCTATCTTACATACCAAGTTCCTTTCAAACACCACTGGATACATAAGATGACCGGGTTACTGTCTGCCGGGACGACTTTTCCACTGAGCCCCTACACGGACGAAGCGCAACAACATACTCGTCAGTGGCTCAGCCGCATGGGACTTGGAACCACGCCCCATGCGGCCCATCAATTAGATATCTACGTACCGGGCACTTATGCCGGTTACATGTGGAGTGATGCGCCTGCGGACATACTGATGATTCTGTCAGACCTGGTGGGTTGGTTCAGTTGCCAGGATGACCTCGCCGACGAGGACTGCAGAGACCCTGAAGTCCTCGAACGCCTGATTCGTGGCGTATATACCCACGCGTTCACCGCAAATACGGTGAGCCGCGAACCGCTCGCCTGTGCACTCGCAGATATCATGCGCAGAGCTGCTCGGCTGATGCCACCTATCTGGAAGCAGCGCGTCGCAGAGCAATATGCAACTTACCTCGCTCCATGCGCCATCGCCCTGATGCATCGCTTGCACCACACCCAGCCGGGTAACGAAGGTTATGGACACCTTTGGCAAAATGCCGGTGGGTTCCAGGTGTGCCTGGAGTTCACCTACTTGGCGCAAAACATCAACTTGTCATCAGACCTTTACTACAGTGCTCCCTGGCAGGAACTGCGCAGCGTGGCGCTGAACTTGTTCAAGGCGGTTAACGATGTGTTGTCGTTTCCCATCATGGAAAACCCCGACGAGGACGTATTCAACCTGCTGACTCATCTCAGGCACGCCCATGGAAATTCCGTACACCAAGCAACCCAGAACGTTTCCCAGCGTATTGAGCAGTGGGCTGAGCGCTTTGCACACGCCCAGGCCGTGCTACCCGCACAACTGGCAATCCTGGGGTTTGACGAGCGCAGCCAGGAACAAGCGAAAATCTGCGCCCAGGCCCTGCATAATCAATGGCGCGGCAATATCGCCTGGCATCTGGTAGCGCCGCGCTACCAGACAGTACGCTTCAATGGCGAATGAAAAACACCGGGGACCTCTCCGGCCTGGAAAAAGGCCGATACACGGAGGGCCGCTTCACCGGCACGCAAGACGTGGAAAACGCCATCAACCCACATAGCACGGTGATTCATTCGCCAGCACTGAATGCGCTTCGACCTGGCCCGTTAACAGTCTTTGACAGTTTCTCGACAAAGCAGTCAAAGACCTTCAAGCCGCCCACCAATAGCATTCGAGCCTCCAAACCCTCTGTTGGAGGCTCCTCATGCTTGGCACATTGCGCAGTATTACGCTGCTTGGCTGCCTGTTGGGCAGTGTCGGCTGTCATCGCCAGCCGCCTGCCCCGCCGCCGATTCCCAAGGGCGACTACAGCGCGATCATTCGCTACCTGCAAACCCGCATTGTGCAGGACATGGCCCGGGAGCACATACCCGGGCTGTCCATCGCGCTGGTCAACGGCCAGGAGTTGCTCTGGGCCCGTGGCTTCGGCATGGCCGACACGGCCATGGGCATTGCGGTGACACCCAATACCGCGTTCCGGGCGGGCGCAATCTCCAAGCTGTTGACTGCCGGCGCGGCGCTGCAATTGGTGGAGCAGCGGCGCCTGGCGCTGGATGCGCCGATCCAGCAGACCCTGCGCGAATTCCATGTGCGCTCGCGGTTCCACCAGGACCCGCACGACGCTGACCGCGATATCACCCTGCGCCGCCTGCTCAGCCATCAATCCGGCCTGCCCAGCGAACATCTGCGCGACCTGCGCACCGCCTTCGCCATGGGCCAGATGCCGATGCGCGTGTCGGGTGTATGGCTGAGTGCGCCGCCCGGCACCCAGGTGGCCTATTCCAACCTGGGCTACACACTGGTCGGAGCGGCCATCGAACGCAGCAGCGGTAAGGACTTCGAAACGCAACTGCAACAGGGCCTGCTCACCCCTCTGCAGATGACCCACGCGAGCTTTGTGGGCACCGCCGCGCAATCGAGTTATCGCGCCGTGGGGTATGAGGACGGGGTCGCGAGTGCCGACGCTCAAGTGCGCGACCTCGCCGCCGAGGGCTTGTGGGCCAGCCCCAGAGACCTCAGCCATTACGTGCAAATGCTCTTCGCCGGCGGGCTCTACAAGGGCCAGCGGCTGCTGCACAGCCAATCGATCGATGAGATGTTCCGCCAGCAAAACACCGGCAATGCCCTGGACTTCGATTGCCAGATGGGCCTGGCCTGGTTTCTCGCGCCGTGCGGTGACGAGCCCATCGGCCCTGGCGTGCGAACCTTCCAGCACAGTGGCGGCGGCGATGCGTTTGCCGCGCAATTGAGCCTGCTGCCCGATCAGCAACTGGCCGTGATCATTATGGCCAACGACAGCAACGCCGAAGACCTGGTCGCCCGGCTGAGCACCGATACCCTGCGCCTGATGTTCCAGGCCGCCACCGGCGCACCCGCTTGCAGCGCAGACTGCCAGCCGCCGAGCCACGGGCTCAAGCTGCGCCAGGTACCGACAGCCACCGACCGCAAGCGCCTGGCCGGCTTCTACGCCACGGCCTGGGGCGTATTGCGCATCAAGGACGACAACACGCGGTTGGCCGTTGAATGGGCTGGCGACACCTTCGAACTGGTACGCGATGAAGAGGGCTGGCTACGCGCGCAGAAAAAGCTGCTGGGCTGGTGGCCCAGAGACCTCGGCGAACTGGGCCGCGTGCAATTGGATGTGGTCACAGTGCTGGGCAGGCGGATGCTTACCGCGCGCAGTTACGGCCAGCGCATTGCCGTGGGCGAACGCATCGAGGCACCGCCCCTGCCCATGGCCTGGGCCAACACCGTCGGCACCTATCAAGTACTCAATACCCACGAACCCAACGCGCCGTTGAGCGGCATCAGCGTGCGCCTGGAAGACGGCTTCCTGGTGATACGCGGCCAACTGCACAGCGAGCCCCTGACCGACTACATCCTGCTGCCGGTGGACAACGCCCATGCCGTACTCGCCGGCAGCGGTTATGGCCTGGGTGACACCGTCAGCCGCCAGATCAACGGCCTCAGCGCTTCGGGCTATGCCTTCAAACGTACCGACTCCCCGCACCCACCCTTGAGTTTCCGGCAAAAATAAAACCGGGCGGCTGGACGCCGACCGGCTCGAAGGCAGGGGTGAGATCAGGTCATGTGCGCAGATGGGGTGCTGGGCTACACGTTCCGATCGTCCGCGGCTTTAGACATGTTGTTCAGCATAGGCCCAGGTCATTCGAAACGAGGCCCCGCCCCATTCCGAATCCAACACATGCACCTGCCCGCCATGCCACTGCGACACCCGCTGCACCAGCGCCAGGCCGAGGCCGAAGCCGCCGGTACGGCGGTCGCGGCTGGCGTCCAGGCGCATAAAGGGCTGGAAGATTTTCGCCCGGCCCTCTTCGGGCACGCCAGGACCGTCGTCGCACACCCGCACTTCATAGCCGCTGCCGAATGTGATCAGCGACACCTCCACGCGGCGCTCGGCGTAACGGATGGCATTGCGCAGCAGGTTGATCACCGCCCGCGCCATAAAGCGCGGTTCGATCTCGATCACGTCCACCTCGCAGGTGCGCAACGACAACTGAATACCCGCCGCCTCAGCCTCCAGGGCCACGCTGCCGATCACACTGTCGAGCCAGCTATGGGCTTCGATGCGTTCGCGAGTGACCTGGGTCGCGCCGCGCTCCAGGCTGGCGTAAGTGAGCAGCTCGGAGACCATTTCTTCCAGCTCACCCAGGTCGGCATACATATCAGCGATCAGTTCGCCGCGCTGGCGCGGATCGGCCTGTTGCTTGAGCTGATCAAGCTCGAACGACAAGCGCGCAATCGGCGTGCGCAATTCGTGGGATACCGCGTTGGTCAGTTCGCGCTGGTTGGCAATCAGGCTTTCGATGCGTTCCGCCATCTGGTTAAAGTGCCCGGCCAGCTCACGCACCGTGGAACGGCGCGGTAGCAGGATGCGTGACCCCAGGTCGTTGTCGCCGAAACGCTGGGCGGCCAGGCGGATATGCTCCAGGTCGCGCCAATGCGGGCGTACCCAAAAATACAGCACGATCGCCAGGCACACTCCGAGAAACCCATAGGCCCACAGGTACAGCCACTTCGGCTCTTCCGGCAGCTTGATTTCCAGCAACTGCGGGCCGCCATCGATAGTCGCCAGAAACTCCATGAAGTCGCCGCGCACCACCAGCAGGCCGTCGTTGAGCAGCGCCTGTTCGCGGGCTGTGAGGCTAAGGCTGTCTTTGGGCACCAGTTTCAGGCGCAGCCCGTAATGGGCTTGCAGGTCGGCCAGGCGGACCTGGCGCGCATCGCCAAGCACCGGGCGCAATTGCTCCACCAAACCATAGGCGGGGCCACGCATGGCTTCGCGGTTATAGGTTTCGTTGGCTTCGGGCAGCAGTTCGTCGAAGGTGTAATTGACCAACCAGATCGCCCCCGCCAGGCCGAAAGCCAGAATCACATACAGGCGCAGAAACAGGCGCAGCATCTAAACCTCCCACGCAAACGGATTGAACAGGTAGCCCTTGCCCCAGATCGTCTTGATGCACACCGGCTCGCGCGGGTTGTCGTTGAGTTTGCCGCGTAGCTTGCTGATGTACACGTCGACGCTGCGGTTGAGGCCGTCAAACGCGATGCCCCGCATGCGGTTAAGAATGTCATCGCGGGACAGGATGGTGCCCGCGTTACTGGCCAGCAGCCACAGCAGTTCGAACTCCATGGTGGTCAGGTCGATCTTGTCGTTCCCCAGGCTGACCACCCGGCAACTGCGGTCGATCGTCAACCGGCCGAATTCCACCGCACCGCGCACCGTTGGCTCCGGCGCCTGGCGGCGTTGCAGCGCACGCAGGCGTGCCAGCAGCACCGGCGGCTTGATCGGTTTGATCACATAGTCATCGGCGCCGGACTCCAGGTCGAGGATGTGGTCCAGGTCATCTTCCTTGGCGGTGAGGATCACGATAGGCGTGTCGGACACCGCGCGAATCCCACGGCAGACGTGCAAACCGCTCTGGCCGGGCAGCATCAGGTCGAGCACGACAATCTTGGGCTTGAAATCGAGGAACGCGGCCAACGCCTCGTCGCCCCGGTGCACCACCCGCACCTCGAAACCATGCTGCGCCAGAAAATGCGCGACCAGCCCTGCCAGCTTCTCATCGTCCTCAACGAGCAAGACCTTGCCCAGACCCAGGTTTTCCATAAGTTCTCAGTGTGCAAACGCCGATTGAAGAGGCGGCATTATAGGTGGCAAGCTGCGCAACTGAATCAACTGGCCAGCAGCGCCCGATGAAGCTTCATCCTTTTAAGAGTTTTTAACAAATAGCCTGCAATTTTTAACGCCATTCACAGGGAGTTGTATGCGCAAGGATTACCTGGCGTTCTTTGTCTCGCTGTTTCTGTCACGGCTGGCCGATCAGATTCTGCTGTTCATCGTGCCGCTGATGGTGTTCCAGAGCACCCGCAGTGTGTCGTGGGCCGGGCTGGCATTTTTTGTCGAGTCACTGCCGCGCTACCTGGCGTTTCCCGTGTGCGGGGCGTTGTGCGACAGGTTTTCGCCGGTGCGTATTCTGCATATCAGCCAGGTTTACCGCGCCGTGGCCTGTGGTGTGGCGGTGGCACTGTACGGGATGTTCGAAGGTATTTACTGGCTGGTGATGCTGTCGGCACTGTGCGGGGTGTTGACCACCCAGGGCATCATGGCGCGGGAAGTGCTGATGCCGCATATCTTCAAGCACTACACCTATGCCAAGACCTTGTCCTATTCCCAAATCGCCGACCAGAGCGGCCTGGTGCTCGGCCCGCTGGTCGCGGCGCTGTTGCTTGAGGTGTGGGCCTGGCAGTGGGTGGTGCTGGGCATCGGTGGGCTGTTTGGGCTGGCGGACCTGGCCATGCTGACCTGGCAACGCCACACCACGGTGAACCTGCAACGCCACGCCCAGCAACATGATATCGGGCTGCAACCGCTGCGCATCGCCTGGGGGCATATTCGTAGCCTGGTGGAGCTCAAGCGGGTCATTACCCTGGCCATCGGTGTGAACCTGTTGATCGGCGTGACGCTGGCCACTTCGGCGGCAATGGTCACGGGCCAATACGCGGCCAGCAAGGATGCCTACGCCCTGCTGCAAGGCGCGGGGGCGATGGTTACCCTCGTGATTCTGTTTTACCTGGCGCGCTCATCATTAGGCTTGAAGACCATGGGCGGGTTGTCGTATTCGATGATTGCCGCCGGGGCATTGATTATGGCGATCAGCTCCAATGTGTGGGGCTATGCGCTGGGTTTCCTGCTGGTCAGCGGTTTCGACAAAATGTTCAACGTGTACCTGCGCAGCACACGCCAGCGGGTGATTCCGGTGCAGGACTTCGGCAAGACGGTAGGCGTGATCACCCTGCTCAACAACCTGCCGCAACCGCTGGCGGGCTTGATGGTTGCCGTGCTGGCCGCACCGCTGGGCGCGCAAACGGTGATGCTGCTGCTCACAGCGATCACCCTCTTGATCGGCGTGGCGGTGGCCTCAGGCTGGCACGCCACTGTGAAAGCGGAACTCGATGTCGGGTGACTCGATCAGTTCCTGCTCGGCCGCCCTCACCCGCTCGATCACCTGCGCGACGTCCTTGGCGTCGCCGTACTGGTAGGCCAGCTTCAGGTAACCCTGGAAGTGCCGCGCCTCGCTTTTCAGCAGGCCGAAGTAGAACTTGCCGAGTTCTTCGTCCAAATGCGGCACCAGCGCTTCGAAACGCTCGCAACTGCGCGCTTCGATAAAGGCGCCGACCACCAGGGTATCCACCAGCTTCACCGGCTCATGGCTGCGCACCACTTTGCGCAAACCCGAGGCATAACGGCTGGCGTGCAGTTGGCGCAGCTCAATCTTGCGCTTTTTCATCAGGCGCATGACCTGCTCGTGGTGCACCAGTTCTTCACGGGCCAGGCGCGACATCATATTGATCAGGTCGACATGGCCGTGGTACTTGGCGATCAGGCTCAGCGCCGTGCTGGCGGCCTTGAATTCGCAATTCTTATGGTCGATCAGCAGCGTTTCCTGGTCGGCCAGCGCCGCCTGGACCCAAGCGTCGGGGGTGCGGCAACCGAGGAATTCGTGGATGTCTGGCAGGTTCATCGGGCTCACGGGCAAAAGGATCACAAAAGGTCGGCGATTATACCGACCACGCCGAAGACCACCAGCCACTGGCCTTGATGTGCATCAACATGACGTGCCGCGCCAGGCAACTATAGTTATTCAACGCCCGCCCCTTTTGGAGATCCCGACCATGCAAGCCATCCGCAGCATCCTGGTGGTCATCGAGCCCGAGCATTCGGAAAGCCTGGCGCTCAAGCGCGCCAAGCTGATCGCCGGGGTGACCCGTGCGCACCTGCATTTGCTGGTCTGCGACAAAAAGCATGAGCATTCGGCGCTGTTGAGCCTGCTCAAGGCCGGCTTGCAGGAAGACGGCTACAGTGTCACCACCGAACAGGCGTGGAACGACAGCCTGCATGAAACCATCATCGACGTGCAGCAGGCCGAGGGTTGCGGCCTGGTAATCAAGCAGCACTTCCCCGACAGCCCGTTGAAAAAAGCACTGCTGACCCCGGCGGATTGGAAGCTGTTGCGTTATTGCCCGACGGCGGTGCTGCTGGTCAAGACCGCCACGCCCTGGGCGGGCCGCGTGATCCTGGCGGCGATCGATGTGGGCAATACCGACGGCGAGCATCGGTCGCTGCATAACTCGATCATTGATCACGGTTTTGACATCGCCAGCCTCGCCAAGGCGCAGTTACATGTGATCAGTGCCCATCCGTCGCCGATGCTGTCAGCCGCGGACCCGACGTTTCAGCTTAAAGAAACCATCGAGGCGCGCTATCGCGAGCAATGCAAGGCATTCCAAGCCGAGTTCGACGTGGATGACAGCCACTTGCATATCGAAGAAGGCCCGGCGGATGTGCTGATTCCTTTTGCAGCGCACAAATACCAGGCAGCCGTCACCATCATCGGCACCGTGGCGCGCAAGGGGCTTTCTGGCGCGCTCATCGGCAATACGGCGGAAGTGATCCTCGATGCCGTGGAAAGCGACGTACTGGTGCTCAAACCGCAGACGCTGATGGATCACCTGCAGGAGCTCGCAACCGAGCACTGACGCTGATCTCCAAAACAATGAAGATCAATATGTGGGAGCAAGCCCCCACATTCTGGACTTGTGTTGTCAGTCGGCGAGCGCATCTCTCAGGAAACCGGGCGCGATATAGCGCTGGTAATGCGCCTCGGACAGGATAAAAAACTCGCGGTCGATGGCATCGCGCAAGTCCGGCAAGGGCCAGTCGCGAAACTCCGGCAACAGCACCATGCCATAGGCTTGCAGATTGGAAATCACCCGCGCGCCCCGAGCGATCAGTTGGTAGGCCCAGCAGTAAGGCGACTGGTGCGGCACGAAGCGGATCTTGCGCTGCTCCAATTGGCCACGCAGGGTGCCGGGGTCAAAAATTTCCACTTTGCCGGCCATGACCTGCACCAGCAGTTGCTCCAGGCGCAGCCATACTGCGCGCTTTTCTTCTTCGTCATAGCCGTTCCACTGGATCACTTCGTGGTGGAAGCGCTTGCAGCCGCGGCACACCAGATCGCCGTAAACCGTGGAGCACAGGCCGACGCAGGGGGTCTTGATGGTTTGGTTGGGCATGGGCAACGACACGCAAATCAGCGAAACAGTGCGCCATGTTAGCCCTTTGTCTAAGGTTGATCACCCAGCAAACTTGCCGTGGCAACTTACCTTTAGAAATTTTTTGCCGTAGAATCACCCGGCCTTGTAAGGCGCCAATAATCCGCTGGAAGCTGTTTTCAAAGCGTCACGAGCACAGTCGTTCCTTCAGAACGGTGTTGGCGATGGTTATTACCCGGTAGGTCAATAGCCAACGCCAACCCTCATCAGCTCCGTTCTGCAGGCGTAAAACTTTGAAAGCAGCTTCTGTAAGGAATGCCGGCAGCGCTGGCTTTGCGGCCCAAAAAGCCCCCGAGCGCATGCGTGCCGTTCATTTCTGGATGAGCGTCCCGTGGGACCACTGATGAGGGTAATAACTGTGCTTGAAGCCTACCGCAAACATATCGAAGAGCGCGCAGCCCTGGGTATCGTTCCCCAGCCGCTTAACGCCGAACAAACCGCAGGCCTGGTCGAGCTGCTGAAAAATCCTCCGGCTGGCGAAGAAGAATTCCTCGTTGACCTGATTACCAACCGCATTCCACCAGGTGTTGACGAAGCTGCCTACGTCAAGGCCGGTTTCCTGTCTGCCCTGGCCAAGGGCGAAGCCACTTCCCCCCTGATCGACAAGAAACGCGCCGTTGAACTGCTTGGCACCATGCAAGGCGGCTACAACATCGTGACCCTGGTCGAGCTGCTGGACGACGCCACACTTGCGCCTGTCGCCGCCGCCCAACTCAAGCACACCCTGCTGATGTTCGATGCGTTCCACGACGTGGCTGAAAAAGCCCGCAACGGCAACGCACACGCCAAAGCCGTGATCCAGTCCTGGGCTGACGGCGAGTGGTTCCGCAACCGCCCTACCCTGGCCGACAAGATCAGCCTGCGCGTGTTCAAGGTCACCGGCGAAACCAACACCGACGACCTGTCCCCTGCCCCGGACGCCTGGTCCCGCCCTGACATCCCGCTGCACGCCCTCGCCATGCTGAAAATGGCGCGCGAAGGCATCGTGCCGGACGAGCAAGGCAAGACCGGCCCGATGAAGCAGATCGAAGAAATGCGTGGCCAAGGCTTCCCGATCGCCTACGTCGGTGACGTGGTCGGTACGGGTTCGTCGCGTAAATCGGCGACCAACTCGGTACTGTGGTTCTTCGGCGACGACGTGCCTTACGTGCCGAACAAGCGTGCCGGCGGCTTCTGCTTCGGCAGCAAAATCGCTCCGATCTTCTACAACACCATGGAAGATGCGGGCGCTCTGCCGATCGAATTCGACGTGACCAACATGAACATGGGCGACGTGATCGACCTGTACCCACATGCTGGCAAAGTCTGCAAACACGGCACCGATGAAGTCCTGACCACCTTCGAAATGAAGACGCCGGTGCTGCTGGACGAAGTCCGCGCCGGCGGCCGTATCCCGCTGATCATCGGCCGTGGCCTGACCGACAAGGCTCGCGCTGAGCTGGGCCTTGGCCCTACCGACCTGTTCAAGCTGCCTGAAGCGCCTGTCGACACCGGCAAAGGCTTCACCCTGGCGCAGAAAATGGTCGGCAAGGCCTGCGGTCTGCCGGAAGGCAAAGGCGTTCGCCCAGGTACTTACTGCGAACCGAAGATGACCACCGTGGGTTCCCAGGACACCACCGGTCCGATGACCCGTGATGAACTCAAAGACCTGGCGTGCCTGGGCTTCTCGACCGATCTGGTGATGCAGTCCTTCTGCCACACCGCGGCCTATCCAAAGCCGATCGACGTAACCACCCACCACACCCTGCCTGACTTCATCATGACCCGTGGCGGTGTATCGCTGCGTCCAGGCGACGGCATCATCCACAGCTGGCTGAACCGCATGCTGCTGCCGGACACCGTCGGCACCGGTGGTGACTCCCACACCCGCTTCCCGATGGGCATCTCGTTCCCGGCCGGTTCCGGTCTGGTCGCGTTTGCCGCAGCCACTGGCGTGATGCCACTGGACATGCCGGAATCGATCCTGGTTCGCTTCAAAGGCAAGATGAAACCTGGCATCACCCTGCGTGACCTGGTTCATGCGATTCCTTACTACGCGATCCAATCGGGCCTGCTGACCGTAGAGAAAAAAGGCAAGAAAAACGCCTTCTCCGGCCGCATCCTGGAAATCGAAGGTCTCAACGACCTGACGCTGGAGCAGGCTTTCGAGCTGTCCGACGCCTCGGCCGAACGTTCGGCTGCCGGTTGCACCATCAAGCTGTCCAAAGAGTCCGTCACCGAGTACCTGAACTCCAACATCACCCTGCTGCGCTGGATGATCGGTGAAGGCTACGGCGATGCACGCACCCTGGAACGTCGCGCCCAAGCGATGGAAGCCTGGGTGGCCAACCCTGAGCTGATGGAAGCCGATGCCGACGCCGAATACGCCGAAATCATCGAGATCGACCTGTCGGAAATCAACGAGCCGATCCTCTGCGCACCAAACGACCCGGACGACGCTCGTCTGCTGTCCAGCGTTGCCGGCGAGAAGATCGACGAAGTGTTCATCGGCTCGTGCATGACCAACATCGGTCACTTCCGCGCTGCCGGCAAGTTGCTGGAACAGGTCAAGGGGCAGCTGCCAACCCGTCTGTGGCTGTCGCCGCCGACCAAGATGGACGCTCACCAATTGACCGAAGAAGGCTACTACGGCATCTACGGCAAGGCCGGCGCGCGCATGGAAATGCCGGGCTGCTCGCTGTGCATGGGTAACCAGGCACGTGTTGAGCCGAATTCGACCGTGGTGTCGACATCGACCCGTAACTTCCCGAACCGCCTGGGTGACGGCGCGAACGTCTACCTGGCCTCGGCTGAGCTGGCGGCAGTGGCGTCTACCCTGGGTCGCTTGCCGACTGTCGAAGAGTACATGGGCTACGCAGCGAAACTGGACACCATGGCCAGTGACGTCTACCGCTACCTGAACTTCGACCAGATCGCCGAGTTCCGCAAGATCGCAGCAAGCGCCAATATCCCGGTGATTCAAGCCTAAGGTGTTGATGTAAAAAAACGCCGCGTATCGCAAGGTACGCGGCGTTTTTTATGCCCGGAATACGGTGTTCACAACACTGAAAGGCAAATGTGGGAGGGGCTTGCTCCCGATGGCGGTGATTCAGTCATTCATATGTGACTGATACACCGCTATCGGGAGCAAGCCCCCTCCTACATTTGGACCTGAACAGTCCTTGAGAACTGTCTCAGACTTCAAGCCATAAACGAATACACCAACGCCGTAATCGCCACCAACCCTACCGCCGTGACAAACACATTGGACGCTTGCCCACGGTACTTGGCCATGGCCGGCACTTTCCGGATGGCGTACATCGGCATCAGGAACAGGATCGAAGCGATAATCGGCCCGCCCAGGGTCTCGATCATCCCCAGGATGCTCGGGTTCAACGTGGCGACAATCCAGCACACCACGAGCATGAAGGCAGCGGTCATGCGGTCCAACGCCTTCGGTGCGGGGCGACGGCCGCTCTTGAGCACCAGGCCCTTGAGGCCTTCGCTGGCACCGATGTAGTGGCCCAGGAACGACTTGGCAATCGCCACGAACGCGATCAACGGCGCAGCAAATGCGATGGTCGGGTTGTTGAAGTGGTTGGCCAGGTACGACAGGATCGACAGGTTCTGCGCCTTCGCTTCGGCCAGTTGCGCGGGCGACAGGGTCAGCACGCAACTGAACACGAAGAACAGCACCATCACCACCATCAGCAGGTGCGCGCGGGACAGGATCTGCGAGCTGCGCTCATCGGCGTGGGCACCGTACTGGCGCTTCTGGTCGACCGCAAAGGCGGAGATGATCGGCGAATGGTTGAACGAAAACACCATCACCGGAATCGCCAGCCACAACGTATTAAGCAAGGCCGAGGGCGCCGGCACGACACTGGCCGTGCTGAGGATGCCGCCGTTCCAATGCGGCACCAGGTAAACCGCCAGGAACAACAGCGCAACGATAAACGGGTACACCATCAGGCTCATGGCCTTGACGATCACCTGCTCACCGCACCGCACCACGGCCAGCAGGCCGAGGATCAGCACGAACGACAGGATCGCCCGTGGCGGCGGCAGGATGTGCAACTGGTGCTCCATGAAGCTACTGACCGTGTTGGTCAACGCCACGCTGTAGATCAGCAGAATCGGGAAAATGGCGAAGAAGTACAGCAAGGTGATCAATGCGCCGGCCTTGATGCCAAAGTGCTCCTCTACCACGTCGGTAATGTCGGAACCTTCGCGGCCCGACAGCACGAAACGGGTCAGGCCACGGTGGGCAAAGAACGTCATCGGGAACGCCAGCAGCGCCAGGATCACCAGTGGCCAGAAGCCCCCCAGGCCGGCGTTGATCGGCAGAAACAAGGTACCGGCGCCAATGGCGGTGCCGAACAGGCCGAGCATCCAGGTGGTGTCCTGGCGGCTCCAGCTCGAAAGGGTTGCAGGTGTCGTTGCATAGCGTTCGTCGACGCTATTGGCCTGATCATTCATCCGGTCGGATCTCCGCATTTACACGGCCGGGACGAGTCAGAAAAACCTGACAGGCAGCGCCCCGACCATAGAAGGGGCCGGATTGTCCGGGATTCTCGTGAATAAGCAAAGACTTAGCTGAGGAACGGTTAGCCGGTGCAGATGTCGGAATAAGCCATGCGTGACACTGGAAAGCGTCGCCGTAGCCCGTAGGAAATGCCCTTACTGCTGTTGACAGTCACTTCTGCGCGCCCGCATGATCGGCCCATGATGCCTATTCAGTTGAACCTCACCCGTACCACCACCACGACCGCTTATGGCGGGTCTCGCGGTGGCTGTGGGTGCTTGAGCTAAACACTTCACGGATACACCCCAAGGCCCCGCCAGCAATGGACGGGGCCTTTTTATTGCTCCGTCCACCTGGCCTTCGCAAGGAGCAACACCATGGCTGACGCCCTGCTTATCATCGACATGCAAACCGGCTTGTACGATGGCCCGGACAAACCCTTCGAACGCGAACGCGTGCTGGGCGCCATCAACGGCTTGATCCAGCGTGCCCGTGCAGCCGCCGCGCCGATCTTCGTGGCGCGCCATACCGGCCCTGTCGGGTCACCGCTTGAGGCCGGCAGCCGGCCGTGGCAGCTGTGGCACGAACTGGACGTTGATGCAGCCCGCGACCACCTGTTCAATAAAACCCGCCCCAGCTGCTTCCTGGGCACCGATCTGGCACGGCAACTTCACACCGCAAACGTGAAGGAGCTGGTGATCGCAGGCATGAAAACCCAGTTCTGCATCGACACCACGTGCCGCGTAGCGGTAGAGCTGGGCTTTTCGGTGGTGCTTGCCGAAGATGCCCACACTTGCATGGACACGCCGACGCTGAAGGCAGAGGCGATTGTCGAGCATCACAACGCCACGTTGACCGGCGCGTTTGTGAAGCGAGTAAGGGCGGCGAACGTAGCGTTCCGATGAACTGGGCGGGGTGGAAATTTTCCACCCCAACTAAACGATTCAGCCTACACATCCCGCATACTCTCTCCTCCAACCCCAAGGAAGATCCGTCCGATGACCCCTACCGTCCTGGTCCTGGTTGAAACCATCAACGACTACCTGCCGATCATCGAGAGCAATGACTTTCATGTGATCCTGGCACCGACGCCCGCCGAACGCGCCCAGGCCATCAAGGCCCACGGCGGCCAGATCAAGGCCGTGCTGACCCGCGGCCCCCTGGGTTTATACGCCGAGGAAATCGCCGCGCTGCCGCTGCTGGAGATCATCTGCGTGATCGGTGCCGGGTATGAACACGTAGACCTGCAGGCCGCCAGCAATCGCGGGATCGTGGTCACCAACGGTGCCGGAGTGAACGCGCCATCGGTGGCGGACCACGCGATGGCGCTGTTGCTGGCGCTGGTACGTGGTATCCCGCAGACCGACGCAGCCGTACGGCGCAGCGAATGGCCCAAAGTGATGCGCCCGTCCCTGGGCGGCAAGCAACTGGGCATTCTGGGCTTGGGCGCCGTGGGCCTGGAGATCGCCAAGCGCGCGGCCCTCGGGTTCGGCATGCAGGTGAGTTATCACAACCGCCAGCCACGCGATGACGTGGACTACACCTACTGCGCCACCGCCGTGGAACTGGCACGCACCTCGGACTTCCTGATCCTGGCCACGCCCGGCGGCGCCGGCACGCGCCACCTGATTGATCGCAACGCCCTCGACGCGCTGGGACCGAACGGTTACCTGGTCAATATCGGCCGTGGCAGCGTCGTGGTCACCGCCGACCTGATCACCGCCCTTGAGCAACGCCGCATCGGTGGCGCCGCACTGGATGTGTTCGACGACGAGCCGAAGGTGCCCGACGCCCTCAAGCGCCTCCCCAACACCGTACTCACCTCGCACGTTGCCGGGCTGTCGCCCGAAGCCGCCCATGACACCGTGCAGCGCGTGGCCGACAACCTGGTGGAGTTCTTCGCCGGTCGCGCGGTGCTTACGCCGGTCACCCTGCCCCCGCCCGCAAAATGACCGATCAGGCACGCTGATCATCATTTAACACGCTAACCTATTAAGCCGCCCCGACCTTGTCGGTGGGCGGTTGTGCGCATTAGATTAGCCAATAGTCCAAGGCCTTAAAAATAAGCAGAAGGGATAAGCATGGCGCTGAACGACCAATCGACCCAGATTCGACCCGGTGAAGAACTGGATGCCAGCCTGATCGATCCCTATCTCAAGGCCCATATCCCCGGCCTGAGCGGCACGCCGACCATCAGCCAATTCCCTGGCGGCGCGTCCAACCTGACTTACCTGCTGGAATACCCCGGCCAGGAATTCGTGCTGCGCCGCCCGCCCTTCGGCCACAAGGCCAAGTCCGCCCACGACATGGGCCGCGAATACCGCATTCTCAACCAGCTCAAAGATGGCTTCCCGTATTGCCCCAAAGCCTATGTGCACTGCACCGACGAGTCGGTGATCGGCGCCGAGTTTTATGTGATGGAGCGCGTCAATGGCATCATCCTGCGCTCCGACCTCCCGGCCGAACTGGGACTTGATGCCACCAGAACCGAGGCGCTGTGCAAGAGCTTTATCGACAAATTCGTCGAACTGCATCGGGTTGACTACAGCGCCTGCGGCCTAGCCGACCTGGGCAAGCCCGAGGGCTACGTGGCGCGCCAGATCCGTGGCTGGAGCGAGCGCTATGAAAAAGCCCTGACCCCCGACGCGCCGAAATGGGAGGCGGTACGCGCCTGGCTCCACGACAAGATGCCGGCCGATCACCCCACCTCCAGCATCGTGCACAACGACTACCGCTTCGACAACGTGATCCTCGACCCGCACAACCCGATGCAGATCATCGGCGTACTGGACTGGGAACTCACCACCCTCGGCGACCCGCTGATGGACCTGGGTAACACCCTCGCCTACTGGATCGAGGCAGCGGACCCCGCGCCGGTGCAACTGATGCGTCGCCAACCGAGCAACGCCCCCGGCATGCTCACCCGCCGCGAATTTGTCGACTATTACGCCGAACGCTCGGGCATCCGGGTCGACAACTTCGACTTCTACTACACCTACGGCCTGTTCCGCCTGGCGGGCATCGTGCAGCAGATCTACTACCGCTTCTTCCATGGCCAGACCCAGGACAAACGCTTTGCGCAGTTCATTCAGATGAACAAGCTGCTGGAGCAGATGAGCCTGAACGTTATCGGTAAATCAGCCCTTTAAGGAATTCCCATGTCCAAGACTCACTTGTTCGATCTCGACGGCAAAATTGCATTCGTGTCCGGCGCCAGCCGTGGCATCGGTGAGGCCATCGCCAAGTTGCTGGCCCAGCAAGGCGCCCATGTGATCGTCTCCAGCCGCAAGCTGGAAGGCTGCCAACACGTCGCCGACGCGATCATCGCCGCTGGCGGCAAGGCCACGGCCGTGGCCTGCCATATCGGTGAAATGGAGCAGATCAGCCAAGTGTTCGCCGGCATCCGCGAGCAATTCGGCCGCCTGGATATCCTGGTCAACAACGCCGCCACCAACCCGCAGTTCTGCAACGTGCTGGACACCGACCTGGGTGCGTTCCAGAAGACCGTCGACGTGAACATCCGCGGCTACTTCTTCATGTCGGTGGAAGCCGGCAAGCTGATGCGCGAGAACGGCGGCGGCAGCATCATCAACGTGGCCTCAATCAACGGCATCTCGCCGGGCGTATTCCAGGGCATCTACTCGGTGACCAAGGCCGCCGTGATCAACATGACCAAGGTGTTCGCCAAGGAATGCGCCGAGTTCGGTATTCGTTGCAACGCCCTGCTGCCGGGCCTGACCGATACCAAGTTCGCCTCGGCGTTGGTGAAGAACGACGCGATCCTGAAAATGGCCCTGGCGCAGATCCCGCTCAAGCGCGTGGCCGACCCAAGCGAGATGGCCGGTGCGGTGCTGTTCCTGGCCAGTGATGCGTCCAGCTACACCACCGGCGTGTCGCTGAATGTGGACGGTGGTTTCCTGTCCTGACAGCGCCTGGGTTTGCTCAGATCGATTTGCGGGTAACCTTGGGGCAGATCGATCTGCCTCAGGATGAAACATGGAATTGCACATCGTCATCAGCGGCCGCAAGGACCTGGCTGCCCAGCTTTATCAACAGTTGCGCGAAGCCATCGCCACCGGGCGACTGTGTGCGGGCGCGCAACTGCCGCCGAGCCGGCTGCTCGCCGAGCAATTGGGCATCTCGCGCAAAACCGTATCCGATACCTACGCCACCTTGACTTACGAAGGCCTGCTGGTTGGCAGGATCGGCCGCGGCACCTTCGTCAATGCGTGGGCGCCGCAGCCTGGTCGCGTGCAAACCGCCACCGACCTGGCCTGCGCCGATAACCTGGCGAAATGGGCCGCACTGCCCTCGCCCATGCGCCACCCCACCCGCGACAGCATCTTGCGCTACGAATTTATCGGCGGCGCCACCAGCCGCCACCAGTTCCCCCAGGATGAATGGCGCCGCTGCACCCAGGACGCGCTGCGCCGTATCGCGCAAAACAGCGGTTTCTACAGCCAGCCCGAAGGCCTGCCGGCGCTGCGCAGTGCGATTGCCGGGCATATCGCGTTTTCCCGGGGAGTCAAATGCCGCGACAGCGACATCGTGGTCACCAACGGCGCGCAGCAGGCATTGGACCTGCTCGCCCGCGTCGTGCTTGAGCCGGGCAGCATCGTCGCCATGGAAGACCCCGGCTACAGCCCGGCGCGTCAGTTGTTCATGGCAATGGGCGCCCGCGTTGCCAGCGTGCCGGTGGATGCCCAGGGCATCCGGGTCGAGCAGATTCCCGAGGGCGCGCGGCTGATCTACGTGACACCGTCCCACCAGTTCCCCCTCGGCATGCCCATGAGCCCGGCGCGCCGCGAAGCGTTGCTGGCGCGTGCGTTCGAACTGGGGGCGATCATCATTGAGGACGATTACGACAGCGAATTTCGCTACGAAGGCCGGCCCACCGACTCCCTGCAAAGCATGGACACGCGCGGCGCAGTTGCATACGTGGGCACTTTCTCCAAGACCCTGCTGCCCGAGTTGCGCCTGGGCTACCTGGTACTGCCACCGGCGATATACCCCGCGGTGCTCAAGGCCAAGCAATTGACCGACCAACACAGCTCTACCCTGGCGCAGTGGGCGCTGGCCAAGTTCATCAGCGAGGGCTACCTGCTCAAGCACATCCGGCGCTGCCACACGGTGTATGCCGGGCGCCGCGAACGCATCCTGCAACGCCTGGCGGGCGATTTGTCGCCATGGTTCGAAGCGGTGCCCAGCGTGGCCGGGTTCCACATGGCGGCCTTGTGCAAGGTGCCGGTGAATATCCCGCTGCTCAGAGAACTGGCGCGCCAAGTGGACGTAGGCTTGTACCCGCTGGATGTGTTCTTCCAGGACGCGCCGGTGCGCCAGGGTTTGATCATCGGGTTTGGGGCCATCGAGACCCTCGATATCGACCCGGCGCTGGACAAGGTGCGCGATATCCTCCAGCAGATTGGCTAGGGTTTTTTTCAGAAATGTGGGTGGGGGCTAAATGTGGGAGCAAGCCCCCTCCCACAGTTTTAACCGCCTTCAGTCACCGACTCACGGGCGTTTGAACTGGCGCCGCAGGTCTTCAATGCCCTCGCGGCAGAAGCACCCTTCAAGGTGATCATTGACCATCCCCATCGCCTGCATCAGCGCATACATCGTGGTTGGCCCCACATAAGTCCAGCCGCGCCTCTTCAAGGCCTTCGACAACCGCACCGACGCCGGCGACGTCGGGTTAACCGTCCAATAAGCCAGGTCCACCACCGCCGGGCGCTCATCCTCAGCGGGCTCGAACGCCCACAACCACCGCGCCAGCGAGCCGGTTTCAGCCACCAACTCACAGGCACGGCGCGCATTGTTGATGGCGGACACGATCTTCGCCCGATTGCGCACAATGCCCGGGTCTTGCATCAGCCGCTCGATATCCGCCTCGCCATACTGCGCTACCTGGCGAAAATCAAAGCCATCGAAGGCACGTCGAAAACGCTCGCGCTTGCGCAGGATGGTGATCCACGCCATGCCCGCCTGGAAACCTTCCAGGCAAATCTTCTCGTACAGCTGGATATCGTCCGCCACCGGCACGCCCCACTCGTGGTCGTGGTAGTGCGGGTATTCGGGCGCCGAGGTGCGCCAGGTGCAATGGCTGCGTCCTGCCGCGTCGGTAGTCAGTCCTGGTGTGTCCATCCCTCACCTCATGAGCCGAGGGGCGGATGATAAGCGAAAATTTTTGCACCCCGCCAACCGCTCAAGCATCGCCCTCGGCGAACCACTGGTCAGACCGGGACCCGCCAGCCGACGAATAATCGCTTGTTATTTCAAAAATACCTGGCCTAGACTGGCCACGCACTGGACTTACCGGTATGACCACAACAATTAAGCCCTGGAACCACCAGGGCACCGAATAGAGATCCTCCCATGCTCAGATGGTGCTCGCGTTCGATTTTCCTCCAAGTCGTCATTGGCCTGATGCTCGGCATCGCCTGCGGCCTGGCCCTTCCCGAATTTTCCTCGCAACTCAAACCTTTGGGTGACGGCTTTATCAAGCTGATCAAAATGCTAATTGGCCTGATCGTGTTCTGCGTGGTGGTCAGCGGTATTTCCGGCGCCGGCGACCTGAAGAAAGTCGGGCGCATCGGCCTCAAGTCGGTGATCTACTTTGAAGTGCTCACCACCATTGCGCTGGTGATCGGCCTGGTCATGGCGTTCAGCACCGGTATCGGCCAGGGCGCCAATATCCATCTGGAGCAACTCTCCTCCGCCGGCCTGAATGAACTGGCCGACAAGGGCCAGCACATCAAGGGCACCAGCCAGTTCCTGATGGACCTGATCCCCAACTCGGTGATCGGCGCCTTTGCCGACAACAACGTGTTGCAAGTGCTGCTGTTCTCGGTGCTGTTCGGCAGTGCGCTGAACCTGGTGGGCGAAGCGGCCTCGGGCATCACGCGGCTGATCAATGAGCTGAGCCATGTGATTTTCCGCATCATGGGCATGATCGTGCGCCTGGCGCCTATCGGCGTGTTCGGCGCGATCGCCTTCACCACCAGCACCTACGGCCTCGATTCGCTGCAACACCTGGGCAGCCTGGTGGGTTTGTTCTACCTGACCTGCTTCGCTTTCGTCGCGCTGATCCTCGGCGTGGTGATGCGCGTGTCGGGGCTGCGCATGCTGCCACTGCTCAAGTACTTGCGCGAAGAACTGCTGATCGTCATGGGCACCGCCTCCTCCGATGCGGTACTGCCGCAGGTCATGCGCAAGCTCGAACACCTGGGTATCGGCAGCTCGACCGTGGGCCTGGTGATTCCGACGGGATATTCGTTCAACCTGGACGGTTTCTCGATCTACCTGACCCTGGCCATCGTATTTATTGCCAACGCCACCGGCACGCCGCTGTCGATGACCGACCTGCTGACCATCCTGCTGGTGTCGCTGATCACCTCCAAGGGCGCCCACGGCATTCCCGGTTCGGCGCTGGTGATTCTGGCGGCGACGCTCACCGCGATCCCGGCGATTCCGGTGGTGGGCCTGGTGCTGGTGCTGGCGGTGGACTGGTTCATGGGTATCGGCCGCGCATTGACCAACCTGATCGGCAACTGCGTGGCCACCGTGGCGATTGCGCGCTGGGAAAAAGACATCGATATCCAGCGCGCCAACAAAGTGCTCGACGGCCAGCAAGGGTACGCCTTCCAGGCCAAGAAGCCGGTATTGCCGGCGCATCAGGAGTTCTGAAGCAATTCGATAAGCACCACAAATCAACGGTGGGAGGGGCTTGCTCCCTCCCACGCTGGACCTTCCTCGGTTTGCAGCTTAAGGAGCATACGACGTGATCAGCACCTCAACCGTCGTCAATTCAGTGGTAGAAAAACTGCGCGCCGCGCTCAAGCGGGGCCAGTGGCGGCGGGGCGAAATGCTGCCCGGCCAACGTGAGCTGGCCGAACAGATGGGCATCAGCCGCCCCAGCCTGCGCGAGGCGGTGATCGTGCTGGAAACCCTTGGCCTGGTGCGCTCCATGCCCGGCAAAGGCGTGGTGGTGCTCGAAACCAGCGTCAGCGAACCGCAATCGAGCGACGCCGTGGCGCATGCCAGCCTCGAAGATATCCTGCAACTGCGCTACACCCTGGAGCCATTCATTGTCGACCTGGTGGCCCAGACCATCAGCAGCAAGGATGTCGGCCAACTGCGCCTGACCCTGATGGACATGCGCGAGGCCCTGGAGGCCGGTGATGCCGAAGCCGGGATGAACGCCTACATCGGCTTCCACGAAGAGCTGTTTGCCCTCACCTCCAACCCGATCTTCCAGAACGTGGTGCAACAGACCCGCGACGCCCTCAAGCAAAGCGCCCAAGTGCTGCGCAATTCCCCCGAACACCTGGCCGAACGCCTACAGGAAAACGAAGCGGTAGTACGTGCCATACGCAACAAGAACAGTGCCTTGGCCAGCGCCGAGATGCGTCGGCACATCCTCCAGGAAGGCCTGCGCATGGGCATCGCCCTGAACATCCCGGACGACCATCTGGGCAGCTGATTTTTTGGAGACGACCATGACCGTCCACGCTCTGCAACGCGAGCCTTTCCTCCCTGCCCTGCGCCTGGTGGCCGGTAAAAAGCCTTCAGTGGATGACATCTACCCACGGCTGTTCGACGCGATCCTTGAACAACGCATCGCGCCGGCCAGCCGTTTTACCGAGGAAAGCCTGGGTGAAACCTTCGGCGTGAGTCGCAGCGTGATCCGCCGGGTGTTGGCCAAGCTGTCCCATCAGCAGGTAATCATCCTGCGCCCCAATCAACGCGCCCAGGTGGCGGCGCCGGATACCCAACAAACCCGGCAGATTCTCGAAGCACGGCGCATGACCGAAATCACCGTGGTGCAGCTGGCGTGCGCCCAGGCCACACCCGCACACATTCGCCAGTTGCGCGAACTGATCGCGTGCGAACGCGATTGCATAGAACGCGACCAGCGTGGGCCGGCGATTCGTTTGTCGGGGGAATTTCACCTGCATTTGGCGTCGATCGCCGGCAATGGCCCACTGGCCCAGTTCCTGAACAGCCTGGTGCCGTTGACGTCGTTGGTCATTGCCCAATATGAAGCGAAAGCCTGCACGTATTGCGCGTGGCAGGAGCATGTGGCGATTGTGGACGCGATTGAGCATCGGGACTCAACCACCGCAGTGGCGTTGATGACCCAACACCTGGACCACCTGGAAAGCAAATTACTGAAACACCACTGACCTCCAGACTATAAGGTGGTCCAAATGTGGGAGGGGGCTTGCTCCCGATGACGGAGTGCCAATGAATGCACCTCTTACTGACCCACTGCTATCGGGAGCAAGCCCCCTCCCACACTGAACCTTCAGCGCTTGATAAATAGTGTTCCAACAAAAAGCCCCCGCCTCTTACGAGACGGGGGCTTTTGGTTTAGCCGCTAAATCAAGCCGGTTGCAGCACCGACTGACCGCTCAACGCCAGGTCCAGCAGTTCACGGTTGGCGACCGCATACATGGCGTAGTCCGTGCCGACCGCGGCACGGATTTCCACCATCATGGCGCGCCAGCGATCGGCCATGTCCTGGTGCTGCTCAAGCCACAGGGCCACGCGGGCTTCCATGTCTTGTGGCGCATCGGCCATTTGCAGTACCGAGATGGTGATCGCGCGTTGCTGCCAGTCCACATCGTCACGGAACGCTTCGCGCGCCTGGGCCTGCCAGTTGTTGGCCACGGGCAGATCACTGATCTGCTGCAGGTACCACGGCAAGTCCAAAGCGCTGCCGACGGCGAAATAAGCCTTGGCCACTTCGGCGGCGTCATGCCCGGTCACGTCGGCGGCTTCGATGATCGGCAGCAAGGTGTACAGGTGGGTGGTACCTGCAACCATGCGCGCCAACAACTCCGGTACGCCGGCCTGGGTGTAGGCCTGGTAGCGGTTCTGCCAGCCTTCACGGGTCGGGCCTTCCAGCAACTCGTCGAGCTTGAGCCCCAGCGCGGCCAGGTGCGGACCGAAGTGCGCGGTGTCACGGCCAGCATCCTGCTCGTTGCGACGGCTGCGCAGGAACCAGCGCGTAGCACGACGGCCCAGGCGCATCAGCTCGTCCATCAGCTCCAATTGCACGTCTGCCGAAACCTGGTGGTCCAGGGCTTCGATCTGACGGAACCAGTGCGGGAGGTGGAAGATGTCGCGCACGATCACATATGCGCCCGCCACGTTCGCCGGGCTCATGCCGGTCGACTCTTTGAGTCGCTGAACGAAGGTGATGCCCATGTGGTTGACCAGGTCGTTGGCGATCTGGGTGCTGACGATCTCGCGCTTCAAACGATGGCGACGCATGGCTTCGCCGAATTTCGCCACCAGACTCGGTGGGAACGCGGTTTCCATATCACGGGTGAGGTAGTCGTCATCCGGTACCAGCGACTTGAGCAACGCTTCCTTGAGGTCGATCTTGCTGTACGAGATCAGTACCGACAGCTCCGGACGGGTCAGGCCCTTGCCGGCGGAGGCGCGCTCGGCCAACTGGTCTTCAGTCGGCAGGTACTCAATGGCCCGGTCCAGCTTGCCACGGCCTTCCAGATCGCTCATCAGGCGCTTGTACTCGGCAGCTCGCTCGTAAGCCTTGCGGGCAGCCAGGGACAGGGCCTGGGTTTGCTTGTAGTTGTTGCCCAACACCAGGCTGCCGACTTCGTCGGTCATGCTCGCCAGCAACTGGTTGCGTTGCTTGTCGGTCATGTCACCGGCCTGCACCACTTCGTTGAGCAGGATCTTGATGTTCACTTCGTGGTCGGAGCAGTCCACGCCACCGGCGTTGTCGATGAAGTCGGTGTTGGAGCCGCCGCCATTGAGGCCGAATTCCACGCGACCCAGCTGGGTCATGCCGAGGTTGCCGCCCTCGCCCACCACCTTGCAGCGCAGCTCGTTGCCGTTGACGCGCAACGCATCGTTAGCCTTGTCGCCCACATCGGCGTGGCTCTCGGTGCTGGCCTTGACATAGGTGCCGATGCCGCCGTTCCACAACAGGTCCACCGGCGCCTTGAGCAAGGCGTTCAGCAGTTCGGTCGGGGTCAGCTTGTCGGCCTGGATGTCGAAGCGTTCTTTCATCTGTGGCGAGATGGCAATGCTCTTCGCGCTACGCGAGAAGATACCGCCACCTTCGGACATGATGCTGGTGTCGTAGTCGGTCCAGGCCGAACGCGGCAGCTCGAACATGCGCTGGCGCTCGACGAAGCTGGTGGCCGGGTTCGGGTTCGGGTCGATGAAGATATGCAGGTGGTTGAAGGCCGCGACCAGTTGCAGCTTGTCGGACATCAGCAAGCCGTTACCGAACACGTCGCCGGCCATATCGCCGACGCCGACCACCGTGATGCTGTCTTCCTGCACGTTGATGCCGCGCTCACGGAAGTGACGCTGCACACCCACCCACGCGCCCTTGGCGGTGATGCCCATCTTCTTGTGGTCGTAACCGGCGGAACCGCCGGAGGCGAACGCGTCGCCCAGCCAGAAGCCGTAGTCGATAGCGATGCCGTTGGCGATGTCGGAGAAGGTCGCAGTGCCCTTGTCCGCCGCCACCACCAGGTACGGGTCATCGTCGTCATGACGCACGACGTTGGCCGGAGGCACCAGGGCGCCGTCCTTCAGGTTGTCGGTGATGTCCAACAGGCCGGAAATGAAGATGCGGTAGCACGCGATGCCCTCGGCCGCGATCTCGTCCCGGCTGCCGCCCAACGGCAGGCGACGCGGCAGGAAGCCGCCCTTGGCGCCCACCGGCACGATCACCGAGTTCTTCACTTGCTGGGCTTTTACCAGGCCCAATACTTCGGTGCGGAAATCTTCTTCACGGTCGGACCAGCGCAGGCCGCCCCGCGCCACGTTACCGAAGCGCAGGTGCACGCCTTCAACTCGTGGCGAGTACACAAAGATTTCAAACTTCGGCACCGGCTTGGGCAGCTCGGGGATGGCACGCGGGTCGAACTTGAAGCTGAAGTACGACTTGTTCTGGCCGTTGGCGTCGGTCTGATAGAAGTTGGTGCGCAGGGTGGCCTTGATCAGGTCCAGGTAGCGCCGCAGGATGCGGTCCTCGTTGAGCACCTGAACGTCGTCCAGGGCGCTGAGGATCGCTTGCTCCAGGCGTTGCTGCTTGTCTTCCAGGTCATCGGCGGTGAGCTTGCGCGCCAGGTAGAAACGGGTCTTGAACAACCGGGTCAACTCGCGGGCGATGTCGGTGTGGTTGTTCAGGGTGCTGGCGATGTAACCGAGGTCGAAGCCCAGGCGGATCTGCTTGAGGTAACGCGCATAGGCACGCAGCAGCGCGACGTCGCGCCATGGCAGGCCGGCGGTGAGTACCAGGCGGTTGAACGCATCGTTCTCGGCATCGCCATGCACGATATGCACGAACGCGTCCTGCAAGGTGTCGTTGAGCTGCTGGATATCCAGGTTCACGCCTTCGGCGGCGATGAACGCAAAGTCATGGATCCAGAACTCGCGGCCATTGGCGTGGCGCAGGCGATACGGGAACTCGCCCAGCACGCGCAAACCGAGGTTTTCCAGGATCGGCAGCACGTCGGACAGCGCCAGCGGCGTGTCGGCGTGGTAGAGCTTGCAATGCAGCTCACGCTGGCCGGAGACCTGGCCAAGCGGCTGGTAGAAGCTCATCACCAGTGGGTTGGCTTCGGTCAGGCTGAGCAGGTGCTGCATGTCGACCACCGCCGAATGCGCGGCGAAACGCTCGCGGTAACCGGCGGGAAAGCCTTTCGGGAAGTCCGCCAGCACGTTGGTGCCGTGGGCTTCGCCGAAGCTCTCCACCACCAGGCTGGAGTAGTCGTCCTGCCAGCTGCGGCAGGCCTGTACCACTTCTTTTTCCAGTTGCAGCGGGTCGATATCGAGGCGGTTCTTCGGGTCTACCCGCAGAATCAGCTGGACCCGGGCCAGCACGGATTCGGAGAAGAAGGTCCAGAACTCGCAGTCCGAGGCTTTCAGGCGATCCATCAGCACTTGCTGGATCTTCTGGCGCACTTCGGTGGAATAGATGTCGCGCGGCACATAGGCCAGGCAGTAGCAGAAACGCCCGTACGGGTCTTTGCGCAGGAACACGCGGATCTTATTGCGTTCCTGGATCTGCACAATCGACATCACGGTGCTGAACAGCTCGTCGACCGGGGTCTGGAACAGGTCATCCCGCGGCAGCACTTCAACGACTTGTGCAAGCTCCTTGCCCAAGTGCGCCTTGGCCTGGAAGCCCGAGCGGCGTTCGATCTCGGCGACCTTGCGGCGGATGTACGGAATAACCCGCACGCTTTCGCCATACACCGACGAGGTGTACAGGCCCATGAAGCGGCATTCCTTGACGACCTTGCCGTCGGCGTCAATCTCGCGGATCGACACGTAGTCCGGGTAGGCCGGGCGGTGCACGCGGCTTGGGTGCGCGGCCTTGGCGAACGACAGCACGGTCGGTTCACGCAGGTACGACACGGCGTAGTCTTCGATGCGCAGGTCATCGGCGGTGAGGCCGGCGCGCAGCAGCTTGGTCAGACCGAGGAACGAGCCGGCGTCATATTCGATATGACCGCCGTCCGCCTCGTCACGTACCACGAATTCTTCATAGCCAAGGAAGGTGAAGTGGTTGCCCACCAGCCATTCCAGGAAGTTCTTGATCTCGGCTTTTTCTTCGCCGTCGATGCTGAACCGGCTGGCGTCGATCCCGGCGAGCAGGTCCTGGACCTTGGCTTTCATCGGCTCGAAATCGGCCACCGCCACGCGCACTTCGCCCAATACCTGTTCGAGTTCCTTGCTCAACACGCTCAACTCGGCGGTGTTGGCGCAGCGGTCGATTTCCAGGTACATCAGCGATTCTTGCTCGATGCCTTCGCCCTGGGTGCCTTTTGGCAGGACTTCCAGCAACTCGCCCTTCTTGCCACGGCGCACGCTGAGTACGGTGGTTTGCAGGGTATGGATGCTGTAGCCACGGCGATTCAGCTCGGTGCGTACCGAGTCCACCAGGAATGGCAGGTCATGGTGCAGCACTTCGACCGCGGTGTGGGTCGACTGCCAGCCATGACGTTCGTAATCGGGGTTGTAGACCCGCACTTGCGGTTGGGTGTGATCAAAGCGCTCAAGCAGGCGCCAGGCAGACAGGGTGCAACCGGCCAGGTCGGAAAGGCGACGCTGGGTCAGTTCGTCCAGGGAAATGATGCCGAAGAATTGTTCAGCGAACAGCGCCACTTGTGGCAGTGCCTGTTCACTGATGTGCTGCGCCAGTGCCGCTTGCAGTTGATGCTGGAAGTCGGCCTTGCTGGCTGCGGTGAAGAACGCCATCTGTGGTACTCCGCTTGGGCTTGTTATTGATGGAAGCGTCGCGTGTTATCCCCTTGCGGGGAGACCGTCAGCTCTGATCGCTGGTAGCCAGTTAAGCACCATAAACGAATCAGGGTGACAGGTGGGTGAAGCTGGACAGGACAGTCAGGTCACATACAACTTCCATAAGATGCGCACCTTGCCGGGTGACGGTACGACGGGCAGGTCAGGCGCCTGGAACGTGCACATCCGTTGCGCAGCTTAACGAGTGTAGAAGCCCTGCTCTTGCAGCGCTGCGACATATTCGGTCATCGGTAAGCAGGCTAGGGGTTGCGACGGGTGCAACCTGGGATTTGCGGCGGATAAACAGGCAATTTTCAAACCCGCGAGTACCGAAAATGACTGGTTTGGCCCGTAAGGTCATGCCCCGGTTGTGACAGGGCATGCAGCGAAAAATTCGCCGCAATGGCACAATTACCCCGCGCAACGCCCTACCCCACACAGGATTCCCCATGCTGCAGCTGAAAACCGACGCCCTGATGGCCACCCCGTGCGACGAAGAAGAAGACAACATGGCCATGCTCTGCTGCCACGGTAAAAACGGCGAGATGTTCATGCTCAGCCGTTACCCTGATGAAGATGAGGTTGAGCTGACCTGGGATTACGAGCCGTCAACCCTGGATGGGCTGAAAGTCACCTTGAGTGACACCACCCTGGTGATTGAGCTGGCGGCGGGCGATGCCGATGCGCTGGGTGGCAAGGACCAGTTGGCGATCACCCACGCCACGGCTGCCTCCGACCTGGCCGAGGTAGAGACAACCCTGCGAAACATCCTCAACGGAACCGGCACCTTCACCCGGACCTAAGCTGCACCAACGATCAAATGTGGGAGGGGGCTTGCTCCCGATAGCAGTGTGTCAGTCAGCTTATTTGTAGCTGATACACCGCTATCGGGAGCAAGCCCCCCCCACATTGATCGTGCTCCTACACAAAATTCCTACAAGTTTTGCCAAAAATACCCGTCACTCCGTTAGTCGCCTTACCCCGCGATGCATTAAAGTAAGCGCCCCAGGCCGGTGTTTTTTCCCTGACACCCAGGCTCATCTTTCCAGGAACCGTCATCGATGGAACATCGTGAAGCGCTGCTTGCGCTGCGAACCTTTCTTTCTACGCAGATTCTCGGCCAGGAAAAACTCATCGATCGCCTGCTGATCGCCCTGCTCGCCGACGGCCATATGCTGGTAGAAGGCGCGCCGGGGCTGGCCAAGACCAAAGCCATCAAAGAGCTGGCCGAGGGCATCGAAGCGCAGTTTCATCGTATCCAGTTCACCCCCGACCTGTTGCCCGCCGACATCACCGGCACGGAGATCTATCGCCCGGAAACCGGCAGCTTTGTGTTCCAACAGGGGCCGATCTTCCACAACCTGGTGCTGGCGGACGAAATCAACCGCGCGCCGGCCAAGGTGCAATCGGCACTGCTCGAAGCCATGGCCGAGCGCCAGGTCAGTGTGGGGCGCAGCACCTATGACCTGTCGCCGCTGTTCCTGGTGATGGCCACGCAAAACCCTATCGAACAGGAAGGCACCTACCCGCTGCCCGAAGCGCAGCTCGACCGTTTCCTGATGCACGTCAAGATTGGTTTCCCGGACGCGGCCGTGGAGCGGCGCATCCTGCAACAAGCCCGTGGCGAAGCGCTCAACGGCGAAACCAAGCCCGAGCGCCGCGTCAGCCAGCAGGCAATCTTCGCCGCGCGCAAGGAAATCCTCGGCCTGTACATGGCCGATGCGGTGGAGGAATACCTGGTGCAACTGGTCATGGCCACGCGCACCCCGGCCAAGTTCGACCCGGAGATGGCCGAGTGGATCGCCTATGGTGCAAGCCCCAGGGGTTCCATCGCCCTGGACCGTTGCGCGCGCGCCCACGCCTGGCTGGCCGGGCGTGACTTCGTGAGCCCGGAAGATATCCAGGCCGTGCTGTTCGACGTGCTGCGCCACCGCATTATCCTATCGTTCGAGGCCGAAGCCGCCGGCATTGACCAGGACCGCGTGGTGCAACGCATTCTCGACGTCGTTGCCGTCGCTTGAAGCCGATGAACGCCAGCGATGGTATCCGCGTCACGCTCAGTGAGTTGATTGAGATGCGCCACCGCGTGCGCGAAGTGCAGCTGTTTTCCACGCCCAGTCAGCGCAGCCCATTGATCGGCCTGCACCACTCCAAGCTGCGTGGGCGCGGGGTCGACTTCGACCAAGTGCGCGTGTACCAGGCCGGCGACGATGTGCGCACCATCGACTGGCGGGTCACCGCACGTACCCAGGAGCCGCATACCAAGCTGTTCCACGAAGAGCGTGAACGCCCGATTTTCATCATGGTCGAGCAAAGCTGCCGGCTGTTTTTCGGTTCGGGGCAGATGTTCAAATCCGTGCTCGCGGCCCAGGCGGCCAGCCTGATCGGCTGGGCGGCGCTGGGGCATAACGACCGGGTCGGCGGGTTGGTGTTCGGCGACAACGAGCACTACGAAATCAAACCGCGACGCAGTAAACAAAGCCTGTTGCAACTACTGAACCGCCTGGTGCGGGTCAACCAGAGCCTCAACACCGAAAGCCGCCCGGAAGCCGACGCCCTGGGTATGGCCCTGCGCCGTGGCCGCGAGGTGCTGCGCCCCGGCAGCCTGGTGATCGTGATTTGCGATGAGCGTGCGTTGAGCGAAGGTGCCGAACAACAGTTGAGCCTGCTGTCACGCCATTGCGACCTGCTGCTGTTACCGGTCTCTGACCCGCTGGACCATGCCCTGCCCGCCGCCGGGCTGCTGCGTTTTGCGCAGAGAGGCGCACAGTTGGAACTGGACACGCTCAATTTTGATTTGCGCCAGGCCTACAAAGCCCAGGCCGAAGCACGCATCGCCCGCTGGGAATTGCTCGCACAGAAGCTGCGCGTGTTGCTGATGCCCTTGAGCACCCAGAGCGAAATGGTCGAGCAACTGCGCGAATACCTCAACCCGCAACGCCCGGCTAAAAAACAATGAGCAACCTCGACCAACTGCAACCGCTGATCGCCCCGCCGCCCATCGGCTTCTGGCCACCCGCGCCGGGCTGGTGGGTGTTGCTGCTGGTAATCCCTCTGCTCGGTTGGGGGTTATGGTCGCTGCGCCGTTTTGTGCCCGCGCGGCGCCCGCTGGCGCGTGCCGAACAACCGCTGGACCCGCTGCGCATCGCCGCCCTGGCGGAACTGGCACTGATGCCCAAGCCCTACGACGGCGCGCCTGCCGGTGCCTGGCTGCAACAACTCAATGGCCTGCTCAAGCGCCTGTGCCGCAACGACTACCCCTATAGCCAGAGCCACACCCTCAACGGGCGCAAATGGCTGGCATTCCTCGACAACCGTTGCCCGGCCGCCGGCCTCACGCGCTGGATGGTGCTGGTGGAAGGCGCCTACAAGCCCGAATGCAAACTCGACGACAAGGCCATCGCCGGCCTGACCCAGGCCGTCGACACCTGGATTCGCAAACATGTTTGAGTTCGCCTGGCCGTGGATCTTCGCCCTGCTGCCCTTGCCCTGGTTGATGCGCTTGATCCTGCCGGTGGCCGACAGCGGCGAGCCGGCACTTAAAGTCAGCTACCTCGGCGACCTCGAAGGCCTAGCCCGGCGCCGTGCCCGCGCGAACCTGCCGGGCTGGCGCCAACAAGCGCCGTTCGTGGTGCTGTGGCTGCTGCTGTTGAGCGCCGCCGCACGCCCGCAATGGTTGGGTGAACCGCTGCCGATTGCCGCCAGTGGCCGCGATTTGCTGGTGGCGGTGGACGTGTCCGGCTCCATGGATTTTCCCGACATGCACTGGCAGGACGACGATGTAAGCCGACTGAGCCTGGTCAAGCACCTGCTCGGTGACTTCCTTGAAGGCCGCGACGGCGACCGCGTGGGCCTGATCCTGTTCGGCAGCCAGGCCTACCTGCAAGCGCCGCTGACGTTCGACCGGCGCACCGTACGCACCTGGCTGGATGAAGCGCGCATCGGCATCGCCGGCAAAAACACCGCCATCGGCGACGCCATCGGCCTGGCGCTCAAACGCCTGCGCCAGCGTCCGGCGCAAAGCCGCGTGCTGATCCTGGTCACCGACGGCGCCAACAACGCCGGGCAGATCGACCCGCTGACCGCCGCGCGCCTGGCGGCCGAAGAAGGTGTGAAAATCTACCCCATCGGCATCGGCGCCGACCCGGAGCAAACCGGTTCCCTGGGCATCCTCGGCGTCAACCCGAGCCTGGACCTCGATGAACCGGCGCTCAAGGCCATCGCCGCAGCCACCGGCGGCCAGTACTTTCGTGCCCGCGACGGCGAAGAACTGCAAACCATCAAGCAGACCCTCGACCGACTCGAACCCGTCGAACAACAACCGACCCAGGCGCGCCCGGCCCAGGCGCTATACAGTGGCCCATTGGCGCTGGCGCTGATTCTGAGCATGTTGCTGGTGATTCAGGAACGTTGGCCGAACAATGCGCTGCAACGCTGGTTCAACAAACTGTCGAGCAAGGGGATCTTCCTGCAACAGCACCCGCAATGGCGTCAGCGCCTGCAACGCCTGCGTTTGCGGAGGCGTCGATGATCGACCTGTGGCCGCACTGGTTCCGTCCCTGGTGGCTATTGCTGCTGCCGCTGCTCGGCTGGTTGCTGTGGCAGTTATGGCACCGGCAAAAACGCGCCGGCCGCTGGCAGATGCTCCTGCCGCCGGCCTTCCATGCCGTGCTGCTCAGCGGTGGCAATGGCCGCGAGAGCAAATCCCCCTGGGTGGTGCTTGGCATGGCCTGGCTGCTGGCCGTGCTGGCATTGCTTGGTCCCAGTTGGCAACGGGTGGAACAAACCAGCCAGAAGCCTTCCGACCCGTTGGTCGTGTTGCTGGAGCTGACCCCGGAAATGCTCGCCACCGACAGCCCGCCCAATCGCCTGGAGCAGGCACGCCGCAAACTGTATGACCTGCTGCAGGCGCGCAGCGATGCGCAAACCGCCATCATCGTGTACGCCGGCAGCGCCCACACCCTGGTGCCGCTGTCGGACGACCTGGCCACCAGCCGCAACCTGCTCGAAGCCCTGCGCCCCTCGATCATGCCCGAGCCCGGCCACCGCGCCGACCTGGCCGTGGAGAAGGCCCTGGGCCTGCTCAACCAGAGCGGCCTTGGCCAAGGGCGCCTGCTGCTGATCGGCTCGTCGTTGTCCAAACAGGAACGCCAGGGCATTCGCCTACTGCTGCAAAGCAACCCGTCGCCGCCCTTGTCGATTCTGGGCATCGGCAGCCGCGAAGGCACACCGGTGACCCAGGAAAGCGGCGAGTTCCTCAAGGACGAACAAGGCGCGATCCTGGTGCCGCGCCTCGACAGCCCGACGCTCAAGGCCTTCGCCAGCGAGATGGGTGGGCGTTACCGTGCGGCGCGCCTGGACGACAAAGACCTGCGCCAGCTCGGCGTGCTCGACCCGCCGCAAGCCCTGCGCAACGACGGCCAGTTGCTGCACCTGGACACCTGGGCCGACCAGGGTTACTGGCTGCTGCTGCCCTTGCTGCTGCTGGCGGCCTGCGCCGGTCGCCGTGGCTGGCTGCTCTGCCTGCCGCTGCTGCTGATGGCCGCGCCGCAGCCCAGCTATGCTTTTGAGCTTCAGGACCTGTGGCTGCGCCCCGACCAGCAAGGCCAATACCTGCTGAAGAAAAAGCGCCCGGCCGAGGCCGCCGAGCATTTTCAGGACACCCAATGGCAAGGCGTGGCGCTGTACGAGGCCGGCAACTATGCCGAGGCCATCAAACGGTTTGCCGGGGGCAACGACGCCTACTCCCATTACAACCGCGGCAACGCGCTGGCCAGGTCTGGTGAGCTGGAAGCCGCCATCGACGCCTACGAACAGGCCCTGGAAGCCCAGCCCGACCTGCAACCGGCGCTAAAAAACAAGGCCCTGGTGGAAACCCTGATGCAGCAGCAGCCGCAGCCCGAGCCCGAGCCGCCGGCAAAAAACGAAGATGACGAAACCACCCAACCCGGCCAAACTGCGCAACCGGGTGCCACGGGGCAAAACGCCACGGGTGGCGAGGAATCGGCCCAGGGCCAGGGCGAAGCCGGCGCCGGTGATACCCAGGCCGGCGCCCCGACGCACACCGGCAATAACGAAGTACCGGGCAGCGAGCTGGGCGACGAGCGCACCACCACGCCGCCGCTGCTTCCCGCCAACGCCAGTCTCGACGGCGAACATCGCCAAGCCCTGGAACAATGGCTGCGGGAGATCCCGGACAACCCCGGCGAGCTGCTGCGCCGCAAATTCTGGTACGAACAGCAACAACATCAGGACAAGACTCGATGAGCCGCCGCACCACCCTTCTGCTTCTGCTCGCGTTATCGGCAAGCGACGCCCAGGCGGCGAACCTGGTTGCCAGCGTCGACCGCAGCCGCCTCAATTCCGGCGAGACAGTAGAACTGACGGTGGAATCGAGCGACGTCACCCAGTTCGGCAAGCCCGACCTGTCGCCGCTGGATGCGCAGTTCGAAGTCAGCGGCACGCGCCAGCTCAACCAGCTCACCACCCTGGGCGGAGATAATCACGCCACCACGCGCTGGATCATCACCCTGCTGCCCAAGGAAAACGGCACGGTGGTGATCCCACCGTTGCAGGTGGGCGACTACCAGACCCAGCCGATCAGCCTGCAAGTGATGGAAACCGCCAGCCAGAACACCAACGCCGAACTGGCGCCGGTGTTTGTCGAGGCCAACCTCGACCAGACCAGCGTGTACGTGCAGGCCCAGGCGCTGTTGACGGTGCGCGTGTACCACTCGGTGTCGCTGTATGACGACAGCAGCCTCACCCCCTTGCAAATTCCCGATGCACGCGTGGAGCAGTTGGGCGAGTCGCGTACCTACGAAAAAGTCATCAACAGCATCCGCCACGGCGTGATCGAAACCCGCTATGCGATCTACCCGCAGCACAGCGGCACCCTGGATATTCCGACGCAGACCTTCAGCGCCACGTTGGTGGAACCCCGCCCGCCACAAGAAAACACCCTGCAAGGCACCAAGCCCGGCAAGCTGATCCACGTGAGTTCGGCGCCGCTGGCGTTGGCGGTCAAGCCCAAGCCGGCGCTGTATCCGGCCGACACCCCCTGGTTGCCGGCGCGCAGCCTGACCCTGAGCGAAGGCTGGAACCCGGAGCCTGAGCATGTACAAGTCGGCGATTCCCTGACGCGCAGCCTCACGGTCAAGGCCGAAGGCCTGTCCAGCGCGCAACTGCCCGCACTGCCGAGCACCGACATCAATGGCCTGCGCCGCTACCCGGACCAACCGGTGCTGGGCAACCAGACCAGCGACCGCGGCCTGATCGGCAGCCGCGAAGACCGCGAAGCGCTGGTGCCCAACCGTATGGGTACGCTGGAGTTGCCGGCCGTTGAAGTGGTGTGGTGGAACACCCACGAAGACCACCTCGAACGCACCAGCCTGCCCGCACGCACCTTGCAAGTGGCCAACAACCCGAGCCTGATGGTGGACACGCCCGCCACACCCACCATCATCACCGCGCCGGACGATAGCCGCCTGTGGCTGTGGCAACTGAGTACCCTGCTGCTGGCCTGCACCACCCTGCTGGGCTTCGGCCTGTGGTGGCGCGCACGCTCGCAACCGGCGGTACTGCGCGCCGCGCAAACCGGCCCCAGCCCACGCACCTTGCTCGACGACCTCAAGCGCGCCACCCAGGCCAACGACCCGCACGCCACCCGCCAGGCCCTCGACGCCTGGGCGCGCCAACAGCCGGAAACCCTGGCCGACATGGCGGCCCGGTTTGTACCGCTGTCGGACGCGCTGGATGGCTTGAACGGCGCGCTGTACAGCGAGAGCGGCCAGTATTGGCTGGGTGAAGACTTGTGGCGGGCGATCAAGGCCATTCCAATGGCCGAGCGTGAACTGGAAACGGCAGCGGATGCCACCAGCTTGCCGCCGCTGTATCCCAAATGACCCACTCTCTCTGGCATCACAAAATGCCTGTGGGAGGGGGCTTGCTCCCGATGGCGGTGAGTCAGTTACAGATAAGCCGGCTGACCCAACACTATCGGGATCAACCCTCCCACACTCGACCGGCGTCATCCCGGGCACCCCACCGGCTTTTACAGGTAAACTCCCCTCCTTTTCATCTTCTCCACGGAGTTCGCCTTGCGTCTGTTCCACACCTCCGACTGGCACCTTGGCCAAAACCTGCACGGCCAGGAACGCGACTTCGAACATGCCTGTTTCCTTGAGTGGCTGCTGCGCCAGATCAGTGACCACCACCCCGATGCGCTGCTGATCGCCGGCGATATATTCGACACGGTCAACCCGCCGCTCAAGGCCCAGGAGCGTCTGTATGACTTCATCATCAGCGCCCACGAGCAAAACCCTACGCTGACCATCGTGATGATCGCCGGCAACCACGACTCCGGTTCGCGTATCGAGCTGCCGGCGCCGCTGATGCGCCGTTTGCGCACCCATGCGCTCGGTTGCGTGCTGTGGCTGGATGACGGCCAACTGGATGCCGAGCGCCTGCTGATTCCCCTGCCGGATGCCAAAGGCAAGATCGCCGCGTGGTGCCTGGCGCTGCCGTTCCTGCGCCCCGCGCAAGTGACCGGCGCGCACCTGGGTGACGACTATCTGCGCGGGATCGGCCAGGTGCACGAGGGGTTGATCGCCGCCGCCAACGCCAAACGCAAAAAAGGCCAGGCGCTGATTGCCGTCAGCCACGCGCACATGGCCGGTGGCTCAGTGTCGCAAGACTCCGAACGCAGCCTGGTCATCGGCAATGCCGAGGCGCTGCCGGCCAGCCTGTTCGACAAAAGTGTCGGCTATGTTGCCCTCGGCCATTTGCACAAGCCGCAAAAGGTCAATGGCGAAGAGCGCATTCGTTACAGCGGCTCGCCGATTCCACTGTCGTTTTCCGAAATCGGCTACAAACACCAGATTCTCGACGTAACGTTCCAGGGCCAAGCGCTGGTCAGCGTCGAACCTATCCTGATTCCGCGCTCGGTCAACCTGCAACGTCTGGAAGCGGCGCCCCTGGCCGATATCCTTACGCAATTGGCCGACCTGCCCGACGTCGATCTGCTGGCCGAAACCCAGCGCCATCCCTGGCTGGAAGTGCGTGTGCGCCTCGACGAGCCGCAACCGGACCTGCGCCAGCAAATCGAAACCGCCCTGCAAGGCAAGGCCGTGCGCCTGGTGCGCATCGCCGCCGAATACGCCGGTAAACGAAGCAGCGAGCACCCAGACGACGAACGCTTGATCGAACTCGACCAGCTCACGCCCCAGGAGCTGTTCAGCCGCGCCTGGCAAGACAGCTACGGCAGTGAAGTGGACGAACAGACCTTTCAGGACTTCGCCGTGCTGCTCCAGGAAGTGCAACACCAGGAGGAGCAGCCATGAAGATCCTCGCCATCCGCCTGAAAAACCTCGCCTCCCTCGCTGGGCCGTTCGAGATCGACTTTACCGCCGAGCCCCTGGCCAGCGCCGGGTTGTTTGCGATTACCGGGCCGACCGGCGCCGGCAAAAGCACCTTGCTTGACGCCTTGTGCCTGGCGCTGTTTGGCGCCGTGCCGCGCCTGGGCGATACCGGCCAGGCCAAAATGCCCGATGCCGACAGCGATATTGCCATCGGCGACCCGCGCACGCTGCTGCGCCGCGGCACTGGCGGCGGCTATGCCGAGGTGGATTTTGTCGGCGTCAGCGGCCGTCGCTATCGGGCGCGCTGGGAGGCCAACCGCGCACGCGACAAGGCCAGCGGCAAGTTGCAGAACAGCCGCCAGAGCCTGATCGACCTGGACAGCGAGCAACTGCTGGCCAGCCAGAAAACCGAATACAAAACCCAGTTGGAACTGGCCCTGGGCCTGAATTTCGAGCAGTTCACCCGCGCCGTGTTGTTGGCGCAAAGCGAATTCAGCGCCTTCCTCAAGGCCAACGACAACGAGCGCAGCGAACTGCTGGAAAAACTCACCGACACCGCGCTGTACAGCCAACTCGGCCGCCGCGCGTTCGACAAGGCCAAAGAGGCCAAGGACGCCCACAAGCAGTTGCAGGACCAGGCCACCGGCGTAGTGCCCCTGGCTGCTGAAGCACGCGCCGACCTGGACCAGCAACTGGCCGACGCCCAGCAACAACTCAAGACCCGGCAGGCCCAACTCAAGCAGTTGGAGTTGCAGCACACCTGGCTCAAGGAATTGCGCGAGTGGCAGGAGCGCCAGCTCAGCGCCACCGAGCAACTGCAACGCGCCGAGGCCGAGTGGGCCGGCCAGGGCCAGCAACGCCAGGACCTCAGCCGCCTGGAACAGTTGGCGCCGCAACGCCATCACTTCGCACGCCAGGCGCAACTGAGCGCATTGCTGACGCCTCTGGCCGCGCAGATTCAGCAGCATATCGAGCAGCAGAGCGCGCTGCAGCTACGCCAGGAACAAGCCCAACAGCAGCAGGCAGCCGCCCAGGCCGCCTTGGCCGATGCCCTGAAAAACCAGGGCGATGCGGTCGCGCCGCTGCGTCAGGCTTTCGACGAACAAAGCACCCTCGCCCACTTGACCAAAGACCTGGCCAAGCGCACCGAAGAGCACCTCCAGCAGCAAACCGCCTACACCGAAGGCCAAACCCTGCTCAATGGCTTGCTCGAAAAGCAAGCGCAGGTTGCCGGGCGCCTGCAACGCCTGGGCGCCGAGCTTGAGCGCAGCACGGCCCTGGCGCCGTTGAGCGAGGGCTGGACCTACCAGCGCGAGCGCCTGCAACAACTCATGGTGATTGGCAGCCGCCTGAAAAAGGGCCAGGAAGAACTGCCGCAACTGGAAGAACGCGCCACCCGCGCCGCCGAACAACTCAGCGCACAACGCGAGTCGCTGGACCTGCTGTACCAAGAGGCCGGCGCCGAACCCCATGCGGTGGCCGAGCAGATCCAACTGCTCGCCAGCCTGTTGCAGGACAATCGCAAGCAGCAGCGCGCCTTTGAAGACCTCACGCGCCTCTGGGACAGCAGCCAACAGCTGGACCAGCAAGCCGTCACGCTGACGCAAAAACTCGCCGACGCCCAGCAACAGCGTGAACAACTCAACAAGGCCGGCCTGCAAGCCAAGGCCGAACTGACGGTCGCCGAGCAGACGCTGACAGTGACCAAGCAACTGCTCGAACGCCAACGCCTGGCGCGCAGTGCCAGCGTCGAAGAGTTGCGCGAGCAGTTGCAGGACGACCAGCCCTGCCCGGTGTGCGGCAGCCATGAGCACCCGTACCACCAACCCGAAGCGCTGCTGCAAAGCCTCGGCCGCCATGACGAAACCGAAGAGGCCACGGCGCAGAAAGCCGTCGACACCCTCAAGGAACAACTCACCGAGCTGCGTGGCGAAGTTGGCGGGCTGATCGCCCAGCAAAAGGAGTTCCTGCACCAACAGGAGCAAGTGGCCGCGCAACAACAGGCGCTCCAGCCCAGCCTGGATGCACATCCGCTGGCCGCTTCGCTGTTCAACCAGGACGCCGCCAAACGTAGCCCCTGGCTGGCCCAGCAACTGGCCCAACTGACGCAAAGCATCAGCCAGGACGAACAGCGCCAGGCCGCCCTGCTCAACCTGCAACAAAACGCCGGGCGCTTGCAGCAACAATTGCAAGCCGCCCAGGACGCCAGCCAGCAAGCCCGTCAGTTGCTGGTGGACCAGCAGCGCGAACTGTCCAACGACCGCGAACGCCTCGACGAAGAACTCAACGCCTTCGCCAGCCTGTTGCCGGCCGAAACCCTGGAGGGTCTGCGCAAGGAGCCCGCGGCAACGTTCATGCAATTGGACCAACAGGTCAGCCAACGCCTGGAGCAACTGGGCCACCAACGTGATGAGCTGGCCGAGCAACAGGAACGCCAACAGGTCATCGAGAAACAACAGACCCACCAACAGCATCGCCAGCAGCAACTTGAGGCATTGGCCCAGCAGGTCGGCGAGCTGGCCACACATCAGCAAGCCGCCGAGGGAAAACTGCGCGACTTGCTGGGCGAGCACCCCAGCGCCGAACAGTGGCAGCAGCGACTGGACCAGGCCGTGGCGCAGGCGCGCCAAGGCGAAACCGACGCCAACGCGCACCTGCAAGAGACGCGCAATGCGCTGGTGCAACTGGCCGCCGACCTCAAGGCCCAACAGGAACGTCAACAGGCGCTGCTCGCCGAACAGCAGGCGCTCGACGCCAGCCTGCGCGAATGGCGCGCGTTGCAGCCCGAGCTGGATGATGCCGGCCTTGCCCGCCTGCTGGCCTTCGACGACGCGCACCTCAACGCGCTGCGCCAGCAATTGCAACACAGCGAGAAGGCCGTGGAACAAGCCAAGGTCCTGCTGCAAGAGCGCGAGCAGCGCCTGGCCGAACACCAGGCCCTGCACAACGGCAACCTGCAAGCCGAACAACTGGACAGCGCCCTCGCCGCCCTCAACCAGCAACTGGCCGAGGGCGACAAACAGGTGGCTGAACTGCGTGCGCGCCAGGCCGAAGACCAGCGGCGCCAGGACGCCAACAGCGCCCTGGCCGACCAGATCGCCAGCGCCTACGACGAGTGGCAACGCTGGGCGCGCCTGAATGCACTGATCGGCTCGGCCACCGGCGATACGTTCCGCAAGATCGCCCAGGCCTACAACCTTGACCTGCTGGTGCACCACGCCAACGTGCAACTGCGCCAACTGGTGCGACGCTACCGCCTCAAGCGCGGCGGCAGCATGCTGGGCCTGCTGGTGATGGACACCGAAATGGGCGACGAACTGCGCTCGGTACATTCGCTGTCCGGCGGCGAGACGTTCCTGGTGTCGCTGGCACTGGCTCTGGGCCTGGCGTCGATGGCGTCGAGTACGTTGAAAATCGAATCGCTGTTTATCGATGAAGGCTTCGGCAGCCTCGACCCCGAGTCGCTGCAATTGGCGATGGACGCGTTGGATGGCTTGCAGGCCCAGGGCCGCAAGGTAGCGGTGATTTCCCATGTGCAGGAAATGCACGAGCGCATCCCGGTGCAGATCCAGGTCAAGCGTCAGGGCAACGGCTTGAGCACCCTGGAGGTCAAGTGAACGAGGCGCTGCTGTATTCGTTCAGGCGCTGCCCTTATGCGATGCGGGCACGCCTGGCGTTGCGCTACTCAGGGGTCGCGGTGCGCATTCTAGAGGTCAGCCTCAAGGCCAAGCCGGCCGAGATGCTGGCGCTGTCGCCCAAGGGCACGGTGCCGGTGTTGAGCGTGAACGGGCAGGTGATTGATGAGAGCCTGGCGATCATGCAATGGGCCCTGGCGCAAAACGATCCTGATGACTGGTTGCTCCAGGGTGAGCCGAGGGTGTTGGCGCTGATCATGGAAAACGATCAAGCGTTCAAACACCACTTGGATCAATACAAATACGCCGAGCGCTACCCACAGCAACCGATGGAATTTTATCGGGCGCAGGGTGAGGTGTTCTTGCAGCGGCTGGAGGGGTTGCTGGCGCAGCGAGACTACCTGCTGGCCGATCATCTGAGCCTTGCCGATGTGGCGCTGGCGCCATTCGTGCGCCAGTTCGCCCATGTGGATCGAGAGTGGTTCGCGGCGACGCCGTATCGGCGCTTGCAGGATTGGTTGCGGCGGTTTTTGGAGTCGCCGCTGTTTATCGCCGTCATGGCCAGGCCTTAACGCAAAGTCGGAGGGGGGGCCAACTCAGCTTGCCCCCCACATTGGATTTCAGTGTGCTTGAACCTTGTGATCCAACGCGGCGTAAAAATTGGCGCTTTGTTGCAGGTATTTCTGGGTGTAGGCGCTGGTGCTCGATGGCTTGCCGGCGACTTCCACACTGGCCGCAGCCGGCAGTGCAACAGTGGCCGATACGGCGGAAGCAGCGATAACAGAGAAGAGATTGAAGTTCATGGCGGTAACCCTTGTGTTCGTTTGGTTGAGTGGCCGGGAAGGCCTTGGAACCAAACTTACGCTCCGAGGGTTACGCCTTAGAAATGCTTTGAAACAGTAGCCGCTATCACTGCAATTAATACAAAGGCTCAGGCCCCGCACGGCGGGGCCTGTGGCTTATTGACGCAGCAGGAACTTGAGGTCGCTGGGCGCATCGATCGGCATTTTTTGCACGGTTTTACCCAGCAGGCCGGTGTTGGGGTCACGTTCGACCACTACGATTTCGTTGCTTTTCTGGTTGGCGATCAGCAAAAACCTGCCGCTGGGGTCGAGGCTGAATTCGCGCGGGTGGTCGCCCTCCACCGAGCGCTGCTGCACTTGCTTGAGGTGCGCGGTGGCCGGGTCAATGCTGAACACGAGGATATGGTTGGCCGTGCCACGGTTGCTTACATACAGGAACTTGCCATCGCTGGAGGCGTGCAGCGCGGCGCCGGCTTTGTCCGACACCGGTTGCCCGGCCGCATAGTCCACCAACTGGGTTTGGGTCAATGTGCCGTCGTGGTAATCGAACACCGCGACCTGGGCACTCATCTCGGTGGTCAGCCAGGCATGCTTGCCATCGGCGCTGAACAGCAGGTGGCGCGGGCCACTGCCCGGCGGCAATTGCACCGAGGCCGGGGCGGCCGCGGTCAACGGCTGCTCGTGGCTGGCCTTGGGGTCGTAACGGTAGACAAAGACCTTGTCGGCCCCCAGGTCCTGCACAAACACGTACTTGCCGTCCGGCGACGACACGACCGAATGCACATGGTTGGACGCCTGGCGTTCAGGGTTCACGCGGCTGGCCGGGTGCCCGCTCAGTTGCACCGGCGGCGACAGTTTGCCGGTGGTGTCCACCGGCAGGATCGCCAGGCTGCCGCCCGGATCTTCCTGCACCGAATAGTTGGCGACGAACAGGTAACGCCCGTCAGCGGCGACGCTGGAATGGGTGGGCTCGTTGCCCAGGCTCTGCACCTGATTGATCAGGGTCAGTTGGTGGCTCTGTGGGTCGATGCGGTAGCTGCTGACGCGGCCGACGGCGTCTTTCTGCCCTGGGCCGTTCTCGTTGACCACAAACAGGTGCTTCTGGTCCTTGGAGACCGTGAGCCACGAAGGGTTGGCCGCCTTGGCCGCCAATACCGGCTTGCCCTGCAACCGGCCGGTACGGCTGTCGAACTGCACACGGTAAATGCCTTCGCTGGTGCCGGCGGTGTAGCTGCCCACCAACAGTTCATAGGTGTCGGCGGGTGCGGCCTGTACCGACATCGCACCCACACTGCCCGCCATCAGCAGGGGCCAGAATTTACGCATCATCATCGGCTTCGTCCTCGTCGTTATTGTTGTCGCCTTTGACAGCCTGCAGGCAAGCCAGGTGATGCTCACCGTCGTCATTGCTCAAGCGCCAGCGCTGCAAGGACTCATCAAAGGTCGCGGCCTTCAGTTGTTCTGGACTGAACGTCCAACGCTTGAGTTCCCGACCGTCCATGCTTTCGATGCGCAAAGCTTCCTCGAAGGTGAAATCAAAGGCGTGCAGTCCGTCGATGATCAGCATATCGCTGTCTTTCAGGGCGGTGGTCAGGTCAAGGGCATTCATCACAAGTCGATCATCTTAAAAAGAAAGGCCGCCATGATAGGCGAGTTTCGCCCACACACCCACCGCTACCGTGAGCCTTGAGGTAACCCGATACCCCTTCTCCCCCTCTGGAACGGCGTTAAGTAATCGCGCATCGCTGCGATGCTCGATTATTCATTCCGGAGAACACTACATGCCGTCCCCCTCGCCCAGCGTGGCCAACACTGTCAGCGCGATGTTCGCCGACTGCCCCAGTTTCGAATCCGTTGTACAAAATCTACTGGCGAAGACCATCGCCGAGCAGTACCCCGACCTGAACCTGAACCTGGACCAGGTCCGACTGGCCAGCCCTGCCCCCACTGCCGGTTGGACCCATCAACTGCTCATGCCCCGCGTGCTCGACTACCTGGCGACGGGCGCCGTACTGGGCATTGGCGAGGTGGACTCGCGCGCGCCGTTTCTTACAGAACAGCCGCCGACCCGCTTGAGAACCCGCGCAGGCGCTGCACTGGATATGCAGCGCATCGACACCCTGATCAAAGAGCTGCCCTGGTCGGTCCCGATCGCCCTGCAAAACGCGCTGACCGACTACTGGAACAACACCGACGACCCGGCCCACAGCCGCTGGCGCCAGATCAGCGACCTGCTGGCGCAAACCCTGCAAATCGCCACCCTGAAACAACCGGGCCTGAGCGACGTGGAGCGCGAGACGCTGCAACAGATCATCGACTGCGCTGACTACGATCAACGCCAGGCGCAAAACGGCCCGACGCAGACCTATGTGTACGCCCTGGAAACCCGTCTTGACCAACAGGAGGCGTTGCTGAGCCCAGACCTGCTGCTGGTGCGCACCGTGCAGACCCGGATCATCGTTCTGCTGTGCCGGCCCGATGGCATGATCAAGTCGTTCGCCTCGATTGACGCGTTCGGTCAATATTGGGGCGCACACATTGCCGATCAGTACCGTTTCGATACGCTGACCTGGACGCGCTACGAGGTGCAAGGCAATGTGTTCGACCAACAGGCGGCGCTGATCCTCAACCAACAATTGAGCAACCTGCAAGCCCTGCGCCTGCCCTGCACGCTGGGACGAGCCACCCTGCAAGCGCTGTTTCGCGAACTCAGTGACCCCGCACGCTACTTTACCGACACCCCCCAGGTCGACCCGCTGCTGGCGAACCTGGGGCGCACGCAACTGCCGGCCTGGCTGCAAAACGCCTCGCCCACTCAACAACAGGCCTACCGCCAATACAGCCTGGGGTTGGCCGGCAGCAAAATCCTCAACAAAGGCCAGACGTTTCTCAGCGGCATTAGCGATATTCGCCGCTACACCGTCGGCGTGCTGTGCAAGGCCCTTGAGGCTGAACAGCAACGCGCCCTGAGCGGCGACGAGCAGCCCTCGCTCCCAGCCAGCTATGACCCCGATAACGTGCTGCTCACCTTCACCAAATACGCGGGCTACCCCGGCGCGCCCGGCATTGCCGATGCGAGGCAGATGAGCCTGACTGAACTGGCCATCACCAATCTGGCCGGGCGCCCCGGCGGGACCCTCACGTTGAAACACCGTGATGGCCTGACGCTGCCGAGCTGGTTGACGGCAGACTTCATCACGCGCACCGACGGCCTGATCGAAAGCGTCGACATCGGCCAACGCTACCCCGACGCTCTGAAACAACAGCTGCTGGGCGACGCCCCGCCCGTGGAAGCGCGTACGCGCCTGTTTGCCGAGCAACTGCGCTATCAATTGCCCCTGCAAGCACTGGAAACACACCTCAAGCAAGAAGGCGGGATCACCGCCACCGGCGCCCGCTACGTCGCCGCGTTGGTACAACCCGGGGCCGATGCGCGCAAGGTGGACGATCAAGCCGTGGCCATTCGCTGCCTGGCGTTGCTGCGCAAAGCTGAAGCGGTACCGGACATCGTCGCGAACATGTTCATCATCGAACCCCTGGACAACACGCAAGGCCCTCACCTGCTTTACCGCCCGCTGTACGCCGAGCCGCTGCTCGAATTCGCCACGCGCCAAGCGTTGCTCACTGCCATCGCGCAGCCGGGGGCGTTGCAAACCAGCGTGCTGACCTGGCTGTCCGACAAGGCCCGCCCGATCTACGACAACGGCGGTTTCCAGGAGCCGCATTACGTACGTTTCGGCCAGGGCGACGAGTTCGCCCCGCTTGAAACCCCGGCGCCGGCGCAACTGGCCAATGACGGCGCCAGCCACGAACTGCTGCAATACCTGCTCAACGGGCAATTGATGCAGTACCTGTATGGCAGCAACGCCAGGGCGCTGGTCGGCCAGGCCAGCCATGAATCGGTGTCCACCCGCAGCAGCCGCTGGTCCGCGCTGATGGAAGCCGGCGGCGTGGTGTTCAATACGCTGTTGCTACCGCTGCTGCGCGGGCCGGCGTTACTCACCGCCTGGTTGATGACGCTGACCGCCAGCTTCGAGCGGGACGTGCCCGCGCTCAACAGCGCGGATCCGGTCACGCGGGAATTGGCCGCCGCCGACGTGGTGCTGAACATGGCAATCGTACTGGGTGAGCTGGCCCCAACGGCGACAGCCGCCGCGCCATTGCCAACCGAGGTCACGGAGGGCGCACTGCGTCTGCCCGCACCGCGCCGCTTGCCGGAGCAGTGGCCGCAACCCAAGGCAGCCGCGATCACCGAAGGGGTGGTGGTCATGGCCGGCCAGTTCCCAGGCGAGCGGCGCACAGCCTTGGATATGGGTTTCGCCGGCGCACACCGGCGACTCTCGGCATTGCAGCAGGCGCGCCTGTTGCGCCTCAAGGTGCCGCGCCCGGCGGCGTTGCCGCAGCCGGTTGTTTATGGTCCGCGTAAAGGGCTGTACGTGATCCACAAAGAATGGCACGTGTTGATTGAGCAGAACCTGTACCGGCTCAGATTGCTGGACGACGACAGCGTGGTGATCGTCGACCCGTTCGACACCACTCGCCAAGGGCCCTATGTACGCGCGGATGCTCAGGGCCGCTGGTCGGTGGACCTCAACCTGCGCCTGCGCGGCGGCATGCCGCTCAAGCGCGTGGCAGCGGAGCGCGAGCGCAAGGCCAAGCGGAAACTGCAACTGACCGACCAGTACAACGACTTCGTGGCCCAACAGGTCGCGCTGCAGCAGGCGCTGGATGTGTCCCAAAGCGTCATGGAAAAATCCGAGCAGGACCCACGCTTCACCGCGTTGCAACGCGCCAGCCAACGGCGCAAGTTCGAGACCGCCCTGGAAAATCAGACCCGCGTGTTCCAACAGCTGCTCGATACCCAGGACGAACGGGTGCAACACGGCATTCCCTTGCCCGCGGATACCCTGCTGGTGCTGATGGAAAACACCATCAACAACGCGCGCAAAGCCGTGGTGATCGCGGAAAAAGACCGAGCGCAGCTTTACGCCGATAACCGCAGCTTCACCACGGGCGGGCTGCAACTGCGGCAAATCATCCGCAATCAATACGCCCGCTACCTGGCATTCATCAATGAGCTGATCGGGATCAATGAGCGCAGCATCCGCAACCTTGAACTCAAGGACCGGCAACTGGCGGCCCTGTATAACCTCGGCGAGGACGGCGTTAAAACCTACGAACGCCTGACAGCGGACCGGCCGGAAGATGAAATCAGCGCGCTGGGGGTGACCAAGCTGCAACTGCTGAGCCTGCGCGTGCTGAGCATCAAGGAGGTGGAACTGGACCTGATGGAAGGTCTGAACGCAATCATCGAGCCGTTGAATGTGCAGGTTCGCTCCCACTCCGAACTCAAGCTCACCGAACTGAGCCCGGTTGAACTGCGCGAAGCCCTGGAGAGCCTGGTCGAGCATTACGGGCAGGCACTGGACGGCCTACAGGGGTTGCGCGAAGTCAACGGCGAAGAGCTGGAAACCGAGCACTTCAATAAGATGTTCACGCTGGTCGAAAAACTCTACGAGGACGCCAGCCAACAATTGGCCAGTGAAGTCAAACCCGACCCCAAACCCCGTCGGCGCCCACCCAAACGCCCCAAAGTCAGAACCGGGCGGGCTTCCAAAAAACTCATCAGGACGCGCAGCGGCGGTGTGGTGATCGGTGACCTCACACCCGCCGCCACCAGCCAGTCGGTCGACCTGGTCGAGGTGCGCTCGGAGGACGATAACCAGCTCATCGCCACCTACTCACGCCGTGAAGCCGAGATCTGGGACGAAGTGCGCGTGGTACGCAAGCCGGACCCGCTGCCGTCCCGACCGATCAACGAGCTGCGGGGTAAAGCGCGCAAGCTGTTCAGCCAATTGGACGGCCACCTGAGCGGTGCCGAGCGCTATAAAAAACTCTGCCGTCACCCACAGGAAATCCAGGAACTGCTCAGCAACGAAGCCTCGCGCCTGGACAAACTCGCGACCGAACTGGACACCGCGATCCAGGCGCAGCCCAGCGCGTCCAGGCTGGCGGCGGACCAGGGCCTGGTTGAGCAGATGCGCGAAGGTGTCGCGCGACTCCTGCGCAAGGGGCATGAGCTGCGTATCGCGTTGAGCCTGGAACTGCCCCCCACCAATGGCAACCTGCAGTTTCTGGTCGATCAAAACCTGGTGCAGGTCGCGGCGCTCGGCGAGCGCATCGCGATGACCGGTGCGCGTAAAGACTTCATCCAGGAATATGCGATCAATGACCGCGAGGGCTACCCGCTGTGGTACGCACACTTTCACTACAGCACCGCGCAAACGCCCAAAGCCGATTACAGCGTGGCGCACCTTAAAACCAAAGAGCAACGCCGTCAGAGTTATTACGCCTTGCTGGAGAAAGCGCAAAGCTCACAGGCGGTGGTAGACATTCATCGCGGCATGCTCGGTAAACCACTGGCCGAACGCTGGTTTTTACCGTTGGCCCACTGAAGGCGAACAGCGGTAGCCGGCTAACACCTGGGTGGTCCAGCGGGCCTTAACGTACACAGGCATCCCTTCTCTCTCGTAAAGGAATACCTGTGACTGACAACCCTGTGAAATCCGCCGTTGAAGCCCAATTTGCCACGCGCCCCAGCTTACGCTCGGTGGTCGAGCGCCTGCTGGCCGACAACCTCAAGGAGAAATACCCACCGTTGACGTTGCCCGTCACGTCGCTGCGCCTGGCGCTGCCCCGTGACGGCGGCGGGCGTGGCCTGACACCGCTGCTCAGCGCCGCGCTGGACTACCTCGCCACGCAACGCCTGCCTGACCTGGCGTCACACAGCGGCCTCGATGCCTACCTGAGTGACGCCACCGGCACCCGCCTCACCTTCGAGTCCAACGGGCCACGCAGCTACGACCTGACGGTGATCAGCGCGCTCATCCGCGAACTGCCGCTGATCCTGGCGGTGGGTTTTCAAGACGCCTTGACCGCCTACTGGAACCAACCCAGCGACGCAGACGGCAGCCGCTGGCAGTGGTTGGCCGCTGTGTTGCAGGGCCGGCTGCGCACCTCGGCGATCCGCCAAACAGGCAGCGATGCCCACGCACTGCAACGCCTTATACACCTGGCCGACTACCCCGCGCGGGAAACCCGCAACCGGCACACCGGCCCGCTGGCTTCGCTGCATGCCTACAGCGTGGAGACCCGGCTGGCGCATGGCGACACCCGCGTGACGCTGCAATCGAGCGATATTGTGCTGGTCGACGGCGAGCAGGTGTGGCTGTGCAGCCTGCAAGGCCGGATCGACAGCTTCGCCAGCCTGGACGCCTTCGGCGAAGCCTGGGGCCGGCGCATGGCGCAGCAGTACGTCGCCGACAGCCTGACCTGGCACCTGTACGAGCCCGACGGCAATATTTTTGAAGTGCAGGCCGCGCTGATCCTCAACGAACACCTGGACAACCTCGCGGCCATCGACTTGAGCGTCGTCACGCCCCTTAACGAGCTTGAGCAGGTGTTCCATAGCCTCACCGACCCCGCCGCACAACTTGACCCTCCAGCCGACACGCCGCCCCAGTCCCTGGCAACCCTGCGTACCGCCCTGCCCGGCTGGTTGCAGCACGCATCGGCCGGCGCGCGCTTTGCCTACCGCCAATGCCTGCTTGAACAAGCCAGCGCCCGGCGCGTGCATGCGGGTAAAACCTGGCTGGACGGCCTGCACAGTATCCGCAGCTATGCCACGCAACATCTGAACAACCAGCTGTGCCTGGCGCGCAATGCCTGGCTGACGGGCCAGCGCACCTGCGAATCCGGCGTCTCGATTTACCAGGCCGACAACCTGCAACTGAGCTTCGCCGTGCCGGTAGGTAGCCTCGGCAGCGGCTACATCGAGCCCGTGCGCATGAGCCTGGTGGACCTGGCCTTGAACAACCTGTCGGGCAAGCCCCAAGGCCGCATGACCGTGCGCAGTACCGACGGCCAGGCGATTGAAGCGTGGTTGACGCCGGACGTGGTGGCGCAACTGGTGCAACGGGTCGACGTCGGCCGCAATTACCCCAACTATATTCGCCGCGAACTGCTGGGCGACACCGACGCGGCACAGCAGCGTAAACGCCTGTTCATCGCCCAGCGCCCGCTTCAACTGAAAAGCCAGGCGCTGGAACACGCGACAAAGCGCGAAGCGGGTTTGACCCCCAAAGGCTTCGAGTATGCCGCCGCCGTGGTCGGCGCCAGCCACGCCGAGCGATATGTCGATGACAACGAGATCGTCATGCGCCCGCTGGCCTTTGCGCGTAAACCCGGCGCCACGGCGGACGTGGTGCAACACATGTTCATCATCGAGCCCCGTAACGGGCTGTCCGGGCCGCACCTGCTGTATCGCCCGGCCTATGCCCAAGCGTTGATGGAGTTCAGCAGCCGCGAGCAGTTGCTGGCGGCCATCGTGCAACCGGGCGAGTTGCAGGACAGTGTGCTGGCCTGGCTGGCCGACAGCGCACGCGCCATTTACAGCAACGGCGGCTTCACGCAACCGCATTACGTGCGCATCGGCGGCATCGGCGCGGAATTCGACCCGCTGCCCGCCGTGCCGAAACCGGCAAAACTGGCCGACCCCTTCGATGAAAGCAACGACGAAATCCTGCAGTCGCTGACCAATGGCCAATTGATGGAATACCTGTTTACTAGCGAGGCGCGCCAATTGCTGGAGCAGGCTGACCGCGAGTCGACCTCCAATGCCGAAAGCCGCTGGAAGCTGATCCTGGAAGGCGCGCAGTTGGGCTTCAACACCTTGTTGATGTTGGTACGCGGGCCCTTGGCGGCAGCGGGCTGGCTGTTGCAACTGGCGCAGGGCCTGGCCCAGGATCTGCCGGCCTTGGCCAGCAATGACCCGATCGCCCGGGAACTGGCCTGGGTCGACTTGCTGCTGAACACCGCAATGGTGCTGGTCCATCAGGTCACCTCCACCTCTGCATCGCCGCGCCCGATCATCGATGAGCACGCTCACCAACGGGCCCTTGCCCGGCTGCCGTTGAGACGCACGCCAGGCGAAGCCTCCCCAGCCCTGCCGACGGTCAAACGCGGGGCCTTCGGCCTGCCCGCCGAACCACCGGGCGGCGGTCATACGCTGCTCGATTTTGACCGTTCGCTGGCCAGCGATGCAGCAGCGGCGCGCTTGTTGGAAAAGCTGCTTGAAGTCAAGGTCGCCTGGCCCACACCTGTGCCGGAGCCCGTCAGCCTGGGCGCGCTCAAGGGCCTGTACAAAATTGACGGGCATTGGCATGCCTCGGTGGGCGGCCTGCTCTTTCAGGTCAACGTGGTTCCGGGGTTTGGCGAGGTGTTCATCGTTCATCCGCAAAAACCCGCGCATCCAGGGATCAAACTCAAGACCGACGGGCGCGGCCACTGGACCTTGGATCGCGGCCTCAAACTCGAAGGCGGCGGGCCGAAACGCATCGCCGCCCTACGCGAGGCAAACCGGCGCAAGACCCAGGAACTGGTGGATCGCATGCAAGCGTTGAGCCTTGAAATAACGCCCAGGATGCACACCTACCTCGAGTCCCAGGCGCGCATGAACAGCGCCTATAAGGCCCTGAAAAAACAAGCCGACACACTGCGCCTGGTGTGGACGCTGCTGCAAAACGCCAGCGAGGCACAGCAGCCGGCCTTGCAGGCGCGACACCTGCGCGAGATGCAGGACTACGCCAAGCGCCGGGCCCACTACGACATTCTGCTCGACGCCCTGCAAACCCAATTCGACCAATCACTGCCCTCACGCCTGGAACTGGTTCAGGTCGGCCAATCCCTGGAAAAAGTCGCAGGCGCCGCCGGCAACGTGCAAGACCGGGCCAAAGTGCTGAAGACCATCGGCGAACAACAGATGGCCCTGCACTTCTATCAGGTCGAGTGGGCGCGCAACCTGCAAATGACCGATCGCGGCGAATCCATGCTGGCCCTGAGCGAACGCATGGTGATCGACAACCTGTGGGGCGATAACACCGCGTTTGAGCAATACGTGGCTCAATCGATCAGCCTGGCGGACGCCATCGAGCGTATGGCCGAGTCCACGCGCAAGATAGAAACCACCCTGGATCAACTGGAGCAGGACTCAGCCGCGGGTCGCGCCATGCGTCAGCAACTGCTCGCACAAATCACCAACCCTCAGGAGTTTTTCCCTGACAGCTTGAAGCTGCGGGCGTTGATCCCCCTCATCAAGGCCAGCGTTGAGATCGGCAGAATGCTGCCGGCGCAGGAGGCCTTTTATGTCGAGCGCCTGAAGCCCGGTGCCTTGATCCAGGCGCTGTTTTCACACATCGAAGTGCGCAGCAGCGCGGACTACCCACTGGAAGACCAGCGCGGCGTGTACGAGACCGTCCTCGACAACTACCGCGAATACGAAAGTGCGATCCAGGCGCTTAAACTCATCAACCCCAACCGCCTCAAACCCGCCAGCGCGCGGTTGCTTGAAGGTCTTCACTACGCACGCACCTTGGCGCAAAACGAGCTGGAAGCGGTGGTGCGCAAACAGGAACAGCTGGAGGTGCAACTGCCGCTGTCCAAAACCCTGCGGCCCAAGGCAGCCACCAAGCGCGTGTTCAAAACCGCCGGCAAGCAATACCTCATCGGCGAACTCCAGCCGGCCGATGCTCAGGTCAAAGTCGAACGCTACACCATCAGCGATGCACTCTCCGGCACCACCGTCACCACGTTCGAACAGCGCCCGGACGGCTGGACCGACGTGCGCGAACCGCAACCTACCGCCGCGCCGCCGGTTGCACCGGCCCGCGAGTTGGCCACGCTCAAAACCCTCGGACAGGCGTTGATCAACGGGCGCGCCGCGATCGAACGCGTCATTGCGGCCCAACAACAAGCCCTCGAATCACCGAGTACCCGGCAAACCGTCAACCCCGGCGACTGGGATGCCCTGCTCAATAGCCAGGCCGCCCAACTCACGGCGCTCGCCGATGAAGTGGCGCGCGAGCATCTGGACAAACCCACGGCCAACGACCTGATCGATGACTTCAAGGCCAATGCCAGGGACATGCAGCGCATGGCGCAACGGGTATGCAGCGCGGCCTACAAACGGCAATGGCCGACGCAGGAGAGCCTGGATTATTTATGGCGCCAGGGTGAGATCGACATCAACCTGACAAGCCCGGCCGACCCGCAACGGCCCACCCTCAGTGGAGATTTTTTCACCGAGTACGCGGTGTATGACAAAACCCCCAAACCGCCGACGGTGCTGTGGTATGCGCATTTCCACTACGCCACCGCCGACGCGGCGCCGGCGGACTACACGCGGGCGCATCTGAAACTGGCCGAGCAGCGCAAATACACGCAGAAGGATCTGCTCAAAGCTCACGTACAGGCGGCGTTGCCGGGCACCGAGCCGGTGCGCCAGATTCTTTACGTGCTGATCACGCCCCCCGTGGACCAGTTGTTCCTGGCGATTGCGCCACGCAGCGGCCCGCGCTGATCGCGGCGCCAAACAAAACGCCCGACGGTCAAGGTCGGGCGTTGCATTTCAACGGCGTCGCGGCCGCGTCAGTGGGCAAACAACGAATTGCCCTTCTGGCCCGCGAGTTTCTCGGGTTTGATCAGGAACCGCGCCAGTGCCGGCAGCAGCCACAGCGCGCCGAACATGTTCCACAACAGCATGAAGGTCAGCATCAGGCCCATGTCGGCCTGGAACTTGATCGCCGAGAAGATCCAGGTGCACACGCCGATGGCCAGGCACAGGCCGGTGAACAGCACGGCTTTACCGGTGGACTTGAGCGTCTGGTAATAGGCTTCCTGCAACGGCAGGCCCGCACGCAAAAAGCTTTCCAGGCGGCTGTAGATGTAGATGCCGTAGTCCACGCCGATGCCCACGCCCAACGCCACCACCGGCAAGGTCGCGACCTTGACGCCGATGCCCATGAACGCCATCAGCGCGTTGCCCAGCACCGAGGTCAGCACCAACGGCAGCACGATGCACAGGGTCGCGGCCCAGGAGCGGAAGGTGATCATGCACATGGTCGCCACGCACAGATACACCAGAATCAGAATGGTCAGCTCCGACTCTTTGATCACTTCATTGGTGGCCGCTTCGATGCCGGCATTACCGGCGGCGAGGATGAATTCCAGGCCGTCCTTGTTGTTCTCCCTGGCGAACGCCTGCACCGCATGCACCGCGCGGTCGAGGGTTTCGGCCTTGTGGTCGTTGAGGAACACCAGCACCGGCGCCAGCGAGCAATTGTTGTTGTACAGGCCATCGGCACGCGCGATGGAGTTGTTCAACACATCCGGGTTGCGCGACAGGGTTTCCCATTTCAGGTTGCCTTCGTTCATGCCCTTGATCATCTGCTTGGACACCGTCACCAGCGAGATCGCCGACTGCACGCCCTCGGTGTTCTGCATCTTCCACATCAACTGGTCGATGGGCGCCATGGCTTCATAGCGCGAGCAGCCTTCGGCCTTGGTCTTGACCATCACCACCAGCACGTCGGAGCTGGTGGAGTAGTTGCTGATGATGAAGTTGTTGTCTTTGTTGTAACGCGAGTCCGGGCGCAGTTCCGGTGCGCCTTGGTCGAGGTCGCCGATCTTCAGGTTCTGGCTGTACCAGAGGCCGCCGCCAAAGGCGACCAGCGCCAGCAGGATCGAAACCGGTGCCACTTTGGCGCTGGCGAACCTGGACAGCAGGCGCCAGAACGGATGGTCACGGTGCGCGTCCTTTTTGCTCCTGGCAATGGCGCGGTGGCTGATGCCGGCATAGGAAATCGCCACCGGCAGCAGGATCAGGTTGGTAAACACGATCACCGCCACGCCGATGGACGCGCCGATGGCCAGTTCGCGGATCACGCCGATGTCGATGATCAGCAGGGTAATGAAGCCCACCGCATCCGCCAGGATCGCGATCATCCCCGGCAGGAACAGTTGCCGGAAGGTGCGCCGTGCGGCGGTGAGTGCGTTGTCTGCCTCGCTCGATTGCAGGGCGATGCCGTTGATCTTCTGCACGCCGTGAGAAATACCGATGGCGAAGATCAAAAACGGCACCAGCATCGAGTACGGGTCGAGCCCGAAGCCGAAGAAATGCATCAGCCCGAGTTGCCAGACCACCGCCACCAGCGTTGTGCTCAACACCGCGACGGTGCTGCGCAGGCAGTTGGTAAACCACAGCAACAGCACCAGGGTGATGACAAACGCGATGCCGAAGAACAACACCACCATCACCAGGCCGTCGATCAGGTCGCCGACCTTCTTGGCGAAGCCGACGATGTGGATCTTGACGTTGGGGTTCTGCGCTTCGAACTTGTCGCGGATCTTGTCTTCGAGCTCATGGGAGAACTTGCGGTAGTCCAGGGCCAGCAACTTGCCCTGGTCCTGCGGGTCCGGGTAGGCCTCCAGCAGCGGAATGTCGACGATGCTCGACTTGAAATCGTTGGCCACCAGGCGCCCGACCTGGCCGGACTTGAGTACGTTGTTGCGCAGTTGGTCGAGGCTTTGCGGCGAGCCGTTGTAGCTTTGCGGGATGACTTCGCCGCCGGCAAAACCTTCTTCGGTCACTTCGGTCCAGCGTACGCTGGGGCTCCACAGCGACTTGAGGCCCGAGCGGTCGACGCCGGAGATGTAGAACACCTCGTCGTTGATCTGGCGCAGGGTCTCCATGTAGTCCTTGGTAAAGATGTCGCCGTCCTTGGCCTCCACCGAAATGCGCACCGTGTTGCCCAGGTTGGCCAGGTCGTTGCGGTGTTCCATCATCTTTTCGATGAAGGGGTGCTTGAGGGGGATCATCTTTTCAAAGCTGGTGGAGGGGCGAATCAGGGTTGCCTGCCAGAACAGGAACACGCTCACCAGCACGCAGATCGCGATGACTGCCGGGCGGTTGTTGAAGATCAGGCGCTCAAGAAAGGTCGCTTTATCGTTGTGATGACTGCTCATTCTTTGCCCGCCTTCTTATTGTTTTGTCGGTTCAGCGCCGGCTGGCGTGGCCACACGAACGCCACCCTGCCCGACCAGAATCAAGTTGCCGTTGCCGGCTGCCGTGACCGCCGACAGTGAAATACGGTCCGGGCGATTGAACACGCTGAACGTTTGGCCGTCATCGTGGCTGACCACCACGCTGCCGCCGTTGCCGACCACCACGATGGAGCCATCGTCCAGCAAGGTCGCGCCCGACAGGCCGAACTCCAGGGCACCGCGCGCGGCGTTCAATGGGACCTGCTCCCAGGTGCCGCCGAAATCGGCGGACCGGTACAGGTTGCCACGCAGGCCATAGGCCAACAGTGTCTGCGCTTGCGCGGTGCCGATGACGCCAAACAGCGAGCCCTCGTAGGGGCCTTCGAGCTTTTCCCAGGTCTGGCCGTCGTCGCTGGAGCGGAACATGCTGCCCTGCTCGCCGACGATAAACAGGCCGGCGTCCTTGATGGAGGCGATGGCGTTGAGGTGATATTGGTCTTCGTTGTCGAGGCGGTCGCTGACGTCGGCCCAGGTCTTGCCGCCGTCGGTGGTTTCGATCAGCGCACCGTAGGCGCCTACGGCCAGGCCGTGATTGGCGTCGTTGAACCACACATCGAGCAACGGCGCTTCGCGCTTGAGGTCCTGGTATTGCTGGGTCCAGGTGGCGCCGCCGTCAGTGCTGGCGAGGACTTGCGCATCGTGGCCCACGGCCCAGCCGTGTTGGTCATCGACAAAAAACACAGCGGTGAGCAACTGCCGGGTCGGCACTTTGGCCTGGGCCCACGTGGCGCCCTGGTCATCGGAATAGAGGATATGCCCGCGATCACCGACCGCCACCAGGCGCTTGCCGGCCTGCACCACGTCGATCATCAGGCCTTTGGCGGCCTTGGGGGATTCAATCGCAAACACTGCGCCGGCCGGGGTATCGCCGGCGGCGTGGACGGCGGTCGGCAACGCGACGGCTCCAAACAGCGAGAGCGCTGTGACCAGCAACGCGACCTTGCGTGCGGCGCGTGGGCGGCAAACAACCCAACCCATGACAGGCTCACTCATAGACCTTTCTCCCATTTATTATTGTTAGGTCTTGTCTTTGCTTGCCTTGCCGGGCGCTGAAACCTGCAATCTAGAGCGCCTGAACGAAGCAGGGGCCATCCTATCGGGCTTTGGAATCGTCTGACAATCAGCGCTACGTTATCTTTTGTTAACTGGCGGCTTTTGGCCATGTGGTGAATATAGCTGCATTCGCCAGGCTGATTGTCGGCGGGGGAATGAATTTTTATTCCATCTATTGAATTCAGGGAATTTTTATTCCATTAATGCACGCTCTGAAAACAATAATCCAAAGGACCACGGCAATGCGTGAACTCGGAATCGGCTTGATCGGCACAGGCTTCATGGGCCGAGCCCATGCCTTGGCATTCAACAACGCGCGGGCGGTCTTTGAACTGCCGGTACACCTCAAACTGGCCGCGCTTGCCGATGCCGACACCGAACGCGCCCAACGCTGCGCCACCGCCTGGGGCTTTGCCCGGGCCCATGGCGACTGGCAAGCGCTGATCGACGACCCCAAGGTCGATGTGGTGGCCATCACCACGCCCAATCACCTGCACTACCCCATGGCCATGGCCGCGATAGCTGCCGGCAAAGCGGTGTATTGCGAAAAACCCCTGGCCGTGAGCCTCGAACAGGCCGACGCCATGCGCCGCGCCGCGACCGCCGCCGGCGTGGTGACACGGGTGGGTTACAACTACCAGCACAACCCCATGATCACGTTGGCGCGGCAGCTGATTGCCGATGGCGAGCTGGGCGACATCATCAGCTTCCAGGGCGAGTTCAGCGAAGACTTTATGGCCGACCCGGCCTCACCCTGGTCATGGCGCTGTGAAGTGGCGCACGCCGGCGGTGCGTTGGCGGACCTGGGCAGCCACTTGCTGTCGATGGCGCGTTATCTGGTGGGCGACGTGGTCAGCGTGTGCGCCGATACCCACACCGTGCACGCCCAGCGCCCGGCCACAAAAGGCAGCCACGACCTCAAGGCCATTGCCGTGGACGACCAAGTGCATGCGCTGCTGCGTTTCGCCAACGGCGCGCGCGGCACCGTGAGCAGCAGTTGGCTCAAGCACGGCTACAAAAACCACCTGAGTTTTGAGATCAGCGGGACCAAAGGCACGTTGGCCTTCGATCAGGAATGCTTGAATGAACTGCGCCTGTACCGTCTCGGCCAGGACGGTTTCCAGCGCGTGCTGGCCGGCCCCGCCCTGCCCGGTTACGCCGCGTTCAGCCCAGCGGCGGGGCATCAGTTGGGCTACAACGAACTCAAGACACTGGAGGTGCAGGAACTGATCATGGCGCTGGCGGGCCAAGGCGCGGATGGCACTGACTTTGAGGCGGCATGGGAAGTGGAGCGGCTGGCGACGGCCATTCGCGTGGCGGCCCAGGAAGAACGCTGGGTCAAGGTGAACTCGGTCTGAAACACAGCGCAAACCCCCTGTGAGAGGGGGCTTGCTCCCGATGGGGGAGTGTCAGTTGATGAATCTGTTGCTGACCCACTGCCATCGGGAGCAAGCCCCCTCCCACATTTGGATCACCTGCATGCGGTTACATCAGCGCAAGGCTCGGCGCAGTACTTTGCCCACGGTGGTCTTGGGCAATTCTGTGGTGCGAAACTCCACATACTTGGGCACCTTGTAGCCGGTGAGGTATTCCCGGCAGTGGGCGAGGATCTGCTCCTGGGTCAGGTTCGGGTCTTTGCGCACCACGATGATCTTCACCTTCTCCCCCGTCACGCCATCCTCCACCCCAATCGCCGCCACTTCGCCTACACCGGGGTGCAACGCCACCACGTCTTCGATTTCATTGGGGTACACGTTGAAGCCCGAGACCAGGATCATGTCTTTCTTGCGGTCCACCAGGCGGATGTACCCACGCGCGTCCATCACGCCAATGTCGCCGGTCGACAACCACCCCTCGGCATCCAACACTTCGGCGGTGGCCTCCGGGCGTTGCCAGTAGCCTTGCATCACCTGCGGGCCGCGCACTTGCAGTTCGCCCTGCTCGCCAATGTCGGCCAGCTCGCCGTCTTCACGCATAAACCGCACCCAGGTCGACGGCAGCGGCACGCCGATGCTGCCGGTGAAGTCCATCTCGCGCATGCGTGAGATATCGATAGGGCTGATGCTCACCACCGGCGAGCACTCAGTGAGGCCATAGCCTTCGATGATCGGCAGCCCGGTGACCTCCTTCCAGCGCTTGGCCACCGCTGTGTGGGTGGCCATGCCGCCGGCGATCACCATGCGCAGGTCGGAAAAATCCCGCGCACAGAACGCTTTGTTCTCAAGCAAACCGTTGAACAAGGTATTGACCCCGGCAATGCCGTTGAAGCGCTCCTTGCGCAGGATCATCTGCACCCGTTTCACGTCCCGGGGGTTGGCGATCAGGATGTTGCGCCCGCCCAGGCACATGAACATCAGGCAATTCACTGTCAGCGAAAAGATGTGGTACAGCGGCAGCAAAGTGACGTTGGTTTCCTGCTTGCCCTGGTCCAGTTGATCGCCGACCCAGGCCTTGGCTTGCAGCAGGTTGGCGATGATATTGCGGTGGCTGAGCATCACGCCCTTGGCGTCGCCCGTGGTGCCGCCGGTGTACTGCAGGAAGGCCAGGTCATCGAGGGCCAGGCTCACCGGCAGGTGATTGAGCGCCCGCCCCTGCTTCAAGGTGTGGTTGAAGCGCACTGAACCCGGCAGATTGAACGCCGGCACCTGCTTTTGCACCCGGCGCAGGATGAAGTTCATCGCCGCGCCCTTGAAGGCGCCGAGCAAATCGCCGATGGCCGCCACCACCACGCGCTTGACGCTGCTGCCGACGATGACTTTTCCCAGGGTATGGGCGAAGTTTTCGAAGATCACGACGGTTTCGGCGCCGCTGTCCTTGAGCAGGTGCTTGAGCTCATGGGCGGTGTACAGCGGGTTGACGTTAACCACCACCGCGCCGGCCAGGATCGTGCCCAACAGGCAGATCGGGTATTGCAGGCAGTTGGGCATCATCAACGCCACGCGGTCACCCGGCTTGACGCCCTGGCCCTGCAGCCAGGCAGCGAACGCGATGCCATGGACCTGCCAATCGGCGTAGGTCATTTCGGTGCCGATACTGACGTAGGCCACGCGCTCGCGGAATTTCTCCAGGTGTTCCAGGAACACTTCGCGCAACGAGGGGTAATCCTCGATAGCCGCATCGATGTCTGCCGGGACGCCGGGCAGGTAAGCGTTCAACCAGACCCGTTCGGTGTGTTCCAGGCTGATAGCGTTCATGGCAGTCTCCTTGTTGTTGTTTTTGGGTTGGCGCTATTTTTCGACGATGGCGGTAATGCCCAGCCCGCCCGCCGCGCAGATCGAGATCAACCCGCGCCCCCCACCGTTTTCATGGATGATCTTGGCCAGCGCCGCCAATTGCCGGCCACCGGTGGCGGCGAACGGATGGCCGCAGCCGAGCGAGCCACCGTTGACGTTCATTTTGGCGCGGTCAATGCTGCCCAGCGGTGCATCCAGGCCCAGGCGCTCGCGGCAGTAATCGGCGTCTTCCCAGGCCTTGAGGGTACACAGCACCTGGGCGGCGAAGGCCTCATGTATCTCGAAGAAATCAAAGTCGGCAAAGCTCAGGCCCTCGCGCTTGAGCATGCGCGGCACGGCGTAGGCCGGGGCCATCAGCAGGCCTTCGCTGCCATCGACGAAATTCACCGCCGCCGTCTCGCCGGTACGCAGGTAGGCCAGCACCGGCCAACCATTGGCGGCCGCCCATTCCTCACTGGCCAGCAGCACCACCGAGGCGCCGTCGGTGAGCGGCGTGGAATTGCCCGCCGTCAGGGTGCCGTTCTGCCGGTCGTAGGCGGGTGCCAACCCGGCGAGTTTTTCCAGGCTGGCATCGGCGCGCAGGTTGTTGTCGCGAGCCAGGCCACGATGGGGGCTGATCAAGTCGTCGAAAAACCCGCGTTTGTAGGCGGCGTCCAGGCGCTGATGGCTGGTGAGGGTCAGTTCATCCTGAGCCAGGCGCTTGATCTGCCAGCGCTGGGCCATGGCTTCGCAGTGCTCGCCCATGGACAAGCCGGTGCGCGGCTCACCGTTGCGCGGTAACAGTGGCTTGAACAACATCGACGGACGCACCTTGAGCAACGCCTTCAGTTTGTCGCCCATGCCCTTGGCGCGATTGGCCGCGAGCAAGGTGTGGCGCAGGGATTCGTTGATGCCGATCGGCGCATCCGAGGTGGTGTCGGCGCCCCCGGCGATGCCCACGTCGATCTGGCCCAGGGCGATTTTATTCGCCACCAGCAACGCCGCTTCAAGGCCGGTGCCACAGGCCTGTTGCACATCGTAGGCCGGGGTATCAGGCGACAGCGTGGTCGACAGCAGCGATTCGCGTGCCAGGTTGAAGTCCCGTGAATGCTTGATCACCGCGCCGGCGGCAAACTCACCCAGGCGCTGGCCGTGCAGGTTGTAGCGATCCACCAGGCCTTGCAGCGCGGCCACCAGCAGATCCTGGTTGCTGTCGTGGGCATAGACGGTATTGGAGCGCGCAAAGGGGATGCGGTTGCCGCCGATAATCGCCACGCGGCGGGTCGCGGTCGGATTGAAGCTGTAGTCACTCATTTAACGCTCTCTTTCCAAATGAACAGCCCACGCATATGGGGTTTGTCGCCAGCAAAATTACGCACCTCGAACTCACGGCGCGGGCCGCTCGCGGGGTGGTTCCACAGGGCGACCTGGCCGGGCAGGAAGATCGGCATCTTGAAGTCGCAATGGGCCTCGGCCTGGTCCAGCCCACCCGGCGGTTGCTGGGCGGCAAGGGCGCGGCCCAGGGTCCACATGCCGTGGGCGATGGCACGGCGAAAGCCAAAGATCTTCGCGCCGATCACTGAAGTGTGAATCGGGTTGAAATCCCCGCAGACGTGGGCAAAACGCCGGCCCAGATCGGCCGGCAACACCCAACGCTGGGTGCGTAGCAGGCCGTCTTCCTGCAACGCCAACCCATCGTCCCAGGGCTCGCCGATGGGGTCTTTGACGTCGCGGCGCAGGTACAGGCTGTCGCTCTCCCACACCAGGGCGCCCGCGCCATAGGCCCGGGTGGCAATGCTTAACGCCTGGCCCTTGGGATGGGCGACCCAGCGTGCGCAATACACCTCCAGGCGCAGCACCTGGCCCGCCTGCAAGCGCTGGTGCTGACGAATACGGTTGGCCAGGTGCACCATGCCGCTGGCCGGGTACGGAAAGCTCGGGCGCGTGAGCAACATCAGGTGCAGCGCGAACGCCAGCACATGCGGATACGACAGCGGCACGCCCTGCTCGGGCCGGAAACCGCAGGCACGCCCATAGGCGGCGATGTCGGCCGCGTGCAGCTCCACCGCCGGGCGCACCAGGCGCTCCTTGGGCAGCGCCGGCATGCCGTCGGGCTTGGGCTTGCGCAGCGCGCGCGCGCCGTCCAGCAGCAGGCGCGTGCGTGAGGGTGGCGGGTCAATAATCTGCGTTACGTAGTCCATGAGGTCAGGCTCCCAACAGGCTTTGGCCGCACACCCGCACCACCTGGCCATTGACCCCGCCCGAGGCCGGGTGCGCGAGCCAGGCGATGGTTTCGGCCACATCGATCGGCTGGCCGCCCTGGCTCATCGAGTTCATGCGCCGCCCCGCTTCGCGGATCATCAGCGGGATCTTCGCGGTCATCTGGGTCTCGATAAACCCCGGCGCCACGGCGTTGACCGTGACCTGTTGCACCGCTGCGCGCGGCGCCAGGCCCTGCACCAGGCCGATCACACCGGCCTTGGAGGTGGCGTAATTGCTTTGCCCGAGGTTGCCGGCAATAGCGGAAATCGACGACACGCACACGATGCGCCCGCCGGGGTTCACGCCCTGGTTTTGCAGCAGTGCATGGCTCAGTTGCAATGGCGCCTCCAGGTTGACCGCCAGCACACTGCGCCAGGCCGCTTCGGGCATTTTGGCGATGGTCTTGTCGCGGGTGATGCCAGCGTTGTGCACCACCACATCGAACGCACCGTATTGGCTGACATGGGCCAGCAACCGTTCAGCGGCATCCGCTGCGGTGATATCCAGCGGCAGCGCCGAACCGCCGACGCTGGCGGCAGCCTGTTGCAGGGCGTCCTGGGCCTGGGGCACATCCACACACACCACATGGGCACCGTCGCGCGCCAATACCTGGGCGATGGCCAGGCCGATGCCACGGGACGCACCGGTGACCAACGCACGCCGACCCGCGAAGGGGGCGTCCCAGTTGACGGCGTAGTGGTCGTCCACGGTTTTATCCACGCGCACCACTTGCCCCGACACGTAGGCCGAGCGGCGCGACAGGAAGAAACGCAGGCTGCTCTGCAACGCGTCTTCGCCACCTGGCGCTACATAAAGCAACTGCACGGTGATCGCCCGGCGCAGTTCCTTGGCCAGCGAGCGCACCAAGCCTTCAAGGGCGCGTTGGGCGATGGCCTGGGCCAGGTCCTGGCAGTGTTCCGGCGCGGTGCCGAGTACCACCACGCGGGCGTGCTGGCCGAGGCGTTTGGCGTTGGCGTGGAAGAACCCATAGAGCTCGTCCAGCTGTTGCACGTCGCGGATGCCCGTGGCATCAAACACGGCGCCCTGCACCTTGACCGTGGACGGCGCCTGCAGCGTCGCCGGGGTGGCGGCCACTGTGTCGGTGGCGCTGAAGACACGCTGCACCTGATCAACCAGGCGCCCTGCCCCGGCGATGATCACCGGGTTGGCCAAGGCTGGCTGGCCGCTGCGATAACGCTGCAACGGCAAGGGTTGCGGCAAGCCGATAGCCTGGGCCAGGCGATGGCCCCAGGGGGAATTGACGAATGAAAGGTAGTTGTCACTCATAAACACAAATCCTGCCTTGTAAACCCAGTCAAATGTGGGAGGGGGCTTGCTCCCGATGGCGGTGGGTCAGCTACCCATCAGTTGGCTGAAGCACCGCCATCGGGAGCAAGCCCCCTCCCACACTGGCCGCGTTACCGATCTAATTTACCGAGGCGTTTTCGCCCTGGCTGGTACGCCGCTTGGCCGCCGGTTCGAGCGCTTGTTTGCGTTGCTGCAAGGCTTCCAGCAACCCGAAGTCCTGCGCAAAGTCGTCCACCTGGATCGCGTGGTCGGCGTATTCCACGTAGCGCGCCAGTAACGCTTCCTCGTCATCGCTGATCAGGTCCAGCGCCCGCGCCTTGACGCGCCAGGCGGTAAACGCCGTGGTGGAGATCGGCAACGGTTCGATCAGGCCCTGCTTGATGGCGGGCTTGAGCCGGGCGTCGATCAGCTCGACTTGCGGCAACAAACGCAAGCCCAGCTCGCCGTAAGCCAATTTGTCGATTTCCGGGCGTGGGATGTAGGAATCGGCCAGCAACCGGTCGCGGGTTTCGCCCGGTGTCTGCACCACATCGGCCACCTGCGCCAGCAACCGATCCGAGGGTTTGCGCAACGGGATGCCGAACGGGAATGTCAGGCCGCGCACCACGCCGGCGGCAATGTTGGAGGGGTAGTTCTCGAGCACTTCGGCGAGGGCTTCGTGGGCGCGCAGCAAGGCATCCTGCGCCGACCAATGCACCAGCGGCAGGTCGGCCTGGGGTCGGCCATCATCCTCAAAGCGCTTGAGCACGCAGGACAGGATGTACAGCTGCGACAGCATGTCGCCCAGGCGCCCGGTGATACTTTCCTTGCGCTTGAGCGCACCGCCCAGCACGCCCATGGAAATATCCGAGATCAACGCCAGCACCACCGACAGCCGATTGGCCTGGCGGTAGTAGGACGCCAGCGCCGGGTCGGTCTTGGCCGGGGCGGAAATCAGCCGCCCGCCGGTCAGCGCATGTACCGCCGCGCGCACGGTGTTGGCCAGTACGAAGCTCACATGGCCGAACATCGCGCTGTCGAAATCCTCCAGCGCCTTGCGCCGGTCGAGGTTGCGCGCCGCTTCCATCTCGCGGAACACATACGGATGGCAGCGAATCAGGCCCTGGCCAAAGATGATCAGGCAGCGCGTCATGATATTCGCGCCTTCCACCGTGATAGCGATGGGGCTTTGCTGGTAGGCCCGGGCCAGGAAGTTGTTGGGCCCCATGCAGATGCCTTTGCCGGCCACGATGTCCATGCCGTCATTGACGATGATCCGCGCGCGCTCGGTGACGTGGTACTTGGCGATGGCCGAAATCACCGACGGTTTTTCACCGGCATCCAGGGATGCCACCGAGACCTTGCGCACCGCATCGCAGGCATACAGATGCCCGGCCATGCGCGCCAGTGGCGCTTGTACGCCTTCGAACTTGCCGATGGGCAGGCCGAACTGTTTACGCATCGCCGCATAGGCCGTGGTACCGCGCACGGCGACCTTGCCCAGGCCGACGTTGGCCGACGGCAAGGAAATCGCGCGACCGGCGGCCAGGCACTCCATCAGCATGCGCCAGCCATTGCCGACCTGTTCGCGGCCGCCGATCACCCATTCCAGCGGGATAAACACGTCCTTGCCGGTGGTCGGGCCGTTCTGGAACACCGCGTTGAGTGGCCAGTGGCGACGGCCGCTGTTCACGCCGGGGTGGGAGGTCGGGATCAGGGCGCAGGTAATACCGAGGGAGCCCGGCGCGCCGAGCAAACCGTCCGGGTCTTCGGCGCGAAATGCCGAGGCCAAGCACGGTAGCAATGGGGCCGAGGGTGATGTAGCGCTTGTCCCAGGTCACACGGAAACCCAGTACTTGCTCACCCTCGTGGGTGCCTTTACACACGATGCCCAAATCGGGAATCGCCCCGGCGTCCGAACCGGCATATGGGCTGGTCAGGGCAAAGCAGGGGATGTCTTCGCCACGGGCCAGGCGCGGCAGGTAGTAATTGCGCTGGGCGTCGGTGCCGTAGTGCAACAGCAGCTCGGCCGGGCCCAGGGAGTTGGGGACCATCACCGAAATCGCCGCCGCCGAGCAGCGGGTCGACAGCTTCATCACCACCTGCGAGTGCGCATAGTGAGAGAAGCCTTTGCCCCCGTATTGCTTGGGAATGATCATGCCCAGGAAGCCCGCGTCCTTGGTGTACTGCCAGCACTCAGGAGACATGTCCTGCCAAATCTGCGTGGTTTCCCAATCGTTGGCGATGTCGCACAGGGTTTCTACTTCGTTGTCGAGGAAGGCTTGCTCCTCGGCGCTGAGCTTAGCCGGCGCGGCGTGCAGCAAGCGCTGCCAGTCGGGTTTGCCGCTGAATAACTCGGCGTCCCACCACACGGTGCCGGACTCGATAGCCGCACGCTCAGTGTCGGACATTGCCGGCATGATCGTACGAAACAGGCCCAGGGCCTTGCTGGTTAACAAGGCGCGGCGCAGGGGTTTGATTGTCATCAGCAACGCGGGCGCGATCACCAGCAATGCCGCGACGCCAGCACCAACACCTGCCACCACGTTAAACACGTAACCCAGCGCCAGCCAGATTACGCCAGCGCCCAACCACAAGGTCGCGGCAGCTTGTCGATACGCCAGGGCAATCGCAGCCGCGAAACCCACCAATAACCAGATAACCATGGGGATACCTCTACTTGATTCAGGGTATGGCTTAAGTGCGGCAGGTCGGATGAGCTGCGGCGTAAAACCACACTACAAACTTGAGAAAGCAAATTCAAATTTTGTTTTGAAATTTTTATTTAATACGTGGGCGAAAAAACAGCGGCTGATCGGGTCAGCTCAATAGGTTGATTGAACAAGAAAATCGAAACGGGTCGCGTGGGCAACCCGTCGATGCTTCACCCAGATGCACGCCAACAGCGAGATGCGCTAACTGTTGGCGTCTCACGGATGTCGCCGGATCAAAACTCGTAAGTGGCCGATACGCTAACCACATCACCACGCGCCTCTGACTTGCCGTCCAGGCTGGCGCCACCAAGGCGATCGACGTTTTTGGTCCTCAACTTGACGGTCTCCACAAACTGGTGGGAATAAGCGCCGTCGACACTCAAGCCTGGAATTGCGCTGACTTTGTAACCAAAGCCAAGGGACACGAAGGTGCGGTCGCCATCAGGAATACGCGGATCACGGGTGGAGTCCGGCGTAGGCGTCTGGTCGAAAGAAACACCGCCACGCACTGTGAAGTCATCGGTCAGTTTGTAGTCAGTACCGTACGAGAACTGCCAGGCATCTTTGTAGCGATAAGGTATCGACACAATGGTGCTTCCCTCGGATTTAAGGGTCAGCGCCTTGAACGTTGACCAGTCTGTCCAGGTGGCACTAAAGCCGATACCCCAGCGATCATTGATTTGGTGCACCCAATCGAACGATGCGTTGGCCGGAATATCCAGTTGCGTGGAAGCATTCGCGCCATCGGGGTAAAGATGAAGGCCCGGGTAAGCCATCTCTACGAGGGTTTTTCCGTCGACCACAGGCGTGGTCATCAGTAACCGAGATTGTTCGTCGGCGTAGATGTTGTATTTACCCTCTAACTTGTTCTTTATTTTCGCGTGGTAGTTCAGGCCCAGGGTGTCTTGAGCCGTCGGCTTCCAGGCAATCCCGGCGAACCAGCCCAAGGATGTATTGTCGACTTTGACACGCATCAACGAGAAGCCTTGACCCGCTGCGAAGGGGGTAAAACCGAAGTCTGCGGATTGTGCCGCTGCGGCAAACAAATCGACGTTCTGGCTTACAAAGCCGGACGTATGCTGAAGAATTGCACCGCCCCCAATGGAAAATTCGTCTGTCACTTTAAACGACAGCGAACCGGTCACTCCGACCGTTTCGATCTTGGTATCGACCGCGAAGTCCCTGCCTTTCCAGTCACTGTCATAGCTTGTCCTCGCCCCCATCGGCACCACTTGGCTGAGGCCGAAGGCCAAGCGATCGTTAATAGGCATGACCATGAAGCCGGTAGGCACCCATGCCTCAAAACCCGCCTGTCCGCCGTCTCCCGTGCGTGTGTTATAGATCGCGTTAAAGTCAGGATCCAAGACCGTGGACGAAGTGGGTCGCCCCGAATAGTCGTACGCGCTGCCCTTGTACTTGATGTCGATATTTGCGTAGTTGAGCGTGAACTGAGAGATGTTCTTGTCGATAAATGCCATTGCTGCCGGATTGTTATAGGCCGCTGACGGGTCGTTTTTAAACAACGACCCCCCGCCAAAGGCACGGCCCCAACCGGCGGCGTTGGTAGTAGGCGTCATGTATGCCCCCGCCTGGGCAGAGCCGGCAGCAACCATCAACCCACCGAGCAATGCCAGCCCCAGGAAGGTTTGCGCCTGTGGTTTTTTATTATTCATGCTCCACTCCTTTGTTGTTTTTATGCAGCACCAACAGGTCGACCCCGATGGTTTGTCTCAACAGGTGCCTCTTGCGAGACACCTGTCTTTACATGGGTGATCAGCCCAACGAGCGCGGTAGAACGCTTAAGGAACGATCTGCAGCAGCGGCGTGGTGGTCACAGTGACACTCAGACTTTGCAGAGTGCAGGACGAACCCAGCGGCTGACTGGTCGGGCTGCTGGTCAGCGCGCCAGTGCTATTGTTGTAGGCCACCGTGACGGTCGATGGACCGCAGTTAGAAGCGGGGTACAACACAGAGGCCGGAATGGTGTAGCCAACGTTGGTCACATTCCCGGCGCCCGCAGTACCACTCAGGCTGGTGGCAGTCAGTGTCCACGGCACACCGGTGATCTTAGGCAGTTTGCACAAGCTGTTAGAGCCGGAGACGGTGACATTGGTGATACTCGCAACCCCCACCGTATTCACAGAACCATCAAACTTCACGTCACACGTGATGGGCAGTTGAAAAGAGGATGGCGACTTCACCGTTAGCGATCCGGAGGCGGAGAAATTACTGCTGACGGGAGCGATACTGACGGCGTTCGCCATGGAAGCCGCACCCATGCAAACAGTCAAAGCAGTCAACGACACGAGAGTTTTCAAACTTTTCATTGTTGTTCCTCACATGTAATGGCGAGTCATTCGCCAGGGGGTAATGGCCATGAACGAGAGGTCACGTTGAAACTGCAGAACTTCCCTTTCCAGCCAAATTTCAATTCAATTAGCGCTGTACACCTGAAGCGCGTTATTCAACAACTTTGAAGTTCGGTGGCATCTTGATCGACACCGTCTTGATCTTGCAGTCTTCGCCGATCGGGACATTGCTGGCTTCCAACTTGCCGGTGGCGTTATCCCACGTACCCTCGGCGGTCGAAGGACCGCATTTGCCCCCCAGGCCGAAGGCGTGCACATCCACGCTGATCTTCGACATCGAGCCGCTTTTTGTGTCTTTGGCAACCAGTACCCACGGTAAGTTGATGGCCTCGACCCGGCTGCACTTGAGGCCGCCGTCGAACTCGACTTTGTCGACATTGACCGAGGAGCCATCAGCCGCAACGTTGCCGGCCACCTTGATGGTGCAATCGGCGCTGATCAGCTTGCCCTTTGAAAAACTGATGGGGCCCTGGGCCGTGAAGGCGCTGCCGGCCGGTTCGATGCGTGCGGCCTGGGCCTGGTGATAGGCAATAAGGCCCAGTGCGGCCAACAGCACATGGGCGGTGAACTTGGCAGGTGCTTGCATGGTGTACGTCCTTCCCTTTAATTATTGTTGTTCGGGTCAAACCACTTTCTCGGGGCGATAACTACCCGCGCGGCGATTAAGCCCCGAGTACACATATAACGTGCAACGTGTTTAGAACGGCTTGGCGTTGCCGCTGTATTTTTCCAGATACTTCAAACGCTGGGACGGCTGAAGATTGGTCAACCTGATATCCCCGGCGTAATGATTAAGCACCCGATGGTCCATGCGCCTGCGCCACAAGTACGGCACATAAGCCCAGACAATCATGCTCGCGTAACCGTACGGAAGTTGCGGCGATTCATCGAAGTGGCGCAACGACTGGTAACTACGGGTCGGGTTGGCATGGTGGTCGGAGTGCCGTTGCAATTGGAACAGAAAGATATTGGTGACAATCCGGTTACTGTTCCAGGAATGCCGAGGCGAACAACGCTCGTAACGACCATTGGGCAACTTCTGGCGTTTAAGGCCGTAGTGTTCGACGTAGTTCACCACTTCCAGCAGCGAGAACCCGTAGATGCCCTGGATAAGCAAAAACGGAATCACCGCCGCCCCCAGCCAGGCAATCATCGCGCCCCACAGCACTACGCTGTACATCCAGGCACTGAGCACACCGTTCTTCCAGTGCCAGGCCGGCAGGCCGAGTTTGCGCAGGCGTTCGCGCTCCAGGTTCCACGCCGAGTGGGCGCTGAACCACACCGAACGCGGCAGGAATGCCCAGAAACTTTCGCCAAGGCGCGAGCTGGCAGGGTCTTCCGGGGTGGCGACACGCACGTGATGACCGCGGTTATGTTCGGTGTAGAAGTGCCCATAGAACGTCGGCGCCAGCGTGACCTTGGCCAGGAACACTTCCAGTGCGTTGGGCTTGTGCCCCAGCTCATGGGCGGTGTTGATGGCAATACCGGTGGCCGCACCGGTCGACATGGCCATGCCCAGGTAGGTAAACCCACTGGGCGTGCCATGTAGCTGGGTGCGGGCGGTGATGTAGCTCGCCACGTGGGAGAGCCAACTGGACGGGTCGAGGCTGGCGGTGGCCTGCACCAGGCCACCCTGCATGATCCACTCTATGCCGCCGGCGGCCAGCCAACCGGTGATGACCACCGAGCTGATCACCAACAGCACGCCGGTGTAGACGATCCAGCGGTAGTAACGTTGGGATTCAAGGTGGCTGACGGCGGATTCGGGCGGGTTGCTCACGTCTTCACCGAGCAGGCCGTCGATCAGCGGGATGAGGCCGAAGATCACCAATACGCCGACCCACCACAGCTGCTGGATACCGGTGGAGATGGCCAGGGCCCCCGAGAGTAATGGCGTGGCCAGAGGCATGATGCCCAGCCACCACAGATGGCGCTTGCCATCGGCCCATACGCTTGGCGCTGCCAGAGTCTGGTTCATGGCAGCCTCCGCACGCTGGCAACAGGCAGGAAAAACAGGTTCAGGGAGTACTGGGTACTCCGGGAAATCAACCATGCGATAAAAGACGTTTTTTTCATTTTTATTCGCTCTTAGGCACTGCAAAAATCATTTCAAAATAAATATTGAAATATTTTTTTAAATAAATAACGCGGAATCGTTAGGTCGTCAACTACTTTTTCAAGGCCTTTTTACGGTGACCGACCAGTCTCTTTTTCAGCGCTTTGGTCAGGTCTCTAGGGCAAGCATTTCGGACCGTACAACCCACCATGAAGGCCGAGATTATTTGTTCACCAACGCAAAAGGCGCGTGCAGCAGCTTGGCGTTTTGCGGCGGCTTCGCGCGTTTGGCCACCTGCAGCACCGTCTCGACCACACGCGCCGTGGCGGTGATCGGCAACATATGGCCGCGCCCTTCCACCAGCTGCAGCTTGAGGCCCGGCACCTTATCGGCGAGCGCCTGCCCGTGCTTGCGAAAGTCCAATACCTTGTCGCGTGCGCCATAGATCAGGCCGATGGGCAAGCTCAGTTGCGCATAGCGCTTGACCATGTCCGGCAGGTGATCGTTGACCAGGGCGATTTCGCTGGAGGCTGCGTAAAAGTTGCCTGGGCGCATGCCCAGCAGCCCGCCGCCGCGAGTGGCGAAATCAGCAGGGGCCGGGTCGGGCGCGAATACGCCCTTGACCACCGCGCCTCGGGTCAACAGCCCGATGGGCACCGTGAGGGTGTGGGCCACCCAGCGCCGCAGCCAGGCCGGGCGCACCGCCAGCGACCAGAACACCGGTGGCAAGGTCGGTTGGGGATGGGTCAGCGGCGCCACCAGCACCAGGCCCGACACCGACTCGCGATGGTCAAGGGCCAGCGCCAGGGAAATCGCGCCACCGAGTGAATGCCCTAGCACCAGCGGTTTATCCAGGCCCAACCTGTCGATAAACGCCGCCACCTGCCGTGCCTGGGCCGGCAGGTCTGCCGCCGTGCCTTTATGGCGAGTTGAATAACCCGAGCCCGGACGGTCGAGAGTGATCACCCGAAAATGCTCACGCAACTGGCCGGACAAGGCATAGGTCAGGTTGCGACTGCTGCCCATCAACCCATGGATCATCACCAGCGGCGGGCCCTTGCCCTCTTCAACATAATGAAAGCGCTCGCCATCGACCTCCACGTAGCGCCCGTCGCTTGGAACGGCCGCTTCAATGCGCCGTGTCATCCAGGCACTCAACGCCCACAACACCGCACTTGCACCCGCCGCAGCGGCAACCCACTCCACAGCCATAGCTCGGTCCTCTGCATCCCTGCCGCTGGCGACCTGACCGGAATTGATCGAGACCGCAGCCACCGCGCGCGCCCTGGATTCGGATCTCGTTCCAGCTGAGCGCGTCCGTCGGACAAGTCGCACATTCGAAACAAGAACCTGGCGCAGGCGGTATTTTCAGGTAGATTATTTAAAATCTTTTTTAAAATAATTAATTCAATTTTCCTTTGCAATGGTGTTCTATCTAAAAGACACAACAAAAACAGGAGCACATCCGATGCCCACCAAGGACCGCCTATGAATGCCCACAGTGATTCAATCGACGTTGCCATCATCGGCTCGGGCTTTGCCGGCCTGTGCATGGCGATCCGGTTAAAAGAAGCCGGCTTCAACGATTTTTTTATCGCCGAGCAGGCCGACACCCTCGGCGGCACCTGGCGGGACAACCACTACCCCGGTTGCGCCTGCGATGTGCAGTCCCATGTGTATTCGTTTTCGTTTGCGCCCAACCCTGACTGGACGCGGCAGTTCGCGCCTCAGGCCGAAATCCGCGCCTACCTTGAGCAGTGCGCCAAGCGCTTCGAACTGGCGCCCTACCTGCGGTTTGGCATGGCCCTGCAACGGGCGGTGTTCGATGAGCAGCAGCAACGCTGGCAATTGAGCTTCAGCGATGGCCGCCAGGTGAGTGCGCGGGTGCTGGTGTCGGGGATGGGCGGCTTGTCGCGCCCGGCGTTGCCGGATATTCCGGGGCTCGACAGCTTCAAGGGTAAACGCTTCCACTCGCAGCAGTGGGACCACGACTACTCCTTGAAAGGCAAGCGCGTGGCGGTGATCGGCACCGGCGCCAGCGCCATTCAATTCGTGCCGCAGATTGCGCCGCAGGTGGCCCACCTCGATCTGTTCCAGCGCACCCCGCCGTGGATCATGCCCAAGCCCGACCGCGCCATTGCCCCGCTCGAACGTTGGTTGTTCAAGCACTTGCCCTTCACGCAACGCCTGGTACGCGGGGCTTTTTACTGGGCTCTGGAAGGTCGCGTGGTGGGCTTTGCCTTGCACCCGCGGCTGATGAAAATGGTGCAGAAGATCGCCCTGCGCCACCTGTACAAGCAAGTGGCACGCCCTTCCCTGCGCAAAACCCTGACGCCGGACTACACCATCGGCTGCAAACGCGTACTGATCTCCAATGACTACTACCCGGCGTTGTCGCGCAGCAACGTCGAGGTGATCACCGACCACGTATTACGCATCGAAGCCGATGGCGTGATCACCGCCGACGGCATCAAGCACCCGGCCGACTGCCTGATCTTCGGCACCGGTTTCCAGGCCAGCAACCCGCTGCCCCGCGATTGCATCATCGGGCGTGACGGCGTGGACCTGATGGACACCTGGCGCGAGGGTGCCCATGCCTATAAAGGCACCACGGTGCCGGGTTATCCCAATTTGTTCCTGATTATCGGGCCCAACACCGGCCTGGGGCATAACTCGATGATCCTGATGATCGAGGCTCAGGTGACCTACATCCTTGACGCGCTCAAACACATGCAGCGTCAGCGCATCGCCACGGTGGACGTCAAACCTGCCGTGGAACAGGCCTACAACCGCCAACTGCAAGACAAACTCAAGCGCACCATCTGGAACACCGGCGGCTGCCAGAGTTGGTACCTCGACCCTCGCACCGGCAAGAACACCACCCTGTGGCCCGGCTCGACATGGCGCTTCAAGCAGGTCACCCGCCAGTTTGCGCTCAAGGACTATGTGACCGAGCAGTTGCCGGTCAGCCCACCCGCGCGCCCTGCCACGGCGCCCTATCCCAGCGCAGAAGGCAGGTTGTCATGAAAACATTCAACGGTCGCGTGGCGGCCATCACCGGCGCGGCATCCGGCATGGGGCGCGCCTTGGCACTGGCATTGGCGCGGGAAGGTTGCCACCTGGCGCTGGCGGACAAAAACGCTCAGGGGCTGGAACAAACCCTGGCCCTGATCAAGTCCTCGACCCTGGCGCCAGTCATCATCACCCTCCAAGTGCTGGATGTGTCCGATCGCCAGGCCATGGAGGACTGGGCCGCGCGCTGCGTGGCAGAGCACGGCCAGGTCAACCTGGTGTTCAACAATGCCGGGGTGGCGCTGTCCAGTACCGTGGAAGGCGTGGATTATGCCGACCTGGAATGGATTATCGGCATCAACTTCTGGGGCGTGGTCCATGGCACCAAGGCCTTCCTGCCTTACTTGAAGGCCAGCGGCGACGGCCATGTGATCAACACCTCCAGCGTGTTCGGCCTGTTTGCCCAACCCGGCATGAGCGGTTACAACGCCAGCAAGTTCGCCGTGCGCGGGTTTACCGAAGCCTTGCGCCAGGAACTGGACCTGCAACGCTGCGGCGTATCGGCCACCTGCGTACACCCCGGCGGCATCCGTACCGATATCTGCCGCAGCAGCCGCATCGACGCGAACATGACCGGTTTCCTGATCCACAGCGAACAACAGGCCCGCGCCGACTTCGAAAAACTCTTCATCACCGACGCCGATCAGGCCGCCAGGGTCATCCTGCACGGCGTGCGTAAGAACAAACGCCGCGTACTGATCGGCCGCGATGCGTATTTCCTCGACCTGCTCGCCCGTTGCCTGCCGGCGACCTACCAAGCGCTGGTGGTGTTCGCCAGCAAGCGCATGGCACCCAAGCAACGCCGACCGGTGTTTGAAACCAACGACGAGACCCGTCTCTGAACAGGAGCACGCACTATGCTGCCCATCCGCCGCGACCTCCGTTTTGCCCTGCCTGCCGAGCGCATCAAGGACTGGCATGAACAAGGCCCGTTCATCACGCATTTCTTCAACGCGTTATCGCTGCTGTTTCCCCAAGGCGAACTGTTTTTCATGGACAGCGTGCGCCACTACCGCCAGCGCATCGATGATCCTGAATTGAAACAGCAGATCCAGGGTTTCATCGGCCAAGAGGCCATGCACAGCCGCGAACATGTGGCCTACAACGACCTGATGCAGGCCGCCGGCCTGCCGGCACACACCCTCGACCGGCGCCTGAAATTTATCCTCGACCTGCAAAAAAAACACTGCCCGCCGGCCTTCAACCTGGCCATCACCATCGCCCTTGAGCATTACACCGCGATGCTTGCCGAGATCCTGCTCAGCGACCCGACGCGCTTCGGCGATTCGCTCAAGGGCTACCAACAGATGTGGTACTGGCACGCGCTCGAAGAAACCGAGCACAAGGCCGTAGCGTTTGATGTGTGGAACACGGTGATCAAGCCCGGCCCCAAGCGCTACCTGCTGCGCACCGGCACAATGCTGACCACCACGGTGTTCTTCTGGCTGGTGGTGCTGGACTTCCACCTGCGCCTGTTGATCGCCGACCGCAAGGCGGGTGGGCTGCTCAAGGGCTTCTGGCGCATGCTGAAGTTTCTGTATGGCCCCAAGGGGGTTTTCCCACGGATGCTGCGGCCGTGGCTGCACTACTTCAAACCGGGTTTCCACCCTTGGGATCACGACAACCGAGCGCGCCTCACGGGCATCGAGGGCTTGATCGAGGAAATCGAACAGACGCGACGCGGCTACGAATCAGCCTAGGTGTCGGCCAGGGCCACGCGCTCGCGCACAAAACCCTCCACCTGATCGCCCGGCAGTGCCTTACTGAAATACCAGCCCTGGATAAACAACTCGGTGCCGGTATTCAAGAAGGCCAGCTGCTCGGCGGTCTCGACCCCTTCGACCACCACCCCCAGGTTCAGCGCCTCGCAAAAACGCAGCATGCCGGTCAGCACCTGGGCGCCCTTGGGGTCGTGCTGGGCCACCACGAAACTGCGATCGATTTTGATGAAATCCACGGGAAACTGGTGCAGGTAACTCAAAGCCGAAAAACCGGTGCCGAAATCGTCGATATAGACCTTGGCGCCGATGGCCTGCAACTTCTGGATGGTGTGGCGCGTGGCCTGGATATCACTGACCAGCGCGTCTTCGGTAATTTCCACCGACACCTGCCCGTGGGCCTGGGCCAGGATCTCCACCAGGCGTTCGCCGTAGCCAGCGTCGGTCAGGGTGGCGCTGGAAATATTGATGGTCATCGGCAAGGCAAAGCCCAGCTTTTGCCATTTCTGGTACTGGCGAACCGCCTGGGACGCCACCCACACATCCACATCCGGCATCAACCGCGCCTGCGCCAGCCACTGCAGGAACTCCCACGGCGAATGCACGGTGCCCTGGGCGTCCCGCGCACGCATCAACGCTTCGCAACCGGTGCACAGGCCGGTGCGGGTCGAGACTTGCGGCTGGAATTCGAGATAGAACTCATAGTCGCTGATCTGTTGGATACGGCTCAGCTCGTTGGCTTGGCGCGCCAGGACTTTGTGGGATGCCAGCACCGGGTCCAGCTCGCGCAAGCGGCCTTTTTCTTCCAGGCCACGAAAGGTCATGTCCAGCGACTTGAGATACACCGTGCCACCCTCGGCGGGCTGGCGATGAATCGCCCGCACGTAGGGCGCATATACCAGGGTTCCCAGCCCCAGGAGCGTCACTTGCAACGCCACCGCCGCCAGGTCGCCATGAGTGCTGAGGTAGGCATTGAGCAGCACCGGTGCGGTGAACGGCACACTGGCCACCGCCGGGGACACCCACCCCAGTTGCACCACGCTCAGCGCCACCATGGCGTTCAAGGCGGGCACCACCAGAAAAGGGATGAACAAGCGTGGGTTGAGGATGATTGGCAAGCCGAACAGCAACACTTCACTGACGTTGAACAACGACAGCGGCAAGCTCGCTATCGCCACCAGGCGCATCGACTGGCTTTTGGAAAACAGCAGGATCGCCAGCAACAGGCACAACGCGCCGCCCGAGCCGCCGATAAAGGCAAAACTGCCGAGCAGGCCGCTGTTGAGCACATACTTGATCGGCTCGCCCGCCGCCAATGCGGCACCGTTGAGCACCACTGCCTGGTCCAGCACATCGAACAACGGCTGCAGGGCGTACACGCCGTGAATGCCAAAAAACCACAACAGCGAGTTCATCAGGGTGGTAAACAAACCACTGCCGTAAGGCGACTCCAGGGCATCCAGCACCTGCGGCCCCTGCAACTGCGCCACATAGGGCACCTGCAGGAGCAAGGACAGCACCACCACCAGCGCCAGCGCGGTGATGGCGCCAGGCACCACCATATTGATCGTACCTCTAAGGTTGTGCCCCACCAGGTCCTCATTGACCAGGCGCGTCCAGCGGTAGCGGTGCAGCCAGGCAATGGCCGGCACATTCAACAGCGGCGAAGCGATGGCGATAAACAGCACGAAGGTCGCCGAAGCACGCGGGTATTCGCGCAGGATATACGTGGCCACCACGACATGGGCCAGGCACAGGAACGCCACCGGCAACTGCGGCAGGCGATACTGGATCGCCAGCATATAACCAATGGACGCGGCCACCAGCAGCGGGATCACCGAGCTGATCTGGTTGTGCAGCCCCGCAAGAAAAGCCACGACCTGTCGATCAACACCCAACACCCGCGCACATTCGGACAGGATCAGAAAAAACGCCGAGACCAACAGGCACGGCAGGATCCACAACAGCCCTTCGCGGATCGCGCGTAACGACTCGGTACCGGCCAAAGCAGCCAGACGCTGGGTAAAGAAAAGTTTGAATAGCGTTTGCGCCATGACACATCCCTCTGCCCATCGCCCACTGCCCTTGCAAGGCAGGGCCGGAAACTCCGGGGCTAACGCTACACGTCATGGCACTGGAAGCGAAAGCCTTTTGCCCGGTATACGGGTGATTTTTGCGCAATGAGTGACCGCCTCGACGGGCAGCGCCTCGCGGGCCCCGCTCGGGTACTGAGCGCCTATCTGGTATTGTTCGCGCACCGCCCGATACATGCCTGGGTAAATCCACCCTTACGCAGCCGCGTCCGCTGTCATGCGGCCCGGCACGCGGGCCTTGTTCCACCTGATTTGGAGCACACGCTTGTCACCACCTGGCGATAACCACCAGCGCGCGCTGGACCGATTCCTCAACGAGCACCCCGACGTCGCAGCGGAGCTGGACACCCTGAACCCGCTCGCCGCCCAGGCCAAGGGTGAAACCCAGGCGCAGTATCGCGCCGAACGGCTGCATGAAGCCTTCGAAGCCGAGGCGGAACGCCAAGGGCTATTTGCCTGGGAATTAACCCTCAAGCTCACGGCGGACTCCCCCGAAGCCTTCGAGACCCAGCGCCTGGAAGTGCACAAGGAAGTGGCCCAGATGGCCGACCTGGGATGGGACGAATACTGCAAGTTGCATGACTTGGCCGGTTAACGCTCAAACCACAGCCACCCGCGGTGCCGCTGCCCGCCCAGCGCTTCGCGTAATTCGGCGGCGCTCAGGGTTCGATACGCCGGGTCCGTGGCCAACGCCGAACGCAGTGCCGGCCAGCAGTGTCTTGGCAATTGACGAGGCCGGTGCAGGGGTTCATTGAGCTGCCGCACACGCCCACGGGCCAACGCAAAGAGTACGCAGGCCGCGCCATACAGGTCGGTACTCGCGCACGGGTACGCGCCGGCTATCAGTTCCGGTGCCGCATAGGCAGGGGTCCAGGCGTTCAAACGGCTGCGGTTCAAACCGGGCAGCCCGGCGGCCTGCTGCGCCTGGGCATGGCCCAGGCCAAAATCGAACAAACGCACGCCCTGCTCGCCCACCATAATGTTGGTCGGCTTTACGTCCCCGTGCACAACGCCTTGCTGGTGGACGGACGCCAGCGCATCCAGCAGCTGCAAGGCCAAGGGTTGCAGCTCGTGCCAGGGCACCCCATCCGGGCATTCCAGCAGCAAGCGGTCCAGGGTCAGGCCTTGCAGTAACTCCATGGTGAAAAACGCCGCCTGGCAAGCGGTGTCGACCTCGAAGGTAAACAGGCGCACCACGTGCTCATGTCGCAGGCTTCGGGTCAGTGCGAACTCGCTGTACAGCAACACATGGCCATCGCACGACTCAGTCAGCGTTTCGCCCAACAGTTTCAGCGCCACCCGCGCATCGGGCTCGCCGAACGCCTCGTGCAGCAGGTCACGGGCACGATAGACCACCCCCATACCGCCAGAACCCAATACCCGCTCGAGCTGGTAACGGCCCGCAAGCAGGGTCGACGGGCCGATGCGCGCGCTCATGGTTGAACCACCACGGCCGTCAGGTCGTCGCGGGCCGGCCCACGCAACGCGTCGGCAAACAACCGGTCCACCACCTGCCGGGGAGTGCCCGCATTCAACGCACGGCCCAACTCGCCATGGCTGAGCCCCTGATACAACCCGTCGCTGCACAACAAAAATACATCCCCAGGATGCGTACTGAGCTCCAGTACCTCCAGGCTCAGAGGCTGTCGACCGCCGAGGGCACGGGTCAGCGCCCTGGCATCCGGATGGGCCCGAGCCTGTTCCGGGCTCAGTTGCTGGGTGTCCATCAGGTGTTGGCGCAGAGAATGATCCCGCGACAGCTGGTACAGGCGTCGCCCACGCCATAGGTAGCAGCGACTGTCCCCCGCCCAGACGCAGGCCGCGCGCTGACCGTCCAACAACAGCACGACCACCGTGCTGCCCATGATGCCCTCGCCGGCTTGCTGCGCCGGCTGCCCAAGCCGGCAGTCCAGCCATCGCAAGCATCGCCGCACCGCCTCGACCCGCTCATCGAGGCTGCCCTGGCCTGGCAACGCCGCCAGGCTGCTGATGACCCACTGACTGGCCACATCCCCGGCACGGTGGCCGCCCATGCCGTCGGCGACCGCCCAACAACCACGCTGTGGGCCGTCAAAGAACGCGTCCTCGTTGCGAGCACGCATCTTGCCGCGTGACGTACGCCCAATGCTGCGCCAGCGGGCAGGCATCTGGCTCACAGCTGCTCCGGCAGGCGAAAGGTGCGCCATGCGGCCATCTGAAACGGGCCGGGATTGCGCTGGCTGGTGAGCAGGAAGTTAGCGCGCAGCCCTCCGAGATCGGCCTTGAGCACTTGTGCATCGCGACCGCTGGCGGGCTCGCTGTGCATCAAGTCCAAAAACCGGAACAACGACCACGGCCCACTGTTCTTTTCGATCCCCAGCGGCCGCTCCATACCCCGCTCCAGCACCAGGCTGCTGCGGCCGTTGTCCGCGTCGCTTGGCCAATGGAATGCCATGGGCACGATCGGACCATGCCGGTACTCAAGCTGTTTATCGCCAATGCGCAGCACCGCACGGCTGACCGCCTGATCCAGGCTATAGGGTGCCAACGTGAATCGAACGGCCCACTCCCCCTGCTCTTCACTGAAAAAACCCTGGCGAATCATGTGTACTTTCACCAGTTGTTCCAACAACGAACGTGACACCGGCAGGCTGCGGCCATCCAGGCCGCGCAAGCGATAGCGGCCGCCCTCGGCACTTACGAAGGGCCGCAGGTAATGGTCATAAAAGCGTGCCATGCCTCCCCGAGGCTTGAAAAACTCCTGGAAGTCACCGAGGGCGACATCGCTGCCGGCATGGGCATTGAACGGGTAGCGGCGTTGAATCGCCTTAGCATAAAAACCATACACCTCACTTTGATAACGCTGATTCATAAACACATAGGCATCCTCCAGCAGCAACCGCCAACTGTCGTCGGCAATGCCTTCGAACCACCCCTTGAGCGGCGACGGCAGACGCACCGCGGTATCACGCACCTTGCCCAACAATGGCAACTGCCCCTCCATACGATGCTTGACCAGGTTGAATGCCGCCTGTTCGGGTGCGCCCTCGCGGTGAAGGGCCGCCAGTTGCTGCTGCCATTCATCGAGTAGCCGCAACGCCTGTGTCAGTTCGACGCCTGGGTTCTGCTCGGTGTCGAGCAAGCGGTGCAACGGTTCGAAGCGCCGTTGCAATGCGCGTCTCGCCGTATCAGGCGTCGCCTGCCCTGGCACGCGACCGGCCAGCACGCTGGCCCCCTCGAACGGAACCTGTGCGGCCAACTCGCCTACCTGCTGGCTGATGGCTTCAGCGCGATCACCCGGCAGCAATCGGGTGTTTTCCCTCACCCGTTGCAACAGTTGCACCAACGGCGACTGGGCTGACGCCAGGCTGGCCAGCTCATCGGCATGCTGCTTGAGGCCGTCGCTCGGCTGCAGGCGGACTTGGCTGATGGCCTGGCTCCAGGCGTCGGCGTACTCGCTGAAATAGCGCTGTTCCAGCACCAGCATCAATTGGCGCAGGTCCATGGCGCTGAGGTCGCCGTTTTCTCCCAGCAGCCAATTATCCTGGGCAATGGCATTGACCAGCCTGGGGCCCTGCTTTTCAAAATACTGCACATACCGTTTGGTGTAGAAACCGGGGATAGGTTGCTCCGCAGCGGCAAATCCGGGGCCTTCTACCAGACGATAAGGTTCCAGGTCGCGGGCTTGTTCGCGCAGCACCCGATAGACCCCTTGCGCCAATGACTCTCCACGCAGGTCCTGGCGAGCGTCTGCCACCAGCGCAGTGTTCAAGGACGCCACGAAGGGTTGCTCTAATAGCTGCGCGAGGTGTTCATTCAAGCGGTTCTGCGCCGAGGCATTCCCGGCATAACGCTGCGACCAATAACCGGCCATGCGCCGCGCCAGCCATGCGTTGTCGCGACGCTCGCGCAGGCTGAGCATCAGGTAGGCGCGCAAGCTGTCCGGCAGCGCCTCGCGATCCCCCAGGTCGGCGCGCACCTGTTCTTCGAGCAGCGCGGTCAGCAAGGGTAGCAACTGCTGATGCAGCGCCTCTGCATAGGCCCGGGTCAGCAGTGGGCGGCTTGGTTCACCTTGATACAAGCCGGCCCGCTCGTGCCACTGACTGTCCTGCGCCGCCGGGAACAACCGCATTGCAGCCAAACGACTGTCCAGCAACGGCAGCAACGCCAGGGTAGCGTCCAAACCGGCATCGGCGGGCGACAGTGGTTGAGTCAGTTCCGCCAACCGCATCAGGCGCTGGTGGTTGAGCCCGTAGCTGTGAGCCCATAGCCCGCCCGCCCCGGCGAGCACCAGGGACGCCGCCAGCGCCAACAGCCCCTGGTGTCGCCGGATGCGTTGGCGCTCCGACGCATGCAGCCCGGCAAGATCGGCCTCGGCAAAGATCACCCGGTTGAATAACCCCTGAATGAAGTAGGCACGTCGCTCACCCGCCTGCGCACAGGTCAGGTAAACGCCACGCAACCCATTGATGTGCTGGAAACGATGAGCGGAAAACGCAGACTCCACGAACTGGCACAGGCGTTCGCCGATTTGCGCAACGTGCCGAGGAAAATCAAGCATCTGGCCACGACGCTCAAGGTTACGCTCGTGCTGCAAGCGCGCAGTCAGCTCTGCCACAAGGCGTTGCAGCAACCCCTCGAACGCCTGGCGGACCTCGGCCATTGCGGTCCCCGTGTTGCCTGCGCCGACATACACGCCCAATACCGCATCTGCGCTGTCACCCTGGGGCGCGTCGAAGAACTCAGTGAAGCCGGGCAGTCGATCCGCCTGGGTCAGCACCAGATAGATCGGCACGTCCAGGTGCAATCTCTGTTGGATATCCTGTAAGCGGGTGCGCACGTGGCGTGCATGCAAATCCAGGTCATGCTCATTGCTGCCAAGCAGCGTCTCTACCGCCAACGTCACCACCACGCCATTGAGCGGGCGCGCCCGACGCCGCGACTTGAGCAACCCCAGAAACGTCGACCAGCCCGCGCCGTCCACCGCACCTTCAGGTTGATCCAGGTATCGCCCTGCGCTCTCGACCAGCACCGCTTCGTCGGCCAAGTACCAGTCAAAATACGCGGTTGTACCTGGGGGCACCGACTCGCCCCGATCCAATGGCAAGTGCAGCCCTCCGGCGGCCAGGACACCGGTCTTGCCACTGCCCTGCTGGCCAATCAATAGGTACCAGGGCAAGGCGTTACGCCAACGGTCGCTGCGCTGCGCATAGCGACGGGTAGTCTTCAGCGTGTGCAGGGCCTCCTTGAAACGCCCGCGCACCTGCCTTTGTTCGTCGTCGATCAGCCCCGTGCGTTGATACCGCTCCTGGTACTCAGGCTGCTTCAGTCGTGCAGTACGGCGCGCGCCCACCACGACCATCGCCAGCCCCCACAGCAGAAACAACCCACTGATGGTCACCAGGCGAGCCGTCGAGCCCTGCCAGAACCGGTGGTCAGCCACTGCCAGCAACGGCCCAAAAAACCACACCAGCAGTGCGCTGGACAGCACCAGCAACAGGCTCCAGACCCAACTTTTGCGCAGCACGGTGCCCGCGCCCTTGAAGAATGCGTTCATTCATTGCTCCCAGCGTTACAAGGGCGTCCGCGTCTGATCCGGCGCCAAAGGTTGAAAAAGTTGCAGCACCGTCACGCGCTCATTACCCAAGACCCAGGCAAACCCCGAGTACATCGCCAGCAAACCGGCACACGCCAAAACAGCGACCCAGGTGGCCGACACAATGCGCAGCCGCGCGCCTGGCACGCGCCCTGCGTTCGCGGGGGTAAATATCGGCAGGCGCTCGCCGCGTACATGCCGGATCTGTCGATACAAGGCATCTCGGATGTCCTCGAGCTGCGCCCCTCCCCGCTCCATAACCCGGTACTTACCTTCAAACCCCATCGACAGGCACAGGTACATCAACTCAAGCATGGCCACGTGCTTGACCGGATCGCGGCTCAGCCGCTCCAGCAGTTGGAAAAACTTTTCGCCACCGAAGGTTTCGTTATGAAAGCGGCTCAGCAGGCTCGTCTTCGACCAGTGGCTACGACTACCCCATGCAGTGGTGACGACCGCTTCGTCAATTACGCTGCACAGCACGTAACGCGCGGACATCACCTGGCTGTTCGCTACGCCCTGGTGCAGGGCATGTGCTTCAAACGCGGTAATGGCCGACGACAGTCGGTCATTGAGGCTCTGCAAGCTCTCCCGAGCGGTGCTGCTTCTGAGTTCAACAACCTGTGACAGCAGGTCCCAGGCGGCTGCCACCAGAGCATTGGGCCCCATCTTGAAACCCTGGGCGCCTTGCAGGCTGGCGGTGTAGATCATCCGGTCTTCCAATTGCTCAAAGCGTGGTGGCGAGGGGTAATCCGTCACCGCGGCCTGCGCCGGGGCACGACCCTGGCGGTCGAGCAGAACGGTTTTTTCGTCCTGCGGGTATTCGCTGTCCATGGTCATGGCGTTCAGTTCCTGATGGCCCAGAAGTTGAGTTCAAGCGCCGCAAACTCGCCGCTGGCGTGGAAGGCAAAACCGCCGGACTGTTCCAGTTGCGTGATATCCCGGGCACTGAGTTCGAGCATGAAATAGGTCTTGCCGGCATGGAACGGAATCTGGCGTGGCGCCACCGGCAGCGGTTTTACCTTGATACCGGCCAGGTGCAGATTGACCAGCTCACGTATGCGCTCAACCGGTCCAACCTTGAGATGCGCGGGCAAACGGTGGCGCAGTTCTTCCGAATCGCAGTGGGCGGTTGCCGCCAGAATGAAGGTTGCCGCGCCCAACAATTTCAGATCGCTTACGGGGCACACCAGCACCCCGTATTGCCGTGCTTCCAGCGGGAGTTCGATGGCGTGCTGTTCCAGCACCGCTGACAGCACCTTGCGAATACCGTCCATTAGCCCACGAAAGCTCGCCCCCTGATCTCCATGCCGATAACACCCTTCCACCTGCGCGCGTTTGTCGTCGACGGCGAAGGTAGACAGCTCACCGAGAATCGACAGCAATACCCGGTACACCGCCTCCGGACGCACCTGGCTTTGGCTCAGGTAGTGACGCAATAGCACCTCGGTACGATTGATCAGTTGCAGCATCAGAAAGTCGCCGAGCTGGGCACCGGCCGAACCTCCATTGCCCTGGACGCGGGCGGCAATCGCATCGCCTCGGGCAGCCAGCAGGCTGACCACTTCCTTGACGCATGACGACACATAGCCGGCGCTCTGCACATAAATAAACGTCGGTACGAAGTCCGCGTCCAGCTGTACGCCGGCCTCTCGCGTGGAATCGAGCACCTGGGCTACCTGGAGCTTCACATGCAGCGAATCACTGGGTTGTTCCCCCAATTGCAGGTGTAGATCCGGGCGGGCGCAGTGGATCTGGCAGTGAGCGTTCATACCGACATTCGAGTCTGCGATCTGTGTTTCGTAACTCACATAACGCGCCAGCACATCGCTTTGCTCTGGCTGGCGCACGTCCAGTTGATTGCCGATGGCCAGGGGCAACGCCAGGAACACGGCTTGCCCAGCGGTGTCGGCGGGTACCTGCAACACCAGCGGCGGCATGGTGTTGTTCAATTCGAACAGGCTTCCATCGGGAAATACCCCGCTGGCCTGGTTGACGACCAGCTTGCCCAGATTCAGGTACTGCACATCGATGTCCAGCGTCAGGAACCCCCAGCCATCCCTGCTCAGCAAGCGGCTACGGTTGAGCTGTTGATGGTAATAACGGTCGTTGTGCTGCAAGTGCTGCGGACGCAGCAGCATGCCCTCCCGCCAGATGACTTTATCAATCTGCATTTCAGTTCTCCGACCGGCCGGCTTGAGGGCCGACAGCGCGAACCCCCGACTCGTCAAGTAACAACTGCGCGCGCGTCAGTTGCTGCCGGGTAACGGGCAGTACCAGGCGCCATTGCACATGCGGCAGGTCGCGATAGGCTGCCAACACGCCGATATAACGACTCTGCGGTTCGATGCTGAGCTTGAGCACCTGCTGTTCACCGGGGCGCAACTCCAGCTCTTCGCTGTTGACCCAGTCTTTGGGCAGTGCCTGCTCGGCGTGGCTATAGAGGCTGAAGAAGTCAGCATTTTCGAACGCCGCCGGGTGCCGCAACTCAAGCAGGCGCACGACCACCGGAGAGGGCCGGCCGTGAAGATCGGGGTTGACTGTGTCGCTGGCCGTCAAGCTCAGGTCGAGCTTGGTCAAGGTTGAAAACGGTGAAAGGCTGCCACAACCGGTCAATAGGCCCAGGGCAAGCAGCATTGATATAAAGGTGGCTCGATACATGATTGTCATCCCGGATAAGCCGCATGCAGGGCGCCGACGAGACGCACCTGCTCCTCATACGCTTTGGAAAAGTCGTTGCGTAACAGCTGCTCGCCCAAGGGGTGCTCCTCGCTCAGGCGCATGTAATGGCGTTGGTATGCCCGCCAACGAGCGCCGTCGGTAGCGAACCGGGGCGGGTTGCCCTCACGTTCGAAGCAGAGCAGCAGATGGCCGGGGGCAAACGTCGCGAGCGCGCTGCGCACCGCTGCACGGCAGGCCACGACCAAGGCCAATTGGTGAATTTGCATCTCCCGGCACGCCTGGGCGATCGCCAATTCGGCAGGCAGTTGGCCCGAATCGCCTGCGCCCAACAGCGACGCCAAGGCTGCCTGTGTGTCGCCGCAATCTTGCAAGGGGTTGCGGCGCGTGCGCGCCAGCGCTGTGCCGTCCAGGTTCAACTCACTGTTGAGCTCATCGCGGGTCCGCAGGCTCTGCTGCAACCCTTCGATGGTTTGCCTGAACAGTCTCGCCACCTTGATCGCCAGGGCTTCGCGCCCCAGGGTATCGAGTGCATCCATCTCCACGCCCAGCACAGCGCCGAACTGTGACCAGAACCCTTCACCTGCAGGCGTCGTAACGGTCTGCGCCGCACTGGAAGGCCCAGGGCTGGCGGGTTCGGCCCAACTCGGCACGATCAAGTGGTCTTGTTCTACGGCACCGTGGGAAAGCAGGCCTCCGGGCATTTCTGCACGGGGCTCCGATGCATCCAGATGCTCGGGTAACTCGCTGCCCGGTTGCTCACGCTCCAGGCCGTGCAAGGGGTCCAGTATCAGAAACGCATCGTCGGGAATCGTCTCGTTGCCGGCAAAGGCCGGCCGGTCATAATGCGCCCCCTGCCCTATCAGTTGAGCGCGAATGCTCACCGCCCCCAACTGGTACACATCACCTTCGCTGATCAGACGCGCCTGGCCTTTGCACAACCGCTCCGTGCTGCCAGACACGCCGATACCATTGCTGCTGATATCGGTGAGAAAGTATTGGCCGTCTCGGTAACCGACCAAACCATGGAGACTGGAAAGCAAGCGATCGGGATCGGCAATCACCCAGTCACACCCAGCCCCACGCCCGATCACGCCGCCGACGCCGTCGAAAAGCTTGCGGGCCGGCGGTTCGCCGCTCCCGCTATCACACACCTCAAACACTAACTGCATGGCAGGTTTTCCCAACTCAATGGCCTCGACGGGGCGCCTGGGAGTCACCCAGCGCACGGTAATCAGCATCATCAAAAACGTAATTGCCGTTACAACCGCTCAGCAAACACAACACAAGCACCAAGGCGTGCCAGGGGCGAAGAAGCATCAGGTATCTCCCAGGAAAATGAGGCTGGCGTCGAAGCACCAGGTCCATGCGCGCACCATTCAGCCTTCCCCTCGGGCATCGCTGCAGGGAATATTCAGACGTGCCAGGCGGTACAGCAGCGTGCGGCGCGCAACCCCCAACTCACGGGCGGTGCGGGTTCGGTTGCCACGGTTCTTGTGCAGGCAGTCGATCAAAAATACCCGCTCAACCCGCTCCAGGCGTTGGCGCAACGTTGCATCGAGGGCCATGGCAGTCGGCGCTGGCGACAGGCACAAATGCGCGGGCAAGATCACACCGTCATCGCAGAGCAGTACGGCACGTTCCACCAGGCATTTGAGTTCGCGCACATTGCCGGGGAAAGCATGGCTCGACAGTTGATCCAAGGCCGCACTGGACCACTGCACCGACGTACAGCCGAGTGCCGTACACGCTGTTTGCGCGAACTCTCGCGCCAACAGCAACACATCACCGCCCCGCTGACGCAAGGCCGGCAGTTCGATGGGAAATTGCGCCAATCGGTAGTAGAGATCCTCACGGAAGCTGCCTTCGGCCACCATTGCAGCGAGGTCGCGATGGGTCGCGGCGATGATGCGCACATCGACCTTGTGGGCTGCACTGGCTCCCAACGGACGGATTTCGCCCTCCTGCAACACCCGCAGCAACTTGGCCTGTAATGACAGCGGCATATCGCCGATTTCGTCCAGCAGCAATGTTCCGCCATGCGCGGCGTCGAACAGCCCTGCATGGTTACGCTCGGCGCCGGTGAACGCACCCTTGCGATAGCCAAACAGTTCACTTTCCAGCAACCCTTCGGGAAAGGCGGCGCAGTTCTGCACCACAAAGGCTTTGCCGCTACGCGGCCCGCTGGCGTGAATGGCCCGCGCCACCACCTCTTTTCCGGTCCCGGTCTCGCCGCGCAGCAAAACTGTGTACGAGGTGTTCAGCACCTTGCCAATCAAACGGTAGGTTTCGTCCATGGCTGTGCTGTTGCCGATCAGCCCATACGCCGTCCGGGCGACCGGCGTGCCAGGTTTTGTCGGGGAAGCGCTTTGCACAAGGCACAGCCCCTTCAAAACGCCCAGCTGGTTCAAGGCGAAACTCCCCAGCAACCGCAATGACGGGCCATGGCCCTGCAAGGATCGGGGACGCTGGCTGGCGCATAACAACAGGCCCGTCACGCTCGCGCGCCGCCCCGACAATGGCACGCATGACAACGCCTGCCAGGGCAACCTCGCGGCCGGCAGAAAGGCACTTTCGTAGACGCTGTTGGCCAGGTCCTCCAGGCTCAAAGAGTGGCCCTGGCTGAGGACATAGTGCAGCAATTGCTCATGCTGGAAGTCATGGCTACTTGCCGGCTCGCCAAGCGCCAGTGCGCCGGGCAAATGCTGGGCAATCAGGTCGAGGCGCCCTGTCACCTCGTCGCGCCAATACAATTGGGCAAGTTCGCACTGGCTTAGTTGTGCCGCAGCCGTCACACAGAGCTGCGCTAATGTGGTCTCGTCAGCGTCGATACCCAAGCGAGCGAACCAGGTGAGCAGCACATCGGCGTAGTCCAAGGGATGGGGCAATTGGGCAAACAGATTGTCGCTCATTGGCTGAACTCACAGGTCGGTTGCCCGCCGGCATCCAGGCATGCATGGACCCGCGACAGGGTTTCGCCGCAGGCCATTGCCTCCAACAGGCGATCAACCATCTGGGGCAACAGGTGGATCTCGATCCATTGGTCGATATACCGCGCACCGCTGTCCCAGTGGTTGCAACGCTCGGCCATATAGGTGATCAGTTCGCGCGTGTAACCGAACGCCAGGTTGCGCAGTTTCAGCCGTTGCCCCAGGCGGTCCAGCTTGAGCCTTGCCAGGTCATGCAGCACTTCACCTACAACCGGGTAATAGGGCACGACACGCATGCGCGCCAGCAGCGCCGGCTTGAAGTAATCGCGTAGCAGCGGATGTATCGCGTCTTGCAACACCTGCGGATCTGGCCGCCGGCCCCCTGCGCATAGATCGACGATGCATTCGCTGCCCAGGTTGGAGGTCATCAGGATCAGCGTGTTACGAAAGTCGATCTCTCGGCCTTCGCCATCATTGGCCAACCCTTTGTCGAAGATCTGATAGAACAGGTTCAGTACGTCCGGATCGGCCTTTTCGACCTCGTCGAGCAGCACCACCGAGTAAGGTCGTTGGCGCACGGCTTCCGTCAGTACCCCGCCCTCGCCATACCCCACATAACCCGGCGGGGCACCGATGAGCCGAGACAGCGCGTGCTTCTCCTGAAACTCAGACATATTGAGGGTAGTGACAAACCGCTCACCGCCGTACAGCAAATCCGCCAGGGCCAGGGCCGTTTCGGTCTTGCCCACGCCACTTGGGCCCACCAACAGAAACACCCCAACCGGAGCGTCGGCCTTGTTCAGACCGGTGGCGACCGCGCGTTGGTTACGGTCGAGCGCCAGCACCGCGTGCTCCTGACCGAGGATGCGTGAGCGCAACGCGTCGGCAAAACCAGACACTGTTTCACTGTGTTCAAGTGCCAACTGCTCAACCGGAATACCGGTCCAGGCACTGATGACCTGTGCCACCAATCGCGGGCAGACACGCGCCGGTTCGACCCGCGCTTGCGACTCAAGCCAGGCTTGCTCCAAAACCCGACGTTCGATCTCGACAGCCGCCAATCGCACGTTCAATGCGCACAAGGATTGCTCGTCCACCGGTAGCCCGGTGTCCTTGTCTCGACTCATTGCCTCGCGCTGCTGCAAGCCTTCAGCATGCTCGGCGTTCAGGCGCTGGAGCGCCTCAGGTGCGGTTGCCTGGCTGATTCGTGCGCGGGCGCAGGCAGTATCCAGTACATCGACGGCCTTGTCGGGCAACTGCCGCCCGGCCAGGTAACGGGCGCTCATGTGAGCCGCCGCGACAACGGCATCGTCACGGACATACACGCCATGGCTGGCTTCATACACCGGCGCCAGCCCGCGCAGGATCGAAATTGCCTGCTCCACGCTGGGCTCGCCGACCAGCACCGGCTGGAAACGTCGCGCCAAGGCAGGGTCTTTTTCGAAGTATTTTTTGTATTCAGACCAGGTGGTGGCCGCGATGGTGCGTAGTTCACCGCGCGCCAGAGCCGGCTTGAGCAGGTTGGCGGCGTCACCGCCACCCGCCTGGGCGCCCGCGCCCACCAGCGTATGCGCCTCGTCGATAAACAGAATCACAGGCTGCGGCGAGGCGTTGACCTCATCGATCACGCCTTTGAGACGGCGTTCAAACTCGCCCCGAATGCTGGCGCCGGCTTGCAGCAAGCCCATGTCCAGCGTGAGCACCCGTACCGCCTTGAGGGGCTCCGGCACCTGTGAGTTGACGATGCGCAGGGCCAGACCCTCGACAACGGCGGTCTTGCCCACCCCGGCCTCGCCGACGAGAATCGGATTGTTCTTGCGCCGGCGCATCAGTATGTCGATCAACTGAGCAATCTCTACGTCACGGCACAACACCGGGTCGATACGCCCTTCATGGGCCTGGCTCGTCAGGTCATGGGTAAAGCGCGCCAACAACGACTCACCCCTGGCTGACGAGGGGATAGCGGCAACCTGACTCAACGTAAACTCAAGCACACGCTGCGTATCCAAACGGCTCAAGACCCTTTGATAGGCGCTGCCCGCGTGCTGGGGGTGACGCAAGATCGCCAGTAACAAGGCACCGTGGTCCACTTCGGTCTGGCGCAGTTCCAGATGCGCCACCATCAACGCTTGTTGCAACCATTGCACAAGGGCCGGGGCGAACACCGGATTGCGCGACGCGCTCGCCTGCCCCTTGGGCTGCAGTGCGGCTTCCAGTTCGCCAGCCTCGACCTGCGCATCGGCCAAGGCCCGCACCAGCAGGCCATCCCGTTGTTCAAGCATGGCCAGCAGCAGGTCTTCAACCAGGACGTCGCTGCCACCGCGCATCACGCAACGTTCGGCCGAACGCTCCAAATCTCGACGGGCCAGGGGCGTCAATGTGTTGATAAGTTGTTGCAGGTCTACATTCATCATAATCACTCGTCCCTAATGAGCATTGCCGGCCACGATGACCACACCATCGGCGCACTCGTGCGCCAGCCAACTGGCCCAGCCCAATCGACAGACGTTGTGCTCGCCGATGCGCAACGGCCTTATTTCCTCCCTGGTCAACACCAGGCACAGGTCATATTCCAGGGGCGCCCGTGCGGTCAGTCGAACCAGCGAGCACAACTGCGGATAGTCCGCCCCCGTGGGTAAAAACCCATGAAAACGCTCCCAGTCCAGGTTTTGTATGTGCACCCTGAACTTACCGCTGCGATCCGCGACCCGGCTTCCCAGCACCTGGTCCGAACCCAACGCGCTGTGGGTGACGCCTAAGCGGTTTCGCTGCAAGTGAGCAATCACCACTGTGCGTTCAACCCATTGCTCGATAAACAAACGGTTGTGCTTGAAGTAGTAACGCAGCACCGTCTCGATCAAGGCAGCCGAATGCACTCTCAACCCAAGCAAGCCCAGGTACGGCAGCAGTCGCTTGCAATCCACTTGCGCCGCCGTGCGGATTTGTCGCCCCCCTCAGCCCGATCAGCGCAAACATCTGCTCGGAAAAAGCATCAACTGCGCCTTTCTGGAAACTCGCGCGGTAGCGGTACTTGCGCCAGATCGGCAGCATCAGCCGCTGCAAACGATGGTGAAACACATCCAGGAAGTCTCGAGTTACGTGACCGCCCAACCCGTCGGCGAACGCCTGCTCGCCATAAAAAGCCGGCAGCGGCGAACCCGCACCGCAAAGGCCCAGCACATTGAGGCGAAGACGCGCGCGCAACTGCCCGCGCTCAACAAAAAATTCCACCCGCTCGATATCGTGGCCAGGAAAACCAAGACTTGGATTCGCCTGGAATTCCAACCGGTCATACAAGGCGTCGTCATCCAACGCAGGATGCGCGTCGCGCAGGCGCTTGAGCACCTGCACGACCGCCTGGAACAACGAATACTCGCGGATGACGCGAGTGAGTTCCGTCAAAGCAGAGGCTGCTGGCCCATCCGGGGTGGCCATAGGTACACGTCTCCTTGTGTGCTGATGACTCTGAGTTCGTGGTAAGCATTGAGGCTGGCGTAGAGCGCAAAAAATTCGTTGAGCACCGAGGCGAATACAAATGCTTCTCCCTGGCCCAGAAAGCCCTGGGCGTCGATGTTGAGGTCGACCCGCAATCCCCGAAACGGTATTCCACGGTGCAGGCGGTCGACGGCCACATGACTGATGGACCGCAATGCCCCCAGCCGCCGTTGGCTGATCTTCAATGCTTGCCGGTCGTGATAACGCGGCAGGTCGTAGGTTTCGAGGATGACCTTCAACGCGTTGATATCGCTCAGTGACAAGTAGTTGAGCGACATGTTGCTGATTAGCCGCCAGAGAAAATCCTGGTCCAGAGGCGGCGCAAAACTGGCGGTGGGGACGCTGATATTGCGAAACGACAACCCCTCCGGGGTCTGTTCGCAAGGTTGGTTGATCTGCCCAGCCTGCAATTGCCGGGGCAGGTTGTGATTGGTGCATGTCAGTTCGACCGAGAGTGTTTCCTGGACATGTGCCTGGCCACCGCTGAACCCCAGCCATGTATCGAGGCCGGTGTGTTGCGCCGAGGCGCGCTGGCGGATGCTGTAGCTCGGGGGCGCGGCCGACACATCGGTATCGCCGTCATGCTCGAAAGACTCAAACGGTACGTAGGTGTGATACCCCAACCCACCAGGGCGCCACCCCGTGACCTTATCCACGGAAAATACACAGGCGCTCCCTCGCGCATACTCCCCGGGAACCAGCAGGTACTCATCCTGTTTACCGTCCAGGCGAATCGGCACCGCATCGTGTTTGAACAGGTTGACGATGGGCGTGCAATACAGCTTTACGTTATCCAGTGTGGGTCGCTGGAGTTCCTGGGGCTGCGCGCGCAACGCGAAGCACAGCCTTATGCCGCAGGCCTGCTTGAGAAGCTCATCGGGCAAACGTTGCACTGCATCAAGCCCGGCCACCTCGACAAACAAGTACTTGTCAGGGAAAGCGAAGTACTCCTGCAGATGGCGGTACCCTCGAAAGGTATTTTGTGGATAGGGAATAAGCGCCTGCTCCTCGGCAAACCCCACCGGCTGTACCTGGTCGGCGTCCAATCGCAGCGACAGGGCCTCGCCGTCAACGCCTGTGAGTACCTCTCCATCGCGCCCCAACGGCAGCAATTCGATACCCTCCAGGTGACGCAACAGGCTCAGGTACAACCCTTGGCTTATATAGCGATCCCCCGCCAGATGCAGGCGCAACCGTTCGAACCGCACCCCACTGAAGTTGCCCTCGGCACTCATGTCCAGGCGCAGGCTCAACACGCCCTGCTCCCCTTGAACGTTGTAGTCGAGCGCGCTCAGTTGCAGCGGCAGGACCTCAGTGGCGTAACAGGTCTGAAAGCGGCAGCGCTCGCCCTCGACACATGCGCTTTCGACAGGCGTGCCTCGCGCCACCAGCACACCTGGACCTGCGTGCTTCAACGGGTCGAACTGCAAGATGCTGAACGCCGGCATGGGCCGCATGTAGTTGGGCCATAACAGGTGCATCAATGAGTGGGTCAGCTCAGGCAGTTCGTCATCCAGCTTCTGGCGCAGGCGACCGGTGAGGAACGCAAACCCCTCCAGCAGACGTTCTACATCCGGGTCTTGCCCAGGTTCCGCAAGAAAAGGCGCAAGCGCCGGATTGCGCTCGGAGAAACGTCGCCCGAGTTGACGCAATGCACTGAGCTCGCTTTGGTAATAACGGTTAAAAGACATCCGGCGACACCTCGACCTGTCCGGCGTCACGCAGTCGGGCGGTGAACACCACGGGCTGCGCCACCCCGTCGATGCTCAGCGTCGCTTCAATGGCAAACGCCAGGACCAGCACGTCGTGATCCCGAGGCAATGCCCGCACTCGCACATGCTTCAGGCGAGGTTCGTAGGCCCGGATAAAACGCTCGATGAGCAAGCGCGACTGGCTCAAGGATTCATGCAGGCTGCGGTTCATGTCATTGAAGTCCGGCAAGCCGTAATCCGGCAGCGCCTGCACACTTCCCGCGCGGATGCTGAGCATTTTCCCCAGGTGAACCGCCACCGAGGTCATGCCGCATGGCGAAGTCGCTGCCGGGCAATCAAGCCGCTCGAAAAGGCTTTGGTTGGGGCCCCTCCCCTGACGCCTGCTCATTCTTTGTCGAGCTTGCCAACCAGCGACAGCGTAAAGTCGGCCCCCATGTACTTGAAGTGCGGACGTACGCTCAAATTGACGCGGTACCAGCCAGGCTCGCCCTCGACGTCACTGACAACGATGCGTGCCGCGCGCAGCGGTCGCCGCCCGCGCACTTCGGCGCTGGGGTTTTCCTGGTCCGCAACGTATTGGCGAATCCACTTGTTCAGCTCCAGTTCCAGGTCGGTACGCTCCTTCCACGAGCCCAGTTGCTCGCGTTGCAGCACCTTCAAGTAATGGGCCAGGCGGTTGACCACCATCATGTAGGGCAGTTGGGTACCCAAGCGGTAGTTCAACTCAGCTTCCTTGCCCTCGGCACTGATGCCGAAATTCTTGGGCTTCTGCACCGAGCTGGCGGAGAAGAACGCCGCATTGTCACTGCCCTTGCGCATCGTCAAGGCAATGAAGCCTTCTTGCGCCAGTTCGTATTCGCGACGATCGGAGACCAGCACTTCAGTGGGAATCTTGGTTTCGATTTCGCCCATGCTGTGGAAGTGATGCAACGGCAAGTCTTCCACCGCGCCGCCGCTTTGCGGGCCAATGATGTTCGGGCACCAGCGGAACCGCGCGAAACTATCGGTTAAACGCGTGGCAAATGCGTAGGCGGTATTGCCCCATAGGTAGTGCTCATGGCTGTTGACCACGTTTTCCCTATAGGCAAAGGTCTTGACGGGGCATTCAAGGGGGTCGTATGGCGTGCGCAGCAGGAAGCGTGGCACGGTCAGCCCTATGTACCGGGCATCTTCGCTCTGGCGAAAGCTCTGCCATTTAGCGAATTGCGGGCCTTCAAAATGGTCCCTGAGGTCCTTCAGGTCAGGTAGGCCAGTGAAGCTTTCCAACCCGAAAAAAGCCGGCCCGGCGGCGGCGATAAAAGGCGCGTGAGCCATACATGCCACGCTGGAAACGTACTGCATCAGTTTCACATCCGGGGCGCTGGGAGAGAGAAAATAGTTGGCAATGATCGCGCCCACCGGCTGGCCGCCAAACTGACCATATTCGGCGCTGTAGACATGCTTGTAGAGCCCCGCCTGGGTAACTTCCGGCGAGTCTTCAAAGTCATCGAGCAGGTCTTGCCGTGAGACGTTCAGCAGCTCGATCTTAATGTTCTCGCGAAAGTTGGTGCGCTCGACCAACAGCTGAAGCCCTTTCCAGGCCGCTTCCAAAGCCTGGAATTGGGGGCAGTGCAAAATCTCATCCATCTGCCGGCTGAGCTTTTCGTCAATCTCGGCGATCATCCGGTCAACCAAGCGTTTCTTGACCGGTTCACCGCTGTTTTGCGGTTTGATCAATTCTTCGATAAATGCCGAGACGCCACGCTTGGCAATACCATAGGCCTCGTCGTCGGCGCTGAGCAGCGTTTGCGCAATGATGTTATCGAGGATGCTGCAATCATCAGCGGTGTGGGCAGTGATCGGGTTCTGTTGAATGCTCATGGCGTCAGTGTCCTTTTACTGAAAAGTGTCAGGCGCAAGGGCTATTGAGCCCCAACTCCGCGAGTACCCGGGCGCGGCTGTCGTCGTCGGCCAGGGCATGCTCAATGGCCTTGCGAAAGCCCGGCGTATTGCCCAGCGGCCCCTTGAGGGCCATCAATGCTTCACGCAAGGCCATCAGTTTGTGCAACTCGGGAATCTGTTCCACAAGGTTCGCCGGGGTGAAATCCTTCATTGAATTGATCTGCACCCGAATCGGTAACTCTTCGACGTCGGCGCCCTCCTGAAGGCGATTGGGTACGCTCAGGGTCAGGCTTAATGCCTGCTTGGCCAACACTTCATCGAGCGTGTTCTTGTCTATGGCGATGGGTTTGCGATCTTCGAGCTTGCGCACGTCTTCACGCTGGGTGAAATCCCCCAATACCAACAGTTTCAACGGCAGCTCGACTTCCTCTTGCGCCCCGCCGATGGCAGGTTTGAAGGTGATATTGATGCGTTCCTTGGGTGCTACCGAACCTTCTTTGGCCACGGTATTTCTCCTTTTTCATGGCTCGAAAGCCTATTCAAGTACCGCTTCAAGATCGAAGAGGCACAGCCTGCGGTGGGTGTCTTCCTTGCGCTCGCGAGCGGTATGGTTGTGTGGCATCAGGTCGCAGCAGCGGTACAAAAGCTGAGCGACCTGCAAGGCCAGTTCAGGCTCCCAGCGCTCCAGGCCCGTGCGCTGCAATTCGATATCCAGGTGCTCAAGCTGGATCTTCGCCAGCTCATGTTTACCCGCGTGTATACACAGTCGGGCCTGGACCAACTGCCAATGGAAGCGGGCGCGGTCACTCCGGGCGGCGCACGCGCCTTGCTTGAGTGCCTGCACGGCCGCCTTGAGCCCGTCCTTTCGCAGCCTGGGCAGCACTTCCTGCAACGCGACCTCCCAGGGTTGCGCATCCGCCACCCCAACGGGAGCCTCGGTTTTTTTCAGGTGACGGGAAACATGCAACGCAATCCAGTCGCGAGTGACCGTGTCGGCAAACGGGGCGCCATCGTGAAAGCGAAACTCCGGCAGATCCGGAAAGCGCTGTAGCAACAGTGCGAAGCTGACCTCGAGTTCAGTCATGGCCAGGTCCGCCTGCAAGGCTTCAAGACACTGCCAGGCCATGCGTACCCCATCGAACCAGAACATCGCACCCGCCAGGCTGGCCTCGAGTTCAAGCAGCAGATCGGCATGCTCGCCCTGGGCGAAACGCTCCCGGTAACGCTTGAGTTTGTCCGGTGCCGGCCCACGCAATGCGGTGACCCGCTGATTGTCGGCGTTCGGATAACTGACGATGACCAGCCATGCCAGTGTGCGATTGAGGCTCAGCGCACGCAGGTCGGTAGCCTGCTGGCGCAGCCACCAGGCACATAACGGACGAGCCTGTTCCTGAAGGGCACGCAACAATTTATGTGCGTCTTTTTCGTTGTTGAGCACCGGCTCGGGCTTGAGCAGTTGGGTAGTCGCCTGCTTGACCTGGGCAATGACCCCACTCACAGCGGCTGCGGGCGCCTGGCCTTGCGCGGCGCGCTCAAGGCGTTGGTCCAATTGCCGGCGAATGGGCAGCAACAGTGGCGCGTCATCGCCCAAATGCAGACTCCAGCGTTCATCAAGGTGCGTCAGAAGCTCCAGCATCGATCGGAACAAGGGTTGCTGGTCTTGAAGCGCCAGGTTTTGCGCAAACAGCGAGTCAAGCCTCAAGGTCAACCAGCCGAATGCTGCGCTGCGGGTACGCAGCTTTTGCGGGTACACGGCAGCCCAATGGTGGTCACACAGGTGGCGCAGCAACCCGAGCCCCGCCAGCAGGCCAGGGAACGATTCGCGCTGGTACAGCGCCCAGGCCAGCCAGACAGCCACCCGTAGATCCTTGGACCGCTCACGCAACAGCAGCTCGCTGGTTTCCACGACTTTTTGCCAATCCGGCTGGCCGGCACCGTGAATGGACTGCACCTTTGCCAGCTCGACTTCCAAGGCTTCGTATTCATTCGAATAGCGCATATCGCTGCCGGCAAAACTTGTTTGCGAACAGGGCAACTGACCGAGATCAAGGTAATAGGCGCAGAGTTTATTCAAATAAGCCATGGTGAACCGCAGATGAACATCAAGATCCGAGCGACGAACCAACACACTGTTTAAATAGTGCGCCAGCGCATCAATTAAACTTCGCACCTTCTGCCGCGAAGTTCGCAAACCTTAGCCATGCAAATACCATTCGGCAAGTATTGGGACGACACTTAAGAAACATCCTACAGCCCAGTAAAACCCGCATGTGCGCAGCATTTTGCGCAGGTAAAACCTTGAACAGCGCAGGATTAAGCTGCAAACAGCACTCACGGGCTCGCCATCTCAATGAGCAACTAAATGCGCAGTAATGTGCAAACAACACTGCACTATAAGAACTTGAAAATCAGCAAACTTATTTAAATTAATATCTTATTGCCCATCAACCCCGCGCCGTTATTGGCGCTAGCACTTTCTGGCACACTTCTTGTTAGAGGCATAGTTCCAACCAGCACAGTTGCCGGCTGGAACTACCTCTCAAATAAGGCAAGGAAACCCGTCATGCCAACACCCGCGTATCTTTCTATCACCGGTGTCAAGCAAGGTTTGATTACGGCAGGCACATTTACCCAGGACTCGATAGGCAACATCTATCAGGAGGGCCACGAGGACCAGATTCTGGTCCAGGCTTTTTCCCATCAGGTGATCATTCCGCGGGACCCGCAGTCGGGCCAGCCAACGGGCCAGAGAGTTCACAAGCCGTTGATGATCAGCAAGGTCTTCGATAAGTCCTCACCGTTGCTGTTCAGCGCATTGACCAGCGGCGAAGAGGTCAAGTGCAGGCTGGAATGGTTCCGGACCTCTTCGGCCGGCACCCAGGAACATTACTTCACCATTGAACTGGAAGGCGCGACCCTCGTGGACATCCAGTCGCGCATGCCCAACTGTCAGGACCCGGACAACGCGCACTTTACGCACCTGGAAGATGTGTACTTCACCTACCGCAAAATTGTTTGGACCCATGAAGTGTCCGGTACCTCGGGTTCGGATGACTGGCGCAGCCCGGTAGCGGGTTAAGTCGGTTGCGGGCAGAAACGGTCGCCAAGGACGGCGCCGTTTCTGCCCAGCCGCTACACCATCGCCAAAGGGTGCTTGCGCTTGGGCGCGCCAAACACACGGTCGATCGCGTCCAGGTCGTGCTCGTCGAGCACCAGGTTGGCGGCGGCCGCGTTAAGCCGCACATGCTCCGGCGTTACCGCCTTGGGAATGGCGATTACGCCGTCCTGGCGCAAAACCCAGGCCAGGGAAACCTGGGCGGGTGTGACGTCGTGGCGCTGGGCAATCTGCTTGAGGGTCGGGCTGGACAACAGTTCGCCGCCCTGCGCGATCGGGCAGTACGCCATCAACGGCAAATGGTGCTGTTGCCACCAGGGCAACAGGTCAAATTCGATACCGCGCTCTTGGATGTTGTAGAGCACCTGATTGGTGGCGCAGGCCGGGGATGCGAGCTCCTGCAGGTCGGCCACGTCAAAGTTGGAGACGCCCCAGCGGCCGATCTTGCCGGCCTCGCGCAGGCGTTCGAAGGCTTCGACGGTTTCTTCAAGGGGGTATTGGCCCCGCCAATGCAGCAGGTACAAATCGATATGGTCGCTACCCAGGCGCCGCAGGCTGGCGTCGCAGGCGCGCGGAACGCCCTTGTGGCTGGCATTGTGCGGGTACACCTTGCTCACCAGGAACACCTGGTCACGCTTGCCACGAATGGCTTCACCGACGACCTCTTCAGCGCCACCCTCGCCGTACATTTCAGCGGTATCGATCAGGGTCATGCCTTCGTCGATTCCCAGTTGCAACGCAGCGACTTCCTCCCGGCGCCGGCTCGGGTCTTCGCCCATGCGCCAGGTGCCCTGGCCAATGACAGGGACGGGCACACCCGCCAGATCGATGGTACGCATAACAACCTCCTGATGAGTTCGCGGGTTAACAGTGTGGCATTGACCGGACAAAAGGGTTCAACCGAAGTATGGTTGGCGTCTGCCAAGTCGCCAGGAAGGACCTGCAATGCTGTTTGTCGTTATGCTCGGGGGCAAGCACCCACGGGCCAGGATCGAAGTGCATGATGTGGTGTTTGCCGTCGCGGACACGCTGCAAGCCACCTACCCACAACTGCGTGATGCGTGGTTCGGCAGCCCCAAGGGCATGCACATTGATTCGTGGATGGCCGTGGATGGCGTCGACGGGTGGAAAATCGAACTCAGCCATCTGGCGCCACAAGCGGGTGCGCATCATCTGTACTTCATCAACCTGGGCGGTTATGAAGCCGACAGTTTCGGTGAGGCGCACCACTATTTACTGGTGGTCGCCCGTAACAAACAGGAAGCCAAGAGCAAGGGCAAGCAACAGATGCTGCGGCATTGGTCTCAGGCGCATACGGATGCGGTGATGGACATTGATGACTGCCTGCCGATCGACCTGGTGGACGGTCGTTACCTGCATCTGGTGCAAGACCCGCACCATCCCATCATCCGGCAGAACGACTATATCGTCCTGGGTTGAGCGCCCAACTGCGCCGCCCAGGCAATCCATGGGAACTTTGCCGGGAAATAACCGCCTGAATCCGGTACGCTCACCCTTTTCATTCAAGGAGTTACCCACCATGGCCAAAGCCACCGCCCGTCACATCCTCGTTTCCACTGAAGACAAGTGCAACGAACTCAAGGCCCAAATCGAAGGCGGCGCTGATTTCGCAGAGATCGCCAAAGCCAGCTCCAGCTGCCCATCAAGCCGCGACGGCGGCAACCTGGGTTCGTTCGGTCCAGGCCAGATGGTTAAAGAATTCGACACCGTGGTATTCAGCGCTCCGGTCAATACCGTGCAAGGCCCGGTCAAGACCCAGTTCGGCTACCACCTGTTGGAAGTCACCAGCCGTCAGGACTGATGCCTGGATGATGCTTGAAACAACGGCCCGCCTTTTGGTGGGCCGTTGTGCATGTGATGACTGGCGACGCTGATGCCGTTAGCGTACAAATCCTTATTCTTCTTCACCCGGCGTTCAAGACTGATAATGCGATTGGCCTTTTCGACCCTATTGAGCTCCACCCTCGCCCTGCTGCTGGCCAGTGCCGCCGTGATCGCGGCGCCACAACCGTACCTTACGGTGTATGGCGAAGCGGCCAAGTACCCTGCCGGTTTCACCCATTTCGACTATGCCAACCCCAATGCCCCCAAGGGCGGCAGCCTGCGGCGCTCGGCGATTGAGATCGGGCGTTTTGACCATGTGCTGCCCTATATAGACAAAGGTATCGGCGTGTCGCAGGTCGATGGCTGGCTGTATGCGCCCCTGGCCCTGCGCTCCCTGGACGAACCCTATACGGTCTACGGCCTGGTCGCCGAAAAGATGGATCGCGCCGATGACGGCCTGTCGCTGCGCTTCTACCTGAACCCCAAGGCGCGCTTTGCCGACGGCAAGCCCATCACCGCCGAAGACGTGCGCTACAGCTTTGATGTGTTGATGACCCAAGGCAGCCTGCGCTTTCGCACGTTGTTCGCCGACGTAAAGCACGTTGAAGTGGAAAGCAAGCGCCAAGTGCGCTTCGACTTTTCCAGCAATGAAAACCGCACCCTGCCCCTGGATATCGCCACGCTGCCGGTGTTCCCCGAGCACTGGTGGAAAACCCGCGATTTTGCCAATGGCGGCGGCTACGAAGCGCCGCTGGGCAGCGGCCCGTACAAGGTCAGTAAAGTCGACGCCGGCAACACCATCACGTTTACCCGCGACCCGGACTGGTGGGGCAAGGACCTGCCGGTGAGTCGCGGCCTTTACAACTTCGATCACCTGAGCCTGGAGTATTTCGGCGATACCGAGGTGGCTCGCCAGGTACTGCGCGGCGGCGCCTACGATTTCAACCGTGAGTTCTCCGCCACCGGCTATTCCATCGGCTACAACGGGCCGGCCCTTGACGATGGCCGCTTGCAACGCGCGCATTTGGCCAAGGAAATGCCACAACCGGCCCAGGGCTATGTGTTCAACGTGCAGAAGCCGATGTTCAAGGACCGCCGCGTACGCCAGGCACTGGCAATGTTGTGGGACTTCGAATGGGCCAACCGGCAGATGATGCGCAATATGTACATCCGCCAGCAGAGCTTTTTCTCCAACAGTCCGTTGGCCGCCAGCCAGTTGCCCACGAAGGAAGAACTGGCGATTCTCGAGCCGTTGCGCGGGCAAGTGCCCGAGGAAGTCTTTACCCAGGTGTTCAAGGCGCCGGTCACCGATGGCAGCGGCATGATCCGCGACAAGCAATTGCAAGCACTGGCGCTGCTGGAAGAGGCCGGCTGGAAACCGGACGGTGACCGGTTGGTAAATGCCGAAGGTGAGCCGTTGGAATTTACCTTTCTCAACGCCCAGGCGGGCCTTGAGCGCCTGTTGCTGCCCTACAAGCGCAACCTGGCGCAGATCGGCATTACCCTGAACATCCGTCGCATCGATTCCTCCCAGTACGTCAACCGTTTGATGGCGCGGGACTACGACATGATCGTCACCGGTTTTCCGGTCACCACCTCGCCAGGCATGGAGCTGTACAACTATTTCGGTTCAAGCGCAGCCTTCGATCCGGGCGCCAACAACTACATGGTGCTCAAGGACCCCGCCGTCGACACGTTGATCAAGGGCCTGGTCAAAGCGGACACCCAGGCGCAGATGCTCACCTACGCCCATGCCCTGGACCGGGTGCTGCAATGGAATTACCTGTGGATCCCCAATTACTACCCGCCCGGCACCTCCGCCGCGTGGTGGAACCGCTTCGGTCGCCCGGCCATCGAGGCCAAGAACGACGAAGCCCTGGAAACCTGGTGGGAAATCAGCCCCACGCCACTGACCCATGAGCAAATGAACGCCGAGCTGAAAAAACGCGGAGGGGCACGCTGATGTTTGCCTATATCGTGCGCCGCCTGCTGCTGATCATCCCGACCCTGGTGATCATCCTGCTGGTGAATTTCGTGATCGTGCAGGCCGCCCCCGGTGGCCCGGTGGAACAGGCCATCGCCCACCTGCAAGGGATTGGCGGCGGCGGTGTCGGCGGCTCTTCCGGCGAAGGTGTGAGCAGTGGTTCACGCGCCAGCCGTGGCCTGGACCCAAAGCTGATCAAGGACATCGAAAAACAGTACGGTTTCGACAAGCCCGCGCCGGAACGCCTGTGGCTGATGCTCAAGAGCTACGCTCAACTGGACTTCGGCAACAGTTTTTTCCGTGGCAAGACGGTGATCGATCTGATCCTGGAAAAAATGCCCGTCACTATCTCCCTGGGCCTGTGGGCCACGCTGATCACCTATCTGGTGTCGATCCCCCTGGGCATTCGCAAAGCGGTGCGCCATGGCAGCAGCTTTGACGTGTGGAGCAGCACCGCGATCGTGATCGGCTATGCGATGCCCGCGTTCCTGTTCGCGATGTTCCTGATCGTGGTGTTCGCCGGTGGCACCTCGCTGAACTGGTTCCCGGTGCGTGGCCTGGTCTCGGAAAATTTCGAAGAGCTGAGCACCGTGGGCAAGATTGCCGACTACTTCTGGCACCTGGTGCTGCCGGTGACGTCCCTGGTGATCGGCGGGTTCGCCACGCTGACCATCCTTACCAAGAACTCGTTTCTCAATGAGATCACCCGCCAGTACGTGGTCACCGCGCGGGCCAAGGGCTTGAGCGAGCGGCGCGTGCTGTACGGTCATGTGTTCCGTAACGCCATGCTGTTGGTGATCTCCGGAATTCCCCAGGCGTTCATCAGCGTGTTCTTCGCCGGCTCGCTGTTGATTGAAGTGATCTTCTCCCTCGATGGCCTGGGCCGCATGAGCTATGAAGCCGCCGTTTCGCGGGATTACCCGGTGGTGTTTGGTTCGCTATTTATCTTCACCCTGTTCGGCCTCTTGATAAAACTGATCGGTGATCTGTGCTACACCCTGGTGGACCCGCGTATCGACTTCGCCGCGAGGAACGCCTGATGCTCAATTTATCTCCCGTGGCCCGTCGGCGTTTTGAGCGTTTCAAGAAGAACCGCCGGGGCTGGTGGTCGCTGTGGCTGTTTATCGGCCTGTTTATCCTGACCCTCGGCGGCGAGTTGATCGCCAACGACAAACCGTTGGTGCTCAGCTACCAGAACGCGCTGTATTTCCCGGCATTCAAGCGCTACACCGAGCAGCAGTTTGGCGGCCAGTTGCCCTTTCAGGCGGATTACCGCAGCGATTACGTGCAAAAGCTGATCAAGCAGGACGGTGGCTGGATGCTGTTCCCACCCATCCCGTTCAGCGACGACACGCCCAACTACGAACTGACCCGCCCTGCCCCCAGCCCGCCCTCAGCGGTGAACTGGCTGGGCACCGATGATCAGTCCCGCGATGTGCTCGCACGGGTGATCTTCGGCGCGCGCGTATCGATCCTGTTCGCCTTGGCGCTCACCGCGATCAGCGCGGCCATCGGCATTGCCGCCGGGGCCTTGCAGGGTTACTACGGCGGCTGGGTCGACTTGCTCGGCCAGCGCGTTCTGGAGGTGTGGTCGGGCCTGCCGGTGCTGTACCTGCTGATTATCCTGTCAGGGTTCGTCGAGCCGAACTTCTGGTGGTTACTGGGGATCATGGCGCTGTTTTCCTGGCTGGCGCTGGTGGACGTGGTGCGCGCCGAATTCCTGCGCGGGCGCAACCTGGAGTACGTCAAGGCGGCACGCGCGTTGGGCCTGGGCGATGGCAAGATCATCCGTCGGCACATCCTGCCCAATGCGATGACCGCCACGTTGAGCTACCTGCCGTTTATCCTGACCGGGGCGATTTCCACCCTCAGTGCCTTGGATTTCCTCGGGTTCGGCATGCCCGCCGGCAGCGCCTCGCTGGGCGAGCTGATCGCCCAGGGCAAGCAGAACCTGCAAGCGCCCTGGCTGGGTTTGACGGCGTTTTTCACCCTGGCGCTGATCCTGTCGCTGCTGGTCTTTATCGGCGAGGCGTTGCGTGACGCCTTCGACCCACGTTCATGAGTGAGCCCCTATGAACCTGATCGAAATACGCGACCTCAACGTCGCCTTCAGCGGCCAGACCGTGGTGCGCAACCTGTGCCTGGACGTGCGCCCCGGCGAATGCTTGGCGCTGGTGGGCGAGTCCGGCTCGGGCAAGTCAGTCACCGCCCATTCGATCCTGCAACTGCTGCCCGAGGCCGGCACCCACACCACCGGTTCCATCAAGTATCGCGAACAGGAGTTGATCGGCGCATCCACCGCCACGCTGCAAAAACTGCGCGGCAACCGCATTGCAATGATTTTCCAGGAGCCGATGACGTCGCTAAACCCGCTGCACAGCATCGAAAAGCAAATCGGCGAAACCCTGCTGCTGCACAAGGGCCTGGGCGGTAAGGCGGCGCAGGCGCGCATCCTCGAACTGCTTGAACTGGTGGGTATCCAGAAACCCCAGGAACGCCTCAAGGCCTACCCGCACCAGTTGTCCGGCGGCCAACGCCAGCGGGTGATGATCGCCATGGCCCTGGCCTGCGAGCCGGAACTGCTGATCGCCGACGAGCCCACCACCGCGCTGGACGTGACCGTGCAGCGCAAAATCCTGTTGCTGCTCAAGTCGCTGCAACAACGCCTGGGCATGTCGCTGTTGCTGATCAGCCATGACCTCAACCTGGTGCGCAGCATTGCCCAACGCGTGTGCGTGATGCGCGCCGGCGAAATCGTCGAGCAGGCCGCATGCGAGACCTTGTTCACCGCACCGCAACACCCCTACAGCCGTCTGTTGCTGGACGCCGAGCCTTCCGGCGACGTGTTGTGTGCCGACCCGCGCGAAACCGTGCTGGAAGTCAACGACCTGAACGTGCACTTCCCCCTCGGCGGCGGGCTGTTTCGGCGCAAGACCTATTTGCACGCGGTGAATGGCATCAGCCTCAGCGTGCAGCGCGGCAAGACCCTGGGGATTGTCGGCGAGTCCGGCTCGGGCAAGTCCACCCTGGGCCAGGCGATCCTGCGTTTACTCGACTCCACCGGCAGCATCCGCTTCCAGGGCCATGCCCTTGACCCGCTCAACCACCAACAGATGCGCCCGTGGCGCAAGCAGATGCAGGTGGTGTTCCAGGACCCTTACGGCAGCCTCAGCCCGCGCATGTCGGTGCAGCAGATCATCAGCGAAGGCCTGCAAGTGCATGCGCCGTGCAGCCTGGCCGAGCGCGACGCCCAAGTGATCCAGGTGCTCAAGGATGTGGGCCTCGACCCGGCCAGCCGCCACCGCTACCCCCATGAGTTTTCCGGAGGCCAGCGCCAGCGCATCGCCATCGCCCGCGCTTTGGTACTCAAGCCGGCGCTGATGCTGTTGGATGAGCCGACCTCCGCGCTGGACCGCACGGTACAAAAACAGGTGGTCGCGCTGTTGCGTGAGCTTCAGGAAAAATACGGCCTGACCTACTTGTTCATCAGCCATGACCTGGCGGTGGTGCGCGCCATGGCCCATGACATGATCGTGATCAAGGATGGCAAGGTGGTGGAGCACGGCGCGAGCCATGCCGTATTTGAATCGCCACAGCATCCCTACACCCAGGAGCTGCTGGCCGCCGCGTGTGGGCTGTCGACATGAACAGCCGCCTGACGGACTACCAACACGTTCGCGGGCTGGCCATCCAGTCGCTGTTCGAGATCATCGAGCAGTCCAGCGAAGGCACGGTGATTGTCGACCGTGACGCGAATATCGTCTGGATGAACGAGCGCTACGCCAAGCGCTTCGGCCTCAAAAGCGCCGAAGAAGCCATCGGCCAAGCGTGCGAACAGGTGATCTCCAACAGCCTGTTGCGCCAGGTCGTGCGCACCGACCGGCCGATTTTGCTGGATATCCAGGACACGCCCAAAGGCCCGCTGGTGGTAATGCGCCTGCCGATCCACGACGATGCCGGCGAGGTGATCGGGGCGATTGGTTTTGCGCTGTTCGACGAACTGCGCAACCTGTCGCCATTGATCGAGCGCTACCTGAGCATGCAGCAGGAGCTGGCCTCTACCCGCTCGCTGCTGCGCGCACGCCAGAGCAAATACAATTTCGCGCACTTTATCGGCACCAGCGCCGCCAGCCTCGAAGTCAAGCGCCGCGCCCGGCGCAGCGCGAGCGCCGAGTCGCCGGTGCTGCTGCTGGGGGAAACCGGCACCGGTAAAGAACTGCTCGCCCAGGCCATTCATGGTGCATCGCCGCGCGCCCACAAAGCTTTCGTCAGCATCAACAGTGCCGCCATTCCCCATGATCTGTTGGAGGCCGAATTTTTCGGCACTGCGCCCGGTGCGTTTACCGGCGCCGACCGCAAAGGGCGTCCCGGCAAGTTTCAGATCGCCCAGGGCGGCACGCTGTTTCTCGATGAAATCGGCGACATGCCCTTGCCGCTGCAAAGCAAGCTGCTGCGGGTATTGCAGGAGAAGGAGTTCGAGCCGGTCGGCTCCAACGAAATGCTGCACAGCGATGTGCGGGTGATTGCTGCCACGTCGATGGACCTGGAAGCGGCGATCAAACGTGGCGAGTTCCGCGCGGACTTGTATTACCGCCTGAATGTGCTGCCGATCCAGGTGCCGCCGCTGCGTGAGCGTTTGGAGGATATTCCTGCGTTGAGCGAGGCGATCCTGGAAGAGTTGCGCAGCCAGCATGAACTGGATCGCGAAGCGCTGGCCCTGCTCGCGCAACATGCGTGGCCGGGGAATATCCGCGAGTTGCGCAACGTGTTGGAGCGTGCCGCATTGTTAAGTGATGACCTGGTGTTGAATGCGGGAGAGATTCGCGCGGCGATTGGCACGTTCAGCCCGGTGGAACGCGGCACTGGCGTGGCGCCGGTTGAGGGCGAAACGTTTATGGCGGCGCGGGAGCGCTTCGACCGGCAAGTGATCGCGGCGGCGCTCAAGGCTTGTGAGGGGAATGTGGTGGAGGCTGCCAACCGGTTGGGGCTGGGGCGGTCGACCCTGTACAAGAAAATGGTCGCACTGGGCATCAACGATTCTCAGTAAAGAGACTAAATTCTCCATATAAAGACAAACCCTGTGGGAGGACGCTTGCTCCCGATAGCGGTATGAAAGTCACTGTATTAGCTAGCTGACCCACCGCAATTGGGAGCAAGCCCCCTCCCACAGTTGATTCATGCATGTCTCTAAAATGAGATATTCTTTCGAGATCGCTTCGAAGTACCGAAAAATACCTTTTAATATCAATACGTTAACTAACTGGCACAAATCTCGCTATAGCCCTCCCCAAAGCACCATCCCACAAAAATAACAATCCAATCTGGAGACACACCATGAGTGTGATCATTGCCCTGGCAGCCCTGGCGCTGCTGATGCTGGCTGCCTACCGTGGCTATAGCGTTATCCTGTTCGCCCCCATCGCCGCCCTCGGCGCCGTGCTGCTCACCGACCCGTCCGCCGTTGCCCCGGCCTTTACGGGGGTATTCATGGAGAAAATGGTCGGGTTCATCAAACTGTATTTCCCGGTGTTCCTGCTCGGTGCGGTGTTCGGCAAGCTGATCGAGCTGTCGGGCTTTTCGCGCTCGATTGTCGCGGCCGCGATCCGCTTGCTCGGCACGCGCCAGGCGATGCTGGTGATCGTGCTGGTCTGCGCCCTGCTCACCTACGGCGGCGTGTCGCTGTTTGTGGTGGTGTTTGCGGTGTACCCGTTCGCGGCGGAGATGTTCCGCCAGAGCAATATCCCCAAGCGCCTGATCCCGGCGACCATCGCCCTCGGTGCGTTTTCGTTCACCATGGACGCCCTGCCCGGCACGCCGCAGATCCAGAACATCATCCCCAGCACCTTCTTCAACACCACCGCCTGGGCTGCGCCTTGGCTGGGCTTGATCGGTACGGTTTTCGTGTTCTGCGCCGGCATGCTCTACCTGGCACGCCAACGCAACAAGGCGCAGCGCGCCGGCGAGGGCTATGGCACCGAACTGCGCAACGAACCGGAAACCGCCGAAAACCTGAGCCTGCCCAACCCATGGGTCGCGCTGTCGCCACTGATCCTGGTCGGCGTGATGAACCTGTTGTTCACCCGCTGGATCCCGCTGTGGTACGGCAAGACCCATAGCCTCAGCCTGCCGGGCATGAGCACCCCGGTGACCACAGATATCGCCAAGCTCACCGCGATCTGGGCGGTGCAGGCGGCGTTGCTGGTGGGGATTATCGTGGTGCTGGTGTTCGGCTTTTCGGCGATCAAGAGCAAGCTGGCCGAGGGCAGTAAAAGTGCGGTCAGCGGTGCGCTGCTGGCGGCGATGAACACCGCTTCGGAGTACGGCTTTGGCGCGGTGATTGCCTCGCTGCCGGGCTTTCTGGTGCTGGCGGACTGGCTCAAGGGCATCCCCAACCCGCTGGTCAACGAAGCGATTACCGTGACCCTGTTGGCGGGCATCACCGGTTCCGCCTCGGGCGGCATGAGCATCGCCTTGGCGGCCATGTCCGAGAGTTTTATTTCGGCGGCCCACGCGGCCAATATTCCTCTTGAAGTGCTGCACCGGGTCGCGGCCATGGCCAGCGGCGGCATGGACACCCTGCCCCACAACGGCGCGGTGATCACCTTGCTCGCGGTCACCGGGCTGACCCACCGCGAAGCCTACAAGGATATTTTTGGCATCACGATCATCAAGACGCTTGCGGTGTTCGTGGTGATCGCTACTTTCTATGCCACCGGCATTGTGTGAGGTTTGTATGACGACATTGAACGGCAAGACCGCGCTGGTCACCGGTTCCACCAGCGGCATCGGCCTGGGGATCGCCCTCAGCCTGGCCAAGGCCGGCGCCAACCTGATTCTCAACGGCTTCGGCGATGCCAGTGCGGTGATCGCCCAAGTGCAGGCGTTTGGCGGCAAGGTCGGGCATCACCCGGCGGATGTCAGTGACCCGGCGCAAATCGCCGACATGCTCGCCTACGCCGAGCGCGAATTCGGCGGCGTGGACATCCTGGTCAACAATGCGGGGATCCAGCACGTGGCCGCCGTGGAAGACTTCCCGGCCGAACGTTGGGACTCGATCATTGCCATCAACCTTTCTTCGGTGTTCCACAGCACACGCTTGAGCCTGCCGGGCATGAAGGCCAAGGGCTGGGGGCGTATCGTCAATATTGCCTCGGTGCACGGCCAGGTCGGCTCCGTGGGCAAGGCCGCCTATGTGGCGGCCAAGCATGGCGTGATCGGCCTGACCAAAGTGGTAGGCCTGGAGACGGCCACCAGCAATGTGACCTGTAATGCTATTTGCCCGGGCTGGGTGCTGACGCCGCTGGTGCAGAAGCAGATCGATGACCGCATCGCCACGGGCGTGGCCCCGCAACAGGCGCAGCATGATTTGCTGGCCGAAAAGCAGCCGTCGCTGGAGTTCGTGACGCCGCCGCAATTGGGTGAGTTGGTGTTGTTTTTGTGCAGTGAGGCCGGCGCCCAGGTGCGTGGGGCCGCGTGGAATATCGATGGTGGTTGGCTGGCCCAATAAGACCAAACACCGCCCCTCCCACATAAGAATTCCAGTGCTTGGAAGACCTGCACAAGAAAAGAGACTTCGCTTATGTCCGACATCCTCTGGCAACCCTCCCCGGAACGCATTGCCAACAGCCGAATGGACCAGTTCCGGCGCTTCATCAACAACCGCCACAACGTGCAGCTCAATGACTACCCCGCCCTGCACCAGTGGAGCATCGACCAGCGTCCCGACTTCTGGCGCGCCATCGTAGCGTTCTTCGACGTACAGTTTCGCAGCCCGCCCAGCGCAGTGCTGGTCGAAGACCTTGAGATGCCCAGCGCGCAGTGGTTTCCCGGCGCGACCCTGAACTTTGCCGAACACCTGCTGCGTCGGCGCGATGAGCATGCGGCCGTGGTTGCGATCAGCGAAGACGGCCAGCGCGAACAACTCACCTACGCCGAACTGGCCCAGCACGTCGCCGGTTTACAGCGCAGCCTGCGCGCAGCCGGTGTCACCCTGGGCGACCGCGTGGCGGCGTGCATGCCCAACACTTGGCAAACCCTGGTCGGCATGCTCGCCACCACCGGTTTGGGCGCGATCTGGTCGTGTTCCTCGCCGGACTTCGGCACCCAGGGTGTCATCGACCGTTTCGGTCAAATCGAGCCCAAGGTGCTGATCACCTGTGCCGGTTACCGCTATGCCGGTAAAACCATCGACCAAAGCCGCAAACTCAATGAGATCCTCGACCGGCTGCCGTCCCTGGAGCAATTGATTGTGCTGCCGTATGCGCGGCCCCAGGCGCGGGTCGAGGACTACCACACCCAGGCGAACGTGGCGCTGTGGGCTGATTTTTACCAAGCCGGCGGCGAGCCCGAATTCGTCGCGGTACCGTTCGACCATCCGCTGTACATCCTCTACTCCAGCGGCACCACCGGCGTGCCCAAATGCATCATCCACGGCACCGGCGGCGTGCTGCTCACGCACCTGAAGGAACACGGCCTGCATGCCGATTTGTCGAGGGAGGACTGCCTGTTCTACTACACCACCTGCGGCTGGATGATGTGGAACTGGCTGGTGTCGGTGCTGGCGATCGGCGCCACGGCGGTGCTGTATGACGGCTCGCCGTTTCACCCAGGCCCCGAGCGCTTGATCGACCTGATCGATGCCGAAAGGATCAGCGTGTTCGGCACCAGCCCCAAGTTCCTCGCCACCCTGGAAAAAGCCGGGCTGCAACCGCGCCGCAGCCATGACTTGAGCAGCCTGAAGACGCTGATTTCCACCGGCTCGCCGCTGTCGCCGCAGAGCTATGACTACGTGTACCGCGAAATCAAGGCCGAGCTGTGTTTGTCATCGATGTCCGGCGGCACCGATATCGTCTCCTGTTTTGTGATCGGCAACCCGGTGTTGCCGGTACGGCGCGGCGAAATGCAGTGCAAGAGCCTGGCGATGGCGATCGAGGTGTGGGACGACCAGGGCCACCCCTTGATCGGTGAAAAAGGCGAACTGGTGTGTACCCGGCATTTCCCGGCCATGCCCATCGGTTTGTGGAACGACCCGAATCAAAAGCAGCTGCGCGCGTCCTATTTCAGCCAATTCCCCGGCGTCTGGGCCCAGGGCGACTACGCCGAGCAACGCCCGAACGGCAGCCTGTTGATCCACGGACGCTCCGACGCGGTGCTCAACCCCGGCGGCGTGCGCATCGGCACGGCGGAGATCTATCGCCAGGTGGACAAAGTCCCGCAGGTGCTGGAAAGCCTGGCCATCGGCCAACGCTGGCAGGACGATGTGCGCGTGGTGCTGTTTGTGCGCCTCGATGACGGGGTTGCGCTGGATGATGCGCTGGAGCAGCAGATCCGCCAGGTGATCCGCGCCAACACCACCCCTCGCCATGTACCGGCCAAGATCGTCGCGGTCACGGATATCCCCCGCACCCTCAGCGGCAAGATCGTCGAACTGGCGGTGCGCAACGTGGTACACGGCGAGCCGGTGAAAAACACCGACGCCCTGGCCAACCCGCAGGCGCTGGAGGAGTTTCGCAACCGCCCCGAGCTGGCGTGAAGATGAAAGGTTTCAGCCCACCGGCACTCCTTTGAAGAAAACCCCCAAATGCGTGCTATTTTTTGGGGGTAGTCACTCATTCCCGACTCACGGGATAATGAGTGTTGTCATTTTTCAAAGCGTTACGCTCAGGGCTTTTTATGAAGGAAACATCCACCGTTAGCGAAGCCGCAGCGTTGATTGCACGGCTGGACTGGGCACGAAGCCCGCTCGGTGAGGCCAATGACTGGCCGCAAAGCCTGCGCACCGCCGTGGACATCGTCGTCCACTCGCCGATGCCGATGCTCCTGCTGTGGGGCAGCCAACTCATCCAACTCTACAACGATGGTTTCGCCTTGCTGGCGGGCAACAAGCACCCCGAGGCCATGGGCCAGCCGGCGCACCAGACGTGGCCGGAGCTGGAGAGCTTCACGGCACCGATCTACGAGGCCGTGCTCACCGGCCAGGTGCGCACCTTCAGCGAGCAGCGGTTTGTGCTGCAACGCGATCACCGCGACACCGAGATCTGGCTCGACCTGACCTACAGCCCGGTTCGCGATGAAAGCGGCGATGTGGCGGGTATTCTGGTCACCGCCATCGAAACCAACGAACGTCGCAGTAAAACCCTTGAACTGCAGCAACGCTCCGAAGACAGCCTCAAGGCCCAGCACAACACCGAGCAACGCCTGCAACTTGCCCTGGCGGCCACCGACGCCGTGGGCACCTGGGACTGGGATATCGGCGAAGACCGCTTTATTGCCGATGCCCACTTCGCGTATCTGCATGGCGTTCACCCCAGCGACGCCGGCCTGCTGCCGATCAGCGATTACCTGCACGGCGTCCACCCCGAAGACCGTGGCACGGTGGCGCGCAGCATCAAGCACTGCATCACCCACGGCACCGAATACGCCGAGGAATACCGCCTGTTGCAAGCCGACGGCCAAGTGCGCTGGGTGTTTGCGCGCGGGCGTTGCTACCAGGACCGCCACGGTCGCCCGGCGCGCTTTTTAGGTGCCGCGCTGGACCTCACCGAACGCAAGAACACCGAACAGGCCCTGCGCCAGAGCCAGACCGAATTGCAGCTGATCATCAACGCCATGCCGGTGCTGATCGGTTACGTCGACCACGAACAACGTTTTCGTCTGAACAATAGTGCCTATCTCGAGTGGTACGGCATGACGCCTCAGGAGCTGTACGGCAAGACCATCCGTGAAGTGCTGGGCGATGAGGTGTATGCCGGGCGCGCAGACAAGATCGCCGCGGCGCTCAAGGGCAAGGCGTGCAGTTTCCTGACGGTCACCCCTCATCGCGACGGGCGGCCGCGCCATGCGCTGATGAAGTACCTGCCGCGCTTCAGCAATGACGGCTCGGTCAATGGCTTTTACATTTTTGTGATCGATGAGACCGAACGCAAACTCACCGAAGAAGCCCTGCGCCATCTCAACGAGAACCTCGAAGAACGCGTGGCCCAGCGCACCCAGGCGCTGGCCGAAGCCAACCAGCGCCTGCAAAACGAAATGTACGAACGTGAGCGCGCCGAAGACGCATTGCGCCATGCGCAAAAAATGGAAGCCGTGGGCCAGCTCACAGGCGGTATTGCCCACGACTTCAACAACATGCTCACCGGGATTATCGGCAGCCTCGACCTGATGCAGCGCTATATCGCCGCCGGGCGCAGTGAGGAAATCGGCCGTTTTACCGATGCCGCCGTGTCTTCGGCCCATCGCGCAGCCGCCCTCACCCACCGCCTGCTGGCCTTCTCGCGGCGCCAGTCGCTGGATCGCCAGCCACTGGACCCAAACCAATTGGTAGCGTCCCTGGAGGACCTGTTCCAGCGCACCAAAGGCGCGCACATCACGCTCAAGGTGCAACTGGGCCAAGACATCTGGCCGGTCAACACCGATGCCAGCCAATTGGAAAACGCCCTGCTCAACCTGGTCATCAACGCCCGCGATGCCATGCCGGATGGCGGTGAGCTGCTGATCGAAACCGCCAACAGTTACCTGGACGGCACCGACATCACCACCCTCGAACCGGTCAAGGTCGGCGACTACGTGATGCTCGGCGTGTGCGACAACGGCAGTGGCATGGCGCCGAAGATCCTGGCCAAGGCGTTCGACCCGTTCTTCACCACCAAACCCATCGGCCAGGGCACCGGCCTGGGGCTGTCGATGATCTACGGCTTTGCCCAGCAGTCCGGCGGCCACGTGACCATCCAGAGCGAACCGGGCCAGGGCACCTGCGTGCGCCTGTACCTGCCGCGCCTGCACGGCACCGCGCTGGAGAGCAGCCTGCCCGCCAGCCTCGGCGAAGCGCCGGTGGCATTGGCCGGTGAAGCCGTGGTGGTGGTGGAGGACGACCCGGCGGTGCGCATGCTGGTGGTGAATGTGCTCGACGAACTCGGCTACACCGCTCATCAGGCAGCGGACTCGCGCACCGCATTGCCACTGCTGGAGTCGGACCTGCGCGTGGACTTGCTGGTGACCGATGTGGGTCTGCCGGGGATGAATGGCCGACAACTGGCGGAAATCGCCCGCCAGCGTCGACCTGGCCTCAAGGTATTGTTCATGACCGGCTACGCCGAAAAAGCCGCCGAGCGCCAGGGCTTCCTGGAAGACGGCATGGACATGGTGGCCAAGCCGTTTTCGATTGACCTGCTCGCCACTAAAATCCGCAGCATGATCAACGCCGATGATTCAGTTCAGGCATAATCGCGCGCCGTCGCCTACCTGGTAGAGCCTTATGAAAGCCCAAGCCCGTCACATCCTGGTAAAAACCAGCGAAGAAGCTGAACAGCTCAAGCAGCGCATCGCCAAGGGTGAAGCCTTTGATGTGCTGGCCAAGAAGTACTCCACCTGCCCCTCCGGCAAGCGCGGCGGGGATTTGGGTGAAGTGCGGCCTGGGCAGATGGTGGGGGCCATTGATGCGGTGATCTTCAAGAAACCGGTCAAAGTGGTGCACGGGCCGATCAAGAGCAAGTTCGGGTATCACCTGGTGCAGGTGTTTTACCGCGACTGAGGGGTTGGCTTTAGAGCCGCTATCGGAGCAGGCAGCCATTCACCTCGGTATCAACGCCCCCCGCACCTGAATCACCCGACTCGCCAGCCGATGCCCCGCCAAAGCCGCCTCCTCTGGCGAACCGCCCTTGAGCCGACTGGCCACATACGCCGCACTGAACGAATCCCCCGCCGCCGTCGTATCCACTACCCTCTCGACCTTCAATGCCGGCACAGCAAAGTGCTCGGCATTGCAACGGATCAGGCATTCATTCGCGCCGCGCTTGAGCACCACTTCGGCAATCTCCGGGTACGCCGCAAACACCTGCTCGCTGTCGGCAAAACCAAACAGCGCCTGCTCGTCGTCCTCGGTCAGCAAGGCGATATCCACCTCGGCCAGCACTGGGCGATACGCCGCGCGCGCCGCCTCGACACTGGCCCACAAGCGCGGCCGGTAATTGTTGTCGAACACCACCTTGGCACCGCGCCGACGGGCCTCAATCAAGGCCAGCAGCAAGCGCTCACGCCCGACTTCGCCGATTACCGCCAGGGTGATGCCGCTCAAATACACCACGTCGTAACCCGGTAACGCCGCCAGAATGGGTTCAGCCGCAGGCGTAGTGAAGCACTCGCGCACGGCGGCCTCGTTGCGCCAGTACAGGAATTTACGTTCGCCGCCGGCATCGGTCTGGATGCAGTACAAACCGGGCAGCCGCCCAGGCAGGCGCTGGACCCTTTCCAGCCCCAGGCCCTCGTCGGCCCACTGCCGGCACATGGCGTCGCTGAAACTGTCATCGCCCAAGGCGGTGACGTAGTCGACGCTGCCGATAGCGCCCAGCTCGCGGCGCAGGTACACCGCCGTATTCAGGGTGTCGCCACCGAAGCTTTGCTGCAGGCTGCCGTCGGCGCGGTGTTGCAGTTCGATCATGCATTCGCCGATCAGGGCGATGCGCGGGTTTGTGTTCATGCCTTGTGATCTCTGGTGTGGCGGGTGGCCGCTGCGCGACTCGGTCTAGAAGCAGGTATGCAGGCTTTCGATCACGCGCAACTCTGAATCCACCAGGCACCCCACCTGCCACTTATCGAACGTCAGGCATGGGTGGGAAGTACCGAAGGACATAATGTCGCCGACCCGCAACTCGACCCCCGGCGCCACCACCATGAACGCGTGCTGATCCATCACCGCCGTGACCTTGCACGCGCTGACATCATCGCCTTCGGCCGGCACGATCCCGGCCTTGTAACGCTTGAGTGGCACCGGCAAGCCGGCGTCGTAAGCCACATCGCGCTTGCCCATGGCGATCACCGCAAAGCCAGGCTCAGGCAACGATTGCACATGCGCCCAGACTTCCAGCGCTGGGCGCAGGCCTTCGTTGAGATCAGTGCGGCGGTCGAGCACGCAGCATTGCGCGTCTTTGTAGATGCCGTGGTCATGGGCCACATAACTGCCGGGGCGCAGTACGCTGAGGAAACGGCCGGCAGCGTTCTGCTGCTCAAACGACTCAGCGATCAGGTCGTACCAGGCCGACCCCGACGCGGTGATGATCGGCTTGGGCAAGTCGAAAGAACCGCTGTTTTGCAGGTCTACCGCCAGACGCACCAGGCTCGCGGCGAAGTCGCGAATGCCACTGATGGCGTGCTCGCCATGGATCACCCCTTCATAGCCTTCAATGCCGGTGAGGGCCAGGGCCGGTTGGGCCTTGATCGCCTTGGCCAGGTCGCGCACTTGCTGTTCACTGCGGCAACCGCAACGGCCGCCGACCACACCGTATTCGATCATCACGTTCAGGCGCAGGCCACGGGCGGCGAAGAACCGCCCAAGATCGGCGACGTTGTCCGGGTGATCGACCATGCAATGGAAGTCAAACGCCTCGTCGGCCAGCAACTCGGCAATCAACGCCATGTTCGGCGCGCCCACCAGTTGGTTGGCCATCAATACACGACGCACACCACCGGCATAGGCGGCGCGGGTCTGTACCGCGTTGGCCAGCGTGATACCCCAGGCACCTGCCTCAAGTTGGCGCTGGAATAGCGCCGGCATCATGCTGGTCTTGCCATGGGGCGCCAACTGGGCGCCGCTGTTGCTGACAAAATCCTGCATCCAACGGATGTTGTGCTCCAGCGCCTCGCGATGCAGGACCAGGGCCGGCAAGCTGACGTCACGGACCAGGTGTGCACCGAGGGTAGCGGCGCCTTTTTCAACGGCGTTGATGGCGGACATGGAAAACTCCTATTCGTTGATGCGACGGGCCAGGTTGTTGGCGCTGTCGATCAACACCCGGCGATAGTCGTTGTAATTTTTAATCGCGTCGGCGCGTGGCGCGACAATGCACAGGGTCGCGATGCTGACGCCCTGCGCGTCCCGCACCGGGGCGGCAAAGCAATGGGTAAAGGTGTCGGCCACGCTGTCGAAGGAGAAGAACCCATCGAGGGTGGCCTGACGGATTTGCGCCAGGAACGTGTCCAGCGCCAAGCGCTGGCCGTCCGGCAGGATGAAATCGTCGGGGTCGATCAGCTCGACAATCTGCTGGTCGCTCAAGTGCCCCAGCAACAGGCGCCCGGAGGCGGTCCACGGAATCGGTGCGTTTTCGCCGATGTCCGAGGAAATCCGGAAATGCCGCTCACCTTCGCGCATCAGCGCCACGGTGTATTTGCGCCCGTTGAGCAGGCACATCTGCGCGGTTTCGTGGGTTTGGCTGACGATTTCCTGCAAGGCGTGGTCGGCCTCGCGGGTCAGGTCGAAGTGGCGCAAGTGCGCCTGGCCGAGAAAGTACAGCTGGCGGCCCAGGTACACGTGGCCGTCCTTGCCCACGGTTTCCAGGATGCGCCGCTCCAACAAGGAAGCGACCAGTTCGTAGACGGTGGACTTGGGGCTGCCGATGCCACTGGCAATATCATTCGGACGCAGGGGCTGGCCGATCTCCTTGAGGAAATCGAGGATATCGAATGCACGGTCCAGGCCTTTGGCGCGGCGTTTGATGGTGTCTTCGGTCATGACAGTTTTCGGTCCGGTAAAAGGGTTGTGCTGCACAGTGAACCCTGTGGGAGGGGGCTTGCTCCCGATAGCGGTGGGTCAGTGTCAGATGCATTCATTGACACCCCCTCATCGGGGGCTTGCCCCTCCCACACTTGATTTGCCGTGCTTTCAAGAGTCGGGCAATTTAGCCCTTTTTCTTGTAGGCCACGCAATCGATCTCGACCTTGCAATCGACCATCATGTTGGCCTGCACACAGGCCCGCGCCGGGGCGTGCTCGGGGCTGAAGTATTCGCCGAACACCTTGTTGAAACTCCAGAAGTCCCGCGGGTCTTCGAGCCACACGCCCACGCGCACCACGTCCTTGAGTTCGTAGCCGGCTTCTTCGAGGATCGCTACCACATTGCGCATAGTCTGCCGGGTTTGTTCGATGATGCCGCCGGTGATGATTTCACCGTCCACCGCAGGCACCTGACCTGAGACGTACAACCAACCGTCCGCCTCCACCGCGCGGGCGAAAGGGCGCGGCTGACCGCCGCCGGCAGTGCTACCGGCACCGTAACGAGTGATGCTCATAAAAAATGCTCCTGATTAAAAACGAATATTCTTCAAAAATTCCGCCAGGCGCGGCGACTGCGGCCGTTCGAATATGTCTTTCGACGACCCCTGCTCCTCGATACGCCCCTGGTTCATGAACACGATCTTGTCTGAAACTTCATAGGCAAAACGCATTTCGTGGGTAACCAGCAACATGGTCATGCCCTCTTCCGCCAGCCCCTTGATGACGCTGAGTACCTCCCCGACCAATTCCGGGTCGAGGGCTGAGGTGACTTCGTCGAACAGCATCAGGCTGGGGTTCATGGCAATGGCGCGGGCAATCGCCACCCGCTGTTGCTGGCCGCCGGACAACTGGCCGGGGAAGTGGTTGCGACGTTCCAGCAAGCCGACGCGGTCCAGCCATTTTTCGGCCAACGCCACCGCCTCATCCTTGCCCATTTTTTTGACTTTGAGCAGGCCCAGGGTGACGTTTTGCAACGCGGTCAAATGCGGAAACAGGTTGAACTGCTGGAACGCCATGCCGGTCATCGCACGGTGTTGGGCAATCACGCGCTCCGGGTGACGCACGCGCTTGCCACCGATATCGCTGTAGCCGATGGACTCGCCGTCCAGGGTGATCCGGCCGCCCTGGAATTCTTCCAGCAGGTTGACGCAACGCAACAACGTGGTCTTGCCCGAGCCGCTGGAGCCGATCAAGGTCACCACGTTGCCGCGCTGCATCGACAGGTCGACGCCCTTGAGCACTTCGACCGCGCCGTATTGTTTACGCAAACCGCAAATGTTCAGCAGCGGCTCGGTTGTTTGAGGTTGGTTCATGGCAAGGCCACCCGTTTTTCTATGTAGCGCCCGAATAACTCGATGGCGTAGTTGATGACAAAGAACATGAAGCCGGCGAACAGGTAGAACTCCAGGGTCATGAAGGTGCGCGCGATCACCTGTTGGGTGCTCAGCAGCAACTCGGCCACGCCGATCACCGAGAGCAGGGTCGAGGCCTTGACGATTTCCGTGGAGGAATTGACCCAGGTCGGCAGGATCTGGCGCAGCGCCTGGGGCAACAATACGTAGGCCAGGGATTGGCGAAACGTCAGGCCAATCGCCTTGCCCGCTTCCAACTGCCCACGGGGAATGGCTTGCAGCGCGCCGCGCACGATTTCCGAGACGTGGGAGCCACAGAATAAGGTCAGACCGACCGCACCGGCCTGGAATGCGCTGATCTGCCAACCGAGGGCCGGCAGCATGTAGAAACAGGCCAGCACCAGCACAAACACCGGCGTGCCACGGATCAGATCCACGTAAAGACGAAACGGCGCACGCATCCAGAATGTGCCGTAGGTCAGCACCAGCCCGGCAAAAATACCGATCAGAGTGCCGAAGATAATCGCCAGCGCCGAACAATAAATGCTGGTTTGAAACCCCGCCCAGAGGGTGTCCCGGGCGATCCACAACTCATGCAGCCAACTGGGAGACTCGTACATGCAAACCCTCCTTAACGACGGATCGCCAGACGCTGTTCCAAGTAACGGAGCAGCATGGCAATGAGGTAACAGGCCGCCACGTAGAGCGCGGTCGTGACCAGCCAGGTTTCAATTACCCGGTAGCTTTCAACGTTGATCTTGCGGGCGTAATACGTCAGTTCGGGCACCGCGATGGCAGCGGCCAGCGAGGTGTCCTTGAACAGCGAGATAAAGTTGTTCGACAGCGCGGGCAGCACGTTGCGCAGCATCACCGGCACGGTGATATAAGCGCGGATACGCCACTCACCGAGGCCAATCGCCAGCCCGGCTTCACGCAGCCCCTTGGGAATATTCAACAGCCCGGCGCGGAATACTTCGGTCAGGTAGGCACCGGCGTAGAGCGACAAGGTGATGATGAACGAGGGGATCTTGTCCAGCCGGACCCCCAGGCTGGGCAAGGCGAAGTAGATCAACAGGATCAGCACCAGGATCGGCGTATTGCGGATCACCGTCACATACACCGAGGCGAAGAGGCGCAAGGCGCGGTGCCGGGACAGCATGGCGAAGGCCATCAGCAGGCCGATCACGCAACCGATGGCGATCGACAGCACAGCCAGTTGCAGGCCCAGGCCGAGCCCCGCCAGCAAGGTGTCGAAATCGCGCCACACGGCGGCAAAGTTCAACTGGTAGTTCATGGTCAGCAGTACCTGATTGGGGCGCCCTGACGGGCGCCCCGGTTAGTCCGAATCACTTGAATTCAACAGGGAAACCAATCGCCGGCTCGGGCAGATCAACGCCAAACCATTGCTTGAACGAGGCCTTGTAGGTGGGGAATTCCACACCGGTCATGGCTTCATGCAGGGCGGTATTGACGAAGTTCAGCCAATCCTGGTCGCCACGCTTGACTGCGCACGCATAGGTTTGCGGGCTCCAGGCGTAGGCCGGGCTGCGGTAACGGCCGGGGTTCTGCACCATCAGGTATTTGACCGAGGACTGGTCGGTGGCGGCTGCATCGGCGCGGCCGGAGTTCACGGCCTGGTACATCAGGTCGACGCTGTCGTACTGGTCGACCTTGGCCTTGGGCAGCGCCTGGTGCACCAGTTCTTCGGCATACACGTTTTGCAGCACGGCCACGGTAACGCCGTCGCCGGCGGCCTGCAGGTCTTCAATCTCTTTGTATTTGCTGTTGGCCGGTAGCAGCAGGCCCACCCCTTCGCGGTAGTACGGCAGGGTGAACGCCACTTGCTGCGCACGGCTGGCGGTGACGGTAATGAACTGGCAACTCATGTCGACCTTGTCGGTCAGCAGGTTGGGAATACGTGCGTCGGACGACTGCACCACAAACTCGACCTTGGACGGGTCATTGAACAACCCCTTGGCCACGATGCGACCGATGTCGATATCGAACCCTTGCAACTTGCCATCCGCTCCCTGGAAGTGCCACGGCGCATTGGTACTGCCTGTACCCACGATCAGGTGCCCACGCTTGAGCACGTTATCGAGCTTGCTGTCCGCCGCCTGCACGATGCCTGCGAGGGAAGCCGATGCGGCGAAGAGAAAAACACACGCTTTGAACACGGAAGGTCGGTGATGCATGACAAGCACTCCAAGGGTTGTGTATTCCGCTATAACGGAACTTAGTATGTAACAACGGAATAGACAGCAGAAAGTGTGCCACACATCTGAAGGGCAACCTATCGTCGTCATAAACTCGTTTCTAATCAGCTAGATGGACGGAGCCAGGAGATGAGGCGTTGCGCCAGCATCTGAAATCAAATTGCTACCGAAGGCCCCACGCAGGGGTGACAGCGCCACGGAGGTGCATCACCGCCCCGTTACCGGGCATGACCGCCCATGGAAACTTCCTCGGGCTGAATTGGCGGTTGGCCCCGCAAAATGACAACGCGAGCGCGTCTACCTGTGAAGGTTGACAGTAGACGCTGGGAATCCTGTGACTTAGCGTACCCACGACAACATTAAAGCCGGGTGCACAAGGAGGTTCTCATGGGCGTAATCACTTCGGTTATCAAGGACCTTGATGAGTACCATCGGATCCTGAAGAAACACACGCTGGTCATCGTGCTGTTTACCTCACCGTACTGCCAGGCATGTCTCGGGCTTGGTCCACGCTTCCACCGCGTTGCCGAACGGTACGCCGACCGCGTCAAAAGCCTGCTGCTGGACACCAGCCAAACCCCGAGAATCGACGGCGTGGACGGAACCCCTACCCTGGTGGTGTACAAAAATGCCCTTGAGGTAGAAAACCTCAAGGGCATCGGTGAACCGCAGGAACAGGAAGCGATCCTGGAGGAAGTATTCAGTGACTATGCGCCAACGGTACTAACGCCACCTGTGTCACCCGTCGCTCCTCCACCGCCGCAACCGTCAAGCGCCAGCCCTCATGTTCCAGGCTGTCGCCCACCCTTGGCAGGCGATCTAGCAGACTCACTACCAACCCTGCCAGGGTTTGATAATCCTGGGTCGCGACCGCCTTGAAGCCGGTACGCTGACGCACTTGATTGAGGTTCAAGGCGCCGTTGGCACGGAAGCCACCGCCTTCCTCGACAATATCCGGCCCCTCGATCTCACTGGCATCCGGTAACTCACCGGCGATGGACTCAAGGATGTCGGTCATGCTCAATACGCCCATGAAATCCCCGAATTCATTGATCACAAAGGCGATATGGGTCGACTCCTGGCGCATCTGCTCCAGAGCATTGAGGATCGAGAAGCTCTCCAGCAGGTTGATCGCGCGGCGCGCCAGGTGCTCCAGGTTCAGCTCGTTGCCGGCCAGGCACGCCTTGAGCAACTCTTTTTTGTGCACAAAACCCAAGGGCTCATCCACCGCGCCATTACGGATCAGCGGCAAGCGCGAGTAGGACGAATGCATCAGCTTCAGACGAATCGAATCGGCATCGTCCGTCAGGTCGATGAAGTCGACCTTGGCCCGCGGCGTCATCAGGCTGCGGATCGGCCGCTCAGCCAATTGCAGCACACCGCTGATCATCACCCGCTCACGACGGTCAAACAGCGGGCCTTGCGCCGCATCCGTCTCACCCAGAAGGTCGGCCACCTCCTCGCCCACTTCTTCCACCGCCAGGCTGCGACCGCCCAGCAAGCGCATCACCGCATGGGCGGTTCGCTCACGCACCGGCAACACACCCTGCGCCGACTTTTTGCGACGAGCGCGAGCAATCTGGTTGAACACCTCGATCAGGATCGAGAAACCAATCGCCGCGTACAGATAACCCTTGGGAATATGAAAGCCCAGGCCCTCGGCAGTCAGGGCAAAACCGATCATCATCAAAAAGCCCAGGCACAGCATGATCACCGTGGGATGAGCATTGACGAAGCGCGTCAGCGGTTTGCTGGCGACGATCATCAGGCCAATGGAAATGATCACCGCGATCATCATCACCGCCAGTTCATCGACCATGCCCACCGCGGTAATCACCGCATCCAGCGAGAACACCGCATCGAGCACCACGATCTGCGCCACGATCGGCCAGAACATCGCGTAAGCCACATTGCCCGCGCGCTGCGCCACATGACCTTCAAGGCGTTCGTGCAGCTCCATGGTGGCCTTGAACAGCAGGAACACACCGCCAAACAGCATGATCAGGTCACGGCCGGAGAAGCTCTTGTCGAACACTTCGAACAGCGGCTGGGTAAGGGTCACCAGCCAGGAAATACTCGCCAGCAGGCCCAGGCGCATCAACAGCGCCAGGGACAAACCGATCAACCGCGCACGGTCGCGCTGTTCCGGCGGCAACTTGTCGGCCAGGATCGCGATAAACACCAGGTTGTCGATGCCCAGCACCAGTTCCAGCACAATCAACGTCAACAGGCCGAGCCAGGCCGTTGGGTCCGCTAACCATTCCATTTATAAAGCCTCTTTAACGATGTTCAGAATGCCAGACACAGCAATGCGCGATCAGTGGACCGGGACAGGATGAGTAGACGGAATACGGGATGCTTCAGCTGGAACAGCGACAGCGGGTGTCTTGGGAAAAGACGACTGGGAGGCTCCGAGAGGGTGTTCATGCAAGTCCTGCGATGGGAAAAGGACTTGAATCGTACAGGCGAAATACAAATGTCCTACAACGCAAAACTACTACAAAACCTGTCTCTATAAGCAGCGGATGATCACAACGTACGAGGGCTTGCCCCTTCCCACACTGTGATCCCCTGTTGAATCAGGATTTTCGGGTGGCGTCGTCCAACGCCAAAATGGTGTGGGCATTCGTGACGGTGGTTGCGAGGGTATTGATCACCCCCGAGCGCAAAGCCCCCAGCGTCGCCGCCGCCTTGGTGTTCTCACTGGCAATCGCCACCACGTCGGGAATCCGAAACAACTCTTGCACCGTCAAGCCGATCACTCGCCCCTGGATGGCGTTGACCGCCGGCTGGCCATGAATGTCGATAAAGTCATAGCCCATCATGTCGCCCACGGTGCCGGACAACCGCGCCTGGGCGATTTCCTGCGGCGAGAACCACCCCATGCGCACCATGTTGCTGTTTTCGCTCATGTCGCCGATGCCGATCAGCGCAATATCCGCCCGGCGCGCACGGTCCAGGGTCGAGCGCACCGTATCGTTGTTGATCAACACGCCGCGCAGTTCCGGGTTGGCCACCAGGGCCGGGGCGTACAGGCTTTCACTTTCACCGCCAAAACGCAGGGCCAGGCGACGGCAGATGTGGTCAGGGTTCATGTATTCGCCCGCCTTGAGCGAGCCGCCGATGGCGCAAACAAACGTACAGTTGCGCGTCACCGGCAAGAACACATTATCGGCAACGGCCCCGACGTTGCGGCCCATGCCCACGGCGACGATCATGCCGTCACTCAAGGTCTTGTTCAGGTAATTCGCCACCAGGCTGGCGACGGCCGAGCGCTGGGTGTCGGGGTCGCTGTGATCGACGGCGATCAGCGCGCGATCCAGCTTGAAGCGCTCCACCAACGCCCGCTCCAGCTCGTTGTTCATTGCCGGATGCTGCAACACACGCACCTCGACAATCCCCTCATCGCGCGCGCGCTTGAGCAAGCGGCTGACTTTCGCGCGCGACAGGTCGAAGCGCTTGGCGATGGCTTCCTGAGTGACGTTCTCGAGGTAATAGAGCATCGCCACTTCGGTCATCTGATCGATATCGCTGGCAATGCGCTGGGTACTGTCACTCATGGGGACGGGCTTCCGTTTCGGCGTCAAAGGCGCATTCTCCCGACTCTTGCCCTGTTACGTCCACTACTGATGCCCATCACGCTCGATCGCATTGATGCGCTCAACCTTGGCCCCGGAACGCGCCGCTTCGAACTCAGACTCCAGGAACGATTTGACGATGCTCTTGGCCAGCTCGGCGCCGATCACCCGCGCGCCGATGGACAGAATCTGCGCATCGTTACTCTTGCGCGCACGCTCGGCCGAGTAGGTGTCGTGAGCCTGGGCCGCGCGAATGCCCAACACCTTGTTGGCTGAAATAGCCATGCCGATACCGGTGCCGCACACCAGTACGCCGAGCCGCTGCTGCCCGTTATTGATCGCATTGGCCACCGCCAGCGCAATGTCCGGGTACAACACCGGCGCCGTGGAATGGGTGCCGAAGTCGGTCACCGGATAGCCCAGCGCCTCGATGTGGCGCTTCAACAGCTCCTTGAGCTCAAAACCCGCTTCATCGCATCCGATAGCCACCGCAAAAGGTGTGTTCATGGCGTCTGGCTCCACTGCCGTGATCGTGCCCAAGACCGATCATATGATCAATCAATGAAATTTTGCTCAGTCATTTCTCAGGCATCTTACAGCCACTGTCAAGCATGTTTTCACTGACTCGGCGGTCAAATCCGTCTAAAGGGGGCCTTATTGACCCAATTCATCAGAATTGTAGCTTTTACATGAAAGGGATTGACTGATCAGAATTTCATTTGATACACATATGATCACAGCGAAACATGACTGTGCGACCTAATAAGAATTCACAGCACGAGGACACGCCGATGGCCACGCCATTACTGCTCCAGGCTGAACATGTCGCCAAGGCTTACGCCGGCATCCCTGCCCTGCGTGACGGGCGCCTCTCTCTGCGGGCCGGCAGCGTCCACGCCCTGTGCGGCGGCAACGGTGCAGGTAAATCGACTTTCCTGAGCATCCTCATGGGGATCACCCAGCGTGATGCCGGGACCCTCCTGCTCAACGGCGCACCGGTGCAGTTCAACCGCCCCAGTGAAGCTCTCGCGGCGGGGATCGCGATGATCACCCAGGAGCTGGAACCCATCCCCTCTATGACCGTCGCCGAAAATATCTGGCTGGGCCGCGAACCGCGTCGCGCCGGCTGCATCGTCGACAACAAGACGCTCAACCGCCGCACCCGCGAGCTGCTCGAAAGCCTGGAGTTCGACGTCGACGCCACCAGCCCCATGCATCGCCTGAGCGTGGCGCAGATCCAACTGGTGGAAATCGCCAAGGCGTTCAGCCATGACTGCCAGGTGATGATCATGGACGAGCCGACGTCGGCCATCGGCGAGCGTGAGACCGAGACCCTGTTCAAAGCGATCCGCCGCCTCACCGCGCGAGGCGCAGGCATCGTGTATGTATCGCACCGCTTGAGCGAGCTGGCGCAGATCGCCGATGACTACAGCATCTTCCGCGATGGCACATTCGTGGAAAGCGGGCGCATGGCCGATATCGACCGCGACCACCTGGTGCGCGGCATCGTCGGCCAGGAACTGACGCGCATCGACCACAAGGTCGGCCGCGAATGCGCCGCCAACACCTGCCTGCAAGTCGACCACCTGAGCCGCACCGGCGAATTCCATGACATCAGCCTGCACCTGCGCCAGGGCGAGATTCTCGGCATCTATGGCCTGATGGGCTCGGGCCGCAGCGAGTTCCTCAACTGTATCTATGGCCTGACGGTGGCGGACTCCGGCAGCGTCACCCTGCAAGGCAAGCCGATGCCGGCGGGCCTGCCCAAGGCGACTATCAACGCCGGCATGTCGCTGGTCACCGAAGACCGCAAAGACAGCGGCCTGGTGCTGACCGGCAGCATTCTGTCGAACATCGCGCTGTCGGCCTACAAGCGCCTGTCGAGTTGGTCGCTGATCAATGCCCGCAAGGAAAACCAACTCGCCCAGGACATGGTCAAGCGCCTGCAGATCAAGACCAGCTCCCTGGAACTGCCGGTGGCTTCCATGAGCGGCGGCAACCAGCAGAAAGTGGTGCTTGCCAAATGCCTGTCCACCGAACCGGTGTGCCTGCTGTGCGACGAGCCGACCCGCGGCATCGATGAAGGCGCCAAGCAGGAGATCTACCACCTGCTGGACCAGTTCGTACGTGCCGGCGGCGCGGCCATCGTGGTGTCGTCGGAAGCCCCGGAACTGCTGCACCTGAGCGATCGCATCGCCGTATTCAAGGGCGGCCGGCTGGTGACCATCAGCACCGACACTGCCCTTTCCCAGGAAGCCTTGTTGAGTCTTGCCTCATGAACGCCAAAACACTCTCCGCCCCCGCCACCGTGCCTGTCACCACCGCGCCGCGCAGTCGCCTGCGCCTGTCCCTGGACCGCTTCGGCCTGCCGCTGGTGTTTATCCTGCTGTGCGTGGTGATGGCGTTCTGCAGCGAATACTTCATGACCTGGCGCAACTGGATGGACATCCTGCGCCAGACCTCCATCAACGGCATTCTCGCCGTGGGCATGACCTACGTGATCCTGACCAAGGGCATCGACCTGTCGGTGGGTTCGATCCTGGCCTTTGCCGGATTGTGCAGCGCCATGGTTGCCACCCAGGGCTACGGCTTGCTGGCCGCCGTCAGCGCCGGGATGTTCGCCGGGGCGATGCTTGGGGTGGTCAACGGTTTCATGGTCGCCAACCTGTCGATCCCGCCGTTCGTGGCCACCCTCGGCATGCTCAGCATTGCGCGCGGCATGACCTTTATTCTCAACGACGGCAGCCCGATCACCGACCTGCCCGACGCCTACCTGGCGCTGGGTATCGGCAAGGTTGGCCCGATTGGGGTGCCGATCATGATCTTCGCGGTGGTCGCGCTGATTTTCTGGATGGTGCTGCGCTACACCACCTACGGCCGCTATGTGTATGCGGTGGGCGGCAACGAAAAAAGCGCGCGCACCTCGGGTATCGGCGTGCGCAAGGTGATGTTTTCGGTGTACGTGGTCTCGGGCCTGCTCGCCGGGCTGGCCGGCGTGGTGCTGTCGGCGCGCACCACATCCGCCCTGCCCCAGGCCGGGGTGTCTTATGAGCTGGACGCGATTGCCGCGGTGGTAATCGGCGGCACCAGCCTGTCGGGCGGTACCGGCAGCATTGTCGGCACGTTGTTTGGCGCGCTGTTGATCGGCGTGATCAATAACGGGCTGAACCTGCTCGGCGTTTCCTCCTATTACCAGCAGGTCGCCAAGGGCCTGATCATCGTGTTCGCAGTACTGATCGACGTATGGCGCAAGAAAAAACGCTAGAGAACGACCCACTACAACAATAACTGGAGTTCCGCTCATGAAACTGGGTACCACCTTTGCCGCCGCGGCGGCTCTCTCCCTGCTCGCCAGCAGTATCGCCCTGGCCGCCGACGGCAAGACCTACAAGGTCGGCGCGGCCGTCTACGGCCTCAAGGGCCAGTTCATGCAGAACTGGGTACGCGAGTTGAAGGAACATCCGGCGGTCAAGGACGGCACCGTGCAGTTGACCGTGTTCGACGGCAACTACGACGCCCTGACCCAAAACAACCAGATCGAAAACATGGTGACCCAACGCTTCGACGCCATTCTGTTCGTGCCGATCGATACCAAGGCCGGTATCGGTACCGTCAAGGCAGCCATGAGCAATGACGTGGTCGTCGTGGCCTCGAATGCCAAAGTTGCCGATGCCAGCGTGCCGTATGTGGGCAATGACGACGTGGAAGGCGGACGCCTGCAGGCCCAGGCCATGGCCGACAAGCTCAAGGGCAAAGGCAATGTGGTGATCATCCAGGGCCCGATTGGCCAGTCGGCGCAGATCGACCGGGAAAAAGGCGAGCTGGAAGTGCTGGGCAAATACCCCGACATCAAGATTATCGAGAAAAAGACCGCCAACTGGGACCGCGCCCAGGCCTTGGCGCTCACCGAGGACTGGCTGAACGCGCACCCCAAGGGCATCAATGGCGTGATCGCACAGAACGACGACATGGCCCTCGGTGCCGTGCAGGCCCTGAAGTCCCATGGACTGACCGCCAAAGACGTGCCCGTGACGTCGATCGACGGCATGCCGGACGCGATCCAGGCGGCAAAAAAAGATGAAGTCACCACCTTCCTCCAGGATGCCCAGGCCCAATCCCAAGGCGCGCTGGACGTGGCATTGCGCGCATTGGCCGGTAAAGACTACAAGCCCCGGTCGGTGATCTGGGAGCGGTATGGCAAGGATGTGAAATGGGCCGATGGCACCGCCAAGAACTACATCCTGCCGTGGGTGCCGGTGACCAATGCCAATGCGGATGCGCTGTACAAACAAGTCAGCGGCGGCAAGTAGTTATTGACTTGAAATACAGCCAAGTGTGGGAGGGGGCTTGCTCCCTCCCACACTTTGATCTCCCCTCTGCTTAAAAATGGAGTCTGTTCATGTCTGGTTTCTGGAACCAAGCCTTCGACCTCACCGGCCGCTGCGCGGTGATCACCGGAGGCGCCGCCGGCATCGGGCTGGCTTGCGCCCACCTACTGGCGGAGCGCGGCGCGCGCGTGGCCTTGCTGGACCGCGACCCGACGGTGGTGGACGTGGCCGCCAAGCTGGGTGCCGGGCACCTGGGCATCGCCGTCGACCTCGCCCAGGTCGGCCAGATACAGCACACCATCGACAGCGTATTCGAACAGTTCCAACGCCTGGATTACCTGATCAACAGCGCCGGCGTGGTACTGCTGGACAAGGCTCTGCAGGTCAGCGAAAGCGCCTGGGACACCACCCTGGATATCAACCTCAAGGCCAGCTTTTTCGTGGCGCAAGCCTGTGCCCGGCACATGCTCGCCCAAGGCAGCGGACGCATCGTCAACCTCGCCTCCCAGGCCGCCGTGATCGGCCTGGACCGGCACGTCGCCTACTGCGCGAGCAAAGCGGCCATCGTCGGCATGACCAAGGTATTGGCCATGGAATGGGCGCCCCGGATTACCGTCAACGCCATCTCGCCCACCATTGTCGAGACCGCCCTGGGCAAAAAAGCCTGGGCCGGCGACGTGGGTGAGCGGGCCAAATTGCAGATCCCGGCGGGCCGTTTTGCCCAACCCGAAGAAATCGCCGGGCTGGCGTTGTACCTGCTCAGCGACGCGGCCCAGATGGTCACCGGCGCCAACATGGTGATCGACGGCGGCTACAGCATTCAGTAATTGATTTTTTTCGTGAGGTCCTGTCATGTCCACCGCTACCGAACGCACACCAGAACAGCTGTCCCCGGCTATCCCGAAAACCATGCAGGCCGTGGTCTGCCACGGCCCGGAAGACTACCGCCTGGAAACCGTCGACGTCCCCACCCCCGGCCCCGATGAAATCCTCACCAAGGTCGAGCTGTGCGGCATTTGCATGGGTGATATCAAGACCTATCGCGGCGCCCCGTCGTTCTGGGGTGACGCCGAGCAACCCCGCTACGTGAAGCCACCGATGATCCCTGGGCATGAGTTCGTGTGCCGCGTGGTCGCACTGGGCCCTGGCGCGGAAAAGCGCGGCGTGGCCGTCGGTGACCGGGTGATTTCCGAGCAGATCGTGCCGTGCTGGGGCTGTCGCTTCTGTAACCACGGCCAGTACTGGATGTGCCAGAAGCATGACCTCTATGGTTTTCAGAACAATGTGCAGGGCGCCATGGCCCAGTACATGATCTTCACCAAGGAAGGTATTATTCACAAAGTGCCGGAGTCCATTGCGCCTGACGAGGCGATCCTGATCGAACCGCTGGCCTGCTCGCTGCACGCGGCGGAACGCGCGAATGTCGACCATGACGATATCGTGGTGGTCGCAGGCGCCGGCACACTGGGCCTGGGCATCATCGGCGCCGTGCGTTTGCGCAATCCGAAAAAACTCATCGTGCTGGACATGAAACCCGAACGCGCCGCCCTCGCCCTGCGCATGGGCGCGGACGAGGTGTGGAACCCCGCCGAAGTGGACGTACTGGCGAAAATCCGCGAGATCACCGACGGCTACGGTTGCGACATCTATATCGAAGCCACCGGGCACCATAAAGCGGTGAACCAGGGGCTGGCGATGCTGCGCAAGTTGGGGCGGTTTGTCGAATTCAGCGTGTTCAACGACGAGGTCACGGTGGACTGGTCGATCATTGGCGACCGCAAGGAACTGGATATCCTGGGCTCGCACCTGGGGCCGTACATGTACCCGAGGGCCATCGACTTTATCGGCAACCGCAAGATCGACATGCGCGATGTGGTGACCCACAAGTTTGCGCTGGCGGACTTCAAGGAAGCGTTTGGAGTGATGGAGCGTGGCGATAAATCACTCAAGGTTGTACTGCAGCCTTAAGCCCACCACCTATCCAAAGGTCTGAGGGGGCTTGCTCCCGATTGCGATTTAACAGTGATAGATAAGCTGACTGACACACCGCTATCGGGAGCGCCCTCCCACCCTGGATAGTGGTGAACCAATAAAAAAACAGGAGCCCGCGTTATGAATCGAGTCATCAACGATCCGGACCAAGTGGTCGAGGACATGCTGCGCGGCATCCTGGTCGCGCATCCCGAACTGCGCCAAGACGAGGCCAACCCGCGCGTCATCGTCAAGGCCAGGCCATCGGGCCAGGGCCGCGTCGGCATCGTCACCGGCGGCGGTTCGGGCCATGAGCCTGCGTTTCTCGGCTATGTCGGCCCGGGCCTGGTCGACGCGGTGGCGGTGGGCGAGATTTTCTCCTCGCCCACCGCCAAAAGCTTCTTCGACGCCTTCCGGGCCGCCGACCAGGGTGCCGGCGTAGCCTGCCTGTACGGCAACTATGCCGGCGACAATATGAACGTGAAGCTGGCCATGAAGATGGCCGCCAGCAAAGACATGCGCATCCGCACAGTGGTCGCCAACGACGACGTGGCCTCGGCGCCCAAGGCCGAGATTGCCAAGCGCCGTGGCGTGGCCGGCGAAATTTTCATGTGGAAGGTCGGCGGCGCCGCTGCCGCCCAGCATTACGATCTGGATGGCGTGATTCGTGTTGCCCAGAAAACCGTCGATCACTGTCGCTCGATCGGCATCGGTCTCACCCCCTGCACCATTGCGGCCGTGGGCAAACCGAACTTCCAGATCCCCGCTGGCCAGATGGAGCTGGGCATCGGTCATCATGGCGAACCGGGCATTCAAGTCATCCCTGTCGAACCGGCCGCCGCGATGGCCGAACGCATGCTCGCGCCGATCCTTGAAGACCGCGATTTCAGCCAGGACGACAGTGTGGTGGTGCTGGTTTCGGGGCTCGGCGCCACGCCGGTGATGGAGTTGTACATTTTCTACGCTGAGGTCGAAAAACAGCTCAAGGCCAAGGGGCTGAAGATCCATCGCTGCTACGTCGGCAACTACTTCACTTCCCTTGAAATGATGGGCGTGACCCTGACCCTGCTCGGCCTCGATGCCGAACTCAAAACCCTCATCGACCAACCCTGCCGCTCCATCGGCATGACCCAGGCGGACTGAACCATGAGCCAGCATTTTTCCACCCACGAGGGCAGCGCCATCGTCGCCGACCTGGTCAGCGTGATCACGGCCAACCGTGAGTACCTCAGCGAGGTCGACGGTGCCATTGGCGACGGCGACCACGGCATCAATATGGCCAAGGGTTTCGCCCATTGCGGGCGCACGATCGAAGGCCGGCAGCTGACCCTCGCCGAAGCACTGGATGAACTGACCCTGAGCCTGATGGAAGGCATCGGCGGCTCTATGGGCCCGTTGTATGGCAGCCTGTTCATCGGCATGGCCGATGAAGTGCGGGGCAGCGAAGACATCGATGCCGCCATCTTCGCTCACCTGCTGCGCGGCGGGCTGACATCGCTTCAAGACATTACCGAGGCCGGTGTAGGCGACAAGTGCCTGATGGACACCTTGATCCCGGCAGTGGAAGCCTTTGAACAGGCACATGCCTCGGGGGTGACCTTCAACGGCGCGCTGGACGCGATGAAAGCCGCCGCGTCCCAGGGCCGCGATTCGACCAAGGACCTGGTAGCGAAGATCGGCCGCGCCAGTCGCCTGGGCGAACGTTCACTGGGCGTGCTGGATGCCGGAGCGGTGTCGTGCTGCCTGATCCTTACGCGGTTGGCGGACTCTATCCAGCCCCGCTTGACCTGACAGGGCCGCAAGCCCGCTCCCACAAGGGATTACCTGGATTTCAGTTTTGGGTTACCAGAAGCGCTGCTGGGTCAAGCGGCTCCACCAGGTCAGCAGCACGCGGTCCACCGAACCGCTGGCCGCCAGGCCCACGCGCTCCTGCAGGCTTTTACGCTCGGCATAGTGCAGGTGGAACACCTCGGCGGTCTTGGCCTTGGTGGCCAGGTATTCGTCGCTGGTCTGCAGTTCGTCGACCAGTTGTTTGTCGAGCGCCGCAACACCCAGCCACACTTCCCCGGTCGCGACCTCATCAATCGCCAATTGGGGGCGATAGCGCGACACGAAGTTCTTGAACAACTGATGGGTGATGTCCAGGTCTTCCTGGAACTTCTCGCGGCCTTTTTCGGTGTTTTCGCCGAATACCGTGAGGGTGCGCTTGTATTCACCGGCGGTCAGCACTTCAAAGTCGATGTCGTGCTTTTTCAGCAGGCGGTTCACATTGGGCAACTGCGCCACTACGCCGATGGAGCCGAGGATGGCGAACGGTGCGCTGATGATCTTCTCGCCGATGCACGCCATCATGTAGCCGCCGCTGGCCGCTACCTTGTCGATGCACACGGTCAACGGCACGCCCGCCTGGCGGATACGCGCCAGTTGCGAGGACGCCAGGCCGTAGCTGTGGACCATGCCGCCGCCGCTTTCAAGGCGCAGCACCACTTCATCCTTGGGCGTGGCCAGGCTCAGCAGCGCGGTGATCTCGTGGCGCAGGCTTTCGGTGGCCGAGGCCTTGATGTCGCCGTCAAAATCCAGCACGAACACCCGTGGCTTGGCCTCGGGTTTATGCTTGCTGTTCTTCTTTTCGGTTTTGCTTTCGGACTTGCGCAAGGCCTTGAGTTGGTCCTTGTCGAGCAGGGTCGATTCCAGGCGTTCACGCAGGCCTTTGTAGAAATCATTGAGCTTGCTGACCTGCAATTGGCCGGCGGATTTGCGACGACCTTTGCTGCGCAATGCCGCGAAGCTGATCAGTACCACCAGAATAGCGACCACCAGGGTGACGGTCTTCGCCAGAAAGCTCGCGTATTCGGCCAGGAAATCCATGTTGCTCCTTACAAGTGCAGTGCGCCAGGCGCGGATTGTCCCAGCATACCGGCGGCCAGGCGTTCGGGCCAGTGATCAAACCGCCAGCAACCCAGCACTCCAACAGCCTTTTAAAACAAGCGTATGTTTTTTCATTGACAGCTCCCTGGCATCCTCATAACCTCGCCAGACTTTCAACGTACCGGGAAAACGGACGTGGGCAGCATCTATCTGATTCGACATGGCCAGGCCTCCTTCGGTGCAGACGATTACGACGTGCTGTCGCCCCTCGGCGTGGAACAAGCCCAAGTCCTCGGTCGCCACCTGGCCGACATGGGCCTGGTATTCGACCGCTGCATAGCCGGCGACCTGCGCCGCCAACAGCACACCGCCAGCGCTACGTTCGATCAATACAGCGCCCGGGGCCTGCCGGTCCCGCCGCTGGAAACCGACGTCGCCTTCAATGAATTCGACGGTGAGGCCATTATTCGCGGGTTGCTCCCTGACCTGCTCGGCGCCGAACCCAACGCGATGCACATCCTGCGTAACGGCGCGCAAAACCGCAGCGAATTCCAGCGCATCTTCGCCCTGATCATCGAGCGCTGGCTGGCCGGCACCTATGATCCGCCAGGGCTGGAAAGCTGGCAGGGGTTCGTCGAGCGCGTTCAAGGCGGCCTGCAACGTATTCTCGAGGCAGCGGACAATTCGCACAAAGTCGCCGTGTTCACCTCGGGCGGCACCATCACCGCCCTGCTCCACCTGATGACCCGAATGCCTGCCGCCCAGGCCTTCGAGCTGAACTGGCAAATTGTTAACACCTCGCTCAACCAGCTGAAATTCCGCGGTCGCGAGGTGGCACTGGCTTCCTTCAACAGCCATACCCACTTGCAACTGTTGAAGGCGCCGCAGCTCATCACCTTCCGGTGAATTGCGGCCAACCGTGACCCCAGGGTCACTGGACTCTACCCCAAAGGATCGAAACCATGACTGACGTAGCTAAAGCCGTAGAAGCAATGAAAGCCAAATTCAACCCAAGCGCTGCCGAAGGCCTGGACCTGGTATTCGGTTTCCGCATTGACGACACCAAGAATTTTTCCCTGGTTGTCAAAGACAAGACCTGCGAGCTGCAAGAAGGCGAAAACCCGGACGCCCAAGTGACCCTGGTCATGGACAGCGAAACCCTGGAAGGCATCGTCGACGGTTCCACCGACGGCATGCAGGCCTTCATGGGCGGCAAGCTGCGCACCGAAGGCGACATGATGCTGGCGATGAAGCTGAGCGAGTTGTTCCCTTCCTGATTCTCGGGCAACCCTGAATCTCTGTGGGAGCGGGCTTATGCCCGCTCCCACATTTTTTTGCGTCGCTGGTAGCTCACCGTCAACGCCGGGTACCTACACAGTGGGGCGCAGCCCGGTTAGAAGATCGCGTAGGTGTAGTTGAAGATCAGACGGGTCTGGTCCTGGTCGGCGGTGCCGGTGTTTTTGCCGTGATAGGTACCGGTACGCAAGGTGGTACCGAAGCCTTTCAGCGGACCTGCCTGCACCACATAGTCCAAGCGGAAGTCGGCTTCGTTTTCTTTCTGGTCGGGGCCACCGGCGACATTGGACTTGATGTCCTTGCCGTCCAGATACGCCACGGACGCCTTCAGGCCCGGTACGTAGGCCTTGAAGTCATAGGCATACTGGCCGAAGTTGACCTGCTCGCCTGCCCGGGAGAACTGGCCGACCACCGCATCGGTAAACAGGTAGAAGTCGCTGCCGCCGGCGCCTTGCGCGTGCGGGTCGGCCAGGCTGCCCTGGTTGACCCAGACGAAGCCACCGTCATCCCCCACGCCAATGTGGCCGAGCATCAGGCTGCTGCCACCCAACTGATAAGTGAAGGCTGCGCTGTAGGTTTTGTTGTCCACTTCGCCAGCATGCTTGGCATAGCCGCCGTTGTTGTTGAACGCATAGCCACTCGAACCATTCTTGCCGTCGCTGGTGCTGTCGAAGTAACGCAGGTCGGTCTTGAACGATTGGTCATTGCCCAACGGCAGCACGTGCACCAGGCCTACATAGTTCTGTTTGTAGAAGTCCTGCAGCTGCGCGTAGTAGTACTGCAGCGTCAGGTTTTTTGCCAGGCTGTTGTCGGATGAACCGAAGGGTTTGTAGTCCACGCCACCGAATTTGAAGCTGTCGCTATCGCGCTGGCCACCGGCAACGCTCAACCCCGTGGAGTTACTGGAAGCACGGCCTTCGACGCGGTTCAGCTCACCGCCGGTGAAGGTCACGTTGGGGATGTCGTTCGAAGTCAGAACGCCGCCGTCAAAGGTCTGCGGCGCCACACGGCTGTCGTTGGCGACCAGGATGGGCAACACCGGTGCCAGGCCACCACCGACGTGCAATTCGGTCTGGGAAATCCTGAACTTCACATTACCCGCAGCGCGACCAAAGGAGTCGGCAGGTTCGGTACCGTTGTTCCTGGTTGGAAAGAAGCTGTTGCCGTTGCCCGCCAGGCCGGGGCCGGCGGCGTGACCGTCGCCGCCATCGAGGCGCAAGGCACCGAACGCCATCACGTCGAAACCGACGCCGAGCGTGCCTTGGGTAAAGCCGGATTTGTAGTCAAAACGCAGCGCGGTTGCGGCTTCGCGCAGGTCGTTGTTGGTACCCGAGCGGTTGTCTGCGCTGTAGTACATGGTTCGTGAGCTGATGGACGCATGACTGTCCTCCACAAAACCGCTGTGACCGTTGCCCGTGCCCAGCGCGCCGAGCCCGAAATCATCCGCGCAAGCCTGCTGTGCCAGCACGGCGGCGGTGATGGATAACGCCAGTGTAGATAGCTTCATTAACGACGGCCCCTGAATATTTTTTTATGTAAAAGGTGTGCGAAACGGCGTTTTCATCCCTACAAACGTGACGATTGTTTCATGGGGGCCGGGGCGGACTCCGTGAAGAATAAGTTAGGAAAACCGCTCGAAAATGAAGTTTTGCCAGGCGCGGTTTTTGACATATTCGTGTCATCTCATTCATTTGCAGAATGAAGTCCAGAGGAATCTTCGTTTGCAAGCGCACCCTGGGCCCAACAAAATCCAGAAAACGGTCACACCTATCACGTCCGTCATCAGGAATTTTTCTATGCCAAGTACCGCACATGTGAGCCCCGACGAGATCCGCAAGGGCTTTTCCAAGGCCATGTCCGATATGTACCGAGATGAAGTTCCCCTGTACGGCGCGCTGATGGATCTGGTGGCCGAGGTCAACACTCGCGTGCTCCAGAGCGAACCGGGTGTGGCGCAACAACTGCAACGCACCGGCGAGATCCAGCGCCTGGACAGGGAGCGCCACGGTGCCATCCGCCTGGGCACTGCAGCGGAACTGGCGACCATCGGCCGCCTGTTCGCAGTGATGGGCATGCAGCCGGTGGGCTATTACGACCTCACGCCGGCGGGCGTGCCGGTGCATTCCACAGCGTTTCGCGCGGTCCATGAGCATGCGCTGCAAACCAGCCCGTTTCGTGTGTTCACCTCGTTGCTGCGCCTGGAGCTGATCGAAAATCGCGAGTTGCGCGCTTTCGCCGAAACCGCCCTGGCCAAACGGTCGATCTTCAGCCCAGGCGCCCTGGCGCTGATTGGGCAGGCGGAAACAGACGGCGGCCTCGATGCCGAGGACGCCGCGCACTTTATCCGCGAGGCCCTGGAAACCTTCCGCTGGCACCACGCCGCCACCGTCACCGCCGCGCAATACCAGCAACTGAGCGACCAGCACCGCCTGATCGCCGACGTCGTCGCGTTCAAGGGCCCGCACATCAACCATCTGACTCCGCGCACCCTGGACATCGACCAGGTGCAGGCCGCCATGCCCGGCAAAGGCATCACGCCCAAGGCCGTGATCGAAGGCCCGCCGCGCCGCCAGTGCCCGATCCTGCTGCGCCAGACCAGCTTCAAAGCCCTTGACGAAGCCATCGCCTTCACCGACGCCCAAGGCAGCCACAGCGCACGTTTCGGCGAAATCGAACAACGCGGCGTCGCGCTGACGCCCAAGGGCCGCGCCCTCTACGACCAACTGCTGAACGCCGCCCGCGACGAACTGGGCGCATTCCCCAACGAGGCTAACGCCGCACGCTACACACAATTGATGGAGCAGCACTTCCAGGCCTTCCCCGACAACCACGCACACATGCGCGAACAGGGCCTGGCGTACTTCCGCTACTTCGCCACGCCAAAAGGCCTCGCGGCACGCGGCCACGCCGACCAACCACGCACGCTGGAGGCTCTGGTCGCCGCCGGCCACGTCGATGTAGAGCCGTTGGTGTATGAGGACTTTCTACCGGTGAGCGCGGCGGGGATCTTCCAGTCGAACCTGGGGGATGGCGCGCAAAGCCACTACGCGGCCCATTCGAACCAGGCGGCGTTCGAACAGGCGCTGGGGCGCAACACAATTGATGAGCTGAAGTTGTATGCGCAAACGCAGCAACGCTCGGTGGATGCGTGCCTGGACGCACTGCTGGCCTAAACCCGATGCCCGCGCCGCTCCAATGGCAAAGGCGTGTGGGTGGCGAGGGCGTGTCAGTTGATGCATCGGTGCCTGACACACTGCTATCGGGAGCAAGCCCCCTCGCCACGGTCGTTGCGGGACTGCTTAACCCAATCGCCCCACAATTTCATCTTTGATCAGAAGCCGCTTTTTCTTCAGTTTCTCAACATCTTCATCGCTGGCACTGGCTGATTCCGCCTTGAGCACCTCCCCGTCGGCAGCGTCATATTGCGTGAGCAGCGAGTCCAGGCGTTTATCGTTCGCCCTGCGTTCGTGAACGACTTCCTTGCTCAACCCCAAATCCTGATACAGGTCGTGTTTCACTGGCATGGCGTACCTCCGCATGTTGATCAATGGTCTACGCCCTTGAAGCTAGCCCATTCCTGGCGGTCTTGTCATGTTTGCGCTCAATACGCCCCGTTCGTCGCGGTAACGGCGATGGGACAAAACCTTTGCGACGCCCTGCCCTCAACAATAGATCGTCCTTCGAGGGAGACCGGTTTCATGACTCACGCGGCTACCACTGTCGACACTCAATGCATCAACACCCTGCGCACTCTGGCCATGGACGCCGTGCAGAAGGCCAATTCCGGCCACCCCGGCACGCCCATGGGCCTGGCGCCGGTGGGGTATACGCTGTGGAGCCGGTTCCTGCGGTATCACCCGGCGCATCCCGACTGGCCCAACCGCGACCGTTTTGTGTTGTCGGTGGGGCATGCGTCGATGCTGCTGTATTCGCTGTTGCATCTTGCCGGTGTGGTGGAGATCGATGCCCAGGGCCAACGCACCGGGCAACCGGCGATCAGCCTGGACGATATCAAGCAGTTTCGCCAAGCCGACTCAAAAACCCCAGGGCATCCGGAATACCGCATGACCACCGGCGTCGAGACCACTACCGGGCCGTTGGGCCAAGGCTGCGCCAACAGCGTGGGCATGGCCATGGCCGAGCGTTGGCTGGCCGAGCGCTTCAACCGCGACGGCCAGGTGTTGTTTGACTACAACGTCTACACCCTGTGCGGCGACGGCGACATGATGGAAGGCATCAGCAGCGAAGCGGCATCGATGGCCGGGCATTTGAAGCTGGATAACCTGTGCTGGATCTACGACAACAACACCATCAGCATCGAAGGCCACACCGAGTTGGCGTTCAGCGAGGACGTGATCAAGCGCTTCCAGGCGTATGGCTGGCACACCTTGCACGTCGCCGACGCCAATGACTTGCAGGCATTGAGCGAAGCCCTGGAGACCTTCCAGGTCAACACCGGCGCACCGACGCTGATCGTGGTCGACAGCGTGATCGGCTACGGCTCGCCCCACAAGCACAACACCGCTGCCGCCCATGGCGAACCGCTGGGCGATGAAGAAATTCGCCTGACCAAGGCGGCGTATGGCTGGCCGCAGGATTCGAGCTTCCTGGTGCCCGATGAGGCACGCACGGTATTACGCGACGCGCTGCAGGCGCGCGCCGAGCCGCTGTACCAGCAATGGAACCGGACCCTGGCCGCTCTTGACCCGCAGTTAGCCGACGAACTGCGGCGCATGCGCGCCGGCGAAATGCCCGCGCAGTGGCAGGCAGATCTGCCGGGTTATGCGGCGGATGCCAAAGGCGTCGCCAGTCGTGCGGCAGGCGGTGAGGTGTTGAATGCCTTCGCCCGGCAAATCCCCTGGCTGATCGGTGGCTCGGCTGATTTGTCGCCGTCGACCAAGACCCACCTCACCTTCGACGGCGCCGGGCGTTTCAGCGCCGACGACTACCGCGGGCGTAACCTGCATTTCGGCATTCGCGAACACGCCATGGGCGCGATTGCCAATGGCATGGCGCTGTCCTACCTGCGCCCGTACACCTCGACGTTCCTGGTATTCAGCGACTATATGAAACCGCCGATCCGCCTGGCGGCGATCATGGAGTTGCCGGTGGTGTTTGTGTTCACCCACGACTCCATCGGCGTGGGCGAGGACGGGCCGACCCACCAGCCCATCGAACACCTGACGCAATTGCGCGCCACGCCGGGGCTGCTGACCCTGCGCCCTGGCGATGCAAATGAAACCCTGGAGCTGTGGAGAGTCGCCCTGGCGCAAACCCATCGGCCGAGCTGCGTGGTGCTGTCACGCCAACCGCTGCCGACCCTGGACCGCACGAAGTATGCGGCAGCGACTGGCGCAGCCAAGGGCGCTTATGTGTTGGCCGGGGCGAACAAGCCCGAAGTGGTCCTGATCGGTACCGGCAGCGAAGTCAGCCTGGCCGTGGCGGCCTATGAACAGCTCACCAACGAAGGGGTCGCCGCGCAATTGGTGTCGATGCCCAGCTGGGAATTGTTCGAAGAACAGGACCAGGCTTACCGCGACAGCGTGTTGCCACCGGCGGTAAAGGCACGGGTAGTGGTCGAACAGGCAGGGCCGTTGGGATGGGACCGTTATGTCGGACAAACCGGCGCCAAGGTGGTGATGAACAGCTTTGGCGCGTCGGCGCCGCTGGCCAAGCTGCAGGAGAAATTCGGCTTTACGGTGGAGCATGTGGTGAAGCAAGCCAAAGCGCAGATCCAACTGAATCAACACTAAACCACATGTGGGAGGGGGCTTGCCCGATAGCGGTGAATCAGTCATGTAAATTTCTTCTGACCCACCGCTATCGGGAGCAAGCCCCTCCCACATTTGAAGCTTTTTTGCGCTTAGGTGAGTGCCCGTGCCAGGAATGGCGCGGTGCGACTCTTTTTGCTCCTGGCGACTTTCTGTGGCGTGCCACTGGCAACCACCTTGCCCCCCAGATCCCCTGCTCCCGGCCCGATATCGATCACCCAGTCACTCTGCGCGACCACGCGCATTTCATGCTCGACCACCACCACCGTGTGCCCCGCATCCACCAGATGGTTGAGCTGGCTGAGCAGGCGATCCACATCCCGTGGATGAAGCCCCGTGGTCGGCTCATCCAGCACATACAAGGTCGCGCCCCGGGCGTTGCGTTGCAGTTCGGTGGCCAACTTGATGCGTTGCGCCTCGCCGCCGGACAGTTCGGTAGCCGGTTGGCCAAGCCGCAGATAACCCAGGCCGATATCGCGCAATACCTGCAACGAACGCAACACACCCGGCTGCTCGGCAAACACCTCGACGGCCTGCTCAACGGTCAGGCCCAGCACCTGGGCGATGCTCAAGCCCTGCCATTTGATCGCCAGTGTCTCGGGGTTGTAGCGCGCCCCATGGCAGGTCGGGCACGGCGCGTACACGCTGGGCATGAACAACAACTCGACGCTGACAAACCCTTCGCCCTCACAGTTGGGGCAACGGCCCTTGGCGACGTTGAAAGAGAACTGGCCGGCATCGTATTGGTGCTTCTTCGCGGCGGGCGTGGCGGCGAACAGTTTGCGCACGTTATCGAACAGCCCGGTGTAGGTCGCAAGGTTCGAGCGCGGCGTGCGGCCAATGGGTTTCTGGTCTACCTGCACCAGGCGGCGGATATGTTCCAGCCCGCTGCTGATGCGGCCACCGAGGGGTTGCGGCGCGTCATCTTCCAGGCTCTGTTCTTCGTCATTGTCGACCACGCGCCCAAGGCCTGCGCCCACCAGTTCCAGCAGGGCCTGGCTGACCAGACTGGACTTGCCCGAGCCGGAAATGCCGGTCACTGCGGTGAAGCAACCCAGCGGGAATTCCACGCTCAGATCATGGAGGTTGTTACGCGTCACACCCGCCAGTTTCAACAGGTGACGGGGTTCACGGCGCGCCTGATTCGACGGGCGCGGTTCGGCAAACAGATAGTCACGGGTCTGCGATGCCTGCACATCCACCAAGCCGGCGGGCGGGCCGCTGTACAGCACTTGCCCGCCATGCTCGCCGGCGGCCGGGCCGACATCGATCAGCCAGTCGGCGCGGCGCATGGTTTCCAGGTCGTGCTCCACCACAAACAGCGAGTTGCCGGCGGCTTTCAAACGCTCAAGCGCGGTGAACAGCGCCTCGCCATCCGCCGGGTGCAGCCCTGCCGACGGTTCATCCAGCACATAGATCACGCCAAACAATTGCGAGCCCAATTGCGTGGCCAGGCGCAGGCGTTGCAACTCGCCGGACGACAACGTCGGCGTGCTGCGTTCCAGGCTCAGATACCCCAAGCCCAGCTCGGTCAAGGTGCTGACGCGCTCCAGCAAATCCTGGGCGATACGCTGCGCGGCCAGGCGCTTTTCCACGGACAGTTTCATCGTGTCCTGCCCCGCCGCCACCGGCCGCAGCAACTCGGCCAACTGCGCCAGCGACAGCTGCGACAACTCGCCAATGTCCACCCCGGCGAACTTCACCGAGAGTGCCGCCCGGGTCAGGCGCTTGCCCTCGCACAACGGGCAGGCGCTGCCCTGCATGAACTGCGCGACGCGCTTTTTCATCAGCGCGCTCTGGGTATGGGTGAACGTGTGCAGGATATAGCGCCGCGCGCCGCTGAAGGTGCCCTGGTAGCTCGGCTCCAGCTTGCGCTTGAGCGCGTCGCGGGTTTGCTGCGGGGTGAAGCCGGCATACACCGGTACCGTGGGGGTTTCTTCGGTGAAGAGGATCCAGTCGCGGTGTTTTTTCGGCAGGTCACGCCAAGGGATATCCACGTCGTAACCCAGGGTTACGAGTATGTCGCGCAGGTTCTGGCCCTGCCAGGTCAGGGCCAGGAAGCTACCGCGCGCTGGCGGATGGTCAGCGATGGATCCGGCACCATCAGCGCTTCGGTCACTTCATACACGCGGCCCAAGCCATGGCATTGCGGGCACGCGCCCTGAGGCAGGTTCGGCGAAAAGTCCTCGGCATAGAGCATCGCCTGCCCTGGCGGGTAACTGCCGGCGCGGGAGTACAGCATGCGGATCAGGCTGGACAAGGTGGTGACGCTGCCCACCGAGCTGCGCGCGCTTGGCGTACCACGCTGTTGTTGCAGGGCCACGGCGGGCGGCAGGCCCTCGATGCTGTCCACGTCGGGCACGCCCACCTGGTCGATCAGGCGCCGCGCATAGGGCGCCACCGACTCGAAATAGCGCCGCTGAGCCTCGGCATACACCGTGGAAAACGCCAGGGACGATTTGCCCGAGCCCGACACGCCGGTGAACACCACCAAGGCGTCCCGGGGAATGTCCACATCGACATTGCGCAGGTTGTGTTCGCGGGCACCCCGCACCCGCACGAAGCCTGGGCGTTGGGCGGTGATCGAAGGGATGTTGCGCGGTGAAGTCATGGTCAACCTTGTCTTGCGGTAAGCACGCGGCGCACGCGTAACGTCAGGGCTTCGGGGCTGTAGGGCTTGCTCAGCAGATGAATGTCGCGGCTCAGCAGGTGGTTGCTGGAGAGGATGTCGCGGGTGTGGCCGGAGGTGAACAGCACCGGCACGGGAGGCGTTTGCCCGCGGGCCCACTGCGCGAGGTCGGTGCTTTTGACGCGGCCCGGCATTACCACGTCGGTAAAAATCAGGTCCGGTTGCAGGCCGTCTTTGAGCTTGAGCATGGCCTGGTCGCCGTCTTCGGCGGTGAGCACGGTGTAGCCCGATTGTTCGAGCACTTCCACGACGGTCAGGCGCACGCCTTCATTGTCTTCGACCACCAGGATCGTTTCCTGGCCGCCCTCGGGCGCCAAGGGTTCGGCCGATGTTTCCGGGCGTTCCTCGCCCAGGTTGCGCGGGAAATACAACTGCACCAAGGTGCCCTTGCCTTCTGCGCTGCACACATCCACGTGCCCGCCGCTTTGGCGCACAAAGCCGAACACCATGCTCAAGCCCAGGCCGGTGCCGTGGCCGTCGCGCTTGGTGGTGAAGAACGGTTCGAACACCTTGGCCTGGATCGCCGGTGACATGCCCACACCGGTGTCGCTCACCGCCAGGCGTACGTATTCGCCGGGGCTGATGCTTTTGCCGATGCAATCATCGGGGTTGAGGATGATGTTTTCACCGCTGATGCGAATCACGCCCTCGCCCTTCATGGCATCCCGCGCATTGATCGCCAGGTTGAGCAAGGCGTTTTCCAGTTGGTTGCGGTCGACATGAATGCGCCACGGATCACGCGGCAGTTGCACATCAATGCGGATGGTTTCACCCAGTGCGCGCTGCAGCAGTTCGCCGAGGTTTTCGTAAATGCGCAACGGGTTGTACACCGCCGGAGACAATGGCTGGCGACGGGCAAAGGCCAGCAGTTGTGTCGACAGCTTGGCGCCCCGCTCCACCGCTGCAATGGCCGCGCTCACACGCCGCTGCACCTGGGGGTTGTCCGGTTCATGGCGGGCCAGCAAATGCAGGTTGCCGGCGATCACTTGCAGCAGGTTATTGAAGTCGTGGGCCACGCCGCCGGTAAGGCCGCCGATGGCTTCGAGTTTTTGCGACTGGCGCAACTGCTCCTCGGCGGTGGAGCGCGCCTGCACTTCAGCGGCCACGCGCTGTTCGAGATTATGGGTGAGTTCCTGACGCACCTGTTCGGACTTCACCAACTCGGTGGTCTCGACCACAATCGCCAGGACGCCGGCCGGTTGCTGGTCATCGCCGGCGACGGGGCTGTAATACAGGTCCAGCCATACGGTTTCCGGTTGTCCGTTGCGCAGCAGCACCAGGTCCTTGTTGTTGAACGACAACGTGCCTCCGGCCAGGCAGGTGTCCACCACATGCCGGTTGAAGTCGGCCACTTCCGGCCAACCCAGCTCCACCGGCGTACCCAGCAGGTACGGGTGGCGACCACCGGCAAACGCCGAGTAGCTGTCGTTGTAGATCATGTGGCCCAGGCGCCCCCACAGCATCACCATCGGCACCGGTGAGGCAAGCATCATTTGCACGGTACAGGCCAGGCTGGTGGACCACTGGTCGATGGGCCCGAGGTCGGTTTTTGACCAGTCAAAGCCGCGTATACGCTGAGCCATTTCACCGGCCCAACCTTCACAGCCATGGGAATTGGATAAGAATTGCATTGTTAAGCTCTGGGCAAAGACAGGACAGTCGCCATTTTTGGAGCTTACACCGAGCAGATGGTTTCATTTGGTATAAATTTGGCAGTAACCACCACGCTGTCCCCAGGCTTCAGTGAAAATCCCGGCTGCGCACATCGATGCCTTCCAGCAATACGCTGAGGTCGGTCAAACGCCCGGCGATCAAGTGCCGCACCTCGCCCACCGCCTCCCACCGCCCGTCCACTTTGAGCAGCCGCGAGCCGACCAGGGCCTGGCGCTGACGTTCGGCCAGGTCGCGCCAGACCACCACATTGAGGTTGCCGAATTCGTCCTCCAGCGTCACAAAAGTCACGCCGCTGGCGGTGCCTGGGCGTTGCCGACCGGTGACCAGGCCCACCACGCTGACGTTACGCCCATGCTCCACCGCCATAAGCTCGCGGGAACTGCGACACCGACGCTTGCGCAACTCATCGCGCAGCAACGCCAGCGGGTGCGGCCCAAGGGTGGTGCCGAGGGTGGCGTAATCGGCGCGCAGGTCTTCGCCCAGCGTGGGCGCGGGCAAGTCCACCCGCGTTTCATCGCAGCCGGGCAACCCGGCAAACAGCCCCAGTTGTTGGTGTACGCCGGCCACGTCCCAGCGCGCCTGGTGCCGGTTGCCGGCCAGGGCGCGCAAGGCGCCCGCGTCGGCCAACAACGCTTGGGCGCGGGCATCCAGCCCGGCGCGCGCGCCCAGGTCGGCAATGTCGCTGAACGGCCGGCGCTGACGGGCGGCTTCGATGCGCCGCCCGTCCTCTTCGCGAAACCCGCTGATCATGCGCAGCCCCATGCGGATCGCCGGTTGCTGGCCGTCGATGGGCTCCAGGCTGCAATCCCAGTCGCTGGCTCGCACATCCACCGGGCGGATCTGCAAGCGATGGCGCCGCGCATCCTGCAGGATCTGGTCCGGGCTGTAGAAACCCATGGGCCAACTGTTGATCAACGCACAAGCAAACGCCGCCGGCTCGTGGCATTTGAGCCAGCAACTGGCGTAGGTCAGCAAGGCGAAACTGGCCGCGTGGGATTCCGGAAAGCCATAGCTGCCAAACCCCTTGATCTGCTCGAAAATCTGCGCCGCAAAGGCTTCGGTGTAGCCGTTTTTCAGCATGCCGGTGCGCAGGCGCTGCTGGTGCGGTTCCAGGCCGCCGTGACGTTTCCAGGCGGCCATGGAGCGGCGCAACTGGTCGGCCTCGCCAGGGCTGTAGTCGGCGGCGACCATGGCGATCTGCATCACTTGTTCCTGGAACAGCGGAATGCCCAGGGTGCGCTCCAATACGCTTTTAAGTTGCGGCGACGGGTAAGTGGTTGCTTCTTCGTTGTTCCGTCGGCGCAGGTACGGATGCACCATGCCGCCCTGGATCGGCCCCGGTCGCACAATCGCCACTTCGATCACCAGGTCATAAAACGTCCTGGGCTTGAGCCTGGGCAACATCGACATCTGCGCCCGCGATTCGATCTGGAACACACCGATGGTGTCGGCCTTGCTGATCATCGCGTAGGTGGCCGGGTCTTCCTTGGGTATCGTCGCCAGGGCCAGGTCGAGGTCACGATGACGGCGCAGCAGGTCGAAGCACCGGCGAATCGCGCTGAGCATGCCCAGGGCGAGGATATCCACCTTGAGCAGGCCGACCGCGTCCAGGTCGTCCTTGTCCCATTGGATGATGGTGCGTTCGGCCATGGCGGCATTTTCCACCGGCACCAGGGTGTCCAGCGGGTATTCGGAAATCACGAAGCCGCCGGGGTGCTGGGACAGGTGCCGGGGAAAGCCGATCAATTGCCCGGTCAGGGTCAACACACGGCGCAGCAACGGGCTGTCGGGGTCGAAGCCCGCTTCGCGCAGGCGTTCCAGTGGCGGCGTCGCATCACTCCAGCGCCCGCAGCAGTCGGCCAGGGCGTTGATCTGGTCCGGCGGCAACCCCAGCGCCTTGGCCACGTCGCGCACCGCGCCGCTCGCGTGGTAACTGCTGACCACCGCCGTCAACGCCGCGCGGGTGCGGCCATAACGCTGGAACACGTATTGCAGCACTTCTTCACGGCGCTCGTGTTCGAAGTCCACGTCGATATCCGGCGGCTCGTTGCGTTCCTCTGACAGGAAGCGCTCGAACAGCATGTTCGTCAGGCTCGGGTTGATCTCGGTGATACCCAAGGCAAAACACACCGCCGAGTTCGCGGCCGAGCCTCGCCCCTGGCAGAGGATCGAACGGCTGCGGGCAAAGCGCACGATGTCGTGCACCGTGAGGAAATAGCTTTCGTAACCCAGCCTGCCGATCAACGCCAGTTCGTGATTGATCTGTTGCAGGGTCTTGGCATCGATACCCTCGGGCCACCGCTGGGCGATACCTTCTTCGGTAAGAACGCGCAGCCAGGATTGCGCATCATGCCCCTCGGGTACCAATTCGCGCGGGTAGCGGTAGCGCAACTGGCCGAGGTCGAAGGTGCAACGGCGCGCGATGCTCAGGGTCTCGTCAAGCAAGGCTTGCGGGTACAACGCATTCAGCGCATCGAGACTGCGCAAATGCCGCTCGCCATTTGGGTGCAGGCGCGTGCCGGCGTCGGCCACCGAGACGTGATGGCGGATGGCGGTCATGGTGTCTTGCAGGGCGCGTCGACCACGCGCATGCATGTGCACATCACCGCAGGCCACTGCCGGGATATCCAGGCTCGCGGCCAACTGCAGGCGCTGCTCCAGATGGCGCGCATCGTCCTGGCCACAGTGCAGGTGCACCGCCAGCCACAGGCGCCCGGCGAAAGTACGGCGCAGCCACTGGATCGAGGCCTGGGTGTCGCTGTCTTGCGCGACCCACACCGCCAGCAGGCCGTTGAGGGGTTGGTCGAAGTCTTCTTGCAGCAGGCGATAACGGCCCTTTTCGGCGCGGCGTCGGGCCAGGGTGATCAGGCGGCACAGGTACTGGTAGCCGCTGAGGTCTTCCACCAGCAGGACCAGTTTCGGGCCGTTTTCGATGCGCACTTCGCTGCCGATAATCAATGGCAAGCCCACCGCCTTGGCCGCCTGCCAGGCACGCACGATGCCCGACAACGTGCATTCATCGGTGATCGCCAAGGCGCTGTAGCCCTGGCGCTTGGCGCGCTCGAACAACTCCAATGCACTGGAAGCACCGCGCTGGAACGTGAAGTTGGACAGGCAATGCAGCTCGGCGTAGCTCATGCGAACCAGCCTTGCAGCCACAGGCCATCGGCTTGCCCCACCGTGCGGTAGGCCCAGCCTTGCTGGCCGGCGCGGGTCTGGATCAGGTAGTAGTCGCGGCGGATGTCGGCGCCGTCCCACCAGCCGGTTTCGATACGCTCCGGCCCCATGAGGATCCGCACGCCCTGCTCGGCCAGCAAGGTGGGCTCGTTGAGCAGCCAGCCGGGACGTTGCACCTTGTTCAAGGTCGGGCATGGGCGAGTGTCCGCCGCCGCTTGCCAGGCGCATTCGGGCCGATGGTCGGCGTGAAAGCGCAGGCCTTGCACCGCCTCATCGCCCAGGCGCGCGCGCAGGCGTTCGCGCAGTTGCTCCCAGGGCAGGGTCTGTTGCGGGCGGTCGTCGAACAGGTCCTGGCGCTGCGGCACAAATACCGGCAAGTCGCGGGCCACCAGGCGAAAGCCGCGCACCGGGGCGCTGACTTGCAACTGCTCCAGGCGCCCACGGGCCAGTTCGAAGAGCATCGCAGGTTCACGTTCGGCGCTGAGCAGGCCGACCTTGATCACGCTGTCGGGCGCCTGGGCGTGTTCCAGGTGCAGGTCAAAACGCTGCACGCCACTGTCGCGACCACACAGGAATGCCGACAAATCGCCGGTCAAGCGGCGCAGCGGAAACAGCAGCGCCTGGTGGGATTGCACGTCGAAATTCAATTCGATGCGTTCATCGAACTGGTCCGGCGGCTGGTAAAACCCAAGGGCCAAGGGGCGTTGTCCGGTCAGTGCATCCAGGTGTTTGAGCAACGTGGCGTCGAAACGCCGCGCCAAGGTGTGCCGGGGCAAAGCCTGCACCTGCGCCAGGGTACGCAGGCCCATGCGCGACAATGCGGTGGCGGCCTGGGACTCAAGGCCGGCGCGGTCGATGGGCAGCGGCGCCAAGGCTTGCGCCAGGGCCTCATCCGCGACGGCCAGGCCATCGTAGAGATTGGCCAGCACCCGCGCCGCGGCCGGGTTGGGTGCGGCGACGATACGGTGACGAAAGCCCAGTTCGGTCAGCTCTTTGCGCAAACGCGCTTCAAACTGCGGCCAGGGCCCGAACAGTCCCAGGCTCGATTCGATTTCAAACAACAAGGCGCGTGGGTAATACAGGCTGACCTGGGAGCTGAACTGATAGGCCCAGGCGGCCAGGAACTGCTGCCAGCGTTCGATTTCGGCGGGGTCGTATTCGGCGCTGGCAAAGGTCTTGGCCAGGGCATGCGCCGCCGTCAGCGATTGGCCGGGACGCAGCCCCAAGGTACGGGCAGCATCGTTGACGGTTTGCAGCACACGCCGCTGCGGCGTGCCGGCCAGCAACGCCAGGGGTTGCTCGGGTTCGGGATGCACACGCTGCACGCCGTCCAGTGCCAATTGCGGGAACACAATACACACCCAGCGCATAGCAACCTCAATGCCCGCTCAGCGCAATCGGCGCCGGATGAGCCAGGCCGCCACGGCATTTGAGCACCCGCACTTGGGCAGGCCTGGCTTCGACGGTCAGGCGCAGGGCGGCGGGAGATGAGTTGACTGCCTCGCTGATGGATCGCCAGGCAAACGCCAGGGTCTGCCCGGTTTCCGCCGCCACCTGCAAACGCCGCAACGCGCGATCATCGGCCTTGCGCGGCCAACACAACACCGCGCCGCAACTGCCGGAGCGCAGGCATTGCTCCACCGCCCACAACGCGTCGCGCTCCTCGGCCTGCACCACCGAGAGTTGGCGTAAATCGACCCCGGCGTTCTGCCAGGCGTGGGGGTACGGCGTATACGGCGGGGCCACCAGCACAATGCGTTCTCCCGCCGTGGATAAGCGCGCCAGGGTCGGCAGCACCAGTTGCAATTCGCCGATACCTTCATTGGCCAGCAGGATTTCACTCAGGGCCGACTCAGGCCAGCCGCCGCTTGGCAGCACCGCATCCAGCGCCGTAAGCCCGGTAGGATGCACACTGGCCGGCGGCGCGGCGGGCCGGCCTTTCCAGACGCGGCCGCCATTGAACAGCGTATCCAGTGCAACCACGGCGCCCATCAACCTTGCCTCACCAGGCCGCAGAACACCCCTTCAATGGCCAAGTCCTGGTCAGGCCCCACCACAATGGGTTGATACGCGGGGTTGCGCGGCAACAGACGCACGCTGTCGCCATTGCGTTCGAAACGCTTGATGGTGACTTCACCGTCCAGGCGCGCCACCACGATCTGCCCGGTCAGGGCCTCGGCACTGCGGCGTACACCCACCAGGTCGCCGTCGAGAATGCCGTCTTCGATCATCGAATCGCCCTGTACCCGCAGCAGGTAATCCGGCGTTTTCGCGAAGGTAGCGGGGTCCAGTTGCAGGCGGCTGTGTACGTCGGCATCGGCGCCAATCGGCCGGCCAGCGGCGACACGCCCGAGTACCGGCACATCCAGCCATTCGGGACGGGCGGGTTGATTGAGCAGGCGAATACCACGGGCCTGATTGGGGTTGACCTCGATAAAACCGGCTTCGGTCAGCGCCACCACGTGTTTACGCGCGACGCTGCGCGAGGCAAAGCCGAACGCTTCGGCAATCTCGGCGAGGCTGGGGGGCTGGCCTTGCTGCGCGATACGGTCGCGGATAAAGGTCAGGATGGCGGTACGGCGGGGGGTCAGGTTCGTCATGGAGTACATTTGTACTCCTGTAGGAGTTTTCTTACAATAGCCGGTAGTCGCGTAGCAGGGAACGTAAGGCGCAGGTCCTCAACTCCACGCCACCACCAATAACCCTGCCCCCAACACCAGGCACAACGGCGAATAAAACCACGTATCCAGCCGCGCAAACCGCGACCCACTGACCTTCTTGAAAAAACCCACCAACTCCGAATCCCCAATTGCCCTGGCAAACATCACTACGGCAATCGCGCTGATCCCCCACTGCAACGCCCGATGGGACACCGGCGAAAAGTACAACCCGGCACGCAGGCACACCAACAGTGCAATCGCCACCAACCCCATCGCCACCAAAAAGGTGCCCAGTGCCGAAGGTTTGAACGCCGGGCGTGGCCCGCTGGCGAATTCACCGGGAAGTTGGGGGATGGCGGCGAGGCTGCCGAGTTTGCCGCCGGCGGCCCAATACAAGTGGACCATGCTGATGCAGGTAAAAATGCCGACAATCCACCGTGCGACGACGAAGCTCATGACTGGCTCTCCCTGGAAAAGTGCGAAAAAGCATAGTCGCCCTGAGATTTTTTGCAGGCATTTCGTCGGCGGCTGATGGTAAAGTGCCGCCCCATGAAAATCGCCCGTGCCGATCGCTCGCTCATTGCCTGGATGCTGTATTGCTGCGTCCTGTTCAATGTGTTCGCCTGCAGTATCGGTCACGGGCAGATGGTGGGGATGCAACTCAATGGGATTGGCGGTCAGTTCTGTACCGTAGACCCGCGCACCCAGGCCCCCAAGCCGACCCACTCCACCGGTGAGAACCTGCCCACGCTGTCCAAGGCGTTCGGTTGCCCGCTGTGTTCCACCGGCGGCATGGGGCCCGCGCTCAGTTCCAGCCTGAATGTGGCGGTGTTGCCGCAACCTCACGCCCCACCACCGGCCATCGTTCTGGCTGCTGACATCCCTGCCCGCTTCACCTGGCCCACGGCTAACCCGCGCGCGCCGCCCGCTTTCGCCTGATACCTGCGCTTTTTGATCTGCACTGACCTGCGTTTCCGTAAGGAAGTACGTACGGCTGTGCGTTGTTTTCAAGCCACGTTTTTCAGGATTCAACCATGAAGCATTTACCCCTGTTGGCAGGCCTGTTCGGCTGCCTGCCTGTCTGCGCCTGGGCGCTCGAACTGGCCCCGACCACCATCGATGGCCAACCAACGCCCGAGCCCGGCCTGGCCCTGGACCAACCCAGCGGCGTGGCGTCGCGGTTGGGGCTAAGCGTGCGGGAGACCCCGGCGTCGGTAGCCATCGCCAACCGCAATGATATCGAACGCCATGGCGCCAAGACCTTCCGCGATGCGGCCAACACCCTGCCCGGCGTCAACGCCAGCGCGCCGCCGGGGTTTGGCGGTTTTGTGTCCTATCGCGGGTTTACCAGCAGCCAGATCACCCAGATGTTCAACGGCATCAACGTCGCCACCGGCCTGGCACGGCCGGTGGATGCCTGGATCTATGATCGGGTGGAACTGGTGGGCGGCCCCTCCTCCCTGATCAACGGCGCCGGCGCCGTCGGTGGCTCGCTCAACTATGTGACCAAGCTGGCCACCCGCGAGGAACAGGCCGCCGAGGGCCAACTGACCTATGGCAGCTACGACACCGCCGGCATGGCCTTCGGCGTCAACCATGCGCTCACCGAGCCGAGCGCCGAGGTGCAGCATTACGCGCGCCTGGATGTGAGCCGCAACACCAACCACAGTTATATCGACCGTGACCAGCGCGACGCCTGGAGCCTGGCGTTTTCCTTACTCAGCGACCTCACACCCAGCCTGTCCCACACGCTGGCCTTGGAGTATCAGGATGAGCATGAAGACAGTCCTTACTGGGGCACGCCGGTGCTCAACCCCAAGGCTGGCGAATTGAAGATCGACACGCACAACCGGTTCAACAACTACAACGTCGCCGATGGCCGCTACGAGCAGCGAACACTGTGGGCGCGCTCGATCATCGACTACCGGATCAACGACAGCACCACGCTGAAAAACACCCTCTACCATCTCGACAGCCAGCGCGATTATCGCAACCTGGAAACCTACCAGTACACCGCCGATAACCGTGCGGTGAACCGCTCGACTGCCTACCAGGTGCGCCATCAAGGTGAACAGAACGGCAACCAGTTCGAACTGCGCCATGACGCCAGCTTGCTGGGGCTGGCGACCACCTGGTCCGGCGGTTTTGAGTACAAGGTCAACAGCACCACCAACAGCCCATTGAATGTATCCGGCAAAAGCACGGTGGACCCAAACCACTACAACCCTGGCAATTTTTATGACATACCGGGCACCCGGCCGGGATTCGTAAGGGACAAGACCAACGCGGTGACCACCCAAGCGCTGTTTGTGGAAAACCGGCTGGGCCTTAGCGACAAACTATCCCTGCTCACTGGCCTGCGTTACGACGCTATCGACCTGGATGTCACCAACCACCGCGTGGTCACGGCGAGCAACCCCCGCCACTTCAAGCGCAGTTGGGAACCGGTGACCGGCCGCGCCGGCCTGACGTACCAGTTCATGCCATCCGCCAACGTGTACGTGCAATACAGCACCGCCGCCGAGCAGCCCACTACCACCACACAAGTATTTGATGTATCGACCGGCAAACAGTGGGAAGTGGGCAGCAAGTTCGACTACCTGGACGGTCGTGGCTCCGCCACCGTCGCGGCCTATCGGATCGAGCGCAAGGACTTTGCCGTGACCGATCCGCTGGACCCGACCAACAGCATCCCGGTCGGCGCGCAGTCGTCCAAGGGTATCGAGGTGGCCAGTTCGCTGCGTATCACTCCAGCGCTTCTGGCAGAGGGCAACTTCGCCTGGGTAGACGCCGAATACGATGAGTTCAACGAGAAGATCGCCAGCGGCGCTGTGGTCTCACGCAAGGGCAACACGCCAACCAACGTACCCAAGCGTGTAGGCAACCTGTGGCTGACTTATGATTTTGCCGATGACTGGCAAGGCGGGGTGGATACGCGGTATGTGGCCCAAGTGTATGCCGACAACGCCAATACGCTGACCGTACCGGCCTACACCCTGTTCGGCAGCTTCCTGCGCTACAAGGTGGACTCGCACACCTCGGTGACCGGTCGGGTACGCAACCTGACTAACGCGGTGTACGCCGAGTTTGCCCATGTGTCGCCGGCTTACTATTTGGGATCGCCAAGAACGTTCGAGGTGGCCGTACACACCCGGTTCTAAGCCCGGCAATACCCTCCGAACGCGGGAGCAGGCTTGCTTGCTCCCGCACTTTTGAGGACCACTCGAAAGCAAGAACGGGGGTTATTTCAGACTCGCTTCAACCTTCCCCGCCACCTCCTCGGTCAACCATGCCTTCCACACCTCAGGGTGTTCTTTCATAAACACCTGGGCCACCTCGCGTGGCGCCGTGTGATTCTCGCTCATGGTCGCCAAGGCTTTATTCAATGGTTCGATCGGAAACTCGACCTTTTCAAAGAATGCCGCGATCTGAGGGTGTTCTTTCTGGAACGGCGTGGACACGCCGATACTCAACCTGGATGCCAACGACCGCGTCGGCTTTGGATCAGGATTATCCGCATCCGTCAGGGTTTTCCAGGCCTCGGCGTCGAACGGTGGTTCCTCCAGCTGGATCAGTTTGTAGCGCCCCATCAAAGGCGTAGGCGACCAGTAGTAGAACAAGACCGGTTTGCCCCGGCGTATCGACGAGGCGATCTCGGCATCCAGTGCCGCGCCGGAACCGCTGCGGAAATTCACGTAGCTGTCGTCCAGGCCATACGCCTTGAGTTTCTGTTTGTTGACCACTTCCGAGGTCCAGCCGATGGGGCTGTTGAGAAAGCGCCCTTTACCGGGGGACTCCGGGTCTTTGAACACGTCCTTGTAACGCGCCAGGTCCTTCACGCTTTTAAGCTCCGGCGCCAGCGGCTTGAGCCCTTTGGCGGGGTCGCCCTTGACCACGTACTCCGGCACCCACCAACCTTCGGTCGCGCCTTTGACCGTATCGCCCAGGCCCACCACCTTGCCTTCGGCCTCTGCCTTGACCCACACCGGGCTGCGGCCGGCCCACTCTTCGCCGATCACCTGGATGTCATTCTTGGCCAGGGCGGTTTCCAGGGTGATGGTGGTGCCGGGCAAGGTGTCGGTGGGCAGGTCATAACCCTTCTCGACAATCACTCGCAGTATTTCGGTGATCAGGCTGCCGCTTTCCCAGTTCAGGTCGGCAAAGTGCACCGGTGCCTGTGCGGCACAAACCGGCAGCGAAGCCATGGACAGGCTCAGGGTCGTCAGCGACGCGGCCAACAGCGTTCTCAATCCTTTCATGCCCTTGCACCTCGCGATATCGCAGCAGATAGCGGACGGCTTTGCTGCTTATGCGCGAAGCCTCTGAGTAGTTAAGTCAACTCAACTGTAGTAGAGGTTCCGGGAGATAGGAGATGTTCGCAGGATGTGCGGATTATTCACTGGCCTTGAACGTGACCAATTCACCCTTGCGCCACTTGGCGGCCTTGCCGGTCACGGCCTTGAGGGTTTTGGTCAGGCCTTCCTGCAATTGTTCGTTGGCGGCAAACACCAGCATCACACTGTGGCCTTCCTTGAACACGATGCCCTGGCCTTCGGCCGAAGAAACAAAGGCGTAGTCGCCCAGGCCATACACCGTCAATTTGATATCGCGAAACTTGAGTTCGAACTTGCCACCTTCGCGACTGGGTAATACCGCTGCGCGGAAATGGTCGCCTACTTTGAGTTCCAGGCGGGGTTTGTCATCCACCACCATCGCCGCTTCGGTATCGATTTCAGCGATGTAGATGCCTTCCGGCGTCTGCTCAGTGATGTAGACGAAACGGGATTGAAACTGCTTGACCAACTTTGCGCGCAAATCACCCAGCACGAACAACGCGTGCATATCCAGATTACTGACTGCCAAGGAAACGCCCCCACATCGAAAAGAGCGCCGTCCGCCAAAGGCGGGCAGCACAAAAAAACGGCCATTTCGGCACGGTTACACACATTTTTTGAAAAAAACTGAAGAAGATCCCGCTGCCCTGCCAGAGGCAGGTACAGGCGTACACGACAAGCCTCACGCGAGGTCATCCTGCGCCACAGGAAATCACAGGTTCAATAGCCAGAGAATACCGGTCGACCCGCTTCAGAGAATAACCCTATTAAAAACGCAGTTTCCGACAGCTCATACAATTGAAAACACGAGCGCTGGAACCAGGTGCCACCCGCCGACGACAATACTAAAACAGCTACGGGGGTCAAAACCACCCGTAACGCTGCTGGTGTATCAACAAGATCGATCGACAGGAGCTGACCATGCAACGACGTCACTACGACGCTACGTCTTCCCGCACTCGTTCATCATGTCAGGAAGAACGGCAATACTACTGCTTGCACAGCGTCAAGGGGTACTCCAATTCAATTCTTTACCAAGTGGTACCCGCCGGGCGCAACTTCTTTCATATCCTTGAAGTGACCAGCGGCAGAATCAAAGGCTTTCGCAGTGACCACATCCAGGCCTGCGAACTGGCCAAGCAGTTGGAAACCAGCCTGCACGGTGCAATCGTTTCGTCACCTGGATGACTTTACTGCGCCGTCGCCCCTCAACAACTGCCATACTGGCCCGTCGATTGAAACTTGCCCCGTGCGGGTCAGGTTTCATCAGTGCAGTTGATTACCTCGAAGGGAAGGCGATACGTGACGGAATTTGATATTGGCGAATTTTTCATCCATGGCGACGCAAGGGAAGTAGACGGTGAGTTTCAAGCGGTGATCGTGATGCGTGCCAAGCCGCCGCTGACTGCCGTCACCCTGCATCAGGTTGAAAAAGACCGCTGGTTCAAGACCCTGGACACCGCCGCTGCCGCCGGAAAAGAATCCGCCCTGGCACTCAAGACGGCCGTGGATTCAGGCGCATTGACTTCCTGACAATCCGATCGAACTCCTGCGCGGCACAGCTCTCCCATGCATAACGATGCTCAGCCTGCAGGGAGAAACCCATGGATACGACTAGCCCAACGCTGCAAACCTTGTTCGAACAACTGGGCCTGGATTCAAGCCAGGAAGCCATCGAACGATTCACGGCAGAGCACCGCCTGCCAGACGATATAAAGCTGATCGATGCGCCGTTCTGGAGCGAGCAACAGGCCGCTTTCCTCAGGGAGCAGTTGCATGTCGACGCAGAATGGGCGCCGGCCGTGGACGACCTCAACGCCCTGCTGCACGAACCTCCCCAGGCCTGACGCTCTTCGCGGCTTGCGGCTTATACCCCAGGCGCAAGCCGCCCCAATGCCGCCCCTTGACCATGATCGGCACCGACAAGTCGTGCATCAACTCGCCGGTATCGCGGGTGTAGGTCTGCAATAACACGGCTTGTTGATGGCTGCCGCAGCGAATCCCGGTACGGTCGTCAAACTTGCGCTTGGTGCGGTTCTGTACCGCATCGACCTGGGCGTCGCCGGTCAAGGCCTGGGAAAACGCATTATTGTGCGTGGGCACATAGCCCTGCTGTGTGCAGGCGATGGCAAACACCAGCCCCTCATGACGCGGCAACAACGCTTCCTGGATCGCCGGCAGGACCTGATCGGTGTAGCCGTCAAATCGTGTGTGGTACTTGCTCGGACGGGTGTTGGGAATGGGCGTGTAAGTGCGGTCGAACAAATCGTCCAGGCTGATGCGATTTTGCTGCACATCGGCCTCCATTTGTGCCGCTATGCGGCTGGCGCCCTCACGCGCCAAGTCGTAGACGCGCTGGTGATAGTCATCCAGCCCGACTTCCGCCAGGCGCTCGCTGATGGTTTCGGCCTGCCCTTCCATTTGCACCGCGGCATCGGCCAGTTGCCGGGTTTGCTGGTCGCTCACGTCCAGATCGCTGCGCATCTGCTCCACGGCATGGAACAGGCTGTCGAGTTGGGTGCGGTTGGTATCGGTGCCCAGGGCGATCTCATTGACTTGCCCTTCCACATCCGCCGCCAGGCTGGCGATGCTGTGCAGCTGTTCGCCGGCGCGTTCCACCTGCTCGACGCCAGTGTTCAGGTCCGCTGACAACTGGCGAATCTGCTCCACCACCTGGGCCGTGCGCTGCTGGATATCCGCGACCATCACCCCGACTTCATCGGTGGCCGTGGCCGTGCGGCCGGCCAGCCCGCGAACTTCGTCGGCCACCACGGCGAAGCCCCGCCCGTGCTCCCCGGCGCGCGCCGCCTCAATGGCGGCGTTAAGCGCCAGCAGGTTGGTCTGGCTGGCGATGGACTGAATCACCAGGGTCACGCGCTGGATTTCTTCGCTGCGCTGGCTCAAGGCCTCGATCAGCTCGCGACTGGCATTGGCGCGCTGGCTGAGCTGGTGCATGCGGGTGATCGACTGGGCCAGCACCTCACGGCCTTCGGTACTGCGCTGATGGGCCTGGCTGGCGGCGCCCAGGGCGTCGCGGCTCAATTGCGAGGTGACCTGCTCGGTGCTGATCATCACTTCGGCGCTGCTGACAATCTGCTTGGCCGCACTGAGTTGGGACTGTACGCGGGCGGCCAACTGCTTGACCGAATAGGCCACGCCGGCAGCAGACAGTGCGTTATGGCTGGTGGTGTAGGACAGGTCGCGGGTCAGGTCGCCAATCGCATCGTTGGCCGCGGATTGGGCCATGGCCGGCTTGGAATGTTTAAGGCGCGGTAGCCAGATCACCAGTACGGCCAAAGGCAGGCAGAGGTAAAGCGGCAGGTTGGCAAATGCCAGGCCCAGCAATACCAGCACCAGGGCGGTGCTCTGCATAAGCGGCGTGAGCCAACCGGGCAAACCGCGCACCACCGGTTGCGGTGGCACTGCTGCGCCCATCAGAGTTCCGTCTCCAGCCATCGTCGTTACCCCGCTGCTTGTCGTTATTGTCTCTGCATTAAACGCCACTACCAGGCCATTATCCATGGGCCTTTAGTGGGGTAGCGTGCAATAGATCAATAGACGGGAGGAGTAACGGGTCTTTCTCTGGGGGACCGCTTGAACAATCCCCCAGTTTCACCGCATCAGGCTTGGCGCTGGTGCTTGTCGATCTGCTCGTGGCGCTCTTGGGCTTCGATGCAGTACTTGGTGGTAGGGCTGATCAGCAGGCGCTTGAGGCCGATAGGCTCGCCGCTGTCATCGCACCAGCCAAAGGAATCTTCCTTGATGCGTTCCAGTGCCCGCTCAAGCTGCGGCAGCATGCGCTGGTCGCGGTCGATGGCGTTGACCAGCCAGGTGCGCTCTTCTTCCACGGAAGCGGCGTCGGCCGGGTCAGCCGGGGTATCCAGGCTTTCAATGGCGATACGGTTCTGTTCAATGCGCTCGTGGTGTTCCACTTTCATGTCTTGCAGCAACTTCTCAAAAAAAGCGTGCTGTTCGGCATTCATGTAGTCATCCGCCGGCATGGCCAGCAACTTTTCCTTTGTCATTGATTTCTCTATAAAAAATACGTGCATTAAGGCGAATAAGGGAGCGTTCCGGTCGACCTTTGCAGGCCTCGGAAGGGCGCCATCCATTCCAAGCGCCACCCGGCACTCAATTTACGAGGGGCGGCAGTCTAAGGCCGACTTGAGGGCGCAGCAACTGAAAAGACAGGCATTTTTACCGATACAACCCCAAAAGGCACCAGGACGGGCTTGGCGAACGGTTATCGGAGTGCGTTTATAGCAAGAAATTCAGTCTTGTGGAGCTATATAGAAGACAAACGGTTGAAACAGACGGTTGATGATCCATTGTGGGAGGGGCTTGCCCCCTCCCACATGGAGTTGTGTTGCCCTTTAAGCCGTATCAGCGCTTGAGCTTGCGCTTGTTGCGGTATTGGTCGATGACGACGGCCACCACGATGATCAAGCCCTTGATGATGTCCTGGATATACGCGTCCACACCGACAAAGGTAAACCCACTGGCCATCACGCCCAGGATCAGTGCGCCGATCACCGTGCCGGTGATACGCCCTACCCCGCCCGCCAGGCTGGTGCCGCCGATCACTGCCGCCGCAATCGCATCCAGCTCATAAGACATCCCCATGCCTGCCTGGCCGGTGGCGGCGCGGGCCGAGGCCACCACGCCAGCCAGGCTCGCCAGAAGACCGGCGATGCTGTAGACGATGATCAAGTGGCGCTTGACATTGATCCCCGAAGTCCGCGCCGCCTGCATGTTGCCGCCGATGGCGTAGGTGTACTTGCCGTACTTGGTGTAGCGCAGGGCGATATGGAAGATCACCGCCACCACCAGGAAGATGATCACCGGCATCGCGCCATGGCCGATGGCGGTGTACGAATCCGAGAGCATGCTCACCGGCTGGCCTTCGGTGTAATAACGCGCCAGGCCACGGGCCGAGACCATCATGCCCAGGGTCGCAATAAAGGGAGGAATACCGGTGACGGCGATGATACTGCCGTTGATCGCCCCGGCCAGCAACCCCACCCCCAGGCCCATGGCGACCGGGATCCAGACCGGCAAGTCCGTCAGGCTGGGGAATACCGCCCGGGAAAAATCGGAAGTCTGCGCCAAACTCGCGGCAATCATCGCCGACAGCGCCAGCACCGAGCCGGACGACAAGTCGATCCCCGTGGTAATGATCACTTGGGTCACGCCAATGGCCAGCAGGCCGATGATCGACACTTGCAGAATCATCAGCACCAGGCGCTGGGAATTCATCAAAAAGCTCTGGTCCCGCACAATCCAGCCGAACATCTCAAACACCAGGCCGATGCCGATCAGCACCAGGAAGATGCTCAGCTCGGTAGGCAATCGCCGCCGGTGCTTGACCGGTACCGTGGCAGGCTTGTTGTCTGTTATTGCGTTCATAGCCAATCACCTTCTTATTCTGTGGCGCGGGCCAACCGCAGGCCCGCGCGGCTGCTCGTCAGTGGACCGCGGTCATACCGGAGGCCAACTGCATGACTTTTTCCTGGGTCGCATCCGCGCGGTCCAGGGTGCCCATCAGTTCGCCTTCGTGCATCACCATCACCCGATCGCTCATGCCCAGCACTTCGGGCAGCTCCGAGGAAATCATGATCACCGCCATGCCTTCGCTGGCGAGGAACGAGATCAAGCGATAGATCTCGGCCTTGGCCCCCACATCGATGCCCCGGGTGGGTTCATCCAGGATCAACAACCGTGGGTTGGTCATCAGCCAACGGGCGAGCAAGGCTTTCTGTTGGTTGCCGCCCGACAGGGTGTCGATGCACTGTTCCAGGGACGGGGTTTTCACCCGCAGCTTCTTGCACATGTCTTCGCACAGCGCGCGCAGGGCTTTCTGCTGGATAAAGCCATTGCCTGAATAGTGCGACAGCACCGCCATCTCCATGTTTTCCAGCACCGACAGGCAGGGGAACAGGCCACTGAGCTTGCGGTCTTCGGTCAACAGCGCAAAACCTTTTTCAATAGCCATGTGCGGGTCGCTGATGCGTACCGCCTGGCCATCCAGGGTGATCTGGCCACCGTCGCTTGGGGTAATGCCGAACAGGGTCTCCGCCACGTTGGTGCGGCCCGAGCCCATCAACCCGGCGATGCCGAGGATCTCGCCGGCGTGCAGGTCGAACGACACGTCCTTGAACACTCCGTCCAGGCGCAGGTCGCGCACCGACAGCAGCAAGTCGCCAATCGGAGTCTCACGCACCGGGAACAACTGGCTCAGTTCACGGCCCACCATCATCGAGATCAGGCTGTCACTGTTCATGCTGTCGGCGCGTTGCAGGCCGATGTACTGGCCGTCACGGAACACCGCCACTTCATCGGCGATGGCGAACACTTCGTTCATTTTGTGGGTGATGTAGACGATCCCTTTGCCCTGGGACTTGAGGTCGGCAATGATCGAAAAGAGGTGGGCGACTTCCTTCTCGGTAATCGCCGATGTGGGCTCATCCATGATCAGGATGTCGGAGTCGTAGGACACCGCCTTGGCAATCTCGACCATCTGCCGCTCGGCGATGCTCAGGTTGCCCACCTGCTCTTCCGGGTCGAGGTTGATGCGCAGGCGCGCCAGCAACTCGGCGGTGCAGCGGTGCATTTCGCGATGGTTGACCATGTGCAGGCTGTTGAGCTGCTCGCGGCCGATCCAGATATTCTCGGCGATGCTCATGTGCGGCATCAGGTTGAGTTCCTGGTGGATCATGGCGATCCCGGCCTTTTGCGCCGCCAGCGGTGTTTCAAACACGATCGGCTTGCCGCGCAGGCGGATTTCACCGGCGTCGGGCTGGTAGATGCCGGCGATGATTTTCATCAAGGTCGACTTGCCCGCGCCGTTCTCCCCCATCAGCGCCAGCACGGTGCCGGGGCGCACGCGCAGTTGCACATCGGCCAGGGCCACGACGCCGGGAAAGCCTTTGCTGATATTGACGATTTCCAGCAGGTAGGGTTCTTCCAGCGGCAACGGCTGGATACCGGGAGGCTGCGAGACAGCGGCTTGAGCGAGCATAAAGAAGTACTCCATCGGCAAGGCGGGCACGACCGCCCTGCCGTTTCGTTGTTGTTATGTCAGGGCTACTTGAACTTGGCGACGTTGTCCGGCGTGATCAGTTGGAACGGGATGATCACGTTCTGCTCGATGGGTTCGTTCTTGGCCATCTTGCGCGCCGTTTCGACCGACTTGTCCGCCTGGCCCTTGGCATCCTGGAACGCCGACACCGTCATGTCGCCCTTGGTGATCGCGTTGAGGCCATCCGGCGTGCCGTCGACACCCGCGATCAGCACGCCTTTCTTGCCTGCCGATTTCAGCGCCATGGACGCGCCAATCGCCATTTCATCGTTATTGGCCAGCACCGCGTCGAAATCGCGGCCTTGAGTCAACCAGTCATTGACCAAGGTCATGCCCCTGTCACGCAACCAGATGCCGGTCTGTTCCTGCTCGATCTTGATGCCTGGGTACTTGGTCAGGACCTCCTTCACGCCCTTGGTGCGGTTGGTGGTGGAATTGTTCGCCAGGTCACCCAACAGAATCACGACGTTGCCCTTGCCGCCGAGTTTTTCGGCGATGTATTGCATTTGCAACTTGCCGGCCTCGATGTCATCGGACACCACCGCCGCGACGCCTGGGGCGAGCGTCGCGCTGTCAGGACGGCGGTTGACGAACACCAGCGGAATTTTTGCAGCGGTAGCGGCCTTGATAATGTTCGCCGTAGAGGCGGTGTCCACCGGGTTGACGATGATGGCGTCGACTTTCTGGCTGATAAAATTCTCGACCTGGCTCAGTTGCTTGACCACATCGGCGCGGGCGTCTTCGAACTGCAACTGCACGCCGTCACCTTTTGGATAGGACTTGGCTTGCTTGTCCATGTCTTCGCGCAGGTAGGTTAGGAACGTGTCATCGAAGGCGGACATGCTCACGCCTATCTTCAGGTCGGCAGCCGAGGCAACACCGCTGGCCAGGAGCATGGACAGGGCCAGCGCGGTAAAACGGATCGGGGTCTTCATGAACGGTCTGTCTCCAGTTTCTTGTTGGTTTTGTGGACGTTGCGTTTATCAGAGGTTGCGTTTATCAGCGCTCGGCGGGCAGTCGCACGACCGGTGCGCCGGGAATGCAGCAGACCAGCGCGCCGTGGTTTTCGACGCACAGCACATTAAGGAAGGAGAAGTAGAACGGCCGGGCGCGGGGCAGAGCGCGGGGCGTTTGGGCGGGGCGTAAAACTCGCAGTACAGCGTTGAAGATTTTCATCTGACGGTACCTGGTTGTTTTTGATCTTGTTTTTGTTGAGTCGCCGGGGATCGGGCCCAGACGTACTTTATGCAACCTGGAAAAGACTTTATTGGAAAATAATTTCCATATCAACTTGTTTTAGAATTTAATTCTATTTTTGTTGAAACCACCTGCTGGCGCTCGGCGCTCAGGCGTGCGGCGTCCAATATACGGGTGGTTTCCAGGGCGTCATAGGCGCTCACGGGCAACACGCCCTGCCCTTGCACAGCGGCTTGCAACTGGCGATAGAACTGCGTCCAGCAACCTTTCTCCGACGGCACCCGCTCGCGCTCCCCGCCGTGTTCGAACCAGCCCCAACGGCGATGCTCTTCAGCGCCCCAGTGCTCGCCTTCGGTTTTCGGTGATTTGCCGGCCATCAGCGCTTCTTCCTGACCGTCGAGCCCCTCCACGGTGTAACAGCCCGCACTGCCACTGACGCGAAAACGCGGGGCCTGGCTGTTTTGCAGGGCATTGCCCCACAGGTGGGAAATCACCCCGTTGGCGTGGGTCAGGGACACGAAAAAACCGTGGTCGACGCTGGGGTGTTCGGCCGTGTAGTGCAACTGCGCGAACACCCGGTCCACCGGGCCGAACAATTGCAGCGCCTGGTCCACCAGGTGGCTGCCCAAATCGCGCAGCCAGCCACCGCCGCTGGCGTTGCCCACCGCTTGCGGGCTGTAGCGTTCCACCCGCGACTCAAACCGGGTAATGGTGCCCAGGGCACCGGCGTCGATGAGCTTGCGCAGGGTCAGGTAATCCGAGTCCCAACGCCGGTTCTGGTAGACGCTCAGCAACACTTCATGGCGCTCGGCGGCAATGATCAGTGCACGGGCCTGTTCGGCGTTGGCGGCGAAGGGTTTGTCGCTGACCACCGCCAGGCCATGTTCGATGGCTTCCAGCACCAGCGCCGGGCGGCCTTTGAGAGTGGTAGAGATAACGAGGGCGTCGACCCCGGCTTCGACGATCTGGCCGATGCAGTCGAAGGCTTGGAGGCCGGGGTGGTCGGTATTCAACTGTTGGCGGCGCTCGGGGGAACGGGTGACGACGCCAACAAACGTGGCGCCGGGCAGTGTTGCAATCAGCGGCGCATGAAAAAAGCGCCCTCCATGGCCGTAGCCGACTAGTCCGATTCGCATGAACTCACTCCTTCTTAGAAGTGGAAACCGAGTCAAATGTGGGAGGGGGCTTGCCCCCGATAACAGTGTGTCAGTCAAAAAAAATTTATCTGACCCACCGCCATCGGAGGCAAGCCCCCTCCCACACCGACTGCATTCCACCTGTGGATTTGCGATCAGCCGTAGAAGTGCGGGCGATCCGGCAGGCTGATCTTGACGATCTGCTCACTGCCCTGCGCCTGGATACACGCATCCGCCGCCACCGCCGCCGCGAAACCATCCCACGCCGACGGCCCACCGACCTGGCCAGCGCGCACGCTGTCGATGAACGCCTGCAACTCCACGTCATACGCGCCGATGAACCGGTCTTTCCAATCCATCAGAATCGCATTGGACAACTTCGCGCCGCTGCGCAGTTGCACCTGGGAAGGCTCCGGCAATTTGGCGATACCGGTCTCCCCCACCACTTCGCACTGGATGTCATAGCCGTATTGGCAGTTCACGAACACTTCCACGTCGATACGCGTGCCCTTGGCGGTCTCCAGCAGCACGATCTGCGGGTCGCGCAAGTGCGCCAACGCCTTGCTGGTCTTGCGCGGAAACACCACTTGCACGGAAACGTAGTCGTCGTTGAGCAACCAACGCAGTACGTCCAGCTCGTGGATCAAGGTGTCGGTGATCGCCATGTCGGTCTTGTAGTTCTCACCTACCGTCGGGTTGCGGTGGGCGCAGTGCAGCATCAACGGCTCGCCGATCTGGCCGCTGTCGATCACCGCCTTGAGGGCGCGATAGCCTTCGTCATACGGACGCATGAAGCCCACTTGCACCAGGCGCTTGCCGTGGGCCACTTCGGCGTCGACGATCCGGCGGCAGCCTTCGGCAGTCACCGCCAGGGGTTTTTCACAGAACACCGGTTTGCCGGCGGCGATGGCGGCGAGTACGAATTCTTCATGGCTGGGACCCCAGGAGGTCACCAGGATGGCTTCAACCTGTGGCGAGTTGATCAGCGCATGGCCGTCCGGGTACACCTCGGCGCCCAGTTTCAAATCCGCGACCACCTTGGCCGCTTGCTCAAGGTTGATGTCGGTCACCGCCACCACCTGGCTATTGAGCAGGGTCTGGCTGCAACGACGAATATGGTCACGGCCGATGGCACCGGTACCGATCACTCCAAGCTTCAACGACATACAAACACTCCTCTTGTTATTAGTACTGCCGGGCCTTCGCCAGGTGTTCATTGAGTTTTTTTGCAGCGGCATTCGTGCGTTCGCTGGTGGACACCTGCGCCACGCCCACCCGCCACCACGACAGGTAGCCGTGGACCATGGTTTTGGGCAGGACCTTGATGTCGATCAGGGTCGAGACCGTTTGCGTGCGCGCATCGGCCAGCGCGGCCTGGAGTTGCTCGACGCTGCTGACCTTGTAGGTCTTGCAGCCATAAGCCGCCGCGCTCATGGCGAAATCCACCGGCACCAGGCCGCCGTCGAGCTTGCCGCTCTCGGGGTTGCGGTAGCGGAACTCGGTGCCGAAGCTGTCCATGCCGTTACCGATCTGCAGGTTGTTGATGCAACCGAAGGCCATGTTGTCCAGCAGCACCACGTTGATCTTGCGGCGCTCCTGGATCGAGGTGGCCAGCTCGGAATGCAACATCATGTAGGAGCCATCGCCGACCAGCGCATACACCTCCTTGGTTGGTTCGGCCAGCTTCACGCCGAGGGCGGCGTTGATCTCGTAGCCCATGCACGAGTAGCCGTATTCGACGTGATAGGTGTTCACGCCTTTGCTGCGCCAGGCGCGCTGCAGGTCGCCGGGCAGGCTGCCGGCGGCGGCGACGATGATCGCATCGTCGGCCAGGCTGTCGTTGAGCACGCCGAGCACCCGGCTCTGGGTCAGGCAGGAACCGGTCAGCTCGATAAATTCACGCAGTACCGCACGGTCCAGGTGGTCGTCGACTTCCGGCACGAAGGCATCGCCCGAGTACTCCACCTGATGCACACGGTCCACTTCGGCATCCAGTTGCGCCTTGGCGTCACGCACCTGTTCACCCCAACCGGAGCGGTAATCGCCCAGGGCGTCGGCCAGCGCGTCGAGGGCAACTCTGGCATCACCCAGCACCTGTACGCCGTCGAGTTTCAACGCATCGCAGGGGCTGATATTCAGGTTGAGGAACTTGACCTCGGCATGCTTGAACAGCGACTTGGACGAGGTGGTGAAGTCGGTGTAGCGGGTGCCGATGCCGATGATCAGATCCGCCTCGGGCGCCAACAGGTTGGCCGCCAGGCAGCCGGTTTCGCCAATGCCGCCGACGTTAAGCGGGTGGCTGGACACCAGCGCGCTTTTACCCGCTTGAGTCTCGGCGAACGGAATATCAAAGCGCTCGGCGAAGGCTTGCAGCGCGGCATTCGCGCCGGCGTACTTGACCCCGCCACCGCAGATGATCAGCGGTTTGCGCTTGCCGCGAAAAGCCGCCAACGCATCGCCGATCATCGCCGCGCTGGGCGGGCGCCGGTCAATACGGTGCACGCGCTTTTGCAGGAAGTAATCCGGGTAGTCCCAGGCTTCGGCCTGCACATCCTGGGGCAGCGCCAAGGTCACGGCGCCGGTTTCCGCCGGGTCGGTCAACACACGCATGGCATGGATCGCGGCGCTCATCAGTTGCTCGGGACGGTTGATGCGGTCCCAGTACTTGCTCACCGAGCGAAATGCATCGTTGGTGCTGATGCTCAAGTCGTGGAACTGCTCGATCTGTTGCAGCACCGGGTCGGGCTGGCGACTGGCGTACACATCGCCGGGCAGCAACAGCAACGGAATACGGTTGGCGGTGGCGGTCGCCGCGGCGGTGAGCATATTCGCCGCGCCGGGGCCGACCGATGCGGTGCACGCGTAGATCTTGCGGCGCAAATGCTGCTTGGCAAAACCGATGGCGGCATGGGCCATGCCCTGCTCGTTGCGGCCCTGATGCACCACCAGGTCGCCACTGTCCTGCTCCAGCGCCTGGCCCAGGCCCAGCACGTTGCCGTGGCCGAAAATCGTGAACACCCCGGCGACAAACTTGCTCTGTACGCCATCGACTTCGACGTATTGGTTATCCAGAAACTTCACCAGGGCCTGGGCCATGGTCAGTCGGGTTGTGGTCATGTCGCCCCCCTTAACGTTTTTGCAGGTGGGCAATGCTTGCGCCCAAGGCCTGCTGGATATCCGCCAACTCATGCACACTTTTCGCGAACGGCTCGAACGACAGGTAGCCGCTGTAGCCGGTGCTGAGCAAGGTGTCGATCTGTGCGGCATTGCCAAGAATATCGCCCTCGCCCACCAGTACGCGGTGGCCGTCACGGATCGAGTTGAGCGGCGCCTGGGCATCTTCCACGCCGGAGATATGGACCAGGCCGGTCAGTTGCGGGAAGAACTCCTGCTCGCCGGCCAAGTGATGGTGGAACGTGTCATGGACCAGGCGGAACACGTCCAGGCCACCGATGGACTGGATCGCGTCCACCGCCACGCGTTTGCGGCGCATCGAACATTCTTCGAACCCCAGGGGCTCGACGAAACCCAGAAGCCCATACTCGCGCAGGATCGGCGCCAGCTCGCTCAAGGCGGTGCGCAAACCGGCGGCGCGCTGCGCCTCATTGCGCGTGTCGCCGGGCTCATTGAACGGGCACATCACCAGGCCTTGGGCACCGCATTCACGGGCATAGGTGGCCAGCTCGATCGCCTGGGCGCGGCGTTCGTCGTTCCAGACGTCAAAGGGGTACAGCGCGTTGATCGACAGCACCGTAATGCCCTGCGCCGCGCATAACTCACGCACGCGGCTGGCGGGCGTGCCGTATTCGATTTGACGGTCTGCGAGGTCATTGCGGATCTCGATGGCGTCGCACTTGAGCGCAACCGCCAAGCCGATGAAGTCCGGCAGGGACAGGTTGGGCGCGACCATGCGGTTAAGGGCAAAACGTAGAGGCGACTTCATTGTTGTTGTTCTCCGTCCAAAACCGCTTAAAGGTCCAGCAGCCAGCTGTGCTGCGGGTCGTTGTGAAAGTGCCAGGCACGCTTGGGGCCGGCCATGACGTTGAGGTAATAAGATTCGTAGCCATACGGCACGCTGACCGGGTGATAACCCTTGGGCACCACCACCAGGTCGCTGTTTTCCACCGCCATGGCCTGGTCGATGCTGCGATCGTCGGTGTACACCCGCTGGAACACGAAGCCCTGGGGCGGGTTGACCTGGTGGTAGTAGGTCTCTTCCAGGAAGCTCTGGTGCGGCAGGTCGTCGGTGTCGTGCTTGTGCGGCGGGTAGCTCGATGAATGCCCCGACGGCGTGCGCACTTCCACCACCAGCAGCGAATGGGCCGGCTCGCTGTCGGGCAGGATGTCGCACACATAACGCGTGTTGGCGCCTTTGCCGCGCACACTGCGCTTGCAGTCTTGGGGGCGGATCAGGCGTGGTTCGTAACCCTGCGTACCGGGCGCGGCGCACACCGCAATCTGCACGTCGCTCAAGGCGGTAACCTGGGCCGAGGTGCCAGGCGGCAGGTAGGCGGCGAACGGCGACTTGTCTTCAAATACCGACTGGCGATCACCGAGGTTCTGCCAGTTGAACCCTTCGCCTTCGATATTCACCCGGCCGCTGAGCAGTACCAGGCACAGCTCCTTGTCGCCGGCGCTGACCGGCAGCGTTTCGCCCAGGCTCAAGCGGTAGGCACTGAAACCGACGTACTCAAGGCGCCCTTGTTCCAGGGCAACCATGGTCTGCCCGCGTTTGCTGCTTTTAACCAACAAGCTCATGGTTGGGTCCTCTCATTGAGCAGAGCGCGCAAGGTGTCGTAACCCTTTTTCGCGTAGATATAGCTGGGCGCCACGGCCGGGTCCTGCTCGGCTTCCACCACCAGCCAACCCTTGTATCGCGCGGCCAGCAGCACATCGAGCAGCTCGGCAAAGTCGATATCGCCATCGCCGGGCACCGTGAAGGTGCCGTTGACGATGCAATCGGGGAAGCTCCACATCTGGTTGCGCGCCAGTTGCACCACGGGCTTGCGCACGTCCTTGAAATGCACGTGGCAGACGCGCTCGATATGCGTGCGCAGCACTTGGAGAGGCTCGCCGCCGCCCATGTAGCAGTGGCCCGAGTCGAACAACAGACCGACTTCCGGCCCCGTTCGCCGCATCAGTTGGTCGATGTCTTCGGGGGACTCGACGTAGGCCCCCATATGGTGGTGGTACGCCAGGCGCACGCCCTGGGACAGGGTAAAGCGCGCCAGTTCCGTGAGCTTGTCGGCGTAGTCCTGCCAGGCCTGCTCGCTGTGAAAACGCGGGCGTTCGATCAGGCGAATGCGCGAGCCCTGGATCGAATCGGCCACCTCGCCGTACACCAGCACCGTGGCGCCGTTGTGTTTGAGTAACTCGACATGGCCGGCAATCGCGTCGATTTCCTCGGCCACCGAACGCCGCGCCAGGCGGCTGGAATACCAGCCGGAGACCAGCGCCAGGTCATAGGGGCGCAGTACCTCGCTCACGCCCTTGGCATCCTTGGGGAACTTGCCGTTGAGTTCAAAACCTTCGTAGCCGATCTCCTTGCCTTCGCTCAAGGCGGTGCTCAGCGGCGTTTCACCACCCAGGGCCGGCAGGTCGTCGTTGCTCCAGGAGATCGGGTTGATGCCAATTCGGATTGCGGGCATGGCTGCACCTTTTTGTTGTTTTACCTGAGATCGCTTGGATCTGCTTTATGTGGGAGGGGGCTTGCTCCCTCCCACATTTGATTGCATTGCACCTGTAGAGCGGTGTTCAGCCTCGGGCACTGCGCCAGGCGTTGATAAGCTGTTCGAACGTGGCCTGCACCTGCTGGACCAGGGTTTCATCATCGATCTGCCCCGCCATCCACGCCTTGCTCGGCTCCTGGAAGATCGTGCGACCCACGGCAAACCCTCGGCAGGTAGTGCTCAGGCGTGCTTGCCGAAAGCCGTCGGCCAAGCATTCCGGCGAGGCGTTGAGCCCCAGCAGCACCACGCCACGGCAATACGGGTCGCGCTCGTTGATCAGCGCATCGAGTCGTGTCCACTCCTCGGCCGTCTGCGCTTCGATCTTCCACCACGCCGGGTAGATGCCCAGGTTGTACAAGCGCTTGAGGCTGCGGTAGAGCACGTCCGGGTAGGTGGACGGATGATCCTTGGGCGGGATGACTTCCAGCAGCAGTTCATGACCGCTGACCACAGAGGCGTCGTACACCGCCTTGAGTTGCGCCTCCTGTTCCAGGCGCAGCATGGGCTCGTCGTCGGGATGGTATTGCACCAGGCACTTGATGATCTGCTCCTGGGGCCAGGCGATCAGATTGCTGCCAATCGAACGGCCGTGCTCGAAGGCCAGCGGGCGCGAGTTCTGAACCTCAACCGGGCGCGCGACCCACCAGCCGCGACCGCTGGCGGCGTTGAGCGCGTCCTGGCCGAAGCGCTGGTCGGCCAACAGGCCCACGTCGGCGTCAACGCCCTGCTCGGCGAGCTTGTGTTGCACACGTTCGATGGCCTGGATAAACAGCTGCTTGATATCGCTGATACGCGCCGGGTCCTGGCCGCCGCGTTGCGCCAGGTCGACCAATTGCCAGCGGTGGTCAAACGCGAAGATGAACAGTTGCTTCCAGGCCTTGCGCGGCACGCTGACGCGATGCAGTCGCTGCAGGGTCACGTCCTGGTCGGGCCGGGTGATCGGCACCGGGCTGTTGAACAGATAATCCAGCTCGGCCGGGGTTGGCATCGCCGGGGCGCAGGCGTGGCGCGACACCACCAGGCCACCGCAGGCGTTGGCCAGTTGGCTGCAACGCTCATCGCTGGCGTCGTTGAGCCAACCACTGAGAAAGCCCGACATGAACGCATCACCTGCGCCCAGCACGTTAAGCACCTCCACGCGTACACCGGGGTAGATCGCGCCGTCTTCCAGGCGCGCAGGAATCGCCCCGTGAATCACCGTGCAGCCCTGCGGGTCGAGCTTGACGACCAACGTAGCCGGGGTGATTTCGCGCACGGTACGCAGCGCGGTGAGCAGGTCTTCACTGCCGCCGGCGATCAGGAATTCTTCTTCGGTGCCCACGATCAAGTCGAAACGCGGCAGGATCTTCTGCACATGCGCGCTGACCGTCTGGTCGGCGACAAAACGGGTTTCACCGTCGGCCTTGCCCGCCAAGCCCCACAGCACCGGGCGGTAGTCGATGTCCAGCACGCGCTTGACGTTGTGTTTGGCGGCGTAGTCCAGGGCCTGGATGCTGGCCTTGTACACGCTGTCGGTAGAAAAATGCGTGCCGGTGATCAGCAGCGCTTTGCTGGAGGCGATAAAGGCTTCGCTGATGTCCTCGGCGCGCAGGGCCATGTCGGCGCAGTTTTCGCGGTAAAACACCAAGGGGAAGGTTTCGCGGTCCTTGAGGCCCAGCAACACCAGGGCGGTGAGGCGTTCCGGGTCGACCTTGATGCCGCTGACGTCGCAACCTTCGCGGGCCAGGGATTCCACCAGGAAACGCCCCATATGGTCGTCGCCCACACGGCTGAGCATCGCCGACTTGAGCCCCAGCCGCGCGGTGCCGAAGGCGATATTGGCGGACGACCCGCCGAGGTACTTGGCGAAGCTGGACACGTCCTCAAGCCGCGCACCCACTTGCTGTGCGTAGAGGTCGACGCCCAGGCGCCCGAGGCAAATCAGATCCAATTGACGCCCACTGGCAAAACGAGTCTGGCCCATGCTGGCTCCTGTTATTTTTATCAGCCTGCGTTGTGCCGCCGTGGCGACGGCAAACGCTCTTGGTGGGAGCAGACTAGAACGTTCAGCGACGCCAATCAATATTTATTCCAGAATTATTTTTAGTGGAATATTTTTTCCAATAAGCCGGCATAATGGCACGCCAGCCGCCGTGCATCGTTTCAGCAGGCCACGGGGGCCGTGATGCCGGGGTATTTTTTTGCGCCTACCCTGTAGACTTGCGCCACCCATCAGCGCATCAGACGAACACGCCAGAAGGATTGCCCATGTCCCGCACCGATCCCGAGACCACCCTGGAAGCCCCCCTCGCCAGCCCTCCGATCAATGCCGAACGCCTGTTGCAGCTGATCACCGACGAATACGAAAGCCTGCCCCGCCAACTCAAGCGCATCGCCAGCTACATGAGCCAACAAAGCGACCGGATCATGGTCGACCGCATCAGCGACATCGCCCGCGAATGCGAAGTACACCCCTCGGCCATCGTGCGGTTTTCCCAGCGATTCGGGTTCAGCGGGTTCAGCGAGATGCAGGCACTGTTTCGCGAGGCCTACACCCACAAGACCACGCCGGTGCAGAACTACCAGCAACGCATCCGCAGCATGATCGCCAATAAATCCCAGAAGGCCAGCGGCGGCGACCTGGCGCGCGAATGCGTCAACGCCACGCTGTCGGGCATCGAGCGCCTGGGGCTGGAACTGGATGACGTGGCGTTCGACAAGGCCGTGGACCTGGTGGTCAACGCCGACAATATCTATGTGGTTGGTGTGCGCCGCTCCTTTGCGGTAGCGGACTACCTGGTCTACAACCTGCAGCACACCAACAAACGCATTCACCTGATCTCTGGGCTGGGCGGCAGCTACCGCGAACAGATGCGCAGCGTGCGCGCCAATGACCTGGTGATTGCCATCAGCTTCACGCCCTACGGCAAAGAAACCCAGCACTGCCTGCGCATCGCCCAGCATCACCAGGCCAAGACCCTGATCATCACCGACAGCAACCTGTCGCCCCTGGCCAAGCGGGCGAATGCGGTGCTGTTGGTGAACGAAGGCTCGTCGTTTGCCTTCCGCTCGTTGAGCGCCACCCTGTGCCTGTGCCAGGCGTTATTTATTGCGGTGGCGTACCGGTTGGAGTTGAAGGTGGATGAGATCCACGAGCAAGTCGGGTTCGACGACTGACTAAATGGACCGCGCGGGGCTCGGGGTCAGTGCATGAAGATCGCGATCAGGATGATCACCGGGATCGGCACGCCGAGGAACCACAGAAGTAATGAACGCATGATGCTCTCCTTGAATGAATGGGCCTTGAATTAACGAACGTAGGTTTCGGTATCGACGTACACCACCGCATCGCGACGACGACCGCCGAAGGTGGCAGCGAAGCTGGCGAAGAATGCACCGATCAACAAGGCGATGAACATCCACAGCGCGGTCCAGGCCGCGACTTTGGCGGCGGTGTCGGCGGCCTGTTTGGCTTTGAGCTTGGCGTCTTCGACGGCTTTACGGGCGTCGCCGTAGACCTTGTCGATACGCGCTTCGGCGTCGGCCTGGCTGAGGTTGGTGCGTTGGCTGATCAACTGCGCCAGGTAGGCGCGGTCTTCAGCGGCGAGTTGGCCATCGTTGCTCAGGGTGCGCGCAAAGATCCGCGCGACCACGCCATGGGCGGCGTCATCGCTGACGGCCACGGGGCGATCATCGCGGAACAAGCTGTCGACGTAATAACCGAAGTCGTCGCCCTTCACGCCCTGCGTCGCAGTACCGGCGGCCTGGGCCGCACCCGAGGCCACGCTGGCCCCGGCTTGCACGCCGCCGCCGACCACACTGCTGACCGAGCCGACCACCAGGGTCGCCGTCACCAGCGTGGCCACCGCCCAGGCCAGGAAACCATGGGCGGTGTCGCGAAAATACACCTCATCGCCATGCATATTGGCCCACTTCACGCGCAAGCGGCCGGCGATGTAACCGCCCAGCCCGGACGCCACGATCTGGGTAAACGCCAGCCAAACAATGGTGGAAATGCCCAGCCCCTTGGCGCTGATACCGCTGCCGGCCCACGGCGATACCGCCGAAAAGCCCAGGCCGAAGCCCAGCAATACCAGGATCAGGGACAATGCGGCCGCCGCAGCGGCCCCGGCAAAAATCGCCCCCCAGGAAACCCCGGAGCGCGTGCTCGATTCTTGCAGCATGGATGAGGATGTGATCATTGTTGTTGTGCTCCTGACAGAAAAAGGGTGTTACCCACTCCAAATTGCAGGCGCCGTGCCAGTCGACAAATAAAACAAAACCTTTATATTTCAACCACCTAACTAAATTGAACTTACCCGAACCATGCAACTTGCAATAAATGACAGCGTGAGGCGGGCGTAATGCATTCCCACGCCCAGCCCTGCGTGGGCGAGAGCGGGCGCGCGATTGAACGGCGGCGGTTCTGCAAAACATGAAGTTTTATTTAGGAAGCGTTCAGGCATTTGTTGGCAAAATAGCCGCACTTCAGTGTGAATCGCTCACCAGGTAATCCTATGACCCGCATTTTGACCATCGAGGATGACGCTGTAACGGCTCGCGAGATCGTCGCCGAGCTGAGTAGCCATGGACTGGACGTAGACTGGGTGGACAACGGCCGCGAAGGCCTGGTCCGTGCCGTGAGTGGGGATTACGACTTGATCACCCTCGACCGCATGCTCCCGGAATTGGATGGCCTGGCCATCGTCACCACCCTGCGCACCATTGGTGTGTCCACGCCAATCCTGATGATCAGCGCCCTCTCTGATGTGGACGAACGCGTGCGCGGCCTGCGCGCCGGCGGTGATGACTATCTGACCAAACCGTTTGCCTCCGATGAAATGGCCGCGCGCGTCGAAGTGCTGCTGCGGCGCAAAAGCACGGTCAAGGAATTTGAAACCGCGCTGCGCGTGGCCGACCTGGAGCTCAACCTGATCAGCCGCGAAGCCAGCCGCGCCGATCAGCCCCTGAGCCTGTTGCCCACCGAATACAAATTGCTCGAATTCCTGATGCGCAACACCGGGCAGATCCTGTCGCGAATGATGATTTTCGAGGAAGTCTGGGGCTATCACTTCGACCCCGGCACCAACCTGATCGACGTGCATATCGGTCGCCTGCGCAAGAAAATCGATCCCCCGGGCCTCACGCCGCTGATCCGCACGGTACGAGGTTCGGGTTATGTCATTGCTGAACCCCTCTAAAGGCTGGCGTTCTTCCAGCAGCCGTTTGCTGGCGCTGTACAGTTCGCTGTTCGTGGCCTGGAGTTGCATCCTCATGGGGGTGCTGTATTTCGAGGTGTCCGGTTACCTGAGTGATCTGTCGCGCCATTCGCTGATGCAGCGCCAGCACCTCTTCCAGCGTTTTGACGGTGAAGAGCTGGTGGAAGCGTTGACCACCAGCATGACCTTCGACATGAAGGGCGTAGACGCCTACGGCCTGTTCGACGAGCAATTCCACCCGCTGAGTGGGCCGATCCGCGCGATCCCGCCCGACCTGCCCCTGGACGGCAAGATCCACCCGCTGAGCAACTGTGTCGACTCCGACGACCCCAAGCTGCCCAAGGACAGCTGCGATGCCGTGGCGACCCACACCGACGACGGCCGCTGGCTGGTGCTGGTGCGCGCCAACGGTTCGCTGTTCGGCGTGACGCGGATTATCTGGCACGCGTTGTTGTGGGCGCTGTCGTTGACGATTATCCCAGGCGCGGCCGGCTGGCATTTGCTACGTCGCAGGCCGTTACGGCGTATCCGTGGGATCCAGGCCAGTGCCGAGGCCATCGTCGCCGGCGACCTCACCCACCGCCTGCCGCTGTCCAATCGGCGTGACGAACTGGACATGCTCGCGGCCATCGTCAACGCGATGCTCGACCGCATCGAGAAGCTGATGAACGAGGTCAAGGGCGTGTGTGACAACATCGCCCATGACCTGCGCACCCCGCTCACCCGCCTGCGGGCGCAGCTCTACCGCATCCGGCAAGAGGCCGATCAGGGTTGCGGCTACGCGCTGAAACTGGACGACGCGATTGCCGAGACCGACACCCTGATGGCACGCTTTCGCGGGCTGTTGCGCATCTCCGAACTGGAAGACCACCAGCGCCGTTCCGGTTTCCTGGTCATGGACCCGCTGCCACTGCTGCGCGAATTGCACGACTTCTACCTGCCGCTGGCCGAAGAAGGTGAATTGCAGCTGCGCCTGGAAACCCCGGAGTCCCTGCCGTGGATCACCGGCGATCGCGCACTGCTGTTCGAAGCCCTGTCCAACCTGCTGAGCAACTCGATCAAGTTCAGCCCGGCGGGCGGTACGGTGATTTTGCGCGGGGTCAACGATGCCGGCAGCACCCGCATCGAAGTGCACGATTCCGGGCCGGGCATACCGGTAGCGGAACGCGCGGCGGTGTTCCAACGGTTTTACCGCGTGGATGAAAGTGACCAGCAAGGCGGGTTCGGATTGGGCTTGTCGATCGTGGCGGCGATCATCAACCTGCATGGGTTCAGGCTGGAGGTGGGCAGCAGTCAGCAAGGCGGCGCACGCTTGGTGCTGGAGTGCCGCCAGCAACTGATGCCCGAAGCCTGATCGATAAGCCGGCGAGGTCCAAATGTGGGAAGCGGCTTGCCCCCTCCCACATGCGTCCGGCATTGCCGGCTAGAGCGAGTCAGGCCGGGAAGTTCGCGCGCAGCGCCTCAAGCCCACCCTGGTAGACGCCAGTAAACAGCTCTTGCGCCGCCTCCTCCGTAATATCCGCCGTCGGGGTAAACACACCGGACCAGGTCACCTTCGCCGACGTGTCGGTCAACGCCTCGACCTGCAACGTCGCCAGGTACGCACTCACCGGAAATGGCGACGCTTCAATGGTGTAGCTGTAGGTACGCGCCACATTATCGAAGGTCTGCAAACGCTCGACGATCGCACCGCCGTCAGCGGTGGTCAGGTGACGCAGGCGGCCGCCTTCGCCAGGTTCGCTCTTGGCGATCAAGGGTAGCCAGTCCGGCAGGCTGTTGAAGCCGCCCACTAATTGCCAGACCGTGTCGGCCGATACCGGGATTTCAATCACTGCAAATGCTGTTGGCACGGTAAATCTCCAAACGTCATGGGAAAACGTTGCCCAGCCTGCCACGCCATGGCCTTCAATGCATCAATTCCCGCAACTGATCGACCCGCTCGGCACCCTATGCCCCTGCCCCAGCGGCCCAAGCGCTCACTTTGAAATGCAGCTAAAAAGTGGGAGGGGGCTTGCTCCCGATTGCAGTGGGTCAGTCAACCGATGCAGTGACTGACCCACCGCCATCGGGAGCAAGTCGAATCGTCGCACCGCCCCTCCCACAGGTCGATCTTCACTTGGCTCGGGATCAGTTCTTGTAGTCGGTATCCGTGCGTTCCAATTGGCGAATCAGTGCATTCCAATGCCGCGCCACGCCGGGGCCTTCGCCGCTGCTGTGGGCCTTGGCCTGTTCTTCCACCTTCGCCACCACCGCCTGCGGCGGGAACACCAACTCCGCGTTGCCGGCCGCCTGGGCCGCGATCTGGATATTGCATGCGCGCTCCAGACTTTGCAGTTGCTGGAACGCATGCTCGACGCTGATACCCGCCGTCAACAAGCCGTGGTTACGCAGGATCATCACGCTCTTGTCGCCCAGATCCGCCACCAGCCGCTCACGTTCGTCCAGGTCGAGGGCGATGCCTTCATAGCCGTGGTACGCCACGCGCCCGGAGAAGGCGATGGAATGCTGGGAGATCGGCAGCAAACCGTCCTTTTGCGCCGACACCGCAATGCCGTCGCGGGTATGGGTGTGCAACACCGCTTGCAGATCAGGCCGCGCACCGTGGATGGCGCTGTGGATCACATAGCCGGCGTAGTTGATGCCCAGGCCGGTGGGGTCGTCGACGAGGGTGCCGTCAAGATCGACCTTGACCAGGTTGGAGGCGTTGATTTCATCGAACAACAGCCCGAAGGCATTGATCAGGAAATGTTCCTGCGGGCCCGGCACGCGGGCGGAGAAGTGCGTGTAGATGTGGTCGGTCCACTTGTACAGCGCCGCCAGGCGGTAGGCGGCGGCCAGTTTGACGCGCACCTCCCACTCCTCTGGCGTAACGCGTTGGCGGACGGTGCTGGAAACGTTGGAAATCGAGGTGACGCTGCTCATGGCAAAACTTCCTGGATGGCCTTAAGGTCTTCCAGGCAAGCCTAGGGGTTTGCAAAAAATAATAAAAAGCACATTTTAATCTAAGCTAATTATTATTTTTTTCATATCAAGCTGCATCCTCGATCTTCTGCAAAGAGGCTGCGACCCACTGGCCGAACGCATCCACCGGCCCTTGCAGGTTGCCCAGAAAATGCGGGTAGATCAGCCACAGGTTCATCACCGGCTTGAAGTCCTTGAGCGGCATCACCGCCAAGTGTTCGCGGTGCGCGCTGCGTTCCAGCAACGGGCGCGGCACCAGGCCCAGGCCCAGGCCATCGGCGACCAGGCCCAGTTGCAGCTCGGTGCCGAAGGTTTCCAGGTTGACCCGCAACGCCAGGCCCTGGTCGGACAAGGTGCGCTGCAAACCGGCACGGAACCCACAGCCGTCCGGGTTGAGGACCCAACCGTTCTGGTACACATCCGCCAGCTTGCACGGTTTTTTCGGCAGTTGCGCCTTGGCACACACCACCACCAGTTCCATCTTGCCGATGGACTCGCCGACGATGTTGTCCGGGAAGATCTTGCCGGCCGGGAACAACGCCGCCGCCGCATCCAGCTCGCCGCGCTCGATCTTGCCCACCAACTGGCTACCCCAGCCGGTGGCGACCTGCGCGCGCAGCTCAGGGTATTCGCTGCGCAGGTGCTTGAGCGCATCCAACAGCACCACATCGCCGATGGTCTGCGGCACGCCCAGGCGCAACAGGCCGGTGGGCGGTGCGTCGGTGGCCACCAGTTCGCGCAGGGCGTCCATCTCGCGCAGGATCAAGCGGCATTGTTCATACACACGGGTGCCGATCAAGGTGGGCTTCAAGGGTTTGGTGTTGCGGTCGAACAACGCCACCCCCAGCGCCTGCTCGAAGTTCTGCACGCGGCGGGTGATGGCCGGCTGGGTCAATTGCAACGACTCGGCGGCATGGCTGATGGACTGGCAACGAATCACTTCGACAAAGGCATCGATATCGTCAATTTTCATTTGGGCCGCACATAGAGAACCGTCATTAAGATGTGTGCGAAGCATAGTTGCGCGAACGGCATCTGGATAGCTCGGCCTGTGATCGATAACGTCTAAGCCTAGTCTGCCCGGTTCTAAATTACCTTCAGCTATAAGCTAATCATTAAAAAATAGCATATTAAATATAAACATTATGCTTAGATAAACCCATCACCACCGACCACTCACTGGAAGCGCCATGACCCAGGCCCGACACCCCGAGAGACTCAGAGCCTTTATAGGCGCCCTGGCGGAACTGATCGACGGCAACCCACGCGAAGGCGACCTGCTGCACCGTGGCGGCAAGCTCCTGGCGCAACTGGTCAGCCATGACGACTGGCTGCCCGACGAATTTGCCCAGCCCGATCCCGAGCGCTACCAGCAGTTTTTACTGCACGCCGACTCGCGCCAGCGCTTCAGCGTGGTCAGTTTTGTATGGGGGCCGGGGCAAAGCACGCCGATTCATGACCATCGGGTATGGGGGCTGATCGGCATGTTGCGCGGCGCGGAATTGTCCCAAGGCTTTGAACGCGCGCCCGATGGCCGCCTGGTCGCCGAAGGCAAGCCGATTGAACTGGTGCCAGGCCAGGTGGAAGCCGTATCGCCCAAGGTCGGTGATATCCATCAGGTCAGCAACGCGCACAGTGACCAAGTGTCGATCAGCATTCATGTGTACGGCGCCAATATCGGTGCGGTACGCCGCGCGGTGTACCAGCCCGACGGCAGCGAAAAACTGTTTATTTCCGGTTACTCCAACGCCTTTCTCCCGAACATCTGGGATTTGTCCAAAGAAAAGAGCCCTGCCCTATGAGCACACCGACCCGCAGCTTCTCGCAGATTCGCCAGGCCCTGTTGGCGCGTGAGGAAATCGCCCTGATTGATGTACGCGAAGAAGCGCCCTTCGCCCAAGCCCACCCGTTGTTCGCGGCAAACATCCCCTTGTCCAAGCTGGAACTGGAGGTGTATTCGCGCATTCCACGGCGCGATACCCAGGTGACCGTCTACGACAACGGCGAAGGCTTGGCCAGCCGCGCCGCCGAGCGCCTGCTTGCACTGGGCTACACCCAGGTGAGCCTGCTTGAAGGTGGCCTCCACGGTTGGCGCAGCGCCGGCGGTGAGCTGTTTATCGATGTGAACGTGCCCAGCAAGGCCTTTGGCGAACTGGTGGAGAGCGAGCGCCACACGCCGTCGCTGGCCGCCGAAGAGGTACAGGCCCTGCTCGACAGCCAGGCCGATGTGGTGGTGCTCGACGCTCGCCGTTTCGACGAATACCAGACCATGAGCATCCCCACCAGCATCAGCGTGCCCGGTGCCGAGCTGGTGCTGCGCGCCCGGACACTCGCGCCCGACCCGGCCACCCGCATCATCGTCAACTGCGCCGGGCGTACCCGCAGCATTATCGGCACTCAATCACTGATCAATGCCGGCGTGGCCAACCCCGTTTCAGCGCTGCGCAACGGCACCATCGGCTGGACCCTGGCCGGGCAGACACTTGCCCATGGCCAGGCGCGCCGCTTTGCCCCGACCGCAGAAGAACACCGCCACATTGCCGCCCAAGATGCGCGCCGCGTCGCCGACAAGGCCGGCGTCGGCCGCGCCACCCTGGCGGATCTGCAACGCTGGCAGCAGGAAACGACCCGCACCACCTACCTGTTCGATGTGCGCACCCCGGAAGAATTCGAAGCCGGCCACCTGCCGGGCGCGCGCTCCACCCCGGGCGGCCAGTTGGTGCAGGAAACCGACCACGTCGCCAGCGTGCGCGGCGCGCGGCTGGTGCTGGCCGATGATGACGGCGTGCGCGCCAACATGTCGGCGTCCTGGCTCGCGCAGTTGGGTTGGGCGGTACACGTGCTGGATGATTTGCAACCCGCGCACTTCAGTGAGAAAGGTGCCTGGGTCGCCCCGGTACCCGTCCCACCCCAAGCCGAACTGATCAGCCCGCACACCCTCGCCGACTGGCTGGGCCATGGCGATACCGTGGTGCTGGACTTCACCGCCAGCGCCAACTATGTCAAGCGCCATATCCCCGGTGCCTGGTGGGTGTTGCGCGCGCAACTGCCCCAGGCCCTGGCCAAGGTGCCCGCCACCGAGCGCTATGTATTGACCTGCGGCAGCAGCCAACTGGCGCGCCTGGCGGTGGCCGAAGTCGAGGCCCTCACCGGCAAACAAGTGTTCCTGCTGCAAGGCGGCACGGCGGCGTGGATCAACGCGCAACTGCCGCTGCAAGAAGGTGAAACCCACCTGGCCTCGCCGCGCATCGACCGCTATCGCCGCCCCTATGAAGGCACCGACAACCCCAAGGAAGCCATGCAGGCCTACCTGGATTGGGAGTTCGGCCTGGTCGACCAGTTGGCCCGCGACGGCACCCACGGCTTTTATGTGATCTGACCTGTCTTCCCGCCTGCACCTGACCGGTGCAGGCCGCACCGACCCCTTTCCCGGCGGAGGTAACCACACCTTTCAATATCTGCCTGGAGCCTATCGCCCATGACATTCGCCACGCCCTTCAAACGCCTGCTATTGAGCGCCGCCCTGGCCGTCGGCCTGGCGACCACCGCCCACGCCGCCGACCTGCAACCGTTGCGGGTGGCCAATCAGAAATCCACGATCAAGGCACTGCTGGAAGCCTCAGGCGAAACCAACAATGTGCCCTACACCATCCAGTGGTCGGAATTCCCTTCCGCCTCGCCGCTGGGCGAAGCCCTGAATGCCGGCGCGGTGGATGTGGGTGCCCTGGGCGATGCGCCGTACGTGTTCGCCCTGGGTGCCGGTGCCGCGCTCAAGGTGGTGCGCATCATCCACGCCGAAGGCCGCAACACCACGGCGCTGGTGGTGCCCAAGGACTCGCCGATCAAGACGGCGGCCGATCTCAAGGGCAAGAAGATCGTCACCGGGCGCGGCTCCATCGGGCATTACCTGGCGATCAAAGCGTTGGCCGACGCCGGCCTGACCAGCCAGGACGTGCAATTCATCTTCCTGCTGCCCGCCGAGTCCCGCCTGGTGCTGGATAACGGCACCGTCGATGCCTGGGCCACCTGGGACCCCTACACCACCGTGGTCACCTCGCAAAGCCATGCGCGGGTACTGGTCAGCGGCAAGCAGTTGCTGAGCAATCACCTGTACTTCGCCGCCACCAGCCAAGCCATCGCCGACAAGCGCCCGCAACTGGAGGACTTCGTCGCCCGCGTCGATCGCGCCTATGCCTGGGCCAACACCCACCCCGAGGAATACGCCGCCGCCCAGGCAAAAATCACCGGCCTGCCGTTGGCGGTGCACATCGAAGTGGCGAAGGACACCCATCTGTCTCCGGTCGCGATTGACGACAGCGTGATCCGTGGCCTGCAAGCCACCGCCGACACCTACCAGAAAGAGGGCCTGCTGCCGCGCCACATCGACGTGTCCCAGGGCTTCGACAAGCGCTTTAACGCCACGCGTACCCCCAACGATCAAGCCTCGCGCTGAAGGAGCAGAACATGAGCCAGTCACATCCATCCACACCACGGCATTTGAAACTGGGGGCCATGGTGCATGGCGTCGGCCACGGCTGGGGCGAATGGCGCCACCCGCAGGCGCAACCAAATGCCAGCACCCATTTTGCGTTCTACAAGCAGCAGACCGAGTTGGCCGAAGCCGCCAAATTCGACTTTGTGTTCATCGCCGACAGCCTGCATATCCATGCCAAATCCAGCCCGCATTACCTCAACCGTTTCGAGCCGCTGACCATTCTGTCGGCATTGGCCGCGCTGACGACGAATATCGGCCTGGTCGCCACAGTGACCGTCAGCTACACCGAGCCCTACCAAGTGGCGCGCCAGTTTGCCTCCCTGGACCATATCAGCGGCGGCCGCGCCGGTTGGAACGTGGTGACCTCCTGGCTCAGCGGCACCGCCGATAACTTCGGTAAAGCCCAACACCCACCCCATGCCGTGCGCTATCGCATCGCCAAGGAACACCTGAATGTGGTCAAGGGCCTGTGGGACTCCTGGGAAGACGACGCCTTCACCTATAACAAGCACAGCGGCGAATTTTTCACCCCGCACAAGCTGCATGCGTTGAACCATAAGGGCGAGTTTTTCTCGGTTAAAGGGCCGTTGAATATCGCCCGTTCGCGCCAGGGCCAGCCGGCCATTTTCCAGGCCGGCACCTCGGAGGACGGGCGCAACTTCGCCGCCGAAAACGCCGACGCGATCTTTGTGCATGTGGAGAGCATCGAGGAAGGCCTGGCCTACACGCAGGACCTCAAGCGCCGCGCCAAAGGCTTTGGCCGCGACGTGAACAGCCTGTCGATTCTGCCCGGCATTCGCCCGATTGTCGGCCGCGACGCCGCTGAAGTGGAAAGCCGCTATCAGCAAGCCGTGGACCTGGTCACCGTGGAAGACGCCATCGTCGCCCTCGGCCGCCCGTTCAACGACCACGACTTCAGCCAATACCCCTTGGACGAACCCTTCCCGGAACTCGGTGACCTGGGCTCCAACAGCCAGAAAGGCGGCTCCGATCGCATCAAGCAACTGGCGCGCGACGAAGGCCTGACCCTGCGCGAAGTGGCCTTGCGTTTCTCGCGGCCCAAGCGCGATTTTGTCGGCACCCCGGAGCAGGTCGCCGATGCGATCCAGGCGTGGTTCGAGGCCGGCGCCAGCGATGGTTTCATCATCAATTCGGTGCTGCCGGACGGTTTGCAGTACTTCACCGAATGGGTGGTGCCGGTGTTGCAACAGCGTGGCCTGTTCCGCAGCGAATACAGCGGCCAGACCCTGCGCGACAACCTCGGCCTGGCAGTGCCGGCCAATCGCTACAGCGTCGTCCACGCCCCGCAAACGGCATTGGCTTGAACAATGCCCCTGCCCTTTTTTTGACCGAGTACTTGTTATGACCCAACCGTCCTTACGCTCCGTGGAAGTCGCGCACTTCGACGCCCTGCTCGAACGTCTCACCCTTGAGCTGGCCGACACCGCGCCGCAGTACGATGAAAGCGGCGCCTTCCCCCATGCCAATTTCAAACGGTTGCACGAGCACGGCCTGCTCGCCCTGACGGTGCCCAAGGCCTTGGGCGGCAGTGGGGCCAGCCTGCCCCAGGCACGCAGGGCGATCAGCGCAATTGCCAAGGGCGAGCCGTCCACGGCGTTGATCCTGGTGATGCAATACCTGCAACACACGCGCCTGCAAGACAGCAAGAGCTGGCCTGCGCACCTGCGTACCCAAGTGGCGACGCAAGCGGTACGCAACGGCGCGCTGATCAACGCGTTGCGCGTCGAGCCCGACCTCGGCACCCCGGCCCGTGGCGGCCTGCCGGCAACCACCGCCGTGCGCACGGCCGAGGGCTGGCGGATCAGCGGGCGCAAGATCTACTCCACCGGCAGCCATGGCCTCAGCTGGTTCAGCGTCTGGGCGCGCAGCGACGACGCCGACCCGCTGGTGGGCACCTGGCTGGTGCCCAAGGACAGCCCCGGCATCCGCATCATCGACACCTGGGACCACCTGGGCATGCGCGCCACCTGCAGCCATGACGTGGTGCTCGACAACGTGCTGGTGCCGCTGGATCACGCGGTCAGCGTCAGCCCCTGGAGCGCGCCGCAACCCGAGCTGGATGCCGAAGGCTTGCTGTGGATGTCGGTGTTGCTGTCCTCGGTGTATGACGCCGTGGCCCAGGCCGCGCGCGACTGGCTGGTGAACTGGCTGGAAGAGCGCCAGCCGTCCAACCTGGGTGCCGCGCTGTCGACCCTGCCGCGCTTCCAGGAAACCGTTGGGCATATCGACACCCTGCTGTTTGCCAACCGCAGCCTGCTCGACGCCGCCGCCGAAGGCCATACCCCGGCGGCCCATGCGGCGCAGTTGAAGTACCTGGTGACCCATAACGCCATTCGCGCGGTGGAGCTGGCCATCGAGGCCTCGGGCAACCCCGGCCTGTCGCGCCACAGCCCGTTGCAGCGGCACTACCGCGACGTACTGTGCAGCCGCGTGCATACCCCACAGAACGACGCCGTGCTGCAAGGCGTCGGCAAAGCCGTGTTCGCCCAACGCCAGAAGGTACGCGCATGAGTCAGGTGATTATCGCCAGCCAACTGGACGAGGACTTCAACCAGGTGATCCGCGAACGCCTGGCGTCGCTGCATCCCCAGGCCCAGGTAATCGGCGTGCCCATCGGGGTACCGAGCGACCTGCCGCCCCACGCGAATATCCTGCTGCTGCGCCCGATCAACGTGCGCGGCTACACCGCCCCAAACACCCCACCACCGGGCTGGCCCTACGGCGCGCAATGGGTGCATCTGGTTTCATCGGGCATCGACTTCTATCCGCAATGGCTGTTCAACGGCCCGCCGGTCACCACCTCGCGCGGCAGCGCCGCCGACAACCTGGCCGAATTCGCCCTGGCGGCGATTTTTGCCGCATCCAAGCATCTGCCGGACATTTGGGTGAAAGACTCACACTGGAATTTCACCCCATTGCGCCCCCTCAAGGGCACCACGTTGGGCCTCTTCGGTTTTGGCGCGATCGGTGAGCGCCTGGCGCACAAGGCCCAGGCATTGGGCATCAAGGTGATAGCGCTGCGGCACAGCCAGGCGCCTTTTGCGCCAGGCGTGGAAGCCGCCAGGGACATCCACGATCTGTTCGCCCGCGCCGACCACCTGGTGCTGGCGGCGCCGTTGAACGAGGCCACCCGCAACATCGTCGACCGCGACGTATTGGCCCGCGCCAAGCCAGGGCTGCACCTGATCAACATCGCGCGCGGCGGGCTGCTGGATCAGGAGGCGCTGCTCGAAGCACTGGACAACGGCCGGATCGGCCTCGCCTCACTGGACGTGACCGAGCCGGAACCCTTGCCGGACGGGCACCCGCTGTACAGCCACCCACGGGTGCGTGTGTCGCCACACACATCGGCGATTTCAACCAACAGCCGGCAGGAGATCGCGGATACGTTTTTGGCCAACCTGCACCGCTACCTCCGTGGCCAGGCCCTGGAGAACCTCGTCACTGCGCCGCTCAACAGCCGCTAGCCAGGCGCTCGCGCAGAAACGCCACCAGCGCCTGTACCGGTCGCGAACTCTGCCGGTGCTGGGGATACACCGCCGACAAGGTCAGGGCCTCAGGCGCAAAATCTTCGAGAATCGTGACCAGGCGACCGTCCTTCAACGCATCGCCGACGATAAAGGTGGGCAAGTACGTGACACCTAAGCCGGCAATGGCGGTGTCACGCAGCAGATCGCCGTTGTTCACGCGCATGCGACCGCTGACATTCAGCGCCTGCAGCTTGCCTTTGAAGCGCCACTGCACCTGGCGACCATGACCATAGGGCAGGCAGTCATGCTCGGCGAGGTCTTCAGGTTTTTGCGGCGTGCCACGCAGCGCCAGGTACCCGGGGCTGGCGCAGTAGACGCGTTCGATACTGGCAATACGGCGGGCAATCAGGGTGGAATCTTCCAGGATGCCGATACGCAGCACCAGGTCGTAACCCTCGCCGATCAGGTCCACCGGGCGGTCGCTGAGGTCGACTTCCACCGACACTTGCGGGTGGCGCTGCAGGAACAACGGCAACAGGCAGCCCAGGTGCGCCATGGCGAACGACAACGGCGCGCTCAGCCGAATGGTGCCGCGCGGTTCGCTGTTCTGGCCGGCGATACCCTGCTCCACCTGTTCGACTTCACCGAGCAGGCGCAAGGCCGACTCGTAGTAACTCTGCCCCAGCGGCGTGATATCCAGGCGACGTGTGGAGCGGTTGAGCAGACGTACGCCGAGGCGGTCTTCCAGCTGGATCAGGCGGCGACTGACGAACTGCTTGGACAGGCCCAGTTGCTCGGCGGCAGCGGTGAAACTGCCGGACTCCATGACCTGGCAGAACAGACGCATGTCTTCGAAGGGGTTCATTGTCGCTTCTCGGTGGACATTTATTGGATTTATAACTGGATAGTCGCAACACCACAAATCAAATGTGGGAGGGAGCTTGCTCCCGATAGCGGTGGGTCAGTCTCAGCATCAATGACTGATACACCGTTATCGGGAGCAAGTCGAATCGTCGCACCGCCCCTCCCACAAGGGACTGCCTACAGCTCTGAGACCGAATTACTTGGCAGTCAACGCCGAGTAGCTGTTCATCAGGTTGCGGTAGTTGGGGATGCGCGGCGACAGCAGGTTGGCCAGGCCTTCCATGTCGTTGCGCCAGTCAACTTGCAGCTCGCAGGCCACGGCGAACCAGTTGACCAGTTGCGCACCGGCAGCGGTCATGCGCGCCCAGGCGGCTTGTTGCACGGTTTCGTTGAAAGTGCCGGAAGCGTCGGTGACCACGAACACTTCAAAGCCTTCGGCGAGGGCGCACAGGGTTGGGAACGCTACGCATACGTCGGTCACTACACCGGCGATGATGATCTGCTTGCGGCCGGTGGCTTTTACCGCCTTGACGAAATCTTCGTTGTCCCAAGCATTAATCTGGCCAGGACGGGCAATGTACGGCGCGTCCGGGAACAGCTCTTTCAACTCGGGAACCAACGGGCCGTTGGGGCCGCTCTCAAAGCTGGTAGTGAGGATGGTCGGCAATTTGAAGAACTTGGCCACGTCGGCCAGGGCCAACACGTTGTTCTTGAATTCGTTGGGGGAGAAATCCTGTACCAGGGAGATCAGGCCAGTCTGGTGATCGACCAACAGTACGACGGCATCGTCTTTGTTCAAGCGTTTGTAAGTCATGGGTTAACTCCTTCGTGGGTTTTTAATAGTCAGAACGCAAAGCATGAGCAGCCAAACGCACCCCAGAAGCCCTGGAAGTCGCTGACCGGCACACTGGAAAGGCGGGCTTTTTCATGGCCGTGGGCATGCACGCCGCAGGGGCCACTGCATTGGTGTACTTGAGCTTGCAAAGGTGAACTGGGGCGCCAGTGGCCCGGCACCTTGGCCACCGGCGACCAGTCGGGCAGCACCGGCACGCGCGGCGGTGCGTAATCTTCGAAGTCGCCGGCGCCGTACACCACGTTGCCGCCGACCACGGTCAGTACCGATTCAATCCACTTGATGGCTTCTTCATCGACGCTGAAAAAATCCGCCGACAGCGCCGCAACGTCCGCCAATTGGCCGACCTTGATCTGGCCTTTCTTGCCCTGCTCGGACGAGAACCAGGCGCTGCCGTGGGTGAACAGCTCCAGCGCGGTGAGGCGCGGCAGGCCTTCGGCGTGCAGTTCCAGGCCACCGACGGTGCGCCCGCTGACCATCCAGTACAGCGAGGTCCATGGGTTGTAGCTCGACACTCGCGTGGCGTCGGTGCCCGCGCCTACCGGCACACCCTCGGCGAGCATGCGCTTGATCGGCGGCGTGGCCTCGGCGGCCTTGGCGCCGTAGCGCTCCACAAAATATTCGCCCTGGAACGCCATGCGGTCCTGGATCGCAATACCGCCGCCCAGGGCACGTACGCGCTCGATGTTTTGCGGCGTGATGGTTTCGGCGTGGTCGAAGAACCACGGCAGGCCATTGAACGGGATGTCGCGGTTGACCGTCTCGAACACGTCGAGCATGCGCGAGATGGATTCGTCGTACGTGGCATGCAGACGGAACGGCCAACGTTGCTCCACCAAGTGGCGCACCACCGGCTCCAGTTCCTGCTCCATGGTCAATGGCAGGTCCGGGCGCGGTTCGAGGAAGTCTTCAAAGTCCGCCGCCGAAAACACCAGCATCTCGCCCGCGCCGTTGTGACGCAGGTAGTCGTCGCCCTGGTGCAGGGTGACGCTGCCGGTCCAGTTCTTGAAGTCGCTGAGTTCTTCCTTGGGCTTTTGAGTGAACAGGTTGTAGGCGATGCGCACCGTCAGCTGTTTGTCCTTGGCCAGTTGCTCGATCACCGCGTAGTCATCGGGGTAGTTCTGGAAACCACCGCCGGCGTCGATAGCGCTGGTGAGGCCCAGGCGATTGAGTTCGCGCATGAACTGTCGGGTCGAGTTGACCTGATATTCCAGCGGCAGTTTCGGGCCCTTGGCCAGGGTCGAATACAGAATCATCGCGTTGGGCCGCGCCACCAGCATGCCGGTGGGGTTGCCATTGCTGTCGCGCACGATCTCGCCGCCCGGCGGGTTCGGCGTGTCCTTGGTGTAGCCGGCCACGCGCAGGGCGGCACGGTTGAGCAAGGCACGGTCGTACAGGTGCAATACGAACACCGGGGTGTCCGGGGCGGCCTGGTTGAGTTCCTCCAGGGTGGGCATGCGCTTTTCGGCGAACTGGAATTCGTTCCAGCCGCCGACCACGCGCACCCATTGTGGCGTGGGGGTGCGGTCGGCCTGGTCCTTGAGCATGCGCAAGGCATCGGCCAGGGATGGCACGCCTTCCCAGCGCAGTTCGAGGTTGTAGTTCAAGCCGCCACGGATGAGGTGCAGGTGGGAGTCATTGAGCCCCGGGATGACGGTGCGACCCTTGAGGTCGATCACCTGGGTGCCGCTCCCCTTCAGGGCCATGGCTTCACCGTCGGTACCGACCGCAACGAAGCGGCCCTGGCGGATGGCGACGGCCGTCGCGCGCGGGTTTTCACGGTCCACGGTGTGGAATTGGCCATTGAACAGAATCAGATCGGCGTTCATAGGGTTTCCTTTACAGAGGCTTCGAGCCAGGGAGCGAACAGGCGGGTGGCGGCCGGCATCAGCAGGTAGACCACCAGCAGGACGATGGTCAGGGTGACCAGGAAGGTCGAGACCACGTAGTTGGACAGGAACGGGTGCAACCGCAGGATCGGGCCCCAGATAAAGGGCAGCAGCAGGGTTTGCGGCAGAATCACACACAGGCTGACCACCGCCTGCTTCCAACGCGGCGGCTTGGCCGCACTGTCGGCCAGGGGCGAGAACCAGAACTCATTGGCCGCGCCGATTTCGGTGTTGTCGCCGTCGGCCAGCATGGGCGAGGCTTCGGCGATCAGGGTGTTACGTTCGGCGGAGTCGAGCCAGGTTTGCAGGTCATGGGTGGAGCGGTAGCGCAATACGCAGGTGAACAGCGTCAGGCCGTTCTGCCGGCTGCGTACCACATCCACGCCGAGGTGGCCGGGACGCTCGCCGGCGATACGCACGATGCGGCGTAGCCAGGCTTCGTAGTTGGCTTCCTGGCCTTGTTTGATCAGGTGTTTGACCACCAGGGTGACGACTTCGTCAGGCCCTGTTTTTGCTGCTGGGTCCATGGGGTGCCCCTCTGCCTTGATGTTTCAGCGATGAGGGGAGTTTGCCGGGGTTGGGGCTGGGGAAAATTGGATGTACGTGCTGTTTGGAGTGAAACCACGGCTACCCCGGCAACGGAATCACCCGCAACGCCCGCACCGACTTATAAGAAAAACTCGAATAGATCTCCTTAACGCAAGGCAACGTCTGCAACACCTCCCGCGCAAACTCACCAAACGATTCGAGGTCCGTGGCCACCACTTCCAGCAAAAAGTCATAGCGCCCCGACACGTTATGGCACGCCACTATCTCCGGGATTTCCAACAACCGCTGCTCGAACGCTCGGGCGATTTCCTGGGTATGGCTCTCCATCATGATGCTCACAAACGCCGTCACCCCATAACCCAGCGCCTTGGGCGAGAGGATCGCCTGGTAGCCGCTGATCACCCCGCTGTCTTCCAGGTTGCGCACCCGGCGCCAGCAGGGGGAGGTGGTCAGGGAGACGCGCTCGGCCAGCTCGGCCACGGTTAAACGGGCATTGCCTTGCAGGGCGTTCAACAAGGCTTTGTCGGTACGGTCCAGAGTGACGGGCATGATTTGCCTCTATTCATGGTTTTTTGAGGATTTTCGTCCCAGGACACGGGATTTTTCGGCAAATTTTGCAATGTTCATCTGCCGTTATGAGCATAGCATCGTAGGAAATAAGGAGCGCCCGACATGAACAATAAACACCCTGCATTCGGCTTTTCCACCCGCGCCATCCACCACGGCTACGACCCCAAGGACCACCATGGCGCGCTCGTGCCGCCGATTTACCTGTCGGCCACATTTGCCTTTCCCACCGCCGAATATGGCGCGGCCTGTTTTGCCGGTGAAGCCTGCGGCCACTTCTATACGCGCATTTCCAATCCGACCCTGGCGCTGCTGGAAGCGCGCATGGCCAGCCTGGAAAACGGTGAGGCGGCGGTGTCGTTCAGTTCCGGCATGGGGGCGATTGCGGCCACGTTCTGGACCCTGCTGCGCCCGGGCGACGAGGTGATCGTCAGCCAGACGCTCTACGGCTGCACCTTTGCCCTGCTGCACCATGGCATCGGCGAATTCGGCATCAAGGTGCGCCATGTCGACCTCACCGACCTGGCCGCCCTGCAAGCGGCGCTGAGCCCCGCCACGCGCATGGTCTACTGCGAGACCCCGGCCAACCCCACCCTGCAACTGGTGGATATCGCCGCAGTAGCCGCCCTCGCCCACCAACAGCCGAATGTGACCGTGGTGATCGACAACACCTATTGCACGCCCTACTTGCAACGCCCCCTGGAACTGGGCGCCGATGTGGTGGTGCACTCGGCCACCAAGTACCTCAGTGGCCATGGCGATATCACTGCCGGTATCGCCGTCAGTTGCCAGGCCCTGGCCCAGCGTATTCGCCTGCAAGGGCTCAAGGACCTGACCGGCGCGGTGATGTCGCCCCAGGACGCGGCCCTGTTGATGCGCGGTCTGAAAACCCTGGCCCTGCGCATGGACCGCCATTGCAGCAATGCCCAGGCAGTGGCCGAGGCCTTGCAGGCGCACCCGGCCGTGGCGTGGGTCACCTACCCCGGCCTGCGCTCTTTCGCGCAGTACGAACTGGCGGCGCGGCAGATGAGCCAGGCCGGCGGCATGATCGCCTTCGAGCTCAAGGGCGGGATCGACACCGGCCGACGCTTCATGAATGCCCTCAAGGTGTTCACACGCGCGGTCAGCCTGGGCGATGCCGAATCCCTGGCCCAGCACCCGGCGAGCATGACCCACTCCACCTACACCCCGCAGGAACGCGCGCACCACGGTATCAGCGAGGGGTTGGTGCGCTTATCGGTCGGGCTGGAAGACGTCGCCGACCTGCTGGCGGACGTGCAGCAAGCCCTGGCCACGTGCACCCGCGCTTGTGCGGCGACGCCGTAACCCAAAAGGCCTCAGGTCGCCTTCACCTTCAAATGCCGCGCGTACCAGGGGCGCTGCGGCACCCGCTTGAACAAGCCCTTGAGCGCGTCTTCATCGGCGCCGAAGGTAATGCGCAGCGCGAGCTTCATGGTTTCCGGGTCCATCTCCATCGAGCGCCCAATCTGCAACCCCGGCGTGGTACTGCAGCCATGGGTGTCGGGCCCCAGCCACGGGTCGCCGACTTCGACCCAGCGCCCCGGCGCGAACCAGGCCACGCCGTTGACCTCCAGGCGGTTGACCTCGCCTGGGTGGAAGCGCTCGTGGGCGCGATACCAGTCTTCGATACGGTCGTCGATCCAGCCGTGGAAGTGCCAGAACACCGGGTTGACGTGGGAGGAGAACGGGTCGCCGAGGAAGTCGTTTTCCGCCGCATACCAACGCGCGGCGAAGTCCGCAGGGTCGCGGGCAAAAGGCACGGGCGCGCCGTTGGAAGGGTCGCGGGGCACCGAGGCCCAGCGCATGTGCAGCCAGTCGTGCAGGCCCAGCTCCATTTCGGAACCGAGTTGCCCCAGGGTGAATCTGGCCAGGTAGCGTGGGTCGCGGTACTGGGATTCCCAGACCTGGAAGTTGCTGTGGTAGGTCTCGGCCGCCTTTATGTCGCTGACCCATTGGGTGTATTCGCTGTCGTCCGGCGCCGACCAGGTGGGCGGCAGCGCGAAGCCGTCGTGGTTGTCGAAATAACGCACGAAACCCAGGCGGTCGCGCTCCAGCGCCGGCTGCGGCTCGGGAAACGCCGGCCACGACGGCAAATCCTGCAGGGCGCGCGCCGTGCCGAGCATATGCCGATGCATGAAAAAAAGTCGATGCCCGAACCGTTACGGTCCTTGTGTTTGCCCCGTGCGTCGCGTTCCTTGCCCCGGGGGCCGGGTTGCCAGCCAATGCCTCGCAGGGCGTCGCGCTTGTCTTCGGAGAGCTTGTGCCACTGGTCGCGAGTGGCGTGCCACAGTTGGTGGAACAGCCGGTGCTCGGGGGCGATCAGCCAGGCCAGCAGGGTCGGGTTCAGGCCGATACGCTCGCGGGCTTCGGGAAACACCTGCTTGTGGGCGATAAAACGGTTGTCCCGCTCCGTCAGGGCCAGGGCGCGATTCAGGTCCAGGATCTGGCCGCTGAGCGTGCCGCTGCCGGCATTGCCGAAGTCGACCCAGACCTCGTCGAGGGTCATCTTGAACTCATAGGCGGGCGCGCCATCGGCCGCATCGCGATCGATCAGGCGCCAATAGAGCAAGGCACCCTCGCCCGTCAGCACGTCACCCAGCACGCGGTAGCGCGGTTCGCCGTCGGCACGCAGGTGGGCGGCGGTATCCAGGTAGCCGCGCAGGCCACGGCCACGGGGGGCGATGTCGAGCATCAGCTCCAGGCCTTGCAACGGCAAGCCTTTGAGGCCCGCATCACGACCTTCCAGGCGCAGGCTCCAGACCCCACGCAAGCTGTTCGCCAACTGCTGGCCGGCGGTGTCGGCCAGGTCTACCGTGGCTTCGCCGGGGGTGATCGGAAACTCTTCCGCACGCGTCAACTCGCGATGGGCATAGAAGGCTGCCGGCACGGCCGCGCCGGTCAGCGCCAGGCCTGCGATGAACCCACGTCGAGAGATGGTCATTGTCTACCTTAGGAAACGGTTTTATCAGAGCTAGAACGTTTGCAGGCCGGGGAAATTTACCGCCCACCGGCCGGCGCCTAAATTTAAGCGCCCAGCACTCGTTCTTCCCTGATAGCGAAGGCCTCAACTGACTGAGATGGCAATGACAAAACCACGTTCGAAAAAGGCGCTGTATATCGGCTTGCCGCTGGCACTGGCCATCGGGGCCGGTTACCTGGTCTGGGATCACTGGTTCAAGGGCAACGCCGGCTACCCGCTGGAGGTGATCAAGCAGGCCAATGAGCTGCAGGACCGCCTGCTGTCGTTCGACAGCCATATCACCGTGCCGGTGGATTTCGGCACCGCCGGCAACGAGGCGGACAAGGACGGCAGCGGCCAGTTCGACCTGGCCAAGGCCAGTCGCGGCCGCTTGTCCGGTGCCGCCCTGACGATCTTCGGCTGGCCGGAAATCTGGAACGGCGCCAACGCACCGCACAAGCCCACCGAAGGGTTTGTCGAAGCGGCGCGCCACGAACAGGACGTGCGCTACAAGATCATCAGCGGCCTGGTGCGCGACTTCCCCAATCAGGTCGCCATCGCCTATACCCCGGATGATTTTCGGCGCCTGCACGGCGAAGGCAAATTTGCGATTTTCATCAGCATGCTCAATGCCTACCCCCTGGGCAACGACCTGAACCAGCTGGACCTGTGGGCCGCGCGCGGCATGCGCATGTTCGGCTTCAGTTATGTGGGCAATAACGCCTGGTCGGACTCGTCGCGCCCGCTGCCGTTTTTCAACGACTCGGTGGACGCGCTCGACGGGCTGTCGGACATCGGCAAGCAAGCGGTGCAGCGCCTCAACGACCTAGGCGTGATCATCGATGTGTCGCAGATGTCGACCAAGGCCCTGGAGCAAGTGGCACAGCTGAGCCGCACGCCAATGGTGGCGTCCCACTCGGCGCCACGGGCGGCGGTGGATATCCCGCGCAACCTCAGCGACAAGGAGTTGCAGTTGATCAAGCACAGCGGCGGCGTGGTGCAGATCGTGGCCTTCTCCGCCTACCTGCGCCCGCTGAGCCAGCCGACCCAGGACAAGCTCAACGCCCTGCGTGCCCGCTTCGACTTGCCGCCGCTGCCCAACCTGGCCATGGCCCTTATGCCGGGCGACGCGATCATTGCGGCCTGGCCCGAACACAAGTTCGGTGAGTACGCCAGCGCGCTGTACGCCATCCTCGATGAAGAACCCAAAGCCACCCTCAAGGACCTCGGCGACGCGATCGATTACACCGTGCGCAAAATCGGTATCGACCATGTCGGCCTGTCTTCGGACTTCAACGACGGCGGCGGCATCGACGGTTGGAACAATGTCGGCGAAATCCGCAACGTCACCGCCGAACTGATCCAGCGTGGCTACTCCGAGGCTGATATCGCCAAATTGTGGGGAGGCAACTTCCTGCGGGTGTGGGACCAGGTACAAAAAGCCGCCAAGCCATTGGCCAATCGTTAACCCTGCGCGAAGTAAGCCCATGACCAACCGCCGTACGTTTCTCAAGCAGGCCGGCGTCATCGCCGCCAGCCTGCCGCTGGGTACCGCCCTCTTGCCTCCTGCCCAGGCCGCCACGCCGCAAGACCCATGGACGGGGTTCAAGCAGCTGTTCAACCAAGACCCGAGCTACCTGCACTTCTCCAACTTTCTGCTGGCCTCGCACCCCAAGCCGGTGCGCGATGCCATCGAACGCTACCGCGCGCAGATCGATCGCAACCCTGGGCTGGCGATGGACTGGGACCTGCAGGAAACCTGGAAACGCGAAGGCCAGGTGCGTGAGTGGGCCGGTCGCTACCTCAAGGCCACGCCCGCGCAGATCGCCCTTACCGGCAGCACATCCGAAGGGTTGGCGATGATCTATGGCGGGATCAAGCTGCGGCCGGAGCAGGAGATACTCACCACCGTACACGAGCATTACGCCACCCAGAGCGTGCTGGACTTTCGCGCGCTCAAGCAAGGCACTCAGGTGCGCCGGATAGCGCTGTTCAACAGCGCCAACCAGGTGTCCACCGATGAAGTGCTGGGCAACATCCAGCGCGCCATTCGCCCCAATACCCGCGTATTGGGCATGACCTGGGTGCAGTCCGGCAGCGGTGTGAAACTGCCCATCGGCGAAATCGGCAAGCTGGTGCACGAACACAACCGCCACCGCGACGAGCAGGATCGCATCCTGTATGTGGTCGACGGCGTGCACGGCTTTGGCGTGGAAAACCTCGACTTCCCCGATATGCACTGCGACTTTTTCATCGCAGGCACCCATAAGTGGATGTTCGGCCCGCGGGGTACCGGCCTGGTCTGTGCCCGCGAAGCCGAAAACAAGTACGTCACACCGATGGTGGCCACGTTCTCCGAAGACCAGGACTTTGCCACCACCATGACGCCCGGCGGCTACCACGCATTCGAGCATCGCTGGGCAGCCGACGAGGCCTTCAAGCTGCATTTGCAATTGGGCAAGGCACAGGTGCAGGCACGCATCCATGCGCTGAATACCGAACTCAAAGATCAATTGCTGGCACAGCCACAGGTCGAACTGGTGACGCCGCGCAGCCCCGAACTGTCCGCCGGTTTCACCTTCTTCCGGGTCAAGGGCCGGGACAGCGACGCAGTCGTGGCCCACATGATGAAAAACCGCGTGGTGATCGATGCGGTGGAACGCGATGTCGGCCCGGTGATCCGCACCGCCCCCGACCTGCTGAACAACACCGATGAAATCCAGCGTTTCATGAGCCTGCTACGCCAGCGCGCATGACACCCACTTTCCCTTTGAACGAGAGGCTCAGATGATCCCAGCCCGACTCAAACCCTTGACCGCCCTGGCGCTGACCGCCTTGTGCGGCGCCCTGCTGCCCAGCCTGGCCCAGGCCGCCGCGCCACAACCGGGCAAAGTGTTCAAGGACTGCAAGGACTGCCCGGAAATGGTGGTGCTGCCCGCAGGCACCTTCACCATGGGCACCCCGGAAGACGAAGTCGGCCGCGAACCGGATGAAGGCCCGATGCATGACGTAACCTTCGCCAAGCCGTTCGCCATGAGCCGCTTCCACGTCACCGCCGCGGAGTGGGACAGCTATGTGCGCCAGACCGGCGTAAAAATCGCTGACGGCGACACCCGGCCCGGTCGCGAATGCATCGCCAGCAAGCCGCGCTACCCGCAAGGCCCACGCCAGCCGGCGGTGTGCATGGACATGGACGACATAAAAAACTACGTAGCCTGGCTGTCGAAAAAAACCGGGCAGTCGTACCACATGGTCAGCGAGGCCCAACGCGAATACGCCGCACGCGCCGGCTCGACCGGCCCCTTCCCCTTCCCTTTCGATGAAGGCAAGGGCTACAGCATCGCCAAGCACGCCAACACCTATGGCCCTGCGGATGGCTACAGCTATTCGTCACCGGTGGGCAGCTACCCGCCGAACGCATTTGGCATGTACGACATGCATGGCAACGTCTACGAGCGCGTCGCCGACTGTGAGCACGCCAACTACATCGGCGCGCCAACCGACGGCAGCGCGTGGGTGGAACCCAATTGCGAGGGGTATCAGATTCGCGGCAACGACTGGGGCGAGGCGCCGGTATTTTCACGCTCGGGCAACCGCAACACGATCTACCCGCAGACGCGGGGGGACTGGATCGGGTTCAGGGTTGTGCGTGATCTCTGACGGGGTTTGAGCCTGGTCGAAAAAAACCCTCGCCGGCCATCGGCGAGCGGCTAAATTTAGCGCCTGGCCAGACGTTTCACTGGGTATCTGTCTCGATCCCCAAGGAACTCACCCGTCATGTCCCAGCCCAAGCGCGGTGCAATTCATGAATTGTTCACCCTACTGAAACCCTTTCGATGGGTGGTCATCCTGTCCATCCTGCTGGGCATGGTTGGCGGCCTGAGCGTGACCACGCTGCTGGCGACCATCAACAGCGCGCTGCATGCTGAAACCGGTCTGACCCAAGCCGTGGTGCTGCTGTTTGGCGGGCTCTGCCTGATGGCCTTGTTCAGTTCGATCTGCTCGGATATCGGCACCAACTACGTAGGCCAGCACATCATCGCCAAGCTGCGCAAAGAACTGGGGGAGAAAGTCCTCTCGGCACCGATCGAACAAATCGAGCGCTATCGCAGCCACAGGTTGATCCCGGTGCTGACCCACGATGTCGACACTATCAGCGACTTCGCCTTCGCCTTCGCCCCCCTGGCCATTTCCCTGACCGTCACCCTCGGCTGCATGGGCTACCTGGCCATGCTTTCATGGCCTATGTTCCTGCTGCTGGTGGTGGCGATCATCATCGGCACGGTGGTGCAGTTCCTGGCCCAGGGTGCGGGTATCAAGGGGTTCATGGCGGCACGGGACGCCGAGGACGAGTTGCAAAAACACTACAACGCCATTGCCGAGGGTGCCAAAGAGCTGCGCATCAACCGCCCGCGCCGCCAACGCATGTTCGTGTCGGGCATCCAGGCCTCCGCCGACTTCATCTGCAAGACCCAGGTGCGGTCGATCAACACCTTTGTGATCGCCAAGACCTTCGGCTCGATGCTGTTTTTCGTGGTCATCGGCATGGCACTCGCGCTGCAAACACTGTGGCCCAGCGCGGACAAAACCGTGATGAGCGGTTTCGTACTGGTGCTGCTGTATATGAAAGGCCCGCTGGAACACCTGATAGGCACGCTGCCAATCGTTAGCCGGGCAAAAATCGCCTTTGGTCGTATCGCCCAACTGTCCGAACAGTTTTCATCGCCCGAGCCGCACCTGCTGCTCAATGCTCAAGGCGAGCAAGCCTGCCCGGTGCACAGCCTGCAATTGAACAATGTCAGCTACACCTTCCCGGCCGTGGACGGCAACGCGCCGTTTACCCTCGGCCCGGTCAACCTGAGTATTCGCCAGGGCGATATCGTGTTTATCGTCGGCGAAAACGGCTGTGGCAAAACCACGCTGATCAAGTTGCTGCTGGGGCTTTACGCGCCGCAACAGGGCGAAATACTGCTGAACGGGCAGCCCATCGATCCGACCAATCGCGATGAATATCGCCAGCTGTTCACCACGGTGTTTGCCGATTACTACTTGTTCGATGATGTGGTGCAGGGCGACCAGCAAATCCCCGAGGACGCCAATAAATACCTGGAGCGCCTGGAGATCGCCCACAAAGTCAGGGTCAAGGACGGCAATTTCACTACCACCGACCTGTCGACCGGGCAGCGCAAACGCCTGGCCCTGGTCAACGCCTGGCTGGAAGAACGCCCGGTACTGGTGTTCGATGAATGGGCCGCGGACCAGGACCCGACGTTCCGACGGATCTTCTACACTGAGCTGCTGCCCGACCTCAAGCGCCTGGGCAAGACCATCATCGTGATCTCCCACGATGACCGCTATTTCGATGCCGCCGATCAACTGGTCAGAATGGAAGCCGGAAGGGTACGGGTCGAGGCCGACGCCGTGGCCTGATCGGCACCGGCACGCAGGCGCGTCAGTAAAGCCCCTGGGAACTGGTGTTCCAGGGGCTTTTTCATGGGTGGGCTAAATTGCTGCGTACCTGGCTCGTATTTAACAGCAGCGAAGAACAGTACCGACGCACCACGTCTTCGCCGTCGCTATTGCCTGTTTCCCTTTAGCTGGTTTTTTGGAGCTTTTGATCCGGTTTTGCTTACGCGGCGCGTCTAATAATAATTCTTATTAACTAAAAGTCTGCCAAGACACCACTGGAGCCCTTTAACGCAATGAACACCCCAACTCCAAGCTGCTCTGCGACAACCGCCCTACGACCGATATTCAAGAAAACCCTGTTGGCCAGCGCCATGGTGGGCATGGTGCTGGCCTCCAGTCAGTCCCAGGCCACTCCTGTTGCATTGAATATTCCGGCGCAACCCCTTTCCAGTGCGTTGCAGGCCTTGGGCCATCAAGCCGACCTGCAAATTCTATACGGGGCTGACACGGTAAAGGGGCTGCAGTCGGCACCGGTGAACGGCACGCTTGAGCCCGCACAGGCACTTGATACCCTGCTGGGGAGCAGCGGCATCAACTATCAGCAAACCGGTAACACCATTTCGCTGACACCGCCCGGTACCGGCTCTTCGTTGCAACTGGGTGCCATCAGCATTTCCGGCAAGGCACCCGGCTCAACCACCGAAGGTACTGGCTCCTACACCACGGACTCCTCCAGCAGTTCGACCCGGCTGAATATCCCGCTCAAGGAAACGCCGCAATCGATCACCGTGATCACCCAGCAACGTCTTCAGGACCAGCACCTGACCAACCTGACCGATACCCTGGAAGCCGTTTCCGGCATTACCGTGGTGCGTGAAGGCCTGGGCGCCGATACCGACAGCTACTACTCGCGCGGTTTCGCCATCAACAACTATGAAATCGATGGCGTGCCCACCTCCTCGCGTCTGGACAACTACACCCAGAACACGGCCATGTATGACCGCATCGAAGTGGTCCGTGGCTCAACTGGCCTTATCAGCGGCATGGGCGACCCGTCCGCCACGATCAACATGATCCGTAAGCGCCCCACCGACGTGGCCCAGGTGAGCATTGGCGGTGAAGCCGGCAGTTGGGACCGCTATGGCGCCAGCGTCGACGTGTCCGGCCCGTTGACCGAGACCGGCAATATCCGCGGCCGCCTGGTAGTGGACTACAAGAACCAGGGCGCCTGGATCGACCGCTACAAGCAAGACAACAACCTGGTCTACGGCATCACTGAATTCGACCTGTCGGACACCCTGCTGCTGACCGTCGGTTTCAGCTACCAGACCCAGCACACTAACCAGCCACCGCGCAGCGGCTTCCCGCTCAAATACAGCGATGGCAGCCTTACCGACTTCAAGCGTTCGTTCAACACCAGCGCCGACTGGTCCTACTACGACCACGAGCAAACCACCTTCTTCACCTCCCTTGAAAAGCAGTTCGAGAACGGCTGGAGCGGCAAGGTCGAGTACAGCCGCAACGAAAACAAATACGACTCCGAAATCGTCTACCTGGCGGGAGACATCGACAAGACCACCGACCTGGGTGCCTACGTCATGCCCAACAAGTTCCAGGGCAACCCGATCCAGAACGCAGTGGATGCCTACCTGACCGGTCCGTTCCAACTGTTTGGTCGTGAGCACGAGTTGATCACCGGCGTGACCTTGTCGCAGATCCGCAACGAAAACGCACCGGACTACGGCGGCTGGGTTCGTCCCGGCGGCAGCTACGACGGCACCATTGGCGCGATCGGCGACTGGAACGGCAATGTCGCCAAGCCGGACTTCGTCAATACCGGCCGCCAGGACTTCGAAGAGAACCAGTACGGCGCCTACCTGACGTCGCGCTTTCACCTCAACGATGACACGACGCTGATCGTCGGTGGCCGCGTAATCGATTGGAAGCAGGACGACGAGACCCGCTACTTCTCGGGCGACGTGACCCAATCCAATCGTAAGGAAACCGGGGTCACCATCCCATACGCCGGCCTGGTCTACGACCTGAGCGAGATCTGGTCCGTGTACGCCAGTTACACCAAGATCTTCAACCCGCAGTCGTTGCAGACCACCAGCGGTTCCTACCTCGACCCACTGGAAGGCACCGGCTACGAAGCCGGCGTGAAAGCGGCATTCAACGAAGGTCGCCTCAACACCAGCCTGGCCCTGTTCAAGGTCGAACAGGACAACCTGGGCATTGCCGATGGCAGCAACCTTACCCCGTCCGGCTGGCAAGCCTACAAAACCAGCAAGGGCACCACCACCCAGGGCGTGGAATGGGAATTCAACGGCGAACTGGCCGAAGGCTGGCAAGCGGCGGGCGGTTACACCTACAGCGTCTCCACCGACCAGGATGACAAGCGCATCGCGACCCAGATTCCGCGCCACAGCTTCAAGACCTTCACCTCGTACCGCCTGACCGGTCCGCTGGATAAGCTGACCGTCGGCGGCGGCATCAACTGGCAGAGCAAAACCGGCTTCGACCTCAAGTACTACGAGCAGAAGAGCTATGCGGTCACCAACCTGATGGCGCGTTACGACATCACCAAGAACCTGTCGGCATCGGTCAACCTGAACAACGTGTTCGACAAGGAGTACTACTCCACCACCAGCGCCGGGGTTTATGGAGCCCCGCGTAACCTGATGACGTCATTCAAGTACAACTTCTGATCACACCTCGGGCTCCGGTAGTTCAGGAGCCCCTCTCAATAAAAAGGCGCATCAGCTTGGCTGATGCGCCTTTTTATTGGTTGCGATATTCAACGTGAGGTTTAACGGGACAACAGACACGCATTAAAAATGCATCACAACCTGACCGAACGGACAGTAGCAATAAACGCCTAAAACCCGGACATTCGATTTCTCACAAGAACTTAAATTCGTACCAAGGAGAGTCCTATGTCAGGATCAGGTGAAGGGCCCATTGAGTTGGGCCTTACTGAAATCAATGCCGTAAATGAATTACCCATTACTATTCCTGGCGGAATCGGCAGCGGGGGTAGTGGGGCCAATGCAACCAAGATCAATAATGAAGTCCGAACTATAAAAGCCATTGACCTTACGGCCAACAAACTTATTGACACATTGGACACTCATTACATAGCCGAGATCGATAAAAACGATAAAAATCTGTTAGTAGCCACTGAGGCTACGCTTACCGAACTTGAAGGGACGGCTGGTACCGGTAGCCAGTTGCCAATGGAGAAAATAAACCTCCGACTGGAAGCCATCAACAAACTGACAGCCTCGAAAAGCACGGAGCTTGAAATTCAAAAGAGTATTGTCAGTGCTTATTTCTATAAAGACCCGTTGACAGATACTCGAAGGAATGTAGTCGGTACATTCGGCACTCAACTTGGCCGTCAAGGAAGAGATAGGAATCACGCCAGCTTCATTCGTTCATATCAAGCGGCTTATGCAGCTAAACTGATCCAAGCACAAATTGACGTGCTCAACACGCAAGCAGCGGCGGCACGACAGGCATTGCTTGAGGCGCGCCAGATTCAAGCGGCCAACCGGTTTTCTGTATCCGGCCCAGCGGCAAAGGCCGGTGCGTTGCTTGTCACCACCGCCGGTACCGTGATTTCGGTGGAGACAACCACACTCTCGCTTCGCGCTGCGGTCAGTGCGGCCATCGCCGCACTCAATGGTTTGGTTGCCAGTGTCGGCGCTGGACTTATCGTGGGTATTTCAGCACTTTTCTACTCGCCAAAACTCGCGAATGGCGAATTGCCCGAACGCTACACGTTCAGTACCCCGCTCTCAGACCTCCTACCCGATACAACGGATGATCTAAGCGCTATTGCGGCGGAAGGTGGCACGATTGACTTGCCTTATCGACTCAGCTCAAAAACCGCCGCCAACGGGCAATCAGAAGTTTTCGTAGTCAAGACCGATGGGGCCATACTGCCTTCGCGCGTGAACGTCTTGGCAGCGACCTATGACGCGCAACAAAATCTGTATAGCGTCACGACGGCAAACACACCGCCCCGTACCCTGACGTGGACGCCTATCGTTGAGCCGGGCAATAACTCGTCCACCACACCCGCCGAACAGAGTGAACCTGCGATCTACCCCGGCGCCACGGTAACGCCCATTGAAGGGCGAACAGATATATTCCCTGGAGTAGTCGAAGCCAGCTTTGATGATTTCATCACAGTGTTCCCTGCAGATTCGGGAATCCCTCCAATCTATGTGATGTTCAAGGATAGACGGGAGGATCCTGGGGTGGTGACAGGAAATGGACAACCTGTAACGGGCAACTGGTTGGATGCTGCATCGCGAGGGGAAGGCGCGGCTATCGCATCGCAACTTGCTGATCAATTGAAGGGGAAAGAGTTTAAAAACTTCAAAAGTTTCCGAAAATTCTTTTGGACTATAGTATCTCTTGACCCCGTGCTATCGGCTCAATTCAAAGGCGCGAACAGGACGCTGATTAAAAATGGAACGTCTCCTTTCACAATTCCCAGCGAACAAGTTGGTGGACGTGGCCAATTTGAAATTCATCATATTATTCCCGTTCACCCCTCCGGGGCTGTATACGACATTGACAACATGCGCATCATGACACCTAGGCTGCACATCCAAACCCACTCAAAAAAAGGGGATCAATAACATGCTATTGAAAGAAAAGTACGAGGACTACACAGAGGCTGAATTCCTCGAACTGCTTGAGGAGTTTTTTACAAACAAACACAACCTTGAGGATGACGCACTTGGAAAACACATCAATACACTCGCAAACCACTTTACGAAAGTCACAGAACACCCAGAAAAAAATGGCCTTATCTTCTATCCGGCAGAAGGCGTAGAGGATAGCCCTGCTGGCATTCTTAACGTCGTCAAAAAATGGCGAGCCGCCAACGGCAAACCCGGCTTCAAACAGCCCTGAACCTACAAGCTCCCTACCGCACGTGACGGCAGGGAGCCGGCTCCTCCTCCAACCGTTACGCGAATACCTCCCGCAACGCCTGCGCGATCTGTTCCTGCGCTTGCTCAGCCTCGTCAATGATCGCCCCCATGCGCAAGAAGTCATGGGTCATGCCCGGGTACACCGTCACCTTTACCAACGCCCCGCCCTCGCGTAGATGCGCAGCGTAGGCCAGGCATTCGTCGTGCAGCGGATCGCATTCGCCCAACACCATCAACGTTGGCGCAAGGCCTGGAGGCACCGCGCCGAGCAGCGGTGAAAAGCGTGGGTCGCGGCGATCGGCGACGTCGCGCTCGTACAGCCCGTAGAACCATTGCAGCGTGTCTTTTTCCAGCAGGTAACCCGAGGCGTAACGCTCCAGTGAGGGTGTGCTGCGGCTGGCGTCAGTCACCGGGTAAATCAGCACTTGCAGGCGTGGCTGGACCGCCGCGCGTTCGGCGGCCAACTGCGTGGCCAACACCGCCACCAGGCTACCGCCAACGCTGTCACCGGCCAGCGCCAGGCGGCGGGTGTCGATGCCCAACTCGGCGCCCTGCTCTACCAGCCACTGCCAGGCGTCTGCGGCATCGTGGGCGGCGGTGGGAAAACGCCATTGCGGTGCCAATCGGTAAGCCACGGACACCACCGCGCAGCCGGCGATTTCAGCCAGGGCGCGACACAGGGCATCGTGAGAATCAAGGCTGCCGACCACGTAACCACCACCATGAAAGTACAGCACGGCCGCCGAAGGCGTGGCTGGGCTCAGTGGGCGGGCACTGTATAACCGCGCAGCCAACCGCTGACCATCACGGGTCGGGATGCTCACGCTGTCGACCTGCTCGAGGTCGGCGGCACCGGCGTCCATCATCTGCGATGAAAGGTCGAATTGTGCTCGCGCCTCTTCAGGCGACAACTGATGCATCGCCAGGTTTTTTCCCGCCGCGCGACCGCTGTTTACCAGCTCGAGAAATGCAGCAATATCCGGGTTCAATGACATATAAAACACTCGCTGAGCCGGGCGGGCGTGGTGCCTCGCCCGGCGTTTATTCCAATAATGTTCAGATGACCGCGGCAGGCTGTGCCAGCGCATTGACCAGCCCCTGCAACACCGACTCGGCGCGCGGCACATCGAAGTGACCACAGCCAAGCACATGCCCGGTGGTGGCCTGCCCCAGTTGCGCGGCCAGGCGCGCGGCCTCGTCGGCACGACCCTCGGTCCACCAGCATTCAGGTTGCACCGGCAGGTGTTCACACGCCGCCAGTTGCAACGAGAGGCGCTTGAGGTGACGTGCCACCATGAACACCTGGGCCAGTTCCTCGGCACCGAAGCCTGGACGGTGTGCATCGCCCCCTTCACAGGTCAAGGCTTCGGTAAACAGCTGGCGCAGGTTGTCAGGCGTTTCCGCGCCGGACGGTTGCAGGTGCGGTGCCAGGCTATGCCGCGTCACGTCGACAAATTCGCGCAGGTCGGCCTGCCAGTCATCCGCCTGGGCTGCCGGTTCACCGGGCACGTAAGTGTCCAGCAAGCCGAGCAGCGCCACCGTCTGCCCCTGGCGTTGCAACTCCGCCACCATCAACGCCGCCAGCGTGCCCCCCAACGACCAACCCACCAAGTGGTAAGGCCCTTGGGGCTGCTGTTGGCGCAAATAGCCGACATAGTCGCGGGCCATGTCCTGCAGCGATTGATCCTTCCACAGCGGGTCGAGCAACATCCGCGACTGGAGGGCGATCACTTGCCGTTCAGCGCCCAACGCGCGAGCCAGCGGTTCATAGTCGAACACGGTGCCAAAGCCGGCATGCACGCAGAACAGGGGCGCACGCCCCGCCACTGCCGGGCTGAGTGCCAATAACGGGGAACGCTGTTCAGTGGCCGCAGCCTCGGTGGTGAGTTCACCAATCGTCGGTTTTTGCATCAGGTCGCGCAGCTTGAGGCTAAAACCCTGGCCCTTGAGCGTCCGGCAACGTGCGACCAACTGCAGGCTGAGGATCGAATCACCGCCCAGTTCGAAGAAGTTGTCATCCAACCCAACACGCTCAACCTTTAGCAAGGTCTGCCAGATAGCCGCCAGCGCCTTCTGCACCTCGCTCACCGGTGCCACATAGCCCGCCGTCGCCACACTGGCGGATGGCTCTGGCAGCGCCTTGCGGTCCAGCTTGCCGTTTGGCGTCAATGGCAACTGTTCCAGACGGATCAAATGGGTGGGCACCATGTAATCCGGCAGACTGCCTTGCAGTTGCTCGCGCAGGCGCTGTACCAGACCTTCGTCGGCGCTGCCGTCAGCGGCGATGACATACCCCAGCAGCTGTTTGCCGCTGCCGGTATCGCGGGCGATTACCACGGCGTCACGCACTTGGGCACTGTCTTTGAGGCGCGCCTCGATTTCACCCAGCTCGATCCGGAACCCACGGATTTTCACCTGCTGATCAATTCGCCCCAGGTAGTCAGCGGTGCCGTCCGCACGCAGCCGCACCAGGTCACCCGAGCGGTACATGCGTGCGCCATCACGCCGCGAAGGGTCAGGCACAAACCGTTCGGCGGTCATTGCCGGCCGGTTCAGGTAGCCACGCGCCAGCCCTTCACCCCCCAGGTACAACTCGCCGGCCAAGCCATTGGGCAGCGGGTTGAGGTCCATATCCAATACCTGGGCACTGCGGTTACCGACGCGGCTGCCGATAGGTGCATAGGGCGCACCGCAAACCGCGTCGGGGCCGGCTTTCCAGATCAGCGGCGTCACGACTGTTTCCGTCGGGCCATAGCCGTTGATGATGAACTGCGCACGCAAGGCGCGTTGGGCCAACTCGAAACTGGCCTGCGCCACCGCATCCCCGCCAAAGCAATAGATGCGCACGGGCGGAGGGTTGCCGTCGCGCTCGGCGTGCTCGGCCAACTGTTGCAGGTACACCGGCGGGAACGCCGCCACCGTGACGCCATGGGCGTGCATGGCGGCATAGGTCTGCTCGGGGGTCCACAGGCTGTCATCGCGGATCAACAAGCGGCCACCGTGCGTCAGGGTGGTCAACCAACGCTCGTGGGCGCCGTCAAAGGCGAACGACATGAAGTGCAACTCGCAATCGGCAGGGCTCATCTCATAGCGCTCACCAATGGCCTGGCAATGCATCGCCAGCGGGCCATGACTGACCGCCACGCCTTTGGGCAGCCCGGTGGAACCTGAGGTGTAGATCACATAGGCGAGGTTTTCGGCGTGAATGCTCAGCTTGGGGGCGACGGCCGGGAAGGCGTCAAGCACCAGCTGATCAAGCGCCAGAACATGCACACTGGCCGGTATCGGCAACTGCGCAGCCAGGGCCTGCTCGGTCAACAACAGTGCAATACCGGAGTCCTGCATCATGTAGGCCAGGCGTTCGCTGGGGTAGCTGGCGTCCAGCGGTACATAAGCGCCACCGGCCTTGAGCACCGCCAACAGCGCGATGATCATGCCCTCGCTGCGCGGCAAGGCCACGCCGACCCGTACATCCGGGCCGACACCTTCGACGATCAATGCCTGGGCCAGGCGGTTGGCTCGCTGGTCCAACTCGCTGAAGGACAAGCGCCGCTCGGCAAACAACACTGCGCCGGCATCACCCTGAAGGGTCGCCCACTGAGCGATGCGCTCATGCACCCATTCCGCTGTGCGTGCCGCTGGCGCTACGCCGGCCCCGGACGCAGTGGCCAGCGGCAGACCGATGGCGCCCAGGGCTTGCCCGGCATCCTCGGCCAGACGCAGGAGCAGGCCTTCCATATTGGCGCGAATGCCTTCCACTGCGGCGTCGTTGAAGTGTTCGCGCAAGTACATGTATTCGATCACCAGGCCGTCTTCGAGGGTCACCATCAGGTCCATCGGGAAGTCGGTAAGGCCGGCGCTGGCGGCGTCGCCGAACGCCAGGCTGCCGTCCTGCCATTCGCGCAGGGCCTGGTCGATCGGTTGGTTCTCGAACACGATAATGCTGTCGAACAGCGCCTGTCCGGCCTTGCCTGCCCAGCGCTGGATATCCGCCAGAGGCGTGTATTCGCGCTCGCGCATATCCAGGTTATAGGCCTGCAACTGCCGCAGCCAATCACCCACGGTTTGCTGGGGCGCGATCTCCTGGATCACCGGCAAGGTGTTGATGAACAGGCCCAGGATACGTTCCGAACCCGGCAGGCTTGCCGCACGCCCCGACACGGTGGCGCCAAACGTGACACTGCGCTGACCGCTGTAGCGACTGAGCAGCAGCAACCAGGCGGCTTGCACCAATGTGTTCAGCGTGACCTGCTGGCTTTGGACGAAGCGTTTGAGCGCATCGGTCGCGGCCGCGTCGAAGCGGCTGTACAACGCCTTGTGGCCCTTGCCCTCGGGCATCGCGTTGACGGTATCGGCCAGGTAGGTCGGCTGGTCCAGTACGGCCAGTTGTCGGCGCCAGAACTGTTCGCCGGCCCTGGCATCCTGGCGTTGCAGCCAGCCAATGTAATGCTCGTACGGCAAGGCCGGTGCCAGCGCCTGCCCGGAGTATTGGGCCAAGACCTCGCCGATCAACTGCGAAATGCTCCAGCCGTCGATCAGGATGTGGTGGTAAGTCCACACCAGTTGATGGCTGTTGTCGTCCAGGCGCACCAGGATGATCCGTTGCAGCGGCGGCTGGTCCAGGTCAAACCCCTGCACGCGTTCGCTGTCGGCCAACGCTTGCACGCGCTGCTCAATGTCGGCGCAACCGCGCCAGTCGAGTTCGCGCAGCGGTACTTCCAGATGGTCCATGACAAACTGCAGCGGTTGCTCCAGGTCTTGCCAGACGAAGCCTGTGCGCAGGATCGGATGACGCGCGAACGCCACCGCCCACGCCTGCTTGAACCGTTCCACCTGCAAGCCGGTGACCGGCAGGCACAACTGGTTCACATACAGCTCGGCATCCGGGGCGTTCAGGCCCAGGAACAGCATGCCTTGTTGCATCGGCGATAACGGATAGAGGCTTTGCACCCGGGCGTGCGGGATCGGCAAGTCCTCTAGCTGCTCGGCGCTGAGGCCGTGCAGCACTTGGCCTGGAGTGGCCATGAATTGCGCGTCGCGATCATCCAGAGTGACCACACGCAGTGCCAACGTGCGCACGGTGGGGAACTGGAACAGGTCTTTGGGGCTCAGGCCCAAACCCAACTCGCGGGCGCGGCTCACCACTTGGATCGACACGATGGAGTCACCGCCCAAGGCGAAGAAGTTGTCGGTGACACCCACTTGCTCCAGGCCCAGCACCGCTTGCCAGATACCCACCAGGGCTGTTTCGACCGCTGATTGCGGCGCCACATACGCCTCTTGCACCTGCTCGGGCACCGGCAACGCCTTGCGGTCCAACTTGCCGTTGGCCGACAGCGGCAGTTGCGCCAATGCCATCCATTGCGCGGGCACCATGTAATCCGGCAGGCCGCTGTGCAGGTGAGCGCTCAGCTGCGCCTGCCAATCGGCGTTCGCCGCCGGCTCCAAAACGACGTAACCCACCAGCTGCTTGCCATCGCGAGCCACCACCACCGCTTCACGCACGGCGGCATGCTCCAGCAGGCGGGCCTCGATTTCGCCCAGTTCAATACGCAGGCCGCGGATCTTCACCTGGTGGTCGATACGCCCGGCGTATTCGATCACCCCATCAGCGCGGTAACGCGCCAAATCGCCGGTGCGGTACAGCCGCTCACCGGCCACGAACGGGCTGGCGACAAAGCGTTCGGCGGTCAGGCTTGGGCGCTGGTGGTAACCCCGCGCCAGGCCGACGCCCGCCAGGTACAGCTCGCCGGTCACGCCCGCCGGCAGCGGCTCCAGGCTGCTGTCGAGGATATATGTGGCCAGGTTGGCAATCGGCTGGCCGATCGGCACGCTGTCACGGCCTTCGTCCATGCAGGTCCAGTGGGTCACGTCGATGGCCGCTTCGGTCGGGCCGTACAGGTTGTACAGCCCCGCGTTCGGCAACTTGGCGAAGACCTGCTGCTGGATATCCACCGCCAGCGCTTCACCGCTGCACACGATGCGCTTGAGGCCGGTGCAGCTGCTGACGGCGTCGTCCTGCAAAAACGCCTGCAACATCGACGGCACAAAGTGCAAGGTGCTCACCTGTTCACGGTTGATCAACTCGACCAGCTTGGCCGGGTCACGGTGATCACCCGGCGCCGCCACGACCAGGCGCGCGCCGGTCATCAGCGGCCAGAAGAACTCCCACACCGACACGTCGAAGCTGAACGGGGTTTTCTGCACCACCGTGTCGCTGGCGTCCAGGCCGTAGGCGCCTTGCATCCAGCACAGGCGGTTGGTCAGCGCCACGTGGCGGTTGCCCGCGCCCTTGGGCTTGCCGGTGGAGCCGGAGGTGTAGATCACGTAGGCGAGGTTTTCGCCGGTCAGGGTGATACCTGGGTTGACGGTGCTGTAAGCCGCCAGCCAGTCGCCCGGTTGATCCAACGCCACGCTGCGGATCGACACCGGGATCGGCAGGCGCTGCAACAACGCCTCCTGGGTCAGCAGCAACTGAATGCCGCTGTCTTCGAACATGTAGCTCAGGCGATCCTGCGGGTAGTCCGGGTCCAGCGGCACGTAGGCGCCGCCGGCCTTGAGGATGGCCACCAGCGCCACAACCATTTCGATGGAGCGCTCGGCCGCCACGCCCACCAGCACGTCCGGGCCAACGCCTTGCGCGATCAGGTAATGCGCCAGTCGGTTGGCACGCTCGTTGAGCTGGCGATAGCTCAGGCGCTCTTCACCGAACGCCAGCGCCGGCGCGTCCGGGGTGTGCCGCACCTGGGCTTCGATCAGTTGCTGCACGGTGTGCTGCAATGGGAAGTCGGTGGCGGTGGCGTTCCAGCCGTCGAGCAAGGTGCTGCGTTCGCTGGCCGGCAGCAGGTCGATATCCCCCAGCAGCGTCTCGCCCTCCAGGCAGCCCAACAGGTTCAACAGGCCTTCGGCGATCTGCTCGATAGCGGCCGTGCGGAAACTGCCCAAGTCATAGCTCAAGTGCAATGACAAGGTCTCGCCGAGGTTGACCAGCACCGTCAACGGGTAGTTGGTCTGCTCGTGGTTGGTCACGGTGCCGAAGCCCAGGCCACCGCTTGCGCCTTGCTCCAATGCGGCGGAGACCGGGTAGTTTTCGAACACCAGGATGTTGTCGAACAAGGCTTCACCGCCCTGCCCGGCCCAGCGCTGGATATCGAACAGCGGCGTGTGCTCCTGCTCGCGCAGGGCAACGTTCTGGCCTTGCAATTGCGCCAGCCAATCGGTCAGTCGCTGTTCCGGTTGTGGGCGGGCCACCACCGGCAAGGTGTTGATGAACAGGCCTATCTGCTGTTCAACCCCAACCAGTTCAGCCGGGCGCCCCGACACTGTCGCGCCGAAGGCAACCGTGTCGTGGCCGGTGTAGCGTTGCAACAGCAACAGCCACGCGCTCTGCACCAGGGTGTTGAGGGTGACTTTCTGCTGACGGGCGAACTCGCCCAGGCGCTGGGTAAAACCGCGATCCAACACACGCACATGCTCGGCGTGCCCGCCGGCAAGCGCCTCGCTACCCTGGCTGATGCTATGGGCCAGGCGCGTCGGTTCACTCAACTGGGCCAACTGCTGCTTCCAGAACGCTTCACTGACAGCCCGATCCTGGCGTTGCAGCCAGGCGATGTAGTCGTGATAGCGCCCGGCAAGCGGCGCCACCGGCGCACCGCTGTAGCGTTGCAGCACCTCACCGAACAACTGCGCATTGCTCCAGCCGTCCAGCAGGATGTGGTGATTGGTGTAGATCAGGTGATAACGATCGGTCGCCGTACGTACCACGGTCAGGCGCAACAGTGCGGGCTGTTGCAGATCGAACGGCTGAACGCGCTCTTGCTCGGCGAGGTCATCCAGCGCCGTTGCAAGCGCGCTGTGCTGTTGCCAGTCATGAAGACTCAACGGCACCACCACGTGCTTGTGCACCACTTGCACCGGCCGCTCGAACGCGCCCTGCCAGAGGAAGCCACTGCGCAGGATGTCATGTTCATCAATCGCCGCCTGCCAGGCCGCGCGGAAACGCTCGACCTGCAAACCGTCGACATCGACACGCAACTGGTTGATATACGCGCCGCTTTCCTGCTCGTACAGGCTGTGGAACAACATACCGTGCTGCATCGGCGACAACGGGTAGATATCGGCAACCGCGCGGGCCGCCCATGGCAAGCTGTCCAGTTGTGCCTGGGTGAGGTGCGCCAGCGGGAAATCCGACGGTGTGACCGCGCTGTGGGCGTCATCACAACAATGGGCGACCAGTGCACTCAGTTCGCGCACATAGTCGTCCGCCAGGGCCTGAATGGTCTGCGGTGCAAACATCCTGTGGCTGAAGGTCCAGCTCAGGCTCAACTCGCCGCCATACACCTGGCTGTTGAGCGTCAACCAGTTGGCCAGCTCGGCGTCCAGGCTTTGCTCGGCACCGGCCGACTCGCCCGCCGGCACGAACAAGGCCTGGTCATCGAACTGGTTATCGAACTGCCCCAGGTAATTGAACGTGATGCGCGGCATCGGCAGGCCACGCAGCGCGGCCTGGCTCGCTTCGTCACCGAGGTAGCGCAACGCACCAAAACCGAGGCCTTTGTGCGGGATAGCGCGCAATTGCTCCTTGACCGCCTTGATCGACGCGCCGAGGTCGTCCGCCACCTGCAAGCACACCGGGAACAGGCTGGTGAACCAACCCACGGTGCGGGTCAGGTCCAAGTCGTCGAACACCTCTTCACGGCCATGCCCTTCGAGGGCGATGCCCGTGGCGTGATCACCCGTCCAGCGGGCGATCACGCGTGCCAGGGCAGTCAATAGCAGGTCGTTGACCTGGGTACGGTAAGCGGCCGGCGCCTGTTGCAGTAATTGCCGTGTGGTGGTCACATCCAATTGCGTCTGGATCGTCACCGCATGCCGATTCAAGCGCTCGCCGCCCTGGAAGTCGCACGGCAACTGCGCGGTGCCGTGCAACTGGGCCTGCCAGAACGGCAACTCGGCTTGCACGCCGGTGCTGCGGGCATAGCCCTGCAAACGCGTGGCCCATTGCTGAACCGCACTGGTCTTGGCCGGCAGGCGTATGGCCTGGGCGGACGGAACCTGTGCGTAGGCGCTTTGCAGATCCTCCAGCAATACACGCCAGGACACGCCGTCGACGACCAAGTGATGAATGATCAGCAACAGGCGCTGGCTGCCGTCCGCCAGCGTCGCCAGCAAGGCACGCAGCAATGGCCCGTCTTGCAGGTTCAGGCTGCGTTGGGCTTCAAGGCCTGCTGCGGCAAGGTCTTGCGGCCGGTCAAGGTTGACCTGCGACAGCAGCGAATACTGCGCTTGCACGTCGCTGAAGTGGGCCGTCCAGGCGCCCTCCTGCTCGGTAAACCGCAGGCGCAACGCGTCATGATGGGTGCAGACCGCGTCCAGTGCGCGCGCAAGGCTCGCTGCGTCGAGGGCATGGCGTGGCTTGAGCAATACCGATTGGTTCCAGTGATGACGCTCGGTACTCACTTCTTCAAAAAAGTGCTGCTGCAGGGGCAACAACACTGCCGCGCCCGTCAGCGGGGATTGATCAATTACCAGCGCTTCGGCACCGGTCTTGGCCACCAACGCCAGGCTTTGTACCGTCTGATGCTGGAACAGGTCTTTGGGCGTGAAACGAATACCGGCCTGACGCGCCCGGCTGACCACCTGGATCGACACAATGGAATCGCCGCCCAGGGCGAAGAAGTTGTCGGTGACGCCCACTTGCTCAAGGCCCAGCACCGTTTGCCAGATACCCGCCAGCGTCACCTCGACCGCATTCACCGGTGCCACATACGCCTGTGCCTGGGCCGTTTCGGGGGCCGGCAACAGGTTGCGCGCCAGCTTGCCATTGGGGCTCAACGGCATCTGGGCCAGCAACAGGATCGACGCCGGCACCATGTACTCGGGCAGTGTTCGCAGCAAGTGGGCTTTGAGTTGCACCGCATGATCAACGCCGCCAAAACCGGCCTCGGTGGGCACCACATAACCCACCAGCTGCTTGCCATCGCGAGCCACCACCACCGCTTCACGCACGGCGGCATGCTCCAGCAGGCGGGCCTCGATTTCGCCCAGTTCGATACGCAGGCCGCGGATCTTCACCTGGTGGTCGATACGCCCGGCGTATTCGATCACCCCATCAGCGCGGTAACGCGCCAAATCGCCGGTGCGGTACAGCCGCTCACCGGCCACGAACGGGCTGGCGACAAAGCGTTCGGCGGTCAGGCTTGGGCGCTGGTGGTAACCCCGCGCCAGGCCGACGCCCGCCAGGTACAGCTCGCCGGTCACACCCGCCGGCAGCGGCTCCAGGCTGCTGTCGAGGATATATGTGGCCAGGTTGGCAATCGGCTGGCCGATCGGCACGCTGTCACGGCCTTCGTCCATGCAGGTCCAGTGGGTCACGTCGATGGCCGCTTCGGTCGGGCCGTACAGGTTGTACAGCCCCGCGTTCGGCAACTTGGCGAAGACCTGCTGCTGGATATCCACCGCCAGCGCTTCACCGCTGCACACGATGCGCTTGAGGCCGGTGCAGCTGCTGACGGCGTCGTCCTGCAAAAACGCCTGCAACATCGACGGCACAAAGTGCAAAGTGCTCACCTGTTCGCGGTTGATCAACTCGACCAGCTTGGCCGGGTCACGGTGATCACCCGGCGCCGCCACGACCAGGCGCGCGCCGGTCATCAGCGGCCAGAAGAACTCCCACACCGACACGTCGAAGCTGAACGGGGTTTTCTGCACCACCGTGTCGCGGGCGTCCAGGCCGTAGGCGCCTTGCATCCAGCACAGGCGGTTGGTCAGCGCCACGTGGCGGTTGCCCGCGCCCTTGGGCTTGCCGGTGGAGCCGGAGGTGTAGATCACGTAGGCAAGGTTTTCGCCGGTCAGGGCCACGCACGGATTGGACGTGTTGTAAGCCGCCAGCCAGTCGCCCGGTTGATCCAACGCCACGCTGCGGATCGACACCGGGATCGGCAGGCGCTGCAACAACGCCTCCTGGGTCAGCAGCAACTGAATGCCGCTGTCTTCGAACATGTAGCTCAGGCGATCCTGCGGGTAGTCCGGGTCCAGCGGCACGTAGGCGCCGCCGGCCTTGAGGATGGCCACCAGCGCCACGACCATTTCAATGGAGCGCTCGGCCGCCACGCCCACCAGCACGTCCGGGCCAACGCCTTGCGCGATCAGGTAATGCGCCAGTCGGTTGGCACGCTCGTTGAGCTGGCGATAGCTCAGGCGCTCTTCACCGAACGCCAGCGCCGGCGCGTCCGGGGTGTGCCGCACCTGGGCTTCGATCAGTTGCTGCACGGTGTGCTGCAATGGGAAGTCGGTGGCGGAGGCGTTCCAGCCGTCGAGCAAGGTGCTGCGTTCGCTGGCAGGCAGCATATCGACCTCACCCAAGGCACGCTCGGCAGACTCGGCAAGCCGGGCCAACAGCGTCTCCAGGCAAGCCGCCAACCCGGCAACGGCGCAAGCATTGAACTTCGATTCCATGTAGCTGAACTGGAATGCCAGTTGCTCGCCCACGTTAACCAGCAACGTCAGCGGGTAGTTGGTGCGTTCATGGCTGTGTACCGCACCAAAGCTCAGCTCGGCAGGCTCGCTGTGCTGCAACGCTTCGGAGACCGGGTAGTTTTCGAACACCAGGATGTTGTCGAACAAGGCTTCACCGCCCTGCCCGGCCCAGCGCTGGATATCAAACAGCGGCGTGTGTTCATGCTCACGCAACGCACTGTTCTGTGCCTGCACCCCTTGCAGCCATTGCGCAACACTTTGCTCAGCGGATGGGCGAGCAATGACCGGCAATGTGTTGATAAACAGGCCGATTTGCTGCTCGACGCCTTTGAGTTGTGCCGGGCGCCCCGACACCGTCGCGCCGAAGGCTACCGACGCCTGGCCACTGTAGCGCTGCAACAGCAGCAGCCACGCCGCTTGCACCAACGTATTGAGCGTGACCTTGCTGGCCCGCGCGAAATCACCGAGGTGCCGGGTTTGCGCGCGATCCAGGGTCAGGAAGTGATCGCCATAACCGCTGGCGGATACACCCGCGTGCGGGTTGTAAGCCAGCGCCTGCGCCAGGCGCGTGGGCTCATCAAGCAAGGCCAGTTGTTCGCGCCAATACCCTTGGCTGACATCAGCGTCCTGGGCTTGCAGCCAGCCGATGTAATCGCGGTAGCGCCCGGGTGCGCCTGCAGGCGCCTGGCCGCTGTAGCGTTGCAACACTTCGCCGAGCAACTGGGAGCTGCTCCAGCCGTCCATCAGCAGGTGATGGCTGGTGAAGATCAAGTGGTGCCGTGCAGTGCCCGTACGTACCAATTGCAGGTTGAGCAACGGCGCCTGCGTGAGTTCAAACCCCTGCTCGCGCTGGCTGGCGGCCAGTTCATCGAGGTCGCTTTGCAGCGTCTGGCGGCCTTGCCAATCGTGCAGTGCGTAAGGCAGATCGACCTGCTTGAATACCACCTGAACCGGCTGCTCCAGCTCGCCCTGCCAGACGAAACCGCTGCGCAGGCTGTCATGCGCATCCAGCGCCGCCTGCCAGGCCTGGCGCAAACGCTGCGGATCAAGGCCGTCGACATCCAGACGCATCTGATTGATGTAGTCCACGCTATCGGGCTCATACAACGTATGGAACAGCATGCCCTGCTGCATCGGCGACAGTGGGTAGACGTCCTCGATACGCGCCACCGCGATCGGCAGCGCATCCAACTGAGCCTGGTTCAAGCGTGCCAGCGGGAAGTCCGATGGCGTCACCCCTTGGTGGTGGGCGCAGTGTTCGATCAGGCCAACAAGTTCCTCCTGGAAATCAATGGCCAGGCGTTGAATGCACGCGGGATCAAACATCTGCGAACTGAAGCGCCAGTCCACACTCAGTTCCCCGGCGTACACCTGGCCATTGAGCGTCAGCCAGTTGCCCAGTGGAGCCTCCAGGCTGTGTTCGGCGCCCGCCTGTTCGCCGGATGGCGCAAACAGCGCGCCCTCGGCCTCGTCGAAGCTGCCATCGAACTGGCCCAGGTAGTTGAAGGTGATGCGCGGTGTCGGCAATGCCCGCAAGGCCTGCTGCACCTCTTCGTCGCCCAGGTAACGAAGCGCGCCGAACCCAATCCCTTTTTGGGGAATCGCGCGCAGTTGCTCCTTGATGCCTTTGATCGAATCAGCCAGGGTCGAGGCCGGCGAAAGCTTGACCGGGAACAGGCTGGTGAACCAACCCACGGTACGTGTCAGGTCCAGGTCGTCAAATACCTCTTCACGGCCATGACCCTCCATTTGAACCAGCGTGGAAGCCTGCCCCGTCCAGCGGCAAATCACTCGCGCAAGCGCCGTCAACAGCATGTCGTTGACCTGAGTCCGGTAGGCCGCGGGCGCCACTTGCAACAGCTGTCGCGTCTGCAGGCTGTCCAGGCGACTTTCTACGGTGTGGGCGTAACGGCTTTGCAGGCTGCCATCGGCACGCTGACGCGGTAAATGTGCAGGGGCACCGTCCAGCTGCGCCTGCCAGAACGGCAGCTCGGCCAGCAAGGCAGGGCCACTGGCATGCGCCTGCAAGCGCTCGGCCCAGGTTTTGAACGCGCTGGTCTTGGCTGGCAGTTGCGCCGTGCCGCCGGCGACCAACTGCCGGTAAACGCTCTGCAAGTCTTCAAGCAAAATACGCCAGGAGACACCGTCCACCACCAAGTGGTGGATCACCAGCAACAGTCGCTGGGAGCCGTCGGCAAGCGTCGCCAGCACCGCACGGGCCACGCTCCCACGCGCCAGGTCCAACGAGCGCTGGGCCTGCTCACACAGGTCCAGCAAGGCTTCGGCATCTGCGACCTGGGCTTGCCACAGCAGCGGCGCGGCCTGTAACTGAGTCGGCAGCAGGTACCGGGCAGCCGCTTGCGAGGTGAACGCCATGCGCAATGCGTCATGCTGCACCACCAACGCCTGCAAGGCCTGCTCCAGGTAAGCCGCGTCCAACGGTGCGTAAGGCTTGAGCAACACTGACTGGTTCCAGTGATCGCGCTCGGGAACAGCCTGGTCGAAAAACACCTGTTGGACCGGCAACAGCGGCGCGTCACCACTGACCGGCGCTTGATCGATCACAACCCGCTTGCCGTCGGTGCGAGCCACCGCCGCAAGGCTTTTCACCGTCTGGTGCTGGAACAGGTCCTTGGGCGTGAAATGAATACCGGCCACGCGGGCGCGGCTGACGACTTGAATAGAGATGATCGAGTCACCGCCCAACTCGAAGAAGTTGTCGTTCAGCCCCACCTGGTCCAAGCGCAGCACTTCCTCCCAGAGGGTGGCAATTCGTTGTTCAAGCTCGCTGCGCGGGGCCTCATAGTCGAGCGCAGACACACCGGCCTGCGGCTTGGGCAATGCCTTGCGATCGAGTTTGCCATTGGGGGTCAAGGGAAAGGCGCTGAGCACGAGCACATGCGCCGGCACCATATAGCCGGGCAGCACCTCCTTGAGCTGCATCTTGATCAAGCCTGGCAGGCGAGCATCCTGCAGTTGCGCCGCATCGGCCGGCACCACGTAGGCAATCAGTTGCTGCCCGCTCAAGCCTGGCTGGGCGACCACCACCGCCTCACGCACGTGAGGCCGCCCCTGCAGGCGTGCTTCGATTTCGCCGAGTTCAACCCTGAAACCACGGATTTTCACTTGGTTGTCAATGCGCCCGATGTAATCGGTGGTGCCGTCTTCCCGCTGGCGCACGAGGTCGCCGGAACGATACAGCCGCGCACCGGGAACACCGAAAGGATCCGGCACAAAGCGTTCGGCGGTCATCGCCGGCCGATTGAGATAGCCGCGCGCCAGGCCCGTGCCGCCCAGGTACAACTCGCCACTGAGCCCTTGGGACAATGGGTTGAGCTGATCGTCCAGCACGTACGTGCTGCGGTCACCTATGCGGCTGCCGATCGGCGCGTACGCCGCGCCACATTCAAGGTCGGGGCCGGCTTTCCAGATCAGCGGCGTGACCACCGTTTCGGTAGGCCCGTAACCATTAATGATGTGTTCGGGACGCAAAGCGCGCCGGGCCAGTTCGAAGCTGGCCTGGGGTACCGCGTCGCCGCCGAAACAGTAGATGCGCACGGGCGGCGGGTTGCCATCGCGTTCGGCGTGCTCGGCCAATTGTTGCAGGTACACCGGCGGGAATGCGGCGACGGTCACCCCGTACTCGTGCATGGCGGCGTAGGTCTGCTCCGGCGTCCACAGGCTGTCGTCACGCATCAGCAGACGACCGCCGTGGGTCAGTGTGGTCAGCCAACGCTCATGCGCGCCGTCGAAGGCAAACGACATGAAGTGCAATTCGCAGTCCGTTGCAGTCATGGCGTACCGTTCGCCGATCGCCTGGCAGTGCATGGACAACGGGCCGTGGGCGACGCTGACCCCCTTGGGCTGCCCCGTGGAGCCCGAGGTGTAGATGACGTAGGCCAGGTTATCCGGGTGCAGGTCGAGCTGCGGCGCGGTTTCGGGCCCGTCGCGCAGGTCCAGGCGATCCAGCTCAAGCGTGTGCAAGCCTGGAATCTTCGGCAATCGCTCAGCCAGGCGCGAGTCCGTCAACAACAAGGCGACACCGGAGTCCTGCATCAAGTAGGCCAAGCGCTCCTGCGGATAGCTCGCATCCAGCGGCACATAGGCGCCGCCCGCCTTGAGCACAGCAAGCAGTGCCACCATCAGTTGCTCGCCACGCGGCATGGCCACGGCGACGCGAACTTCCGGGCCGACCCCTTCGGCAATCAGCGCATGAGCCAGGCGGTTGGCGCGGCGGTCCAATTGCGCGTAGGTGACCGGTTGGCCGTCGACAATCAGCGCAACGCTGCCAGGCGCCTGCATGGCGATGCGCTCATGCACATAAGGCTGCACGGCGTAGGGCTGAGGGCTATTGCCGGCACGCAGCTGCGCCCATTCGTCGGCGGTCAGCAGGTCCAGTGCACCGGTCGGCCGCTGAGGCGATTGGCTGAACTGCTCAAGAAGGTGTAGCAACTGCGCATTCAGGCGGGCAATCACCGGTTCACAGAAACTGCGCAAGGCGTAGCCGTAGTGCAGCGACAACGTCTCGCCGAGGTTGATGCCCACTGTCAGCGGGTAACTGGTTTGCTCCAGCGTCGACACTTCACCGAAGCGTGGGCCGCTGCCTTGCCCTTGTTGCAAGGCTTGCGACAAGGGGTAGTTTTCAAACACCAGAATGCTGTCGAACAAGGCTTCACCGCCCTGCCCGGCCCAGCGCTGGATATCAAACAGCGGCGTGTGCTCGTGCTCACGCAGGCTCAGGTTCAGTGCCTGAACCGTTTGCAGCCATTGAGCCACGGTCTGCTGCGCCTGGCTGCCGGCAATCACCGGCAACGTATTGATGAACAAACCGATTTGCTGTTCGATCCCCTGCAAGGCCGACGGTCGGCCCGACACCGTCGCACCGAAGGCGACCGTGGCCTGGCCGGTATAGCGCTGCAGCAGCAGTAGCCAGGCGCTTTGCACCAGCGTGTTCAAGGTGACTTTCTGTTCCCTGGCAAAAGCGTTGAGGCGTTGAGTGGCGGCGCCATCCAGCAGATGTATCAGTTCGCCATGCCCAGTCACGCCGGCCACCCCTCCCGACACGCTGTCGGCCAGCCGGGTCGGCGCGTCCAGTGCGGCCAGTTGCGCCGTCCAGAATTGTTCGCTGGCGGCGTTATCGCGCGCCTGGAGCCAGGCGATGTAGTCACGGTAACGCCCCGCCGACTGAGCCACGGGGAGCCCCGCATAGCGTTGCAGCACCTCGCCGAACAGCTGCGCGTTACTCCAGCCGTCGAGCAGGATGTGGTGATTGGTGAAGATCAGATGATGTCGGGCTTGAGCCGTGCGGATCAGACACAGGCGCAGCAATGGCGCACGATCGAGTACAAAACCACTGTTGCGCTGGGCCTCGGCGGCGGCGTCGAGTGCCGTGGCAAGGTCGTCACGGCCCTGCCAGTCGAGCAACTCCAGCGGCACCTGGACCTGACGCGTGATCACCTGCACCGGCTGTTCGAATACGCCTTGCCAGAGGAAGGCACTGCGCAAGCTCTCATGCGCCGCCAGGGTAGCTTGCCACGCGGCCTCGAAACGATCGCTGTCGAGGTCATCCACGTCCACGCGCAGCTGGTTGATGTAGTCCACTCCTTCCTGCTCATACAGGCTGTGGAACAACATGCCCTGCTGCATGGGCGACAACGGGTAGATATCCTCGATCGTGCGCAGCGAGTAAGGCAGCGCATCCAACTGCATCTGGGACAGGCCGGCCAACGGGAAGTCCGAAGGGGTTACTCCGCTGTGTCCAAGGTCGCAGCAATGGCTGACCAGAGCGGCCAGCTCAACGGCATACGCATCGGCCAGCCGTTGCACCGTGGCGTCGTGGAACATCTCGCGGCTGTAGGTCCACTCAAGACTCAGCTCCCCGCCATAGACCTGGCCATTGACGGTCAGCCAGTTGCCCAGCGGTGCATCAGCATGTTGTTCACTGCCCGAGGATTCACTGGCGGGCACGAACATGGCGTCCTGATCAAACTGACCGTCAAATTGCCCAAGATAGTTGAACGTTACGCGCGGCTCCGGCCGCTCAGCCAAGGCAGCCCGTTCAGCCGGGCCGCCGAGGTAGCGCAGCAGGCCATAGCCCAGGCCTTTTTCCGGTACGGCGCGCAATTGCTCCTTGACGGTTTTCAACGATTGCTCAAGGTCGGCGGCGGGTGTCAGGCGCACTGGGTACAGGCTGGTGAACCAACCTACCGTGCGGCTCAGGTCGATCTGTTCAAAGAGGTCTTCGCGGCCGTGGCCCTCCAGCTGGATCACACTGGAGTCGGCACCGGTCCAGCCGCAGAGCGCCCGCGCCAGCGCAGTCAGCAACAGGTCGTTGACCTGTGTGCGATAGGCCGCTGGAGCGTCTTGCAGCAGTCGCCGGGTCAGGTCGGCACCCAAGCGCGTCTGCACGGTAGCGGCGTGACGATTCTGCAGGCCGCCCTGGTGGTTGTCGCAGGGCAGATCGCCCGCGTCATCACCCAGTGTCTGCAACCAATAGTTCAATTGCCCTTGCACGCCCTCACTGATGGCGTGTTGCGTCATCTGCTCGGCCCAGGCTTTGAAGGCACTGGTTTTGGGCGCCAATTTTACCCGGCGCACCGAGGCCAGTTGTGCGTAGGCACTTTGCAGGTCCTCCAGCAAGATTCGCCAGGACACGCCGTCGACGACCAGATGATGGATCACCAGCAGCAGACGCTGGCTGCCATCGACCATTTGCACCAGCAGCGCGCGCAACAGCGGGCCGTCTTGCAGGTTCAGCGACTGCTGGGCCTCATTGCAACGGGCCTGCAGTTGCACGTCATCATCTGCCTGGGCTTGCCACAGCAATGCCTGGCCGGGTTCGACGCGAGCATGGCTGGCCTGGCCCTGCGGCGTGAAGGTAAGACGCAGCGCGTCGTGATGCGCCAGCAGCGCCTGCAAGGCCTGCTCCAGGCGCAAGGGGTCGATGGTCTGGGCACACGTGAGCAACAACGATTGGTTCCACTGATGCCGCGCGGGAATATCCGTGGCAAAGAACCACTGCTGGAACGCCAGCAACGGGGTGGCGCCAGTGACCGGTTGCTGATCGATCAGCCGCGCCGTGCCCACCTGGGCGACACGCGCCAGGCTCTGGACGGTCTGATACTGGAAGACATCCTTAGGCGTCAGAATGATGCCGGCCTGACGGGCACGGCTGACCACCTGGATCGACACGATGGAGTCACCGCCCAGGGCAAAGAAATTGTCAGTGACGCCCACCTGCTCACGCTTGAGCACTTCTTGCCAGATCGCCGCGATGCGCTGTTCCAGATCGGTTTCAGGCGCGATGTAGACCGCTTGTTGCAGGCTGGCGTCCGGCACCGGCAACGCCTTGCGGTCCAACTTGCCGTTGGCCGACAGCGGCAGTTGCGCCAATGCCATCCATTGCGCGGGCACCATGTAATCCGGCAAGCCGCTGTGCAGGTGAGCGCTCAGCTGCGCCTGCCAATCGGCGTCCGCCGCCGGCTCCAAAACGACGTAAGCCACCAGTTGCTTGCCATCGCGAGCCACCACCACCGCTTCACGCACGGCGGCATGCTCCAGCAGGCGGGCCTCGATTTCGCCCAGTTCAATACGCAGGCCGCGGATCTTCACCTGGTGGTCGATACGCCCGGCGTATTCGATCACCCCGTCAGCGCGGTAACGCGCCAAATCGCCGGTGCGGTACAGCCGCTCACCGGCCACGAACGGGCTGGCGACAAAGCGTTCGGCGGTCAGGCTTGGGCGTTGGTGGTAACCCCGCGCCAGGCCGACGCCCGCCAGGTACAGCTCGCCGGTCACGCCCACCGGCAGCGGCTCCAGGCTGCTGTCGAGGATATATGTGGCCAGGTTGGCAATCGGCTGGCCGATCGGCACGCTGTCACGGCCTTCGTCCATGCAGGTCCAGTGGGTCACGTCGATGGCCGCTTCGGTCGGGCCGTACAGGTTGTATAGCCCCGCGTTCGGCAACTTGGCGAAGACCTGCTGCTGGATATCCACCGCCAGCGCTTCACCGCTGCACACGATGCGCTTGAGGCCGGTGCAGCTGCTGACGGCGTCGTCCTGCAAAAACGCCTGCAACATCGACGGCACAAAGTGCAAAGTGCTCACCTGTTCGCGGTTGATCAACTCGACCAGCTTGGCCGGGTCACGGTGATCACCCGGCGCCGCCACGACCAGGCGCGCGCCGGTCATCAGCGGCCAGAAGAACTCCCACACCGACACGTCGAAGCTGAACGGGGTTTTCTGCACCACCGTGTCGCTGGCGTCCAGGCCGTAGGCGGCTTGCATCCAGCACAGGCGGTTGGTCAGCGCCACGTGGCGGTTGCCCGCGCCCTTGGGCTTGCCGGTGGAGCCGGAGGTGTAGATCACGTAGGCGAGGTTTTCGCCGGTCAGGGCCACGCACGGATTGGACGTGTTGTAAGCCGCCAGCCAGTCGCCCGGTTGATCCAACGCCACGCTGCGGATCGACACCGGGATCGGCAGGCGCTGCAACAACGCTTCCTGGGTCAGCAGCAACTGAATGCCGCTGTCTTCGAACATGTAGCTCAGGCGATCCTGCGGATAGTCCGGGTCCAGCGGCACGTAGGCGCCGCCGGCCTTGAGGATGGCCACCAGCGCCACAACCATTTCGATGGAGCGCTCGGCCGCCACGCCCACCAGCACGTCCGGGCCAACGCCTTGCGCGATCAGGTAATGCGCCAGTCGGTTGGCGCGCTCGTTGAGCTGGCGATAGCTCAGGCGCTCTTCACCGAACGCCAGCGCCGGCGCGTCCGGGGTGTGCCGCACCTGGGCTTCGATCAGTTGCTGCACGGTGTGCTGCAATGGGAAGTCGGTGGCGGTGGCGTTCCAGCCGTCGAGCAAGGTGCTGCGTTCGCTGGCGGCCAGCATCGACAACGTTTCAACCGGCTGTTCTGGCGCGGCCAGCATCGCGTCGAGCAGTGCGAGCCAATGGCCGGCCATGCGCTCGATGGTCGAGGCGTCGAACAGGTCCGAGGCATAGGTAAAGCCTGCCGAAACCCCAGTGCCGTGCTCAACGGTATTGAGCGTCAGGTCAAACTGCGCCGAGTGACTTTCCCACTCCAGCCCCTGCACCTGCAAATCGGGCAGTTGCATGGACGTAGCCTGCCGGTCTTCGGCCTGGTGGTTGAACATGACTTGGAACAGCGGGTTACGGCTCAGGCTACGCTCGGGTTGCAGCACCTCAACCAACTGCTCAAAAGGCAAGTCCTGATGCGCCTGCGCATCCAATGCGGTTTTGCGCACCTGTTGCAGCAGACCGCGAACACTGGTGCGGCTATCCACTTCAGTGCGCAGCACTTGGGTATTGACCAAAAAGCCGATCAGCCGCTCGGTTTCACTGCGACTGCGGTTGGCGATAGGCACACCGACGCGGATATCCGCCTGGCCACTGTAGCGGTGCAGCAGCAGTTGGAACGAGGCAAGCAATACCACGAACGTGGTGACGTTCTCACGCTGGCTCAGACGCTTGAGCGCTTCCAGGCGCTGAGCGCCCAGCTCAACGTTGACCGAGGCGCCGGCAAAGCTCTGCACCGCTGGGCGCGCATGGTCGGTGGGCAGCTCAAGTACCGGCTGCTCGCCGGCCAACTGGGCCTGCCAGTAGCCCAATTGACGCTCGCGCTCCCCCGCCTCCATCCAATGCCGCTGCCACAGTGCATAGTCGGCATATTGTACCGGCAGCGCCGGCAGTTGTGCCGGGTGCCCCTGGCTGAAGGCTGCGTACAGCTGCACCAACTCATTGACCATGACCTGCAAGGAAGCACCGTCACAGATGCTGTGGTGCAAGGTCAGAACCAGCACATGCTGGTCCTCGGCAAGCCGAAGCAGACGAGCCCGAATCAGCGGCCCCGTTGCCAGATCGAACGGCTGGGCGATCTCGGCTTCTACCACGGCCTGCAAGCCGACCTCACCTTCGGCCGCCCATCGGGCTTCATGGGCCTCGGCCACCAGCGATGCGCCGCCTGTCGCGGCAATGCACTGCAGCACACGGTCTGCGCCCTGGACAAACGTGGTGCGCAGGCTTTCATGGCAAGCCATCAGTCCCGCCAGGCTGTTATTCAAGGCGTCAAGATTCAAGCTACCCGTCAGGCGCAGCGCCTTGGACAGGTTGTAGGCGGCGCTGTCAGGTTCCAGTTGCCACAGGAACCATTGGCGCTGCTGGGCGTATGAAAGCAATAGAGGCTCGTCGGCGTCACGCTTGAAGATAGGCGCAACACCGAACAGGTTAATTCCTTTTTGCTTGAGCAAGACGGCCAGCGCCTTCCTTTCCTTCGCAGAAAGCGCTCCCACCGACTCGATTAACTTTTGCACGCCATAGCCCTCAATTAAGAAATCAGTTTCTCAAGATCATTGGCTGATAGACGTTTGAGGGCCTCCAGAGATTTAGTCAGTTCATCCTGCAAAGGCTGTAAATCGCCTTGCAGGCCCTGTAGTTCACTGCAGAATTCGCCCAGGTTTTGTGTGCCGAACAGCAGGTTGAGCGGAACATCCAGCTCCAGTTGCTGGCGAATGCGCATGACCACTTGCGTCGCCAACAACGAGTGCCCGCCCAGCGCAAAGAAGTTGTCGTTGAGCCCCACTTGCGCGATTTCCAGCACGCTTTGCCAGATCTGCGCCACCTGTTGGGCCAGCTCGCTGTCCGGGGCCACGTAGGCCTGGGCCGCCTGCCCGGCGTCCGGCTTGGGCAGCGCCTTGCGGTCGAGCTTGCCGTTGGGGCTGAGCGGCATACGCTCCAGAACCTGCACATGGTTGGGCACCATATAAGCAGGCAGCGCCTGGCCCACATGTAGCTTGAGTTCAGTGGCCGGGGCTGGGTGTTCGCGCCGACCTTGCTCGCCAAGCACCACGTAGGCCACCAGTGACGTATCGTCGACGGCTACCACCACCGCCTCGCGTACATGCTCATGCTCAAGCAGCCGTGCTTCGATTTCCCCCAGCTCGATACGCAGGCCGCGCAACTTGACCTGGTGATCGATACGCCCGGCGTATTCGATGACCCCATCGGCGCGATAGCGCGCCAGGTCACCGGTGCGGTACATACGCTGGCCCCGCCCTTGCGGGCTGACGACAAAGCGCTCGGCGGTCAATGCCGGGCGCTGGTGATAACCCCGCGCCAGCCCTTCACCCGCCAGGTACAGCTCACCCAGCACGCCCGCCGGCAGCGGTTCCAGATTGGCATCCAGAATGAAGCACGCGAGGTTGGCGATCGGCCGCCCGATCGGCACGCTGTCACGGCCCTCGTCAAGGCACGTCCAATGGGTCACATCGATGGCCGCTTCGGTCGGGCCGTACAAGTTATACAGCCGCGCCTTCGGCAGCCGCGCGAACACCTGCTGCTGGGCGTCCACCGGCAGCGCCTCGCCGCTGCATACAATACGGGCCAGGCTCAGGCAACTGTCCACAGCGTGCGCCTGCATGAACGCCTGCAACATCGAGGGCACAAAATGCAGGGTCGTCACCTGCTCACGGTTGATCAGCTCAACCAGCCGTGACGGATCACGGTGGTCGCCGGGAGCAGCCATCGCCAAGCGAGCCCCTGTCATCAATGGCCAGAAAAACTCCCAGACCGACACATCGAAGCTGAACGGGGTTTTCTGCAAGACCGTGTCCGCGGCACTGAGCCCGTAGGCCTGCTGCATCCAGCACAACCGATTGACCAGCGCCGAATGCCGGTTGCCCGCGCCCTTGGGCTTGCCCGTGGAACCAGAGGTGTAAATCACATAGGCCAAGCCTTCGGGGTGCACGCTGACCCGCGGGTTGGCGGCACTGTAACCTTCAAGCCAGGTGGCCGGCTGGTCCAGCAGCAGGGTGCGCACACCGGCGGCGAGCGGCAGGCCATCAACCACCCCCGCTTGACTCAGCAACAACGAGACGCCGCTGTCCTCGATCATGTAGCGCAGGCGATCCTGCGGGTATTCCGGGTCCAACGGTACGTAGGCGCCCCCCGCTTTGAGGATGGCCAGCAAGCCGACCACCATTTCAATCGAGCGCTCCAGCGCAATCCCCACCAACCGCTCAGGGCCCACGCCGGCTTCGATCAGCTTATGCGCCAGGCGGTTCGCCCGCGCATTGAGTTGCGCATAGCTCAGACGCTCGTCGGCAAACACCAGCGCCGTGGCGTCGGGCGTGCGCAGCACTTGCTGCTCGATCAGGTGCTGGATGCTGCAGGTCAATGGGTAGGTGGTTTCAGTGGCGTTCCAGCTGTCTACGATCTGTTGACGTTGCGCACCGTCCAGCAAGCGCAAATCGCCAAGCCTGGCCTGCTCGCCGCTGTCCGCCATTTGCAGCAACAGGTGCTGAAGGTGCCCGGCCAATTGCTTGACCACGCCAGCATCGAAGTGTTGGCGGTCATAGGCAAACTGCAGCGACAGCGTCTGGCCGGCGTCGACCAGCACCGTCAACGGCACACTGGTCTGCTCATGGCTGCTGACCTCGCCAAACGCGATGCCCGCCGGCGCGCCCTGCTCCAGCGCTTGCGACACGGGGTAGTTCTCGAACACCAACAGGCTGTCAAACAGAGCGGTGCCGCCATGCCCCGCCCAGCGCTGGATATCAAACAAAGGCGTGTGCTCGTACTCACGCAAGGCCAGGTTGAGCGACTGCACGTCTTGCAGCCAGGCACTTACCAACTGTTCACTGCGAGGGCTGGCGATCACCGGCAATGTATTGATAAACAAGCCGACCTGCTGCTCGACACCCGCCAAATCGGCGGGACGCCCCGACACCGTGGCACCGAAAGTCACGGTCGGCTGCCCGGTATACCCCTGCAACAGCAGCAGCCAGGCACCTTGCACCAGGGTGTTGAGGGTGACTTTGCGAAGTCGGGCAAAGTCGCCAAGGCGCTGGGTGTGCTCGCGATCAAGCAGCTGCTGATGGCTACCGTGGCCAGGCTGCGACTCACTCTGCGGCGCGTCAAGACTGCGCGCCAGCAAGGTCGGCTCCTCCAGGCTGGCCAACTGCTGCTTCCAGAACGCTTCGCTGGCAGCGTCGTCCTGACGCTTGAGCCAGGCAATGTAGTCGCCATAACTGCCCGTGCGCGGGGCCGGGGCTTGCCCGCTATAGCGTTGCAACACCTCGCCGAGCAACTGCGAGTTACTCCAGCCGTCCATCAAGATGTGATGGCTGGTATAGATCATTTCGTAACGTTCGGGAGCCGTGCGAACCACCGCCAGACGCAGCAGCGGCGGCCGTGCCAGGTCGAAGCCCTGATGCAATTGCTGTTGCGCCAGCGTCTGCAGGGCGGGTTCCAGATCCGCGCGTTCAAGCCAGTCATGGGTTTCGAAGGGCAACTCGGCGTGACGCTGAACAATCTGCAGGGGCTGCTGATGTTCGCTTTCCCAGATAAACCCGGTGCGCAAGACATCATTGTTATTGACGCTGTCTTGCCAGGCCGCTCGAAAACGCTCGACGTCGAGCCCCTGGACGGCAACGCGCATCTGGTTGATGTAATCGCCACCGTTTTGCGCAAGGCGACTGTGGAACAACATGCCTTGCTGCATCGGTGACAAAGGATAGATATCGGCGATATCACGCGCAGGAACTGCCAGGCGGTCCAATTGCACCTGACCCAGGCCAGCCTGGAGGAAGTCCGTAGGCGTGACGCCTGCCGCCCTCCCGTCACAGCAATGTGCGATCAGCGCCTTGAGTTCGAGCATGTACTCGTCCGCCAGCCGCTGCACGGTGGTTTCAGCAAACATCTGCGTGCTGAAACTCCAGTCCATGCTCAGCTCGCCGGCGTAGACCCGACCATTGAGCGACAGCCAGTTGCTCAGTGGCGCCCGCTCGCTCTGCTCGGCACCCGCGAATTCTGTAGCAGGGACGAACAACGAGGTTTCATCGAACTGGCCGTCGAACTGCCCCAGGTAATTGAAGGTGATCCGCGGTACAGCCAACTGGCTAAGTGCCGCACGGGACGCCTCATCGCCCAGATAACGCAACACGCCAAAGCCGATGCCCTTGTGCGGCACACCGCGCAATTGCTCCTTGATCGCCTTGATCGAACCGTCCAGCGAGACTTCGGGTGTAAGGCGTACCGGGAACAAACTGGTGAACCAGCCCACGGTGCGGGTGACATCCAGGTTGTCGAAGAGTTCTTCACGCCCATGGCCTTCCAACTGGATCAGCGCACTGCTTTGTGCGCTCCAGCGCGACACCACGCGCGCCAGCGCCGTCAGCAGCAGGTCATTGACCTGGGTGCGATAAGCCGCGGGGGCCTCTTGCAGCAACTGGCGGGTCAGCGCCGGGTCCAGACGTGACTGCACGGTTGCCGCATAGCGGTTTTCCAGGCTGCCCTCGATGTTGTCACACGGCAGTTCGCCAGTGGCGCCCTGGGCCTGCCAGTACGCGAGTTCAGCCTGCAACTGGGTACTTTGGGCGTATATCTGCAAACGCTCGGCCCATGTTTTGAAGGCGCAAGTCTTGGCGGGCAAGCGGATGGTTTGCGCGCCATGAGCCTGACGGTAGGCCAGTTGCAGATCCTCCAGCACTATGCGCCAGGACACGCCATCGACCACCAGATGATGCACAACCAATAACAGGCGCTGGCTGCCGTCGGCCATGTGCGCCAGCAATGCGCGCAGCAGGCCTCCCTGCAAGTCCAGCGAACGCTGGGCGCGATCGGCCCACTGCGCAAGCGCCTGGCTGTCGTCGACCTCGGCTTGCCACAGCACCACCGGCCGGTCAGCGGGTGAGCGGTGGCTGGCTTCCCAGCCCTGTGCGCCCTGGCTGAAACTCAGGCGCAAGGCATCGTGATGCCCGATCAGCGCCTGCAGCGCCTGCTCCAGTGCCTCGGCCTGCAAGGCCTGGGCAGGACGCAGCAACACCGACTGGTTCCAGTGATGGCGCTCGGCAATAGCCTGTGCAAAAAAGTCCTGTTGAATCGCCAACAGCGGTGTGGCGCCCGTCACCGGGCCCTGTTCGACCACGGCCTGCGGCGGCGCATGCCGCGCCACGCGTGCCAGGCCCTGTACGGTTTGATGGGTAAACAGCTCTTTGGCGGTGAAGTGAATACCGGACGCACGTGCGCGGCTGACCAACTGGATAGAGACAATCGAGTCACCACCCAGCTCGAAGAAGTTGTCGCTCACCCCCACCTGATCGAGTTTCAACACCTCCTGCCAGAGCCCAGCCAAGCCTCGCTCCATTTCATTGCGAGGCGCCTGATAGCCCGCCAGGGCAGGCTGTAATTCAGGTACCGGCAACGCTTTGCGGTCAAGCTTGCCGTTAGGCGTCAGGGGCAAACGCGCCAGCGTGACCCACTGCGCCGGCAGCATGTACTCGGGCAAGGTCTGCTTGAGCCAGTCACGCGCGTCTTCATGCAACGCCTGCGGCGCCGGCTGTTCAGACACCAGGTAGGCGATCAAACGGGTACCGTGCTCACCGTCATGGGCGACCACCACGGTTTCGTCGATCGAGGGGTGTTGCAGCAGCCGCTGTTCGATTTCCCCCAGCTCGATCCGGAAACCACGCACCTTGGTCTGGTGGTCGATACGTCCCAGGTACTGGATGTGACCATCGGCCAGGTAGCGCACCAGGTCACCGGTGCGATACAGGCGCTGCGCCCCCGCCCCGAAGGGGTTCGGCACAAAGCGTTCCGCGGTCAGGTCCGGACGCTGCAAGTACCCACGGGCGATACCGGCGCCGGCCAGGTACAACTCGCCCGCCACGCCGATCGGCACCGGCTGCAAATGCTCGTCAAGGACATAGCTGTCGGTACCCGCCAACGGCCGCCCGATGCTCGGCTGCCCGCCCGCTACTCGTCGCACATACGTCGAATAGGTAGTGTCTTCGGAAGGGCCATACAGGTCGTACACATGCTGCAGCGTCGGGTGACTGTAAAGCGCGTCGACCAGTGGCTGCTTCAACGGCTCACCGGCCAGGTTGATGATGCGCACGCTGGCGGGGATTTGCCCGGCCGCATGCAGGGCGGCAATCGCCGACGGCACGGTGTTGATCAGCGTGACGCGATCGCGCGCCGGCAAATCGGCGAGGGCCAGGGCGTTTTCGGCGAGCACAAAGAAGCCACCGCTGCCCAGGGTCACAAACAGTTCCCAAACCGACAGGTCAAAGCAGATCGAGGTAGACGCCAATACGCCCTGCAAGTCTTCGCGACGATAGACCCCCTGGGCCCACTGGACCAGCGACACCGCGTTGCGATGGCTGATGGCGACGCCTTTTGGCTTGCCCGTGGAACCCGAGGTGTAGATGACATAGGCCAGGTTGTCGGCATGCGCGAGTGCAGGCAGGTCGGCACAGTCCGGGGCGCTTGCATCAACGTCTTCGGGTACGACCACCAGCACGTGCGCACCACCAACCTGGGCCGGGTCATTGCTCAGCACCAGGCGCGCCTGGCTGTTTTCAAGCATGTAGGCAATGCGATCGGCCGGGTAATTCGGGTCCAGCGGCACGTAGGTGCCTCCCGCTTTGAGCACCGCCAGGAGCGCCACGACCATTTCCACCGAACGTGGCAGCAACACGCCCACGCGAACCTCAGGGCCTACGCCACGAGCCCGCAGGCGTCGAGCCAGGCGGTTGGCGCGCGCATTGAGCTGGCGATAGTCCAACGCCTGCTCGCCAAACAGCATCGCCAGTTGCTCGGGACCTGCATCGGCCTGAGCTTCGAACAGCTGGTGCAGGCCGCCGTCGAAGGTGGCCGGTAGTTCAAGGCTGTTCCAATCGCGCAGGATAACCTGGCGCTCGTCGGCGCCCAGCAGCGGCAATTCGCTGATCGCCTGTGCAGGCTGGCTGACGATAGCGCGCAACAGGTTCTGCCAGTGGCGCGCCAACTGCTCGACGGTGCCGCGTTGGAACAAGTCCGTGGCGTAGGTCAACGACGCCGCCAACCCGCCCGCCACTTCCACCGTATCCAGGGTCAGGTCGAATTGCGCCGTGCCACTGTCCCAGGCGATGCCTTCAATGGACAGGCCCGACAACCGGACCTGGCGTTGCTCGCGGTTCTGATGGTTGAACAGCACTTGGAACAGCGGGCTATGACTCAGGCTGCGCTGGGGCTGCAAGGCCTCGACCAGTTGCTCGAACGGTAAGTCCTGGAACGTTTGGGCCTCGAGCACCGACTGGTGAACCTGCCGCAACAGGGCTGTGAACGACAGCGCGTCGCCGAACTCGGCGCGCAGCACCTGAGTGTTGACGAAAAACCCGACCAGCCCCTCGGTTTCCAGGCGATTGCGGTTGGCCACCGGCACGCCGACACGGATATCGTTCTGGCCGCTGTACCGGTGCAGCAGCATCTGGAACGAGGCCAGCAACACCGTGAACAATGTGACCTGTTCGCGCCGCGCCACCTGCTGCAAGGCGCTCGCCAACTCGTCAGGCAAGGCGAAGTCCAGGCGGGCGCCTCGAAAGCTCTGCTCGGCCGGCCGGGAGAAATCGACCGGCAACTCCAGCACCGGCTGCTCGCCGCCCAGTTTGTCGAGCCAGTAGGCCAATTGCCGCGCATTGTCGCCACCGGCGACCCATTGGCGCTGCCAGGCGGCATAGTCGGCGTATTGCAAGGGCAAGCTCGCCAGCACGGGCTCGCTGCCCGCACAGAATGCGGCGTAAAGACTGACCAGTTCGTCGACCACGATCTGCATCGACCAGCCATCAGAGACGATGTGATGCTGGGTGATCACCAGCACATGGTGGTCTGCGGTGATCGCAAGCAATTTGACGCGCATCAGTGGCCCGTTGAGCAGATCGAACGGGCGCTGAATCTCCGCTTCGACACATCGTTGGATCTGCGCAGCTTCCACGTTTTCTCGCAGCACCGGCAGTTCAACGTGGGCATGGATCACCTGCAAGGTACGTTCGCCCTCCTCCACGAAGGTGGTACGCAACGCCTCATGCCGCTGCACCAGTGCCTGGAACGCTTGTTCAAGCGCAGGCACATTCAATTGGCCGCGCAAATGCAACGCCGTCGGTACGTGATACGCCGCACTGTGCGGATCCAGTTGCCAAAGGAACCACTGACGCTCCTGGGCCGACGACAGCGGCATCGGCGCCCCACGCTCCATCGCCACCATGGGAACACTGTCCTGCGCCTGCAGGCTCTCGCAAGCCTGGGCAAAACCCAGCAACGTGGGATGCTCGAACACGCTGCGCAGCGGCACTTCCCGCTTCAGTTCATGGCGCACACGGGAGACCACCTGGGTCGCCAACAGCGAATGCCCGCCACGCTCGAAGAAGTGGTCACCCAGGCCGACCTGCTCAACCTGCAACACCGCCTGCCAGATGGCCGCGAGTTGCTGTTGCAGAAGGCTCTGCGGCGCCAGGTAGGCGGCCCGCGGCTGATTCAGGTCGGGCGCGGGCAAGGCGCGGCGGTCGAGCTTGCCATTGTTGTTCAACGGCAAGGCGTCCAGCAGCACCCAGTGCGTCGGCACCATGTAGTCGGGCAAGGACTGGCGCAACACCGCTGCCAACCCTTGGCCGTCGATGCCGGCCTCACGGGCGACGACATACGCCACCAGTTGCGCGCCGGCTGGCCCGGCCACGGCAATCACTGCCGCCTCGCGCACCTGCGGCAGCGCTTGCAGGCACGCCTCGATTTCGCCCATCTCGATCCGGAAACCACGGATTTTCACTTGATGGTCGATGCGCCCTACGTATTCCAATGCCGCGTGTTCGTTGTAGCGCGCCAGGTCACCGCTGCGGTAGAGCCGCGCGCCGGGCACACCGGAAAACGGGTCCGGCACAAAGCGTTCGGCGGTGAGCGCCGGGCGGTCGAAATAGCCCTGGGCCAGGCCGGCCGCGGCGCCGATGCACAACTCACCAACGCCGCACGTCGGCAGCAACTGAAACGCACTGTCCAGCACGTACAGCGTACGCCCGTCGATAGCGTGCCCGATCGGCATGCCAAAGGTGTCATTGGCATCCGCCAGCTGACAGTCGTGCACGCTGGACACCACGGTGACCTCGGTCGGGCCATAGGTGTTCACCAGGCGCACGTTGCCCAACCCCGCCGCGTGCCAGGCGCGTACGCCCTCCACCGCCATGGCTTCGCCGCCCACATGCACCTGGCGCAGGCTACCCAGAGCGCGGCCGTCAACGGCGCACTCCTTGGCCAGCAAGTACCAATAGGCCGCGGGCAGGTCGGCGAGCGTCACGCCCTGGTCGACGATTTCCCGAGCCAACTGCCCGGCATCCCACAGTTCGTCGCCGCGCATGATCAGCGCCGCGCCGACGCACAACGGCGGGTAGCACTGTTCGACAAACCCGTCGAAGCTGAAGGTCGCAAATTGCAGCACGCGGTCCGCGGGTGTCAGTGCGCTGTAATGCGCCGCCGTTTCACAGAATTGGCCGAGGGCGGCATGGTCGATGGCCACGCCCTTGGGCCGCCCCGTAGAGCCGGAGGTGTAGATCACGTAGGCCAGGTCTGCCGCCATGGCCTGATTGGGCGGGTTGGTGGCCGGGTAGACGGCCAGTTCCGCACCCGACACGGTGAAGTCGACGCGCACCAGGGCGGCGGGTAACGGCAGATCCTGCAGCAACCCGGTTTCGCTGAGCAACAGGTCGAGGCGGCTGTCGGCCAGCATGTAGGCCAGGCGTTCGTTCGGATAGTTCGGGTCCAGCGGCACGTACGCGGCGCCACTCTTGAGCACCGCGAGCAGGCTGACGATCAGTTGCGGCCCGCGCCGTGAGGCCAGGCCGACCCGCTGCCCCGGCCCGACACCGTGCGCCAGCAGGCAATGCGCCAGGCGGTTGGCCCGCTCATTGAGCTGGGCATAGGTCAGGCGCTCATCCCCGGCCTGCACCGCCAGTGCGTTCGGCGAGGCCTCGGCCTGGGCCGCAATGCGCTCGTGCACACGGTCATGACGGGCCACCGAACCCAGCGATTGGCTCAGGGCAAGCAGGTCGCGCTGCCCGGCGGTGTCGAGCAGTTGCAAACGGCCCAACGGTGCATTGGCATCCGCCACCCATTGCACCAGCAGGTGCCGCAGGTTGGCGGCCAGTTGTTCAACCTGGCGCGCGCTGAAACGCGCACAGTCGTAGCTGAACTCCAGGCGCAGGCTGGCGCCCAGTTCTATCCCCAGGGTCAGCGGGTAGTGGGTGCGTTCATGGTTGTGCATCCGCCCGAAGGTCAGGCCTGCCGGTGCGCCTTGCTTCAGGGCCTCGGCGACCGGGAAGTTTTCAAATACCAGCAGGGTGTCGAACAAGGCGCCCTGTTGCCCGGCCCAGCCCTGGATGTCGTAGAGCGGCACGTGTTCATGGTCGCGCAGGCTTACGTTCAAGGCTTGCAGTTCACGCAGCCGGTCGCCGGTGGATTGCGCAGCCGAAAACGTGCTGATGATGGGCAAGGTGTTGATGAACAGGCCCAACTGCTGCTCGATCCCCGGCAACGGCGCCGAGCGCCCGGCGACAGTGGCGCCGAAGGCCACGCAGTCCTGACCGGTATAGCGTTGCAGCAAGAGGCTCCAGGCGCCCTGCAGCAGGGTATTGAGGGTGACTTTCTGTTGACGGGCAAATTCGCTCAGCTCACGCGTTATGGCGTCTTCCAGCACGAGCTGATGCTCAGCCGTGCCGCCGCCGTCAACCGGTGGCCGCAAGGCTTCTGCCAGCAAGGTCGGCGCCTGCAACGGTGCCAGGGCGGCTTTCCAGAACGCCTCGCCCGACCCTTGCTGTTGCAGCCAGCCCAGGTAGTCGCGGAACTGCCCCAACGGTGCCGGTACGGCCTGGCCGGCGTAGTGGGCAATGACTTCACCGAGCAACTGGGCGTTACTCCAGCCATCCATCAGGATGTGATGGCTGGTGAAGATCAGATGCCAGGCCTCGCCGGCACCGCGCACCAGCATCAGGCGAAACAACGGCGCGGTATCCAGCGCAAAACCTTGCTCGCGTTCGGCGCCAGCGAGGGCATCGAGGTCGGCATTGAGGTCTTCAATCACGTGCAACTGCACGTCAACCTGGCGCTGGATCAGTTGGTGGGCGCTGTCCAGGCCCAGCCAGTGGAAGCTGCTGCGCAGGATGTCATGTCGGTCCAGCGCAGCCTGCCAGGCGCGGCCGAACGCCAACAGGTCGAGGCCCTGGATATCCAGGCGCAACTGGTTGATATAGGCCTGGGCGTCGGGCTCATACAGGGTGTGGAACAACATGCCCTGCTGCATCGGCGACAACGGGTACAGATCGGCGATGGCCGGCCCCGCCACGGGCAATGCGTTCAATTGCTGCTGGCTCAGGCGCGCCAGCGGGAAGTCCGAAGGCGTGGCCTGCCCGGCCGGCGTGGCGCAGCAATGTTCGATCAAGGCCTTGAGTTCCGTCGCGTACTCATCGGCCAGGCGCTGGATGGTCGCCGTGTCGAACATCTCGCGGCTGAAGCCCCATTGCAGCGTCAGTTCGCCGCCATACACCTGCCCTTCCACGGTCAACCAGTTGGCCAGCGGCGCCTCGGGGTCCTGGGCTTGGCCGCTGCCCTGGGCCGCCGGCACAAACAGTGCCGACTCGCTGAACTGGCGGTCGAACTGGCCCAGGTAGTTGAAGGTGATACGCGGCGCCGCCAGGCCCGCCAGGGCTTCACGGGCGGCCGGCGCTCCCAGGTAACGCAACAGGCCATAGCCGATGCCTTTGTCGGGCACGGCGCGCAGTTGCTCCTTGACCGACTGGATCGCACTGGACAATGGCCCCTCAGCCTGCAGGCGCACCGGGAACAGGCTGGTGAACCAGCCAACGGTACGGGTCAGGTCAAGGCCATCGAACAGGTCTTCGCGGCCGTGGCCTTCCAACTGGATCAAGGCGCCGGGCTGACCGCTCCACCGGCTGACGACACGTGCCAGGGCGGTCAGCAGCAAATCGTTGACCTGCGTGCGATAGGCCGCCGGCGCTTCTTGCAGCAACCGGCGGGTGTACTCGGCGTCGAGGCGCACGTCGAGTTTGCTGCCCAGGCGGTTTTGCAAGCCGCCGTGGGGGTTGTCGCAGGGCAAGTCCATGTCGGCGGACTGGGCCTGCCAGTACGCGAGCTGTTCATCGAGGTTCAGGGCATGGGCCTGCAACTGCTGCGCCCACTGCTGGTAGGCACTGGTCTTGGCCGGTAGCGATGCCTCGGCATACGCCTGCTGCACGTCTTCAAGCAGGATGCGCCAGGACACGCCGTCAATCACCAGGTGATGGACCACCAGCAACAGGCGTTGGGTGCCGTCAGCCATGTTCACCAGCGCGGCGCGCAGCAGCGGCCCCTGCTCAAGGTCAAGGCTGCGCTGGGCTTCGTCGCAGAGCGCGGCCAGCTCAGTGTCATCGACGGCATGGGATTGCCACAGGGCAGGCCCGGTGACCGGCGCGCCATGAGTTTGCAGCCAGCCGTCGGCCCGTTGCGCAAAACGTAGGCGCAGGGCGTCGTGATGGTTGAGCACTTGGGTCAGGGCGGCTTCCAGGCGCGTCGGCTCCAGGGCTTCACGCGGGGTCAATAGCAACGACTGGTTCCAGTGCTGGCGCGCCGGGATGGCCTGGGCAAAAAAGCTCTGCTGCACCGGCGTGAGGATCACCTCGCCGCTGACCGGCCCCTGGTCGATAACGCTGGCCTGCTCCAACGTCGCCACCAGCGCCAGGCTGCGCACGCTCTGGTACTGGAACAGGTCGCGCGGGCTGAGGCGAATCCCGGCCTGGCGCGCACGGCTGACCACTTGGATGGAGATTATCGAGTCGCCACCCAGCTCGAAGAAATTGTCTTCCAGGCCAACGTGCTCGACGCCGAGCACGTCGCTCCAGATCGCCGCAAGGGCTTTTTGCAGAGCGTTCTGCGGCGCGACAAACCCCTGCTGCGGCGTGGCGTCCGGCAACGGCAGCGCCTTGCGGTCGAGTTTGCCATTGGCGGTCACCGGCAGCTTGGCCAGGTACACCATGTGGGTCGGCACCATGTATTCCGGCAGACTGCCGAGCAACCAGGCCTTGAGGTCCGTCGGCGCTTCGCCGTCCGGCACCAGGTAAGCCACCAGTTGCTTGCCGCCCTGCACCAGCACCACCGCCTCACGCACACCGGGGTGTTGCATCAGGCGTGTCTCGATTTCGCCCAGCTCGATACGCAAGCCACGCAGCTTGACTTGATGGTCGAGGCGCCCGAGGTATTCGATGACACCGTCGGCACGTTGGCGCACGCGGTCGCCGGTGCGGTACAGGCGCGCGCCGTCGGCAAACGGGCTGGGCACAAAACGTTCGGCGGTCAGCGCCGGGCGCCGGTGATAGCTGCGGGCCAGGCCGGTGCCGCCCAGGTACAGCTCGCCCGACACGCCGGCAGGCACCGGGTTGAGTTGGGCGTCGAGTACATAGGTGCCGAGGTTGGCGATCGGGCGACCGATAGGCACGGCGTCGCGGCCTTCGTCGGTGCAGGTCCAGTGGGTGACGTCGATGGCTGCTTCGGTGGGGCCGTACAGGTTGAACAGCCCGGCCTGGGGCAGTTTGGCGAACACTTGCACCTGCGCATCCAGCGGCAAGGCTTCGCCGCTGCACACGATGCGCTTGAGGCTGCCGCAGGCCTGCACGCCCGGCTCATGGATAAACGCCTGGAGCATCGAGGGCACGAAGTGCAAGGTGGTAATGCCATGGCGGCCGATGGTGTCGATCAGGCGGGCCGGCTCGCGGTGTTCGCCGGGGGCGGCAATGACCAGCCGCGCGCCGGTCATCAGCGGCCAGAAGAACTCCCAGACCGAGACGTCAAAGCTGAAGGGGGTTTTTTGCAGCACCGCGTCGCTGGCGTCGAGGCTATAGGCCTGTTGCATCCAGCACAGACGGTTGACCAGCGCGCGATGGCTGTTGCCCACGCCCTTGGGCTTGCCGGTGGAGCCGGAGGTGTAGATCACATAGGCGAGGTTCAGCGCCTGGATCGTCACGGCCGGTGATGCGCTGCTGTAACCGTCAAGCCAACCGGTTGCCTGGTCCAGGACCATCACACGGATTGCGTCGGTGGGCAGCAACGGCAGCAGGCTGTGCTGGCTGAGCAGCAATTGGATGCCGCTGTCCTCGATCATGTAGGCCAGGCGGTCCCGGGGGTATTCGGGGTCAAGCGGCACGTAGGCGCCACCAGCCTTGAGAACGGCCAGCAAGCCCACCACCATCTCCACCGAGCGCTCAACGCAAATGCCCACCAATGCATCGGGGCCCACGCCCTGTTCGCGCAAGGCATGGGCCAACCGGTTGGCGCGGGCGTCGAGCTGGGCGTAGCTCAACGTGGTGTCGCCGAACACCAGTGCCGGGGCCTGCGGCGTGGCCCGGGCCTGGTCTTCGATCAACTGATGAATGCCGCGCTCGGTCGGGTAGGTTTGGGTGGTCTGGTTCCAGTCCCGAACCAGCACCTGCTGCTCTGCGGCGGTTAGCATCGGCAGTTCGCCGATGCGCTGCTCGCCGTCGGCAACCATGGCCTGCAACAGGCTGATCCAGTGCCGGGCCATGCGCTCGATGGACGACGCGTCGAACAGGTCGTTGGCATAGGTCAGCGCGGCGTGCAGGGTGCCGGATTTTTCATAGGTATCCAGAGTCAGGTCGAACTGGGTGGTGCGGCCCTGCCACTCCACCAGTGCCAGTTCCAGGCCGGAGGCGGTACTGACGGACGCGATATCGGCGACCGCCGGCTGGTGGTTATACATCACCTGGAACAGCGGCGTGTGGCTGAGGCTGCGCTCGACTTTCAGGGCTTCCACCAAGCGCTCGAACGGCAATTCCTGATGGGCCTGGGCGCCGAGCGCGTGCTCCTTGATGCCTTGCAGCAACTCGGCAACGCGGGTTTGCCCGGTCAGCTCGGTGCGCAACACCTGGGTGTTGACGAAGAAACCGATCAGCCCTTCGACTTCACTGCGGTTACGGTTGGCAATCGGCACCCCGACACGGATATCGCCCTGGCCGGTGTAACGGTGCAGCAGCACGTTGAAGGCGCCCAGTAACAGCATGAACAGCGTGACGTTGTGCTGTTGCGCGCAACTGCGCAGCTGCGCGGCCAGTGCCGGCGCAATCGCGAAATTATGACGCGTGCCCTGGTAGCTGGGCATCGCCGGGCGTGGGCGGTCGGTGGGCAGTTCCAGCACCGGATGCTCATCGCCCAGGCGCGCCTGCCAATATTCCAGTTGACGCGCCTGCTCCCCGGCTTCCAGCCAGCGGCGCTGCCACAGGGCGTAGTCGCTGTACTGGATGGGCAGCGCCGGCAATTGCGGCGCCTCGTTGCGCTCATGAGCGTCGTAAAAGCGGATGAACTCGTCGATCAGCACGTTCATTGACCAGCCATCGGAGACGATGTGGTGCAGGGTCAGCAGCAGCACGTGTTCCCGAGCATCCAGCTTGAGCAACTGCACCCGTAGCAGCGGACCGTGCTCCAGGTCGAACGGCAACAGCGACTGGTGGGTCGCCGCATCATTGACCGCTTGCTCACGTGCCGCCGGCGCCAAGCCGGTCAAATCTTGCTGTTCAATCTCCAGCAACGGCTCCAGGGCGACCTGCCGCAGGCGCTCATCGGGCTGGCGCTGGAATACCGTGCGCAAGGTCTCATGCCTGGCCACCAGGCCGGCGAACGCCTGCCGCATCGCACTCAAGCTCAGCTCGCCCTTTAAACGCACGGCGCCTGGCAAGTTATAGGCGCCGCTGGCCGGGTCCAATTGCCACAGAAACCACATGCGCTGCTGCGCATAGGACAGCGCCTGGCGGTCCTCGGCCTCTACCCCTGCCGGAATCGGAAACCGCGAGAAATCGACCCCTTCTTTCTGCAGTGCCTGCTGGAACAGCTGGCGCTTTTCCAGGGGTAACCCGATAAACCGGCGAGCAAGTTTCAAGGAGTCTTCAGCATTCATTTGTTGGGATCCGGAGCAATAGGCAGGAAGCACAAAGGCACGTCGTCCCTATAAAACGAATCGCAAAGGGAAAAATTAGCGGCGGCTGGAAGGCTGGGAAGGAGGCGTCATCAAGGGTTACATCAATTTCAGGAAAGCCACGCAGACCGGAGCTAGCATTGACGCCCATCACTTTTTGCAACTACATTTAGTTACACGCAGGGAACGCCGTGTCCAAAAATGAAAAGCTGCTCGCCAAATTGCTCAATGAACAAACGTTATTTACCTGGCCCGAATGGGTCACGCTATTGCGACGGCTGGGCTACACACAGATTGAAGGGGCTGGAAGCCGCGTCAAGTTCGACATCGGCAACCCCAGTGCAATGATCACCTTGCACAGGCCTCACCCCGGCAACGAACTGAAACACTACATTCGGCGCCAGATCATCGAACACTTGCGATCAGGAGAACTGATTCCGTGAACAACCAACTCAAATACAAAGGCTACATAGGCTCCATCGAAACCAGCCTCGAAGACAACTGCCTGTTCGGCAAGATTCTGTTCATCAAGGCTTTGGTCAGCTATGAAGGCAAAACCGTCGCCGAACTGGACGCGGCGTTTCACGAGGCGGTGGATGACTACCTCGCGACGTGCCAGTCGCTGGGGCAAACCCCTGAGAAACCTTGCAAAGGCTCGTTCAACGTGCGCGTCGGCCATGAACTGCATCTGGCTGCGGCCCTGGCCGCGGCACGAAAAAAGTCACGCTCAACGACCTGACCCGTCAGGCGCTGAACGAATTCCTGCACCATCACAGCGCGGATGCAGGCCCGGCGCTTGGCTGATCAGCCCAAGCGCCGATAACCCAACACTGCCGAGCCCGATACCACCGCCCCTGCCGCCAACGCCACCCAGAAGCCGCTGGTGGCGCCGAAATGGTCGATCATCCAGCCGGAGCCGGCGGCACCGATGGCCACGCCGATGCTCAGGCCGGTGATCAACCAGGTCATGCCTTCGGTCAGGCGACTGGCTGGAACCACCTGCTGCACCAAGGCCATGGACACGATCAGAGTGGGCGCGAAGAACAGCCCGGAAACGAAGATCGCCACCGCCAGGCCCGGAATGTTGGTTACCAGCAACAACGGCAACGTGGTCAACGCCGTGGCCACCCCACAGAACAGGAACTGCCGGGGCAACGGCGCCTTGAGCTTGAGCGTGCCAAACGCCAGCCCCGCCAGGCACGAACCGATGGCGTACACCGACAGCACGATACTGGCCGCCGCCGGCTGGCCCTGATGTTGGGCAAACGCAACGCTGACCACATCCACCACGCCGACGATGACGCCCATGGCCAGCAGCAGGATCATCAAAATCAGTACCGAAGGCGAAGCGATCAGCCAGCCCGCGTGGTGCGCCTGGTGTTCATGCACGGGGGGTTCAGTGGCCCGTTGCAACACGAACGTGGTCACTCCTGCCGCCAGCAACAGCGCGGCCACCAGCGGCCCGGCTTCGGGAAACAGCACCACACTGAGGCCCACCGAAATCGGCGGGCCGATGATAAAGCACACCTCGTCGAGCACGGACTCCAGGGCAAACGCGGTTTGCAGTTGCGGCTGCCCCCGGTACAACTCGGTCCAGCGCGCGCGCACCATGGCCGACATATTCGGCATACAACCGGCCAGGGCGGCAAACAGGAACAACGTCCAGTTCGGCGCCTGCAAACGGGTGCACAGCAACAGCATCAACAACGCCCCGCCGCCGATCAACGCGGCAACCGGCAGCACCCGCCCCTGGCTGTAACGGTCCACCCACCGTGATACCTGCGGCGCGCAAAACGCCGTGGCCAAGGCAAACACGGCGGCCACCGAGCCCGCCAGGCCATAGCCGCCATGCACCTGAGAGAGCATGGTAATCAGGCCGATACCGGTCATCGACACCGGCATGCGCGCCAGCATGCCGGCCAATACGAAAGCCCGGGCGCCAGGCACCTGGAACAACTCGGCGTAGGGGTTTGCCATGATTTAGAAGCCTTCTGTCCTTAAATTGCGCAGCCTGTTATCACACCAGCCGCTTGATCTGCTTATGTCGCCACACCAACCGGTAGTACGCGACCTGCAAGGCCAGCATCGCCAGGTAAGTCACCGGAAATGCCATCCAAACCCCTTCAAGGCCAAAGTGCGCATTGAACAGATACGCCACCGGCAATTCCACGCACAGCACGCAGAATATCGAGATGGCCACCGGCATCAACACCACGCCGCTGGCGCGCATGATCCCGCCGATGACCGCCTGAAAGCCGAACACCAGGATGCTCCACAGCATGATGTGCAACAGGTGTTCGGCATTGACTCGCGCCGCGTCGTCGGTGATGAACAGCCCCAGCAACCAATGAGACAGCCCATACCCCAGCACAATCAGGCCACCGGTGAGACAGGTGTTGATCAACAACCCAGTGCACAGGATCGGCCCGATGCGCTCCAGGCGCCCGGCACCAATCGCCTGGGCGCCCAGGATCGAGGCGGTGATGGCAATCGACAGCGCCGGGAACTGCACGTAGTTGACGATCTGCGTCACGGCGCCGTAAGCCGCCGTGGCCTGGGAACCGTGGCCATTGACCAGCGCCAGGATGACCAGCTCGGACAACGACAACACCACCATCTGCAAGCCGGTGGGCAGGCCGATACGCAGGACTTTGCCGAGGATCGCGCGGTCCAGGCGCAAGGCCGCAAGCAGTTCGCGATCCGGCGCCATCACATGGCGCTTATGGCGCAGGCGCAACACCAAAAACAGCATCGCCAAGGCGTTACCCACCAGCCCGGCATACACCGCGCTCTGGATCCCCATGGGCGGCAGGCCGATCCAGCCGCGAATCAGCGCAGGCGTCAGCAACAGGCCTGCCAGCGTTGAGACCATCAACGCCAGCAAGGGTGAAACGGTGTCGCTCACGCCGCGCAGCAACTGGGTATAAAGGATAAAGACCAGCAGCAGCGGCATGATCAGCATCATCATCTGGGCGTAACCCACCGCGTCGTCAAGCACATCAATCGGTGTGCCCAATGCCTGCAACGCCGGCCGCGCAAACAGGCTGCCCAACACCGCCGCGATCAACCCCACCAGGGCGCCCAGGGCCAGCGTGGCGCCGGTAATCGACTTGACCATCGCCGTTTGCTGGGCGCCCCACGCTTGGCCGATCAGCACCGAAGCGCCCGCCCCCAGGCCGATCACCAGGGCGATAAAGAAAAATACGATGGGAAACATCCCCGAAACCGCCGCCAACGCCTGGGTACCCAGCATTTGCCCCACATAGATACCGTTGAGGGTGCCGGAAAAGCTCTGCAGGAAGTTGGACAGCACCATCGGTGCCAGAAAGAGCAGGTAGACCTGCCACAGCGGGCGTTGCAAAGGGCTTTGCATGAAAAACGGGGCCTCGAAGAACAAAAGCGTCCGAGGGTTATACCGTAAGTGGATCCAATGTTCTTGTGCTTTGACAGCCGAGCGTATTGGCGCCGAGCCCGCACAGCGGCCCCCGCATTGGCCCTGGCCGCGATCTGAAGGCGTGGGAACCAGGGCCAATCGGTTCGGCTGGAATTCGCGCAACCATCAAATGCTAGGGTGCGACAGGCAGCGCCCGCTTGTGCGCGGTCTTGCGGTACGCTCCCTCGACAATCGCTCGCACCTGCTCGCTCACCGGCTCGCCCATCAAGTACGCATCAATCTCGGCGTACGAGCAGCCGTATGCGGCTTCATCCAACTTACCCGGAGCCAGTTCTTCGAGGTCGGCGGTGGGGTGTTTGTGCACCAGGTTCGCCGGGGCGTCGAGGGCGCTGGCCAGCAGGCGCACCTGGGTTTTGGTCAGGCCGGACAAAGGGGCCAGGTCGCAGGCGCCGTCGCCGAATTTGGTGAAAAAGCCCATCAGCGCCTCGGCGCCATGGTCGGTGCCGACCACCAGCCCGTTATGCAGGTTGGCCACCGCGTACTGCGCGATCATGCGGGTGCGCGCCTTGACGTTACCCTTGATGAAGTCGAGCTGGGCAGCGTTGGCATCGCCAGCAGACAGGCTGGCCATGAGGCCGTCGACGCCGGCGGCTATGTTGAGGGTGTCGATATGGTCCGGGACGATGTAATCGAGGGAGGCCTGGGCGTCACTTTCATCGGCCTGGGTTTTGTAGGGCAGGCGCATGGCGATAAAGCGTGCGGTGTAGCCTTCGTCGCGCAGTTGCTCCACCGCCAATTGGCACAAGCGCCCGGCGGTGAGCGAGTCCACCCCGCCGCTGATGCCAAGTACCAAGGCCTTGCAGCCCGACTCACGCAACGTGGTCTTGATGAAGTCGATACGCCGTTGGATTTCCTTGGCTTCACCGCCCTTCACCAGGGTGCGGTCGATCTTCAGTTCCCGCGCGATACGGTCTTGCATGTCACACCTCCACGTTGCCGACATTGAATACCTTGGCTGCATACTGCAAAAACGAGGCGTCTTCGCAGACGTTCTTGATCGGGTCATCCGAGAATTTCACCACCGGTTCGCCGTGGACCCGCACCAGCTTCATCACGATGCTCAGGGGTTCCACACCCTCCACATCGCAGGCAAGGCTGGTGCCCATGCCGAAGCCGAATTTGGCCTTGCCACGCACATGGCGCAGGATCGGCAGGCATTTTTCGAAGTTCAGGCCATCGGAGAACATAAGGTCTTTGGTCATGGGGTCGATACCGAGTTCCTTGTATTTGGCCAACACCTTGTCGGCCCAGGCGATGGGGTCGCCGGAGTCCTGGCGCAGGCCGTCATAGAGCTTGGCGAAGTACAGGTCGAAGTCCTTGAGGAAAAAATCGGTGCTGATGGTGTCGGTCAACGCAACGCCCAGGCGGCCACGGTATTCACGCACCCAGTTTTCCAGGCCGGCGTTCTGGCTTTCGCGCAGGCGGCCCAATTGCTGGTGCACCATCATCCACTGGTGCGCCATGGTGCCGATCAGCGGCAAGTCGAACGCGTAAGCCAGGTGCGCGTTGCTGGTACCGACGAACTGGCCGGGGAAGTCGCGACGCATGATGTCCACGACCTCGCGCTGAGCCTTGAACGACAGGCGACGGCGCGTGGAGAAGTCCGAGACACGCAGGTCGGCGAGTTCCTCGCGACTGAGGTTTTTTTCCAGCCAGTCGAATTTCTGATAGAGCTTGCGGGTGACAGCTTCCAGGGTCACGTCGGGGTATTTATCACGGTTGCGCAATTCGCTCACCAGTGCCAGCACCGGCTGCTCGAACATGATGCAGTGCAGCATCGGCCCGATGACACGGATGTTCAGTTGGCCGTCGACCTCGCTGACGTGGATGTAGCGCAGATTGAAGCGGAACAGGCCAAGGAAGCGCTCGTAGTCCGGGGTGAGGTATTCGCGAAAGCGCGGGTTGAACAAAAAGCGCAGCTCGCCTTCACGCATCTGCAGGCCGGCGAGCTTTTCCAGCTCGTCGCGTAACGGCGGGATCAAGTGACCGAGGTTTTCCTTGGAGCGCACGATGAAGTTGTATTCCACATCCACATTGGGGTGCTGGTGCAGCACGGCCTGCATCATGGTGAAGGTGTAGTAATCGGTGTCGAGCAAGCCCTGGATCACCGGGGTTTCGTAGTCGTAGGCACTTTCCATGGTGGTTCTCCTTAACGCGTGGCCATCGCGGCCAGTTCTTCGCGGGTGCTGCTGATCACAGCACCGGCCTTGAGCAACTCATTGACAGCCTGTACGCCGCCCTCCTCGCTGATACCTCGGCAGGCCGGCAGGTGCAGGACGACCTCCAGGCCGGCCTTGAGCAACTGCAAGGCGGTGGTCTTGACGCAATAGTCCAGGGCCAGGCCACCGACAAGCACGCGGACCACGCCTTGGGCCTTGAGGTACTCGATCACGCCGGTGGACAGTTTGTCGTGCAGGTCGTGGTAGCACGCGCCGTACGGGTGAAGGTCGGGTTCGACGCCTTTCCAGATGAAGTAATCGTAGTCATACGGCGTGGGCAGTTCATCGAGCAGGGTAAAGCCGTCGGTACCCGGTACGCAGTGGCTGACCCAGGTGAGGTCGGCATGCACAAGGCCGGTGGGTTTCATCATCTCGCTCGGGTGGGTGACCACCCAGGGCGCATACGGGGTGTGCGCGTCTTTGCTACCAACGCGATGCCCGGCGAGGCTGGCCATGTAATTGAGTTCAGCGCCGATCTGGTCGCCACCGGCCACAGGCAACTCGTTGGGGCACAGCGGCGTGAAGCTCTTTTGGGCATCAACATCGAATGAAGCAAGGGCGGTTTTCGCAAGGGTCATGATGATTCTCCTATGGCCTGGAAACAAAAGTACACGTCATGTACTTTCATTGCAAGAAACATTTATTTACCTGTGCTGGAGCAAGTACATGACATCGCTGTTCGATCCGCTAGACTGTGCCCCACCGCCGTTCGGAAGGACTTCACATGCCACTTAGCGCCTATCTCCACACCGTCGACCTGTGCGTACTGTTTTACTGCCGCACCTCGGGCGAACTCAAACTGCTGCTGAACAAACGCGACGCCGAGCCCTTCGCCGGGCATTGGGCGCTGCCGGGTGTGGTGGTCAATGGCGGCGTGCAAGATCTGAGCCTCAAGGATGCCGTGGAACGGTTGCGCGCCAGTGACAAAGTCGGCCTGGAGCTGGCCTGGAGCGAGCAGGTTGGCACGGTAGGCGACGCGTTTCGCGACCCGCGATGCTGGTCGTCGTCCACTTATTACCTGGCGATTGTGGCGGATGAGGTAACCCTGGCTGAACATCAGGCCTGGTTTTCGCTGAATGCGGTGGCGGACGGCAGTATCAAGCTGCCGTTCGATCACAACCAGATCGTGGCGGCCGTGCAGGAACGCCTGCTGTCCAAGTCGCTGTACAGCAGCTTGCCGCTGATGTTTCTGGGCAAGGAATTCAGTGCGCCGCAAGCGACTGCGATTTTTTCCCTGGTGCTTACACGGCCCGTGTTGAAGACCAGTATTCGCCAGCGGTTGCTGAAGCTGACCGAGGCGGGGTATTTGCGTGAGACGGGGCGCAAAAAGCCGGGTGAAGGCGGCAGGCCCCAGGCGACGCTGGAAAGCCTGAAGCCCGGTGAGGTCTATTTCTTCGATCGCAGCTTTGCTGAATAGTCAGGCTCATGCAGATCAGCTGTGGGAGGGGGCTAGTTCATCCAATTGCCGCCATCGACGTTGTACGTCTGGGCCACTACATAATCAGCCTCTTTCGAAGCAAGGAAGATCGCCATGCCGGTGAGGTCTTCAGCCGTCCCCATCCGCCCAAACGGCACCTCAGCGCCTACCCGTTTCTTCTTCTCCCCCGGCGCCAGCCCTTCATGCCGGGCGAACAACGCATCCACCCCATCCCAATGTTCACCGTCAACCACGCCGGGAGCGATGGCGTTGACGTTGATCCCGTGCTTGATCAGGTTCAACCCCGCCGATTGCGTCAGGCTGATCACCGCCGCCTTGGTTGCGCAATACACCGCCACCAACGACTCGCCACGCCGCCCGGCCTGGCTGGCCATGTTGATGATCTTGCCGCCGTGGCCCTGGTGGAGCATCTGCCGGGCCGCAGCCTGCAATGTGAACAATGTGCCGGCGACGTTGATCGAGAACAGCCGCTCGAAGCTGTCGCGGGTGATGTCGACGATGGGCGCCAGGTCGAACAGCGCCGCGTTGTTGACCAGGATATCCAGCTTGCCGGCATGGGCCACCACGGCACTCATCGCGGCATCGATGGAGAGTTGGTCGGTGACGTCCATCTCCACCGCGTAGGCCTGTGGCCCCAGTTCGGCAGCCGTTTGCCGGGCGCGTTGCAGGTTGATATCGGCGATGGCGACGGTGGCGCCTTCGGCGATATATGCCTGGGCAAACGCGCGGCCGATCCCGCGCGCCGATCCGGTGATCAGCGCACTTTTACCTTCAAGTCGTTTCATGAGGATGTCCTGTAACAATCACTTCGGGTATCCGGCGCGTTTCATTTCGCGCTCTGTGGTCGATTGCGCCTGCATCAACGCCTGATCAACCGTCATGCCACCGGTCAGCGCCGCCGAGAACAACTTGCCGACCGAGGTGCCGATGGCCTGGAACTCGGGGATGGTCACGTACTGGATGCCCACGTACGGTACCGGCTTGACCGACGGGTGCGCGGGGTCGGCGTGCTTCATCATTTGCAGGGTCACCTGGGCGAACGGCGCGGCGTTCAAGTAGGCGTCGCTGTAAGTGGACTGGCGCGTGCCGGGCGGTACGTTAGTGAGGCCGTCTGTGTCGGCGACCAGTTGAATGTAGGCCTTGGACGTGGCCCAGGTGATAAAGGCCTTGGCGGCGTCCTTGTGCTTGGAGGTGGCCGGGATCGCCAGGGACCACGCGTAGAGCCAGGAGGACCCTTTGTCCGTAACTTCTGTGGGCGCGGCGGCGAAACCGACACGGTCGGCCACCTTGCTCTGGCTGGCATCCGTGGTAAAGGAGCCGGCGACGCTGGCATCCACCCAAATGGCGCATTTGCCGCTGTTGAACAGTGCCAGGGTCTCATTGAAACCATTGCTGGACACGCCCGGCGGGCCATATTGCTTGAGGGTATTGACGTAGAAGTTGGCGGCGGCGGTCCACTCGGGGCTGGTCAGCTCGGGCTTCCACTGTTCATCGAACCAACGCGCACCAAAGGCGTTGGCCATGGTGCTCAACAGCGCGATGTTTTCGCCCCAGCCGGCCTTGCCGCGCAGGCACATGCCGTATTCGCCCTTATCCTTAGCCGTGAGCTGGGCGGCGAACTCGCCGAGTTGGGTCCAGGTGGGGTGCGCGGGCATGCTCAGGCCGGCATTTTTGAACAGATCGGTGCGGTAATAGGTGACGGTGCTTTCACCGTAGAACGGCAGGGCGTAGAGCGTGTTATTGACCGACAGCCCCTGGCGTACCGAGGGGAAAATATCCTCGACGTCGTAATCGGCCGGCAGCTGGCTCAGCGGTTCCAGCCATTGCTTGGTACCCCACAGCGGGGTTTCGTAAGTGCCGATGGTCAGCACGTCGAATTGGCCGCCCTGGGTGGCAATGTCGGTGGTCAGGCGTTGGCGCAGCACGTTTTCTTCGAGCACCACCCAGTTGAGCTTGATCTGCGGGTGCTGCTGCTCGAACACCTTGGACAGGCGCTGCATGCGGATCATGTCGCTGTTGTTGACCGTGGCGATGGTCACGGTCTCGGCGGCATGACTGGGCAGGGCCAAGGCCAGGCCGCAGAGCAGGCACAGTGCTGTGGGGAACGTGGCTTTACACTTCGGGAGCATGGCGGTTTCCACCTGTTGTTTTTGTTGTGAGCGCCGATTACAGCAGCTTGGCCAACCCCTCACAAACGAATGGCGGATGCCCAGGTGATACTTTTTTAACCACGCCCCCAGGATCAAAAAAGTACCAGTGCCGGACAACATCGAGGGTAGCGCCTGAAGGCCTGGGGCGCGTATTTTTAGGGTAATCCAATAAAAAACCGACAGCACCATGCCCGTTAGCCGCGCCCAACTGTTTGAACACCGCCCCGCCGAACTCGAAGTGATCCTGCCGGAGCCGGATCACTGCTTCCGCTGGTTCGAGCATGATTACCCCTACGACCTGGCGCGCTGGAACCACCACCCCGAATTTGAGATCCACCTGATCCGCCAGGGCAGCGGCAAGTTGGTGGCGGGCGACTATATCGGCGCGTTCGGTGCCGGCCATGTCGCGTTGATCGGCCCGGACCTGCCACACGATTGGATCGGCGAACTGGCGCCCGGCGAACATCTGAGCGGACGCGATGTGGTGCTGCAGTTCGACGGCGCCGCCCTCCTCGCCCTGCGCAAGACCCTGCCGGAACTGGGCGATCTGCAAGCGCTGTTCGAGCAGGCGCGGCGCGGCCTGGAGTTCAGCGGCGCCACCGCGCTAGAAGCCGCCCGCTTGATGGAAGACATCGGCCGCGCCCATGGCCTGCAGCGGCTGATCCTGTTCCTGCAACTGCTCGACACACTGAAAAACGCGCCCCCTGCACACACCAAGCCCCTGGCCAGCCCCTGCTATGCGCCCACGCTCGACGCACGCAGCGCCGAACGCATCAACAAGGCCTTCGACTACCTCATGCGCGAACTCACCGGCGACCTGCGCCTGTCGGTGATCGCCCAGCAACTGCAGATGAGCGAACCAGGCTTCTCGCGGTTTTTCAAGCGCAATACCGGCCACGGCTTTATTGACCTGATGCGCAAATTCCGCGTGCAGCGCGCCTGCCGGCTGTTGCTGCAAAGCGATATGTCAGTGGCCGATATCTGTTTTGAAGTGGGCTACGCGAACCTGTCCAACTTCAACCGGCACTTTCGTATCGAGATGAACCAGACACCGAGCGAATATCGCCGTGAAACCGCCATGCACCTGTTCAATCGCAGCGAACAAATGACACCCAGTCATTTCTGATCGAAAGGTCGACTAATCCGGCTTTTTGTCAGCTCATTCAAGCTGTTGAGTAAAGTTGGTACAGCGTGTGCAAACGTTTGCGATAAGAGCTTGCTCGCCAAGTTCGCCACCACTCGCAGAAGCGGGTTCACATCGCGTACGAATAGGGATTTTCAATGCACTTCACCTCAAGGCCTCGTGCTTGCTTTGGTGTTTCCTTGCTACTGGCCGCCGTTACGGGAGTACTCAGCGCACCCATTTTGGCGCAGGAATCCCCCTCCAATGACTCAGCACAGGGCGAAACCCTGGCCCCTGAAGCCACCCCGGCGAAAAAAAACGTCTATCTGTCGGAGTGGTTCAACCAGGACCTGACGCTGATCGGCAGCAAAGACATCAGCTTCGGCCCCAAGCCGCAGGACGATGTCTACCTGGAATACGAGTACTTCGGCCGCAAGGGCCCCTTCGAGCTGTACGGCTACATTGACGTGCCTAAGATCCTCGGCATCGGTAACAGCAATGACAAAGGTGCATGGGACCATGGCTCGCCGGTGTTCATGGAGCATGAACCGCGTATTTCCATCGATTACCTGGCCGGTCGCAGCCTGGCCATCGGCCCGTTCAAAGAATGGTACGTGGCATTCGACTGGATCTACGACCACGGCAGCAATAAGCAAAACCGCGCCAACACCCTGTACAGCGGCCTGGGTACCGATATCGACACCCACTCGCGGGTCAACTTGTCGGCCAACTTCTACGGGCGTTACCAGTGGGAGAACTACGGCGCCAGCAACGAATATTCCTGGGACGGCTACCGCGCGCAGATGAAGTACATCGTGCCCATCGCCTCGTTCGACAACGGCGCCTCGTTGACGTACATCGGCTTCACCAACCACGATTTCGGCTCAAACCTGCACAAGGACAACCCGGCACGCACCGCCAACTCCACCGTGGCGACCAACGTGCTGCTGTATTCCTTCACCCACCTGCGCTTCACGCTGGTCGGCCGTTACTTCCACAACGGCGGCAATTGGGAGGATGGCAGCGAGTTGAATTTCGGCGAAGGCAACTTCCGCGCGCGCTCAGACGGCTGGGGTTATTACGCCGGCGTGGGCTATCAATTCTGATCAAGGAGCTTTAGATGAATACCTTTACCCACCTCTCGATAGCCGCAGGCCTTGCCCTGCTACCCCATGTGGCGCTCGCCCAAAACGCGCCGATCAAACCCAAGGTGATGCTGATCACCATGTTCGCCCCCGAGGCGCAAACCTGGATCGATCGCCTGGAACTCAAACAGGAAGTGCGCGTGCCGGGCCTGTCCGCCGAATACCCGGTGATCCGCTGTAACACCCAAGAGGTGTGCCTGCTGGTGACCGGCATGGGCCAGACCAACGCCGCCGCATCTACCCTGGCGCTGGCCTTGTCGCCCAGTTTCGACCTGCGCCAGAGCTACTTTCTGGTCGCCGGAATCGCCGGCATCAACCCCAAGCACGGCACGATCGGCACCGCCGCCTGGGCGCACTACCTGGTGGAGTTCGGCACTCAGTGGGAGCTGGACTCGCGCGATGCGCCCAAGGAATGGCCGACCGGTTACATCGGCATCAACACCAAAGGCCCCAACGAAAAGCCGCCGCTGGACTACAAGACCGAAGTGTTCGAACTCAACCCCAAACTGCAGGCCAAGGCCTTTGCCCTGTCGCACAAGGTTGAACTCACAGAGAGCAAGGAATCGACCGCCTGGCGCAAACACTACCCCGCCGCCCCCGCCAACCAACCGCCGCAGGTCACCCGCTGCGACACGCTGGCGGGCAATACCTGGTTCTCCGGCACGCGCCTGAGCGAACGCGCCGAAGTCTGGACCCGATTACTCACGGACAACAAAGGCGAATACTGCACCACCCAGCAGGAAGACAACTCCACCTACGAGGCGCTGCTGCGCGCCAGCCGTGAAGGCTTGGTGGATATCCAGCGCCTGGCCGTGGTGCGCGCGGGTTCCGATTTCGACCGTCCTTACCCAGGCTACAGCGAAGTGGATAACCTGTTGAAGTACGCGGACCAGGGCGGGTTTGTACCGGCGCTGGAAAACCTCTACCGCACGGGTAACCCACTGGTACAGGCGATCCTCAAGAACTGGTCGGCCTGGGAAAAAGGCGTGCCCGACGCCTAGTCAAAATCAAGCTGTGGAAGGGGGTTTTGCCCCTCCCACACTTGGCTCGTATCACGGCAGGAAGATGATCTTATCCACACTGCCGCCGTTGACTTCCTGGTAACTGCGCACGCCGTCCACCAGCGCCACTTCACGCAATCCCGTCGGCAACGGCAGCGAACCTTCATCGAAAAAGCGCCCGAACTGCTCCAGCATCACTGCGCATTGCTCGCAGTTATAAAGCAATGAATTGATGCCCACCACCGACCCGCCCTTGCGGTACAGCGCCAGGGCCGGCAACTGCACGTGGCCGTCCACCGGGGCCGCGATGATCGCGATGCGACCGAACGGTGCCAGGCCTGCGACGGCGGCGGGCAGCCAGAAACCCGTGGTGTCGAAGATCACGTCGGCGCCGCCCTGGTATACGGCATTGACCTGCGCGCCCAAACCTTGCGGCTCGCCCAGCACAATCGCCTGCATACCTTGCGCCTGCAATGCCTCGGCCTGATCGGCTTTGCGCACCGCCGCCAGCACCTGGGCACCGCGGATCTTCGCCAAGGCCAGCGCCGCACTGCCCACGGCACCGTTCGCGCCGATCACCAGCAACCGCGTGCCCTTGCCCACACCGCTGCGCTCCAGCGCGTCCCACGCGGTGGTGTACGGCACGCCGAGGCTGGCGGCCTGGGCAAAGCTCAGATGCGTGGGCTTATGCGCCACCCCCTTGGCCGACACCCTGAGGTATTGGGCGTGGGAGCCGTCGGCGAAAAAACCCAGATCGCGGCCGGTACCCCAAACGTCCCGACCCAGCAGCGCCTGCGGGCCTTCAACAACCACACCGGCGAAATCCCGGCCGGGAATACGTGGCAGCGTGGTGTAGGGGAAGCGACCGAGCACGTTCTTGACATCACTGGGGTTCAGGCCCGCCGCCTTGATCCGGACCAGCACCTCGCCGGCAGCCGGCACCGGGGTTTCAACGTCAACAAGGCTCAGCGCGGCGAGGTCGCCGGTGGCAGAAAATTGCAGGGCTTTCATGGGCAACATCCATCGCAGGAAAAAGGAGTCAAGACAACCAACCGCTGACCAGCTGCCGCCCCATGGGCCACAGTTTTTCGCCTAGCAGCATGCCCGTCAGGCCCACCAGGGCGATGGCGGGCGGTGCGGGTGAGCGGAAATCCAGGGCACCGTAGATCACGCCGACCAACAGGCCGATGGCGAGGGAAATCAGGTAATTCATGGGGGCAACGCCGTGTGGGTGGATGGGCTTAGTCTAAGCAGCCCCGCGTATCGCCATCGGCCAACTGCTTCAGCCTTTCGGCCAAACCTCAGCCGGTGTACTGCGAAGGCGCAACACCCAGTTCACGGCGGAACATGTCGCTGAAACTGCTCGGTGAATAGCCCAGGGAGCGGGCAATACCGTTGACCGGCCGACCCTGGATCAACTCGGCCGCCGCCGTGGCCAGTTGCACCTGGCGGCGCCATTCGGCGAACCCCATGCCCAGGTGGCTCTGAAACAGCCGCGCCAAGGTGCGCACGCTGGCACCGGCCGTTTCGGCGTGCTGTTCGAACGGGATATCCAGGGACGGCGCGGCCATGACCGCCTGGCATGCACTGACCAGACGACGGTCGGTGTCCGGCGGCATGGCGATGCGGATCTGTGAACGCCGCGCCCGTTGCAACGCCAACAGGGCCAGGCCGACCACCGCGTCGTAGTACGTCGCATCGTCGCCGTCCCCCTCCTCCACCAGCGTGACGATCAGCTCGCGCAGCAACCCACCCACCTCGATCACTTGCACCTGGCTGTCCAGCGTCGTCGCCAGGGCCGGGCGCAGGTAGATATTGCGCATCTGCAGGTCCGAGACCACGCGAATCCCATGCTCCACCCCCGGCGGCAGCCATACCGCGCGCTGGGGTGGCACCACCAGGGCTTCGCGAGGTGTCTCGACCCACATCACCCCGCTCATGGCATACAGCAATTGGCCCCAGTCGTGGCTGTGGCGCTCCACATACAAACCACGCGGATAGGTTCGCGCCAAAGGTTGCACGGGGACGGCGTGATCACTCAAATCGGGGGGCGCAGCCAGGGCCATAGGGCGCACATCATTGGAGGGACAGGCCACCATGGTAATGATGACCGCTCGACAATCCGAGTGAATTTTTACAGGCCCCGGGGATCACTTGTTTACACCACAGGATTGATGGACCAATGAATAACGCAAAACTGTTTGTAATCGACTACACCCTTCATGGCGAAGCCAAGTCATTCATTATCCGGCTGGAAAAGCTCGATGCCTTGGAAGCCTGGCATTGGGCGAGCTGCGACGCCGGCGTGGGGCGTATCGGCCGCTTCGCTCGCGAGCAGGTCAAGAAGACCAGCCGGGAGCAGGCCGAAAAGTTCGGCATCACCAACGTGCAATGGCGCCGCTCGGACGCGCGCGCCCAGGCGTGATCAAGGAGAAAACAGCATGAATTTACCCGCACTGTTCAATGGCAAGGCGCGCATTGACTACACCCAGGACACGCTGTTTGGGCCATTGGCCAAGCACGTCGAATGCCAGGTGAGCGTGCAACGACGACCCGGCTGGCTGGTGGTCAAGGTGTTCCAGCCGTTGCCGGAAGACTTGCACGATGCGCAGACCGTGGTGTTTGCGCTCGAAGGCCGTCGCACCAGCGGGGTCGTCAAGGATCGTCAACGCCTGTCGGACCACAGCCTGAGGCTTGAGCTGGAAACCCAATAGCCGCGGCACACTAACGTGTGGGAGCACATACGCCCCCACACGGTTTTGGCTTTCAGCCATGAGCCGACTTGGCGCACTCGCAGCCCGTGGCCGAAGCACAAGGCTCGCCATGGGCATGGTGTTGCGCACAGCCCTGGCAGCAATAACCCTTACCGTCTTTCATGACCGCGTCGGCGCCCAGCACGCATTTGCAGTGTGGGCAGGCACAGGTTTGATCTGGCATGTTCAGACTCCTCTTTCATGGTCGTCCCGGTGCGGCGAGCGCCGGCACCTTAAGCAATGACTGCGGGCTCATGCCGATCGTTCAAACCATCAGTCGGTGCGCGTGTTGCTGCGGTACATGAACACCAGCGCCAGCGCCAGGCACGCCATCGCCAACAGCCGGCTGCCGGACAGTTCGATGGCAGGATTGCCCAGCCAGCCGAAGTTATCGATCAACATGCCCATGGCCAACTGCCCCGTGATCACTGCCACGGTCGCCACCGCCGCACCGACCACCGGCACCGCACCGACCATCACCATCATGTACACCACGCCAAACAGCGCGCCCGTCAGCTGCCATTTCGGTACGTCGAGCAAACTCACTGCCTGTGCCGGTTCAAAGAAGAAAATCAACAGCGCCGTGACCAGCGCGCCGACCGCAAAGGTCACCAGGCTGCTGCGCAGCACGCCGACCGTCTGGCCCAAGCGACCGTTGATGGCCGCTTGCACGCTCAATACCGCGCCGGCGGCCACCACCACGACCAATAACATCATCAGATTCATCCGCTTACCCTCGTGCAATCAAAACCAGTGCCGCCACAATCAACGCCAGCGCAATCCACCGCTCGCCGTTGACGCGCTTGCGCGCCGCGCCGAACCAGCCGAAGTGGTCGATCAACACACTCTTGCCCACCTGCCCCGACAGAATCGCGATCATGGTCATGGCGATACCGATGTGCGGCGTAGCCAGGGTCAGCACCACCACGTAAATCGGCCCCAGCAAGCCGCCGATCAGTTGCCAGCGTGGCAGCTCAGTGAGCGCCGGGCCTTTTTGCGGGCCGCTGAACAGCAGCAGCAAGACCAGAATCGCCGAGCCCACGCCAAAGATGCTCAAGGTTGCCCACAAATGCCCCACTTGCTCCCCCAGCGGCCCGAGCAAACCGGCCTCGACCGACAAGCCCATGCCCGCCAGGATCACCAGCGGCAGTAACAACAACCGCAGAAGGTTATTTTTTGGCGCGGCTTGCGCCACACCCTCGACAGAACTGGCTCGCATACATCACCTGCGCTTCAACAAAGAATTGGATGGCGCGCATTATCCGGTGGTGGTCCTGTGCGATAAATGGGAGCATGCCGACAACACCTTTGCGTAAAACGCACAGCCTGGAGCCACGATGCAGGGTTTGAATGAATTGAGTTTCAAGGCGCTGCGCCTATTCGTCGCGGTGTTGGACCACGGCAGTTTTTCCGAAGTGGCGCGCCGCGAGGGCCTGGCGCCCTCCTCGATTTCGCGGCAAATCCAACTCATGGAACACGCCGTCGGCCAGCAATTGCTCTATCGCCATACCCGCGCCGTCAGCCCCACCGAAGCCGGGCGCTTACTGGGGCGGCATGCACGCTTGATGCTCGAACAGCTGGAAGCCGCCAGCCAGGCGTTGCAGGAACAGGACAGCGAACCCAGTGGGCTGGTGCGCATCAACGCGCCGATGGTGTTCGGCCAGCGCCATCTTTCGCCCTGGCTGGGCGAGTTGTGTCGGCGCTACCCGAAGCTGCAACTGGATATCCAGCAAACCGACACCTTCGTCGACCCGTTGCAAGACGGCACCGACCTGCTATTTCGCATCGGCGTGCTCAATGATTCCAGCATGCAGGCGCGTATTTTTGCGCCCCAGCGTTTCCGCATCGCCGCCAGCCCCGCCTACCTGGCAAAACATGGCACGCCCACGCACCCAGACGAACTGGCCAACCATCAATGCCTGGCCTACAAAGGCGTCAACGGCCAGGAGCGCTGGTTCTTGCGCCGCGACCAGGGCAACTGGACGCCTTACAGCGTCACAGGCCCGATCACCGGTAACCATGCCGACACCCTCACCCACGCCGCCGAACAGGGTCTGGGCCTGGTGGTGTTTCCATCCTGGCTGATCGGTGACAGCCTGCGTGCCGGCACCTTGCAAGCGGTACTGACCGACTATCAGGTGGCAACCACGCTGGAGCCGCAGCAGATCGCGGCGTTGTGGCCGGGGAGCCGGCGCTTGTCGCTGAAGGTCAGGACCGTGATTGACTACTTTGTGGCGTGTTTTGGGACGGTCCCGTATTGGGATCGGTAAGCGAATCTCATCGTCGCCTGGCCAAAACAGGGCGCAAGCCACCTGATGACCGTGCCCTGGGGTGAAGCAAAAACACTCGGTCAAACTACCAAATCCGTGAGTCCCCACTGTTCGATCAGAACAGCCACTGCCCTATCAACCACCCATTCGCCCCACTGATCACCGCAAACAGCAACCACACCAACGCCTTGGTAGGAAGCCGATTGACGAACGCGCCCATCAGCTGTTTGTCGCCGGTCATGCGGATCAGCGGGTACAGGGCAAACGGCAACTGCAGGCTGAGCACCACCTGGCTCAGGATCAGCAACTTGCCGATCGCGTCATCGCCCATCAGCCACACGCCCAGAAATGCCGGGATCAGCGCCAGCCCACGGGTGATCAGGCGGCGTTGCCAGCAGGGAATGCGCAGGTTCAGGTAGCCTTCCATGATCACTTGCCCGGCGATGGTGCCGGTAAACGTCGAGCTTTGCCCGGACGCCAGCAAGGCGATACCGAACAGGATGCTGGCAAATGCCCCTCCTACCAAGGGGTCGAGCAGGTGGTAGGCGTCCTGGATTTCCACCACGTCGGTATGCCCGGTCTTGTGGAAAGCAGCGGCGGCCAGTACCAGGATCGCGGCGTTGACCAACAAGGCCAGGGCCAGGGAGCCGATGGTGTCGATACGCGCCAGTTTGACCGCGTCCTGTTTGCTGGCCAGGTCTTTGCCGATCAGGCGGGTCTGCACCACCGAGCTGTGCAAATAGAGGTTATGGGGCATCACCGTGGCGCCCAGGATACCGATGGCCAGGTACAGCGGTGCGGCATCGCTGATGGCTGACAACGACGGCGCGAAGCCGCTGAACACGTCGGGCCAGTAAGGTTTGATCAACGCCAGTTCAATAAAAAAACACACGCCGATGGTTGCCACCAACGCCAGCATGATCGCTTCCAGGCGACGAAAACCGCGGTTTTGCAGGGCCAGCACCAACAACGTATCGAACGCCGTGATCACAATGCCGGTGGTCAGCGAAACCCCCAGCAGCAGGTGAAACGCCAGGGCGCAACCGAGCACTTCGGCCAGGTCGGTGGCAATGATGGAGATCTCCGCCAGCGCCCATTGGGTGCGGGCCGAGCGCTTGCTGTAGCGCTCGCGGCACAGTTGCGCCAAGTCCTTGCCGGTGGCGATGCCCAGCCGCGAGCACAGGCACTGCACCGCCATCCCCGCCAAGCTGGCGAGCAGTACCACAAACAACAGGCTGTAGCCGTAGCGCGAGCCGGCTTCGATAGCGGTGGCCCAGTTGCCGGGGTCCATATAGCCGATGGACACCAGCAGGCCGGGGCCCGCAAACATGAGGATGCGCTTGAAGAACGAAGCCTTGGGGTCGACGGCGACAGAACCGGCCACTTCCGGCGGGCAGAACGGGGCGGTAGCGATTTTCGGCAGGCTGAATTTCACGCGGTATCCCAGGCAAACACACTAAACAGGCGCGCAGCTTATCAGTCGGATGCAACCGTGCGCATCACCGTGTCACGGGGCAAGTCAAACGCCTCCACCACCTGCACCACCAAGTCCATCTCCTGGTTCAGCGCTTCACGCTCCATGCGCTGGCGAATCACCCCGATCACCAGCACCGCCAGGGTAGTGATCGAATAGGCCGGGCCGGAAAACGCCCGTACACCGCTCACCAACAGCATGGCCGCCGCCAACGCCTGGCCCACCACTGGAATAGCCGTGGCCGCGCCCCGGCGCAGGATAAACCCGGTCAACCCGGCCAATGCCGTACCGCTCAACGCGGTAGTGGCCGTACGGCTCACGTCGATGCGATGGAACACGCCCTGCTCTTTTTGCGCGGCGGCCCGGAGCTCGGCGTCGAATACCTGCCGATCGGCGTTGCTGAGCTTGTCCTTGTACTGCTCGATGAGTGTTTCGGCCACCTGAGCTTCAATGTCTGCCAGCACCACACTGTCAAGCGGCTGCTCAAACCTGATGCCCAGGCGTCGCGCCACGGCTTCGGCGATCTGGCGATAACCCACGCCATGGCCACGGGCCAGGTTCATAAAGCTGTCACCGCCCATGCGCTGTAACTCGATGGCCAACTTGAGCGGCTCGCGCACGCCGGCATCAATCGACGCGCTGCGTTTTTGCGCCATCAACTCGGCCAGGAACTTCAGTTCCTCCGGCCGCGCCCGCACCAGGGCCGGGAACAAGTCTGCGTCCTCCTCGGCAAAACGCACCTCGGCGCTGCGCTGGTCGGAGCGGATCAGGCCGCGCCGCTCCTGCAACAGGTCGGTGTACTGCACCACCGTTTGCAACTGCGGCCAGTAGGCGGCGTGGTCGAAGCTGGCCAAATGCACATTGCTGACCTTGGTCTTCAGCGCCGGCGTCAGCGGGATGGCATAACGGCCTATACAGCGCTCGGTATCGGGTTTCAGGGCCAGGGCCCAATCCTTGCTGGAATGGCAGTTGATCACCCGCCCCTTGAGCGGTGCCGCCACTTCATCCCAAGGGCTCGACGTACAAATCGCCCCGCCCATCAGCAGCAGGTTGTCCAACGGCAGCTCCCGTGCGGTTTCGGGGCTGGCCAGCAGGCTCTTGACCAGAATCCGCGCGCCCAGGGAATGGCCGATCAGGTTGATGCGCCGCACCTGCAGCGACTCACCGTGCAGGTAGGCGGCCAGTTCCGGCAGTAAGCTGCCGGCCACCTCGTCCACCCGAGCCTCGACACTTTTGTAGTGATCAAGAAAATACGCGATCGCCTTGCCCACCCCCACGGTGGCTGCCCCCACTCCGCCGCCGAGCATCGCGGCGATCACCTCCTTGAAGGGCGCAAACAGGTTTTCCAGAAAGTGCCCCGCCGGCCAGAACAGCATCAGGTTGGTGGAGCCTTCGATACTCGCCAGTTGCGCCTTGAAATTGCCCAGTTGCTGGCGATTGAAGAACGCCGAATAACCATGGACATAGAGATTGAGCACATCGCCCCGGGGCTCGCCACACAGTACGAACGTGGGTTTGCGGGTGCGGTGCATTTCATCCCACTGGCGTTGCATGGGGCGGTGACTCCTGGTGACGGGGGCAGCGATAGTAACAAAGGGTGAGCGACAGGACGGTGAATCCTGACCGGCGCGGGTCCTGGCGCCTGAAGAGGCTCAATAAGCGCCATCAGCCCATAGAAATGGCGAGGCATCCCCCGACATGCCGCAAAAACACAATTTTCGAAATGTAAAAAGCGCTCTAATACGCACCTGTTGATTGGCTTTAAAGATCCTGGAGTTCGCAATGCCCCATGAAGGCAACCTGTTACAAGCAGCGGTGGTGTTCCTGCTCGCCGCTGTGCTCACCGTGCCGCTGGCCAAGCGCCTGCAACTGGGCGCGGTGCTCGGTTATCTGTTCGCCGGTGTGATCATCGGCCCCTCGGTACTGGGCCTGATCGGCAACCCGCAAAGTGTCGCGCAGTTCTCTGAGCTGGGGGTGGTGTTGCTGCTGTTCATCATCGGCCTGGAGCTGTCGCCCAAGCGTTTATGGGTGATGCGCAAGGCGGTGTTCGGTGTCGGCCTGGCCCAGGTGCTGTTGACCGGGGTAGTGATGGGTGCGGTGGCGCTTTGGGTATTTGGCCAGGCCTGGAACAGTGCCATCGTGCTGGGCCTGGGCCTGGCGCTGTCGTCCACGGCGTTTGGCCTGCAAAGCCTGGCCGAGCGCAAGGAGCTGAACCAGCCCCACGGCCGGCTGGCCTTTGCGATTCTGCTGTTTCAGGACATCGCCGCGATCCCGCTGATCGCCATGGTGCCGCTGCTGGCCGGCAGTGATCACCCCACCACCGAAGCCGAAGGCGTGCAGCACGTGCTACAGATCCTCGGCAGCATCGCCGTGGTGATCATCGGCGGGCGTTATCTGCTGCGCCCGGTGTTTCGCATCGTCGCCAAGACCGGGCTGCGGGAAGTGTCCACGGCCACCGCCTTGCTGGTGGTGATCGGGACGGCCTGGCTGATGGAGCTGGTGGGAGTGTCCATGGCCCTCGGCGCCTTCCTTGCCGGCCTGCTGCTGGCGGATTCGGAGTACCGCCATGAACTGGAATCCCAGATCGAACCGTTCAAGGGCCTGCTGTTGGGGCTGTTCTTTATCAGTGTGGGCATGGGCGCCAACCTCAGCCTGCTGATCAGTTCACCGCTGGTGGTGATCGGCCTGACCCTGCTGCTGATCGGCCTCAAGCTGCCGCTGCTCTATGCCGTGGGCCGGCTGGTGGGCGACCTCAACCGCGAAAGCGCCCTGCGCCTTGGCGTAGTGCTGGCCGCCGGCGGTGAGTTCGCCTTTGTCGTGTTCAAGATCGGCCGTGACCAGGGCCTGTTCGAACCCCACCTCTACGACATCCTCGTGCTGACCATTACCCTGTCCATGGCGGTCACGCCGCTGCTGTTGCTGGTGTGCCCGAAGTTGTTCAAGCCCAAGGTCAAAGCAGTGGAAGTGCCCGAGGAATATCGCGCCATCGAAAGCGACGCGCCGCGCGTGGTGATCGCCGGCATGGGCCGCATGGGCCAGATCGTCGCGCGGATCCTGCGCGCCCAGAACATCTCGTTCATCGCCCTCGATACCTCGGTGGAAACCATCGAGTTGACCCGCAGCTTCGGCGGCATGCCGGTGTTTTACGGTGACCCGCAACGCCCCGAGATCCTGCACGCGGCCAAGGTCGACCAGGCCGAGTTCTTTGTGATCGCCATGGACGACCCGGAGATCAACATCAAGACCGCGGAACTGGTGCGCAACCTCTACCCGCACATGAAGATCATCGCCCGCGCCCGTAACCGCCAGCACGTACACCGCCTGGTGGACCTGGACGCCTCGCCGGTTCGCGAAACCTTCTACTCCAGCCTGGAAATGAGCCGCCGCACCCTGGTGGGCCTGGGGTTGAGCCAGGCCCAGGCCGATGCACGCATCAACCGCTTCAAGAACCACGACCTGCAAGTACTCGCCGCCCAGCACGCGGTGTACGACGACGCGGCCAAAGTCATGCAAACCGCCCAGGAAGCCCGTGCGGAACTGGCGCGGCTATTTGAAATGGACAGACTTGAGGAAGAGTCCGACAAGGTGTGACGCTGCGGATGAACGATATTGCGAATTTTCTGACAGAATGCTCCGCAATCTCGTTCATCCCTTGGAGCGCTTCATGGCCACCTTCACCAAGACCGCTGCCCTGCTGGCCCTTGCGCTAACCGCCGGCAGCGTGTTCGCCGCCGCCAAACCGACCACCCAGACCGTCTCCACCCTGGGCGGCAAGTTCACGTTCACTCTGCCCAAGGCCTACACCGCCGACACCCTGCCGGCCGGCAAGGCCGAGGATGGCACCGCCGACACCCAGGGCACGATGTACGCCAGCCAGACCACAAAAAGTGTAGTGATCGTCGCCGAAACCGTGCGTAAAGACGGGGTCAAGATCGGCGACAACGACGCGCAGTTCCTCGATGGCGCGGTGGCCGGTTTCGTCAAGGACCAGAGCGCCGCCCTGCCCGACTTCAAAAAACAGGCCGAGAAAAAACTCACCGTCAAGGGCCTCGGCCTGCGCCAGGTGGACAGCACCGCCACCCAGGGTGGCGGCAAAACCCTGAACTCCACGTTTCTCGGTGGTTCGGGCAACCAACTGGTGGTGATCCAGGCAATCTCGCGGGCCGATGATGCCAAGGGGCATGCGGCGCTGGTGAAACAAATCACCGGCAATAAGTAACCCGATCGCCCCAACAGTGAATAGCCAATGTGGGGGCCACAGGTTTGCCCCCCTTTATTTCAGGCTTTTTTCCAGCCAGGCCTTCAGGTCCTGCACTTCCGCCTCACTGATGGTGTGGTTCATCCCCGGGTAGCCATGAAACTCGGGGTTGAGCCCCAACCCCACCAACACCTCATTCGCCCGCGTCGCCGAGTCATACGGCAGCGCCTGGTCCAGGGTGCCGTGGCCAATAAAGATCGCCAGTTTGCCCAAGCGCTCGTCCGGCTTGAGCTCGGTCCTGAGCACCGGCAGCACGCTGCCGCTGAGCGCCGCAATACCGCGCACCAACGGTGGGTCACGCAAGGCCACCTCGTAAGACATGATCGCGCCCTGGCTGAACCCCACCAGGAACACCCGGTCGGGCTGGGTGTGGTACTTGGCGGTGGCCTTGCCGACAAAATCCTTGATCAGCTTGGCGCTGCTCTGCAGATCAGCCGTTACCCCATCGTATTCGCCGTCGCCCGGCGTCTTGGTGAACCAGCGAAAGCCGTTCGGTTGCACCGGCGTCGGCGCACGCACCGACAAGTAAGTCCAGGTGGAAGGCAATGCGTCCTTGATGCCGAACAGGTCTTGCTCATCGCTGCCGAACCCGTGCAAAAAAATCACCAGCGGCTCGTTGCGCGCGTCGCTTTGGGTCTGTTCCAGGTACGCGAGCGGCAAATCGGTGTGCAACCTGGCATCAGCGTGGGCAACGCCGGCCATCAGGGCCAGGGCGAGGGCAATGGGTTTGAACATGGGACGCTACCTCAGGGTTTGCGCAATAAATAAGTGTCCATGATCCAGCCATTGGCCAGGCGCGCCGCCTTGCGCACCCGATGAATTTCGTCAGCTACCTCGCCGACCTTGCCGCTGACCAGGATTTCATCCGGCGTGCCCAGGTAGGCGCCCCAGTAAATATCCATGTCCTGGTCGGCCACGGTGCGGTAGGAGTCTTCGGCGTCGAGCATCACCACCAAGGTATCGGCATCACTGGCCTGCCCCGCCGCCAGGCGTCGACCGGTGGTGATCTCGACGGACTTGCCGATGCGGTTCAAGGCCACCTTATGCCGGGCGGCCAGGGCCTGCACGCTGGTGATGCCGGGGATCACCTCGAATTCAAAGGCACAACGACCACTGGCCAGGATCGCCTGCAGGATGCGGATCGTGCTGTCGTACAGCGCCGGGTCGCCCCAGGCCAGGAAGGCGCCCACCTCACCGTCCGCCATGTGCTCGTTGATCATGCGCTCGAAGGTGGCTTGCTTATCGCGGTTGAGGTCCTGCACGGCGGTGGTGTAGTCGATCTCGCCGCGCACGCGCTCGGGGCAATCGGCCTCGACAAAACGGTAGCCGGGCTCGGTGATATAGGTGTCGCAGATCTCGCGGCGCAGGTCGAGCAACTTGTCTTTGCTCTGGCCCTTGTCCATCAGGAAAAACACGTCGGTGCGGTTCAGCGCCTTCACGGCCTGCATCGTGATGTAGTCAGGGTTGCCGGCGCCAATGCCGATGATCAGGATGCGTTTCATGGGTTGCTCTCATTGCGGGACGTGAATGTTGCCATGTTTGCCCACTCAGGCGTGAGCTTCCAGGCGCAGGCGCCACACGTCGTTGAAGCGCAGCTCGGTGGCGGACAGCGGTTCGACGTCGATCAGGTAGAACATCGAGATCGGAAACTGCATGACGTACAGCATTGCGGCACGGATCACCAAGGGATGGGTCACGGCCACCACATGGCCGGGGTGGTGTTCGAGCGACTTCATCCATCGCCCTACCCGCGCGCAGACCTTGTCGACCGACTCGCCGCCGTGGGGCGCGCTGGCGTTGTCGGTCAGCCACTCCATCAATTCGTGGCGATCTACTGCGTTGACGTCCTGCCCCGCCCAACGCCCCCAGTCGCCATCACGCAGGGCTTTTTCGACCTTCGGGTCGCGACCGAACAGACCTGCGGTCTGCCGGGTGCGCGCTTCCGGCCCACACAGCAAGCGCGGGTTTTTCTTATAACGACCCGCCAGGGATAAGCTCGCATTGCGCCAATCCATCACCACCGACTCGTCAGCGGCAAAACGCCCCTGTTTTTGAAAAGGGGTGACGGCATGGCAGATAAGGGTCAAACGGGTGCCCTGCATCGCAGTTCGCTCCAACACAACGGACGAGACCACCAAGACTGGCGCAGATAACGCTGTTGCGCAACGCTAATCAAACCACTCCCGCCGCCCCTCGAATGTGCCGACGATCAGTTCCACAATCACCCGCACCGCCTCGGCATCGCGCACCTGCACGTTCACCGCCAGCCACACCTGGCGCTGCATGCTATCGGCCAACAACCCCGGCAACGCCACCAGCCCCCGGTCGAAGCTGCTCATATAGTGCGGCAGCAAACCGATGCAGGCGCCGCAGCGGATCATCTCCAACATCAGCGAATAGGCATGCACCTGCACCACCGCGGCCAGGCGCCGTTGCACCACTTGGTTCCACGGCTGCAAGGCGTCGACCTGTGCGTCGGGCTGCCATTGCACCAGCATGTAGTCATCAAGGTCCTCGACGCTGTCCGGCCGCGTGGTCAGGCGCGAATAGCGCTTGGCGATGTGCGGCAAATACTGCAACCGCGCAAGCGATCGCGGCGGTTCGATGGCGAAGCTTGGGCCAGGCATCGGGCCGTCGGTGTCCGACAACCACAGCACCACGTCCACCTCCACCGCTTGCAGGGACTGTTGGCTGTCGATGGCGATGATCTCCAGGCGCACGCTGGCATTGCGGCGCAGCAAGGCGATCAGGTCGCGACCGAGGATGTCGTGCAGGATCGGTTCGGCCACCGCCAGGCGAATCAACGGTTGCTCTACCACCGGCAGGCGTCGTTGATGGGCCAGGGCGACCAGTTGCGCCTGCAATTGCAAGCCGTCGCGACTGAGCACCAAGCCGTTACCCTGGTAGGTGAACAGCGAGTGGCGCAGGTGTTCCTCCAGTTGCGCCAGGCGTTTGCGCAGCAAGGTCGCCTTGATGTTCAGGCTGCGCGCCGCCTGCATAAAGCAGCCGCAACGCGCGCTCACCAGAAAGTAGCGCGCCACCTCCGGGTCGATCTGATGCGCCAGCGCCAGCCAATGGCCGCGTGGCTCGACCGCTGCGCGATAGGCTGCGGGCCCCTGAGGGCCGGACGGTTCCAGTAATGCCATGGGAGACTCCTTGTCTGATGGGCGTGTGCATCCAATGCGGGGTGCGGCGTCTACTCCAGCACCTTACTCAATTGGGCGCCGTCGATACTCAAGGTCGCGGTGTTGAGCATGCCTTCGAGGTAAGCCTTGGCGATCTGTTCCTGGCGCTGGGCACGCAGCGCCTCGGTGAGGCGCTCGCGCAGTTCGTCGAGGGTCGCGGTGCGTGCCGGTTGCTGGGCGATCAACTTGAGCACGTGAAACCCGGCCGGGCTCTGCACCGCCTCCGAGACTGCGCCGACCTTGAGTCGCGCCACCGCCTCGCGCACTGGCGGCACCAGTTGCTGCAACGGCTGCAAACCGGAATCGCCACCGCGCGCGGCGCTGTCCGGGTCCTGGGAGAATTGCGTGGCCAGCGCGGCAAAATCCCCCGGTGCGGCCTGGGCCTTGCGGCTCAGTTCCTGGGCCTGACGGCGTACCGCGTCGAGGGCTTGCGGGTCACTCACCGCGAGGAAAATCTGGCTCACCCGGTACAACGGCGGCGTCACCCACTGGGCTTTGCCGCTGTCATACGCCTGTTGCAACTCGGCGGCGCTGGGGTAATCGGCCGGGACCTGGCTGACCGACAGCATGTAATCGCGAAACACGATCTGCTCAGTCGCCGCGCGGGTCTGTTGCTCCACCTCCGGGCGCTGGCGCCAGCCCTGGGCATCGGCCTGTTCGAGTACGGCTTTTTGCGCGAGCCGCGAGCGAATCCAGGTTTCCAGGGCGCCACGGTTGCCGCGCAGTTGCTCGCGGGTTTCGGCCGGCAGGCTGGCCAGTACGCTGTTGAGTTCCGGCAGGTCGATCTGCTGGTTGCCCAGGCGTGCCACCGCCGGCACGCCAGGTACGGGGCTGGTCGAGGGCGCCGGTTGTTGCGCCGCCACCGGGTCGCTGCCCGGGCGCAGGCTCAAGCCCACCGCCACCACCAACAGGGCCAGCGCACCCGCGCCGACCATCAGGGTTGGCTTCTTCACAGTGCCGAGGCCTCTTCAGCGACCGCCGCAGGCTGGGCCTGCAACTGCGCCGCGTGCTGGCTGTACTCACGCAGGTAAACGATAAATTCCTGCAGCAGGCGATCCCACAGTTCCAGTTGGCTGCGCAAGTGCGTGGCGCCGACACCGGCCACCACCACGTCCATTTCCATCAGCAAGAATTCGCCCTGCACCGACAACCGTGCAAAGCGGCGCGAGGCATTCCACACCGGGGCCAGGCCCTCGGGCAACTCGCCCTGTACCCGCAGCGCGCAGCTGTAGGTGAAGTCTACGTACGCGCCCTGCTCCGTCGCCGGGTTACCGAAGCGCACCGCAAAACCGATGCCCTGGCTGGCGCTGAGCAACTGCACGATGCCGTTCTGTTCGCTCTGGTTGACCCGATAACCGGCTTCCTGCAACAGCTCGGTAAGGCTCTGGACGCTGACGCTGGTGATCAATTCGCTCATGCTCTGTGCTTCCTTGTCGATCAATGGGTAACGCCCGCCTGGGGCGCATCAAAACGGCTCTTGTACAGATCGTCGCCAAAGCCCTGGGCCAGTTCTTCGAACTTGACCCGCGTGCTGCTGGCGAAGGGCTGGCGGATACTCATCACCTGCGCCACATCGATTTTTTCGTAGGCCGCGAGCAACTGCTGGGCCACGCCGTACATCTGTTGATTCTTGACTGAACATTGCTGCACTTGTGTGTCACGTTCAGCCAACCTGGCCTGGAGGCTGGCACGCTCAGCCTCCTTGCCCTTGGCCAGCACCAGCAATTCGTCGTAGGCCTTCTTGAACTTGCCGATCTGCTCGTTGCTCGCATTCACCTGCGCTTGCGCCTGACTGTGCAGGCTCTGCTGCTGGCCGGCCAGTTGCTCGGCCACGCCACGGGTCTTTTCCAGCTCGGCCGTCAATTGCTTGATCTGCGCCTGGGCCTGCCTGGCCTGGGTTTCGGCGGCCAGGCGCGCGGCACTGGCCTGGGCCTGTTCACTTTGCAGCGCCTGCAACTGCTGGGTGGTGCTGCGCAGTTGGGTGCGCAGGCGCTCTTCCATGCCTTCGGCCGAGGCGCCAGTGGCGACCAGCAGCAACAACAGCCCGCCTATTCGAATGTTCATGTGGCATCTCCCTGCGCGTCAGAAGCGCGTGTTGAGTTCCAGTTGCATCACATCGACTTCGAACGGCTGGCCATACACTTCGGACGCGCTCAACCAACGCGCACTGGCGTAGATGTTCTTGTCGATGCCGTAGTTGGCGCCGATGAAGTAACCCTTGGCGTTGGTGCCGCCCAAGTGAAACGAGGAATCGTTGAAGCCATCGGGCAAGGCGTCGGGCTGGATGTACTTGTAGCCGGCCAACACGTTCCAGTCGCCGCGCTTGCGCATTTCCAACGCGCTGCCAAGGGTGAACGAGACCATCAAGGCATTGCCGCCACTTTCAAACTGGCCGTTGCTGTTGATGTTGTTGACGATCTCGCCTTCGCTGCGCTTGAGCATTTCGCCCTTGTCGTAGGCCAGGTTGTGGATGAAGTTGCCCTGGGTGCGCAGCTTGAAGTCGCTCGGCAGTTCGCTGTCCCAAACCAGGTTGAGGTCCAGCACATCGAACTTCGACGCCAGGCCGACGAACTGCGGGTCCGGCGTTTTGGCCGGGTCCGTCGGGTTGGTGGTGTTGTTGCGCAGGTTGAATACCGTGTTGCCTTTTTGCATAAACGCCACACGCGTGCCGTCGGTGTCGCAGCCCGCCGCCCCCTGCCATGTGGAGCACGGGCTGGAGCGCTCGCCTTCGATGTCCTGGAACTGGTAATAAGCGGCGGCGAGCTTGAGGCGGTTGCTGCGGTTGATCTTCCAGTCTGCGCCGATCTGCCCGCCAAACAGCCATTTGGTCTGGCTGTCTTCCTTGTCGATCCCATTGCTGCTGGCGGTGTCGGAGGTGTATTCGACCGGGAACGCGCCCAGGGTCCCGAACAGGCCCCATTCGCTGTTGAGGCTGTGGTTGAAGATCGCCGCCACACCGTCGAAGTTGAGGTCGTTGGAATACATCATGTCGGTGGAATAAAACGGGTTGCCGATGCGCCCGGCGGTCAGGGTCATGGCGTCGGTGGTTTTCCAGCTCAAGTAACCCTGGTCGAGCCAGATGTCTTTTTTGCCGAAGCCGCCGCCCAGGGTCTGGGTGGTGGACACCGGGTTATTGTCCGAGCCGGTGGCGATGCGGATGCCGGCGGTCCATTCCGGCGAAATCACCGCTTTCATGCCCAGGCGCGCGCGCAGGCGGAACAGGTTTTCGCGGTCCTCGCGGGTGTTGAGCAAGGGCGGGAACCGGGTGTTGGAGTTTTTGTTGACGTCGTACGGGCCGGTGTCGTTGAGCTTGGCGTAGTCGGTGATGGTGTTGTCGTTGCGGCCCGAGAAATAGCGCGACTCGTCACGCAAACGGATATCGCCATCAAAACTGATGCGCGAGATCCAGTCCGGAAACGTATTGGGCTGGGCCCAGTTTTCCTGCTTGGCGGTCGCCATGACTTCAGCCTTCACCTGGTCACGGATCTGATCGCGTACCGCTTGCGGCACGTACTGCACGCGCACGTCGCCAGGGGCTGCGGCGGGGCCGCTGGCAACCGTCGGCGCCGCATTGGCCTGGCGTGCCTGCCGGGCCTCATTTTCGGCCTGGGCGATCAGCCCGTTGGCGGTGTCCTGGGTCAATACACCCTGCTGCACCAGCAGGCGGATCAGGTTGATGGTGACGTTTTCCGAGGGGGCGACCGGGGCTGCCGCCGCCTGTCCGACCAGGGTCGCGATGACCATGCCAACCGCCAGGGTCAGTCGATTCACGGGGGAAATCATGTGTACGCAACTCCTGTAAAAAACCGTTGAGAAATGCAGTTGAAGAGTGCTCGATCAATCCGGGCGCCGGCCCTTGAGGGACAGGCGTACCGGCAGCGTTACCGAAGCCGGCACCCGTTGCGTGGCATGGGGCGCGCGCAAGGCCGCCAACACCTGGGCATCGGTTTGGGCATCGCCGCTGGACTTGGCCAACTCGGCGCGGATCACCTGGCCTTCAGCGTTGAGCCACAAGTCCGCCTGCACCGTGTAAGCCTTCTTGCGCAATTCCGGGTCTTCACGCAGCAGGCGTTGAAACACCCCGGCCAGGTATTGCTTGTACGTGCCGGCGCCAAGGCCACCGCCGCCGGAACCGGCCATGCCGCCGCCCTTGCCCGCGCCAATGTTGAAACCATCGTTGCCCGACTGCGCATCGCCATCGATCTGCATCGGGTTGGCCAGGTCATCGGCCGGTGACGGCGGCGCTTCCTCGGCCGGCTTGACCTCTTCCGGCGCTGGGGTAGGCACCGGCTCCGGGATTTTTTCTTCCACCTGGGGCTCGGGCTCCTTGGGTTTTTCCGGCGGCGGCGGTGGCGGTGGCGGTGGCGGCAACGGGATAATCGTCGGCACCTTCGGCGCTTCGCGGCGTACGCCACTCATGTCATTGGCCCACTGCCACAACAGCCAGGCCGCCACGGCCCCCAGCAACAGGCCGGCGCCCCACTTCAGCGGGCGCAACGGCGGCGTGTTCTTGACCGGTAACGGCCTGATCGGGATCTGTGCGGTCATGACTCAGCCCTGGCTCGGTTTGCCGGTAACCAGCCCGACCTGGGACAGCTCCAGCCGGCGCAACAAGTCGAGCACTTCAATGACCTTCTGGTACTGCACCATGGCATCGCCGCGCACGATCACCGGGAAGTCCGGGTTCAGCGCTTTCTCGATACGCAGGCGCTCTTCCAGCTCGCCGAGGGTCACCGGGTAAGCGTCGAGGAACACCTGGCCGCCGTCATTGACGGAGATGGCCTTGGTCTTGGCCTCTGACAACGACACCGAGGCGCTGGCCTTGGGCAAGTGGATCTGGATACCCGAGACCTGGGCGGTGGCGGTGAGGATAAACATCACCAGCACCACCATCAGCACGTCCACCAGGGGCGTGATGTTGATGCTGTCGACGGCGGCATCATCGTCATCGTCGTGGGAGGCATTTACGCTAGCCATGGCAATTCTCCTCAGGCCGGAACCGACGCGTGATGCTCGCGGCGGTGCGCCGCTTCACTGTGCTGGCTCTCGCCGTGCATCTCCGCCAGGCGAGTGATGAACTCATCGACAAACACGCGCATGTCGGCGCTCACTTCCTTGTTGCGCGTGATCAGGCGGTTGTAGCCAAACAGCGCGGGGATCGCGACGAACAGGCCCATGGCCGTGGCCAGCAACGCGGCGGCCATACCGGGGGCAATGGCGTTGATGTTCACGTCACCGGCCATGGCCGTGCCGAGGAACACCACCATAATCCCCAGCACAGTGCCGAGCAGGCCGATGTACGGGCCACCGGCGATGGCGTTGGACAGGGTCGAGAGTTTGGCGCTGAGCGCCTGGTTTTCGCGGGTGCGCACGCCGTCCATGGAGCAGCGGATGGCTTCGATAGTCGCCGCCGACACCGACGAGGTATCGGCGCCCTGGGCGCGGCGGGTGCGAATCTCCTTGACGGCCACCAGGTACAGGCGCCACAGCGAGGAATGCGCCAGGCGCTCACCCAACTGGGCGTCATCGGCGTACATCTCCAGGCGCGTGCCGATCTGGGCGAAATGCTCGCGGAACACCTCGTTGGCAGCGCTCACGCGGCTGACCTGGCGGTTCTTGCGCAGCATGATGAACCACGACTGCACCATCATTGCCACCAGCACCAGGATGATCACCCAAGCATCCACCGGCACGGCGTTGAGCAAAAAGCCCAGGCTGCCGAAGCCCATGCCCGACTGTTCCTCATCCACCCCATAAGCCACCAGTTTCGACTCGGCGCCCTGAGCATTTGCGTCGGCCAGCAACAACGCGGCCGGGCGGGCCACTTTGGACAAGCGCAACTCATCCATGGCCCCGGCGAATGGCTGGTGTGTGCTGCTCGCTTGGGGCAGGTCGGCGCCCACGGCCAGTTGCGAATTGAACGCCGGCATTGCCACGCCAAGGTTGGCGGTTTCGCGGCCGTTGACATACAACGCGACTTTTTCACCTTCAGCGGTAAACGCCAGGTGCTGCCATTGGCCGGGGTTCAGCGGTTGGGTCGATACGGCGCGCTGGCCGTCGATCTCGATAAACGGCATGCCCTGGTTCAGCCCCAGCAACAGGCTATGGGCGCCATCGCGACGCGCCAGAACGATCTGCTCGCCACTGGCCTGGTCCAGGCGCAGCCAGGCACTGAAGGTGAACGCGCCGCCGGCGGCGTGTTGCAGCGACGGGCTGGCCGGCAACAGCAGCGGCTCACCGGCGAACTGCAAGGCGCGGCCGATTACGCCGTCGATGCTTGTGCCGGCGGCATTCAGCGCGGTGTTGGCGTAAGCCGTGGTATCGCGTGGCGGCGTCGCATTGGCACCGTCAAAGTGGTACAGCGCGGTGTAATTGGGGTCGAAGGTCAGCTGGCCGTTGGCGGTGGCCGGTGCCTTCTGGTTGCCGTAATACATCCACAGGTCCTGGCGCTGTCCGCCTTCGACCTTGGGCACATCCACCCAGATCAGCGCCATGCCCATCAGCGGGTCGAAGCTCTCGATCTGGTGATTGAACACGGTCTTGTCATCGGCGCTGACAAAACGTAGGTCGGCGCCGTCGTCCTTGACCCCGTCAAAGCTGAAATTGCCGGTGTGCAGGCGCACCAGCAGCGCAGTGCGGCCCAGGGCCTGGCTGATCGCGGCGCCTTGGGCGGTGGTGTCTACCGAAATCTGCTTGCGGTAGTGCCAGTCATCCTGCCACCAGGCATGGGCGGTGGCCGGGAGCGCGAAGCCCAGGCAGATCAACAGGCTCAGAAATAGGCGTTGCATGGGTGAAGTCTCCGGAAGAAAAAGTCAGAAAGTCGCCTGCACACTGAAGTGCAGCCGCGAGTCCTGTTTCTGGGTGTTCGGTCCATCGAGCAGCGGGTAGCCCCAATCCAGGCTGCCGGATAACCATTTGCTCAAACTGGCGCGGGTGCCCAGGCCGACACTGGCCAGGCTGTATTCATCTTCTTGCTCGGGCAGCGGGTCGTGCAGGCGCAGGCGCGCGCCTTCGGCGAACGCATAGAAACGCCACTCCTGCACATAGCTGCCGAGAAGCTTGGCCAGGGACGGCGTGCGCAGCTCCTGGGACAGCAGCACGCCCTCATCGCCGGTGCGTTCCGCCGCCAGGTAGCCGCGCACCGAGGTGGCGCCACCGGCCGAGTACTGTTCGTTGGATACCAGCGGCCCCGAGGCCAGTTGGAAGCCGGCCTTGGACGCCGACTGCCAATCGTTGGCGAAGGTGTAGCTGTAGGTGAGGTCGCCCTTGAGCACGGCGAAACTGGCGCTGGCCTTGTAGCGCTTGTAGTCGAACTCTTCGGCGTCGCTGCCATAGCCAAAGAAGGCGCGGGTGCCGACGATCAGGTTCAGGCCCAGGCCCAATTGGGATTGTTCGGTGTAGCGATAGCCGTTGTAGCCCAGGGTGAACGGCGCGTATTTGAGCGGCACCTGATCGCTGCTGGACCCGAATTTCATCTGCTCGTCGAAGTCTTTGAAGTCGATACCGAACGAGAAGGAATTGGCCCAGTTACCGGCGGCCGGCAGGCTGTAGATCGCCGACACCCCATAGGAATGGCCCTTGCCCAACACGTTGCTGCCGCCGATGGTGGCGATGTTGCTGTCGGACTGGTAACCGGAGAACTGCAAGGTCCAGCGCTCGTCCAGCGGCGCGCTGTAGGAGCCGGACCAGACCTTGGCGTTCGAGGTGTCCTCGGGCGCGGTGAAATAGGTCAGGGAAATGCTGTGGCCCAGTTGCCACAGGTTGTCGTAGCCCAGGGTTGCGACCGAGCGCAGTTCCTTGGTGTCGGCGCTGTAGTCGTTGTTCAGGCCAAGGCTGGCGTGCCAGGGGTTCTGGTCTTCGACCTGCAAATCCACGTCCATGGTGCCGGGGCGCTGGCCTTCGCGCACCAGCGGCGTGACCTGGCGCCCGGCACTGCGGTTGAGCCCGGCCAACTGGGTTTGCACGCTGGCGAAGTCCGGCACGGCGCCCTCCTCCAGGCCCGGCACTTGCTCGCGGATCTCCACCGGCGAGTAATGTTTGGCGCCCACCACGCGCACCCGGCCGACCTTGGTTTCACTGACCTGCAGGTAGACGATTCCGTCATCGACCTTCTGCTCCGGCAGCTCGACAAACACCGACTGGTAGCCGCGCGCCTGGTAGATCTTCTGCAGCGCATCGCGGGCGCCTTCGATATCGTCGAGGGTCTTTTGCGGCCCCAGGAACGGGTACACCGCCTCTTCGATGGTTGCCGCATCGAGCACGGTATTGCCGCGCACGAAGTACTCGTTGACGTCGACCCTGCGTGCCGGCTCCTGCGCCTGCGCCGGCAGGGCCATGGCCCCAAGCGTCAAGCAGCACAGCGCCAGCGCTGATTTGAACAGATGCTCCACACCGCCCCCTGACTTGCTGATTTTTTGCGCCGTCATTGCTACGGCGTTCGGCCGGCTCAATTGCTGGCGATCGAGGTGTTGCCGTGACGTGCCAGCCAGGTGTGCAGCAAGGCGAAGTTCAACGAGAACTCCGGCATGTGCAGCAAGGCGCCACAGAACACGTCACCGATGATTTTCTGGATGAGTTGCACCGCACGCGGGTTGCTCAGCAGCGTGGCGATGTCGCGGGTCAGCACGTGAATGCTCCAGACCTTGTGGTTCAGGTCCAGGCCGACGAACCAGCGGAACAACAGGTTGTAATTGAGCTGCTCATGCAGTTGCTGCTCGCTGGGCACCGAGTACAGCAGTTGCAGCAGCAATATCTGCAACACGGTCTGCGGCGCGATCAACATCGAGGGCTCGGCCACCAGCCACTCACGGTGCTGTTCGAGCACCTCGTCGATCCGCGGGCGCAGCAACACCAGGGAATGGCCGGCGGGGATGTAGCTGGAGACTTCCTTCAAGGCACCTTGCCAATCGTCCTGGGACACGATCCACACCCAGGGCGCGCCATAGCGATAGACCGACACCGGCTTCTTGCGCGCCGCTTCGACGATCTTCGACAGGCGCTGGTCGAGCTCCTGCATGCCCACTTTCGAATAACGTTCCATAGTTCCCATTGCCCCACTCCTGGCGTACAGCCGGCGCCTTGAACAACACCGTGCTGGTGTTCTTGAGCGCGTTACACAGGAGAGACGGGAGTGGCCATGGGCTACCGAACTTTTGTCATGAAAGGTTCATTCGGAATTGGGAGGGGGGCATTTTTTGGGCTGGATTGGGTACAACGCCGTGCAAAAAAACGGGGCGATCAGTGATCGCCCCCAAGGTACAACGAGAGGTCTGGGCACCGCCCTACAAGGTAATCTGCTTGCGCTCCTCATCCGTCAAACGCGCCCGCGCCTGTTCGCTCAATGGCCCCGCGCCCAGCACCTGCACCGGGCTGTTGGGGTTGTACGCCGAGGTTTTCTGCTGTTCCTGCGGCTCACGGGGCACCGGTTCGGTGCCAAACCCCAGCACCTCCACGGTCACGATCGAAGCCCGGCCCTGCTTGGCCGCCGCCTGCTGGCTGCGCGCCGCGTCTTCGGCCGCCTGGGACGCCGCCGCCCCCGCCGCGCTGGCCGAACTCATGGCGCCGGCGTTCACCGTCGCTGTCGCCGGCACGCCCGACGACTTGCCCTGGGTCTGGATATTCGCCGCGTTCACCACGCGCAAGGCCGCGATGTTGACGTTCCCGCTCACTCGAATCCCCGCCTCGCCCGCATCGATCGTGCCCAATGGCGCGATCAGGTCGATATCCCCCGCCGGTACTTCCGGGATCGGGTTGAGCGTGGCGATCCCGGCACCGGTGCTCGGCACCGACGGCGATAGGCTCACGTTGCCCCAGTTGTCATAGACGCGCTTGGGCGGTGTGTACACCACGGTGGTCTTGGAGCCGCGCCCGGCGTTGATGTCGCCGGCGCTGGTCCAGCCCATGATCGAGCCGCCGAAGGTGGTCATGATGCGGCTTTGGCCAAGCAGGATGCTGCCCAGGGAGTACAGCTGGATATCCCCCGCGCCCTGCGTGATCACACCCGCCGTCGACGGTGGTGCCGCGCCTTCGATGCCGAAGGTCTGGCGGCCGCCGGGGGTGAGCATCTGGATCGAACCACCGAAGTTGGTGTGCACGCCTGCGCCGCCGAACATCGTGATATCGCCCTTGTAGGTGATCGGGTTGCCGGCCACATCCGTCTCGGGGAACAACCTGGCAATCGCGGTACGGCCGCGCACGTAGCTGCCCTGGCGCACACTGCCGTCCTGGTTGTACTCACGGCCGGCGGCCTTGAGTTCGGCGAAGTACACGTCGCGGGCGAAGATCCGTTGTTGCTCGCCAGGCAGTGCGGCGTAGTAGGCACGGGCCTGTTCGCTGTCGCCGCCGAAGCCGAAGCGTTCGGTGAGCCAGGCCACCAGCTCACTCTCATAGGTCTTGGCGACTTTGCCGCCCTGCAACGACTCACCCGGTTGCGCCAGGTTGGCGGGGTTCAGGTAGGCCTCGACGAAGCGGCGGTAATCCGGGCCGTTGGGGCCCATGCCGGCTTGCATGACGATGCTTGCGCCAGGGCGGCTGTCGCCGGCCGCCACAGCCCCCAGGCTGTTCACCGCAACTTTGTCTTCCATCTGGATGTTGCGCCCCGCCGTCAGTTCCAACGTGCCGGGGCCGGCGACATTGAAGCTGCTGTAGAGGATGTCGCGGCCGGCGCTGGCGATGGAGATATCGGTGGGGCTGTTGTGCACGAAGAGGTTGCCGGCGTAGGTGTATTCACCCGTGGTGTTATTACCGCCATTGGCACCGCTGAGTGGCGTACCGCTGCTGACGATGTCGCGACCGGCCAGCATCCAGACCGGACCGGCACCCTCGTAGTAAGTCTGCCCAAAACGCGGGTCCTGGAAGGCGGGTCTAGTCAGGGTGATTACACGCCCGCTATTGACACCCAGCAGGTCCCCGCTCAGCGCATAGAAACGTGCAGGCTCCAGGGCGTCGCCCCAGGCCATGCTGGCGGTGTTGGGGCCAAAGGCAAACAGCGGCGACACCCTGAAGGTGGCAATGCTGGCGTCGCTTGCCAGATTACCGCTGCCGTTTACCGCGATCTGATTGGTGAGGAAGCCTAGAAACGCCGGGCGCAAAATCGTCGCCAGGCTTTGCGCGGCTGCGCTGGAGCGGCTGATGGGCAGGTCGCCGCCGTAGATCGAGTCGCCGGCGAGCAGTTCCAGTTGCCCGTTGGCCGACGGCGCCAGCACCATGGCCCCGAGCGGCGGCACGGTGCTTGGGTCACCGTACGATGCGCGACCGTAGTACAGGCTGCCGCTGGCGGCGACGGCGCGCAACGTGGCGGGATAGACGGCTGCCATGTCGGTGTCCAGCGTCTGGGTCAGGGGCGTGAGGTTGCCCCCGGCGGAAAACAGGTCCACCGCCGTACGGTCGGTCCACAGGCTGAACCAGCTGTGTCCAATCCCGTTGACGCCAGCGTTCGCGTAGGCCAACGCGTTGACTTGCGGCGCGCGGCCCGGGTCGGCGACATCCTGCAGCACCAGGTCACCGCGGGTGGCCAGGCTGAAGGTAGCGTCACCCGGCAACAGGCTCAAACCACCCGCTGCCCTGGCGGACGTGGAGCGCAGCGGGTCGTAGGCCCGCACCTCGCTCGGGCTCTGGTAGCCGGGCTGGTCACCATACAGCAGCGTCAGACTACCGAGGGCGCCGCCAGTGAGTTGTACATGCCCTCGCGTGTTCACCAGGACGCCATTGAGGTGGTCTCGGTTGATCTGGCTGACCGGGTTGAGCGACCCGCCGACCCGCAGGTTCAGATCGCCGCCGCCGGTCAGTTGGACGCTGCCATCGGTGGCAACGCGGCCGGTGCCGCCGACGGCCAGGACCAGGCCTTGGCTGCGGGGGCTGACGTTCTGCGGCTGCGACGACGCGTTGAGAATCCCCGCATCGCCGCCCACATCAACGTTAAGGTTGCCTCCTCCCAGGGTGCCGAAGCCCGTGAACCCAACCATCTGGTCCGCGCTCGGGTAGGCCATGCCGGGCACGTAGGTACCAAAGTTGACCCACCACGCGGTGGCCTGCGCCTGGTTGCCACTGAGGCCGTTGCCCTGACGCCACAGCCAGTTGCCGACGTTGGCTGAATCCTGGCCCAGGTCGCTGGGTACCGGACGACCGACGCCGTTCAGCGCCGGGCTGGTGATATTGCCGGTCAGGTTGCCGCCCACTTTAAGCAGCAAGTTGCCGCCCGTATCCGGGTACCAGGCACGGTACAGGCTGGCGGTGTCTGCGTTGACCAGCTTTTCGTTGCCCCCGGCGTTAGCCAATACCTTGCCATTGCTGCCCAGGGCTCGCTTGAGGTTATACGGATCGTTGGCCGAGGTGCCGGTGGACGAGCTGCCCGCCGTGTATACGCCAAACAGCGACTCCATGCTCAGGTTGCCGGCGGCCAGCAGGTCAAGGTCTGCCGCGCCGGTGCGGACTACGCTGAAGCGAGTGCTGCCGCCCACCAGCAGCGTGTAGGCATCACCACTGATAACGCAGTATTCCGGGAGGTCGTCACATAGCCCTGGGTATTGTATTGCTTCGAAATCAATGGGTTGGCCTACCATGCTGTCATCGCCGAACCACCCCAAGGAGCCCTCCTCGGTCCAGACCTGGGCTCCCTTGCCGAACGCCCCGTAGTGACTGTCCGCCAATCGCAGATTGCCGCTTACCGGATGCGGCTGCAGCAGGCGACTGTCCGCCGCCTCGGTATCGGCCCCCGCGACCAGGCGTATCGACCATGACTGCGAGCCTTCCTCCAACATCGGTGCAATCGCCCAGTTCTTGCCCTGGCGACCGGCGTCGGCCACACGCAACTGCACCGACTCCACGCCACCGGGTAATTTCACGTCAGTGCCCGACGGCAACAGCGCGCCACGGGGCAACACTTTGCTGGCGGCCAGGGTCATGCTGGTGACCAAGGGCACGCCCTTGGGCCAGATCAGGCTGTCAACACTGGCTGAAGTGCTCAACAGGCTGCCAGCCTCCAGGACACTGCCACTGGCGAGGGTCTGGTCCTGAGCCAGCAAGGTGCCCGCCGCGAACAGCACAGTGCCCGAGGCATCCCGAACAGCCGCAGCCAACACCGTGCCCGCCGGGAGTACCAACGATTGGTTGAGCGTGGCCGCCACGGGCAAACGGGTACCCGCCGGCAGAAACAGCGGGTTGGTCAGTACATCGAAATTAAGCGCAGCGCCCGCGGGGAACACGGTGCCCACCTCCAGGGTCACGCCGCTGCCCGGCACCACCACGGTGCCGCCGGTGTGGTCGATACCGGCGCGCAGCACCCAGCCATTGTCATCGTCGGTGGCCGGTGGCGCGGCAAAGCCATCGTTGATGCTGCCGTAGATATTCAGGTCACCGCCGGCGCGCAGGGTCAGGCTGCCGGACTCGGTCTTGGCCGTTGATTTGAGGCTGGCGTAGCGATAGCTGGAGAGGTCCAGATCGCCCTGCACCACCAGGTCGCCGTCCGCGGTTTTGCTGACTATCTCGACGCCGGGGCGCAGGTGGAACACGTCGCCGTAGGTCGCGTTGTTCAAGCCGGCGAGCTTGCGCAGCAAGTTACCGTTAACGCGCGCGGCGTCGATAAATTGCGTATTCGATGGATCGACGACGTCCCTGAGGTAGTCCTGGTCGATCACCTGGTACGGGCGCCCCTCTGGCGTTTCATCGGTTCTGGTCGGGGCATCGTCGTAGGTTCTCATGCCGTTGAGCGCAATCGAACGCGCACCTTGGATAGTCAACACCCCACCGGCGTCGATGGCGACGTCATTGTTGCCCACGCGCGGCGCGTTGAGTTCCAGCGTGCCACGGCTGCGCCCGTCGTTGCCGGTCGTGGCAGCGGTGCCATGGCGCAGGTCGATGCGCGCGCCATTGGCCAGGGTCAGTTGGCCCTGGCCAGAGCTGAGGACCACGATGGCGCGGTTGGGCGAATCGATGATCTTGCCGTAGCTGTCCACGCGCAGTTGTGTGCCATGGGCGTCCAGCACGGCGCCGCCGTCGAGGCTCAGGCCATTTTTCGCGGCCAGGTTGATGCTGCCGACGCGCTCGCCACTGGCATCCACCAGGCCGGTCACGCGCAGGCTGCCGTTGTCGATCGAGACGTTGACGCTGTTGGCCTTGACGTCACTGCCGATGGTCAGGTCGCCCTGCTTGAGCTGGAAGCTGCGCGCACCATAGACCTGGCCCTGGTTGAGGCGCTGGTTGAGCGCGGCGAACTGGTCGCTGAGGATGCCATTGCCGCCCAGGCGCTGGGCCTGGATTTCCACCGCGCCGGCGAGGTACGGCACCAGGGTGCCACCGGCATCGTAGCCACCGCTGCTGCCGGCGATGATCTTGCCCGCCAGGTCGACGATCCCCGCTGCGCCGTCCACCGCCACCGCGCGCAACCTGCCCGCCTGGTTGTGCTGCGCCGACAGGTCGATGGTCGAGCCCGCGGCCTGGCTTACATTGCCTGTGCGGCTTTCCAGCAACACCTCGCCGCCTGCGCTGTATTTGGTCAGGTCGTTGAAGGGAATGGCCCGACCGGCCACATCAATCGAGGCGGTATCGGTGAGCACCACATCGCCACGGGCACCCAGGGTCACTTTGCCGCTGGGCATCACCACGGCACTGGCCAGGCGCAGGCTGTCACCCTGCAACGCCAACTCACCGCCGATACCGTTTACCTTGCCCACCGCGCCGGCCGAGGCGCTGACATCTATTGCGCCACCGGAGGTAATACGGTTGACCGAACCGGCCTCCCCGGTCATCAGCGGCGTGAGGATATTCAGATTGCCGCCGCTGTAGGCAAAGCCCTTGATCGGGTCAAACGCGCCCTGGCTCTGGTACACCGAGAGGCTGCCTTTGTGGTTGGCGGTGATGCGCTCGCCGGCATTGAGGTTGACGTTGGCAAAACCCAGGGCGAGGCGATCGAAGGTTTTAGTGGTGCTCGCCTGGGCAAATCCCCCATAGCCGAACTCGATGCGTTCGGCATTGATGTCCAGGCGCCCGCTGCCGCTGCCGGCACCACCGGTCACCGCCGCCGCAGGCGGTGCCTCGGCACCCTGCCAGATCAGGTTGGCGGTGTGGATGGCGGCCACGTCGTTGGCACCGCCAGAACCGTAGATCGCCGGCGTGGAGAGCATCAGGTTGCTCAGCAGCGACTTGCCGGTCACCGCGTCGTAGGTGTCCAGGGTGGTGGTGCCGTAGAAGTTGAAACTGTCGCGCGCCGACAGTTGCAGGGTTTCCAGGGCCGGGGCGCCGAATTGGGTGTCGCCGCGCAGCAAGCGTTCCAACACCTGCTGGTTGAGGGTCATGCCCACCGGCAGCCGGTTACCGGCGGCCGCGGCGGCCAGGGCTTCGGGGCTGCCGACGTTGATGCTGGACACCCCCAGGTTCAGGTGGCGGGTGCCATAGCGCACCTCATCCCCCATCTGCAGGGTGCTGTCGGTCAAGGTAACGATGCTGCCTTCGGAATACAGGGCCGTCTGGCCGCTGCAGGGCGCGCGGTTGCACACGCCTAACTGAATGCCCCCACTGATGACTCCGCCGGGTGACCGCGCGGCGACGACGTTGAGCAAACCGTTGGACACCGCCAGCATGTTCGCCACGTTGTAGACAAAACCGTCACGCGCGTCATAACTGGCCTTGCCGCGACCAATGGTGTTGATCGAGGCACCCTGCTCAACGACGATGCGCCCGGTGCCGCTCAGCAACAGCACTTCCGGCGCAGCCAGGTTGGCCCCATCGCGCAGCACAATGGAGCTGTTACTGCCGTTGGCGATGTTGATGTAGTTGCCGGCCTGGCCGTAATTGACCAACGTCATCCCACCGATCACCAGGCGTGAAGCGCCCAAGGCATTCAAACTTTGGGCCTGCACGCTGATCCCGTCAAAACCACTGCTGGCGTCTTGGCCCGCCGCCACGATTTCGATGTCCCGGCCCACCCCTGCGCTTGCGTTGGTCAGCGCCACGGTGCCGCCGTAACCGCCGTCAGCGGCCTCGAAGCGACCGGTGCCCTGGAACGAAAACGCCTGCGCACCGGCTCCCGCACGCAACGTCAGTTTCAACGTCTTGGCATCCACCGGCAGCAAGGCACGGGGCACGCCAAGCCTGGCCGCATCGGCCACGGCGAACTGGGCGTAACCGGTTTCGTTGTACTGGGAGTAACGGCGCAAGGTATCGGCGGAGGTCAGGATCACCTGGCTCGCCAGGCTGTTGACGATGCCCGTATTGGCGATGGACAGGCGCCCGGCGGTGGCCCATGAGCCATTGCGCATCTGTTGGGTTGCACCTTCGCCACCAGGCCCGGCCAGGCCATTGATTTCTACCCGAAACGCGCCCGGCATCAAGGCGTAGGTGGACGGCATCAGCGTATAGGTGCCCGCCGCCAGCCCGGGCACGCCGGCACCGATGGTGATTTGCTGGCCCATCAGCGGGTCGACCGCGCCGCCTTCCGGCGCCACCGGTGCATAGCCCGGTTGCACACCCGGCACAATCGCGTAGATCGGGTTGGTGCCAAGGCCCGGCAGCACAAAACCGCCGGTTGCGCCGAACTGCACCAAGGGGGTCAGGCGCGCATCGGTGGAACCGCCACGCCCGGAAATGAACCCGGCCCCGAGCAATTCACCACCGCCGGATAAATCCACCGTAGCGCCCGGCTGGACCGCCACCGATTGCCCACCCAATACCATCCCTATATACAAGCCACCGCCGTTATCCGTTGCGCCCTGGCCAACGAATGTGACTTTCTTGCCGTTATACAGATAGACCTGGCCATCTACCGTGCCGCCGTAAGGCAACACCAGGCCCTTGCCGCTCACGGAGGTCAGGCTGCCCGGCAACAGTTCAACCTTGCCCGAATTCAACACGCCGATTTCGATCAGCCCCAGCGGCGCACGCACCACGCCGCCTTGGCGAATATTCGCGCTGCCCAGTTGCAGGCGGCCGAAGGCCGAGTACGGCACAGCCGCTGTGGCGTCACCGATGCGTTCGATGCTCAAGGTGCGCGTCGGGTCAAAGCCCGAGTTGCCATTCAAATACCCCGCCAGGACCCGCGCCCCGACCTCGGTCGCAGGGTACAGCTGCGCGGCGCGCAGGGTCATGTCGCCGCTGGTCGCCAGTTGCGTGCTGATGCCCTGAGAGATCACGTTCGCATCGGCACCGGCCAGAAAGCGCAGGTCGCCTTGGCTGGTCAGTCGTACGTCGTCGAACCCGCGACGCTCGACCGCGACCAGCGCGTCATTCGTCTGCGGCACGTTGCTCTTGTTGCCGAACACCACATTGCCGCGCACATCAATCACGTTGGCGCTGGCGCTGAACTGTGCCGTCGTTGCCAGCGGCGACGGGTTGGGCAGCAGCGGCACCGCACGCACGTAGGCCTCTTTACCACTTTGCGCAGGCGCGAGGATGCCGGCCAGTTGCAGGTACGGTGCCGACAGCGTGACCCGCGAGTTGGCCGCAGCCCCTTCACTGAGGTTGTAGCTAGCGCTGTACAACCGCAGGCTCTGGCCCATGTTCAACGACACGTCGCCGTCGAAACTCAGCAAGCCGTTGCTGAGCAGCGCCAGGTTGTCGAAACCGCCGGCGGTAATCTGGTCGACACCGAGACGGCCATGGCCGTATTCCAGGCTGGCGGCGGTCGGTAAGGCGCTGGTCTGATGGGTCTGGCTGAGCACCAGCTCGCGCACCTTGAGCACCCGGTCGTTCGCGCCGTTTTTCGCGTAGTAGGGGCTTTCCAGCGCCAGCGACAAGCTGCCGCCCGCCGCACCGGCGCCACCGGCGCGGGCCACAAAACTGCCGTCCAGGTACAGGCCATTGTTGGACGCAAAGCTGATGCTGCCGCCATTGCTGGCCACCGGCACACGGCCCTGGCCGGGAACATCCAGCATCGCCTGGGCCCCGGACGCGTCCAGGCGCGCGCCCTCGCGGACCACCACAAACACATCGCCGGCACTGGCAATGCCGGTGGCGAGGTTGATATCGCCGCCGATGCTGATCTTGCCGCCATTGAGGACCTGGCCGTACACGTTGCCCCGATGACTCACCGCCGTGACCGCTCGCGCGGCGACGTCGATCAGCGCCTGTTCACCCACCCAGATCGAGCGTTCATGGCCGGCGGCAATCGGCTGTTCCCAGGCCGGCGGCGTCACATTCAGGCCGCCCAGGCTGACGCTGCCGCCCCAGGCATTCAGGCTGCCGTTGACGGTCAACTGGCCGACGCTGCGCAGGTTGATGCCCTGGCCGGGGTCGACATTGATCACCGCGCCCCGGCCCACGGCCAGGGCGGTGCTCGCCAGTTGTGCGGCGGTGGAATCCCTGGAGCCGGCCGTCAGCGTCAGGCTGGCACAGCGACGCTGGGTCAGCACGCCTTGGGTCGGGTTTTCCTGGTAGAGCGTCGGTGTCCAGCGCTCCAGTGCCGTGGCAGGCTCGCTGACACTTGGCGTCAGCGCTGTCTGCCGGCCCAGACGGTAGACCGGCGCATTCACGTCCACCTGGGTGCCGTCGGTGACGAGCAACCCCTCGTTGCCGGTGATGTCGTAGGCCGAGAAGCCCTTGTTGAAGAAGTCGCCGGTCAATTGCAGCGTGTCGGTAGCGGGTGCATCGGCGCTGTTGCCGATCTGCACCTTGCGCGCCTGCAACGCCAGGGTACCGCCACCGTTGACGCCATAACCGCGAATCTCGCCGTCCACGGCCAACGCGCCCCACGCCCCCAGGGTCACATCGCCGCCTTTGCCGCCGCTGAGCTGGCCGTCCACGCCCAGGGTGGCCCCGGAAGACACATCCACCGCACTGCCCGCCGCCAGGTCCACGTTGCCGGTGCTGCGCAGCGAGACCTTGCCACCGTTCACATACGCCACGCCGTCGCGGCGGTTGGGCTCCAGCAGCACATTATTCCAACGCCCGGTCGCGTCCAGCTTCACACCTGCGGCCACATCGACATGCCCGCCGCCCGCCAGGATCACATCGCCGACGGTATTGCCCGAATTGAGGTTGACCTGGTTGAGAATATTGCCCGCATTGATGCTGCCGCCATGGGCCGTGAGGTTGGCGTTGAGGTTGACCTGGGGCCCGAACAGCGTGATATCGCCGCCGTCCGCCACGTTGAGCGCGCCGTTGACACTGATCTGCTGTTTGGCCCCAACCTTGATCGCGCCCAACCGGTAGCCGTTGAGTTGGTCACTGTCGAGCACCATCTTGCCCTGGCGATCCGCTGGCAGCGCGGTGGTGAGGTCCAGGCCGTCGGCGATTTTCTGCGTGTTGCCGGCGATCAGCACCTCGTCGGCAGTGCCGGTCAGCGCATAACGCAGGGTGCCGGTGGCCTTGTTGTAGACCGGCGTGTACCCGCCAATGATCAACTGCGCGCGCTGGGCCATAGCCTTTTGCGACTGTTGGTAACCGTCGAGGTTGATGTTCGGTGCCTGGGTCTGGCGATCGCCCTGGAACACATCGCTGACCACCTGGCCTTCGAGCACCGCGCCCGTCGTGCCGACTACCAGCTTGCCGGCATCGCGGCCCACCGTGTAGCCGCTCTCGTAACGGCGTTGCTTGGCGATCAATGGGTTGTAGTAGTAATCGGTCTGGCCCCAGCGGGTACTGGTGTCTTCATAGCCCTTGTAAAGCCCGGAATACAGAAGGTCGCCCGGCGCGTTGGACAGCTCATACAGGCGCCCGTCCGGGCCCTTGAGCCAGGTCTGTTGGATGTAACCGGCCTGCACGTCTACGGTGCCGCCCGACAGGTTGAGCTGCGCGCCCTTTTGCGTTACCACTTCCTTGCCGGTGAAGGTCAGGGTACCGCCCTGGGCCATCCATTCGCCCACCGAGTGGCCTTGGGTGCCGAGGTAGCCGCCGACTTCCAGCAAGCCGCCGGCGGTGTACCAACGGTCCGTGGCGTAGCCGTTGGTCCCGGCCGGTACAAATACCAGGTCGCGCAGGTCGACCCACACGTCGTTGTTGATCAGTTTGCCGTCGTCGCGGTTGACCGGCGCATCGCGCTGCTCGTTGCCCTGCACGTTGATCTTGATGTTGTTGGCTTCCATCGACACCTTGACCCCCACCGCGCCGGACACGTCAATCAGCGCCCCATCGCGCACCAGGCTGCGCCCCGCGGCACTGACGGCGACCTGCCCGCCGGTGGCCAGGGTGATCGAGCCTTTGTGGAAATCCACGGTGCCGCCGCTGACGATCTCGATGCGCGACTGATCGCTGCGGTCGGCCACGGCGCTGAGGTTGTTGAACCGCCCGGTGGCCAGGTTGGCGGGCATGCCGTCGAAGTTGACCAGGCCGTTGCTCTTCTGGCTGTTCAGCGCGGTGCTGGCGCTGCTGTCCAGCAGGATCGCGGTGGTGCTGCCCTCGCCCAGGGTCACACTGCCCGTGGTGTCGGTGGAGGAATTGAGCAAGTGGATCGTGCCGCGAGTGTCCACCGAGGTGCTGGCCAGGGCCACGCCGTTTTGCTGCACCTGGTGCCCGGTCAGGGTGATGTCACCGGTGGAGGCCATGATCAGCCCGTTGTTGCTGACCTGGCCGGCACTGCTGCCGGCCTTGAGGCTGGTCGCCACTTCATTGCCGCGCGTGGTGGAGCGGTCGTTGCCGGTGGTGCCGACGCCCTTGCGGATGTAAAAACTGTCACCGGCGGCCAGGGTGGTCTGGCCCTTGGCGGTGATGATGGTACCGGCGTTGTCCACTTCCGACCCCAGCAGCAAGGCATAACCGCCCGCATCCGTCGAAGTGGCCGGGCTGTGGGTCTGGATCAGCGCACCGCGCTGCACCTGGACCTTGCCCGCCGCATCGGTGAAGGTCGGCTGCGTGCCGGTCGCATCCACGTAAACACCGCGTTGGGTGAATTGCTCATCGGTGATATTCGCAGCGGCGGCAACGAGGTTGCGCACGTTGACCTGGCTGGTGCCGCCGAACACCACGCCGTTACGGTTCATGATCATCACCGTGCCGGCGCCGTTGATCTGGCCCTGGATCTCGCTCGGCCGAGCATCGGGGTCGTTGACGCGGTTGAGCACGGCCCAACTGGCCTGCTGCTGGAAATCCACCGTGGTGTTGCGCCCGACGTTAAAGGTTTCCCAGTTGAGGATCGCCTTGTCGGCGGTCTGCTCGATGGTCACCGTGGTCTTGCCGCCGGCCTGGCTTTGGGTCGGGCCCTTGGCGTTGGTCCAGCCCTGCGTGAGGCTGTTATCCACCTGCAGGCCACCTTTGCCGAGGCCATCGGGAATCGTCGAGACCTGGCCGAACGCCGCCTGACGCCCCGCCGCTTGCGCCGCCTGCTGCGCGGCAATCGCCGCGACGCTGGTGTTCAAGGTGCTGATGGAACGCGCCAACTGCTGGTTGGCCCGTGCCTGCTGGTTCAGCGAAGGAACCCCCGGCACCTGCCCGGCACTGATCCGCGCCGCCGTCGCCGCCTGAGTCGCGCCTTTCTCGGCAAACCAACTGGAACTGAACGCCGTGGCCGCGTGGGCATTGCCGGCCACCATCAACAAGGCAATCGCCTGGGCCAGGGGCTTGAGGCGCAGCACGGGTTCTGGGGCTTTCAGGTTAACCGGTGATTGGCAGCGGACCATCGGGGATCTTCCTTCTTTGTTATCACGCAGGGAGCACGACAGGCTCACGTATGAGGGTTAGGCGGTTGGCGAAGGGCGGGACCGAACTTCTGTCATGCAAAGTTCATATGGGGCTGGTAACGGCGCGGCGAAACGCAAAAATCAGCAACGGCGCAGGCCGTTGCTGATCAGGTGTTGCAGGTCGTTGGAAGCGGGGGTTACAGCGGACGACCGATACCGTTGCAAACGTTGGTGTTGCCGATGCTCAGGGCACTGCTCGCGGTCAGGAAGCTGGCGCGAACGGTGGCTTTCCAAGCGGTTGGCAGCGGAACGAAAGCGTTGGCGGTGATGGCTGCATCGTTGTTGCTGGAGGCGCCGTAGTGCTTGGTGAAGAAATCACGCACTTGGGTGGTCTGGGTGGCATCGGCGTAGCACTGGCTGAAGATCAGGTTGGTGAAGCCCAGGATCGGGTAGCCGGTGGTTGGGTAAGGCTGTACACCGGCGGTGTTGTCCGGACCGAAGACCGGAACCCAGGCGTCCGGGTTGGAACGAACAGCGGCAGCCGGTACCGGTACTGCGCCGATGGCGGCAGATACGTTGGCGGCAGCCGGCGAAACGCCGAGGGTGTTGGTGGCGACGTTTTTGCCCACGCGAGCCACTTTGGTGGCGTCGTCCAGGCCGGCCAATGTAGGGGCGGCGAAGTCCGGGCTCATGTAGGTAATGCCGCCGTCGGTTGCGCCCAGGGAAGTCATCACCCCTTGGCTACCGGTGGCTGCAACAGCACCGACCAGCGGGGTCAGGCCGAGGCTGTAGCTGTTGGCGAAGATAGGCGTAACGGCAAAAGTGCCCGCTTCTGTCGTGCACTTGGCGTTGAGGAAACGGGTGAACAGCTCGGTGGTACCGCTGCTTTCGCTGCGATATACAATTTTGATCGCACCGGTACGACCGGAACCGGAGATACCGCTCCAGTCAGCAATACGGCCCGAGAACACACCGCACAGCTCGCTGACACTCAGGTCAACCGCTGCGGTACCGCTTTTGTTGAAGGGGATAGCGACCGCAGTACCCACCGACGGCACCTGGATCAACTTACCCCAGGCCGGTTGCTTGGCGGACGCATAGGTCGACAGTTCGGTGGCGCTCAGCTTGGAGTCGCTGCCGGCCCAGTGCACGTTCTTGTTCGTCACGCCAGCCACGAACTTGGTGTAGTCGTTGTTCAGGAAGGCGGATTTGCCGTTGCCGCTGCCCACGCCGATGTAGGGGGCGAAACCGGCGGTCAGCACGCCGGAAGTCTGGTACAGCGCCTGTGGCAAGGTAGCACCGCCGCCGTTGATGTCAGCCAGTGCAGCCTGGGCCGAGCACAGTGCGGCGAGGGTCATGGATACCGCGAGAACGTTGCGCTTAAACATGAAGAATCTCCTTTCGTCGTGTTTGTACGTTTGGGGTAGATGGCTCTTGCATGACGCCATGGCTTCGGTCCCAGGCCGGTACGCGGGGGGTGGCCTGGGTGAAAACCATGGGAACGAAACTCGCAGTTTCCGATGACAGATATAGGAAAAAACCTCGGGAGGAAGCGCTTGATTTTAAAAAGATTCTCGGGTGTTTTGGTCATGCTTTCGAGCGGTTTTGGCCCACGTGACAGCGGCGTTTCAGTACGGCTTCGCAACCCTGGGCTGGAGACCGCACGGAGCGTGTCGAGCGGTTGAAACATGACAGGATGAGGAACCCGAGTTCGCTCCGCTGACCTAGGTGACCAACTGATTGATCTCGATGATCGGCAACAGCACCGCCATCACGATCACCAGCACCACCGCGCCCATCACCACGATCATCAGCGGCTCCAGCAACGCGGTCATGCCCATGGCCCGGCGTTCGATATCCCGCGACAGGGTTTGCGCCGCGCGCTCAAGCATCGGTGGCAGCGAGCCGGTCTTTTCGCCGCTGGCGATCAGGTGGATCAGCACCGGCGGGAAGACCTTTTCCACCGCCAGCGCCGGGGCCAGGTTGACCCCTTCGCGCACCTTGGCGGTGGCGTCGTTGACGCACTGGCTCAAGCGCTCGTTGGACAAGGTTTGCCGCGCCGCTTCCAGGGCGCGCAGCAGCGGCACCCCGGCACCGCCGAGGATCGCCAGGGTCGAGGCAAACCTGGCGGTGTTAAGGCCCAGCACAAAGCGCCCGATCAGGGGCAGGCGCAGCACGCGGCTATGCCAGTTCAGCCGCGCCACCGGGTTGCGCAGGTACAGGCGCCAGCCCCAAAAACCGCCGACAATGCCGGCAAAACACAGCCAGCCCCAGGCGCGAATAAAGTCACTGGCGTTGAGCATCGCCAGGGTCAGCCCCGGCAGATCCTGGCGCGCCTGGGAAAACGCGCTGACGACCTGGGGCACCACGTAGCTGAGCAAAAAAATCACGATACCGATGGACACCAACCCCACCACGCCGGGGTAGATGAACGCGGTGAGAATCTTGCCGCGCAGGTTGTTGCGCTCCTCGATGTAGTCCGCCAGGCGCTCCATGACCTGGGCCAGGTCGCCGGACTCCTCCCCCGCCGCGATCAAGGCGCGGTAAATCGACGGGAAATCCCGTGGCCGCGCCGCCAACGCATCGGCCAGGCGCATGCCGCCGCGCACATCGGCGCGCACGGCGGCCAGGGTCTGGGCAATGTGCTTTTTCTCTGCCTGCTCCACCGTGGCACTCAGCGCCGCTTCCAACGGCAAACTGGCGCCGAGCAGGCTCGCCAGTTGCCGCGTGGCCCAGGCCAGGTCGTTGTCCGACAGTTTCGCCGTAAACAGACCGCCGCCGGCAGCCGCTTGCCGAGTACCTTCGACCTGCACCCGCAACGCCGTCAGGCCACGGCTGCGCAGCAGCGCAAACGCCCCGCTCTGGCTGTCGGCTTCCAGATGCCCGGCCTCGACCTTGCCGTTGGCATCGGCGGCTTCATAGCGATAGCGATTCATCAGGCGTCCCGTGTCACGCGCAGGATTTCTTCGGGCGCGGTGGCGCCGCTGCGCACCCAGCGCTCGCCGTCTTCACGCAGGCTCAACATTCCGGCGCGGCGCGCGGCCAGGCGCAGGTCCTGCTCATTGGCGCCCTGGTGGATCAGGCTGCGCACGTCATCGTCGACGCAAAACAATTCATGGATACCGGTACGCCCGCTGTAGCCGATCTGATTGCAATGGGCACACCCCACCGGGCGCCACATGCCGGGCGCGGCCGGGTCTTGCTGCTTGCAGTGCGGGCACAGCCGCCGTACCAGCCGTTGCGCCAATACGCCCAACAACGACGAGGCCAGCAGGAACGGTTCGACGCCCATGTCGACCAAGCGATTGACCGCCGACACGGCGTCGTTGGTGTGCAGGGTGGCGAGCACCAAGTGACCGGTGAGCGAAGCTTGCACGGCGATCTGCGCGGTCTCCAGGTCGCGTATTTCGCCGATCATGATGATGTCCGGGTCCTGGCGCAGAATCGCTCGCAGCGCCAGGCCGAAGGTCATGTCGATCTTGGCGTTGACCTGGATCTGGCTGATGCCGGGCAGGTCGTATTCCACCGGGTCTTCCACGGTCAGGATATTGCTGGTGCTCGCATCCAGCCGCGCCAGGGCGGCGTACAGGCTGGTGGTTTTGCCGCTGCCGGTAGGGCCGGTGACCAGCACGATGCCGTGGGGCTGGCGAATCAACGTGTCCAGACGCGCCAGCAATGCCGGGGCCATGCCCAGGGTTTCCAGTTGCAAACGCCCGGCCTGCTTGTCCAGCAAACGCATGACCACGCGCTCGCCATGCCCGGTGGGCACCGTCGACACGCGAATATCAATCGGCCGCCCGGCCACGCGCAGCGCGATGCGCCCGTCCTGGGGCAGGCGTTTTTCGGCAATATCGAGCTGGGCCATGATCTTGATCCGCGACACCAACGCGCCGTGCAGCGCCTTGCGCGGCGACACCACATCGCGCAGCGTGCCGTCGACGCGGTAGCGCACCACGGAATGGGTTTCATAGGGTTCGATGTGGATGTCACTGGCTTCATCCCGTGCCGCCTGGGTGAGCAAGGCGTTGATCATGCGGATCACCGGCGCGCCGTCCTGGGTGTCGAGCAGGTCGGTGATCTCGGGCATGTCTTGCATCAGGCGGTCCAGGTCCACCTCGTTTTCCGCGGCGCCCACGACAGCCGCGGCGCTGCCGGTGTCGGCATAAGCACCGGTGAGCAGGCCGTCGAGTTCGTCGTCGCGCACCTGCTCGACGCGCGCCTGGCCGAATTGGCGCTGAACTTCGCTGATCGACCAGCCAGGGGTTGAAGGGCAGACGGTCAGCAGCATGCCCTCTTCGCCTGGGCGCAGGAGGATGCGTTGGGACTTGGCCCAGGCGTAGGGGAGCAGGCTCATGGTTGCGTACCTACCGGCACCGCCCGGATTACCGCCCTGGGCCCCTGCTGGCCGGGAATCGCCTTCTCCACCGACGGCAGCTGCGGCGCCTGCACGTCCGGCATCGCCCAGCTGTGCTCAGGCTGCAACCCACCCTGGGCCCGGCGCATGAACTCGTAGCGGTTCAACGTGATACTGCGCCCCGCCCCACTGTCGCGAATGATGTAGGGCCGCAGGAACACCATCAGGTTGGTCTTGCTGACACTGCGCTTTTCATTGCGAAACAACGCGCCCAACCCCGGAATATCAGCGAGCCACGGCACCGCGTCGTTGCTCTGGCTGTAACCGTCCTGCAGCAACCCGCCAAGCACCATGATCTGCCCGTCATCCAGCAAAATGCTGGTGTCGATCGCGCGTTTGTTGGTCACCGTGCCCGCGTCCACCGAGGTGCGCGTGTCCACGCTGCTGACCTCTTGGTAGATATCCAGCTTGACCGTGCCGCCCTCGGAAATCTGCGGGCGCACGTTCAACTTGAGCCCCACCTCTTCACGCTGCACGGTCTGGAACGGGTTGTTGCTGGTGCCGCCGCCACCGGTGACGTAACTGCCGGTGACGAACGGGATGGTCTGCCCCACGAAAATACTCGCCGCTTCATTGTCCAGGGTCAGCAGGTTGGGTGTGGACAGCACGTTGGTGCCGCCTTTGCTCTTCAACGCACGGGCCAGCACTTTGAGGTCGAGCACCTTGCCGATCCCCGGAATATCCACGGTGCCGTTGACCACGCCGACGTTCAGGCCCTTGGGCAGCACGTCGAGGCTGGTCTTGGCGGTGGTCGCAAGGCCGCTGCCGCCGAGGTTGACGCCACCAAAGCCGCCCTTGCCCGCCAGGTTGCCGGCCTGCCATTGCACACCGAACTCGGTGGCGTCGTCCTCGCCCACTTCGACGATCAGGCTCTCGATCACCACTTGGGCGCGGCGTTGGTCGAGCATGTCGATCACTTCGCGCAGGTTGCGGTACAGCGGGTCCGGCGCGGAAATCAGCAAGGTGTTGGTGGTGGCGTCCGCCTGGATGGTCACGCCGCCGGCGCTGAAGGCGGTGTCCTGATCCTTGGAGGTGCTGTTGCTGCCGGTGGTCGAGTTGGTTTGCCCATACCCCGGCGACACACCGCTGCCGGTGGGCGTGCCACTGCTGTTCTGGGCCGCGCCGCCTTGCGCGCTGTTCTGGCCGCTGCCGCCCATGCTGCTGAGCTTGCCGCGGGCGTCGTCGCTGACGCCGGACTCGCTTTCCCCGGTGAGCAACCCGCGCAGCGACTGCGCCAACTTGCCCGCCTGAGCATTGCGCAGGTACACCACGTGCATATTGCTCGGGTTGCTTTGGGCGTTGTCGAGTTTGTAGATCAGGTTGCGCGCCAGCTCGGTACGCTCGGGGCTGCCGGAGCGGATGATGATCGAGTTGGAACGCGGGTCGCCGATCACGTTGATTTTCTGGGTCTGGTCGGCGCCCTGGGTTTCCAGAAGCTCGGCAACCATGGCGGCGATGTCCACGGCGATGCCGTTCTGGATCTGCACCACATCGGTATCGATGGCGCTCGGGGTGTCGATGCCACTGATGATCTGCGCGACCCGCGCGAGGTTCTCCGCGTAGTCCGTGATGACGATGCTGTTGTTGCCGGGGTAGGCATTGATCGGGTTGTTGGGCGACACGATGGGGCGCAGCACCGGGATCAGGTTCACCGCGTTTTCGTATTGCAGGCGAAAGGTGCGGGTCTGCATGCCGCTGCTGCCGGCACTGTACATCGGCCCGCCAAGCAGCTTGGCATCGGCCTCTGGCACCACTTGGGCCACGCCGCCCACGTCCACCACGCTGAAGCCCTGCATGCGCAGCGCGGCCAGCAGCATGTCGTAAGCCTGGTGTGCGGGAACCTGGCCTTCGCTGACCAGGGTGAGGTTGCCTTTTACGCGCGGGTCCACCAGGAACTGCTGGCCGGTGGCGCGGGACAGTGCGCGCACCACCGCCTGGATATCGGCCTCGACAAAGTTGAGTTGCACCGACTGGTCGCCCAGCGGGTTGCGCGCCTTGACGGTCGTCGGCGCCTGGCCTCGGGCGCTGTTGGTCAGCCGGTGGGGTGCGGCGGCTTTGGGCACGGCGTCGCGCTGGCGATCGAGCACGGTATCGCCATGGCGACGAGTGTCGGCCAGCGGCTGGCCGAGTTCGCTGTCCACCAGCAACGGCTTGGCGGCCTCCTGGGTACTGCACGCACTGAGGGCCAGCAACAGCAATGGCGCAACGGTGCGAAACGGCGGGACTGACCACTTCATGAAGCTTCCTTAGCGCCAAGCGCCTGATCCATGCGAACGGTCCCGGACACAGTGCCGGCCGAGGTGTCGACGGCATCCACGGCACGTTGCAAGCGCGCCTCGGACACCTCCAGAGAAAACGAACGGGGATTGCCCAGCAACCAGCCCACCACGGCGTCTGCCGGGGCGTTATCGAAGGTCAGCCGCCAACCGGAGCCCAGCGCCTGCACCTGGTAATGGCCTTGCAGGCCGGCACTGTCCAGGGTCTGGCGCAGCGCGGTTTCATCGGCGAGCCGAGGCGCGGCGACGTCCTGCAACAGCACCTGCAAGGCGGCGGCCTGGGCGCGTAACTTGGGCGTTTCGGCTTGCCAGTAGTCGATTTTTTTCAGCGCGGGCTGCACCAGTACTAACCAGCTCAACAGGCTCGCCAGCACCAGGCCGGCACCGGCCAGCATGCGTTTTTCACGCACGGCCAGGCCGTTCCAGAACACGTTGGCCTGGCCGCGCATGCGCTGCCATTTATTCATCGCCAACCTCCGCTTGTTCAGCGGCGGGCGTCGGCGCGATGCTCCAGCCGTGGTCATCGCGCGTGGCGGCAAACCCTGCCTGGCCCAACGCGGCTTGCCACTCGCCCTCGGCGGCGGGGCTGCGGCTGTCGGCGAGCATTTGCAGGTGCAGGCGCCCCTGTTCAAAGGTCAACGTATCGACGCTGCCCACCATAAACGGCAGGTGGCTGCCCGCCAGTTGCAGCAGGCCGGGAAAGCGCTGGCCGGGGTCGGCGGCGGCGCCGGCCTGGCGGGCGGCCAATTGTTGACGCGCCTGTTGCAACGGGTTGAGCACCACCGGCAATTCGGGAAACGCCTGGCGCACTTGGCGGCTCATCAAGGCCTTGAGCCGCTGGCCCTCTTCGACTTGGCGGGCCGCATAGAGGTTGAGGCCCAGGCTCCAGATGGCCGTGGCCAGCGCGACGCACCCCAGCGCCCTGCCCCAGCCGCCGCTGGACGGTTGGCGAAGACGAGCGTGCAAGCCCCACGCGGGAACGGCACCGGCCCAACGCTGCGACGCGTCCACCAGCGGCACATCCAGCACCTGCACACCCAATGGATGCACCGCCGCTTGTTGCAGGCTGTCGCGCGTCAACAAATACCCTTCGTCCAGCGTCGCAGCTCCTGCCGGCAAGGCATAGGGCGCCGGGTACAGGCCACGCAACCTGAGCTGCGCCTGCGCCAATACCTGGCTCAGTTGCGCCAGCCCGGCCTTGGGCACCCAACCCACCTGCACGCGCCCATCGCTTTCGCGCGGGCCATGGGCCACGTGCATCGCCTCAAGCGGCCCCAGGATCAACGCCTGCGCCGCGCAGGCCACGGCGGCGGCGGTTTTGGCGGCGGCCAATGGTGGCAGCTCCAGGCTTGTCAGCAGGCTGTCGCGGGGATGCAGAAAGCAGTCCACTGCCGGGTGGTTTTTGCCCAGCCGCGCCAGGCTTTCATGACCTTCGCACACCACCCTGTCGCGCTCCAGCCAGGCAAATGTCACGCGGCTGTCCACGGTCAAATCAGCCAACGGCGGCAAGCCAATGCGCAAGCGTTTCATACGCCCACCCGCGCCCAGATCACCTGGGGCCGCTGGTTTTCCGGGCGATGCAGCAACGCGTCGAGGGTCACCCGGCGTTGGTCCTGGCGCGCCTGGCCTTGCAGGCGAAACCACTCGCTGGTGATGCCCACCTGTACCGCATCCACCGCCACTTGGGGCAAGTGCAGGCGGTTGACGAAGTCCCCCCGGTTGATAAACCAATGCCCGGCATCCCGCTCGGCCACCAACGCCTGGGCCTGGGACAGATTCAACGACGGCACCACGGCGCTGAGCACTTCGGCGCGGGCGGTGTTGCCGTTGACCCAGGTGATATCGGGCAGCACGCTGATATACGCCTGCATGCGCTGCAACAGCGCCGGGTCGAGGCCGTCGATACCGCTCAGGTCATGCAGGCTGCGCAGCATCGGGTAGCCGGCGGGCTGATCGAGCTGGTCATACGATGCGATCACCCGCTGGCTGACGCGCCGGCTTACCGCCGGGTCGACCCCGATCAGCCGACACAGGCGCTCGAAGCTTTGCAACTGCTCGGCATCCACCTGTCGCCGGTTGACCAGGTTACGCAGGTTGAACTTGCCCTGTTCGTCTTCCACCCGGCCGGTGAACGCACCGCCCTGGGCGCGGGCCCAGGGCTGGTCGAGACGGGTCAGCACGTCCTTCTGGCGTGCTTCCCACAGCATGTGTCGAGTGCGCTCGAGGCTGCCTTGCAACAACCATTGACCCTGGATGCGCGATTGCTCGGCTTCCAGGCTGCGGGTGAACACGCTCTGGCGCGTCAACATGGCGCCGGCAAGCACCGCCACCACCGCCGCGATCAGCAACGCGCTGATAATCGCCATGCCGCGCTGCTTCGCCGCTGCGGGCGAATACCGTTTCATGGCGCGCCTTATAGCTGCCAGGAGCCGATATCGGCATTCACGCCATCGCCGTCCGGCTGGCCGTCGGCGCCCAAAGAGAACACATCGACTTCACCGTTGGCGCCCGGGTTGAGGTAATGATACGGGTGGCCCCAGGGGTCGTTGGGCAAGCGGTCGAGGTAGGCCCGCCAGGTGTTGTTCTTGGCGTCCGCCGGGCGTTCCACCAGCACTTTCAGGCCTTGGTTCATGCTCGGGTAAGTGCCGTGGTCGAGGCGGTAGAGTTTCAGCGCCTGCATCAAGCCGCCGATATCCTGCCTGGCCGCCGTAGCCCGCGCCTGGTCCGGGCGGTCGAGTACCTTGGGCACCACCATCGCCGCCAGGATCCCAAGGATGACCACCACCACCATGATCTCGATCAGGGTGAAGCCACGCTGGCCGCGAGGGCCTGGCAATGGGCGGGTTAGGCGCGCGATATCCATCTCGACATTCCTTGGGTTGAGTGCATTTCGTGGCGCAGTGTTGCAAGAACACATGTCAGTCGTATTGAAAATCCTCGGGAGTTTCGGTCGCCAATCGGTCAACTCAGGGCGCTAGTCTGCGGGCCTGTTTCCAGGCTTTGAGAGCGCCATGCACGGCCACCGCAACGAGCGAGGATTTACCCTGATCGAGGTGCTGGTGGCGCTGGCGATCATCGCCGTGGCCATGGCCGCCGCCGTGCGCGTGGCCGGGTTGATGACCCAGAGCAACGGCGTGTTGCGCGACAAATCGATAGCGTTGCTGGCGGCGCAGAGTCGCCTGGCGCAGGTGCGTCTGGAGGGCCATCTACGCAGCGGCAAGCACACCTTCGAATGCGACCAAGGGCGCTTGAAACTGCGGTGCGAGCAAACTGTCAGCGCCGATGGCCCGCTGTTTCAGGTTTCGGTGCTGGTGCTGGATGCCAGCCGCGAAGCACCGCCCCTGGCGCGCCTGGCCACTCAGGTCATGGCCGAGTGAGCCGTGGCAAGGCGGGCGCGTCCGGCAGCTTATCGAGGTTGACGCGCAGCTTCTCGCCGCCACGCTCAATCTCGACCGCGTCACCTTCGATGGCGGTCAAGCGCACGCCGGGGCTGAGGCGCTCACCCAACAGAAAACTGCGCGGCGGGCCGTCGTTGAGGCTGAGGATCGCCACCGCGCCGCGCGCCCCGGCCAGCACGCCGGTGACCTTGACCTGCAACGCCGTCGGCGCATTGGCAAACCATTGCAGCGCCGGGTTATCGCTGCGTGCCGCCAATGCCTGCGGGGTGGCCTGGGGCGTATGGGATTGGGCATTGGTGAGTAGCAGCGGCGCCCATACCGCCACGCCGGCCAAGGCCGCGAGCAGCGCGCCGACCTGCACGCCCTGTGCCGCTGAAAATCGCAGGGAAAACGCCATGAGCAGGACCTCCTGTTTGTCCGTGGCATCAGCCTACAGCTCAATTCGCACGTTTTTATTTCACAACCTCACCAGTTCAGCAGGTGCCCCGCGATGAAACAAACTGGCTTTACCTTGATCGAGCTGATGGTAGTGCTGGTGATCATCGGCATCGCCAGTGCCGCCATCAGCCTGAGCATCAAGCCCGACCCACTGCACCTGCTGCGCAAGGACGCCGAGCGCCTCAGCCAACTGCTGCAAGTGGCCCAGGCCGAAGCCCGCGCCGACGGCCGCCCGATCACCTGGCGCGCCGACGCCAAGGGCTTTCGCTTCAACCGCCGCAGCGATGACGGGACAGCGATGGAAGGGTTCCAGGGCGACGCTCAACTGCGCCCGCGCGCATGGGAGAGCACGCCGATGCAAATCAACCTCGAACCCCGGCAAACCCTGGTGCTCGACGCAGAATGGATCAACCCGCCGCTGCGCCTAGTGCTGTCCGACGGCCAACACAGCCTCAGCCTGCAACGGGACGCGGCAGGCTTGATGCGCGTGGTCAGCCAGCCATGAACAAACCCCAGCAAGGCTTCACCCTGATCGAAGTGATGGTGGCGATCATGCTGATGGCCGTGGTCAGCCTGATCGCCTGGCGCGGTCTCGACAGCGTGACCCGTGCCGACCATCACGTGCAGGCAAGCACCGAGCAGACCGAAGCGCTGCTGCGGGTGTTGAACCAGATGCAACGGGACATCAGCCTGCGCGCCGGCGTGGAGCTGACCGGGCCCAAGGACGAGGCCGCCGGGCTCGCGGCCATAACGGTGCGCAGTTCCGACAGCCAAGGCTTTCGCCTGGACGTGATTCGCAGCGCCCCGGTGGCCGGCGATGGCCTGCAACGCGTGCGCTGGTGGCTCAAGGGCGACAGCCTGTACCGCGCGGCGGCGCCTGCACGGGATCGCTTCCCGCTGCCGCCGGCCAAAGACGGCGTGGTGGTGTTGAGCGGGGTCAGTGACGTGCAGGTACGGGTATGGGAAACGGACAAGGGGTGGCGGCAGTTGAGCGGCAACCGGCGCGAAGACCCGCTGGGACTGGAGATCAACCTGGTGCGCCAGACGCCGCAAGGGGTGGAGCGGTATCGGCAGGTAATCGGGCCGTTGCGATAAGGCCTGATGCCTGAGCTGCCGCTGAGCTAGCTCAACAGCACGACGCCACCGGGCAACTCGGTACATTTGGCCCCATACGCATCCCGAATCAACAGCGCCACCCCCGCCAATTGCTGCAAACTGAACCGCGCCTGCACCCGGCGCCGGCCCAGTTCCTGGTTGAGCAGCACCAGCATTCCCGGCCGGTAGCGGTTGATTTCATCCACCACCGTCGCCAGCGTGGCGTTGTTGAATACCAGCACCTGCTCACGCCAGGCCACCACCGCCTGGGTGTCCACGCTCGTCACTTCGCTGATGCCGGCCGCGCCGTAGCTCAATTGCCGGCCACTGCCCAGGTTCACACGATGGCCGCCAATGTCCACCGACAGCGCCCCGTCGATACAGGTGACGCAGACCGTGCGATCGGTGTGCCGCACGTTGAACCGCGCCTGCGCCGCGCTCACCCAGCCCTCGGCGGCCTGGACCTTGAGCGGCTGTACAGCCTGGGCGAGCACTTCGACTTCACCCTCAAGCAATTCGATACCCTGGCCCACCCGGCTGATGCGCGTCTGCGTATTGAGCTCCAGGCTCACACCCTCGCTCAACAGCACATGCCGCTGCTCACCGACCTCGGTGCGATAGTCCGCCGTGAGCCCGGCAAAACCACCCGGCACGCCGACCCGCACCATCACTACCGCCGCCGACGCCGCAATGGCGCCGCCCAGGAACGCGCGCCGGCCAAACTGGCGCGGGCGCTGCGCCGTTTCGGCCGCCGCGCCCACGTGCCGCCACAACATTTTGGCGCGCTCGAACGCCTGGGCATGCTCCGGGCTCTGGGCGCACCAGGCTTTGAGCGCCTTGGCATCGGCCACGGTGGCGCGGCCCGAGGTCAGCAGAACCAGCCAGTCGCGGGCTTCGTCGTGCAAGGGGCTGGCGGCGTTTTGCCGGGCGATGGAGAAGCTAAAAATGTTCAAGCGCGCACGTACTCACGGTTTTATCAGGGACTCAACACTAAGACGGTTTTCCGGCCCCGGGACCGAACCGCTGGATGACTTTTCTTTCCAGGCGCTTGGCGCAGTGGCCCAGGGCGGCCTTGATTTCCTTTTCGACCATGCGCGTGGAAATGCCGAAACGCTGGGAGATTTCCAGGTGCGGCGCCTCCTCCAGGCGCGCGGCGATGAGGATCTTGCGTCGGCGCGCCGGCAGTTCGTAAAGGGCCTTGACCAGGGACTGGATTTCTTTCTGGCCGCCCACCACCCGCGACGGGTCCTGGGCTTCATCGGCGCTTTGCAGCAGCTCTTCCACCTCGCTGCCGGTAAGCAAACGCGCGTCGGCCTGGCGGCGGTCGGCGGCGATGTTCAGGGCCATGCGGTACAGGTAAGCGTTGGGTTGCGCGAGGTTCGGCGGCATGTCCATGCGGTCGACGCGCAGGTACGTTTCGTGCAGCACGTCGTTGGCCAGGTCCTCCGAGCCCAGGCGCTTGCGCAAACGGACCTTGAAGTCTTCGTAGGAGGCCAGGAACAAGCTGACCATCGTACTGTGCCCGGTATTTTTCATCCGCCCCAGGCTCCTTTTGCTGCTGTGCATTCCATGCGCGTTCCTGTTGTGTCGGGCATCAAAAGTAAAGTCACCGGTTGGCGCAATGAACTGGGCGCCGGGCGCTCCACCCGTGCAGTGCCCAGGCTGCGTACCAGTGCTTCATCGCGTTGTTCGTCGCCGGTGGAGCTGACCAGCCGGCTGTGTTCGATCAGCCCCTCACGGTTGACCCACACCTGCACCAGCGCGCGAAAACTGCCGGGGCGCGTGAGGGGCGACCGGCACAGGCTGGTTTCGATGGCCTGCTGCAAGGCCGTGGCATAGCTGTTATTGATCCGCGCGGCATTGCGCGCCGCCACGCCATGGGCCGGCGGCGGCTGGCTGACCTCGGGCAACTGCAAGGTAAACGCATCGCCGCGTGCATAACGTGCCATCAGGCCGCTTCCTGTCAGCAACATCGCCAGAGCCTCCTGCGCCGTAAAGCGCCCGCGCACCCCGATGGCGCGCCGGCCCCGCGTCAGCTCGCGGTCTACCAGCACGGCCATGCCGGTGGCGCGGCTATACGCTTGCAGTGCAGGCTCCAGGTCTTGCGCCGGCAGGTTCAGCAGCAACAGCGGTGCTTCTGCCTGCGCCAGGCGACCGCCGATCAGCAGCAACAGCAAGCCCAGGGCGCATACGGCGCGCCGACAGGCTCCCTGTTCACCCCCTGCTCCGCATCGCTGCACGGCCGACGCACCCTAGAAAACCGTCATCCTGAGGCCCGTTTATGAACCTGATGTTACGGTGATAGCAAAAAAAACATCACGGTGACGAGCAGCCCGCTGCACTACACTTTGCAGCCTTACCGGCCCACTCCCGCGGCCCGCCAGGAGGCCATGATGAAGCTGCTCCCGTTGCTTGCCAGTGTGTTGCTGTATACCGCCGTGCCCGTGCTTGCCCAGGCCGACAACGCTGCGGGCGGTTGCACCGAGGTCACGGTGGATGGGTACAAGGCGCCCGACTATGGCTGCCTGGGCCAGCAGATGGGCAATGACACGAACGCGGCCAAGGCCGCGCAAAAGAACCGCGAGGCGCAGCAGCTTTCGGTCCAGAAACGAACGCCGAATGCGCTGGGCTTGTCGACCCCGGCGGCGACGGGAGTGCGCATGGGTAATACGTTTGGAACATCCGTCAAACCACAACGGCCGTAAGGCCAATCGACGCGCGTAGACGCTGAAACGTTCAACCAAGCACGTCCATACAATTCCCCCCGCGCCCCTGCCCCTAACCTCACGGCTTTCTATCCCGTAGAAGCGCTGGAGAATGGGCATGCGTAACAAAGCAATCAAAGTAACCGTGGCATTGACGCTGCTGGCGAGCGCAATGATGGGCAATGCCTTCGCGGCAACCCCGAGCGTGGCCGTGGCGCCGCAATATGACACCAGCCATGTGTATGTCGCCCCGGCGGATGTGGACCGTTTCGCCCAAAGCTTCCTGGCCACCTTCGGCGGCAAGAGCACCGCCCAGGTGGTGGTGAATGTGCTGCCGGTGCCGAGCAGCACCACCTCGCAACTGCTGCAGACGCCGGCGGGCACGGTATCGCTGTTCGGCTTTACCACACCGATCCCGCACCCGTTTGGCCAGGAGCGCAACGGCTATCTGGTCAAGGACATGGACGTCGCGCTCAAGGCCGCCCGCGACAACGGCGCGGCGGTGATCGTCAGCGATTTCCCGGACCCCATCGGGCGCGACGCGGTGGTGCAATGGCCGGGCGGCGTCAACATGCAGCTCTACTGGCACACCAAGACCCCGGACTATGCCGCCTTCCAGACCGTACCGGAAAACCGCGTGTACCTCAGCGCCGAGCGGGCCGACGCCTTTATCAAAGGGTTCGTGGGCTTCTCCCACGGCAAAATACTGGCCGATGACCAGCACGCGCCGGGCATCGATGTGAGGCCAAGCCAGCGGCACCTACCGGCGTGTCGATATCGAGTCGCCGTTCGGGCGCATGGCGGTGCTGGTAACCAACGGCCAACTGCCCTACCCCTTCGGCCACGAAACCACCGGCTACCAGGTGGCCGACCTGAGCGCCACGCTGGGCAAAGCCACCGGCTCCGGTGCCAAAGTGGTGGTGCCGGCGTTCGACAGCAAAGGTCGTCGCAGCGCGCTGGTCGAATTCCCCGGCGGCTACGTCGCGGAAATTCACCAACTCAACGCCGCAAAATGAAGCGTCGTACAGGCTGGAGCCTGGCCGTGCTGTGGCCGCTGCTCGCCGGCAGCGTCCACGCCGACGAGCAACCGACGCGGCCGGCCATCAAGGCCAATCGCTGGCAGGAAGACTGGTCCGTACTGCAGAACCCGGCGCTGCGCACGCAAGCGCTGGACAACCTCAAGTACATCCCGTTGTCAGGCGCCAACCCGTACAGCTACCTGTCGCTGGGGGCGACCTTGCGCGAGCGCTTCGAGATGAACGACGCCAGTGGCTTCGGCGTGAAGAATGTGCAGCGTGATCGCTACCTGATCCAGCGCTTGCAGGTACACGCCGACCTGCATCTGAACGAACACTGGCGGGTATTTACCCAGCTGGAAGATGTGCGGGCGTACGACAAGACCACCGTCGGTGGCGCCGACCAGAACCGCGTCGATTTGCGCCTGGCCTTTGCCGAGTACGTCAACACCTTCGACAGCGGCACGTTCAAGGCGCGAGCCGGGCGCCAGGACTTTGCCTTCGACTTGCAGCGCTTTATCTCCTCGCGGGACGGCCCGAATGTGCGGCAGTCGTTCGATGCGCTGTGGGCCGACTGGGAGACCACCCACTGGCGCTTTATCGGCATCGCCAGCCAGCCGGTGCAGTACCAGGACGGTCGACATTTCGACGACAAGTCCAACAGCGACGCGCGCTTTCACATGGTGCGCGTCGAGCGGCTGGTGGGTGGCAAGAACGAGCTGTCGGCCTACTACGGCGTGTATGAACGCAGCGCCGCGCATTACCTGGATGCCGACGGTGACGAGACCCGCCACCTGTTCGATGCGCGCCTGGGCGGCGCGGCCATGGGGTTCGACTGGGACATCGAAGCGATGCTGCAAAGTGGCTCGGTGGGCAGCAAGGACATTCATGCCTGGGCCGGCGGCAGCCGCACCGGCTACACCTTTGACAGCCTGGCCTGGAAACCGCGCATCGGCCTGCAACTGGACATCGCCTCGGGCGATCGCAAGGCGGGTGACGGCACCCTCGGCACCTTCAACCCGCTGTTTCCCAACGGCTATTACTTTTCCCTGGCGGGCTACACCGGCTACAGCAACCTGATCCACGTCAAGCCATCGATCACCGTCAAGCCCCTCGACAAGCTCAGCGTGCAAACCGCCGTCGGCCTGTTGTGGCGGCAAACCACCGATGATGCGGTGTACACCCAGCCCAACCTGCCGGTGGCGGGAACCGCCGGCCAGGGTGATCGCTGGACCGGGGCCTACGCGCAACTGCGTACCGACTATGGCTTCACCCCCAACCTCACCGGCGCGGTCGAAGCGGTGCACTACGCGGTGGGCCAGACCCTGCGCGATGCCGGCGGCGCGGACAGTAATTACCTGGGGGTCGAACTCAAGTTCAGTTGGTAGCCCCAAACAAGCACACCGGTACAAGCCGTGAAGCCGGTTTAACGGCCATAGTAATCCCGCGTTTTACCCACCCCTATCAAGGAGTTTTGCATGAGCACATTCGTTGCCAAAGACGGTACCCAGATCTACTTCAAGGACTGGGGCAGCGGCAAGCCCGTGCTGTTCAGCCACGGCTGGCCGCTGGATGCCGACATGTGGGAATACCAGATGGAATACCTGAGCAGCCGCGGCTACCGCACCATCGCGTTCGACCGCCGTGGTTTTGGCCGTTCGGACCAGCCGTGGACCGGCAACGACTACAACACCTTCGCCGACGATATCGCGCAGTTGATCGAACACCTGGACCTCAAGGACGTGACCCTGGTGGGCTTCTCCATGGGCGGTGGCGACGTCGCGCGCTACATCGCCCGCCACGGCAGCGCCCGTGTTGCCGGCCTGGTGCTGTTGGGCGCGGTGACGCCGATCTTCGGGCAGCAACCGGATTACGCCCAAGGCGTGCCGCTGGAAGTGTTCGCGGGTATCAAGGACGGTTTGCTCAAGGACCGTGCGCAGTTCATCTCAGACTTCAACACCCCGTTCTTTGGCCTCAACAAAGGCCAGGTGGTGTCTGAAGGCACCCTGAGCCAGACCCTGCAGATCGCCATGCTGGCCTCGCTCAAGTCGACCGTGGACTGCGTCACCGCGTTCTCCGAAACCGACTTCCGCCCGGACATGGCCAAAATCGACGTGCCGACCCTGGTGATCCACGGCGACGGCGACCAGATCGTACCGTTCGAAACCACTGGCAAGGTGGCGTCCGAGATGATCAAGGGCGCCGAGTTGAAGGTCTACAAGGACGCGCCCCACGGGTTCGCCGTGACCCACGCCCAGGCGTTGAACGAAGACTTGCTGGCGTTCCTGAACCGCTGAAACAGCTGAAACACCGCTCTCCTTATTTGGCCGGGCTTGCCCGGCCCTTTTTATTCAGGCAAACCGCCCGCCCAATGTGAAGCGACCCGGCCCGGCGAGCAGTACGCTGGTAAAGATGATCAGCAGCAACCAGCCGAACTGCCCTTCCAACAACGTCCACTGCGGATGCACCACCAGCATGGCGATCAACAGCACCGCCAGGATCGGCAAGCAGGCCAGGCGCACCAGCACCCCGGCGACGATCAACACGGGGCACAGCACCTCGGCGAAAATCGCCAGTAGCAAGGTCATGTGCGCGCCCAAATGAAACGGGTCTTCGATCTGCTTCAACTGTTCGCTGTAGTCGAGCACCTTGGGCAAGCCATGCACCCACAGCAGGAACAGCGCCCCGCTCGCCCGCAGAAACAACAGCCCCAGATCCTGGTGTTTTGATTCGTTCATATGCGCTCCCTGTAGGTGGTTATCGACGTCGATTGTGTCCACCGAGGCGCATGCACGCTTGCAAGCCTGTGCTGACCTTTACTCCCCCGTGCCGGCGAACGCCGCGACGATTTCCTCGATCACCGCGCGCACCCGTGCGGTGTGACGCAGGTCGGCGTGGGTCACCAGCCACACGTCATACGGCAACGGCCGTACACGCTGCGGCCACAGGCGCACCAGGCCGTCGCGTTCGCCGGTGCACACCGGGATCTCACCGATGCCCAGCCCGGCCGCGATGGCGCGGCGCACCAACAGGCTGGAACTCAACGCCGCGACGATGCGCCCCCGGCCCAAAGGTTCGCTGACCAGCGTCAGGTCCTTGTGGGTTTGCAGGTAGGGTTGGTAGACCACCAGGTCGTGGCCGTCGAACAGGCCGCCCGGCTCAGGGCTGCCGTGGCGCTCGATATAGGCCTGCGACGCAAACAGCCCCACCGGCCAACGGGCGATGCGCCGGGCGATCAGATCGGGATTGTCGGGACGGGTATTGCGCACGGCGATATCGGCTTCGCGCTTGGCCAGGCTGAGGATCTGGGTGGAGGCGTCCAGTTGCACGCGCACATCCGGGTGCTTGCCGTGCAGGCTGGCGATGGCCGGGATCAGGAAATCGATGGCCAGGGAGTCAGTGGTGCTGACCCGCACGATACCGGTCAGGCGGTCGTCCAGGCCTTGGATCTGGCGCTCCAGGTCCAGGGCCGAGCGCTCCATTTTTTCCACCGAGTGCAGCGCGGCCTCGCCCACGGCGGTCAGCGCATAGCCTTCGGAGGTGCGCAGGAACAAGGTCGCGCTCAAGGATTTTTCCAGGGCATTGATCCGCCGCCCGACCGTGGCCTGATCCACCCCCAACACCCGTGCGGCACCGCGCAATGTGGACTCGCGGCATACCGCCAGGAAAACCCTCGCATCATCCCAATTCATCTCCGCTCCCGCTGCATATATGCATCATCGTGCCGTGTAATCGCTGCATTATTGCACCTTCAATCCTGGATATGCTGGGCACCGGAAAAAAATCCTCAGGATCGCCATCATGCACGACACCCCACCCCGCAGCGCTGTCTGGCTGCCGATCTTCGCCGGTTTGTGCGCCAGCCTGGTCAGCATCGGCCTGGCGCGCTTTGCCTACACGCCGTTGATTCCTTCGTTGATCCAGGCCCATTGGTTCAGCGCCAGCGATGTGGTGTACCTCGGCGCCGCCAACCTGGTCGGCTACTTGATCGGCGCGTTGATCGGTCGGCCCATCGCTCAGCGCACCTCCAACAAAACCGCCCTGCGCCTGATGATGGTGGCGGTGACCCTGGCGTTTTTTGCCTGTGGTTTTCCGCTGTCGCTGACCTGGTTCTTCGGCTGGCGCCTGCTGTCGGGCATCGCCGGCGGCGCGATCATGGTACTGGTGGCCGCGACCGTGCTGCCGCATGTTCCCGTCGCGCGCCGGGGCCTGGCCAGTGGTGCGATTTTTCTCGGGATCGGCCTGGGCATTGCCGGTTCCGGCACGCTGGTGCCGCCGCTGTTGAGCCTTGGCCTTGCGCAAACCTGGTTCGGCCTCGGCCTGCTGGCCGTGGCGCTGACGGCCGCCAGCTGGTGTGCCTGGCCCAGTGGCACGCCGCAGCAAGCGCCGACGCCATCGGGCGTCTCTGCACCCACACCGCCGGGCGTCTATCTGCTGTTTGCGCAATACGCCTTTATGGCTGCGGGCCTGGTGCCGGCGATGGTGTTCCTGGTCGACTACGTGGCCCGGGGCTTGGGTGCCGGGGCGCATGTGGGGGCGATGATCTGGGTGATGTACGGCCTGGGTTCGATTGCGGGGCCGGTGACCTACGGTTTTCTGGCGGATACGCTGGGCGCGCGCTTGAGTATCCGCCTGGTGCTGGTGGTGCAGGCCATCGCGGTGGGCGCATTGGCAATGGCGAGTGACTTCATGGCCCTCGCCACCCTGGCGGTGATCCTCGGTTCGTTCCCGCCAGGCATCGTGCCGCTGGCGCTGGCGCGGGTGCACGAGCTGATCCCCAACCATCACCAGCAACAAGTGGCCTGGAGCCGCGCTACCGTCTCCTTTGCCACGTTCCAGGCGATTGCAGGCTTTGCCTATTCGGCGCTGTTCAATCTCAGCGGCGGCCAGCATGCTCTGTTGTTCGCAATCGCCGCCGTGGCAATCATGGTTGCGCTGGCGCTGGAACTGGGCATGATCCTGCTGAACCGCCGACCGCTCGATACGGTCCCAACCCATACGCTCATCGCTGCAGGTACTCTCAAATGACGCTTCCCAACGACATGACCCTGATTGAAATCACCACCCCTGGCGACCCGGATGTGCTGCAACCGCGCCAGGTCGACGTGCCGGTGGCCGGCCCCGGCGAGATCCTGATTCGCGTGCACGCCGCCGGGGTCAACCGCCCCGACGCCCTACAACGTGCCGGCAAGTACCCGATGAAACCCGGCATGAGCCCGTACCCCGGCCTGGAAGTGGCCGGTGAAGTGGCGGCATTGGGCGACGGTGTGTCGGCGTTCAAACTGGGTGACAAGGTGTGCGCGCTGACCAACGGCGGCGGCTACGCGCAGTATTGCGCGGTGCCTGCCGGCCAGGCGCTGCCGGTCCCCAAGGGCATGGACTGGATTCAGGCCGCTGCGGTGCCGGAAACTTTCTTCACCGTGTGGGCCAACCTGTTCGGCCTCGGTGATGCGCACACCGGCCAGCGAGTGCTGATCCATGGCGGCACCAGTGGCATCGGCACCACCGCGCTGATGCTGTGCCGCGAGTTCGGTATACAGGCCTTCGCCACCGCCGGCAGCGCCGACAAATGCGCGGCCATTGCCAAGTTGGGTGGGGAGCCGATCAATTACCGCGAGCAGGACTTCGCCGAGGTCATCAGCCAACAGACCGACGGCAAGGGCGTGGACGTGATCCTCGACATCATGGGCGGCTCGTACCTCAACAACAACCTCAAGGCCCTGGCCATGGACGGGCATCTGGTGATGCTGGGTTTCCTCGGCGGCGCCAGGGCCAATGACGTTGACCTGCTGACCATCCTCGGCAAGCGCGCGGTGATCACCGGCTCGCTGCTGCGCGCGCGCACCCGTGAAGAAAAAGCCGCGATCGCCGAACAACTGCGCGAGTACATCTGGCCGGTACTGGAGGCCGGGCGCTGCCTGCCGATCATCGACAAGGTCTATGCCTACACCGACGCGGCCCAGGCCCATGCGCGGATGGAGGGTGGGGATCATATTGGCAAGATTGTGTTGCAAGTCAGCTGACCTGACAGCCCCCGACGGCTCAAGGGGTTGAGGTGCTTGGCCTCAAGCCCGGCCTTGTGAAAATCTCAAACCAAATGGAGTTTCCCTGTGGGGGCCGCGTGTTTATCCGGGGTACGTGGGGTAGTCGGTATAGCCCACTGCCCCGCCGCCATACATGCCCTCTTCCCGCAGTGGGTTCAGCGGCCAGCCGTTGAACAAGCGTTGCGGCAGGTCTGGGTTGGCAATGAACGGTCGCCCGAACGCGATCAAATCCGCCAGCCCCGCGTCCACCAGTTTGGCAGCGCGTTCAGCGGTGTAGCGCCCGGCGTAGATAATGCGCCCGCTGAAGGTGCTGCGTACGGCTTCACGGAAGCTGTCGGGCAGCACGGGCGCGTTGTCCCAATCGGCCTCGGCGATGGAGACATAGGCAATGCCCGAAGCTTGCAGCACCTTGATCGCTTCGATATAGGTGTGGTGCGGGTCTTCTTCCACCAGGCCGATGTAGACGCGGTCCTCGTCGGTGCCGCTGAACAACGGTGAAAAACGCACGCCCAGGCGTTCCGGCCCGACCACCTTGCACACGGCTTCGACGATCTCGCGCAGAAAGCGCAGGCGGTTTTCCAGGGAGCCGCCGTATTCATCATCACGGGTGTTGGAATGGGCCGAGATGAACTGGTTGACCAGGTAACCATTGGCCGCGTGGATTTCCACCCCGTCGAACCCTGCGTCCAGCGCATTGCGTGCCGCTTGTGCGTAGTACCCGACCAGTTCCTCGATCTCCAGCACGGCCAAGGCACGCGGCACGGGTGGCGACATCAATTCTCCAACCCCAGCACCGGTTTCAATAAAGGCCTTGGCCTGCAACGCCGGCAGCGCGGAAGGCGCCACCGGTGCGGCGCCGCCCGGCTGCAAGGCGTTATGGGACACCCGCCCCACATGCCACAACTGAGCGAAGATCACCCCGCCTTCGTCATGCACCGCGTCGGTGACCTTGCGCCAGCCATTGATCTGCGCCGGGGTGTAGATGCCCGGTGTCCACGCATAACCCTGGCCACGCGGTTCGATCTGCGTGCCCTCGCTGATCATGAAACCGGCGCCGGCGCGCTGGCGGTAATACTCGGCCATCAGGTCGGTGGCGATATCACCGGGTTGCGCGCTGCGCTGACGGGTCAACGGTGGCAGCACCACGCGGTTGTTCAAGGTGCGGTGCCCCAGCTTTACCGGGGTGTTCAAAATACGGTCATTCATAGCGGATCTACCAAATTCAGGACGAGTAAACGCATTGGCGGCCCGTTTGGGTCGCCAATGAATGGAGCGGTCAGTCAGGTCAAGCGGTGAGTTTCAGCAGGGCCTTGGCCACCTCGCTGGAACTGCCGGGGTTCTGCCCGGTGACCAGCAGGCCATCGACGATCACGAAGGACTGCCAATCGGCACCCTTCTCGTACTGGCCGCCCAACTGCTTGAATTCATCTTCAATCAGGAACGGCACCACCTTAGTCAGGCCGACCGCTTCCTCTTCCGAGTTGGAGAAGCCGGTAACGCGACGGCCCTTGATCAACGGCTCGCCGTTGACCGCCTTGACGTGACGCAAGGCGCCCGGCGCGTGGCAGACAAAACCAACCGGCTTGCCGGCACGCTCAAACGCTTCGATCAGCGCGATGGACACCGGCGACTCCGCCAGGTCCCACAGCGGGCCGTGGCCGCCTGGGTAGAACACGGTGTCGAAGTCGTCGGCGTTGACTGTGTCCAGCTTCACCGTGGTGGCCAGGGCCTGCTGCGCGGCCGGGTCCTTGCCAAAGCGCTCAGTCTGCTCGGTTTGCGCATCCGGCTCATCGCTCTTAGGGTCCAACGGAGGCTGGCCACCGGCAGGGGATGCCAGCACCACCTCGGCACCGGCGCCCTTGAACGCGTAATAGGGAGCGGCAAACTCTTCGAGCCAGAAACCGGTCTTGCGCCCGGTATCGCCAAGCTGGTCGTGAGAGGTCAGTACCATTAATACTTTCATGTTCCAGTGCCTCGATCAGTGAATGTCAGTGTGTTCAGGGTGACCCAAGAGCTGTCGGGTCAGCAGCAGCGCCTCGTCGAAAGGCGCGGGTGTACGGGTGATCTTGCTCATCACGCTGGCGCCCAGCCATAACGCGTAAAGCTGAGGGGCCAGTTGTTGTGCGCTGTGCCCAAGGTTCAGCGAGCCTTCGTCGACGCCACGTTGCAGGGCTATCGCCAGCAGTTCGATGGTGCGTGACGTACCGCGCTGCAACGCCAAACGCATCGGCTCTGAAAGATCGGACACCTCGGCACCCAGTTTGACGGCAAGGCATTTACCCGCGTCGGTGCAGCCGGTCTGGTTGTCGGTCCAGGCTTGCCAGTAGCGCATCAACTTGGCGCAGTGGGTCAAACCGGGCTGATCGAACAGTTGCCGCATGCCGCGCACGTAGTTGTCGAAGTAGCTATCGAGCAACACCACGCCGAACGCATCCTTGGAGCTGAAGTAGTGATAAAACGAGCCTTTGGGCACTGCGGCGGCCTGGAGGATTTCGTTCAGGCCCACCGCAGTAAACCCTTTGCGGCCGACAAGCACTTGCGCCGTGTCGAGAATGGTCTGCCGTGCACTTTTGGTTTCGCTGTTCATGCTTGATCCCGTCCGATTAGACCAGTCGTCTAGTTCGTTGGGGCCATGTTAGAAGCCGCGCCGGACGCTCACAATGTCAGATGCGCAAGGATTACGGACATGCCGCGAAGTCGGTTGCCGTTTGCCAGGCACGCGCCGACAATCGCCTCTCCCGACCGCTTGGAGAATGATGATGCACAGCGTTGCGCTGATGGTTTACCCGAACTTCCAGTCGCTGAGCCTCAGCCTGGGCTCGGTGTTCGAGTGCGCCAACCTGCTGCGTGGCGAGCCGGCTTATGAGTTCCACCTGGTGTCGGAATGCGGCGGCGCGGTGATGTCGTCCCTGGGGTTTTCGGTGAATACCTCAGCGGTTCGGCCCGAGGGCTATGACACGCTGATCGTCAGCGGCTACCTGGAATTTCGCCTGCCGGAGGCCAACCTGCTGGAGCTGGTCAAGGCCGCTTCGGCCCAGTCGCGCCGGGTCGCCTCACTGTGCATGGGCATCTTTGTCCTGGCCGACGCCGGCTTGCTGGAAGGCAAGCGCACCACCACCCATTGGATTCACGCGCCGGCATTTCGCAAGCGCTACCCGGCCATTCGCCTGGAAGAAGACAAACTGTTCGTCGTGGATGGCCAGGTGTGGACCGGCGCCGGCATGAGCGCCGGTGTGGACCTGGCGCTGGCCATGGTGGAGAACGACCTGGGCAGTGATTTGGCCCGGCGCATTGCGCGCAAACTGGTGATCGCCCAGCGCCGCGGCAGCGAGCAGTCGCAATTGTCGGCGCTGCTGGAACTGGACCCCAAGTCCGACCGCGTCCAACTGGCCCTGGCCTATGCCCGCGAAAACCTCACGCATGACCTGTCGGTGGAAGCCCTGGCCGATGTCGCGCGACTGAGCCCGCGCCAGTTCAGCCGGGTGTTTCGCGAAGAAACCGGGCAAACCCCGGCCAAGGCCATCGAAGCCCTGCGCGTGGAGGCCGCGCGGGCGATGATGGAAACCAGCCGTCATCCGGTTGAAGTGGTGGCGCGTGAAACCGGCTTTGGCGACCGCGAACGCATGCGCCAGGCGTTTCTACGCGCGTTCGGCCAACCGCCGCAGGCGATGCAGCAGGCGTTTAATGCAACGCCGCACGGGTGATCAGATAACTCACCAACTGCGGCTCATCCTCAAGCTCGATGGCGTGCACCGGGCGCGGCAGGTTATCCAGCACCGTGCGCCAGAACGCTTGGGACACTTCGTCCTGGTCATAAAAACGCACCAGCCAATCGGCCTCGCCGCTGCACAGCACCTGGCTGGCGATGGCGCGGCCGATGCCTTTGCGGCGGTAGCGCTTGAGGATGAACAGGTCGGCCAGCTCCAGGGCGTCGACGCCAGGGACTTCACTGTCTTCGATCAACAGGAAACCGGCGATGAAACCATCGACCAGCAGCAGGTTGGCGCTCCAACGCGGGTCCTGCCAGTAGCGGGCCAGGTGTTCGTCGTGGATGTAGAAACGGCCGTCGGCCTCGACATCCTCCTGCTCCCAGTCCGAGGATTCATAAGCGTAGTACTGGTAAAGATTGCGGATCAGTTGGGCCTCTTCAGGGCCGGTCTGGATCAGTTCGACAGTGGTTTCAGGCATGGGGCTCTCGGTGAAAAATGCACGGCGACATTGTTCACAAATCGGCGGAACAGTCCAATACAGCGGCGAACCTTTCTACTTGCTGAACCGATTGCAAATAGCCGTGCCCTGCTGCCGAAGCGCTGAAACATTTCGAATAGACTTCGCCGAAATCCCCCTTTCTCAAGGACATGTATTTTGACGAACGTCTGTTCCGCCGGCCTGGATGTGGGCTTTGCGTCCCTGGATTATTTGCAGATCTTTATCCTGGGGGTGATCCAGGGCATCACCGAATTGTTGCCGGTGTCCTCTACCGCCCATATGCGCGTGGTGCCCGCCCTGCTTGGCTGGCAAGACCCCGGCTCGGCGTTTTCGGCGGCCATGCAGTTGGCGGCGCTGGCGGCGGTGGTGAGTTACTTCTGGCGCGACGTACGCCAGGTGACCACCGGCAGCATCGGCGCGGTGCGCCGAGGTGACTATAACGACCGCTGGTTCAAGCTGGCGGTGGCGATCGTTTTGGCGACTATCCCCATCTGCATCGCCGGGCTGGCACTGTCTTCGACCTTGAATGCCTGCAACTCGCCCTTGCGCGGGTTGATGGTGATCGGCATTTCCTGCCTGGTCATGGCGGTGTTGCTGGCAGCGGCCGAGCTGCGGGCACGGCACACCCGCGAGGTGGGCCAGATGCGCCTGCGGGATGCATTGATCGTGGGTATCGCGCAGATTGGTGCGTTGATTCCCGGGGTGTCGCGTTCCGGCTCCACACTGACCGCCGCGCTGTTCCTGAACTTCAAGCGTGAAGAAGCCGCGCGCTTTTCGTTCCTGCTGGGCCTGCCGGCCATCGCCCTCGCCGGTTTGAAAGAACTCTGGGTGTTGTTGCACGCCGACCTGCCGGCCCACGCCTGGCCGCACCTGCTGTTCGGGCTGGTGGTGGCGAGCGTCTCGGCGTTCTTTGCGATCTGGGGGCTGATGAAATTTCTGGAGCGCTTCTCGACCTGGCCGTTCGTGATCTACCGCGCGCTGCTGGGGGTGTTCCTGATTGTCGCGGTCAGCACCGGACTGCTGCCAGGGTAGTGGCTCTTTTGAGTCATGTGCTCTTCAGGCCCTCGTTTGGCACTCGCTCCACACCTGACGTATCAGTGCTTTGAGCCTCAACGCCTCGGCCCAGCGATCGCTGATCTCACGCCCATCCGCGCCGGTAATCGCATAAGGCGGCGGGCCCAGTTCGCAGGTGAACGACAAACTCCGCGGGGTATCAGCCCGGGCCAGCCAGTCGTCGATGCCGTAGCGCCACCAACCGGTAAAGCGCTCGACCCAGGCGTGGTGCTGGGGAAACTCAAGCGATACCTGCACCTGCTCGCTGCTGGCCACGCGCCCATGGAAGCCCCAGCTGTGACGCAGGATGGTGCGGATCTGTTCATCGTCCTCAACGGTGCCCGGCTCCGGCAACTCACGCCCGACAACATAGTGCGACAGGTCGGCGAGCAGCTTCAGGTCGGGCATTTGCGCCAGCAGGTCGAGGGTGAACAGCAGGTCGTTGGTCAGCCGATAGCGGTGAGTTTCCAGCAGCACCGGAAAGTCCACCTGCTCGGCCAGGCGTTGCCAGCCTTCGACCAGCCGGGCGGCTTCGGCCTGGGTGCGCGGGCGCACGTCGGCTTGCAGCGTGAGGTGGTGGCAGCCATAACCGCTGATCACATCCAGCGCGGCGGCCAGGTCGTCCACCGTTTGCGGGAACAACTGGCCTTCGACCTGTAAGCCCCGCGATGTGGCGGCGGCGTGCAAGCGCGCCACCTCGGCGGGCCGCCAATAGTGATCGGTGATGCCGTCGAAGCCGGCGGCGGCGATTCGGTCCAGCTGCGCTTCGAGCGGACCGGGTTCGGTTTGCATGGCCCACAGCGATTGAAATACCAGCAATTGGCGCATCGTCAGCCTCGCAGTAACTGTTTAAGGGGCCACTCAGGGTCAGCCAGATGGGCCGCGGTGAGCGGGATCCGAGCACTGATCAGGCGTTCGCACAGCTTGATGTCCTTGGCCACGCTGTTGCCGATGCCCCAGCCGCAGGCACCTTGCAAATGGCCCTCGGTATCGAGGTAAAACAGCAGCAGACCGCCGGCCGGCAGTACGCGACCGGCCGTCGTCGCGGTCATCACGCCCACCGTCTGCAGGCCCCAGTCGTATTGGTCGGACCAGAAACCGGGGATCGCGTCAAAAGCCACTTCACGGCCCAACAGATTCAGCGCCGCATGCCGCCCCTGCGCCTCGGCGTTACGCCAGGTTTCCTGGCGTTGATACTCGCCCCCCTGGCGAAACTCACAGACATCGCCGGCCGCATAGATGTTCGGCGCGCTGGTCCGCAGGTAGGCATCCACGCGAATGCCCTGCCCGACCTCCAACCCTGCGTTGGCAGCCAGTTCGAGATTGGGTTGCATACCGATGCCCACCACCACCAGGTCACAGGGCAACATCTGCCCGTCGACCAATTGCACGGCATCGTCATGGATGGTTTCCAGTGCCACATTCAAACGAACATCGACCCCTTGGCCGCGATGCAGGTCCAACAATGCCTGGCTGATCACCGGCGGCAACACCCGGCCCGCCAGGCGCGGCCCGGCTTCGAGCACGCTGACCTCACAGCCCAGGCTTCTAGCGCTCGCGGCGACCTCAAGGCCGATAAACCCGCCGCCGACAATCACCAGCCGCGTGCCCGGACGCAAGGCACTGCGCAGGGTCAGGGCTTCATCATGGGTGCGCAGGTAAAGCACGTTGGCCTGCGCTTGAGGCAAACGCCGCGCCCTGCCGCCGGTGGCCAGCAGCAACCCGGCATAGGCCAGCCATTGGCCGTCGGCGAGTTGCAGCCGCTGTTGCCGTGGCTGCAACTGGGTCACCGGGTTCCCGGCGATATGTTCGATATTCAACTCAGCCATCCGTGCGCTGTCGCACAGGCTGCAACCGGCCAGGTCCGCGGTGCCCTGCAGCACCCCCTTGGACAGCGGCGGTCGTTCATAGGGCAAGTGCGGTTCGTCGCCGATCAGGATCAGGCGCCCGGTATACCCTTCTTCGCGCAGGGTCAGCGCCGCACGGCCGCCGGCATGGCCGGCGCCGACGATGATCATGGGTGCGCTGATCATCACGCCGTGACCGCGAGCAATACCCGCCCCGCTTCAACGCGCACCAGGTAGGTCTTGAGGTTGACGCACACCGGCGCGCCGAGGGCCTTGCCCGAGCGGTAGTCGAAGCGCCCGTTGTGCTTGGGGCACTCGACCACATGGTCCATCACCAGGCCATCGGCGAGGTGGATTTTCTCGTGGGTGCACAGGCCGGCTGTGGCAAAAAATTCATTGTCGGCGGAGCGGAACACCGCGTAGGTGTGGGCACCGTGATCGAAGCGCAGCACGTCTTCTTCGTCTATTTCGCCCACGGCGCAGACGTCGATCCATTGATCGTTCATGGCGTTATCTCTTGTTTTAAGGAGGATTAGCTAACAGCAGCTTCTGCATGTGTCGGGGCACTGGCAGCCGGTTCTGCCTGGGGGCGAATCGGCCGCTGCACGAAATACGTCGGGTCGCGGCGCTGCTTCAGGATCGTCGGGATGATCTCTTTGTAAGCCTCGAACAGATTGGCGTAGGGCGGCGGGCAGTCGTTGCGGATCTCTTCGTGCAACTGCGCCAGGGCGTGGTACGGCACCATTGGGTACATGTGGTGCTCAAGGTGGTAATTCATGTTCATGTAGATAAAACGCAGCACGCGGTTCATGTAGATGGTGCGGCAGTTGCTGCGGTGGTCGAGCACGTCTTCGGCCAGGCCCACGTGCTGGGTCAGGCCGAACACGTAGCCGAGCCAGGCGCCATAAATACTCGGCAGGCCCACCAGCATCAGCGGCAGCCAGCTGTGCAGGTACAACGCCGTGCCGATGAGCAGCGCATATATACCCACCCAGATCCGCGCGGCGCGGTACACCTTGGGCCACTCCGATTCAGGGATAAAGTCCTGCTCCTGGGCGCTCATTTGGCCGACGGCATGGCGCGCCACACCGCTGAAGGTTTTCCAGGCGAGGGGCAGATTGAACAGGCTGAGAAACATCATCCACAGACTCGGCGGGCGCGGCTCGACGATCTCCGGGTCGCGGCCGACCACGATGGTGTCGGTGTGGTGACGGGCATGGCTCCAGCGCCATACATGCGGTTCGAAAATGCACATGAAGCAGGCGACCTGGTACAGCACGTCATTCATCCAGCGGGTCTTGAACGCGGTGCCGTGGCCGGTTTCGTGCCAGCGCGGGTTGGAGGCGGTGCCGTATAACACGCCATAGGCGAGGAAGAACGGCACGCAGGCCCACGAGCCCCAGAACCAATAGCCGCCAAAGCCGGTGGCAAACAGCGCGATCACCCAGATGGCGGTGTCGAGCAGCGCCGGGCCGTCTCGGCGTTGCATGAGTTCTTTCATGCGTTTACGGGAAATCGGCGACTGGTACCAACTGGCCGAGACCAGGCCTTTTTCGGCCGCGCGGGCAGCTTCGGGGCCGGTCAGGCTGTAGTCGCGCCGGGCGGTTTGGGCGGTGTGTTCAGGCATTGTTATTATTCTCCGCAAGCGAAAAGTTTCAGATGCGTTGCGAGACCCACCATAGAGTGCGGCCAAATCCCCCTCAAGGCCTTGAATCCATTCCCTATCAAGCTATCATCCAGGCCCAGCGGGACTTGATAGTTTTCTATCAAGACGCACAAGGGGCCAGCCATGCACACCACCAAACGCCCAACCATCGCCACCGTGGCCGCCCAGGCGGGCCTCAGTGTGGCCACCGTCGACCGCGTATTGAACGCGCGAGCGCCGGTGAACCCGGACACCGCCGAACAGGTGTTCCAGGCCGCCGAAGCCGTGGGCTACTTTGCCGCGCGGCTGATCGGCCAACGCATTCGCGAACGCCGCCCCACCTACCGCTTCGGCATCCTGCTGCTGGGCACGGCGCAGGCGTTCTATGCGAACCTGGCGCAGTCGATCAGCGACGCCGCAGAGCATCACGCCACGGCCAACCTCAGTTGCCAATTCGAATACATCAACGACCGCACCCCAAGCGCCATCGTCGCGCAGATCGAACAATTGGCCGTGCAGTGCGACGCCCTCGCGGTGGTCAGCTTTGCCCACCCGCTGATCAATGCGTGCCTGGCCCAGATCCGCGCGGCCGGCGTGCCGGTGGTGGCGCTGCTTTCGGATATTCATGAGCAGGCCCTGGAACCTTACGTGGGCCAGGACAACCACGTGGTCGGGCGCACCATGGGCTGGTTGCTCGCACGCACATGCGGCGCGCGCAAAGGCAGCGTGGGGATCCTGCTCGGCGGCCATCGCTTCCTCGGCCACCAGGCACGCGTCGAAGGCCTGCACAGCTACCTGGCCGAACACGCGCCGGGGCTCAAGCCGCTGGAACCGCTGATCAACCTGGACAACTGCGACATTACCGAAGAAGCCACCCTCGACCTGATTAGCCGCCACACCGACCTGCGCGGCCTGTGCGTGGTGGGCGGCGGTGGCGACGGCATTATCAGCGCCCTGGCGCAACTGCCCAAGCGGCCCGCGCTGTGCTGCATTTTGCAGGAGTCCACCGAACTGTCACGCCAGGCGTTGAGCCAGGGCCTGATCGATGTGGTGATGGACTCGCAACCGCGCCAGACGGCGCTGGCACTGGTGCAGTTGCTGGTGGAGTTGCAGAGTGCCGAGGGGTTCGATGCGCTGCGGCATCGGGTGCATATAGCGCCGCAGATTGTTACCTCCGAGAATCTTTAGCGCGCCCGGCACTCGACCTTCAACCCGCCCTCCTCCTGCTCGTGGGTTTCAATCACTACCGGCAGGAAGCGGCGGATCACCGCCATATTGCTGTGCAGATGGTCGCTCATCTGCGGCGTGGTAAAACTGCCAGCGCCCGCCAATGCCATCGGTAACAGCAGTTGATCGGCCAGGTGTTCGCCCACCGCCGTGTCGCTGGCCTGCCATTGCAGGGCCTGGTTGATCGCCTCATCGGCCACGGTTTCGGCGCGAACCCTGGCCATGCCAAAGGCGCTGAACACTTCGGTGACGTGCTCGTGTGCGTACTCCAGCATCAGCACATTGCCCGGGCCTTGATCGGGGTCTATCTCGACCGCAGACAACTGCTCCAGGCTGAAGTCCAGTCGCTGGCGTACGCGCTTGAACTCACGCTCGCTCACCTGGGGGGGCAGGCCGGCGCTCAGCGTGGTCGCCCGCGCTTGCAGCAATGTGCCACGCTGCATCAGGTGCAACGGCGCCAGTTCGCCGGGCTGGATAAACGCCTGCAACTCGCCGCCACCGGCCGGGACGAAACCATGCCGGAGCAGCGTCAACTCGACACGCGCGCCCATGCGCCGCAACAACGGCAACCAGGCACGTTGCAAAAAGTCCACTGGCGGCGCCAGCGGGTTATGAGTGCCGCCGCACAGGGTCACGCGGCTGGCGCCCGGTGCCCGCAACAACGCCGGCAACAGCGTTTGCAACACCAGGGTGCAACTGCCCGCCGTGCCAATCGCAAAGCGGTAGTCGCCGCCCTGAATCGGCCCCGGCGCAAAGCGCAGGGTTTGCGATCCCAGCTCAGCGCCTTCCACCCGCGCGCCACACACCTGGGCTGCGGCCAGCACGGCCGTCAAGTGTTGGCGCATCAACCCCGGGCGGCTGCGCCTGGCGCGGATGTTCCTGATGAGCAACGTCCGCCCGGTTACCATCGACAGGCTCACGCCACTGCGCAATACCTGGCCACCGCCGATGGCACCATCCAGTTCAATCACGTCCTGTTTCATAGTCGTCCTTATGCAAACCGTTTGACCGTGTCCCGCAGGTAGCGGTCCAGTCGTTGCGAGTCTTCCCGAGTGCGTGGCAATACCGGTACCTCGCGTTCCAGCTCAGCCACGATGAAGGCATGCAACGCCGGCCGCCGCGGACCATAAGCCGCCTCACCGGCATTGCGTTTGAGCGCCAGCAATGTCGCCACTTCGTCCAACAGAGGCGCGTCGCTCACCGTGCTCAGCAAGTCGGCGAAGGTCATCGGCGGGCGCCCCAGGCCCAGATCGATCCAGCGCACCGCCAGCAACGGCCGCAGCACGTAGAAGTACTTCTTGAAGCGTACCGTTTCGCCTTGCAGGTAACCGCGAAAGTTCTTCCTGGCCATCGACAAGTAGTGATTACGCGCAGCCGGCGGGCTGTAGAAGGCTTCGGCCAACGCCCGCAACTGCGCGGTGGCCTCGGTTTGCTGGCGATACACCAACGGCGAATCCAGCCACTCCAGTAACGTGGGATTGGATTTGCGCAGCAGACCCAAAGTCTTGCGCAGTTCCCAGCCACTCACGTCCAACTCGTCATCCAGCGGACGTTCGATCACGTCGCGCGGCGCATCCACCTGCATGAACCAATCAGGTTTTTCCACATAGACAAAGCGCACATCGTAGTCGCTGTCGGTGGAAGCAAAACCCCAGGCGCGACTGCCGGATTCGCAGGCATACAGCACTTTCACATTGCGCTCGCGCTCTATTCGGTCCAGTTCCTGCGCAACCCGGGCGCGCATGGCGTCGCTCAACGGGTGCCGTTCTTCCCTTTGCATTTCGATTCCTCCGTTTATCCCTTGACGCACACCACCTGATGCAAGGTGTGCAGCACCTGCACCAACTCGCGCTGGGCGTGCATGACGCGGTCGATGTCCTTGTAGGCCATCGGTATTTCGTCGATCACATCGGCGTCCTTGCGGCACTCCACATGGGCGGTCGCGCGGATCTGGTCGGCGACGGTAAAGGTGTTCTTCGCCTTGGTGCGGCTCATGGTGCGGCCCGCACCATGGCTGCACGAGCAGAACGATTGTTCGTTGCCCAGCCCGCGCACGATGAAGCTTTTTGCGCCCATAGAGCCCGGAATAATCCCCAACTCGCCTTTTTTCGCGGAGACCGCGCCCTTGCGGGTCACCAGGATGTCTTCGCCAAAATGCCGCTCTTTTTGCACATAGTTGTGATGGCAGTTCACCGCTTCCAGCGCCACTTCAAACGGTTTGCTGATCACTTGCCGCGTGGCCTGGACCACCGCGCGCATCATTAACTCGCGGTTCTGCCGGGCAAAATCCTGAGCCCATCCCACGGCTTGCACGTAGTCATCGAAGTGCTGGCTGCCCTCATCGAAATACGCCAGGTCGCGGTCCGGCAGGTTGGCCAGGTGCTGACGCATGTCTGCCTGGGCCAACTGGATAAACAGGTTGCCGATGGCATTGCCCACGCCCCGCGAGCCGCTGTGCAACATGAACCAGACACGGTTGGCCTCATCCAGGCACACCTCGACAAAGTGGTTGCCGGTGCCCAACGTCCCCAGGTGTTGGCGGTGGTTGCTGCGCTCCAGTTGCGGGTACTTGTCGGTGATCGCCTTGAAGCGCGGATGCAACGTGGCCCATACCTGATCGGCCTGGGCCGGCACGTCTTCCCACGCGCCTTTGTCACGGCCTTTACGGCTGCGGGTACGGCCATGGGGCACGGCGGCCTCGATGGCACAACGCAGGCCATACAGGTTATCCGGCAGGTCGCCGGCCATCAGCGTGGTGCGCGCGGCGATCATGCCGCAGCCGATATCCACCCCGACCGCCGCCGGGATGATCGCGCCCACGGTGGGAATCACGCTGCCGATGGTCGAGCCCTTGCCCAGGTGCACATCCGGCATCACCGCGAGGTGCTTGAAAATAAACGGCATCCTGGCCGTGTTCATCAGTTGCTGACGAGCTTCGGGCTCCACCGGAACGCCTTCGGTCCAGAGCTTGATCGGTTTGCCGTTGGCGACTTCCAGCAGTTGGTAGGTGTTGTTTTGCATGATCTCGGTTCTTTTCTGAAAAGCCGTCGTTACGGCGTCGTGCTGGTGATAGCAGCAGACGTGCCAGGTTTTACGCTCGGTGTTAAAAAACACGTAATATATTGTTTTATATAACTATTTTTATCCGCAATCTTTTTATCGCTGAAAAACGATGACAAACCCATCCCCCTATTTCTATCCTTACATATCGTTACTTATATTTTGGTCCAGTCATGAAACACAAGCGCACGGTCGCCATCGGATTTATCGGTTCCAAGCTGGATCGCGTCGGCAAGGGCGCCAATCGCTGGAACCACTGGCGCCCCAGCGTCGGGCTGTGCCAGCAGGATGATCTGCAGATCGACCGCCTGGAACTGATCCACGACGTCGACGCCCGCGATGTCAGCCTTGCCGAGCGAGTGCGCGCCGACATCCAGCAGATCTCGCTCCACACCGAGGTGCGCCTGCACCCGATGCCGCTGGCCAATCCCTGGGATTTCGAAGAGGTGTACGGCGCGTTGCACGACTTCACCAGTGCCTACCGCTTCGACACCGAGCGCGAGGATTACCTGGTGCATATCACCACCGGCACCCACGTGGCGCAGATTTGCTGGTTCCTGCTCACCGAAGCGCGCACCTTGCCGGCCCGCCTGATACAAACCTCCCCCAGCCGACGCCTGGATGCCGACGCACCCGCCACCGGCACCCACACCCTGATCGACCTCGACCTGTCGCGCTACGACCGCATCGCTTCGCGTTTCGCCCACCAGCGCCTGGAAGGCCTGGCGTTTCTCAAATCCGGGATCGCCACACGCAACCCTGCGTTCAACGCTTCCATCGAACAGATCGAACGCGTGGCCGTGCGCTCCACCGCGCCGATGCTGTTGATCGGCCCAACCGGGGCCGGTAAATCCTTCCTCGCCCGGCGCATCTACGAACTCAAGCGCAGCCGCCATCAACTGCAGGGCCGCTTCGTTGAGGTGAACTGCGCCACCCTGCGCGGCGATGGCGCCATGTCCGCGCTGTTCGGGCATATCAAGGGCGCCTTCACCGGCGCGCAAAACGCCCGCGACGGCCTGTTGCGCGCCGCCCACGGTGGCATGCTGTTCCTCGATGAAATCGGCGAACTGGGCCTCGACGAACAGGCCATGCTGCTCAAGGCCATTGAAGAAAAACGCTTCTACCCGATGGGCGCCGACACCGAAGTGGCCAGCGACTTCCTGATCATCGCCGGCACCCACCGCGACCTGCGCGAGCGGGTCGCCGACGGGTTGTTTCGCGAAGACCTCTACGCGCGCATCAACCTATGGACCTTCGACCTGCCCGGCCTGGCGGGCCGCCGCGAAGACATCGAGCCGAACCTCGACTTCGAGCTGGAGCGCCACGCCCGCGAACAAGGCCGTCGCGTACGTTTCAACCTGGAAGCGCGGCGCCGCTACCTGGCGTTTGCCTGCTCCAGCGAAGCGGCCTGGCTGGGCAACTTTCGCGAACTGTCCGCTTCCATCACACGCATGGCGACCCTGGCCGACAGCGGGCGTATCGATCAAGCCCAGGTCGAGGAAGAAATACAGCGCCTGCGTTATGCCTGGGGTCTGAGCGCACCCCACGCGTACCTGCCGGCCGACCTGGATCTGTTTGACCAGTTGCAACTCAAGGCCGTCATCGACATATGCCTGCAATCCGACAGCCTGTCCGATGCAGGCCGACGCTTGTTTGGCGTGTCACGCCAGGCCAAGGCGCAACCGAACGATGCGGACCGACTGCGCAAATACCTGGCGCGGTTTTCGATTGATTGGAAGCAGTTGAAGCCGTAGCGCAGGTGGTAATCGCGGCGCAGGCGCTCGCTCACGCACCGTATTTTCCATGTGGGGCCAATTGCATTTGGTCATGGCTTGTAAAGGGCCAGCAAGGCGCCTCCCTTTTAATTGCAGGACGTTTCCTAGACAATCTCCGCCGCCTTGTGCCTGTTGCAATCGGTGGCTAGTCTTCGCTGCGTCGCTGGATTTCAGTGATCGGGTTTAGCAGCCTGACGTCAATAGGCACACGGTTCACCTCTGCGTTTTATGGTGGCTGTGCGCGGGGCACCCTCGGGTGCGCTGGTTTTCCTATTGACCGGTCTGCTAACCCGCGTACAGCTGCCACCCTCGTTTAGCAGCGTTGGCGGTAGCTCCCTTGCTCAATAGGAGTTACACAATGAATAAAGTCCTACCCGACCCACCCCGCGACCCCGCCAAAGACCGTGCCGCCTTTAACCGCGCCATCGACCACTATTTGCCCACCCAAGGCTTTCACGCCATCAACGAAGACCTGAGCTTCGAAGATGCTCTGCTCTACACCGCCAGTTTGCTCGACAGTGCTTCGGCAACTGCGCTGGATTGCGGCGAGGCACTCGACAATCCTCAGCGCGCGAAGATTCTGGCGGTGTGGCATTTGCTGGAGATTGCCAGGACCACAGTGGATCGCTCTATCGAGTGCATGAAGCCCTCGGCCTAAACTCAGTTCAAATGTGGGAGGGGCGGTGCGACGATTCGACTTGCTCCCGATTGCGGTGGGTCAGCTCAGTAAATTTCAACTGACCCACCGCTATCGGGAGCAAGCCCCCTCCCACATTGTCCGCGGCAGCCAAGCCACACCGACTCAGGTCGCCAGAGGCCAACCGATGCGCGCGGCACGGCGCAGGCTGGCCTTGACGACCAAGCGGTGAAAGGGGGCGATCACGAAGAGGTAGGCCCGGCCCAGACGGTTGTGGCACTGGACCACGGTTGAAAAAACCAGTTGGCGACTGCCTTCCGCCTCTGCCTCTTCAGAACACAGGATCGATATCCGGAAGTCGAGGTGCATGTCGTCCTCTCCCAACACGATTTCAGTCTGGTTCGTGCTGTAGACCTTGAAGGGGCCAACCCGATCAGCCAGTGATGCCAGATGCTTGGCTGTCTTGAGCCCCAGACACACAACGAGAGTGTCTCGCACTTTCAGGAGCCATCCGATCCAGGACGGCTGGTGGAAAAGGATGAATCGAGCCAGCAAATCCGGGTTGCTCGATGTGCCCACCGGGAGCCGGATCGCAAAAGCGTCTGTCAGGTTCGTTGACGTGTAAAGGTGGGTAATGCCGGACCTCGAGGGGACGGGTACGCACATAATGGGTTCAACTTCGCGGGGCATCGGGATCTCTCCTTAGATCTGACTACTCAATAGGTTTCTTGCTACCCAGCCGGCAGAACCGGGCGCAACGTCGCACGGCGCTTGCCGACATCGAACCAGATCAACCAACCATCCCATCCTATAGTGCGCCGACCGGCACCCGCCAGCGCAGAGTTGCGCCATACCCTCTCATCCGCCCCGAAAATCCCCGGCACTCAACCCAAACCGACTCATCTTGTTATACAGCCCACCCCGCGACACGTTCAGCTGTTGAGCGGCCAGGCGGATATTGCCGCTGGTGTTTTTCAGCGCGGCGACGATAGCGTGCATTTCGTGGCTGCTCAGGTCCCGCGTGGGTTGCGACTCATAGGCACGGACCAGTGGGCGAGGCTTGGTGTCCAACGGCAGATCGCCGGGCTGGATCAACTCGCTCATGGCCAGGTTGGTTGCCCGTTCGATGGCGTTTTCCAGCTCGCGCACGTTGCCCGGCCAGGCATGCGCCGAGAGCAAGGCCAATGCCTGCGGCGAAAAACCCTGCACCGATTTACGCAGCGAGCGTGCACAGCGCGTGAGAAAGTGCCGCGCCAGCAGTGGGATGTCATCGCGGCGCATGCGCAGGGGCGGTACGGTCAGGTTCAGTACGTTGAGGCGATAGTAGAGGTCCTCGCGAAAGGCACCCTCCGCCACGGCCTGGCTCAGGTTGCGGTGGGTGGCGGCGATGATACGCACGTCCACTTGGCGTGCGCTTTTGGCCCCGACGCGCGCAATTTCGCCTTCTTGCAACACGCGCAGCAGGCTGACCTGGGCGTCGAAGGACATGTCGCCAATTTCGTCGAGAAAAATGGTGCCGCCATCGGCCAGTTCGAACTTGCCCGCCGAGCCGCCACGGGCCGAGCCGGTGAAGGCGCCCTCGACATGGCCGAACAGTTCGCTCTGCACCAGGTCCCGGGGAATCGCGCCGCAGTTGACCGCCACGAACGGGCCGTTGCAACGCTCGCTGGCGTTATGGATGGCCTGGGCGAAGAGCTCCTTGCCGGTGCCGCTTTCCCCCAGGATCAGCGTGGTGGAATCACTGCGACTGGCGATACGCGCCAGGTGCAACGCATCCTGGATCGCCCGCGATGTACCCTGGATGGTGTCGAAGGTATAGCGCGCCTGGGTACCGACAATACGCCGGGTGATTTCGCGAATGCGCCGGTTCTCGCGCAGCGACACAATCACCCCGCCCTGCTCCAGCGGGCACACCGAGACCAGGCACGCGAGTTGGCTACGGTCGTGCAGGTGGAAGGTGCAATCCAGGTCGCGCACGGGCTCACTCAGCGGATCGCTCAACTCACTGCGCCCCAGTCGCTGGAAGGGACTGCCAATCAGCTCCAGCCCCACCCCGAACAACTGACGGGCATAGCGGTTGAGCGCCTTGATGCAGCCGCGCTCGTCCAGCACCACGAGGCCTTCATTGAGCACTTCGAGCATGGCTTGCTGTTCTTCGAGCAAGGCTTGCAGGGCCATCTGCCGAGAGACAGCATCGGCCGCCGCCTGCACGGTGCCCAGGGTGTGGAAGTGGAACCAGCCGGGTTCGGCGGTGAGGGTAAGCATGGCCAGGGTCTGGCCCTGGGCATTTTTGATCGGCGCGGCGGCGCAGTGCATGCGGCGCTGGCGCAGGCCGACGGCGAAGTTTTCTTCGGCCAGCACATACACCAGACGGTCTTCGGCCAGGGCCAGCCCGGTGCAGTTGGTGCCTTGTACCGACTCCAGCAAGCGGCTGCCCACCGGCGTGATATCCAGCCCACAGAAATACAAGGTGGTGCCGTCTGCATCGGTGAGGTTGATGTGCCCGCGCGGGTTGTAGGCCAGCAAGCCATGCATGACCTGTGCGGCGGCGGCGATCAGTACGCGGTGGCGGGCCAGGGTGGCAGCCAAGGTTTGCGGCGCAACAAAGCGGTACTGGCTGTCGGCGGGGTCGATAGCGGCCTCGACACTGCGTCGCCAGGATTCCCAGATCACTTGGCGCACGTCGGCCGGGCGTTCGCTGCGGCCCTGCTGGCAATCACGCCACGCCTGCTCCAGCGCGGCAACCGGGCCGTCGTTCAACGCGGCCGGCCCCAGGGTCGTGAGGTAATCGAGGTCTTGTACGCTGAAGGCCAGGCTCATCCGATGCGTCCATGTTCATGTTTTTGACATGTCAGTATAGGCATGTCATCAAAATGAACACTTATTGTTTATAGATTTTATATAAACCATTAATTATCAATAACTTATAAATTGGCACAGCCCTTGCTCTCACCCCTTTGCCGCCAGGACTGTCCTGAGGCCAACAATAAGAAGGGGTCACCACATGAGTACACAAATCATCCGCCTGGGCCTGATCGGTGCCGGGCGCATGGGCAGCTTCCACGGCCTGACCGCCGCGCGGCATATCCCCGGCGCCCGCCTGGCCGCGATAGCCGACCCCAGCCCCGGCCAGGCCGCGCGCCTGGCGGCTGAACTGGGGGTAGACAAGGTCTACACCGACCCACAACAGTTGCTCGACGACCCGGACATCGACGGCGTCATCATCGCCGCCCCCGCCCGCAGCCATGCCGAACTGGTGATCCGCGCTGCCCGCGCCGGCAAAGGAATCTTCTGCGAAAAACCCATGGCCATCACCCTCGATGAAGCCGACCGCGCCATTGCCGCCGCCGCCGATGCCCGCGTTGCGTTGCAGGTCGGCTTCAACCGCCGGTTCGCCAAGAGCTTCCGCACAGCCCACCTCGACGTGCTGGCCGGGCGCATCGGTACGCCGCAACTGCTGCGCTCGCTCACCCGCGACCCGGCGCTGAACAACCCGGCCAACTCGCCACGATGGGTGATCTTCCTGGAAACCCTGATCCACGACTTCGACACCCTGCGCTACCTCAACCCCGGCGCCGAGGCGGTGCAAGTCCACGTAATGGCCGACGCCCTGATCGCCCCGGACTACAAAAGCCGAGGCTTCCTCGATACCGCCGTGGTCACGATCCGCTTCGACAACGGTGCGATTGCCACCGCCGAAGCGAACTTTCAAGCGGTGTATGGCTACGACGTGCGCGGCGAAGTGTTCGGCAGCGCCGGCATGCTCACCATGGGCGGCGTGCAGGAGTCCGACCTGCTGCGCTACCTGGCCCAGGGCATCCAGGCCGATACCCAGCGCCTGGACACCGACCTGCTGCGCGACGCCTACGTTGCCGAACTCAACCACTTTGTCGACTGCCTGCGCAGCGGCGCCAAGCCCTTGGCCAGCGGCGAAGATGCGCGAGCGGCGCTGGCGATTGCCCGCGCTTGCATCGAATCCTATGAGCAAGGCCAGGCGGTGGCCCTGTGATCCCGTTCAAGCTGGCGATCAGCGCCGAGATGGTGTTTCTTGACCTGCCCTTCGTCGAGCGCGTCAAACGCATTCATGCACTGGGCTTTTGCGCGGAAATCTGGAGCTGGACAGACAAGGACATCAACGCCCTCGCCGCCACCGGCGCCAATTTCACCTCGATGACCGGCTATATCAGCGGCACCCTCACCGACCCCGACGGCAGCCGCCGCTTGCTCGACAGCGCCCGCGAGTCCTTGAGCGTCGCCGAGCGCCTCAATTGCCCCAGCCTCAACCTGCACGGCACCGGCCTGGGTGACGGTGGCCTGCCGGTGCAACCCGTCAGCCAGACCACCGGGCGCATGTGGCTGAGCGCCTGCAAGACCTTGGAGAAAATCGCGCGCCTGGGGGAAGACGCAGGTCGCGTGTTCCTGCTGGAAAACCTCAACACCGAGGTCGACCACCCCGGCACCCCGTTCGCCCGCGCCGACGACACCCTGGCGTTGATCGAAGCCGTGGGCAGCCCGCACCTGAAAATGAACCTGGACCTGTACCACGCGCAAATCGGCGAAGGAAACCTGATCGAACTGATCCACCGCGCAGGCTCCGCCATCGGTGAAATCCAGGTGGCCGACGTACCGGGGCGCAAGGAGCCCGGTACCGGTGAAATCCACTACCCGGCCATCGCCAGGGCCTTGCACGGCATAGGCTACAGCGGCGTGGTCGGCCTGGAAGGCTGGGCCAGCGGCGACAGCGAACTGGCCCTGGCGCGTTTCCGCCAAGCGTTCACCCTATAACAACAAAAGGAACATCCTCATGCCTCGTTATTCATTGCTCGTTGCCGCACTGTTACTGCTGTTCAGCCAATGGACCTTCGCCGCTTACCGCATCGGGGTCAGCATTGCCAGGGTCGACGATAACTTCATGACCTATGTACGCACCGACCTGGAAGCCGCCGCCAGGCAGCAGGATGTACAGAACCAGTTCGAAGATGCCCAGGGCGACGTGGTGCGCCAACTCAACCAGGTCGAGGGGTTCCTCAACCAGAAAGTCGACGCGGTGATCGTGCTGCCGGTGGACACCTCCGCCACCGCCAACATGACTCGCGCCGCAGTCGCCGCCAAGACGCCGCTGGTGTACGTCAACCGCCATCCGGATGAACGCACGCTGCCCAAGGGCGTGGTCACCGTGGCCTCCAATGACATCGAGGCCGGGCAGTTGCAGATGCGCTACCTCGCCGAAAAGCTTGGCGGCAAGGGCAATGTGGCGATCATCATGGGCGACCTTGCGCAGAACGCCACCCACGACCGCACCGAAGGCGCCAAACAGGTGCTCAAGGACTTTCCGGGGATCAAAGTAGTGGAGCAGCAAAGCGCCGAATGGCAACGCAGCAAAGGCATGGACCTGACCAGCAACTGGCTGCTGGCGGGGGCGCAGTTCGATGCAATCATTGCCAACAACGACGAAATGGCCATTGGCGCGGCCATGGCCTTGCAGCAATCCGGCAGGGCCAAGGGCGAAGTGGCGATTGTCGGTATCGATGGCCTGCCCGATGGTCTGGCGGCGGTCAAACGCGGGATGCTGGCGGCGTCGGTATTCCAGGATCCCAAGGCCCAGGCCACCCAAGCGGTGGCGTCGGCGATTAGGATGATCAAGGGTGAACCGATCGAAGCCGAAGTTTGGGTACCGTTCGAGCTGATCAAGCCCGAACAGGTGGCGGTGTTCGAGCAACGCTACAAATAAACGGGTATACACCGCTCCAAATGTGGGAGGGGGGGCAAGCCCCCTCCCACACTTGAATCTCAGTCAGTCCAGATCACTCGCGTCATGCCGCTCGGCCAACTGCTCTGAAAGCTCGCCCGACACCCGGTTAACCCGGCGCCCCCGCTGCACCGCCGGTCGCGCGTCAATCGCATCCGCCCAGCGCTGCACATGTGTGTACTCATGCACCGATAAAAATTCCGCCGCGCCATACAAGCGGCCTTTGACCAAGCCACCGTACCAAGGCCAGATGGCGATGTCGGCGATGGTGTATTCGTCACCGGCGATGTATTCGCTGACTGCCAGACGCTTGTCCAGCACATCCAACTGGCGCTTGGTCTCCATGGCAAAACGGTTGATCGGGTACTCCATCTTGCTCGGCGCATAGGCGTAGAAATGCCCGAAACCACCGCCCAGGTACGGCGCGCTACCCATCTGCCAGAACAGCCACGACAAACACTCCGCACGTGCGGCCGGTTCCTTGGGAAAGAACGCGCCGAATTTCTCGGCCAGGTATTGCAGGATCGCGCCGGACTCAAACACGCGAATCGGCGTGGCGCCGCTGTGATCCATCAAGGCGGGGATCTTCGAGTTGGGGTTGACCGCCACGAAGCCACTGCCGAACTGGTCGCCGTCGCCGATCTTGATCAGCCAGGCGTCGTATTCAGCGCCCACGTGGCCCAGGGCGAGCAGTTCTTCGAGGAGGATGGTGACCTTCTGCCCATTGGGCGTGGCCAGGGAATAAAGTTGCAACGGGTGCTTGCCCACCGGCAGCGCCTTGTCGTGGGTGGCGCCGGCGATGGGCCGGTTGATGCTGGCGAAGGTGCCGCCGCTTTCGGTGTCCCACGTCCAGACAGCGGGAGGTACGTACTCGGTCATGCTCACTGCTCCTGAGGCGATCAACGAAGCGCTCCAGACTAAACCAAAGACTCGCTGTGCGGGAGCCCGCTGAATCAGCACCGCTCCCACACTCGATTGCAGGGTCTGGAAAGTCGCGCGCTACACCCAGCCGCCGTCGACGATAAAATTCTGCGCCGAACACATCGCCGAGGCATCCGAGGCCAGAAACAACGCCATATTGGCGATATGTTCCGGCATGACACTGCCGGGCATGCATTGGCTGCGGGCGATCAGCTCCTTGGCCGCATCATCTACCCACATGGCCAGTTGTTTTTCGGTCATCACCCAACCGGGCACCAGCGTATTGACGCGGATATGGTGAGGCCCCAGCTCCCGTGCCAGGCCGCGGGTCATACCGTGCGCGGCGGCCTTGCTGGCGGCGTACACCGGGTAACCGGCGGAGGCCATCATCCAGCCGACCGAACCCAGGTTGATGATCGAGCCGCCGCCGGCGCCTTTCATCATGGGCACCACCGCCTTGGCGGCAAAAAATGCGTGCTTGAGGTTGACCGCAATCAGCTGGTCGAACATCTGCGAGTCAACGTCTTCCAAGGTATGGCGCACGTCGTTCGCCGCGTTGTTGACCAACACCGTGATCGGCCCCAGCGACTGCTCAAACCGCGTGATTGCCGCCCGAAAGCCAATTTCGTCGGTGATGTCGCAGCATACGAATTCCACCGTACGCCCCTGTGAACTCAACAGCGCCGCCAGGCGTTCGCCCTGGCTTTGTGCGCGGTCCACAAAGGCCACCTTGGCGCCTTGCGCGGCAAAGGCGCGCACCATGAATTCACCGATACCCGAGGCGCCCCCGGAGATCAGTACGGTCTTGCCTTCAAGGTCGGGATAAACAGCCTGTGCAGTACTCATATAACGGTGCCTCGATCAATTAGTCTTATTTTATTTTACGAAATCGGCGTTTAAGGCTATAAATTCGCTGTCACACCGACAAAATATCGCTATTAGTAGAACTATTCCACTCAAAACAACAAAAGGAAGTTCGACCATGAAGCACCCTCGATACCTGCTCTCGGGCCTTGCCATGTCCATGCTGATCGCCAGCGGCGGCGCCCAGGCGGCAGGGCTCAGCAGCGAGCACAAGCCTTTCGGTAAAACCAACGACGGCACGCCCGTCGAACAGTACATCTTGCGCAACAGCCATGGCATGCAAGCCACCGTCATCACCTACGGCGGCGTACTGCAGTCGCTGAAGGTGCCGGACAAACACGGCAAGGTCGACGATGTGGTACTCGGCTTCGACGACGTACAGGGCTATCAGGCCGGTACGGCGTTTTTCGGCGCGACCATCGGGCGCTTCGGCAATCGCCTGGCTGGCGGCGCCTTTGAGCTCGACGGCAAACGCTTCCAGGTGCCGCTCAACGACGGCCCCAACGCATTGCATGGCGGCGCGCAGGGCTTCGACAAGCATGTATGGAAAGCCGAGCCGGTCAAGGGCAAGGACTCGGTTGGGGTCACCCTCACCTACCTGTCCAAGGACGGTGAGATGGGCTTCCCCGGCAACCTGAAAACCGAGGTCACCTACAGCCTCAACGACAAGAACGAACTGCACATCGACTACAAGGCCACCACCGACAAACCCACGGTGCTCAACCTGACCAACCACAGCTACTTCAACCTGGCCGGCGCGGGCAATGGTGACATCCTCAAACAGGTTGCCACCTTGCATGCCAGCCACTACACGCCGGTCAATGCGACGCTGATTCCTACCGGCGAACTCGCCCCCGTCAAGGGCACGCCGATGGATTTCCTCAAGCCCACGCCGATCGGCCAGCACATCAAGGACGATCATCCGCAGCTCAAATTCGCCGAACCGAAGCAAGGCGGGTTTGACTTCAACTGGGCGCTGGACACCAAGGGCGACGTGAAAAAGCTGGCCGCCGAAGTGCATGACCCGGAGTCTGGCCGGCGCTTGCAGCTCTACACCAGTGAGCCGGGGGTGCAGTTCTATACCAGCAACTTCCTCGATGGTTCGGTGAAGGGCAAAGCAGGCAAGACTTACCTGCACTGGAGTGGGTTTACGCTGGAGACCCAGCACTATCCGGATGCGCCTAACCAGCCCAGCTTTGCATCAACTCGCTTGAACCCAGGGCAGACCTACACCCAGAACACCGTCTTCAAGTTCAGCGCCGAGTAAAACTGTGGGAGGGGGCTTGCTCCCTCCCACCTTTGCCCCTCACAGGGCTTTTGATCAGCGTTGTTTCATACGGTCGATGACCACCGCCAGCAACAGGATCGAACCACGGATCACGTACTGATAGAACGTGTCGATGTTCTTCAGGTTCATCGCGTTCTCGATGATCGCCAGGATCAGTACCCCGGCAATCACATGGCGGATCATGCCGACCCCGCCGCTCAACGACACACCGCCCAGCACGCACGCCGAGATCACCGTCAGCTCGAAGCCCTGGCCGATCATCGGCTGGCCCGAGGTCATGCGCGACGCGAGGATCACCCCGGCCAGCGCGCCGATCAGACCGTGCACGGCAAAGATCAGGATCTTGGTGCGATCAACGTTGACCCCCGCCAGCAATGCTGCTTCCGGGTTGCCGCCGATGGCCATGGTGTTGCGCCCGTAGGTCGTGTAGTTGAGCAGCCAACCGAAGAACAGGAAGCACAGGATGGTGATCAGGATCGGCACCGGCACGCCGAACAACTGGCCGTTGCCGAAGATGAAGAACTGGTCCTGGGACACGCCCACTGCCTTGCCGTCGGCAAAAATGTAAGCCAGGCCGCGCACGATCTGCATGGTCGCCAGGGTGGTGATCAGCGCATTGACCCGCAGCTTGGCAATGACGATGCCGTTGATCAACCCGACGATCAGGCCCATCCCCAGCGCCGCGCCGATGCCGAGCATGACGCTGTCGGTATCGCGCATGACAATGGCCGCGACCACGCCGGCGCAGGCGATCACCGAGCCCACCGACAAGTCGAAATGCCCCGATGCCAGGCAAAACAGCATGGTGCACGCCGCGATGCCCACGGTGGACACCGCCAGGCCCAGCCCGCGCATGTTCAGCGGCGAAAGGAAGTTATCGATCAGCAAGGCGCACAGCACAAAAATGCCCACCGCCGCCAGCAGCATCGCCCAGTTGTCGAGCAGCGCGCGCATATCCAGGGGTTTGCGTGCGGTTGGCAACGCGTTGTTTTGAGTGGTCATGGTCTTCTCTCAGTTCGTCACGCGGCGCGGCAAGGCCAGCTGCAGCAGGTTGGATTCAGTGGCGTGCGCGCGCAGTTGTTCGCCGCGCATGGCGCCTTCGCACAGCACCAGGATGCGGTCGGAAATGCCCATGACTTCCATCAGGTCGCTGGACACCACGATCACCGCGATGCCTTGGGCTGCGAGGTTGTGAATGATCTGGTAGATCTCGGCCTTGGCGCCGATATCGATGCCCCGCGTCGGTTCGTCGAGCAGCAGCACTTTCATCGGCATCGACAGCCAGCGGCCGAGAATGGCCTTCTGCTGGTTGCCGCCGGAGAGGTACATGATTTTCTGCGCGGCGTTCGGGGTCTTGACCTTCATGGCCTTGATTTGATGCTCGGCGTTGCCCTTCTCCCAACCGTCGCGCAGCAGCCAGCCGAAGGTGGAATGGGCGCCCCGCGCGCTGATGTTGATGTTCTCGGCCACGCTCGACAGCGGAATGATGCCTTCCTTTTTACGGTCTTCCGGGCACAGCAATACGCCGGCGGCAATGGCGTCGCGGGGCGAGCGCAACTGCAGTTTTTCGCCGCACAGTTGCAGGCTGCCGGCACTCGCGCGTTCCAGGCCGCTGAGCAGGCGGAACAGCTCGGTGCGCCCTGCCCCCACCAGCCCGAACAGGCCAAGGATCTCGCCTTTGCGCACCGCGAAACTCACCGGCTCACGCAGGCCAGGACCGAGCAAGCCGTCGACCTTGAGCGCTACCTCGCCATGCTCGCGCGGGCGGTAATCGTAGATGTCCTGAATGTCGCGACCGACCATGCAGGTCACCAACTGGTCGTGGGTCAGCGTGCTCATGTCATCGAAGGTGCGCACGTAGCGGCCGTCCTTGAACACCGTCACCGCGTTGCAGATGCGGAAGACTTCCTCCATGCGGTGCGACACATACAGCACCACTTTGCCCTCGTCGCGCAGGCGCGTGATGATCGCCATCAAGCGGTCGATCTCGCGCGCCGAGAGGCTGCTGGTGGGTTCATCGAAGGCAATCACATGGGCGCCACGGGACAGCGCCTTGGCGATTTCCACCAACTGGCGCTGGCCGAGGGACAAACGCCCGAGCTTCTCGTCCGGGTCGATTTCATCGGCCAGGCCCTTGAGGCAGGTCAGCGCCTGCTTGCGCAGCTGGCCGCGGTTGACCACGCCCAAACGCGTCGGCAAATGCCCCAGGAACAGGTTCTCGGCCACGCTCATTTCCGGCACCAGGTGCAACTCCTGGTGGATCACCGCCACGCCGCTGGCGATGCTGTCGGCGGCGCATTTGAAGGCCATGGTCTGCTCGCCGATCTGCAGCGTGCCGCTGCTGGGGATATAGGCACCGCCCAATATCTTCAGCAGCGTCGACTTGCCGGCGCCGTTTTCGCCCATCAAGGCATGTACCTGCCCCGGGTGGGCGGTGAAACAGATGCCGTCGAGCGCCTTGACCCCGGGAAAGGTTTTGCCGATACCGTCAAACCGCAGGGCCGCAGCAGTCATTTCCACAGCCCGATTTTGGTCAGTTCTTCCTTGAAGTTCTCGCGGGTGATCAGGGTCACTTCGTCCATGGCGGTGTACTTAGGCGGCTCGGTGCCTTTGGTCACCCACTCGTACATCATCTCGGCGGTTTTGTAGCCTTCGATGTGCGGGCTGGGCAGCATCGAGCCGAAGAAGCCGCTGTTGGCTTTCTTCAGTTCGCCGATGGCGTCGGTGCCGTTGATACCGATGCCGATCACGTTGGCGGCGGCAAAACCGGCGCTTTCAGTGGCGCGCACGCCACCGAGCACGGTGTTGTCGTTCATGCCGCCGATGATCAGGTTTTTCGCGCCACGGGGCAGTTTGACCAGGGCCGAGTTGGTGGCGTCCATGCTGCCGGGAACGTCGAGGGTTTTCAGCGGGGCGGTGAGGATGTGGTCCTTGAGAATGCCGGCCTCTTCCAGGGATTTGATCGAGCCGTCGGTGCGCTTCTTGCCAGTGTCGAGTTCATTGAAGGTGTTGACCACGGCATAGGTCTCCTTCCAGTCCCACCCGCGTTTTTTCGCTTCGGCGGCCATCGCGGCGCCCTGCTTCTGGCCCACTTCGAAGGCGGCCATGCCCAGGTACGGCACGTCTTCCATGAAATTGCCCTTGGCATCGACGAAGCGGTCATCCACGGCGATCACTTTCATGTCGTTGAGCTTGGCCTTGGCCACGATGGCCGGGCCCAGGGAGACGTCCGGCGGGCAGATCACGAAGCCCTTGGCGCCGTTGGCGGCCAGGCTGTCGATGGCCGAGAGGGTTTTTTCGCCATCGGGCACGGCGATTTTGATGAGTTTGAACCCCTTGTCCTGAGCGGCTTTTTCGGCAAAGGCCCATTCGGTCTGGAACCACGGCTCCTCGGCCTGCTTGACCAGGAAACCGATCTTCACTTCTTCAGCGGATGCGAGGCTGCTGAGGCTGCTTAAAGCAACGGCGGCAGCAAGGACGCGTAGAGCCTTTTTCATGAACGACACCTCTTGTTGTTGTTTTTTGAATGTTGGGGTTAACCGGCAAAACGATGGCAAGGCTTGCCAGGTACATCGACTTCGATAGCCAGCACGGCACCGTCCAAAGGGTGATTCAAAGGACTGGCCGCGCTGGTGATAAACAGGGTGGTGAGGTCGGGCCCACCGAACACGCAACTGGTGGGGCGGCTGACCGGCAGTTCGATGATGCGATCCACCTCGCCCGCAGGCGTCAGGCGCAGCAGGCAACTGCCGTCCCAGCGCGCGTTCCAGATAAAGCCCTCGGCGTCCATGGCCGAGCCATCCGGGCCGCCGCGCGCGTGCGGCCCAAACCACACCCGTGGCGGTGCGAGCTGGCCATCGGCGTGGATCGAATACTGATAGAGCGTGCCGTCCAGGCTGTCACCAAAGTGCACCTGGCTGCCCTCCTCGTTCCACAGCAAGGTGTTGGGAATGCCCAGGCCTTGCAGCAACGGCGTGACCCGCGCATCGGCATCGATACGGAACAGGCCGCCGGAGCGCCGGGTAATCGGCAGGTCTTCACCCTCCTCGCCAATGTTGTTCTGCATGGTGCCCAGCCACAGGCGCCCCTGGGCATCGCAGCGTGCTTCATTGCCACGGTTGCCCGGTTGCGGGTCGGCCACGCAGAGCAGGGTCAAGGCTTCGGTCGCCAGGTCCAGCCGATAGACGCCGCTGCTCAGGGTCACCAGTGCATCGCCGCGTTCACACGGGATAAACGCCGAGACATGCTCGGGCAACTGCCAGATGCGCAATTGCCCGCCCATCAGGCGCAGCGCTTGTTTACCGGCGATATTGACCCAATACAGCGCCTGGGTCGGCACGTCCCAGAACGGCCCTTCGCCCAACTGTGCACGGTGTGCAGTGACTGCATTCCACAACATGAAACCTCCGGGTTCCTTACAGCGACTCGCGCGATGGCGTGCCGTCCACCAGGCGCTGGATACGCAGCGGGTTGGCGTTTTTCAACGCGTCGGGCAGCAGGCTATCAGGGTAATTCTGGAAGCACACCGGACGCAGGAACCGGTCGATGGCCAAGGTGCCGACCGAGGTGCCACGGGCATCGGACGTCGCCGGGTACGGGCCGCCATGCACCATCGAATCGCACACTTCCACGCCGGTCGGGTAGCCGTTGAGCAGGATGCGCCCGACTTTCTGCTCCAGCAGCGGCGTGAGTTCGGCGAACTGCTGAAAATCCGCCGGCTCGCCGATGACCGTCGCGGTGAGCTGACCGTGCAGGCCGTGCAAGGCGGCGCTCAGTTGAGCCTGGTCGGCCACTTCGACAAACACCGTGGTGGGGCCGAACACTTCTTCCTGCAGCGCCTCATCGCCGTTGATCAGCAAACTGGCATCGGCTTTGAACAGTTGTGGCTGCGCCTGGTTGCCGGACTGGGCATTGCCCGCCAGGTGCTGGATGCCAGGGTGCGCCAGCAGTTTTGCCAGGCCCTTGCCGTAGCTGCTCAAGGTGCCGGCGTTGAGCATGGTCTGCGCCGGTTGCGCGCCAATCAGCTGCGCCACCTGCTGGGTGAACGCGGTGAATGCCGGTGAGGCGATGCCGATCACCAGGCCTGGGTTGGTGCAGAATTGGCCGCAGCCTTGCACCACCGAAGCGGTCAGGTCGCGGGCGACGGTTTCGGCGCGGGCGTGCAGGGCCTGGGGCAACACGATCACCGGGTTGATGCTCGACATCTCGGCAAACACCGGGATCGGCTGCGGGCGTGCCGCCGCCATATCGCACAGGGCACGACCGCCTTTGAGCGAACCGGTAAAGCCCACTGCCTGGATCGCCGGGTGCTTGACCAGCGCCTCACCGACGCCGCCGCCGAAGATCATATTGAACACACCGGCCGGCATCTCAGTGGCTTCTGCTGCGCGAATGATCGCGTTGGCGACCTGCTCAGCCGTGGCCATGTGACCGCTGTGGGCCTTGAACACCACCGGGCAACCGGCCGCCAGCGCAGCGGCGGTGTCGCCGCCGGCGGTGGAAAACGCCAGGGGGAAGTTGCTGGCCCCGAACACGGCGACCGGGCCGAGGCCGATGCGGTATTGGCGCAGGTCCGGGCGCGGCAGTGGCTGACGATCCGGCAGCGCCCTGTCGATACGCGCACCGTAGAAATCACCGCGACGCAGCACCGTGGCAAACAAACGCATCTGGCCGCTGGTGCGCCCGCGCTCGCCTTTGATACGCGCAGCCGGCAGTGCGGTCTCGCGGCACACCAGCTCGACAAAATTGTCGCTCAGCGCATCCAGCTCATCGGCGATGGCGTCCAGGAACTGCGCGCGGCGCGCGGCACTCAGGGCGCGATAGGCCGGGTAAGCCTGCGCGGCGGCCTGGGCGGCGGCGTCGACTTCCTGCGCGGTGGCCTGGTAGAAATCCTGGGGCAAGGCTTGGCCCGTGGTGGCATCGACGCTTTGCAGCTTGACGCTACCGTTGGCGCTGCGCTGGCCGCCGATGAAATTGTGGCCGAGGAACTGGGTCATGGTGGTCTCCTTTAAAGGGTGATGACGTTGCCGGGTTCGAATGCCGCATCAACGCTGCCGACACTGTTGACCAGCGGCGCGCCGAACTCGGCCTGGCTGATCTCGAACACGTCGCCCGGCTGGGTACGTATACCGTCGGCAAATGACAGCGTGGCGGTGCCGAAAAAGTGGATGTGCACATCGCCCGGCTTGAGGAACTGGCTGTATTTGAAGTGGTGGTATTCGAGATTTTCCAGGCTGTGGCACATATTGGCCTCGCCGCTGAGGAATTCGTTCCGCCAGATTTCCTCGCCGTTGCGCAGGATACGGCTGGTGCCGGCCAGGTGCGACGGCAGTTCGCCCACGCGCAGTTCCGGACCATAGCTGCAACTGCGCAGTTTGGAATGAGCCAGGTACAAGTAGTTCTTGCGCTCCATCACGTGGTCGGAAAACTCGTTGCCCACCGCAAAGCCCAGGCGATAGGGCTTGGCGTCGTGACCGATCACATAGAGGCCGCCGATCTCCGGCTCTTCACCGGCGTCTTCGGCAAATGGCGGCACCGGGAACGCCTGGCCGGGACGCACGACGATGCTGCCGTCGCCCTTGTAGAACCACTCCGGTTGCACACCGGCCTGGCCGGCGGCGGGTTTGCCACCCTCCACGCCCCATTTGAAGATGCGCATGGTGTCGGTCATGGCGCTGTCGTCGCCGGCCTGCTGGTGCATCTTGTCCCGCGCCGAGGCACTGCCCAGATGGGTGAGGCCGGTGCCGCTGATCAGCATATGAGCGGGGTCCGGATGGTCCAGCGGCGGCAGAATTTTCTGCTCGGCCAGCAAGGCTGCGTAGTCATGGCTGGCGCCCAACCCGAGGCTTTCGACCTGCTGTTGCAGCTTGATGCCCGCTTCGATGGCGGCCAGCGCCAGTTCACGCACGCTTTGCGCACCCAGCACTTCGCGCAATTGGCTGCCGTCTACGACGCCGACACGACACTGGCCATTATTGAGTTCGAACTGCACTAAACGCATGAAGGTTCTCCAAAAATTAAGTACGTGTGGCGCCACGGGCGCTGGCGGCGAATTGGTCGGCCGGCAGTACATGCTTGCGCTCAAGCACGCGATAGACCACGCCGGTCAGCACCAGCCCGAACACCATCACCGTCGACAGAAAGTACAGGCCCGAGGCCAGATTGCCGGTGTATTCCTTGAGCGCGCCGATCACGAACGGACCGATATAACCGCCGAGGTTGCCCACCGAGTTGATCAACGCAATGCCCGCCGCCGCACTGGCGCCGGCGAAAAAACGCCCCGGCAAGGTCCAGAACACCGCCGTGCAGGAAAACAGCGCGAACGCCGCCAGGCACAGCGCCGCCATTTGCAGCACCGGCGCGCTCAGCCAGGCGCTGCAGAACAGCCCGATGGCGCCCAGCACATAGAGCACGGCGAGGTGGCCGTAGCGGTCGTTCAAACGGTCGGAACTGCGCGGGATGATCAGCAGGCCAATGATGCCGAAGATGTACGGCACGGCGGAGATGAAACCGGTGGTGAGGTCGCTGCCGCCGAACTGCTTGATCAGGGTCGGCAACCACAGGCCCAGGCCGTAGATGCTCAGGGTCACCGGCAGGTAAAACAGCGCCAGCAACAGCACGCGCTTGTCTTTGAGCGCATGCAACGGGTTGCCGTGGCGGGTCTGGCCGTAGGCTTGCAGGTCTTTGTTCAGCTCACCAGTCAACCAGGCCTTTTCGGCGTCGTTCATCCACTTGACTTGTTTCGGGCCGTCCGGCAGGTAACGCAGCACCGGCCAGGTCAGCAGGATCGCCGGCGTACCGATCACGATGAACAGCCACTGCCAGCCGTGCAGGCCGAAGATGCCGTCCATGCCCAGCAGGCCGCCCGAGACGGGGCCGGTGATCATCATCGCGATCGGCTGGGAGAGAATAAACAGCCCCAGGATTTTGCCGCGATGGCGCACCGGGAACCATTGGGTGATGTAGTAGAGCACGCCCGGAAAGAACCCGGCTTCAGCCGCGCCGAGCAAAAAGCGCATCACATAGAAGCTGTGCGGCCCCTGCACAAAGGCCATGCCGATGGTAATGGCGCCCCAGGTGATCATGATGCGCGCGAACCAGCGCCGCGCGCCGAAGCGGTCGAGCATCAGGTTGCTGGGGATCTCGAACAGGAAATAACCAATGAAGAACAACCCCGCGCCCAGGCCGTAGGCCGCGTCCCCGATGCCGACGTCGGCACCCATGTGCAACTTGGCGAAGCCCACGGCGGAACGGTCCACGTAGGCAATCAAGTACAGCAGGATCAGGAAGGGAATCAGTTTCAGCGTGATGCGCCGGATAAGCCGCAATTCCTCGCTCATGGGGTCGATCTCCGATTGTTGTTCTTATAGGTATCGGGGATGCCTCTCGCGGAAAAATCCGCCAGGGTCATACCTCAGTTGAGACTGACTATATAGTAGGACTATTTGCAAAACAACACTTCCAAATGGAAGATTTTGCGCTTATGTTTAGCCGCAGAGAGAACATATAGTCATACAATAAGAGAATCGATCATGTCTGATAAAAAGCCCGGCCTACGCTCTGCCCAGTGGTTTGGTACCGCCGACAAGAACGGCTTCATGTACCGCAGCTGGATGAAGAACCAGGGCATTGCCGATCACCAGTTCCATGGCAAGCCGATCATCGGCATCTGCAACACGTGGTCGGAGCTGACCCCGTGCAACGCGCATTTCCGCCAGATTGCCGAGCACGTCAAACGCGGCGTGATCGAGGCCGGCGGTTTTCCGGTGGAATTCCCGGTGTTCTCCAACGGCGAATCCAACCTGCGCCCCACCGCCATGCTGACGCGTAACCTGGCGAGCATGGATGTGGAAGAGGCCATTCGCGGCAACCCGATCGATGGCGTCGTACTGCTGACCGGCTGCGACAAAACCACCCCGGCCCTGCTGATGGGCGCCGCCAGTTGCGACGTGCCGGCGATTGTGGTCACCGGCGGGCCGATGCTCAATGGCAAGCACAAGGGCCAGGACATCGGCTCGGGCACCGTGGTGTGGCAGCTCAGCGAACAAGTGAAGGCCGGCACCATTACCCTGGATGATTTCCTTGCGGCAGAGGGCGGCATGTCGCGCTCGGCGGGCACCTGCAACACCATGGGCACCGCGTCGACCATGGCCTGCATGGCCGAGGCGCTCGGCACCTCGTTGCCGCACAACGCGGCGATCCCGGCGGTGGATGCGCGGCGTTATGTGTTGGCGCACATGTCCGGCATGCGCGCGGTGGAGATGGTGCGCGAAGACTTGAAGCTGTCGAAGATCCTGACTAAAGAAGCGTTTGAAAACGCGATTCGCGTGAACGCCGCCATCGGCGGTTCGACCAACGCGGTGATCCATTTGAAAGCCATCGCCGGGCGCATCGGCGTGGAATTGGACCTGGACGATTGGACCCGCATCGGCCGCGGCATGCCCACCATCGTCGACCTGCAGCCGTCGGGGCGTTTCCTGATGGAAGAGTTCTACTACGCCGGCGGCCTGCCCGCCGTGCTGCGCCGCCTCGGCGAAGCCAACCTGATCCCGCACCCGAACGCCTTGACCGTCAACGGCAAGACCCTGGGCGAGAACACCAAGGACTCGCCGATCTACGGCCAGGACGAAGTGATCCGCACCCTCGACAACCCGATTCGCGCCGACGGCGGCATTTGTGTGCTGCGCGGCAACCTGGCCCCACTGGGTGCAGTGCTCAAGCCGTCGGCGGCCAGCCCTGAGCTGATGCAGCATCGTGGCCGCGCGGTGGTGTTCGAGAACTTCGACATGTACAAGGCACGCATCAACGACCCGGAGCTGGACGTGGACGCCAACTCGATCCTGGTCATGAAAAACTGCGGGCCCAAGGGTTACCCGGGCATGGCTGAAGTCGGCAACATGGGCCTGCCGGCCAAGCTGCTGGCCCAGGGCGTGACCGATATGGTGCGCATCTCCGATGCACGCATGAGCGGCACGGCATACGGCACCGTGGTGTTGCACGTGGCACCGGAAGCCGCCGCGGGCGGGCCGTTGGCCACGGTCAAGGAAGGCGACTGGATCGAGCTGGACTGCGCCAATGGCCGCTTGCACCTGGACATCCCCGACGCAGAGCTGGCGGCGCGCATGGCTGACCTGGCGCCACCGCAGAACCTGATCGTCGGCGGCTACCGCCAGCTGTACATCGACCATGTGCTGCAGGCCGACCAGGGCTGCGACTTTGACTTCCTGGTAGGGTGCCGTGGGGCTGAAGTCCCGCGTCATTCCCACTAATTGGGATGCTATGATGCCGCGAATTTAAGCCAGAGCATCCCGCCCGTTATGGATCACCAGCCGCCCAAGCCGCGCAAGAGCATGCATGCCCAGATCGTTCAGGACTTGGGCATGCACATCGTTTCCGGTCGCTTCAAGCCCGAAGAAAGGCTGCCCATGGAGGCCACGCTCTGCGAGGAGTACAAGGTCAGCCGCTCGGTGCTGCGCGAAGCCACGCGAGTGCTCAGCGCCAAGGGCCTGGTGTATTCCAAGCCCAGGGTGGGCGCGGTGGTGCGGCCGCGCTTGAAGTGGCACCTGCTCGACCCGGACGTGCTGTCCTGGCTGATGCAGTCCACGCCCCATAGCGAGTTCTTCAATACCCTGGCGGGTGTGCGGCGCATCCTCGAACCGGAAATCGCCGCCATGGCCGCGACCACGGCCACCGATGAAGACATCGCCATTATCGAGAAGGCCTACTGCGGCATGGAAACCGCGAAGACCCACGAAGACCTGCTACAGGCCGACCTGGACTTCCACCGCGCTATCGCCGACGCCACGCGCAACGATCTGCTCGCGTACATGTGCAACATGCTGTCGTTGCCGCTGCGCGAATCGATCAACATCACCAACCGGCGCCCGGACATTCAGGGCTTGAGCCTGCCCCGGCACAAGGCGATCCTCACCGCGATCCAAAACCGCGACGCACTGGGCGCGCGGCATGCCTCGCTGGTGCAGTTGGATGACACGCGAGTGGCGCTGGATACGGTGATGAATGTGTTGACGCCGCTTTAAAGCCACTGGAGAGCCAAATGTGGGAGGAGGCTTGCTCCCTCCCACATTTGGAGTTTCACCTATCTTGAGAGCGTGGGCCTGCCCACACGTCCCGCAAGCGCTTTAACGCAAGCCGTAGGCGTGAATGCCGACGTCGTAAAGGTGACTTTGCCTGGCCCAGAACACGCGGTCGCTGGCGCCGTCGAAGCCGCGGATGCCGTGTTCAGCACCGTCCAGCGCCAGACGTCTCCACGACTGGCCCCAGTTCGTGGAATAGAACACCGCCCCCGACGAGATGCTCGCCTTGCCCCACCAGTACAGCCAGCGCGGGGGTTGATGTTGGCTGTAGGTGCTGATCATCAGGCTGTTGCGCCCCACCCACAGTTTTTGGGCCACGGTGCTGGCGGCCAATGGCGAGAACACATTGGGCACCTCGCCCAAAGGTTGCCAGGCCAGGGTGGTGGTGTTCATTTCAGCGACCACGGCCTGCCCATCCGGGCCATGGTCGATCAGGCCAAGCACACGCCCCGCGCCATTGTTGGCAAGGTCGGTGATGTACAGGTCGTCTTCACGCTGGGCAGTGCCCGTCTGCCATTGCCCGTCCACGCGCGTCAGTTCCACGCGCGTGGTGACGCTGACGCTCACATTGCCACCCTTGTCATCGGGGGCGACGCCCCAGAAGCGCTGGGACACCCAGATGTAGGCGCGTCGGGCATCCAGTTGCAGCACGTGGGTCACCTGATCGTTCGAGTCGTGCCACTGCTTGATATCCGGGCGTTTGCGGCTCACGTATTCACGCCCTACCACCAGCGGATGTGGCGTCGCGATCAACGTACTGTGCAGGCCGCCATCGGCGGAGTAATACACCCCGGTCGATACACGGTTGGATTCATCCTCCATCTCATCGGGGAAGCTCCAGGCCCAGACCTCGTCCTTGCTGTAAAAGTACGGATCGAGCAGCATCAGCGCGCCCCCTATCGCGGGGAATAGTTCGCCGGCCAACAAGGTCCAGGTCTTGCCTTGGTCATCACTGGTGAACACCACCTGGCCATCGGCCCCGTTGGGCCGCTTGAGGTCGGTGAGCAGCAACACGCGCGCGCCATCGGCACTGGCCACCAGGGATGCGGCGCCGCTGAGCTGGGCCACTTGCTTGAACTGGCCGTCAGCCTCCAGCCGCGACACGATGGTGGTCTGGGGCTTGCTGCGCGAGAAATAGCCGAAATAGGTGTTTTGCTCTTGCGGCGCCTTCGGCGCCTTGCCGTAGAGCTGCTCGGTCAGGTTTACCGGCCCGGCGGACGGTTCGAAGGTGTGATATTCGTCGTCTACCAGCCCCACCAACCATGTGCCTTGAGCCGTCACCACCACGCCGGTTCCCGACTCGCCAAAATCACGTGGCGTCAGGCCCTGCAAGCCCCCCACCGCCTGCTGATCCGGGCTGGCGCCGCCAATTTCCAGCTTGGGGCCGGTGATAATCCACATGTACCACAGCGCAGCGCCGACCAGCAGCGCGACGACCAGGCGGGGGATAAGGATTGAACGAGGCATGGGATGTCCATCTCCGGGAAAATGGGCACGGTTTTCTCATCTATCGGGCAAGCGGTAAACGCTTATTTGAGGGAACGCGGGGTTTTCTGCCGAGACTGTGAGGTGGCGTGCAAACACCCGCGGATGATGCACGCCACCAGGCAGAATTACAGGGAGTAGGAGATACCCACCTGCACCGTGCGCGGCGCGCCGGGATAGGCGTAGAAGTTCAAGAAGGAGCCTTCGTCATACTCACGATTGAATAGGTTCTTAACGTCGAGGTTGAGTCTGACGTTTTCGTTGACCTTGTAGTAACCGAGCAGGTCGATGACCGTATAAGCATCCATCGTGAACGTAGAGTTGGTGGTCTGCCCGGCTCGGTCAGCCACATATTTACCACCTGCACCAAGGCCCAGGCCTTTGAGTGCACCGTCTTGAAATTCATACACGTTGAGCAGGCTGAAGCTATTGCGCGGGATGTTGGCCAGACGCGTGCCAGTACGGACCGTCGTGTCCTTGGTGACGGCGGCATCCACATAGGCATAGCCGCCGATAACCCGCCACTCAGGTGTGAGGTTACCGGCCACGTTCAGGTCGAAACCGCGGCTGCGTACCTGGCCCGTCGCAACGTTGAAAGCAGAGTTGAGCGGGTCAACACCTTGAACGTTTTTCTTTTCAATCTGATAGATCGCCGCGTCGACGCTCAGTTGGCGATCCAGAGCTTCCCACTTGATGCCCATCTCGTAGGATTTGCCCTTTTCCGGCTCGAAGCCACCGCCTTCGCGCGCAGCACCAATGTTGGGCTTGAACGAGCGTGCGGCATCGGCATAGACCGCCACGGTATCGGTGAGGTCATAGATCACCCCCACGCGTGGGGTGACGGCGTTTTCTGCGGTCTGAAAAGGGTTCACGCCGGGCACATAACTTTCGTAGTCATGCTCAAACCGTTCAAAACGCGCGCCAGCCAGGACTTTCAAGCGTTCAGTCAGGGCCACCTGGTCCTGCACGAAGGCCGCGTAGGTCTTGAGGTTTTCCTTATCGTGGGTCGGCGTACGGGTCAGTGCCGGGCGTGGCTGACCATAGACCGGGTCGAAGATATCGATCGGAAAAGTTCCGGCTGCAAGGCTGGAGCGCTGGATGATTGACTTGTAGTCGTAGTCTTCGTATTCGACGCCAGTGAGCAGCGTGTGCTCCAGCCCACCGGTGGAGAAGTGCCCCGTCAGATTGAGTTGGTAGTCCTTGTCGGTCCACTCCAACTTGCGATAGTTGAAGTTGCGCTGAAGGGTACGCCCATCGGCGCCCAGGCTATTGGCGTTGTTAGCCTCTACGCCATTGCCTTTCATGGTGCCGTCCAACCATTGGAAGCCACCGCCCAGGGTCCAGTTGTCGTTGAGCACGTGCTCAAAGCGCAACTGCGCCACATTGTTATCGTTGTGCAGATCACCGGCGTATTTTTCGCCCCAGAACGTGTCCCGCGACGGGGTACTGCGCTGGTTCGCGAAACGCGTCAAACCACGGTCCAGCGGGTGATTGTTGCGTATGAAATCACCCTCGAAGATCACCTTGGTCGCATCGGTGACCTGCCAAGTGATCACCGGGGCTACGCCGTAGCGTTCGGTCTCGACGTGATCACGGAAGGTGTCGCCGCCCTCGCCCACCACGTTGAGGCGATAGGCCAGGCGGCCTTCTTCGTCCAGCGGGCCGGAGGCATCCAGGGTGCCGCGCTTCATGCCCTGGTCATTCAATTGGCTGCCAAGGGTCACAGTGCGTTCGGCCAGCGGCTGCTTGGACACCACATTGAAGGTGCCGCCGGGATCGCCACGGCCGTACAGCATGGTCGCCGGGCCGCGCAGCACTTCAAGGCGTTCGATGGTATTGGCGTCGGGCGTGGCCGGATAGCCGCGGTTTACGGGGAACCCATTGCGATAAAACTCGGCTGTGGTAAAGCCACGCACGGTGAAACTGGTAAGCCCCTGCCCGCCAAAGTTGTTGGCCCGGCCCACACCGCCAGCGTAATCCAGGGCGTCTTGCAGACGGGTCGCACCGATGTCCTCGACCACGTCCTTGGACACCACGCTGATCGACTGCGGGGTTTCATGAATCGAGGTATCGGTGCGCGTCGCACTCGCTGAACGCGTGGCGTGGTAGCCCTTGACCGGCCCCTGCGCCGTCTCGTAGTCCGCGGCGCCGGTCACGTTGGTCGCTTGCAGTTCGAGGCTGGCTTTTTCGGTGGGCGAAACCTCTGCCCAGGTAAAAGGCGAAAACGCCTGAAGCACGCAGATGGAAATCAGGGTACGACGCATGGATGTTGCACCTAGTGAATGAGCCAGATGGGGCGGCAAACCTGCCAAGAATTCGCGGCGCATGGTATATCAACGCATTCTTGTTTGATATCTATTCTCATTCGTTATTTTTTGGGTATCCGCTTTGTTACGTTCTCCCGCACCCGCGCGCCATCCAGGTACACACAATCCTTGCCATTACCCTTGGCGGTGTACAGGTTGCGGTCGGCACACTTGAGGACCGCCGACATGTCGGCACCCGCCGAGAAACGCGTCATGCCTGCACTGCAAGTGTAATGATGGGGCGGCGCGACGCTGCTGCGAATCGCCTGCAACAGGCGCAGTGCGAAATCGCCGGCAGCCCAAGGGTCATCCCCCAGCACCAACACACCGAACTCTTCGCCGCCGATCCTGCCGAAACTGTGGCTGCCTGGGGTGTTTTTGAGGCTGGCGGCCATGGCGCAGAGAATCCTGTCGCCAACATCGTGGCCGAACTGATCGTTTTTCAATTTGAAACTGTCGATATCCAACATCATGAACCAGCCGCCTTCATTGGCGGCGATCAACTTGGCGAAGCTCTCCATGAAAGCGCGCCGGTTGAGGATGGAGGTCAAGTAATCAGTCTGGGCCAATTCACGAAACTCACTTTCCACCAACAACACTGAGCGCAGGTTTTTCAAGTAGGAGAAGCTCAGGATGAAACCAATCGACACCGACGATAAGCAGAAAATGAACAGATAGGTCTGCGCACCCGGATAAAAACCCGCCGTGATGGTGGGCCACAGCACGGCCCACACCAATGCCGCGCAAAGCAGAAAATCCGCGACGGCGATAAAGAGGATGGCGCTGCTGATGACCACTGTCACCGCGAGCGGTAAGGCAAACACCTGCAGTTCAACGTTGGCGCTGATCACGTAGGCGAAGCCGGCGCAGAGCAGCACCGCGTAGACCACGCCCAATAGGCGCCACACCCGATAATTGACCGCCACGCGATGGCAGCCAAACACGATCAGCAAGCCCAGCGTGATCGCCATCAGGTCCAGCCCCCATATCACCGGGCTCGCCAGCAACACCCCCAACCAAGCGATGATTCCGAGCAATTCGGCCTGGGTGACTGCAGGCGATAACAAGCGCTGCATTCGCGGCCTGAGCTTCAAAATAGCCGGCATGATTTCCTTCCCTGTATTAGTTGCCTATGTACTATCGGCCTGGCTCAACTGAAGGCTGTGTAAGCACGTCGCAAACGAATACGCCATAAAGCGTCTGACCAAATAAATAAACGGCGGCAGCACTTCAAGTTGGGTCTTTGAATGAATCTTGAAATATCCCCGGTCCGCGCCCTCTTGTACCAAACGAATAACATGGGTTTTGGACACCGATAACTGCTCTGCGATTGCAAGATAGGAAGACGACCTGAAACTTGCACCCTGGTTATCCGGCGCACAGGCATCGTTATAAATCGCCAACATCAACATGTGCCCGGCATCGCGCTTTACCAGCCAATAACAGTCAGGCAGTAACAGATCGATGGTCGCGTTGTGCGTCAGCAGAACCGAAAAACCTTTGAAATAACGTGCCAGGTAAGTGCGGTCATCCAACCCCGCCATTTGCGCGACAACGGACTTTTCGGGGCACATCACGCCCAGTGGCTCCACCACGGACGCGAGCATCAGCCTGATCTCCCGGCAGGCCTGGGACGAAGGCCTGAATACCCGCAAGCGGCTGTCATCGGAATGGCCCGTGACCTTCATGAACCCCAGCGCCCGGAACAACAGGAAGATCGACTCCAAACTGTTTCCCGAACAGAACCCGCGCGTCATGCAAAACTCTTTGACCTCGGAGAGTAACGGCACGGGCTTGGAGAAATAAGTGCTCAACAGCGTAAAGGACACCATCAAACGGCTGAACTTTAACGCGGTCTTGTAAAAAAACGGTCTCTTTGAATAGGGCTCCAGCAACATTATGTAATGATTGCGCACGCACGCTTCAAACTTTTCATGACGCTCAAACGCTTGCGCCGAATGCTCCATTGCCAACTTCAACGAACTGCCACACATGAGAAAGAGCCCTGATCAAACAACTTGGATTCACTGATCTCAATTGCAGTACCGGTAATGGCTTTTTGCCTTGAGCGCAATCTATCGTAATTACGCCAACGGACAGCGTCGCTACCAAAATTGTTCCGAAAATGCCCGAGTGGCTTAACCGTTTCAGTGAGCCTTCGAACCTTCCCCCCAGCCCGGCGTCCGAGCTAAGGCACTGTTTGCTTACCGTTCACCGCGAGGTTGTCGTTTGAAAGCCGCCATCATCAAAAAATACCGTTTGATCATCAAGACCATGGGTTACGTAGGCTGGTCGCTGTTCTGGCTGCTGCTGTGGGATATCGCCGTCACGGTGGATTTCATGCTGTTTCTCAACGCCAAGGTCAACTTGCCGCTGATGCCGCTCACCTTGCTGGGTTCGGCGCTCATTGTGTTGATCAGTTTTCGCAACAGCAGTGCCTACAACCGCTGGTGGGAGGCGCGGACCTTGTGGGGCGCGATGGTCAACAACTCACGTAGCTTTGCGCGCCAGGTACTGACCCTGCTGGACGACCCCGGCAGCGACGTGAACCCGACCAAATCCACCCTGCTGCGCCGCCATGTGGCCTATGTGAACTGCCTGGCCGCACACCTCAAGGGCGAGCCGTGCCCGGATGAAGTACGCGCGTTCATCCCCACCGACGAATTCGCGCGCAACGGCGCTACCAATAATTTTGCCAACGATATCCTCACCGGTTCGGCGGCGTTGTTGGCTCGCGAATACAAGGCCGGGCACCTGGACAGCATTCGCCTGGCGCGGTTGGAGTCGACGCTGGTGGACCTGTCCAACGCCCAAGGCGGCATGGAGCGTATCGCCAACACGCCCCTGCCCTACCCTTACGTGTATTTTCCACGGCTGTTTATTTCGTTGTTCTGCCTGATCGTACCGGTGGGCCTGGTGGAGTCCCTGGGCTGGTTCACGCCGTTGGCGTCGACGGTGGTGGGCTTCATGCTGTTGGCCATCGAACGCATCGGCACCGATCTGCAAAGCCCGTTTCGCTCCAGCGAACACCAGATCCAGATGGAAGCCATCTGCGAAACCATCGAAAAGAACCTGCAATCGATGCGCCGCGACGCCCTGGCCGACGACCAAATCGGCTGATCACACCTCGCGCCCTAAAGTGCGTGCCCTACCGGTCGATAAACCAAGGGTACGCATGGCCATATCCCCTCATAACAACACATGCGGCGTTCAGCACTAGCGTTTCTCCTTGCCAAAACTACAAATACCCGCAGGTGAAGTCATGAATATCAAGCAGAAGTTGACCTGGGCGTTCGCGGCAATCGCGTGCCTTCCGGTCATACTCGTGGCCGTGTTGGTAGTGCTGAATCTGCGCGAGGGGGCCCTGGCCAATTTCCTCGACAGCAGCGGTCGCGAAATACGCCAGATCGACAACGGCATGAAGCAGTTCTTCGACGGCATCAGCCAGAACGTCGATTTCGTGGCCAAGGACCCGCGCGTTGTCGCGGCCAAGGACCTCAAGAGCTACGCCGGCGCCGAGGCGGCGCAAATCCCGCTGACCCAGACCAACAAAGAGCTGCTGGCGATTTTCGACCAGTTCGCCAAAAGCCATCCCACCACCGCCTACCTGTCCCTGGGCCTGAGCGACGGCGGCTACGCCAGTTGGCCGGACGACACCAAACTGAACAACTACGACCCACGTGTGCGCCCCTGGTACAAAGCGGCCATCGCCGCCCCCGGCGCCACCGTGCGTACCGGCGCCTATTACTGGGCGCCGGACGACGTGGTGTTGATTGGCACCGTACACACCGTCGCCGATGCCAGCGGCAACATCCTCGGTGTGGTCGGCCTGGATGTGTCGCTCAAGCAGCTCACCGAACTGGTGCGCAACATCAAGCTGGGCGACAGCGGCTACCTCATGCTGGTGGAAGGCAACGGCAACGTGCTGGTGGACCCCAGCGATGCCAAGCACAACTTCAAACCCCTGGCCGAGCTTGGCCCCAACTACGCCGAACTGGCCAAGCGCAGCGACGGCGTGACCCAGATCGACATCGACGGCGTGGCCTACATGGCCAACGTGGTCAGCTCCAAAGACCTGGGCTGGCGCTTTATCGGCCTGATCAAGCGCGATGAAGTGATGGCCGAAGCGACCCGCCTGACCTGGCTGATCGGTGCCATCGCGGCGGTACTCGCGGTGGTCTTCGCCATCGTCGGCGCCAGCTTCGCCCGAGTGATCGTGCGGCCGATTCGCGGCGTGGCCGACGGCCTGCAAGAGATCGCCGAAGGCGAAGGCGACCTCACGCGCCAGCTCAAGGTGCAGGGCAAGGACGAGACCGCCAGCCTGGCGGGCTGGTTCAACCAGTTCCTGAGCATGATCGCGCAACTGGTGCAGCGCATCGGCAACGCATCGTCGGACCTGCAAAGTGCCGCCGCCGACACCAGCGAAGTGGCCAACAACATGAACCAGGCTGCCGGCCGCCAGCGCGAAGCGGTGGAACTGGTGAGCACTGCGTTCAACGAAATGGTCGCTACCGCCAATGAAGTGGCGCGTTCGTGCAGCGCCGCGGCAACCAGCGCCGATGAAGGCTACCGCGACGTGCACGACGGCCAACAGCACATCGGCGAAGCCACCGGCAGCGTGCTCAAGCTCAGCGAAGACCTGCAGAAATCGACCCAGACCATGCAGTTGCTGGAGCAGGACAGCCAGAACATCAACACCATCCTCGACACCATCCGTTCGATTGCCGAGCAGACCAACCTGCTGGCGCTCAACGCCGCCATCGAAGCCGCGCGCGCCGGTGACCAGGGCCGGGGTTTTGCCGTGGTCGCCGATGAAGTCCGCGCGCTGGCACGCCGCACCGCCGATTCCACCGGCGAAATCGACAGCCTGCTGGGCAACCTCGCTCGCCGCACCCAGGAAGTCACGCAGCAGATGCAAGGCAGCCTGCTGGTGTCTCACACCAGCGTGGAGCGCATCCAGCAGGCCCGCGACAGCTTCGACAAGATCCGCGGCTCGGTGGACTCGATCCGCGACCAGAACACCCAGATCGCCACCGCGGCCGAGGAACAGCACCAGGTTGCCGAAGAGATCAACCGCCACATCGCACAGATCCATGCCGATGCGCAGTTGGTGGAAGGCTTTGCGCATTCGGCGCAAACCGGCTCAGGCCGCTTGACCGATATTTCCGGTCAGCTCAAGGGCCTGGTGGGTCGCTTCAAGTTCTAGCCGCTGTCACACCGGGGTCGCCTGCGGGGGCGTGTATTGGCTACTATAGCCACGCGTTTCCCGCCCTTTGCCCAACCACCCCGGAGCCTTAATGCCCAACCCCAAGGACACGGCCGCCGACAGCAGCGCCCCGATGATTCCCGAGCAGCGCCGTGAGCAAATCCTGCGGCAGTTGCGCAAGCATCAGGTGATGAGCGTGCACCAGTTGATGGAGATGTTCGATTGCTCGCACATGACCGTGCGCCGCGACATCGCCTTGCTGGAGCAGGAAGGCCGCGCGTACTCCGTCACCGGCGGAGTGCGTATCGCCAGCCAGTTACACAGCGAACCCAGCCATCAATCCAAAGCCGTCGTGGAACTGCCGCAAAAGCAGGCCATGGCACGGCTGGCCGCGCGGCTATTGCACGCGGACATGACGGTATACTTGGACGCCGGCACCAGCACATTGGAGATCGTCCCGTATATCAAGGCGCTGTCCGGCATGACGGTGGTGACCAATGACTTCGGGATCGTACAGGCCTTGATGGATGCGCCGCAGGTCATGGTGATCCACACCGGCGGCCAGCTGGACCACGACAATCACTCCTCGGTCGGCGGGCTGGCCGTGGCGACGCTGCGCCAGGTGGTCACGGACATTGCGTTTGTATCGACCAGTTCCTGGGATCTGCACCGGGGCATCACCACCCCTTCGGCGCTGAAAGTCGAGGTCAAGCAAGTGGCCATGCAATCGGCGGCTCAAGTGGTGCTGGTGGCCAGCAGCTCCAAGTACGGCACCTTCAGCATGTACCGCATCGCCGGGCTGGAGCCGTTCGACGTAATCATCAGCGACGACGCCCTCGCCCCCGCAGCGGCCGATGGCATCCGCAAGCGTGGCATTGAATTGATGCTGCCGGGCGATCCGTCGCCGGCATGAGCCCCGAGCAATGGCGAGGCTTGGATGGCGGTGGCAGGGCTGGCTGATGGGGTGGTTGGCACACTGCCCCCTCCCACGCGACTAGTGGGCGGCTTTCCAGTCCCGCAACCATCTCAGGCCCGCCGAGGTATCGCCCTTTGGCCGGTACTCGCAGCCCACCCAGCCGTCGTAGCCCAACCGGTCGAGCAGTTCGAACAGGAACGGGTAGTTCAACTCGCCCTGGTCGGGCTCGTGGCGGTCCGGTACGCCGGCAATCTGGATATGGCCAATACCGTCGAAATCGCGGCGCAGTTTGGTGGCTACGTCGCCTTCGACGATCTGGCAGTGGTAGCAGTCGAACTGAACCTTGAGGTTGCTTGCGCCGACTTCCCTGCAGATGGCCTGGGCCTGGTCCTGGCGATTGAGGAAAAACCCCGGCATGTCGCGCGTATTGATCGGCTCCAGCAATACCGTGACGCCGACCTTGGCCGCCGCCGCGCTGGCGTAGGCCAGGTTTTGCAGGTACACCGCGTGATGTCGCTGGCGCAGGTCTTCCGAGGGCAGCAAGCCGGCCATGACATGCACGCGGTTGTTGCCCAGCACGGCGGCGTATTCCAGGGCGCGATCAAAGCCACGGCGGAACTCGGCCTCGCGCCCCGGCAGGGTCGCGATACCCCGCTCCCCCGCCGCCCAGTCACCGGGCGGCGCGTTGAACAGGGCCTGTACCAGGCCGTTGTCCCTCAGGCGCTGGCCAAGCACCTCGGCGGGGTAGTCATAGGGAAACAGGTACTCCACCGCGTCAAAACCATCGGCCCTGGCGGCATCGAAGCGGTCGAGAAACTCATGTTGCGGGTACAGCATGCTCAGGTTGGCAGCGAAACGAGGCATAGAAACTCCCGAAAATCAGACAAAAGGCCAGATCAGCAGTGTAATCACGAAACCCAGGGTACCCAGCAAGGTGGTGATGACGGTCCACGTTCGCAGCCCATCGGCCACATTGAGCCCGGCGAGTTTGGTGAAGATCCAGTAGCCGGCGTCGTTGATGTGCGACATGGCCAGCCCGCCACCGCCCATGGCCAGGCACAGCAGCGCCAGGTGATTGGGCGTCAGGTTGAGGGTGGCGATCAGCGGGCTGATGATACCGGCCGTGGTCACCAGGGCGACGGTGGTGGAGCCCTGTACCGCGCGCAACAGCATGGTCAGCAGGAAACCCAGGGCCAGCACCGGCAGCCCGGTAGTACGCAACAGGTCGGAGACCACCGCGCCGATCCCGGTGTCCACCAGCACTTTACCGAACACCCCACCGGCGCCGGCGATGAGGATCACCATGGCCACGCCCGGCAAAGCCGAGCCGATCACGTCCGACACCTGGCTGCGGCTCCAGCCCCGGCGCGAGCCCAGCAGCCAGGCGCACAACAAGGTGTCGATCAACAGCGCCACCAGGGGCGCACCGAGCACCGTCATCACCCCGCGCAGTGCCGATTCAACCGGCAGCAACGAGGTGGCCAGGGTGCCCAACAGGATCAATACGATAGGCAGCAGAATCAGGTTGACGATCAGGCCAAAGCCCGGCGCCGGGGCCGGCGGCAGCTTGGCGACGATGGCGCTGGTGGATTCTTCCAGGCCCATCGGGGCTTCGGCAACGCCGGCCTGTTGCACCGCGTTGTCGTTACCGTGGGTCCAGGCGCGCAGGTCTTCATTGGTGACATGAGGGCCGTAGACTTCGGCGCGGATGTCGTCGGTCATCGGGTAGAAGCGCCGCGTCATGCGCCCCGCCACGCGGTAACCGACGTAGCACAGCAAGGCGGTGATCGGCAGACCGAACATCAACACCCGGCCCAGGTCCGCACCCAATTGGCTGGCCGCCGCCACCGCGCCCGGATGGGGCGGCAAAAACGCATGCACCGTCAGCAGCGCCGCGCACATCGGCAACGCAAACACCAGCAACGGCTTGCGTGCCCGGCGTGCGACACCATAGGCCAGCGGCATCAGGATAATTACCCCCACTTCAAAGAACACCGGCACGCCGATGATGAACCCGGCAATGGTCAGCGCCAGCGGCGTACGGCTGTTGCCAAACCGCTCGATCAACGACTTGGCCAAGGCCTCGGCCCCGCCGGACAGCTCAATGATGCGTCCGATCATGGCGCCCAGGGCGATGATGATCGCGATATGGCCGAGGGTCTTGCCCATGCCGCCTTCGATGGTCGCCACCAGATCAGCCGGTTTCACCCCGGCGACCAGCGCTACCACGATACTCACCAGCATCAGCGCGACAAACGGCTGGAATTTGTACTTGAGGACCAGAAACAGTAGCAGCGCGATGCCCGCGCCGGCGGTCAACATCAAAATCAATGGGCTCATTGGTAAATGTCCTGTTGTTATTGTTTTTGGGCGCAAGCGGGCCCCATCGAGCGCCGCGGGCGGTTCTCGAGTGGTGCTTGCAATGTCGGTCTACGGGTTACCAGTGCGCGCCGAACGTCTCGCGCAGTTCATCCAATGCGGCCTGGCCAAGCGGCTCGGGCCGGGGGTTGCTCATCAACCACAGGCGTGCGGTTTCTTCCAACTCTTCCAGGGCATAGCTGGCCTTGGCCACCGAGCTTTCCCACACCACCGGCCCGAGGCGTTCGAGCATCACGCCACGCACGCTGTTGGCCAGTTGCGCCACTTGCTCGGCGACGTTGGGCGAGCCGGGGCGCTGGTACGCAATCAGCGGAATGTGCCCGACTTTCATCACCTGATAAGGCGTGAGCGGCGGCAGGATATCGTCCGCCCGCCACACTCCGGCCAGGGTCAGCGCCACCAGATGCGTCGAATGGGTATGCACCACGCCGCCCACCGCCGGGTTGCGGTCATACACCTGGCGGTGCAGGGCCAGGGTTTTTGACGGCTTGTCACCCGACACCCATTCGCCGTCAAGATTGACCTTGGCAATGCACCCGGGCACCAGGCGACCCAGGCAGACATCGGTGGGGGTGATCAGCCAACCATCGTCCAGGCGCGCACTGATATTGCCGGCGCTGCCGACGGTGTAACCGCGTTGGTAAAGGCTGCGGCCCACGTCGCAGATTTCTTCGCGCAGGGCCTGCTCGTTGATGGCGCTCATTGGGCGCCTCCCGCCAGTTGCGCCAGGGCTTTGGCAAAGAAGTCGCGCCCCCCGAAGTTGCCCGATTTCAGCGCCAGCGCCAGCGGTTCGGCGCAACTGCTCACCGTGGCCGGCACGCCGGGATCAATCTGCGCGCCGATCTGCAACAGGGTGACGCCAAGCGCCTTGACCACCGCGCCGGACGTTTCGCCGCCCGCCACCACAAAGCGTCGAACGCCCTCTTGACGCAAACCGGCAGCGATCTCGCCCAGTGCATCTTCCACCAGGGCTCCGGCGCGTTCGACACCCAGTTGTTGCTGCACCGCCTTGACCTCGTCCGGGGTGCTGGTGGCATAGATCAATACGGTGTCGGCACTGTCGCGGGCAAAGGCCAGCGCTTGCGCCACCACCGGTTCGCCGTTAGCCAGGGCGATGGGGTCAAGACGCAACGCCGGGCGCCCCGCTTCGCACCAGGCCGCCACCTGGCCGAGGGTCGCCACCGAGGCGCTGCCGGCGAGCACCACCTCGCCACCGCTGACCGTGGGGCATGCCGTGACATCGAAGTCGCCCAGTTTACCGGCGCGGCGGAAATTGCCCGGCAGGCCCAAAGCCAGGCCCGAGCCGCCGGTGAGCAACGGCAAGTCGGCGCACGCACTGCCCAGGGTGTAAAGGTCCTGGTCCGACAGCGCGTCGGCGATGGCGATGCCCACGCCTTGCCCGCGCAGTTCGACGATCTTGGCGCGGGCGGCATCAACCCCCGCAGCGAGCGTGTCGTAGCGCAACAAACCGACCGGCAATTGCGTCTGCTGTTGCAGCACGCGCACCAGGTTCGCATCGCCCATGGGCGTCAGCGGGTGGTGCTGCATGCCGGACTCGCTGAGCAACTGGTCTTGCACAAACAAGTGACCGCGGAAAATCGTGCGGCCGTTTTCTGGAAACGCCGGGCACGCCAGCGTGAAATCGCTGCCCAGCGCCTTGAGCAACGCCTCGCTGACCTGGCCGATATTACCGGCGGCGGTGGAGTCAAAGGTTGAGCAGTACTTGAAGAAGATCTGCTCGCAGCCCTGCCCGCGCAGCCAGTCCAGCGCGGCCAGCGATTGCTCGACCGCCTCGGCTGCGGGCGTGGTGCGCGACTTGAGCGCGATGACGATGGCGTCGGCCTCCAGCCCCTGGGCGACTTCGCGGCTGGGGATACCAATACTCTGCACCGTGCGCATACCGCCGCGCACCAGCATGTTGGCAAGGTCGGTGGCGCCGGTGAAATCGTCGGCGATGCAGCCCAGCAAGGGACGTGCGTTGGAGTCAGTCATGCGGCGTTCCTCAAACAGGCTCGGGCTTGGCGGTGGGCAGGTCGATACCCGGGAAAATCTTGATCACCGCCGAGTCGTCCTCGCGGCCGAAACCGGCGCTGGACGCCTGCATGAACATTTGGTGCGCCGTGGCCGACAGCGGCAGCGGAAACTTGCTGGCGCGGGCGGTATCGAGCACCAGGCCCAGGTCCTTGACGAAAATATCCACCGCCGACAGCGGCGTGTAGTCGGCCTTGAGAATGTGCGGCACGCGGTTCTCGAACATCCAGGAGTTACCGGCACTGTGGGTGATGACTTCGTACAAGGCGTCGGCATCGACCCCTTCGCGCAGGCCCAGGGCCATGGCCTCGGCGGATGCGGCAATGTGCACCCCGGCCAGCAATTGATTGATGATCTTGACCTTCGAGCCCAGGCCATGCACGTCGCCCAGGCGATAAACCTTGCCCGCCATGCCCGCCAGCACCGCTTCGGCCTTGGCGTAGGCGGCCTGCGGGCCGGATGTCATCATGGTCATTTCACCGGCGGCGGCCTTGGCCGCGCCACCGGAAATCGGCGCATCCAGATACAGCAGGCCGTGTTCGCCCAGGCGCTGCCCCAACTCCACGGCGTACGTCGGCGCCACGGTGGCGCAGCCGATCACCAGGCTGGCCGCACGTAGCGACGCCACCGCCCCGCCCTCACCGAACAGCACGGTCTCGGTCTGTTCGGCGTTGACCACCACCGTGATGATCACATCGCAGGCCTGCGCCATCTGCGCGGGCGACGCACACGCCACCCCGCCTTCGACGGCGAACTGCTGGGTGACCGTTTCACGTACGTCACACGCATGCACATTGAAACCTGCGCGCAACAGCGAGCGGGCAATGCCCAGCCCCATCGCGCCCAAACCGATCACACCGACATTCTTATTATTCATGGGGTACTCCAGGGGAAAACGGCGGCTGACACCACACCGGCGAGCCGCGTTGGAATGGCGATCGATCATCCACCAATGAACGGATTATGTGAAGTATTTTTTCAATCTAACATTTTTTAACATCGGTAGCCCTGGCCGTTGTCGCCTCGCGCAGGGCCGGCGGCATGCCCGCGTCGTCCGGCGGCCAGGCTTTGTGTGAAAGGACGTGATGGAACACAAGCAGCAACGCCCGCGTGTAGGCGGGCCGATGATGCACAGGACAAGGAAGGCGCAGGCGTGGTGTATCGAGGAGGTAGTGACGGCGTTTCGTTGAACGTACCGTACGCGTCGCGCGGCACAGGCGCGACGCGTACAGCCACGCAGATCAGCTGAACAGGTCTACCCCGAGCTGGAACGCTACCCACAGTGCCAGCCCCGTGGCGAAGAGCAGCGCGATGTTCTCGAACAGGTTATTGCGGTATTCCTTGCCGAGCAGCGACTTCTGGTTGGACATAATCAGCAGGCCCAGGGAAATCACCGGCAACCCGATGATGTTCAACGCGCTGACGCCGATGGTCAGCGTGACGAAGTCCGGCATGCCAGGCAGCGACCAGACCAACGGGGTCACCAGGATGAACAGCATGAACCACTTATGCATCGGGTCATGGTGGAATTGCTTGCCGTAACGCTCGCGCCGCCCTGGCCGTACGTGCTGGAACGCGTCGGTGATCAGCATCGGAAACGCAGTGGTCTTGCCGGAGATGCTGGCAAACAGCGTGGCGAACACGCCGATGAAGAAGATGTACCAGCCAATCGGGCCAAAGAAGATTTCCAGCGCCTTGCCCAGATCGCCCAGTGTCTTCACTTCGATACCGTTGGGCCGAAGGATTTCGGCACCCACGATCCAGATCGCCAGGTTGATCACAATGCCGACGAACACCGCAAACAGCAGGTCGTTACGCTGGATGCGCTTGTGTTGCGGGCCCGTCCACCCCTTCTGGCGCATGACATACGGGTGCACGAAGTTGGCGATCGAACCCGCCACCGCGCCGATCACCGATACCGCGACCAGCAGCGCGCCATGCACGCCCTCGTCCGGCGGGATGCTGAAACCGATCGTGCCTTTGACGATCCCTGCCATGTCCGGCCCGGACATGACCGCCAAGGCAATGAATGCCAGGGTCATGATTGCCAACAGGCCTTTCATTACGCCTTCGATCATCGAGTAGATGTTGCGCCCGACCAGCATCCACACCGCCAGCACCACCGCCACCGAACACAGCAGTGCGTAGTCGGTCTTGAAGAGCATGGCCAGGGCCTCACCCGCCCCCTTGATCATGTAGGCATTCATCAGGTGCCCCATGAGCAATGCGTACACCAGCAGGAACCAGGCAAAAAACGGGTTCAACTGGGCGTAGCCCTGCAGGATCGTCATGCCTCGGTTATTGCATAACTGGAAGCGCGCAATGATGTTGACGATCAGGTACCTGAGCAGCAGAGACACCGCCAGCACCCACATCATGGCGTAGCCATAGTTGGCGCCCGCCACCGAGGAGGTGATCAGATCACCGGCTCCCAACCAGGACAGCACGGCAATCACGCCAGGGCCAAGCAGCTTTAGAAGTCGTACAACACGGCCGGACGCAGGTGCCGCAGCCTTGCCTTCGATGGAAGGGAAACCGGTCATCGGAGAGTCTCCTTTGTTTTTTTTGTGAGAGCGCGGCTAGTCGAACACAGTTGATATGACGTCGTACAACCATAGGGGTTGGATAAGTATTAAAAAATGTTTCTTCTGCACGAGTGGCAATACAGCCCTCAATCACACGCCACGCCGTGCTGATACTCCCGTGGCGTACACCCGTACTCACGCCGGAACACGGTGTGCAGGTACTGCGCCGACTTGAAGCCGCACTGTTGGGCAATGTCGGTAATCGCCAAATCGCCGTGTTCCAGCCCCTTGGCCGCCGCCGCCAGTTTGAAACGCAGAATCTCGTCATGCACGCTGCAACCGCGCACCTTGCGAAAGTGCGACTCCAGGGATGAGCGCGACACGCCGACATAGGCCGCGACCTGGGCGGTCTTGATGCCCTGGCAGGCGTATTGCCGGATAAACAGCAGCGCCTGCATCACGTAAGGGTTGCCCAAGGGTTGATGCAAGCTGGAGGCCTGCACATTGATGGCCTCCGGCGGCACCAGGATTTGCGTACCGGCGCAAGGCTTGCCGTGCAGCATCTGATGCAATAGCGCGGCGGCGGTGCGGCCCATGGTTTCAGTGCCCTGGATCACCGAGCTCAAGGGCACGCGCGTAAGGGTGCGGGTCAGCGGGTCGTTGTCGATGCCGATCAGCGCCACCTGCTCCGGTACCGCGATACCGGCGGTAAGGCAGGCCTGCAGCAATTGCCGAGCGCGGGCGTCGGTGACGGCGATGATGCCGATGGGTTTGGGCAGGCTATGCAGCCAGGCGATCTGCAGTTCCACGGCGCTGTCCCAGAGTGGCGCGCTGGTGCCCAGGCCGCGATAGATCTCCACGTGCAAACCGTCGCGCTGCATCAGCCGGCGGAAGGCTTTTTCGCGCTCCTGGGCCCAACGGTTGGCCTGGGCTTCGGGCAAGCTGAAACAGGCAAACCGCGTCAGCCCGGCCTCGATCAGATGCTCATAGGCCAGCTTCATCAACGCGTCATTATCGGTCGCCACGTAGGGAATGCCCTTGGGGTAGGCACGCGCATCCTCATAAGAACCGCCCACCGCCACCACCGGCAACTTGATCCCCGCCAATGCTTCGCCGATCAACGGGTCGTCGAAGTCGGCAATGATGCCGTCGCCCTGCCAACGCTCTATGCCTTTGAGGCGGCATAGAAAGTCCTCTTCCAGAAACAGGTCCCACGACGCACGGGTGCTGCTCAGGTAATTGCCGATGCCGGCGATGATGCCACGGTCATAGATTTTGCTGCCGTTGAACAGCAAGGCGATGCGGTGAACGGGCGGTAGGGTTTTCATTGTTGTTGTCCTGTGGCCGGTCGCCAGAGACTAGCCCCCGCCACTCAAAATCGCACGCCCCTTTGGTGATTTTCATAATCAGCAGCCCCCAGGCCATTGCTAGTATCCAGACACCGCCAAGAACAATAAGGAAAACGCCATGCCGTACTTCCCAGGTGTCGAGAAGGTTCGCTTCGAAGGCCCCACCAGCGACGCCCCCCTCGCCTTTCGCCATTACGATGCCAACAAGCTGATCCTCGGCAAACCCATGCGTGAGCACCTGCGCATGGCGGCCTGTTATTGGCACACGTTCGTGTGGCCGGGTGCGGATATGTTTGGCGTGGGGACGTTCAAGCGGCCGTGGCAGCGCAGCGGCGACCCCATGGAACTGGCCATCGGCAAGGCAGACGCGGCCTTTGAGTTTTTCTCCAAGCTGGGCATCGACTACTACAGCTTTCACGACACCGATGTGGCCCCCGAAGGCAGCTCGCTCAAGGAATACCGCAACCACTTTGCGCAGATGGTCGACCACCTGGAGCGCCATCAGGAACAAACCGGCATCAAACTGTTGTGGGGCACCGCCAATTGCTTCAGCAACCCACGCTTTGCCGCCGGCGCCGCGAGCAACCCGGACCCGCAGGTATTCGCCTATGCCGCCGCCCAGGTATTCAGCGCCATGAACGCCACCTTGCGGCTCAAGGGCTCCAACTACGTGTTGTGGGGCGGCCGCGAAGGCTATGAAACCCTGCTCAATACCGACCTCAAGCGCGAGCGCGAACAGCTCGGACGTTTTATGCGCATGGTCGTGGAGCACAAGCACAAGATCGGCTTTAAGGGCGACCTGCTGATCGAACCCAAGCCCCAGGAGCCGACCAAACACCAATACGATTACGACAGCGCGACGGTGTTCGGCTTCTTGCATGAGTACGGCCTGGAACACGAGATCAAGGTGAATATCGAAGCCAACCACGCCACCCTGGCCGGGCACAGTTTTCATCATGAGATCGCCACCGCCGTGTCCCTGGGGATCTTCGGCAGCATCGACGCCAACCGCGGCGACCCGCAAAACGGCTGGGACACCGACCAGTTCCCCAACAGCGTCGAAGAAATGACCCTGGCCACCTATGAAATCCTCAAGGCCGGCGGCTTCAAGAACGGCGGCTACAACTTTGACTCCAAGGTGCGCCGCCAGAGCCTGGACGAGGTCGACCTGTTTTACGGCCACGTCGCCGCCATGGACACCCTGGCCCTGGCCCTGGAACGCGCGGCGGCCATGGTGCAAAACGACCAGTTGCAGCAATTCAAGGACCAGCGTTATGCCGGCTGGCAGCAGCCGCTGGGCAAGGCCGTGCTGGCGGGCGAGTTCAGCCTGGAGTCGCTGGCCGAGCATGCGTTTGCCCATGAGCTCAACCCGCAGGCCGTGAGTGGGCGCCAGGAAATGCTTGAAGGAATGGTCAACCGTTTTATCTACAGTTAAGGGGTTGTCGTGAGCGGGCTTGCCACAGGGGCGGCCCGCTAGCCACACCCACAGTGTTCGCCTAAAGTCTTCACCCAGTGTCTTTCCAACAACAATAAAAGGACGCACCACCATGAAGTCATTCAAACGTACCCTGCTCGCCACCACCCTGGCCCTGCTGACCCTGCCGGTCATGGCCGACCCGGCCCATCCGAAAATCGGCTTCTCTATCGATGACCTGCGCCTGGAGCGCTGGTCCCGTGACCGCGATTACTTCGTGGCGGCCGCGGAGAAACTCGATGCCAAGGTCTTCGTGCAGTCCGCCGATGCCAACGAACAAAAGCAGATCTCCCAGATCGAAAACCTGATTTCCCGTGGCGTCGATGTGATCGTGATCGTGCCGTTCAACGCCACGGTGTTGACCAACGCGGTGGCCGAAGCCAAGAAGGCCGGGATCAAAGTGGTGTCCTATGACCGCCTGATCCTCAACGCAGACATCGATGCCTACATCTCCTTCGATAACGAAAAAGTCGGCGAAATGCAGGCCGGCGGCGTGCTGCAAGCGGCGCCCAAGGGCAATTACTTCCTGCTCGGCGGCGCGCCCACCGACAACAACGCCAAGGTGCTGCGCGAAGGCCAGATGAAAGTGCTGCAGCCGGCCATCGACAAGGGCGATATCAAGATTGTCGGCCAGCAATGGGTCAAGGAATGGAACCCCACCGAAGCGCTGAGCATCGTCGAAAACGCCCTGACTCGAAACGACAACAAGATCGACGCCATCGTCGCCTCCAATGACGCCACCGCCGGCGGTGCGATCCAGGCCCTGGCCGCGCAGAAACTGGCGGGCAAGGTGCCGATCTCCGGCCAGGATGCCGACCTCGCCGCCGTCAAGCGCGTGATCGACGGCACCCAGACCATGACCGTGTACAAGCCGCTCAAACTGATCGCGACCGAAGCCGCCAAGCTGTCGGTGCAGTTGGCGCGTAACGAGAAGCCCACCTACAGCTCGCAATACGACAACGGCAGCAAAAAAGTCGACACCATCCTGCTCACTCCGACCCCGCTGACCAAGGCCAATATCGATCTGTTGGAGAAGGACGGGTTCTACACCAAAGAGCAGATCGGCGGGCAGTGAACGCCATGGCCGCCGACTACCTGTTGCAAATGAACGGCATCGTCAAAAGCTTTGGCGGTGTCAACGCGCTGAACGGCATCGATATCAAGGTGCGGCCGGGGGAATGCGTGGGTCTGTGCGGCGAGAACGGTGCCGGTAAATCCACCCTGATGAAGGTGCTGTCGGCGGTGTATCCGTACGGCAGCTGGGACGGCGAAATCCTCTGGGACGGGCAGCCGCTCAGGGCGCAGTCCATCAGCGAAACCGAGGCGGCCGGCATCGTCATCATCCACCAGGAACTGACCCTGGTGCCCGACCTGTCGGTGGCCGAGAACATCTTCATGGGCCACGAGCTGACCCTGCCCGGCGGGCGCATGAACTACCCGGCGATGTTCCACCGCGCCGAAGCGTTGATGCGTGAACTCAAGGTGCCGGACATGAACGTGGCGCTGCCAGTGTCGCAGTACGGCGGCGGTTACCAGCAGTTGGTGGAAATCGCCAAGGCCCTCAACAAACAGGCGCGCCTGTTGATCCTCGACGAACCCTCCTCGGCGCTGACCCGCTCGGAAATCGAAGTGCTGCTGGACATCATCCGTGACCTCAAGGCCAAGGGCGTGGCCTGCGTATACATCTCCCACAAACTCGATGAAGTGGCCGCCGTGTGCGACACCATCGCGGTGATCCGCGATGGCAAGCACATTGCGACCACGGCCATGGCCGACATGGACATCCCGCGCATCATTACGCAGATGGTCGGCCGCGAGATGAGCAACCTCTACCCCACCGAGCCCCATGCGGTGGGCGAGGTGATTTTCGAGGCGCGCCATGTCACCTGCTACGACGTGGACAACCCCAAGCGCAAGCGTGTCGATGATATTTCGTTCGTGCTCAAGCGCGGTGAAATCCTCGGCATCGCAGGTCTTGTGGGCGCCGGGCGTACCGAGCTGGTGTCGGCGCTGTTCGGCGCCTACCCTGGCCGCTACAGCGCCGAGGTGTGGCTGGACGGCGCGGTGATCGACACGCGCACGCCGCTCAAATCAATCCAGGCCGGGCTGTGCATGGTGCCCGAGGACCGCAAGCGCCAGGGCATCATTCCCGACCTGGGCGTGGGCCAGAACATCACCCTGGCGGTGCTCGACACCTACGCGCACCTGACCCGCATCGACGCCGAAGCGGAACTGGGCAGCATCGACCAGCAGATCGCGCGCATGCATCTCAAGACCTCCAGCCCGTTTTTGCCGATCACCAGCCTGTCCGGCGGCAACCAGCAGAAAGCCGTGCTGGCGAAAATGCTGATGGCCAAGCCCAAGGTGCTGATCCTTGACGAGCCCACGCGCGGGGTGGATGTGGGCGCCAAATATGAGATCTACAAACTGATGGGCGCGCTGGCGGCCGAAGGGGTGGCGATCATCATGGTCTCCTCGGAACTGGCCGAAGTGCTCGGCGTGTCCAACCGTGTGCTGGTGATCGGTGACGGCCAACTGCGCGGCGATTTCATCAACGAGGGGCTCACCCAGGAACAGGTGCTCGCCGCCGCGCTCAGCCAACACAATAACAATCGGAAGACCGCGTAGATGAATCAGCTCAAACAGCTGTTTACCCGCTACAAAATGCTCGCCCTGGTGATCGCGGTGGCCGTGATCTGGCTGTTTTTCAGTTGGCAGACCGAGGGTGGCTTCCTGACGCCGCGTAACCTGTCGAACCTGCTGCGGCAGATGTCGATCACCGGGATTCTGGCGTGCGGCATGGTGCTGGTGATTATCAGTGGCGAGATCGATTTGTCGGTGGGCTCGTTGCTGGGGCTGCTGGGTGGGTTGGCGGCCATCCTGGACGTGGTCTATCACATCCCGCTGCTGGCCAACCTGAGCCTGGTGGCGCTGTGCGGACTGATGATCGGCCTGGCCAACGGCTACATGACCGCGTATCTGCGCATCCCGTCGTTCATCGTCGGCTTGGGTGGGATGCTGGCGTTTCGCGGGATTTTGCTGGGGATCACCGGCGGCACCACCATCGCGCCGGTGTCGCCATCGCTGGTGTATGTGGGCCAGGGCTATTTGCCGCATACCGTGGGTGTGGGCCTGGGCGTGCTGCTGTTTGCGCTGACCTTGTTCCTTACCTGGAAACAACGGCGCAACCGCGCCTTGCATGGTTTGGCGGCGCATTCACGGGTGCGTGACGTAGTGCGCGTAGGGGTGATCGGCGCGGTGCTGGCCGGGTTCGTCACTACGCTCAACAGCTACGACGGCATCCCGGTGCCGGTGCTGTTGCTGCTGGTGCTGCTCGGCGTGTTCAGCTACGTCACCAGCCAGACCGTGTTCGGCCGCCGCGTGTATGCGGTGGGCAGCAACATGGAGGCCACGCGCCTGTCGGGCATCAACGTACAGGCGGTAAAACTGTGGATCTTCGGCATCATGGGCGTGATGTGCGCCCTCGCCGGCCTGGTCAACACCGCCCGCCTCGCGGCCGGCTCACCGTCGGCGGGCAACATGGGCGAACTGGACGCCATCGCCGCGTGCTTTATCGGCGGCACCTCAATGCGCGGCGGCTCGGGCACGGTGTACGGCGCGCTGCTGGGGGCATTGGTCATCACCAGCCTGGACAACGGCATGTCGATGCTGGACGTGGACAGCTACTGGCAGATGATCGTGAAGGGCAGCATTCTGGTGCTGGCGGTATGGGTGGACGTGAGCACGCGCGCGGGCCGGCGCTGAACCCATTCTCACCGACACCACATAACCCTTGTGGGAGGGGGCTTGCTACCGATGGCGGTGCATCAGCCAGCTTATCGGTAGCTGACCCACTGCCATCGGCAGCAAGCCCCCTCCCACAGTTGACTGCATTTCAAGGTTGGATCGAGGTGGCCAGTCTTATTCAAACGCCTGGCGATTCTCCGGCGTGATCAACTTGAACGGCACCCATACCACCGTCGACTCCAACACTTCGCCGCGGACCAGGCGGAGCGCGGTGTCCACGGCACCGCTGGCCTGGCCGGCGGCGTCCTGGAACACGCTGACCGCCATCTTGCCCTCGGCCATCAGTTTCAAGCCGTCCGGTGTGCCGTCGATACCGCCGACCCAATAGTCCTTGGCCTGCTTGCCAGCCTTTTCCAGACCCATGATCGCGCCGATTGCCATTTCATCGTTATTGGCGGCGACGATCGAAAAATCGACGCCCTGCTTGACCCAGTCAATGACAATCGTGGCGGCCTGACTGCGCTCCCAGTTGCCGACTTTTTTCTGTATCACTTTCATGTCCGGGTATTTGGCGACGACTTTTTCCACATCCTCCGTGCGCATCAACGAAGATGCGTTGGCCGGGTCGCCCACCAGAATCACCACGTTGCCTTTGTAACCGGCACGGCGCGCCAGTTCTTCCATCTGCAAAGTGCCCGACTCCAACTCGTTGGAGCCGACAAACGCGGTCTGCGCCGGCCACTTTTCCGGGTTCGGGTTACGGTTGACGAACACCAGCGGGATCTTGGCCTGCGAGGCCAATTGCATCATTTGCGCCGCGCTCTTGCCGTCCACCATCGCGATGATGATCGCATCCACTTTGGAATTGACCAGATTGCGGAATTGGCGCATCTGCAAATCGACGCTGTCCTTGCCGTTTTCCATAAAGATGTCGGCGTTCATGACGCCGGCCTGCTGCTGCACCCCATTGCGCAGCAGGGTCTGGAAGTTATCGTCGTATTTTGCCATCCCCACACCCAGCAAGGGCGTGGCGGCCTGGGTGGGGCCCGGAACGAACAGCGTCGCCCCCAGCGCGAGCATTAACCATGCTTTCATGTTCTGACTCCTGCGGCTCAAACGCTGAAATGATGGAGCAGCTCGCGCTGCACTTTGGCCATGTCCGACAGTTCCTGGCTGCTGACGGCGGACTGTTCGGCGCCGTTTGCGGTCAGTTGGGCCGAATCGTTGATCTGGATGACCATCCGACTGGTTTCCTGCACCGTGGCGCTTTGCTGCTCGGTGGCAGCGGCGATCTGAATATTCATGTCGCGGATACTGTCGACCGCGCCGCTCATGGACAGCAACAAATCACCGGCGCCCGAGGCCAGGGACACGCATTGGCTGGACTGCGCCTGGCTTTCGTTCATCACGTGCACCACCGAGTGAATTTTTTCCTGCATGAGCCCGATCATGTCCTGGATTTCGCTGGTCGAGGCCTGCGTACGGCTGGCCAGGGAGCGCACTTCATCGGCCACCACCGCAAAGCCGCGTCCCTGCTCGCCGGCCCGGGCCGCTTCGATCGCCGCGTTCAGGGCCAGCAGGTTGGTCTGTTCGGCAATGGTGCGAATGGCCACCACAATGCCCTCGATGTTCTGCCCGTACTTCTGCAGCTCATCGGTCACCTGCGTGGCTTTGTTCACCTGGTCGGCCTGCTGGCGGATATTGACGATGGTCTCGGCCACGCGCTCCTGCACTTTGTGCGTGAGGTCACTGGTATCGTCCACCGCCTGGCGGGTGTCCTGGGCGCGCCGCGCCACTTCTTCGACCGTGCTTTCCATCTGCGTCATGGCCGAGGCCGCCGACTGCAAACGGTCTTTCTGTTCATCCACCACGCGGGTGGTCTGCTCGCTGTTCAAGGCGTTGCTTCCAGCGGTCACGGCCAGTGCATCGGCAGAGCTGATCAATTCACGGAAGGTTTTCTGCAGGGCCTTGGTCAGTTCGTTCAGGTAGCCGCCCAACTCACCGAACTCATCTTTGCGGCTGACATCGAAACTGACTCGCATGTCGCCGGCGGTGAGTTTCTTGAGCACTTCACGGAACGCCGCCAACGGCCGCCGCAAGCTGAAGGCGACCCACGTACCAATCGCCACCGCCGCCAGCACCGCCAGCACACACGCAATCAACAGCAAGCTGCGGCTGGTGCCGATGGTGGCATTGGCCGAGTGACTGGCCTGGTTGGCGACCTCCAGGGACTGGCTGCCGAACTCGCCAATCCGCTCCAGGGTGGCTTTGAGCGCCGCATCCACCGCATCGCGTTGTTGCTGCACCTGCGTGGCGAGTTTCGCCTCCACTTGATAGGCCTGGAGCAGCCCGTCAGGGGCGGTCAGGTCCGTCAGCAGGCGATTGACCATCACGCCGGCGATACGCCCGGCTCGCGGGTCAATCGAGGTGAGGGCCTGGGCGCGAGAACTGATCACTTCGTCCTGCAGATTGAGCACGCGCTGTAATTTATCAATGGCGGGCGTGACGGTATGAGCGGCGAAGCCATCGTAGGATTTGTTGACTTCCAACAGCAGTTTTTCCGCGGCGGCCACCTGTTGCGGCTCGCCGGCACTGCGTGCCTGCGCGATGTAGTCGCGCAAGTAACTGGTCAACTGTATCGCCTGCGCACTGCTGTAGCCTTGCAGTTTGCGCGTCAGCACCAGCTGCTGCACATGCTGCAAGTGGGAGGTCATCAACGCTTGCGCCTGCTCGGCGTAGGCCGCGACCTGTTGCCGCTGCTGCGCCAGGTTCGCCCGCAGAGCCTCATGCTCGCCGGTATAGGCAAGGGTGCTGTCGAGCAACTGGTTGAACTGGGCGACGCTCTCGGTAAACGGGCGCTTGCCGTCCTCGATCTGCTTGGGGTCGGCACTGATCTGAATGGCCAGCAACGCCTGGTTGGCGCGCAGGATATGCACGTACAACTCACTCGCGGCCCGGCTCAAAGGCGCCGACTGGCCGGTGATAATGGTCAAGCGGCTGCCGATGGACTGCGTGTTCTGATAGCTGATCCCGGCCATGATCAGCAGCAACAGCACCAACACCGCAAATCCGCCGATCACGCGCTGCAATATGGTCATGGCTACCCCTTTTTGATTTTTATTGGTTGACCTGAACGACGACCAGGTATGCACCTAGTGGCTATATCGGCCTGGCGGGCGGGGACTTGAGTGCTGAAGGCAGGTTGAAACGCGGTCAAAAAAAAGTGAGAGGGGCTTGCTCCCGATGGCGGTGGGTCAGTCGATATCTACCTTGACTGACCTACTGCTATCGGGAGCAAGCCCCCACATTTGGATCGGTTTACACCTGATGGGTCAGGCTGATTTTTACACCGCGGTTACTGGCTCAACACCACATCGCGCATCGCCGGGATGTAACCGTAGTCGTAAGCCTCCTGCACAAACGAGCGATCGCCCTTCAAGACAATCCTCACCGTGGGCGCTTCGGTGCCGCCGATGCGGAAGTCGTCACCGGTGGTGGGCACGCTGTCGATAAAGGACGTCACCAGGCCGTTGGGCATCACGCAATGAGAATAGGTCTGGAACGGCTGCGAAGGTGGGTTGCCGAGTACCAGCCCGGACGCGTTCATCGGCGTGTAAGGACCAAACAGATGATCGCCAACAAAGCCGTAGACGCCATCAGGGCCGGTCACCCCATCCGCGTAGGTGAATTTATGGCTGATGGTGAACAGGTAGTATTTGCCGTCCTGGAACACATAATGCGGCCGCTCGGTTTGATCGTTCACCCCCACGGCAGTAACCAGCGGCGGCAGGATTTCCCATTCGTCACCGGCAAGGTCCTTGGCGACCGCGAGGCCGATGCAGCCGACCTGATAGCGCGCGCCACCCACGCCCTCATGCCCGGGCGGCACCAGGCCCAGCTCATCCGGGCCCACGTCGTGGGTGCCGCGTTCGCCGGCGACGTTGCCTTCAAACACCATGTACAACTTGCCATCCACCGGGTCGATAAACGGGCTGGGGTCGCGAAAGTTCCAGGTCGAGTTCTGCGCTTCGGTCTGGTAATAGGTGCCGTCCGCTTCGAATAGCGCCTTGACCTGGGTGAAACCGCGTAGCTCCACACCGTTATCGGACGTGACGACTTGGCCCCTGACCTTGGCGATGGTCGCACCTGGAGTCACACAGGTGTAATACAGGTCGATGTCGCCGCCGTTGTTGAGCAGGATCGGCGTGCCGGCCCATTCACGCGTGGTCGGCGATACCCCTTCGGCCATGACCCGGCCGCCGAAGATCCAGTCCTTGCCGGTGCGCGAGTACCAGTAGCAGATGCGCGCATGGCCATGGCGATCTTCCCAATCGCGTTTGATGTCGTAGCGGCCGTCGGCATTGATGAACTGTGGATCGTGGGGACGACGGTCGGCCGTCAGGGTGAAAATAACGGACCAGCCGTCGACCGACACCACCGTGCCATCCAGCGTGCGCAATGGCATGGTGTCCCAGATAAAGACTTTGTCGCTCATCACTGGAAAGTCGCCAGGCACCAACGGCTGGGTAGTGGTCGGGTCGTTTTCGTTGACTTTGAGCGCATCGGCGCGCGTCCAGCGAGTGGGGATGATCGTTGTGTGTTTCATCATTAAGTCCTTTTAATACCGGTGAGTTAGTCCATGACTGCACACAGTGCCTTGGGTGGCTGACATGACCCTTCCTGGGTGATCAGCACTTAAACACTGTGTTTATATACAGTATTCAGCGTTCGCCACGCCGTCAACCCTTACGCAAAAAAAATGTGGAAGGGGGCTTGCTCCCGATTGCGGTCCGTCAGTCATGGAGAGGTCGACTGAACCACCGCTATCGGAGCAAGCCCCCTCCCACAGGGGTGCTGGAGTGCCTGTTGAATCCTATTTGGAAACCGGCATCGCAAACTCCGCGCCCTGTTCGATGCTCTCCGACCAGCGCTGCATGATCGACTTCTGCTTGGTATAGAAGCGCACGCCTTCAGTGCCATAGGCATGCATGTCGCCAAACAGGCTCTTCTTCCAGCCGCCAAACCCGTGCCACGCCATCGGCACCGGGATCGGCACGTTGATGCCGACCATGCCCACCTGAATGCGCCGGGCGAATTCGCGGGCGATGTTGCCGTCGCGGGTGAAGCAACTGACGCCGTTGCCGAATTCGTGGTCGTTGACCAGTTGCACGGCTTCGGCGAAGTCGTTCACGCGCACGCAGGCCAGCACTGGGCCGAAGATTTCTTCGCGGTAGATGCTCATCTCTTGGGTGACGTGGTCGAACAGCGTCGCACCGAGCCAGAAGCCGTTTTCCAGGCCGGGTTCGGTGGGCACATAGTCGCGCCCATCGAGCAGCAATTGCGCGCCGGCCTGCACGCCTTGTTCGATGTAGCCGCTGATGCGTTCCAGGGCAGCGCGAGACACGATCGGGCCCATTTCGGCTTTCAGGTCGCGGCCGTCGGTGATGCGCAGTTGCTTGGCACGCTCGCTCAGGGCGGCGATGACCTTGTCGCCCACATCGCCGACCAGCACGGCCACGGAGATGGCCATGCAGCGTTCGCCGGCACTGCCGTAGGCGGCGCCCATCAGTGCGTCGACGGTTTTTTCGATATCGGCGTCAGGCATCACCACCATGTGGTTTTTCGCACCGCCCAGGCCTTGCACACGCTTGCCGTGACGCGCACCGGTCTCGTAGATGTATTGGGCAATCGGCGTGGAGCCGACAAAGCTCACGGCCTTGACGTCCGGGTGTTCGATCAGCGCGTCCACCGATTCCTTGTCGCCTTGCACCACGTTGAACACGCCTTTGGGCAGGCCGGCTTCGCGCAGCAGTTCGGCCATGAACAGCGATGCACTCGGATCGGTAGGGCTTGGCTTGAGGATGAAGGTGTTGCCCGCCGCGATGGCGATCGGGTACATCCACATCGGCACCATCACCGGGAAATTGAACGGGGTGACACCCGCCACCACACCCAGGGGTTGGCGCATCGTCCAGTTGTCCATGCCACGGGACACCTGGTCGGAATATTCACCCTTGAGCAGGTTGGGAATGCCGCAGGCGAATTCGAGGATGTCGATGCCACGGTCGACTTCACCCTGGGCGTCGGTGAAGACCTTGCCGTGCTCGGCGACGATGATGCGCGCCAGGTCGTCCTTGCGCTCACGCAGCAGGTGCAGGTATTGGAACAGCACACGGGCGCGGCGGATCGGCGGGGTGTCGGCCCAGCCGTCGAAGGCGGCCTGGGCGGCGGCGACGGCTTCGGCCACGGTCTGGCGGCTGGCCAGCGCGACGCGTGCGGTTTTTTCGCCGGTGGCCGGGTTGAAGACGTCCTGATAGCGATCATCGCGGCTCACGCGCTGGTCGTTGATGTAGTGCTCGATGGTGGTGGTCATGGCAGTCGATCCAGGTGGGTAGCGGTGGAACACACCTTAGGCTTTCGCTTTGTTCCAAACCAGAGCAGAATCCTGAACTTATTGTCCATAAACACGAACAATACACCCATGGAAAAAACTGAGATCGAGGGGCTTTGGACCCATATCCACTGGCTGTCGGTGCTGGAAGAGCAAGGCACCTATACCGCCGCCGCCGCGCGCCTGGGGGTGAGTAAATCGGCGGTGAGCCAGCGCATTTCCGATCTGGAAAAAGCCACCGGCACACGGCTGGTCACGCGCACCACGCGCAGTGTGCGCTTGACCGATGCGGGGCTGTCGTTGACCCGTGAAGTGCGCAGCGCCTACGCGCAAATCGCCCGCGGTTTTTCGTCCGTGCGCGACTCGGTCGGGGAGATTCGCGGGCTGGTGCGGCTGACCGCGCCGGTGGCGTTCGCCAGGCAGCAATTGGTGCCGCATCTGTCGGAATTTTTACAGCAGTACCCGCAGGTGCGTATCCAACTGGATGTGTCCGATGCCTTGAGTTCGCTGGCCGCCGAAGGTTACGACCTGGCCGTGCGCCACGGCTTCCAGGTGCCGGAAACCCACGTGGCGTGGAAGCTCTGCGACACCGGCTCGGTGCTGGTCGCCAGCCGTGATTACCTGCAGCGTCACGGCGAACCGCGCGCCCCCGGGGACTTATCCGCCCACAACTGCCTGTTTTACCCTCGGGGCACCGACCAACCGGCGTGGACTTTCGAGCGCGGCAGCCAGAACGTCGAGCGTCTCACCGTGCCCATCGCCGGCAGTTTCGCCACCAACAACAGTGAAGCCCTGCGCGATTCGGCCCTCAACCACCTGGGCATCGCCCTGCTCCCGGACTTCAGCGCCCACGCCGCGCTGGCCAACGGCACGCTGGTACAAGTGCTCAAAGACTGGACGCTCAAGGGCGCCTTTGCCGATGAGATCTACTTGATCCGGCCGTACTCGCCCCACGTACCGAAGTCGGTGAGCGCACTGGTGGGTTATTTGAAGGAAAAGTTGTCGCTTGGTTTTCGCTACGGTGGGTAAAGCTGACCGTGCACCGTTTGAAGACGTGACCAGCCATGACGTTTTTGCACAACGCATCGGTATTTTTAGGCGTTCATCTTCAGATTTATGCATGCCTATACTCGGTCCGGCCTGCTGTTGAGCCGCAGGCAGCCGCACAATAAAAAGGTCCCTACAACAATAATCAAGGACATCGACCATGACGCATCCCTTCCTGGCCGCCCGGGATTTCCTGCTCGCGCACCGCACCGACTATGCCACTGCCGTCCGTGACTTCCGCTGGCCGCAGTTGGATGCGTTCAACTGGGCCCTGGACTACTTCGATGTGATGGCCGAGGGCAATTCGGCCAACGCACTGTGGATCGTCGAAGAGGACGGCAGCGAGCAGCGCTACAGCTTCGCGCAATTGGCTGCGCGCTCGAACCAGGTGGCCAACCATCTGCGTGCCCTCGGGGTGCGTCGTGGTGAACGGGTGTTGTTGATGCTCGGCAACGACGTGGCGCTATGGGAAACCATGCTCGCCGCCTTCAAGCTCGGTGCCGTGGTGATCCCCGCCACCGCCCTGCTCAACCCGGATGATTTGCGTGACCGTATCGAGCGCGGCCAGGTGCGCCACCTGGTGGTGGGTGCGGCGCATGTCGATAAGTTCGTCGGCCTGGGCGACGGCTGCAGCCGCGTTTGCGTGGGCGCGGCGCCCGCGGGTTGGGTCGCGCACAGCGCCGCCTTCAATTACCCCGAGCAGTTCCAGGCCGAGGGCCGCACCCTGGCCACCGACCCGATGCTGCTGTATTTCACCTCCGGCACCACGTCCAAACCGAAGATGGTGCTGCACAGCCACCAGAGCTACCCGGTGGGGCATCTGTCGACGATGTACTGGATCGGCCTGCAACCGGGCGACCTGCACCTGAACATTTCGTCTCCGGGCTGGGCCAAGCACGCCTGGAGTTGCCTGTTCGCCCCCTGGAATGCCGGTGCGTGCATCTTTATCCATAACGTGGCGCGGTTCAGCGCACAGGCTTTGCTCGGCGCGCTGCAACACTATGGCGTGACCAGCCTGTGCGCCCCGCCCACGGTGTGGCGCATGTTGATCCAGGAAGACCTGGCCAGTTACAAGCCGCGCCTGAGCCTGCGCGAACTGGTGGGTGCCGGTGAGCCGCTGAACCCGGAAATCATTGAGCAGATCCAGCACGCCTGGGGCTTGCCGCTGCGCGACGGTTTCGGCCAATCGGAAACCACCGCCCTGGTCGGCAACACCCCCGGCCAAGTGCTCAAGCCGGGCTCCATGGGCCGCCCATTACCGGGCTACCGCGTGGCGCTGCTCGACCCCGATGGCGTGCCCGCCAGCGAAGGCGAAGTGGCGCTGCCCCTGGATGTGCGCCCGCTCGGCTTAATGCTGTGCTACGAGGACAGCCCGGAAAAAACCGCCGAAGTGATGCGCGACGGTTACTACCGCACCGGCGATACCGCGCAGATCGACAGCGACGGCTACATCACCTTTGTGGGCCGCGCCGATGACGTGTTCAAGGCCTCCGACTACCGCATCAGCCCGTTCGAACTGGAAAGCGCGCTGATCGAACACCCGGCGGTCATGGAAGTGGCCGTGGTGCCCAGCCCCGACCCGCTGCGCCTGGCGGTGCCCAAAGCGTTCCTGATCCTGGCCCACGATGCGCCGGGCAGTGCGGAGCTGGCCGCGCACATCCTCGCGTTTGCCCGCGAGCATCTGGCGCCCTATAAGCGGGTGCGCCGTATCGAGTTTGTGAGTGAACTGCCCAAGACCATTTCCGGGAAGATCCGCCGGGTGGAACTGCGGCAGATGGAGGTGGTGCGGCGCCAGGGGCAGACGCGGGGCGAGCACGAGCATTTCGAGGAGGATTTTTCTTGAGGGCAAAACCTGGTGTTGCGGCAGGTTACCAGTGGTACCAGATGCTCCAGATAATTGAGGCACCGAACCATATAGCTCCAAAATTATAGGGCCACAACGCCCAACGCTTAAGGGATAGGGGGATGGCGGCCAGCTCGGCTTCGGTCACATCCCCTCGCTTGATATGCGTTTTGGGCATCGCCAACAACTGATTGATCAGGCACATGCGGTGAAACCTGTCGATATGGGTATTTCTGCCCCAAAAACGTTTGTTATCGCAGACCACCTTGTTCTCGCTGAAGTAGCTTTCCAACTCTTCGAGCTTTGTGTATTCGGCGTAGAAAGTGAGCCCCGAGAAAACCAGGCACGCTGCAAATACAAGAACTGTAAAGATGAGAAAAAAATCCATGGTTAGGCGCCTTCTGGTTGATAGATAAAGTCACCATCGATCTCCAGGATGTTGCCGCCCAGAAATGCGCCCCCGTCGCCAAATATATTGCCTCCCGCATACCCTCCCGCAGCGCCGCCAATAACTGCACAGGCCAACGCACCGTTTCCTTTAGCCGCAACGCCCAAAAGAATCGTACAGACTTGAGAGGCGAATTTTGCACCGAACTTCCCTCCTCCATAAGCTCCCGCCACGCCAGCCACCAACCTCCCAGTCTCCACATACTTGGCCCGCCGACACTGCGCCTCTCGCCCTTCGACACACGCTTGCTTGATCTCCAACCCTGCCACTCCCACATCCATCGCCAATCCCACGTACGTCCCCTTCCCCAACCATTTCGACGTCTGCGCAATCGCCCGCATCCGCTGCGCATACCCGGCAATCTCGCCCTTGTGCAGATAGCTTTTGGTGGAAATCCCCAGCACCTTCTTCAACGCCTGATTGCCCCGCAACCCCGTGCCAAATCGCGCCGCGCCTTGCAGCTGGGTTTCCAGCAGCCCGAACAGGACCTTGCGCTGGTGAAAAAACGCTTCTCGATCCAAACCGCCCTCCCTCAGGCGCTGATGCAATCGCTCGATCTCCTCCAGCGTATGCGCCACCTCATCCAGATGCCGTGACCATGCCGATGTTGCGCTGCCGATGCCCAACGAGCTGTACCCCAACAGGCTTTGCAGCAAGTCATAGTCATTGACCACCTGGGTTCCGCCCGCATTGTCCAGCTCCCGGCGAATCGCCTGCGCCTGACGCACCAGCCAGGCCTCCTCCATGGAACAGCTGGCGCTGTAGGCATCGGGAATAATGACCAACTGCCCGGGCATCACCAGCCCACGGCGCAGATGATGGTTCAACACATCGAAATGGTCCGAGCGTTCCCGACTCAAACCGCTGGCCATCAAGCGGGATTTCAAGCTCTGGTAGTCCGCCGTGCGGTCGTTGATATAGCCCTGCGCCATGTCCTACATCCCAGGAGGCAATGAAGATGGCGTCGGAATATAAGCAAGGGAATAGACCCCGGACACAAGCCCAGGGGGTCTGAATTACATTTGGGAAGTTGCCTACATCGCAGGGAAAAAGCGCCTACGCAAAAGCCGCACTTGAACCTCGACGGACAACTGCCCCCATTCAGGGCAGTGCCGCCAAGCTGCGGTGTGACCGTGCGAAACCGGCCCCGCGCGAGTGGTGAAGGGGTGCCGCTTACAGGTCGTAACGCAACGCCATGCCAAAGGTGCGTGGCGCTCCCGCATCGATGATTTCGTCATCGCGGTTGTTGGTGACGTAGCGCTTGTCGAAGGCGTTTTTCACGAAGCCCGACACCGCCACGTGCTGGGTGACTTTGAATTCGCTGCTGAAATTGGCCAGCACGTAGTTGTCACTCCTGCGCTCGCCATTGACCTTGCCCGCCGCATCGAACTCGTACGCGGACGGGGTCGTGCTCTGATACGTAACGTCGGTGTTGAAGGTCAGGCGGTCGTTGATGCGATAGATGCCGCCCACCGACATCTTGTACTTGGGCGCGTACAGGAACGCCTGGCCACTGCGGTCCTGGCCATTGCCCGCGATGAAGTCCTTGTATTTGCCGTCGGTGATCGCCCCCCCGACGGTCAAGGTCAACTGCTCGCTGAGGTCTTTTTCGACGAACACTTCCAGGCCCTTGATATCACTGCGACCGGCGTTGTAGACGTCAATGATATTGGTGTTGGCCTGGCGCACGCTGACCTGTTGGTCTTTCCAGTCGGTGTAATACAGGTTGGCGCGGGCGCGCAGGGTGTCTTCGAAGAATGAACCGCGGTATGACAACTCGTAGTTGGTGGTGTACTCAGGGTCGTACGACTGGTGGCCGCTGCCGGAGCGCACATTCACGCCGCCGCCGCGATAGCCCTTTTGCACCATAAAGCCCAGGTACTGGCCGGCGGCGAGTTCGTAGTTGATACCGAGTTTGGGCAGCACGGCGGCGAACGACTTGTTGACCTTGGCGGCGTCGGACAGATCGTCCTGCTTGATGTCAGTGTCGTTGGTCTCGTGGTCGTAGCGCAGGCCGGTGACCAGCGTCCAGCGCGGGGCAAAGGTCCAGTTGACTTCACCGAACAACGCTTTGTTTTCGATAGTCGTGTCGCCTTTGACCGTCGCTGCCAACTCACCAGCAGACAACAACCGGTCGTGGAAATTGTTGGTGTTGTGGCCGTAGTAGGCCCCGATGAAACTCTTCACCGTGTCCGAGCTGTAGTTGAGGCGCAGTTCCTGGCCGAACAGTTTGCCATCCTGCTTGCGCAGAATGACGTCGTTGTCCACGGCGTTCTGGTCGAAATCCAGGCGGTTGCTGTAGTCCGAATTCGTGTTGGTGGTGAGGCTGGTCAGCGACCACTGGTCGTCGAGGCGGTAGTCGAGTTTGGCGCTGACGGTGTCCTGGAGAAGGTTGTCGAACGCCTGGGTGTTGGAAGACACCTTGTAGTAACGCACCTTGTCCGGGTTGCGGATGACCGAGTTGTCACCCTGGCGGTGTTCGTTGTGGGCATAGGTGAGCAAGACGTCGAGGTCGTCGCTGGGCGTGATCAGCAGCTTGCCGCGTGCATTGCTGGTGCGATGGGGGTTGGCGTCCTTGCCGAGCGCGATGTTATCGATATAGCCATCGCCATCCTGGTAATCCAGGGCGATGCGCCCGGCGATCTTGTCATCGACAATGCTCCCGCCGCCGGCAACCGCCGCGCCTTTTTCACCGTAGTTGCCCACGTTGGTTTGCGCCGAAAAACTGGGTTGGAACGTCGGGTTGCGGGTCTGCACCACCACCGCACCGGCCAGGGAGTTGCGCCCCTGGGTGGTTGATTGCGGGCCGAGGAAGACCTCGACTTGCTCGACATCCCACAATGTCGTGGGGCTCAGGGTCAGGGTACGGTTGGGTTGCACGGCGCCGTCCACATACACCGACACAGCGCCGTTGAGGGTGGCCGGGCCCTGGTCGTCGAAACCGGACACCGGCACACCGCGAATACCCCAGTTTTCGTTACCGGCCTGGCTGTACACGCCCGGCGTACGAGCGAAGACATCGACCAGGCTGTGGTCGGCCTTGTCGCGCAGTTGCTGTTCAGTCACCACCACTACGCTGGATTGGGTTTGCTCAAGGCTGCGGTTGATTTTTTCCCCGCTCACCGTGATCGGGGCAATTTCCAGGGGGGCCGTTTCAGCCGCCCAGGCGCCACCTGTCACGCACACCACCGACCCTACCGCCAGTGCAATTGTATTCTTTTTGAAATTCACGCCCGCGCCCCTGTGACCGATCATTATTGTTTTTGCGGCGTGCCAAAAAGCAGCCAAACGCCAGCAGGGCGGAGTTTAAGGGATACCCAACAGGAAGTGAATGTAATTGATAAACAATATCATTCGTCATGAATGCGCATTCGTGTATCCGATTGATTACATCGGCCCTGCGTCAGCGTGATCCGGCCGCAACGCAGTCAGAAATCGACCGTGGCCGACAGCTGCAACGTACGTGGATAACCCGGCGAAAACGCCCCATACGACGCCACACCCGACCAATACTCGCGATCAAACACGTTCTGTACGGTCGCGCGCAAAGTGGTGGGCCGCCCTTCTATCTTCGTCACATACCGCGCGCCCGCGTCGATGCGCGTCCAGGAATCCAGCGCCTGGGTATTGGCCTGATTGACGTATTGGCTATCGGTGTAGATCGCGCCGCCGGTGAGGGTAAAGCCTTCCAGCCACAGGGTGTCGTACTCGGCCCACAGGTTGGCCTGGATGTCCGGCACGCCCACGGGTTTGTTGCCACGGTTGGCTGCGGTGGCGGACTTTGTCAGCTCACCCTCAAGAAAGGTCACGCCGCCCATCAACCGCGTGCGGGGTGCCACTTCGCCGTACGCGCTCAGTTCGACGCCACGGTTGCGCTGCTCGGCCTGTACCGAATACACACCATTGGCGCCCAGTTCGCCGCTGGGCTTTTCGATCTGGAACAACGCCACGCTGGTCATGAAAGTACCGTGCTCATACTTCACGCCCAGCTCATGCTGCTTGGACTTGTACGGCGCAAAGGTGTCGCCGGCGTTGCTCGCCGTGCCTGGGGCGGTGTCGCCTTTGCTCAGGCCCTCGACATAGTTGTAGTAGAGCGACACGTCATCCCACGGCTTGACCACCACGCCCACCAGCGGCGTGGTCGCGTTGTCTTTGTAGCGTGAGCTGACCGCGCCCGCGGCGTTGTAGTTACGTGACTCAATCGCCTGGCGACGCACGCCCAGGGTCAGTTGGATGCGCTCATCCAGAAAGCCCAGGGTGTCCGTCAGCGCCACGCCGGACAAATCCGATTCGGAAACGCGCAACACCCGGGGCGCGTTGATTGATTGCTTGGGCGCGTCCACCGGGTGATACAGATTGGAGCGAACCAGCGTGCCACTGTTGATGCCACGGGACAGTTCGTCCTGGTAACGGGTTGCCATCAGCGTAGCGGTATGGGTCACCGGGCCCGTCGCGAACAACCCGCGCAGGCCCACATCGGCGGTGGAGCGGTCAACGTTGAACTTGTAGTAACCGGGCGTGTTGCTGGTATCACCGGCGGCGTTGAGAATTTGTGGCACCTGGTCGGACATGCGCTTCACATCCGACCTGCCGCCACCGGCGTGGGCGAACACGGTGAGCGAGTCGCTCAGGTCATATTCGCCGCCGAGCAACGCCGACTGCTCCTTGGTGTCCGACCAGCCCCACTTCTGCGGCAGGCTGGTGCGGCCGTTCGCGGCAGACGGCACGTCCGCGCCCGGCGCAATGGTGAAAGGCCGCGAAGCGCCTTCAAAGCTCTCTTTCTGACTGAGGTAATCGAGGTTCAGGCGCAGCCGCTCGCCGCGATAATCCAGGGCGATGGCGCCGATACCGACATCGCGGTTCTGGCTGTCCACGGCAGTGTCGCCGCCCTGGAGGCTACCGTTGAAGCGCACGCCAAACTGGTTTTCGTCGCCAAAGCGCCGGCTGATGTCCAGGTGGCCACCCACTTGGGTATCGGAGGCGTAACTGCCGGTGAAGCGGGTCAAGTCCTGATCCAGCGGGCGCTTGGGCACGATATTGATCACCCCGCCGACGCCGCTGTTGGGTGAAATGCCGTACATCAACGCTCCCGGCCCCTTGAGTACTTCGACGCGTTCGGCGTACTCGGTAAATGCACGGTAGTTGGGCGCCACGCCGTACACGCCGTCATACGCCAACTCGCCCAGGTTGCCCTCGCCGATCGCAAAGCCACGCACGAAAAACGAGTCGACGATACCCCCGGTCTGCCCGGTGGAACGCACCGAGGGGTCGCGCTCCAGGGCATCGGCCACGGTCACGGTTTGCAGGTCGGCGAGGGTCTTGGCGGTGTAGCTGGTAACGCTGAACGGCGTGTCCATCACATCCTTGTTGCCCAGCATGCCCAGGCGCGCGCCACGGGCCACCTGGCCACCGGCGAGCACATCGGGCAGGTCGGTGGGGCCGGTGTAGCGAGCGTTGACGTTCGTCGCGTCAAGGGTCAGGGGCGGCGGGCTGTCGTCGGTCGGCTCGGCGATAGCGGCCCAGGCGTTGCTGCTGGCAGCCGCCAGCAACAGGGCGGTACGAATGGCGAGTGTTAACCGGCTGGCAACAGGCATGGCGTCAGGGTCCTTTCATCGAGAGCAGAGGGGAATTACTGCTGATGCCAGCCGACGCGCGAAAAAGTATCACCTGCCCTGCGTTTTCTTTCGAACCAGGCGGTCGCCGCGTGCGCGATTGCAATGCGCGGCGGTTGTCACTTAGTATTGGGAATACTTCTCAGTTGCACGAATCCGCACCATGAGCGACAGCCTCCCCGCCCCCAACACCTCTCACCTGCGTGCAATCGAGGCGCTGTACAGCGGCCATCACGGCTGGCTGTACGCCACGCTCAAACGCAAACTCGGCAACGCCATGGATGCGGCGGACCTGGCCCAGGACACCTTCACCCGCATCCTCGCCTCCCAGGTCACGGTGATCGACCAGCCCCGCGCTTATCTGACCTGCGTGGCCAAGGGCATCCTGGTCAACTGGTACCAGCGCAAGGCGTTGGAGCGTGCGTACCTGGAAGCGCTCGCCAGTGTCCCGGCCCACGAGGTGCCGTCACCGCAAGCGCACTTCATCGTGCTGGAGACCCTGCACGAAATCGACGCGATGCTCGACGCGCTGCCGCCGCTGGTCAAGCGTGCGTTCCTGCTGTCGCAGCTCCACGGTCTCAAATACCAGGCCATCGCCGAGCAACTGGGCGTGTCGCTGATCACCATCAAGCGCTACATGAAACAGGCGTTCATGCAATGCCTGATGCGGGTCGAATAAGTGCTCAGCCTGGGCAAGGAACCGCCGCTGCCCGCCGATGTTCTGGAAGAAGCCGCCGAGTGGCTGATGCGCCTGAGCGAAACCGACCTGAGCGCCAGCGAGCGCGCCGAATGGGAACGCTGGAAGGTCAGCAGCCCCGAACGCGCTCGCGCCTGGGCTCGGGCCCAATTGCTGCAAAGCACGCTCGGTGGCCTGCCGCCGTCCCTGGCGATGTCGACCCTGGACCGCCCAAGCAACCCGCAACGCCGCGCCGCCCTGGGCAAACTGGCGCTGCTGTTGGCGGTGATGCCGGTAGGCTGGGGCAGTTGGAAGCTGACACAGTCCCAGCAATGGACAGCCGACCACCGCACCCGCGTCGGCGAACGCCGCGAACTGACCCTGGCGGACGGCTCGCGCGTGACCCTCAACACCGACACCGCCATCGACGTGCTGTTCGACAGCCAGCAACGCCTGCTGCACCTGCGCGAAGGCGAAATCCTGGTGCAGACTGCCGCAGACACCGCACGCCCGTTTCTGGTCAGCACGCGCGAGGGCCGCCTGCAGGCCCTGGGCACGCGTTTTACCGTGCGCGAACTGAACGAACGTACCCACCTGGCTGTGCTCGAAGGTGCCGTTAAAGTAGTGCTGGCCGAAAACGACCAGCGGCCGCCGTTGATCGTCAACGCCGGGCAACGCATAGACTTTTCCACTCAACATTGGGGCGCGCTCAGCCCCACGGATCGCAATGTCGGTGCCTGGACCCAAGGCATGCTGATGGCGGACAACATGCGCCTGGCCGACTTTGTCGCCGAACTGACGCGCTATCGCCGTGGCTTCGTGCGCTATGACCCGGCGATTGCCGACCTGCGCATTTCCGGCGCGTTCCCCATCGCCGACACCCAGCGCACCTTGAACATGCTGGTGCAAACCTACCCGGTTCTCGCCAGCGGCCATCTGAACGGCTATTGGGTCACCCTGTCCCCGGCCTGACAGCCGCAACAATAAATCCGCGCCGGGTGATACTTTTTTTGATCTCGACTGGCAAACACAAGCCCCCTTCCCTCTTATCCATAGGGCTGCCTTCCATGCTTGTCATTCGCAGCGCGCTGCTCAGCCTGGCCCTGGCCGGTACCGCCCTGGCGGACGTGCCGGCGCCATTGGAGACGGCGCGGGTGCGTGCTTATCAGATTGCCCCCGGCCCGCTCGGAGCCACGCTGTCGAGTTTTGCCATGGAGGCCGGGATTGCCCTGTCGTTCCTCCCTGCCCTCACCGAAGGCCTGACCAGCCCGGGTTTGTCCGGTAACTACTCGCCCCGGCAAGCCATGAGCCGGTTGCTGGCCGGCAGCGGCCTGGAGGCGGTACTGCGCAACGACGGCAGCTACACCCTCGTATTGCGCCAAGTCACGCTGTCGGACACCACGGTCAGCGGCGTCGAGCCACGCACCAACAGCCTGCCACCGCTGTACTCCGGCAACCAAGTGGCCACCGGTGGACGCCTGGGCATGCTCGGCAATACCGACATCATGGACGCGCCTTTCAGCGTCAGCACCTACAGCGCGGCGTTGATCAAGGACCAGCAGGCGACCACCGTGGGCGATGTGCTGGAACGCGATTCCTCGGTACGCTCCACCGGGCAGACGGGCGGCATTGTCGACTCGTTTTTCATCCGTGGTTTTCCGGTAGGTGAAGGCAACCTCGGCGAGTTGGCATTCGACGGTGTGTACGGCGTGGCATCCAATTACCGCGTGTTTACCGATTACGCCGAGCGCATCGAAGTGGTCAAGGGCCCCGGCGCGCTGCTGTACGGTATGGCGCCCAACAGCGCGGTAGGCGGGGTGATCAACATCGTGCCCAAGCGCTCTCTCGATGAAGACCTGACCCGTTATACCGCCAGCTACGCCCAGGATGCGCACTGGGGCAACCACCTCGATATCAGCCGACGGCTTGGCGAGGCGCGGCGCTTGGGCGTACGCATCAATGCCAGCGTGCAGAATGGCGACACGGTGATCGACCAACAGTCGCGCAATATCGACATCGGCGCCCTGTCTCTGGACTACCAGGGTGAACGCCTGCGTACCAGCCTCGACCTGATCTCCCAGCAAGAGACCTTCGATGCGGCCTCCCGCCCGTTCCTGATCGATAGCGGCGTGGCCATCCCAACCGCCGCCAACGGCCGCACCAACGTCAGTCAGGACTGGGGCTGGTCGCGCACCCGGGACAAATCGGCTTTGCTCAGCGGCGAATACGACCTCACCGACGCCCTCACCGTGTTCGCCCACGCCGGCGGCGGCAAATCGGCCGTGGCGCGCCTGTCCGACCAGACCCCGAGCATCGTCAACGCCGCCGGCGACACCTCGTCGATCCCCGGCTACTACCGCTTCAACGTGCAGCGCTACACGGTCGACGTCGGAGCATGGCTGCGCTTTGACACGGGGCCGATCAGCCACCGCAGCACGCTACAGGCCAGCCGTTATCGCGATGAACTGTCGCGGGGGATCATTTCTGGTGCGCCGGTACTGTCGAATATCTATCACCCGGTGAACCGGCCAGAACCGTCGATTGCCAAGCCGGATATGCCCAAAGTCTCGGCCTCCGAACTCTCCGGCGTCGCCATCGCCGACACCTTGTCGATACTCGACCAGCGGGCGCAGATCACCCTCGGCCTGCGCCAGCAGCGTATCCAATCGAGCAACTACAACAACGCAGGCGCCGTCACCAGCGCCTATGACGACAGCCAGATCACACCGCTGTTTGGCGTGGTGCTCAAGCCCTGGGAGCATGTGGCGTTCTACTACAACGCTCTCGAAGGCCTGAGCAAAGGTGACGTGGCGCCCTCCAATGCCGCGAACGCGGGGGAGGTCTTTGCGCCTTACGTGTCCAAACAACACGAAGTCGGGGTCAAGATCGACTACGGCACGTTCATGTCGACCCTCGCACTGTTCCAGATCCACAAGCCCAGCGGCGAATTGGCCGCCGGGCGCTTTTCGGTACAGGGCCAACAGCGCAACCGCGACCTCGAACTGAGCGTGTCTGGCGAAGTCACCCAAGGCACGCGCCTGCTCGGCGGCGTGACCCTGCTGGACGCGCGACTGACCAAGACCGCGAATGCCGCCAACCAAGGCAACGCACCGGTGGGTGTGCCCAAGGTGCAAGCCAACCTGTGGGCCGAATGGGACACGCCATGGGTCGAGGGCCTGACGCTCACCAGCGGCGCGCTCTATACCGCCCGCCAGTACGCCAACCAGGCCAACACGCAACAGCTCGATGCCTGGACACGCTTCGATATCGGCGCGCGCTTCAGCACCCGCATCGCCGAACAGCCAACCACATTTCGCGCCACGGTACAGAACCTGTTCGATCGCCAGTATTGGTCAGGCGTTGCCTCATACGGCGCGTTTTCCCAAGGCTCGCCACGCACGTTGTCGTTGTCGGCTACGGTTGATTTCTGATCGAGACCGACAGTCAAGGCCACACAAAAAAAGCCCGCAAGCGCACCCACATGCACTCACGGGCAACACCAAGCGACCTGCTTCAAAAACGTGGTTTGACGGTTTTCCAGTCCGGTTGATAACGCCGCATCTGTTTCACATCGTCGCGCTGGCGAATGCCGCAGCTCAGGTATTGATCGTGCAGCATGCCCAACTGGTCATGGTCCAGTTCCAGGCCCAGCCCCGGTGCGCGGGTGACCTGCACGCAGCCATCGATGATCGGCAATTTGCCGCCCTTGATCACTTCCTCGTCCGGTTCCTGCCACGGGTAATGGGTGTCGCAGGCGTAGTCGAGGTTGGGCACCGACGCGGCTACGTGGGCCATGGCCATCAGGCTAATGCCCAGGTGTGAATTGGAATGCATCGACACGCCCAGGCCAAAGGTCTGGCACATCTTCGCCAGCACCTGTGTGTCACGCAGGCCGCCCCAATAGTGGTGGTCGGCGAGTACGATCTGCACGCTGTCCAAGGCCACGCTGCGCCGAAATTCGTCAAAGTCGGTCACGACCATATTGGTCGCCAGGGGCAAGCCGGTGCGTTTGTGCAGCTCGGCCATGCCGTCCAGGCCGGGGGTCGGGTCTTCGTAATATTGCAGGTCGTCACCAAGAAGTTCAGCCATGCGAATCGAGGTTTCCAGCGACCAGTTGGCGTTCGGGTCGATGCGCAATGGCACGCCGGGGAAAGCTTTCTTCAAGGCCTTGATGCACGCCACTTCATGTTCGGGCTCCAGGGCCCCGGCCTTGAGCTTGATGCTTTTGAAGCCGTAGGTTTCGAGCATGCGCCGGGCCTGGGCGACGATCTGTTCTTCGTTGAGCGCTTCGCCCCAACTGTCGGGCTTGTAGGGCGAGTCGATGTGCTGGGCGTATTTAAAGAACAGGTAGGCACTGAACGGGATCCGATCGCGAACCGCGCCACCGAGCAGGTCCACCAGCGGTACATTCAGCGAATGCGCCTGCAAGTCGAGAAACGCCACCTCGAACGCCGAATAGGCATTGCTCACCGCCTTGCTCGCGTGGGAGCCCGGCGCCAGCTCGGCACCGGCCAGGCTTGCCGGTTTATGCGCCGCCACCGTGGCTTGCACAATGGCGCGCAGTTGGTTGAGGTTGAACGGATCGAGCCCGATCAGCTGCGACTGCACCTGTTGCTGGATCGCCAGCGCCGGGGCATCGCCATAGCTCTCGCCGAGGCCGATGTAGCCGGTGTCGCTCTCGATCTCGATGATCGAACGCAGCGCGAAGGGTTCGTGAATACCGCTGGCGTTGAGCAATGGCGGGTCACGGAAAGCAATCGGGGTGACGGTAACGCGGACAATTTTCAAGAGGCGGCTCCCTGTGGACCTGGACGCATGGCGTGATGATGAGAAGAAGGAGTTGGCCCTCGAGGCGTGGCGCGGGCAAAGAACACCATCACCGCAGCCACCAGCGAGGTCGCGGCGAGGCCATACAAACCACCCTCGATGGACCCGGTGGTCTGCTCCAGCAACCCGAAAGTGGTGGGCGCCACGAAACCGCCCAGGTTGCCCACCGAATTGATCAAGGCAATTACCGCCGCCGCAATGCGCGCATCCAGGTAGCCCTGAGGGATCGGCCAGAACAGCGCCGAAGCCGCCTTGAAGCCGATCGCGGCAAAACAGATGGCGACGAAGGCAAACACCGGCCCGCCGGTGGTGGACATGAACATGCCGAACGCGGCGATCACCAGCATCAGCGACACCCACGCCTGCTGGTGTTTCCACTTGCTGGCCAGGGATGCGAACCCGTACATGGCGACGATCGAAATCAACCACGGAATCGAGTTGAACAAGCCCACCTGGAAGTCGCCCAGATTGCCCATTTTCTTGATCATGCTCGGCAACCAGAACGTGGCGCCGTAGATGGTCAGGGCGATGGAAAAGTAAATAAAGCAGAACAGCGCGATCTGTTTGTCGGCCAGCAGCTTGAACATCGATGGCCGCACGCTCTGGCTCGCCTCGCGTGCCTGCTGCTCAAGCGCAATGGCGCTGACCAGCGCGTGTTTTTCGTCGTCGCTGAGCCACTTGGCCTGCTGCGGGTGGGACTGCAACCAGAACCACACACACCCACAGAGCGCGATGGAAGCAAAACCTTCGATCAGGAACATCCACTGCCAGCCGTGCAGGTTAAGACCGCTGACATTAAGCAACGCCCCCGACACCGGCCCGGAGATCACCGAGGCGATGGCCGAACCACTGAGAAAAATCGCCATGGCCTTGCCGCGCTCGCTGGCCGGCAACCATTGTGTGAAGTAATAGATGATGCCGGGGAAGAAACCGGCCTCGGCGGCGCCCAGGATGAACCGCAAGATATAGAAGCTGGTTTCCCCGCGCACAAACGCCATCGCCATCGCCGCCGCGCCCCAGGTGAACATGATGCGCGTCAGCCAAGCCCGCGCGCCGTAGCGCTGCAGCAGCAGGTTGGAGGGCACTTCGAAGATCGCGTAGCCGATAAAAAACAACCCGGCCCCCAAGCCGTAGGCCGCCGCGCCGATGCCCAGGTCGGTTTCCATATGGCTGCGTACGAAACCGATATTGACCCGATCGATGTAATTGACGATGAACATCACCACGAACAGCGGCAGCACATGGCGCTTGACCTTGGCCGCCGCGCGGGCAAGCACGGTCGGGTCTGGCGGACTCTGGAGGATATCCACGGGCAACTCCCATTGATTGTTTTTTTAAGGGACGAGTCGATGATGGACGCCGAGGATTGTTCCCGTCTAATCTAACCTGACATGCGATTGATACCGGAATTAGATCAATGTTTGAGCTGACGCAATTGCGCTGCTTCACCACCGTGGCCACCGAGCTGAATTTTCGCCGCGCCGCCGAACGGCTGAACATGACCCAGCCGCCACTGAGCCGGCAGATCCAGTTGCTGGAGCATCACCTGGGGGTGGAACTGTTTACCCGCACCACCCGCAGCGTCGCGCTCACCGCCGCCGGCCGGGCCTTTTTCATCGAGGCGCAGAACCTGCTCGAACGCGCCCAGCAAGCGGCCATCACCGCGCGGCGCTTTGCCGAAGGCGATATCGGCACGGTCAATATCAGCTTCGTCGGCAGCGCGGTGTATGAGTTCCTGCCCAAGGTGATCGCCGAAGCGCGGCTCAAGCAGCCGCAGGTGAAGATCGACCTGTCGGAGATGAACACCTACCAGCAATACGAAGCCCTGCGCGCCCGGCGTATCGACCTCGGCATCGTCCGCGCACCGCTGCTGGAACCGGGCTACGCCACCGAATGCCTGGTGCGCGAACCGTTTGTACTGGCGGTGCCGAGCAGCCATCGGCTGGCACACGCCGATACGGTGAGCGTGCAGGACCTGGATGCGCAGCCCTTTTTGATGTACGCCCACGCCGCCTACCCGCCGTTCAACGAACTGCTCACCGGCCTGCTGCGCTCGGCCCGCGTCGCGCCGCAATACGTACAGTGGCTGGGCTCGTCACTGACCATCCTCGCGCTGGTCAACGCCGGCATGGGCCTGGCCCTGGTGCCGCGTTGCGCCAGCAGCGTGGTGTTCAAGAACGTCATGTTCCGCGACATCGACCTGGGCGAAGGCGCACAGAGCGAACTGCACCTGATCTGGCGCGAAGACAATGACAACCCGGCGTTTGCCATGTTGCTGGAAGGGATTCGCAGCGCGGTGCGCGAGGGCTGGGCGTGAGTGTCGATGACCGACAGGCCATTGTGGGAGGGGGCTTGCTCCCGATAGCGGTGGGTCAGAAGAAAGTCACGTGACTGATTCACCGCTATCGGGAGCAAGTCGAATCATCGCACCGCCCCACCCACATTTGCAGCACGTTCGGCGTTGCATACCGGTCGGCTCTAAGGCCGCCGCGCTTTTGATCTTGATCTTGGATCGCCCCGACAAACACGCTGGCCGAAATTCGATATTGATTGGGGGGGGCAAACCGGCAGGGATGCCGGTTTAGCCGCCCCGCGCCATGGATGGCGCGTGGCGGCGGCCCCCCCAATCAATGTCGGATTACGGGCACACCGAGCCTGAGCGAGGTGCCGAGTGTTGGGGCGAAGGCTTTTTGGTTACTTTTGTCTGGGCCGGCTTCCGGACTTTACAAAAGTGACACGCCGTAAGGGCGTAACCCTAAGTGGCCGTTACCGCAGCAACGGATATGTACTCGATCTGATCCAACATCCTGGCCGGCTGTCAGGCTGCTATCGGGAGCAAGCCCCCTCCCACAGGGGATCTGCGCTTGACTGACTGGCATTGGGGCAAGCCCCCTCCCACACAGGCAGCCAACCACCAAAGCCCGACGCAGTCACCCAATCCTGTTGAATACTTGCCTGATCCTCTGAACTTGAGCCCCATCAGATAGATAGCCCTTGCGCCGTAGTCTAGAGTTCGACGATGGGCGACCTGCGGTCGCACCCTCCTATAAGAAACCCGCACCACCAACCGATGATCAGCAGGTGAGCCCGCCATGGAATTACGTATCAACCAAAAGGCCTATCAGGTCGATGCCGACGCCGACACGCCACTGCTGTGGGTGATCCGCGACGATCTGGGCCTGACCGGTACCAAATACGGCTGCGGCCTGGCCCAGTGCGGCGCCTGCTCGGTGCTGGTGGACGGCAATGTGGTGCGCTCGTGCGTGACGCCAGTGGCCGGGGTGGTCGGTCGCGAGATCACCACCATCGAAGCCATCGAAGCCGATGAGGTGGGCAAACGCGTGGTCAGTGCCTGGGTCGAGCATCAGGTCGCGCAATGCGGTTATTGCCAGTCCGGCCAGGTAATGGCGGCCACAGCCCTGCTCAAGCACACCCCTGCCCCCACCAAGGGCCAGATCGACGCGGCGATGGTCAACCTGTGCCGCTGCGGCACCTACAATGCCATCCATGCCGCCATGGATGACCTGGCCGCCGGGAAGGAGACCGCCTGATGAACACGCCTGAACTGATTCCCGGTGTGCCCCTGGGCGAGCCGATCAACCTGTCGCGTCGACGCTTCCTGGCCAGTACCGCCGTGGGTGCGCTGGTCATCGGCTTTGGCCTGCCACTCGGGTCTGGCCGGGTGCAGGCCGCCACCGGCGTGGAGCGCGGCACCCAAGTGCCGGCATTTCTGGAGATTCGCCCGGACGGTACGGTGCGCCTGCTCAGCCCGTTCATGGAAGGCGGCCAAGGCACCCACACCGCCATGGCGCAAATCGTCGGTGAAGAACTGGATGCCGACCCGGCCACGTTCATCGTCGAAGCCGCGCCGCCCGGCGATGCCTACGTGGTGATGGACAACGGCATGCGCATCACCGGCGGCAGCATGTCGGTGCGCATGAGCTACCCGACCATGCGCCGCCTCGGCGCCCTCGCCCGCGCCATGCTGCTGCAGGCCGGCGCCGAGCAACTGCGCGTGCCGCTGAGCGAACTGAGCACCCAACCCGGCCGCGTGGTACACGCCGCGTCCGGCCGCTCCGTGGGCTACGGCGAGTTGGCCGCACGCGCGCTGGATATGCCGGTGCCTGACCCGGCCACTATTACCTTGCGCGACCCGAGCCAGTTCCGCTGGATCGGCAAACCGGTCAAACGCGTGGACGCCTACGACAAATCCACCGGCAAGGCGCTGTACAGCATCGATTTGAAGGTCGACGGCATGCTCCACGCCGCCGTGCAGCACGCGCCGCGCCTGGGCATGACCGTGGGCGTCCTGCGTAACCAGGCACAGGTCGAAGGTATGAAGGGCGTGCATTCCGTGCACACGTTGCCTGGCGCGGTGGCCGTGGTGGCCGAACGCTGGTGGCATGCCAAGCGCGCGGTGGAGGCAATCCAGGTTGACTGGCAAGAACCGACTGCCGACTCCACAGTGCGCACCATGCCCGCTGAGTTTTCCAGCGATGGCTACCGCGACTTCCTTGCGACCCAGCAAGGCCCGGCCCGCGACGATGAAAACGAAGGCGACGTGGCCGCCGCGCTGAAAAACGCCAAGACCCAGGTCGAAGCCACTTACCACAACCAATACGTCAACCACGCCCAGTTGGAGCCGCCTTCCGCCCTGGCGCGTTTCAACCCCGACGGCTCGTTGGACATCTGGTTGCCCAACCAGGCACCGGACATGTTCCGCGCCGACATCGCCAAGCGCACCGGCCTGGCCCTTGAGCAGATCAACCTGCATTCGCCGCTGCTCGGCGGCTTTTTCGGCCGCCACTTTCTGTATGACTCGGCCAGCCCTTACCCACAGGCCATCGCGTTGGCCAAGGCCGTGGGCCGCCCGGTCAAGCTGATCTGGAGCCGGGAAGAAGAGTTCCTGCGCGATGTACTGCGCCCGGTCGCGGTGGTCAAGTTCCGCGCCGCGCTGGATGCCGACGGCTTGCCGGTGGCCATCGAAGCAGTCAGCGCCACCGAAGGCCCCACCGAAGCCATTGCCGGCAAACAGGGCGATAAAATCGACCCCACGGCCCTTGAGGGGTTGTCGGGCAAGAGCTACGCCATCCCCAACAAACGCATCGCGCAGATCTACGTCAAAGGCCCGGCGATGCTCGGCTACTGGCGCTCGGTGGGCAACTCGCTCAACGACTTTTTCTACGAAGCCTTCCTTGACGAACTGGCCGACACCGGCAAACGCGACCCGTACGAGCTACGCCTGCATTTGCTGCGCGACAATCCGCGGCTGACCACCCTGCTCAAGGCGGTGGCCGAGTTGTCCGGCGGCTGGAAGCGCGGCCCCTACACCGCCGAAGACGGCACACGCCGTGCACGTGGCGTGGCCATGGCCTCACCGTTCGGTTCACACGCGGCGGTGATCGCCGAGGTGTCGATTGAAAGCGGCCAGGTCAAGGTCCACCACATCTGGGAAGCCATCGACCCAGGCAGCATCGTCAATCCGGCGATTGTCGAGGCGCAGGTCAACGGCGCGGTCGCGCTGGGGTTATCGCAAACCTTGCTGGAAGAAGCGGTGTATGTGAACGGCAAGCCACGGGCGCGCAACTACGACCTTTACCCGATCCTGCCGCCCTCACGCATGGCGCAGGTACACGTGAAGATCGTGGAGAGTGGCGAAAAGATGGGTGGCATCGGCGAACCACCGCTGCCCGCCGTGGCACCGGCCGTGGCCAATGCCGTGGCGCAGTTGACCGGCCAGCGTATTCGCAGCCTGCCCCTGAGCCGATACACCTTCAGCTAACCGAGCGAGACCGCCCATGAACACCCGTCGATTCGCAAGAACCGCAGGCTGGCTCGCGCTGCCCTGCGTGGTCGCCGCCGGCCTGCTGGCCTGGTACGTCACCCGTCAACCCGCGACACCGTTTGAACAGCAACAAGCCGTCAGTTTCGACCCGGCCCAGGTCAGCCGTGGCGAGTACGTCGCGCGCCTCAGTGACTGCGTGGCCTGCCACAGCCTGCCGGGCAAGGCGCCGTTTGCCGGGGGCCTGGAAATGGCCACGCCGCTGGGGGCGATTCATGCCACCAATATCACGCCGGACCGCGATAACGGCATCGGCACCTACAGCCTCGCCGACTTCGACCGGGCGGTGCGCCACGGCGTCGCGCCGGGCGGCCGCCGGCTCTACCCGGCCATGCCGTACCCGTCTTACGCCAAGCTCAGCGACGACGACATTCGGGCGATGTATGCGTTTTTCATGAAAGGTGTGCAACCGGCCAGCCAAGCGAACATCCCCAGCGATATCCCCTGGCCGCTGAACCTGCGTTGGCCCATCGCGCTGTGGAACGGCCTGTTCGCGCCAACCGCCCCCTATGCCGCCAAGGCTGATCAGGACGCGTTGTGGAATCGCGGCGCCTATGTCGTCCAGGGCCCCGGCCACTGCGGCAGTTGCCACACGCCGCGTGGGCTGGCCTTTAACGAGAAAGCGCTGGATGAATCCGGCAAGCCGTTCCTCGCCGGTGCCTTGCTTGATGGCTGGTATGCACCGAGCCTGCGCCAGGACCCCAACACCGGGCTGGGCCGTTGGGGCGAGCCGCAGATCGTGCAGTTCCTCAAGACCGGGCGTAACCGCCACGCCGTGGTCTACGGGTCGATGACCGAGGCGTTCAACAACTCCACGCAGTTCATGGCCGACGATGACCTGGCCGCCATTGCCCGCTACCTCAAGTCACTGCCCGGCGACCCGCAGCGTGACGGCACGCCCTGGCAGTACGTGGCCACCGAGGTGCGCCCGGATACCCCCGGCGCCCACACCTACGCCACCCGCTGCGCTTCTTGCCATGGTGCCGACGGCAAGGGCCAGCCCGACTGGATGCCACCGCTGGCCGGTGCCACTTCGGCATTGGCCAAGGAAACCGCGTCGGCGATCAATATCACCCTCAACGGCTCGCAACGCGTCGTGGCTGCCGGGGTGCCGGACGCGTATCGCATGCCGGCGTTCCGTGAGCAGTTGTCCGACCAGCAAATCGCCGAGGTGCTGACCTTTGTGCGCGGCACCTGGGGTAATCAGGCGGGTGCGGTGGCCCCCGAGGCAGTGGGCACGCTGCGCGGGCACACCGACCCGGCCAGCAGCAGCCCGATCATTTTGCATATGCGCTGATGCCTAGCCGCGCAGGGAAGCGAGAATCTCTGCGCGGCACACCTGGAGAATTTCGTCGGCGAGGGGCGAATCATCCGGGCAGGCGCGCGAGAGGATGACGGCACCGACTGCATGGGCCAACGTGTCGAGCATTTTTGCACGGCTGTCCTGCCCCGTTGCCTGGGTATCCGCCGAGACGCTTTGCTGCAGCGCCCGCACTGTGTTTTCAACGCCGTCGGCAAAGGTCGTCTTCAGCGCACCGGATTGACGCGCGGCGTCCGCACACAACGCAGCCAAGGTGCAACCGTCGCCCCGTCCGTCGCGGTGCTCGCGCGACACGTACAACTGGATAAATTGCTCTACATCGAGGCCTTCGGTGCTGGCCAGCGATTGCGCAAGACTGTTTTGCGCCGCCTCGGCCATCAGGTCCGCCTTGGAACCGAAGTGCTTATAGAAGCCGCCCTGGGTGAAACCGGCGGTGGCCATCAGCTCTGCCACCCCCACCCCATCGTAGCCACGCTCGCGAAACAGCTCTGAAGCCGTCTGCACGATATGCGCGCGGTTGGCAGCCGATTGCGTCTTGGTGATTTTCATGGACCTGTCCCTCTACGGCCTAAAACAATGGCCTGAGCATACTATGATTACGACCATAATCAAAACTGTTGACAGCTTTGATTATGGTCGACATCATAAAACCGCCAACGCAAATTGTTGCCGGCATGGCGCACGTCGCCCTCCCCTGTATTCGAGGATCCATTCATGAGCAGCTCCAAGACCGTTCTTATCACTGGCGCTTCCACCGGCATCGGCGCCACCTACGCCGCGCGCTTTGCCCAACGTGGGCACGACCTGGTATTGGTCGCTCGCGACAAGGGGCGACTGGACGCCTTGGCAGCCAAGTTGCGCGAGGCGCACAACGTTAATGTTGACGTGATCCAGGCCGACCTGACCCAAACCAGCGACCTGAACCGCGTAGAAACCCGTCTGCGCGATGACGCGGCGATCGGCATCCTGGTCAATAACGCCGGCGCCGCGCAGTCCGGTAGCTTTATCGAACAGTCCACCGACAGCGTGGCGCAGTTGGTCACGCTCAACACCACCGCCTTGGTGCGGCTGACCAGCGCCATCGCCCCACGCCTGGCCCAGGCCGGCGACGGCGCGATTATCAACATCGGCTCGGTGGTGGGCCTGGCGCCGGAATTCGGCATGACGGTATACGGCGCGACTAAAGCCTTCGTGTTGTTCCTGTCCCAGGGCATGAGCCTGGAACTGACGCCCAAAGGCGTCTACGTACAAGCCGTACTGCCGGCCGCCACGCGCACCGAAATCTGGGATCGTGCCGGCATCGACATCAACACCCTCAGCGAGATCATGGAAGTGGGCGACCTGGTCGATGCCGCGCTGGTCGGTTTCGACCGTCGCGAGCCAGTGACCATTCCGCCCTTGCAGGACGCTGCGCGTTGGGATGACTTGCAGGGCGCCCGCCAGGGCTTGCTCGCGCAGATCAAGCAATCCCAGGTGGCCGAGCGCTACACGGCCAAGGCATAAACCGCACTACACTCACTTCGGCGCACTGAGAGTTGAATCACCATGAAGGCATTTTTGATCGACCGTTACGGCAAACACAACGGACGCATCGGCGAGGTTCCCACGCCTGAGGTGGGCGACCATGACGTATTGGTCCAAGTGCGCGCCGCCAGCGTCAACGTGCTGGATTCGAAGATCAGAACGGGCGAGTTCAAGCTGATCCTGCCGTATGCATTCCCGCTGATATTGGGCAATGACCTGGCCGGCGTGGTGATCCAGGTGGGTGCCGCCGTGAGCGGTTTCAAACCCGGCGATGAGGTTTATGCACGTGCGCCCGACGCGCGCATCGGCAGCTTCGCCGAGTTGATCGCGGTGCATGAAGACGCGCTGGCGTTGAAACCCGACAACATCGACATGGAACATGCCGCCGCCCTGCCCCTGGTGGCGCTGACGGCATGGCAGGTACTGGTGGAAACCGCCCAGTTGAAAAAAGGCCAAAAGGTGTTTATCCAGGCCGGTTCCGGTGGCGTCGGCAGCATCGCTATCCAACTCGCCAAGCATCTGGGTGCCTTCGTCGCGACGACTACCAGCAGCGCCAATGTGCAATGGGTCAAGGCGTTGGGCGCGGATGTTGTCATCGACTACAAACAGCAGGACGTCTACAGCGCCCTGCACGATTACGACGTGGTGTTGCATAGCCTGGGCGCGGACGAACTGGAGAAATCCCTCGGCATTCTCAAGCCGGGTGGCCGCCTCATTTCCATCTCCGGGCCGCCGACACCGCAGTTCGCCCAGGCGCACACGCTGCCCTGGGTGCTGGGGTTGGCCATGCGTGTGTTGAGCAGCGGTATCCGCCGCAAAGCACGCAGGAAAACCCTCAACTATGACTTCGTTTTTATGCGCCAGAGCGGCGCCCAACTGAAGCAGATCAAACAGCTGGTGGAGGCCGGCGCGATCAAACCGGTGGTTGACCGCGTGTTCCCGTTCGACGCGACCGCCGATGCCCTGGGCTATGTGGAACAGGGACGGTCAAAAGGCAAGGTGGTCATCAGCCTGAAATGACCGCCCCCTCACACCGCAGTGCCCTACTGGGGTGCCGGCTGCACTGCTTCGAAACTCAATCCTGAACTGCCCGTCACCTGCCAGGGGTTGGCGGCGCCGTAGTGGCTGAACACCACGTTTTCGAAGCGCGAATTTTTCAACCCGTCGATCCGTGCCCCGGCGGCGCCACGAAAACGCACGCGCTGGAACACCAACCCCTCGTGGTAGGCATTGTGCTGGCTGTCGCCCTTGACCTCGATGGCCCGGCCCTGGGCGTCCTCGACGCTCACATCGCTCACGTGGATGTCCTTGAACTGCCCGGCCACTGTGGAGCGCTGGTAATCGAGTTTGGCGTTGGGGTCGTTGTAATCCAGGGTAAAGATGAACGCCTGCTTGACCGTATTGCGCAGCGCCGAATCACGGAAGATGACATTGCGCGCCCCGCCGCCCATGAAGTTGGTGCTCTTCATGCGCAGCCCGGCGTCGGTGCCGTCGGAGACGTTGTCTTCGGCCAGGATGTCCTGGATCCACGCACCGGTATGACTGCCGGCCACCACCATGCCGTGACCTTTGCGGAAGTAGTTATTGAAAATCCAGGCGTCCTGCTGGGGCGGTTGATGCACCGCATTCGCACCGGTGCCGGCGGCGAAATTGACGCAGTCGTCGCCGGTATCGAAGACGTTGTTGAACACCATTGCGCCTTTGCTGTTGGCGAACTCGATGCCATCGCCGTTGTTGGCGTCGTAGGTCGTATGGGTGGTATTGGCCAGCACCACGTTTTCGCTCTCCAGGTTCATGATGCCGTGGAACGCCGGGTTCACCACGGTGAAACCGCCGTAGAACACGTTCTTGACGTTGCGCAGGGTGATCAGCGACGAGCGCATTTGCCCGTAGGCATCCTTGACATTCATGCCCCGCGCCACGGCTTGCTCCACCTGGGCTTTGGCGAGGATGCCGTCCTGGGCATATCGGGTGTTGTCGCTGGGCAGGTAAAACGGCAAGGCCCGGCCTCGCTCATCGATCACATCCGGGTTACGTTTCCAGCCATTGCCGTCGAGGGTGCCTTTGCCGACGATGCGGATATTTTCGAACGCCTGATGCGCGCGCGGATCGCGCGGCAGGGCATTGATCAACGACGCCGGGCGCACGGTGGTGGAATAGGGATATTGGATGTAGCCCGCCAACGGGTAATCCTCGGCGCGCTCAGAGCCGAGCAAGGTTGCGCCTTCGGCGATCTCCAGGGTCATGTGGCTCTTGAGGTAGAGCGCGCCACTTTTGTAGATACCTTTGGGTAGCAAGACCTTGCAGCCCGGCGTGCACGCATCGATCGCGCGCTGGATCGCCAGCGTGTCGAGGTGGCTGCCATCGCCCTTGGCGCCGTATTTTTTCACGTCGAACAGCGCCGCCACAGGGGTGGTGCGCTGCACGACGGCGGGGCTGTCGGCAGACTCCGCGCCGTTGCCATCCACCGAACGTACGGTGAAGCGGTACGCGGTATCGGGCTTGAGGCCCTGTGCGGTGTAGCTGTGGATGCCGATGCGGTGGTGAAAGTGCGCGGTGTCTTGGCGGTAGAACTGGTCGATATAGGGCTTGGCCGGCGACACCTGATCATTATTGGCATGGGCGCTGCCCAACAGCGTGCCGTTGGCGTAGACCCGGTAGTCCTGGATATCGGCATGATCGGTGGGTTTTTCCCACACCAGAATAATCTGCCGGTCATCGTAAGCCAGCGTCGGCACTTGCAGCCCGGACGGCGCCTGCAGCGCCCAGGACAGCGGGCTGCAACCGAGGGCGACGAGGGCCAGGGCAGCGCGTGCGAAGGTGTCTCGAGGGGGTTGGTACGGCATGTTGTTCTCCTTGTTGTTGCCGGTTATCCGTGTTGTGTGGCTGGCGTGCTTCAGCCGACCTGGCGGCGTTCCGACGCCTGGCTGAAGTCACGACTGGCCTGCACCAGCATGCGCGTGTAATCGTGCACCGCCTGGTCCTGGCTGAGCGCCTGGCAGTCGAGCAGTTCAACGAGCTTGCCGTGTTGCATCACCGCCACCCGGTCGCACAGGTGCGTGACGACGCCCAGGTCATGGGTGACCAGCAGGTAAGTGAGTTTCTCGCGCTGGCGCAGGTCTGCCAGCAGGTTGAGGATTTCGGCCTGCACCGACACGTCCAGGGCCGAGGTCGGCTCATCCAGCAACAGCACGCGCGGTTCCAGGATCAGCGCGCGGGCAATGGCCACGCGCTGGCGCTGCCCACCGGACAATTGGTGCGGGTAGCGAAAGCGAAAACTGTCGTTCAGGCCGACCTTGAGCAGGATCTCGTTGATGCGGTCATCCTTGTCCCCTACCCCATGGATAATCAGCGGCTCACGCAGGGCGGTGTCGATGGTGTGCCGGGGGTGCAGGGAGCCGTAGGGGTCCTGGAAGACCATCTGCACCTTGCGAAAATGTTCCTTGGGGATTTTGTGCTGCAACGGTGCGCCGGCAATGCTCAGCGCGCCGCTCCAGTGCCGGTACTGCCCGGCCAGGCAGCGCAGCACGGTGGTCTTGCCCGAGCCGGACTCCCCCACCAGGCCGAACGATTCGCCGTCGGCCACACTCAGGTTCACGTCGTGCAGCACCTGGTTGATGGCGGCACCGGTGCCGAAGCTAAGGTTCAAGGCGTGTGCTTGGATCATGGGCATGCTCAGGGTCCTTATTGGGTCAGCCAGAGGGGGTCGCGCTTGAGCACCGGCAGGTGCGCGCGGCGGTTGTCCATGCTTGGCAGCGCGGCCAGCAGGCCCCGGGTGTAGGGGTGTTCGGCGTAGTGCAGGTCGCAGGCCGCGAGGGACTCGACGACGCGCCCGGCGTACATCACCAGCACGCGGTCGCAGTAGTTACGTACCAGGTTGAGGTCGTGGCTGACAAAGATCAGCCCCATCTGCTGTTGGTCCACCAACTCTTCCAGCACGTTGAGCACTTGCTGGCGCACCGAGACATCCAGCGCCGAGGTGGGCTCGTCGGCGATGATCACTTCGGGGCGGGTAATCACCATCATCGCGATCATGATGCGCTGCCCCATGCCGCCGGACACCTCGTGCGGGTACAGGTTGTACACGCGCTGGGGGTCGCGAATGTGCACCTGTTCGAGCATCCGCAGCACACGCTCGCGGGCATCGCTGCGGCTAGCCTTGTGGTGGGCCAGGTAGGCTTCGGCGATCTGCTCGCCCACCTTGACCACCGGGTTCAGCGAGTACTTGGGGTCTTGCATGATCATCGAGATGCGCTGGCCCCGGATCTTCTGCATGGCCTTTTCACTGGCCGACAGCAAGTCCACTTCGCCAAACGTCATGGCCTTGGCGGTGATCTTCGCACTGGGCGGATGCAGCTTGAGCAGGCTGCGCCCGACGGTGGATTTGCCCGAGCCGGACTCACCGACAATCGCCAGTTTCTCGCGCCCCAAGGTGAAGGACACATCGCGCACGGCGTGGGTTTCTTTCTGGCCACTGACAAAGCGCACGTCAAGCCCTTGGACATTCAATTTAATCGCGGACATCAGGTGGTCCTCCGGTTATTCGCTACGCGGATCAAGGATGTCCCGCAGGCCATCGCCCAACAGGTTGAAGGCCAGGCTGACCAGCATGATTGCCGCGCCGGGAACCGCCACCAGCCACCAGCATTCGAGCATGTAGCGCCGGCCGGTGGAGATCATTGCGCCCCATTCGGGCAACGGCGCCTGGGCACCCAGGCCGAGAAAGCCCAGGGCGGCGGCCGTGAGGATGATCCCGGCCATATTCATGGTCAGGCGGATGATCACCGACGACAGGCACATCGGCACGATATGGCGCAGGATGATCCGCGCCGGCGACGCCCCTTGCAGCTCCACCGCGACCACAAAATCGGCATTGCGCAGCGACAGGGTCTCGGCCCGCGCCAGCCGCGCAATCGGCGGCCAGGACGTCAAGGCAATCGCCACCACCGCATGCTCCAGGCCAGGGCCGAGGGCTGCGATAAACGCCAGCGCCAGGACCAGGCTGGGAAAGGAAATAAAGATATCGGTCAAGCGCATGAACACGGTGTCGACCGCCCCGCCGAAATAGCCCGACACCGTGCCGATAAACAGGCCGATCGGCCCCACGATCACCGTGACCAGGCCAATGATGTACAGGGTAATGCGCGAGCCGTAGACCAGGCGGCTGAAGATGTCCCGGCCATATTCATCGGTGCCGAACCAATGCGCCGAGCCTGGCGCCTGCAAGGCATTGGCGAGGTTCTGCGCCACCGGATCGTGGGTCGCGATCCACGGTGCGAAAGCCGCCACCACCACCAACAGCAGCGCCACCAGCAGGCCCGCCAGGGTCATGGGGTTACGCAACAGGTGTCGCAACACCCGCACGCCGCTTTTGCACAAGGCGTCGAAGCTCGAGCCCGGGGAGCGATCCACCGGGCGCTTCGCCGCCGTTTCCATGGAAGACAGATTGGCATTCATAAGCATCTTCTCTGTGTGAATTCTGGAAGCACTCAACGCTGCTTGTAGACACCCAGGTAACGGGTGGCCTCGGCATCGTCACCGCTGAAACCCTTGACGTCGGCCGCGCTGACCACGGTGTCGGTCATCTGCGAGATCATCAGGATCGGCCCCACCTGCTGGTCGTAGAGGTGCTGCGCCTGGTGGTACAGGCTGATGCGCTGCGCCGAGTCGCGGGTGACCCCGGCCTGGTCGATCAGGCTGTTGAGCTGCGGGTTGAAGAACGAGGCGCGCCAGCCCTGGAAGTTCGGCAAGCCGGCATCGTCGCTGTTGTTGGGGTTGTAGGCGAAGGTGCGCAGGCTGAAATACGGGTGCGGATAACGCTCGGCGCCCCGCGCCACGATGATTTCGAAATTGCGCGCACGCATCGCGCCGTACACCTGGTTGCCGGTGCCGGTGACGATGCTGGCCTTGATCCCGCCTTCAGCCAGGGTCGCTTGCAGGCGCGCCGCGATATCAATGAACGGCGGCTCCGACAAGGTGCGAATGGTGGTGGTGAAACCGTTGGGATAGCCCGCCTCGGCAAGCAGCTTTTTCGCCTTGGTCACGTCCATGTGATAACCCGGGTCCGGCAAGCGCGCCTCCAGCCCCAACTGCATCGGTTGCTGATTGAGCTTGCCGTAGTACGGCATCACCTGTTCATCCAGGCCCTTGTAGTCGATCAGGTTGCGCACCGCTTCACGCACCTGGGGCTTGGCAAACTCGGCTTGCTTCATGCTCATCGCCACGTAATACATGGTGCCCCGTGGCAATGACTGCACCTGGATCTTGTCCGAGCCGTCGATGGCGCGAATGTCCGGCGCGGCCATGCCATAGGCCAGGTCGAGATCGCCACGTTCAAGCATCAGGCGCAGCGACTGCGATTCGGTCATGTGCCGCACCACCACGCGCTTGAGCTTGGCCGCGCCGCCCCAGTAACCGTCGAAACGGGTCAGCAACAGCGAGTCGTTGGCGCTCCATTTGCTGAGCACGAACGGGCCGCTGCCCGCTTCGTTGGTCACCAGCCAACCGGCGCCCAGATCGCCGTTCTTTTCATGGGCCAGGGCGGTCTTGCGGTCCACCACCACGGCGCTGGGCGAGATCGCCAGGGAATCCACCAGCAGCAGCGGGTCCATGGTCTGCGGCAGGTCGACCACCAGGGTATGGGCATCGGTGGCGCGAATCAGCGATTGAATGTTGTCGAGGTTGTAGCCATAGGCCTTCCAGGTGGTGGCCAGGCCGAAGTTGAGTTTCATCACGCGGTACAGCGACCACGCCACGTCCTCGGCGGTCAGCGGGTTGCCCGAATGGAACTTAACGTCCTGGCGCAGGTGGAAGGTCACCTGCTTGCCGTCCTCGCTGATGTCCCAGCGCTCGGCCAGTTGTGGCAGGTGTTTTTCCGGGTTGCCCTGGTCACGCTTGATCAGCGTGTCGTAGAGGTTGGCGTTGACGCCGGACGCATCCAGGCCAGGCGCGTTGGCGGGGTCGATGGAAAACAGGTTGACCATGCTCATGCCGACGATCAGTTGATCGGCCGGGGTTTTGGCGTGGGCCATTGTCATCGGCCCGAGGGCGAGAACGGCCGCGAACAGGCCAAGGTGCAGTGTCGAAAATGTCATGGAAAATTCCTTGTTTTTATTGGTTTTATCCGTGCCGCGTTTTGGGTTAACGGGTGCGCGGGTCGAATACCTTGTACAAGGCATCGCTGATCAGGTTGAGTGCGACGAAAATCAGGCCGATCACCAGCACGCAGCCCATCACCGCATTCATGTCACCCAGCATCAGGCTGCTGGTCAGGTACTGGCCGAACCCCGGCCAGGCAAACACCGTTTCGATCAACACCGCGCCCTCCAGCAACGAGCCGTAGGCCAGCGCCACCACCGTCAGCAACTGCACGAGGATGTTGCGAAACGCATGCCCCCACACCACTTGGCGACGGGACAAACCCTTGACCCGCGCGGTGATGATGTACTCCTGGGACAGTTGCTCCAGCATGAAGCTGCGGGTCATGCGGCTGATGTACGCCACCGAGTTCAAGCCCAGGATCAGCGCCGGCAACACGATATGACGCAAGGCGCTCGCGAAGGCGTCCCAGTCGCGCGCCAGGCTGGTGTCGATCAGCAGCAGGCCGGTGACCTCGGGCACCATGCCGTCATAAGCCAGGTCGATGCGCCCCGCTCCACCGGCCCACCCCAGCCAGGCGTAGAACACCAGCAGGCCCATCATGCCCAGCCAGAAAATCGGTGTGGAGTAGCCGAACAACGTGATCACCCGTGCGACGTGATCGCCGAGGCGGCCTTGGTTACTGGCCGCGCACACGCCCAGTGGCAAGCCGATAAGTACGCCGAACAGGATCGCCAGGGTGGCCAACTCGATGGTCGCCGGGAACACGCGCAGGATGTCGTCAAGCACCGGGTGGCCGGTCAACAGCGCATTGCCGAAGTCACCGTGGAGCAGGTCGTTGAGGTAAAGCCCGAACTGGATCCAGATCGGTTTGTCCAGGCCCATTGAGCGGTACACCTGGTCGTAGGTGGACGCGTCCGCGTCGGGCCCGACCACGGCCAGCACCGGGTCCAGCGGCATGACGCGGCCGATGATGAAAGTCAGCGCCAGCAGGCCGAGCAAGGTCACCAGCACGGTGCTGGCGCGCCGCAGGGTGTTGGAAGCGCGAGCGCCCATGACAGAGGCAGTCATAACAAACATAGTGAGCTCCTGATTAATCGATCAGCGCTTTTTGTAGACGTCTTTGTAGCGCGTGGTCGCAGCGGTGTGGCCCTGGAAGTCGGCTACGTCGGTGTATACCACCACGGTGTCGGTCATTTGCGAGACGGGCAAAATAGCCCCCACCTGCTGATCGACTTGCGCCTGGATATCCCGGTACTGGGCCAGTTGCTTGCCGGCGTCGGGCTCGACTTCCGCGCGCTCGATCAGTTGATTGAGTTCAGCGCTGTAAAAAGAAGTACGCCAGCCCTGAAAGTTGGTGAGCTTGGCTTCATCGCGGTTATCCGGGTTGTACACCAGGGTGCGCAGGCTGGAATGCGGATGCCGCTCTGCGCCGCCACCGCCGCGTCCGACAATGATGTCGAAGCTGCGCTCACGCATCGCGCCATAGATCTGGTTGCCGGTGCCGGTAATGATGCTGGCCTGGATACCGGCCTGGGCCAGGGTCGACTGCAGGTTGGAGGCAATGTTGATGAATGGCGGCTCGGCCAGCACGCGGATGGTGGTCTTGAAGCCGTTCGGGTAGCCGGCTTCGGCCAGCCAGGCCTTGGCCTGCTCGACATTGAGCGTATAGCCGGGGTCGGGCAGGCGCGCGGCCAACCCGAGCGGCATCGGCCGTTGGTTGATCACGCCGTAATGCGGCATGACCGTCTGGTTGATGCCCTGGTAATCGATCAGCGAACGCACGGCCTTGCGCACGCGCGCATCGGCGAACATCGGCTGCTTTACGCTCAGCGCCACGTAATACAGCGTGCCGCGTTGCAGGGTCTGGGTGCGCACCTTGTCGCTTTTTTGCAGGGCTTCGATGTCCGGCGCGGACATGCCTTTGGCGATGTCCAGGTCGCCGCGCTCGATCATCAGGCGCAACGACTGCGACTCGGTCATGTTGCGCATGACGATGCGCTTGAGCTTGGCCGGGCCACCCCAGTAACCGTCGAAACGGCTCATCAGGATGACATCGTTGGCGCGCCAGTCATTGAGCACGAACGCGCCACTGCCGGCCGCATGCGTCACCAGCCAGGCGGCGCCCATGTCGTTGTTTTTCTGGTGTTCGAGGACTTTTTCGCGGTCGAGGATAAACGCACTGGGCGAGGTCGCCAGGGTGTTGAGCACCAGCAGCGGATCGGTCGGCCGTGGCAGCTCTATCACGAAGGTCGCGGCATCGGTGGCGCGCATATAGCGTTCGACGTTTTCGGCGGTGAAGCCGTAGGCCTTCCAGGTCGACGCCAGGGCCAGGTTGAGTTTGAGCACGCGATGCAGCGACCAGGCCACGTCTTCGGCGCTCAGGGTGTTGCCGGACTGGAACCTCACCCCGTCGCGTAAATTGAAGGTCAGGGTCTTGCGGTCATCACTGACCTGCCAGCGTTCGGCCAGCGCCGGCACCAGGCGGTCAGGCTGGGCGACGTCCTGCACCAGCAGCATGTCATAGAGGTTGGCGTTGATCTCCGACACGTCCAGGCCGGTGGCGGCCGCCGGGTCCAGGGACAACAGGTTGATCATGCTCATGCCGACAATCAGTTGATCAGCCGGGGTTTTGGCAAAGCTCTGGGGTACCGCGGTCACGGCCAGGGCGGCGACGAATACCCGCGCCCACAGCGAAGGGAAAATAGTCATAACAAGAGTGCCTTTTTTATATTTATAGGGCTCTCGGCCAGCCCGGCTTATGCCGAACGGGCCGTGTATACGTCAGAAGCTCTTAAGCGTGTTGGTCTCGATGTAGTTGAAGTCGATGTCTTCACCCAGGCCCGGCAAGTCGGACAGGTGCACAAAACCGTCATTGTCCATCGGGTCCACCAGGCGCTTGAGGTAGGCCGGAACGTCGTCGTAGTCCAGGTACGGGTGCAGCAGGCCGCGTTCGTACCAGGTGCAGTTCTTGATGGCGCCGACCACCGCCAGGTTGGCGGCGCCGTTGCCATGGATCTCGCAGTCCATGCCAAACGACTCAGCCAAATGCGCCACCTTCAGGCACGGTGCAATACCGCCGACGCCCGCCACGCCGGCACGCAAGATATCGCAGACATCGTGCTTGACCCAGCTGGCGCGGCTCAGGTGCTTGCCGGACAGGGTTTCCGGGCCCAGCACTGGTATATCCAACTGCCCCGCGAGCCAGGCATAGGACTCGGCGGACTCTTCCATCATCGGCTCTTCGAACCAGGCAAAGTCGAGCTTCTCCAACTCGCGCCCGATGTACAGCGCCTCGGTGCGGCTGTACCAGTGGTAACCATCGAGCATCAATGCAATGTCCGGCCCGACAGCTTCGCGCACGGCCGCACAGGCTGCGACATCGATGCGCGGGCTTGGCGCAAAAGACACCGGCGGCATCCACGTGTGCAATTTGATGGCCTTGTAACCGCGCTGCACCAGGGTTTCGGCGAACCGGCCGTAGTCGTCGGGGGTCGCCAGGCCGCCGGGCAACTCATCGCCGCACATGGTCGAGCCATAAGCCGGCACCTTATCGCGGAACCCGCCGATCAACTTGTGCACCGGCACGCCCAGTGTGCGCCCCGCCCAATCCCACAGCGCCTGCTCAACCAGGGCCAGCGCGCGGTCAGTCAACTGGCTGGCGCTGCCGCGCTGCCAATGCGCCAGGTCGTGCCAGATCTTCTCGCGGTCAAACGCGTTTTGGCCCACCAGCACTTTGCGCACAAAGCCGTCCAGCACATAGGGGCGGATCAACTCGGGGGCGCCAAAGGCATAACCCTCCTGGCCATCTTCGGTCTGGATACGCAGCAGCGCCATCTGCGCCTGGGAGACATCACCGGGGTGAGCATGGCCGGCGCTGTCCACTGCGCGGCGGGTCGGGTAGGAAAACACCTGGACGTTGACTGCTGTGATTCTCATGGACGTCTTAAGCCTTCTTATTGGATTTGAGACAGGAATGTCGTCTGTTGCGACCGATCATAGGTCATCGTACAACACTTGAAAAGACCCAATAATCCGCCTCCATTTCTGCGGTTTTCTCGGCAAAACCCCACATAAGCCCGATTTTTAAAGACAACCAAAGAATAACAGGATTGGCTGTAAAGCCCTATTCACTGGGCACATATATTTCAAGATGTTTCAAAACCACCGATAACCCGTAGACGAGTCGTCTTGTCGTACGATAACGTATATCGGCAGCATAGATGAGATCCATACGCAACAACGTACTGCCGCAGCATCCTCAAACGACCCTAACAAAAACAAAAAAGAAGACCGTATGAACACCACCCTACGCACGCTCGTCACTGCCCTGGCCCTCAGCCTGCCGCTCTATGTCAGCGCTGACTCTGCCAGCATCAACTACCGCCACCAGTTCACCGAGGAAGACAGCGCCCACGCTGATCGAATCAAGCTCAATTACCGCCTGGACAGTGGCCTGGGTTTTGAAGCGGAAATGAAATACCGCACCGCCGGGGACCGCGAAGACGTCGCCTATGACAACCTGGTCAACAACGGTCACGAGTTCACCGTCAGCTACAACTACAAGCTCAGCCCGCAGTCGACGTTGACCCCGGCATTCCAGATGGACAGCTCGAAGGACTCGACCACCTACAAGCTCGGCCTCAAGTACAACTACAAGATCAACGATGCTTTCTACGCGGCGACGCGCTACCGGCTGGATACCAAAAAACTCGATCGCGACCAGGTCGACGAAGACCTGCCCGACCACATCAAGGATGACCAGACCACCCACCGCTTTGAGGGCTGGCTCGGCTATACGCCGGCGAGCAAATGGGCGTACGAATACCAGTTCATCTATTTCAAGACGGACTACATTCGCTACGACAACAAGAAGAACGACTACGAACAGAACCTGATCGTCAAATACAAACTGACCAAGGAATGGGCACCGTTCATGGAGATCGGCGACGTGAAGGTCAACGCCACCTCTGAAGACCGCCAGGCACGCTGGCGCCTGGGTGTGCAGTACAACTTCATGTAATGCCCCGCGCCACTTGCCTTGCTTGTGCGCATCGCTCGCCAGGCAAGTGGCACGCAGTCAACCAGCAGTAAAGCGCCACGAGCAGCCTGCCTCCGTTGGGCCGGGCTGCCGGCTCAGGGCCGCGCGGTTACTACGGCCGGGCCGTGCGACAACTGCGCGGCAGCCGCTTCGTAGGCACGGCGCATACGCTCGCGGCTGTTGGACAGGTGCAGGCGCATCGCGGCACGAGCGGCGTCGGCATCGCGCCGCAGGATGGCTTTGTAGATATCCTCATGCTCACGACTCAAGCGCTCCAGGTAGGGCTCCTTGTTGTCGTTGGCCAAGCGTTTGGAGTGCAGGCGCGTACGCGGCAGGATGTTGACCCCCAGGTGCAGCATGATATCGGTGAAGTAGCGATTGCCGGTGGCCAGCGCGATCTGCTGGTGAAACTGGAAGTCCGCCGATACCGCATAATCGGCACTCACCGCTCGCGAGTTAAGCGCATCCAACGAGTCGCGCATCACCCGCAACTGCTCATCGGTACGCCCCACACACGCCAGCCCCGCCGCCTCCACTTCCAGACTGATGCGCAACTCAAGCACCGCCAGCACATCCTGCAAGGTCACGATGGTCTCTGGGTCGATCCGGAACCCACTGGGGCTGGGCACATCCTTCACAAACGTGCCGACGCCATGCCGGGTTTCGACCAGGCCCGCAGCTTGAAGACGCGAGATGGCCTCACGCACCACGGTGCGGCTCACGCCGTGCTCGGCCATCACTTGCGATTCGGTCGGCAGCTTTGTGCCACGCGCCAGCTCACCGGCGCAGATGCGTCGGGAAAGTTCGGTGACCAGCTCTTCGGCCAGGCTTCGGTGTCGGCGGCGAACCGTGGGCTGGACGTTCGGGTTGTCCATCAAGAACACAAGTCTCGGTTTACGAAGGAAGGCGCATCATAGCGCATTGGTTGTACGACAACGTAGACGCGCGTGATGGACACCCCGGTTACTTGCTCTCTTGAGCCTTGCCCTCCTGCATTTGCACCGACGATTTGCTGCCATCGGTGTTGTTCTTGGTGGTGTTATCGGCGCTGTCGAAACAGCCCTGAAGCATCAACATGCTGCACATTACCAGGCAGAATCTGTTCATGACGGGTCACCTGCTGACGGGTTTTATGAACGAGCCAAGCAGTGGCTCAGCCCCTTGATTTATCAGGCCGCCCGACCGACCCATACGTTCAACAAAACCGCTCAGGGCCTGACAAGTGGTTGCGGCGGGCAACGCAAAACCGGTGGCAAGCCGTATTACCCATTAAAAAAAGCTGCCCTTTGGCACCGATAACATCGTTTCTCGGGCGCACAGCCAGTCCCTATATTGAGCCGCACTATCCAGTGAACGAACCAACGTTCACGCCTCTTCAGTGCGAGTAGTCTCAATGAACAAAAAACCTGACAGCGCAGGGCTTGATAATGCGGGCGCCGGGACCCGAGCGGTCTGGGGTGGAGAGCAAGTCAGGCACCCCTACAACGCCACCCAAACCCCCATCGTGGTCAGCGCGGCTTACGGTTACGACGATATCGACGTCTGGTATGACGTGGCGCTGGGCAAGGCTCCAGGCTTCATCTATAGCCGAATGAGCAACCCGACGGTCGAAACCCTCGAAGCCAAAATCAGCGAGCTGGAAATGGCCGAGTCCGCCGTCGCGTTCAGCAGCGGCATGGCGGCCATCAGCAGCGTGCTTTACACCTTCCTGGCCCACGGCGATCGCGTGGTGTCCACCAAGGACAGTTATGGCGGCACCAACAAGATTTTCGAAGAATTCCTGCCGCGCATGGGCGTGGAGGTCACCTTGTGCGAAACGTTCGACCACGAGGCCATCGAACGCGAAATCGCCCGAGGCTGTCAGGTGCTGTACCTGGAAACGCCGACCAACCCGACCCTCAAAATCCTCGATATCCAGCGCCTGGTGGCAGCGGCCAAGCGCGTCGGCGCCCTGGTGGTGGCCGACAACACGTTCGCCACACCGCTGAATCAGAACCCGCTGGCGCTGGGGGTGGATGTGGTCATCCACAGCGCGACCAAATTCCTCAGTGGCCACGGCGACGTATTGGGCGGCCTGGTCTGCGGCGCTCAAGCGCTGATGAGCAAGGTTCGGCATTACCGCGAAATCAATGGCGCGACGCTCGACCCGTTCTCGGCCTACATGATCATCCGCGGCATGAAAACCCTGGTGCTGCGCATGCGCCAACAACAACGCAGCGCCCATGCCCTGGCGGAGTTTCTGTGCACTGAACCCTTGGTCGCGTCCGTCAATTACCCCGGCTTGCCCAGCCACCCGAACCACGCAGTGGCCTGCGCGCAAATGGGCGGTTTTGGCGCCATCGTCAGTTTTGTGCTGATTGGCGGCATGGACACGGTCAAGGTGCTGCTGCCGCGCCTGCGATTTGCTCACTGCGCCGGCAACCTCGGTGCGGTCGAAACCATCTACGGCCCGGCCCGCACCACCAGCCACGTGGAAAACACGCTTGAAGAACGCCTGGCGCTGGGTATTTCCGAAGGGCTGGTGCGTGTTTCGGTGGGGATCGAGGACACCGACGACTTGCTCGACGACCTGAAACAGGCGTTCGCGTTTGTGCGCTGCCTGCGCGAGGAAACAAGCCACCAGCCTGCCTGAACGCAAGTCTCAAACCCCACGACAGGGCCGTCTGTGGGGCGTTTCATGAAGAGGAATAATAATAAAACCAAGTGGCGAGGTTCCGACCTGCCCTAACAACTTTCATGAGAACAACCATGTCCATAAAAGAACAAAAACTCAACGCGCGCGCCGGTTTCAAACAGGAAATGCAGACCCGCCACATTGTCATGCTGGCCCTGGGCGGCGTGATCGGCACCGGGCTGTTCCTGACGTCCGGCTATACCGTCAACCAGGCCGGCCCCTTAGGGGCGGTCATCGCCTACATCATCGGCGCACTGATGGTCTACATGGTCATGATGTGCCTGGGTGAGCTGGCGGTGCAGATGCCTGAAACCGGCTCGTTCAGCACTTACGCCACGCGCTTTCTCGGCCCCGGCACCGGCTACACCGTGGCCTGGCTGTACTGGCTGACATGGACCGTGGCCATTGGTTCGGAGTTCACCGCTGCCGGTATCTTGATGACACGCTGGTTTCCGGACACGCCCGTATGGATCTGGAGTGCGCTGTTCGCCGGCACGGTGTTCCTTACCAACGTGGTCTCGGTCCGTCTGTTTGCCGAGACCGAATTCTGGTTGTCGCTCATCAAAGTGGTGACGGTGGTGGTGTTCCTGGCCATCGGCGGCGGGGCCATTCTCGGGCTGCTGAATATCGACCAGGCGCACAGCATCGGCTTGGCTAACTTTACTCGCGAAGGCTTGTTCCCCACCGGTTTCATGTCGATCGCGATGACCTTGCTGGCGGTCTCGTTCGCCTTCTCGGGCACCGAGTTGATCGGCATCGCCGCCGGCGAAACCAAAGACCCTCAACGCAATGTGCCGCGAGCCATTCGCACCACCGTGCTGCGCCTGGCGGTCTTTTTTGTCGGCACCATCTTTGTGCTGGCCACCCTGCTGCCACGCGAACAGGCCGGTTTGGTGGAAAGCCCCTTCGTAACGGTGTTCACCTACATCGGTATCCCCTACTCGGCCGACATCATGAACTTTGTGATCATTACCGCGCTGTTGTCGGCGGCCAACTCCGGGCTTTACGCCGCCTCACGGATGCTCTGGACCTTGAGCGACCAGGGTCACCTGCCCAAGCAGTTCTCGCAGCTGACCCGCATGGGTACGCCGTTGAATGCCATTATCCTGAGCATGATCGGCGGCGGCGCGTCCCTGCTCAGCAGTGTGTTCGCCGCCGACACCGTTTACCTGGCACTGGTATCGATTTCCGGGCTGGCGGTGGTGGTGGTGTGGATGAGCATCGCCGCCAGCCAAATTGCCTTTCGCCGGCACTATGTGGCCAACGGCGGCGATGTGCGCGCGCTGAAGTTCCGCGTCCGGGGTTACCCGTGGGTGCCGCTGGGCGCGCTGGCCTGCTGCAGCCTGGCCTGTGTGGGGATCGCTTTTGACCCGGAACAGCGGGTCGCGCTGTACTTTGGCGTGCCCTTCATCGCCTGGTGCTACTTCGTGTATTACATTACCCGCAACAGCCGCGAGCGACGCTTGTCGCTCGCCTCCACAGTGCAACCGTCCGATGCGTTCTAGGCTCGTTCGACGCCGTGGGTCAGCGTGCTCAGTGCAGCGTCAATGAGGTCCAGACCATGAAGCAAAAGCCGCTCCCCCCTTGAACTGGCTGCGGGCCTTCGAGGTGTCCGCCCGCTGCTTGAACTTCACCCACGCCGCCGACGAACTGTGCTTGACCCAGGGCGCGGTCAGCCAACAGATCCGCCAACTGGAAAGCCATCTGGGGGTGGCGCTGTTCAAACGCCTGCCTCGCGGGCTGGGCCTGACCGAAGAAGGCCAGGCTTATCTGCCGGTGGTGCAGGATGCGATCACGCGATTGGCGGTGGGTACCAGCGAGATTTTTGGTCAGCACAAACGCCGCCCCATCAAGGTGCGCGGCAGCCTGGCGTTTTTCGTGCACTGGTTGGCGCCCAAGCTGGTGGACTTCCGTCAGTTGCACCCGCACGTCGATATCCGCTACATCAGTAATATCTGGGTCAAGGAACTCGATGGCGAAGACGATATGGAGATTCGCTGGGGCCATGGCCAATGGCCCGGCCTGGTGTCCCAGCGCCTGACCTGGGATACCCTGTTTCCGGTCTGCTCGCCGGCCCTGATGACGCGCTCGCCCCTCAAGGCGGCAAGCGACGTGGCCCAGCACACGCTATTGCATGTGCTGGGGTACGAAGAGGGTTGGGGCTACTGGCTGAAGATGGTCGGCGCCGACGCGGTCGACTCATCGCGCGGCCTGCAGTTCGATACGCTGATCTCGACATTGCGTATGGCGGAATTAGGGCAAGGCATTGCATTGGCCCGCTCTTCAATGGTCGACGAAATGCTCCACGACGGGCGCCTGGTTGAACCCTTCGACCAGCGCATCGAAGCCAGCGAATCGTTTTACCTGGTACGCGGTTCCGGCGCCGACGAGCATCCCGACGCCGTGATGTTTTCCACCTGGCTGGTCGAGCAGGCACACCGTTATAAATAAGTGGCCGGAGCCAAACCATGCGCTACGTGAGTACCCGAAACACGGCCGTGCAGGCCGACTTCGAACAGGTTGTATTATCCGGCATCGCCGATGACGGCGGGTTATTCGTCCCTTTGGCGCTGCCGTTGTTCGCGCCCCAGGACATCGCTAACTGGTCAACCCTGCCCTACGCCGAACTGGCGTATCGGATCATCCGACCGTTTGTGGGGGCGGCGATTGCTGAAACAGACCTCAAGCGCCTGCTCAACGCAGCCAGCAGTCGGTTCCAGCACCGTGCCGTAGCGCCGTTGCATCAGGTCGACCGCAATGAATGGGTGCTGGAGCTGTTCCACGGCCCTACCTGTTCCTCGAAGGATTTTGCCGCGCAACTGCAGGCGCAGTTGGTGCAGCATTTTCTGCAGCAGCGGGGTCGACGCGCAGTGCTGCTCGGCGCCACCAATGGCGACACCGGCCTGGCCGCCATCGAAGCGTTCAAACACAGTGCCGAGGCCCACGTGGTGGCGCTCTATCCCGAGCGCGGCGTGCCCCCGCATCAGTTGCAGGCGCTGTTGGCGGTGGCGCAGCCCAATGTGCATCTGTTCGCTGTCGACGGTAGCTTCGATGAGTGCCAGGGCATTGTGAGCGGGTTGTTCAAACAGTGGCCGTGCGCGCCGTACGCGGCGATCAGCTTCAACTCCAGCAACTGGGTCAACGTGCTGGCACAACTGGTGGTGTATTTCCACGCGGTCCTGCAACTGGGCGGCGGCCAGCGGCCGATCGGCTTCAGCGTGCCGGCGGCGAGTTTCGCTGAAGTCTATGCCGGCTATATCGCCCAGAAGATGGGCTTGCCCATCACCCAACTGATCGTCGCCACCAATACCAACGACGCCCTGCATCAGTTGTTTTTGAAGAACCATTATTCCAGGCTGCGCGCCAACAAGACCTTGTCACCGGCCATGGACCTCTCGACCTTCTCCAACCTGGAGCGTTTTCTCTGGGAGGTATACGAACACGACGCCGACGCGGTGCGCGCGTTGATGGACGGGCTGGAGTCCAGCGGCGAAATGACCATCGCCAATGACTGCTGGCTGCGGGCGCGAGTGATCATTGACTCCTATGCGGTCAGCGATGAGGAAACCCTGAACGAAATAATCGCGCTGCACCGTGACACCGGCTACATTGTCGACCCCCACACCGCCACCGGCGTGATTGCCGCCCGCCTGTACCGGCGCAGCCTGGTGGCGCCCATGGTCACGCTGGGGGAAATCTCGCCGGTCAAATCGGCGGCGCTGCTCGACGAACTGGGGATCAGTGTGCCGCGCCCGGCGTGCCGCAGCGCGCAGCACAACGGCCCGGCGCATCAGCGGATCAGGCCCGACAATATCGCCCTGCTCCTTCAACAGCTCGACGCGCTGTGAGGGCGCTGTCACTGGAGGCTCAATGAAGCGCATTCTGGACCCTCTCGATGAACGCATCATCGCCGAGCTTAGGCTCAACGCCCGGGCCGCCCACGCGGAGCTGGCGGCCAAGGTCAACCTGTCGCGCAACGCTGTGCGCCAGCGTATCGAACGTTTGGAACGTGACGGCGCCATCCTGGGCTATACGGTGCTCACCGGCGACGGGCGACAAGCCGCCGCGCAGATCAATGCGGTGATCTTCGTCTATCGCTATGACCGTATGCGCGGCGAGGATGTATTGCAGGCACTGCGCGCAATACCCGAAGTCATCCAGTGCGACGTGATGAGCGGTGAGTTCGACCTGATGCTGCGCGTCGGCGCAACGAGCCCGCAGCGGGTGCACCAGGTGTGGACCCAGATCTCGGCGCTGGCGGGCGTGGAAAACACCGTGACGTCCTTCGTCTTATCGTCTGTGGTCTGAGCCGTCGCTGCGATAAAAAAGCCAACCTGCGTTGGCTTTTTTTATGCCCGGCGTATGCGCCGCTCCTTGGTCAAAACGCCCATAAAATAGAGCAAATCGGCATATTTCACTGCCCTGGTAGCGCCCTTAACCTAGAGCACAACCACTCCTCACCCAGATCAGGGGCAATAAAAAAATGACTGAATACAAACTGGCGCTGGTCGGCTTCGGCGGTGTCAACCGGGCCTTGGCGCAACTGATTGCCGAGCGTAATGAGCGCTGGAAAACCGAGTTGGGTTTCAGCCTGACAATCGTCGGCGTTACCGACTTGTTCCAAGGCTCGGTGATCAACCGACAAGGGCTGGATGCCGCCGCATTGGCCGCGCTGCCCGTGGTCGAAGGCGCGTTGGCGCAATTGCCGGGCGGCGACGCGACGGCAAGCAATGAAGCCGTGATCAAAGACTGCGGCGCCGACATGATTGCCGAAGCCACGTTCACCAACCCGGTGGATGGTGAGCCGGCAACTTCGTTCTGTCGTTGGGCGCTGGAAAACGGCAAACATGTGGTCACCACCAACAAAGGGCCGATTGCCCTGCACGGTGCCGCGTTGAAGGCTCTGGCCCAGCGCAACCAGGTGGGCTTTGAATACGAAGGGTCGGTGATGAGTGGCACGCCGGTCATCCGCCTGGCCAGGCAGTTGCTGGCCGGCAGCACCATCAGCGGTTTCGAGGGCATTCTCAACGGCACCTCCAACTTCGTGCTCACCCGCATGGAGAGCGGCCTGGGTTTCAGCGAGGCGGTCAAACAGGCGCAGACGTTGGGGTATGCCGAAGCCGACCCGACGGCGGATGTCGAAGGCCATGACGTACGCCTCAAGGTGGTGATCCTGGCCAACGAACTGCTCGATGCAAAAATCAATGTCAACGATGTGCGCTGCAACGGTATCAGCGCCCTCACCCTCGGCGACATCGAGCAGGCTCGCCAGAACAATGCCCGCTGGAAACTGATCGGCGCCGCCACACGCAATGCCGACGGCTCGGTCAGCGCCAGCGTCGAGCCGCGCCTGTTGAGCAACGATCATCCGTTGGCCAGCATCGGCGGCGCCACCAATGCGGTGTCGTTCACCACCGACCTGATCGGCACGGTGACGGTTTCGGGGCCTGGCGCCGGGCGCACGGAAACCGCGTTCGCGCTGCTGTCGGACATCATCAGCCTCCATCAATGCGCCACACAGCACCGGAAAACATGCCCATGAACGTCTCGAATCTGGCCCGCACTGTCGTGGCACCGCAGATCCAGGTCTTCAACCCTTTTGACGGTACGCCGGTCGGTGCCGTCGCGGACGTGTGTGCGTCGCAGGTTGCGCACCTGTTGGAACAGGCTCGCCACGGCGTTCGCGCTTGCGCTGCGTTGCCGCGTTACCGCAGGGCGCAGATCCTCGAACAGACCGCCTTGCACGTTGAACGCGACGCCCGGGCGTTCGCCCGGCTGATCGTCGACGAAGCCGGCAAGACCCTCAAGCAGGCCGAAAAGGAGGTCAAGCGGTGTATCAACACCCTCAAGTTGTCTGCCGAAGAAGCCAAGCGCAATGCCGGAGAAGTGATTCCATTCGATGCGTACGAAGGCTCGGAGTCGCGTCAGGGCTGGTTCACCCGTGAACCCCTGGGGTTGATTGTCGCGATCACGCCCTACAACGACCCATTGAACCTGGTGGCCCATAAACTCGGGCCGGCCATCGCCGGTGGCAACGCGGTGATTCTCAAACCGTCCGAACTGGCGCCGTTGTCGGCGATAAAACTGGTGGCGTACCTGGTCGAGGCCGGGCTGCCCGAATCGGTGGTCACGGTTGCCACCGGCGGTGCCGAGCTGGGCAAGGCCCTGGTGGCGGCGCGGGAAGTTCGCATGATTTCGTTTACCGGCGGCTTTGCCACCGGCGAGCAGATTTCCCGCACCGCGGGCTTGAAGAAACTGGCGATGGACCTGGGCGGCAACGCCCCGGTGATCGTCATGGCGGACTGCGACCTTGAGGCCACCGTGGCGAGTTGCGTATCGGGCGCGTTCTGGGCGGCGGGGCAAAACTGCATCGGCACCCAGCGGCTATTGGTGCATGCGTCGATCTATGCGGCGTTCCGGGCACGATTCGTCAGCCAGACCGAGGCATTGACGGTCGGGAACCCCCTGCTTGCCACCACCGATATCGGCCCGATGATCACCCAACAAGCGGCACAGAATGCCGAGCGCGTGGTGGCCGACGCACTGGCCCAGGGCGCCACGTTGCTTTGCGGGCATCGGCGCCAGGGCGCCTGCTACGCCGCCACGGTGCTGGAAAACGTCGATCACGCCAGCCGCCTCTGGCGCAACGAGGTCTTCGCGCCGGTGGTGGTGTTGCAGCCGTTTGAATCGTTCGAGGAAGCCATCGCACTGGCCAACGAACCCGACTACAGCCTGCACGCCGGGATCTTCACCCGCGATCTGGCCACGGCGATGACCGCTGCGCGCCGGATCGAAGCCGGCGGCGTGATGATCAATGATTCCTCCGACTATCGCTTCGATGCGATGCCGTTTGGCGGTTCCAAATACGGCAGCCTGGGCCGTGAGGGGGTGCGCTTCGCCTATGAGGAAATGACGCAACCCAAGGTGGTGTGTTTGAACACGCTGGGTTGAGCGATGCAAATCAGGTAGTTGTGCATTGGGCCGGTCCAGCCAACCGCCCAATGCGTTTTTCCGCTGATCAAGCCGCTTGCGCAGTCAAAGGCGAAAGCCGATCAGCACCTCAATCGCGGCGCAAAAGCGTATTCGGCGCCACCCCAAAGGCTTTGCGAAACGCATGGCTGAAATGAGAGAAGTCAGAAAACCCGAAGTCCAGCGCCGCCTGGGACACACTGCGCACCTGACCGCGTTCAATCGCTTCGCGGCTGGCGTTCAGGCGCTCTTTCCAGATTTCCGCCACAGGGGTTTTCTGGTACCGGGCAAAGGCGCGCGTGACGGTACGGGTGGACACATTGTGCGCCTGGGCGATGATTTCGATCGACAGGTCCGGCTCGGTCAGATGCCGTTGGATGTACTTCATGATGCGCCCATACAGGTCCAGTTCCTGGTGGGTGGTGTTCAGGTCCTGGAGTTCCAGGCTGAGCACCAGCAGGTCAAGCAAGGCCGTCGAATAACGCTTGGCGATGTGCTCATCCTGCAGCGACGCCGGCGTATTCGCAGCCTGACGCAGCATTTCACGCAAGGGAATGACGCCAGGGCGGCGGTCATCGAGGACCATTGCGGTGTACTCCGCAATGCGCGGCAGACGCTCGGTGAGCAAGGCTCGCGGAATCCGCACCAAGTGGTTTTCGGTACCACCGAAGCTGAATCGAAACGCCTGGGTTGCGTCATAAAGAAACAAATTGCCCGCGGCCAGGTTGGCTTTTCTTGAGCCTTGTTCAATTTGACCATGGCCATTTCGAGCGAAACCCAACCACAGATCCTCCGCCGGACCGCTGCGCAGGTGCCGCTCGGAGCGCTCCCAATAATGCAGTGGCGAGGACAGTGAACACAGGTCCAGATCGCCGACGGTATTGACCGCCAGCGCGCCATCGAAACTGCTCTGGGACAAGGGTTTGCTATCGGCCGCCAGGCAATGGCGACAGACCACTTCTTTCCAGTAATCAAAGCGACGTGGTGCAGGAACGGCAAGGGTCGAATACTGGGTGCTTGGGTTCATGGCACGGACCTCGGTACAGCGATGTCGTAACAGCGCGAGAAGGTGTAACTGACCTGTCACTGTTAGCAATTAATAGGCCAAGCACATTTTCATCGGCCCCAGGCGCCCAACCTGGTTATCCGCGCGCCGGGGCGGCAAAGGTTGCCTTCGCCCTGCTCACTTAAAGGTCGCCGTGCACCAACGCCGATCATCGGCGGGCCGGCAGTTCCAGCGTGTCTTTTCCAACCAAACGGTTGTCTTGACGAACCAAGCGGCCCCTCGCCGTCCCGCCTAATTTCCTCCTCACAGCAGCTCATACCCCCGCTGATGAGGCACGCCATGCATCGACCCTACGCACAACGCCTGTCTGATGCCTCCTGGCTTCTACAGGTGCGCGACCTGGTACCTGAAGAGTCGGCTTGTTGGTTGATCGAATGGGGGGCCATGAAGTTGCTGCATCGAGCGGCTACCGCCGCAGCGCTGACGCCCACCCGTAGGCCTGAACGAAAATAACGAGGAGCTCACCATGGAATCTGCAATCGACACCCATCTCAAATGCCCGCGCACCCTGTCCCGCCGGGTGCCCGACGAGTATCAACCGCCCTTCCCGATGTGGGTCGCCCGCGCTGACGAACAGCTGGAACAGGTGGTGATGGCTTACCTCGGCGTGCAATATCGCGGCGAGGCCCAGCGCGAGGCCGCACTGCAAGCCATGCGTCACATCGTCGGCAGTTTCAGCCTGGCCGATGGCCCGCAGACCCATGATCTGACCCACCACACCGACAGCAGCGGCTTCGACAATCTGATTGTCGTGGGCTACTGGAAAGACCCCGGCGCCCACTGTCGCTGGCTGCGCTCGGCGCCGGTGAACGACTGGTGGGCTTCGCAGGACCGCCTCAGCGACGGCCTGGGTTATTTCCGTGAAATCAGCGCGCCGCGTGCCGAGCAATTCGAGACGCTGTACGCCTTCCAGGACAACCTGCCCGGTGTCGGCGCGGTCATGGACACGACCAGTGGCGAAATCGAGGAACACGGTTACTGGGGCTCGATGCGCGACCGCTTCCCCATCTCCCAGACAGACTGGATGAAGCCTACGACCGAACTGCAAGTGATCGCGGGTGACCAGGCCAAGGGTGGGCGTGTCGTGGTCATGGGGCATGACAACCTAACGCTGATTCGTTCGAGGCCAGGACTGGGCGGATGCCGAGGCGGACGAACGCTCGCTGTACCTCGACGAAATCCTGCCGACCCTGCAGGACGGCATGGACTTCCTGCGTGACAACGGCCAACCCCTGGGCTGCTACAGCAACCGGTTCGTGCGCAATATCGACCTGGACGGCAACTTTCTCGATGTCAGCTACAACATCGGCCACTGGCGTTCGGTGGAGAAACTCGAACGCTGGGCCGAGTCGCACCCTACCCACTTGCGCATTTTCGTGACGTTCTTCCGTGTGGCCGCCGGTTTGAAAAAGCTACGGCTGTACCACGAAGTGTCGGTGTCGGACGCCAAGAGTCAGCTTTTCGAATACATCAACTGCCATCCGCACACCGGGATGCTGCGGGACGCACAAGCGGCAACCGCCTGAGCATTCGCACGCTGAACGCCCATTTTCGCTGGCTTGCCACCTTACCGGGTGGCACGGCATCCCTTTGCGAGGAACACACCATGAACAAGATCCGCTTGCTGACACTTACCACGGTATTGCCGATGCTCCAGGCTCAGGCCGTTGAGGTCGCCCCTGGCGACTATGAGCAATACCCCGTGGGCGCGACCATCGGTGCGATCTATTACCAGCACGCCACCACCGACTCGGCCTACGCCAACGGCCATAAGGCAAGCTCGGATTTCAGGCTGAATTCTGACGTCGGCATCCTGCGTCTGCTGCATGTGTATGCGTTGAGCGACACCGTCACTATCGACCCACAGTTCCTGCTGCCCTTTGGGCACGTCTCCAGCGACGGTGACGCCTCGGCCCTGGGCAGTACGCGCGGGATTGGCGACTTGATCCTGACGGCGCCGCTGAAGTGGCGGTTCAACGCTGCTCGCGACACCCTCAGTATCGCCCCCTATGTATATGTGCCCACGGGCACCTACGACAAAGATGACGCGCTCAACATCGGTGAGAACCGCTGGAAATTCGAACTGCAGAGCGCCTACGTCAAGCACTTCACGGAACACTGGGCGATGGACATGGTGGGCGGCGCGACCTGGTATGGCGATAACACCGACTACGGCGCCAATGCCGACCGGCTAAAGCAGGACGTGTCCTACGCAGCACAGGTGATGGGGCGCTATATGCCCGATGCCACCACCGCGTTCGGGATCGGCTTCGGACGGACCTGGGGCGGTGAGACCAACATCGAGCACGTCAACCAAGATAACGAACTGGGAACCACCAACGTGCGCCTGACGGCCACCAAGTTCGTCACGCCCCAGGACCAGATCCAGCTGCAATTGGGCAAGGACCTGTCGGTGGACAACGGGGCCAGGGAGGACTTCCGGATGAACCTGCGCTACGCGCGCGTGTTTTAAGGCGCTCCCGAAGACAGCGGCCGACCGCCCCTCGCGCTCAGCGCCGGGGGGTGTCCGGCCCAGCCAAGTCGCTGTCCGTTTCAACCAAGCCTCTGCCCGCAGGCGCGGATTATCTTGAGCGCCAGGCCACTTACGATAAGGACTGCCCTCCATGGCAATCGTTCGCCCCACCCTTGAGCAGCTACTGGACATGACGAGCCGCCTGCATATGCGGCTCAGCCCCGAGCAAGCCAGTGAATACCTGACCCTTATGCAGGCGAGTTTCGACGCCTATGACCTGATTGACGCACTGCCCGACTTCGTCCCGCCGACGCGGTATGAACGCACTGCGGGCTATCGCCCCTCGGCGGCGCACAACCCGCTCAACGCCTGGTATTACCGCACCGAAGTCAACGGTGCCCGCGAAGGCAAGCTGGCGGGCAAGACGGTTGCGCTCAAGGACAATATCTCGCTGACCGGCGTTCCGATGATGAACGGCGCCAAGCCGCTGGAGGGCTTTGTGCCCGCGTTCGATGCCACCGTTGTCACCCGCCTGCTGGATGCGGGCGCAACCATCCTCGGCAAAGCCACCTGCGAGCATTACTGCCTGTCCGGCGGCAGTCACACCTCCGACCCGGCGCCGGTGCATAACCCCTACCGTCACGGTTTTGCCTCGGGTGGCTCGTCCTCCGGCAGCGCGGCGCTGGTTGCCGCGGGCGAGGTCGACCTGGCGGTGGGCGGAGATCAAGGCGGCTCTATCCGGATTCCTTCCGCATTCTGCGGCACCTACGGGATGAAACCGACCCACGGCCTGGTGCCTTACACCGGCATCATGGCCATTGAAGCAACCATCGACCATGCCGGCCCCATCACTGCCACCGTGCGCGACAACGCGTTGATGCTGGAGGTCATGGCCGGCGCCGACGGCCTCGACCCGCGCCAGGCCGCGCCGCAGGTCGACACGTACAGCGCTTACCTGGACCGTGGTGTGAAAGGGCTCAGGATCGGCGTTTTGCGCGAAGGCTTTGAACTGGCCAACCAGGACCCGCGCGTCGCCGCCTCGGTGCGCAATGCCATTGCCCAGTTTGAGCGGTTGGGCGCGCAGGTGGAGGACGTGTCGGTTGCCGAACATGCGATTGCCGGCGCCCTGTGGCACCCGATCGGCTGTGAAGGTCTGACCATGCAGATGATGCACGGCAATGGCGCCGGTTTTAACTGGAAAGGGCTGTACGACCTTGCGTTACTGGACAAACAAGCCGGATGGCGCGAACAGGCGGATGACCTGTCCGCGTCCCTGAAGCTGTGCATGTTCGTCGGCCAATACGGGGTCGAGCGCTACAACGGGCGTTACTACGCCAAGGCGCAAAACCTCAGGCGGCTGGCACGGGCCGGTTATGACGCGGCCTTGGCACGCTATGACCTGCTGGTGATGCCGACCGTGCCGATCATTGCCCAGCCCCACCCGGAGCCGGGTTGCTCGATCACCGATTACGTGGCGCGCGCTCTGGAAATGATCGGCAACGCCTCTGCCCAGGACATCACCGGCCATCCGGCCATGTCGATTCCCTGTGGCCTGGTGGAGGGGTTACCGGTCGGGCTCATGCTGGTGGGCAAGCACTATGCCGAAGGCACGATTTACCAGGCTGCCGCCGCGTTCGAAGCGGCTGTCGACTGGAAAAACGCCTGACCGGTTCGTCCCATGCAGCGCAAAAAAAATAAAGCCGCCAGGCGCTGCTTCGAAGTTCAACGATGAGGAATCCACTGATGACCAGCCAACACACCCCCTCTACGCCCGGCGAACGCGCACAGGCGCTATTGCAGGTGCTCAAGCAAAAGGACCTGATCCCCGAGGGCTACATCGAACACATGACGCAACTGATGGCGCACGAATGGAGCCCGCAAAATGGCGCCCGCGTGGTCGCCAAGGCCTGGGTCGACCCGCAGTTTCGTGCACTGTTGCTCAAGGACGGCACCGCCGCGTGCGCCCAGTTCGGCTACACCGGCCCGCAGGGCGAGTACATCGTCGCGCTGGAGGACACGCCCGGGGTCAAGAACGTGATTGTCTGCAGCCTGTGCTCGTGCACCAACTGGCCTGTCCTGGGCCTGCCGCCTGAGTGGTACAAGGGCTTTGAGTTCCGTGCGCGCCTGGTCCGGGAAGGCCGCACCGTGCTGCGCGAACTGGGGACGCAGCTGCCGGGTGACGTGGTGGTCAAGGTCTGGGACACCAGCGCCGAAACCCGTTACCTGGTGCTGCCGGTCAGGCCTGAAGGCTCCGAGCACATGACGCAAGAGCAGCTGCAGAACCTGGTGACCAAAGACGTGCTGATTGGTGTCGCCCTGCCCCGCGTTGGCTGAACAAACCACGCATCACCGTTCAATTCCCGGAGTTTTCATTATGGATGGCTTTCACGATCTCGGCGGTTTCCAAGGCTTTGGCAAAGTCCCCCACACCATCAACAGCCTGAGCTACCAACCGGTATTCAAGCAGGACTGGGAACACCTGGCCTACAGCTTGATGTTCATCGGTGCCGATCACTTGAAGAAGTTCAGCGTGGACGAAGTGCGTCATGCCGTCGAACGCCTGGACGTTCGCCAGCATGTCGGCACCCAGTACTACGAACGCTATGTCATCGCCACCGCCACCTTGCTGGTTGAAACCGGCGTGATCACCCAGGCCGAGCTTGATCAGGCCTTGGGCTCGCACTTCAAGCTGGCAAACCCCGCACACGCCAACGGGCGCCCGGCGATCACCGGCCGCGCGCCCTTCGAGGTGGGCGACCGGGTGGTGGTGCGAGACGAGTACGTGGCCGGGCATGTGCGCATGCCGGCCTACGTGCGCGGCAAGCACGGTGTGGTACTGCACCGCACCTCACAGACGTGGCCGTTCCCGGACGCGATTGGCCATGGCGATACGAGCGCGGCGCATCAGCCGACCTACCATGTCGAGTTTCGCGTGAAAGACCTGTGGGGCGATGCGGCCGATGAGGGGTTCGTGGTGGTCGACCTGTTCGAAAGCTATCTGGACCACGCCGACCGCCCGGTGAGCGCATGATGGACGGCGCCCTGACAGGCCGACTGCCGGTGACGGTGCTTTCCGGCTTCCTCGGCGCCGGCAAGACCACCCTGCTCAACCATATCCTGCGCAACCGTGAAGGCCTGCGCGTGGCGGTCATCGTCAATGACATGAGCGACGTCAACATCGACGCCGCCGAGGTGCAGCGCGACGTGTCGCTGCACCGTGGTCGCGACGAGTTGATCGAGATGAGCAACGGTTGTATCTGCTGCACACTGCGCGCCGATCTGCTGGAGCAGATCAGTGCCCTGTCACGCCAGCAGCGTTTCGATTACCTGCTCATTGAGTCCACCGGTATCTCTGAACCGATGCCGGTCGCGGAAACGTTCGCCTTCCTCGACGCGGAAGGCTTCAGCCTCAGCGAACTGGCGCGGCTCGATACCTTGGTGACGGTGGTCGATGGCAGCCGCTTTCAGGCGTTGCTCGAATCACCACACACGGTTGCCCGCGACGACGCACAGGCGCATACGCCGATGCGCCCTCTGGCGGATCTGCTGATCGAACAGGTGGAATACGCCAACGTCATTCTGGTCAACAAGCTCGACCTGCTCGACGAAGCAGGTTACCAGGCCGTGCATGCGATCCTCGCCGGCCTTAACCCCAGCGCGCGGATCGTGCCCATGGCGCACGGCAATACCGAGTTATCCGGCATCCTCGGTACCCACCTGTTTGATTTACCCAGCCTTGCGGCGGCACCGGGCTGGATGAGGCAGATGGAAGCGAGCGACGCAGCAGCCTCCGAGACGCACACCTATGGCGTGACCTCCTGGGTCTACCGCGAACGCGCGCCTTTTCACCCTCAGCGCTTGCTCGACTTTCTCAATCGCCCCTGGAACAACGGACGGCTGTTGCGCAGCAAAGGTTATTTCTGGCTCGCCAGCCGGCACCTGGAAACCGGCCTGCTGGCGCAAAGCGGCAGGCAGTTCCAATGGGACTATGTCGGGCGCTGGTGGAATTTCATCGAGCCGTCGCAATGGCCGCGTGATGCGTATCGGTTGCAGAGTCTGATGGACAAATGGGACAGCGTTGTCGGCGACTGTCGGCAAGAGTTGGTCTTCATCGGCCAGGACCTGGATACCCACGCATTGCAACGCGAACTCGACGCCTGCCTGCTGAGCGCCGAGGAAATCGCCGCCGGCCCGTCGGCCTGGCAAGCCCTGCCGGGGGCGGCGGCCTTTGACAGCCGGGCCTTGTCGGCGCCGACGCCGTCCTTGCCGGCAGATCCCACTTGACCGAGGTAGAGGTGCTCCATGCTTTTTTTCAGCCGAACCACCCGCTGGGTACTGGCACCGCTCGCCGACAGGCTGGACCAGCCTGATCAGGCGAACACGCCGCTGTCGTCGAACCACCCGCTGTTGCGCCGCATCCTGGCCGGCGTCGAGCGGTTGCTGCAAGAGCGGCGCAGCCTCAACGAGCAGACCCGCGCGTTGACGCTGGAGGTGACGCAACTGGACGAACGCCTGACCCGTAGCGACAGCCAGTTGCGGCAGTTGCAAGCGCGCTGGGCATTGATCACCCGCGGGGCGGATGAACTGTTCTGGGAGCTGGGCCTGGATGACAGCGCTGCACCTGCGCCGGAGTGTGCGCTGGAGTGGACAGGGTCTACGTCGATCCAGACCCAGGGTATCGATCAGTTGGCGTGCTGGAGCGAACAGCTGCACCCGGCTGACCGGCAAGCGCACCTGGAGACGCTCGGCCGGCACCTGGCCGACCGCAGTGGGCGCACGCCCTTTGCGTTGAGGGCGCGGATGAGGTCCGCAAGCGGCGGTGACTATCGCTGGTGCAGCATCAGCGGTGTTTCGCGGCGCGATGCGCAAGGCTTGCCTGTGGCCATCGGTGGGACCCTGCGTGATGTCCACGAGCAACACCTGCACAACGAGACGCTCGAACTGGCGGCCACTCGTTTCGACATCGCCCGGGAAATGCTCCACGACGGGCTCTGGGACATTGAAGTCGTGGCCGGCGACCCGGCGAACCCGAAAAATACGATTTGGTGGTCTTCGCAAATGCGCCGGCTGCTGGGCTGCAACACGGTCGAGGAGTTCCCCAACACCCTGGAAAGCTGGACCTCGCGCCTGCATCCCGACGATAGCGCACGGGCGATTGCAGCGTTTGTCGCGCACGTCGACGACCGCAGCGGCAAGACGCCGTTCGACGTGGACTATCGCCTTAAACACAAAAATGGCAGTTACCGCTGGTTCCGCGGCCGTGGGCAAACGCGCCGCGCCGCGGACGGTTCGCCGCAGAGGGTGGTAGGCGCCATTACCGATATCCATGCCCACCATGAAGAAAGCGCGATGCGCGAGGCGCAGGCACAGCAACATCGGGTGATGCAGGAAACCCTCAGCAAGTTGACGCAAATCGTCGCCACCATCCAGGGCATTGCCAGCCAGACCAACCTGTTGGCGTTGAACGCCGCCATCGAGGCGGCGCGGGCAGGCGACGCCGGGCGCGGGTTTGCGGTGGTCGCCGATGAGGTTCGCAAGCTTGCCACCCGAACCAGCCAGGCGACCCGGCAAGCGGCCGAGATGATGGACAACTAGCCGGATCGACACGCCTTCGCTCGACGCGGGCACACAACACATTCCAACAATAACAATCAGGTACGTTATGCGCGATTACGACTCAGCAGTGACCTCCTTCGACTATCTGCAACTGGCTGCCCAGGACTTGCACGGCAAACTGAATGCCTTGAACGCCTGCATCGAATGCTGCGACCGGCACGCCCACGGCAATGCCGTGGCGTTGTACTGCGAAACGCGCGATGGCCGCGCCACGCGCTACACCTTCAGCGAGTTGCAGGCGTACGCGGCGCGCTTCGGCAATTTCTTGCGCGAGCAAGGGGTCAAGCCGGGCGACCGTGTGGCGGGCCTGATGCCCCGCACGGTTGAACTGTTGATCGCCATTTTGGGCACCTGGCGCATCGGCGCGGTGTACCAGCCCCTGTTTACCGCCTTCGGGCCCAAGGCGATCGAGCAGCGCCTGGGCTGCTCCGGGACACGCTGGATCGTGACCGATGCGCACAACCGTCCCAAGCTGGACGACATTCCCGACTGCCCCCGCATCCTCGTCACCGGCGGCCACGCAAGGCTCTCAAGCGATTACGATTTCTGGAGCATGCTGGAGCGCCAGCCGGCTGAGTGCCCCCCCGAGATGCTGGACGCCGACGCGCCCTTTTTGCTGATGTGCACGTCGGGCACCACGGGGCCGGCCAAGCCGCTGGAAGTACCGCTGAGGGCCATTCTGGCCTTCAAGGGTTATATGCGTGATGCGATTGACCTGCGTGAGGACGATCGCTTCTGGAACCTGGCCGACCCCGGTTGGGCCTATGGTCTTTATTACGCGGTGACCGGCCCTTTGGCGTGCGGCCATGCCACGCTGTTCTATGACGGCCCGTTCACGGTGGACAGCACCTGCCAGATCATCGCCAAGTACGCGATCAGCAACCTGGCGGGTTCGCCCACCGCCTACCGCTTGTTGATCGCGGCAGGGGCCGAGTTCGCCAGCGCCGTGCGTGGCCACTTGCGCGCGGTCAGCAGCGCCGGCGAGCCGCTCAACCCGCAAGTCATCCGTTGGTTCGCCGAACAGCTCGGCGTGGTTATCCACGACCATTATGGCCAGACTGAAATCGGCATGGTGCTGTGCAATCATCACGGCCTGCGCCACCCGATACGTGAGGGCTCGGCCGGTTATGCGGTACCCGGGTACCGGATTGTCGTGCTGGACGAGGCCGCCCGTGAATTGCCGAAGGGCCGGCCAGGCGTGCTGGCGGTGGATCGCGAGCACTCGCCATTGTGCTGGTTCAACGGCTACTTCGAGATGCCCACCAAGGCCTTCGTCGGCCGTTATTACTTGAGCGGCGACATCGTGGAGTTCAATGACGACGGCAGTATCAGCTTCGTCGGCCGTAACGACGACGTGATCACCACGTCCGGCTACCGCGTCGGGCCTTTCGATGTCGAAAGCGCGCTGATCGAACACCCGGCGGTGGTCGAAGCGGCCGTGATCGGCAAGCCCGACCCGCAACGCACCGAGCTGATCAAAGCGTTTGTCGTACTCAATACCCAGTACCCGCCAGGCGCCGAGTTGGCGGAAACCCTGCGCCTGCACGTGCGGGAGCGCCTGGCCGCCCATGCTTATCCGCGCGAAATCGAGTTCGTCGAACAGTTGCCCAAGACGCCTAGTGGCAAGCTGCAGCGGTTCATTCTGCGCAACCAGGAAATCGCCAAACAACAGGCGCTCGACGCATGACACAGGAGGAATTCCAGCACCGAGCGCTGGAGTTGTTCCAGGCCCGCAGCTTCAGCCAGGTCAGCATGCGCGAACTGGCGGCTCACGTGGGCATCAGCCCGGGCGCGATTTATCACCATGTCGAGAGCAAGGAAGCGCTGCTGTTCCAGTGGTTGATGGAGCTGTACCAGGCGTTGCTGTCGCACGTTGAGCAGATCAGGAAACGCCGACTGACGCCCGCGCAACGCCTGACAAAACTGATCGAGTGCCATCTTCAATTGCACGAACACATGCACGCGCACTTCAAGCTGGCCGTCATGGACGCCGGCTGCCTGAGCGCGTCGATGCAAGACAGTGTCCGGCGAGCGAGAGAGGCCTATGAGGCAGAAATACTGAGTTTGGTCGAACAGCTCGGCCAAGGACCTGGCGGCCCTTTGCGCGAGGGTGCGCTCACGGTCATCCTGCCCATGCTCAACAGCCTGCCCGCCTGGTTGAACCCGTTGATGGAGCGCACTCAGCGCCGCGTCATTACCAGGACCCTCGTCAACGCGCTCGTGCAGGCCATCAAGTCGCTGCCTTGAGCCGGGTATTGCGCGCAACGCCACGCCGGCAAGCGGGTCCATTCGGGCCTGGGTGTCTACACGACGTTGGGGTGGGCCTGAACCTGGAATGAGGGAGCTTGCTCCCCCCGTGACGGCTCGGGGACAAACGACGACCTAACTGACACCCCACATTTAGGTCGCGGCGCATCAAGTAGATGTCTACCCGCTGTCCGGCCGTCACGTGAGCAACCTCACGACAACGAAACGCCATCGCGCCCCCGTGCTTCGTTCGATATCCAGTTTCTTTTGCACCTCGCAGGCCCATCCGCCATGCCCACGCACTGCCATGAGGCACGTTGAAACCGCCCGATAAAATCGTTGAAAAAACCTGGGGACAGCGAAATTTCGCCGTGTTATGTTGATAACACAAACGCCACAAATGATCCTTCGATAACATTTTGGCCAGACTTTTTGATACCGCTGCGGGCTTCTCATGGACAAAACAGGTTTCCTGGACATGCTGGACAGCCGGTTCGCCGACCTCACGCCGACCGGTAAACGGATTGCCGGCTACCTGCTGGCCAACCCGCAGAAACTGCCGTTCGAGACCGCGGACAGCATTGCGCAGCAGACGGATACCACCGGCATATCGGTCGGCCGATTCTTGCGCTCGCTGGGTTATCGCAACATTGACGATGTGAAAAAAAGCCTGCGTGACGATGACGACAGCGCCTGGGTCATCACTGACAGGCTGGGGGCGTTTCGTGAGGAAAAGGTCCATGGCGATACGCTTGAGCGGTCAATGAAGCGTGAAGTCGAAGCCATCCAGCGCGTGTATGCGCTGGCGCGTGGGCCCACGTTCGCGCGGATCGTCGACCGGCTGTGCACCGCCGATGCGGTGTTTATCGTCGGCATCCAGTCGACGCGTGGCATTCTGAATGCCTTCTTCAGCCACCTGGAGTACATCAGGCCCAAGGTCTATTACGTGGATGGCCTGTCGGGCACCTATGCGGAGTCGTTGAATTCTCAATTCGAAAACCCCTACGCAGTGATTGCGGATTTTCGTATGTATTCAGCCGTGGCGCGGACCTTCTGCGATGTCGCCCACCAACAGCACCTGCCGCTGGCCTTCATTACCGATTTTCAGTGCCCCTGGGCACGGGATTATCCGCATGACCTGCTTCAACTGGATTCGGACGTGGGGCAATTCTGGGACTCGCTGGCGCCGCTTTCCTGCCTGCTCAACCTGATCGTTTCCGCAGTGGCCGAGCAACTGGGCGACAGCCTGGATGAACGCCTGGCAAGGAACCGCGAGTTGCAACAACTGTTCGGTCAATTTGATTGATCACGTGGCGATGCCCCATTCAACGTCTGTGCTGGAGCCTTGAAGTGAATAACACCCCCCTCATCGAAGTGGATGCCCAGGCGTTGAAAATCGAGGTCGACCTGGTGTACGCCAGGGCCGATAACCTGGCCGGCAAACAGATCTATCAGGACCCGCGCTGCCTGTTACAGCCCGACGCTCACGCCTGCCTGCGCAAGGCCTGCCAACTGGCCCACCAGGCGGGTTTGAGCCTGCGCATTCTCGACGCCTACCGGCCGCCGTACGCTCAATACCTGTTGTGGGCCGCGCTGCCCAATGCCGAATACGTTCGCGACCCCGCCCTGGGCTCGCATCACAGTCGCGGCGTGGCCGTCGATCTCACGCTGATCGATGCCAATGGCAAGGCATTGGATATGGGCACCGGGTTTGACGACATGCGCGAAAAGTCGCACCAGTTCTATGTTGATCTTCCTCCCCAGGTGCAACAGAACCGCTTGATCCTGCTAGGGATCATGCTCGCGTCCGGATTCACCTACATAGACAGCGAGTGGTGGCATTACGAATTACCTGATGCACAGCAGTACCCACTGATTGACGACCCGTCAGTCGCGCCCGCCCCTTGATCCAATGACCGTGACACCCGACCGGGGCCTCTATAAATCCCGGCGTAGAACAACAGCAACACTGGGATGCCCTGACGCAGCCCGTTTACTGCCCGGTAAAGCACCAATAAAAAACCTGAAAAATTCCATACATCGAACGATAAAGGAACCGGCATGAAATCAATCGTTGAACCTCGTCATCTGGCGATGGCTGTTTTCTTCAGCGCAATGGGCCTCGGCTCATTTCAGGCGGCCAGTGCGGCCGTACCCCAGGACACCTTGATGATCGGTAAACCGTCCGATCCTCAAACGCTCGACCCGGCGGTGACCATCGATAACAACGACTGGGCCATTACCTACCCGGCTTATCAGCGCCTGGTGACGTACAAGGTCGAAAACGGCAAAGGCAGCACCGAAGTGCAAGGCGAACTTGCCGCCAGTTGGTCGACCTCACCGGACAACCTCACCTGGGAATTCAAGCTCAAGCCCGGCAACAAGTTCGATGACGGCTCCGAGGTGAATGCCGAGGCGGTCAAGTTTTCCTTTGATCGCGTGATGAAACTCAAACAAGGGCCTTCGGGAGCGTTCCCTGAAGATATGGACGTCAGCACGGTCGACCCAATGACGGTGCGCTTTACCCTCAAAGCGCCCTATGCACCGTTTCTGTCGACGCTGGCGCACAACGGCGCCGCTATCGTGAACCCCGCCGTGGCCAAGAAGCCTGAAGGTGCCGAGACCTATCTGTCGACGCATACCGCCGGCTCCGGGGCGTTCAAACTGATCAACTGGCAGAAAGGCCAGGCCCTGACCATGGAACAGAACAGCTACTACGCCGGCCCCAAGCCGACCCTGAACAAGGTCGTCGTCAAGATCATCGGCGAGGCCTCGGTACGCCGCCTGCAACTGGAACATGGCGACCTGGACATCATCGAAGACATGCCGGAGGACCAGCTCCAGGCCCTGGCGAAAAAACCCGGGATTGTGATCGGTGATTACCCCTCGCTGCGGGTGACGATGCTCTACCTGAACACGCAGAAAGCGCCGCTGAACAACCCGGATGCCCGCCGCGCAATCATTGAGTCGGTCGACTACAACGGGATTATCCAAGGCATCCTGGGCGGCAAGGCAAAACCATTGAACGGCCCGATTCCACAGGGCATGTGGGCGTATGACGAAAAGCTGCCGGCGCTCAAGCAGGACCTGAGCAAAGCCAAGGCGGACCTGGCCAGGGTCTCGCCAAAAGTCAGTAACCTGACCTTCATGTATTCCGACAAAGACCCGAACTGGGAACCCATCGGCTTGACCTTGCAAGCCGGCCTGCAATCGATCGGCGTCAACCTGAAGATGGAAAAACTGGCCAACGCCAGCATGCGTGAACGCTTGGGCACGGGGGATTTCGACGTCGCCATCGGCTCATGGAGCCCGGATTTTGCCGACCCCTACATGTTCATGAATTTCTTTTTCGACTCCAAGCTCAAGGGGCTGGCGGGCAACCGTTCCCTGTACGACAACCCGGCGGTCGACAAACTGATTCGTGAATCGGCCACCACCAACGACATGGCCAAGCGTGTCGAGCTGTATCAGCAGGCGCAGAAGATCGTGCTCAATGACAGCGTCTACGCCTATCTCTACCAAAAGGCCTACACCTTGCCGATGAGCGACAAGGTCAAGGGGTATGTGTTCAACCCGATGCTTGAGCAAGTCTTCAACATCGGCACGATCACCAAGTAAGCCACGGCGGGCGGCAGCGGCCTCGCGGCTCACGCGAGCCCGCTGCCACGCCATGCCCGCGAGCAGCCTGGCCCTGCCCCCCTTTATAGAGTGACCGAGGTGCCCTATGGCCTTCCTGAATACAGTGCGAAAACGTCTCGGCGGCCTCCTTCTGGTGGTGTTCGGGGTTTCGCTGATCACCTTTTCGATTTCCCATCTTATCCCCGGCGATCCGGCGCGCCTGATCGCGGGTGACCGCGCCACGGATGCGATTGTCGAGCATATTCGGCATCAATTGGGCCTGGACCTGCCGCTGTACCAGCAATACGGGCGTTACATGCTTGACCTGTTTCATGGCGACCTGGGCACCTCGATCCGAACCAGCCGCCCGGTGCTTGAAGACTTGCAGGCGTTTTTCCCGGCCACCCTGGAGCTGGCCTTCGCCGCGCTGACATTGTCGATCCTGGTGGGCGTGCCGCTCGGTGTGTTGTCGGCGGTCTACCACAATCGCCTTATCGACCAGATCGCCAGGACCCTGGCGGTAACCGGCATCTCCACCCCCGCCTTCTGGCTGGGCCTGGGGCTGATCGTCGTCTTCTACGGTCATCTGAACTGGCTGCCCGGCAGCGGGCGACTCGATGAAGGCTTGACCCCACCGCCGACGTTTACCGGCTTCTACCTGATCGATTCACTGATTGCCGGCGACATGGCGCTGTTTTGCAACGCACTCAAACACCTGATCCTGCCCGCCGTCACCCTGGGGTTCGTCAACCTGGGGGTTATCGCGCGGCAGATCCGCTCGGCGATGCTGGATCAGCTCGGCGAAGACTACATACGCACGGCACGCGCCTACGGGTTGTCGAAGTGGACCGTGATCCTTCGCCATGCGCTGCCCAATGCACTGATTCCTTCCATCACGGTGCTGGGCTTGACCCTCGGCGACCTGCTGTATGGCGCGGTGCTGACCGAAACGGTGTTCGCCTGGCCGGGCATGGGCGCCTACGTCGTCAAGTCAATCCAATCGCTGGATTTCCCGGCCGTCATGGGCTTCGCCATCCTGGTGTCGTTCATCTACGTACTGCTCAACATGACCATCGATCTGTTGTATCGCGTGATCGACCCGCGCATTGGCGAGGTTAACTGACAATGTCTGATTCCCTGGTTGCACCTGCCGTCAAACCGCTGCCGAAAATGAACCGCTGGCAGGACAAGCTCGCGTACTTGGCCCACCAGCTAAGGCGCAGCCCGCTGACCATGGCCGGGCTGCTGATCACCCTCGCGGTGCTGCTGGTGATGCTGTTCGCACCGTGGCTCGCGCCCCATGACCCCAACGCATTGAACCTGGCGCAGCGGCTGGCGGCGCCTTCGGCGCAGCATTGGTTCGGCACCGATGAAGTCGGGCGTGACCTGTTCAGCCGGGTGCTGTACGGCAGCCGGCAATCGGTGGGCGTCGGCCTGTTCGTGGCCTTCACGTCGTGCCTGACCGGTGGCTTGCTCGGTTGCATGTCCGGGATCATTGGCGGGCGCTTCGACCGCCTGGTGATGCGTGTGATGGACATCATGCTGTCGGTGCCGTCGCTGGTGCTGATCATGGCGCTGGCCGCCGCGTTGGGCCCCAGCCTGTTCAATGCGATGCTGGCGATTACCCTGGTGCGGGTTCCGTTCTATGTGCGCCTGGCGCGTGGCCAGGCCCTGAGCATTCGGCAGATGGGCTACGTGAAAGCCGCCGAAACCTTCGGCGCGGGGCGCTGGCACATGGTGAGCTGGCATGTCGCCCGCAACGCCATGCCGCCCCTGCTGGTGCAACTGAGCCTGGATATCGGCAGCGCGATCCTGATGGCCTCCGCCTTGGGCTTCATCGGCCTGGGTGCGCAGCAACCGACCGCCGAATGGGGCGCCATGGTCGCCACCGGACGCAACTATATTCTTGACCAGTGGTGGTACTCCACCTTTCCAGGGGTCGCAATCTTGATCACCGCGACCGGGTTCAACTTATTGGGCGACGGCGTACGCGACCTGCTCGACCCACGCCAGCAGGGGAAATGAGCATGCCTATCCAGCCACAGGTCACTGCCCATTCACGCGAACCCGTGCTGTCCATCGACAACCTGCGGATTGAATTCCCGGCATACCGCAGCACCGTAAAAGCGCTCAACGGTGTCTCCCTGGAGGTCAAGGCCGGCGAAATTGTCGGCGTGATCGGTGAGTCGGGCTCGGGAAAATCTGTGACCGCCATGCTGAGCATGCGCTTGCTGCCGGAACGCGCCTACGCGGTCAAAAGCGGGGCGCTGCGCATTCTGGGACGAGACATGCTGGGCGCCTTGGAAAAAGATCTGCTCAAGGTGCGTGGCAAAGACGTCGCGATGATTTTTCAAGAGCCGATGACCGCACTCAACCCGACCCGGCGTATCGGCCGGCAGATGCTCGATGTGATCATTCATCACCAAAAGCTGAGCACGTGCGCAGCCCGCGCCAAAGCCATCGCCTTGCTGCGCGACATGCACATCGCCGACCCCGAGCAGGTCATGCACAGTTACCCGTTCGAACTGTCCGGCGGCATGCGCCAGCGGGTCATGATCGCCTTGGCGTTCTCCTGCGATCCGCAATTGTTGATCGCCGACGAGCCGACCACCGCGCTCGACGTCACCGTGCAGCGCCAGGTCTTGTTGCTGCTGCGCGAAAAGGCTCGCCAACGGGGCACGGCGATCCTGCTGATTACCCATGACATGGCTCTGGTCTCGCAGTTTTGCGACCGGGTGTACGTGATGTACACCGGCGCGGTGGTCGAGCAAGGCATGACCGCCCAGGTAATGGCTGATCCCCGTCATCCCTACACGAAGGGGTTGCTCTGCGGCTTGCCGGAACAGGTCGAGCCAGGTCAGGACCTGATGACCATCCCAGGCCAGGTGCCCAACCTGGCCGCCTTGCCCGAAGGCTGCACGTTTCGCGACCGCTGCCCCCATGCCATGGCGCGCTGTGCCGAGCGCCCGCCGATGCAGACCGTCGATGCCGCAACCGGCCACCAAAGCGCGTGTTGGTTGGTCGAGGCGCCCTCCCCCTCATCCCTGGAGTTGCACTCATGAATGACATCGCCACGCTCGCCACCCGCCCGCCCATCCTGGGCTTGCAGGACGTCAGGGTGCACTACCCGATGGGCACTGACTGGTTGGGAAGACCCAAAGCCGTGGCACACGCGCTCAATGGCATTGACCTGCAGGTGCAGGCCGGTGAAACCCTGGGCATCGTCGGCGAATCAGGCTGCGGCAAGAGCACCCTGGCGCAACTGTTGATGGGCTTGATCAAACCCACGTCAGGCCGGCTCGATTGGGTGTACAACACCGACAGCGAGCGCAGCAGCCATGTGCAGATCGTCTTCCAGGACCCGCAGTCCTCGCTGGACCCACGCCTGCCGATCTGGAAAATCATCACTGAACCGCTCTACGTACAACGTAGCGCTCCCCGCCAGAATATGCGCGACATTGCCGCCAAAGTCGCCGCGCAGGTCGGCATCCGGGCTGAGTATCTCGACCGCTACCCTCACCAGTTTTCCGGCGGGCAGCGCCAACGCATCGCGATCGCGCGGGCGCTGTCGTCGGACCCGGACATTATCGTCCTGGACGAGCCCACCTCCGCGCTGGACATTTCGGTACAGGCGCAAATCCTCAATCTGTTGAGTGAGCTGCAGCGCGCTCGGCAACTGACCTATATCCTCATTTCCCACAACGTATCGGTGGTGCGCCATATGGCGGACCGGGTGGCCGTCATGTACCTGGGACAGGTGGTGGAGCTGGGTTCTGCGGCGCAGGTGCTGGAGCATCCGCGCCATCCCTATACGCGCTTGTTGCTCGAAGCCGTTCCCCGCCTGGGGGCCCGCGTGGACGATGCGCATGTCTCGGCACCGACCGAGTTGCCCGGCAATCGCAACTTGCCCAAAGGCTGCTTTTTCCGTGATCGCTGCCCGCAGGCGACGGTTGGCTGTGAACGACCTCAAGCGTTACTGCCGGCCAGCCGCTCCAGTGGCACTGAGCAAGTCAGATGCCACCTGGCGTCAGCCGGGCAAGGGCTGCCAACCCAACCGGCCGGTTAGCGCGCGGCACAGGCATTGATCGGCGGTACCCGCCCCCGCCACGGCTGCGCCCGCTCCAACTGTGCAGCAAGCGCGAACAAGGTACTTTCTTCGCCAAAACGCGCAGCAAAATGCGCCCCCATCGGCAGGCCGGCCGCGCTCCAGTGCAACGGTACCGACATCGCCGGCTGCCCGGTGGCGTTGAACAGCGCGGTGAACGGCGAGTAGCTGTGGAAGCGTTCGATCAACTCTTCCAGGCTCAAGCGGTCGTCCTGCAGGTCCAGCTCACCGATCGGTACCGGCGCACGGGCCAGGGTCGGCGTGAGGATCAAGTCGTAGTTCTGCATGAACACCGCCAGTTGCCGGCCCAACGCATGGATCCACTCCACCGCGCCGGCGTACTGCGCACCACTGACCTCGCCCTTGCTGCGCAAGATGATCCGCGTACGCGCCTCCAGCTCCTCGGGCTGCACCGCAAAGCCGCGCATCTGGCCCAATACGTCGAGGTAATGACGGGTGCTGGCGCCAATGATGGTAAACACCTGATCGAGAAACTCCGGCAGCGCCACCGGCAGAACTCACCGACTCGACACGGTGGCCCAGGGATTCGCACAGCCTGGCCGCCGCGCGCACGGATTCGACCGCTTCGCTGGATGTCGCCCACGGCCCGAGTTGCTCCACCAGTGCAATCCGCAGCGGCCGTGGATCACGTTGCAGCGCCGAGACATAGGGCTGCGCCTGCAAGGGCGCGGCGTATGGCGCCCCAAGGTCGATACCCGCCGTCGCATCCAGCAACGCGGCACTGTCGCGTACCGACAAGGTGATGGCGTGGGGCGTGCCCATCCCCGCCCACCCTTCGCCAATCATCGGCCCCGAAGGTAACAACCCGCGACTCGGCTTGAGGCCAAACACCCCGCAGCAGGAGGCCGGCACGCGCAGCGAACCACCGCCATCGTTGCCATGGGCAAACGGCACCACGCGCGCCGCCACCAGGGCCGCCGCGCCGCCGCTGGAACCGCCCGCGCTGTGGCTGATGTTCCAAGGGTTGCGCGTGGCACCAAAGCGGTTGGACTCGGTGGAGTACGAGGTGCCGAATTCGGGCGAGGTGCTGGTACCGGCAATCACGCAACCGGCTCGGCGCAGACGGGTCACGAGCTCAGCGTCGAAGTCGGCGCGAAACCCTCCCAGCGCCTGGGAACCATTGGTCATGGCCACGCCGTTGACCGGCGAGAACAGGTCCTTGATCAACGTCGGCACGCCGGCAAACACCCCGGCACCGGGCTGCAGGGTGCGAGCGGCTTCACGGGCCGAATCGTACAGGCGCTCGGCCACGGCATTGAGCTGCGGCTCGACCAGCTCGATGCGGTCGATGACCGCCTCCAGCAGCTCGCCGGGTTGCAGCTCGCCGCGCCGCAGCCACTCGGCCAAGCCGGTGGCGTCTTCGGTGTCCAGCAGGTTGTGGATGTCCATGTGCATGTCCTCTTGATTACGAATGACTTGAGCCGAACGTTCGGGTCGCCGCCTTGCGTCGCGCTTGCAGGCCGGCCAGCGCCCAGACCAGGGCGGAGACCACACTGGCGAACGCCAGCCACTGAATGGAAAGGCGCAGGTCGCCAGAGCGGGCACTGAGCAGTGCCACCACCAACGGGCTGACGAACTGGCCGAAATACAGGCAAGAGGTGAACCCGCCCAGGCCGCGCCCACGGGTTCTGGCGCTGAGGGCATTCATCACCGGCGCCATCGCGTTGGGCACCAGCAGCCCGGCGCCCAGGCCGTGAATCAGCACCGCCAGCAGTACTGCGTTGTAGCTTTGCCCGCGCATCAGCAGCCACAGCCCCAACCCCAGCAACGTCAGCAGCAACGCGTTGCAGCCGGCGATACCGATGCGGCGGCGCAGCAACGGCCAGGCCAGCGAACCGCCGAGGGTCGCCAGCAGGCTCAACCCCGCTGACAGCCCGATCATCGTGCTCGACGTTACGCCCAGGCCGACCAGCAGAATCGGCGCCTGGATCGGCACCACAAAACTCAGGATCATGCCGCACAGAATCAGCAGGTAACCGATCACCACGGGCAGGATCGCCACCCGCCCCTCTTCAGGCCTATCGACGGGCTGTCGGCTGGCCGCGGGCTCCCACAGCACTTTCATCATCACCGGCACCAGCAACAATGGCAGCAGGTACAGCAGGAACGGTTGGCGCCAGGAATGCTCGCCCATCGCCCCGCCCACTACGAAGAACAGCGCGCCCACCAGGCCGATGGTCACCACTTGCCGGTTGATGTAGCGCATGCGTTCCTCGCCGTGCCAATAGTCGGCGATCAGCGTGGCGCAACAGGTCATGACCGCCGCTTCGGCGGCACCGAACAACAGGCGTATCCCCACAATGGTCGGCAAATTGTCCAGTACCGCCGGCAACGCGCCGAGCACGGCGTAGAGCAAGGTAGCGAGGATCAGCAAGTTTTTGCGCCCGACCCGGTCGGCCAACCAGCCGGCCAGGGGCGCGCACACTGCAATCGCCAATGCCGGCCCGGTAACCACCAGCGGCACCAGCATGTCGGCATGCGATTGCAGCGGGCCGAACTCGGCGCCGAGCTTGGGCAGCACCGGCGCCACCATGACCGCGCCCATGATGGTCAGGCTACTGCCCAGCATCAGCACCAGCCCTTCGCGGCGCCCGGTGGCTTGACGGGGTGATGCGCTATCAGAACGTAATGGGTTCATGGCCAGCCCCTTAAAAGCTTTGAGAAATACGCAGCGCCACGGTGTAGCCTTCGGCCCGGTTGCGGGCGTCGGTTTCCTTGTAGGCATGCAGCCAGATGGGTGGCAGGCCGGGCTTGAAGTAGCTCACCGCCGGCCCCACCGCCAACACTCGTGCGCGATTGCCCGATTGCAGCCCCGGCGCGTCGTCATCGCTGAACTGGCGGTAGTAGTAACCGCCCAGGCCCAGGGTCCAGGGACCCACATGCTGGCCCACGGCAAATTCGTGGCGGTACTCGACACCGTTTTTGTAGTCGGTCGCGGGGTTGCGCGTGTTGACGTCGACTTCAAAGCTTGAAGACACCTCAAAGCCACTGTCGGTGATGTAGGTGGCGTTGACGATCGGCGAGAACGTCCAGTGGTTGAGCCCCGGGGAAATCAAGCGATTCTTGTCGTAGTCGCCGGTGGGTGCCTGGATCTGCAACTGGGTGTTGATGAACAGGTTCGGCGACAGGTTCCACTGCAGGATCAGCGGCAGAAATTGCATGTCGGCCATTCGGAACGGATCGGCTTCCAGATGCAAGGGCCCGACCGGCGTCGGCACCTTGACGGAAGCGTCCATCTTGAAGAACGGCACCACCACCCCGTAGCCGTAGTTGGCGCCCAGCACGGTGTGATCCGTCATGCGCATGTAGGCGACGCCGATGGACAACACATCCAGTGAGAAGTGGTTGTCGACGGAGCGCCCGTGGCGATCCTTCTGCACGTTGGCCGAATAGAACGCCGTTCGCAGCCCCAGCGTGCCGAACGGCGTGGCCGGCGGCATCATCCCCGCGCCGAAGTCATACACCCCGACCGCCGTGGTCGGCGCACCGTTCTCGGTAGCCTGGGCCGCGGCGCAGCAGCCGAGCAACCCCAGGGTGAACAGCGTCATGCGTGCGGCGCTTGCGTTATTGTTGTTGCTCATCGAATGCCCTCCCATCAAGTGGTGTGGGCCATCGTATTGAGCAGCGCTGGGGGCGGGTTATCCGTTTTCAGCAGAGTTGAGCGCGTCGCAGGGTCTGCGAAGGGCTTTCGCCAAACATGGTGCGGTAATCGCCCGAGAACCGGCTCAGGTGCCAGAAACCCCAGCGCGCCGCCACGGCCTGGACCCCTTGCGGCGGCATGCTCATACGCAGTTCGCGACGCACCGCGTTGAGGCGCAATGCACGCAAATAGGCCACCGGGTTGATCCCCAGGGTTTCCTGGAAGCAGTACTGGAGTTTGCGCCGGCTGGCGCCGATGTGGTTGCACAGGTCGAGGATCGACAGCGGCTCATCGAGATGACTGAGCGCGTACTCGCGGGCGCGGTCGACCATTCGTTTACGCGCCGTGGGGTTCAGGGGTGGCGCCTGGTCCGGCGCAATCAGCTCCAGTACGTGCAGCATCACCGTATCGCGGATGCCGCGACGGATCGCGTCATGCCCGAACAGCGCGTCACGCTTTTGCTCGCACCCTGCCAGTGCGTCGAACAAGGACGAGAGTGCCTGTTGCACCGGTGAGTCGCCCAAACGGTAACACTTGGGAAGATCGGTAATTCGAAAGGGGCTGCCCTGTCGTTCCAGAATGTGTTGCAGCACGTGCTCGTCAATCGCCACGCTGAGCAGGTCAAGGTGCTGGGGCGTATGCAGCTCGGGCAGGTTGCGCCCGTGGGCAACCAGCAGGCTGGGGTCGTGAATCGGGTGCCCGGCACAGTACACCGGCCCATGCGCACTCAGCGGCAAGCTGAAGGTGATCGCACCGTCCCAGGCTTCTCCGCTCTTGATCATGGCTTGATTAGAGCGGTCGCGGGCCAGTTGCATCCAGCCCGAGCGGAACTCAATCAGCTCGCCTTCAAAGGCACCCGGCGATAACTGATCGTAGCGAACTTGCCAGCCCTGCATATTGCGGGCGTGCTCATCGATGTCACTCGTCAGGAAGCGCTGGAGGGGCGGCATAGACCGCACCGTCTTCGAAACCGCGGGCATCCGCTCATTATTGTTGTTCATGGACCCGACCTTTTTCAGTTGCAAGGCTTACGGGTCACCTACAAGGCAAGTTCCATTCCGAACTCAGGACAGGTCGCGCATTTGTGCCGAAAAGGGATAGTGCGCGGGACCAACACAGGTCGCCCGCGGGCCAATACGTTCATCTGTTAACGATTTTTTGCGCATCACGGCTTTATATTTTTCAGCTCGTTGAGCAGGCCCAGCAACTGCTCCATTTTTTCCGCGCCAAACTGTTCTTCGATCTTGCGGTAGTTGCTTTCCATGCCTTCGCTCATCGACACAAAACACTGCTGGCCGCGTTCGGTGAGGCCGACGAATACGCGCCGCTGGTCCTGGCTGGACTTTTGCCGACGCACCAGGCCATCGCGCTCCAGGCGGGTCAATACGCCGGTCATGCTGGGTTTCAGGATGCAGGCCTGCTGGGCAAGTTGATGGCTTTCCAATTCGCCCTGCTGGCGCAGGATGCGAATCACCCGCCACTGCTGTTCGGTCAGTTCATGCTTGTTCAGCGCCGGCCGGAAAAACGCCATGGCGGCTTCACGGGCTTGCAGCAGGGTCAGGGTCAGCGAAGGTCTGGGGTTGGCCATATCGGCACCACGTGGATGATCGAGTCGGCAGCTTAGTGTCGCCGCCCGGCGCACGCAAGCCTGTGAAAAGTGCAATCGGTTCCGTGTAAAAGCCATTCTGTGCGAGCGCCGCGCTGGTCATGCTGACCCGACGAAATCAACAAGACCAAGGCGCAACGGCCCATGCCTGGCTCAACGCAAACCCAATTGCCGCTGGCGATACTCCCCCGGCGTGAGCTGTGCGTAGCGCTGGAAAAAACGACTGAAATAGGCCGGGTCCTTGAACCCGAGCTGGTAGCAGATTTCGTTGGCGGAGCTGCCGGTGAACAACAGCAGGCGCTTGGCCTCCTGCATCAGGCGCTCCAGGATCAGGCGCTTGGACGGCAGGTCGGCGATGCGTCGGCACACATCGTTGAGGCGCGCCTCTGTCACGCCGATGCCTTGCGCATACCGCGACAACGGCCAGTGTTGCAGGTAGTGCGCTTCGATCAGTTCGTTGAAACGGTGGAAGATCTTCAAGTCTTCGTGCCGCGCGGGCGTGGCTTTCAACGAATGGGAGCACAGCCGCAACAGGCTGACCATGATCAAGCGCGTCAAGCTGTCCAGGGCCGCGCCATGCCCTGGGCGACGGGCGTCCACCTCTTCGCTCAACTCATCGAACAAAAAATCCAGCCGGCGTATTTCACTCGCGTAGTGCGGGCCCAGGTGTGCCAGCGCGACGCACGCCGCCGGCAATTGCGCACCGGCCGGCGCCAGGCTGGGGTCGGTCTCGATCAGTTGCCAGACCAACTGCTGGCGCACCGTCAGCACGTGCCCATCGCTGTCGGCCTCGGTGACGAAGGAGTGCGGCACGGTAGGCGGCGTGAGGAAAAACATCGGCCCGGACTCGACGTACTGCTGGTCGTCCAGGTACACGCGCACGGTGCCGCTCTTGACGTAGTGCACCTGGAAGAACCGGTCATGCCGGTGCACCGGCATGTTGCGTCCGAAGAAACCCGCCAGGTTGGCCAGCCGGTCGTAATGCACCTGCGCGTCGCGGTAGCGCTGGTCGTACACCTGGCCAATGTTGATGTTGGGGATGGGTTGGCGGTCAGTCATCGCACGCTACTCGTTTTTATTGTGATTGCCGTGGCGCCCATCCTGCACCGAATCGCGCAGCGCAACCACCGTGAAGAACGTTTGCCACGCTTGACGATAGTTAACATCTTAATTATAACTGTTAACACATTAACAAACGGAGCCACCCATGGCTCTGCCAGGAGAAAGCATGAGCCGTGCCTTGCATGACGTCGCGACCGGCACCCTGTTCGGTGTCGCGCTGAACTACCAGGGGCTGCTCAAACAGCGCCTTGGCGAATTCGAACAGCCGCCGTATCAAACGCCGCCGATCAAACCGGTGCTGTTTATCAAGACGCCCAACACGCGCAATCGGCACGGCGCCGCGGTGGTACATCCAGGCCAGGGCCAACGCTTGCAACCTGGCCCGGCGCTGGGCGTGGTGATGGGCAAAAGCGCCAGCCGTGTAAGCGCCGCCGAAGCCCTCGACTACGTCGCCGGCTACACCATCGTCAATGAGTTCAGCTTGCCCGAAGACAGCTACTACCGCCCTGCCGTCAAAGCCAAATGCCGTGATGGTTTTTGTGCCGTGGGGCCCGAGTTGATCCCCACCGCGCAAGTCACCGACCCCCATAGCCTGGCGATCACGCTGTACGTCAACGGTGAGGTTCGCCAGCAAGACACCACCGCCAACTTCGTGCGCAACATTCCTTTGCTGATCGCCGAAATCAGCGAGTTCATGACCCTGCACGCCGGCGACGTGTTGATCACCGGCACCCCGCAAGGTCGTGTCGATGTGCAGCCGGGCGACACCATCGAAGTTGAAATCAGCGGTTTGGGCCGCCTCGCCAACCACGTCGTGGCCGAGTAACAGGAGCTTGCATGAAACACGCCCGTATCCAATTTGAAGGCGAAGTCCACCTCGCCCATGTCGAAGACAACAACGCCGTGCGCCTGGCCGATGGTCGGCTGCTGGCCGAGGACCAGGTCCAGTGGCTGCCACCGGCCACCGGCAGCATGTTCGCCCTGGGCCTGAACTACGCCGACCACGCCGCCGAACTGGCGTTCAAGCCGCCCACCGAGCCGCTGACCTTCATCAAGTCCCCCGGCACCTACACCGGCCACAACCAGGTGACCTGGCGCCCGGATAACGTCGCCTACATGCACTACGAGTGCGAACTGGTGGCCGTCATCGGTAAACCTGCGCGCAACGTCAAGCGCGAACACGCCCTGGACTACGTGGCCGGCTACACGGTGTGCAACGACTACGCCATTCGTGACTACCTGGAAAACTACTACCGCCCCAACCTGCGCGTGAAAAACCGCGACGCCACCACGCCTGTCGGCCCGTGGCTCATCGACGTGGCCGATGTGCCCGACCCGAGCAACCTGAGGCTGCGCACCTGGATCAACGGTGAGCTGCGCCAGGAAGGCAGCACAAAGGACATGATTTTCGACATCCCCTACCTGATCGAATACCTGTCCAGCTTCATGACCTTGCAGCCCGGCGACATGATCGCCACGGGTACGCCAGAAGGCCTGGCCGACGTCGTGCCCGGCGATGAAGTGGTGGTGGAAGTCGAAGGCGTAGGCCGCCTGGTCAATCGAATTGTCAGCGAAGCGGCGTTCTTCAACGCCCGTAAAGAGGCTTGAACAGCATGATCAACCATTGGATCAACGGCCGTGAGGTCGAAAGCAAAGACGTGTTCGTCAACTACAACCCGGCCACCGGTGACGCCATCGGTGAAGTCGCCAGCGGCGGCGCCGAGGAAGTGGCGCAGGCGGTGGCGGCGGCCAAGGAAGCCTTTCCGAAATGGGCCGGCACCCCCGCCAAAGAACGCGCGCGCCTGATGCGCAGGCTCGGCGAGCTGATCGAACAGAACGTACCGCGCCTGGCCGAGCTGGAAACCCTCGACACCGGCCTGCCGATTCACCAGACCAAGAACGTGTTGATCCCACGCGCCTCGCACAACTTCGACTTCTTCGCCGAAGTCTGCACGCGCATGGACGGGCACAGCTACCCGGTTGATGACCAGATGCTCAACTACACCCTCTACCAGCCGGTGGGTGTGTGTGCACTGGTTTCGCCGTGGAACGTGCCGTTCATGACGGCCACCTGGAAGACCGCGCCGTGCCTGGCGCTGGGCAATACCGCCGTGCTGAAGATGTCCGAGCTGTCGCCACTGACCGCCAACGAACTGGGGCGCCTGGCCGTCGAAGCCGGCATCCCCAATGGCGTGCTGAACGTGATCCAGGGTTACGGCGCCACCGCCGGCGATGCATTGGTGCGCCACCCGGACGTGCGCGCGATTTCGTTCACCGGCGGCACCGCCACCGGCAAGAAGATCATGCAGACCGCCGGGCTGAAAAAGTACTCCATGGAACTGGGCGGCAAATCGCCGGTGCTGATCTTCGAAGACGCCGACCTTGAGCGTGCCCTCGACGCGGCGCTGTTTACGATTTTTTCGCTCAACGGCGAACGCTGCACCGCCGGCAGCCGGATCTTTATCCAGGAAAGCGTTTACCCGCAGTTCGTCGCCGAGTTTGCCGCGCGCGCCAAACGCCTGATTGTCGGCGACCCGCAAGACCCGAAGACCCAGGTCGGCTCGATGATCACCCAGGCCCACTACGACAAGGTCACCGGCTACATCAAGATCGGCCTCGAAGAAGGCGCCACCCTGCTCGCCGGCGGCCTGGAGCGCCCGGCCAACCTGGCGGCGCACTTGAGCAAAGGCCAGTTCATCCAGCCGACGGTGTTTGCCGATGTGAACAACAACATGCGCATTGCCCAGGAAGAAATCTTCGGCCCGGTGGTCTGCCTGATTCCGTTCAAGGACGAAGCCAGCGCCCTGCAACTGGCCAACGATACCGAATACGGCCTGGCGTCTTACATCTGGACCCAGGACATCGGCAAGGCGCATCGTCTGGCCCATGGCATCGAAGCCGGCATGGTATTCATCAACAGCCAGAACGTGCGCGACCTGCGCCAGCCGTTCGGCGGGGTGAAAGGTTCCGGCACCGGCCGTGAAGGCGGCCAGTACAGCTTCGAGGTGTTCGCCGAAATCAAGAACGTGTGCATCTCGATGGGCAGTCATCACATTCCACGCTGGGGCGTCTGAGCAACACCAAAATCCCCTAAGACAACAACAACAATTTCAGGAGAATCATCATGGGCGAAGTCGTCCTGGCCGCGAAAATCTGCCACGTCCCCTCGATGTATTTGTCGGAGCTGCCCGGCAAACACCATGGCTGCCGTGAGGCGGCGATTGCCGGCCACAAGGAAATCGGCCGGCGTGCCCGCGAACTGGGCGCCGATACCGCCGTGGTGTTCGATGTGCACTGGCTGGTCAACAGCGCCTATCACGTCAACAGCGGCGAGCACTTCAAGGGTATCTACACCAGCAACGAACTGCCGCACTTCATCAAGAACATGGAGTACGAGTACCCGGGCTGCCCGGAGCTGGGCGAGCTGATCGCGCTGGAGGCCAACGCCGCCGACGTGCGTACCCTGGCCCACAACATTCCGAGCCTGGAGCTGGAATACGGCACGCTGGTGCCGATGCGCTACATGCACATGGGCGTGCCGGACGATCAGAAACTCAACGTGGTCTCGATTGCCGCCTGGTGCGCCTGGCACCGCCTGCAAGACAGCTTCACCTTCGGCGCCGCCGTACGCCGGGCCATCGAAAAGAGCGATCGCAAAGTCGTGGTGCTGGCCTCGGGGTCGCTGTCGCACCGCTTCAGCGACGACCGCAACGCCGAAGCCAATATCCATAACTGGACGCGCGAGTTCGACAAGCAGGTCGACCTGCATGTGGTGGAGCTGTGGCGCCAGGGTCGCTGGAAAGAATTCTGCGCCATGCTCCCCGACTACGCCGAGCACTGTTTTGGCGAAGGCAAGATGCACGACACCGCGATGCTTCTGGGGTTGCTTGGCGGGCCGGATTACACCCAGCCCGCCGAGATCATCACCGAACCCTTCGGCAGCTCGGGCACCGGGCAGATCAACGCCATTTTCCCTGTTTGACCGCATGGCCGCCCGGCATCCCCGCGCGGCCAGAAGGAGCCACCATGCCCCACTTCATCGCTGAGTACACCGACAACCTCGAACAGCAGGCGGACCTGCCCGGCCTGTTCGAAAAAGTCCACGCCACCCTGGGTGACAGCGGCGTGTTCCCGCTGGGCGGCATCCGCAGCCGTGGCGTGCGCCTGGACACCTGGCGCATGGCTGACGGCAAGCACGACTACGCCTTCGTGCACATGACCCTGAAAGTCGGCCATGGCCGCGACCTGGCAACCCGGCAGAAGGTCGCCGAAAAACTCTTCGAGGTGATCACCGCGCACTTCGCCGCGCTGCAAGCCCAACGCCTGCTGGCCTTGTCGTTTGAAATGGTCGAACTGCACGAACAGCTCAATTTCAAGCAGAACAATGTGCACGCTTTCCTCAAGGCACAGGTGGGCTAACCCGCCCTGCCCGTTCGTTCCATCGGCCTCTCAGACAAAAAGTATAAAACCATGAGCACAGCCAATACCGCCGACACACCGGCCACCATCGCCCGCGACCGCACACACGGCCTCATCACCTGGCGGCTGATGCCGCTGTTGTTGATCTGTTATCTGTTCGCACACCTCGACCGCATCAACATCGGCTTCGCCAAGATGCAGATGAGTACCGACCTGAACTTCAGCGACACCGTCTATGGCTTCGGTGCCGGTCTGTTCTTCATCGCCTATGCGCTGTTCGGCGTGCCGAGCAACATGGCCCTGGACCGTGTCGGCCCGCGCCGCTGGATTGCCACGCTGATGGTGGTGTGGGGCGCGCTGTCGACCTGCATGTTCCTGGTCGACAGCGCGATGGGCTTTTATGTGCTGCGCTTTTTACTCGGGGTGGCCGAGGCGGGTTTCTTTCCGGGCATCCTGGTGTTCCTGAACCGTTGGTACCCGGCAGGCCGGCGTGCGCAAATCACCGCCTTGTTCGCGATTGCGGTGCCGATGGCCGGGGTGATCGGCGGGCCGCTCTCGGGCGGCATCCTCGAACATTTTCATGACCTGGGCGGCCTGCGCGGCTGGCAGTGGATGTTCGTGATCGAGGGCGCGCCGGTCATCCTGCTCGGGCTGGTGGTGCTCAAATGCCTGCCGGACAGTTTCGAGACCGTTACCTGGCTGACGCCTGCGCAAAAACAACAACTGCGCGAGCAACTGCACAGCGAAGAACAACGCAAATCCATCACCTCGTTCGCGGCCATCCTGCACAACCGCCAGGTGTGGTTGCTGGTGGCGGTGTATTTCGCGGTGATGCTGGCGGTCAACACCTTGGCGTTCTGGATGCCGACGCTGATCCACGGCGCCGGGGTCGGCAGCGACGGCAAGGTCGGGTTGCTCAGTGCGGTGCCGTACCTGGCCGGTTGTTTTTTCATGATCGGCTGCGGGCGCTCGTCCGACCGGCACCGTGAACGCCGCTGGCACCTGTGCGTGCCGTTGCTGATGGCGGCGGGCGGCATCGCCATCGCCGGGCTCGCCCCGGCCAACCCGGCCCTGGTGCTGGGCGGCCTGATCATCGCCGGCATGGGCGCCAGCGCGGCGTTGCCGATGTTCTGGCAGCTACCGCCAGCGTTCCTGTCCAACCACACCCAGGCCGCCGGCATTGCCTTGATCAGCTCCTTGGGCAGCATCGCTTCGTTCTTCGCGCCCTACCTGATCGGCTGGATGCGCGACACCACCCACAGCGCCAGCCTGGCCCTGTACGCCCTGGCATTGCTGATTGCACTCGGTGGCGTGCTGGTGCTGCGCACCCAGGCGGCCATCGTCAACCCTCACTAAGAGACCCTTGTCATGCTCGATCAACCGCTTATCCAGCAAGCCGCCGCCCGCCTCGACCAGGCGGAACGCTCCCGCGAGCAGGTGCGCCAGTTTTCCCTGGAGCACCCGGCAATCACCCTTGACGACGCCTACGCCATTCAGCGTGCGTGGGTCGCGCAAAAAATCCGCGACGGGCGCAAGCTGGTCGGCCACAAGATCGGCCTGACCTCACGCGCCATGCAGGTGTCTTCCAACATCAGCGAGCCGGATTACGGTGCGCTGCTCGACGACATGTTCTTCGACGAAGGCAGCGATATTCCCTTCGAGCGCTTTATCGTGCCGCGCGTCGAGGTCGAATTGGCGTTCATCCTGGGCAAGCCGCTCAAAGGCCCGAATGTGACCGTATTCGACGTGCTGGACGCCACCGAATGGGTGATCCCGGCGCTGGAGATCATCGACGCGCGCATCCAGCAGGTCGACCCGCACACCCAGGCGACCCGCAAGGTGTTCGACACCATTTCCGATAACGCGGCCAACGCCGGCGTGGTGATGGGCGGACGCGCCGTGCGCCCCACCGAGATCGACCTGCGCAAGGTGCCCGCCGTGTTGTACCGCAACGGCGTGATCGAAGAGTCCGGCGTATCGGCCGCCGTACTCAACCACCCGGCCAAGGGCGTAGCCTGGCTCGCCAACAAACTGGCCGCCTACGACGTCACCCTGCAACCTGGGCAAATCATCCTGGGCGGCTCCTTCACCCGCCCGGTGGCGGCCAACCCCGGCGATACCTTCCATGTCGACTACGACATGCTCGGCTCGATTGCCTGCCGTTTTGTGTAAGTGGAGGATTGCTCGATGGATATGCCTGTGAACACCTTCAAACAACGCCTGCGCAGCGGCGAAACGCAGATCGGCCTGTGGCTGGGACTGGCCGATGCCTACTGCGCGGAACTGGCCGCCAACGCCGGCTTCGATTGGCTGCTGATCGACGGCGAACACGCGCCCAACGACCTGCGCGGCATGCTCGGCCAGCTCCAGGCCGTAGCGCCTTACCCCAGCCACCCGGTGATCCGGCCGGTGATCGGCGATACCGCCTTGATCAAGCAAGTACTGGACATCGGTGCGCAGACCTTGCTGGTGCCGATGGTCGAAAGTGCAGCGCAGGCGCAAGCACTGGTGAACGCCATCCATTACCCGCCCAACGGGGTGCGCGGCGTCGGCAGTGCGCTGGCACGGGCATCGCGCTGGAACAGCATCGCCGGTTACCTCGACCAGGCCGATGCGCAAATGTGCCTGCTGGTGCAGATCGAAAGCCGCGAAGGCCTGGCCAACCTGGACGCCATCGCGGCCGTGGAAGGCGTCGACGGCGTGTTCATCGGGCCGGCCGACCTGAGCGCCTCAATGGGCCATCGCGGCAACCCCGGGCACCCCGAGGTGCAGGCGGCGATTGAAGACGCCATCGCCCGCATCCGCCAGGCCGGCAAGGCAGCCGGCATTCTCAGTGCCGACCCGGCATTGGCCAGGCGCTACATCGAACTGGGCGCGGCGTTCGTCGCGGTGGGCGTGGACACCACGGTGCTGATGCGTGGGCTGCAAAGCCTGGCGGCAGCGTTCAAGGGTTCAGCGGCGCCCGCCAACGCGGCGGGAGCTATTTACTAGAGCGTGCGATAGCGAGGGGTTGAGGTGTTCGGCCTAAAGCCCCGGCAAGATCTCAAGATAAATGGAGATCCCCTGTGGGAGGGGGCTTGCTCCCGATAGCGGTGTATCAGACTGTCCTAACAGTTGCAGTCTCGGCTCAGCGCTTCAGGGTTTTGAGCTCATTGAGCAAACCCAGAAGCGTCTGCAACTTCTCCTCGCCAAACCCCGCTTGCAAGCGCTGATAATTGGCCTCCATGCACTGGCTCATCGAAGCAAAACAAGCGTGCCCCTTCTCGGCCAGCCGCACCAGCACGCGCCGTTGATCCTGGTGCGCCTTGCGCCGCTCGACCATGCCCGCCGCCTCCATGCGTACCAGCACCCCCGTCATGCTTGGCTTGAGGATGCAGGCCAACTCGGCCAGGCGATTGATCTCCAGCTCTGGATGCTGGCTCAAGATCCGGATGACCCGCCATTGCTGCTCGGTCAACCCGTGCTGGTTCAATGAAGGACGAAAAAACCCCATGGCGGCTTCCCGCGCATGGAGCAAACTGAGGGTCAGGGATTGGCGCAATTGAGGCATATAAAGGTCGACGTCATATTTAGTTAACAGATTAACAAGATTCTAGCATCGGCACCGGTCCCCCGTGTGCAGCTTTACCCTTACGCAGGCTTCAGTGGCAGCCACGGTCAAGCGCGGCGGCACACAGAATCAAGACACCTAACGCGCGGAAGGCACCTAATAGCAGCCAACAAGCATAGAGCTCAAACCCGGCTCTGCAGTGAGTTCCCCTTCACTTTTCCAGGCTGCGCAATGATTAATATCGAAACGCCCACCTACTATTCGGCCACCAAAAAATACAACCTCAGCTTCCCGACCCTCGAACAGGACGTAGACGCCGACGTGGTGGTGATTGGTGGTGGTTTCTCCGGCATCAACACCGCGCTGGAACTCGCCGAAAAAGGCATCACCAACATCGTGGTGCTTGAGGCGCGCTACCTGGGCTTCGGTGGCACGGGCCGCAATGGCGGGCAAATCATGGCGGGGATCGGCCATGACCTGGAAAAGATCAAGCAGCAAGTCGGTGACGAAGGCCTGCGCCAGATCTTTGAAATCAGCGAGCTGGGCGCCGGCATCATCAAGGACCGCATCGCCAAATATTCCATCGACGCCGACTTCTGCCACGGCTACGGCTACATGGGCTTCAATGCCCGCCAGGAAAAAACCCTGCGCGCCTGGGAGAAGGACTTCAAATCCATCAACACCAAGGACGAAATCCGCTTCATGGCGGGGTCCGAGGTCAAGCAGATCATTGGTTCCGACGCCTACAGCAGCGCGTTGCTGCACATGGGCGGCGGGCATGTGCACTCGCTCAACCTGTTGCTGGGCGAAGCCAAGGCGTTGGCCGGGCATGGCGTGCGCATCTTCGAGCACAGCCCGGCCCTGGAAATCAGCTATGGCGAGCGCATCACCGTGCGCACCGGCCGTGGTTCGGTCAGGGCCGCCAAGTTGCTGTGGGCCTGCGACAGTTTCCTCAACAAGCTTGAACCCGAGTTGCACCAGACCACCGTCAACACCTACGCCTTCCAACTGATGACCGAACCGCTGTCGGACGAGATGATCAACCGCATCAGCCCTATACGCGGGGCCTACAGCGACATTCGCCCGGTGATCGACTACTACCGCGTCACCCGCGAAAACCGCCTGCTGTTCGGCGCCGCCACGCCTTTTGTCGAGCACATCCCGCTGGACCTCAAGGCCTGGAACCGCAACCTGATGTTGAAGATTTTCCCGTACCTCAAGGACGTGAAGATCGACCTGGCCTGGGGCGGGCCGATGGCGACCGGGGCCAACCTGTTCCCGCAGATCGGCACGCTCAGCGGTCGCCCCAACGCGTTTTACGTGCAGGGCTACGCCGGCTTCGGGGTCACGCCCAGCCACATTATCTGCAAGGTATTGGCCGAGGGCATGAGCGAAGGCTCTTCGCGCTATGACCTGATCAGCTCGGTCAAACACGCACAGATCCTCGGCAAAGACCATATCCGCCCGCTGCTGCTCACCGCCGGCAAAAGCCTTCACCAACTGTCGGGCTACTTCAACGGTCGCCGTTGAGCCCCCGCTGTTTCATTCACAGGAGAACCGCCATGCCCGTTACCCCCCTGAAGAAAGACATTCAATTATCGGAGCTCGACCCCTGGGGCACGGTTGCCGACCTCGGCTCCGAGATCCTCGAAGGCGAGGTCAAGGCCTTCGGCAAGATGACCTTCGGCGCCCCGACCGACCCGGTCAGCAGTGCCTATTTCGGCACCACCCAAGGCAAGTTCCGCATGGTCTACCCGTTCGCCGAACAGGCCACCGTGGTCACCGGCGAAGTGGTACTGACCGACGAAAGCACCGGCCAGAGCACCCGCTACAAGGCCGGCGACAGCTGGTTCGTGACCAAAGGCACACCGGTGCTGTGGGACGTGGTCAGCGAGAGCTTCGTGAAGCACTATTTTGCGGTAGGCTGATCGCTCCCGCTGCCGGCGTGTGCCGGCAGCGTTTTTTCCGGCGCAGGTAACCGACCATGCACGCCATCCCCGCCCAGGAAGTCGCCGGCCACTGCCTGCAGGCTTTCACCCAACTCGTACCCGCCAGCCAGGCGGCGTTCTATTGCGTCGACCGCCACCTGCAAGCCCGTGATTTCAGGCTGCTGGGCATGAGCGGTGAGATGCACCGCGATTACCTGGACAACTACCGCCAATTCGATCCGTTGCAGCCGCGCAACTGCCTGTCCACCGGGCTCGCCGTGGTGCCGCTGGGGCTGGCCATGGCCCGGCAGCCGCTGCGTGACAGCCGCCGCTACCGCGACTTTCTGGCGCGCTACGGGGTGGTCGATGTGGTGGAGATCGTCGCCCATCGCGCCGACCAGCCCCAGGCCGCCATCTCGCTGCTGCGCACGGCTGAACAAGGGGTGTTCACCCTCGACCAGTTGGCCCAGTTGAATGCCTTGCAGGTGATGCTGCAAATGGCCGTGGCTAACATGCAGCCCACAGACGACGGGTTGGCCGGGCTTACCCCCAAGGAGCGCCAGATCGCCTGGTTGCTTCGCCAAGGCGCGAGCAACAAACAATTGGCCCAGGCGCTGGACGTCGGCCTGCCCACCGTCAAGACCCACCTGATTCACCTGTTTCGCAAAACAGGCGTCAGCAGCCGCACCGAGCTGGTGGCGGCGCTGTTTCTTTAAGCGGGGTCAACCATTCGGTTGATAGGCGCGCGCCCTTCCCCACCGCATGCTCCGGGTTGTCAACTCAACCCCGTGGAGCCATGCAATGACCACCCCATCCGACTGGATCACCGTAGGCGCCCTTGCCGACGGTTTCGCCCCTGAAGCCTTTATCCTGCCCAACCTGGCCGACCTCAACGGCAAGACGTTCACGCTGTACTTCGCCAACGGCTGGCAGATCGAGCACCGCTTTGAAACCGACACGCTGCACTGGAACGCCGCCGATGGTCACTCCAGCGGTGCGGCCGCCTACCGCGCCACCTCGGTGCGTCCGGGCCTGTACCTGGTCGATTTCATCAAGCACGAAGCCGGGCAAGCCTGGTCGATCAGCCTGGTGCTGGATACCGCCACGTCGTCGTTCACCGCCGTGATCGGCAGCATGCCGAGCCGCGAGCAAACCGAACAAGGTCTGTACAGCCGCGCGCTGGCCGGCAAGGCCCTGACCTCGGTGCACGTGGAATTTCTACAGGGCAGCCTGAATCAACCCTGGCAGGCTGGCCAGTGCCCGCACGCACCGACCCAGGAACTGACCGGCTTGCGCAACCTGTACCGCTACAGCCCCAGCGAGGTCTACGAGCACATTTACCTGAACGATCAGTTCTACTCCTGGCAGTGCATCAAGGGTGTCGAACAGGGCCTGTGCGATACCGATCGCTGCCACTACTACAAGATTGCCGACCAGTTGTACCTGTTCGTCTGGCGCGAAAAGATCATCCCGACCCTCGGCCTGGTGTTGATCGATCTGCAACAGCACCGCAGCGACGGCAAGATTTTCGGCTACGCCGGTGCGTCCTTCGATGAGCTGTCGAACTTTCCGGTCAGTTCCTACTGCCAGGTCCTCAACCATACGGAGTATCCCGATGCCTGACGCCCGAACCGTGGTCATCACCGGTGCCGGCACGGGCATCGGTGCCGCCTGCGCGCGGCTGTATGCCGCCGAAGGCGCCAACCTGGTGCTGATCGGCCGGCGTCGCGAGCCATTGGAACAGGTCGCCGCACAAACCGGTGGCCTGGTGCTGGTCGGCGACGCGGCCTGCCCGGATACGTGGGACAGGTTCGTCGCACAGATTCGCGCACACCATGGCCGACTCGATGTGCTGCTGACCTGTGCCGGTGGGCATGGCGTGGGCAGCGCCAGCCAAACCAGCCCGGCCACCTGGGAAGCGGCGCTGCGCAGCAACCTGGACAGCGCGTTCTACAGCGCCCGCGCCTGCCTGCCGCTGCTGATCGAGAGCGCCGGCTGCATCGTGCTGCTGGGCTCCATCGCGTCGTTGGCCGCCGGGCCCGAGGTGTGCGGCTACACCACCGCCAAACATGCACTGCTCGGGCTTAACCGCTCACTGGCGCGGGACTACGGGCCGCGTGGCGTGCGAGTGAACGCCGTGTGCCCTGGCTGGGTCACCACGCCGATGGCCGACGAGGAGATGCAGCCCTTGATGAACTTCCACGGCGATACGCTGCAGCAGGCCTACGCCCGTGTGTGCGCCGACGTACCGTTGCGGCGTCCCGCCAGCGCCGAAGAAATTGCCAGGGTATGCCGCTTCCTGGCCGGCCCCGACGCCTCGATCATCACCGGTGCCAGCGTGGTCGCCGACGGTGGTTCGAGCATCGTCGATGTACCGACCCTGGCCTACGCCCATATGGAGCAGCCCTATGTCTGAAGACCTCGATTTCAGCGGCAAAAGCGTGCTGGTCACCGGCGGCGCGCAAGGCATCGGCCGGGCCGTTGTCGAAGCGTTTGCGCTGCGTGGCGCGCGCGTGATGATCGTTGACCTGCGTCGGGCGCAAGCCCAGGCGTTGGCCGACGAATTGGCTGCGCGGGGGTGCAGGGTCCAAGCCATCGAACTCGATCTGGCCGAGGCGACGGCGGTGTTCGACGGGATCAAAGGCATCGAGCGCGACTGGGGCCGCCTGGACATCCTGGTGCACAACGCTGGCTATTTTCCGTTGACCGCGTTCGAGCAGATCACCCCGGCCGTGCTGGAGCGCACGCTGGCGGTCAACCTCTCGGCGCTGTTCTGGCTGACCCAGGCCGCCTTGCCGATGTTTCAGCGTCAAGGCGGCGGTTGCGTGCTGGTCACCTCATCGGTCACCGGGCCACGGGTCGCCTATCCGGGGCTGAGCCACTACGCCGCGTCAAAGGCCGGGGTCAACGGGTTTATCCGCAGTGCCGCACTGGAACTGGCCGGCAACCGGGTAAGGGTCAACGGCGTGGAACCGGGGATGATCGCCACGCCGGCCATGGACAACCTGGGCGATGCTCAGGTCAACGCCGACATCGCCAGCCGCGTGCCACTCGGCCGCCTCGGCGCGCCGCAGGACATTGCCGGGGCCATGCTGTTTCTGGCCTCGGACCTGGCGAGCTACATCACCGGGCAGACCATCATTGTGGATGGCGGGTCGACGTTGCCCGAAGTGAAGTAAGGCCTGTCAGGCATAACCCACAGTTGGATCGCGGGCATCAGTTGGGTAGTTGCCTGCTCCCGAGCCGTGATGTTGCCTGAGGTGAAACAAGGCCACCTAAACCGCGCCCACCGCCTGTTGCAGATGGGTCGAACGAAAATCCTTGGGCGACAGCTCGAATTGCTTCTTGAACGAGCGACTGAAGTGCGCCGAGTCGGTGAAGCCCCACTTGTAGGCAATCGAGGTGATCGACTCGCTCTTGAGGAACGGGTTGGTCAAGTCATCCGCGCTGCGCTTGAGCCGCGCACGCTGGATGTAGCGGCAGACACTGTCGTCCTGTTCTTCGAACAAACGGTACAAATGCCGCACCGAGATATTCAAGCGACTGGCCAGGCCCACGGGGCTCAGGCCGGGCTGGGTCAGCGACTCGTCGATGACTTTCTGCACATAGCTGCGCAGGTTGTTGCCCTGCAGGCAGGCCATGCCCTCACCGGGCGCGTCATGCGCTTCGAAGGCGGAACCGAGCAAGGATACAAACGCCGCTTGCAGGGCCTGCGCCTCCTCGTTCGGGTCCTGGTCGCCCAACCCTTCCCGGCACAGTTGGTCCATCAGCACATGGAGCATGCGGCCACAGGCCTTGCTCGACGAGATCTTGCCGAAGGTTTTCGCGGCGCCACCCAGTTGCTTGCACACTTCATTGCGCGAGAGTGACAGCGAGGCGTGTTCGATCAGGCCAAACGGGCTGATCTCGATCGAGCCCGTGGAGTCCATCAGCAGCATGTCGCCGGGGGCCAGTTGCACCACCTGGCCGTTCTGGGTGATCTGGCAATAGCCACTGCGTTGGCTGACGAGAAAACAATGCTGGTCCCTATCGTGATCGGCGTTGGGTCGTTCGCGCTTGATCAGCCCGGCATTGGTGCGCAGGTTGGCCAGTGACAGGCCACCGCGCTCGCGCTTGGACACCTCACCGATAAACAGTGAGCGGTTAAACGCCAGTTCCGTGTCGAAATGGCCGCAGGCCGCGCGCAAATCCCGAGTCCAGGTTTCCAATCCATGGTGCGCAGATTGATAGGTGCTCATGGCAACTCCACAGTGGCTTATTGTTTTTGTCGGCCAATAGTTAACATGTTATCTATATAGGCGCAACAAGCACAGCATCCCAACTGTAAAAGCACTAATGATGCCAACTCATCACAACCCGCTCAGCACTCGCTGCAAGCCCGCCAGCACCGTGAACAGACTGGCGCGCTGGGCTGGGCTCAGGGCGATGTAACGACGAAACGCCGGCATGCGGTTGACCACTTCGCTGCCGCCCATGTGCTCCAGCCGGACGCGCCATTGCTGTGCCTGCAACTCGATGCGCAGGTGCTTGAAATCCAGCGCCATCAGGGCTTCGTGCAACGACGCATCACCCGCCAACGCAGCCTCCAGCCGGGCCAGCAAAGTCGCTTCGCCCGCCCGTTGCCGACACGCCAGCCCCGTGCGCCGAATCGACCCGCGGTGGTGCAGGTCCCAGCGTGCGCTGCCCTGCTGTGAAGCGGGCAACTGAATCCTGAACTCGGTCATCACCAGGTGCATCAGCAGTTGCGCTTCGGTGCGCTCGACAATCGTCACCTCAAGGCCACTGGCGTCCAGGCTGAACACCGCACTGGCCTGCCCGGTGGAGGTAAAACTTGCCAGGCCAAGGTTGCGCCGCAGGTATTCAAGCGTGACCCCGGGCCGATAGCCGGCCGGGGCGCGTTGCGCACTGAACAGCTCAGACAGCTTTTGCAGCATGCTCGAAAGGCTCGTTGTAAAGGTTGCCAGGCTCATGGGAAAACTCCTTGGCCAGCACGTCTTCGACCGACGCCGGCTTGAATGGATTGACCTTTTGCACCACCAATGTCCAGAACAGCGCGTAGGCAGCGGTAATCGCCAGCATCACGCCGAACGGCACGTAGATGTCGGCGGGGTTCATGCCCGGCGGGGTGATGAACCACATCCCGAGCAAGATGCCGATGCTGGACAGGATTTGTGGCAACGGGAAGAACGGCGAGCGATAGGCCCGTGGCAGATCAGGACGGCGAATGCGCAGGATCACCACCGACAGCGTCACCAGCAGGTACGAGAAACTCCAGGCACACACCGCCGCCAGCACCAGATGCATGATGTTGTCAGCGTTGCCGCCCAACCACAGGGCGTGCAGGCACGGAATCAGCATCGCCACCAGGATGCACAGCAACGGCGTCTTGAAGCGTGGGTGCAGGTAGGTGAACACCTTGGGCAGCGCGCCGTCCACGGCCATGCCATAGAGGATGCGCGGCACGCCCGCCATCAGCGTGTTGATGGTGGCGGCACCGGCAAACAAAAAACCGATGCCCAGCCACAGCGGGCCGACCTGCCCCATGACCTGCTCGGCAAAGCGCGGAATCGCCATCGGCGTGTCCAGCAGGTGCACGCCGGTGGCGGCATCCAGCAACACGTTTTCGACCTGGCGCTTCATCGCCGCGCCGTAGATAAACATACAGGTGGCCACGCTGAGCAAGCCCAACAGCATGGCCTTGGGCATCACCCTGGCCGAATTGCGCAAGTCCGGAGCCAACGGCGTGACGAACTCGCAACCGACAAACATGAACATCGCCATGCCTACCAATGACAGGACGGTGACCACGTCGGTGCCCACCAGTGACACACCGAACCAGCCCTCCAGTTGCACCGCCGGCGCCGCGATCAGGCCCAGCACGCCGAACACCATCAACGTGGTCCACATGCCGAAGGTCAGGATGATCTCGGCCCTGCCGAAGGCGCTGACGCCAAAGGCATTCAAGATGCCGAACACCACCACGAAGCCGACCCCGAGCAACCACGAGCCCCCGGCGGATTCCGCCAGGGTGTTGAGGTGCTCGAAGTTCACCAGCGCCATGACCCCGGACAGAATGGTTTCAGCGGTACCGGCAAACACATGCACGATCAGGTACGCCGACAAGGTGCCGGTGATCGCAAAAAAACGGCCCATGCCGCAATTGATGTAGTCGTAGACCGAGCCGGTGGTCGGCAGGATCGCGGCGGCTTCGGCGAAGGTGGTCGCCTGCGCCAGCATCATCACCACCGCAATCAGCATGGCCACCGCAAAGGCGCTGCCGCCGATCCCGAAACCCATGGTCGCGGTGAGAATCACCGGGCTGGCCATGATCAGGCCAATGGTGCTGGCCAGCGCGGTCGGAAAGCCGACGCTGCCTCGTTTCAAATGCTGCGTGAGCCGGTCATTGATCGACATGGTGCGGATCCTCGAAAGCGGATTTCTGATTGGATGCATCGAGCCGTACAAGGAGCCGGCGTTGAAGCCCTCCCCAGCCAGTCCCTGATCGAAACGGCCTCGAGCGAAAATCACTGTGCGCCTCCAACGCGCCGAGCGTCTTGCCCATGTGTGCCGTCACTTTTGTTGCTGTCTGCCACGGCACACCGCTTGGCGGGCAGGATCAATTACCTGGCACGCAGATGAAAGACTTCCCCCGCTCCCAGCCACTTAATGCGCCCTCCACCTAACCATGCTGGGGATTATAAAAATGGAGCACACACTCAAAACCCGCACGTTGTCCAAGGCTGTCGGCCTGGGCATCGCGCTCTTGATCACCCATTCGTCGGCCCAGGCCTACGCGCTGTACGCCGACGAAGACACCCACCTCAACGCCGACTTCCTGGCGGTCTACGGGATGTTCAACAGCCGCCACAACTACAATGGCATGCCGGGCGGCTCGACCTGGCGCGAAGGGTTCATCAAGTACGGGGTCAGCGGCGATCAGGGCCTGGCCGGGTACGGTACCGGTTATGGCGCCCTCAATTGGGTCAGCTCCGGCACCTGGGGCGACGGCGATGCGGGGGGCAATACCGTGGGTTCGGAACGCACCACAAAAATCGAAGACGCGTACCTCGGGTGGCGCTCGGCCGAGCTGTTCCCGGCACTGGGCAAGGACGGGGTGGATTTTTCCATCGGCCGCCAGGTGGTCAAGGTTGGCCGTGGTTTTTTGATCAACGACGACGGCCCCAACCTGGGCAAGGGCCCGGCTGACGGTACGTTGAACCGCGGGGGCGGTTTCTACCTCGGCGCCCGCCACGCCTTCGACCGCACGGCGGTCCTGCGCCTGGGCGGGCAGGATGGCCTGCATGGTTCGGTGCTGTGGCTCAAATCCGACAACCGCGCCCAGGCCGAAACCGAGCTGGCGGCGGGCACCCTCGACTACACGGCGGCGGCCGGTACGCTGGGGTTGACCTGGGTTCACGGCATGGGCGTCACCGACCCATGGGCCAGCGACTTCCAGAAACAGCGCGACGGCATGAACACCTACAGCCTGCGCGGCGAAGGCAGCGCGGGCATCGACAACGCCAGTTTCGCCTTCGAATACGCTTGGCAGGACAAGGACGCCGGGCCGGAAAAAGCCTGGTACGGCGAAGCCGGCTACACCTTCGCCGACGTCAGTTGGGCACCGAAACTGACCTATCGCTACACCCGTTATTCGCAAAAATGGGACCCGCTGTTCACCGGACTCAGCACCGGCTACGGCACCTGGATCCAAGGTGAAGTGGCCGGCAATTACGCCGGCCCGTTCAACAGCAACACCGGGGTCCACCATGTCGGCCTCAAAGCCACGCCATTGGAAAACCTGACGATTGCGGCGCTGTACTTCGATTTCAATACCCTGCGCAAGCACGATGCGCTGAACCTGGACGCTCGCGAGCTGGACCTCTACGCCGAATGGGCCGTCAACAGCCACCTGATCATCAGCCCGCTGGTGGGCCTCTACCAACCGAAAAAGGGCGCAGACACCGGCGGCAACCAAGTCGGTGGCAACGGCACCAACCTCTACAGCCAACTGACCGTGGCCGTACCCTTCTGAGCCCTTTCAGGCGCTGCCCCGCGCAGCGCCTGCGGCACGCCGGGGTGTGTGCTGATGCAGCATGCTCCCTTGCCACATGCAGCAATCAGCAATCAGCAATCAGCAATCAGCAATGGCGGATCAGTTGCTTCAATACCGTCTTGAACGTTTCGATCTGCGCCTCAGTGAACTCAGCGAATACCTTGTCCTGCTGTTCGCGCGCAATCGCCCACAGGTCTTCGGTTTGCTCCACGCCCGCAGCGGTCAGGCGCACGCCGCTGTCGTCGTCGCTCACCAGCCCCTTGCGCTTGAGGTTGGCCACGGCTTCGTCGATTTCGCGCACCGGCATGGCCACCTCGCGTAGCAGGTCGCCGGCGCTCAGCCGGGCGTCGTTCTCCAGCACCATCAGCATGCGCGCCTCGTTGGTGCGCAGGCCGGTGGACAGTTGCCGGGGTTGGTAGGCCGATTGGTAGGCGCGCACCGCCTGGGTCATCAGGTAATACAGGTTGTGGCTCAGGCGCCCCTGGAAATGGCTGCTCGGCGGCTGGCTGTCGTCACGCTTGGTCATGCGCGTGTGGGGTAGGACCATCGAGTAGGCGCCCTGGTGATAGAGCAGCGGCGCACGCCCGAAGTCATCGAACGCCACCACCTTGCCGATCATGATCCAGTGATCGCCGCCGTCCACCTGCTGGTAGTTCTCACAGTGAAACCGCGCCGAACAATCGGCGAACACCGGCGCGCCACCCTCGCCTGGCTGGTACTCGATCTCGGCGAAGCGATCGTCCTTGGGCCGGGCAAAATTGTTCGACAGGTCGATCTGGTCCGCCGCCAGCACGTTGACCGCGAAATGACTGGCCTGCTCGAACACTTCATGGCTGTTGGAGCGTTTGTCGATACTCCATAACACCAACGGTGGGTCGAGCGACACGGAGTTGAAGCTGTTGGCGGTGACGCCCACCTTGCGCCCGCTGGCGTCGGCGGCGGTGACCACGGTCACGCCGGTGGCAAAGTTGCCCAAGGCGCGGCGAAAGGCGCGTGGGTCGAAGGTCGATTCAGACATGCAAGACTCCCGGGCTGCGTCAGGCGCAGCCCTGATTGTTGTTATCAAAGACGGGTTCAGATCATGCTCGGGTCGGGCTCCAGGCCCATCAGCTCGCGGCCGAGGATCTGCGCGCACACGTCGTAGTCGGTGTAGGCATGGGCGCCGGTCATGTGCGAGTCACGGAACAGGCGTTGCATCTCGTTGTGTTCGAACCAGGCATTGCCGCCGGCGGCTTCAAACAGGCGATCCACCGCCTGGATGCACATCTTGGTGGCGTACGCCTGGTTGGTGCGCCAGAACGCCAGGGTTTCGCGGCTGGGGTAGCGCTGCTGCTCACTGTGCTCGGCATGATCGGCCCAGGTCTTTTCAAGAAACGCACGCGCGGCGCCCACTTGATGCGTCGACTCGGCCAGCCGCATCAACGCCGGCGTGGCCGCGCCGACCGCCGCCCCGGTGTAGGCGCGCACGCGGGTCTTGGTCTTTTCGCGGAACACAGCGAGCATGCGCTCGGCGACGCCCAGGCTCACGGTGGAAAAGCCGCTGGCAAAATACGGACGGTACGGCGAGTAGAACACCTTGCTGTCGGGGTACAAGCCAAAGCCCGCGGACTTGCCCTCCATCATGTCCTTGGCCTTCTGGATACGGTGCTCCGGCACCCAGGCCTTGTCGATGAGCAGGGTCTTGGTGCCGCTACCTTTCATGCCGGCGGCAAACCAGTCGTCGCGGATCTGATAGTCACTGCGCGGCAGCACGGCGAAGCAATAGTCCTGCGTGCCTTCGGCATTGGGCCGGCGGAAACCGACAATCGCCCACTCGGCATGGTCGCAGCCGCTGCTCCAGCCCATCTCACCGCTGAACAGCACGCCGCCCTCGACCTCTTCGGTACGCCCAAAGGGCGCGATGCTGCTGCTCGCCGTGGCGTTCGGGTCGGTGCCCCAGACTTCCTGTTGCAGGGTGGCCGAGAACAGCGCCAGCTGATGGCTGTGGGTGCACAACAGGCTCATGGCCCAGGCGGTACTGGCACATGCCCCGGCGAGCGCGGCGATGCAGTCGGCAAACTGTGGCAGCGACAACTCCATGCCGCCGAACGCCTTGGGCTGGAACGCACGATGCAGGCCGATGCCCTTGAGCAACGCCATATTCTCGGCGGGCACCTGGCGGTGCTGTTCAGCCTGCGCAGCATTGGCCGCGATGGTCGGCAGGATGGACTTGAGGTCTTCAAGGAGCGGGTTTGGCTTTTTCATGGATGGCCCTGCTTATTATTGGATGTCCGGACAACCACAGGAATCGAGGCGGGGCGCCGGATGCAGGGCCAGTATGGCGGGCGCCCCTGGGGCATAAAATGCACGTTCCACAGCCAAGATTGCACTTTTCATAGGCCTGGCAGCCACAGACATAGCACGCGGCAGGCACAGTCAAGCCTGGCATGAAGCGGTGGCTTAACCTCGGGGTTTTCTTTGTTCACGACCAGGAAAACCCCATGAGCGATATTCCACTGCTGCCTCAGGTCGAAGCGTTTTTGCGTCGACAACACGCGCTGTTTATCGACGGTGGCTACGTACAGAGCCACTGCGGCCAGACGTTGGAGGTGATCAACCCGGCCACCGGCCAAGTCATCGCCCAGGTCGCCGACGCCGACGCGGCCGACATCGACGCAGCCGTGGCCTCCGCGCGCCGTGGTTTCAAACAATGGTCCCAGGTCGCCCCGGCGACACGCGGCACGGTGTTGTTCAAACTGGCCGACCTGCTGGAGCAGCACCGCGAAGAACTGGCGCAGATCGAAACCTGCCAATCGGGCAAGATCATCCAGATTTCCCGCGCCTTCGAAGTCGACCAGGCCGCGCATTTTTTGCGCTACTACGCCGGCTGGGCCAGCAAGATCACCGGGCAGACCATCACCCCCTCACTGCCCTCGTTCGCCGGTGAACGCTACACCGCCTTCACCCTGCGCGAGCCGGTCGGGGTGGTGGTGGGGATCGTGCCGTGGAATTTCTCCACCATGATCGCGCTGTGGAAACTCGCTTCGGCGCTGGTGACCGGTTGCAGCATCATTATCAAGCCCAGTGAGTTCACGCCGCTGACCATCCTGCGCATCGCCGAACTGGCGATGGAGGCCGGGCTGCCGCCGGGTGCGCTCAACGTATTGACCGGCGCCGACCTGGTGGGCAAAGGGCTGGTCGAACACCCCGGCACCAACAAGGTGTCGTTTACCGGCTCGGTGCCCACCGGCATTGCCGTGGGCCAGAGCGCCATGGGCGCCGGGCTGACCCGCGCCACCCTGGAACTGGGCGGGAAAAACTCGGCGGGGTTCCTGCCCGATGTGGACCTGGAAACGGCGGTCAACGGCATCATCGAGGCGGGCTTTTTGCACTCCGGGCAAATCTGCGCCGCGGCCGAACGCTTCTTTGTGCATCGCTCGCAGATCGACGCGGTCATGGACAAACTGGCGCAGCGCTTGAGCGCGCTGAACATCGGTTCGCCGCTGGATGAGCGCACCGAGTTCGGCCCGGTCGCCAACCGTCAGCATCAACTCAAACTGGGCGCGTTCTTTGACAAGGCACGAGCGCAAAACAACCGCATCGTGCACGGCGGCAGGCTGCTTGACCGGCCGGGTTGCTACGTCGAACCGACGATCATCCTGGCCAATGGGGTCAACGACACCTTGCTCAACGAAGAGACCTTTGGCCCGATCGCTACGTTTTTGCCGTATGACACTGAGGAGGAACTGCTGGCGTTGATGAACAACACGCCCTATGGCTTGAGCGCCAGCCTGTGGACTAATGATTTGGGCAAGGCGCTGCGGATGGTGCCGGCCATTGAAGCGGGTACGGTGTGGGTGAATATGCATACGTTGCTGGACCCGGCGGTGCCGTTTGGGGGCAGCAAGTGCTCGGGGGTGGGCCGGGAGTTTGGCGGCGCGTTTATCGAGGAGTACACCGAGTTGAAGTCGGTGATGATTCGTTACTGACGATAATCCGGCTATACCGGGAATCAAATGAAGGAGGGGGCTTGCTCCCGATAGCGGTGTGTCAGTCAATGGATCTGTCACTGACCCACTGCTATCGGGAGCAAGCCCCCTCCCACATGGACCTCACTAATGGATCCACTAATTAATAGGCTGTTCGATAATCGCCCATTAAACCCCCTTTAACAGCTTGACTACCCCCTACCCCTCCAATCTAATGGATCCAACAAATAAAAATAATCCATTGCCTGGAGAGTCACCATGTACCCCAAGAACACGTGGTATGTCGCCTGCACCCCCGATGAAATCGCGCACAAGCCGCTGGGCAGGCAGATCTGCGGTGAAAAAATGGTGTTTTATCGTGGCCTGGAAGGCGCGGTGGTGGCGGTCGAGGACTTCTGCCCCCATCGTGGCGCGCCGTTGTCGTTGGGCTATGTCGAGAACGGCAACCTGGTGTGCGGCTATCACGGCCTGGTGATGGGCTGCGATGGCAAGACGGTTGAGATGCCTGGCCAGCGGGTACGCGGTTTTCCCTGCAACAAGACCTTCGCGGCGGTTGAGCGCTACGGCTTTATCTGGGTATGGCCGGGTGATCAGGCCCAGGCCGACCCTGCGCTGATTCATCACTTGGAATGGGCCGTGAGTGACGAGTGGGCGTATGGCGGCGGGCTGTTCGATATCCAGTGCGATTACCGCCTGATGATCGACAACCTGATGGACCTGACCCACGAAACCTACGTGCATGCCTCCAGCATCGGCCAGAAGGAAATCGACGAGGCGCCGCCCGTGACCACGGTGGAAGGCGACGAAGTGGTCACCGCCCGGCATATGGAAAACATCATGGCGCCGCCGTTCTGGCGCATGGCCCTGCGCGGCAATAACCTGGCCGATGACGTGCCGGTGGATCGCTGGCAGATCTGTCGCTTTACCCCGCCCAGCCATGTGCTGATCGAAGTCGGCGTGGCCCATGCCGGCAAGGGCGGTTACCACGCCGCGCCCGAACACAAGGCGGCGAGCATTGTGGTGGATTTCATCACCCCGCAGACCGACACGTCGATCTGGTACTTCTGGGGCATGGCGCGCAATTTCAACCCTCGTGATGAAGCACTCACCGCCAGCATTCGCGAAGGCCAGGGCAAGATTTTCAGCGAAGACCTGGAGATGCTCGAACGCCAGCAACAGAACCTGCTCGCTCACCCGACGCGCAACCTGCTCAAGCTGAATATCGACGCTGGTGGCGTGCAGTCGCGCAAGGTCCTGGAGCGCCTGATCGGGCGCGAACGCGCCGGAGATCCATCATGATCGAGGTGGTGGTGACGTCGCGGCGCGTCGAGGCGCTGGACATTTGCAGCTATGAACTGGCCCGTGTCGATGGCGCACCCTTGCCGCCGTTCAGTGCCGGGGCGCATATCGATGTGCACCTGCCCGATGGGCTGACCCGTCAGTATTCCCTGTGCAATCACCCTGAGGAACGCCATCGCTACCTGATCGGCGTGCTCAATGACCCTGCCTCGCGGGGCGGCTCGCGCAGCCTGCACGAACAGGTGCATGAAGGCGCCCGCCTGACCATCAGCGAACCGCGCAACCTGTTCCCGTTGGTCCATGAAGCCCGGCGCAGCCTGTTGTTCGCCGGTGGCATCGGCATCACGCCGATATTGTGCATGGCCGAACGCCTGACCCAGGGCGGGGCCGACTTCCAATTGCATTACTGCGCCCGCGCCAGTGAACGCGCGGCGTTTGTGCAGCGCCTCAAGGATTCGTCGTTTGCCGAGCGGGTATTCCTGCATTTCGATGAGCAACCCGACACGGCGCTCAATACCGCCCAGGTACTGGCGGCACCGGCGGACGAAGTGCACCTGTATGTCTGCGGCCCCGGCGGCTTCATGCAGCATGTGCTCGACAGCGCCCGCGCCCAGGGCTGGCAGGAGGACTGCCTGCACCGCGAATACTTCTCGGCGGCGCCGGTGGACAACAGCCTGGACGGCAGCTTTTCGGTACGGATCGCCAGCAGCGGCCAAGTCTATGAGGTACCGGCCGACAAGAGCGTGGTCCAGGTGTTGGAACACCACGGCATCGAGATTGCCGTGTCCTGCGAACAAGGCATCTGCGGCACCTGCCTGACCCGCGTGCTGGAAGGCATACCGGAACACCGCGACCTGTTTCTCACCGAGCAGGAACAAGCCCTGAATGACCAGTTCACGCCGTGCTGCTCACGCGCAAAAACCGCGCTGCTGGTGCTCGATATCTGAACCGCGTCACGACGCGGGCAAGATCACCTTCATGCGTGCATCGGCGGTGGCGCTGCTGAAGATCTCGGCGTAGCGCAAGGTTGCATTGGCGTGTTCGCGCATGATGGCTTCGGCCCGGGCGCCCTGGCGATTGACCAGGGCGTCGAACACCGAATGGTGTTGCATGTGGGCATAGTTGAAGCGCCGGTATTCGCGGGCCATGTCCTCACGGTCCACCGCCAGCGCCGTCACCGAGGCGAACGGCAGGTGATCGTTGCGCGCCAGCGCATCGGCAATCGCCGGGTTGTGGCTGCCTTCGACGATGACCTGGTGAAAACGCATGTTCAGGTCGTGGTAGACCTCCAGGTCGTCCTCGGTGACGTAGCCCTTGTCGAACAGTTGATCGCCTTCGACCAGGCAACGCTCAAGCACCCTGCGCGCCTCGTCGGACAAGCCCCGCTCAGCGGTCTGGCGCGCCGCCAGGCCTTCAAGCACACCGCGCACTTCGACCGCCCCGGCAATATCGTCGGGGCTGACCGAACGCACCTGATACCCGCGCCCGCCAAACGGCACCAGCAACCCTTCCTGCTCCAGGGTACGGAACGCCATGCGTACCGGCATGCGCGACACACCAAAGCGTTGCGCCGTGGGGATCTCCATCAAGCGCTCGCCTGCCGCCAACTCGCCGCTGGCAATCATCTTGCGCAGCGCAACCAGCACCAATTGACCGGGCTTACTCATCCAGGCAACTTCCAGAAAACGTGGGCCGCCATAGTACCGCAAGCCTGCGGTGCCGTCAGACGAACGCCAGAGCCAGAACAGACTGAGGTCTACCTGATGTATGGAGATCAAAATGTGGCAGGGGCTTGCCCCCGATGGCAGTCTGTCAGCCGACCACTGAGTGATTGATGCACCGCTATCGGGAGCAAGCCCCCTCTCACATTTAGATCGCGCGATGTCAGTCAGATAGTTGCCGGCTCCCGAGCCGTCACGGGTGCCAGGCCGGGTTTTCGATCAACAACGCCATCCCCTGCCCGCCCCCCACGCACGCAGCCGCAATCCCATAACGCAAATGGTGCCGACGCAGTTGCCGAGCCAGGCTCATGACCAGCCGCAGCCCGGTGGCGGCCAACGGATGCCCGAGCGCAAGGGAGCCGCCCTCGACGTTAAGCCGTGTGCTGTCCAGTTCCAGCGCCTGGGCCACCGCCAGCACCTGCGCGGCCTGGGCCTCGTTGATCTCGAAGCGGCCGATATCGCCCTGGCTCAGCCCGCTGCGTTGCAACAGCAGGCGAATCGCCGGGGCCGGGCCGATGCCCATGAACTCCGGGGCCACCCCCACCACCGCACTGGCCACCAGCCGGGCCAGCGCCGGGCGCGTACTGTCGCAGGCCCGCCCTACCAGCGCCGCCGCCGCGCCGTCGACCACCGCACAACTGTTGCCGGCGGTTTGCACACCGTCGGCATGAATCGCGCGCAAACGCGCCAGGGCGCCCAGGTCGGTAGGCCGTGGGTGGCTGTCCACGCTGACCGTACCGGCCTGGCGCGCCAGGCTGATCCCCCTCGGCTGGTACCCCTCAAGTTCGAATACCTGGCTCTCCACCGCCACGATCTCTTCCACCCAGGCCCCATCACGTTGCGCCTGCAATGCGCGCTGATGACTGTCGCAGGCATACCGATCCACCGCCTCGCGGTTCAAGCCGTAACGGCGCGCCAGGTTGTCGGCAGTGGCGATCATGTCCACCGCCGGGGCCGGGTCGTACAGCGCCTCCCAGAGGAAATCCTTGAATTGCACCTCGCCCCCCAGGCGAAACCCGCCCCGGTGGGTGTAGGCGGCAATCGGGTTGCGCGACATCGACTCAGCCGCCACGCACAACGCCAGTTGCGTCCCATCGCGCAGTTGCCCGGCGGCCTGGCGCAACAGCTCGAAACCGGTGGCGCAGATGCGCTGCACCCCCAGCGCCGGGACCGCTTGCGCCACACCGCTGTACAACCCGATATGCCGTGGCAGCAAGTAGGCATCGAAACTGGCCTGGGCCATGGAGCCGGCCAGTACGCTGTCCACCGCCTGCGCTTCGATGCCGGCGCGGGCCAGCACCTCGCGGCCGACCTTGATGCCCAGGTCGATCGGCGACACTTGCGACAGCGCCCCGCCAAGGTCGACCCAGGGCGTGCGCACCGCGTCGAAAATCGCTACATCGGCAAACGCCGCGTACTGCCCGGCGCCGCTCACGCCTTGGGCTCGGCGCGCAGGATCGTCGGGTCTTCACCGCGATACAACGCCTCGACCTTGGCCGCGCGCCATTGCAGCACTGCGCGCTGGTTGATAGAGCCTTTGTCGGTGATTTCGCCACGGTCGATGGACGCCGGTTCGTCGAGCACGGCAATCCACTCCAGGCGGCTGGCATTGCCGGTGGCTTCGCGGTTGAGGCGCTGCAACCAGTCGCCGAACCACTGGCGCACCGGCGCGCTGGCCAGTACCTCGGCGTCACTGGCATCAACGCTCAAGCCCGCCAGGCGACGGCATTCGTAGGGCCTGGGAAAAACCAGGGCCCCCAGGCATTCACGGTCCGGCGCGGCGATCACCAGGTCCTGCACGTACGGCGAGCCTTCGAGCACCGCGCGATTGCGCAACGGGCCGACGCTGACAAACACCCCGGAAGACAGCTTGAAGTCCTCGGCCATGCGCCCGTCGAACATCAGCCCCAGTTGCGGCCGCTCAGGGTCGGCGAGCTTGATCGCATCGCCCGAACAGTAAAAACCCTGCTCATCGAATACTTCGGCGGTTTGCTCGGGCGCCCGCCAGTAGCCCGGCATGATGTGCGGCCCGCGAAAGCGCCCTTCGAACTTACCGTCCAGCGGCACCAGGCGCACCTCGCACCCCGGTGCCGGCAAACCGATGTAACCGGCCATCGACAATGGCCCGGTGGTGAAGGTGCAGGACGGCGCGGCTTCGGTCATGCCCAGCCCGGCCATCATGCGGATGCGCTCGCCACAGTGCTGCTCGGCCACTCGGTCGAGGCGGTCCCAGACCCGTTGCGAGAGACCGGCGGCCGCAAAAAAGAACAGCTTCATTCGCGCAAAAAAGCGCTCGCGCAACTCGGCGTCCTGTTCCAGGGCCGTGACCAGCTCTTCCCAGCCCTTGGGCACGGTCAGGTAGGCGGTGGGCGAAATCTCCTTGAGATTGCGCAGGGTCTCGGCAATGCCCTGGGCGGTGGGTTTGCCATTGTCCAGGTAAAACGTGCCGCCGTTGTAGAGCACGATGCCGACGTTGTGGCTGCCGCCAAAGGTGTGATTCCACGGCAGCCAGTCCACCAGCACCGGCGGTTCCTCGCCAAACACCGGAAACGTCTGCAACAGCATCTGCTGGTTGGCGCAGAGCATGCGTTGGGTGGTGACCACCGCCTTGGGCAACTTGGTCGAGCCGGAGGTGAAGAGAAATTTGGCGATGCTGTCCGGCCCGGTGGCGTCAAACGCCGCCTCGGCCTCGGCGCCACCCGGCGTTTGCAGCAGGCTCGCAAAGCTTGCCTGGCTGCGCCCCGACACTTGGCCGCGCACGCAGATCAGCGGGGTGTCGGCCGGCAACACGGCGTCGATCGCGCGCTGGTATGCCAGCGCATCACTGACGAACACCAGCCCCGGCTGCAGCAGGTCGCACACATGCCGCAGCTTGGCGAAATCCTGGGACAACAATGAGTACGCGGGCGACACCGGGCAATAGGGAATACCGGCATACATGGCGCCGAGCGCGAGCTGCAGATGCTCGATATCGTTGCCCGACAGCAGCGCCAACGGCTTGTGCGCCGACAGCCCATAACCGAGTAAACCCTGGGCAATGGCGCGCACGCTGTCGAGCATTTCCCGGTAGCTGACGCGGCGCCACGCGCCGTCGGCCTGGCGTGCGGCGATAAAGGTTTGCTCGGGCCGCACCTGCGCCCAATGCACCAGCCGGTCGAGTAAGCGCGGCGGCAACTCGGCCAGGGGTTCCAGCGAACGCATATGCAGCACGCCCTGTTCTTCAGTGACCTCGACCGGCGCATGGCCGATGGACACCGCGCGGTATCGCGGCGGGTGCTGCTCGGGCTGGGGTTGCGCTCTGAATTCGGAACTCACAAGGATGTCCTCCGTCAAGGCGGGCCAACGCCGCCTTGTTATTGTTAGGTCGCGATGCCTGCTCAGATCGGATAGTGCCGTGGCCCGTTCTGCAAGGTCACCCAGCGCAGTTGCGTAAAGTGTTCAATCGCAGCCTTGCCGCCGAAACTGCCGTAGCCGCTGGACTTGACCCCGCCGAAGGGCATCTGCGCTTCGTCATGCACGGTCGGGCCGTTGATGTGGCAAATGCCCGACTCCACCCGTTGCGCCAGCGCCAGGGCACGCCCGGTGTCGCGGCTGAAGATCGCCGCCGACAGGCCAAATTCGGAGTCATTGGCCAGGCGCAGCAGCGCTTCATCACCCTCACCACGCAGCAGCACCGCCACCGGGCCGAAGGACTCTTCGCGGTACAGGCGCATGTGTTCGGTGACGCCATCGATCAGCGTCGGTTGCAGAATGCTGCCGTCCAGTTGCCCACCCGTCACCAAGCGTGCGCCTTTGCTCAGCGCGTCGTCGATCAGCGCCTTGATGCGCGTTCCGGCGCTGGCATCCACCAGGGAACCCAGCACAGAATCCGGCGCAGCGGGATCGCCCGCGTGCAGGGTCGCGACCTTGGCCGCCAGCTTGGCGACAAACGCATCAGCGACCTTGGCGTCGACAATCAGGCGTTCGGTGGACATGCAGATCTGCCCCTGATTGAAATAGGCGCCAAAGGCCGCCGCCGCTACCGCCGCATCCAGGTCAGCGTCGTCGAGCACCAGCAACGGCGCTTTACCGCCCAGTTCCAGCAACGCCGGTTTGAGGTGACGTGCCGCTAGCTCGCCGACAATCCGTCCGACATGGGTGGAGCCGGTGAAGTTGACCCGCCGCACCGCCGGGTTGGCGATCAGCCGTTCGACGATGGCGGCGGCATCCGCCGGGGCATTGCTGATCACATTGACCACGCCATCGCCAAGGCCGGCGTCTTGCAACACCTGGCCGATCAGACGGTGCACCGCCGGGCTCAACTCCGACGCCTTGAGCACCACGGTGTTGCCGCAGGCCAGCGGCATGGCGATGGCGCGGGTGGCGAGGATGACCGGGGCATTCCACGGCGCGATGCCCAGCACCACGCCGCACGGCTGACGCAAGGCCATGGCGAAACTGCCGGGCACATCGGAGGGGATCACGTCGCCCGTGATCTGGGTGGTCATCGACGCGGCTTCGCGCAGGATGTTGGCCGCCAGGCGCACGTTAAAGCCATACCAGTTGGCCATGGCGCCGGTCTCGCCGGCAGCGGCGATAAATTCGGCGCTGCGCGCCTGCAAGTGTTCGGCGGCAATGAGCAAACGCGTGCGGCGCTCGTTGGGCGCCAGCGCCGCCCATGTGGGGAACGCGGCCTGGGCAGCGGCCACGGCGGCGTCGGCGTCGTCCAGAGTGGCGGCGGCCACCCGCGAGACCACGTCACCGGTCACCGGGTTGCGACGCTCAAAGGTTCGACCGTCGCGGGCAGGGCACGACTGGCCGCCAATCAGTAGGGGCACGTCCAGCATGGTGATTCCTCTTTATTATCTTTATCGGGAATACGTTCAGCTTCGGTCACAGCAGCGCGGCCCGAGGGCCGCGTGTCTCAGCGTTTATACGCCTGCAGGCCAGGCTTGATGCTCTTGTCGTCGAGGAACTGCTTCATACCCTGCTCGCGACCGCCCTCGGTGTCGAGCAAGCGCGACTGATCGAGCTTGGCGTAGAGGTAATCCTCGTTCTGCTCCCAGGTCAGTTCGCGGCAACGTTTGAAGCCATGTTTGGCCGCACGCAGCACCACCGGGTTTTTCTCCAGCAGGTTACGCGCCAGCTCAATGGTGACTTCGCGCAGCTGGGCCAGCGGTACGCTCTCGTTGACCAGGCCCATTTCGGCGGCTTTGCGCCCGTCGAAGGTCTTGCCGGTCATGATGTAGTACAGCGACTGGCGATGGCCCACGGTGTCGGCCATGGCCTTGCTTACCAGGTTGCCCGGCGGGATGCCCCAGTTGATTTCCGAGAGGCCGAAGGTGGCTTCGTCGGCGCAGATCGCCAGGTCGCATGCCACCAGCGGGCTGAAGCCGCCACCGAAGCACCAGCCATTGACCATGGCGATGGTCGGCTTGGCGTACATGCGCAGCAACTTCCATTGCCATTGCGAGGCTTCGCGGCGGATTTTTTCCTGGAGGATTTCCGGGCCGGCGTCCACTTCGCGAAAGTATTCCTTGAGGTCCATGCCCGCGGTCCAGGCTTCACCGGCGCCGGTCAGCACCAGAACACCGGCGGCCGGGTCCTGCTCGAGGGTCTCCAGCACGTCGATCATTTCCCGGTTGAGGGTCGGGCTCATGGCGTTGCGTTTTTCCGGACGATTGAGAATGACCCAGGCAATGCCTTCCTCGATCTCGACTTTGACGGTGGTCCAACGGCCTTCGTAATTGCTCATGGCGGTACGCTCTTGTTCTGGTGTGAAGATGATTCGAAATTAAACCGCAAATATAGTTATGTCAATTAACTATTAATCCAGATAACCACTATTTTTCGCGCCGGCACCCAGGTTTTTTTCGGGCGGCGTAAAAAGCCGGCATAGCCATTGCTCGCCAACCCCGGCAAACTAGATAGCCTTCTTAACCGCCACCTTCTGAGGACTGCACTGCCCATGGCCAAGCCTTCCAACATCGCCGCCAGCCAGGCCCTACCCGACCACGACGAGGGGCGGCCGCCGCTGGATTCAGCCCTGGACGATCTGATCGGTTATGCCATGCGCCGCGCCCAGCTCAAGCTGTTCCAGAACCTGATCGGCCGGCTGGCGGACCACGACCTGCGCCCCGCGCAGTTCTCGGCCCTGGCGATCATCGAGCAAAACCCAGGGCTGATGCAGGCCGACCTTGCGCGCGCCCTGGCCATCGAGCCGCCCCAGGTGGTGCCGTTGCTGAACAAACTGGAAAGCCGCGCCCTCGCCGTGCGCGTGCGTTGCAAACCGGACAAGCGCTCCTACGGGATCTTCCTCAGCAAACCCGGTGAAGCGCTGCTCAAGCAACTCAAGGACATCGCCACGCAAAGCGACCTGGACGCCACCGCAGCCCTGGACGTCGAGGAACGTGCAGAGCTGCTGCGCTTGCTCAAGAAGGTCTACCAGGACGGATGACCTACCACAGCGCCACGGTGTAGAGCACCAGGAAGCGGGTCTGGTTTTCATCGCGAAACGCCGCGCCACCAGGGAAGTCGTTACGGTAGATCGACTTGCGCGCCATCAGCCCGAGGTTTTTCAGCGGGCCACTCTGGATCACGTAGCCCAGTTCCATCTGGAACTCGCGCTCCTTGCGCTCCTCGGCATTGAAGGCTGCCAGCTCAATGTTGTCACCCCGCACATAGCGCAGCCGGGTCTTCAGGCCCGGCACGCCCGACGCGGCGAAATCATAGTCATAGATGGCCTGCCAGGTGCGCTCCTTGGCGTTGAGAAAGTCCGAACTCATGGTCAGTTCGCTCATGCCCATCAATTCGGTGCCGGAGATATAGGGCGTGGCCGTCTCCCCACTGGAACGCATGTAGCCCAGGCTGACCCGGTGGCCGCCCAGGCGGTAGCCGAACAGCGCCGAGAGGTTGCGGTTGTCGACCTTGCCGGCCTTGGCGCTGCCGTCCTCGCGGCTGAAGAAACTGCGCAGGTCGCTGGTGAACACGCCATCGCCCACCGGCAGGTTGTGCAGCAACGCCAGGGTGTCCTGCTGGTACAGGTCCGCCACTTCGGCGTGGTACGCGCGCAGGCTGAGGTCCTTGTTGACCTGGTAATCGCCGCCCACATACGCCAGGTGCGAGGTGGTGGCCGTGGCATTGAAACGCCGGTTGGGCGAGGCAATGGTCATGGCCTGGTAGTCGGTGGAGTCGCGCTTGTTGATGCGGTCGATGTAACCGGTGTTAAGCGTCAGGCCGTCGATGTCCTTGGAGCTCAAGGTGGTGCCGCGAAAGGTTTGCGGCAGCAGGCGCGACGGGCTGGCAAACGCGAACGGCAGGAAGATCGACACGTCGCCGGCCTTCACCGTGGTTTGCGCAAACCGCAGTTTGGCCGTCGGCGCCAGGCGCGAATATTCATCGGCGGCACGCTTGTCGCCAGCCGACACCGGCAATAATTCGGTGCCGCTGCGGTCCGGCGACGAGTCCAGCTTGACCCCCATCAACCCACGCACATCCAGGCCAAAGCCCAGCGGGCCAGGGGTATACCCCGATTCCAGGTTGAGGATGAACGCCTGCGCCCATTCCCGCGCGGCGGTCTTGGCGCCGTCGTCCTTGTAGTCACGGTCCAGGTAGTAATTGCGCAGCGTGAGGGTGCCATGGCTGTCGTCGATAAAGCCCGCCGCCCAGGACGGCGCTGGCAGGGCACTCAACATCAGCAACGCGCTGATCAGGCGTGGAGCGCTGTGAGGCACACAGCAGGCGGCCGCAACGGCGCCGGTGGGAAGTTTCGGCATGTTCGATGTCCATTTTTTGTTGTTGTTTTCGGGGCAGCACGCGCTTGGTCCAAGCGGCTTCGCGAATAGAGAATGGAAACAGCAGGCGGCACTCGTCAACAGCCACTGACCGATAATCGAACATTAATAAACGTATCTATTTGGCATTTTCCTACGCGCGCTAATCTCAAACGGCCGGGGTAGACGGCTCTTTTCATGATGGCGTGCGCAGATCCGCCGCCCTTCTTTTTATAGTTATATTTGTTATCTTAATTGCCAGCGGCCGGCCAGGCTCGCCACAACAAAAACAACAATGAGGTTTGCCCATGAACAGTCCATCGCGTCGTTCGACGCTGACGATCGCTCTGTGTTTTATCGTTGCGCTGATCGAAGGCTTCGACCTGCAAGCGGCCGGCACCACCGCCGCAGGGTTGCGCCACAGCTTTGCCCTCGACCCGAAAATGCTTGGCTGGGTGTTCAGCGTCGGGATCATCGGCCTGCTGCCGGGCGCGTTCTTTGGCGGCTGGATCGCCGACCGTATCGGCCGCAAGAAAATCCTGGTGATGGCGGTGCTGCTGTTCGGGCTGTTCTCCCTGAGCACCGCGTTTGTCGACAGCTACGGCAGCCTGTTGCTGGTGCGCTTCCTTACCGGCCTGGGCCTGGGTGCTGCGCTGCCCAACCTGATCGCCCTGTGCGCCGAAGCGGTGAGCGAGCGTAACCGTGGCACCGCCATCAGCGTGATGTACTGCGGCGTACCGCTGGGCGGCGCATTGGCGGCGGTGGTGGCGATGTTTTCCAGTGAACACTGGCAAACCACGTTTATCATCGGTGGCCTCGCGCCCTTGCTGGCCGTGCCGTTGATGATCCTGCTGCTGCCTGAATCCAGCGCCTTTCGCCAACAATCGCCCACCACGCCCGGCGCCCGCGCCTCTACCCGCCAGGCCCTGTTCGGCGAAGGTCGCGCGCGCACCACACTGGCGTTGTGGCTCAGTTATTTCTTCACCCTGACCGTGATGTACATGCTGCTCAATTGGCTGCCGTCGTTGTTGCTGGAACAAGGCTTCAGCAAACCCCAGGCGGGCATGGTGCAGATGCTGTTCAATATCGGCGGCGCCCTGGGCTCGCTGCTCGGCGGCGTGCTGCTGGACCGCTGCAATGCGCTCAAGGTGGTGGTGTTCGTATACGTCGGTTTGCTGGGCGCGCTGGCGGGTGTCGGCCTGTCGGTGGGCATCGTGCCCATGGCCATCGCGGGCTTCGCCGCCGGTTTGTTCGTGATGGCCGCGCAACTGGTGCTATACGCCAGCGCCCCGCCCTCCTACCCCACTGCCGTGCGCGCCACGGGTGTCGGGGCGGCCGTGGCCATCGGGCGATTGGGCTCGGTGGCCGGGCCGCTGGCAGCCGGGCAATTACTGGCGGCGGGCGCCGGTACCACCGGCGTGCTGCTGGCGACTTCGCCAGGGGTGGTCATTGCCGCACTCACCATCATCAGCGTGATGGTGCGTACGGCGCCCCTGAACCTGCCCGGTACCTCGACCTCTAGAACTGATGCAGCCAGTTGAGCACCAGTTTGTTGCCCTGGGTACGGTTTTGCGCCTGCTGCTCAAAGTAGGCGTTCACTGACAGCACGTTTTCCTTGTTGAACGCGTAGACCAGGCCTGGGCCGATGGCCCAGACCTTTTCGCGACGCCCGCTCACCGCGTCCCCATCAACCTTGGTGTCGGTGATCTGCTTCAACCAGTAGCCGTTCAACCCCACGCTCAGCTGTTGGCTCACGGCGTATTGCAACGTCAGGTTGGCGTGCAACGCCTGGCCGGCCTGGGTGCTGGAGACATCGCCAAAGCCGGCCGCCGGCTCATCGTTCTTGCCATTCCACAGGTACATGAAGCGCCCACTGGCCGACCACGTGGGGTTGAACCAGTAGGTGGCTGCGTAGTACGGGTTGAATGACCAGAAGTTACTGCCGGGGTTGATCGAGCGCTTGCGATCATAGGCGCCCACCGGCACCGAGATGTCGGCCTCGACACGCTGGGTCAGCAGCGGGCTGCCGTCAGCGCGGCTCATGGTCGGCAGTTGCAGGAAAGGCCCGATCACCACATCGCCAAACCCCGCGCGGGAACTGAGCGCAGCATTGTCCAGACCGTCATCGACATCCACATGGGCCAGCGACGTATTGATCAGGGTAAGGCCCGGCATCGCGCCGTTGGCCAGGGGTTGGCCGACGTAAATGATCTGCGTGGTCGGCGCCACCACTTCGACGTCCTGGCGGGGCAGCGCCAGCTTGTTACCGTGGGCATCGTTGAATCGGCTGGCCCGGGAGTACGTCAGGTATTCCTCAAGGTACCAACCGGGCCCGGCGGGTGCCGGCGAGCCATCATAGAAACTGGTGCTGCCCAGGTTAAGTCCTGGCAGGTCGTAGGCGTATGCGGTCGACGACAGCGCGACAAACGTGGTGGCCGCAACCGTCCGCAAGATAGGCTTGAGCATCTTGTATGTCCTGTATTTTTGTTGTTGTTCAAGACCCCCGGCGCGTTGGCTGCGCACCGGGGCTTAACGGGGTGGCAAGGCCTACACGTAGGTGGCCGCCAAGCCGCCATCCACCGGCAGGTTGACGCCGTTGACCCAGCGCGCCGCGTCCGAGCAGAGGAAGGCAATCACCGCCGCCACCTCGTCGGCCATGGCCGGGCGAGTCATGCGCCGGCTGTCCTGGGCCACCCGCTCCGGGCCGAGCATGCTGACGAAGTCACCGAGGATCGGCGTGAACACCGGCCCCGGCGCGACGCAGTTGATGCGCACACCGTGATCGCGGAACCAGGCCTGGGACTGCGCAAAGCTCCAGACAATCAGCGCCTCCTTGAAGTACTGGTAACAGCTAGCCTGCTCGACCGGATGGTCGTTGAGCCATTGCTGCCCGGCGCGGTAGCTTGCAGTCGCCGCCAACGCCTTGTGCTGCGCCAGCCGTTGCGGCCACTGCGCGCCGAGGACCGAGGCGACATTGACGATGCTGCCGCCCACCGGCAGGCGGGGCAACAACGCTTGGGTGAGATGGCGCAGCCCCAGGTAATTGACCTTGGCCACCGCTTGCACCGGTGCCGTGCCGGGCACGCCGGCAATGTTGCAAAGCGCGTCGACCCGCGCCGGCAGGCGCGTCACCAAGGCATCAATGCTGGCAGGGTCGCCCAGGTCGGCCTTAAAAAAACCATCCAGGGTCAACTGCGGTTCATGGCGATCGACACCAATGACCGTGGCGCCCTGGAAGCGCGCAAGCCGTGCCAACTCGGCGCCAATGCCTGAGGCGACGCCGGTGACGACCAGGGTTTTGTTGTGCAGGTTCATAGTCAAGCCCTCTTGTTTTTGTATAGGCGTGGGTGCATCAAAACCGCGAGCCGGGGCTCAGAAAGGGTAAGTCGGCGCGGTGTTTTTCACGGTGACCCACTGCCACTGGGTGTACTCGTCCCAGTCGGCCGGCCCGCCGACACTGCCGCCATTGCCGGACGCACCGCGCCCACCGAAGGGGTTGATGCATTCGTCTGCCACGGTCTGGTCGTTGATGTGCAGCAAGCCGACGTCAAGCCGCTCGCCGATGGCCATGGCACGCCCCACCGACGGCGAGATGATGCCGGCCGAGAGGCCGTATTCCGTGCGGTTGGCCAGCTCGATGGCCTCCTCGTCCGTGGCAAAACTGACCAGCGTGGCCACCGGGCCGAATATTTCATCTTCAAAGGCGCGCATGCCCGGCCGCACGCCGCTGAGCACGGTGGGCTGGTAAAACAACTGGTCGTATTCGCCGCCGGCTTCCAGCCGCGCACCGGCTTGCAGGCTGTCGCTGACGATCTCGTGTACACGCTGCAATTGGCGCGCGTTGATCAACGGGCCGAGCGCGGCTTCACCACGGGCGGCATTGCCCACGGTCAGGGCCCGAGCCTTGTCCACCAGCTTGCGCGTGAAGCTGGCGGCAATCGATTCATGCACCAGGATCAACCCGGTGGCCATGCAGATTTGCCCTTGGTGCAGCCAGGCGCCCCAGGCGGCGTTGCTCGCGGCCAGGTCGAGGTCGGCGTCTTCGAGGATGATCAACGGGTTCTTGCCGCCCAATTCCAGCGCGACTTTTTTCAGGTGTCGTCCGGCCACCTCGGCGACTTTGCGCCCCGCCGCCGTGGAGCCGGTGAACGCGATCATCCGCACATTGGGGTCGCGGCACAGTGCCTCGCCCGCCGGCGCGGCACCCGGCAACACGTGCAGCAGGCCCTTGGGCAGGCCAGCCTCCTCGAACAGCCGGGCGATGAGGAACCCGCCGCTGACCGGGGTTTGCGGGTCCGGCTTGAGCACCACTGCATTGCCCGCGGCCAGGGCCGGCGCCACCGAACGCATCGACAGCACCAACGGGAAGTTGAACGGGGAAATCACCCCGACCACGCCATGGGGTTGGCGCCGCGCATACGACAAGCGTCCCGCCGCACTGGGCAGCACCAGCCCATGGGGTTGGGACAACAGCCCCGCCGCCTGATGCAGCAGCACAATCGCCTCGCGCACTTCGTGTTCGCCCTTGAACAGCGCCGCCCCGGTTTCCCGCGCGACATACAGCGCCAGTTCGGCAAAGGACTGCTGGGCCAGATCGGCCGCCCTGCGAAACACTTCGGCGCGCTCCCGTGGGCCGAGGGCGGCCCATGCCGGTTGGGCCAGGGCCGCGCTGCGGCTGGCAATGGCGACGTCGGCGGGGCTGGCCATGGCGCAACGCATCAAGGGTTCGCCGGTGGCCGGCTCGATAACAGGGACCGCAGCCCCCGAGGCGGGTATCCAAGCGCCGTTGAACAGGCACTCGGACTCAATGGCCCGCTGTAGCAGGTGGGTGGTTTCAGACACTGACATGGCAACTCCGGTTCTTGTAATTGTCATCGTCCGCACAGGGTGCAAACGCCGCCTCAAGCCTTGAGCAAAGGCTGTGCCGTTTGCACGCGCCGGCCGGAGCATCCGCCGGCGAAGGCTCTAGGCCGGGGCCTGCCGCACACTACCCAGGCACGCCGCGCCCAGCGCCGAGAAAAACCGCAGCCCTGCCACTTGTTCAATTGATAAGGTTATGTTTAATAACTATCTCAGCGGTTACTCATATCGATCATTCGCTTTGCAGGGGCATAACAATGACTAATCCCCACGGCGCTGTGCCTGAACACCCGACGGCCACTGCGCCCTATCATCCGCGTGGCGACAGCCGCCAACTCAGCGACAACAGTTCGCCGACGCCGGCGGAACTGACCGACTGCCTGTTTTTTTCGCCCGAAGACGGACGCATCTGGCTCAACGACCAACGCATGCTGCTGCTGCACAGTTCCGCCTTCGGCACCCTGCGCGGGGAGGTCATCGAAAGACTCGGGCTGGAGCAGGCGCGCGGCCTGTTCACACGCACCGGTTACGCCTCGGGCTTGCGCGATGCGCGCCTGATCCGTGAACGCTGGCCCCAGGCCGATGCCGCTGCGGTGTTTCGCGCCGGCACGCACCTGCATACCCTGGAAGGCATGACCAAGGTAGAGCCGCTGCACTTCAAATTCGACGCTGACTCGGGGTTCTATGAAGGCGAGTTTCTGTGGCACCACTCGTGCGAGGCCGACGAACATGTCAGCGCCTATGGCATCGGCCAGGACCCGGTGTGCTGGACGGAAACAGGCTATGCCATCGGTTTCGTCAGCGGCCTCTTCGGGCAAATGGTGATTTTTCGCGAAGTGCAATGCCGTGGCATGGGCCACAGCAGTTGCCGGGTGATCGGCAAGACGGCCGAACAATGGGGCGACGTGGAACAGGACCTGCGCTACCTGAATGTATCCCAACCCATCACCAGCCCCGCCGTTACCACGCCCACCCCACCGCTCAATGAGGGCAGCAGGCTTGATGCGCCCCCACCGCTGATTGGCGCCAGCGCCGCCTTCAACGCCGCGACCCAAGCCCTGCAACGTGTCGCGCTGACCCCGGCGACGGTACTGATCAGCGGTGAGTCCGGCGTGGGCAAGGAGATGTTTGCGCGCCAGTTGCACCAACTCAGCGCCCGCCGCGACAACCCATTCGTGGCCCTCAATTGCGCGGCCATCCCCGACAACCTGATCGAGGCCGAGCTCTTCGGTGTGGAGCGCGGCGCGTATACCGGCGCCACGCATTCGCGTCCCGGGCGTTTCGAGCGCGCCCAGGGCGGTACGTTGTTCCTGGATGAAATCACCAGCCTCAGCCTGGCCGGGCAAAGCAAACTGCTGCGGGCCTTGCAGGAACGCGAGATCGAACGCGTCGGCGGCGTGCGCGGCATCAAGGTAGACGTGCGGGTGGTGGCCGCCACCAATATTGATCTGCGTAAAGCGGTGGCGGACGGCACGTTTCGCGAAGACCTGTTCTACCGGTTGAATGTCTACCCCATCGCCCTGCCGCCACTGCGCGAACGCCGGGATGACATCCCCCTGTTGATTAATGCGTTCCTCACACGGTTCTGCCAGGAATATGCACGCACGCCCGCAGGCTTGACCATGCGCGCCCTGAAAGTCCTGCTGCGCTACGACTTCGCGGGCAATGTGCGCGAACTGCAAAACCTGATCGAGCGCGGCTTGATCGCCAGCGATGAGGGCCAAGCCATCGACTTGGTGCACCTGTTTCGCAACGAAGCCCTGCCCGCCGCTGCGTACAGCCTGGACGATCACGGCAGCCTGTCGAACAGCGGCCCGGTTGCGTGCCCCGCACTGCTGGACACCCTTGGCCAACTGGACCAGGGGTTTTCCATCGAAGGCCTTGAATCTCGCCTGATCAACGAAGCCCTGCAACGCAACGCCGGCAACCTGGCCGCCGCCGCCCGGCTGGTGGGGCTGAGCCGCGCCCAATTTGCCTACCGCTTGAAGAAACATCAGCGCCAAACCCGCTGAGTTTGCGCAGGCAAGCGCGCTGCCCGGCAATCAGTGCTTTAAAAGCTTTACCCATTTAAGTATTTTGCTGGGGTAACGGGCGACCAGCGCCCTCTTTTTCCTCGTGACAAGGACCTCCCGTGAGCGGACTGCGTGAACGTCAGAAAGCCGAACGACGGCAAGCCATCAGCCAGGCAGCCATCGAACTGTTCGAGCGCCAGGGTTTCCAGAACACCACCATCGAACAGATCGCCAGCCAGGCCGGCGTGTCGCCGCCCACGGTGTTCAAGTACTTCGGCAACAAGCAGGAAATCATCCTCGAAATCCTGCACAACGCCGACCAGCGCGCCATCAGCGACACCCGCAGCCTGATCCAGGACATCCAGGACCCGGTCGATGCGATGTGCCATTTGGAGCGGCTGTTGACCGGTTACGCCTTGGAGGTCATGCACCCCAGCCTCTGGCGCGAACTGCTGCCGCTGATCCTGTTCGGTGGCAGCAATGAATTGCCCGCAGGCTACAGGGCCATGAACGATGCGCTCAGGGCCGAAATCAGCCAATTGCTCCGGGAACTGCAGCAAGCCGGCAAACTGCGCCCGCAACTGGATGTGGAACTGGCCGCGTTCCTGTTGAACGACTACTCACACCTGCAACTGTTCAGGCTGGTCAACCAGGAACAGCCGGATATCGAGGCGCACTCCTTGCAGGTCAGGCGCATCACCGAGTTGCTGTTTTATGGCATGCAGGCCTGATACCGGTAGCGGTAGGTCAGTGACCCATGTACTGACTGACCCATTGCTATCGGGAGCAAGCCCCCCTCCCACATTTAACTTGTGCTGTTTCTGGGGGCTCAGCGGTGCAGGTACGCCATAAGCCACCTGCTCGGCCGTCCCTGACCACCACAGCCCCCCCTCCTACATGGATGAATCCGCGACCCACCCCGTCAGCCGCGCTGCTCAGCGGTTGGTCTTGATGGCGGTCCAGGTACGGTTGCGGATGCGCTCCACCGCGGAGGGCACCGGCTCCAGGGCGAACAGGGTCTTGCGGGCCTCTTGCGGCACGTACATGTTGGGATTGTTGCGAATGCCGGCATCCACCAACGCGGTGGCGTCCTTGTTCGGGTTGGGGTAGCCGATCTGGTTGCTGATGCGCGCAATCACGTCCGGGCGCAGGATGTAATTGATGAACACGTGGGCCTCGGCAGTGTCGGGCGCATTGGCCGGGATCATCATCACGTCCGACCACATCGGCGCGCCTTCCTTGGGCAGCGCCATCGCGACCTTGACGCCCTTGCCGGCGGCATCGGCCAAGCGCGTGGCCAGGGCCACACCGCCGGACCAGCCCACGCCGATACAGATATCGCCATTGGCCAGGTCCATGCCGTAGCGCGACGAGTTGAAGTAGGTCACGTAGGGCCGGATCTTCATCATCAAGGCCTGGGCCTGGGGGTAGTCCTCACGTTTCTGGCTGTTGGGGTCCAGGCCTTTGTAGTGCAGGGCAATCGGCAGGATTTCATTACCGGCATCGAGAAAGCCCACGCCGCAACTGGCGAGCTTGGCGAGGTTTTCTTCCTTGAAAATGATGTCCCAGCTGTTCATCTGCACGTCCGGCCCCAACGCCTTGCGCACTTTGTCGACGTTGTAGCCGATCAGCGTGGTGCCCCACAGGTAGGGCGCGGCATAACGATTGCCGGTGTCGCCCACCACCTCCAGGGATTGCATGAACTGCGGGTCCAGATGCTGCCAGTTCGGCAACTGCCGGCGGTCCAGCGGTTGCACGGCACCGGCCTTGATCAAGTGCCCCAGGTTGGCGGTGCCAGGGAACACCACGTCATATCCCGAGTTGCCCGTCAGCAGCTTGGACTCCATGGTTTCGGCACTGTCGAACACGTCATAAATCGGGCGAATACCGGTTTCTTCCTGGAAGCTCTTGAGTACGTCAGGCGGCAGGTATTCGATCCAGTTGTAGATGCGCACGGTTCGTTCTTCGGCCAGGCAAAAACCGCTGATCAACAGCGAAGCAAGCGTGCCCAGCAAGGTGTTACGCAAAAAACCATTCATGATGAAAACACTCCAGCGCGGCCGCGATGGCTCGCAGCACTTAATAGCGATAGGTGAAATACAGCTCCAACGCACTGAACTTCTGGTCGTTGCCGAATACCTGCCTGGCAGCGGCCAGTGGCTTGACCCAGTTATACGACAGCGACGTATAGAACGACGGCGTGGGCGTCCAGTCGAGGAATATCACGCTCTCGTCGGCAAAGCGCCGGTCACTGACCGCCGCGCCCATGTAGTTTTTTTCATCCAGCCAGAACTGGTAGTGAATCGCGCCGAGGGTCAGGGTTTCGTTGAGGTGGGTCTTGAGCGAGAACTGCTGGACATTTTCGTTGCTGTTGAACAGCAAGTAGTTGCCGACCACGTCACCGACCAGCCACGTGCTCCAATCGACGAAGCCTTTGCTCAGCGGGTCCCAGGCTTTCTGGCGGTTATCGGCCAGGTTGTCGTCACCGGAAAAACTCGCGTAGCGATAGCCGATCACCGGCGTCAGCGGCAACGTGTTGAAGGCATAGTCGGCCTGGCCGTACCAGGCGTTGGCAGCGTAATCGACACCCTCGCCGCTGCCGCGCTCAAGGGCGTATTCGGCATTCAACGTCAAGGCCTGAACACCGGGCACCTTGGCATTGAGCGCCCGCAGGTTGTACACCTGCATCCCGTCGCGACGACGCGGCAGCGTGCTGCCTTTGGGCCCCAGGGCGTTGACCTTCATGGCCATGGCGCCCAGCGTAACCTGGTCAGCGAGGTTGTAATCGAGGTTGACGCCGGTCATGCGGAAATCGCCCAGGTCATCATCGGTGCGCAAGGTGAACACCTGCGACTTCAGCGCGCCGTGGTTCCAGGTCAGGATCGCCGAATCCTCGAAGGCCGTGCGCGGGCCCAGCCAGTAGGCGGCGTCCTTGAACTGGTCGAGGTTGCCATCCATGACGATGAACCCCGTACCGATCATGTAGTTCTGGCGCCCGGCGGTGAAGGTCCATTCGCCGGCGCGCACGCCTGCATAGAGTTCTTCGGCGGCGACCTTGCCGTCGGAGCTGCGGGTGAAGCCGCCTGCATCGCCGTCGCCGAAGGTGGTGGCCGCCACCAGGGAACCGCCGGCCAGCAGGCTGAAATCGGGTTGCAACGCATACTCGAGCTTCACCCCCGGCTTTACGTAGAACTCTTGCCAGTTGATCCGGGTGCCGCCATTTTTGCCGTTGCGCCCATCGACACGGCCACTGCCGAAGTTGACGCCACGGGTAGACAACGTCGCGCCGCCCGCCGTGAGATTGACTTCACCCTTGAGGTTACCGTCCTCAAAGGTGTAGCCCGCCCACGCGACATGGGTGGTCAAGGGTAAGCCGAACGCTAAGAGCGCTCGAGAGAAACGCTGGGTGAAAACCATAAGAAGCTCCTGTGGAATTATTGTTGTTACAGGGCAGTCAATGGCGACGCAGCGCGCCGCCAACACCTGGCCAAGCCAGGTGAATAGAACGCAAGACTCTTATTGTTTGGCGTGTATCAGTGGCTCAGGTGGGCGGCGATGCTGCGCAGCATGCGCACGCTGTCGCCATCGAACGGGCTGACCGCCTCGGTCAGCGAGGATTGCTTGACGATCACCACGCCGGACGGTTTGTCGATGAACAGGTATTGGCCGTGGATCCCACCGGCCATCAAGGCCTGGCTGTGGTCGTTGAATACGTACCACTGGCTTCGATAGGACGCACCCGGCGTCCAGCGGGAGAACTCGGTATTTTGCGCGTAGATCGCCGGATCGGCCCCGGCGGCGATACGTGCCACGGTGTGTGGCGAGAGCAGCTCAACCCCTTCATGACGCCCGTCATTGGCCAGCAGACGGCCGAAACGCGCCATGTCTCTCAAGGTCGCGCTGAACCCCGCCCCGGCGACATTGCGCCCCCACGGGTCGGCCATGAAATAGCCGTCGCGCTCGCAACCCAGGCGCTCCCAGATCTGTTCCAGCATCTGGCTGCACGCCTGGCCCGAAGCGCGCTCCATGACCCAGGCCAAGGCCTCGGTGGTCGCGGTCACGTAATGGAAAAAGCCCCCATGAGCGCCGCGCTTTTGCAACGACGGCAGGTACTGATACAAGGACTCGTACCGCGTGTATTGCGCCGGTGCCGGTTGGAAGCCGCAGGCATAGCCGTATTGCGAGCTCTCTGAAGCGGGATCGTCATACACCTCGCTGTAGTCGATGCCCACCGCCATATCAAACAGCTGACGCACCGTGGCATCGCCAAACGCGCTGCCCGCCAATTCAGGCACGTAGTACGCGGCAGGCAAGTGGGGCTTGAGCGCGCCCTGGGTGACCAGTTGCTCACCCAGGGTACCGATCAGCGACTTGGTCACCGAGAACATGATGTGCCGGTCACCTGCGCGCTGGCCATTGAAGTAACGCTCGAACAACACCGTGTCGCCCTGCATCACCAAGAAAGCGTCGGTCTGGCTGGCCAGCAAATGATCGATGACACGGATGCTCAACCCGCATTCACTGTCGAAGTACAACGCATCCAGTGCCGTGGGCGCGTCCTTGAGTGGACCGGCAGGCGCCGCGCCGGCCTGCACATCAATGGTGGGGCGCAGGCGCGCCAGGTTGCGAAACCCCCATTGGCTGTAGGGCGAGCGCATCCAGTTGCCCCACGTTACCCGCTGATTCGGCTCTGCCGGGAAGCCCTGCATCAGTAATGGTGCCAAGCGAGGCTCGGCTAAGGATTGCGCAGCCTGGGCATACAGGCTGGCGAGTGACGGCGTGATTTTCTGACCCATGGCATAACCCTGGAAATGACTCTGCGTTTGAGCAGATGCGCCGCAATCATTAACCAGACATTATTATTTAGTCAATAAAATATTTTACCGACACTCACAACTTTCAGCCTTCGAACAATGCCGTCAGCAGGCCTTCGACGCGTGGCCCAGACGGTGGTAGGCACGGTTGAAATACACCAGCCCCTCGTCGGCGCCGCTCTGGCGAATGGTCTGGATCTGGCAGTAAAAAATACTGTGAGACCCCACCTCGTGTACCTGCACGATACGGCAGTCGAAATTCACCAGCGCTTGGAGCATCACCGGCGCGCCGCTTTCCAGCGTGGTCCACTCGGTGACGGCAAACCGTTCATCCATTGTCAGCGTGCGGTCGGCAAACGCGCCGGACAGGTGCTGATGATCACCACACAAGGTGTTCACGCACACCGAACCGTTACGCTTGAAATGCTCGTTGGAATGCGAGGAACGGTTCATGCACACCAACAGCGTGGGCGGTGAATCGGTCACGCTGCACACCGCCGAGGCGGTAAAGCCGAACCGACCCGCCACGCCGTCGGTGGTGATCACCGACACGGCACCGCCCAGCATGGCCATTGCATTGCGAAAGCTGCCTACGTCTACCATGGTCGTTCCCCTTAGATATCCAGCACGAGTTTTTTGGATTTGGCGCGTGAACAGCACACTAGAATTTGATCATTCCCGGCCTTCTCCTCGTCCGTGAGGTACACGTCCCGATGGTCCGGCTCGCCTTCAAGCACATCGCACAGGCAGGTACCGCACACGCCCTGCTCGCAGGAAATCTCGATCTTGATGCCGACCTGCGCCAGCGCGGCGAGAATGCTCTGCCCTTGCGCCACCTGTACGGTCTTGCCACTGCGGGCGGCCACCACTTCGAAACTGCCGCCCGAGCTGTCCACGTCCACCTGGAAATACTCCCTGTGGATGTGCGCCTCGGTGTAGCCCCGGTCGCGCGCGCCCTGGATCACCCAGTCCATGAAACCGGCGGGGCCGCAGGTGTACAGGTGCACGCCGGCCTCGCCACGGCCCAGCACCTTGGCCAGGTCGAGCTTCTGTTCGGCGCCTTCATCATCGAAGTGAGTGAACACCTGCGCAGCAAACGGCGCGCCGGCCAGCTCTGCGAGAAAGGCACTGCGGCCGCGCTCACGCCCGCAGTAATGCAGTTCGAATGACTTGCCGGCCGCGTGCAGGGCGTAGGCCATGGCGATCATCGGCGTGATGCCTATGCCGCCGCCCAGCAGCAGCGAACGCCGCGCCTGCGCCGCCAGCGGGAACAGGTTGCGCGGTGTGCTGATCTGCACTTCGCGGCCTTCGAACAGAGTGTCGTGCACCCCCACCGAACCGCCGCGCGAGGCCGGGTCTTTGAGCACGCCCAGGCGATACAGGCTCGGGTCGGCGGGGTCGCTGCACAGCGAATACTGGCGCACCAGCCCCGGGTCGATATGGATGTCGACATGCGCACCGGCATCGAACAGCGGCAGCGGCGCGCCGTCACGACGGGTCAGGTCCAGGACGACAACGCCGTCCCCTTGCAGCTCGCGCTTGCGCACGACTACGTCCAACAGTTGTTCAGTCATGGCCGTTATTCCATGGAGTTCGCAAAGGCCGCCGTGGCGGCCGTTATCAGTCAGCGCATGAACAGGCCGCCATTCACGTCCCAGGTGGCCCCGGTGGTGAAATAGGCTTCGGGCCGTGCCAACTGCACAATCAGGTCACCCAGAAAATCCGCATCGCCAAGACGCTGCACCGGAATATTGGCCAGCAGGCCCGGCAGGCGTTCGGGCGGGATCGCCGCGCGCACCGCCGCCGACTCGATCGGCCCCGGAGCGATCGCGTTCACGGTCACCCCGCGCGCGGCAAATTCCTTGGCGAAGATCTTGGTCAACGTGACGATGCCGCCCTTGCTCGCGGCGTAATGCGCGCCGGTCGCGGTACCGCCGTTCTGCCCGGCCAGGGACGCCATGTTGATGATGCGTCCGTAGCCGGCCTCGGCCATGTACGCGCCCAACACCTGGCAGCCGAGGAACACGCTGCGCAGGTTCAGGCCCACCACGGCGTCGAACTCCTCGGGGCTGATCTGCAGCAACGGCGTGGTCTTGGTCACCGCGGCGTTATTGACCACCACGTGCAGCGTGCCGAAGCGCACCAGCACCTGGTCCAGGGCCGCTTCGAAATCGGCCTTGCTGCCGGCGTCCAGTTGCAACGCAAGCGTGCGCTCTGCGCCGGGGTCCAACTGCCTGGCGCAGGCTTGTGCGGCCTCAAGGTTGAGATCGCTGATTACCACCGAGTACCCGGCCCGCAGCAGGCTGGCACAGAAATGCTGCCCCAGGCCCTGCCCCGCGCCCGTCACCAACGCAATCTGGTTCATATCGGCGCGCCTCAGAGGATGTAGCCGATACCGGCGAGGGCATCGTCACTGTTAATCAGGCTGACCACCTTGCGGTGGATCTTGAAACCGCTGTCGCTGCGGATCAGGTCGTAGGTCAGGTCGGCGCTGTAGAACTTCAGGCTTTCCTTGCGAAACTCGCGCACGTTCTGCGCACAGCGCACGCTGACCTGGTTGCCGTCGTCGGCCAGCACGCGGAACCGCGATTGCAGGCGCACCGTGCGCGGTTGCGGGCTGGTGGAGATCGACTCGCCGCCGGTCAGGCGCTGCACCCGCAGCTCACGCATGGCGTGGTCGTCGTAGGCGTAGTTAAGGCTGTTCTCGAAGTCGGCTTCCTTCGGGTTGATCGGAATGATGTAGGTGCCCTTTTCGGTCCACATCTTCAACCAGCCGTCGTATTCACCGTGGTCGAGCATGTCGCCTTCCTGCCAGATGAAAGCGGTGACTTCTTGCAGTAATTGCAGGTTCATAAGGTTCTCCACAGGTCAGGCCGACATCATCTTCTTCCACTGCTGGTACCCGGCGCGCATGCCGGTCTCGGCACTCACGTCGGACACCCGCCCGTCCTCACTGGCCTGCTCGCCGGGCAGGCCGCGATTGAGCATGATCCACAGATCTTCACCGGCGCCGGCGCCTTTTTGAACCCGTTCCCAGGCTTCGGAGTCGTCGGGAGTGCCGAAGCCCATCGGGCCCTGGAAGTGCTCGTGCAGGCGCAGGCGGTAACGGTTGGCCACGGCCGGGCCGCCGTCCATGGTGATCACCGCGTGGTGGATTTCGGTCTCGGTCACCGAGATCGGTTGCAGTACACGAAAGAACGCCATCGAACAGGCGACGTTGGGAAACAGGTTGAGGTTGAAGCCAGTACCACCGACCGCACGCACGATCCGGCGGACTTGTTGCTCGTCGATGCCTTCGTCGCGCAGCTCGGCCGCCAGCCCTTCGAAACGCTCGGGGATCGGTTTGTCCAGGTCGGCCTCGAGGTCGATCAGGTCGGGAATCATCACCATCACGCTGTGGCCGTTGCCCAGGTCTTCGACGTAGCCGGGGCCTTTGACGAAGTCGAACAGCGCCATGGTCTGTTCGTCCACCGATGACAAAAAGCTCTTGTGCACCAGCGGGAAGTGGTAGGCGTCGGTGGTGTTTTCCAGTTGGATCTTCCAGTTGCCGGGGAAGCGGAAGCGGTGTTCGCCCGGCACCTTGATGCCGTAGCCGGCGCCCTGTTTCATGAACAGGTCCATCCATTTTTTCGCCGCGCCAAGATAGTCTTCCAGCGGCTCGATATCGTCCTTGAACGTGGCGAAAATCATGCCGGCATAGCTTTCGGTGCGCAGGCTGACCAGCGGCAGCTCGGCCTTGTCGATGCAGTCGCCGTAGCTTTCCGGGTGCGGAACGCCGCGCAGCGATCCATCCAGTGCGTAGCCCCAACCGTGGTAGGGGCAGACGAAGCTGTTGGTCTTGCCCTTCTTGTGTTCGCACACCGTGGCGCCACGGTGGCGACAGCGATTGAGCAGCACGTGTACGTCTTTCTTGCGATCACGCACCACAATCACCGGCTGCTTGCCGACGTAGGTGGTCTTGTAGCTGCCGTTGTCGGGTATCTCGCTGTCGTGGGCGACCCAGATCCAGGTGCTGTAGAAAATCTTCTCAAGCTCGGCGTCGAACAGTTGCGCGTCGGTGTACATCGAGGTGTGGACGCGGTCGGCCTGCACCAGGTCGGCGGGGTCTACGGCGAGGTTTACAGCGGGAATCAACTTGCTCATGGAAGTGTCCTCGTCGGCATCAAGTACGCTGGATGATCAGCTCGCGCCCAACCCGGGCTTCAACCTTGGTGTAGCGCCACAGCTTGTAAGGGCCATCGCCCACCGGCGTGCTGCGAAACAGGTTGCACGCGGCATGCACGGTCTCGATGTCCGGCACGTCGGCCAGCAGGTAGGTGGTCCAGGGGAAGCCATCGGACGGCCCGACCATGCTCTGGTCGTCATCCATGTTGCCCAGCACCTTGACCCCGGCGAGGTCGTGGATACCGTTCCACATGGCGCTGAACGCTGCCCACACCTGCAATTGCTCATCGCGCGGGGCGTCGAAAAAGTTCTGGTTGATGCCCATGCAGAACAGCACGCGCAAGGTCTTTTTATCGCTCATTTTTTTGTTCTCGACGGTTAGAGGTAGCCAGGCAGAGGCTGTTTGCCGAAGAACATGGCTCCGGCGTTCTGATAGGTGATGTCGCCCATGAAGGCGTGCTGGGTGACCACTTGGGCATCGTTGACGCAGCGCGCCAGCGGGCTGTCGTTGTACACACCGCTCATGCCCGAGAGCATTTGCGCGGTACGCGCCACGTCAGCGGCGACGCGGGTGGCATGGGTCGACGACAGCCGCAACAGGTTGGTCGCGGCCACGGGGACCGCGTCGCCGGCCAGCACGTAGATCCAGGCGCGGTCGATGGATTCGTAGAAAAACGCACGCGCGGCGCGCAGTTCGGCTTCGGCGCGGGCAATGTCGACCTGGGCCAGTGGCCGATCGGCAATCGCCGGGGCGCCGGTGACCGACACGCGACCGCTGGCCATGTCCGCCAGCGCATCGAGTGCCGCACGCGCCACACCCAGGCCGACCACCGAGAGCACCTGGGTGGCGAATGACAGCGATGGGTAGCGGAAAAACGCCTCGTCCAGATTCGGCAGGCCACCGCGCACGAACGTCCATTGCTCGTCGACCCGCACGTTGTCGGCGACCAGATCATGGCTGCCGGTGCCGAGCAGGCCGACGGTGTCCCAGGTCTGCTCGACGCGAATCGCGCTGCGCGGCATCACCGCAATGCGCGGTAGGCCGAAGGTATCGCCACTTTTCGGGGCGATGCCGACACCGACGATGTCCGCGCCCAGGGAGCCGCTGGAGTACTTCCAACGGCCATTGACCACAAAGCCGCCCGCGACCGTTTCAGCCGGTTGCGGCGGGAAGATGCCGCCGGCGAACACCACGTCAGGGCCGTCGGCATACACCTGGGCAATGCTGGCGGGCGGCAGTGCCGCGAGGTAGACCGGGCTCATGCCGAAACTGGCGACCCAGCCAGCAGATCCATCAGCCTGGGCAATACGCTCGATCAGTTGGCAGAACTCGGCCGGCGAACACTCCAGGCCACCAAAGCGCTTGGGCACCAGCGCCCGGTAGACACCGTGATGCTTGAAGGCTTCGATCACATCCGGCGAGATATGGCGCTGGCGGTCGAATTCACCGGTACGGGCCCGTTCACGCACATCGACGAGCAACGCTTCGAAAGCGGGGCCACTGGCAAGCGGACTCACCGCACCCACCGCTGGTTTTTTTAGCGAATGCATACATTTACTCCGTTGTCAGGAACGGTATTGGGCTGGGCAGGAAATCAGGGTCGAGATGGGGCGAGACGCGCAACGAGCGGGATGGATCGGCATAGTGATTACCTTTGTTTTTGTGGGTGCCGTTGGCGGTGAATCTGGTCCTTAATACGTGAATTGTCAATTGATTTATCATGCTAAACAACACCACTAATCACGTAATTAAAAGCGGGAATTACTGGAACAAACAGCTATATCTATTTGTTTTTAATCAATAAAAAACACACAAAACACCCCCGTATAAAACCTGAAACCCGCGAAAAATTATTTATTTTTTACACACAAAAATATGGGAGCGGGCTTTCTCCCGAAGGCGGTGTATCACGTCAACATGAGTCGACTGATGCACCGCCTTCGCGAGCAAGCCCGCTCCCACAGGGGGTCTGCGTTGTTTTGGGGTACGGGGTTATGCGTCAGCGCTTGAGGGCACCGGTAGCTCGGCGTCGCTGTTCCATGCCTGCACCGGGCGGCCGAACAGGTTTTCGGTCTGGAAATGCGCCATGCGCCAGTGCCCATCTTCCTCGGCGAAGCGCACCGTCAGGCGCGCCGCATTGAGATGGGAGGCACCGCTGGCGAAGGTCGACGTCTGCAACATCACCCAACTGCCGATGACCGCATCGTCGCGCACCTCGATCAGCTCACTGGTGAGGAAGTGCACGTTGAGGGCAAAGTGTGCCGGCGTTTTCATGTAGCCGGCGAACATTGCCGCAATGGCCTCGCGCCCACGGTAGCCACCAAAACTCTTGGCGTACCTGGCGCCCTTGCCCTCCCACACCGCGTCCCGGGTGAACAGGCCGGCCAGCTCATCGAGCGGGGTGTGGGCGTCGAGGGCATCACACAACACCATGTAGCGGTTCATGCAGGCGCGGGCGCTGTCCTGGGTTTCAAAACGGCGCAGGCGTTGTTCCAGATCGGCGCGTGGGGCGGCTGTGTTCATGTCAATCCTCCTGCCCGGCGTAAAGGCGTTCAAGCAAGCGCCCGGCGATGGCCAGCAGTTGTTCATCGGCGCCCTTGGCCCCGACCAGTTGCAAGCCGACCGGCAGGCCCTCGGCACTGGCCAGCGGAATGCTCAGCGCCGGGTGCCCCGACAGGTTGAACGGGCGCACGAAGGCGGTCATGCCCAGCACCGCCTGGGTGTCGCCCGCCTCGGTCAGGGTCAGGGGTAAGTCCGGCATAGTCGGCAGCACCAGCACGTCGACCAACTGCAAGGCGGCGTCGACTTCGGCACTGAACTGCACGCGCACCTGCTCGGCCTGCGCCAGTGCCGCAGCCGTGGTGTGGCCGGCGGCGGCCAGGCGCGCGGCGATATCGGCGCCCACTTTGCCGGTTGCCAGCAAGTGCCCGCAGGCATCGAAGGTCTCGCGGTTGATCACCACCATGCCGGCCTCATAAGCCGCCTGGAGGCTGGGCAGTGCAAGGGTTTGGCCCGGCAACCGGCTGCCGGCGATGGCCGCGTCGATCACGCGCTGTACGGCTGCACTCGCCTGCACGGCCACGATGCCCAGGCGCGGCGAAGCCGGCGCCGAGACAGGTTTGAAGGTGACGTCGATGGCTTGCATGGCGGTGACCAGCATCGGCAGGCTCGGGGCAAACGGGCCAACGCAATCGAGGCTGCTGTGCGCCGGCATCACCCCGCGCCGGCTGACCCGCCCGAACGTTGGTTTAAAACCGAACACGCCACAGCAACACGCCGGGATGCGCACCGAACCGCCTGTGTCGGTCCCCAGGGAAAAATCCGCCAACCCGGCCGCCACGGCCGCCGCCGAACCACTGGAGGAACCACCCGGAATACGCCCAGGGAAACGCGGGTTCGGCGCGGTGCCGGTCCAGTGATTGATGCCCGTGGTGCCGAACGCCAGTTCATGCAGGCTGGTCTTCGCCACTATGCGGCAGCCTTGGTCCAGCAGCGCCTGTACCACATCGGCGTGGGCGGCTGCCGGTGCGGCATCCGCCAGGGCCTGGCTGGATGCGCGGGTCGGCGAGCCGGCGATATCGATGGTGTCCTTGACCATGACGGTCGGCCCATCGCCGCCAAGGGAAAGCTGTTCAATCACCAGGGTCATGTCACGTCACCTTCAGTGCAAAATGCGCAATCAGGGCGCCCGATGCGCCCTTTGCTTTTTTCACACTCACCGAATATTACGTGAATTGTCAATTATATTTCCGCGCACAATGGCGTCTGTAGGGCGGTCAAAACCCGTGTCGGATTCACGAGAAAAGTCTATGATTGCTCGCCTCCTTCGACATGAGCAGACCATGAGCCCACCCAAGAAACACGCAGGCCGCTACGACCCCGGCAGTGAAGACTTTCACAAGGAAGATTTCCCGTTCTACTGGCTCGCCATGGTGCATGGCCGCTACAGCCAGTACATGGAAAAGGCCCTGAAAAAAATCGGCCTGGACATCCCGCGCTGGCGGGTGCTGTTCATCCTCAAGGAGAACGGCCAGTCGAGTATTTCGGAAATTTCCACGCATGCTATCGCCAAGCTGTCGACCATCACCAAGACGGTTTACCGCATGAAGGAAGACGGCCTGGTGGATACCGCGCCGTGCGAGGACGACGGCCGGGTCACCCAGGTGCGCATCACCGCGCAGGGGCGCGAGGCGATTGAACGCATCCAGGCGGCTACCGGTGACGTGTTCAAGCGCAGTTTCACCGGCATGACCGAAGCGCAGATCCAGCGCCTGAACCGCATGCTCGAAACGGTGTTCGATAACCTCGGCGAACCCTAGGCCGGCGCGGCACTGCCTGTCAGGCATAACCAAGTTCCAGGCGGGCTCGCACAAGCCGGCAAACGCGCATCCGTTTTTAATGCAAAGGTCTTTCGAGCGCGCTTCGGGCGCGACGAACCTTTCATTGGAGCGCCGCCATGCACATTGCCTTACTGCCTTCAGTCGTTGCCTTCCTGGGCCGCGACCACTCCAACTTCATCGACGGCGCCGCGCACACCAGCGCGTCCACCCAGCGCATCGGCGTGGTCGACCCCGGCACCGGCGAAACAATCGCCCATCTGCGCGACGCCCAGGCCGAAGACGTAAACCTGGCCGTCAACAATGCGAACGCAGCCTTCAAGGGCGCCTGGGCGCAGGTCACGCCCTACCAGCGCGGTGTCCTGCTCAACCGCCTGGCCGACCTGATCGAGGCCCATGGCGAAGAACTGGCGCAGTTGGAAACCCTGAGTTCCGGCAAGTCGATCAACCTGTCGCGCCATATCGAAGTGGGCCAGAGCGCGGTGTTCCTGCGTTATTTCGCCGGCTGGGCGACCAAGATCGGCGGCCAGACCATGAGCCCCTCGTTTCCCAGCCTGGACGGCGAGCAGTACAGCGCCTATACCCTGCGCGAACCGGTAGGCGTGGTAGCGGCCATCGTGCCGTGGAATTTCTCGCTGATGATCGGCGTGTGGAAACTCGGCGCCGCGCTGACCACCGGCTGTACCGTGGTGCTCAAACCCAGCGAGTACACCCCGCTGTCCCTGTTGCGCCTGGCGGAACTGGCAATCGAGGCCGGGATTCCGGCGGGCGTGATCAATGTGGTCAATGGCCGTGGCCAGGTCGGCCAACAGTTGATCGAACACCCTGGCGTGCGCAAGGTGTCGTTCACCGGCTCGGTACCCACCGGTATCGCCGTGGGCAAGGCCGCCATGGCCGCCGACCTGACCCGTGTCACCCTGGAACTGGGCGGCAAGAACGCCGCCGCGCTGCTGGCCGACGCCAATGTGGATGACGCCGTGGCGCGCTTCGTGCAGTCAGCCTATGTGCATCAGGGCCAGGTGTGTGCATCGCCCGAGCGTTTGTTCGTGCACCGCTCTCTCATCGGGCACGTCACCCAGAAAATGGTCGCGACGTTGTCGCAGCTGGTCATCGGTTCGCCCCTGGATGAACATGCCCAGTTCGGCCCGCTGTCGAACAAGGCGCACCTGGACAAGATCCTCGGCTTTTTCGACCGAGCCCTGCAAGGCAACCAGGTGGTATACGGCGCGCGTGCCGTGGACCGCGCCGGCTACTACGTGGAGCCGACGCTGATCGTGGCCACCGGCAGGGACGACCCGCTGCTGCACGAGGAAACCTTCGGCCCGGTGGTGTGTGTGCTTGCGTTCGACGACGAAGAGGAACTGGTCGAACTGATGAACGACAGCCCGTTCGGCCTTACGGCGAGTATCTGGACCAACGACTTGTCCAAGGCCCTGCGCCTGATCCCGCAAATCGAAGCGGGCACGGTGTGGGTCAACATGCATACGTTTGTCGACCCCAGTGTGCCGTTTGGCGGCGTGAAGGCTTCGGGCATTGGTCGTGAATTCGGCAGTGCGTTTATCGATGATTACACTGAGCTGAAATCGGTGATTATTCGTTACTGAGATGGGTGGGGGTGCTTGTTTGCGTGGCGGCCTTAGGGCCGACCAGGTTCTTTGGGTGTGAGTACATATCCGTTGCTGCGGTAACGGCGGCTATGGGTTCCGCCCTTACGGCGGGTCACTTTTGGAAAAGAGCCCCAAAAGTAACCAAAAGGGCTCTTGCCCCAACACTCGGCACCTCGCTTAGGCTCGGTGTGCCCGAACGCAGGCTTGAATCCGTGGGCCGCCGCCACGCGCCATCCATGGCGCGGGGCGGCTAACCCGGCGTCCTGCCGGGTTACCCACGGATTCAAGCCTGCGTTCGGCCAGCGTGTTTAACGGGGCGCCTAAGATCAAAAGCAAAAGCAAAAGCCAGATCAAAAGATTGCTGACTTCGTCAGCGGCTGAGGAAGTAGAAGCGGCACCGCGTACGCCTCAACGGTCAGGTCGGCTCTAAGGCCGCCTCGCTTTGTTTTTGATCTGGAGCGCCCCGTTAACCACGCTGTCGGATTACGGGCACACCGAGCCTAGGCGAGGTGCCGAGTGGTGGGGCAAGAGCCTTTTGGTTACTTTTGGGCTCTTTCCAAAAGTGACCCGCCGTAAGGGCGGAACCCATAGCCGCCGTGACCGCAGCAACGGATATGCACACACTAAACCCCAAAAAAAGCGTTCACCCCGAAGCCCCCAGCAACCCAGCCTCAGTACCCACGATGTCTATAACTGCTCGGTGTCAGCCCCGTCTGCCTCTTGAACGCCTTGGAAAAATGCGCCGAATCGGCAAACCCCCAGTAGCTGCCAATATCAGTGATCGAACGATGCGCGCAAACGGGGTCGCGCAGGTCTTGCGCGGCCTTCGACAACCGCTCCCGCAGGATGTAGCGGCAGACACTGTCGCCACTGGCCTCAAACAACCTGTAGAGCTGACGGCTGGAGATGCCCAGCTCTTCGGCCAGCAACGCCGGAGACAGCCGGGGTGATTCAAGCCGTTGCTGAATGAGCGATTGCACCTCATGCAACTGCCATCCCGGCGAGTGGTCGCTCGCACGGTACTCCAGCACCGAGGCCAGCAAGGCCACCAGCGCCCTTGGCACACCCTCGCCATCCTGCGCGCAAGACCACTGCGCCAGCTCGCCCGCAGCGAGCTGACGGACCAGCGTGCCCAGCAGTTGGCCGCACACCCCGGTGGTCGACAGCTTGCCGAAGCGGTTGCGGTCCAGGCCCTTGAGCAACTCGCTCGGCAGCGGAATCGACACATGGGCGAACAACCCCATGGGGGTCATTTTCACCGCGCCGCAAAAGTCCAGCAAAGCCAGGTCACCCGCGCGCAGGTCAAGCACCTTGTCGCCCAGCTCGATACTCATCGAGCCCTGCTGCTGCAACACCAGAAAACACCGCGCCGATGAGTCGCGCCCGCTTGAGCCGGCGGCCTTGGCAATCACACTGGCATTGCTGCGAATATGGGCGACCGCCGTGGTGCCCACCAGCGTCTGTTGCATGTCGCCGATGAACAGGCTCTGGCAATGGTCATAGCGCGTATCGAAACGGCCACAGGCCGCGTGCACACGCTCGTTCCACGCCGACAACGCTTGACCGCGCATGGGTATTCCCCTTGTTACTCGCTCACACCCCGGACATAACGGCGCTGCCCGCAGCCTGGGTACGCTGGAATGCCAGTTGGGCTCTCAACACCGCCGCACCATAGATGGCCAGCACCGCCACCGAACAGGCACCCGAGAACACCAACACCGCCGAGTAGCCGAATGCCTCGATCAGAAACCCACCGATGGCCGGCCCGAACGCCGCGCCGAGGGACAGGCAGAGCGCGCCCAGCGCGACGAGCTTGCCCGAGAGGTCAAACTCGGCCATGACGCCAAAGGTATAGGTCAGCACGAAGCCGATCGAAAACAGAAAACAGATCACGCCTATCACGTAGCTCGTCAGGGAAGCGAACTGCGCCAGTGCCACCAGGCCCAGCAACTCTGCGAGGATAACCACGGCCACCGGCATGAAGCGCCCCACGTTCAGGCCGATCGCCGACGCGATGAAGCCACCGCCCGCATTGATCAAAAACCCCAGCGCCAGCACCATGCCGATGGTGTCGGAAGCCAGGCCGGTCTTTTTGCCCATGAGCTCGAGGAACGCCCATACCGACATAATGCCGGTCAGGAACACCAGGCTGGCCACCAGGCTCAACCACACGATGGTGCGACTCTCGGCGCTGGCAATCCGCACCTGGGCACCGGCCGCATCCCGTTGCCGCTCGCTGCGACGCGGCACCCAGGGCAGCGGCAGGATCCCCATCACCACCATGGCAATCGCGATGGTGATCAACATACCTTCAAACCCCCACACCGGGGCCACCGCCACCGGCAGCACGATGAGCAGCAAGGCGCCCGGCACGGTCTCGATACCCAGCTTGAAACCAAACGCACGTTCGGGCTGCGAGCTGTCACCGAAAATCGTCATCGCCAGGGCATACAAGGCACCTGTGCCGGCGCCCGCCAGGGCCATGATCACCAGCAGCGCTTGATAGGACGGGTTGCGCAGCACAAACAGGATCGCCCCCACCACCAGCGCCGACGACAACGCCGAAATGACCCGCCAACTGAGCCGGTGAATCCACAGCAAAGACGCCAGCCCGAACGCGCCAAACCCCAGGTTCATGGCCATCGCCAGGTTGCCCAGTTGGTGCTCGCCAAGCCCAAAACGCTCGGCAAACGCGCCAAACAGCAAGGGCAGCACGTTCAACAACAGCGCACCTGCGCCCGAGACCAGCCCTGCACACACATAGACGGAGGTTTTATCGATCGGATTTATTTTTGTAGTTTTCATTCCAATATCCTGGTTTTTTTAACAGCGGCTCACGTTTGCTCGACAACATCCTGCACCGCGACCGCGCGGGCAGGCATACGCAGGCTGACTGCATAGGCAACAAGGCAACCCAGCCCACAACATCCCACCACCAGGCACATCGGCCAGGCGCTGCCATCAGCCAAGTGGCTGACCCACAGGCTGGCCAGCGCTCCAATAGCGAATTGCACCGAAATCCCCAAGGCCACGCTTGCACCGGCCTGGCGCGGGAACAGCGCCATCAGGCTGGCCGTGCAATTGGCGCCGAGCAAGCCGGTCACACCCATATAGAGCACCATGCAACCCACGATGCTCGCCAGCCCGCCCCAGCCGGTAAACCCCACGATCAGCAGCGCCAGCCCTGCCCCGCACGCCAGCATGGCGCCCACCCCGAGCATGCGTTGCGGCCCATAACGGCCCACCCAGCGTGCGTTGATAAAGGTCACCAGGATGATGCCGAGGATATTCAGGGCGAACAGCGCGCTGAACATGCGTGGCGACACCCCGAAGTACACGACATACACAAACGGCGAGGCGGTGATAAAGGCGAACATGCCGCCGAACGCCAATGACATGCACAAGATCAGCGCCACCGCCCTGGGTTGCCGGGCAATGGCCAGGTAAGCCGCGAACGCCGCCTGCACCGACGCCCCCCGCTCCTGCGGCGGCAGGCTTTCTTTCAAGGTCACCGCAACCAGCAACAGGCACAGGCTGGACAGGATGAACAAGGCCGCGAAGATCGTGCGCCAGCCCTGGATCAATACCAGCCAGGTGCCGATCATCGGCGCGACCAGTGTCGCCATCATGGTCAGCACGTGCATCCACGACAGCACTTTGGCCGCCTGCACCAGGCCCACCAGGTCCCTGGCGACCGTGCGGGCCAGCACCAACGCACCCGCCCCGCCCAACGCCTGGACAAAGCGCCAGGCAATCAACTGCTCGACGCTGCCGGCAAACAGGCAACCCAGGGTCGCCACGACATACAACGCCAGGCTGCCCAGCAACAGCGGACGACGGCCATAACGGTCCGACAACGGGCCGTAGCACAACATGCCCAGGCACAACCCGGCGAGAAAGGCGCTGATGGTGTGTTGCACCTGCGCGGTGCTGGTCGACAGGTCCTCGGCGATCTGCGGGAAGCTGGGCAGGTAAGTATCAATCGAAAACGGCCCGAAGGCCGTCAGCGATGACAACAGTGCGATCAGGCGTGCTTGCGTCTTCATTGACCCGCAATCGCGAGGCTATCCAGGAACTCGATGACCAGCCGGTTGAAGATTTCGCCCTGGTCGTCATGCACATAGTGACTGGCATCCGCCACCTGCGCCGTGCGCACCCACGCATTGCTGTCACGCAGGGCTTGCAGCGTCGCCGCCGGCAGAAAGTCCGAGCGCATACCTCGAATGAACAAGGTCGGGCAATCCAGGGCGCGTACCGCCGGCCACAGGTCGGTCGGCTCAATGCTCAGGCGCGCCTCGGCGATACCTTGTTGGTCGTGGCGCCAGGTAATCGCGCCCGCGCTTTCCTTCATCGAATGCGCCAGCCGCGACGTCAGGCCCGCTGCCGACAAGCCGGGCCGCGACGCCTGCCAGAAGGCGCGGGCGGCGTCCCAAGTGTCGAAACGCAACGGGGTCTGGGCCATCTCGCGACGAATGCGCGCCGCACCGTCGCCCTGGCTTGAGGAACCGGGCCCGATGTCTTCGATGATCAGGCCAATCAAGCGCCCCGGATGCTGGCGTGCATACTCCAGCGCGTTGGCGCCCCCCAGCGAGTGCCCCAACAACACGAAGCGCTGCAAGCCGACATGGGCGACGAAGTCCTCCAAGTCGTGCACATAGGATTGGGTGTGGTAGCTGGCGGCCGGCGCCCAGTCACTCAGCCCGCGACCGCGCTGGTCCAGGGCATAGATGCAATAGCCATCGCCCAGTGCATCGACCAGTGACTCCCAGGTCTGGGCGTACGCGCGCAAGCCGTGCAGCAAGACCAAAGGCACGCCGCTCGGGTTGCCCCAGCGCAGCACATGCAGGTTCAGGCCTGAACGATTGGTGAAAAAACGGCTGTCCGGGTGCATAGGGTGGCTCCGCTAATCCGGGTAAAAGCGAGGGGCGTGGGGGGTGGACCTCGTTAGAAACGCTCAAACCGATAGGGGCTCGGGTCGATGATCGGGGTATGCCCGCTGACGATATCGGCGGCCAAATGGCCTGCCGCCGGCGAGGTGCCGAAGCCGTGCCCGGAGAAACCGGTGGCCACGGTCAGGCCGGGGATTTGCGCAACCGGCCCGATCACCGGGTTGGAGTCCGGCGTCACATCGATCGTGCCCGCCCAGGCCTCGGCTATCCGCGCTTGCTCGAACACCGGCCAGGCGGCCTTGAGGTTGTTCATCGCATCGTTATTGAGCCGGGGGTTGGCCGCCGGGTCCTGTACGCGCACGCGCTCGAACGGGCTGACACTGTCAGCCGACCAGCGCCGCGCAAGTGCCAGGTCGTTAAAGAAATATTTGCCCAGCGACACGTTCAACACACTGCGCTGCGCGCGAAATTGCGGCATGTATTGCTTGGCCAGCAACAGGTGATCGAGGGTCAGGAACGCGTCCAGCTTGCCGCGCTGGGTAATGATGAAGCCGCCATCCTTGTGCTTGCGAAAGGAAAAGTCCGGCGCGCCCACGGCAATTTCGGTGGGGCCCTGCATCGGATGGGTGCGCAACACCGAACAGGTCAAGGCCAGGGTCGGCAGCGACACCCCCAGGTTACCCAGGAAGCGCCGCGACCACATGCCGCCGGCGAGTAACACCTGGTCGCAACGAATCTCGCCTTTTTCGGTGACCACGCCACTGACCTTGCCGGCCGACATCTGCAGCGTACGCACCGCGCACTGTTCGATGATCACCACGCCCAGCGCCATGGCGGCCTTGGCGATCGCGCTGCTGGCCAGGGTCGGTTCGGCACGCGCATCGGACGGCGTGTAGATCCCGCCGGCCCAGGCCCCCTCGCCGCCCGGCACCAGCGCTTCGATCTCGCGCTTGCTCAGCAACAGCGAGTCAAGCGACAACTGCTCGACCGATTTAAGCCAGCCTTCATGCATTGCCATTTGCGCCTCGTTATGGGCGACAAACATGATGCCTTCCTGGCGGTAGCCCACGTCCGCACCGACCCGCTCGGGCATTTGCGCCCACAAGCGGTCAGCGGCCAGGGCCAGTGGAATATCGTGCGCGTGGCGGCTGGTCTTGCGCACCCAGCCCAGGTTGCGCGAGGACTGCTCGCCGGCGATACGGCCTTTTTCCAAAACCACCACCGGGATATTGCGTTCGGCCAGTGTCAGTGCAGCGCTCAAGCCGATAATGCCGCCGCCGATGATGACAACGGCGGTGGCGGTGGGAAACTCGGTGGACGTATTCACGGGCGCAATAGTCGGGGCCATGATCAGGACTCGCAAAACAATTGAGGTCGGCCGCGCGAGGGCGCGGCCGCGGGACGGGTTATTGCGCCAGGCGAATCACTTCGACCTGGGCCTTGGAGGCGTTGCGATACGCCGTCACTTCCAGCTCCACCTTGTACACCGTCGAACCCAACGGCGGGCAGGTCACGGTGCTCGCCGGATCGACACCGCGGAATTTCTCGCCGATCAGGCCCATCACCGCCGGCACGTCCTTGGGGTCCTGGATAAATACCCGCGAGCACACCACATCGGCCAGGCTTGCATCGACGGCGGCCAGCGCGGTTTCGATGTTGGCGAACACTTGGTGCGTCTGCTCGAGGATGTCTTCAGGGATCAGTTTGGTCTGCGGGTTGCGCCCGGCGGTATTGGACACATAGATCCAGTTATCCACCACCACCAGGCGCGAATAGCTGGCCTGGTCTTCAAAGGGGGAACCGGTTTTGAGCTTGATGATTTTAGTCATGTCACAGGTCTCGTCAGTGGGGTAAAGGTTGGCTTAGCGCAGGACGGGGGTTTCCCACAGGTTGAGCTTCACGCCGATGCCTTTTTCCACGGCATTGCGGTACACCACGGTGCCCCAGGCGACGTCTTCCACCGGCATGCCGCCCACCGACATGATGATGATCTCTTCATCGTTGCGACGGCCCTGGGCATCACCGGCGACGATCTTGCCGATGTCTTCAAGCTCTGCGTGCTGCATCTTGCCTTCGGCGATCATGTCCATGAACCGCACACCAATCACCGGCACGCAGTGGTGCGCAGGCTTGGGCAGCTCTTCGAACCAGGCTTCGTAGAGGCCGGTGTTGTCGAGTACCTTGCGCACGTCGGCGCGCTCCATGCCTTCATCCAGCGAGCACGATGCCGGCATCGCCATGAAGCACCCCGGCTTGACCCACTCGCGCTTCACAATTGGGTAGATCGAGGGGTCGCCTGTCTCGCCGGAGCTACAATAAGTAACAAGGTCGGAACCACGCACCACCTCTTCGAGACTGTCGACCACCTTGATCGTGGTCACCTGCGGGTAAGTGTTTTTCACCCAGGCAATAAAATCGTTCAGGCTTTTCTCGCCACGGCCTTTGATCTTCAAGGTGTCGATGTGCGGGCAAACGGCGATGAATGCGGCGAGCGTGGTCTTGCCCATCACCCCGGGGCCGAGCAGGCCGACTACCTTCGAATCCTTGCGCGCCAGGTGCCGCGCGCCCACGCCGGGGATGGCGCCGGTGCGGTAGGCCGACAGCAGGTTGGCGGACATATGCGCCAGCGGTGCGCCGGTGTCGGGGTCGTTGAGGGTGAACATCAGGATCGAGCGGGGCAGGCCTTTTTCGCGGTTGGCGATATTGGAGCCGTACCATTTGACGCCCGCGGTGCAGAAGCTGCCGCCCAGGTAGGCCGGCATCGCCATCATGCGGCGGTCGGCGGTGGGCTTGGGCATGTTCGGGAACGGCGAATCCTTGGGGAATACCACCATCGCGCCATGGGAATCATTGTTCGGCCCGGCCATGCGATAGTCGCCGCTATAGAGCAGGCCGAACATCTCTTCCATGGTATTCACACAGGCGAGCATATCGGTTACGCCCGCGCGGATCATGTCCTGCTCGGACAGGTAGATGAAGTCTATTTTTGTAGTAGTGGACATAGTTATTCTCGGGCTGAAGGTGATATCGCTGCGGTAGGCGCTGCTCCCACGCTATCGAGGTCGAGTATCACGGCGCGTTTTGCGCCGGTATTGTAAATTTCGGACATCAAGGCCCGGCCCGCTCGTCTGAGTTGGCGCGAAAAATGCGTGAATATTCCCGCTTTTAGCCAACCCGAGTCCGCTCATGATCAACCCGAGTACGCCAACGCTGCGGCACCACACCGCGTACGAACAACCCTGGTTCGTGCTCAACTCATCGCGCTATTCGGTCATGCCTTCCCAACACCCGGCGATCTCGCATTTCTACGCCTTCGATGTGGCCCACTCGGCGGACCTGCTGGCGGTGCCGGACGGCTGCGTGGACATCGTGTTCGACTGCGACGCCACGCGCCCCAGCGTGAGGATCTGTGGCACACCGCTGCAAGCGCAACGGGTCGAGCTGCTGCAGGATCACCACTACTTCGGCGTGCGCTTCGCGCCGGGGGTGATTCCAGGCTTCATCAATGTGGTGGCCGAAGACCTGACCGAACAGGAATGGGACCTGCTGGAAGTGTCGGCCTTTGCCCAGCGCATTTTCGAGAGCATCGTGCAGGCCCCACAGCTGCACGAGCAGATGAAATTATTCAGTGACTACCTGGCCCCGCGCCTGATGGGCAGGACCTCAAAACTCACGGCCATGGTCATTCAACAAGCGCTGGCCCATCGGGGCGACCTGCGCATTCAGCAACTGGAAGACCTGAGTGGCTACACCAGCCGCACGATTCATCGCCAGTTCAGCCAGGACACCGGCGTGTCGCCCAAGACGTTCTGCCGGATCATTCGCTGCCAGGCGGCGCTGGAAACCCTGAACACCCGCAACGACGTATCGTTTTCGGACCTGGCCCTGGACCTGGGTTTTTCCGATCAGTCGCACTTTTTGCGCGACTTCAAGAAGCTGGTCAGCACGACCCCCTGCGACTACCAACGCAAAATGCTGCAGAGCGCCTGCAACGAGCGCATCCGTTTCGCCTGAGCGGCCCCTCCTCCCAGCTCGACGAATATTTATTCGCCTCTCCATCATTTCTCCATAAAACCTTCGCTGAACGTGCATGCTTGCGGTGCATCATCCAACCCGTTGCTGAAAAACCGTGCACCGAACGAGCAGACCATGACTGAATCACTCCCTGCATCACCCGCCCACCAGGCGCTGGTGCTGATCGCCGAAGACGAACCGGAAATCGCCGACATCCTCACGGCCTACCTCAAGCGCGCGGGTTTTCGTACGGCGCATGCGCCGGATGGGCGTCGCGCGCTCGAACTGCATCAGCAGCTCAAACCGGACCTGGTGCTGCTCGATGTGATGATGCCCAAGCTGGACGGCTGGAAGGTGCTGGCAGAGCTGCGCCATCGCGGCAACACGGCGGTGATCATGCTGACCGCGCACGACCAGGATATGGACAAGCTCATGGGCCTGCGCATCGGCGCGGACGACTACGTCGTCAAACCTTTCAACCCGGCGGAAGTCATCGCCAGAACCCAGGCCGTGCTGCGCCGCTGCGGCGAACAGGGCCATGGCGCCGACCGCCGTGTACTGCGCGTCGACGCCTTTGAAATCGACATCGACAGCCATGAGGTGAACGTCCACATCGGCACGCAAAAACAGCCGTTGCACCTGACGGTCACCGAGTTCAAGTTGCTCGCCCAGTTGGCCAAGGCGCCGCGCCGAGTGTTCAGCCGTGCCGAACTGCTGGTGCTCTGCTCGCCGGAAAGCGACAGCCTGGAGCGTACCGTCGACAGCCATATCAGCAAGCTGCGCCGCAAGATCGAAGACCTCGGCCTGCAGGGCGTGCCCGCCAGCATCCGTGGCGTCGGCTACCGGTTCGGGAGCCAGGCATGAACGTGGCCAACAGTCTGAGCCGGCAGATCATCGTGTCGATGTCGGCCGTGGTCCTGTGCGTGATTGCGCTCGCGGTGGTGGGTTCCTATGTGTTCTACGCAGTGCTCTGGACAATCGCGCCACCCACGGAGTTGGAAATGGAAGCGAACGAATGGCTGCCCACAGGCGTGGAATGGGTGTGGATGGGCCTGATCACCTGCGTCAGCCTGGGGGTCGGCGCGGCGGTGGCCGTCAAGTTGTCCAAACGCATTCTGGCGCCGCTCAATTCGGTGGCGGCGAGCCTGCGCAGCCTGGCTGACGGTGACCTGGATGCCCGCGCCGTGGCGCCCGATCTTTCCCTGGGTGAAGCCGCCCTGTTGGTCAATGACTTCAACAGCATGGCCAACCGACTCAAACGCATGGCCGAGGAACAAGCCTTCTGGAACGCTGCCATTGCCCACGAACTGCGCACCCCGCTGACTATCCTGCGCGGCCGTCTGCAGGGGCTGGCCGAGGGCGTTTTCGCGCCGGATACCGCGCAGTTCTACAGCCTCCTGGGCCAGGTCGAGGGCTTGACCCGACTGGTCGAAGACCTTCGCGTGGTGGGCATGAGCGACAACGGCCATTTGGAGCTGGCACTTCAGGAGGTGGAACTGGCCGACGCACTGGAGGCTGAAGCTCGCTTGTTCGAACCCAGCCTGAACGGTGCCGGTTTTGCCTTGCAATTAAACCTGCGCAAGGGCCCCGTGCACTGCGACGCCGATCGCATCCGCCAGGCCTTGCTGGCGCTGCTGGACAATATTCGTCGGCATGCCACGCCGGGCATCGTCAGCATCGAACTGGGCAGTGACGAGCGCGGCCATTTCCTGAGGGTCGCGGATGAGGGCCCGGGGGTCGACGCGGCGTTCGCCGAGCACATTTTCGAGGCGTTCCAGCGCGGCGAACGTTCACGCTCGCGCGCCCAGGGCGGCAGCGGCCTGGGCCTGACCGTAGTACGCGCGATTGCCATCGCCCATGGCGGCGCAGTGACCTGTCGAACCGCGCTCAACAGCGGCACGTTATTTGAACTCAGCTGGCCTGGCGCCGCGCTGTTTAAGACTCAACCCTGACAACTTATCCGTACTAAATCGCACCAAGGTGATGGCATGCATTGCTCTATTGGCCTGTTCAAAAGAGTCAAAAAATACCGCCACTTTGCCTTACTGGACACACACGGACGTTGTATTGCTTTTATGAGTTGCCAAGGGATTCCCGCCAGGGGTGAATGGGTGGAAGTCAACGCAGTCAATGTCGCCTGGCTCGGCCAAACGCTGCCAGGCCGTGGGCACCCGGGCCAACAATAGCCACATCGTCGATGGCCCGGCTCCGATGTTTAACGTTGTTACTTGGATAACTGTTATGCCTACACAGCATTCAGCTCGGCACTCTATCGACCTTAAACAACTGGAAACGTCATTGACGCTCTATGCGTTTAAGTTGAGAAAGTTGCAACGCGTGTGGATCCCCCTGCAGCAGTACGCGCCGCAATGTGTATTGGCGCTGTGGTTGATCGGCGTGTGCGTTTCATTAGTCACGCTGTCGTATTACCACTGGCTGGTCATTGCCCCGGCTATTGGCCTGTTGATCACGCTGGAAATCATTATCGAGGAAGTCCAGATCGACCTGTTGTTGATGACTGACGAAGCGCGTTATCTGCTCGACGTCACCCGTGACATCTATCACCGTTCGACGCACTCCACAGGTGCCCCATGCCGTCCGTAACGCCGCCAAATGTGGGAGGGGCTTGCCCCCGATGGCGGCCTGACCGGCGACCAGGATGTTGGATCGAGTAAATATCCGTTGCTGCGGTAACGGCTGCTTAGGGTTCCGCCCTTACGGCGGGTCACTTTTGGAAAGGAGCCCCAAAAGTAACCAAAAGGGCTCTTGCCCCAACACTCGGCACCTCGCTTAGGCTCGGTGTGCCCGAACGCAGGCTTGAATCCGTGGGTCGCCGCCACGCACCATCCATGGCGCGGGGCGGCTAACCCGGCGTCCTGCCGGGTTACCCACGGACTCAAGCCTGCCTTCGGCCAGCGTGTTTGACGGGGCGCCTGAGATCAAAATCTAAAGCAAGATCAAGAGCGGCTCGCTTCGCATCGTAGTTACCGATCCAGCTGATACATGGCGATCAAACATGTAGAAGCGCGCTTTGTCGTGTCAGTACTGTGCCCGGCGTGTTTCGGACGGCGATTCGCCGAACAGCTCACGATAGTGCGTGGCGAAATGGCTCAGGTGGAAAAACCCCATGGCCACAGCAATCTCACCCACGTTTTTCTCGCACGCGGGGGTGGCGATCAACTGTCGCCGGACCGCGTTGAGGCGCAGGTTGCGCAGGTATTCGACCGGCCGCATATCAGTCACGGCCTGGAAGCTGTTCTGCAGGGTCCTGCGACTGACGCGCAGTTGCTCACACAGGTCAAGAATGCTTAACGGCGCATCACCACTGGCAATAAGCAGTTCCTGGCTGCGCCGGACCAGGTAGGCACTCACCGCGAAATTGCCACGTCGGCAACGCACCTCATCGCCGGCGTGGCTGAACAGATCGAGGAACGCACCGAGCAGTTCGTCCTCGAGCATTTTTTCCGACGCCGGGCTGATCGCGTGCGCATGTTCCAAAAAGTGACGAAACAACGGGTGGATGCGCTGGCGAATACGCAACAGTAACGTTTCATCCACGCTGAGCGCCGACACGCTGGTGAGGCGCTTGAGCTGATCATTGGATAATTCCACCGCAGCCAGTTTGGCAAAACGTACGGCGTCGACGTTGAGCGCAAAAAAGTGCGTGCCTTGCGGCGCATGTAACACGAACTCTTCGCCGTCGCGCAGCAACACCACACTTTGCGCATTGACCTGCTGCCCCTGAACCACCGGCGGGCTGCCCAGGGACATGGCCGCGCACAAGCGTCCCTTGGGCGAGCGGCCGTGCTGCACCACGCGCTTGTCCAGCACCTCCTGGAAGATCTGAAAGCGATCGCCGGACAACTGCCACAGCTCGCTGGTCAGGCAACCACGGCCGAGCTGGTCATACACCTGCTGCCAGCCCTGGATCGAAACGGCGTGCTGTTGAGAGTCATTGAAGGTGCGGACTTGCGCGAGCATATTCGTCGTTCCTCGGCGGCCGGTTGCGTGGCTTGGGCCTGAAGGGGGCTTTGTCATCCCTGACGGCAGCTGGCGTTTACGCGGACGCGATGCCCGCGTGAAAAACCAAAGCCAGTTCCGTGCCAAGCATGTGCAGACGATACGTGCCCGGCTGAATATCCAGCGGTGCCAGCAGCGCACCGGACAGCACAACCTGCCCGGCCTCAACGCCCTGCCCGGCTGCCAACAGGCGCCGCACCAGCCAACACAGGTTCAACAGCGGGCTGTCTTCACGCTGCTGAGTGTCGCCGCTCCCCAATGGCGCACCGTCGTGTTCCAGGCGATAGGGCACGCAGCCATGCAGTGCCGGATCGAACGGCGTACGCGGGCCAACGCAATACAGCCCGGCGGCGGCGTTATCGGCAAGGAAGGCACCAAGCCCGAAACGCCAGCCCTGCCAGCGGCAGTCGGCGATCTCGAACGCCGGCGCCACTTCGGCCACGGCCGCCAGAATCGCCTCGTCGCTGTAGGCGCCCGGCGCCAGCGTGCGCCCGAATACCAGCGCCAGTTCGATCTCGAGCTTAGGCTGGATCAGCCGCGTAAACGGCACCGTGCTGCCCGGTTCAACTTCCATCGCAGGTGTAAGGGCGCCATACACCGGTTCATCCAGGCCAAAACGCGCTTGCGCCGCACGGCCGGCGAGGGCCACTTTCCAGCCACTCACACGCTCGCCCGCCGCCTGGCGGCGCGCCACGCCCTGATGCAGCAGCGCGTAGCCCTGCTGCCGGTCCAGCGCCTCTAGCGCAAGGGGTGCGAGCGCCCGAGCGCGGCGCCCGGCCTGGTGCAATTGTTCAAGCAGGTCATGGTCGTGGCTCATGACAGTTGCTCCGCCAGTTTGCGCAGCACGCCATCCAGGCGTTCAGGGGTGGTGATGGCGGCGACAAAGCGGTCCGGACGCACCACGACGATGCAGTCGCGCACCTTGGAGAACCATTCGCCCAGGCGGTTATCCACGTCCTCCACGCTCAGGGCGTCGGTGGCCGTCAACGGCTGGTTGCGCCCCACACCGCTGCGCGACCGGTTGACTTGAATGAACCGCGTGCCCCAACGCGCCCAATACTCGGCCATGGGTTGGCTGAGCTGGTCACGCGGGTTCACCCGGTAGCCAAGCACGGCATAGCCACTGCCCAGCATCTCGTCCAGGCGGCGGCGCTGGCCCTGGGCGTCTTCGATGTTCGGCTGGATGAACAACTGGCCCACCAGGTCGTCTTCACGCAGCTCGGCGCGCTCGTGATAAACCAGGCCCTTGGTGATGGTGGCCTTGGGTTTGAACTTGAACTCCAGCAAGTGCGAGCGCAGGTTGTCGACGCTGTTCACCGCCTGGAACAACCAGTCGCGCACGCCGGCCATCAGCGGATTGGTCAGGCCCAGTACCGCCCCCATGTTGTCGGCCAGCGCCACCAGCTCGGTGGCGTGGCCACGGCGTTCCTGGTCGTAGCTGGCCAGAATCGACGGCGCCGCACGGCCCTGAATGATCGCCGCCAGTTTCCAGGCCACGTTGGCCACGTCGCGAAGGCCGGAGTTGAGGCCCTGCCCGGCCCAGGGTGGCGAAATGTGCGCCGCATCACCCACCAGTGCCACTCGCCCTTGGACAAACCGCGCCGCGACCCGCGAATGGTGGGTATAGGCACGAATGCGGATGATATTGAGCTGGTCGACAGCGTCGCCGATATGCCCATGGATCAGTTGGCGAATCGTCGCCTCTTCGCACATTTTGGCTTCGTCTTCGCCCTCCATCAGCATGAATTCCCAGCGCCGCTGCTGATAAGGCAGGTAGATGCACACAAACGGCCGCTGCGGATCGGCATGCAGCGCGGTATAGGGCGCATCCAGGGTGTCGTTGGCCGTATCGACCACCACCCATTTGCGCGGATGGGTCAGCCCGAGCAGCTCGATACCCAGTTGTTTGCGCACGGTGGAACGGCCACCGTCGGCGCCGATCACGTAGTCGGTCTGCAGTGCATAGACCTCGCCAGCGGCGTCGCGTACCTGCAGGGTCACGCCGTGCTCGTCCTGCTCCAGCTCAAGCAGTTCATGGCCCTGGCGCAATTGGACACTGGCATGCTGCCCGAGCCGTTCGCGCAAGGTGCCTTCGAGCAGCTGCTGCATGAAAATATTGCGCATCGGCCAGCCGTACTGCGCGGCACTTGGCTTGACCTCGGCGAAACACACGCCGCGCGCGTTGTAATAGCGCAGCGGTACATCGCAAATCATGTCGCGCACCGCCAGCTCGGCAATGCCGATGCCCTGCAGCACGCGCAACGCCTCGTCGTCCATGCCCACCGCACGCGGGTAAGGCAGGATGCCGTCGGCCAGCTCAAGGACGACGCAGTCGATACCGTACATGCCCATAAAGTGCGCGGCCGTGATCCCGTTGGGGCCACCGCCCACGATGACAACCTGGGTTTTCTCCTGCTTCATCGCTATTCACCGCTTTCTTGTTGTGGTTTTTGTTCCAGCATCGCTCAAGCACGGGCGCGTATCAGTGCAGCCCGTCGATACCTTTTACATCCTCGGCGCGCAGGCCGCCCAGCCGCGCATGCAAACGCCCGCGCGTGGCGAAGGCCCAGATCACCACCACCTCATCCGGCGACGGGCCGTCACCGAAGGTCAGGGAAATACTGTCGTAATGCGAGCGCACGTACAGCGCGTCTTTATGGGCCAGCGGCACGTCTATGGTGGTGCCGGGGCCGCCACGCTTGCCGGTGGACGGCACCCACGACTTGCCGCCGCCCAGCGCCACGCGAATCGGATCGGCCGCCGGGTTGGTCAGGAACGCGTTGCCGTGCTCGTACTCGCCCGCGCTGCCCACCAGGATCGCCTTGCCATAACTGACAATCGGCTGCGCGCCGGCCAGGGCCTGGATGCGTCGACCAAACTCTTCGCCCAGCAGCGGCGACGGCTCGACCAATTGCCCGAGGTCTTCGCTGTAGCGTCCGGCATAGGGGTTGGCGATCACGGCGGCCACGGCGTATTTGAACAACGGCTCGCCATCGGCCAGTTGGCCGGTCTCATTGGCCAGGGTTTCTTCAACGAAGCTGTACCATTTGCGGATGTGATAGCTGGCGAAATTTGCGCTTTTCATGCTGTTTACCTTTGTTCAAATAGGGTCGAGGGGGTCGAGCGTGTAGTTGCGACTCGGCGCGCCGGCCGCCTTGAAGCGAGCCTTGCCGCGCGCATCGTCGTGCTCGGTCTCAAGGAAGAATTCCATGCGGTTGCAATCGGGGTCGTTGAAGTACAGGCCATGGCCGATTTCGTGGTCGGTGATCTTCACCACCTCCACGCCCTTTTTCAGCAACATGCCGTAGAGCTGGCGCAAGGTGGTCATGTCACCGGCGATTTCCAACCCGTAGTGCTGCAGCCCCAGCCCGCCCTGGTGAGCGCCGGGTTCTGCGCGAATCAACGCGATGTCGTGATGCTTGGTGCCAAACGCCATCATCACCCAGCTCTCGCCACGGGCGCTTTCATGCATGCCCAGGATGTCGGCGTACCAGCGCGCCGACACATCAGGATCACTCACCCATAGCGATAAGTGAGTGCGAAGGATTTCGACTTTCATCGCTCGCTACCTCAATGCTGTTTGACGATGGATTGGTGCCCGGCCTTGATCTGCGCCACCGCGGGCGTCCAGAGCACATCGGCGATTTCACTGAACTCGCGCCAGTGTTTCTGCCAGCCGTCACCGCCATTGTCGGAGGTGAACAGGTGACCGTACTTGGTACCGGCGACGATTTGCCGAGGGTTGGCCGGGTTGAACGCTAGCGCCCACACACACGAGTTAGGCTGTTGCGGCAGCGGCAGCACTTGCCAACTGAGCGCGGCGTCACGCGACACCAGCACCTTGCTGGTGGTGCCGGGGGTGCCGTCGGAAATGCTCAGGTACACGGTGTCTTGCGAGCCCGGCGGTGCGTTCATCGCACGCAGGTAATACAGGCCGAAGGCTTCACGGCCGATGATGCCGGTCCAGGTCAGCCCCTCGTCGAGGCTGCGATAGACCGCGTTGACGCACACCACCACGATGACTTTCTGGCCATGGTTGGGCAGCACGACGATGTTGTGAACGTCCGAGTTGAAGTCCCACAGCAGGCGGTCATCGACGCGGGTCCAGCTGTCGCCACCGTCGCGGGAATGGAACAGCCCACCCTCCTCCAGGCCGAACCACAGCTGGTTGCGGTCGCAGGGGTCATAGGCGAAGGCCAGCAAACGCGGACGGCTGACGCCATCGCAGAATTCAGGAATTTCCACCGGCGCGCGGTCCCAGCTTGCGCCGCCGTCCAGGGTGCGCCACAGCACCGCGCGCGAGGGCGCCCCGGTGCCGACGAAAATCCGCCGGGCATCCTGCGGGTCCACCGCCACCTTCCACACGGTCTGGCCGTTGAACGGCGAGTCGACCTGTTGCCAGCGCCCGCCGATGTCATGGCTGACGCACAAACCGATATCGGTGCCGGCATAGATCACCTCCGGCGTGCCGGGGTGCAGGCTCAGCGAACGGGTGATCGCATCGAATTCCAGGTCTTGCCCCAGGCCCAGGCGATGCCAGGTCTTGCCGTCGTCGGCGCTGCGGATAACCGCCTGGCCGACGGTGGCGACTAACAGGGTTCCGTTACTCATCGCAGTTGCTCCTCAGATGAAGATGCCACGGGTCAGGCCGCCGTCGATGCCGATGGATTCGCCGGTCACCGCGCCTGCCTTGGGGGATGCGAGGAAGCCGATCAGCCAGCCCATTTCGATCGGCGCCAGGGTGCGGCGAATCGGCGTGGCATCGATATAGCCCTGTTCGACCTGCTCCGGGGTCTTGCCCTGCTTGATCCCTTCGCGCTCGTACAGCTCACGGATGTGCGGGGTGTCCACGACGCCGGGGTGGATCAGGTTGACCGTAATGCCGCTGGCGCCCAACTGGTCGGACAGGGTCTTGGTCATGTGCGCGATGGCCAGGTTGCGCATGCCCGACAGCACTTTGCTGCTGCGCCCGGTGAGGCCACCGATATTGATGATGCGCCCGAAGCCGGCGGCCTTCATGTGTGGGGTCACGGCCTTGGCGCAACGGAAATAGCCGATCACCTTGGTATTGAGGTCCGACAGCAGTTCGTCGTCGCCGGCATGTTCGATGTCATTGCGCACCACGCCGGATGGCGCCGCCGCACCGTTGACCAGAATGTCGATGCGCCCGAAGTGCTTGTGCGCCGCTTCGACCATGTCCGACACGGCCTTCATGTCATTGGTGTCGCAGAACAGCGGCAGCACTTCATTGCCGGTCTGTGCGCTGATCTCTTCGGCGGCCTGGGTCAGGAACGCCATGCGCCGTGCGCAGATCACCACCTTGCAGCCTTCCTCGGACAGAAAACGTGCGACTTCCTTGCCGATGCCCATCCCACCGCCGGTGACGATGGCCACGCGGCCTTTCAATTCCAGATCCATAGCAACTACCTCGTAGTGATGATTCAGTTCAGGCCAGATCGACGAATACGCTTTTGGTCTCGGTATAAGCGTCGATCACGTTCTTGCCCATTTCCCGGCCCCAGCCGGATTGCTTGTAGCCACCGAACGGCGAAGCCGCATCGACGACGTTCCAACAGTTGACCCACACCGAACCGGCCTTGAGCTGCGCCGCCAGGCGGTGCGCCGAGCGCAGGTCGCGGGTCCACAGGCCGGCGGCCAGGCCGTACGGCGAATCGTTGGCGCGCAGTACCAGTTCGTCGACTTCGGTCCAGCTCATCACGGTGAGCACCGGGCCGAAGATTTCTTCGCGGGCCACGCAGGCGCGCTCGGCACGGTCGAGAAAGACGCTGGGCTCAATGAAATGACCGCGCTCCAGGTGCGCCGGACGCTCGCCGCCGCAGATCAGTTCGGCGCCCTCTTCCCGACCACGCTGCAGGTAGCCCTTGACCGTCTCCAGTTGGCGCCCCGATACCAGCGGGCCCATGCTGCTCGCCGGGTCCAGGCCGTTGCCGAGCACATGCGCGGCGGCATGGCGTTGCAGCTCTTCAAGCACCTGGTCGAGCACGCTGGCGTGTACATACAGACGCGAAGCGGCGGTGCACACCTGGCCCTGGTTGTAGAAAATGCCATCGGCGGCGCCCTTGGCGGCACGCACGATGTCGGCGTCGGGCAAGATGATGTTGGGCGACTTGCCCCCCAGCTCCAGCGAGACCTTTTTCATGTTGCGCGTGGCCGCCTGGGCGATCAGCCGGCCGACCTGGGTGGAGCCGGTGAAGGCGATCTTGTCCACATCCGCATGCTGCGCCAACGGCGCGCCGGTTTCGGCGCCCAGGCCGGTGATCAGGTTGACCACGCCCGCCGGAAACCCCGCGGCCTCGATCAACTGCACCAGCCGGATCGCCACCAGCGGCGTCTGCTCCGCCGGCTTGAGCACCGCCACGCAGCCGGTCGCCAGCGCCGGGCCGAGCTTCCACACGCACATGTTCAGCGGGAAATTCCACGGCACGATCAAGGCACATACGCCCACCGGCTCGCGCAGGGTGTAGTTGAGCATCGGCGCGCCGCTGGCCGGCGAAACCGGCAAGGTGCCGCCTTCGATCTTGGTCGGCCAGCCGGCGAAGTAACGAATGATGGTGGCGGCGCTGGCCGCTTCACCGCGAGCGGTGGCGATGGTCTTGCCGTTCTCCAGGGTGATCAGTTGGGCCAGCTCCTCGCGGTGCTGGTCGATAAGGTCCGCCAGGCGAAACAGCAACAGACCGCGCTGGGCCGGCGACTGCATGGCCCAGGTGCCGGTAAAGGCGGCGCGGGCGGCCGCGACGGCGGCATCCACGTCGCGCTCGTCGCTCTGCGCAACCTCCGTCAGGGTCTCCTGGGTAGCCGGGTTTTCCACGGCAAATCGACGACCGCCGGCGGCGTCCTGCCAGGTTCCGCCGATGAACAGGCGACCGGGTTGCGCCAGGAACGCGCGCACTTGGGGTAACACATCAAGCTGCTTCATCATCGACTCCTTCACAGTGCCATTTCGATCAGGCAAGGCCCCGCATCGGCGGCGGCGTTGGCCAGTGCGCGTTGCAGTTCGGCGTTGGTGTGTACGGTGCAGGACGGCACGCCGTAGCCTTTGGCCAGGGCTTTCCAATCGATGCGCGGACGGTCGAGCACGGTCAGCTTGAGGGCCTGGGGGTCGAGTTCGGTCATGCCGAAACGGCGCAATTCGTTTTGCAGGATCGCGTAGCGGTGGTTGGCGGCGATCAGGATCACCACCGGCAATTGCTCGCGGGCGATGCTCCACAGGGTTTGGATGGTGTACTGCGCGCTGCCGTCCGATTGCAGGCAGAACACCCGATTGCCACGCTCGGCCAGCGCGGCGCCGAAGCCCACCGGAATGCCCTGGCCGATTGCGCCGCCGGTGTTGGTCATGACCCGATGCCGTTTGGCGCGCGCCGAGGCGGTAAAAAACGGATAGCCGCAGGTGCCGCCCTCCACCGAGACAATGCAGTCGTCCGGCAGCGCGGCGGCCAAAAGCTGGCCGACCGACTGCGCGCTCAACGCCGCTTCGCCCGGCGGCAGCTGGATGTCCTGCGGCGTGGGCACATAGGCCGGGGCATCCAGCGCATCGGCCAGCGCGGTCAGCGCCCCGGCCACGTCGTCGCCGACCTCGGCCAGCGACAACAGGCGCTCACGCTCGGCCAGCCGCGACGGGATACCTTCATAACCGAAGTAACTGATGGGCTCGGGTACACCGGCACACACCACTTTGTCGTATTGCTCAAGGATTTCGATGGCCACTTCCGGGAAATACGGCAGGCGATCCAGGTCGGGCAAACCGCCGCCGCGGTAGCTCAGGCGCGGGAACGTTTCGGCGAACAGCCGCACGCCGGGCAGTTGCGCCAGGCGCCCCGCCGCTTCCAGCCCGGCCACCGACAAGCCATGGTCACCGACGATGAACACCAGGCGCTGGCCATCGCGCACCGCCTGGGCCACGGCTTCAATGCGGTCGCCGGCAAAGCGCCGCACCGGCGCCCGCAGTGGGCTGAACCGGCCGGTGTGGGTCACGGCGTTGGCTTGCAGGTCCATCGGCAAAATCAAGCTGGCAATCTGGCCCTTGGCTTGCCAAGCGGCACGCATGGCTTCTTGCAGGTCTTCGCCGACTCCCGAGGCGGTGCGCGAGGTGCGCACCCAACTGGACACGCTGCCGGCCAGGGCCTGGATATCGCTGGCCAGGGGCGGATCGTAATTGACGTGCCACGAGGCGTGATCACCGATCACATTGACGATGGGCGTGTTGGCGCGCCGTGCGTTGTGCAGGTTGGCGATGCCATTGGCAAAGCCCGGGCCCAAGTGCGTGAGGGTCATCGCCGGTTTGCCGGCGATACGGCCATAGCCGTCCGCGGCGCCGGTGCACACCCCTTCGAACAACGACAACACCGGTTTAAGGGCCGGCGCGCTGGCCATGGCCGCCACCAGTGGAATCTCGGTGGTTCCCGGGTTGGCGAAGCAGTACTCGATACCGCTTGCCGCCGCCGCATTCACTATCAGTTGCGCGCCATTCATGCTCTGCCCTCTCGCTTGAGCGTTTTATGTGGTGAGATTTATCACATACAAAAACACACCAAACAAGCATTTTTTATTAGTTTGTCTCTTATTTTGAGATTTATGAATATTTAATGCCTATCTAAATTGCATTTATCGCGAGCTGATGTAATGTGGCGCAACCCCGCAGGCCGTCTGTGGACGCGGGCTTGGATCTGCGCTGTTTTCGCCTATAGTGCTTAGCCGCGTGCCACCCCCCTTTCTAGGAACGAAATGAGCAGCCTGAGCAAATTGCTGAGTGTCCTGGACCTGTTCGGTCCAGCGACGTTGAGGATCGACCCGGACACCATCGCCGAACGCATGGGCCTGTCGCGCGCCACGGCGTATCGCTACGTCAAGGATCTGTGCGACGCCGGCCTGCTGACCCGTGTGGATGCCGGCAGCTATGGCCTGGGGCCGCGTGTGATCGAACTGGACTGGATGATGCGCCAGTACGACCCCATCCTGCTGGCGGGGCGCGAGCTGATGCACGAGCTGTCGGCGCAGACCGGCCTGGCGGTGTTCGCCAGCGTTTTTTATGACGGGCGCATCATCAATACCTACATCGCCGAACCCACCGATACCTACCACTTCTCCTTCGGGCGCGGGCACCCGTTGCCGTTTTTTCGCGGGGCGCAATCCAAGGTATTGATCGCCTTTCAGAAGGGCCGACGCCTGCAACGCCTGTTCGACGAACACATGGCCGGCGACCCGGACAGCCCCTACGACTGGGCAAGCTTCGCCAAGGCCACGAAAAAGATCCGCAAGGATGGCTATTGCCTGACCCACGACGAACTCAACCTGGGCCTGACCGGCATCGCCGCGCCGATCATCCAGCCGGATATCGACGAGGTGATCGGCAGCCTGTCCGCCGTCGGCAGCACCCAGAGCTTCAAGTTGCTGCGCCAGGAAACCGTGATCGAAATGGTGATGGACACCACGCGGCGCATCGCCGAGAACATGCGCAATCACCCCCGCACCGCCGCGCCCTGAAACGCGACGGTGATGGCGGGTCAGAACGGTACGGCGACGGTCAGTTGGCTGTACAGGTTGGTGCCTTTGCCGACGGCCTGGTTGCCGCCGCTGGTGGCGTCTTCCTTGGGTTTGTAGAGGCCGATCAGCGGCGTGATGATCAAGTGCGGGTTGACCGCCCACTCGGCATACAGGTCCAGCTCCTGCGCATTGAGGTTCAGCGCATTGCTTTTGCGCACCGTGTCGAAGTCGAAGTACAGCGCGCCCAGCGTCAGGTTTTCCAGCGGCATGGCCTTGAGGCTCACATGCTGGATGCGCGTGTTGCTGTTGAACGGCCCGGCATAGTTGCCGGCCACTTCACCCTGCAACCAGGTGCCGTAGCCGGTGCTCAGGCCGGTGAACAGCGAATCCCACTTTTGTGAATAACGGGCATAGCGATAGGTGACCTTCGGCGTCCAGGCGACATCGGCGAAGGTGTAGCCGGCTTCGCCGTACCAGGCTTTTTCGGGCCCGCTGTCCTTGTCCTGCCAGGCATATTCGAACGCCAGGTTCACGTTCGGCAGGCCGGCGTCGCCTTCACCGCGCACACTGTAGACGTTCATGCCCTTGCGCTGGCGCTGAAAATCGCTGGCCCAGCGCTCGTTCACATCGATGCCATGCACCCAGGTCAACCCCAGGGTGCCGGGCTTGGTGGTGTAATCCAGCGTGCCGGCGGCCACTTCGCTTTCAGCCTGGGCGCGGTTGTCGGATTTAAGCCACAGCAGGCTGCCGTGCAGGCCGTCTTTGCCGCCCAGGCGCAGGAACGCGGTTTGATCGAAGGCATGCCGCGCGGCCAGGTAATACGCACCGCCACGGTTCATCGCGCCATCGGCCGGGCCCTTGCCCAGGTTCGGGCCGTCATCGTTGATCAAAAAGCCACTGCCGAGCTTGACCACCTGGCGCCCACCGGAAATATCCACGCCGTCCTGGCCCAGGGCCGGAAACAGATCTCCGGAGCGCCACCCCAGGTAGGCGTCTTCGATCTTGGTGGTGCGTTCGCTGCCGAGGGTATTGCCGGCCGGGTCGCCATCGCCCCAGGTGGCGGAACTGACCAACGCAAAGGCGCCATAGGCAGTACCGTTACCGGCCAGGGACTGGTCGCCGCTCACGCCATACTTGATGAAGCCTTCGCGCCAGGTAGAACCGCCCGCCGTGCCGTCGTAGTTTTTGCGGCTGTTGAACATGCCGAATACGGCGGTCATGTCGGCGTTGAGATGACGGCTTTCATCGCTGTACAGCTCGTAGGCCTGGACCTGGCTGATGGCACCGAGCGACAAGGCGCAAGCCAATGTGCCGCCCAGCATTGAAGTGGATGGGTACCGCATGATCGAAGCTCCTCAGGGTGCGCCTTTAAAGGCTGTCTTAGCTATTGGCATGAGAGCGGCGCAGCTTTGCTGCGCCAGGTGGGCAAGGCTTACTCGGCCGCGCGCTTATTGACGAACAGCAGCTGTTGACCGGTGAATTCGAGCAACCCTTCCAGGCCGAACTCGACGCCGAAACCAGACATTTTGCTGCCGCCGAACGGGGTATTGGGCTGGATGCGCGCGTGGCAGTTGACCCACGCCACACCGCTTTCCAAACGGCTGGCCAGCGCCTGGGCCTGCGCCACATCCGGGCCCCATACCGAGCCGCCCAAGCCCATGTCGCCGGCGTTGGCGCGGCTCAGTACGTCTTCGACGTCGCGGTAGGCGATCAGCGGCAAGACCGGCCCGAACTGCTCTTCATCGACCAGGCGCTGGCCGTCGGTCACATCGGCGACCAGCGTGGGCGGGTAAAAGAAGCCTGGGTGATCCAGGCGCGCGCCGCCGCACAACACGCGCGCGCCTTGGGCCCGCGCATCGTCGACCAATGCCTCGACCAGCTTGAGTTGATCCAGGTTCTGCACCGGGCCGAAGTTGACGCCGGGCTCCAAGCCATCGCCCACCACTTGGCGCCCCGCGATCAGCGTCAATGCATCGGCAAATGCCTGGTACTGGGATTCGTGGATATACAAACGCTTGAGCGCCGCGCAGGTCTGGCCCATGTTGAGAAACGCCGCCTGGAATATCTCCTCGGCCACCTCAACCGGCGTGCCGGGCAGGACGATGGCGGCGTCGTTGCCGCCCAGTTCCAGGGTGAGGCGCTTGAGGTTACTGGCGGCGCCGCGCATGACGCTCTGGCCGGTGGCGGTAGAACCGGTGAAGACGATTTTCTGGATACCCGGGTGCGACGTTATCGCACTGCCGAACCCCTGCTCGCCAGTCACGCAGTTGATCACCCCCTTGGGCACATGCCGCGCAATGATGTCGACCAGGCGCAGGGTACTCAGCGGCGTCAGGCTCGACGGTTTGCTGATCACGCAGTTACCGGCCCTCAGCGCCGGCATGATGTGCCACACGGCGATCATGAACGGCCAGTTCCACGGTGTGATGGAGGCCACCACCCCCAGGGGCTTGCGGTGCAGCTCGACGCGCTGGGTCGGGGTTTCTTCCACCAGCTCGACGTCGATCTGTTGCCCGGCGGCGTAGCGGGTCCAGGCGGCGCCCCCCATGACTTCGGAAAATGCCAGCTCCAGCGGTTTACCTTGCTCAAGCACGATCAGCCGGGCCAATGCGTCGGCATTTTGCTCAATATCATCGGCAATCGCCATGAGGCGCTCGCAACGCAGCGCATGGGTACTCAGGCGCCAGGTTTTGAACGCGGCCTGGGCGGCGTCTACCGCCGCGTCCAGTTGCGCCAGCGAACCGGCCGGGCACTGCGCGAAGGCGGCGCCGGTGGCTGGATTGATCACATCAAACTGCCCGTTTTCACCGGCAACCTGAACCCCGTTGATAAGCATTGTGTAGTGCTGCATGTGGACGCTTCCTTTAACGCAGACGAGCTTTGGCGTGCGACGCAAAATAAGTCGCAGTGGATGTGTCGGAACGTGCTTTAGAGCTTGTGGCTACCCAGGGCCAGGAACCGCTGCGGCGAAACCTTGCGCAGGCGCGCGGCCAGGTAGATGCCGGCCAACAAGGCCGCCGGAATGACCGCACACAGGCTGTAGGACAACAGTTGGCTGGCACCGGTCAGCACATCGAAATGCACCACCGCCAACACCAGCACCATCAGCAAGGCCAGGCAGGAGAAAATCGGCAGGATGCGCCCACGCCAGATCCCGACTTTGAGCTCGGGATGCCGATGGAAGTACACGCACACCGCGACCGAGGTCATCGCCATCAGCAGGATCACGCACAGGGTGGCCAGGTTGGAGAACCAGGCGAACAGTTGCAGGATCGGGTCGGCGTCCATCGCCGCGAAAATCAGCACGACCACCGCGGCGATCAGGCTTTGCAACGCCGAGCCCATGTGTGGGCTCTGGTGCACACGGTGGGTGGTGCCCAGCAGGCTGTGCAGCAAGCCGTCACGCCCGATGGCGTAGAAGTAACGCGCCGCGGCGTTATGAAACGCGAGCAGCCCGGCGTAGATGCTGACCATGAACAGCACGCGGATAACCTGGGTCAGGTGCGGCCCGACAAAGTGGTCGGACATGCCGTAGATAAACGTGGTCGGGTCCTGCAGGGCTTGCAGCATCGGCACGATCTTGTCCGCGCCCACGCCCACCACCATCGCCCACACCGACAGCGCATAGAACCCGCCGATCAGCAGCACCGAGCTGTAGGTTGCGATTGGAATCGTGCGCTGCGGGTTTTTCGCTTCTTCACCATAAATGGTGGTGGCCTCAAAGCCGATGAAGGCAGCAAAGCAGAACAGCAGGCCGATTGACGGCGTGCCGCTGAACACGTGCTGGCTGCTGAAGGAATCAAGGTTGACCCCGCTGTCGCCACCGGTCTTCAGAATGGCGAAATCCAGGGTGAGGATCGCCAGGTATTCAGCGATCACCACCACCGACAACACCCGCGCCGACAGGTCGATCTTGCGATAGCCGAGAATCGCAATGCTGACCATCGCCAGCAGCGAATAGGACCACCAGGGCAACACCAGGCCGAAGACACTCTCCATGGTGCCGCTGACCACACCGCCGAACATGCCGTACAGGGCGATCTGCAAAATGTTGTAGGCGAACATCGCCAGCACCGCCGCCGAGCCGCCGGCCAGGCCGCCCAGGCCACGCGAGGTGAAGGCGTAGAAACCACCGGCGTTGGTGACGTGCCGCGCCATGGTGGTGTAACCCACCGAAAACGCCATCAGCACCGCCAGGGCCAGCAACAGCAACGCCGGGGTGCCGGCGCCGTTCCCCAGCATGATGCCGATCGGGAATCCGCCGGCAATCACACTGAGCGGACTCGCCGCCGAAATCACAAAAAAGATGATGAAGCCGACACCCAGGGCGCCACGCTTGAGCTCCGTAGAGCCATTGACCGGCATAGTTACACTCATGTTATTGACCTTATTGTATGAGGCAGTCGCTGTGGGGTGGCGCCGACTCAGGCTCTATCGGTGCCGGGTAGCGCTTTTATTCTTGAGGTTGCACGCTGGATTCGATCCTATGCCCGCCTACGGAACCCTCGCTATCCCAAATCGGTAACATCGCCGCCAGCGCCCCAAAACAGGTCACCCGCCGCGACACTCCACGCCGATTTGGGATAGTCGCGCGCAGCTGCTGGCCTGCATGCTAGGTTCAGGCCCCCTCTGCCCGGCTGTCGGCCAGTGGCACCAACCGCCAGTCGGCCCGTGGCAAACGCCTGTGCGCAAAACGCGGCGCCGGCCGATGCACTGACAAACCAATAAGAAATCGGTGGCCCAGGCCAACCGATGATCGTTCAACACGCTGTTCACCCGTGAGATAGCCCAATGTTCGACACCCTCTCCATTCGCTTGAAAATCGTGCTGCTCTCGGGCTTGTGCCTGCTGGGCGTGATCAGCCTGATCGTCGGCATGAACCTCTACCAGAGTAGCCAGAACAACCGGTTGATCAGCACCTCAAGCAGCCGGATGCTCACGGACAGTGGCGAGAACCTGCTGCAGGCCAAGGCCGCCGAGCAGGCCAGCAACCTGCAACGGGTGTTCGGCAGCAGCCTGCAGACCATCAGCGCCTTTGCCGACCAGGCGAGCCACCTGCGCGACATGGCCGCCCAGCGCGGGTTGGCCGCCACGACCTTGCGTGAAGAACTCAACCAGGCGCTCAAGACCACGTTCGACCACAACCCGCAGGTACTGGGGCTTTGGCTGGTCTACGAACCGAATGCGCTGGACGGCAGGGACGCCGAATTCGCCAACGACGCCGCACGTGCCTCCAACGAAAACGGACGCTTTGCCAGCGCCTGGAACCGGGGCGCCGGCCAACCGATGAATATCCTGATACCCGAAGCCGATTTGCAGAAAACCGAACTGAGCATCAGCGGCACGCCTTACAACAGTTGGTACACCTGCCCGCGAGACACCGGGCGTACCTGCCTGATGGCGCCCTACGCCGACACACAGGCCGGGCAGGTGCAACTGATGACCACCTTGTCCATGCCCTTGATCGTGGATGGCAAGGTGGTCGGCACGCTCGGCGTGGACCTTGCGCTCGGCGCCCTGCAAGCGGCCGCGAGCGATGCCCAGCGCGCACTGTTCAACGGTTCGGGGCGCATGCTGATTGTGTCCGACAGCGGGGTGCTTGCCGCCTACAGCAGCGACGCCAGCCAGATCGGCAAACCCATCAGCGCGCCGTTGGCGCAGGAAGGCCAGGCGGTGCTCAGCGCCCTGGCGCAAAAAAAGCCAGTCGTGCTGGCCCAGGATCAATCGATTCGCGCGGTCTACCCTGTCGCGCCGATCCCGGAGGCGGCGCCCTGGGGCGTGGTCATTGACCTGCCCAGGGAGGTCTTGCTGGCCGACTCGGTGAAACTGCAAGCCTTGCTTGACCAGACCCAGACCCGCGACACCCTGGAGTCGCTGCTGGTGGCCATCGGCGCCGGGCTGCTGGGCCTGCTGTTGATCGGGTTCACCGCCTCCGGCGTGACGCGCCCGATCAACAGCGTCGCGCAGATGCTCAAGGCGATTGCCAGCGGCGACGGCGACCTGACTCAACGGCTCAATTACCGCAAAAAGGACGAACTGGGCGAACTGGTGCAGTGGTTCAACCGCTTTCTCGACAAGCTGCAACCCACCATTGCGCAGATCAAGCAGAGCATCACCGATGCACGCGGCACCGCCGACCAGTCTTCGGAAATCGCACGACAGACCAGTGAAGGCATGCAGGTGCAGTTTCGCGAGATCGACCAGTTGGCAACCGCCTCCAACGAAATGAGCGCCACGGCGCATGAAGTCGCCAGCAGCGCGTCGAACGCCGCCCAGGCGGCCCGGGGTGCCGACCAGGCGTCCAAAGACGGCATTACCCTCATCGAACGCAGTACCCACGACATCAACGCCCTGGCCAATGAAGTCAGCAAGGCCGTGACCGAAGTCGAGGCGCTGGCGGTCAACAGCGAGCAGATCGGCTCGGTGCTGGAGGTGATCCGCAGCATTGCCGAACAAACCAACCTGCTGGCACTCAACGCCGCAATCGAGGCCGCACGCGCCGGAGAAAGCGGGCGCGGTTTTGCGGTGGTGGCCGATGAAGTGCGCAACCTGGCCAAGCGCACCCAGGATTCGGTGGAGGAAATCCGCCTGGTGATCGAACGCATCCAGACCGGCACGCGTGGCGTGGTGGCCACCATGCATTCAAGCCATGCACAGGCCCAGAGCAATGCCAGGCAGATTCACCAGGCCGTGCAAGCGCTTGGCAAAATCAGCGAGGCGGTGACGGTCATCAGCGATATGAACCTGCAGATCGCCAGCGCGGCGGAGGAACAAAGTGCGGTGGCCGAGGAGGTCAATCGCAATGTCTCGACTATTCGCGGGGTGACCGAAACGCTGACCGAACAGGCGGCCGAATCGGCGCAGGTCAGCAGCCAGCTCAATGCGCGGGCCAATCATCAAATGCAGTTGATGGACCAGTTCCGCGCCTAGGCGGCGGCCGGTATCGCTACAGCGGCGCCAGGCCATTGATGCGCCATGGCGGGCGGGTGTTCAGGCGCGCGCGCAGGCAGGGATGGCGGCACGCGCGGTTTGCGAGGGCAACTCGGCGAACAGGGCGTGGTACTCCTCGGCAAAATGGCTGAGGTGATAGAAGCCCCATTGGGCGGCGGCATCGCCGACCGAGAGACGGGACGCCGCGGTCGACATCAAGGCGCGGCGCACACCGTTGAGCCGCACCGAGCGCAGGTAGTTCAGCGGCGTCGTCTCGGCCACCGCGCGAAAGCTGTTCTGCACGGTGCGGCGACTCACCTGGAGGCGCTCGCACAGTTCGTTCACGCTGGGCACGTTGAGCATCTCGGCCGTGGTCAGCCGGTGGCATTTCTCGACAATGAAGCTGCGCGTGGAGCTCGGGCTGCGCTGCTGTTTGTCACAGGCCGGGTCGGTGAGCAGCTGCATCAGTTCATCGAGCAGGGCCTGCTCAAGCCTGGGCTCACACGCGCTGTCGGGCGCCTGGTCGGTCACCGCCAGGGACAGCATCGCCAGCAATCGCCCTCGGGCCTGGGCAAAGCGCTGCGCGCAGACCCGGATCACCGGCTGACGCAACAACCGACCGATCTCCCCGGTCGACGCCGTGTGCGTCAACGCCTGCTCGAACCATTCGCGCTCGAACGTGACGGACAACAGCTCCATGCCCATCGGCATATGGAACATGAACTCCTCGCCGCCGTGCAGGAAAAACAGGCTGCTGTCGTCCACCTCGCGGCCCTGCATGCGCGTCGAGCCCGGCACGCTGATCGGCACGGCGAAGCACATCTTGCCGCGCGGCGCCACGCCGTGCTGCACCACGCGTTGGTTGATCTGCTCGCGGAACACGTGGCAACGCGCCGTCGTCAGTTGCATCAAAGAACTTTCGGCCTGGCCGGCGGTTAACTGGCTGTAGTCCTGGCTCCATTCCTGGACAGTGGCGGCATGCACATGGATATCGCGAAAGTGGCTCACATGATGGTTTTGCATGATGGGTGAAAACCTCTGCCGATAGTGTTGTTTCCAGCCTGCCGTGTTTTGCGATAGTCCCACATAGGTCACGCATTGCAAATTCTTTGTATCTGCCGCCATGCATCGGCAACGGCGCAGCTCATGCGCGTCGATTTGCCGATTCGGGCTAACGGTCAAGGCCCTGTCATGAGAATGATCGGCTCACTGAAAACCGTCAGCCAGAGAGTTCGTCATGAGTGAGTCCAAATTAGAAGCCCTGCATTTTGCGGATGCGCCGCGAATGATTTCCACAACCCTGCCCGGCCCCATGACCCGCGAGGCGCTGGCATTGTCGGCACGCACCGAGTCGATGGCGCGCGGTGGCGGGCGCATGCCGATCGCCATGGACCGCGCGTTCGGCGCGACCTTCAAGGACCCCGACGGCAACACCTACATCGACCTGTCGGCGGGCGTGGGCGTCAGCAGCGTCGGGCGCTGCCACCCCAAGGTGGTGCAGGCCATCCGCGACCAATCCGAAGTGCTGATGCACGCCCTGGAAATCAACAGCACCCGCCGCACCGCACTGGCGGCCAAGCTTTCGGAGATCGCGCCCGAGGGCCTGCGCGGTGACTGCATCACGTTCTTCACACAAAGCGGCAGCGACGCGCTGGAGGCGGCGGTCAAGTTCGCCAAACGCATCACCGGGCGTCACCAGATCCTGGCCTTCCACGGCGGCTACCATGGTGTGTGGAATGCCTCCGGCGCGCTCACCACCGGCACGGCCTACCGCAAGGGCTACGGCCCGATGATGGGTGGCGTGATCCATGCGCCCTACCCCTACGCCTATCGCTTTCCCTTCGACACCTCGCACGCAAGCGCCGAGCAGATCGCCGGCGACTACGTGGATTACCTGCTCAACAGCCCCTACACCGCCGCCGATGATGTGGCCGCCGTGATCGTCGAACCGGTACAGGGCGAAGGCGGCTACGTGCCGCCCTCGCCGCAGTTCCTGCAACTGCTGCGCAAAGCCTGCGACCGCGCCGGCGCGCTGCTGATTGTCGATGAAGTGCAATCCGGCGCGGGGCGCACCGGCAAGATGTGGGCGGTGGAGCATTCCGGCGTGAAGCCCGACATGCTCACCTTCGGCAAGGGTATCGGCAGCGACCTGCCGATGGCCGGACTGATCATGCGCTCGGACCTGGCGGCCGCGATTCCCGACGGGTCGATGCCCAATACCTTCGCCGCCAACTCGTTGTCGGCAGCCGTGGCGCTGACCAACATCAGCATCCTGCAAGACCCGGAACTCGGCCTGCTGGAGCGCGCCCACACCCTGGGGCTGGAAGCGCAGGCACACATCCGCGCATTCAACAGCCCGCTGGTGGGTGAAGTGCGCGGTCGCGGCCTGATGATTGGTATCGAGCTGGTCGAAGACGCCGCCACCAAGACCCCGCTGGCGGGCGAAAAGATCGGCCGGCTCATGGGCTACCTGATGAATCACGGCGTGCTGATGATCCCGTGCGGCCGCTACGGCAACGTCATGCGTGTGATGCCCTCGCTGACGATCCCGCGCGCAATGTTCTTCAAGGCGCTGGACGTATTCGGCGACGCCCTGGCCTCCCTTGAGGCATGAGGTATATGCCCCCTGCTCATCACCCCCGGACACTCACATGAATCAGCACCTGAACCACTTCATCCAAGGCGCGCCGTGCGAAGCCAGCGACAGTGGTCGCATCCCGCTCATCAACCCCGTGACCGAACAGATCTACGGCAGCTGCGCCAGCGGCACCGTCGACGACGTGGCCCGCGCCGTGGCTGCGGCACGCGCCCAGCTTGAAGGCGGTGATTGGAGCCGGCTTGACGGCGCCCAGCGCGGTCGGCTGCTGTCGAAACTGGCGGACCTGGTGGAACGTGACAGCCAATTGCTGGCCGACATGGACGCCGACGCCATCGGCCGTTCGCCACTCGAACCACGCCGGATGGACCTGCCCAACGCCATCGCCAACCTGCGCGCCGCCGCCGGCTGGGCCAACCAGTTGGAGGGCCGCACCATTCCCACCGGCGGCTACTTCGGCAGCAAGACCCTCTCGTACACCGTGCGCGAACCGGTGGGCGTGGTCGGCGCCATCGTGCCGTGGAACTCACCGCTGATGATCACGGTGTGGAAGCTCGCCGCCTTGCTGGCGGCGGGCTGCACGGTGGTGGTCAAACCCTCGGAAGAGACCCCGCAGTCGGCCCTGCACCTGGCGGTGCTGGCGCAGCAAGCGGGCTTTCCGGACGGGGTGATCAACGTGGTCACCGGCTACGGCGCGCAAGTGGGCCGCGCCTTATGCGAGCACCCACACGTCGCCAAGATCAGCTTCACTGGCAGCCCCGAGGCCGGGCGCGAGATCCAGCGCACCGCCGGTGTGCTGTTCAAGCGAGTGGCGCTGGAGCTGGGCGGCAAGAGCCCGCAGATCGTGTTCGACGACGCGCCATTCGATGACGCGCTGTTCGGCTGCACCCTGGGCCTGTTCGTCAACCAGGGGCAGATCTGCGCCTCCGGTTCGCGCATCCTGGTGCAGCGCAGCCTGGCCGAACGCTTCGCTGCCGCGCTGGCCGATGCCGCGCGCGCGGTCAAGGTGGGTGACCCACGCGAACCCGAGGTGCAGATGGGGCCGGTGGCCAAGAAAGCGCAGTTCGACCGCGTCAACCGCTACATTCAGTTGGGCATCGATCAAGGCGCGACGCTGTTGGCCGGCGGGGTCTCCCCTCCTGGGCAAGGCTGGTTCGTGCGACCGACGATCTTCGCCGACGCGCGCAACGACATGGCCATCGCCCAGGACGAAATCTTCGGGCCCGTCGGTACGGTGATCACGTTCGACAGCGAAGAAGAGGCCGTGGCACTGGCCAACGACTCCGCCTACGGCCTGGCGGCCACGGTCTGGACCACCGACCTGGCGCGCGCGCACCGCGTGGCCGCGCAGGTCAAGGCCGGCGCCATCGGCGTCAACTGCTGGAGCCCGCTGGACGCCAACCTGCCATGGGGCGGCGTCAAGGCCAGTGGTCTTGGTCGTGAAGGCGGGTTGAGCGGCGCGCTGGCCTATACCGAGGAAAAAGTCATTACCGTGCTGCTGCCCGACTGACCCTATACCGCCCCAGCCACTCTGCGGCCCTGTGCCCGCGGGGTGGCCACCCAACCGTGCATTCCTCACGCCGTTGAGGATCAATGGAGAGCCCACGATGAACCCAATAGATCAACCGACAATAGATCGGTATCCGACCTCCCTGCGCGCATTGCACTGGGTACGTGCCGTGCTCGTCCTGGGCCTGCTCTGGGCAGGCTGGCACATGACCGGCCTGAATGATGAAGTGGCGAGCAAATACGAGTTCTATTACCCCTGGCACAAGTCCTTCGGCGTGCTCACGTTTTTGCTGATACTCACCCAGATCGTCCTGCGCTGGCGGGCGCCGAGCATTCCCCAACCACTGGAAACACTGGCCCCGTACGAACGGGTGTTGTCCAGGCTCACACAACGTGTGATGTATGCGCTGTTGGTGATCGTGCCGCTGATGGGCTACTCCATGTCGAGTACATACACCATGAGTGACGGGGTGTTCTTTTTCGGCGTGAACCTGCCGGAGCTGCTGGCCAAGAACGACGATTGGTTTGTCGTCTTCCAATGGCTGCACAAAGTGCTCGCCTACACCCTGCTAGGGCTGATCACGCTGCATGTGGTGGGCGCCCTCAAGCACCGCTTTTACGACCCAGACCCTCGCAACGATGTGCTGCGCCGCATGCTCTGATCGGCACGCCTATTGCGTTCGCGAACTCGAGGGAGCCGGACGCAAGCATGCCGGTGTACCGCTTTGAATCGCCGGCATTGGCACCCGCACGTCTTGATCATCGACGCGCATCAAGCGACTCAGCTGAGCGCTGCATCGATTACCGCGCACGTCCAAGGTGACTTCGTATTCAGCGTAGGCTTGTGGGGTTAAATCGAGTTGCAGACCGCACGACCAGTTGTATCCGTCGGTGCTGAGAAAGATATAACCCGGGATGCGCGGCCTGACCTTGATTTCCAGAAAGCCTCGGGCTTTGGCCGGTGGCGCAATGATCATGTCTGCACGGCGTGGGGTGTCAGGCACGTATAGGGTGTTGAGCTCGCCCGTCGCACCCTCGCAGCGCTGGTCGTCAAGGTAATAGAGTTTTGCGTTAGAGGTATTGGCAACGAATCGCAGTTTCGCCGCGTCGGGCTCTACGGCGTCAACGTAGGTGTTCCTGGCTGCACACCCAGCCAGCAATGTGGAAAACAACGCGGCGACGCCAATGGCGGCGGTGAGCCGAAGCGAAAAAAACGGCATGGGTTTCATCCTTGAGGCGCTAAAGCGAACGCGTGATGCTACGGAAGGGCATTAGCGCTGTCCACTTAAGCTATCAAGGCCGCAGGCGCAGGCATTGCAGCAAAGGACTACAAACCAAACGGAAACGGCCGACTGGAACGCGTACAAAAAAAGACTTCTTACTAAACGCCCACCACCCCAACAGGTGGGCCGATAACAATAAAAAGAGGTCTGTGCCATGAACGTATCCACGAGTCCCGTGCGCGTCGCCGTTGTGCAATTCGATCCGCAAGTCGGTACGCAAAACCGCCCCGCCAACCTGAACACCAGCCTGAGCCTGGCCCTGGAAGCGGTGAATAACGGCGCCAATCTGATTGTGCTGCCGGAGCTGGCCAATACCGGTTACCTGTCCTCGTTGCTGGGGGTGCTGGTGTGGCGTCAGCAATGGCGCAAACGGGGCTGGTACCCGACCTATGTGCCCTTGGTGTCGGTGGTACCTGCGGTGGTATTGGCCTATGGCGGCAGCATGACGGTGATTGTGAGCAGTGCGCTGCTGGGGGCGCTGGTTGCTCCGCCGCTGGCGTGCTCGATTGCCGGACGGCTGCCGAGTTATCTGCATCCGTATATTGGGAATGTACTGTCGATGGCGATCAGCACGGTGTTGATCGTGCCAACCATCGGCTATTGGCTCGCCCAGTGACCCGCTGACGGGCTCGCCCATTTTCACCTCCGCCGGTCGCGTGCGCTGCCCTGTTTGAGTGGCAGCGCATCCAGGCCGGTATCACCGGCTCATTTACCCCCCGTCACATCCAGGAACGTCCCGGTGACGAATGACGCCTCGGCGCCGGCCAGCCATAAAATGGCCTGTGCCACTTCCTCCGGTTGGCCACCCCGCCCCATGGGGATCGAGTCCTTGACGCGATCGACCCGCCCCGGCTCGCCGCCGCTGGCATGCATGTCGGTATAGATGTGCCCAGGGCGAACACCGTTGACGCGTATCCCCTCCCGGGCCACCTCCTTGGCCAAGCCTATGGTAAATGTCTCCAAGGCGCCCTTTGATGCCGCATAGTCGATGTATTCATTGGGGCTGCCGAGGCGCGCCGAGGCCGAAGACACATTGATCACCACGCCGCCCGGGCCGTTGTGGCGGTAAGACATGCGCTTCACCGCCTGCTGGGCACAGAGTATCGGCCCAATGGAGTTGACCGCGAATATGCGCTGCATCCGCTCGAAGCCCAGGTCCTCCAGGCGTGACTGCTTCTCCAGCATCCCGGCGTTGTTGACCAGTACGTCGATGCGCCCGAACGAGCGGTCGATGGCGGCAAACAAATCGGCCACCTGTCGAGGGTCCGCACTGTCGGCGCGGACGGCCAATGCCCTGCGCCCCATTGCTTCGACCTGCGCCGCCACCGCCAACGCCGCCGGCTCGTTGGCAACATAGCTGATCGCCACGTCATAGCCCTTTGCGGCGGCCAGCCGGGCGGTCGCCGCCCCCACTCCGCGCCCTCCCCCGGTGATAAGCATCAGCGGAGCCTGCAAGACGTTAACCATGGAAAATCCCCCAGAGCAGTGGGCTGCATCAGCCGATGATGATGGCGCCGCTGACGATCACGACGCACGCCAGGATCCGGCGAACGGTGAGCGTCTCGCCGAGAAACAGGTAACCGATCAGTAGCGCAAACAGCACGCTGGTTTCGCGCAATGCCGATACCGCGCCCAACGGCGCCTCGTTCATGGCGTAGATCACCACGCCATAGGCGAGCAGCGAGACCAGCCCGCCGACCACGGCGGTCACGGTGCCGGGCCGTACGGAAAACAGGCTGCGGGCGTCGCGCAGGCCGATGTACACCAATGGCATCAGCACGCCCCACAACGCGCACATCCACACCGTGTACGCCAGCGGCGCGCCGGAAAGCCTGGCCCCCATGCCATCGACGACGCTGTAGGCCGCGATAAAGCAGCCCGTGCCCAGCGCATACGGCAAACTGGGCACCGACAGGCTGCGCCCCCTGAAGGCCAGCGAAATAATCCCGCCTGACACCAGGGCAATCCCGAGCAACTGGCCGGGAGCGATGCTTTCCCCGGCAAAGGCCGCCGCCCCCAGAGTGACCAGCACTGGCGAGGACCCACGCGAAATCGGATAGACCTGCCCCAAATCGCCGACCCGGTAACTGCGCACCAGGAACAGGTTGTAGCCCACATGCAACAACCCCGAAAGCAGCGCATAGCCCCAGCTTTCAGGCGCGGGGGCGCCATGAATGCGGCGGCGACCACACAGGCAATGGCGATGGCGATGCACATCACCGTCATCGACCAAAGCCGATCGGCACCGCCGCGCAGCAACGCATTCCAGCTGGCATGCAGGAGCGCGGCAAACAGAACGAGGACAACGAGATGGATAGGCATGCGCCATCTTAGGCAACCCAGCCCCCGGACAACAGAGAAGTCTCCTCATCGCAGCATGAATAGATGCTCATGCATCATTCATCCGCCCGCCGCACTTTCAGCGCCTCGCCGATCAACCATTGGCGAAAGCTGACCACGTGCGGCTGCGACTCCAGGCCCTTGGGGCACACAAAATAGTAGGCAAGCGGCGATGGGAACGGCACATCGAACAGTCGCACCAGACGGCCATCGCTGATTTCGTTCTCGACATGCCCGCTGCGCACCAACGCGACGCCCTGGCCGAGCAAGGCGGCCTCGACCGTCATGTTGGTATCGCCGAACCTGACGCTCTCCTTGAGCGGCGAAAACACCAGCCCGACCGCTTGAAACCACACCTCCCATTTCGGCACCAGCTCGGCGCCATCCCGGGTCAGCAGCGGAAACTGCAACAGTTCGGCGGGGCTGCAGGGTGTGCCGAGGCGCTGCAGCAGTTCGGGACTGGCCACGGGAAATACCTGCTCGCCGAACAGAAACTGCGCATGCAGGCCAGGGTAATTGCCCTTGCCGAGCCGGATCGCGACATCTGCCTGGGCATCGGAGAAGTGGATGATTTTGTCGGTGGTGTCCAGCGAGACCAACAGTTCGGGGTGTTGGCGAGAGAGACTCGGCAAGCGAGGCAGCAGCCATTTCAAGGCGAACGAATAGGTGGTGCTGACGCTCAGCCGCACCCGGCCTTTTTGCTCGCGCAGGTCAGCCAACGTCGCTTCCAGGCTCATGAAAAACTCGCGCACGATAGGCGCCAGCGTGGCCCCCGCTGCCGTGAGGCGTAACGCCTTGCCCCGTTCAAACAACTGCAACCCCCACAGCGCCTCAAGGTGCTTGAGCTGGTGGCTGACCGCGCTCTGGGTCACATGCAGCTCCTGGGCGGCAGCCGTAAAGGTCGGGTGCCGGGTGGCGACTTCAAAGGCGCGCAGTGTCGCGGTCGGCGGCAGGTCTTTCATGGGTAGGGCATCCGGCGAGTGGTAAGGGCAATTGCACACATGAGCATTGGCTCATAGTAGAGCAGATCCGTCACCTATCGCCGTTGGCGAGAGACGCGCACCGCCGGCAGGCACCGGTTTGTTTTAGGGGACACGGGGATGAGCAGCGTTGGCGTATTGCTCCAGCAGCCAGGCCAAGTCCTGGTAACAGATCGCCAAATCAGGCGCCCCAAGCCTTCTCATCGACCTTGCTGTGCGGCGCGCCTGCGCGGCGCTGATCGCCGGGTCGTAAGCATATCGAGCCATCCGCCGAGCGCCGGTTTGCGCGCATTGGGCCACCGGCGATCCAGGGGCAATGCCGCTCGCTTCACGCTGTAGCCGGCTCAATTGCTTACTCAGTTGCAGCGACAGGTAGCCCGCCTGGTCATCGTGCTGGTGATCGGCGCCCAGCACTGTTGTGAGCGCGACGATCCGGTGGTGTTGTGTGGCTTGCCATCTAGAGTGATCGACAGCACCCGCCTGGCGAAGTAGCCGACGGGTGTCCTGATGGAGCGAACGCCTCAATGCCTGAATATGTTTAGCCGGGTCCTTGGGCAATATCTGGAACGCCAACAGGCAGATAAGCATGGCCGCGAACCAGGCCAGCGACTGGTTCGCGAAACCGGCGAAATCATAGAGGGCGGTATCACCGGTACTCACCAAGGTGTTAAACCCGATCAGGTAGGCAACGCCTTGCAGGGCGCTGCGTGGTTGGCTCGTCGCGTGAATCCCGAACGACCAGAACATCGCCAATAGCAAAAATAACAGCGGGAACCCGTTGATCTGCGGCATCAGCAGGAACTTGCACAGCGCTGCCGCCAAAACCGCATAGAGCGTGCCGCGTATAAAGCTGGCAATGCCTTGGGCGGGTGCGGGCGCCGTTGCCAACAGCGTGCAGCACGGGCCAAGGACCGCCAGCAGTGTGGGCCCTTGATCCCAGCCGCTGATATACCAGACCCCACCGGCGGCCAGCGTGGCGAGCAGCGCCCGGATGCCGTTTCGCGCCGCATCGGCGTAGTTGCGGTGATAGCCCACGGCGCGCACCCGCTGTGGGCGCGCGTGATCGAGGCTGGAGAAATTCAGCAGGGCCTCGCTCAGGTCCGTCAATTGCTCGTACAGGCGTTCACCGGGCAAGCGTGAATCAGGGTTTGAGTCAGCCAGAGCCTGCGCCAAGCCACGCAGTTGTCCCACCGTATCGGCCGCGGCCAGAAAGTCGCAGCGGGGGTCGAGCATCCGCTCACTCAACTGTTGTAGCGCGGTGCTTATTTGAGCCCGCGACGTGAGGTCGATGCCGGGGTATGGGTCGCCCGCCTGCACGTCGAGCACAGCGGAGCGCAGATGCGCCAGGCCTGCCTGAATCGCCAACTGCCGGGAGCGAATCAGCGACGACTCGCCCCGTGCGAGCCCCAGTTGGTCGTCCACCTTGCCAATCTGCATCGCGAGCGGGCGACCTTGCTTTGCCCGTTCCGCAGGCTGCTCGCCAGACAGTCTCGCGGCAATCAGCCGGGCACTGCGGGCACAGACGTCGACCAGCGAGCGTCGAACTGCATGCTCCATCGTTTTGGCGCTGAACAGCGTGACGACCAGGCTCAGGCTCAGCACCCCTAACGCCACCGCCGTGCCACGGGTGATGATGTGGTCGAACCCCTGCTCAGGCGCGACGATGGCCGGGCCCAACGCCAGGCACACCGTATAGCCCGCCACCACGGCCGCCGTGGCCTGGTAATGGCGCAAGACGGTCATTGCCCCCACACACAGGCCCAGCCACAGGCCGATGCCGAGGATGAACAACAACATCTGTTGCGCGAACAACCCTGTCAGCAGCAAGGCCGCGACCAGGCCGATCAGGGTGCCGAGCATCCGGTGGACGCCCTTGCCACGAACCGCCCCCTGGATCGGCTGTACCAGCAGCAGCACGGTGGATGCGCCCGAGAACGGCGAGTCCAGATGCAGCTGGAAGCCGAGCCACAGCGCCAGACCCGCCGCCACGATACTGCGCAGCACGTAAAAAAAGGTGGCGGGCGTCCAGGGCCGGGGGATCGCCGCGAAAAGGCGTGTCGCCATACGCGTCATCACATGAAGGCCTGTAACCATTGCGTGAGCCGCCAGCGCGGCGCGGCGTTGGGCTGTGTCACTTCGACACTGGCGGTCATGCCGGCCGCCAACTCAACGCCGTCCGGTACGTTGTCCAACTCGATGCGCACGGGTACACGCTGTGCCAACCGAATCCAACTGAAGGTAGGGCTCACCGTGGGCAAACCGCTGTCGTTGCGCAGTTCATTGGCGTCGGCGATCCCCCGGCCCATGCTTGCCACATGCCCTTGCAACAGTGCGGCAAACCCCATGAGCTTGATTGACACCGGCGCGCCGATGCGCACGCCCGGCAGCTTGGTCTCCTCAAAATATCCGGTGACCCAGAAACTATGGCCATCGACCACGAACAGGTTGGTAGTGCCGGCCTGCGCATAGTCACCAGGCTGCAGCCGCAGTTGAGTGACGTAGCCGTCTACCGGCGAACGCACCGTCGTGTGGTCCAGGTCGAGCTGCGCCTGGGCTAACTGGCTTGCCGCAGCGTCCAGGCGCGCCTGGGCCACCGCCAAGTCACGCGCCGCATTGTCAATTTCTTCCCGGGCGATGGCGTCGGCCAACTGGGCTCGGCGCTTGAATTGCGCACTGCGCTGCTCGAACACACTGCGCGCCTCTGCGAACTCCGCCGTGCGCAACTGCACCGCCAGCCGATAGGCGCGCGCATCGATGCGATAGAGTAAATCGCCCTTTGCCACCCATTGGTTGTCACTGGCCGACAACCGATCGATCTGGCCGGAAACCTGCGGCGCAATACGGATAACCTGCGCGCTCACCCGCCCGTCCCGCGTCCAGGGCGCCAACACATACGCCCGCCAGAGTTGCAGGCAGAACACCACAGCCAGCAAGCCAAGCGCCAGCGTGGCGGCAGGTTTGAGAATTTTGACGATAACCATGGCCGACCTCGCTCAGCAGTTGACGACCATCGCCGACACGACGATGAGTGAAATAAAAAAACGCGCCAGCGCCGGGTGCCACGCCGCGTCCAGCCAGCGACGGCTCAGGCGGTCGATAAGCGTGTAGACCAGCACCGATACGCCCAGGTAGATCAACAAGGGCGGAAAATAGAGGTTGGCAATGGAGATTTCGCTGAGCATGGCAAGCACCGGATTCGCAGGCTTCTGACATTCGCCCGCATCCAGAAGGGGCTTGCCGGGGATGCTAAGTGATTAGCATCGCTGCCGATATTGAGTAGACTGCCAAAATATAATCAAATCCAGACACGCTTCGATTGCACGCCATGGCCCAGATCCAGCCCTTACCCACCGATCAGCTCGAGTACGACAACCTTGCGCAACCTGCCGTAGCGCTGATGCTCGAAACCCAGCGCAACGACAGTGAGTCCGCCGTACATACGCACCGCAAGGGGCAACTGGTAGTCGCCTATGGCGGCGGCATTGTGTGTACGGGAGAAGATGGCGTGTGGATGGTTCCGTCAGGGTTCGGCGTGTGGATACCGGGGGGCGTTGCTCATAGCAACCGTGTCACGGCCAACGGCCAAGTCTGTTTTTTGTTCGTGGAACCCGGCGCCGCGTCACTGCCGGATCGCTGCCGTACGCTGGCGCTGTCACCGCTGCTACTGGAGCTCATCCGCCACTTGAGCGGCCAGGCCCAGGACTACCCGCCCCACTCTCGCACCGCACGCTTGGCCAGCGTGTTGCTCGAAGAACTTGAACTGGCCCCCACTGAACAGCTCTACCTGCCGTTGCCCGCCTCTACCCCGCTGCGCACCATCGCCCGGGCGCTGGCGCAAGCCCCCTCCGACCGCGCCACCATGGCGAGTTGGGCACAGCAAGTGGCCATGAGTGAACGTTCACTGGCCCGCCTGGTAAAAAGCGAGACCGGCCTGACCTTCGGCCAATGGCGCAAGCAATGGCAGATCATTGTCGCGTTGCAAAGCCTGGCCGAGGGGCTGTCGGTGCAGAGCACCGCTGAAACGCTGGGCTACGAGTCTGTCAGCTCGTTCATCAGCATGTTTAGAAAGACACTGGGCACGTCGCCGGCGCGTTATGTGCGCAATACCCGGCTACGGCAGTGAGCCGGTGTGCATCGATACCGCGGCCACTTTGCAGTCGCCGGGCTTCAGAGGTCAGCTACATTGCATTAAGATGCGCCAGCCAACGCTATTCAGAACCGCGGATTTCAGCCGATATCAAAAGCAATCGGAATTCCTGACCCCGCTGGGGGCTTTCGCAGGTTTGGCACACAAAAGAACTGCAGCGGATGCAAACATATAATTAATAAGGGACACCATGCTGTCGGAAAAACACAACACACTGTTCATTCACATACCCAAGTGCGGCGGAACATCAGTCGAGTCGGCCATCTGGGAAGAACATGAGAAGACTGAAGAAAACCTTTGGATGGGATTTCTTGATCAGTACCACAACAAGTTCCAGACCGGAGGTTTGCAACACCTGAAAGCGATGCAAATCAGGCAGCAGATTGGCCGCGAAAAATTCGACAATCTATTCAAATTCTCAATCGTCCGAAATCCATTCGCTCGAAGTGTTTCGCAATATCTATACATGTCCTCCAGGGCTGACTTGCGAGACTACATAGGCATGGAGGCAGGCGATAGTTTCTTGACGTACCTGCATAAAATCCAAAGAAGAAGCCACGTCCAATGGCAGCAGCAGGTTTCGTTCCTGTATGACTATAAAGGCAACCTTCTGGTTGACCTGGTTATTCCCTTGGAGCAAATAAGTGGTCTTCCCGAGCTCTTGAGAGAAAACACATCAATTAATATAGAGCGCGTCCCGAAGACAAATACCTATACGAAAACGTATGACTACCAAGATTACCTTTGCAATGAATCCGTGGCGCTAATCTCCGATCTGTACCTGGAAGATTTCGAAGCGTTCGGCTATTCCATTACGCCTTGATTTATCAACATAAGTAATACGGCTCTTTACCACTCTATCAAGACACTGTGTACACCTCGAGCGACGCATTGAAGGTAGCAAAACACTTTACGATAGCGTCGGCGGGTCTGGGCGTAGCTTACTCACGACGGAGCACCTTCGTTTAGGTCTCCTATTACGAGAACATAGGGCATTGTGCGCTCTGTATGTGTGACCAATTCTGAAGCACTACCCGCATGCGTTTGTGCTTCACGCTAAGTTAAGATCCGTCAATGCTGCTTATTTCAATGTATGTCGCACAAGACAGCGGGGTTGTGAGCGTTTCGCAAGCGCGGGCTTAAGTACACCGACAGATAGCAACGTCTGTGTTTCTCTTGGGGGCATTTCGTTCAGGCTAGCGTGATGGCTACGGCAGCCCGACGCCCCCAAGCGCGATCAGTTAGCACATCTGTACTGCCAGGTGTTGCCTTGGCAAGACAGGCATGGAATGTTGCAAGCAAATACTGTAGATTTCGGCCCTTCTCGAAAAATTGTTCTTTCAAAAATCGAAGGCGCTTGGGGATATGAGTCATCGGAAGACAGCTACAGCGAGGCTTAATCGTTGGCGGTACAGAGTGTCGATGGTTATAGTTTGTGCAGTTTTTATCGTTAGTTTTATCCCTACGCTGCTGGCGATCTTGCCGTCGCTTACAGAGGGCAATCGGGTCACTTCGACAGTTAGTAGTAATTATCTCAATAAATTTTCGGACTGGTATTCAGCTAAAGTTGAGCCTGTCCAAGAGCTGAGAAAACTGCAGACTTTTCCTAGTACTTGGGTGGGCGGCCCCGTTGACCTTGACAAAAACTACGCGAATTTTGAGAAGTGGTTTTCTGACAACTTAGGTCTGCGTAATCTAATGATTCGGGGAAAGAACGAACTGGACTACCAGCTTTTTCGATCATCGTCCAGGGTGTACTTCGGAAAGGATAATGAAATCTACGGAAGAAACCTCGTTGATCGGCGAATTCCAGCAATGGAAGCAATGTTAAGAACCCAGGCGAATAGAGACATCATTCATCGAGGTATTGTATATTTTTCCGATGAAATGAAAGCGCAAGGGGTTACAGTGATAGTCGTAATGCCGATGCAGAAGCCCTATTTCTATAGTGCAAGGCTTCCTTTTTTTGCTCCGGAGCTCCCAGAAAAAACTAATTTTATGGCGCTGTATAAGGATCTTAGCGTCGACTCCCAGCTGCACATGGTAGATGTCTACGGAATCCTTAACTCGATCAAGGATGATTACCAAATATTCTACACGCAAGATTTTCACTGGACTGAGGCAGCTGCGCTCTCAGTGTCTAAAGACGTGGTCAATCGAATCGCTGCGCTTGAAGGCACCCCTAACCGATGGAATCACGACATAAAGATAGAAGAGAAACCGTACGTCGGCTCTGATGCCAGGTTTTCTGCTCGTCTAGACTCTTCGCGCACGGCTACAGAACCATTTATCGTCCCCGACTGGCCCGTAACTCATCAAAAAATACAGCTCAATCCGAAGGTTACAGGCTTTGAATTTGAGACTGATGATTTAAGTGACAAGGGGCTGCTGCCAGCCACCTGCATGTATGGGAATAGCTTTAGTGATGGGATGGTCCAGTCAGGCATTTCTGAATACTTTCAGAGATTTACCAAAATTGATCGAGAGCGACCACTCTCGGACATCCCTAAACTGGTGAGTGGCAAGTGCAAGTATTTGATTGTCCAGATATTGGATATATCTACTGGGCACTGGATGTCGTTTAAAAAATAGCGTCTGTGCCCATACAAGAAATCACAAAAGAGCCTTTGCATTATGGTCTTCTCATCCCCGGCATTTCTGTTTATCTTTTTCCCTTTGTTTTACGGGATATATTTCCTAGCGCCCAAGTCGCTTAGGAATGGCTTTGTATTGATTGCTAGTTTCGCGTTTTATGCGCTTGGCGCAGGAGCTTTAACGCTAGTAGCGCTGCTATTGTTACTGATTAACTGGATTATCGCAGGTGTAATATCTCGATTGCTTGAGCGCAGCGAAAAAGCCGCACTTGCAAAGATTGTATTCATCATTTCCATCATTACGAATCTTGCGCCCCTCATATTTTTTAAATATCTATTGTTCTTCGCACAGATGGTCAGCGATGTAACCGGCATGCCTGCGCAGTCTGTAGTGGGTGGATGGGAGATTGCACTACCGCTTGGGATATCTTTTTACACGTTTCACTTTATTTCTTATCTGACCGATGTTTATCGTCGTCAAATTTTGCCCGAGAGAAGCCTTCAGAAATTCGCAATTTATATATTTCTGTTCCCTCACCTTATCGCTGGCCCCGTGGTTAGATTTTCTGAGGTCAAGCAACAACTGGATGTGAAACGTCGAGTATTGGTTAGCCGTGATATTTTCTGGGGAATGGTTATTTTCGTAATCGGCCTTGCGAAAAAAATCCTGATAGCCGATCCATTGGGCTCTGTTGTCGATGCTGTGCATGTACCGGGGCATGTGCTTACTACCTATTCAGCATGGCTGGGCGCAGTCTGCTATTCCTTTCAAATTTACTTCGACTTTTCCGGTTACACAGACATGGCCATAGGCATGGCGCGGATGATGGGGTTCAGGTTTCCTCGAAACTTCAATCGACCTTACGCGGCCCAAAGCATCACCGAGTTCTGGCAGCGCTGGCATATGACGCTGTCACGGTGGTTTCGCGACTATGTATATATTCCACTTGGTGGAAACCGTACTACTTCATTCAAGATATACCGTAACTTGTTCGTTGTGTTTGGCCTGTGTGCGCTTTGGCATGGTGCCGCTTATACGTTTCTAATATGGGGTTTCGGGCATGGGTGCCTGATAGCGCTGGAACGTGCAGGCGTATTGAAAATTCACAAGTGGAGAATGGCAAGTTTTCCTGTGTTTGTTTTCGCTACCCTGCTGTGGGTACCGTTCCGAGCGGAAAACGTGTCTCAGATGAATTCATTCTGGCGAGCAATGACAGGCCTGGATTCCACTATCCCCTTTTGGACGGCGGCCGACATGGGCCTGGCCGATATCAAGGTGATCTTCCTGCTTGCGCTTGCTTTTCTGATTTGTCTTGTTGGCGACAAACTGTTCTATCGCTTGAGAAGGCGAAGCTTCAAGATGCCTGTCACTGTGGGAGCCTACGTATTCGTGCTGTATGTGCTCTCTTGCATTTCAGTGGTTGAGCGCGGCTTCAATCCGTTTATCTACTTCAAGTTCTGACTTGGTCTGGCCGCGAGGGAGGGCGGCATGATGCCGGCTCCATCCTGCATTGCATACGGCAACTGCTCCAGTACGTCCCGCAGTGACATATAGGCTCTTGGCCGTTGAGCTGCTTGGCGGTCTCAAACAGGCCTAGTTCCGAACGCATGCCTGCTCTTGTTGAGGAAGACGAAAAATACAAGCTATCACCGCCACCTTAATGCCCAACTCGGCCAGCGCGGCGAGGCCATCGACGGACTTTTCAGAAGTCCGCAGGCCTGAGATAGAGATAGATTTTTTCGACGTTTGCGTGGGGACGCATCTGATTTACTGGCCCAGGAGGGAAGCAGGAACACAGCATCCGGTTGCAGCCAAGTGCGTTGAACGCGGGTTCGTGAAGCGGATACGCGTATCCTGCATGCGTTCAGCTCCTTCCCTTTATTGATTACGACGTGTCTGCGATACTCTGGACAACTCGCCCAAAACCAGCCGCTGACAGAGAGGTGAGCCCCATGTGCGTTGGTTCACTGATGTATTAAGGAACCCTTGCGCCAAGCGCACCCTGTGATAGCACCACTGTCAAGCGGATCTGCATCCGCAGGAATTCAATGCAACGAAGTCTAATTCAGTTCGCTCGCTACCTGCTCGTAGGGGGCCTAACTTATGGCGCAGACCTTAGCGTATTCCTTCTGCTATTTAATATTTTCGGTATGGACTTACTCCTTGCCAATATGATCAGCAAGGTTTTAGCCGGGCTATTCTCGTTCGCGGCACACCGAGCCTTCACTTTTGGCGTGATCGACGCCAAGGGCCGGACGAGGCAAGCGGTACGTTATTTCACGCTCCTGGCGCTGAACATTCCAATTTCAGCCTTGATTCTGTCTGCCATGCTATGGATCACATCGCTGGAAGTCGTCGCCAAAATTCTGTCCGACGTACTTCTTGTGCTCATTAGTTATGCACAATCGAAATTTATAGTTTTCAAAAGGAACGAAATTTCTCATGAGTGACTTATTGGATGATGGCATTCATATTGTCAGGCGTAACAGCTATAGCAATGATCTGATTGCGCAATGGACTCGTTTATTCCAGAGATGCTTCGGAGGCTCCGAGGACAATGCGACCCGCGTGTTTCAGAAGTACTTGCTCAACGACTCGAGAATTTGTTATTCGGTCAAAGAAGGCACCATGGTGGCTGCGTACTGTGGGTTACGACTAAGCCACGAAGACGGCGCCGTTTTTCTTTCGACAGACACGATGTCCGACGGCACCCAAAAAGGGTCGTCGGTGATTCTTGGGAAACGGCTGTATAAATCCTTCGTTGAGGAAGGTATTGATATCGTTTGTGGCTACCCTAATAAGAACATCAGAAGAATACGCGAGAAAGGCCTGGGTTGGACGCTGAATGGAAACTTGTACTTGTACATGGGCATTCCCTTTCTTTGGCGTTTTTTCAAAAAACCGATGAACCAGAATGCTTTATGGAAACTGGCAAGACCCGCCGGTGGTTGGTTCACTAGAAAAAAACCACCCTTGGTCAATCTGCTCGGCAGTGATGGGTTGTACTCCTCCAATCCCGGACTTGTCATTACCTTGTCTGCCTACCGGCCTGGCGTCTTTTTTATCAAAGTTCCAGGTTTTCTTTTCGAACCGAGAAGTTTTGGCTACAAATGCCTTACCGAGCAGACAGAAAAAAACAATGCCTTCTTGGAAAAAATCAAGTACCTCAATATCGACACCATTGATATACCTTGATAGCGGGTACCGACATGAAGCCAAGTTCTATATTTTTGATGGCCCACCAGGACGACGAGTTCGGGGTATTCCATCAAATCGAGCACGAGTTGAAAGCTGGCCGTTGGGTCCGTTGTGTATATGTCACCGATGGGGCTGCCACTGCTGATTCCGACCGTCGAGATCTGGAATCGCGAGCCGTCCTCCAAAAATTAGGGGTTGCAACAACCGACATCCTTTTTGTTGGCCGACAATTGTCAATTGGTGATGGTCAGTTACATCAACATGTTGGCGTATTTGCGGACTGGCTGGATGGTTTCTTTAATGATCATTCAACGCTTCAGTCGTGTTTTGTGCCTGCCTGGGAAGGCGGTCACCCTGATCATGATTTGTTGCACGCTATTGCGGTGGAGTTACTGACGACTCGTGCGACCTCGGTCACCGTCAGGCAGTACTCCCTTTACAATGCTCGAAATTGCAAGGGGCCATTCTTCCGCGTCTTATCACCACTTCCAGAAAATGGGCCCGTTGAACAACAACCTATTGCCTGGAGAGATCGGCTTCGATACATAAGGCTTTGCCTGTCATACCCTTCTCAATGGAAAACTTGGCTGGGCTTATTTCCATTCGTGGGCGGGCATTATCTGTGTCATGGCGTCCAGCGCTTACAAGATGTCAATCGCCAGCGACTGGACCAACCTCCGCACCAGCAACCTCTTTATTACGAACGACGCGGCTTTCTCGATTGGCCTACGATGCAAAAAGCTATTGCTGAGTTGCAGCAAAAATTGTCGGGTTTGAACCCACCGTAAGTGATCGCCCCATTGAGCCGGGGGGTCGAATCCACCCTCTCGGCAGCGGGCATTCGCCTTCAATGGGCCTCATTGCCGGCACCGCATGCCTGCATCAGCAAAAGCACAAAATGTCGCACTTTGCTTTACTGCTTCAAAAAAAAGCGTAGATTGCTTTTTACATGCAGAGAAAGCAGGTCAATTTAGAAATGGCACATTTTGCGACACCCGCTGACGCCGCGTTGCTCGGCTTGGACAGTGAAGACGTCTGGGATACCGAGCGGGCCTTTGCGCACCTCAAGGCGTTGGGCGAGGCGGATACCAAGCGCACCGCAGAACGACGCCTTCACACGCTGGGCCTGCTTCCTAACGAACTGTCAGAGCACGACCTGCGGGACGAACTGGATCGCCCTGCGAACCAACTCATTCTGCATTGGGCTCTCGAACAGGCGCGCAAACGGCGCGACCGTGTGCTCTTTGCCCAACTCTACCCTCTGCCCAGCGGCAAGCCGGCACTGCATGCCAACGATGCCAGGGGCGCACGCTTCTGGGTACCGCTCGCCAGCGCCGAAGATGAAGTCATTCAAAAAGCCTTGGGCGCACTTCAGCAGCACCTGGGCAAACCCATTGCGCTCTTTGCGCATGGTCAGTTGGTCGGCGTAACACGTTCAATGCATCCGAACGCCAACATCCATTTCTGCCCACAAACCTTCAAACCCGTGCTCCCCGCGCACTTGCACCTCCCCAGCCCTCACGCCGAGGTGCAGCGTTTTGCGCACCTCAAACGCCTGGAAGCCGAAAGCATCCACGTTATTCGCGAGGCTGTCGCAGAGGCGCAAAACCCGGCCATGCTGTACTCCATCGGCAAAGACAGCGGCGTCCTGCTGCATTTGGCGCGCAAGGCTTTCCTTCCTTCTGCGCCGCCCTTCCCTTTGCTGCACATCGACACGCGCTGGAAATTCCAGGAGATGTACCTGTTTCGCGATTTCATGGCGCGCGAAACCGGTATGGAGATGCTGGTGCACACCAACGCGCAGGCGATCGAGAAGAACATCAACCCCTTCGACCACGGCTCGGCCCTGCATACCGATATCTGGAAGACAGAGGGCCTCAAACAAGCGCTGGACCATTACAAATTCGATGTGGTTTTTGGTGGTGCCCGTCGCGATGAAGAAAAGTCCCGCGCCAAGGAGCGGTTTTTTTCCTTCCGCAGCGCCACTCACTGCTGGGACCCGAAGAATCAGCGCCCGGAGCTCTGGAACCTGTACAACACCCGTAAAAAACAGGGTGAGAGTATCCGGGTTTTCCCGCTTTCCAACTGGACCGAACTCGACATCTGGCAATACATCTACCAGGAAAAAATCCCGGTTGTACCGCTCTATTTTGCACAGCCTCGGCCAGTGGTGGTGCGGCCCGAAATGACCATGATGGTAGACGATGACCGGTGTCGGCTGTTACCGGGCGAGGACATTCAGATCAAGAAAGTGCGCTTTCGAACGCTGGGCTGCTACCCCCTCACCGGCGCGATAGAGTCTGATGCGCAAACCCTGGAAGACATCCTGCTGGAAGTTGCCAACACCCGACAGTCCGAGCGCCAGGGCCGCGTGATTGATGCCGACAGCGCCGGCTCCATGGAGAAGAAAAAAAGGAGGGATACTTTTGATGCCCACACATTCGACTTCAATACTCATCGTCGGCGGGGGATTCAGTGGCACGCTCACTGCGATTCATCTATTGCACGCCACCGCCGGTCAAAGCCTCTCGATCACGCTGGTCAACCCCGCATCGGCACTGGGTCGTGGCCTTGCCTATCGCAGCAACGACGACAATCAGATTCTGAATGTGCCTGCCGGCAATATGAGCGCGTTTGCCGAGACACCCTCGCACTTCGTCGAGTTCTGCCAGGGCATTGACCCGTCGATCAACCCAGGCAGCTTTGTATCGCGCCGCCTCTACGGACGCTACCTGGAGCAATGCCTGCACACAGCGGTTTCAGCACACCCCGAGCGCTTTCATGCGGTGGAGGGGGAAGTCGACGAGGTTCACGCGCTCCCGGTCAAAGACGGGTTCACGGTCAATCTCGCGTCAGGACACTGCTTTATTGCCGCGCATGTGGTCCTGGCCATGGGGCATCAGTTGCCACGCTTCCCACTGGCACTGGACGAGAAGACGCGTGCTTTCGTGATAGACGCCTGGGACTTCGACAGCATGAACCGGCTTGCGCCCGACGCATCCGTTCTGATTATCGGAACCGGCCACACCGCAGTGGACGCGCTCTTTCATCTGACGCAGCAAGCTCAACCGCGCATGATCACGATGCTTTCACGGCATGGGCTTTTGCCTCAACCTCATCAACTGAACCCCAACCCGCCCCCCGTTGGCCAGTACCCGGAATACCTGGGTGAGGCGCCATTGCGTATGCGCACGCTGCTGCGCCGACTGCGGCAAGAGGTCGCGCGCCACGCCGACTCAGGGGGGACTGGCGTGATGTACTCAACCAGCTTCGCCCCCACACGCCACGGCTCTGGCAAGCACTATCGCTGGTCGAACGGCGGCGGTTCCTACGCCATGCGGTGGCCTTCTGGGACGTGCATCGCCATCGCCTGGCGCCGCAGGCCGCCGACCGCCTGAACGCTCTGCTCCAGACACAGAAGGTGCAGGTGCTGCCGGCACGACTATTGGCCATGCACGTTTGCGCCGCTGGTGAGCTGAGCATTGAACTCAGGCCACGGGGCCAACACGCCGCGCAAACACTTGCGGTGACAGCGATCGTCAATTGCACCGGCCCGAGTATGGCGATTGGCCCGAGATCGCAGCGCTTGTTTCAACAACTGGTCGCAGACCAACTGCTAACCCCTTCCCCTTGCGGCTTGGGCCTCCAGATCAATGACCGATATCAACTCATCGGTGCGCAGGGGCATGCAGTAAAGGGGTTGTGGTACGTGGGCCCGATGCTCAAGGCGCGCCACTGGGAAGCCATCGCCGTACCTGAATTGCGCGTACACGCACAGCAGCTTGCACGGGAACTGGCCAAGCAATTGGCTGCATGTTCCGCGCTGCCTGCTCAACCCGAGTCAGTCTGAATATGCCTACTATCAAATCGCGCCTGCGCAAGCCTCAACCCGCGCCACACACACTGAGCCTGGCTGACCTCTTCGAGCAGCAGCGCCATCAAGACTTGCTGCGCTTCATTACCTGCGGCAACGTGGACGACGGCAAGAGTACGCTGATTGGCCGCCTGCTCTGGGAATCCCGGCACGTCTTCGACGACCAGCTACGTGACCTGCAGATCGACTCCAAACGCCATGGTACGCAGGGCAATGAGCTGGACTTCGCACTCCTCGTCGACGGGCTGACTGCCGAGCGTGAACAAGGTATTACCATCGATGTGGCCTATCGCTTTTTCTCGACGCCTCGGCGCAAGTTCATCGTCGCCGACACCCCGGGGCATGAGCAGTACACCCGTAACATGGTCACAGGCGCCTCAACCGCCGATGTTGCGGTGTTGTTGGTCGATGCTCAACGAGGCGTGCTCACCCAGACTCGACGGCATGCCTACCTGGCGTCGCTGCTAGGTATCCGCCACATCATTTTGGCCATTAACAAGATGGATCTCGTGGCTTACGACCGGCAGGTCTTTGACACAATCCGGGCGACCTTCCAAACGGTGGCCGAATCACTGGGCTTTCAAACCCTGACGGCCATTCCGTTATCGGCGCTCAAGGGCGACAACATCACCACTCGGTCAGCCAACACGCCCTGGTACACGGGCCCAACCTTGATCAGCCACCTGGAAACCATCGAGGCCCCGCGCTCCAGCGGCGATAAAACGGTGTTTCCAGTGCAATGGGTCAACCGCCCCAATGCCGATTTCCGGGGCTTCAGCGGCACACTTGCATCCGGTGAACTGGCCCTGGGTGACCAGGTACGCATTACCGCCTCAGGGCAAACCGCAAAAATCGCGCGGCTTTTAACCGTTGATGGCGACCAGCCCAAAGCCAGTGCTGGGGATGCGATAACGCTGGTGCTGGATCAGGACGTGGACGTCTCTCGTGGGGATGTGATCGCGCGGGCAGATCAGCCGTTGGAAATGACGGATCAATTCGAAGCCACGCTGGTATGGATGGCCGACGAAGCAGGGCTGATCAGCCGGACTTATGATCTGAAGCTCGCCACCCAGTGGGCCGCTGCCAGCATCACCACCTTGAAGTTCCGGGTGAATGTAAACACTCAAGCACACGAAGCGTGCCGACAACTCAGGCTCAATGACATTGTCGTGGCGAACCTGGCCCTCAGTAAGCCGCTGGTATTTGCGCCCTATGCACAATCGCAGACGCTGGGTGGCTTCATCCTGGTCGACCCTTTTACCCAAGCCACCGTGGCCGCCGGCATGATCCGGCACAACCTGCGCCGGGCCCAGAATGTACATCGCCAAGCGTTGAGCATCAGCCGTATAGACCGCGAGCGGCTCAACGGGCATACCGCGAAAGTTATCTGGTTTACCGGCCTTTCCGGCTCCGGTAAGTCAGCCCTTGCCAACGCGCTGGAAAAAGAACTCCACGCTCAAGGCAAGCGCACCTACATATTGGATGGTGACAACGTTCGCCAAGGCCTGAACAAGGACTTGGGGTTTACCGACGCTGATCGGGTAGAGAACATTCGTAGAGTGGCCGAAGTCGCCAAACTGATGATGGATGCCGGCCTGATCGTAATGACAGCCTTCATCAGCCCCTTCAGGGCCGAGCGCGAGATGGCGCGGCAATTGATCGGAGAGGACAACTTCATCGAGGTGTTTGTGGACACGCCACTGGACATCTGTGAGCGACGTGACCCCAAGGGGCTCTACAAAAAAGCGCGAAGCGGTCTGTTGCCGAACATGACGGGTATCAACAGCCCCTACGAAGCGCCCGAACAGCCAGCCCTCAAGCTTGACACGTCGGATCTGGACATCGAGATGACGGTCAAACACTTAATGGCACTGCTGCTCAATAATCGATGAAGCCAACCTGCCGGCCAGGCGCCGGGCAATCAGTTCCAGGGCGGGCACGTCTTCCGACTGCCCGACCTGACTTGCCCCCTGCCCTGCAAATCGCAAGGCAGCTTATACGCGCGGCCCCACATTATTGACGCCGGGTCTGCGAATACTCCGGTGAAGGGGGCGCACGGGAACCGAAGCTACGTCGTAACTGATAAACCCCAGCAGAAACTGTATGCCGGCGATAATCGGCAGCGCCGACATCATTACCGTTCCAGCCGGTGTGGGCACGCCCATCTGGGCGGAACTCACCCAATGGTAGCCACCGTACAAAAGCCCGAAACCCAGAAAGAGCAGGCCCAGCGGCAACTCCAGGGAAGCGACAGACATGTCTCGCAGGTAATAGCTGTAAAAGATTCGCTTGTTGAAGTTGCGCACGTGCTTGACCAGAAACTCGCCGACAATCTTGGAGATTTTCAGATTGCTGACTTCGTCGACATACTTGGCATTCATCGGCACATCCACCACCACCGCGCGGATGGTGTTCAGCCGAAACAGCATGTCCGTTTCGAAAAAGTAACGATGGCTTATTTTTTTGAAAGGCAAGTGCCTGGCCACTGTCACATGAATAGCGGTATAGCCATTGGTGGGATCGAACAGATCCCAATAACCTGACGACAGCTTGGTCATGAACGACAACATTGCATTGCCGAACAAGCGCATACGTGGCATTGCCCGAATTTCTTCCAAATCGAAAAAACGATTGCCCTTGGTGTAATCGGCTTCACCGGCGAGGATCGGCGCAATGAAATCAGGGATCAGGCTCGGGTCCATCTGACCATCACCATCGACCTTCACAATGATTTCCATATTCTCGTCAATGGCGGCTCGATAGCCCGTCATCACCGCACCACCAACGCCCTGATTCTCGGAATGTCGTAGAACAGTCACCCGTTCATCGGTGCAGTTGGCCTCGATGAAATCACCCGAACCATCAGGGCAGCAATCGTCGATAGCATAGATACGCACCACTTCAGGACCGATTCCGCCAATCACGCCAAGAATATGGTTCTTGACCTTATAGCAAGGAATCACCACGGCTACTTTGGGTGGAGAACTATTCGTCATGGTCATAATTTTTCCGTTTGCAAGTACGAGACTGACCGTTAGCCAAGCGTGCGGGCAGCGTGCTCCGCAAGGTGCATCCGCCCTTGCACATCATTGGGTGACTTCATACATTTCCACACCCCACAACTCCGCCATTCGCGGGAAATGCTGTTGGATGTAGGGGCCAAGCGCCGCACGTACTTCTGGCGTCGTACAGCCATCCATAACGATGTGGCTTACTTGGTTTTCCGCCAGGTAACGTGCGAATTGCGCAGTATCGAGCAACTGTGATTGCCGGCTCGCCCAGCTGTAGTTGTGCCACGTCGTGTAAATGGTTCGACCTTTGAAATAGGCGCCATAAGGGCAACCCAGCAGCAATACCGTGGGGGTTTTGCGCAGCGAAGCAGCGAGGATATTGCCCATGTATTGGTGGGCGTTGAGCATTTCTTCGGCGTAATTTGCCGATGTCACTCCACGATAAGGGCTCGGCGATAGCATGTTCATCGCTGGAATATGCATCATCCCGTTAACAAAGCGGCTCGCCGGCAACCCGAACAGATTCGCGGCAAACAGGCAACCGAGGATGATCATCCACAATACGTTTTGTGGCCGCTTGATAACGATATGCAGGTAGTAGGCGATGCTCATCGCCAGCAGGGCCATACCCGGTAAAAAGTAACGCAGATACTGGATCTGGGCACCAACCGCAACCAGGTAGATCACCCCGATACCCAATGGCACCAACGCCAGCAGGTTGCGCCGGCACACCGCAACCAAACTTCCCGCACAGGCCAACAAAAACAAGATTATCAGCCCCATGGAACCATCACTGGATTCCTCGTAGCGGGACGATTCAAAGGTCATTTTCCAGGGCAAGTCCCAGCTGAGGTGACCAGCCCAACGACCATCCAGGAAGTTGATAGGATCCCAGTAGGGTGATTTGAACACGCCGTTAAAGAACGGAAAGAGTGGGTTGCCGGTCTTCAGCCACGCCACCACGTAAAAAAACAGTGCCAGCGCCAATGCAGCCAAAAGGATCAGCGACAAACGAAGCCGATCGGTGGTCTTGCCGATCTCGCGCCAATTGACCACCAGCACCGCCAGGATCACTGGCGCCAGCAGCAAGCCGAACGTCTTGGTCGCACTGGCGCCTGCCGCGCACAGAGCCGCCAACAACGCCAACTCGATGGATTTGTGACGCAGCGAAGACGTTAACAGGACCGCCGATGCGAGGATGAAACCACACAGGGTCACCTCGATGAACAACCCCGAAACCTCACGCACGAACATCGGCACAAAGGCCAACACCGCCGCCATGGCCACGCCGGTGGGGCGCAAACGGAAACCGCCGCCCGTAGCGACGAGCGCCAGCATGACGAGAAATTGCAGTACAAGCTCAACCTTGACCGCCTCGACGTTCCCGGCAATGAACATTGCGCTGAAATTAAGCTGAGGCGCGAGTGGCATGACCGCAAATACGTACTCACGGACGTCGTAACCCCACATGCCCTTACTTTGCATCTCACGGGCGATGCGCATATGCATCGTCATCGCGTCCCCGTCAAACCCGGGATGCACGGACGCCACAATTAACAGCATGATGGACAGAAGCAGGAAGAACCGCGGAACTTTCCAGCCCCCCACCGCTCTCAATTGCCTTGGACGAGAAACGAGAAGCTCGCGCAGCACACGCACGACCTCGCCACGCCCAATCGGAGAAAGCAGCAACAGCGCGCCCATCAGCGCGCCTTCCATGAAACGTGTATTGATCGGGAAAAAACTGAGTGCGGCGAGGATGAGCAAAAACATCGCTTTTCCCACCCAGAATGCCAGCGCTATACGCGCCAGGTCCGAGCGGGCAAGCTGCGCGCGTGCCTTCAGCCCAATAAGCTGATACCCCAACGCGGCGGCAACGAAGCTTGCGGCCAATGCCCATAACGTTGCGACCGGCCCCGCCATCAGGACAAACGCTGCAAGTACCGCCACTACGCCATTGACCGGATGAGGCCGAAAGGTAGCGACAAATGCAACGAGGGTGAGCACCACTACGATGGTTGCGGCGTTGCGTACCTCATAGATATTGCCCCAAAGCGCGGTCAGAGCGCTCGCAGGCTTACCGGTAAGGAACACGATGAGAACTACGCACATTAAACAGGCCAGCAGGACCTGGAGCCCCAGCGGAAAAGTCCCGTTTGCGCGCCACCAGGGAGCCTTGGCACTCAGCTTATTTCGGATAGAACTCACGTACTCGCATTCCTTTATATTCACGGGACATTGGGTAACGTCCACGCCAAAGCATCCATTGACGATATCGGCTGACAGGACGGTACCGCGCACCCACTTCTGCGACCCTTGCCGCTTGGGATAAACCGGGCGCCGACCAGATCATTCAACGGTTCAACAAGCCAATCAGCGAGCGACGTGGCTAATACGCAAGCCCACGAAATGCTTCCCTGACTCTTGCCTGGAAATTGGCACGCGCGAAGCGCTCGATGGACTTTTGCGCTCGTTCACCGATTTGCGCCAGCATTTCAGGCGAAGCGTTAACCAACATCCCCATTTGAGTCGCCAGCATTTCGTAAGTCGAATAACGAAACCCAAGATCCTCACTGGCGACGATTTCCCGCTGGTCGGCCGCGTCGAATACTACCGGAACACAGGCACAAGCCATAGCCTCGCAGGTGGTCATGCCAAAGTGCTCGAAGCGCTCCGGAAATTGTTCGACGCGCTCTCCCCAGCCAGCACCGTGCCAATATATCGACGCCTTGCGATAGTAGGTCAGCAGATCAGCAAAAGGCAGGTCGGGAAGAATATCAATGGGGTGGCCCGCGCACAGTTCCGTGAGGCGATCAAAGTAATCAAGATGCATCTGGTGCTCACGATGCCGAGAGCCAACAAATACCAGGCGCCAGCCGTCTGGAATGACGCCTTCCTGCCGCAGGCGAATAAATGCGCTCGCGATCTCGTGGTGCTTCTTGTTATGGCCCCCGGCAAAAAAACGCCCGACGGTAAGAATGATTTTTTCTTTTGCAGGCGGACCGTCGAGGCCAAAGAGTTTAGTGTCGATCGGCGGCTGCAATTCGGTGGAGGGCAATTGCCAGCGCCGATCAATCCACTCCGACGTGAAATTCGATATGGATATGATCCGGTCATAAGCTCGCAGCGCATCACGCGGACTGTGTCGTTTAAGAGCCCCTTCACTTCCCCATTTGAGCGAGCGCGTGTCGATACAAGCGCCCAACTGTCGAGAGTCGGATGAAAGCGCCAGTTCGCTCATCACGACCGGCTTGCAAAAAATCGAAAGAAGACGGCTATGGCGCTTATCATTCGGCTTGCAGGGCACGTGCAGGATATTGCCTTCCATGTGCCAAGGCAGCTCTTCGCCATCCAGTCGAATCATTTCAATACCGTTGTAGGCCTCTGGCCACAGAGGAATCCTGACAGGGCGGGACTGTGCGCCAGCCACCATCAAAATAGCCTCGGCACTGATCCAGGCACGCCCATCAGGCTCAACGTCATACACCCCGGCAACTGGCGTAATGACGTCACCTCGCCGACGGCCGATACGCAGTAAGTCTCTCTTGCTGCCGCGCACAAGTTCGCGAACCCATTGCACGGCTCGCCCACGCATCGACGACAAGGCATCGACACGATGTGGAAAATAACAAATCAATGCCGACTTCTTCGCGCGCGGCATCAGCGATGATGAGTAAGTGCTGTTGACGAATAAATCGTAATGCGAAGAACGGGGCGACAATCGCTCGCATGGCTCGTTCGGCCATTCCCGCATGGTGCATCGGGACAGATCCAAGTGAAGCCTTGACTCCAGACGGCTCCAGTCCACAGGTTCAATCGATATCAACTCAACTTCGTGATCTCTGGACAATATTTCAGCTACCGAACCCGTGTAGTTTTCGCCGCCACCAAACGTATTCCAGTATCGATTGTAAATGCCGATTTTCATTAGCGATCCTTTCGCATTAGTACCCGCAGACGCTTCCCTAAAATAGCGGGAAGCATCAACGTCGCTTTCAGAAGTGCCTTGAACTCGATTTGCTGAGGCGTCATCTCATTCAATGACCTTCCGCGCCACGACAATAAGCCGAGACGTCTATTAACTCGAACTGCCCGCACAAGCACACGGATAAACCGAGCGGTTTGTACCACCAAGTGGCTCGCCCCGGCATTTTTAAAAACGTTAAGCCAGTAATTACGCGTCACGTGGTAGCGAAAAACCGGCGACCACTCACCACTGCTTCCCGCATGAATGTGACGAACCACCGAACGGGGCTCATACAGAAGCTTCCAGCCCGCCTTGCGAATGCGCCAGGAAAGGTCGGCATCTTCGTAATACATGAAGAAGCGCTCGTCGAATCCGCCATGGTCGATAAACAGCTTGCGGGGTATCAGCACACTGCAACCGCAAAAAGCCTCCAGCTCCCGAGGCTGATCAAATTGCCCGGCATCGGGCTGATTGATCCCGATATCCGCAGCATTCCCTCGGCCATCAAGGGCGCTGCCCGCATTGTTGACAACCCACTCGGCGTTATTTGCCACATCGGCGGGGACATCGAACTGGAACTGCGCGAACCCTTCATGCACGAGACAAGTGCCGAGCGAATGCCCGTCGCATTCAACTTCCAGGCAAACGCCTTCAGGCCGTCCAACGGCAGTCGCTACGACACTCAGCGTCAGTGGCCCGCCCAGTTGCGCCTCTCCTACAGGTAGCATCAACTCGGCCGTCTCGCCGGTCCAACGCACGACCCGGCCCTCGGGCCAGCGCTCCTCGTGATAAAAACCCTGGCCGACGATAGGCTTTATGTAGGCAACGCCCACAAATGCAGTTTCCGATAGATCGACCGCCACCCCGAGCATCCGCCCATCGTCACCGCCTGGCGATTGAGTCGGCGCACGCAGCTTGATCTTCAGGAACCGTTTGAAATAAACAATTTTAGGAGATACGGCACCCACCTTCTCTCCCGCTGCGGTGCCTTGCGTCCAAGTAGCCACGAGCCCTTCAAGCCACGTGTCGGAAACCACCGTATCGTTGTTGATCAACGCCAACAACGGAGAGGTGGCGGCACTCACGCCCAGATTGTTACCGCCTGCAAACCCGAGGTTGACTTCGCTACGCACAACCTTGACCGAGGGAAACTCCTCACGCAGAAACTCTACAGAGCCGTCATGAGAGGCGTTGTCGACCACAATAATTTCTGCAGGCAGATAGGTCTGGCGCAGGAGGCTCGCGATCAGCTCGCGCAAGAACGCTTTACCGTTGTAGTTGACCGTTACCACGCTGACGTTGGGCGAAATCCGCTTCATCATTTCGGTACGCCGCGCCTCGACGTAGGCAAAATGTTCTTGTCGCGCCGACCAGACTTTATCCTTGTCCTGAAGGATCAGATCCCGCTCATGTGAAATTCGCTGAACCTCTGCGACATGTTCCGTTGCTACCTGCCCGAGGCGCTCGGACCATATCCGATCCTTTTCCGTCAGCATTACATCGCGCTCGTGCGCCAACCGCTGAATCTGCGCGACATGATCAATTTCTATCTGCTCGACACGCTCCGCTAGCGTCTCATCCTTGGCGATCACAATTTGCTGGGCCAGCGCGGCATGATCAGCCACCACCTGCTCGACCCGGGCCGCCCAGATACGGTCCTTCTCCTGCAACTGTTCATCACATTCGGCGACACGCCGCTCCAGCCTTACGGCCAGCCCCTTGCTGTCGCGCAGCGACGAGGTCAGTCGGTCGACAATACTCTGGCTCAACGGCCCCAAGGCATTCAGCAGCACTTCTGTATCAAGTACCGAGACGATCGAATAGATTTCGAGGGCATCCAAACTGATGCGCCCCTTCTCCACCCACGTCGTAACGTCCAGCGCCACTACCGTGGCGGACGAAAGGTGAGCTTCGTCGATATTGCGCGAGCAACTCAAGCCGACATAGAGCAGCTCACCCACTACGCAGATACCCCGCGTATACCCGTCCAGGACTGCGGCGCGTACAAGCTTGCCGTCCGACGAGTACTCACGGATTTCCTTGGTCTCGGAGTTCGCAAGCAACAGGTTGTTGCCGTAAGGAACCAGGCTGTGGGGTTGCGACAGGCCCTCGATATATTTTTGCCCAGAGAACAAATCCTGAACAAACCCGGCGCCCTGGGTGTTGCCTTTATATCCACGGGTTGTTTCAGACATTCCGAAGGCGGAAAAGACGATGGTGTCTTTCCAGCGGTCAAGCAGTTCAGGTGCCAGGAGTCGGGCTGCTCAGAAAACGTCCAGCGCTGCGTCTCGATGCCTGCCTCGTTGAAGCAGACAACTTCGTTTCCGGTGGTGCCAACGACGTAGCACAGCTCGCCATCAAACAGGACGTCATGCACGTCATCGACCAACTTCGCGTCACCTGTCAGCGACCAATTGCGATGGCCTGTCAACGACAACCCGGCGGGCTGAAGCCCCAGCAGAACGGAAGCCCCGCTGACATCAAGGCCGGTGCAACCCGCAGAGTCCAGACGGTTTGCCTTCCCCCCATGAACCAAGAAAAGTCCACCGTCATTCGGGCACGAAACCAGCAAACCATCAAACAAGCTATGCATTCATTTCCACCGAACATTCAAAGCCAAAATCGATCAGTTCCGTTGCTCGATTATCGACGACAGGCAATACACGGAAGGCGACCACATCAACCTTGCGATGCAGCACCATTTCTTCTTTCGAATCATCGCAACCGAACACACCCGCATTCAGGAAAAACACGCCGGGGTTCAAATGACATTTAAAGGAGTACTCGACCGATATCCGGGTGCCCGGCTCGACCACTAAAATCGCGTCGGTGGGCCTCGAGGCAGATAATCCACCGCCCAAGGGCATTCCGCTGGATGACCTGATCGACATCCCAAAACGGACATTGGTCACAAGCTGGTCGAAGGATACGTCGTAACGGAAAAGGTAGGTGCGCCCCCGCACCAGCCCATTTACCTGGACGCCTTCAGGGGTAAAGATCCGCGTATCGCCGATCGTCGCCCCACGGGATTCGAACACGATCGTACTCTGGGGTACGAACTCAGGATCAAAGGACTCTTGATCGGCGTCGGCGCTCTCGCTGACGCAAGCGCTGCCCGTCACGACCGGCGCGTCACCTTCCTGCTCGGCGCCGATCGGATCATGGCGATTGGCACGCATTGCCTCACGAAGCTCTTCTCGCGTAGCCGCCGGCGCATAAAGGAGTTTTTGGTAGCTACCGACAATACGTTTCGGCTCTCCGACCGCGAGCAGCTCCCCAGAGTCCAACAGGATAGCGCGGTCACATAAGCCCACGACTGTTGATGCGGAGTGAGAAACGAATAGAATCGTCGCCCCCGAGCTTCGTATGGTTTCTATGCGTGAGAAACATTTGCGCTGAAACAACTCGTCGCCAACCGACAGCGCCTCGTCAACGATAAGAATGTCCGGGTCAACGTTGATGGCTACCGCAAACGCCAACCGTACGATCATTCCGCTTGAATAGCTTCTGATCGGTTGCTCGATAAACGTCCCGATTTCGGCAAAAGCCGCGATATCGTCAAAGCGCTGATCGGTTTCCTCTTTGCTGAGGCCCAATATCGCCGCGTTCAGATAGACGTTCTCACGCCCGGTAAACTCCGGATTGAAACCCGCCCCCAACTCCAGTAACGCGGCAACTCGCCCCTGGGTTTGAATGCTGCCGTCAGTCGGGTTGAGCGTGCCGCAGATCATTTGCAGGAGCGTCGACTTGCCACTGCCATTACGGCCGACTATTCCGACGGTTTCTCCTTTTTTTACCTCAAAATTCACCCCTCTGAGCGCCCAGAACTCTCGATAATACTGGCGCGAACGCATACCGAGCGTGCGCTGTACGGGAGGGAGCACAAACTGCCTGAGCCGGTCGCGAGGCTGGTCGTAGATGTGGTAGCACTTGCTAAGGTTCTCGACCTTAATGGCAACTTCAGAGGACATCAGCAAACCCCTTGCGTGTTTTCTGGAACCAGGCAAAGCCCAACCAGGCAACAAGGCAGGTAGCCGCCAAATAGGCCGCCAAGAGGGCAAAGTCCGGCGACGCTCCGAAGTAAAGTACCGCCCTGGTCTGCTCGATGACGGTAGTGAGCGGATTGAGGTAGAGCAGATAGCGATAGGTTTGCGGCAGTGCCGTGACTGGATAAAAAATCGGACTTAAAAACATCAGCGACATCGTGACCACGCCAATGAGCTGCGAGACATCCCGCAGATACACGCCAAGCGATGCCAGCGCCCAACTCAGCCCCATGATCAACAACGCCAGCGGTAGCAGGATGAGCGGCAGATAAAGCACGGTCAGGTGAGGCGGCCCGATCAGGATCACATAGGCCAGCAACCACACCACCAAGCTGACGCCCATGTGAAACAGCGCCGACAGCAGCGTGACGAAGGGCAGGATTTCCAGCGGAAACACCACTTTCTTGACGTAGTTGACGTTGGAAAGAATAAGGCCCGGCGCGCGATTTATGCACTCGGAGAACAGGTTGAAGACCATCAACCCGGCAAACAACACCAAGGCAAATTCAGCTTTTGAATCACTGCCGCTGCTCCATCGGGCCTTGAACACCACGCTGAAAACAAAGGTGTACACAACTAGCATGAACACGGGATTGAAGAACGACCAGAGTAACCCCAAGGCCGACCCGCGGTACCGCCCGAGCACTTCTCGCTTGGCTGAAGCCCAGATAAGTTGTCGGTAGCGCCATAAGTTGACCAGCATTGCCGTAGGACCCGCAGAATGCACTTGCATCAGGCTATGTACTCCCTGATCGTTACAGGCACATTGCCATCACCCGACATCTCGGTAAAAAAAATCGCGGGGCTTTTTTGACCGCTTAAAAAGATGCTGCCGTTGTGTTTCATGCTGATCCTTAACCTAATAATCTTGCATCATTCAGGGCTATGGCGTTCCCAGCGAAGCTCGCCGCAGAGCTTACCAGCAGCAAACACAAAGCTGTTGGACGCCATGCCGGCTTGTTGCAGAAAATGGGAATACTTTGCCGCGGCACAGTGCCGCTCGATTTCAGGAGTAAGGTTTTCGCCAATGATGCATCTGGCAGAGGTCTCACCACGAGCCTGGCTGGCATGCCCACGCAAAGCGCTGCCGCAGGTTAATCGAGCAGCAAATGGCTTTCCGTGAAGACACTACTCATGATTGCCATTGATTAAATTTTCCCGAAGACGGCTGCCGTGATAAGCCCGATATTTCCGAGCAACGTTTGACGGTAAATACCCGTGCGTTTCAGACAAATCAAACGTGGGATCAAACTCATTTTGCGGGCTGCCATAAAGCGGTGAAGTATTTTCCGGTTTTCGGGAGTGAGTCGATGCTCGAGTGCGCTCAAGATGACAATATTGCTATCGCCCCACTGTTTAAAACGCCCCTGAAACAACATGCGAATACGCTTGAAGCGAGACATCCAGCCAGAGTTGGTGCCCACCAGGTTACAACCATGTTGACGGTAACGCAGAGTCGGCTCGGGGTCGTAAAAAACCTGGCCACCACAGCCCGTCACTAACATATATGCCCACCAGTCATGGGTGACGACCGGTCTGTGTTCCCCGGCCTCACGCAGGAGCTGCCTGGCACAGTTATTGAACACCATGGTGTTACCACCACCGATGTTTTGCATCAGCGCATTGGCGAAACTGGGAGGTTTGGAAAAGAGTGGCGAAAAGCCGATTTCATGGTTGTCGGCATCAACCAACCGGGTGCGGGAGCAATATAAGCCAGGTACATCTGCGGGTAAGGTTTGCAACCACTGCACTGAGCGGGCCAGCTTATCCGCCTCCCAAATATCGTCCTGATCGGAATAGGCGTAAAAATCCGCTTGGATGGTGTCATTACACGTCAGCGAGACAAAGTTGGCGGCAAAGCCCTCCGCCGGCCCAGAGAACACATGCAACGAACCTTCAGGCCACTTTTGCTGGTACGCCGCAAGAATCCCTCGCGTGTCATCCTTTGAACCGTCATCGGAGGCCCAAACGCTCCAATTGGAGTGAGATTGGGTCTCGAAAGAAGCCAATTGCTCAGCCAGATAGCGTTGCCCCTGGTAGGTACAGAGCAAAATAGCAACTGTGGGCAAAGCTGTGCGCGCACCCGTCCTGGAATCCAAGTCGGAATTAGGTTGCTCACCTGAAGGGTTTGAGTCGCAGTTCAATTGATCTGCCAAATTAAACTGAAGCATCCATTTATCCGCCTTAGCCGCTTGATTTCATACCGACAATGCACCTTCCGTGGCCCTTTAAACCCATCAAAGTCCAACACTTACCCCCCAATACGAAAAGGCGCATGAGCTTACCTTTACATATACGGTCAGGCAACCGCGCACTTTCCCACCCGCTCCAAAGCAGCGTCCCATGTCAAACGCCGCTCTTCTCGCAGCCTAAGCCGCTGTAATACGAGGAAATACTTTATGCAGACACCGCCCGATCAAATAAGTTGCGCATGGTTTCCGGTGTTTGTGCGATGAGAGTAGACGCACGCCGCAATGGGGCGCCGGCGCGGTCCGCGCCGGCCTCTCATCACCTGCGCGCCGCATCAAGCATTCAACCCGATCCAGCCATGAAAGCCCACGTACAGGTCAACACCGATGATCAACGCACTGGACAAGTATGGCGCCCGGCGAGCCACGGTACCCAACCATGGCCAACGGCTGGAAGCCTGCCTGGCACCCACCGCCGCCGCAGCGCCGACCGTAACCAAGGTGAGCGCCAATCCGATGCTGAAACACAGGACCAGCATGCCCCCCAGGGCAACCTCTTTAACCTGCAGACACAGCAACAGCACGGTGATGGCTGCCGGGCAAGGAATCAGGCCGCCCGTCAGGCCGAACATGACGATCTGGCCGGTCGTGACTTCGCGGCGGGTGAAGCGCTTGCGGATATCGTTGGCATGGGCACGTTCATGCGCATCCTGATAGCCATCAGTCGACAGCTCCAGTCCGGCATGCGCATGGTCATGCTCCTGGTATTCCAAATCGTAGTCGTGGGAGTGGCCCGCATGCCCAAGACTCAAGCGTGCGCTGAACTCATGAGGCTCCGGGACATCGATGGCAGACTCCAGGTAGCCGTCGCGCTCTACGAAAGAGAACGATTGCCTGGCGCCGTCCGGACGGGTTGTCATCAGGCGAACATCGGCGGCGCCCCACGCATGGCCGGTCAACGTTGTCAGGCGCCAGCGCGGCGGAACGCCGTCTTCGAAGATCGCCAATTCAACACGGCCATGGCCAGTATCGATCCGGTGGGTCTCATCATGAGGGTCATGGGAATGACCAGCGCCCTGCTCGGACATAAACATCCGCTCACCACGCCAGGTGCGCCACAGCATCCAAAGCGCAATCCCGATGATCAGTGCCGCAGACGCAAGCTGGAAGTAAGGTTCGGTGGTTTGCGCGTCCAGCCCCTTGCCCAGGTACATGCCACCGATGGCGACCAACCAGACCACGGCCGTGTGCGACAACGTCGCGGCCAGCCCCAGTAAAACCGCCTGTTTGACCGAGCCACGGATGGCCACGATGAACGCGGCCATCATGGTTTTCGAATGGCCCGGCTCCAGGCCGTGCAGCGCCCCCAGCAAAATAGCGCTGGGGAAATACAACCAGGCGTTAGCCCCGCCTTGTTGCAGCAGTTCAGCAAAATTAGGCATGTCGGCTCAAAGGTACTTAGTGATTTGTTTGAACGCTTCCAACGGACCGCGCTCGCCGGTGCCCAGCGCCGAAACGGTATCTTCCAGGCAATGATCGATGTGGTCCTGGATCAACGTGCGCTTGGCCTGGCACACCGCTTTTTCCACCGCGTGCAGCTGCTGGGCGATGTCCACGCATTCACGACCTTCTTCGATCATGGTGATGATGCTGCGTAGATGGCCGTCCGCGCGCTTCAGGCGCTTGATGATCGCCTCATGACTTTGATGGGTATGTGGGTGGCTGTGTTCGTGCTCACTCATGACTTGACCCTCGGGAATCAGTGAATTGCGCCGGCATCCTATCCCCCCTGGGGGGATATGGTCAAACCGATCATCGTTGACCTGGCAGGTTTCTATCGCTGCTCCCGATCGCGCCGCGCGATGACGTTTATTGCCGACCGGGCTATGCTGATGCGCCATCCGCCCGGCTGGCCTGGCTTGCAAGGAATGCGTCATGGAGTTCGTGGTTCATAGCTATTGCCTGAAAGGCGCACGCCAGGAGCTTTTGCTGCCGCCTGTCACCCTGATACCGGCCTCCCTGACCTTGACCGTCGCCGAGCTTATTCGCCTGACCGTTACCGAACAGATTGCCGCGCTGTCGGTGCAGCACTGGCTGGAACACCTGTCGGTGCGCGAAGTGCTCGACCGCCAATACCTGAGCGAGCACGACATTCGCCAGCAAGCCGGTGCCGGCGCGATTGCGATGCCTCAGGCCAGCGCGCCTGCGCAGTTGGATGTCGGTGTTGAGGTCGAGCGCGCCTTGAAAGGGTTTGAAACCCGTGCGTTTCGCGTTCTGCATAACGGCGTCATGCTGCAACGGCTTGATGAGTCGATCCAATTGGGCCCACCTTCCACCCTCGCATTTATCCGTCTGGTGCCGCTGATTGGCGGTTGATCCTCGTCGCTCACTTTCTCGGATACCCATCATGCACTCACGCCGCCCTGCGCCCGACCAAGCCACCCGCCTCGCTGCGCTGCGAGCATTTTGTGACAGAGCGCTGGATGACTATCCCGAACTCAGCCGATATGACGAATTCGAACTGGACTTCTGGGACGGCATCGACTTCCTGCGCATCGCCGATGACTGGGTCAGGCACCAGCCCAAGGATGGGCCCAAAGCCCTGGCTGATGGTTTTGTGTTCCCTACCGTCTGGGACGACCTGGAGGATCGCCGCGATCAACAGCGCTATGGCCTGCAATATCGAGTCTGTGATGCGTGGGTCACGGCGCATCCGGACGCCTACGCGCTGGAGCAGATCTGCGCGCGACTGCGGCACATGCTGCAATTTGCCTTCGAAGACAGCGACTACCCACTGCCCACTGACGAAGACGGCCCCGCCTATTACCGCAGGCGCCCGGACCAGGCCTGGGCCTTTCCTGACGTTCAAGCTTGCATCAACCGCCTGAGCAACTACCCGCCAACCGCAGCCTGGCAGGCGTTCGCCGAATGGTTGCTGGACGGCGACTGGAACCGCGAGCAGCCCCCTTCAACGCCAGACGAGGAGCCTACGAAAGTCGCCGACGCGTATCCCTACGTGCACCAGGAAATCGAGCGCATCGCGCTGGGCCTGCTCGAAGCCGGCCGCCTCGATTACCCGCGCTTCGTGCGGGCGGCCACTACCTGGGGGCGCGCCATGATGTTCTACACAGACGACACCGGGCTGGACAGCGATGATGTGGACATGGATCGGTACGCCGATGACGTGCTCGACGATGACGAATCATCCCACAGCGATGCCCCCACTACGCGAGCACCCGCAGCCAGCCATCCTGAGCTGGCACGCTTCACCGTTCGCTATATCGAGGACGCCTTGGCTGGGTTGCCCGATAACGCCCAGAAGCTGGCCGACACGTTCCGTTCGGTTGAGGTGTATCAGGCCCGCTGGCTGCTGCAGGCCCTGGCGGTCGTCGAACGACTGCGCATGACGCCGGAGGATTTTTTCGAGCGTTGGGCCGATACCGCCGCAGTGCTCGAGCGCTTCCTGTTGCTTCAGGCATTGCCCAAGCCCTCGTCGGCGGAGCTGCTCGCGGCACTCGGCGGGTTTTCAAGAAACAGCCTGCTGACCGCCCTGCCCTATGCCGGGCAAGCCAGCCGAGTGGTACTCGACGCTCTCGGCTGGAGTGACCTGCAAGCCTTCCAGCGTGAATACCTGAGCATTGCCCTGGCACCTCAGTCCGACTGGGGCACCGACCTGCCCAATACGCTAGATGAAACCGTGGGCGTGGTGGACCGTTACCTGCTGGACAAGGCGCTGGCCGAAGCCGACCCAAACCACCTGCGCGAGTACCTCGCGGCACTCGCCCCCTCGCCCTGGGCGTTTCCCGAGACGCGAATACTGCTCGACGCCTACCAGGGCATCGGCCGAGCGGCGCTGGAAAAGAAGTTGACCCGCCACGCACAGGCGGCAATGCGCATCTACGGCGTGCTGCCCGTCACGGAGGCGGACGATGTACGCCAACGCTATCTGACATTCAAGAAACTGCATAAAGACGTGCGTAAATACGGCGCCGAACGGCAGGCCAACTCCCATGCGGCGATACAGGCTGGCCTGGAAAACCTCGCACGCGTCGCCGGTTACCCCTCGGCAATCCGCCTGGAATGGGCCATGGAAGCGCAGATCGCCGAAGCCGCCGTAACGGCCGCCCACATCGATGGCTACGACATCACCCTGCTTATTGACGGTTTGTCGCCCACGCTGCACATCGGCAAAGCCGGAAAAACGCTGAAAACCGCACCGCCTGCGATTCGCAAACACACCGCCTTCATCGCGCTCAAGATGCAGCAAACCGGGCTCAAGGAGCAGATCGCGCGCTTGTGCCGCACCCTCGAAGCGATGATGAGCAGCGGCGAAACCCTGGCGCTCGAAGACCTCAAACCCCTGTTGAACATGCCGGCGGTTCGCCTGCTGATGGAACAACTGATCGTGCAGGCCGACGACACTGTGCTGGGCTGGCTCGATAGCACAACGCTGACGGTGACTGACCTTGAGGGCCGCCAACATCTCGCGAAAAAGAACCTGCGTATTGCTCACCCTTTCCATCTGTTCACCGCAGGCCAACTCTCGGCCTGGCAAAAAGAAGTGATCACCCATCGCCGCGTGCAGCCGTTCAAACAGGCCTTTCGCGAGTTGTACTTGTTGACGCCTGCCGAGCGAGACAGCGGCCTGTGGACCCACCGTTTTGCCGGCCATCGCCTCAAAAGCAAAGTCGCCGCCCGGCTGCTGCAGGTCCGTAACTGGTCGACCTCAAGCGTCGAAGACATCTATTACGAGAGCAAGGAGCACGGCATTTACGCCCTGTTCAACTTTTTGGACACGGGCCATTACCTCTCGGAAACCGAGCACGTCACCTTCGACACGATCGCGTTCTACCGCGACCATAAAGCTATCCCCCTTGAGCAAGTGCCGCCGCTGTTGTTCTCGGAAGTCATGCGTGACGCCGACCTGCTGGTCTCCGTGGCCCACGCCGCAGACGACTACAGCAGCAGCAACGAAACCCTGCAACGCCGCGCCGAACTGGTCGGCGAATTGATTCAGGGGCTAGGGTTGAGAAACGTTAAATGCGCAGGGCATTTTCTGTACATCACCGGGCAGCGCGCGAACTATCGCATTCATCTGGGCAGCGCAGCCATCCATATCGAGCCCGGCAATTACCTGTGCATCGTGCCCGTCGGCAGCGGCGTCAAGGAGTTCTACCTGCCGTTTGCCGACACCGATCAGAAAATGGCCGAGGTGCTGAGCAAGATGTTTCTGTTACTGGACGACATGAACATCACCGACAGCCTGATACTGGAGCAGATACAACGCCGCGAGTGAGTCGGTTTTTATCCCTGACTCAGCGAAGCATCCAGGGGAATAACCAGGGTAAACGTCGCGCCCTGCCCGGCGCCGTCGCTGTGTACAGTCAAGCGCCCCCCCATTTCCTGTGCCGCGAGTGCGCAGCTGTGCAGACCAAAGCCGTGACCGTCTTTGCGAGTGGTGAAGCCATGCGAAAAAATCCGCGCCAGGTGCTCCGGGGTAATTCCGCTGCCGTTGTCGGCCACTGAAATGCGCAGTGCTGATGCGTCATCCAGGCACGCTTGGAGCGTGACGCTCGGGCTACGATCGACCACGCCCTCCAACGCGTGCTTGGCATTGCCGATCAGGTTCACCAAAATCAGCAGCACCCGGTGCCGGTCCAGCGAGAGCAGGGGCAACTCGGCAATCGCCTTAACCACCGCTACCCCCTGGCGCTCCAGTGAGCCGGCACTCATGCGCAAGGCATCATCGATTAGCGCCGTGACCGAGACTGCCTCCACGACACTGACAGCAACGGCGTAGGACTGCTGGGCCGCAACTATGGTTTTGATGTGGTCGATGCCCTTGGTGAGTTGCCCGAGCTCTTGGACAATGCCTTGCTGCTCTGCCGTCACCGCCTGCGCCAGCTTGACCAGGTAATCGGGCAGCATCTTGCCTTTGGGGTCTTGGGTGAGAAAGTCGCCCAGGTCGTTGGCGTGCTCGCTCATCAACTGAGCCACCCTGCTCAAGCCCTGGGCTTTCGAAGCGCGCAACTGGTTGCTGACCAGGTCTGCCGAGACGTTCACGCTGTTAAGAACGTTGCCGACGTTATGCAGCACCGCCGTGGCGATTTCGGCCATGCCCGCCTGGCGGGACTTTGCGTGCAGTTCGGTTTGTACCTGGCTCATGCGTAGCGCCGCGCGGACGCGAGCCTTGAGTTCCAGCGGCGAGAAGGGTTTGGCGAGGTAGTCATCGGCGCCACTTTCCAACCCGGTTACGCAGGCATCACTACCGCCGCGGGCGGTCACCAGGATCACGGGCAAATGGGCAAAACCCGCGCTGGCTTTGATCCTGGCGGTCAGGCCGAAGCCGTCGAGCAGCGGCATCATCACATCCGAAACGACGACATCGATGGGTCGACGCTGCAGGAGTGCCCACGCCTGTTCGCCATCCGTGGCGGTGGCGACGAGGTAGTCGTCGTGCAACAGCTCGCGCAGATAGCTGAGCATTTCCGGGCTGTCGTCGACCACCAGCACTCTGGATCGCGAGGCGTGTTCCGGCAGCTGCTCGTCGTCTGCGTCATGCGTCGAACCGTCCTGGCGGCCGTCGTCGAAACGCAGCTGGCGCTGCTCGGCCGAGCCTGTCGCGCTCGGTGAAGACTGCTCGCGCAGCGTGCCGGCGTCGGTCGGCACGGTGTTTTTCTCAACCCCCAGCGCCAGTCGAACGAAGAAACACGAGCCGCGTCCGGGTTCGCTGTTGACGCCGACTTCGCCCCCCATCAATTCGACCAGATCCTTGACCAGCGCCAGGCCGATGCCTGTGCCGCTGTAGTGGCGCGTGGCGGAATTATCGATCTGGGAAAAACGCTGGAACAGCAGCGGCAGTTTGTCGGCAGCAATGCCAATCCCCGAGTCTTGCACCGCCAGCTCAAATCGCTCGCCATCGATCGGCGTGACTGCCACGTGCACCGTGCCGCCAGCGGGGGTGAACTTGATGGCATTGCTCACCAGGTTGAGCAGGATCTTCTCGAAGTGCCGGGGGTCCAGGAACACCGTGCCCAGCGAGGGATCGATGCTGCACGTCAAGGTGCAGCCTTTGCTCTCGGCCACCAGAGCGGCATCCTCGGCCAACACGCCCACTGCTTTGTTCAAGTCGACGGGCGCTGGGCACACTTCGAACTTGCCCGCTTCGGCCTTGGAGAAATCGAGGATGTCGTTCACCCGGTTCATCAAGCGCAGCGCATTGCGCTGGGCGCGCTCGATCTGTACTCGCCAGTCTGCGGGCGGGGTGGCCGCCGCCGAAAGCTGCTCCAGAGGCGCGAGAATGAGCGTCAAGGGGGTGCGCAATTCGTGGCTGACGGTGGCCACGAAATCGCTTTTCGCCTGGTTGGCCGTATCGGCCTGGTTGCGCGCCTCAATAAGCTCGACGGCCTGCGCCTCCAGCACCTCGGTCTGGTGATGCAGGGTGTCGGTGCGCTCGGCGACCATGCGCTCCAAAGAGGCCTGGACTTGCTGTCGTTCGGCTTCGGCCTCGGCCTCCAGCACGCGGATGCGCAGGGCAGTTTCCTGGAACACCCGAACGGCGCGGGTCATGATGCCAATCTCATCACCGCGCCCGGCGCTGGCGATTTCGGCGTGCAGGTCGCCCGCCGCAAGCCGGCGCATGACCGAGGCCAGGGCCACAATGGGCTGCGCGATAAATCGTGAGGTGCTCCAGGCAATGGCGCCGGCCAGCAGGATAGCGACGGCGACCGCAATGATCGTCGCCAGCATGCCGCGATCATTGTGGACCAAGGCGTCGGAGCGCGCTTGGCCCGCAAAACGAGCAACCAACAGGCCCGCGCTGCGTGCTTCATTGCGAACCTGGTCGCGCGCGTCGCTCAAGGCGTTGCTCGCTTGATGGAACCTGGCGAATGCCGCCCGATAGCCGGCAATCTGTTCGCTGACCGTCAGCGGCGTCGCCGTGGCTTGCAGCCCCACGGAGGATGGAAGCACCCGAGAGAGACGGGATAGCTCGTCCAGGAGGGTGACGACGGATTTGGCGACCTCGGCCGACGGTGACAGACGAAACGACAAGGTCTGCGCCTCCAAGGTCGCCACGCGCTCGGCGAAACGCTTGGATAGCGCGGCGGCATTGTGCAGCAAGCCGGTGGCCGCCTGAATATCGCTGGCGTCGTGGGCGACGTCGCCATCCACATCATCCAACATCGTCTCGAGGCGTCCCGCCACATCTGCGACGGCGGCCAGATGCCGCAAGGCTTCGCCCCCTCGCAGCCTGGGCGCCTCGCCAAGGCGCTCAACCGCCACGCCAGCCGCCGCGAGCGCTGCGGCCAACTGGTCGAGGGCCTCGCTCTGCTGCGGCGCCCCCATCACCTCGCGCAATTGTTCGACCACGGGCTGGAGCGCGACGCTAGCGCTATGCGCCGCAGCGGCGGCTGCCGCATCCCCGGTCACCAGCACCCTGGCGACATTGGCGGTAATGATCCGTTCGCCGTTGCGCAGGACATTGAGGATGCGGTGGGCACTGTCGATGTCGCTCACCCGCGCCTTGTGCTCAACGGCGCGAGCGTCGAGCCCCTTCAACCCATCGGCGATGCCCTGTTCGACCAGGGTCGTTGCCTCTCGCATCCGGCCGTAATGGGCGGTCATGTTCTCGGTTTCGCCATCCATGGTCAGGCTCGCCACGCGCAAGGCCGTGATCGCTGCGGCGAGCCGCTCCAGGCTGCCGTTGAGCGACTGCGCTTCGGCCACCGGAATAGCGGTGAGCCCGGCGATAGCCGTCGCAACCATGCCTTCGGCCTGGGCCAGGCTTTGCTGGTCGCGGGTGGCGATGAAGTTTTCCACGCGACCGGTGGCCGCGTTGACCGACGCCAGAATTTCTGCGGAATGGCTGGCAGAATCCACCGCGCGCACCATGCCTCGCAGCCCGTAGAGGTTCACTAGCGAAACCGCCAGCATCAGGAACACCAATGCGGCGACCGCCAGGCCAATTTTGACGGCAATGGGCCGGTCCACGACCGGTTTGAATGTCAACATGGCGCCCCGCATCCTCGCTCCCTGCCCGCCATTACTGCTTCATCACCTCCGGCAAAGGCGCCGGCGGCGCCGTATGGTTGATGGCCGCGTCGATCATTGCCGCAACGGAAGCCTGGCTGTAGAACGGATTGGCGGCCCCCCCCACCGGCATGTCGGCAAGCCAGGCGTCCAAGTCTTTCGCATCGATACGCACCAGAGGCACCTCGACGAATTTGGGCACCTGCTTGCCCGCCAGAACCTGCTGGGCGACCCAGAACCCCACTTGGGAGACACTGGGGGAAGCCGAAACAGAGACGGTCTCGTAGCCATTGGCGTCGCGTTCCTGTTTCCACAGGGCAAGTTCATCCTGACGGTTACCCATCACGATGATCGGCAATGGTCGGCCCGCCGCCTTGAACGCCATCGCCGCGCCATACCCGTCGCCCCCCTGGGTCGCGACGGCATCAATGCCGGGCAGCGACGGCAGCGCCAGCGCCACCTCCTTGCGCGCCACAGCGCCTGTCCAGTTCCCGTACACGGTCTTGGCGAACTTCAGGCCCGGATACTCACTGGCGGCCTGGCGAATGCCGTCGCTGATATTTTTATCGGTGGCATCACCAGCAATGCCGCGGATCTCCAGCAGCGTGCCGTTACCCTTGAGGCGCTTGGCAATGTAATCAACTTCTATGCGGCCCATGGCGGACCAGTTGTAGTCCACGGTATAGACGCAGCCTTCGGTGACCAGGCTGGCCATGACCACCACCACGATGCCGGCGTTACACGCATCGCGGATCACCCCATCGAGCGCCGTGTCGGACGCGGCCAGGATGACGATGGCGTCGACGCCCCTGACGATCAAGTCCTGGATATGGGCCGCTTGTTCCGACGCCGAATTATTGGCACTGACCACCGGCGCCTCACGGATCAAACCCTCCTTTTGCGCTTGCGCTGCTATCTCCTGCCAATTGCGCACCATCACCTTACGAAAATCGCTGCCCGCGTATGAATTGCTGAAGGCAATGCTATGGCTTGCGGTCGGGCCGCCGGCGATACCGCTGTCGGCAGCGTGGGCCGGACTGGCGGCAATCATCAGCAACCCGCCCATGCAGGCGGCGAAGCGCCAGAGGATTGTGTAGATCGGGTCAGCCTTCATACCGATCTCCATCGTGCCTGGGATTGACTGCCTGTGGGTGAGGCCACTGCGGCGCTGCCGGCCAACGCTTCTTCGGCGGGCCGGACGGCTCATGAGGCCATTGCGACAATAGAACCGGGTATGAAGAACCAGACACGTACAGACTCCTTTCCTTGGCGGACGACAACTCAAACCAGTACATGGCCTGCAGTGGCGATTAGCATAGTCTTAACATGCCCACTGCGCGCAGACCCTGCGGATTTTGGGGGTCGGTGCTGGCGTGCCATGCATTCTGGAACTGCGTTTTTACACAGCATGGGCCGGAAAGACCTGTAGGCATGGGCGAAAGCAATTTTCAGGCACAAAAAAAAGCCACTCATCTGAGTGGCTTTTTTTCTGAATCTTGGAGCGGGAAACGAGACTCTTATCTGGCGTCCGACTCGTTGAAATCTAAGGGGTTTCTTTTCTTGCCGGGGCGGAAAAGACTTGATTCTGGACTTGTTTTCAGGGTGTATCAAGAGCAAAAAAAGATGACTCCAAGCCATGCTAGCGAGCTCTACCTACAGCCACTCGGAAGAGCAGTCGTCCGGCCGACGGTATCAATTGCGTAGGACCAATTCGAGACGAGTCCTAAAGCGAGCACGAAGCGGCAGGCCGGAGGACTCCACATTCCGGCTCTGCCTGTAGTGAGCGGCGTTAACTACTGTGCAGCGTGTTTGAGGTACCAGTGCTGTGTCGCATCCAAAGAAGCCGCAAAAACTCCAAGGATTTCATTTATATCCTTCTCCGTTGAGATCAACGGAGGACAGAATGCCAATGCATCTCCCATGACTCGGTTGATCATTCCGCGCTCCTGGGCCTGAGAGGACAGATACCGCCCGAGTCTGCCAACAGCCTCAAAAGGCTCTTTTGTGTGCCGGTCGGCTACCAACTCAACGGCAGCAATCAACCCCACACCACGAACCTCCCCAACCATTGAATGATCAGCAAACTGCTGAAGCCCTTTGCGAAGGATAATCCCCATTTCAGCAGCATGCTGAACCAGGCCCTCCTCTTCGATAATTTTAAGATTCTCTAGGGCGACTGCAGTAGCTACCGGGTGCCCGCTACCAGTGAAGCCATGACCTAAGGTGCCAATCGACTGGCTCTGGTCGGCAATACCTTGGTAAACGGCATCGTTAATCAATATGGCTGCAATGGGCTGATAGGAGGACGACAGCTGTTTGGATACAACCATGACGTCTGGTTTGATATCAAAAGTTTCGCAACCGAACATATTGCCGGTTCGACCGAAACCGCAGATGACCTCGTCCGCGACAATCAAGACGTCATGCTTGCGGCACACCTTCTGGATCTTTTCCCAGTAAGTTTTCGGCGGAACGATCACCCCCCCTGCGCCCATCAGCGGTTCGCCATAAAACGCTGCGACCGTCTCAGGGCCTTCCTTGATGATCAGATCATCCAGTTCTCGGGCGAGGCGATCGGCGAACTGCTCTTCTGTTTCACCCGCTCGACCATATCGGTAAAAGTGCGGGCAGCTGACATGCAGGAAGCCCGGCAGGGGAACGTCAAAACCGCGCTGATTTGCCGGCAGCCCAGTGAGGCTCGCACTTATGGTAGTGGTACCGTGATATGCGTTCTGCCGACTGATGAACTTTTTCTTGGCGGGGTTGCCCAGAGCATTGTTCCGGTACCACAAAAGCTTAACTACCGTGTCGTTTGCCTCAGAGCCGGAGTTGGTGAAAAACACTTTGCTCATCGGCACCGGAGCCATCTCCACCAATTTTTCGGCGAGCTCAATGCTGGGACGGTGTGCCTTACTGGAAAACACGTGATAGAACGGTAGTGTACGTAGTTGCTTTTCGGCAGCCTCTATCAGCCGTTGGTTGCTGAAACCAAGCGCTACACTCCATAGCCCTGACATCGCCTCGATGTATCGCTTATTTTGGTTGTCATATACATGAACTCCTTCTCCACGCTCGATGATGAGGGGGCCATCCGCTTCATGAAGTCGAGCATCCGTATAAGGGTGGAGGTGATTTTCAACATCTTTTTGTGCAAGCAAATCCGTCATGATTTTACCTCGAAGTGAAAGAGGATTCGTTAAACCAAGGGCTGTGTAGAAACCCAAATTAAATACCCAGGCAACCGCACCAGGCTCCACAGCTACAACAGCTAACTGTCGCCAATAGCCATGGAGTAAAAAGCGGCATAAACACCGTAATCGGTGTCCGGACTTACTTGACCAATTCAGGCTCGCCTACAGGTTGTGCGCTAAACCTGTGGGCGAGCCCGCTCGGGGAAAGGACTTTAGGGTTGTTGCCAAAAATCCGGATCAGAAGTAATAACCGATGTTCATGTACAACTGGTTTTCCCACTGATCACTACCACCAGCCCCCAGACTCTGGGTGAGGCTGCTGCCACCGATGACCGGATCATTCTTGCCGTACAACCATTCCGTGGCGATCCACAGTTTGCTGAGGGAGAACGAGGTGCCGAAAATCATCCGTTGCGAGGTCTTGAAATCGTCTGCGGATTTATCGAAGGCGCTGTAGTTGGCGTACAGCTGCACACCGCTGATCTGATCGAACAGGTACTTGCCGCCAACGTCGTAGCTCACATCCGCCACGTACAAGTTGCCGCGACTGGCGACGTTGTAAGTGGCGTCGTAACCGCCGAAAGTCACCAGTTCATCAGTGCCGGGGTTGCGCGGTGACATCTGCTGTCGCGCAGCTTGCAGTTGCACGCCCCATGGTCCGTTTTTACCGATGTAGTGCACCGCCACGGCATTGCGCCGGCCGTCGTTGTTGGTGTCGCGGTTCTCCAGGGATGAGGTCAGGCCAGAAATCCCGACTTCGGACTTCCACGGCCCCAGGTCCAGCGCCTTGGCCACCCGCAGTACCAAGGTGTTGCGTTCCTGGTTGTTGCTGCTGTCGATGACATAGCTGTCCGCTTCAGAGACAACGCTGGAGTAGGTTTCCCCCTTACTCGTACCTTTGCCCTGCGAGGCCGGGCGAAGGTAGTACCCAGCCTGGATGTTCCAGTCACCGCTTTGCTGGATGTACTTTGCGCCCAGTTCTTCCAAGTCTTCCAGCCCCACGACGTTGCCCAGGGTTTGATAAAACGTGCTGCCGAAGTACGGCTGCAAACCGAACGGTACTTGGTTCAGGCCGACTTGGACCTGCTGGTCGGGGTTGAACTTGTAGCCGATCCAGGCGAACTCGGCGAACTGGACGTCCCCGACGTTTTCTGTGTACTGGTAAGGGTAGGCTCGGCCGTAGAAACGGTACTTGACCTGGCCGATCCAAGTGTCGGAGTTATACTTGGCGGAAAGGATCACGGTATCAAAGTTGAACTTCTGGATATCGCGATCCGGGTCATAGTCCCAACGCGCCCGGACAGCGCCACCGAGATCGAGATTGTCGGTGACCTGGACCGCCTGCGCGTGGATGGAAAGTGCACCCGACAGCGCCAGCGGGATCAATGAGCGCAAGGCCCGAGTGGTGTTCAATTTCATGGTCGCTCCGTCTTTAAGTTTTATTTTTGGCAACAACCATCCCGGCCACGGCAAAGCGCGGTCTGGATGAAATAGGTATGGCCCGCCGAGACTGAAGCTGGAACAGCGTCCAGGTGCTAGCGGGCTAAACGCTGTTTAAGAAGCCGCAGTCGTTTAAACTTCGGCGTCAGTTGCGTTGAAGTTCTTCAACTACAGCGGCACAAGCACGGAAGGTATCCAACGTCCACTCCGGATTGATGAAGTCCGGCCAGCTGGAAAGCTTTACGATCGCCACTTCAGCAGCCGGATCCCAATAGATACTCTGACCAAATACTCCGCGCGCCGAGTAGGTGCCTTGCTCACTGTCCAATACCCAGCACTGATTACTGTAAGCCGCGGTCGGAAAGTGCTTGGTGTAGTAGCCGTATAGGACTTCAAAAGCGGGTGTGGAACCACGTCCGCATGCACGCACAAACGTCTCTGGGACGATCTGCTGGCTATTGAAATGTCCACCCTGCAAATACATCTGGGCAAAACGCCCGAGATCACGCAGCGTGGCGCTCATCCCGCCGTCGGCCAATGCAGTTCCAACACAATCGAGGGTGATATTCGCGTCTTGCTCTGCCCCTAGTCTTGACCAGATCTCCCGACTCAGCAAAACGGGGAGCCGCTCGCCGCAGGCCCGCTCACAGACCCAGGCCAACATGTCGGTATCCACCGAGCGATACTCGAAGAACTGATCATGCTCACGATCTTTACTCAGCGATTTCAACAAACCGTAAATGCTGTCAGGAGACTCTCGCTCTCCCCGTTCACGCCAACCCGAGGCGATATCCAACTGGATGAATTCAGCATCTGGATCGGTGTAGTCCTCCCTGAATCTCACGCCCGTTCGCATATCCAGCAGATCCTGCACGCGGGCGTCGCCGTAGCCGCTTGCCGACAGCTCGGGCACATAGTGGCTGACATGCGCTTGGGGATCGATTTTGCCCTGGCCTATCAACCTGCCGACCAGGCTGCCGACGACGGTCTTGGATACCGATTGCAACAGATGCAACGTGTGCGGCTGCATACCGTTGAAATACTGCTCGGAAACCACCTTGCCTTGATGCAGCACCAAGAAACCATCGGTGTAGCTATCGGTGAGGAAGGTCGCCAGATCGGTTTGTCCGCCGTCGACCCGCTGGAACGTGACATTGTCCAGGGAGCGTTCATTGCGCTTGAATTCACTGACCGGTCCGGGACCGCGATGAATGGCTGCCACCGGAAACAGCTGGCTCATATGCTGGAAAGACCAACGGTTATACGGCGGACTGTCCCAATTATGCTGACGGACTTGCTTTTCCTGGGGTGGCGGATAGCCCTGCATCAGCCTTAGGTCCTGATAACCAATACCAGGAGCGGTCATGTCGTTTTTATTGTACATAGGGGTCAGTTCTCATCGTTCAGAGGGTGGTGGCAAGAAAAGCGGTGGCCGTGATCCTCGATCTCGGCTGGCACCTCTCGGCGACAACGATCGCTAGCCCTCGGGCAACGGGGCGCGAAATGGCACCCGGTAGGCCTGTTCAAGGGGCTCGGGATCTCGCCGCTGAGGATTTGCAACTGGTCACGGCGTTCCGGGTCGATGGAGGGCACTGAATCGAGCAGAGCACGGGTGTAGGGATGACGCGGTCGACCGAACACCTGCCCCACAGGCCCGGCCTCGACGATGCGCCCCAAGTACATCACCAGCACCTGCTGCGCCAGGTACTCGACCGTCGCGAGATCGTGGCTGATAAACAGGTAGCTCAGTCCATTATCGGTCTGCAGCGTCTTGAGCAATTGCAGCACTTGGGCCTGGACCGACACGTCGAGCGCCGCCGTAGGCTCATCAAGGATCAGCAGTTTAGACTCCAGCGCCAAGGCCCGGGCGATAGCGATACGCTGCAACTGGCCTCCAGAAAATTCATGGGGATAGCGCTCCATGTGTTCCTCGCCCATTCCAACATTTCCCAACAGCGAAAGGATGCGCGCGTGCAAGGCGCTGCCGCGTAAACCAAAGGCAACCTTCAGCGGCTCGGCAACAATCGCCTTGATTGTCATTTTTGGATTCAGCGAGGCGTAGGGATTCTGGAACACCATGCTCAAGCTTCTGCCCCGCGCCCTGGCATCAGTCGGCAGCGGCCGACCTTCGACCAGAATCTGCCCACTGTCGGCTGGCAGCAGACCGAGCAAGGTCGCGGCAACCGTACTTTTGCCACAACCGGATTCCCCCACCAGCGCGACCGTCTCACCGGCCTGCACCTCCAGGCTGATGTGGTCGATGGCGGTCACCAGGCCGTCACGGCTGGCGTAGGTCTTGTGAAGCTGAGTGACGCTCAGCAGTACGGGCTGTTTGTTGTTATTCATAGCCGTTTTACCTTTCAAAGAAGCCTCACACCTTGACCAACGTGTTGTGGCAAGCCGCCCAGTGGTCCTTGCCGATCTCCACCCTCGGTGCAGCCTGGACGCATCCCCCGGTGGCGCGTTCACAACGCGGGTTAAAGGCACAGCCAGGCGGGGGTGCCGCCATGTTCGGCACCTGCCCAGGGATGAAGCCCAGGGGCTGAGACCCCTGCCCCAACCTTGGCACGGTGCCCATCAATTTCAGGGTGTAAGGATGCGCAGGTCGCTTGAACACCTGGCCCACCGGACCGCTCTCCACCACTTCGCCGGCGTACATCACGGCCACCCGATCACAGAGCGAAGCCACCACGCCAAGGTTGTGGGTGATAAACAGAATCGCCAGGTCCTGCTCCTGCGCCAGTTTGCGCAACAGGGCGATGATCTGTGCCTGCACGGTGACGTCCAGCGCCGTGGTCGGTTCATCGGCGATCAGCAGTTTTGGTCGACAAGCCAGCGCCATCGCAATCACCACGCGCTGCAACTGGCCGCCAGACATCTGGTGCGGATACTTGGCTAACGTCAGAGAAGGATCGGGCATACTCACCGCTTCCAGCGAGCTCAGCGCCTCAGCGCGGACTTGTGACTTACTCAATTGCCGATGGCAGCCGATGACATCGAACATCTGCCGGCCGACCGTGAAGAACGGGTTGAGCGCTTTCATCGGATTCTGGAAGATCATCGCAGCACCGCCGCCGCGCAAATCCGCCAACTGCGATGCCGACGCACCGTTGACCTGCTGTCCGGCGACCTTGACACTGCCGCCCAGCCGAGCGGCCTCAGGCATCAATCCCAAGCAGGACATGGCCGTCATGGACTTGCCCGAGCCCGACTCCCCGACCAACCCGAGGATCTCACCGCGCCTGACCTTGAGGTCGATGCCGCGTACGGCCTTCACGGTTTTGAACAAACCTGGGAAAGACACCGTCAGCCCTTCCACTTCCAGCACCAGGTCTTGAGCTGCATCGTTATTCGAAGCGGCGAGCTGTTCGAGCGTAGAAGGTTGCAAGGATTCGTTAATCATCAGCGCGTCCCCTTCTTTGGATCGAGCACATCGCGCAGCCCATCACCCACCAGGTTGACGGCCAGCACCAGGACAAAAATCGCCACGCCGGGAAACAGCACCGTCCAGGGATTTTCGAGCAATTGCGAGCGCGACGCCGCGGCCATCAGCCCCCACTCCACCATGGGCGGTTTGGCCCCCAGCCCGATAAAGCTCAGCGAGGCAGCAGCGAGAATGGTGTAGCCAAAGTCCATGGAGCCCTGCACGATCAACGGTGTGGTGGAATTGGGCAGTACATGGCGAAGCAAGATGCGGCAGTGACTGACGCCCATGGAACGAGCGGCATGGATATAGGTCTCCGAGCGAACCCGTACTACCGCGCCACGCATGATCCTCGCGTACCAAGGGAACCACGAGATTGCGAGCGCCAGCATGGCGTTGGTCAAGCCCGATCCCAGCGCAGCGGTAATAGCGATCGGCAACAACAGCGGTGGAAAGGCCAGAAACACGTCTGAGACGCGCATCAGCAGCGTATCGATTCGACCGCCGAAGTAGCCGGAAACAAGCCCGATCGGAATTCCGATCAGCATCGCGATCAACGTCACGCTCACTCCAATGATCAGCGAGGTGCGTGCGCCATAAAGCACCCGAGAAAGAATGTCGCGACCAAACTCGTCCGTGCCCATCCAGTGTGCCCAGTTGGGCGCCATTAATTTTTGGGAAAAGACAATCTTGTTCGGTTCATAAGGCGCGAGCCAGGGGGCGAAGATGGCCGCCAGGATGATCAGCAGCAATAACAGCGCGCCGAATACAAACAACTTGTTATCGCAGGCAAACGCCAGGGCCTTGATGCGCCATGAGGGGGCTCGCGAGGGCATGGCCAGGGATACGTCTTGGATACTCATTGGACTCGCAACCTCGGATCAACAAGGTGATACAACAGATCAACAATCAGGTTGATCGACAGATAGGTCGTGGCCAGCACCAGGGTGGCCCCCATCACGGCGGGAAAATCATTCTGGGCAATCGAAAACACCACGAAGCCGCCCAGACCGGGCCAATCGAAAACGAATTCGACAACGACTGCGCCTCCAAGCAGGTAGCCGAAGGTCAGGCCCACCACGGTCAGGAGCGGGATCATTGTCGCCTTCAAGGCATAGGCATAATGGATACGCCACTTGGGTACGCCGTAAGAAACGGCCGTACGGATGTACTCTTCGGAGAGCACCTCGACCATCATGTTGCGCGTGATACGGGTGACAGTGGCTAACGTCACGACCACCAGGGTGAGCACCGGTAGCGCCAGGTGTTTGATGGAGCTCCAAAGTGCTCCGAAATTGCCGGCCAGCAGCGTGTCGATCAAGTAAAAACCGGTCACACGCTCGAAGGGGCTATCGAGGAGAATGGAGGCATCGATACGTCCTTGCAGGGGCAACCAATTGAGCTTGCCGTAGAACAGCAATTGCAAGCCCATGGCCAGGATGAATACGGGAAATGCCGTCCCGGCAATGGACCCCGCTCGTGACACATTGTCGACCACTGAGTTCTGCCGCGCCGCCGAGATGACACCGATAGGCACCCCGAGCAGCACCACCCAGAACATCGCAAGGAATGTCAGTTCAAACGTCGCGCCTACCCGCCTGATGACCTCCTCCGCCACCGGCCGCCCGGTGCGCAAACTGGTGCCAAAATCACCCTGGAGAAGATCGCCAATGTAATTGAAGTATTGGATAGGCAGAGGTTTATCCAACCCCAGTTTTTCCCGCGCGACGGCTATCTGCTCCGTCGTGGGATGGTTCCCCAGCATCATCTCTACCGGAGAACCGGGAAGAGCTCGGCTCAAAACGAAGGTGATAGTCAACACACCCAAAAGAATGAAGAACATGACTATCAATCGCTGAGCTATATACTTCGCCATTTATACTACCTTTTGTGGCTAATAAACTTGACCCTGACTTCTTACGCCCAGCATAAATCCTCAAAAGCGAATTAACTTTTGAGGAATGACCAAGCCAATCAACCAACTATCGGATTACAGGGCAAATTAGGCATTACACCTATAACTTCATCGAGAACAACTCAGCATTCAACGATTTAAGTTGTAGTAGAGAATCGCCTCATAAGCCGGATTCAGGCTCTTTTCTATGCCCTTGATGTCTTTGCGGGAAACACGTATCTGCTGCACGTCTGCGTACCAGATCGCCGGGGCGTCCTTCGCCAGTATCTGCTGGGCCTGCTGGTACTTTTCAGTGGACTGAGCCCGATCACTGCCTTCTAACGCCGCCGCCTCTTCGATCAACTGATCAAAACTTGGATTGCTGTAATGAGACAGATTGAACAGCGTCGTTTTCTCTGTATGAAATTCACTGAATAGCCAATCACTCGGCGTCGGATACGTCGGCCACCAAGCCATGGATTGCAGGTTGGGAGCAGTTTCCAGCTTCTTCGCCTTATCCCAGATCACACCCCACTCTCCGGGGCGTAATTCCACTTCCACGCCAACCTGAGACGCCGTTGCCTGGAACAGCTCAGCGGCGTTTGCATAGATGCCACTGATGTACTGCATCGAGACCTTCCAGTCCTGCTTGGGCACACCAGAGGCTTCCAATAATTGTCGGGCTTTCTCCAGATCGTAAGAAGCCATGGGCACGCTGGCATGCCCCCAGATGCTACTGGGCAAAGGTCCCTTGGGGACACTGCCGTAGCCATGCAGAATATCGTTGGTGACACCTTCATAGTCCCAGAGATATTGCAGCGCCTGACGAAATGCCACGTTATCCGTAGGGTACTTCTGGGTATTGATCAAGAACTGGAAGTTCTTCCACGAAGGCGCGGTGCTCACCTTGATGGCGGGGTTCTCTCCCAACACCTTGAGCTGATCAAGAGGGATATCCCAAGCGACACCGGCCTCGCCATTCTTGATCATCTGGGTACGAGTCGAGGCTTCGGACACGACTTTCACGATGACCCGATCGAATTGCCCTTCTTTCCAGCCCCCCCAGTAGCCATCGAAACGTTCAAGCACCACTTGCTGGCCCTGTTCGACCTGCCCAAGCCTATAGGGACCGGTACCGATAGCGTTGGGAGCCATCATCCAGTCATGCCCCTTATCCACCGCCGCCGGGGCAATGATATAAGCAGCGTATTGACCTGCCGCGATCAGATTGGCCGGAGTGGGATTCTGGAACTTGAGCACCACGGTGTCATCAGCGACGACCTCGATGGAATCCAGCGCTTTCCATACATACGCAGCGCCTTGTTTTAGCGCTTTGACGTAGTCAATGGATTTTTTGACCGCCGCGGCGTTGAAGGGCGAACCGTCATGAAATTTAACACCGTGCCGCAGCTTGAAGGCCCAGGTCTTGCCGTTGTCGCTGCTTTCCCAAGACGTGGCGAGCCCAGGGGAAAATTCCTCGGCACTGCCGGGCGCGTTATAGACGAGAAGTGTCTCGTAGATATTGCCCAGCACTCGCACCTCTTCCGAAAAAGCCGAGGCCGGGTCCCAATCCTTGAAAGAGGCCCGATCAGCGACAACCAAGGTATTGTTTGCCGCACACACCAAGCCACTGGTCAACGGTGCAGAAACGGACAGCACCATCAACCCTGCCATCAATGTTCTTTTGAAGTTCATCGGTGTTCCTCTTATTTTTATGATGGGCGCAGCGGGTCACTTGCACAAACAGGCAGTAATCCAACTGGAATAAACGACAAGACGGGCCGTTCGTAAAACTGCCTGTTAAGCGGTGTGACCCATTATTCATCTGCCTCACGGCCAGCTCAATTTCGCGAGCGCTAAAAAAATAACGCCTGATGACGCTTGAAAGCGTCACCTAGCGTCTATTTTTAAAGCTGAGTCAGAACAACGGCGGAACGAGGTTGAACTCACCCTCGGATGGGCGAATCAGCAGCCGCGCCCTCACCTCGCTGGGGATTTCAGGGGAATCAATCGGGAAGCAGCTGCAACTGGAGAGTGCGTTACGCAGATCAATCGACTCGCCCAGATGTTCAAACACAATCTGAGCACCAAAAGGACGGCGAAAATTGTCGCCCGATACGCCGAGCACCAAGCCATTGAGAAAGCGGAAACGACTGCGATAGGAGGGGTAAAGCGCCGACCAGATATAGCCTCGAGACGATAGGTACTCACGCTCGACGATGTAAATCAAATCGGATGAAGCAAAGCAGAACCCCCGATATTTATTGATGCCAAAACTCTTCAGTTGGTCATCACCTAACCTCATTCGTTCGTAGGTTTTGCTGAGGATCTTGTTGCCGGAACGGGACAAGCGGGTAATCGACTTAATGACTTCGCCAGACCCGGAGGGCGACATCAAATAGACAAAGTAGTAACCCTGATACTTCGACAGCGCCTGTGCGGAGCTTGGAAAAAAATCGGCCGGTACCGCGCTGTCCGGCTCGCGCGCCGCGCGCTGCCTGCTGAGCAAAGCCCGGAAGGACTCATGTTCGGAGAAGATCTCGTCCTCATCTACCCCAAAAAAGGCGCATATCTTACGAAGGGTGAAGAGCGAGGGAGCCGCCTGCGCGCCCAAGTATTTGTTGAACTGCTGGCGGTTGATATCGAGGGAGCGGCACACCATCGCCACCGACTTATAGTACCCGCAGAGAAGGCGCAGGTTTTGACTGAAATCCTGCATCGACCGGGGTGAATTGGAACTCACCATTAAAATATTCCTAACGCCACCATTGACAACACACTGGACTGATCGTCGCTTGGATCAGGGCCTCAGAGCTTGGCCTTGCCAACCCGTGATTCGTCCGAGCATCAGCCCGACCATAGCGCCTGGTCGGAGGAGTATCCAACAAATACACGCCACGGTGTTTGTTTGATCACGTTGAGAATGCTCCAACTGACAACAAAGCAGTAAACCGTCGTCAGTAACACGCCTTTGCTTTGCGTCACGCCCCCTGGTCTGCATCGTCCCGCCTTTGACCATGTTTTTGCGCGATACCTACCAGCACGAATACCGATTGGTTTGCGGGATATCCACGGCCTTATATTTGGGTGTTGAAAAACAATCAGATGAATAACGACGCACTAAAGTGCATTTAAGTCAAAGATCCGTTAACCCTGCCAATAGCGAGAACGCCTCATGATCAAAATCCTAGCCGCTGTACGCAGAAAACCAGGAATGACGCATGCCGAGTTTATAAACTATGTAGAGCACACCCACGGAGAAATCGCTAAAGCCAAACCGTTAGGCGTCAAACGGTACGTGCAGAACCATGTCATCGACGCGGCTTTCGGGGTTGACGCCGACAGTGCCTACGCACAGTCCTTCCACAAAGACTCCATTACGGAGCTGTTTTTTGAAGACGTGCCAGGCTTGATTCGCACCTTCAGCGATCCCTATACCCAGCAAACCGTGGGCCCTGATGCAAAGAACTTCGCTGACCTTTCCGAGCAGCTCGCTCAATTGATGGATGAAGCGGAGACGGCTAGCACCGCTACAGCGCCTCTCCCATGGAAAGTGATGATCCTGCTGAAGAAAAATCCATCCATGGCGCTCGATCGTTTTTTCGACGCTTGGGACGCAGCTCACGAGAGCATTACCCGCGAACAGCCCGACTTCCAGAACGCCCTACGCCGGTATGTTCGCTCCCGGTATCTGCCCGAGGGTGACAAGGTGACGGCCTATTTCGGGCCAAACATCGCCGTATACGAAGGCGCCTCTAGCCTGTGGTTTGAAAATGAAGCGGATTTTTCGACCTTTCGGCAGTATCAGCGAGCGCTGTTTCAAAAACTTGCCGAGGACGGCGTGGCGCTGACGTCGGCGTCTTTTTTCGCTTACGTCAAAGAGGTCGTTATTTTCGATCACTGCTCCTAACGACCAGAAGCGCGACCCTTCTCATCCAGCAGGGTCGCAATCAATCAGATAGGCTCAGCCAGCGTCGCAGTGGACTCACGCATGATCTGCGCATGCTCTTCCTTGTCCCCGCCACTTTTCTCTATCTCGCACAGACGCGCGGAGTTCTCGACCACGAGTTGGCAACGCTCCCAGCGCCGCGTTTCGAACCGGCTCAGGGCCGTCTGTAGATTGCTATTGCCGAGCAACTCTTCGGCAAGCACGATGGCGCTCTCAATACCGATGCCAGCCCCGGAAGCCAGGTGCGGTGTGGTGGCATGCACCGTGTCTCCGATCAGCACGATTCGGCCCTTGTGCCAGGGCAACGGCACCAACAGATTGGACAGCGGACGATAGTCGATATTGGCGTCCGCCTCGTACAGTTGCGGCACCAGCGTTTGCAGGATCGGGGCTGGGAACTCACTCAACAGGCGCGCCATTTCACCCGGCCAACTGGCCGGGTCGATCCACTCGGAAAACTCGCGGCTTTCCATGAGGAACATGTACATGTGCGTTTCGGAGATTGGATTGACGCCAACCTTGGTGCTACCCAGCCAATGAGTGGGGCGCACGATTTCCGGCGGACGCTTCAGCACCGCGCGCCAGACGCTCTGATGAATGGGTTTTGGCGAGGGTGCTTCCGGGAAAAACTCCTTTCGCGTGCGCGAATGCACGCCGTCAGCGGCGACGACCAGGTCATAGCGTTCAGTGGTCCCGTCGGTGAAAGACACATCAATGCCATCATCAAGCTCGATGACGCTGTCGTAGGTGATGCCCAGGCGCACACGGGTCCCCACTTCCCGCGTCCTGTCGGCAAATATTCGAGCCAGTACCGGGCGCAGGATGCCGCCACCACAGGGAATCGGCTTATCGCTGACCGGCGGTCGAAGCGCCAATTGCACGATCAGGTCGCCCACCGGTGAAAACACATCGAAATTGGTCGACAGGTACCCTTCCCCGGCGACCCTTTCCAAAATCCCAACCGTATCAAGCGCTCGCAGCGTGGGCCCACTGAGCGTAATCCCCGCTCCCAAAGGACACCACAATGGATCGATTTCGACGAGGTCCACTTCGATGCCCTGGCGGGCGAGCTGGATAGCCGCGGTCATACCGGAGAACCCTCCCCCGATCACCAGGACCTTGTTGACTGCTGCAATCATCACGCTCTCCTAATTATTCTTATTCACTCGGGCAGACATTGCATGGCGCACCAACGAGCGCTGCGGCGTCATTGCGTCAATGCCGCAGCAACATGGAATGCCGACGAAAAATGCCGGATCAGCCACGAGACTATCGAATCGGCTATCAGGGCTGAAATCGCTTTGCACAATCCGAGGTATCGCTGGCGGCGATGGGTCGCGCAGGTAAGCCGGGGGCATTGCTCGGAGTGCCTGTCTTTGCGGCAGAACAAATACAAAAGCCGATGAACGACGGCTCACACGAACCGCCGTCCACCGGCCTTTAACGACGGTTGTTTACACGCTTTCCAAGCCATCCCAGCAGAGGTATTTAACCTCTAGGAACTCGTCTATTCCCAGGTGAGATCCCTCTCGCCCAAGACCGCTCTGCTTCACGCCACCGAAAGGTGCGACCTCATTCGAGATCAGGCCACAGTTGATGCCCACCATGCCCGACTCGATGCGCGCGGCGTTGCGCCAGATACGCGCCGCGTCACGGCTGAACAGATACGCGGCCAGGCCAAACTCGCTGTCGTTGGCCATGGCAATGGCTTGGTCATCGGTGTCGAAACGCACCAGCGGCATGACCGGGCCGAAGATCTCCTCACGAGCAACCCGCATCCCATGGGTCACATCAGCCAACAAGGTGGGCTCGAAGAAACACCCGCCCAGCGCATGGGGCTTGCCGCCAGACAGCAGTCGAGCGCCTTGGGCCAGCGCATCATCAACCAGCGCCTGGGATTTCCGTACCGCCGCGTCATCGATCAGCGGCCCGACCTGTACACCCGGCTCCAGACCATTTCCCACTTTCAGGCGTGCCATGCGCTCAACAATGCGCTCGGCCAATGCGTCATAAACCCCGGACTGCACCAGCACCCGATTCGCGCCGATACAGGACTGCCCACCGTTGCGAAACTTGGCCAGCATCACACCGTCAGCCGCCGCATCCAGATCAGCATCGTCGAAGACAATGAACGGGGCGTTGCCGCCCAACTCCATGGAACATTTCTTGACCGTCTGCGCCGCTTGCGTCAGCAGCAGCCGGCCCACTTCCGTGGACCCCGTGAAGGTGAGCTTGCGCACCAGCGGGTTGGACGTGAGCTCACCGGCAATGTCGCGGGTGTCATTGCCGGTAATCACACTGAAAACACCCGCCGGTACCCCCGCGCGCAGGGCGAGCTCGGCGAGTGCCAGCGCGGTCAGCGGTGTCTGGCTGGCCGGTTTCACCACCATCGTGCAACCGGCCGCGAGGGCCGGAGCGGCCTTGCGAGTGATCATCGCAGCGGGGAAATTCCAGGGCGTGATCGCGGCGCAAACCCCGATGGGTTCACGCAGGACCACAATGCGCTGAGTGTCCTTTACGCCCGGAATCAGATCACCGCGCACCCGTGTAGCTTCCTCGCCAAACCAGCGCACAAAAGACGCCGCGTAATCGACTTCACCCCGCGCCTCCTCCAGGGGCTTGCCCTCCTCCAAGGTAATCAGCGTGGCAATGTCCTCCCGATGTTCAACCATCAGCTCATACCAACGGCGCAACACCTCGCCACGGCGTTTGGCCGTCAGGCGACGCCATGGGCCAAAGGCCTCATGCGCCGCGTCGATGGCGTGCCGGACTTCAGTTTCACGGCAGCGCGGCAACTCGGCCAGTACCGTTTGGTCCACCGGATTACGCAGCGTGTAGTGACCGTGCGGCGTCTCGGCCAGCCACTCACCGGCGATATAGGCACCGTCACGCCACAGCGTAGGATCCTTAAGTAAATGCTTCACTGTGCAATCCTCCCGATCAGCACGGATGACGCCCGATCATGAAGGCGCTGTCAGGATCCGAAGTCACCGGCAACCCCGACGCGACCAACCCTTGACGCAGCGACTTCATGAAGCGATCCGGCACACGCATCGCCGGGGCACGCAATGGACCGCCATTGAAGCCGGCGAGCCAATCCTGGTATTTCCACATCGTGCGGTTGAGCACACCGGTACCGCCGGCATAGCTTTGCGCGGCGGCGCCGTTGGCGCTGCGGGCCGGATTGACCTTCCAGTACAGTTCCATCGCCTCTTCAAAGCGGCCCGTGCGGGCCAGTTCGAACGCTTTCGGGTAGTAGTCGCTCATCCAGGCGGTGTTGCTGGTGCCGGAAAACTGCAACTTCATCAGGCTCATCAAGGGGATTGCGTCGCCTTCGATCGGGCAACTGATCACCACCTGGTCACGGAAGTGGTAATACATCTCGCAAATGCCCGCCGGCAGCGGGAACCCTTGCTCGGACTTGATGGCCGCGATATTCGGGCAATCGGCCAACAGCCGACTGACCAACTCCAAGGACATCCCTGCCGGATGCACGCGCTCAAAGCCCCAGAGCGGAATCGGGAAGAGCATGACGGCGAGGTCCGTCGCGTCACAGAACGACTTGGTGTAGGCGTAGATTTCCTGCTCGCTGGTCGGCCAGAACTGTGGTGGATAGGAGAGTAGGACGATGTCCGCACCGGCATTCTCGGCGAGCTTCACCGCCTCGATATTCTCGGCAAGCGTGCCAAAGGCCGCATGGAAAAACAGGATCAGGTCTTTCCCTGACTCACGGGCCCAGGCAGTGAACTGGGCATTCTCCTGGATAGAAATCGCCAGCTCGCTGCACAGCAACGTAGCACTGTAGCCCAGGCCAACCGTATGTTCGATGTCGTGGCGTATGCCACGCTCATTGAGACGCTTCAAATCAGCACTGAAACTTGGGATGGTGACAGCCGAGCAGCCCACCAGGTTTTCCCGCGCCCAGGCACGGGCATCCGCTTTCTTGTATGTGGCCATGATGATGTTCCTTTGCACAGTGAAGGGAGTTATTTCGAGACAGGGACAATGCTGGCGGGCAACTCGATGCCGAGGCCTTGTTGCCGGGCGCGCTCGTACAGCGCTTGGGCGATGACGACGTCCTGCAGCGCCGAGCCAACAGACTTGTAGAGAACGATGTCGCTTGCGTGCTGGCGCGGTATGACACGGCCCGCGACGAGGTCCGACAGCGCGACCAATTTGTCGGCGACATAAACGCCGGCACTGATCGCCGCAATGGCGTCACCGGTATCGTGAAGCACCTCTTGCGGCATATCGGCGACGATGCAGACGGCTCGCTCCATCGTGACCGGGTCAACTTCCCGTTGCTCAGGCAAGGTGGAACCCAACGACACAACCGTGGCCCCCGGGCAAAGCCAGGCGCCTTGCAGGACCGGAGATTCGTCACGACTGCGGGCGGCACAAATCACCACGTCGCAATCCTGCACAGCTTCTTGCGCGCTGTTCACCGCTTGGATCTCCAGCCCTGGCCTGAAGCTCTCGGCAAAACGCTCGCGGCTAGCGGGCGTTGGACTGAATACCCGGACATGCGCCACATCGCGCACGGACTTGAGGCAGTCCAATGCGCCACGGGCCTCAAACCCCGAGCCAATCACCCCCACCCGCAGCGCGCGCTTGGGCGCCAGTAAATCGACTGCCAGCGCAGCGGTTGCCGCGGTGCGCAAACCTGTCACCCGGTTGCCGTCGATCAGGGCACTGAGCGCCATGGTTTTCTGATCGAACAACGCAATCAGGTAGCTGGCGCAGCGCGCCCGCATGGAGGCTGCGATCAACTTGCAGCCCATATGGCCGCCAGCCGGAGGTACGGCAGTCAAACTGCGCAGCCAGATGCCATCGCCCCGGGCCATGGAGCGAGGCGGCACCATGGCATCCGATGCAGGGCGTGCATACGCCTCGGCGAGCGCGGCGACGGCGGTGCTCCAGTCGGCGAGCGAGGCCACATCGGCGTCACTGAGAAAAAGCGTCGGGGCAATGACTTGGAGTTCTTGGGCGTGATGCATGGCGCAAACCTCGCAATCGGGGATCAGTCGTTGGTTGACTGACACCCTACGAGGCGCGCCCCCCACCGAATACTGCTGGGGATGCAAAGCAGCTATCGCTTAAATCGATGGCATGGACAGATTGCAAATCAGCCGTCGCACTTCACGGGAAGCACGGGTCAAGGGGCGCCGGGGCGATTCGACCAGCACGACAAAGCGCTCTAACACGGGCTCTATAATGCGCGATGAAATAAGTCGTTGATCCAGCGAGCCCGGCAACACCGAGGCAATCGCATAGCCTCCGCCGGCCGCGACGACTTCGTACTGTAGCTGGACCGAGTCGGCTTCCACAGCCACGCACAGTTCCACGCCTTGCTCCGCAGCCAAATGATCGAGCCTGGCCCTCAGCAGATGCGGCCGCCCAGGCACGACCAATGGCAACCCAGATAGATTTTCCAGTGCAATATCTCGATTGCCGAACAGCGGATCGGCGGCGGGTCCGACCAGGTGCAGCGGTAGCCTGGCCAACAGATGAGCTTGGCCGATGCTCGCCTCGCTCTCGCGCAGCACCAGCGCCATATCCAGACGACCATCGTGCAACTGCTCTTCGAGCTGAGCACTCGCGCCTTCGATCAGGTGCAACCTCACCCCTGGCATCTGGGCACGCACCGCAGCAAAAAGCGTCCCCGCAAACCGACGCACCGCGGAAGGCAACATGCCCACGACCACCTCCCCCACCGGTTTGCCTCGCAGGTTGCGAATGTCATCGGCAAGGCTTTCAGCGTTCGCCAAAAGCGCCGATATACAGGGCAACAACTGCTCGCCAAATTCGGTCAGGACCACCCCGCGCCCGGTACGATGAAACAGCCGCTCCCCACATTGCGATTCAAGCAACGCAATGTTGCGACTCACCATGGACTGCGGCATGTCCAGCAGTACGGCCGCTTTGCTCAGGCTGCCAGCCGCCACGACCCGGACGAACAAGGTCCAGCGCGCATCGATTATTGTCAGAGCGGATGCCGGAGAGGGCGAGGCGTTGTCAGGCCTATCGACGCTCGTCATGTCATCAGCTCCTGGCGGGCCTGATGCAAGTATTCGCGACTGTCTTGAAGGTGCAGGCGCATCGCAGCGCGTGCGCATTCTGTGTCCTGATGGAAGATCGCCTGGTAAATCTGTTCGTGCTCGCTTTGCATCCGCTGCTCATAGTGCAGAGGCTCATCGTGAAACAGGCGCGCAGAATCCAGCCGGCTACGCGGGATGATCACCTCGCCCAGGTTGCGCAATGTGTGGGCGATGTAGTGATTGCCGGTCGCCTGGGCAATACCCAAATGGAACTGAAAATCCAACGCGGCCCGGTCATTGACGCTGACATTGGGCTGCCCGAGCTGATCGAGAAGCGCCCGCAACCCCGCCAACTGATCCGGGCCACGTCGCTGGGCGGCGAGCCCGGCGGCTTCCACCTCAAGACCGATCCGAAATTCCATGATCGCCAGCGAATCATTCAGGATGCCGATCGTCGCAGGGTCGATGAAGGCCTTCAGCGACAGGGTGCTACCGCGCACGAACGTGCCGATACCGTGGCGCGTCTCAACCATTCCAGCGGCCTGTAGACGCGACATGGCCTCGCGCACCACCGTCCTGCTGACCCCATGCTCCAGCATGAGGGCCGACTCGGTGGGCAACTGCTCACCGCCGCGCAGTCGCCCCGCGACAATGTGCTCCGACAGCAGCGCCTCAAGCCCCCGGGACAGGCTGGCGCGCTTTTTTTCACCGGCCGCCGGCGCGTTCATTCCTCGAAAATCGCGACGGCGCGGACGAAGCCGGCCGAGGCGTGCCTGATCTTGTAGGGGAAACACGACACCTGGAAGCCGTGGGCCGGCAGGGATTCCAGGTTGGCCAATTTTTCCATCTGGCCGTAACCGATGTCGCGTCCGGCCTTGTGCCCTTCCCAGATGATCGAGGCGTCGCCCGTGGCGGCGAAGCGTTCGCGGGTGTACTTGAACGGCGCGTCCCAGCTCCAGGCATCGGTGCCGACCACGCGCACGCCGCGTTCCAGCAAGTACAACGTGGCCTCGCGGCCGATGCCTACCCCGGCGTCCAGATACCCTGGCTGACCGAACAGCGCGCCGGCACGGGTGTTGACCAGGACAATGTCCAACGGCTGTAGAACATGGCCAATACGCTCCAGCTCGGCTTGCACTTGGGCGGCGTTGACCACATGGCCATCCGGTAAATGACGAAAGTCCAGCTTCACGCCGGGTTGCAGGCACCAGTCCAACGGCAACTCGTCGATGCCAAACGCCGGCTTGCCACCGTCCGTGGTCGAGGCGTAGTGCCAGGGAGCGTCCATATGCGTACCGCTGTGGGTGGTGATCTGCAGGCGCTCAGCTGCCCAGGATTCGTCACCAGGCAGTTGCGCCTTGGACAAGCCGGGAAACATCGCGGCCATCTCCGGCCAGCCTTGCTGATGGTCCATGTAGTCGATTTTCGGCAGCAACGGCGGCGGATCGGTGTAGGGGTTGTTGTCCAGGGTCACGGACAGGTCCACCAGGCGGCGTTTAGTTGATTGCATGTTCGCTCACTCCAAGTCCCACCCGCCCACGCGCACGACGCGTCGGGGTAGCGGCATTCAAACTGTTACGTATCAAGGCAGCTGCCGAGCCGTCATGGCGAAAGCCAAGGGCACGGGCCAGAGGGGTTTTCATTGCGGGAAAGCTGCCGAATAACGCTTGCAGCCCCGCGTCCGGTGCGAAGCTGATCAGCGCGCGGCGTTCCTGGCCGTAGGCAGCGGCCAGGGCATCGATGACCTGGGCAATGGACAGGCGCAACAGCGGCAGTTGCCAGACGCGTGACGCGCCGAGCTGGGCAGACGGCAGTTCGGCGGCCCGTAGCAGGTTATCCACGCAACACCGCACCGACATCCACCATGCCTGCGCCTGCGGCGACACCGGGCAGCAATAGGGCTGGCCTTCGGCGAAGGCGTGCAGCACGTCGCTCATAAACGCCGAGCGCAGCCCATTGGGTTCACGTGGACGGGCAACGATGCCGGGCAGACGCACGGCGCGACCGTCCACCTCGCCTCGTCGGGCAAGGTCATTGATCGCCATTTCCACCATCGCCTTGTGCGCACCGTAACTCAACTGCGGGTGCGGCACGGCACGCTCATCCATGCGGGCTGGCAGGTCGCCGCCGTACACCGCCACGCTGCTGGCGTACACCAGCACCGGCGCGCCTGGCTGTTCGCGCAACTGGTCAAGCAACTCCAGGCTCGCCTGCAAATTGACCTGATAGCCCAATGAATAATGCTGCTCGGCCGCGCCCCCCGGAATGCTGACCAAGTGAAAAACCACATCGATGCCATCGGCCAAGGCGCGGCGCAATAACGCGGCGTCGGTGACACTGCCGCAATGCCGGCGCAGGCGCTTGTCCTCGGCAAACCCCACCAACTCTTTATCCAGCAGGATCAACGCGCTGATCGAGCGGCCTTGTAACGCATTGGTTTCGAGCAACCGTTTCACCAGCGTCCGCCCAACAAAACCATTGGCCCCGGTAATCATCACGCGCATGGGAGGCCTCCGCGCACGATGCACTGGTCTATCGCCCCGAACACCGACTGACCTTGCAGATCGAGGACCTCCATGCGCACGCGGTCGCCAAAGCGCATGAAGGACGTCCGTGGTACGCCGTGCTCGATCATCTCAACGGCACGACGTTCGGCGATGCAGGCAGCGCCCACAGTGGGGTCAGCATTGGAAACCGTGCCGGAACCGATCAGGCAGCCCGCCCTGAGGCGCCGGGTCAGCGCCGCGTGAGCAATCAACTGATGAAAGCCGAAATGCATGGCACCGCCCTGGGCATGACCGAACCACTGACCGTTCCATTCAACCTTCAACGGCAAGTGCACGCGCCCGTCGCGCCAGGCCTCGCCCAACTCGTCGGGGGTGACCGCCACCGGGGCAAAACTGGACGCGGACTTGGCCTGGATAAAACCGAAGCCGGTCTTCATTTCTCGGGGGGCGAGCGCACGCAGGCTGACGTCGTTGACTTGCACAATGAGCCGAATATGCTCGACGGCGTCTTGCGCCGAGCAGCCCATGGGAACCTCATCGACCAACACCGCAAACTCGCCTTCGAAATCGATACCGTGGGTTTCGCTGGGCAGCTTGATGTCGTCGTGGGCGCCTAGAAAGTCGTCGCCACAGCCCTGATACATCAGCGGCGTATGTTCAACACCTTCGATCGGATCCAGCCCAAAAGCCTTCTGCATGCGCTCGCCATGACTGAGGAAAGACGAGGCGTCCAGCCACTGCCAGGCACGTGGCAGAGGCGCGGCGGCTTGCTGAGGATCGAAGGCGAAGGCACCGGCCAGCGTGCCTTCGTTCAAGGCGTCATACCGCGCGCGTAAAACGCTTTCGACATGCGCCCAGCGCTCAACGGCCTCCTGCAGCGTCGCGGCAATATCGCCGGCATCCACCGCCCAGGCCAGGTCGCGCGACACCACCACCAGGCGACCGTCGCGATTTAGGTTCTTGAGGGTGCTGAGCTTCATGGGTGTTCTCCTTGCAGTTCAGGAGCAAAGCGGCCATCGAGCAGCACAAAGAGCATGCGGGCCATCTGCTCGGTGCGATTGCTCCAGGCGTGGTTGGTGCCGCGCTGCACCACGATGTCGCCGCGTTTGAGATGCACCTCCTCGCCATCGAGCACCAGCCAGACCTCACCCTCGGTGACCACGCCGTAATCCAGCGTTTGGGTGCGATGCATCAGCTTGTGCCTGGAATCCGCCTGCCCCGTGCCGGCATGGGCCTGGCCAATTTCGGCGAAGGCCGCCGCGGCCTCCTCGGCGCTGACCTGGTTCTGCACACTGTCCGGGGGAATATCCACCACGCGGATGACACTGCCCAATGGCGCGGGGCTCAGTTGAAGCGGCTGGTGGGTGGGGTCGTCGCCGTTATCCAGCACGGCCGGGCTGGCGCCGCTGTTCCAGATCTCATGGAAGACCGTGCCGGGCACGGCCTTGAGCGGGAAACTGTTCGGCGTTGGCCCGCTGAGCGCGACCACCGCCTGGCCCTGGGCATCGTGCCCGGTTACCACGCGTTTGAAACCAGGAAGCTGTTGCATATTCGAGTCCTCAATCTGTTGGCGAAACGCGCCAGCGGGTAACGATGAATTCATGAAAAAACCTTAAAGATCGAGTACCAGCCGCGCGCTCTTCGCACGGGAGCAGCAAGGCGTGAACTGGTCGTTGCGGGCTCGCTCGGCATCGGTCAGGAACATGTCACGATGCTCCGGCTCGCCGTCCAGCACGCGCGTGATGCAGGTGCCACAGATGCCCTGTTCGCAAGACAGCGGGATGTCGATGCCAGCCTCCAGCAATACCTGGGCAACGCTGAGCGTGGCCGGCACTTGGAAGCACTGCCCGGTGCTAGCCAGTTGCACCTCGAACCCGCCCGCTTCACCCACCGGGGCAGCGGCGGCGGTAAAGTACTCATGGTGCAGTTGCGCCTCGGCCCAGCCTTGCGCGCGCGCCGTGCCAAGCACGTGGTCCATGAAACCGTTGGGGCCACAGACGTACAGATGACGGTCACTGGCCGGCGTGGACAGGACCCGAGCACTGTCCAGGCGCTGGGCATCCTCGCCATCGTCCATATGAACGTGCACGCAATCGGCGAACGCCGAATGACGCAGGTACTCAATAAAGGCCATGCGCCCGGCCGAGCGGCCGCAATAGTGCAGCTCGAAAGGCGCGCCGATCCGCGCCAGGCGCTCGGCCATGCAAAGGATCGGCGTGATGCCGATACCGCCGGCGAACAGCACGCTGTACCCGGCCCCATGCTCAAGCGGGAACAGATTGCGAGGTTCGCTGATGCGAAGTGGGCTGCCTTCGTGCACCTGCTCGTGCATGGCCTGCGAACCGCCGCGAGACGCCGGGTCGAGTAACACCCCCAGCAGGTAGCGGTGGCGTTCTTGCGGGTGATTGCACAGCGAGTACTGGCGCACCAGGCCATTGGGCAGATGCACGTCGATATGCGAGCCGGCACTGAAAGCCGGCAACATGGAGCCCTCGGCGGGGGCCAGTTCGAAGCTGTAGATGCCTTCGGCTTCGAGGCGCTTGCGAGTGACGATGACTTCAATCATCACTTGGCACCCGCAGGCTGCTCGGCAGCAATCATGCGGTCGAGTACACGCCGCGCCCGGACCGCTCCTGCATCACCGATCAGCAGCACCGGTTTCAAGTCCCAGAACGATGCAGCGCCCATCATGCGCTGCTGCGCCTCGAGCATTGGCAAGTCTTCATCGGCAAAGGGCCGGCTGATCGCGGCCGCCTGCTCATCAGCGAATCGCTCGGCAAATTTGCCCATTGCCTTGGGGAAACAGACTGAGAACCAGTAGTGAGTCGTGGTCTCGGTCTCTGGAGTGAACAGATGCGGAATCGGTGTGGAAACGCCCTTATCTCTTGGGAGACCGGTCGCCACTGCACCGGAAAACAGCAACATGTTCGCAGGCGCATCCCAACGTACATCGATCCAACGATCCACCGGCGTACCTTGGGGGATGTTCCAGGCGGTGTAGAGGAACTCTGGCATAATTTCCGCAACCGTCTGGCGGTTGGACCAAACGGTGTTGTCCTCCTCTTGCACGCTAGTCAATGCACCCTTGACGCCATCGCCACCCAACGTAGACGGATGCAAAAATTCGATATGACTCAGGTCCATGATGTTGTCGGTTTCCAGCACGTAGTTGGCTTTTGCGTGCAGGTAGCGTTTGCCGACATACCAATGGTCTTCATCCATGCAATTGAAATCCGGAATCAGCGCCGCATCGGCCAAGTGAGGATCCCCCATCCAGATCCACAGCAAGCTGTAGCGTTCAACCAGCGGGTAGGCCTTGACCTTAGCCGCCTTGGGAATGGCACCATCGCCGTGGGGGTTATGCACACAGGCGCCACTGCCATCGAATTCCAGGCCGTGGTACGGACAACGCACCGCATCGCCTTTGAGGATGCCCATGCCCAGGGGCGCGAAACGGTGGGGACATCGATCGGCAATGGCTTGGGCATTACCTTGGGTGTCGCGAAAAAACACCACGGGTTCATTGAGCAAGGTTCGTTGGAACAACTCGCCAGCCTTGATCTCGTTTCCCCAGGCGGCCGCGTACCAGACGTTGCGTAGAAAGCTCATCGCAGTTCCTCTTTTTCATAGTTTGATGACCGACTGGCTTGCGTCTCCGCTCGCTCGGCTTCCATCAATCGACGCAGAACACGTCGACAGCGCACGGCCCCTGCATCGACTGGCAGCAACACAGGGTTGAGGCCAAGCAGTTCAACCTCACCAATCTGGCGCTGTTGAGCCTCGACCATGGGTTTGTCTTCACCGGCGAAAATACCGATCAACATCTCCTGGACGAAGGCATTCAACTGCGCATTGTCCTGCTCGAAACTGCGCGTGTTGGCAAAGAAATAATGGGTGTTGGCCGCGTCCTGCGGCGTCATCAGATGCAGGTTCCATGTCACTGGTCCCTCCGCCCTGGGGCGCCCTGGCGCCGTGGCGCCACTGCCGAGCAGCATCAGGCCGGGGGCGTGCCAGATGACTTCGGCCCAGACGTCTGCCCGGCTCGGATCTTCAAGGTGAGCGCCGAAAGCCGGCGGGGGCACATCGTCCGGCGCCCACCAACTGATGCGTACGCGATCGTTGGGCAATTCCTCGATGGTGGCTCGGGTGTGTGACAACGCCCCGCCACCGAGCGTATCCGGGTGCAGGAAATCAACATGGCTCAGGTCCATGATGTTGTCGGACAGCAACTCGTAGTGCGCACGGGTCGGCAAATACCCATGCCCTTTGGCATGGGTGGGCGCCTGCTCGAAAAAGGAAAAATCAGGAATCAAGGCATCGCTGGCCAGGTGACGATCGCCCGGCCAGACCCAGATCGCCCCGTGGCGCTCAACGGCCGCGAAACCGCGAACACAGGCGGCCTTGGGGATGTTTCCTTCGCCATGGGGATTGTGCGTGCATTGGCCACTGCCATCGAAACGCAGGCCGTGGTACGGGCACTGGACGCTGTCGCCGACAACCTTGCCCCTATGCAGCGGGGCAAAACGGTGCGGGCAACGATCGGCGAGCGCCTGGATCACACCGTGGCTATCGCGAAAGAACACAATGGGTTGCTCGACGATGGTTCTGCCCAGCATGCCACCTTGCGCCAGCTCGTCTGCCCATCCAGCGATGTACCAGGTATTGAGCAAATAACTCATGCGGTTCTCCTCGTTGTTCTTATTGTGTTGAAGCGTCGAATGGGCAGGTCAGTGCTCAGGGTCTGCGGCCACCGCCGTGGCAAAAACAGACCCGCTGCCACGCAACCGGAGACAGGCCAGGGCTACCATCAATTGAACGCCCGCGACGATGCCCAAGGCCGCTGGCAAGGCGCCGATTACGCCGCCGGTGATCGCCAGCACCACCAGCGGGCTGGCGAACTCCCCGGCAAAGAACATCGCCGTGAAGCCGCCGGCGGCGCGGCCGCGCTGTTGGAAGTCGACCTGGCTCATGATCCAGGTGAGCAGGGTCGGCATCATCAGGCCGATGCCCAGACCGTTGATCAGGACGGCGATCACCACCAGCCCGTGACTGTCGGCTACCGCCAGCAGCCCGCCACCGATCCCGGCCGCGACGAAGGCCAGGAGCATCTGCCGCTGCGCCGGCACACCGCTCAACAGACGAAAACTCAGGGCGCCGACCAGTACGCCGAACTGACTGGCGCCCATGGTCAGGCCGATCTGCTGCGAACCTTCGACATGCAGCAGGTTAAGCAGGTAACCGACTTGTACCGGCACGATGAACAGGCTCAGGCCCGCCAGGAATGCCAGGGCATACAACGGTGCCAGCGGGCGCCAGGGGAATGCCCTGCCCGCCGTTGTGAGGGTGGCCGCCTGCGCACGCGGCTCCCACAGCAACCATGCCATCAGCGGCAGGAACACCAGCCCCAGCCCATACAGGGCAAACGGGGTACGCCAGCCGTGCTCGCCGAGCACTCCACCGATGGCAATGAAGATCGCCGCCGACAATGAGGTCGCGACCATTTGCAGGGCGAACATGCGTTCACGTCGCGCGCCGCTGTAGTAGTCGCCCATCATCGTGGTGCAGCAGGTCATGATCGCCGCTTCGGCCACACCGATGCCGGCGCGGCTGATCACGATGACCTGCAGCGACTCCAGCCATAGCGGCAGCACGCCGCAGACGGTGTAGAGCACCATCGCACCGATCAACAACGGTTTGCGCCCCAGTCGGTCAGCGATGATTCCGGCCACGGGAGCCAACAACGCAATCATCAACGCCGGCAGCGTCAGGGCAATGGGCACCAGCACGGCCACACCCGGTGTGTCGGCGAAGTGTTGCTGCATAAGCGGCAGGACGGGGGCCAGCAGCACCGCACCGAGCACTGGCAGGCAACTGCCGAGCAACAGCAACAATGATTGTGGCAAACCTGCCTGGCGCTCAACGCTCATCGTGCACCTCCGCAGGTTGCGCCGCGCAAAACGCCATGCCAAAGGCGCTCAGACCGGCGAAGAGGTCAAGCCATAGGGACCGCTGGAACAAATGCACACGAGGCATGGGAACGTCCTTTCTTGTTGTTATGACGCGACGGGATTGGCGTCTTTTATCGTTTGATCGTGCTCTGAAGTCAGGCGTAGCGAGTGCTTCACGCAAGCCCCCTCCTCGGCTACGGCAGGCATCAGCGGCAAGCTCGTCGAATGGCTGGGGTTGGCCTCGGCCGGCCCTGTACTTATCCGCTTGCTCGGCAACAGAAAGTGAGCCAGGGCCGGCAACAGGACCAGCGCGCCCACCATGTTCCAGACGAACATAAAGGCCAGCAGCACGCCCATATCAGCTTGGAACTTGATCGGCGAAAACATCCAGGTCGCTACGCCGATCGCCAGGGTCACACCGGTCAGCATCACCACCTTGCCGGTGGACAGCAGTGCCCGGTAATACGCCTGCGACAGGCTTGTGCCCTGGCGCATATGACCGAGCAGGATGCTCATCACATACAGCGCGTAGTCGACGCCGATGCCCACGCCGAGGGCGATTACCGGCAAGGTCGCGACCTTGACGCCGATGTTCAGCCAGACCATCAACGCCTCACAGAGGATCGACGTAAGCATCAGCGGAATCACCGCGCAAATCGTGGCGCGCCAGGATCGGAAAGTGATCAAGCAGAGCAGGATCACCGCGCCGTAGACCCAGAACAGCATTTCGCGATTGGCCTGCTTGACGACGATGTTGGTCGCGGCCTCGATCCCGGCATTGCCCGCGGCCAGCAGGAACTGGACCTCGTCGGTATTGTTCGCCGCGGCGAATTGTTCGACGTGATCCACCAGACGGTTCAGGGTTTGCGCCTTGTGGTCGGAGAGGTAGACGTACAGCGTCAGCAGGCTGCAATCTTCGTTGTACAGCCCGCGCGGCGCCCCGGCGGTGACCATGTTGAGCATTGCCTGGTTGTTCTGCAGCTCATACCACTTCGGGCTGCCTTCGCTCAGGTCAACCAGCATGCGGCGGTTGAGCAGTGCCAGGGAATTGGTCGAATCCACCCCTGGCAAGGTGCGCAACTGCCAATCGAGGGCATCGACCTTGTTCAGGATGTCATAGCGCGAACAGGCGCTGGCGGGGGTCTTGATCATGACCGCGAACAGATCGCTGCTGGCGCCGTAATGCCGGGTCAGGAATGCATCATCCTGGTTGTAGCGCGAGTCGGCCCGCAGCTCGGGCGCGCCGGCGTCCAGATCACCCACTTTCAGTTGCAGGCTGACGATGAAGCCGAGCGTCGCCAGCGCCAGGCTCAGCGCGATGCACAGCGCCGCCCACCGGCGCTGGGTGAACAGGTCGAGGAAGCGCCAGAACCCGTGGCGATTGTGGCCAGCCAGCTCGGCGTGCTCGCTTTTCAGGCTCAGTTGCGCCGCGCGGCCGCTGACCCCGACATAAGAAAGCAATATCGGCAGCAGGATCAAATTGGTGAAGATCAACACCGCCACGCCGATACTGGCGATCATCGCCAGGTCCTGGATCACCTGGATCTTGATGATCATCAGCACCGCGAAACCGACCGCATCACACAGCAGCGCGGTGAGCCCGGCAAGGAACAGGCGGCGGAAAGTAAAGCGTGCGGCGACCACCCGGTGCATGCCGCGCCCGATGTCCTGCATGATGCCGTTCATCTTCTGTGCGCCGTGGCTCATGCCAATGGCAAACACCAGGAACGGCACCAGCACCGAATAGGGGTCCAGTTGATAATTGAGCAGCGGCAGCAAGCCGAGCTGCCAAACCACCGCCACCAATGAGCAGAACACCACCAACAGAGTGCTGCGAATGCAGCGGGTGTACCAATAAAGCACCACCGTGGTGATCAGGATCGCCACGGCGAAGAACATCAGGATTTGCCGCAGGCCGGCAATCAGGTCACCGACTTTCTTGGCGAAACCGGTGATGCGGATGTCGATGCTGTCGCTCTGGTATTGGCTGCGCAGCGATTCCAACTGTTGCGACAGTTGGCTGTAGTCCAAGGGTTTGCCGTCGGGGGTGCGCTGCAACAGCGGTACCTGGATGATGCTCGAGGCCTGGTCGAACGCCACCAACTGGCCGATTTCGTTGGACAGCTGCACGTTGCGCCGCAATGCCGCAAGGCTCGCTGCGCCGCCATCGTAGTTATCCGGAATGACCGGCCCACCCTCCAGGCCCGCCTCGGTCACCGCCACCCAGCGGGTGGCCGGCGTCCATAGCGACTTCATGTACGCCCGGTCGACACCGGGCAGCAGGTAGATCTTGTCGCTCAACGCCTGCAGGGTCTTGAGGTAGGCGCTGTCGTAGATGTCGCCCTGCTTGTTGACCACCGCAATGCGCACCGCATTACCCAACCCGCTCAACTCCTTCTGGTGCTCAAGGTAGTTGGCGATGTAGGGCTGATGGGTGGGGATCATTTTTTCGAAACTGGCATTGAGTTCAACGCGAGCGGACTGCCAGCCCAGCACCAGCGTGGTCGCCAGGCACAGCAGCAACACCCACAGACGATGGTTGAACAATGCGCGTTCGAGCATCGAACCGGAGCGCGGATCAAAATCATCGAGCGCATTGGCAGGGGGCTGGAAAAACTTACCAGGAGACGTCATAACCTCACTCCGAAGCGGCAGTGGCTGGCCGCGCAAGACGCTGCAGCCCGGTGAAACCGGCAACGATCAGGCTGCCATCGGCGGCCTCGATCACACTTGAAACAGGTTTGCCCAAGGGCGCTCCCAACGGCAGCATCGCCGCGCCGGTCTGCTCGCTGTGGCGAAACAGCATGCCGCCCTGATTGACCAGCAACAGCTGGCCGTCGGCCAAACGGGTGGCATCGTTGAAGGAGATCGGTACGGGCACCGACAGACGCTGGAAACTGACGCCGGCGTCGCGGGAGACAAAGGCATTGCCCTTCAGCCCGGCAACCACCAGCGCGCCATCGTCACGACGTTGCAGCGTGAAATAGCTGCCTTCGTAAGGGCTGTCCAACTGACTGAACGACACGGCGTCATCGTCCGAACGGGCCAGGTAACCTTGCTCGCCAGCCAGGAACCAGCGGGTGCCCTGGTGACTGATCGCGTACAAGTGCATCCCGTTCGGGTTGGCGATATGCCCCATCAGCGAGTGCCAGGTAGCACCGCCATCGGTGGTCTGCAGCGCCACACCGTAGGCGCCGACGATGAGCCCACGGTGCGCGTCGACGAAATCCAATGCCAGAAAGGGTTTGTCCGGACCATCGGCCACCAGACGCTCGGCATTTTGTACCCGCGCCAGGGCGGCATCCGGGTCGGCAGCCGTGGCTTGCTCCGCCTTGGCGGAGTCCAGCTCCAGCTGTGCCACGCGCGCGCCGTCGAGCTGCAGCGTCCAGTGCTCGCCGCCATCCAGCGTCGCCAGCACCACGCCCGCGTGACCGACTGCCCAGCCCTTTTGCGCATCCACGAAGCGCACCGCCGTCAGGCTGACCGAAACCGGTACCCCAGCCTGTTGCCAGCTTTGCCCGTTGTCGTCGGAGAACAGCACCAGGCCGCGCTCGCCCACGGCCACCAGACGTGTGCCGGCACGCGCCAGGTCGATCAACACGCCGTTTTGTGCAACCGGTACCCGCATGGCCGGGGTATTGAGCGGCACGCCCACCGCAGCCGACCCGGCCAGGCACTCGCTCGTGGCGAAGGGCAAATACAGGGCCAGGAGCAACGCGCTCGCCTGATTGATTCTGTTCATAACCTACCTCGGACAAACACTCGTATCCCAAAGGCAGGCGACCGGCCTGCCCTTCACGCTCGGCTCAGGTCTAACGCACGCCGCGCCCCGCCATCGCTGCCGGCGAGAACTCCGAGGCCTTGTAGCGATCCACCGCGCGGTACTGCTCCGGCAACCCTGCATAGAGGTTCTGGATAAACCACGCACCGGACGTCAGGTCATAAAAACCTGAAGAGAGCTGCACCAGCCCCGGCAGGTCGGGCAATACCGACGGCAGCGACCAGAGGGTTTTGGCCAGTTGGCCGCTGGCATCCCAACGATCGCCGAGCAGCGCTTGCCAGGTGTCTTCATCGAGGTAGTAACGGCCCTTGGGCAGCTGGTGACGCTTGCCGGCGGCCACCGTCGATTCAAGCACCCAGACGCGGTGCAATTCCCAGCGCACGTAATCGGGGTTCAGATGGTGCTTGCCCAGCAGGTCCTGCGGCTGGGCAGCGTTTTGCACCTTGTTGGTGTTGTAGGGGACATACATCTCCTGCTTGCCCACCAGCTTCCAGTCGAACCGGTCTGTACGCCCCCCCCACACACTCAACTCATCGAAGGACATGACCCCAGCGGTGGACGGCGTCGGCGTGTCGCAGCAAGCGTTGGGCAGCGTGCGTACCCGGCGTTGGCCGCTCAGGTAGACATGGGCCTGGGATTTGTCACCGTTGATGTTCTCGCGCCCCAGGATTTGCTCGCCGGCACGAATCGCCGGGCCGAGATTGACAAAGTGCACCTGCCAGTAGTCGCCCGAGTAGTTTTCAGGGCCGCCCTCCTGGAAGTAGTAGGGCATTTCCTGGGTCAACAGGCCGTCGCTGGTCATCACCTGGTTGCCGTCGGCCGTCATCAGATAGTGGCGAAAATGCCCCGCCACCGAAGTGCCGCGCCAGTTCAGCACATGGTTCCAGATGGCTTCGGTACCGTTTTGTGGAATCGGAAACGGGATCCCGCCATAGGCGCCATCCGGGATCAGGCCGGCGCTGCTATTGACCAGCTTGGCGCGGGTCGCATTCTTCAGCGTGTTGTCATAAACCCACTGCGGCGCGGCCGCCGTGCGCCGGGTCGGATACACGTCGATGCGATAGGTGTCCGGAAAGCGCTTGAACAGCTCCTTGGTGCCGTCGCTGAGCTTGTCGGCGTACTTGGCCAGGTTCTGGGCGGTGATGCTGAACAAGGGTTTGTCTGCGGCAAACGGATCGCCGCGCTTGCCGCCCGGAACATAAGCCGGATCGACCTTGGTGTAGCCACCGTCCCAGGCCGGAATGCTGCCGTCGGAATTGCCGGCTTTCTCGGCACCGAAGGGCGTCAGGGTCTTGCCCAGCGCGGCCGCTTGTTCGGCGCTGGCGGCCAAGGCCATCGGCGCGGCGGCGACCAGCAGGGTTAAGCACAAGGCCTTTAGAGTGAACTGAATGGTCATGCGCAAATCCTCTTAGAACGTGGTCTTGACGGAGAAAGCCAGGTAGTCCCGGTCCTTCAACGACTGCTTGTAATTGAATTGGTTGGCGGCGTTGAGGCTGGTGTCCTCGGGACCGTAGAAGTGGGTGTAGGTCAGCCCCACGGTCACTTGGTCCAGGTAGGTGGCGGAGACGCCGATGTTCATGTCCCCTCCTCTGTCGGCGCCGAACCCGCTGATCACCGCCGACTTGCCCATGGGGAAATAGCTGATGCCCACCGGCAGGCTGATATCAATGCCTGGGAAGAACTGGCGGTAGGTTGGCGTGTACACCAGCTTCAAGCCCAGGCCGTCATCGGTGGCGTTGGGGTCCAGGGCTGCGCGATTGCGGGTCACGGCCAATAGGCGGTTCCAGGCCACCTCCGCTGTCAGGCTGGCTTCATTGGCGACGAAGGAAGGCCCCAGCGATGCCAGGACGTTGAGGTTGACGTGAGCCGTTCGGCCGACGGCGTACAGAGCGTCATCGTTGTTGTCCGCGTCGACACCCGCCAGGACGGTCTGGGCGTTGGAGACCAGCGGCATGTTCCAGCGCATCGATGCCTCGCCGGCAAAGCTGTACTCGTCCACGGAGGTGGCGAAACTGGCGCCCAGAACCCGGATGTCTTCCGGGTAGACCCAGGAATATTCGCCGATTTGCCCGGTACTGAAGTTCGGCCCGGTGGCATTCGGCTTCAAGTACAACGTGGGCGTTTTTTCGTGATACTGCAGCGCGTACAGGCCGTAATCCGTCGTCCCGGTGTTGTACTTGAGCTGCAGGCCGCCCTGGCCGGAGTTCCTGGCTTTCTTGTCTTTGCCATGGAAAAACGCAGCCGGGCTGTTGGCATTACCGCCCAGGAAATCCGGGAACGGCGCTCCGGTGATCAGCCTTTCATTGCCATCACCGATGGTATCGCTGGTGGAGAAATAGCTGCCGGCGCCCGGCAAGCGGGTGGCTTCCCACTCCAACTGATAGAAGGCGCCCAACGACACATCGTCGGTCAGTTGGTAGGCGGTAGACAGTTGGTTGACCGGCCGGGTGATTTCCTTGAATTGCGTGTTGGGCACCGATTGCGCCTTGACCACGTCCACCGGTGCCATAGCACCGGCAATGCCGTTGCCGCCGAAGAATAGGCTCTCGCCCCAGATCAGACCGTGGCGCCCCGCACGTACCGACAAGGCACGGTCGGCCAGTTCACCGTTCCAGTAGACAAAGGCATCCAGCAGTTCACTATCACCACCGTGCAGTTGACGGGTATCGCTGGTGAATTCATCGAAGCCCACCGAGCGCTGGTTGGCACTGGCCGCGTCGTGATTGTCGTTGCGTTCCTGGTAGACGGTGTCATACCAGGCGGCACCGCTCACACGGGCACCGAAGTTGTGAAAACCGATGTCCAGCTCGGAAAGAATATCCAGGCGATTGGAGATCAACCCCTTGCCGAAGTTGTGATCACCGTCATTCTGGTTCAGGGCCGTTTGCCCCTCGCTGAGTTTGCTGCTGGGCGCCTTCAGGCGCCAGGTCGCGCTGTACTTGAGCGTGTTGTCCCAGCGCAAGCTGAGATCGGGATTGCCGGTGTCGATCTGAAACGCCTGGGCTGCCGAAGCGCCAAGCCCCAGGCTTGCCGCAAGGGTCAGGGTGAAGGGGACGCGCCGCGACGCAGCGAACTTGCGAGTAGCCATCGAAGTAACCCTCTTATTGTTGTTGTATGTCAGCTCTTCTGGTGAAACGGCGCCCGCAGTCGAACCGGGCCAAGCCTGCACAGGCATGAAGCATCTATGGGAGAGTGAGTTTCAGGTTTGTCGGCGCCTCAGATGGGCGCAGCCGTGACGTCGAGAATCCGTCTGCGTTCATGCTTGTCTCACTCTTATTCTTGTTATTCACGCCAGCGTTCTGCCGGGGCAACCCCAGGCTTCACCACCGGCTGTGTTTGCACGCACTCGCTAACGCGTTGTGTTCACTTTCTCGGCAAAGCAGGCGTTTGACTAATCGCATGTAGGGATACGATGTATCAGCAACCGCGATACGTTAATCACGATGCATCGGCCCCCAGCTGACCCGCTTCGAGCACCAGCCAATCAGCCTCGGCACGCCATTTCAGCGCACTCAGGCGTTCCCCCAGGCACGGCCCGTAGACGCACAGGCCTGTGCCGGGAAGAAACCGCGCACCATGGGCGTAACAGACGATCTGGCGGCCATCGGCGCTGAGGAAACGATCCTTGCGGTACTCCAGGCGCACCGCCAAGTGCGGGCAACTGTTGCGATACACCCGCACCTGGTCGTCATGGCGCAGGGCAAATACGCTGTCCTTGCCCGACTCCAGAGGGTCGAACCCGCGAGCCTGCCCTTCGAGCAACTCATCCAGGCGACAGAGAACCATCGCGTCGTGGCTCATGGACGACCTCCGCATTCAGCCCTGCTTGGGCGGCGGGCCGCTCGGGAACCATTTTTCCCGGGACGTGAACAGGAACAGTTGCGAGTTATCCGCCGACAACGGTGCCTGGCGCGCTTGCCAGGCGTCATCGTGCTTGTCCATGTCGGCGTCGTATTCGATGTGACAGCCCAGCGGACTGTTGAAGTACCAGAACCAGTTGGAACCGAAGAGGTGGCGGCCCGGCCCCCAGAAACTGGTCCAGCCCTGCTGCTCGAAGCGCCGCCCGGCCAGCAGCACTTCCGTACCGCTGCCCATGTGGAAGGTGAAGTGCTCGCAGCCTTTCATGTGCGGCGGCGTCTGGATCATGAACAGGCAGTGATGGTCATCGGAACCGGCCGGCCGCATAAACGGGCCGGCGCCGACAAAGGTGTCGGTGGTGACGAAACCCAAGCGTTTGTAAAAAGCCTCGGCCTTAGCTGCATTCGGCACGAAATACACCACGTGGGACAGGGTCCGTGGCAGCGCCTGCATGTCGGGATTGATGCCAGGTTGGTTGACCGGGCGTTGAGGCGCATGGCCCGGCGCATTGGTCAGATCGGCTGGCGCGCTGTACGCACGCCGCACGCTGACCTGGAAAGCAAGGGCAAAGCCCATATCGTCCACACTGTGCACGGAGCCATCGGCACCGCGGGTCACCGGGCGATCGCGCCCCAGCTCATCAGCGATGGCCTCAAGATCAGCCTCGCTGGCCACGCCATACACCGTTTCACGTATCGAAGGCGCCGGCCCGATGGCCGCCGGCAGGCTGGCATCGTCTGCCCGGCGGATAATCACGGCAGTGCCGTCCAGCGCTTCAAAACGGCCCCCCTCGCTGTCGACATCGACAGGAAGCAGGCCGTAGTCACGCAGGCAATCGGTACAGGCTTGAATGTCGTCGACACCAAAAATAAGCGCGTCTAGGCCAATGATGCTCATTGAGTTACCACTCCATTGTCATTATTCAGCGCAGGCCTGGCGTCCCGCTATGGGAGCAGTGCCCGGCGGTACGCTGCCGAGGCGGGTCTTGGAGCCGATAAAGCGCCACGGCCAACCGACTGTGGGCTGATAGTGAAGGGCTAAAAACTCACTGACTAATCGCTTGTCAGGATGTGACCTATCGGCAAATGCGATACCTGGCCGCGAAGCGCAAAGGGCTTGAAAATCGAACACGGACCGCCCGATTCGCCCATTCACGCCTCTTGACGCCGCGATGGGAAGGTCGGAAGGTATTTACAAAATAAATACAAAAATCGAGACCGCCATGCGTTTTAACCACTTGGACCTCAACCTCCTGGTGGCGCTGGATGTGTTACTGGAAGAGCAGAACATCACCCGCGCCGCCGAACGCCTGCATATGACCCAATCCGCCACCAGCGGTGTACTGGGCAGGCTGCGCCTCTACTTCGAAGATGAGCTGCTGGCGCAGGTCGGACGCAAGATGCAGCCCACGCCTTATGCCCGTGAACTGGCGGCGCCGGTGCGCCAGGTGCTGCTGACGATCCAGTCCTCGATCACCGCCAAACCGGTGTTCGACCCCGCCACCAGCAAGCGCCATTTTCGCCTGATCACGTCGGACTATCTGATCAGCGTCCTGTTTGCCCGGGTGATCCAGAAAATCTCCCTGGAAGCGCCGCACATCACCTTCGAACTGCTGGGCCCCGGCGACACGTCCACCGAGATGCTGATGCGCGGTGAGGCCGACATGATGATCGTGCCTGAGCACTACCTCATTGAAGGTCACCCCTCGCAACTGCTGTTTGAGGAAGAGCACGTTTGCGTGGTGTGGGATGGCAACACGTTGGTTGGCGATAGCATCAGCCTCGATCAGTACATCGAGATGGGCCATGTCTCGGTGATTTTTGGGCGCAACCGGCAACTGAGCGTCGAAGAATGGCTGATGGGCCAGTATGGTTTTACGCGCCGCATGGAAGTTGTGACCCACGACTTTAACACCCTGCCGCAGTTGATCGTCGGCACCCAACGCGTCGCCACCATGCTCCAGCGCATGGCCAGGCTATACGCCAATTACCTGCCGCTGCGCATCGTGCAACCCCCGGTGAAAATCCCGGTGATGCGTGAGTTCATGCTCTGGCACCGGACCATGGAGGGGGATCCGATGCACCGCTGGCTGCGGGCAAAAATCAGTCAGATCATCAATGAGCTGGAGCAGTAGTCGACTCTATCTCCATTCGCAATACCTCCCATCCCGACTTGCGATTAGCCAAACTATGGGACTGCCCTTAGCCTGCTTCGAACCGTCAGGTCTAGCGATTCCCGTTCAGAACCTGGCCGCCTGCCTTTGCTTGCACAAGGACAATAACAATCATGTTTCGCTACTTCCCGACCAATTACGTGTGGAATCTTTCAGTCGACCTGGCCATTGAAATGGGCGCCCGTATCGGCGAAATCGAAGAGATGTGCGCGCCACTGCAAGAGGCCGCCAAACAACCGGACGCCGCCGGTAGCAAGGCCTTCCGTGAAACCTGGGCAAACATGGCCGACAAGCTGTGCAGCCTGGCGGAAGAAGACGAAGGCAAGGGGCGGATGCTGTCCGCCGGTGAAAAATATAACCGCGCCGCAACGTATTACCTGAGCTGCGAACGCCTGCAGGCCCATGGCGCCCCAGGCCGCACGGAGCTGTACCAGCGCTTTCTGCAGACGTTCCAGCGCAGTATCGAACTGGCACGAGAAAACTGCGAGCGCGTGGAAATCCCTTACGAAGGCAAACATATTTCCGGCCTGCTGGTGCGTGCCGAAGGTGTCAGCGGCCCGGCGCCGATTCTGGTGCAGGTCAATGGACTCGACTCCACCAAAGAAATGAAATACCGCGTCGGCCTGCCCGCCTGGCTGGCCAAACGTGGCGTGTCGTCGCTGATCATCGACCAGCCCGGGACAGGCGAAGCGCTCCGGCTACATAACCTGACTGCGCGTTTTGACAGCGAACATTGGGCCAGTCGCGTGGTGGATTGGTTGGAAACCCGCGACGACGTCGACGTCAAACGCATTGGTCTGGAAGGTGTGTCGCTTGGGGGCTACTACTGCCCGCGCGCGGTAGCCTTCGAGCCGCGTTTCGCGTGCGGTGTCGTGTGGGGAGCCAACCATGACTGGCGCGACGTGCAGAAACGCCGCTTGGAAAAGGAAGGCAGCTTCCCGGTTCCGCATTACTGGTCGCACGTCTCATGGGTATGGGGCGCCAAGGACACCGACGAATTCATGACCATCGCCGAAGATGTTCATCTGGACGGCATCCTGGATCGCATCAAGGTGCCTTTCCTGGTCACCCACGGTGAAAAGGATTCACAGATTCCCTTGAAGTGGGCACACCGCACCTATGAGCAGTTGGTCAACAGTCCCAAGCGCGAACTGAAAATTTTCACCGAACGCGAGGGTGGCGTGCAGCATTCGAGCTTCGACAACAGTATCAATGCGGGTCACTACATTGCCGACTGGGTGGCTGAAGTCCTCGGTGGTCGCATTGCGTGACGGGCATGACGTGGATGTTCCGTCACGCTGCGAGGGGTTGAGCTGCACGGTGTCACTGCGCAACCGGGCGATGGGCGTCAATGGGTTGGTTTGATCACCCCAATACTGCGCCGACTCATTAATCCGTAGTAGCGCATGCCGGGAACAGCAGACCAACAAGCCACGCCAGATCGATACCCTGCAGTGCGGAGGCAATAGGGCCGACGTAGAGGGAAGTATTCATGAATGGAATTTCCAACACGATGGTCGCGAGGAACACGCCGATAGCAATCCCGTTCACCCGACCGTAAATCCCCGACGGGTCAAAGATATCCGCAATCTTGTATACGCCTTTGCGTAGCGCGTAGTAGTCGACCAGGTTGATTGCCGTCCAAGGGATTAAAAAATAGCTCATGAAAAAGATGAAATTCAGGAAAAATTGAATGAAGTCATCTTGAGCCATGGTGCATAACGCCGTTGCAACAGCACAGATAACGAGCATAAAGCTGGCGCGCACCTTCGGAGTGACCTTGAGCGCAGCAAAACGCTCGATAACGGTAACCGTCGACATGAAGGCTCCATAGAGGTTGAACACGTTGATGGCGATCTGACCATAGAGCACGAAGGCCACGGCCAGCAAGGTGCTCCCCCCCAGAACACCGAGCAAATGGAGGCCAACGTTATCTGAGAAACCTGTGACGCCCTTGGTCAATACCGCACCCAGCAGCATCATCCAGCTTCCACCAATAACCGTGCCCGTGTAGCTGTACCAAAAGACCTGGCGTGCAGAAGTATAGGTAGGTAAATAGCGAGAATAGTCGGCCACATAAGGGGCGTAGGACAGTTGCCAAGTCACCGCAATGCTCACCGAGGCGAGGAAGCTCGCCAAGTTGAAGCCCTGCGCCGTCCATTGGTCCGCGTCGACTGGCAGTGCAAGGGCGAGCAGGGTCGCGATCCCGAAAAAAACAACCGAAACCAACGACAGCACTTTTTGCAGGCGGTGGATGAGCGTGTAGCCAAACAGCGCTACCAGAAAGCAGAGTAAACCAAGCAGCACAATGTTCGCCTCACTGCTGAGGGGGCTTGAGGCGGCGACCGCTTGGGCTGCCAACAAGGTATTACTCACAAAAAAAACCAAGTAAATGAGCATGACGAACAACAGCGGAACAATGGCTCCAAATACCCCAAACTGCGCACGACTCTGAATCATCTGCGGGATGCCCAACCTCGGCCCCTGGGCAGAATGCGAAGCCATGAATACCGCCCCGATCAAGGAACCAAGCAGGATCGATAAAGCGCTCCAGAACAGATTCAGTCCCAGGCTGACCGGCAGCACACCGGCCGCAATCGTGGTGATGTTGGCGTTCGCCCCAAACCACACGAAGAACAGAGAACGGGGTTCGCCGTGACGTTCGGTTTCCGGGATGAAATCGATGCTTCTTTTTTCTACGTTCATCATGCTCTCCGCTCAGTCTTGGCAACGAGGCAGCTTTCCAGGCGCGCAATGGCTTGCATAAACTCTTCCGGCTGGAAGGCAAGGTGGTCTGGTTCCATCGTACGAAGTGAAGGTGCTGGCTCGCCCCTCCAGCGCCGCAACAGCTGTTCGGTAGAAAGCATGTCCAGTCCGTAAAGCCAGTTGGAGAGAATAAACAAGGCCGATTAATGGGCTGCGGAAGTTGTCGCCGTACAAGCGTCGGCCACGAGGCTCAAGTGGAAGTCGTTCTGATAGGCATCGAACAGGCTACTCATCACACAGACGTCAGTCAGCACGCCCATCACCACGAGATGTTTGATGCCGCGCTCCTTCAGCATCGGAGTCAGCCGAGTACCGTGGAAAGCACTGTAGCGTTGCTTATCAATGACAACGTCACCGGTTTGTGGGGCTAACACATCGATGATCTCTATGGCAGATGTGCCAGCGCGATAGCTTGTCGGTTTGCCCTCGGCATCTACGGGCTCGCCCAACGCCAAGCCGAAACCTTGGGCATCGTTGACATGACGGGTGTAGAACAAAGGGATGTTGTTTTTTCGAGCGCGATCAACCAGCGCTGTTGCGTTTTTGATTACTTGATCGAACCGCTCCAGAGGGAAGCCGTCTTCTTTCTGAAGGTCGATCACGAGCAAAGCCGTGTCTTGGGTCATCAGGTTTCTTCCAATTGCAGAGCACCAGGCGATAGCCGCAAGGCTCGCTGATAGCTATGAATAACCAGGCGCAGGCACCGCAATCGCGGGCTACGGAAAGTACGAGAAATATTCTCTAGGAAGGACTATCTGACTATTTGCCAAAAGCCGTTTTGCTTGGCGGCAACGCAGGAGGGAAGACGCTTCAGAGTCACATGGGAAGGCGCAACCGAACGACGTAGAAAGTTCTTCATGGCTCCGCACGGGACTAACGTTGCCCAGCCAAGTAGGCTGATGCACGTTATGCCGGGTCGAAATGCGAAACTGACCATGACGTAGACTCTTGGGGTAAGTCCCATCAGACAAGTAATATGCACGCCATAATATCGGAAGGCTCGGAAAGCGGCGGGATAGAGCGATATCAGAAATATCGTGATGTCTTATGGTATTCGGTATGCCGTAACACCACGCTACGAAACGTAGCACGCAACGCCGAAGTGCATCTTTGTGAACTTCCCGCTACAGGTGGGCAGCTTTGGCCACTTCTGTTCCTGGAGGTTTTGTCAGGCGCCCAGCATTGCGCTTCATACGCCGATAGTGTTTTCACGGGACGGCGCGGCAAAAGTCAAAGGGAGACTTTTCTTTGGACGAAAAAAATGGACCTCTTTTCAGAGATCCATTTTTTAATACTTGGAGCGGGAAACGAGACTCGCATCTGGCGTCCGACTCATTGAAATCTAAGGGGTTTATTTTCTTGCTGAAGCAGAAAAAGACTCAATTTTGGACTTGTTTTGGTAGTGTTTCAAGAGCGAAAAAGGGTTAATTCTAAGCAAGGCTATTGGATTCTGCGCATAGACTGCGGATTCCATGACCATCCGGACATGTAGTGGTCAACTAATCCCGGACACGACGTCAAGTTTTTCCTCGGCCCGCGCTGGCGCCAACCCATCGTTGAATTGGTGAGGCCGAATCCAGTTGTAGCGATGCATCAAAAAATGGCTGATATCGCGCTGTGCTTCCTGCGCAGTTCGATAGCCCGCGGTCGGTATCTATTCTGTTTTCAAGCTGCGAAATACGCGCTCCATCGGTGCGTTATCCCAGCAGTTTCCTCGTCGACTCATGCTCTGGCGCATGCGGTATCGCCACAACCGCTGGCGAAAGAGTCGGCTTGCATATTGCGATCCCTGGTCCGAGTGCAATAGCAGATCGGAAGGCCTGCCACGCTGCTCGTAAGCCATATCCAGCGCTTTGATCACCAGCTCAGCGTCTGGCTTTTCCGACAGCGCCCAGCCCACGATCCGACGCGTACAAAGATCCAGGACGACAGCCAGGTAATGCCACTTTCCTTGCGCCCAAATGTAAGTGATATCGCCGCACCAGACTTGATTGGGCGCTGGCACGTCGAACTCGCGGTTCAATGTGTTCGGGATATCCAGTCTTTCTATTGTTGCTCGCTTGTAGGCATGGGAGCCGGGTTGTTTGCTGACTAAATCAAGCTCGCGCATCAAGCTACGCACTTTGAATCGACCGAGTTGCTCACCGTCTTCACGCATCAGCGACAGGATGCTGCGACTGCCCGAAGAGCTGCGACTTTGCGAGAACAGCTCACTGACGCGACTACGCAATCGAAGCCGTTCAACATCGGGCGTGCGGCGCCGCAGGCACTGGGCGTAGTAACACGAGCGAGTGACGTCAAACACCTTGCACAGCCAATCAACCGGTTCATGGGCGTTCAACTGGTCAATCAGCGCGAACGCTCGTGATCTTCCGACATCAAGAGCGCGGTAGCCTTTTTTAGTATTGATTTCTCTCGCTCAAGCCGAGCAATCCGGGCTTCCAGCTCCTGAATTTTTTGCTGTTCCGGAGTCAGTGCCTTGCTCTGCGGGGTGACGCCTTTATGTTCTTTCTGAATCTGGTCAACCCAGCGGCACAATGCCGATTCACCAACGCCAAGTGAACGGCTGGCTTCGATGTAGCTGTAGTTTTGTTTGAGCACAAGGTCGGCAGCCTCGCGCTTGAATTCTGGAGTAAAGGAGCGGCGTTGTTTGGTCATCTGACACCTCGATCTGGCGAGCATTCTCGCCTAAATGGGTGTCAGGGATTAGTTGACCACTACAGCTCGATGTCGCGGCGACGCTGTCAGGAAAGTCGATTGGGCTAAAATCGTGGGTGCTCCAGACGAAATAATCTTGCGCCACGCGACGCCAGAATAAAGCAGCCAAGAGCCGCTCAAAAAGAGTGGCTGTCTAAAAAGGGTGCCCTCGAGAACGAAGGCACCTCCACCAAGGAGCAGAAGTGGAAACTATTCCAGCCGAACGGATGAAACGCTCTGCCGGGTTCTATCACTGACTGCGTTATTTACGTCATGCATTTCTTTTATCAAGCTAGATCTCGCAAGAAGTACAAAACGTTTGCCAGGCAAAACTCGGCGATCCGACGGTGGGCTATGGAGTGTGTATGGATACAACTTTATCTAAACGGCCTGGAACAAAAGCAGGTGACATTAGCCACCTGTCAGGTATCAAAATGTCGTAGCAAACACCAGCTGGGTGTACACATTTGTATTGTTGTTACCTAACTGCGTCCCCCCCTTCTCTGCGCTCTTGTCTGGCTGGTAGATGCCTAACAACGGCAAAACGGTCAAGTGCTGATTAACCCGCCATTCGGCATACAGGTCGATTTCATGACCATCGGTGTTACGCACGTTACGATCGATGGTGTCGTAATTAAAGTACATGGCTCCGAGGGTCAGGCTTTCCAAAGGATTGACCTTGAACGTAACATTCTGGATACGAGCATTATTGTTGAAGGGGCCGGCATAGTTACTGGCCACTTCACCCTGGAACCATGTGCCGTAGCCCCGACCCGTCCCATAAAACAAGGTGTCATAACCTTCTGAAAAGCGGCTGTAGCGATAGCTGGCGCTCGGCTTCCACGGAGCATCAGCAAAGGTCCACCCTGCTTCCAGATACCAAGCGTCCTCATTCGCCGCATTCGGTTTGTTTTGCCTGGCGTACTCACCCGACAAAAACAGGTTTTCCACGCCCGCATTACCCACTGCGCGCACGCTGTAGGTCTTCATGCCGTCACGCTCAAGCTGCAGGGGCGAAGCGTACTGTTCAGAAATTTTCGTGGTGTTGACGTACGTCAGGCCAACCGTTCCGGCTGCAGCCACGTGTTCCAGCGTACCGACGTACATCTCGGTATTGGCCTGAGAGGGGTTATCGGATTTAAGCCACATCAGATCGCCACGCCAGCCCTCTTTACCGCCAATGCGCAACACGGCTGTCTTATCGAACGCTTTGCGGGCAGCCACGTAGAAAGCACCTCCACGATTGTACTGTCCGTCGCCGAGGCCGCGACCCGCACTGAAGGCATCGCCCTGAATAAGGAAGCCGTCGCCCACTGCAATATTCTGTCGACCGAATGAAAAGTCGATGCCGTCTTTGCCAAGGACTTCAAACAGGTTGCCCGAGCGCCATCCCAGATAAGCATCTTCAATCTTGGTGGTGCGCTCAGATCCATCAGTGTAGCCTGCAGCGTCCCCGTCCCCCCAAGTGGCCGAACTGACCAGTGAGAAGGCACCATAGGCCGTCCCTGCGCCTCGCAATCCCTGATCGCCGCTCATGCCATACTTGACGTAGCCCTCTCTCCATGAGGACGCTCCCTGTGTTAACCGGCCAGAGGCTGGATAACTTTCACGACTGTGGAAAACGCCAAAAACCGCATCCAGGTTAGCATTGAGATGGGTGTCATCTCGGGAAAAAAGCTCGTAAGCGCCCGCGGGAGTTGTTGCATTGAACAGTGCAGCGAGGGTACAAAAGTGAAGCAGGGAATATCGACGCATGGTTGCATTTCCATTTTTTTATTGGATTAAGCGATACACTAAATGGGCTATTCCTCACCTGCATTTAAATATCGCCAGGATTCTGCAGTCGTTGGGGTAGTCAATGCGAGTTACCGATTAATAATTGCGCAGTCTATTTTTAAACATCTGTTGCGTTTTTTTAAATCTTCACCTCCTCGCGATAGCCTGCTTGAATAACTCTCTACCAGGACTGACATGAGCATTATTATCTGTACAACAATCGCATGAGTCTGACGTGCTTTTTCTTTAGAGCATGTGGCAAGTATAGGAAGGGATAAAAACTTAACTATGCTGACCCAACATAAAACACCCGCTTCTACATAGACTGATATTTGAATTTATAACCGACATCCTCAGCAGACGCTGTTCAACCCCGACAAAGTGCCTTCCGATCAAAACGCTTGGCAAGTTTCAGAAGGCACCGCTCTTATAGCCGGCAGAAACAGTGCGACACTCCTCGTCCCCGGCACCCGAGCTGTTAACTTAAAGTATATAACCTATCCCGGCGAGCGCGTCGTCAGCGTTGATCAAACGAATCAACTTACGCTGAATCTTGAAAGTGTCACTGACGCGTTCAAGCTCGTAGACGATGTCCGCGCTGTAATGTTTGAGCGAGTCCTTACGGAACTCGCGCACGTTTTGCGCGCAACGGACCGTCACTTTTTCATCGCTTTCGAACAGCACACGAAAACGTGACAGGGTGCGCACGGTACGCGGCTGCGGGCTGGTGGAAATCGAATCACCTCCGGTCAGACGCTGGATTCGTAACTGACGCATGTGATGATCGTCATAGGCGTAGTTGAGGGTGTTTTCGAAGTCTTCTTCCTTGGGATTGATCGGGATAATGTAAGTACCCTTTTCGTCCCACAGGCTCAACCAGGTGTCGAATTCGCCATGGTCGAGCATGTCGCCTTCAGCCCAGATAAAAGCGGTGACTTGGTTCAGTAATTGCAAGTTCATTTACTTAGTCTCTGCCGTCATCATCTTTTTCCACTGCTGGTAAGCAGCGCGCATGCCGGTCTCGGCGCTTACGTCACTGACCAGCCCGTCTTCGGTCGGTATCTCACCCGGCAGGCCACGGTTCAACATGATCCACAGGTCTTCGCCAGCACTGGCGCCTTTCTGCACACGCTCCCAGGCTTCGGAATCGTCCGGAGTACCAAAGCCCATCGGACCCTGGAAGTGCTCATGCAAACGCAGGCGGTAGCGGTTGGCTATAGCAGGGCCGCCGTCCATGGTGATTACCGAGTGATGAATTTCTGTCTCTGTCACCGATATCGGTTGCAGCGCGCGGAAAAACGCCATGGAACAGGCAACGTTGGGGAACAGGTTAAGATTGAAACCCGAGCCACCGACAGCACGAACAATACGGCGCACTTGCTGCTCTTCGATACCGTCTTCGCGCAATTGCGCAGCAAGCTCCTCGAAGCGCTCCGGAATCGGTTTGTCGAGATCGGCTTCAAGATCCACTAGGTCGGGGATCATCACCATTACGCTGTGCCCGTTACCAAGGTCTTCGACGTAACCCGGCCCTTCAACGAAGTCGAACAGTTTGAGGGTTTGCTCATCAACCGATGCCAGGAATGACTTGTGCACCAGCGGGAAGTGGTAAGCGTCTGTGGTATTTTCCAACTGGATTTTCCAGTTGCCCGGAAAGCGGAAACGGTGCTCGCCTGGGACCTTGATCGGGTAACCGGCGCCCTGCTTCATGAACAGGTCGATCCATTTCTTGGCAGGCCCGAGGAAGTCGACCAGTGGTTCGATGTCATCCTTGAGAGTGGCAAACAGCATGCCCGCATATTCTTCAACACGCAGGCTGACCAGAGGCAGCTCGCCCTTATCCAGGCAATCACCGTAGCTTTCAGGGCTCGGCACACCACGCAGTGAACCATCCAGCGCGTAACTCCAGCCGTGATATGGGCAGACAAAGCTGTTGGTCTTGCCCTTCTTGTGTTCGCATACCGTAGCGCCGCGATGGCGGCAGCGGTTGAGGTGCACATGGACCTGTTTCTTGCGGTCGCGCACCACGATCACCGGCTGCTTACCGATGTAGGTGCTTTTGTAGCTGCCCGCCTCCGGGATCTCGCTGACGTGCGCGACCCAGACCCAGGTACTGTAGAAAATCTTTTCCAGTTCCATGTCAAACAGCTTGGCGTCGGTGTACAACGAGGTGTGCACGCGGTCGTGCTTGATCAAGCTTGCGGGTTCCATATCAAGCCCGACAACGTTAATTAAATCGCTCACAATTAATTACCTTTCTATCGCAATGTGACGAGAGTTATTTTGAAATAACCTTAAGCCCGCACCCACAGCTCATCAACCGCCGACCGCGAGAGGTTTATTGTTTTAAAGACAACAAGCGTCAGCCCACCTGGATCAAGCTAAACGGTGGTGTAGGCATGGCCTATATCATTTGATCCCGGACGAGTCGGCTTTCCTGAAGCGTCCCTTGATTATCCCGTAGAGAAACAAGACAACCAGAAGTAATGGAGTGCCATTGACCCAGGCAGATTCACTGCCCGTCAGCATGCCGTAATTGTCGTAGATGAGATAAACGGCTGTACTAAGCCCAGCCAGTGCGATGAGTGGGCTGAATAACGTTTTAAAATACCGTTTATCGTTGGCTTTTTTGAAGTGAACGACGACCCCCAATGTGACAAATGTCTGAAGCCCTATCAATCCAAGCGTCGACAATGCCACCGTTACGGGAAACAAAAATACAAAGGCGTCATAGCCCAGGGAGGAAGAGACGATAATGGTCAGTGCAACGAGCACGGTCACAAGCAGACTTGCATTGGCTGGAGATTTTTTCGTTTCATGAACATGTGAAAGAACATTCGGCAAGTGCCTGTCTTTGGCCAAAACTTGAACATACCGCGTCGCAGCATTATGCAGTGACAACAAACAGCAAAAGTTGCTGGTGCACAGCATGAGAGAAACAATTGTCGCCATCGTGCTACCCAAACGAGTCGTGAACAAATTAATGACCAACCCGCCCTTCGCTATTGCCGCCTCGTCCTTGATGGAGTCAAACCCAACCTCACCGATGATCAGCCAGATAATGATCAAATAGGCGACGCCTACCAAAACGACCGCCAAACGAGTGGCATGCGGAATGGTTTTTGCTGGCTTCCTGGCTTCCATCGCATAAAGCGCGGCGGACTCAACACCGAGGAATGATGCCAGCGCCACCATGAGCCCAACCCCCAGCCCCGGCAGCATTATTGCGTCTACCGAGATGGCTTGAACCGGGAAGGCGTTAAGACCTTTATCCAAGAATATGGAAATACCCAGTAGAAAAAGCACAAAGAACTCTGCAAGCACCAAAGGCACGAGGATCTTTGCGGCAAAATCAATATTCGCCCGACCCAGGTAACAGATCGCCCCCACGTATAAGACGGTCCATGCTGCCCAGCCGATATCAATACCAAACCCTTGCATGGTCATATTCGTGTAATACCCCGACGCCACGGCAATCGCCGTGGTAATCGCCAGATAAGAGGCTAAGGCAACCCATGCAGCCCCCGCTCCTACGCCCCGCCCAAAGATCACCGTGAGGTACTTGTAAAATGCGCCGGCCCCCGGGATCGCCCGGATTAACTCGCCATACCCTATCGAGAAAAAAATCATCAGAATTCCTGCCAGCAGGAATGCTCCGGCAAGGTCAGCGCCATTACCGTGCTCAAAAGCAATGGGGGCTGCGGTAAGAACGGCCCCTAACGGTCCTGCGGCTGCAATCACCAATAACGCGATTTTATAAGCACTTAGATTACCTTCTAATTGCTGGCCGCCTGCAGGCACATCTGCAGATAGGGGCTCGGATAGCTCTGTCATCCCAATTCTCCACTCTAATTATTTTATGAATAACGGAAATAAATCGATGCAGCAGCGTCCTTGCGGACCAACGCGAGCGCTCCTCAAGCGCAAGCGATACCTGCCCGCTGCCCCTGAAAACCGCAGCCTGGCCATTCTTTATATCGCTCTTCACTCGTTGCCGAGTTCATCAAACTCTTATCTTGCCAAAAGGCGGGTACTCAGAAACTCAAACCAATCACTTGTCTTCGATGACACGATTCATGACGCCTATTCAACGAGGCATCAATGTGCAGTGTATATTCCTGGCCTTGGCAAGCGGATTGAATCTGGTTCAAGCGTATCCTTCTAATTGTCGGCGCGATGTAGATTACGCATCACATGTAGCCGGCTTCATAGCGGTATACGGCCTACCGGTATCCTTGCAGTACTTCGCCGCGAAAACGATGACACCGTAAGCGACATTCGTTGTACAAATTGCAACGCTGCAACCTTTTGAGTGACATCCCTGATCAGGCCCTTGGTCGCCCGAGAAGGAACTGAGTCACTTTTTGCTTGCGCCGCCTGCTGATTGCATCGCCGGACCCGCGTGCTTGCTGCGCTCGATGACGAACGCTGATTTATTCAAAGGAACGCGCCACCAATGGCACACAGACGTGCGTCGTCACCCTTTGCTCCGATGAGTTGCAGGCTGGTTTTAATGGAGGAACCCGGATAGGGAATTGGCACACTCAATGCCGGGTGCCCGCTCAAGTTGAACGGCCTGAGGAAGCGCGTCAGATCGATCACCGATTCACCCTTGCATACATCAACCAATAGCGGTGGCAGACGAGGCAAACTCGGAAGGACGAGTGTATCGAAGCGTTCCAGCAAATGGTCTACTTGTTCGCTGAATGCCATGCGCACCGCATGCGCAGCTTGTACGGCTACGGCATCAGTGTTGGCCGCACGCAGTAACCTCGCCTCAATATCGGCACCCAGTAAAGCCTGGCCGGTGTAATGACCATAAGCAGCCCACGTTTCAGCATTAATGACGGTCAATGCAGCTTCGAATGCCTGATCAAGAAGCGGCAGCGTGACGACTTCCCAGGCCCAGCCGCGACGATTCATCTCGTCCCGTATGGCTTGCTCAATCGCAGGATCGCAAGAGACATTGACTAACCCTATCCGGAATTTCCCGAGAGGCTTATGCGCCGAGAAAGTTGAGTCCATTGAAGTCATCGCAGCCACGAGCGTCTCGAGATCACGAGCCATGGGTCCTACAACATCAAGAGAACTGGAAGCCGGATACACACCGTGACGACTCAAACGACCGAACGATGGCTTGAGACCCAAGACCCCACAGCAGGCAGCCGGCATGCGCACAGAACCTCCTGTATCAGTACCCAATGCCACATCCACACTTCCCTGAGCAACGATGACCGCTGAGCCACTGGAAGAGCCACCAGGTATCCGATCCGGTGCCTGTGGATTAATTGGCGTTCCAGCCCACTCGTTGATACCGGTCACACCGAAAGCCAGCTCATGCAGCACAGTCTTGCCAATGATTTGCCAACCATCGTCGAGAAGCGCCTTCACAACAGTTGCATGGTTTTGGGCTGGCGGGGCGTGTTCGAAAGCACGACTCCCACACCGTGTTGGCCAACCTGCCACATCCAAAGAATCCTTGATGGCGACCGTCCGACCTGGCCCCCCGATGCAACCTTCAATGACCAGCGGGATCACAGTGACGCCCCCCTGGACATTCTCGAGACGAAAGGCATCAACGCGTTCAGTTGAAAAAGAGGAGATGCGCCAGGCGTCTGCCTCCCAGAGAAATTCCACGGTGAGGGCGGCGACAATTGATCCTGATTGGCCAGACTCGTAGCGACTGAGTTGCTGCATTACCCATCGGCCTTTGGCTTGAAAACCATCGACAGCTATCTGCTCACCGGAAAGAAAGTGCATATTTGACAGAAAGTGTGGAGCCGGTGGCAGGTAACTCATGAGCATCTCCACTATCGCTTTGCGTCCGCCTACACGACCAAACTTAAGGGCATACCGAGATCCGACCCCCTGCCAAACTGCGTCCTGGCAGAACAATTGGCCCAGCTCGCTTTCACGTGTTTCAGGCCCGGGAACGTCGCACAAAAACATATACCGATTCAGTAAATAGCGAACCGCAGATTCGGCCTCAAGTACCCGAATACGCTCTTCCAGCAGGGAAATGTCAGAAATGGGGGAAATCATGAAAAGGCTCCTGTCGAATCTGCAAAAACAAGACAAGGAAATTACTGACATAGAAATCGGGCCACAATCACAGCAACCAGGGATCATGTTGCTTTTTAGGCAATGATGTTGATCGGTGCTTGACCGGAATAGCCGCTATACCCTGCTAGCGCAAGCGTTGTCATTACCACAACAAGTGTCGCCTCGAATGTCATCGAGTTCAAAAAAACGAACTGTAGGATAAGCGTGGTCTGTTACCTAGTTTAGCTTGAGCGCCAGAACTCATGCCGAATGCTCCAAGGCTGATTTGGAGCAGTTAAGCGCCGAAAAAAGCGCATAACCGTCATGGCTCACCCGATTATTCGAAGGCCCTGCGATTTGGACCGTTCGATTCAGAATGACAACGGCGTTGAAGGTTAGAGCGCAACCGGTCAGATCACGTCCCCGCTGAGAAAGGTTCGTATCAGCGGCAAGAGCAGTATTTCAAAATGAGCATCAACGACTATGCACAACTTACCAAATATTGATTTCATTTACCTCTCCGAACCGGACATGATTCAGGCGGGCGTCACCAATATGGCAGCCTGCGTTGACACGATGGAAGAAATGTTTTCCCTGATGTACCACGGCGACTACCGGATGGCAGGTCCCAATAACAATTCCCACGGATCTGTGGTGGTATTTCCCGAAGACTCACCTTTTCCGGACATGCCCAAACCTACCCCCGATCGACGCTTCATGGCGATGCCTGCGTACCTTGGCGGTCAATTTCGAACAGCCGGGATGAAATGGTACGGATCCAACATCGCGAATAGAGAGAAGGGCCTCCCCCGCTCCATCCTTCTGTTCATACTCAACGATGCCGATACGGGCGCTCCTCTGGCAATCATGTCAGCGAATCTTCTTTCTGCTTATCGAACAGGCGCCGTGCCTGGCGTAGGCGCCCGCCATCTGGCCAAAAAGAATTCGAAGGTGGTTGGCATCCTGGGTCCAGGTGTGATGGCGAAGACCTCACTTTCGGCATTCGTTGCCGAATGTCCTGAGATTGACACAGTTAAAGTCAAGGGACGCGGCCAAAAAAATATCGATGCGTTTACATCGTGGGTTCGTGAGACTTTTCCGCAGATTGTCAACATTCATGTGGTTGACACCAACGAAGCTGTGGTACGCGACTGTGACATCGTCACATTCTGCAATTCCGGAGCAATTGGTGATGCCTCTGCCTATCCTGTGGTGAAGCGTGAATGGGTAAGCCCTGGTACGTTTCTGTCCATGCCCGCCTTGACGAGTATCGATGAAGGCATGCAGTTACCCGACATCCGCAAGGTTCTGGACAATCCTCCTCTCTACCAGGCATGGCATGAAGAAAATCCCAAGCCAGTGCACAACATCGTGCCAGTAGTGGGCATCCAATTCCTGGATCTGATAGACGAAGGAAAAATGTCACCTGACCAGCTCGAGGATCTGGGCAAGATTGTTGTCGGTGAAGCACCTGGCCGCAAAAACGACGATGAAATCATCATCATGTCGGTCGGCGGTATGCCGGTAGAAGACGTTGCGTGGGGCACCGTGATTTATCGCAACGCCTGCGAAAAAGGCATAGGCGTCAAACTTAATCTCTGGGAAGCCCCAACGCTAAGTTGATCCCGCACGGCCACCGCGCCTTCTGAGTTTTCATTGAATATCGGACACTCCACATGAAAGAAGTTATCGACGTTATTAAAGTTAAAACCGGATCCAAGTTTGAGGAACTGGGTAGCTATTCGCGCCTCATCGCCGTCGGCGATCTGATTTTCGTATCCAATACCGCCGGCCGCAATCCCGCCACAAAGGAAATGCCCGAAGACCCGGCTGAGCAGACCCTTCAAGTCTTGGCCAATATAGAACATGCCCTTTCGGCCGTTGACGCTTCGCTTGGCGATATCGTTGCCGCGCGCGTGTTCATACCGTTTGCGAAGGACATAGATATCGTAATGGCCACCTACGCAGAAAAAATGCGCGGTATTAATCCAACGCTGACGCTGACCAGCCCTCCTCTGGGATCTGAGATATACAAAGTTGAAATTGAAGTCACCGCCTATCGCGGGGTCTCAAAGGCCAATGTCAAAGAAATCACGATTACTCATAACAATACGTGACACTTAGCAGCCTCAGGGCGTAGCGATTCAGTGCACTTTCGATAACGTATACAGTATCAAGGACAAGAAACTTGGCCCCCTCTATCTCTCCCGTTCAGACTTCTGTCGTTCTTCCTGCCGCCACGACAGTGGTGGTGATCGGAGGGGGCATTATCGGACTCACTGCGGCATTGTCGCTGGCAGAACGTGGCATCCCCGTCGCAGTACTTGAAAAGGGCCGAATTGCTGGCGAACAATCTTCGCGAAATCTGGGGTGGATCAGGAAAATGGGGCGGGCCAAACTGGACCTCCCTCTTTCAATCGCCGCAGAAAAACTGTGGGGCACCATGGCACAACGGCTCAATGCCGATGTTGGCTACAGACAGACCGGTATTTTGTATACCGCCAGCTCAGCCGGGGAAATGGCTTCACATCAAGAATGGTTGAACTCAGTCGCTGATGTCTCGCTCGACTCACGCCTGGTCACGGCGAGAGAAATCGCTGATCTTTCTCCAGGGTGCACCGTCGATTGGGCAGGCGGAATTTATACAGCCTCTGATGGCCGAGCAGAACCTACTCTTGCCAGCAGTGCCATCGCACGGGCGGCTATCGCTAAAGGCGTTATCATCGTGGAGAACTGCGCGGTGCGAACGCTATCCATGTCGGCAGGCAGAGTAAGCGGTGTTGTAACCGAGCGGGGGGAAGTGCGTTGCGACAACGTAATCCTTTCCGGCGGCATGTGGTCGAGACGCTTCCTGGCTACCTGCGGTGTTCCCCTCTTGACGTTACCGGTAGTCGCCTCAGTCCTTCGAACGGCTCCTCTGACGATAGAGGGCATGACTGAAGTCGCAGTAGGCACTCCAGATATCTCTTTTCGCAAACACCAGGACGGCGGATACATCATCACGAACCGGGGAGCTTTCATGGTGCCGATCGTACCTGACAGCTTGCTGATCGGGCATCACTACTTTTCCACACTGCGTTCCCAATGGAAAAACATGAATCTTTCCCTGGGACGAGAGTTCATGACAGAACTGGCCCTGTCGCGACGCAGTTCTGACCAAGGTACGTCTGCTTTCGAGCAGAGACGGACAATAGACCCAAAGGTCAATCACGGACTGAATCGGGCTGCATTACGCAATCTCACTGAAGCTTGGCCCGCTTTTAAAAAAGCCACCATAGAGCTCGAATGGGCTGGCATGATCGATGTAACGCCGGACGGCCTCCCAGTGATATCCCCCGTGGATAAAATCCCGGGCTTGACGCTTGCTTCCGGATTCTCAGGGCATGGTTTTGGCACCTCTCCAGCAGCCGGACAACTGATCGCTGATCTCGTCACTGGCGACACACCCATAGTTAATCCCGCACCGTATCACCTCAAGCGCCAGCACAGCTGATCAAGCCAGGAAATCAGGGGTACCTCAGCAATCAAGAGCTCCATAGAACGTTAAACGTGCAACCTGGAACCGCAAATTTCGGCGCAGACAGAAACGCCCTCTTAGATCAAAAAGCTATAAAAATATTGTAGGTCACTGACCAAAAAAACTAGCCCGCAGTATTGCTTCCCGGCATTCGCTAGCATAGATTCGTCAGCATAATAAAAACTTGATGATGCGAACCGTGCGAGGCACCCATGATGAATTCCCAAACTGAGCTTCAAGATCAACGCTTCAAGTATCTGTATTTGAGCTCCAGACTGGGAACCATGCGCGCGGCGGCCGAAGAGCTGGAGCTCGCCGTCTCCTCCATCAGTCGCCAGATTGCGAAACTGGAGTCCGATCTAGGTATTCAGCTCATACAAGAAGGTACTCACAGGATCTGCCTGACCGCCGCTGGTCAGGCTGCAGTTGATTATTATGTTGAGCGTATGGGTCATCACAATCAACTTTTGAAAAAACTCGGCCAACTCAAAGAAGGATATTTAAATAGAACCAGCATTGCGGTGGGCGAAGGACTACTTAGTACTCAGGCCATAGGTGAGCTTTATCAATTTTTCAAAACTAACCGACAATCGCACACTGAGCTGTTGATTGCGCCCTCTCACGAAGTTGAGCGAATGGTCGCTGAAGACGAAGCAGACATAGGGTTGGTGTTTTCCCCTACAAAGACCACCAACATCAATAGGCTCCATTCTTTCGATCAACCCATGAGAGCTATTGTCCACCCCGACCATCCGCTGGCGGGCAGATCGATACTCAGTCTTCAAGACCTGGCTGACGAAGATATTGTTCTACCCCCGCCTGAGTACCGGATCAGAGGAATTATTGATCAGTTGCAAAGTGAAAGCAGCGCTCACTTCCAGCCTTACATTACTTCAAACTCACTGAAGATAATGTTGGACCTCACGCGCAATGGCATAGCCTCGACAATACTCAGTGACTTTCCCGTCATTGATGAGTTATGCAACGGCACATTAAAAGCTATTCCTATCGATTATCACGCATTGAATGTAACACAAGTACAAATTATTTCGCGCCAATCCAGGAAGCTGTCCCCTCTTTCGCGTGATTTGGTGCATTACTTGGCAATGGCGATAAACGCACAGATTCGGCGCATTCGTGACTGCACCAGCAGAAATCCCAATAAGATTTTCTTGGTTCGGAAAAATGCCATAGCTACGGCAGTTGACTAGCCTCTTTTTTCTGAGCGATATTTTCCATGATTCTCCATATGATGGATTTAGCGTCTTGAACTATTCGCTCATAATTCTGCGCATCCGGCCAATCCACCATGTAAAGCACCATAATGCCATCGATGTGTAACAGCACCTGGGTTGCGACCCGCTTGATGGTCTCACGCGATGAATCAGGGTAAACCCTGGTAAGGATTGTCGAAAATTTTCGCCTATTGACTCTGTACAGTTTACGCTGAAAAAGGCGCGCCTCTACATCCCGGAGTGCCATCCCCCAGAGCTCGACGAAGATGGCTGTAACATCCAGTCGCATGAGATCGCTAAACAAATAATCCAACACAGCACACATCTGTTGTTCGGGACTATTATAGGACTCCATCATGATGATTTTATAATTTTTCAGATAGTCATTTACGGTATACCTGACCATCTCCAAAAATAGTTGATCTTTGGTCGGAAAAAAATATTGAAGATGACTCAGCGACATATCGACTTTTTTAGCCACGCTTCTCATACTGAATCCAGCATTTCCCGAGTCGAGAAATACCATCCTTGCCTCGACCAAAATAGCAGTACGTTTCTCTTCAGTCTTTTGATTGTTTTTAGCAACCCTCATTGAGAATTTCCTTTTCACCTAAAAAATTGCAGAAATTATACAACACTCTTAATTCTCCTTAAAGACCATACTTGCTTGTCTTCCATACAGGCCAGATATACCTGTCCGGTCAGATGCACTACTGTTTTACCCGATATCGTCATCGTCTCAGCTTAGTGCAGTCGTGGTCCACGACCTAGGGCACGATCAGCAAAAACCAATCCGCCCTACACGCAAGTGAGACATTGGACGCACCACCTGGATGATTCGCCTTTGTTGCAGCAAGGGCAACAATAGGTACCTCTGCTGTCATTGTCCAACTCGTGACGGTGCGGGATATTAATTTCCTTTATATTCCGCTAGTACGATAGCGGCCCCTGAAACAATAACAATGGGCATTCGATCATGACATTGGCAAATAACTACGAACACCTCACCGCTGGGGCTAAATCCAGGATCGGCAAACGTACCCAAATCTTCATTAATGGTGAGTTCAGGGACCCGCATTCAGAAAAATACTTTTCTATCGCCGATCCTAGTAACGGTCTTGAATTAGGTCAAATCGCACAGGCAGACCAATTTGACGTCGACTTGGCAGTGGCCGCTGCACGCAAGGCATTTGAAGACAGCGCCTGGTCCAGAATGAGACCCTATCAACGTGAAGCTTTGATGCTGCGGCTCGCTGATTTGATTGCGGAAAATGCTCAGGAGCTTTCTGAACTCGAGACGCTCAGCAGTGGCCGCCTTATTCGAAACACTCGCGCATTCGATGCGGACCTGTCGGTTTATACGCTGCGTTATATGGCCGGGTGGTCCACCAAAATATCTGGAAAAACCCTGGATCTGTCCGTTCCTTACTTGCCGGATCAAAAATTCTTTGGTTTCACAAAACGATCGCCACTGGGTGTCGTCGCAGCAATTACCCCGTGGAACGTTCCGCTTTGCCAAGCGGTCTGGAAATTGGCACCTGTTCTTGCAACGGGGTGCACTGTTGTTCTCAAGCCCGCTGAGCAAACCCCGTTCACTACTTTGCGCCTGGCGGAGCTGTGTAATGAAGCTGGCATTCCACCTGGAGTTGTCAATGTCATTACCGGCTCTAGGTCATGAAGTAGGTGCGGCGCTTGTTGAGCACCCTGGCGTGGACAAGATAAGTTTTACAGGCTCGACTGAGACAGGGAAACGAATCGCCGCAATAGCAGCGCCCCTGATGAAAAAATACACGCTTGAACTCGGCGGTAAGTCACCGGTCGTCATCGCCGAAGATGCCGATCTGAACATCGCTATTCCCGGCGCTGCCTGGGCTATTTTCGGCAATCATGGTCAAAACTGCTGCGCAGGTTCTCGGCTGTACGTCCACGAACGCCACTACGCCGAAGTCACTGCGGGAGTCGCTGAAATCGCACGGACCATCAAAATTGGCCCGGGTCTGGATTTAAGTTCGCAGATGGGTCCACTCGTTCATCACGCCCACCGCGACAAGGTGATGAGCATGATCCACCAGGGCCTTGAGTCCGGTGCAGAATTACTGTGTGGGGGCGAAACGATCAACAGCCCTGGCGCTTATATTCAGCCTACCATTTTGACCGACCTTACAAACAACAGCATCACATCCCAAAAGGAGATTTTTGGGCCGGTGCTAACAGCCTTTTCCTTCAAGGACGACCGTGAGGTTATCCAGCGCGCCAATGCGACCTCATTTGGTTTGGGGGCCAGTATCTGGACCAAAAACGTTGATCGGATCACGAGCTTCTTCGGCGGCGTGAAGGCAGGCACTATCTGGATCAATAACCACAATGTGCTGGATCTCAGTCTCCCCTTCGGCGGCATGAAGGATTCAGGCGCAGGTCATGAATTGGGTGAAGAAGGCTTACTCGCCCACACGTCACTCAAGGCCGGTGTTATGCGTGTTTTTGATCAGGCTGAATGAAGATTGGCGAGCTTTTTTAAACCATCAATATGAATTGTCTTCCCGCGTACGTACAGGTATTACCCGATGAATGAACTCCTAAACGTAGTCGTGCTTAAACGAGTGCTGCAAGGTGATGATGTGGTCGTCATCGAGCTGGCGCGGGCAGACCGCGGCAATTTACCGACCTTTGAGGCCGGTGCCCATATTGATGTGCACCTACCCTCAAATGTGATCCGCCAATATTCGTTGTGCGGCGATCCCGCTGACGCAGGCATTTATCGGCTTGGGGTATTGAGAGATCCTCAATCCAGGGGTGGGTCCATTGCAGTCCATCAGGAATTACTTGAAGGCGTAAAGGTAAACATAAGCCTGCCTCGTAACCATTTCCCGCTGGACTTGAATGCCGAACGTTCAATCCTGCTCGGAGGGGGTATTGGCATCACACCGATGCTGGCCATGGCCTATGCGCTTGAAGCCAGGGGCAAGGCGTTTGAAATGCATTATTGCGCACGCTCACGTAGCCGAAGTGCGTTTCTTGAAGAGTTGGAGCTCTCCGGATTTTCCCAAGCTGTCCAGCTGCACTTCGACGATGAACCTGAAAGCCAACTGGACCTCAAACGCGTATTAGGAGGCAGCCAGGACACGGCTCACATCTATACATGTGGACCGGGAGGTTTTATGAAGTGGGTTATCAATAATGCTCTCGAACTCGGCTACCCTGATGCACACATTCACCGCGAATACTTTCAGGCCGACATTGATACCAATGGGTCTGGTTTTGAGGTTGTGGCGGCGCGCAGCGGTAAAACCGTCAATGTCATGACCGGGCAGACCATTTATCAAGCACTGGCTGAAGTAGGTATTGATATCGAAATATCCTGCGAGCAGGGTGTTTGTGGCACATGCCTCTGTGATGTTTTAGAGGGTGAACCAGACCATCGCGATGTGTATCTCACTGCTGATGAAAAAGCGGCGAACGATACGATATTGGTATGCTGTTCACGATCAAAATCTCCACGATTGGTGCTGGACATATAACGTCAAAAGCGGTGCATCGCCGGCGTCATTTGCCTTGGCCGTCCTCAGCAATGTAATGACACACAGGCTATGGCGCAGGGATTGTCATGCGTTGCCGCTCAAGCAAACCCATTGAGCCCACCGGGATTTTTTCTTGCCGTATCGGCGGTTCAAATCCCCCTGTCTTACACATGACTACTGCTTTGCGCCGGTTAGTGTTGGCGCTAGCCATTCGGCAGTTTCAATCCAGCGCTGCCTGACAACGTGCAGCTGAGAATTTTATGCTTAAGAATAACCTTCAGGGTTTATGGAAATATCGAGTGCCGTTGTTGGGCATATTCAGTATCGCGACTGCTCTTGTGCTGGCTTTTGCCTGGGCAGGAGGATTCTTAGGCACCGGCGTTACCACAAAAGAGTTTCTGGGTGACTCCCTAGATAATTTTCCACCAGGCTATCGACGGGCCCACGGTAAGGGTATGTGTTTCAGTGGGACTTTTCATGCGAGCGGCGAGGCCGTCCCTCTGTCGACCTCACGTATTTTTCTACCGGCCAACATCCCCGCCGTCGGGCGTTTTTCAATCGGCACCGTGGACCCGCATGCGGCGGACAATTCGACGGCGACCGTCAGCATGGCACTCATGCTGGTAGGCGACGACAAGTCACAGTGGCGAATGAAGCTCAACAACGAACCCTACTTCGCGACTCGGGATGCCGAGGGTTTCCTGGCGCAGGTCGAGGCCTTTGAACCGGTGGCTGCCACTGGACAACCAGCCCCGGACAAGGTGGCCGCGTTTTTTCAAAAATATCCAGAGGCTCGCAAGTCTGTAGAGCGAGAGGCGAACGCGACTTGGCCGGCCAGTTTTGCAGGAACCGAATATAATTCCATCAACGCCTTCGTACTCATTGCAGCGGATGGAAAACGTCAACCTGTGCGCTGGTCCATGCGCCCTCATGCGGCGGTAGAGATGTTGAGCATAGAGGCTCATGCGCAAGCCAGTCATGACTTCCTGTTTAATGAAATAACTCAGCGTGTGGGTGTAGCACCCTTGTACTGGGATCTGGTATTCCAACTGGCCGAGGCGGGAGATCCGGTGAACGACCCTTCTCAACCATGGCCGAGCAACCGCAAGGAGGTAATCGCTGGGACGTTAGAGGTCAACCAGGTGGTAGAGCAAACTCATGGGGCATGTCGTGACATTAACTTTGACCCGACGCTTGTACCTTCAGGAATAGCGCTTTCAGACGATCCGGTGCTTGCAGCCCGTGCGGGTATTTACTCCCAGTCCTATAACGCCCGATTACGAGAAGTCGGTTTTGGTAAAGCCACTGACGCGGTTGGCAAAAAGGAAATCAAATAATGCATACCCAGCAGAAGCACACCGGTGTGCAAAGTTTCAACTTCGCGGCACGGCTTCTCCATTGGCTCATGGCTGTCCTTATCCTGGCTATGCTATTTATAGGTGTAGGCATGATGGCTTCTCTGAGCCTGCGTCCCTGGCTCATTGATCTTCATAGGCCTCTGGGAATCGCCATTCTTCTTTTGGCTATCCTGCGTCTAGGCAATCGGCTTTTAAGCACCACGCCGCCATTGCCTGCCAGCGTACCGTACTGGCAGGCAATGGCGGCGCATGTTTCGCATCTATTGCTCTACTTGCTGATGCTCTGCCTGCCACTGCTCGGTTGGGCGACGCTCTCTGCCGGAAATTGGCCTGTCACCATGTTCGCGGGCTGGAACCTTCCACCTATTGCTCCTGTCAGCTCCGCGCTTTACGCTTGGTTTCGGGCCGCACATGGGTTATTCGCCTGGGCTCTGTTTCTGCTTGTGTTAGGACATCTTTGCGCAGCGCTGATACATGCTTGGATATACCGCGACGGCGTCTTTTCCAGCATCACGCGTAAGGCTCGTGGTAAATAAATGACGCACATCAACATGGCCACGATCGATCTGAATCTTCTCAGGACTTTTGTGGCTATTTGGGAACACCGCAGCCTGACAATCGCGGCCGAACGCCTACACCTCAGCCAGCCCGCCGTCAGTCACGCACTGCGTCGACTACGCGATGTGTTTGACGATCCGCTGTTCGTACGAACAGCAACGTCGATGGAGCCGACTGACGCAGCTATTCGCCTGCACGGACCCATTGAACATGCGCTGATTATTATTCAAAGCGCATTAATGATGTTTTCGAACTTTGAACCGAAAACAGCGGATCGTACTTTTCGCATCTCCATGTCGGATATGTCGCAACTTTATGTGCTACCGACGGTGATGGAAGTGCTAGCGCGCGAGGCGCCGAAAGTACGCCTGGATGTGCGTCAAATGCCTATAGAGCAACTGGCTATGGCATTGCGCAAAGGTGATGTAGATATCGCGATAGGCTATCTGGTAGAACTTGGTGAAGAGTGCATCCACGAAAACTTGCTAGACGACGAATTCATTTGTCTGTTGCGCGACGGCCATCCTTTTCAGGAAGATGAATTGAGCGTTCTGGACATACTCGCCCTGCGCTATGTTGACGTTTCGAGCAATATTACCGGCCATGGCGTAACCGCCGATGCAGCATTCGGAAAGGCCGGCATTGCGCGCGAAATCGCTCTGAAAGTGCCTAACTTCACGATTGCCCCGAAAATCGTTGCCAACACTGATCTGGCATTGATTCTGCCGCGTGCCATTGCCATGCAGCTAAACCACGACCAGCGCTATCGGCTGCTGAGTCTGCCCATCGAATTGCCAGCCATCTCGGTGGGACTTTATTGCCATAGCCGTTTCCTATCGGATGCCGGGATAACCTGGCTGCGCGGGTTAATCATTAGTCTGTTTGCCTCCGGCAGCCATACTGGAGTTCATATCAAATGAGGCGTGCGAGCATTCTTTATAAACCCTGTAACCCACGAATGGGGAACTGCAATTATTCAGGATCCCGACGTCTGTACGTTGACGGCTGCAGCCCGCCCCAGACGGTGGAAGTTTCTCCCAAAGTAAATCAGACTCTCCCCCTCTTCACGGACCTGAATTTGGTTAATTTCGACAAATAATACCGAATGCGATCCGACTTCCTTGATATCTACTATGTTTCCTTCGAGGCTTGCTAGGGCGTCGTTCAACACCGGTAAGCCCGAGGAGCCTGTCCGCCAATCCTGGCCGGCAAAACGTTCAGCAGGCGGCAGGTCGGTCATGCCAGCAAACTTTCGCGCAACACCCTCCAGATCACCGGTCAGTATATTTACGCACAACGCCCTGTTGCCCAGCAACGCTTCATGAATTGAACTGTTACGGTTGATGCAAACCAATAATGTTGGGGGCGTATCAGTGACCGAACAGACCGCACTCGCAGTTAATCCGAAGCGACCATGGGGGCCATCGGTAGTAATGATATTCACCGCCGCAGACAACAATGACAGCGCTTGCCGAAAATGTTGTTTTGATTGATCGCTAACCATAACCTTCACCTTTTAATTATTGACTTGGTGAATCCATGTTGAGAGGGATTGTTCATTCGGTCAAATTCGCTTTACTCATACGCACTATTGACAGCAGGAATAGCCATCGCCCTTAAACGCCCTCCCCTTTAGAGGCGCATGGCACGACAGTTAATTCCCACGGATTATTTAGCTTATTCATATTCCGAATTTGATTTTTTCTTATCATCCCACGCATTCTGAACGTGTATGCAATCACCCTAGCCAGAGAACAATAAACATGAACAGCAAAAACAATTTCGATGATCGTGACACACGTGAAGGCGCTCCAATCAGCATCAAGGCGATTTCCCTGGATGATGTGATTGCGGAGATTGCCGAGCGTCGCAGCGAGTTTAACCAGCGCTCCCATGTCCCTTTAGACATGATTGAAAAAATGAAAGCAGTGGGTATCTTCCGCGCCAGTACTCCCAAATGTTTCGGTGGCGATGCGCTGCCTCCAGCCGAGTTCCTGCGCATCGTAGAGCGGGTTTCCGAAGCCGACGGTTCGGTCGGTTGGGTGACCGCGTTCGGCTCAGCCAACATCTACCTGGCGGCACTCCCCCCGGCAACCCAAGCATTGATTTATGCCAACGGGCCAGACCAGGTCTATGCTGGCGGCCTTTACCCTCTACAACCTGCCAAAGAGACTGAAAATGGCTGGGAAGTCAGCGGGCACTGGCGGTTTGCTAGTGGGTGCAAAGGTGCCAACTGGATTGGTGTCGGCATCGGTGGCACATCGACCAACGGTGGAGGACCGACGGCAGGCAAACCGCTGACCGCTGTGTTCCCGGCAAGCGAAGTGCAGATCGTCGACAACTGGAATGTTGTCGGGATGCAAGGCACGGGGAGCCATGACCTCAAATTGCACCAAAAGAACGTCCAACGCGAGTGGACTTTCGTGCGGGGCAGTGCCTCCACAATTGACGAGCCCCTCTATCATTACCCGTCTGTTTCCTACCAGGCGCAAGTTCACGCCGCCGTTAACCTTGGGCTGGCACGCGCAGCACTGGACTTGGTGATCGCAATGTCGGGCAGCACCAAGACTGTCACCGGTGCCCCGCGTTTGGGTGATCGCGCTTATTACCGCAGCGAACTGGGTAAGGCAGAGGCGATGCTGCGAAGCGCCCAGGCGTTTTTCTACGAATCCGCCGAAGCTGTATGGGCCTCGCTCATCGCCGGTAATCCGGTGACCCTGCAGCAGACTAACTTATTACGCCTCAGCGCCACCCATGCCGCTCATACCGGAGCGGACGTAGTCATGAAGGCTTATCGACTGGCGGGGACTGCAGCCATCTTCAATGACAATCGTCTGCAATGGATCGTACGCGACTCCATGGTAGTGACACAGCATGCTTTCCTCGGCGAAGCGACTTACGACGGCGCTGGCGCGGTGTTCGCGGGCATCGAACCGACCATCCCCTATCCTTGAGCACCACTATGCACAGCAGCTTCTGTCACGCTGCTGCAGCCTCTAGAGCTGATTCTGTAAGAGAAATATGCAACCTTGTTAGCGAGTCTCTACCAACTGAACGAAAATCGCGTCCAGGTCGTCTGGGTTGAAGATTGTCGCAATCGGGCTGCATCGGGCCGACATCAGTCGATGTATGTAAGTTGGTGAGTGGGCAATATCAGTTTTAATATGCGGCACACAGCTGTTTTCGCTCAAGTGTGTCATCAAGCGACCGATAAAAACTTATGCGCTGGGCCATCCGCCGCTGCTTGCGGGGAGCACATTCCACGCTCTGGGAAAACCATGACAATAAGAACAATGAACATTGCTCCGCGCGCATTTCTGGGGTTCTCCCTCATAGGCGCGCTCATGCTGATTCTCGGCCTCTTCGCCCTGTCTCAGATGAGCAAGATCCGAGCAGCTGGCGACGACATCGCGATAAATGGCGTCCCTAGCTTTCAGACCCTGAATGCTCTAACGGTGACGGGCGTCCGCATGCGGGTTTTATCGCATCGGCTGTTAACTGATCGCGAACCAAATATTCAGAACAGGACCATCGAATTACTTGCGGAACAAAACCAACAACTTAACCAGTCGCAGGCAGCATACGCCAAACTGATTTCATCCCCTGTAGAGCAATCCGACTACAACGACTATATGCGGCTGATGGGTGAATATCGCAAGATTGAAACGCGCCTTGTTACCCTCAGTCGGGCTGGCGATCTGCAGGAGCTAACGCGCGTGCTGAACGCCGAGTCTGCGGCTAACGCTGAGCAGATAAACGTGGCGTTGGGTAAGCTTACTGACTTCAATAACGCCCAGCTGGCTATCATCAATCAATCCGCTGCTGACCAGTACAGCTCTGCGTTCAACTGGGTTGTCGGCCTCCTCATTATTGCCTCGCTGCTGACCATGCTGTTTGCCTGGCTGCTGACCAAGAGCATCACCCAACCTATAGCGTTGGCACTTGAAGCGGCTGAAACCATAGCCGAAGGTAATCTGACCCGACCGATAAAGGTTGATGGCACTGACGAAGCGGGCAGGTTGCTGCTCGCCATGCAAAAAATGCAGGAGAAACTGCGCGATACCTTGATGCGTATTTCCGGATCCGCAACACAACTGGCTTCCGCTGCCGAGGAGCTGAACGTAGTTACCGATGAAAGCGCCCGCGGCCTTGCGCAGCAGGACAACGAAATAGAACAAGCCGCGACTGCAGTCAACGAAATGACCAGCGCCGTCGAAGAAGTGGCGCGTAACGCAGTGAGCACTTCAGAGGCGTCAAAAAACGCGACGGCGTCAGCAGGCGATGGCCGGGATCTAGTTCACGAAACCGTCAACGCTATCGAACGCATGAGCGGGGATGTGCAAAGCACCGCCGATCTGATTGGTAATCTTGCGGAGGAGTCCCGCGACATCGGCAAGGTTCTGGACGTGATTCGTGGCTTGGCGGATCAGACCAACCTGCTGGCGCTGAACGCAGCTATCGAAGCGGCCCGGGCCGGTGAAGCCGGTCGCGGTTTTGCGGTTGTCGCCGATGAAGTACGCGCTTTGACCCATCGCACCCAACAGTCCACAAGCGAAATTGAACGTATGGTTGGCAGCATTCAAGGCGGCACCCAAAAAGCGGTCAGTTCAATGCGTAACAGCACTGACCGTGCTGAATCTACCCTGAGCATCGCGAAAGGCGCAGGCTTGGCGCTGGAAACCATCAACACCGCAGTGATCGAGATCAACGAGCGTAACCTGGTCATCGCCGCCGCTGCGGAAGAACAGGCTGCAGTCGCCCGTGAAGTGGACCGCAACTTGGTCAACATCCGGGACCTGTCGACGCAATCTTCCAACGGCGCCGCCCAGACCAGCGCCGCCAGCGGCGAGTTGACCCGCCTGGCGGTTGACCTGAACAGCATGGTGTCGAGGTTTCGCTTGTAAGAGGTATCGGAGGCCATCTGTTGGATCGAGGCTTGCACGCGCGTACGATGAAGAGGTCTGCCTGATACACCAAGGCGCCTAGTTCGCAGGCAAGTCTGGCTCTCATAGAGTTCAATTTGAACCCTGATCCCGCCCACAAAGTTACGGCCATTGGCGCTAAGTGTCCCGTTGGCGTGTGGGCCACCCGTGGCGCTGGATAACGGCGCCAGGTGGTCCTCTGTGTTGCCTCCAAATTGCCCCGACTACAACGAGATGGCCACCCTCTCCGCCCCATAGCTGGTGCGGAAGGTGACGGCGTCTGTCGATACATCCAGCGCGCCAGGCTCGAACGCAGCGTGATCGATTTGGCCAACCCGTTGCTGCGCACTGAGTCGCTTACCTCGATCGCTTAAAAATGATGTTTCACAGATTCCGCTCATTTCAGCCGCTTCTTGAAAAAACACTTTGAACTGAAGCCTAAAACACTTTCGTGCGCATGCATTGCGCGGAGCGCTGGCAGGTGCTGCCTGGCCACTAAGAAAATAACCGCTTGACCTTGCCTCTCGGTTCTCGTTAACTTCACGCCACTTTCCTACCTTCCGGTAGGAAGTCAATCATGAGTTTGTTATGGAAAAGAGTCATTTCGGCAATCCTTCACTGAAGTTTGCCATTGCCTTGGGGGCCATCGCCGCACTGGGGCCCTCAGCCGTCGATATGTATTTGCCTAGCCTGCCCGAAATGGCGGTTGATTATTCGACCAGTGTTGCCAGCATTCAGCTGACGCTCACGGTCTTTTTATTGGCAATGGGGCTTGGACAATTGCTGTTCGGGCCGGTAGTCGACGCCTTGGGCCGTCGACGTCCACTGATAGCAGGCTTGTTGCTGTTCAGTTTGAGTGCGCTGGCTGCAGGAGCGGCACCAACCCTTGAGTGGCTACTCGTGGCACGATTTGCCCAAGGGATAGGCAGTGCTTTGACGTTGGTGGTCATCATGAGCATGGTGCGTGACGTCACTCAGGGCGTTCAGGCAGCAAAACTTTTTGGCCTGCTGCTGACCATTCAAGGTGTTGCTCCCATCATCGCCCCGGGGTTGGGTGGTTACATTGAGGCGCATTTCGGATGGCGGGCCGTCATGCTGGTACTGGCTGTTCTCGGTGCGCTGGTGGCGGTGAATTCGATGGCTGTTTTGCCTGAAACACTACCAATGCAAAAGCGCGAGCCATTGAATATGAGCCTTGCGATACGCACGTATGCGCGCCTCGCAAAAGACGGTCGTTTTCTAAGGCCAGCTTTAGCGCTGTCAGCCGTGTTCTTCTTTCTCTTTGCCTATGTGGGCGGCGCTACATTTGTTTATCAGAAGGAATACGGACTGCCTGCTGCCCAGTTCGGTACGCTGTTTGGCGCAACCGGCATCGCGATTCTCATAGGGGCCGTCGTGGCTACCAGACTGGTGGGCAAGTACGGTTTGGTCCGCATGGCAACGGCTGGAGCTTTTTGCATCTTTGCAGGTTCTGTCATGGCCTACGGCGCAGCAGTATCTGGTTCTAGTTTGTACTGGCTGGCTGCCGGTGTCGCGGTAGCACTGCTTGGATTGGGGATTGCAGAAACCTCACTGATGACGCTGGTGATGTCTTCGCAAACCACTGCCCTGGGTTCAACGGCTGCATTGCTCGGCGCGTTTCAGCTTGGCATCTCGGCCTTCGCCACACCGTTGACCGGTTGGGCGAGCAGCTATGGCGCCATTGCCTGGTGCGCATTCCTGTTAGTCTGCGCCGTTATGGTGGGTGCGCTGACCTGGGTCAGTGTGCGCGAAGGCAGGGCCGAGCACATCACCGCGTTAAATCACTGAATTAAAAGGTCATCCCGATGAAAGTGCTGAGTCCTTCCGCAAGCAGAATCTGTGATATCGCTCTGGTGCATTTCGCTGAGCGGGGATACGACGCCTCGTCGCTCAATGAAATCGCGGTCGTGGCAGGTATGCGCAAGCCCTCGTTATACGCGCACTTCAAGAGCAAGGATGATCTGTTCAACGCCGTGCTGAATCTGGCGCTGGCGACGGAGAGGCACTATATCGAAGAGATGTTTGCAAGCGTCCCGGCGAATGATGACGAGCCCGGCAAGCTGTACACGGACAATCTTTCAAACCGCTACGAGTCTTCCGCTGCCCTGCGTTTCCTGCTGCGAACGGCATTCTTTCCGCCTTCGGAGTTAAAGGCATCGGTGACAAGTGGCTTTGAAGCCTATCTGGACCGTCTTCGTGAACGCTTTGGCGCAAGCCTTGAGAACAGGTATCCAGCCCTGTCGGCGAACGAGATTTCAATGTTTCAGGATGCTTATATAGCGGTTGTCGACAGCCTTCATGTCGAGTTGATTTACTGTAGTGAAGGCACCTACTGTCGGCGTCTTACCGCTTTGTGGCGCATTCTTGGTGATTCGCTGTCTCTGGCTGTGGGGAAGGTGGCGCATGGATAAATCAACCATTCAAATTTTGCAAAAACATCTAAACGCTATCATCCGCCTTGCTCCCTTGCCCGCCTCCCGTGCTGCCTTTTTAATGAGAAACACACTCAGACAAGCACACTCTTTGCAGTACGGCCATCGCCTCTACGCATCAATGAAATAGCTCTGGCAAGATGGCGTATCAACGCGTGGCTCACTGGGGAAAGCTTGCGGGATGGGCGAACGATGATTCGCATTTCGGTACTGCTCATTGCCTCACATGCTAACGGGATCGCCTTGAACAACCCTGATGTCAGCTCGGAAACCAAGGGCAGTTCTGGCAGCACGGTACTGGCTATCCCTGCGCGGACCAGGTCCAGGATGACCTGTAGTGAGTTGGCGGTAACCACCGGCTCAATCGTAAACGGCTCATCCTTGCAAGCTTGAGTAACCAGCTCCCTAACGCGGTATTTGGGGCCAGGCAAAACCAACGGTGTATTGGCAAGATCTGTTAACGTCAGCACATGCTTTTTTGCCAACGGACTTTCCCTGGACACAATCGCACGGAGCGGCTGCTCGAACGCATACAAACTGCGGAGGGTGGCTGTGCTTGCTGGCGCAAAAGCAAGGCCAATGTGCGCTTCGTCATCTTGGATCATCCGCTGTACCTCAAAAGACGGCGCGATGATGATTTCGATATGAGCATCGGGGTATTGCTTGAAAAAGTTTTGCAGTTCCACGATTGCCTGGGAGCCCAGCAATCCTTCTCCGATGGCAATGATAGTCGTACCTAGAAAACGCCCTCGCAACTCGCTGAGCTGATCCAGCAACGCTTCATGCTGGCTAGCCCTGGCACGGTAATAATCAATCGCAACCTGCCCAGCCTCAGTCAGGCGAATCCGATGAGTGCCCTGCTCTACCAGATCAATGTCTAGTTCCGCCTCTAACTTGGCAATCTGTCGACTGATCGACGAGGGGGCAATGCCTAGCTCGTCAGCCGCTGCACGCATCGATCCGAGTTGATGGCTGAAGAAGAGATATTTGAGTTGTTGGTCCTGGAAGTCCAGTAGGACATTGGATCTCATTACTGTCACCGCTCATCAGGCTACTTTCTGTCCGACTAAGACGCATTTTGAATCCCGGACACGTCTCATCGCTTAGGTGGTTCACGTTTCTCTGCGCCAACCCTCCTGACCATCGAGACGCAGCACGGCCTTTTTGTCGAAGTTCTTGCATGCTCCCAACCAAGTAGGTACTGCCACCCCGTTTATACTCGCTGTCGGCCAAACCGTTATCGAAGTTCGTGCCGTCGCCGCAAATTAGAAAACCATCGCCGACCGTAACCCTCTGGCGGCCGAAGGACACGTCTGGGCCGTCTTTACGCAGTGCCTCGAACCGTTCGCCAGAGCGCAAGCCAGGCACTGATCACCACTGATTCCGTACTTGATATAACCTTCGCGCCTGGTAGACGAACCCTTAGACTTACTGCCGGAGTTCGAGTAGTTCTGCTGGCTGTTAAAGACACCGCACGTGGCTTCGAGGTTAGCGCTGAGGTGAGTATCTTCATCTGAGTAAAGTTCGTAGGCGCTGGTTTGTATGCTGCCAGCGATCAACGCTGCAAGAGTGGAAATACCGATGGCCAAGTTAATCGATTGAGCGTAGCGGGTAGGCGCTTACCAATGAACGCCTACCTTGCGCCCAGTTTTATTAGTCCATATCAGGCTCAAAAATACCCCGTTTCATATAAAATTTAACCCAGATAACGCTACAGATGGTGATGAACGAAAGCATGCCGCCAGTAATGGCATAAACAGAACTCGTCAACGCCGGCGAGGGGGAATTATTGATGGCCACATACAGTATGGCAACAATTGCAAAGATTTGCGGTAAAGGGAAGAACGGAGAGCGGTATGGACGTGGGTGATCCGGCATCCGCTTACGCAAGACAATCACATTCAGATGCGCAATCAAGTAGGCGATAAGGTAACTGGTGCTGGCCGCGATAACAAATAGGATGATCGAGTCAATATCAAGCGATAAGTAAGGAATAACTATCGAAATGCTCAGCACTACGGTGGCTACCCAAGGCACATTATAACGATTAACTTTTTTGAAAATGGGTAGCAACTGATTTTGTTCAGCCATCCCATGCATCATTCTTGGAACGGCTGCCAGTACAGTATTAACAGAACTGGAAGTCGCAGTAAGTGCAACAACGGCTGTAATCACCAAGCCGGTAGAGCTACCAAATACAGCCATGATAAAGTCAACATATGGCATTTTAGCACTAACCAAGGTTTCCGAGTCCATATAAAAGGTTATACCATAGCCAAACCCGACGAATAAGAAAAATATTACGAACAAGGAAAGATGCATGGAGCGAGGAACATTTTTATGTGGATCTTTTACCTCGCCTATCAGCGAGCAAATGTACTCTATGCCGACAAAACACCACATCGAGAGTGCAATGAATCCGATAAAACCGAAGTTAGTCACGCTAGCAAAACTCCAGTCAACCGGAGTACCCGCCAACTCTGGGTGTGGTTGTGCTGTTCCCGTGATAGCAACACATGACACCAGTGCAATTGCGCTCACCATGACTACAACAAGCAGGTTTTGTACTCGTGCAAATACGTCTGTCCCCATTAAATTAGTAATGGTAAGGCCGACCAGAATAAGTAGAGATATTGACTTAGTTGGCACGAAGCCAGGCAGCAATTTGGACACAATAATATCAATCATAAACATCTCAACCGGCACCGCCAGCACGGATACAACAATGTAACCGGCAAAAACGGCAACAATAGCTGGGACATGACCTAGTGCTTTTTGGGTATAGGTAGCCAGTGTTCCTTTTTGAGGAAACATCAGAGAAAGCTCGGCAAAACTCATCGCATTACATTGTGAAATTGCCAACGCTGCCACCATGGCAGCCAGAAATGTCATGGCACCAAAACCAACGCCCTGTGCCGTCGATATCATTGCGCCTTGAGCAACAACCAAGCCGATACAAATTGACATCATCGTGAGTAATCCGAACTTTTTGGATAGTTGCGGATTCGCACCAGCAGCCGTGAGATTGGAACTGGATATCTTCGTAGATTCGCTCATGTTTAGTGTCCATTTATTATTTAAGGGCCAATACTCGATTACTTCAGAGGCGATCAAACCGGTATGGAGCTGGGTCAACGAGTGGGGTCATATGGGTTACGAGGTCTGCTGCCAGTTGCCCAGCAGCGGGGCCGGTACCAAAACCATGACCTGAGAAGCCAGTGGCAATCGTCAGCCCAGGAATGGACTTAATATGGTCAATGACAGGGTTTGAGTCTGGGGTTATATCAATCTGCCCCGCCCAAGCTTCGCAAATGCTTGCGTTTTCAAAAATCGGCCAGGCCTTGCGAAGGTTGCTCAAGGCTTCCTGGATAAGGCTTTCGTTGACAGACGGGTCGAGTGTTCGAACGCGCTCAAACGGTGAGGTTTGGTCTGCACGCCAGCGGCGCTTTAGGGCAAGGTCCTGGAGGAAAGGTTTGCCTAAAGAAACGCGTAAAAAGGAACCTTGCCCACGAAGCAGACTGAGGTACCGGTGGCCAATTAATAAGTGATCCAAGGTTAGATTAGCGTCCAAGGCCGCGCGCTGGGTGATGATGTAACCACCCTCTATGTGTTTTCGAAATGAAAAATCAGGGCCTCCAACGGCAATATCAGTGGGACCCTCCATTGGGGTAGTGCGAAGCACGGAGCATGTGAGAGGAAGAGTTGGGTAACTAACTCCAACATTACCTAGAAAACGGCGAGACCAGGCGCCACCGGCTAATAGCACCTGATCACAGCGAATCTCACCGTGCTCGGTAACGACACCGCTAACTTTCCCACCCGTCGTTGATAGTGTTCTAACGGCACAGTGCTGAATTAAGACTGCCCCTTTTTCGATGGCTGCCTGTGCAAGCGCAGAGGTGGCCAGATGGGGCTCTGCTTTGCCGTCTGAAGGTGTGTAGAGAGCACCCGCCCACTCACCTTTGCCTCTAGGTACACGCTCATTAATCTCGCGTGCGCTAAGCATTTGGGAGTCTAAGGATAAAGACTCCACCGACTTCAACCAGCGTTCATGTAACGCTAAGTGCTCTTGATTTGCTGCAAGAAACATAATACCGGATTGCTGATAACCCACTTCGCGGCCAATGCGCTCAGGCATACCTGCCCATAAGCGATCTGCCGCCAGAGCTAATGGCACATCAGCTGCGTGCCGATTAGTCTTGCGCACCCATCCAAGATTTCGCGAGGATTGCTCGCCTGCAATATGCCCTTTTTCCAGGAGGACAACTGGAATATTTCGCTCGGCTAAGGTCAATGCCGCTGTCACACCAATAATGCCACCTCCGATAATGACGACAGTGGTGGATTTTGGTAATTGATCAGTAGTCCTCACTGACTCGAGAGTTTTCGTCATGACAATTTCCTGAGGTGCCCGCGAGAGTATCTGAAATGCTCAACCGTCGTTACTATAGTTCTACGTTAACTTTATTTAGATTTGACGTACCACGGTACGCTGTAACCTCCACCTCTACTTTGTATACGGTTGAGCCTAATGGTGGGCAAGTGATCGTCGTGGCCGGATTGATGCCTTTGAATTTCTGCGCGATGAATCCCATCACAGCATTTACATGCTCGGGTGATTGGACAAAGACACGAGACATCACGACGTCAGCCAGAAAAGAGCCCAGTGAAGCCAGGATCTTTTCAATAATCCGAAACACTTGCACAGCCTGCTCAACGGCATCCTCAGGAATTTCCTTAGTATCTGGATTACGCCCCGCAGTGAGAGATACATAAATCCAGTTATCTACCGCCACCGCTCGAGAGTAGCTGCCTAGCACTTAAAATTTTGAGCCGGTATTTACTTTTATAATATCTTTCATCATGAGAAACGCCTATGACATTAAATAATAAATTATATTTAACGAAGTACTGGCTCATCCCATAGATTAAGTTTTACCCCAATGCCTTTTTGAACTGCATTGCGGTAAATCACTGTCGCCCAAGCTACGTCCTCAACCGGCATACCGCCAACAGACAAAATGATGATTTCCTCATCGTTTTGGCGCGCGGGTGTTATGCCTGCACAGATGTCACCCAAGTCCTCCAGCGCATCGCGGGAAAGTTTTCCTTCCCCGACCAGATCCATAAATCGCATACCCACTAACGGGATCAGGTTATGGGCCGGCTTGGGTAGTTCTTCATACCACGCATCGTAAAGCCCTGTGTTATCAAGTACTTTGCGTACATCTGCTTGCTCCATGCCGTCGTCCAAACGGCAAAAGGCAGGCATCGCAAGGAAAGCACCCGGCTTAACCCACTCGCGCTTCACCAAGGGATACGTCGATGGATCGCCGACATCACCGGAGTTACAGTAAGTAATGATGTCAGCACCGCGGACTACGTCTTCAACTGTATCGACCACATTGACATTTCTGATTTGAGGAAACACTTCGTTAACCCACTTAACGAACCTATTTAAGTTGTTTTCTCCACGGCCTTTGATATTGATTGTGTCAATTTCTGGGCACGTCGACATAAATGCAGTGACCGATGTTTTGCCCATGACGCCCGGGCCTAACAAGCCAATAACTTTTGAATTTTTCCCCGCAAGGTGACGAGCGCCTACGCCAGGAACCGCCCCAGTTCGATAAGCCGACAACAGATTGGCTGACATATAAGCCAGTGGCGCGCCGGTATCGACATCGTTTAAAATGAACGTCAAAATTGAACGTGGTAAACCTTTTTCGCGATTCGCAACGTTAGAGCCGTACCATTTCACACCACAGGCCTGGAAGTCCCCGCCAAGGTAGGCGGGCATAGCCATTAAGCGACGATCAGGTGTAGGCTTCGGCATGTTGGGAAAGGGAGAATCTGCGGGAAATGTAATTTGTGAGCCATGAGAGTCATTATTAGCACCTGCCATGCGATAATCACCTTGCTGAAGCAGAATAAACATTTGCTCCATGGTGTTCACGCACTCAGCCATGTCCATCACTCCGGCTTTGATCATGTCCTGCTCGGAGAGATAAATGAAATCGATCTTGGCATTATGTTTTGACATAGTTTTTATCCGCAATATTATTATGTTGTAATTGGCATTAATTGAAAATCTGTTCGGATTTTCTTCCAGGCTTACGTCTAGGGGATGTGAGTCACATCTCCCGCACTTTATCGACGTGTCATCCACCCACTCAAAGACGCAAATTGCATTTCCAGTTTCGTAGTGCACCTGGTCATGCCAAGCGAGTAGCTATTCATATAAGGCTGACAGCCGCCTTCGCACTAGGCGGCCATTTTGTCGCTCAAGGAAATCTAAATCTTCCCCATCACTACCCACCCCTTCAGGATCAAGAAAAATTCTTAAACGGACTTGCTTTGAATTTTCCGGCGCAGGGCGATGAAAAATGACCCTGGCGTATTTAACGTCTCAAACAATCCTAAAGTTATTATTTGCCGGGATATTGAATTTTTGCGACATCAAATTGGTCATGCCCAGGCTTCAGCCTGCGTAGGATTGCCTGCTTGATCATCCGATCCCCTTCGACCATCAGCCGGGAGTTGCGCCGCAATCGAGAGCCCGTGACGGCTACTCGGCCCGCGTGGCCCAACACACCGTCATGAAGAACTGGATCCGATCGCACTGCAACTGACCAATGGGCCCACGTAAGCGCTTTGACTTCAGATGCCAAGCGAAGTTATGGGCAAGGTGATGCAGGACGCCATGGCGATGCGGTATGACGTTCAACCCTCAATTCAATAACCGTATTGCACTCAGCTCCCGCAACTGCCACGTATAAAGTCGATTCAAGAAATCAGTCGAGTTTCTTGCCTATAACATTACATTCAAGATAATCAAAAAAACCATGCACTGCACCTGCAACTTCTTTAAATTTTAATTCCATTAAAGGTATCCCGCCTCCCTTTATTTCTGCGCGGGACACGAAACAGGAATTACAATAAGCATCAACTACTACCTGAGCCCGAGAGTATGTTACAGGATCCTCTGTAGCTGCCAGAACCAACACCGGCGCCTTGACAAGGCCAACTCTATTTTCCATATCATATCTTGCAACTGCAAGATGCCCCTCTAAAGGAGTTACCCCAGGAGCAAGCGCATCTCGAATAAATCGATTTAACACATCAGTGTGCCCTGCTGGGTATAAATTCAAACGTTTTCGCCAAAGTTCCATGAGGTGTGAGCCATCCTCTCTCGTTTCAGCTACATCTACGTCCAGCGCCTCCATTGCTTCTCGAAACTCTGCATCAACAATATCACCAGCAGAAAGAACCACAGCGGTCACACGCTCTGGAGCGATAGCCGCCACCTCTGAAGCAACGAACATACCTGTGTGATGCCCAAGTATAGAAAACCTCTCTATATTTAACGCATTAACCAGTGCCAAAACACCTTGGGCATAGTGTTCAACCGTCTGTGGAGCAGCAAATTTTGCAGACTGCCCAAAACCGTACATATCCATAGCTATTGTACGCCAGCGAGTTGCCAACAGCGGTTGGACTTCAGCGAACTCATCCAGTGAGCGCGGTGTTTGATGCAATAAAATCATCACATCACCTGCACCCGACTCCGCGTAATGAAGTTGGCCCAGGTTCGTATCAATATAATTAAATATGCGCTGATCAGTGACGCCCTGAACAGAACAAGAACTTGAAATCGTCATATCGTTAACCGTTTTTATATTGAGACAACCATAAATCCGAGTCGGATTTCCCAAGAAAAGCTTCGTCAATTTGAAAATTTTCACGAACGTCTTCTGCATGTAGCGTAACAACTATGTTACGTCTGAAAACCAGTTGTAATCGATGCGTTACTGAATAGCGCCAATGCCACTTACACGATATATATCTTGAACAAGGCGCACTGAACTGGTGCGTGAACACCCACAATGGATCCTCGACCCCAGTATGGCTTTGTTACAGAACACCCCACTTGTAGAGCCTTTGTTGGTGCTGCGATGTGCCACCATCTGCCAGATAACCTTACCGCCATCATTTTCTGGAAGCTTTTCCAAACCAGTAGGCCTGACGGCCGCCTCCGCCCTTTACGACAGTGCGGCTCGTATCAAGCCAATCAAGCCCTTCCAGGGAGGCACTTGATCGAGCCCGATCAAGAACAACTCGTTACGGATCTGTTTGCGCCTGCCGGAGTGCTCGGCATCAACGAAGGTAACCTGCCTCACAGGAAGGCTCCGCTTTCAGGATCCTGATTGCTTGCCAAGATCAGGAATTTTTAGAGCCCCCTTAGTGATCAAGCTTAGGCGCTGTAGCGATTTTTCGGCTGGAACAAACCTATAACTCTGATATTTTTAAGTATTGAATTTTCACGACATTTGCAAAATTTACTATCAACCAACATGGCACGATACCTGCTTGGACTCAGGTGATCATTTTAATAAGCAGGTGCAGGTTATGTCAGTATCTTCATTGGCTTGTCCCTATTTAAGCATGCACTCCCACCAACCATGGTTTGTGTTGCAAGCCGCTAAAGAATTTTCAGTTTCGATATCGGACAGTCCGTTAATTTCACACTTTTATAGTTTTGAAACAAAATTATCCTCGGCATTCATGCTGTCGGTTCCGGACGGCTGTATCGATATAATATTTGACTGTGATGACACCAATCCTTCTGTAAGCGTACATGGAACAATGCTGCAAGCCGGTTCTGTGGAATTTTGCAAGGGGCGCCGCTATGTTGGCGTGCGGTTTTCACCTGGCTTTGTTCCTGATTTTTTAAATCTTTCTGCGGAAGAGTTGATTGAAGGCTCTTTCGACCTTCTTGACGTTAGCGATAATGCCGAACGTGTCTTTGAGCAGGTAGTGCGTGAGAAAAGCTTTATAACGCAACTCACTTTTCTAAAGCAATTTTTCTTGACGAATACAGCTCCGCGAAAATCATTAAAGCTGACTCTTCCAGTCGTAAATATGATTTGCCAAGCCCAAGGGAATGTGTGTATTAAAAATCTGGAGTCGCTAACGGGCTATACCATTAGAACTTTACAGCGCTCATTTCACGATGATCTGGGAATGACACCAAAAATGTTCTGTCGCATCATTCGCTGCCAGTCCGCGATTTATAAAATTCATCATAATAATATTGGGTTTAGCGATTTAGCATTTGACTTGGGTTTTAGTGATCAACCTCATTTTTTAAGAGAATTCAAACGTTTGGTCAGTGTAACTCCGCTGGACTATAAAAACCGTATACTCAAGGAAAACTTTTTTAGCAGAATGCACTTCTATTAAAGCCATCTGCTTCGCGCAGTAGTTATTTCGCTCCGTTATGTATGCTGCGCTCCCGCTCTCCTTCCGGAGCCAGCCCCGCCATGATGCGACCCGACGCAAAAGTCGAAAAAATGTACCCCTACCCCAAACCGGTGGACTTTTGAAAATCCATCGACGGCCTCGCTGCGCGGGTCGAAATGTTCCGACCGCTTGGGGACGCCGACTTTTTCAACAAAATCGGCCGATTGCTGCCCTTCGCGAAGGGCAGAGATCGGCCAAAGGCAGTCAGTCGGATGTTTCTACGAAGCTAGGCGCTTTGAGCCACGTAACACACAACACGCTAACGAGTGAGTAGAGAGGACCACCAACAGCGAGCGCACGGCCCGCCGTTGCAGAAGTGCGACAGGGCTTATTTTTGCTGCACCACATTCCGGTCTAGGAAAAGGTGGATTTCGCCACTGATCTCGTTCAAGTGTGTTTCCAGCGCGAAGTGCCCGGTGTCGTAGAGATGTACCTCAGTTTTGGGAATATCACGCTTGAACGCGTTCGCTCCTGCCGGGAGAAAAAACGGATCGTTCTTTCCCCAAACAGCCAACATCGGCGGCTGATATTTGCGGAAATACGCCTGGAACTCGGGGTAGCGCTTCACGTTGGTAGCATAGTCTGCGAACAGGTCTAGCTGGATTTCATCGTTACCTGGTCGCGAAACGAACGCGTAATCCAAGGTGTATGTTTCAGGTGCGATACTGTCAGGGTCCGCTACGCCATGCGTGTATTGCCACTTGATTGATTCAGGTTTGAGCAGCTCGCGCAATGCGTTGCGGTTCTCGGCAGTGGGAGCGTTCCAGTAACGTTGAATAGGGTTCCAACCCTCGCTGAGGCCTTCAACGTAAGCGTTGCCGTTTTGGCTGATGATTGCGGTGATTCTATCGGGGTGTGCGACGGCCATCCGCCAGCCTACAGGCGCACCGTAGTCGAAAACTTGAAGCGCGTAGCGCTTCAGCGCAAGCGCTTCAGTAAACCCGTCCATGGTTTTGGCGATGTTGTCGAACGTGTATGAGTACTTCGCCCGATCAGGGCTGTCCGAGAATCCAAAACCCGGGAAGTCAGGGGCAATCACGTGGTAACGGTCCGCCAGCTTCGACATCAAGTCGCGATACATGAAGGATGAGGTAGGGAACCCATGAAGCAACACGATGGTTGGCGCCGATGGGTCGCCCGCTTCCCGATAGAAGATGCGGACCCCTTTTACCTCGACAAAATGGTGTTGGACGTCGCTTGCCCTTTGATGGCTAATGTCCGCCGCTTCGACTCCTGCGCTGACAAGCGCTGCACTGAGGGCCGTTGCCGCTAATAAACTTTTAATGCTCACGCAAATTCCTTGGACACTGAATGAAAAAGATAAGTGGTCTATCAGGCGGTGAGTTCATGGCTTGTCGAGCGTAAGGCGCACCCACTTGATAGGGCTATCTTGCCAGTTTCAATAAAAATGCATAATCCGATAATATCGGGAATCTCTCTACCAAATATTGGAACACTCCATGGACAGATTTGAGGCAATGAAGCTGCTCGTGGCTGCGATTGATGCTGGCAGCCTGACGGCGGCCGGCCGGCTAGCCGACATACCCCTTCCCACCATCAGCAGGAAAATTTCTGACCTGGAGATGCTGATAGGTAGCCGTTTATTGATTCGAACCACGCGCAGGCTCTCGTTGACCGATGCAGGGGTGGCTTATGTGGATGCGGCGCGCCGAATATTGGAGCAGTTGGAGGTGGCCGAACGCGAAGCTGCCGGAGAATTCATTGCCCCCAAAGGCGAGCTGGTCCTGACCGCGCCAATCATGTTCGGTCGGCTGCATGTGCTGCCGATCGTCAACGCGTTTTTAGGGGAGTTTTCCGAAATCAACATTCGGCTCTTGCTTTCAGATCGCAACGCGCACCTCGTTGACGACCACGTGGACATGGCGGTGCGCATCGGAACACTCGCTGATAGCGGCATGATCGCCACTCAGGTGGGGGCCATGAGAACTGTAATTTGTGCTAGTCCTAGGCTGCTGGAAGATTATGGAAGACCTGAATGTCCCGCAGATCTGCAGCATTTTCCAACCGTGCGACTTGACGCCCCTATGCCTTTTCAACACTCCAAACATGGCGTGGCGGAATTAACGAGGCGGATTACCCCGCGCTTATCGGTAACGACCGCTGAAGCCGCAGCACAGGCCGCCATTGATGGCGTTGGAGTCGTTCAGTTATTGCACTACCAAGTCGCGGAAGCGGTCAGCAAGGGACTGCTGGAGATTGTGCTGGATAAATATGAGCCTTTGTCGGCGCCTATCAACCTGATCCACATGTCACCTGGACACATGCCCCTGAAAATGAGGCGTTTTTTGGATTTTGCTGTTCCTCGGTTTCGTCAACGCCTGGATCAGTAAATTCAGCGATGGCGTGCGTCATCATTCAGATGGCATAAGACTTATATCGGGGATGTTGGCGCGAACACGCCGACGAAGTGGGCTAGAGGCCGAAAACCTCTAAGTTGGCAGCAATCGCGGGGATTCGTCATTTTTTCACAAGATAGTTAAGAACAAAATTAAGAGACTGGACCATCAACCACGATTACGATAACGACCAAAGCCGATTTGCCCCCAAGTTCCAGGAATTGTTCATGCCATTCATTGTTACCTGCGTTGTGTCCCTGTTTTTTTGGACTGTTGTTTCAGCAATCACAGGCGCTGCGGAGCCTTGGGACCTAGCTAGTTACTGGACCATCATCTATCCCGCCGCGCTAGTGTTGTCCGTGATCCTTGGAGCCGTTCTAAAAAGCTCACAGTGGTCCGCAGGCGGCATTGTAATGCTCTCTCAGATCCCCGTGGTTTTGGCGACTTCGGGTACATCCCCGTTGCTAGCTGCTGGTATCGTCATTGCGGCCTTTCTCTCAATTCCGGCGATAGCGCTGTCATGGCTCGCCGGCAAATTGCGCTCAGGTAAGAAAGGACGATGGACATCTGCGAAGAAATGAAGGCACCGTTCCAGGAGCACCCGCGACGAATACTGAATACACAATACAGATTGAGCCAGATAAAAAACGGCGGCAAGCTGGACAGTACGACGTAACCACCAACTCGCTCAAATACGACTTTGAGGTCATAACGACTAATGAGACCGCACATGACCGAGAACTGTTGAGCGGCACCACCATGCCGCCCCATAAATGGGGCTCCAGAATGGTGGACACCTTCGTCCGGTCGTCCGGTGAACCTGTGAGGTTGCGTTGCGCGATTGCACTGATCCTGGCGCCTTGGCGAAAGGCGTCTGGCAACGTCACCTTCTCGACCCCTGCCGTTCACGTTAAATAGAAAGCATCGCCCTTAAGTCATCAGTTTTTTTGAACTCGCTGCGCTACATCTCAAAGCCACCGGCGCAAAAGTTGGGCTGCTTCACCCAGCACCACATCTTTGGCCTGCACCAAATAATAGCCCTTGCCAGTCTTTAGTACAGATTCAAAGACAGGTACGAGAAAGCCTAGTTGTACGTCTTCTTCAACCAACCTAGGGCTGGTAAGCACTAAACCTTGATCGCGCCGGGCCGCGTCGATTGCCAGCTCAGACTGGTCAAATTTGAGGCTGCTGGAGAAGCTATCGGGGGACATGCCAACCGATGATAACCATTGAGACCAGTTGGCATGAGACGTCATGCGCGACGGAGAGCGCTTTAAGTAATTGCTTTAGGGAAATAAGCTTAACAGCCTTCGGTAGGAAGCTACTCATTAGCCTGCATCAGTTCCAGAGTGATATGATCTGGCCCGGTCACATATACAACTAGAGTTCCCTTGCGTGGGCCTGCGGGAATCGCTTGAGGCTTGCCTCTTACTTTCCAGCCTGCTTGCTCAATGCGTTCGAGTACGGCGTATATGTCTTGCACTCTCAATGCCAAATGCGCTGAACCAATCGCTGATGCCGTAGGTGGAGTGATACCGTGGCGGTCACCCTGCGAATATTCCAGCAACTCTACTCGGCTGCCATCCGGGCCTTTGACTATTGCCGTTCGCACGCTCGGATCGGCGGTGCCGGTTACTTGCAAAATGAATGATCCGCCCATTTCCGACTGACGCTCAAGAGTGAACCCAAGTCCAATTGTCCAGAAGCGAATGGCTTCTTCCAATGAACTGACTGCGAAGCCAATATGATCGACGGCATGCACCATGTGGTTAGAATTCATCAAATGATCCTTTAAAGATTCACGGGCCAAATAGGGAGGTGAGCTTGCGCATCCAGCTGTTACGGCCAAAACACAGAAAATAAATGTGTGAGAGGTACGCATAATCAGGCCAATCCAAGAGAAGCAACATTTGCGTTTTTTAGACATTGAGTATTCGTCTGACCGGTCTTATTCTCCATTAGGCATTCAGGATATGGCTACCTCGGATATGACATTGGATAACGTAAACCAGCCATGAATCGCGCGCTTATGCCACTGTTGGCGATAGAGCAACGCGACCGGGCGATCCGCGAAACGGCGCCCCACACTCATACGACAGGCCAACTAATCGCAAGCCTTGCCGACCTGCTTTCCGTCAGCACTGACGGCGGCTCATGGGTAGTGCCAGCTACCCATGCCATTTGGATACCTCCCCGTGTCGCACACGCGATGATGTCACATGGCGCTTTTGCAGGAGCGATGGTCTATATCGCGGAGCAAGAGTGCGGGATCCTGCATCAAATGCCATGCACATTTAGGGTCAGCAGTTTGCTGCGCGAAGCGGTAAGCCGCGCTGCATCGTGGGGACAACCACCCCGCAACGAAATGGAGTCGCGGGTTGCAGCAGTCATCTTGGATGAAATTGCTACCTCACCCGCTGAACCCATCGGTCTGACGCACCCCAATGACCCGCGCTTGAGGCGTATCACCGATGCGATACTTGCTCAGCTTGATGACAATAGATCACTTGAGGATTGGGCTGCTTGGTCAGGTATGGCACCTAGAACACTTGCCCGGCGTCTGGTCGCTGAAACCGGTTTTAGTTTTTCTGAATGGCGACAACGTGCGCGCACGTTGCGCGCTATTCAACTATTGGTCGAGGGGATGTCAGTGACGACAACGGCGATTGAGCTTGGCTACGAAAATATTAGTGCTTTCATTGCCATGTTCCGTCGGATAATGGGTGTTACGCCAGGACAATATGTGCGTGCGCAGACACTGATTAGCAAAGAGGCAATTTCTAGATCAAGTTGATGGGTGTAAGAACCGCTGTACCATCCAACCCGATCCTGCACGCTACAGGCTAGACCTTCAACCATGTGCCGGAACAGATGAAGAAAGAAATGCCAGCCACTTCAGGAGTCGCCAGAGCATCAGTTTTCTTTTAACTGGTGGGGCACTCACGCTGCACTCAGCTGGCGCTTGTAACTTCAACCGTGCTAGTTGCGTATTCCCCCCAATACCACCACAAGCACTCTACGAGCTGTTCGTTAGTGCATTGGCTCAGGCATAACGTTAGTGTACGCGAAGTCCATGCTTCGCCTAATTGTGCGGCGCCAAGTGCTAAGGTGCTTTTGTACAGAGCGCTGCGCGCACCACACGATAGCCTTGCGTACCCCGCAATGATGTCCATTGGGAAAAGAGAACAGATTTATTTCTCTGTTCTCAACGTCCGCTTCTGGCCGATTCTGTTGAAAAAGTAGGTCTCCTGTCGATATATAGCGCGCGACCAGCTAAAGCAGGTTGGCTAGAAAGCGCCCCCTTGAGAGCCTAAGAAACCAGTATCATCCGATAGGTGATATCGAGAGCAGAACCATGACAGAGAAAGAGGCATGTGCGATTTTGCAATCACAAGGTTGGGCCTGTGGAAAGGATGAGGTAAGTGACCGCTTTTGCATCAAGTGTTTGGGCGATATCCAAGTCCAGATCATTCCAGCTATAGGGAAGCGCTCGGATCATTTTAGAGTTTCGTTCATGCCCTCCATCTCCTCGACAGAGTTTTCGGATGCTGTCGCGTTCATCTTTGGGGAGGGAGAATATTTTTCACCTGTCATCGTAAGCAACGAAACGCCCCAGAAGCTAGAGACCATTGGCGCTGACGATGTAGTCGAGCTATCTGACAGGGCGTTATCTTGGGCTCAGAATCAAGATATAGATGCGGGCTTGGCGCTCTACAGATCTTTACCTACAGACGCCAAAGGAGCAATGCCACTCAGGCATCTAGCTGCGCTAGCAATTGCGCAAGATGTCGATCAGTTAGAGGATTACAAAAAAAGCTTTAAAACGGGCGAAAGGCTGGGGTTCGTCCCATACATCACCGTTGAAATGATTGAGCGCTCGCTGCTGATTGCGGGGGGAAACGCTCCCACGGCTAACTGATTCCCTGAGTAGCTCCATCGACTGATCTGCGGCAAAATCACTCCATCGGCCAGCGGGAGAGTACGCAGCATGATGGGACAGTTATCGAGTGGGCAGGATCGGCTGTTTTACTCGTTCAACCTTGAAGACCACATCCCAAAAAATCATCTTCTGCGCAGCATTGATCGGTGTCTCGATCTGAGCGACCTGCGCCACTACCTCGCCGATTTCTATAGCCCAATTGGGCGTCCTTCGATTGATCCTGAGCTGATGATCCGCATGCTAGTCGTGGGCTATTGCTATGGCATTCGCTCCGAACGGCGCTTGTGTGAAGAGGTTCATTTGAACTTGGCGTATCGCTGGTTCTGCCGGTTGAGCCTTGAGGATGAAGTACCTAATCACTCTACGTTTTCCAAGAGTCGACACGGCCGTTTCCGGGACAGCGATCTGTTTCGCTGGTTGTTTAATGAAGTGCTGCGTCGCTGCATGGACGCGGGTCTGGTCAAAGGCGAAGGCTTTGCCGTGGACGCCAGCATCATCAAAGCGGATGCTAGTCGGCAACGTGGAGTGCCTGGCGCTGAAGAGATCAACTGGCGCGATCCGTCTCTGAGCACTCGTGCTGTTCGTGAATACCTCGAAGCACTCGATGAGGAGGCGCTCGCTGAAGCTCTTCCCAAGCGCTTATCTCTGACTGATCCTCTAGCCCGTTGGACGGCCGCCCCGGGTGGCCCAGCGTTTTTCGCCTATTCCACGAACTACCTGATTGATGTCGAGCATGGCGTGATCATGGATGTAGAACCGACACCGGCTCATCGAACGGCCGAGGTCGAGAGCACCAAAACCATGATTGATCGAGTCGAAGAGTTGTTCGACATCAAACCGGATCGCTTAATCGGTGACACCGCATACGGCACAGCGCCGATGTTGGCCTGGATGGTGGAAGAGAAAGATATCGAACCGCATGTGCCGGTGTGGGACAAAACCGAGCGTAAGAACGACAGTTTTTCGAGCACCGATTTCCACTGGAATGACGAGGCTGAGGAATACTCCTGCCCGGCCGGCAACCCATTGCGCAGCGAATGGCGAGCCTTCAAGAATGAGCGTTCACACGTCACCAAAGCCAACACCATCATCTTCCGATCCCGGCAGACCGACTGCGCTACGTGTCCTATGAAAGCCAAGTGCTGCCCGAACACTGCGTTCCGAAAGATCGCTCGCAGCGTCCATGAAGCCGCTCGCGATGTGGCTCGGCGCATTGCAGCAACGCCGGCATATCAGCGCTCTCGCCATGAACGTAAAAAGGTCGAAATGTTGTTTGCCCACCTCAAGCGCATCCTGAAATTGGATCGCCTGCGGCTACGTGGCATGAGTGGCGCGAAGGATGAATTCACGCTGGCCGCTGCGGTGCAGAACCTGCGACGGCTGGCCAAATTTTCATCTCAAGGGCCACCAGTCACGGGATAGGTGCGCCTGCACCAAGCAAAAAACCTCAAATTAACCCAATAACAGAGCAGCAAAGGTCACCGAAGGGCCGAAAAACCACTCAACGTGGTGAGTAGGCTCTCCAGTGGTGGTCGTGCCTGAGTTCAGGCGAGCTGAAAATCCGACTTTTTCAACAGAATCGGCCGATTGCTGCCACTGAGTCTCAGCAAGTACTCTCTCGGCCTACCGCCCTTTGGTTTCCATCCCTTCCGCTGCTACGCTCTTGAGTCCTCGATTGGAGTCGAAACAATGCCCACCGAATATTCACTTTCTGATGTTCTCGAGCGGCTGTACCAAAATCAGCTCGCCTTGGAGGCCGCGGTGATGGAGCTGACCTTGAAGGTAGAAGACCAAGGTGCAGCGGAGATTGGTGCCAACGTCCGAGGTGCACTTCACACCATCGGAGAAAATGCCGGACACATCAAGCAGGGCTTGGCTAAGCTGAGAACCCAGGGTCACTGATTTAACGGCCCATGCGATGGCGAGCTTGGCGGTTATTCTGCACAGCATAAAGGCTGGACTCGCCGAAGTGTCAGAACTCCCGCGCGCTGCGCGGCGACAGCGTGAAGATACGGGCGCCCTCAACCTTTCGTTATGAAAAGCGGCGCACCTTGATAATCATGTCCGAAGCTACCTTATGCTTGGGCTTAGCCGCTCGAATAACCTTGTGCTGACCATCGGCCATTGTTTCAACGAGCATGCCATTCCTGATTTCCATCACACTGAGTCCGGCCGCCAGCGTATTGATATAGGCCGCCTTAATCGCGTCTTTCGCCATAGCTGGAATTTTCTCTTCCAGCCGGCTCACCAGTTCATCATTTAACATCTGGTTGACGTCCATACCGAGCTCCGCATTTTAGGCCAGCACGGAGCCAGCCATCATGTTATTGCTGCGTGTTCCGGGACAAGCACCGTCCGCTCCTAGAACGCACAGAAGACCTATTTGTTGACCGTCGATGCTACGCAGACCTGTACGGAGGAATCCATCAATGCCCCCATCAAAGCCCGCCGTCTTCAGCAAGATCTAATGACAGAGGAACGGCAATTCCAGCCTCAGAGAGCGGATTCCAGGGGCCACTGTTCGGTCATTTTGACTCAGCTTTTTCCCGCGATGATAACGACCCCAATCCGCTCTGCCAGATTGAGCACCGTGTCGAACACAGTCGGGTCGCCGGTCAAGCTGCGTGACGCCCCCTGCGGATGGAGTGCGCCGTCAGGAATCCGGTCACCGAAGAGCACCACCGCACGTGCCGAATCATCTTGTCGCGACACCCAAGACAGCCCTTGGGCATCTGGACACTGACGGTGGATTGCCTCGGCCCATTTGCGCGTCGCAGGATATTGATCTTTCTCAGTGTCGATCAATTGTTTGCGCGTGATGCCTAGTTTCCGCAGTGGCACGCTGGACAGATCAACCAGGTGCAGCGGTTGGCTAACCTGGACGGCAGAATGCACCTGTCCAGTCAGCTTGCCTTTGTCGAAGCTCTTAAACCCAGCCGTACGGGGAACGTCGTGGAAGACGGTCTCCATCAAGGCGCAATCGACTGTCGTGCCTCCATACAAGGTGGGAATCGCCCGCCCCTGATCATCCTGGATCGGGCTGAAGCGTGCGTTGCCGTGCACACCAGGATTGAATTGAGCAGGCTGATACTTATCCTGGTGCACACGGTGAAGCACATCGCCTTTGGCGATCACGGTGAAAGTGACGTGCAACGTAGCCGTAGGCACTGGGGTAACGGATGCCGCCAAATCCGTGGGAGGCGTCGCCCTACCCTCACTGAACTCGGTACGCTGCTTAGCCATGGACAATGCCTTGGATTTCATCCTGTGCGGCAGCAAACACCCGATCAGGCGCCGATGCCAACAGGTCCTGAGGTCTTTTGCCTCCCAGAAAACTATTATCGGACCGAAACCAGTAAGCCATCCCCCAGCCGTCCTTGTGGCCAGCGAAAGCCTCAATGATTTTGGCCAGTGCCTTGAACGGCCGATAGCCCGCGTCCGGGTCCAAGCCGTAGCCAGGGAAATAGTCAACCCCACCGTGGCTGATGGCAAAGATCTGCCCCTGCTTTTTCCATTTGTTGGGCTGGGCACTCGGGTTTCTAGTACTCAACTGGGCCACCTGGGCGATGTCTGCGGCGGTCAGCCAGTCACCGCTTTCCAACACCGCTTTGCGGGCCTGTACCAGCATTGCCGCTTCCTTGAGCAAGCGAGGCGAAGGCGGCTTACGCGTCACAAACACCTCGGCCAGTCGCTCCAGCAACTTCGGGTCCTGACGCTCCTGCAGCACCTCGTACATCGAAGAAGCCACATTGGCGAAGTTTTCCGCCAACGCCTCAAATACGCTGAGGTTGACCTGAGCAAAAGACACGACCAGCACTCGGTCCGCATGCGAGCGGCTTAAGCTCGCCCGAGCCTCCTTAGGCGTACCGACCAAAGTGGAGACGCCCGACTGCTCTGTAACGCTCATGGAAATCTCCTCACCAGTTATCTGCGCTATCAAATACTATCATATCTTTGATAACCCCAACCCTGGCCTAGCCTCCATTCATCCGGATACATAGGTAGGATTGAGGGGAGCACGCCATGCCGTCGATCAGCACGGTGACTCTGGGACGAAAAGTCTAAGGATACGATCTTGGCTTTCAGGTGTGGCGAGCGAGCTAAAGACCAGCAATGGTGGATCGAAAGAGTTGGCATAACCCAATTCAGCACTGCTTGAATTCCCGGCGGTCCCGCTCCCCTAAGGGCCGAAATTTGTACCACATCGATCTAAGAAGGTGTTCTCTCCGCCAACAGTTTGGCATTGCGCTCAAGCCGTCGCAGGTCGCGGGGATCGATACCCTTCGCGACCTGCGCCCTGGCGATATCACGCAGAGCGCGAGCATTGCGCAGACCTATTTCAGGATAAGTACCGAGCGAAATACGAGGCTGCTTGCCCGCCCAGGAAAAGCGGAAGTGCCAGCTCTTGGTGCCTTTCGTATTCACGAAAAGTGCGAGGCCATCAAAGTCAGGAAGGGTATAGTTTTTGGCGCGAGGTTTGGCGTGCCGGATCACCGTATTGGTAAGGACCATCGTACTAACTCCCTCATATGAAATGAAGGTGTGTTGTACAGTTTTCAGAGTACCAAGCTGCTCAAAAAACTGATTTACCAAGCGTCGAATTGATGTACTAAAAAATGTACTAAAAAATCGTGGATACTAATGTATCAGAGTAGACTTTACTGGAACGAAGAAAGAGGCCGAGGCCTCTTTCTTTGACTTCTAAATACTTCAATGGAAGTCTATAGAAAAATAATTGGAGCGGGAAACGAGACTCGAACTCGCGACCCCGACCTTGGCAAGGTCGTGCTCTACCAACTGAGCTATTCCCGCTTGGTGATGCGCATTCTATAGAATCCAGCGCACCCGTCAAGCTCTTGATTCAAAAAAGTTTTATTTCTTTTCAACAGTGGTGCGCAGATGCGGCCAGGCGGCGCGCAGGTACTGGAGCATGGACCACAGGGTCAGGCCCGCAGCGACGAGCAGCAAGGCGTAGCCCAGCAGGACCCAGAAGGAGAAGTCAGACGGGTTGGCCAGCAGGATGACCAGCGCAAGCATTTGCGCGGCGGTTTTCCATTTACCCATGTTGGAGACGGCGACGTGGGCACGGGCGCCGATTTCGGCCATCCATTCGCGCAGGGCCGAGACGACGATCTCGCGGCCGATAATCACCGCAGCCGGCAGGGTCAGCCACAGGTTGCCGTGTTCCTGTACCAGTAGCACCAGGGCGACGGCCACCATGAGTTTATCGGCCACCGGATCGAGGAACGCGCCGAAGGGCGTGCTTTGCTCCAGGCGGCGGGCCAGGTAACCGTCAAGCCAGTCGGTGGCGGCCGCAAAGGCGAACACTGAACTGGAGGCCAGGTAGCTCCACTCGTACGGTAAATAGAACAGCAAAATAAAGATCGGGATGAGCAGGACGCGTAGAACGGTGATCAGATTAGGGATATTCATCGGCACAACTGGCTACGAGGTGGAAAGGCATTCTATTCGCTGTGCAGATTCGCATAAATCAACTCAGCAAGCTTTTTACTGATACCGGGTGCTTTGGCTATCTCGTCAATGCTGGCACGGGACAGCTCCTGCAAGCCACCAAAATGTTTAAGCAAGTCACGACGCCGTGTCGGGCCTACCCCCGCCACCCCTTCCAGGGTTGAGGTTCGCCGGGTTTTGCCGCGACGGGCACGGTGGCCGGTAATGGCGAAACGGTGGGCTTCGTCACGAATCTGTTGGATCAAATGCAGTGCCGGGGAGTCGCCCTTCAAAGTGAACTCATGGGCGGCATCATTCAAGTACAACGTCTCGAAACCAGCCTTGCGCGTGGCGCCCTTGGCCACGCCGAGCAGGATCAGGTCGGGCACCGCCAGTTCGTTGAGCACGTCACGGGCCATGGACAACTGGCCCTTGCCGCCATCCACCAGCAGGATATCCGGCAACTTGCCCTCGCCGTCCTTCAATTTGCTGAAGCGCCGCGTGAGTGCCTGATGCATGGCGGCGTAGTCATCGCCGGCGGTGACGCCTTCGATGTTGTAGCGCCGGTAGTCGGACTTGATCGGCCCTTCCGGCCCGAACACCACGCAGGAGGCTACGGTGGCCTCGCCGCTGGAATGGCTGATGTCGTAGCACTCCAGGCGCTGTGGCGGCTCGTCCAGGTTGAGCACTTCGGCAAGGGCATCAAAGCGTGCGGCGACGTGCTGTCGGTTGGCCAGGCGCGCGCTCAGGGCTTGCTCGGCGTTAGTGACGGCCAGTTGCTGCCAGCGGGCGCGCGTGCCACGCACGCGGTGGCTGATGTCCAATTCGCGGCCACGCAACTCGTGGATCGCTTCGATCAACGTGGGGAAGTCTTCATGCACCACGTTGACAATCAGCTCCGACGGCAGGTCGCGCTCGGGGCTGCTGACGTAGTACTGGCCGAGGAACGCGGCCATCACTTCAGCCACGTCTTCGTCGATACCGGTTTGCGGGAAGAAGTTCTTGCTGCCCAACACTCGCCCGCCGCGCACGCTGATCAGGTGCACACAGGCGCCACCTGGATTGACGAAGGCGGCGATCACGTCGACATCGCCGGTGCCGCCTTCCATGCTTTGCTGGTCCTGCACACGACGCAGTAGGGAGATCTGGTCGCGCAACTCAGCGGCCCGCTCGAAATCCAGGGTGCCGGCCGCCTCTTCCATGGCCGCGGAGAGCTCATCGGTCAGCGCATTGCTGCGTCCTTCGAGAAACATCACCGAATGGCGCACATCCTCGGCGTATTCCGCCGGCTCCACCAGGCCCACGCAAGGTGCCTTGCAGCGTTTGATCTGGTATTGCAGGCACGGCCGCGTGCGGTTCTTGTAGAAACTGTCTTCACACTGGCGCACAAAAAAGGTTTTTTGCAACAGGCTCAGGCTTTCACGGATGGCCCCGGCGCTGGGATAAGGGCCAAAGTACTTGCCCTTCGCCTTCTTCGCACCACGGTGAATACTCAGCCGTGGGAAGTTGCCGTCGGATAAAAACACGTAGGGGTAGGATTTATCATCACGCAGCAGGATGTTGTAGGGCGGCCGCCACTCCTTGATCAGCGTCTGCTCAAGCAGTAGCGCTTCGGTTTCGTTGGCGGTGATGGTGGTTTCGACCTGAGCGATACGCGCCACCAGTGCGGCGGTTTTGGGCGCGAGACCGGTCTTGCGAAAGTAGCTCGCCAGGCGGTTTTTCAGGTTTTTGGCTTTGCCGACGTAAAGCAGGCGCGCCTCGCTGTCGAACATGCGGTACACGCCGGGGCGGCCACTGCAGGTTGAGAGGAAGGCACTCGGATCAAACGGCGTAGTCATGTCAGGCGCTGGCGTCCACCATGCCGTGGCGCACCGCGAGCAGGGTCAATTCAACATCACTGCTGATGGCGAGCTTCTCGAAAATGCGATAGCGGTAGGTGTTGACGGTCTTGGGCGACAGGCACAGCTTGTCGGAGATGGATTGGACTTTCTGGCAACCCACAATCATCAGGGCGATCTGGATTTCCCGCTCCGACAGCGCGTCGAATGGCGAGTCGCTGGTGGGTTGGAAAGACTTGATGGCCAATTGCTGGGCAATCTGCGGGCTGATATAGCGCTGGCCGGCGAACACCAGGCGAATGGCCTGCACCATCTCCGCCAAGCCTGCACCCTTGGTCAGGTAACCCGCAGCGCCCGCCTGTAGAAGACGGGTCGGGAACGGGTCTTCTTCGCACACGGTCACCACCACGACTTTGATATCCGGATGGCTGCGCAGCAATTTGGTCGTGGCACCAAGACCGCCGATCCCAGGCATCTTGACGTCCATTAACACCACATCGGGCTTCAACTCCCGGGCCTTGATCAGGGATTCCTCCCCCGACTCGGCCTGGCCGACTACTTGCAGGCCATCGATGTCAGCCAGCATTCGTGTAATGCCTGTACGAACGAGATCATGGTCATCGACTACTAGCACCCTAATCAAGCAGACACCTCGCGAAATGGTCTTATAGGTTGCTGAACACCTTAGCAAAAAACCAAGGCGCAGACCTAGCTGCAAGCGTCATATATATGGAGTTTGGGTAAGCGGCAGCCATCCGCCGGGAGGCAGACGGCTCAATTTGCTGGGCGAAGAGTCAGGAATCCTGGGCTTTCGGCTTGGCCTTTTCATTCACAGCAACGCAATGTTTGGCCAAGGTCGACGTCAGGCGACGGATCGCATCCTGGTCTTCCTTGAACATCGCACGGTAATCGCCGAGCACCTTTTCTTCGATCTGGCTCAGGTTTTCCAGTTGGATGGGCGTGGCCGTGCCGGTCAACACGTACAACACATCCACACCTCGTTCAGCGACGCGAGACAAATAGTCCGCTTTAGGCGCGCGCCCGCCACTTTCGTATTTCCCTTGTGCGTTGGCTTCAACGCCGCCGATCTCGCCGAAACTTTTTTGCGACAAGCCAAGTCGCTCTCTTTCTTGCCTCAAACGCGAACCGATTCCACTCATTTGGATGTATTACCCTGTCTGGCACACCCCAAGAGGTGACACACTCATCTCTTTATTAAACAAACTTGAACGGTTTTGAACTATGCCCGGAATCCGTACTGCCGCACAAGCCAAGGCCTGGCTGGAACATCAAGGAAAGTCAGTTCAAGCGTTCGCCCGTGAGCATGGCGTTGATCCGGCTACCACCTATCAAGTGCTCGCGGGGCGCAAAAAGGGACGGCGTGGAGAGGCCCATAAGGTCCCGGTCCTTCTGGGCATGAAAGAAGGGATCATCCTTGCTGAGGCTGATGGCCAAAACAATGATCAGGAAGTCGGCTCCTGAGAGCTGTATGCGCTTATTCGGCCTGTGCGCAGGGTTTAGCTTGAGCGGCAGACACGCTCCATTCGCCAGAAGTAGTCTTCTTCACCAACGTTACTGAACCCCATGCGCTCATAGAGCAGCTTCGCCGGGTTCGTCTTGAATACCGTCAGGCGCAACAGGCCAAGCGCCTGCGCCTTGAGCGCCATCTGCTGCAATACCCAGCTCCCTGCGCCACCCCCACGATACGCTTCGAGCATATGCAACTCGCGGATATACAGCGCGCGGCTGTCGCGGCTCAGGCTGACAAATCCCAAAACGACGTCGCCCCGGCAAATCAGCCAGTTTTCCCGACCGGCCCAGGCGGTATCGAAGCCATCGTTGGACCACCACAACCCGTACTCTACGTAGTAACGGGTCATGGCCTCGTGGGTCAGCGTTCGCGCAAAGGGCAGGTCCTGGTCCGTCGCAGCGCGTAGATAAAATGCCATTTACAGGGCGACCACTTCGCTGGCCCAACGCTCGCCATCGCGACGGGCGATCAGCAGCGCCTCACCCAGCCCTGGCACAGCGGCAAGCAAACCGCCATCGGTGCCCCAGATCGCACTGCGACCGGCACACGCCCAACCGCCCGACGGGCCGCCATGGTTGGCCATCAACACCAACAGGGCATGTTCAGCTGCGTAGCCTCGGAGCAGCGCACTGTCCGTTGCGTACCCTCCCTCACTGATCAACACTCCGGTGGCATACACCGTAGCGCCCGCTTGCGCTGCAGCAAGCGGATGGCTGGCATGGGAAAAGTCTGCACACACTGCCAGTGCAACCTGCTCCCCCTCGAATTCAAGGGCCGCACCGCCCTGCCCTCGGACAAACGCGGTCTCTTCGCCGTCGTGCAAATGCTGCTTGGTGTAGACCGCCAGGGAGCCATCCGCACCCAGTACCAGTGCAGCAATAAACACACCCACCTCCGGCGCCAGTCGAATCGGCATCCCCACCACCGCCGTCAGTCGCAGTTCTTGCGCCATTTCGCGCAGGGGCGCCAGCACCCGGTCCTCTGGCGCAATCGCCAGTGCAGCGGCCAGCGCCGGCTCATAGCCTGTCAACGACAACTCCGGGAACACCAGCAGTTGCACACCCTCGGCCGCCGCCGCCCGCATACACGCCAAGTGGCGTTGGATATTGGCCCGCACATCGCCCGCAATGGAGATGGATTGAGCTGCAGCAACAGTGAAGGCAGTCATGGTCGCGTCCAAGCAATCGGTAACTAAGTATGACCAGCATATCGACACTCACCCCATAGCCGTAAGTCCCTTCACGCAATAGAAATTACTGATTGAATCTCCCCGCGTGCCTCTAGTAAGCTCCCCGCATCATTTGGAGACACACCATGTTGCAACTCACCCACACTCAGGTTTGCCCTGCCGCCAGCGCCCCGCGCTCGGTGTCGGCCAGCCGTGTGAACGGTTCGAGCGCAGCTGTCAGCTTTTATTTTGGGTATTGGTTTAGCCACTGGCGCGCCTGATACCTGAAATCGGCGCCCACCATTCAAGGGGTCGCCTGCCAGAGAAATCTAACCCCCGGTCGGCTCCCCGACCGGGGGTTTTGTTTTTCCAGGCCCCTGAACATTTTGTTTGATCAAGAACACTTAAAAGGACTCACGACATGAACTACGCCACCTATTACCGCTACGACACCTCCACTGCATGGCGATTTAGCCAGCTCCGCTCGGGACAGCCTGCCGCCTCCGATCGGTCACCTATTGGTGGCAAGCCAACACACCAGGCCAGTACGGCCAATTGTCGAACACCCCAGTAGGCCAAGCGCGCGGGAACAACCCGCCGCTTGCCCAGGAAGCCTTGAATATGAACTCGTCCATCGCCGCTCTGCCCGTTTCGAACCTGATCAGCGCCAATGAAGCCCTGACCCAGCGCCTGCCCAGCTCTCTTGAGCTCAAGCATCAGTTGCCCCTCAGCCCGTTCCTCAATGAACAGATCCACGCCCATCGCCAGGCCGTGCGCGCCATCCTCAAGGGTGAAGATTCACGCTTGCTGGTGATTGTCGGCCCGTGCTCGATCCACGACCCGGAATCGGCCATGGAATACGCTCGCAACCTGAAGAAACTGGCACTCGACGTCAGCGACCAGATGCTGCTGGTGATCCGCGCCTACGTCGAAAAACCGCGCACCACTATCGGCTGGAAAGGCCTGGCCTACGATCCGCACCTGGATGGCAGTGACGACATGGCCGCCGGCTTGACGCTGTCCCGCGAGCTCATGCGCGAAATGCTGCGCCTGGGCCTGCCGGTCGCCACCGAGCTGTTGCAGCCCATGGCCGCCGGCTACTTCGATGACCTGCTCAGTTGGGTCGCCATTGGCGCACGCACCACCGAATCGCAAATCCACCGCGAAATGGCCAGCGGCCTGGGCATGCCCGTGGGCTTCAAGAACGGCACCGACGGCGGCGTCTCAATCGCCTGTGACGCGATGCGCTCGGCGTCGCACCCGCACCGCCACTTCGGCGTCGACAGCCAGGGCCACCCGGCGATCATCCAGACCCCGGGCAACCCCGACACACATCTGGTGCTGCGCGGCGGTCACCGTGGGCCGAACTATGATGCAAAGAGCGTGGCGCAGATCAAGCAGGACCTGGCCACGTCCAAGGTCACGCCGCGGATCATGATCGACTGCAGCCATGCCAACAGCGGCAAAGACCCGTTGCGCCAACCGGCGGTGTTCAACGACGTGCTCGAACAACGCCTGCAAGGCGATACTTCGCTGATCGGCATGATGCTTGAGAGCCACCTGTTCGAAGGCTGCCAACCGTTGAGCCCCTCGATGAAATACGGCGTGTCGGTGACCGACGGCTGCCTGGGCTGGGCAGGTACCGAGCAGCTGTTGCGCAGTGCCGCCGAGCGCTTGCGGGCTCAGGGCTGATGGCCAGGGAAACCGAGCTTGAGCGCGGCCATCGCTGGCTCAGCCCCAAGGCCATCGCACCGACGCGGGACTAAACCCCGGCCACGGGCCTGCGGGATAATTCCCGCAGCCACGGCAACACCCGCAGGCCCTTGGTGGCCTCGGGTGGGTCGATGATGTCCATGAAGTGTTCAAGGGTGACGTTGTCCGGCACGCCGGGCAGGCGTACCAGCACCGCCGGCGTTGCACCGGCAGGCTTGCCCAGGTCCAGATGGTCGTAGACCAGCACGTGGCGGACCTGGGGTTGCGGCTCACAGGCATTGACCGCCAAGCCCGCATTGATGATCAGCACATCAAAACGCTCAGCGGGGATGGCGGTGAGTATCTGGACTTCTTCAAAGGTTTGTACCGGGACAATCCGGTGGTACCCCAACTGGTTGAGCATTTTTTCGATGTGCAGTCGTTGCAGGTGCTGTTCATCGGCAATCAGGATAGACAGTGCTTTGTTCGGCATGGCAAACCCCTGGGCTGGCAGCGCTCGTCAGTAAGAGGCGATCATTTTCCAGACATATCCCGCAGACAAAATCAGCGATGTTCCCCCTTCGCGTAGGACTTATCCCAAAATCGCCAAATGGCTATCTACTGCCGTCAAGCCCGATTGCATTGCCGAAGCAGGCTGTGATGCACCTGCGCAATGGCCACGCCCAACGCCTCAACCGAAACGCCCAACGCCTCGGCATCCCGCCGTTCACATACACCCTCCAAGGCCTCGCAGCAAACCACCAGCCCCTCGGCCTTAACCATGCGCGCGCCGCCTTTTACCCGATGGGCCAAGTCATGCAGCTTGGCAAAGCTCACCGGGTTTTGCAGGGTCGGCAACAACGCGCCGTCCTCTTCCAGGCTGGCGAGCAAGGGCACCAGCAATTCGTCGAGCGCGGCCGTGTCCTCCCCGGTCAGCGCAATCAGCAGGCTTAAATCAATGACCGATTCAGCGGTGGCCGTGGCGGTCGTGCGCGATGCCAAGGCCAAGCGCAAGTCCTCAAGCCCGGTCGGTTTGAACAGACAGCCATCCATGCCCGCCTGGCGGCAGCGCTCAGCCTCCTCTGACTGGGCGTTGGCGGTAAAGCCCAGCAACAGGCAAGGAATCAGGCCGCGCTTGCGCTCTTGCGCGCGAATATCACGCGCCAACGCATAACCGTCCTTGAGGGGCATATTGCAATCGGTGATCACCCCATCAAACTGCCCGGCCTGCCACAGGGCAAGCCCTTGAATGCCGTCCTGCGCCGTGACGATGCGATGCCCCAGGAAACTCAATTGCCGCTCCAGCAACAGGCGGTTGGCGGGGTAGTCATCGACCACCAGGATGCTTAACGCACGAGCCGGCGGAAGAGACGGAACGGTCAGGGCCGCCGGCGTTGCCGTGGTCAGCGCCAATGTCAACATCAGATCCACCCGCGTGCCCTTGCCCAGCACGCTGCTCAGGTGCAACTGGCCACCCATCATCTCGCACAGGTTGCGGCTGATCACCAAACCAAGGCCTGAGCCGCTGCGCGCCGATTGTTCATTGTTGCTGCCCTGGATAAACGGATTGAACAAACGCTGCTGATCTTCAGCGCTTATGCCCATCCCGGTGTCTTCCACCCAGACCCGCAGGCTCAGATGGTCGTCGGACAATGCCGGTACGCCCTGGGCGCGCAGGCGTATCTGGCCGGTGGCGGTGAACTTGATCGCATTACCCAGCACATTGAAAATCACTTGTTTAAAGCGCAGCGGGTCGATCAACACCAGGCGGTCGATCAAGGGGTCCAATTCCACTTGCAGGACCAGCCCCTTGTCCCGCGCCAGCCCCTCGAACACTCGCGCCACCGAGGCCAGCAGCTCATGCACATTGGCCGCCTCCAGGCTCAGGGACAAGTGGCCGGATTCGATCCGCGCAATGTCGAGAATATCGCCGATCAACTCCAGCATGCTCCGGGACGCCACCGACGCCACCTCCAGCGCATCGCGGTCTGCGCGCCCTTGCTCGGCATTTTTCAGGGCCAGCTCAATCATGCCGATCACCGCGTTCATGGGCGTGCGGATCTCGTGGCTCATGGTCGCCAGGAAGGTCGTCTTGGCACGGTTTGCGGCGTCGGCCTCCTCCTTGGCCTCCTGCAACTGGCCCAACAAGCGCTGGCGCTCACTCACGTCCACCCAGCCGGCGATCATGCCCACCACTTTCTCGTCGCCATCGCGGTACGGCAACATCCACTGATAAATAGTCAGCACATCGCCATTGGGCACTTTGAGAATGCGGTCATGAATCTGCGGCTCGCCCTGTTCCATCAGACGCAAGTAGTCGGCATGGAACGACCGGGCCTGGGGCGGGTTGCCGGTATCGGTTTGCACCACGGTCTTGCCGATGACGTCTTCTAACTTGAAACCAAAGACGTCCAGGTAAGCGTTGTTGCAAGCCATCAATCGGCCCAGGCGATCACGCACGTAAATCGGGTGGGGCGTGCCGTCGATCAGCACGCTCATAAAGCGCATCTGGTCGCTCAAGGCCCGTTCGGCCTGGGCGCGCTTGCGGATCAGGTTACGCAGGTAAAGCACCCAGCCCAGGGTGATCAGCAGCAACAGTGCGGCCAAGCCAAAGCCCTGGATAATAACGTTGCGGTGACGCGTCCAGTAGCTGTCCTCGATGAGGATCTCGCTGCGCCAATGGTTGGTCAGTTCGTCCATCTCTTCGGGCGTTATGCTCAACAGTGCTTTGTCGAGGATCGAGTACAACTCCAATTGGCCGCGGTTGACACCAAACGCAATCCGCGCAGGCTCCGTACCCACCGTGCTGGTGATGCGCAGGCGGTCCCGATAGTTACGCGCAATCATGTAGCGTGCGCTGATCAGCGACAACAGCGCGGCCTCGGCCCGCCCTTTGGCAACCGACTCCAGGGCCTGCTCAGGATTCTCGACGTCGACAAACCCGATGTCTGGATAATCCCGGGCGATCTGCGCGGCAAGGCTATTGCTGCGAATGAGCGAAAGCCGTTTGCCAGCCATGTCTTCCAGGGTGATCAGGCGGTCATTGTCGGCACGCACCACCAGAACGTAGGGGTTGGACAGGTAAGGCCGGGTAAAGCGCATCTTGTCGGCACGCTCGACGCTCGGCGTGATCGCCGCCACCATATCTACCCGGCCGGCGTCCACATCATCCAGTTGCCGAGGCAGTGAACTGCCGCGTACCACCTCGAACTTCAACCCGGTGCGCAAGCTGATCTGCGACAGCACTTCGGCGCTCAGCCCTTCGAATTGCTCTTGTTCATTGAAGTACGACAGCGGTACCAATTTATCGAGCACAGCCACCCTCACCCAGGGGTGCTTCTCCAGCCAGCGCTGTTCGCTGTTACTCAAGCGCAGCCGCCCGGCCTCCAGGAAACCACTGCTGCCGGCGCTCCAGCGACGCAGGATTTCCATCTGTTGGTTGACCGGCACCACCGCCAGTGCGGCATTGAAAATATTCAACAGACGCGCATCGCCCTTGGCGAACGCGAAACCGAAGGGGTTGACCTCCAGCGCGGAAAAATCCGCCATGCGCACGTTGTTCAAATAGTTCTTGTTGATCAGGTAGCGAGTGCTGATGGCGTCGCCCAGGTAGACATCCGCCTGGCCGAATGCAACGGAGCCGATGGCTTCGAAGGTCGAGCCAAACAACTGCAACCGCGCTTTGGGATAAAACGCCTGGACAGTATTGGGCTGCATGTAGTGGTAGAGCATCGCAACGCGCTTGCCCGAAAGATCAGCTTTCAGCGCGTGATTTTCGCCGGCGCGGGTCACTAAGACGGGCTGATCGTTGGCGTAGGAGCGCGACAGCAGCAATTGCGGATCGGCTGCCTCATAACCGTTGGACGACCCCACGAAATCCACGGCACCGGTCTTGAGGGCTTCGATGACTTCGTCACGGGTATCGTATCGGCGCACCTCAATCGTGACATTCAGCGCCTGCCCGATCAGCGCGGCGTAATCGGCGGTAATGCCTTCCAGCTCGTTGCTGTTGCTCAGGTCAAAGGGCGCATAATCGGGCGCCGACACGCCCATCGACAGCGTGCGGCGCTGGCGTAGCCAACGCCAGTCAGCTTCGTCCAGCGTCAATGAAGGGTTTGCCAGGGTGGAATGCCCCAGCAGGCGCAGGCTCTGTGGTTCATCAAGGGCCACCGCCGCACCGGGCAACAGCCCCAGCAGCACGATGGCCATGCATTTCAGCCGCCGCGAAGTGGCCATTTCAGATCAAATGATTACGCTGGGCAAACTTGGACAGGTGTACCACCGACGACATGCGTAACTTCTCCTTAAGCCGCGTCTTGTAGGTACTGATGGTCTTGTGGCTCAACAGCATGTCCTCGGCGATATCCTTGTTACCCAGGCCCAAAGCCAGTTTTTGCAGCACAGTCAATTCGCGGTCGGACAACGCGTCCACCAACTCCTGCTCGGTAGATTGCAGATCATCGCGGCGCACCGAACTGGTAGGCAGGCTGGGGAAGCAACTGTAGCCGGAGCGGATCGCCCGGATTGCCTTTTGCAACTCATCGAGTTCTCCAGTCTTGGCGACAAACCCCATCGCTCCGGCGCGCATGCAGCGGGTGGAAAAAAACACCGCCAAGTACGAGGTCAGCACCAGGATCTTACAGGGCAGTTCCAGCGCCTTGATCCGACTGATCACCTCCAACCCGCCGAGCTTGGGCATTGCCAGGTCGAGGATGACCAGATCCGGCCGCTCTTCGCGTGCAACCTGCATGGCGTCGGCACCGTTACCCGCCTCGAAAATCGTATCGAAGCCTTCCTGCTTCAACAGATGCTTCACGGTGGCGCGTATAAAAGGATGATCGTCCACAATTAAAGCTTTATTGCTCATAAGACTCCCCTAGGAAGATCAGTACGCTTACATATCACGCGAGGCCCAACTACCTGTGAAAAGTAACAGTTCCGATAAACGGCACTGATTACGCTGCGCAACGCCTCAGGCAGTAAAAGCCCCTCATCTTGAAATCACAGTCACCACGTAACGCCGCACCTTGACTGCTGAGCAGGCGCAAGCGCGCAAACCTTAACAACGGCATGCCGTTTTGGATGAAGGGATAGTCTCGCGTAGTAGTAGGACTTTTCCTCGGCACAGTCAGCCTGCGCCCAGGCAGCTATTCGGTGGTACTGGGGCTCCAGAAGGCCTGTACCACCAAGGTTGATCTGGAGATCCGCGCCACCAGCGCATCCAGCTCGTCACCATCTACTGAGGTCACCGCCAATGTGGCTTCGATCTCCACTTCCTCGGTACCGAAGGGCCGCACATCGACATCGCTGGCCGGGTAGTTACAACGCGCCAACTCGGCTTCCAGCAATGCCAACACTGCGGTTTGCTGGGTCCGTCGCGCAATCACATAGAGGATGTTGGTGACCTCCGCCGACACCACATCCAGCGGTTGGCGGTTGATGTTATTGACGATGGGCCGCAGCAGGGTGTTGGCCGCCAGCACAAACAGCGTGCCCAGCAGCGCTTCAAGCACCAGATCGGCACCGGCGCATGCCCCTACCGCCGCCGACGCCCAGAGCGTGGCGGCGGTGTTGAGCCCGCGCACATTGCCTTCTTCACGCATGATCACGCCGGCCCCCAGAAAACCGATGCCCGACACCACGTAGGCGACCACGCGCACCGCGCCTTCCGCGCCACCGAGGCGGCTGGCCATGTCGACAAAAATCGCCGCGCCCACCGCCACCAGCACATTGGTGCGCAAGCCCGCCGTGCGCTGGCGGTACTGGCGTTCGAACCCGATCAGCCCGCCAAGGATAAACGCGGCGGTCAGGCTGACCAGGGTGTCGATGAGGGAGTCGAGGTTAATGTTGTTGATTGCTTGCATAAGCACTTTCCCTGTATGCCGCCGCCGACCCCTGCGGGGGCCGGGGGCATTTGAGCTGAGGTTGTTACTGCCAGCCGAATGTGCGGATGTAGTAGCCCTTCACGGCCTGGGTAAGCGCCATGTACGCCAGCAAAATCACCGGCAGGAACACGAAGTACAGCGACGGCAACGCCTGCAGTTTGAAGTAATGCGCCAGCGGCCCCATCGGCAGGAAAATCCCTACGGCCATGATCACGCCGGTCATCACCATCAACGGCATCGCCGCACGGCTTTGCAGGAACGGGATTTTCGGGGTACGGATCATGTGCACGATCAGCGTCTGGGTCAGCAGCCCCACCACGAACCAGCCCGACTGGAACAGCGTCTGATGGTCTGGTGTGTTGGCATCGAACACGTACCACATGAGTGCGAACGTAGTGATGTCAAAGATCGAACTGATCGGCCCGAAAAACAGCATGAAACGGCCCACATCCCCAGGCTGCCAGCGTTGCGGCTTGGCCAGCATTTCGTCGTCGACGTTATCGAACGGAATCGCGATCTGGGAAATGTCATACAACAGGTTTTGCACCAGCAGGTGCATCGGCAGCATCGGCAAAAACGGGATAAACGCACTGGCCACCAACACCGAGAACACGTTGCCGAAGTTGGAACTGGCGGTCATCTTGATGTACTTGAGCATATTGGCGAAGGTGCGCCGGCCTTCCAGCACGCCCTCTTCCAGGATCATCAGGCTCTTTTCCAGCAGGATGATGTCGGCCGCCTCCTTGGCGATGTCCACCGCGCTGTCCACCGAAATACCGATATCGGCCGTGCGCAATGCCGGCGCATCGTTGATCCCGTCGCCCATAAAGCCCACCACATGCCCGTTGGCCTTGAGCAGGCGCACGATGCGTTCCTTGTGGCTGGGCGTCAGCTTGGCGAACACATTGGTGGTCTCGACGGCCTTGGCCAGTTCAGCGTCGGTCATGTCCTCGATGTCGTTGCCCATCAACAGGCCCTGTTGCTCCAGGCCCACTTCGCGGCAGATCTTGGCGGTCACCAGTTCGTTGTCGCCGGTCAGTACCTTCACCGCTACGCCATGGGCTTTGAGGGCTTTGAGCGCCGGCGCGGTGCTTTCCTTGGGCGGATCAAGAAAGGCCACGTAGCCGATCAGCGTCAGGTTGTTTTCATCCGCCAGGCTGTAGGTATCGCGCCCCGGCGGCATCGGTTGTGCGGCCACGGCCACCACGCGCAGGCCTTCTTCGTTGAACGCCGCGGTCACTTGGCGAATACGCGCCAGCAATGGCTCGGTCAGCGCCTCGCTGGTGTCGCCATGGCGCACGGTGTTGCACACCGACAGGACTTCTTCCACGGCGCCCTTGCAGATCAACAGATGCGGCAGGCCTTGCTCGGCCACTACCACCGACATGCGCCGGCGATTGAAGTCGAACGGGATCTCATCGACCTTATGGAAGGCGGTACCGACCTTCAGCTCCCGATGTACCTCCACATGCTCCAGCACCGCCACGTCCAGCAAGTTTTTCAGGCCGGTCTGGTAGTAGCTGTTCAGGTAGGCCATTTCCAATACGTCGTCGGACTCTTCACCCCACACGTCCACATGGCGTGCCAGGAAAATCTTGTCCTGGGTCAGGGTGCCGGTCTTGTCGGTGCACAGCACGTCCATCGCGCCGAAGTTCTGGATCGCGTCCAGGCGCTTGACGATGACCTTTTTGCGCGACAGAAACACCGCGCCCTTGGCCAGCGTCGAGGTCACAATCATCGGCAGCATTTCCGGGGTCAGGCCCACGGCGATCGATAGCGCGAACAACAGCGCTTCGGTCCAGTCGCCCTTGGTGAAACCGTTGATGAACAGCACCAGCGGCGCCATCACAAACATAAAGCGAATCAGCAGCCAGCTGACCTTGTTCACGCCATGCTGGAACGACGTGGTGGCGCGGTCGGTGGCTGTCACACGCTGGGCCAGTGCGCCGAAATAGGTGCTGTTGCCGGTGGTCAGAATCACCGCCGTCGCCGCACCGGACACCACGTTGGTGCCCATGAACAGGATGTTTTCCAGGTCCAATGGGTTACGGGTGTTGGCGTCCTGCTGCTGGGCAAATTTTTCCACCGGCATCGATTCGCCCGTCATTGCGGCCTGGCTGACAAACAGGTCCTTGGCGCTGAGCACGCGGCAATCGGCGGGGATCATGTCGCCGGCCGACAGCACGATCAGGTCGCCCGGTACCAACTGTTTGATCGGCAGCTCTATGCGCTTGGCGCCATCGCGGCGTAGCACGGTGGCCGTATTGCTGACCATGGCTTTGAGCGCATCGGCCGCTTTGTTGGACTTGGCTTCCTGCCAGAAACGCAGCAGCGTCGAGAGCACCACCATGGAGAAGATCACGGTGGCGGCCTTCATGTCTTCGGTCAGCCAGGAGATCACCGCCAACAAGGTCAACAGCAGGTTGAACGGGTTTTTATAGCAATGCCACAGGTGCGCCCACCATGGCAGCGGCTGCTCGTGCTCGACTTCATTGAGACCGTATTGCACGCGCAGGGCGTCGGCCTCTGGAGCACTCAGGCCCTCGACATGGCTGCCCAACGTACCGAGCAACTGCACGGTGTTGTGGTTGGCCGCGGCCACCAGGGTTTGCGCCAAGGTCGGCGGCACTTCGCGGCTGACGCTGGCGTCGGCCACGGTGTCGAGCATGGCCAGGCGGCGGAAGTGCCGGGCGATGTGCCGGGTCCGCAGAAAACCGGCAAAGAACTCTTTCAACAGGGTGAGGTTCATGGTGTAACTCCTGCGCGAGGAAAAAACCGTCGTGCAGGTACCGCCACGCCGCGCCGCGCCTGTCACACAGGCACAGCCGGCTCGGCCCGCCCACCGTAAAAGGCAGGCGCGTCCGTAACATCCCGAGGTTATCGGGGTGCTGGTCAGCGTCGATGAGAGGGGATCAGGCAGGTGCCAGGACTGGCCGCTGCCGGGATGCCGCTTCTCGCTTTTTTGGCGAGACAACGGCATCGAATAAATGCGCGTTACCTTGCCAAGCCTGTGCCGGTTAACGAAACCGGCCGACTACTGTCACTCGAACAAGTACCCACTGAGGGTCTCCGCTATTGATGAAAACGCGCGAAGCTTACGCCCCGACTTCAGGAGAGTAAACCGTAGGAAAGTTTCCCAATGGTGAATAAGAAGATTCTTCAGGATGGGTTCAGGAACCGGCTTCTGCACATGCAGAAGATCAAATGTGGGAGCTGGCTTGTCGAATCGTCGCACCGCTGCGATAGCCATAGGTATCTGCACAATTTTAAAATTGAAAAACCTCCCTGTGGTGAGCGGGCTTGCCCCGCGCTGGGCTGCGCAGCGGCCCTAAAACCTGCACCTCGGTTAACCTGACACACAGCGGTGACCTTATTGGGGCCGCTTCGCAGCCCGGCGCGGGGCAAGCCCGCTCACCACAACAGTCCATTCGCCATAGATTTTTTGCTCACTGGGAGTTGTGTAGATTCCTATGCCGCTATGGTGTGCCTGGTCGATCCCGCTCAACCAACGCCAGGTAGTCCTCAACGCTCCCACCCGCCAACGCCTTGACCTGAATCGATACCCTGTTCACCTGACGACCCATCGCAATCCCATCCCGTGTACGCACCTGCACATACCCAAGTTTGGGCCAGAAGCGCTCGGCCCTGGTGTTACCCACCACCACCGTCAAGCGCAGCCACTGGGCGCCATTCTCTAATGCCCAACGCTCAAGCTCCGCATGCAGCCGCTGCGCAAAGCCAGTGCCATGCCTGCCCGAGTCCACCAGCAACAACCCGATATGCCATACGCCCTGCGCGAGCAAATCCGCCGCAATATTCACCACGGCGACCAAGCGATCATCAGCGTCTCGATAGCCCAGCCAGTACATCCGGCTGCACGTCCACCCGGCCGGCAACGCCCCCTGCAACTCGTCGCGCGCTTCGGTCGGCGTGGCAGGCTCACCGTTGACCGCGATGAAGTAATCCGGCGCCTGCTCGAAAAACCGCTGCAGCTCGGCTGCGTCGCCGGCATTCAGCTCATCCACCCGAAGCCCCTCAAGAGAGCAAGTGATATCCATATCTCGCGCCTCTCTCAATCATCCCGCGTCAGCACTTCCAACAGCTCAATCTCGAAATGCAGGTCACTGTGGGGCGTAATATGCGCGCCCATCGACCGCTCGCCATAAGCCAGATGCGCCGGCACGAACAACCTGCGTACCCCGCCCACCCGCATGCCCATCAAGCCCTGGTCCCAGCCTTTAATGACGCGCCCGGTGCCGATCACACACTGGAACGGCTTACCCCTTTCCCAGGACGAATCGAACACCGTGCCATCTTCCAGCGTGCCGGTGTATTGAGTGGTGATCAGCGCGCCCTTGACCACGGCTTTGCCGGTGCCCATGCGGGTGTCAGTGATCTGCAGTTCGTCGTGGCTCATGGGGTTCTCGTTGAAGGCGTAAAGGCTGGGGTTTTCCCAGAATCGGTGGAGTTTGGCAAGTGTAGGAACAGTTGGAGCCGTATCGCTTCCCTCGCACCTACGAAAGAACACGACTTGCCCTCACAAAAAATCACCCTCTGCTTATTCTCGATCAAATCGCCTAAGTTCAATCTATAAAGAGATCATCATCTTTACCGAGGTATATCAAAATGACCATTGGCTCAAACTTCAATTACCCTGCTGATATTGCACAACAGCTGCATAGGAAAAAGCGCTCCACCCCCAACAAATGGAGAGCCGTATTCCCCAACCCACCGGACTTATGTTTTGACTACCGCGAACTGATGGAACAAATAAATGGCGTTGCCAAAGCCACTGCACCCCATCATAAAATTTGCATTATTGGAGCAGGCATTACAGGATTGACAACCGCACGTGAACTTTATAGATGTGGTTTCACAAACATTACTTTACTTGAAAAATCGAAGCGCGTAGGCGGCCGCCACCTTACCGCACTCGGGCACAACAACACCAACACTATAGGCAAGCCTCCTTTTGAAATGGGCGCAATGAGAATGCCATTTTTCAACACATCAAACGAACCACCCAAAAACGGTAGATCGTTGATGGCCTATTATGCGACACAATTTGAATTAAGGCATTCAGACTTTCCAAACCCAGGCAGTCCCGCAGTTCGATCAACTGGAATATACCTGCGAGAAGGAAGCATTGACGATAACAGTGAACCGACCATGCTTGTGTGGAAAAACACCGATGGAAAAACGGCACCTCCCGGACAGACACTGGGTAAAGTCTTTGCAAAATGGAAAACTTTTGCCGAGCGTATGACTCTGAGCGTCGCCGAGCATTACGGTTCCGAACAGTGGGAAGACATGTGGGCCTCCATAGTAAAAAAATACGAACGTATCTCCTTCCGTGACTTAGTCAAGATGCCAAGCATTGATAGATGGAGCCAAAATGATCCTGGAAATTTTGGCGGAATGGGTATGACTGCGCAGGAATCTGCTGTTTTCTACTCTATCGGTATTGGAGATGGCAGTTGGGGAGCCTTCTATGACGTTTGCTCTCTGTATCCACTGCGCACTGCAATATTCGGATTCAGCAGTCATTTGCAGTTAATTCACGGACGCGTTGATGCGCACGGAAACCCTATGGCCTCACCGTACTTAAACGCTAAAAAAGTTTTGGATTCAAGAGGACTTAGCTTCAACAAACCTAACTACGTAGGCCTTGGATCCCTGGCCGAATCGCTGCTCTTTATAAAAGCAGAAGAAACGCCTCTGTCATTGTACGAGCACCTTGTTAAAAGCCGCTCAGGTCTACTGACTGATAGCGCAGCAACAAAACTGGAAAGGCTCAACAATGGAAAAATTCGCGTCTATTATGAGTGGAATACCACATCAAAAAGCGCAAAAAATCTAGAGTTCATAGACTGCGATTCGGTTGTAATGACGCTGCCCTCCTGGTTAATAGAAACCCAAATATCAATTGAGAATTTCAGTCAGGACGTCCTCCCATTCAAAATCATAGAAGCCTACAAGACAGCCCACTGGGAAACGAGCTGCAAAGTTTACGCCCCTCTAAAAAAGTCATTTTTGTCAGACAACAAAAACATTCCCCAAACCATTGTAACCGATAGTTTGATCCATGACGTATACACCTACCGCTATAACGACAACACCACTTATGATTGCATTCTCCTTAGCTACACCTGGGAAGATGACGCCACCAAACTTTCTTTATTCAGCGATGCGGAGCTTGTTAAGAAATGCGTCGACGAACTTGATAGAATACTTTTGAAGTCAACCAATATAAAAGAAAAAATCTCACCCTATATTGCGCAAAAACAGGCAATTGTTCAGCGATGGATGAATGATAAAAACTCACTTGGCTGCGCGAAGCTCTATCGAGCAGGCACTTATTACGACGCGGTGAGCCTAATGAAATACAACCGAGACTACTCTCACACTTCAGGACTCTATCTCTGTGGCGAATCTTTCTCCGTTGATGCGGGCTGGACTGAACCGTGCTTCAGAGGGGCCATTGATACGGTGATAAATATATGCAGTAAGACCCGCGCCATTTTCAACGGCGGCTTTACGATGCGGGACTACCCTGAGTATCAGACTGACGCCTAAGAGAAGCAGGCTACAAAACGATAGGAAGCATCCGACTTTTCATTAAACACTTTGTCACTTCTTATAAACATTCAACCACCGCGCTGAATAACGATAAGAGGTCACTTCCATGAGCGAATCAATAAGTCCCGTCCGCGTAGCTGTCATTCAACTCGACCCCCAAGTTGGCATGACCAACCGGACCGATAATCTGCATCAAAGCCTTGCGCTTGCGACCGAAGCCGCAATCGGCGGCGCCAACCTGATTGTGTTGCCTGAACTCGCGAACTGCGGCTATTTCTTCAGTAACCGACAAGAGGCCTTCGATCATGCCGAAGCGGTTCCGGAGGGTGCCAGCGTAAGAGCTTGGGTGGATTTTGCTTGCAAGCATAAGGTGTATCTGGCGGCAGGCCTCAACGAGATCGATGGTCAGCAACTATTCAATACCGCCGTCTTGTTAGGACCAGAAGGGTTTATCGGAAAATACCGAAAAGCCCATTTATGGAATATGGAAAAGCTCTGGTTTACTCCTGGTGATACGGGATTTCCGGTGTTTGAGACGCCGATTGGACGCATCGGTTTATTGATCTGCTGGGACATCTGGTTCCCGGAAGTGCCGCGCATTCTTAGCCAACAAGGCGCCGATATTATTTGTAGCCTGAACAACTGGGTGTGGACCCCACCACCATTGTTCGATGAGGCGGGAAAATGCATGGCCTCGTACCTGACGATGACCGCCGCACATGTAAATAATGTGTTTATTGCCGCTGCCAGTCGCATTGGTGAGGAACGTGACGCGCGCTATCTCGGTTGTTCTTTGATTGCCGGGACGAACGGTTGGCCGATCGGCGCAATCGCTTCAGCCAATCGCCAGGAGATACTGTTTGCCGATATCGATATCACCAGTGCCCGCAGCGCGCCGATATGGAACAGCCTGAACGACCTACAACGTGACCGACGCAACGACCTTTACGATCAGATGCTTGGATATTCCCGGCACCCTGCCCTACCGCGCTGAACGGAGGGCAAATAAATGGAAACGTCAGTCAACAAAACAGTATCTGTCCGTTCACGAGCGGATATCACAGTCCTCATCTCAGGCTTGATAAGCGTCTTGCTCGTGATTTGGGTTTCAACCAACTATGGAGGTTCTTGGCCGGGGTACAGCGAGATGGTGACGAGCCTCCCCGATCCCGCCGCTTGGCTGCGCTGGGTACTGGGAGACATCAGCGAAGTGGCTTTTTACAAACACGAACTCGCCTCCCTTGGCCTGCTATCCGGCGCCTATTTGGCTTGGTGGGCAAGCAAACGAGGAAAAGCCTGGCAAGGCTTTCCCATTTCCTACGGCACAGGGCTGTGGCCTTGGCTTATAACCAGCTCGCTGTTAGGGCTGATACTGAGCAACTTGCTGTGGGGCTGGAGCGTCACCGCTGAAACTTGGCAACCGACATTCGCGGCGTTCGTTTCACTCCCGGCGGCGATGGTATTGATGTTCGGTGGCGGTTGGAAGGTTGCATTCAATGGTGCGGTATTAGGAGCACTGCTTGTTACCCCAACCTGCTTATTGATCGTCAATTACGTATGCGTACCACTGGGATTGCCGGTAGTTATCGGCAATGTATCGGGCATGGCAATCGGAAGTGTCATTGCGTTTTTGCTTTGCCGGCGTTTACCCGTTTTGGTGCGTTGCGACTACATCACACCGACCAAACCCATACCCGCTAAACCACCTACCTACAATCTGTTATGGAGCATACGGCGCGTGCTAGCGGACTTTTCAGAAGCACCGTTCTTCGGTAATGAACTCGCAAGTCTAGGTTTATTGGCGGGAGTGTTGTTGGCATATGTACTGAATCCCTTGAGCCCAGGCTATGGTTCAGGCCTCATCCTGCCTCTCGTCGGAGCACAAGCCCTGACGTCAGCGATAGGCGTCGTGATCTGGCGACAACAATGGATCAAACGTGGCTGGTATCCTACCTATGTGCCTCTAGTCTCCGTCGTACCCGCTGCGGTGTTGACCTACGGCGGGAGTTGGGCGGTGGTAGGCGCAAGCGCATTGCTCGGTGCACTGATCGCACCACCGTTAGCGTGCACCCTCGCCGGGCGCTTACCAGCACACATCCATCCGTACATCGGCAATGTAATTTCGATGGCTCTGAGCACGCTGATTATCGTGCCGTTGGTGGGCCGGTTAGCCACATAGTGATGGCTGGCTTTGTAGTAGCAGGTCTAAGGATCAAGCTCATCCAGCAAGGTCTTGCCACCCTGCAGCAGCCCTAACGCCTGCACCACATCGTTGACGGCGCCCACAGTGCCCAGGTCTTCTGGGCTGACGGCGCCGTCGACCAATGCCTTCAAGGCCTTCAAGAACGCAACTCTGCCCCAATCGACCCTGTCGGACTTGCTCAACTTTGGCGAGATACGCTGCAACGCGGCCGTTATTTCTCTTGTCAGGTAATCGTTAAACTCAGGCTTGTTCACGGTCAGCTTCCTTCTTCAATCGCGGTCGGACAGCAACAGCCTACGAATCCCACAACGCCTTGCCTACTGTCAGACTTAACAGGTCTATACCAGTCAGCACGGCGGCACAGAGGGTCGGCCCTGGCTCAAATGCCCCCTCTAACCGGGTGCATTTCATACTTCCCACAAGCGCATTTCTTTGCACTATCCAGCCCCTGGGCTGTCGGAGTTTGCATGCGCTTTTTCCAGGGAGACACCATGAGCCAGGACGTCCTTGCCAAAGAAACCAACCGTCGCCAACTGCAGCAGATCATCTCCGGGCTGTCCGACGGGGTGATTCTGGCCGAGGTCGACCAGACCATTCTCTGGGCCAACGAAGCTGCGCTGGCCATGCATGGGGTGGGCGACGTGATGGGGCTGGGCGCCAGCGGGCAGCAGTATGTCGAACGCTTCACCCTGCGCTACCGCAATAACCATCCCGTGCAACCGGACAATTACCCGTTGGCCCGCGCAGCGGCGGGTGACGAGTTCAGCGACGTGGTGGTGGAAGTCACCCCCACCGCCGACCCGGACAAAACCTGGGTGCATCGTCTGCGCAGCCTGGTGATCAATGATTCTCGCGGCGAGCCGGAGTTGCTGGTGCTGATCCTCAGCGACGCCACCGAATGGGCCAGCGCCGAGCAGCGTTTCGAGAAAACCTTCAACGCCAACCCGGCGCCCGCGGTGATCTGCCGCTTGAGCGACCTGCGTTATATCAAGGTGAATCAGGGCTTTCTGGAAATGACCGGCTACAACCGCGACCAGGTCATCGGCAAATCGGTCTATGAGCTGGACGTATTGGAACAGGCCGAGCGCAAGGACCTGGCCATCCAGCGCCTGGGCGAAGGCTCGACCATCCCGCAGATGCAGGCGGAACTCAGACTGCCCGAAGGCGGCAGCAAACTGGTGATCGTGGCCGGCCAGCCGTTGGACATGAACGAAGAAGACTGCATGCTGTTTTCATTCATGGACCTGGAGCCGCGCCGCAAGGCAGAGATTGCCCTGCGCCAGAGCGAGGAGCGCTTCGCCAAGTCGTTCCGCCTCACGCCGGTTCCCACCCTGGTGTGCAACGCCGCCAACCGCCAGGTGGTGGACGTCAACGAAGCGTTCATGAGCATCACCGGCTATATCAGCGAAGAACTGATCGGCAAATCCATCGAAGACATCGACTTTATCGACAACGCCGCAGTGGGTGCGCAGCTGTTCGCCACCCTGGAAAAAGCCGGCAACCTCGACGGCCAGGACCTCAAGGTGCGTAAGAAGGGCCATGAGGTGATCGACTGCGTGGTGTCGGCCGACACGGTGATCATCCAGGACGTACCGTGCTACCTGTTGGTGCTGATGAATATTACCGAGCGCAAACGCTCGGAACTGGAGCTGGTGGCGGCGATCGAGGAAGTGATGCAGGACGCCTCCTGGTTCAGCCAGACCCTGATCGAAAAACTGGCCAACGCCAAGAGCGTCAACAGCCCCAATGCGCCCAACGTCAGCTACACCGACCTCACTGCCCGTGAGCGTGACGTGCTGGGCCTGATCTGCGAGGGGCTGGCCGACAAGGAGATCGCCTCGCGCCTGAAACTGGCGCCCAACACCGTGCGTAACCATGTGGCCACGGTGTACTCGAAGCTGGGGGTGCACAGCCGTAGTGCAGCCATCGTATGGGCCCGGGAACGCGGGCTGTTTGCGGGGGAATTACGGTTAAAAAACCAGCGTTGACAGTGCAAATGCACTAGTAGGGCTAGTGCGAATTCGCCTTATGGTGCTTGCGGGCAATCAATAACCTTTAAAGCATGAACCTATGCTTTGAAGGAACCCGCATGTTTACCCTCGCCCAACTGCGAAATTGCATCGAAGAAGGTTTGTCGCCCCTGACCTGCGAATTTACGCTGTGCCGGGATGCGTCCTTGACCCTCAAGGTCTACGACGCCGAAACCGGCCGGGTGGACCTGGTGGTCACCGGGATCAGCACCAACCGGCTGCAGACGCCGCAGGAAGTGGAAAAGATGGTTGAAGAGTTGCGCTACGAACTGCACAGCAACAACGTAGGCAAACTCACGCTGGAGGATTGGCCTTCAACGACGCCCCGATGAAATAGAACACCCCACCGCCGATGATAAAGGCACCCAGCATGTAGAACATGGAGTGCGCCGGCAGGCTGGCCAATACCAGCCCACACAACACCGGCCCCAATGCCGCGCCAAGGTTGGACAGATTCTGCGCCCCGTAGTACATGCCCCGCAGGTGGTCCGGGGCGATTCGGTCGATAAACATGTACTCGGCCGGGAACACGATAATCTCCCCTACCGTGAACACCGCCATCGCCAGCACCCACCACAGCACGCTGGTGGACAACGCAAAACCAATCAACCCCAGCATGAACATGCTCAAGCCGACAATCAGCCACTGGCTCAGATAACGATGGGAGATACGCTTGCCAATCAGGTATTGCAGGGCGATCACCAGCACGGCGTTGGTGGTGAGCACGGCACTGATCACGGTGTAGGTGTATTCGGCGGTGGTGGTGGTCACCAGGTATTGCGACAGGTATGCCGTGAACTGTCCGAACACCACCGCACTGAGCAGGCCGCCGAGGGTGAAGCACACCAGACGGTGGTCCTTGAGCAGCACACCGCCCACCGCCAGGAATGACACCGGTTTTTGTGCGACATCCACACGGGTCAGCGTGCGGTCGCCCCAATGCCAGTACAGCAGGAAGAACCCCGCCCCCAACAGCGCCGACAGCATAAATGGCAAGCTGATATCCAGCTTGGCCACCATCGCCCCGAAAAACGGCCCTACCGCATAACCGATATTGGTCAGGGTGTATTTGATGGAAAACACTTCGCTGCGTGCGTCTTCAGGCAACAGGCTGGCAAACCCGGCCTTTACCGCGATGTCGATGACCGCGTAGGCCAGGTTGATCAGAATCAGGCAGCTATAAAACGCCCAGATGGTCTGCGCCAGCAGCGTGCCGATAAACCCCAGCACAAACAGCAGGCTCATGCCGAGCAGCAAACGATAGTTGTTGATGCGGTCAACAAGAAAACCACCATAGACACTCAACAACGAACCGACGATCAGCGAACTGCCGATCACCAGGCCGACCTGGCTGATATCCAAGGCAAAGTGACGGGTGAGGTAGATCACCAGGTACGGAAACGTGATCGCCTTGGCCAGCGTCAGCAGCAACGTGGCACACAGCAACAGGTTTACGGTGCGAGGGTAATTTCTAAGGGTGGCAAGCATCCTGCTCTCATTCTTCCAGAGGTAACGCGACCATAGAGGCCGGTTACCTTAACGCAAGAACAGCCAAAAAGGAGGTCACTTTTTAACAGGCGTGATCTCCAGAATGGTGCCGTTGGTGGTTTTGAGCAGCACGTATTTATCGCCCACGCGGGCCCACTGGCTTTCTTCTTCCGGCTGTTTGAGGCCGCGTTTTTTCCAGTCGCTGATGGCCGACTCCTTGCGCATCAGAATATCCGGAGCACGGTCGCCCTCTCTTAAATCACGGGCGTTGATGTTGGAAGGCTGCACGGTTTCCTGGGGAGTATCACCGGCCTGCACCACAAAGCTGGCGGTGGACAGGCTGGCAGCGACTAAAACGCAGGCAAGCAGGGATTTGGACGTCATGGGTACTCCTTCAATGAATGGCGCGTACCCAGGTTCCGACCGCAGGCGCGCGCAATCATTCACCGAATGAAATCGGCCTGGTATCGCGCGCTATGTTTGTGCCACTCCAGATTCCCTGCCACCCATGCCTTAAGCCCCATGAGGTAGCGTTGCAGCAGCGGGGTTGCGTCCGTCAATAGCGCACGCTCAACTGCTTCGTATTGATGCATCACGTCGTCATGGATATCGGCAATCCTGTTGATCGCTTCCTGAAGGGAGCAGTGGTGTTGTGCCGCCAGCAGATACGGCAGTTTGAACGTGCCAACCTCGTTCAGGTGCTCCTTGTAGGCCGAGTACAAATCGTTGACCAAGGTAGTAGCAAGGGACGCCAGGGCCGTGACACGGTGCACCTGCGGTTGCGAATACAGATTGGCCGGGACTTCATAACCGCCGACGGGGTCGATCAAGACCAGGCACGGCCAGAAGCTGTTGATATGCCGACTGGCAAGGTACTCGGCGACAGTCGGCCGGGTGCCATACACACGCCAGGCTCCCTCGGCGGCCATCGCTACAAACATTGCAATACTGATTTGGCGCACCCTGGCAACTTGGGACGGTGTGCAAAACTGGCTGACGCGCCGCATATACGCGCGCAGGCCAATCAGCACCGGATCGCAGTTGAGCTGAATGTCCAGTTGAGCATCAAAAGGCGCAGGCAGGTAAGCGGGGTCCATGGCGGCAATCGCAAACGATAAGCGCGGCGCGACTTGGCGGGGATCGCAGCCAAGTGAACGGTCGTCGCAATAATGGTCGTCGACGGCAAACAATGCCGCCAGGCATTGGCCCTGGAGCAGCAGCCGGTCGGGATCATCGGTATCCACATGGCACAACATGGCGTAGCGACCAAAATCCGAGGCGCGAATTTTGTCCCGTTTGCCGGGAAAAATACCGATATGTTCGATCCATTTCATAAGCCGCTCATTCACCTCCCGCCCCAATGCTTCGTCGATGCGGATGGGAGAGGGGCAATGAAGCGCCCGCACCGTAAAGGGCGGAATAACCGACGTTGGGTCAGCAGAACACTCGTTCATAGCAATATGCCTTTATCTTTGCGACTGGGCAGTACTGCTGACCCGACTGCGTGAAGGATGTGTATGAAAACTAGCGAATAACCTCTCGTTTCTCCATGGCGCGAATAGAACAATTGGCTCTATTAAGGTCAGCTCGAACAAACTGCGTGCGCCCGGCACGTCCGCCACCGTTCACCTGCTAACCTTGCGCCAGCCCTATTCTCGAGTCTGACAATAATGAAAACCGCCCTGACCCGAACCAAACTCCTCGCCAGTTCCTTGGTGGTTATCGCCATACTCGGTGGCGCGACCTATTACCTGGTTGACCGTCACGTTGTCACAGGCTTGGTCAGCGGCCCCGACTACAGTGAAGAACAGCTCAATGAAGGGGCGGTGGACGACCTACATAGCCTGACACTGGAGCAAGCGAAAAAACGCCTGAACTACCTGGTGATGGATGCACGCGACAGCATCAACCAGATCGCAATGATCGAGAGCATGCGCCTGGAGATTTCGCCGGTAGCCGACACCGCCGCGTCGTCCGGCGAGAAAAAACAGCTGCGCTATGACGAGCCTTTCGTGCCCTTCCCCGCTGCCGAGCTGAAAACGGCGCTGGAAGCGCTCGCGCAGAAGATGCCTGCGTTCGAGCAGTTGTTCTTCGACAACCAGTCGGGGCTGAAACTGAATGTGGAGCCGATCCGCGAGGTGCTCAAGCGTGGCGCCCTGCCCGACCAGCGCGAGGAAGAACGTTATGCGGTACAAACCGTGTACTTTCGCGACGGGACGCAACAACACTTTGCCGCTGTTGGGGTCGACAACGCAGAGGAGCAGGACACGTCCAAAGTCGAACTCAAGGTCAATAAGCCGGTGGAGCGCGTCAGTGTCACTCTCACGTACCCGAGCTACCCCGGCGTCAAAAAAATCGTGCTGGACGCGAAACATCCGAAAGTCACCGGCGACGACGGTGAGGTCTACCAGTTGACTGCCCTGGCTGACGATCGCGCGTCCCTGCTGCTGGCCCCCCCCAAGAACAAGAGCTACGTGATCGAGGGTCTCAGCGCCGACGGCAAGACGCTCTACAGCGGCGGTAACAGCAGCAACTCCTCACCTACCGCCGAGCAAAAGGCCAACCTGCGCGCGTACTATGACGAACTGCTGCGCATGCAGGACAATTTCTCGCGCTATACCACCAGCGCCGCGCTGCAGGAACACCTGGAGCAATTCGTCAAAGGCCTGCCGGATAGCGCCGGCGCCCTGACCAACGTGCACGCCACCTACCAGTTCGAAGACACCCCGGCGAGCATCGTCATCTACCTGCTGGACCCCGCCCAACCGCAAACCCTGGCGCTGGAGATGCACAACAGCGTGCCAGCCCAGGCTCGCTATATCGCTTACGACAACGCCACGCAAAAAAGCGGCTTTATCGACAACCACGGGCAATGGGTGGTCAAGCCGCGCTTTGAGCGCATCGAGTACAGCCCGATGCCTGGTGTGTTCAACATGCAGGTGGGCCGCACACCGCAGAAAGATGGTTGGAGCCAGTTGCTGTTCAAATACTTTGCGTTCGTGCCCGGCGGGCATACGTTGAAGGAATTGCCGTTCGAGATTATCGAGAAACCTATCAACGCGGACCTGATGATCGTCGAACGCGAAACCAACGGCCCTTATGGCGTGTACGACGTGAAGAAACAGCAGGTGGTGGTGCCGATGAAATACGTCAATGTCGAGGTAGTCGGCGACCTGTTCATTGGCCGGCCCGGGCTGAAGACCTACGGGGGCGATTCGTCCTATGGCGTGTGGAACCTGGCCGGCAAGGAACTGCTGGCGCCGCGGTTCTCCAACATCGAAGTCATCGGTGACTTCCTCTACAGCACCTCCGATGACGGTCGCCAGAAAGACATCTACACCCTGCAATTGCAAAAGCTCAACCCACCCGGCAGCACGGCCATCGGGGCGTTTATCCAAGGCCAGCCGCAACTGCTGCAAGACCGCAAGAGCGGGAAGTACCGCTTCATCAACCCAGAAGGCAAAAGCGTGCCCATCAGCCTGCCCTATGACGAAGTCGAACCGTTCTCCAACGGCATGGCCGTGGTCAAAAAGGGTGAACACTACGGCGCGCTCGATCTCACCGGCAAGCTGCGCGTGCCCCTCAAATACACCCGACTCAACCCCTTCCAGAAAAACCTCGCCTCGGCGGAAATGGATGGTTTCAGGGGCCTGGTACTGATCGACAAAAACAACACCCTGGTGAAAAAGCTTGGCTCGTACACCACCTACAGCCTACCCACCAACAGCAACGACGCGACTTACAGCATCTGGGACGCGAAAAACGAAAACCGGGTGAATGTGTTCAATGCCGACGGGGAGCAGGTGGACAGCTACGAACGCGAGTAACCACCGCTGCGGTGAGGGAGCAAGCTCCCTCGCCACCCGGAGTCAACGACCTGGCTCGCCATTGCCAGCATGAAATTAATCCTGTATTTTTTCATGAAATTTTTAGACGTAAATTTCATGACACCACAAGAAGAACTCGCTACCCTCGCGGCCTTGATCCACGATCTGCGCAAGCACAAGAAGCTGACCCTGGCCCAACTTGCCGAAAAAATCGAACGTTCGGTGGGCTTTGTGTCCCAGGTCGAACGTGGCCTGTCGCGCCCCACCGTGGCCGATCTCACCGCCATCAGCCACGCCCTTGATGTGCCCACCACGTATTTCTACAGCCAGCCCAAACCCAAGGCGGTCGACTGGATCACCCGCCCCAACGAGCGGCGCACGCTGTATTACGCCAACGGCATCACCGACATCCTGGTCTCCCCCAGCATGAACGGTGCCTTTTCCATGCTCGACAGCCTGCTGGCACCCGGCGCCAACAGCGGTGAACAGCCCATGAGCGACCGCGCCGAGCAAGCCGGTTTTGTGCTGGAGGGCGAGTTGACGCTGTGGGTGGAGGATGAGGCCGATGCGGTCACCCTCGGCCCTGGCGACAGTTTTCACCTGGCCAGTTTTGCGCATTGCCGCTATGCCAACCTGACCGACCTGCCCGCCCGCGTGCTGTGGGTCTACAACTAGGAGCAACACCCGTGAAAAGCCATTCCCCCGCGTTGCTCGCCGAAGTACGGACCTTTCGCCAGCAGCATCCCGACGTGCGTTATGTCGACCTGATCGCCCTGGATATACCCGGACACTTCTACGGCAAGCGTTACCCCATCGAGATGCTGGAAAAGGTCGCCGCCGGCAGCCCGTTGAAACTGCCGCAGAACGCAGTGCTGCTCGGGGCTCAGGGTGGCTTGTTCAACATCGGCGATTACTGCTTCAACGACGGTGACCCCGACGCCAACCGCCGCCTGGTGCCGGGAACGCTCAAGCCAGTGAGCTGGGAATCGCAACCCTTGGGGCAAATGTTGATCACCTCCGACGGCACCGAAGCGCCTATCGAATTCGAACCTCGGGAAGTGCTGGCCAAGGTGCTCGAGCGCCTGCGCCACAAAGGTATTCATCCGGTGGTCGCGTTTGAGCTGGAGTTCTACCTGTTCGACAAAAAACTCGACCACGGCCTGCCGCAGTTCGCCCGCGACCCACTGAGCGACGATGCCGATGACCAGCCCAACCTGCATATCGAACGGCTGTCGCGTTTCAGCGAGGTGCTCAATGACATGGCGCAGACAGCCAGGGACCAGGGCATCGACATCACGGTGATCACCGCCGAACTCGGCCCGGGCCAGTTCGAGATCAACTTCGGCCACCAGGACGACAGCCTGCGCGCCGCCGACTGGGCCGCACTGTTCTGCCGCAGCACCCGTGGCGTGGCGCTCAAGCAGGGTTACCGAGCCAGTTTCATGGCCAAGCCGTACCTGCAATTTCCGGGCAGTGGCATGCACGTGCATGTGAGTCTCTATGACGGTGCGGGCAATAACCTGCTGGCGGCCCACCAACAGCAACCGCTGCGCCATGCCGTGGCCGGATGCCTGGAATTGCTGCCGCACTGCATGCCGATCTTCGCGCCCAACCACAACGCCTTCCGCCGCCTGGGCGGCACCGTGAACGCCGCCACCCGCGCCTGCTGGGGGTTTGAAGACCGTGATGCGTGCGTTCGCATCCCCGAGTCCGACCCGCGTAACTTGCGTATCGAACATCGCCTGGCCAGTGCCGACGCGAACCCGTACCTGGTGCTGGCGGCGATCCTTGTTGGCCTGGAACATGGCCTTGAAGCCAGGCAGGAACCCATCGCGCCCCTGAACGAGGACCGCACCAGCGGCGCCGACTTCCCCGTGGAAATGCTCGACGCCGTGCGCGCCATGCAACATCAACCTGTGTTGCGCGATAAGCTTGGCGCCGAATTTGTCGACGTGTACTGCGAGAACAAACGCCAGGATCACCTGGCCTTTCAACAAGAAATCAATGCGCGCGAATACCGCTGGTTTCTCTGACGATGGCACTCCCATGACTGCCCACAGCGCCCCGGCTCTCAAGGAAGTCGTTAACGGCGTGCCACTTTCCCAGCCGGTTTTATCGGTCAGGCCTCGCCCAGCAACAGCTTTTGCTCGCGCGCGCACAACTCCACCACGTAATCCCACAACACGCGCAGGCGCACCGACTTGTGCAGCTCCCGGCGCGAACTGATCCAGTAGCTGCGCTGGATGCCCTCCTCGGGCAGCAATGCCACCAGGTCCGGGTCGCCGGCGGCCATGAAGCAGGGCAGCACCGCGATGCCCAACCCCGAGCGTGCCGCCTGTTGCTGGGCGATGACGCTGGTGCTGTGGAACACCACTTTGGGGTTGCGGCAGAAACTGCTGAGGAACTTCAATTCCTGGCTGAAGAGCAGGTCGTCCACATAATCAATCCACGAATGAGCCGCGAGATCTTCGCGCTTTTCAATCGGCGGATTGCGCTCCAGGTAGGCACGGCTGGCGTAAAGGGAGAGGCGGTAATCGGTAAGCTTGCGCGTGACCAGTTGATCGACGCTGGGGCGTTCGAGGTGGATGCTGATTTCCGCTTCGCGGTTGAGGATGCTCACAAAGCGCGGCACCGCCACCAGCTCCACTTCCAACCCCGGGTAGCGTTCGAACAGCCCACTCATGCGCCCGGCCAGAAACATCACACCCAGGCCTTCGGCCACGCCGAGGCGGATCTTGCCCAAGGGCGCGGCGCAATGGGTGAGTTCGTCTTCGGCCAACAGCGCGACGTTTTCCATGGCTTCGGCGTGTTTGAGCAGGGCTTCGCCGGAGGGGGTCAATTCGTAGCCTTGGGCGTGCTGCACGAACAACGCCGTGCCGAGGCTTTTTTCAATGGCCTCGATATGCCGCGCCACGGTGGCATGGGTGGTCTTCAAACGTTGCGCGGCGGTGAGCAGGCGGCCGCTGCGCTGCAACTCAAGAAAGAACCGCAGGTCATTCCAGTCGAACATGTCGCCTCCATTCCATCAGCCTGGGCAGCGCTGTTTAAAAACGCACAGCAGCTGGGTAAAAACTAACATTTTTAAGACGAAAACTAACAACTAGGATGGGGCCAATAAGAAAAACAAGCGAGACCTCAGATGCCCATTGCAGCTGCTGAATATGATTACGTGGTAGTAGGCGCCGGCCCCGCAGGCTGCCTGCTGGCCAATCGACTGTCCGCCAACCCCGCCCACCGCGTGCTGCTGCTCGAAGCCGGTGGTCGCGACAATTACCCCTGGATCCATATCCCCGTCGGCTACCTGTTCTGCATCGGTAACCCGCGCACCGACTGGTGCTTCAAGACCGAAGCCCAGGAAGGCCTGCAAGGGCGTGCGCTGAGTTACCCAAGGGGCAAAGTGCTGGGCGGCTGCTCGTCCATCAACGGCATGATTTATATGCGCGGCCAGGCCCGGGACTACGACGGCTGGGCGGCCGAAGGCAACTCCGGCTGGGCCTGGAAAGACGTGTTGCCGCTGTTCAAGCAAAGCGAAAACCACTTTGCCGGCAGCTCGGAGTTCCACAGCGACGGCGGTGAATGGCGGGTCGAGCAACAGCGATTATCGTGGCCGATCCTTGATGCCTTCCGTGAAGCGGCGGCGCAGAGCGGTATCGCGCCTATCAATGACTTCAACCAGGGCGACAACGAGGGCTGCGGCTACTTCCAGGTCAACCAGAAAGCCGGGGTGCGCTGGAACGCGGCCAAGGCGTTTCTCAAGCCGATCCGCCAACGGCCCAACCTCACCGTGCTGACTGGCGTGGAAGTAGACCGCGTACTGCTGGAAAACGGCCGCGCCTCAGCCGTGGTCGGGCGCCAGCACGGCCAGCAGGTGCAGTGGAAGGCGCGCAAGGAAATCGTACTCTGCGCCGGCGCCGTCGGTTCGCCAGGCATTCTGCAACGCTCGGGCATCGGCCCCGCCGGCGTGCTCAAGCCGCTGGGCATCGAGGTGCTGCACGACCTGCCCGGCGTCGGCGGTAACCTGCAGGACCACCTGCAACTGCGCCTGATCTACAAGCTGGAAAACGCCCGCACCCTGAACCAGATCGCCGGCTCCGTATGGGGCAAGATGGGCATGGGCCTGCGCTACCTGTATGACCGCAGCGGCCCGCTGTCGATGGCGCCCAGCCAGCTCGGTGCATTTGCCCGTTCCGGCCCGGAGCAGACCTCGGCCAACCTTGAATACCATGTGCAACCCCTGTCCCTGGAGCGTTTTGGCGAGCCGTTGCACGGGTTCCCGGCGTTCACCGCCTCGGTGTGTGACCTGCGCCCGCAGAGCCGTGGACGTATCGATATCCGTTCGGCCAACCCGGCGGATGCGCCGCTGATCCGGCCCAACTACCTCAGCCATCCCGAAGACCTGCGCGTGGCCGCCGATGCGATTCGCCTGACCCGACGCATCGTCGCCGCCCCGGCCCTGGGCCAGTTCAACCCGGTCGAATATCTACCGGGCGATTCACTGCAGACCGAAGCCCAACTGCACGAAGCCGCGGCGCGTATCGGCACGACAATCTTTCACCCGGTGGGCACCTGCCGCATGGGCAGCGACAAAGACGCGGTGGTCGATGCGCAATTGCGCGTGCATGGCGTACCCGGCCTGCGCATCGCCGATGCCTCGATCATGCCGCGTATCACCTCCGGCAACACCTGTTCACCGACGCTGATGATCGCGGAGAAAGCCGCGCAACTGATCCTTTCGCCGCCTACAAGGAGCCTCGCCCCGGAGAAAGAACTGATTCATGCAATCTGAATAGCGGCGCCGTACCCGGCGCCGACAGTGGAACAACAATAAATAATCACTGTGAGGGCTACCCGATGTCAGAACACGCTCAAACCCTGGGCTCGACGCGCGACGCGAGCACCAGCAACGACTCCAAGAAAGTCATCTTCGCCTCGTCCCTGGGGACGGTGTTCGAGTGGTATGACTTTTTCCTCTACGGCGCCCTGGCGGCGGTGATCAGCAAGCAATTCTTCGCCGGGGTCAACGACACCACAGCGTTTATCTTTGCCTTGATGGCCTTTGCGGCCGGCTTTGTGGTGCGCCCATTCGGCGCGTTGGTGTTCGGCCGCCTGGGCGACATGATCGGGCGCAAGTACACCTTCCTCGTCACCATCATCCTGATGGGCGTGGCGACCTTCTGTGTCGGACTGTTGCCCAATTACGCGAGCATCGGCATCGCAGCCCCGATCATCCTGATCGTGCTGCGCATGCTGCAAGGCCTGGCGCTGGGCGGCGAGTACGGCGGCGCGGCCACCTATGTGGCGGAACACGCGCCGGCCGGCAAGCGCGGCTTGCACACCAGCTGGATTCAATCCACCGCGACCATCGGCCTGCTGCTGTCGCTGCTGGTGGTGCTGGCCTGCCGTTACTTCACCGGTGACCAGTTCGAGGTGTGGGGCTGGCGGATTCCGTTCCTGTTCTCCATCGTGCTGCTGGGCATTTCCACCTGGATCCGCATGAGCCTGCATGAGTCGCCTGCGTTCCTGAAAATGAAAGAGGAAGGCAAGGCCAGCAAGGCGCCGATCCGTGAGTCGTTCGGCAAATGGGAAAACCTCAAGGTGGTGCTGATCGCGCTGTTCAGCATCAACGGCGGGCAAGCCGTGACCTTCTACGCGGCGCAGTTTTATGTGCTGTTCTTCCTCACACAGTTCCTGAAGATGGACCCGGCGCTGGCCAACATGCTGCTGATCATCAGCGTGGTGATTGGTGCACCGTTCTTCATCTTGTTTGGCTGGCTGTCGGACAAAGTCGGGCGCAAGCCGGTGCTGATGCTCGGCCTGCTGCTGGCAACCGTGCTGTACTTCCCGATCTTCAAAAGCCTGGCGCACTACACCAACCCGGCGATGGACCAGGCCAGCCGCCAGGCACCGATCACCGTGCTCGCCGACCCCGCCACCTGCACCTTCCAGTTCGACCCGGTGGGCAAGGCGCGTTTTGACAGCCCATGCGACAAGGTCAAGACCTTCCTGGTCAAACAAGGCCTGCCGTACAGCAGCGTCGCCGCACCTGCCGGCAGCCCGGTGCAGGTGAGCATCGGTGAGGTGCGCATCGACGGCTTTGACGAACAAGCACTGCGTGGCGCCGTGACCCTGGCCGGCTACCCGAGTTCGGCGGATGTGGCGCAGGTCAACAAAGTGATGGTGGTGGTGCTGATCGTCGCACTGATCCTGATTGCGGCCATGTGCTACGGCCCGCTCGCGGCGTTGATGGTGGAGCTGTTCCCGACGCGTATCCGCTACACCTCGATGTCGCTGCCCTACCACATCGGTAACGGCTGGTTTGGCGGGTTCCTGCCGACCGTGTCGTTTGCGCTGGTGGTGTATACCGGGGATATCTTCTACGGCTTGTGGTACCCGGTGGTGATTACCGGGGTGAGCCTGATTGTGGGGTTGTTCTGCCTCAAAGAAACCCGGCATGTGGATATCGATAAGAACTGATTCGACACACACCGCGACCTCTGTGGGAGGGGAGCAAGCCCCCTCTCACATTAAAAGTTCAACCAGCCACACACATTGCTGTACATCCATACAGATAATAGTTGCCGAATCGGCCTTGACTGCGCATCCTGCACAGCATCAACCCGATCTGATGTGACGACCATGCGGCTGTACCTCTGTGAAAAACCCTCCCAGGCCAAGGACATCGCGGCCGTGCTCGGTGCCAGCCGACGCGGCGACGGCTGCTGGCTGGGCAATGGGGTCACCGTCACCTGGTGCATCGGCCACCTGCTGGAAACCGCCCCGCCCGATGCCTACGACGCCAAGTACAAACGCTGGGTGCTGGCCGACCTGCCGATCGTCCCGGAAAAATGGAAAATGCAGGTCAAGCCCAAGACCGCCAGCCAGTTCAAGGCCGTCAAGCGCTTGCTGGGGGAGGCCCAGGAACTGGTGATCGCCACGGACGCCGACCGCGAGGGCGAGATGATCGCCCGCGAGCTGGTGGAGCATTGCCGCTATCGCGGGCCGATTCAGCGCCTGTGGCTGTCGGCGCTGGACGATGCCTCCATTCGCAAGGCCCTGGCGGCGCTCAAGCCCGGCGCGCAAACGTTCAGCCTGTATCACTCGGCCCTGGGCCGCTCGCGCGCCGACTGGCTGATCGGCATGAACATGAGCCGCCTGTTTACCCTGCTTGGACGTCAATCCGGCTATCAAGGTGTGTTGCCGGTGGGCCGGGTGCAAACGCCGACCTTACGCCTGGTGGTGGACCGCGACCGCAGCATCGCCGATTTCGTACCGGTGGCTTACTGGGCCATCGATGTGGACCTGCGCCACGCGCGCATGACCTTCACCGCGCAATGGCGCGCAGCCGAGGACGCCTGCGACGATCAAGGTCGCTGCCTCAACCCGCGACTGGCCCGCGAAGCCGCCGATGCAATGAGCAATGCCGCCAGCGCCCGGCTGCTGAAACTGCGCACCGAACGCATGCGTGAAGTGGCGCCCCTGCCCTTCGATCTCGGCACGCTGCAGGAGATCTGCTCCAAGAAGCTCGGCCTCGGCGCCCAGGAAACCCTGGATATCGCCCAGTCGCTCTACGAAACCCACAAAGCCATCACCTACCCGCGCAGTGACTGCGGCTACCTGCCATTGAGCCAGCACAGCGAGGCCCCGAAGATTCTTGCCGCGCTGGGCCGCGCCGACCCGGCGGTGGCCGAGCTGATGCCCCATGTCGATCCGCAGCGTCGCTCACGGGCCTGGAACGACGCCAAGGTCAGCGCCCACCACGGCATCATCCCCACCGGGGCCGGCAAGGATGTGGGGCAGCTCACCGGCAAGCATCGGGCGGTGTATACGCTGATTCGCGCGCGGTACCTGGCGCAGTTCCTGCCCAACCATGAGTACGATCGCACCCAGGCGGATTTCGACTGCGCCGGTTTTGCGTTGCGAGCGGTGGGCAAGGTGGTGATCGAACCGGGCTGGAAGCGCGCCTTGCCCGAGGCCCTGGCGCCGATCAAGGGCCGCGAGGCACCGGCACCGCAAGCCTTGCCGACGCTGGTGCAGGGCCAGGATTATGCGGTAGCCAAGGTCAACCTCAAGGACCTGTGGACCCAACCGCCCAAGCCCTTTACCGAAGGCGACCTGATCAAGGCAATGAAAAACGTCGCCAAACTGGTGGAAGACCCCCTGCTCAAGCAGAAACTCAAGGACACCACCGGTATCGGTACCGAAGCTACTCGCGCCGGAATTATCCAGGGGCTGCTCGACCGTGGGTACCTGGTAAAAAACGGCAAGGCGCTGTCGGCCACCCCGGCGGCATTCAGCCTGATCGACGCGGTACCCCGCGCCATCGCCGACCCTGGCACCACCGCCATCTGGGAACAGGCGCTGGATATGGTGCAAAGCGGTGAAATGAGCCTGGAAGAGTTCGTCGCCAAGCAAGCGGCCTGGATGAGCAAGCAGGTGGCGCGCTGCAATGGCATGCGCATGACCATCACCGGCCCCGCCAGTCCGGCGGGCAAAGGCGCCACGCCATGGAAAAACAAGCGCAAAACCGCATCACGCAAAGCAGCGGCCAGCCCCAAGCGCGGTAAAAAACCGGTTATTGCAGGGTAAACGTACAAAAAAACCGGTAAATGACGTTTTTCGACGGGTTTAACGCCGCTTTAGATCTTGCCCCGACGCAGGCGGTCTAGGATTCTGTAGGTGACCCGCTGACGTCCCAATAACAACTCCGGAGTGGCTGCCATGAAAACCGTCGCACAATTGCTCAAAGCCAAGGACCAAAAAAACCAGGACGTCCACACCATCAAATGGGATCACACCGTGTTTGAAGCGCTGGTGCGCATGTCGGAGAAAAACGTCGGTGCCTTGCCGGTGGTCAAGGATGACGTGGTGGTGGGCATCATCAGCGAACGTGACTACGCGCGCAAAATCATGCTCAAGGGCCTGTCGTCGGTCACCACCAAGGTCCACGAAGTGATGAGTTCGCCAGTGATCACCGTCGATACCCATAAAAGTGTCGAAGAGTGCATGAACATCATGACCGACAGTCACCTGCGCCACCTGCCCGTGGTCGAAGACGGCAAACTGCTGGGCCTGCTCTCCATCGGTGACCTGGTCAAGGAAGCCATCGCGGAACAGGCTGACCTGATCAAGCAACTGGAGCAGTACATCCGCGGCGAATAGGAGAAACCATGCTCGATACCCTGGCACATCAGGAAGACCATCTCGATACCTTGTACCGAGCCATGGCCGATCGACGCTTTCTGGTGTTGACGGGGGCAGGCATCAGCACATCATCGGGAATCCCCGACTACCGCGACAGCGAAGGGGTGCGTCGAGGCAAGGCGCCGATGATGTACCAGGAATTCCTGGCCACCGCGCAAGCACGACGACGTTACTGGGCGCGGGCGATGCTCGGCTGGCCGCGAGTACGCATCGCCCAGCCGAACAATGCCCATAGGGCGCTCGCGAACCTGCAACAGCGCCAGCGCATCACCGGCCTTGTTACCCAGAACGTCGACACCCTGCATGATCAAGCCGGCAGCCATGATGTGATCGAGTTGCACGGTAGCCTGCACCGCGTGCTTTGCCTGGATTGCGGGCAGTGCAGCCAGCGCGATGTGATCCAGCGAATGATGGAGCTTGATAACCCCTACCTGGCCGGCGTCGATGCCGTGCAGGCACCCGATGGCGATACCCTGCTCGACCCGGCGTTTGAAGAGCGCTTCCAGGTCCCACACTGCCCCCACTGCGGCGGCCAACGCTTGAAGCCGGATGTGGTGTTTTTCGGCGAGAACGTCGCCCCACCGACGGCGGCGAAGGCAATGGCTGCAGTGGAGTGTGCAGAAGGACTGCTGGTGGTGGGCTCGTCGCTGATGGCTTATTCGGCGTTTCGCCTGTGCAAGGCCATGGTCGAGCAAGGCAAGCCGGTGATCGCTATCAACCTGGGCAAGACCCGTGGGGATGAACTGTTGCAGGTGAAAATCCAAGCCTCTTGCGAGGCGCTGTTGCCGCTGCTTGCAGAGCGACTCGGATAGGGCAAACAACACACGGCAATGAGGGGCTTGCGTGGAGTTTCCCCCTCGTTCAAGCGACCAACCGTTCCAAAAAATGACGCCAAGGTCACGTTTCCACGCATCCCACCGCCCCGCCTGAAGTTTATGTAGTGCGCAAAAATAATCACTACATAACCGTTGACGTAACCTTTTTGTCCTTGCATGATCTAGACGTCTCCCGCATCGGGAGCGTTGGTAACAGATGTTTTGAAAGCGCTCGTCTGACCGCCGAGCTGTTTTTTCCGGATGTGCACTGCCCACAAGGCAGATTGATGAAGCTGACCGGTTCCGAAAGGAACGGGTACAAGAAGCTCAAAGGCTGCTTGTCTTCGTTATGAATGCATTGCGTAGCAGTTCATCAGCAAAACTACATGCATCAGGTTCAAGACCCTGCCCGTATTCGGCAGACCGTCACTGACGCCCGGCGTTTAACGCCGGAGACAACTAAGCAGTTTTAACGGAATCAACTGATAGATCGCCAACTGGTCAAGGGGCTTACACATGAATCTGAACAATCAACCTACTATCGATGAATTGGCTGAGATGTTCGCAGCGCAGAAAGATACACTCGACGATCATATTCTGTGGGTAGGAAAATCGGGCGAAGTGCAAATTGACTGCCTGGCGCCCCATACCGAAGAAGCCGAGTTTGACCGCAATCACCGTGAGCTGGCGGCGCGCCTGAAGATGTACCGCCGCGGCCAGGGTTATGTCGGCAAGAAGGCCGCAGCCGATCGCAACTTTATCGAGCAGGTATTCGACACACTTAACCATGCTTGGGACTCTTTCAAAGACAGCTCGCAAGTTAAAGTGATCGATCGTTACTACTAACTAAATCTCGACCTCAAGTGGGAGTTGGCTTGCCAACTCCCACTTGTGTTTGTTGGCACTTTTCAAAAAGTTGGAAACCTGCCTTGTTCCGCCTCACTGCGAAAAATATCGAATAACACCTGCGCCGCCGCCGACAGTTCATGCCCCGGCTTGGTCAACACGCCAATCGGTCGTTCGATCACCGGGCCATTCAATGTAATGCAATGGGCCCCCGCCTCCTCCATCTGCTGCGCGCATAACGCCGGCACGGCACTTACGCCCAGGCCGCTGGCAACCATCTTACCCACCGTTGCCAATTGATGGCTTTCCAGGGCCACGGGCAGTTTCATCTGCAAGGCACCCAAGTGCTCCTCCAGCATGACCCGCACGGTGGACGGCCGCTGCAAGGTGATGAAAGGCTGTTCCAGCAAGGTTTTCCAGGCGATCTCGTCACATTGCGCCAACGGCGAGTCACCCGGCACCACAGCGATGAAACGGTCCAGGTACAGCGGCGTAAACGCTAATGAAGACCCCTCTGCCGGCTCAAACGCAACGCCCAGCTCCACCTGGCGGTCGCGGACCATCTCCAGCACCTGCTCGTTGATCAGGTCATGCACCGTCACATTCACCTGAGGGTAACGCGCACGGAATATCTTCAGGATCGGCGGCAGTAAATTGCCTGCGAACGACGGCATCGCCGCCACCGTGACGCGCCCACGCTGCAAGGTAAAGCGCTGGCGCAGCTCATCTTCGGCATTGTCCCAGTCGGCAATCAATCGACGCGCCAACGGCAACAAGGATTCACCTTCGGGAGTCAGCGCCACGTTGCGGGTGTTACGGCTAAACAGGCGACCGCCCAGCCCTTCCTCCAGCCCCTTGATGGTCAGGCTCAGCGCCGACTGGGACAGGTGCAGGCGCTCGCAGGCAGCGGCAAAACTCAGGCTCTGGGCCACGGCCAGGAAGGCACGCATTTGTTTAACCGTCATGGCGCTGCTCCGAAAGGGATGGACTATGCTGTTTTCTAAATCAATCGACCTAAAAAAACAACTTAACAAATCAATGCGTCGGCGCAACACTCGGCTCATTGGCTGGCCCACACATAATAAATAGAGGTGCATGCACATGGCAGGTTTCGACAAACGCGTGGCGTCCTACGAGGAAGCACTGGCAGGCCTGGAAGACGGCATGACCGTGCTTGCCGGCGGTTTTGGCCTATGCGGCATTCCGGAAAACCTCATCAATGAGATCAAGCGCAAAGGCACCCGCGACCTGACAGTGGTTTCCAACAACTGCGGCGTCGACGGTTTTGGCCTGGGCGTGCTGCTGGAGCAAAAGCAGATCAGCAAAGTGATTGCCTCCTACGTGGGTGAAAACGCCCTGTTCGAGAAGCAATTGCTCAGCGGCGAAATCGAAGTAGTCCTCACCCCCCAAGGCACCCTGGCGGAAAAAATGCGCGCAGGCGGTGCCGGCATTCCGGCCTTCTTCACCGCCACCGGCGTCGGCACCCCCGTCGCCGAAGGTAAGGAAACCCGCGAATTCAACGGCCGCCCCTACCTGATGGAAGAGTCCATTACGGGCGACTTCGCCATCGTCAAAGGCTGGAAAGCCGACCACTTCGGCAACGTCATCTACCGCCACACCGCCCAGAACTTCAACCCACTGGCCGCCACCGCCGGCAAGATCACCGTGGTCGAAGTCGAGGAAATCGTCGAACCGGGCGAGCTGGACCCGGCGCAGATCCATACCCCTGGCATCTACGTCGACCGGATCATCTGCGGCACATTCGAAAAGCGCATCGAACAGCGCACCGTGCGCAAATAATCTGCCCCAGCCCGAACAATAAGGACTCATAAAATGGCTCTTACCCGCGAACAAATGGCTCAACGCGTCGCCCGCGAAATGCAGGACGGCTTTTACGTGAACCTCGGTATCGGCATTCCGACCCTGGTGGCCAACTACATCCCCGAAGGCATGGAAGTGATGCTGCAATCGGAAAATGGCCTGCTCGGCATGGGTCCGTTTCCGACCGAAGAAACCATTGATGCGGACATGATCAACGCCGGCAAACAAACCGTGACCGCGCGTATCGGCGCGTCGATCTTCTCCTCCGCCGAGTCCTTCGCAATGATTCGCGGCGGCCATGTCGACCTCACCGTGCTCGGTGCGTTTGAAGTGGACGTGCACGGCAACATCGCCTCGTGGATGATCCCCGGCAAGCTGGTGAAGGGCATGGGCGGCGCCATGGACCTGGTGGCCGGCGCGGAAAATATCATCGTGATCATGACCCATGCCTCCAAGGACGGTGAATCCAAGTTGCTCAGCCAATGCAGCCTGCCGCTGACCGGTGCCAACTGCATCAAGCGGGTACTGACGGACCTTGCGTACCTGGAGATCGAAAATGGCGCTTTTGTCCTCAAGGAACGCGCACCTGGCGTCAGCGTTGAAGAGATTGTGAGCAAGACCGCCGGTAAACTGATCGTCCCGGACCACGTTCCAGAAATGCACTTCCAGTGAGGACAGATTCCATGCAAGACGTCGTGATTGTTGCTGCCACCCGCACCGCCGTGGGCAGCTTCCAGGGTTCGCTGGCGAATATTCCGGCACCGGAACTGGGCGCCGCCGTCATCCGTCGCCTGCTGGAACAGACCGGTCTGGACCCGGCCCAGGTCGACGAAGTGATCCTCGGCCAGGTGCTCACCGCAGGCAGCGGCCAGAACCCGGCGCGCCAGGCCTCGATCCTCGCCGACCTGCCCCACGCCGTGCCGAGCCTGACCCTGAACAAAGTCTGCGGTTCGGGCCTCAAGGCGCTGCACCTCGGTGCCCAGGCGATCCGTTGCGGCGACGCCGACGTGATCATCGCCGGCGGCATGGAGAACATGAGCCTGGCACCGTACGTACTGCCCGCTGCGCGCACCGGTTTGCGCATGGGCCACGCCAAGATGGTCGACAGCATGATCACCGACGGCCTGTGGGATGCATTCAACGATTACCACATGGGCATCACCGCCGAGAACCTGGTGGACAAGTACGGCATCAGCCGCGAAGCCCAGGATGCCTTTGCCGCCGCTTCTCAGCAAAAGGCCAGCGCGGCAATCGAAGCCGGACGCTTTGTCGACGAAATCACGCCGATCCTGATCCCGCAGCGCAAGGGCGACCCCGTAGCTTTCGCGGTGGACGAACAACCTCGCGCCGGTACCACCGCCGAATCGCTGGGCAAGCTCAAGCCGGCATTCAAGAAAGACGGCAGCGTAACCGCCGGCAACGCCTCCAGCCTCAATGACGGCGCGGCCGCCGTGTTGCTGATGAGCGCCGACAAAGCCAAGTCCCTGGGGCTGCCCGTCCTGGCCCGCATCGCCAGCTATGCCAACGCAGGCGTCGACCCGGCCATCATGGGCATCGGCCCGGTTTCGGCCACCCGTCGATGCCTGGACAAGGCCGGCTGGACGCTCAGTGAATTGGACCTGATCGAAGCCAACGAAGCCTTCGCCGCGCAATCACTGGCGGTGGGCAAAGAGCTGGAGTGGGATGCCGACAAGGTCAACGTCAATGGCGGCGCCATCGCCATCGGCCACCCGATCGGTGCCTCGGGCTGCCGCGTGCTGGTGACCCTGCTGCATGAAATGATCAAGCGCGATGCCAAGAAAGGCTTGGCAACGTTGTGCATCGGTGGCGGCCAAGGCGTCGCCCTGGCCCTTGAACGCAGCTGATTCAAAGAGCAACACTGGAAAGGCCCGGTTCCACGAAAACCGGGCCTTTCCTTTATCCGGTAGACCTGAAAAAACGCCGTTCAAATGTGGGAGCAAGCCCCCTCCCACACCCGATCTTCGTTACCTGTGAGATTGAGGCACCGCAAACACCGCATTCGCCCGTGCCACCACCTTCTCCCCTACCTGCAGGCTCACCGTGGCAAACGCCATTTGGCGCCCGCGCTTGTGATGCTCCAACCGCACCACGACCCACTCCCCCACCTGCACCGCCCCCAGGTAATCCACGGTCATGCTCGCTGTAATCAATCGCAACGGCGGCTCGCTGGAAAACGCCATGGCGTAGCCCATGCCGATATCCGCCAGCGTCGCCAACACCCCGCCATGCACGGTGCCGCGCCCATTGGCATGGCGATTGTCGGCGCGCAGGCCGATTTCTAATCCCAGGCCTTCGCCCCGGCAGTATGCCGGGCCAAGCAGATCTAGCAGTGGGCTGCTGCGGGGCAACGAAACAAACCCTTCGGGCACAGTGTGAGTGATCATGATGCGTTCTTCCTTGATGTCAGGCTCAAGATGTACGCCTGCTCCCGAACCCCGGCCACCACCATCAGGCGTGCAAATCTTGCGCGATACTTTGCGTTAATCCGCCGGACCCGCTTTAATCGCCGCCAATTTCCCCCGCACATCTTAAGGATCCGCAATGCGCCATCTGGACGGCAACCCGCTTCGCGTCCCGCTATTGATCTTGCTGACCGGCCTGGCGCTGGGCGGCTGCTCGCCCAAGGAGCACTCCCGCGCCGCCGCCATCAGTGGCGAACAAGGCCGGGCCGGCGCACAACTGGCCTACGAACACGAACTGACCTTGGCCCTGCCCGGCGCCCTGCTCGCGCCGCGCATGCAGGCCACCCGTGAGGCCTGCGAAACGGCGCGGTTCGGCGCCTGCAATATCCTGGGCATCACCGAAGACAGCAACGGCGGCGAGATCATCCTGCGCATCGCCCCCAACGGCGTAGAACCAATGGTCGCCCTGGCCGCTGAAGGCGGTAAGCTCGGCCAGCGCATCACGACCGCCGAGGATCTGGCCGACGCCGTCGACGATGTACGCCGCCGCCAGGACCGCCTGCAAACCCAGCAACAACGCCTCGATGAACTGGCCAAGCGCAAAGACATCACCGTCAGCGACCTGATCGCCCTGAGCAAGGAACAGGCCGGCATCGAAAACGATCTGCAAGCGCTGGCCCAGGTCGCCGTGAGGTCAGCAACGTCGTCTCGACACTAACCGTGTGACCCTGAACTTCCGTTCTTCGGACGGCGCAAACCAAGCCTCCCGCTTCAGCCGGATGTTCAGCAACCTGGGCACGAATATGGTCGAAGGCACGGCTGACGCGCTGGAACGCGCCAGTTACATACTGCCCTTTGTAGTCCTGGCGTTCCCGGTGGTCTGGTTGTGGGTGTGGCTGTGGCGCAAGTTTGTGCGCCGCCGCACGTAGTCAGCGCTTCATACAGCGCTGATAGCGCTCATCGACGCGCTTGGCAAACCAGGCCGTGGTGAGGTTGCGGGTGATCTTCGGGCTCTTGAGCACAATGCCCGGCAGGATCGCCCGTGGCATCGGCGCGCCGTTGGCCTTGTCGGCCAGGGCAAACACGCGTTTGTAGAGGGTGGTGTCTTCAAAATCCAACCGCTCGCCCTGCTCCAGTTGGCTGCGAATGCTGGGGTTACGCATGTCCAGCCTGGCGCCCAGGGAACGTACCGCCAGTTCGGTGGTGCCGGGCAGCAATGAGCCATAACGGATCAAGTCGCCATCCAGCGCCAGCTCAGTGCCCGAAGCCCGGCTGACCGCCGCCTGGAACGCGGCATTGCGACTCGCGTACCAGCCGGCATTGAAGTCGGCGAAGCGGTACAGCGGCTGGTCGTAGTTCACCGGATAACCCAGCAAGTGGGCGATGCCGAAGTACATGCCGCCACGCCGGGTGAAAACCTCCCGACGAATCGTGCCGTCCACCGTGTAGGGATAACCCCGCGCCTGTTGCTGCGCAAAGTCGATGCTGACCTGCATCGGGCCGGCGGTATGCACCGGGTTGAAGCCGCCAAACAGGGTGTTGCCCAAGGGCACCATGCTGATGAAGTCATCGAAGATGCCGCTGAGGTCTTTCTCGGTGCGCGCCGCGTTCAAACGGTCGGCGTAGGACTTGCCGCTGGGCGACTTCAGCTGCAGCGCGCTGCGCACCACAAAGGCCGGCACATGCACCTTGCCGGCCCGGCGCAGGATTTCGTCCTGGGCAATCTTGCCCATGTTCGGCACGGGTGGGTCGACCTGAAACGTCGACTCCTGCTCGGTTACCGCCAGCACGGCGCAGATGTTCTCGGTGCTGGGGTAGATCTTCTGGGTATCGAAGGCAGTGTAGATGTCCTGGGCCCAGCCATTGCGATCCGCTACCTTGGCCGGCAGCAAGCGCACGATCTGCGCCTTCACCTCGGCCTCGCTGCGCTCCGGCTGCTGCGGGCCGCGTGAAGTGGAACAACCGGCCAACACCAGCCAGGGGGTGAGGCACAGGATCAGGCGGCGTAGGGACATTGGGCTTCCTTGAAGGCGATGGGCCGGGCGTTGCGATATGGACCGGTAAGTCTGGCGTGGGTTCGCCAGGTTGCCGGGAACGTTCGGCCTGCGCCATCCCGCGCGGACACGCTTTTCCTCCGGTCGCACAGATACTGTGATTGACCCTACCGGTAACTTGAAGCTGTAGGACTGCTTAACCTGTAATCCAGCTCCTACGACGGCCCCCGCATTTACCCGAAGTTTTGGCGAAACCTCCTAGCCGTCCTGGCGAACAGCGCCGACTTCTTTACCTGATAAACCTCTCCAAAGTCTCTCGCCTGATCATTCAGTGCGAGGGACCGCCATGTACCTATCCGTTAATGCCCTGCCCACCAGGGCTGCCTCTTGATTCCGGTTATTGCCAGCTTCGTTCTGGCGCCCATGGATGCCGACGCGCCGGATGTTGAACGCGTCCTGCGTGACTTGCGTAATTGCCTGAACACCTTCGACGACTGGACCGAAAGCTTTTGGAGTGGCTCGGCGCTTGAGGTGGAGCAGGTTTTCAAAGTCGGCGAAGAGGTTGCGTTGATCGCGCCGGTCTCTTCCAGAAAACCCAGCACAGTGGTCGCCACGTGTGATGCTCAGGGGTCGATGACCCTGGTGCATCTGTTTGAAAGCACGCGCTTCGTGCCTATCGGCAACACGCCGGTAATGCTGCAGGCCATCGCCCGGGATGGCAGCCCGACGGGACCGCCCATCCATCGAACCATCGGCCCCGGCGGCACGCTTGAAATCCAGGAATGTACCCGCGACCAACAATACCAAATTACGTTTTATCCCGACGTTTCCACGGATCACGTCAAGGCGCTGTATGCCTCCTATCAATCGGTGATCGCCGGGCTGGAAACGGGCCTGCGCGATGAGTGGGCGAAGACCTTCAAGCCCCAGTGGGACGAGTTTGCCGACGCCCCGTCTTTGCAACGCAGCGCAATGCAAGGCGCGGCGTTTTCCAGCGGTTTGGCTCAGGCGCTCTACAACCTGTGGGACAACATCACGCAGGTGTATGAGCTGTTATCGGATCTACAGGCCAACAGCGAAAAGTTGTTGGCGTACATCTCTCAGGCCGACCTCGATGAACTGCTGACGCTCGGCAGCGACGCCATTGCCCACGCGTTGCTGGTGCTGAGTGATGAGCCGCTGTTGTTCATTTTTATCTCGGCGATGGTCAGCTGGATACGCCTGCTGCCGCCGCCGCAGATGTTCGAATTGCTCGGCGAGATCACCGGCGAGGTCTTGATCAATCTACTGCTGATGTGGGCGACGGCAGGCACGGGCGTGACGCTGCGCCTGGGTGCTCAGGCGCTGGGGGCCATCAAGTCCGCACGGGTCCGGGGGTTGTTGGAGCTGCTGGCCAGGCACCTTGTGAGGCCAGGGTTGGAACCGCATGTCGCAGCGGCCAGGCCATTGCTGCTGGGCAGCGCGCCAACGCCGATCAAGACGATTCCGGTTGCGCCGTTGAAGGCTGGGGAGCAGGTGGTTTCGAACCCTGTTCCGTTGGTTCGTAACAAGTCCCAGCAGACGGTATTGGTTCGGCAGGAGCATGTCGATGATGTGCCGGTCGTGGCTACGAATCCCAAGGGTGACGCGGCGACTTCGGCGGACAAAACAGCGACCAATGGCTGCCCGGTGTCGATGGTCACTGGGGAGGAATTGCTCACCCTCACCGATGGTGTTTTAGATGGGATATTGCCGTTTGAGTGGACCCGTTTGTACCGCACCAGCGCGGTGGAAGTGGATGTTGGGCTGGGGTTTGGCTGGAGTCATTCGCTGGCGCAGCGGCTTTCTGTTTCGGGCGATTCGGTGGTGTGGACCGACCATGAAAACCGCACTGTTTCGTTTCCACTGCCGACTGTTGCGCGACCGGCGATCACCAACAGCCTGGCTGAAGCGGCGATTTATTTGGGATCTTCGCCGGATGAGTTAGTGCTGGCCCAGGCCTCGCGGTTTTATCACTTTCGTGACGGGGTGCTGGTCTCGATCAGCGATGCGTATGACAACCGCCTGCGGATTTCGCGGGATGTGGTGGGGCGTATTGCACGGCTGGATAACGGCGTCGGGCGCTCGTTGTGTTTGCGCTATGAACTGGGCCGCATGGTGGCGGTGGATTACCAGGTTCAGCGGGCCAAGGGGTATGAGCCTTACGAATGGATCACGGAACAGAACGTTGTTTCCTACGCCTATGACGACGCGGGACGACTGCTTTCGGCAACCAACGCCGTCGGCGAAAGCGAGGTTTATCGGTACGACGAGCAGCACGTCATTCTGGAGCGGGGCTTGGCCGGCGGGGCGAGTTTCTTCTGGGAATGGGAACGCTCTGGCAAGGCGGCGCGGTGTGTCCGGCACTGGGCCAGTTTTTCGCAGATGGATACGCGGTATGTCTGGGAGGACAACGGCCGCGTGGTCGTGCATAACGCCGATGGCAGTCAGGAAGTGTATGTCCACGATGACCGCGCACGGCTGGTGCAGCGCATTGATCCGGACGGCGCTCAGCACTTCAAATCCTACGACGCCAAAGGCCGGCTGACGGTCGAGCAGGATCCGCTCGGGGCGGTGACGGCGTATCAGTACGACGATGCCGGACGCTTGGTGGCGGTGTTTCCGGGAGAGGACGCGCCGACGTCCTACGAGCATGACAATGGCTTCGTACGGGTTGTAAGACGTGGTGAAGCGGTCTGGAAGTACGAGCGTAACGATCAGGGCGACGTGACGCGTAGGACCGATCCCGATGGTGAGGTGACGGACTACAGCTACAACAAATACGGGCAACTGACGGGGGTTTGGTATCCCGACCACAGTTGTCATCGGCTGGTGTGGAATGAACGCGGTCAGCTCCTTGAAGAGCAACTGCCCAATGGCGACACCAAGCGCTATCGCTACGATGATCTGGGCCGCCAGATTGCCCGCGAGGATGAACAGGGCGCGCTGACCGGGTATCAATGGGACAGCGTTGGTCGGTTAACGCGTGTTGTACTGCCGGGCGGCGCAACCCGCGAATACAGCTACAACCCCTACGGAAAAATCACCGCCGAACGCGACGAACGCGGCCACGTCACCCGCTACGAATACGCCGATGGCCTGCACCTGATCAGCCGCCGCCTCAACGCCGATGGCAGCCAGGTCAACTACCGCTACGACAACGCCCGACTGCTGCTCACCGAAATCGAAAACGAAGTCGGCGAAACCTACCGGCTCAACTACCACCCCAACGGCCTGATCCAGCAGGAAATCGGCTTCGACGGCCAGCGCACCGCCTACGTCTACGACCTTAACGGCAACCTTCAGGAAAAAACCGAACACGGCGACGATAGCAGTCAGCTAGTTACCGTTTACCAGCGCGATCACGCCGGCCGCCTTGTACGAAAAACCCTGCCCGACGGCAATACCGTTGATTACGCCTACGACCGCCAAGGCAACCTCCTCAGCGTCGACGACGGCCACTGGGCGCTGGCCTACGAGTACGACACACAAAACCGCCTGACCGCCGAGCATCAAGGCTGGGGCACCTTGCGTTATGGCTACGACGTCTGCGGTCAACTGCAACACCTGCGCTTGCCGGACAACAATCGACTGACCTTCAACCATGCCAAAGGCGGCCAACTCGCCACCGTTGAGTTGAACGGCACACTGCTGACTTCCCACCTTTTCAAAGCCGGTCAAGAGCACCAACGCCAACAAGGTCAACTGCTCAGCCACTACCACTACGACGACCAGCACCGCCTGCACGCCCACAGCGTCACGCAGCAGGAAAACCACCTCTACCAACGCCACTACGACTACGACAAAGCCGGCAACCTCACTCGCCTGAACGACACCCGCAAAGGCGAACACCACTACCGCTACGACCCACTAGGCCGCCTCACCCGCGCCGACCACTCGCAGGACCTGCAGGAACGTTTCGGCCACAACCCGGCCGGCAACCTGCTGATGCACGACCGTCCCGGCCCGGACATCGTGGCGGGCAACCGCCTGATGATCCAGGGCGACCGGCATTACGACTATGACGCCTTCGGCAACCTCATCCGCGAACGGCGCGGCCGCGGGCATGCGTTAGTCACCGAGTACCGCTACGACTGCCAGCACCGGCTGATCGGCATTACCCAGCCCAACGGCCAAACCGCCAGCTACCGCTATGACCCGTTTGGGCGGCGCATCAGCAAAACCGTCGATGGCATAACGACCGAGTTTTTCTGGCAAGGCGACAAACTGATCGCCGAACACCATGCGGATCGGCATCGCAGTTTTATCTATGAACCGGACAGCTTTCGGCCGCTGGCGCTGCTGGAAGGCTTCGGCCCAGACGAAACCCAGCCCTACCACTACCAACTCGACCACCTCGGCACGCCCCAGGAACTCACCACTCCAGACGGCGAAATCGTCTGGTCCGCCCACTACCGCGCCTACGGCCAAATCAGCCGTCTCGACGTAAAAAAAGTCGACAACCCGCTGCGTTTCCAAGGCCAATACTTCGATTCGGAAAGCGGACTGCACTACAACCGCCATCGCTACTACAATCCGGATGTTGGTCGTTACCTGACGCCAGATCCGGCGAAGCTGGCGGGTGGGATCAATGCCTACCAATACGCGCCCAACCCTACGGCATGGGTGGATCCGCTAGGCTTGAGTAAATGTCCTGCGAATGATGGGTGTAAACCCACCAAGCACGCGACAAACCCGGCGGAAAACGTCAAAGTCAATGAGGGTGATGTAGAGGCACCCAAAGGCTTTGATACTAAACTATCCAGAAATGGAGCATTTAGAAGGGCGAAAGCGATTGGCGGGATTCCCAAACATCAACATCCTGAACGCACATATGGTGATCCCCTTACCGATCAAACTCGCCATACAAAAAGCCGGGTCTACGAATTCAAATTAAACGGCAAAATAGTTGAAATTCGCGAACATTCCTTAGGTCACAAAAAAGGCAATCACGGCCCACACTTCAATACCAAAACAATCGTCGATGACAAAAAAGCGCCACTCACAATTGGCGATGACTCCCACACATATTTCAAGAGATAAATTTATGAAAACAGCATTCATCCAAGAAATCGGCATCAGACCTTGGGACCAACTATACCCAACCAATGAATGCGCATACTCTACGATATCTTTGATAAGTCAAGATTATAAAAATGTTTGGACCTCATGGTGCGAACTCGCTTCACTACTAGTATTTGAATGGCCAAAAATCATAACTTGGTACACTTTTGGATTCCCACACGAAAGTAAAACTCAGGAATACCTGTCTTTAAGAGAGCATGCAAAATCTTCATCATCAATTGATATTCTTAAAAAAAACGATGCAACCTCCATTTACTCAGGAATAGAGTACCTTAACCCGATCCTGCATCAAATAGACCCTTCAAAACTCACCAGCTATCGATATTGCGTAACACTTATGCAGAAAAAAAATAGTGACATTGACGACTTGTGGCGCAGACTGAGCCATTTAGACCTTCTCTCAAAAACTGATGACTTCAAATTGATACTTTCAGACGAAAGCTCGCTAGCTTTTAGATTTTTCGATGCGGAAACACACGGAATCGCACAGCTCATATGTCATGTCGAGCATGCAGACAACATTATTGAAAAAATTCGCACTTTAAATATAGAGAGAATCGAAAAAAAAGATGTGTACGACTACCTCCATAGCTAGACAAAAACAGATTAAATAATTTAACACTGAAACTCATATAAAGCTGTTAAATAGGAAAAGCATCAATAAGAAAGCCTTTTCCAACAGAGCGGCGCGAATTAAAGACACCAAACAAAGCCACAGAAAAATATAGACGAACCACTACTGCCAAGACGATGAAGATCCAAACCCTGAAAAATTTGATAATCGAGTATTTAGCGCAAGTAAAAAAAGCGACAGACTTGCTTGAGCAATCATTTGGAACCAAAACATTCTTAGATTATGGCATTCAAAAAATATCCCGCAACAAGGTTCAGTCACAGAAGACGTAACCTACGAGCTGCATGGGATTGGTTGCAGTGTTTATCTATCTGAAATATGTGTCGACTTCGATCACGGCCCGGATGAACGGATCGATGGTTTTGGCTCTTGGAGGTTGTATATGTACGCATGCGAAGTGCCAAGCAAGTACAAGAAATACACTAATAGTGGGGCTGCGGCGCAGCCCAGCACGAGCAAGCTTGCTCACCACAAACGCTTGCTCACTAAAGGGTTAGCAAAGGCTTTAGATCCCCGCCAACGCCAAATCCAGCGCAAAGTAGGTAAAAATCAAATCCGCACCCGCCCGTTTGATCGAGCCCAGGGTCTCGCGAACCACGCGGTCCTCATCAATCGCCCCCGCCTGGGCGCCGAACTTGATCATCGCGTATTCACCGCTTACCTGATATGCCGCCACCGGCAGGCGTGAGGCTTCGCGGATGTCGCGGATGATGTCCAGATAGGCACCGGCCGGTTTGACCATCAGGGCGTCCGCGCCTTCCTGTTCGTCGAGCAGCGATTCGCGCACGGCTTCGCGGCGGTTCATCGGGTTCATCTGGTAGCTTTTGCGGTCGCCCTTGAGTGCGCTGCCGCCGGCTTCGCGGAAGGGGCCGTAGAGGGCCGACGCGAATTTGGTCGAGTAGGCCATGATCGGGATGTGGGTGAAACCGGCGTCGTCCAAGGCGCGGCGGATGGCCTGGACCTGGCCGTCCATGGCGGCAGACGGTGCGATCACGTCGGCACCGGCACGGGCGGCGGCCACGGCTTGTTTGCCGAGGTTGACCAAGGTCGCATCGTTGTCGACATGGGCGCCGTGCATGACGCCGCAGTGGCCGTGGTCGGTGTATTCGCAAAAACAGGTATCGGACATCACGATCATTTCCGGCACAGCGTCCTTGATGATTGAGGACATGCGCGAGACCAGGCCGCGTTCTTTCCAGGTGTCGCTGCCGCTGGCGTCCAGGTGGTGGGACACCCCAAACGTCATCACCGACTTGATGCCGGCGCGGGCATAGCGCTCGATCTCGCCGGCCAGTTTTTTCTCAGGGATGCGCTGCACGCCCGGCATGCTGGTGATCGGCACGAAGTCGTCGATTTCTTCTTCGACGAAAATCGGCAGCACCAGGTCGTTGAGGGTGAACTCGGTTTCCTGGAACAAACCACGCAGCTCCGGAGAGCGGCGCAGGCGGCGTGGGCGGGCTTGGGGGAACTGGCTGGTCATGGTTTTCCTGGGCAAGACAAAAAACTGTGGGCAAAAGCTTATGCCCCAGCCCCCCGTAGCACAAACGCCCAGGGGCCAACAGTGTATTGCGCGGCCCGTAATAATTCATTGATCTAGAGCTGTAGACGCCCTTCAATACACACCGCGACGGCACCACCGACCCAGATATTTTCGCCTTGGCGTTCAATGCGAATACGCCCCGCGCGCCCCAATACCGTGCCTTGGCTGACCACATAGTGCTCAGGCGCCAGTTCCTCACCCAGCAGCCATTGCGCAACGCCGGCATTCAGGCTACCGGTGGCGGGGTCTTCCGGGGCGCCGTCACCGGCGATAAACCCGCGCACTTCAAATTGCGCGTCCACGTCGTCGTGCGCCGGGTTGCAAGGGCCGATCACGCCTACCGCGAGGCCAAGCAATCGGGCGTAGTCAGGTTGCACGTCGAGTACCGCCTGGCGATCGGCCAGCATCACCGCCAGCCAACCAGCGCCGTTGTCCACCCATTGGCTGCGCACGATTGCCTGCGGCGCAAGGTTCAGCCCCTGGCGCACGCGCTCCAGCACGTCGTCTTGCACCGGGCCTGAGCGCAACAAGGGCGGCGCAATAAACGCCAGCTCGTCGCCTTGACGGCGGATATGCACCAGGCCGACTTCGCACTCCTGGATGATGACTTCGCCTTTGGGCACGCCGCCCGCTTTCAGCCACGCGTGGCAACTGCCCAGTGTCGGATGCCCGGCGAAGGGCAGTTCCTGCACAGTGGTGAAAATTCTTACCCGATAGTCAGCCCTTGGATCGCGCGGTGTCAGCAAAAACGTGGTTTCGCTGAGGTTGGTCCAATTGGCGAAGTCGGCCATCTGCTGGTCGCTGAGGCTGTCCGCCCCAAGCACCACCGCCAGCGGGTTGCCTTTGAGCGGTACGCTGCTGAAGACATCCAGTTGCTTGAAATCGAAGGTCGGCATGCTTCAGCTCGGAATATTCAGGCCACGGATCACCGCCGGTCGAGCGATAAACCCATCCAGCGCGCGCAGTACATTGGGGAAGTCGGCGATGCCCACCAGATCGCCCGATTCGTAGAAGCCGATCAGGTTGCGGATCCAGGGGAAAGTGGCGATATCGGCGATGCTGTAGTCATCGCCCATGATCCAGGTGCGCCCCAGCAGACGTTTTTCCAGCACTTGCAGCAGGCGGCGCGATTCGGCGGCGTAGCGGTCGCGCGGGCGTTTGTCTTCGTAGGCTTTGCCGGCAAATTTGTTGAAGAACCCCAGTTGGCCAAACATCGGACCGATGCCGCCCATCTGGAACATCAGCCACTGAATCGTTTCATAACGTGTCGCCGGATCTTCGGAGAGCAACTGGCTGGTTTTCTCGGCCAGGTAGATCAGGATCGCGCCGGACTCAAACAGCGCCAGCGGCCGGCCGGACGGGCCATTGGGGTCGATGATCGCGGGAATTTTGTTGTTGGGGTTCAGGGACAGAAACTCGGGGGACAACTGGTCCTGCGTGTCGAAGCTGACCTTGTGCGCCTCATAAGGCAGGCCCAATTCTTCAAGCATGATCGAAACCTTGACGCCGTTGGGCGTGGGCAGCGAGTACAGCTGCAGGCGCTCAGGGTGTTGGGCAGGCCATTTGCCGTGGATCGGAAAGTCAGCGAGTGAGTTCATCGGGCGGTCCCTGGGGCAGAAAGTACCCATCATAGTCATCTGGACGCTGTCCTGCATGGGTCATCAATACGCAATATCCGCTGGCTATTATCCCGCGAGGGCGAACCAATACGCCCTCGCGCACTCTTAAGAGCGCTCACGGTGAATGGAGGCACCTCGCTATTTCGACAGGGAACACCGCAAGACGCCCCCGGCGTCATCGGGGCCAGGCTTGTCCGCCTTAACGTGACGCACGAAGACTCGAACCGACCATGAAGATCAAGCCTCTGCGCCTTGTGCAACGCCTTAGCCACTACGCCTACATCATGCTGCCGCTGCTGCTGGTCAGCGGCGCCATGGTCGCCGCCCTCGACGCCCGTGAAAGCCGCGCCCAGCCCGTGGACGGCGTGCAAACCCTGGTATTCCTGCGCCACGGTGAAAAACCCGCCGGCGGCCTGGGCCAGCTCAATTGCCAGGGCCTGAACCGCGCAATGAACCTGGCGACGGTATTGCCGGAAAAATTCGGCAAGGCCGATTTCGTTTTCGCCGCCAACCCGACGCGCAATGTCGAGGAAGGTGAGCTGGACAACTCCTACAGCTACATTCGCCCCTTGATGACCATCAGCCCCAGCGCCATCAAGTTGGGCCTGCCGGTGAATATCAAGTTCTCGGCAAACGACACCAGCGACCTGGCTGATGAACTGGTCGAAGACAAATATCACAATGCCACCATCTACACGGCCTGGTCACACGGCTATCTGCCGGAGTTGATCAACAAAGTGGCAAGTGAAGCCTCCGGTGAAAAACACACCATCACCGACGACTGGTCCGGCAGCGACTACGACACCTTGTATGTACTGACACTGACCTGGCACAACGGCAAGGCCTCGCTGCTGAGCCGCAACTACAAACAAGGCTTGAACGACGGCGAACAGACCTGCCCGGAACCTACACAGGTGAGTGCTGACAGCTGAGAGCGTATGATGCGCCGCTATTGACTCATCTACGGATCATCACCATGTCCAACCCTGCCTCCATCCAGCCCGCCCGGGGCTGGTCATTCTGGTGCAAACCCGCGCTGTTCCTGCTGGTCGCCTGCGTCGGCCTCTACTACGTGAAATGGTCGCCCTACTACTTCAAAGCGTTTGTGGCGGCGGATAACCACAGCATCGGCGCCTCGATTCTCAATGATCAGCAAAGTTCGCCCCTGGCGGCGGCGCTGGCCTACGCCCAGGTTTACTTCCTGGCGATCTGGAAAGCGGCTGTGCTGGCGGTAATCCTCGGTTCCTTGCTGCAAGTGCTGATCCCCCGCGACTGGCTGCTGCGCCTGTTCGGCCGTGCCGGGCTGGGCTCGACCGTGCGTGGCGGGCTGTTCGCCTTGCCGGGCATGATGTGCAGTTGCTGCGCGGCACCGGTGGCGGCGGGCATGCGGCGCCAACAGGTCTCGGTGGGTGCGGCGCTGGCGTTCTGGATCGCCAACCCGGTGCTCAATCCGGCCACCCTGGTGTTCATGGGCTTTGTGCTGGGCTGGGGCTTTACCGCGTTGCGGCTGGTGGCGGGCATCGTGCTGGTGGTGGGCGTTTCGCTGGTGGCGCAGCGCATCGCACGCCCGGACCAAGTGCCGGAAGCGGCGCTGGATGCTGTGGCCGAAGTCAGCGCCGCAGAGTCCAAACCGTTCCTGACCCGCTGGTTGCGCACGCTGTGGCAACTGTTCTGGAGCACCATCCCTATCTACATCCTCGCGGTGCTGGTGCTGGGCGCGGCGCGGGTGTGGTTGTTCCCCCACGTGGACGGGGCCATGGCCAACAGCCTGGTATGGCTGGTGCCGCTGGCGATTGTCGGCACGCTGTTTGTGATTCCTACAGCAGCCGAGATCCCTATCGTACAAACCATGATGACCCTGGGCATGGGCGCCGGCCCGGCCGTGGCCTTGCTGATGACCCTGCCGAGCGTGAGCCTGCCGTCACTGCTGATGCTGCGCAAGGATTTCGATGCGCGGGTACTGGTGACGGTGGCCGGGTTGACCATGCTGGTGGGGGTGGTATGTGGGCTGATCGGCGCCGCTATCCTTTAATCAAGGCGCGCTCGCGCAGGTAAGCAATCACGGCGCCCTGCTCTCCCGCAAACTCGATACGTGCGCCTTTGCTTTCGCGCTGGAAGGCGTACATCGGGTCGTAGTACTCGCGCAATAACCCTTCGATCCAGCCGCGATGCAGCTCCACGGCGCCGCTGCGCGCCTGTTCCGCCAGGGCGTCCTGCATGATCGCGTGCAACCGCTGGAAGCGTTCGCCGCCCAAACGCTTGTGGATATTGGCCAAGCTCTGGGTCAGGCGTTCGGCAAACAACGCGTAGCCGTTTTCGCCAAACACCGCGATAAACTCGGCGCACAGGTTGATCACATAATCGCGCAGGATGCGCTCGACGCGCCCTTCAACGCTGTCTTCCAGCCATACCATCGCAAAGCCCTGCATGCCCTTGTGCAGTGGCAATGGCAGAGCGCAGCTGCCGATCATGCGGCTCTCGTCCTCGACCACGAAGCGTTCGATACCCGCCGCGCGTTTTTTCAGCAGGTCCACTGCCAGGCGGTTTTCGAAGTCGATGTTGGACGGCTGCGTCGTGGCACGCTTGCCGAAGCTGGAACCGCGATGGTTGGCGTGGCCTTCCAGGTCCAAGGCGTTGTTCAACTGGGTGAGCACCTCGGTCTTGCCGGTGCCGGTCATACCGCCCAGCAATACGAAGTCACACTGGGCCGTAGCCTGCTCGATGGTCTCCACCAGGAACGTACGCATGGCCTTGTAGCCACCGCCGACGCGCGGGTAGTCGATGCCGGCTTCGGTTTTCAGCCATTGCTGCACGATCTGCGAACGCAGCCCGCCGCGAAAGCAATACAGGTACCCGTTGGGGTTGGCCTGGGCAAACTGCGCCCACTGCTCGATACGTTCAGCCTTAGTGGCACCGGATACCAACTGATGCCCAAGCACGATGGCCGCTTGCTGGCCCTGTTGCTTGTAGCAGGTGCCGACCCGCCGACGCTCGTCATCGGTCATCAGCGGCAGGTTGACCACGCCGGGGAACGCGCCCTTGGTGAACTCGACCGGCGCGCGGGTATCCATCATCGGCCGGTCGTTGAGGAAGATGTCGCGGTAATCGGTGATGTCAGCCATCAAGCCACCTCTACCGCGTTGCTCTGTCGCTCAACCAGTACGCCAATCGGCTCCAGGCTCAGGCCCAGTTCGGCGGCCACCGCCTGGAATTGCGCGTCGCCCTCCGGGGTGACGGCGATCAACAGGCCGCCGCTGGTCTGAGGGTCGCACAGCACACGTTTGTGCAACTCCTGCAAACGCCCCAGTTTGCTGGCGTAGCTGTCGAAGTTGCGCAAGGTGCCACCGGGTACGCAGCCTTGTTCCAGGTAGTACTCGACCCCTGGCAGGCGTGGGACTCTTTCATACTCGATACGCGCAGTCAGGCCGCTGCCGTCAGCCATTTCTACCAGGTGGCCCAACAGGCCGAAGCCGGTGACGTCGGTCATCGCGGTCACGCCAGGCAGTTTGCCGAAGCGGCTGCCCGGGGTGTTGAGGGTGCACATCCAGTCACGCGCCAGGCCGATATCCGCCTCGCGCAACTTGCCCTTCTTTTCGGCGGTGGTGAGGATGCCGATGCCCAAGGGCTTGGTCAGGTAAAGCTTGCAGCCTGCAGTGGCGGTGTCGTTGCGCTTCATATGGCGCTTTTGCACGATGCCGGTCACGGCCAGGCCGAAGATCGGCTCCGGCGTGTCGATCGAATGCCCGCCCGCCAGGGGGATACCGGCGGCGTCGCACACCGCGCGACCGCCACGGATCACTTCCCGGGCGATTTGCGGCGCCAGTATGTTCACTGGCCAGCCAAGAATGGCGATGGCCATCAAGGGGTCACCGCCCATGGCATAGATGTCGCTGATGGCGTTGGTGGCGGCGATACGGCCGAAATCGAAGGGATCATCGACAATCGGCATGAAAAAGTCGGTGGTGGAGACCACGCCGCGCTCGTCGTCGATGGCGTATACCGCTGCATCGTCGCGCGAAGCGTTGCCGACCCACAGGTTGGGATCAAGGTTCTGGGCGCCGCTGCCGGCGAGGATCACTTCCAGGACCTGTGGCGAAATCTTGCAGCCACATCCCGCGCCGTGGCTGTACTGGGTAAGGCGAATCGGCTCGTTCATGGTGGACCTCAAGCTATCAAGTGCGCCGATTCTACCAGACAGCAAAAAGCCGGCTGGGCTCTTGTGAGCACAGCCGGCCTGTTTGTTTCAGCGGTTACTGGCGGGCAGCGAGCAAACGCTTGTGGCGGTTGCGCCGTGCAATGTTCAAGCACTCGATGGCCGCCGAGAAGGCCATGGCCGCATACACGTAGCCTTTAGGCACATGGGCTCCGAAGCCTTCGGCGATCAGCGTCATGCCGATCATGATCAGGAAGCCCAGGGCCAGCATCACCACGGTCGGGTTGTCGTTGATGAACTTGGCCAACGGTTCAGCCGCCACCAGCATCACGATCACCGAGGTCACCACGGCAATGATCATGATCGGCAAGTGTTCGGTCATGCCTACCGCCGTGATGATGCTGTCGATGGAGAACACCAGGTCGAGCAGCAGGATCTGCCCGATGGCCGCCGCGAAACCGATGGCCACGGTGTTACCCACTGTGGCTTTCTCTTCGGGCTCCGGGTCCATGCTGTGATGGATTTCGGTGGTGGCCTTCCATACCAGGAACAAGCCGCCGGCGATCAGGATCATGTCCTTCCACGAGAACGCTTGGCCGAACACTTCAAACACCGGCGCCGTCAGTTGCACGATAAACGCGATGGTGCTCAACAGACCCAGGCGCAATATCAACGCCATGCTGATACCGATGCGCCGTGCCTTGGCCCGGTGCTGCTCGGGCAATTTGTTGGTGAGAATCGAGATAAAGATCAGGTTATCGATGCCCAGCACGATTTCCATGACGATCAAGGTAGCCAGTGCAACCCAGGCGGTCGGGCTGGCGGCCAGTTGTAAAAGGTAATCCATGGTTCAGTCCTGACGTTGTGCTGGGAAATTAGGCTTCTTTGCTGTTCGATTCAGACGCTTGTTCTTGCTGATCGTCCTTTTTTTGCGGCGTGATCAAGCCTTGCGTCGCTTCACTCAATGCCTGCTCGGCGGCCTTGTGGGTGTCATCGATGGCTTGCTTGGCCGACTCAGTGGCTTTGCCCAGCACCTGTTGCGCACTTTTCTCGACCTGGTCGCAACCGCTGGTCATCACCAATGAAAGCGCAAGCAACGACGCCGCGCCCAGGGAATTGAGTGTCATGTTGTATTCCTCGTTAGAACCATTGGGTCCAAATAGTGGCCCCGCGATAGCGAGGCATTCTATGCAGGCGAACACTTCAGGAAAATTCGTATTTTTTTCGCTTATACTTCGGTTTTTACGAAGTGACCGCACCCATGCTCAATTACCGACAGTTGCATTACTTCTGGGTTGTGGCCAAGACCGGCAGCATCGTGCGCGCCTGTGAGCAACTGAACCTCACACCCCAGACCATCAGCGGGCAAATCAGCCTGCTGGAGCAAACCTTCGGTATCGCGCTGTTTCAACGGGTCGGCCGCCAGCTTGAACTCACAGAAGCCGGGCGCCAGGCCCTGCCCTACGCCGAGCAGATGTTCCAGACCGGCAATGAGTTGGAAGCCATGCTGCGCGCGCAACCCAATGAACAGCAGATTGTGTTTCGCGTCGGCGTCGCGGATGTGGTGCCCAAGTCCATCGTTTACCGGCTGATCGCACCGACCATGGAGTTGAGCGAGCCGATCCGTATCACCTGTCGCGAAGACAAACTCGAACGGTTATTGGCCGACCTGGCGATCCAGCGCCTGGACCTGGTGATTTCCGACAGCCCCATGCCAACGCACCTGGACATCAAGGGCTACAGCCAGAAGCTGGGCGAATGCGGCATCAGTTTTTTCGCCACCCAGGCACTGGCTGACCGCCATCGCGGCGATTTCCCACAATGCCTGCAAGGCGCGCCGTTGCTGATCCCAGGCGCAGAGACCGTGGTACGCAGCCGTTTGCAGCGCTGGTTCGCCGAGCAGCAGATCCAACCGAAAATCATCGGTGAATTCGACGACAGCGCCCTGATGCAAGCGTTTGGCCAATCCGGCAGCGGGATTTTTATCGCCCCCAGCGTGATTGCCGATGAAGTGGTGCGCCAGTACGGCGTGGCACTGATTGGCCAGACCGATGCGGTCACCGAGTCGTTCTATGCGATCTCGGTGGAGCGCAAGGTCAAGCATCCCGGCATTGTGGCGATTACCGAGGGCGCACGGCGCGAGTTGTTTACCGCCCTGCCCTGACCGGTCAGGCGCTGGACGCGACCGGTTGTCTGGCAGTCATCAACCATAGCGCCAGCAGGATCGACACCAGGATAAACCCGGATGCGGCAAACCCCAGGCTGCCCAGGCCAAAAGTGTCGATCACATGCCCGCCGACCAACGCCCCCAGACCAATGCCCAGGTTGCCCCCGGCAATGCTCAGCGACGCGGCAAAGGCCGGGGCATGGGGCGCGGCCTTCATCAGTCGCACATGGCTGACCAGAAACATCGCGGCCTGGGTCACGCCCCACACGGCCATTGCCGCCGCCAGGCCGGCGCTGGAGTGAATCGCCGGCACCAGCGCCACCATGCCCGCGATCATGAACCCGCAGAACACCATGGACGCAGCCCGGCCTGGGCGCGGGTGACCGAATGCCGCACAGGTCGGGCCGTTAGCAGCGGCATGCTAGACTCCGCGCCCTGTTTCTTACAGAACATTCCGCCCGTACTGCTGCGTCCTATTAAAAAAACTAGAGACAACTGTTTATGACTGCTGCCCCCACCCTGTTACAACGACTGATGCGCGTCAGCCTGGTCACCCAAATCGTCATCGGCCTGATCGCCGGGATTCTGCTGGCCCTGCTCCTGCCCGAGGCCGCCAGGGCTACCGGTTTTATTGGCAAGGTGTTTGTTACGGCGTTGAAAGCTGTGGCGCCGATCCTGGTGTTTGTGTTGGTGATGGCGTCGATTGCCAACCATAAGCACGGCCAGGAAACCCATATCAAACCGATTCTGTTCCTGTACTTGCTAGGCACCTTTGCCGCAGCCGTCGTGGCGGTGGTTGCCAGCATGTGGTTTCCGTCGTCGCTGGTACTCGCCAGCCATGACGTCACCGTCAGCGCGCCGGGCGGCATCGGCGAGGTGCTGCAAAGCCTGCTGCTGAGCGTGGTGGACAACCCGGTGAGCGCACTGATGAACGCCAACTTCATCGGCATCCTGGCCTGGGCCATCGGTATGGGCATCGCCATTCGCCATGCGGGCGCTGCCACCCGCACCGTGCTGGACGATTTGTCCAACGGCGTGACCCTGATCGTACGTGTGGTGATCCGCTTTGCGCCGCTGGGTATCTTCGGCCTGGTCGCGTCGACCCTGGCCACCTCCGGCTTCGGCGCGCTGCTCGGCTACGCGCACCTGCTGGTGGTACTGATCGGTTGCATGCTGTTCGTGGCACTGGTGGTCAACCCGGCGATCGTGTTCTGGAAGCTGCGTCGCAATCCCTACCCACTGGTGCTGATGTGCCTGCGTGAAAGCGGTATTACCGCGTTCTTCACCCGCAGTTCGGCGGCGAACATCCCGGTGAACCTGGCCTTGAGCAAGCGCCTGGGCCTGCATGAAGACACTTATTCAGTGTCGATTCCACTGGGGGCCACCATCAACATGGCCGGGGCCGCGATCACCATCACGGTATTGACGCTGGCGGCCGTGCACACCCTGGGCATCAACGTTGACCTGCCCACCGCCGTGCTGCTGAGTGTGGTCGCCGCCGTTTGTGCCTGCGGCGCCTCGGGCGTGGCCGGCGGCTCGCTGCTGCTGATCCCCCTGGCCTGCAGCCTGTTCGGTATTCCAAGTGAAATCGCCATGCAGGTCGTGGCTGTCGGTTTCATCATCGGTGTGTTGCAGGATTCTGCGGAAACCGCACTCAACTCCTCCACCGACGTGCTGTTCACCGCTGCCGCGTGCCTGGGCAAGGAAGAACAACCGGCCTGAATAATCCCCCGATAAAAGCCCGGTACGTTCCCGCCAAGAAACGACCGGGCGTTTTGGTTTTACGGGCCGTCAGGCACTGGAACTTTCAACGCGAAACCCCTCAAGCGGCACGCCATACCTTTTCTTGCTTTTAGGATCGTATGCGAACCACTTACCCAGCACCTCGTCAAATTTTGCGGTGATTTTTGATGTATCGCCGAGGGTGTAGGTGCCTACCGCAATACCCTCCTGTTTATCCTGATAAGCCCGATTTACACCGCGGTTGGTGGAGACTGCCTTCCAAGAAAAAGTGCCTTTGCCCAGCAATGACTGATGCAGTGGCAACCCCCTGCTGACAATTGCCTTGCCTCCCGCAAACGGATTGGCCGCACTGACGGCTGCGCGTGCCAGTATGCCGCCGGCCTTTTTCACCTGGCCCCCCAGGCCTGCAATTTTACCGGCGGCGAAATAGCCACCTAACGCAAAGCCAAAAACGTCGAAGCCCAAAAATGCGAGCCCGCCGCTGACGTCGCCTTTTTGGAAACGATCGATGGCCGATGCAAAAGGCACCAAGGCTCGGGTGACTGCCTGGATTTTTTCAAACTCCGTCACTTCACTGTCAAAGGTGGTAAAGCCCCTCGCCGCCTTGACCAGCTCATTGCGCTCGCCTGGTTTGAAGAGGTTATTGAGGACCGTATCAGCAATATATTGGGTCCTTGCAGAGTTGAAGGTCTGCACGAGCGCTGGAGATTCGTCCCGCGCTTTGCGTTGCTCAGCCTCAGCCCCCTGCGCCTTGATTTCCCGTATCGACTTGTTGCGCCCCAAATGCACCCACTCACCTTGTCGACCTGGCTTAAGATCGGGCGACAGATCCGTTCGCTTACGCACAAACCCTTGCTGGGGATTCACCTCGTACACGGTTTTACGCCCTTGGTAGGTTGTCACGAACAGGAGCGAGCGGTTGTCGTCGGGCTGCCGACTCTCGTAGGAAAACTGTTCGACCCGGTTTGCAAAGTGGCTGGTACGCGTCACATCTTCTTCGGCATAGACACTCAATTCACCGTATTCCAAGGCTTTCTTATCATCCTCAGGCAGTAGCGACATTAAATGTTTGATCGCAACGTCCGCGCCCCCCTTAAGCCCGGCGTAGTAATCCGTGACGTTTTTTTCGAACACTTCGTTAATCGGCGCAAGACGGTAGAACGCCTCTGAAATTTGCTCAAAAGGGACGGTTGAGTCCTGCGAATACCCGCGTGTGTGTTTGGGCCTGTCGAGATAGAGGTCCAGCATCGAATAAGGTCCGAGCAAATCCCGTTCCCTCTCAGCAGGCATCAGTACTTTTTTTTCGAAGTCTATGTCGCCGTAGGCCTTGAAGTGCGCCTTTAGAGTTGCGAGCGCCAACTCTTTTCGGGTGGCTAACTGCTTACGGGACGCTTGCGAGGCTTTTTTCAACGTATCGAAGCGCTCACCGGCCAGGGCACTGGCACGTTCGATCTCTTCGGCCGAGTAATTATTGTCAGGCCGCTTCTCGATGGCACCGTCCGCCACCGCCCAATGGATCAACCCCTCCCGCCCAGCCAATGCCTCGACGTTTTTTTCTTCGGCAGAAATCGGACCAAGGTCGTCCTTGAGCAATTGCTCGTAGGATTTACCTGCCGTGGAGCCGGGGGCACGGTATTCGGCCTTGGCGACAATAGACTTCAGGCTGACCCAGGCAGGCGAGCCATAAGACACGTCATCCGGAATATCCTTGACCAGTAATTCGGGCGCATGGTGTGACAACAGCAGGTAGGCGGCAACCGGAGCATTTTTGCCGTAAGACCGACGCAGATGTTCAGTCAGACCATGAGCGACCACAGACAGTGGCTTACCCCAATGCTCACGTTGCGACAGGTCGAACCCAGCCAGCCTGTTCTTTTCTTCCGGGTGCCAGAACGCCTGCGGATTCAAGCCGATCTGCAAAGCGGAGAGCGCCCACTCCTGCGCGCTGCCAGCCCCCTGAAACTGGGCTCGCAGCGCTTCACCCAGCGCCTGTGCGGCGGGGGTTTTCAACAGTTTCGTTATCGCATCGCGCGGATTTTGCAGATCCGCCTCGGACCAGTTGACGGTTTGACTCAGAAACCCGAACGCCGTTTGGCTCAACTTCAGCGACTTGAACTCGGGCAATTCAAATGTGTTGTAGTTAACCGCGTCGTAAATTCGCTGCTGTTGTGCCCGATCAAGCGGAATGGGCCACGACAACCCGCCGCCCAGATCACCGTGCGGCGGTCGGGAGACCTGACGACGGAACAGCACTTGGCCCATGTTTTTAAGTTCGGCCAGATCGACGGGGCGATCCCAACCTTGCCCCTCCATGAATTGTAAAAGGCTCACGGACTGCCCCGCCTTCGGCTGGTTATCCACGTGAAACCCGGAACGCGGGTCCAGCTTGAACGGTTGATTTCGCAAAAAAGTCGCCAACCCCTCTGCATGGTCGTAGGGCGCGCGGCTTCGGCGCGAGTGAATAATCGCCTGCTCATCGAGATAGGCCGGTGCCTTGACTATCGCCGCCACCAACGCATCCCTGAACCTGAGCAGGTCGCGTTTATCGGCAATAAGGCTTTTATGGGCGTTGAGTGCCTGTTCGGACCTCGCTTCTCCCGCACCCGCGGTCGCAAATCCGCCGTGCTGTTGCAGTTGCTGAGCACGCTGACCATCTTTGAGCGGGTCGTCGTGGAACGTTTCGCCATAGAACTGCGCCACCATGGAAACCGGCACACTGTCGGCATACACGGCCTTGCGCGTAATCCCGTTGGGCGCCAAAGCGTGAGCGGCAGTCAGAATCGCTTGGGATACCTGCGCCCACCCCGAGTCGTCATCGAGAGAGAACCTGCATTGCTCGCCGTTTTTATTCCACGCCTGCAGCTCCCCCGGTTGAGGGACGGAGCGTCACCAAGGATAGGTGAAGTCCGTTCGCGTTAAACCATGTCAAAAAGTCTTTGTCTTCTAACGCCGCACGTAATTGCGCGCGCCACTGGCCGAAGCTGGAGTTAAGCGCAATGTCCGTGATGTCCCCAGCGCGCCAAGGAGGCAGTGTGCTTTCTTCGAGGGCCTTTGCGTATTTGGCCGCCAATTCACTGTTGCCCTGATCGCGTAATGAGGACCGATGGGCGCCCGCCTGCGTCGATGAGCCGTCTTGCGCCACCTCGCGCCGGCTGCGCGTCTTTGGCTCAAGTGGGTTATTCGGGGCTGGTTGCGGTAGGACACAAGCTTGCGAAGGTGCGGCAGCGGGCGCCGACTGGAGGGTATTTATCATTAAGCCTTTCGCCTCTAAAGCGTTAGATGAGTGAAGTGGGTACCTCCCTTGAGTGTGTCCGCTGACGCATCGGTTGCCCGCAATTGTGTAACGCCCTGCGAACAGCAGCAGGTCAAACACCCGCACACAAAAAAGCCCGGAATCGCCCATTCAAGGGCGGTTCCGGGCTTTTTCAGCGCCTGGGTTTAGAAAGCGCCCATGTAATCACGCTTGCCCACTTCCACGCCATTGTGACGCAGCAAGGCGTAGGTGGTAGTGACATGGAAGAAGAACTGCGGCAGGCCGTAGGTCAGCAGGTAGGATTGGCCGCTGAAGCGCTTCTCTTTAGGCGTGCCCTGGCGAGTGATGATCTCGATGCCTTCCTTGCCGTCGATCTGTGCTGGCGTGATGGTATCGACGAATGCCAGGACCTTGGCGATCAGCGCTTGCAGCTCGGCGAAGGTCACTTCGTTGTCTTCGTATTTCGGCACTTCGATTTCAGCCAGGCGGGCGGATACGCCCTTGGCGAAGTCGACGGCGATCTGCACCTGGCGCACCAGCGGGAACATGTCGGGGAACAGGCGCGCCTGCAGCAAGGCATTAGGCTCGATGTTTTTGGCGCCCGCGTGGGCTTCGGCTTTGTTCAGCACATCGCTCAGGGCGTTGAGCATCTGCTTGAAGACTGGGACGGAGGCGGCGTACAGGGAAATAGTCATGACAGTCTCATCGGTAATGGCAGGGTAGGAACCAGCGGCGATTATAGCCATGCCTGCCGCTTGTCTTTTATTTTTTCAGGATTAGGCTAGTGGGCTTCACAGCATAGGGAACGCGCGATGACCGCCGAGCACGACACCGACACCCCTGAGCCGCGCCTGAACAGCACGGAAATCCGCGTCCTGGGCTGCCTGATCGAAAAACAGGCGACCCATCCGGAAACCTACCCCCTGACCCTTAACGCGCTGGTACTGGCCTCGCAACCAGAAAACCAGCCGCGAGCCGGTGATGAACCTCAGCCAAGGCCAGGTTGGCCAAAGCCTGCGTGTACTCGAAGGCCAAGGCTTTACCCGCCTGGTGATGGGCAGCCGCGCCGATCGCTGGGAACATCGCGTGGACAAGGCACTGGAGCTGGTGCCGGCGCAGGTCATCCTGATTGGGCTGCTGTTTTTGCGCGGCCCGCAGACCGTCAACGAGCTGCTGACCCGCAGCGGGCGCATGCATGATTTCGAAGATGCCGAGCAAGTGGTTCATCAGCTCGAACGCCTGATCGCGCGCGGGCTGGCGCTGCTGGTACCGCGCCAGGCGGGGCAGCGGGAAGACCGCTACACCCATGCGCTGGGCGACCCGGCGGATATCGAGGCGATTATCGCGGCGCGAGCAAGCCCGGTGGAGCGCGGGGCTGGAGTGTCTGTGGACCGGATTGAAGAACTGGAAGCACGCATTGCGGCGCTGGAAGAACGCCTGGCGCAGTTGGAACAGGCGTAATACAGGCAAAATGGGCGGTGCGACGATTCGAATTGCTCCGATAGCGGTGTTTCAGACATATGAGCATTGACTGACCCTCTGCTATCGGGAGCAAGCCCCCTCCCACATTTGATCACCAGTGCCCTTCAGCTTCGGGCAAATGCCACGGCTTTTTCGAACTGTGCCTGGGTTGGTCGCACACCGGTGTAAAGCACAAACTGCTCCAGCGCCTGGATCGCAATCACTTCCAGCCCGGTAATCACCCGCTTGCCCTTGGCCCGCCCCCGCACAATCAACGGTGTTTCGGCGGGGATTGCCACCACATCGAACACTGTTTCGGCTTTATCGATAGCATCGGCCTCGAACGCCAACGCATCGGCCTCAGGCCCACCGGTCATGCCAATCGGTGTCACGTTGACCAACATCCGTGGGCGCAACCCGCCAAGGTCGGCCTGCCATTCATACCCCAGGTTCTGCGCCAATCGGCGCCCCGCCGCCTCGTTGCGCGCCACGATCACACCGTTGGCATAACCGCCGTCACGCAAGGCACTGGCCACGGCCTTGGCCATGCCGCCGCTGCCGCGCAGGGCGAAGGTCGAGTCCTTGGGCACCGCATGCGTCTTGAGCAGTTGCTCGACCGCAATGTAGTCCGTGTTATAGGCCTTGAGGTGGCCGTTGGTGTTGACGATGGTGTTCAGTGAGTCAATCGCTTGAACCGAAGCGTCGAGTTCGTCCACTAAGGCAATGGCAGCCTCTTTGAACGGCATGGACACCCCGCAACCCCGAACCCCCAAAGCCCGGATACCGCCGATCGCGCCGGGCAAATCCTGGCTGCTGAAGGCCTTATAGTAAAAATTCAGACCCAGCTGTTCATACAGGTGGTTATGAAATCGCAGGCCGAAATTGCCAGGGCGGGCGGACAGCGACATGCACAGTTGGGTGTCCTTGTTGGGGTGCATCTGCATGGAAAACTCCTTTGAGTAAGCAAATCGGTACAGACCTTACACAACCTTTACTTAGCGGCTGTGCTGTTTTTCAGAAATACGTTGTCTTAAAAGTATCCCCGCGACGTTACTTGAGTCTATTGACTGCAGACCACAAGCGCAGGGGCTAATCGAGGAATGACCATGAATCGTAAAATCCCCAAGATCGCCTTGCTTATCGGTGCACTCGCCATGGCAGGCCAAGCCTCCGCCCACGGCGGTGGATGGGCGGGTCCGGCCGCCTTGGGTGCGTTGGTCGGCGCCGCCGTGGTGGGCTCCGTGGTTGCCAGCCAACCTCGTGAGGTGTACGTGCAACAGCCCGTGTATGTACAACCGCAGCCGGTGTACGCCGCGCCACCGCCGGTGTACTACGCCCCGCCACCACCGGTGTATGTACAACAGCAGGTCTATTACCGCCCGGCGCCGGTTTATTACGGCCCGCCACATGGCTACTACTATGGCCCTCCTCACGGCTACTACCGTCGCGGCTGGTAAACCCCTGGTGTCACGTGCGAAACAGGCCTCGCCCCCGTGCGAGGCCTTTTTTTGCGCGCAAAGTCCGGATTTATCGCGTCAAGGTCGCTATAAGGACAATGGTGCCGACGCCAATCCCACAGGATAAGGCCCAAAGTCTACTTGCTCGACAGGGGCCAGCGCTGTCATGTTTGTGTCACGCCGCACTCCCACTATCGATCCTGTCCACTCAATAACAACAAGGACGACTGACCATGCCCACACAAAACCCGCACCGCACCGCTGGCCTCTGCACGTCCAGCAAGGTTTACAGCGCACTCACCGAACTCAAGCACTTGGAAGGCCACCGCAGCGCGAAATTCCTGGCGTTGCTGGCAGAAAACCTGGTGCGCAAGGGCCTGCTCAACGAGCAGGAAGTGGTGAGCATGCTCGATCAGGTGGTCGACTGACACGTTGCGTTGATGTCGACTATCGAGCCAGGTGATTTTTCCTTGGCCGCCTGGCCTCGTAAGGTGACCTCCATAGCGATTGGAGGTATCTATGCCCACTGTTCAAATCATGTCTGTCATCGGCAGCGCCGTCCCCGCCCCGCTTCGCGCGTTGGGAGTGCTTGCCTGCTGGTACCTGGTAAGCGACGGCGAGGCCATCAGTGGCCCCCTCACGTCGCTGTCCGCCGCCGAAAAACAGCTGCAGCAAGCGTCGAGCTTCAGGCTTGACGCCTGAGACTCAAGGCAGTGGCAGCTTGACCCGCGGCTTGCTTTCGACAAACAGCGCCCAACTGGACATGAACAGCGCCGCCACCAGCGGCCCGATCACGAACCCGTTGAGGCCGAACACCGATAAACCGCCCAGGGTCGAGATAAGGATCAAGTAGTCCGGCATCTTGGTGTCTTTGCCCACCAGGATCGGACGCAGCACGTTATCCACCAGCCCGATCACAAACACGCCAAACAGGCCCAGCACCACGCCCTGCCAGATCGAACCGCTGAGCAGGAAGTACGCGGCCACCGGCCCCCACACCAGCCCAGCCCCCACCGCCGGCAGCAGCGACAGAAACGCCATCAACACCGCCCAGAGCAACGCGCTGGGAATGTCCAGGAACCAGAAGATCAAACCGCCCAGCGCGCCCTGGGTCACGGCTACCAGCACGTTGCCCTTGACCGTGGCGCGCACTACCCGGTTGAACTTGAGCTGTAGACGACGCTTCTGTGGTTCGGCCAGCGGTACCGCCGTGCGCACTTTGCGCACCAGTTCCGGGCCGTCGCGCAGCAGGAAGAACAGCAAATACAGCATGATGAAAAAGCTCACCAGGAAATCAAACGTCCCCTGGCCGAAGCTGAACGCCTGGGTGGCAAAGAACTGGCTGCCCTGCATCGCGCTCTTGACGATCTTCTCACGCAGCCCTTCCAGGTTGCCCATGCCAAAGCGGTCCAGCAGATGCTGGAAGTACGGCGGCAGAAAGTGCTTGAACTGCTCGATATAACCGGCCACGTCGAGCTTGCCGCTCTCGATGTTCTTGTAGAGCGCCGCGCCCTCTTGCACCAGCAAGGCGCTGGTGATGATCACCGGCAGAATCGCAATCACCAGGCACACCATCAAGGTGGTCAGGGACAACAGGTTGCGGTTCCAGCCGAGGCGTTGCTGCAGGCGGCGCTGCATCGGCGCAAAGATGATGCCCAGGATCACCGCCCAGAACACCGCGCCGTAAAACGGCAGCAATATCCAGATAAACGCGATAGTCACCAGGACCAGCAACAACAGCAGGGTCTTGAATTGCAGAGTGGTTTGATTCATGTCCGGTCCATGTCAGAAAGCTCGGCGCGCGTGCGCCCTGCTGCTTAGTCCGTTGCAAATCCTGTGAGTGCCATCTTTGTTGCGGTAAGCGTAGACCCAGATCAATAACCCCTTCGGCGCCGCCCGGTACCCTCGCGCCCTTTTGCGGTCCGATTTGCCATGCCTCTGCTCCTTAGCCCTGAACTGTTGGCCCCCGCCGGCACCCTGAAAAACATGCGCTACGCCTTCGCCTACGGTGCCGATGCGGTATACGCCGGCCAGCCGCGCTACAGCTTGCGCGTGCGCAATAACGAGTTCGACCACGCCAACCTGGCCCTCGGCATCGACGAAGCCCATGCGCAAGGCAAGCGCTTTTACGTGGTGGTGAACATCGCGCCGCACAATGCCAAGCTCAAGACCTTTCTCAAAGACCTGGCCCCGGTGATCGCCATGGGCCCGGATGCGCTGATCATGTCCGACCCGGGGCTGATCATGCTGGTGCGCCGACACTTCCCACAGATGCCGATTCACTTGTCGGTACAGGCCAATACCGTGAACTGGGCCAGCGTCGAGTTCTGGCAGCAGCAAGGGATTTGCCGGGTGATCCTGTCGCGGGAGCTGTCCCTGGAAGAGATCGGCGAAATCCGCCAGCAGGTGCCGGCCATGGAGCTGGAGGTGTTTGTGCATGGCGCCTTGTGCATGGCCTATTCCGGCCGCTGCCTGCTGTCGGGGTATATGAACAAGCGCGACGCCAACCAAGGCAGTTGCACCAACGCCTGCCGCTGGAAATACCAGGCCACGCCGGCGGTGGAAAACACCACGGGGGAGATCGTCCAGGCGTATCAGCCGACCCTGGGGATTGGCACGCCGACCGACCAGGTGTTTGTGCTGCAGGAAGCCAACCGCCCCGACGAGCACATGCCCGCCTTCGAAGACGAGCACGGCACCTACATCATGAACGCCAAGGATTTGCGCGCGGTGCAGCATGTTGAGCGTTTGACCCACATGGGCGTGCATTCGCTGAAGATCGAAGGTCGCACCAAGTCGCACTTCTATTGCGCGCGCACCACCCAGGTGTATCGCCGGGCCATCGATGACGCCGTGGCCGGTCGCGCGTTCGACCGCAACTTGATGACAGACCTCGAATCCCTGGCCCAACGCGGCTACACCGAAGGCTTCCTGCGCCGCCATGTGCACGACGAGTACCAGAACTACCAGAACGGCAGCTCGGTGTCCGAGCGCCAGCAGTTTGTCGGCGAGTTAACCGGCGAGCGCCGGGGCGAATTGGCCGAGGTCAAGGTGAAGAACCGTTTTGCCGTGGGGGATCACTTGGAATTGATGACGCCCGCCGGCAACCTCCACTTTGACCTGGACACCTTGCACAACAGCAAGGGCCAAGCCATTGACGTGGCGCCGGGGGACGGGCACACGGTGTACGTGCACGTTCCGGCGCAGATGGACCTGCGTTTTGGCCTGCTGATGCGTGACGTGTAAACACTGTTGGGGCGAGCAAGCTTCCTCGCCACAGGGTCAGATCTTGAATTGCCCCACCAGTTGTCCGAGCCGCTGGCCAAGGTCGGCCAGGCTGCGCGAGGTCTGCGCGCTCAACTGCGTCTCATCGGCCACGTTGTCCACCGCCACGGCAATCTGATGCACGCTGCGGTTGATCTCTTCGGCGACGGCGGTCTGCTCTTCGGCGGCGCTGGCAATTTGCGCGTTCATCGAGTTGATGGTGCCGATCAACTGGGCCATGGTGTCCAGCGACGCCCCAGCTTGGTTGGCCTGGGCGGAGGTGCCGTCGCCGGCATCACTGGAGCGGCGCATCGCGTCCACGGCGGCCACCGTGCCGGTTTGCAGGCGGTCGATCATGCCCTGGATTTCCTGGGTGCTGGTCTGCGTGCGGCTGGCCAGGGCGCGCACTTCGTCGGCGACCACCGCAAAACCACGGCCGGCCTCCCCTGCCCGCGCGGCCTCGATCGCCGCGTTGAGGGCCAACAGGTTGGTCTGTTCGGCAATCGAACGGATCACGCTGAGCACACTGACAATCGATGACACATCCTGCTGCAAGCTGTCGAGGGACACGCCGCTGCTGCGGATGTCATTCACCAGCGCATGGATCTGCGCAATGCTGCCGTCCACCACGCGCTTGGCGGCCTGGCCTTCGGCGTCGGTCTGTTGTGCCGCCACGGAGGCGCCTTGCGCACTGCGCGCAACTTCCTGGGCCGCAGACGACATCTGGTTAATGGCGGTGGCCACTTGGTCGGTTTCGTGACGCTGGCGCTCCATGGCCTGCTCGGAACGCTGGCCTGGTCGGACACCTGGCTGACCAGCCCGGTCAGTTGCGCGGTCATGTCAGTGATCTGGCGTACCAGGCCGTGGATCTTGTCGACAAACCGGTTGAACGCCCCCGCGAGGTCGCCCAACTCATCCTGGCTGGTGATCGCCAGGCGGCGGGTCAAATCGCCCTCACCGGCGGCGATGTCATCCAGGTTGGCTTTCATCAAGTGCAACGGACGCAGGATGGTATTGGCCAGCACCATGCCCACGGCGGCAATCACCAGCAACACCACCACGGCCACGCCGAGGATGCTCAGCAACACACCCTCCATGCGTTTTTCCACCTTGGCTTCGACCACCGCCACCTGGGCTTCGATGCCATCGAGGTTCACCGAGGTACCGATGACCATGTCCCATTTAGGCAGGTATTCGGTGTAGCCCATCTTGGGCACCAGTTCGGTCTGGCCAGGCTGGGTCGAGCTGTATTGCAGGTAGTGAGTGCCGTCCTTGCCGACCTTGACCAGGTCGCGGTTGACGTACACACCGTTGGGGTCGCGATTGTCCTTGAAGCTCTTGCCCACGCCGTCCGGGCTGTTGCCCTTGAACAGGCGAATGGTCTCGGAGTCGTAGCCGAAGAAGTAACCGTCCTTGCCGTAGCTGGTGTTGGAGAGCAACTTCACCACCTCTGCCCGCGCCGCCGTATCACCGGGAGCGGCGGCGTCGTAGAGCGGTTTGACAGTGCTCATGGCCACTTCCACATAACTTTGCAGGGTGGCCTTGGCGTTGTTGAGCAGGCGCTCGCGGGTTTCAGCCACCTCGTTGCGTGCCTGGCCCTGGAGAATCCACACGGTGGTCAGGCTGATCACCAGGGCAAACAGCAACACCGGGACGACGGCGAGGGACAGGACTTTGGCCTTCAGACTCAGACGCATGACTTTTCTCTCTTATTAAGCGGCTTGAGAGGTTATCGGCCAATTACCCTGATTCTGTAGGACAACACGCATTTGTGGTCATGGGCGAGCAATGAGGTTACAGGGTCATGGCGGCCAACCAGCCAAATGCCAGCAACGGCAGGTTGTAGTGCAGGAAGGTCGGCACCACGGTGTCCCAGATATGGTGGTGCTGGCCGTCAATATTCAGCCCGGAGGTAGGGCCGAGGGTGGAGTCCGACGCCGGCGAGCCCGCATCGCCCAGCGCACCGGCCGTACCGACGATGCACACGATGGCCATCGGGCTGAAGCCCAGTTGCACGCACAGCGGCACAAAAATCGCGGCGAGGATCGGCACCGTGGAAAACGACGAGCCGATCCCCATGGTCACCAACAGGCCCACCAACAGCATCAGCAAGGCGCCGACACCACGGCTATGGCCGATAAACGCCGCCGAGGCTTGCACCAGCGAACGCACGTCACCGGTGGCCTTGAGCACTTCGGCAAACCCTGAGGCGGCGATCATGATGAAGCCGATCATGGCCATCATCTTCATGCCTTCGGTGAACAGGTCGTCGGTATCGCGCCAGCGCACGATGCCCGACACCGAGAAGATCAGGAACCCGGCAAGGGCGCCGATGATCATCGAGTCCAGCCACAGTTGAATGATGAATGCCGAAGCAATCGCCAGACCGGCCACCAGGAGGGTCAGCGGGTTGTACTGCACCGCCACTTGCTCGACCCGCTCGATTTTCTCCAGGTCGTACACGCGTTTTTTGCGGTAGCTGATAAACACCGCCACCAGCAGGCCGGCCACCATGCCCAAGGCCGGCAGGCTCATGGCGTGGGTCACGTTGACCTGGCTGATGTCCACGCCGCTGCCGGCGACGTTGGCCAGCAGGATCTGGTTGAGGAAGATATTGCCGAAGCCCACCGGCAGGAACATATAGGGGGTGATCAGGCCGAAGGTCATTACGCAGGCGATCAGGCGGCGGTCCAGTTGCAGTTTGGTCAGCACGTACAGCAGCGGCGGCACCAACAGCGGAATAAACGCGATGTGGATCGGCAGAATGTTCTGCGAGGCAATCGCAACCACCCACAACAGGCCGATCAACAGCCATTTGACGTGGCTGCCACCCGTGGCGTCCTGGCGGTCGACCAGCAACAGGGCCTTGTCCGCCAGCGAATGAGCCAGGCCGGACTTGGCAATAGCCACCGCGAAAGCGCCGAGCAGTGCGTAGGACAACGCCACGGTCGCGCCCCCACCCAAGCCGCCATTGAAGGCCTTGAGCGTGGCCTCGATGCCCAGGCCACCGGCCAGACCACCCACCAGGGCGCCGACAATAATGGCAATGACTACATGCACGCGGGACAGGCTGAGCACCAGCATGGTGCCGACCGCGGCGATGACTGCGTTAATCATGGTTACCTCAAGCAGAAACATAAAAGACAGGCATGCCCGCGCCCAGATGGCCATTGACTGGCAACCCGCTCGCAGACTTTAAGGAGGTCTTATTAGAGGGCGCGCACTTTGCAGCAGGCGGGCGCGCATGTCAAAAAGCGGCGCCGCTTTCGGGTTTGGATTGATCGCTTGAATAAACAAAACTGTCGATCGCCACGGCTGAGCCAGGCGTTGAACCGTCTGGCAAATCCGCCGCAGGGCTTGAGGGAGCAATTTTGGATTGAATGCCTTTACACATCGTGGGAACGAAGACTTTTCCCACAGCTTGATGGGGGCATGTCAGGCGTGGCGCTTGGGCAGTTCGATCAGCACCTTGAGCCCACCCAATTCACTGTCCTGCAATTGCAACACGCCACCCCACACCTCGACGATATCCCGCACGATGCCCAACCCAAGCCCGTGGCCCTCAGTCTGCTCGTCCAGCCGCGCGCCACGACTGAACACCTGGTCCCGTTGGGCTTCGGGGATGCCGGGGCCGTCGTCTTCCACCGTCAGCAGGTAAACGTGCCCGGTATCGCTGACGCTCAGGCGAATTTCGGCGTCCGCCCACTTACAGGCGTTGTCCAGCAGGTTGCCGAGCAGCTCCAGCAGGTCTTCGCGGTCCCAAGGCAGATACAGGCCAGGGGCGGCGTGGTAGCTGAGGTCCAGGTGTTCGCCGTGGATCATGTTCAGGGTGGCGAGCAAGCCAGGCAGTTCTTTTTCGCAGTCGAACAACGCCCCCGGCAGGGTTTCGCCGGCCAGCCGTGCGCGGTTGAGTTCACGGTTGAGGCGTTGCTGCACTTGTTCCAGTTGGTCGCGCAGCAGTTGGCTCAGTTCGGGGCGGTCCTTGAGCGCCTCGCTTGACGCTGCGCTCAATAACACGGCCAACGGGGTTTTCAGCGCATGCCCCAGGTTACCCAGGGCATTGCGGGAGCGCTTGAGGCTGTCTTCGGTGTGGGCCAGCAGGTGGTTGATCTGCGCGACCAGCGGCTCCAGCTCCTGTGGCACCTGGGTGTCGAGTTGCGAGCGTTGGCCCTGTTGCAACTGAGCGATCTGGTTGCGTGCGTTTTCCAGCGGGCGCAGGGCGCGACGCACCGTGAGCCGTTGCAGGATCAACACCAACAGCAGCGCCGCCAGGCCCAGCACCAGGCCGATCTGACGCATCAGCTGGAAACTTTCCCGCACCGGTGTGTAGTCCTGAGCCACGCTGATGGAAATCGAGTGGCCAAAGCGCTTGTAGTCCGAACGCAGCACCAGCAGTTGTTGGCCTTCGGGGCCCAGTTGCAGGTTGCCCTTGAGCCCGGCTTCGGGCAGTTGGGGCAATTCCTGGTCCCACAGCGAACGAGAACGCCAGTGCACATCGGCAAAGTCGATACGAAAGTAATGCCCGGAAAACGGCCGTTGATAGGCCGGCGACAGACGCTGCTCATCCAACTGCACGCCGTTGGGCCCACGCACCAGCGCCACCAACAGGTTTTCCGCGTCGTTACGCAGCCCGGCTTCCAGGTAACGCTGCAAACCGGCCTCGAACAACCACAGGCTGGTTTGCGCCAGCACCACACCGACGACCACCATCACGCTGATCAGGCCCAGGCTCAGGCGTCGCTGAATCGACCTCATGCGGGGTTGGCGCCAAACCGGTAACCCTGGCCACGCCGGGTTTCGATCACGCTGCGGCCCAACTTGCGGCGCAGGTGGTTGACGTGGACTTCCAGCACATTGGAATCGCGTTCGGTCTCGCCATCATACAAATGCTCGGCCAGGTGGCTTTTCGACAGGATCTGCTCGGGGTGCAGCATGAAATAGCGCAGCAGGCGAAATTCCGCGGCGGTGAGCTGGATCTCTTCGCCGCCGCGCAACACGCATTGGCGGCCTTCATCCAAGTGCAGGCCGGCGGCTTGCAGGGTGGGTTGGTTGGCCTGGCCGTGGGACCGGCGCAACAGCGCCTGGATGCGCAGGTGCAGCTCTTCAGGGTGAAAGGGTTTGCTCAGGTAATCGTCGGCACCGGCCTTGAGCCCTTCGATACGCTCGGCCCAGGAGTCGCGGGCGGTGAGCACGAGCACCGGAGTGGCGAGCGCGGCGGCGCGCCATTGCGCCAGCACTTCGAGGCCAGGCAAACCGGGCAGGCCAAGGTCGAGGATGATCAGATCATAGGGTTCGCTGCGGCCCTGGTAAGCGGCGTCGCGCCCGTCAGCCAGCCAGTCCACGGCATAGCCCTGGCGCTGCAAGCCGGCCAGCAGTTCATCGGCCAGGGGTACATTGTCTTCTACCAGCAGCAGGCGCATCAGTCTTCCTCATCTTTAATCAGCGCACCGGTGGTAGCGTCAAGTTTGATCTCGCGCACCACACCCTCGGTGGTCACCAGCTCCACTTCATAAGCATATTGGCCGTGTTTTTTCTCAAGCTCGGCCTCTAGCATACGGGAGCCCGGATAGCGCGCCATGGCCTGCTGCAACAGCTGCTCCAGCGGCAGGATCACGCCCTGCTGGCGCAACGCGAGGGCTTCGTCCTGGTTGAGGTCGCGGGCCTGCAAACTTGAGCAGAACACCACAAGCACCAGTGCCACCCGACTGCCGGTGCGTAAATTTACCTTCATTACGTATCCTGATGATTCTTGAGAACCTGCCCGGTGAGCGCGTCCAATTCAACGTCCCATTCGATACCGTTGCGATCTTGCAGCTCGACCTCATAAACGTACTTGCCGTAGGCCTCATCCAGGTCGGTGTCCAGCAGCGTAGAACCGGGGTGCAGGGCCAGGGCCGTGGCTTCCAGTTGGTCAAAGGCGACAATTGTAACAGTGCCGGGTACGACCAGTGGTTTGTCCGGGTCCACGGCTCCGGCCTGGGGCGCCGCACAGGCGATGATAACGGCGGCGACCAGAGCGGTGAGGCGTTTCATGATAAATCTCCGTTACGCGATGTTATTCCTACACACGCCACGGTAACGGCTGCAACTTAACTGAAACTGAATTGCCACCATGGCAATTGCGCGTAGGCCTTTTCCCACAACCCGCGAGATTTCCTATACTGCCCCCTCGCTTCAATCGAGACCGGTATGACAGCCATCCACATCAAGTTTCCCGCCCTGACCCTCAAGGCCGGCAAACGCGCCCTCGCGCGCATCCGCGAACAGGGCCTTGCGCCTGCCGACGTCGGCATTCTGCCCGGTGCGGCCGGTGGCCCCAAGGCGCTGGGTATCCAGGGTCTGGACCTGGCGCTGTTCGGCGACTGGCTGCCGCGCGCGCCACGGGAACGGGCGCTGATCGGTGCGTCCATCGGCTCCTGGCGCTTTGCCAGTGCCTGCCTGCCCGACCCGGTACAAGGCCTGTTGGACCTCGGCCGGCTGTACAACGAGCAGCGCTTTGCCAAAGGCGTGACCATGGCCGACGTCAGCCAGAGCTGCCGGCGCATGCTCGACGACCTGCTGGCCGGCCGCGATGCGCGGGTGCTGGACAACCCCGACTATCGCCTGAACATCATGGTAGTCAAAAGCCACGGCCTGCTCGCCGATGACCATCGCGGGCGCCTGGGCCTGGGCCTGTCCTCGGTGATCGCCGATAACCTGCGTGGCCGCGCGCGGCTGTCGCGGCATTTCGAACGGCTGATCATCCATGACCCGCGCCAGCCGCCACCGGTGCATCCGCTGCAGGATTTTCCGTCGCGCTTTGTCGAATTGGATGCAGGCAACCTGCGCCAGGCATTGCTGGCCTCCGGCTCGATCCCCATGGTGATGCAAGGCGTACGCGACCTGCCTGGCGCCGGCAGCGGCACTTACCGCGACGGCGGCCTGCTGGACTACCACCTCGACCTGCCCTACCACGGCGACGATATTGTGCTGTACCCGCACTTCACCGACCGGGTCGTCCCCGGCTGGTTCGACAAGGGCCTGCCGTGGCGACGCAGCAATCAACAGGGCTTGCAGGATGTGTTGCTGCTGGCGCCGTCCAGGGACTACTTGGCCCGCCTGCCCCACGGCAAACTGCCGGACCGCAGCGACTTCAAGCGCTTCGTGGGCGATGACGCGAGCCGCAACACATACTGGCAAACCGCGATGAGCGAGAGCCGGCGGCTGGGGGATGAGTTCCTACAGTTGGCCGATAACGGCGGGCTGGGCGAGCGCTTGCAGGCGCTTTGACCGAGCGGTATGCGCGGCGAGGGATCAAGCTGTTAAACTCGCCGGCTGCCAGATACCTGACCGAGCTGAAAATACTGTGGAAATCTTCAAGGAATTTACATTCGAATCCGCCCACCGCCTGCCGCACGTGCCGGACGGCCATAAATGCGGGCGCCTGCATGGGCATTCGTTCAAGGTGGCTATCCACCTGAGCGGCGACCTGGATCCCTATACCGGCTGGATTCGCGACTTCTCGGAGATCAAGGCGATTTTCAAGCCGCTCTATGAACGCCTCGACCACAACTACCTCAATGACATCCCCGGCCTGGAAAACCCGACCAGCGAAGTGCTGGCCAAGTGGATCTGGAACGAACTCAAACCCCTGTTGCCGGAACTCAGCGCAATTCGCATCCACGAGACCTGCACCAGTGGCTGTATTTATCGCGGCGAATAAGCCTGCGATGTGTGTAAAAAACCACCCTTGCGGTGGTTTTTTTCGGCCTAGATGATTTACCACGCAGCCACCGTTTGACTGATCCATTTTGTATCACCCCTGCACCGCTTTCGTGCCCGACTGGGCAGCGCGAACACTCCCTCCGGCATTTCTTGCCTGTTTGGCTATAAATACTGTGCACGCTGCACAACTCACACCGTGCGCCCGTCACTGCTGCTGATTTGGCACGGGCGGTGCAATAGGCCTGCGTCACTCATTCAGGGAGCACGGCACATGACGCAGCAAGAACCGGGCAACGATTACCCTTTAAGCGAAGTCCCCATGCATGCGCGCAAAGGCCTGGCATCCACCGCCATGGTGCTGCTGGGCTTTACGTTTTTTACCGCGACCATGTTTGCCGGCGGCAAGCTGGGGGTGGCGTTCAGCTTTATCGACATGCTCGGCGTGGTGGCCTTGGGCAACCTGCTGTTGGGTATTTACGCGGCGGGCCTGGGTTATATCGCGTTCAAGAGCGGCTTGAACTCCGTATTGATGGGGCGCTTGTGCTTTGGCGAAGTCGGCAGCAAGCTCAGTGACTTGATCCTCGGCTTCACCCAGATCGGCTGGTACGCCTGGGGCACCGCCACGGCTGCCGTGGTGCTGGGTAAGTACTTCGAACTGAGCCAGGGCAACGTGCTGGTGTTGATGCTGGTGTTTGGCCTGGTATTTTGCGCCACGGCTTACGTGGGCTATCGCGGGCTGGAGATTCTTTCCTACATCGCGGTGCCAGCCATGGGGCTGCTGCTGTTTCTGTCGATGTGGGTCGCCACGGCCAAAGTCGGCGGTTGGGACGGCCTGCTGGCGGTGACGCCAACCGCTGAATTGGATTTGTCCACGGCGATCACCCTGGTGTTCGGCACCTTCGTCAGCGGCGCGACCCAGGCCACCAACTGGACGCGGTTTTCGCGCTCGGCCAGGGTCGCGGTGCTGGCCAGCCTGATCGGTTTCTTTATCGGCAACGGCCTGATGGTGCTGATCGGGGCCTACGGCGCCATCGTCTATCAACAACCGGATGTGGTCGAGGTGTTGCTGCTGCAAGGCTTTGCGCTGGCGGCGATGGCCATGTTGCTGCTCAATATCTGGAGTACCCAGGACAACACCATCTACAACTTCGCCGTGGCCGGCTGCAACCTGTTGCGCACCCAACGCCGCAAGACCGTGACCCTGGCCGGCGCGGTGATCGGCACCCTGCTGGCGCTGCTTGGCATGTACGACATGCTGGTGCCGTACCTGATCCTGCTGGGCACGGTGATACCACCGATTGGCGGGGTGATCATGGCCGACTTTTTCTACCGCTATCGTGGCCAATACCCGCGCCTGGCCGAGGCTCGCCTGCCGGCGTTCAACTGGCCGGGGCTGGCGGCCTATGCCGTGGGCACCGTGCTGGCATTCAACTCGCCCTGGGTCGCGCCGCTGGTAGGGATCGCAGCCGCGTCGCTTACCTACATCGTGCTGACGGCCGTACTACGTGTGCGTGCGCCATTGGCTGACGCTCAAGCATGAGCCTGACCGTCGCCGATGTGCTGGCCCTGCCTGGCCTTGAATCCATGCGCCTGCGCGCCGGCGAGGCAGGCCTGGACAACCCTGTGCGCTGGCCCTACGTGGCGGAAAACAGCGGGATCGCCGAGTGGGTGCTGGGCAGCGAGCTGGTGTTTGTCACCGGCATCAATCACCCACGGGATGAAGCGAACTTGCTGCAATTGCTGCAAGAAGCCTGTCAGCGCAAGGTGGCCGGGCTGGTGATTCTCACCGGGCCGGCGTATATCCAGGCGATACCCCAGCGGCTGCTGGATGCCGCGCACGCAGCGGGCATGCCGCTGATCGAGCAACCCTACTCGTTGAAAATGGTGCTGGTAACCCAAGCCATCGGCTCGGCGCTGATCCAGTTCGAGCAGTTGGGGCGTTCGCGCCATGATGTGTTGGAACGCTTGCTGACCGGTGACTTTCAATCCCTGGAAGTGCTGCTGCACAGGGCCGCGCAACTGGGTATGTCCCTCAACGGGCATTGGCAGGTGGTGCAATTGCAATTGGAGGGCAGCGAGTCGCTGTTTGCCCAGAACGATACACAACAGGTCGAAGCGCACCTGGCTCAGCAACACGACGGCATCAGTCGCCGCCTACGTCAGTGGTCGGCGGGGTTGCCGTTATTGGGCCGGGCCGGGAATTGGACACTGCTGCTGCCGGCCCCCGACGCGGTTGCGGCCCTGGCTAACCGCCAACAATTGGCCACCTGGTTGAAGCCGCTGAACCTGCGCCTGGCGCCGCTTAAATTGTTTACCGGCCTCAGCGCCGCCGCGCACCCACCTGCGCGCCTGGCCCAGGCCCAGGATGAAGCGCGCCAGGCGTTGGCCGCCGCGCGGCGTTTCAGCGAACGCGCCGGGCTGTGCGTGTACGACGAACTGGGCGTGCTCAAGTTACTCAGCGGCGTGCGTGATCGCGCCCTGCTCGACCACTTTCTCAATGAACGCTTGGGCCCGTTATTGCGCCACGACTTGCACCATGGCCCCAGCCTGATGCCGACTCTGGAAGCCTGGTTTCACGAGAATGGTAACCTGATGGCCGCCGCCCAGCGCCTGGCCCTGCACCGCAACACTGTGACGCACCGCGTCCAGCGCATCGAAGCCCTGTGCGGGCTGACGCTGGATAACGCCTATGACCGCCTGGACATCGGCATCGCCCTGATGATCTGGCGGCTGTCTGCCTGATTGTTTTTAGCCAAGAGGAACTTGCCCATGCACATCATCAACGCCCGCCTGCGCAACCATGAAGGCCTGCATGATCTGCACCTGGAAAACGGCCGGATCGCCAGCATCACGCCACAAACCAGGGCGCCGATTTTAACCGCCGATGATGTGGACGCGGCCGGCAATCTGGTGATCCCGCCATTCGTCGAACCGCATATCCACCTCGATGCCACGCTCACCGCCGGCGAACCGCGCTGGAACATGAGCGGCACACTGTTCGAAGGGATCGAGTGCTGGGGCGAACGCAAAGCCACCATCACCCAGCAAGACACCAAGACCCGCGCCAAGCAGACCATCCAGGCGCTTGCCGCCCACGGCATCCAACATGTACGCACGCATGTCGACGTCACCGACCCGGACCTTACGGCGCTCAAAGCCATGCTGCAAGTGCGTGAAGAAAGCACGCACCTGATCGACCTGCAAATCGTCGCGTTTCCCCAGGAAGGCATCGAGTCGTTCCACCATGGCCGCGAACTGATGGAAGAAGCCATTCGCCTGGGCGCCGACGTGATTGGTGGCATCCCTCACTTTGAATACACTCGCGACCAAGGCGTGAGTTCGGTGAAGTTCCTGATGGACCTGGCCGAACGCACCGGTTGCTTGGTGGACGTGCATTGCGACGAAACCGACGACCCGCACTCGCGCTTCCTCGAGGTGCTGGCCGAAGAGGCCCGAAGCCGCGACATGGGCGCCCTTGTCACCGCCAGCCACACCACGGCCATGGGTTCTTACGACAATGCTTATTGCGCCAAACTGTTCCGCCTGCTGGGACATTCCGGCATCAGCTTCGTGTCGTGCCCGACCGAAAGCATCCACCTGCAAGGCCGTTTCGACAGCTTCCCGAAACGCCGTGGCGTGACCCGCGTCAACGAGCTGCTCGAAGCCGGCATGAATGTTTGCTTCGGCCAGGACTCCATCGTCGATCCCTGGTACCCCCTGGGCAACGGCAACATCCTGCGGGTGCTCGAAGCCGGTTTACACATTTGCCATATGCTCGGCTACCGCAACCTGCAAAGCGCCCTCGACCTGGTGACCGATAACAGCGCCAAGGCGATGGCCCTGGGTGATCGTTATGGCCTGGAACCCGGACGGCCAGCCAATTTGCTGATCCTCTCGGCGCACAGCGACTACGAGGTGATTCGCAGCCAGGGCCTGCCGCTATACTCGATTCGCAACGGCAAAGTACTGATGAAACGCCAGCCGGCCCAGGTTGAGTTTATGTAACCACCGTGATCAGACGATGGAGTCGATATCCAACGTTTGTGCCCTGCCCCGATCGCTATCCGTCACGGGCGGAATGCTGGCGATTGGGGACAGTGCTCGGTTTTCACGATGGCTGAACCAACGCATGAGGCTCGGTTGCAAGTGCGCGGCGTGAGCATGGCTGCCGTAGACATCGCGCGCCCCAAGACGACGCCACCGCAGGCTTTGCAGGCGCTGGCGACTGAGGTGCAGTCGTTCGATTTCGGCATTCAACGGCTCATGATGTTCATAAGCCCGGTCATTGGCCGGTCGATGCCGAGTCAATTCTCGCCGCTTGTCTTGCAGTTGCTTGCGCATGGTCGCGAGGGCATGGTCGAGCAACTCAAACTCTCTTTCGGTCACCAGCGGGACGTTGCTGTCCAGGGTCTGTTGCCAGCGCCGCAATGTGGCCCAGGCAGCCGGGATGTAGCTGGCGGTCATGAAGTGCTGCTTGTATTGCACCAACTGCCTGATCAACCCGTCGCGCTCAGGCATATCGCCGCGCGCATGCAACGCCCGATTACGACCGGCCTCTTCAATGGACTCACATCCGGGCCTCCACAACACCGATGAATGCGTGCCATCCGGCAGCATGATCGGCATGAAATGCTGTTGTTCACCATGGTGTTGGTAGGGGTTGCCGCCGAAACGCACCAGGTCGGCGGCGAACAACAGGCCTCCGGCGGCGGGAGCGCTGAATAACGTGACGGCGCCAGGGATCCAGAGCTTGGCGGTGGTGTTCATCCAGGGCGCCGGGACGCTGGGAACGGGGTCGTTGTGGTTGACGATACGGTGGTGGACCAGAGCGGATGCGCCGACAGTGAATTCGGAGTCGGCGGCACGCGGGGCGCCGTAGGTGTAGAGGAGGATGTTGTAGTTGGCCTCCGGTATTCTGCGCAGACCTTCTGCCAACAGCAACGCAATGGCACCGCCGAGGCTGTGGCCACAGATGACTATTCGTTGGGCTGTGTAAAATTGGTTGAGGTATCGCAGCACAAAATCACGCATCGCCCGATAAGCCTGATAGAACCCCTCGTGAGCCTTACCGACGCCTTCGGTAAAAGGTGTCTGATGAGCGTTGGCATCGCGCAATCCGTCGCTTGGGCTGGCAGTACCACGCACGGCTATCAGGATGACCTCATCGTGGTGAGTAATGAACGCCTGGGTGTCGGTACCGTCTTTTTCGTCATCAAAGAAGTGCAGGCGCGAAGGGTATTCCTGTTGTTCCTCAAGCTCTGGACGATTTTGTGGATACAACTCGGGATCGAAGGGCAAAATTTCAAAACGCCTGGAGTAAGGAACGTCTTCGTAGAGCGGATAAAAACGCTGAGTTTGTTCAGGATCAATCCGCCAGGCCTCGTCGTACCCCGAAAGCTGTTCGGCAAAGAGATTTCCAACGCTCGGGCCCAGTGGAAAATGAACTTTATCCAAAGGCTTCTCTGGTGGCTCCTGGCCGAAATTGCAGTAACTCAATGCTGCGAATAATGCCAAATGATACAAGTTCAAGGCGCAGAATTTGTCTTCAGTGGAAAGTAGCGGACGTAACGAACGCAGCGGCCGTACTTCCAGAGCGGTGTGGTTGTTGGGGAATAAGACGATGCCCGATAACGTTGACTGGGGTGGGCCGAAGCCCAGGTCGGCCAGCATTTTCAGGGCATGCCGTGGGGGCTGGTGAGTCCGGGGCGCGATGGGAGGCAAGTGTGCGACATGCCTGACCAGATCGCGTACTTCGACCTGATAGAACCGATTGGCCTGCTGTCGAGCGGGATTACTTTCAACGCGCCGACCATCCGCCGCAGCAAATCGAGTTCTTTCTGCGCGATACTGAAGTTCTGTAATAGGAAGCTTATAAGTGGAGCGCGTCATTAAGTACTCATAGGGTTGCGCCGTCCCTGAATAAAGATCGTCAAAAACCAGAACCACCGGGCCACAGTAACTATCCGTTAGTTTGGCAAAGCCGTCCCCATTCAAGCGTCCTTTATAGTGTTGCCCAACACTGTCGTAGAGGGTGTACGGCAGCCCCCCATATGAAGAGCCTGCTCCGAACTCATCAACCAAACAAAAACTGATCCAATGCCCTCGCAACGAGCAGGCAGGTTTTATATCACTGAAAAAAGGTTGCTTCCGTGCGTCAAGCTTCATGAATTTCTCCTTTTTACTTGCAGGATGGATAAACCTCGCAGGTGCGACCATCCGGCATTTTTATAGGTTTAAAGTCGGTGACATTACCGTTGCAGAAAGCGTACGGGTCTTCGAAGCTTTTCCCTTTGCAGCGCTTCCAACCATCCGGAACGGCTACCCAGTTATCGTCGATAGCGGGCGCCTCCTCATCAATTACCCTCAGCGCCATCCTGAGGGTTTTCCCCGCTAGCTGATCTCGTTGCGCCAAACCACCAATGGGTGTTTTTTGCAGTTGGCCCAAGGCGTCCAGCGAATTGCATTTAAGAAGTTTTATGATTGCCTGCTTGGGCCCCACCGTCCGAAATAACCACTGACACTGCCCAGGCAACTGCTGAACACCTGAATCTGGCATTTCCGATGAATGGATATCGGAGCGATCCAAAATTGCGATACTGCCCAGATCCCCGTCAAGATCTGAATCGCGACTCCCCCACTTCGCATATACATCGAACTCCACCCCTCGCAATACCAACGGGCATCCATTGACAGTTTCCGTCAGCGGCAGTTGATAACTCAGCCGATGGGCCACTGGTGTGTAATCGGTAAAAAATACCTTGCGCTCAGGCCTCTTGCCTCGACGCTGTGGCAAGGTGCACGTTTCCCCGGTCGCTGGTCGGTAATTGGCGGCAGTTTTGAGTTTAAAATTCGCCGGCAAATCCACCTCCAGCGTGAAGCTGTCAACCGGCCGCCCCACGCACCCAAAAAGCCCGGTGATACCCAGTGCAAACAGCACGCCTAAAACTTGTCTATTCATCCTTGTTCTCCATCAAACACCACTGCCGCACCACTCGTTCGAAATGATCTTCGGGGGTTTCGCCAACCTTTGGCTGCCAGCAAATCACACTGCTGCGCGTAGCCTCTTCCAACCTGCGTACGACTAAAAATTCCAATTGTTCGGGCCGGGTCCATTGCCAGGCGCGAGCCTGTTCCAACACGTGGGTCAACCAGACTTTGGGGTCTTGAGACTCGACCAGCACAACCAGGTCTTCACTGTGTTCAGCCAGCAGGTAGCGCAGGATATTGGCGTGCAGAATGGCGCCGGCGTTTGGGTTGGGCGTGTTCAGCCAAGGGGCGGGATCGGGCACCGGGTACTCGTCTGGAGCGGGATTATCGGCAGTGTGCCAGCGGTCTTCGTGCCAGTAGCACACGCTGAGCAATGGGCCGAGGAAGGCCGGCCGATGCTCCAATGGCAAATAAGCCACTGCACGTGCCAGCGTGCGATTGTCGTGAAAGCGGTACAGCGACTGGTTACCTGGCGACCCGAGCAGCATCCGGTTACGCCAGTGGCGAGTCACGGCCGTCAAGTCAGCGGTTGGCAGGCTGCCCAGCCAGCCCCAATTCGTTTCCGGCTGCGTTAACAGATCACGCAGCGCCGCTTCGTTCACCTGATCCAGCAGCAGGATCACCGGGCCCGCCATGACCATTTCCGCCAGCGGCGTTTGCGCGTAAACGTTGCAATACCCTGATAACTCGCGGGTGGCCATCATGGGTTGGCGTGCCGCGTTATCGCCCTCAAGCACCAGGCACAGCCAGCGTCCCGCCTGTTGTTGTTGGGCCATCCATTGGTTTGGAAGGTTGTTCATCAGGCTACCCTTTCACTGAGCTCGCACAGCCCTTCGCGGCAGCGCTCACAAACAGGGCAGAAGTCCGCGCCCAGTTGCCTGGCCAAGGTCATGATGGCGCCTTGTGCGGCGGCGACTTTCGGCCCCTCGACCGCCGATGGAACACTTGTTGATGAGGTTGCACACGGCGCACCGCCGAGGGTGATAGGGCGACTGCAAAAAATACCCCCCGCCTGGATAACCAGGTGCTCTCCACCGGCCATGAAGCTCAGTTGTGCGCCTGCGTCGATCACCAGCCGGGCACCGGCCTTGAGGTGAATCTGCTGGCCGGCTTCAACCTCCACGGTCTGCCCCACATACGTACGGCTGTCGCCCTGCACATCCAGGTGATCGTTAGCCCCCAGAACCACCGTGCGATCTCCGCTGACATGGCGATGCTCGTCGTTTTCCAGGTGAACCGTGCTCAAGCCGCGAATGATTTCCCGCCGCGCCCCCGCCACCTCCAGGCGGCTGTCATGGCCCACCTGTTGTTCCAAGTCTCGTTGGGCCCTCAAGTAGATGAGCTCTTCACCGTGGCGGTCTTCCAGGTACAACTCATTGCAACCATCGCCGCCCAAGGTGCTGCGGCTACGCAGGACGCTGCGGGTCTTGTGCTGCGGCAAGGGGTAGGTGGGAAGATGCGAGGCATTGGGTAGGCATCCGTTGATCAACGGTTGGTCCGGGTCGCCTTCCAGGAATGTCACCAACACTTCCATGCCCACCCGCGGGATCACCGTTGCGCCAAACCCGTCACCGGCCCAACTGGACGCCACCCGTATCCAGCAACTGCTTTTGTCATCGGACTTGTCCAGCCGGTCCCAGTGAAAGCGCACCTTGACCCGGCCATACGCGTCGCAATGCACCTCTTCACCGGCAGGCCCGGTTACCGTTGCGGTCTGGCTGCCATTGATGGTCGGCTTGGGGTGGTTGAGGGGCGGTCGATAGGTCGCGCGCCAGGGTGTCGCCTTGAAGCGATTGCGATACCCCTGGAACCCTTCAACCTCACCTGTCGCCTCCTCCAGCACCTGGGGCTGATACCCCTCGTGACGTACCGAGGTAATCAACCACAGGTCATTGCAGGATGGGTCCGGGTGATCGCGCAATTCCAGGAAATGCCCGCTGCGCAGCGCCGGGAGATCGCTTCTGCCCAATGCTCGATGGCGGTCGCTCTGATGGCGCTCGAGCCCCCTGCGAGCCAGGCGCCCGCCCCTTGCACGGCCCTTGAAACCTGCGGGGTAGTGGTAGTCTTCAAGAGGCTGTATCGAAGCGTCGCCTGCCGTGTCCTGCAAGCGCAGGGAAGGATGCTCGAAATCATGATCGCGTCGCACCGTTTGCCGGCTGCGCGTGGCCAGGCGCACATCGAAACGCTGGATAACCTGCGTTTCGGCCGCCGGCCCTCCGACAGGTGAGTAACGCTGCAAGGGCAAGCGGCGAAATACGGTCTGGTCATCGCCAAACACCAGTACATGCGCGTCGTCGCTGTGGCGGAAGTGGTAATGAATACCCTCCTCCGCGCACAGCCGTTGGATGAAATGCAGATCGGTTTCCGCGTATTGCACGCAAAACGTACGCGGCGGATAAACCACCGGCCTCAGTTCGAACACGTAGGCGTCGGCCAGGATGCCGTGGTGTTCAAGGACTGCCGCGATGATCTGGGGCACGCTGCGTTGCTGGAAAATCCGCTGGTCACGCCGATGAGCCAGGTTGGCCAGGCGCGGTGCCAGCGTCAGGCGATACCGGGTGAGTCGGCGCCCGGGGTCATCGCGGCCGATCGCGTAAACCTGCCCGTGCAGCCCCTCTGCCCCTTCGCCAAAATCGAGATAGGCGGGTTGATGAAGCAGTGCTTCCAGGTCCAGGCTGGGGTTCTCACTGAGCACCTGCACCTGAATGAAAAACGGTTGATCGATGACCTCGTGGCCTTTAAACGCAAGCACCTGAAAGTCTGTCTCTATTCCTGGAACGATAAAGTTGAAACGTGACGAAACAAACGCGTTAACCATCCGTTGTTACCCGCCATCTTTTTTATTGCTGAATTGAAATACTTCCCCTCGGCCATACAGCGAATGAATGACCGAGAAAAAGCACCTGAGCGCACTGAAGCTTAGCGATTTCAGGTAAAAATCGGCCGCTTAAAAATAAAAAAGAAGTTTCGTACAACGGAGATAGAAGTATCTTTTACAAAATAATAAAACGAGGCATTAACTAATTTTTAAATATAAGAAACACCCTACAAAAACTTACAACTAAATATCTAACTCATTACGAAACAGCTGACACCCAGCCAAGGTATCAGCCGCACATAAAACCTCATGCCTGACGGCGGGCAGTCCCGAACAGACTGACGTTTAGCAATGTGTCGGCCTGCGTATGCAAGCGCACCGGCGCGGTGCCACCTGGCATCACCACCGCAACTTCGCCGCCCTCGACCCAGCCCGCACGCCACGCTGCAACAGCCACTGCGCTGGCGCTGGTTCCGGAAGACGCGGTAGGCCCCTCTCCCCGTTCGAACACGCGTGCGACAACCCGGTTACCGGATTGCCTGGCGGCCCACTGCAAATTGATCCCGGCTGCACAAGGTTGGCCGGCTCCCGCCGGAGGCGCAAAGGCAATCGCCCGCAGTGGTTCGAACAGGGTTGGCTGGTGCATCTGCAGGTTCTCCGGCAATGCTGAAAGCTGTTCGACCAAGGTGACACAGTGAGGATTACCCACCCGCACAAACTGGCTGTGAGCCCAGTGCGGATTGATCGCCGCCAGCGCATTCACACGGTTCAGTTCGGTGCCGCCCAGAAAGGCTGGATCAACCCCTTGCGCGCCCACGGCAGACGGCCCGAACGCGGGCAAACCCAGGTCCAGCCAGAACCCGTCGACCTGCTCATATACCGCCGGTTCAACCCGAGTCGCCACCGGCGATGCCGCGTCGGCCTTGTCATGATGGACCCGCAGTTCACAGGCTGCAGTCATCAAACCCTGGTCGGTGAGCGCCTGGGCAAAAATCGTCAAACCGTTACCGCTGCGCTCGGCCAGGGTGCCGTCGGTGTTGACGATCAACAGGTCAAACGGCGGCTCGGTCTGAAAAGGCCCGACCAACAAACCATCACAGCGATGCACCTTGGCGCCGACCGGGCGCACCCCCCAACCGCATTCGGAGGCAATGGCCGACTCGGCCCACACGCTGCGGGCAGCTGCGGCCAGAGAAGCACTTTCGGGCACCTTGATGCCTCGGCTCCTTAGAAAGACTGGGCTGACCACCCCATAAATGTTGCCTCGTGCGTCATAGAACAGGGTCATGGCGCTGCCCGCCTGAAAACTTTCATCGGTTCGTCCGTTCGGTTGCCTACATGCTGGCCAAGCAGCGTATTACACAACGCGGTTTTTTTGTGAAGCGGCCTGGAAGGTGGCAATCCACCGTAAGACCCCCGGGGTTCACCGACTCTCGCGGGGATTACGCACCTTCCAGAACGCCTCCTGCGAACTCGACCACCTCTATGTGATGCTCAAGGCCAATCGCGTTCCCGGTTTGTACAAATAAAATTCATCGACAGTCATCCCAAGGGAACCCTGGCTCGCTCGCCAAGGCCTGATGTGCAAGGATGTCGCGCCGGACATCGTTCGTTGAACGCAAAACCAAGGACTTTTCATGACTGCCATTCCCACCTCAGCGCCCGTGGTTCCCGGGCGGCTGGAGCAAATGTCGACGCGTATCGCATTTTTCATCGCCGGCTTCGGCATTGCTGCCTGGGCCCCGCTGGTGCCGTATGCCAAAGCGCGTGCGCAACTGAATGAGGGCACGCTGGGCCTGCTGCTGTTGTGCCTGGGTGTAGGTTCGATCATCGCGATGCCCGCGGCAGGCGCATTGGCCTCACGTTACGGCTGCCGGCGTGTACTGACCGCCGGTACGATCATGATCTGCCTGGCCTTGCCGATGCTGGCGACGGTCAGTTCGGTTCCGTTGCTGATCGCCAGCTTGTTCCTGTTCGGCGCGGGCCTGGGCACGGTGGACTCCACAGTGAACTTGCAGGCGGTGATCGTTGAACGGGCCAGCGGCAAGACCATGATGTCGGGCTTCCACGGGTTGTTCAGCCTGGGCGGTATTGTCGGCGCGGCAGGGGTTGCCGGGTTGCTGGGGCTGGGCATGTCACCGTTGCAGGCAACCTTCGTCGTGATCATCGTCATGGCCGTTGCGCTGCTCGAGGCCGGGCCGCATTTGCTGCCCTACGGCAGTGAAAGTTCGGGCCCGGCGTTTGCGATTCCCCATGGCGTGGTGCTGTTTATAGGGTGCCTGTGTTTCATCGTGTTTTTGGCCGAAGGGGCGGTGTTGGACTGGAGCGCGGTGTTCCTCAGTGCCGAACGCGGGCTTGATGAGGCCTACGCAGGCCTCGGTTATGCGGCTTTTGCACTGACCATGACCGCAGGAAGGCTGACCGGTGACGCCATCGTGCGGCGCCTTGGCGCGACTCGGGTGATCATGATCGGCGGTGCACTGGCAACTGCCGGCTTGTTACTGGCGACCTTGTTACCAGCGTGGGAAACCGCGCTGCTGGGTTATGCACTGGTTGGCGCCGGCTGCTCGAATATCGTGCCGGTGCTCTACACCGCCGTCGGCAAGCAAACCGTCATGCCGGAACATATTGCAGTGCCCGCCATCACCACCTTGGGGTATGCCGGAATTCTCGCAGGCCCCGCGGTGATCGGCTTTGTCGCCCACGGTAGCAGCCTGAGCACGGCCTTCGTACTGATCGCAGTGTTGCTGGCGGGTGTGGCCATCAGTGGCAAAATTCTCAGGGTGTAAGCCTGGCCATCAGCGCGCCTTGTGAGCCTCGTCCTGCTCCAGCCAGCGGTCGAGGCTTTTGTTGCTGAGCCAGCCGTCCTTTTGCGGTGGACCAAACAATCGACCCGCATTTGCACGCTCCAGTGCGGGGAGTAAACCGGGGCGCTCAAGAATGTTCTTTGCCGTGTAGACGCAGAACTCGCTGTATTTGGGCCTGGGCATACCGGTGGACGGGTCCAGCACCGGGGCGCCCTCTCGGTCAACAGCATAAGGGTCCTGCATGACGGCCTTGAGCGCGGCAATTTCGACGTACTGATGATGCTCGAAGAGAAACGTCCGATCGTGTGCCTTGTCTCTCAATTGCTCAAACTGACCTTGCAGCGCGTGGACCACCTGGGCGTTGCTGCTGGCATGAAACGGATCCTGGCTGAACACGTTTGGCGAGCTGTTGCCCTGCAGGGCTCGGGCCGCGGCCCTGAGACTGTCCCGTGTGATATCACCGTCGCGGCTCACGATTGCATCGTTGAGCCGCGGACGCTTGAGAATTTCGCAGACCACTTGGATCGTTCGATCCAGCGCTTCACTTTCACCCGTAGGTGCGGCGGTAATCCGTTGTAATGACGACTGGGTCAAACGCCCGTCGTTCAGGAACGGGTGCAGCAGGCCAAAGGCTTTTTCAAGGGCCGTGGTCAATTGGTTGTCGGTGGACGTTGCACCCGGCGGGGAAAGATTGGCCCGCTCAGCAGGCAAGTTCTGCAACGCCCGGTGGTGCAGCACCGACAAGGTCCCGCGCAGCAGCTGCGGCCTGCGTGGTTCGAAGGCCGGGCGCTCAGGGCCGTCGTCGAGCCAGGTTTCAGTGGCGGTGACCGGTGCTGGCGCCGTGGGTCGTAACGCTGGCCCGTCGAGGGCCAGGGGTCGAACGTGAGGTAATGCACCCTCGATTGTCATGGGTTTCTCTCCAACTTTTCCGATACATACCTGCCCGATGATCGCCACCGCGGCGGCCAAAAAAATCGAATGGACTCCACCCAGGCAAGCCCCTCATAAGTGGTTGGGTGGGGACGCCGGTTCCAGATGATCGACGGATACCCATGACAGCATGTAAAAACGTGGCGAGCAGGTCAGGTGGCTGCCACTGTCAGCGACGCCACCAGGCCGTGAGGCTGCTGATCAGCCCGGTGTGTTTGGGTGGCCGCCCATCGTCACTTGCGATGTGTTCAATGGCGAGCATGGCCCGGGAAAAGTCATCCGCGACAGGTGCCTGGAATTTGCGTTGGCCCTCGAAGGTCTTCATTCGTCGGGCTTCGACGGTATGCACATTCGACACGATCGGTAGCTCCTGTTCAGCACGGTCAATGGTGGACACAACCGGTTCGGCAATGTGGGCACCGCGAAAGCATTCATGGCAGCCGTGCTGGGAATGAAACGAGGTTGAAGTCATTGCTTGGCCCTCACTCGGGATCTGGAACGCGACCGACTGATCAAAGCCGATGGATATCACCTATGTGGCGAACCGGCGTAAGCAGTTCCTGACACAACAAAGGCAGGCGCCGCCCTGGGGTTGCGGCGCCTGGGTTGCGGTCAGCGAGACAGCAACAGAAGCGCTTTGCGGCTGATTCGACCGTCATTATCACGCCCGGCGAGGTTGTCCATGGTTTTCAAGACATCACCGCGTCTGAGGATTTCCCGGGCCAACTGGATCAGGTGACTCTTGGGCGAGTCGCCCGTCAGGCTCTGGCCCGCCAGCGCTCGCAGATCGCTGAGTTTCAGGTCTCGCCCCCACCCCCTGCCCTTCAAGGCATCGAAATGTTCAAGCATCTCCTGGGCCAGTTGCTTGTCTGAGTTGTATTTGAAGAAGTTCGTGTCGCTGATGACCATGCCCAGTTTTTGCCGGTTGATCAGGCCATCCAACGCCCCCGTGGAGCGATGCCGGTCGATGGCATCCACCAGCTCCGGGCGCCGCAGCAACTCTTTGGCCAAGCGGATGTTCTGATTCATGACGGGGTCATGTGACCAGCCTTTTTTGGCCATTTCGCGAATGCTGTTGACGCTGACATAACCGGCGTTCCCGCGATCCTTGAAGGCGTCGAAGTTGTCCAGCAACTGCTGGGCCAACTGCTCTCTGCTCTTGTTTGCGTACCCAGGATCAATGCCGTACGAGGGCGACGGGTAAGGCCTGCCGCCAACCGGATGTGGCCTGGCGGGGGCGCAATCACCCGGCATCGGCCTGGGTGGCGCACTGCCGCAACCCGGATGCACAGGCGGGCGCTGCCCACCCCACCATTGGCTCATCCAATGGCTGAATTGATGCATAACGCTCGTCGGCGCAGGAGTGCCGTGGGGATGTGCGCTGTGACCGGCATGGCCGTGATGCAGTGCCGGCGCTGGATGCCTGCCGAATACCGGGCCGCTCGGATTTGCCAGGGGGGAGAAGTTGACGTTTGCGGCGTGTTGACCATTGAAGGACAACGTGGACAACCCAGGACGGCTGGCTTTGGCCTCGGGCTGTGCAGTGGCGTTGGCCTGCACACGCTCAGGGGGCAAGGGGTTGGATACAGGTGTATCGAGAGACGATACCGACATGGCTTTCTCCATTACAGTGGGCGCGATTTTCAGCTACCCCTGTGTGGCGTTTGTGTCGGAATCGGTTCCTGATCCCACGCTGATACGCGGTGTGGGGCTGTAGGAAACAGGCAAAAAAAATCGCAGCCCGTTGTGGCGCTGCGATTTTCCCAAGGGTTATAGGTCAGAAGCCTACGCTGGCCTGTACAAAGAACGTACGAGGCTCGCCCAGGTACAACCCGGCGTTGTTGTCGCTGGAACGGGTGTAGTGCTGCTGGTCAAATAGGTTTTTCACCCCTACCCCAACCTTCAGATTCGATAGCTGCTGGCCAAAGTCATAGCCACTGCGCACGTTGACGGAGACATACCCCTGGATATCACCGAACTGGCCGTCCGCCGTGCCTTGGGTGACGTAGGTGCTGGTGGTGCCCGGCGCCCGCTGGCCGGATTGGGCGTATACATCCAGGTTATGGGTCCAATGATTGACGTCGTAGCGCACGCCCAGGGTCGCCACTTCACGCGAATACAGCGGCAGGTCGCGGCCTTTAAATGGCACATCGCCTTCGGCCGTGGCCTTGGTATAGGTGAAGCCGGCATTGGCGGTCAGGCCGTTGAGGCGTGGGTCCAGGTTCGACAAATCATAGTGTGCCGACGCTTCGATACCGGTGTGCTTGGTGGCACCGAGGTTGGTCCAGCCCACGTCGTTGCTGACGTATTGCAGCTCATCCGAGAAGTCGATGTAGAAGAAGGTCAGTTCACCGCCCCATACGCTGTCGTTATAGCGGGTGCCGACCTCGTAGGTCTTGGCTTTTTCCGGGTTCAGGCCGTTGGCGGTCTGGTCGCCGGTGCCGCCCTGCCCCAACTGGAAGTATTGCAGGCTGCCAAACGAGGTCTCGTAGTTGGCGAACAGTTTCCAGGCGTCGGACAGGTGATACATGACGCTCAAGGCCGGCAACGGTTCGTTGTTGTGAATCTCGCGGTGTTTTTCCTGGGTACGGGTGCCGTTCAAGGCGACCACGGGGCGGTCATGCCATTCGGTGCGGATATCTTCGAAGCGGATGCCGGGGGTGATGGTCCACTTGCCGATGTCCACTTTGTTATCGATATAGAACGCGTTGGCCTCGGTGCCGCCCGTGCGATCCTGATACACATGGCCGTTGCTCTGACCGCCTGGTGTCGGCACGTTGTTGACCAGGTTCAGGCTGGTGGCCTGCTCGTGCATGCCTTCTTTGAGGTAGCGATAACCGACGCTGACTTCCTGGGTGCTGGGGCCTACGTCAAATACATGGGACACGCGCGGCTCGATGCCGAAGGTGTAATAGGTACGCGGGTAGGAGCCGAGGGTTTTACCGTCGCGGTTGGCGATGTTGCTGCCACGGAAGCTGTCGGAGTAATAGGTCAGCACTTCAGCCTGGGTCCGGTCGTCGATCTGGCGGATGTACTTGAAGGACACGTCTTTGCGGCGCCCGCTGAAGTTGTCCCAGTCGCGCACCGATTGGTACGGGTTGGCGTCGAACTGCCGCTGGGTCAAGCCACCCGGCATGTCGGCGCTGGCGTCGTAGTAGTGCACGTTCAGCGAAAAATCGTCTTGATCGGTCGGCGCCCAGTGGGTCTTGAAGATCACGTCGTCTATATCGTTGGCGTTGTTGCTGTTGCGGTAGCCATTGCCATTGACCCCGGAGTACAGCAGCGCCACGCCGATGCCGTTGTCTGCGGTGCCACCGATAAAGGCGTTGTCGACATGCTTCCAGCCACCGTGGGCGGAGGTTTGCAGCGTGGTGCCGACTTCACCGGAAAATTTCTCGGGGATCGCGCGAGTGACGAAGTTGATCACACCGCCGACGTTTTGTGGCCCGTAACGCACGGAACCGGCTCCACGCACCACGTCGATGCTGTCCAGGTTGCCCGCGGAAATCGGCGCCATCGACAGTTGCGGTTGGCCATACGGCGCAAACGCAGCCGGCACGCCGTCGATCAATACGGTTGAGCGTGGCGACAAGCGAGACGTCAGCCCGCGTACACCGACATTGAGCGAAATATCGCTGCCACCGGTACCGTTGGACTCTTGCACCTGCACGCCAGGCACGCGGCGCAGCACGTCGCCGACGTTCATCGCGCCCTGCTCCACCATGGCTTCGCGGCGGATCACCGTGCGTGCGCCGGGGTGGTTCTGCACCAGCTCGGCGTTGGCATCGCCGAGCCAGTCGCCCACCACTTTGATGTCGGTGGCCCCCAACTCCAGGGGCGAGCCGACGTCACCGCTGCCACTGCTCAGTGGGCGCAAGGTCACGGAGCCGGCGTCGATCTGGTAATCCAGGCCACTGCCTTGCAGCAATTGGTGCAAGGCTTGTTCGGGTGAAAGATTGCCGTCTACCGCAGGCGCCTGTTTGCCCGCAACCATGTCCGGGCTGAAGAACACTTGCAGGGATGTCTGTTGGCCCAGTTGGCTCAGTGCCGCGCCGAGGGGTTGGGCCTGGATATGGATAACGTCGCCAGCAAAGGCGCAAGGCATCGCGGCACTGACCGCAAGGGCCAGGGCCAGCGGGACCCAGCAAGCGGTTTTATTGTTGTGAACGGCAGTTTTTTTCACGTTGAGCCTAGTCCTGTGAGCGCAAAAGTAAGCGGCTGTTAATGCAAACCAGTTGCAGTTGCAGGAGAAGACGAAGAGCTCGGAAAAAACCTGAATGTCAGCGTGAAATTATTTCCTGGCTGCCATCCGGCAGTGCTCGCACCGCGACAGGCAGGATGTGCGGCAAGGCCTTGAGCAAGGCGTCGGTGTCGTTGGCCTTGAATACGCTGGTTAACCGCAGGTTGCCCACGCCAGGCGTACTGACCCGCAGGGGTTGCTCGCGATAACGCGACACCTCACGCGCCACGTCCGCCAGCCTTGCGTTGGTGAACACCAGTTTGCCGCTACGCCAGGCTGTCAGTTCCTCGGTATTTACCATGTAGGCCCCCGCCACCAAGCCTTTTGCGTCCACCTGCGTGCCCAGGCCCGCCGTCAGTGTGACCACGTCGTTTGGCGAACGGCCCTGTACCTTCACCGTACCCGCTTCGACCGCCACGCGGGTCTGGTCTTCATCGCGGCGCACATCGAAGCGTGTGCCGGTCACGGTTACCTGCCCGGTCCCGGCGGCGACCACAAAAGGTCGGCTGGTGTCATGTTCGACGCTGAACAGCGCTTCGCCCTGTTTGAGTTCCACAGAGCGCCGGGCTTTTTCGTAATGCACCGTGACCACGCTGCGGCTGTTCAAATCCATCACCGAGCCATCGGGCAACGCCACCTGGCGATGCTCGCCCAGGCGCGTGCTGAATTCGGCGCTGTACGGCTTGGGGTGTTCGAGCCCGCTGAACAGGCCCAACCCCAGCGCCACGGCAACTAAGCTGGCCGCGACGGCATAACGCAACGCCGCACGACGTTTGGGGCGCTCGGCCGGGGCTTCGCACAATGCCTGCAAACGGGCCTTAGGCAGCAGGTCAGCGGCACGCCACATGCCTTGCAACACGTCGAACTCGTATTGGTTCTGGGGCTGCTCCGCACGCCAGGCGTCGAAGCGCTGGCGCTCGTCGGGGCTCAGCTCGCCCTCTTGCAGGCGTACAAACCACTGCGCGGCTTCGTCGCGGGCACGGCTATCCATCATGGAAGGTCCTGTTTCAGAGCGAGCTTGGGTCATGGGGCCATCGCGTCCAAGCGATCACGCAGATGCCGCAGGGTGCGGATCATATACTTTTCCACCATATTCTTGGACAAACCCAGGCGTTCGGCGATTTCCTGCTGAGTGAGGCCCTCGATTTTCTGCCAGATAAACACCTTGCGACAGGTGAGCGGCAACTCGGCCAACGCCCTTTCAACGGAGTCTGCCAGTTGGATCGCATGCATGAACTGCTCGGGGTCGCCACTATTAAGCGGGCTCTGGTCAAGGGCCTCCAGCGCAATTGCCTCGCGCCGGTCTTCGCGGCGGTAGGCGTCCACCGCGATATTTCGCGCGGTCTGGTGCAGATAGGCGCGCGGTTGCACCACTTCGGTGGAGGCGGACTCGAGCACCCGCACGAAGGTGTCATGGGCAATGTCTTCGGCCTGCTGGCGGTTTTTCAGGCGGCGCGTCCAGGTCCCGATCAACTCTTCGTAGTGCTCGAAAAAGCCTGTTCTGCGGGGCGGCTGGGGGATCATTGCGGGAGGCACCGGGGAGGCGGGCGTGAATAGTAATGCTTCCTATTAAGTGGGGCAATTGCTACCCGTCGAGCCCGACCCGGTGATGTAACTACAACGCCTGTTTAAGGCGACTCAACTTCTCCCGGCTACCACACACACTCATCTGGCACCATTTGCGCAGCTTGTTCTTGGAGCTATCGAGGAAGATCCAATCGCAGTCGGTGGCGGTGCAGATCTTGAGTTCGCGAAGGTCGCCCGACACCAGCAATTGCGTCGCATCGATTGCCAGGCGCCCGATCAGCAGGGCCGTCAGTTCCTGGGCATTGGTACAAGGTTTCCATGCCCAGGCCGGCATGCCGTTCACCGAGTGCAGCACGCGCCAGGTGACGCCTTGCTGGAAGGTCAGGTTGATCTGCTGCAAGACCTCAGCGGGCGCGGCCTGGCCCAGGGACAACGGATGAAACACCGCGTACAGGCATTCCCTGAACGCAATCACGGCATCCAGGTCCGGCTGGTACGAGATGGGCGAGTCAAACACCATTGAGCTGTAGGCATCGAACTCCTGGGCAGAGACCAGCGAGGCATGCTGGGCCCATTCAAAGAAGAACTGAAAGCTGGTGAGGCGTTCTTCCATCACCTTGAGTGCAGTGCCAGGGCGCCGGCCATTGGTGGTATTGATAAAGTCCAATACCCGGGCCCCGCCAACCAAACGAATCGATTTTGCAGTGCCGGTGAAATGCGTCATGCCTGCTCCTGAAAAACGCGGTAATGCTGCGATGACGCACATTACCTTGTTTTACGCACGTGCAGACACTGGCGGCCTACCCAACATGAACACCATCATGCATTGCACGAACAGCAACAGGGCAACCACCCAGTACACGCTGGAGAACGAACCGGTCAGGTCCTTGGAGAGCCCACCCAGAAAGTTGCCGCACACCCCGCCCAAGCCAATCAATACGTTGGCGATACCAAAGGCCTGGGTCAGACGGCTGACCGGTACGATCTGGCCGATATAGCTGGGGACCAGCCCGAAGATGGGATAGAACGCCAGGGCAAACAAAAACGCTGCCACGTAGAACAAAGGGAGGCTGTTGCAACCGAACACCACTGCGGCGGCCAGGCCGGCGCTTAAAAAACACATCGCCAGCGACGCCCGCACCCCGACCTTGTCGGCAATCCACCCCACCAGAAAGCCCGAGGCCATGCCCACCGCGCCAATGGTGGTCCAGATAAAACCGGCGTCCTGCACCGACACCCCCAATTCATCACGCAGGTACGGCGCCAGGTAGGTCTGGAATGGCAACAACGCCATGCCATTGAGAAAGGCGATGGCCCAGGTCAGGTACAACGAGCGGCTCAGCCAGGGCGTGCGGTTGTCCAAGGTTACCGAGCCCTCCCGCGACGGACCGCCCGTTCCCATCGTGCGCAACAGGTACCAGGCCAGCGCACACAGGCCCAGCGATATCAGGCCCGCCGTCAGCCAGATAGAACGCCAGCCGCCCTGCAAGGTCAGGAACGACACAAGCAAGCCGTTAATAAACACGCCGTAGCTGGTGCCACTGGAAATCAGCCCCATGACACGCGAGCGATTACCGGGGCTGAAGCCCTTGGCCACGATCTCCGCCAGCGGGATGTACACCGAGGCAGAACAGCCCCCGAGCAAAATCAACAGCGCACCGGACAGCCAGACATTATTGCTGACGCTCAGACCCAGCAGCGCGAGGGACGTGATCAGCGTCGACACCAGGCTGATTTTCCAGCCCTCGACATAACGGCTGATCACGCTGGTCACCGATGAAAACAACAGGAAGCCGATCTGCGCGCCACCGGTGATCAGGCCTACGGTGGTGTAGCCAAAACCGATGTCGCGGCGCATATCCACCACGAGATTGGCGAACAGGTAAACGCCAAAGCCGTAGGTGCTGGCCACGAAACCGGTCAACACCACCGCCAGCACCACACTGTCCACTGGGCGGGCGCTGCTCTGGGGCAGAGTGGTCATGCCGTTTTCCTCGCCGTGTGGATGACAAAATCACACTGCATCATGTCGTAGTCAGGCTGAAAATCACCGTAACTGCGATGCTCCGAAAACCCCGACGCAAGCACCTCGGTCTTTAACTCGCCCGGCAACAGCGGATACACCTGCAGCCGGTATTCTTCTGCGTTATCAAAGGAGTAGATGAACTCACACAGATCGGCATGCACCTCGCCCAAACTGACCGACGCATGCGTGCCGCAATAATAGTAATTACCGCTGGATTTGAATTGACCGGCCCGTATGGCGAAGAAGTTGCGTTGGTCGACAACCAACAAGCCACCCGGCTTGAGCAATGCCCTGAACTTTTCCAGCACATTGCGCCGGGCTTGGGCCTCAAACACATGGCACAGCGAGCTGCCCAGGCAAACCACCGCATCGAACTGCCCCAGTTCTTGTGGATCCAGGGAAAGCCAGTCCCGGTAATGGGATTGGATCTGCAACCCATGCATTCTGAAATTCGCCCGAGCCTTGGTCAGCATCGTGCTGCTGCCATCCGTGGCGACCACATCCAAGCCCGCCCGTTTAAGCTGCACCGCATGAAAACCACTGCCCGTGGAGACGTCGATCACCGACTTCACGCCGTGCCCCTTGAGCAAGTCCTCAAAGAAACCGTTCTCCCCGGCCTTTCTTTTTTCCCAGTCGATCAAATCATCCCAGCGCTCCACGAAACTCTTGGAATATTGCGCGGAGTAACTGGCGACTGCGTTGTGCTTGTGGCGAGATAACTGACTCATTACACACCTACCAGGTTGAATGCTGAAAAGACTGGTACTTGCTCGCCAACTCGTGGGCGAACTCGGCTGACTGCTCGATGGACATGGTTTTTTTGGAGTACCCGAGCATCGCCTGCATCACCGCCATGCAGTGCGGGTTGAACGTGACCGAACCATCGCAATGGATCTCGTCGATGCCATCGTGGCTCTGGCAGATGCTATTGATGCGCACGGCCTCATCCTGCGGGCAGGCGTCAGAGAACTGCACCTTGATCTGCCCGTTGTGCAGCCACACCGGATAGCCGCCCGGAAGCCCCAGCGGGCCGGGCGCATGCACCAGCACAGGCGTGGCTGAGCACAACCCTTCGATCACCGTGACGGCCGAGCACGCGGTGAGGAACTGCCCATCGACCCCACCCAAGCGGCGGAAGTCGGTTTTGACCGTGGAGAAAATCGCCTCGGCCGGCAGGCGTGCCGCCTCCGGGCGGCCTCGCTGCTCATACAACAAGCGATAACTGGCACGCGGCGGCAAACCACCGCGCGGTACGTAATGGCTGAAATAGTGCTGGGCATACAGCTGCACCTGCACATCGGCAGGCGCACACTCCAATCGCCGTGCAATGGCAAAACGTACTGCAGGAATCAGGTTAGCCACGTTGCCCACGCCGATATCCGGCGCCGAGGCCGAGCCTGGCCAGAATCGGATTGACCGCATCCGGGAATGCCGCGTTGATTGTCGTGGTCACGATGCCGGAGGCTTTCACTGCCTGCATCACGTACTGCATCAACGTGAGGTGCATGGGCAGCCAAGGGCCGAACTGGGCCTGATCGAGCTGCTCGAACACGCGCTTGGGCAAGCCGGTGATGACCCGCCAGGACTGCAATGACGCGCAGTTGACCAGCATATCCGGCGCCTCTTCACGCAGGATCCGCGTCACCTTGTTCACATCCGTCAGGTCGGCGATCACCGGTTTGATCGCAATGTCGTGCCCCAATTGCGCACACGACAGCGCCACCAGGTTGCACAGGCGCAGGGTCGATTCCTCGTTGCGCCCCAGCACCACGAATTCGAAGGCATTTTTGGGCCCGAGGATCTTCAGGATTTGCAGGCACAGGTTGCCCGCGCCCACCAGCAGCAGTTTTTTCTTGGGGGTCTGCGGGTTCATCGTGGGTAGGCTCCGTTGTCCACCGGGATAACCCTGCCGCTGATATGGCGCATGGCATCGCCCACCAACAACAAAATCACCTCGGCGACGCCGCCCGGCAGGATGGGGTCCTTGAGAATCTCCTGGCGCGCATATTCGTTGCGCCGGTAGGCGGGGATGGTGTCGTAGATGGCGGTGTCGTGGATCAGCGCGGGCGACACCGCGTTCACCCGCACGAACGGCGCAAAATTCCAGGCATTGGCTTTGGTCAGGCCGATCACCGCCGCCTTGGTGGCCCCGTACAACGCATCGCAACTGCCCACTTCGCCGGCGACCGAGGCGATATTGACGATACTGCGCGCCGCTTCGTGGCGCATTTCCCGCTCGGCAAAGTCTTTGGAGAGATAGACCAGCGCCTTGAGGTTTACATTGAGGATCTCGTCAACTTCGTCATCAGAGTAGTGATAGACACTTTTGCCGTGATAAATCCCGGCATTATTGACCAAGCCATAAATAGTGTCGTGGCGTTCGTACAGCGCTGGAATAAAACCTTTGATCACCGCGCTATCCGAAAAGTCGGCGACGTGTGTCTCTAATACTTGCGAGCCGTGAATACGTTGCAAGGCATTTAGCCCTTCGCCGTCCTTGTCGACGCCAATGACGAAATAACCTTGTTGAATGGCCTTTTCCAAGGTCGCCCGCCCAATTCCATTGGCCGCCCCGGTAATAATCAACTTTTTCATAAAACAATCCTTATCGACAAAATGCATTCATGCGCGCGTAAAAGGGGCGATGGTATTCGTACAGGTCTTTAAGTTTGGGAGAGCGTTCGAGCATATCCATATCCACCTGTTGTGGATCCGAGCAAACAATGCGCTCGCTGTTTTCCGCCGCCACATGCCAACGCCTCCAGGTTTTCCATTGTGGCGGGCACTCACGCTTCCACGTCATGGCATGGGGCAGGAACTCTATGTGCAAGTAGTCGCACAATGAGCGAATTATTCGCTCGGGTTCGGCGGCAAGATCATCGGCGTTAATCACATAAGGCACGTTGCCCGTGAGTTCGGTCACGACACAAAAGATCTCGTATAAGGCTTTATGCCCAATGGCTTGCAACGGCATATCGGGGTGAACCCGATAATGGGAAACAATGCTGCTGGCCGGTTCACGGATAATAAAAATATTGTGTTGTTGCGCCAGGAACTCGCGATCAACTTTCAGATCATCCAGGCAGTGGTAGCACATGTCTTTGTGGAACACATTGCCACGCCCTTTAGCCTCAAGCAGTTGCGCTTTGATGCCCTGATACGTGGTGGGCGCGCTGTGGTCCCACTCATCCGACGGGATCGCCGACGCCTCGGAAAACGCCATGTGCGCGAAGGGCTCGTGAAACACTTCGAAATCCCCGCGCTCAATAAACACCCGCTCCAATACCGTGGAGCGTGAGCGCGGGTGTGCCCATAACCCGACCATTTTGTTCATGCCAACACCCCGTATTCGGCGGCCAGGACGGCATTGAGCGAGCGGCTGAACGGCTTTGCCACGGGGCACAGGCGCACGCAGTAATCGGTCAGACGCCGGTGCGCGCTGTTGGCTTCGTTGCAGGCGTTGATAAACGCCTCGTGGTTGCCGAAGTCGTAGGGGTCGATGCCGTCGCGCCAATAGGCTTCGCAGAAGTACGGAATACGGATGAGTTTTGCCAACGTCTCGGGCGGCGCCTGCCAGGGTTCGCTGGCGGGGACCACGGGTTTGCCGTGGCTTTCACGTTCGATCAGAAACTCCACCACATCCGGGGTCAGCGTGTAGCAGGTGGCTGTCAGCCCGGTTTTTTCCAGGTGCCAGCAGTGCTTGTGACCACGCGCGTCGACATCGACCTTGATGCTGGAAAGCAGGGTCTTGACCGGCACTTTCGACGCAGCCACCAAGGTTTGTATCTGCTGGTAAATCAACAGTTCGGCCCACCGCAGCTCCTCCGGCCCCAGCACCAGGCCGCGTTCCGCGGCCTGCAACGTGAACTCAGGCTGACAGGCGAAACGCCCGATCATAAAGGTGATCACGTACTTGCAACGGCGGGTGTCGATACCCTGGCTATGCGCCATGGCGATGCCCCGCTCTATCGCCTGGAGACCGGCCTGGAATTGCGAGACGGTAAAGCAGAACGTGACGTTGACAGAAACGCCCTGGGCCACCAGTTGCTCGACCGTCGCGACCCCCTCCAGGCTGCCGGGTACTTTGACCATGACATTCGCGGCCAGGCGATGCAGTTCCAAGCCACGGGCGGTCATGCGCTCGCTGCAGCGCACGTCCGAGGGGTCGACCTGCGCACTGATCCAGCCGTCGGCCTGAGCTGAATGCACCCACAGCGATGTGAGTGCCGCAGCCCCTTCGAGGATCACCTCGTTGTAGAGCTTTTTGCGCAACTCGGCAGGCGTCAGGCTGGCCAGGCTGAAGCGCGAGGACCAGTATTCGCGCTTATCCAGGAGCGCCGCCGTCACCAACCGAGGGTTGGTGGTGACGCTGCTGAACCCTCTGGGCTGCGAAATATCATCCGGCATCAATTGCTCGATATGCGCCAGTGCGGCCGGGTATTTATCCAACAAATGTTTTTTATAAGGCGCGTAGATCACCGGCGATGAATCCCACCACACCTCGGAACATTGATCGTTATGTTTAAGACGTTCCAGATAACCCTGTGTGCCCACAATGCGTGCTCCTTGAGTGGGTGGATCAAATAATAGTCAGTAGTTCACGCATATCGGCAAACGGTAACGCCCCCGCCTCGGCCAACTTCGCATGCCGATGCACCGGGCCAAAACCCAGGACTTTTATATTGGCCGCGCGCGCGGCTTGAATACCGGTCACACTGTCTTCAATCACCCGCGCATCGGCGACCGCCACGTTGTAAGTTGCACAGGCGGTTAAAAACACTAACGGGTCGGGCTTCCAACGTCCCAATTCATAACAACTGAATATTCGCCCTTCGAAATAAGGAAGCAGCCCCACCAGTTGCAAACAATGTTCTATCTTCTTGCGCGGCGCGCTGGAGGCGACACAGTAGGGAATCGTCAGTTGCTCCAATACCTCCAGGATGCCATCGGTCGCTTTCAACTCAAGCGTCAAAGCGGCCAATGCCTGCGCCCGAAAATCTTCTTCGAACTCACGACTCAAACCAATATTCAATAACTGCTCGGCTTCACGTAAACACTCGGCAATCCTGCGCCCACGGAAGTGTTCAATAAAATACGCACTTTCCAGTGTCTTGCCGTCATGCACGTGAGCATTAAGCAGGGAGATCAATACAGACAGGGTGATTTCTTCACTTTGAACGAGTACGCCGTCGCAATCGAAGATCACTAACTTAGGCAACCGTGTTGCCCCCTGCTCTGGTAGTTCCCCTATAACTGCCGATAAACACATAGGCATCTCTTATAGGTGACTCCGCATGACTTCCGAACTACCAGCGGAGCGGGTTGAGGTGTGCCTATAAGACACGCGGGTAAAAATCCTGTCAAACGCTTTTGAGCGGTTTTTTAGTATCTTATGGTTATTTTTTATAGTTCTTTTATTCCATTTACCACCATGGTTGTAGTCGTCAAAATCACAGCGCTGAACTTCCATTGCGCAGCGCCAGTCAGCTGACTGAACTCACGAATTAAAAGGCTGGGTGGCAATGCATATCTCGCTGGAGCAACAAGTGGCCTTGGTGACGGGCGCCAGTTCAGGCATCGGCGCCGGCGCGGCCAAGGCCCTGGCTCAGGCCGGCGCGGCCGTGGTGCTCAATTACAACCGCCAGGCAGCGCCGGCTGAAGCCCTCGCGGCGCAGATCAACGCCAATGGCGGCCGGGCGATTGCAATCGGCGCCGACGTGTCCCAGGAAGCCGATGTAGAGCGGCTGTTTGCCAAGACGCTTGAGGCGTTTGGCCACCTGGACATCCTGGTGGCCAACTCCGGCATGCAAAAGGACGCCGCCGTGGTCGACATGACCCTTGACGACTGGAACAGCGTGATCGGCGTCAACCTCACCGGTCAGTTCCTCTGCGCCCGGGCCGCCGTGCGCATTTTCAAGCGCCAGGGCATCCGCGAAGGCGTGTCACGGGCCGCCGGCAAGATCATCCACATGAGCTCGGTGCATCAACTGATCCCATGGGCCGGGCATGTGAATTACGCCGCGTCCAAAGGCGGTGTGGACATGCTGATGCGCACCCTCGCTCAGGAAGTCAGCGCACAGCGCATCCGCATCAACGGTATCGCGCCCGGGGCCATTCGCACGGCGATCAACCGGGCAGCCACCGAGGGTGCCGCGCAGCAAGAACTGCTGAAGCTGATTCCCTATGGCCGCGTCGGCGATGTGCAAGACGTGGCCAATGCGGTGGTGTGGCTGGCCAGCGATGCGTCCGATTATGTGGTCGGCAGCACCCTGTTCATCGATGGCGGCATGAGCCTTTATCCGGAGTTTCGTGACAATGGTTGAGTTGAAGAACGAACCCCAAAGTGCCATCGACGCTCACGGCATCATCGGCGACATGCGCAGCGCCGCGCTGGTCAACGATACAGGCAGCATCGACTTTTTCTGCTGGCCGGAATTCGGCAGCCCGTCGATCTTTTGCGCGCTGCTCGACACCCCGGACGCGGGCATTTTCCAGCTGACTCCGGACCTGCCCAACGCCCGCCGCGAGCAAATCTACCTACCCGACACCAACGTGCTGCAAACCCGCTGGCTGAGCGATGAGGCCGTGGTGGAAATCACCGACCTGTTGGCCATCAGCGAAGACGTCGACGACCTGCCCCTGCTGATTCGGCGGGTGCGCGTGGTCAGCGGCACGGCCCATTTTCACCTGCGCTGCGCCGTGCGCCATGACTATGCACGCGCGGCCACCCACGCCAGCCTCGATCACGCCGCGGTGTGCTTCAACGCCGAGGGCCAGCCCGGCTTGCGCTTGTCCAGCAGCCAGCCGCTGCGGATCGAGGATAACGCCGCCGTGGCCCGCTTTACCCTGGGCAAGGAAGAAGACGCCGCGTTTGTTCTCGGCGGCCAGGACGATGGCCGGGTCGACAGCCGCTGCACCGACCTGGCGCTGGCCCACACATTGAAGTTCTGGCGCGCCTGGATCGCCCAATCGAACTACCGCGGGCGCTGGCGTGAAATGGTCAACCGTTCGGCCCTGGCGCTCAAGCTGCTGACCTCGCGCAAGCACGGCGCGATCATCGCTGCGGCGACGTTCAGCCTGCCCGAATCACCCGGCGGCGAACGCAACTGGGACTACCGCTATACCTGGATCCGCGACGCCTCGTTTACCGTCTACGCCTTTATGCGCCTGGGCTTTGTCGACGAGGCCAATGCGTATATGCGCTGGCTCAGGGGCCGGGTCAGCGACTGCCGCGGCCAACCGCTCAAGATCAACATCCTCTACGGTATCGACGGCCGTCGGGAGCTGCCCGAAATACACCTGGAGCACCTCAGCGGTCACGGGGGCGCCAGGCCGGTGCGCATCGGCAACGAGGCGGTCGACCAGATCCAGCTGGATATTTATGGCGAGTTGATGGACGCGGTGTACTTGGTCAACAAGTACGGCGAGGCCATTTCCCATGAGGGCTGGAAGCACGTGGTGGAAGTCGTCGACCAGGTCTGCGAAATCTGGAACCAGCAGGACGTGGGCATCTGGGAAATGCGGGGCGAGCAGCATCACTTCCTGCACTCGCGGCTGATGTGCTGGGTGGCACTTGACCGCGCGATCCGCCTGGCGTCCAAGCGCTCACTGCCGGCGCCGTTCGCGCGGTGGGACCAGACCCGTCAAGCGATCTACGCTGACATCTGGAGCAACTTCTGGAACGAAGAACGCGGGCATTTTGTGCAGCATATCGGCGGCACCGCACTCGACGGTTCGATGTTGCTGATGCCGCTGGTGCGCTTCGTCGCGGCCACCGACCCGCGCTGGTTGAGCACGCTGGAGGCGATTCAGAAAAGCCTGGTGCGCGACGGCATGGTGTACCGATACCGTAACGACGACAGCCAGATCGACGGCCTGCAAGGCACCGAAGGTGCATTCGCCGCGTGCTCGTTCTGGTACGTCGAATGCCTGGCCCGCGCCGGGCAGGTGGAGAAAGCTCATCTGGAGTTCGAGCAGCTGTTGCGCTATGCCAACCCATTGGGGTTGTATGCCGAAGAGTTCGACAGCCAGGCGCGGCATTTGGGCAATACGCCGCAAGCGTTGAGTCATCTGGCGTTGATCAGTGCGGCAACGTTTCTGGATCGCAAATTGAGTGGGGAGAAAACCGTGTGGCAACCCTGAAAAACGTACGAACCCGCATGCTCGACATCGCCTACGAGACCCACGGGCCTGACGACGGTGAACCGGTGATCCTGCTGCATGGTTTTCCCTACGACCCTCGCAGCTACGACGCGATCGCGCCCGTGCTTGGCGAGCGCGGCTACCGGGTGCTGGTGCCCTACCTGCGCGGGTATGGACCCACGCGGTTTATCGATGACCGGGTGATGCGCTCCGGACAACAGGCGGCGCTGGCCAAGGATCTGCTGGACTTCATGGATGAGTTGGCCATCACGCAAGCGACGTTGGCCGGCTACGACTGGGGCGGGCGCGCCGCGTGTATCGTTGCCGCGCTATGGCCGGAACGCGTGCGCGGCTTGGTGACGGGGGATGGCTACAACATTCAGGACATTGCCAAGTCGCTCAAGCCGCGGCCGCCGGAGACGGAACATCGGTTGTGGTACCAATACTACTTCCACACCCCGCGTGGCGTGGACGGTTTGACCGCCAACCGGCGCGCGCTGTGCAAGCTGTTGTGGTCGTTGTGGTCGCCCTCCTGGGCCGAGGGACCGCTGCTGTATGACCAGACCGCGCCTTCGTTCGACAACCCGGATTTTGTCGAGGTGGTGATTCACTCTTACCGCCACCGTTTCATGTACGCACCCGGCGACCCGGCGCTGGCGTTCATCGAAGAGAAACTCGCAGAACAACCGCCGATTTCGGTGCCGAGCATTGCCTTGTTCGGCGCAGATGACGGCGTGGGCCCGCCGTCGCAACAGGACGAGGATGTAGGGCTTTTCAGCGGCTTTTACCGGCGCCGGGTGCTGCCCGGCGTGGGCCACAATATCCCGCAGGAAGCGCCGCAAGCCACCCTCGACGCGCTGCTGGAGCTGCTTGCCTACGACACCGGCGAAAAGCGTTCGCGATAAGCCTGGGGCGTCACCGACAAGGCCCGCAGGAAACTGCGGCGCAGTGTTTCTTCGCAGCCAAAACCGCATTGCACGGCGATGCGCTTGATTGACGCGTTGCTGTCGGCCAGTTGTCGACGAGCCGTTTCGACGCGGATCAGCTCGACGGCACGCGCCGGGGTCTGACCGGTCTCGGCGCGGTAATGGCGCACAAAACTGCGCTCACTCATGCCGACCTGGGCGGCCAGGGTTGCGATGTTCAGGTCCAGGGTGAGGTTTTCGGCCATCCATGCATGGAGTTCGGCAAAGCGGCTGTCGCTTTTTTGCAGGGACAGCGTGACGCTGAACTGCGACTGCCCGCCAGGGCGCTTGAGAAACACTACCAGGTGCCGCGCCACCTCCAGCGCGACCGCGCCGCCGAGGTCTTCTTCCACCAGGGCCAGGCACAGGTCGATGCCGGCGGTCACACCGGCGGAGGTCCACACGGCGCCCTGCCGGATAAAGATCGGGTTGGGCTCGACCGTCAGCGCGGGAAACTTGCGCGCCAACTCTTCGCAGCGCGTCCAGTGGGTGGCCACGCGGCAACCGTCGAGCACGCCGCTGGCGGCCAGCAGAAACGCGCCCGTACACACCGACGTCATGCGCCGGGTGTGCCGGGCTTTTTCGCGTACCCAGTCGACCAGCGCGAGGTCTTCGGCGGCGCCGTATACCCCCCAGCCGCCAGCGATCACCAGCGTGTCGCAAGGCGCCTCGGCGGCGGGCAGCGGCTCGGCGACCAACGCCAGCCCGGCGGAAGTCATCACCGGTTCGGTTTGCGCGGCAATCACCGAGACGGCGTACGGCAACGGCAAGTTGCGCTGCCGGGCCAAGTCGTTGGCGCAGGCGAAGACCTGCAACGGCCCGGTCACATCAAGCACTTGGGCGTTATCAAAAGCGAGGACATGGACGATTCTGGGCATGATTGGCGTGATTTGTGGGTCCAATGGCGTATTCGCCAAAGCCTAGGCCTCTAGAGTGAAGCCGTCCACCCCTTTATCGGAGCAGCATTGATGACCTTGCAGATCGGCTTTGTAGTGTTTCCCGGCATCCAGCAACTGGACCTGACCGGCCCCTATGACGTACTGGGCTCGCTGCCGGATGTGAAACTTCACTTGGTGTGGAAAGACCTCGCGCCGGTCGTTTCCAGCACCGGGTTGGCGTTCACCCCGACCACGACGTATGCCGAATGCCCGGGTCTGGATGTGCTCTGCGTGCCAGGCGGCGCAGGCGTCGGCGCGTTGATGGAAGACCCGCACACGCTAGACTTCCTCAAGGCACAGGCGCAGACCGCGCGCTACGTGACGTCGGTGTGCACCGGTTCGCTGGTCCTCGGCGCGGCGGGTTTGCTGCGCGGTCGCAAGGCCACCACCCACTGGGCCTACCACGACATGCTCGCCCCGCTCGGCGCCATCCCGGTGCAGGAGCGCGTGGTGCGCGACGGTAACCTGTTTACCGGTGGCGGCATCACCGCAGGTATCGATTTTGCGCTGGTCCTGGCGGCAGAGTTGTACAGCGAAGCGGCGGCGCAATTGGTGCAGTTGCAGATCGAATATGCGCCGGCGCCGCCGTTCGATGCCGGCAGCCCGCACACGGCACCGGCGCATGTGCTGGAAGAAGCGAAGAAACGCACGGTGGAATCGCGCAGGGTGCGCGGTGAGATCACGGCGCGGGCGGCTGCGCGGTTAGGGTGAGCCCACTCCCTGGCGATCTCAAGACTGATGGCGAGCACGCCTGCTCGCCTATATCAATTGGGACGGGACATCACGGCCAAGCGCACGGCCAGTAGCATCAGCACGGTCGCCAGGCCCCATTGCTGAAGCCGTGCGCTCTTTGAACGCCGCGCAAAAAGCCGGCTGAGCGCCCCGCCAAAAACCCCCAACAGTGCATGAAACACAACGGCGATCAAGGTCAACACGCCGCCAAGCAGCATCAGTTGCGTGGCGATGGGGCCTGCCTCGGGCCTGACAAACTGTGGCAGGAACACCACAAAAAACAGTAACGCCTTGGGGTTGAGCAAACTGTTGAACATGGCCTGCCAGCATACCCGGCCCAGCGGTATGAGGCTGACGCGAGCCGTGTCCAGGCCCGGGCTTTTCTGCAACGTCTTGAACACCAGCCACAGCAGGTAGATCACCCCGGCATACCGGATGACATCAAACGAGGGTGGCCAACTGGCGACCAGCGCCGTTACCCCGGTGGCAGTCAATGCCGTCAGCAGCAGGTCCGCCACACCGATACCCAAGGCCGACGCCACCCCGCCTCGCCAGCCGTGGGTCACACCATGGCTGATCACAAAGGCCATATTCGGCCCCGGCGATAACAACAGCAGAAACACCGCACCGGAAAAAACCGCCAGGGTCGCAAGGTCGATCATGCTCAAACACTCGTCCGGGAAAACCCGCAGATTACTGCGCGGGCAGGCATCAAACAAAAAATTGTGCTGGATACATTGCCCACCGCAAATGCCTGCGCCAGCGATTGCCCATTGCCATCCACCGCGCATAGAATGCGAAACATTATCAATTAAAACTGCTGCGCCAGGATGCCCATGTCGAGCGATCACCCACTGGACCATGCCGCCATCGGTCAGCTGTACCATGCCCATCATTCCTGGCTGCGCGGCTGGCTGAACCGCCGCACCGGTTGCCGGGAACATGCCGCCGACCTGGCTCAGGAAACCTTCGTGCGCCTGCTCAAGGCGCGCAAGCAGCAGACCTTGCAGCAGCCACGTGCGTACCTGAGCAGCATCGCGCGCAGCTTGATGATCGACCACTACCGGCGCCGTGAACTGGAGCGCGCCTACCTTGAAAGCCTCGCGCATTTCCCTGAAGTCGACGTGCCGTCGGAAGAAACCCGGTGGCTGATTCTCGACAGCCTGGAACGTATCGACCGCCTGCTCGACCAGCTCAAGCCACGTGCGCGCGAGGCGTTCCTGCTGGCGCAACTGGACGGTTTGACCTGCGCACAGATCGCCGCGCGGCTGGGCGTGTCCAAGGCCACCGTGGAGCGCGACCTGTCCAAGGCGTTGCACGCCTGCTATCGGTTGCGCTATGCCGAACTGTGACCCGCGCCTGCTCGACCAGGCTATCGAGTGGATGATCAGGCTGCGCTTCAACGTCGCCGACGACGCCAGCACCGCTGCGTTCGAGCGTTGGCTGCACACCAGCGCCGAACACCAGCAGGTGTGGCAACGTGTGGCGACGATGAATGATGATTTCAAGCAACTGCCGGCGCAGGTCGGGCGCCACGCCCTGCGTGGTGCGCGCCAACGCATCAGCCGCCGTGAAGGCTTGAAACTGCTGGGGCTGGTGGCCGGTGCGGCGGGGTTGACCTGGCTCGGTCGCGACTACACACCGTTGCCGGCCTTGATGGCCGATTACCGCACCGCTACCGGCGAACGACGCTGGGTGGCATTGGACGATGGCAGCAGTGTCCAGCTCAACAGCGCGAGCGCCATTGATACAGCGTTCAATCAAGAGCGGCGCCTGGTGCAGTTGCGTCAGGGGGAAATACGCGTGGACACCGCCGCCGACAGCCGGCCGTTCTGGGTCAGCACCCGCGATGGCCACCTGCGCGCCCTCGACACGCGTTTGCTGGTGCGCGAAGACGACCAGGGCACGCTGCTCGCCGTGCAACAGGGCAGCGTGACGCTGTTTGCCGACAGCCATGGCGCCAGCGCGCGGCAAGTGATCAACCCTGGCGAACAAGTGATGTTCGACCGCAACGGCATCCGCCCTCCCATCGCCAACGGCCTTGACCCCTGGGCCTGGAGCGATGGCGTGATCAGCGCCCAGAATATGCGCCTGGATGACTTTCTTGCTGAGCTGGGCCGTTATCGAAATGGCTTGCTGCGCTGCAGTGAAGCAGTGGCCGGCCTGCGCGTATCGGGTACATACCAATTGGACGACACCGATCAAGTGCTGATCCTGGTGGCGCAATCGCTCAAGGTCGATGTCACCTTCCGCAGCCGATATTGGGTGACCGTTTCGGCCCGCGTATAAAACGCTAAAAATAAATGAGGTGAATTCGCATCTCCACTCGACCTGTAAGGAAAGGCCGATCAACAGGCCGGTTCTGTTCACTTCCTTCAGGAGCATCCCGCGGTCATGCAAGCGTTCCCCTCCCAACGTTCCTCCCTCAAGCGCGCGGTGCAGGCCGCCTTGCTCGGCGCCTGCCTGGGCGGCGGCGCCGCGCCGTTGGCCGTGATGGCCGACACCGCGAGCAGTGATACCCAGGCCCGCGACTGGAGCATCGCCGCCGGCTCGCTCGCCGGTGCGCTGGACCAGTTCGCGCGCCAGGCGGGCATCAGCCTGTCGTACGACGCCACCAGCATCGCCGGCAAGACCAGCCCAGGCCTGCGCGGCAGCTTCGACCGCGAGCAGGCACTCGGCCAATTGTTACGCGGCCAAGGGCTGCAAGCCCAGCGCCAGAGCAACAGCACCTGGTTGCTGTTGCCGCAGGTGGCGGACAGCGGCGCCCTCAACCTGGGCGCCACAATGGTCACTGGCGAGCGTCTCGGCGCCACCACCGATGGCACCGGTTCCTACACCACGGGCGCAGTGACCATCGGCAAAGGCCAGCATAGCCTGCGGGAAACACCGCAATCGGTCAGTGTGTTGACCCGCCAATTGATGGACGACCAGCACCTCACCACCATCGACGACATCATGGAACGCACGCCGGGGATCACCACTTATGAATCGCCTATGGGCGGCAAATATTTCTATTCCCGTGGTTTCAAGATGCTCGGCCAGTACCAGTACGACGGCGTACCGCTGGACATGGGCAAGGACTTCGTACAGGCCGATAGCTTCAGCGCCAACATGGCGATCTACGACCGCGTGGAAGTGCTCAAAGGCGCGGCCGGGATGCTCAAGGGCGCGGGTACCGCCAGCGGCGCGGTGAACTTCGTGCGCAAGCGGCCCCAGGCCAAGCCCACTACCAGCCTGTCGCTGTCCGCCGGCACCTGGGACAACTACCGCACCGAGGTCGACACCGGCGGCCCGTTGAATGACAGCGGCACCGTGCGTGGCCGTGCGGCCGTCAGCCAGCAGACTCGCGGCTCTTACATGGATATTGCCAAGCGCCAGGACCGGGCATTCTACGGCGCGCTGGATATCGACCTGAGCCCCGACACCACGCTGGGCGTCGGCGCCAGCTACGAAGACGTCGATGCCACCCCCTGCTGGGGCGGCCTGCCGCGCTACGCCGACGGCAAAAGCGCCAAGCTCAGTCGCTCCACGTGCCTGGGCCAAGCCTGGAACGATTGGCAGAGTCAGCGCACCACGTTTTTTGCCGACCTGACCCACGCGTTCAACGACGACTGGAAACTCAAGGTATCGGCAGTCCACAGCCGCAACCTGCAAGACACCAAATATGCCGCCAGCGAAGGCACCATCAACTATGGCAACCCGGCGCCCACGGCCGGCTCCTATGCCGCGCTGATGGACTACGATCACAAAGACTTCGGCCTTGACGCCTACCTTGACGGCAAGTTCGAAGCCTTCGGCCTGGAGCACGAACTGATCCTTGGCGCCAACGGCAGCCGGGGTACGCAGGACGACATGTATGCGATCCAGAGCCTGCCTTCGCGCCAGAGCATCTACCAACCTGACCATCACTTCACGGAACCGGCCGACAGTACCTTCTGGCCAAACATGTATCGCGGCGGTACGGTGAAGGAAACCGCCACCCAATACGGCACCTACGCCACCTTGCGCCTGCGCCTGGCCGAACCGTTGATGCTGATCGTGGGTAGCCGCGTAAGCTGGTACGAGAATCGGCGCACGTCCAACAACCTGGCCTGGGGAGAATGGGCGGTACAGGATGCGCGTACTCGGGAAACCGGCGAAGTCACGCCGTTCGCAGCGCTGATCTACGACCTTGACGAACACCTGTCGGTGTACGCCAGCTATGCCGATATCTTCCAACCGCAAAGCTCCTACGCTACCGTCGACGGCGCCGCGCTCAAGCCGAAAATCGGCGATAACTACGAGCTGGGCATCAAGGGCGAATGGTACGACGGGCGCCTCAACGGCTCCCTGGCGCTATTCCGTGCCGTGGAAAAAAACGGCGCCGAATCGGACTACATCGCCCAATGCGCGACATCCGTCGATGGCTTTTGCTACACCGATAAAGGCAAAGTGCGCGCCCAAGGCGTGGAGGCCGAAATCAGCGGTGAGGTACTTGAGCGCCTGCAACTGTTCGGCGGCTACACCTACACGCAGACCAAGGCGCTGAATACCATCGACGTGGCGAAAGAAGGCGGTGTTTCCAACACGTATGTGCCGCGCCACATGCTACGCCTGTGGGGCGATTACCAGCTCGACGGCGCGCTGTCGAAATGGAGCGTGGGCACCGGCGTAAATGCCCAGAGCAGCAACTACCGCGTGCAGACCATCAAGCTCGAACAGGCCGGTTACGCAACGTGGAACGCGCGCCTGGCCTACCGCATGGACGACACCTGGACCGTGGCGCTCAACGGCAACAACCTGTTCGATAAAACCTATTACAACACCGTCGGCACCGCCTCCTGGGGCAACTTTTATGGAGAACCACGTAACTTTACGGTGAGTTTGAAAGGCAACTTCTGATCCAGCGAAAACCTGTGGCAGGGCGCGCAATGCGCCCTGCTCGCCTGTCAGCGCTATCAGTCATCCAGTGGTTGCGGCGCAGCTTTGCCGCCCGGCTTGGCCGGCTTGACGGGTTTTGCACCCTTGGCCGGAGCGGGCTCGACCGGCGCGGGTTCAGCAGCGGCAGCGGCTTCTTTCTCCGCCATAGGCATCTGATCAATCGCGCTGAAGAACTCCTTGAGCTCGAGGGTATCCGGTGGCACGGTCTTCTCGAGTTTTTTCTCGCCGTCCTTGCCGATCAGGATCACCTTGGTACCACTGCCGACACCGAGTTTGAGGGCGCGAATCAGCGCATTGGTTTCCGGCGGTGTCAGCTTTTTGCTGTCCTTGGGGTCCTTGGCGAACTTCTCACCTTCGGCACCGATGCTGCCGAACTTCACGGTGTAGAACACCATGCTGCGCTCTTCAAAGGACTGTTTGGTCGCAGGTTCTTCCAGCTGTTTTTTCAGCGTCGTCAACGTGGGGTTACCCGCATCGAGTTCCACTACCACCAGCGGGCGGGCCTTGCCCATGTCCTGCTTCAGCGGATTATCATCAGCAGCCAACAGCGGCCCCGTAAAAGCCATCAAGGTAGCCAGGGTCAGCGACCGGATGAGCATGCGCACCTCCTTTGAATTCCATGCAGGGTTCTTGAGTTTCATGTCTGCGACAGCCAAATTCAAGGATGATTCCTACACAACTTTAAGAAAGCGTAGGTCAGGGCGCCCACTACGCAAGGGGCGCGGGGCACGGCGGTGATTGTTTCCTCTGATTGCGGAAACATTACAAGACCTCCCACTGCGGCCAATGCCGTGCAAATACGGGCGCCACGATAGGGTCGGCATCCCCCTGCGACAGGGTTTTGGCAAAGGCTGGCGCCACGGCGCTCAACGCCTCCCGCGCCTCATCCCAGCGCGACACCGCTGCCGCCATGATGCCCAAGGCATTCGGCTGACCGCGGGCGGCAAACAATTGCCCGGCGAACTGATCGGCAAATACCACCCTGGCTTGGTGCAGGTAACGGCGCGTGCCCGAGGCCAACCGCGCCTTCATGCAAGAGCCAGACTTGCCCGTGCCATCGAGCGTGTACATTGGGCGTTCCTCCGGATAATCATCACCAATGACAACAATGCTGCGCCTTGGCATCACGACGCAAGCGTTCTAGAACAAGCCCATTTGCCCCCCGACCAGCGTGCCAAAGTCGTCATTCACGAACGGCAGGATCGCGTCGGCCACCGGCTGCAATTGGCGGGTGACGTAGTGGTCGTAGTCGATGGGTGCTTGGCGCACTTCCAGGGGTTCGGGGCCGTTGACGCTGATCACATAGCTGATCCAGCCACCGCGTTGGTACTGGCGCGGGCGCCCCAGTCGATCGTTATATTCATCGGCCAGGCGTGCAGCGCGCACATGAGGCGGCACGTTGCGTTCGTAGTCGTTTAATTGGCGGCGCAGGCGCTTGCGGTAGATCAGCAGCTCGTCGAATTCACCGCTCAGGGTTCGACGCACATAGTCGCGGATGTAGTCCTGGTGGGGCTGGCGGTGGAAGATGCGCTGGTAGAGTTCCTGCTGGAATCGCCGGGCCAGGGGCGACCAGTCACTGCGCACGGCTTCCAGGCCTTTGTAGATCATTTCTTCGCTGCCATCGGCACGGGTGACCAGCCCGGCGTAGCGTTTTTTGCTGCCCTCCTCCGCGCCACGAATGGTGGGCATGAGAAAGCGTGTGAAGTGGGTTTCGTATTGAAGTTCCAGGGCACTTTGCAGGCCGAACGCCGTTTGCAGGTGCTCACGCCACCAGTCGTTGACGTGCTTGACCAACGCCTGGCCGATGCGGCTGGCGTCTTCCTGGGAATGGGCGCTGCCGAGCCAGACGAAAGTGGAGTCGGTATCACCGTAGATCACTTCATGGCCCTGGGCTTCAACCAATTGGCGAGTCTGGCGCATGATCTGGTGGCCGCGCATCGTGATCGACGATGCCAGACGTGTATCGAAAAACCGGCAACCGCTGGAACCGAGTACGCCGTAGAAGGCGTTCATGATGATTTTCAGGGCTTGGGACAGCGGCGCGTTGTGTTCGCGCTTGGCCACTTCACGGCCTTCGGACACCCCCGCGACGATGGACGGCAGGCAGTGTCGCGTGCGGGAAAAGCGTGCACCACGAAAGCCTTCCACCGAGTCGCTGTCATCGGGGTGCTTGAGGCCTTCGATCAGGCCAACCGGGTCGATCAGGAAGCTGCGGATGATCGACGGGTAAAGGCTTTTGTAATCGAGCACCAGCACAGATTCGTAGAGGCCGGGGCGTGAGTCCATGACAAACCCGCCTGGGCTGGCCTCGGGAGGTTTGTCGCCCAGGTTGGGGGCGACGAAGCCCTGGCGGTGCATCAGCGGCATGTACAAGTGGGTGAACGCAGCAACCGAGCCACCGTTGCGGTCGGCCGGCAGGCCGGTGACGCTGGCCCGCTCCAACAGGAACTTGAGCAGGTCGGTCTTTTCGAAAATGCGCGTGACCAGCTCGCAGTCCTTGAGGTTGTAACGCGCCAGGGCGGGCTTGTCCTCGGCGAACATGCGGTTGATTTCATCCATGCGCTGATACGGTGTGGAGATGTCCTTGCCTTCACCGAGTAGAGTCTGCGCGACGTTTTCCAGGCTGAAGGATTCGAAGCTCCAAGTGGCCGAACGCAGCGCCTCGATACCGTCAATGATCAAACGCCCCGCCGCTGCCGCGAAATAATGGTTGCGGCTGCCATGCTCGCGCCAGGCCATCGGCTCGTCACCACGCCCGAGCATGAGCGGCACCTTGAGACGTTGGGCATGTTCATGCAGCACCCGCAGGTCAAATTGCACCACGTTCCAGCCGATGATCGCATCGGGGTCAAAGGTGGCGAGCCATTGGTTGAGGCGTTCGAGCAATTGGGCGCGGGTATCGCAGTAGTCGAGCTTGAAATCTACCGCGGTGGTTTGGTTGGGTGGGCCGAGCATGTAGACCTGGCGCTCACCGCAGCCTTCGAGCGCAATGGAATACAGGTCGCCCTGGGCAGTGGTTTCAATGTCCAGGGAGACCAGTTTGAGCGGAGGGCGGTATTCGGGGGCGGGTTTCATCTGCGCATCGCATAGGGTGCCCGCCGCATCAGGCGTACCACCAAACCAAACCGGAGCGGTGATGAAGCGCTCCATCATGTAGCGCTCCGGCGGGCGCACGTCAGCTTCGTAAACGTCGACACCGGCGGCACGCAGGCGCTTTTCCACATCCATCAACTGACGGTGCTGGCGGGTGTACAGGCCCAGAACCGGACGGTGATGGAAATCGCACAACTGCAGCGGGCGCAACTCGATATCGCGCTCGCCCTTGAGCAGCCAATCGAGCGGTTTGCGATGAGCCTCGGGGATAAACATCACCGAGGTCTGCACAGGTAGGCGGATGTACCGTGGCCCCTGGTCGGTGGCCAGCCAGAAACTGACCTCCGTGCCCGCCGGGGTGTCGCGCCAATGCCGGGTCAGGACAAACCCCTGCTGTAAATCCACCGTGCCGCACCTCAAGAATCGCTTTCAGGCAGTGATTCTACGCGGCATCTGCCCAAACGCGGCGGGTAAACCGCAAACTGCAAAATTTGTTGCATGTCGTTGTACGTCCAAAGCGGTCAGCTCTGGTGCGTACCGCCTTCAAAAAAGAAGCGTGCTTGAGCGTTGGGGATAACACGGATGGGCATCAGTGATGATGCCCACTTTGTGGGTCGCGCCTTGGGGCTTCGTTCAGATAGTTTTCGATATTGCCCATTTGTTCATCCCAGCCACGTGAGTTCATCTTGAATGCCTTTTTCCGACGAGCTTCAGGCACCCTGTCGAAACCCGACTCCATCACCCGTAGCAGAATGCCCGGCGCGCGGTCCTCAATTGTGAACTCAACCAAGGTCGGGGTTTCGATGTCGTAGTCGACGCCCTCCTCCACCGCGAAGGGATGCCACCGGAAAGAGAACAGTGTTTGCGGCAGGATGCGTTCGATTTTGACCTTCCAGATTACGTGCTCGTAACCGGGGTAAGTAATCGGCGCCTCAATGGTATCTCCCGCGACAAAGGTTTTGCCCTTGAGAGCAATGCCGAACCAGGTGCCGAATTGCTCGGCGTTGGTCAGTGCTTCCCATACTTGTTTACGTGAAGCCTTGAGCAGGACTTTTCGCTCTATGCGATCTAATACGTGCATAAGTCACCTCCTTCATTGACAGTAGGCGACATCAAATAATGCGCAACCTGAGGTTGTAAGCAATGATGATGCCCCGTCCTTGAACCGGCAATACGTTATGACTGACCCATTGAATGGAAGTTGCTTCTGCAAAGGCGTGCACTACCAGATAAGCCGCCTGGATATGCTCATCAGCCACTGCCACTGTTCCACTTGCCGCAAAGTACATGCGGCGCCATTTGTCGCAACCGCCGGGGTGATGCGTGAACATTTTCGCTGGACGCAGGGGGAGGAGTTGTTGTCGTCATTTGAATCTTCCCCTGGAAAATTCAGGCATTTCTGCTCGCGTTGCGGCTCACATCTGATGGCGGAACGTGGGCATCAGCCCCATGTGATTGTGCGGGTGGCGACGCTGGATGATGATCCAGGCGTCAAGCCTACCTCGCACATCTGGACGGCACACGATGTGCCATGGCTTGCCCATGAAGGCATCGAGCACTGGGGCGAGGGGCAGGTATGACTTAAACGTGCGGATCCCCTGGGGCTTTTGCCGGCGTCGCGTATTGCGGCTTCAGGTGGCCTTCCTGGTCAAGTAACCAGGCGTCCATGATCTGCCGTACCACGGGCCCGGCGACACGACCACCGGCTTCGCCGTTTTCGATCATCACCGAGATCACGATCTTCGGATGCTCAGCGGGTGCGAAACCCACGAACAGGGCATTATCGCGATGGCGTTCCAGCGTCTTCTCACGGTTGTAGCGCTCGCCCTGCTTGATCGCCACCACCTGCGCGGTACCGCTCTTGCCGGCGATGCGGTATTGCGCACCTTGCGCTGCCGCCCGTGCAATTCCACGGGGGTCATGCATGACCAATTGCATACCGTGGTTGACCTGCTCCCAGTCATGCGGGTCCTTCAGGACAACGTTCGGCATGGGGTTTTCGTCCACCGGTGGCTCGCCGTTGATGGTCTTCGCCAGATGCGGTCGGTTCCACACGCCTTTATTGGCGATCAGTGCGGTGGCCTGGGCCAGTTGCAACGGCGTAACCTGCATGTAGCCCTGGCCGATGCCAAGGATCACCGTTTCGCCCGGGAACCAGGGCTGACGACGCGTGGCACGTTTCCAGGCCTGGGATGGCATCAAACCAGCCGATTCCTCGAACATATCCAGGGACACTTTCTGGCCAAGACCGAATTCGGCCAAGTAGTCGTGCAAGCGATCAATGCCCAGTTTGTGGGCTAGGTCATAAAAGTAGGTATCGTTGGAACGCATGATGGCGGCGTCCATATCCACCCAACCGTCGCCGCTGTGATTCCAATTGCGGTATTTATGGTCAAAGTCGGGCAGTTGATAGTATCCGGGGTCGAACACGCGTGTCTGAGCGGTGACTACACCGCTGTCGAGCCCGGCAATGGCCACCTCTGGCTTGATGGTCGAGCCCGGTGCGTACAGGCCTCTAAGGACACGATTGAACAGCGGTCGGTCAATGGAGTCATGCAATGCAGCATATTCCTTGAAGCTGATGCCAGTGACGAAGAGGTTGGGGTCGAAACTCGGCTTGCTGACCATGGCCAGCACTTCGCCGGTCTGTGGGTCGAGGGCGACCACCGAGCCACGGCGATCACCCAGGGCTTGCTCGGCCGCTTCCTGAAGTTTTACGTCAAGACTCAAGACAATGTTTTTACCAGGGGTCGGGTCTGTGTGTTTGAGCACCCGCAGTACCCGACCTTGGGCATTGGTTTCGACCTCTTCATAACCCACATGGCCGTGCAACTCGGACTCGTAGAAACGCTCGATGCCGGTCTTGCCGATGGATTGCGTGCCACGATACTCCACTGAATCGAGAGCCTTGGATTCTTTCTCATTGATCCGTCCTACATAGCCGATCGAGTGAGCAAAGTGAGCGCCCAGTGGGTAGTGACGGACGAATTGCGGTTCGACATCCACGCCTGGTAGACGGAATTCGTTCACCGCCAGCAATGCGATTTGCTCCTCTGTCAACTCATAAAATAACGTCACTGGGACGAAGGGATGGCGTGCCTGCTTCAAGGCCTTGTCAAATATGGCGCGGTCTTCGACGGGCAGGTGCAGCAAGTTGACGATGGCGTCGAGCTCACCTTTGAGATCGGTGGTGCGCTCCCGGGTGATGGTCAGATTGTAACTAGGGCGGTTGTCGACCAGTACTACGCCGTTGCGGTCGTAGATCAGCCCACGCGTCGGCGTGATGGGCAACACGTGTACACGGTTGTTTTCGGAAATCGTGGAGTGATAATCGAACTGCACCACTTGCAGAAAATACATGCGCCCTACCAACGCGCAAGTGATGCTGACCACCAACAGCGCGCAGGCAAGAAGGCGCTTATTGACCAGGCGGTTCTCTTTTTCGTGATCTTTGATCGGTATCGGCTCAGGCATTTCTACAGCATCTCTTTGAAGAAGGTCGACGCCGCATCCTGCGGATAAAAATCAGTCCTTGTGAAAATGTGCTGCACCATACCAAAAATGCAGAAACACTTTGCATCGTTTTCCCCCAATGGCATGTTGAAAAATCTTTTTTGTCAGGATGGTTGCACGAGCTTCTTGCACTTTCCGAGCGCCCAAAACGAAACCCCATCTGCTTTCGCAAATGGGGTTTCGGAATTTAATCTTGACGATGACCTACTCTCACATGGGGAAACCCCACACTACCATCGGCGATGCATCGTTTCACTGCTGAGTTCGGGATGGGATCAGGTGGTTCCAATGCTCTATGGTCGTCAAGAAATTCGGGTACTGACTCGTGACCAGATGGCCTCGCTTCAGCAAATTGGGTATGTGACAGCAGTCGGTGTTTTGTGAGTTACAAACTTTCGGTTCGTTTCGTCTTCACACACCGCAATCTGATGCTCTTTCGAGTAGTCAAATTGCTTGGGTGTTATATGGTCAAGCCTCACGGGCAATTAGTATTGGTTAGCTCAACGCCTCACAGCGCTTACACACCCAACCTATCAACGTCGTAGTCTTCGACGGCCCTTCAGGGAACTCAAGGTTCCAGTGAGATCTCATCTTGAGGCTAGTTTCCCGCTTAGATGCTTTCAGCGGTTATCTATTCCGAACATAGCTACCCGGCAATGCCACTGGCGTGACAACCGGAACACCAGAGGTTCGTCCACTCCGGTCCTCTCGTACTAGGAGCAGCCCCTCTCAAATCTCAAACGTCCACGGCAGATAGGGACCGAACTGTCTCACGACGTTCTAAACCCAGCTCGCGTACCACTTTAAATGGCGAACAGCCATACCCTTGGGACCGGCTTCAGCCCCAGGATGTGATGAGCCGACATCGAGGTGCCAAACACCGCCGTCGATATGAACTCTTGGGCGGTATCAGCCTGTTATCCCCGGAGTACCTTTTATCCGTTGAGCGATGGCCCTTCCATACAGAACCACCGGATCACTAAGACCTACTTTCGTACCTGCTCGACGTGTCTGTCTCGCAGTCAAGCGCGCTTTTGCCTTTATACTCTACGACCGATTTCCGACCGGTCTGAGCGCACCTTCGTACTCCTCCGTTACTCTTTAGGAGGAGACCGCCCCAGTCAAACTACCCACCATACACTGTCCTCGATCCGGATAACGGACCTGAGTTAGAACCTCAAAGTTGCCAGGGTGGTATTTCAAGGTTGGCTCCACGCAGACTGGCGTCCACGCTTCAAAGCCTCCCACCTATCCTACACAAGCAAATTCAAAGTCCAGTGCAAAGCTATAGTAAAGGTTCACGGGGTCTTTCCGTCTAGCCGCGGATACACTGCATCTTCACAGCGATTTCAATTTCACTGAGTCTCGGGTGGAGACAGCGCCGCCATCGTTACGCCATTCGTGCAGGTCGGAACTTACCCGACAAGGAATTTCGCTACCTTAGGACCGTTATAGTTACGGCCGCCGTTTACCGGGGCTTCGATCAAGAGCTTCGCGTTAGCTAACCCCATCAATTAACCTTCCGGCACCGGGCAGGCGTCACACCCTATACGTCCACTTTCGTGTTTGCAGAGTGCTGTGTTTTTAATAAACAGTCGCAGCGGCCTGGTATCTTCGACCGGCATGGGCTTACGGAGCAAGTCCTTCACCCTCACCGGCGCACCTTCTCCCGAAGTTACGGTGCCATTTTGCCTAGTTCCTTCACCCGAGTTCTCTCAAGCGCCTTGGTATTCTCTACCCAACCACCTGTGTCGGTTTGGGGTACGGTTCCTGGTTACCTGAAGCTTAGAAGCTTTTCTTGGAAGCATGGCATCAACCACTTCGCTAACTAAAAGTTAGCTCGTCATCAGCTCTCGGCCTTAGAATCCCGGATTTACCTAAGATTCCAGCCTACCACCTTAAACTTGGACAACCAACGCCAAGCTGGCCTAGCCTTCTCCGTCCCTCCATCGCAATAACCAGAAGTACAGGAATATTAACCTGTTTTCCATCGACTACGCTTTTCAGCCTCGCCTTAGGGACCGACTAACCCTGCGTCGATTAACGTTGCGCAGGAAACCTTGGTCTTTCGGCGTGGGTGTTTTTCACACCCATTGTCGTTACTCATGTCAGCATTCGCACTTCTGATACCTCCAGCAAGCTTCTCAACTCACCTTCACAGGCTTACAGAACGCTCCTCTACCGCATCACTTACGTGATACCCGTAGCTTCGGTGTATGGTTTGAGCCCCGTTACATCTTCCGCGCAGGCCGACTCGACTAGTGAGCTATTACGCTTTCTTTAAAGGGTGGCTGCTTCTAAGCCAACCTCCTAGCTGTCTAAGCCTTCCCACATCGTTTCCCACTTAACCATAACTTTGGGACCTTAGCTGACGGTCTGGGTTGTTTCCCTTTTCACGACGGACGTTAGCACCCGCCGTGTGTCTCCCATGCTCGGCACTTGTAGGTATTCGGAGTTTGCATCGGTTTGGTAAGTCGGGATGACCCCCTAGCCGAAACAGTGCTCTACCCCCTACAGTGATACATGAGGCGCTACCTAAATAGCTTTCGAGGAGAACCAGCTATCTCCGAGCTTGATTAGCCTTTCACTCCGATCCACAGGTCATCCGCTAACTTTTCAACGGTAGTCGGTTCGGTCCTCCAGTTAGTGTTACCCAACCTTCAACCTGCCCATGGATAGATCGCCCGGTTTCGGGTCTATTCCCAGCGACTAGACGCCCTATTAAGACTCGCTTTCGCTACGCCTCCCCTATTCGGTTAAGCTCGCCACTGAAAATAAGTCGCTGACCCATTATACAAAAGGTACGCAGTCACCCAACAAAGTGGGCTCCCACTGCTTGTACGCATACGGTTTCAGGATCTATTTCACTCCCCTCTCCGGGGTTCTTTTCGCCTTTCCCTCACGGTACTAGTTCACTATCGGTCAGTCAGTAGTATTTAGCCTTGGAGGATGGTCCCCCCATATTCAGACAAAGTTTCTCGTGCTCCGTCCTACTCGATTTCATGACTAAGAGATTTTCGCGTACAGGGCTATCACCCACTATGGCCGCACTTTCCAGAGCGTTCCGCTAATCTCAAAGCCACTTAAGGGCTAGTCCCCGTTCGCTCGCCACTACTAAGGGAATCTCGGTTGATTTCTTTTCCTCAGGGTACTTAGATGTTTCAGTTCCCCTGGTTCGCCTCTTGCACCTATGTATTCAGTACAAGATAACCATCTTATGATGGCTGGGTTCCCCCATTCAGACATCTCCGGATCAAAGTCTGTTTGCCGACTCCCCGAAGCTTTTCGCAGGCTACCACGTCTTTCATCGCCTCTGACTGCCAAGGCATCCACCGTATGCGCTTCTTCACTTGACCATATAACCCCAAGCAATCTGGTTATACTGTGAAGACGACATTCGCCGAAAATCTGTAATCACTCACAAATTTTACCTTAGCCTGATCCGTTACCAGTGAAAGTAACGTTCAGTCTATCTTTCTATCACATACCCAAATTTTTAAAGAACGATCTAATCAAAGACTAGAAATCAACATTCACCATCGCTAGGATGGAATGCTCATTTCTAAGCTTTCATACGTCAGAAGCAGTAGTGGTGGAGCCAAACGGGATCGAACCGTTGACCTCCTGCGTGCAAGGCAGGCGCTCTCCCAGCTGAGCTATGGCCCCATATTTCTACAGGCGTTTCCCACACAAAATTGGTGGGTCTGGGCAGATTCGAACTGCCGACCTCACCCTTATCAGGGGTGCGCTCTAACCAACTGAGCTACAGACCCAATTTCGGGCTGCTTCTTATCGTCTTCTTCAATGAATCAAGCAATTCGTGTGGGAACTTATGGAGCAGCTGATGTCGTCGATTAAGGAGGTGATCCAGCCGCAGGTTCCCCTACGGCTACCTTGTTACGACTTCACCCCAGTCATGAATCACACCGTGGTAACCGTCCTCCCGAAGGTTAGACTAGCTACTTCTGGTGCAACCCACTCCCATGGTGTGACGGGCGGTGTGTACAAGGCCCGGGAACGTATTCACCGCGACATTCTGATTCGCGATTACTAGCGATTCCGACTTCACGCAGTCGAGTTGCAGACTGCGATCCGGACTACGATCGGTTTTATGGGATTAGCTCCACCTCGCGGCTTGGCAACCCTCTGTACCGACCATTGTAGCACGTGTGTAGCCCAGGCCGTAAGGGCCATGATGACTTGACGTCATCCCCACCTTCCTCCGGTTTGTCACCGGCAGTCTCCTTAGAGTGCCCACCATGACGTGCTGGTAACTAAGGACAAGGGTTGCGCTCGTTACGGGACTTAACCCAACATCTCACGACACGAGCTGACGACAGCCATGCAGCACCTGTCTCAATGTTCCCGAAGGCACCAATCTATCTCTAGAAAGTTCATTGGATGTCAAGGCCTGGTAAGGTTCTTCGCGTTGCTTCGAATTAAACCACATGCTCCACCGCTTGTGCGGGCCCCCGTCAATTCATTTGAGTTTTAACCTTGCGGCCGTACTCCCCAGGCGGTCAACTTAATGCGTTAGCTGCGCCACTAAGAGCTCAAGGCTCCCAACGGCTAGTTGACATCGTTTACGGCGTGGACTACCAGGGTATCTAATCCTGTTTGCTCCCCACGCTTTCGCACCTCAGTGTCAGTATCAGTCCAGGTGGTCGCCTTCGCCACTGGTGTTCCTTCCTATATCTACGCATTTCACCGCTACACAGGAAATTCCACCACCCTCTACCATACTCTAGTCAGTCAGTTTTGAATGCAGTTCCCAGGTTGAGCCCGGGGATTTCACATCCAACTTAACAAACCACCTACGCGCGCTTTACGCCCAGTAATTCCGATTAACGCTTGCACCCTCTGTATTACCGCGGCTGCTGGCACAGAGTTAGCCGGTGCTTATTCTGTCGGTAACGTCAAAACAATCACGTATTAGGTAACTGCCCTTCCTCCCAACTTAAAGTGCTTTACAATCCGAAGACCTTCTTCACACACGCGGCATGGCTGGATCAGGCTTTCGCCCATTGTCCAATATTCCCCACTGCTGCCTCCCGTAGGAGTCTGGACCGTGTCTCAGTTCCAGTGTGACTGATCATCCTCTCAGACCAGTTACGGATCGTCGCCTTGGTGAGCCATTACCTCACCAACTAGCTAATCCGACCTAGGCTCATCTGATAGCGCAAGGCCCGAAGGTCCCCTGCTTTCTCCCGTAGGACGTATGCGGTATTAGCGTCCGTTTCCGAACGTTATCCCCCACTACCAGGCAGATTCCTAGGCATTACTCACCCGTCCGCCGCTCTCAAGAGAAGCAAGCTTCTCTCTACCGCTCGACTTGCATGTGTTAGGCCTGCCGCCAGCGTTCAATCTGAGCCATGATCAAACTCTTCAGTTCAAACATCTTTGGGTTTTTAAGAAACCCTAAACTTGGCTCAGCAATCGTTGGTTACATCTTTGATTTCTCGCGGAGTAACTTGTGATGCTGATAATCTTGTTGACTATCAGTCTGACTCCACAAGCACCCACACGAATTGCTTGATTCAGTTGTTAAAGAGCGGTTGGTTAAGAGCTTTCGTCTCAACCGAGGCGCGCATTCTACAGCAGCCTCATTTGCTGTCAAGCGGTTATTTTCAGAAGCTTTCGAAGATTTCTTCAACAACTTCAACCACTTGCGCTTCCGATCTCTCGTCAGCGGGAGGCGAATTCTACAGCGTTACACGCTGCTGTCAACACCTCTTTTTCAACTTCCTTTTGGCTTCGATGAACTGAAGCAACTTGCTGCCGAAAACTGCGTAACTCATTGTTTACCAAGGAGTTTTCCGTTTCGACTGCGCCGGAAGTGGGGCGAATTATAGGCTTCCAGAATCTGCGGTCAAGCGTTAATTTTGTTTTTCTATCAGACAGCCTTAAATCCTAAGAACGTTCTATCTATATAAAAAACCCAACCCTAATATTGAGCAATATATTGCTCAATTTAAAACAGTTAAGCATCATAACGCCCTCTGCTACTCACTCATGATCCGGATCTCCCCCAATGACCACCTCCCCCCGCAGCCTGGCTTCGGCATTGTTCCCAGTCGGACTGCTGCTGATCGCCATGGCCTCCATTCAGTCCGGCGCCTCGCTGGTCAAGAGCATGTTCCCTATTGTCGGCGCACAAGGCACTACAACCCTGCGTTTGATTTTTGCCAGTGTGATCATGCTGCTCATCTTGCGCCCATGGCGCGCCAGCCTGACAGCCAAGTCCCTGCGCACCGTGATCATTTACGGGATGGCATTGGGCGGCATGAACTTCCTCTTCTATATGTCCTTGCGCAGCGTCCCACTAGGTATCGCAGTCGCCCTTGAATTCACTGGGCCACTCGCGGTAGCCATCTACGCGTCGCGACGAGCAATAGACTTCTTGTGGATTGGCCTCGCGATCATCGGCCTGCTCCTGTTGATTCCCCTAGGGGAAGCCAGCAGCGGCATCGACTTGCTCGGAGCGGCCTATGCCTTAAGCGCAGGCGTTTGCTGGGCCCTCTACATTCTGTTCGGACAGAAGGCCGGTAACGACAACGGCGTCCAGACCGCCGCCCTCGGCGTAATGATCGCCGCACTGTTTGTGGCACCTATCGGTATTGTGCACGCCGGCAGTGCGTTGCTGACGCCCGCGTTGATCCCGGTCGCCATCGGCGTCGCCATACTGTCCACCGCCCTGCCCTACACCTTGGAGATGGTGGCACTGACGCGCTTGCCCGCGCGTACTTTCGGCACACTTATGAGCATTGAGCCGGCATTCGGCGCACTCTCTGGCCTGCTCTTCCTGCAGGAACACCTGTCCCTGGCGCAATGGCTGGCTATAACGTGCATCATCATGGCCTCGGTAGGTGCGACGCTGACGATGCGCAATGAGACAAAGCCGCTGGTACCGGTGGACTGAATCATCTTTGAAGGTCGCTCTAGTATTTGCCGCCCATTTAGGCCATGTTTAGCCTGCAAACGAATGTCATTCATGGAGATTTTCGACAAGGACAGCGCGAACGCTACACTCGAGAGCGAGTAAAGCCTGCTTCAAGCAATGCGAAGCGGCTATTAAGGATAGGAATGAAGCGAATTTTGATGCTGTTAATCGTCGTGGCCATTGCAGGTTGTGCCGCGACGACCAAGACAGAAGTAAAGCGGGGCAAAAAAGGACTGCATATCAACTGTTCCGGCCTGTCTTCCTCCTGGGACCAGTGCTACACGAGTGCAACCAACTCTTGCGGCGCCAAGGGCTACCGAGTTATCGCTAAGTCCGGTGACAATTCAGAGGAACCAGGGGACTACCCCTTCGGCCTCAACCCAGCGGGCTATACCAGCCGCAGCATGATCGTCATTTGCAGATAATCGACCGAGCAGTCCACTCGCGACTGCTCCGTCGCCCCACCGCGCAAACCCGTCTACTTAATCGCATAGCGCCGTTTCCAGCGCTGGGCGTTTGCTGTCGTGCCTGAACTGCAACCGATCAAATAGCCGCCGTACGCGTCTGCAACCATTGCAACCCAGCACCATTAAGCAATGGACTCAGCCGTTCACGCACTTCGGCATGGTAGGCATTGAACCACTCACGCTCATCCTGTGTGAGCAACGAAGTTTCCAGGCAACGGGTGTCGATCGGGCACAACGTCAAGGTTTCAAACTTAAGGAACTCACCAAATTCGGTCTTGCCCGCTTCGCGGTTCAATACCAGGTTCTCGATACGTACCCCCCAACGACCAGGACGGTAAGTACCGGGCTCGATCGACGTAATCATCCCCGGCTGCATCGCGGTTTGCGGGGCAGCGACGGCCTGATAGGCAATCACCTGCGGACCCTCGTGCACATTAAGGAAATAACCTACGCCGTGCCCAGTACCGTGGCCGTAATCCACGCCTTCGGCCCAGATTGGCGCGCGAGCAATGGAGTCCAGCAGCGGCGACAGAATCCCTTTGGGAAAATGGGCCCGGGACAGTGCTATGACGCCCTTCAACACACGTGTGCAGTCACGCTTCTGTTCTTCACTCGGCGTACCGACGGGCACCATCCGCGTGATATCCGTCGTACCGCCCAGATACTGGCCACCCGAGTCAATCAGCAGCAACCCGTCGCCTTCGATCACGGCGTGTTCTTCTTCGGTTGCATGGTAATGCGGCATTGCCCCATTGGCGTTGAACGCTGCAATGGTGTTGAAACTCAGTGATACATAACCAGGGCGGCGAGTACGCGCAGCCGTGAGATGTTCGTCAATGGTCAGTTCAGTGATGCGCTCACGCCCCAGCGCGCTGTCCAGCCAGGCGAAGAATTCGCACAAGGCCGCGCCGTCCTGTTCCATGGCCTGTCGGATATGTTCCGCATCCACCAAACTCTTGCGGGATTTGGCCAGCGTGGTCGGGTTAAGCCCTTCGATCAGCTTGACGCCGCCCACCAGGTTTTCCAGCAAGCCCGCGGTGACACGGGCCGGGTCAACCTGCAAGCTTGCACCCGATGGGACCTCGCGCAGGGCAGCCGCCACTTTGCTGTAGTCACATAGCGTTACGCCGTCCTGCTCAAGCACAGCGCGCAACTCGGCATTGACCTTGTCTAGTGCCACAAACAACGTCGCCTGCTGCTGATTGATCAGCGCGAACGACACAAACACCGGGTTAAACGAAACATCGCCGCCACGCAGGTTGAACAGCCAGGCGATGTCATCCAGGGTGGCGATGAAATGCCAGTCGGCCCCCTTCTCTTGCAAACTGGCGCGCAGTGCGGCGAGTTTTTCACCACGGCTGACGGTTGCCTGCGGCGGAAGATGCTCATAGATCGGTTGGTTCGGCAGCGCCGGGCGGCCTTGCCAGACTTCATCGAGCAAATCGATATCGGTGCGCAGTCGCGCGCCGCGCTCCGCCAGCTTACCGCTCAAGGTGCGCGCCGAAGCCACCGCCATTACGGCACCGTCCACCGCCACCACGCCGCCTTCCGGGGTGTGCTCGGCCAGCCACTCCAGTGGCCCAGGCTGGCCCGGTTGCAGCTTCACCAACTCGATGCCACTGCCCTTGAGTTCCTTGGTTGCCTGCTCCCAGTAACGGCTATCGGCCCACACACCGGCGAAATCCGCAGTGACAATCAACGTCCCCACCGAGCCATGGAAACCCGACAACCATTGGCGCCCTTGCCAGTAACCCGGTAAATACTCGGACAGGTGGGGATCAGCCGATGGCACCAGCAAGGCATGAATGCCCTCGCGACTCATCAGTTCACGGATGCGCGCCAAGCGCTGGGGAACCGTTCCATGGGTCAAAGGCTGCGTACTCATTGTGTCTCCTGTAAACACTCATAATTATTGTAGAAATCAGACGGCCCAGAACGCCGGTGCACTGGCGAGCGCGGCCTTGATCAGTTGCACGGCCTGATCGATGTCCTGCTCGGTGGTAAACCGGCCCAGGCTCAAGCGAATGGTCCGGCCAGCGCTGCGCGCGTCGTGGCCCAGGGCAAGCAGCACGTGGGATGGCGCATTGCTCGCGGAGTTGCACGCCGATGTCGCGGAAAACGCCATACCCACGCTCAATGCCGCAGAATTGAATTCACCTTCGCTGAAGGTCAGGCTCAGGGTATGGGGGATACGCTGCGTGGCGCTGCCATTAAGGCGCACACCGGCAACCGACGCCAACTGATCCAACAGGCGCTGACGCAACCCGACAATCAGTGCTTTCTCCTCGGCAAACGACTGCGCCGCCAAAGCAAACGCCTTGCCCATACCGGCAATCTGATGGGTCGCCAAAGTCCCGGAGCGCAGACCGCCCTCGTGACCACCACCATGAATCTGCGCCAACACTTTCTGCTGCGCCCGCGCCCCGACATACAACGCACCGATCCCCTTGGGGCCATACAGCTTGTGCGCCGAAAACGACATCAAATCCACTGGCCATTGCGCTAGGTCGATAGCCACTTTGCCCGCCCCTTGCGCCGCATCCACATGCAACAGTGCGCCGTGCTCACGTACGCGCGCGCCAATGGCGGGGATGTCGTTCAGGGTGCCCAGTTCGTTATTCACCAGCATCAAGGAGACCAGGAAAGTGTCGTCACGCAACGCTTCACTGACGGCTTCGGCACTGATCAGCCCATCGGCGTCCGGCACCAGGTAGGTCACGGCCACGCCGCTCTCCTGCAACTGTCGCGCGGTGTCCAGGGTGGCCTTGTGTTCAATCTGGCTGGTGATGATGTGCCCGCCCGCAACGCCGCGCGCCTGGGCGACACCCTTGATAGCGAGGTTGTTGGATTCAGTCGCGCCAGAAGTCCACACAATCTGTTCAGGCTGGGCGCCCACCAACTCGGCCACCTGCAGCCGTGCCAGTTCAACCGTTTGCCGGGCCGCCTGGCCAAACGCATGGGAACTGGACGCGGGGTTACCAAAATTGGCGTTGAAGCCCAGGCACTCGACCATTACCTGGATGACCCGCTCATCCACCGGGGTGGTGGCGGCATAGTCGAAATACAACGGAAGTTTATTCATGACGTAAAGACTCGCAGAGCAGGTTCCCGAGAGCAGCGTCTCAGGGGCATCGACCAGAAACAGAGGTCGTCAGGTTTACCCGATCGAATGCCGTTAAAGAAGGACCACTTTATGTAAATGTGCGTAGGAACGCTCCTGAAATTCAGCTTAACAGGCTGAAGTAACGCCAGGGCAAACAAAAAGCCCGAGGTTCCTTAGGGGAAACCTCGGGCTTTTTGCCGCTGAGCACCGGCTCAACTGGGACGACCATGCAATGTCACGCTACGTTCGGCGTTCATTTCACCCTGGCGATCAAAACCAAAGGGCTTCTGTGGCTGGCCAGTCAGTGCAGCGCGCTGCTGTTGATATTCATCAAACGATAAGCCGCGACGGCTCAGTGCTTCGAGAGCCAGTTGCCTGGTTTCTTCAGCCGTGTAAGGACGCAACTCGGGCGAAGGATGGGTCGCACACCCGGCGAGGACAGCGGTGACAAACAATAAGGAAACGGCGAGAAATCGGTTCATGGCGTTGGCCTGCAAAGGAGGTTTCGAGTCAATGAACACAGGCTACTCGCGGCCCGTCCCGGTGAAAAATCACCTCACGTGATAGTCGCTATCAACCGCCAAGGCACCTTCAATAGTCCGCCGCATTTATATCTTTATGATCTATAAATATGTAAATACATTAATTTACGGAATAACAATAAGCCTCTATAAATAGCTTCACAGCACAGCGGCACTGTTCGCCGAGCAACTGTTGCCCAGGCAACAGCCCTTCAACAAATCAGCAGGCAGACAACAGCAGCATTTTTCAGCAGTGAGCCCGCAGCCCCCGCCAATCAAGGCCTGCACTCGTTGGTACAGCTCTTGCTCAACACCTCGCACCTCACCTGCTTTGAACCACTGTTGAAAAGGAACTGTTCATGACGCGTCCCCTGAATGTCGTTGCCCTCTCCGGCGGAACCTGGCGTCCGTCCCGCACCCTGGTACTGACCCAGGCCGTGCTGGTCGAACTGGCCAATCTGTTGCCGATCCAGACCACGCTGATCGAGCTGGGCGACATTGCCCGACCATTGGGCGGTGCGCTGTCCCGAGACGAACTGCCCGCCGACGTCGAAGCGCAACTGCTGGCCATCGAACAGGCCGACCTGCTGATCGTCGCCGCGCCGGTCTATCGCGGGTCCTACCCCGGCCTGCTCAAGCACTTGTTCGACCTGATCGGTCTCAACGCACTGATCAACACACCGGTATTGCTCGCAGCCACAGGCGGCAGCGAACGCCACGCCCTGGTTCTCGATCACCAGCTAAGGCCGTTGTTCAGTTTCTTCCAGGCGCTGACCTTGCCGATCGGCGTGTACGCCACCGAGGCCGACTTCACCGACTACCAAATAACCAGCGAGCCCCTGAAGGGCCGGATACGCCTTGCGGCAGAACGCGCAGCGCCTTTATTTGCAGCGCACTCATCCTCTCTGCTGAAAATCGCTTAAGGATTGGTCATGGATGTTTTCTGGTTTTTACCGACACATGGCGACGGCCATTACTTGGGCACCACCCAAGGTGCACGGCCCGTTACCCTCAATTACCTGAAACAAGTCGCCCAGGCGGCTGACAGCCTGGGTTATCACGGCGTGTTGATTCCTACCGGACGCTCGTGCGAAGACTCCTGGGTCATCGCCTCGGCGCTGGTACCACTGACAGAACGCCTGCGCTACCTGGTGGCGATTCGTCCAGGCATCATCTCGCCCACGGTTTCCGCGCGCATGGCCGCCACTCTGGATCGCCTGTCCAACGGCCGCTTGCTGATCAATGTCGTCACCGGCGGTGACCCCGACGAGAACCGTGGCGACGGCAGCTTCCTCGACCACAGCGAACGCTACGAAGTCTCCGACGAGTTCCTGAAGATCTGGCGCCGCGTTTTGCAGGGCGAATCGGTGGATTTCGAAGGCAAACACCTGCGCGTACAGAACGCCAAGGCGCTTTACCCTCCGGTGCAAAAACCTTACCCACCGCTGTACTTCGGCGGTTCGTCCGACGCCGCCCATGACCTCGCCGCCGAACAGGTGGACGTCTACCTGACCTGGGGCGAGCCCCCCGCCGCCGTCGCGGAAAAACTCGCGGATGTGCGTGAACGCGCCGCTCGTCACGGGCGTACGGTGAAGTTCGGCATTCGCCTGCATGTAATCGTGCGCGAAACCGAAGAGGACGCATGGAAAGCCGCCGAAAAACTGATAGAGCACATCAGCGACGAAACCATCGCCGCCGCGCAAAAATCCTTCTCGCGTTTTGATTCCGAAGGCCAGCGCCGCATGGCGGCCCTGCATGATGGGCGCCGCGACAACCTGGAAATCGCCCCCAACCTGTGGGCCGGGGTCGGGCTGGTGCGCGGCGGCGCGGGCACCGCGCTGGTGGGCAGCCCGCAACAAGTGGCCGCGCGCATCAAGGAATACGCCGACCTGGGCATCGAGAGCTTCATCTTCTCCGGCTACCCGCATCTGGAAGAGGCCTACCGCTTTGCCGAGCTGGTGTTCCCGCTGCTGCCGGAACCTTACGCCAGCCTCGCCGGGCGTGGCATCACCAACCTCACTGGCCCGTTCGGCGAAATGATTGCCAACGATGTGTTGCCGACGACCAAGGCCTGAGTTCAGTGAGATCGGCTCTAAGTGGGGCGAACAAGCCCGCTCCACATTCAGCCTCATTGCCACATAGACATTTGAGGAACACCGCGTGACAGCCAAACCTCACAGCGTCCTGCCATCCCCGATGCAGACCGCCAAACTGCTGGCCGCCGAGTTCGCCCTCAGCGCCGTCGAACGCGACGAGCGCGGTGGCACCCCCAAGGCCGAACGCGATGCCCTGCGCCACAGCGGCCTGCTGGCCCTGAGCATTCCCACCCAATATGGCGGCCTCGGCGCGCGCTGGAGCGAAACCCTGGGCATCGTGCGCGAATTAGCCAAGGTCGACAGTTCCATCGCCCATGTCTTCGGCTTCCACCACCTGATGCTCGCCACCGTGCGCCTGTTTTCGCGCCCCGACCAATGGCAACCCTGGTTCGAACAAACCGCACGCAAAAACTGGTTCTGGGGCAACGCCCTCAACCCCTTGGATACGCGCACCGTGGTCAAAGACTTCGGTGGCTGGCGCGAATTCTCGGGCAAGAAGAGTTTCTGCTCCGGCGCCAGCGACTCGGAAATGCTGATCGCCTCGGCGGTCGACGAAAACGCCGGCGGCAAGCTGCTCATCGCCGCCATCCCCAGCGGGCGCAGCGGCATCACCTTACACAATGACTGGAACAATATCGGCCAGCGCCAGACCGACAGCGGCAGCGCCAGCTTTGAGCGGGTACGCGTCGAAGAGTCGGAGTTACTGCTCGACCCAGGCCCACTGAGCACACCCTTCGCCTGCTTGCGTCCGTTGATCGCCCAACTGACGTTCACACATATGTTTCTCGGCATTGCCGAAGGTGCTTTTGACGAAGCACGCAATTACACCCTCACCGAAACCCGGGCCTGGCACAAATCATCAGCCGAAGACGTGCGCCAGGACCCTTACGTGCTGCACCACTACGGCGAGTTCTGGGTCGCATTGGAAGGCGTGCGCCTTTTGGTGGAACGTGCCGCCGGGTTGCTGGACCAAGCGTGGGCCAAAGGCCCAACTCTAAGCGAACACGAACGCGGCCAACTGGCGATTGCCATCGCTACCGCCAAGGTCGCCGCCACACGCCAGGGCCTGGACCTGTGCAGCCGCCTGTTTGAAGTCACCGGCGCGCGCTCCACCCATGCCTCCCTGCGCCTGGACCGTCACTGGCGCAACCTGCGGACACAAACCCTGCACGACCCGGTGGACTACAAACTCCACGAACTCGGGGACTGGGCGTTAAACCAGGCCCTGCCGACTCCAACGTTCTACTCATAAGAAGAGGTGCCCATGCAGCTTTTAACCTTACCGCCCTCGCCCGCCCTCGCGACGTCGATCCGCGCCACCGCTCAGGTTTTCGAAGACCCGAAATCCCAGGCGCTGCTCGACCATATCCAGCAAGTGGCGCCCAGCGAAGCCAGCGTGCTGATCATCGGCGAAACCGGCACCGGTAAAGAGCTGGTGGCGCGCCACATTCATAACCTCAGCGCGCGGCGTAACCGGCCGTTCGTGGCAGTGAACTGCGGCGCGTTCTCTGAATCACTGGTGGAAGCCGAACTGTTCGGCCATGAAAAAGGCGCCTTCACCGGCGCCCTCAGCGCCAAGGCCGGCTGGTTCGAAGAGGCCGACGGCGGCACCCTGTTCCTGGACGAAATCGGTGATTTACCGATGGCGATCCAGGTCAAATTGTTGCGCGTATTACAGGAACGCGAAGTGGTGCGCCTGGGTTCGCGCAAGAGCATTCCTATTGATGTGCGCGTACTGGCCGCGACCAATGTGCAACTGGAAAAAGCCATCAATGCCGGGCACTTTCGCGAGGACCTCTATTACCGTCTCGATGTCGTCAGCCTGGAACTCAGCCCGTTGCGCGACCGCCCCGGCGATATCCTGCCGCTGACCCGGCACTTTATCGAAGCCTACAGCCAGCGCCTGGGCTATGGCCCGATCACCATCAGCCGCGAGGCCGAGCACAAGCTCAAAAGCTACAGTTGGCCGGGCAATATCCGCGAGCTGGAGAACGTGATTCACCACACCTTGCTGATCTGCCGCAACGGCGTGATCGAACGCGACGACTTGCGCCTGTCGAACATGCGCATCGAGCGCCAGGATGACGGCCAGCACACTGCCGACAATAGCGCCGAGGCCTTATTGGAGCGCGCCTTCAAAAAACTCTTCGAAGAACAGGCCGGCGCGCTGCATGAAAAGGTCGAGGACGCGCTGCTGCGCGCGGCCTATCGCTTCAGTCATTACAACCAGGTGCACACCGCCAACCTGCTGGGCCTGAGCCGTAATGTCACGCGTACGCGCCTGATCAAGATCGGCGAACTGGCGGTGAACAAACGCCGCCCCGGGGAAAATATCCAGGGTGAGCGGATGCTGCACCTATCCATATAGGCGGCAGTGCAAGGCGTTGTCATGACTGCGCTCAAAGCTGCGCAGCACCTGGAACGAACCAAAGGTCACGGCCGTGGCCTGATGGGCGCGTATCAGCGTCCAGAAATCTTCGTCGCCCTGCTCAAAACGCTTGAACGCCGCCTCACCGTCCGCGCGGGACTGCCATTGCAAATAGTTGAGCACCCGCCGCCCGTCGTCGCTGACCTGCACACTCGCACTCAAGAATCCGACATGGCCCTGGGCCAGGCGCTCGCTCTGGGTGGATAAGGCCGCCACCAACGCGCCTTGTTGCTGGGGTTCGATATGAAACTCGATCAGTTGAGTGAAACTGCAATTCCTCTCCAATACCTGCATGAAAACTCCCCTCTTGCTGTAGGCAGAATCTTGCGATTCGATGCCACGCAGGGTAAAACCTCCAGTTAAGTCAAGGTCAAGCGTTTAATCGGAGCTTTATGGTCGCCAAGGAACTCACCGTTGGCCAATTGGCTGCACGCAGCGGCGTAGCGGTCACGGCCCTGCACTTTTACGAAACCAAGGGGCTGATCACCAGTCGGCGCAACGCCGGTAATCAACGGCGCTATCCGCGGGATGTATTGCGCCGCGTCGTGGTGATCAAGATCGCGCAGCGCTTGGGCATTCCGCTCGCCACCATCGGCGAAGCGCTGCAGGCGCTGCCCGATGGCCGCACGCCCACCGCCAAAGACTGGGAGCGTCTGTCGGCGCAGTGGCGCGAAGACTTGGATGAGCGCATCAACAAGCTGTTGCTGCTACGCGACAAGCTCAACGGCTGCATCGGTTGCGGGTGTTTGTCGCTGGAGGCCTGCCCGCTGCGCAACCAGGACGATCAACTGGGTGAACGTGGGCCGGGAGCGCAATTGCTCGAGCCCAGCTAAGTCTTCTTGTCGGGAGCCACGGAGCCCTTGATTGGCGTGGCCTATAGTGAAAAAGCCACCCCTTCGCAAAGCCAATCAAGGAGAACGCTATGAACGTTAAACCTATCCCCGAGGGCTATCACGGCATCACGCCCTACCTGGGCATCGACAAAGCCTCCGATGCCATCGAGTTTTACAAAAAGGCCTTTGACGCCACCCAAGTCATGCGCCTGGACATGCCCGACGGCAAGGTCGGCCACGCCGAGCTGCGCATTGGCGGCTCGCCGATCATGCTGGGTTCGCCTTGCGATGAAATGGCCCTGCGCAATCCGGCAGAACACACCAGTGTCGGCTTGCATCTGTATGTGGAAGACGTCGACGCGCAGTTCAAAAAAGCTGTCGCTGCCGGTGCCACGGTGGTGTCCGAACCCAAGGACCAGTTCTATGGCGACCGCTCCGCGAGTGTAACGGATCCTTACGGCCATCTCTGGTTCCTGGCCACCCATAAGGAAGACCTTACCGAGCAGCAGATTCACGAGCGTGCCAAAAAGATGTTCCAGCAGAGCTGACCACCCACATGGGAGCTTGCTGCGGCGAGGGCCCCGCCCTTTCTGCGCAGCAGGCTCCCTTTCTAGAGGGCCGCCATCTTCGCGAAAGCCCCCCATCTCCTTGATCCCAGCCGCTGAAACATTTTATTTCATTTAAGGCTTAGGGATTTCTCATTCTCATCCGTCTTAACTTAGATACAGCCTGTCGCGTAAGCAAAAGCTACGACTGGCCTTTTCCGGGCCTCCATCGCCCCCCTCCGATCAAGACCCTCATTCACATGTCGAAGAAGTCACGCTCAAAACTCTGGTTTCTGGTACATAGCTGGCTGGCGTTGCCCATCTGGTTCTTTGTACTGATCGTCTGCGTCACCGGGACCCTGGCGGTGGTCAGCCAGGAAATCGTCTGGCTGGCCAACCCGGACATCCGCGCAAGCAAGCCTTCGGATGATGCCGAACCGCTGAGCTACGACCAGGTCATCCGCGCCATCAAGCGCGCCGAGCCTGAAGTGATCGTGCAGTCTCTCAGCCGTCCGGACGAGTCGCACTTTGCCCTGAGTGTCGACCTCAGCTACCCCGACGGTCGCTCGGTAGAGGTCTACGTCAACCCGTACACCGGGGCGATCCAGGGCATCAGCCCCTCGTTCGATTTCCGGCAGTTCACCCGCGCGCTCCACGGCTGGTGGCTGGTACCGTTCACCAATGGCTACAGTTGGGGCTGGTACCTGGTGTCACTGCTCGGCTTGCCGATGCTGGCGTCGCTGGTTACCGGGCTGGTGGTGTACAAGCGCTTCTGGAAAGGGTTTCTCAAGCCGACCCTGCGCATCCGGCACGGGGCGCGGATCTTCTGGGGGGATTTTCACCGCCTCAGTGGTATCTGGTCCATTTGGTTTATCGCGGTGATCTCCATCACCGGTACCTGGTTTTTGATCCAGGCGATGTTGGGCGATAACCAGATATCAATCTCCAGCGAACCCATTGTCCCCGTGATCGCGCGGGAGAACGTACCTGGTTCGGCGCCCGGCGTGCCGGCCCCCATGATTCCCCTGGATGACGCCATCAAGATCGCGACCCAGCGCATCCCAGGCCTGGAAGCGAGTTTCGTCAGCCTTCCCCTCAACGCCTACAGCCACCTGCAGATCGGCGGGCGGGGCTGGTACCCGCTGATGTACCAGACCGCCCAACTCAACCCCTATAACGGCGAAATCGCTGTCTCGCACCTGCTGTCCGACCGCACCGCGCTCGAGTTCGTCACCGAATCCATGCGCCCGCTGCACACCGGCGACTTCGGCGGGCTGTGGGTCAAGCTCATCTGGGCATTCTTCGGCCTCGTGCTGAGCATGATGGTCTTGAGCGGCCTGCTGATCTGGACCAAGCGCACGGCCCTGGCCACGCTCAACGCCCTCAAGCGCGAAACCAAGCAACAGCGCAAGCCCCTGTCCATTCCAGCGATGCAGGCTGAAACGTCGGAGGCCAAGCCATGAGCAAGGTCGCCGTCGCTAAACCGTCCTCACCGCTGCGCACCTTTTGGCTCAAGTGGCGCTTCCACATCAATATATTGCTGCTGCTGGTCCCTTTGGGCTTCATGCCCAAGTACTTCGCCGATGCCGCACTGTTTCGCGGCGACACCGGCATTGGCGAGCGCGTGGCCGGTGACGTGCAGGTCGGTCCCTGGAGCCTGACCCTCGCCGAGTTCCGCAATGAAGGCCCGCGCCCGGACCCTGCCGGTCCCATGAAGGCCTTCAACGCCGCCTTGTGCGGCACCTGCGCCGATCAGGTCAAGGCCACGTACCTGCGCATCGGCAAACCGCGCAGCCTGCGCGCCGCCGGCGTGATCTTCTTCGGCACGCCGTACCGCATGGGTGCCGCCTTGCCGATACCGGAACGCACCCCCGCCGACGCCGAACTGTGGGTCACCATGGAAGGCTGGGACGGCAGCATGCACCAGGGTTCCATCCCGCTGAGCCAGGCCTCGCCTGCCACCATCGCCTGGCTGAACAAGCAAGGAGTTAAACCATGACATTCAAGCGCCTGACACGTGCCGGTGCCGCGCTATTGCTGTGTGCCGGTTTGAGCAACACCGCCCTGGCCCACAACCCGATGTGCGAGTGCAAGGAAATCCCCGGCGAACAGATCCAGTGCAAAGGCGGCTTCTCCGATGGCAGCGGCGCACCGGGGGTGACCCTGGATGTGATCGGCTACGACGAAACGATCCTGGTGCCCGGCAAGCTCGGCGAGGATTCCACCCTGACATTCAAGAAACCGTCGGCCGAATTCTATGTGCTGTTTGATGCCGGCCCCGGCCACGTCGTGGAAATCGACCAAGCGGATATCCAGCCACAATGAGTACCACACAGGTTGTACGACCCGCCGGGGCCGGCCACGAAACCCTCTACGTCCTGCTGCTGTGCCTGATCATCCTCGCGGTGGCCGGCACCGTGGTGGCGATGCACGGTGAGCCCCGGGAAGTCGCCGCGCTACCCAGCCACCAGTTGGACGCACGCCGTGACCTGAACGCCGCTGAACAAGGAATCTACGCAGACCTGCGGGTAACCCTGGACGAAATCCATCTGCTGCAAGAAGAGCAAAGCGCGCTGCCGACGCCTGAACAACTGGCCGAAGAAGGCTTCGCGCCCTTCGCTCAGGATGCCAGTTCGGTCAGCCGTGGCGACCATCGCTGGCGGTTGCTGGCGCCTTCGGCGTATGTGGGCTTGAGCCAGGCGCCGAGCACCAGCGGTTCACTGCTGATGCGCGTGCAGGGCACCGAGCCGGATATCTGGCTCAACCGCCGCCAGGACCTCCCCGCCCCTTCCGACCTCACTGACCAGGCGCTGATCGCGGCGGGCTGGCAGCAAGTGGTCGCGCAATTCGATGCCGGCGTTACCCGCCAGCACCGTCACTGAACGAGAAGACCGATTGCCCATGTCTATTTCATCTCCCTTGTTGCGTCTGTTGCTGGTCAGCCTGTTCAGCCTGATGCTTGCTCCCCTGGCTAATGCCGAGGCCGCCAAACGCCTGCGTATCGGCATCACCCTGCACCCTTACTACAGCTATGTGACCAATATCGTTGGCGACAAGGCCGACGTGGTGCCGCTGATTCCGGCCGGTTTCAACCCCCATGCCTACGAGCCGCGCGCCGAAGACATCAAGCGCATCGGCACCCTGGACGTGATCGTGCTCAACGGCGTTGGCCATGACGACTTCGCCGACCGCATGATCGCCACCAGCGAGCGCCCGGACATCCCGGTGATCGAAGCCAACGCCAACGTGCCACTGCTGGCCGCTACCGGTAATGCCGCGCGCGGTGCGGGCAAGGTGGTCAACCCGCACACCTTCCTGTCGATCAGTGCATCGATTGCCCAGGTCAACAACATTGCCCGCGAGTTGGGCAAACTCGACCCGGACAACGCCAAGACCTACACCCAGAACGCGCGCGCCTACGGCAAGCGCCTGCGCCAGATGCGCGCCGATGCCCTGGCCAAGCTCACCAGCGCGCCCAACCCGGACCTGCGCGTGGCCACCGTACATGCGGCCTACGACTACCTGCTGCGTGAGTTCGGCCTGGAAGTCACAGCTGTGGTCGAACCGGCGCACGGTATCGAGCCGAGCCCCAGCCAGTTGAAAAAGACGATCGACGAACTGCGCGCCCTGGACGTAAAGGTGATCTTTTCGGAGATGGATTTCCCGTCCACTTACGTCGACACCATCCAGCGCGAATCCGGGGTCAAGCTGTACCCGCTGTCGCATATTTCCTACGGCGAATACAGCGCTGAAAAGTACGAAGTGGAGATGACCGGCAACCTCAACACGGTGGTCCGCGCGATTCAGGAGTCGGGCGCATGACGGCGGCTGAGCAACTCAAGATGGCCTGCGTCGGCCCGACCGTTGAGTTCGACAAGGTATCCCTGACGCTGGGCCGCACCGTAATTCTCGATAGTGTGTGTTTCCAGGTGCAGCCGGGCAGCATCCACGCCCTGGTCGGCCCCAACGGCGGCGGTAAAAGCTCGCTGATCAAGACCCTGTTGGGGCAAACGCCGCACCAGGGGCGTTTGAGCCTGGAATGGCCGACCACGCCCGGCACCATCGGTTATGTGCCCCAGGCACTGGAATTTGACCGTGGCTTGCCGATGACCGTGGACGACTTCATGGCTGCCATGTGCCAGCGGCGTCCGGCATTTCTGGGTTTGTCCAAACATTACGCCGCCGCGATTGGCGAAGCCCTGGAACGGGTCGGCATGCAGGACAAACGCAAGCGGCGCATGGGCGCGTTGTCCGGCGGCGAGCGACAGCGTGTATTACTGGCCCAAGGCCTTATCCCCGCACCGCACTTGCTGGTACTGGATGAACCGATGTCGGCCCTCGATGAGGCGGGCATCCAGGTCTTCGAGCGGCTGCTCAATGACTGGCGCCTGGCCGGGATCACCGTACTGTGGATCGAACACGACCTGGAAGCCGTCGGCCGCCTGGCTGACCGTGTCACCGGCCTCAACCGCCGCGTGCTGTTCGACGCCACCCCCAAACAGGCACTGACCCCGGAGCGCCTGCTGAGCCTGTTTTCCACCCACCCTCGGAGCCCGGCGCAATGAGTTATGAAGCATTTCGCCTGATGGTCCAGGGCTGGGCTTCCTCCGGCTACCTGCCGGAGGCGCTGGCCTACGGCTTTGTGGTCAACGCCCTGCTCGCCGGCCTGCTGATCGGCCCGGTGTTGGGCGGCCTGGGCACGTTGGTGGTAGTCAAGCGCTTTGCGTTCTTCTCCGAAGCGGTCGGCCATGCCGCACTGACCGGCGTGGCCGTGGGCATTCTGCTCGGCGAGCCCTATACCGGCCCCTACGGCAGCCTGTTCGGCTACTGCCTGCTGTTCGGCATCCTGCTCAACTACCTGCGCAACCGCACCGGCCTGGCGCCGGACACCTTGATCGGCGTGTTCCTGTCGGTTTCCCTGGCGTTGGGCGCGAGCCTACTGCTGATCCTGGCGGGCAAGATCAACGTGCATATCCTGGAAAACGTGTTGTTCGGCTCAGTGTTGACCGTCAACGGCAATGACCTGCTGGTGCTGGCCATTGTCGGTTCACTGGTGATGGCCCTGGCGCTGCCGCTGTACAACCGCATCATGCTGGCCAGCTTCAACCCGCAGCTGGCGGCGGTGCGCGGCGTGGCGGTGAAGACACTCGATTACCTGTTCGTGATCCTGGTGACACTGATCACCGTGGCTGCGGTCAAGGTCATCGGCGCGATCCTGGTGGGCGCCCTGCTGGTGATTCCCGCGGCGGCGGCGCGGCTGTTGAGCCAGTCGCTCAAAGGCTTCTTCTGGGTCTCGGTGGTGATCGCCACCGTCAGCACCCTATGCGGGATCCTGTTACCGATCATCTTCGACCTGCCCATCCCCTCCGGCGCGGCGATCATTCTGATGGCCGGTATCGCTTTCGCCCTCGCCGCCATTGCGCGCGGTACCGTGCCCAGCCTTAAAGGGAACCTTGGATAATGCGCTCTGTTCTTCAGCCTCTGGCCCTCGCCATCGCCTGTTTAGCCACTACGCCATTGATGGCCGCCCTGCCCGCCAAACCGGCTGCGCACGCCGCTAAACCCGTAAAAGTGCTGGCCTCGCTGCCAATCACCTATGGCCTGGCCGAGGTACTGCTCAAGGGCACCGACGTGCAACTGGAGCGCGCGGCACCGGCCAACCTGCCTGGCTCACGCCAGGTGTCGTACTTCACCGGGCGTGGCGCGCCGGCATTGAACGCGCTGGCCCAGGATGCCGACGCCGCCATCGGCCTGCGCTCGCTGTGGGCGGATGACCCGCTGTACCCGGTGGCTCGGCGCAGCAACATCCGCATCGTCGAAGTCGACGCCGCGCGCCCGGTGGATGGCGGCTTGCCTGGGATCGCGGTGCAGCCCGGCGTTGCCGACGGTTTGAACAGCCAGCCCTGGCAATCGAGCAACAACCTGGGGCGCATGGCCGACGTCATGGCTGCCGACCTGAGCCGCCTGGCACCGGGTGCCAAGGCGAAAATCGACGCCAACCTGGCCGTACTCAAGCAACGCCTGCTCAAGCTCACCGCCGACAGCGAAGCGCGACTGGCCAAGGCGGACAACCTGAGCGTGGTCAGCTTGAGCGATCACTTCGCATACCTGCTCAGCAGCCTGAACCTGGAGCTGGTCAGCACCGACGCACGGCCGGATGCCGATTGGACGCCTCAAGCGCTGCAAAAACTCAGCGCCGAGCTGAAGGCCAACGACGTCGCGGTCGTGCTGCATCATCGCCAGCCCAGTGAGGCAGTGAAAACCGCCATCACCGAAGGCGGCTCGACATTGTTGGTACTGAATGTCGACGGCGCCGATCCGGTATCAGAGCTGGAAACCAATGTGGATCAGGTGATCAAGGCGCTGACCCCATGACATCCACGCCCACATGGATCGCATCATGCCGCCAGAACTCCAGGTCGCAATCGATCAACCGCTGATGCTGGTCGTAATTGACCCGGGCGATACGCAAGCCCGGGCTGCCCACCGACACGCGTAATGCGGCGGCGGCTTCCACCGGCAGTGAAGTCGGAACAATCTCGAAACGCACCCGCCCGTAATGCAAGTTGTACTTGCGGGCGTACAACTCGGTCATCGACTGATTAAGGTCGCACTCAAGAATCCCCGGAAAATACTGCGGGTTCAGATAGTGCTCCACGTACAACACCAAACGCCCGTCTATCCGCCGGCCCCGGCAGATCTGGATCACACTGGACAGCGCCGGCAGTTGCAACCACGCACACACCGCCGCCGACGCAGGTTGCAACCGCGCAGAAATCACTTCGGTCGAGGCCACGCGCCCCTGGTCATTGACCATGGCGTGAAAGTGGCTGCGCTGCATCAGGTTGTAGGCCAGCCGGGGCGGCGAAACGAACCAGCCACGGCGCTCCTCGCGATAAATCTGGCCTTGGGCCTCCAGTTGTAACAAGGCTTCACGCACGGTGATTCGAGTGGTACCAAACAACTCGCTGAGCTTGCGCTCGGCGGGCAATTTGCTTGCAGGCGGCAACAGGCCGTGGTCGATCTGCTCTTGCAGCGCCAGGCCGATGGAGGTTACCGCCTTGATTGCCTCATCGCGCATCAACGTTACCTATCTGGACTAGACCAGCACCGTTCAGGTGCATAAAACGCTCCGCAATCGGGCTCTTGTGGCTGCGTGCAAGCGTAGGCATTACAGATGACCGACAGATGACAGCCCACCGCAAGTACATGTCGCACGTCTTGCAATACATCGGCCAAGTCCAGCGCCTGCGGGCGCTTGAGCATGGTCTACGCTGAACCTGCGTCGAGCGACACCCGCACGATAAAAACGACATCGACATGAAACTGTCATCCATCGAGCCTAAATTGGCTCAGGTATTGCTGACCTAGACCAACACCACCGCAAACGTTCATAAAAACGCCGCGTTGAAAACGCCCAAAGGAGCTTCGGATGAAACAGCTTTTCCTGGCATCACTGTTAGGCTCGACCATTGCCATGTGCACCGCCGCCATGGCTGCTGATACCGATCTAAAAACCTTGGAAGCCGCCGCGAAAGCGGAAGGCGCCGTCAACAGCGTCGGCATGCCCGATGACTGGGCCAATTGGAAAGGCACCTGGGAAGACCTGGCCAACAACTACGGCCTCAAGCACATGGATACCGACATGAGCTCGGCCCAGGAAATCGCCAAGTTCAAAGCCGAGAAAGACAACGCCAGCGCTGATATCGGCGACGTCGGCGCAGCCTTCGGCCCGATTGCGGTAAAGCAGGAAGTCACCCAGCCGTACAAGCCTTCCACTTGGGCTTCGGTACCGGATTGGGCAAAAGACAAAGACGGCCACTGGGCCCTGGCCTACACCGGCACCATCGCGTTTATCGTCAACAAGAAACTGCTGCATGGTTCCGACGTACCAACCAGTTGGGCGGACCTGCAAACCGGCAAGTACAAAGTATCCGTGGGTGACGTAAGCACCGCGGCCCAGGCGTCCAACGCTGTACTGGCTGCCGCCATTGCCAACAAAGGCGACGAGAAAAACATCGCCCCCGGCCTGCAGTTTTTTACCAAGATCGCTCAGCAAGGTCGCCTCGGCCTGTCCAACCCCACCATCGCCACCATGGAAAAAGGCGAAGTCGAAGTGGGCATTGTCTGGGACTTCAACGGCCTGAGCTACAAAGCCAAGATGGCCAACCCGGATGACTACGTGGTGTTGATCCCGTCTGACGGCTCGGTGAAATCCGGCTACACCACCATCATCAACAAACACGCCAAGCACCCGAACGCGGCCAAGCTGACCCGCGAGTACATCTTCAGCGATGCCGGCCAGCTCAACCTGGCCAAGGGCAATGCGCGTCCGATACGTGCCGAAACCGACCTGAAACTGCCGGCCGAAATCGCCAAGAACCTGATCCCGGGCGAGCAGTACACCAAGGCCAACCCGCAGCCGATCAAGGATGCCGATGCCTGGGAAGCGACGTCCAAAAAACTGCCTCAATTGTGGAACGAGCAGGTCATCGTAGAGATGAAGTAAGGGATCCATCCCACATTGGAACGCCAGTGGCGGTCCAATGTGGGAGGGGGCAAGCCCCCTCCCACATTTTTGCCCCCCCGTTCCTCCAGAGGCATTGAGCCAAGTCAATCGTTGCGGAGCGTCGCCGCCCATGAAACATCCAGTCATCCTTGTCGTGCTCGACGGCCTTAACTTCGAGGTTGCCAGGCATACCATGGGGCACTTGCAGGCCTATGTCGGCGCAGGACGCGCAGCCCTCTACACACTGGAATGTGAATTGCCCTCGCTGTCGCGCCCGCTATACGAATGCATCCTGACCGGCGTGCCACCGATCCAGAGCGGCATCGTGCATAACAACGTCTCGCGCCTGTCCAACCAGCGCAGTATTTTCCATTACGCCACCGACGCGGGTCTTACCACGGCGGCAGCGGCTTACCATTGGGTCAGCGAGTTGTACAACCGCACGCCCTTTCTCGCCGCCCGTGATCGTCATACCGACGACAAGGCGCTGGCGATCCAGCACGGACATTTCTACTGGAATGACCACTACCCGGATTCCCACCTGTTCGCCGACGCCGAAAGCCTGCGGCTCAAGCACGCGCCGGACTTGCTGGTGGTGCACCCGATGAACATCGACGACGCCGGCCACAAGCACGGCCTCGACACCGCGCAATACCGCAACAGTGCCCGCTCGGCCGACATCATCCTGGCCGATTACCTGCAAGGCTGGCTCGACGTCGGCTACCAAGTGCTGGTGACCGCAGACCACGGCATGAACAACGACCGCTCCCACAACGGCCTGTTGCCGGAGGAGCGCGAAGTGCCGCTGTTTGTGCTCGGCGATGCTTTCAGCCTGGATACCAAGGCCGCACCCAAACAGACCGATCTGTGCGGCACCATCTGCCAACTATTGGGCGTGCCCCACGACAAAGCTGTGTGCCGGGAGCTATTGAAGTGAATGCCATGACTCGCGGCAAATGGCTGGCGCTGCTCTGCCTGGTGCCTTTCGCGCTGTTCTTTATCGTGTTCGAAATCGCACCGCTGGTATGGGTGCTGATCAACAGCCTGCAAACCGAAGAGGCCGGCTGGAGCCTGGAAAACTTCACGCGCATCTTCAGCTCGAAGTTCTACCTGCAAGCGATCCAGTTCAGCCTGGAGATCAGCTTTTACTCCAGCATCTTCGGCATCATCATCGCCACCCTCGGCAGTTATTCGTTGCGCCGTGTGGATTCGCCGCTGCGCAACTTCGTCACCGCCTTCGCCAACATGACCAGCAATTTCGCCGGCGTACCCCTGGCCTTCGCGTTCATCATTTTGCTGGGATTCAACGGCAGCATCACCATCATGCTCAAACAGGCGGGGATCATTCAGGATTTCAACCTGTACTCCAAGACGGGCCTGATCATTCTCTACACCTACTTCCAGATCCCCCTCGGCGTACTGCTGCTGTATCCGGCGTTCGATGCATTGCGCGAAGACTGGCGTGAGTCGGCGTCCCTGCTCGGCGCCAATGGCTGGCAGTTCTGGCGGCATATCGGCTTACCGGTGCTGACGCCCGCGCTGCTGGGTACTTTCGTGATTCTGCTGGCCAACGCCCTGGGCGCCTACGCCACCGTGTATGCATTGACCACCGGCAACTTCAACGTGCTGCCGATTCGTATTGCGGGGCTGGTTTCCGGCGATGTATCGCTGGACCCGAACATGGCCAGCGCGCTGGCCGTGGTGCTGGTGGCGCTGATGACGGTGGTCACGGTGGTTCATCAACTGCTGCTCAAGAGGAGCTACCATGTCTCGCGCTGAAGCCGGCCCGGCCTCCCTCTACCACCGGGTGGTGGTGACGCTGTTGTTTGTGATCCTGGTGTTGCCGCTGGTAGGCACCTTTGTCTACTCCATCGCCAGCAGTTGGTCGGCGACCATTCTACCGGCGGGCTTTACCCTGAAATGGTATGTGCAACTGTGGAGCGACCCGCGCTTCTTGATGGCCTTCGGTCAGTCATTGTTGGTGTGCGTGGGCGCGCTGATCCTGTCGGTGGTGCTGATTCTGCCGCTGTTGTTCGTGGTGCATTACCACTTCCCCAAGCTCGACGCGCTGATGAACATTCTGATCCTGCTGCCCTTCGCGGTGCCGCCGGTGGTGTCGTCGGTGGGCCTGCTGCAACTCTACGGTTCAGGCCCCTTGGCGATGGTGGGCACGCCGTGGATCCTGATCGGTTGCTACTTCACCGTGGCGCTGCCGTTCATGTACCGGGCGATCACCAACAACCTGCAAGCGATCAACCTGCGCGACCTGATGGACGCCTCGCAACTGCTGGGCGCGAGCACCTGGCAAGCGGCGATCTTCGTCGTGCTGCCCAACCTGCGCAAAGGCCTGATGGTGGCGCTGCTGCTGTCGTTCTCGTTCCTGTTCGGTGAGTTCGTGTTCGCCAACATTTTGGTGGGTACCCGCTACGAGACCCTGCAGGTGTACCTCAACAATATGCGCAACAGCAGCGGCCACTTCACCAGTGCCGTGGTCATTTCCTATTTCTTCTTTGTGCTGGTGCTGACCTGGGCCGCCAATACCTTGAACAAGGACAAAAGCCAATGAGCTTCGTCAGCGTCCAACATTTGCAAAAGAGCTACGCCGGTACGCCGGTGTTCAGCGATATCAACTGCGAGATCGCCAAGGGCGAGTTCGTCACCCTGCTCGGCCCGTCCGGTTGCGGCAAATCGACCCTGCTGCGCTGCATCGCCGGGCTGACCTCGGTGGATAGCGGCAGCATCCTGCTGGACGGCCAGGACATCGTGCCGCTGAGCCCGCAAAAACGACATATCGGCATGGTGTTCCAGAGCTACGCGCTGTTCCCCAACATGACCGTGGAACAAAACGTCGCCTTCGGCCTGCGCATGCAAAAGGTCAACGCCGACGACAGCCACCAACGCGTACAGCAAGTGCTGCAACTGGTGGAACTCAAGGATCTGGCCGGGCGCTATCCGCACCAGATGTCCGGCGGCCAGTGCCAGCGCGTGGCCCTGGCCCGCTCCCTGGTAACCCGCCCTCGCCTGTTGCTGCTGGATGAACCGCTGTCGGCGCTTGACGCGCGCATTCGCAAGCACCTGCGCGAACAGATCCGCCAGATTCAGCGCGAACTGGGCTTGACCACGATTTTCGTGACCCATGACCAGGAAGAAGCCCTGACCATGTCCGACCGCATCTTCCTGATGAACCAGGGCAAGATCGTACAGAGCGGCGATGCCGAAACACTCTACACCGCGCCGGTCGATGTGTTCGCCGCCGGGTTCATCGGCAACTACAACCTGCTCGATGCCGACAAGGCCAGCCGGTTGCTGCAACGCCCAATCAGTGGGCGCATCGCGATTCGCCCCGAAGCTATCGAGTTGAGCCGCAGCGGCGAGCTGGATGCGCTGGTGCGCAGTCATAGCCTTTTGGGCAATGTGATCCGCTACCGCATCGAAGCGCGTGGCGTGGAGCTGGTGGTGGACGTGCTCAACCGCTCGGCCGATGACCTGCACCCGGACGGCCAGCGCCTGGCACTTTCCATCGACCCCAGTGCGCTGTGTGAAGTAGCCTGATGCAACGATTGATTGAGAGAGCGTAAAGGATGGCATTGGTAATTTTTGATCTGGACGACACCCTGATCCACGGCGACTGCGCCACCCTGTGGAGCGAGCAGATGGGCCGCCTGGGCTGGGTCGACCCTGAGTCGTTCATGCGCAGGAACAACGAACTGATGGACGCCTACAGCCGGGGCGAGTTGGCGATGGAAGACTTCATGGATTTCAGCCTGGAGCCAATGATCGGCCGTACGCCGGAGGAAATCGAACACCTGGTGGAGCCATGGGTCGAGGACATCATCGAACCGCTGATCTACAGCGACGCGACCAAAACCATCGCCCGCCATCGCGCCAACGGTGACCGTATTCTGGTGATCTCCGCCTCGGGCACGCACCTGGTGAAACCGATTGCGGCGCGCATCGGCATCGATGAGGTGCTGGGGATTGAACTGGAGATCAGCCATGGCGTGTACAGCGGCCGTACGGTGGGTGTACTGACCTACCGCGAAGGCAAGATCACGCGTTTGCTGGACTGGCTGGAACAGGAAGGTGAGACGTTGGAGGGTGCGTATTTCTACTCGGATTCGCGCAATGATCTGCCGTTGTTATTGAAGGTCGATTACCCGCACGTAGTGAACCCAGACCCGGTGTTGCGCGAACATGCCGAGAAGGCCGATTGGCCAATCTATCACTGGACCTGATTCAACAGAGATCCAAATGTGGGAGGGGCGGTGCGACGATTCGACTTGCCCCCGATGGCGGTGGATCAGTGAAAAATGTTTCATCTGACACACCGCCATCGGGGGCAAGCCCCTCCCACATTGACCCTATTCCAATCCGGAATCAGGTGAAGCTTTCGTCAATCACCAACACCAACTTCCCGGCAACCCGGTTGGTCGCCAGTTCGGCAAACGCCGCCTCGGCATCCTTGATCGCAAAGGTCCTGGCCAGTTGCGGGCTCAGGCGCCCTTCGGCGAACAACGGCCACACGTGCTGGCTCAGGTCACTGAACAGGTCGGCCTTGAACTGGTCATCGCGGCTGCGCAGGGTCGAGCCCAGCAACTGAATGCGCTTGCCCAGCACCTGCGCCAGGTCCAACTGCGCCTCACGGCCCCCCATCAAACCAATCAACACCCAACGCCCATCCAGGGCCAGCAGCTTGAGGTCCAGCGCCGCATAGTCGCCGCCCACCGGGTCGAGAATCACATCGAACGGCCCGAAGTCGCGCAGCCCTTCGATCCCGTCGGTGCGCACCACGCCGCCCTGGGCGCCCAGCTTCTCACAGTACGCCAGACGTTCCGCCGACCCCACACTGACCCAGCATGGGCTGCCAAACGCCTTGCACAGCTGGATCGCCGCCGAGCCCACGCCGCTGGCGCCAGCATGCAGCAGCGCCTTCTCCCCGGGCTTGAGCCCCGCCAATTGGAACAAATTCAGCCACGCGGTGCTGTACACCTCAGGCAATCCCGCCGCTTCGATCAGCGACAAGCCTTCCGGTACCGGCAACACATGCCGTGCATCCACCACCACTTCTTCGGCCATACCCCCACCGGCGAGCAGCGCACACACGCGATCGCCCACTTGCCAGGACGAGCCCGCCCCCACTTCGCTGATCACTCCGGAACACTCCAGGCCCAACACTTGGCTGGCGCCGGGTGGCGGCGGATAGAACCCCGCACGTTGCAATAAATCGGCGCGATTAAGGCCGGCCGCCGCTACACGAATGCGAACTTGGCCTACATCACATGTAGGACTTGGTTCGTCCAACCACTCCACATGACCTTCAACGCCTTGCAATGCTTTCACAGTGCCTCCATAGTGAGTCTGGACTGAGCCCGTAGCAGTAGCGCCGGGCTTTTTGCATTATGCGACCGGCCCCTATGGAACCGGCAACTTCAAAGACGGCCTAATATGCGTTATCAATTGCCCCCGCGTCGAATCAGCATGAAGCATCTGTTCCCCAGCACCGCCCTCGCTTTTTTCATTGGTCTCGGCTTCGCGTCGATGTCGACCAATACGTTCGCAGCCAACAGCTGGGACAACCTTCAGCCGGATCGCGATGAGGTGATTGCCAGCCTCAACGTCGTCGAGTTGCTCAAGCGTCATCACTACAGCAAGCCGCCACTGGATGACGCTCGCTCGGTGATCATCTACGACAGCTACCTCAAGTTGCTGGACCCGTCGCGCAGCTACTTCCTGGCCAGCGATATCGCTGAGTTCGACAAGTGGAAAACCCAGTTCGACGACTTCCTCAAGAGCGGCGACCTGCAGCCCGGCTTTACCATCTACAAGCGTTACCTGGACCGTGTCAAAGCGCGTCTGGACTTCGCCCTGGCTGAGCTGAACAAAGGCGTCGACAAGCTCGACTTCACCCAGAAGGAATCCCTTCTGGTGGACCGCAAGGACGCCCCTTGGCTCACCAGCACCGCCGCACTCGACGACTTATGGCGCAAACGCGTCAAGGACGAAGTGCTGCGCCTGAAGATCGCCGGCAAAGAGCCCAAGGCCATCCAGGAGTTGTTGACCAAGCGCTACAAGAATCAGCTCGCGCGTCTGGACCAGACCCGCGCCGAAGATATCTTCCAGGCCTACATCAACACCTTTGCGATGTCCTACGACCCGCACACTAATTATCTGTCGCCAGATAACGCGGAAAATTTCGATATCAACATGAGCCTGTCGCTGGAAGGTATTGGTGCCGTCCTGCAAAGCGACAATGACCAGGTGAAAATCGTGCGTCTGGTGCCGGCAGGTCCAGCCGACAAGACCAAGCAGGTCGCCCCTGCCGACAAGATCATCGGCGTGGCCCAGGCCGACAAAGAGATGGTCGATGTGGTCGGCTGGCGCCTCGACGAAGTGGTCAAGCTGATCCGTGGGCCAAAAGGCAGCGTGGTGCGTCTGGAGGTTATCCCGCACACCAACGCGCCGAACGACCAGACGAGCAAGATCGTATCCATCACCCGTGAAGCGGTGAAGCTCGAAGACCAGGCCGTGCAGAAGAAAGTCCTCAACCTCAAGCAGGATGGCAAGGACTACAAGCTGGGCGTCATTGAGATTCCGGCGTTCTACCTGGACTTCAAGGCCTTCCGTGCCGGCGATCCGGACTACAAGTCCACCACCCGTGACGTTAAGAAAATCCTCACAGAGTTGCAGAAGGAAAAAGTCGACGGCGTGGTCATCGACCTGCGTAACAACGGCGGCGGTTCCCTGCAGGAAGCCACCGAGCTGACCAGCCTGTTTATCGACAAGGGCCCGACCGTGTTGGTACGCAATGCAGACGGCCGTGTCGACGTGCTCGAAGACGAGAACCCGGGAGCCTTCTACAAAGGGCCGATGGCGTTGCTGGTCAACCGTCTCTCGGCCTCGGCGTCGGAGATTTTCGCCGGTGCCATGCAGGACTATCACCGCGCAATGATCATCGGCGGCCAGACCTTCGGCAAAGGTACCGTGCAGACCATCCAGCCGCTCAACCATGGCGAGCTCAAGCTGACACTGGCCAAGTTCTACCGGGTTTCCGGGCAGAGCACCCAGCATCAGGGCGTACTGCCGGACATCGATTTCCCGTCGATTATCGACACCAAGGAAATCGGCGAAAGCGCCCTGCCGGAAGCCATGCCTTGGGACACCATCCGTCCTGCGATCAAGCCTGCTTCGGACCCGTTCAAGCCGTTCCTGGCGCAGTTGAAGGCTGACCACGACACCCGCTCCGCCAAGGATGCCGAGTTTGTGTTCATCCGCGACAAGCTGGCCCTGGCCAAGAAGCTGATGGAAGAAAAAACCGTCAGCCTCAACGAAGTGGACCGTCGTAAGCAGCACACCGACATCGAGAATCAGCAGCTTGTGCTGGAGAACATCCGCCGCAAGGCCAAGGGTGAAGACCCACTCAAGGAACTGAAGAAAGAAGACGAAGACGCGCTGCCAACCGAGGCGGATAAAACCAAGCCGGAAGACGACGCTTACCTGGCCGAGACAGGCCGGATCCTGCTGGATTACCTGAAGATCAGTAAACAGGTGGCCAAGCAGTAAATGATGGCAATTTAATGTGACCGCTCTGCGGAGTGTCATCAAATAGACATCATTCTGTCGTGAAATGAAGGACCCCAGGCGCAACGCCTGGGGTCCTTTTTTTCGATCGAGATCGCCATGACCATGAACGAACAGCTGAATGCACTGGGCTCTATCCTGGCTCAAGGCAGTTTGCACAGCCTGTTCCAACCGATCATCTGCCTGTCCGAACGGCGCGTTCTTGGCTACGAAGCCCTCAGCCGTGGCCCCTCCAACAGCCCGCTGCACTCCCCTGTCGCCTTGTTCTCGGTGGCCAGCCAGGCCGGGCGTCTCAGTGAACTGGAAATGGCCTGTCGCCTGAGTGCATGCCGACGTTTCAGCGAACAAAAGTTACCAGGCAAGCTGTTCCTGAATATCTCCCCGCAATCCCTGATGGAAACGGCGCACCAACCGGGGCGCACCCTGCAACTGCTGCGCGACTTCGGCATCCCGCCGAGTCAGGTAGTGATCGAACTCACCGAGCAAACCCCCACCGACGATTTCGACCTGCTGCAAACCGCCCTGCATCATTACCGCAACATGGGCTTTTCGATTGCCCTGGATGACCTGGGCGCTGGCTATTCGAGCCTGCGGTTATGGTCGGAGTTGCGCCCGGATTACGTGAAAATCGACCGACACTTTATCGATGGCATTCATCAGGATGCACTCAAGCGCGAGTTTGTCGGTTCGATCTTGCAAATCGCCAAGGCGTCCCGTGCCCAGGTGATTGCCGAGGGCATCGAGTTAGCTGAAGAACTGGCGGTGTTGACAGAAATGGGCGTGGACCTGGTCCAGGGTTACCTGCTCTGTCGTCCGCAGGAACAGCCGCCGCAGGAAGCGCGCCTGATGCTGCCCAAGCCAGACCAAAATATCGCAACCCTCAGCGAGGAAGGCAGCGACCTCAGCGCTCTGCTCAATGAACAACCGGCGGTGGACCAGGACACCGCCACGGCGCAAGTGCTGGAAGCGTTCCGCCGCCAGGCCAACCTCAACTCGCTGGCGGTGCTGGATGGGCGCGGCCACCCGGTGGGCATCGTCCATCGGCATTCGCTGTCCGACGCACTGCTCAAGCCGTTCGCCACCGACCTGTTTGCGCGCAAGCCCATCAGCCGTTTAATGAGCACCGACTTTTTGGCGGTAGAACTGAGCCAATCGCTGCAACAGGTCAGCCGCCTGCTCACCAGCCGCGCGCGGCAACGCATCGAAGAAGACTTCATCATCACGCTCAATGGCGACTACTTGGGTCTGGGGCGGGTGATCGATGTACTCAAGCTGATCACCGAGTTGAAGATCCAGCAGGCACGCTATGCCAACCCGCTGACTCTGCTGCCCGGCAATGTACCGATCCAGCAATGCCTCACACGGCTGTTGCAACAGCAACGGGAGTCGGTGATCTGCTACGTGGATATCGACAGCTTCAAGCCGTTCAACGACATCTATGGCTACGGGCGAGGGGATGAGGTGTTGCTGTGCCTGGCCCAATGCCTGAATGACCGGGTGGACCCCAGCCGCGATTTCGTCGGGCACATCGGCGGCGATGACTTTTTGCTGGTGCTGGGGCCGCAGGACTGGCGCAAGCGGCTCAATCAACTGCTGGACGACTTCCACACCCAATGCCGGCGCTTCTATCGCGCCGAGCACCTCGACGCCGGCTGTTTTGTCGCGTTGAACCGTCAAGGCGTGCGCCAGGAGTTTGCACTGCTGTCGCTGTCGATTGGGGTGGTGCATTTGTATCCACAGGCCTGTGGACAACTCGATGCCAGCCAGTTGGCAGAGCTGGCGTCGCAGGTCAAGCATCACGCCAAGGATGTGGCCGGTTACAGCATCCATGTGATCGACAGCATGGACACGCTACCCCAGGCCCTTTAAGCCTCGGCAGACTCCGGGTATTGGTACTCAAACACCCGCACCACTTCCGAAGCGTGCCAGGAGGCGGCGGCGACGCCATCGGACGGCCCACTGAAGCGCCCCAGGCGCTCCACGCATTCGAAGAACCCGGTGCGCGGCAGGCGGCTGGCGCCCTGGCTGATCACCAGAGAGCTGCGCAACGGCTGCTCGGCCTTGGCGTCCAGCGCCGCCAAGTGTTCCAGGGCCGCGGCCAGGGTTTGCATCGCCGGCGTCGGAAATTGCAGGCGTTCAAGCAGCGCGCGGTACGTCAGCAGATGCCGCTGGCGGCGCGCCTGATCCAGTTCATTGAGTAAACCATCCCAATGTTGACGGCTGATACGTAGGCTCAAGATTCATCCCTCCAACCTGCAACGCCCAATTCCCAGGCCAGGCTGCGGCGGATCGCTGCATCCGGCTGACGTTCACCACTTTCGATCAATCCGAGATACGAAGGGCTGATGCCCACGGTGCGAGCCAGGGTTTCGATAGCCAGGCCCTTGGCTTCACGCAATTGGCCCAGGTCCGCCAGCGGGCGCAGGTCCCGGTCGGGTGCGGCGTGTACAGGAGGAGAAGGAGTGTGCGTCGGTTGTTGCTGACCGGCAGCTTTTAGCAGCGCCTGGTACTGATCCCATGGCAGCACCGCGTATTCGGGCTCGCCATTGCGTGAAATTATCTGAATATCCATGACTGCCCCGTAGGATAACAACACTTACCAAGTAAGCCCTTTCCTTAGGAGTGTAATCCTAACAGCCACAAAGGTCGCAGGGGGATAGCCGAGTCGTCAGTTTTTTTGCGGGTTTTCCTTGGCCAGCAAGGCTGGCGTGGCAGGCAGCCGCTCTACAACAGCAAGCTTTTCCGGGCGCAGGGCGTCTCGCCAGGCACGAAAAGCACTGAGTTCGCCCTCCAGAGTTTTCATGATCCAGGCCAGTACAGCAATGTCATCGAGCATGCCGAACATGGGGATGAAGTCCGGGATCGCATCAATCGGGCTCAGGAAGTACATCAGCCCCGCCACCACCGAGATCAGCGCCTTGGGGCTGATCGCCCGGTACTCGCCCCGCCAGTACGCCAGGCAGAGGGACTGCAGCAATTTGAAATCATCCTTGAGCTTGCCCAGGCGATTGCCCTGGTTCGAACTCTTGGCGGCCACGGCGAACAACAGGGTCGGCAAGCGCCCACGGCCCAGCAAGCGTGCGGCCATGGGCAGGAAACGGGTGAAATTGAAGGGTGGTTTCATCTGTCACTCCAGTTCCATCAAACAGAAAGGTTATCCACACAAATTGTGGATAACCTTGTGAACAGAGCCTTTTTAAATGCCTGAAAGCCACGGACTACAAGGCTTCCAGTCAGATCGGGCGTTTTTTGCGCACATGAAAAAAACCCAAGATTTCATTGACTTGGCGAAGGCGTGCGGCTAGCCGCACTTGAGTCTTATATCAGACTGTTACCCACTACGGACGTTCGTTCGGATTTGCAGCGGCGCCCCACGTGGGAGCAAGCGCCCTCACCCATGTGGATCGATGCATGCCGCAGAAACAACAACGCCCCGTCGAGACGGGGCGTTGTGTGTTCAGGCGCCGATTACTTCTTGGCGGCAGGTGCAGCAGGTGCGTCAGCCTTGGCTGGGTCCTTGATGGCCAGCAGCTCCAAGTCGAATACCAGCACGGAGTTGGCTGGAATCGCCGGGCTCGGGCTCTGGGCGCCATAAGCCAGGTCGGACGGGATGTACAACTCGACCTTTTCGCCCACGTGCATCAGTTGCAGGCCTTCAACCCAACCCGGGATCACGCCGCTGACCGGCAGGTCAATCGGGCTGCCGCGATCCACGGAGCTGTCGAACGTGGTGCCGTTGGTGAGCTTGCCGGTGTAGTGAACAGTCACCACGTCAGTCGGCTTAGGCTGTGCGCCGTCGGCCTTCTTGATGATCTTGTACTGCAGACCGGAAGCGGTAGTGACTACGCCGTCTTTCTTGGCATTGTCTTCGAGGAATTTCTTGCCGGCGGCTGCCGACTCTTCGCTCATCTTGGTCATGCGTTCTTCAGCACGTTTTTGCAGTGCGGCAAACGCTTCAACCAGTTCGTCGTCCTTGAGCTTCTGCTCTTTCTTGCCGACAGCATCTTCGATGCCCTGGGCTACTGCTTTGGAGTCCAGGTCATCCATGCCTTCTTGGGCAAGGCTTTTGCCCATGTTCAGGCCGATGCCGTAGGAAGCTTTCTGCGCCGGGGTTTTCAGCTCTACGCTGGTCTGCGAATCACAACCCGCAAGTACCAGGCTAACCAGGGCCACCGCCGCCGCCAACCGATGCTGTTTCATGCTATTTCCTTGTTCATGCGCCAATAGGGCATTCGAATAAAGTCGCGAGCTTATCAGGCGGCCACGACCAATGGCTACCGGCATGTGAGCAGGAAACTTCCGATAAGTTCACGTGTTTAAAAGCATTTTCATTCATGATGGGGCCCCGCGAAGGATCGTGGGATCGCCTACTACCGGGCTCAGGGTCACTTGCCGCATGTGTGGCGTAGTGGCATAACAACACGACTCCTCGACAAGACCGAGACAAGGATAGCCATCTTGCGCATTTTTCGCCGTGTATTACTCCTGTTACTTGCCGCGCTGGGCCTGATCCTGGCCGTGGTGCTCTATTACACCGTCAACCCCAGGCTGCCGGACTATGTGCCCGTGGAACAGGTGCACTACCAGGATCAATGGAGTGCCGCCGACCGTCAGACGTATTACTTCACGCCTCAGGGCACCCAGGTCAAGGGCCTGCATTACGACTGGTTCACCGCCCTGGAATTGCCGTTCTCCGAGCGACGTTTTGCCACGCCCGACTACCTGGCGCGTTTCGGCTTCCTGGTCGACCCCAAACAAGTGCCCTCCGCGCAAAACCCCGGCAACCTGCCGGTAGGTTTCGCCCGGCACAAAAATGCCGGCAGCAACGTTGAATACCTGGATATCACCTGCGCCGCCTGCCACACCGGCGAGCTGCATTTCAAAGGTCAGGCAGTGCGTATCGACGGCGGTTCGGCGCAACATGTGCTGCCTTCCAGCGTGCCGACCTTGCGCGGTGGCAGCTTCGGCCAGGCCTTGGTCGCCAGCCTCGCCGCCACGTATTACAACCCATGGAAATTCGAGCGTTTCGCCCGCCAGGTCTTGGGTGACCGTTACGACGCCGAGCACAGTCAACTGCGCCAGGACTTCAAGCAGTCGTTGAACTCGTTCCTCAAGGTCGCCTGGAACGACACGCACCGCGGCCTCTACCCCACCGAAGAAGGCCCTGGCCGTACCGACGCCTTCGGCCGCATCGCCAACGCCAGCTTTGGCGACGCCATTACGCCGGACAACTACCGCGTCGCCAATGCGCCAGTAGACTACCCGCAGTTGTGGGATATCTGGACCTTCGACTGGGTGCAATGGAACGGTTCGGCCCAGCAACCCATGGCCCGCAATATCGGCGAAGCCCTGGGCGTGGGCGCCACCCTGACCTTTTTCGACAGCGCCGGCCAGCCGCTACAAGGGGATGCCCGCTACCCATCGAGCGTGCGCGTGCGCGACCTCAACCTGATCGAAGAAACCCTGCAACGCCTCAAGCCACCGACTTGGCCCGAGGACGTGTTCGGCGCTGTCGACAAGCCTCTCGCCGCCCAAGGCCGTGCGCTGTTCACCGAGAACTGCGCCAGCTGCCACGTACCCAGCGTCACCCAAGAAGGTGGCCGCCCGGTGCAGCACCTGAAGATGCTGCCCGTGGATTACATCGGCACCGACCCCGGCACCGCCAGTAATATTGCCGACCAACGCTACGACCTCAGCGCCCTGCAATGGGACCCGGCGGAGCTGGCCAAGCTCAATGTCCAACTGCACCCGACACCGACCGAGCCGCTGGACCTGAAAAAAATGTCGGTCGCCAAGGGCCTGGCCTACGTCACCGCCTTCGTTGAAGACCATGCCTACCGCGCCGCCGGCGTAACCCCCGCCGAACGCCCACGCCTGGACGGCTATGGCCTGCCCATCGGCGTGCGCGAGTTGCGTGCCTACAAAGCCCGCCCGCTGGCCGGCGTGTGGGCCACCCCGCCGTTCCTGCATAACGGCTCGGTGCCAACGATCTACCAGTTGCTTTCGCCCCAGGACGAGCGCAGCACCACCTTCTATAAAGGCACCTTCAATTACGACCCGCGTCACCTGGGCTTTGAGACCGGCGCGTTCAAGAATGCCTTCCTGTTCGATACCAAAATTACCGGCAACCACAACAGCGGCCACGAATTCCGGGCTGGCGAGCGTGGCAAAGGCGTGATCGGCCGCGGCTTGCTGCCGCAGGAACGCTGGGCGCTGCTGGAATACCTCAAAGTGCTGGGCGGCCCGCTGGAGCAACAATTGCCATGATGATCCGATCTCGATATGACCAACCGTCCCTGCTCGCCCGCCTGTGGCTGCGCCTGGGTGCGTTTCTCGGCAAGACCCTGTTGTGGCTGGTGGGCCTGGGCCTGCTTGGCTGGCTGGCGGCCACCGCCTGGTACGCCTGGCAACACAGCGGGCCAGTGTCGCCGGATGAACAGGTCCCGGCGGGTGAAGCAGCGATGACCCAGGGCATCATTCAGACCGCGGTGCGCATCGTCGACCAACACCGCGAAGGCACCCGCTACCTGCGCGATGCACACGCCAAGGCGCATGGTTGCGTGAAGGCCGAGGTCAGCGTGCTGGCCGACCTTGACCCGGCACTGCGCCAGGGCGTGTTCGCCGAGCCTGGCAAAACCTGGCAGGCGATGATGCGGCTGTCCAACGGCAACGCCTACCCGCAATTCGACAGCATTCGCGATGCCCGCGGCATGGCGATCAAGCTGCTCGACGTGCCGGGCAAACAGCTGCTCGCCGACCAGCAAACCCGTGCCGAACAGGACTTCGTGATGTTCAGCCATCCGAACTTTTTTGTCAGCGATGTGGCGGAATATGCGCAAAACATTGGTGCCCAGGCCGATGGCAAGAAAGTCCTGGCATTCTTCCCCAACGTCGACCCGCGCAGTTGGCAGGTGCGCCACCTGTTTATCGCGCTGGCGACCCTGGCACCCGCTCCGGCCAGCCCCACGCAGACCACTTATTTCTCGGTCTCGCCCTACAAGTTCGGCGCGGCCAACGCCAAGTTCCGCGTCGCCCCCGACCCGCAAAGCTGCCCTGAATATGTATTGCCTAAACAGAATCAGGACCTGCCGAACTTCTTGCGCAGAGCCCTGAGCCAGCAGCTTTCCACCGACCGCGTACCGGCGTGCTTCGTGTTGCAGATCCAGCGGCAGAACCCGCAGAAATTCATGCCGATCGAAGACACCAGCATCGAATGGAAGGAAAGCGACGCGCCCTATGAAACCGTGGCCAAGGTAAAGATCCCGGCACAAGACTTTGATACCCCGCAACTGAACCTGGCCTGCGACAATCAATCGTTCAATCCGTGGTTTGGTGTAGAAGAGCACCGCCCGATCGGCGGCATCAACCGTTTGCGCAAGGCCGTTTACGAGGCTGTCAGCGACTACCGCCATAGCCGCAACGCGCCGTAAAGGATAAAGGTGGAATCAAGCAGGAGGCGGCTCTATAGCCGCCCTCCTCCCACGCCACCGTACTTACGGGCTCGGGGGCATGTTTAACCGGTCGCCATAAACGCTGGCTTGCTCAGTAACGAGCATGCCCGCATGAATGCTTGCGGCATCAATGATGGCATTAAAATATCAAGTAAGCGCTTGTTTGAATTTTCGTATGTGATTTCTTGAAATCCTCTCGTCCTTGGTCAATCTTATAGGCCTGCTCATTCATGGATGAAGCCGTCATGCCAGCCAAACAAGCGAACCGTAGTTGCGAAAAATTCAATAAAATCTACGAGCCTGCTACGGAAGCGGAGCCCGCATATAGGGTGTCTACTTTTTCGGAACGGTTATGCCCTAAGTGCAAACAACAGTACTCACTAGAGTATGTCAGCAGTGCATTACGCGTTAATGTGGAAAAGTTATGCATGTTAGCGAACAAGAGAAACGGTTGACCTGATTTATACACGAACGTATGGACTTTTTGCGGTAGTGCATTCATTCGGGTGGAGGGGGAATGTAGGGCTTCGGGTTAAATGGCACAGTGCCAGACGGCCGCCACCTCACGTTTTCAAGCCCATAGCGCTCTGCCATCGGTTTGCTGATGCGTTTGAGCTTGTCATTACGTGACCTCGGAATGATGCCTATCCCCGCATCGCAACAAGCCCAGTGCCAAGCCTCTGCATTATTCATAACTTCGCTTCTTATAATGAAGGACCGGGGTGTGTGATGAAGTTCATACTCGATGATATATAAATAGCTTGTCATGTTTGCTCCTTCTGAATTTTTTTTGTTATCTCGTCAGAAGGAAGGTTCAGATTTTTTTCCTGTACAAATCATACCGCTTCGTACAAGTTTCCCCCTTGCCGGCTTATTACGCCGTTGGTCGGCATCGCACAAAAGAAAATAAACTTGCGAAGCGTTTTATGTTTCTCACTACTGAGTCTGTGCACTCATGCAGTCTCTAAAATTCCTGTCTTGCCCGCACTCTGCGGGCTTTTTTAATGTGGGTTTAGTCCGACGGAGTTGGCCGATGTGTGCCATTCACCAATGACGTCAATCGATCCTTTTTCTGCCTTTGCGCATAGGCAGCTTTGGCTCAGCCTCAACCCGCACAAATCTTCTAAACTTCCTGTTCAAAAGCGCGGTAATTTAGCCGCCCGCACCGTTCAAAACTGACCCCTACCTCTGGAGCCTTCCGTGGATAAACGCAACTGGATTGAGCTGTCCCAGGATGCCGATACCGGGATTGAATCGATTCGCGCCCATTTTCAGGGGCATGCCTACGATCCGCACTGGCATGACAGTTTTCTGATTGGGGTCACCGAACAGGGGGTACAGCAGTTCAATTGCCGACGCGTTCGCCATCTCAGTACACCGGGCAAGGTATTCATGCTGGAGCCGGGGGAAATCCACGACGGACATGCGCCGACCGAGGAAGGGTTTACCTATTCCATGCTGTACCTTGACCCGCACTGGCTTGAACGGGAGCTGCATGCGTTGTTCGAGCACGCGCCGGCCAATAGTCAGCCGGGCTTTGCCGACACCCTGAGCCAGGAACCGGGCCTGGCCGCTGCCGTTTATCAAGCCTTCCACGTGCTTCACGGGGGTGATTTGCGCATCGTGCGCCAGAACGCCATCGATACCTTGTTAGGGTCGCTCACTTGCCACCTTGATTGGCGCAAGCGGCGGGTGTTTGATCCGCGCCTGCCGTTGGTGGCCCAGGTGGCGCGTGACTATCTGCATGCCCATGTCTACGAGGACATCGGGCTGGATGATCTGGCGCAAGCCTGTGGGGTTGATCGCTTTCGCCTGACGCGGGCCTTCAAGGCCGCCTTTGGGCTGGCGCCTCATGCTTATCTGATCCAGTTGCGCCTGGCCAAGGCGCGGCAGCTACTGGCGCGGGGCGAGTCACCGGCGCAGGTGGCCAGTGCTCTCGGGTTCTCCGATCAAAGCCATCTGGGGCGCTGGTTCCGCCGTGCTTACCAGCTCACACCAGCGGACTACCGCAAGCGCTGCTCAAACCTTCCAGACTGAATCCAGCTGACCCGCGACCATGGCCTCCCATCTGATCAAGGAGTCCATGCCATGTTTTTTTCGCTGTTCTTTTCTGCCCCTTCGACGCGTCCACTGGGAGCCTGAGCCATGGAATCGTTGTTGCCGTTCCTGCTGTTTGCGATCGTTGCCTCGATCACCCCGGGGCCGACCAATATTCTGGTGCTGAGCCACAGTTCGAGGTGGGGGCTGGGCGCCACACTGCCGATCATTTTTGGCGCATGCATCGCGGCGGCGCTGATTGTGTTTGTCGTCGGGTTCGGCGTGGGCGAGACGCTGCTGCGGTTTCCGCGCGTGCAGCAGGCGATGGCCTGGGCCGGGGTGCTGTGGTTGACTTGGCTGGCCTGGCAGATTTTTCAAAGCGCGCCGCCGTCGCTGAACCCGACTACCCCACGCGACGAGGGCCTGAGCGTGTTCGGTGCCGCGACCCTGCAATTGCTCAACCCAAAAGTCTGGATGATGGCAGTGGCGGTGGCGAGCGTGTTTGTCGGTGGCGGCGACAAGACCACGCGGCTGGTGGTGTTGTCGCTGGTGTTCCTGTTGGTCTCCTTGCCGTGCATGACCCTGTGGGCATTGCTCGGGGTGGCGAGCGCGCGGCTTTTTGGTTCGCCACAGGCGTTCAAACGCGCGAACTATGCACTGGCTTTTTTGCTGCTGGTGTCGGCCTGGCTGACGGTGCTGGCGTAGAGGTCACTGAATAACGTACTTAAATGTGTACTTAAAACCCGTGGCTGGAGATGGATCGCAGCGCAATGCTGCAGACGAAAAAAAGCCCGCTCAATGAGCGGGCTTTCTGTGGTGACCTGGCGTTCAGCGTTCCAGGTTACCGAATATGGCGCAGCGGACGGGACTCGAACCCGCGACCCCCGGCGTGACAGGCCGGTATTCTAACCGACTGAACTACCGCTGCGCGTAACACATGAAGCGAATGGTGGGTGATGACGGGATCGAACCGCCGACCCTCTGCTTGTAAGGCAGATGCTCTCCCAGCTGAGCTAATCACCCTTCGTTTCGGTGTGGGCGGCATAATACAGCAAAAATCTGCAATGTCTTGATTTAAATGCAATTTATTTTAAATATTTTCTGGATAGCACCACAGCCCCCGTAAATACGGGTGTTTGCCCTCAACCCTGGCGCTTTGCGCCGAATGTAGATGCCGTCTACGTGCTGAACGAAGCCGAGGTAGACAGAACCGGCCCGGCCGCAGCGATTGGCTTCAAGCCACGGGACAACTGCCCGCCCTCCCTTTTGTCGTCTTTGGAGCATAAACCCGTTTCCGGGACTTGCACTGCCGGTATTATGGTATACCATCAGACGCATAGACACCCAAACCCCTCTACGGAGCAGCTCATGAGTTTCGAAATCCGCAAGATCGTCAGCTATGTCGAAGAAACCTTTATCGAAGGCGGCAAGGCTACTGACAAGCCTGTGACTATGGTCGGGCTGGCCGTAGTGATGAAAAACCCTTGGCTGGGCCGCGGGTTCGTTGAAGACCTGAAACCGGAAATCCGCGCCAACTGTTCCGACCTCGGTGCGCTGATGGTCGAACGCCTGGTGAACATCATCGGCGGTGCCGAAAAGATCGAAGCCTACGGCAAGGCCGCGGTAGTCGGTGCCGACGGCGAAATCGAGCATGCTTCGGCGGTGATCCACACCCTGCGCTTCGGTAATCACTACCGCGAAGCCGTTAAAGCCAAAAGCTACCTGAGCTTCACTAACAAGCGCGGCGGCCCGGGCACTTCGATCCAGATCCCGATGATGCACAAGGACGATGAAGGCCTGCGTTCGCACTACATCACGCTGGAAATGCAGATTGAAGATGCCCCGCGTGCCGACGAAATCGTGGTGGTTCTGGGCTGCGCCGATGGCGGCCGCCTGCACCCACGCATCGGCAACCGTTATATCGATCTGGAAGAGCTGGCGGCCGAGAACGCTCAGTAATCCAGGTTAGTCACCAAAACAAGAAAGGCATGCAGGAGCGCTCCATGATTCGGCTCACCGCTGAACGCACCCCGGCTGGCACCAGTTACCTGGCGACCGGCCAAGGCCAGCCCGTGGTTTTGATCCACGGCGTGGGCCTGAACAAAGAAATGTGGGGCGGCCAGGTTGTCGGCCTAGCCACGAAGTACCGTGTGATTGCCTACGATATGCTTGGCCATGGCGCCAGCCCGCGCCCGGAAAGCGGCACGCCTCTGCTCGGCTATGCCGATCAGTTGCTGGAGCTGCTCGACCACCTGCAATTGCCCCAGGCGACCGTGATCGGCTTTTCCATGGGCGGGTTGGTCGCGCGGGCTTTTGCCTTGCATTACGCGCAACGCCTGCAAGGCCTGGTGGTGCTCAACAGCGTGTTCAATCGCAGCCCCGAACAGCGTGCCGGCGTCATCGCACGCACCGCTCAAGCGGCCGAGCACGGACCGGATGCCAACGCCGAAGCCGCCCTGTCGCGCTGGTTCAGCCGTGAATATCAGGCGGCCAATCCGGCGCAGATTGCGGCCTTGCGCCAAACCCTGGCAAACAACGACCCTCAGGGTTACCTGACCACCTATAAGCTGTTCGCGACCCAGGACATGTACCGCGCCGACGATCTAGGCAGCATTCAGGTGCCGACACTGATCGCCACCGGTGAGTTGGACCCGGGTTCGACAGCGCAAATGGCCGAGCAATTGGCCGCACGCATTCCCGGCGCGACCGTTGCCGTGCTCGCCGAGCAGCGGCATATGATGCCCGTAGAATCACCGCGCCTGGTCAACCAGCTGCTGCTGGAGTTTCTCGACACCGCGCACTCCCGACAAAACCAAATAAAGGGGATCGTTGCATGACACTCGCACGCTTCCAGATGTGCATCGGCGGTGAATGGGTCGATGCCCTGTCCGGCAAGACCTTTGAAAGCCTAAACCCGGCGCTGGCCCAGCCTTGGGCCGAATTGCCCGACGCCGACGAAGCCGATGTCGAGCGCGCCGTGCAGGCCGCGCAAACCGCTTTCGACAGCTCGGCATGGCGTGGCTTGACCGCCACCGCTCGTGGCAAATTGCTGCGACGCCTGGGCGACCTGATCGCCGAAAACAAAGAACAACTGGCGCAGCTGGAAAGCCGCGACAACGGCAAGCTGATTCGCGAAACCCGTGGCCAGGTCAGCTATCTGCCGGAGTTCTTCCACTACACCGCGAGCCTGGCGGACAAGCTCGAAGGCGGCACTCTGCCGCTGGACAAGCCGGACCTGTTTGCCTACACCGTGCACGAAGCCATGGGTGTGGTCGCCGCAATCATTCCGTGGAACAGCCCGCTGTACCTGACCGCGATCAAACTCGCCCCGGCCCTCGCGGCGGGCAATACGATCGTGATCAAGCCGTCGGAACACGCCTCGGCGACCATCCTTGAACTGGCGCGCCTGGCGCTGCAAGCCGGCATCCCACCGGGCGTCGTCAACGTAGTGACCGGCTACGGCCCGAGCACCGGCGCCGCCCTCACCCGCCACCCGCTGGTGCGCAAGATCGCCTTTACCGGCGGCGCCGCCACGGCACGGCATGTGGTGCGCAGCAGCGCCGAGAACTTCGCCAAGTTGTCCCTGGAACTGGGCGGTAAATCACCGAACATCATCTTTGCCGACGCCGACCTCGACAGCGCCATCAACGGCGCGATTGCCGGGATCTATGCCGCCTCCGGGCAGAGCTGCGTCTCGGGCTCGCGCTTGCTGGTTCAGGATGAAATCTACGACGAATTCGTCGAGCGCCTGGTGGAGCGCGCCCAACGCATTCGCATCGGTAACCCTCAAGACGACGCCAGCGAGATGGGCCCCATGGCCACCGCGCAGCAACTGGCCGTGGTCGAAGGCCTGGTAGCGGTGGCCATCGCCGAAGGCGCGCGCCTGCGCACCGGCGGCAAACGCCCGCAGAACCTCGGCGAAGGCTGGTTCTACGAGCCGACCTTGTTCGAGTGCGACCACAATTCGATGAAGATCATGCAGGAAGAAGTCTTCGGCCCGGTGGCCTCAGTCATCCGCTTCAAGGATGAAGCCCAAGCGCTGGCCATTGCCAACGACTCGCAGTTCGGCCTCGCCGCCGGTATCTGGACCCGCGACCTGGGGCGTGCCCATCGCCTGGCCCGGGACGTTCGTTCGGGGATTATCTGGGTCAACACCTACCGCGCCGTCTCGGCCATGGCGCCGATCGGCGGTTTCAAGAACAGCGGCTATGGACGCGAGAGCGGCATCGATTCGGTGCTGGCCTACACCGAGCTGAAAACGGTGTGGATCAACCTCTCTCAGGCCCCCATGCCTGATCCCTTCGTGATGCGCTAGGAGCCCTGAAAAATGATCGAACCCGGCATTTACAAAGACGTCATGAGCTCGTTCCCATCCGGGGTCACGGTGGTGACCACCCTGAACCAGGACGGTGAGATCGTCGGCATCACCGCCAGCGCCTTCAGTGCGCTGTCGATCGATCCGGCACTGGTGCTGTTCTGCCCCAACTATGCCTCGGACACGTACCCGATTCTGCGTGACAGCAAGCAGTTCGCGATTCATCTGCTATCGGCCGACCAGACTGCCGAAGCCTATGCGTTTGCGGGCAAAGGCAAGGACAAGGCCAAAGGCATCGAGTGGCACTTGAGCGATCTGGGCAACCCGCTGCTGCACAACGCCACGGCGATCATCGAGTGCGAACTGTGGCGTGAATACGACGGCGGCGATCACGCGATCATCGTCGGCGCGGTGAAGAACCTGATTCTGCCCCAGCAACCGGTCACGCCGATGATCTATCACAAAGGCAAGCTGGGCCCGCTACCCACGCTGGCCTGACGATGACATGGGGGCTGCGTCTACCCGCTCAAATACACCTGGATGGGCGGGCTCGATGACTTTGGGAGCACACAGCAATGAACAACGAAAAATATGAAAAAGGCCTGAAAATTCGCACTCAGGTGCTGGGTGAGGCTTACGTGAACCGCTCCATCGAGCAAGCCGACGACTTCACCCGGCCGCTTCAGGAGATGGTCACCGAGTACTGCTGGGGCCACGTCTGGGGGCGTGAGGGTTTGTCGCTTAAAGAGCGCAGCATGATAAACTTGGCAATGATTTCGGCCCTCAATCGGCCTCACGAACTCAAGCTGCATGTACGCGGCGCCTTGCGTAACGGGCTGAGTCGTGAACAAATACGCGAAATTCTGCTTCAGGTCGGTATTTATTGCGGCGTTCCCGCTGCCGTAGACAGTTTCCGGCTCGCCCGTGAAGCGTTCGCCGAAGCCGATGCCGAGGCCTCCAGTTAACCCTTGGCTGTTGTGATGACCTGAGCACGATGATCCTGGATCGACGTGCTCTTTTTGCATGGACAGCCACACTCAGAGCGGACCCCATGAAACGCCTGCCACTCGACGACAGCTTCAAGGTCAATCGCAACCCCGTTACCCTGCGCGAAATCGTGCTGGATAAACTGCGAAGCGCCATCATGAACTTCCAGCTCTTGCCGGGAGATCGTCTGGTTGAACGCGATCTGTGCGATCGCCTGGGCGTCAGCCGCACGTCCGTACGAGAAGCCTTGCGTCATCTGGAATCCGAAGGTCTGGTGGAATTTGCCGACGCCAAGGGCCCACGGGTGGCGATCATTACCCTGGCCGATGCCGTGGATATCTATGAGCTGCGTTGCGTGCTCGAAGGCCTGATCGTCCAGCTGTTCACCCTGCGTGCCAAGGCCAAGGACATCAAGGCCCTGGAAAAAGCCCTCGAGGAAAACCGCAAGGCCCTCAAGGAAGGTGAACTGCAACAGGTGATCGATTCGGTTCAAGGTTTCTACGACGTCCTGCTCGAAGGCTCCGGCAATCATGTCGCGGCCACTCAACTGCGTCAGTTGCAGGCACGGATCAGTTACTTGCGGGCGACATCGGTGTCCCAGCAAAACCGCCGTGGCGCGAGCAATCAGGAAATGGAACGCATGGTCGAAGCGATCAAGAGCGGCGATCCCCTGGCCGCCCACCAGGCTTGTGTCGACCACGTGCGCGCCGCCGCGACTGTCGCGCTCGATTACCTCAAGCGCAAACAGGAAGAGACCGGAAAAATCCCCGAGATCACCCTGCCCATCGCGCTCAAAGAACCTCGCATAGGTCGCTAAGCATGTTCAGCCCGAGCTTTTGTCCAAAGTGCGGCGGCGGTGACCTCGGTTACCAGCTACCACCGGGCGATACGCACGAGCGTCTGATGTGCCGCGGCTGCGACTACATCCATTACGTCAATCCGAAAATCATCGCCGGCTGCATCATCGAGCAGGACGGCAAGTACCTGTTGTGCCAACGCGCGATCCCGCCGCGTCCGGGCACCTGGACGCTGCCGGCGGGCTTCATGGAAGGTGGCGAGACCACCGAGCAGGCAGCACTGCGTGAAGTCTGGGAAGAGAGCGGCGTGCGCGCGGAAATTCTCTCGCCCTACTCGATCTTCAGCGTGCCGAAGATCAGCGAGGTGTACATCATCTTCCGCGCCATCGCGCTGGAAATCACCGGCCAGTACGGGCCGGAAACCCTCGACTACCAATTCTTCGCGCCCGAGGACATTCCTTGGGACAGCATCTATTACCCGGCAATCCGGCAGATCCTCGAACGCTATATCGAGGAGCGCCAGGCCGGGGTCTACGGCATCTACATCGGCAACGACGATACCGGCAAGATCCACTTCATTCGCTGACATCTACTGGGGCGTCACGCCCTCGACAATGATCACCTCAGCCCGGGCCACGCCCTCACGGTGACGTTTCGCCTCCTGATAGGGCTCGCTGTGGTAACAGGGTCAGCGCCTGCTCGTAGGAATCGAACTCGATGACCACGCTGCGTTGCGGTGTCGACCGGCCTTCCATCGCTTCACTGCGCCCACCGCGAGCCAACATCCGCCCGCCATATAAAGCGAACGCCGCCGGAGCGCGCTGGGTGTATTGGCTGTAGTGATCGGGGTCGGTGACATCCACGTGAGCAATCCAGTACGCCTTCATAGTGACCTCTTGGTTTATTTTGTATTATGGTATACCAATAAATATACCCACCAATCACTGAGAGTTCCAGCATGGCCTTCAACAGCATCGAAGAAATCATCGAAGATTACCGGCAAGGCAAGATGGTGCTACTGGTCGATGACGAGGACCGGGAAAACGAAGGCGATCTGCTGCTCGCCGCCGACCGCTGCACCGCCGAGGCCATCAGCTTCATGGCTCGTGAAGCGCGGGGATTGATTTGCCTGACCCTGACCGATGCGCACTGCCAGCGCCTTGACCTGGAGCAAATGGTGCCGAGCAATGGCAGCGTGTTCAGCACCGCGTTCACGGTTTCCATCGAGGCCGCCGTGGGCGTGACCACCGGTATTTCCGCCGCCGATCGGGCGCGTACCGTGGCCGCCGCCGTAGCGGCCCATGCAGGCCCAACGGACATTGTGCAGCCCGGCCATGTCTTCCCGCTACGCGCCAAGGAAGGCGGCGTGCTGACCCGCGCCGGCCACACCGAAGCGGGTTGCGACCTCGCTCGCCTGGCCGGTTTCACGCCCGCCTCGGTGATCGTTGAAGTGATGAACGACGACGGCACCATGGCCCGCCGCCCGGATCTGGAAGTGTTCGCCCGCAAACATGCCATCAAGATCGGCACCATCGCCGACCTGATCCACTATCGCCTCAGCACCGAACACACCGTGGTGCGCATCGGCGAACGCGAGCTGCCGACGGTGCATGGCACCTTCCGCCTGATCACCTTCGAGGACCGCATCGAAGGTGGCGTGCACATGGCGATGGTCATGGGTGACATTCGTCGAACAGAACCCACCCTGGTGCGGGTGCATGTGATCGATCCGCTGCGCGATCTGGTCGGTGCGCAGTACAGCGGCCCGTCCAACTGGACGCTGTGGGCCGCACTGCAACGGGTGGCCGAAGAGGGTCGTGGCGTGGTGGTCGTCTTAGCCAATCACGAATCATCCCAGGCGCTGCTCGAACGCGTCCCTCAACTCACCCAACCGCCAAAACAATTCAGCCGCTCACAATCGCGCATCTATTCTGAAGTAGGGACTGGGGCGCAAATTCTTCAGGAGCTTGGCGTGGGAAAATTGCGTCATCTCGGCCCACCGTTGAAATACGCAGGTTTGACCGGCTACGACCTGGAAGTGGTCGAGAGCATCCCTTTCACCGAATGAGTCCGGGGTTGGCCCCGTTCTACGCAAGTCACTCATAAAGGGCCTGACGGCAAAAAAACCGCTTTTGCGCTGATAGCCGGTACGGCAAAGTGCTTGCACAAAGTTTGGAATACCATAATATGATATTCCATAGGCCAGCTGCTCGTCATTGACCAGATGGACCTACTGCTCCCGATAGGCGGGCACTCGAAGCCCCGCTCATAAACACAACAATGAGGGCGTGAAAATGGTGTTGAACAAACGTGCGACCGCAGTTCTTTTGGCGGGACTGCTGAGTGTGACCAGCCAGGCATTGCTGGCGGCTGAAAGCGTCAACTTCGTGAGTTGGGGCGGCAGCACCCAGGATGCGCAGAAACAGGCCTGGGCCGACCCGTTCAGCAAGGCCAGCGGCATCACCGTGGTGCAGGACGGCCCGACCGACTACGGCAAACTCAAGGCCATGGTTGAAAGTGGCAACGTGCAATGGGACGTGGTCGATGTCGAAGCCGACTTCGCCCTGCGCGCTGCCGCCGAAGGCTTGCTCGAGCCCCTCGATTTCAAAGTCATTCAGCGCGACAAGATCGACCCGCGCTTCGTCAGCGATCACGGCGTCGGCTCGTTTTTCTTCTCCTTCGTCCTCGGCTACAACGAAGGTAAGCTCGGCGCCGGCAAGCCTCAGGATTGGTCCGCGCTGTTCGACACCAAGACCTACCCCGGCAAACGCGCCCTCTATAAATGGCCAAGCCCCGGCGTGCTCGAACTCGCACTGCTGGCCGACGGCGTGCCTGCCGACAAGCTGTATCCGCTGGACCTGGACCGCGCCTTCAAGAAACTCGACACCATCAAGAAAGACATCGTCTGGTGGGGCGGCGGCGCGCAGTCGCAGCAACTGCTGGCCTCCGGTGAAGCAAGCATGGGCCAGTTCTGGAACGGCCGGATTCACGCCCTGCAGGAAGACGGCGCCCCGGTCGGCGTAAGCTGGAAGCAGAACCTGGTCATGGCCGACATCCTGGTCATTCCCAAGGGTTCAAAAAACAAGGACGCGGCGATGAAGTTCCTGGCCAACGCCAGCAGCGCCAAGGGCCAGGCGGACTTCTCCAACCTGACCGCCTACGCTCCGGTCAACGTCGACAGCGTGCAGCGCCTGGACTCGGTGCTGGCGCCTAACCTGCCGACCGCTTACGCAAAGGATCAGATCACGCTTGATTTCGCGTACTGGGCCAAGAACGGTCCGGCCATCGCGACACGGTGGAACGAATGGCTGGTCAAATGAAAATGACGGCCACTGCGTCCCGTCCCTCCACTGCCACCGGGAGCGCGACCAGCGCTGCCGGTTCGGCCCACGGCAAGGCCAGCGCAATAGCGCAAGCCCCGTCCTTCAAACAACGCTGGCGTGGCGCCGGCAATCTGTTGCCGGCGCTGCTGTTCCTCGGCCTGTTCTTTCTCGCGCCGTTGATTGGCCTGTTGTTGCGCGGCGTGCTGGAACCGACCCCGGGCTTTGGCAACTATGAACAACTGTTCGCCAACTCGGCGTACGCAAGGGTGCTGCTCAACACCTTTTCGGTGGCTGGGTTGGTGACGATCTTCAGTCTGTTGCTGGGCTTTCCGCTGGCCTGGGCGATCACGCTGGTGCCACGCGGCTGGGGACGCTGGATCCTCAACATCGTGCTGTTGTCGATGTGGACCAGCCTGCTCGCCCGCACCTATTCGTGGCTGGTGCTGCTGCAAGCCTCGGGGGTGATCAACAAGACCTTGATGGCGCTAGGCATCATCGATCAGCCGCTGGAGATGGTGCATAACCTCACCGGCGTGGTGATCGGCATGAGCTACATCATGATCCCGTTCATCGTGCTGCCGTTGCAGGCGACCATGCAGGCCATCGACCCGATGATCCTGCAGGCCGGCTCCATCTGCGGCGCCAGCCCGTGGACCAACTTCTTCCGGGTGTTCCTGCCGCTGTGCCGGCCGGGCCTGGCGTCCGGCGGGTTGATGGTGTTCGTGATGTCGCTCGGTTACTACGTCACCCCGGCGTTGCTCGGCGGTGCGCAGAACATGATGCTGCCCGAGTTCATCATTCAGCAGGTGCAGTCGTTCCTCAACTGGGGCCTGGCCAGCGCCGGCGCCGCGTTGCTGATCGCGATCACGCTGGTGCTGTTCTACTTCTACCTGAAGCTCCAGCCGGAATCCCCGGTTGGCGCCAGCAATGCGAGGTAAGTCGTCATGCTCCTGACCCCCAATGCCATGAGCCGGCGCATGCGCTTCGGCCTGTATGCGACTACCGGGCTGATTGGTCTGTTCCTGCTGCTGCCGATTGTGTTCATCGTGCTGCTGTCGTTCGGATCGTCGCAATGGCTGGTGTTCCCGCCGCCGGGCTGGACGTTGAAATGGTACGGCCAGTTCTTCTCCAATGCCGACTGGATGAACGCGGCAATGGCCAGCCTCAAGGTCGCGGTGTTGACCACCTTTTTCGCCGTGGCCCTGGGCCTGCCGACAGCGTTCGCCCTGGTGCGTGGCCGCTTCCCCGGCCGCGAAATGCTCTACGGCCTGTTCACCCTGCCGATGATCGTGCCGCTTGTGATCATCGCGGTGGCGGTGTACGCGCTGTTCCTGAAACTGGGTTACACCGGCACCCTGTTCGCGTTCGTGGTCAGCCACGTCATCGTCGCGCTGCCGTTCACCATCATCTCGATTATCAATTCGCTGAAGCTGTTCGATCAGTCGATCGAGGATGCGGCGGTGATCTGCGGCGCCTCGCGCCTGCAAGCGGTGTTCAAGGTGACCTTTGCGGCGATCCGTCCGGGCATGGTGGCCGGCGCCCTCTTCGCCTTTCTCGTCTCGTGGGACGAAGTGGTGCTGAGCGTGATGATGGCCAGCCCGACCCTGCAAACCCTTCCCGTGAAAATGTGGACCACCCTGCGCCAGGACCTGACGCCCGTGATCGCCGTCGCCTCGACGCTGCTGATCGGCCTCTCGGTATTGGTCATGGTGATCGCCGCCGCTCTGCGCCGGCGCAACGAAATCAGCGCCTGAGCGCCAGGAGTACGACATGAGTGCAGTGATCAAAAATTCCGCCCAGCACCACGACACACCGCTGGTCAGCCTGCGCAACCTGAACAAGTACTACGGCGACTTTGCCGCCGTGGACGACATCTCGCTGGACATCAAGGACGGTGAATTCCTGACTTTCCTCGGCTCCAGCGGCTCGGGCAAAAGCACCACGCTGTCGATGCTCGCCGGCTTCGAAACCCCGAGCAGCGGCGAAATCCTGGTCAACAGCCAGTCGCTGGTGAACGTGCCGCCGCACAAGCGCGACATCGGTATGGTGTTCCAGCGCTACTCGCTATTCCCGCACCTGTCGGTACGCGACAACATCGCGTTCCCGTTGGCCATCCGCAAACTGGCCGCCGCCGAACGCGAGCGCCGGGTGGATGCAATGCTTAAACTGGTGCAGCTCGAGCAGTTCGCCCATCGCCGCCCTTCACAACTGTCCGGTGGCCAGCAGCAACGGGTCGCCATTGCCCGTGCGCTGGTTTACGAACCACGCATCCTGCTGATGGACGAACCGCTCGGTGCCCTGGACAAGAAACTGCGCGAAGACCTGCAAGATGAACTGCGCCAGCTGCATCGGCGCCTGGGCATCACCATCGTCTACGTGACCCACGACCAGGAAGAAGCCATGCGTTTGTCCCAGCGCATCGCGATCTTCAGTCACGGCAAAATCGTTGGCTTGGGCAGTGGCTATGACCTTTACCAAAATCCGCCAAATGCCTTCGTTGCCTCGTTCCTCGGCAACTCGAACTTTCTCAAACTCAAAGCCCAGGGCAATGCGGTCGCTTCGTTTGAAGGTCAGTCTCTGTCGATTCGCCTGAGCGCAGGGCTGCAGACCGATCAAGATGTTTTGCTGATGGTACGACCGGAGAAAGCGTTGGCCTTGAGTGCCGAGCAGGCCACGCAGGAACCGTTGGCGGCGGGCTGGAATGAAGTGTCGGCCAAGGTCGTGGAGGTGCTGTTTCTGGGTGAAAGCCAGACTTGCAGCGTGGTCACTGGCGGTGGCACGTCGATGACGGTCAAGGCACTCTCCGCTGCGGGCATGCCGCTCAAGGCCGGCGATCCGGTGTTGGTACGTTGGGCCACCGCCGATGCATGCGTTTATACCGAATGGGCCGAGAGCGATCTGAACAAGGCTGCTGGCGCTCATTGATCCTCAAGCGGCCCATGCCAGTGGGCCGCGCGTTATCGGTCACCCTTGGGCCGCTGCAACGTCGGGTTGCAGCGGCCTTTTTTTATCTCACTCTCCCCTCTGCCTGACTCTTTGCTTTTAAGAACAAAGGTCCCGGATCGCCACGAACACAGCACTCGAACTCGGTACCAATCAACTGTGCGCCTTCAACTCCCCCTCTGTTTGCCATCCAAACGAAAATGCCCGGCACAGGCCGGGCATTTCACACATACAGAACACGAGTTTGATTAATCGGCATAACCGAATCTGGAAGCTTTGCGCGCGTGCACTTGGCTGCGGGTAGCCAGGCAGTAATACAACGGGCAAGTCACCACCAACCCCACCAGCCACGACAGATCAGCCCCTTGCACCCAATTGGCATACGGCCCGACATACAACGACGTATTGGCAAACGGCAACTGCACAATAATCCCGATGAAATACGCAACGATCGCATGCAGGTTGAAACCGCCGCGGGTGAAGAAGTCCGCGGGCAAGTCATGAGCGAAGACGTATAGGAAACCGGCGAGCAAGGCACTGCCCATGACCCAGCTGCCAATGCGATTGAGGGTGTGAATGAAGCGGTAACCGATCACCCCGATCGCGGTGGCGCTCAAGGCGCCGATGAGGATGCTCGCCGGCACCGGAACCGAAGGCACGATACCGACAATGGACTTGCCGGCCAGCACGATATTGGAGATGAAAAAGCCGATGTAGATAATCGCCGCAAAGCACACGATCAGCAGCGCACCATAACGGCCGAACTGGCCGCGGCTCTGGACCATCTGCGCAATCCCCATGCGCGGACCTTGCGCCGACGCCAGGGCAATCACCTGACCGCCGACCATATGCCCGAGCGCGATCGCCAGCAGCCCCCAGAACAGGTCGAGGTGGAACACCTGAACCACCATGGCACCGGTCACGATGGGCAACGGCGCGATGTTGGTACTGAACCATAAAGTGAAAAGGTCGCGGGCCTTCCCGTGGCGTTCCGCGAGTGGAACGTAATCGACCGTGTGATTCTCGATGAGGGGGTCTCGCCGGGACATCTGGCACATGTGCATGAACTCTAGTTTGTCTGATCTTATAGTTGTACGAAGCCAAACCGGGGAGCTCTTTGGCCACCCCTCAGATGCAAACCATATTATGGTACTCCAAACTTTTAACAAGGCTGACCCGATGTTTTAGAACCCATCTGAGCCGCAACCTTAAAGCGACAGCGCGTGTTCAATCGGGCTAAAAGCCCAGTAAACATTAGCTAAAAGACCAAAGGCGTACGTTTATTGGGTCCAAAAAAAGCCCTTGCAAAGCATGTATTACGGTATACCATAAGACTACAAACACATAAACACCGCCAGAGGACCCTCCCATGATCGATGCCGCCATCTACAAACAAGTGATGGGTTCGTTTCCTTCCGGGGTGACGGTGATCACCACGCTGGATGACGATGGCCAAATCGTCGGCCTGACCGCCAGCGCCTTCAGCTCTCTGTCCATGGACCCGGCCCTGGTGCTGTTCTGCCCCAACTACAGCTCCGATTCCTATCCAGTACTCATCAAGAACAAACGCTTTGCCATTCACGTCCTGTCCGGCGGCCAGCAGAGCGAAGCCTATGCCTTCGCGCGCAAAGGCAAAGACAAGGCGCAAGGCATCGAATGGACATTGAGCGAACTGGGCAACCCGATTCTGGCTAACGCCACGGCGGTGATCGAATGCGAGCTGTGGCGCGAATATGAAGGGGGCGACCACGCAATCATGGTCGGCGCGGTGAAGAACCTGATCGTGCCCCAGCACAACGCCGGGCCACTGGTGTATTGCCACGGCAAAATGGGCGCCCTGCCTGCCGTCGCCTGATCCAGACGTATTTTGCGCATAGTGCGAATTTCGATTATTCAATAAGCCGCCAGCCGACTCCCGATCGACAGGCCAACAACAAAAGATCCGAGGTAAGCGTCATGAAGTTTTCCCTGTTCGTGCACATGGAACGTTGGGACGAAAGTGTCAGCCACCGTCAGCTGTTCGACGACTTGACCGAACTGACCCTGATGGCCGAAGCGGGTGGTTTCAGCACCGTCTGGATCGGCGAACACCACGCCATGGAATACACCATCTCGCCGAGCCCTATGCCGCTGTTGGCCTACCTGGCCGCCAAGACCACCACCATTCACCTCGGCGCCGGCACCATCATCGCGCCGTTCTGGCACCCGTTGCGGGTCGCGGGCGAATGCGCCTTGCTGGACGTGATCAGTAACGGTCGCATGGAAGTCGGTCTGGCCCGTGGCGCTTATCAGGTGGAGTTCGACCGAATGGCCGGTGGCATGCCCGCCTCCTCCGGCGGCCAGGCGCTGCGCGAGATGGTTCCGGTGGTGCGCGCCCTGTGGCAAGGCGATTACGCCCACGATGGCGATATCTGGAAATTCCCGACCTCCACCAGCGTGCCCAAGCCGATCCAGAAGCCTAATCCGCCTATGTGGATCGCCGCTCGCGATCCGGACTCGCATAACTTCGCCGTGGCCAACGGCTGCAACGTCATGGTCACGCCGCTGATGAAGGGCGACGAAGAAGTCCTCGATCTGAAGAACAAATTCCAGGCCGCGCTGGATAACAACCCGGACGTGCCACGCCCGCAACTGATGGTGCTGCGTCACACCCACGTTCACGCGGCCGACAACCCCGAGGGCTGGAAAGTCGGGGCCAAGGCGATCTCGCGTTTCTATCGCACCTTCGATGCCTGGTTCGGCAACAAGGTAACGCCGGTCAACGGCTTCCTGGAACCGAGCCCGGAAGAGAAGTTCGCCGAGCGCCCGGAGTTCCAACTGGAGAGCCTGCACAAGACCGCCATGATCGGCACCCCGGAAGAAATCATCCCGCGCATCAAGTACTACCAGCAATTGGGTGTCGACGAATTCAGCTTCTGGTGCGATAACAGCCTGCCTCACGCGGAAAAGAAAAAATCCCTGGAGCTGTTCATCAAACACGTGGTCCCGGCGTTCCGCTGAAAGTCCACCACCCCGGCCCCTCGGACGCAAAGCCAGGGGCCGCCTGACGTGTAGGGTCGATTCCAATGATCAATGATCGCCGCCCATCACTCGCCCTTCCCTCCGGCGCCGAGCAGGCTTACCTGCGCGGCGAATCGACCGTTTCACATCTGCATTTCAAGCGCCTGCGCGCCAGCGTGACTGCCAAGCAGAACGGTTTCTGGCAACCCGTTTATTGAGCTGACCCGAACTGGAATTCACGCACCCGCGTCTCTTCAAAACGAGGCGTGCCCGGTGCTTTGTGCTTCGGCCCATGATCAGGTTTGCTCAATGAATAATAAAAATGCGCTGTTGATCATCGACATGCAGCAGGAGGACGGATTCGTCCTGGAACACTTCGACACCGTGGCGGCCAACACCGTCGCCCTGCTCAAGACCGCCCGCCGCCAGCGGGTGCCTGTCATCTATACCCGTCACATCAATCAGGCCGACGGCAGTGACCTGCCGCGCGGCGAACCGCGGGCGGCCGACGGCGGCCCCAGCAGCTATCGCGCGGGCACCCGCCAAGTGGAAATCCTCGAACTTTTGGCGCCGCAGCCTGATGAGCTCGTTATCGACAAGAGCCGTTACAGCGCCTTCCACCGCACCGACCTGGATGGCCGGCTCAAGGCGCTCGGGGTCGATACCCTGATCGTCTGCGGCGTGTTGACCGATGTTTGCGTGCTCAGCACGGTGTTCGACGCCTTCGCCCTGGGTTATCAGATTCGGCTGGTCAGCGATGCCTGCACCACGACCACACTGGCGGGGCATTACTCGGCGCTGCTGATGATGGCCAACTGGATCTACGCCATGGAAATCCTGACCGGCGCCGAATGCCTGCGAGCCCTGGAGAACCGCGATTATCTAAGCCTGATCCCCGAGCGCCCAGACCTGTTCGCCCACCAGCCCCATGAGCTGGAACGCACCATCGCCCGCTTGCAAACCCATCTCGCCCGGACTCAGGAGTAATCGCCATGCAAGTTGAAAAAAGAAGCATCGATTTCATCCCTGAGGCTGAACGCCATGGCCAACCCGGCTCGCTGTTCTTCATCTGGTTTGGCGCCAACATGAACATCACGACCATTGCGTCCGGCGTGTTGCCGGTCGTGATGGGGCTCAATCTGTTCTGGAGCGCGCTGGCGATCATCATCGGTTCGCTGCTGGGGGCCATCTTCATGGCCTCCCATTCTGCCCAGGGACCGAAACTGGGCATCCCGCAAATGATCCAGAGCCGGGCGCAATTCGGCGTGCTGGGGGCGGTATTGCCGCTGCTGTTCGTGATGCTGATCTACCTGGGGTTTTTCGTCAGCAACACCTTGCTCGCCGCCCAGGCATTGGAGTCCGTCAGCCCGTTGCCGGCCACCGGCAACATCTACCTGATCGGGGCATTGTGCTTTGTCGTCGCGCTCTACGGTTATCGCCTGATTCACCGCTTGCAGAAGCTGCTGTCGATCCTTTCGCTGCTGGTGTTTATCGGCGCGACCGTGTCAGCGCTCCAGTTGCCAATTCCTGCGGAGCAATGGCTGCCAACCGACTTCTCGTTGTCGAAGTTCCTGGTGGCGGTGAGCATCGCCGTGACCTGGCAACTGTCCTACGCGCCGTACGTGGCCGACTACTCGCGTTACTTGCCGAGTAGCACGCCAACCGCAAAAGTGTTCTGGTACAGCTACGTCGGCACGGTCAGCGGCGGTGCCTGGATGATGATTTTAGGGGCGATTCTCAGCGTCGGTATCACGGGCTTTTCCAGTAACGTCGGCAGCCATATCGCCGGCCTGTTTGGGAGCGGCGCGCTGCTGCTGTTCGCCTTCATCGTCTATGGCCAGGTGTCGATCAATGTGTTCAACCTGTACGGCGCCTTTATGTCGACCATCACCGTGATCGAACCCTTTGCCCAGCTCAAGGTGACACCTCGTGTACGCGGCCTGTTCATGCTGCTGATCAGCCTGGTGGCCACAGCCTTGTGCACCATCAGTCAGGACGACTTCATCAACTTTTTCCTCAATTTCATTTTCTTCATGAGCTACTTCCTGATCCCTTGGACGGCAATCAATCTGGTGGATTACTACTGCCTGCGCAAAGGGCAGTACCGGATCGATGACATCTTCGACAAGGACGGGATCTACGGGCGCATCAACTGGATCGCTTGCGGCAGTTTCGTGCTGGCGATCGCGCTGGAAATCCCCTTCATGAACACCACGTTGTATGTCGGCCCGGTGGCCAACGCCCTGGATGGCGTAGACCTGGCGTGGATGGTCGGGTTGCTGGTACCCGCCCTGAGTTACTACTGGCTGATGAAACTCGGCAAGCGTGCCCAGGGGGTGGGCGAGATGTCTTGAGTGTGAGGCAGGGCAGCAGGTGTAAGGCCAACATCGATCGGTAGCCAACATGCCCTTGCTCGCAGGTTTGTGATGGATCATCGGGGCGCAACGATGCCTCGATGATCAGGTCTGTTTTCGGATCGAGGTCTTGATCGGGGCACAGGGAGCAAACGACCGTGTTGTTTCGCTGCTCACCCGGTGCGAATATTTCGCTTTATGTACCAGGCAATAGGGAGGCTTCGAACGTGAGCGCTACTGCTTCAATCTGGTTATTTGTCGTGCCATTCGCCATTGCAGCCGCAATCCCCGGCCCTGCTCAGGGAGCCCTGCTCGGCCAAGTGGTGTCGCGCGGCGCAAGGTCTACGATACCCTTCATCGGCGGTATGGTGCTGGGAAATGCGGCCTGGCTGGTGGTTGCCACCCTCGGTCTTGCGGCGCTGGCACTGCAGTTCGAGCATGTGTTCATCGCGGTGAAATGGCTGGGTGTTGCCTTTATTCTGTTCATCGCATGGAGCCTATGGTGCAAGAGCACCGAACAACCTCAAGCACCTCCCAAGCGCTCAGTGGGCCGAGGCCTTCTTGCAGGCGCTGTGCTGACCCTGAGCAATCCAAAGGCGGTGGTATTTTTCGGCGCGGTGTTGCCTCATGCATTTGATCTGACGGCTCTGTCCTGGCCCGAAGTCCTCTTTATCACCGCACTCGGCATTGGGATTGATCTGACCATCCAATTGGCTTACCTGGTTACCGCATCGCGAATCAAGTGCGCCCTCCAGTCACCCAAGGCAATGAAGCGTCTGAACAGAACATCCGCCGGCGTAATGACTGGCTGTGCGGGCTGGATGGCTGTTTCACACTGATCTGCTTGCAGCAATGTTCACCGTTGAAGTCTACGCCGCCCCAGGTTGGCCTTTTGCATCAAGGATGAAATGCGCAATGCTGCAGACGAAAAAAAGCCCGCTCAATGAGCGGGCTTTCTGTGGTGACCTGGCGTTCAGCGTTCCAGGTTACCGAATATGGCGCAGCGGACGGGACTCGAACCCGCGACCCCCGGCGTGACAGGCCGGTATTCTAACCGACTGAACTACCGCTGCGCGTAACACATGAAGCGAATGGTGGGTGATGACGGGATCGAACCGCCGACCCTCTGCTTGTAAGGCAGATGCTCTCCCAGCTGAGCTAATCACCCTTCGTCTCGGTGTGGCGCGCATTCTACGGAGCGACCCTGGGTCTGGCAAGCACTTTCTTAAATCTTTTTTTTGAGGCCTTCCAATGGCTTAGGCAGGGTTGGCCTGGGGCGTTATCAAGAGAATAATGCCCCCCTTTGTATAAAGGAGAGACTCACCCCATGTGGTTCAAGAACCTGCTTATCTATCGCCTGACCCAAGATCTGCCTGTTGATGCCGAGGCGTTGGAGACTGCAATGGCCACCAAACTGGCGCGCCCTTGTGCAAGCCAGGAGTTGACCACTTACGGTTTCGTCGCGCCTTTTGGTAAAGGCGAAGACGCTCCCCTGGTACACGTCAGCGGAGATTTCTTGCTGATCGCCGCACGCAAGGAAGAACGCATTTTGCCGGGTAGCGTGGTACGTGACGCGCTCAAAGAGAAAGTCGAAGAGATCGAGGCCGAGCAGATGCGCAAGGTCTATAAGAAGGAACGCGACCAGCTCAAGGATGAAATCATCCAGGCCTTCCTGCCGCGCGCGTTTATCCGTCGCTCGTCGACCTTCGCCGCCATCGCGCCGAAACAAGGCTTGATCCTGGTGAACTCGGCCAGCCCCAAACGCGCCGAAGACTTGCTGTCGACCCTGCGTGAAGTGATCGGCACCCTGCCGGTACGCCCACTCACCGTAAAAACCGCACCGACGGCGATCATGACCGACTGGGTGACCACCCAAAAACCTGCCGATGACTTTTTTGTCCTCGACGAGTGCGAACTGCGCGACACTCATGAAGACGGCGGCATCGTGCGCTGCAAGCGCCAGGACCTGACCGGCGAAGAGATCCAACTGCACCTGACCACCGGCAAGGTCGTGACGCAACTGTCCCTGGCGTGGCAGGACAAGCTGTCCTTCATACTCGACGACAAAATGACCGTCAAACGCCTGAAGTTCGAGGACCTGTTGCAAGACCAGGCGGAACAGGATGGCGGCGACGAGGCCCTGGGCCAACTGGATGCCAGCTTTACCCTGATGATGCTGACCTTCGGCGAATTCCTGCCGGCGTTGGTTGAAGCGTTGGGCGGCGAAGAGACCCCACAGGGCATTTAAAGCCATGTGAATCAAACTGTGGGAGGGGGCTTGCTCCCTGCCACATTTGATAGGTGTTCAACTTCAAGAATCTGATAACAAGGACATCCCCATGCGCGCACTCGCCGCCCTGAGCCGCTTCGTCGGCAATACCTTCGCCTACTGGGTGCTGATTTTTGCCGTGCTGGCCTTCCTTGAACCCGGTTGGTTCGTCGGCCTGAAAAGCACCATCGTCCCGCTGCTGGGCCTGGTGATGTTCGGCATGGGGCTGACCCTCAAACTCGATGACTTCGCCGAAGTCGCGCGCCACCCATGGCGAGTGGCGCTCGGCGTGGTTGCGCACTTTGTGATCATGCCGGGCGTGGCCTGGTTGTTGTGCCAAGTGTTCCACCTGCCGCCGGAAATAGCCGTCGGCGTGATCCTCGTCGGGTGCTGCCCAAGCGGCACCTCGTCCAATGTAATGACGTGGCTGGCACGCGGCGATTTGGCGCTGTCGGTGGCCATCGCGGCCGTCACCACCCTCCTCGCCCCACTGCTCACGCCGGCGCTGATCTGGCTGCTGGCCTCGGCCTGGTTGCCCGTGTCGTTCATGGAACTGTTCTGGTCGATCCTGCAAGTGGTGCTGCTGCCGATCGTGCTCGGCGTGGTTGCACAACGCCTGCTCGGCGAGCGGGTGCGTCATGCCGTGGAGGTGTTGCCGCTGGTGTCGGTGATCAGCATCGTGATCATCGTTGCGGCGGTGGTTGCCGCCAGCCAGGCGAAGATCGCCGAGTCGGGCCTGTTGATCATGGCCGTGGTGATGTTGCACAACAGCTTCGGTTTCTTGCTGGGTTACTTCACAGGCCGCGTGTTCAGGTTGCCATTGGCGCAACGCAAGTCGCTGGCGCTGGAGGTGGGCATGCAGAACTCCGGGCTGGGCGCTGCGCTGGCCAGCGCGCACTTCTCGCCACTGGCGGCGGTGCCGAGTGCGCTGTTCAGCGTCTGGCACAATATTTCCGGGGCGTTGCTGTCGACCTACTTCCGTCGCATGAGCGAAAAGGAAGACCGGCGCATGGTGGAGAACACTCCGCAAACTTGATCGCCCGATCCGTTTTCGGCACTCTACGGGCTTCGCGGGGACGACCTCGCGACGCCAACGAGCGTTGAATCCGGGGACGACCCCGCCTGAAGAAGCGAGGTCATCATGTCCTGGATCATTCTGTTTTTTGCCGGGTTGTTCGAAGTCGGCTGGGCCGTGGGCCTTAAGTACACCGACGGTTTCAGCAAGCCGCTGCCCACTGCCCTCACGATTGTCGCCATGGCCATCAGCCTCGGCCTGCTGGGGCTGGCAGTCAAAGAGCTGCCACTGGGTACCGCCTATGCCGTATGGACTGGCGTAGGCGCCGTGGGTACGGTGATTGCGGGCATTGTCCTGTTTGGTGAATCCATGGCGTTGTTTCGGTTGGCCAGTGTGGCCTTGATCATTTGCGGGCTCATTGGTCTCAAGATCAGCACTTAGGCCACTGCCGCTTCCCAGAGCGAGCCCCACATTTTGATGTGTGAATGTGGGGCTTGCTCCCGATGAGGCCGACCCAACCCATGCAGGGCTACCGGACACTCCCCCGCAAACCGCCCACCACAGCCTGCAACTGCACAGGCGTTGCAGCCTGCGCGGCAATCGGCTCCCCGGCCACCAACACCACCCGCGACCAAATCCGGTGGAAAAACCCCTTGTTTGGATCGCGACTGAAGAAACTTCCCCACAGCCCCTGCAACGCCATCGGGATCACCGGCACCGCCGTCTCTTCCAGAATGCGTGTCACCCCGCCACGAAACTCATTCATCTCGCCATCGGCGGTCAGCTTGCCTTCCGGGAAGATGCACACCAGTTCGCCGTCCTTCAGGTACTGCGCAATCCGTGTGAAGGCCTTTTCGTAGATCTGGATGTCTTCATTGCGCCCGGCAATCGGAATCGCGCCGGCGGTGCGGAAGATAAAATTAAGTACCGGCAGGCGGTAGATCTTGTAGTACATGACAAAACGAATCGGCCGACGCACTGCGCCGCCAATCAACAATGCATCGACAAACGACACGTGATTGCACACCAGCAACGCCGCGCCTTCATCAGGAATGGCCTGCAGGTTGCGATGTTCCACCCGGTACATGGAATGGCTGAGCAGCCAGATCATGAAACGCATGGTGAACTCGGGGACGATCTTGAAGATGTAGGTGTTGACCGCGACGTTGAGCAGCGACACCACCAGGAACAGTTCGGGGATCGACAGCTTGGCCACGCTCAGCAGCACGATCGACACAATCGCCGACACCACCATGAACAGCGCGTTGAGGATGTTGTTGGCGGCAATCACCCGTGCGCGCTCGTGCTCGGCGGTACGCGACTGGATCAGCGCATACAGCGGCACGATATAGAAACCGCCGAACACCCCCAGGCCGAGGATATCGAACAACACCCACCACGCCTGGCCGACACTGAGCACCGCCAGCCAGTCGTTGGCCTGGATGTTCTGCACGAAGCCGCCGGAATGCCACCACAGCAACAGGCCGAACACCGTCAGGCCGAATGAGCCAAAGGGCACCAGGCCGATTTCCACCTTACGCCCGGAAAGTTTCTCGCAGAGCATCGAACCGAGGGCGATACCCACCGAAAACACGGTGAGGATCAACGTCACCACGGTTTCGTCGCCATACAACCACTCTTTGGCGTACGCGGGGATCTGCGTCAGGTAGATCGCCCCGACGAACCAGAACCATGAGTTGCCGACGATCGAGCGCGACACCGCCGGCGTCTGGCCCAGGCCCATGCGCAAGGTGGCCCAGGACTGGGTGAAGATGTTCCAGTCCAGGCGCAGCTGCGGGGTCGACGCCGCCGCACGGGGAATGCTGCGACTGGCCAGGTAACCCAGCACCGCGACGCCAACAATCGCCACGGACACCACAGGCGCATAGTGGGCGGACGACATCATCACTCCCGCACCGATAGTGCCGGCCAGAATAGCCAGGAAGGTGCCCATTTCCACCAAGCCGTTGCCGCCCACCAACTCGTCGTCGTGCAGGGCCTGGGGCATGATCGAATACTTGACCGGGCCGAACAGCGCCGAGTGCGTGCCCATGGCAAACAGCGCCAGCAGCATCAGCTCCAGATGGTTGGTCAGGAAGCCTGTGGCGCCCACGGCCATGATCACGATCTCGCCGATCTTGATCGCGCGGATCAGCGCATCCTTGTTGAATTTCTCGCCAAACTGCCCGGCCAACGCCGAGAACAGGAAAAACGGCAGGATAAACAGCAGCGCGCACAGGTTGACCCAGATAGAGCGGTCACCGTCGATGGTGAGCTTGTAGAGAATGGCCAGGATCAACGACTGCTTGAAGATGTTGTCGTTGAAAGCGCCCAGCAACTGGGTAACGAAGAACGGCAAAAAGCGCCGTGTGCGCAGCAAGGTAAATTGCGAGGGGTGGCTCATCGTCCGTGTTCCTGCGTGGCCTTTATTTATCAGGCCACGACTTTACCTAATCGCGCTTACTTATTCCCTAATCCTGCAATGCAGGGTGAAACAAAAAGCTCACCTTTGTAGGCGCCTTGCACGGTGCGCTTGGCGACAACCCACCACATCAGCGCCAAGGCCGCTACCAACACGCAGCCCATTACGCCGAAGAAGCCCAGGTGCAGCACGGCTGCCAGTTTCAGCGTAGCCAGGGCATACACCCCCAATGGGAAGGTAAACCCCCACCAACCGAGGTTGAACGGGATACCGGCGCGCAAGTAACGCAGGGTGATCAGCACCGCGATCAGCATCCACCACAGGCCGAAGCCCCACAGGGTGATACCCGCGATCAGGCCAAGGCCGCCGGCAATTTCACCGACGCCGGGCAAGCCATTGGCGGCAAAGATGACGGGAGCATCGCCGCCCAGCAACAACATCCCAAGGGCCCCGGTGCCGATGGGACCGAGCGCCAGCCAACTCGACGCGGCCATATTGGCGTGGGGCAATTTATGCAGGGCCATGCGCAGCATCAGGATAGTCAGGATGCTGAACGCCACCGGCAGGGAAAACGCCCATAGCACGTAGCTGGTCACCAGCATCACCAATTGCCCATGGGCATCTGCCAGGTGTGGCGCGAGCAAGCCACCGCTGGCTGCGGCGACTTCAGCGGCGACTACAGGCAGCAGCCACACGGCGGTCATCTGGTCGATGCTGTGTTCCTGACGGGTAAACATCATGAACGGGATCAGCACACCGCAGGCCAGCGCCATGGCCACGTCCAGCCACCACAGCGCTTCGGCCAGCGGAATCACATCGGCACCCCAGCGCGGCAGGCCGAACAGCAACAAGCCGTTAAGAATGGTTGCCAGGCCCATGGGAATGGTGCCGAAAAACATCGAAACCGTGGAATGCCCGAAGATCCGGCGCGCCTCGTGAAAAAACATCACCCACCGCGCCGCATACAAAACGCTGAACAGCAGGAACAGGCCAATGGTCAACAGCCAAAGCCCTTCGGCGAGCGCCTGCACACCTGGCAGAGTGACGGGCAACTGCGCCAAGGCCAGCGCCAGCACCCCGGTGCCCATGGTCGCGGCAAACCAGTTGGGGGTGAACTGGCGAATCACTTCCCGAGGGCGGGTCAGGTGGCTGAAGGGTTTGAAGCGGGCAGTAGTCGAGCAGGTCATGATGGCAATCCTCTTCCTCGCATGAGGGTGGGACCATGGTAGAACCTGATCGAATATCTATATAACGGGTAATATCTCTAACTGTTATCTATTTTGCCGATAAGCGCTAAACACTGCCCTCGCTTTCTATCACCAGAATTCGCGCAGGGCCCTGGGGATGAGCCACGTGCTCGGTGCCGACGCTGGCGTAGAAAATATCCCCCACCGCCAGCTCCGCCACCTGCTCCAACCCATGGTCGCGGTAGTACATGTTTACCCGCCCATCCAGCACCACAAACACTTCTTCACCGTCGTTGGTGTGCCAGCGATACGGCTGGTCGGTCCAGTGCAAACGGGTGGTGATGCCGTTCATGTTGGCAATATCCAATGCTTCCCAGGCACGGCTGCCGGTGAAGTCCTTGCTGCGGATGATCTTCATGCTTGAATCTCACGGCTTTTTGAATCGGCGATTATTACCGGATCAAGGGCTGGATGTCGCCTTGCGCCTGGAAGAATCCTGCATGAGCAGCGCGACCAAGGCACTGAGTGTCAGCCCGATCAACAGCGCCCCATACGCATCCGTAGTGGCAATTAAACCAACGCTGCGGATCAGATTACCCGCCAACAGTGATGGCACGCAGAACGCCAGGTAACTCAGCACATAGAACGCCGACATCAAACCCGCCCGCTCGTGGGGCAAGGCCAGCGGTACGACGCTGCGCACAGCCCCAAGGAACCCGGTTCCGAAGCCACTGCCGGCGATCAGCGTGGCGACAAAAAATAACGGCAAGCTGCCGGCGTGCACAGCGCTCAGGATCAACGCCACACCCACCGCCAGCAATACAGCCCCCAGGCGCAGGAGCCTGTCGGCCGAGCGATTGCGCAGGCTGTAGATCATCAGCGCTGCGCTCAATGTCAGCACGGCCACCAACCCGCCACCGATCAGATGGGATGTGGAGCCGGTCGCCGCCCGCACCAGCGACGGCGCGAGGGACAGATAAAAACCTCCCATGGCCCATACCGCGACGTCTACCGGCAACGCCACCCATAACGCGCGGCGAGCCTGGGCCGGCACGTGCAAGGTGGGCCACAGCGAGGCCAGCGCTCCCGGTATCCGGCTGACGGTTTCCGGCAAGCGCACTACATACAAGGCTTGTAACAGCATCAGGCTGAACAGCACCGCGTAAATCAAGGTGGTCGGGAACGGTGCAAACTCCACCAGCAGGCTGCATCCCATCGCCCCGCACGCCATCCCCAACATCGGCGCCACACTGTTGATCAGCGGCCCTCGCTGGCGATCGGTATCGAGCAACGCCGCCCCCAGCACCGCCGTGGCCATGCCGGTGGCAAAGCCCTGCAATGTACGCGCGGCAATCAGCCAGGCCACGCTGCTTTCATTGATAAATAGCAGCATCGCCAGCATGTTCAGGACCAGCGCGGCAAAAATCACCGGCCTGCGCCCCAGATGGTCCGACAACGACCCCACGGTCAGCAGCGCCGCCAGCAGGCTCAAGGCGTACACGCCAAAGATCAGCGTGAGCATGCCTGCCGAGAAATGCAGGCCTTCCTGATACAGAGGGTACAACGGCGTCGGCGCGCTGGAGGCGGCCAGGAATGTGAGCAAGGTGATCGCGAGGAACACCAGACTGGAACGATGAGACGTCAGGTTGGGCATGGGCACGCTCCGCTAAAGCTAATATTTTGCTTTTGTGGAGTGTGCGACCGGCCAGCACTTAAAGCAAATTCTTTGTGTTAAGGTCACAAACATGGTGATTAAAGAAGGCCTCCGCCCGGGAGGCCGTAGTGCCCGGGTACAAGAATCCGTTCATTCGGCAATGCGCGAACTGCTGGAGACCCATGAACGCACGAGCGTGACCGTGCCGATGATAGCCGCGCGCGCAGGCGTCACCCCGTCGACCATCTACCGACGCTGGGGCGACCTGTCGGTGCTGCTCGCCGACGTGGCCCTGGCGCGCATGCGCCCCGACAGCGAACCGGCCAACACCGGCAGCCTGCGCGGTGACCTGCAAGCCTGGGCCGAGCAATATCTGGATGAAATGAGTTCGGCGCCGGGGCGCAACATGATGCGTGACGTGCAGTGCAGCGTGACGCCAGGATATTGCGTGAGCATCTTGAGTGGGCAGTTGCAGGCGATTGTCGACCGCTACCCGGACCAGGCGCCACCGAGCGTGGACCGTTTGATCAACCTGCTGGCGGCGCCGACGGTGTTTCGCATTCTGTTTTCAAGCGCACCGTTGGAAGTTGAACAACTGCACGAGCTGATCGAGCTGGCGCTGAAGTCATAAGGCCTCATACAAAACCAAATGTGGGAGGGGCTTGCCCCCGATGGCGGTGTAACAGTCCACATAGTTTTGACTGCGCCACCGCTATCGGGATGTAAGCCCCCTCCCACATTTTTTACCGCGTTCAGATCAGTACTTACGTACGCATCCCACGCCCACTCACCAGCAACCGCGCGCAACCGATATACAACACCACGGTGGCCACGATCATGAAGGTGATCGCCACGCTGATCTTGATATCCGACACACCCAGGATGCCGTAGCGGAAGGCGTTGACCATGTGCAGCACCGGGTTGGCCAGTGACACGGTCTGCCAGAACGGTGGCAGCAAGGTGATGGAATAGAACACGCCGCCCAGGTAGGTCAGCGGCGTCAGCACGAAGGTTGGGATGATCGAAATATCATCGAAGTTGCGTGCAAACACGGCGTTGATAAACCCCAGCAGCGAGAAGATCGTCGCCGTGAGCACCACCACCAGAATCGTCACCCCGAGGTGATGCACTTGCAGCTGCGTGAAGAACAGTGACAACAGCGTCACGATCACCCCGACCATCAAACCGCGCAGCACGCCACCCAAGGTGTAGCCGATCAGAATGGTGTGCGGCGACACCGGCGACACCATCAATTCTTCGATGGAGCGCTGGAACTTGCTGCCGAAGAAACTCGACACCACGTTGCCGTAGGAGTTGGTGATCACTGACATCATGATCAGGCCCGGCACGATGTACTCCATGTAGGTGAAACCACCCATGTCGCCGATCTGCCGACCGATCAGGTTACCGAAGATCACGAAATACAGGACCATGGTGATCGCCGGCGGCAGCAACGTCTGCGGCCAGATCCGGGTAAAGCGCTTCACTTCGCGGTAGACGATGGTTTGCAGCGCAACGAGGTTAGGTTGCAGTTCGGAACTCATACCGCCACCTTCGTCAGATTTTTCTCCACCAGGGACACGAACAACTCCTCAAGGCGATTGGTTTTGTTACGCAGGCTCAGCACTTCGATGTTCTGGGTTGCCAACTGCGTGAACAGCGCGGTAATGCCCATGGCTTTGTCGACCTGGACTTCCAGGGTGTGGCTGTCCACCAGGCGGCTCGGGTAGCCGAGCAGTTGCGGCGGCACCGACAGATTGTTCTTCAGGTCGAGCAGGAAGGTTTCCACATGCAACTGGCCCAGCAGGTTACGCATGCTGGTGTTCTCGACGATGGTGCCGTGGTCGATGATGCCGATATTGCGGCACAGCTGCTCAGCCTCTTCCAGGTAATGGGTGGTGAGGATGATGGTGATGCCCTTCTCGTTCAGCTCGGTGAGGAAGGTCCACATCGAGCGACGCAGCTCGATGTCCACGCCGGCGGTGGGCTCATCGAGGATCAGCAGGCGCGGTTCGTGCACCAGTGCGCGGGCGATCATCAAGCGGCGTTTCATACCACCGGACAGCGAGCGCGAAGGCACATCGCGCTTGTCCCACAGGCCCAGTTGGGTCAGGTATTGCTCGGCGCGCTCCTTGGCGACTTTCATCGGGATGCCGTAGTAACCGGCCTGGGTCACGACGATGTCGAAGGTCTTTTCGAACTGGTTGAAGTTGAATTCCTGGGGCACCACGCCGATAGAGCGCTTGAGCGCCGCCGGGGATTTATCCAGGTCATGACCGAAAATATTCACCGTGCCGCTGGTCTTGTTCACCAGGGTCGAGAGGATACCGATGGTGGTGGATTTACCTGCGCCGTTGGGGCCGAGCAAGGCGAAGAAGTCACCTTCGGCGACGTCCAGATCGATACCACTCAGGGCCTGGAAACCGTTGCCGTAGGTTTTGGTTAGCTGCCGGATGGACAGAGCGGAACTCATATCGGAATACGCACCAAAGAAGGGAATAGAAAGAATAGATGAGGGCGCACCGCAGGTAGTTCAACCCGCGGCGCATGGCGAGCATGGTGCGTGCCCGCGTCGCACAAGTACAGTCACCTGTATTAATAGTCAGTATTAAGTCAACACGGTCATGACCGCTTTGCGATACGCCGGCCGCTGCTGCAGGCGTTGGTACCAGGCCTCTAGATGGGGCATTGCAGGACGTTCGATGGGCATTTCGAACCAGGCATAAATGAAACAGCCCAAGGGGATGTCCCCCATGCCGAAAGCGTCGCCGGACAGGTAAGGCTGCCCGGCGAGGGCCTGCTCGACCGTCTGGAGCGCATCAATGCAGGCTTGGCGTCCTGCGTGGATGGCGTGCCAGTCCTGTTTTTCTGCGGGGGTACGCAATACCCCCCAGAACACGATCTTGAAGGGCTCGGCCAGGGTCGAGGTGGTCCAGTCCATCCACTTTTCGGCATTGGCACGGGCTTGCAGGTCGCTTGGGTAAAACGCCGACGCGTGCTTGGCGCAGAGGTAACGCACAATGGTGTTGGACTCCCACAACGCAAAGTCGCCGTCCTGAATCATCGGCACCCGGCCATTGGGGTTCAGCGCCCGGTACTGCGGGGTATCGACCACACCAAAAGCCCCGCCCGCATCAATTGCCTCATAGTCCAGGCCGAGCTCCTCGGCGCACCACAGTGCTTTCCTGACATTGGATGAATTTTTACGACCCCAGATCTTCAGCATGACCGCGCCTTATTGTGGTGAACATGGCTTGATGAACGCAGCAGCATACGCCGGTTCACCCACGGCTTAAATCGCTCTGCAAGTCGCCCAGCAGGCTCGGCATGTGTTCGGCAAACAGGTGCGGGTAACATTTCTCAATATGGGCGAAGAACATTTCTTCGGGCACATCGGCAAATTGCCCATGGTCCAGCACGTACTCCATCGAACGCTGGCCTTGGCGATTGAACGCATGGAACACGCTGTCGTTAACCCCATCGAATTCCAGCGGCGGCACATCGAATAGCTCACACAATTGCTGATTGAACGCCGGCGTGGCCTTGACCCAGCCACCGTCCAGGTACAGCTCGGTGTAACCGTGCATGGCGAACACATCACTCTTGAGCAACGCGAGCAGACGCGGGGTCGACAGGTGATTACGCACATCCGCCAGGCCGATGCGCGCGGGGATACCGCAATGGCGGGCGCAGGCGGCGAGCAAGGTGGCCTTGGGCACACAGTAGCTCTCGCGGGTAGCCAGGGCGAAGCTGGCGTTCAACGTGCCGGGGTCGCGGCTGAAGGTGTAGGGGTTGTAGCGCACAGCCTCGCGTACGGCGAGATAGAGACTGACTGCCTGGTCACGTAAATTCGCATGGGTTCCGCGGTTTTTTTCGGCGAACTCCACCACCGCAGGGTGGTCACTATCGATGAAGCGGCTGGGACTCAGGTACGTTTCCATGAGCTTTATCTCCAAAGGAAGCCTGAAGTCTAACGACCGGCCTGCCGCAGAGATAACGACGATTCGGCCAAATGTCGGCGCCTGCTGATCGTTGCCTCCCGTACAACTCGTTACACCCCGACCACCGCGCTTTCTAGGATGCCGACTAAGCTCCTTGGTGGTTTCGCCCTGGTTCACGGAGGATTGAATATGCTGTTGTTGTGGATACTGGTTCTGGTGGTCGGCGTTGCTTACCTGGCGCACCGCCGCACGGCGCCCCTGCCCGCCTTGGGCGTGGTTGCCGTTTACTTGTTGGCGATGGGGGCCTGGAGCCATGCACCGGGTTGGCTGCTGCTGATCTTCTGGGTGTTGATCGCCATCGTCGCCGCGCCCTTGTTGCTGCCCGACCTGCGCCGCCAATACTTCACCAAACCACTGTTCAGTTGGTTTCAGAAAGTCCTGCCGCCGATGTCCGAAACCGAGCGCGACGCCATCGACGCCGGCACCGTGTGGTGGGACGGCGAGCTGTTCAGCGGTCGCCCCGACTGGGACAAATTGCTGGCCTACCCCAAGGCCCGATTGACCGAAGAAGAACAGGCCTTCATCGACGGCCCCACCGAAGAACTCTGCGCCATGGTCAGCGACTGGGAAATCGGCCAGGCCATGGACCTGCCGCCCGCCGCCTGGGAGCACATCAAGACCCACGGTTTCTTTGCCCTGATCATCCCCAAGGAATACGGCGGCAAGGGCTTCTCCGCCTACGCCCACTCCCAGGTCGCGATGAAGCTGGCCACACGCAGCGGCGACCTGGCGTCCACTGTGATGGTGCCCAACTCCCTCGGCCCGGCCGAACTGTTGCTGCATTACGGCACCGATGAGCAACGCAACCACTACCTGCCGCGCCTTGCGCGTGGCGACGACATCCCGTGTTTCGCCCTCACCGGCCCGCTGGCGGGCTCCGACGCAGGCGCCATGCCCGACACCGGCGTGATCTGCAAAGGTGAATGGGAAGGCCAGGAAACCCTGGGCCTGCGCCTGAACTGGGAAAAACGCTACATCACCCTCGGCCCGGTCGCGACCTTGCTCGGGCTCGCCTTCAAGGCCTATGACCCGGACCACCTGCTGGGTGAAGAAGAAGACCTGGGCATCAGCCTCGCGTTGATTCCTACCGATACCCCTGGCGTGGAAATCGGCCGTCGCCACCTGCCGCTCGGCGCCGCCTTCATGAACGGCCCCAACTCCGGCAAGGATGTGTTCATCCCCCTGGACTACCTCATCGGCGGCCAGGAAATGCTCGGCAAGGGCTGGATGATGCTGATGAATTGCCTGTCGGTAGGCCGTTCAATTTCCCTGCCGGCGGTCGGCACCGGCGCGGCCAAGTTCACCAGCCTGGTGACCGGCCAATATGCTCAGGTGCGCGAGCAGTTCAATGTGCCGCTGTCGGCTTTCGAAGGAATCCAGGAAGCCCTGGCGCGTATCGGCGGTAACGCCTGGCTGATGGACAGCGCCCGCATGCTCACCGCCAACGCCGTCGACCTGGGCGAGAAACCCTCAGTGCTGTCGGCGATCCTCAAATACCACCTCACCGAGCGCGGCCGCGAGTGCATCAGCCACGCCATGGACGTGCACGGCGGCAAGGGCATCATCATGGGCCCGAACAACTACCTGGGCCGCAGCTGGCAAGGCGCGCCCATTTTCATCACGGTGGAAGGCGCGAATATCCTCTCGCGCAACCTGATGATCTTCGGCCAGGGCGCCATCCGCTGCCATCCGTTCGTGCTCAAGGAAATGGCCCTGGCCGGTCGTGAAGACCACGACCAGGCGCTGAAAGAGTTCGATGGCCTGCTGATGCAGCATATTGGTTTTGCCGTGGGCAACGCTGCCAGCACCCTGGTACTGAATCTCGGCGTTGGGCATTTCGAGAAAGCCCCCGGCAACCGCTTGAGCCAAGGCTATTTCCGTGCACTCAATCGCCAGGCCGCCGCGTTCGCCCTGCTCGCCGACTTGAGCATGATGCTGCTGGGCGGCGAGCTGAAACGCCGCGAACGCCTGTCGGCACGCTTGGGCGATGTGCTGAGCCACATGTACCTGGCGTCGGCGGCGCTCAAGCGTTATTACGACCTGGATTCGCCCGACCATCTGGAACCGCTGTTTGCCTGGGCCATGGAAGAAAGCCTTGGCGAATCGGAACGCGCACTGGATGAACTGCTGAGCAACTTCCCGAACAAGGTGCTCGGCTGCCTGCTGCGGGTGATCGTGTTCCCGTTCGGCCGTCGCCACACCGGGCCGTCGGATGCACTGGATGCCCAAGTGGCTGCGGTGATCGGCCGCGCCAAAGGCGACCCGACCCTGGAAGAATTGCTGGCCGGCTGCTACCGCCCGCAATCGGCGGACGATCCGGTAGGCGCGCTGCAACAGGCTTACGATCTGCTCGGCGCCAGCCATCCGCTGCAGAAAAAACTCCACACCGCGCTGAAAAGCGGCCAGGTCAAACCGGCCGCCGGCGAGCATGCCATTGACGCCGCGCTGCACGCCGGCGTGCTGCAACCGGCCGAAGCGCAGGCCCTGCGTGACGCCGAAGCGGCGCGACGCAAGGTGATCGACGTGGATGATTTCAGCAAGGAAGAACTGAGCCAGGCAGAGGGCAAAACCCGCTGAGTCGAGCGGTCATATAAATACGGGCGCTTGAGCTATATACTCTCGCGCCCGTTTTTGCTTTAGAGGACTTATCTCGTGTCCAACGTCGTTGCCGATCATCTCGTCTTGCTCGACCACCTGCGCAGCATCCTGGTTGCCGTCGGCGAAGCCGAACAGGTGCCCGAGGAAAGCCACACCCTGTTCCTGGAGCGCTTTGACGAATTGCGCGCTCTGCTGCCCATCGACCCGATCGAGAGCCAGTACCTGGGCCAAGACCTGATGAGCCAGGTCATCCTGCGCTACCCGCAAATTGCCCACCTGGTGCCGCGCGACCTGCTGTGGTTCTTTGGCGGCGATTGCCTGCACTTTATGCCCGACGAAGAACTGGACCTGTACCAGGCCCTGGAAGAGCGTCGCTATGAAGCCGAACAGAACGACGAACCGTTCGATTGGAACCAGGAAAAGCAGTTGATGGCGATGCCCCAGGATCAGAGCAAGCACTGATCTGGAGAATGCTGAATTCCAGTCTGTGTGCGAGCACGCCCGCACACATTTCCATTGCGTTTCTACCGTCGACGCAATGTCGGCTCCTTCGCCATGCACTCCACCAGATAGTCGATAAACACCCGCAACTTCGGCGGCAGGTAGCGCGTGGGCGAATGCAGCAACCATGCGTCGCCATGGTAGGACGCAATAAAATCCCACCCTGGCAACACCTGGACCAATCGCCCCTCCTCCAGCGCATGACGCGCCGTAAAGTACGGCAGGCTAGCGATACCCACATGCTGCAACACCGCATCCAGCCGCACGCCGGTGTGATTCGCCACATAGCGCCCGCGCACGCCGACGGTGACGGCCTTGCCGCCCTGACGAAATTTCCAGCGTGAGTCAGCCGGGGTTTCGCCAAGGTAAATGCAACTGTGCTGCAGCAAATCATGGGGATGCGCCGGCGTGCCGTGTTCGGCCAGATAGTGCGGCGTCGCGCAGAGCAAATGCTCGATCGGCAACAACTGTCGCCCCACCAGCCCCGGCGGCGGGCTGTCGGTAATGCGGATGCTCAGGTCGACGTTATCGTCGATCAGGTCCACATGCCGGTCTTCTAGGATTAACTGCACATCCACCTTGGGATAGCGCCGCAGGAACGCCGGCATATGCGGATGCACCACAAACCGCCCCACCGCCTTGGGCACGCTGACCCGCACCAGGCCCTCGGCTTCATGAGTGAACTGGCCACTGACCTCCATTACCGAGCGCGCCGCACTGACCATCTCCTTGCAGCGCTTGAAGACTTCTTCACCGCCTTCGCTCAGGCGCAATTTGCGCGTGGTGCGTTGCAGCAAGCGCGTGGCCAGGGCCTTCTCCAGGCGCGAAATACTGCGGCTCACCGCCGACGGCGAAACGCTCAACTGTCGCGCCGCTTCGGAGAAGCTGCCGGTTTCCACCACTTTGACGAAAATTGCCATTTCGCCCAGTAGCGGCAAAGGAAGATTGATGCTCATGACGCATAGGTCCATTGATAATTGCGCGGATTATCACTCATCGGCGCACTATTTATACTGCCCACAGAACCCTGATGCGGATGTAGAAATGACCGAGCGCCTGTTTTTCACCCATGACCACCTGACCGCCGAACTTGAAGTGATCAGTTGCATACCCCGCGAGGGCCAGTTTGCGGTGATCCTGCGGTCGACGATTTTTCACCCGCAGGGCGGCGGCCAGCCCTTCGACACCGGCCAGCTCGGCGAAAGCAACGTACTGCGCGTGGCCCTTGAGGCCGATTGCGTGGTGCATTACCTCGACCAACCCGTGGCGCCCGGGCCAATCACCGTGCGCGTCGATGCACAACGCCGCGCCCTGCATAGCCGCCTGCATTCGGCCGGGCACTTGATCGGCAACGCTGGTGAAACCCTGGGCTGGAAGCCGATCAAGGCGCACCACTGGCCAGGTGAAGGCAAAATCACCTTTATCCGCGGCGAGGCCGCTCAAGCGATGAATGCCGAAGTGATTCAACAGCAAGTCAACCAATGGATCGCGGCGGACTTCCCACGCCATACGGCCCTGGAAGACGGCACCCGTGAAGTGGGCTTCGGTGAATTGCCCGTCTATGCCTGCGGCGGTACCCACGTGCAAACGCTCAGCGAATTGGGCCAAGTGACGATCCTGGCCTTATCAGAGAAAAAGGGCGCACTGTCGGTGCGTTACACCCTCGATTGAGGGGTGTGGCCATACCCTGGCCAGCCTTGACCATGGCCACCCGAGTAGTGGTAGTGTGTAGAAATGTTTCTGACAGATCGATCAGAAACGCCCTACTCCCACCTTGCAAAGGAATGCTTTCAACAATGCACTTTCCACTCAAGCAATTGGCGGCGGCCACCCTGTTCGCGGCTGGCCTTTCGTTAGTGACCTCGCCCGCCTTCGCTAATATCACGCCGTCACAAAGTACGGCGATTCTCAAACAGTTCAACGAAACGTCCGTCACCGATTTTCGTGGTTTCCTCGGCACCCTGGCCAAGGGCGACCTGGGCAAAACCGATGACGTGGGCCCGGCGATCGGCGCCTTCCTCGATAACCAAACCTTGAGCGCCGACCAGCAAAACGAGATCAACCGCCTGCTGGGCATTTATACGCGGGTGAAATACGGCAAGGCAGCCCTGGAAACCCTGCGCGAGCTGGTGGAAATTCCGACGTTCAATGTGGACGGCGTGCCGCAATACCAAAACCCGGAGTTCCTCAAGATCGCCGACAAGATCCAGGCCCTGGCCAAGACCTTCAACCTGGACTTCCGCAACGTCGATAACCGCGTGTACGAAATCTCGCTGGGAGGCAGCGGCGACGAAGTGGTCGGCATTCACGCACACGCCGACGTAGTGCCGGTGACGCCGGAAAACTGGGTGCTCAAGGACGGCACCAAACTCGACCCGTTCAAGGTCACGTTGATCGGCGACCGCATGTACGGTCGCGGCACCGAGGACGACAAGAACGGCATCGTGGTAGCGATGTACGCGATGAAGGTGATCAAAGAAGAAAAGCTGCCGCTGGCGCGCAACTTCAAGCTGCTGGTGGACACCACCGAGGAGACCTCCGGCGACGCGATCCCTTATTACTTTGAACACAACCCCACACCGCAATACAACCTGGCGCTGGATGGCGGCTACCCGGTGGTGATTGCCGAGAAGGGGTATGGCACCGTCATGGCCACGTTCCCGCGTCGCACGGGCGAAGGCAAAGGTGCAGAAATCGTCGCAATGACGGGCGGCATGGCGACCAACCAGATTCCGTCGGCCTCGGTCGCCACCTTTATCAGCGACACGCCTGCGCAATTGGCGGCCAGCCTGCAAACGGCCGGCACCGAATACGCCAAGCGCAACGGGGGCGACTTCGAGGTCACCGCCAAGGTCGACGGCAAGGACGTCAAACTGACCGTCACCGGTGTGTCGGCCCACTCCTCCGAGCCGGAATCCGGTATCAACCCGGTGGCGCGCATGCTGGAGCTGATCCACAGCGTCGACGGCAAGATCGCCCTCAAGCACAACCACATCACCGACGCTGCGCGGTATGCGTCCGATAACTGGGGCCTGGATTATCTGGGCGGTAAATTGGGCGTGGGTTTCTCCGATGAATTCATGGGGCCATTGACCACCTCACTGACCTTTGTCGGCCTGGATGACAACACTTTCAAGCTGGCGGTGAACCTGCGGGTGCCGAAGGGCAAGTCCCCGGAGAAACTCAAGGCCCAGATCGCCGAGAAGCTGAGCGCCTGGGACAAGCAGACCAAGGTCAACGTGAACTTCACTTACTCGGTCGCCGAGCCGATGTTCCGCAACCCGGAAGGTGAATGGGTGAAGGCCTTGCTCGCGGTAGCCAGTGAAAACCTGGGCATGGAACACAGGTTCGGCACCTCGGCCGGCGCAACCTCGGTGCATGAGCTGCCGAACGGCGTGCAATTCGGCCTGGCGCGGCCGGAGGTGAAGTACACCGGGCATACCGACAATGAGTTCAAGACGGTCGAGCAGTTCTTGCTGGACCTGCAGATCGTCACGGAAATGATGGGGCGTGTGGGGCAGTTGCCGAAACTCTGAAACCTCTGCTCTCACCCATATGAAAACGCCGCTCCCCCTCAGAGCGGCGTTCTTGTCTGGGCAGAACATGCGTAGGAAACCTCCTGTTTTGCTCGACCTCAGCCCCTATGAGTCTTTCAGGCTGCTGTTCGACACCACTTTCCATGGCATTGGGTGCTAGTTTCGACAGGCCTCTCCAACTACCTACGCAGATAGGAGTGCCATAATAATGAACAACCCACTCAAAGCACTGCTCGCCGCCACTGCGCTCGCCGGCAGCCTTTCAACATTCTCCCTGCCCACATACGCCAACATTACCCAGCAGCAGAGTTCAGTCATTCTCTCGACTTTCAGTGAGACATCGTTCACCGATTTTCGTGAGTTCCTGAGACGCCTGGGCACCAGCAGCCTCGCCGTCAGCCAAACACTCGCACCGGCAATCAATGCCTTCCTCGATGCCAAGGACCTTACCAACGAGCAGCAAAACCAGCTTCATCGACTGCTTGGCTTGTATGCACGACTCAAATACCGTGATGCAGCCATCGATACCCTGGGTGAACTGGTGGCCATCCCAACCTTCCGCGTGGAAGGCGTCGCTCAGCATGAAAATCCCGAGTTCCTTCGGTTCGCCTACACCCTCGAACGCATTGCCCGATCGTTCAACCTGACATTTCGCAACGTCGACAACCGCGTATATGAAATATCCTTGGGCGATAGCGGCAACGAGGTCGTGGGAATCCATGCGCATGCCGACGTGGTACCAGCCAATCCAGAGGACTGGGTGCTTGAAGACGGCACACGCCTCGATCCATTCCAGGTTACTCAGGTAGGTAACCGCCTGTATGGCCGAGGCACGGAGGATGACAAAAACGGGATCGTCGTGGCGCTATATGCAATGAAAGTCATCAAGGAAGAACAACTGCCGCAGGTACGCAGTTTCAAACTACTGGTGGATACCACCGAGGAGATCGCCGGCGATGCGATCGCCTACTACTTTTCACGCAACCCAACCCCCAACTACAACATCGCACTCGATGGCGGCTATCCCGTGGTGATCGCCGAGAAGGGCTACGGCACGCTAGTTACCCATTTCCCCCGGCGCGACGCACAGGGCAAGGGCGCCGAAATCACCTCCGTGACGGGAGGACTTGCCGCGAACCAGATCCCGCGGACGGCCGTCGCGACTTTTGCCGATGACAACCCGGCACAATTGGCGGCCGTCCTGCAAAAGACTGGCGCCGACTATGCCAAGGGCAATGGCGGCGACTTCGAGGTGACCGCCGAGGTCGTCGGCAAGGACGTCAAGCTAACGGTTACGGGGGTTGCGGCCCATTCCTCGGAACCCGAGTCAGGTGTAAACCCCGTCGCCAGGATATTGGGCCTGATCCACGAGTTGGCGGGAAAAATCGCCCTCAAGCGCAACCACATCACTGACGCAGCGCGCTACGCCACCGACAACTGGGGCCTGGATTATCTGGGCAACAAACTGGGGATTGGCTTTACCGATACATTCATGGGGCCACTGACCACCTCCTTGACCTATATCGGTATGGACGAAAGAGCTTTCACCGTGACGGTCAATCTGCGAGTGCCGAAGGGCAGGGCCACAGAAGTACTCAAAACCGATATCGATGAAAAGCTGCAAGCCTGGAGCCAACAGACCGGGGTGGCGATGACCATCGATTGCTCGATTGCCGAGCCGATGCACCGCAACCCCGAGGGTGAATGGGTCAAAGCATTGCTGGCCGTGGCCACCGAGAACCTTGGCATGGAGCCCAAATTCGGCGCGTCCGCAGCCGCTACATCGGTCCATGACCTGCCCAACGGCGTGCAATTCGGCCTTGCCAGACTCGATACCAAATATACCGGCCACACCAACGGTGAATTCAAAACAGTCGACCAGTTCCTCCTGGATTTGCAGAACGTGACCGAGATGATGGGGCGAATCGGGCAAATGCCCAAGCTCTGACGACGAGGTCTTTATAAATCAAGCACAAACAAAAACGCCGATCATCACTGATCGGCGTTTTTGTTGAATATGGAGCGGGAAACGAGACTCGAACTCGCGACCCCGACCTTGGCAAGGTCGTGCTCTACCAACTGAGCTATTCCCGCAAATGGCGTCCCCTAGGGGACTCGAACCCCTGTTACCGCCGTGAAAGGGCGGTGTCCTAGGCCACTAGACGAAGGGGACACGCTACTGAAACACATGGTGTGTATCTCAGTGCCCAGAGGCCTCGCCCGAAGACGCGGCCCTGGTTTCACTCAATGTCGCCCAAAGGCAACACTGCTTAAAATTTGGAGCGGGAAACGAGACTCGAACTCGCGACCCCGACCTTGGCAAGGTCGTGCTCTACCAACTGAGCTATTCCCGCAAATGGCGTCCCCTAGGGGACTCGAACCCCTGTTACCGCCGTGAAAGGGCGGTGTCCTAGGCCACTAGACGAAGGGGACACGCTACTGAAACACATGGTGTGTATCTCAGTGCCCAGAGGCTTCGCCCGAAGACGTGGCCCTGGTTTCACTCAATGCCGCCCAAAGGCAACACTGCTTAAAAATTGGAGCGGGAAACGAGACTCGAACTCGCGACCCCGACCTTGGCAAGGTCGTGCTCTACCAACTGAGCTATTCCCGCATATGGCGTCCCCTAGGGGACTCGAACCCCTGTTACCGCCGTGAAAGGGCGGTGTCCTAGGCCACTAGACGAAGGGGACACACGTACAACATTCACTACTCAACGCGTTTTGCTGTGTGCTTTACGCTTTAAGTGGCGCGCATTCTATGGATGGATTGGTAGATCGTCAACCCCCAAGGATAAATTTATTAAAATCAATGACTTCGCCTGCGTTTGCAGGCTTTCATGGGCATTCTGCCCGTCCAGGCCTTGGCGCCTATATTCTGGCGCACGACAAGACGTTATAGTTCGCTCAAGCAAATGATGGCAATGTGCATCCATGCAGGGAGCGCGTACCTATATAGAAGAAACTACCTGGGCAATTGGTCGATCAGTCCTATCCGATAGCTGGCCCAGTCACTACACTCCACTGTAAACCCTATAAAGAGGTCACACCGGTGACACCACTCATGATCACCCTGCTGGTAATAGCCGGGATCGCAATACTGATCGCCATTGGCTACATGAACCACGTGGTGGAAAACAACAAGCTGGAAAAACAACGCACCGTGATCGAGCTCAACGATCGCATGCGTCGTTGCGGTGAAATCACCGAGACGTTCCCTGGCCAATTCATGACCCCGGCGCTCAAACTGTTGTTGACCCGCCTGGAGCTCAACGTCAACCAGCGCCTGTTAAACCTCAACAAGACCAGCGCAGCTCACAAGGCGCGCATCACCGAGTTGAGCGCGCTGGTGGCCCAGGGCGAGTCCATTCCGGTAAACAACCCACCCACGCCGATCCAGACCGAAGCCAAGGCCAAGGACGTACGCTTTTTGCTCGAAGCCCTGCATGGCCAGGTCACTCGCGCCGCCCAGGACGGTTTCCTGCCGGCAAACGAAGCCAAGCACTGGATCAAGGAAATTCGCCATATCCTGGTGCTGCTGCACATCGAGTTCTTCAATAACCTCGGCCAGCACGCCTTGCAGCAGGGTCAGCCGGGCCAGGCGCGCCTGGCCTTCGAGCGCGGCGCGCAATACCTGCGCAAGCAACCGGAGCCTGTGCTCTATAGCGCGCAGCTGCAGCAGCTGGAAGCCCAACTGGCGCGTACCAACGCTACCGTGCTGGCCAACAGCCAACAGACGATAGAAGAAGCCAGCGAATTGACCGAGGGCATGAAAGAGGTCGAGGCCGACGCCGAGTGGAAAAAGAAAGTCATCTACGACTGACCAAGCCTCCCCTCGTGGTGAGCCCTGCTCACCACGAGATGCCATCACTTTGCACCTATCCCCATGCCCAAGACTCGCGTAAAAACATGCCCCTCACTCCGTGAAGTTAGAGGTCGTGCCATGCCTGTCGCCGTGATTGATGGACAACCGCTGCACTATATCGACCAGGGCACAGGCCCCGTGGTCCTGCTGGGGTCAAGCTACCTGTGGGACCGCCATATGTGGGCACCGCAGATCGAGGCCCTGTCGCAACAGTACCGCGTCATCGTTCCCGAGCTGTGGGGGCATGGCGAATCGGGCCCGCTGCCCACGCACACCCACTCCCTCGACGACCTTGCGCGCCAGGCCCTGGCGCTGCTGGATCAGTTGGACATCGCGCAAATCAACCTGGTTGGCCTTTCGGTGGGGGGCATGTGGGGCGCGCGTCTCGCATTCTTGGCGCCCGAGCGCATCAACAGCCTGGTGCTGATGGACACCCACCTCGGGGCCGAACCCGAAGCCACGCGCCAATACTACTTCTCGCTGTTCAAGATGATCGAAGACGCCGGCGCCATTCCTGAGCCGTTGCTGGATGTGATTGCCCCCATCTTCTTTCGCCCGGGTATAGACCGCGAGTCGGCGCTGTATCAGGATTTTCGCTCGTCGCTGCAAGGCTTCCCACGGGAACGCCTGCTGGACAGTATCGTGCCATTGGGCCGCCTGATCTTCAGTCGCGAGGATGTACTCAAGCAACTGCCGAGCCTGGACCGCGACACCACATTGGTGATGTGCGGCGAGCAGGACAAGCCGCGCCCCCCGCACGAGTCCGAGGAAATGGCCGAACTGATCGGCTGTACCCTGACATTGATTCCAGACGCCGGGCATATCAGCGCACGGGAAAACCCGGACTTCGTCAACGAAGCCCTGCTGACCTTCCTCGCCAACCACGCCTGACCACCCTCGCCTTTGCTCACCGCTCCCCGGCGGCGATCAGAGGCGGAAGTGCCCCACCATCCCCTTGAGCTGCGCCCCCAACTGCGCCAGTTGGATGCTGGACGCGGCGTTACCCTGCATGCTCAACGCCGACTGATCGGCGCTGGCACGGATACTGGTGACACTGCGGTTGATCTCTTCGGCCACCGAGCTTTGCTCTTCGGCCGCGGCGGCGATCTGCTGGTTCATCTGTTGAATCAATGACACCGCCGCCGCGATGCTGCCCAAGGCACTTTCTGTTTCCAGGGCATCACTGACCGCCAACTTCACCAGTTCGCCACTTTGCTGGATCTGTTGCACCGACGACTGGGGCCTGTCATAAATTTTGTGTTCGGGCATAACATGTTGATAGAGGTGCATGTATGCCGACCAAAAAGAAACCGGCCCGTGAGGCCCCGCGAGACCTTCCATCCATTCCCCAAGAGCTGATCGACCAGTTCGTCAGCGGCCCGATGAGTGCCGAAGCCATTCAGGATGCCTCGATGGCGTTCAAAAAGGCGCTGATCGAGCGAGCTCTTGGTGCCGAGTTGGGCCACCACCTTGGCTACCCTCAGGGCGCGGAGCGCCCTGAGGAATCGAGTAACCAGCGCAACGGCAAGAGCGGAAAAACGGTGCTAACCGATGACGGTCCGCTGCGTTTGGACATTCCCAGAGACCGTGATGGAAGCTTTGCTCCGATTCTGATCCCCAAACACGAACGGCGTTTTACCGGCTTCGATGACAAGATTATCGCGATGTATGCCCGAGGCATGACGGTTCGCGAAATCCGGGCGTTTCTCTCTGAACAGTACGGAACAGACGTCTCTCACGATTTCATCAGCTCAGTCACTGACGCAGTGTTGGAGGAGGTTACCGCCTGGCAACAGCGACCGCTTGAACCGATGTACCCGGTAATTTTCTTCGATGCATTGCGAGTCAAAATTCGCGACGAAGGCCTGGTTCGCAACAAAGCGATCTACTTGGCACTGGGAGTATTGCCGGACGGAACGCGAGATATTCTGGGCATTTGGATTGAAACAACCGAAGGCGCCAAATTTTGGATGAAGGTCTTTAACGACCTGAAAACCCGAGGCGTCGAAGACGTCTTGATCGCCGTAACTGACGGTCTCAAAGGCATGCCCGAAGCGCTGAGTGCTGTGTTTCCTGAGACGACGTTGCAGACCTGCATCGTCCACCTGATCCGTAACAGCCTCGATTACGCCCCGTGGGATAAGCGCCGTGAGCTGGCCAAGGCACTGAAACCGATCTATCAAGCACTCAATGCTGACGCCGCAGAACAAGCGCTACTGGCTTTCGAAGCCGGGCCTTGGGGTAAGCAATATCCGACAGTCGTATCGGCTTGGAAACGTGCTTGGGATCGAGTTATACCGTTCTTCGTGTTTCCCCCGGCAATACGCAAAGTGATCTACACAACCAATGCCATCGAGAGTATCAATGCCCAGTTGCGCAAGGTCATCAAAACGCGAGGCCACTTCCCAACGGATGAGGCCGCGACAAAGCTAATCTGGCTGGCATTACGAAATATCACCGCGAACTGGGGCAGTGCGGCTCATGATTGGAAGAACGCAATGAATCAATTTGCGATTCTGTACGGAGATCGATTTATCAGGCCGACCTGGTAAAGATAGGGCCTGCCTGACGGCAGGCCTTAACCGGCCCGAACACAAAAAATCTGACACTCTCACGACTGCGCCGCGCTGCGCAAGGTGCTGACCAGCCTCTCGATTTCTTCGGTCGATTGCTGAGTCCGCTTGGCCAGCGCCCGGACCTCATCGGCGACCACGGCAAAGCCACGGCCTTGCTCACCTGCACGGGCGGCCTCGATGGCTGCGTTCAAGGCCAGCAGGTTAGTCTGCTCGGCCACGCTCTTGATGACGCTCAACACCGTGCCGATGTTCTGGATTTCGGCGCTGAGGCTTTGGATGCTGGCACTGGCACTGGTGCTCGAATTGGCCAGCAACTCGATGCGCTGCAAACTCTGGCGGACCACTTGTTGGCCGCTGTCAACCTTGTCGTCCGCCGTCTGCGCGGCTTGCGCGGCCTCTTCGGCATTGCGCGCCACGTCGTGCACGGTAGCGGTCATCTGGTTCATCGCCGTGGCCACTTGCTCGGTTTCTTCCTTCTGGCTGCTGACCTCGACATTGGTCTGCTCGGTGACGCTGGACAACGAATGCGCCGAGCTGGCCAATTGCTCAATGCCAGCTTGCAGCCCACTGACCATATCGCTCAAGCCGTTCCCCATCTGTTGCATCGCCTGCATCAACTGCCCGATTTCATCCCGGCGGCTGACCTCCATGCGCCCACTCAGATCACCGGCTGCGATTTGCTGCGCCACCGCGATCACACTGCGCAGCGGCGCGACGATCAGGCGCGTAATCACCCAGGCCGCAATCAACCCCACCAGCAACGCCAACGCCGACGACCCGATGATCAACATCGCGCTTTTCTTCAGTTGTGCCCGCATCGACACATCTTCAGCGTCATAGGCCTGGTTGACCCGGCTGACCACTTGGTCGGCCCGATCATGCAACTGTTTGTAGACGACCTTTTCCTGCGCCAGCAGGCCGGTGTATTCGCCCAGTTTCTCGCTGAAGGCGGCGATATGCCCCGAGACTTCGCCGAGTACCGTCTGGTAGCCAGGGTCCTTGACCGCGGTTTTCAGCTGTTCCACCTGAGCCAGGGCTTGATCGGCCTGCTCGATCTTGCCTTGCTCGGCGTCATCCGCATCGACCCTGCGGCTCTGGTCCAGGCGCACGTGGGCTTCGTTCATGGCCTGCAGCATCAAACGCGAGACCTGACTGACCTGGCCGGCCTGCTCGATAAACTCGGCGCCCTCCTTGCCTTGGCTTTCCTTGAGACCATAGGCGCCGTCGTCCGCCAGCCCGGCCTGCAACACGTCGAGGTTATTGGCCACACTGGACACCGACCAACTGGCCATTTCCAGGGCCAGGTCCTTGGTCTGGGTCAGTTCGACAAACTCGTCGAACGCCTTGCGGTAGGCGGCCAGAGCCTGCTCTACATCCGTCATCACCGGCACATTCGCCGCAGACTGGGCCTTGAGGCTGGCCGCCTGCGCGGCCAGGGCATCGATACTTTCATGCAAGGCATCGACCGCCTTGGGGTCGGCATGCAATGCATAGTCCTGCTCGATCAAGCGCACCTTGAACAAACCGCTGTTGAGCGACGACATGGCCTTGAGGTCTTCGAAACGCTGACCAACGGTTTGCAATGACCACACGCCGATAGCCGCTACCAAGGCCGTCAGCAGCAGCACCAGAGTGAATCCAAGAGCCAGTTTTTTCGCCATACCGAGGTTGGCGAAACGTCGTTGCACGCCCGAAATCATTGCACGTGATCCTCTTGCAATGGCAGATGCCATCAAGCCCGATTGACAAGACACGAGATTCGCAACGACCAGGCCATCAACACAAGGCGTCGGCGCCACAATAATGGCAAAAAGCTACACGATCGTCGTTTTCAGGATGGTCGAGGTCGATCTGGCAGGTGCCATGGCACGGAACAAGGCCAAGGCCCGCTGATCAGCAGCATAGGCCACATTTATACGCAGCCACTCACTGTGTTCACCGGTCGGGCTGAACAGCGCCCCAGGCGACAGCAGCACCCCCAGCCGTCGGGCACAGGCTTGTAGCCGCGACAGCTCACTCTCGGCCGGTCGCGCCCATAACAACATGCCGCCGGCGGGCACGGCGAACACCTCCCATTCTTCGTCCTCCAGCACTTGCAACGTGGCGGTCATTTCCGTGCGCAGCCGCTTGCGCAAGCGCTGCACCCACTTGCGGTACGTACCATTGGCCAGCAGCGCGGCGACCACTGCTTCGGCAAACCGCGAAGTGCCGAAACCGGTCAACGTCTTGAGGCTGACCAACTGCGCGATGATCGCCGCGCTGGCACAGAGGTAGCCCACGCGCAACGCGCTGCTCAGGGTCTTGGAAAAACTTGCGATGTAGATCACGCGATCGCCATGGGGCAGCGCCGAAAGCCGTGTGCAGCTGGCGTGCTGCAGATCCCCGTAGACGTCTTCTTCAATGATCAGGAAGTTGTCGCGATGGGCCAGCTCCAGCAAGCGCTCGGCCACCGCCCGACCGAGGCTGGTCCCGGTGGGGTTGTGATACAGGCTGTGAATGAACAGGCATTTGGGGCGATGCTGCTGCAACAGCGTTTCCAGCGCCGGCAGGTCCGGGCCGCCTCGGGTGCGCGGCACTTCCAGCAGGTGCACGCCCTGGAACGCCAATTGCCGATAGAGGTTGCCATACCCCGGCGTTTCCACCACCACGCTGTCACCGGCCCGAAGTAACGTGCGTATCAACAGGTCCTGGGCATGGCTGGCGCCTGCGGTCGTGAGGATGCGATCAAGGCTGGTGGCGATGTGAACCCGGGTAAGGTGCTTGAGCAGTTGCTCGCGCAGCACGGGCAAACCCAACGGGGTGCTGTAGTTGAACAGGCCCGCCGTGTCGGAGCGGGTGACTTCACGAATGGCATAACTGATGTCATCGCTTTCATGCCAGGTATCCGGCAGCCAGCCGCAGCCGAGTTTAAGCTCGCCCACGGGGTTATCGGCAAACGCCCCCCAATCGCGCTCCGCGCCCTCATACCAGTGGCCCTCGTGCGAGACAGGCGGCTGGGCCACCACAAACCCCGAGCCCTGCCTCGGTGCCAGCAACCCTTGAGCGACCATCCGCTCGAAGGCCTCGATGACGCTGGATTGGCTAAGCAGGTTATCCAGGGCCACCTGCCGGATGGACGGCAGGCGCGTGCCGGGACTCACCCCGTCCTTGCGGATCCATTGCGCCACCGCGCTGACGATTTGCTGCACCACCGGTACAAGGGCTTGTCGATCGATCCCTAAATCCATGAGCCACTCACTTCAACTGTCTGATTTCAACCCGAAGAGTTAAGCACAGAAGCCCGTAGTGGCCGGCGGCAAAAATCTATTAAATTATTGATTTTATTAGCTTATTTACCTAATGATACACATTCGATCACAGCGTTTTGCCAGCTTTGGAAAAGCCCCACAGCACCCCAGACTTTTTCGAATAGGGTGCGGCGCAAGGTCCTAGATCGCCGTCGCGCCACCGTCGACCGCCAGGGCGTGGCCGGTGGTGAACGCAGCGCCATCGCTGCACAGGTACAACACGGCGCTGGCGATTTCCTCGACTTTGCCGATCCGCCCAACCGGGTGCATGGCCGCAGCGAATTCGGCCTTGCGGGGGTCGGCCTCATAGGCGCGGCGGAACATATCGGTGTCGATCACCGCCGGGCACACCGCGTTGACGCGGACTTTCTTCTTCGCATACTCGATGGCCGCCGACTTGGTCAGGCCGATCACGGCGTGTTTGGAAGCCGCATAAATGCTCATTTTCGGCGCCGCGCCCAAGCCCGCCACCGATGCGGTATTGACGATGGCACCGCCGCCCTGGGCCAGCAGCAACGGCAACTGATACTTCATGCACAGCCACACCCCCTTGACGTTGACGCCCATGATGGCGTCGAACTCATCCAGGCTGCCGTCCGCCAGCTTGCCTTTCTCGATCTCGATCCCGGCGTTATTGAAGGCGTAGTCAAGACGGCCATAGGCGTTGACGGTTTGCGCCATCAGTTGTTGCACGTCCGCCTCCAGCGTGACGTTGCAGCGCACGAACAGCGCCTCACCGCCAGCTTGCCGGATCAACGCCACAGTGCCCTCGCCGCCCGCCACATCCAGGTCGGCAACCACGACCTTCAAACCTTCTGCGGCGAACGCCAGCGCGGTGGCGCGGCCAATACCGGCGGCGGCGCCGGTCACCAGGGCGACCTGGCCGGAAAACGTCATGCTCATGGGAATGTCCTGTGGAAGAAATAGCGGTGGCGCGAGTCTAGCCAACGCCGGGACTTGCACGTCAGCACTATCAAACGGCCGGTTAGCGCTGCATGAGTGCGGGTGATAAGCCTCCAGGGCCGACTATCAATGACACCTATCGACAAGCATTCGCCCCCAGCACGAACCTTGCCCGCAGGCCCTGGAAGGTCTATCACTCATGCTTCATTTCTAAAGAGCCGCTGCCATGACCGCCCAGACCAATCGCCAATTCCTGCTCGCCAAACGCCCGGTCGGCGCAGCCACCCGGGACACCTTCACCTACCAGGAAGTGCCGGTGGGCACGCCGGCGGACGGGCAAGTGTTGGTACACAACGAATACCTGTCCCTCGACCCGGCCATGCGCGGCTGGATGAATGAGGGCAAGTCCTACATTCCGCCCGTCGGTATCGGCGAAGTCATGCGCGCGTTGGGCGTGGGTAAAGTAATTGCGTCGAACCACCCCAACTTCGCCGTCGGGGACTACGTGAACGGTGCCCTGGGCGTGCAGGATTACTTCGTCGGCGAACCGCGGGGTTTCTATAAGGTTGATCCGTCACTGGCGCCTCTGCCCCGCTACCTGTCCGCGTTGGGCATGACTGGCATGACCGCCTACTTTGCCCTGCTGGACACCGGCGCGCCCAAAGCCGGCGAAACCGTGGTGATCTCCGGCGCGGCCGGCGCGGTGGGCAGCATTGCCGGGCAAATCGCCAAACTCAAGGGCTGCCGCGTGATCGGCATTGCCGGCGGTGCCGACAAGTGCAAGTTCCTGGTGGATGAACTGGGCTTCGACGCCGCCATCGACTACAAGAACGAAGACGTACCCGCCGCCCTCAAACGTGAATGCCCCAAAGGCGTGGATGTGTATTTCGATAACGTCGGCGGCGACATTCTCGACGCGGTGCTCAGCCGCCTGGCGCTGAAGGCACGGGTGGTGATTTGCGGCGCCATCAGCCAGTACAACAACAAGGAAGCCGTGAAAGGCCCGGCCAATTACTTGGCACTGCTGGTCAATCGCGCGCGCATGGAAGGCTTTGTGGTGATGGATCATGCGGCGAACTTTGCCGCTGCCGGGCAGGAGATGGCCGGTTGGATGGCCCAGGGCAAGCTCAAGAGCAAAGAAGACATCGTAGACGGGCTGGAGACCTTCCCGGAGACGCTGATGAAGCTATTCAACGGCGAGAACTTCGGCAAGTTGGTACTCAAGGTCAACTGAACCACCCTGGAACCTCTCAACAGGGGAGCGGGCTTGGCTCGCTCCCCTGTTTTTTTACCGCGTATGCCCCAAGGTCAGGCGATCTCGGCCACTACCGCCGCCAACGCCTTGGCCGGATCGGCCGCCTGGCTGATCGGACGACCGATCACCAGATAGTCGGAACCCGCGTCCAGCGCCTGGCGCGGGGTCAGGATACGGCGCTGATCGTCGTGGGCGCTGCCTGCGGGACGGATACCCGGCGTCACCAATTGCAACGACGGGTGAGCGGTCTTCAGCGCCTGGGCTTCCAGGGCCGAGCACACCAGGCCATCAAGGCCGGCTTTCTGTGCCAGGGCGGCCAGGCGCAGTACCTGCTCCTGGGGCTCGATGTCCAGGCCGATCGCCGCCAGGTCTTCGCGTTCCATGCTGGTCAGCACGGTCACACCGATCAGCAGGGGCTTGGGGCCGCTGCGCTGTTCCAGCACTTCGCGGCAGGCACTCATCATGCGCAGGCCGCCTGAGCAGTGCACGTTGACCATCCACACGCCCATTTCGGCGGCAGCCTTGACCGCCATCGCGGTGGTGTTGGGGATATCGTGGAATTTCAGGTCGAGGAACACTTCAAAGCCTTTGTCACGCAGGGTGCCGACGATTTCCGCGGCGCAACTGGTGAACAGTTCCTTGCCGACCTTGACCCGGCAAAGCGCGGGGTCCAACTGGTCAGCCAGCTTCAGTGCGGCGTCACGGGTGGGGTAATCCAGGGCGACGATGATAGGAGTCTGGCAGACGGACATTGGGATGGGCTCTCAGGCAAGTCGAAATCGGCGCGGATTGTAGCGCAAGCGGCGCCGTTGCGGGATCCGATGATCGGTAAATACTGACCAAGCGCTACCCGGCGGGCATTGGCGGGCATTATGTCAAAGCCGATACATTCACGACATGCCCCCAACACGCCCCGCCGCTAGCCTCGCTCGCACGACCTACCGACCAGCACTTCCAGCCATGGGGCTGGGCGCCTATGCTGACCGCAACAACCAGGCAGACGATCGCACTATGCAGACCCCCTTTGTCCCAGTGAACGGCGAACAGAAAGGCGCGGTAATCGCCGATGAAAAACGTTGGAACACCCGCGCGCTGATCGTCGATGACGATGTGCCGATCCGCGAATTGCTGATCGACTACCTGGCCCGCTTCAATATCTTCGCCACCGGCGTCACTGACGGCACCGCGATGCGCCTGGCCATGCAGGCCGAAACCTTTGACGTGGTGGTGCTCGACCTGATGCTGCCAGGCGAAGACGGCCTGTCGCTGTGCCGCTGGCTGCGCGCGGAGTCGGATATCCCGATCCTGATGCTCACCGCCCGCTGCGAGCCCACCGATCGCATCATCGGCCTGGAGCTGGGCGCCGACGACTACATGTCCAAGCCGTTCGAGCCGCGCGAGCTGGTGGCGCGTATCCAGACCATCCTGCGCCGGGTGCGGGATGACCGTACCGAGCAACGCGCCAATATCCGCTTCGACAACTGGCGCCTCAACAGCGTGCTGCGCCAGTTGGTGGCCGACAACGGCCTGGTGGTGCCGCTGTCCAACGCCGAGTTCCGTCTGTTGTGGGTGTTTATCGAGCGCCCGCGCCGGGTGCTGAGCCGCGAGCAATTGCTGGATGCGGCCCGTGGGCGTTCCATCGAAGCATTTGATCGCAGCATCGACCTGCTCGTCTCGCGCCTGCGCCAGAAACTGGGGGACGACCCCAAGGCCCCGCAGTTGATCAAGACCGTGCGCGGCGAAGGCTATCTGTTCGACGCACGGGATATCGGTTGATGCGTGCGCCCTTCAACACACTGTTTGGTCGGTTGTTCGGCGTGTTGCTGGTGGCGATTGTGCTGGCCCATGCGCTGGCGTTCTTCTGGTTTCACCACTACGGGCAACCGCCTCCACCGCCGGAGCGTTTTATCGAGCAGCCGGGCGCGAGCAGCATGCCGCTGCGCGAAAAGCCCCCCCGCCCTTGGTTCGGCGGCCCGGTCGTGCCCCTGACCTTTCAATTTTTCTCGCTGATTATTGCGGCCTGGTACGGTGCCAAATTGTTGAGCCGACCGATCCAGCGCCTGAGCGAAGCGGCAGAACGCTTGAGCCTGGACCTCGACAGCCCGCCCCTCGACGAATCCGGCCCACGGGAAGCGCGCCAGGCAGCCTCGACCTTCAACCTGATGCAAAAGCGCATTCGCGAACAGGTCAGCCAGCGCGGGCGCATGCTCGGCGCTGTCTCCCACGACCTGCGCACTCCGCTGTCACGCCTCAAGCTGCGCCTGGAGCAGATCGACGATACAAAATTGCAGGGCCAGATGCGCCAGGACCTGGACGACATGATCGGTATGCTCGACGCCACCCTGAGCTACCTGCACGAACAGCGCACCAGCGAAACCCGACACTGGCTGGACGTGCAAGCCCTGGTGGAGTCGACGAGTGAAAACGCCCAGGACCAGGGGTCGGATGTGCAATTCACCGGCACCTGCGCCCCACTGCAGGTGCAGCCCATGGCCTTGCGCTCCTGCTTGAACAACCTGATCGACAATGCGTTGCGCTATGCCGGCACGGCACGTATCGAGCTGGCGGACAGCAGCGAAGCCTTGGTAATTCGGGTGATCGACCAGGGCCCGGGCATTGCCGCCGACAAGCGCGAGGCGGTGTTCGAGCCGTTCTATCGGCTCGAAGGCTCCCGCAATCGCAATTCCGGCGGCGTGGGTTTGGGCATGACGATTGCCAAAGACGCCGTGGAACGCCTCGGCGGCCGCCTGAGCCTGGAGGAGACCCCAGGCGGCGGCTTGACGGCGGTGATGTGGTTACCCCGCACCTGACCCGGTAGCCACTACGACGGTTTGTCTTCGCGGCGCCCCTGCGCCTGGGTGGCGCTCCAATCCGTCAGCAGGCTGTACGCCACGGCCAACAGGGTGGGGCCGATAAACAGGCCGATAAAGCCAAAGGCGATCAAACCGCCGAATACCCCGAGCAACACGATCACCAGCGGCAGGTTGCCGCCACGGCTGATCAGGTACGGCTTGAGCACGTTGTCCACGCCGCTGATGATGAACGTGCCCCACACGCCCAGGAACACCGCGTAGGTGTAGTCGCCCTTCCATGCCAGCCAGGCCGTGGCCGGGATCCACACCAGCGGCGGGCCCATGGGGATCAGGCTGAGCAGGAACGTGACGATCCCCAGCACCAGCGCGCCCGGCACACCGGCGATCAGGAAGCCGATCAGCGCCAGCACGGCTTGGGCGGCGGCGGTGCCGATCACGCCGTTGACCACCCGTTGCACCGTACCGGCCACCAGTTCGATGTAGTACCCCGCGCGGTCACCGATCAGGCGCTCCAACAGGCGGTGCACGAACATCGCCAACCGTGGGCCATCGCGATAGAAAAAGAATACGAACACCAGGCTCAAGGTCAGTTCAAGGATGCCGCCGCCGATCTGCGCACTGCGCGCCAGCAACCAGTTGCCCACCTGGCCCAGGTAAGGCTTGAGGCTGACCATCAACGCCGCACCCTGCTGATCGATGCTGTTCCACATCCCGACCAGGCGCTCCCCCACAAAAGGGATCGAACCCAGCCAGGTCGGCGCCTCGGGCAGGCCGTCGACCTGAATATCCTTGATCAATGCCACGGCGTCGCGCACATGGTCCGCCAGGTTGAACCCCAGCCACACCAGCGGCACCGCCACCAGCAGCATCCAACCCAGGGTCAGGATGCCGGCCGCCAACGATTCGCGGCCGCCCAGCCAGCGCGTCAGCAGCACCATCAGCGGCCAACTGGCAAATGCCAGTACCGCGCCCCAGAACAGCGCCGACCAAAATGGCGCCATCACCCAGAAGCTGGCACCAAACAACACCAGCAGCAGGATTTGCACCAGCAGGCGATCGTTATTGAGCATGGGTATCTCGAGAAGAAGACTGTAGGAAGAGAGCTTAGGCGAACGGCGCGGGTCCGTTCGCCTGGTAGCGGTCAGCGTATCAGATGCAGGTGCAGGCCTTTGGTTTCAGCGGTACCGGTTTCCAAACGGGCGGCGCGCACGCCTGTGTCGACCAAGGCCTGGCGCCAGGCCTCGGCATGCGGGCCGGCCAGGCTGACGCGCAACGTGGTGTCGAGGTTCAAGCCACGGGAGATCAAGGTCAGCCAGGTGGCGTCCGGCTCTGCGCCGAGTGCGGGAAAGTCCAGCTCGCCGGTGCTTTTCAACTCGCGCAACAACGTCGCCGAGGTGGGCAACAGAGCCCCCAGCGGCGCGCTCGCGTTCATTTGCTCTACATGCAGATAGGCGCGGCGGTTACCGCGGGTGATGCCGTACAACGCTACCAAGGCATTGTCCTGCGGTGCGGCCAGACGCAGCAGCAGGTATTCCTGCTGGCCATCGGCACCCACCAACTTGGCGTTGCCGAAAATCTCGTTGGCCCACAGGCTGCTTTCGCCGCAATCGCGGGCCTGGCACCAGAACAACAGTTGCGCGCCGTTGGCCTGCAATGCCTCGCGGGTGGCGGTAAACGCAGCGCTGGAGCTGTGTTCGGCGGGCATTTCATAGGTAATGGCGGTGGTTTGGCCGCGCGCGGTGGCCTGGCCTTCATAACGCAATTGGCCGCTGATCTTGCGGATCGCGCCCATGGGGTAGATACGTTCTTTTTCTTCGGCGGGGCGGTAATCGACGATTTGCGCATCGACCTGACGGGCCACGGCAGGCAGGTCCTGGCTACCCGGTACGTCGGCGGCAAACACCCAGGGGCTGAGAAGGCTCAACCCGAAGATACGGATACATCCGTTACGCACGCTCATAAGATCAACGCGCCTTGGCCATCGTAGGTCGCAGCGGTGTTGAGATTGTTCATGGTTGACTCCCTTTCAATCCGCCCAGCCTCGGCAGTTGACCGCGCCAAGTCAAGGCGCGGAGAAGAACCGATTGAAACAGTCTGCAACAAGAACCGCACCGGGCTCATCATTCAGGTGCAAATGATGGCCACCTGGCAGCGTCGTCACGCTAAAGGGGAGCTGGGAAAGCAATTCCGGATGTTTCGCCAGCATGCCGTCGGCTGCCACCACCAACTGCGCAGGGCAAGCGACACGACGCACGAAAGCCATGGCCTGTTCGTCGGTCAGACGCATCGGCGAAGCCAGGGTCAAGCGGCTATCGGTGCGCCAGGTATAACCGCCCGGCACCGGCATCAAACCACGCTGGGCCAGCAGTTCGGCGGCTTCACGGCTGACGGCCACCAAGCCTTTCATCCTCGCCTCGACGGCGCGATCCAGGGTGGTGTACACCGGCTTGCGCTTGCCTTGCAGGTTCAATTGCGCCTGCAACGCCATGCCCAGGCGCTCGGCCGCGTTCTCGCCACTGGCCGTCGGAGGGATCACACCGTCGATCAACCCCAAGTGCGTGACCCGTTCCGGCAAGGCACCGGCCAGCACCAGAGAAACGATGGCGCCGAGGGAATGGCCAAGTAATGCAAAACGTTTCCAACCCAGTTGCTCGGCCACTTGCAACACATCGAAGACGTAATCCCACAATGCATAACCGGCGCCGGTTGGACGGTGCGCCGAATGCCCATGGCCCGCCATGTCCAGCGCCACGATGCGCAAGCCTTCGAGCTTGGGCGCCAGGCGCGCAAAGCTGTTGGCGTTGTCCAGCCAGCCATGCAGGGCGATCACCGGCACGCCATCCTCCGGGCCAGACAAATGCGCGGCCAATTCGATATGCGCCAGGCTCAGGCGGACTTCTTCGACCGGCGTGCTCATGCGCAACTGCGCTCGCGGGCCTGCCAGCGGGCGAACAGGGTCTTGATCAAGGTCGCCGTGTCTTGCGGACGTTCAAGCGGGAACATATGTCCGCCCGGCATGGTGAGCATCTCTCCCATCGGCAGGCGGTCTACGCCGCTGGCATGGTGACGCATCACCACGCGGCTCTGGCGGCCGCGCACCACCGCCAAGGGCACCTTCAACTGGCGTACCTGGCCGGGGCTGGTGTGGGGCACACCACGGTAAATGCTGATTTCAGTGGCCGGGTCGAAACGCAAACGCAGGCGATCACCCGCCTGGTACAGGCCATGTTGCAGGTAAGCCTCGAAGCAATCCGGGTCGAAGCCACGAAACAGTGTCTTGCCGGCGAAGTAACTGCGCGCGGCGTCCAGGTCGCTGAACTCCTCACGCCGGCCCAGGGTGCGCCCCGCCGGGGTCAGGCGGTCGATAAAGCCGAAACGCTTGGCCGCGCGTATCACCCAGCGGTCCGCACGGGTCAGTACCGGCGAGTCGAGCATTACCACCCCGCGATACAGTTGCGGCCGGCGCAGGGCCGCGTGCAAATGCAACACGCCCCCCAAGGAGTGGCCCACGCCCCATACTGGTTCCGGCCGTTGTTCCAGATGGTGGATCAATTCATCCACCAGGTTCTGCCAGTTATCGTCCACGGGAAACCTGGGGTCGTGGCCGTGCTGCGGCAAGTGAGCCACGCTGTATTGCGGGGCCAGGGCGGCAAACAGCTTGCCGTAGGTGGCCGATGGGAAGCCATTGGCGTGGGCAAAAAACACGTGCTGCGACATACCGGCCCCCTCTCCAAAACAAAAGTGGATTGTCACAACGCCAGGTCGGCACAGCAATGACTGTAACTGCCAGGAATGATGACACTCACGCCACGCCTATCGCGCCGGCGGGTTCTCGCCCAGGGGCACCACGGCCATGGTCAGGCGCGAAACGCAGTTGGCCTTGCCATCCTCGGTGGTCAGGCGAATGTCCCACACCTGGGTGGTGCGGCCGATATGGATCGCCTTGGCCACCGCCGTCACGCGCCCGCTGCGCACGCCGCGCAAGTGGTTGGCGTTCACCTCCAGGCCCACGCAGTAGAACTTGCTGGGGTCGATGCACAAGTAGGCGGCCATGGAACCGACGCTCTCGGCCAGCACCACCGAGGCGCCACCGTGCAGCAGGCCGTAGGGCTGATGGGTGCGGTGATCGACCACCATGCTGGCGGTCAGGGAGTCGTCGTCGAAGCTTTCAAAGCGAATATCCAGCAGTTCACCGATGGTGTTTTTCTGCGCGGCATTGAGCTGTTCGATATTCGGTTGGGTGCGCCACAGGCTCATGGGGGTAGTCCTTGTTGGTTTTATGATGGGCCTAATCCTGCCACACAACGGTCTCGGAACGCTCGCTCCAACGCTGCAATTGCGCGCCGTAGGTCGACTCGATGACGTTGCGCTTGATCTTCAAGGTTGGCGTCAGGAAGCCGTTTTCCACGCCCCAATTGTCGTTGACCAACACCAACTGACGCAGGCGCTCGTGCTTATCCAGCGCCTGGTTGACGTGTTCCAGCCAGCGCTCAAGGCTAGCGCGCAACGCTTGTCGGTCATGGCCTGCCGCCGACAGCACGCACAGCCCTATCGGCGCCGCGAGGCCATCACCCACCACGCACACCTGCTCGATGCTCGCATGTTCGGCCAGGCGGTTTTCGATCGGCGCCGGGGCCACATATTTGCCTTTGCTGGTTTTGAAGATCTCCTTGAGCCGCCCGGTCAGGCGCAGGCGGCCGTCGGCATCCTGCTCGCCTTTGTCGCCCGTGCGCAGGAAACCATCGGCAGTGAGTGTCTCAGCGGTTTTTTGCGGGTCTTTGAAATAGCCGAGCATGGTCGCGTCGCTGCGCACCTGCACTTCTCCCGACGGTTCGATCCGCACCTCGACGCTCGGGCACGGCGGGCCGATCCAACCGATTTTCTGCGCGCCCGGGCGGCACACATGGGAATAACCGCAGCTCTCGGTCATGCCATACACCTCAAGCACGTCCAGGCCCAGCCGCCAATACCAGCGCAGCAGGGCTTGCGGCACCGGCGCCGCGCCGGACAGCGCAATACGCAACGCATCCAGGCCCAAGCCGGCAAGCACCTTATGGCCAACGTACTTGCCGATAAACGGCAGGCGCAGCAAGGTGTCGAGGCGCTTCTGCGGGATCTTGGCGTACACCCCCATCTGGAATTTGGTCCAGATACGCGGCACGCCAAACAGCGCGGTCGGGCGTGCCCTGCGCAAGTCCGCCAGAAACGTGTCCAGGCTCTCGGCGAAAAACACGGTTTGCCCGGTATAGATCGCGGCCATCTCCACGAACATACGCTCCGCCACGTGGCACAGCGGCAAGTACGACAGCAAGCGGTCACCCTCCCCCAGGCCAAACAATTCGGCGCCGCGGGTAGCGGCGAAGCCCAGGGCACCGAAACTGTGCATCACGCCTTTAGGCAGGCCGGTGGTGCCGGAGGTATAGATGATGGTTGCCAGGTCGGCGGCCGCAGGCGCGGGGTTGTCCTGGATCGGCGGGCAGGCTTGGAGGTCGGCCCAGCTGAAGTCGAACGCGCCACCCGGGCACAGCGGCAGGCTGATGGTCGGCAAGCCGCCAGGTACGCCAGGGGCCATGGCGGGCCAATCGTCGAGTTTGCCGACAAACACCAGCGCCGCTTCGGAATGCCTGAGCACATGGGCAACCGAGTCAGCCGTGAGGTTGGGGTAAAGCGGCACCGAGACATGCCCGGCCATCCAGATCGCCAGGTCGGCGATGACCCAGTGCGCACAGTTTTTCGAGATCAGGGCAATGTGCGAACCCGCCGGCAATTCCCGCTCGCGCAGCCAGCGCGCAGCGCAACGGGCCTGGTGGCCTACTTCACTCCAGGTGAGCGTCTGCACCTTGCCCCCGCGAAGGGGCTGAACCAGAAAGCGCTGGCGCGGATGGCGCGCCTCACGTTCGAAGAAGACGTGCAACGGCAAACGAACAGCGACGGGCATGGGACGCGCTCCTTTGTGATCCGACCATAGCCAACCAAGCACTTGCTTGGTCTACGGTATAGCACACACAAAGCAGCGCCAGCGCCTAGGGGTTCTTCACGCTCACCAGGCTCATCAGCCCCGCCAGCGGGAAGTCGCCCTCCAATTCCGCCAGGCTGGCGGTGTACATCGGCTGCGGCTGGCGTTGATGGCCATGCTGCAAAAAGCTGATCAGGCTGCCGACCAATGGCTGATGGCTGACCAGCAGCACAGTGTCATCGGTCTCGAGTTTTTGCAGCACCTCCAGTGGGTTGCCCTCCGGGGTCAGCCACGGCACGGTGCGGACCTGAGGTTCAAAACCAAGGGCTTCGCGCACCAGTTGCGCGGTCTGCTGCGCCCGTACGTAGGGGCTGGCGATGATCGCCGTGATCGGCTGGCCGATCAGGTGCGCGGCGCTGCGCAGCACTTCGGCGCGGCCATGCTCGGTGAGGTTGCGTTCAGCGTCGCTAGGGGCATGCCCCTCGGCCTCACCGTGGCGCAAAATCCACAGCTTCACAGTTTCGGCTCTTCATCACGCACCGGGTGCGGCGCCGGCGGCACGCTGTGGGCGGCCTCGCCCTCCGGTGCGCGCGGGGTGGGCCAATCGGCGAAAGGCCAAGGCTTTTGTTCGCTGTGAAAGCTGCCGAAGCGGCCGATCTGCGCCAGGAACTGGCTGAGGCTGTCGCCGAAGTTCATCAGGCCCAGGCTCGGCGCGCCGTACACCAGGCGGTAGATCAATTGCACCACGACCAGCGCGCCAAGGAGGAACTGCGCCACTTGCCACACCAGGGCAAACACCAGCATCCAGAGAATGCGCAGAACAATGGATTCGTATTGGGGGGCTGCTTTCGGATCGTTCATGACGCGTTCCTCAGTTGAAACCACTGGTGGAAATAAAGTCGACATCGGTTTTCGGCTCGGCGCGCATCAGCAACTCGATGACCTGATTCAAGGTGCGCCCTTCGAACAGGATCGCGTGCAGCCCGGCGACCAGCGGCATATACACGCCCACTTCCTGAGCCTTGGCCTTGAGCACCTTGAGCGTGTTGACCCCTTCGGCCACTTCGCCAAGACGCGTCACCGCGTCGTCCAGGCTCAAGCCCTGGCCCAGGGCGAACCCCACCTGGTAGTTGCGGCTTTTCGGCGACGAGCAGGTGACGATCAAGTCGCCCACGCCCGCCAGCCCCAGGAAAGTCATCGGGTTGGCCCCCTGGTTCACCGCGAAGCGGGTCATCTCCGCCAGCGCCCGGGTGATCAGCATGCTCTTGGTGTTTTCGCCCATGCCCAGGGCCACCGCCATGCCGGCGATGATCGCGTAGACGTTCTTGAGCGCGCCCCCCAGTTCGACGCCGAAGCGATCGCCGCTGGCATACACCCGGAACGTACGCCCGTGCAACACCGCCTGGACGCGCTCGCACAAGGCCTCATCTTCACTGGCGACCACGGTGGCGGTCAGCGCATGCTCGGCCACTTCCCGTGCCAGGTTCGGCCCCGACAGCACACCAATGCGCGCCTGGGGGGCGATGTCTTCAAGGATTTCGCTCATCAGCTTGAAGGTCTGCGCCTCGATGCCCTTGGTCAGGCTGACCAGCATTTTGCCCGCCAGGCGTTCGGCGTGAGGCGCCAGCACTGAGCGCAACGCGCTGGACGGCAGCGCGACAAAACACAGCTCGCAGTCGGTCAGGGTGGCCAGCAGGTCGGTAACCGGTTCGACCGCCGGATGAATCTTGATGCCTTTAAGGTAACGAGGGTTTTCGCGATGCACGCGAATGGCCTCGGCTTGCTCGGGATCACGCATCCACTGGCGCACCGCGTGGCCGTTCTCGGCCAGCAGGTTAGCCACGGCGGTACCAAAACTTCCGCCTCCCAGGACCGCAATAGGGCGCTGTTCAGTCATATGCAATCCGTTAATCCATACCAGTGGCGATGGCGGCATTATACGGAGCGGCCCGTTTGCGGCCAGCCCCCGTGTCAATTCGTGCGCCTGTCGGAAAATGCCATGTCTGTGTGAAGTAATTGCAAGGGCGACGACTGGCAAATGGCCCCGCCTCGGTTAACATGGGCGGCTACCCGTCATTATCAAGGCCGTGTCGTGTCTCTGGGCCCTCCTCCCCGTTCATCTGTATTGCTGATGCTGCTCTGCAGTGGCGCCGTGCTGGCCGACGACCTGTTCCTCGACAGCCAGCCGCTGCCGCAGGTCTTGACCGCCACCCGCCTCAAGCAGTCGGCCGCCGCCGTGCCCGGCAGCATGACCGTGATCGACAGCGAATTGATCAAGGCCAGCGGCGCGCGGGACGTCAGCGAACTGCTGCGCCTGGTGCCGGGGATGATGGTCGGCTACACCACCGGCAACCAAGCGGCGGTGAACTACCACGGCACCAGCGCCAGCGATGCGCGACGCATGCAAGTGTTGATCGACGGCCGCTCGGTGTATCGCGCGGGCCTGGCCACGGTGGACTGGAGCGACATTCCGGTGGCCATGGAGGATATCGAGCGCATCGAGGTATTCCGTGGCCCCAACACCGTCAGCTACGGCGCCAATGCGCTGATGGCAGTGGTGAATATTCTTACGCGCTCGCCGGCCAACAGCCATGGCTCGCGGGTAAAAGTCATTCGCGGCGAACGCGGAATCAACGACTTTTACGCCAGCCAGGGCGTGGGTTGGGAAACCGGTGATTTGCGCCTGACCTTGTCAGGGCAACAGGACGAGGGCTTTGACAGCGATGCCGCCGGCGCCGACCGCCGCGACGGCCGCCGCCTCAACCGCTTCAGCCTGGCAGTGAGCCAGACGTTGAATGCGCAGCAGAGCATCGACTGGCAGCTGGACGCCAAGGAAGGCACCAACCAACGCCCGTACACCTACACACCGGTATTTGCGGGGATTAACGAAGGTGGCGACAACTCCGACGTCAGCGCCAAGGACTACGCAGGCTCCCTGCGCTGGAACGTCGACTTCAACCCCGAACACAGCCTGTATGTGCAAGGCTCGGCCCAGCAGTGGGACCGCCGGCAAATCTGGAAAGCCTGCGACGCCAAGGTCTCGTTCAGCCCCGAGCTGACCCAGTTGTGGCAGCTCAACCCCAACTACGCCGAGCTTCTGGCCCGGCATATGGATACCTTCAGCAGCGCCCCACCCGGCAGCGCCGCCGAGCAGGCCTTGGCCAACCAGGTGCTCGATCAATGGCGCAACGGCGCCAACCAGAGCGTGTGCGGTGACATCGACCAAAGCACCCGCGAAAGCCGATACGACCTGGAGATCCAGGACACCCTCAGCCTGTCCGACAGCCTGCGCCTGGTCAGCGGCATCAACTACCGCTACGACCGCGCCGACTCCGACACTTACTTCAACGGCACCCTGGACGACACCACCTGGCGCCTGTTCGGCCAGTTGGAATGGCGTGCCAGCGAGCATTGGTTGCTACAAGGCGGCGCCATGTATGAAGACACGCACCTGAGCGGTCATTCCTTGACGCCCCGAGTGGCCGTCAACTACCTGATCAACCCGCGCCACGGCCTGCGCGCGGTGTATTCCGAAGCGATCCGCTCGCCGGACATGTTCGAGAACAACGTCAACTGGAGCTACCGCGTCACCAACCTCAGCTCCCCCACCTATGGGCAGAACACCGGGCAGTACTTCGTGAAGACCCGCGGCCCGGGCAACCTCGACAAAGAACTGATGCGCTCGCGGGAACTGGGCTACAACGGTTTTTTTGCCGACATCGGGCTGAACATGGACGTGAAGCTGTTCTACGACGAAATCACCAACATGATCAGCTCGCCCCTGCGCAACAACCAGTACATCGCCAGCAACGCCAACCGTTCGCGGTTCACCGGGGCGGAGTCGCAGTTCGACTGGCGCCTGAGCAACGCCGACCGCCTGCGGCTGACCTACGCTTACGTGGACGCCACGACCAGCAACCCGCTGGACAAAGCGCAAACCGCGCGTAACAGTGGCTCGGCCGGCTGGTTGCGCGAGTGGGGCCAGGGTTGGTCCAGCGCGCTGTTCTACTATGGCGACGACGCACTCAACCAATATCGCTTCGAACGGGTCGACCTGCGGGTGGCCAAGCGCATTGCCCTGGGCAAAGCCAATGTGGAGCTGGCCGGCATGTTGCAACAACGCCTCGATAACCAGCCCACCACCTGGGCCGACAACCATTACGACCATCGCCATGTGCTCTACTTCAGCGCGGAGTTAGAGTTCTGACATGGGCGACTCGTCACGGATGACCTTCTTCTTTATCCATACGCTGTGGCGACGCGCCGTGCTGCTCGCCTGCCTGCTGCTGGCCACGCCCGCGTGGAGCGCCGACATCCTGCTGACCGCCGCCGACGACGCTGCCGGCGTGCAGGCCTTTACCCACGCCCTGGCCGCGCAGCGCCCTGAAGACCGCATCACCTTTACCGCCCTCAAAGACTTGCCGGCACCCAACCGGCTGCCTGCCGGCACGCGCCTGATCCTGCTGGACCTGCCCGGCCTCGACTGGCGCCTGCAAGACCCCCAAGGGCCACCGACCCTGGTGCTGCGTATCAGCCGGCTGCAAGCCCATCAGCGGCCAGGTGTCGCGCAGCACGCGCGCATCAGCCTGTTATGGAGCGATCCACCGCTGGAACGTCAGTTGCAGCTAATCACCAGCATCCTGCCCCAGGCGCGGCGCATCGGTGTGCTCTATGGTGCCGAAAGCGAATTCCTGCTGCCCGAGCTGCGCCACCGGGCGTCGGCACTGGAGCTGGAGATAGTGCCCCAGCGCTGGGACAACACCAGCGACAGTCGCCCGCTGCAAACGCTGTTCAGGAACAGCGACGTACTGCTGGGCCTGGACGACCCGCAGTTATACAACCCGAAAACCGCGAAAAACCTGTTGCTGAGCAGCTACGCCCAGCAATTGCCCCTGGTGGGGCCCAATGCAGGGTTTGTACGGGCCGGCAGCCTGGCCAGCACCTACAGCGACCAGACCGACTGGCTGGCTGTGCTCGACCGCCTGTTGGATCACCCGCCGGCCAATTGGCCACGCACGCTGTACCCGGAACACTTCAAAGTCGTGGCCAACCCACAAGTCGCGCGCTCACTGGGCATCGAACAGATAGACGAAGCCGGCGTCGCCGCCCGCCTGGCCGAAGGAGAAAAACGCCCATGACCTTGCGCCGTCGTTGGGACATCAATACCCGCACCCAGCTCATCACCCTGGGCCCGGCGCTGTTGCTGACACTGCTGTTGATCAGCTTCTTTACCTTCGTGCGTATCCAGGACCTGCGCCAGGAACTGGACCACACCGGTCAATTGATCGCCAACCAGTTGGCCCCCGCCACCGAGTATGGGGTGATTTCCGGCAACAACGAGGTGCTCGAAAGTTTGCTGCGCGCCACCCTGGCCACACCGCACGTGCGTTTCCTGGAGATTCAGGACAGCACCGAAAACATCCTGGTGTACGTGGAGCAACCGTCGGAAAAACACGACCGCTCGCTGTCGGTAAAAGTGTTCCAGGCGCCGATTCGCCTGCAGCATATCCAATTGGGCAATGACTTTTTCCAGGACAACCTCAACGAACCCAAGGCGCCGCGCGCCGATTACCTGGGCCGGGTGATCGTCGGCATGTCCAACGATGCCTTCAGCCAGCGCCAACAGGAGATCCTGTTCAAGGCCGGCATCCTCGCGCTGTTCGCCCTGCTGTTTACCTTCCTGCTGGCCCGGCGCCTTGCCGCCAGCCTGTCGCAACCGATCAGCGCCATGGGCCATGCGGTCAAGGCCATCCAACAAGGCGACTACAAGACGCCGCTGCCGATTGTGGATGACTCCGAGCTGGGCGACCTGTCTCGACATATCAATAACCTCGCCGAAGGCCTCAACCAGGCCAGCCGCGAACAGCAGCAGGCCATGGCCCAGTTGATCCAGACCCGCGAAGAAGCCGAGCGCGCCAACAATGCCAAGTCGGACTTCCTGGCAATGATGAGCCACGAACTACGCACGCCGATGAACGGCGTGCTGGGCATGCTGCAGTTGCTGGAAACCACCGAAATGACCGAGGAACAGGCCGAATATGCGGCGCTGGCCTCCGAGTCCACCGAACACTTGCTCAAGGTCATCAACGACATCCTCGACTTTTCGCGCATCGAGCGTGCGGCGCTGGAGCTGGAACACATTCCGTTCAACCTGGCCGACCTGATCAACAGTTGCGCCCAGGCCTTCCAGCACAGCGCACAGCAGCGCGGGCTGGAGCTGAAGCTACCGATTCCGCCGGGCATGGAGACCTTGCGGGTGCAGGGCGATCCGACGCGCATCCGCCAGATCCTGGTGAACCTGATCGGCAATGCGCTGAAATTCACCGAGCACGGCAGCGTCAGCGTCGAGCCGCACTGTCAGCCCCTGGACCATGAGCTGGTGTGGTTCACCTGTACCGTGCGCGACAGTGGCATTGGTATTTCCACCGAACGCCTGGAGTTGATGTTCGATGCGTTCCAGCAGGCCGACAGTTCCATTTCAAGACGTTACGGCGGTACCGGCCTGGGCCTGCCCATCGCCCGCACCCTGGCCGAACGCATGGGCGGCACCCTGCGCGCCCAGAGTGAAGAAGGCCGTGGGTCAGTGTTTACCCTGGAAATCCCTCTGGCCATCGACCAGCACAGCCTGCCCGCCATTGCCTCGGACGCCGAGGGCAAAGCCAGTGCCGGTGATGGCCGCCATGTACTGCTGGTAGAGGACAACCCGGTCAACCGCGCGGTGGTCGAAGCCATGCTACGCAGCCTGGGTTTTGAAGTGAGTTTGGCTACCGACGGCGCCGAAGCGATCCGCAGTGCCGAAAGCCTGATTTTCACGGCCATCCTGATGGACTGCCGCCTGCCATTGATCGACGGCTATGAAGCCACTCGGCAGATTCGCCAGTTGCCGGGCTGCGCCGACCTGCCGATCATCGCGTTGACCGCCAATGCCTTGCAGGGCGACCGCGAAGCCTGCCTGGCAGCGGGAATGAACGATTACCTGGCCAAGCCGTTCAAACGCACCGAGTTGCAGCAAATCCTGCAGCGCTGGGTACAGTAGCGCCGCGCCATCAGCCAACTGCGACTGGCGTGAAAGACGAAAGTGCGGCAGTCTTAGGCACCCGAACGGGCCTATAAACAGACCCGGTTTAAAATTTCAGTGAACAAGTGTACATTCAGTGCCTTGAAGCTGTGACTTTCACTACAACGCAATAGTCTATGTGTAGGCTGCCGACATGAGGCATGAACGCTTCATTCGGTTCGGGAAGATTTGCCCTACCCTGCCGCATGGGATTATTGAGGAGCTCGCATGACCAAACAAAACGCCTTTACTCGGGAAGACCTGCTGCGCTGCAGTCGCGGTGAGCTGTTCGGCCCAGGTAACGCGCAATTGCCCGCCCCGAACATGCTGATGGTGGATCGCATCACCCATATCAGCGAAGAGGGTGGCAAGTACGGCAAAGGTGAATTGGTCGCCGAGCTGGATATCAACCCGGACCTGTGGTTCTTCGCCTGCCACTTCGAAGGTGACCCCGTGATGCCAGGCTGCCTGGGCCTCGACGCCATGTGGCAACTGGTCGGCTTCTACCTGGGCTGGCAAGGCCTGCCGGGCCGGGGTCGCGCCCTGGGTTCGGGCGAAGTGAAGTTCTTTGGCCAGGTCTTGCCGACCGCCAAGAAAGTCACCTACAACATTCAAATCAAGCGCGTCCTCAAGGGCAAGCTGAACCTGGCCATCGCCGACGGTTCGGTGACTGTCGACGGTCGCGAGATCTATACTGCCGAAGGCCTTCGGGTCGGCGTATTCACTTCCACTGACAACTTTTAAGGGTTATCCGCATGCGCCGCGTCGTTATCACTGGTCTGGGCATCGTTTCTTGCCTGGGCAATGACAAAGAGACCGTCACCGCTAACCTGCGTGCAAGTCGCCCTGGCATCCGCTTCAACCCGGAATATGCCGAAATGGGTCTGCGTAGCCAGGTTTCCGGCTCCATCGACCTGCCCCTCGAAGAACTGATCGATCGCAAGATCTATCGCTTCGTCGGCCACGCTGCCGCCTACGCCTACCTGGCCATGAAAGACGCCATCGCCGACTCAGGCCTGAGCGAAGACCAGGTTTCCAACGTACGCACCGGCCTGATCGCCGGCTCCGGCGGCGCATCAACCCTCAACCAGATGGAAGCGCTGGACATCCTGCGCGAAAAAGGCGTGAAGCGCGTTGGCCCCTACCGTGTAACGCGGACCATGGGCAGCACCGTTTCGGCCTGCCTGGCCACGCCGTTCCAGATCAAGGGCGTGAACTACTCGATCTCCTCCGCCTGCGCCACCAGTGCTCACTGCATCGGTACCGCCGTAGAGCAGATCCAGTTGGGCAAGCAGGACATCGTATTCGCCGGCGGCGGTGAAGAAGAGCATTGGAGCCAGTCGTTCCTGTTCGACGCCATGGGCGCACTGTCCACCCAGTACAACGAAACCCCGGAAAAAGCCTCCCGTGCCTACGATGCCAAGCGTGACGGTTTCGTCATCGCCGGCGGCGGCGGCATGGTGGTGGTTGAAGAGCTGGAACACGCTCTGGCCCGTGGTGCCAAGATCTACGCGGAAATCGTTGGCTACGGCGCAACGTCCGACGGCTACGACATGGTTGCGCCAAGCGGTGAAGGCGCCATCCGTTGCATGCAGATGGCGATGTCCACCGTCGACACCCCAATCGACTACCTGAACACCCACGGCACTTCGACTCCGGTCGGCGACGCCAAGGAAATGGAAGGCGTGCGTGCGGTATTTGGCGACAAGGCTCCGAAAATCAGTTCCACCAAGAGCCTGTCCGGTCACTCCCTGGGCGCCGCCGGTGTTCATGAAGCGATCTACTGCCTGTTGATGATGGAAGGCAACTTCATGGCCGGCTCGGCCAACATCGACGAGATCGACCCGGTCGTCGCCGATATGCCGATCCTGACCAAGACCGTTGAAAACGCGAAAATCGACACCGTGATGAGCAACAGCTTCGGCTTCGGTGGCACTAACGCCACCCTGGTGCTGAAACGCTGGCAGGGTCAGTAAGCCCTGTAGCCCCATGAAAAAGCCCCGACTGGTTCGGGGCTTTTTTATGGGTGAGCCCATGTGGAACCGCCTGGCCTTTACCGCACCTTCATTGCATTCAGCGCTTGGGCAGGATGGCCAGGAAGTTATCGCGGGCCACCTTGCGGGCGATGTCCTCAGGCAAGGCGTCCAGGAAAGGCTCAAAGCGGCGCATTTCCTTACCCAATTTGTTGAAACGCCCCACTACGTCCGAGCCCAACATAAACCGCTCCGGAAAGCGCTCCACCAGCTCGACCCACTCCGCACGAGGCACGCCTGCGTCATCAAGCAAATACGGCGTGAGCATGCTCCAGGACAGGTCGATGTACAGATTGGGGTAAGCCTCCAGCAGGCGACTCAAGGTGGGCAGCAAAAAATCCATCTGCACCTGATGTCGATGGATCTCTTTGCTGGTACCCGCGTGCGCCCAGATAAACCGTGTGTGCGGGTGGTTGCGCAGTGGCTCTTCGATTTCGGCCAGGTACAACGGGTTGCGCTCGCGCTTGGAGGTGATGTTGGAGTGCAGCATCACCGGCAAGTCGTTTTCGGCGGCCAGGTGGTAAATGCGCGTCATGGCTTCGTTGTTGGCGCGAGGGGTGTCGCCGGACGTCAGGGCCGTGAGGTCATCGTGGCGGGTAAACACCTCACCGATGCCCTGCCACAGGCCTGGGTTAAGGTCGAGCATGCGCTGGATATGCGCGTCGGAATTCTTGTCGTTGGGGTTGAAACCGCTTAGAAACGGATGAAAGTGCTGGCGCTGTTCAGGCGTCAGCTTATTCACGGCCGCGGCGACAATAACGTCGGTGGCGCTGTACCAATAGGCATCTGCGTCATCGCCCGCGTAGTAGCGCGGGCGCTTGGGTTCGTCTTCGTGCCACTTTTTCGCCACGGGGATGCCGGAAATCATCACGTGCTCAATGCGATTTTCGTGCATGGCCTTGAGCAATTTTTCCATGCCCGCCGTTTCCTGGAAAAAATCCACGTAATGCAGGTGCGCGTCGCTGTAGGCATAGTCGCGGGCCTGCACGGCAAGGCTGCTGGCGGCGAACAACAGGGCAACACTCAGGCGGGTCCAGAGCACGATACAACCTCGATCAGGGCGAGTACGAGTAGACCTTGCCTTGCGCGCCGAGGTTCATCATGCAAAAACGTGGAACACCCCAAGGCCCGCATGCTCTATAACTGCATGACCTACATCCTGCCACCCTGTGAGGTTTGCCATGCCTGTTACCGTGAATACACTGAACGCTGAAAATTTTCGCCACAGCGTCAACATCAATAACCACGAGTTGTTTACCGACCTGCCCAAAAGCCTGGGCGGCGACGACTCCGCGCCCTCCCCCCACGATTACTTCGACGCGGCATTGGCGTCCTGTAAAGCCCTGACCGTCAGGCTGTATGCGCAGAAGAAAAACATCCCGCTCACCGGCGTCACCGTGGAAGTGACCCACGACGCCGCCGAGGAACAAAAGGGCAAATACAAACTCGGCGTCAAGCTGACCCTCAAGGGTGTGCTCACCGACGCACAGCGCGACGAGTTGCACCGCGTTGCCGACAAATGCCCGGTGCACAAGCTGATGACCACCGCCGAGATCAGCATCGAGACCACGCTATCGGAAGGTGCGTTCAGCCAATAGCAGCAACCTCTCGTCGAGCGGGTTATGCTCACGGCCAACTAACCCGCTCAGATTGGGACGCACCATGACCCTCCTCACCGTGATCCGCCCTCGCCAGGAAGAGGTTGAAGGCCAGCCGATCCTGCGCCCGCTGCCCTCGCGCGAATGCCGTAGCGTCGGACCTTTTGTATTTTTCGACCATATGCTGTCCACCCGCTACGCACCGGGCAGCGGCATGAATATCCGCCAGCACCCGCATATCGGCCTGTCCACCCTCACCTACCTGTTTGAAGGCGCGTTGCAGCACAAGGATAGCCTGGGCTCCGACCAAGTGGTGCAGAGCCGGCGATGTGAGCTGGATGACTGCCGGCAGCGCAATTGCCCACGTCGAGCGCACACCCGAAGCCCTCAAGGCCAGTGGTTTCAGCCTGCATGGGTTGCAAGTATGGCTGGCCTCGCCCAGGGACCACGAAACCGGACCAGGCCATTACAGCCATCACCCCGCCAACAGCCTGCCGGTGAGCGACAACCTGGGCGTGTGGACTCGCATGATCGCGGGCAACGGGTTCTGCCTCGAATCACCGGTGCCGGTGCTGTCGCCCACGCTGTATGCCGAGGTGCGCATGCAGACGGCCACCACCCTGCCGATCCCGGACGAGCATCAGGAACGCGCGGTGTATGTGCTGGAGGGAGAAGCGCAGCTCGACGGCGAACTGTTGCAGGCACATAGCCTGGTGATATTGCCGAGCGGCCAAGCGATGACGTTGTTTGCCGAGTCCGATTGCCACCTGGTGGTGTTTGGCGGCGCGCCATTGGATGGACCGAGGCGGATCAACTGGAATTTTGTCGCGAGTGATCCCGCAGTGATCGAGCAAGCCAGGCAGCGTTGGGCGGCTGGGGATTGGCCGACGGTGCCGGGGGAATCCGAAAGAATTGAGTTGCCTGCGAGATAGCCATCGGAAGCAAGCCCCCTTCCACATTTGAAGGTGTATACCAATCAAGTGTGGGAGGGGGCTTGCTCCCGATGGGGTCGGAACAGGCGCTAGAGAATCAACCCTTGAACACTTCATCCAACAAGTTATGCATCGAGCGGAACGCCCGTGCAGCAGTCTTCGCGTCGTACATCATCTTGCCCGGCACATTGGCGTGCGGGTCGGTGAAGGAATGCACCGCGCCACCGTAGCTCAGCAGTTGCCAATCCACACCGGCGGCGTTCATTTCGTCTTCAAAGGCCGGCAGTTGCTCTTTGGGCACCAACGGGTCGGAGGCGCCATGCAGCACCAGCACCGAACCCTTGATGTTATTGGCATCTGCCGGGTTTGGCGTGTCGAGGGTGCCGTGGAACGATACCGCTGCCTTCAATGGCGCGCCCGTGCGGGCCAGCTCCAAGGAGCAGCAACCGCCAAAGCAGAAGCCGAAGGTCGCCAGCCTGGACGTATCAACAGCCGCTTCAGTCTGGCTTTGCAGTTGCTCAAGGGCCGCCTGCATGCGCTTGTTCAACAATGGGCGGTCATTTTTCAACGGCATCATCGCCGCACCGGCCTCATCGCCATTCGATGGACGCACGGTTTGCCCGTACAGATCGGCAATCAGCACCACGTAGCCCTTGCTCGCGACGGTCTTGGCGATTTCTTCCGCGCCGGCACTCACGCCCATCCAGTTCGGGGCCATCAGCAAGCCCGGCAACGGCCCTTTTTGGCTCGCATCGAACGCCAGGCGGCTCTCATAAGACTGGCCATCAATCTGATAGACCACGGAACGCACAGTGACTTGGCTCATCATTCTCTCCAGTTGAGGTGCACTAGAACGAAAAAACCCGCCGAAGCGGGTTTTTCTACAACGGTGTTAAACCGACAGTTCAACCAACAGCTTGTTCAGTCGGCGCACATAAGCGGCCGGGTCTTTGAGGCTGTCGCCAGCGGCCAGGGCCGCCTGGTCGAAGAGGATGTGCGACAGGTCGCCAAACCGCTCTTCGCTCTGCTCGCCGTCGAGTTTCTCGATCAGCGGGTGAGCCGGGTTGAACTCGAAGATCGGCTTGGAATCCGGAACCTTCTGCCCGCTGGCTTCGAGGATCTGACGCATCTGCATGCCCAGGTCCTGCTCGCCGATGGCCAGGATCGCCGGGGAATCGGTCAGACGGTGGGAAACCCGCACTTCGCTGACGGCATCGCCCAGGGCAGTCTTGATCCGCTCAACCAGGCCTTCTTTGGCCTTGGCGACTTCTTCGGCTTCTTTCTTCTCTTCTTCGGAGTCCAGGTTACCCAGGTCCAGGTCACCACGGGCCACGTCGACGAAGGTTTTACCGTCGAACTCGCTGAGATAGCTCATCAGCCACTCATCGATACGGTCGGTCAGCAGCAACACTTCAATGCCTTTTTTGCGGAAGACTTCAAGGTGCGGGCTGTTCTTGACCTGGGCGTAGGTTTCGCCGGTCAGGTAGTAGATCTTGTCCTGACCTTCCTTGGCGCGCGCCAGGTACTCGGCCAGCGACACAATCTGCTCGCCCTCTTCGCCCTGAGTGGAGGCAAAACGCAGCAGGCCGGCGATTTTCTCTTTGTTGGCGAAATCTTCCGCCGGGCCTTCTTTCATGACCTGGCCGAAGTTTTTCCAGAAGCCTTTGTATTGCTCAGGCTCGTTCTTCGCCAGTTTTTCCAGCATGTCGAGGACGCGCTTGGTCAACGCCGACTTCATGGAGTCGATGATCGGGTCTTTCTGCAGGATTTCCCGCGACACGTTCAGCGACAGGTCATTGGAGTCGACCACGCCTTTGATAAAGCGCAGGTACAGCGGCAGGAACGATTCCGCCTGATCCATCACGAACACGCGCTGGACATAGAGCTTGAGGCCTTTGGGCGCTTCACGCTGGTACAGGTCGAACGGCGCACGAGCCGGCACGTACAGCAGCGAGCTGTACTCGAGCTTGCCTTCGACCTTGTTATGGCTCCAGCTCAGCGGGTTCTCGTAATCGTGGGCGATGTGCTTGTAGAACTCCTGGTATTCCTCATCCTTCACTTCAGTGCGAGGACGGGTCCACAGGGCGCTGGCGCGGTTGACCACTTCCCATTCCTGGGCAGGGGCCTCTTCGCCTTCGGCGGCCGCTTGTTCTTTGGGCAGTTCAATCGGCAGCGCGATGTGGTCGGAGTACTTTTTGATGATGTTGCGCAGGCGCCAGCCGTCGGCGAATTCGTCTTCACCGTCTTTGAGGTGCAACACGATACGCGTACCGCGGTCGGCCTTATCGATGGTGGCGATTTCAAACTCGCCCTCGCCCTTAGAGGCCCAATGCACACCTTCGCTGGCATCAAGGCCGGCACGACGGCTGAATACTTCAACCTTGTCGGCCACGATGAAGGCCGAGTAGAAGCCCACGCCGAACTGGCCGATCAGGTGCGAGTCTTTCTTCTGGTCGCCCGACAGGTTTTTCATGAAATCGGCGGTGCCGGATTTAGCGATGGTGCCCAGGTGGGTAATCGCATCGTCACGGCTCATGCCGATACCGTTGTCTTCGAGCGTGACGGTCTTGGCGTCTTTGTCGAAGCTCACACGGATTTTCAGTTCGGCGCCACCTTCCAGCCACTCGGGCTTGGACAGGGCTTCGAAACGTAATTTGTCGACAGCGTCAGAAGCGTTCGAGATCAATTCGCGAAGGAAGATTTCCTTGTTGGAATACAGCGAATGGATCATGAGGTGCAGCAGTTGCTTCACCTCGGTCTGGAAGCCCAGGGTTTCCTTTTGAGTTTCCACACTCATGGTCATCAAACTCCAATTGGATGGCAGTGGCCGCCCCCGAAAGGGTTAGCGGCGGGTTGTCATCAGAGTTGGGGCCTAAGACCAGGATTTCAAGGGCGGCTCGTTTCCTCAATCTTGAAATGCGCACGGGCGGTGGCAATGGGTTCCGCCGGCGTGCTTTGCCAGGCGGTGATCGCCACATTCGCCACCCGGCGGCCTTGGCGCCAAACCTGGCACTTGGCGTAGGTGTCGCGGAACTGGCCCGCACGCAGGTAATCCAGGGAGAAATCGATGATCTTCGGCAGGCCGGGGGCGCCGGTAAACACCAGCAGGTGCAGCGCGACCGACAGCTCCATGAAGCCTGCAATCACGCCACCGTGCAGCGCCGGCAATATGGGGTTACCGATGTTGTCCTTGTTGGCGGGCAGACGAAACAGCAATTCGTCGCCCAGGCGCGTGCATTCGATGCCGATCAGCTTGGCATAGGGGATCAGGTTGAGCAGCGCCTCATAATCTGCGCGTTCATGGGCTTGTTCGAGGCGGGTCTTGAATCGGTGCGTCATGCCTGCTCTCCCTTGATCGTGCTGCGAAAGCCTTGGGTGCCGCTGAGACGCTTACCCATGCGTATGAACGTGCCGACCACATGGGCGATGGGTTGCTGCGGGTCGTCCTGGTAGGCGACACCACGAGTGAAGATCACGTCGGTGGTCACCCGGTAGCACTGAGCGAAACCGTAGACCGGTTTGTGCGGTTCAGCGGGATGCATGTAGTCGATGCGCAGGTCGAGGGTCGGGCACACCTCGAATTCCGGCAGCACGCACAAGGTGGCCATGCCGCAGGCGGTATCCATCAACGAGGTCAGGGCGCCGCCGTGGATGACGCCGGTGGTGGGGTCACCCACGATCGCCGGGGTGTAAGGCAACACCAGCGTCATGCCCTCCTCGCCAGCCTCGTGCACGTTAATACCCAGTACCTGGCAATGGCGCAGGGCCGATACAAATCGCGTCGCACGCTCTAACAATAGGTTTTCGGTCATTCGATCCAGACTCTTATTAGTGTTGATTCGCGCAGTAGGCGGTGCGCGAGAAAGTTCCTTGAACAACGCGGTTTATATATCTGCGTCATAAAAGGAACTAAAACTGAGCCCTCGGGCTCGAAAGGCCAGTAGATATCTTCAATAAGGAGAAACACCCCATGCGCAAGACTTTAGCTATTTCCATGATGTTGGCCGCTGCCCTCGGTCTCGCTGCCTGCGACAAAAAATCCGAAGACAAAGCCCAAGACGCTGCGGCACATTCTGAGCAAGCTCAGAAAGACATGGCCAAGGCTCAGGATAAAGTGAACGACGCTGCGAAAGAAAACGCCGATGCTGCCAAAGCTCAGGCTGAATCGAACGAAGCCGCCGCGAAAGAAGCAGCACCTGCTACCCCTGCCACCGGTTCTTGATACCGCGGCTTGAAATAGCTTGGCTGCAAAAAGAAAGCCCGCTTAGATAGCGGGCTTTACTTTGTCTGCCGTTTTTATTCGCAGCGTTAATACGCGCAAGTGGACTAGGCCGTCTCTTTGACGGTATCAGGCGCCGTCGTATCCGTTTGCGTATACACCATCACTTGCAAGACGTCGGAATGAAACTCGCGGCGATACAGCACGAACACCACCCCCGCGCTCATCAACATGAACAACCAAGGGCTGACGAACCACGCCAGCATGGTCATGCCGAAGTAATAGGCGCGCAGGCCAAAGTTGAACTGGTTGGCCGCCATGGAAATCACCCGTGCCGCGCGCAACGCAAACGCCCTGCGCTCCTGCTCCGACACCAGCCGTTCACCGATCATCGGCGCCGACCCCACCAGCACTGCCGCAAAGTTGTATTGGCGCATGCACCAACTGAACGTGAAGAACGCGTAGACAAACACCAGCGCCAGGCACAATAGCTTGATTTCCGACATGCCCTGGGATGCCTGTTGCACCATGGGAATGTCCGCCAGCAACGACACGGCCCGCTCGGATGCACCGAGCACGGTGAGAATGCCGGCGAGGATGATCAGGGTACTGGAGGCAAAGAACGAGGCATTGCGCTCCAGGTTACCGATCACACTGGCATCGGCGATACGGTTGTCCCGCAGCAGCATGCGACGCATCCAGTCTTCACGGTACAGATGCAACACACTGGCCAGGCATGCAGTGTCGCGGGCCTTCCAAGTGGCATAACGGGTATAGCCGCCCCAGCACAGCACAAACCAGAGGGCGGCAAGCAGGTGGATCTGATTGGTTTCGACGAATGACATGCGGGTCCTTTTTACACGGTGTTGGCTCGCGGAATGCAGTACGAATGTGGAAGGGAGTTTGCCCCGATGGCGGTGGGACAGTTACAGGTTTATCCACTGACACACCCTCATCGGGCAAGCCCCCTTCCACCTGTTGAAAGCGTGCCAACTCTAGAAGGTTGTCGCCTCTCAAACATAAAATGCCCCGTATCGATTGATACGGGGCATTTCAGTACTGCGCGAAACCGGTCGTTACGCGATCGCTTCGCTGCGCTTGCCGAGCATACGGTCAATCCCCACCGCTACCACCAACACCATCACCGACGGTATCAGCCAGGCCAGGCCTTGCTCGCTCAGTGGCAAGTTCGCCAACTGCACCGGCATCCAGCCCGCCAGCCCTGCCCCCTTGAGCGCGTCGATGCAGCCCAAGATGAACGACACCAGCATCACCGGGCCAACGATACGGCCCTGCTCCTGCCAGAAGTCTTTGCAGAAACTCAAGGCCACCAGCACGATGCACGGCGGGTAGATGGCGGTCAGTACCGGGATCGAGAAGGCAATCAGCTTGGTCAGGCCCAGGTTGGATACAAACAACGAGAACAACGCCAGGATCACCACCAGTGTCTTGTAGGACAGTGGCAGCACACGGCTGAAATACTCGGCGCAGGCGCAGGTCAGGCCGACGGCGGTCACCAGGCACGCCAGAGAGATCAGTACGGCGAGGAAGCCGCTACCCAGGGAGCCAAAGGTGTGTTGCACGTAGGCGTGCAGCACAGCGGCGCCATTCGCAGCGCCGGCGGCCACTTCATGGCTGCCCGAACCCAGGCGAAACAGGCTCACATAGACGAGGGCCAGGCCCATGCCGGCAATCAGGTCGGCGATGATCGCGTAGCGGGTGATCAGCTTGGGCGATTCGACGCCACGGGAGCGAATGGCGTTGACGATCACAATGCCGAATACCAGCGCGCCCAGGGTATCCATGGTCAGGTAGCCATTGATAAAGCCCTGGGAGAACGGCGCGGCGACGTATTCCGGAGTGGCGACACCCACGTCGCCGGCCGGCAAGGCAAACGCGGCGATGCCGAGGATGGCCAGCGCAATGATCTTCAACGGCGCAAGAAAACGACCCACGGTGTCCAGCAGTCGACCCGGGTACAGCGAAACGAAGAACACGACCAGGAAGTAGACCGAGCTGTAAAGGAACAGCGCCAGCGGGCTTTCACCCGTCAACGGCGCCAGGCCGACTTCAAAAGACACGGTCGCGGTACGCGGGGTGGCGAACAGCGGCCCTACCGCCAGATACGCCGCCGCCGCGAGCAGGCCACCGGCGATCTTGCCGATCGGGCTGCTCAACGCGTCCATGCCACCGCCGACCTTGGCCAGGGCGATTACGGTAACCACCGGCAAGCCTACTGCGGTGATCAGAAAGCCCAGCGCCGCCATCCAGACGTCAGGCCCCGCCTGCAAACCCACGATAGGCGGGAAGATGATGTTGCCGGCGCCCACGAACAGGGCAAAGGTCATAAAGCCCAACGCCAGGATATCCTGGCTTTTCAACACTTTCATTTGAGGAAATACCACACTACTGAATCGGAATTTAGAGAGGGATTCCCTATGGATGAGGGAAATACCGCCGGCCCTTATGGGGACCGACCGATCTAGCGCGCGGCTTCCTTTTGGGATGCGGGCGCATAAAGAGGCGGCTAGGGTACAGAATTGGGCTGACAAACGCACTGTTGCGGGGCGCACTGTCCGATAAGCGACAGCTCGATGTCGCGTTTTCGTACTTAATTCGGCAATACGATCCAATGCGGGAGGGGGCTTGCTCCCGATAGCGGTGGTTCAGTCACATCATCAGTGGCTGGCTCACCGCTATCGGGAGCAAGCCCCCACATTGGATTGAGTACATTTCAACCCAAAACGCACAAAGGCCACCCGAAGGTGGCCTTTGTGTGGTGAAGCGTCAGTTAAGCGCGAGGCTTACTTGACAGCCCAACCGGTCAGCTCGGCCAGGGCCTTGCCGATGTCTGCCAGCGAACGCACGGTTTTTACACCTGCGTCTTGCAGTGCAGCGAATTTCTCGTCTGCAGTGCCTTTGCCGCCGGAGATGATTGCGCCAGCATGGCCCATGCGCTTGCCCGCAGGGGCAGTCACACCAGCGATGTAGGAAACAACCGGCTTGGTCACGTGAGCCTTGATGTAGGCTGCCGCTTCTTCTTCAGCCGAACCGCCGATTTCACCGATCATGACGATCGCTTCGGTCTTCGGGTCTTCCTGGAACAGCTTCAGGATGTCGATGAAGTTGGAGCCTGGGATCGGGTCACCGCCGATGCCGACGCAAGTCGACTGACCGAAACCGGCGTCAGTGGTCTGCTTCACAGCTTCGTAGGTCAGGGTGCCGGAGCGCGAAACGATACCGACTTTGCCTGGCAAGTGGATGTGACCTGGCATGATGCCGATCTTGCATTCGCCTGGAGTGATCACGCCTGGGCAGTTAGGGCCGATCAGGACTACGCCCAGCTCGTCGCACTTAACTTTAGCGTCCAGCATGTCCAGGGTAGGAATGCCTTCGGTGATGCAGACGATCAGCTTGATGCCGCCGAATGCCGCTTCCAGGATGGAGTCCTTGCAGAAAGGAGCTGGAACGTAGATCACGCTGGCGGTGGCGCCAGTGGCAGCTACAGCGTCTTTCACGGTGTTGAACACTGGCAGGCCCAGGTGCTCGGTGCCGCCTTTGCCCGGAGTTACGCCGCCAACCATCTTGGTGCCGTATTCGATGGCTTGCTGGGTGTGGAAACTACCTTGCGAACCGGTAATACCCTGGCAGATAACTTTGGTGTCTTTATTGATCAGGACGCTCATTATTTGCCCTCCGCAGCTTTGACAACTTGTTGAGCAGCGTCGGTCAGGCTGGTAGCCGCGATGATGTTCAAACCGCTTTCTGCCAGTACTTTAGCGCCCAGTTCAGCGTTGTTGCCTTCAAGGCGAACAACAACCGGGATTTTAACGCCGACTTCTTTCACTGCACCGATGATGCCTTCGGCAATCATGTCGCAACGAACGATGCCGCCGAAGATGTTGACCAATACTGCAGCGACGTTGGAGTCGGACAGGATGATCTTGAACGCTTCGGTAACGCGTTCCTTGGTAGCACCACCGCCCACGTCGAGGAAGTTGGCTGGTTTGCCGCCATGCAGGTTGACGATGTCCATGGTACCCATGGCCAGGTCGGCACCGTTGACCATGCAACCGATGTTGCCTTCCAGGGCTACGTAGTTCAGTTCGAACTTGGCAGCGTGCGCTTCGCGCGGATCGTCTTGCGACGGATCGTGGAAAGTCTTCAGCTTAGGCTGACGGTACATGGCGTTGGCGTCGATGTTGATCTTGGCGTCCAGGCAGTGCAGATCGCCGTCAGCCTTGATCACCAGCGGGTTCACTTCCAGCAGGGCCAGATCGTGATCCTGGAACAGTTTGGCCAGACCTACGAAGATCTTGGCGAACTGGGCAACTTGCTTGCCTTCCAGGCCCAGCTGGAAAGCCAGCTCGCGACCTTGGAATGGCTGAGCGCCAACCAGTGGATCGATAGTGGCTTTCAGAATTTTTTCTGGGGTTTCGTGAGCGATCTTCTCGATGTCCACGCCACCTTCGGTGGAAGCCATGAACACGATGCGACGGCTCGAACGGTCAACGACAGCGCCCAGGTACAGCTCTTTAGCGATATCAGTGCACGATTCAACCAGGATCTTGGTGACTGGCTGGCCATTGGCATCAGTCTGGTAAGTCACCAGACGCTTGCCCAGCCACTGCTGTGCGAAGGCCTTGGCGTCTTCTTTGCTGCGAACCAGCTTAACGCCGCCCGCTTTACCGCGACCACCTGCGTGGACCTGGGCTTTGACAACCCACTCGGTGCCACCGATTTTGTCGCAAGCTTCTGCTGCTGCTTCCGGGGTGTCTACTGCGTAGCCCTTGGAAACTGGCAGGCCGTATTCAGCGAACAGCTGCTTACCCTGATACTCGTGAAGATTCATGCTTTTTACCGTCTTCGTTAGGTACTGCGCATTCGGCGCTGCGCTCATTATGAGTGCCGCGCCACCTGTGACTGCTGCTTGCGCAACTTGCGGGGCTTATGGCCCGTAAAGCTGCGCAAGGCTGCGTCCAGCGGATATTCCGCGGTGAGTCTTGCGCGCAAGGCTCACGACGGGCAACTCCGCCGTGGTTTCTTATTATCTCGCTTAGCGCTTCTTGCGGTTGGCGATGTGGATGGCGCCGCCATTCACTGCCAACGCAGCTTCGTGCAACGCTTCGGACAGGGTCGGATGGGAGAAGACCATCATGCCCAGGTCCTCGGCACTGGTGCCGAATTCCATACCGATTGCGCCTTGCTGAACCAGTTCTGCAGCGCTCGGGCCAATCACGTGGACGCCCAATACGCGGTCAGTCTTGGCATCAGCGATGACTTTGACAAAACCACCGGTGTCGTTGGCTGCCATGGCACGGCCAGAAGCGGCAAACGGGAAGGTGCCGACGTTAACTTCAACGCCTTCAGCTTTCAACTGCTGTTCGTTCTTGCCGACCCATGCAATTTCCGGGTGGGTATAGATGACCGATGGGATCAGGTCGTAGTTCATCTGGGTTTTGTGGCCCTTGATGCGCTCGACAACCATGATGCCTTCTTCGGACGCCTTGTGCGCCAGCATCATGCCGCGAACCACGTCGCCAATGGCGTACACGCCAGGCACGGTGGTTGCGCAGTGATCGTCAACGTGGATGAAGCCACGCTCGTCGATGTTCACGCCGCTGTCAGCCGCCAGCAGGTCGGTGGTCACTGGACGGCGACCAACGGCTACGATCAGCTTGTCGAACGTGATGGTTTGTTCGCCATCCTTGTCGGTGTAGGTCACGACCACTTCTTCGCCGTTGACCTTCGAACCGGTCACGCGAGCGCCCAGCTTGATGTCCAGACCTTGTTTGGTCAGGGTTTTCAGCGCTTCTTTGGACACTGCGGTGTCGGCAGCCAGCAGGAACGTGTCCAGGGCTTCCAGCACGGTCACTTCGGAACCCAGGCGGGACCAGACCGAACCCAGCTCCAGGCCGATCACGCCGGCGCCGATTACGCCCAGACGCTTAGGCACAGCCTGGAATTCCAGGGCGCCGGTCGAATCGACGATCACGTTCTGGTCAACCGGGGCCGGTGGAATGTCGATTGGACGCGAACCTGGCGCCAGGATCACGTTTTCGGCTTCGATGACTTCTACCGAACCGTCTGGCTTGGTGATTTCAACTTTCTTGCCGGCCAGCAGTTTGCCGTGGCCTTGCAGGGACGTTACGCCGTTGGCCTTGAACAGGGTTGCAACGCCGGAAGTCAGGCCTTTGACGATGTTGGCTTTACGGCCGACCATCGCTGGCACGTCCATGGTCACGCCAGCGTGGTTGATGCCGTGGATGGCAAAACCGTCTTGCGCTTCGTGGAATTTCCAGGAGCTGTCCAGCAGCGCCTTGGAAGGAATGCAACCAACGTTCAGGCAAGTACCGCCCAATGCCAGTTTGCCTTCCTTGTCGGTGTATTTTTCGATGCAAGCAGTCGAGAGGCCCAGTTGTGCGGCCTTGATGGCGGCAACATAGCCGCCAGGGCCTGCACCAATCACTACAACGTCAAATTTCTGCGACATGAAAATAGTTCCTCTATTTAGCAGCAAGCTTTCAAGCCGCAAGCTCCGGGCAAGGCCGCCTCATGGGCGACCCGCCACGGAGCCTGCAGCTGCTTCTATCAGATATCCAGCAGCAGACGAGCCGGGTCTTCCAGCAGGTTCTTGATGGTCACCAGGAAAGTCACGGCTTCTTTACCATCGATCAGGCGGTGATCGTAAGACAGTGCCAGGTACATCATTGGGCGGATCACGACTTGGCCATTGATGGCCATCGGACGCTGGATGATGTTGTGCATGCCCAGGATCGCGGCTTGTGGCGGGTTGACGATCGGCGTCGACATCATCGAACCGAAGGTACCACCGTTGGTGATGGTGAAGGTACCACCGGTCATCTCATCGATGGTCAGCTTGCCGTCACGGGCTTTCTTGCCGAAGCCGGCGATGCCGCCTTCGATTTCGGCCAGGCTCATCAGCTCGGCGTTACGCAGAACCGGAACCACCAGGCCACGGTCGCTGGATACGGCAACGCCGATATCCGCGTAGCCATGGTAAACGATGTCGGTGCCATCGATGGAAGCGTTGACGGCCGGGTAGCGTTTCAGCGCTTCGGTAGCCGCTTTCACGAAGAACGACATGAAGCCCAGGCGCACGCCGTTGTGGGACTTCTCGAACAGGTCCTTGTACTTCGAACGCAGCGCCATGACTTCGGTCATGTCGACTTCGTTGAACGTGGTCAGCATCGCCATGTTCGATTGTGCTTCAACCAGGCGCTTGGCCACGGTGGCACGTACGCGGGTCATCGGCACGCGCTTCTCGGTGCGATCGCCAGCGGCGAACACAGGCGCGGCGGCAGCCGGTGCGGCAGCCTTGGCAGGTGCGGCGGCTGGCGCGTTTTTCTTGGCTTCAACAGCGGCAACCACGTCTTCCTTGGTCACGCGGCCGTCTTTGCCGGTGCCTTTGATGGACGCCAGGTTGATGCCGTTTTCTTCAGCCAGCTGACGAGCAGCCGGTGCGGCGATTGGATCTTCACCGCCAGCGGCCGGAGCGGCAGCCGGTGCCGAGGCAGCCGGGGCTGCAGCGGCGGCAGGTGCTGCTGCGGCGCTGCCCTCTTCGATCGAACCCAGTACCTGGTTCGACAGAACGGTAGCGCCTTCTTCGGCAACGATTGCGCCCAGCACGCCGTCAGCTTCGGCCAACACTTCCAGAACGACTTTATCGGTCTCGATGTCGACGATCAGGTCGTCACGCTTGACGGCCTCACCTGGTTTCTTGTGCCAAGTGGCAACGGTGCCATCGGCAACCGATTCCGGGAATGACGGGGCTTTGATTTCGATAGCCATTATCTGTGGGTCCTTAAAATTCGGTTTCAGTCAGCGCGAAGGCGTTAAACAGTGAAAGCATCTTGCAGCAGTTTTTCCTGCTGCTCGGCGTGCATCGACGCATAGCCACACGCAGGCGCAGCAGAAGCATCACGACCGGCATACTCCAGGCCCAGGGCCTTGTTGTGATTGCCGATGCTGCGACGCAAGTGATGCTGGCTGCTGTACCAGGCGCCCTGGTTCATCGGTTCTTCCTGACACCAGACCACGTTCGTGAGGTTGGTATAAGGCGCGATGATCTCCATGAGGTCATCTTCCGGGAACGGGTAAAGCTGCTCGATACGCACAATGGCGATGTCTTCGCGGCCTTCGGCACGGCGTTTTTCCAGCAAATCGTAGTAGACCTTGCCGCTGCACAGGATCAAGCGAGTGACTTTGGCGGCGTCCAGCGTGTCGATTTCCGGAATAACGGTCTGGAACGAACCTTCGGCCAGATCTTCCAGGGTCGAGATGGCCAATTTGTGACGCAACAGCGACTTGGGCGTCAGCACGACCAGCGGCTTGCGCAGCGGGCGGATCACCTGGCGACGCAGCAAGTGGTAGATCTGGGCCGGGGTCGTCGGCACGCACACCTGGATATTGTGCTCGGCGCACAGTTGCAGGTAACGCTCCAGACGGGCCGAGGAGTGCTCAGGCCCCTGACCTTCATAACCGTGCGGCAGCAGCATGGTCAGACCGCACAGGCGGCCCCACTTGTGCTCGCCGCTGGTGATGAACTGGTCGATAACCACCTGGGCACCGTTGGCGAAGTCGCCGAACTGGGCTTCCCAGATCACCAGCGCGTTAGGCGTGGTGGTGGAGTAACCGTATTCGAACGCCAGCACGGCTTCTTCGGACAGGAACGAATCGTACAGGTCGAAACGTGGCTGGCCTTCGTACAGGTTCTGCAACGGGATGTAGGTGCCCGCGTCTTTCTGGTTGTGCAGCACCGCATGACGGTGCGAGAACGTACCGCGGCCGATGTCCTGACCGGTCATGCGGATCGGGTGACCTTCGAACGCCAGGGTCGCGTACGCCATGGTTTCGGCGTAGCCCCAGTTGATCGGCAGGCCACCGGCTTGCATCTTCTGACGGTCTTCGTAGATCTTCGCAACCTGGCGCTGCACCACGAAGCCTTCTGGGATTTCCAGCAGCTTGGCGGACAGTTCCTGCAGGGTCTTGAGGTCGAACGAGGTGTCGTGACGCGCGGTCCAGGTGTGACCCAGGTACGGACGCCAGTCCACGAACAACTCTTTGTTCGGCTCTTTGACCAGGCTTTTTACTACATGCAGGCCGTTATCCAGGGCGTTGCGGTATTCATCGATCTTCGCCTGAACACGCGCCTCATCCATCACACCGGCCTTGGTCAGGCTTTCGGCGTACAGCTCACGGGTGGTGCGCTGCTTGGTGATCTGCTGGTACATCAACGGCTGGGTGCCGCTCGGTTCGTCGGCTTCGTTGTGACCGCGACGGCGGTAGCACACGAGGTCGATCACCACGTCACGCTTGAACTGCATGCGGTAGTCGACAGCCAGTTGGGTCACGAACAGCACGGCTTCCGGATCATCACCATTCACATGGAGGATCGGCGCCTGGATCATCTTGGCAACGTCGGTGGCGTACTCGGTGGAGCGCGCATCCAGCGGGTTGCTGATGGTGAAGCCAACCTGGTTGTTGATGACGATGTGAACAGTACCGCCGGTCTTGAAACCGCGGGTCTGCGACATCTGGAACGTTTCCAGAACCACGCCTTGACCGGCGAACGCCGCGTCGCCGTGGATGGAAATCGGCAGAACCTTTTCACCGGTGGTGTCGTTGCGACGGTCCTGACGAGCACGGACCGAACCCTCGACCACCGGAGAAACGATTTCCAGGTGGGATGGGTTGAAGGCCATGGCCAGGTGAACTTCACCGCCGGTGGTCATCACGTTGGACGAGAAGCCCTGGTGGTATTTAACGTCACCGGAACCCAACTCGACCTTCTTCTTGCCTTCGAACTCGTCGAACAGCTCGCGCGGGTTCTTGCCGAAGGTGTTGACCAACACGTTCAAGCGACCACGGTGAGCCATGCCGATCACGATTTCCTTGGTACCGTAGGAACCGGAACGCTGGATCAGCTCGTCGAGCATCGGGATCAGGCTTTCGCCGCCTTCCAGACCAAAACGCTTGGTACCCGGGTATTTGGTACCCAGGTATTTTTCCAGGCCTTCGGCTGCGGTGACGCGCTCAAGCAGGTGGCTGCGCACGTCGGCGGACAGCACCGGACGGCCACGCACGCCTTCCAGACGATGCTGGAACCAGTGGCGTTGCTCGGAATCGGTGATGTGCGTGAATTCAGCGCCAATGGTGCGGCAATATGTCTGCTGCAACGCTTCGTGAATTTCGCGTAGGCTCGCTTCCTCTTTGCCGATGAACAGGTCGCCGGCACGGAAGGTCGTATCAAGATCGGCATTGGTCAAGCCGTAATGATTGATCGACAGGTCAGCCGGTGCAGGACGCTGCCAGAGCCCCAGCGGGTCAAGCTGGGCCGCCTGGTGGCCGCGCATGCGGTGAGGCCTGGATCAGTCGCAGTACTTCAACTTGCTTCTTCTCATGCTCACTGCTCACGCTGCCGGCGGAAACCGGTTGGGCGCGGCGCTGGTTCTTTGCCAGCAGCACAAATTGATCGCGAATTGTTGCGTGCGATACATCGGTGGCAGCGTTGCCGTCTGAAGACAACGTCTGAAATTTGGTGCGCCATTCTTCTGGCACAGCGTTAGGGTCGTGCAGGTAGAGCTCATAAAGCTCTTCCACATAGGCAGCGTTACCACCTGAAAGATAGCCGCTGTTCCACATGCGCTGCATCACGCTTTCTTGCATGCTTGGTCACCCTCGATTTGGGGACACCACCGGCGAAAACACCGAGTTTGCTTGCAAAAGGCCAAGTGCAGCGACCAAAACAAGCCACTTAGGATCACGCTGATAGTTCGGGTACCAACCCGAATGCCCCTGCTTGTCTCATTTCTTCAAAATAAGAGCTGCGGCTTTGTAAGTCGCTGCTCAAGTTAAAACTACGGCGCCGGTTGAAGCCTGCGCCGCAGCATTTACGGGCACAACGGTCCTGCTCTATTGCAACGTCAGTTACACGCCGCTTTGCAGCAACATGTTACGGATGTGACCAATGGCCTTAGTCGGGTTCAGGCCTTTAGGACATACGTTGACGCAGTTCATGATCCCGCGGCAGCGGAATACGCTGAACGGGTCATCCAGCGAAGCCAGACGCTCGGACGTCTTGGTGTCACGGCTGTCTGCCAGGAAGCGGTACGCTTGCAGCAGTGCAGCTGGGCCCAGGAACTTGTCCGGGTTCCACCAGAAGGACGGGCACGAAGTCGAGCAGCAGGCGCACAGGATGCACTCGTACAGACCGTCGAGCTTTTCACGTTCTTCAGGGGACTGCAGACGTTCGATGGCCGGAGCCGGCGTATCGTTCTGCAGGAACGGCTTAACTTTCTCGTATTGCTTGTAGAAGATGCTCATATCGACGACCAGGTCACGGATAACCGGCAAACCTGGCAGAGGACGAACGATCAGCTTGTTGCCTTTGACCACGGCCGACAGCGGCGTGATGCACGCCAGGCCGTTTTTGCCGTTGATGTTCATGCCGTCGGAACCGCACACACCTTCACGGCAAGAGCGACGATAGGAGAAACCTTCGTCCTGCTCTTTGATCAGTGCCAATACATCCAGCACCATCAGGTCTTTACCACCGGTATCGACCTGGAATTCCTGCATGAACGGCGCGGCGTCCTGATCAGGGTTGTAGCGATAAACACTGACTTTCAACATGGCAGCCACCCTTAGTAAGTCCGAATCTTCGGTTCAAACGTCGGCACCGTCTTCGGCGAGAAGTTCACGGCACGCTTGGTTACGCGCTTGTCACCCGGGAAATACAGGGTGTGGCACAACCAGTTTTCGTCGTCGCGATCTTCAAAGTCTTCACGAGCGTGAGCACCACGAGATTCTTTACGAACCTCGGCGGCGATCGCAGTCGCTTCAGCCACTTCCAGCAGGTTTTGCAGTTCAAGGGCTTCGATACGAGCAGTGTTGAACGCCTGGCTCTTATCGTTGATCTTGACGTTGGCGATGCGCTTGCGCAGGTCAGCCAACTGGGCGATACCCTTCTGCATGTATTCGCCGGTACGGAACACACCGAAGTAGTTCTGCATGCAGCTTTGCAGTTCACGACGCAGGGTCGCCACGTCTTCACCATCGGTACGCTCGTTCAGAGCGTTCAGGCGCGCGAGGGCGGTCTCGATGTTGGCGTCGGTGGCGTCATCGTATTCGATGCCGTCGGTCAGGGCTTTTTCCAAGTGCAGGCCGGCAGCGCGACCGAATACCACCAGGTCGAGCAGCGAGTTGCCGCCCAGGCGGTTGGCACCGTGAACCGATACGCACGCCACTTCGCCTACGGCGAACAGGCCATGAATGATCTCGTCCACGCCTTCGGCGTTCTGGGTGATCGCCTGGCCATGAATGTTGGTCGGCACGCCGCCCATCATGTAGTGGCAGGTTGGAACAACCGGAACCGGAGCAACCACTGGGTCAACGTGGGCAAAGGTCTTGGACAGCTCGCAGATACCTGGCAGGCGGCTGTGCAGTACTTCTTCACCCAGGTGATCGAGTTTCAGCAGTACGTGATCACCGTTAGGGCCACAGCCGTTGCCGGCGATGATTTCTTTAACCATCGAACGGGCAACCACGTCACGACCGGCAAGGTCCTTGGCGTTCGGAGCATAACGCTCCATGAAACGCTCGCCGTGCTTGTTGATCAGGTAGCCACCTTCGCCACGGCAACCTTCGGTTACCAGTACACCGGCGCCGGCGATGCCGGTTGGGTGGAACTGCCACATTTCGATGTCTTGTACCGGCACGCCTGCACGCAGAGCCATGCCGACGCCGTCACCGGTGTTGATCAGGGCGTTGGTGGTCGAGGCGTAGATACGGCCTGCACCGCCGGTCGCCAGCACGGTAGCCTTGGCGCGGATGTAGGTGGTTTCACCGGTTTCGATGCAGATGGCGATCACGCCAACAAATGCGCCGTCGGCGTTCTTTACCAGGTCGACCGCGTAGTACTCGTTCAGGAACGTAGTACCGGCTTTCAGGTTGCCTTGATAAAGGGTGTGCAACAGCGCGTGACCGGTACGGTCGGAAGCCGCGCAGGTACGGGCAGCCTGGCCGCCTTTACCGTAATCCTTCGACTGGCCGCCGAATGGACGCTGGTAGATACGACCTTGCTCGGTACGGGAGAACGGCAGACCCATGTGGTCCAGCTCGAACACCGCGGCAGGGCCTTCCTGACACATGTATTCGATAGCGTCCTGGTCACCGATGTAGTCGGAGCCCTTGACGGTGTCGTACATGTGCCAGCGCCAGTCATCGTTCGGGTCGGCGGAGGCGATGGCGCAAGTGATGCCACCCTGGGCCGAAACGGTGTGGGACCGCGTCGGGAACACCTTGGTGATCACGGCAGTCTTGTGACCACCCTGGGCCAGCTGCAGCGCTGCGCGCATGCCGGCACCGCCGCCACCAATAATGATGGCGTCGAAGGAAATAGTAGGAATGTTAGCCATGAATCAGATACCCCAAAGAATCTGCACACCCCAGACGAAGTAAGCGAACATCGCGACGCCGCATACAGCCTGGAAGAGGAAACGGACTGCGGTCGCAGACTTGCCCAGCGCCATCGGCGTGAGGTAGTCGGTCGCGATGGTCCACATGCCGACCCAGGCGTGAGCGCCCAGGGCTACAAGGGCCAGCAGACTGAAGATTCGCATCGCATTGTGGGAAAACAGGCCGTGCCATTGCTCATAGCCGATGCCCGGATTTGCGACGAGGTATCCGATCAGGAAAATGAAATAAGCCGCGAGAACGACCGCAGACACACGCTGTGCCATCCAGTCATAGAGGCCCGAACGCGACAGATTCGTTACGCTGGTTACCATATCCAAACTCCTGCCAGAACGATCAGCACCACGGAAATGGCGATGATGATTTTCGAGCCCAGGCGGCCGCCTTCCAGCGTCTCACCGATGCCCATATCCATGATCAAGTGGCGCACACCGGCTACCAGGTGATACAGCAGAGCGGACAGGAGGCCCCATGCTACGAACTTGGCCAGCGGGCTGGTCAAGCATGCCTTCACCTCGGCGTAACCTTCCTCGGAACCCAGGGATTTGCTCAATGCATAAAGCATGATGCCCAAGCCCAGGAACAGGATGATGCCGGAAACACGGTGCAGGAACGACGTAACGCCGGTGATGGGGAGTTTGATGGTCCTTAGGTCTAGGTTTACAGGTCGTTGGCTATTCACGGCTTTTTTTCACACTGAAGAGCCCCTAACAATCAGGGCAAAGTTGTTGGGGAGTGCGACTGGTCAGGTAAGCACCACCCAGGGAGTGCGACCCCCAATGAAAGCAAGCCCAAAAGCCCTTGGCGGTCGGTGGCCGAGTATAGACAGTTAGGTTACTAATGACAACGCGCGCACCTCACCCTAATAGCGGATTGCGCTGGCGGGATAAAAGGCGTAAATGGCAGTTAATTTCGACGAAAAAGTACGGTTAAAGCCTTCTGGAGCAAGACTTTAGGCAAATTGACATCTGAATTTATCTCACTATAGTGGTGCGGGCCCTGCGTGGGGGGTCTGTCTGATGATTTGAAGCATAAATAGGAGGCCACATGGCTGACAAAAAAGCGCAGTTGATCATCGAGGGCGCAGCCCCCGTCGAGCTGCCCATTTTAACCGGCACCGTTGGTCCCGATGTAATCGACGTACGGGGCCTGACGGCCACGGGCCGTTTCACTTTCGACCCAGGCTTCATGTCGACCGCCTCTTGCGAGTCGAAGATCACCTATATCGACGGCGACAATGGCATTCTGCTGCACCGGGGCTACCCGATCGAGCAACTGGCTGAAAAGTCGGACTACCTGGAAACCTGCTACCTGCTGCTAAATGGCGAATTGCCAACAGCCGAGCAAAAAGCCCAGTTCGTCAGCACCGTGAAGAACCACACCATGGTTCACGAGCAGTTGAAGACCTTCTTCAACGGCTTCCGTCGCGACGCCCACCCGATGGCCGTCATGTGCGGCGTGGTCGGCGCCCTGTCGGCCTTCTATCACGACTCCCTCGACATCAATAACCCGCAGCATCGCGAAATCTCCGCGATCCGCCTGGTTGCCAAGATGCCGACCCTGGCCGCAATGGTTTACAAGTACTCCATGGGTCAACCCATGATGTACCCGCGCAACGACCTGACGTACGCGGAAAACTTCCTGCACATGATGTTCAACACCCCGTGCGAGATCAAACCGATCAGCCCGGTACTCGCCAAGGCCATGGACCGGATCTTCATCCTCCATGCCGACCACGAGCAGAACGCCTCGACGTCCACCGTGCGCCTGGCGGGCTCTTCGGGTGCCAACCCGTTCGCCTGCATCGCCGCCGGCATCGCCGCGCTGTGGGGCCCTGCCCACGGCGGCGCGAACGAAGCCGTATTGACCATGCTCGATGAAATCGGCGATGTCTCCAACATCGACACCTTCATCGCCAAGGCCAAGGACAAGAACGATCCGTTCAAGTTGATGGGCTTCGGTCACCGGGTCTACAAGAACCGCGACCCGCGCGCCACCGTGATGAAGCAGACCTGCGACGAAGTGTTGAAGGAACTGGGCATCAAGAACGATCCGCAACTCGAACTGGCCATGCGCCTGGAAGAGATCGCCTTGACCGACCCGTACTTCATCGAGCGCTCGCTGTACCCGAACGTCGATTTCTACTCGGGGATCATCCTCAAGGCGATCGGCATTCCAACCAGCATGTTCACCGTGATCTTCGCCCTGGCGCGGACCGTGGGCTGGATCTCCCACTGGAAAGAAATGCTCTCCAGCCCGTACAAGATTGGCCGCCCGCGCCAGCTGTACACCGGCTACGAGTCGCGCGACATTACCAAGCTGGAAGATCGCAAGTAAGCAATCAGCTTAAGTTGTACTGAAAACGGCCTCCCTTAGTGGAGGCCGTTCTTATTTGTGTCTCCTGATCTACCGCTATCGGGAGCAAGCCATAGCCCAGACACCCCAGAACCCCAGATAAAAAAATACCCCGGCCTTGCGACCGGGGCACTTCTTATCCAGCGACAACCTTAGTGGTTAACCGCCCCACTCGCCCCCAGGCCAGTCTGCGAACGCACAAACTGCGGGAAGTACAGTGCACGCTCTTTCTCTGCCGCCGCCGACTTGTCGGTGATGGAGAAGAACCAGATACCCACGAACGCGATGATCATCGAGAACAGCGCCGGGTATTCGTACGGGAAGATCGCTTTTTCATGGTGCAGGATCGACACCCAGATGGTCGGACCCAGCACCATCAGGCCCACGGCACTGATCAGGCCCAGCCAGCCGCCGATCATCGCGCCACGGGTGGTGAGGTTTTTCCAGTACATGGAAAGCAGCAACACCGGGAAGTTACAGCTGGCGGCAATCGAGAACGCCAGGCCCACCATGAATGCGATGTTCTGGCTTTCGAACAGGATACCCAGACCGATGGCCAGCACGCCCAAGGCCACGGTGGTGATCTTCGACACACGAATCTCGTCCTTATCGTTGGCCTTGCCCTTCTTGATCACACTGGCATACAGGTCATGGGACACCGCCGAAGCACCGGCCAGGGTCAAACCGGCAACCACCGCCAGGATGGTGGCGAAGGCCACGGCCGAGATGAAGCCCAGGAAGATACTGCCGCCCACTGCGTTGGCCAGGTGCACCGCCGCCATGTTGTTACCGCCCAACAGTGCGCCGGCAGCATCCTTGAACGCCGGGTTGGTGCTCACCAGCAGGATCGCGCCAAAGCCGATGATAAAGGTCAGGATATAGAAGTAGCCGATGAAACCGGTGGCGTACAGCACGCTCTTACGCGCTTCCTTGGCGTCGCTTACAGTGAAGAAGCGCATCAGGATGTGCGGCAGGCCGGCGGTACCGAACATCAGTGCCAGGCCCAGGGAGAATGCCGAGATCGGGTCTTTCACCAGGCCGCCAGGGCTCATGATCGCTTCACCTTTGGGGTGAACCTTGATCGCCTCGGAAAACAGCATGTTGAAGTCGAAGTTGACGTGCTTCATCACCATCAGCGCCATGAACGAAGCACCGGACAGCAGCAGCACGGCCTTGATGATCTGCACCCACGTGGTGGCCAGCATGCCGCCGAACAGCACGTACATGCACATCAGGATGCCGACCAGGATCACCGCTACATGGTAGTCCAGGCCGAACAGCAGTTGGATCAGCTTGCCCGCGCCGACCATCTGCGCGATCAGGTAGAACGCCACCACCACCAGCGAACCACAGGCCGACAGGCTGCGGATCTGGGTTTGCCCGAGGCGGTAGGACGCCACGTCGGCAAAGGTGTATTTACCCAGGTTACGCAAGCGCTCGGCGATCAGGAACAGAATGATCGGCCAGCCCACCAGGAAGCCGATCGAGTAGATCAAGCCGTCATAGCCAGAGGTATACACCAGCGCGGAAATCCCCAGGAAGGATGCCGCCGACATGTAGTCACCGGCAATCGCCAGGCCGTTCTGGAAACCGGTGATCTTGCCGCCGGCCGCATAGTAGTCGGCCGCCGACTTGTTACGCTTGGAAGCCCAGTAAGTGATGCACAGGGTGGCACCGACGAATGCGATGAACATCACGATGGCCGAGATGTTCAGCGGCTGCTTGTGCACTTCACCGGTCAATGCGTCCGCCGCCCAAACGGCAGGAGCAAAAAGCGAAGCGCCGAATACTGCCAGTAGACGACGGATCATTGCGCAGCCTCCTTGAGAATCGCATTGTTCAGGTCGTCAAACTCGCCATTGGCCCGACGCACGTAAATGCCGGTCAAAATGAAAGCGGACACAATCAGCCCGACGCCCAGGGGAATGCCCCAGGTAATCGACGAACCAGGGCTGAGCTTGGCCCCCAGTACTTGTGGCCCGTAAGCGATCAACAGGATGAAAGCGGAGTAAAGCCCTAGCATGATCGCCGAGAGAATCCAGGCGAACCTTTCCCTTTTTCTCACCAGCTCCTTGAAACGCGGGCTGTTTTGAATCGAGAGGTAAATGCTGTCGTTCATTGTTTTTATCCTCGCAGCACAGCTTTTTTATTATTGGAACATGGCCACTGTATGCGGCTGCCGAACAGGTTCCAGACGACCTTAGTAGTAGATCGAGTGTAGCGAGGGATTGGGAGGGCGCAGAAACATTTGCGGGAGGGTGAAACCAATGTGGGAGGGGGCTTGCTCCCGACTGCGGCATGTCAGTCAATATTGCTTAACTGGCACACCGCAATCGGCAGCAAACCCCCTCCCACAAGGGATTGCATCAAGGTAGTGAATTACTTAGCGGTCCACTCGGCCACACGCTCAGGGTGCTTGGCGACCCAATCCTTGGCCGCTGCTTCAGGCTTGGCGCCCTCCTGGATGGCGAGCATGACTTCACCGATTTCATCCTTGGAGGCCCACTGGAATTTTTTCAGGAAGGCCGCGACTTCCGGCGCTTTCTTCTCCAGGCCCTTGCTGCCGATGCTGTTGACGGTCTCAGCAGCACCATAAATCCCTTTTGGGTCGTCCAGGAAACGCAGTTTCCACTTGGCGAACATCCAGTGTGGCACCCAACCGGTGACGGCAATGGATTCCTGCTTATCTTCGGCACGCGTCAGTTCAGCGATCATCGCCGCACCCGAACTGGCTTGCAGTTTGTAATCGAGACCGTACTGCTTGATGGCTTCGTCGGTCTTGAGCATTACGCCTGAACCGGCGTCGATACCGACGATCTTGTTCTTGAAGGTGGTGTCGGTCTTGAGGTCTTCGATGGACTTGGCCTTGACGTACTCCGGCACGATCAAGCCGATCTTGGCATCTTTGAAGTTGGGGCCGTAGTCGACCACCTTGTCCTTGTTCTTGGTCCAGTACTCACCGTGGGTCACCGGCAGCCAGGCGGAGAGCATGGCGTCGAGTTTGCCGGTGGCAACGCCCTGCCACATGATCCCGGTGGCGACCGCTTGCAGTTTCACGTCATAACCGAGCTTTTGTTTGATCACTTCTGCCGCCACGTGGGTGGTGGCAACGCTGTCCGACCAGCCATCCACGTAGCCGATGCTCAGGGTTTTGCTGTCGGCACTGGCCAGTGTGGAGCTCATCGCAACTACCAGAGTGGCAGCCGCGCCCAAGAGTCGTCGCATCTTCATCGTACTTCCCCGAAAGTGCTGCGCCCGACGGATGCCGAGCGACGTCAACCTGTTGTTATGTGGTGCACCACGCCCCCTTCACGCGCATCGATCCGGTGGCTGCGGTATCAGTGGAGTGCTGACAGCCTGATCATCAACCTGCCGGGTTCATCGACCTGCTCTGTCAGCGACCTCAGGTAAGCAAGAAACGACATCACATCGCCAGCAGGACGATTATGAGGACATGGCGTCAAAATCCCGCCCGAAGTTTGCATGTCAAAAACATGCTGCTGCCACTGGCGAGGGCCAAATCCGGGTAAGATGCGCGCCTTTGCTCCCCCAGATAAGCCGACCATGCCCGCGACTGCCCGCTTCCCTGCCCTGCCCTATTGCTTCGCTCTGATCCTTGGCCTGCTGGCCATTGCCGGCTACTGGTACGGCCTCGGCCGGCCGGTGGCGCTGCCGGACGTGGCCAGTGCCAGCCACAAGCTGCAATGTGCGTCCTACACGCCGTTCGACAAGGACCAATCGCCGTTCGACCAGCCTTTCACACTGCGCCCTGCACGCATGGACGCCGACCTGGCGCTGCTGGCCACGCGCTTCGAATGCATCCGCACGTACTCCATGACCGGGCTGGAAGCCTTGCCTGGCCTGGCGCGCAAACATGGGTTGAAGCTGATGATCGGCGCCTGGGTCAGCAGCGACCCGGTGGCGACCGAAAAGGAAGTCGATCAGTTGATTGCCTCGGCCAACGCCAACCCCGATGTCGTGACTTCGGTGATCGTCGGCAATGAAGCCTTGCTGCGCAAAGAGGTCACCGCCACGCAACTGGTGCGACTGATCCAAAAAGTCAAAGGCCAAATCAAGCAACCGGTGACCTATGCGGATGTCTGGGAGTTCTGGCTGCAACACCCGGAAATCGCCCCGGCGGTGGATTTCCTCACCATCCACCTGTTGCCGTACTGGGAAGATGACCCGTCCGGCATCGACCAGGCCCTTAAGCATGTGGGCGAAGTGCGCCAGACCTTCGGCAACAAATTCGCGCCCAAGGATGTGCTGATCGGCGAAACCGGCTGGCCCAGCGAAGGTCGCCAGCGCGAAACGGCGGTGCCGAGCCGGGTCAATGAAGCCAAATTCATGCGCGGCTTCGTGGCCATGGCCGAAGCCAATGGCTGGCGCTACAACCTGATCGAAGCCTTCGACCAGCCGTGGAAGCGTGCCAGTGAAGGGGCCGTGGGCGGGTATTGGGGCCTGTTCGACGCCGACCGCCAGGACAAGGGTATCCTCGCCGGGCCGGTGACCAATGTGCCTTATTGGCCGCTATGGCTGGGCGTGGGCGGCGCCATCCTGTTGGCTACGTTGGCACTCGGTGGTCGCGTGCGCAGCGCGCGCAACGCACTCGCGCTGCCGCTGCTCGGCGCCGTTGCTGCGTGTTCCATCGGCACCTTTGCTGAACTCACCCGTATCACGGCCCGTTTTAATGATGAGTGGGTATGGGCAGGCTTGCTGGTGCTGTTGAACCTGCTGGTGCTGGCTCACGCCGCCTTGGCCTTGGGCGCCCGCGAAGGATGGCGCCAGCGTGCCTTCAACTGGCTGGAGCATCGTGCGGGCTGGCTGGTCGCGATCGCAGGGTTCGCAGGCGCGGTGATGATGCTGGCGCTGGTGTTCGACCCGCGCTACCGCAGCTTCCCGAGTGCGGCACTGGTGCTACCGGCGTTGATTTACCTGGTGCGCCCGGTGACCGGGCCGCGTCGGGAGATTGCGTTGCTGACCTTCATCATCGGTGCCGGCATTGCGCCGCAGTTGTACCGGGAAAGTCTGTTGAATCAGCAGGCATGGGGGTGGGCGGTAGTCAGCCTGCTTATGGCGTTAGCCCTGTGGCGTTGCCTGCGGGTGCGCAAGGCTTAAGAGCGCTATCGGGGCTGCCTGACCAACCGCAACCCCGCAATCACCACCGAAAACACCGCAAATGTGGTGTTGTACAACGCCAGGGCCGGCAGCCCGAACACCAGCCCCAGTACCGCCAAGCCCCATCCGCCACGGCCCGGTACGAAAAACGCCAGCACCGAGGTCATCAGCGCGGTCCAGCCCAGCACCTTGAAATGGATCAGCAGGCCCAGGTTCGAACGCAACTGACACTCCCAGCGACTGGCGTCGTCAACACAAATACCGACCCACTGGCCATCCTCCACGAAGCCGTAACGTGCGGCATAACTGGCAGCCAGCCATAACGGCAGGGCAATAAGCAGCAAAATCAACGGCAAGCGGCGGGACATGGAGCACTCCGATAGACAAAAACGGCGCTCAGCTTAATGCGCCGGCGGCCGTTAGCAAGGTACATACACACAATTTGTATTCACCCATGCGTGGCAAAGTGTATCGTCTCGCTACTATTACGCCGATTCCGACGGTATTTCCGAATTTTCGCACTGAGTGCTGGCACTTCGGTGATACGGCGGTGGTCATAGCCTGCGAACTTCATTCAGCACGTTTCCTCTTAGGGATTAAGTCATGCTCCGTTCCTTGCGCTGTGCTGCCTTACTGGGCAGCCTTTTTTTGAGTGCGTCAGCACTGGCGGTCGACATCGACCAAGCCAGCTATGGCTACCCTTTGACCAACCCGTTCGAAGCGACCATCGCCACCACCCCGCCTGACCTTCGGCCCAAATTGCCGACCGACGACGAGATCAACCAGTCCGACTACACCCTGACCATGCGCCCCGAGCGCGAGTTCAGCCTGCCGGACAACTTCTGGGCAGTGAAGAAACTCACCTATCGCATCGCCAAGCAAGACCGCGCCGCACCGCTGATCTTCCTAATCGCGGGCACCGGTGCGCGGTTTGACAGCAGCATCAACGAATACCTGAAAAAACTGTACTACCAGGCTGGCTACCACGTGGTGCAACTGTCGTCGCCCACCAGCTTTGACTTCATCGCCTCCGCGTCGCGCTTCGCCACCCCCGGCATCAGCCAGGAAGACGCCGAAGACATGTATCGTGTAATGCAAGCCGTGCGGGCGCAGAACGCCTCGCTGCCGGTGACCGACTTCTACCTCACCGGCTATAGCCTGGGTGCCCTGGATGCGGCATTCGTCAGCAAGCTCGACGAAACCCGCCGCAGCTTCAACTTCAAGAAAGTCTTGCTGCTGAACCCGCCGGTCAACCTCTACACCTCGATCACCAACCTCGACAAGTTGGTGCAGACCGAGGTGAAGGGCATCAACAACACCACCACCTTCTATGAGCTGGTGCTGAACAAGCTGACCCGCTACTTCCAGCAAAAAGGCTACATCGACCTCAACGACGCCCTGCTCTACGACTTCCAGCAATCCAAGCAACACCTGACCAACGAACAGATGGCCATGCTGATCGGCACCTCGTTCCGCTTCTCGGCGGCCGACATCGCCTTCACCTCGGACCTGATCAACCGCCGCGGCCTGATCATCCCGCCGAAGTACCCGATCACCGAAAGCACCAGCCTTACGCCATTCCTCAAGCGTGCGCTGCAGTGCGACTTCGACTGCTACCTCACCGAGCAGGTGATCCCGATGTGGCGCGCCCGCTCCGACGGCGGCAGCCTGCTGCAACTGGTTGACCAGGTCAGCCTGTACGCCCTTAAGGACTACCTGCATACCAGCCCGAAAATCGCCGTGATGCACAACGCCGACGATGTCATCCTGGGCCCGGGCGACCTCGGCTTCCTGCGTAAAACCTTCGGCGATCGCCTGACCGTCTACCCGCTGGGCGGCCATTGCGGCAACCTCAATTACCGCGTCAACGCCGACGCCATGCTGGAGTTCTTCCGTGGCTAAATATCTTTTGCTGCTCGCCGCGCTGATGTGCGCAGGCGTCGCCAATGCCGACAACAGCAAGGCCCACGAGCCGGTGACGATCGATGCCGATGGCTTCAAGGAGCCGTTGACCAAGCTCAAGTTCAACCCGGGCCTGGACCAGCGCGAATTCGAGCGGTCGTCGCTCACCGCGCTCAACGTGTATGACCCGTTGGAGTCGTGGAACCGCCGCGTCTATCACTTCAACTACCGTTTCGACCAATGGGTGTTCCTGCCCGTAGTCAACGGCTATACCTACGTCACACCAAGCTTCCTGCGCACCGGCGTGAGCAATTTCTTCAACAACCTGGGCGATGTGCCCAACCTGTTGAACAGCCTGTTGCAACTCAAGGGGCATCGCTCCCTGGAAACCACCGGGCGCCTGCTGCTCAACACTACCGTCGGTATTGCCGGCCTGTGGGACCCGGCCACCGCCATGGGCCTGCCGCGCCAAAGCGAAGACTTCGGCCAGACCCTGGGCTTCTACGGCGTACCCGGTGGCGCCTACCTGGTGCTGCCGATCTTCGGCCCGTCAAATCTGCGCGACACCGGCGGCTTGCTGGTGGATTACACCGCGGAGTCCCAGATCAACTTCCTGAACGTCTCCGAAGTCAGCTCCAACCACCCGGAAATCTGGGCCCTGCGTGCCGTGGACAAGCGCTACCAGACCAGCTTCCGCTACGGTCAGATGAACTCGCCGTTCGAGTATGAGAAGGTGCGGTATATCTATACCGAATCGCGCAAGTTGCAGATTGCCGAGTAAACAGCGCGCACAAAAAAGGCCATTCGATTGAATGGCCTTTTTTATCGCGCTGATTTTTAATCTCTTACTCAGCTAATATTTTCTGGAATTTCTCATAATTCATTTGGAGGCACGCCGTAATCGTTCACTCCCCTATCGCCTTGGGTGAACAACTGAATGGACACCAGGATAAAACCAACTACCGGTATCAAAAGCCAAAGGACGTAAGCTCCCGTGACATTTACGTCATGGAGCCGCCGGAAGGTCACTGACAACGCGGGTGGAATCATAAACAACACGTAGATACCAAATGGAACGTAGAACCACGGATTCGAATAAATACCTGCCTGGTTCGCTACCACTACGGAGCCCAACATAACCATTGCGTCCATTACTGCAAACGCCCAATACTCCCGTCTACAGGCTCGCCCACTGAACTTGGCATAGTTTTTTATCGCTTGAAAACACCAGTTCATCCTTAACCCCTTATCGATCCATTTTTTATCGCGCCACTTCACATGAAGAAGCGCGACGCATCCTATAAATGCCTGGAAAACCGAACTGTAGGATTAATCTTAAACAGCGTTTCAAACTCTACTCGATACGAACGAATCAGCGTTTCGCCGCTCGCCATGCTTTGCCAAGTATCGATACAACCGCCAGCACGACGGCCCCGGCAATAATCCCCGCCACCGCATTGAGCACTGTAGGCATCAACCACGCCAGGCCACCGACACTCTGGCTCACCGTCTCGATCCAGTGATGCACCACCGGCACGCCGTGGGTCAGGATGCCGCCACCGACCATGAACATCGCCGCCGTGCCGATCACCGACAGGCTCTTCATCATGTACGGCGCCGCACGCAGGATGCCGCCACCGATACTGCGCGCCACCTGGCCGGGCTTCTGCGTGAGCCACAGGCCCAGGTCATCCAGCTTGACGATACCGGCCACCAGCCCATACACGCCCGCCGTCATCACAATGGCGATACCGGACAACACGATCACCTGCTGCGTCAGTTGCGCATCGGCCACGATGCCGAGAGTGATGGCGATGATTTCCGCCGAGAGAATGAAGTCGGTGCGGATCGCGCCTTTGATCTTGTCCTTTTCGAAGGCCACCAGGTCGGTCGCCGGGTCGGCCACGGCTTCGACCAATCGGGCATGTTCGGTTTGATCTTCTGCCTTGCTGTGCAGGAATTTATGCGCGAGTTTTTCGAACCCCTCAAAACACAGATACGCGCCGCCGAGCATCAACAGCGGTGTGACCGCCCAGGGTGCAAACGCGCTGATCAGCAGCGCCGTGGGCACCAGGATCAGCTTATTGACGAACGAGCCCTTGGTCACCGCCCATACCACGGGGATTTCCCGCTCGGCACGCACGCCGCTGACCTGCTGGGCGTTAAGCGCAAGGTCGTCGCCCAGCACGCCGGACGTCTTCTTCGCGGCCATTTTTGTCATCAGGGCGACGTCATCGAGTACCGCGGCGATATCGTCGATCAACACCAACAAGCTGCTTCCTGCCATGAATCGGGCATCCGTATAAAGAAAGATGGCGCGAGCATAACGCGGCGCAAAGCTTTGCGGGCACATTGTTGAGGCTCGCGGATGGCCGGTGCTACCATGCGCAACCGCCGGTCTTGGCAAGGAAGTTCCTGGTTTATGAGCAGCATTCGCGAGCGCAACAAAGAAAAAATCCTGCGGGCGGCCAGCGAGGAGTTTGCCGACAAGGGCTTCGCCGCGACCAAAACCAGCGACATCGCCGCCAAGGCCGGGCTGCCCAAGCCCAACGTCTATTACTACTTCAAATCCAAGGACAACCTCTACCGCGAGGTGCTCGAAAGTATTATCGAGCCGATCCTGGCGGCCTCCACACCGTTCAACCCAGACGGCGCCCCTTCGGTGGTGCTCGGCAACTACATCCGCTCGAAAATCCGCATCTCCCGCGACCTGCCGTTTGCCTCAAAAGTGTTCGCCAGCGAAATCATGCACGGCGCCCCTCACCTGAGCGCCGAGCAGGTCGAACAGCTCAATGCCCAGGCCAGGCACAATATCGAGTGCATCCAGAGCTGGGTGGATCGCGGTTTGATAGCCGCCATTGACCCTCATCACCTGATGTTCAGCATCTGGGCCGCGACCCAGACCTACGCCGATTTCGACTGGCAGATCTCCGCGGTAACCGGCAAGGCCAAGCTGGATGAAGCCGATTATGAAGCGGCGGCGCAGACGATTATCCGGTTGGTGCTCAAGGGCTGCGAGCCGGACTGATACACCGAAGGGCCTTTGCCCATCGGGAGCAAGCCCCTCCCCCATTTGAACGGTGAACACGGTCAAAACTGTGGGAGGGGGCTTGCTCCCGATGAGGTCCTGACAGTCACTCAATACTCAAGCTGACACCCCCGCATCCGCCCGCAACCCCACCCCCTCAATCGCCGTAATCGCACACTGCTCGTCAATATCCGACGTATCCCCGCTGATCCCGATAGCCCCCAACACCACACCGCCGTGATCGCGAATCAGCACGCCACCCGGCGCCGGCACGACGCTGCCCTGCCCCAGGCTGTTCAGCGCAGCGATAAACGCCGGGCGTTGCTGTGCGTCCAGCGCCAGCAAGCGCGAGCCCTTGCCCAGGGCAATCGCGCCCCAGGCCTTGCCGATGGCAATGTGCGGGCGCAGCAGACTGGCGCCGTCTTCGCGTTGCAGCGTGATCAAGTGGCCGCCGCTGTCGAGCACGGCGATGGTCAGCGGCGCGGCCGCGATGGTGCGCCCGGCGTTGAGGGCATGGCTGGCCAATTGGCTGGCGAGTTTCAAGGTTAAAGCGCTCATGGTGCCGTCCTTCTTTTGTTATTGAGAATACGGGTGGAGGTCTGTTTGATCAGATGCTCGGCACAACAAATAGAACACAATGACTTATATTTTTGTATACAATATTTTCTCCAATGCCTTCCATCTGTCGAAAAAACGCCTTCCGCCACGCGCAAACACCCATCAATAAAATGAATTGACCTGCGTCGCTTGTCGTGAATACACTTCGACCCAACACCACTTGTATACAATTACAAAACGCAAGAGGCACCAAAACATGAGCAAAATGAGAGCAATCGAAGCCGCCGTCCTTGTCATGCGCCGCGAAGGCGTGGACACCGCCTTCGGTATCCCTGGCGCCGCGATCAACCCCCTGTACTCAGCCTTGCAGAAGGTGGGTGGCATCGATCACGTCCTTGCTCGCCACGTTGAAGGCGCCTCGCACATGGCCGAGGGTTACACCCGCACCAAGGCCGGCAATATCGGCGTGTGCATCGGCACCTCGGGCCCGGCGGGCACCGACATGGTCACCGGCCTGTACAGCGCCTCGGCCGACTCGATCCCGATCCTGTGCATCACCGGCCAGGCGCCGCGTGCCCGCCTGCATAAGGAAGACTTCCAGGCCGTGGACATCACCAGCATCGTCAAGCCGGTGACCAAGTGGGCGACCACCGTCCTCGAACCTGGCCAAGTGCCCTACGCGTTCCAGAAAGCCTTCTATGAGATGCGCTCCGGCCGTCCGGGCCCGGTGCTGATCGACCTGCCGTTCGACGTGCAGATGGCCGAGATCGAATTCGACATCGACGCCTACCAACCGCTGCCATTGGCCAAACCGCTGGCCACCCGCGTCCAGGTGGAAAAAGCCCTGGCCCTGCTCGACACCGCCGAGCGCCCGCTGCTGGTCAGCGGCGGCGGCGTGATCAATGCCAACGCCAGCGAGTTGCTGGTTGAATTTGCCGAACTCACCGGTATCCCGGTGATTCCGACCCTGATGGGCTGGGGCACCCTCCCTGACGACCACCCGTTAATGGTAGGCATGGTCGGCCTCCAGACCTCCCACCGGTATGGCAACGCGACGATGCTCAAGTCGGACATGGTGCTGGGTATCGGTAACCGCTGGACCAACCGCCACACGGGTTCGGTGGAGGTCTACACCGAGGGGCGTAAATTCATTCACGTCGACATCGAACCGACGCAGATCGGCCGGGTATTCACCCCGGACCTGGGCATCGTTTCCGACGCCGGTTCCGCGCTGACGATGTTTATCGAAGTCGCCCGCGAGTGGAAAGCCGCCGGCAAGCTCAAGGACCGCAGCGCCTGGCTGCATGAGTGCCAACAGCGCAAGGCCACCCTGCACCGCAAGACCCACTTCGACAACGTCCCCGTCAAACCGCAACGCGTGTACGAAGAGATGAACCAGGTGTTCGGAAAAGACACCTGCTACGTCAGCACCATCGGCTTGTCGCAGATTGCCGGCGCGCAATTCCTGCATGTCTACAAGCCGCGCCACTGGATCAACTGCGGCCAGGCAGGTCCCTTGGGCTGGACCATCCCCGCCGCGCTCGGCGTGGTCAAGGCCGACCCGAGCCGCAAGGTAGTGGCGTTGTCCGGCGACTACGATTTCCAGTTCATGATCGAAGAACTGGCCGTGGGCGCACAGTTCAAGCTGCCGTACATCCACGTGGTGGTGAACAACTCCTACCTGGGGCTGATCCGCCAGGCCCAGCGCGGGTTTGAAATGGACTACTGCGTGCAGCTGTCTTTCGACAACCTCAACGCGCCGGAACTCAACGGTTATGGCGTCGACCACGTCGCCGTCGCCGAAGGTCTGGGTTGCAAGGCCCTGCGCGTGTTCGAACCGGGCCAGATCCAGCCGGCGTTACGCAAAGCCCAGGCGATGATCGAAGAGTTCAAGGTGCCGGTGATCGTGGAGATCATCCTGGAGCGCGTGACCAATATTTCGATGGGCACCGAAATCAACGCCGTCAACGAATTTGAAGACCTGGCACTGGTCGGCAACGATGCGCCCACTGCCATATCCCTGCTCGATTAAGGAGAACCCTATGCCACGTTTTGCCGCCAACCTGTCCATGCTGTTTACCGAGCAGGACTTCCTCGCCCGCTTCAAAGCGGCCGCCGAGGCCGGGTTCGAGGGTGTGGAATACCTGTTCCCGTATGAGTTCAGCTCCGCCGAGATCAAGGCGCAACTCGATGCCAATGGCCTGACCCAGGTGCTGTTCAACCTGCCGGCCGGGGACTGGGCCAAAGGCGAGCGCGGCCTGGCGTGCCATCCGGACCGGGTCGAGGAGTTCCGCGCCGGGGTCAAGCTGGCCATCGCCTACGCCCAGGTTTTGGGTAACACCCAGATCAACTGCCTGGCGGGCATTCGGCCAGAGGGGGTGGATGATCAAATGCTGCAAAAGACCTTCGTCGCCAACCTCAAATACGCCGCCGACAAACTGCAAGCGGTGGGTATCAAGCTGGTGATGGAGGCGATCAACACCCGCGACATTCCAGGCTTTTACCTGAATAACACGGCGCAGGCCCTGTCGATTCGCGAGCAGGTGGGCAGTGACAACCTGTTCCTGCAATACGACCTCTATCACATGCAAATCATGGAAGGTGACCTGGCCCGCACCCTGTCCGCGCACCTGGGTGAGATCAATCACGTCCAACTGGCCGACAACCCCGGCCGCAACGAGCCGGGGACCGGGGAGATCAACTACCGCTTCCTGTTCGAGCATTTGGACCGCATTGGCTACACCGGCTGGGTCGGCTGCGAGTACAAGCCGTTGACCACCACCGAAGCGGGACTGGGTTGGCTCAAAACCCATAACGCCATCTAACAAACACAACACAAAGCCCAATGTGGCAGGGGGCTTGCCCCCGAGGGGTCTCTGATTCAACAGGTGTGTCGGCTGGTACACCGCTATCGGGAGCATGCCCCCTCCCACAGGGGACCTGCGGTGTCATTACAAGAGGATTTCATCATGGCTAAAATCGGCTTTATCGGCACCGGCATCATGGGCGAACCCATGGCCGCGAACCTGCAAAAAGCAGGTCACCAACTGTTTCTGTCCGAACATCACGGCAAGGCTCCGCAAGCGCTGATCGACGCCGGCGCCGTGGCCCTCGCCACCCCGCAACATGTCGCGCAGGAAGCCGAGTTCATCATCGTCATGGTGCCCGACACTCCGCAGGTGGAGGACGTGCTCTTCCGCGCCGATGGCGTCGCTGCCGGCCTGTCGCCAAACAAGGTGGTGATCGACATGAGTTCGATCTCCCCCACCGCCACCAAGGCCTTCGCCGAGAAGATCAACCAGCACGGCGCGCAGTACCTCGATGCGCCGGTGTCCGGCGGTGAAGTCGGCGCCAAGGCCGGCACCTTGAGCATTATGGTCGGTGGCGAGCCGCGGACCTTCGAACGCGCCCTCGCGTTATTGCAGAGCATGGGCAAGAACATCACCCTGGTCGGCGGCAATGGCGACGGCCAGACCGCCAAGGTCGCCAACCAGATCATCGTCGCGCTGAACATCCAGGCGGTGGCCGAAGCGCTGCTGTTCGCCGCCAAGAACGGCGCCGACCCGGCCAAGGTGCGTGAAGCGCTGATGGGTGGCTTTGCCTCGTCGAAGATCCTGGAAGTGCATGGCGAACGCATGATCAAAGGCACGTTCGATCCGGGCTTTCGCATCAACCTGCACCAGAAGGATCTGAACCTGGCCCTGGCCGGTGCCAAGGAGTTGGGAATCAACCTGCCGAACACCGCCGGCACCCAGCAGGTGTTCAGCACCTGCGCGGCAATTGGCGGCGGTAACTGGGACCACTCGGCGCTGATCAAGGGCCTGGAGCATATGGCGAATTTTTCGATTCGCGATCAGTAATCCCCTTTGGAATGCAATCAACTGTGGAAGGCGGTTTGGCCCCTCCCACAGTTGATCCCATTCCACGTCTGAAAATGGCTGCACATCTAATAACAAAAATCCTCGGGAGCCCGCTTATGTCGGTCGATCCGCAACACCTGCTTCGCGAGCTGTTTGCCACAGCCATCGACGCCGCCCATCCCCGCCGAGTGCTTGAACCTTTTCTGCCCGCCGACCGCAGCGGCCGGGTGATCGTAATCGGCGCAGGCAAGGCGGCGGCCGCCATGGCACTCGTCGTCGAAAGTTGCTGGCAGGGTGAAGTCACTGGCCTGGTGGTCACCCGCTACGGCCACGGCGCGCCGTGCAAAAAAATCGAAGTGGTCGAAGCGGCTCATCCAGTACCCGATGCCGCTGGCCTGGCCGTGGCCTGCCGCGTACTGGCGTTGATCAGCAACCTGGGCGAAGACGACCGCGTGATTTTCCTGCTCTCCGGTGGCGGCTCGGCGCTGCTGGCGCTGCCCGCCGAAGGCATCACCCTGGCCGACAAACAAACCCTCAACAAAGCCCTGCTCAAGTCCGGCGCGACCATCGGCGAGATGAATTGCGTGCGCAAGCACCTCTCGGCGATCAAAGGCGGCCGGTTGGCCAAAGCGGCGTGGCCGGCGACGGTGTACACCTACGCGATCTCCGATGTGCCGGGCGACCAGGCCACGGTGATCGCCTCCGGCCCTACCGTCGGCGACCCAAGCACCTCGCAACAGGCGCTGGCGATTCTCAAGCGCTACGGCATTGAGGCTCCGGCGTCAGTGCGCAGTTGGTTGCAGAATCCGGCCTCGGAAACCGTCAAGCCCGGTGACCCGGTGCTCGCCCGCAGCCACTTCCAATTGATCGCCCGCCCTCAGCAATCCCTGGAAGCGGTGGCGGTCAAAGTGCGTCAGGTCGGCTTCAGCCCGCTGATCCTCGGCGACCTGGAAGGCGAAGCGCGGGACGTGGCCAAGGTGCACGCCGGGATCGCCCGGCAAATCGTGCAGCACGGCCAGCCGTTGGCGGCGCCGTGCGTGATCCTTTCCGGCGGTGAAACCACGGTGACCGTGCGCGGCAACGGCCGTGGCGGGCGCAACGCCGAATTCCTGCTGAGCCTCACCGACAGCCTCAAGGGCTTGCCCGGCGTGTATGCCCTGGCCGGCGATACCGACGGCATCGACGGCTCGGAAGACAACGCCGGCGCAATCATGACCCCGTGCAGTTATTCGCGCGCCGAGGCCTTGGGCCTGAGCGCCGCTGATGAGCTGGACAACAACAACGGCTACGGCTATTTCGCCGCGCTCGACGGCTTGATCATCACCGAGCCGACCCGCACCAACGTCAACGATTTTCGCGCCATCCTGATCCTTGAGACTGCCAACCATGACGCCTGACAAGAAGGTCAAAATCCTGGCCACCCTGGGCCCGGCCACCGACGGGGTCGACGCCATCCGCGAACTGGTGGAAGCCGGGGTGAATATCTTTCGCCTCAACTTCAGCCACGGCGACCACGCCGACCATGCCCGGCGTTATCAGTGGATCCGCCAGGTGGAGCGCCAGCTCAATTACCCGCTGGGCATTCTCATGGACCTGCAAGGGCCCAAACTGCGGGTCGGGCGTTTCGCCAAGGGCAAGGTGCAACTGGTGCGCGGCCAGGCGTTGCGCCTGGACCTGGATGAAACCCCAGGCGACCAGCGCCGGGTCAACCTGCCCCATCCGCAGATCATCGCGGCCCTGGAGCCGGGCATGGACCTGCTGCTCGACGATGGCAAGTTGCGCCTGCGGGTGATGACCAAGCATGCCGATGCCATCGACACCACGGTGCTCAATGGCGGCGAACTGTCTGATCGCAAAGGCGTGAACGTCCCACAAGCGTTGTTGGAACTGAGCCCACTGACCGCCAAGGACCGACGTGACCTGAGCTTCGGCCTGGAGCTGGGTGTGGACTGGGTAGCGCTGTCGTTCGTGCAACGCCCGGAAGACATTCGCGAAGCCCGCGAGTTGATCGGTGACAAGGCGTTTCTGATGGCCAAGATCGAGAAACCTTCGGCCGTGCAACGCCTGCGGGAAATCGCCGAACTGAGCGACGCGATCATGGTGGCCAGAGGCGACCTGGGCGTGGAAGTGCCGGCCGAGAGCGTCCCGCAGATCCAGAAAGACATCATCCGCACCTGCCGCCAATTGGGTAAGCCGGTGGTGGTGGCCACGCAGATGCTCGAATCCATGCGCTTTTCACCCGCGCCCACCCGCGCCGAAGTCACCGATGTGGCCAACGCGGTGGCCGAAGGCGCGGACGCGGTGATGCTCTCGGCGGAAACCGCATCGGGCGAGTACCCGCTGGAAGCCGTGCAGATGATGAGCAAGATCATTCGCCAAGTGGAGCGTGGGCCGGATTACCAGGCTCAACTGGACGTCAGCCGCCCAAAAGCCGATGCGACAGTCTCGGACGCGATCAGTTGTGCGATCCGCCGCATCAGCAGCATCCTGCCGGTAGCCGTGCTGGTGAACTACAGCGAGTCGGGCAACTCCAGCCTGCGCGCGGCGCGAGAGCGGCCGGTGGCGCCGATCCTCAACCTTACGCCGAACCTGTCCACGGCACGCCGCTTGAGCGTGGCGTGGGGCGTGCATTCGGTGGTCAATGACCGGCTGCGCCAGGTGGATGAAGTGTGTTCCACCGCGCTGGAAATCGCCCAGGCCCAGGGCATGGCGCAGCGCGGGGATACGTTGGTGATTACCGCCGGGGTGCCGTTCGGGCAGTTGGGGTCGACCAACTCGCTGCGTATCGAGACGCTGATTTAGCGCCGGTAAGGGCCTTATCGGGAGCAAGCCCCCTCCCACACTGGACTGTTTTCACACCTATGAATGTGAACCCAATCAAGTGTGGGAGGGGGGCTTGCTCCCGATGAGGGCAACTCGGTCTCACTGACAACCCATCATGCACAACCCAACCTGCCCCGACTGGGCCGAAGCCCTGCTCAACGGTTTCAGCCAGATTTTCCTGCAGCGCCACCCGCTGTGTGGCCTGCTGTGCCTGCTGGCGATCCTGATCGGCGCCCCGGCCGTGCTTGGCGGTGCGCTGCTGGGTGGGCTGGCGGGGCTGCTCACCGCTCAGCGCCGGGGCTATCCCAAGGCTGAACGCCAGGCGGGTCTATATAGCTACAACGGCGTATTGCTGGGCGTATTGATCAGCCAGCACTTTACCTGGTCAGCCTTGGTGCCGCCGTTGATCCTGGCGTGCGGCGGCCTGAGTGCGATCCTCACACGACAGTGGCTAAAACGCGCGCCACATCCCGAGAACCTGCCCGCCTACACCGCGCCGTTTGTCCTGCTGGGGTGGCTGCTGTTGGGCAGCATCCCGCCACCCCCGGTCGCCTTCAGCGAACCCGAGGTCTTGACCCTGCTCGCTGCGCCTCTCACCGACCTGGCGCAAGTCATGCTGCTGGACCAGCCCCTGGCCGGCGCCTTGATTGCCATCGGCCTGTGGCTGGCCGACCGGCGCGCCGCCGCGTGGGCGCTGGCCGGTGCGATCAGCGGCGTGTCGGCCGGCCTGCTGCTGGGCGATAACACCGCTACCCTGTTGGGCCTGCACAGCTACAACCCGGCCCTCGCGGCCCTGGCCTTGAGCCCGGCACGCCGCCAACCCTGGTTGCCACTGCTCGGCATCCTGCTGGCGATTCTGCTTACGCCGGGCTTTGCCAGCCTGCCCGTGCCGGCGCTCACCGCGCCGTTTATCCTCGCCTGCTGGCTGGTGCGCGCCGGCCGCCGAGTGCTTGCGCAACCGCGCATGGACAGCCCCTTCGAATCGCCCTAGGCTTGCTCGATATTCGATTCGGGCGGGACTTATGGACAGCAACAACGACTGGCGCCAGCGCCTCTACGTCATGGTTTTTCAGAGCGATACGCCGGCTGGGCGGCGCTTTGACGGCATCCTGCTGCTGATCATCCTGGCCAGCCTTGTGATCGTGATGCTCGACAGCATCGACCAGATCCACCAGAACTACGCGGATGTGCTGGCGTATATCGAGTGGGGCTTCACCGTGATTTTCCTGATCGAGTACGGGCTGCGCCTGTATTGCTCGCCCAAGCCGTTGCGCTATGCCTTCAGCTTTTACGGGCTGGTGGATTTGCTGGCCATCGTGCCCGGCATCCTCGCCCTGTATTACAGCGACGCTCAATACCTGCTGATCATCCGCATCATCCGCATGCTGCGTATCTTCCGCGTGCTCAAGCTCAGCCCGTACCTCAAGCAGGCCAATTACCTGATGGCGGCGCTGCGCGGCAGCAAGCAGAAGATCGTGGTGTTCCTGGTCAGCGTGTGCACCCTGGTCACGGTGTTCGGCACCTTGATGTATGTAATCGAAGGCCCGCAACACGGGTTTACCAGCATCCCCAAGGGCATCTACTGGGCCATCGTCACCCTGACCACCGTGGGCTTTGGCGATATCGTGCCCAAAACCCCGCTGGGCCAGGTGATTTCGTCGCTGGTGATGATCACCGGTTACTCGATCATCGCGGTACCCACCGGGATTTTTACCGCCGAACTGGCCAGTGCCATGCGCGGCGAGCAGTTGCAAACCGATTGCCCGGTGTGCAAAAAAAACAGCCATGAGCCCAGCGCGGCATTCTGTTCACGCTGCGGCAGCAATCTGTTTAAGAAAGTGGAATAAGCAAAGTTCTTTTTAATCTTTAAGCGACTATGGCGCCCCGGCTATAGTCGCTGGCAAATGGCCTTACCCTTCTCTCGAACAACAAGGAATGAGCAGTGAAAAAAATCCTCAGCGCCTCTCTATTGGCCGCCGGCCTGGCCCTGGCGGGCTCCGCCCAGGCAGCGACCACCCTGCTCAACGTCTCCTACGACGTGATGCGCGATTTCTACAAGGACTACAACGCCGCCTTCCAAAAGCACTGGGAAGCCGAGCACTCGGGCGACAAGCTGACGGTGCAGATGTCCTTCGGCGGCTCCAGCAAACAAGCGCGCTCAGTGATCGACGGCCTGCCGGCTGACGTGATCACCATGAACATGGCCACCGACATCAACGCCCTGGCCGATAACGGCAAACAGGTGCCGGACAACTGGGTCACGCGCCTGCCGGACAACAGCGCGCCGTTCACCTCGGCCACTGTGTTTATCGTGCGCAAGGGCAACCCAAAAGCCCTGAAAGACTGGCCGGACCTGCTCAAGGATGGCGTGCAGGTGATCGTGCCCAACCCGAAGACTTCGGGTAACGGCCGCTACACCTACCTGTCGGCCTGGGGCTATGTGCTCAAGAACGGCGGCGATGAAGAAAAGGCCAAGGCCTTCGTGGGCAAACTGTTCAAGCAGGCGCCTGTGCTCGACACCGGCGGCCGCGCCGCCACCACCACGTTCATGACCAACCAGATCGGCGACGTACTGGTGACGTTCGAGAACGAGGCCGAAATGATCGCCCGGGAGTTCGGCCGTGATCAGTTCGAAGTGATCTACCCAAGCGTCTCCGCCGAAGCCGAGCCACCGGTGTCGGTGGTCGACAAAGTGGTCGATAAGAAAGGCACCCGCGCCGCCGCCGAAGACTACCTGAAGTACCTGTGGTCGCCACAGGGCCAGGAAATCGCCGCCAACAACTACCTGCGCCCACGTGACCCGAAGGTGCTGGCCAAGTACACCGACCGTTTCCCCAAAGTCGACTTCCTGTCGGTGGAGAAGACCTTTGGTGACTGGCGCACCGTGCAGAAGACCCACTTCAATGACGGCGGGGTGTTTGACCAGATTTACTCCGGTCAATAACTGACAAAACGCGGTAAACCTGTGGGAGGGGGCTTGCTCCCGATAGCGGTGGATCAGTCAATACTGCGTTGACTGATACTCCGCTATCGGGAGCAAGCCCCCTCCCACATTTGGTTTTTGTGTAGTTGTTTCTGAATGTATCATCGCCCTGCATAAGTGATATCACCACAAACGGCCTACTCAGCATGGAGCCTTGTCTTTACTCTCGCTCGCCATCTTCCTTCGCTTTTATGAGAACACCATGAACGCAACTTCCCACGCTACAACCACCATGACCCGAGGCATGGTGATGCTGTTTGCGTTTTGCTGCGGCGCGATTGTCGCCAACATTTACTACGCGCAGCCGATCATCGAATTGATTGCCCCGGACATCGGCCTCACGCCGGCAATGGCCAGCCTGATCGTGTCGCTGACGCAGATCGGCTATGCGTTGGGCTTGTTCTTCCTGGTGCCGTTGGGCGACCTGCTGGAAAACCGCAAGCTGATGATCCTCACTACCGTCGTGGCGATTGCCAGCCTGTTGGGCGCTGCATTTACCGAGCAGCCGAACCTGTTTTTGCTGGTGTCATTACTGATCGGCTTCAGTTCGGTGTCGGTACAGATCCTGATCCCGCTGGCCGCGCACCTGGCACCCGCCGAATCCCGTGGCCGGGTGGTCGGTAGCATCATGGGCGGCCTGCTGCTCGGTATCCTGCTGGCACGCCCGGTGTCCAGCGTGGTGGCGGATCACTTCGGTTGGCGTGCAATGTTCATGGCCGCCGCAGCGTTGATGGCGTTCATCAGCGTGGTGCTGATGCTGACCATTCCCAAGCGCCAACCCGACCACAGCGCCAGCTACGGCCAGTTGCTGGGCTCGCTGGGCACCCTGTTGCGTCGCCAGCCGGTATTGCGCCAGCGCGCGTTTTACCAAGGCTGCATGTTTGCCGCCTTCAGCCTGTTCTGGACCGCAGCCCCGCTGGAACTGGCGCGCAATCATGGCCTGAGCCAAAGCGAGATCGCCCTGTTTGCCCTGGTCGGTGCCCTGGGCGCTGTCGCTGCGCCCATCGCCGGGCGCCTGGCCGATGCCGGCCACACTCACCGTGCTTCGCTGCTGGCCATGCTGTTTGCGGCGCTGAGCTTCCTGCCGGCCTTCATACACCCGCTGTTCAGTGTGATCGGCCTGGCGGTGACCGGCGTGGTGCTGGACTTCTGCGTGCAGATGAACATGGTCATCGGCCAACGCGCCGTCTACGCCCTTGACGCCCACAGCCGCAGCCGCCTGAACGCGCTGTACATGACCAGCATCTTCATCGGCGGCGCCTTCGGTTCGGCGATTGCCAGCAGTGTGTATGAACACGGCGGCTGGCTGGGGGTAGTGGTGGTGGGCAGTGCGTTGCCGCTGGTGGCGTTGTGGCGGTTCTTCAGTGCGTCACGGCAGACGGTTACGGCAGTGGCCTGATCGCAACTCCCACCGAGCTCGCATCAGGAGCGGACCAACTGTTGGCTGAGACTTCATCACGTCCGACAGTTGATCCAAGCTCCGTCAGGCTACGCCCCTAGCCCAGGCAGCAGAGCAAACGCTCGACCGTGTGCTCCAGCGGGCCGGAGTTATCCAGCACGCACAACCCCGCGCCATTGGCGGCGATCAGTTCCTCGGTGAACCGTGTGTTGCGCGCCAGGCGTTCCTCGATATCCGCCAGCGACTCACGCCCGCGCGCGAGCAAGCGCTGGCGCAATACGGTTTGATCCACCGTCAGCAACAGCACCAGCAACGTCGGGTAACGCTCGCGGGTTTGCGCCAGGTGCGCGCGGGAGCCATTGACCAACACGTCCTCCCCCGCCGCCAGCCATTCGTCAATCGCCTTGGGAATGCCGTAGCACAGGCCGTTGGCCTGCCAGCTGAGGGCAAATGCGCCCTCGGCCTCCATCACCGCAAACTGCGTCGGGCTCACGCCCTGGGCGGCTTCGCCTACCGCCTCCGGCGAACGCGTGATCACCCGGCGCGCAATGCGGCAGCCACGCTCGGCCAACCGTGGGCGTGCCGCGTCCAGCAGGCTGTCCTTGCCCGAACCCGAAGGCCCGATGAGATAGATCAACCTGCCTGCCATCACCACACTCTCTTTGCTTGTTTTCAGACTTCTTGGACCACGGCGCTGGGTAGTCGGCACGGGAAAGTTCACCCAGCACGCGCTCGGAAGCCAGGCCCGCGGCGGCCACATTACCGGAGTGCGACATGCCGTGCATCACGTTCTGCGTATACGCAAAGGGGTGCTTGCGCCGTAACGATGGAGCTTGGATGTTCCCTGACGGAGGGGCGGTGCCACTTGCTCCCGATATCGGTGTGGTAGCCCGGTTCCTTCATAGATCCCCAAAACGCTCAAGGGCGTTTTTTTGCGCGGGCTGCTTTGTGGCGGCTGTGCATGGGAGGCTTCGGCCTGCCGGGTTTCTATGACCGGTCTACCACCCCGTGTACAGTCGCCTCCTTACATCGTGTGGTAGCGAAATGGAGGTGCTCATTCATAGGAGCTTCGCCATGAAAAAGTTACTTCGAGTCCCCCACCATCCGCCTCGGATGACACCCCGCAACCCCCAGCCGACGTCATCTTCGGCGTCCGCCCCGGTCTCGGCACCGAAACAGGCCTGAGCAATGCCGCATTTTGACCCCGGTGTTTGGAAGGATGCATTTCACAGATATTAAAAAGGCGACCTCGTGGAGGTCGCCTTTTGTCATTGCGCGTACTGCTTGCTCAACCCCGGCGGTACGCCCTGCACGTCGGTGTCTTCCCACGGGCCGTTCGGGCTGATGGAGCGGCTCCAGCCGTTGCTCCAGCGGTAATAGGTGCGCTGGCGGTAGAAGGTGTCCGGCTGGTCGTCGAGCACGTAGACCTGCATCTTGCCGTCCCAATGGCTGGCGGCGCCGGGCGGTGGGGCGAATGTCGGCGATTTGGTCGGTAGCGGTTTTGGCGCCGGAGTGACTGGGCCGGAAGGTTGTTTGCTCGGCTGGCTGGACGGGCCCGACGGCGGGATGGTGGGGCCGGTGGGGCTCGGAGGTGGCCGGTGGACCGCACAGGCACTCAGGCCTAATACGAGGCTGAGCAGGGTAATGCGTGCGAATGCGGTCATGGTGTTTCCTCGAATTACTGGTCCGGACTGTCGATGGTCAGTTGCTGCTGCGCAGTGGTGCTGCTGGCCAGGGGTTGGCTGCGGCCGATCCACTCGCCCTTGGTCGGCTGACCGGCCCGGGAGATGCGCGCAACCAGTTGGACTTCAGGGAAGTTGGACAGTTTCAACTGCGGCATCATTGCGTCGGCATCGCCCAGTTCGACGGTGATGGGCAACTCGGCAACGGTGACGCGTTTAGCCGCCAACGGCGCCGGCGGGCCGCTGACGGCGCGGGCGAAGATGAATACGCTGTCGGTCGGCAGGGCGTTGGCCTTCACGTTGGCGGCCAGGTCCACGCGCACTTTAAGCCGCGCCTTTTGTGCGACGGTGCCGCCGCTCTCTTTGAGTTTTTCCGTCGCCCGGTCGATGCCGCCTTGCAGCGCAGCGCGGGAATTATCCTGCGCGGGTAACTGCGCCAGCAGGCGGCCCCAGTAATCAATCGCGTCCTGATAACGCTGGCCTTCAAAGGCGGCAATGCCCAGTAGACCCAAGCTGGTGACTTCGTTCGGGTCAAGCTTCAACGCTTCATCGGTCAGCGCCTGCACGTTGGGCGACCACTGTTTGTTGTCGGCAAAGTACTGCGCCTGGGCCCATTGGCCGAGCAGTTCCGGCTGGCGACCGGCCAGGGCCACGGTGCGTTCGAAGACCTTGGCGGCATCGGCGGCACGGTCCTGGGCCATATACGCACGGCCGAGAAAGTACAGGCCTTCGGCCGAGTCCGGCTGGGCGGCGGCGGCGCGCTCCAGGCGCTGGGTCATGTCTTGCAGGGACACCGGCGGCTGGGAGAATTCGCGAGTCAGTTCGACCTTGTCGCTGGCGCCGAAGTGCAGGTAGAGCCCCAGGCCCAACACGGGCACCAGCACGGCGGCGAGCAGCGGCAGCGGTTTGCCCAGGCGCGATTCGCGGGTTTTTTCCACGCCTTCGGTATCGGCGAGCAATTCGCGGGCGGCTTCGGCGCGACCGGTGTCGAGTTGCGCGGCGTTCAATACGCCTTCGTCCTGCTGCATTTGCAATTCGGCGACGCGCTCTTGATACAGCGCCACGTTCAGCGCGGTACGATCCTCTTCACGCTGGGCACGACGGCCGCGCAACACAGGGATCAACAGGAAACTCAGGGCAATCAGAAGCAGCAAGCCGGCTGCGAGCCAGAAATCAATCATCAGTCTTGGTGTCCAGCAATTGGTCGAGACGTTTGCGTTCTTCAGGGGACAGCGCGTCACTGCCATCGGCAGGCGCGGCGCGGCGGCGGCGGACGATCACGGCCATCACCACCACACCGGCCAGCAGCAGCCCGGCGGGGCCAAACCAGAGCAGCGCGGTCTTGCCGGTAAGCGCCGGTTTGTAACGCACGAAATCACCGTAGCGGTCGACCATGAAGTCGATGATCTGCTGGTTGTTCTTGCCCTCCCCCAGCATGCGGAAGATCTCTTTGCGCAGGTCGGCGGCGATGGGGGCGTTGGAGTCGGCAATGTCCTGGTTCTGGCACTTGGGGCAGCGCAGTTCCTTGGTCAGGTCGCGAAAGCGCTCACGCTCGGCGTCGTTGGCGAATTCATAGGTGTCGATGGCGGCGTGGGCCACACCGACCAGCCCCAGGGCCAGGACAGCAGCGGCTAACAGACGCTTCATGGCTTGGCCTCATCGACCAGCGCCTGGTACTTGGCGGCCAGTTGCTCGCGCCATACCACTTCGTCGATCACGCCCACGTATTTGTCGCGGATCACGCCCTTGGCATCAATAAAGAAGGTTTCCGGCGCGCCGTACACGCCCAGGTTCAAACCGAGGTTGCCGTCTTCATCGCGGATATCCAACTGGTACGGGTTGTGGAACTCCGCCAACCATTTCAAGGCCGCCGCGTTGTCGTCCTTGTAGTTGATGCCGTAGATCACCACGCCTTTGTCGGCCAGTTTGTTCAGCACGGGGTGCTCGACGCGGCAGGAGATGCACCAGGTGCCCCACACGTTGACCAGCGCCGGTTTGCCCAAGAGGTCAGCACGGGTCAGGGTTTTGTCGCCCTGCACGTTGGGCAGCGAAAACTCGGGGAACGGCTTGCCGATCATTGCCGACGGCAACTCGGCCGGGTCCAGGTACAAGCCGCGATAGAGGAACACCGCCACCACCAGAAACGCCGCCAGCGGCAACACCATCAACCAACGCTTCATACCGCCACTCCCATGCCGAGGGCGTCACGCACCCGGCTCTTGACCTTGACCCGATAACGCCGGTCCAGCGCCGCGAGCAACCCACCAAACCCGGTAAGCAAGCCGCCGAACCAGATCCAGCGTACAAACGGTTTTACATGTACGCGCACCGCCCAGGCACCCTCGCCCAGCGGCTCGCCCAATGCCACATACAGGTCACGGGTGAAACCGGCGTCGATACCCGCCTCGGTCATCATCGAACTCTGCACGGTGTACAGGCGTTTTTCCGGGTGCAGCACGGCGATTTCCTTACCGTTGCGTACTACGCGCACGGTGCCTTTGTCTGACGTGAAGTTAGGCCCCTCGAAGTGCTTGGCGCCTTCGAAGATGAACTGATAGCCGGCCAGGTCCATGGACTCGCCCGGCGCCAGGCGCAGGTCGCGCTCGGCACTGTTCTGGCTGGAGAGCACCACGCCCAGGGCGCATACGGCGATGCCGAGGTGGGCGATTTGCATGCCCCAGTAACTGCGGGTCAGCGTCGGCAGCCCTTTGATCAGGCCTTTGTGGCGGGTCTTGTCGGCGATATCACGCACGCCGGCCAGCAACACCCAGGCCGCCAGCAGGAACGTGGCCAGTACCGCCCAGTTGAAGTCGCCATAGGCCATGCCGGCGATCACCGCCAGGGCAACACTGCCCAACAGCACCGGCATCAGCATGCCGGCCAGCCATTTCACCGGGGTGTCTTTCCAGCGCACCAGCACGCCCACCGCCATCACCACCATCAACAGGCCCATCAACGGAATAAACAACGCGTTGAAATACGGCGGGCCGACGGACAACTTGGCGCCGCTCAAGGCATCCAGCACCAGCGGGTACAAGGTGCCAAGCAAAATCATCGACGCGGCCACCACCAGCACCAGGTTATTGCCCAGCAACAGGGTTTCCCGCGACCACAGGTTGAAGCCCACCTGGCTCTTGACCACCGGCGCGCGCAGGGCAAACAGGGTCAGCGAACCGCCCACCACAAACAGCAGGAATATCAGGATAAACACGCCGCGCGCGGGGTCGGAGGCAAACGCATGGACCGAGGTCAACACGCCCGAACGCACGAGGAAGGTGCCGAGCAGGCTGAGGGAAAACGCCGCGATGGCGAGCAACACGGTCCAGCTTTTGAACACGCCGCGTTTTTCGGTGACGGCCAGCGAGTGAATCAGCGCCGTGCCCACCAGCCAGGGCATGAACGAGGCGTTTTCCACCGGGTCCCAGAACCACCAACCGCCCCAGCCGAGTTCGTAGTAGACCCACCACGAGCCGAGGGTGATGCCGATACCGAGGAAGGCCCAGGCGACGATGGTCCACGGCCGCGACCAGCGCGCCCATGCTGCGTCAAGACGCCCGCCCAGCAAGGCGGCGATGGCAAACGCGAAGGCCACCGAGAAACCCACGTAACCCATGTAGAGCATCGGCGGGTGCACGATCAGGCCGATGTCTTGCAGCAAGGGGTTGAGGTCATGCCCGTTGGCCGGGATCTGCGGCAGGATGCGGCTGAAGGGGTTGGAGGTCATGATCAGGAACAGCAGGAAACCGATGCTGATCATGCCCATCACCGCCAGTACCCGCGCCAGCATCACCTGCGGCAGTTGGCGCGAGAACACCGACACGGCGAAGGTCCAGCCGCCGAGGATCAGCGCCCACAGCAGCAACGAGCCTTCGTGGGCGCCCCACACGGCGCTGAACTTGTAGTACCACGGCAGCGCGCTGTTGGAGTTATTGGCGACATAGGCGACGGAAAAGTCGTCGGTCATGAAAGCGTAGGTCAGGCAGCCAAACGCGAACAGCAGGAAGGCGAACTGGCCCCAGGCGGCCGGCTGCGCCAGGCTCATCCACAGGCGGTCGCCACGCCAGGCGCCGAGCAACGGCACCACGGCCTGTACGATGGCGAAGCACAGCGCGAGGATCATCGCCAACTGGCCCAATTCGGGAATAAACAATGCGGGCATCATCACTCAGCCCTCCTTCGCGGGTGTTGGCGCGGATTGGCCGCTGTCCTTGAGCGCCTTGGTGACCTCCGGCGGCATGTATTTTTCATCGTGCTTGGCCAGCACTTCATCGGCCACCACCACGCCGTCGGCGTTGAGCTTGCCCAGGGCGACGATGCCCTGGCCTTCGCGGAACAGGTCCGGGAGGATGCCCCGGTAGGTGATGGTCACGGCCTTGTTGAAGTCGGTGACCACGAAGGTCACGTCCAGGGAGTCGCCGGAGCGCTTGAGCGAGCCCTTCTCGACCATGCCGCCGGCGCGGATGCGGGTATCGACAGGCGCTTCGCCATTCGCGATCTGGGTCGGGGTGTAGAACAGATTGATGTTCTGCTGCAGGGCGCTCAGGGCCAGGGCCACGGCAATGCCGACGCCGGCCATGATGGCGAGGATGATCAACAGACGCTTTCTACGCAGCGGATTCACTTTTCGGTCTCCCGGCGCAGACGACGCGCCTCTTGTTGCAGGTAACGCTTGCGGGCCAGGATCGGCGCGGCGACGTTGAGGGCCAGCACCGCCAGGCAGATGCCATAGGCCGTCCAGACATACAGGCCATGGTGGCCCATGGCGAGAAAATCACTGAAAGAAGCAAAACTCATCCGCGCACTCCCAGGCTGCTTTGCACGTGGGCCTTGACCCAACTGGTGCGGGCTTCACGCTTGAGCACTTCGAGGCGCATGCGCATCAGCAGCACCGCCCCGAAGAAGCAGTAGAACCCCAGCACCATCAGCAGCAGCGGTGCCCACATCTCCACGGGCATCGCCGGTTTTTCGGTGAGGGTGAACGTGGCGCCCTGGTGCAGGGTGTTCCACCACTCCACCGAGTATTTGATGATCGGGATGTTGATCACACCAACAATCGCCAGCACCGCGCAGGCCTTGGCGGCGCTGTCACGATTGCTGATCGCGTTGCCCAGGGCAATCAGACCGAAGTACAGGAACAGCAGGATCAACATGGACGTTAGTCGCGCATCCCACACCCACCATGAACCCCAGGTAGGTTTGCCCCAGATAGCGCCGGTGACCAGCGCCACGGCCGTCATCCACGCACCGATAGGCGCCGCGCATTGCAGGGCCACGTCGGCCAGTTTCATCTTCCACACCAGGCCGACGATGCCGCACACCGCCAGCATCACGTAGCAGGACTGGGCCAGCATCGCGGCGGGCACGTGGATATAGATGATGCGAAAGCTATTGCCTTGCTGGTAGTCCGGCGGCGCAAAGGCCAGGCCCCAGACCAGGCCGATGCCGATCAGCAACACGGCGGCGACGCTCAACCATGGCAGCAGCTTGCCGCTGATGCCGTAAAACCATTTGGGCGAGCCGAGCTTGTGAAACCAGGTCCAGTTCATTGCTGTTTCTCACGGTTGCTTCTTGTCGTTGCAAGAAGCGTAGGGTCTTTACTGGCCAGGCGTGCAAAGCCTGACCAGACCTCATTATTCGCCGACGCTGATCTTCAGGCCGGCGGCTATGGCAAAGGGTGTCAGGGTTACCGCCAGGGCGGTCAGGCTGCCAAGCCACAGGAGGTAACCGGTCGCCGGCATGCCCATGAGCGCGGCTTGCAAAGCGCCGCTGCCGAGGATCAGTACCGGGATGTACAAAGGCAGAATCAACAAGGCCAGCAACAGGCCGCCGCGCTTCAAACCCACGGTCAACGCTGCGCCCACCGCCCCCAACAGGCTGAGCACCGGCGTACCGAGCAACAACGACAGCAGCAATACCGGCAGGCACTCCACGGGCAAGCCGAGCATCATGGCCAGCAGCGGCGAAAGCAAGACTAGCGCCAAACCGGAAAAAGCCCAGTGTGCCAGTACCTTGGCCAGTACCAGAAGTGGCAAGGGGTGCGACGAAAGGACCCACTGCTCCAGGGAACCGTCTTCGAAATCACTGCGAAACAGCCCGTCCAGCGAGAGCAGGACCGATAAAAGCGCCGCCACCCACACCAGCCCCGGAGACAAGGTTTGCAACAGTTTAGTCTCAGGGCCGACCGCCAACGGGAACAGCGCGATGACGATGGCGAAGAACACCAGCGGGTTGGCCAGTTCGGCCGGACGACGGCACAGCAGGCGCGCTTCGCGAGCGACCAACAAGGCGAATACGCTCATGCCGACCACCGCCCCAGGTCCAGATCGCGGTAACCGGCAGGCATACGGGTGAGGGTGTGATGAGTGGTGAGCAGTACCGTGCCGCCCTGCTCGCAATGGCGCGCCAAGTGTTCTTCAAGCTGGGCGACGCCTTGTTTATCCAGGGCGGTGAAGGGTTCGTCGAGAATCCACAGCGGCGGGCCCGGCAGGTACAAGCGGGCCAGGGCCACGCGGCGCTGTTGGCCGGCGGACAGGGTGTGACAGGGAACGTCTTCGAAGCCCTTGAGGCCCACGGCCGTGAGTGCCTGCCAGATGGCGTCACGCGAGGCGGGGTGATGCAGGGCGCTGAGCCAACTGAGGTTTTCTTCGGCGGTGAGCACGTCTTTGATACCGGCGGCGTGGCCGATCCAGATCAGGTTGCGCGCCAGCGTAGTACGTTGCTCATTGAGCGGTTTGCCGTTGAGGCGTACAACACCGGCCGTAGGCTGCATCAACCCGGCCAGCAAACGTAACAAACTGGTCTTGCCGCTGCCGTTGGGCCCGCTGACCTGCACCATGTCACTGCCCGCCAGTCGCAGTTCGAGGTGCTCGAACAACAGGCGCAGGTCGCGTTCACAGGAGAGCGCTACGGCTTCAAGAAGAGGGCTGGTCAAGAGATCGCGGGCCTTTACGGTTCAAGTCGGCGGTGCAGCGGCCGTTAAAGAGAGATGCACAATAACGGCTTTGGCGACCGATTTTAGAGAGCTGGATCAAATAGTTGTGAGGTTTTTACCGCTCTCTTTACAGACGGGCGGCATTATACATGCGATGCCCTACGCTAAAGAGGGCTATTTCCCAGAGACGATGCGCACGATGACCGGCGAGATCAACCTTCCTACGCTTGCTCCCCCTCCCGCCGCCGGGCAAAGCCCCGCGCCTGCACCGGGAGCCTTGCTCAAACTGCTGGAGCCGCAGATCGGTTTGATCGATCCGGGGAAAACCGCGAACGCCGAAGTCATCGCCCTTAAACAAGGCGGCGAAGCCTTTCAGTTATTGCTCAAATTGACCCTTGAGGGCGGCCGCCAGACCCTGGTACAGGCCAGCAGTGCCCAACCGTTGCCGCTGGGCAGCAATGTGGCCGTGAGCCAGACGCCAGCGGGCAACCTGACCCTCAGTTTGCAGCAGGCCTTAAGCGCCAATGTGGCGGCCCTGACCCGCATCGACATCGACCGGATGCCGATGGGCACGTTGTTGCAAGCCAAGGTGCTGACCACTCAGATGCTGCCCCAGGGCACCACGCAGCCGGCGATCTACCGCTCGCTGGTGACCGTGCTCAACAACGCCCTGGCGGGTGCGACGCTGACCGTGGAAAGCCCCCAGCCCTTGCGCGTGGGTAGCCTGCTCAGCGCCGTGGTGCAGGACGCGCAAACCTTGAGCTTTGTGCCGCTGAGCGGGCTCAAGGATCAATTGGCCGTCGCGCAACAGCTGGCTACCCAGCAGAGTCGCCAAGGCTCGCTGGATGCAGTGTTCACGGCCTTGCAGAACCTGCCGCGCGGCGACAGCACCTCGGCCGACCTGCGCGCCGCGGCGGATCGTTTGCTCGCCGCCCTGCCCGACCTGGCACAGGTGAGCAACCCCAAGGTGCTGGCCCAGGTGATCCAGAACAGCGGCGCGTTTCTGGAAGCCAAGTTACTCGCCGGGCAAAACCCCCAGGTACCGCCGCTGGATATGAAAGGCGCGCTGCTGCGCCTGGTCGCCGATCTGCTGCCCGCCCTGCCCACCGCCACCAACCTGAACGCCATCCTCGCCGCCAACACCCTGGCTCAGGTCATGCCGAATTTCGTGCGCAGCCCGCTCAACACCCTCGGCCAGGTCAGCGCCCGGCAGGCACCGGTGGGCTTCCCGCTGCCGGAGCGGCTCATGGCCAAACTGGAAGGCGAAGGCGACCTGGAAAACCTGCTGCGCCTGGCCGCCGGCGCGATTTCCCGCCTGCAAAGCCATCAACTGTCGAGCCTGGAACAAACCGGCACCACCGCCGATGGCCGCCTGCAGACCACCTGGCAGTTGGAAATCCCCATGCGCACCCTGCAGGACATCGTGCCGCTGCAGGTCAAATTCCAGCGCGAAGAACCGGCGCAGGAGAAGGAACAGCCGGAACGCAAGGCGAATAAAGAGGCCAAGCAGATGCTCTGGCGCGTCGAACTGGCCTTCGACATGGAGCCGCTGGGGCCGTTGCAGGTGCAGGCGCAACTGAGCCAGGGCAAGCTGTCCAGCCAGCTCTGGGCAACGCGGCCGTTCACGGCGAGTTTGATCGAAAGCCATTTGGGCAGCCTGCGCGAGCGCCTGGTGACATCGGGCATCAACGTCGGCGACCTGGATTGCCACCTGGGTACCCCGCCACGCGGGCCGAAGACCGGACTGGAGCAACGCTGGGTGGATGAAACCGCATGAAGAACACCGAATCACCACGCCAGGCGATTGCCCTCAAATACGACGGCCAGCAGGCCCCCACCCTCACCGCCAAAGGCGACGATGCCCTGGCCGAAGCGATCCTCAAGCTGGCGCGGGAAAATGAAGTGCCGATCTATGAAAACGCCGAGCTGGTAAAACTGCTGGCGCGCATGGAACTGGGCGACAGCATTCCCGAGGAGCTGTACCGCACGATTGCCGAGATCATCGCGTTTGCCTGGACGTTAAAGGGCAAGTTCCCGGTAGGGTATGACCCGGATGCGGGGCCGGTGGAGCGGGATGTGACGGAGCGCGGCGACGATTACTGAATAGCCATAGGCACGCACACGTCCAAAATGTCGGAGGGGGCTGGCTCCCGATAGCGGTGGGTCAGCTACGGATGTATGGCTGAGCCCCTGCTATCGGGAGCAAGCCCCCTCCCACAGTTGGATTTGTGTTCAGTTCAGGACTTCACTCAGGGGAATGAAATTGACTCGATCGCCGACCTTGAGCGTCGTCCCTTCCACCACTTCCACAAACCCCTCGGCCCACGCCGCGCTGCGCAGCACGCCGGAGCTTTGGTTGCGGTAGATGATCGCCTGGCCCTGCTCGATACGCCCGCGCAGATACTCGCGGCGATTGCCCGGCTTGGGCCACTCAAAGCCCACCGGCACCTCCAAGCGCAACGGTTCCACGTCGGCCACGCCTTGGCGCCGCAGGATGTAAGGCCGCGCCAGCAATGCGAAGGTCACCAGGGTCGAGGCCGGATTACCCGGCAGGCCGATCACCGGCACACCACGGAAATGGCCGACGGTCAGCGGCTTGCCCGGTTTGATCGCCAGCTTCCACAGCGCCAACTCGCCCTCTTCGCGCAGGGCGACACCGAGGAAATCCGCTTCGCCCACCGACACGCCGCCAGTGGACAGGATCAGGTCGACGCTGCCCAGGCTCGCCAACCGTGTACGGGTCTGTTCGAGGTCATCCGGCAGGATCCCGGCGTCGAGCACTTCGCAGCCCATGCGTGCCAACCAACTGCACAGCACGCGGCGGTTGCTGTTGTAGATCTGGCCCGGGCTCAGCGGCAAACCGGGTTCGATCAGCTCATCGCCCGTGGACAACACCGCCACGCGCACGCAGCGCACCACCGCCAAGCTGTCACGGCCCAGGGAGGCGGCCAGGCCCAGTTCGATCGGGCCCAGGCGTGTACCGGCCGACAACACGCATTCGCCGACCGTGGTTTCCTGGCCCTGGGGACGAATGTTCTGATGAAGATGCAGGGGTTCGGTAAAGCTCACGCGCGCGTCGGCGTGGAGCACAGCGTTTTCCTGCATTTCGACGCAGTCGGCGCCCGCCGGCACCGGCGCGCCGGTGAAGATGCGCGCGCAGGTGCCGGGCGCCAAGGGCTCAGGCGCAGTGCCGGCGAAAATGCGCTGGCTCACCACCAGCGGCTCGCCGGTCCAGTCGGCCAGGCGCAGTGCGTAACCGTCCATGGCGCTGTTGGGCCAGGGCGGCAGGTCGAGGGTGGAGACCAGGTCCTGCGCCAAGACCCGACCATCGCATTCAGCCAGCGACAAAGCGTGCGACTCACGGATCGGCGCGGCTTCGGCCAGCGCCAGCAGCTGCTGCAGTGCGGTTTCCACCGGCATCAGAGTGCCGGTCTTGCCGGGCTTACCCACGGGATTCACAAGGCTCGGCCTGTTTCAGATGCGGCACGAAGTTGCACGGGCGATGGCGGTTATCCAGTTGCTCGGCAAGGATGCCGTCCCAGCCGGTGCGCACCGCATTGGTGGAGCCCGGCAGACAGCACACCAGCGTACCGTTGGCCAGGCCGGCCAGGGCGCGCGATTGCACGGTGGAGGTGCCGATATCGGCCACGGAGATCTGGCGGAACAGTTCGCCAAAGCCATCGACCTGTTTGTCCAGCAGGCAGCTCACGGCTTCGGGGGTGCTGTCGCGGCCGGTGAAACCGGTGCCGCCGGTGATCAGCACCACTTGCACCACGTCTTCGGCGATCCAGTGGGCTACTTGGGCGCGGATTTTGTAGAGGTCGTCCTTGAGCAGTACGCGCTCGGCCAGGTGGTGGCCGGCGGCGCTCAGGCGGTCGACGAAGACCTGGCCCGAGGTATCGGTGTCCAGGGTGCGGGTGTCGCTGACAGTCAGTACAGCAATATTCAGGGGTACGAAGGGCGCATCAGCCTTGGCTTTCATGGCACGGTCCGGTTGTCGAAGGAACAGCCCGGTGTTATATCACAGGCCCCCATTTACCTGCCGCAGCGGAACCGCCATGTCTCTTGATTCTTCGCGCCTGCCCTGTTCGATTCTGCTATTGGCCGGTGGCCGTGGCCAACGCATGGGGGGCCAGGATAAGGGCCTGGTGAAGTGGCGCGGCCAACCCCTGATCGCCCACTTGCAGCGCCTGACGCGCCCGCTGACAGACGACCTGATTATCTCGTGCAACCGCAATCACGACCGCTACGCCCCCTATGCCGATCAACTGGTGAGCGACGACAGCCCGGACTTCCTTGGCCCCCTCGCGGGCATCCGCGCCGGTTTGGCGGCGGCACGCCACTCGCGTCTGCTGGTACTGCCGTGTGATGTGCCGACTATTGACGCTGACTTACTCAACGCCCTGCGTGACACGCTGGAGCGCAACCCGCTGTGGCCGGTCATGGTGCGTCACGGCGAATTCTGGGAGCCGTTGATCTGCATCATCCCGACCTACCTGCGCGCCGAGATAGAACAGGCTTGGCACGCCGGTGAGCGCAGCCCGCGCCAGATCTTCCTGCAACTGGGTGGCATCGGCGTGGAATGCGCGGCGGATGACCCACGCTTGGCCAACCTGAATACGCCTGAGCTGTTGCACCCAAGGTCCGACGTGTCAGAATGAACCTTCGCACAAGGAACTTTGATGACGTCTTACACGTCTCAAGGTCAGCACTTAAAAGTATTCTCTTGGAGACAACACCCATGACTCAACGGACCATCGCCGCTTTCATGCTTGCACTGGGCCTCGCTACCCTCGCCGGTTGCGCCTCGCCAACAGTGATCACCCTGAATGACGGTCGCGAAATCCAGGCCGTCGACACCCCGAAATACAACGAAGATTCGGGTTTCTATGAATTCGAACAACTGGACGGCAAGCGTACCCGTATCAACAAGGATCAGGTGCGTACCGTTAAAGACCTGTAAGTCTTAACGTTTGCCATCAAGGCCCGCCTCGCGCGGGCCTTGTCGTTTCCGGGGTTACCAGTCGAGCGTGATCCGGCTGCGGAAACTGCGCGTTTGACCGGTCACCGGGTCGACAAATCGCACGCCCTGGGCCAGCAGTTTGAGGGGGTTGGCGTAGTCGTCCACGGCGTCCTGGATCACCTGCGGGTAGAACGGGTCGTTGCAGATGCTCGCGCCGAGCGCGGCCATGTGCACGCGCAACTGGTGCTTCTTGCCGGTCACGGGGAACAGGCCGTAGCGCCACAGGCCGGCGTGTTTTTCCCGCACCTGCACCGCCGTTTCGGTGTTGCTGGCACCTTCGCCTTCCTGCATGCGGAAAAAGGGTTCGCCCTCCACCAGGCGGCTTTTGTGCACCAACGGGAACGTCAGCCCAGGCAGGGCCGGGGCGATGGCTTCGTAGAATTTATCGATCCGGCGTGTGGGAAACAGCTGCTGATAGGCCGAACGACTGGCTGGATTGGCCGAGAACAGCACCAACCCGGCGGTGTGCCGGTCGATGCGATGCAGCGGCACCAGCGAGGGGTTGTCCAGGCGGCGGATGAGGCGGCGCAACAGGGTTTGCTCGACATACTCACCGGCAGGCGTCACCGGCAAGAAGTGTGGTTTGTCCGCCACCACCAGGTGTTCATCGGCGTACAGGATGGTTTCCTGCACCGGTATTACCTTTTCGTTCGGCACTTCGCGGAAGTAGTAGATGCACAGCCCCTCTTTGTACGCGAGGTCCTGGCGGATCGGGCTGCCGCTGATATCCAGCACCCGACCGCGGGCGATGCGGTCCAGCCAGTGTGCGCGGCTGACGGCCGGGAAGTGTTCGCACAGGCAGTCGAGCACCGTCGCCCAACGGCCTGGAGGCAAGTACAACGTGCTGGCTTGATGCTGGGACGCGGAAAAACCGGAAGTGGACATGCCGATGCTCGAAGCCTTGAGAAAACCGGCGGGCATTATCCCGCATGAAGCGGGATTCGGCCTAGGGCGGATATCACGCCTTGGCCAATTGCGCCCGCAGGATCGGCGACGCACTGGCGGCCTCGGTGAACTCCTTGAGCCAGCGCAGTACGTCCACTGCTTCCCAGCGGCCCGGATCGTACAAGGCGTAGAGCAAGCCCTGGTAGCCCACTACGTCCAACTGCTTGTGGTAACCGGCGCGCTGGAACAACGCTTCGATCTCGGCAAAGCAGGTATTGAAATGCACCTTGTTAAACGGCGTCTTGCCTTCCGTGACCAAGCCATCGAGGCGCAGCTCGTTCACCGCATCGCGCACGACGTCGGCAGACATGCGATTGACGCTGCTTTTCAGTTGTTCAACATTCACCACGGGCGTTCCCTCTATTCAATCGCTGTACAAACATACAGTAACTTAATATTTGGAAACCCGCCATCGCATAAACCTCAGCGAAGGAAGGCGACAACCTGTTCAGTGTCGAACGGCCAGTCCAGTTCCGCGCCCGTGTCCCTGCGTCGAAGCACCGGAATTCTTAGGCCATAGGCCTCGGTCAGGTCGTCGGGGTCGGTGATGTCGACCAATTCAACGAGCAGTCCGTGTTCGACGAGCGGCATGATTTCAGCTTCAGCAATCTCACACAGATGGCAACCCAGGGTGCCGAACAGCTGGCATTCAGGAAGCATGGCGAATAGACCTGGCAGGGGACGAGTGAGCATTCTAAAGCCGCCCTGGCGCTGTGACCCACAAAAAAAATTGACCCAGATCAGCATGGCCTATAACTGATTCAGCGATTCTCGCGGCTTTTTGCCCGCTCACCCTGCAACGGAGATGCTCGTGTTTGCCAACCTGCTGATCATTCTGGCCTCCTCCCTGGTGGTGATTGCGCTGTTTCGCCGGCTGCAACTGCCTCCCGTGCTGGGCTACCTGTGTGTGGGCCTGGCCGTGGGGCCGACGGCTCTGGATTGGGTGAATGACAGCGAAGAGCTGCCCGACCTCGCGGAGTTGGGCGTGGTGTTCCTGCTGTTTTCCCTGGGTTTGGAGTTTTCCCTGACCAAGATGCTGGCCCTGCGCCGCGTCGTATTCGGCCTGGGCAGTTTGCAAGTGCTGGGTTGCGCGGTGCTGCTGGGCGGTATGTTGATGGCCTTGGGCGTGGCGCCAGGCATCGCCTTGCTGCTCGGTGCGGGGCTGGCGTTGTCGTCTACGGCCATCGTCAGCAAGGAGCTGACCAGCCTCGGGGAAATCTTCAGCAGCCATGGCCAGAATGCGATCGGCGTGCTGCTGTTCCAGGACGTGGTGGCCGTGTTGCTGCTGACCCTGGTGCCCGTGTTTGCCGGCAGCAGTGACCACGCCTGGTACTGGGCCTTGCCGCTGACCCTGGGTAAAACCGGGGTGCTGTTCGTGGGCCTGCTGCTGGCCAGTCGCTGGTTGTTACCGCGCCTGTTTCACGAAGTCGCCGCGTCCCATTCGGCCGAGCTGTTTGTGCTGTTGGCGCTGGTGATTGTGTTGTTGACCGCCTGGCTCACGCACTTGCTCGGCCTGTCTCCGGCCCTTGGTGCGTTCCTGGCCGGCATGCTGCTCGGCGAAAGCCATTATCGCCACCAGATCGAAGCGGATATCCGACCGTTTCGCGACATCCTCCTGGGGCTGTTTTTCGTCAGTATCGGCATGCTCATCGACCTGCAGTTATTCCTAAGCCACGGCCTGCTGATCCTCGGCCTGACCCTCACCTTGATGCTTATCAAGGGCGCCGTGGTCGCCGTGCTGGTCAAGCTGCGCGGCAGCGACAGTGAAACCGCCTGGCGCAGCGGCCTGGCCCTGGCCCAGGGCGGTGAGTTCTGTTTTGCGCTGATGGCGCAGATGCAGCAGAGCCAACTGATTCCGGACCAGTTCAATGGCGTGCTGCTCGCCGCGACCTTCTGCTCGATGCTGCTGACTCCGCTGTTGTTGCGCGCCGCGCCGGCGATTGCCCTGCGCCTGCACCGCAAACCCAACCAACAGGTGCAACTGGAAGCAATCACCGCGCTCAACGCGCAGTTGCACGGGCATGCGGTGATCTGCGGCTATGGCCGTGTCGGGCAGTCCATCGGGCGTTTTCTGCACCGCGAGCGGCAGGCGTTTATCGCCCTGGATGACGACCCGGAACGGGTGCAGGAGGCGGCCACCGAAGACAGCAGCGTGCATTACGGCGACTGCCGCCGAGGCGCGCTGCTCAGTGCGGTGGGCCTGGAGCGCGCGCGGTTGGTGGTGATCGCCGTGGACAACAGCGATGTCGCCCTGCTGGTGTTGAAGGAGGCACGCCGAATCAACCCCGACGTGCCGATCCTGGTGCGTACCCGCGATGACAGCCAACTGGCTGAGCTGAAAGCCGCGGGCGCCAGTGAAGTGGTGCCCGAGTTGTTGGAGTCGAGCCTGATGCTCGCCTCCCACGCCTTGATCCTGCTGGGCCTGCCGGACCAACAGGTACAGGCCCGGGTCGATGAAGTGCGGCAAACCCGCTACCGCCTGCTGCACGGTTTTTACTCCCACCCCGGCAATGACGACGAGGCGCCGATCAATCCTGACTGACCGCGCCGATCTTGTGGATCGACAGGTCCGCGCCGTAGTACTCCTGCTCCTGGCTCAGGCGCAGCCCGCTTGCGCGCTTGATCACACCGTACACCAGCAGGCCGCCGCCAAACGCCACGGCTACGCCCAGGCCGGTGCCGATCAACTGGCTGATCAGGCTCACGCCGCCCAACCCGCCCAGCGCCGTCTGGCCAAAGATGCCGCAGGCGATGCCACCCCATACGCCGCACAAACCGTGCAGCGGCCATACGCCCAGCACGTCGTCGAGCTTCCAGCGATCCTGGGCCGCAATAAAACACCACACAAACAAGCCGCCGGCGACCACACCGGTCACCAGCGCGCCCACCGGATGCATCAAGTCGGAACCGGCGCAGATCGCCACCAGCCCGGCCAGCGGACCGTTATGTAGAAAGCCTGGGTCATTGCGGCCGATCACCAGCGCGGCGACGGTGCCACCGACCATGGCCATCAACGAGTTGACCGCCACCAGCCCGCTGACGCCGCTCAGGGTCTGCGCACTCATCACGTTAAAGCCGAACCAGCCGACGATGAGGATCCACGACCCCAGCGCCAGGAACGGAATACTCGACGGTGCAAAGGCCACCAGGCGCCCTTCGCGGTAGCGCCCATTGCGCGGGCCGAGCAGCAACACCGCCGCCAGCGCCAGCCAGCCGCCCATGGCGTGCACCACCACGGAACCTGCGAAGTCATGGAAACTGGCACCAAAGGCGGCAAGCAACCAGGCTTGCACGCCGAAATTGCCGTTCCAGACCATGCCTTCAAAGAACGGGTAGATAAACGCCACGATCAACGCAGTGGCACACAGCTGCGGGGCGAATTTTGCACGCTCGGCAATGCCTCCGGAAATAATCGCCGGGATCGCTGCGGCAAACGTCAGCAGGAAGAAGAACTTCACCAAACCGTAACCGTGGTCGGCGCTGATCACGGCCGCCGGTTGCATGAAGCTCACGCCGTACGAGATCCAATAGCCTATAAAGAAATAGGCCAGGGTGGAGATGGCGAAGTCGCTGAGGATCTTGGACAGGGCGTTGACTTGGTTTTTCTGGCGCACCGTGCCGACTTCGAGGAACGCGAAGCCGGCGTGCATGGCCAGTACCATGACCGCACCGATCAGGATAAACAGGGTGTTGGAGCTGTGGACCAGAGTGTCCACCGCGCTTTGCAAATTTTCCATGGAGGTTGGCAGGCCTGTGTTAAACACAAAAAGCACCAAAGCGGTTCGAGCCAGGGTTGCGCGCACTAAATTGGCACCGACGGCCCCGCCCCTCTGCAGAAGGCGTGAACCGCTTTAGCGCAGCGGTCAACCTGAAAAGCCGTGGCCGACAGGGTTTTTCCGCGAGTTTGAGTTATTTAAGGTAAGGTTTTTGATGGCTTGAGGCCTTACCGCCCAGATTCAGCGCAGCCTTCAGGGCCTGCGCACCAAGGCAAAGCAAAAGCTGTACCAGACAATTGCACTGAACCTTCACCGATGCCGGTGACTCGAAACCACACGTACAGATCAGCCCATCACGGAGATACCATGGCCAGAAAAACAGCACAGACCGCGCAGGAAATATTGATGGCGGATTTTCAAACCCTGGTCAGTGACACCGAAAAGTTGCTGGACGACACCGCGATCCTGGCCGGTGACCAGGCCGACGAACTGCGCAGCAAGATCCATGAAAGCCTGCTCAAAGCCCGCGAAACCCTGCAACTGACCGAAGACTCCCTGCGCGAACGCGGCCAGGCAGCGGTAACCGCCACTGAAGATTACGTGCAGGCCAACCCTTGGCAGGCGGTGGGCATTGCCGCTGGCGTGGGGTTTCTGATCGGCCTGCTGGCTACAAGGCGCTAACACTATGTCTATCGACGAAAGCGGCTCGTCCACGGGCACACGTTCTACCTCACGACGCCTGGGCGCGGCCGTTCTAGGGCTGCTGCACAGCCACGTCGAATTGTTTGGCATCGAACTGCAGGAACAAAAGGCGCGTACCGTCAGCCTGCTGCTGTTTGCAGGCCTGGCGCTGGTGTTTGCCCTGCTGTTGCTGGTGGGGTTGTCGACGCTGGTAATGATTCTGGTATGGGACACCGGCTATCGCCTCACCGGGATCATCTGTCTATGCGTGTTTTATACCCTCGCCGCCGCGTTCTGCGGGGTGCGCCTGAAGGCGGCGGTGTTCGATGAATCCACGCCCTTCCACGCCACGCTCGAAGAGCTGGCCAATGATCGGGAGCGCCTGCTGCCATGAGCCTGACTGAAATCCCCCACACCACCTCCCGCCGGGAAATGCGCAAGGCGTTGATCCGCCTGCGCATGGAAATGCACCGCCAGGAAATCCGTCACGAGTCGCAACAATTGCTCGCGCCCCTGCACAAAGTCCGCGATATGCGCCACAACTGGCAGGACAGCCTGGGCATCAAGCACGCGCCGCTGTGGGGCGTGGCGGCGGTGACGCTGATGGGCTTCTTTACCGGCAAGGGCGCCAAGGGCGGCAGCCTCAGCAGCCTTACGCGCCTGGTGCGCCTGGGTGCCGGTTTGATCCCGTTGATCAAATTGGCGATGGCCAGCTCTTCGCGTAAAGCTTGAGCCCTGCTGGCTGCATTCTTGCAAACAGAATCGGCCCGGCCCTCTTGAATGAGGGCCGGGCCTTTTTTCGCCACCTCGCTTAAGGAGGCCCCGTGATCGACGGGCAACCGCTCGCCTGCTTCCAGCCGTTTATCGATACCGCCACCGGGCGCATTGCCGGCGTCGAGGCCCTGGGCCGACTGCGCCAGCCGGACGGCCGTTTGCAATCCGTGGGCCCGCTGTTCGACGACCCGCGCACACCGGGCGTGGCGTTGCGCCGCCTCGACCGGCAGATACGCGACAACGCGCTGAGCCGCCTGCATGAAGCCCCCGACGATTGGTTCCTGAGCCTGAATATGTCGCCGCGCTGGATCAACCGCCTGCGCCCGGGCCAGGCGTTGCCGAGCCTGAAACAGATACACAGGCATGGCGTCGACCCTGCGCGCATTGTGTTCGAGATCACCGAGTTGGGCGGCGATATACAGCGCCTGGCCGACGTGGTGGCGCGCTATCGCGCGGCGGGCGCACGTATTGCCATTGACGATTTCGGCGCTGGCTACTCCCAGCTCGACCGGGTACTGGCCTTGCAACCGGACATTCTCAAGCTGGACATGCGCCTGTTCCAGGCCGCCGCCCGAGGCGGACCGAGCAGCGACGTGGTGCGGGCGCTGGCGCAGATGGCGGAAAAGACCGGTTGCTGGATCATCGCCGAAGGCGTGGAGACCGAGGCGCAACTGAGCTTCGCCCTGGAATGCGGCTCGCGGTATGTGCAGGGCTATCTGTTTGCCCAGGCGCAGTTGGACTGGTTCGCCACCGACGCCTTCGTACCGCGTTTTGCGCAACTGCGCACGGCGTATGTGCAGCAAAAACTGGCGGAGCGCGGACGCCTCATGCACCTGCGCCAGCAACTGACCGAACTGATGAAGATCCTGCAAACCTGGGCCCAAGGCCAGGCGCCGCTGGCCCTGCTGCCGCAGCTACCGGACTTCCCCTGGTTGCTGCGCTTTTATCAGTGCGACCGGCATGGAACGCAGTTGACGCCCAACTTCGAGTGGCGCCAGGACGCGTGGCAGTCCGACAGCCGCTACCTGGGCCATAACTGGTCGTGGCGCCCGTACTTCTATCACTTGCTGGCCGAAGGTTGGGAGGAACGGCGCCTGACCCTGTCCTCGACCTACCGCGACGCCACCACCAACCAGTACTGCCTCACCGCCGGACAATTCTTCGACAATGGTCAGCGCCTGCTGTTAATCGATATTGACGCCGCCGGCCTGTAGATTTTCGCTTGCCCCGCCAAGGCGGAACCGGGAAGCTGGGAGGGTCATTTACCGCCCGGAGAGTACTCGCCTTGGATTGGCCCACCCTGCTTACCCGCGAACGTCTTGGAAAACCCCTCCACAGCCCGGAAGAATTGGGCCGCAGCCCGTTTCACAAAGACCATGACCGCATTATTTTCTCCGGTGCGTTCCGCCGCCTGGGCCGCAAGACCCAAGTGCATCCGGTGTCGAGTAACGACCATATCCACACGCGCCTGACCCACTCGCTGGAAGTCAGTTGCGTAGGCCGCTCCCTGGGCATGCGCGTTGGCGAAACCCTGCGCGGCGCCTTGCCCGATTGGTGCGACCCGAGCGACCTGGGCATGGTGGTGCAATCGGCTTGCCTGGCCCATGACATCGGCAACCCACCCTTCGGGCATTCCGGCGAAGATGCCATCCGCCATTGGTTTCAACAGGCGGCGGGGCGCGGCTGGCTGGACGACATGAGCGGTGCCGAGCGCAATGACTTTCTCAACTTCGAAGGGAACGCCCAGGGCTTCCGGGTGCTGACGCAGCTTGAATATCACCAGTTCGATGGCGGCACACGGCTGACCTACGCCACCCTGGGGACTTACCTGAAATACCCCTGGACCGCCCGCCACGCCGACTCCCTGGGCTACAAAAAACACAAATTCGGCTGTTATCAGAGCGAGCTGCCGATCCTCGAACAGATCGCCCACAAACTCGGCCTGCCGCAACTCGAAGAACAACGCTGGGCCCGTCACCCGCTGGTGTATCTGATGGAGGCCGCGGATGACATCTGCTATGCCTTGATCGACCTGGAAGACGGCCTGGAAATGGACCTGTTGGACTATGCCGAAGTCGAGTCGCTGCTGCTTAACCTGGTGGGCGACGACCTGCCGCAGACTTATCGGCAACTGGGCCCACTGGACTCACGCCGCCGCAAGCTGGCGATTTTGCGCGGCAAAGCCATTGAGCACCTGACCAACGCCGCCGCGCACGCGTTCGTCGAGCAGCAGGACGCCTTGCTGGCCGGTACCCTCCCCGGCGACCTGGTGGAGCATATGCACGGCCCGGCCAAACGCTGTGTACTGGATGCCAAAGACATGGCGCGCAAGAAAATCTTCCAGGACAAGCGCAAGACCCTGCATGAAATCGGCGCCTACACCACGCTGGAGATTCTGTTGAACGCCTTTTGCGGTGCGGCGCTGGAGCAACATGGCGGACGCACGCCGTCCTTCAAGAACCGGCGCATTCTCGACCTGCTTGGCAACAATGCGCCCAACCCTGCATGGCCATTGCACACCTCGTTCCTACGCATGATCGACTTCATCGCCGGCATGACCGACAGCTATGCCACCGAGATGGCGCGAGAGATGACCGGGCGCTCCAGCCCTCAGTAACGGAATTGATCAAGCCGTCTGCCGCCTTCAAAGAATCCCCCTACACAGGGAACAGAGCGGCCTGATCGAATTCGCACAAACACCCGGAGAATAATCGCGCACGCTCCGGGCAAACGTGGATAACTGCCCTGCGTCCCCATCGACGCTTGACTCATCGTGTACTTTCTATGCCCAGTTACCCCCTTCGTATCCTGTTGGTGGAGGACCATCCCTTTCAACTGTTGGCCACCCAGTGCCTGCTTAGAAGTTTTGGCTTCGAGCAACTGACACCGGCGGAAAACGCCGAACAAGCGATCCGCTTGATGACGCTGGCCGAGGCGCCCTTCGACATCCTCCTGTGCGACCAATGCCTGCCCGACCTGCCTGGGCTTGAGTTGATAGACATCGCCAGTCGCCAACGCTTTATCAACACCGCGATCCTGCTCAGTGGCTTGCCCTTGGCAGAACTTTCCATGCTGCAAACCCAAGCCTTGGAACGAGGCCTTCCCCTGCTCGGCTACTTGCCAAAACCCTTAAACAAACATGAACTTTCATGCTTGATCCGAGCATTGAGCCCGGCCTGAATGTAGGACGTTAAACCTATTAACCCGTCGAAAACATTCCGGCTTATCTTCACCTAATCCATCGCATCAGCATTCAGCCAGCTAGTTGCAAAACACCGGAATGCCGCTTCAGAAAGCCTTAGCAACTCGTAAGTCTTCACCTTTTTTTATGTAGGACCTTTCCTGTTTTATATCTGCCCCCCTTCGTGCTCATGCTCCACACCCTCTTCTGAGCTAATGTGCCCGCTTTATTTGCACCAGCATGGAATGTGACTATGAACACCGTTTTTATTATCGATGACCATCCGGTTATAAGGCTTGCCATCCGAATGTTGTTGGAACATGAGGGCTACAAAGTAGTGGGTGAAACGGATAACGGATGCGACGCCATACAAATGGTGCGCGAATGCCTGCCGGACCTGATCATCCTCGATATCAGCATTCCAAAACTGGACGGGCTGGAAGTGCTCTGCCGATTCAACGCCATGAATGCCTCAATGAAAACGCTGGTGCTGACGGCCCAGTCGCCGACACTCTTCGCCACGCGATGCATGCGGTCGGGCGCCGATGGGTATGTGTGCAAGGAAGGCGACCTGAGCGAGCTGCTGAGCGCTATCCGTGCCGTGCTATCCGGTTACAACTACTTCCCCAGCCAGGCATTGAATGCCGCCGGCATCGACTCCAAAGAACTCGAACTGTTCAAAGCGGTCAACGATCGCGAACTAATGGTATTGCAACTTTTTGCACAAGGCCGCACCAATAAGGAAATTGCAAAAGGTATGTTCTTGAGCAACAAGACAGTAAGTACTTATAAAAAGCGGCTAATGCAAAAACTTCAAGCCAAGTCCTTGGTAGAACTTATCGAGATGGCAAAACGAAACGCGCTAGTGTGAGAAAGCGGATGCCCAGGTGTATAAAGGACTATCTGATTATATTGAGTGCCGGTTTGTGCTTCAGCACCGCTGTGCCTGCAAACACTCAAACAAGCCCGGAACACTTCAACTTGTTGAGTCGCGCAAGCGCCATACAACTGGAGCCCAATCTGGACAAGGCGCAACGCCTGTGGTTGCAGAACAAACGCGAACTACTGCTGGGGGCCGCATCACCCGACTATCCGCCCTTCGACCTCACCTCAAGCGGTCGCGACTATGAAGGCCTTACCGCCGACTACGCTGGCCTGCTGGCTCAGGCACTGGACCTTCCGGTGAAAGTGTTGCGATATCCGTCCCGTGAGGCCGCCATACGCGCCCTGGAAACAGGCGATATCGATTTGCTGGGTTCCTCCAACGGTTTTGAAGCGGCGAACCCCAACCTGACCTTGTCAGAACCCTATGCCGTGGATCAGCCGGTACTGGTCACCCGCGAGGGCGAAACCCGCAGCCTCAGTGATGGCCTGGCGCAACTGCGCCTAGCCCTGGTCTACCACTACCTGCCGCTGGACGAGGTAGAGAAGCTGTACCCAGAGGCAATCATCCGCGCCTACCCCTCCTATCAAAACGCCCTGAATGCGGTGGCATTCGACCAGGCCGACGTGTTCCTGGGCGATACCATTTCCACCCATTACCTGATCAACAAGGGCTACCTGAAAAACATCCGCATGGCCAACTTCAGCAAGCACGAAGCCTACGGTTTCAGTTTTGCCGTGCCCCAGCACCAGCGCACCCTGTTGAGCATCGTCAACGCGGTATTAATGGCCGTGCCCATCAATGAACGGGAAGCGATTGCCAAGCGCTGGAGTGCCGGCAGCGATATCTTGCTGACTGACCACAAGCTGCAACTGACCCTTCGCGAAGAGCGTTGGCTGAAGGACAACCCGGTGGTCAGGGTGATCGTCAACGAAGCCTATGCGCCGTTGACGTTCTTCGATGCCGAAGGCAATTTTCGCGGCATCACCGCCGACCTCCTGGAGCTGATTCGCCTGCGCACCGGGTTGCGCTTCGACATCCAGCGCGGCCGGGATGTGGACGCGATGATCAACCAAATCGAGGCCGGCAAAGCGGACATCATCGGCGCCATCGTTCCCAGCACCGAACGAGAAACCCAGCTGAACTTCAGTCGCCCCTATCTGGAAAACTCCTACGTGATGTTAACGCGCAAGGAGAACCAAGCTCCCACTGGCCTGGAAGAAATGGAAGGCAAGCGGCTGGCGATCACCGTAGGCAGCCCGTTGGAAAAATTCCTGCGCGAGAATTTTCCGAAGATTCATCTGGTTGAAACAGGTGACTCCTTCAAGTCGACCGAACTACTGGTAAAAGGCGAGGTGGAGGGTGCGGTCAATACCCTGGTGGTCGCCAACTATTTCCTGTCATCGCGGGTGTTCCAGGACAAAACTCAAATCAGCTTCAGCATCGGGACGATGCCCGCCACTTTTGCGCTGGCGACCTCACGCAGCGCTAACGAACTCAGCTCGATTCTCGACAAGGCCCTGCTCAGCATCGCGCCGGATGAACTGGGGGTGATCAATAGTCGCTGGCGAGGCTACAGCGTCGACTCCGACAGCTACTGGCGCGATTACCACCAATTGATCGCGCGCATCATCATCGGGACCGGGCTGCTGCTGCTGACGTCCCTGATCTGGAACGCTTACATGCGCCGCCAGATCAAGCATCGGAAGATGGCCGAACGCGCGCTCAATGATCAGTTCGAGTTCATGCGCGCCCTCGTCAATGAAACCCCGCACCCGATCTATGTGCGTGACCGACAGGGCTTGCTGCAGACCTGCAATGACAGCTACCTGCAAGTGTTCGACGTCAAGCGTGAAGACGTGATCGGTAAAACCGTGACCCAGATCGGCACCGCCCAGGCGGCGGAGGCGGCGCAATATCACGCCGACTACCAGCGCGTGGTCGCCGAGGGCAACCCGCTGATCCTGGACCGAACCCTGCACATTCATGGCAAGAAGCTGACGATCTACCACTGGATCCTGCCGTACCGCGATTCCGTCGGTGAAGTCCAAGGCATCATCGGGGGCTGGATAGACATCAGCGAACGACGCCAACTATTCGATGAACTGCGCGCCGCCAAGGAGCAAGCCGATGAAGCCAATCGCGCCAAGAGTACGTTCCTCGCCACTATGAGCCATGAAATACGCACGCCGATGAACGCGGTGATCGGCATGCTCGAGCTGACTCTCAAGCGAGCCGACCAGGGCCACCTGGATCGGCCGGCCATCGAAGTGGCCTACAACTCAGCCAAGGATCTGCTGGAACTGATCGGCGATATCCTCGACATCGCGCGTATCGAGTCCGGCCGCCTGAGCCTGGCGCCGGAACGCGTCAACCTGCGCGAGGTGATCGAGTCGGTGGTGCGCGTCTTCGACGGCCTGGCCCGCCAGAAAACCCTCAGTTTGTTGCTGGAGTTCAAGCCCGACCTGGTCCATACCGAAGTGCTGATCGATCCACTGCGCTTCAAGCAGGTGCTGTCGAACCTGGTGAGCAATGCCATCAAGTTCACCGAGCGTGGCCAGGTGAAAATCAAGGTGGAGGTATTGCCCACCCAACTGCCGCAACAGGTCGAAATGAAATTGGTGGTGGAAGACACCGGCATCGGCATCAGCCGGGACGATCAGGCGCGCCTGTTCGAACCCTTTGCCCAGGCCGACAACTCCGGGCAACTGGCCAGGAGCGGTGCGGGCCTGGGGCTGGTGATCTGTCGCAGCCTGTGCGAAATGATGGGCGGCCAATTGAGCCTGAGCAGCGTGCCGATGGTGGGCACCCAAGTGCACGTCAGCCTGAAGATGACGCGCCTTCAACCTGAGCTGGCGAGCACCGAACCCAAGCCCGAGGCGACGGCGACCGCACCGGTGCTCAGTGTGCTGGTGGTGGACGATCACCCGGCGAACCGCTTGCTGATGTGCCAGCAGCTCGGTTTCCTGGGCCACCAGTTCACCGCGGCCCAGAACGGTGCGATGGGCTTCCAGGCCTGGCGCCAGGCGCACTTCGATCTGGTAATCGCCGACTGCAACATGCCGATCATGAATGGCTACGAGTTGAGCCGTTCTATCCGCGAATACGAGCAGCGCGAACAACTCACACCTTGCGTGGTGTTGGGCTTTACCGCCAATGCCCAGCCCGAAGAGAAGCAGCGCTGCGCCCAGGCGGGCATGAACGATTGCCTGTTCAAGCCCATCAGCCTCACGGCATTGGAGCGGCAATTGGCCCATATCCACCCTAAACCGGCTGGCCCGATGCTCGACCTCGGCAACTTCGATGCCCTGACCGGCGGCGACCCAGACATGCGCCGACGCTTGCTGGAGGAGCTGTTGAACAGCAGCCGGCATGACCGACAGCAATTGCTCACGCTGATGGCGCCGCCGGCCAAGCCCCAGGAGATTATCGAGCAGGCCCACAAGATCAAGGGCGCCGCCCGCATCGTTCAAGCCCGCTCATTGGCCGCGCAATGCGAAGTCATCGAGCAGGCCTGTGCGCGCGGCGATGACCCACCCTCGATCGAAGCCGCCGTGAAAACCCTGGAAAAGCTGATGTTGGAATTGGAAGAGAGGCTGCACATCCAGCTCGGGGAACTGAATGACCAATAACGGAGGGCGGTCCCAAGACCGCCCCTGCCGGATCAGCAATCGGTCAGGCGCAGGAAAATCGCCGCCAGCTGTTCAATACCCACTTGGTCCTGCGGGGTAAAGCGGGCCAGCGAAGGGCTGTCCAGGTCGAGAACGCCGATCAGTTGGCCGGCCTTGACCAACGGCACTACCAACTCACTGTTGGATGCACTGTCACAGGCGATATGCCCGGGGAACGCGTGTACATCCTCCACCCGCTGGGTTTGCCGCGACGCCGCTGCAGCCCCACACACCCCTCGCCCGAACGGAATACGGACACAGGCGATCTGGCCCTGAAACGGCCCCAGCACCAGCTCATCATTACGATTGAGATAAAAGCCGGCCCAGTTCAGATCGTCCAGCTGGTTAAACAGAAAGGCGGAAAACTGCGCGCTATTGGCGATGAAATCACGCTCATCGGCCAACAGCGACTCCAGCTGTGCGCAGAGCATGGCGTAGCCGTCCAGGCCGGTGCCGGCCTGCTGTAAATCGATCATGGTTGACGCTCCAGCAGTTTCAGGCCCACCCAATAGCGGGCGAATTGATACGCGCAACGGCCATTGCGGTTGCCGCGCCCGGTCGCCCAGCGCACGGCAAGAATGTCGAGTGCTTCATCCCGCTGCCATTGCAAACCGGCCTTGCCGGCCAGCTCACCCACCCAGTGCTCCACCACCTCCAGGAAGTGCTCTTGAGTAAAGGGATAGAACGACAGCCACAAGCCAAAACGGTCAGACAAGGCAATCTTGTCTTCCACCGCTTCGCTGGGGTGCAGTTCACCCTCCACACGCTTCCAATTGTCGTTGTCGCTCTGGTTTTCCGGCACCAGGTGGCGGCGGTTGGACGTGGCGTACAGCAGCACGTTTTCCGGCGCCTGCTCCAGGGAGCCGTCCAGCACACTCTTGAGTACGCGGTAGTCGCCTTCACCGGCCTCGAACGAAAGGTCGTCACAGAACAGAATGAACCGCTGCGGCAGCTTGAGCAGTTGCTCGACCACCCGCGGCAGGTCGGCCAGATGGTCACGCTCGATCTCGATCAGGCGCAAACCGGCCTGGGCATGCTGGGCCAGCAAGGCGCGCACCATCGACGATTTGCCGGTGCCACGCGAACCCCACAGCAACGCATGGTTGGCGGGCAGGCCATCGAGGAATTGTTGAGTATTGCGCGCCAGTGTTTCACGTTGCTTGTCCACGCCGATCAAGTCGGACAAGCGCATATCCAGGCTCACCTCCAGCGGCAACAGAAAACCGCTGCGGCCTTCGCGCTGCCAGCGGGCGGCGAGGCACTGGTTCCAGTCGATGGTTTGCCGTGGCGCGGGCAATAAGGGTTCCAGGCGGGCGAGCACGGCGTCAGCGCGCTCAAGAAAGGCATTCAATCGAGAATCCACAATTATTCCTCTGGCAACTTCCTGCAAAAGATGGCGTATTGGCAACCCTGCGACAGGCCGTACAGGGCTGCGTAAAGAACGATTCATGCCGGGCAGCAAACGCTTGTGGATGTTCAGCTATGCTTGCCGGGCGAAGGGAAACGTAACGTGGTTCAACACTCGATGGATATCAAGTTCGCCCACCGCTTGTCTTATAAACAAGCCAGATTGACTGTGCTGGTCGGTTTCGTCTTGGGAACCTTGCTCAGCCTGATCCAAATCGGCATTGATTATGCCAGCGAAGACGCATCCATCAACCGTGAAATTCGCTCGTTGATTGAAATCAGCCACAACCCCGCGTCACGCATTGCCTACAACATCGATGCCGAACTGGCCCAGGAACTGACGTTGGGCTTGTTGTACTCCCCCGCCATTACGCACGTGCAGTTGATCGACAACAACGGTGTGGTGCTGGCCGATGTCGACCGGCCGCGCAAAGAAAGCACCTATCGTCCCATCAGCGACTTTTTGTTCGGCGCCAACCGCCAGTTCGAAGACCGGCTGTTCCTGAGCCACATGCCCAACGAGTCCCTTGGCGTGCTGCGGCTGGACGTCGACACCTACGCGTTTGGCAGCCGCTTCCTGCGTCGCGCCGAGATAACCCTGCTCAACGGTTTTGCCCGCAGCCTTTTGCTGACCGGCATCCTGCTGGGCTTGTTCTACGTGATGCTGACGCAACCGCTGGTGCGCATTATCGGTGAGCTGAGCACTCGCAAACAGACCCGCCTGGACTGCCCGCCGGGGCATGAACACGATGAAATCGGCGTGCTGGTAAACGTCGCCAACCAGCAATTCGACACGCTGGAAACCGAGATCCAACAGCGCCGCCATGCGGAAGACCGGTTGACGGAATATCTGGGGCAACTGGAGAACATCGTCTCCGCGCGCACCCTGGAGCTCAAGGCCAGCAACCAGCGCTTGAGCCAGTCCAACGATGAGTTGGAAGCCGCAAAGATGAGTGCATTAGGCATGGCTCAGGCCCGGGCGGCGTTCCTGGCCAATATGAGCCACGAGATTCGCACGCCGCTCAATGGCCTGTTGGGTATGATCGCGCTGTCGCTGGACAGCCCGCTGAACGCCGAACAACGTCAGCAACTGTCCATCGCCCATGACTCCGGCAAAGTACTGGTGGAGTTGCTCAACGATATTCTCGACCTGTCCAAATTCGACGCCGGCCAACTGGAGCTGGAGCACATCCCGTTCGACTTGGGGGCGCTGGTGGAAGACACCGCCAACCTGCTGTCGCAGAACGCCGCGCCAAGCGTCGAGCTGACGTGCCTGATCGACCCGCAGTTTCCATCCCAGGTACTGGGCGACCCGACCCGGGTACGGCAAATTGTCAGTAACCTACTGTCCAACGCGTTGAAGTTCACACGCTTCGGCCGGGTGGACGTGCGCCTGCGCACCCATGACGGCGGAGTGCGCGTTGAAGTGTGTGATACCGGCATCGGCATTGCGCAGGAAGCCCAGGCGAAAATTTTCCAACCGTTCACCCAGGCGGGCGCAGGGATCACTCGCCAGTTTGGCGGTACCGGCCTGGGCCTGGCGTTGACGCATAACCTGTGTGACGCGATGAAGGGACGCTTGAGCATCAGCTCGGAAGTGGGCTTTGGCAGCCAGTTCTGCGCAGACCTGCCACTGCCCACCCACCTACCGGCGGCCCAACTCGCGCCGCTCACAGGCGCAGTGATCGTCATCACCAATACCGGCAGTGGCCTGGCGGAGTTGCTCACGACCCTGCTGCCCAGTTGGGGGCTGGCACCGCGTTGCTTAACCCTGGATGACGACTTGAGCGGGCAAACGCCCGACCTGCTGATTACCGACTGCCCGGAATGCCTGTTCCGCATACGGCCGGGTATTACCGCGCCCATTTTGCTGGTGACGGCCTACGGCAACTTTATGCCCAGCGAAGAAGTCGCCGCCCTGGCGCCGCTGCAGCAACAGGCACGCCCTTTGAGCCGCAGCGCGTTGCACCAGATCCTGCAACGCAACTTGCGCACCGACGCGCACCTGGTACTTGACCCGATCCAGCTGGACGCCGCCCCGCTCGCACATCGGGCGCGAATCCTGCTGGTGGAGGACAACCCCGTCAACCAATTGGTGGCCAAAGGCATGCTCAGCAAGCTGGGTTGCGAAGTGATCGTGGCCGCCCACGGTGGCGAAGCGCTCAGATTTCTCGAAGAACAACGCTTCGACATGGTGTTGATGGACTGCAACATGCCGGTGATGGACGGCTACGAGGCCAGCCGGCAGATACGCCACAGCGGACGCTGGCCGGAATTACCGATTGTCGCGTTGACGGCCAACGCCATGTCCGAAGAACGCGAGCGCTGCCGTGCGGCGGGAATGAACGATTACCTGGCCAAGCCGTTCCGCCGCGAAGAACTCAACGCCCTGCTGGACCTGTGGGTGCCGACGAAGACAGCGCTGTGACCTGTGCCAGCAATTGATCCAGACCGTCGCGCAGGGCGTCGGCCTGGTTCAGGTCGACGCCGCTGTCGCACAACAGCCGGGCCTTCAGGGCGAGGGTCCGATCACGCAGTTGCGCGCCGGTGTCACTCAGGCTCAGGTGCACTTCGCGTTCATCCTGGGCACTGCGTCGGCGTCGCACCCACGCCAGTTGCTCCAGGCGCTTGAGCAAGGGTGTCAACGTGCCTGAGTCGAGCATCAGACGCTCACCCAAGGCCTTGACCGTAGGTTGTGCCGGGGGAGCGTCGTGCCACTCCCACAACACCAACATCGCCAAATATTGCGGGTACGTCAGGCCCAACTGATCGAGCATCGGCTTGTAGGCGCGGGTTACCGCGCGTGAAGCCGCGTAGAGCTTGAAGCACAGCTGGTTGTCCAGCGCCAGGGATACAGCGGGCAAATCGGTCATTTGAGCAGCGCTTCGATCTCTTGAGTCAGGTCCTGGGGCTTGGTAGTCGGGCCGAAGCGCTTGACCACCTGGCCGTCATGGCCGACGAGGAACTTGGTGAAGTTCCACTTGATACCCTTGGAGCCGAGCAAGCCCGGCGCGCGTTTCTTCAGTTGGACGAACAGCGGGTGGGCGTCGCTGCCATTGACGTCGATCTTTTTGAACAACGGGAAACTGACACCGAAGTTCAGCTCGCAGAACTCGGAAATAGCGCCTTCGTCACCCGGCTCCTGCTTGCCGAACTGGTTGCAGGGGAACCCCAGCACCACCAGGCCCTGATCCTTGTATTGCTGCCAGAGCTGTTCAAGGCCCTTGTACTGCGGGGTGAAGCCACATTTGCTGGCAGTGTTGACCACCAGCACAGCCTTGCCCGAGAAGTCGGCCAAGGTCTTTTGCTCGCCCTTGATGGTGGTGCAGGGGATGCTCAGCAGGTTGTCGCTCATGGCAGTGCCTCGACGTCAGAGAAAGGCGATAAAAATAGCGAGCAATTCAATTGTGTGCAATTTAATTGACCACACTTATAACCCGTTATAGATCGCCCCCGCACGCAAATGCAAAGGCTGGGGGCGATCATGGCTTAGCGCGGCACCAGGTCCAGGCACACCGAGTTGATGCAGTAACGCAAGCCTGTCGGCGGCGGGCCATCCGGGAACACATGGCCCAGGTGCGCGTCGCATTTGGCACAGGTGACTTCGGTGCGAATCATGCCGTGGCTGACGTCACGGATCTCGACCATCGCGCTGTCGGCGATCGGCTCATAGAAGCTGGGCCAGCCGCAGCCGGAGTCAAACTTGGCCTTGGAATCGAACAGCGGCTCATTGCAGCAAATGCAGTGGTACACGCCGTCGGTCTTGGTGGCGTTGTACTTGCCGCTGAAAGGTCGCTCGGTGCCCTTGAGGCGGCACACGTTGTACTGCTCCGGATCGAGCATGGCCTTCCATTCTTCAACGGTCTTCTGCAACTTTTCCATCGGTACACCTCGGCAACTGAAAAAGCCTGATCTGTGTCTTTTCCATGGATCAGGCGGCACGTATGATTGCGCCTCTTCAAAACGCCAGTCTGGCACCCGCGCTATCGGCATTCAAACGTATTTATGGGTGCGCGCCTCGCGGGATTTCACAGTACGGTAGTGTCCACGCCGTCTGGATCGTTCATTTTCAGGATCACATCGCCATGCAGGTCAGCAAATCGAACAAGCTCGCCAACGTCTGCTATGACATTCGCGGCCCAGTGCTCAAGCACGCCAAACGCCTGGAAGAGGAAGGCCATCGCATCCTCAAGCTGAACATCGGCAACCCGGCGCCCTTTGGTTTCGAAGCGCCCGACGAGATCCTGCAGGACGTGATCCGCAACCTGCCTACCGCCCAGGGCTACAGCGACTCCAAGGGCCTGTTCAGCGCGCGCAAGGCGGTGATGCAGTACTACCAGCAAAAGCAGGTGGAAGGTGTCGGCATCGAAGACATCTACCTGGGCAATGGCGTGTCCGAGCTGATCGTGATGTCCATGCAGGCACTGCTCAACAACGGCGACGAAGTGCTGGTGCCCGCACCTGACTACCCGCTGTGGACCGCTGCCGTGACCCTGGCCGGCGGCCACCCGGTGCACTACCTGTGCGATGAGGGCGCCGACTGGTTCCCGGACCTGGCCGACATCAAGGCCAAGATCACCCCTAACACCAAGGCCCTGGTGATCATCAACCCGAACAACCCTACCGGCGCGGTGTATTCCAAGGAAGTGCTGCTGGGCATGCTCGAACTGGCGCGCCAGCACAACCTGGTGGTGTTTTCCGACGAGATCTACGACAAGATCCTCTACGATGACGCCGTGCACATCTGCACCGCCTCCCTGGCACCGGACCTGTTGTGCCTGACGTTCAACGGGTTGTCCAAGTCCTACCGCGTGGCGGGGTTCCGCTCCGGCTGGATCGCCATCTCCGGCCCGAAACACAATGCCCAGAGCTACATCGAGGGCATCGATATGCTGGCCAATATGCGCCTGTGCGCCAATGTGCCGAGCCAGCACGCGATCCAGACCGCCCTGGGCGGTTACCAGAGCATCAACGACCTGATACTGCCCCAGGGCCGCCTGCTGGAACAACGCAACCGTACCTGGGAGCTGCTCAACGCAATCCCGGGCGTGAGCTGCGTAAAACCCATGGGCGCGTTGTACGCCTTTCCCCGGATCGACCCGAAAGTCTGCCCGATCCTCAATGATGAGAAGTTCGTGCTCGACCTGCTGCTGTCGGAAAAACTGCTGGTGGTCCAGGGCACCGCGTTCAACTGGCCATGGCCGGATCACTTCCGCGTGGTGACCTTGCCGCGTGTGGACGACCTGGAAATGGCCATTGGTCGTATCGGCCATTTCCTCAAGTCCTATCGCCAGTAGCGAAAATCGCGCTGTACGAGCGACATCCGGTCGTACAGCGATTATCTGGCAACACTTCTCTGTGCGTGGCCGTTCGAAGCCCTTGAGTTGCCCCTCTTCAGCCGCCGGCCCCCTATAATTGCAGGGCTGTGAGGCAACCGGAGGCTAATCAGGGGTTATATTCCGGGTCGGAAAATCCCTTCAGGGCTCTACATCCAGGCTGTAGGACACAGTTTGAAATAGTCGCCCGGTTGAATCACCCCAGGCTGCACCTTATATACCCCGCAGTAAGCGACATATTAAGCATGAGGAGAACTCTACAACCATGATGCGCATCCTGCTGTTCTTGGCCACTAACCTGGCGGTCGTGCTGATTGCCAGTGTCACCCTGAGCCTTTTCGGGTTCAACGGGTTCATGGCGGCCAACGGGGTTGATCTGAACCTCAATCAGCTGCTGATCTTCTGTGCGGTCTTTGGTTTTGCCGGCTCGCTTTTCTCGCTGTTCATCTCCAAGTGGATGGCGAAGATGAGCACCAGCACCCAGATCATCACTCAACCACGCACTCGCCATGAACAATGGCTGATGCAAACCGTGGAGCAGTTGTCTCAAGAAGCAGGTATCAAAATGCCCGAGGTGGGGATTTTCCCTGCTTATGAAGCCAACGCCTTCGCCACGGGCTGGAATAAGAACGACGCCCTTGTGGCCGTGAGCCAGGGGCTTCTGGAGCGTTTTTCGCCCGATGAAGTAAAAGCGGTGCTGGCCCATGAAATCGGTCACGTGGCCAATGGCGACATGGTCACCCTGGCATTGGTGCAGGGCGTGGTGAACACCTTTGTCATGTTCTTCGCGCGGATCATCGGTAACTTTGTCGACAAGGTGATCTTCAAGAATGAAGGCGGTCGCGGCATCGCCTACTTCGTGGCGACCATCTTCGCTGAAGTGATACTGGGCTTCCTGGCCAGCGCCATCGTGATGTGGTTCTCGCGCAAACGCGAGTTCCGCGCAGACGAAGCCGGCGCACGCCTGGCGGGCACCAGCGCAATGATCGGCGCACTGCAACGCCTGCGCTCCGAACAGGGCCTGCCGGTGCATATGCCCGACAGCCTGACCGCCTTCGGCATCAACGGCGGCATCAAGCAAGGCCTGGCTCGCATGTTCATGAGCCACCCGCCGCTGGAAGAACGCATCGACGCACTGCGTCGTCGCGGCTGATAGCATCGGCAAACACAAAAGGAGCGACTGGATCGCTCCTTTTTTGTGAGCCCCGGTTTATTCCAGCACGAGCCTGTAGACCCGCTCGTCGAGGTGCGTGACGCCGTCCTGCACGAACTTCCAGCTCTCGCTCAGGATGTCTTGCTCTGCAAGCTTCCGCTGGGTCCAGTGCGACCCGAACAGAACCCTCACTTCGTCATCCGTTACTGCAAAGGGTGGGCCGGCCTTTTGCGTCTGGTCGTAGTCGAGGGTGACCAGCAACCCTTGGCAGCCCTGCTGCAACAGGCCGCTTAGATGCTCGGCGTACCGCGCGCGCATCAATGGCGGCAAGGCAATCAACGCGGCACGGTCGTAGAGCGCGGTGCAATCGGCCACTGCGTCCGCAGCCAGGGCGAAGAAGTCACCGCACCACAGTTCAATCGAACCCGCCTGGTACACCTTGAATTCGCCCCGTCGAGTGATGCGAGGCGTCAGATTCTGCTCGTCAAAGAACGCTTCAACCGCCAGCTCCGACAGTTCTATACCGAGCACAGGGTGCCCATGACTGGCCAGCCAGATCAGGTCCAGGCTTTTGCCACACAATGGCACCAGCACCTTGGCGCCTTCAGCCAAGTCCAGCTGCGGCCAATACTGGAGTAGGTAAGGGTTGACCTCGGACAAGTGAAAGCCGATCTGATTGCGCGCCCAGCGCTCTTGCCAAAATGTGGGCTCCATGGGGTCACCTCTGAAAAATCGATCAAATAGCGCTAAAACTTATATTAGATTTAGATCAATGATCTGATTGAAGATGGGCTCATGTTAACGCTCAGGACCCCTCTTATGCTCCCTAGCCTGTTTATCTCTCACGGTTCGCCGATGCTCGCCCTGCAACCCGGCGCCAGTGGCCCGGCGCTGCAACGTTTGGCGGCGCAAATAACCCGCCCGAAGGCGATTGTGGTGGTGTCGGCACACTGGGAAAGCCATGAACTGCTGGTCAGCGGCAGTGCGGCGCCCGAAACCTGGCACGACTTCGGCGGCTTCCCTCGCGAGCTGTTTGCCGTGCAATACCCGGCACCGGGCGACCCGCAGCTGGCGGGCGAGATCGTCGAACGCTTGCACGCCGATGGCCTGGCAGCTCGAATCGATGACAAACGCCCTTTCGACCACGGCGCCTGGGTGCCGCTGTCGCTGATGTACCCCGAGGCGGATATCCCGGTGGTCCAGGTTTCCCTGCCCAGCCGAATGGGCCCTGCCCTGCAAACCCGAGTCGGACACGCCTTGGCGGGGCTGCGTGAACAAGACATGCTGCTGATCGGTTCCGGCAGCATCACCCATAACCTGGGAGAGCTGGACTGGCATGCCGGGCCTGAAAGCATCGAGCCCTGGGCACGCGACTTTCGCGATTGGATGGTAGACAAGCTGACTGCCGATGATGAAGCCGCGCTGCACGATTACCGGCGCCAGGCCCCACATGCCGTGCGCAGCCACCCCAGCGATGAGCATCTGTTGCCGCTGTACTTTGCGCGCGGTGCCGGCGGTCAGTTCAACATCGCGCACCAAGGCTTCACCATGGGCGCCCTGGGAATGGACATCTATCGCTTCGGCTGACGCAGATCCCGAATTTCCAGACAAAAAAAATCCCCGAACCAGTCGGGGATTTTTTATCTGCGATCAATCAGCCAAGAGGCGGATCAATCTTCGCGGTAGCGACGCAGCTTCAACTGCTTACCGGCCACGCGAGTGTCTTTCAGCTTGGTCAGCAGTTTTTCCAGACCGTCTTCCGGCAGCTCTACCAACGAGAAGCTGTCACGAACCTGGATGCGACCGATGGCTTCACGTGCCAGGCCACCCTCATTGAGGATAGCGCCCAGTAGGTTCTTGGCGGCGATACCGTCACGCGCGCCCAGCGCGGTACGGCAACGAGCACGACCTTCAGCCAATGGAACCGGAGCACGACGCTCACGATCGCCACGGTCCGGGCGGTCGCCGGTACGCTCTGGACGATCACCGCGTGGCGCGTTGTTCGGTACCAGCGGGCGTTCTTTCTCGATGGCGGCCAGGGTCAGGGCCTGACCGTTGGTAGCTTTGCGCAGCAGGGCTGCGGCCAGGGCACGCGGGGTGCACCCGATATCGGCGGTCAGGCGGTCCAGCAGATCGCCGTGGGTCGATTCGGCGTCAGCCACCAGCGGTGCCAGGCTGTTGGTCAGTTTCTTGATGCGGGCATCAAGAACGGCCTGGGCATCCGGCAGGCGGACTTCGGCGACTTTCTGACCGGTTACGCGCTCGATCACTTGCAGCATGCGGCGCTCACGTGGAGTCACCAGCAGCAGTGCGCGACCTTCGCGACCCGCACGGCCGGTACGGCCGATACGGTGAACGTAGGACTCCGGATCGTAAGGCATGTCAACGTTGAACACGTGGGTGATACGTGGAACGTCTAGACCACGAGCGGCTACGTCGGTTGCCACAACGATGTCCAGGCGGCCATCCTTGAGGGAATCGATGACGCGCTCACGCTGGTTCTGGGCAATGTCACCGTTCAGCGCAGCGGCTTTATAGCCTTTGGCTTCCAGGGCACTGGCCAGGTCCAGGGTCGCTTGCTTGGTGCGCACGAACATGATCAGGGCATCGAAGTCTTCGACTTCCAGCAGGCTCAATACAGCCGAGGTCTTCTGGTCAGCGTGAACCAACAGGTGAGCCTGTTCGATCGCGGTAACGGTCTGGGTCTTGGTCTGGATCTTCACGTGTTGCGGATCGCGCAGGTGGCGTTCGGCAATGGCACGGATCGACTGTGGCAGGGTAGCCGAGAACAGTACGGTCTGACGGGTCGGTGGCAGAGCCTTGAAGATGACTTCCAAGTCATCCATGAAGCCCAGCTTGAGCATTTCGTCAGCTTCGTCGAGCACCAGGTGATTCACGGTCGACAGGACTTTTTCGTCGCGACGCAGGTGGTCGCACAGACGGCCCGGGGTGGCGACGACGATCTGTGCGCCGTTACGGATGGCTTTCAGTTGTGGGCCCATAGGCGCGCCGCCGTAAACGGCCACAACGGTTACGCCTGGCATTTGCTTGGCGTAGGTTTCGAAAGCGGTTGCTACTTGCAGCGCCAACTCACGGGTTGGCGCCAGGATCAGGGCTTGCGGTTCGCGCTTTGCAGGATCGATGCAGTGCAGGATAGGCAGGGCGAACGCGGCGGTTTTACCGGTACCGGTTTGCGCCTGGCCAATCATGTCCTGGCCGGCCATGATGATCGGGATCGATTGCTGCTGAATAGCCGAAGGTTCTTCGTAGCCGGTCGCAATGACGGCAGCAAGAATGTTCGGGTTAAGATTAAAAGCGGCGAAGCCGCCGGTTTCCTGGGTCATGGGTCTGCCTCTAAGTGCATCCGCAAAGACCCATGCTCCAAAGCTGCGCATGCCGTGTTGAGACTCAAGAGTCGCCCTGGCTGCTTTGTCGGCGGGGATTTGCGAAAACGAATGAATGAAAAAGATTCGTCAAGGAAGAGTCCGCTGTGCGGACGTGCAGCCGAAGCTGACTTCGGGGAATTGCGCTACCTAAACGCGGCCCGGTTAAAGGCCGGCGCGCACTATACCGGAAATACCTGAAAAAGGGAGCTTTTTTTATCAGCAAGCGCCGATAAACCGCGCTGAATCACAGTCTTTGCAGATAACACCGCCAGGGTCTATTTTTTACAGGCCCGGCGCTGTTGGTCATAACGCTTAAACGGTTCACCCAACCCTGAAGACCTTTGGTCCGAAACCCTTCCCCCGCACCCGAGGGCACCCCCGATGAATCTAGCCAGCAGCAGCCGTGTCAGTCGTGAACTCCAGGGCCATGTCCTGCTGTTGGGCCTGGACCGGGTGGCCAAGCGCAACGCCTTTGACCTGGAGTTACTCAACCAATTGAGCCTGGCGTATGGCGAATTTGATCGAAACGAGGCTGCACGCGTCGCGGTGGTATTTGCTCACGGCGACCACTTCACCGCCGGCCTGGACCTGGCCAATGTCAGCGCCGTGATGGCCGGGGGCTGGCAGCCGCCACTGGGAGGCTGTGACCCATGGGGCGTATTTGCCGGCCCACGCGTGAGCAAGCCGGTGATTGTCGCCGCCCAGGGTTATTGCCTGACGCTCGGTATCGAGTTGATGCTGGCGGCTGATATCAACCTGTGCGCGAGCAATACGCGCTTTGCGCAGATGGAAGTACAGCGTGGGATCTTTCCGTTTGGCGGCGCGACATTGCGCTTTCATCAGATCGCCGGCTGGGGTAACGCCATGCGTTGGCTGCTTACCGGCGATGAATTCGATGCCCATGAAGCGCTGCGCCTGGGGCTGGTGCAGGAAGTGATGGCCAGCGAGGACCTGCTACCGCGTGCCATCGAACTGGCCAGCCGCATCGCCCGCCAGGCACCGCTGGGCGTGCAGGCTACGTTGATGTCGGCACGGTTGGCGCGCATGGAAGGCGAGACGGTGGCCGCCGCAGCCTTGCCGCCGATGGTGGACAAATTGTTTAACAGCGAAGATGCCAGGGAAGGGGTGCGGGCAATGGTCGAGAAGCGGCCGGGAGTGTTCAAGGGGATTTGAGTTGGCTGTACGGCCGCCATCGGGAGCAAGCCCCCGATGGCGTCACGACAGACAACTAGGTCGCCGGCCGAATCGCCTTGATCAACGCCTGCAACGAATACCCCAAACGCGGCGCCAGCGCCTCGGCGCGGGCCGTGAGCGCGCCAAGGTCGAGTTCCTGATCAAGCTCCGAAGGCACCAACAGAATCACATTGCCCTCCTTCACCGGCAGTTCCCAGTAATGCCGGTGATACAACCCACGCAACAAGGCCGCCCCCAGGGGCTTGCCATCGTCGGTGGCCCACTGGTTGATCACCAGCCAGCCGCCGGGGTTGAGTTTTTTCTGACAGTTTTCCAGGAAAGTCCAGGCCAGGTGCCCGACTCCGGGGCCGACATCGGTATACAGGTCGACGAAAATCAGGTCAGCCGATTCAGCGGTCTCCAACAAATCCAGGGCGTCGCCGATGCGGATGTACAACCGCGGATCGTCATCCAACCCCATGAATTCAATGGCCAGGCGCGGTACATCGGGGCGCAGTTCGATGGCTTCGACGTCCTCCAGCGGCAGGAACTTGAGGCAGGCCTGGGTCAACGTACCGGCGCCCAAACCGAGGAACAATGCACTCTCCGGCTGTTCATGGCACAACGCGCCGATCAGCATCGCGCGGGTGTAGTCGTACTCCAGCCAACTCGGATCGGCGGTGAACACGCAGCTTTGCTCGATGGCATCGCCGAACTCGAGAAAACGGTAATCGGCCACTTCGAGCACGCGGATCATGCCGAAATCATCATGGACTTCAGCCAGCAGGCGCTCGACACGCTCCTCGGTCATCACTACTCCTAAAGGGTTTACCGCACGGCAAAGGCGCGATTGTCGGCCAACCGGCAGCAGCAGGTCACGCACTAATTGCTGATAACATTGGCGCCCGACCGTCAATCACCCAATCGAGTTCATGATGAGCCAACCCTGGAGCCCCGACAGCTGGCGCGCCCTGCCGATCCAGCAACAACCCCAGTACCCGGACGCCGCACACCTGTTGCAGGTAGAGCAGAGCCTGGCCAGCTACCCGCCATTGGTGTTTGCCGGGGAAGCGCGCGAGTTGCGCCGTCAGTTTTCCGAGGTAACCCAGGGCCGCGCCTTCCTGCTGCAAGGCGGCGATTGCGCCGAGAGTTTCGTCGAGTTCTCCGCCGCGAAAATCCGCGACACCTTCAAGGTGCTGCTGCAGATGGCGATCGTCATGACTTTCGCCGCCGGCTGCCCGGTGGTGAAAGTCGGGCGCATGGCCGGCCAGTTCGCCAAGCCGCGCTCGGCCAACGATGAGACCATCGACGGCATCACCCTGCCCGCCTACCGTGGCGATATCGTCAACGGCATCGGCTTCGACGAAAAAAGCCGCGTGCCGGACCCGGACCGCCTGCTGCAGTCCTACCATCAGTCCACCGCCACCCTCAACTTGCTGCGTGCCTTTGCCCAGGGCGGCTTTGCCGACTTGCATCAGGTGCACAAGTGGAACCTGGACTTTATCGCCAACTCTGCCCTGGCCGAGAAATACAGCCAACTGGCCGACCGCATCGATGAAACCCTGGCGTTCATGCGCGCCTGCGGCATGGACAGCTCGCCGCAACTGCGCGAAACCAGCTTTTTCACCGCCCACGAAGCGTTGCTGCTCAACTATGAACAAGCCTTCGTGCGCCGCGACAGCCTGACCAATGACTACTACGACTGCTCGGCCCACATGCTGTGGATCGGCGACCGCACCCGTCAGTTGGATGGCGCTCACGTGGAATTCCTGCGCGGGGTGAACAACCCGATCGGCGTCAAGGTCGGCCCGAGCATGAACCCCGATGACCTGATCCGCCTGATCGATATCCTCAACCCGGACAACGACCCCGGCCGCCTCAACTTGATCGCGCGCATGGGCGCCGGCAAGGTCGGCGATCATTTGCCAGACCTGATCCGCGCCGTGCAGCGCGAGGGCAAACAGGTGCTGTGGAGTTCGGACCCGATGCACGGCAACACCATCAAGGCCAGCAGCGGCTACAAGACCCGCGACTTTGCGCAGATCCTCGGTGAAGTGAAGGAGTTCTTCCAGGTACACCAGGCCGAGGGCACCTATGCCGGCGGGATTCATATCGAGATGACCGGGCAGAACGTCACCGAGTGCATCGGCGGCGCGCGACCGATCACCGAAGACGGCTTGTCCGACCGCTACCACACCCATTGCGACCCACGGATGAACGCCGATCAGTCGCTGGAGCTGGCGTTTCTGATTGCCGAGACCTTGAAGCAGGTCAAGCGCTGAGAGACTTGCCGACTGAACTGACGCCCTCGCGGGCAAGCCCGCGATCAGCCCCTAGAAATCAATCTCCAGCCTGATCATCGCCGCCCTTAACCGGGCGGCACTCGGCCTTTGGCAATTGAGCTGGACCTGCTCCAGCCCAAGCCAGCTCGCCATTTGCCGCAGGTTCAGCGCAAGCGCCAGCAGGCCTTCCTCATCCAGCCCCGGTTCTTCTTCGTGTACCGCATGCACCGCCAGGCGCCCGTTGGCGCGTTCGGCACGTAGGTCGATCCGCGCGGCAATCCGCTCGTGATGCAAAAACGGCAGCACGTAGTAGCCATACACCCGCTTGTGTTGCGGGGTGTAGATCTCCAGCCGGTAACGGAAATCAAATAAACGCTCGGTGCGGCTGCGCTCCCAGATCAACGAATCGAAGGGCGACAGCAAGGCGCTGGCTGCCACCTTGCGTGGCACCTTCGGCTCGGGGAGACAGTACGCCGCTTGCTTCCAGCCCTGCACCTGACACGCGAGCAACTGGCCATCCTCGACCAATTCGGCCAAGCGACTGCGGCTATCGGCGGGGTCCAGGCGAAAATAATCGCGCAGGTCTTTTTCGGTGCCCACGCCCAGGGCTGTCGCGCTGTGCAACAGCAGGCCGCGCTGGGCCTCGGCTTCGGTCAGGGGCGCGCGTTGCAGGATGTCGGCGGGGATGACACGTTCGGGTAGATCGTAGAGCCGTTCGAACCCGCGTCGCCCCGCGACGGTGACCAGGCCGGCGGCGAACAGCCATTCCAGCGCATGTTTTTCATCGCTCCAGTCCCACCAGGGGCCGGCGCGCTCTTCACGGGTGGACAAACTGCCCGCGCCCAGCGCGCCCTGTTGTTCGACGGTCTTCAACACACGCTCGATAGTCGCCTGCCGCTCGCGCCCAAAACGCGCCATTTGCGAGTAAATGCCTTGCCCGCGCTGCGCCCGCGCCATGCGCCAACGCATCAACGGGTACAGCGCCATGGGCAGCAATGACGCCTCATGCCCCCAATACTCGAACAACGAACGCCGTCGTCCCTGGCTCCAGGCCGCCTGTTCAAGTATCAACGGGGAATAACTGCCCAGCCGGGAAAACAGCGGCAGGTAATGAGAGCGCACCACCGCGTTGACAGAATCGATCTGCAACACGCCCAGGCGTTCGATCAGGCGGTTAAGGTGCGCAGCCTTGATCAGCGCAGGCGCCTGGCGCCCGGAAAAGCCCTGGGCCGCCAGAGCCATGCGTCGAGCTTGCTTGAGGGAAAATGCCAGGTCGGCGAGCATGTACATCTCCTTGAGTGCGCGCGACCTACCCTACTGCATCCCGCGTCATTTTCGCAGCGGGTCTTCCCAGAAATGCCGATGATTTTCGTGCTCCACATCGGCGCGGTTGAGGCCGATGTCCTTGAGCGCATCGTCGCTCATGCTCGCCAGCATCTGGCGCTCGCGGTGCAAGGCCTGCCAACGCGCCAGGGTGTGGAACAGCCCGACTAGCGGCCGTTTAGCCATCAATACAAAACCTTGTTGACCTTTCATCTTCTCGCCCTCCCTTGGGGATGACGGAAGTGTGTGCCCGGCCTTATGATCAATCCAACGAATGTTTTTAATGCAATACATCTCAGAGTTTGATCAATTGTCCAGCTACCCGAGTATCGACACCGATGTGCTGCGCACCTTCGTCGCCATCGCCGACCAAGGCGGTTTTACCCGCGCCGGCGAGCAGGTCAACCGCACGCAATCAGCCGTGAGCATGCAGATGAAGCGCTTGGAAGAAGACGTGCTGCAACGCAAGCTGTTCGAGCGCGATGGCCGGCAGGTGCGGCTGACTCCCGAAGGCCAGGTGTTGCTCGGGTATGCGCGGCGCATCCTCAAACTGCACAGCGAAGTGTTCAACACCCTGCGCGAACCGCACATGGTGGGCCTGGTGCGCATCGGCACGCCGGATGATTATGTGATGCGCTTTCTTCCTGGGATTCTCAAACGGTTTTCCAAGGCTTATCCGCTGATCCAGATCGAGATGCACTGCGAGTCGTCGCAAGTATTAATGCAACGCAGGGATTTGGCCTTGACCGTGATCAGCCGCCAGCCCGGCGATGACATTGGAGAACTGTTGCGCACTGAGCGCCTGGTATGGGCAGCGGCGCAGAGTTTTTGCGTGGATGAGCACCAGGTCGTGCCTTTAGCCGTTTCGGGGACCGATTGCTTCGGTACCCAGTGGATCCAAACGGCATTGGATGCGGCCGGGCTCGACTACCGCCTGGCCTATCACAGCTCCAATTGCGCGGCGATTCAGAGCGTGGTCGGCGCCGGGCTGGCGGTCATGGCCAGCATGGAAAGCCTGGTGACCGAAGACTTGCGGATACTGGGCAGCAACGAAGGCTTTCCGCCATTGCCTTCGATGAACCTGCGCCTGCTACGCAACCCGGCGATGGCGTCGCCCATCACCGAATGCCTGGCCGATTACATCCTCGAAGGCTTCAAACTTTAAAGGTGAGCATCACCGCGCAGAGCACCAGGAAGCCGCAGAACAGGCCGCGCAGCAGACGCTCCGGCAATGCATGGGCGACCTTCACCCCCCAACTGATGCTGAGCAGGCCACCGATGGCCAGGGGGATGCCGATCATCCAGTCGACTTCGTGGTGCCAGGCGTAGGTCACCAGCGTCACACCGGTGCTGGGCAGCGCCAGGGCCAAGGACAAGCCTTGGGCGACGACTTGGGTGGTGCCGAAAATACTTGTCAGCACCGGTGTCGCAACCACCGCGCCGCCGACCCCAAACAAACCGCCCATGGAGCCGGAAGCGGCGCCCAACACCCCAAGCCATGGCCAGGAGTAACGCATCTGTGCTGTCGGCGGCGCATTGCGGGTGAACATGCGCACCAGGTTGTAGGCCGACAGCGCCACCAGAAAGGCAATAAAACCGATACGCATGGCACCAGCATCCAGGCCTACTGCCCAGATCGACCCGAGCCACGCAAAGGTGAAACCCATCACCCCCAGCGGCAACGCATGGCGCAATTCAATCCGGTTGCGCTGGTGATACCGCCACAGCGCAAGCATCACGTTCGGCACCACCATCACCAGCGCGGTGCCCTGGGCGATCTGCTGATCCAGGCCGAACAGCACGCCCAGCACCGGGATGGCGATCAGCCCGCCGCCAATCCCAAACAGCCCGCCCACCGTGCCCAAGGCCGCGCCCAATACCAGGTACATCGCTAAATCCAACACCACGCATCACTCCATAAACCCAGGCCTTGCATGCTACGCAGTCGGCTCTGGCGCGCAAAGGCACAGCAACGCACAATGGCTGTGCCAATCTCGCATAAGCGTTTGCTCATGAACCCCAACACCCTTACCGACCAGTTGAGCCTGTTTCTGGATGTATTGGAGACCGGCAGTTTTTCCGCCGCCGCCCGCCGCCATCCGCTGACGCCCTCGGCGGTGGCGCGGCGTATCGACAGCCTGGAAAGCTCGGTGGGCAGCCGCCTGTTCCAACGCAGCACCCATGCCGTGGTGCCAACGCCCGCCGGCTTGGCGTTCGCCGAGCGCGCGCGGCGGATCGTCAGTGAGTTGCAACTGGCGCGCGCCGAAGCGGTTTCCCTGAGCCATGCGCCCGAGGGGTTGATCCGGGTGGACGCACCGGCGGCATTTGGTCGGCGGCACCTGGCGCCGGTGATTGCAGACTTTCTGAAGGTGTACCCCGGCCTGGATGTGCACCTGCATCTGATCGACAGCTTTGTGGACATGCAAGGCGCGCATTTGGGCAAAGTCGATCTGGTGCTACGCGCCGGGCATATCGTCGATACCCGACTGATCGCCACGCCCCTGGCCAGCATCGTACGCATCGCCTGCGCCAGCCCGGCCTACCTGAAAAGCCGTGGCACGCCGACCCATCCCCGCGAGCTGAATGAACACGACGGCCTGGACTGGGATGGCCTGGCGCCGATGTTCGCCTGGCGCTTTGAGCTGGACGGGCGCCGTGCGACGTACCGCCCGCAACGTATCCGCATGAGCGCCAACAACGCCGAGGCCCTGCTTTGCGGCGCGCTGGCCGGTTTGGGTATCGCCCACTTGCCGACCTGGCTGGCCAGCGAGTACCTGGTGCGTGGCGAACTGCTGCCCCTCTTTTGCGAAAATGGCCTGCCCAGCCCGGAAACCACCGGGATCTATGCCCTGCGCCTGGAACAACAGCCCAATGCGCGCAGCCGTTTATTGCTGGAGTACCTCAAATCCCGTTTCAGCCCGGTTCCGCCCTGGGACCTGGCACTGCAAAGCGGCCTGGCCTGACCGTTCGGCCAGAATTATCTGGCGCATTAAACATTTGCCCGCTAGATTCCAGGCCAGACACGTTTTTTAAAGGCCCCGCCATGAGCAAGAACCCTGACCCATGCGAATCCCTGATGCTGAACAATCAGCTGTGTTTCGCCCTGCATTCCACGTCGCTGTTGATGACCAAGGTCTACAAGCCCCTGCTGCAGGCTCTCGGCCTGACCTACCCACAGTACCTGGCCATGATGGTGCTGTGGGAAGAGGACGGTTTGACCGTCGGCGAAATCAGCAGCCGCCTGCTGACCGATCCCGGCTCCCTGACACCTTTGCTTAAACGCCTGGAGGTCGAAGGCCTGCTCAGCCGCACCCGCAGCCGTGAAGACGAACGCGTGGTGGTCGTGGAATTGACCGACGCCGGGCGCGCCTTGCAGGACAAGGCCATGGGCATTCCCCACTGCATCCTCGGCGCCAGCGGGCTGGAGTTGGACCAACTGCGCAAGCTGCAAGGTGAATTGATTGCCCTGCGCAACAACCTGCAAAACGCGCTCTGACAGGCGATAAAGCACGCCAAAAAATGTGGGAGGGGGCTTGCTCCCGATAGCGCTGGGTCAGTGACATAGGGATTGACTGACGCACTGCTATCGGGAGCAAGCCCCCTCCCACACTGGTTTCAGGGGCACAGAAAAAATATTTGTAGATTTATCTTGCGCACTAAACATTAGCGCTATACATTCGCCTCACCAACTACTTAGCGCGCAAATGTTTAGCGCAAAACACCACAAGAGGAAAACCTCATGCAAACGCTCTATACCGCAGTAGCCACCGCCACCGGCGGCCGTGATGGTCGTGCTGTTTCCAGCGATAACATCCTCGACGTCAAGCTTTCCACTCCGAAAGAACTGGGCGGCGCCGGCGGCCAGGCCACCAACCCGGAACAACTGTTCGCCGCCGGTTACTCGGCCTGCTTCATCGGCGCACTGAAATTCGTGGCCAGCCAGACCAAACGCAAAATCCCGGATGACGCCTCGATCACCGCCCACGTGGGCATCGGCCAGATCCCCGGCGGTTTCGGCCTGGATATCGACCTGCACATCAGCCTGCCGGGCCTGGCCCAGGATGATGCGCAAAGCCTGGTCGACGCCGCTCACCAGGTGTGCCCGTACTCCAACGCCACCCGTGGCAACGTCGATGTCCGCCTGCACGTGACCGTCTGATCACCTCTACCGCCCTCAGGAGAAGAACATGAACACTATTGGTAAAGCGCTCACCGGTACCCTGCTCGCCCTGTCCATCAGCAACGCCTTCGCCGCCGGCGGCGATGTCGAGCACAACACCCAGGCTTTTCTGGATGTGTTGAACGCCGGCACGGGCAAGCCGATCGAGCAGCTGACGCCCAAGGACGCCCGCGCGGTGCTGACCGGCGCCCAGGCCGGCGTAAAGCTGACGCTGCCCAAGGCCGATGTGAGCCAGAAGACCATCCAGGTCGATGGCAAGCCACTGGAGCTGACGATCGTGCGTCCGGCCGGGGTCAAGGGCACATTGCCAGTGTTCATGTTCTTCCACGGCGGCGGCTGGGTGCTTGGGGATTACCCGACCCATGAGCGTCTGGTGCGAGATCTGGTGGCGGGTTCGGGGGCGGTGGCGGTGTTTGTCAATTACACACCGTCCCCTGAAGCGCACTACCCGGTGGCGATCAACCAGGCCTACGGCGCAACCAAATGGGTGGCCGAGCATGGCAAAGAGATCAACGTAGACGGCAAGCGCCTCGCGGTAGCGGGCAACAGCGTCGGCGGCAACATGGCAGCCGTGGTCAGCCTGATGGCCAAGGACAAGGGCACGCCGGCCATCAAGTTCCAACTGCTGCTATGGCCGGTGACCGACGCCAACTTCGACACGGGGTCCTACAACCAATACGCCGAAGGGCACTTCCTCACCAGGAACATGATGAAGTGGTTCTGGGACAACTACACCACCGATGCCAAGCAACGCGCCGAGATCTACGCCTCGCCGCTGCGGGCCACCACTGAACAACTCAAGGGCCTGCCGCCCGCGCTGGTGCAGACCGCCGGTGCCGACGTGCTGCGTGATGAAGGTGAAGCCTATGCCCGCCAGCTGGATGCGGCCGGTGTGCCGGTGACCGCGGTGCGCTACAACGGCATGATCCACGACTACGGTTTGCTCAACGTGGTCAGCCAGGTGCCGGCGGTGCGTTCGGCAATGCTGCAAGCCTCGGATGAGCTCAAGCAACACCTGAAGTAAAACCTGCGCTCATAAAAAACCCGACTCATGGTCGGGTTTTTTGCTTCGTACGGCAGGGCCAGAATTACTTCTTGGCGCGACCTTTGTACGAACCGCCTTCGCGGGTGTCGATCTCGATGTCATCACCGATTTCGATAAAGTCTGCAACTTGCAGTTCGGTACCGTTTTTCAGTTTGGCTGGTTTCATCACCTTGCCAGAAGTGTCGCCGCGAGCGGAACCTTCGGTGTAGTCAACGGTACGAACGATAGTGGTCGGCAGTTCTACGGAAACCAAGCGCTCTTCGAAGAAGATGGCTTCGCAGACGTCGGTCATGCCTTCTTCCACGAACGGCAGAACGGCTTCGATGTCTTCAGCGTTCAGCTCGTACATGGTGTAGTCGGTGGTGTCCATGAACGTGTAGGTGTCGCCGCTGATGAACGACAGGGTCGCTTCTTTACGGTCGAGGATCACGTCGTCCAGTTTGTCATCGGCGCTGTAGACGATCTCGGTTTTGTAACCGGTCAGCAGGTTCTTCAGCTTGGTCTTCATGATTGCGCTGTTACGACCAGACTTGGTGAACTCAGCTTTCTGAACCAGCCAAGGGTCGTTTTCAAGACGGATCACTGTACCGGGTTTCAGTTCTTTACCAGTTTTCATTGCATATATCCGAAATTTGGATGGGATTTACAAAATTCAAGGTGGCGTATCATATCCAACTTTCATAAAACTGTACCAGCGCCGTTGCAAGATCGGCCTGCAAGGCCTGTTCCAGAGGCCACGTTTGGGCGTGCCGACTCACTTGCGGCCAGTGCTCCAGCAGCATTTTCCACGGCTGCACCATATCGCCTTCGGTGTTCCAGGCTTGCCAGAGCGCAACCAGTGCAGCCTTGGCGGCCGGCGATAACGCCGCGGTGTACAACGCAAGAAAAGCATCGAGCTTGTCGAGATGGATGTCTTCGTCCTGGCGATAGATATGCCACAGCAACGGCCGCCCGGCCCACTGGGCGCGCACGAACGAGTCTTCACCGCGCACGGCATTGAAGTCGCAGCACCACAGCAAGCGGTCATATTGCTCCTGGCGCACGAACGGCAGCACCTGCACGGTCAGGCCGTCGCGTTGATGCACATCCCCCGCCGCCAGCCGCTCTACACCGAGCCAACGTTGTACGTCGCCGAGGATGCGCCCCTCCGGCACCAATAGATGAGTGGCATGCCCGTCCGTCGACAAGACGTCCAGCCAACCGGCCAGGCCGGCGTTTTCGTAGGCAAACAGGGAAAACAACCGCGCACCGGCTGCCGGAAATACACCCAACCCCTGCAAGAATTGTCGCTGTGCTGTGGCATCCGCCTGAAATGCCTGACGTTGCTCAAGCAACCCCGCCTCACGCAACAGACCACCGGTACCGGCGCGGAAGCCAGGGAAAAAGAAGTACTTCTGCACCCCCTTGAACTTCACCGACGGCAGGCGATGACAGCCCACCACCCAGTCCTCGGCGCTCAGGTAATCCAGATTCATCCACAACGGCGTGCGCTCACGCTCGGCCATGGCTTCCATATAGTCAGGCGGTAACTGGCAGGCGAACGCGGCAATCACCACGTCGGCCGCCGGCGTTGCCGACCATTCGGCCGGCCAGTGGCGTACTTCGACGCCGTCTTGCCATTGTTGGGCCGACTGCACGTCAATGTCGGGGCACATGCGCTCAAAGGCGCGCAGGTCATCGACCCACAAGCACACGGCACAGCCGTGCTCCGCCACCAATTGCCGGGCCAGGCGCCAGGTCACGCCGATGTCGCCGTAGTTATCGACAACGCTGCAAAAAATATCCCAGCGGGCTTTCATTCCGGGCTCCAACACTCAAAGGCTCGATTGTCCGCATAAAAGCGCCGATGCAGAAGGCTTGATCGCGATTATTCTGCACAGTGGCTGTGCGACAATCGCGGCCACGCCGTCAATGCCTGCCAGGAGGCCATCATGTCCGAACGTCCGTTGTCGCTGTTCAAGCTCAGTGCTGCCGTGGCTTTTGGCCTGTGGCTGGGGTTTATCGCTATTGTGCTGACCGCCTGGCTGGCATCGCGCTACCTGTTCCCACACAGCCTGGCCCCCGTCGCCCAAGCGGTTCAGCAGTTGGGCAAACCGGCCGCTGCTGCGCCGGAGCCGCCCAACCGCATGTTTGAGCAGTACCAACAGAACCTGCAAAAGCAGGAACAGCAGCAAACCCTGGACCAGGTACGTAACAATGCGCGCAACCTGTCCAACCCCAAATGCCAGTTCTGGCTGCAACAGGACCAGAACGCCCCGAATGAAAAAAGCCGGGCGAATGTCCTGCAATTCTGCGATTGATGACCCATTACCCCATGAATAAACACGCCGTTCTCCAACTGATCCTGGAAAAACTCAACGTCGACCTGGAGACCGCCCAACGTGCGGCCCAAACCGCCTACGAAACCGCGACCCACGAAGAAAACATCGCGGAAAACAAATACGACACCCTGGGGTTGGAGGCTTCTTATCTGGCGGCCGGACAGGCCAAGCGGGTCGAAGAGATCCGGCAGTCGCTGGCGCTGTGCCAGAACCTTCAGTTGCGCGCATACGATGATCAGCGCGGGATCGAACTCGGTGCGTTAGTGGGTCTGGAGGATGAGAACGGGCGCCAGCAATGGCTGTTCCTGGCACCCGATGCAGCGGGGTTGAAGGTGGATGTGGTCGGGCAACCGGTAACCGTCATCACGGCGCGCTCCCCCTTGGGCAAAAACCTGCTGGGCAAGCGCATCGATGATGAGGTGGAGATTCTGGTGGCGGGCGCCCAGCAACACTTCACTGTCACCGAGGCCCGCTGACGCCGTTAGTGGACAGGCAGTTCTACGCCGTCAAACAGCTCTTCCAGTTCCTGTTTGTTATGGCACTGAATCGCCTTGGCCATGACTTCACGGGTCAGGTGCGGCGCGAATTTTTCGATGAAATCGCACATGAAGCCACGCAGGAAGGTGCCACGACGGAAGCCGATCTTGGTCACGCTGGACTCGAACAGCTCGCTGGCATCGAGCACCACCAGGTCTTTGTCGAGGTTGGTGTCGACCGCCATCTTGGCGACGATCCCCACGCCCAGGCCCAGGCGCACGTAAGTCTTGATCACATCGGCGTCGGCGGCGGTGAACACCACTTTAGGCGTAAGGCCGCGATGGCTGAAGGCTTCGTCGAGCTTGGAACGCCCGGTAAAACCAAAAACGTAGGTGACGATCGGGTATTCAGCCAGGGCTTCCAGGGTCAGCTTCGGCAGCTTGGCCAATGGGTGGCCCTGAGGGACGACCACGCAGCGGTTCCAGCGGTAGCACGGCATCATGACCAGGTCGCCAAACAGCTCGAGGGCTTCGGTGGCGATGGCGAAATCCACGGTGCCATCAGCGGCCATCTCGGCAATCTGCATCGGCGAACCCTGGTGCATGTGCAGGGCCACGTCGGGGTATTGCTTGATGAAATCGCGGATCACCGGCGGCAATGCATACCGTGCCTGAGTGTGCGTGGTGGCGATCGACAGGGTGCCCTTTTTCTCGTTGGAGAACTCCTGGGCGATCTGCTTGATGCTTTCGACTTTACGCAGGATCTCGCCGGCGGTGGTGATGATGCGCTCACCGGCCGGGGTGACACGGGTCAGGTGCTTGCCGCTGCGCGCGAACACTTCGACGCCCAACTCATCTTCGAGCAGGCGGATCTGCTTGCTGATACCGGGTTGCGAGGTGTAAAGGCTTTGAGCGGTAGCGGAAACGTTGAGGTCGTGGTGCGCCACTTCCCAGATGTAGCGCAGTTGTTGGAGCTTCATATGTGTCCCTCAAAGCAGATAGACGCCACGGGTATCAGCGACGGTATATAACTATATTAAAGGTCAGACAGATAAATCTAGAACTTTTTTATCGTCTTCACCCTTCACACGTCATCACTGCGTCGACGTTGTAACGACGGCACCAGGTAAACCGGCACCGTAGACAGCTGCAACACACGTGCAGCGGTGCGCCCAAGGGGCGTGGCGGCTGGCGTTGCATCGCTGTGACTTCCTACGATCAACAAGTCGACGGAAAGTTTGCGCAGTTGGTCGAGAATCACCTCGCATGGGTCCCCCTGGATCACCCGTACCGAGCGGATCAACTGCAGGTCCTGCCCGCCCTCTCCCAATTCCTCGCGAAAACTGTCGAGCACCCGTTGCTCGATAGTCGCCAATACTGTGGTCATCCCCTGGCTCTGCCACTCAATCAAGGCCTTTTCATCCAGGTAACTTTGCAACACCGACTCAGCGAACAGCCCGATTGGCTCGACCACGTGGATCACATACAGGTCCGCCTTGAACGTTCGCGCCAGCGCCAGTGCATGCTGCATCACATACGGGGCATACAGACCGAGGTCCGTGGCATACAGCATCGAACGAATCATAAAACCTCCTGGACTGCCAGGCTGGAGGAGATTGAATGAGCTTAGCAGCGCCCTCAGGGCTCGGCCTGAATCCTCACTTCGTTACTGATGCCATGGGGCACATGCCCGGTGGCCACCACTTCCCTGGCTTTTTCGCAGTGACCGGCCTGGTCGTCGAAAAACACATCGGCGGCAAACGCTTCCAGAAACGCGGATTTCTCCAGCCCACCGAGAAACAACGACTCGTCCAAACGGATATCCCACTCACGCAGTGTGCGAATCACGCGCTCGTGAGACGGCGCCGAGCGGGCGGTAACCAGCGCCGTGCGGATCGGGCAGGCATCGTCTGGAAACTCGCGCTGCAACAAGTTGAGCGCCGCCAGGAACCCCTTGAAGGGGCCGCCATGCAAGGGCTGTCGGGCCGATTCGCGCTCGCTGACCTGGAACGCCGCCAAGCCGCCGGCCTGGTAGACACGCTCGGACTCATCGGAAAACAACACCGCGTCACCGTCAAAGGCGATGCGCAACTCTTCACTGCAAGCACGACGCGCGCCGCCGGACAAAATGGTCGCGGCGGCGAAGCCGGCGTCCAGGGCACTGCGCACATCTTCAGCATGGGTCGAAAGAAACAGGTGGCAACCAAATGCCGCCAAATAAGGATAAGGACTACGCCCGCCTACGAAAGCGGCGCGGGAAATATCCAGGCCGTAATGCTGGATCGAGTTGAACACACGCAGGCCGGTGTCTGCGCTGTTACGCGACACCAACACCACCTCGACCCGGGCGCGCCCCAGGCTGGCGTTGAGGCTCAGCAGTTTCTTGACCAGCGGGAAGGCATCGCCGGGTTCGAGGATTTCCTCATCGTGCTCGATCTGGTATTTGCGGTACGCCTCCACCCCTTGGGCCAGGTAGACCTTGTGGCTGTCGCTCAGGTCGAACAGTGCCCGCGACGAAATCGCCAGCACCAGTTTGTCGCCCAATCCCGTTGCCATGACGCTTCCCCCCGACTCAGCGGTTGTGCCGATCAATAAAACTCAAGGCCTGGTACAGCGCCTGTATGCGCGGCAACTCGCAACCGGCGGCCTTCGCGGCCGCCAGAGGTCGAGCATAGATTGCCGCCAGCTCCAACGGGCGTTTGTGCACGTGATCGTGGTACATGCTCGGCAGGTAATCCTCCATGCTCTCGGTCATGGTGAACATCTGCTCGGCGTAACTCTGGGGAATATCATGGCCGCAGGCATGGGCGCCCTGCACCACTTCGGTCATCAGCGCCTGGATCAACGCGCGGCTGGACTCGTCCGCCATCATCGCGGTGGTGCCGCTGCCCAACAATACCGAGAGACCGTTATAAGGCACGTTCCACACCAGTTTGTGCCAGCGCGCCTGATGCACATTGGCCATGGCCTGGGATTCGATGCCGGCTGTATGAAACAACGCAGCGCCGGCTTCGACAATGGCCTTCTGGCGGGCCTCATCGTTGGCCGCCGTGCCGCTGTGGTAGCCCAGATTGACGCGCCCCAGCGCCTGGTGCTCGACCACACCCGGGCCCGAGCGGTGCACACCGATGTAGCACAGGCCACCGAGCAGATGCAGCGACGCCGGCAGGTGCTCACGCAGGCTGTCTTCCACATCCAGGCCGTTCTGCAGCAAGATCACTTTGGCGTCGGGAGCCGCGACCTGAGCAATGGTCGGCGCCAGGTCGACATTGCCCGTGGATTTGGTGCCCACCAGCAACCAGTCGCACGGCGGCATGTCGGCGGCCTGGGCGTAGGCCTGCACCGGGTGCAGGTGCAATTCGCCGTGCAGCGTGCTGTTCAGGCGCAAGCCGTGCTCGTTGACTTGGGCGTACTCGCTGCGCAACAGGAAGTGCACATCGAACCCGGCGCGCGCCAGCATCACACCGTAGAAACCACCGATGGCGCCGGTACCGATGATGCCGATGCGCGGGGATTGAGTGGTCATGGCAAGTCCTCTGGTGTGCGGGTAAGCGCTTGATTGATCGCGTCGGTAAGGTCGGCAGACGTAAGGCGGGCCTGTAGCTGTCCGAGGAATTGACCCTCGCACACCACGAACAACGCGGGCAAATGAAAGATTTGGTAACGCTCGACCGCGCCGCCGTTGTGCCCGGCATCCACCCAGCACACGCGGTCTACCGGCAGTTGCCAGCCGGGTAATTGCTGGCGCGCCCAACGGCAACTGGAACAGCCCACACTGGTGAACACCACCAGCGAAATGCCTGGCAATCCCAGCAATTGCTGGTCAATATCCAGGTCGGTCAATTCCTGTTCCTTCACTATACTGCTGCTGCCGCCGTCAACTGGACGGTGCTCGGAGTCCGTGTACATGGGTCGTTTTTTACCTCACCCTGATGATGTCGCCGCACTGTTGATCCAACGTCCTTCCCCCGCCCTTCCCCGCCAACGCCTGCACACTATCGGCCTGGGCGGCATCGCCTGCAATTGCCCACGTGCCTGGCGCCAGGGCACAGCGGTGGATCTGCATATCCCGTCCCTGGGCGCCACTGCGCGTTATCCGGGCTACGTGGCGTGGTGCCGCAAGGTCGAAAGCGGCTACCGCGTCGGTATTTCATTTACCGATGAACATGCGTTGTTCGGTGCGCGAATGGGTGAGCAAGCATGCCGGATGGAACGCTACTGCCGCCAGCACGAAGATGCCGAGCCAACCCCCGCGCAAGTCGAAGCCTTGGCCCGCGAGTGGGTGTCGCGCCATGCCGGCGAGTTCTCCCATGAGGCATTTGTGCGGCCGGCACTGGATTAAAGCGGGCTTTGCCCATTGTCGCGGCCCCGTGTTACGCGCTAAGGTTCCTCCCCCCTGCATCCAAATCATGCTGTGCTCCGCCGCACGGGGATGGCTGGCGGCCGGCACCCGTGACCCTGACGAGTAACACGATGGCTGATTTACCGATCAATGACCTAAACGTCGAATCCAACGAGACCCTGATCACACCTGATCAGCTCAAGCGCGAAATTCCTTTGAGCGAGGCTGCCCTGCAGACCGTCACCAAAGGCCGCGAAGTCATCCGTGAGATTCTTGACGGCACCGACCACCGCCTCTTCGTCGTCATCGGCCCTTGCTCGATCCACGACCTCAAGGCCGCCCACGAATACGCCGAGCGCCTCAAGGTGCTGGCGGCGGAAGTGTCCGACACCCTGTACCTGGTGATGCGCGTCTATTTCGAGAAGCCGCGTACCACTGTCGGTTGGAAAGGCTTGATCAACGACCCGTACCTGGACGACTCGTTCAAGATCCAGGACGGTTTGCACATCGGTCGCAAATTGCTGCTGGACCTGGCCGAGATGGGGCTCCCCACCGCCACCGAAGCGCTGGACCCGATTTCTCCGCAATACCTGCAGGACCTGATCAGTTGGTCGGCCATCGGCGCGCGCACCACCGAATCCCAGACCCACCGCGAAATGGCGTCCGGCCTGTCCTCGGCCGTCGGCTTCAAGAACGGCACCGACGGCGGCCTGACCGTGGCGATCAACGCGCTGCAATCGGTCTCCAGCCCTCACCGTTTCCTGGGTATCAACCAGGAAGGTGGCGTCTCCATCGTCACCACCAAGGGCAATGCCTATGGTCACGTGGTGCTGCGCGGCGGCAACGGCAAGCCAAATTATGACTCCGTCAGCGTTGCCCTGTGCGAACAGGCGCTGAACAAGGCCAAGATCAAGCCAAACATTATGGTCGATTGCAGTCACGCCAACTCCAACAAGGACCCGGCCCTGCAACCACTGGTGATGGAAAACGTCGCCAACCAGATCCTGGAAGGCAACCAGTCAATCATCGGCCTGATGGTCGAGAGCCACCTGAACTGGGGTTGCCAGGCCATTCCAAAGGACTTGGCCGACTTGCAGTACGGCGTGTCGATTACCGATGCCTGCATCGATTGGGCCGCCACCGAAAACACCCTGCGCAGCATGCACGCCAAGCTCAAGGACGTATTGCCCAAACGCAAACGCACCTGAATTGCGCACACAAAAACGCCGGGCTAAGCCCGGCGTTTTTGTGTGCGCAGTTTATTCCTTACAGCTTCGCGGCATGGCGCTGATGGCGCTCCATGTAGCGTTCGACATAGGAACAGGATGGAATCACCGTGTAGCCTGCCTCTTCGGCAAACTTCAAGGCCTCTTCGGTCAATGCCGCCGCGATGCCACGGCCCCGCAGTGCGTTGGGCACGAAGGTCCGATAGATATCCAGGGTCTGCTTCCCGAGGTCCATATAGGTCAGATAGGCACGATGACCGTCCACATTGGTCTCGAACTGATGACCAGCCTGGTCATGGTGGATGGACAACGCCTCGCTCATCACTACTCCTCGCGGGTCTTGGTTTCTGACCCCTACCTTACCGATGTTTTTCCGGCGAAGGAACATCTACGCCACCCCGTGCCGGTTTCGACAACGAGAAAACCTTTAGCGCTCACAACCAGCACGTAGGGAATAGTAGGCACCAATCCTGCGATTGCTCAAGGCGCACTCGTCATCCCCTGCCGCTGGTGGATATAGAAAGAGCCCCCGACCCATCTGTGATCGAAAGCCTGAACATTGCCGGCAGTTGAACCTTGAGACGAACAGGCGCTCTTAAAGTCACCTCTACATGCGTGAAAGATACGCGACCCGGCAACACCCAACTGAACGAAAGTGTCGGCGCAGATATATAAAATTTCATCTATTCACGCGGCTCAACACATGCGGGCCGGCCCTTTCAGCCTGGGTAGCGTTTGCCTCCAATGAAAAAAATTGGACACTTTTTATACAAATCCCCAAAAGGTTAGCCAAAATAGATTCGCCGCGAGAATTTTTTTTGCTTCTTGCGCTACGTCAGTTTACTTACTACAAGTAATGGGTAGTATGTACGCCGGCTATTAGCTCACTCTGAGAAAGTAGCCATTTAATAGAAAGTCCTTGAAGGGGAACACGATGAACAACGTTCTGAAATTCTCTGCTCTGGCTCTGGCCGCAGTTCTGGCTACCGGTTGCAGCAGCGTCTCCAAAGAAACCGAAGCTCGTCTGACTGCAACTGAAGACGCAGCAGCTCGCTCCCAGGCCCGTGCAGACGAAGCCTATCGTAAAGCTGATGAAGCTCTGGCTGCTGCTCAAAAAGCACAACAGACTGCTGACGAAGCTAACGAGCGCGCTCTGCGCATGCTTGAAAAAGCTAGCCGCAAGTAATAATCCCTCGGGGTTGTTATCAAGCCGATCCATTTATGGGTCGGCTTTTTTATTGCCTGAATGCATGAAGGGCTTGCTCCCGATAGCAGTGTAGCCGCCAGCACATCAGGTACTGACCGACCGCTATCGGGAGCAAGCCCCCTCAAACATGGTTGTTCGCTCGGGTTTATTGCTGCAGATCGATCGGCGTGCTCGAGGCTATAGGCGCTGCACCCGGCACCCCGATTTCGGTGGGCAAACCATCTTCCGCCGCCACCACATCACGCACTTGGTCCCAATTGACCCGCAGGTTATTGGCCAGGTCTTCACGCTTGAGCAAAGCGTTGATCACCGCCGTGTGCTTGTCGACCACCGACGGCGTGCCATCGTCGTTCAACGGCGTATGCGCCTCCAGATAGACCTTGCCGCCGCTGCTGCCGAACTTGTACGCATCGTTGATGATGCGCACCGAAGTGCCCACCGGCACCATGCCGGCCATCTCCAGCACGTTGTTGTTGAACATGCGGAAGCAACCATGGCTGGTACGCGTGCCGATGCCGAACTTCATGTTGGAACCGTGAATCAGGTAACCCGGCGTGCCCAGGGTGAACTTGAACGGCCCCAAGGGGTTGTCCGGGCCGGCCGGTACCACATTGGGCAGCGGGTCGCCGTTGGCGGCGTGTTCTGCCTTGATCGAGGCGGGCGGCGTCCAGGTCGGGTTCGGCGTCTTGGCGATGATGCTGGTATGGGCAATCGGCGACCCCCAGCCCTCACGACCAATCCCCAGCGGGAAGGTGTAGACCACGTTCTGGCCCTTGGGGAAATAATAGAGCCGATACTCCGCCAGGTTGATCACGATGCCCTCACGCGGCCCCGGTGGCAGGATGAAGCGTGTCGGCAACACGACCTCGGTGCCCGCCCCCGGCAACCAGGCATCGACTCCCGGGTTGGCGGCAACCATCTCCGAATACCCCAAGTCGTAAGTGGTGCCCAGGTCGGCAAAGGTGTCTTCGTACTTGGCCTTGATCACCTGCACTTGCCCGACGATGTCTTCACCCGGCGGCGGCAAAGGCAACTGCAAAGCGGATGCAGAACCGGCCGCACAAAGTGCAGCAAGAGACAGGCAGCAGGTAACGACGGAAAGGCGCGACAACATCCGGAAAATCCTTCGCAGAACGACGGGTAGGTAAAAATCGATTGTATACGTGAAGCGAGCTTGTAGCTGCAAGCGTGTAGAAGCTACTAGAGTTCGAAACGCAGCTCCGGCCAGATTGGCGGCGTGCCACGCTTTTGGGACTCCAGGATCGCGCGGCACAAGGGGCACAGGCGCTGGTCCTGAAAGATCGAACGGTCGACCACCGACCAGCGTGGTTGCGCCGGCAATAACGTGCCGCACAGCGTGCGATCAATGGAGCCGCCCAATTCCAACTGTCGCGTCACCAAATGCACCCGCACTTCCTGGCAGGCGAACAGATCCAGCTGCTCGTCAGGCTCGATCAGTTGGTAGTTAAACAAGGACCAGGCAGGACGCGACATCAGGGGCTCCAGATCGGGGGGGCGCCACCTTAGCCGAAAGCCTGCCGGTAGAAAAGCGTCACAGCAGGGGTTTTAGCGTCGGCCAGACATTTTCCAGCAACTTGCCTTGCGCGGCGACCGCCGGGTGCAGCCCATCAGCCTGCATCAGCTCCGGATGGCCACCAATGCCTTCAAGGAAAAACGGCACCAACGGCACCTTTTTCTGCTCCGCCACGTCACTGAATACCTTGGCGAAAGAATCGACATAACGTTTACCGTAATTGGGCGGAATCTGCATGCCCAGCAGCAACACCTTCGCGCCGCTGTCCTGGGACTTCTGGATCATCGAAGCAAGATTTTGTTGCAATTGCGCCGGCGGCTGTCCGCGCAGGCCATCGTTGCCACCCAACTCGATAACCACCACGTCCGGCTTATGCTCTGCAAGCGCCGCGGGCAGCCGTGCCAGGCCTCCGGCGCTGGTATCACCGCTGATGGAGGCGTTGACCACTTTATCGTCGAAACCCTCCTTCTTGAGCCGTTGCTCCAGCAAGGCAACCCAACCTTTGCTGGTATCCAGGCCGAAACCGGCACTGATACTATCGCCAACGATCAGGACTGTACCCGCCGCTGCGTTCTGGGCCATGCACATCAAGGCCAGGCCAGCACTCAAAAACCACATTCGCATCGGATTCTCCATGGGCGCAAGCATTCTCATCGCGCGGGACCTTAGCAAAGTGGTTCCCAGCGCGGAAGGTGAACTGACTATCCTGCACGAACTGAGCCTGGAACTGAACACAGGCGATAGCCTGGCTATTGTCGGCAGCTCCGGCTCAGGCAAATCCACCCTCCTCGGCCTGCTGGCCGGCCTCGACCTGCCAAGCAGCGGCGAGGTCATCCTGGCCGGGCAAGCCCTCAGCACACTCGACGAAGACCAACGGGCGCGCATCCGCGCCGAACACGTAGGCTTTGTGTTCCAGTCGTTCCAGTTGCTCGACAGCCTCAATGCATTGGAAAACGTCATGCTGCCGCTGGAACTGGACGGCCGCAAAGACGCCCGCGAGCGCGCCAAACATCTGCTGGAACGCGTAGGCCTGGGCCAGCGCCTGACCCATTCGCCGCGCCAATTGTCTGGTGGCGAACAACAGCGGGTAGCGATTGCCCGTGCGTTTGCCGCCGAACCGGACGTGCTGTTTGCCGATGAACCCACCGGCAACCTCGACAGCCACACAGGAGAGCGCATCAGCGACTTGTTGTTCGAACTCAATAAAGAGAGCGGCACGACCCTGGTGCTGGTCACCCATGACGAGCGCCTGGCCCACCGCTGCCGACGTCTCATCCGCCTTGAAGCCGGCCTGATGGTCGCACCCCTGGAGCCTTGATGGCACGTTTGCCGCTGTTGCGCCTGTTCAGCCTTGCCATGCGCCAATTACTGCGCGACGCTCGCGCGGGCGAATTGCGTGTGTTGTTTTTCGCCCTGCTGGTAGCGGTAGCCGCCAGTACCGCCATCGGTTACTTCGGCGCGCGCCTCAATAGCGCCATGCTGTTACGCGCCACCGAGTTCCTGGGCGCCGACCTGGTGCTTGAAGGCAGCTCGCCGGCCCGCTACGAACAAATCAAATCCGGCACCGAACTGGGCCTGAACCATGCTCGCGTGGTGGAGTTTTCCAGCGTCATTGCCACCGACAACGGCATCCAGCTGTCCAGCATCAAGGCCGTCAACGAGCAGTATCCGCTGCGTGGCGAGCTCAAGAGCGCCGCGGCCCCCTTCGCGGATGAAACGGCGGGGGGCGGCCCGAAACCCGGCGAAGCCTGGGTGGAGGCTCGGTTGCTGACAGCGCTCGAACTCAAGGTGGGCGACAGTATCGATGTGGGCATGAAAACCCTGCGCCTGGCCCGTGTGCTGACCTATGAACCCGATCGCGCCGGCAATTTCTATAGCCTCACGCCTCGGGTAATGATCAACCTGGCGGACCTTGACGCCACGGGCGTGGTCCAACCCGGCAGCCGCGTCAGTTATCGCGAGTTATGGCGCGGGCCGCAAGACAGCACCGCACTGCAAACCTATCGTGACCTGATCAAACCCGGCCTTGCGGCCAATCAGCGCCTGCAGGATTCACGGGACGGCAACCAGCAGATCGGCGGCGCCCTCGGCAAGGCCGAACGCTACCTGAACATGGCCAGCCTGGTGGCGGTGCTGTTGGCCGGTGTGGCTGTGGCCTTGTCCGCCAACCGCTTCGCCACCCGACGCTTCGACGCCAGCGCACTGTTGCGCTGCCTGGGTTTGTCGCGACGTGAAGCCATGATGCTGTTCAGCCTGCAACTGACTGTGCTGGGCCTGTTGGCGAGCCTGGCCGGCGCCCTGCTCGGCTGGCTTGCGCAATTTGGCCTGTTCTACTTCCTGCACGACTTGTTGCCAGCCGATGTCCCACCTGGCGGCCTGTTACCGGCCGTTGCCGGGGTCGGCACCGGGCTGGTCGCGCTCGCTGGTTTCGCGCTGCCGCCGCTGGCCGCGCTGGGTCGCGTGCCACCGCTGCGGGTATTGCGACGCGACTTGCTGCCTATTCCGTCCAGCACGTGGATGGTCTACGGCGCCGCGCTGTTTGCCCTGGGCCTGATCATGTGGCGCCTGAGTCTCGACTTGGTGTTGACCTTCGCCCTGCTGGGCGGTGGCGTGGTGGCTGCATTGGTGCTGGGCGGCTTGCTCCTGCTGTTGTTGCAAAGCCTGCGGCGCCTGTTGGCTCGAGCATCCCTGCCCTGGCGCCTGGGCCTGGGCCAGTTGCTGCGCCACCCCCTCGCGGCGGCAGGCCAGTCCCTGGCGTTTGGCTTGATCCTGCTATCCATGGGCCTGATCGCCCTGCTGCGTGGCGAATTACTCGACACCTGGCAAAACCAGTTGCCCAAGGACGCACCCAACTATTTCGCCCTGAATATCCTGCCGGCCGACAAGGACGCCTTTGGCGCCCGCCTGCTTGAAGTCCAGGCGCAATCCGCGCCGTTGTACCCCGTAGTACCAGGGCGACTGATCAGCATCAATGGCGAACCGGTGCAAGAGATTGTCAGCAAGGACTCCAGCGGTGACCGCGCGGTACAACGCGACCTGAGCCTGACCTGGGCCGCCGACCTACCGCCCGGCAACGCCCTGACCGCGGGCTCGTGGTGGTCGCAGCAACCCACCGATGACATTCCCGGCGTCTCGGTGGAGGCCAAGGTCGCGCAAAGCCTCAAGCTCAAGCTCAACGACCACTTGGTGTTCACGGTGGCGGGGGAAAACCGCGAAGCTCGGGTGACCAGCCTTCGCACCATCAACTGGGATAACTTCCAGCCCAACTTCTTTATGATTTTTCAGCCGGGCACCTTGAAGAATCTGCCCGCCACCTACCTGACCAGTTTTTACCTGGCGCCGGGTCATGACCAGCAGATCGTCGACCTGTCGCGGGCCTTCCCCGCAGTGACCATCCTGCAGGTCGAAGCCCTGCTGGAGCAATTGCGCAGCATCCTCGCCCAAGTAACCTTGGCGGTGGAATATGTGCTGTTGTTCGTACTGGCAGCCGGGATGGCGGTGTTGTTCTCAGGCTTGCAGGCCACACTGGATGAACGCATCCGCCAGGGCGCGCTGCTGCGAGCGCTGGGCGCGGAACGCGCGCTACTGGTGAAGGCCCGACGCATCGAGTTCGGCTTGCTGGGCGCGGTAAGTGGTTTGCTGGCGGCATTGGGCACCGAGCTGGTGACCTGGGTGCTCTACCGCTACGCCTTCGACCTGGCCTGGCACCCGCACCCGTGGCTGTTGCTGCTGCCGGTGATCGGCGCCGTACTGATCGGCGCCGCCGGGGTATTCGGCACACGTCGCGCGCTGAATGCCAGCCCACTGACGGTATTGCGCGAAGGCTGAAAAGTTGATTGCCCGCGCCGCCAAGGGGCGCGGGCCAATGCTGTTTACTTCACGTACTCAATGGCCGTAATCCACCAACAGACTTCGCCACCTGGGGTCTGCACGATGGCCTCATCGTCAACCTCTTTGCGTAACAGCGCGCGCGCCATCGGCGAATCGATGGAGATGTAGTCCATGCGATCATAAATTTCGTCATAACCGACGATACGAAAACGCTTGGTCTCGCCCTGCTCGTTTTCGATTTCCACCCAGGCACCGAAAAACACCTTCCCTTCCTGCTCGGGCACGTACTCCACCACGCGCATGTCTTCCAGGCGTTTGCGCAAGTAGCGCACACGGCGGTCGATCTCACGCAGCAGTTTCTTGTTGTACTGGTAGTCGGCGTTCTCGCTGCGATCCCCCAGAGACGCAGCCCACGTTACCTTTCGCGTGGTATCCGGGCGCTTCTCTCGCCACAGGTAATCCAGTTCCTTCTTCAGCGCTTCATGACCTTCTTTGGTAATCAGCTTGGTACTCAAACGCTTGCATCCCCAGGCAATGTCCATCGGTGCCGATACGCCAGGGCTCACGCTCCGGCGTCGACTGGCTGGCATTGATAATAAATGAACCGAGAAAAGTAGCCAGGGCAGTTCTAACGATCCAAAGCCTGATCCAGTTCATGCAGCACGCCTTGCAGACTCTGGCGCAAGCTTAATAACTGCGACGTCATCACATTCAATGCTTCGGCCTTCCGGTTGACTGCCGACGCCTGCTCCTGCAGTTCAAGGTTGCGCTGCTCTTGGGCTCGCGCGGTGTCGTCCACTTGATCCTGCTCGCGCTGCAGCCGAGCCTTCCATTGAGCCAATACTGTCTCCTGCTCGACCGCAGCGAGTTTCTGCTGGGTCAACTCCTGCGCAACACGAGCAAGGTTGGTGAGCGTGCTGTCCACCTGGAACAAAGCGCTCTGGTCCAGTGGCGCCGCCAGCCCTGGCTGCATTGACAAGTCGGGCTCAGCCGTGGAAATGGACGCTATTTGCAATGGCACCACGGATGGCGTCTCGACGAGGGCCGGTACTGGCTCTTCAAGCCTTCGCTCGGGCAGTGCCTGCGGGGCAGGTTCAGGTCGGCTTGGCGCTCTGGGCGGCGAGACCATTTGCGATGAGAAGCGAATGGACGGCACGATCAACGTAGCGCTTTCAATGGCCGGCAAAGTGGGCGCGGATATGCCCAAGGTGATCACTTTCATCACCAGCGCTTTCTTGATGATCAGCGAGTGATGATCCTCTGGCCTGGCAGGCGGCAACTTACTGCCCTTCAGATCAACAAAATGGTACGGCACCTGGGTTTCATTGGTACCACCAGCCTTGGTCTCCAGTGCGGCCGCCAGTATCAGGATCTGCTTGAACACATGCATGGCTATTTGCAGGTCTTCCTTGGACTCAACACCGCCCAAAAAATACCGTTCGGCTTTTTTGCGCAAGGTCGCGATATACACCCGTGAACTACCAGGCTCAACCTCCTCATCCAGGCTGTAGGCAATAAAGTTAGAGGCAATCTGACCGACAGCAAAACCACACAGCAACGCGCCGTTGACAGGAGCATCTTGGCCATTGCGTTCAAGAACTAACGTACGTAGAAGCATCATGATAATCAGGCCTCACTGAGACATTTAAAAATACACACCAATTGTTTCAGTGACGCGCCCGACACGCACGTAGGATTTTTCTTATTAATACCAATGGACATTCCCAAACGAGACCATTAACCGTACTCTTTTTCAAATCTCAGCACCTGCGTCATACACACTTATTCGGTAAAACCCGTGATCGAAATAAGCAACCTGACAAAATACCTGAACAAAAAGAATAGACTTAGCGATATTTCATTCAACGCAAAGCCCCGCGAATGCTTGGGATTATTTGGGGATGACCCCATTGCCAAAACGACACTTTTGAATTTAATGTCGGCTTCAATATTTCCCTCCAGTGGAAATATAAATATTCAAGGCTTGGATACACGTACTCAAACGCGCGAAGTCAAAAGACTGGTTGGTTATCAACTTTACCGACACGTTAGCCATGCCACTCTGACCGTAAAAGAATTCCTTTACTACATCGCAGCGACGTATGGATTTAAAGGCGCCGAACAGCGTGCACGCGTGGAACAAGCCGCCACGCGCCTGGAATTGCTGACGGCGCTCAATGCCCCCCTCGACGCCTTGTCCATCGGGTTGAAGCGCAAAGTCGGGATCGCCCAGGCCATTTTGCACACGCCCCTTGTGTTGCTGATGGACGAACCAACGGAAGGCCTCGCGCCTGATCAGAAACATGCATTCACCGGGCTGATCCAGTCGTTGAAGCAGGACATGACGCTGGTCATCGCTTCGCGTAACCCTGATGAACTGTCGCAGTTCTGCACGCGTGCGCTGGTTATCGCCGACGGCCGCCTGGTGACGGACGCCCCCTTGCAGAAACTGCAACGTGATTCCCGTCATTTCCAGGCGGTCACCCTCACCGCCGATACCCCCTTGGACTTGCTGGCCCTCGCTGTGCTGCCTGGAGTCGCGGGTATTGAAGAACATCAACATGCACCGGGCACCGTCACCGTTCTGGTCATGCCCGGGCACACCATCTACACCCACATTCACACACTCATTGCCAACCGTGGCTGGAAAATCAACACATTGGATCTGGAGCCCGGTCGCGTGAACGAGGTGGTTCCATATCCGAGCCAGGAGAGGCGCCTGTGAGACTGTTGCCCGTTATTTTCAAGCATCAACTCACCAGTTATGCCTCAACGCCTGCGACCTACTTGAGCATTGCTCTGTTTTTGCTCATGTCCGTCACGCTGGGGCTTTATGCACACCGCTGGCTGGAGCAAGACACGCTTGATCTGCAGATTTTCTTCCAACTGCATCCCTGGCTCTATTTGGTGCTGATGCCTACCCTGACGACGCAACTCTGGGCAGAGGAATCCAATGCCGGTTTTCTCGACGTGGTCAAAATACTTCCCATCACTGCGTCAGAACTGGCTATTGGCAAATTCCTGGCCGCCTGGGCCGTGGCATCGGCGGCCTTGATCTCAACGTTCCCTCTCGTCATCGTGGCTAACTATCTCGGCACCGCAGATAACGGGCTTATCGCGTCTCAATTTATAGCGAGCTGGCTGTTAGCGGGCAGTTATTTGGCGGTAGGCTGTTTTATATGTTCCTTTACACGCCAGCATATAATTATTTTCATACTCACGTTATGTTTGCTGTTGATCGCCAGTGGTTTGTCTACGGCCATCGATAATCTTGAACATCAGGCACCTGTGTGGTTGATCGACAGTTTAACTGTTCTCAACCCACTATCACGCTTCAGCACTATCGACAACGGCAAGCTGACACTTCATGACGCGGCTTACTTCATCAGCATTATTGTCGCCTTTCTCACTGCGACAACTGTCATTCTCAACCATAAACACCGCTGAGGAGGACAGATCACCATGCGATCCACTTTGCGTACGGGCATGACACTTACTGTCATATTGCTGCTGTTCCTCGCTTTTAATCTGGTTTGGGTAGCAAAAATCCCTGATATCCGGTGGGACTTTTCTGAAAAAAAATCCATACCCTATCCCCTTCGGTCCACTCGTTATTGGTATCCCTGAATAGCCCTCTGGACTTGTATTACTTCAACGCACACAACACCCCAACACGCAGCGATGCCTTGAAACGCTACGGCAAGCGCATTGAAGATCGGCTTCGGGAATACGAAAAGGCAGCGAAAGGCATGATCAACCTGCACGTTATCGACCCCGAGCCTTTTTCAGAAGACGCCTACAAAGCCGGGTTGTTCGGCCTCAACGGCGAGACGGGTTTCATGGGGCTGATTGGCACGCGTGCGAATCGCGGAGCACAACGGATAGAGTCATTCAGTCTGGATAGGGAGCCGTTGCTTGAATATGAGATCAGCCAGTTGATCTCCCGGTTGCAGCACCCGCAACCTCCTACCGTAGGGCTGCTGCCAGGGCTGACCCTCGACGAAACATCGGGCCGGCTATTGGGGGAACTACAGCAGCACTTCAAGGTGGTCAACTTGGGAACGACCACCGATCGCGTGCCGGAGAATGTCCAAACGCTGATGGTTGTGTATCCGCAAGCGCTGTCCGAACGGACGTTGTATGCCATTGAGCAGTTTGTACTGAAGGGCGGCAGGCTCATGATGTTTATCGACCCGATAAACGAACAGGACTCAACCCCATCGGTGGTCAATCCCAAGCTGGATGAACTGCTCGCCGCATGGGGCATACAATTGCCAGCGGACAAATTGCTCATCGATAACCACTATGCAATGTCGCAGACACAGGGTGCCGGCAAGCCCACCGTGCAGCATCCGGCCAGGTTGAATCTGCCCCGACAAGCAATGAATACACACGATATCAGCACCCGGAAAGTGAATACCGTGACGGTATCGAGCAGCGGCGCCCTTTTTCAGCGCAAAAAAGCGCGCACAACCTTCACCCCTCTCCTACAAAGCTCAAGGCACTCCGCACTGCTGGAAACCGAGCGTTTCGCTTCAGCAACCACGTTCAGTTCGGTATTCGAAGAAGCCTCCACTGCAGCGCAACGCCACGTGATCGCGGCCCGTATTGAAGGGCCGGCTTACTCAGCCTTTCTCGACGGCATGGCGGGACAGCCGCCCGGTTTGCAGCAAGCGGCGAACATCCATGTGGTGGTAGTCACCGACACAGACCTGCTCACGGATCAAGTCAGCAACTGGGCATCCGACAGCAATGCGCTGTTTGTACTCAATACACTGGATAACTTGGCGGCCCCCGATACGCTCGCCAATATCCGCCCACGCGCAGCGGCGCAGGGGTCGACAAGTAAGCTGGGGCGACTGCGTGATGATGCCGCACGCGCCTATCATCAACAGGCGATTGAGTTGGAGCAGCGTCTACAGCGAACAGAACGGGAATGGCAACGGCTGAGCCCACAAGCGCTGGCTCCCGGGCCCCAGGCTGTGGATACGAACTCAACCTTACAGGCGCTCAATAAAGAGCGCCTGCGTTTGCCTATCGAATTACATGCTTTGAAGGTAAAGACGTATGCCCCCGTGCATCGCATGGAGCAGACGATAAAGGGGGTGTTGAGCTTGGCGATGCCACTGACATGGTGCCTGCTCGCCTGGTTTATCTTCCTGCGCCAGCGTCGCCGGCTGCGGCATGAAGCGGTCTTATACTAACGCGCTATCAACGACGGGCAATCAACCCCTGGCGGGCGATTCGGGTCAACTGACGGATCACTTCATCCGCTTCATCGGCACATGGCGCCTGGATAACCGCAAGGTCAAAGCTATCACTGGCAAAGCGCGCAAGAGAATCGCCATCCTCAACGAACTGAATCAGGAACGCTGAAGGGCGCCCGGTGCGACGTGGCCAGCCGTCCAGATAACGCAATAGCGTCGGCTGGTGCTTGCCACCCAGGAGAATCTTTGGATTGCGTTGAGTGAGGTCCGCTGTGATCGGGGCCAGGCGTATCAGGGGGCGTAGTGCATTCATCGTGTCGTGTCTCTGCCTCAAAAGTCTGCGGGCAGGTGAGAGGCAACACCGAACCAGCGCTTTAGCGGTATTTCGAAGTGCTCTCGTCAGGCGAGAACAAGCTTCTGTCGGGCTGCATCGAGTCCCAGTGGCGCCCCGCAATTAGCTGTTTAAATCGGCGCATGAACGGCATCCTAGAGAAGCCGATGGGCCGGTGTCAAGAATCCCAGGCAACGAAAAGGCCCGCATGGCGGGCCTTTTCGATGTGTCAGCAGGCAATCAGTTGGCGATGGCCCGGTCGGCAGACAGTTTGCCGGCACCTTCCAGCAACACTGCCAGCGAGCCGCCCAACAAGGCCAGTGCGAACTCGTAACCGTTATTGGCCATGAACAGACCGTTATGGATATGCACCGAGAAGATCGCCACCAGCGACAGGATGGTCAGGCCCAACGCCGCCGGGCGTACCAGCAAGCCAATGATCAACGCCAGGCCGGCAAAGAACTCGGTGCCACCCGACAGCAGCGCCATCAGGGTACCCGGTGCCAGGCCAATGCTTTCCATCCACTGGGCAGTGCCCGCCAGACCGTAGCCGCCGAACCAGCCAAAGAGTTTTTGCGACCCGTGCGCGGCGAAGATGATGCCGACAACAATGCGCAAAATAGTCAGGCCGTAGCCGGCACGGGTGGACAGAAGACTTTTGATCATTGGGCTCATGCTGAGAATCCTTTTCGGAGTAGGGGTTGGTTGGCCGCTATATTAATCAGTTTAAGCAATGATAAAAGCCGAAAAAATGCTTAATTAATATCGATAAACCTGATCACTTGCGTGATGCCACTTTCGCCACCGGGGGCTCCAGAGACTCCCGCTCCCGGTCAAACGCCAAATAATACTTGTTGACGCTATTAACATAGCTGACCCCGCCCATCCCCACCTGCTCCATGGCGATGCGTTCGACCTGGAAGAACCACTGGTTCGGATTAAGCCCCCGGCGCTTGGCCTCGGTACGCATGCCCTGCACCCGCTCCGGCCCCATGTTGTAGGCCGCCAGCACAAACGCCATGCGTTCGCGCTCGTTAAGCTTGGGGCTGGCAAAAAATTTGCGCCGGATCAACGCCAGGTAACGTGCGCCCGCCTGCACATTGCTGTCGAGGTTTTCAATATTGTTGACGCCCACCCGTTGCGCCGCCGAGGGTGTGATCTGCATCAGGTCGGTGGGGCCACCGCTGTTGCGTGCACCGGGGTCGAAAGCGGACTCCTTGAAAGCCAGTGCCGCAAGGTTCAACCAGTCCATACCCTGCTCCCGGGCGTGCTTTTGCAACACCGGGCGCAGTTTTTCCAGGCGTTGGCGGTCGACACGGGCCAGTGGATTACGGACTTGGTAGAGGCGACGGTAGATACGTTGAAAGGCCACATCCTGGTCGGACGGCGTTCGGTAAGTCTTGAGAAATCGATCAATACTGGCTCGCAGCATCGAAGCGTCCTGGCTCACAAACCAGTACTCGTCGCCCGGCTCACTGATCACCACCTGCTTGTCGAAACGCAGTTTGGGCAGGACCTTCGACCAGCGCTCGGCAATCGGCTTTTCGACAATGGTCAGATGAAAGATGCCCGCCTGGACCATCTCCAGCACATCTTCCACGGCCAGGGTCGGGTCGACCCATTCCACTTTGATCGGCGGCTGCTTGTGCAACGCCAACTTCTGGTTGACCTGGTTGATGGCGTCCGCCGCCGCACTGCCGGTGGTCAGCGCCAGCGTGCGCCCAGACAACTGCTCCAGCTTGGTAAAGCGTTTTTCGCCTTTTACGCCAACCAGCCACAAGGGTATGCCGCTGGCAATCGGATCGCTGGTGGTGATCTTGTGAGCGGCGGTTACATCGAGCAACTCGCCAGGTGCCACGAGGTCGCCTTCGCCACGTGCCAGCGCGCCGAGCAACTGGTCCTTGGCCTTGGGAATGATCTTGAGGTTGATTTCCTGGCCATCACGGGCGTGGCCATTGAGGTATTGCTCGAAGGCCCGCAGGCGATGGTACTCGACACCGATGGCCTGGCCCTGTACTTCGCCGGAACTGTTGCGACTCTGGTTGACCAAAACACGCAAGGTGCGGCTGGCGCGGATCTGCGCCAGGTCGCGCACCTTGCCGGGCTTGGTCACTTCCAACGGCCCGTCCAGACGCGCGACCGCCGCCATGGGCAGCAGTAATGTCAGGCACAACACAAGCAACGCCGAGGGTCGGATCATCCGCTCTCCGGAAAGAATACTGGCCAGTGCCCTCGCGAAAACGAGGCGCTGGGAGTCAGAAACAGAGCGCTTTAAGCGCAGGCTTTGCGCGCAACGGTGGCACAGTGCAAGGCAGCCAGCCAATCACGATGTCACTTGCGACGTTCAAAGACAGCTATAACTCGTTGTAGTTCTTCGATTTTCTTATAAATCTACAGCTCTGATATGCTTTCCGGCCGCAGGCGGAGATAGCACCATGCAACTCATTGATATCGGCGTCAACCTGACCAACCCCAGTTTCGACGACAAGCACCAGGCCGTTCTCGACCGCGCCTATGCCGCCGGCGTGCACCAGTTGGTGCTCACCGGCACCAGCGTCGACGGCAGCGAACAGGCTTTGGAGCTGTGCGTAAACCTCGATGAAAGCGGCCAACGCCTGTTCAGCACCGCCGGCATCCACCCCCATTGCGCCAGTGACTGGAATGATGACAGCGCCCAACGCTTGCGCGGTTTGCTCAGCGAAAGCCGTGTGCGGGCGGTGGGCGAATGCGGCCTGGATTTCAACCGGGACTTCTCGCCGCGCCCGCAACAGGAAAAGGTCCTCGAAGAACACCTGGCCCTGGCCGTGGAACTGAAACTGCCGGTATTTCTTCACGAGCGCGACGCCAACCAGCGCTTGCTGGACATCCTCAAGGGCTACCGCGACCACCTCAGCGCAGCCGTGGTGCATTGCTTCACCGGCGAACAGCAGGCGTTGTTCGGCTATCTCGACCTCGACTTGCACATCGGCATCACCGGCTGGATCTGCGACGAGCGCCGTGGGACGCACCTACATCCACTGGTCAGGGAAATTCCCCGCGGCCGCCTGATGCTGGAGAGCGATGCGCCCTACCTGCTGCCGCGCACCCTGCGACCCAAACCAAAGAACGGCCGCAACGAACCGGCCTACCTGACCGAAGTACTGCGCGAAGTCGCCCTGCACCGTAACGAAAGCATGGAAGACCTGGCCCGCCACAGCACCGCCTGCTCCCGGGCGTTTTTTGGGTTGCCTAGCGTGGATTGATGCGGCGCATTGACCCATGTCAAAACCGGATTTCTGAGTAGCGGCACAATAATGGCACCTTGCCAATGCTGTTTCCGCTATCAGAGAAAACCTTCCATGGGTGCCTGGCTTAGCAATATCTCGCTGAAGTACAAATTCTGGGCCGTGAACGCGGTCGCCTTTATCACCACCCTGCTGCTGGTCCTGTACGCCGTGCAGCTCGAACAACAAGCGCGCAGCACAGCGTCCCAGGCCTCGGCGCAGGCCCAAGGGCAACTGCTCGGCGCCTGGCCGGCCGACAAACCGTTGCCCAAGGGCGAGCATTGGCTGGCTTTTGCACGCGGCCAAGTCCCACAGCTTGGCGACCTGGATCTGTCCGCCCTGAGCAGCAGCACCGGCTGGGTCGAACTCAACCCTATGCCGCTGTTCGGTGAAAACCCGCTGCTGGGCGCTGAAGTGGTCGCCCGTCCTGACGGGCAATATATCGCCGTGCTTGCTCACGCCCCCAGCCTGAGCCAGGTCTTCGGCGAACGCTTCGCCAACTATGCGGTGGCGGTCCTCATCCTGATGCTCGCCATGCTCGGCGCTTCGCAGTTGCTGATCCGCTTCCTGCTCAGCCAACTCAACACCCTCAAGGACGTGATGCTACACGTGGAGAAAACCGGCGACCTGTCGGCCCGCGTGCCGTTGGCCTGCAAGGACGAAGTCGGCCAGATGGCCAGCGCATTCAATGCCATGCAGGCCGGTTACCAGCGGGTCGTCAACACTGTGGCGCGCACCGCCCGGCAACTGGACGAGGGCGCCGCACGCCTGGCCGGCAGCATGAACGAGGTGCAACACGGCATGCTCGGCCAGCAAAGCGAAACCGACCAGGCCGCCACTGCCATCAACGAGATGACCACTACCGTCCACCACATCGCCCAGCATGCCGGCGCCACCCGCGATTTATCCCAGACCGCCGACACCCTCGCCGGCAGCGGCCAGGCCGTAGTAACCCGCGTGCAACACTCTATCGCGGGCCTGTCCAGCGGCGTGCAACAGACCGCCGAAATGATCCAGAAACTGGCCGAAGACAGCCAGAAAATCAATGGCGTGGTCAGTGTGATCCACAGCATCGCCGAACAGACCAACCTGCTGGCCCTCAACGCCGCCATCGAGGCCGCTCGCGCCGGGGAAATGGGCCGTGGCTTTGCCGTGGTCGCCGACGAAGTACGCAACCTCGCCAAACGCGTACAAAGCTCCACCGATGAAATCACTCACATGGTCTCGGCGCTGCAAGCCGGCACCCGCGACGCCGTGGACTTCATGCAGGAAAGCTCGTTCAAGGCCGACGATTGCGTGCAGCAGGCTCAGGAAGCCGGCGCCGCTCTCGCCGAAATCACCGGTGCCGTGGCGCAGATGCGCGAGAGCAACACCCAGATCGCCGTCGCCGCCGAACAACAAAGCCATGTGGCCGAAGAGATGAACCGCGCGGTGGTGAGCATCCGCGATGTGACTGAGAACACGGTGCGGCAAACCGTGGACTCGGCCACCACCAGCCAGGAGCTGGCCACCCTGGCGGGTGAGTTGAGCAAGGCGATTGGCCAGCTAAAACTGTAGGACCGACCAGCCTGTAATCCGACTCCTACGATCGGCCCTGCATTTACCCGCCGTTTTGGCGAAACCTCCTAACCGTCCTGGCGAATAGCGCCGACTTCTTTACCTGACGAACCTCTCCAAAGTCTCTCGCCTGATCATTCAGTGCGAGGGACCGCCGATGTACCTACCCGTTAATGCCCTGCTCAGTGGGGCTGCCTCTTGATTCCGGTCATTGCCAGCCTGGTCCTGGCCCCCATGGATGCCAAGGCGCCGGACGTTGAAGGCGTCTTGCGTGATTTGCGGGCATGTCTCAACACCTTTGACGACTGGGCCGAAAGCGTCTGGAGTGGCTCGGCGCTTGAGGTGGAGCAGGTTTTCAAAGTCGGCGAAGAGGTTGCATTGATCGCGCCGGTTTCTTCCAGAGAGCCCAGCGCTGTCGTCGCCAAGTGCGATGCCCAGGGCTCGCTCACCCTGCTGCACATGTTCGAAAGCACACGGTCGGTGCCTATCGGCAACACGCCGGTAGTGCTGCAGGCCATTGACCAGGATGGCAGCCCGACGGGACCGTCCATCCATCGAACCATCGGCCCCAGCGGCATTCTTGAAATCCAGGAATGTACCCGCGACCAGAAATACCAGATCACCTTTTATCCCAACGTTTCCAAGGATCACGTCAAGGCGCTGTATGCGTCTTATCAGTCGGTGATCGCGGAGCTGGAAACGCGCCTGCGTGATGAATGGGCCAAGACCTTCAAACCCCAGTGGGACGAGTTTGCCAACGCTACATCGTTGCAACGCAGCGCGATGCAGGGCATGGCGTTTTCCAGCGGTTTGGCTCAGGCGCTCTACAACCTATGGGACAACGTTACGCAGGTGTATGAACTGCTGGCGGATCTCAAGGCCAACAGCGAGAAGCTGTTGGCGTACATCTCCCAGGCTGAACTCGATGCGCTGCTGGCGCTCGGCAGCGACGCGATTGCCAACGGTTTGCTGGTGCTTAGTGATGAGCCGCTGCTCTTCATCTACCTGACAGCGATGGTCAGTTGGATACGCCTGTTGCCGCCGCCTGAGATGTACGAAGTACTCGGAGAAATCACCGGTGAGGTGTTGATCAATCTGCTGCTGATTTGGGCGACGGCGGGCACCGGCGTGGCACTGCGCTTGGGCGCCCAAACGCTGAGTTCCATCAAGTCCGTACGGGTGCGAGGGTTGTTGGAGTTGCTCGCCAAGCACCTTGTGGGGCCGAGATTGGAACTGCATGTCGAGACGGCTAAACCATTGCTGCTGGGCAGTGCGCCAACGCCGATCAAGACGATTCCGGTTGCGCCGTTGAAGGCTGGGGATCAGGTGGTCTCGAACCCTGTTCCGTTGGTTCGTAACAAGTCCCAGCGGACGGTATTGGTTCGGCAGGAGTCTGTCGATGATGTGCCGGTCGTGGCTACGAATCCCAAGGGTGACGCGGCGACTTCGGCGGACAAAACAGCGACCAATGGCTGCCCGGTGTCGATGGTCACTGGGGAGGAATTGCTCACCCTCACCGATGGTGTTTTGGACGGGATATTGCCGTTTGAGTGGACCCGTTTGTACCGCACCAGCGCGGTGGAAGTGGATGTTGGGCTGGGGTTTGGCTGGAGTCATTCGCTGGCGCAGCGGCTTTCTGTTTCGGGCGATTCGGTGGTGTGGACCGACCATGAAAACCGGTCGACTGAGTTTCCACTGCCGACCGAGGCGCGACCGGCGATCACCAACAGCCTGGCTGAAGCGGCGATCTATTTGGGGGCTTCGCCGGATGAGTTAGTGCTGGCCCAGGCCTCGCGGTTTTATCACTTTCGCGACGGTGTGCTGGTCTCGATCAGCGATGCGTATGACAACCGCCTGCGGATTTCGCGGGATGTGTTGGGGCGTATTGCACGGCTGGATAACGGCGTGGGTCGCTCGCTGTGTTTGCGCTATGAGCTGGGCCGCATGGTGGCGGTGGATTACCAGGTTCAGCGGGCCAAGGGGTACGAGCCTTACGAATGGATCACGGAACAGAACGTTGTTTCCTACGCCTATGACGACGCCGGACGACTGGTTTCGGCGACCAACGCCGTCGGCGAAAGCGAGGTTTATCGGTACGACGAGCAGCACGTCATTCTGGAGCGGGGCTTGGCCGGCGGGGCGAGTTTCTTCTGGGAATGGGAACGCTCTGGCAAGGCGGCGCGGTGTGTCCGGCACTGGGCCAGTTTTTCGCAGATGGATACGCGGTATGTCTGGGAGGACAACGGCCGCGTGGTCGTGCATAACGCCGATGGCAGTCAGGAAGTGTATGTCCACGATGACCGCGCACGGCTGGTGCAGCGCATTGATCCGGACGGCGCCCAGCACTTCAAATCCTACGATGACAAGGGTCGACTGACAGTCGAGCAGGATCCGCTCGGGGCGGTGACGGCGTATCAGTACGACGATACCGGACGCTTGGTGGCGTTGTTTCCGGGAGATGATGAACCGACGTCCTACGAGCATGACAACGGCTTCGTACGGGTGGTGCGGCGTGGTGAGGCGGTCTGGAAATACGAGCGTAACGACCAGGGCGACGTGACGCGTAGGACCGATCCCGATGGTGAGGTGACGGACTACAGCTACAACAAGTACGGGCAACTAACGGGCGTTTGGTATCCCGACCACAGTTGTCATCGGCTGGTGTGGAACGAACGCGGCCAGCTCATTGAAGAGCAACTGCCCAATGGCGGCGCCAAGCGCTATCGCTACGATGATCTGGGCCGCCAGATTGCCCGCGAGGATGAACAAGGCGGGCTGACCGGGTATCAGTGGGACAGCGTCGGCCGGTTGATTCGCATCGTGTTGCCAGACAGCGCCACGCGAGAATACAGCTACAACCCCTACGGAAAAATCACCGCCGAACGCGACGAACTCGGCCACGTCACCCGCTACGAATACGCCAACGGCCTGCACCTGATCAGCCGCCGCCTCAACGCCGATGGCAGCCAGGTCAAATACCGCTACGACAACGCTCGACTGCTGCTGACCGAAATCGAAAACGAAGTCGGCGAAATCTACCGATTGGATTACCACCCCAACGGCCTGATCCGGCAGGAAATCGGCTTTGACGGTCAACGCACCGCCTATATCTACGACCTCAACGGCAACCTGCAGGAAAAAACCGAACACGGCGACAATGGCAGTCAGTTAGTGACTTGTTACGAACGCGACCACGCAGGCCGCCTCGTACGAAAAACCCTACCCGACGGCAACATGGTCGATTACGCCTACGACCGCCAGGGCAACCTCCTCAGCGTCGACGACGGCCACTGGGCGCTGGTCTACGAGTACGACGCCCAAAATCGCCTCACCGGTGAACATCAGGGTTGGGGCACCTTGCGCTATGGCTATGACGCCTGCGGTCAGCTTCAACATTTACGCCTGCCAGACAACAACCGCCTGGTTTTTAGCCACGGTAAAGGCGGCGACCTCGCTACCGTCCAACTCAACGGCGCATTACTGACCTCGCATCTCTTCAAATCCGGCCAGGAACACCAGCGCCAACAAGGCCAACTCCTCAGCCACTACCACTACGACGACCAACACCGCCTGCACGCCCACACCGTCACCCAACAGGAAAACCACCTCTACCAACGCCATTACGATTACGACAAATCCGGCAACCTCACCCGCCTGAACGACACCCGCAAGGGCGAACACCACTACCGCTACGACCCGCTAGCCCGCCTCACCCGCGCCGACCATTCGCAAGACCTGCACGAACGCTTCGGCCACACCCCAGCGGGCAATCTACTGATGCACGACCGCCCCGGCCCGGACATCGTCGCCGGCAATCGGTTGATGATCCAGGGCGACCGGCACTATGACTACGACGCCTTCGGCAACCTGATCCGTGAACGGCGTGGCAAAGGCCATCAACTCGTTACCGAGTACCGCTACGACTGCCAGCATCGCTTGATCGGTATTACACAACCCAACGGCCAGACCGCGAGTTACCGCTACGACCCGTTTGGGCGGCGCATCAGCAAAACCGTTGATGGCATAACGACCGAGTTTTTCTGGCAAGGCGAAAAGCTGATCGCCGAGCACCATGCGGATCGGCATCGCAGCTACCTCTACGAACCGGACAGCTTCCGTCCGTTGGCCTTACTGGAAGGGTTTGGTCCCAAAGAAACCAAGCCCTACCACTACCAACTCGACCACCTCGGCACGCCCCAGGAACTCACCGCTCCAGACGGAGAAATCGTCTGGTCCGCCCACTACCGCGCCTACGGCCAAATCAGCCGACTCGACATCGGAAAAATCGACAACCCGCTGCGCTTCCAAGGCCAATACTTCGACCCAGAAAGCGGGCTGCACTACAACCGCCATCGCTACTACAATCCGGATGTTGGTCGTTACCTGACGCCGGATCCGGTGAAGCTGGCGGGTGGGATCAACGCCTACCAGTACGTGCCCAACCCGACTGGATGGATTGACCCGCTAGGGCTAAATGCAAATTGTCCAGCAACAGGCAGAAAAAGCGCCGAATGTGAAAAACAAGCGGAACTAACTGCACCGGAAGTTTCTAGGAACGGGGCGTTTAAGCAAGCAAAGTCCGATGCCGGAATACCGAGAACACAACATCCGGAGCCGGTGTTTGATCCTAGATTGGGGAAAACCAGGCAATACTCAATGGTCACGATGAGAGACAGACAAAAAAATGAAGTTTTGGACGAACACGGCAAACCGATAATGACTCGGGAATACCTATTCACTCGTGGTGACCGCTTTCCAGTCTTGATTCAAGATCACGGAGCCGGACACAAATACTCAGATCCCGACGGTAAAGGAAATCAAACCGCGCATTTCAATCTTCGACCGAAAGAAAGACCTCGAACTGGCAAACTAGATGAAGCCAAAACCCATTACTACTTCAAGGATAAAAAAATGAAGCACTGGAACGAGTTAAACGACACGATCTTTTTCAATAAAGTATTTACTTTCCCCGTGGAAATTGGAGAAATCACCCTCTACTCACTAACCATCGATAATGACAGACCCAATATCGGAATGGGTTTTGACATCAAAGAGTTACCGGACGCCCCACCAGAAAAATGGATCAAAGAAGGATATAACACTTGCAGGATAGGCTTGGATTTCGGAGGGGTAAGCGATGTAAAAATCGAAAATATCCCTACTCGCGAACCTCTGAGAATGAAAATAACCAAGCTTGAAGATCATTATGCAATCCACGCTAAATCCGGTACATCTACAATCGAATTAAAAGCCAAATACGTTTCTCTGTGCGGACCTTCCGTTTATATCTGCGATCCAGATTCCGCTGGTTATTAGCTTTTATAGCTTACGGACTTTGCTTTTTCTATGCCTCCCATAGCCAACCCCAATTCGCCGCCCCGCCCTCTCCCACCTAGACTCCATCCAAGCCATTTCAACGGACAGAGGATTCACCATCATGGGCAAACGTCATCCCAATCTCCCCGCCTGGCAATGGCGTAACTACCCCCGGAACCACCAGCACCCGACCAACCTGGCGTTGCATCTGATTGCCGTGCCGCTGTTCATCATCGGTTTTCTGCTGATCGTGTCGGGGGTGTTCAGCCTGAGCCTGGTCAGTTTTGCCGTCGGCATCGTTGGCATCTTGGCCGGCCTGGCCTTGCAGCGTCATGGCCATGGCTTGGAAGCCGAGGCCAGTGAGCCGTTCAGTGATCGTAAGGATGCGGTGCAGCGCCTGGTGGTCGAGCAGTTCGTGACGTTCCCGCGCTTTGTGTTAAGCGGTGGCTGGTGGCGCGCCTGGCGGCAACGCCATCGGCATTGAGGTTCAGGCGAAGACCACCACGGTCTGGCGGCTGAGGGCGATCAACTCGCCGGTTGGGCTCCACAGCGCGGCGGCGGCATGGCCGTAGCCGTCGCGGGCGTGTTCGATATTGACGTGGTATTGGCACCAGTCGAGCGTCGTCAGCTCTTGCAGCGGCTGGATGAATTCGATGGTCCAAGTCAACGTGCTGCCCGGCGCCGGTTTCTTCAGGTGCGGGAGCAAGGCCGGAGGCCAGGCGTCGACCAAGGCCAGGATGTGCGCTTCGCTCAGCGGCTCTTCTTTTACATCGCCACGCAAGCGTACCCAGCCGCCCATATCGCGGGATTTATTGCCGGTAAATGGCAGCCCGCCGACACTCCAACGCATTGCCATATGCCGCATGAATTCAGGGGTTACGCCCTTGATATAGGGCAGTTCCTGGCACTCGTCCCAATGTTTGAATGTCGGAGGCGCTTCGCTTGCCACGTCGATCTCTGACTGCCGGGACGCGCCGAAACTGGCCTGTACCAAGGTGGCAATTTCACCGTTTTGCACCACGCGCCCAAGCAATTGGCTGACCGCCTTGCCTTCGCGCAGCACTTCGACCTGGTAACTGGCGGACACATCCGCTGCCACCGGGCCCACGAAGGTAATGGCCAGCGAGCGCAATGGACGATCGGCAGGCACCTGGGCGCGCAATGCTTCATATTGCAAAGCGGCGACCAGGCCACCAAAGGTCGCGCGCCCCTGGGCCCATTCGGCGGGGATGGTCACATCCAACGGGTTGCTACGGGCGGCGTCGAGCAAATCACTGAAGCGCATGGCGACCTCACGTCAAAAGAACAGATGGGGGATCTTAACCATCGGGCCGGCGAGGTACAGCGCTCATTCCGGCCAAAAGCCGGACCGATTCAGAAACATTCGGCGCTGAGTTTGTCCAGCACACGATCCGCCTGCCCTTCGGCCTTGACCATGGTTTTATGCCATATCGCCACGCAGGGTTGCAGGTCGGCTTGCTGTTCGGCCTGGGCCAGCCACTGCCAGCAGTCGTGCCAATCGCCCAGGGCTGCCTGGGCTTTCTTCAGGCGCGACATGGCGTTGGCAGGCAATCTGTCCAGTTCGGGATAGGCCTCGGCAGCGTAGCGCACACGCTTGATCAACAAGCGCAGGCGGTGGCGATCATGGTCGGGATCCTTCAGGGCCTCGTCGAGTGCCTGCCATTGCTTGGCCAGACGTTTCTCGACGCGCGAACGCAAGCCCTTGAGGAGTTTCTGATGTTCTGAGGCGCGAATAAAACGCGGGAAGGCATCCAGGATCAGCAGCAAATGCGCAAGTTGAGCACTTTGCGCCACCTGGCGATACGCATCGGGTTGCAGGCGCAAGCGCCGATCCGCCGCTGCGTGATGACCATGCTGATGCAGATAGGCCGCCAACACTTCACGGTCACGCAGCGGCGTGGTCAATTGGCCGACCGCGGCGGCGGCCATTTCAAGCTGTTCGACGCCTGGCAACCCACGCAAGGGGCGCAACAGGCTGCGCAGGCGCCGCACGGTGGTGCGCAAATCATGCAAGGCTTCATCGTCGGTGACGGCAGCAAGGCGAGCCTGGCAGCTCAGTAACCCTACTTCCAGGCCAATGACCTGAGCGACTAACTGATCGACCAACGCTGACATCCTGCCCTCACTTTCCGATGAAAAATCCTACTTGCTATACCTCAACGCCCGGCGCGCGACTCACGGATATAGAACCGCGCCTTCTCAGCCTTGTTGGAGCAACCTTCAAACGCTTCAAACTGTTGCTGGGTCTTGGCGCCCGTCAACAGGGATAAAGCCTTGGAGTAACTGACGGTGCCGGCAAACCCTTCTGCCTTGGCCAGATCGAGCTCTTTCCAGGCGGCGTCCAGTTGCGAGCCGCAGCTGTCGCGGTAGGCAGTCTTCCCGGCACAACCGGCCAGGGCCAGCATGATCACAGGCACACACATCCAGGCTTTCATCGATGACACCTCAAAAATAGAAAAACAGTCGTAGCGTGTAGACGTTACCTACGACAAAAAGTGCCTTGTCCATAGCCTGAAATCGGTAGTACCTATTGCCAGAGCATACCCGAGCCTAGTGGTTTTTCTGGAAAAATATTGCGCAGCTCAGCGAAGATTGAAGCCGCCCCCTCAATAGGTGCATTGTGGGCACCTGCCGATAAAGGACATGGACCATGAAGAAACGTGTTGCCTTGGTGCTGGGCTCCGGCGGCGCCCGGGGCTACGCCCATATCGGAGTGATCGAAGAGATCGAACGGCGTGGCTACGACATCGCCTGTATCGCCGGTTGTTCCATGGGCGCCGTGGTAGGCGGGATTTACGCCGCCGGCAAGCTGGATGAATACCGCCGCTGGATTGAAAGCCTCGATTACCTGGACGTACTGCGCCTGGTGGATGTGAGTTTTCGCCTGGGCGCAATTCGCGGCGAGAAAGTCTTCGGGCAGATCCGCAAGATCGTCGGCGATATCAATATCGAAGAGCTGCGCATTCCCTACACTGCCGTGGCCACCGACCTCACCAACCAGCAGGAGATCTGGTTCCAGGAAGGCTGCCTGCATCAGGCCATGCGCGCTTCGGCGGCGATCCCCAGCCTGTTCACCCCGGTAATGCAGGGCAACCGCATGCTGGTGGACGGCGGCCTGCTCAACCCGTTGCCGATCGTGCCGGTGGTGTCGAGCCACTGCGACTTGATCATTGCGGTCAACCTCAACGCCACTAACCAGAAGCACTACCAGTTGCCGGTGATCCAACGCCCGCCCGCGTTCAAGAGTCGCTTTAACAGCCTGGCCAAGTCATTGGGTTCGCACCTGCCGTTTCGTCGCAAGCAAGCCGAGCAGTTGATGAAACTCGAGCAGGAAGCCCTGCACGCCCAGGCCGCCGAGATCAACCCGTGGCTGGAATCGGCCGAACCCGAATCCCAGCAACCCGCCGCCGCGCCGGAAAAACCCGGCGCGCCGAAGTCGGCCACCGGGTCGTTCATCATCGACAACGTGGGGCCGGCGTCGCTGCTGGACCTGATCAACCAGAGTTTCGAAGTGATGCAAACGTCGCTGGCCCAGTACAAGATCGCGGGCTACCCGCCCGATGTGTTGATCAACGTGCCGAAGCGGGTGTGCCGGTTCTTCGAGTTCTACAAGGCGCCGGAATTGATCGCCCTGGGGCGGGAGATTGCCAGTGACACATTGGATCGATATGAGAGTGAGCAGCCTTGAACGCGATAGCGGCGGTTCAGACAACGAAATGCATCAGGCTCAAGCACTGAGCAACCGATACCCCACCCCCGCCTCGGTCACGATAAACCGTGGCTGAGTGGGGTCATCCGCCAGCTTCTGGCGTAGATGGCCCACCACGATACGCAAGTAGTGGCTGTCTTCGGTATGGGTAGGGCCCCAGATATCCTTGAGCAGTTGCTGCTGCGTAATCACCCGTCCCGCATGCCGCGCCAGCTGCGCCAGCACTGCATATTCCTTGCGGGTCAGCGCCACTTCGGCACCGTCCAGCAACACGCGGCGATAGGCCAGGTCCACCGTCAACGGGCCAAAATTCAACGCCGCTTCCTGCGCCTCCCCCGCTGGCGCCTGGCGCAGCAATGCGCGCACCCGAGCGAGGAACTCCTGGATGCCAAACGGTTTGGTCACGTAATCGTTGGCGCCACCGTCGAGGGCTTCGACTTTCTGCCCTTCGCTGGCGCGCACCGACAATACCAGCACCGGCACCGTCGACCATTCGCGAAACTCACGTAGCACCTGCTGGCCGTCCATGTCCGGCAGCCCGAGGTCGAGCACCAGCAGGTCCGGTTTGTTCAATGCTGCCTGGGCCAGGCCTTCGTTACCGGTACCGGCCTCGATCACTTTGTAGCCCTGGGAGGCCAGGCTGATGCGCAAGAATTTGCGGATCTGCGGTTCGTCATCAATGACCAAAATCGTCGCGGTCTGGCTCATGGTGTCCAATCAAAATACGAGGTGCAAAGAGGGTAGCTCACGAGTCGCGCTCCAGGCCAGGCTGTGTCGGTAACGGCAGGAACAGCGTGATGCAGGTACCGCGCCCTTCGATGCCATCGGCCACGCTGATGTGCCCACCGTGTGCGCCGACCATGCCCTGGCAAATCGCCAGGCCCAGGCCCGTGCCCTGCCCGCCTCGATCGCCGCGCGCAGCGGTGTAGAACATATCGAAAATCTTCACGCGCTCGTCCTCGGGAATCCCAGGCCCCTCATCGGCCACGGCGAAAAACAGCTGGTTATCCAACGCCCCCGCGCTCAATTTCAAACGGCCCTGGGGCGGCGAAAAACGCGCGGCGTTTTCCAGCACATTCACCAGGGCCTGCTCGATCAGCGCCGCATGCACGTACAACAACGGCAACTCGGGCGGCACGTCGGTGCTCACCTGCAACGGCGCCAGCACCGCTCGCAAGCGGCCGAGGGCGCTGCCGACGATATCGCCGGGCGACACCCAATCGCGCGCCAGCTTCAGCGCGCCGTGCCCCAGGCGGGTCATGTCCAGCAAGTTCTGGATATAGCGGTCGAGGCGCTCGGCCTCGTCGCGGGTGCCTTCGAGCAACTCGCGGCGATCCTCCAAGGGGATGGCCTCCCCCAGCGCCAGCAGGCTGTCGATGCTGCCGCGCATGGACGTCAACGGCGTGCGTAAATCATGGGACACAGAGGCGAGCAAGGCGCTGCGCAGCTGCTCGGTTTCGCCGTGCAAGCGCGCGGACTCCAGTTCCTGCGCCAATTGAGCCCGGGCCAGCGCCTGAGCCAGCGGCTGGCTCAAGGCCGTGAGCAAACGCCGACGTTGGCCGCTCAGCTCCAGCCCTGGTTTGGCGCTGACACCGAGCAAGCCCAACGGGCCTTCTTCACCCGACAACGGCCACCACCACCAGCGCCCAAACGGCAAGGTGCCAGTGCCCATGCCAGCGGGTTGATCATGCTGCCAGGCCCAGTCGGCGGCAGCGCGTTCAGATTCGCTGAGGGTCAGCGGGCCGCCCGTCTCGATCTTCCAGCCACCCTGACCATCGCGATTGAGCAGGCACAGGTCCAGGTCGCTCCAGCCCTCCAGGTGATGGGCCGCCGCGCTGACCACCGCCTGACGATCGGTGGCGGCGGTGAGTTTGCGCGACAGGTCGAGCAGTTCGCTGGTTTCTTCCTGTGTGTCTCGCAAGGCTTGCAGTTGTCGGCGCTGGCGGGCGGCGAGGTTGCCGGTGAGCGCCGCCATCAGCAGGAAAAACAGCAGGGTCAGCACATCTTCTTCGCGCTGGATGGCGAAGGAAAAATTCGGCGGAATAAACAGAAAATCGTACGTGAGAAATGACAACGCCGCACACACCAGGGACGGTCCCAGGCTGCTGCGCACCGCGACCAGCAGCACGGCGGCGAGAAACACCAGCGAGATATTCGGCAGCGGCAACACACTGGACACCGCCCACGCCATCGCGGCGGCCACGACGGTGGCAACCACCGCCAGGGCGTAATCGAACCACACCAGTCCACGCACCTCCGGCAAGCGTGGCGGTGCCGGCGTGTCGTCGCTGTCGAGCACGTTGATTTCCAGGCTTCGGGCATTGCGCAGCAGGCGCGACGCCAGGCCGCCACCAAACAGGCGACGATGCCAACGCATTCGCGACTGCCCCACCAACAACAGACTGGCGCGACGTTCGAGGGCGTGCTGGATAAGCGTCTTGGCCACCTCCCCCGCCCGTAGCAACACCACCTCCCCACCCAGGCGCTCGGCCAGTTGCTGAGCGTTTTGCAAGCGCAGGCGCGACTGCTCATCCCGCGCACGGCCGTTATCGATATGCACCAGGCTCCACGGCAGGTGCCGACGCTGCGCCACACGACTGGCATGCCGCACCAGGCGTTCGGCCTGCGCGTCGCCATCCACGCCCACCAGTAAACGGCCGCGCACAGCCGGGGCGGCCTGGCCAAGTTGGCGATAACCCTGGGCCAAGTCGTCGTCGACATGGGCCGCGGCGGTCTGCATCGCCAGCTCGCGCAAGGCCATCAGGTTGGTCTGGGTGAAAAACGCGTCGATGGCGGCACGCGCCTGTTCCGGCACATACACCTTGCCATCACGCAGGCGCTCCAGCAGCTCGCGCGAAGGCAGATCGATCAGCAGCAGTTCATCGGCCTCTTGCAGCACCCAGTCGGGCAAGGTTTCACGCACTTGCACGCCGGTGATGCCACGCACCTGATCGTTGAGGCTTTCCAGATGCTGAACGTTGACCGTGGTGAACACGTTGATACCGGCGGCGAGCAGTTCCTGAATGTCTTGCCAGCGCTTTTCATGGCGGCTGCCGGGAGCATTGCTGTGGGCCAGTTCATCCACCAGTACCAGCTTGGGCTTGGCGGCGAGCAGGCCGTCGAGATCCATTTCTTCGAGCATCACGCCACGGTACTCGCTGCGCAGCAACGGTTGCTGCGGCAGACCGCTGAGCAGGGCCTCGGTCTCGGCGCGGCCGTGGGTTTCGACGACGCCGGCGATCAGCTTCACGCCCTGGCGCAGTTGAGTGTGGGCGGCCTCGAAGCATGGCGTAGGTCTTGCCCACGCCGGGCGCGGCGCCGAGGAAGACCTTGAGCCGGCCACGGCCGTTGCGGGGTAAGTCGGCTAACAGGGCGTCGGCGCGGCCGGAGTCGCTCATGCGTGGGGTTCCTTCAGGTGTTGATATCGTCAGTTCAATCACGATCAAAATGTGGGAGCGAGTCGAATCGTCGCACCGCCCCTCCCACAAGGGTTCAGAGTTTTTCCAGGGCCATGTTCAGTGCCAGTACATTCACCACCGGCGGGCCCACCAACGGGCTTTCGGTGTGCTCATCCAACAGCCGTTGCAAGGTCGACACCGGCAGATTCCGCGCCGCCGCCACCCGCGCCAGTTGATAGGCAATCGCCTCGGGTGGCAAGTGTGGATCAAGACCGCTGCCGGAGGTAGTCAGCGAGGCTAAAGGCACCGGGCCCTGGCCGGGCACCTGCTGTTTGTTGGCGTCGTCGAACACGCGGGTGGCCAGCGCCGGGTTGCTCGGGCCGAGGTTACTGGCACTGCTGGAAACCGTCGCAAAGGCGCCGGCCGAAGGACGCGGGTGGAACCAGCTGTCACCGCTAAAGTCCTGGGCGATCAGGCTGGAGCCGCGCACTTTGCCACTGGCATCGCGCACCAGGCTGCCATTGGCCTGGTCGGGAAAAGCGACCTGAGCGACGCCGGTCACCACCAGAGGGTAGGCGACGCCGGTGACCAGGGTCATGAGCACCAGCAGGCTCAGGGCCGGACGGATGATGTTGGACATATTCAAATCCTCAATTGAGTCGAGAAACCCTGTGGCGAGCGAGTGTGCTCCCTCGCCACATAAGCACCGTTCGGGTTACACCAGGTGCAACGCGGTCAACAGCATGTCGATGGCCTTGATGCCCACGAACGGCACCAGCAGCCCGCCCAGGCCGTAGATCAGCAGGTTGCGCCGCAGCAACGCCGCCGCACTCGCCGCCTGCACCCGCACGCCACGCAGCGCCAGGGGAATCAGCACCACGATGATCAGCGCGTTGAACACGATGGCCGAAAGGATCGCGCTTTGCGGGCTCTGCAGATGCATCACGTTGAGCACGCCCAACTGCGGGTAGATCGCGGCAAACAGCGCCGGCAGGATCGCGAAGTATTTGGCCACGTCGTTAGCGATGGAAAACGTGGTCAGCGCGCCACGGGTCACCAGCAACTCCTTGCCGATCTGCACCACATCCAAGAGCTTGGTGGGATCGCTGTCGAGGTCGACCATGTTGGCGGCTTCGCGGGCGGCCTGGGTGCCATCGTTCATCGCCATGCCCACGTCGGCCTGGGCCAGCGCCGGCGCGTCGTTGGCGCCGTCACCGCACATGGCGACCAGGCGACCGTCGTTCTGCTCATGGCGAATACGCGCGAGTTTTTTCTCTGGGGTGGCTTCGGCCAGTACGTCATCCACGCCTGCTTCTGCGGCAATCGCGGCGGCGGTCAAGGGGTTGTCGCCGGTCACCATCACGGTGCGGATGCCCAGTTTGCGCAGCTCGGCGAAACGTTCGCGGATGCCGGGCTTGACCACGTCCTTCAGGTGGATCGCACCGAGCAGTTTGCCATCGGCGCAGACCAGCAACGGCGTGCCGCCGCTTTGGGCGATTTTGTCGATTTCCCGCGACAACGCCGGTGGCAGCTCACTGCGCTGCTGGCCTATGAATGCCAGCAGCGAATCCACCGCGCCCTTACGGAACACACGGCCCTGGTAATCGACACCGGACAACCGGGTTTCAGCGCTGAACGGCACGGCCGTCAGTTCATCGACGGATGGCTCAGCCTGGGGATGCAAGGCGCGCAGGTACTCGACGATGGATTTACCTTCCGCCGTGTCGTCCGCCAGGGACGCAAAGAGCGCGCCTTCGGCCACTTCGCGAGCGCTGACGCCAGGCGCCGCCACCACCGCCGCACAGCGACGGTTACCAAAGGTGATGGTGCCGGTTTTGTCCAGCAGCAGCACATGCACGTCCCCCGCCGCTTCCACCGCCCGGCCGGACTTGGCGATCACATTGAGGCGCACCAGGCGGTCCATGCCGGCGATGCCGATGGCCGACAACAAGCCGCCAATGGTCGTCGGAATCAGCGTCACCAGCAGTGCGACCAGGAACACCAGCGGCAAGCTGCCATTGGCGAAGTGGGCGAACGGCTGCAGGGTGACGACCACCAACAAAAAGATCAGCGTCAGACCGATCAGCAGAATATCCAGCGCAACTTCGTTGGGGGTTTTCTGGCGTTTGGCGCCTTCCACCAACGCGATCATGCGGTCCAGGGTCGACTCGCCCGGGTTGGCGGTGATGCGGATCAGCAGCCAGTCCGAGACCAGGCGTGTATTGCCGGTGACGGCCGAACGGTCACCGCCGGACTCGCGGATTACCGGGGCGGACTCGCCGGTGATCGCCGCTTCGTTGACCGCCGCGATGCCTTCGATGACCTCGCCGTCACCGGGGATCATCTCCCCAGCGGCAACACGCACCACATCGCCTTTGCGCAGGCTGGTGGCCGGCACCACCTTGAAACTGCCGTCGGCCTCCTTGCGCCGTGCACTGAGGCCCTCGCTGCCGGCCTTGAGGCTGTCGGCGCGGGCCTTGCCGCGGCCTTCCGCCAAGGCTTCGGCGAAGTTGGCGAACAGCACGGTGAACCACAGCCACACGGCGATTTGTACGGCGACAAACGTGGGCACGGCGGTATCAGGCACAAAGCACAGCACGGTCGTGAGGATCGCGGTCAGCTCAACCACCAGCATCACCGGTGAGCGTTGCAACTGGCGCGGGTCCAGTTTGACGAACGCCTGGATCAGCGCCGGGCGCCACAGCGCGGAAATGGCGGTTTTGCCAGGCGCCTGAGTATTGGTCGGGGCCGCGTTTTTTGCAGGCATATTCATCTTCATATCCCCTCTTAGAAGCCCATGCTCAGGTGTTCAGCAATAGGGCCCAACGCCAGCGTCGGCAGGAAAGTCAGGCCGCCCACCAGCAAAATGGTCACGGTCAACAGGGTCACGAACAGCGGTCCGTGGGTGGGGAAGCTGTTCTGGCCAATCGGTGCGCTCTTTTTCATCGCCAGGCTGCCGGCCAGGGCCAGTACCGGGAGGATGTAGCCAAAGCGACCGATCAACATGCCCAGGCCGAGCATCAGGTTATGGAACGGCGTGTTGGCGCTGAAGCCAGCAAACGCCGAGCCGTTGTTGGCACTGGCTGAGGTGTAGGCGTAGAGCAGTTGGCTGAAGCCATGGGGGCCAGGGTTGCTGATGGCACCGGCTGGGCCTGGCAGGCTGGCAGCAATGGCACCGAGCACGAGCACGCCAACCGGCATCACCAACAAGGTCACGACGAGCAGTTGCACTTCCTTGGCCTGGAGCTTCTTGCCGAGGTATTCCGGCGTACGCCCGATCATCAGGCCGGCGAGGAACACGGCGATCAACACGTTGAGCAACATGCCGTACATACCGGCGCCGACGCCGCCGAAGATCACTTCGCCGACCATCATATTGACCAGCGCCACCATTCCGCTGAGCGGGCTCAGGCTGTCTTGCATGCCGTTGACCGAACCGTTGGACGCCGCCGTGGTGGTCACCGACCAGAGCACCGTGCCGGTGGTGCCGAAGCGCGCTTCCTTGCCTTCCAGCGGCGCGGTTTGCTCCACGGCCGGGTTGTTCAGGCTCGGGTTGGGCTGGTACTCAGCCCACAGTGACGTCGCGCCGCCGATCAGGAACAGCGCGAGCATGCAGCCCAGAATGGCGCGGCTCTGGCGCAAGTCTTTGACGTAGTGGCCGAAGGTGAACACCAATGCCACCGGGATCAGGATGATCGACGCCACTTCAAACAGATTGGCCCAGGCGGTAGGGTCTTCAAACGGGTGCGCCGAGTTGACGCCGAAGAAGCCACCACCGTTGGTACCCAGTTGCTTGATCGCGATCTGACTGGCCGCCGGGCCCAGCGGGATCACCTGATCCACGCCTTGCATCGTCACGGCATCGACGTAATGGGCGAAGGTCTGCGGTACGCCCTGCCACACCAGGAACAGTGCCAGCACCAGGCACAACGGCAACAGCCCGTAGAGGGTGGCGCGGGTCATATCGACCCAGAAGTTACCGAGAGTCTGAGAAGATTTGCGACCAATCCCACGGCATAACGCGACCAGGACTGCCAGACCAGTGGCTGCACTGACGAAGTTCTGCACGGTCAGGTCGGCCATCTGGCTGAGGTAACTCAGGGACGCTTCGCCGCTGTAGTTCTGCCAGTTAGTGTTGGTCATGAAACTGACTGCGGTGTTGAAGGCCAGCGTCCATTCCTGGCCCGGCAATTTCTGCGGGTTCAGTGGGAGAGATCCCTGGAACAGCAAAATCGCGAACAGCAGCAAAAAGCCCGCAAGGTTGAACGCGAGCAACGCCAACATGTATTTGCGCCAGCTTTGTTCCTGCTGCGCGTCCACGCCGGCCAGGCGATAACAGGCCCGCTCGACAGGCCCCAGCAGCGGGCTGAGCCACGTGCGCTGGCCTTCCATCACCTTGTAATAGAACCGCCCCAGGAACGGCGCCGGCACCAGCACCACGGCAAAGAAGGCGATGATCAGCCAATAGTCATAACTGTGCATAGCCCGCTCCTAGTTCCGATCCGCGCGTAACAGCGCAACCAGCAGATAAATGAACAGCGCCACGGCCAATAGCAGTGACACCCCGTCCAGAACGCTCATGGAAGTCTCTCCGTTTAGCGGCGAGTGCCGCGTGTGGGGCAATTGTCCGCAGGAGTGGCGTAAAGGAACGAGAGCATGGGGGTAGGCGGGGCGTAAAGATGGCGTAAAGAGTGGGTTTATGCGGGGTTTACGCCGGGGTATTCGGCGTTTGGGCGGGCGTTATCGGGAGCAAGCCCCTTCCCACATTGAACCGTATTCCAAGGATGTATCCGGTCAACATGTGGGAGGGAGCTTGCTCCCGATAGCGCCGGCACAGTCACCGCCGCACCCCTCTGGTGCAACGCCGAGAAATTTCAAACGCCAAACCGTCCCCCAGGCGACAGTTGCGTCGCTTTACGACAATGATTCTCAGGCTGGCATGGCCGCTGCAACACCTTGAATCATTCCAAACCGTTCCGGGAGCGCAGCACAATGAACACACAACTCAAACCCACCTTGGGCACCCTGCACTTATGGGGCATTGCCGTCGGGCTGGTGATTTCCGGGGAGTATTTCGGCTGGAGCTACGGCTGGGGCGTGGCCGGGACCTTGGGCTTTCTGGTGACCTCGTTGATGGTCGCCGCGATGTACACCTGCTTTATCTTCAGTTTCACCGAGCTGACTACCGCGATTCCCCATGCCGGCGGGCCATTTGCCTACAGCCGCCGCGCCTTCGGTGAGAAAGGCGGCTTGATCGCCGGCCTCGCCACACTGATCGAATTTGTCTTTGCGCCACCGGCCATCGCCTTGGCCATCGGCGCGTATCTGAATGTGCAGTTTCCGGCACTGGACCCCAAACACGCGGCCGTCGGCGCTTATATCGTGTTTATGGGCCTGAATATCCTCGGTGTGAAACTCGCCGCCACATTCGAACTGGTGGTGTGCGTGCTCGCCGTCGCCGAGTTGCTGGTGTTCATGGGCGTGGTCGCCCCGGCCTTCAGCTTCAGCAACTTCGCCCTCAATGGCTGGGCCGGTTCCGACACCTTTGGCGCACCGGCGATTGCCGGCATGTTTGCGGCCATTCCGTTCGCCATCTGGTTCTTCCTCGCCATCGAAGGCGCAGCCATGGCCGCTGAAGAAGCGAAAGATCCCAAGCGCACCATTCCAAAGGCCTACATCAGCGGCATCCTGACCCTGGTGATCCTGGCCATGGGCGTGATGTTCTTCGCCGGCGGCGTGGGTGACTGGCGCACCCTGTCGAACATCAACGACCCGCTGCCACAGGCGATGAAAACCGTGGTGGGCGACAGCTCCGGCTGGCTGCACATGCTGGTGTGGATCGGCCTGTTCGGTCTGGTGGCAAGCTTCCACGGGATTATCCTCGGCTACTCTCGCCAGTTCTTTGCCCTGGCTCGCGCCGGTTACCTGCCGTCTTTCCTCGCCAAGCTGTCGCGTTTTCAGACACCGCACCGCGCCATCATCGCCGGTGGTGTCGTCGGTATTGCCGCCATCTACAGCGACGGCCTGATCAACCTGGGCGGCATGACCCTGACCGCGGCGATGATCACCATGGCCGTCTTCGGCGCCATCGTGATGTACATCATGAGCATGCTCAGCCTGTTCAAACTGCGTAAGACCGAACCGCTGCTGGAACGCACCTTCCGCGCACCGGGTTATCCAATCGTGCCCGGCATTGCGCTGGTACTGGCGGTGGTGTGCCTGGTGGCGATGGCCTGGTTCAACACGCTGATCGGCCTGATCTTCCTGGGCTTTATGGCGGTGGGTTTTATCTATTTCCAACTGACCGCGCAGGACCGTGCCGATGCACCGGTGGACGCAATGTTGACCGGGCTCTAAGGTTTCGAGGCAGAACGGGCCTACACTGAACTACTCAGAAAGCCCGTTACTCAAAGCAGCTATTGCCGTGGGAAAATTCTCCCACGGCAAGCTGCCTCAAGGAGAGCCTTATGCCGTGGTATGCGTGGTTGATTATGGTGGTTGCGATCGGGTCGATCGTCGGTGGGCTGATGATGCTGCGTGACAGCGCCAACAAGGTGGAACTCACCGACGAACAACGCAAACGCGTAGCCGAGCGCAACGCCCAGGCGGATGCCAAGGATGCGCAGGATCGCTAGGGCTGCTTACTCCCAGTCCGCCTTGGCGATATGCAACCCGTGCTGCCCCTTATAGGCAGCACGCTCCGGCTGGCTCCAGCCGCTCAATAGTTCATCCTCCAGCTTATAGATCTCAACCCCAAGCGGACGGCAGACCGTCAGCGGGTCCTGTGCATCCGGCCCCCACATGGGCAGCGACAAATCCCCACCCGGGCACGTCGACAGCGCGCACAACACATCTATCTCGGCAAAAAACTCCAGGTAATCGCCCTTCTGCGCCGGGCACGCCTTCATGAAATACATGTCGTCGTGATTCAGGCCCGTACATTGGAAGATATTCAGCACGTCATGCACGTCAAACTCTGTCAGACCGTGGGGTAATACCGCACGGGTCAGGTTCGAATGGCAATGGTGATGGAAGTCCTCACCGGTCAACATGCGGTTCACATAGGGATCGCAACGCGTGCCCAGCAAATCGTGCAGGCGCCCGCCGTGTTCATCGATGCCGTAACTGGCCAGGCTGTCATCGGTGATGGTTACCAGAGGCCGCAAAAATGGCAGGTTCGACCACAGCCGATCATGGGTGCTGACATGCGCCCCCTGCAACTGGCGAGTACGCGCCGCCCACAGACGCTCGCGCGGATCATGGGCATTCCACACGTTAAAATCCCCCACCTGCGGCCCCACCGGCGTGGTCACACGAAACACATGCCCTGCCGGCACCTTCCACGCTTTGCCCGTTCGAATCGGTACCTCGAACTGCTCGATCAACGTACGTTTATCCGCCCGATCACGAATACGCTCATAAAACGCAGTGTCGACCTGCAGCGCTGAACCCTTACTGACCTGATAAGCGGCCGGATAGTCTTTGTACATGGTGCAAGTCCTCGATCAGGGATAGGAAAACAGGGCCAATGACAGGCGTTCCGAATCATCCAGGTACAAGCTCATCGCCTCCCCTGCCGCCGGCTTGTCTTGCTGGACCAATAATTGATAAATCTCACGGTCACGCTCCAGCCAGGGCGATTGAAAACGCTGCTCATCAGGCGCCGCGCAAAACACCAGGCGCAGTTGCGCGATGACTTGGGCGAAAAACTCATCGAACAACGGGCTGCGCATCAACCCGACAATCTGCTGATGGAACAGCAAACTGTGAGTCGCCACGGCTCGCCAATCTTCACGTTCGCGAGCCAGGATGGTGGCGTCAATCGCGTTTTGCATGCACTCCGATTGCTGCAGGGTGAGCGCACCGCTCAGGGCTATGGCCTGCAATTCAAGGGTGCGACGGACGACGAATAAATCCCGCACCTCTGCGCGCTCCAATCGTCGGACCACCACCCCCTTATTGCGCACATAGCGGGTCAGCCCTTCCTGCCCCAGGCGATGCAAGGCTTCCCGGATGGTATTGCGCGACGCGTTATAGGCCTTGACCAATTCCACCTCCACCAACGCCATACCCGGCAACAGCCGCCCACCGATGATATCGGCGCGCAACTCCAGAGCTATCTGGTCGGCTAAAGACAAACTGAGCGTCATGGCTACCTCGGGATTGTTGAACAATCTTTCGGGTAGATGTAATCACTTTTCATGCCAAGGCCGGCGCACGAGGGAAAATACAGAGTGGTTAACCTGCGAGTCTGTAACCGAGGCTGCGCTATGTTTTTTTCTAACGGCTATGTAAAACGGCATCAGGGAATGGATGTGAGCAAAAGCGCTTGGCGACAATGTCGACCCTGATGGTCGCATTGGGGTTGGCGAGAAGTGGAAAACGCAGAATTGGCGAACCGCGTCATGAACAGGCTGCGGGGAAGACCTAAGGCACAGGTTTCGAAATGGCAAAAAGGCCGGCCAACGACCGGCCCCCTTTACTTAATTGACAACAAGCCTTTCGCGGTTCTTTTCCAGCAACGCTTTACCGATGCCTTTTACTTCCAGTAACTCGTCCACCGCCGTAAACGGGCCGTTACTTTCGCGGTAAGCGATGATTGCCTTGGCTTTGGCGGCACCAATACCGAACAGGTCGCGACGCAGGGTTTCGGCATCAGCGGCGTTGAGATTGACTTTGGCGGATTGCTCGGCCTGGCTCATCTGCGCCGAGACAGGGGCTGGGGCTTCGGGTTTGATGGAAGGGGCTGCGGTGGTCGCAACCGAAAACGCGGTGACGACGGCAAAGATCAGGGAAGAGATGTAGGTATTTTGCATTGGTGACGCTCCATGACATCGGTAGAAGAGAAGCAGCTTTCCGAAGCTGCTTTTCAAACTTAGGCGATGTCTGGAAGGAGTCAAAAACCCAGGCGTTACAGAGTGTGAGCTTAAGGCTCCAAACGGCGCTGTTGAAAAATAAGATCGACGATTTCACCATCCGGCGAATAGCCACTTACCGTGTCGCGCAGCAGCTGTCGAACACGGGAGTAATCGTCCTGATCCAAGGCCCCCAACAGTTCGTTCAACTTACCTTTGAGAAGATCCCAAGCCAGATGATCTTCATTGGCGCTCATGATCATCGGGTGCTGAGTTGCAACTACGTTGTCGCCGATAAGTAATTCTTCGTAAAGCTTTTCACCGGGGCGCAGTCCTGAAAACTCGATGGCGATATCGCCATGAGGGTTTTTATCAGAGCGCACACTGAGGCCCGACAAATGAATCATCTTCTCAGCGAGCTCGACAATCTTCACCGGCTCGCCCATGTCTAGCACGAATACGTCGCCGCCCAAGCCCATGGAACCGGCCTGAATTACCAACTGCGCAGCTTCCGGAATAGTCATGAAGTAGCGGGTGATTTTCGGGTGAGTGACGGTCACCGGGCCACCCGACTTGATTTGCCTGTGGAACAGCGGAATCACCGAGCCAGAGGAGCCAAGGACATTGCCGAAACGCACCATGGTGAATCGGGTCTTGTTAACGCGCGAGACGTTTGAATTGTCGCCAAACAATACGGGGGCTACCTCTCGACTAAGGGCTTGCAGCGTCAGTTCGGCGAGGCGCTTCGTACTGCCCATCACATTGGTCGGGCGGACCGCCTTATCGGTAGAGATCAGCACGAAATTGGCGACGCCCGTCTGCAATGCGGCTTGCGCCGTATTCAGTGTGCCCATGACATTATTCAACACGCCTTCGGCGATGTTGTGCTCCACCATCGGCACATGTTTGTACGCGGCAGCGTGATAAACAGTGCTGATGTGCCAGGCTTTCATGACATCGAGCAACTTGGATTGGTTACGCACCGAACCCAGGATGGGTAAAATTTTGACCGGTAGCGACTCGCGGTTAATACGCTCTTCGAGTTCGCAAAGGATGCTGTATAAATTGAACTCACTGTGTTCGAACAGCAGCAGCGATTTAGGGCGCAGTGGAAGAATCTGCCGGCACAGTTCTGAACCAATTGACCCACCCGCACCCGTTACCATCACGTTCTGCCCTTTGATACAGCGTTCGAGCAATTCGTGCTGGGCTGGCACCGTGTCCCGACCCAAAAGGTCTGCAATATCGACTTCCTGGATATCGTCGACCTTCACCCTGCCACTGGCCAAGTCCATGAAGCCGGGAACACTGCGCACATGCAGAGGGAAACCTTCAAGAAACCCGAGGATTTCACGGCGGCGACCGCGGTTGGAGGATGGAATAGCCAGCAGTATTTCCTGCGCCCCCGTGGCATCGATCATGCGTTGAATGTGCTTGGGCTTATACACTTGCAGCCCGGAAATAACGCGCTCGGAAATACTAGAATCATCATCAATAAAAGCCACCGGCCGCATAACACGCCCCATTCGCAAGGCGGCTACCAATTGATTGCCGGCAGCGCCTGCGCCGTAGATGGCGACGCGCGGCAGCCCATCCTCACGATTAGTAAACGGCACATGTTGCGCAGCGGAAAACCAATCACCCAAGAAGTATTGGCGCATGCCAAGTCGCACGCCGCCTACCATGATCAGACTGAGCCACCAGTAGTTGAAAATAATGGAGCGCGGAACCACATTTTGATGGTTGCTGTACCAGTAAACCACCACGCCAAGAATGAGCGAAGACAAGCTGACCGCCTTGATAATCGCGATCAATGCGTCGTTGCCGAAGTAGCGCATCACAGCACGGTACATACCAAAGCGAATGAACAGCGGAATTGAAATCACTGGAGCGGCAATGAACAACCAGAGGTGAAGACGAACCGGGTTGGCCAATTCATCGATGCCCAGGCGTACAACGAAAGCAAGCCATAAGGCAGCCCAAACGACAAACACATCCGTGCCGACCTGAATCAGTCGTTTTTTTCGTCTAGGCAAAGCGACCAAGTAGGCCCTTAACTTATCCATAGCGTTTTCAAACACCTCTTAACATCCTAATGCTTTGCCTTGGTAAAGCCATCCATGAGCCCTTCGAGGCGTTCTGCCCGGCTGCACGTGCGGCTCAGTCAATAACGTCTGATCGCTCAAGTTCTCCAGCATGAAACTTGATCGCCAGGAAGATCAGCGGTAGATAAGCGACAACCAGAGCCCACGTTCCATCCCATCCATATAGAACAACACCGAGTGCAATGGGCAACAACCAAACGATATTAATGGCCGCCACCGCCAACGTCACTGGCAGGTGTCTACCGAACTTGCGTGAAGCAAACTGATAGGCATGACTGCGATGCGCTTCGTAGACCTTATCGCCCCGTAGCAGGCGGCGCACCAGAGTGAACGTTGCATCAACCACAAACACACCCAACAAAATCAACCAGGCCCAGAAAAACGATGATTGAACCCAACCGGCCTGAATCGCAAAACAACCCAAGATAATGCCCAGAAATCCGCTTCCGGCATCCCCCATGAAAATTTTGGCAGGTGGGAAATTCCAAACCAGGAACGCGCTCACCGCAGCAGCTAAGAGCAGCGGTAACCAAATCATGTCCTGATGACCACTCAACGCAAAGAGCAAACAGCCACCAAGGCACGCGCAGATGGCTTCAACACTGGCAATCCCATCTATACCATCCATAAAATTATAGAGGTTGAGCATCCAGACCAGAAACACAGCGGCCAGAATATTCCCGATCAGCCCCAGATGCAGTTCCCAGCCGAACACCGTCAGCGGGCCAAGTCCGTCCATCCAGAACAACGCCCAGATCGCTGATGCGAAATGGCCAGTCAGGCGCCAGCGGGCAGCGATATGGCCATGATCATCCATAAAACCCAGTACGGCTACCAGCGCGCCGGCTCCTCCCATTGCGATCAACGTATGGGCCGAAACCAAATCCAGCCACCCCAAAACAGGAGTCACCGCCAGAAACGCCAGCACGATTGCAACACCACCACCGCGTGGCGTGGGAATCGAATGCGAACTGCGCGCATTCGGGATATCCATAATGCTTCGCGAAAGCGCATAACGCCTAAGTACAGCAGTCATCAAAAATGAGGTTAATGCAACAACAAGAACAATCCACCCTTCACTCATTTCTTTTCATTTTCCATGTAATCCGAGGCAGTGAGCTTCAACGCCTGTTCCACTGACAATGGCGGCGTCCACCCCAGAACAGCACGCGTTTTGGCGATATCAACCTGCAATGAACCACACAACCGTTGAGACAAGCTGCGCTTGCCTAGCATGCGGGCAGCGGCATTCAGTAAAACGGCAGGGACGGGAAGCAGACGCGCCGGCTCTTCCAACGCTGATGCCATCTTGCGTAACAGGGCGGTGGTGGACAAATCTTCGCCATCGCTGACCATAAAGGTCTGGTTGGCAGCCGCCGGATGACTCAGACACAGAACGGTCAGATCAACCAGGTTATCCAACGCTACAAGGCTGCGAGCGTTATGAATGGCGCCAAAAGGCAAAGGTAACCCCTTATGCAGCCAACGCATCATGCTCAGAAAATTAGCTTTCACACCTGGCCCATAAACCAGTACGGGGCGAATGATCACCACCTCCATACCCGTCGTTAGGGCCAACTCCCGAAGGCGCTGCTCGGCTTCCATCTTTGAAACCCCGTAAGGGTCTACCGGGTTGCCTGGCTGATCAGCAGTAAACGGCACACCGGGCTCGGTGCCTTCGCCGTTGACCTTGATCGAGCTGAGAAACACAAAGCGACGTACCCCAGCCTCCGCAGCCTGACGCGCCACGTTAAGCGTGCCTTCGACATTGACCACGCGGAATGCGTGAAGGGGGTTAGCTTCCAAGTCGTTCATGACGTGAACACGAGCGGCGCAATGGACCACTGCGTCCACCCCAGACAGTTCCGCCGAGAAACTCGCCGTTGCAAGGTCCTCGAATCGAACCACCCGCTCGGCCGTTGCGCAGGTAAGATGACGGCCCCTTGCGGCAACAGTGACACGAGTGTCAGCACGAGCGGCTAACACTTGAACCAACCGGCTGCCGACAAATCCCGAAGCTCCAGTGACGAAAATGTGCACGTAAAGCTCCTTGCCTACGACTTAGACCAAACAGTGCGATTAATATAATCAGTATAACTGTGCACAATACGCACGACTTTCTTGGATACAGCACCGCCAAGATAATCATCGACCACCGCAAGCGCCCGCTCGCCACGAACATGTTGCGTGGTGACGATACGCACCGAATCAAGAACGCGCTCGGCTCTCAACCCACACATTATCAGCGTGCCTGCATCCATGCCCTCTGGTCGCTCATGAGCATTGCGGATGGTGACTGCCGGCAAGTTCAGCAACGAGGCTTCTTCGGTGATAGTACCGCTGTCGGACACCACGCAAAACGCCTCCATCTGCAATTTGATGTAGTCGAGCAGGCCAAACGGCTTTACGAAGCGAATCAGCGGATGATCCAGAGACTCGCCCAGTGCCTCAAGGCGCTTGCGGGTGCGAGGGTGAGTAGAGACGATGACCTGATAGTGGTATTCGTCTGCCAGTGCCTTCAGTGAACCGAGCAAATCCTTCAAATTGTCTGGGGTATCAACGTTTTCCTCACGGTGCGCGCTGACAATAAAATATTGCCCCGCGACCAGCCCTTCTCGAACCAGAACATCCGATGCTTCAATTTTGGGCATGTAATGCTGCAAGACTTCCGCCATATGCGACCCGGTCTTGATAATGGTCTCGGGACGCACACCTTCATCCAGTAAATAACGACGTGCATGCTCGGTGAGTACCATATTGATATCACTCAAATGGTCCAGCACTTTGCGGTTGAGTTCCTCGGGTACACGCTGGTCGAAACAGCGATTCCCCGCCTCCATGTGGAATACCGGGATTTTTCGACGTTTGGCGGATATAACCGCCAGACACGTATTCGTATCCCCGTAGAGCAACAGGGCGTCGGGTTTTTCCAACTCAAAAAGCGCGTCTGATTTGGCGATCACCTCTGCAATTGTCTGAGCCGCAGTTTCGCCAACGGCGCCTAAAAAGTGGTCGGGCTTGCGAATGTCCAGCTCGTCAAAAAACACTTGATTAAGCTCATAGTCATAATTCTGGCCCGAGTGAACCAAAATATGCTGAGTCTGTTTATCGAGTTCTGCGATCACCCGACTCATCTTAATAAGTTCCGGGCGAGTACCGACTAGCGTCATGACCTTAAGCATTGAGCTGCTCCTGAATAAACTCCAACTTCAACAACAGCGTTTTAACACCTTCGACGTCCAAACGTTCTGTATTATGGGAGGTGTAATCATCCAACTCGGAAATATGCGTTTCGCCTTCGACAAAGTACTTCTCATAATTCAAGTCGCGATTATCCGCCGGAATCCGATAGTAGCGCCCCATGTCCTCGGCCTTGGCCATTTCCTCCCGCGAAATCAGCGACTCATAAAGTTTCTCACCGTGTCGAGTGCCAATAACTTTAATCGCATTTAAACGCTTGAACAGTTCTTTCAGCGCTTGCGCCAAATCCTCTACCGTAGAGGCCGGAGCCTTTTGCACGAAAATATCGCCTTGCTCGGCAAACTCGAAAGCATGCAACACCAAGTCCACGGAGTCTTCCAGCGACATCAAGAAGCGGGTCATATTGGGATCGGTAACCGTCAATTCGCCGCCTTGTTTCAGCTGATTGACGAACAACGGGATGACCGAACCCCGCGAGGCCATGACATTGCCGTAACGCGTGGAGCAAATAACCGGGCCGCCTTGTGGGATCATTCTGGACTTGGCAACCACCAGCTTTTCCGCCATAGCCTTGGAAATACCCATGGCGTTGATCGGGTACACCGCTTTGTCAGTGCTCAACACCACGACACGTTCTACATTGTTCGCAATGGCCGCGTTGAGCACGTTCTCTGTACCCAGAACGTTGGTTTTGACAGCCTCCATTGGGTAAAACTCACAGGACGGAACCTGCTTGAGTGCCGCCGCGTGAAAGATATAATTGACGCCCACCATGGCTTGGGAAATGCTCGCGTAGTCACGCACATCACCAATATAGAACTTGACTTTGTCATTGCCCAACGCAATGCGCATATCTTCCTGTTTTTTCTCGTCGCGACTGAATACCCGAATTTCTTTTACTTGGGTGTCGAGAAAGCGCTTTAAAACGGTATTACCGAAAGAACCAGTGCCACCGGTAATCATCAAAATTTTGTTATCAAACATAAAACCTCCTAATTTATCGCTGTGCGCGCATAAACTGAATCAGCTCCGGCCATGACGGCGGATTATAACCCACGGCCTCCCGAAAGCGCGTCGAGTCAAGGGAACGATCGATCGCTAATTGGTTATCGGGAATAATATCGATATTTTTCTGGTAGACCTTAGCGATTTCGGTCAGCAGCGTAAATTTATCAATTGGTTTGGCAGAGACGTGATAAAGACCGGATAACTCTGGTTTTGGCAGTACAAACTCAGCGATGATACGAGCCAGCTCTACGGTAGGCACACCGGAAAAAATAGCTTTCGTGAAGCCCTTTACCGAACCTTCCTGGGACAGAAACCAGTCGACCAGAGATGCACTACTTGCTAACTCATGGCCAATAATCGAAGTGCGCAACGTTATCGCATGAGGCTGATCATTCACCTCACCAATGAATTTGGATTTACCGTAAAGGTCCACTGCATCCGACGTATCGGATTCGAGGTACATGCCCTTCGTTCCAGTAAATACGCAGTCGGTACTGATATGAATCAGCCGTGCGTTAATCAATTGGCATAACTTGGACAGGCGATGCGGCAGCATTGAATTGAGCGGCAGCGTCGACAGGGGATCTTTGGCTTGGGCTAATTGCTTGATCAGGCCGACACAGTTGATCACCACGTCAGGACGGTTTTTTTCAAACACCGCTACCAAAGACTCGTAATCCAAAACATCAACATCCGAATAAAAGCCGCACGCGTGCTTCTCTTCGAAGTAATTGGCCCCGCCTTTGCCACGCATAGTACCGAAAACGCTATGTGAAGTGTGATTGGAAATGTACTTGAACACGGTACTTCCAAGCATTCCCGTCACGCCCAGCACTAATATTTTCATGATTGATCTCTAAGAGTTGGCAATACGGTTTTCAATAATTTGTACCAATCGATGGCATTGCGTCTTCATTTCGTAATTGTCACAGAAAAACCTGAATGCCGCCGCTCCGTAGGCAGCTCTTTTTCCGGCGTAGCCTCGTAGAGCGCCTCAATGTTCTTGGCCAGCGCTGCGGCATCCTCTGCTTGCGAACATAAGCCAGCCCCCGCCTGGGCCAAAATCCTCGCCCCTTCGCCATCCAGAGCAGCCAGAATAGGCTTGCCTGCTGCCATATAGGCTTGGATCTTACTGGGTATGGTCAATGCGAATATCTCTTCTCGCTTGAGTGTCACCAGTAACGCCCCACTTTTTGCGAACAATTCGGGCATAGCTGAGGAGGGCAAACGGCCTACGAGTTCCAGATTGTGCAGATGGTGCTGGCGTTTTTGTTCCTGCATCCAATCCAAACGGCTACCACTGCCCACCACGACAATCTTGCAATCCAGGTGCACCAGAGCCTTGGCGGCATCGACAATAGTCTCCAAGGACTGTGCAAACCCAAGGTTCCCGGCAAAGACCACGCAAAAATTCGACAGCAATAACTGGCGGACCTCAAGCGGCACGCCATCAACAGCATTCGCTTGCGTGGCTGCAACGCGGTAAGAGTTGGGGTAGTAGACGAGCTTGTCTTTCGCCACGTACTTGGACGCAGAGGAAATGAACGCTTCAGATTGAACCAGGACCGTGTCCGCCCGTGCGTAGATAAAACGCACCAAGACACCTATTGCCTTCAACAGCATTGGATTTTTGATAAACCCTGTTGCCTTGAGCGTTTCCGGCCACAAATCCTGCACCCAAACCATCAAGTGAGCCTTGCAGGAACGTTTTAACACGATGGCAGGAATAGCTGCTGTAATCGGCGAAACCGCAAAAACGATGATTGCGTCAAATTGCTTACCAGCGTTTTGTTTCGGGAAGTACCTGACGCCATTTGCCACAAAGGAAAGGTAGTTGAGAAGCAAGTTTTTAGCGCCACCTGACTTTCTGGGCCTCAACGGAACCCTATGAACTTTTACTCTGTCCTTGTAGATCTGCTCACTACAAGCAGTGGAGTCATAACCTTTGTAGGTATCGCCTTCGGGATAATTAGGTTGTCCTGTAAAGACTTCAACAGTGTGCCCGAAGCACGCCAACTCCTCGGCAACATCATTGATAATGAAGCTCTCAGGATAAAAATACTGAGTGACAATCGCTATATTCAAAGACATATCATCCCACACTATCAAATCGGGACTTAAGCGCTTTAGGCCCCTGAAGAATAACTGACTTGACAAATGACAACATGGCAACCCAGCGATTAATTGAAATATCAAATACAGGGGTCCGATTAGACAGCTCAACAAACCGCTTTGATGTTTCAACGATATCAAACGATTTGGCTTTTTGCCGATGTTTATCAGAAACTTCGCTGTATCCCTCAGGACTCATACTATGTAACATCTCGATTGTTTCCCGAATCCCTACTCTCACTGTAGTCGCTGACACTTCGTTGTAGGAATACCCTGAGACATCCGAAAATAGACCACACGTCAGCGGTAACTCTATGGATTCAATGCCCACCACCGAAGGAATACCGGCTGCAGATGCTTCAATGATCGTCGTACCAGAGCCCACGAAACAAAACGCGCCGTCGAAAATGCTGGGGAGCTCGGCATACTCCACTTCGCCCATAAAGTGCACATAATCACTGACACCGCATCTCTCAGCCAGCGAGATAAGCGCAGCGTGCTCTGGACCGGCGCCGTAGATAAAATACTCAAAATTTGCACGTTTACGAAGCTCTGACAGCTGTGCGATGACATGCTTATTATAAACTTTAAAATCGACTAAACGGCCTATGGAAACGATGCGCAGAGACGACTGAAGTGGCTGACGAGTACTATAGCTTTCAAAGGATACCCCCAGCGGCAATACATCCAGCGTCGCCACATCGACATTAGAAAGCGCCGCTGCCATCTCCGCGGTTCTCTCATTAGGAAACAGCGTCAAGTGGACGTTTTTATCATACAATTCGAGCATTTTCTTTCTGAAATATATATTTCGACCCCGCCACCAACTGACTTCCATAGAGTGATAGATACCAATACTAAGGAAAGTGAACTTCAACCGCGCCTTATTCAAAAAAACATAAGCCAACGTTAACACGTCCACCACATGAACGACATCGTATATAACCGGATCCTTTGGCACGGGCAACAGCGCATTTATCCAACTGGACGCAGGAAAAAATGGCAGATGTTCTACGATATTGACTGTAGCGTAATTAGACAACTCATTGAACAGGCCTGCGTCATACTTATTCGAAAGTAATGTAACTGTTACATTACACCCGGACTGACTGAGGTATTTAGACAACCTGACAACATAGGTCTCAACGCCACCAATGGCCAAGCCACCCAATACAAGCAAAATATTCTTCATACACTCACCGAGAAAAATTATAAAAAATCAAAAAAAATTTCAGAACCGCCCGTCCACCTTAAATTGCTGCTCAGATTCAAATAAAGTGCACCGAGGGCGTAGACAGCGACAATCAAGAAGCCATTTCTCTTGCCAAAAAGATGCACTGCAATCATAGGCAACAGTATATATTCAAACATTGATATACTCGCGTACCCGCGACCTGCAAGAATTGCAAAGTCGCCCAAGACAATTCGCAAGAACGTCGCGCAATAAAAAACGCAAAAAACGAGATTGAAAGTGGGATAGCTTACCTCCAGCTTTTTCCACCACACCCACCCAGCTATAATCAGAAGTAAATTCTTAATATTGACCATATCAAAAAGTGGCAATGCGTAGCCGTACTTTTCAGTGGTTAGATATGAGTCAATTTTTTCACTGATAAAACTGATGAACGCCATTTGCCGCAACAACCATTTCGAGTCAACAAAGGATGTCATCAAAACAAGAACTACCGTGAGCAACAGATACATCACGCGTGTTGGCCTGAGCATATACAACACGACAGGAACTATAAAAAAAGCCGACGACACGTGTACAGTCATCGCCAGCGCAAGATAAAACGCCAACAGCATATATTGTTTTTTATGAAGATACGTCGCGGCTAAAAATACTATGCCAGAGGCTATCCCCAGACGTATCGCGTTCAAGTCCTTCGCAAGATAAAAATGCGTAAAGTAAATCAGCATACCCAAGGCAAAGTAAGGAGAGAAATACCGAATACTCCTGACATTGAAACTTATCGCCGCCAGTGAACTGACCCCAAATAAAATATAAGAGTTTCTCGCTAACGCCGCGAGCGTTGAGAGAAGCATAAAGAAACCGAATTCGATATTAAATGTTGTATAGCTGTAATCACAATAAATATTGCTGCATTCCAAAATTGAAGGAATTTCATGCAGCATTGTCAGGTAAGCAAGATCGTCATTGCCCACACCGGCCACCCTGAAGGTTGCCAATAGGAAAAGCGGCACCCCCATCAGAGCAGAAACAACCGCTTGCGGCAGTTTCTGTTCACCCAGTATGTCCCACGCGGCGACGATGACCAGAAATCCGAATACGAGATACAGCGGGAGAAAAAACTGCATGCCCATCAGTTACGTGCCCAATAAATAAAACCGGCCATCGAAATCATAAAGTATATGATATATGCTAGCATGTAAGCATACATGACACCGTGCACCCCACCCACTTCGCGCCCTACAGTAAATGTCAAGCCGATAAAAAGTAGCGCCTGCAGCACTTCAGCCAAGATATATAGTTTCGTTGCCGCCTTCGCCACCGCGACGAAACCAACAACATAAGCAGAGACTTTAAAAAAATCGCCAATCAACTGATAAATTATATAGCCTTCCAATTCATGAAATTCGGAAGATAATAATGCTGGGATAAAAAAACTACGCCCAAAATAAAGAACACTACCGCCAGCTAAGAAAGCCGCCATTACCAATAGAAGAAATTTCACTACCTGGGCTTTAACCGCTGCTTTATCTTGAGTCGATGACACCAGCGGCATGTAATATGATGCTAAAAAAACGCTGAAAAAACCAATATACGCGCTCGAGAGCTTGATACTCCCTTGCCAAATTCCCGCCTGGGCATAGCCCACCTGCGTTATTAGCGATTCCCTGATGATTATTTCGACCACTGGAAACATTAAGGCGCTGACAAGCAGCATCAATCCGAATCGGGAAAAATTCCTGCCAAGTGTTATATCAAACTTCTGCCACTTGACCATTCTGAAAATCGACATCCTCCTCAGAAAAAACAAAGAAATGAGCGCGGGCATGGTAAACAATGACACCATTGCCATCGCTGCACCAGACACACCCCATGCAGAAATTAACCACCAGATTATGGGGAGCACAAGAATATTGGAAATAACCTGAACGCTGGCGTTTACCTTCAGTTTCCCTAGACCGTTAAAAAAACCGGAGAACAAAATATTGAACGCAAATACAAATTGAGCAAAGGCCAGCACTATAACAATCCAGAAGTCTTCACGCCGCCCGAATATTAGCGTCGAAATTTTTTCTGAAAAAACAAGCAGAAAAACAAACGCCACAAGGCAAAAACCCAAGGCGTAGAATATTGACGTCGAGAACAATTTGTACATTTTAAAATGACTTTCTTTAAACTCCGCGACGTACTTGATTACGCCGTGGCTTATACCGCCCCCTGCCAGCAACACAGCGATAGATACCAAGCTCATGAAATGACCCAGCTTGCCGAGGCCATCCGCCCCCATGTACACAGCGATTAATTTTAGTAAACAGAAGCCAACCAATATCTTTGACGCTTGAGCAGCGCTTGTAAAAAAAGCGCCGATCAGCATACCTCGGTTTGAGCCATCCAACTTACCGGCCGAGGGCATTAACTGCACCTATCACGGAATTGATAACATGCTGGATCTCAGCCTCTGTCATACCATGCCAGACAGGCAAACGAATAAGACGCTCGCTTTCCCTGGTAGTAAAACGGTCTTCACCGTTGAATCGACCGAGCAAAACACCTGCAGGCGCGCTGTGAAGTGGAACATAATGAAAAACCGCCCCCACGCTGGCATCCTTCAAATGGCTGAGAACTGCCCCGCGTGCAGCGATATCTTTTACTTTGATATAAAACATATGCGCATTGGCCACACAGCCATTTGGAATGGTCGGAACTTCAATCAGTCCCGTCGCCGCCAACTCTGCGAAGGCCGTACGGTAGTGCTGCCAAATACTGAGTCTAGAATCATTAATGAGCGTCGCGTATTCTAATTGCCCAAATAAATAAGCGGCCTGCAATTCCCCCGGCAAATAACTACTACCAATATCAACCCATGTATATTTATCAATCATACCTCTAAAGAACTGGCTGCGATTAGTACCCTTTTCCCTAATGATTTCGGCGCGACCAATAAAGCGCTTATCATTGATTAACAACAAACCACCTTCACCGCCACTGGTGTAGTTTTTTGTTTCATGAAAACTATAAGCAGCCAAATGCCCGATGGTCCCTAGCCAACGCCCTTTATAAGTCGACATCATGCCCTGAGCAGCATCTTCCACGACAAACAAGTCATGTCGCTGCGCAATATCCATGATCACATCCATGTCACAGGCAACACCGGCATAATGAACGGGCACAATCGCCTTAGTTTTTGTAGTGATCGCCGCTTCGATAAGCGTTTCATCAATATTCATTGTGTCTGGCCGAATATCTACAAAAACAATCTTCGCGCCTCGAAGTACAAATGCGTTAGCAGTACTTACAAAGGTATAGCTTGGCATGATGACTTCGTCACCCGGCTGTATATCTATCAAGATAGCAGCCATTTCGAGCGCTTGAGTGCACGAAGGTGTCAATAACGCTTTTTCACAAGAGAATGTTTTCTCAAACCAACGCTGACAACCAATGGTAAACTCACCGTCACCAGACATCTTGGCACTGCGCATGGCACGTATTACATATTGATCTTCGTTACCCGTATAGGGTGGTTTATTAAATGGAATCTGCATCGCGCTCACCGTAAAATTCTTTTGCTTACTGGGCTTAAGCCAAATATTGCTTAAAGACAAGACCCGCAAATAGAATTGATCGCGAGCCGATTAATTGCTGCCTCGGCATTTGTTCGAACACAAAACTGGAGGAGTTTTCACACAGATATGAGGGTATTCACAGTAGCAGATCGCCGGCCGAATCCCGCCTAACTACTAGCACTGAAAACGCAAGACGCCAGCTATCGTTGATGGGCTGCATTTTACCCGATAACCGGTGCGCTTTGAACCTTGACGTGGCGCTTTTATAACGCCAACCCTAGGCAATCTATCCGCAACTGACTGATTTTTATGAAGAAAATCCTAAGCTCAAGGTATCGATTAACTCGACTGAGCAAGAGGAAGGGCGCGCTTTCAGTAGAGCCCCTCCAAATAATGCGGGCCTCACTTGACGATTACCCGGAAGGAAAATAGCCCCTACACAACCCATAGGGAGAAGCGGTCGCGAGGAGGAACTTTATCCGCGCGCAGCCGACGCTCGCTTATTACGGCGGACACTGGCTGCCAATACGCAAAAAAAGGGACCTATCAACAACCCGACGATTAGCGCAGCGACGACATAAACGGCCACTGGCAGTTGCATGGTGGCCCACCCCAGGAACGAAAGAGAGACGCCTTGTTGGTTCTCCAACACAAAAGCTGCAACCATTAGTGCAACAGCTAGCACTACCAACATCAGAAAAACACGTTTAATCCCACGCATGACTTACTCCCACCCTAACGCCACTCAGACGCCTTCTTCCTCATCTTCATTCACCCGATCCCGCAGTTCCTTCCCCGGCTTGAAATGAGGCACAAATTTCCCATCCAGACTTACCGACTGCCCAGTCTTAGGATTGCGCCCTACCCGTGGCGCACGATAGTGCAGCGAAAAACTCCCAAATCCACGGATCTCAATCCGATCCCCGGTAGCCAGGCACTGGGACATTTGCTCAAGCATGGTCTTAATAGCCAACTCCACATCCTTGGATGAGAGCAGCCCTTGATGGGTGACAATTCGTTCGATCAACTCCGACTTCGTCATATTTTTCCCTTCTTTTTCAAGCAGCTAGGAAAAGCGCTTCGAAGGTTTTAGCATGACTTGATGAATTTGAACAGCCCATGCATAAACTTATCTGCTGGTTAAATAAACACCTGAATAGAACACAAAACCTCTCAATTGCATATGACGAGCATCTTGCGAGTAACCGCGCCGGCGGGGTTCCAGCCGAACAGGTAGTCGCCCTCCTCATCCTTGGCGTCGCTGGATCGAGTGATGACCTTATAGCCCTGCATCTTGCATTCACGAGCGGCGCGCCTCTCGCACTTATCCCAGCCGTTGCCAAGACCGGAGCAGTCGACCTCTATGCCGCTGACGCCGCGCCTGGCGTGAGTTTTGGCGCTGGTGACTGAGCAGCCTGCAAGCATTATCACTGCGAATATTACGATAAGCTTGTTCATTGAAATCCTTATTAAAACAACAACAAAACGGGTAACGCTTTTACCAAGACTATAGTCAGTTCTGACCCCGAGCTAAATGCCTTGGTTCTCGCTTGTTGATTCAACAAATTGCAGGCACAAAAAAAGGGCGACCGAAGTCGCCCTTTTTACAGCCTTACAGAACTTAGTTCTGCTTAGCCATAGCTTCGCGCAGCAGGGAGGCCATAGTGGTCTCGCCTTGTGCAGCTTCCGGAGCCGATTTCAGGCTCTGGATTGCTTCTTTCTCTTCCACTTCGTCTTTGGACTTGATGGAGAGCTGGATTACACGGCTCTTGCGGTCAACGCTGATGATCTTGGCTTCTACTTCCTGACCTTCTTTCAGAACGTTGCGCGCGTCTTCAACGCGATCACGGCTGATTTCGGAGGCTTTCAGAGTCGCTTCGATATCGTCGGCCAGAACGATGATGGCGCCTTTAGCGTCAACTTCTTTCACAGTGCCTTTAACGATGGCGCCCTTGTCGTTCTCTTGAACGTACTCGGAGAACGGATCGCTTTCCAGTTGCTTGATGCCCAGGGAGATGCGCTCGCGCTCTGGGTCAACCGACAGGATAACGGTGTCCAGCTCGTCGCCCTTCTTGAAACGACGAACAGCTTCTTCGCCAACTTCGTTCCAGGAGATGTCGGACAGGTGAACCAGGCCGTCGATGCCGCCGTCCAGACCAATGAAGATACCGAAATCGGTGATCGACTTGATGGTGCCGGAGATTTTATCGCCCTTGTTGAACTGGCCAGAGAAATCTTCCCATGGGTTAGATTTGCACTGCTTGATGCCCAGGGAGATACGACGACGCTCTTCGTCGATGTCCAGAACCATAACTTCCACTTCGTCGCCGACTTGTACGACTTTCGAAGGGTGGATGTTCTTGTTGGTCCAGTCCATTTCGGAAACGTGTACCAGGCCTTCCACGCCTTCTTCCAGCTCAGCGAAGCAGCCGTAGTCGGTCAGGTTGGTTACACGCGCGGTAACGCGAGTGCTTTCTGGATAACGGGCTTTGATAGCAACCCATGGATCTTCACCCAGTTGCTTCAGGCCCAGGGAAACACGGTTGCGTTCGCGATCGTATTTCAGAACCTTGACATCGATCTCGTCGCCAACGTTGACGATTTCGGAAGGATGCTTGATACGCTTCCAAGCCATGTCGGTAATGTGCAGCAGGCCATCGACGCCACCCAGATCGACGAATGCGCCGTAATCGGTGAGGTTCTTGACGATACCTTTGACTTGTTGGCCTTCCTGCAGGGATTCCAGCAGAGCTTCACGCTCGGCGGAGTTTTCTGCTTCCAGGACGCTGCGACGGGAAACGACAACGTTGTTGCGCTTCTGGTCGAGTTTGATGACCTTGAATTCGAGTTCCTTGCCTTCCAGGTGCGTGGTGTCGCGCACTGGACGAACATCGACCAAAGAACCTGGCAGGAACGCACGGATGCCGTTAACGTCGACAGTGAAGCCGCCTTTAACCTTACCGTTGATAACGCCCTTGACCACTTCTTCAGCTGCGAAGGCTGCTTCGAGAACAATCCAGCATTCAGCGCGCTTGGCTTTTTCACGGGACAGCTTGGTTTCACCGAAACCGTCTTCAACCGAGTCCAGAGCAACGTGAACTTCGTCACCGACATTGATTGTCAGATCGCCAGCATCGTTGTAGAACTGTTCCAGCGGGATCAGAGCTTCAGACTTCAGACCAGCGTGAACGGTTACCCAGCGAGCTTGGTAATCGATATCAACGATAACACCGGTGATGATGGAGCCTGCCTGAAGGTTCAGGGTTTTTAGGCTTTCTTCAAAGAGTTCCGCAAAGCTTTCGCTCATTTTAATTCCTGTTGATAAGGGCGAAGAATACGCCCATCTCCACACCCCAGACGGTGTGGGTCAGTTTCAGTTAAAGAAGCCACCGCAGGACTATGACTGGTCCCCTGCGGCCTTCTTGATCACCCGGCGATATCGCGAATGGCGATTTCGCTCAAGATGCGTTCCAGCACCTGCTCGATGGACAGCTCCGTGGAATCCAGCTGGATGGCATCAGCCGCCGGCTTTAGCGGGGCTACTGCGCGCTGGGTATCACGCTCATCGCGTGCACGGATCTCATCTAGCAGACTCGACAGACTAACACCATCGACTTTGCCCTTCAACTGCAAGTAGCGGCGGCGAGCCCGTTCCTCGGCGCTGGCTGTCAGGAAAATCTTCAGCGGCGCCTCGGGAAATACCACCGTGCCCATGTCGCGACCGTCGGCCACCAGGCCCGGTGGTTCCTGAAAAGCCCGCTGACGCTGCAGCAGCGCATCACGCACCGCCGGCAGCGCGGCAACCTGGGACGCCCAGGAGCCGACCTGCTCGTTGCGCAGATCATCGGTCACATCATCACCTTCGAGGATGATGCGCTGGGGATGGCCTTCCGTCGCCCCGACGAACTGCACATCAAGGTGCGCCGCCAGTAGCTTCAGGGACTCTTCGTTGGTCAGGTCGACGCCATGATTACGTGCGGCAAATGCCAGCAGGCGATAGAGCGCGCCGGAATCCAGCAGGCACCAGCCCAGGCCCTTGGCCAGGATGCCGGCGATCGTGCCTTTGCCCGAGCCGCTTGGCCCGTCGATGGTAATCACCGGAGCTTTGATATTCACAATTGAGCCTCTTGGGCAACACGCATGCCGACATGGGCACACAGTGTAAGAAAGTTCGGAAAAGACGTAGCAACATTGGCGCAGTCATGGATACGAATCGGCGCCGTTGCCCGCAGGGAAGCGACGCTGAACGCCATGGCAATGCGGTGATCGCCGTGGGCATGTACATCACCGCCGCCTATCGGGCCGCCGTCAATGATAATCCCATCAGGGGTCGGTTCACACTTCACCCCCAGCGCCAGCAGACCGTCGGCCATCACCTGGATTCGGTCGGACTCCTTCACACGCAACTCTTCAGCGCCACGCAAAACGGTCCGGCCCTCAGCGCAGGCCGCCGCCACAAACAGCACTGGAAACTCATCGATAGCCAACGGCACCAGCGCTTGAGGAATCTCGATACCCTTCAGCGCAGCCGCACGTACACGCAGGTCAGCAACCGGCTCGCCACCCACTTCGCGTGGGTTTTCCAGGGTGATATCGGCACCCATCAACCGCAGGATATCGATCACACCGGTTCGGGTCGGATTGATTCCCACGTGCTCCAGCAACAACTCGGAGCCTTCGGCAATCGAAGCGGCCACCAGGAAGAACGCCGCTGAAGAAATATCCCCCGGCACTTCAATGTGGGTCGCTGTCAGTAAATGGCCCGATTCCAGCGATACGGTAGCGCCCGGCACTGCCACCGGATAACCAAACCCGCGCAACATGCGCTCAGTATGGTCGCGGGTCGGCGCAGGCTCCGTCACCGCGGTGACGCCTTTGGCGTACAACCCGGCAAGCAACAGACAGGACTTGACCTGAGCACTGGCCATCGGCAGCGCATAATTCATGCCTTTCAACGATTGCCCACCACGGATGGTCAGCGGCGGACATCCTTGCGGGCCTGTCTCGATCAACGCCCCCATTTCCCGCAAGGGCTTGGCCACGCGATTCATCGGGCGCTTGGACAGCGACGCGTCGCCCGTCAACACGCTGTCGAAACTTTGCGCCGCCAGCAACCCGGCCAACAAGCGCATGGACGTACCGGAGTTCCCCAGATAAATCGGCCCCGGTGCAGCCTTCAAACCATGCAAACCCACGCCATGAATGGTCACGCGCCCATGGTGCGGGCCCTCGATGACCACCCCCATGTCGCGAAACGCCTGCAAGGTGGCCAAGGCATCTTCACCTTCAAGGAAACCTTCGACTTCGGTCACGCCTTCAGCCAACGAACCCAGCATGATCGACCGATGGGAGATCGACTTGTCGCCCGGCACGCGGATACGCCCGCTCAAGCGACCGCCCGGGTTGGCGATGAAGGTCAGCTCATCGGCATTCACAGCTGTTTCCATATAGGCCCGGCGCGCCAGGATCTTGCTGAAGTGCTCTCGCGCCACTCGTGCACGCGTAAACACGCCCAATAATTGATGGCCGTCCCCCGCATCGACCGCGTCGCGCAAAGCGTCGAGGTCACTGCGAAAAGTGTCCAGAGTGCGCAACACCGCTTCGCGATTGGCGAGGAAGATGTCGTGCCACATCACCGGATCACTGCCGGCAATCCGCGTAAAGTCGCGAAAGCCACCGGCGGCGTAACGGAAAATATCCAGGTTCTCGTTGCGCTTGGCCAAAGAATCCACCAGGCCGAACGCCAGCAAATGCGGCAGATGGCTGGTCGCAGCCAAGACCTCGTCATGACGCTCGACCTGCATATGCTCGACATCCGCTCCCAGCTCACGCCAGAGACGATCTACCACCGCCAACGCGGCCGGATCGGTTTGCGCCAACGGCGTGAGGATCACTTTATGCCGACGGAACAACTGCGCATTGGACGCCTCCACCCCGCTCTGCTCGGAGCCTGCAATCGGATGGCCCGGCACAAAGCGCGCAGGCATGCCGCCAAAGGCCAGTTGCGCGGCGCGCACCACATTGCCCTTGGCACTGCCGACATCCGTGAGAATCGCGCCGCCCAACTCCATGCCGGCCAGCAACGCCAACAGTTTTTCCATGGCCAGGATCGGCACGGCGAGCTGGATCACGTCGGCGCCCTGGCATGCGAACGCCAGGTCGGCCTCACACCGATCCACCACCCCCAACTCAACGGCCAGCTTGCGCGATCGCGGGTCCAGGTCCACACCGACCACTTCGCCGCATAGCCCGCTTTCGCGTAGGCCTTTGGCGAAGGAGCCGCCGATCAACCCCAGGTCGACCACCACCAGGCGACCGATCATAGGCACAACAGGTTGCAATGCAGTGACATCAACCACGAGCCAGAACCTTGGCCAGCGCCTCCAGGAAGCGGCTGTTTTCAGCCGGCAAACCGATGGTGATGCGCAGGTGGTTCGGCATACCGTAGTTGGCCACCGGACGCACGATCACGCCTTCACGCAACAGCCCCTGGAACACCGGGGCCGCCACCTGGCCGAGGTCGACGCAAATGAAGTTGCCCTTGGACGGAATCCAGCCCAGGCCCAAATCACGGAAGCCATCCTGCAACTGCAACATGCCGCTTTCATTAATGCGTCGACCTTCTGCCAGGTACTCGGCATCTTTCAACGCCTCACACGCCGCCGTCAGGGCCAGGCTGTTGACGTTGAACGGTTGGCGCACGCGGTTCAGCACATCAGCCACCACCGCCGTGGACAAACCATAACCAACGCGCAACGACGCCAGGCCATAGGCCTTGGAGAAGGTGCGCGACACCAGCAGGTTCGGGTAGGCCGCCAGGAAGTCCAGCCCATCCGGCAGGTCGCTGCCTTCGGCGTACTCGATGTAGGCCTCATCCAGCACCACCAGCACATGCTCCGGCACGTCTTGCAGGAATTCATTCAGCGCCGCTGCATCAAACCAGGTACCGGTCGGGTTGTTCGGGTTGGCGATAAACACTACGCGCGTCTGGGCATCGATGGCCGCCAGCATCGCGGGCAGATCGTGGCCCCAGTCTTTGGCAGGAATCACGCGGGCTTGAGCGCCAACGGCCTGGGTGACGATCGGATAAACCGCAAACGCGTGCTCGCTGAACACCGCATTCAGGCCCGGCGCCAGGTAGGCACGGCCGACCAGCTCGAGGATGTCGTTGGAGCCGTTACCCAGGGTCACCTGGTTCAGCTCGACACGACACTTTTGCGCCAGCAGCGATTTAAGAGCAAAACCATTGCCGTCCGGGTAGCGGGTCAGCTCGGCCAGCTCTTCACGAATCGCCACCAACACCTTGGGGCTCGGGCCGAGCGGGTTCTCATTGCTGGCTAGCTTGACGATCTTTGAAGGATCCAGGTTCAACTCACGCGCCAGCTCGTCCACAGGCTTGCCCGGTACGTAAGGCGACAGTTGTTGCACGCCCGGCTGAGCCAGGGCGAGGAAGTTGCCACTCATGTTAACGCCTCACAAAACCGCTTTCGGGTAAGAACCGAGCACCTTGAGCGCCACGGCTTCCTGACTTATTTTCTCCAGCACGCCCTTGACCAGCGGGTCGCGGTGATGGCCGATGAAATCAATAAAGAACACGTAGGTCCATTTACCGCTGCGCGAAGGCCGCGTCTCGATGCGTGTCAGGTCAATCCCGTTGTCGTGGAATGGCACCAGCAACTCATGCAACGCGCCGGGCTTGTTGCTCATGGAGACAATGATCGACGTCTTGTCATCGCCGGTCGGCGGCACTTCCTGGCTGCCGATCATCAGGAAACGCGTGGAGTTGTCCGGGCGGTCCTCGATTTTCTCGGCCAGGCGCGTCAGCCCGTAAAGGCCCGCCGCCATATCACCGGCGATCGCCGCCGAATTCCACTCACCCTTGACCCGCTTGGCCGCTTCGGCATTGCTGGACACCGCCACCCGCTCGACATTCGGATAATGGGCGTCCAGCCACTTGCGGCACTGAGCCAGGGATTGGGCATGGGAATAGATACGACTGATGCTGTCGGTCTTGGTGTTCTCCCCCACCAACAAGTGATGGTGGATACGCAACTCGACTTCGCCACAGATCACCATGTCGTGCTCGAGGAGGCTGTCCAGCGTGTGGTTGACCGCGCCTTCGGTGGAGTTTTCCACCGGCACTACGCCAAAATTCACCGCGCCGGCCGCCACTTCACGGAACACTTCGTCGATGGCTGCCATCGGCTTGCTGATCACCGCGTGGCCGAAGTGCTTCATGGCCGCCGCCTGGGTGAATGTGCCCTCGGGCCCGAGGTAGGCGACCTTGAGCGGCTGTTCCAGGGCCAGGCACGAAGACATGATTTCACGGAACAACCGCGCCATTTCTTCGTTGCCCAACGGCCCCTTGTTGCGCTCCATCACCCGCTTGAGTACCTGGGCTTCACGCTCGGGACGGTAGAACACCGGCACCTCACCTTCCGCCAGGGACGCCATCTTCACCCGCGCCACTTCCTGGGCGCAGCGCGCGCGCTCACTGATCAGTTCCAGGACTTTCTCGTCCAGGCTGTCAATGCGCACGCGCAGGGCCTTGAGCTCTTGTTCAGACATTAGCCGTGTTCCTTTTCGAACTCTGCCATGTAGGCAACCAGCGCGTTGATCGCGTGAATGTCGACGGCGTTATAGATGGAGGCACGCATGCCGCCCACCGAGCGGTGGCCCTTGAGGTTCAGCAGGCCGCGCTCGTCGGCGCCGGCCAGGAACGGCTTGTCCAGGCGGTCGTCCGCCAGGCGGAACGGTACGTTCATCCATGAGCGGTCGGTGAGGTTGATCGGGTTGCTGTACAGGCCGCTGGCGTCGATAAAGTCGTACAGGACGCGCTTTTTCTCTTCGTTGAGCTTGCCCATGGCCGCCACGCCGCCCTGCTCCTTGAGCCATTCGAACACCAGGCCCGACAGGTACCAGGCGAACGCCGGCGGCGTGTTGTACATCGAGCCGTTATCGGCCGCGACCTTGTAGTTGAGCATGGTCGGGCACAGCGAGCGCGCGCGGCCCAGCAGGTCTTCGCGGATGATATTGACCAGGATGCCGCTAGGGCCGATGTTCTTCTGGGCGCCGGCATAGATCATGCCGTACTTGGAGACGTCGATCGGGCGCGAAAGGATGTCCGAGGACATGTCGCACACCAGCGGCACGTCCCCCACTTGCGGCACCCAGTCGAACTCCAGGCCACCGATGGTTTCGTTCGCAACGTAGTGCACGTAGGCCGCGTCCTTCGATAGCTTCCACTCGTTCTGACCGGGAATGGCGAAGTAGTCGTAGGGCTTGGCGGTGCCTGCCACGTTGACATGCCCGTAGCGCGAAGCTTCTTCGATGGCCTTCTGGCCCCAGATACCGGTGTCGATATAGTCGGCGGTGCCGCCTTCCGGCAACAGATTCAGCGGGATTTGCGCGAACTGCTGGCTGGCGCCGCCTTGCAGGAACAGCACTTTGTAGTTCGATGGGATGTCCAGCAAGTCGCGCAGATCCTGCTCGGCCTTGGTGGCAATGGACACGAACTCATCGCTGCGATGGCTCATTTCCATCACGGAGAGGCCTTTTCCATGCCAGTCGAGGAGTTCACCCTGCGCACGCTGCAGGACTGCTTCAGGAAGCGCCGCGGGACCGGCACAGAAGTTATAGGCTCTCTTGCTCACATCCAATCTCACTCTGATCTGGTGGGGTGGTGCAATAAACGGGTATTCAATACTTTCATAAGGGACAAACAACAAGGGGGCGAATCTTCATCCGCCCCCCTGTGTGCCCGCTTATTCCTGCGGTTCTTCTTCGTCTGCGGCAGCGTCGAGGGTCGGCTCGTCGACGTTGTCATCGCCTGCTGCGATCACCTCGCCTTCAAACGCGTCCCCTTCCAGCTCTTCGCCTTCGACTTCCGATGGTTCCTGGACGCGCTCCAGGCCTACCAGTGTTTCGTCGCTAGCCAGCTTGATCAGCGTCACGCCCTGGGTGTTACGGCCCAGGCTCGACACTTCGGCCACACGAGTACGTACGAGGGTGCCCTGGTCGGAAATCAGCATGATCTCCTCGCCATCGAGCACCTGCACCGCGCCGACCAGACGACCGTTGCGGTCGTTGCTGACCATGGCGATAACGCCCTGGCCGCCACGCTTGTACTCCGGGAACTCGCTGATAGCGGTGCGCTTGCCATAACCGCGCGCCGAAGCGGTGAGGATCTGGCTGCCTTCTTCCGGAATCAGCATCGAAATCAGCTTCTGCCCTTCCGGCAGGCGCATGCCACGCACACCGCGGGCAGTACGGCCCATGGCGCGAACGTCGGATTCCTTGAAGCGCGTGACTTTGCCGCCGTCGGAGAACAGCATGACTTCGCGCTCGCCGTCAGTGATGGCTGCGGAGATCAGCACGTCGCCTTCATCCAGCTCCAGGGCGATCAAGCCCACGCTGCGCTGGCGGCTGAAGGACTCCAGCGGGGTCTTCTTCACGGTGCCTTTGGCGGTCGCCATGAAGATGAAGTGACCTTCGGTGTACTCCTCGACCGGCAGCATGGTGGTGATGTATTCATCGCTGTCCAGCGGCAGCAGGTTGACCAACGGACGACCACGGGCGGCACGGGAGGCCTCCGGGATTTCGTAGGTCTTGAGCCAGTACACCTTGCCCTTGCTGGAGAACAGCAGCAGCGTGGTGTGGCTGTTGGCGACCAGCAGGTGAGCGATGTAGTCCTCATCCTTCACGCCAGTAGCCGATTTACCCTTACCACCACGACGCTGAGCCTGGTACGCGGCCAGCGGCTGGGTCTTGGCGTAGCCACCGTGGGAGATGGTCACCACGCGCTCTTCTTCCGGGATCATGTCACCCAGGGTCAGGTCGAGGCGCGCATCGAGGATTTCGGTGCGGCGCACGTCGCCGTATTCGGCGCGGATCACTTCCAGTTCTTCGCGGATCACTTCCATCAGGCGCACGGCGCTGTTGAGGATGCGGATCAGCTCGCCGATCTGGTTGAGAATCTCCTGGTACTCGGCCAGCAGTTTCTCGTGTTCCAGGCCGGTCAAGCGGTGCAGACGCAGTTCCAGGATGGCCTGGGCCTGTTCCGGCGACAGGAAGTACTTGCCGTCACGCAGGCCGTATTGCGGATCCAGGGTCTCCGGACGGCAGGAATCGGCGCCGGCACGTTCAACCATCGCCACTACGGCGCTGGATTCCCATGGCATCTTGATCAGCGCTTCCTTGGCTTCCGACGGCGTCGGCGAAGCTTTGATCAGGGCGATCACCGGGTCGATGTTCGACAGCGCAACCGCCTGGCCTTCCAGGATGTGGCCGCGTTCGCGAGCCTTGCGCAGTTCGAACACGGTACGGCGGGTGACCACTTCGCGACGGTGACGCACGAAGGCTTCCAGCAGATCCTTGAGGTTCAGGATGCGCGGGCGACCGTCGATCAGCGCGACGACGTTGATACCAAACACGCTTTGCAGCTGGGTCTGGGCGTAGAGGTTGTTGAGGATCACCTCCGGCACTTCGCCACGACGCAGCTCGATCACCACGCGCATACCGTCTTTGTCGGACTCGTCGCGCAGCTCGGTGATGCCTTCGAGCTTCTTCTCTTTAACCAGCTCGGCGATCTTCTCGATCAGGCGCGCCTTGTTCAACTGGTACGGCAGTTCGGTGATGACGATCTGCTGGCGACCACCGACCTTGTCGATGTCTTCGATGATCGAGCGGGCGCGCATGTAAATGCGGCCACGGCCGGTGCGGTAGGCTTCGATGATGCCGGCGCGACCGTTGATGATCGCGGCGGTCGGGAAGTCCGGCCCCGGGATGTACTGCATCAGCTCATCGACGGTCAGCTCGGGGTTGTCGATGAGGGCCAGGCAACCGTCGATGACTTCACCGAGGTTGTGCGGCGGGATGTTGGTGGCCATGCCCACGGCGATACCGCTGGAACCGTTGACCAGCAGGTTGGGGATCTTGGTGGGCATTACAGCCGGGATCATTTCGGTGCCGTCGTAGTTCGGCACCCAGTCCACGGTTTCTTTATGCAGGTCGGCCAGCAGCTCGTGCGCCAGCTTGGTCATGCGCACTTCGGTGTATCGCATGGCCGCGGCGTTGTCGCCGTCGACCGAACCGAAGTTACCCTGGCCGTCTACCAGCAGGTAGCGCAGGGAAAACGGCTGGGCCATCCGAACGATGGTGTCGTACACCGCAGTGTCGCCGTGAGGGTGATACTTACCGATCACGTCACCGACAACACGGGCAGATTTCTTGTACGGCTTGTTCCAGTCGTTACCCAGCTCGCTCATCGCGAACAGCACACGCCGGTGCACGGGCTTCAAGCCATCGCGCGCATCAGGCAGTGCCCGACCGACAATTACGCTCATCGCGTAGTCGAGGTAGGACTGTTTCAGCTCGTCTTCGATATTGACCGGGAGGATTTCTTTGGCCAGTTCGCCCATGAGAAGCCTGATTCCTTTTTCGGGTGAAACCTCGTCACATCCATATGGGACGAACGAAGCTCGCCGCTGCCGACAGAGTGCCTGGCAACGACTTACGACAAATCAACGAGTTATGACACGGATCTGCGCGTTATAGGCCACCCCTTGGGGCAGCCCTGGAAACCGCCGGATGTTATCACAATCGCCGCCACGCACCTATCCCCCTGATGCGCATGGAGCATAGTAAGTTGACGGATGACAGGCTTGAGGGGGACGAGAGAGGCTCAGAGGTGGGGTGGTGCTGTTTTTTGAGGGTGGATCCGGGAGTTTTATTGACTTTAAGGGCCAATCGGGGGCAAGCCCCTCCCACACTTGAAGGGTGAACACAGTCAAAATGTGGGAGGGAGCTTGCTCCCGATAGTCATTTCACAGACACCACGGCCCTCAATGCAGGCGTTTACGGCACATCAGTTGGGCCAGCTTGGCAGTGTCGGGCCGTTCAACGATGCCTTTTTCGGTCACGATCACGTCAATGAGGTCGGCGGGGGTCACGTCAAACACCGGGTTGTAGGCGCTCACATCGGCAGCGAAACGCTGGCCGGCCACTTCCAGCAGCTCGCCCGCATCACGCTCTTCAAGGGCAACGTCATCGCCGGTCGCCATCATCAAGTCGAGGGTCGAACTCGCGGCCACCACCATAAAGCGCACACCGTGGTGCATCGCACACACGGCCAGTTGATACGTGCCGATCTTGCTGATGACGTCGCCATTGGCCGCGATGCAATCCGCGCCGACGATCACCCAGGTCACGCCCTTGGACTTGAGAATATGCGCACCGGCCGAGTCGGCATTGATCATGACTGGGATACCCTCTCCCACCAGCTCCCAGGCGGTCAGCCGTGAACCTTGCAACCACGGCCGGGTTTCGTTGGCGTAAACCTGCTCGACCATGCCTTCCAGGAACGCGGCGCGGATCACCCCCAGAGCCGTGCCCACGCCACCGCAGGCCAAGGCGCCGGCATTGCCGTGAGTGAGGATCGCCTGGGCATTGCCCTGGTGCTTGCGGATCAGCTCAACGCCAAGTTGAGCCATGGTCAGGTTGGCTTCGCGGTCGGTTTGGTGGATCGCAATCGCTTCGGCTTCGAGCAGCGCCAGCGGGTCGGCGTGTTTTGTGATGCGGTCCAGGCGGTCGCGCATGCGCTTGAGGGCCCAGAACAGGTTGGATGCCGTCGGACGGCTATCGGCCAGGAGTGCGTAGTCTTCTTCCCACGCAGCCTGCCAGTCACCGCCCTCTGCGATGCGTTCACGGGCGGCAAGCACCAGGCCATAAGCCGCGCTGATCCCAATGGCCGGCGCACCACGCACGACCATCGAACGAATGGCTGCAGCCACTTCGTCAGCCGTGGAGCAGGCCACCCAGCTTTCCCGGGACGGCAAGGCGCGCTGATCGAGCAGGTACAGCGTGCCGTCGCGCCAATCGATGGCCTTCACTTTCTCCGCAGCCAACAGTCGATCGCGCATCCCTTACTCCGCACTCATGAACAAAAGCCGCCGATTATAGCGATCCGCCAGCCAGGACGCTCGGGTATACTTCGCCCTTCTTTATATAGCTGCCCAGGAAGAAGCCTGCGATGACCGCCACTGCCGCCCCGCTCGACTTGCTGTTGCTGCCAACCTGGCTGGTACCGGTCGAACCCGCCGGCGTGGTGCTCAAGGAGCATGGCCTGGGCATTCGAGATGGGCGCATTGCATTCATCGGGCCACGCGCGGCGGCGCTGAAACTGGCGGCCACCGAAGTGCGCGAGCTACCGGGCATGCTCCTCAGCCCCGGCTTGATCAACGCTCACGGGCATGCCGCAATGAGCCTGTTTCGCGGGCTGGCCGACGACCTGCCACTGATGACCTGGCTGGAAAAACACATCTGGCCCGCCGAAGCCAAATGGGTCGATGAAGCCTTCGTGCGTGACGGCACCGATCTGGCCATTGCCGAGCAACTCAAGGGCGGCATCACCTGCTTCAGCGACATGTACTTCTACCCCAAGGTCGCCAGTGACTGCGTGCACAACAGCGGCATGCGCGCGCAAATTGCCATTCCGATCCTCGATTTCCCGATTCCCGGCGCCAGCAGTGCCGATGAGGCGATTCGCCAGGGCATCGAGCTGTTCAGCGACCTCAAGCATCATCCCCGCATCAAGATTACCTTCGGCCCACACGCGCCCTACACCGTGTGCGACGACAACCTGGAAAAGATCCGGGTCATCGCCGAAGAACTCGACGCCGCAATCCACATGCATGTGCATGAAACCGCCGTTGAAGTGCAGCAAGCGATCGAGAGCACCGGCGAGCGGCCACTGGCGCGCCTGAGCCGCCTCGGCCTGTTGGGCCCACGTTTCCAGGCCGTTCACATGACCCAAATCAGCGAAGACGACCTGGCTTTACTGGTAGAAAGCAACACCAGTGTCATCCATTGCCCGGAATCGAACCTCAAACTGGCCAGCGGCTTCTGCCCGGTGGAGCGTCTGTGGCAGGCTGGGGTCAATGTGGCCATCGGCACCGACGGCGCCGCCAGCAATAATGACCTGGACCTGCTGGGCGAAACCCGCACGGCGGCGATGCTGGCCAAGGCCGTCGCCGGGTCGGCCACCGCCCTGGACGCCCACCGCGCCCTGCGCATGGCCACGCTCAACGGTGCCCGCGCCCTGGGCCTGGAAAGCCAGATTGGCTCGCTGGAAATCGGCAAGGCCGCGGACATTGTCGCGTTCGACCTGTCGGGGCTGGCGCAACAACCGATCTACGATCCGGTCTCACAGCTTATCTACGCCACCGGACGCGATTGCGTGAAACACCTTTGGGTCGCCGGCAAGCAGTTGCTCGACGACCGGCAACTGACCCGCATGGATGAACAACAGTTGACCGCCACGGCCATTGCCTGGGGCCAACGCATCAGCGGCCACCGCGAATAACGTCGGCGTTGAACCCGCGTTCAACGCCGACAAACCGATTATCAGCTTCAGAGGAACCACCATGAGCAACGTCGACCACGCCGAAATCGCCAAATTCGAAGCCCTGGCTCACCGCTGGTGGGACCGTGAAAGCGAATTCAAGCCCCTGCACGACATCAACCCACTGCGGGTCAACTGGATCGACGAGCGCGTCAACCTGGCCGGCAAGAAGGTCCTGGATGTCGGGTGCGGCGGCGGCATCCTGAGCGAAGCCATGGCCCAGCGCGGTGCCACGGTGATGGGCATCGACATGGGCGAAGCGCCTCTGGCCGTGGCCCAACTGCACCAACTGGAATCCGGCGTGAGCGTGGAATATCGCCAGATCACCGCCGAAGCCCTGGCCGAGGAAATGCCCGAGCAGTTCGACGTGGTGACGTGCCTCGAGATGCTCGAACACGTACCGGACCCGTCTTCGGTGATCCGCGCCTGTTTCCGTATGGTCAAGCCCGGCGGCCAGGTGTTCTTCTCCACCATCAACCGCAACCCCAAGGCCTACCTGTTCGCGATCATCGGCGCCGAATACATCATGAAGCTGCTGCCGCGCGGCACCCATGACTTCAAGAAATTTATCCGCCCGTCCGAACTCGGCGCCTGGAGCCGCCAGGCCGGCCTGACCGTCAAGGACATCATCGGCCTGACCTACAACCCGCTGACCAAGCACTACAAGCTGGCCAGCGACGTCGACGTCAACTACATGATCCAGACCCTGCGCGAGGAGTAAGCCTGTGAAGTTGCGAGCGGTTCTCTTCGACATGGACGGTACGCTGCTGGACACCGCGCCGGACTTTATCGCCATCTGCCAGGCCATGCGCGCCGACCGTGGCCTGGCGCCGATCAACCCCGAACACATCCGCGATGAAATTTCCGGTGGCGCCCGTGCGATGGTCGCCGTGACCTTCTCGATGGACCCGGAGTCGCCAGGTTTCGAGGAACTGCGCCTGGAATTTCTGGAGCGCTACCTGAAGGGCTGCGCGGTTCACAGCCGCTTGTTCGACGGCATGGCCGAGCTGCTGGAAGACATCGAAAAGGCCCACCTGATCTGGGGCGTGGTCACCAACAAACCCGTGCGCTTCGCCGAACCGATCATGCAGCAATTGGGCCTGGCCGAGCGTTCGGCCGTGCTGATCTGTCCGGACCACGTTAAAAACAGCAAGCCGGACCCGGAGCCGATGATTCTCGCGTGCAAAATGCTCGGCCTCGACCCGGCCAGCGTGCTGTTCGTGGGCGATGACCTGCGCGATATCGAATCCGGCCGTGACGCCGGCACCCGCACGGCGGCGGTCACCTACGGCTATATCCACCCGGACGACAATCCGCGTCATTGGGGCGCGGATGTGGTGGTGGACCACCCGCTGGAACTGCGCAAGGTGCTGGACAACGCGCTGTGCAGTTGCTGATAGCGCCCACACGCTAATGACCGATGAAGATTAAAAAATGTGGGAAGGGGCTTGCCTCCTCCCACAGGGGATCTTCAGTGTTTTCAAATTCGAGGCTATTTATGTTTGATTATTCTGCCCCCCCAGAACTGCTCAAAGGCCGGGTCATCCTGGTGACCGGCGCCGGTCGCGGGATTGGCGCGGCAGCGGCGAAAACCTATGCCGCTCATGGTGCCACCGTGCTGTTGCTGGGCAAGACCGAAGCCAACCTGGCGCAGGTGTATGACGAAATCGAAGCGGCGGGCCACCCGCAACCGGTGGTCATCCCGTTCAACCTGGAGACCGCCCTGCCCCATCAGTACGATGAGCTGGCGGCGATGATCGAAAAAGAATTCGGCCGCCTCGATGGCCTGTTGCACAACGCCTCGATCATTGGCCCGCGTACGCCGATCGAGCAGTTGTCTGGTGAGAATTTCATGCGGGTGATGCACATCAACGTCAACGCGATGTTCATGCTCACCAGCACTTTGCTGCCGCTGCTCAAGTTGTCCCAGGATGCGTCGGTGGTGTTCACCTCCAGCAGCGTCGGGCGCAAGGGCCGTGCGTATTGGGGGGCTTACGGTGTGTCGAAGTTTGCCACTGAAGGCTTGATGCAAACCCTGGCCGACGAGCTTGAGGACGTGGCGGCGGTGCGCGCCAACAGCATCAACCCAGGCGGTACGCGCACCAGCATGCGGGCCCAGGCGTATCCGGGAGAAAACCCGATGGAAAGGCCGGCACCGCAAGAGATCATGCCGGTATACCTTTACCTGATGGGGCCGGACAGTACCGGCATCAATGGGCAGGCGTTTGATGCGCAGTAAACCCTGACACCACCGGAACAACAGGTGGGAGGGGGCTTGCTCTCGATAGCGGTGAGCCAGTCACAGATGCGGTGACTGACACCCTGCTATCGGGAGCAAGCCCCCTCTCACATTTTTTTACAGCGGTGCTTCCTAGTTTTTTACCACTTCTTCAAGCGTGAAACGGCCGAGCGGGTTCTGCAGGAAGTGACTCACATTCTTGCGTGAGATATTGATGTACGGGCTGTAGTACAGATCGATCCAGTTCACATCCTGTTTGGCCAGTTTCTGCAACTCCACATACATCTGCTCGCGCTTGACCGGGTCGGCCTCGATGCGCGCTGCCGCGACCAGGTCCTTGACCTTGTCGTTCTTGTAGCGGGTCATGTAGTTCTGGTTGGTGTCGTGACCCAGCACGAAGGTGGTTTTCTGGTCCGGGTCGAGGATGTCGTTGGTCCAGTACATCACCGAAATATCGTATTCACCGTCCACCAGCATCTGCCAGCTTTGGGTTGGGTCGACCTTTTGCAGGTTGGCGGTGACGCCGACCTTGGCCAGCTGATCCTTGATGATCACCGCAATCTGCTCGTCGGCTTCGTTGCCGGCGTTGACCACGTAGTTCAGCTTCAAACCCTCGGCGCCGGCAGCGGCCAGCAATTTCTTGGCCTCGGCCGGGTCGTATGGGCGTTGCAGGTTGTTGGCGTAGTGGTACAGCGAGCCTTTGGGAATGTAGGAATAGGCCACGGTGCCTTGACCATAAGTGGCGGTCTTGACCAGCGATTGTTTGTCGATGGCCATGTCCAGCGCCTGACGCACTTCGGGTTTGGCCAGCAGGCCGTGGGCGTGGTTGATCAGCAGGTGATCTTCACGGGTGGACGGGTCGGCATGGATCACCACGTTCTTGTCTTTCTTCAATTCGTCAACCCGCGAGAACGGTACGAAGATCGCCGTGTCGAGTTCGTTGTTCTGCACCATGCGCATGCGCGTGTTGTCATCGGTCACCGAGACCCATTCCACGCCGTCGAGGCTGACGTTCGTGACCTGCCAGAAGTTCGGGTTTTTCTTGAGGATTACCCGATCGCCCTTGCGCCACTCATCCACGGTAAACGCCCCGGAGGTCACCGGGTTTTCCGAGTAGGCGTCTTCGCCCATTTTGGTCATGGCTTTTTCCGACAGGATCGACACGGTCGGCGACGCCAATTGCGAGAGAAAGGCGACCGCCGGGGTCTTGAGGGTCACCACCAGGGTTTTCGCGTCTGCGGCCTTGGCCGTATCGATCAGGTTGAAAGGGTCTGCCCACAGCGAGGCTTTGTTATCGCGGATGCGCAACAGGCTGAATGCCGCGTCATCAGCAGTGATCGAGGTGCCGTCGGAGAACTTCGCGTCGCGCAGTTTGAAGGTGTAGGTCAGGCCGTCCTTGGAAATCTCCCAGCTTTGCGCCAGGCCCGGCACCATCTTGGTGCCCAGGTTATCCACGCGGACCAGGGTGTCGTAGACGTTGGCGAACACCCAGGTATCGCGGTTCTGCGCGCTTTTGATCGGGTCAAACGTGGTGCTGTCTTCACGGCAGCCGATGGTCAAAACGCCAGCGGCCTGGGCCAGGCCGGCAGTGAGGGACCAAGCGGTCAGCGTGGCGGCGGCGAGCAACTTCAAGTGGCGCGATTGCATGTCATAACTCCTTGTTTATGGACGGCAGAAAGGGTCAATGGCTCTTCAAGCACGCAACTGTACCGATGCTCGTGCAGAAAATGGGTCGGCGGCAACACCACGGAACACATGGCGCGCGCATAGCCGCAACGCGGGTGAAAGGCACAACCGGTGGGTAAGTTCAGTGGGCTGGGCGGCTCGCCCGGCAAGGGCTCGGCAGGCAATGGCCGATGCGGATCGATCTGCGGAATCGCCTGGATCAACGCCGCCGTGTACGGATGACGCGGTGTGGTGAACACCGCCTCCACCGGGCCTTCCTCGACGATCTTGCCCAGGTACATCACCGCCACGCGGTCGCACAGGCGCCGCACAATGGCCAGGTCATGGGCGATGAACAGGATCGCCAGGTTCATACGCTGTTGCAGTTCCAACAGCAGGTTGATGATCTGGCCCTGGATCGACACATCCAGCGCCGCCACGCACTCATCGGCGATGATCAGGCGGGGTTCTACCGCCAGGGCCCGGGCGATACCGACGCGCTGGCATTGCCCGCCGCTGAGGGAGCCGGGTTTGCGGCCGGCCAACTCAGGGCGCAGCCCCACCAACTCCAGCAGTTCATTGACGCGGGCGGGAATGTGCTCTGCGGTCACTTTGCGCTGCACGCGCAAAACTTCGGCGATGGTTTCGCCAATGGTATGGCGCGGGTTCAGCGCGGCGTAGGGGTCCTGGAAGATCATTGCCGTTTCCTGGCGCAGGCGCGTGATGTCGATCGCGCTGCCATGGGCCATGTCGACCCCGTCGAACAGCACCTGCCCGGCGCTGATCGGGTTGAGGTGCAAAATCGCGCGGCCGAGGGTGCTTTTGCCGCTGCCGGACTCGCCCACCAAGCCGAGGGTTTGGCCTGCGGCGAGGTTCAACGAAACCCCGTTCACCGCCCTCACCCACTGTTTGTTCAGGCCCAACAGGCCAGTGCCGGACGCGGCAAAACGTACCTCCAGGTCCTTGATCTGCAACAGGCTCATGGGCGCGCTCCCAACGGATAGTGACAAGCCACCCGCACGCCTTCAGGCAAGCGTTCGGTACACAAGGCGCCGACCTGCGGGCAGCGCGGATTGAAGCGGCAGCCGGCGGGTAATGCATCGAGCAAGGGCGGTTGGCCGGCGATGGTGCGCAACAGGGCGTGGCCGCTGCTGTGGGCCGGCTGGCAGTCGATCAGGCCAGCGGTGTAGGGATGTTGCGGATGCGCCAGTACGTCGTACTTGCTGCCGTGCTCGCACAGGCGCCCGGCGTACATCACCGCGATGGAATCACAGGTTTGCGCCACCACGCCGAGGTCGTGGGTGATCATGATGATCGACAACCCGTGCCGGTCACGCAGCGCCAGCAACAACCGCAGGATTTGCGCCTGCACGGTCACATCAAGCGCCGTGGTCGGCTCGTCGGCGATCAATACCTTCGGCTTGCAGCCCAGGGCCACTGCGATCATTGCGCGTTGGCGCATGCCGCCGGAAAACTCGTGAGGGTAGTTGTCGACCCGCGCCTGGGGGTCGGGAATGCCCACTTGGCGCAGCACGTCGATGGCCGCCAGGCGTGCGTCTTTTTTCGACGCGCCTTGATGCAGGCGAATACCTTCGGCGATTTGTTCGCCGATGCGCATCAGCGGGTCCAGGTGGCTGCTGGGGTTCTGGAAAATCATGCCCAGTTGCCCGCCACGCACCGCGCGCATGCCGGCCTCGTCCAATTGCAGAAGGTCCTGGCCGGCCAGGCGCACCGCCGCGCCTTGTACCCGCAAACCGGGCGACGGCAGCAGGCGCATCAGGCCACGACAGGCCATGGTCTTGCCCGAGCCGCTCTCGCCCACCAAACCAAGGATTTCGCCTTCGGCCAGGTCAAACGACACGCGGTCGACCAGGGTCACATCGCGCCCGGCATTGTTGGCGATCACACTCAGGTCGCGCACCTGTAACAGGCTCATGAGCGCTCCCCCAACACTTGCGCCACGCCATCGGCCAGCAGGCTGAAGCCCATGGCCAGGGTCACGATGGCCAGCCCCGGAAAAGTGCAGATCCACCACGCAGTGGTAATAAACGCCTGCCCTTCGGCGACCATGGTGCCCCACTCGGCGGTGGGCGGCTGCACGCCGAGGCCCAGATAACTCACGGCCGCGCCATTCAGCAGCACCAACACCGCATCCGACATGGAAAACACAATCGAGCCAAACAGGGCATTGGGCAGCAAGTGCCGGAACAGGATGCGCCCATGGCCAAAACCCAGGCTCTTGGCGGCCAGGGCGAAGTCGCTTTCCTTGAGCACCAGGATCTGCGAACGGATCAGCCGTGCATACGAGACCCATCCCACCAGCGCCATGGCGATATAGAAACTCTTCAAGCCCGGGCCGAGGATGGCCATGATCGCCAGCATCAGCACCAGGAACGGGAACGCCAGGACCACATCGATCACACGCATGCAGAGGCTGTCGAAACGCCCGCCGATATAGCCCGACACCGCGCCGATAAAGGTGCCGATCATGAACGGGAAGATCACCCCGATAATCGCCAGTTGCAGGTCGATGCGCGCGCCCCAGATCACCCGCGACAGAATGTCTCGGCCGTAGTTATCGGTGCCGAATGGATGGGCCAGGTGAGGGCCGAGCAAACTGATATCGGTGTTCTGCGCAATCGGGTCATACGGCGCAATCCACGGCGCAAACAGCGCGAGGCCAAACCACGCCAGCAGGATCGACAGCCCCCACGCCGCCGTCAGCCGACCATTGCGAAAACCAAAACGCAGACGCAAGCGCCAAGGGGCAATCAGTGGGCGGCTGCTCATCGCATATTCACCCGCGGGTCGAGGGTCACGGTCGCCACGTCCGCGAGGAAGTTGACCACCACCGTCGCGCAGGTCAGCACCATGGCCACGCCCTGCACCACCATGTAATCGCGGGTAAAGATGCCGCGGACCAATAGCTGGCCAATACCGGGAATGGCAAACAGGCTTTCAATCACCACCGTGCCGCTGATCAGCCAGCCGATATTCACCGCCAGCAGGTTGACCGCCGGCACCAGGGAGTTGGGCAACACATGCCGGCGAAACACCGCTGCCTCCGACAACCCGCGCGCCCTGGCCGCAGTGACGTGATCGGCCTGCAACTCCATCAACATGCCCGCCCGCAGGTTGCGTACCAGCACCGCCGACAGCGCCAGCGCGATAGTCAGGCACGGCAACACCATGTGGTGCGCCTTGTCCAGCCAGGTGCGCCCGTAGCCCGACACAGGGAACAGCCCCCATTGGACACTGAGCAGCAGAATCAGCATCAAGCCCAGCCAAAAGGCCGGCATGCCCAGGCCAACGGTGGTGAACACGCGGATCAGGTTATCCGCCCAGCGGCCTTGGTTGCGCGCGGCCAACGTCGCCAATGGCAGCGCAATCAGCAGTGCCAGCAGGACACTGCCGAGCACCAGCACCAAGGTCGGTTCGATGCGGGTGACGATCAGTTTCAAGGCGTCGACCTTGTACAGCAGCGATTGCCCGAGGTCGCCCTTGAGCAGGTTCTTCAGGAAGTAGAAATATTGCAGCCACAACGGCTGATCAAGGCCGTACTGGGCGCGGATTTTCAGCAAGGCATCCGGCGTGCTGCGTGAACCGAGCAAGGCGCGCGCCGGATCGCCGGGGATCGAGCGCACCAGCACAAAGGTGATCAGGCTGATGCCAAACAGCACCGGCAGCAATTGCAGCGGCCGGGACAGCACAAAACGGTAGCGCGCCAGGTTCATCGGTCAGCCTCGATGACGAGCGAGAAAGTCGAGCAGCACCGGGAAATACGCCTGGGGTTCTTCATAAAACGGCATATGGCTGCTGTTGGGAAAGACGTGCAATTGGGCGTGTCTGGCGGCCATTTTCATGCGCATGGCGCAGGCGGGGGTGAGTTCGTCGTGCTGGCCGGTGGTGATCAGTATGGGCATGGTGAAATCGGCCATCTCCTTGAGGCGGTTCCAGTCCTTGAGGTTGCCGACGTAGAGAAACTCGTTGGGGCCCTGCATGGTTTCGTACGGCCCCATGTTCCAGTCGCCGAGGGAGCGTTTGACCGGCTCGGGCCACTCATCCAGGCGGCACACGTGGCGGTAGTTGAGCAAGGTGATTGCGGCCTGATACTGCGGGTGGTCGAGGGTACCCATGGCTTCGTGGCGTTGCATCATGGCCACGGTTTCGCTGCCCAGCGCGCCGCGCAGGCGTTCGAGCTCCTGGGACAGGTGCGGAATGTCGCCGACGGTGTTCTCGAGGATCAGGCTTTTGAGTGCGGCGGGGTAATAAATGGCGTATTCGATGCCCAACCAGCCACCCCATGAATGCCCAAGCAAATGCACGCGGCCCAGACCAAGGGCCTGGCGCACGGTTTCGACTTCTTCGACATAACGGCGGATTTCCCACAGGGAAACATCGGTCGGTCTGGCTGATGCGCCCGTGCCAAGCTGATCGAATGCAACCACTCGCAGGTTATGGTCCTTGAGCCAGCCATGGGCGTCGCGCAAGTAGTCACACGGCAAGCCCGGCCCGCCGTTGAGGCACAAGAGCACCTCATCGCCTTCGCCAAAGCTGTAGACCGCGAGGTTGTGGCCGTCGACTTGCACGGTGTACCGCTGGTCGGGGGCAATTTCACGCCACATGCATACATTCCTTGTGTTATCGGCCTGGTGGGTAGTGGCCGTTTACCACGCCAACACTACCGAGGATGCCGTGCGTCCATAACCTAGTATTTCTTATAGGTTTGGCCTGGCTGTCCTTCGCCGGGGCGTGGCATTCTACTTGCAGGAAGTCGAGATTCAAATGAATTCGGGAGCAGAACGGATGCTGGCCAAGCTAACTGCCGTCAATAATCGTCTGATGCCGGGCAGGAGCCTGGACGAGCAGATGGACAACGCTTTTATCCTCGCCCAGCAGTTGGGTTTCGATGCCTTGGTGTATGACTACACCCCGGTGCCGATCGATCAGGATGGTGCATTGATCACCCCCTCGGTGCTGGAACTGCGCAATACACCGCCAGGCTGGCACACCTTGTGGTGCAGCGAAGGTTTTTACCAGATAGACCCGGTGCAGCATCTGGCCCTGAGCACGGTGTCACCGTTTGTGTGGTCCTACGAAGCCAAGGCCGATACCCCGCTGCAGAAGATCATCGACCCCTGCCACGCGCCAGTTTCAACCTACCTGCACGACCAGCAACTGACCTGCGGCGTGAGTGTGCCCATCCACCTGCCCCGCGGCGGTTTTGCCTCGTTGACCGGCCTGCGCACCGGCAAGGCCCAGACCGTGCTGCAAGAGGCGCAGCACACGTTGTCGGATTTCAGCCTGATTTCCCACGCCTTGCAGGAAGCGGCCTACCCGTTATTCAGCAAGGAACTGCGCACCTACCCACATATCCACCTGACCAAACGAGAACGCGAATGCCTGAAATGGGCGGCCGAAGGCCTCACCGCCGCTGAAATCGCCACGCAGTTGAGCCGGTCACTGGCCGTGGTCACCCTGCACCTGGCCTCGGCGATGCACAAACTGGGCGCCAAAAACCGCGTACAGGCTGTGGTTCGCGCCACCCATTACCGCCTGCTCGACGACTGACTCCTCGGCAAAACCTAGCTGTTTTGCTAGTTACTTAAATGTTGCCGGCGGATTATCGTGCCCCTGATCGTTTTCTTCAGAGCAGGGTACGAAATGGAGTTCATCGAAAAGATCCGCGAAGGGTATGCAACGTTCGGCGCCTACCAGACCTGGTACCGCGTCACCGGCGACCTGGCCAGCGGCCGCACGCCGTTGGTCATCATCCACGGCGGCCCCGGTTGCACCCATGATTACGTCGACGCCTTCAAGGATGTCGCCGCCAGCGGCCACGCCGTGATCCACTACGACCAACTGGGCAATGGCCGCTCCACGCACCTACCCGATGAAGCCGCGTCTTTCTGGACCGTCGACCTGTTCCTCAAAGAACTGGACAACTTGCTGGATCATCTGCAAATCAGCGACAACTACGCGATCCTCGGCCAGTCCTGGGGCGGCATGCTCGGCAGTGAACACGCGATTCTGCAACCTAAGGGGCTGCGCGCGTTTATCCCGGCCAACTCACCGACCTGTATGCGCACCTGGGTCAGCGAAGCCAACCGCCTGCGCAAATTGTTGCCAGAAGGCGTGCATGAAACCCTGCTCAAGCATGAAGCCGCCGGCACCTACCAGGACCCGGAATACCTCGCCGCCTCGCGAGTGTTCTATGACCAGCATGTGTGCCGCGTCAATCCGTGGCCGGAAGAGGTGGCGCGCACTTTCGCCCAGGTCGACTCGGACCCCACGGTGTACCACGCGATGAGCGGCCCGACCGAGTTCCATGTGATCGGCAGTTTGAAGGATTGGAAATCCATTGGCCGCCTGTCGGCGATCAAGGTACCAACCCTGGTGATTTCCGGTCGGCATGACGAGGCTACACCGCTGGTGGTCAAGCCGTTCCTGGATGAAATTGCGGATGTGCGCTGGGCGCTGTTTGAAGACTCCAGCCACATGCCCCATGTGGAAGAACGCCAGGCGTGCATGGGCACAGTGGTGAAGTTTCTGGATGAGGCGTGTCCGGTGCCGCACGCAGAGCGCAAGGCCGGCTGAGTTCAATGTGTGGGAGGGGCGTGCCCCTCCCACACATTCAGACCTCGGAGGTCTCAGGTTTCGATGCGTGCCTTGAGGCTTGCTCCATCAACGGAATCTCCTTGCCCTCGGCATCGAACAACTTGCCGCCCCTGAAATAGTCCCCATCACGCAGCGCCGCCACATCGTGGAAGCACAAGCTGCGCTCGGTCCCCGCCACAAACACCGACTGCTGGTCCGAGTTGCCCGCCGTGAAATGGTTGAACGCCAGGTTCAACGCTATCGCCATGATCGCCGACGAACTGATGCCCGAATGGAAAATGGTCGCGAACCAGCTGGGGAACTGATCATAGAAACTTGGCGCGGCGATAGGAATCATGCCGAAACCAATGGACGTGGCGACGATAATCAAATTCATGTTGTTGCGGTAATCCACCTTGGACAAGGTGCGAATACCGCTGGCCGCCACGGTGCCGAACAGCACAATCCCGGCGCCGCCCAGCACTGACGTCGGCACTGCCGCGATCACCCGGCCCATGAACGGCAGCAGGCCGAGGATGACCAGAAACAGACCACCGGTGGCGACCACAAAGCGACTCTTCACCCCGGTCACCGCCACCAGGTCGACGTTCTGGGCGAACGCGCTCTGGGTGAACGAACCGAAGATCGGCGCAAACATACTCGACAGCATATCGGCGCGAAGGCCGTTACCCAGGCGTTTGGAGTCGACCTTGGTGTCGATGATTTCGCCCACGGCCAGGATGTCGGCAGAAGTTTCCACCAGAGTCACCATCACCACGATGCACATGGAAATGATCGCGGCGAGGTGGAAGGTCGGCATGCCGAAATGGAAGGGTGTGGGAAAACCGAACATCGGCCCCTGGGTCACACCGGAGAAGTCTGCCATGCCGAGCAACACCGCAATCAGGGTGCCGATCACCATCGCCAACAGGATGGACAAGCGTGAGATGGTCGCGCTGCCGATCTTGCTTAGCAGCAGCACCAACACCAGCGTCAAGGCGGCCAGGCCGATATTGGGCATGCTGCCGAAATCCGCCGCGCGGCTGTTGCCGCCCATGGCCCAGCGCGCCGCAACGGGCATCAGGGTCAGGCCGATGGTGGTGATCACGATACCCGTGACCAAGGGTGGGAAGAACTTGGTGATCCTGGAGAACACCGGCGTGATCAGCAGCCCGATGAACGACGCAGCCATCACCGCCCCGAGAATCGCAGGCACCCCGCCAGCACCGTCGCTGCCGACAATCGCGACCATGGTGGCCACACCGGCAAACGACACGCCCTGCACCAGCGGCAACTGACACCCAAAGAACGGCAGGCCAAGGGTTTGCAACAGGGTGGCCAGGCCACCGGCAAACAACGACGCGGCGATCAACAAGCCAATATCCGCTGGGGATAACCCAGCCGCCTGGCCAACGATCAGGGGTACCGCGACGATGCCGCCGTACATGGTGAGCACATGCTGCAGGCCGTAAGCCATGTTGGCGGCGACGCCAAGATTCTCATCTTCCGGCCGCTGCGGTGACGCCTTCGGGATAGTCATGGTGAGGGGTTCTCTGTTTTTGTTGTGCGGCCACTGTATGCAATGTGAGGACTAGATGTCCATAGAGTTGTATACAATCAACCGAACAAGATACCCTCCATCGGCGTTACAAAAACCACTCGGCCGCGATGAGCCAGAACGCCAAAGGACCTAGAACAATGAAAAAGGCATTACAGGGCGCCACCGTTGCACTGACCCTCCTCGGCGGCGGCGAGGCCGTTGCCATGGAATGGATGAACAACAGCGTCGGCTTTCGCTACGGCCAGCATTTCACCAATCCCAATAACCCCGACGACTTCAGCAAGCGCATCTACAGCTTCACCCACGCCAGCGGCTACCGCTACGGCAGCAATTTCCTCAACCTGGATGTGTTCCTGTCCGACAGCCGCGACCCGCGCAAGGGCACCGACCATGGCGGCAGCGAGGTGTACGCGGTGTATCGGCACCAGCTGTATGCCTCACGCGTCTTCGACATGCCGCCGGGCACCGGGCTGATCAAGGATTACGCGTTGACCCTGGGTTTTGATGCCAACCGCAACAACAACTTCGCCTCGGCCAGAAAACGCGCGCTGGTGTTTGGCCCCACGCTGAAATTCAACAGCGTCGGTGTGCTGGATTTGAGCCTGATGTACTACAAGGAAAAGAACCACACCGGCATCCCCGGCGCGCAAGAATCGAACCACACGTTTGATGACACCTACCTGCTCAACCTGACCTGGATGCGCCCGTTCGAGATCGCCAACCACGCGGCTAAATTCCAGGGGTTTATCAATTACGTCGGGGAAAAAGGCGAGGACTATCATGGCCGTGACACGGCGCCGGAAGCGCTGATGCGCACGGCGCTGATGGTGGCGGTGCGGCCAGGCAAAAGCGTGAAGCCGAACCTGTACCTTGGGGTAGGTTATGAATACTGGCACAACAAGTTCGGTGTGGACGGTGGCCGGGGGAGCCGCACCTCCACGCCGACGCTGAACATGGAAGTGACGTTCTAGCTATGCACTTCATTCACTCAATCCACATGTGGGAGGGAGCAACCCCCTCCCACTTTTTTACGCATTCTCAGTTCAGGCATTGGCCAGTTCGGCGGGGTCCGCCTTCGGCCGCGCCAGCCAATAGCCCAACACCGCCAACGGCGCAGTCGCCAGCATCACCATCACCGTGATCAACAACGGTTGTTCGATCATCGATGACACCAGCAGGCTGCTGAGGAAGCACAGCCCCAACTGCAAGGTGTTTTGCAGTGCTGCGGCCTTGCCGGAATTTTCCGAAAAGGGCATCAGCGCATTCGCTACCACGATCGGGTAACTGGCGCCGTTGACCAGCGCCATCAGGCAGAACGGAATCAGTAAGGTGGTGAGGGTCGGCACAGTCCAGGTGGCGACCATGTACAACGCCACCATGCTGATGCAGTAAGCCACCAGCAGCCAGGGCAGTAATGTCTTGCCCTGGAAACGCTGCAAGGCACTGCGACAACTGTAGCCGCCTACCAGAAACGCCAGGGTTGGCGGCACATAGCTCAGGCCGATGTCATTGGGGCTGTAGCCCATGTCGCCAAGGATGAACGGCGAAGCCGTCAGCCAGGCGAAGAAACTGGCGGAGCAGGCGGCGAAGATCATCACGTTGCCGCTGAACACCCGAGACCTGAACAACTGCGCATAACCGAGGCGCGACGGCGTATGCGTCACATTTTTTGGCGTACGGCGCAGGCACACCGTCGGCAGCAGCAACAGCAGCGACACCCCCAGCAACACCCCGAAAATCGCCTGCCACCCCAAGTGATTCAGCACCATCGCGCCCAACAGCGGCGCCAGGGCGGGCGACAGTGACATCAACGGCATGATGCTGGCGAACACCCGGTGCGCCTTGTCGGCCGGGTAACGATCAATCACCAACGCTTGCCAGCTCACGGCAGCCGAGCACACACCAATCGCCTGCAGAAAGCGCAAGGCCAGGAGCTGCGGCGCCGTCTCGACCCAGAACATACCCGCGCAGCCCAGTACGAACAGACTCAACCCCACCAGCAGAATCGGCTTGCGCCCCAGTCGGTCGGACAACGGCCCCCACAACAACTGCCCCAACGCAAAGCCGGCGAGGAAGATGCTCAAGCTGGCGCCCACCGCGCCAGCGCCGATCTGCAATTGCTCGCCCATGGCGCCGAACGCCGGCAAGTACATGTCCATGGCGAGATAACCAAGCATGCTCAGCCCCGCCAGGTACCAAGTGAACCCAAAAGAATTTTTCATCGAAACCTTGTTGAATCTGCCATCAAACCATTTGCTGACTGGCAGCCATTATGAAGCTGACATATTTTGTGTGAAGCGATAATAATTGGACACTATCATCAAAAAATTTGAAGGCAGCCCGTATGTGGTCTGAATACTCCCTGGAGGTAGTCGACGCGGTAGCGCGCCATGGCAGTTTCAGCGCCGCCGCCCAGGAATTGCATCGCGTGCCGTCGGCCATCAGCTATACGGTACGTCAGATTGAGGAGTGGCTGGCAGTGCCATTGTTTGTGCGGCGCCATCGCGACGTCGAACTGACCCCCGCCGGCCGCCTGTTTATCGACGAAGCCCGTGGCGTGATGAAAAAAATGCTCGGCACCCGGCGTTTGTGCCAGCAGGTGGCCAACGGCTGGAGTGGCCAGTTGAAGGTGGCGGTGGACTCTATCGTCAAACCTCAGCGCTGCCGGCAGTTGGTGCTGGATTTCTATCGGCGGTTCCCCGAGGTGGAGTTGCTGCTGGAGTACGAGGTGTACAACGGCGTGTGGGATGCCTTGGCCGACGAGCGTACCGACATTGTGATCGGCGCCACCAGCGCAGTGCCGGTGGCCAGCCGCTTTAGCTTTCGCGACATGGGGTTGTTGAACTGGCTGTGTGTCGTCAGTGCAACGCATCCCTTGGCCAACATTGAAGGGTTGCTCAGCGATGACCAACTGCGCCCGTTCGCCTCGCTGTGCATGACCGACACGTCGCGCAACCTGCCCAAGCGCGACACCTGGACCCTGGATAACCAACGTCGCCTGGTCGTACCGAACTGGGCGTCGGCCATCGATTGCCTGCGCGATGGCCTGTGCGTCGGCATGGCACCGGCGCATCAGGTATTGCCGTGGATCGAACGCGGCGAACTGGTGGCGCTGCAACTGACCCGGCCCTTCCCCGCCAGCCCGTCGTGCGTGGCCTGGGCACAGGACAAGCTGTCCCCGGCCATGGCGTGGTTGCTGGCGTATCTGGGAGACACCGAGACGATGAATCAGGAATGGCTGAATGGGCATGACCTATAAGCCCGCAGTTTCAGCGCACTTCAATCCAATAGCCGGGTGATGGCCCGTACGATCATCTCGACCTCCTTGGCCTCCAGGGTCAGGGGCGGCAACAGGCGAATGACTTTGCCCCGCGTCACATTGATCAACAGCCCATGCTCGTGGGCGGCGCGCTGCGTCAGGTCGCGACTGGGGCTGGCCAGTTCGATGCCGATCATCAGGCCCCGCCCCCGAATCGCCAGTACCTGCGGATGTTCATCCAATTCCACCCGCAACCGCGCCAGCAAGCGTTCCCCCTGTTGCGCCGCGTTCTGCAACAGGCCTTGCTCTTCGATAATGTCGAGCACGGTGCAGCCTACTCGGCAGGCCAGCGGGTTGCCACCGAACGTGCTGCCGTGACTGCCCGGCGTGAACAACTGGGCCACCGCCGTGCGAGCCAGGCAGGCGCCGATGGGTACCCCGTTGCCCAGGCCTTTGGCCAGGGTCATCACGTCCGGCACGATACCTTCGTGCTGGAATGCAAACCAGGTACCGGTACGGCCGATACCGGTCTGGATTTCATCGAGCATCATCAGCCAGCCATGCCGGGTGCAGTGATCGCGCAGGGCGCGCAGGTAACCCGCGGGCGCCGGCATGACGCCGCTTTCGCCCTGGATCGGCTCCAGCAAGACCGCTGCGATCCGCGAGCCAAACGTTTGGGTGATCGCTTCAATGGCCGCCAGATCACCGAACCGAACCTTGAGAAAATCGCCGGGCAAACGTTGAAACCCAAGGCGTACCGACGGCCCATCGCTGGCCGCCATGGTGCCGAGGGTGCGGCCATGGAAGGCGTTTTCCATCACCACCACCAGCGGCTCTTCGATGCCTTTTTTCCAGCCATGCAACCGCGCCAGCTTCAGTGCGGCCTCGTTGGCTTCGGCGCCGGAGTTGTTGAAGAAGGCGCGGTCCAGGCCCGACAGCTGAGTGAGGCGCCGGGCCAGGCGTTGCTGCCAGTCGATGCTGTAGAGGTTGGATGTATGCAATAACAAGCCGGCCTGTTCGCTGATGGCCGTCACCAGTTTCGGGTGAGAGTGCCCGACATTGGTCACCGCCACGCCTGCCACCGCATCCAGGTATTCGCGCCCCTGCTGATCCCACAGGCGCGTGCCCAGGCCGCGAGTAAAGCTCAAGGCCAAGGGTTGGTAGGTCGTCATCAGGCAGGTGGCGGTCATGGTGGCAAGCTCCAGTGCATCGTAGGGGTAGCTGAAGTATCGTTAACCACCCCAACTGGATAAACTGCGCCTTTCTGCAATGACTTTAAATCAGGGATTGATAATGGATCTGTTCCAGGCGATGTCGGTGTACGTAAAAGTGGTCGAGGCCGGCAGCATGACCGCCGCCGCCCATGCCTGCGGGATGTCGACCACGATGGTCGGCAATCACTTGCGCGCCTTGGAGCAACGCCTGGGTGTCAGCCTGCTCAAGCGCACCACGCGCAAACAAAGCCTCACGGAATTCGGCGGCCAGTATTACCAGCGCTGCCTTGAAGTACTGGGGCTGGTGGCCGACTCCGAGCAATTGGCGGAACAAGCGCACAGTGACGTGCCCAAAGGCACCTTGCGCATCACCGCCCCTCCGGCGTTCGGCACCGAGCGCCTGGCGCCGGCCTTGAGCGAGTTCTCCCAGCGCTACCCGCTGCTCAAGCTCTATGTCGTACTCAGCAATGAACGCATGGACCTGGTCGACAGCGGCTTCGACGTAGCGATCCGCCTGGGTGAACTGGAACCTTCAAGCCTGATCGCCCGGCCCCTGCAGGATTACACCATCACCCTCTGCGCGTCCCCGGACTACCTGGCGCAGCGCGGCACGCCTGCTCGCCCTGAAGACCTGCAACAGCACGACTGCCTGGCGTTCGCCTACCCCTCCACCGACGATTGGCGCAATGCCGACAAGCTATGGCGCATGACCGGGGAGCAAGGCGAAGTGGAGATTCCGGTGTCCGGCTCATTGACCATCAACAGCTCCCAGGCCCTGCGCCAAGTGGCGGTGCAAGGCATGGGCATCGTCATGCTGCCCGATGCCCTGGTGCAGCCCGACCTGCAGAGCGGCAAGCTCGTGGCCTTGCTGACCGACTATCAACTGCCCAGCCGGCCCATGCATTTGCTCTACGGCCAGGACCGTTACCGCCTGCCGAAACTGCGGGCGTTTGTCGATTTCGTCATGGAAAAGTGGGCGCGCTAAAAGCTCACGCCCAGCTCACGCAATCGTGCGGCGGTATGCTCGGCCGACACATGGTGAATGCCCTGCCAACCCAACGCGACGGCGGCGTCGATATTGCCGGCCACGTCATCGATAAACACCACTTCTGCGGGGCGGATATCCGGCAGGCAGGCACGCACCTGAGCCAGGCTGGCGTGGTAGATCGCCGGATCGGGCTTGATGAGTTTCAATTCGCCGGACACCACAATGTCGCGAAAACACTGCAGGAATGGGTAATGGGCCCGCGCATAGGGAAAGGTTTCGGCAGACCAGTTGGTGAGCCCGAACAGGGGCATATGGGCAGCATGCAGCGCATTGAGAATCGCCACCCCTTCCGGCAACGGGCCGCGCAGCATCTCGTGCCAACGCTCGTAATAAGCCTGGATCAAGGTTTCATGGCACGGGTATTGGTCGATGAGGGTGCGCGTTGCGTCGGCGAGCGTGCGCCCGGCGTCCTGCTCGGTGTTCCAGGCCTGGGTACAAATGGTGTCGAGAAACCATTGCCGTTCGTGGTCGTCGGCAATCAGCTTGCGGTACAGATGGTGCGGGCTCCAGTCGAACAGAACACCGCCGAAATCAAAAACTACTGCACGAATCGTCATCAGATCCTCCGTTGGCGCGGCTTGATAGCCGAAGGAGTCTGGCAGATCTGAAAAGCGGGAACTGCGCGCCGAAGCGTAAGAATTTTCTGAAACGTACACAACCAAACGTGGGAGGGGGCTTGCTCCCGATTGCGTCGGGCCAGACAGCTTATCGCTAGCTGACCCCTCGCTATCGGGAGCAAGCCCCCTCTCACATGTTCAACCGCGTTTAGGCTTGGACCAGACCGTTGATTTTGACGGTCGGGTTCACATCAGCATCGTAGTCCACACCCTTGACTTCAAAGCCGAACAACCGCATGAACTCTGCCTTGTAGCCGGCAAAATCGCTGATCTCGTTGACGTTCTCGTCGGTGACCTGGTTCCACAGCGCTGCCACGGCGTCCTGGACTTTCGGCTCCAGCTCGGCCAGGTCGGCACGCAGGCGGCCGTCGGCGTCGAGTTTCGGCTGGCTGCCGTACAGGCTGTCCTTGAACAGGCCGTAGACCTGCTCGATGCAGCCTTCATGAGTGCCCTGCTCTTTCATCACCTTGAACAGCAGCGACAGGTACAGCGGCATGATCGGGATCGCCGAGCTGGCCTGGGTGACCACGGCCTTGAGTACCGACACGCGGGCATCGCCCTTGAGCGCGGCGAGGTTGTCACGCAGGGTCAGGACTTTCTTGTCCAGGTCTTTCTTGGCTTCGCCGATGGAGCCGTTCCAGTAGATGTCCTGGGTCAGCTTCTCGCCGAGGTAGGTGAACGCGGTGGTCTTGGCGCCTTCGGCCAATACATCGGCGTCACGCAGGGCGTCGATCCACAGCTGCCAGTCTTCGCCGCCCATGACCTTCACGGTGCCGTCGATTTCTTCCTGGGTGGCCGGCTCCAGGGTGGTGTCGACCACAACGCCCTTGTCGGTGTTGATCCCGCGCAGGGTCACGGCTTTGCCGATCGGCTTGAGGGTGGAGGTGTGCACCACGCCTTGCGGGTCGGTACGGCGTGGCGCGGCCAGGCTGTAGACCACCAGGTCGATCTTGCCCAGGTCTTTTTTGATGGTCTCGATGGTCAGGCGCTTGATCTCGTCGGAGAAGGCGTCGCCGTTGATGCTTTTGGCATACAGGCCTTTTTCAACGGCAAACTTCTCGAACGCGGCGCTGTTGTACCAGCCGGCGGTGCTCAGCTTGCCTTCTTCGCCTTCTTTCTCAAAAAACACGCCCAGGGTGTCGGCGCCGCAGCCAAACGCAGCACTGATGCGCGCGGCCAGGCCGTAGCCGGTGGAAGCGCCAAGAACCAGCACCTTCTTCGGGCCACCTTTGATTGCGCCGTGTTTGGTTACGTAGTCGATCTGTTCCTTGACGTTCGCCTCACAGCCAACAGGGTGAGCGGTCACACAGATAAAGCCACGAACCCGCGGTTTGATGATCATAAAATTTCTGCCTCTTCCAAGGTGCCGAAGGCCAGTGGTGGCCATTCAACTTCAATCGTACCGGTCTATGACGCCCGAAAAACCGAAGCGTCACGATAGTCGCAAATCTTCTGTTTACAAAATCCAATCCAAACACGGCCGGCAGCGCTTAAAAATGTGCAGGGTTTTCACAATTTCGCACTATTAAAAAACGCCTTTGCGGCGCGGAACGGCTTATTATGACGCAGTTGTTTCAATATGTTTCAAAACCCAACCACTCGCGGCCACGGATCCGGAACTGTCGAATGGCGTCCTGCTGGAGCGAAGTTGCATGAACACGCTGGCCTTGCGTAAAAAAATGGTATCGGTTGCCTGGGTACTCGCCGTCCTGTTGATCATTGATGTGTTCCCAGAAACCACCCTGGTATTCCTCTGCCTGGTGCTGGTGTGCGGTATTTACGACTTCCTGCGTAACGGTTTGTATGACGCCCCTACGTTCAAGAAGTATTTTATCGGCAGCGGCCGCAACACCTGGCTACTGGCGCCGTTCAACACCTTGTTCGACCTGTTGAGCTCGCGCAACCGCCATGTTTACACGATGAGCGACCTGCCACCCGCCTGGCGTGAAGACCTGCAACAGGTCCTCGACGACGCCATGGCCCATAAAGATGAAATCATCGGTTACCTGGATGAACGCATGGCCGAGAAAAAGCGCGGCATGTTGTTTTTCCAATGGTACGGGCGGTCAATTGAAACCACGCTGGATATTCCCGAACTGCGCAAAAAACTGCCGTTCGTGAAGACCATCGGCGTGTCGGTGTTCAATGAAAACCGCTCGACCTCGTTTCACTTCGGCCCTCTGCGCATGATGTTCCGCGTGCTTTACAACATGGCGCCGGCGCCCCATCACGACGGCGTGTACATCCAAGTGGGCAAGCATAAGCATTACTGGCATGACGACCCGTTGTTCATCTTTGATGACACGCTGATGCACGCGTCCTTCAACAAGAACGATGCCAAGCGCTACTGCCTGTTTATCGATATCGTGCGGCCCACTCCAGTGCCGACGGTGCTTAACGCTGTGATTGCCGGGTTTGCCGGGATGGTCTTTACCCTGCGTCGGGTTTTCTACAAAAACTGGAAGCTGATTCAGTAAGTTCTGCGGCATGATGGTGTTGGACGGTATTTGCGCTCGGCCTTGCGCCTGAGGTAAATAGTCGGCTCGTGCGCTTCAACCGCGCCCACCATTCTCAAGCCATCGCGCCTCACCGGGTGCGGTGGCTGTGCTTTCAAGGAATCAGAATGCCCCAACGTCAAGTCATCAACGCCTCCGTCAGCCCCAAGGGCAGCCTCGAAACCCTTTCCCAACGCGAAGTCCAGCAACTGAGCGAAGCCGGTACCGGCAGCATCTACACCCTGTTCCGCCAGTGCGCCCTGGCAATCCTCAACACCGGCGCGCATATCGATAACGCCAAGACCATCCTCGACGCCTACAAAGACTTTGAAGTGCGCATCCACCAGCAGGACCGTGGCGTGCGCCTGGAGCTGCTGAATGCTCCGGCCGACGCTTTTGTCGACGGCGAAATGATCGCCAGCACCCGTGAGATGTTGTTCAGCGCCCTGCGCGATATCGTCTACACCGAGAACGAACTGGACAGCCAGCGCATCGACCTGAGCAACTCCCAGGGCATCACCGACTATGTGTTTCACCTGCTGCGCAACGCCCGTACGTTGCGCCCGGGTGTCGAGCCGAAGATCGTGGTGTGCTGGGGCGGGCATTCGATCAATACCGAAGAATACAAATACACCAAGAAGGTCGGCCACGAACTGGTCCTGCGCAGTCTCGATGTGTGCACCGGTTGCGGCCCTGGCGTAATGAAAGGCCCGATGAAGGGCGCGACCATTTCCCACGCCAAACAACGTATTACCAGCGGGCGCTACCTGGGCCTGACCGAGCCGGGCATCATCGCCGCCGAAGCCCCGAACCCCATCGTCAATGAACTGGTGATCCTGCCCGACATCGAGAAGCGCCTGGAAGCCTTCGTGCGGGTCGGCCACGGCATCATCATCTTCCCGGGCGGCGCCGGTACGGCGGAAGAGTTCCTGTACCTGCTGGGCATCCTGATGCACCCGGACAACCGCGACGTACCGTTCCCGGTCGTCCTCACCGGGCCGAAACAGGCCGCGCCGTACCTGCAACAATTGCATGCGTTCGTCGGCGCCACCCTCGGTGAAGCGGCGCAGGCGCACTACCAGATCATCATCGACGACCCGGCCGAAGTGGCGCGCCAGATGACCGCAGGTCTCAAGGCGGTGAAACAGTTCCGCCGCGAGCGCAACGACGCCTTCCACTTCAACTGGCTGCTGAAGATCGATGAAGGCTTCCAGCGCCCGTTCGACCCCACCCACGAAAACATGGCCAGCCTGCAACTCAACCATGCATTGCCGCCCCATGAGCTGGCGGCCAACCTGCGCCGGGCGTTCTCGGGGATCGTGGCGGGGAACGTGAAGGACAAGGGTATCCGCCTGATCGAACAGAACGGTCCTTACGAGATCCACGGCGACCCGGCCATCATGCAGCCGCTGGACGAACTGCTTCAGGCATTCGTCGCCCAGCACCGCATGAAGTTGCCGGGCGGCGCGGCGTATGTACCGTGCTACCGCGTGGTGCAGTGAGCTAACGCTGGAGGATCGGGCTGGATACCAACGTACTCGTGCGCTATGTCACCCAGGATGATCCTCTGTCCAGTCCCCCAAGGCATCCGCCCTGATCGAATCCCTCGCCACCCTCTCGCCAGGCTTTGTCAGCCTGGTGTGCGTGGTGGAACTGGTGTGGGTTTTATAAAGCTGCCCATCGACCAAGAGCGAAGTCGTCACCGTGCTGGAAACGCTCTTGCGCACCCGTGAGTTGACCGTCGAACATGCCGAAGTCATCTGGCAGGCGTTGCGACGATTGGCAGGCTTTGGTAGAAATCGCCTTCACCTTCCGATGGAGAGAAAGCCCACGTGCGCACGCTTCTTCTTGCTGCCCTGGCCACATTGCCTGGCCCGACCTGCCAACAACCTGCTTCGTGAGCGGCCGCTCTGCCACCAGCGTAGGTTCAGCGAACCCAGCCCCCTACCTGCCAGTGATACCCATCGCTGCGTTGCACCCAGTGCGGATGCACATAGCGATAGCCTTCGCGCACCGGCTCCCAATGGCCGTGCACCGCCACATAGCGCCCGCCTTCCCAGCGCCAATAGCCGCGTGACCACAAGTAGCCTTCACGTACCGGTGGCTCGACCTCAATCACCTGCACCGGCGGCGGTTGCGGCGCCACCACCTCGACATATTCACGTTGCACCGGCCGACGCTCATGCACAACGCGCTCTTGCACACACCCGGATGCCGCGACGACGACCGCCGCCAATGCCGCATAACGTAACAACATAAAAACCCCTCGGGCGCTGACGCCCAACACGTGCACCAGTAAAAAATCCCCCTGTGTTTCAGCCGCGCTCCTGCTTGGCCTGGGTACTTTTTTAACAGGCGGTGTCTGTCAGATTGCTGAACCCGAGGGCATCAAGAAGTGCAAGCGACAGTCGGTCGTTGGCGCTGATCGGGGGGAAACCGCCGGTCGCCGCTCAAGCAAAGGACATCACGCGGGACCGAAGCGCTGAACCACTGCCTCGACAAATCGCCGCAGCTTGGCCGTACGCTGCCGGTTGGCGGTGTAGACCAAATGCATCGACCGGCTCGGCGCGTCAAAGTCCGGCAGTACCCGCACCAACTCGCCCCTGGCCAAGGCCCCGCGCAGAAAATCCTCCGGGCCAAGGACAATGCCGAAACCATCCAGCGCGGCCGACATCAGGGCCCGGCTTTCATTGATCTGCAAACGGCTGGCAACCTGCACCCTGTGCGCGGTCGCCCCCTGGAAAAACACCCACTCGCGATCGGCCGGGCGCGACCAGAAGGCATATCCCAGGCATTCGTGATGCTCAAGGTCTGCCGGCACCGCCGGTGTACCGCGGGCCGCCAGGTAGGCCGGCGCCGCGCAGACCACCAGGCGATAAGGCGCCAGCGGCCTGGCCGTGAGGCCGGTGGTTGCCAGGGGCCCGATACGAAAGGCCGCTTCGTACCCCTCCTCCACCAGGTCGACAAACCGATCCGTCAGGTGCAGGTCGATTTCCACATCCGGGTGGTCACGCAGGAACCCGGTAATCAGCGGCATCAAGCTGTGGGAGCCAAACGTGACCGGCGCGGTGATTTTCAACTTGCCGCGCGGGGTGTCGTTCATGATCTGCGCCAGGGACTCGGCGGCCTCGGCCTCTGTGAGGATGTGTTTGCAGCGTTCGTAGTACGCGCTCCCCAACTCCGTCAGGCTTTGCCGGCGCGTGGTGCGGTTGAGCAACCGTGCACCCAGGCGCAATTCCAGCGCGGCGACATGTTTGGCCACCATCTGCGGCGACATGCCCAGGCGCTCAGCGGCACGCGCGTAGGAGCCCAGCTCAGCCGCCGTCACGAACGCATTCATACTTGATAGGCGATCCATCATTCCCCACTCCCAGTAACAACATCCACACCAGAATGACGATTTATCACCCATTGGTTGCCAATCATCATAACGGCTCCCCCCATTCACAGGAGCACAATCATGAAGATTGGCGTTATTGGAGCAGGCTTTATCGGGCGCGCCGTGGCTCAACTGGCACTGGCGGCCGGGCATGAGGTGATGTTGAGCAACTCACGCGGCCCCCACACCATGAGCAGCGTGGTAAGCGGGATACTCGGCGTGCAAGTGGGCAGCGCCGAAGACGCCGCTCGATTCGGCGATATCGCCCTCGTGGCGATTCCCCTGGAGCATTACCGCAGCGTCCCGGCTCAATGGCTGGAAGGCAAAACAGTGATGGACGCCAATAATTACTACCCTGACCGCGACGGGCATATCCCGGTGCTGGATCGCTTTGAAACCACCACCAGCCGACTGCTGGCTGACCACCTTCCCCACTCGCACGTAGTGAAGGTATTCAATGCGATCTTCGCGCCCGAGCTGACACAGGATGCCCGCCCCCACGGCGCGCCCGACCGCCGTGCCCTGCCGGTGGCCGCGGACGACGCCGCCGCGAAGGCACACGTGATCCAGTTGCTCGACGAACTCGGTTTTGATGCCGTGGATGCGGGTGGGCTGGATGACAGCTGGCGGTTTGAGCGGGCCAAGCCTGCGTATTGCGTGCCGCTGGACCAAGCCGGCTTGAAGGCGGCGCTGGCGGCGGCTGAACGCACGGTTGAACTGCCTCCCGTCGAGCGCTCGCGCCCCTAAACACCACGCCATGAAAAAGCCCGCTGACCGTCACCGGTTCAGCGGGCTTTTGCACAGCTTTGTTTACAGCGCCAGATCAGACGCCGGCTTGCTCGGCTGGGCCGCAGGCTGGGCCGCAGGCTTGGCCGCCTCGGTCGCCGCCGGAGCGGTCCTGGCCGGAATCACAGGCGGCGTTGGCAGTTGCAGAACGCCAGCGGTGTAGGCCCATTCCTTGGCAACCGCTTCAGGGCTGTCGTTCAGCTTGGTGCCGTAGCTCGGTACGATCTGGTGCAGTTTTGCCTGCCACTCAGGGGTCGCGACCTTGTCCTTGAACACCTTCTGCAGCACGGTCAGCATGATCGGAGCCGCGGTCGACGCGCCTGGCGATGCACCCAACAGGCCCGCGATGGTGTTGTCGGCGGAGCTGACCACTTCGGTACCGAGTTTCAGGACGCCGCCCTGCTCTTCGTCACGCTTGATGATCTGCACGCGCTGACCGGCTTGCCACAGGCGCCAGTCTTCTTTCTTGGCATTCGGGAAGTACTCTTGCAGCGCCTTGAAGCGGTCGTCGTCCGACAGCATCAGTTGGCCGGCAAGGTACTCGACCAGTGGGTATTCACGAATACCGACTTTGGTCATTGGCCAGATGTTGTGGGTGGTGGTGCTGGTCAGCAGGTCCAGGTACGAGCCTTCTTTGAGGAACTTGGTGGAGAAGGTTGCGAATGGGCCAAACAGGATCACGCGCTTGCCATCCAGCACGCGGGTGTCCAGGTGCGGAACCGACATCGGCGGCGAACCGACCGAAGCTTTACCGTAGGCCTTGGCCAGGTGTTGCTCGGCCACGGTTGGGTTATCGGTCACCAGGAACGAACCACCCACCGGGAAGCCGGCGTATTCCTTGGCTTCAGGAATGCCCGACTTTTGCAGCAGGTGCAGGGCACCGCCGCCGGCGCCGATGAACACGAACTTGGCGTCGGTTTCAGTCTTGGTGCCGTCTTTCAGGTTTTTGTAGCTGACACGCCACGAACCGTCATCGTTCTTGGTGATGTCCTGCACTTCGCTCGACAGTTTCAGGTCGAACTTGGGCGTGGTCTGCAGGTGGGCAACGAACTGGCGGGTGATCTCGCCGAAGTTCATGTCGGTACCCAGCGGGCTCCAGGTGGCCGCGATTTTCTGGTTCGGGTCACGCCCTTCCATCATCAGCGGCACCCACTTGGCGATCTGCGCCGGGTCTTCGGAGTACTGCATGCCGGCGAACAGCGGGCTGGCCTGCAGCGCTTCGTAACGCTTCTTGAGGAACTTGATGTTGTCATCGCCCCACACAAAGCTCATGTGCGGTGTGGAGTTGATGAACGAGCGCGGGTTCTTCAGCACGCCCTGCTGGACCTGCCAGGACCAGAACTGACGGGAGATCTGGAACGCTTCGTTGATCTCGACCGCTTTGGGGATCTCAACGTTGCCGTTCTTGTCTTCCGGGGTGTAGTTCAACTCAGCCAGGGCCGAGTGACCGGTACCGGCGTTGTTCCAGCCGTTGGAGCTTTCTTCGGCCACGCCATCGAGGCGTTCGACCATTTCCATCGACCAGTCCGGTTCCAGCTCGTTGAGCCAGACACCCAGGGTCGCACTCATGATGCCGCCGCCGATCAGCAGCACATCGACTTTCTTTGCCTCTTGCGCGTGGACGGTCGAGATCCCCATCGACAACGCCAGCCCCAGCAAGGCAGTGTTTACTTTTTTAAACATCAGTAGCACCTATGATAAAACGCCATCCGCCCTACCGCCCCTGACTCTTCAGGCCGTAGGGTGGGCACACAAGGCCGACGTATCGACCTCACTTTTATGTCCCTTCTGCGCTGACTTCTTATCATTATTGGCTTCAGCTACCTGGACGACAGCCAATCGCCGGGACGTATACGGGTGTACGCACCAGGAAAGACTAGCCCAAGACGGCGCGCAGAATATCACGGCAAACAGCGTTTATGCGCCGTTTGGCCAATTGACAGCTCTGAATCGCGGGTTTCGCCGCGCCAGTGTCAAGTGCATCGAGCGCGACGTGGCGTCACAGGCCCGGAACTCTCGCGCGTGCGGCGGTTCTAGACACCTTCACCGTCGCGTGCGTAGCATCGGCGACTGACTTTCGTGCCCCTATCCAACAGAGCAATCCATGTCTACCCACCAAACACTCGGGCACGTGCTGCCTGCGCGCAGTGCCGCCAAAATGGAAGCGGCCATGGCCGTGGGCGCTTTCGCAATCGGTACCGGCGAATTCGCCATCATGGGTTTGATGCCCGACATCGCCCAGAACCTGGGCTTGAGCGAACCCCAGGTGGGCCACGCCATCAGCGCCTACGCGCTGGGCGTCATGGTCGGTGCCCCGCTGCTGGCCATCCTCGGCGCCAAGCTACTGCGCAAACATATGCTGCTGTTGTTGATGGGCCTGTATGCCCTGGGCAACTTCGCCACGGCGTTTACTCCGAGCTTCAGCTCATTGGTGGCCTTCCGCTTTATCAGCGGCCTGCCCCACGGTGCCTACTTCGGCATCGCCGCCGTCGTCGCCTCCAGCATGGTGCCCACCGACAAACGCGCCGGCGCCGTGGCCCGGGTAATGATGGGCCTGACCCTGGCCATGCTGCTGGGCAACCCCATCGCCACCTTCCTCGGCCAACACCTGGGCTGGCGCTCGGCGTTCGGGCTGGTGAGCGTGATTGCCCTGTGCACCATCGCCCTCGTCTGGCAGTTCGTGCCGCACCGCCACGATGAAGAACGTAGTGACCCACGCAAGGAAATGCGCGCCTTCACCAAACCGCAGGTGTGGATGGCGTTGTCCATTGGTGCGATTGGTTTTGCCGGGATGTTCTGCGTATTCAGCTACCTGGCGCCGACCATGCTGGAAGTGACCAAAGTCTCGCCGCAGTGGATCCCCTTCGGCCTCGCCGCGTTTGGCGTGGGTGGGATCATCGGCAACATCGCTGGCGGCAAGCTGTTTGACCGCCTGCAATTTCGCGCGGTGGGTTTGATATTGGTGTGGTCGATTGCGGTGTTGCTGTTCTTCCCCTTTGCGGCGTCGTCACTGTGGGGCGTGCTATTGAGCATGGGCCTGGTCGGCACCATGGTGGCCTTGGCTGCGCCGTTGCAGATCCGCCTGATGGACATTGCGCACGAGGCACCGAGCCTGGCGGCCGCGTCCAACCACGCGGCGTTCAACCTGGCGAATGCACTGGGGCCGTGGTTTGGCGGGATGGCGATTACGGCGGGGTTGGGCTGGACCAGCACTGGGTACATCGGCGCAGTGACGGCGCTGATCGGCCTGGGCCTCTACCTGATTGCCCGGCGCATGAAAGGCGGCCACTAACGACGCTAGTTTTGCGCCGATTATAGATCCAATGTGGTAGGGGGCTTGCCCCCGATAGCAATAGGTCAGTCACTACCCCAATGACTGACCCACCATTCATCAATCATCATGCAACAACCCCGACCCATACTCCCCATAACTGCTCCCCAGCCCACTCCCGCCAAAATTCATCTTGGCCGCCTTGCTCGGGCTATGGTCCCCAAACGCCTGGCATCCGCCAGTAAAACAAGGGTCACCACTCCCGCCCGACGTTCCCGTCGAACAAGCACCCAACAGCAACGTGCCAGCAATCAGCACGACTTTAACCAGGTTCGAGATCATGTTTTCAGTTCCCTATGGGCTGGAGGTACGGGGGGCCTCTCTTGAACAGTAGCGTAGTCCGCAAATACGCAGGGAATTATGAAACTTTGCGCGGTGACAGCAGGGGTTCAGGTTGCCGCCTTGGGGTAAGGCGGCGGGGTTGGCAGCAGGCGCGACTTGCTCTTGGGCGCGGGCGATGAGTAGAGCGCTTAGGTCGATGAGTTGGTGGATGCCCAGGATGATGGCGCGGTGCGGGTCTTCGAGGTCAAAAGCCAGGGTTGCGGCCATTTGGTTGGCGGATGCGAGGTTTTCGGCGGCGTTGGCTAGGAGGGTTTCGGGGTCGATGGTTGGATTGACCAGAAAGAGGGTGCCGCTTGGGCGTTCGCTAACGGTACCGTCGTCAGATGGCGGCAAGTGATGCTCGATTGCTCGCTGGGCTGCGGCTTGAAGATTGAGATCAGAGGATGTGGCGCTTGAAGCATAAGGCGGGTTAGGTGTGGCTTCGTACATGGCGAAGCTCCTTTAGCGTTTAAGGAACTGCCTATCTCACTTCCACATGAGAGGTGGCAGCTGTACGCAGGTGTGGAAGACCAGGGCTAAAGGACCCGGCGCACCGAAGTGCCCCGCGCACAGCCGCCATAAGCAATCATACAGACGTAAAAAAACGCCGGTAGGTGTTTATGGGCGATTGAGCGCCTTCAGCTTGGTCGGACTTCCACATCCGGCCGCTGGGTTGGCAGCGGCTTAAGGAGGTTAGCGATGGGAGGTCTGAGGGGGCAAGCCGAGAGAACTGTGAGAAATTTCCCAAGATCTTAGCCATCCAAACTCGACATCCGATACACGACTTAACAAATTCAGTTACGCAATAAAAACTCCGCCAAATTTTGGTAGCCTTTATCGAGCATGCCAGCGTCTTCTTTAGTATCAATAACTCGCCGCGCAAACTTCCTCACATCATCAACAGGCATCTTCGCGACCAACTCCACTATCTTAGGAACTGCATCTTTTCTTGACTTCCCAGCATAAAAGTCCTTCTCCAGAGAGAGCCCAAACTTTCTAATACTATCTAAGCTCGATAGATTTTTCCGCTTTGCAGACCCGCCACGAACATTGACAAAATTTCAAGCTTTTCAGGATCATCCACTTGAAAACTAGTTTTCTTTAAATTTTAGTCATTTACATATAAAAAGTACTGAAGGTCAGACCCTCGGCGAAACCGCCCTTACGACGAGGTGAAGGGCACAGACCACACCTCCCAACACCCAACATCCATCCCTGATAAACTGCGCACTATTCGCCTCGCTGACTCAGACACCCAATGCCCCTACAAACCGCCCCACTCTCCCGCCGCTTTAGCGTTGCACCCATGATGGATTGGACAGACCGCCACTGCCGGTTCTTCCTGCGCCTGCTCTCCAAACACGCCTTGCTCTACACCGAGATGGTCACCACCGGCGCGATTCTCCATGGCGACCATGACCGCTTCCTGCGCCACAACGAAGCCGAGCATCCTCTGGCGCTCCAGTTGGGCGGCAGTGTGCCCGCCGACCTGGCCGCGTGCGCGCACATGGCTGAAGCCGCCGGCTATGACGAAGTGAACCTGAACGTCGGCTGCCCCAGCGATCGGGTGCAGAACAATATGATCGGCGCGATCCTGATGGCGCATCCTGCGTTAGTGGCCGATTGCGTGAAGGCGATGCGCGATGCGGTGTCGATTCCGGTGACGGTGAAGCATCGCATCGGCATCAATGGCCGGGACAGTTATGCCGAGCTGTGTGATTTCGTCGGGCAGGTGAAGGACGCCGGTTGCACGAGTTTCACCGTGCATGCGCGGATTGCGATTCTGGAGGGGCTGTCGCCCAAGGAGAATCGCGACATTCCGCCGTTGCGCTATGACGTGGCGGCGCAGTTGAAGCGGGATTTTCCTGAGTTAGAGATTGTGCTTAACGGCGGGATCAAGACGCTGGAACAGTGCCAGGAGCATTTGCAGACGTTTGATGGCGTGATGCTGGGGCGCGAGGCTTATCACAACCCGTATCTGCTGGCGGAGGTGGATCAGCGGTTGTTCGGGAGTGAGGCGCCGGTGGTGGGTCGGGCGCAGGTACTGGCGCAGTTGCGGCCTTATATTGCTGAGCATCTGGCGAGTGGTGGCGTGATGCATCACATCACTCGGCATGTCCTGGGGCTGGGCACCGGTTTCCCAGGGGCGCGCAGGTTCAGGCAGTTGTTGTCGGTTGATATTCATAAGGCGGCGGATCCGTTGGCATTACTGGATCAGGCTGGGGCTTTGCTGGAAGGGCGTTAACCCGATTGCTTGCAGGGGGGGTCAGTTAGTTGTGGATTGACTGACACACTGCTATCGGGAGCACGCCCCCTCGCACATTTTGTGCGGGGGCAGACAAGCCGGTCTGCACAGTTTTATCCACGTGTCATCGGGCATTTGGGTTGAACCTGCCCTGCATTTTGCCCTCCTATTGAGCAGTACGGCCGGGCTTTCAAACGGCTGTTTTCAGGTTGTTGCCCGCGCAAACGATCGAACGCATTTGCGCCTTGAGCGCCTGCCAGCGCTCGGGTAATGTCACCAGACCCATAGGACAGAGCACGCCCATGACTTCCAAGCTGGAACAACTCAAGCAATTCACGACTGTCGTAGCCGATACCGGCGATTTTTCTACCCTCGCCAAGCTCAAGCCGCAGGATGCGACCACCAACCCTTCGCTGTTGCTCAAGGCTGCGTCGATTCCGGGCTATGCCAAGCTGCTGGATGAGTGCGTGCAGGATTGCAATGGCGATGTGGGCCTGGTCAGCGACCGTTTCGCGGTGGCGGTGGGTCAAGAGATCCTCAAAGTAGTGCCGGGCCGTATATCCACCGAGGTGGATGCGCGCTTGTCGTTCGACGAGGGCGCTATTCTCAAGCGTGCGCACCGTCTGATCGACCTGTACGAAAAAGCCGGGGTTGGCCGTGACCGCGTGCTGATCAAGATCGCCTCCACCTGGGAAGGTATTCGTGCGGCGGAGAAGCTGGAAAAAGAAGGCATCCAGACCAACCTGACACTGCTGTTCTCCTTCGCCCAGGCGGTTGCGTGCGCAGAGGCCGGCGTGTTCCTGATTTCGCCGTTCGTGGGCCGTATCTATGACTGGTACAAGAAGGCCAATGGCAACGACTACACCGGTTCCGATGATCCGGGCGTGCAGTCGGTGACGCGTATCTACAACTACTACAAGGCCAATGGCTACAAGACCGTGGTGATGGGTGCGAGCTTCCGCAACCTGAGCCAGATCGAAGAGTTGGCCGGGTGTGACCGCCTGACCATCAGCCCGGACCTGCTGGAAAAACTGGCGGCGGATGAAGGCAAGCTGGAACGCAAATTGTCGCCAGGGCATGCGGGTGAAGCGCGAGTGCATATGACTGAAGCGCAGTTCCGTTGGGAGTCCAACGAGGATGCGATGGCGACTGAGAAACTGGCGGAGGGTATTCGTCAGTTTGCTCGGGATCAGGAGAAGCTGGAGGCGTTGTTGTCTGCCAAGCTGTAAGGGCAGATAGCAGCAAAAAGGGCGGCACCTGTGAGGGTGCCGCCCTTTTTTGTGTCTTCGCCGGTCTCAAGCCGAGCAGACTCCAACTGTGGGACGTGTTTCGACAGGAAGGACGTCAGTGACGCTCGAGGGCGTTGACGAGGTCGTGGAAGGCTTCGCGATTGGACTCGTTGAGACCCATCAGGATCTTGTGCGCTTCCAGCACTTTGACCCGCACCACTTCTTCGGACTGGTCCTGGGACGGCAGGTCGGTCAGGCATTCCGGGCAGGGGATCGGGCGGTCAACAATGTTGAACACTTGGTCGAAACCCATGGACTGCAGCAGCCGGGTGATGTCTTCGTGGGTAGTGACGACGGTCGGCAACAAGCCGACCTTCTGCCGCGACAGAATGGACAACTTGGCCAACAAGCCCAGCGTGGTGCTATCAATGCTACGGGTTTCGGTCAGATCGATCACGATCGCCGAGAAATTCAGCGCAGTGAAGATCCGCTCAATCGTCGCATCCAGTGCCGAACACAAGGTCAGGCGCACTTCACCGACAAACTTCAGGACAAAAGTCCCATCTTGCTCGGCGAATTGGATTCTTCCGGTACTCATCAAAGATTCCTGCTCAACACCAATAGGGCGATATCATCCGGCATCTCCCCTAGCGTGGCCAATCCAAAAACCTGCCGCAGGCCATCCAGGCTGCCGCCCGCCGACTTGACCCGTTGGGGCAAGGCGGCTTCTTTCTCTTTGAGTGTAGGCTCTGGCAAAAGGTCCAGGATACCGTCGGACATCAGCGTTAGGCTGAAGGTCGGCGGCAGCTCCAGGATGTGGTCTTCGTACGTAGCCTCATTGAACAAGCCTACGGGCAGACCACGCCCTTCCAGGTAGCGCACACTGTCGGGAGTGTATAAAACAGGCATCGGCAGGTGACCGCCAATGCTGTAGGTCAAAAGACCCGTTTCTTCATCAATAACGCCGCCGACCATCGTCACGTGCTTACCCAGCTTGCAGCTGATCAGGCCTCGGTTGATGTGGCCCAGCACTTGCGAAGGGGTGAACTCCGGCAAGGTGCCATTGCGCTTGGATTCGAACAACAGCCGTGTGGTCATGAACTTCAACAACACGGTTACAAAGGCAGAAGACGCACCGTGGCCGGACACGTCGGCCAGGTAGAACGCGACACGCCGCTCATCCACGCGAAAATAGTCGACAAAGTCCCCTGAGAGGTACAACGAGGGGATGATCTGGTGTGCGAACTGGAACTCATCAATGGTCCAAGGGCTCACCGGCAGCATATTCATCTGCACCTGGCGACCGGCGTTCTGGTCTTCCTGAAGCAGGTTCAGGCTGGCTTCGAGCTCGCGGTTGGCGGTCTCGAGCTTTTCGCGGTAGCGCTGGTTCTCTAACAGCAAACGCGCACGATCCAGGGCGCGGCGCACCGAATGCTCCAGCACCGCCAGGTCTTCCAGGGGTTTGATCAGATAGTCGGCGGCACCCAGGCGCAAAGCCTCGACAGCATCGCTCATGACCCCGGCACCGGACACGACAATTACCGGCGTCTGCGGGGCAAGCTCGGTCACCTGGCGGATCAGCTCGAGGCCGCCCATCTGGGGCATGCGCAGGTCGCAGATCACGAGGTCGGGCTGGTCGCGCTCGAATACCTGGAGACCCTGTTGACCATTGCTGAGCCTGCAATACGCTGAAGCCGCTGTCTTCCAAATAGGCCGCGAGGCTCGCACGCACCACTTCGTCGTCATCGATTATCAGCAGCGTGGCACTGGTTTTTTGCATGTGGGCAAACGGCGCCAGAATTAGGTTGGCGTAGGCGGCTCGGCAATGGCCGGGCTCACACTACTGGATTCGCTTTCTAGCCTCTCTGTCCTACAAAGCATAGGCGTTTTGCCCACGCACAACTGTAAAGCAGAGGTGCCCTTCTAAGGCGCAGACGGTACTCCCATCCGACAGGCGTTTCAAGCTCACGCCGATGGTCGCCGGGCGTCTTTACACCGCAAATCACCGGGAGTTATAAGAACAGCCACAACCACAACACAATGTAAGGATGGAACCCATGAGCGAACACGAGCGCGACTACGCTGAAAAACGCGATTTCATCCGCATGAAAGTGGAGGCCGATGTGGCGCTGATCCACGCAGGTCAGGAGATTGCAGGCGTCTGTGTGGACCTTTCAAGCTCGGGCATGCAGGTGCAGGCGCCTCGTCAGTTCAACGTGGGTGACCCACTGACGGTGCGTATCGAATCGGAGCACCCCGCGCTCAAGGGGCTGGAGGCGGACACTGAAGTGGTGTGGGCTAAAACGGTGGATAACGAGAAACAGCTCGGCCTCAAGATCCTGAAAATGCGCTGAAATGCGCGCATAAAAAAGGCGATCACCCAGGATCGCCTTTTTTCGTTTCAAAACGTCACAGCTTAAAAGTCGTCGACAACCTTGCCATCCTTGACCTTGAACTCGCGGTTCTGCAGGTAAGCGTTACGGATGAAGGTGTACTTGTCACCAGTGATCAGCCGCTCGCTGTCGAGCAGGCTGGCGCGAGTGTCGACAATGTTCAGGCCCATGACGCTGTTGCGCACGGACACATCATCCATATAGCGGTACGGCTGGGTGTAGCTGTCCACGTATTTGGACGGCGCATCACGCAATGTGCTCGGGCCCAGCAACGGAAGCATCACGTACGGACCGCTGCCGACCCCCCAGTAACCCAGGGTCTGGCCGAAGTCTTCGTCGCTGCGCTGCAGCCCCATTTTGGTGCCTACATCAATGAAGCCCAGCACGCCAAAGGTGGTATTGACCAGCAAACGGGCGGTGTCGACGCCAGCGTTATGAGGCTTGAGCTGCAGCACGTTGTTGGCCAGGTTGCCGACATCGCCGATGTTGCGGAAGAAGTTGTGAATACCGTCTTCGACAAATTGCGGGGTGACCCACTGATAACCTTGGGCCAGGGGCTTGAGGGCATAGGTGTCAACAGTGTCGTTGAAGGTGAAGATCGGGCGGTTGATGCTTTCCCATGGGTCATCTTCCGCAGCCTGGACGGCGAACGGGGCCAGCAAGACAGTGGCACACACCGACAGCTGAGCGAAATAGTGGCTCCAGCGCATAGCTTTAGCTCCTTGAATGGTCTGTCATGGGCGCTATGCCCTGAATAAGGCTGTCAGTATATGACGGAAGCGCCCATTTAGGCAGTCGCTAGGAAACGTCTTAACTAAAATGGACAAAATTCCTACAATTAGCCGGACTGTCATCGGCCTGTCATCCTGCCCCGATAGCGTCACAGCTATTTCAGGGATGTCGACATGCCTCACGCCGAGATAGCCATCGCCAGCGCCCCCGCCTTGACTGCTGTGTTGTTTGGCCTGAGTGGCTGCCTGGTGGACTTCGGTTCCCAGGCGCGCACCGACTCTTGCGCCCTGAGTTCCCAAGCCACACCTGGCGCCCTGAAAGTCCTGCGCCACCTCAAGGAACAAGGCATACCCTGCGCCTGGCTGGATGAGCTACCCCCGTCGATAACGACCCCACTGGCCGCCGCGCTACCCGACTGGCTCAAGGCCGCCTCGCCCTCCTCCATCCGCTGACCTGCGCCCCATGCTTGTTGGCAAGCCTTGATGGAATTGAACATCGAACGCCTGGAAGGCTGCGTATTGGTCAGCGGCGAGCCGCGCCTGTTGCAATCGGGCCTGAACGCAGGGTTGTGGACTATCGGCCTGGCCTCCTGCGGTTCACTGTGCGGCCTGGCGCCCGAGCAGTGGCAAGCGCTGAGCGACAAAGAACGCGAACACAAGCGCGGCAAGGCTACCGTGGCGCTGTATGGGCTGGGGGTGCACTCGGTGATCGATCACCTCGGCGAGCTGGGCACCTGCCTGGCGGACATCAGCCTGCGCCGGCTCAAAGGCGAGAAGCCCTGATCGAGATCATGCACAGTCGGCGCCGGTGGATTAATCTACACGTCAGCCCGTAGACCTTTCACGGCGTGCCGCGGTCTATGCCAGTGCCTATCGATAAAAGGAAAGAACGTCATGCCTGATCGCAAAAAACTGGAAGAACAGGTCGAGATCCTGCGCGGGCAATTGGAACAGGACCCGCCACTGCCGGAAGAAAAACGTGAAGCACTGGAAGCCTTGATCGCCAAGTTTGAAGTGCAACTTGAACTGGAACCGGCCACCCAGTCGCCCAGTATTTCCGACGACGTGAGTCAAGCGGCTATAGAGTTTGACGCTGAGCACCCAGTCATTTCCGGGACATTGCGCAATATCATGATCAGCCTGGGCAACATGGGCATCTAACCCGCCCGCCAGCCAAGCGCAGATGCAAAATGTGGGAGGGGGCTTGCTCCCGATAGCAGTGGGTCAGGCACAAATACCGTGACTGACACCCCGCCATCGGGAACAAGCCCCCTCCCACATTAGGTGTTGCGTGAAGGCTTATTGCCGTGCCAGACGCACGTTCTGGAACGCCACATCCTCGGTACTGCGATACGGGTTGATATCCAACCCACCGCGGCGCACATACCGCGCATACACCGTCAATTTTTCCGGTTTCAGCAGGCGCTGCAAGTCGAGGAAGATGCGCTCCACGCACTGCTCATGAAAATCCGAGTGCTGACGAAAGCTCACCACGTATTCCAGCAAGCTGGCGTGATCCAGCGCGCGGCCACGGTACTCCACCACCACACTGCCCCAATCAGGCTGGCTGGTGACCGGGCAGTTGGATTTGAGCAGGTGGCTGTGCACGCTCTCCTCCACCACACGCGAGGCATCGCAGCGCAGCAACTCCGGACGGGGGTGTTCGTAGCTGCTGACGTTGATGTCCAGGTCGTCGATACACACACCCGGCAACGCCATCACACCTTCGGCCTCGACCTCGACCAGGCTGCGGATACGCACGCTCACCGGCTTGCCGGCGGCGGCACTGAGGTCAGTGCGCAGGGTCGCCTCCAGGCTGCTAGTGTCGGTAAACGCCGTCTGGTTCAACGAATTGAGGTACAGCTTGAACGACTTGGACTCGATGATATTCGGCGAGTCGGCGGGAATGCTGAACTCACCGATCGCCACCACCGGCTTGCCCGACGGCAGCAACCAGGACAATTCGAAGCAGTTCCAGAAATCCACACCTTTGTAAGGCAGGGTCTCGGCACTCAGGCCCAGCTCGGCCCACTTGGCGGCACGAGGGATCGGGAACAGCAACGAAGGGGTGTAAGTGGAGATGTATTCACTGGACTTGCCCAGCGGCGAATGTTCGGCTGCGGGATGCATGGCGGAAACCTGGCTAAATTAACCGCGCCAGTCTACCAGCCTTTGCCCCCGCTCTTAAGCTGCGCCTCACTCAACGGTCACCTTGCCGACCATACCCGCCTGGTAATGCCCGGGCAGGTTGCAGGCGAACTCAAGTCCAGTCGCCTGGGTGAAGGTCCAGGTCAGCTCAGCGGTTTTACCGGGCTCGACCAGCACGCTGTTAGGGTCATCATGTTTCATGCCGCCCATATCACCATGGCCCATCGCGCCGTGGTCCATCTTGCCCATCCCGGTGGACGTAAGCATGCCACTGGCCTGCATCTGCATCATTTCCTTCTGGTGCTCGGCATGCATCGCCGCGTCACCAAGGTTGAATTCATGCAGCAATCGGCCCTTATTGACCAGTACAAAGCGCACCGTCTCACCGGCTTTTACAGCCAGGGACTTAGGCGAAAAGGAAATATCCTGCAGCGTGACTTCCACGGTCCGCGTGGCTTTATCCGCCGTTGCCGGCTGGCCAAACGCGTAGGCGTGGGCCGTATCGGCCATTGCGTTGACACTCAACGCCAACAGGCAACCAGCCAACAGCAAGGGGGTACGCAACGTCATGGCTCTTCTCCAAAAATCTATAAGCATCTTGGGCTGCACTCTAAGATGACGCCGCTGCCAGCCAGCTGACTGCTAGATTACAACTTTGTCAGGTTGCGCCCTTCGCCTGGCACCCACGGTATAAAGCCCTTCGTCACCCGTTGCCAAGAGCCGCCCATGAAACTGCTGATCGTCGAAGACCAACCAAAAACCGGCCACTACCTGCGCCAGGGCCTGGCCGAGGCGGGTTTTACCACCGAACTGGTGGCCGACGGCACCAATGGCCAGCATCTGGCGCTGACCGGTGACTATGACTTGCTGATCCTCGATGTGATGCTGCCCGGCCGCGACGGCTGGCAAATCCTGCAAGCGGTACGCAGCGCCGGCCTGGACATTCCGGTGCTGTTTCTCACCGCGCGCGATGCCGTGGAAGACCGCGTGCACGGTCTGGAGCTGGGTGCCGATGACTACCTGGTCAAGCCCTTTGCCTTTTCCGAACTGCTCGCGCGCGTGCGCAGCCTGTTGCGCCGCGGCGGCAGTACACCCCAGGAAACTACCCTGCAACTGGCTGACCTGCGCCTGGACCTGATCCGCCGCCGCGTTGAGCGTGACGGCCAACGCATCGACCTTACCGCCAAGGAATTCTCCCTGCTGGAGCTGCTGCTGCGGCGCCAGGGCGAAGTGCTGCCCAAGACCTTGATCGCATCCCAGGTGTGGGACATGAATTTCGACAGCGATACCAACATCATCGAAGTGGCGATCCGCCGCCTGCGTCTGAAAGTGGACGACAACTTCCCCAACAAGCTGATCCACACCGTGCGCGGCATGGGGTACGTGCTTGAGGAGCGCTTGCCGTGATCAAGCGCCTGTCCCTCGCCAGCCGCCTGGCGCTGCTGTTTGCCGCTTGCACAGCCATGGTCTCGCTGGTCGCCGGCGTGTTGTTCAACCATGCCAGCGAGGCGCATTTTATCGAGCTGGACCAGCAACAGCTCGACAGCAAACTCATGGCGCTGCGCAGCACCTTGCAAGGCGTCGACTCACTGGAAACCTTCGCTCAACGTGAAGCGCAATTGCGCGCCGAACTCACGCGCCAGCCCGACCTGAGGCTGCGTATCAGCGCTGACGGTCGACGCTGGCTGGACGATGCGCCGAGCGTCAACCTGCCGACGGCGCCCGGCCTGTACAGCCTGCAAACGGCCGACACCGATTACCGTGTATACAACGCGCCGTTGACGCCAGGCCAGCCCGGCTCGCCGCAACTGAGCTTGATGCTCGACATCACCCACCACCAGCATTTCCTGCAGCGCATGCAGCATTTGATCTGGCTCACCGTCGGGCTGTCCGCCCTGGCCACCGCGCTGTTGGGTGCCTGGGCCGCACGCAGCGGGTTGCGCCCGTTGCGGCGCATGGGTGAAGTGGCCGCCGGTGTGTCCGCCCATTCCCTGACCCAGCGCCTGCCTCAACAGCACATGCCGATGGAGCTGGCGGAACTGGCCCAGGCCTTCAACGCCATGCTTGGCCGCCTGGACGATGCGTTCCAGCGCCTTTCGGCGTTCTCCGCCGATATCGCGCATGAACTGCGCACCCCGTTGTCGAACCTGCTGACCCAGACCCAGGTCATCCTTACCCAGCCGCGCCCGCTGGAGGATTACCGTGAAGCGCTGCACAGCAACCTCGAAGAGCTGCAATGGATGGCCCAACTGGTCAACGACATGCTGTACCTGGCCAAGGCCGACCACGGCTTGTTGATGCCCAAGCGTGAACCCTTGGCACTGGCGGATGAGGCAGAGGCGCTGCTGGAATTTTTTGCATTGCTGGCGGAAGACGCACAGGTTTCGCTGGTACGCGAAGGTAGCGCCCATACGGCTGGGGATCGCGGCATGCTGCGCCGGGCGCTGTCGAACCTACTGGATAACGCGCTCAGGTTTACCCCGGCGGGCGGCGAAGTTCGCGTGAGCCTGAGCGAACACGCAAAGGGCGTAACGCTGACGGTGGCGAACACCGGCGACGGGATTCCGGCGCAGCTGTTACCCAAACTGTTCAATCGGTTCTACCGGGCCGATCCGGCGCGCTATGAAGGTAGCAGCGAGCATGCGGGGCTGGGCCTGGCGATTACCCAGTCGATTGTGCGGGCGCACGGAGGGCGGATTTTTTGTGAGTCTGAGGCGGGGTTGACGCGGTTTGTGATTGAGTTGCCGGCTGGAGATTGAGGCAAGCTGTACCGGCCCAATCGGGGGCAAGCCCCCGATTGCAATCTAAAGGCTTACGAATACCTCAGCGCATGCGCCGGCTCAATCTTCGCCGCCCGATACGCCGGGTACAGCGTCGCCAGGAAGCTCAACACAAACCCGGCCGTGCAGATCAGCAGCACATCCGCGCCTTGCAGCTCCGAAGGCAGGTTGCTGACGAAATACACGTCCGAACTGAAGATATGCTGCCCACTCACCCGCTCGACCCAACCCACCAGCTCACTGACGTTGAGCGCCGCAATCACCCCCAGCACCCCACCTATCAGGGTGCCGACGATACCGATCACGGTGCCCTGCACCATGAAGATCGCCATGATCTGCCGTGGCGTGGCGCCGATGGTGCGCAAAATCGCGATGTCCGCGCCCTTGTCGTTCACCACCATGATCAAGGTGGCGATGATGTTGAACGCGGCCACGGCGACGATCATCAGCAGCAACAGGCCGATCATGGTCTTTTCCATTTTCATCGCGCTGAACAGGCTGCCCTGAGTGTGGGTCCAGTCATCGGCCTTGTAAGCCGCGCCCAGGCCGGTAGCGATAGCCGCCGAGACGCTTGGCGCCGCATACAGGTCTTTCACCGCCAGGCGCACGCTCTGCACCTGGTTGGGCTGCCAATGTTGGATTTGCGCCGCGTCGGCCATATGAATCAACGCCATGGAACCATCCAGCTCGGCGCCGACCTTGAAGATCCCGACCACGTTCAACCGCTGCATACGCGGGGTGATCCCCCCTGGTGCGCTGCTGATTTCGGGCACGATCAACGTGAGCTTGTCACCCACGTTCAGGCGAAAACGCCGCGCCGTGATTTCGCCCACCACCACGCCGAACTCGCCGGGCTTCAGGTCATCCAGTTTGCCCCGCACGATGTGCTGCGCCACGATAGACACCTTGCCTTCCTGGGCCGGGTCGATACCGCTGATCTCGATGGGCTGCATCGCGCCTTTGTAGGAGAACATGCCGTCCATTTGTGTGAACGGAACAGCGGCGGTCACTTGCGGGTTCTTCATCGCGGCGGCGGCCACCGGCTGCCAATCATCGATCGGGTTCACGCCGACGATGGTGGCGTGCGGCACCATGCCGAGGATGCGCGAGCTCATTTCGCGCTGGAAACCGTTCATCACCGACAGCACCACGATCATCGCCAGCACGCCCAGGGCGAGGCCGATCATCGAGGTCATCGAAATAAACGAAACAAAACGGTTGCGGCGCTTGGCGCGGGTATAGCGCGTGCCGATAAAAATCGATAACGGTCTGAACATTCGCGGGCACCGTTGAAAAAATAGAAAACCCGGCGTCGGACGCCGGGCTTGAAACAGGTCAGATGGCGACCAGATGACCTTCCTGCAGGTGCAGCACACGGTCCATCTGACGGGCCATGCTCATGTCATGGGTCACCACCAGGAACGCGGTGCGCATCTGGGTGCTCAGTTCCAGCATCAAATCCTTGATGCCCTGAGCGGTGTGGGAGTCGAGGTTGCCGGTCGGCTCGTCGAGCATCACCAAGCCTGGGTTGTTCACCAGGGCACGGGCAATCGCCACACGCTGACGCTCACCGCCGGACAACTCGGCCGGCTTATGCTCCAAGCGATGGCCCAGGCCGACGCGTTCCAGCAGGGCCTTGGCACGCTGGCGCGCTTCGGGGATTGCGGTCTTGCCGATCAACAACGGCATGCACACGTTTTCCAGGGCGGTGAACTCCGGCAACAGGTGGTGAAACTGGTACACAAAGCCCAACGAGCGGTTACGCAATTGGCCACGCGCCTTTTCGCCCACGGCCGACAGCTCTTCACCGGCCAGCCAGACGCTGCCCTGGGACGGCGTATCGAGGCCACCCAGCAGGTTCAGCAAGGTACTTTTGCCGGAACCGGAACTGCCGACGATCGCCACGCGCTCGCCCGGATGCAGCTCCAACTGCAGATTGGACAGCACCACCACCGACTCCGGACCTTCCTCATAGGATTTGCCCAGGTTGCGGCAGCTCAGGATTGCTTTTTCACTCATGCCCGATTCACTCATAACGTAAGGCCTGTGCTGGCTGGGTACGTGCCGCGCGCCAGGCTGGATACAGGGTGGCAAGGAAACTCAAGACCAACGCGGCGCCGCCCACCATCAACACGTCCTGGGCCTGAACCTGGGACGGCAAATAGTCGATGAAGTAGACATCGGCGTTGAGAAACTTGTGGCCGATCACTTTTTCCAGCAAGGCGATGGCGGCGCTGACGTTCAGCGCCGCCAGAATACCGACCGCCGTGCCGATCAGCGTTCCGACCACGCCAATCACGGTGCCTTGCACCATGAAGATCGCCATGATCTGCCCCGGCGTTGCGCCCAAGGTGCGCAGGATGGCGATGTCACCCTTCTTGTCGTTCACCACCATCACCAGCGTGGAAATGATGTTGAAGGCAGCAACCGCGACGATCAGCAGCAACAGCAGGCCGATCATGGCTTTTTCCATACGGATGGCCTGGTACAGGTTGCCGTGGGTACGGGTCCAGTCGCGAGCGTAATATTGGCTTTCACCCAGGTGCTGGGCGATTTCCCAGGCACCGCGCGGGGCGTCGAACAGGTCGGAGAACTTCAAGCGCAGGCCCTGCACCTGGTCCGGCTGCCAGCGATGCAGGCGCGCCAGGTCGGTGAGGTTGGTCAGGCCCAGGTAGCCATCGATTTCGCCGGCGCCAACGTGGAAGGTACCGACCACGGTAAAGCGCTTCATGCGCGGGAACATGCCGGCCGGGGTCACGGTGACTTCCGGCGCGACGAACGTCAACTTGTCGCCCAGGCCCACGCCGAGCTTGGCCGCGGCCTTGTCGCCAATCACGATGCCGAAACTGCCGGGCGCCAGGTCATCGAGTTTGCCCTGCAGCATGAACTTGTCGATGATCGAGACGTTGCGCTCCTGGGCCGGGTCGATGGCATTGAGCAGGATCTTCTGCACCTTGCCGTCGTTGGTCAGCAGCCCCTGCATCTGGGTGAACGGCGCGACGGCCACCACCTTGGGGTTCTGCTTGACCTTGGCGGCCAGGCTTTGCCAGTCGCTGATGGGCGCATCGCCCTCGATGGTTGCGTGGGGCACCATGCCCAGCACGCGGGTGCGCATCTCATGATCGAAGCCATTCATCACCGACAGCACCACGATCATCACGACCACGCCCAGGGCGAGACCGATCATCGAGGTCAAGGAAATGAACGACACAAAATGATTGCGACGCTTTGCACGGGTATAACGCGTGCCAATAAATACGAAGAGAGGTCTGAACATGTCGGGGCTTGTTCGGAGGAAAAGAAGACGTCCCGGTGGCGGGGTCTGATAAGCAGCTTTACACTCAGACCATTACCGTTACCTGGGGTTCGCCATGTCGACATTAGATGAAGAAGAGCGCCGCGAATACTACCGTATCGATGACATGATCGCACTCCAAATCAAAAGCCTGTCTGCCCCCGAAGCGGCGAGCAAGGAAGTGTTGCTGGATGATTCGCCGCTGTTCAACCTGCTCAGCGAGCTGCACCTCAGTGAATTCGAAGCCCAACACCTGTTGCGCCAGCTCAGCGAGAAGGATCGCACCCTCGCGGCCTTCCTGCGCGTACAGAACAAACGCCTGGATTTGCTCAGCCAGATCATGGCCCGCGGCCTGCTGGACGAGGTCGGGGCCCCGCAGCCGGTGATCATTTCCGAAGGCGGTATCGACTTTCAACACCCTGCCCCACTCGCCACCGACACCCACCTGGCCGTCAAGCTGGTGCTGATGCCCCAGGCACTCGGCCTGCTGCTGCGCGCAAAGGTGACCCACTGCGATCCCAAGGGCGACGGGTTTGATGTCGGCACTGAATTCGAAGCCATGACCGATGCCCAACGCCAACTGCTGGCGCGCTACATTCTGCAGAAACAAGCCCAGCAACGCCGACTGGCGCGGGAAAAGAGCGACGCCCAAGACACCTGATTTCGTATTGACCTGGCCAGAAGACCTGGCATTGAGGAGCAACTGTGACCCTGATTTACGGCCATCGCGGTGCCAAAGGCGAAGCACCGGAAAACACCCTGAGCAGCTTTCAGGAATGCCTCAAGCACGGTGTACGCCGTTGCGAACTGGATTTGCACCTGTCCATGGACGGCGAGTTGATGGTCATCCACGACCCGACCCTCAAGCGCACGACCGACCGGCGTGGCAAGGTCGTCGAATACTCGGCGGCCGACCTGGTAAAGATGGACGCCCGTAAAGGCGGCCCGGGCTGGGTCACGCCGTGCCCGATTCCACGCTTGGAAGAACTGTTCGAACAGTGCGATTTCGATCACTGGCAACTGGAAGTCAAAAGCGCTTCGCGCACCCGCGCCGCGACCACCGTGCTGGCGATCCGTGAAATGGCGGTACGTTTCGGCCTGATGGATAAGGTCACCGTGACCTCGAGCTCGCGGGAAGTACTCAAGGCGGCGGTTGAACTCACACCGGACCTGTCGCGCGACCTGGTGGCCGAATACGCCTGGCTCGACCCGTTAAAGGTCGCGCAGAACTATGGGTGTGAGTACCTGGCGTTGAACTGGACGCTGTGCACCCCTGAGCGCCTGGAAAAAGCCCAGCGCCAGGGTTTGCACGTGTCCGTGTGGACGGTCAACGAACCTGCACTGATGCGCAGGCTCGCGGACTTCGGCGTAGATAGCCTGATTACAGACTTTCCCGGTTTGGCCACTGCCACCCTCGGGAATTACTGAAATCGGTCTCCCCGGCCGGCTCAGGCCACCGGCCGGAGCCGCTCAAAAAAGCCGGTTGAGGCCGTCGTAGGCGGCGACCCGATAGGCTTCGGCCATGGTCGGGTAGTTGAACGTGGTGTTCACAAAATACTTGAGGGTATTTTGCTCACCCGGCTGGTTCATGATCGCCTGGCCGATGTGCACGATTTCTGAAGCCTGATAGCCAAAGCAATGCACGCCGAGCACTTCCAGGGTCTCGCGGTGGAACAGGATCTTCAGCATGCCTTGCGGCTCGCCGGCGATCTGCGCACGCGCCATGCTCTTGAAGAACGCCTTGCCTACTTCGTAAGGCACCTTGGCCTTGGTCAACTCGTGCTCGTTCTTGCCGATCGAGCTGATCTCGGGAATCGTGTAGATCCCGGTCGGCACATCGTTGACGTAACGCCAGCTGCCATTATCGACAATGCTGCCGGCCGCCGAACGGCCCTGGTCATGCGCCGCACTGGCCAGGCTCGGCCAACCGATCACATCACCGGCGCCGTAGATGTTCGGCACGCAGGTGCGATAGTTCTCATCCACCTCGATTTGGCCACGGCTGTTGACCTTGACCCCGATGTTTTCCATGCCCAGCTTGTCGGTGTTGCCGGTACGGCCGTTGCACCACAGCAAGGCGTCGGCCTTGATCTTCTTGCCGGACTTGAGGTGCAGGATCACACCGTTGTCCAGGCCTTCGACGCGCTCGTACTCTTCGTTGTGGCGCACGGTGATGTTGTTGTTGCTGAAGTGGTAGCTCAACGCCTGGGAAATTTCCGAGTCGAGGAAGCTCAGCAACTGGTCGCGGTTGTCCACCAGCTCCACCAGCACACCCAGGCCGCTGAAGATCGAGGCATATTCACAGCCGATCACGCCGGCGCCGTAGATAATCAGTTTGCGCGGGGTGTGGCCCAGGCTCAGGATGGTGTCGCTATCGTAGATACGCGGGTGGTGGAAATCGATGTCCGCCGGGCGATACGGGCGCGAACCGGTGGCGATGATGATGTGCTTGGCCACCAGTTTCTCGACCACGCCGTTGGAGCACACCACTTCAATGGTTTGCTCGTCGGCGAAGCTGCCGGTGCCGAAGAACAGGTCGACACGGTTACGGGCGTAGTAGCCGGTGCGCGAAGCGACTTGCTTGGAAATGACTTTTTCGGCGCTTTTCAATACGTCCGGGAACGAGAACCAGCGCGGCTCACCAATGGCCCGGAACATCGGGTTGGTGTTGAACTGCATGATCTGGCGGACCGAGTGACGCAAGGCCTTGGACGGGATGGTGCCCAGGTGGGTGCAGTTACCGCCGACCTGGCGACGGCTATCGACCATCGCGACCTTGCGCCCAGCTTTGGCGGCATTCATCGCCGCACCTTCTCCAGCCGGGCCGGAACCCAGTACCACCACGTCGTAGTTGTAGACAGCCATGCGTACTCCTCAGAACAGGCCAGGCGTACGGTTGGACGCCGGGCTAAATCATGCCGCGGCCAGCGGGCATGAAGGACAATTTGGCTCAAGTGTGTGAACCGGGGCACAGTCTATATAAGGCTCAACGCCGCGCACATTAACCCTTGGTCGCGTCGTAGGCCAGTATTGCCATACTACATGACGCAAATCAGCGCCAATTTCAGGATGAGCCATTATGCGACAACTCTTTATCTGTTTGATGCTGATGATGTCGATCACGGCTCACGCCAACGATGCGGATCGACTCAAGCATGCTGATTTCCCCGCACAGTTCGAGGGCCTGGCCCGCAAAAACCAGGCGGTGCTCACGTATCTGTGGGCCGATGTATACGCAGCCGCGTTGTATGCCTCTGCGGATGTGAGCGCCAGACAGGCCTGGGCCCAACAACAGGACCTGCGCCTTGTGTTGTATTACTTTCGCGACATCGACCGAAAGGATGTGATCAAAGCCGCCACCGCGACGTTGGAGCGCCAGCAAGCCAGTGCTCGTTTGAAGCCTGAGCTGGATCAACTGCATGCGCGCTTTCGCAATATCCGCAGCGGGGATCGTTACGCCCTGGATTTTCGGTCGGGGCGCGGTTTGAACCTGGAGATCAATGGCCAGGTGGTGTTCAGCAGTCGGGATACTGAATTGGCGAAAGCCTATATGGGTATCTGGCTGGCACCGAAGGGGTTGTCGGACAGTTTGCGTGGGCAGTTGCTCAATTGATGCGTCGGCTGAGCTACCAAGCCTCTTCCCACATTTGAATATATTCACAAATCAAACTGTGGGAGGGGGCTTGCTCCCGATGAGGCCCATACCCACACCACAAACCACCAGCCATAAAAAAGCCCCGAACCAGTCGGGGCTTTTTCATTCAGCACTCAGGCTTAGCGCGGAAACGCAGGCGGGTTGACCCCGGCCATGTCTTCCATCACGCGAACCACCTGGCAGCTGTAGCCGAACTCGTTGTCGTACCACACGTACAGCACAACGCGGTTGTCCTGGGTGATGGTCGCTTCCGCGTCCACCACACCGGCGTGGCGCGAGCCCACGAAGTCGGTGGACACCACTTCCTGCGAGTTGACGAAGTCGATCTGCTTGTGCAGGTCGGAGTGCAGCGCCATGTAGCGCAGGTACTCGTTCATCTCTTCACGGGTGGCGGCTTTCTCAAGGTTCAGGTTGAGAATGGCCATCGACACGTTCGGCGTCGGCACGCGGATCGCGTTACCGGTCAGCTTGCCGGCCAGCTCAGGCAGGGCCTTGGCAGCAGCGGTGGCCGCACCGGTCTCGGTGATCACCATGTTCAACGCGGCGCTGCGACCACGGCGATCGCCTTTGTGGAAGTTGTCGATCAGGTTCTGGTCGTTGGTGTACGAGTGAACGGTTTCAACGTGACCGTTAACGATGCCGAACTTGTCGTTCACTGCCTTGAGCACCGGCACGATGGCGTTGGTGGTGCAGGAAGCGGCGGACACGATCTTGTCGTCAGCGGTGATTTCGGCGTGGTTGATACCGTGCACGATGTTCTTGAGCTTGCCCTTGCCAGGCGCGGTCAGCACAACACGGTCAACACCCGGGCATGCGAGGTGCTGGCCCAGGCCCTCGGCATCACGCCATACGCCGGTGTTGTCCACCAGCAGGGCGTTCTGGATGCCGTACTGGGTGTAATCCACCTCAGTCGGGTTTTTCGCGTAGATCACCTGGATCAGGTTACCGTTGGCGGTGATGGTGTTGTTTTCTTCGTCAATGGTGATGGTGCCGTTGAACGAGCCGTGTACCGAATCGCGACGCAACAGGCTGGCGCGTTTGGTCAGGTCGTTTTCGGCGCCTTTGCGCACCACGATCGCACGCAGGCGCAGGCCGTCGCCGCCGCCGGTTTTTTCGATCAGGATGCGCGCCAGCAGGCGGCCGATACGACCGAAGCCGTACAGCACAACGTCGGTGCCTTTGCGGGCCGCCGCGTTTTGCTGGCCAACCACATCGGCCATTTCTTCACGCACGAACTGCTCGGCGCTGCGGCCATTGCCTTCGTTGCGGAATTTGTACGCCAACTTGCCCAGGTCTACCGAGGCCGCGCCGAGCTTGAGCTCACTCATGGCCTTGAGCAGTGGGAATGTTTCGTGGACGGAGAGTTCGCTGTCGTCGGCGGAGCGATGGCGCGCAAAGCGGTGCGCCTTGAGAATCGCGATGACAGACTGGTTGATCAGGCTGCGGCCATAGATCGAGCTCACCACATTGTTATTGCGGTACAGCTGACCGATAAGCGGGATCATCGCTTCTGCGAGTGCTTCACGGTCGATCCATTCACCAAGACACTGGTCGGGCTTCTGAGTCACGGGAACCTTCCACATGTAGGGGCTGAAAAAAGGGGCTACATTATGTCGCCCGACTGCGCGTTGAGCAATGCGCGACGGGCAACAAAAAGCCCTTGCAAAAAAATACCACCCCGCCACAGGCCAGGAAATACGCGGGCTTCAGAAGGCCACCATTGGCACAAGCCTGCCGACTTGTCCGTAACCCTCCGAAATATCCGCGCCGTTTGGCACTACATATTGAGTCAAAAGGCTGCATTGTTTGTCTTAACCACTACATTTCCTACAAACCGCATTACACACAGTCAGCAACTGACAGGCGGCACCTCGGGCCGCTACAATTACCGACTTTGTCGCAACGCTTGGAGCTCAACCTTCCGTGCCCGTTCTGCGTCTACCGCTACTCCCTGCCGCGGCAGGTAAACAGCATTGGGGCAACCTGCCCGGTGCCGCCCTGAGCCTGGCCATCGCCGAGGCTGCCAGCGCAGCCAAGCGCTTTACCCTGCTGCTCACCGCCGACAGCCAAAGTGCCGAACGGTTGGAGCAGGAGCTGAGCTTCTTCGCCCCCGATTTGCCGGTGCTGCATTTTCCCGACTGGGAAACCCTGCCCTACGACCTGTTCTCGCCGCACCAGGACATCATCTCCCAGCGCATCGCCAGCCTGTACCGCTTGCCGGAACTGGCCCACGGCGTGCTGGTGGTGCCGATCACCACGGCGCTGCATCGCCTGGCGCCGACCAAGTTCCTGCTGGGCAGCAGCCTGGTGCTGGATATCGGCCAGAAGCTCGATGTGGAACAGATGCGCACACGCCTGGAAGCCAGCGGTTACCGTTGCGTCGACACGGTGTACGAGCACGGCGAGTTCGCGGTGCGCGGCGCCCTGATCGACCTGTTCCCGATGGGCAGCAAGTTACCGTACCGCATCGACCTGTTCGATGACGAAATCGAGACCCTGCGCACCTTCGATCCGGAAAACCAGCGTTCCATCGACAAGGTGGAATCGGTCAAGCTGTTGCCGGCGCGGGAATTTCCACTGCAAAAAGATGCGGTCACCCGTTTCAAGGCGCGCTTTCGCGAGCGCTTCGACGTGGACTTCCGCCGCTGCCCGATCTTCCAGGACTTGAGCAGCGGGATTACGCCGGTCGGTATCGAGTACTACCTGCCGTTGTTCTTCGACGAAACCTCGACCCTGTTCGATTACCTGCCCCAGGACACCCAAGTGTTCTCGCTGCCAGGCATTGAGCAAGCGGCCGAGAACTTCTGGAACGACGTGCGCAACCGCTACGAAGAACGCCGCGTCGACCCCTCCCGGCCTTTACTGCCGCCCGCCGAACTGTTCCTGCCGGTGGAAGACTGCTTCGCACGCCTCAAAAACTGGCCGCGCGTGGTCGCCAGCCAACAGGACGTGGACGCAGGCGGTGGCCGCGAACGTTTCCCGGCGCAAGCGTTGCCAAACCTGGCGATTGAAGCCAAGGCCAACCAGCCGCTGGAAGCGCTGTCGAACTTCCTGGGTGGCTTCCCCGGCCGCGTGCTGTTTACCGCCGAATCCGCCGGGCGCCGTGAAGTGCTGCTGGAGCTGCTGGAGCGCCTGAAGCTGCGGCCGAAAACCGTCGACAGCTGGCCGGACTTCATCAGCAGCAAAGAGCGCCTGGCGATCACCATCGCCCCCCTGGATGAAGGCTTGTTGCTGGACGACCCGGCCCTGGCCCTGATCGCCGAGAGCCCACTGTTCGGCCAGCGCGTGATGCAGCGTCGTCGCCGTGAAAAACGCGCCGACGCCAACAACGACGCGGTGATCAAGAACCTCACAGAGTTGCGCGAAGGCGCGCCGGTGGTGCATATCGACCACGGCGTCGGTCGCTACCTCGGTTTGCAGACCCTGGAGATCGATAACCAGGCAGCCGAATTCCTCACCATGGAATACGCCGAGGGCGCCAAACTCTACGTGCCAGTGGCCAACCTGCACCTGATCGCCCGCTACACCGGCAGCGACGACGCCCTGGCACCGCTGCACCGCCTGGGCTCCGAGACTTGGCAGAAAGCCAAGCGCAAGGCCGCCGAACAGGTGCGCGACGTGGCCGCCGAACTGCTCGACATTTATGCGCGCCGCGCGGCCCGCGAAGGGTATGCGTTCGCCGACCCGAAAGCCGACTACGCCACCTTCAGCGCCGGCTTCGCCTTCGAAGAAACCCCAGACCAGCAAACCACCATCGAAGCGGTGCGCGCCGACATGCTCGCGCCCAAGCCGATGGACCGCCTGGTCTGCGGCGACGTAGGCTTCGGCAAAACCGAAGTGGCCATGCGCGCCGCCTTTATTGCCGTGCACGGCGGCCGCCAAGTGGCGATCCTGGTACCGACCACACTGCTCGCCCAGCAGCACTACAACAGCTTCCGCGATCGCTTTGCCGACTGGCCGGTAACCGTCGAAGTGATGAGCCGCTTCAAGTCGGCCAAGGAAGTGAACGCGGCCGTCGCCGATTTGGCCGAAGGCAAGATCGACATCGTGATCGGCACCCACAAGCTGCTGTCGGACGATGTGAAGATCAAGAACCTGGGCCTAGTGATCATCGACGAAGAACACCGCTTTGGCGTACGGCAAAAAGAACAGCTCAAGGCCCTGCGCAGTGAAGTCGACATTCTTACGCTCACTGCAACGCCAATCCCACGCACCCTGAACATGGCCGTGTCGGGCATGCGCGACCTGTCGATCATCGCCACGCCGCCGGCGCGACGCCTGTCGGTGCGCACCTTCGTCATGGAACAGAACAAAAGCACGGTCAAAGAAGCCCTGCTGCGCGAACTGCTGCGCGGCGGCCAGGTGTACTACCTGCACAACGACGTGAAGACCATCGAGAAATGCGCCGCCGACCTCGCCGAACTGGTGCCCGAAGCACGCATCGCCATCGGCCACGGGCAGATGCGCGAGCGCGAACTCGAACAGGTGATGAGCGACTTCTACCACAAGCGCTTCAACGTGCTGATCGCCTCGACCATCATCGAGACCGGCATCGACGTGCCGAGCGCCAATACCATCATCATCGAGCGCGCCGACAAGTTCGGCCTGGCGCAACTGCATCAGCTGCGCGGCCGCGTTGGGCGCAGTCACCACCAGGCTTATGCCTACCTGCTGACGCCGCCGCGCCAACAGATCACCTCCGACGCAGAAAAGCGCCTGGAAGCTATCGCCAACACCCAGGACCTGGGCGCAGGGTTTGTGCTGGCCACCAACGACCTCGAAATCCGTGGCGCCGGCGAACTGCTGGGCGACGGCCAGAGCGGGCAGATCCAGGCGGTGGGTTTCACCCTTTATATGGAAATGCTCGAGCGCGCCGTGAAAGCCATCCGCAAGGGTGAACAACCGAACCTCGACCAACCCCTGGGCGGTGGCCCGGAAATCAACCTGCGCCTACCGGCCTTGATTCCCGAAGACTACCTGCCCGACGTGCACGCGCGGCTGATCCTGTACAAGCGCATCGCCTCGGCCACCGACGAAGAAGGCCTCAAGGATTTGCAGGTCGAGATGATCGACCGCTTCGGCCTGCTGCCGGAACCGACCAAGAACCTTGTGCGCCTGACGCTGCTCAAACTGCAGGCCGAGCAGTTGGGAATAAAGAAAGTCGACGCCGGGCCTCAGGGCGGGCGTATCGAGTTCGAAGCGCAGACGCCGGTAGATCCCTTGGTGCTGATCAAGTTGATCCAGGGCCAGCCCAACCGCTACAAGTTCGAAGGGGCTACGCTGTTCAAATTCATGGTGCCGATGGAACGTGCCGAAGAACGCTTCAATACCCTGGAGGCGTTGTTTGAGCGCCTCATTCCGAAATCTGTTTGAAGGACGCCCCAATGCGCTTGTTCCGCATGCTGAGCTTGTTGTTGGTAGTCGTGGCGCCTTCGGCCTTCGCCGACAGCCCGTACCTGGTAGAAATGATTTTGGTACGCCAGAACGCGGAGCCCGTGATCAACAGCCGCGCCGCGCCGGAAAACTGGGATGCCGGGGCCGTGCGCCTGGGCGATAAAATGAGCCCGCCGCGCCTGAACAACATCGTCGACAAGCTCAATGCCGATAGCAGCTACACCGTGCTGGCGCATAAAACCTGGGAGCAGAACCTGGGCGAGCAGCCGGTGAAAATCGCGATCACCGACGGTCAGGAGCAGTTCGGCCAGTTTCCCATTGAGGGCACATTGAGCCTGCAACTGGGCCGCTTCACCGATATCGATGCGCAGTTCTGGGTCAACCAGTTCGACAGCAACGCCAGCGTGATCGCCAGCGAACACCTGAGCCAGACCGACGTGCGCACCAAGAACAATCAGCTCAATTACCTGGATGGCGGCCACCTGGCGCTGCTGATCAAGATTACCTCGCTGACCGCCAAGCCACCCAGCGCACCACCGCCCGACATCCAGGACTGATCCAGCGCCATGCCCCTGACGTCGTCGTTGACCAAGCCCCTGGCCCCTTCGTGGGCCAATCGCTTCAAAGAGCAAAGCCTGGAGCGCGGGCGGCGGTATGCCTTGGAGAACCGCGTGCGCATCGTCGAATCCGGCGACAGCACCATCATCGCCAATTGCGAAGGCTCGGGCGGCAACGTTTATCGGCAGACCATTTCACTGCGCGAGTCAGCCAAGGGCACGTTGATCCTGGTGGACAGCCGCTGTACCTGCCCGGTGCACACCAACTGCAAACACATCGCGGCCGTGCTGCTCAAAGTCCAGGAAACCCTGGCCTACCCGGCAGCGGCCCAGGATGCCGAGTTGTTGCAAAAACTCCAGGCCGTGCTGGATAACCGCGTGGTGCTGCCGCAAGTGGTGATGGACGATGTGCTACCGATCCCGCGCCTGTGGCTGGCCAGTGTCGAATTCAGTGCGTTTGAGCCGCGCAACGGCAAGATGCAGCGCTATATCCAGCACCGCGCGGCGCTGTCGTTCAACTATTTGGGCAACTATGTCAGCGGGCAGAAGAACGCCGACATTATTGTGCGCCAGGAAACCCAGAGCCTGCGCATCAAGCGGCATCCCGAGCTGGAGCAGCGCTATCGCGAGCAACTGCGCCTGCTGGGCTTCAAAATCGCCACGCGCCAAAGCAAGGCCTTGCCTGAAAGCGCCGGCGAGCTGTTCGAGATGGTCAATGACAGCGCCTGGCTGAACTTCACCCTCAATGCATCGCCCACCTTGCGCAGCGCGGGGTGGGAGTTGCAGATCGATGAGGATTTCGGCTTCGACCTGAGCCCGGTCGATGACTGGTACGCCACCGTCGATGAAGGGCCCGAGCGTGACTGGTTCGACCTGGAGCTGGGGATCATCGTCAACGGTGAACGCCTGAGCCTGCTACCGATCCTGCTGAACCTGATGCGCTCCCACATCGAGATCCTCAACCCGGAAAAAGTCGCGCGCCGCCGCGATGACGAACTGATCCTGGTGAACATTCCCGGCTTGCCCAACGGCGGCCACGGCCCCCTGCAAGTGGCACTGCCCTACGGCCGCCTGAAACCGGTGCTGGCCACATTGGGCGAGTTCTACCTGCAAGAGCCCGGCACCACCACCCTGCGCCTGGCCAAGGCCGATGCGATTCGCTTGAACCCTCTGCAAGACCTGCCCCTGCAGTGGGAGGGTGGCGAGAAGATCCGCCACTTCGCCCAGCGCCTGCGGGATATCAAGGACTTCACGTGTGTGGCGCCCGAAGGCTTGAATGCGACGCTGCGCCCCTATCAGCTGGAAGGCTTGAGCTGGATGCAGTCGCTGCGCCAGCTCGACGTCGGTGGCATTCTCGCGGATGACATGGGCCTGGGCAAAACCCTGCAGACCTTGGCACATATGCTGAGCGAAAAGATCGCCGGGCGCCTGGATCGGCCGTGCATGGTGGTCATGCCCACGAGCCTGATCCCCAATTGGCTCGATGAGGCGGCGCACTTCACTCCACAATTGAAAGTGCTGGCGCTGTACGGTGCCGGGCGCAAGAAGCATTTCGACAACCTGCAGGATTACGACCTGCTGCTGACCACCTATGCGCTGCTGCCCAAGGACATCGAACGGCTGGCCGCCCTGCCCTTGCATGTGCTGATTCTCGATGAAGCCCAGTACATCAAGAACCCCTCCAGCAAGGCCGCCCAGGCCGCAAGCGAGCTGAACGCGCGGCAACGCCTGTGCCTGAGTGGCACGCCACTGGAAAACCACTTGGGTGAGCTGTGGTCGCTGTTCCACTTCCTGTTGCCGGGCTGGCTGGGCGACGTAAAAAGCTTCAACCGCGATTACCGCGTGCCCATCGAAAAACGCGGCAGCGAGGTGCGATTGCAGCACCTCAATGGTCGGATCAAGCCGTTCCTGCTGCGGCGTACCAAGGAACAGGTGGCCACGGAATTGCCGCCCAAGACCGAGATCATCCACTGGGTGGACCTCAACGAAGCGCAGCGCGACGTGTACGAAACCATGCGCCTGGCCATGGACAAAAAAGTCCGCGACGAGATCACCCGCAAGGGCGTGGCGCGCAGCCAGATCATCATTCTTGAGGCGCTGCTCAAGCTGCGCCAGGTGTGTTGCGATTTGCGCCTGATCAACGACGCTACCCTGCCCGCCCGTGGCAGCACCTCGGGCAAACTCGACAGCCTGCTGGAAATGCTTGAGGAGCTGTTTGCCGAAGGCCGGCGCATCCTGTTGTTTTCCCAGTTCACCTCGATGCTGAGCCTGATCGAAGCAGAACTGAAAAAACGCGGGATTGCCTACGCCCTGCTGACCGGTCAGACCCGTGATCGACGCACGCCGGTGAAGGATTTCCAAAGCGGCAAGCTGCAGATTTTTCTGATCAGCCTGAAGGCAGGCGGTGTCGGCCTGAACCTGACCGAAGCCGATACCGTGATCCACTACGACCCTTGGTGGAACCCGGCCACGGAAAACCAGGCCACCGACCGTGCGTATCGCATCGGGCAAGAGAAGCCGGTATTCGTCTACAAGATGATTGCCCGCGGCACGGTGGAGGAGAAAATCCAGCACCTGCAGAAAGAAAAATCCGACTTGGCAGCGGGCGTGCTGGATGGACGTACCACCGGGGACTGGCAGTTGGGCAACGAAGATATCGAAGCGCTGTTTGCGCCGTTGCCCACTAAACAAGAGAAGCGCGGTTAGAGTGCGCCGGATGCCCAATCATTCGATGAGTTGGGCGGCCCTCAGAGCAGTCAGCGCCGCCAACCAACGCGGATCCTGCTTGTAGTCCGGTGAAGCGATCCCCTGGCCGCGCATGCGCGCGATCCGTGCCGACGGCTTGACATTCATGCGCTGCGCTGCGGTGAGTGCCAGCTCGGCAGCCGCGCGATCATTGCACACCAACCCCATGTCGCAACCGGCGGTCAGCGCCGCTTCTATGCGACTGGCTGCGTCACCAACCACATGGGCACCGGCCATGGACAGATCATCGCTGAAAATCACCCCGTCAAATTGCAGCTCGCCACGCAGAATCTCCTGCAGCCAGCGGCGCGAAAAGCCGGCGGGCTGGGCGTCGACCTGCGGGTAGATCACATGCGCCGGCATCACCGCCGCCAGTTGCTTGCTCAAACGTGCGAAAGGTATCAGGTCATTCGCGCGAATCTGTTCCAGGCTGCGTTCGTCATTGGGAATGGCGACGTGGGAATCGGCCTCAGCCCAACCGTGGCCAGGGAAATGCTTGCCGGTAGCGGCCATACCCGCGCTGTTCATGCCACGAATAAACGCCCCGGCAAGCACGGCGGCGCGCTCGGGATCGCCCTCGAAAGAACGCGTGCCCACCACGGCGCTGCGCTGGTAGTCCAGGTCCAGCACCGGGGCGAAGCTCAGGTCCAGGCCGACGGCCAGCACTTCGGTGGCCATGACCCAGCCGCACTGTTCGGCCAGGTACTCAGCGTTGGGGTTGTCCGCCAACGCGCGCATGGCCGGCAGACGCACAAAGCCCTGGCGCAGGCGCTGTACCCGACCGCCCTCTTGGTCGACAGCCAGCAGCAGGTCCGGGCGCACCGCGCGAACCGCCGCACTCAGCTCCCGCACTTGGCGCGGGTGTTCGATATTGCGCGCAAAAATGATCACGCCACCCACTTCCGGCTGGCGCAACAGGTGGCGATCCTCGGCCGTCAGCCAGGTACCGGCAACGTCGACCATCAAAGAACCTTGCAGGGCAGCAGTCATAAACCTTCCTTAAATAACGCGCACAACCCGTTGCCCTCAAGCGGCGCAATAAGCACAGCGAGGTACAACGGGTTGCGAGTAAATAGCTGAAATCGGCATGGCGGCTAGCTTAGCGGATGCAAGCGGCCGCGCACACCCGGAGCGGTCAAACCTTGGCGGGAACCGGCACGGTTTTGCTGCGTGGGCGCAACTGTGCGGCGGCCATGGTCGGGTCGGTCACACCGGTTTCGGCGCGCATGCCGGCGGCGAGGAACGGCACCATCAGGCGCATCACCTGCTCGATGGACGTGTTGACGCCAAAATCGGTCTCGGCAATCGCGCGCAACGCCTTGATCCCGGACATGCTGAACGCGGCCGCACCGAGCATGAAGTGCACGCGCCAGAACAATTCGATCGGCGGAATACGCGGCGCGGCGTCGTTGACCAGCAGCATATAGCGACGGAACACCTTGCCGTACATGTCTTCCAAATAACGACGCAAGTGACCCTGGCTCTGGCTGAACGCCAAGCCCAACAAACGCATGAAGATCGACAGGTCATTGCCGCTGCGAGGCTGAACCACCAAGGCCTGCTCGACGAGGATTTCCAGCAGTTCTTCCAGGCTGGGCTTGTTGTCGGCCTTGGCTTGGCGGCGCTCCAGTTCGCGGTCGAGACTGGCGCAGAACGGGCCCAAAAAGCGCGAGAACACCGCCTGGATCAGGGCCTTTTTCGAGCCGAAATGGTAGTTCACTGCGGCAAGGTTGACCCCGGCTCTGCTGGTGATAAGCCGCAATGAAGTTTCGGCAAATCCTTTTTCCGCGAACAATTGCTCGGCAGCATCGAGAATGCGTTCAACGGTTTCCGACTGGGCCATGGCTACTCCGCCTGACAAACACTTGTTTGAAACATACGTTTCAGGGTGTGTCTTGTCAAGCCTGCAGGTTCGTTTTGCGGCCGGGCAGTCATCTATTTGAGCGCTATTTAATCACATCCTTTCAGGTCTGTAGGCAGCGCTATCTCAACGGCGTAGGACGGCGGACCAATGACCGTCCAGCGGAGTCATGTAAAAGGATGATTGCCAAGCGCAGTTCACTGTATATAATCCCAGTCACTGTATAAAAAGACAGAGCGATCAACATGCTAAAACTGACGCCACGCCAAGCTGAGATTCTGGCTTTTATCAAGCGCTGCCTCGATGACAACGGTTATCCGCCGACACGAGCCGAGATTGCGCTGGAACTGGGGTTCAAGTCCCCCAATGCCGCTGAAGAACACCTCAAGGCCCTCGCTCGCAAAGGTGCGATCGAAATGACCCCCGGTGCCTCGCGAGGTATTCGCATCCCTGGTTTCGAAGCCAAGGCCGACGAATCGACACTGCCGATCATTGGCCGCGTCGCCGCCGGTGCGCCGATCCTGGCGCAGCAGCACGTCGAGGAATCCTGCAACATCAACCCGACCTTCTTCCACCCGCGCGCCGACTATCTGTTGCGGGTACATGGCATGAGCATGAAGGACGTGGGTATCTTCGATGGCGACCTGCTGGCCGTTCACACCACCCGCGAGGCCCGCAATGGCCAGATCGTCGTAGCGCGTATCGGTGATGAAGTCACGGTCAAACGCTTCAAGCGTGAAGGCAGCAAGGTCTGGCTGCTGGCCGAGAACCCTGAATTCGCCCCGATTGAAGTGAATCTGAAAGACCAGGACCTGGTGATCGAAGGCCTGAGCGTCGGCGTTATTCGCCGCTAAAGGAGGCATCATGCAGCTCGTGCACACCCCACAACACACGCAACTGTCGCTGTTCGAAGCCTTTATGGCCCAACCCCTTGTGCCTACTCTCAAGGAAACAGTCGAGGCGCCCTGGAGCGCCGAACCTGAGGCGTTCAGTGAACTGTCGTTGCGCGGCGCTGCCGGAAGCTGCCTGAGCCTGCTGGCACCGATACTGCGTGAGTTGAGCGAAGAGCAGGATGCCCGCTGGCTAACGTTGATCGCCCCGCCCGCCAGCCTCACCCAGGCCTGGCTGCGGGATGCCGGCCTGAACCGCGAGCGCATCCTGCTACTGCAACCACGCGGTACGCAAAGCGCCCAGCAGTTGACTTGTGAAGCGCTGCGCCTGGGGCGTAGCCACACGGTGGTGAGCTGGTTGAACCCGTTGAACGCGACGGCCAAACAGCAGTTGATCAGTGCTGCGCGCACAGGGGATGCGCAGAGTTTGAATATTCGATTGGGATAAAATCACAGGCTTGGCCTGTAGTGATCGGGCTCGCCACTAAAGCCCGTTCACCACGAGACTCAGTGAAGAATCCGCGGTCCGTCGTCTTTTTCCGGTTCGCCTTCCGCCAACCGACCGGCCATCTGCACACCCACGCTCAACATGGCTTTTGCCACTTCCACGTGCTGGCCTTGCAGAAACACTTTGGCGTCTTCGGAAAAATCCAGAGTAACCAGAGAACCTTCGTCCTCGGCCCGGCGCAGTTCGATTCGACCGTCAGGCAGTTCAACAATTTCCAGAAAGGACGTCGGCATAAAAGTCTGTTCTCCACGAAAGGCCGGGATTATATCAGTCATACACCCAGCCTCGCTGAGGATCTGAACAGGTTTCTTTACAGCTTGATGAACGGTGCTTTTTGAGTCCGAGCCGCTATTAGCACTCGTTAAGACCTTCACGAAAGCGCAGTGCCATCTTCTTCAGCTCTTGCCGCCAACCTTCCAGCTCCGCCCGACTCAGTGGCTGGGGCTCCTCCTCGTCCAAGGCTACCGCTACGATCAGCGGTTGAGTGACGTCACCCTTAGGCACATGGGGAACACGCGGCGGCTGGAACATATCAGCATGGGCCTTGAGCAAACGCGCCACCCAGCTGTCGGGGCTCTGAGCCATCTCTACCAGCTCGGCCAATTCGGGGATGGCCATGGACTCCAGCACTTCATGGTTCATGATCATTTCCGCACGAGGCGAACCGGCCTGGGGCAAACGGTAGAACCCTGCGATCTCATGGCACAGCCCGAGCAAGGCGCCGTACAAGTGGAACAACGCCGCCTCGCGCCCTGCCTGGACCAGCGCGATAGCATTCATCTCCTTGCCTTCCTCCGCACGGCCAAGGGCCTCCAGAGACAAACCCGCGAAGTAAATTTTCTGATTGGTACGGGTATAGAGTTCGTTGGCCATACGGCAATCTCCACAACGAATGAGGCAGGATGCTGGCTGAACAGTGTCACGGATCAGCCGAGCCCACTGCAAGTGCCATGAACGGCCGCTTACGTGAGAAGAAACTTCACTTACAGAACCACGCAGATGCAAAAGGGGCTTGCTCCCGATAGCGGTATACCAGTCGACGTGTATATAGACTGATGCACCGCTATCGGGAGCAAGCCCCCACACTCAAGCGTCGGCGTCTCCGGCGGATCAAGCGCCCTGGCGCTTGTCCTCGACTTTCCACTTGCCACCGTCGTAGAACGCTTTCCAGCCGGTAGGCTTACCGTCCACTTCGGTCTGCACGTACTGCTCCTTGGTTTTACGGCTGTAGCGGATCACGGCTGGACGACCATCCGGATCCTTCTTCGGCGCTTCACACAGGAAGTGGTACTTCGGATCGATCTCATCCTTGTGCGGCACGATCTCCAACACCAGCGGTGCACGGGTCTCGCGGTTTTTCGGGAACTGGCTGGCAGCCAGGAACAACCCCGAGGCACCGTCACGCAGGATGTAGGTGTCGTTGACCTTCTCGCACTTGAGTTCAGGCATCTTCACCGGGTCCATCTTCGGCGGCGCTGCGTCACCGCTTTTGAGCAGTTTGCGGGTGTTCTTGCAGGTCGGGTTGGTGCAGCCGAAGAACTTGCCGAAACGGCCGGTCTTGAGCTGCATCTCGCTGCCGCACTTGTCGCATTCCAGGCTCGGACCTTCGTAGCCCTTGATGCGATAAGTGCCCTCTTCAATCTCGTAGCCGTTGCAATCCGGGTTGTTACCGCAGATATGCAACTTGTGCTTCTCGTCGAGCAGGTAGGCATCCATCGCCGTGCTGCAGATCGGGCAACGGTGCTTGCCACGCAATACCAGCGACTCGGATTCACCTTCGTCATCGGCAGCGATTTCATCACCCGGCACCAGGTTGACCGTGGCCTTGCAGCGCTCTTTTGGCGGCAGGCTGTAGCCCGAGCAACCGAGGAACACACCGGTGGATGCGGTACGAATCTGCATCGGGCGGCCGCAGGTCTGGCACGGGATGTCGGTCATCACCGGCTGGTTGGCACGCATGCCGCTGTCAGGGCTTTCGGCCACTTCGAGTTTCTTTTTGAAGTCGCCGTAGAACTCGTCCAGCACGTTTTTCCAGTCACGCTCGCCCTGGGCCACGTCATCGAGGTTCTCTTCCATGCCGGCGGTGAAGCCGTAGTCCATCAGGTTGGAGAAACTCTCGGACAGACGCTCGGTGACGATGTCACCCATCTTTTCCGAATAGAACCGACGGTTGTGCAGCGCCACGTAGCCACGGTCCTGGATGGTGGAAATGATGGCCGCGTAGGTCGAAGGACGACCGATACCGCGTTTTTCCATTTCCTTGACCAGGCTGGCTTCCGAGTAACGAGCCGGCGGCTTGGTGAAGTGCTGCGACGGATCGAGCTTGATCAGCTTCAACGTGTCGCCCTGGGCCATGTCCGGTAGCACATCGTCATCGCCCGGTTTGGCGATTTGCGGCATCACACGGGTATAGCCGTCGAACTTGAGGATACGGCCCTTGGCACGCAGCTCGAAGTCGCCGGCGCCCACGCTCACGGTGGTGGACAGGTATTGCGCCGGCAGCATCTGGCAAGCCAGGAACTGGCGCCAGATCAGCTCATAGAGGCGCTCAGCATCACGCTCCATGCCGCTCAGCTTGGCCGGCGTGGTGTTGGCGTCGGAAGGACGAATCGCTTCGTGAGCCTCCTGGGCGCCTTCCTTGCTGCTGTAGACGTTTGGCTTCTCCGGCAGGTACTTCTTGCCGAATTCGCTTTCAATATAGGTGCGCGCCATCGCCACCGCGTCTTGCGACAGGTTGGTGGAGTCGGTACGCATGTACGTGATGTAGCCGGCTTCGTACAGACGCTGGGCCATCATCATGGTTTTCTTCACACCGAAGCCCAGGCGGTTACTCGCGGCCTGTTGCAGGGTGGAGGTGATGAACGGCGCCGACGGCTTGCTGCTGGTCGGTTTGTCTTCACGCTTGACGATGCTGTAACTGGATGCCTTGAGCTTTTCCAGCGCGGCCATGGCCTGGGCTTCGTTCAGCGGCTTGAAGGCCTCGCCTTTCTCGCGGGCCACTTCAAAGCGCACGTTGGCGCCCTTGGCGGTGCCGAGGTCAGCGTGGACTTCCCAGTACTCTTCGGGGTTGAACGCACGAATCTCACGTTCGCGCTCCACCACCAGCTTGACTGCTACCGATTGCACACGACCGGCGGACAGGCCACGAGCGATCTTGGCCCACAACAGCGGCGAGACCATGTAGCCCACGACGCGGTCGAGAAAACGTCGCGCCTGCTGGGCGTTGACGCGGTCGATATCCAACTCGCCCGGCTTGGAGAAGGCTTCCTGGATGGCTTTTTTGGTGATTTCGTTAAACACCACGCGTTTATAGCGGCTGTCATCCCCGCCAATGGCTTCGCGCAGGTGCCAGGCAATGGCTTCCCCTTCGCGGTCCAAGTCCGTTGCGAGATAGATGGTGTCGGCATCTTTGGCGAGCCGGCGCAGCTCTTCGATGACCTTTTCCTTGCCCGGAAGGATTTCGTACTTGGCCTTCCAGCCATGATCCGGGTCCACACCCATGCGCGAGACCAGTTGCTTGCGCGCTTTCTCTTTTGGCGTGAGTACCGGACCTTCACCCGCAGCCGCCTTGCCGCGCTTGGCGGCAGGCTCCTTGCTGGCGCTAGCCGAACCGCTGGTGGGCAGGTCTCGGATATGGCCGATACTCGACTTCACCACGTACTCGTTGCCCAAGTACTTGTTGATGGTCTTGGCCTTAGCCGGGGATTCCACAATGACCAGCGATTTGCCCATGGATCGGAAAATTCCTGAATTCGAGAAGTGAAAGGCAGTTGGCGCCTGACGCGGCAACGCTATATATAGTGGCAACCGGGTGAGGTCAAGCGCAGCATTCTGCGCGACCTGCCGTTATTGCCCTGAAAAAACACTGGGTTCGGCCTGGACCAAAGCAAAGCGCGGGACCTGCTCGCCGTCAACTTCGACGGACTCCAGGAACATGCTCAAGGGGCGCACCCAAAAGCCGTAATCACCATACAGAGCTTGGTAGAACACCACTTCCTCTTCGGTTTCGGAGTGCCGCGCCACACTGAAAACACGGTACTGCGGCCCCTTATAATGTTGGTAGAGCCCTGGTTCGACTTTCATGCTCCGGCCCTCTTACAAAATTTGTTTAAAAAAAAATACAAAACTGCCCAAAAACAAAAACCGGGGCACTGGGCCCCGGCTTCCGTCAACCCAACGCTCAGACGCGTTCGAAGACGGTGGAAATGCCTTGGTCGAGGCCAATGCACATGGTAGCTACCCCGAGGTTGCCGCCATTCTGCTTCATCACATTGAGCAAAGTGCCAGAAATCCGCGCACCAGAGCAACCGAATGGGTGGCCCAGGGCGATCGCACCGCCGTGCAGGTTAACCTTCTCGTTCATCTTGTCGAGTACTTTCAAATCTTTCAGCACCGGCAGGGCCTGTGCGGCAAAAGCTTCGTTGAGCTCGAAGAAGTCGATATCGGAGATGGAAAGGCCCGCACGCTTCAAGGCTTTTTGCGTGGCCGGTACAGGACCATAACCCATGATCGCAGGGTCCACCCCCGCCACCGCCATCGAGCGGATCACCGCCAGCGGCTGTATACCCAGGTCCTGGGCACGCTGCGCCGACATCACGATCATGCACGAAGCGCCGTCGGTGATTTGCGACGAAGTACCGGCAGTCACGGTGCCGCCCTTTGGATTGAAGGCAGGTTTAAGTGCCGCCAGGCTTTCCAGGGTGGTGTCCGGACGAATGGTTTCGTCATAGTCAAACAGTTTCAGGAAACCGTTTTCGTCGTAGCCGTTCATCGGGATGATTTCATCCTTGAACTTGCCTTCCACGGTGGCCTTGTGGGCGAGCTGGTGAGAGCGCACGCCGAACGCGTCCTGGGCTTCGCGGGTAATGCCATGCATTTTGCCGAGCATTTCCGCGGTCAGGCCCATCATGCCCGAGGCTTTTGCCGCGTACAGCGACATGTGCGGGTTAGGGTCGACGCCGTGCATCATGCTGACGTGGCCCATGTGCTCCACGCCGCCGACCACGAACACATCACCATTGCCGGTCATGATCGCCTGGGCGGCAGTGTGCAACGCGCTCATCGACGAACCGCACAGGCGGCTCACGGTCTGACCCGCCGCAGTGTGCGGGATCTGAGTCATCAAGGAAGCCATGCGCGCAATGTTCCAGCCCTGCTCCAGGGTCTGGTTGACGCAACCCCAGATCACGTCCTCGACTTCATTCGGGTCGACCTTGACGTTGCGTTCCAGCAGTTTGCTGATCAAGTGCGCCGACATGTCTTCGGCACGGGTGTTGCGGTGCATGCCGCCCTTGGAGCGGCCCATCGGTGTGCGACCGAAGTCGACAATCACCACGTCTCTTGGATTCAAGCTCATAAATATTCTCGCTCTAGTCGTTTGGGCGCTTAACCGAAGAAGCTCTGGCCGTTCTTGGCCATTTCACGCAGCTTCGCGGTCGGGTGGTACAGCGGGCCCAAATCAGCGTATTGATCAGCCAGGGCAACGAATTCAGCCACACCGATCGAGTCGATGTAACGCAGCGCACCGCCACGGAATGGAGGGAAACCAATACCGTACACCAGGCCCATATCGGCTTCGGCGGCGGTCTCGACGATACCGTCTTCCAGGCAACGCACGGTTTCCAGGCACAGCGCGATCATCATCCAGTTGATGATGTCCTCGTCGGACACCTCACGCTGCTCATAGATAACCGGCGCCAGTACTTCGTGCACCGACGGGTCAGCAACTTTCTTCTGCTTGCCCTTCTTGTCGGCCTCGTAGGCGTAGAACCCCTTGCCGTTCTTCTGGCCCAGGCGCTTGGCGTCGTAAAGTGCGTCGACAGCCGAGCGACGGTCGTCCTTCATGCGGTCCGGGAAACCTTCAGCCATCACGTCACGACCGTGATGACCGGTGTCGATGCCGACCACGTCCATCAGGTACGCCGGGCCCATTGGCCAGCCGAATTTTTCCATGACCTTGTCGATACGCACAAAGTCCACGCCAGCACTGACCAGCTTGGCGAAACCGCCGAAGTACGGGAACAGTACGCGGTTGACCAGAAAGCCCGGGCAGTCGTTGACCACGATCGGGTTCTTGCCCATTTTCTTGGCGTAGGCAACGGTAGTGGCAACGGCCAGCTCGCTGGACTTCTCGCCACGGATCACTTCCACCAGCGGCATCATGTGCACCGGGTTGAAGAAGTGCATGCCGACGAAGTTTTCCGGACGCTTGAGAGCCTTGGCCAGCAGCGAGATGGAAATGGTCGAGGTGTTGGAGGCCAGGATGGTGTCGTCTTTGACCTGGGCTTCCACTTCAGCCAGCACGGCCTGCTTGACCTTCGGGTTCTCGACAACCGCTTCGACCACCAGGTCGACATGACCGAAATCGCCGTAGGACAGCGTAGGACGAATACCGTTAAGCACTTCGGCCATTTTCGCAGCAGTCATGCGACCTTTATCAACGCGGCCCACCAGCAGTTTGGCGGCTTCCGCCAGGCCCTGCTCGATGCCGTGCTCGTTGATGTCCTTCATCAGGATCGGCGTGCCTTTGGACGCCGACTGATAGGCGATACCGCCGCCCATGATCCCGGCGCCGAGCACGGCGGCCTGTTTCACGTCTTTGGCGATTTCGTCGTAGGCCTTGGCTTTTTTCTTCAGTTCCTGATCGTTCAGGAACAGGCCGATCAGGCTTTGGGCAGCCGAGGTTTTCGCCAGTTTGACGAAGCCTGCCGCTTCTACTTCCAGGGCTTTGTCGCGACCGAAGTTCGCGGCTTTCTGGATGGTCTTGATCGCTTCAACCGGCGCCGGGTAGTTCGGGCCGGCCTGGCCAGCCACGAAACCTTTGGCGGTCTCGAACGACATCATTTGTTCGATGGCGTTGAGCTTGAGTTTTTCCAGCTTCGGCTGACGCTTGGCCTTATAGTCAAATTCGCCGCTGATGGCACCCTTGATCAGGTTAAGCGCGGCTTCGGCCAGTTTGTCCGGGGCAACCACAGCGTCGACGGCACCGACTTTCAGCGCGTCTTCCGCTTTGTTTTCCTTGCCGGCGGCAATCCACTCGATCGCGTTGTCCGCGCCAATCAGGCGTGGCAGGCGCACGGTGCCGCCAAAACCTGGGTAGATGCCCAGCTTGACTTCAGGCAGGCCGATTTTGGCAGTGGCCGCCATGACGCGAAAATCCGCCGCCAGGCACATTTCGAGGCCGCCGCCCAGTGCGATGCCATTGATGGCGGCAACGGTCGGCACATTGAGGTCTTCGAAATCGCTGAAAATCTTGTTGGCTTCGAGGTTGCCAGCCACCAGCTCGGCATCGGGCAGCTTGAAGTTGTCGACGAATTCGGTGATGTCAGCGCCGACGATGAACACGTCCTTGCCGCTGGAAACGATCACACCCTTGACCGAAGCATCTGCTTTGATGGCGTCTACGGCCTGACGCAGTTCGTTCAGGGTTAGACGATTGAATTTGTTGACGGACTCACCCTTGAGGTCGAATTTCAATTCGACGATGCCACTTTCAAGAGCCTTAACCGTGATGGCTTTACCTTCGTAAATCATCAACTGATCTCCACGATATGGAAGCTGAACAGTACACATTGGACGCTGGCCTCTGGTTTGACACTGACAGTTGCATCAATGCTCACGCCAATCCGCCAGGCACACCCGCCAATGCGATAGTCGGGATTCTGTATGAACGGTCTGACAGACAAACGCTCAATTCATACGCCCGTTTGATTTGGGTACGCCACCTTCATCCAATTCAGGGCAATTGTCAATCGCCCGAAAGGCTAGGAAAAAGGCGACTTTCCAGTCATTTTCAGAACCTCGCCCCAGGCGCGCGCCTCGCCAATATCTAACTATTCACGAAATCAATAATTCAAAAATTTTACGAAAGACTGTACAGAACGCGATATGCCGCTAGGCTTGCGGCAACCGTACCGCGCGCGGATCAACATCCGACGCGCCAAACCCTGATTTACCGGCCTGCCTGGCCAACTCCAGCCCGATGATGATGTCGGGCTTTTTATTGCCTGCTTATTTTAACCAAGTGCTATCAAGCCAATGCCTTGAGCAGTGCATCGATGGCCAGCAAGTCACTTGCCTCACCCTTCTCGCCCCAATACAGGGCGATCATTTGTTTGTCGGCGTCGACTTTGTAGACGTTGGCCGGCAACGTCGCAAAATGCGGCAACAACCTTTCATCCACACACACTTCGCGCCACTGATTGACCCACACACCTGGCTCCAACTGCCAATAACTCCAGATCGCCGGCGTACCGCCGCGCCGTGGCCGGCAGTACTGCGCGCACGGGCTTGGCGGCTCATGCTTGAGCCAGTGGGGCCACTCCTGAGGCGCCAGTTGCATGGCCAGGCCAATGCGGCGCGCCTCCATGCGCAAGGCCATGCGCCCGCTCTGATGGCGCGAAGGGCGCAGCCATGCCAGAGGGCTCAAAACCACGACAAGGATTGACACCACTATCCAGACCGTCATATGTGTACTCCCGATTTTTCTGATGAGCGGATTTGACCTGACGCAAGCCGATCCGCTTGAAAGCAGCCATACTGAATTTATTGCAGTCCCCCTGGAGGAACGCCTCATGCCCTACGAACATATTCTGGTCGCTGTCGACCTGACCGAAGAGTGCGATCCAGTGATCAAGCGCGCACAGGAATCTGCATTGGCCAATGGCGCCATACTGTCGCTGGTGCATATCGTCGAGCCCATGGCCATGGCCTTTGGCGGTGACGTGCCGATGGACCTTTCCCAGTTGCAGCAACAACAATTCGACCAGGTCAAGGAGCGCCTGGACCGTTTGATTCTCAAATACCCGCACCTGAAAAAGGAAGACTGCCACCTGACATACGGCCAACCGCGCCAGGAAATCCATCACTTGGCCAAGGAAAAGGCTTGCGACTTGATCGTGGTGGGTAGCCATGGTCGTCACGGTTTGGCGTTGTTGCTGGGTTCTACTGCCAATGATGTACTGCACGGCGCGCCGTGCGATGTGTTGGCCGTCAAACTGGTCAAAGACAAGTAAGACCGATGAAGATCCAACGTGGGAGGGGGCTTCCTCCCACATTTGAACTGCATTTCATATAAAAAAGCCCGACGCTCAATCAAACGAGCGCCGGGCTTTTTATCAGACCGCCATCACTCAGCCATCCAACTCAGCCCAACGCTCCACCAACACTTCCAGCTCCTGGTTCAGCGTCTCCAGGGAAGCGATGACCTTGGCGGTTTCCGCCGCAGGGCGCTGGTAGAAACCCGCGTCAGCCATTTCTGCTTCTACGGCGGCGATCTGCTGTTCCTTGGCGTCGATATCGCCCGGCAAGGCTTCCAGTTCGCGCTGCAGCTTATAGCTGAGCTTCTTCTTATTGGCCGTCGGCGCTGCCTCCGGAACCGGCGCAGCTGCCACAGGGGCGACCACGGCCGACGTCAGGTCGGCTTTGCCCGACTTACTTTCAGTCACGCCCAGCAAACGCGGCGAGCCACCCTGGCGCAGCCAGTCCTGGTAACCACCGACGTACTCGCGCACCTTGCCTTCACCTTCGAAGACCAGCGTGCTGGTAACCACGTTATCGAGGAATGCCCGGTCGTGACTGACCATCAGCACGGTACCGTTGAAGGTCAACAGCACTTCTTCCAGCAGTTCGAGGGTTTCCACATCGAGGTCGTTGGTCGGTTCGTCGAGCACCAGCAGGTTTGCCGGTTTGCTGAACAGCTTGGCCAGCAGCAAACGCGCACGCTCGCCACCGGACAAGGCCTTGACCGGCGTACGTGCACGCTGCGGGCTGAACAGGAAGTCGCCCAGGTAACTCAACACGTGGCGGCTCTGGCCGTCGATATCGATGAAGTCGCGACCCTCGGCCACGTTATCGATCACGGTTTTTTCCAGGTCCAGTTGATGACGCAACTGGTCGAAGTAGGCCACGTCGATGCGCGTACCTTCCTCCACGGTGCCGCTGGTCGGTTGCAAGCCACTGAGCATCAACTTGAGCAAGGTGGTCTTGCCGGTACCGTTGGCGCCCAACAGGCCGATACGGTCGCCGCGCTGCAGGACCATGGAGAAGTCCTTGATCAGGAACGGGCCGTCCGGGTGGTGGAAGCTGACGTTCTCCAGCACCATCACCTGCTTGCCCGACTTGTCGGCGGTATCCAGCTGGATATTGGCCTTGCCGGTGCGCTCGCGACGTTCGCTGCGCTCAACGCGCAAGGCTTTCAGCGCACGTACGCGGCCTTCGTTACGGGTGCGGCGGGCCTTGATGCCCTGGCGGATCCAGACTTCTTCCTGGGCCAGTTTCTTGTCGAACAGCGCGTTGGCGGTTTCTTCGGCGGCCAGCGCGGCTTCCTTGTGTACCAGGAAGCTGGCGTAGTCGCCGTTCCAGTCGATCAGGCCGCCGCGGTCCAGTTCAAGGATGCGCGTGGCCAGGTTCTGCAGGAAGGAACGGTCGTGCGTGATGAACAGCACGGCGCCCTGGAAATCCTTGAGGGCTTCTTCCAGCCAGGCGATGGCCCCGATGTCCAGGTGGTTGGTCGGTTCGTCGAGCAGCAGCAGGTCCGGCTCGGACACCAGCGCCTGGGCCAGCAGCACGCGACGACGCCAGCCGCCGGACAATTGGGCGAGGGTCTTGTCGGCCGGCAATTGCAGGCGGCTCAGGGTGCTGTCGACCAGTTGCTGCAGGCGCCAGCCGTCACGGGCCTCGAGGTCCTGCTGAACATGCATCAGCTTGTCCAGGTCTTCTTCGGTGACGCAGTTCTGCGCCAGGTGGTGGTATTGCGCGAGCAACTCGCCCACGCCGTCCAGGCCTTCGGCAACCACGTCGAACACTGTCCGTCCGTCGGCCACCGGTAATTCCTGGGGCAATTCGCCAATCTTGAGGCCCGGCGCGCGCCACACAGAACCGTCATCGGGCTTCTGGTCGCCTTTTACCAGCTTCATCATGCTGGACTTGCCGGTGCCGTTGCGGCCGATGATGCACACCCGCTCACCACGGGCGATCTGCCAGGACACCTTGTCCAACAACGGCATAGCGCCGAAAGCAAGGGACACATCGCTGAATTTGAGCAGGGTCATACGCTTCTCCAAAAACTGGGCGCGCATTCTACCTGAGTTGAGGGTGGGATGCGGCCCGCATTTTCTCTGTCGACACGTTCTGTAGGACATTTCCGATGAACTTGAATGAACCGCCCGGCAAAGCTTTCGCCGGTCGCTGGCAAAAGGCTAAGCTAGGGGCAATCAGTGTCGGCGGTGCCGGTGCTAGTCGTGATTTCTCTGCACGGACGTCTCATGCGCAGTCGCCTTTTCAACTTTTTATCTTGTCTGCTTCTTTCCGCCACCGCCGTTCAATCCGCCCAGGCCGTGGACCTCACCACCCAACGTCAATATTACGATGAAGCCAAACGCGCCCTCGCCAAGGGCGACAGCGGCCCGTACATGCAATACAGCCAGGCCCTGGCCGACTACCCGCTGACCCCCTACCTGGCCTACGACGAACTGACCGCCCGCCTGAAAACCGCGAGCAACCCGGAAATCGAACAGTTCCTTGCCAAAAATGGCGACCTACCCCAGGCCAACTGGATGAAACTGCGCTGGTTGCGCTGGCTGGCGGAACGGGGCGACTGGCAGACCTTTGAAAAGTACTACGACTCCAAGCTCAATTTCGTCGAACTGGACTGCCTGCACGGCCAATACCAACTCACCCACAACCTGAAGGCCGAAGGCTACAAGACCGCTGAAAAGCTGTGGATGACCGGTAAATCCCAGCCTGCCGCCTGCGATGCCACCTTCGGCCAATGGGCGGCGGACGGCCAGCTCACCGAACAGAAGATCTGGGACCGCGCCAAGCTCGCCGCCGAAGCGCGCAACTACGCGCTGGCCAATAGCCTGGTGAAAACCTTGCCCACCCTGGGTGCCCAAGGCCGCCTGATGGTGGACGTGGCGCAGAAGCCCGACATGCTCAGCGACCCATCGCGCTTCCTGCCGGCCACCGAGGCGATGTCGGATGCCGTCGGCCTGGGCTTGCGCCGCCTGGCACGCCAGGACCCGGACAAGGCCATGGCCCTGCTCGACGGCTACGCCAGCAGCATGCACTTCTCCCGTGACGAAAAAGTGTCGATCGCCCGCGAAATCGGCCTGACCCTGGCCAAACGCTTCGACCCGCGCGCCCTTGACGTGATGACCAAGTACGACCCGGAACTGCGCGACAACACCGTCTCCGAATGGCGCCTGCGCCTGCTGCTGCGCCTGGCCCGCTGGGAAGATGCCTACCAGTTGACCCGCAAACTCCCACAAGACCTCGCCACCACCAACCGCTGGCGCTACTGGCAGGCCCGCAGCCTGGAACTGGCCGAACCGAAAAACCCGCAAGCCCTGGTGCTGTACAAGAACCTGTCACGCGAGCGGGACTTCTACGGTTTCCTCGCCGCGGACCGCTCCAAGGCCCCTTACCAGTTGAACAACAAGCCACTGGTGATGAGCCAGGCGCTGATCAACAAAGTGCGCAATACCCCTGGCGTACGCCGCGCCCTGGAGTTTTACGCGCGTGGCCAGGTGGTCGATGGCCGCCGCGAGTGGTACCACGTCAGCCGCCACTTCAACCGTGACGAAATGGTCGCCCAGGCCAAGCTGGCCTATGACATGAAGTGGTATTTCCCGGCCATCCGCACCATCAGCCAGGCGCAATACTGGGACGACTTGGACATCCGCTTCCCAATGACCCACCGCGATACCCTGGTGCGCGAAGCCAAAGTCCGTGGCCTGCATTCAAGCTGGGTGTTTGCTATCACCCGCCAGGAAAGCGCCTTCATGGACGACGCCCGCTCCGGCGTCGGCGCCAGCGGGCTGATGCAACTGATGCCCGGCACCGCCAAGGACACCGCACGCAAGTTCAGCATCCCGCTGGCCTCCCCGGCCCAAGTGCTGGACCCGGATAAAAACATCCAGCTCGGCGCTGCCTACCTGAGCCAGGTGCACAGCCAGTTCAACGGCAACCGCGTGCTCGCCTCCGCCGCCTACAATGCCGGCCCCGGCCGCGTGCGCCAGTGGCTGCGCGGTGCGGACCACCTGAGTTTCGACGTGTGGGTGGAAAGCATTCCATTCGACGAAACCCGCCAGTATGTGCAGAACGTGCTGTCTTATTCGGTGATCTACGGGCAGAAGCTCAACTCGCCACAGCCGTTGGTGGATTGGCATGAGCGGTACTTTGACGACCAGTAAGGCACCCTTGGCAGAACGAAACCCCTCCCACATTTGGTTATTTGTAATGTCTGAACTGTGAGGCTCGTTAGCGCTCGCCACCACTGAACTGCAACGCCGCCAACCGCGCATACAGCGGATTGCTCGCGATCAACTGCTGATGCGTGCCCACCGCCACCAGCTTGCCCTGGTCCATCACGGCAATCCGGTCTGCATTTTTCACGGTGGCCAGGCGATGGGCGATGACCAGGGTGGTACGTCCCTGCATCAATTGCGGCAGGGCTTGTTGGATCAAGTGCTCACTCTGTGCATCCAGGGCGCTGGTGGCTTCGTCCAGCAGCAGGATCGGCGCATCCACCAGCAAGGCGCGGGCGATGGCCAGGCGTTGGCGCTGGCCGCCGGAAAGGCCCATGCCGCCATCGCCCAGATGGGTCTGGTAACCGTTAGGCATTTGCAGGATGAAATCGTGGGCGTGGGCGATGCGCGCGGCGGCTTCCACCTGCTCGCGGGTGGCGCCTGGGTTGCCGTAGCGGATGTTTTCTTCGACGCTGCCAAAAAACAACGCCGGGCTCTGCGACACCAGGGCGAAGTGGCGGCGCAGGTCCATGGGGTCGAGTGCGGTCAGCGGCTGGCCTTCGAGCAGGATGCGCCCCTGCTGGGGGTCGTAGAAGCGCAGCAGCAGGTCGAAGATCGTCGATTTGCCGGCGCCGGACGGGCCGACCAGCGCCAGGGTTTCGCCGGGGTTGATGGTCAGGCTCAGGCCATCGACGGCGTAACTGTCAGGCCTTGAAGGGTAGGAAAACCGCAGGTCCTGCAATTCCATGCGGCCGCTGACCCGCTGCGGCAATTTCACGGCGGCGGTGGCGGGTGCCTGGATGTCGTTGCTGGACTGCAGCAGTTCACCGATGCGCTCGGCTGCGCCGGCCGCGCGCTGCAACTCGCCCAGCACTTCACTCAACGTACCGACGGCGCTGCCGACGATCAGGCTGTAGAACACAAACGCCGCCAGCTCGCCGCCGGAAATGCGCCCGCTGATCACGTCCATACCGCCCACCCACAGCATCACACCCACGGCGCCGAGCACCAGCATGATCACCAATGTGATCAGCCAGGCGCGTTGCGCAATGCGCTTGCGCGCGGTGGCGAACGCCTCTTCCACCGTCACGGCAAAGCGCTGCTCGTCCTGCACTTGGTGGTTATAGGCTTGCACGGTCTTGATCTGGCCGAGGGTTTCGGCCACGTAGCTGCCCACATCGGCAATACGGTCCTGGCTCAGGCGCGACAGGCTGCGCACACGCCGGCCGAAAATCAGAATCGGCGCCAGCACCAGCGGCAGCGCCACCACCACGATGCTGGTGAGCTTGGGGTTGGTCACAAACAACAGCACAATGCCGCCGATCACCATCAAGGCATTGCGCAAGAACAGGGACAGCGATGAGCCGATCACCGATTGCAGCAACGTGGTGTCGGTGGTCAACCGCGACTGGATTTCCGAGCTGCGGTTGTTCTCGTAGAAACCGGGGTGCAGGTAGATCAGGTGGTTGAACACCTGGCGCCGAATGTCCGCCACCACCCGCTCGCCGATCCAAGACACCAGGTAAAACCGCGCAAAGGTGCCCACCGCCAGGCCCAGCACCAGCACCATGAACAGGCCGATAGATTGGTTGAGCAAGTGCGGCGACTGGGTCATGAACCCTTGGTCCACCAGCAGGCGAATGCCTTGGCCCATGGACAAGGTGATGCCGGCGGTGACGATCAGCGCCAGCAAGGCACCCAGCGCCTGCCAGCGGTAGGGCGCGATAAAGCGGCTGGCCAGGCGAATCGCGCGGCGTTGACGGGTAGAGAACATAGAAGGCATCACCGATGAGGAACCTACCCCTCAACATTGGGGGAACTCTGGCAAATAACAATGAGTCAGGTTAATTATGCCAACCGATGCGGGCCGCTAGAGGCTATTGGTCTAATGCCTGGCTGGCAATTGGCCGCCGTTTCTGGTGGACTGAGCGTTCGAACCGCCGACCCGCCAAGGAGTTGTAACAGCGTGGTCACGCGAGGGTTTTAGAGTAGGTACACAACCTGATGAGGAGACAGGCCATGACCTTGCAACACAGCAGCGATGCCAAAATTGAAGTCATCCGCCAACCGCAGCAACTGCCTTGCTCGTACATCGACGCCAAGGGCCGCGAAGTGCAGATTACCGAAGAAATGATCCAGCAAGCCTGCAGCGAGCTGGAACAGCGCCTGGTCAAACCTGCCCAGCAAGGCTGAAGCGCCCACGCTCTTTCAGACCCGGCCTAGATGGCCGGGTTTTTTATGCGCGTCAGATCAGTTCAGCGCCCAAGGCCGAGACGATCTGCGACAGCGCGGCGGATTCGCCGTTGATCCGCACCTTCAACCCCTCGATCTCACGGCGTGCGGGGTAGTGCTTGCGCAGCAGGTCAAACGCCGTGCGCTGTTCTTGCACTGTTCCTACAAGGCTGCGACGAAAATCCGCATCGTCGCGGCGCGGGTCGTAGACACTGCGGCACAAGGTCGCCAACGCCCACGCCGGGTCGGTTGCCGCATTCAAGTGCACCTCGGCCAGCCACAGGGGCGGCAGCAGGTCATTCAGTAGAATGCCTGGCGCCTGGCCCAGGTGCGCGCAGAACGCCTGATAAATCTGCGCCGTGCCGCGCTGCCGGCCTTCAAGGCTGTAACCGGCGATATGCGGCGTGGCCAACACGCACAGGTCGGCGAGGTCGACGTCCACCTCGGGCTCGCCCTCCCACACGTCCAGCACCGCTTGCAGGTCTTCGCGTTCCAGCAACACCTCGCGCAGCGCGGCGTTGTCCACCACCGCGCCACGGCTGGCGTTGATCAGCCAGGTGCCGGGCTTGAGCTGTTCAAGGCGTTGGCGATCAAGCAAATGCCAGGTGGCGCCGTTACCGGACTTGATCAGCGGCGTGTGCAGGCTGATCACATCGCACTGTTCGATGACCTGCGCCAGGCTCACATACTCGCCACCTTCGGCGCTCTGCCGTGGCGGGTCACACACCAGCACATTCCAGCCCAGGCCCTTGAGCACCTTGACCAGGCGCCCGCCCACTTCACCGGCACCGACGATGCCATAGGTGCGCGTGGCGAGGTCGGCGCCTTCGATCTCGGCCAGGGTCTGCAGGCTGCCCAGCACGTAGTCCACCACCCCACGGGCATTGCAGCCAGGGGCACTGGCCCACTGGATACCGGCCTGCTTGAAGTAGTCCAGGTCCAAGTGGTCGGTGCCGATGGTGCAAGTTCCCACAAAGCGCACCTTGGAACCCTCCAGCAGCGCACGGTTGACGTTGGTCACCGAACGCACCAGCAACACATCGGCCTGCTCGACGCTGGCGCGATCCATGGAGCGGCCGGGTACCCGGCGAATCTCGCCAAACCCTTGGAAAAATGCATCGAGTAGCGGGATATTTTCGTCGGCAACAATCAGCATGGCAGGCTCCTTTGGCGGACCGGCAGTGTACAGGCTTGCGAAGATCCAATGTGGGAGGGGCACTGATCTTGGGAGTGCTTACAAATCGCTAACACAGGTTTTTTCCTGACCGTTGCGTCAAAGCGTAGAATCCGCCGTCCTTGCGCCCCTTCTATCGGACACCTGTACGTGAACACTGCCATCGCCCCACTCACCCGCCCCGCCCGCATCCGCCGGGAAGTGCGCGACCTGCTGACACTCGCCCTGCCGATCATGATCGGCCAACTGGCCACCACCGCCATGAGTTTCGTCGACGCGGTGATGGCCGGGCGGGTCAGCCCTCAGGATCTGGCGGCGGTGGGCCTGGGCAACTCGATCTGGATCCCGGTGTACCTGCTGATGACGGGCACCCTGCTGGCCACCACGCCGAAAGTCGCCCAGCGCTACGGCGCAGGTCACTTTAGTGAAATCGGCCCGCTGGTACGTCAGTCATTGTGGTTGGCGGTGGTCGTGGGGGCCATCGGCGCCTTGCTGCTGCTGTGTGCCGAACCGATCCTGCAGGCGATGAAGGTCGAAGCCGACCTGATCGAACCGTCCATGGGCTATCTGCATGGCATTGCGGCCGGCATGCCGGCGGTGGCGCTGTATTACGTGCTGCGCTGCTTCAGCGACGGCCTGGGCCGCACCCGGCCCAGCATGGTGATGGGGCTGGTCGGCCTGGCGCTGAATATTCCACTGAACTACATCTTCATCTACGGCCACTTTGGCGTGCCGGCCATGGGCGGCGTGGGCTGCGGCTGGGCCACGGCCATTGCGATGTGGGTGATGATGCTCGGCATGGCCGTCTGGACGCGCTGGGGAGCGGCGTACCAGAGCAGCGAATTGTTCAAACGCTTCGACTGGCCGCAATGGGCGGTGATCAAACGCGTATTGGGGATTGGCCTGCCGATTGGCGTGGCGATCTTTGCCGAATCGAGCATCTTTGCCGTGATCGCCCTGCTGCTCGGCAGCCTGGGCGCCACGGTGGTGTCGGGGCATCAGATCGCGCTGAACGTCAGTTCGCTGGTGTTCATGATCCCCTACTCCCTGAGCATGGCGGTCACCGTGCGCGTCGGCCAGGCCCTGGGGCGTGGCGAGGCGCGTGAAGCTCGCTTCGCCGCTGGGGTCGGCATGGGCACCGCGCTGGCGTATGCCTGCCTGTCGTGCAGCCTGATGTTGGTGTTTCGCGAGCAGATCGCGGCCATCTATACGCCGGACCCGATAGTGATCCACCTGGCGTCGACGCTGATCGTGTTTTCCGCGTTGTTTCAGTTCTCGGACTCGATCCAGGTCACCGCCGCCGGCGCCTTGCGCGGCTACCAGGACACTCGGGTGACCATGGTGCTGACCTTGTTTGCCTATTGGGGCGTGGGGCTGCCGGTGGGCTATGCCCTGGGGCTGACCGATTGGCTCGGCGAACCCAGCGGCCCGAGCGGGTTATGGCAGGGGCTGATCGTGGGCCTGAGTTGCGCGGCGGGGATGCTGCTGGTGCGCCTGGCGCGCAGCGCACGCCGGCGCATCCGGGCCGACAAGGCGCGGGGTTAATCGGCCTTCTTGCGGATCCAATACAGGTAGGTACCGGCCTGTTCCTGCTGACCCACCAACTCGTGGTCAAGGAACACGCAGAACTTGGGGATATCGCGACGGGTCGACGGGTCGGTCGCGATCACCTTGAGCAAACCGCCAGCCGGCAGGTCGCGGATGTGCTGGTGCAGCATCATCACCGGCTCCGGGCAATTGAGGCCCGTTGCGTCGAGGGTGCCATCAACGGCGGTGTTGAAAATATCGCTCATTGTCTACTCCTGAAACCGGCGCTCAGTTCAGCGGGCCTTGGTTTTCTTCACATCCACCAGCCGACGCAGGTGGCACGTCACTTCCTCGCGGTCGTGGTACAGCTGCTTGCAGCCGATTTCCACGCGAATGCCGCGCGCCTTGAAGCCGTCTTCGATGCGCTCCAGCAGGCGCTTCACTTCGGCATAACGCTGTTTCATCGGCAACTTCAGGTTCACCACCGCTTCGCGACAATGCCCCTCGCCGATCCAGGTTTCCAGCAGCGCGGCGTTGCGCGCGGGTTTCTCGACGATGTCACACACCATCCAGTCCACCGGTTGCTTGGGCACGAAGGTAAAGCCGTCGGCCATCAGGTGTTGTACCAGGCCGGTGTCCATCAGGCTTTCAGCCATGGGGCCGTTGTCGATGGCCGTCACCAGCATGCCACGGTTGACCAATTGCCACGTCCAGCCGCCCGGTGCGGCACCGAGGTCGACGCCGGTCATGTCGCCATGCAAGCGCTCGTCCCACTGGTCGCGGGGGATAAAGTGGTGCCAGGCCTCTTCCAGCTTGAGCGTCGAGCGGCTCGGCGCTTCACGCGGAAACTTCAGGCGGGGAATGCCCATCGGCCACATCGCCGAGTTGTTCGACTCGGCCAGGCCCATGAACACTTCGCGGCCACTCTTGAACGTCAGCAACAGGCGCGGCTTGCTCGGGTCTTCCACCAGCTTGCCGGCATTCAACAAGGCTTTGCGCAGGTGCACTTCGAACTTTTTGCAGAAATTCGACAGCTCCTTGCCATCGTTGGTGTCGACCATCTCCAGCCACAGGCTGCCGCAGACTGGGAAGCTTTGCAGGTGGGTGAGGATGACGCTGATGCGGTCGGTTTCCGGCAGGTCGATGAACACCCCGCGCGCCCACTGCCGGGGGAAGATCAGCTCGGCAAAACGTTGGCCGTGCATCAGGCGCTGGGCGCCGTCCTCTTCGGTGCAGACGAATTCGGCGCAGGCGCTGCCAGTCTTGGCCTTGGCGTAGCCGGACACGTTCAAGCGCGCGGCGTGTTCCGCGATCTCGGAACAGACTTCGCCTTCAAACCCCGGGCGGCAGTGCATAAAAAGGGTGTTCATTGCATCTCCTGGTGAATCAACCGGCGTTGCGCTATCGCCATGCCTGTCATGAAAACGCGCGCATGATAGCCGAGTTCGGAACCTTGGACTCAGCGATAGAGTCCAGTTATTAGCCTGCTAATCAAAACAGAGCTAGTTTTAAAGCTCTGTTCGTCCCGTCAGGTCCGTAGCCGTGCGGACCATAAGGAGTTGCGTCATGTCATCGCTTGATAGCCTGAGAACCCTTAAGACCCTGCAAATAGACAGCAAAACCTACCACTACTTCAGCCTGCCCGAAGCCGCCAAGAGCCTGGGCGACCTGGACCAGTTGCCAATGTCGCTCAAGGTGCTGCTGGAAAACCTGCTGCGCTGGGAAGACAACAAGACCGTCACCGGCGCCGACCTCAAGGCCATTGCCGCCTGGCTCAAAGAGCGCCAGTCCGACCGCGAGATCCAATACCGCCCCGCCCGCGTGCTGATGCAAGACTTCACCGGCGTGCCCGCCGTGGTCGACCTGGCCGCCATGCGCGCCGCCGTGGCCAAGGCCGGGGGCGACCCGCAGCGCATCAACCCGCTGTCGCCGGTGGACCTGGTGATCGACCACTCGGTGATGGTCGACAAGTTCGGCAACGCCGACGCCTTCGAGCAAAACGTCGACATCGAAATGCAGCGCAACGGCGAACGCTACGCCTTCCTGCGCTGGGGCCAGAGCGCCTTTGACAACTTCAGCGTGGTGCCGCCCGGCACCGGTATCTGCCATCAGGTCAACCTCGAATATCTGGGCCGCACCGTCTGGACCAAAGACGAAGACGGCCGCACCTATGCCTTCCCCGACACCCTGGTAGGCACCGACTCGCACACCACCATGATCAACGGCCTCGGCGTACTCGGCTGGGGCGTCGGCGGTATCGAGGCGGAAGCGGCGATGCTCGGCCAGCCGGTGTCGATGCTGATCCCGGAAGTGATCGGCTTCAAGCTCACCGGCAAATTGAAAGAAGGCATCACCGCCACCGACCTGGTGCTGACCGTGACCCAGATGCTGCGTAAAAAGGGCGTGGTGGGTAAATTCGTCGAGTTCTACGGTGACGGCCTGGCCGACCTGCCCCTGGCGGATCGCGCGACCATCGCCAACATGGCTCCGGAATACGGCGCCACGTGCGGTTTCTTCCCGGTGGATGAGGTCACTCTCGACTATCTGCGCCTGTCCGGCCGCCCGGCCGAAACCGTGAAACTGGTGGAGGCCTACACCAAGGCTCAGGGCCTGTGGCGCCATGCCGGTCAGGAACCCGTCTTCACCGACAGCCTGGCCCTGGACATGGGCAGCGTCGAAGCCAGCCTGGCCGGGCCGAAACGCCCGCAAGACCGCGTGGCCCTGCCCCATGTCGGCCAGGCCTTCAGTGACTTTCTCGACCTGCAATTCAAACCCACCAGCAAGGAAGAAGGCCGCCTGGAAAGCGAAGGCGGCGGCGGTGTGGCCGTAGGCAATGCCGACCTGGTGGGCGAAGCCGATTATGAATATGAAGGCAGCACCTATCGCCTGAAAAACGGCGCGGTGGTGATTGCCGCAATTACGTCGTGCACCAACACTTCCAACCCCAGCGTGATGATGGCCGCCGGGCTGGTCGCCAAAAAAGCCGTGGAAAAAGGCCTGGCCCGCAAACCCTGGGTCAAAAGCTCCCTGGCGCCCGGTTCCAAAGTGGTCACCGACTACTACAAGGCCGCCGGGCTCACGCAATACCTGGACGCCCTCGGCTTCGATCTGGTGGGCTACGGCTGCACCACCTGTATCGGCAACTCCGGCCCGTTGCCCGAACCGATCGAAAAAGCCATCCAGAAAGCCGACCTCAGCGTCGCCTCGGTGCTGTCCGGCAACCGCAACTTCGAAGGCCGCGTGCACCCCCTGGTAAAAACCAACTGGCTGGCCTCGCCGCCGCTGGTGGTCGCTTATGCCCTGGCCGGCACCGTGCGCATCGATATCAGCAGCGAGCCGCTGGGTAACGATAAAAACGGCAAACCGGTGTACCTCAAGGACATCTGGCCAAGCAGCCAGGAGATCGCCGACGCCGTGGCGCAGGTCAGCACCGGCATGTTCCACAAGGAATATGCCGAGGTATTTGCCGGCGACGCGCAGTGGCAGGCCATTGAAGTTCCGCAGGCCGCAACCTACGTATGGCAGCCGGATTCCACTTACATTCAGCACCCGCCGTTCTTCGACAACATCGCCGGCCCGTTGCCGGTGATCGCGGACGTCAAAGGCGCCAACGTGCTGGCCCTGCTGGGGGACTCGGTCACCACCGACCATATCTCGCCCGCCGGCAACATCAAGACCGACAGCCCCGCCGGCCGCTACCTGCGCGAGCAAGGCGTGGAACCGCGTGACTTCAACTCCTACGGCTCACGCCGGGGCAACCATGAAGTGATGATGCGGGGCACCTTCGCCAATATCCGTATTCGTAACGAAATGCTCGGCGGCGAGGAAGGCGGCAACACGCTGTATATCCCCACCGGCGAGAAAATGCCGATCTACGACGCTTCGATGAAATACCAGGCCTCGGGCACGCCGCTGGTGGTGATCGCCGGGCAAGAATACGGCACTGGCTCAAGCCGCGACTGGGCGGCCAAGGGTACCAACCTGCTGGGGGTCAAGGCGGTGATTGCCGAAAGCTTCGAGCGCATTCACCGCTCCAACCTGGTGGGCATGGGGGTGCTGCCGTTGCAGTTCAAGCTGGACCAGAACCGCAAGACACTCAAGCTGACCGGCAAAGAGAAGATCGACATCCTCGGCCTGACGGACGTGGAGATCGTGCCGCGCATGAACCTGACGCTGGTGGTTACGCGGGAGGATGGCAGCAGCGAGAAGGTCGAGGTGCTGTGCCGGATCGACACGCTCAATGAAGTGGAGTACTTCAAGTCAGGCGGGATTTTGCACTACGTGCTGCGCCAGTTGATCGCCTCTTGAAGAACGACGCAAACCAATGTGGGAGGGGGCTTGCCCCCGATGGCGGTCTGTCAGTCAATACATCAGTGACTGAACCCCCGCTATCGGGAGCAAGCCCCCTCCCACATTTTGACCGCGTTTAACGCTTCGGCTCAGCCGAACAACCACTTCCACAGCAGTACGAGGACAACCACCGCCAACACCGGCCGCGCAATGCGGTAAGCCTTGGGATGCTTGCGCTTCCACTGTTTGACCTGGCCGCTGAACTTATCGCTGAAGGTCTTGCTCCAGGCATAGGCCTGGTTGATCCCACCGACACGCTCGTCATCCAGGTTCTGCGGCGCGGTGGCACGCCCCAGTTGCTTGCTGACCCAGCGATTGACGCGGGTCATCAGGCGGTTGCTCAGCGGGCGTTCGATATCGCAGAACAGGATCACGCGGGTCTGCTCGGTTTCGTTCTTCACCCAGTGCACGTAGGTTTCGTCGAACATCACATCTTCGCCGTCGCGCCAGGCATAAATCTGGCCGTCGACGAAGATGCGGCAGTCGTCGGAATTGGGCGTGGACAGCCCCAGGTGATAACGCAGGGAACCGGCAAACGGATCGCGGTGCGGGTTGAGGTGGCTGCCGCCCGGCAACAGCGCGAACATGGCGCCCTTGACGTTGGGAATGCTGCTCACCAGTGCCACGGTTTTAGGGCACAGCGCCTCGGCGGATGGCAGCGGCTTGTCATACCACTTGAGGTAGAAACGCTTCCAACCCTTCTTGAAGAACGAACCGAAACCGGCGTCGTTGTTCTTTTCGGCGGCGCGGATGTAACCCTCGTCAAACAGGTGCATGGCCTCCTCGCGAATCACTTCCCAGTTGTCCTTGAGCACATCCAGTTCAGGGAACTTGCTGCGGTCCAGATAGGGTTTGGAGGGCACCGCCGAGAACAGGTACATCAAGGCGTTGTACGGGGCGAACAGCGCCGAATGGTTGACGAACTGGCGCAACATCGGCAAACGGGCCTTACCGCGCAGGTGCACATACAGCGTGCTGCCGATAAACAACAGCAACACCGACAACTTGGCGGCCAACGAAACGGTCATGCAGCAACTCCTGAAAATAAGCGCCTAGCCAACAGCAGACATAGCAGCTGGCCATGATAAACAGTTGGGCCAGTATGCAGAAGGCCCTGGCTATCGGCGCTGACCCAAATCAAGCCTGGTTTTCCTGCTCGGTAAACAAATCGCTGAACAGCATGCTCGACAGGTAGCGCTCACCCGAATCCGGCAGAATCACCACGATGGTCTTGCCCTGCATTTCCGGCTTCTCGGCCAGTCGCACCGCCACCGCCATCGCCGCGCCGCAGGAAATACCGCACAGAATCCCCTCCTCCTGCATCAGGCGCAGGGCCATGGCCTTGGACTCGTCGTCACTCACCAGCTCCACGCGGTCAACCATCGACAGGTCGAGGTTTTTCGGCACGAAACCGGCGCCGATCCCCTGGATCTTGTGCGGGCTCGGCTTGATCTCCTGACCGGCCAGGGCCTGGGTGATCACCGGCGACACGATCGGCTCCACGGCCACCGACAGAATCGGCTTGCCGGCGGTGTTCTTGATGTAGCGCGACACGCCCGTGATGGTACCGCCAGTGCCCACGCCGGCCACCAGCACGTCTACCGCGCCGTCGGTGTCATTCCAGATTTCCGGGCCGGTGGTTTTTTCATGGATCGCAGGGTTCGCCGGGTTTTCGAACTGGCCGGGCATAAAGTAGGTAGCCGGGTCGCCAGCCACGATTTCAGCAGCTTTCTCGATGGCGCCCTTCATCCCTTTGGCCGGCTCGGTCAGCACCAGTTCGGCGCCGAGGGCCTTGAGCACCTTGCGGCGCTCGATGCTCATGGATGCCGGCATGGTCAGCAGCAGCTTGTAGCCACGCGCGGCGGCGACGAACGCCAGGCCGATGCCGGTATTGCCCGAGGTGGGTTCGACGATGGTCATGCCGGGCTTGAGTCGGCCACTGCTTTCCGCGTCCCAGATCATATTGGCGCCGATGCGGCACTTCACCGAATAACCCGGGTTACGTCCTTCGATCTTGGCCAGGATGGTCACGCCACGCGGGGCGATGCGGTTGATCTGAACCAGGGGCGTGTTACCGATCGAATGCGCGTTGTCAGCAAAAATGCGGCTCATGACGGGTCCTATTGGGCAATTTCAGGAAGGCAACAAGGGTATGCCTCGTCTTCCAAGGCGTCCAGTCGGAGGAACGTTGCGCCCATCGCAACAGTCCATCCCCTATATGGAACAGAGGACCCTTCCCATGAAACGTCGCTACAGTTGGCCGCTCCTGACCATCGCCGGGCTGGTGGTGGTTCTGGTTGCCTTGACTATCGCCCTGCCCTACCTGGTGCGCAATTACTTGAATGACAAGCTTGCGGACATGGGCGACTACCGTGGCCAGATCACCGATGTGGACCTGGCCCTGTGGCGAGGCGCCTACAAGATCAACGGGCTGCAGATCGTCAAGGTCGACGGCAAGGTGCCGGTACCGTTCGTCAAGGCACCGCTGATCGACCTGGCAGTGAGCTGGCACTCCTTGTGGTACGACCATGCGGTGGTGGCCACCGTGCTGTTTATCGACCCGCAAGTTAATTTTGTCGACGGCGGCGCCAACAAGCAGGCGTCCCAGACCGGTAAGGGCACCGACTGGCGCGAGCAACTGGGCAAACTGTTGCCGATCACTCTGGATGAGGTGCGCATCCAGAATGGCAAGGTCGCGTTCCATAACTTCAACTCCCAACCGCCGGTGAACATCAACGCTACCGAGGTCAACGCCAGCTTCTACAACTTGACCAACGTGGTCGACCTCAAAGGCAAGCGCGACGCACGCTTCGACGGCAAAGCCCTGCTGCAAGGCCAGGCACCGCTGGAGGCCAGCGCCACCTTCGACCCGCTGAGCAATTTCGAAGACTTCGAATTCCGCTTTCGCGCCAAAAACTTGCAGCTCAAGCGCATGAATGACTTTGCCTCGGCCTACGGCAAGTTCGATTTCAGGGCGGGCACCGGGGACGTGGTCATCGAAGCCCAGGCCGACAAAGGCCAATTGACCGGCTACATCAAGCCGCTGATGCGCGATGTAGAGGTATTTGACTGGCAGCAGGATGTGGAAAACAAAGACAAAAATATCTTCCGCTCGATCTGGGAGGCCGTTGTGGGCGCCAGCGAGACCGTGTTGAAAAACCAGCGCAAAAACCAGTTCGCCACCCGCGTCGAACTCAGCGGCAGCGTGCATCAGCAAGATATCAGCGCCTTCTCCGCATTTTTGGCGATCCTGCGCAACGGTTTTATCCAGGCCTTCAACGCACGCTATGAACAACCCAAGCCGTCAGCGGATTGATGTAAAGCTGACCGGCCATTCAGAGACTGAATAACCCGTCTGCGTTCACAGTCGCCGGGGCTGCGCGGTATAGTCCGGGCATTGATGAATTCGAGGAAACACCGATGAAGTTCGAAGGCACCCAGGCCTATGTGGCTACCGATGACCTGAAACTGGCCGTCAACGCCGCCATTACCCTGGAGCGTCCGTTGCTGGTCAAGGGCGAACCGGGCACCGGCAAGACCATGCTCGCCGAGCAGCTGGCCGAGTCTTTCGGCGCCACGTTGATCACCTGGCACATCAAGTCCACCACCAAGGCGCATCAGGGCCTGTATGAGTACGACGCGGTCAGCCGCCTGCGCGACTCGCAACTGGGCGTGGACAAGGTGCACGACGTGCGCAACTACCTGAAGAAGGGCAAGCTCTGGGAGGCCTTCGAGTCCGACGAGCGGGTGATCCTGCTGATCGACGAAATCGACAAGGCCGACATCGAATTCCCCAACGACCTGTTGCAAGAACTCGACAAGATGGAGTTCTACGTCTACGAAATCGACGAGACCATCAAGGCCAAGAAACGCCCGATCATCATCATCACCTCCAACAACGAAAAAGAGCTGCCGGACGCGTTCCTGCGCCGCTGCTTCTTCCACTACATCGCCTTCCCCGACCGCACCACGTTGCAAAAGATCGTCGACGTGCACTACCCGGACATCAAGAAAGACCTGGTCAGCGAAGCGCTGGACGTGTTCTTCGACGTGCGCAAGGTACCGGGCCTGAAGAAAAAGCCGTCCACCTCCGAACTGGTCGATTGGCTCAAATTGCTGATGGCCGACAACATTGGCGAAGCGGTGCTGCGCGAGCGCGACCCGACCAAGGCCATCCCGCCGCTGGCCGGTGCCCTGGTCAAGAACGAGCAAGACGTGCAATTGCTGGAGCGTCTGGCGTTCATGAGCCGTCGCGGTAACCGCTGATGTTGCTCAACCTGTTCAACGAGATGCGCGCCGCCAAGGTGCCGGTGTCGGTGCGCGAGCTGCTCGACCTGATCAACGCGCTCAAGCAGCGCGTGACCTTCGCCGACATGGACGAGTTCTACTACCTGGCCCGGGCGATCCTGGTCAAGGACGAGCGGCATTTCGACAAGTTCGACCGGGCTTTCGGGGCCTACTTCAACGGCCTGGAAAAGCTCGACGACCACCTGCAGGCGCTGATTCCCGAAGACTGGCTGCGCAAGGAGTTCGAACGTTCGCTCAGCGATGAGGAACGGGCACAGATCCAATCCCTCGGTGGCCTCGACAAGCTGATCGAAGAATTCAAGAAACGCCTGGAAGAACAGAAGGAACGCCACGCCGGTGGCAACAAATGGATCGGCACCGGCGGCACCAGCCCCTTTGGTTCAGGCGGCTACAACCCCGAAGGCATTCGCGTCGGCGACGCCGGCAAGCGTCAGGGCAAGGCGGTGAAGGTCTGGGACCAGCGCGAGTACAAAAACCTCGACGACCAGGTTGAACTGGGCACGCGCAATATCAAGATCGCCCTGCGCCGCCTGCGTAAATTCGCCCGCCAAGGCGCGGCGGACGAATTGGATATCGACGGCACCATCGACCACACCGCCCGCGATGCCGGCCTGCTGAATATCCAGATGCGCCCGGAGCGGCGCAACACCATCAAGCTGTTGCTGCTGTTCGACATCGGCGGCTCGATGGACGCCCACGTGAAGATCTGCGAAGAGCTGTTCTCGGCGTGCAAGACCGAGTTCAAGCACCTGGAATATTTCTACTTCCACAATTTCGTGTACGAATCCGTGTGGAAAAACAACCTGCGCCGCACCTCGGAGCGCACCTCCACCCAAGACCTGCTGCACAAGTACGGTGCCGATTACAAAGTGATCTTTATCGGCGATGCGTCGATGGCGCCGTACGAAATCACCCAGGCCGGCGGCAGCGTCGAGCACTGGAACGAAGAGCCGGGGTATGTGTGGATGCAGCGCTTCATGGCCAAGTACAAGAAGCTGATCTGGATTAATCCGTATCCGAAAGACACCTGGGACTTTACGGCCTCGACGGGGATTGTGCGCGAGTTGGTGGAGGACCAGATGTACCCGCTGACGCTGCGCGGGCTTGAGGAAGGGATGCGGTTTCTCTCCAAGTAACCACACATCCAGATAATTCAGGTAATCCAATGTGGGAGGGAGCCCCCCTCCCACATTTGGACCTCGGTGTTTTTCAGGCGGTGCTCAGCCGCTGCAGAAATTCGATGTGCTGCCGATGCGCCGTCTCCTGCACCACCGGCGCCAACCTCACCTTTTCCCCCGGCAAACATTGCGCCAGTCGCGCCAGCGATAAAGGCGTCAACGCGCCCAGACGCGGGTACCCGCCAATGGTTTGCCGATCATTGAGCAACACAATCGGCTGCCCATCGGGCGGTACCTGGATCGCGCCAAGCGGGATCCCTTCGGAAATCAACGACGGCCCCTGGTACTGCAATGGCGTACCCAGCAAGCGCAAGCCCATGCGGTCGGCGCGGCTGTCCAAGGCCCAGTCGGTGTTGAACGCATCAAACAGGCTTTGCCCACTGAACTGGCCAATTTGCGCGCCGACGATCACCTGCAGCGCTGCTTTAGCGGGCAAGGCGGGCTCGCTGAGCATTTTCATCGCCCCGCCTGTGCCCGAATAAGCCAACCGCCCGCCTTCGCCCAAGGCTTTGCCAAAACCGTCCAGGCCGCCCAACTCCTCGCGCACTACCGTGGCGCAACTGCCCAGCACAGCCGGCGCCTGGAACCCACCCGGCGCCGCCAGGTATGCCCGCGCGCCGCTGAATGGCTGGGTAAAGCGCAGACGCTGGCCCTTTTGCAGGATAAAACTGCGTCCAGGGCTGATGGCGCGCTCGTCGATATACGCGCCCAGATCCGCTCCGGCCAGGGCCAGCAGGCAATAATCCTCGGCCTGCACGATAAACCCGCCCAAGGTGATTTCCACCACCGGCGCATCCAATGCATTGCCCAGCAGCCAGTTGGCCCAGGACATCGACACCCAATCCAACGCGCCGCCCTGGGTCACGCCCAGGTGGCGCACGCCAAAGCGGCCGGCGTCCTGCAGCAGGCACAACGGCGTGCTGGCTCTCGATGATCAAGCGGCTCATGGTTGCGCCTCCAACGGTGTGTCATCGCCACCCAAGTTGATGAATTCGGCACGCTCGACGGGTTCAAAACGCACCGTGTCACCGGGTTGCATCAGGCTATAACCGTCACGCTCGCGGTCGAACAGTTTGGCCGGGGTGCGGCCGATCAGGTTCCAGCCACCGGGGGAGACCACCGGGTATGCCGCGGTCTGCCGTTCGGCAATCCCAACGCTGCCGGCGGCCACGCGCTTGCGCGGGGTGTTGAGGCGCGGCGCGGCGAGGATCTCGTCCACCAGGCCCATAAAGGCGAAACCGGGAGCGAAACCGAGGGCGAACACCTGGTATTGGTGAGCGCTGTGGCGACGGACTACCTCGCTTACCGCCAGGCCGCTGCGTTGGCTGAGCAAGCTCAGCTCAGGGCCGACGCTCAGGTCGTACCACACCGGCAGCACATGGCACTGGCCGCTGCCCTGGGCCTGGGCTTGCAGGTCGGTCAGGGCCTGGTCGATCAGTTCGCGTGCCTGGGCCGGGTTCAACGCGGTGAGGTCGTAATGCACCATCAAGGTGGTGTACGACGGCACCAGATCCACCAGCGCCGCGCCGAACCCGCTGCGCAGGCGCTGGGTGGCGGCGAGCATCCACGGCATGTTGGCTTCGGCGATCACGTTAAACAGACGCACCATCAGGCAGTCGATGGCTACCACTTCAATGCGTGGCTTCATGCTGGCTTCAACGCCTCGCGGATACGCTTCACCGCCGCGACGGAACTGGCATTGTCGCCGTGTACGCACAAGGTGTTGGCCTGCAAGACCAAGGGGCTGCCGTCACTGGCGGTGAGCGGTTGGCCACGGGAGAGGGTCAGGGCCTGTTGCACGATGGTGTCGGAATCGTGATGCACCGCGCCCGGCAACTGCCGGGACACCAACTGGCCGTTGTTGTGATAGGCGCGGTCAGCGAACGCTTCGAACCACAGGGTCACGCCGTACTCGTCGCCCAAGGCTTGGGCGGCGCTGTTGTCACGGGTGGCCAGCAGCATCAGCGGCAACTCGCCATAGGCGGCGACGGCCTGGATCACCGCGCGCAACTGCACGGGGTTGGCCATCATGTCGTTGTACATCGCGCCGTGGGGTTTTACGTAGCTGACCCGACCACCCTGCGCCCGGCAAATACCGTCAAGCGCGCCGATCTGATAGTGCAACAGGTCCTGGATTTCCTGGGGTGTGTACTGCATGGAGCGCCGACCGAAGCCTTGCAGGTCTTGATACGCCGGGTGCGCGCCGACTTGGACGCCATGCTTGAGTGCCAGGCTGACGGTCTTGCGCATGATGCTCGGGTCACCAGCGTGGAAGCCGCACGCCACGTTGGCGCAATCGATGAACGGCATGACTTCGGCGTCCAGACCCATGGTCCAGTTGCCAAAGCTCTCGCCGATGTCGCAATTGAGTAAAAGGCGGCTCACGCTGGTCGCTCCTGTAGGCTTTGTTTTTTTGTAGTGTGGGATCTTTTACCAAGATCCCGCAACGCTGTTGTCCTGAAACCCAACCACGCTTATCGTGGAATGGCTCGATTTTTGGCGCTGGCCGGCAACGGCGTCCAACTAATAAAAACCGATCCATGCATAAGAAAAAGTTGATCCCATGAATTTGAAGTTCCTCGAAACCTTCGTCTGGGTGGCCAGGCTCAAGAGCTTTCGCCTGACCGCCGAAAAGCTGTTCACCACCCAGGCTTCGATTTCCAGCCGCATCGCAGTGCTGGAAAGCGAGCTGGGCGTGAAGCTGTTTCTGCGTGATTCGCGCGGTGTGAGCCTGACCCCGGACGGTGTGAAGGTGCTCGATTACGCCGAGCAGATGATGGTGACCATGCAGGGTTTGAAACAGTCCCTGGAAACCACCAGCAGCAAGGTCGGGCGGATTCGCATCGGCGCGATGGACACCGTCATCCACACGTGGCTGAGCCCGTTCGTGGCGGAACTGATGGAGCATTTCCCGCTGGTGGAAATCGAATTGGTCGCCGATACCGCGCTCAACCTCAGCGATCAGCTGCAAAAAGGCTTCCTCGACCTGATCCTGCAAACCGACCTGCTGCGACTCGAAACCGTGCGCAGCCTGGAGCTGTGCAGCCATCCCATGGCCTGGATCGTCGCCAGCCGGTCGATCTATAACCGCGACTACGCGTCCCTCGCCGAACTGGCCCAGGAGCGCATCATCACCTACTCGAAAAACTCCCACCCGCACCAGGATGTACTGAGCCTGATGCAGGTCAACGGCGTGGCCGCGCCGCGCATGAACTGCGTGAATTCGGTGTCGGCGATCACGCGCTTGCTGCGCGACGGGTTTGGAATTGGCGCATTGCCGCCGGTGCTGGTCAGCGAAGAACTGGCGCGCGGGGAATTGGTGGTGTTGCCGCTGGCGCAGCGCTTGCCGCACTTGCAGGTGGTAGTGTCGTGGCGCGTGGGCGTGGAGCTGGTGGAGGAGATTGTGGGGTTGTGTCAGAAGGCGGTGGCGCGGTATGCCGAGGAAGTCGGCGAAGAGCGGATGGTGCTGCCTGCCCTGACGAAACACGATTAAAAATGTGGGAGGGAGCTTGCCCCCTCCCACAGTTTGACCGAGTTGGGTCTTTAGAGGCCTTTGAGGTCACGCTCTTCGATCGGCCGGCTCTGGCGCATGCGCTTGCCGCCCAGCACGATCCAATCGATCAGGCGGAACAGGCATTCCAACCCGAACGACAACAACATCGCCCCGCCCAGGCCCCAACCCATCGCCTCTGGCGTCAGCAGAATCTGGTAGCTGTAGCCGTTCCAGGTTTCCAGGCGGATATCCGGGTCGGCCGCCACCGCCACTTGCAGCGCGCGGATGTACCACGGGCCTTGCATGGCCTGGAATTGCTTGTCCAATGCCACCTGGCGATCGAGCATGGCGCCCAGGCTGTTGGCGTCGCTCTGGAACACCGGGTCATCGCTGGCGCGGTAGTGCGCCACCAACGCGTGCAAGTCGCCCTTGAAAAACTGCTGCGCGGTGGATTCAAACCCGCGCAAGCCGGTTTGGGCTTCGATCAGGTGAGCTTCGACGCGCTTGGCGTAGTCGTTGATAAACCCCGGCACTTGCACCCCGACCAACAGGCCAATGGCAAACAGCACCAACCGCAGATAGCTGAGCAGCATGGTCGATATCCTTACTCGGTAATGCCCTGGCTGACGCATTCACCGCGTCGCCACAAGCTCCATTGGCCCGGTTCGTAGCGGGTCCAGTTTTCATTGTCGGTCAACGGCTCGGTGGCGATCACCGTCACCACGTCATTGGGGGTGGTTTCGGCCTGAAAATCAACGATCACGTCGACATCCTTCAAGCGCGCCGGGCCAAACGGGGCGCGGCGGGTGATCTGGGCCAATTTGGTCGAGCAGTAGCAGAACAGCCAGTCGCCATCGCTGAGCAGGCAATTGAATACGCCTTTGCTGCGGTATTCGGCACAGGCCGCGATCAGGTCGGGCAGCATTTGCTCGATGTCCACAGGCTCCGGGAAGGCTTCGCGCACACGGTTGAGCAAATCGCAGAAGGCCGCTTCGCTGTCGGTATCGCCCACCGGCCGGTAAAAGGTGGCTCGCGGGCTGAAATCCGCCAGTTGGCCGTTATGCGCAAAACACCAGTTGCGCCCCCACAGTTCGCGCACGAAGGGGTGGGTGTTGGCCAGGCTCACCTTGCCCACGTTGGCCTGGCGAATATGGCCAATGACCACTTCACTCTTGATCGGGTAACGCTGCACCAGCAGCGCGACTTCAGACTCACTGCTGGCGGCCGGGTCCTGGAACAGACGCAGGCCGCGCCCCTCATAGAAGGCGATGCCCCAACCGTCGCGGTGGGGGCCGGTGCGCCCGCCGCGCTGCATCAGCCCGGTAAAGCTGAACACGATATCGGTGGGGACGTTGGCACTCATGCCCAATAATTCACACATGCCAGGGCTCTCGCTGCAACGTTAAAGGCGCGGTTCGACCCGCATGCCGCCCGGCGCCGGGCGACGGAATGGCTCGTCGTCATCCTCGTGCGGCTCGGCGGCCAGGGCGGCATCCGTAGCGGCCTTGCGCTCACGGCGCGCATTGGCCGCGCGCTCGATGGGCCAGCGGATCAAGACAATGATGAGATACACGCCAAAGGCGATCATCGTGTACATGAACAAATCGGAAATCGCCCGCCAGGCGTTGTTGCCGACCTTGAGCACCAGGTCCAGGGCGGTGATGGCCACGGCCGGTGCAAACTGGGTCTTGACCGGGTCGACGATGGTCGGGCTGAACAACAGCACCGCCATCAGCAATTGCAGCGGCTCGCGCAGCCAGCGCCAGATCCAGCGGGTCATGCGCCACCACACCAACAGGCAGCCCAAAGCGGCAAAGGCGTAAAGGCCCCACGCGGTCAGATAGTCGTTCTCGGTCATGGTGTCCATGGCAAGGTAGGCAAACAGGCGGCTATGATAACGGCTTTTGCGTGTCGCGGCTGCAATGCCTGCCACCGTCCGCCAGACAGAGAGTGATCCATGCCTATATCGACCGCCCCGATCGCCCGCAAGGCCCCAGGCCAAGACCCGTACGCCTGGCTGCAAGAGCGTGACAACCGCGAAGTACTCGATTACCTCAAGGCCGAAAACGCCTGGCAGGACGCCCAACTCGCCGATCAGGCCGCATTGCGCGAAAGCCTGTTCGAAGAGATCAAGGGCCGCATCCTCGAAACCGACCTGTCGCTGCCCTCACCATGGGGGCCGTACCTGTATTACACGCGCACCACCGCTGGCGACGAGTACGCCCGCCACTACCGCTGCCGCCGCCCGGCCGACGACAGCAACCAGGTGGACGAGCGCAGCGAAGAGCTGCTACTGGACCCGAACGAACTGGCCAACGGCGGCTTCTTCTCCCTCGGCGCGTTCAGCATCAGCCCCGACCACCAGCGCCTGGCCTACAGCCTCGACACCAGCGGTGACGAGATCTACACCCTGTTTGTGAAGGAATTGGCCAACGGCAAGGTCAGCGAACTGGAGTTTCAGGACTGCGACGGCAGCATGACCTGGGCCAATGACAGCCTGACCCTGTTCTTCGGCGAACTGGACGACACCCACCGCCCGCACAAACTCTACCGCTATCGCCTGGACGGCACGGCGGCGCAGGAAGTGTTCCACGAGCCCGACGGACGTTTCTTCCTGCATTGCTACCGTTCCAGCTCCGAACGCCAGTTGCTGCTGACCCTGGGCAGCAAGACCACCAGCGAAGTCTGGGCGTTGGACGCCGACCAGCCGCACCTGGCCTTTACCTGCCTGGCGCCTCGGGTCGAGGACCACGAATACGATGTCGACCACGGCCAACTCAATGGTGCCTGGACCTGGTTTATCCGCAGCAACCGGGACGGCATCAACTACGCGCTGTTCGTGGCCACCGACATTGGCGACGTGCCCACCGAGGCTGAGTGGCAAAACCTGATCCCCCACAGCGATGACGTGATGCTCGACGGTGTGAGCCTCAATACCGGTGCCATGACCCTGAGCCTGCGCATCGGTGGCCTGCCGGTGATCGAAGTGCACCCTCAGGGCGTGCCGGCGTATCGCGTGGAATTGCCCGACGCCGCCTACAGCCTTTACGTACAGAACAGCCTGGAGTTCGCCAGCGACAAGATTCGCCTGCGTTACGAGGCCCTCAACCGCCCGGCCCAGGTGCGTCAATTGGAGCTGGCCAGCGGCGCGCAACAGGTGCTCAAGGAAACTCCGGTGCTGGGCGTGTTCAACGCCGACGATTACGTAAGCCAACGCCTGTGGGCCACTTCCGCCGATGGCACCCAGGTGCCGATCAGCCTGGTGGTCAAGCGCGACCAGCTCGGTAAAGCCGCGCCGCTGTACCTGTACGGCTACGGCGCCTACGGCTCGAGCCTCGACCCATGGTTTTCCCACGCACGCCTGAGCCTGCTCGACCGTGGCGTGGCGTTTGCCATCGCCCACGTGCGCGGCGGCGGCGAGTTGGGTGAAGCCTGGTACCGCAACGGTAAGCAGGCCCACAAGCAGAACACCTTCAGCGACTTTATCGCCTGCGCCGAACACCTGATCAACAACGGCCTGACCACCTCCAAACAGTTGGCGATCAGTGGCGGCAGTGCCGGTGGCTTGTTGATCGGCGCGGTGCTCAACCAGCGCCCTGAGCTGTTCCAGGCGGCGATTGCCGAAGTGCCGTTTGTCGATGTGCTCAACACCATGCTCGACCCGGAACTGCCGCTGACCATCACCGAGTACGACGAATGGGGCAACCCCGAAGAGCCCGAGGTGTATGAACGCATCAAGGCCTATGCGCCGTACGAAAACGTCCGGCCCCAGGCCTACCCGCACCTGCTGGTGATCGCCGGCTACAACGACAGCCGCGTGCAGTACTGGGAAGCGGCCAAATGGGTGGCCAAGCTGCGTGACACCAAGACGGACGACAACCTGCTGTTGCTCAAGACCGAACTCGGTGCCGGCCACGGGGGGATGAGCGGTCGTTACCAGGGATTACGTGACGTAGCGCTCGAATATGCATTTGTGTTCAAGGCGCTGGGGCTGGTTTAAGGAACTAAGGGCGGCGGTTTTGTCTGAACACAGGACCGCCCACGGATTGATGGATCAAGATTGCAGCCATGGCACTACCGACTTTGATGAGTTCTTCCCTACAAACAGAAATCCGCGAAATGCTCATGGATTGCGGCCTGTTTGACCCTCTGTTGCCGGAAGATTTCCACATCGCCGCCGGCTACTTCAACATCAGCACCATAGCCCGCGATGAAGCGATTTTCCTCGAAGGCGATGCCGGCACCTTCATGTGCATCATCCACAGCGGCCAGGTGGCGGTGCAAAAAACCAACCATGACGGGCAACGCCTGACCATCGCCACCCTGCGCAGTGGCCGGGCCTTCGGTGAAATGGCGGTACTCGACGGCGAGCGACGTTCCGCCAGTTGCGTGGCCGCCAGTGACTGCGTGCTGCTGAACCTGGGCAAGGACTCCCTGGAAAAGATGCTCAACGAAGCGCCCAGGATTGCCGCCAAGATCATCCGGGCGATTGCGATTGCCTTGTCCAAGCGCCTGCGCATGGCGGATGGCCAATTACTCAATCAACAGTTTTAACCGCCGGGCGTCTTCGGCTTGCTGTCGTTCTGCTGCAGGCCAGGCACGGTCTGGTCCTTCGGCGGCGCGGGCAGCACAATAGGCGTCAAGGGCGGCGAGCCGTTGGTCTTGGGCAGTGCCGGCGGGGTGACTTGCGGGTACAGCGTCGGTGTCGGCGTGCCCGGCGCACCGGGGGTTGGCGCGGGTGCGACCGGTACGGTTTGCAACTCCTGAGCCCGTACCCCACCGCAGGCGAGCGCGCTCAACACAATGACCGTTAGAATGCTGCACTTCATCGATGGCTCCATGGCCTGACCGGAATGTCGTAAGGCTACTCCCAACCGCGCAAGAATGCCCTTCCCAATGAGATTTCCATGAAACGTTTCGTTCTGCTGGACACCACCCCGATCCCCGACAACGGCGGTGCCTTGTGCCTGTTCGAATACGGTGAGGATTTTGTCATCAAGATCCAGGGCGGTGATGGCGGCCAACTGATGAACACGCGCATGCACGGTTCCGAAGACGCGCTGGCCGAAATCCCCTGCCGCAAGGTCGCTGGCCGCCCGGCTTCACGGGTGCTGATCGGTGGCTTGGGCATGGGCTTTACCCTGGCGTCGGCGCTCAAGCATTTGGGCAAGACCGCCGAAGTGGTGGTGGCCGAACTGGTGCCCGGCGTCGTGGAGTGGAACCGTGGCCCACTGGGGGAAAAATCCGGGCGCCCGTTGCTCGACCCGCGCACGGTGATCCGCCTGGAAGACGTGGCCAAGGTGCTGCAAGCCGAGCCTCAGGGCTTTGATGCGATCATGCTCGACGTCGACAACGGCCCCGAAGGCCTCACGCAAAAAGCCAACAGCTGGCTCTACTCCGCCGGTGGCCTGGCCGCCTGCGCCAAGGCCCTGCGCCCCAAGGGCGTACTGGCGGTGTGGTCGGCCAGCGCCGACAGGCTGTTCAGCGAAAAACTGCGCAAGGCCGGCTTCAAGGCCGAGGAAGTGCAGGTGTTCGCCCATGGCAACAAAGGCACCCGGCACACCATCTGGATTGCGGAAAAGCTCAAGGGCTGAGCACAACACTGAAGATCAATGTGGGAGCCAGCCCCCTTCCACATTGTTGATCCCTGGTCAGTTATGGGAATTGCGGTAGTCGATCACGTACGGGATTTTCTTATCGAAGGTCTTTTCCAGTTCATCGCGGTCCAGCTGGGTCATGCCGCCCAGTTGCTGGGCGGTGAAGCCGCTGTTCCCGACCTGTGCGCCCGGTGCCAGGCGGACCATGCGTTTGGCCACCGCTTCGATAGCGTCCCTGTAGCCGCTTTTTTTGTTCAGGTCGTACTGGCCCAGATCCATTTGCGTGCGCAGCCAGTTGCCCCAATAGAACTCCAGAAATTCCGGTGCGACCTCCCCCGCGTCCGGCTTGCCGTAGGCAGCCTTGCGGGTGAAATACACCAGGCTGCGAAAGGTGTCGTCCTGCAAGTTCTTGAACCCCAGGTGCGCCGGCAGTTGCCCGGGCTGCAGGGGTTGCCCCTGATTGTTCTTGAGCCAAACCTTGCGGGCCGCTTCCATGCGTTGCCAGAAGGTGGCGAGGTCCGGGCTGTTGCTGAAATCGTCGGTGACCTTGACCCACATTTTCAGCTGCGGGCCACCACCGGGGGCTTCCCATAATGTGGTGAAACTGTGATGACCGTCGGTCAGGTACAACTGGCCGCCGGGGCCGACAACCACGGTTTTCATGTCCTCGGGGTGCGCGCCTACCGGGTCTTTGCAGGTGAAGCTGGTGGGCTGGAGCAGCTTGGCGTTCTTGGGCACCTTGTCGGCCTCGCCCTGACCGTTGGTCTCGCAGTATTCATCGAAGGCTTTGGTAGGTTTGTCGGCAAACAACCCGAGGCTGTAATAGATCTGGTCGAACCCGACCACGGCCTGGGTCGGGTGCAGTTGCTCAAGGGCGACCTCGATCACCTGCCCGGGCCTGGGCGTCGACAACGCCTGGGCCTGAGCCGCCAGGGCGCCGAGTAGCAGTGCAAGTATCCAGGTGTACCGGCGCATAGGGTTCAGCTCCTGATGAATTGAATGAACTGATACTACAAACGCGCGCCGGCGGCTAGAATCAAGCTTATCCGTGACCCACCAGACAGCCAGGAGCCATGATGAGCTCGACCAACCCGCCCTCCCACACCGCCAAGCTGGACCGCATTCTCGCCGATGCCCAGCGCGACCGGGAAATGGGCTATCGCGACAAAGCCCTGAAGATGTACCCCCACGTATGTGGCCGTTGCGCCCGTGAATTCGCCGGCAAACGCCTGAGCGAACTCACCGTTCACCACCGTAACCACAACCATGATGACAACCCCCAGGACGGCTCCAACTGGGAATTGCTGTGCCTGTATTGTCACGACAACGAACATTCGCGCTACACCGACCAACAGTACTTCGGCGAAGGCTCCACCAGCAGCCCGACCATTGCCAAGGCCACGCACAACCCGTTTGCGGCGTTGGCCGGGTTGATGAAGAAAGACGACTGAAGAGGCCCTTGCGGCCTCATCGGGAGCCAGCCCCCTCCACACGTTGATGGGTGAATACGTTCAAACGGTGGGAAGGGGCTGGCTCCCGAGAGCGGTGGCCCAAGCAATACATCACCTTCAGGCCGTATAATCGCCGCTTTTCTCCAAGGCACCTTCCCCCGTGGGCAATAAACGCTACAGCTGCATCGGCCTGTATAACCCCAAATCTCCCGAAAACGTCGGTTCGGTCATGCGTGCCGCCGGCTGCTACGGCGTGGCCTCGGTGTTCTACACCGGCGTGCGCTACGAGCGCGCCCGAGACTTCATCACCGACACCAAGAAGGTCCACCACGACATTCCGCTGATCGGTATCGATGACCTGAAAAAAATCCTGCCCCTGGGCTGCATCCCGGTTGCGGTGGAGCTGGTTGAAGGCGCCCGCCCGCTGCCCGAGTACACCCACCCCGACCGTGCGCTGTATATCTTCGGCCCGGAAGACGGCTCGCTGGATAAAGAGATTCGCGACTGGTGCGAAGACGTGGTGTACATCCCCACTACCGGCTGCATGAACCTCGCCGCCACCGTCAATGTGGTGCTCTACGACCGCATGGCCAAGGGCAATAACACCCGCTCGGGCCCCAAGTACTGAGTTTTCGGGAACATCCGGCTCTCGCCGACAGTCAGCTACTTACACTTGCCCTTGTTGGAGACAGATTATGAGCGACAGCAAAACCGTGCGACCTATCATCGAACCCGCGCCACTTCAGTCCCCACCCACGCAAAACGTGCATGGCTGGGAGCGCATCGGCTCGGTGGCCGGTGGCGTGATGATGGTGGGCAAAGGCCTGCGGCGTGGCGGGATTTTCGGTTTGATCCAAGTGGCGATCGGCGGCGTGGCGCTGGCCCGTGGTTTTACCGGGCACAGCTCGCTCAAGGATAAGCTGGAGCAGGGTCGCCAGGAAATGAACAGCGTGCGTACCAAGATTGAGCGCGCGGGTGAAGAGTTGAAAAACTTGAAGACCAAGGCGGAAGTGGCGGCTGAAAAAGCGGTGAAGACCACCGGCTGACCTCGGCCTCCAGACTATTGGAGATTCCAATGTGGAAGGGGGCTTGCTCCCGATAGCAGTGTGTCAGTCAATACATCAGTGACTGAACCACCGCTATCGGGAGCAAGCCCCCCACACATTTCGTTTTGTGCAGGGCTACGAATCAGCGCAGGAGTTTGGAATCGAGCACCACCGACGATTCGCCCAGGATGCTCTCGGCCAATTGAACGAAGCCTTGGGTATTGACGCTATCGGCCCGCATCACCGCCTGCGCCAAATCGTCCAGCGAGCGCTTGTTATGGGTTTTCACGCGAATCTCGCGGTCCAGCTCCTGCATCACCAACACCGCCCGTGACACCGTCGCGCCGCTGACGTGTTCGCCGCGCAGGGTGGTCACGTCCTGGCCTTCCCTGGCCAAGCGCACCTGTATCGCTTTATAGCGCTCATCGGTGATGCCGCCGGCACGCCGCAGCAGATCGATGGCGTAGTACTGCGCCAACCCTTCGCTGATCCAGTCACTGGTGTCGTGGTCGTTGAAACGGCCAATGGCTTGCACCACTTCACGCATCAACGGGCTGCTGCCGTTTTCGCTGACCAACGGCGTGCGGCTGTTGAGGTAAATCGAGTCATGCGCCGCAAATGCGCCACGGCGCATCGGGTCACTCGCCCCCACCACCAATAGTTTGCCCGGATGGCGCGGGAACACGGCTTCCACCTGCGGCCAGACGAACGTCAGCAACGTCAGCACATCCATGCGATGCATGGCCTGGCCCTTGGGCGACGCCACGGTGACTTCGGTTTCGCCCAGGCGCACGCGGCGGCTGCCGAGCGTGCCGGCGAGCATCCAGCCGGTGGGGCGGTCGAACAGGCGGGACACGTTGTCGATACGGAACTTGTTTTTGCCGATGCGCGGCCAGGCGGTTTCGATGCTTTTCCAGCCGGCCGGCAGTTCGAACACCAGCCGCGCGACCAACTCGACGCCGTCCTGCTGGTCCAGCCGCGCGCCAGGCACCAGGTCTTCGCCGCGAAACAGCGCCCAGCCCGGGGTGATACGCGCTTCATAGCTGCCCGGCTTGAGCGCCTGGGTCAGGCGTACGCGGTAGCTGAGGCTGGCCTTGTCGGCGCTGGGCTGCCACACGCCGCGGCTGCCCGTGACCTGCCACCGGCCGTCGGCCTTGAAATCGCTGTAGCGACCGTCGCGGCCAAGGTCGAAGTCCAGGCTGCGCACCGCCGAGCCCTGGGCCAGGCTCACACGCACCTGCGCCTGATCGCTCTGGGGCAGCAGCTTGACGTGATAGTCCAGGTCGACTTTGTTGGCGCACCAGGCCGGAGCGCTCAGCACCAGCAGCACCAGGCCTGCCGCCAGCCGGGTTCCCAGCTTCATACACACTCCTTGTTCAGCCCGCGCGGAAGATCAGGTAATCCTCCCAGTCGTCTTCGGGCACGCTGCCTTCACTGAGCATGCGCCCGGACTGGGAAATGCGTTCGTGGTGCACGGCGTCGCGGTCACCGCAGACCAGGTGGTGCCACAGCGGCAGGTCCTTGCGCTCGCTGACCAGACGGTAGCCGCAGGTGGGCGGCAGCCATTTGAACTGGTCGGCCTGGCCTGGGGTGAGCTGGATACAGTCGGGGACCGAGGCGCGCCGGTTGGGGTAGTCGGTGCACTGGCAGGTTTTCAGGTCAAGGAGTTTGCAGGCGATTCGCGTGTAATAGACGCTGTTGTCCTCTTCATCCTCAAGTTTCTGCAGGCAGCACAGGCCACAGCCGTCGCACAACGACTCCCACTCCTCCTGATCGAGGTGTTCGAGGGTTTTGCGTATCCAGAAAGGTTCGACTTTGGCGGCCATGGTTCTACATCAGTATCGGTAGGTGAAAAGGTCGCCAGTCTAGTACCCAAGGCCTTCGGAACCAAGTGCTTACGACTGGCGGCGTTACAAGACTTGTCAGCCCAGTGGGCGCGCAGTAGCTTGGAACGCCGAATCGTCCTTCAGGAGCCGCCCATGAGCGCCAATCCACGTGTTGCCGACCACTCGATCCACACTCAATTCACCGACCGCTGGTCGCCGCGCGCGTTCACCGGCGAGAGCATCCCGAAAGACACCCTGCTGAGTTTCTTCGAAGCCGCACGCTGGGCGCCGTCGGCCTATAACTCGCAGCCATGGCGTTTCCTCTATGCGCGCCGCGACACGGCAGACTGGGCGCGTTTCCTGGGCCTGCTCAATGAATTCAACCGCGGCTGGGCGCAGCATGCGTCGGCCCTGGTGATCATCGCCTCGAAAACCGACTTCATCGCTCCGGGCGCCACCGAAGAAACCCCGGCGCTGTGGCATACCTTCGACACCGGCTCGGCCTGGGGGCACCTGGCGCTGCAAGCCAGCCTCAGCGGCTGGCACACCCACGGCATGGCCGGCTTCGATCAGGACCTGACGCGCAAGGAGCTGAAGATTCCAGACGGTTATGCACTGCATGCCGCCGTGGCGATTGGCAAGCTGGGAGACAAGTCGAGCTTGCCGGAGTACCTGCAAGATCGTGAAGCGCCAAGCCCGCGCAAGCCGTTGAGCGAGCTGGTTTGCGAAGGTGACTTCAGCCTGTAGGCCTCCCACATTGGTATTGCGTCGTGTCAGTAACCCCGTGCGAAATCAACTTCCCCGCGCAGCGTTTCCTTGGTCCGGTAGGCACGCAGGTTCTGTAAAAACAACTCGACCATCATCGGCGGCGACGTCGGCGCGGAACTGTGCCCGGTCAACAACAGGCCCCAGGCGGTCCAGAACGGGTGGCGCTGCGGCAGCGGTTCCTGGCGGCACACGTCGATCACCGCGCCGGCCAGGTGCCCTTCTTTCAATGCCTCGACCAGGTCGGCATCGACCACCGCCACACCACGGCCCACGTTGATGAGCAAGCCCGTCGGCTTGAACTGCTTGAACAGCGCGGCGTTATACACATCGTGGGTATTAGGCGTGTTGGGCAGCAGGTTGATCACGTAGTCCACCTCCCCTACCAGCCGGCCCAGTTGTTCGAGCCCGGCCACTTCGATAAAGGGTGCTTGCTCGCGCGCGGTACTGGCGATGCCGTACAGCTTCACGCCAAAGGGTACGAGGAACTCGGCGACGCTCTGGCCGATATCGCCCGTGCCGACGATCAACACCTTGCGCCCCGCCAGGCTCTGGCCCGTGCGGTTGTCCCACTTGCGTTCGACCTGGCTGACCAACCGCGCCAGCACTTCGCGCTCATGGCCCAGCATGTAGGTGAGGACAAATTCGGCCATGACCTGGCCAAAAATGCCGACCGCGCGGGTCAGGCGATAATCGCGCGGCAAGCCTTCGGCCAGCAGCGGCGTAATGCCAGCCCAGGTCGATTGCAGCCATTGCGGACGATGGCCCTGGCGCAACAGCGTTGCCAACAGGTCCGGCTGGCCCAGCCACACCGGGCAATCGGCGGCCAGGCGCGACAGTTCGGCCGAGTCGCCGCTGGTGAGCACCTCAAGGTCCGGCGCCACGTCGTTGAGCAATTGTGCGTAGAGCGGGTGATCCTGTTCAGCAATCAGAACGCGCATGGTTCAAACCTTTCAAAAACAGTGCAGACGGCCGCCCGCATCCTTACGGCCACCGCCCACTAATACGATTTCATTGAAGCAGGTGCCCAGGACAGAGCACCGGTCGATCACATCGGGTCGTTGCGACGCAGCAGCTCTTCGGGCAAGTGTTCGATGTACTCGTCCTCGGCCGGCGGCATTTGCAGGTGGTAGCCCTGCGTGTCGAGGTTTTCCAGGACCACGGCGATGTCTTCGCGCGACAGCTTGCGCTCGGGCGTCAGCACCATGTCGAACGCGTGGTGCGGCTTGCCGAAGGCGGCCATCAAGGGCTCGGGCACGCGCTCGAGGGCATCGCTTTTGAGCACGTAGAGGTACATGCCGTCTTTTTTCAAGCTGCGATAGATGGAGCAGATACGTTTCAAGGCTGTTCTCCGGCAGTGGCCAGGCTGTCGAGCAGCGCCTGGCCCATCAACTCGCGGCGCCAGCCACGCAGCGAGTCTGGCAATTGGTAAGGCCCATCGGGGTAGCCACTTTTAACCAGGGCTTCGAGGGTTTTCTTGCGCAGCATCAGTTCCGGCGCCATGTCCAGGCGCTCGGCGAACGTTTGGCCCAGGGCACGCAGTTGCTTGATCAGCGCGGCGGCATCCACCGGCAGCGGTTCAGCCACGGCGGGCGGCCATTGGTCCATGGGCAGGCTGCCGGCACGTTTGATCAGGTCCAGCAGGAACTGGCCATCCTGGCGCACGGTGCGCGGGTGCATGTCTTCGATCTTGCCCAGCGCGGCGAGGTTGTCCGGCTGGGATTTGGCCAGGGGCCACAACGAGTGCTCGCGAACGATGCGGTTGCGCGGCAGGTCGCGGGCGCGGGCTTGCTGCTCGCGCCAGGCGCACAGCTCTCGCAGCACGGCAAGTTGAGCGCGGGACAGTTTCCAGGCCAGCTTGGCGTCGCGGTACACCTCGTACGGGTCGACTTCGCGGCGCAGGTTGGCCACCAGTTCGGCACCGTCCTCCAGCACCCAGGCGTATTTGTCGTCGGACAGCTGCGGGCGCAGGCGAATGTAGACCTCGGCCAAATGCACCGCGTCTTCGGCGGCGTAGCTGATTTGCGTCTCGGACAATGGCCGCTGCAACCAGTCCGAACGCGTCTCACCCTTGGGCAGTTCGATGTCGAGCACGGCTTGCACCAGGCGCGAATAGCCCATGGAAAAGCCGAGGTTCAGGTAAGCCGCCGCCAATTGGGTGTCGAACAACGGCACCGGCAGGCTGCCGGTCAGACGCAGCAAGACTTCGAGGTCTTCGCTGCAGGCGTGCACCACCTTGATCACCGCTGGGTTTTCCAGCAGCGCGGCCAAGGGTTGCCAGTTGTCAATGGTCAGGGGATCGATCAGGTAAGCGCGTGCGCCATCGCCGATCTGGATCAACCCGGCAATGGGATAAAAGGTGTCGACCCGCATGAATTCGGTGTCGAGGGCGACGAATGGCAACTGCTGCCATTCGGCGCAGTGCTGGCCGAGGCTATCGTTGTCGCAGATCCAGTGAATATCGATGGCCACACGGCTCTCCCTTGAAGAATGGCGCGCAGTATATATCGCGAAAGGGACTTGCGAGCATCCACAGTGCACAGGCAACCATGAAAACTCAGACAGGAGACGAAGAATAGCCCTACAGGGGATGGTTATCCTTTCTTACGCAGCACGTAGACACGCCACAGCGCGGAGCCCGGAATGAATTCCTGGTAATTCAGGACTTTGAAGCCGGCCTGGCGAAACTCATCGTCCACTGCCGTACGCGAGTTGACGGAGACAATCACCGTGTCGCGGCTGACCCGGTGAAACTCGCGCAGCAACGCCAGTCGCCCTTCACTGCTGGGCACATGACGAAACAACTCCAGGCAGAAGATGCAATCCACCGCATTCGCCGACAGACCAATGGAAAACGCCGAGCCCTGAAAGGTCTTGATCCGCTTGAGCAATGCCGCCGGGTGATGGGTACAGGCGTGATCGAGCATGGCCTGGGAGTTGTCCGACGCCAGGATCACCCGGTTGACGTGCTCGGCCAACACCGGCCAGAACCGCCCCGCGCCGCAGGCCAGGTCGAGGATCAGCCCCGGTTCGCCGGCCACTTTGAGCGCCTGGCGTACCAACCACTCGTCGCGCCACGACGCCAGGCGGCGGCGCAGCCCAGGCGGGCGCGTGTCGCCGCAGGCCCTGGCGTGTTCGCGGTCACAGCGTTCGGCGTATTCGATCTCGATCGAGGAGGGAGGTTGTGGCGACATCATCGGCTCATAAGGGTTAAACGGGAGTGAACGACCTTGATTCGCAGCTTAACCACTGCAACGTGAAAAAAAGGTCGAAGCCATCACGCCCGTTGATCGGCTCAGGCCTGATGCAAATACCAACGCCAATCCTGCTCCCCCACCTCACCCATGAACTGGCGATATTCAGCACGTTTGACCGCCAGGTACACGCCAAGGAACTCGCTGCCGAATGCCTCCCTGGCCCAGCTGGAATCTTCCAGCGCGCGCAGGGTGGTGAGCCAGTCGGTGGGCAAAAGGCTCTTGGCCTGGGCGTAACCGTTACCCTCGACCGGCGCGCCGGGGTCGCATTGTTCGCGGATTCCCCGGTGGATGCCGAGCAGGATCGCGGCGGCGGCCAGGTAGGGATTGGCGTCGGCGCCACAGATACGGTGCTCGATGTGCCGGGAGCTGGCCGGGCCGCCCGGCACGCGCAGGCTGACGGTGCGGTTGTCCACCCCCCATGTGGCGGCCAGGGGTGCGTAGCTGTTGGCCTGGAAGCGCCGATAGGAGTTGGCGTTGGGGCAGAACATCAGCAGCGAGTCGAGCAACGTGCCGAGCATGCCGCCCACCGCATGCCGCAGCAGCGGCGTACCGTCGCCGGCCTCGCTGGCGAACAGGTTGTTGCCCTCGGCATCCGCCAGGCTCACGTGCATATGCATGCCGGTGCCCGCCAGGTCGTCGAACGGCTTGGCCATGAAGCAGGCGCTCATCCCGTGCTTGTGGGCCACGCCCTTGACCAGGCGCTTGTAGCGCACGGCTTCGTCCATCGCCTGCAGGGCATCGGCGCGGTGTTGCAGAGTGATTTCCACCTGGCCCGGGGCGTACTCGGAAATCGCCGTGCGCGCCGGAATGCCTTGCAGCTTGCAGGCGCTGTAGAGGTCAGCGAGGAAGGGTTCGATCTGCTCCAGTTCGCGCAACCCGTAGACCTGGGTCGAACGCGGGCGACCGCCGTCGACATCCCGCGCCGGTTGGGGGCGGCCGTTGCCATCGGGTTTCTGGTCGAGCAGATAGAACTCCAACTCGGCCGCCATCACCGGGTAATAGCCGTCGGCCTTGAGCGCGTCGATTACCCTGGCCAGCAAATGCCGAGGGTCGGCCACGGTGGCGGGCAGGCCTTCAGTGGGGTGCATGCTGACTTGCACCGCGGCGGTCGGGATCAGGCGCCAGGGCATGCGTTGCAAACTGCCGCTGATCGGGTAGGCGCGGCAGTCGATGTCGCCCACGTCCCACACCAGGCCGGAGTTTTCCACGTCGTCGCCATTGATGGTCAGGCCCAGGATGGTGCTGGGCAACGGGCGCCCGCATTGATACACCGCCAACAGTTCATCCCGGTGCAGCAACTTGCCGCGCGGTACGCCGTTGTTGTCGAGGATGAACAGCTCGAACATCTCGATGTCGGGGTTGTGCTCAAGGAAGGATTGGGCTTCGTGCAGGCTGGCAAACACACTCATGGCGGTTCTCATACGGTTGCGACTGGCGGGCGCGCGGGCGCCGCCGGGCAGATGCGCACAGGCGCGCGTCATCCATGGGGTAGATCAACGTAGGAGAGAGGTGTCTGGAGGGCGTGCATGCCGACAGTGAAACAACGCCCAGAACGCCAGCGTGGACGGCAGTGTCGCAAGGTGCGTATCAGCGGAACCGTCCATGGGCGAATCACGGTGAGGTACAGGCCCGCAGCGTCACACGCCTGGGCAGGCGGTTAAATTCAGGGATGCCGGAGTGTGGTTGCAACCCGGCTAAACATTCGCCGCGCCTTGCCACCCTGCCCCGCGCTGGAAATAATGGCTGCCCCCGACCATGCCCCAAGGACTCGACCGCATGAAAGCTCCGCTCGCCCTGTGTGTACTGGCAACCCTGGCCACCAGCGCCCTGGCCGACACCGCCCCGTCGCGCCTGGATGAAGTGCTGCAACGCGGCACCCTCACCGTGTGCACCACCGGCGACTACAAGCCCTATACCTCCCTGCGCGCCGACGGCACCTATGAAGGCATCGACATTGCCATGGCCGAGTCCCTGGCCAAGAGCCTCACTGCCAAGCTCATCTGGGTGCCCACCACCTGGAAAACCCTGATGCCGGACTTTCTTGCCAAGCGCTGTGATATCGCCGTAGGCGGTATTTCGGTGTCGCTGGAGCGCCAGAAAAAGGCGTTCTTCAGCCAGTCTCTCGGCGAAGACGGCAAGATCCCGCTGGTGCGCTGCGCCGATGTGCAGCGCTACCAGACCGTCGAACAGATCAACCAGCCGCAGGTACGGGTGATCGAGCCGGTCGGCGGCACCAACGAAGTGTTCGCCCGCGCCCACCTGGGCCAGGCGCAGATCCGCCTGCACGACAACGTGACCATCTTCGACGAACTGCTCGCCGGCAAAGCCGATGTGATGATCACCGACGCCAGCGAAGCGCGTTACCAGCAAAAACTCAAGCCCGGGCTGTGTGCGGTCAACCCGCAGCGGCAGATGCAGTACAGCGAAAAAGCCTTTTTGCTGCCGCGCGACGATATGGCCTGGAAAAGCTATGTCGACCAGTGGCTGCACCTGAACGTGGCCACAGGCGAGTACCAAGCCATCGTCAAGCAGTGGCTGGCGGCGCCTTGATCAACGGGCACGCGGCGCGGCGGCAGGCAGTTGGAGGGTAAATACCTCCCGACAAACCGCTCTGATCAGCCGGCACCGTCTACGCTCTTGGAAATCAACAAAACGAGGGACGGGTCATGAAGGCACTGTTGCGGATCACCTGGCTGCTGTTGTTGTGTTTCAGCCAGGTGCACGCCAATCCAACTCAGGCTCAAGACGCCGAGGCGGCCAAGGCCCTGCTGGAAAAAGCCCTGGCTTACTACCAGAGCCATGGCGACAAGGCATTCGCCACGTTCAGCCGCCAGGGCGACTTTATCGACCAGGACCGCTACGTATTCGTGGTCGATACCCAAGGTGTGTTGCTGGCCAGCGGCGGGCCCTCTTCGGCCTTGATCGGCCGCGACGTGTCTGAAGTATTGGGGCCGGACTTGCGCCAGTCATTCAAGGACGCCCTCAAGGTACCCGAAGGCCAGGGTATCCAGCAGGCCGACTACCGCTGGCAGAACTGGAACGACGGCAAGGTCGAGCACAAGCATGTGTTTTATCAGCGCGTCGGCGAACGCATCCTCGCGGTGGGTTATTACCTGCCACGGGCCACGCCGGAACAGGCGCGCGCCCTGCGCAACAAGGCGGTGAACGCGCTGGTCAAGGATGAGGCCGGCACGCTCAAGGCCATCAACTCATTGCAGGGTGGCTTCCTGCAGGACGACCTGTATGTGTTTGTGGTGGACCTGAACACCCGACGCTACGTGGCCCACGGCACCAACCTGAGACTGATCAACACGGACTTCAGCAAGATCAAGGACCCGGATGGCAAACCGGTGGGCGAGCCGATTCTCAAGCTGATGGCCGAGCAGGACCAGGGGGAATACAAGTACCGCTGGAAAAACCCGGTGACCGATAAGGTCGAGAACAAACATGCTTATATCCGCAAGAGCGGGCACTTCATGGTGGCGGTGGGTTACTACAGCCCCTGAAGCTGAAATGCGGTAAAAAAATGTGGGGGGGGGCAGGCCCCCTCACAGATTTTGATCTCTATGGTGTCCGTTATCTGGCCTTGTCTTCGCGGCCGCGCAGTACCCGATTCGGCATGGCGATGGCGGCCGCGAGCCCCAATAGAGACACCGCTGCACTCACCATCAGCAAATGCCGGAACGTCACCGCCAGTTCCCCGCGCAAGGCATCCTGCGCCGGGCCTGGAGCGGCGTTCAGCCCGTCCAACAACACGTTGCCGGAACTGCCCTCGGCCACCAGCGCACCGCTGGCCAGGTGGGCGAAGCTGGAGTCCTGCAACAACGCCAGCAGCAACGCCGACATACAGGCCACGCCCACCGCGCCACCAAGGGAGCGGAACAGGTTAGTGGTGCTGGTGGCAACGCCGATGTCGCGCTGTTGCACCGAGTTTTGCGAGCCCACCAGCGAGGTCGGAAATTGCATGCCGGCGGCGATCCCGCACAGCAGCATGAACACGCCGGTGAGCAGCACGTCCTGAGGCGCACTCACAGCCATGCCCATAATCGCCAGCGGGCTCAACAGCGCACCGCTGAGGATCATCGGTTTATAGCGCCCAGTCACCGAGGTCATGCGCCCGGCGGTATACGCGCCCATCGGCAGGCCCATCGCCAGGGGCAGCAAGTGCAAGGCCGCGCTGTCGGCACCGCCGCCGGTCACGGCCTGAAAGCGCAGCGGCATCAACACTGTCAGGGAAATGGCCTGGAAGCTGGTGAAGAAAATCGTGCACCAGCACAACACCGCGCTGCGGTTGGCGAACAGGTGCATCGGCAGCAAGGGCTCCGGCGCACGGCGTTCGTGCCACACAAACAGCGTCAACGCCACCAGCGCGCACGCCAGCAGGCCGAGCACCTGGCTGTCACGCCAAGGCCGGCCCTGGCCGATTTCGGTGATGCCCAGCAGCAAGGCGGTCAGGCCGATGATCATCAGCACGGTGCCGAGGTAATCGATGATCGGCTTGCGCTGCGGCATCGGCAGCCCCACCAGGGTGCGATAGGCCACGTACCAGGCGCCGGCGCCCAGCGGCAGGTTGATCAGGAACACCCAGCGCCACGACAGATATTCGGTCATGTAACCGCCCAGCACCGGCCCGGCCACGCTGGCGACCGCATACATGCTGCTGAAATAGCCCTGGTAACGCCCGCGCTCACGGGGCGCGATGATGTCGCCGATGATCGCCTGGCTCACCGAGATCATCCCCCCCGCCCCGATGCCTTGCAGCACCCGCGCCAGCACCAGTTGCTCCATGCTTTGGGCCAGGCCGCAAAACAGCGACGCCACGGTGAACAGGCCCATGCCGATCAGCATCATCGGGCGGCGCCCGTACAGGTCGCCCAGCTTGCCGTAGATCGGCACCGCCACGGTCATGGCCACCATGTAGCCGGAGATCACCCAGGCCAGCAGGTTGACATCGTGGAACCGCGCGGAGATGGCGGGCATGGACACTGCGACGATGGTCTGGTCCAGGGCGCCAAGGAAGATCGCCATCATCAACGAGGCGAGGATACTGCGCACCGCCGGGAGCGGCGGTGCGGGCTGATTGAGCTGAGTCACGGTAGAACCTTCGAGCCAGGCCGGCAGGCAACGGCAGCCCACGGCAATGCTCGATACGATAGCAGGCTATTCGATAGCCTCGTAAGGAAGCCCGACGTAATTTTCCGCGATGGTTTTACGCCCGGCTTCGGAGTGAATGAAGTACTCCAGCTCGCTCTGGGCAATGCGCTGGCTGAAGCCATCGGCCTCCGGGAATTGATGCAGCATCGAGGTCATCCACCAGGAGAACCGCTCGGCCTTCCACACGCGGCGCAGGCAAATGGCGGAGTAGCGTTCCAGCAAATCCACGCGTCCTTCGCCATACACCTTGAGCAGGATCCGGAACAGGGTGCTCACGTCACTGGCGGCCAGGTTCAGGCCCTTGGCACCGGTGGGCGGCACGATATGCGCCGCATCCCCGAGCAGGAACAGGCGCCCGTATTGCATCGGCTCCACCACGAAACTGCGCAGCGGCGCGATGCTTTTTTCAATCGAGGGGCCGGTGACCAGCTGTGCGGCCAGGGCGCTGGGCAGACGGGTTTTCAGTTCGTCCCAAAAGCGCGCGTCAGACCACTCATCCAGCGGCTCCTCGGCCGGCACTTGCAGGTAATAGCGGCTGCGGGTGGGCGAACGCATGCTGCACAGGGCAAAGCCACGCGGATGCTTGGCGTACACCAGTTCATCGTGCACCGGTGGCGTGTCGGCGAGGATGCCCAACCAGCCAAAGGGGTAGACGCGCTCGAAGACTTTCAATGACTCCGCAGGGATCGACTGGCGCGCCACGCCGTGGAAACCATCGCAACCGGCGATGTAGTCGCAGTCCAGGCGATACGCCTGGCCCTGGTGCTCGAAGGTCAGCCAGGGGCGATCGGTTTTCAGGTCGTGGGGCTGCACATGGCTAGCTTCGTAAAAAGTCTGGGCCCCGGCGGCGGCGCGAGCGGCCATCAGGTCACGGGTGACTTCGGTCTGGCCGTAGACCATCACCGACTGGCCGCCGGTGAGGGCCTTGAGGTCGATATGGGTGAGCTGGCCATTGAGCGCCAGTTCGAAGCCATCATGCACCAGGCCTTCGGCCTCCATGCGCTGGCTGACACCGGCCTCGCGCAGCAGGTCGACCATGCCTTGTTCCAGCACCCCGGCGCGGATACGGCCTTGCACGTAATCGGCGCTCTGGCGCTCCAGGATAAGCGTCTGGATCCCGGCGTTATGCAGCAGCTGGCCGAGCAGCAGTCCGGAGGGACCGGCGCCAATGATGGCGACTTGGGTTTTCAGCGTTTTCATTATTTTTATCGCCCGCACGTTACACCCGAACGGATCAGGTGAAAGAGTTGTCATTGCTGAGGTAGCTGACATTTTTCACTTGAGTGGGCGGCATAAGAAGGTGAAAACTTAGCCAAAGCCTGCGCTTTTTGCCAATTGGGGCGATTACCGAACAACTATCCTGAGTGTCGGATTGAAACCATGACTAAAACCGCGATTCCGGTCTTCAAGCTTTACGGAGAAAGCCAGCAATGGCCGACCCCCGATTTGTTGCACTGCGAAACCATTTCCCGCCGCAGTCGGGAATACCAGTGGGAAATCCAGCCCCACCGGCACGCGGATCTGTGCCAGTTGTTGTATGTACACAAAGGCCAGGCACAGCTGGAAATCGAGGGCCAGCGCACCACGCTCAACGAAGCCACGCTGCAGGTATTGCCGCCGTTATGCGTGCACGGATTTCGCTTTGCCGAAGATGTCGAAGGCTATGTGGTGACCCTGGCGGCGCCGCTGGTCAGCCATTTGCAGGCCCAGTTGGGCGCCACGGCAGGCGGCCTGCAGGCGTTGGGCAGTTACCCGGCGGGCGCGGACAGCGACTACCTCAACAGCCAGTTCGCCCGCCTGCAAGCGGAATACGCCAACGAACAACCGGCACGGGACATGATGATGCACGCCTTGATCAGCGTGCTGCTGGTGTGGATCAGCCGCCAGGCCATCCAACGTCGCCACCCGCGCGCACCACGGGGCAGCGAGTATTTCCGGCGCTTTACCCAACTGGTCGAACAGCATTACCGCGAACACCCGAAGATCGAGGACTTGGCCCACAAGCTGGGTATTTCGGTCTCACACCTGAATGGAACCTGTCGCGAGCTGGGTGGGCAGCCAGCGTTGCAGATCATGCATGACCGCCAGTTGCTGGAAGCCAAGCGCTTGCTGACTTACACCAGCATGACCATCAATGAAATGTCGGAGGTGCTGGGTTTTTCCGACCCCACCAACTTCTCTCGGCTGTTTCGCCGACGGGTCGGGTTCTCACCCAAGGCGTTTCGCGAGCAACTCAAGGCTGAACCGCCGCTTACCTGAGTGCACTGAAACTGCCGGAGTGGGGAACGCAGTGGTCCTGATGGCAGCTGATCGCGAAGGTCGGCTGCATACGGGTCTGTTCCACCCGGTAGGCGGCAGTCCCGTAGAGTGCGCTGGCCAAGGCGCAGAGGGTGAAAATCATCAGGTATTTTCTGGTTTTGATGCTCATGGCACAGACCTCTGGACGGATCCACACGGTGCTGTTTAAAGCATAGGCCAGCCAGGGCGAGTTGCCATTATTGGGCGACATTCAACAGCGTTATGTCGCCCTAGAGACCGATATCCCATGCCGGCTCTTCGGGGAACCTCAGCACCAGGAAATCCAGCAGGCTGCGCAGCGCCGAGGGCATGTGTTTACGCGAGGCATACACCGCGTAGATGTTCATTTGCCGGGGGGCGGCCTGGGGCAGCAGTTTCACCAATTCGCCGCGGCGGATGTGATCACCGGCCTGGTAACTGGGCAGCATCGCCACCCCGGCCCCGGTCAGCGTCACGCGCAGCAGGGTGCTGGCCTCGTTGGCCGTGATATTGCCGTGCACTGGCACCGACACGTGCTCACCCTGCTCTTCGAAATGCCACAGGCTTTTGCCGAAATACGAGTGGGTCAGGCAGTTGTGCCGCGCCAGGTCTTCGACTTTTTGCGGCGCCGGATGCTCCAGCAGATACGCCGGGGACGCGCACACCACCGAGCGACACACGGTCAGGCGCCGGGCGATCAGGTTGGGGTCCAGGTCGTTACTGGTGCGGATGGCCAGGTCGATGCGCTCATCCACCAGGTTCACCGTGCGGTCGAGCATTTGCAGGTCGACCGTGACCAAGGGGTAGCGCTTGACGTATTCGGCAATGGCCTCGGCCAATTGCGCCTGGCCAAATGAAGTGCTGACGCTCAAGCGCAGCAGGCCGCGAGGCGCATCGTCGGGTTCGCTGACGGCGGCCTGCATGTCACCGCACAGTTCCAAAAGTTGCCGGCAGCGCGGCAAGGTTTCGCTGCCGGCGGCCGTGAGGCTCAGTTTGCGCGTGGTGCGGTGCAGCAGGCGCGCGCCGACCCAGTCTTCCAACTCGGCCAAATAGCGCGACACCACCGGGCGCGACAGGTCCAGATGATCAGCCGCGGCAGACTGGCTGCCCAGGTCCACCACGGTGACGAATACCCGCATTGCTTGAAGACGATCCATGATTTGCCCGATTTCAGAAACAAACTATGTCCCAGCATCGCATTTTTAGTCTTGTTTGGTGCAACTAAGCTCTGTGCACTCTTTGAACCGATTGCTGGAGCTGCACGATGTTCTCAACCTTCAAGCGCTTGACCCTGGCCACCGCCGCCCTGGCATTTGCCGCCCATGCGGCAGCGGCCGACCTGAGCCTGGACCTGTACAACCCTGGCGAGGCGGCGATCTTCCCGGTGACCTCGGTGCTGGTCAGCGGCGCCAAGGACGCGATCCTGGTGGACGCGCAATTCGGCAAAGGCCAGGCCGAGCAGTTGGTGCAGAAGATCCGCGCCAGCGGCAAAAACCTGACCACCATCTACATCAGCCACGGCGACCCGGATTATTACTTCGGCCTCGACACCCTCACCGCCGCGTTCCCGAAAGCCAAGGTAGTGGCGCCGCAACCGGTGGTCGACCATATCAACGCCACCGTGGCCGGCAAATTGGCGTTCTGGGGCCCGAAAATGGGCGCCGACAAACCGGCCAAGACCATCGTGCCGCAGGTGTTACAAGGCCATAGCTTGACGCTCGAAGGCCAGCAGCTGGACGTAATCGGCCTGGACGGCCCGCAGCCGGATCGCAGCTTTGTGTGGATCCCCTCGATAAAAGCCGTGGTCGGTGGAGTAGTCGTCGCCGAGAACATCCACGTGTGGATGGCCGACACCCAAAGTTCGCAGTCTCACAAAGACTGGCTGGCCACCCTGCAACGCATTGCAGACCTGAAGCCGCGCACCGTGGTCCCCGGCCACTACCTGGGCACACCGTCGCCGGCCTCGGTGGCATTTACCGCCGACTACATCAAGGCGTTCGACCTCGAAACCGCCAAGGTCAAGGACTCCGCCGCGCTGATCGCGGCCATGAAAAAGCGTTACCCGACCCTGGCTGACGAAAGCTCGCTGGAGCTGAGCGCCAAAGTCGCCAAGGGCGAAATGAAGTGGTGAAACCGTTCAAACCTTAACCGTACTGGAGAACATCATGAGCACAATCGCAATTATTGGGGCCACTGGCCGTGCGGGTAGTCAACTGCTGGAAGAAGCGCTGCGTCGCGGGCATAGCGTGGTGGCTATTGCGCGTAATACCGACAAGCTGGCCGCGCGCCCGGACGTCACCGTTAAACAGGTCGATGCGCTGAACGCCGAAGCCCTGCAACAGGCAATCAGCGGTAGCGATGTGGTGATCAGTGCCGCGCACTTCGCCACCCTCCCCGCCAGTGCCGTGATCGGCCCGGTGAAAAAGGCCGGCGTACCACGCTTGCTGGTGGTGGGCGGCGCGGGCTCGCTGTTGCTGCCGGGTGGCGGCCGGGTGATCGACAGCGAGGGGTTCCCTGCCGAGTACAAGGCCGAGGCCAGCGCAGGTGCTGAATTCCTGGAGGCCCTGCGCCAGGAAGCACAATTGGATTGGACGTTCCTGTCGCCATCGGCGCTGTTCGATGGCACCGAACGCACCGGTAAATTCCGCCTGGGCCAGGATAATTTGCTGGTGGGCAGTGACGGTAAAAGCTCGATCAGCTTTGCCGACTATGCCATCGCCATGCTCGATGAAGTGGAAACACCGAAGCACTCGCGCCAACGCTTTACCGTCGGTTACTGACCCAACGCGGTCAAAAATGTGGGAGGGGCTTGCTCCCGATAGCCGCGGATCAGTCAGGATGTAACCACTGAACCACCGCTATCGGGAGCAAGCCCCCTCCCACATTTTGATAGGTGCTCTTGCAGTCACTGCAATTTTTCAATAGTGCCTGCGACTTTCTCATTTGCCCCACTCCCCCAACCATGGCCTGATTGCCCCTTGTTCACCCAAGGCAGGCCCATGGAAAACGTTCAGGCAAAACCCACCACCGCCCTCTGGCTGATGATCAGCGTGGTACTGGTCGCCCTTAACCTGCGCCCATCGATGGCGGCGGTAGGCCCCTTGTTGGCGTCGATTCGCGGCGATGTGCCGTTGAGTTTCAGCAGCGCGGCGTTGCTGACCATGCTGCCGGTGATGGCCATGGGCCTGGCGATGTTCTTTGGCATGGGCCTGGCCAAGCGTGTTGGCGAGCACCGCAGCATTGTGTTGTCGCTGGTGGTGATTGGCGTGGCGACGTTGTCGCGGTTGTTCCTCGATTCGGCGCTGGAGCTGATCGTCAGCGCCATCGCGGCGGGCATCGGTATTGCGATGATCCAAGCGTTGATGCCGGCGCTGATCAAGTCGCGCTTCAGCAACAATGTTTCCCTGTTCATGGGCCTGTATGTCACCGCCATCATGGGCGGCGCGGCGCTGGCGGCAGCGTTCTCGCCCTTCGTGCAAGTGCACACCGGCAGTTGGCGCATCGGCTTGGCGATCTGGGCAGTGCTGGCGCTGGTGGCGGTGGTCGTCTGGTACGCCCAGCGCTCGGTGCTGCCACCGTTACCCCACGCCGGTTCAGGCGCACAGGAAGCTTTTTTCGGTAATGGTCGCGCCTGGCTGCTGGCGATCTTTTTTGGCCTTGGCACAGCGTCCTACACCTGTGTACTCGCCTGGCTGGCGCCGTACTACGTCGAGCAAGGCTGGAGCGAACAAAACGCCGGTTTACTGCTGGGTTTCCTGACGGCGATGGAAGTCGTGTCCGGCCTGGTTACCCCGGCCATTGCCAATCGGCGCCGGGATAAACGCAGCGTGGTGGCGGTGTTGCTGGTGCTGATCATCATCGGCTTCTGTGGGCTGATCCTGAGCCCGCACCAGCTGAGCCTGTTATGGCCATGCCTGCTCGGCCTGGGCATCGGCGGGCTGTTCCCGATGAGCCTGATCCTTTCCCTGGACCACCTGGACAACCCGCGCCGTGCCGGTGGGCTGACCGCGTTCGTACAAGGTATCGGCTACCTGATTGCCGGCTTGTCGCCGCTGATCGCCGGGATGATTCGCGACCAATTGGGCAGCTTCGAATGGGCCTGGTGGGCGCTGACGGCGGTTGTGGTGGTGATGCTGTTGATCGTCATGCGCTTTGACCCCAGGCATTACGCGCAACATATCCGCTGACGTCGTGTTGCAAACAGTATTTGTCCCACCAAAAACATAGAAAAAACCTACAGCTCTTTCTATTGGCACGCCCGTTCCGTTAAGCTTTTGCGCTGTTGTGTACTGAGTTCGGTACAGCGGGTTTACGGACGGAATGGATGCTAAACAGTAACTTGCTCAGAAAACTCGATATGCAGGACTTGATGGTATTTATCGCCGTCTACGATCAGAGCAGCGTTACCGATGTTTCAGAAACGCTGTTCGTCAGCCAGTCCACCGTGAGCTACAGCCTGAAGAAGCTGCGCACCAGTTTTGAAGACGAGTTGTTTATCAACACTCGGGCGGGCATGCGTCCTACGCACAAGGCCACGACCATGTACGGCCATGTGCAAAAGATCCTCGAAAGCATCAACCTGTGCCACGCCGGTGGCCAGGCCTTCGATCCCACGCAGAAGGCCGTGACCTTCAATATTTGTGCTCCGGAATACTTCGAGCAATTGATCCTGCCGCGCCTGTTGAAAACCTTCGACCGCGCCGACCTGCCGGTGATCGTCAATGTGCAGAAACTGGAAACCGACATCCCCGCCGACGACCTGCGCGAAGGCCGCCTGGACCTGGTGATCTGTTTCGGCCCGCATTTTCACCGCGCCCATAAAGACTTCAAGACCCAGATGCTGCTGGAAGACGATTTGGTGTGCGTGTTCGACAAACGCTCGGCTCCCCGGGAGCCCGCGTTCAGCCTGCAATCGTTCGTCGAGCGGCGCCACGTATTCCCCACGCCATGGACGTCCGATACCAACATGATCGACGGCTGGCTCGCCCGCCAGGCCCACAAGCGCCACGTGATCGCCCGGGCCAACAGCTACAGCGCAGCCTTAAAGATGATCACCGGCACCGACTTTATCGTCACCCTGCCCCGCCGCGTGCAAAAGCTGCTGGCTCTGGCCCCCGCCTACGGCCACTGCGAGGCGCCCAACGGGTTGCCTGGGTTCACGCTGGATATGCAATGGAATGAAACCAGTGAACAGGACAGCGCCAATACCTGGTTTCGCGAGCAAGTGGTGAAGGTGTGTGCCGAGCACGGTCTGCTCTGAACACCGGTGGTGAGGGAGCTTGCTCCCCCACCCGCCGTGTTAATGCGTATCAGCCGATTGCGACTTTGCTATAAGCGTCGCGATCCATGTCGACCAGTTGAACACTGAGTTGAACCTGCACGTCAGCCGGCCAGTCGCCCAGATCCTGCAATGCCGCCAACAGGCTCTGGGACAACTGCTGTTTGACCTGCGCCGACCGCCCGCTGAGCAACGACAGCTTCACCGCGATAAAGCCGCGTGAACTGAGCGATGTACCCACCTGGAAACTCTCGACTTTCACCGCGCGGCTTTTGATATCGAATTCAGAACCGAACTGCCCGGATGCCATCAACACATTGTTAAGCCGCAACAAGGCCTTTTCGACGGCCAGGCCTGTAAGGTTGGCGGTGTATTCGAGGTGCAGGTGGGGCATGGGTGTCTCCGAGTTCTTGTAGGAAGATTCTTAGATGTATACCACGGATAAACGCTTCAAGCCTTGGCCCCAAGCCCTCGATCACTCATAAACGCCTCCAACCGCGAGCGTACCCAGCGCTCGGCCGGGTCGGTGTCCACGTGGCTGAGCCAGACCATGGACAAGTCCAACGTCGGTGTTTCGAACGGAAACGGCTCACAGAACAGGTTGCCCGACACCGCCATGGCTTCGGCGGTGTAGTCCGGCAGGCTGGCGATCAGGTCGGTACCGGCCAGCAATGCGGGCAAGGCGCTGTATTGCGGCACCGACAGCACCACATGACGCTTGCGGCCGATTTCTGCCAGCCACTCATCGGCAAAGCCCGACACGTTGGCGGTGTGAGACACCAGCACGTGGGGGCGTGAGCAATATTCATCGAGGGTCAGCGGCGTGTCCGAGGCATCGGCGCGCAGCAGTCGCGGGCGGATATGGCGCAGCAATTTGCGCTTGGCATTCGCCGGCAGCCCACGGGTTTGGGTGATGCCGACGGTAATGTCACCGGAGGCCAGCAGGTCAGGAATGCGCCAGTAATCCACGTGTTGCACCACAAACACCACCTGCGGCGCTTCCTGGCGCAAGGCGCGCAGCAACGGCGGCAACAGGCCGAATTCCACATCGTCGGACAGGCCGATACGAAAGGTCATGGTGCTGATGGACGGGTCGAAATCGTGGGTCAGGCTCAGCGCCGAGGACAACGAATCCAGGGCCGGTGACAGGTGCAGGATGATCTCCTCGGCGCGCGCCGTGGGCTCCATGCGGTGGCCGACCCGAATGAACAACGGGTCGTTGAACAAGGTGCGCAAGCGGTTGAGGGCAGAACTGATGGTCGGCTGGCCGAGAAACAGCTTCTCGGCCACCCGCGTGACATTGCGCTCCAGCATCAGTGCTTCGAAGACCACCATCAGGTTGATGTCGGCCTTGCGTAATTCATTGCGATTCATCGGCGCCTGCCTCTTCCCCACGACAGGCCGCAGTGTAGAAAGCGCGGCGCGCGGCGTCTACGCGCCTATCTGCCGATACGCCGCAAGGCCCGCGGCTCAAGGCTTGAGCGGAAACTCCTGATCCCGCTCAGAAAGCTCCGTCCCGTCGTCCGGGTGCTTCCAGGTCTGCGGTTTCTCCTCTTCGTGCTGCCGCTGGGGTTGTTCGCGTTCCGGCTCGTCTTGTTGCTTGCGTTCGTTACCCATAGCCATCTCCCATCCGTAAGAATTGGTCACACCTTTAAGCATAGAACAGGCTGGATGATTTGAACGCTGTGCCCGTCCGGTAAGCGGCTCACAAAAATAAAAAGAAAAATATTCACTTATCATTTCTAAATGTGTCAGCCACTATCTCAGGTCGTAAGCGAAACAAGCACTTTAAAAGAACGCTGGAGACACATAACCATGACTAGCCCTTCCCGGCCCGATTCTGCCAGCTCGAAAATTGGTGCGGTTTTCCGCGTTACTTCGGGCAACTTTCTTGAACAGTTCGACTTCTTTCTGTTCGGCTTCTACGCCACCTACATCGCCGCCGCGTTCTTCCCCGCCGCCAATGAGTTTGCCTCATTGATGATGACGTTCGCCGTGTTCGGCGCAGGTTTCCTGATGCGCCCGCTGGGTGCGGTGATCCTGGGGGCCTACATCGATGACGTGGGGCGCCGTAAAGGCCTGATCGTGACCTTGTCGATCATGGCCAGCGGCACGCTGTTGATCGTGCTGGTGCCGGGCTACCACACCATTGGCCTGTGGGCACCGTTGCTGGTGCTGCTCGGTCGCCTGTTGCAAGGCTTCTCGGCCGGCGCGGAACTGGGCGGTGTGTCGGTGTACCTGGCGGAAATGGCCACCCCGGGCCGCAAAGGGTTCTACACCAGTTGGCAGTCGGGCAGTCAGCAGATTTCCATCGTGGTCGCCGCTGCCCTGGGTTACGGCCTGAACGTGTGGATGGAGCCGGCCGTGGTTGCCGACTGGGGCTGGCGCATTCCGTTTGCCGTCGGTTGCGTGATTATTCCGTTCATTTTCCTGCTGCGCCGCAACCTGCAGGAAACCGAAGAGTTCGCCAAGCGCCAGCATCGCCCGACCATGCGCGAAGTGATGGCGACCCTGGCAAAGAACTGGACCGTGGTGATCGGCGGCATGCTGATGGTAGCCATGACCACGACTGCGTTTTACCTGATCACCGTGTATGCGCCGACCTTCGGCAAGACCGTGCTGCAACTGAGCACCTCCGACGCCCTGCTGGTGACCTTGCTGGTAGCCGTGTCGAACTTTGTCTGGCTGCCCATCGGCGGCACATTGAGCGATCGCTTCGGCCGCAAGCCGGTGCTGCTGGCCATGACTGTGCTGACCGTTCTCACGGCTTATCCAGCCCTGTCCTACGTGGTGAATGCCCCAAGCTTTGCGCATATGTTGGAGACGCTGCTGTGGTTCTCCTTCCTCTATGGCATGTACAACGGCGCGATGATCCCGGCGCTCACCGAAATCATGCCGGTGGAAGTGCGCGTGGCAGGCTTCTCCCTCGCCTACAGCCTGGCGACCGCGGTGTTTGGTGGCTTTACCCCGGCCATTTCCACCTGGTTTATCCACATCACCGCAGACAAGGCCTCGCCGGCTTACTGGATGATGTTCGCCGCGCTGTGTGCCCTGTGCTCGACCCTGGCGTTGTATCGCCGCGCCGGCAACCGTGGGCAGGTGGTTCAGCAGGCGATGTAACGTCGCCTCGGCGCCTCACGACCTGCGTGCCACCCACCCGTGGTCGGTGGCACGCGCTTGCTACACCTGAAAGCGTGCCACCGCTTCGTTGAGTGCAACCGCCAGCCGCGCCAGCTCCTGGCTGGAACCATTGATCTGCCCGGCACCGGAAGACGATTGCGCCGACAGGTCGCGAATGTTCACGATGTTGCGATCCACTTCCTTGGCCACCTGGGCTTGTTCCTCGGCAGCGCTGGCAATCACCAGGTTGCGTTGGTGAATCTGGTCGATAGAGTCGGTGATCTGGCTCAAGGCCCCCCCCGCCCCCTCCGCCAGGGCCAGGGTGTCGGTGGCACGCTGGGTACTGGACTGCATTGAAGTCAATGCATCATTGGAGCCGGTGCGCATGGCGGTCACCATCTGATCAATTTCCAGGGTCGATTGCTGGGTGCGATGGGCCAGCGCACGCACTTCGTCGGCTACCACCGCAAAGCCACGCCCGGACTCACCGGCGCGCGCAGCCTCGATCGCCGCGTTGAGCGCCAGCAAGTTGGTCTGCTCGGCGATAGAGCGAATCACATCGAGGACCTTGCCGATATCCCGTGACTGCTCCGCCAGGTTCTGCACCAGGGTCGAGGTTTCGCCGATATTGGTGCTCAGGGCTTGAATCGCGCTGACGGTCTCGCCCACGCGATGCTGGCCTTCGCGCGCGGTTTCGTTGGACAGCCGCGTGGACTCGGAGGTGGACACCGCATTGCGCGCCACTTCGTCCGCCGCCGAGGTCATCTCGTTGACCGCGGTAGCGGCCTGCTCGATTTCCGCCGTCTGCTTTTGCAGGCTGCGACTGCTTTGATCGGTGATGCCATTCAGGTCGGTGGCAGACGACGCCATCTGCCCCGCTGACTGGCGAATCAGTTGCAAGGTCCCGCGCAGGTTGGCTTGCATGCTCTTGAGAGCCACCAGCAGGCGAGTGACTTCATCGTCGCCAGTCACCGCCACCGTTTGCGTCAGGTCACCCTGGGCAACGTTCTCGGCAGCCCGAACGGCCTGGCTCAACGGGCCGACAATACTGCGCGTGAGTAACCACGCCAGCACCACGGTGCTCAACGCGGCAAGGAGCACAAAACCGAACACCATGGTGCGCGAGCGGCTGTACTGCGACTCCGCCGCTTGCCCCTGTTGGTTGATCTGGGCGTTGTAGTAATCGGCGAGCGCATTGAGTTGAGCGCCGGAGCCATCGACCACGGTTTTCATATCCACCAACAGCAACTTGTTAAGTTCGGCGCCCTGCTGCTTGTCGGCCAGCACGAATGATTGAGCCAAAGCTTGCTGGTATTGGCGAAGCGAGACCTGGAACTGGTCGTAGAGCGTACGGACTTCAGGCGTGTCGATCACAGCCTCCAAATCGGCCAGCCGTTTCGTCAGGTCCTGGCTGCGAGTGTCCATCTGACTGCGGTATTGCGGGATGCCCGCAGGGTTCGGGTCCAGCGCCATTCGCAAAGAGATCGTACGAATGCGCAGCATGATTTCACGAATATCAGCGACCAACCGCATCTTGGGCACTAGCCCGCTTTCAACCTGTACCGCACTGGCGCGGATGCTCGCCATGTTCGATAGCGCAAAAAAACCCAACAGGGCCACGAGCAAAGCAATCAAGGCAAAACCCAGGCCCGCACGGCGGGCGATAGACAGGCTGCGAAGGGACATTTAGGCGGGATACTCTTATTTTGGGATACGACATCGTATGACAGCATTTCGACCAGAAGGAGGCGGACTTTAGGAATCGACCCTCCAATGCACGAAAAGCCTGCTGAGCATTGAGATCAGCGGGCTTTTTTCAGTCACCGACACAAAAACGCCCGCTTGTTCGCGGCGTTGGGGAAGATTTGCTGCAGTCGTTTTTCGGTGATGTTCATCTCGATAGCCCTCAGTAGTGCGTCACGTCCGCCACCAGCAGGGTTGGGGGGTGTCAGGTACGGGTCCTGGCCAACAGGTTGTCTTCCTGCTGTTGAATCTCCGTCAGCAGTTCCTCATAGCCGCGTTGGGTGTTGAGGTGATCAACCGCCAGCGCCGCCCGTTGCCGCCTGTGTAGATCCGGGCGTTGGGCAATGTCATCGCGGACGGCGTCTTCTCCAGTCGCAGGACCGCAGCTTCGCAATTTTCGAGCAGTATAAAGGCGAGACGCGGGTCGCTACCGAAGCGGTAGTCTCCGACGCCAAAGACAACGGTGGCGAGCGACAACAGTAGACCCATGCAGATGAATGAACGCGTGATGATCGGTCGCACGTTATTTCTCCCAGATGGAAAAGTGCGAACGTACCACCGGTTTTCAATCGAGTCTGTCGGCTCGGTCTGTCAGACAGCGGTTATTTTGTGACAACTCAAACTAACCGAGCGTTAATTTTTCCGAATTGATTTTTTTGGAATACATGTCGCTTGAAGCAGCGCACTGATGAAAGCGATCCATCGAACCCAATCGTTATTCACCAGAAACTCCAAGGGGGAGGAAAAAAGAAAAATTGAGCCGTAACGGGCCACACTAAACTGAGCCGCCCCCCAAAGCAGAACACCTACCAAGCACACCCAAAACCACTTCTCGCTAAAGTTATCGCCCGAAAGCTTTCTACTGACCAAGCGACAGACTAAAAATACCGAAAGAGACATTACAAAATAAATTACGGTTAAAAAAACCTGGTCAGCGTCCATCATTTTTAGACTCTTTATATAAGGCATCGACCGTAGCTAAATCAGCAATCATCGCCACGGGCAACCACTTCGGCATAGGCGGTGCTACTTTTGAAAGCGCGATGGTCGTCATCGCTGATACTTAGGCTGCCGCCTTTGTAGATCCGTGTGTTGAGCAGGGTCATCGCAGACGGTGTCTTCACCAGTCGCAAGTCGGCGGCTTCGCAGTTTTCGAGCAGTACGTACGGCGCGGCGTGTGTGTTGCCGAAGCGGTAGAAACCCAAGGCAACGATGAAGATGAACAACGCCAGCACCAAACTGATCAGGGAACGCTTGATGACAGGTCTCACGTGATTTCTCCTGGAGAGAAAAATGCGAAGGTATCATCGGTTTTCAATCGAGTCTGTCAGCTCGGCCTGTCAGCCAGCGGTTGCTTTCGTGGCAACTATCGCTTGTACGGTTTTTTGCTCGGAATGCTCGCTGCCTGTAATAGAACACTGATGAATGCAATCCATCGCACCCAGTAGTTTTGCACAAGAAAATCCAGTGGCTGTGTAAAGAACAAAATAGACCCGTTTTTAGACACACCGTATTGCATCGCCCCCCATAGCAAGACTCCAGCAAGGGACATCAAAAACCATATACCCCTAAAACACTCACTGGAAAAATACCTGATAACGGCACGCCAAAATAAAAAACCCAACATAGAAACAACAAAATATATAACGGTAACAAAAAGCTGATCACCGTCCATCTTCAGCAGTTTCCTTATACATGGAACCCATCGTAAACCCGTCAGCGGTCATATCTACTGCGAAAGCCTGTTTGCTCGTATTGATATACGCACGTTGATAATCACCACGAACATAACGAAACAGGCGCCAAGAGTCAGGTTTCAATACCAACCGGCCTAAACCATAGGCAGACATCAATAAGTCTGCGCCTCCATAGGCCATATTCCCTTCAAATTCGTCACCGCCCATCACTTTGGAAACTTCGTGATAACCCTTACGCACAGGTCCTTGGGTATCCGTGCGGTCCTCCCATAGATTGCGTGCAGTTTCATAAGTGTTATTAGCACCATGCGCCATCAATGGCGCGCCTGCCACCAGACAAAGCGTGCCAACAGAGCCGTAGCAAATCCCTGCCCCCGCCGCGAACTGCAATACACCAGCGACCACCCCGACACCCTTTTGAGCAATTTCCAGTGACTGCTCAAGCAGGCTTTTTTGCTCGTCCTCCAAGTCGCGAAGACCCTGCTCCGGTGATTTTCTACCCTGCTCCACATCGTGGACGATACTTCTCGCGTAGTACGCCACTTCACGATTGAATTGCAGACGTAACACACCATCTTGGATATGGCGGGCGCTCACGGTACAAGCTTGGTTAGCAAGGATGCTTCCAGCGCGGCTGACTTGCCAAAAGTCGCAGCTGCTTGGTTCATTGCCGCCATTCTTATCTCTGAACGGCATCACTCGTCCCCCCCCCCAAGAACTGTACCCGGTCGTTCCAGCAAGGTGGTGGACCCAAGTTATGCTCCGATAACGAATAGCAACATGCTCCTGGGGTTCAGCGTCATTTTGTAAAATGACATGCGGCATATCCAGCGTCAGGTCCGAAATGACGCCCCCTTCAATTGATATCGAATAGAACTTTTCCTGTTGTCCGAAAGAAGACACACGGTAAAAACTAATCGTACATTGAATTTCTTCTCGACTTGAAAGAGCTTGTGCCAGCAACGGTGAAGACTTATCGACATTTTTTGTTAGGACAATTGGCCGATGCGTCGGCTTATCGACATTCCCGAGATTTGCCATGTTATGGCTATAGGAAAGTACCATGATCTCATCGAGATGCCCTGGCTGGCATTTATTACCTATCGAGCTCTGACTTGAACATCCTGCCGAAATCAACCCTTGAATCTTACCAGTGATCGACATATATCCAGTGTTCGCCATGGGTGCCTTTCCTTGTAATAAACCAATCGGCTGAGCAGGCTATTACATCAACCCAAAGCGCAGTTGTAGGACGCTTCTGTATTTCAAAGAAATCTGAAACTCGAAGTTTCAAACTGTCTGCGTCGCCAGGTATTTACGCAGTTGTGTTTCGCCCTCATCCGCATCCAGATCTGCGGGTTCAGCTTTGCGCTGCCATTTCGGCAATAGCTCCAACGCCGTAACCTAAGTGCCAGAAGAAGCAGTTCAGCATTCGCAGTTTTGCCCTAAATTTGCCCTAAACCAAACCCCAACAACGAAAAAACCCCTGAAATGTTCAACCATTTCAGGGGCTTAGTCGTATTCAATAATGGCGGAGAGATAGGGATTCGAACCCTAGGTACCGGTGAAGGTACAACGGATTTCGAATCCGTCCCATTCGGCCACTCTGGCATCTCTCCAACGGCGCGCATCATAACAGCATGACTCGTGGATGCAAAGCGCCGAAGCGATTTTTTTCCGTGCTATCAGATGCTTGCGTCGATTAAAGCGGTACGCCTAGACGATTGGCGACTTCTTCGTAGGCTTCGATGACGTCACCGAGGCCCTGGCGGAAGCGGTCTTTGTCCATCTTCTTCTTGGTGTCCTTGTCCCACAGGCGGCAACCGTCCGGGCTGAATTCGTCACCCAGGACGATGGAGCCGTCGTGGAATACGCCGAATTCCAGCTTGAAGTCCACCAGCAGCAGGCCTGCGTCGTCGAACAGCTTGCTCAGCACGTCGTTGACCTTGAGGGACAACTCCTTCATGCGCGCCAGTTGTTCAGCGGTGCCCCAGCCGAACGCCACGACGTGGGATTCGTTGATGAACGGGTCGCCCTTGGCGTCGTCCTTCAGGAACAGTTCGAAGGTGTAAGGGTTGAGCTTGAGGCCCTCCTCCACGCCCAGGCGCTTGACCAGGCTGCCGGCGGCATAGTTACGCACGACGCATTCGACCGGGATCATGTCCAGCTTCTTCACCAGGCACTCGTTGTCGCCCAGCAGTTTGTCGAATTGGGTCGGAATGCCGGCCTCTTCGAGTTTCTGCATGATGAAGGCGTTGAACTTGTTGTTCACCATGCCTTTTCGGTCCAGCTGTTCGATGCGCTTGCCGTCGAACGCCGAAGTGTCGTTGCGAAACAGCAAGATCAGGCGGTTAGCGTCGTCGGTCTTGTAAACCGACTTGGCTTTGCCGCGGTAGAGTTCTTCACGTTTTTCCATGATGGGCTCCGCTTTGAGTGAGGTGGGCTAGGCGATGTGTCGCCAGTCGAGCCCTGAATCTTGATCGGCCAATTGCAGCCAGTCCGGGTCACACCCTAGGGTGTCGACAAAACATTGCCGGGCAAGCGTCGGCAGGTTGTTCTTGCTGCTCAGGTGGCCAGGACCAGGTGTTGCAGGTCTTGCCAGCCCAACTCATACACCAGGTACGCCGCCTGGTGGTTGTTCAAATGTCCCAGTTCGCCGCCCACCCGCTGCTTGAGGAAGTACGGGTAATGACCGCGAGCCAGCAGGTCTCGGCAGTGGTTGGACTCGATCATCAATGCGTCGAGGTCTCGATAGCCGTCCAGCACCTTGCTGCAATAGGAACCCAGGTCGGTCAGTACGCCGAAGCGCCGCTGCCCATCACTGAAGACATACTGCGTTGGCTCCTGCGCATCATGCGCCACGGCAATCACGTCAATGCTCAAGGCACCGATCTGGAGTTGCTCGCCACCGGCCAGGAAACCTGCGGGTTCAATGGGTTTGCGCATCCCGCGCAAGGTGCCGCGACTTAAGTACACCGCAAGATTGTAGCGCCGAGACAGCAAACCCACGCCATGCACGTGGTCGGCATGTTCGTGGGTCACCAAAATCGCACTCAGCTGCGCGGGGTGAACCCCCAGGCGCAGCAGGCGCCGCTCGGTTTCTTTTAACGAGAAACCACAATCCACCAGTATGTACGTGTCGTCGTGGGCGACCAGCGTGCCGTTCCCTTGGCTACCGCTACCGAGAACAGCAAAACGCATCGGATCAGCCCAGGTTGTCCTGAATCACGCCCAGCACTTTGCGGGCTGTTTCAGCCGGCGCAACGGTGTTGATGTTCTTCTCGACGGTGACTTGCACGCTTTCGCCAACTTTGCTCAAACGCACCTGATAACGCTCGGCGCGGGTCTCGATTTCTTCCTTGGTCGGCTGGCTGCCGAACAGCTTGCCGAAGAAACCAGGCTCGTCGTCTTTGCGCTCGGCCTTTTCAGCCACGTTGATGTAGTAAAGGCCCAGGCTGCGGTTGATGTCTTCAACACGCCACGGGCCTTGCTCCAGGGCACGACCCACGCTGGCCCAGGCACGGTCCAGGTCTTCACCCAGGTTCAGCACCACGTTGCCGCTGCCGTCTTCGGTGAGGCTGACGCGGCTCGGGGTGTCGTAATCACGTGCGGCGAGCAGGGAAACGGAACCGCCCTTCTCGGAAATACGGCTCATGCTGGCCAACATCTCGTCGACCAGTGCCGAATCGACGCCGGTGTTGACCGAACGGTTGGTGAAGGCGACATCGGCGGTGCTGCCGGCGGGACGCTCGGCGCTGACTACGTAGACTTCACTGGTATTGCGCTGCACGCCTGGCTCGATGCGCACACGCACGCGCGCTTCGCTGTCGGCGGCTACACCGCCGACCTGCAGGCGCTTGGCCATAGTGGCGGACAGTTCGCTGCCTTGCTGCCATGCCGTGGTGAATTCCCCGGTCTGCGGGCGCTGCTCGTCGATGCGAAAGCCGTTGTCCTGGAAGAACTGCACAGCCACCGGCCAAACTTCCGCGGGAGGGCGTTGAGCCACGATCCAGCGCGAGTCACCGCTCTTCTGCAGGCTGTAGTCGCTGGCATCCGCCACGGCCGAGATCGGCTGCGGACGAGGCACCACGTACTCACCCTTGGTGGTGTCGTCGGCAACGTTGCGCGGGATCGGCAGCAACGGATCAAGGCGCTTGGCGACGTTGACGCCCGGCGGCAATTCCATTGGTTTGGTGGGTTGTGCTTCCAGGTAATCGCTGCCGCGGTCACGGAAGTAGCCTTCCGGGCCCCAGATCCAACCGCAGCCACTGGTGCTGGAGATAATCAAGGCAAGTGCGGAAAGTCCGGCCAATCGCTTCATGCGTAGTGCTTCCTCAATTAAACCAGGACGCCGGACTGGCGCAGGGCCTGTCGCAGCGGTTCGTGACAGGCTTCGCTGAGACGGGTGAGCGGCAGACGGATACCGTCCGGCATCATGCCCATTTCAGTCAGTGCCCACTTCACGGGAATAGGGTTGGATTCAATAAAGAGTGTCTTGTTGAGCGGCATCAGCTTCTCGTGGATCGCCCGGGCGGTCACGGCGTCACCGGCGATGGCGGCGGCGCACATGTCGCTCATGGCACGCGGGGCCACGTTGGCGGTCACGGAGATGTTGCCCTTGCCGCCCAACAGGATCAGCTCGACAGCGGTGGCGTCGTCACCGGAATACAGCAGGAAATCGCTGCTCACGCCGGCCAGGATGTCCTTGGCGCGCTGCAGGTCGCCGGTGGCCTCCTTGATACCGATGATGTTCGGCACGGTGGACAGGCGGATCACCGTCTCGGCCTTCATATCGCACGCGGTACGACCCGGTACGTTATAGAGGATCTGCGGGATCTGGACGGCTTCGGCGATGGCTTTGAAGTGCTGGTACAAGCCTTCCTGGGTCGGCTTGTTGTAGTACGGGGTCACCAGCAGGCAGGCGTCGGCGCCGGCCTTCTTGGCGTTCTTGGTCAGCTCGATCGCTTCACGCGTCGAGTTGGCGCCCGTACCGGCGATGACGGCGATACGGCCCGCAACACGCTTGACCACGAATTCGATCACCTGGATGTGTTCTTCCACATCAAGGGTGGCCGACTCACCTGTGGTGCCGACGGCCACAATGGCGTTGGTGCCTTCTTGCAGGTGAAAGTCCACCAGTTTGCCCAGGCTGTCCCAGTCGAGATTACCTTGTGCATCCATGGGTGTGACCAGTGCCACCATACTGCCCGCAATCATGCAACCGCTCCTGCCGGAAAAAGAGAGCCGTAATGGTACTGGCGCCAAGATGCTTGTACAAGCAAAGTACCGCGTGTGGATGCGTTCTGGCGCAACTAAACGATGGGCAATGCCATCATCGGGCCAGAGCATGGCTTTGAACGGGGTGAAATCCAGCCGATCACGCAATGAAAACGCCACCTCCTATCCCTTAGCGATGCTTTTCGCTACCCTTGATCCTTTGATCGATACGGCCCCCATAGTATCGACCGCTCATCGTTTAGGAAGGCTGCATGTCCACCCCCACAGTTCGCGAACAATTCCTTGTTATCAGTGCCCTCGGCGCCAACCCCATGGAGCTGACCAACGTCCTGTGCCGCGCCAGCCATGAAAACCGCTGCGCCGTCGTGACCTCCCGCCTGACCCGCCACGGCGAGTGCAGCGCGCTGGTGTTGCAGATATCCGGCACCTGGGATGCGCTGGCGCGTCTGGAGACCGGCCTGCCGGGCCTGGCCAAGAAGCACAATTTCACCGTCAACGTGGTGCGCAGCGCCGCCCTGGAAAATCGCCCCCAAGCCTTGCCTTACGTGGCATACGTAAGTTCGGCATACCGCTCGGACATCGTCAATGAGCTGTGCCAGTTCTTTATCGACCATAACGTCGAGCTGGAAAACCTCACCTGCGATACCTACCAGGCCCCGCAAACAGGCGGAACCATGCTCAACGCCACCTTTACCGTGACATTGCCGGCCGGGGTGCAAATCAGCTGGTTGCGCGACCAGTTCCTGGATTTCGCCGATGCCCTGAACCTCGACGCACTGATCGAGCCATGGCGCCCACAGAACCCAATGTAAGGAAGTACTCATGGCGGTAGTCATCGATAAACCGGTCGCCGATTTCGACGCCCAGGCCACCAGCGGGCAGACCTTCAGCTTGGCCGCGCTCAAGGGCAAGCAAGTGGTGATCTACTTCTACCCGAAGGACAGCACCCCAGGCTGCACCACCGAAGGCCAGGGTTTTCGTGACCAGTACGCGGCGTTCAAGGCGGCCAACACCGAAGTATTCGGCGTGTCGCGCGACAGCGTGAAGTCCCACGAGAACTTCAAGGGCAAGCAGGCGTTTCCCTTTGAGCTGATCAGCGATAAGGACGAAGCGGTCTGTCAGCTGTTTGATGTGATCAAGCTGAAGAAGCTATACGGCAAGGAATACCTGGGCGTGGATCGCAGCACTTTCCTGATCGACAGCCAGGGTGTACTGCGCCAGGAATGGCGCGGCGTGAAAGTGCCAGGGCATGTGGATGCCGTTCTGGCGGCAGCGCAGGCACTGAACAAGGCCTGATGTAACGAGCGGGCTTGCCCCGCTCATTACAAAGGGTGATGCCGCTACAGCAGCGGCGCCACCACTGGCTCCCGTCGCGGCCACGCATCCAGCACCGCCTTGAACAGCGTCGCCAGGGGTATAGCAAAGAACACTCCCCAGAACCCCCACAACCCGCCAAACAGCAACACCGCGCAAATGATCGCTACCGGGTGCAGGTTGACCGCCTCCGAGAACAGCAGCGGAACCAGCACGTTGCCATCCAGCGTCTGGATAATCCCGTACACCGCCATCAGGTAGATGAACTGGTCGCTCCAGCCCCACTGGAACAGGGCGATCAGGGTGACCGGCACCGTCACCACCACTGCGCCGACATACGGCACCACCACTGAAATGCCGACCAGCAATGCCAGCAGCGCTGCGTAGTTCAGGTCCAGGGCGATAAACGCGATGTAGGTCACGCCGCCGCAGATAATGATCTCAATGACCTTGCCACGGATATAGTTGGCGATCTGCCGGTTCATCTCCTCGGCCACTCGGGTAATCAGCGCCCTTTCGCGCGGCAGGTAGCCACTCACCCAGCGGCCGATCATTGCGCGGTCCTTGAGAAAGAAAAACACCAGGATCGGCACCAACACCAGATAGATCATGATGTTGACCAGCAGCGGCAGGCTGGACAGGGAAAAGGTCAGCGCCCATTGCCCGAACTTTCCGATTTCACCGCGCGCCACTTCAATGGCCTGCAGCACCTGCTCATCTGACACCAGGTGCGGGTAGCGCTCCGGCAGTAGCAGCAACAGCGACTGCCACTTGGCGAGCATGCCGGGCAGTTCATTGAACAGCGTGATCAGTTGATGCCACAGCAGCGGCAACACCACCACGATAAACACCACCAGCAGCCCCATGAACAAGGCAAACACTAGCCCTACCGCCGCCCCGCCCGGCAAGCGCAAGCGTTCCAAGGTGGTGACCAGGCCTTGCATCAGATACGCCAGCACCATTCCCGCCAATACCGGCGCGAGCATGCCACCCAAGGTGAGCACCGCCGTAAAGGCCAGAAACAGCAGGACGGCCAGCACCACGGCTTCTTCATCGGAGAAGTAGCGCTGGATCCAGTCTCGTAACACTTTGAACATCAATCAACCTCGAGCGATGGGAGCAAACGGTTCAGGCCTTGCGCAACCAGTAACGGTACACACCGGCGGCGTCTTCTTCGTGCAGCAACGTGTGCCCGGCCAACTTGGCAAATGTACGGAAATCACGCTGTGACCCTGCGTCCGTGGCGATTACCTTGAGCACGGCGCCACTGGCCAATCGATTGAGCTCCAGCTTGGCCTTGAGCAAGGGCAACGGGCAATTGAGGCCGCTGGCATCGAGTTCGGCATCAAAGGCTACAGCGTCGGTCATGGTTTTACTCCGGGCAAGCGTTCGGGGGTGCTTAGAATATCTGGTCCGAAGCTCAGTGTCCGGCTACAGTAAGCTCTTTGTTGAAAGGCTTTGTGCATGACTTTTTTGCGCCCCACTCTGCTGACGCTGGCTTGCCTGCTGGCCTCCCCAGGCTTCGCCGACGACCTGCCGTCGCTTGGCGACGCCAGCTCTGCCATTGTCTCGCCGCAACAGGAATATCAATTGGGCCGTGCCTGGCTGGCTTACCTACGTGGGCAGGTTTCGCAACTGAACGACCCGCAACTCAAGGACTACGTCGAAACCAGCGTGTACAAACTGGTGGAGACCAGCCAGGTCAATGACCGGCGCCTGGAGTTCATCCTGATCAACAGCCCGCAACTCAACGCTTTTGCCGCGCCAGGCGGCATCGTGGGCGTGAACGGCGGCCTGTTCCTCAATGCCCAGACCGAGGGGGAATACGCCTCGGTGATGGCCCACGAATTGGCTCACTTGTCCCAGCGTCACTTCGCCCGTGGCGTTGAAGCGCAACAACGCATGCAGATCCCAATGATGGCAGCCCTGCTCGGCGGCATCATTGCAGCGGCGGCGGGTGCCGGCGATGCCGGCATTGCCGCGATTGCCGGCACCCAGGCCGCCGCCATCCAGGAGCAGCGACGGTTCTCTCGGCAAAATGAACAAGAAGCGGACCGCATCGGTATCGTCAACCTGGAAAAAGCTGGCTATGACCCTCGCTCCATGCCGACCATGTTCGAGCGGCTGGGTCGCCAGTACCGCTTCGACGCCAAACCACCGGAGTTCCTGCTGACCCACCCGGTCACCGAATCGCGGATCGCCGACACTCGCAACCGCGCCGAACAATCCAAGCCCGGCGGCAAGGAAGACAGCCTGCGCTACCAACTGATTCGCGCCCGGGTGCAACTGCAATATGAGGACACATCAGGACTCGCAGCCAAGCGCTTCCAAGCGCAATTGGACGAGAACCCGAAAAACGATGTGGCGCGCTACGGCCTGGCTATCGCCCAAATCAAAGCCTCGCAGTTCAAGCAAGCGCGGGATAGCCTGCAAACCTTACTGGCCAAGGCGCCCAACGACATTACCTATAACCTGGCGCAGATTCAGCTCGATATCGATAACAACCGTTTACCCGACGCCCAGCAACGCACCGATCGGATGCTGAGCCAATACCCCGGCAACTATCCGCTAAATCAGATGCGCGTAGACCTGCTGCTTAAACAGAACCGCACCGCCGATGCCGAAAAAGCGTTGGATGGCTTGCTCAAGTCCCGCCCGGATGATCCTGACGTGTGGTACCAGGTCGCGGAGACTCGTGGATTGTCCGGCAACATCATTGGTCTGCATCAGGCACGCGCCGAGTACTTTGCCCTGGTGGGCGACTTTCAGCAGGCGATCCAACAGTTGGATTTTGCCAAACGTCGCGCCGGCAGCAACTTCCCCCTTTCGTCGCGTATCGACGCACGCCAGCGTGAGCTGATCGAACAGGAACGCTTGGTCAAGGGGATGATGGGCTAAAACCCGATACAAAAAAGCCCCGCCTTCGTTTAACGAAGGCGGGGCTTTTTATCGGGCCGTGGAAGTTATTCAGCCAGCTTGAAGGTGATAAAGCTGGCACGCCCTTCACGCAACACGCGCATCGACACGGAGCGGTTCTTCGGCAATGCCTTGGCGATATCCGTGAATTGCTTGGTCGTTTCAATCGCCTGATTGTTCAGGTGTGTGATCACATCGCCCGGCTGCAGGCCGATCAAGGCGGCAGGACCGTCCTGCACTTCCTTGATCACGACACCGCTCTTGAGGTCGAACGCCTTCTTCTGCTCATCGGTCAACTCCGCCACGGCAATGCCCAAGCGGTTGCTGCTGCGCTCGGCGCCCGGCTTGGTGTTGCCCAGAGCATCCAGCGTTGCGCCTTCTTCAGGAATGGCGCCAACGGTGAGCTCCACATTCTGGCGTTTGCCATCACGGATCACTTCCAGCTTGGCTTTGCTGCCCGCCTTAAGTGCGCCGACCAGGTGTGGCAGGTCTGCCGACATGATGATCGGCTGGCCGTTCATGCTCAGGATCACGTCACCAACTTGCAGGCCACCCTTGGCAGCCGGACCGCCGTCCTGGATCTGCGCAACCAACGCACCGGCCGGCTTGTCGAGGCCGAAGGACTCAGCCAGGTCCTTGTTCACTTCCTGGATCACCACGCCCAACCAGCCGCGGCTCACCTTGCCGCCGCTTTTCAGCTGATTGGAAACATCCATGGCCACGTCGATCGGGATAGCGAACGACACGCCCATGAAACCACCGGAACGGGTGTAGATCTGCGAGTTGATGCCTACCACTTCGCCCGCCAGGTTGAACAGCGGACCGCCGGAGTTGCCTGGGTTGATTGGCACGTCGGTCTGGATGAACGGCACGTAGTTTTCATTCGGCAGGCTGCGGCCGATGGCACTGACAATGCCTTGGGTCACGGTGTGGTCAAAGCCAAACGGCGAACCGATGGCCACGACCCACTGCCCGGCCTTCAAGTCTTGAGACTTGCCCAGCTTGAGCACTGGCAAGTCCTTGCCCTCGATCTTCAGGAGCGCCACGTCGGAGCGCGGGTCGGTGCCCACCAGCTTGGCTTTCAACTCACTGCGATCGGCCAGGCGCACGAGAATCTCGTCGGCGTCGGCAATCACATGGTTATTGGTGAGGATGTAGCCATCGGGCGAAATGATGAAGCCCGAGCCCAGCGACTGCGCTTCACGCTGGCCACCGCCACCGCCACCGCCACGAGGCGCGCGCGGTTGAGGCATGCCACGCTCAAAGAACTCGCGCAGCATTGGCGGCAGGCCCTCCAGATCGGGCATCTGCTGGTTCGAGACCTTGCGATCCGGCAGCTTCTGCGTGGTGCTGATGTTCACCACGGCTGGCGAGGCTTGCTCAACCAATTGAGTGAAGTCAGGCAGCTCGACCGCTTGCGCGGTCACAGCCTGCCCCAGCACCAGCACCGTGGCGACTATGGATAGGTAGGATTTCAAACGTGGTATCGACATACAGCTCCCGTTACGACGAGCAGGGTTGAGCGACAGGGTTCAAGAAACGCCGAAAACTGCGACCGACGTCTTTGTTCCGCGAACAAAACAAGGCCAGAGCCGAGAAGCCCTGACCTATAAAAAACATGAGAGATTTTTGCAAGTGAAAATGCTGATCCGGACATTTCATGTCTCTCGGTAGCCAACGTGGCACAGACCAACAATGAAAGCGCTGGATGAACATAGGATTAACGGCTCACGGCTGAGTGATCGCCTTTTTTTCACCGCGCACCGACAGCGCGATACGTTCGGCCGTACCGATCGGGATTTCCCCCACCACCGTTACCATCATTTCCCCATCCACCGTGTTCAACCGACGGGACACCGCGACCGTGGGGCCCAACTGGGTACGCGTCTCGGTGATGCCCACATCACTGATCGGCTCAAGAAAAACCGAGAAACGCGCCAGCCCATCTTCATACATCAAGCTATCGACGGTGGCTTTGGTGTGGGTGTCTTTGCGCGAAGTGCTATTGGTCAGTTGAAAGCCAGGCGGCAACCATTCCAAATGCCACGCCTCGGTGGACTCAACGGCCGGCGCCCTGCCATCAACCACAGAAATAGGCGTGCACTCCTTGCTGGGCAGCAAGTCGCTATCATCGGGCGGCTTAGATGTGTTCAAACGTGTGAATTGAAAGCGCTCCAACAACTGCCCTTTGTCATTGAGCAAAAGAGACTTGAGCGGTAGCGCGGTTTCCCGATCCAGATGCAGCTCGAAACCGTAGCGGTACTGATCACGCGGCGCGATTGAAACAATCACCGCATTTCGACCAGCCACGCGGGATTTGCCAATGACAGCCAGTTCATAGAATTGATTGAGTTTCTGTGGGTCAAGCGCGCGTGAAGATGCATCACGCGAATTGCCAAGGCCGGCGACAAGGGTGCCACTGACGCATTGGGTTCGGCCATCTACCCGCACGACTTCCTGGGCGGAACCATCAAGCTGCAAGAGCCGCTCACGGACCTGACCGTTCTGGACACGATGCCAGATGTCATGGGTAGAAAAACTGCCGTTACGCTCGTAGACGAACGTCCCTTGGAAGCTTTGCTGCTGCTCTGCACGCCCAAGCCGTGTCAGCCAGTCTTGGGCTTCATCGGCATGGGCGGGGAGTGCAAACCAGCCACTGAGCAAAAGCGTAAGGAGCGGTATGGCGCGCATAGAGCCCCTTAGTGGTTTAGCGGTTTTCCAGGCTTGCAGCGCGAGCGTATGGCAGAGCGCTTTCAGTGCCTTTCAAGGCCGATTCCTGTGCGTGTTGGCGCAGGTAGCCTGGAAGACGCTGGTCTTGCCAGCCGGATTGCCCTTGCAATACACCGTTAGCCATGGGGCCGGTGGTGTCGGAGCTTTCCTTGTAGCCGGCCAGTACTGCTGGGCCTTTGACTTGCGGGCCGGTCATGACCGGTTGCTGCGTCTGCTGAGCCAGTTCGGCACCGGCAATTTCGTCCTGGTTGTACAAGCGAACACCGGCCAGCACTGCAACAGTTACCGAGGCAGCGACCGCCAGACGGCCCAGGCTACGCCAAGGACCACGAGCAGCTTTTGCCGGAACGGCTTCATCGGCCAACGCAGCAGAAACGGCCGCAGCAATATCCAGACGAGGGATTAGAAGATCCTTGTGCATCACCGCCCGAGCGACTTGGTAACGAGACCAGGTATCACGGGTTTCGGCATCATCAAATGCATTGAGCACTCGACGAAGTTCCAGTTCATCCGCTTCGTTATCCATCACTGCGGACAGCGATTCCTGCAGGGCATCACGACTCATGGCGGTTCCTCTCTTGGCTGTCGCCGCTGTCTTTAGTTTTCCTGCAACAACGGTTGCAAGGCTTTATCGATGGCTTCCCGGGCCCGGAAAATCCGGGACCTTACAGTCCCCACCGGACACTGCATGACGCTCGCAATGTCTTCGTAACTCAGACCATCAAATTCACGTAAAGTTAACGCCGTACGTAAATCTTCTGGCAGTTGCTGAATAGTGCGATGAACGGTGCCTTCGATCTCATCGCGCAGCAATGCACGCTCCGGCGACTCGAGATCTTTGAGGCCGTGATCACCATCGTAAAATTCTGCATCTTCTGAACTCACATCACTATCCGGCGGGCGGCGTCCGCGAGACACCAGATAGTTCTTCGCCGTGTTGATGGCGATGCGGTACAGCCACGTGTAAAACGCACTGTCACCGCGGAAATTGCCTAGTGCACGGTATGCCTTGATAAAGGCTTCCTGTGCAACGTCCTGCGCTTCATGGGTGTCGTGCACAAACCGCACGATCAACCCGAGAATTTTGTGCTGGTATTTCAGCACTAGCAGATCAAATGCTCGCTTGTCGCCGCGTTGTACGCGCTCGACCAGCTGCTGATCCTCTTCCTGGGTTAGCATGAACACTCCTCGTTGTGCTTTAAGGAGGCTTGCATAACTAAACGATCAGGCTTGCAAACATAGACTCGGACTTTTCGCAAAAGTTCTCCCCCTTCAAGCAAGTTTCCGGCATGCACTGATTTGGCACACACGAAAAACGCAGCGCGGGCAACGCCGGCTGCGCGAATAATCTTGTCGCCGGTTTTCTGACGCGTCCACTGCTCCCGACGGGCCAATAAACTCAACGTTTTCCCAGCTTTCGGGCAACCTGCTATTGAGTCAGGGCTTATGCAAAAAGTTCCCGTTTCAATAACCGGTTGATTTTACCCAAGCCGTGCACCGTAATCTCACATTGCCACGAATGCCTGACTATTGTGCCGCTCCCCCCTCTATATACTAGTGGGCCGTGTGACCCTTTGATTCGCCGATCCGGGCGTCCTGTTTGCGCCACCCCCTTTGGATCGCTTTTTGCGGAATCCTTCAAATGAGCCAACAGTTTCAACACGATGTTCTGGTGATTGGCAGCGGCGCGGCCGGGTTGAGCCTTGCGCTGACCCTCCCCGGCCACCTGCGCATTGCAGTACTGAGCAAGGGCGACCTGGCCAATGGTTCGACCTTCTGGGCCCAGGGCGGTGTAGCCGCCGTGCTGGACGACACCGACACAGTGCAATCTCACGTCGAAGATACCCTTAACGCCGGCGGCGGCCTGTGCAACGAAGACGCTGTTCGCTTTACCGTCGAGCATAGCCGCGAGGCAATCCAGTGGCTGATCGACCAAGGCGTGCCCTTCACTCGCGATGAACACGCGGGCAGCGATGACGGCGGCTTCGAGTTCCATCTAACGCGCGAGGGCGGCCACAGTCATCGCCGCATCATCCATGCGGCCGACGCCACCGGCGCCGCTATTTTCAAGACACTGCTCGAACAGGCCCGCCAACGTCCCAACATCGAATTGCTCGAACAGCGCGTCGCCGTCGACCTGATCACCGAGAAACGCCTGGGCCTGCCGGGCGAGCGCTGCCTCGGCGCCTATGTGCTCAACCGCACCAGCGGCGAGGTCGACACCTACGGTGCGCGCTTCACCATTCTTGCCTCGGGCGGCGCGGCCAAGGTCTACCTCTATACCAGCAATCCGGACGGCGCTTGCGGGGATGGCATCGCCATGGCTTGGCGCTCGGGCTGCCGGGTGGCCAACCTGGAATTCAACCAGTTCCACCCCACCTGCCTGTATCACCCGCAAGCCAAGAGCTTCCTGATCACCGAAGCCCTGCGAGGCGAAGGCGCACACCTGAAACTGCCCAACGGCGAACGCTTCATGCAGCGCTTCGATCCGCGCGCCGAGTTGGCCCCGCGCGATATTGTCGCTCGCGCCATCGACCACGAGATGAAGCGCCTGGGTGTCGACTGCGTGTACCTGGACATCAGCCACAAGCCCGAAGCCTTCATCAAGGCCCACTTCCCCACCGTCTACGAGCGCTGCCTGGCGTTCAACATCGACATCACTAAAGGCCCGATCCCCGTCGTACCGGCGGCGCACTACACCTGTGGCGGCGTGATGGTCGACCAGCACGGTCGTACAGACGTACCCGGCCTGTATGCGATCGGCGAAACCAGCTTCACCGGCCTGCACGGCGCCAACCGCATGGCCAGCAATTCGCTGCTCGAATGTTTCGTGTACGCCCGCTCGGCGGCGGCGGACATTCTCGAGCAACTGCCGCGCATACCGGTGCCGGCCGCACTGCCGCGCTGGGACGCCAGCCAAGTGACCGACTCGGACGAGGACGTGATCATCGCGCACAACTGGGATGAGCTGCGGCGCTTCATGTGGGACTACGTCGGGATCGTGCGCACCAACAAGCGCCTGCAACGCGCGCAGCACCGAGTGCGCCTGCTGCTGGATGAAATCGATGAGTTCTATAGTAATTACAAGGTCAGCCGCGACCTGATCGAACTGCGCAACCTGGCCCAGGTGGCCGAGTTGATGATCCGCTCGGCCATGGAGCGCAAGGAAAGCCGGGGCCTGCATTACACCCTCGACTACCCGCAGATGTTGCCCGAGGCCCGGGACACTATTCTGGTGCCAACCACCTACGCCGGCTGAACTTCAGACGAACCCGCAGGCGCCGATGCACATCGGCGGCCTGCGAGTCCTTTGGTACACAGATCGATCGCACCCACCATTCGCCTTGCACGCGATAGCGCAGCACCACGAGCAGCGGCAAGGCCAGGCTGTCGGGCCGCAATTGCACGCTGTGCCAGCCTCGCTCGTGACTCAATAGCTGCCAGCCATCTTCATCACGGCGCAGGCCCCGAATCGATGAGCGGTGAGTCAACAGGACATGGCGCGGCAGCACCCAGGCGGCGTGAGCCAGGCACAGGAACCCGCCAAGGAAAGCAAAAGGCAGGTCCAGCACCAGCAGAGCCCCCAGGGCGACTACCTGGGCAAGCAGATACACCGCGAGCAGCAACCGTGAGGCCTGCCAGCGGCATTCAAAGCGATTATTTGGGCTGGACACGATCCAGAATCATCCGAACCATGCGCTGCAACTCAGGGTCCTCAGATTCGGCACGCTCCATGAACCAGCCGAACATGTCCTGGTCTTCGCACGTCAGCAGCCGTACATAAAGGTCGCGGTCCACTGGGTTGAGCGTCGCATAGACCTCTTTGGTAAAAGGCACCAGCAACACATCCAACTCCAGCATGCCGCGGCGGCTGTGCCAGTACAGGCGATTGATTTCTACGTCTTCGACCATGGAACGCTCCTCAAATAGCGCGTCAGTATACAGGCCCGAGTACAGCGGAACAGTCGGCTTTGGTCGCCCCATATCGAAACTATCCATTTGCCGGGCGCCCCTCTATGATGCACCCATGACTTTTTGACCTGCGATGACCCATGGCCGACTCCGCTTTTTTCTGCCCCCTGTCCCACGAAGGCGTTCTCGCCGTCCGCGGCGCCGACGCTGCCAAGTTTCTGCAGGGCCAACTCACCTGCAACCTCAATTACCTGAGTGAAGCCCACGCCAGCCTCGGTGCGCGCTGCACGCAAAAAGGCCGCATGCAGTCGAGCTTCCGCATCCTGCTGCAAGGCGATGGCGTGCTGTTGGCGATGGCCAGCGAGTTGCTGGAACCGCAACTGGCCGACTTAAAGAAGTACGCCGTATTCTCCAAATCCAAACTCACCGACGAAAGCCCCGCCTGGGCGCGCTTCGGTGTAGCCAATGGTGATCACGCCCTTTCCAGTCTGGGTCTTGCGCTGCCGGCCGAGACCGACAGCGTGGTGCGCGCGGACGCACTGATCGCCCTCCGCGTCTCCCCCGGCCGTGCCGAACTCTGGGTGCCTGCGGAGCGGGCCGACGCCGTGCGCAGCCAATTGGCCGCGCACTTGCAGCAAGCCGAGTTGAACGAATGGCTGCTGGGCCAAATCCGCGCCGGCATCGGCCAGGTGATGGCGCAGACACGCGAACTGTTCATCCCGCAGATGCTCAATCTGCAGAGCCGTGGGCGGCGTGAGCTTCAAGAAAGGCTGCTACACCGGCCAGGAGATCGTCGCGCGCATGCAGTACCTAGGCAAACTCAAGCGTCGCCTGTACCACCTGAGCCTTGATGCGACACACATGCCCGAGCCAGGCACTCCGCTGTTTTCCCCCAGCCACAACAGCGCGATCGGCGAAGTGGTGCTTGCAGCGAAAGCTGACCAAGTGATTGAACTTCTGGCGGTATTACAAGCCGAAGCAGCCGATAGTGGCGATGTGCATGTAGGCACGCTGGAGGGTCCTGGCTTGCACCTGCTTGATCTGCCCTACACCCTCGACCGCGATCGAGAGATCCAGCGTTAGTCGCCGCACCTTTTTGCAACACCCTAGAGAGCATGAATGAACAAACTGGCGGAAAAAATCCAACAGGCGTTGGTTAAGGCCATCGATAACGATGACCTGGTTCTGCCGACATTGCCGGAAGTGGCCCTGAACATCCGTCAGGCCGCCGAAGACCCGGAAATCAGCATCAACCATTTGAGCAAAGTGATCGGTCGCGATACCGCACTGTCGGCGCGCCTGATCAAAGTGGTCAATAGCCCGTTGTTGCGCGCGACCCAGGAAGTCACCGACCTGCACACCGCCATTACCCGGCTGGGCACCAACTACAGCAGCAACCTGGCCATCGGCCTGGTGATGGAACAGATCTTCCATGCCCGCTCCGAAACCGTCGAACAGAAGATGCGCGATGTGTGGCGCCGCAGCCTGGAAGTGGCGGGCGTCAGTTATGCCTTGTCTCGCAGCCACAGCCAGCTCAAGCCGGACCAGGCGGCGCTGGGCGGCCTGGTGCACCAGATCGGCGTGCTGCCGATCCTTACCTACGCCGAAGACCACTATGAGCTGCTTTCCGACCCCGTCAGCCTCAACCACATGATCGACAGCATCCATCCGGTGTTGGGCGACAAACTGCTCAGTCGCTGGGACTTCCCGGAAATGCTGGCCAAGCTGCCGGGCCAGTACCTGAACCTGGAACGCGACTCTGCCAGCCTCGACTACATCGATCTGGTGCAGGTCGCCGTGCTGTATTGCCATTGCGATACGGATCATCCGCTGGCCAGAGTGGATGTCTCAAGCGTGCCGGCGATGAAGAAACTGTCAATTGACCCCTACAGCGAGAAGCTACGAGCGGAGCTGGATGAAGCACGGTCGATGTTCTACTGATCAACCGGCGATAAAACTCACCCGCACCTTCAACCCCGCCAGTTCGCCATCGTGCAGGCTGATCTGCGCCAGATGCGCCCGGCAGATTTCGCCGACAATCGCCAGCCCCAGGCCAGACCCCATGCCCTGCTGGCTACGCCGATAGAATCGCTCGAACACACGATCACGCTCGTCGGCCGGAATCCCCGGCCCGTCATCTTCAACTTCCAGTACCGCTGGCGCCGTGACCCGTAAAATCACATTGCCGCCGGGTGGCGTGTGGGCCAGGGCGTTGTCCACCAGGTTGCTCAGCAGCTCATTGAGCAACGTCGGTTCGCCGCGCAACCACACCGGTTCATCGGCCTCCAGCGCCAGCGCTACGCCTCGCGCGTGAGCCAACGGCGCCATCGCCATGCCCAGTTCACGGGCCAATTGGCTTAGGTCCAGCAATTGCGCGCCGCCTTCGGCAATCGCCCGGGCACCGTTTTCGATACGCGCCAGGGACAGCAATTGGTTGGCCAAATGGGTCAGCTTATCGGTGTTCTGCGCGGCCGTTTCCAGCGTGCTGCGCCAGGTCGCCGGGTCTTCGGCGCGCAGGCCCAGCTCCAGGCGCGCCTTGAGTGCCGCCAACGGGGTGCGCAGTTCGTGGGATGCATCGGCAATAAACTGCGCCTGGCGCTCAAACTGGCCGCGCAGGCGCTCGGTGAAGTGGTTGAGCGAACGCACCAACGGGCCGAATTCATGTTGCACCTCCACCAACGGCAATGGCCGCAGGTCGTCGGGCTGGCGCTCTTCCACCGCAGTGCGCAGGCGTTCCAGTGGACGCAGCGCCGCGCTCACGGCGAACCACACCAGCAGCAACGCGCCGATGGCGAGCATGCCCAGGCGTAGCAAGGTGTCGGCCATCAGGCTGCGGGCCATGCTCACCCGCGCTTCATCGGTTTCGGCCACGCGGATTTCCGCCATACCGTTCATGTTCGGTTCGGAGACGGCCTTCAGCAAGCTCACTACCCGCACTTGCTGGCCTTGATACTTGGCGTTGTAAAACCGTGCCAGCGCCGGATAGTCATCGGTTCGCGGCGTGCCGGGCGGCGGGCCGGGCAGGTTCTCGTAACCGGAGATCAGCTTCTGGTGGATGTCATTGACCTGGTAATAGATGCGCCCGGCGCTGTCGTAGGCGAAGGTGTCCAGGGCCACGTAGGGCACGTTGGCGCTGAGGGTACCGTCCACCTGGGTCAGGTCGGCGGCGATGGTCCGCGCCGAAGCCAGCAGTGTGCGGTCATAGGCGGTGTCGGCCGCCTCGCGACCGTTCCAGTAGGCGCTCATGCCGCTGGCCAGCATCAACAACACCAGCAGCAGCGCCAGGTTCCACAGCAGACGCCAGCGCAGGCTGCTGGGCTTATGCATCGCGAGCTTCCAGCAGGTAGCCGAGGCCGCGGAAAGTCACGATGGCGATAGGTTGGCCGTCGAGTTTCTTGCGCAGCCGGTGCACGTAGATTTCGATGGCGTCGGGGCTCGCTTCTTCATCCAGGCCGAACACCTGGGACGCGAGCTGCTCCTTGCTCATCACCCGGCCCGGGCGCGCGATCAACGCTTCAAGCACGGCCTGCTCGCGGGAGGTCAACGTCATCAGTTCGCCACCTACGGTGAACCGCCGCGTATCGAGGTCGTATACCAGCACGCCGCAGGACTGTTGGCGCTCACCGCCCAGCACACTGCGGCGCAACAACGCCTTGACCCGCGCTTCCAACTCCGTCAGTTCGAACGGCTTGGCCAGGTAATCATCAGCCCCCAGGTTCAGGCCATGCACGCGGTCTTTGACATCACTGCGCGCGGTCAACATCAGCACGGGCAGGTTTTTTCCACGGGCGCGTAAACGCGCAAGCACCTCAAAACCATCCATGCGCGGCAACCCCACATCGAGGATCGCCGCCGCGTATTCCTCACTGCTCAAGGCCAGGTCCGCGGCCACTCCATCGTGCAGCACGTCGACGGTCAACCCCGTGCTCTTGAGCGCTTGGGCAACACTTTCGGCGAGTTGCAAATGGTCTTCAACCAGGAGGACACGCATGGATTTCTACCTTATTCGAAAGTGGTCAGTGCCACGCTTTGCGAGGCAGTTTACAGGCGCCGCCTGCCCTGTGAAGCCCGAAAACATTGAAAGGCGATTGAAAGGTTGATGAAAGCTTCGCCCTTTAGCATCCAGACAATGTAGGCCATGCCCGCCCAGCTACCTCAACCGTAGCGCCCGAAAAACGCCTCGAAGCGTTTTCGCCAAAATAAGAACAATAACGGAGTGCACCACGATGCTGTCGACACAGCCCCACGCTTGCCCGCCTGTTCGTTTTTCCCGCCTGACCCAGACCGCCCTTGCCAGCGCCGCCGCACTTGCCGGCTTTTCGCCGCTTAGCCAGGCTGCCTTCTTCGAAGACAGTAGCGCGACCCTGGAAACCCGCAACATGTACTTCAACCGCGACTTCCGCGACGGCACCAGTGCCCAGCAATCCAAGCGCGACGAATGGGCTCAGGGCTTCATGCTCAACCTGCAATCGGGCTACACCGACGGCACCGTCGGTTTTGGCGTGGACGCCCTGGGCATGCTCGGCGTCAAGCTCGACTCAAGCCCCGACCGCACCGGCACCGGCCTGCTGCCCACTCACGACGATGGCCGCGCCGCCGATGAATACTCCAAACTGGGCCTGACCGGCAAAGTGAAAATTTCCGCCACCGAGTTGAAAATCGGCTCGCTGATGCCTGAACTGCCGATCCTCAAGCCCAACGACGGGCGCATCCTGCCGCAAATCTTCAATGGTGGCCTGCTGACCTCCAAGGAATTCAAGAACCTGGTATTCACCGGTGGTCGGCTGGATAAAGCCAAAGACCGCGACGACAGCAACTACGAAGACATCGCCCTCAACAACAAGAACAGCCGCTTCCTCAGCGGCGCCACCGGCAAGCATTTCAACTTCGGTGGCGTGGACTACAAGTTCGCCGACAAAATCACCGGCAGCTACCACTTCGCCCAGCTCGACGACGTCTACCGCCAGCACTTCCTCGGCCTGGTCGCCGCCCGCCCCATGGGCCCCGGCACCTTCGCCACCGACCTGCGCCTGGCCATCAGTGATGACACCGGTTCAGCCCGTGGCGGCAAGATCGACAACACTTCCCTCAACGGCCTGTTCAGCTATGCCCTTAATGGTCACAAGCTCAGCGCCGGCTACCAGCACATGTCCGGCGACAGCGCCTTCCCGTATGTGGACGGCAGTGACCCGTACCTGGTCAACTTTGTGCAGATCAACGACTTCGCCGGTGCCCAAGAGCGCTCCTGGCAGGCGCGCTACGACTACGACTTCGCCAAGTTGGGCATCCCCGGCCTGAGTTTCATGAGCCGTTACCTGTCGGGTGACAACATCAAACTCAAGAACGGCGACACCGGCAAAGAATGGGAGCGCAACACCGAGATCAAGTACGTGGTGCAAACCGGTACGTTCAAGGACGTGGCCGTGCGCCTGCGCAATGCCACGTACCGCTCCAACTACTCGGCCCGCGATGCGGACGAAATGCGTGTGCTGGTGAGCTACAGCGTCGCGCTCTGGTAAGTAGAACCCCATAACAACAACGATGGAGATAACCATGACCCCTTCACTGCGTAAATTGGCCCTCGCCGCCGGCTGCATGCTGTTTGCCGGCCAACTGCTGGCCGCCGATGAGCCCAAGCGCCCGGAATGCATCGCCCCGGCCTCCCCCGGCGGTGGTTTTGACCTGACGTGCAAACTGGCGCAAAGCGCGCTGGTCAACGAGAAGTTGCTGAGCAAGCCGATGCGCGTGACCTACATGCCCGGCGGCGTGGGCGCGGTGGCCTACAACGCGGTGGTCGCCCAGCGCCCTGCCGACGCCGGCACCCTGGTGGCCTGGTCCAGTGGTTCGCTGCTGAACCTGGCCCAGGGCAAGTTCGGGCGTTTCGACGAAAGCGCGGTGCGCTGGTTGGCCGCGGTCGGCACCAGCTACGGCGCCATCGCGGTGAAAAGCGATTCGCCCTACAAGTCTCTTGACGACCTCGTAAAAGCCTTGAAGAAAGATCCGGGTAGCGTAGTGATCGGTTCCGGCGGCACCGTCGGCAGCCAGGACTGGATGCAAACCGCCCTGATCGCCAAGGCCGCCGGGATCAACCCGCGCGAGTTGCGTTACGTGGCCCTTGAAGGCGGCGGTGAAATCGCCACCGCTCTGCTCGGGGGTCACATCCAGGTCGGCAGTACCGACATCTCCGACTCCATGCCGCACATCCTCAGCGGTGACATGCGCCTGTTGGCGGTGTTCTCCGAGAAGCGCCTGGACGAGCCCGAAATGAAAGACATCCCGACCGCCAAGGAGCAAGGCTACGACATCGTCTGGCCGGTGGTACGCGGTTTCTACCTGGGGCCAAAAGTCAGCGATGCCGAGTACGCCTGGTGGAAAGACGCCTTCGACAAACTGCTGGCCTCCGACGAGTTCGCCAAGCTGCGTGACCAACGCGAGCTGTTCCCGTTCGCCATGACCGGCCCGGAGCTGGACACCTACGTGAAGAAGCAGGTGGCTGACTACAAAGTGTTGGCCAAAGAGTTTGGCCTGATCCAGTAAACGCCCCCCCCTGTTCGCGCAGCCACGTCTTTGCGCAGCACAGACGTGGCCCAGGAGTTTCCCATGCTCTTACAACGCATTTTCGCGGCCGTGCTGTTACTGGCCTGTGTCGGCTTGGCGCTGATGGCCTGGCCGTATCAGGCGGCCTTTTCCTACGAGCCCGTAGGGCCCAGGGCCTTCCCATTGCTGCTGCTCGGGCTGATGGGGCTGGCGCTTGTTTATATGCTGATTCGCCCGCAACCGACCAAACACACCGACGACGAACCCGCGCTGGACCGACCGACACTGATCAAGATCGCGATCTGTGTGGTGTTGTTGCTGGTGTTTGCCGGCACTTTCGAATCCCTGGGTTTCATCCTCAGCAGCATGCTGATCGGTATACCGATGGCACGGCTGTACGGCGGCCGCTGGTTGCCCGGTGCGGTGATCATCACCTTGATGAGCGTCGGTCTTTATCTGTTGTTCGATAAAACCATGGACGTACCGCTGCCCCTCGGTCTGCTCGACGTTCTGGAGAACTGATATGGATACTTTTGGCTATTTGGGCCAGGGCTTCGGCATCGCGCTGAGCCCCTATAACCTGGTGACCGCGCTGTGCGGCACCTTGATAGGTACGGTGGTCGGCCTGTTGCCGGGCCTGGGCCCGATCAACGGCGTGGCGCTGTTGATCCCCATCGCGTTCGCCCTGGTCTGCCGCCGGAGTCGGCACTGATCCTGTTGGCGGCGGTGTACCTGGGCTGTGAATACGGCGGCCGTATCAGCTCGATCCTGCTCAACATTCCGGGTGAAGCCTCCACCGTGATGACCACCCTCGACGGCTACCCAATGGCCCGTAAAGGCCTGGCCGGCGTAGCGCTGTCGTTGTCGGCGTGGAGTTCGTTCATCGGCGCGTTTATCGCCACCTGCGGCATGGTGCTGTTTGCCCCGCTGCTGGCCAAATGGGCGATTGCCTTCGGTCCGGCGGAATATTTCGTACTCATGGTGTTCGCGATTGTCTGCCTGGGCGGCATGGCCGGCGACAAGCCCCTCAAGACCTTTGTAGCGGCGCTGATTGGCCTGTTCCTCTCGGCCGTCGGCATCGACGCCAACAGTGGCGTGTACCGTTTTACCGGCGACAACATCCACCTCACCGACGGCATCCAGTTCGTGGTGTTGGTGCTGGGCCTGTTCTCCATCAGTGAGATTCTGCTGCTCCTGGAAAAAACCCACCGTGGTCAGGAAGCGGTGAAAGCCACCGGACGCATGATGTTCAACGTCAAGGAAGCCTTGTCGGTGTTGACCGTGAATATCCGTTGCGGCGTGTCGGGCTTCATCATCGGTGTGTTACCGGGTGCCGGAGCGACCATGGCTTCGGCCGTGGCCTACATGACTGAGAAACGTATCGCGGGTGCCAGCGGCAAATTCGGCCAAGGCGATATGCGTGGCCTGGCCGCGCCGGAAACAGCCATCGGCGCGTCAGTCTGCGGCGCCATGGTGCCGATGCTGACCCTCGGCGTTCCAGGCTCGGGTACCACGGCGGTGATGATCGGTGCCCTGTCGCTGTACAACATCACGCCGGGCCCGCTGCTGTTCCAACAGCAACCGGACATTGTCTGGGGCCTGATCGCGTCGTTGTTTATCGCCAACATTATGCTGGTGATCCTCAACATCCCGATGATCCGCATCTTTACGCGTATCCTCGCCGTGCCGAACTGGGCACTGGTGCCGGTGATCGCCATTATCACTGCGATAGGCGTCTATGCAGTGCATGCCACCACCTTCGATCTGTTCCTGATGATCGCCATCGGCATCTTCGGCTACATCCTGCGCAAGCTCGACTTTCCGCTGTCGCCGCTGCTGCTGGGCTTTATCCTCGGTGGCCTGATGGAGCAGAACCTGCGGCGCGCGCTGTCGATCTCCAACGGTGCGCTGGAGATCCTCTGGTCGAGCCCTATCACCTTCGGCGTCTGGGTATTGACCGCGATCATGCTGTTCGTACCGCTGCTGCGTATCTGGCGTAAACGTGTGCAACAGCGTCGTGCACTGGCCGATGTCTGAGGTCACCTTTAAACAATGGTGGGCAACACCGCTGGTCGGCCTGGCCGGCGGTTACCTGGCCAGCCTCGTCGGCTGGCCGTTGCCGTACATGGTCGGCTCGCTGCTGGCGATCATCCTGGTGCGCTGCCTCACGCCGTGGCAATTGGCCGAAATTCCCGGCGGGCGAAAATGCGGCCAATGGGTGGTGGGCATCGGCATCGGGCTGCATTTCACGCCGCTGGTGATCGAGCAGGTGATGAGCCACTTCGGCCTGATCTTCTTCGGCGCGCTGGTCACCAGCCTGTCGAGCGTGGTCGGTGTGTGGCTGATGCGCCGCAGTGGTGAAGACCGAGCCACCGCGTTTTTCTCCAGCATGCCGGGCGGCTCCGGCGAGATGGTCAACCTCGGCGCCCGCAATGGCGCGGTGCTCAGCCGTGTCGCGGCGGGTCAGAGTTTGCGGGTGCTGGTGGTGGTGCTGTGTGTACCGGCGATCTTCAAGTATTTGCTGGGAGGCGGCGCGCCGCAGTTTCATCCGGCACCGGTCAGCTGGGCCTGGCTGGCGTTGCTGTTTCCCGTCGGCGCGCTGGTGGCGTGGGGCTGGCAGCGTTTGCATCAGCCAAACCCGTGGTTGTTCGGACCGTTGTTGGTCAGCGCCACCGCCAGCGTGGAGTGGGACCTGCATATCGGCCTGCCCGACGGCGGCAGCCAGATTGGCCAATGGCTGATCGGCAGCGGCCTGGGTTGCCACTTCAACCGTCAGTTTTTTCGCAGCGCGCCGTCATTCATGGGGCGCACCCTGATCGGCACGGCGCTGACCATGGCCTTGGCGACACTGGCGGCGGTGGGCTTGAGTGCCCTGACCCACCTCGACCTGCGCTCCCTGACCCTGGGCATGATGCCGGGCGGCATTGCCGAGATGAGCCTCACGGCCGAGACCCTGCAACTGTCTGTGCCGTTGGTCACGGCGATGCAAGTGATGCGCTTGTTGTTTGTATTGTTTTTGGCGGAGCCATTGTTCCGGCATTGGAACCGCCAGCCGGATAAGGCCTGAGCCCTCAGAGCGGTGGCAACCGCCATTCAATCGGCGTTTCGCCGTTCTGCTCAAGAAACTTGTTGGTGCGGCTGAAATGACCGCACCCCAAAAACCCGCGATACGCCGACAACGGCGACGGATGCACCGACGTCAGCACCAAGTGCTTGGTGGCATCGATCAGCTTCTGCTTGCTTTGCGCATGGGCGCCCCACAGCAAAAACACCAGATGCGGCTGATGCTCGCTGACCACTTCGATAATCCGATCGGTAAAGAACTGCCAGCCCTTGCCCGCATGGGCGTTGGCGTTGGCGCGTTCAACGGTCATGGTGGTGTTGAGCATCAGCACCCCTTGGTCGGCCCAATTTTGCAGGTAGCCGTGGTTGGGGATGTCGATGTTCAGGTCGCGCTTGAGTTCTTTATAGATATTGACCAACGACGGTGGCGCCGGCACGCCCGGCTGCACCGAGAAGCACAAACCGTGGGCCTGGCCAGGGCCGTGGTAGGGGTCTTGCCCGAGGATCACCACTTTGACGTTGTCCAGCGGGGTTGAGTTAAGCGCATTGAAAATCAGCGGGCCGGGCGGGTAGATCTCTTTGCCGGCGGCGTGCTCCTGGCGCAGGAACTCGCGCAACTGAGTCATGTAAGGCTTGTCGAATTCATCGCGCAGGGCGTGTTTCCAGCTGGGTTCGAGTTTGATGCGGTCGCCTTCGGTCATCGTGAGGTCATCGTGTAAAAAAGAATGGGCGAACCCTAGGAAAGCCGACCCCGCTTGTCAATTGATCTAACACACCACCCGCACTTTCCCTTGGCGCGACCATACTCATCCTTCACCTTCTTGAATGAGGTCATGATGAACCTGCACTTCCAAGAGCTGACCGGCAGCGCCGGCGCCCGTATCGGCATCGCCAGCCTCGATGCTGAAAAGTCTCTCAATGCCCTCTCCCTGCCGATGATCCTGGCCCTGGGCGAGCGCCTGGATGCCTGGGCCAAAGACCCGCAAATCGTCTGCGTGTTAGTGCGCGGCAACGGCCCCAAAGCGTTTTGCGCGGGTGGCGAAGTGCGCAGCCTGGCCCTGGCTCGCCTTGAGCAGCCAGGCGAAGTACCGGCACTGGCCTCGCAGTTCTTTGCTGCGGAATACCGTCTCGACTATCGCCTGCATACCTATCCAAAACCGCTGATCTGCTGGGGCCACGGCTACGTGCTGGGCGGTGGCATGGGCCTGCTGCAGAGCGCGGCCATACGCATCGTTACGCCGAGCAGTCGGTTGGCCATGCCCGAGATCAGCATCGGCTTGTATCCGGACGTGGGTGCCAGTTGGTTTCTGTCGCGCCTGCCGGGGAAACTGGGGGTGTTCCTCGGGCTCACCGGCGCCCATCTCAACGGTAGAGATGCCTTGGATTTGGGGCTGGCCGACCGTTTCCTGCGCGACGATCAACAAGACGAACTGCTCGACGGCTTGCTGCAACTGAACTGGCAGGAACAGACCGCGATGCAGCTCAACAGCCTGCTCAAGGCCCTGGCTCAGGAGGCCGTGGGCCAGCTACCCGAAGCGCAATGGCTGCCCCGCCGGGCGCAGATCGACGCGTGGCTGGATGTGGGGGATGTACACGGCGCCTGGCGCGCCATCAGCCAATTGCGCGATCACGCCGACCCATTATTCAGCCGCGCCGGCAAAACCATGAGCGAAGGCTGCCCACTGACCGCCCACCTGGTATGGGAACAAATCCAGCGCGCCCGCCATTTGTCCCTGGCCCAGGTGTTCCAGATGGAATACACGCTGAGCCTCAATTGTTGCCGTCACCCGGAATTCAGCGAAGGCGTGCGCGCGCGGTTGATCGACAAGGACCAGAAGCCCCACTGGCATTGGACGGACATCGACAAGATCCCGGAAACCGTAGTGCAGGCGCACTTTACCAAGGCGTGGGAAGGTCGCCACCCGTTGGCCGACTTGTCCGATTATTGAGATATCGGCCCACAAAAAAGCGGCGCTTCATGCGCCGCTTTGTCATGGGACCTGTCAACGGTGCCCACCCCGGTCACCGCCATGACCGCCGCGTCCATGCTCACCGCGCCCACGCCCACCGTTGCCCCAACGATCGCCCCAGCCCTGGTTCGGGTAAGGCCGATAACCGGCCCTTGGTCCCGACGGATAGTAGCGCGGTGCAGGCTGGTAATAACGTGGCGCAGAGTAGTAACGCGGTGCAGGCGCGTAATAGCGTGGCGACGGGTAGTAATCCCGGCGGTACGGGTACGCGGAGCCACCACCGTAGTAGTACGCCGGCGCCGGTGAGGTGTAGACCTCGGATCGATAGTAGCTTTGGCCTCCATCGTAGTAGGGCACACAAGCGCAAAGGGTTAGACCGAGTAAAGCGCTGAGCAGCAGTCGTCGATACATGGCGGCCTCCTGGACCGCGAAAGAGCACCTCCAGCGACGCTGAAGGGCGGCATACAGCTTTCACTGAATGACGAAATATCTGACATCAAAAACCGAATCTGGTGCGTTTCGGTAACAACTTGATACATGATGTGATCCGCAGCATTACCGACCAGACCAAGCTGCTGGCGCTCAACGCGGCAATCCAAGCAGCTCGCGCCGGTGAGGTGCGAGCACAGGCCCATCGCACCCAGACATCCAGGCCCTGTCGCGCCTGGCCACTTCGTTCAATGGGCTGGTCAGCAAGTTCCATTTGTAAGTAGCCGGTCGAGGGTGGGCGCTGTATCGTGCAGGTCCAAGCGAACCATGCCCGATGCAGCCCGCCCCATGACCACGCCAACCCTTTGTCCCGCCTGCGGCGCCCGCAACGACTGCTCCCTGGCCGACCCGCGTACCGCCGACCAGGCCTGCTGGTGCTACAGCGTCACCATCGACCCTGCGGTGCTCCAAGCACTGCCCGATGAAGTGCGCAACCAGGCTTGCCTGTGCCCACGTTGCGCCCAAGTGGACGAACAGTTGCGCAACCGCAATGCGGGTTGATCGCTTCCTCAGCAACTTGCCGCGGTTCAATCGCCAGCAAGCGCGACGGTTGTTGGTTGAACGACGGATCAGCGTGGATGGCGTGACGGTCAGCGACCCTCACTACGAAGTCCGCGAATTCAGCCGCGTATGCCTTGATGCTGAAGTGCTGCAGGCGGGCAAACCGGCGCGTTATTTTATGCTGCACAAGCCCCAGGGGTGCGTGAGCGCAACGTCGGACCCGCAACACCCCACGGTCCTCGACTTACTGCGTGAGTCGGATAAAAACGAGCTGCATATTGCCGGGCGCCTGGACTTCAATACCACCGGGCTGATGTTGATCACCAATGACGGCCAGTGGTCGCGGCGTCTCACGCAACCGACGACCAAACTGCCCAAGGTGTACCGGGTAGAAACTGAAGACGTTATCGGCCCCGATTACGCGGCGACGTTTGCCGCCGGCCTGTACTTCGCGTTTGAAGACCTCACCACCCAACCTGCCGAGCTGGCAGTGCTGGGGCCGACGACGGCGCGCTTGAGCATCATCGAAGGGCGTTACCACCAGGTGAAGCGCATGTTCGGGTACTTCAACAACAAAGTGATTGGCTTGCATCGCGAACGCATGGGGCCGCTTGAGCTGGATCCTGCACTCGCGCCGGGCGAATATCGCGCGTTGACCGTTGAGGAAATCCATCAGGTTTGACGACCGTTCGGCCGGTGAAAGCCAAATCTCTTTTTAACCACTTGCGTGATACCGAGTCTGTGCTTGACTCCCATTCACCAGCCCAATGATGACTGGCGAGTCGCCTATAACCTCCAAGACCTACCTTGCCATCGCCCGCGCTTGATCTACGGGCCCTCCAGGCAAACAGCCCGCCATAACAACACCCGCCGGCCAGCCGTCATCGGACCGACATGGGCCTTCCTTTTCCAGGCGTATGCCTACCTGTCACAAAGCTCGTGCAGAGTTATCTGCGCGCCCTACCCGCTTGCCAGGAGTCTTACGACATGAGGCCAGAAATCGCTGTGTTGGATATACAGGGTCAGTATCGGGTTTACACGGAGTTCTATCGCGCGGACGCTGCTGAAAAGACCATCATCCTGGTCAACGGCTCCATGGCCACCACGGCATCCTTCGCCCAAACCGTGAAAAGCCTGCACCCGCAATTCAATGTGGTTTTGTACGACCAGCCCTACGCTGGCCGCTCCAAAATCCATAACCGCCATGAGCAAATGCTGACGAAGGAAGTCGAAGGCCAGATCCTTCTGGAGTTGATCGATCACTTCGCCGCCGAACACGTGCTGTCATTCTCATGGGGCGGCGCCGCCACCCTGGTCGCCCTCGCCCACCGCCCGCGCCGTGTGGAAAGAGCGGTGATCAGCTCGTTCTCGCCCGTCATCAATGCGCCCATGCGCGACTACCTGGAACGCGGCGTCGACTACCTCGGTAACCTCGACCGCGATCGCGTGGGGCACCTCGTCAACAGCACCATCGGCAAACACCTGCCGTCGCTGTTCAAACGTTTCAACTACAAACATGTCAGCAGCCTGGCCGAACACGAATACGGGCAGATGCACTTCCATATCAGCCAAGTGCTCAACAGCGATCGCCTGTGCTACCTCAAGGCAGCCAAGGCCATCGACATTCCGGTGTTGTTTTTGAACGGTGAATGGGACGAATACACCAGCGCCCAGGATGCCAAGCTGTTTGGCCAGCATGTGGTCAACAGCAGCTTCAGCACCATTGCGGCGACAGGACATTTTCTGGACATGGAACACAAAGCGGCATGCCGGGACAGTCGGGACGCGGTCGTGGGCTTTTTGAAACCGCAGCGGCCGATCAGCCGGTTGCGTTACAGCCAAGGCCAGACACAGCATGCATTTGCGGTTTGAGGCGGCACCTGACGGTGGCGAGGGAGCGCGCTCCCTCGTCATAACTTGCACATTTCCAAAGAAAAACTTCAAATCCAGGCGAACATCTGGTACAAAGTCAGCCGCTCTGAGCGGGTATAGTTTAGTGGCAAAACGAAAGCTTCCCAAGCTTTAGTTGAGGGTTCGATTCCCTCTACCCGCTCCACTTTTTGCGTTCCCCTCGTTTTTCCGCATCATCCCCCCTACGTTTCCACATCAGCGACCTGCCCGGCAACCTGCGCTCTCTGCGGTCGTGTACGCTCATTGCGTAGCGCTAGCCGCACAACTTAGGGATAAGTTGGACATGCACACCTTCATAACAGAATTGCCAAAACCCTAATTTTTATCAAAATCAAGCCAAGGATGACGCTGTGTCACAACCCAATGCAAATATCGACGCCAACATCGTAGACTGGACCTTCCAGAACTACGCCACGCTGGCAAGCATGCTGAGTGGAATTGCAATCTGCGCGTTGATTTTTTATATCTACAAGCGCTCAGGTTCACTAATATTTTTGCGCGACCTCATGTGGCGCTTTTTTGGGGGTTCTACTAAATTCGAAGATGAAGAATATGAACTCGTTCGAAAAAACTTGCGCGAGGTTGAGTACTACCGTTTCGAATTTAATATACCCGCGCAAAATCTGACCGAGACAAAACTTGCTGAAGAGTGGATCAAAAAGCATGGCTTTTGTCACAGGGACGTGGCAAAAGTAAGAAACTACATAAATTGGAATAACTTCAGTACATTAACATTTAAAGAAACGCTATTTTCCAAGCTCACCCAAAACATCACCATTGGATTGCTTATATTCTTTTTTATTATCATTTCTTTCATCGTACCTGTCACAAACTCACCCTACCTGATGGTCTCGTTGAAAGACGCCCCCGAAGCCCCGTCATTTTATCTTTCAAAAGAGAATGCAAAATTCTACTTTTTCAAATCCGAGCCAACGCTATCAAATACGGAATGCCAATCGGCTGAGTCGCTTGAAGCCTTCTCCGAACTTGGATTCACAACAGACCAGTTAGATACTATTTGCTCGTTCTTCTTGCTCGACAACTACCGCACGCATATCGCCGATGGGCTAAAAGGGCAACGAGGCATCTTACTGAGCATTGTCGCCATCTCGATATTTTCCGTATTTTGCATGCTGGTCATGCTCACTAGGCAAGACGTAGCGAGAAAGCTTCATAAAAAAATAAACCTACCGAAAACAACCAATAAATAATAAATCGACTTTCCACTGCATCGCGACTCTACTGCCCTCCTTTAGAGTCGCCTTACATAAGCTATAGCGCATTGAAACTTAGCTAACGCGCTGCTCGAACCAGCATCAAATCCAGATTGCCGCTGACACAACCCCCCCAAGCTTCTCGCAGCCGTCCTGACCCATTGAAAGTCCGAGAAGGCTGCGTGGCCGATAAAGGGGCTCAGTAGTTCCTTGACCAAAAATCTATACAAACACAAAATTCTGTACAACTATAAGACCTTGAGCGCTGGCATGACGCCTCGCACGATCAAGGAGCCAGGCAATGAAACGCCTGCTGGTTTCACTGTTCCTGCTATTGAGCCTGTGCAGCTGCGGTAACGTCGGTGTCGAGCACTATGCCGACCAAAAGCCGCAATTGGACTTGGAGCGCTTCTTCAGTAAACCCGTCAAGGCCTGGGGAATATTCGAGAAACGCTCGGGCGAAGTCGCCAAGCGTTTTGAGGTGGATATTGCCAGTCATCGCGAGGGCAACAACCTTATTCTCGACGAAAAATTCCTGTACAGCGATGGCACGCGCCAGCAACGCGTATGGACGCTCACGCCCGATGGCCCGGGGCGCTGGCGCGGACGGGCCGGGGATGTGGTCGGTGAGGCCATCGGCGAAGTGGCCGGGAACGCATTGCGTTGGCGCTACCGCCTCAACCTGCCCGTGGACGGGTCGGTGTACGAAGTGAGCTTTGACGACTGGATGTACTTGATGGATGAAGACACGATGATCAACCGGTCGAGCATGTCCAAATTCGGCGTGGAGTGGGGCCAGGTCACGCTGTTCTTTCGACGCCAATAACACCCACAGCGAAGGTGAATCATGAATCTGCGCAGGCTGACCGCACTGGCCGAAAAAGGCGAAATACGTGAGTTGGAGTTACTGTCGTTGGAAGGCGGTTTCTATATTGCGCGTATAAAACTTGCGCACCTCGAGATGACGTTACTGGACGACAGCGGCAAGACTTTGCGCATCCGGTCGAGCACGCATTTACGCGACCTGTTGCAGCAAGTGCCGCCATTCCCGTGTGTGCTGGTGCAGCAGTGCGTACATGACGAAATGTGCGGTACCCGTGAAGGGGCGATCGGTGCGTTGCGCATTCCTTTTTCGCTAGCGGCACCCTTTTAAGATCGCGGTGTCTCTTGGCTGCGCTGCCCTTGATAGGCGCCTTCAGGTGCAAGCGGCGCCGGATAACGTCACGATGTTCGCTCCCGTAGAGGCTGCGCTGGCCGCCACCCGGTCAGCGCTATGACCAGAGTCAGCAGCTGAAAACCCATGATCAGCGCCACACACCCCGCCCAGCCCCACTGCTCCCAGATCAACGCCGGAGCGATAGCGCCGCAACTGCCACCCAAGTAGTAACACGTGAGGTAGACCCCAACGGCAGCGGCTTTGTTATCGCGAGCGGTCGCGGTGGTGAAGGCGTTGGCAGCGGCCTGGGCGAGGAATACGCCGGTGGAGCTCAGGGCGAGGTCGGTCACGATGCACCACAAAGATGGCACCAGGGTCAGGGCCGACCCACTTACGCCAAACAACGCAGCACCCGTCAGCAATTGGCCATGCGGGCGGGCTTTACTGAGGCGCCCTGCGATAGGGATCACAACCAGCGCCAGCAGGAACACCATGTACAGCGTACCCAAGGCCGCAGGCCCGAGGTTGAACGGCGGTAGGCCAAGGTACAAGCCCGCGTAGGTGAATGTCGCGACCTGAGAGAACAACACGCAAAAGCCTACGGCATAGGCGGCCAACAACGGTTGACGAAAAACACCTGAAACGGACCCACTGAGCCGCTTTGCTCGCGCACGATTGGCCGGCAGCAGGAACTGAATAAACCCGCCAACCATGAGGCTCAACGCCGCAAGCAATTCAAAGGCTTCGCGCCAACCGACATATTCAGTCATCACGCCGGTGACAAAACGCCCGGCAAACCCGCCCAACACCGTGCCGGCGACATACAGGCTGGTGACTTCAGTGACGGTACCGCCGCTCCAACGGTCGCCGATGTAAGCCACGCTGGTGGCAAACACCACCGGTATCAACATGCCTTCTACGAAGCGCCACACCAGCACTTCGGCAAAACTGTCGGCATACGCGGTCATGAGCGTCGGCAACGCCAGCAGCAGCGCGGCCGCGGCGATGACCGCGCGCTGCTCGAAACGCCCAGTCAGGCGGCTGACAAACGGCGCAGTGAGCGCCACCGCCAGCGTGGTCACGGTGATACTCCACCCGGCAGCCTTCGCGCTGATCTGAAACTGCGCGGCAAAGATTTGCAAGATGCTCTGGGTGGCGTACAGGTTGAGAAACGCCGCGCAACCACACAGGAAGAGGGCAAGGCGGGCACAATGCAGGCGCGGTTTCATGAAACCTCTCGTTTTATGTTGAAAGGCCTTTATAGAATGGCCGAAAGGTTTTGCACCAATACCGAATGACGACCGATTGATACCCAAGGACCTGGATGCTCGACCTACGCAAGCTGCGTTACTTTCTGACAGTCGCCGAAGAATTGCACTTCGGCCGCGCGGCCATTCGCCTGCACCTGGCCCAGCCGCCGCTGACACGTCACATTTCGGCGCTGGAAACCGCGTTGGGCTTCAAGCTCTTCGATCGCACCAGCCGCACAGTGGCCCTCACCGCGCAAGGCCGGTCGTTCCTGCCCTACGCACGTGGTGTGCTGGAACAGGTGGCGCTGGCTCAGGTCATGGCGGATAAACTGGCCGCGGGCACCGCCGGGCAACTGGCGCTGGGCTATGCCAGTTCGATCGCCCTATCGGATCTGTTCAGCCAGGCGATCCAGGCCTTCGCCCAACGCTTTCCCGACGTGCAGTTGACCTTGGTGGAGTGCGCCTCCGGCAACCTGGGCGCACAGGTGGCGGATGGGCGCTTGGATATTGGCCTGAGCCGGCTGTTGCCGCAACGCACAGACGTGCAGGCGCTGTCGCTGGGTGAAGAGCGCTTGGTCGCGGCGGTGTCCACCGACAGCCCGCTGGCGAACCTGGCGCAGATCAGCCTCGCACAGTTGAGCGCGTATCCGCTGATTCTGTTTCCGGCGGACTACGGCTCGGGGCTGAACCAATCCATCGAAGCGCTTTACCGCCTCCACGACCGGCCCTTGCGACGGGGGCCTACCGGGCGGCAGATCACCTCGATCATCGCGCTGGTGGCAGCCGGGCAAGGCGTGGCGCTGGTACCCGAATGTGCGCAAAGCCTGATGAACAAAGGTGTGACGTACAGGCCGATGATGGAATTGGAGGCGTGTGCACAGTTGCTCGTACTCACTCGCGCTGAAACAAAAAATGTATTGATCGACGCGTTTCTGACAGTCCTCACAGAGGCACCACACACGCTGTAATACCATCGAAAAACCCCGCAATACCTCTCTCCTGCGCCCTCTGCGCGCACTCATACACTTCCTTGACCCCCTACCGAAATACCGGTCATCGACTGTCGGTAGGTAGCGTATTGATAATTTATTTTCAGTGGTTATAGTCACCACCAACACACACCACAAGGAGGTGCTGTGGATAGCCGATATTTGATAGGTCACATCGTTGCGGACGGTTGGTATCTGGTGCGCACAAGGGGCAGTCATCATCATTTCAAACACCCTGTGAAGCCGGGGCTGGTGACGATTCCCCATCCAAAAAAGGACCTGTTGGACAAGACCGCCAAGAGCATTTTGAAACAAGCTCTAATGAGCTAACCGTCCCTGGAGGACAACACACATGCTGTATCCCATCGCAATTTCAACGGGCGATAACGACCATGCCTGGGGTGTGGAAGTCCCGGATATTCCCGGCTGCTACTCAGCCGGCGACGACCTGGACGACGCCATGGCCATGGCCCGGGAAGCGATCGAAGGGCACTTCGAGATCCTCGCCGAAGACGGTGCACCGATTCCCAGCGCGCGCAAAGTCACCGTGCATGCCGCCAACCCGCAGTACGCCGGCTGCACATGGGCAGTCGTGGATATCGACGTCACCAAGTACCTCGGCAAGGCGCAGAAACTCAACATCACCTTGCCGGGTTATCTGCTTAACCGCATAGATGAATACGTTCTGCACCACCCTGAAGAGAAAAGCCGTTCAGGTTTTCTCGCATCCGCGGCGCTGAAGGTGCTGCAACAGGATCGGTAGCATCACGTCAGCATTGCCTGACAGCCACCCACAGCAAGTACCCCGACAATGCCGGATTGTTGGCCTGAAAGCGGAAACACCCCATGCTGGAACCTGGACAACCCACACCAAAGTTCATAGTGCGCCAGGTATTCGGTTGGGTGCTGGTACTGCCCCTGCTGGTCTCGTTTATAAAACTGCCGTTTCCCTTGGCGCTGGTACTCTCGCTGGGCGTTTTGGCGGCCTCGCTTTACGGCGTACAGTTAGCCAGGCGCCATGCCAGTCGACGCGTGGCCCTGTTCGCCGCAATCGTCACCGCGCTCAATGGGGTCTCGTTTCTGGCAATGTCGACACCCTCAGTGCTCAAAGCCCTGTATTACATCGTCTGGTTGTACGCGTATCCGCATTATTCAAACTGGGCGTACTGGAGCTTTTAGACCCTGCAGAATTTGATCGCAAGAAACGTAGTTTCCCACCCGGCTGATAGAACTACAGTCACGACGTAACCGTTTGAACCGGCCTTTTGAGGAGCCCATCCATGCCCTACGACTACAAGCTCATGCCCTCCCCCGTCGGCCAGCTCACCCTGGTGGCGCGTGATGGCAAACTCAGCGCCATTTTGTGGGAGTGCGAGCGCGCCAACCGAGTGCGCCTGGGCGAATTGCGCGAGGCAAACGACAGCCGGGTGCTGCTGGAAGCCGAGCGCCAGTTGCGGGAGTACTTCGCCGGCACACGCAGCACATTCGAGCTGGAACTGGACTTCACCGGCACCGACTTTCAGAAGCAAGTCTGGCAGGCACTTCTCACCATCCCCTTCGGTGAAACCCGCAGCTACAGCCAGATCGCCCGACAGATCGGCAACCCCAAAGCCGTGCGTGCGGTCGGCGCCGCCAACGGGCGTAACCCGATCTCGATCATTGCCCCCTGCCATCGAGTGATCGGTGCGTCGGGCGGCCTCACCGGCTTCGCCGGAGGGCTGCAAGCCAAGCAATATTTGCTCGCGCTGGAAGGCACAGGCCAGGCGGCTCTGGCATTCTGAGCCAGGCAAAAAAAACGGCGGTTGAATCAAATCCAACCGCCGTTTTTTATTTCAACCCAAGGCCTCAACCGTCGCCTTGATGACCTTTGCCGTAGGTCGATGCCAAAGCACGGGCTTTGTGCAAACGCTCTTCCAGCTTAGGCAGTGTTTCGTCCACCAGGGCTTTGATTTCCGGGACATCCGAAGCAGCGCCTCCCTGCTTGAACAGGGCGATAGCGTCTTCATTTTCCTTGACCTGTTGCGCGGTGTAGGCGGCATCAAAGGAGTCGCCGTCCTTGAGTTCAGGCATCAGGGTCTCGGCTTTGTCGACGATCTTCTCGCGCGGCGCCACAGGCAGGTCGAGCTTCTTGGCAATGGCGGCCAGGTGCTGGTTGGCAAGGGTGCGCTCGTTGATTACCTCGATGGTGTAGTCCTTGATTTCCTGGGACGAGGTTTTGGCGTGGGCCATACGACTGGTTTCGATATCGGCCATGCCTTTGGCCGATGCCTGCTCGATGAATTCAGCAGGCGACTGGGCGAAAGCATTGCTGGCGCCGAGGCCCAGCAGCATCGCGAAACTGGCGGTGCGTAACCGGATAGCCATGCGGCTCATGATGGGTTCCTCCAGGGCAAAAATAAGTGCGGGGGAACACGCCCCGCCCTGAATTCGAATTTTCAGGACGGTAAAGGTTTAGAAAAAACTTGCCCGCACGACGAACGGTCGTTGCCGCATCAGGCCGGTTTACTGCCGAACAGGCCGGGTAATGCATGCGCCAAGGCGTTGATGGCGAAACCGATAAACATCACGCCGCAGAGCTTGGTGATAAGGATTTCATGACGTTGATACACCGTGCGCACGCGCTGCGCGCCGACCACGCCGACCAGGATCGCATAGGCCAATAGGCCGCCGATAAAGCTCAAAACAATCAACCCCGGCAGCATCGCCCAGGTCAGCATCTCGGCACGACTGGACAGCAACGCAGTGAAGGTTGCAACCGCCACCGGGTAAGCCTTGGGGTTGGTCAAGCCGAACACGATGCCGTGCCAGAACGGATGCCGCGCCGCGCCCTGTGGCGCATCACCGCTACGCTGGCGGGTGCGAATCGCGCGCCAGCCAAGCCAGAACAGGTACAGCCCACTGAGCACGCCCAGCACATCAAACGCACTGCTGCCCACTTCCCGCGCGCCGACAATCGCGATCAGCGCCGTGCTGCACCACACCACATCCCCCAGCAAATGCCCGCAAAGAAAACCCGCCCCGGCGCGACGGCCTCGGGCGGCGCCGATGCCGAACACAGCCAGCACACCAGGGCCAGGCGTGATGCCATAGATAAAGCCTGAAGCAAGGACCGCGAGCAGCAGGGATGGGGTCATGGCGGCGACTCTGGAGAGGTTGAACGTGGAGGGATTCTGCCTGTTCTGCCAAGGAGTGCAAATGCCACGAGCGGGTTACGTCAATACGCCCTGCACCCGCCCAATCAACCACTGCAACCCCGAATCCCCGCCGCGCCGCGCGTGCCATGCCAGCTCAAACGCAAACGCCGGGATATGAAACGGCGGTGGCACGGCCAGCAAATGCTGCTGATCGATATTCAGCAACCCCCGCGACGACACCGTCAGGATCAAGTCCGTGCCTTCAATCAACTGCGGCGCCACGCCCCAGTGCGGCAGGCTGACTGCCACATGGCGCCGCTCGCGAATCGCCGTCAGCGCCCGTTCGATTTCCGGGGTACCGCTGCCGCGCATTTCCAACAGCACGTGGGGACGCGCCAGGTAGGTAGGCAAATCGAGCGTGGCGTTTTCCGGCAGGCTATTGCGGTCCACCAGGCAGGTATAGTGCTCTTCGAATAATGGCGTAGTACGCAGCTCGCAGGGCATGTCGGGAAATACCCCGGCGGCCAGGTCGAGATCGCCATTGAGCACGCCGTCCACCATGCCCTCACGGCTGGCCTGGATGATCTGCAAGTCGATGCCCGGCGCTTCACGACGCAGCACACGGATCAACTTGGGTAGGAAAATTGCCGCGCTGTAGTCCGACATCGCCACGCGAAAACGGCGTTTGGCCGAGGCTGGGTCGAAGCGATTCGGCGCCAGCAGTGCCTGCACCTGGGCCAGGGCTTCGGCCAGTGGGGCAGCCAGCTCCAGCGCACGCGCGGTCGGCACCAATGCGCCGCCCTGGCGCACCAACAACGGGTCACCCAACAGGTCACGCGAGCGCGCCAGCGCATGGCTGACCGCCGGTTGGCTGAGGTGCAGGCGTTCGGCGGCGCGGGTGACATGTTGCTCACTCAGCAAGACGTCGAGGATCACCAACAGGTTGAGGTCGATACGGCGCAGGTCATTCATCAGCTGCATACTCAGCATAAAAACTTTGAATTTAAATTTGCGCGACGAATAACTTAGAGTCCAGCAAAACCTCTAGGAGTTTCGACATGACGATGTGGCATTGGGCAGGTTTGGGCGCGCTGGCACTGATGGCTGGCGCGGTGGTGCCGTTTCAAAGTGCGATTAACGCCAACCTCGGGCGCGGGCTCGGCCACCCGTTGTGGGCCACTTTGGCCTCGTTGCTGGTGAGTATCATCGTGTTGTTGCCCGTGATTATCGCCCTGCGACTGCCCTTGCCGAGCCTGGCGTTTATCACCCAGGCACCCTTGTGGATGTGGGCTGGCGGTGCATTTGGCGTGTGTTTTATTTCCCTGGCGTTGATGCTGTTGCCCAAGCTGGGGGCATCGGGGTTTATTGCCTTGGCCCTGGCCGGGCAGATGCTGGCATCGCTGCTGCTCGACCACTTCGGCCTGTTCGGCCTGGCGCAGCGCCAACTGACAACGCCCCGTGTCGTCGGGGCGCTGTTGTTGATGGCCGCAGTGGCGTTGATTCAGTTCGCCAACGCGCCGGCCAAAGCCTTGGCCGCTGCGTGAAACGAGGTCAGCGCTTGTCGGAGGTACGCATTTTTTGCGGCAGGCCCCACATCAGCAGCGCCGCGGCAACCAACGCGCACACGCCAATGACATACAGCGCCGGCGTGGTGCTGCCGGTGATGTCCTTGATGCGCCCCACCATTACCGGGCTGACGATACCGCCCAGTTGCCCCAGGGTATTGATCAACGCGATCCCGCCCGCCGCACCGGCGCCGGCACCTGCCAGCAATTTGGGCGGCAACGTCCAGAACGTCGGGATCGAGGCAATAATGCCGGCCCCCAGCAAACCCAGCGCAATGATCAGGAAGGTGGTGTGGTTATCAAAGATCCCAGCGCAGAAGAAGCCAATCGCCCCCAACACCACCAACCCACTGACGAACTTGCGACGCTCACCTGTGGCGTCCGACCAACGCCCCACCACGACCATGGTGATGGCCCCGCAGATGTACGGGATGGCGGTCAACAAGCCAATCACCATCGGGCTTTCGATACCCGCGCTTCGGATCAACTGTGGCGCCCAGAAGTTGAGGCCGTAGGACGCCACCTGGATCAGGAAATAGATCAGCCCCAGCATCAGGAAACCCGGGATGCGCACAGCCTGGAGCAACGAGCCTTTCTTGTGCACTTCATGCACCGCGATGCGGCTGGCCAACAGGGCCTTTTCGTCGGCGCTCAGCCAATGTGCATCTTCAATGCGGTCCTTGAGTTGCGTCAGCACCATCCACGCCAACAGCAGGCACGGAAGGCCACCCAGCAGGAACAACCAGTGCCAGCCGCGTATCTGCAGCACGCCATCCATGTGTTCCAGCACCAGCCCGGAAAACGGCGCGCCCACCAGCCCGGAAAACGCCGAAGCCAGGAACAGCATTGACGTGATGCGCCCACGGAAATCCTGCGGGAACCAAAGCGTCAGGTAATACAGCACGCCAGGGGCAAAACCGGCCTCCATGGCGCCGATCAGAAAACGCAGCGCGTAGAACTGCCACTCCGCGGTGACGAACACCATGGCGGCGGTCGCCAGCCCCCACGACACCATGATCCGTGCGATCCAGCGCCGTGCACCGAACTTGTACAGCATCATGTTGCTCGGCACTTCGAAGAGGACGTAACCCACCACGAAAAGACCCGCCCCCAGGCCATACGCGGTATTGCTCAAGCCCAGGTCGGCTTGCAATTGAAACTTGGCGAAACTGATGTTGATCCGGTCAAAAAACGCGAACAGGTAGCACACCATGATCAGCGGCATCAGGCGCCAGGCGACCTTTTTAACCACCGCTTTAATGGCGTCGTCTTTGCCGACCGGGTGCGCGCCAGTCTCTAACGTATCAGTGCTCATTGTGCTTCTCCAGCGGACCGCTCATGGGCGTCCGATTGTTTTTGTTGTCTGGTATGGCGTTACAACGTGGCGATGTAAGCCGCAGGTGAATGCAGGTCACTGTTGCGCCCGGTTCTGACCACCTGGCCGGGTAACTCATGGCCCAATAGCGCCGGCAAACGGCGCGACAGGGTCAGCAGATGCGGCAGGTCGATACCGGTGTGAATCCCCACTTCCTCACACAGGTTGACCAGGTCTTCGGTACAGATATTGCCCGACGCCCCCGGCGCAAACGGGCAGCCGCCAAGGCCGCCGAGCGCCGCGTCAAAACGCCGTGCGCCGGCCTCGTAGGCGGCCAGCACATTGCACAAACCCAGGCCACGGGTGTTGTGGAAATGCAGGGTCAGGTCGCTGACCGGCACGTGTTGCAGCACGCGTTTCACCAAACGCTGCACCTGACGCGGGTTGGCCATGCCGGTGGTGTCAGCCAGGGTGATGCCCTGGATGCCCAGCTCGCGATAGGCCTGCACGATCTGCAGCACGCGGTCTTCGTCGACCTTGCCTTCGAACGGGCAGCCGAAGGTGGTGGCGATGCTGCCGTTGAGGCGCACCGGATGGTCGGCGGCAAACCTCACCACCTCGGCAAACGCCGCCAACGATGCTTCGCAGCGCATGCGCATATTGGCCAGGTTGTGGGTCTGGCTGGCGGACATCACCAGGTTCAGTTCATCGGCGCGGGACTCGATGGCGCGCTGGGCGCCCTTGAGGTTGGGGATCAACGCGACATAGATCACACCCGCTTTGCGTTCGATGCCGTGGAACACTTGCTCGCCGTCACGCAGCGCCGGGATGGCCTTGGGCGAGACGAACGAGCCCGCCTCGATCCGTGAAAACCCGGCGAGAGAGAGTTGGTCGATCAGCGCGATCTTATCGGCCGTCTCGACCCAGGTCGGTTCGATTTGCAGGCCATCGCGCGGCGAGACTTCCTGCACGATCAATGGCTCGGAATAATCCTGGATCATTGCACCACCCCCGTATTTTTTAAGCGTTGGATATCGGCGTCGGCGAGGCCCAGCCCACTGAGGATGTCGTCGGTGTGCTGGCCCAGCGCCGGGCCTTGCCAGTTCACGGCGCCCGGTGTCTCGGAGAGCTTGGGCACGATGCCGGGCATCTTCACCGACACGCCGCCGGGCAACTGGGCGTTGAGCAACATGTCGCGCGCCTGGTAGTGCGGATCGCTGACGATGTCCGCCACCGAGTAAATGCGCCCGGCCGGTACTTCAGCGGCTTCCAGCGCGCTGAGCACTTGTTCGATGGGCAGGCTGCTGGTCCAGTGGGTGATGGCGGCATCCAGCACGGCGCTTTTGGCCGCGCGGCCATCGTTGTGGGCAAACTCAGCGGCTTCGGCCAGGTCGGCGCGGCCGATGGCGGTCATCAGGCGCTTGTAGATCGGGTCGCTGTTGCCGGCAATCACCACGTAGGCGCCATCGGCGGTCAGGTAGGTATTGGACGGTGCAATGCCGGGCAACGCGCCGCCGCTGCGTTCACGCACATGGCCGAGCATGTCGTATTCGGGCACCAGGCTTTCCATCACGTTGAACACACTTTCGGCCAGGGACACATCGACCACCTGCCCATCACCCTGGCCGGTCTTGACCCGCAGCAACGACATCAAGGCACCGATCACACCGTGCAGGGACGCAAGGGAGTCACCCAGGCTCACCCCCACCCGCGCCGGCGGCGAATCCGGGTTGCCGGTGGTGTAGCGAATGCCGCCCATGGCCTCTCCGATAGCACCAAACCCCGGGCGGTCGCGATAGGGACCGGTCTGGCCGTAGCCAGAAATGCGCACCAGCGTCAGCTTGGGGTTTAGAGCGTGCAATACGTCCCAGCCCAGGCCGAGTTTTTCCAGGCCGCCGGGGCGCAGGTTTTCGATGAGGACGTCGGCGTCGCCGAGCAGTTGCTTGATAAGCCCCAGGCCTTCGCTGGACTTGAGGTTCAGGGCCAACGACTTCTTGTTGCGCGATTGCAGGTACCACCACAACGACGTGCCTTCATGCAGCTTTCGCCATTTGCGAAGCGGATCGCCCTGGCCCAGGGATTCGATCTTGATCACTTCGGCGCCAAACTCGGCCATCAACCGTGCGGCAAACGGTGCGGCGATCAGGGTGCCGATCTCGATCACCTTGATGCCGCTCAGGGGAGTCGTCATGAGGTGTACCTCTTATTCTTGGAATGTGAACCAAGGCTAGAGGACCGGCATTAGAGAAATCCAACCGTCAGTCGGCAAGGTTCGTTCGCAAAACGCGAACGCTCAGCGAATAGTCTGTAGGACAGAACTCACAGGCCGCTCAAGGGCAGGCATCGAGAGGCTCAGATAATCGAACAACAAACGGCTCACCGGCGACAACTGCGCCTCGTCACGCGCCACGAGGATCAATCGGCGGTCCGACCAGGCGTCGGTCAGCGGCACCGCGTGCAGGCCCAGCGCACGTCCAAACAGTTCGTAGGCCTTCTGCGGCAGGATACCGATGCCCATATTCGCCTGGACCATGCGGCACATTGCATCAAAGCCCGGCACATGAATGCGCAGGCGCAACATCTTGCCGGCCTCGCGCGCGGCGGCATGGGTGCGCATATTGATGGAACTGGCAACATGCAGCCCCACGTAGTCACTGCCCAACGTCTCGGCGAAAGCCAAACTGTCGCGCGCGGCCAGCGGATGATGAGCGGGCATCAGTACCATCAGTTTGTCGTGGCGATAGGTCACGCTGAGCAGGCCCTTGGTATCGGTATCGCAGGAACAGATGCCCAGGTCCGCCACGCCATCCAGCACGCCTTGCACAACGCCGGTACTCGGGCGTTCTTCCAGGTCGGTCTTCACTTCGGGATGCAGCTCGGAAAAATCCCGCAAATCTTCCGGAAGGAACTGAATGATCGCCGAGAGATTGGCCAGCATCCGCACATAACCGCGCACACCGTGGCTGTGCTCGCCCAGCTCCATGCCCATTTTTTCGACGTTGAACAGCATCTGCCGTGCGTGGTGCAACAGGGTTTCGCCGGCGGCCGTCAGGTCCATGCCCTTGGCGCGGCGCACGAACAGGCTCACGCCCAACACATGCTCCAGATCCATCAGGCGCTTGCTGGCGGCCGATACCGCTATGGCTTCGCGGGCGGCGGCGCGGGTCAGCGTACCCTCCTCGAACACCGAGACAAACAACTGCAAGGTGATCAGGTCGAGGCGGCGCACCAGGCTTTTGTGCAACATCAGTGACGCTCGCCGGCCAAGCGATGGAGATCGGCCTGCTCCACCACCGGTTGCGGCGCGCCCTGACGCACCGCCTGCAACATCGCCCGGCCGACCGTCTCGGTACTCACCACCCAGCCCGGCCTGACACGGCGCACCAGCGACAGCAACGGGCCCAGGACGGCATAAAAACCTTGATACAGCGGCGTCTTCGAGCGCACGCCGTGCAGCGGCTGGATCAGCCCCGGCCGGAACAGGTACACGGCCTTGAACGGCAAGCGCAGCAACGCATTTTCGGTCTTGCCCTTGACCCGCGCCCACATCGACTTGCCCGCTTCGGAACGGTCGGTACCGGCGCCGGACACATAGATAAACGTCATCTGAGGATTGAGCCGCGCCAAGGTGCTGGCGGCAACCAGCGTGAGGTCATAGGTGAGGTGGGTGTAGCGGGTTTCATTCATGCCTGCCGACGAAACGCCGAGACAAAAGAAGCACGCATCAAAGCCTTGCAGCAGGTTTTCCAGGGGATGGAAATCGAGCATGTCGCTGTGCAATACCTGGTGCAGCTTGCCGTGCTCCTGAGGCAACGGCGTGCGGCCGACGGCGACGACCTCCTGCACGTCGGCGGCCAACAGGCATTCACGCAGGACGCCCTGGCCAACCATGCCGGTGGCGCCGAATAACAGAACTCTCATAAGGGGACCTCAGCGGCACGCCGCAAGCTCAAGTTAAACGCATTCGACTTGTAGCTTAACGCGTGCAGCGTGCCGCTGCCCCTATTCAAAACGCGCTGCGAAAGATCTCCTCGATCTGCCGCTGATCCGCGCGTCGTGGGTTGGTGAGCCCACACGCATCCTTGAGGGCATTGCCGGCCAGCAGCGGAATATCCTGCAATTTGGCCCCCAGTTCGCGCAGGCCGGCGGGAATTTCAACATCCTGGGCCAGGCTGCGAATGGCGGCGATGGCCGCTTGGGCGCCCTCTTCATGGCTGATGCCCCTGGTGTCAGCGCCCAATGCGCGGCCCACGTCGCTCAGGCGTCTGGCGCAGACGCTGGCGTTGAAGCTCTGCACATGGGGCAGCAGCACCGCATTGCACACGCCGTGGGGCAAGTCGTAGAAACCACCCAGTTGGTGCGCCATGGCGTGCACGAACCCCAGGGATGCGTTGTTGAAGGCCATGCCGGCGAGGAACTGCGCGTACGCCATGTTTTCCCGGGCGGCCTTGTCACTGCCGTCGCGTACGGCCAGGCGCAGATTGGCGCTGATCAACTCTATCGCCTTGATGGCGCACGCATCGGTGATCGGCGTGGCGGCGGTGGACACGTAGGCTTCGATGGCATGGGTCAAGGCGTCCATACCGGTGGCGGCGGTGAGGCCCTTGGGCATGCCGACCATCAACGAGGGGTCGTTGACTGACAGCAGCGGCGTGACGTTGCGGTCAACAATGGCCATTTTCACGTGACGGGTTTCGTCAGTGATGATGCAGAAACGGGTCATCTCACTGGCGGTGCCGGCGGTGGTGTTGATGGCCACCAAGGGCAGTTGCGGCTTGGCTGATTGGTCGACACCTTCATAGTCACCAATGTGCCCGCCGTTGGTCGCGCACAGGGCGATGCCCTTGGCACAGTCATGGGGCGAACCGCCGCCCAAAGACACCACGAAATCACAGGCACTTTGCTGCAGCAGCGCCAGGCCTTTCTCGACGTTTTCCACATTGGGGTTGGGCTTGGCGCCGTCGTAAATCACCGAATCGATGTCCTGCATCGCCAGTTTCTCGGCGATCATGCTCGCCACGCCCGCCTTGGCCAGGCCGGCGTCAGTGACAATCAGCGCCTTGCGAAAGCCGTAGTTGCGAATCGCGTTCATGGCTTCGTCGAGGCAGTCGGTGCCCATGATGTTGACGGCGGGAATGAAAAAGGTGCTGCTCATGGCGAATCCTCGGATAACGTTTATGCCTACAGCATCGACCTCGCGCGCCAGCGGCATCTTGATCAGGATCAACGCCGGCTCGTGATAAAGTCACCACCCAGCCGATTTGAGTAGACCCGCCGCAATGAAGGACTTCCAAGCTATTGACGCCCACCTTGAAGACTGGAGCGCACTGCGCAGCGCCATCCACTTCAGCGGGATTTTGATCGGCAACGGCGCAAGCCGCACGATTTGGGAAGACTTCGCCTACGACTCGCTGTTTGAAAACGCACGCACCGTGGAAGAAAAACCCCTGAGCCAATCCGAACTCAGCGTGTTCGACGCCCTGCAAACCCGTAGCTTCGAGCAGGCCCTGGGGGCGCTGAAAACCACCAGCCGGGTCAACAAGGCCCTGGCGGTCAGTTCGGCCGCACCGCGCAATCGCTACTACGCAATCAAGGAAGCCTTGATCAATACCATCCACAGCGTGCACATCCCGTGGCGTCTGGTGCAGCCATCGACGCTGGCGACGATCAACGCCGAGTTGAAGCACTACTCAACGGTGTTCACCAGCAATTACGACCTGCTCAATTACTGGGCGACCCTGCATGCCCCCGGCATCGACGATCTATTCGGCAGCGCCGACGCCAGCTTCGACCTGCGCCACACCCACTGCGAGGCCACGCGCATTCTGTACCTGCACGGCGGCCTGCACCTGGTGCGCAACCTCGACGGCACCGCGCGCAAATTGCCGTCCACCGACAGCACCTTGCTCAGCAGCTTTGCCATCAACCATACGATCAAGACCCTCGACGACGTGCCGCTGTTCGTCAGCGAAGGCCAGGTGCAAGAGAAGCTCAAAACCATCCGCAGCTCCGATTACCTGTCGTTCTGCTATGAGCAATTGTTGAACCACGAGGGCGCGCTGTGCGTTTTCGGCCATGAGTTGGGGCCGCAGGACAAACACTTGGTGGATGCGATTCGCCAGGCCCGGCTGACGACCCTGGCGATCTCGGTATCGGGGCGCAGCGAGGGGTTTATCCGCCAGCAGAAGCGGCGCTACTCGGAGTTGTTTGACGGCACCGGCGTGCAGCTGAAGTTTTTTGCGGCGCGCACCCATGCATTGGGTAATCCGGCGTTGTCGGTGCCGGTCGAGCGCTGATTTCAAGCCCCATCGCTATCATTCCTCGGCGCTGTGTACCACCACCAGCAACTGCGCCTGCACCTCCCCCACCGAGCGAATCCGGTGGGGCTTTTGCGCGTTGAAATGCAGCGCGTCACCGCGCTCCAGAATCACTCGCTCATTCATGAAATCCACCTCGACCGAACCTTCATGCACAAACAAAAACTCTTCCCCGAGGTGCTCCTTGAAGGTCTTGTCGCTGAATTGCGCCGGCGGGTAGATGATGAACGGCAACAGGCTGCGTTCGCTGACCTGATGGGCAAGTACCGCGTAACCCGGTGAGGTGTCGGGCCGCTCGTGGCTGCGTACCAGGCTGTAGCTGTCGAGGCTGACACGGTCTTCGCTGAACAGTTCTTCGACGTTCACGTTCAACGCCTTGGCCAGTTTTAGCGCGGCGGCGATGGACGGCGTATTGAGCCCGCGCTCGACCTTGGACAAGTAGCTCTTGGTCATCCCGGATTTTTCGGCCAGGGTCTCCAAGGTTACGCCAAGTTTTTTTCTCAATAATTTCAAACGGATAGACATGTGCTGCAGTTAATCCATGCAAGAAACGATAGGCTGCGCTTGCCAATGACACAAAGTGTCATATAGCATCATTAGTGTCATTTGCCTTCACCCAACGACCTTGCGAGCAGCGGGAAACAGCAAATCCGACGTCCATTGAACCACCCAAAGGACACCGATATGGCCAAGACATTAGCACTCCCCAAAGACCAACTGGTCAAGCAAGCGCTGGTCCAGATGCAAAACACCCTGGCGGATAATACGTGGACCGACCGGCAAAAGCTGGCGCTCACTTGCCGCATCCTGTTCGAGAACGGCCACGACTCCGGTCTGGCCGGACAGATCACCGCGCGCGGGCCGCAACCGGGCACCTATTACACTCAACCACTGGGCCTGGGTTTTGACGAGATCACCGCCAGCAACCTGTTGCTGGTGAACGAAGACCTCGAAGTGCTGGAAGGTCATGGCATCCCCAACCCGGCGAACCGTTTTCACAGTTGGGTGTACCGTGGCCGCCCGGATGTGAATTGCATTATTCACACGCACCCGACGCATATCGCGGCATTGTCGATGCTGGAAGTACCGTTGCAGGTGTCGCATATGGATCTGTGCCCACTGTACGAAGACTGCGCCTTCCTGGAAACCTGGCCAGGGGTGCCGGTGGGCAATGAAGAAGGCGAAATCATCACCGCGGCCCTGGGCGATAAACGCGCGATTCTGCTCTCGCACCATGGCCAATTGTCCACCGGCGCGAGCATCGAGCAAGCCTGCGTGATCGCGCAGTTGATCGAGCGCGCGGCCAAGTTGCAGTTGCTGGCAATGGCGGCGGGCACCATCAAGCCAATCCTGCCGGCGCTTGGGCGCGAAGCCCACGACTGGATCTCCCGGCCCAAGCGTGATGGCGCCGCGTTCAATTACTACGCCCGGCAGAACCTGCGCCAACACGCCGATTGCCTGAACTGACCTGCCCTTTTTCGACCGGAGACTTTCCATGTCCAGCCCAACTATTCACGGCATCATCGGCTACACCATCACTGCGTTCAGCGCCGACGGCCAGCGCATCGACCTGGATGCCCTCGGGCGCTCCATCGACCGTTTGATCGACAGCGGCGTGCATGCCATCGCCCCCTTGGGCAGCACCGGCGAAGGCGCGTATTTGAGCGATGCCGAGTGGGATGAAGTCAGCGCCTACAGCCTGGCAAAGATCGCCCGGCGCGTACCGACTATCGTCAGCGTGTCCGACCTGACCACCACCAAAGCCGTGCGCCGTGCCCGGTACGCCGAGGCCAACGGCGCCGATGTGGTGATGGTGCTGCCGACCTCGTACTGGAAACTCAGCGAGGCGGAAATCCTCGCCCACTACGCGGCGATCGGCGACAGCATCAGCGTGCCGATCATGCTGTACAACAACCCGGTCACCAGCGGCACGGACATGTCGGTGGATTTGATCCTGCGCATCATCAAGCAGGTGAGTAACGTCACGATGGTCAAGGAAAGCACCGGGGATATTCAACGCATGCATCAGTTGCATCGCCACAGCGACGTGCCGTTCTACAACGGCTGCAACCCGCTGGCGCTGGAAGCCTTCGCGGCGGGCGCCAAAGGCTGGTGCACGGCGGCGCCTAACCTGATCCCACAGCTGAACCTCGCGTTGTATGACGCCGTATTGGCCAACGACCTGACCAAGGCGCGGGATTTGTTTTATCGCCAGTTACCGTTGCTGGACTTCATCCTCAAAGGTGGGTTGCCGGCGACGATCAAGGCGGGCTTGCGCTTGACCGGGCTGGAGGTGGGCGATCCGCGCTTGCCGGTGTTTCCATTGGGCGAAGCGGCAATGGAACAGCTGAGAACATTGCTGCGCTGAAGCGGCGATCGAGTGTGGGAGGGGGCCCCTTCCCACCTTTTAAATAGAGACAAATAGCAATAATTCTCGATATCATTCGCGACCTTTCCAAGCCGTGCTTCGTCAAGAAGGATATCCATGTCTCGTCCCAAGCCCGACCCGTTGTCGGCCGATGCCTTTCGCGGGTTTTATACGGACATTCTGTATTTCCTGCGCAAACGCACCGACAACGTCAACGACGCGGCCGACATGACCCAGGATGTCTTTGCGCAATGGCTCAACTACCGCGACCGGGCCAACGTCGAGCAGCCACGGGCGTTTCTGTTCCAGATGGCGCGCAACCTGCTGCGTGATCACTGGCGCAAACAGAAGGTACGGCACACCGTCCATGCGGGTCACGATGACATAGACGCGGAACCTGTCACCGACGAGCAAAACGAACCCATGGCCGCGGCGCTGCGCCTGCAACGCCTGGAACAGTTGAAAGAAGTCCTCGCCGAACTCTCGCCCCGCAGGCGAGAAGCCCTTATGCTGCACCGCTTCGAAGGCCTGAGCCAGGCGCAGATCGCCGAGCGCATGGGCATTTCGACCAGCATGGTGGAAAAGCACATCGCCTTTGCCCTGCTGCATTGCAAGCGACGCCTTCACACCGAACCCGGCACGGAGCAGCCAGAATGAACCGCCTGAGCGACACCGACGCCCTCGACATCGAAGACAGCGACGCCATCGATGCCCAGGCCGCCAGTTGGTTTGCCCGCCATCGCAACGACGCCGACCGTGCCGACCGCAAGGCCTTTGCCGCCTGGCTGGCAACACCCGCGCACGCGCGCGCCTATGCCGAGTTCGAACAACTGTGGGCCGACCTGGCCCAATTGCAGCAACTGAACAAACCCGTGGCGCTGCCGACGCGCAAAACCTCCGTGTGGCGCCCTGCCCTGGCCGTGGCCGCCGGGTTGCTGTGCGCCGTACTGGCCACCCAGATAGGCGCGCCCCGCACGCTTTACCACACCCAGGTCGCGGCGCATGCCAAGGGCATGCGCACCTTGCCCCTGCCGGATGGCAGTACCTTGTATGTGAATGCCAATACGCGCCTGCGCGTGGATTTCACCGCGCACCAACGCATCGTGCATCTGGACAAAGGCCAGCTGTACATCGAAGTGGCCGCCGACAAGGAACGGCCGCTGTTCGTGCAAGCCGGCGAGGCCAGCGTGCGGGTAGTGGGCACCGGGTTTGACGTGCGGCGCAGCCCGCAACAGCTGGTGGTCAGCGTCGCCCATGGAGAGGTCGCCTTCGAGCCGGACGCAAAAAGCCCGGCCACCCTGCTTGGCGCCCGGCAACGCGCCAACTACAGCTACGCCCAGGGCACCGTGCAACAACAAACCCTCACCGGCGAAGAGGTCGCCGACTGGCGCGGTGGCCACTTGTCGTTTCGCAACCGTGAGCTGGCCGGCCTGATCGATGAACTGAGCCTGTACCGCCCCCAGGCACCGATGCAGGTCAGCAACGCCGTGGCGCACCTGAAGGTCTCGGGCAATCTTGATGTGAACGATCCAGACGCCCTGCTCAACGCATTACCGGCCCTGCTGCCGGTGAAAACCGTGGTCTCGGCCGATGGCATCGTACGGATTGAATCGAGCAAATAACTCGCTGAAAGCCACACATGAGAATATTTTTCATTCGCAGGTGTGGTTTTTTTTGCCTGCTCCGTCTTCCTCCGGTCTGCGTTTGATACGCGCACCTTTCTGGCCATTTGGCCGCACCGGGGGATTTCATGTTTCGCGCGCCTTGCCATGCTTCGCACCTGTTTCTTCGACCGACCCTCATCGCCACCTGCCTGGCCTTAAGCCTCAGCGCCCAAGCCGACTCGCTCACGCTGCAGCTGCCTGCGCAGCCATTGGCAACATCCTTGAGCCAAGTGGCGCAGCAGGCAAAAATCCAGCTGCTGTTCGATGAAGAGTTGCTCAAGAACGTAAAGGCGCCGGCCCTCAGCGGTGACTTCACGCCGGAAGTGGCGATCCGCACCCTGCTGAAAAACGGCGAATTCACCTTGATCAAGGTCGGCAGCACCTACGTGGTAAGGCCCGAAGAGGCCAAGACCACCAACAGCGGCGCGATCCAGCTGGACGCTCTGAGCGTGATCGGCACCGGCAATGAAGTCGACTCCAGCACCGTAGGGCGTTCCACCTTGAGCCAGGCGGATATCGATCGATACCAGCCCGACAACATTCCATCGCTGCTGCAGACCCTACCTGGGATATTCATGGGCGGCTCACCCAAGCCAGGCGGCCAGACCATCAACATTCGAGGCATGGGCGACGCCGAAGATGTGCCCATGACCGTGGATGGCGCGACCAAAAGCGGCTTCGAACGCTATCAACAAGGCACGGTTTTTATCGAGCCGGAGCTGATCAAAAGCATTGAGGTAGAGAAAGGCCCCTACTCGCCATTCAACGGCAACGGCGGTTTCGGCGGCACGGTCAACATGACCACAAAAGATGCACCGGACCTGCTCCAGGACGGGCGCAATGCCGGAGCAATGACCAAGTACGGCTACTCCAGCAATACCCACGAGCAGGTGTACAGCGGCGCGCTGTATGGTCGCACCGATGACGGGCGCATGGACGGCCTGATCTACCTGACCAAGCGCGACGGCGCAGACATGAAGCTGGCAGGCACGCCGCCGGACCCGCGCAATGAATACCCTATAAACCCCAAGCGCCTACCCAACAGTGCACAGGATGTAGAAGGCGAGCTGTTGAAGTTCAATGCTCACTTCACCGACGAACACAGCATGGGACTGTCCTACTCCAGCGCCAAAAGCGAACGCATGGCGCCGTTTTCGGCTAAAAGCTACCCGTCACCACCCACGCAATTGACCATCAACCGGTATGGCTACGAAGGCGCGCTGAAACGTCTTCTGGCCGACCGAGAAACCGTCGACACCACCTGGTCGGGCAAATACCAATACCAGCCGCTGAACAATCCGTTGATCGACCTGAAACTCAGCTACTCATTCTCTCAGACCGACCAGACTGACGAGCGCGCCGAGAACGCCGTCATAGGCCTGAGTACCGGTGGACGCAAGATGGAAACGTCTTACACCGATCGAATACTTGAGGTACGCAATATAAGCCTGCTTACCACAGGCCCGCTGGAACACGCGGTCACCACCGGCGTGCAGATCCGCAAGCACAGCCGCGAAACCGAAAGTTGGATGCCGGGGGCGACCTACAACACCGCTAGATACAACTATGGGCATTTCCAGCCCTACTTCATGCCTCACGGCAAGGCCGATACCAACGCTTTCTATGTGCAGGACGCCGTAACACTCGGCGACGTAACAATCACCCCGTCCCTGCGTTACGACCATGTGCGCAACCGCGGCGAAGCCAATGATGCGCCGTACTACAGCAACCCGGACCCGCGTGTCGGCCATGACTACAGCGACCGCACCTATACAGGATGGTCGCCGCGCCTGGCCGCGTTCTGGAACGTGACCCCGGATGTGGCGTTCTTCGCCAGCTGGAACCGCACGTGGCGTGCGCCGGTCATTGATGAACAATACGAGGTCCAAGGTGCCAACAGCACTCGCAGCGCCACCAGCCTCAACCTCGAACCGGAGCGCATTACGGCCATCACAGCGGGCAACGTCACCCATTTTTCCGGTGTCTTTACCCGCGATGACAACCTGCAACTGCGCACCACCCTGTTCCACAACCGTATCGAAGACGAAATCATGAAGGCCACCGGCATCGGCTGCGAACGGGAAATGACGGTGCCGGGCAATATCGATACGGTGTGTACCGACACGGCGTCCAGAACCAACTATCGCAACGTCGGCGGCATGACTATCAAGGGTGTCGAACTGGAGGGCTACTACGACTCGACGTACCTGTTCGGCTCCCTGACTTACTCCTGGGCTACAGGTAAACGCGATAACCCCTACACCAACCCCTGGGCTACCGACCGTCACGTATGGGCACGGGATATCCCCCCGGCCAAATGGGTCGTGGTATTGGGCACCAAGATTCCGAGCTGGAACGCGCAAGTGGGCTGGCAGGGCCAGTTCGTACGCAAGACCGATCGCGTACCCACCGACATCTACTCTGGCGGCTTGAACTCAACCATCGGCGACTTTATCTATGACCAAACCGAAAACGCCAGCTACGACACCCAGGGCCTGTTCGCCAACTGGAAACCGCAACAGGCAGGCCTCAAAGGCACCGAATTCAACTTCACCGTAGACAACCTGTTCAACCGCAGCTACCAACCTGCGCTCAGCGGCGAAGGTGTCTACAGCGAAGGCCGCAACGCCAAGATCAGCGTCACCCGCTTCTTCTAAAACTGTACGGATAAATCCGCGCCCAGCTGTAGGCCCGCGTTCGGCGGGGGTTGTGGCTAGATGGGCTTCCCTTGAAGCCCTCTGGATTTCGGTTACCCCATGAACTCGCGCGAAAACACCGGCATGGCCCTCGGCCTGTTGGGCGTCATCATCTTCAGCCTGACCCTGCCCTTCACTCGTATCGTGGTGCAGGAGATCCACCCGCTGCTCAACGGCCTCGGCCGTGCGCTGTTTGCGGCAGTGCCGGCGGCGGCGCTGCTGCTGTGGCGCCGCGAGCGCTGGCCTAGCTGGCGCCAGGTGCGCGGGCTGTGCCTGGTGATCGCCGGGGTGATTCTGGGCTTCCCGGTGCTGTCGGCCTGGGCCATGCAAACCTTGCCGGCGTCCCATGGTGCGCTGGTCAATGGCCTGCAACCGCTCTGCGTGGCGCTGTACGCGGCGTGGTTGTCCCATGAGCGGCCATCCAAAGCCTTCTGGGCTTGCGCGGCGTTGGGCAGCGGGTTGGTGCTCGGTTACGCGTTGATCACCGGGGCCGGCAGTATCCAGGCGGGCGATCTGTTGATGCTCGGCGCCATTGCGGTAGGCGGCCTGGGCTATGCCGAAGGCGGCCGCCTGGCCAAGGAAATGGGCGGCTGGCAGGTAATCTGCTGGGCACTGGTGCTGTCGACACCGGTACTGATCGGCCCGGTGTGGTACCTGGCGGCGCAGCATCAAGGTGTGATTTCCATACGCACCTGGTGGGCGTTTGGCTATGTGTCGCTGTTCTCGCAGTTCCTGGGGTTCTTTGCCTGGTACGCCGGGTTGGCCATGGGCGGCATTGCGCGGGTCAGCCAGATTCAGTTGCTGCAAATCTTCTTCACCATCGCGTTTTCGGCATTGTTCTTCGGGGAACATATCGAACCGATTACGTGGGTGTTTGCGTGTGGGGTGATCGTGACGGTGATGTTGGGGCGCAAGACAGCGGTGCAGCCTGCGCCCATTCCCAAGGTACACACCGTCTAACGGTGAGGTGCTGTGTTCAGCCCAGCAACCCATCCGCGCGCAGCAGGGTTTCCAGGCAGTGTTCGCTGATGTGGTAGAACGCCTTGAGCTCTTGAATCTTCTCCAGCAACTGCGCGTTGTCCACCGGCTCGGCGCGCTTGACCGCCAGGATCATCTTGTTCTTGTTGGTGTGTTCCAAAGAGATGAACTCGAACACCTTGGTCTCGTAACCACAGGCTTCAAGGAACAACGCACGCAAGCTGTCGGTGACCATTTCCGCCTGCTGGCCCAGGTGCAGGCCGTATTGCAGCATCGGCTTGAGCAACACCGGGCTCTGGATCTGCAGGCGGATCTGTTTGTGGCAGCACGGCGAGCACATGATGATCGACGCGCCGGAACGGATACCGGTGTGGATCGCGTAGTCGGTGGCAATGTCGCAGGCATGCAGGGCGATCATCACGTCCAACTCGCTGGGCGCCACGCTGCGCACGTCACCACACTTGAACACCAGCCCCGGGTGTTCCAGGCGGGCGGCGGCGGCGTTGCACAGGGTTACCATGTCTTCGCGCAGTTCCACGCCGGTGACTTCGCCTTCAGCCTTGAGGGTATTGCGCAGGTAGTCGTGGATCGCGAACGTAAGGTAGCCCTTGCCCGAGCCGAAGTCGGCGACGCGCACCGGTTGCGCAAGCTTCAGCGGTGACGAGGTCAGGGCATGGCTGAACACTTCGATGAACTTGTTGATCTGCTTCCACTTGCGCGACATCGACGGGATCAACGCCTGCTTGGCGTCGGTCACGCCCAGGTCGGCGAGGAACGGGCGGCTCAGGTCGAGAAAGCGATGCTTCTCGCGGTTATGTTCGGCCGAGGGCGCCTCACGCAGTTGCTGCGGCTTGCTTTTGAACAGCGAACTTTTGTTCTTCTTGCTGTATTCCAACTGCGCTTCATCGGTCAGCGCCAGCAAATGCGCGTTCTTGAACGCTGCCGGCAGCAGTTCGGCAATCGCTGCCACCCCGTCGGCCAAGGGCAAGTTCTTGGTGATGTCGCGAGTTTTGTAGCGGTAAACGAAGGACAGGCATGCCTGCTCCTTGACCGTCACAGGCTTGATGATCAGCCGTTGCAGTTCGGCTTCGTCACCCACGTACTTGGCCAGTACCAGTTTGATAAAGGCGTTCTGCGCCAGGTTTGTGCTCAGCAGTTCGATGAACTGGGCGTGATGATCCGGTTGAGCGGTGACAGACATGAACAAAAACGCCTCGGGCAGGGAATACCAGGCATTTTAGGGGGGATGGGGGTTAAGGGCACGGGGTTATTTGATCAGTGGTAAATTCCTGAGCCACTGTAGATCCAATGTGGGAGAGAGCAAGCCCCCTCCCACACTTTTGCTCAGTGGTGGCTGGGCTATTCGAGTACCACCAGGCGATTGGGCAACTCATTGCGAGCCTGCGTCACCGGCACATGCACCTTGAGCAACTCGCCACAGGCTTCAATGCAAGCGATAAACCCGGCCAGCGTCTGCCCCTGTTTCACCTGCTGGGTAAACGCCTTGACGATGGCATCCCAACTGCTGTTATCCAGGCGCTTGGAAATGCCCTCATCCACCAGGATCTCCACATACCGCTCGGCCTCGCTGACAAAAATCAGCACGCCGGTACTGCCCAGGGTGTGGTGCAGGTTCTGTTCGAGGAATTGGCGACGTGCCAGGTTCGAAGCACGCCAGTGGCGCACCGACCGGGGGATAAGCCGCGTGGTGACCTTGGGCAGGCGAAACACCAGGCACAGCACAATGAACGTCGCCCATTGCGCCAGCAACAAGGTGTACATGGTCAGGTAGCCCGACAGGTAATGCACCACACCTGGCACCACCAACGCGATCAAGCTGGCCCACAACAACGGGATGTAGGCGTAATCATCGGCACGCGCGGCCAGTACCGTCACCAGTTCGGCGTCGGTCTGTTGCTCGACCCGGGCGATGGCTTCGGCGACTTGGCGTTGCTCGTGTTCAGTCAGTAATGCCATGGTTGTACATGCTCTTTTCTCGTTATTGTCATCACCAGCCACCTGAAGCGCCGCCGCCGCCAAAACCGCCACCACCGCCACGGAAACCACCGCCACCACCGCCTCCCCCGCCGCCGCGCCCGCTGCTGAGCAGCGCCAGCAAGATCGCCCCCACCGGCAGGCCCATGCGGTTGCACAACCACAACACGCCGATCAGCAGCACGAACAGGCCAATGGAAAACCCGGGATTATCCTTGGCGAAATTGGCATCCGCCACATGGGCGGGCACCGCCAGCGGCTCGCCGCCCACCACCTGGATCATCGCGGCCACGCCGTCGCTGATGCCCTGGCTGAAGTTGCCGGCCTTGAATTTGGGAACAATGACCTGGTTGACGATCACCCAGGACTGCGCGTCGGTGAGCACGCCTTCCAGGCCGTAACCCACTTCGATGCGCAATTTGCGCTCATCGCGGGCGACGATCAACAGTGCGCCGTTGTCCTTGCCCTTCTGGCCAATGCCCCACGCACGCCCCAATTGATAACCGTAGTCTTCAATGGGCACGCCCTGCAGGTCGGGCACGGTAACCACCACGATCTGGTCACCGGAGGTTTGCTCCAGCGCCTGCAACTGTTGGGTTAGCTGCTGGCGCGTCGCCGGGTCGAGCATCTGGGCGTTATCCACCACCCGCCCGGTCAACGCCGGGAAGGTCAACGCCGCCTGGGCCGCGCCCACGCAGGCCAACAGCCACAGCGCCAGGCCTATCCGTAATAAACGCATCGACACCTCAGTGCAGCCTTATTTGAACTTCACTTGCGGTGCTTTATCGGCATCGGCGCTGGTGGCTTCAAACGTGGCGCGGATCGGCAAGTCGCTGTACATCACGCTGTGCCACAGGCGACCGGGGAAGGTGCGGATCTCGGTGTTGTAGGCCTGCACAGCCTGGATGAAATCACGACGGGCCACGGCAATGCGGTTTTCGGTGCCTTCAAGTTGCGATTGCAGGGCCAGGAAGTTCTGGTTGGCCTTAAGGTCCGGGTAACGCTCGGACACCACCATCAAGCGGCTGAGGGCGCCGCTCAAACCGTCCTGGGCTTGCTGGAACTGCTTGAGTTTTTCCGGGTTGTCGAGGGTGCTGGCGTCCACTTGGATCGAGGTGGCCTTGGCCCGCGCCTCGATCACGGCAGTGAGGGTGTCCTGCTCGTGGGCGGCGTAGCCCTTGACCACTTCCACCAGGTTGGGGATCAGGTCGGCGCGGCGCTGGTACTGGTTCTGCACCTGGCCCCAGGCGGCTTTGGCCTGCTCATCCAGCGTGGGGATGTTATTGATGCCGCAACCGCTCAGCACGGTGCTGATCAATAGCAAAGCCGCGGCCTTGAAGCCCCAGCGGTAACCGTGTGCTGCTTGCATGGTGTATCTCCTGCCCAATCTTTGATGGAATTTGACGACTAACCCTATAAACCACGCGCTTGGGGCATAATCCGCCACCACTGGAATGCATCGAGCCAATCAGCTACAAAGATGCCCAGCGCGAAAAAGAGTTCAGAGTGTGCTGCATTTATCTGAACAACACCCGAACAACAATAGACGCTCCCCACATTTTGGCCGACGGCGCCCATGGTGCTGTGCAGTGAGCCGAAAAAGGATATTCATGAAAAAGCTGTGTTTGCTCGGCCTTGTTGCCACTCTGGCCAGTCACCCCGTATGGGCAGAAACAAAGCCTGCTGCGCTTAAAGACAAGGACGCCTTCGTCAGCGACCTGCTCAAGCAGATGACCCTGGATGAAAAGATCGGCCAATTGCGCCTGATCAGCATCGGCCCCGAAATGCCCCGTGAGCTGATCCGCAAGGAAATCGCCGCCGGCCGCATCGGTGGCACGTTCAACTCCATCACCCGCCCGGAAAACCGTCCGATGCAGGACGCGGCCATGCGCAGCCGCCTGAAGATCCCGATGTTCTTCGCCTATGACGTGATCCACGGCCACCGCACCATTTTCCCGATCAGCCTGGCCCTGGCGTCCAGCTGGGACATGGACGCCATCGGCCGCTCCGGGCGCATCGCCGCCCAGGAAGCCGCCGCCGACAGCCTCGACATCACCTTCGCGCCGATGGTCGACATCTCCCGCGACCCACGCTGGGGGCGCACGTCCGAAGGTTTCGGTGAAGACACCTACCTGGTCTCGCGCATTGCCCAAGTGATGGTGCGCGCCTTCCAGGGCGCCAGCCCCGCGAACGCCGACAGCATCATGGCCAGCGTCAAGCACTTCGCCCTGTATGGCGCGGTGGAAGGCGGGCGCGACTACAACGTGGTCGACATGAGCCCGGTCAAGATGTACCAGGACTACCTGCCCCCTTACCACGCGGCAATCAAGGCCGGTGCCGGCGGCGTGATGGTGGCGCTCAACTCGATCAACGGCGTGCCCGCCACCGCCAACACCTGGCTGATGAACGACCTGCTGCGCAAGGACTGGGGTTTCAAGGGCCTGGCCGTGAGCGACCATGGCGCGATCTTCGAGCTGATCAAACACGGCGTGGCCAAGGACGGGCGTGAAGCCGCCAAGCTGGCGATCAAGGCCGGCATCGACATGAGCATGAACGACTCGCTGTACGGCAAGGAGCTGCCAGGGTTGCTCAAGTCCGGCGAGATCGAGCAGAGCGACATCGACAACGCCGTGCGTGAAGTGCTCGGCGCCAAATATGACATGGGCCTGTTCAAGGACCCGTACCTGCGTATCGGCAAGGCCGAGGACGACCCGGCCGACACCTACGCCGAAAGCCGCCTGCACCGCGCCGATGCGCGTGATATCGCGCGCCGCAGCCTGGTGCTGCTGAAAAACCACAACCACACCCTGCCCCTGAAAAAATCCGCGACCATCGCCCTGGTCGGCCCGCTGGCCAAGGCGCCGATCGACATGATGGGCAGTTGGGCGGCTGCCGGCAAACCCGAACAATCGGTGACCCTGCTTGACGGCCTGAACGCGGTGATCGGCGAGAAAGGCAAAATCATCTACGCCCGTGGCGCCAACATCACCAACGACAAGGCGGTGGTCGACTACCTCAATTTCCTCAACTTCGATGCCCCGGAAGTGGTGGATGACAAGCGCGCGCCGCAGGTAATGATCGACGAAGCGGTCAAGGCCGCCAAGGAGGCCGACGTAGTGGTCGCCGCCGTTGGCGAGTCCCGTGGCATGTCCCACGAGTCGTCGAGCCGCACCGACCTGAACATCCCGCAAAGTCAGCGCGACCTGATCAAAGCCCTCAAGGCCACCGGCAAACCGCTGGTATTGGTGCTGATGAATGGTCGTCCATTGTCGATCCTCGAAGAGAACCAACAGGCCGACGCCATCCTGGAAACCTGGTTCGCCGGCACCGAAGGCGGCAACGCCATCGCCGATGTGCTGTTCGGTGACTACAACCCGTCGGGCAAGCTGCCGATCACCTTCCCACGCTCCGTGGGGCAGATTCCGACCTACTACAACCACCTGACCATCGGCCGGCCGTTCACCCCAGGCAAGCCGGGCAACTACACCTCGCAGTATTTCGATGACACCACCGGGCCGCTGTTTCCATTCGGCTACGGCCTGAGCTACACCACCTTCAGCCTGTCGGACATGGCGCTGTCGTCCACCACCCTGAACAAGACCGGCAAGCTCGACGCCAGCGTCACCGTGCAAAACACCGGCAAGGTCGACGGCGAGACCGTGGTGCAGCTGTATATCCAAGACGTGGCCGGCTCGATGATCCGCCCGATCAAAGAGCTGAAGAACTTCCAGAAAATCATGCTCAAGGCCGGCGAAGAGCGCACCCTGCACTTCACCATTACCGAAGAAGACTTGAAGTTCTATAACACCCAGCTCAAGTACGCGGCGGAACCGGGTGAGTTCAATGTGCAGATCGGGTTGGACTCCCAGGACGTGCAGCAGCAGACGTTCGAATTGTTGTAATACCCGCGGCCCCCTCTTCAGCAAAAGAGGGGGCCACGTGCTCGCCCGTGTCGAGCCGCGCTAAGTTAACTTTCGCTCACCTCTCCAAGCCAAGTCCTACATCAAGCCCCCTGCGTACTCGCACACCCTGTCCGCCCAATTTCATGTGCAGGTGTGTGGACTATGTCGCCCACGAAAAACGCCCGAGCGGCAACTCGAAAGACGTTCGATCCATCATCGTTCAAGCGGAATGCGTTCGCCCTCTGTGTCCTTGGCGGCCTCTCGGGTACGCCCGTTGATGCTGCAAATTATGTGGAACAAGGCCGGCTGCACGACGCGGCCAGTTGGCGCAGCGAAGAATTCAAACGTAACTGGGGGCTGGGCGCCGTAGGTGCCGATTACGCCTATGCCCGAGGTTTGAGCGGCGCGGGTGTACGCCTGGGGGTGTATGACTCCGGAACCGACCTGCGTCATAGCGAGTTTGCGGGCAAGCCCAATAATGGCGTGCGTCTGGCAGACCCTGGGTGCATGAGCGATACCGTGCTGTACGACGGCTGCTTCTACAGCGAAGGTGACCGTGGTGCCGTAAACGTTGTGGATGCACTGCCACCCGAAGCGTTGCTCGCCCTGGAAGAGGCCATTGAAAATGGTGACCTCACCAGAGAGGAACTGGACAACTACCTCAAGAACGTGAGCAACCGATACGACCCGCACGGTACTCACGTTGCGGGTATCGCGCTGGCCAATCGAAATGGCGAAGGCGCACAGGGCGTTGCCTACGCCGCCACCGTGAGTGCGGTGCGCCGGTTCAGCAATACCTACCAAGGGACGCCTGGTGAATCACCCTTCATGGTCGCCAATATGACGCGCGAAGCGGTCGACCTCGCCTACGCCGACCTGCACAGGCAGGGCGTGCGTGTGGTCAACCACAGTTGGGGCGCCCCGACATTGCCGGCGGATGAAGCAGCGCTGGACGCGTTGTTAAACAACACCAGTAACCTCCAATACCCAGAGCTCAAGGCCATTGCCGACAGCGCGGTCAAATACGGCATGCTGCAAGTCTGGGCAGCGGGCAATACCCGGGTAGAAAACATGTCCCCGCAAACGGCGCCCTTTCCCGGACTTCATGCCAGCCTGCCACGCGCCATGGCAGAGCTTGAGCCGTATTGGTTGAGCGTGGTCAATTTAAATAAAGAGCTGACCTTGAGCGATCGTTCCTACCGCTGCGGTTTCAGCAAAGACTGGTGCCTGGCCGCACCGGGAACGGGCATCCAATCCACCTGGGTGGCAGGCTCGGTAAACACCGAAAATCACTACGACGACGAAGGCGCGGTCGACGGTTTCAAAGTGACCGGCGACACACCCGAACTCGCTTACTCGACTCAGTCAGGCACCTCCATGGCCGCCCCCCACGTCACCGGCGGGCTGGCGTTGCTGATGGAACGCTTCCCTTACCTCAGCAACCCGCAGATCCGCGACGTACTGCTGACCACGGCCACCGACCTCGGCGAGCCGGGCGTGGACGACGTCTACGGCTGGGGCCTGATGAACCTGAAAAAAGCCATCGATGGGCCCGGCCAATTGCGCGTCGATACCGTGGTGAATATGGACCGTCCTGCCGGCGGCGCCATCGTCTGGCAAGGCGCTGCCTGGGACGACTGGCGCAACGATATCAGCGGCCCCGGACGCCTGGAAAAAACCGGTATCGGCTGGCTGCGCCTGAGCGGTAATAACAGTTTTGCCGGGGCCACGCTCAAGGAAGGCGTTCTGGAACTGGACGGTACCAACCGTCTCAAGGGCGACGTCGCACTCGACGGCGGTGTCCTGCGCCTCAATGGCACGCTGGCTGTAGAGGGTGATTATCAGCAAGCCGGCGGCGCAACCTTGATGACCGGCCTGGTGGCTCAGCCCGCTGCGGCAAACCTGCAGGTCAGCCGGCAGGCTTCGATCAACGGCGGCACGCTGTACCTGAACGCATCGCCCAACAGCTACCCCTTGGGCCAGCGCTACAACATCCTGCAGGCCAAAGGCACGTTGAACGGCGAGTTTGCCTCGATTGACCATCGTGAGTTCTCCCCCTTCCTGAGCGTTTCGCAGCTCAAGCAGGGCAATGACTTGCTGGTGGAATTCGGCCGTGGGCGCTCCCTGGCGTCAGCGGCCGACACTGCCAACCAACGCGCCGTCGCCGCTGCGGCAGACGCGCAAACCTCGCCCACCCCGTTGCTGCAACGCCTGACAGCACTGTTTCCGGACCAGGCGCCGTCCGCCCTCGACCAGTTGAGCGGCGAACTGCATGCCAGCACCCAGGCGGTGTTGATCGAAAACAGCCGTGTGCTGCGCCAGGCGGTGCTTGAGCGTCAACGCGTTGCGCACGACAGCCGCGCCGACGAATCAGATGCGGCGAGCCGTGGCGCCTGGGTGCTGCTGCCCCGCCAATCCGGCCAACTGGCAGGCGATAACGGCAGCGCACGCACGTCGCACAGCAGCACGGGCCTGCTGGTCGGTTTCGATCATCAACTGGAACAAGGCACGCGCATGGGGCTGGTGGCCGGCACCGGTAGCACCGAAATCAAGGCCGGGCCACGCGGCAAAGCGACTGTCGACACCTACCAGTTGGGCCTGCACGCCGGGCACACCTGGGACGCGTTCGGCCTCTATGGCGGCATCGCCTATGCGCAACACGACATCCAGACCAAGCGCCGCGTCAGCTTCCCCGGCGTAGAGAACCGCCTGTCCGCCCACTACGCCAGCCGCACGGTGCAGACGTTTGCCGAAGCCAACTACAGGTTCATCCATGACTTCTGGGATTGGCAGCCCTATGTGCAACTGGCCAACGTGCAGCAGCGCAGCAAGGGTTACAAAGAGCGAGGCGGCGTGGCGGCACTGCGCGGCAAAGGTTCGAAAGAAAGCGTCAACCTGACCACCGGCGGTGTGCGACTCAACCTCGACCTGGGCAAGGCGCAAATCGGCCCATCATGGCTGAGCGTGCGTGGCGCTCTGGCCTACACCCATGCCAGCGGCGACCTGCAGCCTTCCACCCAGGCCGCCTGGGATGGCGCAGGGGTGATGACTGTCAGCGGTGCGCCGCTGGATCGCCTCAGTACCCGCATGGAGTTGGGCGCCACCGCGCGCCTGACCCGCGCGAGTGCCATCGACCTGAGCTTCACTCGGCAGCGGGGCGAACGCACGCGCGACCAAAGCCTCACCGCCCAGTACACGCTGCAGTTTTAAGCCACCGGCGGGGGTGCCTTACCCCCGCCGATCCAACAGGTTGACCACCAACCGATCAATCCAGCCCCACACCCGCTGCTTAACCCGCCGCCACAATGGCCGTGCTTTCCAGGCCTCCAGGCTCACCGCCTGGCTTTGCCCGAAATCACGCTCGAAACTGCCCGCGACCGCCTGCGTCAACTCAGGGTCCAACGCCTCAAGGTTGGCTTCCAGATTGAACCGCAGATTCCAGTGGTCGAAATTGCACGAACCGATGCTGACCCAGTCGTCCACCAGCACCATCTTCAGGTGCAGAAAACAGGGTTGGTATTCAAATATCCGCACGCCCGAGCGCAGCAAACGCGGGTAATAACGGTGCCCGGCGTAACGCACGGAGGGGTGATCGGTACGCGGGCCGGTGAGCAGCAAACGCACATCCACCCCACGCCCGGCCGCTCGGCGCAACGCACGGCGCACGCCCCACGTGGGCAGGAAGTAAGGCGTGGCCAGCCAGATGCGTGCCTTGCTGTTGTTAAGTGCACGGATCAACGATTGCAGAATGTCGCGGTGTTGACGGGCGTCGGCATACGCGACGCGACCCAGCCCAGGCCCGGTGGCCGGCAGCTTGGGCAGGCGCGGCAACCCAAAGTGGGTGGCCGGCTTCCACTCCCGGCGAGCCACGTTGGCGTGCCATTGCCGGTCGAACAGCGCTTGCCAGTCCAGTACCAGCGGGCCGCTGATCTGCACCATGACTTCATGCCAGTCGGCGGTGTCCTGCCCTGGCGTCCAGAATTCATCGGTAACGCCGGTACCGCCAACCACGGCGATGCTCTGGTCAATCAACAGCAACTTGCGGTGGTCGCGATACAGGTTGCGCATCCAACGCCGCCAGTTCAGGCGATTGTAAAAACGCAACTCCACACCCACCTCGGTCAAGCGCTTACGCAGCCCGAGGGTAAACGCCAGGCTGCCGTAATCATCGAACAGGCAGCGCACCCGCACGCCGCGCTCGGCGGCCAGCACCAACGCCTGCACCATGGCTTCGGCGCAGGCACCGGCCTCCACCAAATACAACTCCAGATCAACCTGACGTTCGGCGCGGGCAATGCCCACCAGCATCTGCGGAAAAAAACGCGGCCCGTCGATCAGCAACTCGAAACGGTTGGCGCTGCGCCACGGGAACACCGCGCCACTCACTTCAGCGCGCCGTAAAAATCAGCACCGCACCCACCGGCACCGACAAACTGATCGACTTGAGCCCCGCCGCCTTGCGCAACGCCGCCACACCCGGCGCGAGGTCGAAATCCTCGGCATGCAACACCACAGGTTCCAGGGTGACCACTTGGAAGCGCCGGTCATCCAGGCGCGTGGCGAGTAATTCGGCGCTGTAGGTCTGGGTTTTGCCGTGCAGGGTCACGCTCAGCGGCAAACGCAATTCCAATTGCGCGCCGGGGGCAAGTTCGTTGATGGGTTGCAGGTTGATCTGCGTGTTGATAAGCGCTTCGGGGAAGGTCTTGATCTGGAACAGGCTATTGCGCATGCGCTCGTCACGCAGCGGGATGCCGCTGTTGACCGACTCCAACTCCACCTCCAACTGCGCGGCGCCCTTGCCATCGACCTTGCCGTGCAGCACCAGAAAGCGCTGCACTTCGGCGATCTCGGTGTTTTTGGTGGTGACAAACGACAGGCGTGAGGACTCGTTGTCCAGGTACCAGTCGGCGTGGGCGGGCACGGCGGCACCGGCCAGCAAGGTGAAGGCCAGGGGTTTGAACACAGACGCGTTGAACATAAAAACTCGTGGGGCGAAAAACCTGGACGAACCTTAAGCGCATGTCACGAGCGGCGCAAATCCAAATGTGGGAGAAGGGCTGAATCAGGGGGTCAACCGACACCCCTGCCGCTCGCCCAACCACCGCGCCGTGTGCGTGCGCCCCAACCCAGTCGCCGTCACCTCGCTGCGCTGCGGGTTATCCCTGAACGCGCTGGTGGGTACGTATTGCTTTACATACCCCAGGCAATACGGCGCCGGGTTATTCGCCACGTACCGGCACGAGCAGTATTCCTTGGCGGTGTACGCCGCGATGATGTCGGGGAAGGCCTGCAGGTTGACGCGCTCGTGCCACCCCCAGCCGAGCAAGGCGAGCAACAGCAGCAGGAACAGGCTGGTAAACGGCCGACGACGGATCATGGCTGCACCGCTGCGAGTACGCGTTTAAGCAGTTCGTTGTGACGATAAGTACCGTCGCGATCATCGCCGTAGCGCACGATCACCACGTGTTCGGCGGGCATTATGAACAGTGCCTGGCCCCAGTGGCCAAGGGCGGCGAAGGTGTCGGCGGGGGCGTCGGGCCAAGGCTTTGGCGTGCCCTGGTTAAGCCACCAGTGGCCGCCGGGAACGGCTTCGTCCTGGCCGGTGTTGTAGTGAGCGAACGGCTGGCGGTTGAAGGCGACCCACTCCTTGGGCAGCAATTGCTGCTGGTGCCAACGCCCGTCACGTGCCATCAACAACCCTACGCGAGCCAGGTCGCGGGCGGTGAGGTAGGCGTAGGACGAGGCGACGAAGGTTTCGTCGGCATCGGTTTCCCAGGTGGCGTTGCGAATGCCCAGCGGCTGGAACAGCACATCCCACGGGTAACTCATGTAGGCCTTGTGGCCGAGCATGCCCTTGAGCGCGGCGGACAATAAATTGCTGTCGCCACTGGAGTAACGGAAAGCCTGACCGGGGGCGCTGAATGAGTCGGAGTTGGCGGCGAACTCGGCCATATCGCTGCGGCCTCGGGTGTAGAGCATCGCGACCACCGAAGATTTCAGCGGCGCGTATTCGTAGTCTTCCTGCCAGTCCAGGCCCGAGGCCCAGTGCAGCAGGTCGGCCATGGTCACCGTCGGGTGCTGTTTCATTGGCGGGTAAAAACGCGCCACGGGGTCGCTGAGTTTGAAGCGGTTATCGCCGTAGGCCACGCCGAGCACGGTGGCCATCAGGCTTTTACTGATCGACCAGGTCAGGTGCGGCGTGCTGGCGGTGGTGGGCGCGGCGTAGCGTTCATAAATGACCTGGCCGTCGCGAATCACCAGCAACGCGTCGGTGCGAATGCCTTGGCGGGTGGCGTCATCACGCGCAGGGAATGCGTAGGTTTCGAGGGCTTCGACGGCGGGGCCGGACAGTGGCGGGCCCTTGACCCAGTCCGTGTCGGGCCAGGTTTCAGCGCGGGCGGTAACGGTGATGAACAGCAGGGCAACACACAACAAGCCTCTGACCATGGACGCAGACTCAAGGGGGCATTCGAGCCCGCGAGCCTAGCCCAGGCGCATGACAGATTGACGACAGAGGGGCTGTCATCCAAGCGTCACCATAACTTCATGGAGATGACACCGGGGCTACATAGCCTGAGTTTGGACAAACAAGTCGACCGGCCGAAAGTGGCTGGCACTCGGAGATTCGCCATGACTCAGATCGCCCGCATCAGCGACACCGGCAATGAACGCCGCCTGCAAGCCGAACGCCTGGTTGGCGCCAACGCTTTGCAGGAAGCCCAGGCCCTGCGGTTCAACGTGTTCAGCGGCGAATTCAACGCCAAGCTGAAAGGCGCGGAACATGGCCTGGACATGGATGACTATGATGTTCACTGCAGCCACATCGGCGTGCGGGATTTGAACAGCGGTCGATTGGTCGCCACCACCCGTTTGCTCGACCACCAGGCCGCCAGCACCCTGGGCCGGTTCTACAGCGAAGAAGAATTCAGCCTGCATGGCCTGCTGCACCTGCAAGGGCCGATCCTGGAAATCGGCCGCACCTGCGTCGACCCGGCTTACCGCAACGGCGGCACCATCGCGGTGTTGTGGGGCGAGTTGGCCGAGGTGCTCAACCAGGGCGGCTACAGCTATTTGATGGGTTGCGCGAGCATTCCGATGCACGACGGCGGTATCCAGGCCCACGCCATCATGCAGCGCCTGCGCGAACGCTACCTGTGCAACGAACACCTGCGCGCCGAACCGAAAAAACCGCTGCCGGCGCTGGACTTGCCGTCCAACGTAATTGCCGAAATGCCGCCGCTGCTCAAGGCCTATATGCGCCTGGGCGCGAAGATCTGCGGCGAGCCATGCTGGGACGAAGACTTCCAGGTCGCCGACGTGTTCATCCTGCTCAAGCGCGACGAGCTCTGCCCGCGTTACGCACGTCACTTCAAGGCGGCCATGTGATGAGCCGGCTACGCATCTACGGGCGCATCGCCCGCGTGCTGGTGGTGGTGGCGCTGGGCTTGAGCATGGCCAGTGTATTTGGCCTGTTCGAACGCTTGGGCGTGGCCAATTCGATGGTGCGTCGCCAGCGCTGGTCGCGGTTCTTTATGGCCCGGCTGACCAACGCCCTGCCCTTTCGCGTGACGGTGCACGGCGAGTTGCCGACGCAGCCGATGCTGTGGGTGAGCAACCACGTGTCCTGGACCGATATTCCACTGCTGGGCGCGGTGGCGCCGATGTCGTTCCTGTCCAAGGCGGAAGTGCGCACCTGGCCGGTCGCCGGTTGGCTGGCCGCCAAGGCAGGCAGCCTGTTTATCCGTCGCGGTTCGGGTGACAGCCAACTGATCCGCAAGCAGATGACCCGTCACTTGGAACAACAGCACCCGCTGCTGATGTTCCCCGAAGGCACCACCACCGACGGGCGCAGCCTGCGCACGTTCCACGGGCGTTTGCTGGCCAGCGCAATCGACGCGCACGTATCGCTGCAACCGGTGGCGATCCGCTACCTGCGCGACGGGCAAGTGGATGCGCTGGCGCCGTTTATTGGCGATGACGATTTGCTGTCGCACCTGATGCGCTTGTTTGCCAACGATCAGGGCGATGTGGAAATCCACGTACTCAAACCGATTGCCTGCGCCGGGCAGGAACGCGCGGCGCTGGCGTATCAGGCGCAGCAGGCGGTGCAGAAGGCGTTATTCGGGCCGTTGCCGGAGACCGAACAAGTGGCTGTTCGGCCAGCGTTCGCCGCCTGATATGAGCTAAACACGGTTCCAATGTGGGAGGGGGCTTGCTCCCGATAGCAGTAGTTCAGTCAACCTATACAGTGACTGACCCACCGCCATCGGGGGCAAGCCCTCTCCCACAGCTAGATCTCAGTAGTCAGTTGGTCTTGTGCAAATGCCTGCAATTGTGGATAGAACATCCGGAAGTCCTCACTCAGCGGCTCATACAACACACGCAACTCCTGCATCGCATGTTCCAACGCCTGCGGCTGAGTCAACCGCCGCGAAATCCCGCGCAGCACCTGCTCCATCACCGCGAACTCACGGTACGAGCCCAGCCAATCGTCCGCTGCCATATACGGTGCAATCTGCGCCAGCCGCCCCGGCAGTTGCGGTTCGGCCGCGAGCACGCGGTACACCTGCGAAGTGAAATGCTCCAGCGGCTGGTCGGCATACAGCGCCCAATCCCGCGCCAGGCAGTGGTCGAAAAACACATCGAGGACGATCCCCGCATAGCGCCTGCGCGTAAGGCTGAAGCGCGATAACGCCGCCCCTACCAGCGGGTGGCTGTCGGTGAAGCGGTCGATGGAACGATGCAACTGGATCGCCGATTCGATCGGCAGGCTGAACTGGCCCTGCAGGCGACCTTTGACAAAGTCGCCATAAAGGCTACCCAGCAGTTGTGCCGGAAGTTGGCCGCCCAGATGCAGATGTGCGAGATAATTCATGGCGCGCAGTCTAGCACTGCCAACCACGTATCGTTATAACCCGATATACCGATTCAGAAGGGTCTCAGATCAAAATCATATTGGTATATCGGGATGTAGCGATTTAAAGTTCGCCTCATCGCGATATAACGCTTTACGAAACGAGCAACTGCCATGTCCATCGACCTCGACGAAATAATAAAAGCCCTGGCGCACCCAGTACGACGAGACATTCTCACCTGGCTCAAAGACCCGAAAGTGCAATTCCCCGAGCAACTGCACAACCACGAATACGGCATCTGCGCCGGGCAGATCGACCAACGCTGCGGCTTGTCCCAGTCGACGGTGTCGGCCCACCTGGCCACCTTGCAACGGGCGGGATTGATCAGCAGCCAGAAGGCCGGGCAGTGGCATTTTTTCCGGCGCAACGAGGAAACGATACAAGCCTTCCTCGCGGCGCTTACCACTGAACTCAGCGCTGAATTCAGCGCGCCGCTGTAAAGGACACGAAAATGCCTCTCTCGCTGCTTATCCTGGCCTTGAGCGCCTTCGCTATCGGCACCACCGAATTCGTCATCATGGGCCTGCTGCCCGATGTAGCGGCGGACCTCGGCGTATCGATCCCCGGCGCCGGTTGGCTGGTCACCGGCTATGCCCTGGGCGTGGCCATCGGCGCACCGTTCATGGCGCTGGCCACCGCCAAGCTGCCGCGCAAGGCCGCACTGGTAGCGTTGATGGGTATTTTCATTATCGGCAACCTGCTCTGCGCCCTGGCCAGCGACTACAACGTGCTGATGTTTGCCCGGGTGGTCACCGCGCTGTGCCACGGCGCGTTCTTCGGCATCGGTTCGGTGGTGGCGGCTAACCTGGTGCCGGCCAACAAACGCGCATCGGCCGTGGCCTTGATGTTCACCGGCCTGACCCTGGCCAACGTGCTCGGCGTACCGCTGGGTACCGCGCTGGGCCAGGAAGCCGGCTGGCGCTCGACGTTCTGGGCGGTGACGGTGATTGGTGTGGTGGCGTTGATCGGCCTGATCCGCTTCCTGCCCGCCAAGCGTGACGAAGAGAAACTCAACATGCGCGCCGAACTGGCGGCCCTCAAGGGTGCCGGTATCTGGTTGTCGCTGAGCATGACCGCACTGTTCGCCGCCTCCATGTTCACCCTTTTCACCTATGTGGCACCGCTGCTCGGTGATGTCACCGGCGTGTCGCCCAAAGGCGTGACCTGGACGCTGCTGCTGATCGGCCTGGGCCTCACCGTGGGCAACATCATCGGCGGCAAGCTGGCGGACAAGCGCCTGGCGGCCACGTTGATCGGCGTGTTTATCAGCATGGCGGTGGTGTCCACGGCGTTGAGCTGGACCAGCGTCGCGGTGATCCCGACCGAAATCACTTTGTTCCTGTGGGCCACCGCCTCGTTCGCCGCCGTGCCCGCGTTGCAGATCAACGTGGTGACCTTCGGCAAGGCCGCACCGAACCTGGTGTCCACGTTGAACATCGGCGCCTTCAACATCGGCAACGCCCTCGGCGCCTGGGTTGGCGGCAGCGTGATCGCCCACGGCTTCGGCCTGGCCAGCGTGCCTTTGGCGGCGGCGGCGCTGGCGATCCTCGCCCTGCTGGTAACCCTGATTACTTTCCGTCAGAGCGGCAACGCCGACCTGGCCCCTGCGACCAACTGATCAACTCACTTGAAAGGTGTTATTTCATGACGACTATTTTCGATCCGATCACACTGGGCGACCTGCAACTGTCGAACCGCATCATCATGGCACCGCTGACCCGTTGCCGTGCCGATGAAGGCCGGGTGCCCAACGCGCTGATGGCCGAGTACTACGTGCAACGCGCCTCAGCCGGGCTGATCCTCAGCGAAGCCACGTCCGTGACGCCGCTGGGCGTGGGCTACCCGGACACGCCGGGCATCTGGTCCAACGACCAGGTACGCGGCTGGGCCAACGTGACCAAGGCCGTTCACGGCGCGGGCGGCAAGATTTTCCTGCAACTGTGGCACGTGGGCCGCATCTCCCATGAGTCGTACCTGAACGGCGAGACCCCGGTAGCCCCTAGCGCGATCCAGGCCAAAGGCCATGTCAGCCTGGTGCGCCCGCTGGCCGACTACCCGACGCCGCGCGCCCTGGAAACCGCGGAAATCGCCGAGATCGTCGACGCTTACCGCACCGGTGCCGAAAACGCCAAGGCGGCCGGCTTTGACGGCGTGGAAATCCACGGCGCCAACGGCTACCTGCTCGACCAGTTCCTGCAAAGCAGCACCAACCAGCGTACCGACAACTATGGCGGCTCCCTGGAAAACCGTGCACGCCTGTTGCTGGAAGTGACCGATGCGGCCATCGAAGTCTGGGGCGCCGGCCGTGTGGGCGTGCACCTGGCACCGCGTGCGGATGCTCACGACATGGGCGACGACAACCTGGCGCAAACCTTTACCTACGTCGCCAGCGAACTGGGCAAGCGCGGCATCGCGTTTATTTGCTCCCGCGAGAAAGAAGGCGCCGACAGCCTCGGCCCGCAACTGAAGAAAGCCTTCGGCGGCGTGTACATCGCCAATGAGCGCTTCACCAAGGACAGCGCCAATGCCTGGCTGGCCGAGGGTAAAGCGGACGCCGTAGCGTTCGGCGTGCCGTTCATTGCCAACCCGGACCTGCCTGCGCGCCTGAAGGCCGATGCGCCGCTCAACGAAGCGCATCCGGAAACCTTCTACGGCAAGGGCCCGGTGGGTTACATCGATTACCCGACGCTGTAATCACCTCAGACGCAAAACCAAATGTGGGAGCAACTGTCTTGATGACCCTAACTTTGGCATCGCTTTTTAAGACAGCCAAGCTCCCACAGCTTCAAGCCGTGTGACCTTCAACCACACATCGCTGCAGATTCAGGCAGCGTGTTCTTTCCATTCGGCTCTATAACGCAGCATCGCGTTCAGCCTGACTAACAAAACACGCATGCATGCAATTAGCGCAACTTTTGCGCGTTTGCCTTTGTCGCGCAGTGCTTTATAGCGGGCCTGGAATTCAGGCTGTTCCCGGATGACAACCCAGCAGGCCATGTAGAGCGAGCGACGCACGGAAAACCTCCCGCCGCTAATGTGACGCGCACCTTGGTGTTTCCCACTGTCGTTGTTATACGGAGCGAGGCCCGCTAGCGCCGTGATCGGACGCCTGCCAATCTCGCCCAGCTCCGGCAGATATGCCATTAGGCTAGCCGCCGTAATGAGCCCGATGCCCTTAACTGAGCACAGGCGTTCGACTTTTTCGCGGTCTAGCCTGTTGGCGGTTTCGCGAATCAGCTGCTCTATCGCGTTCACAGCCTTGCTCAAGTAGTCGATATGGCTCTGCAACGCCGGTTTTACTACGTCGCAGGAGGCTGTTTTCAGGCGCCTTCTGTCATCGTCCCTCTGCTGAACAAAGTTCTCTCGCTGCTGGACTAACGCGCGCAACTCGTCATGTTCCGGGCTGGTGATTCGGCTGCTTGGTGAGTCGAGAACCGCTGCGAACTGCGCAAGAGACTTTGCGTCTATCGGGTCGGTTTTAGCGTGTTGCCCCATCGCCCTGGAAAAACTCTTGGCCCGACGGGGATTGACGCAGATGACATTAAGGCCCGCAGCCTGAAGCGCCTTCATGACTTTGCGCTCATAACCGCCAGTAGCCTCCAACACCACGCGTCCGACCTGGTGAAGCAATAGCCACCCAATCAACCCAGGGAAATCTTCTTCGGCGTTAGCGCAATTTACCCCAACGTCAACCTGATGAACTCGAGCTTCAAGGCTGTCCTTGGAAACATCAATGCCTGCTGGATAGGAAAACATAGCCAAACCCTCTTACACTAAAAGTGAGAGCGCTCTGGCTTGATCCACGCTTGTAACTGTTCGAGGTGGGCTCGTTCAACTGTTCGGGCTCATGTCCAGAGCGGAGAAGTGAGTGGCAGCATGGGCTCCCACACGTGCTTTAAGCACTTCGGGCATTCAGCTTGCCACTCACCCTCTCACTCTCAGCTTAATCCCGTATCAAGACACAAGGGGGCTTGCTCCCGATGGCGGCGGGTCAGTCACTGTATGTGTTGACTGATCCACTGCCATCGGGAGCAAGCCCCCTCCCACATTTTTGACTGTATGTTTCACCTTTGAAACATTGCTTCACATAGCGGCAACAATATCGCTACAAAATACTTAGGCGACTACCTATCAACCGCCTGCCAGCCCGTATATAAAGTCACCCCACCAATCAGGCAGAAGGACGATTGACTGTCCTTAGGCTTTACTGTTGACACAACCTGATGCAATTACGCATTTTGTCTCAATTGCGCAGGCTAGGGCTCAGGCGCAGCATGTCGAGCCCTGCATCCACCCAGCGTTCGGCTTCCTGATGTAACTGAAAGCTGTCGGGCACCAGCAACCACTGGCCAATCAACCCGTTGATGTAGGCATGGATGCAAACAGCGCCCCGGGTAGTGTCGAGGTTTTGCGGAAGCTGCCCGCGATGGACCGCGTTACGCAGTGTCAGGCCGATGCGCAAGTTGCATTCCAGGCTATGGGTTTGGCGCTGGCGGCGCATGTCGCACATTTCATCGGTGAATTCGCACTTATGAAACAAAATCTCGTTGATGCGCCGGGTTTTCGGGTCCAGGGCCACTTGATGAAACAGATGAATCAGCAGCTTGCGCATGCAGCCCAGTGGGTCGAGTTCATCCTCGCTTTCACTGGCCCTGGCCAATTCATCCAGCGGTTCATGCAACGTATCGAGCAGCGCCCGCAGCAGATCGGATTTATTGCTGAAGTGCCAGTAAATGGCGCCCCGCGTCACACCGGCCAACGCGGCGATGTCGGCCAACGTGGTGCGCGCGACGCCGCGCTCATAGAAGGCTTGCTCGGCGGCATCGAGAATCTGGCTGCGCGTTTCCTGAGCTTCCTCTTTGGTGCGACGAACCATGGCAGTAAAACCTCAATCAAGACACTTGAGACTATCGTTAACGCAACGTTAATAGACGCGGACGATCATCAAAATATTTGTGGGACGACACCGTCACGGGTGCCGAACGTAATGGAATCGAGGTTTCGGGCGTTGCTTTGTCAACAAAGCGCGAAACCTGTCAAGAGTTTACAAACAACCATGAACGTAAGTATATTGCGTAGCAAGCTACTTATCTACTCACCGTTTGTTTTTTACCCTTCCACACTGCTTGTGCGCACTCTGCGCGCCTGACCCGAGGATCTTCATGCAACTTAAGCCAGCTGTTACCGCTCTGGTCACTGCCGTCGCCCTGGCATCGCTGCTCAGCGGATGTAAAAAGGAAGAAGCGGCTCCGCCCGCTCAAACCCCTCAGGTCGGCGTGGTCACCATTCAACCGCAAGCCTATACCCTGACATCCGAGCTGCCTGGCCGCACCACCGCCTACCGCATCGCGGAAGTTCGCCCGCAGGTCAACGGCATCATTCTCAAGCGCCTGTTCAAGGAAGGCGCAGACGTGAAGGAAGGCCAGCAGCTCTATCAGATCGACCCGTCGGTGTACGACGCGACCCTGAAAAGCGCACAAGCCACCCTGACCCAGACCAAATCCATCACCGACCGCTACAAGCAGTTGGTCGATGAACAAGCCGTCAGCCGCCAGGAATACGACACCGCCGTCGCCAACCGCATGACCGCCGAAGCAAACGTTCAAACGGCCCAGATCAACGTGCGCTACACCAAAGTGTTCGCGCCGATCTCTGGGCGTATCGGCCGTTCTTCGGTGACCGAAGGCGCACTGGTCAGCAATGGCCAGGCCGATGCGATGGCCGTGATCCAGCAACTGGATCCGATCTACGTCGACGTCACGCAGTCGTCGGCTGAAATGCTCAAACTGCGCCGCGACCTGGAAAGCGGCCAGTTGGAAAAAGCCGGCGCCAATGCCGCCAAGGTCAAGCTGACCCTGGAAGACGGCAGCGACTACGGCCAGGAAGGCAAGCTGGAGTTCTCCGAAGTGTCGGTCGACCAGACCACCGGTTCCGTGACGCTGCGCGCCGTGTTCCCCAACCCTGACCACACCCTGTTGCCGGGCATGTTCGTACACGCCCAATTGCAAGCCGGTGTGAACAGCAAGGCCATCCTGGCGCCACAGCAAGGCGTGACCCGCGACATCAAGGGCATTCCGACGGCGCTGGTGGTGAACAAGGACAACAAGGTCGAGCAACGCACCCTGGTGGCCAACCGCACTGACGGCGCTTACTGGCTGGTGGAAAAAGGCCTGAACGCCGGTGACCGCGTGATCACCGAAGGCCTGCAATTCATCAAGCCGGGCATCGAAGTCCAGGTCAAGGACGCTGACAACGCCAAGCCCGCCGGTTCCGCTCCTGCTGCCGCTGCTGGCAAAGGGGAGTAACCCATGTCGAAATTTTTTATCGACCGTCCCATTTTTGCCTGGGTAATTGCCCTGGTGATCATGCTGGTCGGGACCCTGTCGATCCTGAAGTTGCCCATCAACCAGTACCCGGCCATCGCGCCGACCGCTATTGATATCCAGGTGACCTACCCAGGCGCGTCCGCACAAACCGTGCAGGACACCGTGGTGCAGGTCATCGAGCAACAGCTCAACGGTATCGACAACCTGCGTTATGTCGCCTCGGACAGTAACTCCGACGGCAGCATGACCATCACCGCGACGTTCAACCAGGGTACCAACCCGGACATCGCCCAGGTTCAGGTGCAGAACAAGCTGAACCTGGCGACCCCATTGCTGCCGCAAGAAGTGCAGCAGCAGGGTATCCGCGTGACCAAGTCGGTGAAGAACTTCCTGATGGTGATCGGTCTGGTGTCGGAAGACGGCAGCATGACCAAGGACGACCTCTCCAACTACATCGTGTCCAACATCCAGGACCCGATTTCCCGTACCGCGGGTGTCGGTGACTTCCAGGTGTTCGGTTCGCAGTACGCCATGCGTATCTGGCTGGACCCGGCCAAGCTGAACAACTACCAGTTGACCCCGGTCGACGTCAGCACCGCCATTTCCGCGCAGAACGTGCAAGTGGCCACTGGCCAATTGGGCGGCCTGCCCGCCCTGCCCGGTACCCAGCTGAACGCAACCATCATCGGCAAGACCCGCCTGCAAACCGCGGAAGAGTTCGGCAAGATCCTGATGAAGGTCAACGCCGACGGCTCGCAGGTTCGCCTGCGTGACATCTCGCGTATCGAACTGGGCGGCCAGAACTACAGCATCAGTGCGCAGTTCAACGGCAAGCCGGCGTCGGGCATGGCGATCAAACTGGCCTCGGGCGCCAACGCCCTGGACACCGCCAAGGCCATCCGTGCCACCGTGGCGTCCCTGGAGCCGTTCTTCCCGCCAGGCATGAAGGCAGTGGTGCCGTATGACACCACGCCAGTGGTAACCGAATCGATCTCCGGCGTGGTGCACACCCTGGTCGAAGCGATCGTGCTGGTGTTCCTGGTGATGTTCCTGTTCCTGCAGAACTTCCGCGCCACCATCATCACCACCATGACCGTACCGGTGGTATTGCTGGGTACCTTCGGGATCCTGGCGGCGTTCGGTTTCACCATCAACACCCTGACCATGTTCGGCATGATCCTGGCCATCGGCTTGCTGGTGGACGATGCCATCGTGGTGGTAGAGAACGTTGAGCGGGTGATGGCCGAGGAGCATCTGTCGCCCAAAGAAGCGACGGTCAAGTCCATGGGCCAGATCCAGGGCGCCCTGGTGGGTATCGCCCTGGTACTGTCGGCGGTATTGCTGCCGATGGCGTTCTTCGGCGGTTCCACCGGTGTGATCTACAAACAGTTCTCCATCACCATCGTTTCGGCCATGGCGCTGTCGGTACTGGTTGCGCTGATCTTCACCCCGGCCCTGTGCGCCACCATGCTCAAGCCGATCGACCCCGAGAAGCACGGCCAACCCAAGCGTGGTTTCTTCGGCTGGTTCAACCGCACCTTCGACCGTGGCGTTATCAGCTACGAGCGCGGCGTGGGCAACATGATCAAGCACAAGTACCCGGCGTTCTTCGTGTACCTGATCATCTTCGTCGGCATGATCTGGCTGTTCACCCGCATTCCAAGCGCGTTCCTGCCCGAGGAAGACCAGGGTGTGATCTTCGCCCAGGTACAGACCCCGGTCGGCTCATCCGCTGAACGTACGCAAAAAGTCATCGACGACATGCGGGCTTTCCTGCTCAACGACAAGGAAGGCGAGCCCGGCGAAGGCAAGGCCGTGAAATCGGTCTTTACCGTCAACGGCTTCAACTTCGCTGGCCGTGGCCAAAGCTCGGGCCTCGCGTTCGTGATGCTCAAGCCATGGGATGAACGCGATGCTTCGCAGTCGGTATTCGAAGTGGCCAAGCGTGCCCAGGGTTACTTCTTCGGGGCCTTCAAGGACGCCATGGTTTTCGCCATCGTGCCGCCTTCGGTCCTGGAGTTGGGTAACGCCACCGGTTTCGACGTGTTCCTGCAAGACCAGGGCGGTGTCGGCCACGAAAAGCTGATGCAAGCGCGCAACCAGTTCCTCGGCATGGCCGCCCAGAGCAAGATCCTGGCCGGTGTGCGCCCCAACGGCGTGAACGATGAGCCGCAGTACGAACTCACCGTCGACGACGAGAAGGCCAGCGCCCAAGGCATTACGCTGTCGAGCATCAACCAGACCCTGGCGATTGCCCTGGGTGGCAGCTACGTCAACGACTTCATCGACCGTGGTCGTGTGAAGAAGGTGTACGTGCAGGGCGACGCCGCCAGCCGGATGTCCCCGGAAGACCTGAACAAGTGGTTCGTACGCAGCGACTCCGGGAAGATGGTGCCCCTGTCAGCCATTTCTTCGGGCAAGTGGATCTACGGCTCGCCCAAGCTCTCGCGCTACAACGGTGTTGCGGCAATGGAAATCCTCGGTACGCCGGCACCGGGCTACAGTACCGGTGATGCCATGGCCGAAGTCGAACGCATCGCCAAGCAATTGCCGGCGGGCGTAGGCTATGCCTGGACGGGCCTGTCGTACGAAGAACGGCTGTCCGGCTCGCAGGCACCGGCGTTGTACGCCCTGTCGCTACTGGTGGTGTTCCTCTGCCTCGCGGCGTTGTACGAAAGCTGGTCGATCCCGATCGCAGTGGTACTGGTAGTGCCGTTGGGTGTGGTGGGTGCGTTGATCGCAACCAGCCTGCGCGGCCTGTCCAACGACGTGTTCTTCCAGGTCGGCTTGTTGGTGACGGTGGGCCTGGCGGCGAAAAACGCCATCCTGATCGTCGAGTTCGCCAAAGAGCTGCATGAACAAGGCAAAGGAATTGTCGAATCGGCCATCGAAGCATCCCGTATGCGTCTGCGCCCGATCATCATGACCTCCATGGCATTCGTGCTCGGCGTGTTGCCGCTGGCGATCTCCTCGGGCGCCGGCTCCGGCAGCCAGCACGCGATCGGTACCGGTGTGATCGGCGGTATGATCACGGCCACGGTCCTGGCGATCTTCTGGGTGCCATTGTTCTTTGCAACCGTGTCCGCCGCAGGCGAACGCAAACAGACTGAACCCAAGCAAACTCCTAAAGAGGCTGGCCAATGAGCAAGTCGCTACTTTCCTTAGCCGTCACGGCATTCGTGCTCAGTGGCTGCTCGCTTATACCTGACTACCAGCGCCCCGACGCGCCGGTGGCGGCACAGTTCCCGCAGGGCCCGGCGTATTCGTCGGCCCAGGCGCCGAACCAGGCCGCTGCCGAGCAGGGCTGGAAGCAGTTTTTCCATGACCCCGCGCTGCAACAGCTGATCCAGACCGCGCTGGTGAACAACCGCGACCTGCGTGTCGCGGCCCTGAACATCGACGCCTATGCCGCGCAGTACCAGATCCAGCGCGCCGACCTTTTCCCGGCCGTCTCGGCCACGGGCAACGGCAGTCGTTCGCGTACGCCGGCCAAGCTGTCGCAGTCCGGTCAGGCGACCATCGCCAGCCAGTACTCGGCGGGCCTGGGGATCAGTTCCTATGAGCTGGACCTGTTCGGCCGCGTGCGCAGCCTGAGTGAAGAAGCACTGCAAAAATACTTCGCCACTGAAGAAGCGCGGCGCAGCACCCAGATCAGCCTGGTGGCCAGCGTGGCCAACGCCTATCTGACCTGGCAGGCCGACAAGGAACTGCTCAAGCTCACCCAGGACACCCTGGGCGCGTATGAGCAGAGCTTCAAGCTCACCTCGCGCAGCAACGAAGTCGGCGTGGCTTCGGCCCTCGACCTCAGCCAGGCGCGCACCTCGGTGGAAAACGCCCGGGTAGCCCTGGCGCGCTATACCCGCCAGGTGGCCCAGGACGAAAACAGCCTGACCCTGCTGCTGGGCACCGGCCTGCCGGCGAATATCGCCAGCAAGCCGCTGTCGGATGACCTGCTCAGCGAAGTACCGGCCGGGTTGCCATCGGACCTGTTGCAACGTCGCCCCGACATCGTGCAGGCCGAGTACAACCTCAAGGCGGCCAACGCCAACATCGGCGCGGCCCGTGCCGCGTTCTTTCCGAGCATCAGCCTGACGGCCAGCGCCGGTACCGCCAGCCCGACACTGGGCGGCCTGTTCAAGGGCGGTTCGGGTACCTGGTCGTTCGCGCCGCAGATCAACATCCCGATCTTCAACGCCGGTAGCCTGCGCGCCAGCCTGGACTACTCGAAGATCCAGAAAGAGATCAACGTGGCCAACTACGAGAAGGCCATCCAGACCGGCTTCCAGGAAGTGTCCGACGGCCTCGCCGCGCGTGAGACCTACAAGCAGCAACTGGACGCCCAGCGCGGCTTCGTCGCGGCCAACCAGGATTACTACCGCCTGGCCGAGCGCCGCTACCGCATTGGTGTCGACAGCAACCTGACCTTCCTTGATGCCCAGCGCCAACTGTTCAGTGCCCAGCAATCGCTGATCACCGACCGCCTGGCGCAGCTGACCGCCGAGGTCAACCTGTACAAGGCCCTCGGTGGCGGCTGGAACGAGCAGACCGCGAAGAACGAGCCGTTGAAAGAAGAAGCACCGGCGCTGAAGTTGTTCTGATCGTGCTGCTGTAAACAAAAAAACCGCCTCCTCACCAGGAGGCGGTTTTTTTATGCCATTTTTTTACACCATCGATTAAATGTGGGGGCTTGCTCCCGATGGCGGTCTGTCAGTCAGCTCATCTGCAGCTGACCCACTGCCAGCGGGAGCAAGCCCCCTCCCACATTGAATTGCATCAAGCCGCCCTAAACCTGCCGCCTTGCTTTTCCGCCAACCTTTCAGGGTAAAATTAGTTACTGATTCTTACAGACCACAGAGGGAGCTTGTCGTAATGATCGTAGGAATCGACCTGGGGACCACCAACAGTCTCGCCGCTGTCTGGCGGGGTGACGCCGCCGAATTGGTGCCTAACGCCCTTGGCCATCTGCTCACGCCAAGCGTAGTCGGGCTGGATGATCAAGGCCGTGTGCTGGTCGGCCAGGCCGCCAAAGAGCGCCTGCATACCCACCCGCACCTGACCACTTCGCTGTTCAAGCGCTACATGGGCAGTGCCACCGAAGTACGCCTGGGCGACCGCTCGTTCCGCCCCGAAGAACTCTCGGCATTGGTGCTCAAAAGCCTCAAGGAAGACATCGAGCGCACCTACGGCCATACGGTCACCGAAGCCGTGATCAGCGTGCCCGCCTACTTCAGCGACGGCCAACGCAAAGCCACGCGCATCGCCGGTGAGCTGGCCGGGCTCAACGTTGAAAAACTGATCAACGAGCCCACCGCCGCCGCCCTGGCCTACGGCCTGCACCAGCGTGACAAAGAGACATCATTCCTGGTCTTCGACCTCGGCGGCGGCACCTTTGACGTGTCGATCATCGAGCTGTTCGACGGCGTGATGGAAGTACGCGCCAGCGCCGGCGACAACTTCCTCGGTGGCGAAGACTTCGACACCCTGCTGCTGGAGCACTTCGTCGACAGCCAACGCAACGCCGCCGACTTCCCACCCACCAGCAGCGTGCTGCACGCCCTGCGCCGGGAGGCCGAGCGCGTGCGCAAAGCCCTGGGCCAGGACGACAGCGCCGAATTCGCACTGCGTGTCGACGGCCAGCAGTGGGTCAAGACCATCACCCAGCAAGAGCTGGCCAAACTCTACACGCCGCTGCTGGAGCGCCTGCGCGCGCCGATCGAACGCGCCCTGCGCGATGCGCGGATTCGCGTCGGCGACCTCGATGAAATATTGCTAGTAGGCGGCACCACGCGCATGCCGCTGGTGCGCAAACTCGCCGCGGGATTGTTCGGCCGCTTCCCTTCCATCAGCCTCGACCCGGACCAGGTGGTCGCCCACGGCGCCGCGATCCAGGCCGCGCTCAAGGCGCGTTCCGCTGCCCTGGAAGAAGTAGTGCTGACCGACGTGTGCCCCTACACCCTGGGCATCGAAACCTCAAACCAGTACGGCGGCCATATCGAAAGCGGCCACTACCTGCCGTTGATCGAACGCAACAGCAGCGTGCCGGTGAGCCGGGTCAAGAGCGTGGTCACCCTGTACGACGACCAGACCCGCGTGCTGCTCAAGATCTATCAGGGCGAAAGCCGCCTGGTCAAAGACAACATCGAACTGGGCCAACTGGACATCAGCGTGCCCAAGCGCAAGGCCGGTGAGGTCGCGCTGGACGTGCGCTTCACCTACGACAACAACGGCCTGTTGGAAGCCCAGGTGAATATCCCGCTGACCGGCGAGCAACACTCATTGGTGATCGAGAACAACCCTGGCGTGCTCAGCCCGCAGGAGATCCAGCAACGCCTGCAAGCCCTGGCGCAGTTGAAGGTTCACCCGCGCGACCAGCAGGTCAACACCGTGCTTACCGCGCGCCTTGAGCGGCTCTATCAGGAAAACCTCGGCGAACTGCGCGAGCAACTCGGCCACTGGGCGGCGCAGTTCCAGCAAGTGCTCGATACCCAGGACGAACGCCGCATCCGCGAGGCCCGTAGCGAACTGACCCGTCAACTCGAGCAGTTGGACAACGGTTTCTGGCGCTGAGGGAGGACCCGATGGAGTGTTGGAACGTACTGCAACTGCCCGAAGATGCCGACGAGCGCACCATCAAGCGCAGCTATGCGCGGCTGCTCAAAAGCTGCCGCCCGGACGACGACGCCGCAGGCTTCCAGCGCCTGCGCGAAGCCTACGAGCAAGCCTTGAGCGAGGCACGCTGGCGAGCTGACCGCGAGCCACACGAACGCGTCGAAGTGCCGGTGGTCGAACCGACCTATGCCAACCTCAACGATTTGGCCGAGCTGATGGACATCCGGCCCCTGCAACCGGCCCCCTACGAAGCCCCGGCGCCGGACCCGGCCCACGCCCTGCTCAGCGGCCTCACCACACACAACCTCGACGCGCGCTGGGCCCAGGCCCAGCAACAGCACTGCACCGAGGCCTTCCAGGCCGGCCTGCTGCGCCATTGCTTCGATACGCCCGGCGAGCGCAGCGCCATCGCCCAGTGGGCGGTGCAACACCTGGACTGGCTGACGCCGTGGCAACAGATCGCCATGACCCCCTGGCAGCACGAAGCGCTGACCGGCGAGCTGTTGCAAGACTACCGCCGCACCTTGCAGGAATTGCTGGAGCAAAAGGCCGAGCGCGAGTTCATCAGCCAGCTCACTCACTACAACAACCAAGCGTGGCTGCGGGTGTTCGACCTGCAACAACAATGGCAACGCATCATTTTGCAACTGCTCCACGATACCCAGTGGAGCGTGCCGCTGTTCGAGCGCGTGTGCCAGGCCTTCGCCTGGGACGACCAGAAAGGCGTGTACCCGGAGCCGGCGTGGATGTGGCGCGAACTGGTGGGGCGCTGCGAACAGGAAAGCTTCTACGCCCACTTGCAGGACAAGGCCCAGGACACGCGACGCACCTCTGCCGACGCCATGGCCGCACGCTTGCTGCTGACGCCCATGACGGCCACTCAGCAAAACAACATGATCGATGGGTTTGGCGAGAACGAGTGGAATGCCTGCCAGCACCTGGCCCAGACCCTGACCTGGCGCTACCCGCAACTGGTTGAACGCTTGCCTCAGGCCGATGTGTTTTTCTGGCGCAAGTTCGTGCCGCGGCCGATCTACACCCAGGTGTTTATCCGACTGTGGGCAATCCTCGCCCTCGCCATCGGCCTGAACATTGCCCACGACACCCCGGGCAAGCTGGACCTGATGTCGGTGGTTCTGTTCATGCTGATGTCATTCGTGCCGGCCCTTGTGGCCTTCCGCGTCACTCAGTTCTGGGCGGTCATGAGCTCGGTGTATCGGGTGCCGGACGTCTGGCTGAGCCAGTACCTGATTCCCAAACGACTCAACCCCAACGACTATTGGCTGGTGATTCGTCACGGCGTTCCCCAGGCGATCATGCTGATCGCCTGTGCCTTGATGCTCGGCGTACTCGGCGCCGTGACCTATGCCGGCGCGCTGCTGATCAACCTGCTGCACACGAAACGCATCGGCCAGATGAGCCAGAAACTCAGCGAAGGTTACCCCTGGCTGAACGGCCTGCACTGGGCATTCTGGAGCCCGCTGCAAGCGGTGTTCGTGGCGGTGATGGTGGCGCTGATCATCGCCGCCCAGCATTACTTGCCGGCGATCCCCTGGACCCACCTCACCCCGCCCAAATCCTGACCGCCACGGCCGGGCCTCAGCGCCCGGCAACTTGCGTTCGATCATCGCCCACAACCCGCCCTCCCCCAATTGAACCGCCCCCGCACCGCCACGCACCATGGCCGCCACCTGCATAACCCCAATAACAACAGGTCCACCGCCATGAGCACGTTCCGCCCTCGCCAGCTGTTGCTGGCCACCGCTGTCGCCAGTGTTGCCTTGCCTGTCTTCGCCCAAGAACAGGGTTTTCTCGAAGACGCCAGCGCCAACCTCAACCTGCGCAACTTCTTCATCAACCGTAACTTCACCAACCCCACCAAGAGCCAGGGCGGCGCACAGGAGTGGACCCAGAGTTTCATCCTCGACGCCAAGTCCGGCTTTACCCAGGGCACAGTAGGTTTTGGCGTGGACGTGTTGGGCCTGTACTCGCTCAAGCTCGATGGCGGTCGCGGCACGGGTGGCACCCAGCTGCTGCCGCTGGACCATGACGGCCGCCCGGCGGATGAGTTCGGCCGTCTTGGCGTAGCGTTCAAAGCGCGCATGTCAAAGACCGAAGTGAAGGTCGGCGAATGGATGCCGGTGCTGCCGATACTGCGCGCGGACGATGGGCGCTCGTTGCCGCAGACCTTGCGCGGCGGGCAGATCACGTCAAAGGAAATCGACGGCCTGACCCTCTATGGTGGCCAGTTCCGCGCCAACAGCCCGCGTGACGACAGCAGCATGAACGACCTGTCGATGACCGGTAAAACCGCATTCACCTCCGACCGTTTCAACTTCCAGGGCGGCGAATACACGTTCAACGACAAACGCACCCAGGTTGGCCTGTGGAATGCCCAGCTCAAGGACATCTACCGCCAGCAGTTCATCAACCTGATCCACAGCCAGCCCCTCGGTGCCTGGACCCTGGGCGCCAACCTCGGCTTCTTCTATGGCGAGGACGACGGCAGCGCCCGCGCCGGCAAGCTGGACAACAAGACCTGGTCCGGTCTGCTCTCGGCCAAATACGGCGGTAACACCTTCTATGTGGGCCTGCAAAAACTCACCGGCGACAGTGCCTGGATGCGCGTCAACGGCACCAGCGGTGGCACCCTGGCCAACGACAGCTACAACGCCAGCTACGACAACGCCCAGGAAAAATCCTGGCAAGTGCGCCACGATTACAACTTCGCCGCCCTCGGCGTGCCGGGCCTGACGCTGATGAACCGCTACATCAGCGGCAGCAACGTACACACCGCCACTGTCACCGACGGCAAGGAGTGGGGGCGTGAGAGTGAATTGGGCTACACCGTGCAAAGCGGCAGCCTGAAGAACCTGACGGTACGTCTGCGCAATTCCAGCATGCGCCGCGACTACAGCAACAACGAGTTCGATGAAAACCGGTTGATCGTCAGTTACCCGATAAGTCTGCTGTAAACCCGCGCGGCACTTACTGTATCGTGCGCGCCTGCCGCTGCTGATCCACACAGCAGCGGCCTCTTATTCGAGCCTGCGCCCACCATGAAATCCTTTGCCATCGCATCCGCCGTGCTTGCCCTGGCCATGAGCCTCAGTGGCTGCATTGGCGCGCCCATCGCCTTGACGCCACAGACCGCGCAACGCCTGCAAGCCCAGGCGCCGATCCGGTTTTTGCTGACCTTCGATGACGGCCCCAGTGCGTCGGGCTACAACAACCCGAGCCGTTCGGTGGTGGCCGACCTGGCCGACAACCCGGTATTGCCGGGTATCAAGGCCGTGTTCTTCCTGCAGACCGAAGCAACCCGTTCCGGCGGCAGTTCACGGGGCCGCAAGACCATGGAACGGGAGTACGCCGGCGGCCATGTCCTGGCGTTCCACACGGCTACCGCGTTTCATACCAACCACCGCTGGCTGAACAACGCCGAGCTGGAAAGCACCCTCACCCAGGGCGCCGCAGACATTGCCGCCATCACCGGCGCGCCGCCGGTGCTGGTGCGCCCGCCCTTCTGGAACTATGACCGCCGCACCTTCGCCGCCTATCAGCGCCACGGCATGCAGGTGTTGCTGACCGACCTGAGCGCCAACGACGGCAAGATCTGGGGCTTCAACGCCAGCCCGCGTCGCCGCGCCAACCTGTATCGGCAACTGTCGGTGGTGCGCGAGCGCATTGCCCTGGGTGAATTGCCGACGGTGGACGGCGTGATACCGGTGGTGGTGACCTTCCACGACATCAACCGCTACACCGCACGGCATATGCAGGAATACCTGCAAATCCTGATGGACAGCGCCCGCGTCAATGGCATGAAGACGGCTGCCGAGCCGTTCTACACCGACCATGGCGCCCTGGAACGCGCGGCGCTGGCGCGGACGGTGAAGGATGTGAGCGAGCCAGTGCATCTGCCGGGGGTATGGAACTGGGTGTGGGATGGCGATTCCCACTGAAATCTACAGTCCTTGTGAAGAACACACATGTGGGAGGGGGCTTGCTCCCGATAGCGGAGTATCAGTCAGTACATATATCGACTGACACACCGCTATCGGGAGCAAGCCCCCTCCCACTTTTTCTACCGTATTTCAGTCCTGGCGGGACTCCACGCCAAGCTCATCCCACACCGACTCCGCCAGATGGAAAGTGGCATTCGCCGCCGGGATCCCGCAGTAGATCGCGCTCTGCATCAGCACCTCCTTGATCTCGGCCCGGGTCACGCCATTGCTGGCGGCGGCGCGCAGGTGCAGCTTGAGTTCTTCGGCGCGGTTCATGCCGATCAACATGGCGATGGTGATCAGGCTGCGGGTGTGCCGCGGCAGGCCCGGGCGGGTCCAGATATCACCCCAGGCGTGGCGGGTGATCATTTCCTGGAACTCGCTGTTGAACTCGGTCAGGGCATTGAGGCTGCGGTCGACGTGGGCATCGCCCAACACTTCGCGGCGCACCTGCAGGCCTTCGGCATAACGTTGTTTCTCGTCCACAAAATGCTCCTTAGCGGGCCAGCAGAAATTCAATCACCCGGTCGCTGAACGCAGCACCGGCCTGGACATTGGACAGATGCGCCGCATAGAACTCGGCATACTCCGCGCCCCGCACATGGCTCTGGATAAAGTGGCCACCGGCCGGCGGTGTAACGGCGTCTTCAGTGCCGGCAATCACCAGGGTCGGCGCCTGGATTGCCGCCAGTTGCTCACGGAAATCGGCATCCCGCACGGCGGCGCAATTGGCCGCATAGCCTGGCGGCGACGTGGCCGCCAGCATGTCGGTGATCTGCTTGGCCTGGTGCGGGTTGGCCGCGGCAAAATCGGCGGTGAACCAGCGCGCGATGGACGCATCACGCAGCGCAACCATGGCCGCCGCGCCGTCGCGCAGTACCATTTCGATGCGTGGGTTCCAGATGTCCGGCGTGCCGATTTTGGCGGCGGTGTTACACACCACCAGGCGCTCCAAGCGCTCGCCGGCGTTGATCCCCAGCCATTGGCCGATCAAGCCGCCCATCGACAACCCGCAAAAATGCGCGCGTTGAATGCCCAGTGCATCCAACAAAGCAAGCACGTCGCGCCCCAACTGCTCGATGCTGTAGGGCCCTTCGGTGACCAGGGATTTGCCATGGCCACGGGTGTCGAACCGCAACACGCGAAAATGCTCGGTAAAGGCCGGGATCTGGATATCCCACATATGCAGGTCGGTGCCCAGGGAGTTGGAGAGCACCAACACCGGTGCGTCGACGGGCCCGTCGAGTTGGTAATGCAGTTCGCCGTCGGCGAGTTGTACATAGGCCACAGTGGCCTCCTCAGGCAGTCAATTGAAAGTGTTCGGTTACTGCGCGAGTGACCCAGGTGCGCGCCTGGCCCAGGTAGTGGGCCGGGTCGAGCAGGCGGTCCAGCTCGGCGGCTGACAGCTGGGCGGTGACCTGCGGTTCATCCGCCAGCACCGCGCGCAGGTGGCGACCCTCTGCGACGGCACGTTTGCAGCACTGCTCAAGCAAATGGTGCGCGGTTTCGCGGCCCAGGCGTTGGGCCAGCACGATGCTCACCGCTTCGGCCAATACCAGGCCTTGGGTCAGGTCAAGGTTCTGCCGCATGCGCTCGGGGTCGACTTCCAACCCTTCGCTTATCAGCAGCGCCTGTTGCAGGGCGCCGGATACCAGCCGGCAAATCTGCGGCAAGGTTTCCCATTCGGCGTGCCACAGGCCCAGGCTGCGTTCGTGCTCCTGGGGCATGGCGCTGAGCATCGTCGAGACCAACCCCGGCACGCAGGTAGCCGCGCTGATCAGCACGGCGGCGCCCACCGGGTTGCGCTTGTGGGGCATGGTCGAGGAGCCGCCTTTGCCCGGCGCCGACGGTTCAAACACTTCCGCCGCTTCGGTTTGCATCAACAGGCTGATATCCCTGCCCAGCTTGCCGAGGCTACCGGCGATCAAGCCCAGCACGCCGGCGAACTCCACCAGGCGATCACGCTGGGTGTGCCAAGGTTGTTCGGGCAAGGTCAGTTGCAATTGCGCCGCCAACGCTTCGGCCACCGGCAGGGCTTGGTCGCCGAGCGCGGCCAAGGTGCCGGACGCGCCGCCGAACTGCAGCACCAGCAAGCGCGGCTTCAACTCGACAAGACGTTGCCGGTTGCGGCTGACCGCCCCCAGCCAACCGGCGATTTTCATGCCCAGGGTCACCGGCGTTGCATGCTGCAACCAGGTACGCCCGGCCAATGGCACATCGGCGTAACGCTGCGCCTGGTCAGCGAGAACCGCGCCCAGCCGAGCCAGGTCGGTTTCGATCAGTTCCACGGCGCGGCGCAGTTGCAGCACCAGGCCGGTGTCCATCACGTCCTGGCTGGTCGCGCCCAGATGCACATAACGCTCGGCGCCGGCGTCTTCAGCGGCAATCAATTTGCCCAACGCCTTGACCAACGGAATCGCCGAATTCCCCGCCGTGGCAATCGCCGCGCCCAAGGCATCGACGTCATACAGCGACGCCAGGCACGCCTGGGCAATCGGCGCCACGGCGGCCTGGGGGATCAACCCGACCTGGGCCTGTGCGCGAGCCAGGCCGGCCTCGACATCCAGCATGCCCTGCAAGCGGCCCTGGTCGCAGAACACTTCGGCCATGCTGTCGGCCGTGAAGTAAGCGTCGAACAATTGGTTGCTCGTGCGCAGCGTCATAACGTATCCCTTACAAATCGTGGTGCAGGTACGCCGCCTGCTTGGGCAAGCGCAAACTGAACAGGAAGGCCACGGCCATCATCGCAGTGACGTACCAGTAAAAGGTGTTTTCCATGCCCATGGATTTCAACCCCAGGGCGACGAACTCCGCCGAACCGCCAAAGATCGCGTTGGCCACCGCATACGCCAGGTCGACGCCGAGGGCACGGACCTGGGGAGGAAACATTTCCGCTTTCACCAGGCCGCTGATCGAGGTGTAGAAGCTGACGATGGCCAGCGCCAAGGTGATCAGCGCGAACGCCAGGAACGGGCTGCTCACGGTTTTGAGGGTCAGCAGGATCGGCACGGTGAACAACGTCCCCAGGCCTGCGAACCACAACATCGAATTACGTCGGCCGATCTTGTCCGCCAGCATGCCGAATACCGGCTGCATGCACATATAGAGGAACAATGCGCCGGTCATGATGTAGCTGGAGGTCTTGGCGTGCATGCCCACGGTGTTCACCAGGTACTTCTGCATGTACGTGGTAAAGGTGTAGAAAATCAGCGAACCACCGGCGGTGTAGCCCAGCACCGTGATAAACGCCGCCTTGTGGTCGCGAAACAGCGCAGCGACGCTGCCGGCGTCCTTGTCTTCGCGCATTTCCTTGCTGGTGGTTTCTTTCAGGGTACGCCGCAGCAACAGTGAGATAACCGCCGCAATCGCGCCGATCACAAACGGAACGCGCCAGCCCCAGGCACGCAGCTCTTGCTCGGTGAGGATCTGCTGCAGGATCACCACCACCAGCACGGCCAGCAACTGGCCGCCGATCAGCGTCACATATTGGAAGGACGCAAAGAACCCGCGCTGGCCCTTGAGCGCGACTTCACTCATATACGTGGCGGTGGTGCCGTACTCGCCGCCCACGGACAAGCCCTGGAACAGGCGCGCTACCAGCAGCAGGATCGGCGCCCACACGCCAATGTCGTTGTAGGTGGGCAAAAACGCGATGACCAACGAGCCGGCGCACATCATCAGCACCGAAATCATCATCGAGTTTTTGCGCCCGTGTTTATCGGCTACGCGACCAAACAGCCAGCCGCCGATGGGGCGCATAAGGAACCCGGCGGCGAATACACCGGCGGTGTTGACCAACTGGACGGTGGGGTTGTCCGACGGAAAAAACGCCGGGGCAAAGTAGATGGCGCAGAAGGCATAGACGTAGAAGTCGAACCATTCGACCAAGTTACCGGAGGACGCACCAACAATCGCAAAGATCCGTTTGCTGCGTTCTTCTCCGGTGTAATGACTGGTTTCTGTGGTCATGGCGTTTTCACTCAGTGGGAACGGTTATAGCCTAGACATACTTTGCAACAACCATGTTCCGCAAGCAGACATTTGGGTAGGTGTCTTCTGAAGCGGCCCTATCGGGGGCTTGCCCCCGATAGCGGCCTGACAAGCGACTCAATAATCGAAGAACACCGTTTCCTTATCGGTCCCCTGCAGGATCACATTCCACTGATATACCCCCGCCCCATCCGGCTGGGCAATCAAGGTGCCCCGCCGCTCTGCCGGCACACAGGCCAGCAACGGGTCATCGCCATTCAACGCTTCCCCGTCGAAGTAAATCCGCGTGAGCAGGTGCTTGACCAAGCCACGCGCAAACACCAGCACCACCAAATGCGGCGCCTGGGTCGTGCCTTGAAGGCCCGGCACGCTGCCCGGCTTGATCGTGGTAAACCGGAAGCGCCCTTCGGCGTCCACCGGCACGCGGCCAAAGCCTTCGAAGTTCGGGTCGACGGCTTTGTCCTGCTCGTCCTCGGGGTGGTCGTATTTGCCGGCGGCATTGGCCTGCCAGACTTCGAGCATGGCGTCGTTGACCGCATCACCGTTGCCGTCCACCACTTGCCCACTGATCGCCACGCGCTCACCGAGGGTGGCGGCGCTGGTCAGGTCTTCGCGGTTCAGCCAGGTCAGGCCGATGTGGTAATACGGCCCTACGGTATGGGACGTGGTTGCGTAAAGACTCATCTCATTTCTCCATCGGCGTGGCGTCGCGGCCGCGCAGGACGATGTCCCAGCGGTAGCCGAGGGCATAGGAAGGAATGGTTTTCTCCAGGTCGAAACGCGCGATCAGGCGTTCCTTGGCGCTGGTATCAGGCACACAGTTGTAGATCGGGTCGTATTCCAGCAACGGGTCGCCGGGGAAATACATCTGCGTCACCAGGCGCGTCAGCACGCTGGGGCCGAACAGTGAAAAGTGGATGTGCGCCGGGCGCCACGCGTTGTGGTGGTTGCCCCACGGGTAGGCGCCGGGCTTGATGGTCTGGAACTGATACAAGCCGTCGGCGTCGGTGACAGTGCGCCCGGTGCCGGTGAAGTTCGGGTCCAGCGGCGCGTTATGCAAGTCGCGTTTATGGTTGTAGCGTCCGGCGGCGTTGGCCTGCCAGATCTCCACCAGAATGCCCGGCACCGGCAGGCCGTTTTCATCCAGCACCCGGCCGTGGATGATGATGCGCTCGCCCTGAGGCTCGCCTTCATGCTGGGCGGTAAGGTCGTTGTCCTGCGCATTGATCCGCTCGGCGCCGATGGTCGGGCCGGTGATTTCCGACAGGGAATGGGGCAAAAACACCAAGGGCTGAGACGGCGAACGCAGGTTCGTCGACTGGTAGGCCGGGTGCAGGTAATCAGGTTGGGTGCCCGCTTGCGGGCGCCGGTAACCGGGCTTGTCACTCATGGAGCAATCCTCTCTTATTAGACGCGTTCAATCGCCAGGGCCAGGCCTTGGCCGACGCCCACACACATGGTCGCCAGGCCTTTGCGGCCGCCGGTTTTTTCCAACTGATGCAGGGCCGTCAGTACCAGCCGCGCTCCGCTCATGCCCAACGGGTGGCCAAGGGCGATGGCGCCACCGTTCGGGTTGACCTGCGGCGCGTCGTCGGCGATGCCCAGCTCACGCAGCACCGCCAGGCCTTGGCTGGCGAAGGCTTCGTTGAGCTCGATCACGTCAAAATCGGTGACGGCCAGGCCCAGGCGCTCGACCAACTTGCGCACTGCCGGCACCGGGCCAATGCCCATCACGCGCGGCGCGACACCGGCGCTGGCCATGCCCAATACCCTGGCGCGGGCGGTAAGGCCATGTTTTTTGACCGCTTCGGCCGAGGCCAGAATCAGCGCGGCGGCGCCATCATTGACACCCGACGCGTTGCCGGCGGTGACGGTCTTGTCCGGGCCGTTGACCGGCTTGAGTTTGGCCAGGGCGTCGAGGGTGGTGTCACGCGGATGCTCATCGCGCTCCACCACGGTTTCGCCTTTTTTATGCGCAACCCGCACCGGCACGATTTCTTCGGCAAAGTAGCCGGCGGCCTGCGCGGCAGCGGTACGTTGCTGGCTACGCAGGGCGAAAGCGTCCTGGTCGGCGCGCGACACGTTGTAATCGTCGGCCACGTTATCGGCGGTCTGCGGCATCGCATCTACGCCGTACTGGGCTTTCATCAACGGGTTGATAAAGCGCCAGCCGATGGTGGTGTCCTCCAGCTTCATGGTGCGCGAGAACGCCGCGTCGGCCTTGCCCATCACGAACGGCGCACGGGACATCGACTCGACGCCGCCGGCAATCGCCAGCTCCATCTCGCCGCTGGCGATGGCACGGAAGGCAGTACCGATGGCGTCCATGCCCGAGGCGCACAAACGATTGAGGGTCACGCCCGGAATACTCTCCGGCAGGCCCGCGAGCAACAGCGCCATGCGGGCGACGTTGCGGTTGTCTTCGCCGGCCTGGTTGGCGCAGCCGAGGAATACCTCGTCCACCGCCGTCCAATCCACCGACGGGTTGCGCTCCATCAGCGTCTTGATCGGCAGGGCGGCCAGGTCGTCGGCACGCACCGTGGCCAGCCCCCCGCCGAAACGGCCGATGGGGGTGCGGATGGCATCACAGATAAATACGTCGCGCATCAGGCTTCTCCTGGCGCTTGGCCATGGGCGGCGGCGGTGCGCGCTTCGAGGTCACGCAGGGCCGTGAGTTCTAGCTCGGTGGGTTCGGCGGTGGTATCAACCTGGTCGGCAAACCGAATCGCCCAACCGGTGGCCGCCACGACTTGTTCGCGGGTCACGCCCGGGTGCAGCGCGGTGACCACAAACTCATGGGTGCCCTCCTCCGGCTCCATGATGCACAGGTCGGTAATAATCCCGACAGGACCGGCTCCCGGCAGGCCCAGGCGCTTGCGTGAATCGCCGCCTTCGCCGTGGCCTACGGAGGTAATGAAATCCAGCTTGTCGACAAACGAACGCGAAGACTGCTTGAGTATGATCAGTACGCTCTTGGCCGAGCCGGCGATCTCGGGCGCGCCACCGGCACCCGGCAGGCGCACTTTGGGCCGGTGATAGTCACCGACCACGGTGGTGTTGATGTTGCCGAAACGATCAACCTGGGCCGCGCCGAGAAACCCCACGTCAATGCGCCCGCCCTGCAGCCAGTAGCGAAAAATCTCACCGGTCGGCACCACGGTGTCGGCGGTTTCCGCCAGCTCGCCGTCACCGATGGACAGCGGCAGTACCGAAGGCTTGGCGCCAATCGGGCCGGACTCGTAGATCAGCACCACATCGGGCGACGACGTCAGGCGCGCCAGGTTGGCCGCTTTCGACGGCAAGCCGATACCCACGAAGCACACCGAACCGTTCTTCAGGCGGCGCGCGGCGGCGACGGTCATCATTTCATTGGTCGAGTAAGCCATTAGTTGGCCTCCTGCGCGGTGGCCAGTTTGGCCTGGAATTCACTGAAGTCGGCAGTGCCGTGGATGTATTCGTCAATCCATGCGGTAAAGGTCTCACGGTCACGGGCGATCGGGTCCCACGCTTGGTAGAAGCGGTTATCGCGCTCGTTGTAGCCATGGGCATAGGACGGATGCGCGCCCCCCGGTACGTGGCACACCGCAGTCAGGGCCCAAGTCGGCAACACACAACTGTTCATCGGTGCGTTGAGGTCGTCGACGATCTCTTCCACGGTGACGATGCAACGCTTGGCCGCCAGGGCCGCTTCTTTCTGCACGCCGAGGATGCCCCAGAGCAGCACGTTGCCTTTGCGGTCGGCTTTCTGGGCGTGGATCACGGTAATGTCCGGACGCACCGACGGCACCGCTGCCAGCACTTCGCCGGTAAATGGGCAGGTCACGCTTTTGATCAGCGGGTTGACCTTGGGCAGGTCGGAACCGGCGTAGGCCCGCAGCACCGCGAACGGCAGGCCGGACGCGCCGGCGACGTAGGCGTTGGCCAGGTCGGCATGGCTGTGTTCTTCGATCTCCAGCGGCAGCGGCCATTGCTTTTCAACCGCGTCACGCAGCCGGTGCAGGGACCCCACGCCGGGGTTGCCGCCCCAGGAAAAAATCAACTTGCGTGCACAACCGGCGCCAATCAACTGGTCGTAGATCAAGTCAGGCGTCATACGCACCAACGTCAGGTCTTTCTTGCGCTGACGAATGATTTCGTGGCCTGCGGCAGTAGGGATCAGATGGGTAAAACCTTCGAGGGCGACGGTATCGCCGTCGTTCACGAAGCGCTTGACCGCATCACGCAGGGTGAGAATTTCAGCCATGGGGTTGGGCTCCCGGTGTTGATCGAAAAAGGCGCTGAGGTGGCGCCGAACAGCTTGAAGATTAAGCCGGCCCCTTAGGCCAAACAATCCGATAATCGACTAACCGTTCGATTATCGAACCGATTGTTGGCAAGCTATCAATCAACCTCAGGTCGCATCCGCGTGGCTGACCATGCCCTTGATGACCACTGCGGCAGTCGCCAAGGCAGCCGGGATCACCAACGCCGTGAGTACCTGCTCGAAGTTCCAGCCCAGACCCAGCAGGGTCGCGCCCATCCAGGCACCGAGAATCGCGCCGAAACGTCCGATACCGAGCATCCACGACACGCCGGTGGCGCGGCCTTGGGTCGGGTAGAAGCGTGCTGCCAGGGACGGCATCGCCGATTGCGCACCGTTGACACACATCCCGGCAACCAGCACCAGGGTGGCCAGCAGCGTGATGTTGCCCAGGCTCTGCCCGACCGCGTAGGCAAACACCCCGGCCAGCAGGTAGAAGGTGCCGATGACCTTGTGGGGATTGAAGCGGTCCATCGCCCAACCCACGCCGACCGCGCTCAACACCCCGCCGAACTGGAACAACGCGCCGATAAACGCGGCCTGTTCCATGCTCGCGCCGCTGTCACGCATCAGGGTCGGCAGCCAGCTGGTGAGCAGGTAAACAATCACCAGGCCCATAAAGTAGGTGAGCCACAGCAACAAGGTGCCGGCGCTGTAGGTGCCGGCGAAAATCACCGCCAGCACATTGCGGGCCTTTACGGTTTTTTGCTCGGGCACGCTGAAATGGGTGGCTTGACCCACGATATGGGGCTCGATGGGTGACAGTGTTTTGCGCACCTTGTCTGCGCCGCGATTGCGCACCACCAGGTAACGCGCCGATTCCGGCAACCACACCAGCAGCACCACGGCCAGGATCAACGGCAGGATGCCACCGATCAGCAACAGGCTGTGCCAGCCGAACGCTGGTATCAGCTTGGCCGAGATAAACCCACCACCGGCCATGCCCAGGTTGAACCCGCAGAACATGCTGGTTACCAGCAGCGACTTATGGCGTTCAGGGGTGTATTCGGACAGCAGCGTGGTGGCGTTGGGCATCCCCGCCCCCAGGCCCAGCCCGGTCAGGAAGCGCAGCACCAGCAGTTGATCGACGTTGCTGCTGTAGGCCGACGCCAGGCTGAACGCGCCAAACACAAGCACCGCGCCCACCAGCACCACCTTGCGGCCGAAGCGGTCGGCCAGCGGGCCGGAACCCAGCGCGCCAAACACCATGCCGATCAACGCGGCGCTCATCACCGGCCCGAGGCTGGCGCGGTCGATGCCCCAATCCTGAGACAGCGCAGGCGCGATAAAGCCCATGGCGGCGGTGTCGAGGCCATCGAGGAACACAATCAGGAAACACAGAATCACCACGCGCCACTGATAGCGTGACAGTGGCTGGGCGTTGATAAAGGACTGTACGTCCAGGGTGGAACCGACAGAAGGCTGATTCATTATTTTTATTCCACACCGATGGCGGGCCGACCACCTGGGGTCGTCATTATTATTGGGGGCACTGGCAAGAGCGCTGCCGCACATTAATAAGCCTGGGGAAACACCGTCAATTGATCACGCCGGGATCTGTGCGGTCACCGAACACCTTAGGCAAACAGCTGCGCGCTCAACTCACGGCTGGCACTGAGCATGCTCGGCAGGAAGCGCTGTTCCAGCTCGCTGCGGCTGACCCGTCCGGCGTGGGTGCTGACATTGAGCGCCGCCAGCACTTGGCCCGACGCGTCATACACCGGTACGGCAATCGAACGCAGGCCCTGTTCCAGTTCCTGGTCGACGATACACCAGCCCTGCTGACGCACTTGTTGCAGGCACTCGAACAGCGCTTCGGGGGTGGTCAGGGTGCGGCTGGTCTTGGTGGGCAGATCGGCGTGGTCGAGGTAGTCCTGCAGTGACGCGTCATCCAGCGCCGCGAGCAGGATGCGCCCCATGGAGGTGCAATAGGCCGGCAACCGCCCTCCCACTGACAGGTCGACCGAAATCAGGCGCTGGGTCGTGGCCGAACGAGCGATGTAGAGAATGTCATCACCTTCGAGGGTGGCCATGTTGCAGGCTTCGTGAAGCTGCTCGCTCATGCGGTCCAGATAAGGTTGCGCCGACACCGCCAGCGGCGTGGACGACAGGTAGGCATGGCCCAGGGTCAGGACCTTGGGCAACAGCGAATAGGTACGCCCGTCGGTGGTGGCGTAGCCGAGTTTGATCAGGGTGTGCAGGCAACGGCGTACGGCGGCGCGTGGGATTTCGGTGCGATGGCTGATCTGGGCGATGGTCAGGTGGCGCTTGCGTTCTTGAAAAGCCTGCACCACGGCCAGGCCACGGGCCAGGGAAGTCATAAAGTCCGGATCACCCGTGAAAGCCTGGATGCGCTTGGCTGGCGATGCAACGATCGGCGGCGCCACTGACGCGAAAGAGTTGCGCAATTGATCGTTCATGTGGGGGTCCTATTCTCTTATTGTCAACCACTGGAGGGATGGGGCTGCTATTACAAGCCGCGTCGGCCGCGATGCACAAGGCAGCGCCAAGAACATTGGGCGATTATCGGACGATCCGGCGATTATCGCAATTTGGCTGCCGCCCATGGGCTACGAGCGAGAAAACCGCGTAAACCCACCGCAGCGTTAAGGAGAAGTTGTTAACTCTGACCACTTTATACAATCTACGACGCCAGAACGCCTGCAAACTACCCACGCGTTGGTGTAATAAAACGCTCATACAACGTTGACGCTTTTTAACTTTATGCCGATAGTGTTATTCAAATGCGCCGCTATAATGCACCCTGTGCGCGGGTCACCCTTTATCGGGGCCCACGTTCGCCAGGCCATGCACATGCAGTGCATCGGCGGTTGCAACTACCCGCCTCGAAAGGCTGCCGACACCCAGTAATTTCGCCTCATTCAAAGTTGAACACCCACGGTTCAACTTTGGACAACGCGAAGGTGCCAGTCAGGCATAACGTTGCACTGTAATTACACTCAACTCAATTAGGTAACAATGTGACGAAAGATGAACTGCGCGCGGAACTTGAGCGCCAGGAGCAACGTTACAAGGACGTTTACGGCGGGGAAGTCACCACCTACGCCGCCCAGCCTGAACCTGAGCGCAAACCATGGCGCAAACGCGCCAGCTTGCTCGACCAGGCATTTGCCCAGGAAATCCAAAAGATTGAACAGGAACTCAAAGCCGAAGAGCCATAAGCGCTTCGGTTTGAGCCCAGGGCCGGCCTCGGCTGCTCGCCATGCCGGCAGCCGGCAATCCCGCGCCCTTAATCACCTGTAAAATTTCTTACAAATATTTCAGACATGACGTTTTGATGACAAAACCCTGCCTTCTCGCCCCGGCGCGTTATAAATCAAAGGCTTGCCAAAGCCCCGAAAAGCCTGGGACAGCCCGCTTCTACCCGGTTTTTTTCACTGAAGATTGTTACCGATGAGCAGCTAGTGCATCGATTACCGAGGTTTTCTGGCATAATCGCGCCCCCTTACGACCGGGTCAGAAAACCTTCATGATCGATTTATTCAGCGGACTGGATGCTTGGGTTCTCGTGAGCCTGTTGCTCGCCCTGGCCTTTGTCCTCGCCTTCGAGTTCATCAATGGCTTTCATGACACCGCTAACGCGGTGGCCACAGTCATCTATACCAAAGCCATGCCGCCGCATCTGGCCGTGTTCTTCTCCGGGGTGTTCAACTTCCTCGGCGTGTTGCTCGGTGGTGTCGGTGTCGCCTACGCCATCGTGCACTTGCTGCCGGTTGAGTTGCTGATCAACGTGAACACCGGCCACGGTCTGGCCATGGTCTTCTCGTTGTTGGCAGCGGCGATCACCTGGAACCTGGGCACGTGGTACTTCGGTATCCCCGCTTCCAGCTCCCACACGCTGATCGGCTCAATCCTCGGTGTCGGCCTCGCCAACGCCCTGATCAACGATATCCCCTTGGCTGACGGTGTGAACTGGCAGAAGGCTATTGATATCGGCGCCTCCCTGGTGTTCTCGCCGATGGCCGGCTTCCTGGTCGCAGCCCTGGTGCTGATCGGCCTGAAGTGGTGGCGCCCGCTGTCGAAAATGCACAAGACGCCGGACCAGCGCCGCAAGCTCGACGACAAGAAGCACCCGCCGTTCTGGAACCGCCTGGTGCTGGTGATCTCCGCCATGGCCGTCAGCTTCGTGCACGGCTCCAACGATGGCCAGAAAGGTATCGGCCTGATCATGCTGGTGCTGATCGGTATCGTGCCGGCCCAGTTCGTACTCGACCTGGGCAGCACCACCTACCAGATCGAACGTACCCGCGACGCCACCGTGCATTTGAGCCAGTTCTACCAGCGCAATAACGCCACGCTCGGCGAATTCCTGGCACTGGGTAAAAGCGTGAAGGATGACCTGCCGGGCAAGTTCCAGTGCAACCCGCAGCAGACCGAGCCGACCATCAATGCGCTCGTCAGCACGTTAAAGGGTGTCTCCGACTACCACTCGTTGACCTCCGACCAGCGTATCGAAGTGCGCCGCTACCTGCTCTGCCTGGATGACACCGCGAAGAAAGTCGGCAAGCTACCGGGCCTGGAAGCGCGTGAGAAGGCTGACCTGGACAAGCTGCGCAAAGACCTGACCGCCACCACCGAGTACGCACCGTTCTGGGTGATCCTTGCGGTAGCACTGGCCCTGGGCCTGGGCACCATGGTGGGTTGGAAGCGCGTGGTCCTGACCATCGGCGAGAAGATCGGCAAGCAGGGCATGACCTATGCCCAGGGCATGTCGGCGCAAATCACCACCGCGACGATGATTGGTTTTGCCAACATCTTCGCCCTGCCGGTATCCACCACCCACGTACTGTCTTCCGGCGTGGCCGGTACCATGGTTGCCAACAAAAGCGGCCTGCAAGGCGGCACGGTCAAGACCATCCTGATGGCTTGGGTGTTGACGCTGCCGGCAACCGTTGGCCTGTCGGCCGGGTTGTTCTGGTTGGCATCAAAGGCGCTCGGCAGCTAATAGTCCGCTGCAATAAAAAAAGGTGCGATCCGCAAGGGTCGCACCTTTTTTATTGCGTGTTTCAAACGCACCATTGTCCAACTGCGGGAGCCCGCGCCCCGCTTCATGTATCAAATAACAGGCAAAAAAAAGGCGACCGAAGTCGCCCAAAATGCCTTGCGTGCTCATGTAACCCGGAAAAACCTATGGTTTTTTACGCTTGTTCGCGTCTTTCCAGATAAAAAATCCAAACCCTACAAAAAACAGCACCATGAGGCTTACAGTCAGCACTCCGGCGAATACCACATTATCGATAAACATGACCGGCCTCCTGTGCTTGCCCTGTTGCGATAGGGCTAAGTTAATGGAGAAGGCGGGTTGGAAAATTGACGAGGATCAATGTCGCCCACAACAGGGCGTAAAGAAGGGCAATAACTGACCTGCATCAATAGATGCAGGGGGGGTTCAACGCTTTTTAGGTTTGTTTTTTGATTTTTTCTTGGCTTTCCCTAAGGGCATCGCCTGCTCAAACGCTTGGCGAACTTCATTCAGGCGCTTGTCATTGAGGTCATGAACTCGCTTGGCGCGTTCGGCACTCAGGTCAATCAACTTGTCGTCTTCACTCATGGCTTGGCTTACGTCGTGGCGGGAATGGCCCAATAATGCGGCCTCTCCCGCCTGACGGCAAATCAGCGCAAGACAAAAGGCAGGCCCTCGCCCAAAATCGACATTCTCGACCCGACCCAGGAAGCCCATTCAGGTGGCACTGCACAAAGACCTTCCGCCGTTGCTGGCCCTGCGCGCCTTTGAGGCGGTGGCCCGGCACTTGAGCTTTATCAAGGCGGCGGATGAGTTGTCGGTGACCCAGAGTGCCCTCAGCCATCAGGTACACAAGCTTGAGCAATACTTGGGCAAATCGATGTTTGTACGACGCACCCGCGCCATCGACCTGACCGCCGATGGCCAGCAGTACTACAACGAAATCCGTCCCGCCCTCGACATCATCGCTGCCGCGACCCGCGCGCAACGGGTAGCCCCCGGCACCACGGTGTTGCGCATCGGCCTGCTGGCGTCCTTCGCCACGCTGTGGCTGGCCCCGCGCCTGGCCGGGTTTCTCAGCCGCTACCCGCACATCCAGGTGGAACTGCTCCCGGCGATTCAACTGGCCAACGTTGCCGCTGCGCACGTCGACCTCGCCATTCGTTACGGCAAAGGCGGTTGGCCCGATGTAAAGGCCACGCGACTGATGCCGGAAGTGATCTCACCGGTGTGCAGCCCCGCGTTCAAGGCCAGCCGACCGCACAACGCACCGCTGTTGATGGCCACCTCGCACAGGCCGTTCGAGTGGACGGATTGGTCCCGGCATTATCAAGTCGACCTGCAACTCCACCCCCGCGTGATGCTGCACGACTACAACATCGTGGTCGAAGCCGCCGTGGCCGGCCAAGGCATTGCCATGGGGCGTCACCGCCTGATCGAGCGCCGGCTCCAGGACGGCAGCCTGGTCGAGGCTTTCGACTGGCCGCCCTACTACAGCGACATCGGCTACTGGCTGATCAGCCCTCAAGGCGCCACCAACGAAGCGGCCGACTGCTTTGGCCAGTGGTTGAAACAAGCCTGCGGCGATGCTTGAGTTATTTCGATACGTCGAGTGAGTTCTATCCGTTTGTCGCCGCCTCCCGAGCACCACATGCTTGCGCCTTTAGAACCCGAAGGATTGAGATCATGAGCGACTCCCTGCGCCTGGGCGTGTTTATCGCCAGCAGCGCCGATTTCCAGCGCCAAGGTGTGGTGGCCAACGGTGCGTCGAACCTATTGGTCAATGTCCTCGGTGAAAAGGGCCGCCATGTGCGCACGGCGGTGGGTGTTTGCAGCCTGCCGGCCGGCGTAGCGGTGGAGGTTGACGCGATTTTCGAGCTGCGCCCATGAGCCCGCTCGACGTGCGGCAATTGCGGGCCGCCACCCCCGGCTGCCAATCGGGCATCGTGCACTTCAACCATGCCGGAGCCTCCCTACCGAGCCAGGCAACCCTCGATGCCATCATCGATCAACTGCAACGCGAAGCCCGCGACGGCCCCATGGAGGCGGGTGAACAGGGCGCCGTGCTGATGGAAAACGCCCGCAGTGCCGCCGCGCAATTGCTCAACGCACCCACCCGCGCGGTAGCCTTCGCCGGCAGCGGTTCGGCCGCCTGGAATATGGCGTTCCAGGCCTTGGGCCCCTGGCAGCCGGGCGACCGTATTCTGGTGGGCCGTCATGAATGGGGCGGCAACCTGGCAAGCATGCAGTTGGCCGTGCAGGCGGGCGCGCGCGTGGAAGTGATCCCCTGCGATGAAACCGGCGCGGCCTGCCCGCTGGCGCTGGCGTCAATGATCGACGCGCACGTAAAGCTGATCGACCTCACCTGGCTGCCGGCCAACAGCGGCCTGATCAACCCCGCGCAGGCCATCGGCGAAGTGGCCAGGCGCCATGCGATCCCCTATTTCATCGACGCCGGCCAAGCCGTGGGCCAAGTGCCCGTGGATGTGCAGGCGCTGCATTGCGATGTGCTCAAGTCAGCCGGTCGCAAACACCTGCGCGGGCCTCGGGGCACAGCATTGCTGTACGTACGCCCGGATTTCCTGCAGCGGTTGAACCCTGCTCAGCGCGACGTATTTTCGGCACCCTGGAGCCCCCAGGGGTTCGACCTGCGCGACGACGCCCGGCGTTTTGAAACCAGTGAGGTGTCTTTCGCCTTGTTGGCGGGGTTGGGCAATGCACTGCAGGAGATGAATCGATTGGGGATTGAGCGCGTGTGGGAACACGTCTCCCGAACCAGCGCGCGAATCCGCGCAGCACTGTGTGAGATTCCGGGCATTTGCCTGCATGACCTGGGCGCGAAGCAATCCGGCTTGATCGCGTTCAACCTCGCAGGTTGGGACGCCTTTGAACTGAAGCGACAATTGGGTTTGAAGCGGATCAATATCGGTGCCAACGGCGTGGCCTACACCCCACTGGATATGCAGGCGCGCGGCCTGCCCAGCATTGCGCGAATCTCCGTCAGCCCCCTCAATAACGATCACGACATCGAACGGCTGATGGCTGGCCTGCGGGAACTGCGCGGTTAAACCTCGACGTCCACCCACAAGCCCTGGCGCGGTGCATCTTCGATCAGCGGCACCACGGGTACCGTGTTATCGGCGTTGAGCAGGTCGCCGGGGATCGCCAGGTGCTGGTCGGGGTCCGCGTCGGCTTCGCGCCGGCGTTTCTGTTGTTCCTGCTGGCGGCGCTGTTCTTCACGCAGCAAAAAGGTCGACTGCTCGGCATCGCCCTTTTTCAGGTCGATCGTGCTTTCGTTGGCGCCCGCTTGCACGGGGACCACCGGCGGGATATCCGGTTTCTGGCGGACCGGGTCGAGTTGTGACGTAACCGGCACAACGCTCACGGGCAGCATAGGTGGCAACATAATCTTTCTTCTCCTGATCAACAGGCTGTCGGCGCAACACAGGGCGACTTGAACACCCGTTCGCCAACCTGTGACCCAGTCGACACTCGCAAGTGCCCGCCACCTGTCGATTCACGGCTCGCCGCCGCCCTCAAACGGAGTAGTTTTTGTCAGAGTCCTTTGGCTGAGGACCTTGTTCCGTTAAGATAGTCGGCTTTTTCACGGCGGGAGTCAGGCAGCATGGCGCAGCAGTATCAACCGGGGCAACGCTGGATTAGTGACAGCGAAGCAGAGCTGGGGTTAGGCACCGTTCTGGCACAGGACGGCCGCTTGTTGACCGTGCTCTATCCGGCCACTGGCGACACTCGCCAGTATGCGCTACGGAATGCGCCCCTGACCCGCGTGAGGTTCTCGCCGGGCGACTCCATCACCCATTTCGAAGGCTGGAAAATGACCGTACGGGAAGTCGACGACGTCGACGGCTTGCTGGTCTACCACGGCCTCAACGGGCAGAACGAGCAGGTCACCCTGCCGGAAACCCAGCTCTCCAACTTCATCCAGTTCCGCCTGGCCAGCGACCGTCTGTTCGCCGGGCAGATCGACCCGCTGGCCTGGTTCTCGCTGCGCTACCACACTCTGGAGCACACCAGCCGCCAATTGCAGTCCTCGCTGTGGGGCCTGGGTGGCGTGCGTGCGCAACCTATTGCCCACCAACTGCACATCGCCCGCGAAGTGGCTGACCGCATCGCGCCACGGGTGTTGCTGGCCGACGAAGTGGGCCTGGGCAAGACCATCGAAGCCGGCCTGGTCATCCACCGCCAGTTGCTGTCGGGCCGCGCCAACCGTGTGTTGATCCTGGTACCGGAAAACCTGCAGCACCAATGGCTGGTGGAAATGCGCCGCCGCTTCAACCTGCAGGTTGCGTTGTTCGATGAAGAACGCTTTATCGAAAGCGATGCCGCCAACCCGTTCGAAGACACCCAGTTGGCCCTGGTGGCCCTGGAATGGCTGGTGGACGATGAGAAGGCCCAGGACGCGCTGTTCGCCGCCGGCTGGGACCTGCTGGTAGTCGACGAGGCCCACCACCTGGTCTGGCATGAAGAAAAGGCCAGCGCGGAATACGCACTGGTGGAGCAACTGGCCGAGGTGATTCCTGGCGTGCTGCTGCTCACCGCTACTCCGGAGCAACTGGGCCAGGACAGCCACTTCGCGCGCCTGCGCCTGTTGGATCCGAACCGTTTCCATGACCTGCAAGCCTTCCGCGCCGAAAGCGAAAACTATCGCCCGGTGGCCGAAGCCGTGCAGGAACTGCTCGACAAAGGCCGCCTGTCACCGGCGGCGCACAAGACCATCCAGGGTTTCCTCGGCAACGAAGGCGAAGCGCTGCTCAGCGCCGTCAACGATGGCGACACCGAAGCCGGTGCACGCCTGGTGCGTGAGCTGCTCGACCGCCACGGCACCGGCCGCGTGCTGTTTCGCAACACCCGCGCCGCCGTGCAGGGCTTCCCGGAGCGCAAGCTGCACGCCTACCCGCTGCCGAACCCGGACGAATACCTGGAACTGCCACTGGGCGAACACGCCGAGCTGTACCCGGAAGTCAGCTTCCAATCGCAGCCGGACATCGAGGAAGAAAACCGCTGGTGGCGCTTCGACCCACGGGTGGAGTGGCTGATCGACCAGCTGAAAATGCTCAAGCGCACCAAGGTGCTGGTGATCTGCGCCCACGCCGAAACCGCCATGGACCTGGAAGACGCCCTGCGCGTGCGTTCCGGCATCCCGGCCACGGTGTTCCACGAGGGCATGAACATCCTCGAGCGCGACCGCGCGGCGGCCTACTTTGCCGATGAAGAATTCGGCGCCCAGGTGCTGATCTGCTCGGAAATCGGCAGCGAAGGTCGCAACTTCCAGTTCGCCCACCACTTGGTGCTGTTCGACCTGCCGTCGCACCCCGACCTGCTGGAACAGCGCATCGGCCGTCTGGACCGGATCGGCCAGAAGCATGTGATCGAATTGCACGTACCGTACCTGGAAACCAGCCCGCAAGAGCGCCTGTTCCAGTGGTACCACGAAGCGCTGAATGCGTTCCTCAACACCTGCCCGACCGGCAACGCCCTGCAGCATCAGTTTGGGCCACGCCTGTTGCCGCTGCTGGAAAGCGCCGACGACGGCGAGTGGCAAGCCCTGATCGACGAAGCCCGCGCCGAGCGTGAGCGCCTGGAGCAGGAACTGCACACTGGTCGCGACCGCCTGCTGGAGCTTAATTCCGGCGGCGCGGGTGAAGGCGATGCGCTGGTCGAAGACATCCTTGAGCAAGACGACCAGTTCGCCCTGCCGATCTATATGGAAACCCTGTTCGACGCGTTCGGCATCGACAGCGAAGACCACTCGGAAAATGCACTGATCCTCAAGCCGAGCGAAAAAATGCTCGACGCCAGCTTCCCCCTGGGCGACGACGAAGGCGTGACCATCACCTACGACCGTAACCAGGCGCTGTCACGCGAAGACATGCAGTTCATCACCTGGGAACACCCGATGGTGCAGGGCGGCATGGACCTGGTGTTGTCCGGCTCCATGGGCAACACCGCCGTGGCGCTGATCAAGAACAAGGCGCTCAAGCCGGGCACCGTATTGCTCGAACTGCTCTACGTCAGCGAAGTGGTTGCGCCGCGCTCGCTGCAACTGGGCCGCTACCTGCCGCCGGCTGCGCTGCGCTGCCTGCTGGACACCAACGGCAATGACCTTTCCGGCCGCGTCTCGTTCGAAACCTTGAACGACCAACTCGAAAGCGTGCCCCGCGCCAGCGCCAACAAGTTCGTACAGGCCCAACGCGATCAACTCACCCCGCGCATCAACGCCGGTGAAGAGAAGATCACCCCGCGCCACGCCGAACGCGTGGCCGAGGCCAAGCGCCGCCTGGCAGCGGACACCGACGAAGAGCTGGCACGCCTGAGCGCCTTGCAAGCGGTCAACCCGACCGTGCGTGACAGCGAACTGGTTGCCCTGCGCCACCAACGCGAGCAAGGCCTGGCCATGCTCGACAAGGCAGCGCTGCGACTGGAAGCGATTCGGGTGCTGGTGGCGGGTTGATCAGCATTTGAGTCAAAAAAAGGCCCGCAATGCGGGTCTTTTTATTGGCCTTGAGGGCCTCATCGGGAGCAAGCCCCCACATTTGACCGCGTATCCATGTGGGAGGGGGCTTGCTCCCGATAGCGTCACCACTGTCTCAGGCCGTAGCCACCGCAACCGGCACCTCAACCGCACTCAACCCCTCTTTCATCCGCTTGGCATCGCGCACAAAACTGCGCGAGGCCTGGAACAGAAACAGCATGGTCAAGAACAGCGCCACCGGGATCAGGTACATGGCGTCGTGCAGGACCACCGCTTTATAAGCCTCGGTCATCTGTTCAGCCCCCGCTGCGTACATCGCCGAATGGGCAAAGTGATCGGACAAGCCGCCCACCACGATCGGCCCCATGCCGCCGCCGAGCAAATACAACCCGGCAAAGAACAACGCCATCGCGGTCGCCCGCAGGCGTGGCTCAACCACATCCTGGATGGCCGTGTACACGCAGGTATAGAAGTTGTAAGCGAACAACCAACCCACACTGAACAGAGCCACGAACACACCAATCTCGATGCGCCCGGCATGCAAGGCCCAAGCGGTGGTGACGGTGGAAATGATCAGGCTGAACGCGGCGAACAACAGCCGTCCATTGGCGATGCGTTGATGGATCTTGTCGGCAATCCAGCCGCCCAGGGTCAGGCCCACCAGGCCGGTCAAGCCGACGATGACGCCAGTGGCCACCGCCGCGTCCTGCAACGGCATGAGGAAATAACGTTGCAGCATCGGCACCAGAAACGAATTGCACGCATAGGTGGCGAAGTTAAAACACAGCCCCGCCAACACCAGCCAGAGGAAGGTCGGTACCGCCAGGACGCGGCGAATCGGGCGGTCGACGCGTTCCTGGGACACTTGCACGGTTTCGGCCGCACCGCGCTTGGGCTCCTTGATATAGAACATGAAGACCGCGAGGATCAGCCCCGGCACCGCGGCAATAAAGAACGGCGCACGCCAGCTGTCGAACGCCTTGACCATTGCGCCAATGGTGAAGAACGCCAACAACAGCCCCAGCGGCAGGCCCAGCATGAAAATCCCCATGGCCCGGGCCCGGCGGTGCGCCGGGAACAAATCGCCGATCAGCGAGTTGGCGGCCGGCGCATAACTGGCTTCGCCGATACCAATGCCCATGCGCACCAGCAAAAAACTCCAGAAACTGCCGACGAGCCCGTTGATCGCCGTCAGCCCGCTCCAGGCAAACAGGCCCCACCCCATCAGTTTGCTGCGCGAACCGGTGTCGGCCATGCGCCCCAGCGGCAACCCGGCGATGGCGTAGACGATGGTGAAGGCGGTGCCGATGATGCCGAGCTGGAAGTCGCTCAGGTGCCACTCCATGCGGATTGGCTCGATGATGATCGCGGGGATGGTGCGATCGAAGAAGTTGAACAGGTTGGCGAGGAACAGCAGGAACAGAATGCGCCAGGCATTCGCCGCTTGGGTCGAGTTCTGCATGGGTCCGTCTCTTTTATTGTTATGAGAGCTGCGATGCCCGATGCATCCTGCTCAGGTACCTGCAACATAGTCAGGCGCGCGACGGTTGTCTGTAATGATTCGTAAGGCTGATAGGGCGTAATTTCGCCCGTCGTTACGGGACTTTCCTGACAAAAATATATGTGTGTGCCCCCCTTCCTAATGGCCATGGCATGGATAGAATGGCGAGCCTTCCCGTCGTTCCCCTCCCTTACTTTTTATTGATGACGCCCATGTCCGAAGCCAGTCCGTGTCTGAGTTGCGGTGCCTGCTGTTCACACTTTCGTGTGTCTTTCTTCTGGGGCGAGTGCGCCTCATCGGGCGGCACCGTGCCCGATGACCTGGTGGTGCAGATCAACCCCACCCGCGTGGCGATGATCGGCACCGACCAAAAACCCGCACGATGCTGCAGCCTTGAGGGCGAAGTGGGCAAAGGCACGCGTTGCTCGATTTATGAGCAACGCGCAAGCCCTTGCCGAGAATTCGATGCATCGTGGAGCCAGGGTGAACACAACGTCGATTGCGATGCCGCGCGCGCCGCATTCGGCCTGCCGCCGCTGCAAGCCCCATTCGATTTGGACCTGCCCATCAGCGCTTAGCAGCGAACGCTATGGATGCGATGCCAAATTAGTTAAAAGCAAAGTGCCATTATCCGTGGAAAATCCCGCGCGGCTTCTATACTCGAGCCCATAGGTCACCGCCCTAGGCAGTGACGTGGGAGCTATGACGGGGCGTGCTATGGAATGGCTGGGGCTGATTTTTTTCACCGACCTTCCAGAAAACGGGCACTTATTGCTCAATTGCAGCCATAACCCTTTTCTGGTGCTGCTGGCTTATTTGGTCGCCTGCGCAGCTGGCTTCGGCACGCTGGACATGGCTGAGCGGGTCGGTCATGTCGAAGACCCCACCGCCCGTCGCCACTGGCGCTGGCTCGGTGCCAGCTGCCTGGCAGGCGGTATCTGGTCCACCCACTTCATCAGCATGCTGGCCTTCCAGGCGCCCATCGCCATTCATTACGAATTGATCACAACGTTCGCCTCGCTGGTCATCGCCCTGATCGCCTCGTTGTTCGCCATGCGCACCCTCAGCCATACGAACCTGCAGCTGCATCAATACCTGCTGGCATCGCTGTGGATGGGGCTGGGCATTGCCTTGATGCATTACGTCGGTATGTCGGCCATGCGCTCCCAGGCCCTGGTGTATTTTGAGACCGGGCGCTTCTTCGCCTCAGTGGTTATCGCCATTGGGGCCAGCCTGGCCGCGCTATTGTTGTCGAGCTACCTGCGCACCGGCGCGGGCATGTTTCATCAATTGCTCAAATACGCCGCCAGCCTGGTGTTGGGCGCGGGCATTCTGAGCATGCATTTCACCGGCATGGCCGCCATGCAGATGCTGGTGCCGGACGGGGCGGACCTATCATTGCCCCTGGCCGATAACCCCACGCAACTAGGCCTGTCGGTGGCGGTGATCACCCTGCTGGTGATCGGCAGCAGCATCAGCGCGGCCCTGGCGGACAAGAAGCTGCAACACAAGGAGCGCGACCTGCGTCGGGTCAATACGCTGCTCAGCGAACTGGACCAGGCCCGCGTCTCACTGCAACAGGTCGCGCATTACGACGCGCTGACCGATTTGCTCAATCGCCGAGGCTTCAACCAGATTTTTGCAGAGAAAATCGCGGAAAAAACCGCTTCAGGTGGCATGCTGGCGGTTATCTTCCTCGATATCGACCACTTCAAGCGTATCAACGACAGCCTCGGTCATGACGCCGGTGACCAACTGCTCACCGTACTGGCCGGCCATATCAAAGGCTCTGTGCGAAGCCATGCGGACGTAGTCGCACGGTTTGGCGGCGATGAATTCTGCATCCTGATCAGCATTCACCACCGCGACGAAGCCCGGCACCTGGCTCAACGCATTTTGCAAAAAATGAAAGAGCCGGTCGAACTGGCCGGCCGCCGCATGGTGATGACCACCAGTATTGGCATCAGCCTGTTTCCCGACGACGGCCAGACCTGCGAAGAACTGCTCAAAACCGCCGACATGGCGCTGTACCAGTCCAAAGACGCAGGGCGTAACAGCTTGCATTTCTTCAGCTCCAACCTGAAGACCCGGGCCTTCCTCGAGCTGCAATTGGAAGAAGAGCTGCGCAGTGCCCTGCACACCCAGAAACAACTGGTGCTGTTTTACCAACCGATCTTCGACATGCAACTGGGCAAGGTAACGCGCCTGGAAGCCTTAGTGCGCTGGCAGCACCCGCAGCATGGTTTGCTGGCCCCGGACCGCTTTATCGGCATCGCCGAAAGCAATGGGTTGATCGCTGAACTGGATCACTGGGTCCTGCGCCAGGCCTGTCATGACTTGAGCCTGCTCTCCGACAAGGGTTACACCGAACTGACGATGGCCATAAATTGCTCGGCCCTGAACCTGGCCCGTGATGAACTGGCGGACGAAATCGAAGATGCCCTGCGCTTCAGCGGGATCGCTGCAAACCGCCTGGAACTGGAAGTCACTGAAAACGCCCTGATGGGAAATATCAGCAGCACCCTCGCGTTGCTGCGCCAACTCCGCGCCCTGGGCGTGTCGCTGGCCATCGATGACTTTGGTACCGGTTACTCCTCGCTCGCCTACCTCAAGCGCCTTCCGCTCAACATGTTGAAGATCGATCGATCGTTTATCCAAGACATTCCCAAGTCGAGCGCTGACCTCGAGATCGTCCAGGCGATTATCGGCATCGCCCACACCCTGCACTTGCGGGTCGTGACCGAGGGCGTGGAAACCCAGGCCCAATTCGAGCTATTGCATGACCACGGCTGTGATTTCATTCAAGGCTATCTACTGAGCCCGGCGGTGCCCGTCAGTGACATCATTGGCGTAATGCAAGGCATCGACAGACACAACCCGCTTCGTTCGCTCGCTACGGCGGGTGCCCAAAAGGCGCGTTCGCCAAACGAGCCAGCCCCTGGTCGAAGCGGTGCTTTCATCGTCCGGCCAATACGCTGACGCCCAAACTTTGGCATTTCGCCATCAGTTAGCTAAAGATCGCCGACAAACGGCCGATTCATCAGAGTCCGGCCAGGTTTTCCTTGAGAACACAGGGACACGCCCGAACACGCCGGACAAGGACGCACTGCAAAGTCGCGAACACCCATTCCGTGATGGCCATTTGATTCTTTTCAGCCATCCGCCCAGGCACATGGCGCACAATGACTTCTAAAAATAACCCTGCCACCGTGGTATCCGACGTGTTGCCCACAGCTCCTGCGGACAAACCCTCAGGTTCAAAGTCATTGAGCACCACACGCCCGCTGGCCACCCAGCAGTACCTGTACTTCACCGAAACCAATACTGACCGCATCCTCGACAACCTCGACGGCCTGCGCGACATGGTGTTCCCGCGCCCGCCCCATCTTGAAGGCGACAGCGATCCGCGCAGCGAACAGGAATTTCCCTCGGTGTGCCTGATCGGCCTGGGCCGCTGCGGTTCCAACATTGCGCTGGACGTGGCGGAGTTGGTCTATAACGCGCGCAAGTTCTACCTGAACGAATTCAGTAACGAAGACAAACTTCAATTTAAAAAGACCCAGGGCTACAGCCCCACCCAGTGGATCCGCAATAACCTGCGCCTGGGCGGCGGCAAACCCAGCAAACCGGTGTTCCTGGTGGAGCCACTGGTGATGCTGGGCGACCTGGACAAAGACATTGCCGGGCGCATCCGCTTTTCGCGCAAGGGCGAAAAAAGCGGGTTCCTGCGCGACTACAGCAAGATGAAAATCATGGACCTCTCCGAAGTCCATGCCGGCGGCGCCGGTAACGCGCCGATCCTCGGCCAGTACCTGGCCAAGATCATCCTCAACAAAGACACCCAGCGCTTCTCCAGCCCCGACTGGAAGATGATCCACTCGTACCTGATCGACTCGTGCGGCATCAAGGCCAACCAGTCGCGCCTGTATTTTTCGATTTTCAGCGCCGGCGGCGGTACCGGCTCGGGCATGGCCTCGGAGTTCGGCCTGGCCCAGCAGCACTCGTACATGAACAAAACGTTCGACACCAAGCCCGCCGACGAGCACGACAGCAAGAGCGGCCACGCATTTGTGTTCGAGCCGATCTTTACCAGCGGCATCTGCGTGCTGCCGAATATTTCCGATCACCGCAGTGAAATGTCCGAGGCGCTGCACATCAACGCCGGGCGACTGCTGTGCAAGTACCTGTCGGAGGAATGGGACTTCTCGTACAACTTCGCCAATGAAGACAGCAGCGAAGCCAGCGTGAAAGGCCGTATCCGCCCGTGGAACGCGATGATGCTGATTTCCAACGACATCATGCGGTACGCCGAAGAGAGCGATGACGGCAACATCCAGAACATTGACGTCAATGCCATGGAAAAACACGCCAACCAGTACATCTCCCAACAGATCTTCAACATTCTCACCGCCCAGGCCGTGACCACCGACTACGACCAGAACTACTTCCGTCGCGCCGGCATCGACATCGGCGAAACCATCCGCCTGGATGCCAACGACCTGTTTATGAGCCTGGCGGGCCCGGTGGCAATTGCCTACGCCGAATCCGTCGTCCCGGAAACCCCGGCGCCGTCGAATGACAAGTTCAAAGTGTTCGAAAAAGAGCCGCAGCGCCTGAACATCGACGACCTGTTCTTCCGCTCCATCGACTTGCCGCACTTCAACAAGGTCACCCAAGCCATCGAAGGCATCAGCCTGTTGCCGATCGAATCCAAGCGTTACAAGGCGTCTCTGGAGCAGTACAAGAACTCCGGCTACGACGCGGCGGCGCTGCACGACCTGCACTTCTTCAAGAACTGCTCGTCGGTGGTGTCCATCGTCTCGCTGCCCAAGGACTACAAGCTGTCCTATATGGACCTGAACCGGCTCAAGACCCACCTCAACAGCCTGTTCCCCAACACCACGCTCAAACGTTACGCGCTGGTGATCGGCGCGTCGGCCAACCTTTCGCTGACCACCCTGATCGCCAAAAGCCCCTGCCTGTCGGATGATTTCCTGACGCTGATCGTGGCCTTTATCAAGCGCTGCTTCGCCCGTAACCCGTACCGCTTCGACGATACGCTGGACAACTCGATCCTGGACTTCATCATCCATGAGGACTTCGATGAAGACCGCATCGACGAGTTGCTCAACGAATTCGAGAACCCGGCCAAGATCCTCGACACCAACTGGTATGCGATCAAGCCGATGTATGAGAAGAAGTACCGCGAGCTGATCAACGACAAAGACAAGTTTGTGTCGATCAATGACATTCGCCTGTCACGCGATTGCGTGAAGAAGGCGATTAAGTACCTGCGCGAGATTTACCGTCATCGCATCGGCAAGACCAAGGTTATTTCGCTGAATAACCATACGGGCAAGACCGCTTAGACCAAGGCGCCCGTTCGCGAGCAAGCCCGCGCCCCTACCTGACCGCATGTGTGCTGAGATTCGGTCATGTGGGGGCGCGGGCTTGTTCGCGAACGGGCGCTAGACCCGGCAACTGATTTTCTCAGCCTGGAATACTTGGAAACAATTGCCCGCCGTCTCGGCCGCTCTTGTAACTGTTCCCGTGACGTTTACGTCACCCTGACCTGTGACCTTTCTCTACGGCAAGGTGCCATCACGGGCTCGGCGGTTACTCCGCTACACACTTGCCGCACCAGGATCACGCACCTTTTTCGTGCGGACTTTTCTTACACTGCCCTTTCCTGGATCAGAATCCACGGCGAAACCACCACCGCCCACAGGCTCGGATCGCGCTCAACCAGGTCCAATGCCCGCGTGGCAGACACTTCGCCAAGGCTCCCGGCGGCCAGCCAGGCGGCGACTTTGTCGCGGTTATCCTCGGCCATTCCTTCGGCCGCCTCGATCAAATCCAGACCGGCGTCGACCCACAATAGGGCACCCTTGGCAAAGAACGGTTCAAGCTCCTTCCAGGAAATTTCGGCGGTTTCACCGAGCAGCTTGGCATAGAGGGTGCTAGGTTCTTGCGTCATGGGAATCCACCTTGGGAAAAAATCGGCGCAATCATAACGTCGCAGCCCAGGTAGAAAAACCCAGTTGCAAATGAGTCATCGAGAGAAAGTGTCAGGAACGCCAAGGATTGCCCGAAAGTCTGGCACCACCCCGCCGCTATTCTGTCTCTTTCTTTCATTTATGCGACACACCCGGGTTTTGCCCCCAGCAGCCAGCTTTTCAAGCGATCAACCGGCGCTCTACACTGTACCGGTACAGTTGCCAGGGCACTGCCGGGGGGATATCCGAGATATCTGATCCGGTTCAGCAGCTCACGAGGCCGCTAGAACTATAAAAAATACAACAGTAAGAGTGGAGCACTATGAATAAGGCTACTAAGCAGATTTCCAAACTGTTTGCCGCTATGGTCCTGGCTGGGGTTGCCGGCCATTCGTTCGCAGCTGACACCATCAAGATCGGCATCGCCGGCCCCAAGACCGGTCCTGTAACGCAATACGGTGACATGCAGTTCATGGGTGCCAAACAAGCCATCGCCGACATCAACGCCAAGGGCGGCGTTGACGGCAAGATGCTTGAAGCCAAGGAATACGACGACGCTTGCGATCCTAAACAAGCCGTTGCCGTGGCCAACAAAGTGGTCAACGACGGCGTCAAGTTCGTGGTCGGTCACCTCTGCTCCAGCTCCACTCAGCCCGCGTCGGATATTTATGAAGACGAAGGCGTCATCATGATTACTCCTGCCGCTACCAGCCCGGAGATTACTTCCCGTGGCTACAAGCTGATCTTCCGTACCATCGGCCTCGACAGCGCCCAGGGCCCGGCGGCCGGCAACTACATCGCCGACCACGTGAAGCCGAAAATCGTTGCCGTGCTGCACGACAAGCAACAATACGGTGAAGGTATCGCCACCGCCGTCAAGCAGACCCTTGAGAAGAAAGGCGTGAAGGTTGCCGTCTTCGAAGGCCTGAACGCCGGTGACAAGGACTTCTCCTCGATCATCCAGAAACTCAAGCAAGCCAACGTCGACTTCGTCTACTACGGCGGCTACCACCCAGAGCTGGGCCTGATCCTGCGCCAGTCCAAGGAAAAAGGCCTGAACGCCAAGTTCATGGGCCCAGAGGGCGTCGGCAACGACTCCATCTCGCAAATCGCCCAAGACGCCTCCGAAGGCCTGCTGGTCACCCTGCCGAAGTCCTTCGACACCGACCCTGCCAACAAAGCCATCGTTGAAGAGTTCGCCAAGAACAAGCAGGACCCAACCGGTCCGTTCGTATTCCCGGCCTACTCGGCCATTGAAGTCATCGCCGGTGGTATCAAGGCAGCCAAGAGCGAAGACACCGCCAAAGTGGCCGAAGCCATTCACGCCGGTACCTTCAAGACCCCAACCGGCGACCTGAGCTTCGACGCCAAGGGCGACCTGAAGGACTTCAAGTTCGTGGTCTACGAATGGCACTTCGGCAAACCTAAAACCGAAGTTTCCCCTCAGTAAGCCAGGCGTTACTGGCCCTACAAGCCCACTGTGAAAGCAGTGGGCTTTGTTTTACGAGGTTTATGGGCCTGTCACCCGCGATCCGGGCGCTGGCTCACCTGAAAATCTTAAAACCGTCACCAGCGGTTCGCTGGCAAACGCTTTGTGCAAATGTGCTCACAGAACACAGCACGGGGCCGGAACATGACTCCACCAGTGAAATGCGTATCGGGTTTTTAGGAGCGCTGTAATGCCTGAGATCTATCATTTTTTCCAACAGCTGGTTAATGGCCTGACCATTGGCAGCACCTATGCCTTGATAGCCATTGGCTACACAATGGTTTACGGCATCATTGGAATGATCAACTTCGCCCATGGCGAGGTGTACATGATTGGTTCCTACGTGGCCTTCATCGCCCTTGCCGGGCTGGCCATGATGGGTATCCACTCCCTGCCGCTGTTGATGACCGCCGCGTTCCTTGCGTCGATCGTCGTAACCAGTGCCTATGGCTACAGTATCGAGCGCGTTGCCTACCGCCCCCTGCGTGGCAGCAACCGTTTGATCCCGCTGATTTCCGCCATCGGCATGTCGATATTCCTGCAGAACACCGTATTGCTGTCCCAGGACTCCAAGGATAAATCCATCCCCAACCTGATCCCGGGGAGCTTCTCCTTCGGCCCGGGTGGCGCGGAAGAAGTCCTGATTTCCTACATGCAAGTGCTGGTCTTCGTCGTCACCCTGGTGGCCATGCTCGGCCTGACCCTGTTCATCTCCCGCTCCCGTCTGGGGCGCGCCTGCCGGGCGTGCGCTGAAGACATCAAGATGGCCAACCTGCTGGGCATCAACACCAACAACATCATCGCCCTGACCTTCGTGATCGGCGCCGCGCTGGCAGCCGTCGCGGCGGTACTGCTGAGCATGCAGTACGGCGTGATCAACCCCAACGCCGGTTTCCTGGTAGGCCTCAAGGCCTTTACTGCGGCGGTATTGGGCGGCATCGGCAGTATCCCGGGCGCGATGCTCGGCGGGCTGGTGCTGGGTGTGGCCGAAGCGTTCGGCGCCGATATCTTCGGCGACCAGTACAAGGACGTCGTGGCGTTCGGCCTGCTGGTTCTGGTGCTGTTATTCCGTCCGACCGGCATCCTGGGCCGTCCGGAGGTTGAGAAAGTATGAGCAGATATCTTAAATCGGCGTTTTTCAGCGCCTTGCTGGTATGGGCCGTGGCCTTTCCGGTACTCGGCCTCAAGCTGAGCATTGTGGGCATCAACCTTGAAGTGCATGGCACAGGTCCCGTGACCCTGACCATCATTGCCCTGTGTTCGGTGCTGATGTTCCTGCGTGTGCTGTTCACCCAGCAGGTCGGTGCCTTGTTCAAGGGCAACCGCGCCCCATTGGTCTCGCCCAAGGTCAGCCAATTCCTGACCCTGCCGCGCACCCAGCGCTACATCATCATCGGCCTGATCGTGGCCGCGCTGATCTGGCCGTTCTTCGGCTCGCGCGGCGCCGTCGACATCGCCACCCTGATCCTGATCTACGTGTTACTGGGCCTGGGCCTGAACATCGTGGTGGGTCTGGCCGGCCTGCTTGACCTGGGTTATGTGGGCTTCTATGCCGTGGGTGCCTACACCTACGCGCTGCTCTCGCACTACCTGGGCTGGAGCTTCTGGATCTGCCTGCCACTGGCAGGTATGGCGGCGGCCACGTTCGGCTTCCTGCTGGGCTTCCCGGTATTGCGCCTGCGCGGTGACTATCTGGCGATCGTGACCCTGGGCTTCGGCGAGATCATTCGCCTGTTCCTGCGTAACCTCACCGATATCACCGGTGGCCCCAACGGCATCAGCAGCATCCCCAAGCCAACGTTCTTCGGGCTGTCGTTCGACCGCAGCGCCGCTGAAGGCATGCAGACCTTCCACGAGTACTTCGGGATCGCCTACAACCCGGTGAGCAAAGTGGTGTTCCTGTACCTGGTGGCGCTGTTGCTGGCATTGGCCGCCCTGTTCGTGATCAACCGCCTGCTGCGCATGCCGATCGGCCGTGCATGGGAAGCGCTGCGCGAAGATGAGATCGCCTGCCGTGCCCTGGGCCTCAACCCGACCATCATCAAGCTCTCCGCATTTACCCTGGGCGCTGCGTTCGCCGGTTTCGCCGGCAGCTTCTTCGCCGCGCGCCAAGGCCTGGTGACCCCGGAGTCGTTCACCTTTATCGAGTCGGCGATCATCCTCGCCATCGTGGTACTGGGTGGCATGGGCTCGCAGTTGGGCGTGATCCTGGCCGCGATCGTGATGATCCTGCTGCCGGAAATGATGCGTGAGTTCAGCGAATACCGCATGTTGATGTTCGGCGCCATGATGGTGCTGATGATGATCTGGCGCCCTCAAGGCCTGCTGCCCATGCAACGTCCTCACATGGAGCTGCGCAAATGAGCCGCGAGATCCTGAAAGTCGAAAACTTGAGCATGCGCTTCGGCGGCTTGCTGGCGGTCAACGGCGTAGCCCTGACCGTGAAAGAGAAACAAGTGGTTGCGTTGATCGGCCCCAACGGCGCGGGCAAAACCACGGTGTTCAACTGCCTCACCGGTTTTTACAAGCCGAGCGGCGGCAGCATCCTGCTGGACGGCCAGCCGATCCAGGGCCTGGCCGGTCACGAGATCGCCCGCAAGGGCGTGGTGCGGACCTTCCAGAACGTGCGGTTGTTCAAGGACATGACGGCGGTCGAAAACCTGCTGATCGCCCAGCACCGTCACTTGAACACCAACTTCTTCGCCGGCCTGTTCAAGACCCCCGCGTTCCGCAAAAGCGAGCGCGAGGCCATGGAATATGCGGAGTACTGGCTGGACAAGGTCAACCTCACCGAGTTTGCCAACCGCCCTGCCGGCACCCTGGCCTATGGGCAGCAACGTCGCCTGGAAATCGCCCGCTGCATGATGACCCGCCCGCGGATCCTGATGCTCGACGAACCGGCCGCCGGCCTGAACCCCAAGGAAACCGAAGACCTCAAGGCGCTGATCAGCGTGCTGCGTGAGGAAAACAACGCCACGGTACTGTTGATCGAACACGACATGAAACTGGTCATGAGCATTTCCGACCATATCGTGGTGATCAACCAGGGCACGCCACTGGCCGACGGGACGCCGGAGCAGATCCGCGACAATCCTGAAGTGATCAAAGCCTATTTGGGGGAAGCGTAAAATGCTGCAATTCGAAAACGTTTCCACTTTTTACGGCAAGATCCAGGCCCTGCACAGCGTCAATGTGGAAGTGCGCCAGGGTGAGATCGTGACCCTGATCGGCGCCAACGGCGCCGGCAAGTCCACCCTGCTGATGACCTTGTGCGGTTCGCCCCAGGCGCACAGCGGCAGCATCCGCTACATGGGTGAAGAACTGGTGGGCCAGCAGTCGTCGCAGATCATGCGCAAGAGCATTGCGGTGGTGCCGGAAGGCCGTCGTGTGTTCTCGCGCCTGACCGTCGAAGAGAATCTGGCCATGGGCGGGTTCTTCACCGACAAGGGCGACTACCAAGAGCAGATGGACAAGGTGCTGCACCTGTTCCCCCGGCTCAAGGAGCGCTTCAGTCAGCGCGGCGGCACCATGTCCGGCGGCGAACAGCAAATGCTCGCCATCGGCCGCGCACTGATGAGCAAACCCAAGCTGTTGCTGCTGGACGAACCGTCCCTGGGCCTGGCGCCGATCATCATCCAGCAGATTTTCGACATCATCGAACAGCTGCGCAAAGACGGTGTGACCGTGTTTCTGGTGGAACAGAACGCCAACCAGGCGCTAAAAATCGCCGACCGCGCCTACGTACTGGAAAACGGCCGGGTCGTGATGCAAGGCACGGGTGAGCAGTTGCTGACCGATCCCAAGGTGCGCGAGGCCTATTTGGGCGGTTAACCCACGGTTGCTGTAGAAACCGGCGCAAAAAATGTGGGAGGGGTGTTGCCCCTCCCACATTTGTTTTGTGTGCTATGAAGTTTTTTTGACTGAGGTTGTAACGAACTCAGTCCCCCCGTCTCTAGTGGTGCATGCAGGCAATCGAGCCTGCGCATTCAACCACTGCTGGAGAAACACCATGACCACCAAACTGTCCGCCGCTACCCTCGTCCTGGCCCTGGGTTCCGCCCTGAGCCTGTCCGCCCTGACAGGCACCGCCCACGCCGCCGACGACATGCAAAAGTGCTTCGGCGTCGCTGAAGCCGGCAAGAACGATTGCGCCGCGGGCGCCGGCACTTCCTGCGCCGGCACCTCGAAAACCAAAGACCAGGCCAACGCCTGGAAACTGGTCCCCGCCGGTACTTGCACCCAAACCCCAAGCTCCACCTCGCCGACCGGCTTTGGCCAGGAAGCGGCCTTCACCGCCAAGTCCTGAACCGCCACCACAGCCTGAGCACCGATGATGCCCCGTTCATCCCCGACAGCCGTCTCCCAGGCCCAGGCGCCCGGCCTCCCCTCTCGGGCGGGGCTGGGGCTCAAGCGCGAGCACTTCAGCGAAGTGCTCCATACCTGCCCCGACATCGGTTTTTTTGAAGTGCACGCCGAAAACTATATGGTGGCCGGCGGCCCGTTTCATCACTACCTGGGGTTGATCCGCGAGCAGTACCCGCTGTCATTGCACGGCGTGGGCCTGTCCATCGGCGGCGAAGGCCCGCTGAATGCCGAGCACCTGACACGTTTGAGCAGGCTGATCGAGCGCTATCAACCTCAGTCCTTTTCCGAACACCTGGCCTGGTCGAGCCATGGCGAGGTGTTTCTCAATGACCTGCTGCCCCTGGCCTACGACGCCGATACCCTGGACCGGGTGTGCGCCCACGTCGACCAGGTACAAAGTGCCCTCAAGCGACGGATGCTGCTGGAAAATCCGTCTACCTACCTGCAGTTCCAACGCTCCACCCTGGACGAAACCGAGTTTCTCAGCGAGATCATCCGACGTACCGGTTGCGGCCTGCTGCTCGATGTAAACAACGTGTATGTGTCGTGCATCAACCATCAGCGCGACCCGTTGGCCTACATCAACGCCTTGCCACTGCACGCGGTGGGTGAGATTCATCTGGCCGGTTTTGCCGAAGACACCGACAGCCTGGGTGATCGCCTGCTGATCGATGATCACGGCGCGCCCGTTGCCAGCACCGTATGGCATCTGTACGAGCAAGTACTGGCGCGCATCGGCCCGATGGCCACGCTGATCGAGCGCGACAACCACGTGCCCGCCTTCGGTGTATTGATGACCGAAGCCCGGCGGGCCGAATGGCATCTGACGCAGGCACGCTCATGAGCGTTCAAACCATATTTGCCAACGCCTTGTTGGCGCCCGACCAGCCTTGCCCCGACGGCCTGTTCAGCAGCAACGGAGCCGACCCGCAAAGCCGCTTTGCGGTGTACCGCAACAATGTGCACAGCTCATTGATCAACGCATTGGTCGCCGCTTACCCCGTCACCCTGCAACTGGTGGGCGATGATTTTTTTTGCGCAATGGCCAGCGTTTACGTACAAACATCGCCACCCGGCAGCCCGTTGATCAGCGAGTACGGCAGCACATTCGCCGATTTCATCCAGGGCTTCAAACCTGCCGCCAGCGTGCCTTACCTGGCGGACATCGCACGCCTGGAGCGCCATCGAGTGCGCGCCTATCACGCAGCGGACGCCCGGCCACTCGACCCGCTCAGCGTGCTCCAGCAACTGCAAGGTTCAACAGACCTCGGGCAACTGCGCCTGCAACTGCACCCGTCCCTCGCCACGCTCACTTCGCCCTACGCCATTGTCGCGATTTGGGCAGCGCACCAGGTCGAGGGCGCCGTGGCCACCTTAAACCCCTGGCATGCTCAAGCCGCACTGGTCTTGCGCCACGGGCTGGAGGTCAAGGTGTTTGCCATCGACAGCGGCGCGGCGGCGTTTATCGACAGCCTGAACCAGGGCACGGCATTGGAAATGGCCGTGGCGCAGGCCCTCGAAGCCTCGGCCGACTTCAACCTGCAGCAATGCCTGTCGCTGCTGATCAGCCACGACGCCATCACTCAACTCCTTCCAGAACAAAAGGTATCGCTATGAATATCCGCCCTTCGTGCCTGATCAAACAGGTCATCGCCGTTTTCGAAAAAATCCCCTACAGCCTGATCGCCTTTATCGCACGGTTCTCCATTGCCGCCGTGTTCTGGAAGTCCGGGCAAACCAAGGTTGAAGGTTTTGCCATTGACCTGGTCAGCGGCACCTTCCAGCTCGGCGAACCCAGGCTTGCCGCCTCCACCTTGCCGCTGTTTCGCAGCGAATACCACGTGCCGTTGCTGTCGCCGCAGGTGGCCGCGCATATGGCGGCATTCGCCGAACACTTCTTCCCGGTGCTGATCCTGGTGGGGTTCGCCACGCGCTTCTCGGCCCTGGCCTTGATCGGTATGACACTGGTCATTCAGCTATTCGTCTACCCCGACGCTTACCCCACCCACGGCACTTGGGTCGCCTTGATGCTGCTGTTGGTCGCCAAGGGACCGGGGCGTTTGTCCATCGACCAACTGATTGCACGCCGCTATCGCTAAAGCCGATCCAACGCCTCGCCGCTGCGCTTGAACCAATCCACCAGGTAGTCTGCCAGCACTTGGGTGCGACGCGGCAACCCCCCTTGATAGGGATGCACCAGGTACATCGGCAGGCTCCGCGTCTGGTAATCACGCAACAGCCAGCGTAATCGGCCGTCAGCCAACTCCGCCGGCAGCACGTAGGACGGCAGGCGGGCGATACCGGCGCCCACCAAGGCGGCCTTCTTCAACAAGTTGTAATGGTTGGAGGCGAACGTGCCGCTGACCCGCACGCGCAATAGCTCATGTTGTTGGTGATACAGCCACTCTTCGCGGCCACTGTAGTGGCTGTTGAGCAGGCAGTTGTGGGCGGCCAGGTCGGCGGGAGTCTGGGGTTCGCCGTACTGGTCCAGATAGGCCGGGCTGGCACAGGTCATTTCGTGCCAGGCCAGCAGCGGCCTGGCCACCAGGCGCTGGTTTTCAAGCGCGCCCGAACGCACCCCCAGGTCAAAACCGTCCCGCGCCAGGTCGCGGTAGCTGTTGTTGAGTTCCAGCTCGATCTGCACCTGGGGGTACTGCCTGGAAAATTCCAGCAACAACCCATCGAAGAATGTATCGCCTAACGAAACGGGAACTGTCATACGCACCGGCCCGGCCAAATCATCCTTGAGTCGCGCCAAGGCCTGACGGGCGCGATCCACCTGTACCACCAGCGCCTGGGCCTGCGGCAACAACGCCGCGCCGGCTGCCGTGAGGCTCAGTTTGCGGGTGGTGCGATGCAGCAGCACCACGCCAAACTGCGCCTCCAACTGGCTGATGCGCTTGGACAACTGCCCTTTACTGCAGCCCAGTTGCTCGGCCGCCACGGTAAAGCTGCCGGCTTCGATAAGCACGGCAAAGGCTGCCAGGTCATCCATCTCGCTCATGGATTGTTTCCAATTGAAAACCAAAGGTTGCCTATTAGCACGTTTATCCACCTGAAAAGCCACCCTAGACTGGACCCTCATTGACCCCTGGAGTAACTGCATCATGAAAATTCTATTGATTGGCGCCAGCGGCACCGTCGGATCGCAGGTCAAGGCGGAACTGGCCCAGCGTCACGAGGTGATCAGCATCGGCCGCAACAGCGGTGACTTTCAGGTAGATATCAGTGACAGCGCCTCGATCCGCAAACTGTTCGAACAGACCGGTAAGTTCGATGCCCTGGTGTGTGCGGCAGGCCGCGTGAATTTCGTGGCACTGGGCGACATGAGCGAAAGCGATTTCGAGCTGGGCCTGCGTGACAAGCTGATGGGCCAGGTGAATCTGCTGTTGATCGGCCGCGAATACGCCAACGACGGTGCGTCGTTCACCTTGACCAGCGGCATCCTCAACCGTGACCCGATTCGTACCGGCGCGTCGGCCGCGCTGGTCAACGGCGCAATCGACGCTTTTGTGAAAGCGGCCGCGATCGAACTGCCACGGGGCTTGCGCGTCAATGCCGTCAGCCCGACGGTGCTGGTGGAGGCCATGGGCAGCTATGCGCCCTATTTCCGCGGCTACAAACCGGCCAGCGGCGCCGATGTGGCCTTGGCCTACGCCAAAAGTGTGGAAGGCTTGCAGACGGGTCAGACATTCATCGTGGGTTGAATGCCACGTCTGTCAGAAACGCCTGAAGCTGGCAGGCGGGCTTGTGATGCATCGCCAGCCTGCGTAACGTGGCGGCACTTGTCTGGAGACCCCTTATGCGTGCCGTCCGTACCCTCACTTTATGTGCCTTGCTTCCTTTGTTCGCCGCTTGCCAGATGTTCGAAAGCGAGCCGGCCAAGCCGTCTACCGTCGGGCTGACCCGCATGCAGGGGCAACTCACGGCGGTCGGTGGCAAGCTGTTGTTCCAGCCGTGCCGCGATCAGCGCAACTACCTGGTCAAGGACACCGGCGGCACCAACATCCTGCAGGAAGCGGCCTCTTTGGCCGGCCAGCAAGGCGTGCTGTTTGCCGACCTGCGCGGCAAGTTTTCCGGGGTCGCCGCCGGCACCCAGGGCGAAGTGGAGCTGCAGCAGTTGTACCGTGTCGAGCGGTCGACCGCGGCCTGTGACGATCCGGACTTCAAACGCATGATCCTGCGCGCCAATGGCCACAAGCCAGCCTGGGCAATGAACGTGACGGCCAAGGGCATGGTGCTGGAGCGCGAAGGCCAGCCACCCCTGGCGGTGCCTTATGTGGAAGAGCAAATCGGTGACGGCCGCTTCAACCTGATGACCGAAGCCGATAACCAGCACATTGAGCTGTGGGTGGCCCCGCAACGTTGCGTCGACAGTGTCAGCGGCAGCCTGCAACACATGACCGCGCAGTTGCGCGTCAACGGCCAGGTGCAGCAGGGCTGCGCGGCGTTTGGCGGTTCGCGCGACGACTGAATCGGCCCTGCGCTGTTTTAACATGACGGAAACCGGCCATTGGGGCTTATAATCGCCGGTTTGCTAAAACAGCCGGCATCGAAGCCCGCCGCCTACCGGATCCCGTCATGTTACGAATCACCGAACTCAAGCTGCCCATCGACCATCCCGAAGAAGACCTGCGGCCCGCCATTGTGCAGCGCCTGGGCATCGCCAGTGATGACTTGCTCGATTTCACCCTATTCAAGCGCAGCTACGACGCCCGCAAGAAAACCTCGGAGCTGTGCTTCATCTACACCATCGACCTGAACGTAAAGGGTGAAGCCGCCCTGCTGCTCAAGTTTGCCGATGACCGTAACGTCAACCCGGCCCCGGACATCAGCTACAAAGTGGTGGGCCAGGCGCCGGAAGGTCTGGTCGAGCGGCCGATCGTGGTGGGTTTTGGCCCCTGCGGGATCTTCGCCGGGCTGCTGCTGGCGCAAATGGGCTTCAAGCCGATCATCCTCGAACGCGGCAAGGAAGTGCGCCAGCGCACCAAGGACACCTGGGGCCTGTGGCGCAAAAGTGTGCTCAACCCTGAGTCCAACGTACAGTTTGGTGAAGGCGGCGCCGGCACCTTCTCCGACGGCAAGCTCTACAGCCAGATCAAAGACCCGAAATTCCACGGCCGCAAAGTGCTGCACGAGTTCGTCAAGGCCGGTGCGCCGGAAGAGATCCTCTACGTCAGCAAGCCGCATATCGGTACGTTCCGCCTGACCGGCGTAGTGGAGAACATGCGCCAGCAGATCATCGCCCTGGGTGGCGAAGTGCGCTTCGAGCAGCGGGTTACCGACGTGCTGATCGATGATGGCCAGTTGAATGGCGTGGTGTTGGACAGCGGCGAACAACTCCTGTCCAGGCACGTGATCCTCGCCTTGGGCCACAGCGCCCGCGACACGTTCCGCATGCTGCACAGCCGTGGCGTGTACATGGAGGCCAAGCCGTTCTCGGTGGGCTTCCGTATCGAGCACCCGCAGTCGCTGATCGACGCGGCACGCCTGGGTAAATACGCCGGGCACCCGAAACTGGGCGCCGCCGACTACAAGCTGGTACACCACGCCAAGAACGGCCGCTCGGTCTACAGCTTCTGCATGTGCCCGGGCGGCACGGTGGTAGCCGCCACCTCCGAGCCGAACCGCGTCGTGACCAACGGCATGAGCCAATACTCGCGTAACGAGCGCAACGCCAACTCGGGCATCGTGGTCGGCATCACACCTGAAGTGGACTACCCAGGTGGCCCGTTGGCAGGTATCGAATTGCAGGAACGCCTGGAGTCCCACGCTTATATCCTCGGCGGCAGCAACTACGAGGCCCCGGCACAGCTGGTGGGTGACTTCATCGCGGGCAAGCCATCCACGGCCCTTGGCAGCGTGGAACCGTCCTACAAACCGGGCGTTTCGTTGGGCGACCTGGCCCTGGCGCTGCCGGAGTTCGCCATTGAGGCGATCCGAGAAGCACTGCCGGCGTTCGAGAAACAGATCAAGGGCTACTCGCTGCACGATGCAGTATTGACGGGCATCGAAACGCGCACCTCCTCGCCGCTGCGGATTACCCGTAACGAATCGATGCAAAGCCTGAACGTGAAAGGCCTGTTCCCGGCCGGTGAAGGTGCCGGCTATGCCGGTGGGATTCTCTCGGCGGGTGTCGACGGGATCCGGATTGCCGAGGCGCTGGCGCGGGATATGTTGGGTATCGAGGCGTGAGAAACGCCGCATGTTGAATGTGGGAGCAAGCCTCCCACATTTGGTTTTGCGTTGTTTTCAGATATTCGCGCGCAGGATGCTATCCGGCAATGGCTCGCCCCGCTCCACGCTGGCCGCAACGGCCGCGATCAACCCTGGCAGCGCATACCCCTGCGCCGCCAACCACGCCTGATCGTAATAGGTAGTGGCATACCGCTCGCCGCCATCACACAAGATCGCCACGATCGAGCCCGACTCGCCGGCGGCTTTCATCTGCTGCGCCGCCATCAACGCGCCGATCAGGTTGGTCCCGCTGGAACCACCGACCCGGCGCCCCAACCGCTCGGCCAGGTAATGCATGGCCGCCAATGACAACGCATCCGGCACCTTGACCATTGCATCGATCACCTTCGGCAAAAACGACGCCTCGACCCGTGGCCGGCCAATGCCTTCGATCCGTGAACCACAGTCCAGGCGCAGGCTGGCATCACCCGTCTGGTAGTAATCAAAAAATACCGACCGCTCGGCATCGGCGCACAACACGCGCGTGCAATGCTGGCGATAACGCACGTATCGACCGAGGGTGGCCGTGGTGCCGCCCGTGCCGGGGCTGGAAATCAGCCAGCTCGGCTCGGGATGCCGTTCAAAACGCAGCTGCTGGAAGATCGACTCAGCGATGTTGTTGTTAGCGCGCCAGTCGGTGGCGCGTTCGGCGTAGGTGAACTGGTCCATGAAGTGACCACCACTTTCCTGCGCCAAGCGTTCGGATTCGGCGTAGATCTGCGTCGGATCCTGTACCAGATGGCTCTTGCCGCCATAGAAAGCAATCTGTGCGATCTTTTCCTGGGACGTGGTGGCGGGCATGACGGCAATAAATGGCAGGCCGAGCAGCCGTGCGAAATACGCTTCGGAAATCGCGGTAGAACCGCTGGACGCTTCGATCACGGGCGCTCCCGGCTTGAGCCAGCCATTGCACAGCGCGTACAGGAACAGCGAGCGGGCCAACCGGTGTTTCAGGCTGCCGGTGGGGTGGCTCGACTCGTCCTTGAAATACAACTCGATGCCAGGCAAACCCGGCAGCGGCAAGGGGATGAGGTGTGTATCGGCGCTGCGCTGGAAGTCGGCTTCAATGATGCGAATGGCTTCGCGGGCCCAGGGACGGTGGTCGCTCATAAGGGGGATCTCTAAGGATTTTCAATCAGAATTTTAAGATGTTTCCAACACCGCATACCGATACAGTAACGACTCAATTGGTCACACAATTGCCGGGCCAAGGCGCAACGCCAAATCTGTCCATTTTTATAACAAATAAGAATATAACTTTTGTTTTAACAACTAACGGTACGGGTTAGGGTACCCACCTATTGAATCCGGATTGGAGAGCATCCCTTGGCTCTGCGTAGCACGTTCACCCGTTTCTTCCAGCTGGAAGCCGCCAGCGGTCTGTTATTGATCGCCGCCGCCGCTCTCGCGCTGATCGTCAACAACTCACCGTTGTCACACCTGTACGCCGCGTTTCTGGATGTACCGGTGGTGGCGCAGATTGGCGCGCTGAAAATCGCCAAGCCGGCCCTGCTGTGGATCAACGATGGCCTGATGGCGCTGTTCTTCCTGCTGATCGGCCTGGAGGTCAAGCGCGAACTGCTCGATGGCCACCTGTCCAAACCATCCCAGGTTGTCCTGCCTGGCGCTGCCGCCATCGGCGGTATGGTGGTGCCGGCGCTGATCTACTGGGCCATCAACAAAGACTATCCCGCCGCGCTCTCGGGCTGGGCGATCCCGATGGCCACCGACATTGCCTTTGCATTGGGCGTGCTGGCGCTGCTGGGCAAGCGTGTACCCGTGTCGCTGAAACTGTTCCTGATGACCCTCGCCATCATCGATGACCTTGGTGCGATCATCGTTATCGCGGTGTTTTATTCCGCCGATCTGTCCGGCGCGGCCCTGGCGGGTGCGGGCGCCTGCCTGGTGGCGTTGATCGCGATGAACCGCCTCGGTGTGATCAAGCTCGGCCCCTACCTGATCATCGGCCTGATCCTGTGGGTGTGTGTACTCAAGAGTGGCGTCCACGCCACACTGGCCGGCGTGACGCTCGCGTTCTGCATTCCGATGCGCACCAAAAACGCCGAGACCTCACCGCTGCTGACGCTCGAACACGCCCTGCATCCGTGGGTGGCCTATGCCATCCTGCCGCTGTTCGCGTTTGCCAATGCCGGCGTATCCCTCACCGGCGTCAGCCTCGATAGTTTCACCCATCACGTCCCCATGGGCATCGCCGCCGGCCTGCTGATCGGCAAGACCATCGGCGTATTCGGCCTGACCTGGCTGGCCATCAAGACCGGCCTCGCGGCATTGCCCAGCGGCGCCAGCTGGGGCCAGGTGTTCGGCGTGGCGATCCTGTGCGGCATCGGCTTCACCATGAGCCTGTTCGTCGGCTCCCTGGCGTTCGTACCGGGCGCCAGCGAGTTTGCCGGCGAGGATCGAATGGGCATCCTGACCGGGTCGATACTGGCGGCCTGTATGGGTTATGCGGTAACGGCGATGGCGAGTCGCAAAAAAGCCTGACCGTTTGCAGGAGCCGGCAAGCCGGCTCCTGCTTCATCCGATTCCTCCCTCTTTAGCAGTTCCTTCCTACACCCACCCTCCTCGGCTTGCTCTAACGTCAGCACCCGGCTTCTACGCCGGATTTCGTTAAGCATCACGCCAGGAGGGCAAATGGCAAACAACAAGGACGTATTTAAAGTCTGGCGGTCCTACGGCACGGGTACCGGCGGATATCGCCGACTTGAACCCATGACTGAGGCTGAGTCAGCGGCCTGGACGGCAATCCGGCAACAAGCTCAACGAGAATCGATCGACCGTCAGATTGCCGAAGACGCGTACTTTCAGGTTGAATCGCCACCGCCTGAACTGCCCAAGGTGGGGTGCGTGAATTGCGCTCCATGGCCAGGGCGCGCACTCGGGTACGCCTGCATATCGAGCAACGCGACGACGGCACGCTCAAGGGGTATGCCTTCTATACCGGAAAAAATCCCGGCTGGGAGATGATCGACGTCGTGCAGTTTGAGGTATCCGACACGCAGTACATCGCCCACTTGGGGGATGGCATTGAGCTGATCTGGACACCCGCCGCAGACACCGCCGATACACTCGGAATACCAGCACTGGAAGCGGCGCCATCGACACCACACATATGGGTGTATCCGCCGACCGAAAAAGCCGCCGCTATCATCGTGGACCCGATTTATCCGCCTGAGTACAGGGATTTCATTCTTGTCTTCCCGGCGGACTCCGGTGTCAGGCCCCTGTATGTCGTTGTGAGCTGGAAGTATGAGGATGCGCCTTATCACAGCAAGAAGGGCAACTCGGTTAAAAGTAAAAACCCCACTAACGGCCTGGACGCTTTGAACGACTCAGTGTTGGTCAAGCCTGGAGAGCCTCGCCAGATAGGTATTGACCCGCATACGAAGGAGTTTGTGATTGTTGACAAGTCAACAGATGACACTTTTCACGGCCACGTACGATCATGGAGCGCACTTAACCAACATATGAAAAACGCATTGATAAGGGCTGGAAAAACTAACCGCAAAGGAAAAGTCCTAGGAGACCTGAAATGAATATGCGCTATCACGATCCTGACTTGACTCACGATGAATCAGTGACTGATCTTGCCACTGGTGACGTAAGCAAAGTCACCACAGCACTAATTTCAGTGGGGCTCAACGAAACCGATTGTACCTGGGCACAAAGCGTTTGCTTACAACATATGCGTGACGACAACGAAGACATCGCGTCAGCTGCCATAGTTGCCATAGGCCACATTGCACGTCGATTTGGGACATTGGACATGGACAAGGTAATGCCGGCACTGCAACAAGCTATGCGTAAATGCCCTGCGCTCAGCGGTGTCATTGGAAGTGCAATGGATGACATCGAAATGTTTACCTGACACCTTCCGAAAAGCCATTCAACACAAAGCCCCAACCGGTCACCCGGTTGGGGCTTTGTGTTTCTACAACCGATGTTCAGCGAGTAACGCGGCTGGTGCCGTCGACGGTCATGATGCGCACGCGGTCGCCAATGCGGAAGATTTCATTTTCCTGCACGGCCTGTACGTAGGCGCGCATGCTGCCGTCGTCTTCACGAACGGTGATTTCCACGCCTTGTGTGCGGGTCAGGCCTTCTTCGGTGGCCGAACCCAGCAGGCCGCCGGCAACGGCGCCGATCACGGCAGTGACGATACTGCCACGGCCACCGCCAATGGCGCTGCCGCCCACGCCACCAATGACAGCACCGGCCGCGCCGCCGATTGGGGTCTTGGTGCCTTCGATTTTCACCGGACGCAGGGATTCGATGGTACCCATGCGCACAGTCTGTACACGACGCGCTTCATCACGGGAGTACGAGTCGCCGGTCAGACTCGAGGCGCAGCCACCCAACAGCAAGGACAGGGTGGTAAAGCAGGCAACCAGTAAAACGGACTTACGCATAGCATCAACTCCAAAGGACAGGTATTCATTAGACGCTGCGGCTTGACGCCTGTCACGGCAAGCGCGGCAGAAAATTGCTTTCATTCAGCCTTAGTACAGACTGCCAGCACCAAAAACCTCGACGAACGGTAGCACTCTTCTCAACAGGGACGTTCATGGATTACTTCATCATTGTAGTCACTACTCTAGCCGGCCTGTATTTCCATGGCTGGCTGTACCTGCGGATCAAACGGTGGGTAGACCGCGACCTCGCACTGTCTCTGGCCGGCGATGATCCGCTCAAGCGGGCCTTCATGCTGCAACAGTTGGAGCAGGCTCGCACCTTGAAAATCAAACGCGGCGACTTGCCGGGCTGGCTGAAAAACGCCGCGCAGCACTACACACCCGATGCCTCGTTATAGAGACGTCGGGGTGATGTGCATCATTCAGGTGAGGTGACGAAAGGTGCCGCTCAGGGCGCCAGGCGCTCGCGGGTCCAGTCGGCCCCTTGCAGGCGGTAGTTCAGGCGGTCATGCAGGCGACTGGCACGGCCTTGCCAGAACTCGATGCGCTCGGGCAACAGGCGATAGCCACCCCAATGCTCGGGGCAGTCAGGCTGGGTATCGCTGAAACGCTGTTCGGTGGCCTTGAGCAAGTCTTGCAGTTCTTCACGGTCACGAATGACCTGGCTCTGCGGCGACGCCCAGGCCCCCAGACGGCTGCCCAGTGGGCGGACCTGATAATACGCGTCCGACTCTTCGGGCGTGACCTTGACCACCCGCCCTTCGATACGCACCTGGCGCTCCAGGGTCGGCCAGAAAAAGGTCATGGCCGCAAACGGCCGCGTCGCGAGCTGTTGGCCCTTGGCGCTCTGATAGTTGGTGAAGAAGGTAAAGCCCTGCGCATCCAGGCCTTTGAGCAACAGGATACGGCAGTGCGGGCGACCGTCCTGGTCGACCGTGGCCAGGGTCATGGCGTTGGCTTCCACCGGCGGCTGCTCGGTGTTCACCGCATCGGCAAACCACTGGTGGAATAACGCAAACGGCTCGCTCGGGGCCTGGGCCTCGCTCAAACCGTCCCGTGTGTAGTCACGGCGCATATCGGCCAGTGCCTGAGTCATGCGGCTTTATCCTTCTGGTTCAGCAAATCAGTTTTTTGCCTGGTCGTTCGCCGGTGCATCGGCCTTGGCTTTGGCCGGCGCGGGTTTCTTCGCTGCTGGCTTGGCCGGGGCCTTCTTGGCGGCTGGTTTGGCGGCGGCTTTCTTGGTGGTTGCCTTGCTGGCGGCGGCCTTTTTTGCCGGGGCTTTTGCAGCCGGTGCCGGGGCGGGAGCGTTCTGCACCGCGACCATTTCAGCCACAGGCGGGGTCTTGCCCGAGTTGTACTTGCTCAGCAACGCCAACATGGTGCTGCGTTGAGTGAACATGATTTCCATGCGACGGTTCAGGGCACGGCCCTGGGAGCTGTCGTTGGCGGCACGCGGCATCAGGTCCCCCATGCCACGCAGCATCAGGCGATCCTGCTTCAGGCCGCTGAGGCTGAAAATCGAAGCGATGGATTGCGCGCGCTCCTTGCTCAACGCCTGGCTGGCTGGCGCCGTGCCAGTGGCATCGACGTGACCCAGAACCAGAACGGCGGTTTTCGGGTCGGCTTCAACCGCCTTGGCCACGCGTGTGAACGGACCGAGGGTAACCGGCAGCAGCATGGCCGGACGCTTCGGGTTGTAGGAACCGTCTACCGGAGCAATGACCACCAGCACGTTGTCGCGACGTTCCAGTTGCAGGTTGCTGTCCTTGATGGCGGCGCGCAGGCGCGGCTCATAGTCATCCAGCCAGGCCTGGGTGATTTTCGGGTCAGGCATCGGCACGTTGGTCACATCGACCTTGGCCAGTGGCTTGGGTTTGCTTTCGAACGGCCACCACCAGTGGGTTTCAGTCTCGTTTTTGGCAACGGACGGGGCTGGCTCGGCGGCCTTCAGATCGGCCTTCAGGTCAGCCTTGGCGTCAGCGGCCTTTTCATCAGCGGTTTTGGAACCAAACGGCCACCAGCTGGAGCCGGTGTCGGTTTTCGCGGCCGGCGCTACGGCTGGAGCGGGAGCGGCGGTGGCGGCTACCGGTGCGGCAGGCTTGGCGCCAGCGGCGGGCTTGGCATCCGGCTTGGCGTCGGTTTGGGTGACTGCGTCCTTGGTAACGGCCTTATCAGATCCAAATGACCACCAATGCCCACCTTCGGCATCATTTTGTGGCGTTTGTGCGCAGCCGGTAATGGTGAGGCAAAGAGCCAGTGCCAAGGACTTGTTCGATAACATGAGATATCCACAAAATGAGAAAAGAAACGGGGGTCTGGATGACCCGTTAAACAGACGCTTACAGAACTTTAAAGTTACAAAATTTCGTTCAGCGCCTTCTTATAGTTGCCTTTGTAACAAAAAATTGTGAAACAGCAAGGGGTTTACAGACAACCGGCCAATATTCCGACCAACTTCTGCGCGCGCGGGTCCATAAGTACATAGGGTCCCAATGTATTAGTTACGAAACCAAAGGCTACATCATGCTCCGGGTCGGCAAACCCGACCGAACCACCCGCGCCAGGATGCCCGAAAGCACGCGGGCCAAGGCCGAACGTCGCATTGGGCAACTGCGGTTGGTCCAACATGCAGCCCAGGCCAAAACGGGTGTTGGTCAATAATGTTTTGTCCGGCCCGATACTGTGTTCACGGGTCAACTCTTCGAGCATGTCGGCTTCAAGCAAACTACCGTCTAACAAACCACTATAAAAACCGGCCAGGCTGCGTGCATTACCGTGACCATTTGCCGCCGGCTGCTGCATGCGTCGCCATTCTGGCTTATTAGTACTGGTCAGAATGGACGGTGGGTTGGCAAATGCCCGCGTCGTCATTGCAGTCGGCTCACGCATCATTACTTGCAGTAAACGTTGCGCAGCTTCGTCGCCCATGTTGCCTTTGCTGCGCGCTATATGGGCTACGCGATGAAACTCTGCGTCCGCCAGCCCCACATGAAAGTCCAGCCCCAGCGGGCGTGCCACCCGCGCCACGATGGACTCACCCGGCCCACACCCGTCAGCGCGGCGCAGCAATTCACCGACCAGCCAGCCGTAGGTGATGGCCTCGTAGCCATGGCCCTGGCCCGGCGTCCACCACGGCGCTTCGGCGGCCAGGGTATCGACCATCAACTGCCAGTCATAAAGGGCTTCGGCGGGCAGCATCTCGCGGATCGCCGGCAACCCGGCCTGGTGGCAGAGTAACTGGCGCAGGGTGATGGCCTCTTTGCCGGCTGCGGCGAATTGCGGCCAATACCGGGCCACCGGCGCGTCCAATTGCAGTTTGCCCTCGGCCACCAGTTGCAGGGCCGTGACGGCGGTGAAGGTCTTGGTGCAGGAGAACAGATTGACGATAGTGTCGCTGTGCCAGGCCTCGGCGCCGTCCTTGTCAGCGGTACCGGCCCACAGGTCGACGACCGTCTCACCGCCGACCTGAATACACAGCCCGGCGCCACGCTCCTGCGGGTCATCGAACAACGCGGCGAACGCTTCACGCACCGCTTCGAACTGGAGCTCGTAATGACCCTGAACCTGCACCTAAGCCCCCTCGAAAAACACCATGAAAAGTGGCCGACATTGTTCCAGCCCTGGTGGGTTTTGTGAACCCGTCAACGCGCAATCAATGGCCATTTCCCGAATGCCCGCCGGCGTGCCCGGCGCCCTGCCCCGCGCCTTGGCCTGCATGCCCCGGCTTGCCGCCCTCGCTTTCGCGAACCACGTCGGCGGCCTGGGTTTTCTGCGCTTGCCTACCCAGTTGATCGACCGCCGCCAGGTTGCTTTTGCGCACGCTGTCGACAAAGCCCTGATACGGCACATCGGTAATGCCCACCAGGCCGAAGTGTCCGTTTTCCCCGTCAAGCAAACGGCCGGTCACCGGCTGGTCCAGGTACTGGAACCAATGCACACCGACAATCGACGGTTCGGCCATGGCCTGCTTGAGGAAGTTGGCGTACGCCACGCCGCGATCGTCTTCCTTGGCCAGTTGGGTCACGCCGCCCCAGAACGGGCCACGATCGGCCGAGCCAAAGTTGAACTCAGTGATCAGCACCGGCTTGTCCAGTGCGCGCAGCGCCGCGAAGTCATAACCGTCCTGTGGCTTGAGGGTGTACATGTTGAAGCTCAACACGTCGCAATACTGTGCGCAGGAAGCAACCGCTTCCGGGGTGCTCACCGCGTAACGACCGCCCAGCAGCAGCTGATTGGGGGCATGCCACTTGAGCGAATCGGAAAGGGTCTTGAAGTAAGCGTCGGCGAAGGTCTTCTGGAAGTATTTGAAGTCCGCTTCGATTTCCGGGTGCTCAGGGCTAGGCATCGGTGGCTCGAAACCGGGATCTTCCATCAGTTCCCAGCCCGCCAACTGAATGCCCCAGGCTTTCGACAAGCCCGCTTCGTTGCGGTACTTGTCGCGCAATTGCTTGAGAAACGCACGCTTGGCCGGTACGTCGGTGGTCATGCGCAACGTACCGTAGGCCAAGGCGTAACGGGATTTGGGGTCATCACCGGGGCCGGCCCAGGCCAGTTCGTTATCGGCAAAGAAGCCGATCAGCCACGGGTCATCACGATGATCGCGGGCGGCAATGGCCACGGCGCGCTCGGTGGCCATGGCGAAGCGCGGGTCGAACGGGTCGGGCATGCCGCCCCACCAATCGGTGCCGGTACTGATGCTGGCGTAGTCGCCGACGATCGACAGCGGCAAGGTGTAGGGCACGCGGTCGGCGGCGGCCAGCGCATCGTCGCTCCAATTGCCGACGGTGTTGAAACCCCAGGCTTGCAGACGGTCGAGGGTATGGCTGACCCAACGTTTCGGGTCGAAGCCTTCGCCACCATAGGTGCGCTGCAGGTTGGCCGCATAAAAGTCGTACCAACGGCCGGCACCGAAACTGCGCCCTTCGCCCGCACCATTACCGGTGCGGTTGTCGCCGCTGCCGTAATACTTGTCGAACGGCTCACCGGCCTTGGGCAATGCGGCAAACATCCACTCACGGCCGGCTACGTAGGTCTGGCTGTTGTCCGGGGCCACGGTATTGACGCCCAGGGAATAAAACGGATGGCCCAGCGGAGTTACCAGGTACCAGCGACCGTCGCGCTTTTCGGTGCGGAAGAACCCGCTGGCCTTGAACGCCGGGCCCTTGCTCCAGCCACCGTATTGATCCAGTGAGGATTTGTCCCGCGCGGCCAGCCAACCTTGGAGCTGGGTGTGTTCCCTGGCTGCGGCGGCCTTGAGCTGTTCGTCGCTGCTGACCTTCTCGGGCCAACGCGCACGGGTAGATTGCCCGTAAGCATCCACCAATTCGCTGTAGGCCGCCTTTAGCACCGGCTCACTGTCCTGCATGCCAAAGCGCTCCAACAGAATGCTCTGGGCCGCGTTGGGCTTGAGCATCGACAAGGTCACCGAGACCACCTGGCTGCGGTCGATTTCACCGGCGCTGGCGGCCAGCAACACGCGTTGGCCATCCACGGTGATCGGCATCGGCGGGCCGGCTTTCATGCCCTGGCTCAGTGGTGAGTTGGCTTGTAACGGAACCAGCAGGGTCTGGGCCGGACCGGCCGGCAGGTCGATGCGACTGACCAACGTTCGGCCGTCATTGCTCTGCACCTTGACGTAGAGGGTCAATGCCCAGTCCATGGCACTCTGGATCCGCAGGCTCATGGCACCGGACTGCGACCAGTCCCACACGCCGCTTTGCGGGCTGAGCACCAGGCTCGGCTCGGCGGCAGGGTTGAACGTGATACGACGAAGCACCTCGCCTTCAGGGGTTTGTTCGGCGTTGTATTGCGGCAGGCTGGCGTCCTGGGTCGCCACCTTGACCACATCGGCAGGCCGGACGAAGTTGAACAGCGTTTGTTGCCCGGCGGGCGCGGCCATCAAGGGCGCCGCGAACAACAAGGCAAAAAGGGCGGGCAGCGTGCGAATCATACGAGCAAGGTTCTCCCAGAGGGCCGATGAATGGCCTGATGAACGACATGAGATAGACCACGAAGTGGGCGAAACCGCCCACGGTGGCTTAAGAAATTTCGCGCCTGAAGGGCGGCAAAGCATTAAGGATAGCTTTGCCGTAGCGCTGAGTGACCAAGCGACGGTCGAGCAAGGTGATAGTGCCGCGGTCTTCTTCGGTACGCAGCAAGCGCCCGCAGGCCTGCACCAGTTTCAGAGAGGCATCCGGCACGGAGATTTCCATGAACGGGTTACCGCCACGCGCTTCGATCCATTCGGCCAACGCCGCCTCGACCGGATCATCCGGCACCGAAAACGGGATTTTGGCGATCACCACGTGTTCACAGTAGGCACCGGGCAAGTCCACGCCCTCGGCAAAACTCGCCAGGCCGAACAGCACGCTGGAGTCGCCACCATCTACCCGTGCCTTGTGTTTGTTGAGGGTTTCCTGTTTGGACAGGTTGCCCTGGATAAACACCTGCTTGCGCCAGTCGCGATCCAGGCCGTCGAACACGTCCTGCATTTGTTTGCGTGAGGAGAACAGCACCAGGGTGCCGCGCGAACCTTGCACCAGCTCCGGCAGGTCGCGGATGATCGCAGCGGTGTGCGCCGCTGCGTCCCGTGGGTCGGCCTTGAGATCGGGTACCCGCAGCACGCCGGCATCCGCGTGGTGGAAGGGGCTCGGCACTACCGCAGTGACGGCTTTTTTCGGCAACCCGGCGCGCATGCGGAAGCGATCGAAGGTGCCCAGGGCGGTCAGCGTGGCGGAAGTCACCAGGCAGCCGTAAGCCACGTTCCACAGGTTGCGGCGCAGCATTTCGGCGGCGAGGATCGGGCTGGCGTTGACTTCGATATCAAACAACGCACCGCTTTCCGACAGGGTCAGCCAACGGGCCATGGGCGGGTTGTCTTCAGGGTCTTCAACGGTAAAGGCGGTCCACAACTCCCAGTTACCCTGGGCGCGGGACAACAGGCTGCCGAACAGCGGGTACCATTCTTCGGCCTGGTTGCTGGCGATACCGATATTGACTTCGCCATCCATGCCTTCCTTGAGCAGGTCGGTCAGGCGCGTGAACAGGTCGGTCAAGCGTGAAAAACCCTTCTTCAGCTCGATGCCCATTTCGCGCATGTGCTCGGGGATCATCCCGCCGACAAAACGGTGGCGCGGCCGCTCGCGGCCTTCCACGTCTTCGCCGGGCTTGAAGTCGGCCACCTGTTCGCAGGCACTGAACATGAATTGCTGTTGGGTCTTGATCTCCCGCGCCAGCTCCGGCACTTGTTCGATCAGCTTGCCCAAATCGCCGGGCAGCGGGTGCTGGGCCAGCAGCTTGGTGAGGTTCTTGGCGGTGGACTCCAGCCAGTCGGCGGTGGAGCGCAGGCGCGTGTAGTGGGCAAAGTGACCGATGGCCTTGTCCGGCAGGTGATGGCCTTCGTCGAACACGTAGAGGGTGTCGCGCGGGTCGGGCAGCACGGCGCCGCCGCCCAGGGCCAGGTCGGCCAGCACCATGTCGTGGTTGGTGACAATCACGTCGACCTTGCCCATACCCTCGCGGGCCTTGTAGAAAGCGCACTGGCCAAAGTTGGGGCAATGGCGATTGGTGCATTGGCTGTGGTCGGTGGTCAGGCGCGCCCAGTCGGCGTCTTCCAGGGCGGTGGGCCAGCTGTCGCGGTCGCCGTCCCATTTGTTGCCGGCCAGTTTCTCGATCATGCTGGTAAACAGCTTCTGGCTGACTTCATCAACCTCGATCTTGAAGCCTTCTTCTTCGAACAGCGACGCCGTGGCGGTTTGCGCGTGGCCTTCCTGCAACAACACGTCGAGCTTGGACAGGCACATATAGCGGCCACGCCCCTTGGCCAGGGCGAAGGTAAAGTTCAGGCCGCTGTTGCGCATCAGGTCGGGCAGGTCTTTGTAGACGATCTGCTCCTGCAGGGCGACGGTGGCGGTGGCGATCACCAGGCGCTTGCCGGCGGCCTTGGCGGTCGGAATCGCCGCCAGGCTATAGGCCACGGTCTTGCCTGTACCGGTGCCGGCCTCGACGGCCACGACCGCGGGCTCACCTTCGCGGCGACCTTCATCGTCGGTGTCGATATCCCCGAGGACCTTGGCCACTTCGGCGATCATCAGGCGTTGGCCATAGCGCGGTTTCAAGCTTTTGGCTTCGAGAAAACGCGAATAGGCGCCCTGGATCGTGGTTTTGAGTTCAGTGCTGATCATGAATAGTCGGGCGCAAAAAACGCTGGATAAATTTTCAGTGGTTCGGATCGGCCGCTATCATACCCCGCTAATTAATCCCGCGCAGAACGGAGTACCACCATGACCGCGTTTAGCCTCGCTTACACCCTGCATGTATTGGCCGCCCTGATCTGGGTCGGCGGTATGTTTTTCGCCTGGATGATCCTGCGCCCCGCCGCTGTGGCGGCACTTGAAGGCCCTGCCCGCCTCACGCTGTGGGTAAATGTGTTTCAACGTTTTTTCGTATGGGTGTGGGTTGCGGTGCTGATTTTACCGATCAGCGGTGTGGGCCTGTTGCACCTGCGCTTCAGCGGGTTTGAAACCGCGCCGCGCTATGTACAGGTGATGATGGGGTTGTATCTGGTGATGACGGCGTTGTTTATCCGCATCCAGGCGTTGAAGCTCCCGGAGCTGAAGGCAGCCGTGGCGGCGCAGGATTGGCCGGCGGGCGCGACTGCGCTGGGGCAGATCCGCAAGTTGGTGGGGATTAATTTGAGTGTGGGCTTGATCGTGGTGGCGATTGCTTCGGCTCGGCCGATGTTCTGAAGCAGCGTTAGAGGGACCCATCGCGGGGCACGCCCGCGATGGCCTCAGAGCAACCGAATCAAAGCCTCTGGATCGTCACAGAACCCGCAGGCCCCACCGGCCCCGGTTGCCCTTCCAACCCTGGCCGCCCCTTCTCACCACCATCGGCGCGGTACACCAGGCAGCCTTTGGATTCGCCGCCCTTGCCGGGTTTACCCGCCGTGCCGGGCAAACCGCCCGCACCGCCGTCCACCCAGACCTTGATCTGTTGTGCCGGGAAGTCCTTCGGCAACTCGACACGCACTTGCGCCCCCGCCGCGCCCGGCAGGCCATCGCCGCCGTTATCGCCATTGAAGCCGCGCCCGGCCGAGCCCCAGGTGCAACCTGGGTCTTCGCCGTTGGCGCCGTCCAGCCCGGCATAGCCCTTGGCCCCGCTGCCACCACGGGCATCCACCGACAGTTCTTCAGCCGTCAGCTTATTGATCCGCAAGGTCAGGTCACGTCCGGCCTTGGCGGGTTTCTCGTGGGTACCGGGGGCGCCGCGCGAGGTAATCTGGCTGCCATGCTCGAGTTGCGCAGCCCCCACCTGCAATTGCAACGCAGTATTGCCGGGCACAATGGTGATGCGGGCGTCGCGCCCCAAATGCAGTTGATCCACAGTGACCTGGCTGATGGTCGCCGGAATCAGCAATGTGCCGTAATCCGCCACCTCAAGGCGCTCCAGTTGCAACACACCGGTGCTGCTGGGCAGGCGCATCAAGGAGTTGGTTTCAACGCTGACGCTCTGAGCCAGGGCAACGGGGCTGACCAACAGGGCCAGCAGGAAAACCTTACGCATCATGGGGCTCCTGAGTATTTTTTGAATTTTTCTTTGGACGCACAGTAACGACTTCTACAGGCGCTTTGCCAGTGAAGGATCAAAAAAGTTAATAAAGGGGAGGCTTCAACGAGGATCGCCGACAATGCCCCCGTGGAAACCACGGGGGCAAGGGTTATCAGCGGTTGATCTGGATTTCCGTGCGACGGTTCAGTGCGCGGCCGTCAGCGGTTTTGTTGTCGGCCACCGGATGGCTTTCACCCGCGCCGGTCACCGACACAAAATTGCTGCGCGGCACGCCGGCACCGATCAGGTACTCCGTGACCGAATGCGCACGCTTTTGCGATAGTTTCTGGTTATAGGCCTCTGCGCCGACGCTGTCGGTATGCCCGCTGACCCGCAGTTGGGCGCTGGGCGCTTCCTGTTTCAAACGAGTGGCGATGGTGTCGAGCTTGGTTTTGTCGGCCGCCGTCAACTTGGCCGAGTCGAACTGGAAGTGCACATCGCGAATCACGATGGTTTCTTCCTTGACCGCCACGACGTCCTCAACCACCGCCGCCGGGGGGCGCAGGAGGGCAACCATCGGCATCCACCTGTACGCCTTTGGGCGTACCTGGGCATTTGTCGCGGCTGTCCGGCACACCGTCGCCGTCCTCATCGCCGTCGCCATGTACCCAGCAATAGGCGCCGGCCATACCGCCGATCAACAGCGCGCCATAGCCCGCGTAGGCTGAGCTTTCCGTTGCGCCGATCGCCGCACCGGTCACACCGCCGACAGCGGCACAGGTAGGCCAGTCGGTTTTTTGCAAACCTGCGCAACCTGTCAATACTCCGGTTAGCAGAACCAAGGGTAGAGCTGTCCGCATGATGCTCATCTGTTTTCTCCTGAGGGCGTCGGCGGGGGCCGACAAAGCAAGTAAAGACCGCTCTTTTCAACTGCGCCACTACGCCACGCCCCCGTATTCATTGAGCTTTGCGCTCCATGTAGGACTTTTCGCCGCCGCCCGCTCTAGGCCCACACGCTCAGCCGCGCTAGTCTCTAGGGTTCTGATGTGAGGATCTGTGATGACCGCTGGTATTTCTGCCCGTACACCCCAGCAGGCGCTGGCCGCCTTGCTGGATCTGCACCAGCCAAAACGCCTGTTATTGTTGGGCGCCAGCCGGTTTCCGGCGCTGGATGCGTTCATAGAAGCGCATCCCGAGACGCAGGTGTCCGTCGCCGGGCCCGGGGCGCTGCCTGCGGAGTTGGCCGCGCAGCGTTTTGACCTGGCGCTGGTGGTCGACTGCCTGGAGCACCTGTCAAAACCGCAAGGCCTGACCTTGCTCGGCGGTATTCGCAACCTCAATGCCAGCCGCATTGCGGTGCTGGTAGACCTGGCGGCCTGCGACTGGAAGGACACCGACTTCTTCTCACTGGCCCTGGAGGCCGGCGAACGCTTCCAGCGTGATGAACAGGTGTTGACGCTGTTTACCTATGATCTGCTTGACTATAAACAGGTGCCGGACTGGCTTAACGCGCGGTTCTGGGCCAACCCGGAAAACTTTGGCAAGTATTGGTGGTAACCCAATGAGTACATCCATTTGCCCCTGCGGCAGTGGCAACCTGCTGGACGCCTGCTGCGGCCATTATCACGCCGGCCATCCCGCGCCCTGCGCCAGCGCACTGATGCGTTCGCGCTACAGCGCCTATGTGCTGGGCCTGGTGGACTATCTGGTTGCCACTACGTTGCCCGCGCAACAGGCCGGCCTCGACCGTGACGCCATCGGCGCCTGGAGCGCGCAAAGCACCTGGCTCGGCCTTGAAGTGGAAAGCTCCGAGGTATTCGGCGGCCAGCCGGAACATGCCTTCGTGACCTTTACCGCACGCTGGCATGACAGCAGCGGCGAACATAGTCACCGCGAGCAGTCGTCTTTCGTACAGAATGACGGGCGCTGGTACTTCATCGACCCGACGGTGGAAGTGAAAACCGGACGCAACGATGCGTGCCTGTGCGGCAGCGGGCAAAAATTCAAGAAGTGCTGCTCCAGCTATCTCTGACCCCCAAGGACCCACGCCATGCTCCGGATCTACAGCTTGATGCTGGCGTTAACGTTCGGCCTGACCGGGTGTACGTCGTGGTTCGAAGACGATTCGCCGCCGCCCCATGTCTCCCTGGTCAAGGTCGAAGTGGTGCGGGCCAAGCTGCTGGAGCAGAAATTCAAGCTGTACTTTCGCGTAGACAATCGCGACGACGCCGACCTGACCGTGCGTGGCCTGATCTACAAAGTGACCCTGGACGACTTTGTGCTCACCGAAGGCGAGTCCAACGAATGGCTCACCGTACCTCCTCGCGGCCATGGGTTTTTCAAGGTATCGGTGCGCACCAACCTCTGGCCGCAGATACGGGATGTGGTGCAGATGCTGAAAAAAACCCGCAAACCCGTGCCTTATCGTCTGGAAGGCGAGCTGAAAACCGGATTATTCATCGGTTATGACGTGCAGGTGGCCCACAATGGCGAGATAATCCCCGGCGATTTTATTCCGGAGCAACATCGATGACTCAGCAACCCCATGTCCACGGTCCTGACTGCAACCACGATCACGATCACCATGATCACGACCATGGTCATGTCCACGGCCCGAACTGCGGCCACGCCCACCAAGAACCGGTGCGCAACGCCCTGAAGGATGTTGGCCGCAACGATCCTTGCCCATGCGGCAGCGAAAAGAAGTTCAAGAAGTGCCATGGCGCGTAAGCCACACAGATAATCCTGATGCCTGATGTGGGAGAGGCGTGCTCCCTCCCACATTAATTTGCGCAAATCCCAAGATTTCACGCCCGGCCACAACTCCCGCTTGCGTCGTTTCACCGCGCTCACTAACGTAGCGCCTTTACTGACGCTACCCCCGCAGGAGCTTTGCCATGGCCTCGCCAGCCCTCTCACATTTTCTTCCCCGGTTCGGCGTAGCCGCGGCAGTGGCCAGTGCTTTAAGCCTGGCCGGTTGCCAGCTCCAGAGCACCCAGGACACCCTGCCGCCGGTTACCGGCGTGCAGCCGATCAAAGGTCTGGCACAGAATGTGTCGGTGCGCCGCAATGCCCAGGGCATGCCGCTGATCGAAAGCAACACCTTCCACGACGCGCTGTTCAGCCTCGGTTATGTGCACGCCAGTGACCGCATCACCCAAATGGTCACCTTGCGCCTGCTGGCCCAGGGCCGTCTGGCGGAAATGTCCGGGGCCGAGGTGCTGGATATCGACCGCTTCATGCGGGCGGTCAACCTGAAAAAAAGCGCCGGCGAGCTGTACAGCGCCTCTTCGCCGCGCCTCAAGCGCTTCTTCGAAGTGTATGCCCGAGGCGTCAACGCCTACCTGTTCCGCTATCGCGACAAGCTGCCGCCAGACCTGGCCCAGACCGGCTACAAGCCCGAGTACTGGAAGCCGGAAGATTCGGCGCTGTTGTTCTGCCTGCTCAATTTCAGCGAGTCGGCCAACCTGCGCGAAGAGCTGGCCTCCCTGGTGCTGGCGCAAAAAGTCGGGGTCGACAAACTGGCCTGGCTCACCCCCAGCGCACCGGATGAACCGATCCCCCTGGCCGAAGCCGACAAACTCAAAGGCGTGAACCTCAGCCAGATCACCGGCTTGGCCGGGTTGGACACGGTCAGCCAGCAACTGGGCAGCCTCAATTCGCTGGCGGTCACCACCTCGAGCAACTGGGCGATCGGCCCGCAACGCAGCCGTAGCGGCAAAAGCCTGTTGGCCGGCGACCTCGCCGCGCAGCCACAGGCCCCGTCGCCGTGGAACTACGTACAGATCCGCGCACCGAAATACCAGGCCGTTGGCGCCTCGATTGCCGGCCTGCCGACCCTGCTGTCCGGGTTCAACGGCAAAGTGGCGTGGAGCATGAGCACGGTCAAGGGCGACACCCAGGACCTGTTCCTGGAGAAGGTCAAGCGCCAGGGCAATGCGCTGTACTACGAGAACAACGGTAAATGGCTGCCGGCCGGCGTGCGTAACGAAACCTTCTTTATCAAAGGCCAGCGCTCGATTCGCGAAGTGGTGTACGAAACCCGTCATGGCGCCCTGCTCAACAGCAGCCAGGCCCTGACCAGCGGCCTGGGCCTGGCCCTGCAAACCGCCGACTTCAAAGATGACAAGAGCCTGGATGCGTTCTTCGACCTGTCTCGCGCGCAAAACGTCGCCAAGGCTTCGGATGCCACCCGGGAAATCCGCGCCATCGCCTTGAACATGGTGTTTGCCGATGCCACCAATATTGGTTGGCAGGTCACCGGCCGCTTCCCTAACCGCCGCGAAGGTGAAGGCCTGCTGCCCTCCCCTGGTTGGGACACGCGTTTTGACTGGGACGGATACGCCGACGCGATGTTGCACCCCTATGACCAGGACCCGGCCCAGGGCTGGATCGGCACCGCCAACCAGCGCACCGCGCCGCGCGGCTATGGCATGCAATTGTCCAACTCGTGGGACGCGCCGGAGCGCAGCGAGCGCCTGGCGCAACTGGCCAATGCCGGCAAGCATGACAACCGCAGCCTGATCGCCATGCAATACGACCAGACCACCACCTTCGCCGCCAAGCTCAAGACCATGTTCCAGGCACCGGGCATGGCCCTTCCGTTGAAGCAGGCAATCGACGCATTGCCGGTGGTCGAACAGGCCAAGGCACGCGAAGCGTTGAATCGCCTGATGGCGTTCGACGGCCGCCTTGCCTCGACATCCGCCGACGCCGCGCTGTACGAATTGTTCCTGCAGGAAAGCACCCGGCAGATCTTCCTCGACGAACTCGGCCCGGAAAACAGCGCCAGTTGGAAAGCCTTCGTGAGCAACGCCAACCTGTCCTATGCCGCTCAGGCCGACCACCTGCTGGGCCGTGAAGACAGCCCGTTCTGGGATGACGTGCGCACCGCCACCAAAGAAGACAAACCGGCGATCCTCGCCCGCAGCCTGGCCGCCGCGATCACCGCCGGCGACAGCCAACTGGGCGCCGATCACAAGGCCTGGCAGTGGGGCAAACTCCACAGCACCACCTGGAAGAATGCCGCCGGCCAGATCATTCGTGGCCCGCTGGCGTCCGGTGGCGACCACAACACCCTGAACCCCGCGCCGTATAGCTGGGGCCAGGACTTCAACACCACCCAAGTGCCGGCGCTGCGCATGATCGTCGACTTCGGCCAGGCGGAACCGATGATGGGCCAGGGCGGCATCGGCCAATCGGGCAACCCGGCCAGCCCCAACTATGCCAACGGCATCGACCCCTCGCTCAAGGCGCAATACCTGAGCTTCCCGATGCAGCCGCAGAACTTTGAGAAGGTGTATGGGAAGGCGCGGTTGACCCTGACACCGGGGAAATAACAGCCACCCAATGTGGGAGGGGCCTGCCCCCTCCCACATTGGGATCCCATGCATTCAGATAGAACTTCCGTGTCCGGCCTCATCTCATAAGTAACAAGCCCACCTCCCCGGTCACCCCATGGACCTCGTCATCGCCCGCCCCGAAGGCCTCTATTGCCCCGCCGCAGATGTCTACATCGACCCCTGGCGCCCGGTGGAACGCGCGGTCATCACCCACGCCCACGGCGATCACGCCCGTACCGGCAACGAGCATTACCTGGCGGCGGCCCCCGGCGAAGGCATCCTGCGCTCACGTCTGGGCCAGGACATCAACCTGCAAACCCTGGCCTACGGTGAAAAACTGCTGCATCACGGCGTCACCCTGAGTTTCCACCCCGCCGGGCATGTACTCGGCTCGGCGCAGGTGCGCCTGGAATACCAGGGCGAAGTCTGGGTCGCGTCCGGCGACTACAAGGTCGAACCCGATGGCACCTGCGCGCCTTTCGAACCGGTGCGTTGCCACACCTTTATCACCGAGTCGACCTTTGGCCTGCCGATCTACCGCTGGCAGCCCCAGGCGCAGATCTTCGCCGGGATCAATGACTGGTGGCAGGCGAACATCGCGGCCGGCAAGGCCAGCGTGCTGTTCTGCTATTCCTTCGGCAAGGCGCAGCGCATCCTGCACGGCATCGATGCCGGCATCGGCCCGATCCTCAGCCACGGCGCGGTCGAACCCTTGAACCGGGTGTACCGCGAGGCCGGCGTCTATATCCCCGAAACCCTCTATGCCGGTGATTTCAAAAAGACCGACCCCTTGCTGCGCCAAGCCCTGATCATTGCCCCGCCCTCCGCCGGCGGCAGCAGTTGGATACGCCGCTTCGGCGATTACAGTGATGCGTTCGCCAGCGGCTGGATGCGCCTGCGGGGCACACGGCGGCGGCGTGGCGTGGACCGTGGCTTTGTGCTGTCCGATCACGCCGATTGGCCGGGCCTGTTGTGGGCTATCGAACAAACCGGCGCAGAGCGGGTGATGGTCACCCACGGTTCTGTAGGCGTATTGGTGCGGCACCTGCGGGAAAAAGGCCTGGACGCCCAGGGGTTCAGCACTGAATACGGCGATGACGAAGAGGAAGCCAGCGCATGAAGGCCTTCGCCGAACTGTACGCCAACCTCGACGCCACCACGTCCAGTAACGCCAAGCTCGCGGCGTTGCAGGCTTACCTGCGGCAAGCCCCCGCGCAAGATGCTGCATGGGCCGTGTACTTCCTGGCGGGCGGGCGCCCCCGGCAATTGGTACCGACACGCCTGCTGCGCGACATGGCCAGCGAAGCCTCGGGCATCGAGCCGTGGTTGTTCGAGGAAAGCTACCAAGCGGTGGGGGATTTGGCCGAGACAATTTCCCTGCTGCTGCCAGAATCGACCTACACCTCAGAAGACGGCCTGGCCGTGTGGCTGGAAGAAAAACTCCTACCCTTGCGCGGCCTGTCTCCCCAGGACCTGGCCGCACGTTTGCCGACTTTGTGGGCACAACTGGATCAACCCAGCCTGATGGTGTGCATCAAATTGATCACCGGCAGCTTTCGCGTCGGCGTGTCCAAACTGTTGGTCACCCGCGCCCTCGCCGCCTTGGCCGAGCTGGACAGCAAGCGCGTGGCCCAGCGTTTGGTCGGCTACACCGACCTGTCCAACCGGCCCACGCCTGAGGGTTACCTCAAGCTGATCGCCGCCGAATCGTCTGACGAACATGCGCAACGCGGTGGGCAGCCTTATCCGTTTTTTCTCGCCCATGCCCTATCGCAACCGGTGGAGCAGTTTGAGGCGCTGCTCGGCTCACCCGCCGACTGGCAGGTGGAATGGAAGTGGGATGGCATCCGCGCGCAATTGGTCAAGCGCGAAGGCCGGTTGTGGGTCTGGTCGCGTGGAGAGGAGCTGGTAACCGAACGCTTCCCCGAACTCCACAGCCTGGTGAGTGGCTTGCCCGATGGCACGGTGATCGACGGCGAAATCGTGGTGTGGAAGGACTCGGTGCAACCCTTTGCACTGTTGCAGCAGCGTATCGGCCGCAAAACCCTGAGCAAAAAAGTCCTCGAAGAGGCGCCGGTCGCGGTGCTCGCCTACGACCTGCTGGAGTATCAGGGCTGCGACTGGCGCAACCACCCCCAGGCCGAACGTCGCGCCCGACTGGAACAGGTGATTGCCCAGTGCAACCAGCCCGTCTTGCAGCCCTCGCCCGTATTGACGGGCGCGACCTGGGAGGAACTGGCCCAGCAACGCGAAGCCTCGCGCAGCCTTGGCGTGGAAGGCATGATGCTCAAGGACCGCAACGGCCTTTACGGCGTGGGCCGCACTAAGGACATGGGCTTGTGGTGGAAGTGGAAAGTCGACCCGTTCAGCGTCGATGCGGTGTTGATCTACGCCCAACGCGGGCATGGTCGGCGCGCCAGTTTATACAGCGACTACACCTTCGCCGTGTGGGACGGCCCGCCCGGCAGCGAGCGCAGCCTGGTGCCGTTCGCCAAGGCATATAGCGGGCTGACCGACGAAGAAATGCGCAAGGTCGACGCCATTGTGCGCAAAACCACGGTGGAAAAATTCGGCCCGGTCAGCAGCGTGACGCCGAGCATGGTGTTTGAGCTGGGGTTTGAAGGTATTGCCTTGTCCAAGCGCCACAAAAGCGGGATTGCGGTGCGCTTTCCGAGGATGCTGCGCTGGCGCCAGGATAAGGCCGTGGATGAGGCGGATAATTTGGCCACCCTACAAGACCTATTGGCCTGACGCAGAACCCTGGTGGGAGCCCCCTCCCACACGCCCCGAAAAAGTGCACTCAATTTTCAATGCCCATTTTCGGGCACCTCCTACACTCCAAACTTCCTAGTCCTACCTTTTAAAACGAGTATTCGGAAACAAATCCGGAACTATGGTGCAGAAATTGCTACCAGTGATCCGTCTGACACCGTTCAGTAACAGTCCTACACGCGCCACAAGCGCTTATCTTGGTTTCCAGGGATTACATAATGAAAAAAGCATTGCTGACCCTTTCTGCACTGGCACTGTGCATGGCCGCAGGTTCCGCCTTGGCCAAGGAATACAAGGAATTGCGTTTTGGTGTCGATCCGTCCTACGCGCCGTTTGAATCCAAAGCCGCCGACGGCAGCCTGGTGGGCTTCGATATCGACCTGGGCAATGCCATCTGCGCTGAGCTGAAAGTGAAGTGCAAGTGGGTCGAAAGTGACTTCGACGGCATGATTCCGGGCCTGAAAGCCAACAAATTTGACGGTGTGATTTCGTCCATGACCGTGACCCCGGTGCGCGAAAAGGCCATCGACTTCTCCAATGAACTGTTCTCCGGCCCCACGTCGCTGGTGTTCAAGAAAGGCGCGGGTTACTCCACCCCTGAATCGCTCAAGGGCAAATCCGTGGGCTATGAGCAAGGCACCATTCAGGAAGCCTACGCCAAGGCTGTGCTGGACAAGGCCGGTGTGACCACCAAGGCCTACGCCAACCAGGACCAGGTTTACGCTGACCTGACGTCCGGCCGCCTCGACGCGTCCGTGCAGGACATGCTGCAAGCCGAACTGGGTTTTTTGAAGTCGCCAGCCGGTGCCGGCTACGAAGTGAGTGCGGCCATTGACGACCCGCTGCTGCCATCGAAAACCGCAGTCGGTATCAAAAAAGGTAACACTGAACTCAAGGCGCTTTTGGATAAAGGTATCAAAGCGTTACACGATGATGGCACCTACGCCACTATCCAGAAGAAACACTTTGGCGATCTGAACCTGTACAGCGGCAAGTAATGCCCGGGGCGCCCCTCCTCTGGAGGGGCGCTTTTTTATCGCCATAGGTCCTGATTTATGTTCGAAGATCTGTTGCAAACCCTCGGGCTGAGCGCGTTCAGCTTGAAGGGTTTCGGCCCGCTGTTGCTGCAAGGCACCTGGATGACCCTTAAGTTGTCGGTGCTGTCCCTGGCCGTCAGCGTATTGCTGGGCCTGCTCGGCGCCAGCGCCAAACTGTCCAGCCTGCCCTTCCTGCGCATTCCCGCCCAGCTCTACACCACGCTGATTCGCGGGGTGCCCGACCTGGTGCTGATGCTGCTGATTTTCTACAGCCTGCAAACCTGGCTCACCGGTCTTACCGACTTTATGGAATGGGAATACATCGAGATCGACCCATTCAGCGCCGGGGTCATCACCCTGGGCTTCATCTATGGTGCCTATTTCACCGAGACGTTTCGCGGCGCGATCCTGGCCGTCCCCCGTGGTCAGTTGGAAGCCGCCACCGCGTATGGCCTCAAGCGCGGCCAGCGGTTTCGCTATGTGACCTTCCCACAGATGATGCGCTTTGCCCTGCCCGGCATCGGCAATAACTGGATGGTGATGCTCAAGGCCACCGCGCTGGTGTCGATCATCGGCCTGGCCGACCTGGTCAAAGCCGCCCAGGACGCGGGCAAAAGCACCTATCAGCTGTTCTATTTCCTGGTCCTCGCCGCGCTGATCTACTTGCTGATCACGAGCGCCTCCAACTTTGTCTTGCGCCGTCTTGAACGCCGCTACTCCGCGGGCGCCCGGGAGGCCGTGCGATGATCGAACTCTTGCAGGAATACTGGCGCCCGTTCCTTTATAGCGACGGCCAACACATCACCGGCCTGGCCATGACCCTGTGGTTGCTCAGCGCCGCGCTGGTGATCGGCTTTCTGGTGTCGATCCCGTTGTCCATTGCCCGCGTGTCGCACAAGCGGCTGGTGCGTTGGCCGGTGCAGTTCTATACCTACCTGTTTCGCGGCACGCCCCTCTATATACAGCTGCTGATTTGCTACACCGGCATCTACAGCATCGCCGCCGTGCGCGCCCAACCGGTGCTGGATGCGTTCTTTCGCGATGCGATGAACTGCACGATCCTGGCGTTCGCCCTCAACACCTGCGCCTATACCACGGAGATTTTCGCCGGGGCAATCCGCAGCATGGCCCACGGCGAAGTCGAGGCGGCCAAAGCCTACGGCCTTAGCGGCTGGAAGCTGTACGCCTACGTGATCATGCCCTCGGCCCTGCGCCGCTCGTTGCCTTACTACAGTAACGAAGTGATCCTGATGCTGCATTCGACCACCGTGGCGTTTACCGCGACGATCCCGGACATTCTCAAAGTCGCGCGGGACGCCAACTCGGCCACCTTCATGACCTTTCAATCGTTCGGCATCGCGGCGCTGATCTACCTGGCCGTGACCTTCGCCCTGGTCGGCCTGTTTCGGCTGGCGGAGCGGCGCTGGCTGGCCTTCCTCGGGCCGAGCCACTAAGGAGATCCTATGCGTCATCAGGTGCATGAACTGATCGCGCCGGTGCCAGGTACCGCGCGGCAGATTCACAGCTTCCACTTCGGCCCTGCCCAGGCCGAAGGCAAGGTTTATATCCAGTCATCGCTGCATGCCGATGAGTTGCCGGGCATGTTGGTGGCCTGGCACTTGAAGGTGCGCCTGGCCGAGCTGGAAGCGGCCGGGCGATTGTCGAGCGAGATCGTACTGGTGCCCATCGCCAACCCGGCGGGCCTGGAACAGGTGCTGATGGACACGCCGCTGGGCCGCTACGAGCTGGAAAGCGGGCAGAACTTCAACCGCCTGTTTGTCGACCTCGGCGAAGCCGTCGGCGATCGGGTCGAGGCATTGCTCGGCGATGATGCGCAACATAATGCCCGGCTGATCCGCGCGGCATTGAGCGCCGCCCTGGCCGAGCAACACGCCGCGACCCAATTGCAGTCCCAGCGCTTGGTGTTGCAACGCCTGGCCTGCGAGGCCGACATGGTGCTGGACCTGCATTGCGACTTCGAAGCCGTGGCCCACCTGTACACCACCCCCGAAGCCTGGCCGCAGGTGGAGCCGTTGGCGCGCTATATCGGCTCGGAGGCCAACTTGCTGGCCACCGATTCCGGTGGGCAGTCCTTCGACGAATGTTTCACCCTGGTGTGGTGGCAGTTGCAACAACGCTTCGGCGAGCGCTTCCCGATTCCCTTGGGCAGCTTTTCGGTGACCGTCGAACTGCGCGACCAGGGCGATGTGAACCACGGCCTGGCCCGCCTCGATTGCCAGGCGATCATCGACTACCTGAGCCACTTCGGCGCCATTACCGGCGACCCGGCGCCACTGCCCGCGCTGCCCTACCCGGCCACCCCGCTGGCCGGCGTCGAGCCGGTGGCCACGCCGGTGGGCGGCTTGCTGGTGTTCAGCGCCCTGCCCGGTGAATACCTGGAGGCCGGGCAACTGATCGCCGAAATCATCGACCCCATTACCGACCGCGTAACGCCCGTGCACTGCCGGAACGCAGGCCTGCTTTACGCCCGTTCGCTACGCCGCATGGCCACTGCCGGAATGGTCATCGGCCATGTCGCCGGGACCCAGGCTTACCGTAGCGGCTATCTACTTTCGCCTTGAGGATGCACGCCCCATGTACAAATTGACCGTTGAAGGCCTGCATAAAAGCTATGGCGACAATGAGGTGCTCAAAGGTGTCTCGCTCAAGGCCAAGACCGGTGACGTGATCAGCCTGATCGGCGCTAGCGGATCGGGCAAGAGTACCTTTTTACGCTGCATCAACTTTTTGGAAACCCCCAATGACGGCGCCATGACGCTGGACGGCCAGCAGATCCGCATGGTCAGCGACCGCCACGGCATGCGCGTGGCCGACGAAGCCGAGCTGCAGCGCCTGCGCACGCGACTGGCGATGGTATTCCAGCACTTCAACCTGTGGAGTCACATGAGCGTGCTGGAAAACATCACCATGGCCCCGCGCCGGGTGCTGGGCTGCAACAAGAAGGACGCCGAAGACCGTGCCCGTCGTTACCTCGACAAAGTCGGCCTGCCGGCGCGAGTGGCCGATCAATACCCGGCGTTTCTCTCCGGCGGCCAGCAGCAACGGGTGGCCATTGCTCGTGCATTGGCGATGGAGCCCGAGGTCATGCTGTTCGACGAACCGACCTCCGCGCTGGACCCGGAACTGGTGGGTGAAGTGCTGAAGGTGATCCAGGGCCTGGCCGAAGAGGGTCGCACCATGATCATGGTCACCCACGAGATGAGCTTTGCGCGCAAGGTGTCGAGCCAGGTGCTGTTCCTGCATAAGGGCCTGGTGGAGGAGCAAGGGGCGCCGGAAGACGTGTTGGGTAATCCGAAAAGCGAACGCCTGCAACAATTTCTGAGTGGCAATTTGAAGTAAACCTTTGCGGTGCCTGGAGGGTCTGTGGCAATAGACCCTCCGGAATGTCAGCCGCCGTATGGCAAAACCCACCGACTTCGCCAAGCAATGGTTTGCCGCCAAAGGCTGGAAGCCGTTCGCCTTTCAAAAAGACGTGTGGGCGGCGGTCAAGCACGGCCAGTCCGGGTTACTGCATGCCAGCACCGGCGCCGGCAAAACCTATGCGCTGTGGTTCGCCGCACTCAATCGCTTGGCCATCACCCACGTGCCCGTTGCCGGTAAACGCAAGCCACCCGCCGAACCGCTGACGGTGTTATGGATCACGCCGATGCGTGCGCTGGCGGCCGACACCGCGCGCGCCCTGCAAGCGCCGCTTGAAGCCTTGCAGATTCCCTGGAGCGTCGGCCTGCGCACAGGTGACACCAGCAGCAGCGAGCGCGCCCGTCAGACGCGTCGCCAGCCGAGCGCACTGGTCACCACGCCCGAAAGCCTCACGCTGATGCTGGCCCGCGCCGACAGCGAGGTGAGCCTGGCGCACCTGCGCATGGTCGTCGTGGATGAATGGCATGAATTGATCGGCAACAAGCGTGGCGTGCAGTTGCAATTGGCATTGGCGCGGTTGCGACGTTGGCATCCGGGGTTGATGGTATGGGGGATCTCGGCGACCCTGGGTAACCAGGCCCACGCGCTAGAGGTCTTAGTCCCACAGGGCGGTGGGGTCAATGTGCAGGGGCAAACGGCCAAACAGCTGACAGTCGACACTTTATTGCCACCGATTGCCGAGCGTTTTCCCTGGGCTGGGCATATCGGCTTGAAGATGCTGCCGCAAGTCGTGGCGCAGGTGGACGGGAGCCGCAGTTGTCTGGTGTTTACCAATACCCGGGCACAGTCGGAAATCTGGTACCAGGCGCTATTGGAGGCGCGGCCGGATTGGGCCGGCGTGATCGCCCTGCACCATGGTTCGCTCTCGCGGGAAACCCGTGACTGGGTGGAGCGGGCCTTGAAAGACGGGCAACTCAAAGCCGTGGTATGCACATCCAGCCTGGATTTGGGGGTGGATTTTCTGCCGGTGGAGCGGGTGTTGCAGATCGGTTCAGCCAAAGGCGTGGCGCGCCTGATGCAACGCGCGGGGCGCTCCGGCCATGCACCGGGGCGGCCGTCACGGGTGACGCTGGTGCCCACACACAGCCTGGAATTGGTGGAAGCGGCGGCAGCCCAGGACGCGATTGCCGCGCGACGCATCGAAGCCCGCGAATCACCCTACAAGCCGCTGGATGTGCTCGTACAGCACTTGGTCAGCATGGCGCTGGGGGGTGGTTTTACGCCGGATGCGCTGCTGAAGGAAGTGCGCGGTGCCTGGGCTTATCGCGACCTCACCGACGCCGATTGGGCCTGGGCCCTGGGGTTTGTGCGCCATGGCGGCCTGTCGCTGACGGCTTATCCGGATTACCGCCGCGTGGAACCCGATGAGCACGGCGTGTGGCGCGTCCCCGACGCACGACTGGCGCGGCGCCATCGCATGAGCGTCGGCACCATTGTCAGCGATGCGAGCATCCAGTTGAAGTTCTGGAGCAAAGGCGGCGGCGGCAAGAACCTGGGTAGCGTCGAAGAAGGTTTTATCGCGCGGCTCAAGCCCGGTGATGGCTTCCTGTTCGCCGGGCGCTTGTTGGAACTGGTGCGCGTGGAAAACATGACCGCCTATGTGCGCCGCAGCACCGTCAAGAAAGCCGCCGTGCCGCGCTGGAATGGCGGGCGGATGCCGCTTTCCAACGAACTGGCCCAAGCCGTGGTAGAGCGCTTCGAAGCGGCGGCGCGCGGGCATTTCGAAGGCCGGGAGATGCAAGCGGTGCAACCCTTGTTGCAAACGCAGTTGCGCTGGTCGGGCTTGCCCACACGCGAGCATCTGCTGGCCGAAGCGTTGACATCGCGGGAGGGGTGGCACCTGTTCCTCTACCCGTTCGCCGGGCGGCAAGTGCACGTGGGGCTGGCAAGCCTGCTGGCGTGGCGGGTCGGCCAGGTGCAACCGGTGACCTTCTCCATTGCGGTCAACGATTACGGCCTGGAGCTGTTGAGTGCCACGGCGGTGGAGTGGCCGGTTGTGTTGAACAACGCGCTGCTCAGCCCGAAAAACTTGCTCGCGGACGTGGCGGCCAGCCTGAATGCCGGGGAACTGGCCTTGCGCCGCTTTCGCGAAATCGCGCGGATTGCCGGGCTGGTATTTGCTGGCTACCCGGGCGCGCCGAAAAGTACCCGGCAAGTGCAGGCGTCCAGCGGTTTGTTCTTTGAAGTGTTCAAGCAATATGACCCGCAGAACCTGTTGCTGGCCCAAGCTGGAGAAGAAGTCCTACGTGATGAGTTGGACATTCGTCGGCTGGAAGAGACCTTATCTCGTCTGTCTGCGCTGAAACTGGACTTACACGTCATCGAGCGCGCTACGCCGCTGGCCTTCCCGCTGTTGGTGGAGCGGATGCGCGAGAGCATGAGTTCGGAAAAGCTGTCGGAGCGCATCGCGCGGATGGTCAAGGACCTGGAGAAAGTCGCGGATAACGGGAAACGTTGATGCATTGCTCAGTGACGCTTGAGGGTGAAGAACTTTGGCTGCTGGCGGATAAGGCGGTGTATTGGCCTGCGCGCCAATGCCTGCTGATCGCCGATGCGCATTTCGGCAAGGCGTCTGCCTATCGCAGCCTGGGGCAACCGGTACCGCAAGGCACTACCACCGAGAATTTGCGGCGATTGGACCGGCTGCTGGCGACTTATCCCTGCCAACAGCTGATCTTTCTGGGTGACTTTCTGCACGGCCCCGGCTCCCATGCCAGCGGCACCCTGGGCGCGCTCGATGCCTGGCGGGCGCGCCATCGCGACCTGCCCATGACCCTGATCCGCGGCAATCACGATAAACGCGCGGGCGATCCACCTGCCGGCTTGAGGATCGAGGTGGTGGCCGAGCCGCTGCTGCTCGGCCCTTTCGCCCTGCAACACGAACCGCACGCCCATGCCAGCCATCATGTGCTGGCGGGGCATGTGCATCCGGTGTATCGCCTGCGCGGCAAGGGGCACCAACGTTTGCGCCTGCCGTGCTTTCAGTTGGGTACGCGGGTCAGTTTGCTGCCGGCGTTTGGAGCGTTTACCGGCGGATACGCGGTGGAGCAGGACGATGATCACCGAATTTTCGTGATCGGCGACCAGCAGGTCTGGCCAGTACACTGAAAGCCCCCACTGGCCATCCAGGTATCAGGCAACAGGCGCGGGTGGCGGCTCGTCCGGAAGGGTCGGCTCACCAGGTTCGGCAGGCTGCGGGTAATCCGGCTCGGGTTGGCCGGGGATGCCGCCCGCATAAGTGGGGTCGGCCATCAGGGACCAGGCCAGAACACCAATCTGGTTGGGTTCAAGCCGGGCAAGTTCTGCGCTGATTCGCGGGTTGATTTTCATAAGGCACTCCTCAAGCGTGGCTCGGCGCGCTTTACACGCGCCGAGGCAGTACACCCAATAGAGTCACTTTCTGCAGACTAATTCCCTTTGCGCGTAGGACCTTTCGATCAAGCGCGCGGCAAGGTGACGCCGCGCTGGCCCTGATACTTGCCGGCACGGTCTTTGTAGGACACTTCACAAGCCTCATCGGACTGCAGGAACAGCATCTGAGCCACGCCTTCATTGGCGTAGATCTTCGCCGGCAGCGTGGTGGTGTTGGAGAACTCCAGGGTTACATGACCTTCCCACTCGGGCTCAAGCGGTGTCACGTTAACGATGATGCCGCAGCGCGCGTAGGTGCTTTTGCCCAGGCAAATGGTCAGCACGTCGCGGGGAATACGGAAGAACTCCACAGTGCGCGCCAGGGCGAAAGAGTTTGGCGGGATGATGCACACGTCACTCTTGACGTCGACGAAGCTCTTTTCGTCGAAGTTTTTCGGATCGACGATCGCCGAATTGATATTGGTGAACACCTTGAATTCATCGGCGCAACGCACATCGTAGCCGTAGCTGGAAACCCCGTACGAAATCACACGCTCGTCGCCTTCGCCACGAATCTGGCGCTCGACAAACGGCTCGATCATGCCGTGCTCTTGCGCCATGCGGCGAATCCACTTGTCCGATTTGATGCTCATGGCGGGTGTCCTGAATAGCGAGGTGGAAAAATTCTGTGTGGCATCTTACCGGGGCAGACGTTGGGGTTCAAAGGCCGTGGGGGTTTTCTTGATGAATGCCCTGCCCGGCATAGGCCGCAGCCCGCGGGGCCGGTACCCGGACGACGGTGCCCGGCGACCGTAAATACCACCGCCAGTCACGAAATTAGAGAAACCTTCGGAAATACCATTGGCACGTTCCGGAAAAACGGTTAAGGTGGCGTCACTGTGTTGCTTGTGTCACTGAGAATCTCTACACGATATGTTGAATTTCGATCCAACCATCTCCAAGAATTTTTCCTGCTCTTTGCACTCAGTCTCGGCCAGGGCTTTTCCTGAGTCGCAGTTAACTTTGTTCAAGGAGTTACACCATGTCTAATCGCCAAACTGGTACCGTTAAGTGGTTCAACGATGAAAAAGGCTTCGGCTTCATCACTCCACAATCCGGTGACGACCTGTTCGTTCACTTCAAAGCTATCCAATCCGACGGCTTCAAAAGCCTGAAAGAAGGCCAACAGGTTTCTTTCATCGCTACCCGCGGTCAGAAAGGCATGCAAGCTGAAGAAGTTCAAGTTATCTAACTTGTACTGACTTAGTCGAAAAGACCCCGCCCTTAAAAGCGGGGTTTTTTTATGCCTGGATTTTCTTGAAATACCCGAACAAACGCCAGGCATAAAAAATGTGAGAGGGGGCTTGCTCCCGATAGCGGTGAATCAGTCAATGCATCCATTGACTGTCACTCAACAATCGGGAGCAAGCCCCCTCCCACATTTAAGCTTTCAGGTTGCGTCGTTATTGGAACAACGACTCGCTCGACAAGCCATTCCTCTCCAGGATCTCACGCAAGCGCTTGAGCCCTTCGACCTGGATCTGCCGCACCCGCTCACGGGTCAGGCCGATCTCCAGGCCTACGTCCTCCAGGGTACTGCTCTCATGGCCACGCAGGCCGAAGCGGCGAATCACCACCTCGCGCTGCTTGTCCGTAAGCTCAGACAACCACTGGTCAATGCTTTGCGACAGATCATCGTCCTGCAACAGTTCGCAAGGATCCGTAGGGCGATCATCCGTCAGGGTGTCCAGCAGGGTTTTGTCCGAGTCCGGACCCAGCGAGACATCGACCGAAGACACGCGCTCGTTCAGACCGAGCATGCGCTTGACCTCACCCACCGGTTTTTCCAGCAGGTTGGCAATTTCTTCGGGCGAGGGTTCATGATCGAGTTTTTGAGTCAGCTCACGCGCTGCCCGCAGGTAGACGTTCAGCTCTTTGACCACATGGATCGGCAACCGAATGGTACGGGTCTGATTCATGATCGCCCGTTCGATGGTCTGGCGAATCCACCAAGTGGCATAGGTTGAAAAGCGAAAGCCCCGCTCAGGGTCGAACTTCTCCACCGCCCGGATCAGGCCCAGGTTGCCCTCCTCGATCAGGTCCAACAGGGACAACCCACGATTGACGTAGCGTCGGGCGATTTTCACCACCAGGCGCAGGTTGCTTTCAATCATGCGTTTGCGCCCAGCCGGATCACCCTTTTGCGATAAACGCGCAAAATGGACTTCTTCTTCGGGAGTGAGCAGAGGGGAAAAGCCGATTTCATTGAGGTACAACTGGGTCGCGTCGAGCGCCCGTGTGTAATCAATGTACTTATGTTGCTTTAACGCGGTGGAGTTCTTGGATTTGGTGCGAACTGAAGGTGTTACAGGTCCCTCATTCGACATCGATTCCATAGCGATACCGGTCTCCATAAGGAGAACCTCATCGTCGATGTCAAACTCCGGCGCTTCTTTACTGAGAGCCATTGTTATAGTCCTTTGGTGAGTTCGACCTCAAGCTCAAGCGACGCCTTTATCCTTGGCAACGCTGGAGCCTGTTCCTTCTACGCAAGGAACAGGCTGTGCAACACATCAACGACGGGGTAGGAATTGCAGCGGATCTACAGGCTTCCCTTGACGGCGAATCTCAAAGTGCAGTTTCACCCGGTCCGTACCAGTTGACCCCATTTCGGCAATTGTCTGTCCGACTTTGACCTGTTGCCCCTCCCGAACCAAAAGCCTGCGGTTATGACCGTAGGCACTGACGTAGGTATCGCTGTGTTTGATGATGACCAGCTCGCCGTAGCCCCGCAAACCACTCCCGGCGTACACCACTGTCCCATCAGACGCAGCTAAAACAGGCTGTCCCAAATCCCCGGCGATATCAATGCCTTTATTCAAACTACCGTTTGAAGAGAATTTTCCAATCAACACTCCATTTGAGGGCCATCCCCAACCGGTCGGCGCAGGCCCCGCAGGTGGCAGCAGCGCGGGTGCCGGCTTGCTTGCAGGCGTCGCCGCAACCGTGCCGGCAGGCCTTGTAAAGACGGTGGTTTTGCTCGAAGACGACGGCGAAGATCCGGTGTTTGTCACAACTGCCGTGGGCGTTGAGCCGGTGCGGCCGTCAAAGCGAATCGTCTGACCCGGATGAATCGTGTAGGGCACAGGAATGTTGTTACGGGCTGCAAGCGCCTTGTAGTCCCAACCGTAACGAAAGGCGATCGAGAACAATGTATCGCCCTTGCGCACCACGTACTGGCCGGTGGTGACCGTCGGCTTTTGTGGGGCGGCATTATTACGATCGACGACCCGCGCGCCACTGCTTGGCGAGCTGGAACAGCCTACCAACAAGGAACCGAAGACAAGGCCAAGCACCAGTCGCTGAAAACTTGTTTTACCCATACGCTGCGCAAGACCTGTGAGACTCACCCGCCGCTCCCTTTGTGGTGGCTGAACATGTATGCCTGTATCAGGCTTGAAATATGTCGCAAGTATAACTGGGCATTGAAGTTTTACCGGCACACGACTGAAACGAATCATCCAGCGTGTTGAATCGCTGCGCCCATCATGTTGACTTGATAGACCCCGCTGTAAGACACATCCACACCAGCAGAATTCACTGTCGGCAAAAATTGATCAGGCCAGTGGGCCGTTGAGCAACGGAACAAAGCGCACGGCCCCCAGCACGTGCCGAGAGAACCCCTCTTCTTCACGCACAATAAGCATCAATTGTTGCACTTCACCGGAGCCCACCGGGATGACCAGCCGCCCACCGGGGGCCAACTGGTCGAGCAATGCCTGCGGTACGTCGGTGGCCACGGCGGTGACGATGATGCCGTTGTATGGCGCCAGCGCCGGCCAGCCTTCCCAGCCATCGCCCCAGCGGAACACCACGTTGCGCAGGTTGAGCTCAACCAGACGCTCCTTGGCGCGATCCTGCAACACCTTGATGCGCTCCACCGAGAACACCCGCTCCACCAACTGCGACAGTACCGCGGTTTGATAGCCGGAGCCGGTGCCGATCTCCAGCACCTTATCCAACGGCCCCGCCGCCAACAGCAGCTCGCTCATGCGCGCAACCATGTAGGGCTGGGAGATGGTCTGGTTATGGCCGATGGGTAACGCCGTGTCTTCATAGGCGCGATGGGCCAAGGCCTCATCGACGAAAAGATGGCGCGGCGTGCGGCGGATCACTTCCAGCACCTGGGCGTTGGACAGGCCTTCTTCGTACAGGCGCTGGATCAAACGCTCACGGGTACGCTGGGAAGTCATCCCGATACCGCGACGCAGCAGGTCGTCTTGTTCACGAGCCATCAGCGCAGCCCCTCCAGCCAGCCATCGAGACCACGGAAGGCATCACTGAAAGTGCGATCGAGTTGCAACGGGGTAATCGACACATAACCTTGCATCACCGCATGAAAGTCCGTGCCCTCGCCACCGTCTTCGGCGTCGCCCGCGGCAGCGATCCAATACCCTTCCTTGCCGCGCGGGTCGACCACTTTCAGCGGGGCCGCTGCCCGGGCGCGATGGCCCAGGCGTGTCAGCTGGATGCCGCGAATGTGGTCGAGGGGCAAATTGGGGATATTGACGTTGAGCACCGTGCGCGGCGGCAAGTCCAGGGAGCCGTGGGCCTCCACCAGCTTGCGCGCGAAATAGGCGGCGGTGGGCAGGTTGTCGAGTTGGCGCGACGCCAGGGAAAACGCGAACGAGGTACGGCCTAGGAAGCGCCCTTCAAGAGCTGCCGCCACCGTGCCGGAATACAGCACGTCATCGCCCAGGTTGGCGCCGAGGTTGATACCCGACACCACCAGGTCCGGTTCCCGGTCCAACAGGGTGTTGATCGCCAGGTGTACGCAGTCGGTAGGGGTACCGTTTACGCTGATAAAGCCATTGGCCAGAACCTGCGGATGCAGGGGACGGTCGAGCGTCAGCGAACTGCCGGCGCCGCTCTTGTCCTGGTCGGGGGCAACCACCACGCACTCGGCGTAATCCGCCAGCGCAGCATGAAGCGCGGCAAGACCGGGTGCGGTGGCACCGTCATCGTTTGATATCAGAATACGCATGGGCTGTCCGTCTGCCCCACCGGCACCAGATCAACAAGCTCGCGCACCAAGACAGTGGCGAAGCATCCGGCCGGCAGGACGAATTCCAATTGCAGAATGTCAGGCCCGGGATAATGCCACGTCAACCCGCCAATGGGCAGCCGCAGAATGCGACGTTCCTGGCTCATGCCGGCATTCACCAGCCAATCACGCAGATCGGCTTCGCTTGCGGCGATCGCCTGCTCAAGTTCATGGGTCGCGCCGGTTGCGGGCGAATCGCCCTCCCCCCACTGCGGCCCGGTCGGGTGCAGGTCCAGGATTGCCAGGCGCGGGTCGCTGCATTCAGCTTCGCCAGCCGGGAAAAAACTGCGGCTGTCGGTAAATGCCAGCAAGTCGCCAACCTGGGCCCGTTGCCACGAACCGTCGGCCACGCGTGCGGCCAGCACCTTATTAAAGAGAAAACTGCGCGCGGTGGACAACAGTCGCGAACGCACATTGCGCTGTTCGGGCAAAGCCTTGCGAGCGGCCCACTCACGGGCGTCAACCACGTTACCGCCGTTATGGCCAAAACGCTGGGCGCCGAAGTAATTGGGGATGCCGTGTTGTGCAATCTGTTGCAAGCGTGCGTCGATGGCGGCGGTATCGCCGGCCAACTGGGTCAGGCGCAGGGTGAAACCATTGGCCGAATGCGCGCCCCGTTGCAGCTTGCGCCTGTGGCGAGCGGTTTTAAGGATCTTGAGAGTGTCGTTTTCGGCACCCTTCATGTCCGGGTCAGCCTTGCCCGGCAACTGCACGCTGAACCACTGGCGGGTCAGCGCCTGGCGATCCTTGAGCCCCGCATAGCTGACGGTGCGCAACGGCACGCCGGCGGCCTTGGCGATACGGCGCGCGGCTTCCTCGGTGTTGAGGCCACGTTTTTCCACCCATAACCACAGGTGCTCGCCGTCGCCGGTCAGGGGGATATCCAGCACTTCGTCCACTTGGAAATCTTCAGCGGTGGCCTTCAGGACGGCGCTGCCCAAGGCTTCGCCATAGGCTCGCGGGCCCAACAGTTGCAGATCATTCATGCGCGCAGCAACAAGGCGACGGAGTGCACCGCGATGCCCTCTTCACGACCGGTAAACCCGAGCTTTTCGGTGGTGGTGGCTTTCACGTTCACTTGATCCAATTCAATTTGCAGGTCTGCGGCAATCAGTGCGCGCATCGATTCGATATGGGGCGCCATTTTCGGGGCCTGGGCCACGATGGTGTTGTCGACGTTGCCGACCTTCCAGCCCTTGGCATGGATCAGGCCGACCACATGCCGCAGCAACACCCGGCTGTCCGCGCCCTTGAACGTCGGGTCGGTATCCGGAAAGTGCTTGCCGATATCCCCCAACGCCGCCGCGCCGAGCAAGGCATCGCTCAAGGCATGCAACACAACGTCGCCGTCGGAATGAGCCAGCAACCCGTGGTGGTGCGCAATGCGCACGCCGCCCAGGGTGATGAAATCGCCTTCAGCGAAACGGTGCACATCGTAGCCGTGGCCAATACGCATAAAAAAACGCCCCGATTTTATTCAGGGCGTGATTCTACCTACTTTTGCCGCACATTAACCGAGCAAAGCACGGCCATGGTGCCGCAAATGGTCTTCGATGAAGCTCGCGATGAAGAAGTAGCTGTGGTCATAGCCCGGTTGCAGGCGCAGTTCGAGCGGATGCCCGGCTGCCTTGGCCGCCTGCTGCAAGGCTTCAGGCTTGAGCTGCACCGCGAGGAAATCGTCGCGGTCGCCCTGGTCCACCAGCAGCGGCAGCTTTTGCGAGGCTTCGCTGATCAGTACGCAGGCGTCCCATTCACGCCACTTCGAGCGCTCGTCGCCCAGGTAACGGGAGAAGGCTTTCTGGCCCCAAGGGCAATCCATCGGGTTGTTGATCGGCGAAAACGCCGACACCGACAGGTAACGCCCCGGGTTACGCAAGGCACACACCAATGCACCGTGGCCGCCCATGGAGTGGCCACTGATACCGCGTTTGTCCGACGCCGGGAAATGCGCTTCAACCAATGCCGGCAATTCCTGCACCACGTAGTCATGCATCCGATAGTGCTTAGCCCAAGGTTCCTGGGTGGCATTCAGATAAAAGCCCGCGCCCAGGCCGAAGTCCCAGGCGCTGTCCGGGTCACCCGGCACACCGGGCCCGCGCGGGCTGGTGTCCGGCGCGACGATGATCAGCCCCAGCTCGGCGGCCATGCGTTGGGCGCCGGCCTTCTGCATGAAGTTTTCATCGGTGCAGGTCAACCCGGACAGCCAGTACAGCACCGGCAGCTTGCCGCCCTGCTCCGCTTGCGGCGGCAGGTAGACGGCAAAGGTCATGTCGCAACCGAGCACATCCGAGTGATGCTTGTAACGTTTATGCCAGCCGCCGAAGCTCTTCTGGCACGACAGGTTTTCCAGACTCATGGCCGACCTCAGAAATGGATGACGGTGCGAATGCTCTTGCCTTCATGCATCAGGTCGAACGCTTTGTTGATGTCTTCCAGGCCCATGGTGTGGGTAATGAAAGTATCCAGCGGGATCTCGCCGGTCTGAGCCATCTCCACGTAGCTTGGCAATTCGGTACGGCCGCGCACGCCGCCGAAGGCCGAACCGCGCCAGACGCGACCCGTCACCAGCTGGAATGGACGGGTGGCGATTTCCTGGCCGGCCCCGGCCACGCCAATGATTACCGACTCGCCCCAACCTTTATGGCAGCACTCGAGGGCGGCGCGCATCAGTTGCACATTGCCGATGCACTCAAAGGAGAAGTCGACGCCACCGTCGGTCAAATCGACAATCACGTCCTGGATCGGGCGGTCATAGTCTTTTGGGTTGATGCAGTCGGTGGCACCCAATTGCTTGGCGATTTCAAACTTGGCCGGGTTGATATCGATGGCGATGATGCGACCGGCCTTGGCCTTGACCGCGCCGATCACCGCCGACAAGCCGATACCGCCGAGACCGAAGATCGCCACCGTGTCGCCCGGCTTGACCTTGGCGGTATTGATTACCGCGCCAATACCAGTGGTGACGCCGCAACCCAGCAGGCAGACTTTTTCCAGCGGGGCTTCTTCAGGAATTTTCGCCACGGAAATTTCCGGCAGTACGGTGTATTCGGAGAAGGTCGAAGTCCCCATGTAATGGAAAATCGGCTGACCCTTGTAGGAAAAACGCGTAGTGCCATCCGGCATCAAGCCCTTGCCCTGAGTGGCACGAATGGCCTGGCACAGGTTGGTCTTGCCCGACAGGCAGAATTTACATTTGCCGCATTCAGGGGTGTACAGCGGGATCACGTGATCGCCGACGGCCACCGAGGTCACGCCTTCGCCGACGGCTTCAACCACCGCACCGCCTTCATGGCCCAGGATCGATGGGAAAATACCTTCCGGGTCAGCGCCCGACAGGGTATAGGCGTCGGTGTGGCATACGCCGGAAGCCACCACGCGCAGCAGCACTTCGCCAGCCTTGGGCATGGCGACCTCCACTTCCACGATCTCCAGCGGTTTTTTGGCTTCAAAGGCGACAGCGGCGCGTGACTTGATCATCCGGTTTTCTCCAGGCACTGAAAATTGAGAAGAGCAGTGTAAAACACGGCTCATTGATTAATAATCCAGCACAAAGCAAAACATTATTGCTGTACAGGGATAATCATGACGCAGGAAAACCGCTGGGAAGGCATCGACGAGTTCGTCGCCGTGGCTGAGTGCAGCCAATTCACGGCGGCAGCCGAGCGTCTGGGCGTGTCGTCATCCCATATCAGCCGACAGGTCGCACGCCTGGAAGAGCGATTGCAAACCCGTTTGCTGTATCGCAGTACCCGCAAAGTCACCCTGACCGAAGCCGGGCAAACGTTCCTGCAACATTGCCAGCGCCTGCAAGACGGCCGCGAAGAAGCGCTGCGCGCGGTGGGCGACCTGGCCAGCGAACCCAAAGGCATGTTGCGCATGACCTGCGCAGTGGCTTATGGCGAACGCTTCATCGTGCCGCTGGTGACGCGGTTCATGGGGCTTTATCCGCAGTTGCGGGTGGATATCGAACTGAGCAATCGCCAGCTCGACCTGGTACACGAAGGCTTGGACCTGGCGATTCGCCTGGGGCGTCTTTCTGATTCAAGGATGGTCGCCAGCCGCCTGGCGCCCCGACGCATGTATTTGTGCGCATCGCCGTCCTATCTGGAACGGTACGGGCGCCCGCATAGCTTGTCGGAACTGAGTCGGCATAACTGCCTGATCGGCAGTTCGGATATCTGGCAACTGGCTCAGGATGGGCGCGAATTTTCCCAGCGAGTACAGGGAAACTGGCGCTGCAACAGTGGGCAAGCGGTGCTGGATGCGGCGCTGCAGGGGGTGGGGTTGTGCCAGTTACCGGACTATTACGTGCTGCAACATTTGCACAGCGGGGCGTTGGTGTCGTTGCTGGAGGCCCACCAGCCGCCGAACACGGCAGTGTGGGCGTTGTATCCGCAACAGCGGCATTTGTCGCCGAAGGTCAGGAAGTTGGTGGATTTTTTGAAGGAAGGGTTGGCTGGGCGGCCGGAGTACAGCGGGTGATTATTCGGTGTTTGCGCTGGACACGGTTTAACCGACTAGCGCCGATTCGCCCACCGCAACCTAAGCCACTCAAGATCCTCCGGTCGGGTCACCTTGATATTGTCCGAGCGCCCTTCGATCAGGCGCGGCGCCTGGCCGGACCACTCCATCGCCGAGGCTTCGTCGGTGATGACTGCGTCGGCCACCAGGCTGTCGGCCAATGCACGGTGCAAGGCACCGAGGCGGAACATTTGCGGTGTGTAGGCTTGCCAGATCAAGCGGCGGTCGACGGTTTCCACCACCCGACCGTGCCTGTCGACGCGTTTAAGGGTGTCGCGAGCCGGTACGGCCAGCAGGCCACCGACAGGATCATCGGCCAGCTCGCGTAACAGTTTGTCGAGATCATCGCGGCTCAAATTCGGCCGGGCAGCATCATGCACCAACACCCAGTCATCATCACTGGCGCCCAAGGCGTTCAACTGCAGCAATGCATTGAGCACCGACCCCGAGCGCTCTGAACCACCGTCCGCACGCTGGATACGGGGGTCGACAGAACAGGCCAGCGTGGGCCAATAGGGATCATCAGAAGCCAGACTGACCACCAGCCCCTTGAGGTCTGGGTGATCAAGGAAACAGCCAAGGCTGTGTTCAAGAATAGTGCGGCCACCCAACTGCAAATACTGCTTGGGACGGTCCGCGGCCATACGGGCACCGACGCCCGCGGCAGGAATCACGGCCCAGAAGGCCGGCAAACACTGACTCATTGGGCCAACTGGTAGAGGGTTTCGCCCTCCTTGACCATGCCCAATTCATGGCGAGCCCGCTCTTCAACGGTCTCCGTACCTTTTTTCAACTCAAGCACTTCGGCATCAAGGACGCGGTTGCGCTCCAACAGGCGTTCGTTTTCGGCGTGCTGGTCGGCAATTTGCTGGGTCAGGTCTTTTACCTGCGCAAAGCTGCCATTACCCACCCACAGGCGGTACTGCAGGCCAGCCAGCAACAAGAGCAAGACGAGGAACAACCAATTGGGACTGCGCATCGAATATCGGGTATCCAGTGAAAAAAGACAGCCATGCATCACTTTTGAAGCAACTGATAGCACGAAGCCTGGAAGAACCAGGCTTGTGCTTGATAGCCATCAGATTAACGCCGAAATGTTCACTATCGTGAACTTTCCGACGCAATCCGCTGACTTTTACCACGCCCTACCAACCAGTAGCGATCAACCGCGAAACTCGCCGCGACCGTTGTACTTGGCCTTGCCGGCCAATTGCTCTTCGATACGCAGCAATTGGTTGTACTTGGAAACACGATCGGAACGGCACAGGGAACCGGTCTTGATCTGGCCCGCCGAGGTGCCCACGGCCAGGTCGGCAATGGTCGAATCTTCGGTTTCGCCCGAGCGGTGGGAGATCACGGCGGTGTAGCCCGCAGCCTTGGCCATCTGGATGGCTTCCAGCGTTTCGGTCAGGGTGCCGATCTGGTTGAACTTGATGAGGATCGAGTTGGCGATCTTTTTATCGATGCCTTCTTTGAGGATCTTGGTGTTAGTCACGAACAGGTCGTCGCCCACCAATTGGACTTTTTCGCCGATTTTGTCGGTGAGGATCTTCCAGCCATCCCAGTCGGACTCGTCCAGGCCGTCTTCGATCGAAATGATCGGATAGCGCTGGGTCAGGCCCTTGAGGTACTCAGCGAAGCCTTCGGAGTTGAACACCTGGCCTTCACCGGACAGGTTGTACTTGCCGTCTTCATAGAACTCGCTGGCTGCGCAGTCCAGGGCCAGGGTCACGTCGGTGCCCAGCGTGTAGCCAGCGTTGGCCACGGCTTCGGAAATGACTTTCAGCGCATCTTCGTTGGACGCCAGGTTCGGCGCGAAACCACCTTCGTCACCTACGGCGGTGCTCAGGCCACGGGCCTTCAGTACGGCCTTGAGGTGATGGAAAATCTCGGTGCCCATGCGCAGGCCTTCGGAGAAGGACTTGGCGCCAACCGGCTGCACCATGAATTCCTGGATATCGACGTTGTTATCGGCGTGCTCGCCACCGTTGATGATGTTCATCATCGGCACGGGCATCGAGTAAACACCCGGCGTGCCGTTCAGGTTGGCAATGTGCGCGTACAGCGGCAGGTCCTGATCCTGGGCGGCAGCCTTGGCGGCAGCCAGGGACACGGCGAGGATGGCGTTGGCGCCCAGGCTGCCTTTGTTTTCAGTGCCGTCGAGCTTGATCATCGCGTGGTCCAGGGCTTTCTGGTCCAGCGGGTCTTTGCCCAGCAGCAGGTCACGGATCGGGCCATTGATGTTGGCTACAGCCTTGAGGACACCCTTGCCCAGGTAACGGCTCTTGTCGCCATCACGCAGTTCCAGCGCTTCGCGCGAACCTGTGGAAGCACCGGATGGCGCGCAGGCGCTGCCGATGATGCCGTTATCGAGAAGCACGTCGGCTTCGACGGTGGGGTTGCCACGGGAGTCGAGAACTTCACGACCTTTGATGTCGACGATTTTTGCCATTGTTGTAAACACTCCAAAGTTGACGAAAACGACGCAGCTGAAGGGAAACTTTTGACCGACCGCAAGGGTGGAACAACGGGGCAGGCTTGCAGGCGACAAGGCTCAGGCCCGACGGCCTGAGCAGAAAGCGTGGGAAAGTCTACCGGAGAAACGCCGCTTACGCGGTCTCTACCGTCGGAAAACTCTTGACCAGTTCGTCCAACTGCTTGAGCTGGGCCAGGAATGGCTCCAGCTTGTCCAGGCGCAGAGCGCAGGGGCCGTCGCATTTGGCGTTGTCCGGATCCGGGTGGGCTTCCAGGAACAGGCCGGCCAGGGACTGGCTGAGACCCGCCTTGGCCAGGTCCAGCACCTGGGCGCGGCGACCACCAGCGGAGTCTGCACGACCACCGGGCATTTGCAGCGCGTGGGTCACGTCGAAGAACACCGGGTATTCGAACTGCTTCATGATGCCGAAACCGAGCATGTCCACCACGAGGTTGTTGTAGCCGAAGCTCGAACCCCGCTCGCAGAGAATCAACTGGTCGTTACCCGCTTCCACGCACTTGTTCAGGATGTGTTTCATCTCCTGAGGCGCAAGGAACTGGGCTTTCTTGATATTGATCACGGCGCCGGTCTTGGCCATCGCCACGACCAGGTCGGTCTGGCGCGACAGGAAGGCCGGCAGCTGGATGATGTCGCACACCTCGGCGACCACGGCAGCCTGTTCAGGCTCGTGGACGTCGGTGATGATCGGCACGCCGAAGGCTTGCTTGATGTCCTGGAAGATCCGCATGCCTTCTTCAAGGCCCGGGCCGCGATAGGAGGTCACGGACGAACGGTTGGCCTTGTCGAAGCTGGCCTTGAACACATAAGGGATACCCAGTTTCTCGGTAACCTTGACGTACTCTTCGCAGACCTGCATCGCCATGTCGCGGCTTTCCAGCACGTTCATGCCGCCGAACAGCACCATGGGCTTGTCGTTGGCGATCTCGATGTCGCCTACGCGAATGATCTTCTGGGCCATCAGGTTTACGCCTTCTTCTGGTGTTGCGTCAGTGCCGCCTTGACGAAACCGCTGAACAACGGGTGGCCGTCACGTGGCGTCGAGGTGAACTCCGGGTGGAACTGGCAAGCGACGAACCATGGATGATCCGGTGCTTCGACCACTTCAACCAGCGCGCCATCACCGGAGCGACCGGAAATCTTCAGGCCGGCGGCTTTGATCTGCGGCAGCAGGTTGTTGTTCACTTCGTAGCGATGACGGTGACGCTCGACGATCACGTCCTTGCCATAGCAATCGTGAACCAAAGAACCGGCTTCCAGCAGGCAGTCTTGCGCGCCAAGGCGCATGGTGCCGCCCAGGTCGGAGCTTTCGGTACGGGTCTCGACCGCGCCGGTGGCGTCTTCCCACTCGGTGATCAGGCCCACGACCGGGTGGCCGCTCTTGCTGTCGAACTCGGTGGAGTTGGCGTCTTTCCAGCCCAGCACGTTACGGGCGAACTCGATGACGGCCACTTGCATGCCCAGGCAGATACCCAGGTACGGCACCTTGTTCTCACGAGCGTACTGCACGGCGGTGATCTTGCCTTCCACGCCACGCAGGCCGAAACCGCCTGGCACGAGGATCGCGTCGACCCCTTCGAGCAGCGCGGTGCCCTGGTTCTCGATGTCTTCGGAATCGATATAACGCAGGTTGACCTTGGTACGGTTGCTGATGCCGGCGTGGCTCATCGCTTCGATCAGCGACTTGTACGCATCCAGCAGCTCCATGTACTTGCCGACCATGGCGATGGTGACTTCGTGCTCAGGGTTGAGCTTGGCATCGACCACGGCTTCCCACTCGGACAGATCCGCGCCGTTGCATTGCAGGCCGAAACGCTCGACCACAAAATCATCCAGGCCTTGTGAATGCAGGATGCCCGGGATCTTGTAGATGGTGTCTGCGTCTTCCAGGGCAATCACCGCACGTTCTTCAACGTTGGTGAACTGGGCGATCTTGCGACGCGAGGAAATGTCGATCGGGTGATCGGAGCGGCACACCAGCACGTCCGGCTGCAGGCCGATGGAACGCAGTTCCTTGACCGAGTGCTGGGTAGGCTTGGTTTTGGTTTCGCCGGCGGTGGCGATGTACGGCACCAGTGTCAGGTGCATCAGCATCGCGCGCTTGGCGCCGACTTCGAAACGCAATTGGCGGATGGCTTCGAGGAACGGTTGGGATTCGATGTCACCCACGGTGCCACCGATCTCGACCATCGCCACGTCGGCATCGCCTGCGCCCTTGATGATGCGGCGCTTGATTTCGTCGGTGATGTGCGGGATCACCTGGATGGTTGCACCCAGGTAGTCACCACGGCGCTCCTTGCGCAGCACGTGCTCGTAGACACGGCCTGTGGTGAAGTTGTTGTTCTGGGTCATGGTCGTGCGGATGAACCGCTCGTAATGGCCCAGGTCCAGGTCGGTCTCGGCGCCGTCATGTGTGACGAACACTTCACCGTGCTGGAACGGGCTCATGGTGCCCGGGTCGACGTTGATGTACGGGTCCAGCTTGAGCATGGTGACTTTAAGCCCCCGCGCCTCCAGGATGGCCGCCAATGAAGCGGAGGCAATGCCTTTCCCCAATGAAGAAACAACACCGCCCGTGACGAATATGTAGCGCGTCATGAAAAACCCTAGAAGTCTGCGTTAAAGCGGTCCGAGCCGCCGGGGAAAGCGAAGAGAGGCCGAAGCCCCCGATCACCTGCATTAATCACAGTGCACCTTTCAAAAAAACCGCCGCGTTGTGACAGACCAGCAATGAAACACCGGTACGTTGATCGCTACACATTTTTTGGAATCGCCCAGCAAAGACTGCTTGGTAATCGGCAACTGCTGCGATTCAGGCGAATCCACAGAAGTTGTATCAAGAAGGGAGCGTAGTCTACCGGAAAGGCGCTATCAGCTCAAACCTTGATCGCAGCTCTGTGGCAACCAATCCAATTGCCCGTCATCCACCGAGCGGGTCCATGCCCCCGCGACGCTTGGCACAGCCAGCAATTGCTCGCCCCGATAGACCAGCGGCAATCTGCCACGGACGAAGCCCGGCAAACCACTTTCATTGAGCAGGCGCTTGAGATCACGCCGACCTCGCCCCGGCACATCGAAGATTTCGCCCCCCTGGCGATAGCGGACCACCAACGGGCCTTCGGGGGCCCGGCCGATAAATCTCAGCTGGCCATTGCCCATCAACTCGAGTGGTTGTTGGGGATCGGGCCAGCTCACCGAGGCGTCGGAAAACGTCGACCAGGTTGTGGGCAACCACCAGATGCGTTCACCGCTACGCTGCATTTGGCCGTCGGCCAGGCGCCATAGAGGCTGTGCGTCACCCTTGGCATCGCGCAGGGCGTTCCAACCGGTCCAGTGATCGCTGTCGGGCAAACGGGTCAGTGGCGTCAGCCAATACCGCAAAACGTTACGCTGGCGGGCATCGGACAATTGGCGTAAGGGTTCAAGCGCCAGGGACGGCAGAGGCAACCAGGGAAACGCAGAAGGCTGACCGGCGCGCTGCAGGTCCATCTGCGCCAACTCGTCGAGCAGCCCTTGAGCCTCAGCCATGTGTTCAGCCGTGCGAGCCAGCTGGGTGATCGCCTGCGGCCAGCGCTCCGTAAGGCTGGGAAGTACACGGTGACGCAGGTAATTGCGGGAAAACCGTGGATCAACGTTGGAGGGATCCTCGATCCAGTGCAATTGATGCTGTTGCGCGTAGGCTTCCAGTTCGCTACGGGAAAATGCCAGCAACGGCCGCACCAAGTGGCCCTGCGCCAAGGGGCGGTGCTCAGGCATCGCCGCCAACCCTCGCACACCGGCACCGCGCAGCAGGCGAAACAGCAGCGTTTCGGCCTGATCGTCGCGATGCTGGCCGGTGAAAAGCACCTCCCCTGCCCCCATTGCCTGCATGAACGCCTGATAGCGCGCATCCCGCGCCGCACGTTCAAGGCTCGCGCCCGGCCTCACCTGCACACGCATGAGGCGCAAGGGTACGCCCAGGCTGTCGCAGACCGCTTGGCAATGAGCTGGCCATGCGTCGGCAGCAGCTTGCAGGCCGTGGTGGACATGGACGGCGCGAAGGGGCGGTAGGGTTTGGGTGTTTGCCAGGGAGGCGAGAAGATGCAGCAGGACGGTGGAATCAAGCCCACCGGAAAATGCGATGTGCCAGGTCGGGGCATTGCGCCAGGGGGCCAGGGCTTGCAGGAGTCTTGCGGCAACATCCGGTTTCATCACACATCAACGCTGCAAATCTGGAATAGGTTTACCAGCATACACAAAGCAAATGTGGGAGGGGCTTGCTCCCGATAGCGCAGTGTCAGCCACCGCATGTGCAAGCTGATCCACCGCCATCGGGAGCAAGCTCCCTCCCACATTAAGTGCCAGCGTCGGCTTAGAGGCCGTAGCTCATCAGACGCTCGTAACGACGGGCCAACAGCGCTTCGTTATCAAGCTTCTTGAGCATCGCCAGTTGCGAACTCAACTCGGCACGGATGGTCGCGGCGGCAGCGGCCGGGTCGCGGTGCGCGCCACCCAGTGGCTCGGCGATGACTTTGTCGACGATCCCCAGGCCTTTGAGGCGATCAGCGGTGATGCCCATGGCTTCGGCAGCATCGGGCGCCTTTTCTGCGGTTTTCCACAGGATCGAGGCGCAACCTTCCGGCGAGATCACTGCGTAGGTCGAATATTGCAACATGTTCAGTTGGTCGCAGACGCCGATGGCCAACGCACCGCCGGAACCACCCTCACCGATCACGGTGGCGATGATCGGGGTCTTCAGGCGGGACATGACACGCAGGTTCCAGGCAATCGCTTCGCTCTGGTTGCGCTCTTCGGCGTCGATGCCTGGGTAAGCACCCGGCGTATCGATGAAGGTCAGGATCGGCATTTTGAAGCGTTCGGCCATTTCCATCAGGCGACAAGCCTTGCGGTAGCCCTCCGGACGCGGCATGCCGAAGTTGCGACGTACTTTCTCACGCACTTCACGGCCTTTCTGGTGACCGATGATCATGACCGGCTGGTCGTCCAGGCGAGCGATACCGCCCACGATGGCCGCGTCGTCAGAGAAGTGGCGATCGCCGTGCAACTCGTCGAACTCGGTGAAGATATGCTGGATGTAGTCCAGGGTGTACGGACGGCGCGGATGGCGAGCCAGGCGCGCGATCTGCCAACTGGTTAGCTTGCCGAAGATGTCTTCGGTGAGCGTGCTGCTCTTGTCTTGCAGGCGAGCGATCTCATCGCCGATATTCAGCGAATTGTCATTGCCGACCAGGCGCAGTTCTTCGATCTTGGCTTGCAGGTCAGCGATCGGCTGTTCGAAATCAAGAAAATTCGGGTTCATAAGCGTCCGTCTTGGGTCGACGGCCAAGGGGTACCTGGCCAGCCGGTTGTCTATTCGCGCCTTACCTTAAGGGAGAGGCGCGTTCAGGTCGAGATTAAATGTTCAGTCGAGATCAGGCGCAATGCCATCACCGACGCATCAACGGTATTGGAGGAAGACGTTGTCACGGCCGAACTGGTCACGCAATGCTTGAATCAAGCCATCAGCAGGATCAATTCGCCAGGTCTCACCAAACTGCAACATCGCCTTGGCGTCGTTGCCGGTGTACTCCATGGTCACGGGGCACGCACCACGGTGACGCTTGAGCAGGTCGCCCAACCAGCGTAGCTGATCGCCTTTGAGCGCTTCGGTTTTCACCTTCAAACGCAGGCTCTCGGCCAGGTTGGTACGCGCGTCTTCCATGCTCATCACGCGCTTGATGCGCAGGCGCAGGCCGCCGGAGAAGTCATCATTACTGACCTCCCCCTCGACCACCACCATGGCATCGGTCTGCAACAACGACTGCGCGGAGTGGAAGGCGTCGGCAAACAGCGACGCTTCGATCCGACCCGAGCGATCGTCGAGGGTAATGAAACCCATCTTGTCGCCCTTTTTGTTCTTCATCACTCGCAAGGCGATGATCATGCCGGCGACGGTCTGGGTGTCGCGTGCAGGCTTGAGGTCGATGATGCGCTGACGCGCAAAGCGGCGGATCTCGCCTTCGTATTCATCAATGGGGTGACCGGTGAGGTACAGGCCCAAGGTGTCTTTTTCACCTTTGAGGCGTTCCTTGAGGGTCAGCTCTTTGGCCTTGCGGTGGTTGGCGTACACGTCCGCGTCTTCTTCAACGAACAGCCCGCCAAACAGGTCGGCGTGGCCGCTGTCGTGGGTGCGGGCGGTCTGTTCGGCGGCCTTGATCGCTTCTTCCATGGCGGTGAGCAGCACCGCGCGGTTGCGGTCGATATTCGCTTGATACGCCTTGGGCTCGTCATGGAAATACGGGCCCAGACGGTCCAGCGCGCCGCTGCGGATCAAGCCATCCAGGGTGCGCTTGTTGATGCGCTTGAGGTCAACCCGCGCGCAGAAGTCGAAAAGGTCCGTGAACGGGCCGTCCTGGCGCGCTTCGGTAATCGCTTCCACCGGGCCTTCGCCCACGCCCTTGATCGCACCAAGGCCATAGATGATGCGGCCTTCGTCATTCACCGTGAACTTGAACTCCGACGCGTTCACATCCGGCGCGTCGAGGCGCAGCTTCATGGTGCGCACTTCCTCGATCAAGGTTACGACCTTGTCGGTGTTGTGCATGTCGGCCGACAGTACCGCCGCCATGAACGGCGCCGGGTAGTGGGCTTTCAGCCAAGCGGTCTGGTAGGACACCAGGCCATACGCGGCGGAGTGGGATTTGTTGAAGCCGTAACCGGCGAATTTTTCCACCAGGTCGAAAATGTTACCGGCCAGGTCGGCATCGATATTGTTGGTGGCGCAACCCTCAATGAAACCACCGCGCTGCTTGGCCATTTCCTCGGGTTTCTTTTTACCCATGGCTCGACGCAGCATGTCCGCGCCGCCGAGGGTATAACCCGCCATCACCTGAGCGATCTGCATCACCTGTTCCTGGTACAGGATGATGCCGTAGGTCGGCGCCAGTACGGGCTTGAGGCCTTCGTATTGGTAGTCCGAATGCGGGTAAGCCAGTTCGGCGCGCCCGTGCTTGCGGTTGATGAAGTCATCAACCATGCCTGACTGCAGCGGGCCAGGACGGAACAGGGCCACCAGTGCGATCAAGTCTTCCAGGCAGTCGGGCTTGAGCTTTTTGATCAGTTCTTTCATGCCACGCGATTCAAGCTGGAATACCGCCGTGGTTTCAGCCTTTTGCAGCAAGCTGTAGGTCGGCTTGTCATCCAGCGGGATAAACGCGATATCCAGCGGCTCTTCACCGACCTTGGCGCGGTCGCGGTTGATGGTCTTGAGCGCCCAGTCGATGATCGTCAGGGTTCGCAGGCCAAGGAAGTCGAACTTCACCAGGCCGGCCGCCTCCACATCGTCCTTGTCAAACTGGGTAACCAGGCCATCGCCCTCTTCGTCGCAATAGATCGGCGAAAAGTCGGTGAGCTTGGTAGGCGCGATCACCACGCCACCGGCGTGTTTACCCACGTTACGCACCACACCTTCGAGCTTGCGCGCCATGTCCCAGATTTCGGCGGCTTCCTCATCGACCTTGATGAAGTCGCGCAGGATTTCTTCCTGCTCGTAGGCCTTCTCGAGGGTCATGCCGACTTCGAACGGGATCATCTTCGACAGACGATCCGCCAGGCCATAGGACTTGCCCTGCACTCGCGCCACATCACGGATTACCGCCTTGGCGGCCATCGAACCGAAGGTGATGATCTGGCTGACCGCGTTGCGGCCATATTTCTCGGCCACGTATTCGATCACGCGGTCGCGACCGTCCATGCAGAAGTCGACGTCGAAGTCGGGCATGGAAACCCGTTCCGGGTTCAGGAACCGCTCGAACAGCAGGTCATATTCCAGGGGGTCGAGGTCGGTGATTTTCTGCACATAGGCCACCAGCGAGCCGGCACCCGACCCACGACCCGGGCCGACCGGTACGCCGTTGCTTTTGGCCCACTGGATAAAGTCCATTACGATCAGGAAGTAACCGGGGAAGCCCATCTGGATGATGATATCCAGCTCGAAATTCAGCCGGTCAACGTAGACCTGGCGCTTGGCTTCGTAATCTTCGGTGGTGTCTTTGGGCAGCAGGACCGAGAGGCGTTCTTCCAGGCCGTCAAACGACACTTTGCGAAAGTACTCGTCGATGGTCATGCCGTCGGGGATCGGGAAGTTGGGCAGGAAGTGCTTGCCCAGCTTCACTTCGATGTTGCAGCGCTTGGCGATCTCGACGGAGTTTTCCAGGGCCTCGGGCAGGTCGCTGAACAACTCGGCCATTTCCTCGGCGCTTTTGAGGTACTGCTCTTCGCTGTAGTTCTTGGAGCGACGCGGGTCATCCAGGGCCCGGCCTTCGCCGATGCACACGCGGGTTTCGTGGGCTTCGAAATCTTCCTTCTTGATAAAGCGCACATCATTGGTCGCCACCAACGGTGCGCCCAGCTTGTCGGCCAACGCCACGGCGGCGTGCAGGTGCTCTTCATCATTAGGACGGTTGGTGCGCTGCACTTCGAGGTAGAACCGATCGGGAAAGACCTGCATCCACTCCTTCGCCAGCACTTCGGCTTCATGGGGGTTGCCACCCAGCAGTGCGATCCCGATCTCGCCCTCTTTGGCGGCCGACAGCATGATCAGGCCTTCGCTGGCCTCGGCGACCCATTCGCGCTCGATAATGATCGAACCGTTGCGCTGGCCCTCGATAAAACCACGGGAGATCAGTTCGGTGAGGTTGCGATACCCCACGCCGTTCATCGCCAACAGGCTGATGCGGCTCAGGGCATTATCCGGATCTTTGTTGGACAGCCACAGGTCGGCGCCGCAGATCGGCTTGATGCCGGCACCCATGGCGTTCTTGTAGAACTTGACCAGGGAACACATGTTGTTCTGATCGGTCACCGCGACCGCAGGCATGTTCATGCCCACCAGGGTTTTGACCAGCGGTTTGATCCGTACCAGGCCGTCGACCAGGGAGTACTCAGTGTGCAGGCGTAGGTGAACGAATGAAGCCGGCATAGTGATCCTGTCTTATACGTGGAAACAACAAGGCCCGGATTGTACCGGGCCTTGGCAAAAACATCAGCCTCGCGACTAAACCTCGATGAGACTCCCGCGCGTCTCGTAAGCCAGCCGTACAGGGGCAAACGAGCGACGATGGATCGGCGTGGGGCCAAGGCGGGCCAGGGCTTCCAGATGAACGGGGGTCGGGTAGCCTTTATGGCCGCCGATGCCATAGCCGGGGTAGATCAATTCGAAAGCCGCCATTTCACGATCACGGCTGACCTTGGCCAGGATTGAGGCAGCCGCAATGGCCGGCACCTTGCTATCACCCTTGACCACCGCCTCGGAGGGCATGGTCAGTTTCGGGCAACGATTGCCATCGATCATCGCCATTTTTGGCGTGATATGCAGGCCTTCCACCGCACGCTGCATGGCGAGCATGGTGGCGTGGAGAATATTCAACTGGTCGATTTCTTCGACTTCGGCCCGGGCGATATGCCAGCTCAAGGCCTTCTCACATATCTCGTCGAAGAGCTTTTCACGGCGCGCTTCGGTGAGTTTTTTCGAGTCGTTGAGGCCGAGGATCGGACGGCTCGGATCAAGGATCACCGCCGCAGTAACCACGGCGCCACATAAAGGCCCGCGCCCCACCTCATCAACCCCGGCCACCAGTTCGTGGGCCTCGGCAACCAGGCTGAAATCCAGCCCCATCTGCGTGCTCATAAGGCTTCCTGTTTATGGCCAATCAAGCTCAATACGGCGTTTGCCGCCTGGTTTGACGCGTCACGACGCAAGGTGCGATGAATCTCGTCAAATCCGCGGGTCTGTTCTTCGCCGCCGTCGATCAAGGGGAGCAGGGTTTGCGCCAAGGCTTGGGGCGTTGCATCGTCCTGCAACAACTCCGGTACCAACAGGCGTTGGGCCAGCAAATTGGGCAAAGAGATGTAGGGACTCTTGACCATGCGCTTGAGAATCCAGAACGTCAGCGGCGCCAGACGGTAGGCCACGACCATCGGACGCTTGTACAGCAAAGCCTCCAACGTCGCTGTACCCGAGGCGATCAGCACCGCATCACAGGCCGCCAACGCCAGGTGCGACTGGCCGTCGAGCAAGGTCAACGGCAGGGTGCGACCTTCCAGCAGCGTTTCGATCTGCGCACGACGCTGCGGGCTGGCGCAGGGCAACACGAAACGCACGCCTGGCTTCAACACTTGCAGTCGCTCGGCGGCATCGAAAAACACACTGGCCAAACGACCAACCTCGCCACCGCGACTGCCAGGCATCAATGCGACGAGTGGACCGTCGGGCAAGCCCAGTTCGGCACGCGCAGCTGTGCGGTCTGCCTGCAAAGGGATGGTGTCGGCCAATGTGTGCCCGACAAACCGAACCGGCACGCCCTTCTCTTCGTAGAAACGGGCCTCGAAGGGCAGCAACGTCAGCATCAGGTCACAACCTTCACGGATCTTCAGCACACGTTTCTGCCGCCAGGCCCACACAGACGGGCTGACGTAGTGAACGGTCTTGATGCCGGCCTGACGCAACTTGAGTTCGATATTGAGGGTGAAGTCCGGCGCGTCGATGCCAATGAAGACGTCAGGCTTTTCTTCGATAAGCGTCTGGATCAGCAGCTTGCGCCGAGCGAGCAGCTCACGCAGGCGACCCAGCACTTCCACCAGGCCCATGACCGACAGGCGCTCCATGGGGAAGTAAGACGTGAGGCCTTCAGCCTGCATCAGCGGACCGCCGACGCCAATAAACTCAACCGCAGGGTGCTGGGCCTTGAGAGCCCGCATAAGACCTGCGCCCAGAATATCGCCGGAAGCCTCTCCCGCCACCAGCGCGATACGCAGATTGGCCATGGTCAGCGGGTGATGCCGCGAGTCGACGCCTGGATCGAGTCACGGAACACCGCGACTTCCGGGAACAACGCTGCCGGCTCGGTCAGTTGGGTCAATGCCTGGTCTACCGTCAACCCTTGGCGATACACCACCTTATAGGCGCGGCGCAGCGCATGGATCGCATCTTCGCTGAAACCACGACGGCGCATGCCTTCAAAATTCATGCTACGGGCCTCGGCCGGGTTGCCGAACACCGTGACGAACGCCGGAACGTCCTTGCCGATGGCGGTACCCATGCCGGAAAAGCTGTGGGCGCCGATATGGCAGTACTGATGTACCAGGGTGAAACCGGACAGGATCGCCCAATCATCAACGTGCACATGGCCCGCCAACGCAGTGTTGTTGACCAGGATGCAGTGGTTGCCGATCACACTGTCGTGGCCGATATGGGCATAGGCCATCACCAGGTTGTGATCACCCAGGGTGGTTTCCGCACGATCCTGCACAGTACCGCGGTGAATGGTCACGCCTTCACGGATGATGTTGTGGTCACCGATTACCAAACGTGTTTCTTCACCCTTGTACTTCATGTCCGGGGTGTCTTCGCCTACCGACGAGAACTGGTAGATACGATTGTGTTTGCCAATGCGGGTCGGACCTTTAAGGATCACGTGCGGCCCGATGACAGTCCCCTCGCCGATTTCCACACCTGCGCCGATGATCGACCAAGGGCCGACCTCAACGTCGGCGGCCAGAACGGCCGACGGATCGATGATTGCGCGAGGGTCAATCAAACTCATAGTTTGCGTTCCGCGCAGATGATCTCGGCGGAGCATACCGGCTTGCCGTCTACCGAGACCTGGCATTCGAATTTCCAGATCTGGCGCTTGCAGCTGATGAACTTGGCTTCCAGGATCAACTGGTCACCCGGGGTAACCGGGTTGCGGAAACGCAACTTGTCGGAGCCCACGAAATAGTAAAGCGTGCCATCGGCAGGCTTGAGGTCGAGCATTTTGAAACCAAGGATACCGGCAGCCTGGGCCATTGCTTCGATGATCAATACGCCTGGCATGATTGGATGCGCAGGGAAGTGACCGTTGAAGAACGGTTCGTTGATGCTGACATTCTTGTAGGCACGAATGCGCTTTTCCTCAACATTGAGGTCCACTACGCGGTCCACCAGCAGGAACGGGTAACGGTGAGGCAGGTATTCGCGAATCTCGTTGATGTCCATCATTTCGGGGGGAAGCCTGTAATAAAGATTGGGGGCGGGCGAATAACGCACGCCCCGCTAGCAAATCAAGGAGGCAAGTCTAGCGGCTGTGCACACTTGATATGGAAATGGTATCAGCCTTCTGATGAAGCATTACCGCCAGGGGTCACGTCCCCAACACGCTTTTCCAGCTGTTTGAGACGTCGAGCCATGTCGTCGAGCTGCCTCAAACGCGCTGCACTTTTACGCCATTCAGCCGCAGGCTGCATGGCGGTACCGGAAGAGTAGGCCCCAGGCTCGGTAATCGAGTGAGTGACCATGGTCATGCCGGTGATGAATACGTTGTCGCAAATATCGATATGCCCCACCAGCCCTACGCCACCGGCGAGCATGCAATGCTTGCCGATCTTGGTGCTGCCGGAAATCCCCACGCATGCGGCCATGGCGGTGTGATCGCCAATCTGAACGTTGTGAGCGATCTGGATCTGGTTGTCGAGCTTCACACCATTACCGATCACGGTATCGGCCAGGGCCCCGCGATCGACAGCCGTGTTCACCCCGATTTCCACGTCGTCGCCGATCAATACGCCGCCGACCTGGGCAATCTTGTGCCAGACACCTTTGGCATTGGCAAAGCCAAAGCCTTCACCACCGATCACAGCACCGGATTGAATTACCACACGCTCACCGATACGCACATCGTGGTACAAGGTCACGCGCGGGGCCAACCAACCATCCGCACCGATTTCGCAGCGTGCGCCAATAAAACAATGCGCACCAACCGTTACACCGGCCGCGATACGGGCGCCACTCTCGATCACCGTAAACGCACCAATGCTCGCCGCAGGGTCAACCTGGGCATCATCGGCGATGACCGCCGACGGATGAATACCACCGGCAGCCTTGGGTTTCGGATCAAACAGGTGCGACACCCGCGCATAGGCCAGGTAGGGGTCGGCCACCACCAGCGCATCCCCGGCAAACCCTTCAGCATCAGCGGCCTTCAGCAATACGGCTGCAGCGCGGCTGTCGATGAGGTATTTACGGTATTGAGGATTTGCGAGGAAGCTCAACTGAGCTGGGCCAGCCTCCTGCAAGGTGGCTAGCCCAGTAATTTCCTTCTCCGGGGAGCCACGCAAGGTAGCCCCCAGGAACTCGGCCAACTCGCCGAGCCTGATAATCGCGGTCATGGCTTACTTCAGCTGATTCATGCGCTCGATCACCTGACGGGTGATGTCGTATTGAGGCTTGACGTCGATCACTGCGCCACGCTCGAACACCAGGTCAAAGGCACCTTTCTTGATGACTTCTTCCACTGCGCTGTCGAGTTTAGGCTTGAGCTGCTTAAGCATTTCGCGGTCGGCAACAGCCTTGGCTTCGTTCAGTTCCTTGGACTGGAACTGGTAGTCACGAGCCTTTTGCTTGAATTCAAGCTCCAGACGCTCGCGCTCGCCTTGCTGCATCTTGTCACCACCGGCTACCAGACGATCCTGGATGCCCTTGGCACTGCTTTCCAGGGTCTTGAGCTTGGTCAGTTGCGGACCGAATTTTTTCTCGGCATCCACGGCGTACTTCTTGGCCGCGTCGGATTCGAGCAGAGCCATCTGATAGTTCAGAACGGCGATTTTCATTTCGGCGAAGGCCGGGGTGGTTACCAGCACGGTGGCCAGCAGAACCAATTGAGTCAACTTACGCACAATGCAACTCCTACAGAATCCGTTGTCGTTATCTTGGGTCAGACGCTTAGAACGTCTGGCCGAGGGAGAATTGGAAAATCTGGGTTTCAGCGTTATCCGGTTTCTTGATCGGCATGGCCAGAGCAAAGCTCAACGGGCCAAGCGCAGTCACCCAGGTCACACCCACACCCACGGAGCTCGCCAGGTTGCTGAGGCTCACGTCGTTGCACTGGGTCTTGGACTTCACGCCGCTTGGGTTGGTGACCTGTTCGCACTTGGAGTCGAACACGTTACCCACGTCCCAGAAGACCGACGTACGCAGCGACCGCTGATCTTTAACAAACGGCAGCGGGAACAGGATTTCCGCACCGCCCTGGATCAACACGTTACCACCGAATGGCAGCGGGTCGTTGTCAGAGTCAGGGTTAGTGCCCTGGTTACCAGTCACCGCAGCACCACGGCTTGGCGTACCACGCGGACCGAGGGTGCTGTCCTTGAAGCCACGTACGGAGTTGAAACCACCCGCGTAGTAGTTTTCATAGAACGGCAGGCCATTGGTCGAACCATAACCGTCGCCATAACCCAGCTCAGTGTGCAAGCGCATGGTGTAGTTATCGCTCAGCGGCTGGAACAACTGGCCACGGTAGTCGAGTTTGAAGAACGACAGGTCACTGCCCGGCGTGGTGGTTTCCAGGGTCAGGCTCTGGGAGTGACCACGGGTTGCCAACACGCCTTTGTTCAGGGTCGACTCGGACCAGCCGGCAGACGCCTTGAAGTTCAGGAACTTGTCGCCTTCGCGACGGGTAAAGTCGAAGATTTCATCCACGGTGTACACACCGGTCTTGATCTCATCCTGTTGCGCGGTCAGGCCGAACGTCAGACGCGACGTCTCGCTGATCGGGTAACCGACGTTGACGCCGGCACCCAGGCTGTCGATCGCATAGCTTGCAACATCAACATCGAGATCTTTGTAGTCGGTGGTGCGATAGAAGGCGTTGTAGCCAAGGCTCACACCGTCAGCAGTCCAGTAGGGGTCGGTATAACCGAAGTTATAGCGGCTCTGGTATTCGCTTCGGGTCAGGCCGATGGACACACGGTTACCGGTACCGAGGAAGTTGTTCTGGGTGATGGAACCACCCAGGATCAGGCCGGCACTCTGTGCAAAACCAACGCTGGCGGTGATCGAACCCGAGGCTTGTTCCTCTACGGCGTAGTTCACGTCGACCTGGTCGTCCACACCGGGTACGGCTGGCGTTTCGACGTTGACTTCCTTGAAGAAGCCCAGGCGTTCCAGACGGGTCTTGGACTGGTCGATCAGGTAAGTCGACGCCCAGCCACCTTCCATCTGGCGCATTTCACGACGCAGCACTTCGTCGGCGGACTTGGTGTTGCCACGGAAATTGATGCGGTTTACATAGGCACGCTTGCCCGGGTCGACCACAAAAGTGATGTCCACGGTATGGTCTTCATCGTGCGGAGTCGGTACGCCATTGACGTTGGCGAAGGTATAGCCTTCGTTACCCAGGCGGCGGGTGATCAGTTCGGACGTAGTGGTCATCAGCTTGCGCGAGAATACCTGGTCTTTCTGCACCAACAGCAGTGACTTGACCTGGTCTTCAGGTACTTTCAAGTCGCCGCTCAGCTTCACGTCACGAACCTTGTATTTCTCGCCTTCGTTGACGTTGACGGTGATATAGACGTGTTTCTTGTCCGGGGTGATGGATACCTGGGTGGAGGCGATATCCATGTTGATATAGCCGCGATCCAGGTAGTAGGAACGCAGACGTTCCAGGTCACCGGAGAGTTTTTCACGGGCGTACTTGTCATCGTTCTTGAAGAACGACAGCCAGTTGGTGGTCTTGAGTTCGAACAGGTCGATCAGGTCTTCATCGGCAAACTTGGTGTTGCCCACCACGTTGATGTGCTGGATCGCCGCCACGGTACCTTCGTTGATGTTGACCTTGAGGCCGACACGGTTGCGAGGTTGCGGCACCACTTCCGTTTCCACGGTCGCGGAGTAGCGGCCCTGGGCAACGTATTGGCGTTGCAGTTCGTTACGCACACCTTCAAGGGTGGCGCGCTGGAAGATCTCGCCCTCGGCCAGGCCGGATTGCTTGAGGCCCTTCATCAGGTCTTCAGTGGAGATCGCTTTGTTGCCTTCGATCTCGATACTGGCGACGGAAGGTCGCTCGACGACGGTGATGACCAGGACGTTGCCTTCGCGACCCAGTTGGATGTCTTGAAAGAACCCGGTTTTGAACAGCGCACGAGTGGATTCCACCAGGCGACGGTCATCAGCCTGTTCCCCGACGTTCAACGGCAAGGCACCAAAGACGCTACCCGCGGAAACCCGCTGGAGGCCGTTGACGCGAATATCGGAGATGGTGAAGGACTCGGCGTGAACTTCGGCGATCATCAATACGGTGAGAACCGCAGTTAGCAGCAGACGTTTCATGAAGTCCTTTCTTATTCCAACTGGCAATAAACAAACTGCCGCAAAATGCGGCAGATTCGCAATTCAGCGAAGCGTTACAGTCGACCCAGATCGTTGACCAAGGCTAATAACATCACCCCGACCACCAAACTGATACCGATCTGTATCCCCCAACCCTGCACCCGATCCGACAAGGGGCGACCACGCACCCACTCGACCAGATAAAACAACAGATGCCCCCCATCCAATACGGGAATGGGCAGCAAATTCAGAACCCCCAGGCTGATACTCAGATAAGCCAGGAAATTCAGGAAATCCGCGACACCCGACTGGGCAGAAGCGCCCGCCACTTTAGCAATGGTTATCGGTCCACTCAAGTTTTTTACCGAGAGCTCACCGAACAACATTTTCTTGAGGGATTCGAGGGTCAGCACACTCATGGTCCAGGTGCGTTTCGCGCCTTCGCCAATTGCCGCCAACGGCCCGAAACTCACCTCACGCACCATGGATGGCGGCCACTCGACACCTTTGACTCCAGCCCCCAGGTAACCCCCGGCCGCCTTGGCTTCCCCGCGAACCGCCAGAGTCACCGGCACGTCAATCTGAGCACCATCGCGCTCAACTTTCAGCAAAATCTTGGTATCAGGACGGACACGCACCAGGTCGACCACTTGCTGCCAATCGCCCAGCGCCTGGCCATCGAGCGCCAACAAACGGTCACCGGTTTTCAGACCTGCGGCCTGGGCCGGACCTTTCGGATCCAGCTCGGCGAGCACCGGCGGCAGTGCAGGTCGCCACGGACGAATACCCAGGGACTTGATCGGATCAGGCTCATCGGCCCCTTTGAGCCAATGGTCCAAGGCCAGTGCACGCGGGGTTTCAGCAGTGGAATCCTGCTCACGCACCACGACATTGACGGTGCCGCTTTCACCCAGGCGACGCACCAACTGCAAATTGACGGCGCCCCACCCCGTGGTCGGCTCGCCATCAATGGAAACAATTTCCTGCCCCGCTACCAGACCGGCCTTGGCCGCAATACTGTCCGCCTCAACCGCGCCGATAACCGGACGTACCTGCTGGCTCCCCAGCATGGCCAGGACCCAGAAAAACAGCATCGCCAACAGGAAGTTGGCGATCGGGCCGGCGGCGACGATGGCAATACGCTGACGAACGGTCTTGCGATTGAAGGATTGGTCCAACTGATCAGCCGGCACCTCCCCTTCGCGCTCGTCGAGCATCTTGACGTAACCACCCAGCGGGATGGCCGCGATTACAAACTCGGTGCCACGACGATCATGCCAGCGAACCAGCGGCATGCCGAAACCAACGGAAAAGCGCAATACCTTGACGCCGCAACGACGCGCCACCCAGAAGTGACCGAATTCGTGAAAGGTAACCAGTACACCCAGAGCAACCAGGGTGCCGACAATCATGTAAAGCGCACTCATCTAATTTCTCCGCATTCCAATCCAGTGCCTGGAGGCGCAAACGCCCCCACAGGCTAACGCGCGTTGCGGCTCAACCAGTGTTCGGCAAGCGCCCGGGCCTTGGCATCCGCCTCGAATACCGCATCCAGATCATCCACCGCCACAACTGGCTCAAGGCTCAGGACGTCCTCGATGATACTCGCGATCTGTGGAAAGCGGATGCGCCGTTCGAGAAATGCCGCCACCGCCACTTCATTTGCCGCATTGAGCATCGCCGGCGCGCTATTACCCGCCTCCGCCGCCTGCCGCGCCAGGCGCAGGCAAGGAAAGCGCTGCTCGTCCGGCGCCTCGAAGTCCAGGCGGGCAATTGCAAACAGGTCCAAGGCAGCCACACCGGAATCAATTCGCTCCGGCCAGGCCAGGGCGTTGGCAATCGGCGTGCGCATATCGGGGTTTCCCAACTGCGCCAATACCGAGCCGTCCACGTAGTCAACCAAGGAATGAATCACGCTTTGCGGGTGGATCACCACCTCGACCTGATCAGGCCGCGCATCGAACAGCCAGCACGCCTCGATCAACTCAAGGCCCTTGTTCATCATGCTTGCCGAATCCACGGAGATTTTGCGCCCCATGGACCAGTTGGGATGCGCACACGCCTGATCTGGCGACACATGCTCCAGCTCGCTCAACGGAGTTTGCCGGAACGGGCCACCGGAAGCGGTCAACAGGATGCGGCGCACGCCTACCTGACTCAAGCCACGGGCATAGTCACCAGGCATGCACTGGAAGATGGCGTTATGCTCGCTATCCAGCGGCAGCAACACGGCACCGCTTTTACGCACGGCCTGCATAAAAAGCGCGCCAGACATCACCAGTGCTTCTTTATTGGCCAGCAGGATTTTCTTACCGGCGTCGACGGCCGCCAAGGTCGGGCGCAGGCCCGCGGCACCGACGATAGCAGCCACCACGGTGTCCACCTCGGCGTCGGCCGAGACCTGGCACAAGCCCTCCTCCCCCACCAGCACACGCGTAGCCAACCCGGCAGCCCGCAGATCCTCCTGCAGACCTTGCGCGTCGCCCGCCTCAGGCACCACGGCAAAGCGCGGCGCATGGCGTACGCACAGGGCCAGCAACTGGGCCAGGCGAGTAAACCCGGTGAGAGCAAAGACTTGATAGCGCTGCGGGTGACGAGCGATCACATCCAGGGTGCTCAGGCCCACCGAACCGGTGGCACCCAGCACGGTTACTTGTTGCAGGCGGCTCACGAAGCGGTCATCCACAACAGTACGGCAAAGATCGGAATGGCCGCGGTGAGGCTGTCGATACGGTCCAGCACGCCACCATGACCCGGCAGAAGGTTACTGCTGTCCTTGATCCCGGCCTGGCGCTTGAACATGCTTTCGGTGAGGTCGCCCACGACCGAGATGAAGACGACAATGGCCGTGCCCACCAGGGCCAGGAAGATTTCCTTCACCGGCCAATCGCGCACCACACCCACCACCACGGTGATCAGCAAGGTCAGCGCGAGACCGCCGTATACGCCTTCCCAGCTTTTACCGGGACTGACTGCGGGCGCCAGCTTGCGCTTGCCGAATGCTCGCCCCGAAAAGTAGGCACCGATATCGGCCCCCCACACCAGCACCATCACCGCCATGATCAGCCAGTTGCCCATCGGCGAATTCTTGATTTCCACCAGCCCTTGCCAGGCAGGCAACAGAATCAACAAACCGATCACCAACTTGCTGGCCACGCTGGACCACTGCGCGCTGGTACGCGGGTACGTCAACACCAGGTAGGTCGCAAGCGCCCACCACAACACCGCAGCGCCCAACACCCAGGGCACGACGATGCTCGACAGGGTATGCATCAGGAACAGCAACACTGCCACGGCAGCGGCGTAGGCCACGCGTGGCAGCTGCGCGCTGAAACCTGCCAGGCGCGCCCACTCCCAGGCACCCAGGGTGACGACCAGACCGATAAACAGGGCGAAACCGGAACCATCGAGCAGGAAAAACCCACACAAGGCGATCGGCAACAGGATCAGTGCTGTGATGATTCGTTGTTTTAGCATTTAAACCCGGGCTCCAGCTTCGATCTGCTCGCTCGTTTTACCGAAACGCCGCTGACGGGAAGCGAAATCTGCCAGCGCAGTGCGCATGGCATCGTGTTTGAAGTCCGGCCAGAACAGGTCGGAGAAGTACAGCTCGGTGTAAGCCAGCTGCCACAAAAGGAAATTGCTGATGCGATGCTCGCCACCGGTACGGATGCACAAGTCCGGCAACGGCAGGTCGCCGGTTACCAGACAGGTTTGCAACAGTTCAGGCGTGATGTCCTCGGGCCGCAGATGACCGGCCTGCACTTCACGGGCCAGCCGTTGCGCGGCCTGGGCGATATCCCACTGGCCACCGTAGTTGGCTGCAATCTGCAGCACAAAACGGTCCGCACCCGCCGTAATGGCCTCGGCTTCACGCATAGCCGCCTGCAATTCAGGGTGGAACCGCGAGCGGTCACCGATGATGCGCAGGCTGATGTTGTTATCGTTGAGGCGCTTGGCCTCGCGACGCAACGCTTTGAAGAACAAGTCCATCAAAGCCGTGACTTCGTCGACCGGGCGCTGCCAGTTTTCACTGGAGAAGGCGAACAGGGTCAATACCTCGACCTTCGCCTCAGCGCACACCTCGATCACCGCCCGCACCGCATCGACACCCGCTTTATGCCCGGCGACACCTGGCATAAAGCGTTTTTTCGCCCAGCGATTATTCCCATCCATGATGATCGCGACATGGCGCGGCACCACTGAGGGTACAGTCTGCTTGGTCTTTTCCATGAAGGTGTCCTGACCCCTTATACGGCCATCAGGTCCTTTTCTTTTTCTTCCGTGGCCTTGGTGATCTGGGCCTCGGCATCTTTGGTCAGCTTGTCGATATCGGCAACGGCACGACGCTCTTCGTCTTCGCTGATTTCCTTGTCCTTGACCAGTTTTTTCAGGTCACCCAAGGCATCGCGACGGATGTTACGCACAGCAACGCGTGCATCTTCAGCCGCGCTGCGCGCCTGCTTGGTGAAGCCCTTGCGGGTTTCCTCAGTCAGGGCAGGCATGGAGATCAGCAGCAACTCACCCAGGTTGGTCGGGTTGAGGTTCAGGCCGGCGCTCTGGATGGCCTTGTCGACAGCGGCGAGCATGTTGCGCTCAAACGCTACGACCTGCAGGGTGCGCGAATCCTTAACGGTCACGTTGGCCACGCCGCTCAGCGGAGTGTCAGTGCCGTAGTACGGCACCATCACGCTGCCCAGGATGCTTGGGTGCGCCTTGCCGGTACGAATCTGGCCGAATGCGTGGCTCAGAGACTCCAGGGATTTTTGCATACGCGCTTGGGCGTCTTTCTTGATTTCGTTGATCATTGTTGGCCTTCCTCGATCAGAGTCCCTTCCGCGCCGCCGTGTACGATATTCAGCAGGGCGCCGGGCTTGTTCATGTTAAATACGCGCAGCGGCATCTTGTGGTCGCGGCACAGGCAAATAGCCGTCAGGTCCATCACACCCAGCTTGCGATCCAGCACTTCATCGTAGGTCAGATGATCGAACTTCTCGGCATGCGGGTCTTTGAATGGGTCTGCGGTGTACACGCCATCCACCTTGGTAGCCTTGAGCACCACGTCAGCATCGATCTCGATGGCGCGCAGGCACGCTGCCGAGTCGGTGGTGAAGAACGGGTTACCCGTGCCAGCGGCGAAGATCACCACTTCCTTGGCGTTCAGGTGGCGCATGGCTTTGCGGCGATCATAGTGATCGGTCACGCCGACCATGGAAATAGCCGACATCACGATTGCCGAGATATTGGCACGCTCCAGGGCGTCGCGCATTGCCAGGGCGTTCATCACAGTGGCCAGCATGCCCATGTGGTCGCCAGTAACCCGATCCATGCCGGCCGCACTCAGTGCCGCGCCGCGGAACAGGTTGCCGCCGCCAATCACCAGGCCGACTTGTACGCCGATACCGACCAGTTGGCCGACTTCCAGCGCCATACGGTCGAGCACCTTGGGATCAATCCCGAACTCTTCCGAGCCCATCAGGGCCTCGCCGCTGAGCTTGAGTAGAATGCGTTTATAGCGAGCCTGATAACCACTGCCCTGCTGAGCCATTGCGAATCTCTCCTGCGGCGTATTTTAAAAAATTCTTGGCGAGCCGTTTACGGCTTGCATTCACTCTAGCTGGACGCTATCACAGCGCCATCGGAACACGGCTTTGTAAGCCAGTTCCGAGGGGAAGCCAAATAAAATTGGCCTGCCCATTTGAAAAGAGGCTGCGCGCGTGAGCGGGCAGCCTCTTTCGGGCGACAGTTGAAAACTGTCTTATTGCTTAGCGGCAGCCAGCTGGGCAGCAACTTCTTCAGCGAAGTTGTCGACCGGCTTCTCGATGCCTTCGCCTACTTTGAAGTAAGTGAAGGAAACGATTTCAGCACCGGCTTTCTTAGCCAGCTCGCCAACCTTGATTTCAGGGTTCTTGACGAACGCCTGCTCAACCAGGCTTGCTTCGGCCAGGAACTTGCTGATACGGCCTTTGACCATGTTCTCAACAATGTTTTCTGGCTTGCCTTTGATTTTTTCTTCGTTCAGCTGCAGGAACACAGCTTTTTCACGCTCGATGGCTTCGGCAGAAACTTCCGAAGGCAGCAGGAACTCAGGGTTGCTGGCCGCTACGTGCATAGCGATGTCTTTGGCCAGTTCAACGTTACCGCCTTTGAGCACAACCGCAACACCGATCTTGTTGCCGTGCAGGTAACCACCAACCACATCACCTTCAACGCGCACCAGGCGACGGATGTTGACGTTTTCGCCAACCTTGCCGACCAGTACCAGGCGATCAGCTTCTTGAGCGGCGATCAGCGGAGCGGCGTCAGTCAGTTTGTCGGCGAACGCTTTTTCAACGCTGGCAGCAACAAATGCCTTGAAGTCGTCCTGCAGAGCCAGGAAGTCGGTCTGGGAGTTCACTTCCAGCAGAACAGCAGACTTGCCGTCTTCTTTCAGAGCGATAGCGCCTTCAGCAGCCACGTTGCCTGCTTTCTTGGCAGCCTTGATGGCGCCGGAAGCACGCATGTCATCAATGGCTTTTTCGATGTCGCCGTCAGCCTTTTCCAGGGCCTTCTTGCAATCCATCATGCCTTCGCCGGTACGCTCACGCAGTTCTTTAACCAACGCTGCAGTAATTGCTGCCATTTTCAAATTCCTCTTGGATAGGTTTTCAACCATTCCACCCGATCGAACGGGGGATCAATTCTTCCCGAACCACCCTTGTTAGCCGCTGCACGTTACAGATGTTGTAGCTGCGCTGCCGACAAATGGTTTTCGAGGTGGCAAAAAGGGGGCCAAGCCCCCTTTTTGCTTACTGAGTCAACGCCAGGGCGTCACTTACTCAGCTGCGGCTACCGGAGCTTCTTCAACGAACTGCTCGGTACCACCAGCAACGTGGTTGCGACCACGGATTACAGCGTCAGCCATCGAACCCATGTACAGCTGGATAGCGCGGATTGCGTCATCGTTGCCTGGGATGATGTAGTCAACGCCTTCCGGGCTGCTGTTGGTATCGACAACGCCGATAACAGGGATGCCCAGCTTGTTGGCTTCAGTGATCGCGATGCGCTCGTGATCAACGTCGATAACGAACAGTGCGTCAGGCAGACCGCCCATGTCCTTGATGCCACCCAGCGAACGATCGAGCTTTTCCAGGTCACGGGAGCGCATCAGCGCTTCTTTCTTGGTCAGCTTGGCGAAAGTACCGTCTTCGGCTTGCACTTCAAGGTCACGCAGACGCTTGATGGAAGCACGGATGGTTTTGAAGTTGGTCAGCATGCCGCCCAACCAGCGGTGATCGACGTACGGCGAACCGCAACGTGCTGCTTCTTCAGCAACGATCTTGCCAGCGGAACGCTTGGTGCCGACGAACAGAATCTTGTTTTTGCCCTGGGCCAGGCGCTCTACGAAAGTCAGAGCTTCGTTGAACATTGGCAGGGTTTTTTCAAGGTTGATGATGTGGATCTTGTTACGCGCGCCGAAAATGTACTTACCCATTTTCGGGTTCCAGTAACGGGTCTGGTGACCGAAGTGCACACCGGCCTTCAGCATATCGCGCATGTTGACTTGGGACATGATAGTTCCTTAATAAGTCGGGTTTGGCCTCCACGTATCCCAATGACCAACCAGCGGCATCAAGGCCTCCGGCACCCAGGTCATCGTGTCGACACGTGTGTGGATTTAAGCCTTTCGGGGCATCCCCGGAAAGCGGCGCATTTTATACCACACGAAGGGCGAAAACGAAACCCGCAATCACACCTGACGTGAGCGGCGTATAGGCAACCCGTTGAATAGAGCGGATTTAACCCCACCCTATAGAGAGAAGCGATCGTCAGGGGCTCATGGTTTACCACCCGCGTCTGGTAGAATCGCGTTTTTTGTGGCTTGTGCGAATTCTGTAACCTTTTGTCGCACGCCCGTAAACCGTATTGATTTCAGCGCGTCGCGCTAGAGAGAGCCTGTATGACCGTTAGTTTGAAAACCGCCGAAGACATCGCCGGCATGCGCATTGCCGGCAAGCTGGCTGCCGACGTGCTGGAAATGATTGCCGAGCACGTCAAGCCCGGCGTCACCACCGAAGAGCTGAACCAGATCTGCCACGACTATATAGTCAATGTGCAAAAGGCCATCCCTGCCCCGCTCAACTATAAAGGCTTCCCCAAGTCGATCTGCACCTCGGTCAACCACGTGGTCTGCCACGGCATTCCGGGCGACAAGCCATTGAAGGATGGCGACACGCTGAACATCGACGTCACCGTGATCAAGGACCGCTACTTCGGCGACACCAGCCGCATGTTCCACGTCGGCACCGTGCCGGTCTGGGCCGAGCGCCTGTCCCAGGTGACTCAGGAATGCATGTACAAAGCCATTGAAATCGTCAAGCCTGGCTGCCGCCTGGGCGATATCGGTGAAGTCATCCAGAAGCACGCCGAAAAGAACGGTTTCTCGGTGGTACGCGAGTTCTGCGGCCACGGTATCGGCACAGTCTTTCACGAAGAGCCGCAGATCCTGCATTACGGCCGTGCCGGCACCGGCATGGAACTCAAGGCGGGCATGACTTTCACCATCGAGCCGATGATCAACCAGGGCAAGGCCGACACCAAGGTACTGGGCGACGGCTGGACCGCCATCACCAAGGACCGCAAGCTATCCGCCCAGTGGGAACACACCTTGCTGGTCACCGAGACCGGTTACGAGATCTTCACCCTGCGCGCCGACGACACGATCCCACGCGTTTCAGCCTGAAGGTTGCCCAGGTTTTCCCCCACAGCGTGTTGTGACTGACTGACAGATAGAAAGGAAAGCCGATCGATGCCCCAGGTGGATCCCGAACTCTTCGACCGTGGCCAGTTCCAGGCCGAGCTGGCCCTGAAGGCGAGCCCCATTGCCGCATTCAAGAAGGCGATCCGCCAGGCTCGCGAGGTGCTCGATGAGCGCTTTCGCAGCGGCCGGGACATCCGCCGGCTGATCGAAGACCGCGCCTGGTTTGTCGACAACATCCTGCAAAAGGCCTGGGAACAGTTCAGTTGGAGCGAAGATGCCGATATCGCGCTGGTAGCGGTCGGTGGCTACGGTCGGGGCGAGCTGCATCCCTACTCCGATATTGACCTACTGATCCTGCTGGACAGCGCCGACCATGAGATCTTTCGCGATTCCATTGAGCGGTTTCTTACACTGTTGTGGGACATCGGCCTGGAAGTCGGCCAGAGCGTTCGTTCGGTCGACGAATGCGCCGAAGAAGCCCGTGCCGACTTGACGGTCGTCACCAACCTGATGGAAAGCCGCACCATCTGCGGCCCCGAGCGCCTGCGCCAGCGCATGCTCGAAGTCACCAGCACCGCGCATATGTGGCCGAGCAAGGAGTTCTTCCTGGCCAAGCGTGCCGAGCAGAAGGCCCGGCATCACAAATACAACGACACCGAATACAACCTGGAGCCCAACGTCAAAGGCTCGCCGGGCGGGCTGCGCGACATCCAGACGATTTTGTGGGTCGCCCGTCGCCAGTACGGCACCCTGAACCTGCGCGCCCTGGCCGGCGAAGGCTTTTTGGTGGAGAGCGAAAACGCCCTGCTGGCTTCGTCCCAGGAGTTTTTGTGGAAGGTGCGCTACGCCCTGCACATGCTCGCCGGGCGCTCGGAAGACCGCCTGCTGTTCGACCACCAGCGCTCCATCGCCACCCTGCTGGGTTTCGAAGGCGAGGACGCCAAGACCAGCATCGAAAGCTTCATGCAGCAGTACTACCGGGTGGTCATGAGCATTGCCCAGCTCAGCGACCTGATCATCCAGCACTTCGAAGAAGTGATCCTGGCCCCCGAAGACGAAGCGCCGCCGCAGCCGATCAATGCGCGCTTCCAGTTGCATGACGGTTATATCGAGGCGCGCAACGACAGCGTGTTCCGGCGTACCCCGTTCGCCATGCTGGAAATCTTCGTGCTGATGGCCCAGCAGCCGGAAATCAAAGGCGTACGCGCCGACACCATCCGCCTGCTGCGGGAAAACCGGCACCTGATCGACGACGACTTTCGCAACGACATCCGTAACACCAGCCTCTTCATCGAGCTGTTCAAGTGCAAGATCGGCATCCACCGCAACCTGCGCCGCATGAACCGCTACGGCATCCTTGGGCGCTACCTGCCGGAATTCGGCTTTATCGTCGGGCAAATGCAGCACGACCTGTTCCACATCTATACGGTAGACGCCCACACCCTGAACCTGATCAAGCACCTGCGTAAGCTGCAATACACCCAGGTATCAGAGAAATTCCCGCTGGCCAGTAAGTTGATGGCCAAGCTGCCCAAGCCGGAACTGATCTACCTGGCCGGCCTGTATCACGACATCGGCAAGGGCCGGCATGGCGACCACTCGGAAGTCGGCGCGGTCGACGCCGAGGCGTTCTGCCAGCGTCATCAGCTGCCGCAATGGGACAGCCGCCTGATCGTCTGGCTGGTGCAGAACCACTTGGTGATGTCGACCACCGCCCAGCGCAAGGACTTGTCAGACCCGCAGGTGATCCACGACTTTGCGCAGATCGTCGGCAATGAAACCCGCCTCGACTATCTGTACGTGCTGACGGTCTCCGATATCAACGCCACCAACCCGACGCTATGGAACTCGTGGCGCGCCAGCCTGTTGCGCCAGTTGTATACCGAGACCAAGCGTGCCCTGCGCCGTGGCCTGGAAAACCCGGTGGACCGCGAAGAGCAGATCCGCCGCACCCAAAGCGCGGCGCTGGATATTCTGGTGCGCGGCGGCAACGACCCGGACGATGTCGAGCAATTGTGGTCGCAACTGGGCGACGACTACTTCCTGCGCCACACCGCAGGCGACGTGGCCTGGCACACCGACGCGATCCTGCAGCAGCCGGCCGATGGCGGCCCGTTGGTGCTGATCAAGGAAACCACCCAGCGCGAGTTCGAAGGGGGCACGCAAATCTTCATCTACGCCCCCGACCAGCATGACTTTTTCGCCGTAACCGTGGCCGCCATGGACCAGCTCAACCTGAACATCCATGACGCACGCGTGATCACCTCCAGCAGCCAGTTCACCCTCGACACCTACATCGTGCTCGACACCGACGGCGACTCCATCGGCGACAACCCGGCGCGGGTGAAAAAGATTCGCGAAGGCCTCACCGAAGCCCTGCGCAACCCGGACGACTACCCCACCATCATTCAGCGTCGTGTGCCCCGCCAGCTCAAGCACTTTGCCTTCGCGCCCCAGGTGACCATCTCCAATGATGCGCAACGCCCGGTCACGGTGCTGGAACTCAGCGCACCGGACCGCCCGAGCCTGCTGGCACGCATCGGTGGGATCTTCCTGGAATTCGACCTGTCGCTGCAGAACGCCAAGATTGCAACCCTCGGCGAGCGCGTGGAAGACGTGTTCTTCATTACCGACGCCGACAACCAGCCGCTGTCCGATCCTGAGCTGTGCCTACGATTGCAGGAAGCCATCGTGCAGCAGTTGAGCGTGACTCAGGAACCCGGTGTCGAGCTGACGCGCCTGACGATCTAAACCTCATTCCAGTTTTTAACGCCTTGCACGAGATTCCCATGAACAACGCCCTGAACCAGCTGCAGCCCTACCCATTCGAGAAACTGCGCGCCCTGCTCGGCAGCGTCACACCGAACCCGGACAAGCGCCCGATTGCGCTGTCCATCGGCGAGCCCAAGCACAAGTCGCCGACCTTTGTCGCCGAGGCGCTCAGCAACAACCTCGACCAGATGGCGGTATACCCCACCACATTGGGCATCCCGGCCTTGCGCGAGGCCATCGGCGCCTGGTGCGAACGCCGCTTCGATGTGCCCAAGGGGTGGCTGGACCCGGCGCGCCATATCCTGCCGGTCAATGGCACTCGCGAAGCGCTGTTCGCCTTCACCCAGACCGTGGTCAACCGTGGCGACAATGCATTGGTGGTCAGCCCGAACCCCTTCTACCAAATCTATGAAGGCGCCGCGTTCCTGGCCGGGGCCAAGCCACACTACCTGCCTTGCCTGGACAAAAATGGCTTCAACCCGGACTTTGATGCGGTGTCGGCGGATATCTGGAAACGCTGCCAGATCCTGTTCCTGTGCTCCCCCGGTAACCCGACCGGTGCACTGATCCCGGTCGAGACCCTGAAAAAACTCATCGCCCTGGCCGACGAATACGACTTCGTCATCGCCGCCGACGAGTGCTATAGCGAGCTGTACTTCGACGAACAAACCCCGCCGCCGGGCCTGCTGAGCGCCTGCGTTGAACTGGGTCGCCAGGACTTCAAGCGTTGCGTGGTATTTCACAGCCTGTCCAAGCGTTCCAACCTGCCCGGCCTGCGTTCTGGTTTTGTCGCCGGTGATGCCGATATCCTCAAGGCCTTCCTGCTCTACCGCACCTACCATGGCTGCGCGATGCCGGTACAAACCCAGTTGGCCAGCATCGCCGCCTGGCAGGACGAGGCCCACGTACTGGCCAACCGCGACCTGTACCGCGAGAAATTCGACGCGGTGCTGGCGATCCTCAAGCCGGTGCTGGACGTGCAACACCCCGACGGCGGTTTTTACCTGTGGCCGAATGTGAATGGCGACGACGCCGCCTTCTGCCGTGACCTGTTCGTGGAGGAACACGTGACCGTGGTGCCGGGCTCGTATCTGTCGCGCGAAGTGGACGGCTTCAACCCGGGCGCCGGGCGAGTGCGCCTGGCACTGGTTGCGCCGCTGGCCGAGTGCGTCGAAGCGGCTGAACGGATTCGCGCGTTTATTCAGCGCAGGTCGTAACCCTTGCAAAACCCGCACTGTGCAATGCAGTGCGGGCGCCCGGCGCGATAACACAGGGAACCAGCTGCCACGCGCTTGCCACTACTCGGCGCATTACCACAAGAGTAGAACGCATGCGTCTGACATCCCAACACTCGGTCAACCTCCCTTCCAACCTGTCGCCCATCGACCACGAACCGCCAGCTTCTGCCGGCACCTCGCGAGTGAAAAGAGGCCTGGCCGATAACCGCAAGCTCTGGCCTCCCGGCGTTATTACCGTTTCGTTGGATTTGAAAGATCAAAAAAGCACCGCCTTGGCGGTAGATGCAATCCAGGAGTGGGCCCACAACACTCCGGCCCTGCAATTTCGCATCGTCAGAAGCAGAGAGGGTGATATCCGCATTTGCGACGACGAAAGTCTGAAGGGAAACTGGTCCGTGATCGGCACCGACGCGGGCAACATCCCCCTGAACGAGCCCACGCTGCATTTGGAGCGCAACGATGACTCGAAGACATTTCGCGCAACTGTTTTGCACGAGTTCGGACATGCCCTGGGGCTGCTGCACGAACACCAGAACCCCGAGCACACGATCAACTGGAACAAACCCGCGATCTACAAGGCTTACGCCAGTGATCAGTTCCCCAGAGAACTGGTCTATAGCCAGATCCTGGAACTGCCGGTGGGTGATCGGTTGGAGGTCACACGCTATGACAGTCGATCCGTCATGCACTACGCGTACCCCGGTTACGTAACCCACGACGCCAAAGGTGTCGATACCCAACACTGGCTTTCTGACGGCGACAAAGCCATCGCGCGCAGGCTGTACAGCTGACCCCCTGACGGCGTGCAGAGCCTGCCGGCCGCTATTTCATCACGCCCAGATTCGCCTCGCTCATATCCAGATCCGCCAACACTTCGCGCAATACGTCATCACCGATCTGGTGATGACGGCTCAGGCTGTACAGCTCCAAGCGTTGCGCGCGCAGGGCCTTGAGTCGCAACTTTCGCTCCAGCAAATCCATCTGACGCGCCAGCGCCTGGGCTTCGGCCGAGTCGTTGAACACGTCCAACTGATGGCGATATTCCGACATCAGCCGCGCCTTGAGTTCGGCGGCCAGCGCGACCTGGGCGGCGTCCGGGGTTTCACTTTCGCCAGGCTCTTCAGCTTCAAGGGCATGAATCGCGGCCACGGCGGTTTTTTTCCAGGCTTCACGCACTTCGTTATGCCGCTTCTCGTCGGGGCTCTTTTCGATGCCGCGCAGTAACAATGGCAAGGCGATGCAGGCGGCGACCAACGAAAACAGGATCACGCCGGCGGCAATAAAAATCAGCAAATCGCGCTCGGGAAAGTCTTTGCCCGGCGCCAGCAACAACGGCACCGACATCACACCCGCCAAGGTCACGGCACCGCGCACACCGCCGACCGTCAAGAGCCAACAGGATCGCGCAGTGGGCACCAATGTCAGCTCGCTTTTCCCCCGCAGGCGACGCAATAACCCCGACAACCGCCAGATGCTCTGCACCCAGATAAAGCGCAATACCACCAGCACCAGGAAGATCCCCAGCACCTCCAGGCCGCGATAGAGCAGCGCCGGCCACAGCGTCGACTCATGGCTCACCACGGCCTTGATAATGTCCGGTAATTGCAGGCCCAGCAGCAAGAAGATCAAGCCATTGAACGCAAACTCCAACAACGCCCACACGCTGCGGTTGAGCAGGCGCGTGCTCGTCTGGCGTGGCAGCAGGTCGAGCCAGCTTTGCATCATGCCCGCCGCCACCGCCGACAGAATCCCCGAGGCCCCCAGACGCTCAGCCAATACATACGCGGCAAATGGCAGCAACAACATGAACACCACATGGGTCGCAGGATCATCCCAACCACGGGCGATCATCCAGGCTCGCAAACGACCGACCAGCCAGCTCAGCGCTACACCAACCGCCAGGCCGCCCACCGCTACCAACACAAAGGTCAGGCTGGCGTCGGCAAGGGAAAACACCCCAGTCAACGCCGCCGCCAGGGCGAACTTGAACGTCACCAGGCCCGACGCGTCATTCATCAGCGCCTCGCCCTGAAGCATATGCATCAACGGCTTGGGCAAACGGTTCTGGGAAATGGCCGACACCGCTACGGCATCTGTCGGTGATAAAACCGCCGCCAGGGCGAAGGCGACCGGTAAAGGGATGGTAGGCAATAGCCAATGGATGAAGTAACCGGCACCCACCACGGTAAACAGCACCAGCCCCACCGCCAACGTCAGGATCGGCCCGCGCAGGCGCCACAACTCGCGCTTGGGCATGCGCCAACCGTCGGAGAACAGCAATGGCGGCAAGAACAGAAACAGAAACAACTCCGGGTCCAGCGCCACATGCAACCCCAGCGTGGGCCAGGCCAGCAAGGCGCCGGCGGCAATTTGCACCAGGGGTAGCGGCAGCGGGATGACACGCCCCACCAAACGCGAAACGCTGACCAGCATCAGCAGGATAAGAACGGTGTAGGCGGTTTGCATAACGCGGATTTCCCGGACAATCGACTTACTACGACACATCAGGCAACACGTAGCCGTTGAAGTGCCATATTTCCCGGCTATGGTACCCACCCAGGCTACGCGATGGCTTTTGCACAAAAGTCGCAGCGCGCAGGACGATCGGCACCCAAAGCCGCTGGTCGTGGCATAATCCGTAACCTTTCGTTTTCATCAGTCCAAAAGGGGGCAATTCCTTGACCGCTTCAAGCAAAACCTTGCACCTTTTCGGCATCAAAGCCTGCGACACCATGAAAAAGGCGCGCACCTGGCTCGATGAGCACGCGGTGAGCTATGAATTCCACGATTACAAAACGGCCGGTATCGACCGCGAACACTTGACCCAATGGTGCAACGAGCACGGTTGGCAGGTGGTGTTGAACCGTGCGGGCACCACCTTTCGCAAACTCGAAGACGAACGCAAAGCCGATCTCGATCAGTCGAAAGCCATTGAATTGATGCTCGCACAACCCTCGATGATCAAGCGCCCAGTGCTCGATCTCGGTGACAGAACCCTGATTGGCTTCAAGCCAGAAAGTTATTCGGCGGCCCTCAAGTAGGCCAGCCCTTCCATTTTTGTAGAGGTAACAGCATGTCCAATTCCCTGTTCAGCCTGGGCTTCGGCGTCGGCACTCAGAACCGCCAAGGTGCTTGGCTGGAAGTGTTTTACGCACAACCGTTGCTCAACCCATCGGCTGAAATCGTGGCGGCTATCGCACCGATCCTCGGTTACACCCAAGGCAACCAGGCCATCACCTTCACCGTGACCCAGGCCCTGCAACTGGCTGACGCACTTAAAGGCGTCGATGCTGCCCAAGCGGCCCTGCTGAGCCGCCTGGCCGAAAGCCACACGCCGCTGGTCGCCACTCTGCTGGCCGAAGACACCGCGCTGACCTCCACCCCTGAGGCCTACCTCAAACTGCACCTGCTGTCCCATCGCCTGGTCAAGCCTCACGGCCTGAACCTGGCCGGTGTGTTCCCACAGTTGCCGAACGTGGCCTGGACCAGCCAGGGCGCGATCGACATCGCGGAACTGGCCGAGCGCCAGCTCGAAGCGCGCCTGCGTGGCGACCTGCTGGAAGTGTTCTCGGTGGACAAATTCCCGAAAATGACCGACTACGTGGTGCCGGCCGGTGTGCGTATCGCTGATGCCGCCCGCCTGCGCCTGGGTGCCTATGTAGGCGAAGGCACCACCGTGATGCACGAAGGCTTCGTCAATTTCAACGCGGGCACCGAAGGCCCGGGCATGATCGAGGGCCGTGTGTCGGCCGGCGTGTTCGTCGGCAAGGGTTCGGACCTGGGCGGCGGTTGCTCCACCATGGGCACCCTGTCGGGCGGCGGCAACATCGTGATCAAGGTTGGCGAAGGCTGCCTGATCGGCGCCAACGCCGGTATCGGTATCCCGTTGGGCGACCGCAACACCGTGGAGTCGGGCCTGTACGTCACCGCCGGCACCAAGGTCGCACTGCTCGACGAGAAAAACCAACTGGTCAAGGTAGTCAAGGCGCGCGAACTGGCCGGCCAGCCGGACCTGCTGTTCCGCCGTAACTCCGAGACCGGTGCCGTGGAGTGCAAAACCCACAAATCGGCGATCGAACTGAACGAAGCGCTGCACGCTCACAACTAAGCAGCCACTCGATGCCACTAACGGGCCGCGCCTTCCGGGGCGGCCCGTTTATACGAGTCTTGACCACCATGCTTGTGCCCTCCCCCTGGCGCGCCGATTTCCCGGCCATCGCCACCCTGCAACGGCAAGACCAGACCTATCTGGATAACGCCGCCACCACGCAAAAACCCCAAGCCCTGCTGGATGCCATCAGCCATTACTACGCCAATGGCGCAGCCAATGTGCACCGTGCCCAGCATTTGCCTGGGGCTCATGCCACCCAGGCCTTCGAGGACAGTCGCAGCAAGGTCGCGCAGTGGCTGAATGCAGGCGACACCGGGCAAATCGTGTTTACTCACGGCGCGACCTCTGCGCTGAACCTCTTGGCTTACGGCCTTGAGCACTTATTCAATGCGGGCGATGAGATTGTGATCAGCGCCCTGGAACACCACGCCAACCTGCTGCCCTGGCAGCAACTGGCCAAACGCCGCGCGCTGCAGCTGGTGGTGTTGCCACTGGGCGATGACGGCGTGATCGACCTGCATGCCGCCGCCGAGCTGATCGGCCCACGTACGCGCCTGCTGGCGGTGAGCCAGCTCTCTAACGTACTCGGCGCCTGGCAACCGCTGGAAGCCCTGCTCGCGCGCGTCAAGGCCCACGGCGCCCTGAGCGTGATCGACGGGGCCCAGGGTATCGTCCATGGCCGCCACGATGTGCAGGCGCTGGGCTGCGACTTTTATGTGTTTTCCAGCCACAAGCTCTACGGCCCCGACGGCGTCGGCGTGCTGTATGGCCGCAACGAAGCCCTGCATCATCTGCGTCACTGGCAATTCGGCGGCGAGATGGTGCAACAGGCCGACTACCACAGCGCGAGCTTTCGCCCCGCGCCGCTGGGCTTCGAAGCCGGCACGCCGCCGATCGCCAGCGTGATCGGCTTGGGCGCGAGCCTCGATTACCTGAGTTCACTGGACCAGCAGGCCGTCGTGGCCCACGAAGCCGCCCTGCACGACTACCTCTTACGCGGCTTGAAAGCGCGCAATGGCGTGCACGTGCTGGGCGCGCCGCAGGTGGCGTTGGTCAGCTTTGTGGTAGAAGGCGTGCATAACGCCGACCTTGCGCACCTGCTGACCGAACAAGGCATCGCCGTGCGTGCCGGCCATCACTGTGCAATGCCGCTGTTCAAAGCGCTGCATTTGTCAGGAGCGATCCGTGTATCCCTGGCGCTGTACAACGATTCAGACGACTTGGAGCGCTTCTTTGACGCACTGGACCAGGCGCTGGATATGTTGCGATGAGCGTGCCAATCGACGCAGTCGCGGCGCTGGCGGCATTCCAGTCAGTCGGCAGTTGGGAACAACGTGCGCGCCTGCTGATGCAATGGGGCGAGCGTCTGCCCGCCTTGGCCGATGAAGAGAAGGTCGATGCCAACCTGGTGCAGGGCTGCGAAAGCCTGGTGTGGTTGGTAGGGCGCTTGCACGACGGCCATTGGCAGTTTGCCGCCAGCAGTGATGCGCGAATGATCCGGGGGCTGGTGGCGTTATTGCTGGCGCGGGTTAATGGGTTGTCGGCGGCTGAGTTGCAGGCGGTGGATTTGCCTGACTGGTTCAACCAACTGGGGCTTTCGCGCCAGCTGTCGCCGTCGCGCAGCAATGGCTTGAATGCCGTCCTGCAGCGCATGCGCGAACTCAGCCACTCGCCACACTGACATTCAGGCGGGCTTGACCCGCTCTGAAGGCCGGCGCACCCCGGCGACAATCTTGTCCACCGCCTTGGTGGCCGCCACCATGCCGAAGGTCGCCGTGACCATCATCACCGCGCCAAACCCACCGGCGCAGTCCAGCTTCACCCCGTCACCGACAAAACTCTTCTGCAAACAGATGCTGCCGTCCGGCTTGGGATAACGCAGTTGCTCGGTGGAAAACACGCACGGCACGCTGTAATGGCGGGTCACGGTGCGGGAGAAACCATAGTCGCGGCGCAACGTAGAGCGCACTTTCGAAGCCAGCGGGTCGTTGAAGGTGCGGTTCAGGTCGCACACCTGGATCAGCGTCGGGTCGATTTGCCCGCCGGCGCCGCCAGTGGTGATGATCTGGATCTTGCGACGCTTGCACCAGGCAATCAGCGCGGCCTTGGCGTTAACGGCGTCGATGCAGTCGATCACGCAATCGATGTTTGGGGTGATGTACTCGGCCATGGTGTCGCGGGTCACGAAATCCGCCACCGCATGCACCGTGCAGTCCGGGTTGATGCCGCGCAGGCGCTCGGCCATCACCTCGACCTTGGGCTTGCCCACGGTGCTGTCCAGCGCGTGCAACTGGCGGTTGCTGTTGCTCACGCAGACGTCATCGAGGTCAAACAGCGAAATTTCACCCACCCCGCAACGGGCCATGGCCTCGGCTGCCCAGGAGCCTACGCCGCCGACACCGACGATCGCCACGTGGGCCGCTTTCAAGCGCTCCAGGCCTTCAATGCCATACAAGCGGGCGACGCCTGCAAACCGCGGATCTTCTGTACTCATGACCATTACCCCAAAAACCGGCGCGCATTATGGACTACGCAGCGACAAGTTCGAAACGACAAGCTACAAGTAAAGAACTTAGATGGTCTTTCGCTGACTAACGTCCGGCTTTTCTCTGTCTGCTGTACGCTCGGGGAAAGGCCGGTGTAGGATGCGCGCCGTTCGGCGCAGGCCGGCACCTCTTTTCGTTCCACACCTTTTGGAACCCGACATAACCATGGCATCGCGTAAATTTGGACTCAACCTGGTGGTGGTGCTGGCAATTGCCGCGCTGTTCACCGGCTTCTGGGCGCTGATCAACCGCCCGGTCACCGCTCCCAACTGGCCTGAGCAGATCTCGGGGTTTTCCTACTCGCCGTTCCAGCAAGGCCAGTACCCGCAGAAAAACCAGTACCCCACCGATGAGCAGATGCGTCAGGACCTTGCGATCATGAGCAAGCTGACGGACAACATCCGCACCTATTCGGTCGACGGCACCCTGGGGGACATCCCCAAGCTGGCGGAAGAGTTCGGCCTGCGCGTGACCCTCGGGATCTGGATCAGCCCGGACCTGGAACGCAACGAACGCGAGATCCAGCGCGCCATCGAGATCGCCAACACCTCGCGCAGCGTCGTACGAGTGGTGGTGGGTAACGAAGCGCTGTTCCGTGAAGAGATCACCCCAGAGGCACTGATCGTGCTGCTGGACCGCGTGCGCGCCGCCGTGAAAGTACCGGTGACCACCTCCGAGCAATGGCACATCTGGGAAAAAAACCCGCAACTGGCCAAGCACGTCGACCTGATCGCCGCGCACATCCTGCCGTTCTGGGAGTTCATCCCGATGGACAAGGCCGGCCAGTACGTACTTGACCGTGCCAAGGACCTGAAGAAACTGTTCCCGAAAAAGCCGTTGCTGCTGTCGGAAGTGGGCTGGCCGAGTAACGGACGCATGCGCGGTGGCAACGAAACGTCCCCCGCAGACCAGGCGATTTACCTACGCACCCTGGTGAACAAGCTTAATCGCCAGGGCTACAACTACTTCGTGATCGAGGCCTTCGATCAGCCGTGGAAAGTCAGCGACGAAGGTTCGGCAGGCGCCTATTGGGGGGTGTTCAACGCTGCGCGCCAGCAGAAATTCAACTTTGAAGGGCCTGTGGTCGCGATCCCGCAATGGCGCGTGCTGGCCATCGGCTCGGTGGTGCTCGCGCTGCTGTCCCTGACGTTGCTGATGATCGACGGCTCGGCCCTGCGCCAACGTGGCCGTACCTTCCTGACGTTTATTGCGTTCCTGTGCGGTTCGGTGCTGGTGTGGATCGGCTACGACTACAGTCAGCAATACAGCACCTGGTTCAGCGTCACCGTGGGTATCCTCCTGGCGCTCGGCGCCCTGGGCGTATTTATCGTGCTGCTCACCGAAGCCCACGAACTGGCCGAAGCGGTGTGGACCCACAAGCGTCGGCGTGAATTCCTGCCGGTTGAAGGGGATTCGCACTACCGCCCGAAAGTGTCGATCCACGTGCCGTGCTACAACGAACCGCCGGAAATGGTCAAACAGACCCTCGATGCCCTGGCCGCCCTCGATTACCCGGACTACGAAGTCCTGATCATCGACAACAACACCAAGGACCCTGCCGTTTGGGAACCGGTGCGCGACTACTGCGAAACCCTGGGCCCGCGCTTCAAGTTCTTCCACGTCGCCCCGCTGGCCGGTTTCAAGGGCGGCGCACTGAACTACCTGATCCCGCACACGGCCAAGGATGCCGAAGTGATCGCAGTGATCGACTCGGACTACTGCGTGTCGCCAAACTGGCTCAAGCACATGGTGCCGCACTTCGCCGACCCGAAAATCGCCGTGGTGCAGTCGCCGCAGGATTACCGCGACCAGAACGAAAGCACCTTCAAGAAGCTCTGCTACGCGGAATACAAAGGCTTCTTCCATATCGGCATGGTCACCCGTAACGACCGCGACGCGATCATCCAGCACGGCACCATGACCATGACCCGTCGTTCGGTGCTCGAAGAACTGGGCTGGGCCGACTGGTGCATCTGTGAAGACGCCGAATTGGGCCTGCGCGTATTCGAGAAAGGCCTGTCGGCCGCGTATTACCACGACAGCTACGGCAAAGGCCTGATGCCGGACACCTTTATCGACTTCAAGAAACAGCGTTTCCGCTGGGCCTACGGCGCGATCCAAATCATCAAGCGTCACACCGCCAGCCTCTTGCGCGGCAAGGACACCGAGCTGACCCGTGGCCAGCGCTACCACTTCCTCGCGGGCTGGTTGCCGTGGGTGGCGGATGGCATGAACATCTTCTTTACCGTCGGTGCGCTGTTGTGGTCGGCGGCGATGATCATCGTGCCGACGCGGGTCGACCCGCCGCTGCTGATTTTCGCGATCCCGCCCCTGGCGTTGTTCGTGTTCAAGGTGGGCAAGATCATCTTCCTGTACCGCCGTGCGGTAGGCGTAAACCTCAAGGACGCGTTCTGCGCGGCCCTGGCCGGCTTGGCGTTGTCCCACACCATCGCCAAGGCGGTGCTGTATGGCTTCTTCACCAGCAGTATTCCGTTCTTTCGTACACCGAAAAACGCGGATAACCACGGCTTCTGGGTGGCTATTTCCGAAGCCCGCGAAGAGATGTTCATCATGCTGCTGTTGTGGGGCGCGGCGCTGGGGATCTACCTGGTGCAGGGCCTGCCGAGCAATGACATGCGCTTCTGGGTGGTGATGCTGCTGGTGCAATCGCTGCCGTATGTGGCGGCGTTGATCATGGCGTTCCTGTCGTCGCTGCCCAAACCGGCAGCGGCACCTGAGCCCGCACCGGCCAGTTAAAACTGGCGCAATGCACTAAACGGCGGCCTCTGGCCGCCGTTTTGCTATAAGATAACGGCCGTTTTGTCTGCCCGCCCTGCTCTTCCAAACATGCTTTCCGGAGTTTTCCCATGACGGCCCATGCCGACCTTTCGCCGACCCTTCAACTTGCCATCGACCTGATCCGGCGCCCCTCGGTCACGCCGATCGACGCCGATTGCCAGAAGCTGATGATGCAGCGCCTGGGCGACGCTGGTTTTGCACTGGAGCCGATGCGCATCTTCGAGGTAGACAATTTCTGGGCCACCCATGGCAAACACGAAGGCCCGGTGCTGTGCTTTGCCGGCCACACCGACGTGGTGCCGACCGGCCCGGTGCAGGCCTGGCAGAACGACCCGTTCGACGCGCTGATCGATGAAAACGGCATGCTGTGCGGGCGTGGCGCGGCCGATATGAAAGGCAGCCTGGCGGCGATGCTGGTGGCTGCCGAGCGCTTCGTCACCGACTACCCGGACCACAAGGGCTCGGTCGCCTTCCTGATCACCAGCGATGAAGAAGGCCCGGCGCACCACGGCACCAAAGCGGTCATCGAACGCCTGGCCGCGCGCAAAGAGCGCCTGGACTGGTGCATCGTCGGCGAACCGTCGAGCACTACCCTGGTGGGCGACGTGGTCAAGAACGGCCGCCGTGGCTCACTCGGCGCCACCCTGACCGTGCGCGGTGTACAAGGCCACGTGGCCTACCCGCACCTGGCGAAAAACCCGATCCACCTGGCCGCGCCGGCCCTGGCCGAATTGGCCGCGGAGCATTGGGACGACGGCAACAGGTTCTTCCCGCCGACCAGCTTCCAGATCTCCAACCTCAACTCCGGCACCGGGGCCACCAACGTGATTCCCGGCGATCTGACGGCGGTATTCAACTTCCGTTTCTCCACCGAATCCACCGTCGAAGGCCTGCAACAGCGCGTCGCGCAGATCCTCGACAAGCATGGCCTGGACTGGCACGTGGAATGGGCGCTGTCGGGCCTGCCGTTTCTCACCGAACCGGGCGCGTTGCTCGATGCCGTCTCCGCCAGCATCAAGGCGATCACCGGGCGCGAGACCCAGGCGTCCACCAGCGGCGGCACCTCGGACGGGCGTTTCATCGCCACCCTCGGAACCCAAGTGGTCGAGTTGGGCCCGGTCAACGCGACGATTCATCAGGTCAACGAGCGCATTCTCGCCAGCGACCTCGATGTGCTGACCGAAATCTACTACCAGACCCTGATCAAGTTGCTCGCCTGATGCTCGCTTGCCCCATTTGCAGCGCCCCGCTCAACGCGGTGGACAATGGCGTGGCGTGCCCGGCCGGGCACCGTTTCGACCGCGCGCGCCAGGGTTACCTGAACCTGTTGCCGGTGCAGCACAAGAACAGCCGCGATCCAGGCGACAACCTGGCCATGGTCGAGGCGCGCCGCGACTTCCTCAACGCCGGGCACTACGCCCCGGTGGCCAGGCGCCTGGCGCAATTGGCCGCCGAACGCGCGCCGCAGCGCTGGGTCGACATCGGCTGTGGCGAGGGTTACTACACGGCGCAAATCGCCGACGCCCTGCCCCAGGCCGACGGTTACGCGCTGGATATTTCCAAGGAAGCGGTCAAGCGCGCCTGCAAGCGCAACCCGGCGCTGACCTGGTTGATCGCCAGCATGGCCCGCGTGCCGTTGGCCGATGCCAGCTGCCAGTTCCTTGCCAGTGTGTTCAGCCCGCTGGACTGGCAGGAAGCCAAGCGCCTGCTCAGCCCTGGCGGCGGCTTGATGAAGGTCGGCCCCACCCGCGGCCATCTGATGCAATTGCGCGAGCGCCTGTACGACGAAGTGCGCGAGTACACCGACGACAAGCACCTGGCCCTAGTGCCCGAGGGTATGAGCCTGGCGCACAGCGAGACCCTGGAATTCACTCTGCACCTAAATGAACCCCAGGACCGCGCCAACCTGCTGGCCATGACGCCCCACGGCTGGCGTGCCAGCGCCGAGCGCCGTAGCGAGGTGATCGAGGCTGCCGAGCCGCTGCTGGTCACCGTGTCGATGCGCTACGACTATTTCGTGCTTCAATAAGCGACTTTTCTACATCCGCGAATGGATTTTCGAATCCCGCAACGAGGAACATCCATGCGCCAACCCGATATCGAGATTTACCTGAAGGACGCTGACGTCGACCACAAGGCCATCGCCGCCTGGCTCGGCGCCGCCCTCGGCCCATGCACCGACTGGGTCCAGAAGGGCCAGACCTACAAATGCAAGGCCGGCAATGTGCCGGTAACCTGGCTGCCCAAGGCTGTCGGCAAATGGAACAGCCTGTATCTGGAAAGCGACCAGACCCCGTGGGACGACGACATCGCCTGCGCCCGGGCGGCCTTTGCCGCGCTGAACGTCGAAGTGCGTTGTGCACCGGGCACGTGGATTGAGGAAGAAGGCGAGGAAAGCGCTGACATCTGGATTCGCATCAGCGCAGACGGTGAAGAGCAGATCACCTGGAAAACCGCCTGATCTTAAGCTGAACACCCAATCAAAAATGTGGAAGGGGGCTTGCTCCCGATGGCGGTGGGTCAGTCAATGTATTCAGTGACTGACACTCAGCCATCGGGAGCAAGCCCCCTCCCACATGGGTTCTGCGGTGTAACAAAAGCCCGCATTACAAACCGACCACATCCTCGGCCTGCAAGCCCTTCTCACCGCTCACCACGGCGTATTCCACCTGCTGGCCTTCGGCCAACGAGCGATGCCCGTCCCCGCGAATGGCGCGGTAATGCACGAACACATCCTTGCCGTCTTCACGCTGAATGAACCCATAGCCTTTTGCATCGTTGAACCACTTCACATTCCCGGTTTCGCGCGTTGCCATTTGTCTCACTCCCCCTTCGGTTTTTTTATTGTTGAGCCGGTTCGCGTTGAACTGCCGAGTATAAGACAGGCTCAAAAACGATCAACTCAAGTTTACATCGCTGCTTTTTTGCCGATTTTCGGCGAATACGGCACACTACCCGCCCGAGCGCCCGCTCGGTTTTTTCCACTTCAAGCAGCTCGCCTATGACCCGCTCCCCGTTCCGCCGTCTGGTATTTGGCACCTTGCGCCGACTGTTGTACCTCTGGGTTCGCTCGGAGACGATCAACCAGTCGTCCCTTACCCTTAACCTGGACCGCAGCCGGCCGGTGTTTTACGTCCTGCAATCGCCCTCCCTCACCGAGCTGGCCGTGGTCGATGCCGAGTGCACCAAGGCCGGCTTGCCGCGCCCGGTGCTGCCGGTATCGGTAGGCCCGCTGATGGAACCGGCAGCGTTCTTCTACCTCACGCCGGAACCCGACTGGCTCGGCCGCCAGGACAAGCGCGGCGCGCCGCCGACCCTGACCCGCCTGGTCAACACCCTGAGCGAACACGCCGAAGAGAATGCACAAATCATTCCGGTCAGTGTGTTCTGGGGGCAGACCCCGGCGAGCGAGTCCAGCCCGTGGAAACTGCTGTTTGCCGACAGCTGGGCCGTCACCGGCCGTCTACGCCGCTTGTTAAGCATCCTGATCCTGGGTCGCAAGACCCGTGTGCAATTCTCTGCGCCTATCAACCTGCGTGAGTTGATCGAGCACAATAAAGGGCACGAACGCACCGTGCGCATGGCCCAACGCATACTGCGTGTGCACTTTCGTAACCTGAAGACCGCCGTGATCGGCCCCGACCTGTCCCATCGCCGCAACCTGGTGAAGGGCCTGGTGAATATGCCGCTGGTGCGCCAGGCCATTCTTGATGAAGCCGAGCGCGAAAAAATCAGCCCGGAAAAAGCCAAGGCCCAGGCCCTGCACTATGGCAACGAAATCGCCTCGGATTACACCTACACCGCGATCCGCTTTTTGGAGGTGGTGCTGAGCTGGTTCTGGAACAAGATCTACGACGGCATCAAGGTCAATAACATCGAAGGTGTGCAAAAGGTTGCCCAGGGCTATGAGGTGATCTACGTACCCTGCCACCGCAGCCATATCGACTACCTGCTGCTGTCGTACCTGCTGTTCAAAAATGGCCTGACGCCGCCGCATATCGCGGCCGGCATCAACCTGAACATGCCGGTAATCGGCAGCCTGCTGCGCCGTGGCGGTGCGTTTTTCATGCGCCGCACCTTCAAGGGCAACCCGCTGTACACCTCGGTGTTCAACGAATACCTGCACACGTTGTTCACCAAGGGCTTCCCGGTGGAGTACTTCGTGGAAGGCGGGCGTTCGCGCACCGGCCGCATGCTGCAGCCGAAAACCGGGATGCTGGCGATTACCCTGCGCAGTTTCCTGCGCTCCTCGCGCATGCCGATTGTGTTCGTGCCGGTGTATATCGGCTATGAACGCGTACTGGAAGGCCGTACTTACCTCGGTGAGTTGCGCGGTGCGAGCAAGAAGAAAGAATCGATCTTCGACATCTTCAAAGTGGTCGGCGCGCTCAAGCAGCGTTTCGGCCAGGTGGCGGTCAACTTCGGCGAGCCGATCAAGCTGGCTGAGTTTCTCGACAACGAACAACCCGACTGGCGCGCCCAGGAGCTGGGCCCGAACTACAAACCGGCCTGGCTCAACGAAACCACCAACCGCCTCGGCGAACAAGTGGCCCGCCACTTGAACGAAGCCGCAGCGGTGAACCCGGTGAACCTGGTGGCCCTGGCTCTGCTGTCGACCACGCGCCTGGCCCTGGACGAACAGGCCATGGCCCGCCAGTTGGACCTGTACCTGGCGCTGTTGCGCCGCGTGCCTTATTCGCCGCACACCACCCTGCCGGAAGGCGATGGCCTGGCGCTGATCAAGCACGTCAAGGACATGAACCTGCTGTCGGAACAGAGCGACGCCCTGGGCAAGATCCTGTACCTGGACGAGCAGAACGCCGTCCTGATGACCTACTACCGCAACAACGTGCTGCACATCTTCGCCCTGCCGGCGTTGCTGGCGAGTTTCTTCCAGAGCAGTTCGCGCATGAACCGCGAGCAGATCCTGCGCTATACCCACGCGCTGTACCCGTACCTGCAATCGGAGCTGTTTATTCGCTGGTCGCTGGAAGAGCTCGACGCGGTCATCGACCAGTGGCTGCAAGCGTTTGTCGAACAGGGCCTGCTGCGCTTCGAAAAAGACGTGTACCTGCGCCCGGCGCCGAGTTCGCGGCACTTCGTGTTGCTGACGCTGCTGTCCAAGAGCATCGCCCAGACCCTGCAACGCTTCTACATGGCGATTTCGCTGCTGCTCAACAGCGGCCAGAACAGTATCAGCGCCGAAGAACTGGAGGACCTGTGCACGATCATGGCCCAGCGCCTGTCGATCCTGCATGGCCTCAATGCTCCGGAGTTCTTCGATAAGAGCCTTTTCCGACATTTTATTCAGACGTTGCTGGAGCAGGATGTGCTGCGCCGCGACGAAGCCGGCAAGTTGAGCTACCACGCATTGCTCGGCGAACTGGCCGAAGGCGCCGCCAAACGCGTGTTGCCGGCCGACATTCGCCTGTCGATCCGCCAAGTGGCCCTGCACCGTGTGGACGGCGCAGCCGAAGCGTCAGTCGAGGCGCAAGAAAACCGCTAGATTTAAACAGGCGCCCGTTGGATGCAGGCGCCATTGAAAGGAGCCGCACCATGAAAAAAATTATCCTGCTGGGCCTTACCGCCCTGCTTGGAGCCTGCCAATCCGTGCACCACTCCCCCCAGGCAAGCCTCGACGGCGAGGTGTTCTACCTGCAACGCATCGCTCTTCCTGCGGCCGCGACCTTGAGCGTCAGCCTGCAAGACGTATCCCTGATGGACGCGCCGGCCGTGACCCTCGCCGAACAGAAAGGCCCGGTCAAAGGCCAGGTGCCCCTGCCGTTTCACCTGAGCTACGACCCGGCGCAGGTCAAGCCCGGCCACACTTATTCGGTGAGCGCTCGCATCGAACTGGACGGCAAGCTACTGTTTACCACTACCGAACGGCACGCTGTTCAGCTCAACGGCCAGGACCCACAACCTCTGCGCCTGCGCGTCGATGCCGTGGCCCACTGAATTCGATCATAAGGAAGCGCCCATGCTCCGTAACTCCCTTCGCCTTACCGCCCTGTGTGCCGGCCTGCTGCTCGGTGCCAACGCCATGGCCCTGGACCTTGGCAGCCTGTCCCAAGGCGACGCCAGCGGCGGCCTCAAGGATGCCCTCACCCAAGGCGCACAGATCGCCGTGAAACAACTGGGCACACCCGGCGGCTTCAGCAACAACCCCGAGGTCAAGATCGACCTGCCCGGCAAGTTGGGCAAAGTCGCCGACAAGCTGAAAATGTTCGGTATGGGTGACCAGGTCACGCAACTGGAAACCAGCATGAACAAAGCGGCGGAAACAGCAGTGACCCAGGCTCAGCCGATCCTGGTCAATGCCGTGAAAAAAATGAGCGTCACCGACGCCAAGGGCATCCTCAGCGGTGGCCAGGACTCGGCAACCCAGTACCTGAATAAAACCAGCCGCGAAGAGATTCGCGCCAAGTTCCTGCCCATCGTCAAGGCCGCCACCGACAAGGTCGGCGTGGCTCAGCAGTACAACGCCCTGGCAGGCAAGGCGGCGGCATTCGGCGCAGTGGATGCCAAGAGCGCCAACGTCGAAAACTACGTGACCGAGCAGGCGCTGGACGGTTTGTTCAAGATGATTGCCGAACAGGAAGAAACCATTCGCAAGAATCCGGCGGCGGCGGCCACCAGCCTGGCGAAGAAGGTGTTCGGCGCGCTGTAACCCCTTCCTCACTGCGCCCAGGCCGCTTCCTGCGAAACTGGGCGCAGTGGTCTTACGCCTGACGCTTAGCGGTTAAACAACGCAAACAACGGCCGGCTCGGCAATTGAGGATGGCTGATCGGGTGCGTATGCGGGTGATGCGGTGTGGCACAAGCGGGACGCGTGGGGTGCGGCCGCCCATAACCTGGCCGGGTTGGATGGGGGCGATGAGCCTCGCCTCCTGGTCTTTGCTGTAAAGCTGGAGCAGTGCCTTCGCGCGGCAAGTAGCCACCCAGCAACGCCCCCAGAAATGCACCCTTGAACGCAGCAATTGCGCTGAAAAACGACATCTGACACTCCTTGAACTCAGTGAAATCAGGCCGGCCGCCAACGGGCGGAACCAAGACCTGTGCCTGTCCATCAGGCAAATCTGAGTGGAGTGAAACCCATGAACGTTCCACCTGGCCTGAGGCGTGTTTGCATCAGCATGTGAAACGCCGGCCAATCAATGCATAACCGCCTCGGCCAACCGCCCCATCATGAGCGTGGCAAAACAACCGATCGCCACGGACGTTGCGCGATTGATCCTCAACGGCGTGAGCCAGGTTTTTTGAATCCCTGCAAAGCGACTGCCCAGCACGATCCAGGCCGCCCCCACCGGTATCACCACCAGCGCCAGCGTGCCCATGAACGTGACATAACCTTGCAGCGTGGCAAAGGTGCTGGCCGGCGCGATGAAGGATACGATCAACAGCCCCTTGGGGTTCATGACCGTCAGCCAGAAAAAATAAAGCCCAGAGAAGCGGTCGTGCCGTGGGTCGAGGGCGCTGTTTTTGCGTTGCCAGAGCTTGTACGAGACATACAACAGGTAGCAGGCGGCGGCCAGTTGCGTCGCTTGCAATGCCCAAGGTGAATAAGCCCCCAGGTAGAGCAGCGCGACGCCCCACACCGACACTTGGAGCAGGTACGCCAGGCATTCGATAAACACCAACAGCCACGAAGCCCGAAGCCCAAACAACACCCCGGCGCGAAACAACAGGGTATTGGTGGGGCCTGGGGCGAGCAGCAGCAGCAACAGGGCTGAAACAGTGGCCAACATGATTACGCGACGTCCTTCCTCACTCGGAACCACGCAGCATACAGCGCCGGCAGGAACAATAGTGTCAACGCCGTCGCCACAATCAACCCACCCATGATCGCTACCGCCATCGGCCCGAAGAACACGCTGCGCGACAGCGGGATCATCGCCAGCACCGCCGCGAGTGCCGTCAGCACAATCGGGCGAAAGCGCCGCACGGTGGCCTCGATAATGGCTTGCCACGGTGCCAGGCCGGCCTTGATGTCTTGCTCGATCTGGTCCACCAGGATCACCGAGTTGCGCATGATCATGCCCGACAGGGCGATGGTGCCGAGCATCGCCACGAAACCGAACGGCTGGCGGAACACCAGCAGGAACAGCGTCACACCGATCAGGCCCAGCGGCGCGGTCAAGAACACCATGGCGCTGCGCGAGAAGCTGCGCAGTTGCAGCATGAGCAAGGTCAGCACCACCACGATAAACAGCGGTACCCCGGCCTTCACCGAGTTCTGCCCACGGGCGGAGTCTTCGACGGTGCCGCCGACCTCCAGCTGATAACCGTCCGGCAGTTCGGCACGTACGTCGGCGAGCGTTGGCAGGATCTGCTGGACCAGGGTCGCCGGTTGCTCCTTGCCATAGATATCGGCGCGCACGGTCACGGTCGGCAGGCGGTTACGGTGCCAGATAATGCCCTCCTCGAAGCCGTATTCGAGGGTGGCGATCTGCGACAGCGCGACGCTTTTGCCGTTGTCGGTCGGCACGGCCAGGCTTGGCAGCAGCGACAACTCGGTGCGTTCATGAACCGTGCCGCGCAACAGGATCTCGATCAACTCGTTGTCTTCCCGGTACTGGCTGACGCTGGAGCCGGTCAGCGAGCTCTGCAGGAATTTGGCCAGGTTGGCGGTACTGACCCCCAACGCCCTGGCGCGGTCCTGGTCGATATTCAGGTAGACGATTTTGCTCGGTTCTTCCCAGTCCAGATGCACATTGGCGACGTGGGAATTTTCGCGGACCTTGGCCGCCACTTTCCGAGCCAGGGCGCGGACCTCTTCGATGTGCTCGCCGGTTACACGAAACTGCACCGGATAACCCACAGGCGGTCCGTTCTCCAACCGGGTGACGCGCCCGCGCAGTGCGGGGAATTGTTCGTCGAGGGTTTCGATCAACCAGGTACGCAGGCCTTCGCGTTCTTCGATGGTTTTAGCCAGCACTACAAACTGCGCGAAGCTGGCCGCCGGCAGTTGCTGGTCCAGGGGCAGGTAGAAACGTGGCGAGCCGGTGCCGACATAGGCCACATAGTTTTCGACGCCGGCGTGGGCCTTGAGCAATCCTTCCAGACGTTTTACCTGGTCGGCGGTGTTGCTCAGGGAGGCGCCTTCGGCCAGTTTCAGATCAACCATCAACTCCAGGCGACCGGAAGCCGGGAAGAACTGCTGCGGCACAAAGCGGAACAAGGCCACCGAGCCGATAAACAGTAGCAAGGTCAACACGATCACGGTTTTGCGCCGGCGCACGCACCATTCCACCAAACGTCTGACGCGCTGGTAAAACGGTGTGCCGTAGGGGTCAGGGCCATCCGCGCCGTGTTTGGCCGCGTGAATCTTCGCCAGGTCAGGCAGGAGCTTTTCCCCCAGATACGGCACAAACACCACAGCGGCGACCCACGAGGCGAGCAACGCGATGGTCACCACCTGGAAAATAGAGCGCGTGTATTCGCCGGTACTGGATTGCGCGGTGGCAATCGGCAGGAAGCCGGCGGCGGTGATCAGCGTACCGGTGAGCATCGGGAAGGCGGTACTGGTCCAGGCGAAACTCGCGGCTTTAAGCCGGTCATAGCCCTGCTCCATTTTGATCGCCATCATTTCCACGGCGATGATCGCGTCGTCCACCAGCAGGCCCAAGGCCAATACCAGCGCACCGAGAGAGATCTTGTGCAGGCCGATGCCGAGGTAATACATGGTGGCAAAGGTCATCGCCAACACCAGCGGAATCGCCAGGGCCACCACCATGCCGGTGCGTACGCCAAGGGAGAAGAAGCTCACCAGCAAGACAATCGCCAAGGCCTCGGCCAACACCTGGACGAACTCTCCGACACTGGTTTTCACCGCTGCCGGTTGGTCCGATACCTTGCGCAGCTCCATGCCGGCCGGAAGGTTCTTCTGCAGGCGTGCGAATTCACCCTCAAGGGCCTTGCCCAGTACCAGAATGTCGCCGCCGTCGCGCATGGCCACGGCCAGGCCGATGGCATCCGCGCCCATATAACGCATGCGCGGCGCCGGTGGGTCATTGAAACCCCGATGGATGTCGGCCACATCGCCAATGCGGAAGGTGCGGTCGCCGACGCGAATCGGAAAGTTACGGATCTCTTCCACCGTTTTGAAGTTACCCGACACGCGCAGTTGCACGCGCTCGCTCGGGGTTTCAAAGAAGCCGGCGGTGGACACCGCATTTTGTTCCTGCAACGCCTGCTGCACCGCCGCCAACGGCAGGCCGAGGGTAGCGAGCTTGAGGTTGGACAGTTCGATCCAGATCTTCTCGTCCTGTAGGCCAAGCAGTTCGACCTTGCCCACATCCGGCACACGTTGCAGTTGAATCTGGATGCGGTCGGCGTAGTCCTTGAGCACGGCGTAGTCGAAGCCGTCGCCAGTCAGGGCATAGATGTTGCCGAAGGTGGTACCGAATTCATCGTTGAAAAACGGCCCCTGGATGTCCGGCGGCAAGGTCTGGCGGATGTCGCTGATTTTCTTGCGCACCTGGTACCACAACTCGGGAATCTGCACGGAGTGCATGGAGTCGCGAGCAATGAAGGTGACCGTGGACTCACCGGGACGCGAAAACGAAACGATGCGTTCGTACTCGCCGGTCTCCATCAGTTTTTTCTCGATGCGCTCGGTGACCTGGCGCGAGACTTCCTGGGCGGTAGCACCCGGCCAGTTGGTCTTGATCACCATGGCCTTGAAGGTGAACGGCGGGTCTTCGCTTTGCCCCAGTTTGGTGTAGGACAAAGTGCCGACCACCGCCAGCAGGATCATCAGGAACAGTACGATCTGGCGATTACGCAACGCCCATTCGGAAAGATTGAAACCCATCAGGGACTACTCCTTGGCCGCTAGATTGACCACACGGTTGGAGCGATCCACCGGGCGCACTTGCTGGCCCTCGTGGAGCACGTGCACGCCCGCCGCGACTACCCAGTCGGTGGGGGTCAGGCCTTCCAGCACCGGGACGGTTTTTTCGCCGAACGCGCCGATACGCACCGGCACGCGCTTGAGGGTGTTGTCCGGCTGCACACGCCAAACGTAGGACGCGCCATTCTCCGCGCTGAGGGCCGACAACGGCACCGACAGTGGAATAACACCGTCGGCCTGGATAAATACGCGGGCGCTCTGGCCCAGTTCCGCCGGCACCTTGCCACCGGTGAACGCAACGCGTGCAGCAAACGTGCGCGACTTGGGATCGGCAGCCGGTGACAGCTCACGAATGCGCCCGGCAAAGCGCTGGTCCGGCTGGCTCCACAACTCCACCGCCACCGGCTGGCCGATCTTGAAGCGGCCAAACCCCTGCTCCGGCAGGCTGATCAGGACCTCCCGCTCGCCATCGGTGGCCAGGGTGAACACGGTTTGCCCGGCGGACACCACCTGGCCGACTTCCACCGCACGTTTGGCAACCACACCGTCCTGCGGCGCACGAAGCACGGCATAACCGGCCTGGTTGCTGGCCACATCGAACTCGGCCTTGATCTGCTTGAGGCGCGCTTCACCGGATCGGTAGAGGTTTTCGGAATTGTCGTACTGCGAACGGCTGACCATCTGACGGTCCATCAGGGTTTTGTAGCGGTCACGTTCAGCGCGCACCAGGCTCAGGTTGGCCTCGGCGGCGGCCACTTGGGCACGGGTGGCTTCCAATTGCAGGCGCACGTCCTGGGGGTCGAGTTCCGCCAGGGCTTGGTTGGCCTTGACGCGCTCGCCCTCTTCCACCAACCGTTTGCTGACTTTGCCGCCGATGCGAAAGGCCAGGTCCGGTTCATAGCGGGCACGTACTTCGCCGGGGTAGCTGTCCGTCGACTGCGCCGATGGCTGCGGCTGCACCACCATGGCCGGGCGGACGGTGGTCTGGGCCGCTTCTTCATGGCCGCAGGCGGCCAATAGGAAGACCAGGCTGACAGGCAACGCAAGGGGCAGGAAAGTACTGCGCATGCTGAAGGACCTTTCGCAAATGGAGCTAGGAATAATTATACTGGCCAGTATGTTATTAATACCAAACTCACCAGTCCAGTATTAAAGGTGAAAATGTCCGACAATCCATTGAACACCAACAGCCCCGGGCGCCCCAAGGACATGGCAAAACGCCAGGCGATCCTCGAAGCAGCGAAATTTCTGTTTTTGAGTCATGGTTACGCCAACACCAGCATGGATGCCGTGGCCCTTGAAGCCGGCGTATCGAAACTGACCGTCTACAGCCACTTCACCGACAAAGAGACGCTATTCACCGCCGCCGTCGTGGCCAAGTGCGAAGAGCAATTACCGGTCATGTACTTCGAGCTGCCCGACGGCATGCCCGTCAAGACGGTGCTGTTGAACATCGCACGGGGCTTTCATCGCCTGATCAACAGTGAGGAGTCGGTCAACCTGCATCGCCTGATGATGACCACCGGCAATCAGGACGCGAAACTGTCGCGGATCTTTTTCGAAGCCGGCCCGATGCGCATGCTGCAAGGCATGGAGCGCCTGCTCGGTAAGATCGACCAAAGCGGCGCCCTGAGCATCGACAAACCCTTTAAGGCCGCCGAGCACTTTTTTTGCCTGCTCAAGGGCACGGCGAATTTCTGCTTGCTGTATGGCTGCGGCGGGCAACTGACTGAAGAAGCCGCCGAAGCGCATGTGCAGGACGTGGTGGGGTTGTTTATGCGGGCCTACAGGCCTTGAACATCAAGGCTTGAGCGCTTTCTTCGGATAGATGTCATAGCGGCTGGACTTGCCATCCAGCGCATGGCTCGGCTTGGGCCCTTCGATGCAGGGCGCCTTGCGTGGGCGCTTGACCACCACGCGGTGGCTGGCCAGGGCCAGTGCCGCGGCCAACAGGGCCGGCGCGTCCGGATCATCGCCCACCAACGGCCGGAACAGGCGCATTTCTTTCTTCACCAGGGCAGTTTTCTCACGATGAGGGAACATGGGGTCGAGGTAGATAACCTGCGGCGGCTCGCCTTCCCAATGACGCATCACCTCGATGGAGTTGCCCTTGAGCAGCTTCATGCGTGCCACGATGGGCGCCACTTCGAAATCCTCCGCGCCGCGCGCCAGGCCGTCTTCAAGCAAGGCGCCGATCAGCGGCTGGCGTTCGATCAGGCTCATGTCGCAACCGAGGCTGGCCAGTACGAACGCATCCTTGCCCAGGCCGGCCGTGGCATCCAGTACGCGTGGGCGCACGCCTTGGGCAACGCCAACGGCCTTGGCGATCATCTGCCCGCTGCCGCCACCGTATAAACGCCGGTGCGCGGCGCCACCCTCGACAAAGTCCACACGCACCGGCCCCGGTGCGTCAGGCCCGAGCTGTTGCAGTTGCAGGCCATGTTCCCCGACCTGCAGGGAAAACTCCGCATCCGCGAGCTGTAAAGGCAGACCAAGCAACGAAGCCCATTGCTCGGCGCGAGCCTGGAAACCTTCGGCCAAAGCCTCGACCTGGATGCGGCTGGCCGCTGGATGTTCGCTCATCAATCGCTACGCTCAAAAATATTAAGGATCGGCAAACAACGGCCGATAAAAATCACAGTCAGGTATTTTGCCAGAGCTGAGCGTCGACCGAAAAAAATGTCAGACATTCTCCCCCTAACCATCGGTGTACTGCCGACCCACAACCACTACGGCCTGCGCAATACCCAAGCGCTGGCCGGGGTGAGCCATGTGTGGCAGGACTTCTTCGCCCGCGCGTTGGCCGAGCAGCTTGGCGATACGCCAGGCGTGCCGGCTGCCCAGGCGTCGGCTGCGATGGACCCGGCGGTAGAACCCAGCGAAGGCGCCGACCTGCTGGCGCAGATCCTCACCCAGCGTGAGTGCGACGTGAAAGACACCATCATCGCCCCGCCTGAGCCGCTGTTCCTGCCCATCGCCGAATTCGACACCGAGTTGCTGCCACCGGCCGCCACGCCATTCCCGCAAGAAGAGATCGTCGCCCAGCAACGCCAGCAGAATTTTGAAAGCGGTTGGGTACGCCCCATCGTGCTGAGCGCCGGCCAGCCATTGCCCGAGCCAGGCCCGGCGCCGCAACCACGCCCATTGCATCTGCCGATTGCCGAGTTCGAGCTGGACCTGCTGCCACCTCCCGCCACGCCGTACCCGACCGAGGAGCTGCTGGCGCAACAACAGGCCCTGGACTTTGACTACCATTGGGCACGCCCGCTGGTCACCCAGAACCTGCGCCTGGCCGCCTGACCTTCAGCGACACACCCACCAGGGGCCCATGTCCAGGTGGAAATGGTTGCGGTGCGCGGCGTTGTAGTCCGGCCCCAACACCACGTTGAAATCATCACAGGCGCTGTCGCGTACCTGTCGCAGGAAGCGCGCCTTGTCGCCCTCCCCCGGCCAGTCCTTGAGCACGCTGATGCTGCGCCCATCCGCCAGGCGAAACCCGGCTATATCCAAGGCGTTGGCCGAGGCATGCTGGCTCAGCCGCCCTTCGGCACGGTTATACATGTTGCGACAGGCAAAACTGCCCAAATGATCGACCCGCGTCACCGCCTGGCCAAATATCGCCTGGGCCGCCGGTTGCAGGCTGTGACGCTCGAACAGGGCGAACGCCACGGCCAACGGGCAACTGGCGAGAAAGCTGCCGCTCAAGCCGACCGCCGCGCCCTGCACGCGCAAGGTATTGCGCAAGGGACAGGCAACGTCGGAGGGCGTATCAGCTTGATGGCTCACATGCAGGCCGGAAGTTTCCAGCACCTGTTCGCACAACGCGGGGTCATTTGCCAGACGCCCCAGTTTGTAGCGGGTCAGCAGGTTGGGGGTGGCGCGTACATCCAGCGGCGCCCAGGGGTTCCATTGATCCGCTACCGGCACCCAGCCGCGCCAGACCCCAACGGCAATAACGCCGCCGAGCACCAGCAGCGCCCCCATGACGTTGAAAAAACGCACGGCTTAACCTTTGAAGAACTGGTTGGCCCGGCTGAACGGCATCGAGCGCTCGGTAAAACTGAATGTGCCCAACTCATAAACCTCCTGAGCCGCGCGATAAAACTCGCCATAGGCCGCCAGCGCCATTGCCGAACCGACACTGATGCGCTTGACGCCCATCGAGTTCAATTGCGCCACGCTGAGTTTGAGCCCGCCGGACATCAACACATTCACCGGTTTGGGCGCCACAGCCTTGACCACCGCCAGCACTTCCTCGGCACTGCGCAAGCCGGGCGCATACAGCACGTCGGCACCGGCCTCGGCGTAGGCTTGCAGGCGGCGAACAGTGTCGGGCAAATCCAGGCGGCCATGCAGGAGGTTTTCCGCGCGGGCGGTCAGGGTGAAGGGGAATGGCAGGCTGCGGGCAGCCGCGACAGCAGCTTCCACACGTTCAACAGAGAGGTCGAAGGAATAGATCGGGTCGACGGCAACACCCGTGGCATCTTCGATCGAGCCGCCGACAATGCCGGTGGCCGCGGCACGCAGGATGGTGCGGGCGCAGTCATCGGGGGCGTCGCCGAAGCCGTTTTCCAGATCGGCCGCTACCGGCAACGCGGTGGCGTTGGCGATCATCGAGGCATTGAGCAAGGTATCTTCCAGGGACAGCGCGCCTTCCGCGTCCGGGCGCCCCAGGCTGAACGCATAGCCGGCACTGGTGGTGGCCAACGCTTCGAAACCCAGGCTGGCCAGCATCACGGCGGAGCCGGCGTCCCATGGGTTGGGCATGACGAACGCACGGTCACGCTCGTGCAGGGCCTTGAAGGTTTCGGCGCGAAGGGTTTGAGCATCCATGTCTGGCTCCTGGCGGAAAAAGGAGCCTAGAGTAACCCCAGTTGTTCCACTTCGGGAGTGCGATTGAGCGTAGGCAGCGCCGGCAGGTCGGGTAGGCGCTCGCGCAGTTTTTCGTGGAACCGCAGCGCCAGTTGCGCGGCCAGGCGGTTGTCGGAGGTGTGCAGGAACACATAGGGTGTGCGGCCCTCTTCGATCCAACCGGCGATTTTTTCTACCCAGGGAACCAGGAAGGGGTCATTCGCCTCAAGCTCGGGGTGGCCGATAAACCGCACCTGCGGAAACAGCGTCAGCGCGGCCGGACGCGGCGGCACCTTGGGCTTTTTTGATTGGGCATGCAGCACCGCCGCCGAGGTCGAGGTGCAACTGAACAGTGCACGTGGGTCGAGGCAGATGCGCTCCACACCACGGTCACGCAGCAAACGGTTGAGCATGCGTTCGGCATCGCCCTTGGCGAAGAACGCCGGGTGGCGTACTTCCACCGCCATCGGACGCTCCAGGCCCTCAATAAAACCGGCCAGCTCAGCCAGGCGCTGCGGCGAAAAACTCGCCGACAATTGCAGCCACAGCGGTGAAACCCGCTCACCCAATGGGCTCATCAAGCCAACAAAACTCTGCGCCGCCGGCAATTGCTCACGCAAATCGCCACCATGGCTGATATCACCGGGGAACTTGGCGGTGAAGCGGAAATCTGCGGGCATGATGTCGGCCCAGCGCTGCACCGTGGCGGCCGAGGGGCGGGCATAAAACGTGGTGTTGCCTTCAACCGCGTTGAAGACCTGGGAATACAGCGCAAGGTAATCGCTGGAGTGAGCATCGGAGGGGTACAGGTACTCGCGCCAGGCGTTTTCACTCCAGGACGGGCAACCGAGGTAGTAAGGCAGACGCATCAGATATGGATGTCGAGGCCCAGCACTTCCATATCCCATTCGACAAAGCTGGCGGTGGTCAGGTAACTGGCCAGGGCAGTGGCAACGCTTTTGCTCATGGAGCGCGGGAAGATCATGTCTTGCTGACGGGCTGGAAGGCCGCTGATGCGTGCTTGAGAACTGGCCTGCGCGTCGGACTGCACTTCGATGAAATCCGGCGAATCCTCGACGGAGTCGTCCACCGTGGCGTTTGCCTTACGCGGCTTACGCTTGATTGGGTACGACTGTGAGGAAAATCCATCAATACGCATGGGCGCGAACTCGCTATCAGTGATGGCATTTTGGCAGCACTGTCCGTTGTGCGCAAATGCTCTGGTGATAACTAGAACACATAATTTGAAAAAGGTTTAAAAACGGGGGCAAATTCTGACGATTGGCGACTTTTGCCCCAAATTGCCATCATTTTTGGCGTCAAATAATTCCTCGTTCCGCCTTGGTCTGCGCGACTTTATCGCGCAGGTAAACCGGTGCCGCCTGATCAGCAGCAATCGCCTCGCCCCGCTCAAAAGCAAAGCGTGCCAGCGTCAGCAGGTCTTCGGCGTGAGGCAACATCGTGACGTCCTGGCCAGCCAGTTGCACGCCGATACGCTCGCCATAGCCCCAGCCGGTGCCAGCACCAAACCAGTCACCGCCGGCGCCCTCAGGTAGCACCGAGGACTCGGGGGGCTGCACCGCCTCCACCCCCACCAGGCGCATCTCGCCAGCCGTTTCGCGGTAGCAGCCCCAATAGACCTCGTCCATTCGCGCGTCGATGGCTGCGGCCACTTGCAAGGCCCCTTGTTCGCGCAACGCACGCTGGGCCAGCACCGCGAGGTTGGACACCGGCAATACTGGCCGCTCCAGCGCAAACGCCAGGCCCTGCACCACGCCAATGGCGATGCGCACACCGGTGAAGGCACCCGGGCCACGACCAAAGGCGATGGCATCGACGGCGGCCAGGGTGGTGCCCGCGTCTTCCAGCAACTGCTTGATCATCGGCAACAGCTTCTGCGCGTGCAGGCGCGGGATCACCTCGTAGTGGCTGGTTACTTTGCCGTCGTGCAGCAAGGCAACGGAGCAAGCTTCAGTCGCGGTGTCCAGGGCCAGCAGGGTGCTCATCGGTGTGGGTGTCCAAGTCGAAAAAAAGTGCGCCAGTATAAACAACAACGGCCCGCAAGCGGGCCGTTGTCTGTGAAGCTGAGCGCAAGGGTTATTTCAGTGCTTCAAGCACCTTGGCAGTAATCGCTTCCACCGAGCCAACGCCAGGAATGTGGCTGTACTTCGGCTTGCCCTGGGCAGCGGACAGCTTCTGGTAGAAGTCCACCAGCGGCTTGGTCTGCGAATGGTAGACCGACAGGCGATGACGCACGGTTTCTTCGGTGTCGTCTTTGCGCTGTACCAGGTCTTCACCGGTGACATCGTCCTTGCCTTCAACCTTTGGCGGGTTGTAGACAACGTGATACACGCGGCCCGAACCTTCGTGAACGCGACGGCCGGCAATGCGCTGAACGATTTCTTCGTCTTCAACGGCGATTTCGACCACGGCGTCCAGCTCGACGCCCGCCTTCACCAGGGCTTCGGCCTGGGGAATGGTGCGTGGGAAACCGTCAAACAGGAAACCGTTTTTGCAGTCTTGCTGGCTGATGCGTTCCTTGACCAGGTTGATGATCAGGTCATCGGAGACCAGGCCGCCGCTGTCCATCACGCTCTTGGCGATCAGGCCCAGCTCGGTGCCGGCCTTTACGGCCGCGCGCAGCATGTCGCCGGTGGAGATTTGTGGAATGCCGAATTTCTCGGTGATGAACTTAGCCTGAGTACCTTTACCGGCCCCGGGAGCTCCCAGCAGAATGACGCGCATCGATGTGCTCCTCAATTTTTTATAGAGATGACGCTCGGATTCGCCGCGTGGGGCCAATCTCGTAAAAATATGGCTCTTAAAAATGTGAGCCGAGGCCGCCCAAACGGCCAAAGGCTGATCAAGATACACAGCAGGCCTTAACCACACAAGCCGCCAAAAGTCGCAGGAACCCGTGCCACGCATGCGCCATAGGTAGGGTGTGCCTGGGTGCAACCCGACCGTTCAAACAACGACCGCCCGTTTCGGGGCGGCCGTCGCGGTTTAGCTGCAAGCCATTGAGAACACGCCGAAAACCTCAACCGGTGTTGCGCAAACCAGCGGCGATACCGGCCACGGAGACCAGCAGCGCCTGTTCCAGAGGGCTGTCCTGTGCCGCTTCCTGCTGGCGCGAACGTGCCAGCAACTCGGCCTGCAACAAGTGCAGCGGGTCGAGGTAGGTGTTGCGCAGGCGGATGAACTCCAGGGTGTCAGGGCTATGGGCCAGCAGTTGCGACTGGCCGGTCAGGCCAAGCACCACGTCGCAGGCCTGCGACAATAGGTCGCGCAAATGCGCACCCAATGGCAACAGGTCGGGCTGCACCAGGCGCTCATCGTATAAACGCGCGATATCGGCATCGGCCTTGGCCAACACCATTTCCAGCATATCGATGCGCGTACGGAAGAACGGCCACTGCTCGCGCATCTGTCCCAGCAGTTCGCCCTCGCCACGCTCCAGGGCCTTGCTCAAGGCGGCTTCCCAGCCCAGCCAGGCGGGCAGCATCAGGCGGGTCTGGGTCCAGCCGAAGATCCACGGGATGGCGCGCAGGCTTTCGATACCACCGGCCCGGCGCTTGGCCGGGCGGCTGCCCAACGGCAAACGGCCGAGTTCCTGCTCTGGGGTGGACTGGCGGAAATACTCGACGAATTGCGGGTTTTCCCGCACCACGGCGCGGTAAGCGCTGACACCGTCCGCGGCCAGTTCGTCCATCAAATGCCGCCAGGCAGGCTCGGGTGGCGGCGGAGGCAACAGCGTCGCCTCCAGCACCGCCGCCAGGTAAAGATTGAGGTTCTGTTCGGCGATGTCCGGCAGGCCGAACTTGAAGCGGATCATTTCGCCTTGTTCAGTCGTACGGAAACGCCCCGCCACCGAACCCGGCGGCTGCGACAGAATCGCCGCGTGAGCCGGGCCGCCACCGCGCCCGACGGTGCCGCCGCGACCATGGAACAACAGCAGTTCCACCTGTTGTTCGCGGCAGATGTCCACCAGCCGTTCCTGCGCCCGATATTGCGCCCAGGCGGCGGCGGTGGTGCCGGCATCCTTGGCCGAGTCGGAGTAGCCGATCATCACTTCCTGCGGCCCCTGCAACCGCGCGCGGTAACCCGGCAGCAGCAACAATCGCTCGATCACGGGGCCGGCGTTATCCAGGTCGGCCAGGGTTTCGAACAGCGGCACCACGCGCATCGGCCGTTGCACGCCCGACTCTTTAAGCAACAGTTGCACCGCCAGCACATCCGAGGCGGCGCCGGCCATGGAGATGACGTAGGAGCCCAACGAGGCGGCCGGGGCGGCAGCGATCTCCTTGCAGGTATTCAATACTTCAGCGGTATCCGCCGACGGTTTGAAATAACCCGGCAGCAGCGGACGACGGTTGGCCAGTTCCTTCATCAGGAAGCTGATGCGTGCGTCTTCGTCCCAGTCCTCATAGCGGCCCAGGCCCAGGTAATCGGTGATTTCAGTCATTGCCGCGCAATGGCGACTGGAATCCTGTCGCACGTCCAGGCGCACCAGGAACAAGCCAAACGTCACGGCCCGGCGCAGGCAGTCGAGCAACGGGCCATCGGCGATCACCCCCATGCCGCATTCATGCAGCGACTGGTAGCACAGCTCCAGCGGCTCCAACAGATCGCGGTTGTTCTGCAACACTTCAGCCGGTGCCGGCGTACTGCTGCCCAACGCGGTATGGGCCCACTGGCGCGTGGCGCGCAGGCGTTCGCGCAGTTGCTTGAGCAAGGCGCGGTAGGGCTCGACGCTGTCGCCGACCTTGGCCTGCAATGCCGGGCTGGCTTTTTGCATCGACAGTTCGGACGCCAGGTGATCGATATCGCGCAGGTACAAATCGGCGGCCATCCAGCGCGCCAGCAACAACACTTCGCGCGTCACCGGCGCGGTCACGTTCGGGTTGCCATCACGGTCGCCGCCCATCCAGGACGCAAACCGGATCGGCGCGGCCTCAAGCGGCAGGCGCAGGCCGGTGGCGGCGTGCAAGGCCTGGTCAGCCTTGCGCAAATAATTGGGGATGGCGTGCCACAACGAATGCTCGATGACGGCAAAGCCCCACTTGGCTTCGTCCACCGGGGTGGGCCGGGTGCGGCGGATTTCTTCGGTGTGCCAGGCTTCGGCGATCAACCGTTGCAGGCGCTGGCGGATCTGTTCGCGCTCGGCCGTGGTGAGGTCGCGGTGGTCCTGCAGCGCCAATTGCGCGGCGATGGCATCGTATTTCTGGATCAGGGTGCGGCGCGCCACTTCGGTGGGGTGGGCGGTGAGGACCAGTTCGATCTCCAGGCGCCCCAATTGACGGGCCAGGGACTCGTTGCTGTGACCTTCGCTTTGCAGGCGCGCCAGCAGTTGCGGCAACACCCGAGACTCGAACGGCGCCGGTTGCGACTCATCGCGGCGGTGAATCAACTGGTACTGTTCGGCGATATTGGCCAGGTTGAGAAACTGGTTGAACGCCCGGGCCACCGGCAGCAGTTCGTCTTCCTGCAATTGGTTGAGGCTGCTGCTCAGTTCATCGCCGGCGCCGCGGCGGTCGGCCTTGGCGCCTTTACGGATCTGCTCGATCTTGTCGAGAAAATCAGCGCCGTACTGCTCTCGAATGGTGTTGCCCAGCAGTTCACCCAGCAGGTGAACATCCTCACGCAAGCGTGCATCGATATCACTCATCAGCCAATCTCCAGCCAGAAATCCGGGACGCGCAGGTGTGTCAGAGTGCCGCCAGCCTCGTTTTATGACAAGACTTTAAACCTTGCGGCGTGCAGCTAGTCTCACTGTTGAGTCGTCGCGTTTATCCACGCGGGCGACTGGTCACTCATCACCGCCCGCTATCGTGGGTTTTATTGAGGTTGCCATGAAAATTCGAGAACTGGCCCAGCATTGGGAAGAGAACGCCAAGGGTCGCCTGACCAAGACCGAGTACGCGATCCACCTGGATGTAGAAGCTGCCGCGCGGCTGGCGGCCATCGCCGAAATGTATCCCAAGCGCCACCCCGAAGAACTGCTCGGCGAGCTGATCGGCGCCGCCCTTGAAGAGTTGGAAGCCAGCTTTCCCTATATCAAGGGCCAGCACGTCATCGCCACCGATGAGGAAGGCGATCCGCTGTACGAAGACGTCGGCCCTACCCCGCGCTTTCTCACCTTGTCACGGCGTTACCTGCACGATATGGCTGCCGGCGCCGACAAACCCAAGCACTGATAAAACCCCGCCACACCCTTTTACGCCGGGCCTTGGTAAAGGCCCGGCGTACCGCTGCGCCTGCCGAAAGTTCCAAGTTTTTACGCTGACCATTCAGTCAGATATTTTTTTAGGCAAATCGCCATCTTCTCTGAACTATTCAAAAAAGCCGCCAGTCACAGCCAGTAAGCCATCACTTGGAACGGTCGTTTAAAAGGGCACCATGAGCGTTACCGTCGAGCCCTGAACCGTTGACCCACAGCGATGGATTTTGAAGTTTTTCAGGAGTTATCCAATGGAGTTGAAGACGATGAAGACCAGCACTGCCAAATCCACGTTTAACCACTTGCGCGGGCTCAAATTGGCCGCGCTGGCAATCGGCACCAGCTTCGTTTTGGCTGGCTGCGCCGGCAACCCTCCGACCGAGCAATACGCGGTGACTCAATCGGCGGTCAACAGCGCTGTGAGCGCCGGCGGCACTGAGTACGCGGCCGTAGAAATGAAGTCGGCCCAAGACAAGCTCAAGCAAGCTGAACTGGCTATGCATGACAAAAACTACGATGAAGCCCGTCGCCTGGCTGAACAAGCCGAGTGGGACGCTCGCGTTGCAGAGCGCAAAGCCCAGGCCGCCAAGGCTGAGCAGGCCGTGAAGGATTCCCAGAAGGCTGTTGACGAGCTGCGTAAGGAAGGCATGCGCCCGGCGGCTATCCAGCAGAAATAAGCCACGCGCCTTGACTGCATCGCACCCGATATCGAATTGAAAGGACGACACGATTATGCGTAAACAATTGATGATCCCTGCCCTGTTGGCGATGAGCGTTGCCCTGGCGGCGTGCTCTACCCCGCCGAACGCGAACCTGGAAAACGCACGAACCAACTTCTCGGCCCTGCAAGCCAACCCGAACGCAACCAAGGTTGCCGCTCTGGAAACCAAGGACGCCCAAGACTGGCTGGACAAGGCCGACAAGGCGTACCGCGACAAGGAAGACCAGAAGAAGGTCGACCAACTGGCCTACCTGACCAACCAGCGGGTTGAAGTAGCCAAAGACACCATCGTGCTGCGCGAGTCCGAAGCCAAGCTGAAAAACGCCGGTGACGAACGCGCCCGCGCCCTTCTGGATGCCCGTGATGCACAGATCAAGCAACTGCAAGACAGCTTGAATGCCAAGCAAACCGATCGCGGCACCCTGGTGACCTTTGGTGATGTGCTGTTCGCCACCAACAAGGCCGACCTCAAATCCAGCGGCCTGGTGAACATCAACAAACTGGCGCAGTTCCTTCAGGAAAACCCTGATCGTCAGGTGATCGTTGAAGGCTACACCGACAGCACTGGCAGCGATGCCTACAACCAGAGCCTGTCGGAGCGTCGCGCCGCGTCGGTGCAGGTCGCGCTGATCAAGATGGGCGTTGACCCACGCCGCATCGTGACCACCGGTTACGGCAAGGAATACCCGGTTGCCGATAACGGCAGCGTGTCGGGCCGTGCCATGAACCGTCGCGTTGAAGTGACCATTTCCAACGACAACCAGCCGGTCAAGCCACGTTCGTCGATGACGAACTGATTGATCCAGCCTGAAAAAAAACCCACCTGACGGTGGGTTTTTTTGGGTCAGCTCACTATTTGGCGACCGTTGTCACTGTCCGGCATCAGCGCTTCCATACCCTGGCGCCCCGACATCATCTTGCTGATCCGCTCTTGATCCACTTGACCGTCAGCACCGCCACCGCCCTGAGCGCCATCCGAAAGCATCTCCATCAGTTTCTTGAGCACGTCCGGGTCTATTTTTTCCTGGCGCTGGACAGTGCCTTGGGCGGCGTCCTGTCCCAGTCGTTCATGGCCCCTGGCCATTCTCAACATCTTGCCTATGGCAGCGATATCCATCTTTTACTCTCCAAAGTTCCGTATTCGTAAGTGATCTGCCAGTCGCACTGACAGACCCGTCAGTGGCGCCCTACGAAAAACGGTTCCAGATGTTTCCAGCTATTGGCGCGATCCTCCTATTGCTGCAGTTGCGGGGTTTCCTGCCCCATGCAGCGCACGGCTTGCTTCTTGTTGTTTACCAGCACGCCACTCAGGCCCTTTTGCTCGGTGTCGAACATCACCAGCACACCGTCCACACATTGCGCCACTTGGGCCGCCGGGGTCAGGGAGATCTTGTAGTCCTCGCCGGGTACGGTCTTGAGCATGGTGAAGTCACTGAGCAGCAGCGCATCCTGCGGCTTGGCAAAGTGCAGGTAGCCGTAGTACCACAGGCAACCGACGGTACCAATGATGGTGCCGATGCCAGTGAGGATCAGCGGGATCATGTTGCGTTCTTCGCTCATTGCGGGCTCTCTGATCAATCAACTTTAGAAGTGGGGTAGTTCGCGATTTCGCCCAGGCGACGCAGGCCATTGAAGTGTTGCGGGTCATCCAGATAGCGCAGCATCACGGTTTGCCAGGTTTTGTCGGCAAAGGTCTGCACATGCCCACCGCGCGTCAGTTGCAACACCCTGGGCGGCGGCGCGGCCTGGTACAGGCGGATGCCATTGGCCAGCGGCACGATCGGATCATCCAGGCTGTGGAACAACAGTTTCGGCACGCCGGTCAGTTGGGGCATGGCGTTGATTGCGCTGTCGGCATCCGGCACCAGCCAGGACAAAGGCACTTGTAACGGCCATGTTAACCAGGAGGTGCTCAGGGCGAATTGTCCTACGTCACGATAACTGGCGGGCACGCCGTCCAGCACCAGCGCCTTGAGCCTGGCCTGGCGCTCGGGGTGCGCCGCCAGGTAATGCACCGCCAGCGCGCCGCCCAGGCTCTGGCCGAGGACGATCAACGGTTGGCCCTGGGTTTCGGGAGCCTCGTCGATCCAACTGAAGGCGGCGTCTACATCCTGGTAGATCGCGGGAAGCGAGGGTTTGCCCTCCGACAAGCCGTACCCGCGATAGTCCAGCAGCAACACTTGATAGCCCTGCTCGGGCAGCCACCAACTCCCCCCAGGTGCCAGGCCAGGTTACCGCCGTTGCCGTGCAGGTGCAGCACCGTGCCCTTGAGCGGCACGCCCGGCTTGGCCGGCAGCCACCACGCGTGCAACTTCACGCCATCGGCGGTGGTAAGGGTGACGTCGCGGTAGGCAAGCCCGGCCTTTTGCGGTGTGAACGGCAGGCCCGGTTCGGGGTAGAACAGCAGTGAGCTGCAGCCGTTCAGTGTGAGTAGCAGGCACAGAATGCCGAGGATTCTCATCCGTTGAAGCCTCGTGATTGAGTTGGAATATGCCGACTTGTGCAGATCCACTGTGGGAGGGGGCTTGTTCCCTCCCACAGTGAGCCGGTTTCGTCTGTCATATCTGTTACAGGATGTTGGAGTAATCCGCCTCAATCCGGTCCAGGCTCAGGTGGTTGAGGAAGTTGGAGAAGCACATCCACGCCGCCAGCGCATTCATGTCGCGGAACTGTTCGGGCAGGTACTTGGGCGGCACCACCAGGCCTTCGTCGACCAGTTGGCGCAGGGTGCGCATGTCTTCCAGGGTGGTCTTGCCGCAGAACAGCAACGGCACTTGCTCCAGCTTGCCCTTACGCACGGCCAGCTGGATGTAGTTGTAGACCATGATAAAGCCCTTGAGGTAGGACAAATCCTTGGTAAACGGCAGGCCATTGGGCACCGAACCACGGAACACCCGACTCGCGTTGCCATAGCTCTCGGCCATTTCAAAGCCTTGCTCGCGGAAGAACTCGAACACCTGCAGGAAGTCGGCGCCCTCCTCCACCATATGGATGGCGCGGGTGCGGTTGGTCAGTTTGCGCAGGCGGCTGGGGTAGGACGCGAACGTGATGATCTCCATCAGGATCGCCAGGCCCTCCTGGGTCACGGTGGACGACGGCGGGCCCTTGGACAGGAACGTGCAGATCGGCTGGTTCTGGCCGTTCAAGGTAGTGCCGACGTGGACCAGGCCTTCATGCACTTCCAGGGCACGCACGTCACGGCTGTTGAACATCGCGTCGGCGCGGATCTTGATGTAGTCGGCCCCCGCCGCCGCGTCGGCGACGATACCGTCGGACTCAAACACGCGGATGGTTTCCTCGGCCTCGCCAAACACCTTGTTCAGGCGGGTTTGCAACAGCGCGACGGCGTCTTTGGCGGTGAGGGTCTTGGCTTCGTCCTTGAGGTCGCCACGCCCGTCGATATTGTTCAGGTAGTCGGAGAGCATCAGGCCAAGGTCGGCCAGGGTCGGGTCACCGGCGTGGAAGGCGTCGGAGGCGGCGCCGTAGAGTTCCTGGGAGATCAGGCCGAAGTCCTCGGTGCCGCGTGCTTCGAGCATGCGCACCACCATGCGATATTCACGGCACATGCGGCGCATGATCTGCCCCACCGGGCTGAACTGGCCGAGCCGGCGGGTGATGTCACGCTCGATGTTCTGGAACTCCAGCTTCACCGCGCTGGAGTCGAACGACAGCGGCCGGTTCAGGTAATAGTCGCGGTCCACCGCAGGCATCGCCTTGCCCTTGGCCTTGAGAAAGCCCTGGCGAATGTTGTCGTCCCACTTCACGGCGTCGAGCACGCGAATCGGTGTTTGCGCCAGCACAATGCGATCGGACAAGCTGCGTATCGTCTGCTGGTAATCGTCCACCGGGGGCTTCCTTCTTTAAACGTTATTTGCCCGCACGCTGGTAGCGCACGGCTTCAACGAACACATCGGCGTTGGCCGGGTTATCCAGGTAGGCAAACACCTGCTCCATCGGGCTGTCCACCAATACGCCGTCGCCTTCGACGGTTTCTACGGTGTGGCCGCGCAATGCCTGCTGGCCGATGGCTTGGTGGATTTGCTCCAGATCGAGGTTGTAGACCACCAATTCGTGCTTTTCGTTGATTTCGAAGCCCGCCAGAATAAAATGCCCGCCCAGCTTGGCCGGCAAAGGTGCCGACAGATACCAGCGGCTGCCATGGCGCGACACGCTGAACAGGTACTCATCCCGCTGGCCCGGCTTGGCGACAGGGTAGCTCACGGCTTTATATCGCTGCTCGCCCGCGCGGGTGATGTGCAGGTTGAGCGGCTCGCCCCAGGCGTTTTTGCTGGCCCACTTGCCCAGTAGTTCAGCCGGCGCCGTATCCTGCGTTGCCAGCGGCGACTTGAAGGTCACCAGGCAACCGCTGAGCAACAGTAACGACAAGGCGACTACCGCGATACGCCAGGTTTTCATGTAATACCCCGTCAGATGTGAGGCGCCGACACACCAGCTCCCACATAAAGCAGATCGTGCATGGGGCCAGGCTAGACCGAGGCCAACACCAAATGCATGTAGCGCTTGAGAATCTCAAGCATCTCTTCACCGGTCAGAGGCTCTGCGCCGCCCAGCAGGCCCTGATATTCCATCCGACTGATAATCGCCGTCAACACCTTGGCGTCCTGTTGCGGCTCGCGGGAGCCCAATACCTGAAAAAACTGCCCGGTGCCCTGCAACAGGATCTGCTGGTGAGAGCGCACCAGTTCAGCCAGGCGGGGGTTCAGCAGCGCTTCCTGGCGGAAGGCCAGCTCGGCCATCAGGTAGTCGCGACGGTTGGTCAGTTGGCGCAGCACGTAGTCGGCGGTCAACCGCGCAATGTCATCGGCCAACTGCGAGCGCGACGCTGCGCTGCCATCGCCATAGGCGACCATCTCGCGCAGCAAGCCTTCGTTGCGTACCCACAGCTTGCCCATGTACGCGGCGCTGCGCTCCACGTACTGGGCGAAGGTATCGGTGAGCAGGTCGTCGATGTCCTTGAAGTAATAGGTGGTGGCCGACAACGGCACCCCCGCCTCCGCCGCCACCGCCCGATGGCGCACGGCACGCACGCCATCGCGCACCACGATGCGCATGGCCGCGTCGAGAATGTCTTGTCGGCGCTGTTCGCTGCCTCGACGGCTGGCCTTGCGGCCCTGGTACTGGACGCTTTCAGCCACGGCAGCAGCGATGCCGGCGGCGCCTTCTTGTGCGGTTACGCGGTTCACCAAACACATCCTTGAGAGTAAAAAACCTGGCGTCGTTTGCTTGACGCTTATAAACGCCACATAAAAAAGCCGCCTTATAAAAGGCGGCTTCGGATTTCGCTACGGTTACGCTTGTGGCCGCATATGCGGGAACAAGATCACATCGCGGATCGATGGCGAGTTGGTCAACAACATCACCAGACGGTCGATGCCGATGCCTTCGCCGGCCGTTGGCGGCATGCCGTATTCCAGGGCACGTACGAAGTCAGCGTCGTAGTGCATCGCCTCGTCGTCGCCGGCGTCCTTGTCGGCCACCTGCGCCATGAAGCGCTCGGCCTGATCTTCGGCGTCGTTAAGCTCGGAGTAGGCGTTGGCGATTTCGCGGCCACCGATGAACAGCTCGAAACGGTCGGTGACGTTCGGGTTGTCGTCGTTGCGACGCGCCAGCGGCGACACTTCGAACGGGTACTGGGTAATGAAGTGCGGCTGTTCCAGCTTGTGCTCCACCAACTCTTCGAAAATCATCACTTGCAGCTTGCCCAGACCTTCGAAGCCCAGCACCTTGGCGCCGGCTTTCTTGGCAATGGCACGAGCCTTGTCGATGTCGTTGAGGTCGTCAGCGGTCAGCTCAGGGTTGTACTTGAGGATCGAGTCGAATACCGACAGGCGCACGAACGGTTCGCCGAAGTGGAACACCTTGTCGCCGTACGGCACGTCGGTGCTGCCCAGGACCAACTGCGCCAGCTCGCGGAACAGTTCTTCGGTGAGGTCCATGTTGTCTTCGTAGTCGGCGTAGACCTGGTAGAACTCCAACATGGTGAATTCAGGGTTGTGACGGGTCGAGACGCCTTCGTTACGGAAGTTGCGGTTGATCTCGAAGACCTTTTCGAAGCCGCCCACCACCAGACGCTTGAGGTACAACTCAGGCGCGATGCGCAGGAACATTTCCATGTCCAGGGCGTTGTGGTGGGTTTCGAACGGTTTGGCCGCGGCACCACCGGGGATGGTTTGCAGCATCGGGGTTTCCACTTCCAGGAAGTCGCGCTGCATCAGGAAGCTGCGGATGTGGGCGATGACTTGCGAACGCACGCGGAAGGTCTGGCGCACGTCTTCGTTGACGATCAGGTCAACGTAGCGCTGGCGGTAGCGCTGCTCGGTGTCGGTCAGGCCGTGGTGCTTGTCCGGCAGGGGGCGCAGGGACTTGGTCAGCAGGCGCACGCTGGTCATCTCGACATACAGGTCGCCCTTGCCCGAACGGGCCAGGGTGCCTTCGGCCGCGATGATGTCGCCCATGTCCCAGGTTTTCACCGAGGCCAGGGTTTCTTCAGGCAAGGTTTTGCGGTTGACGTAGACCTGGATACGCCCGGTCATGTCCTGGATCACCATGAACGAGCCACGGTTGAGCATGATGCGACCCGCCACCTTGACCGGGATCGCAGCCTCTGCCAGCTCTTCCTTGGTCTTGTCCGCATACTGCTTCTGCAAGGCATCGCAGTAGTTGTCGCGGCGGAAGTCGTTGGGGAAGGCGTTACCCTTGGCGCGCTCGGCAGCAAGCTTTTCCTTGCGCAGGGCGATCAGGGAGTTTTCTTCCTGTTGCAGGGCTTGCGGGTCGAGTTGTTGGTCGCTCATGTCTTTTGAAATTCCATTACAGGTTCGTTGCCCCCACTGGTGGCGGGGGACTTGGGTCTTGGCTGACGGTTTACAGCCCTGATTTCAAGCTGGCTTCCAGGTATTCGTCGATATCGCCGTCGAGCACCTTGTCGCAGTCGCTGCGTTCGATGTTGGTACGCAGATCCTTGATCCGCGACGCGTCGAGCACATAAGAACGGATCTGGTGACCCCAGCCGATGTCCGACTTGGTGTCTTCCAGCGCCTGGGAAGCGGCGTTGCGCTTCTGCATTTCCTGCTCGTACAACTTGGCCCGCAGCATTTTCATGGCGGTGTCCTTGTTCGCGTGCTGGGAGCGCTCGTTCTGGCAACTGACCACGGTGTTGGTCGGTACGTGGGTAATACGTACGGCCGAGTCGGTGGTGTTTACGTGCTGGCCACCGGCACCGGAGGAGCGGTAGGTGTCGATACGCAGGTCGGCCGGGTTGATCTCGATTTCGACTTTGTCGTCGATCTCTGGCGAAACGAACACGGCCGAGAACGAGGTGTGGCGGCGGTTGCCGGAGTCGAACGGGCTCTTGCGCACCAGACGGTGTACGCCGATCTCGGTACGCAACCAGCCAAAGGCGTATTCACCCTTGATGTGCACGGTAGCGCCTTTGATACCCGCGACTTCGCCGGCCGACAGTTCCATGATGGTCGCGTCGAAACCGCGCTTGTCGGCCCAGCGCAGGTACATGCGCAGCAGGATGTTGGCCCAGTCCTGGGCTTCGGTGCCGCCGGAACCGGCCTGGATGTCCAGGTAGGCGTTGTTCGGGTCCATTTCGTGGCTGAACATGCGGCGGAATTCGAGCTTGGCGAGGTTTTCCTCGAGACGGGCCAGCTCGGCGACGACATCGCCCACTGCGCCTTCGTCGTCTTCTTCGACGGCCATGTCCAGCAGGTCACGGCAATCGGCCAGACCGGTGTTCAGCTCGTCGAGGGTATCGACGATCTGCCCCAGCGCAGCGCGCTCGCGGCCCAGTTCCTGGGCGTATTCAGGTTTGTTCCAGACACTCGGATCTTCAAGCTCGCGATTGACTTCGGTCAGACGCTCATGCTTTTGATCGTAGTCAAAGATACCCCCGAATAGTTTCGGAGCGCTCGGACAGGTCCTTGATGGTGTTAAGGATCGGGTTGATTTCCATGGCGGGCAGCACTCGTTGGCGAACTTTTGAAAGCCGGCGAGTATAACGGCAAACGGGCGGGAGCGGCAGCCCGCTTGGCGAAAAGGCCAGTGTTTACACACGATTCACCGAATAACCGCGATCACATGTGGGGGCTTGCTCCCGATGAGGGCCTGTCAGTTGATGAAGCTGTGCCCGCCTCGAATTACTCGATGCCGACCAGATTGCGCCCGTTGTGCTTGGCGGTATACAAGCCCTTGTCCGCCGCCATGATCAATTTTCGGCAATCGGTGCCCTGCACCGGTGTCATCGTCGACAGCCCGATACTGACGGTCAGGCTCGAGCCTTCAACCGGGGCTATGTGCGGGATCTTCAGCGCGGCCACGGCCATGCGCAGCTTCTCGGCCACCAGACGCGCCCCACCCGGCGAGGTGTTCGGCAACACCAGGGCAAACTCTTCGCCGCCATAGCGCGCCGGCAGGTCCGAGGGGCGACTGCTTGCTCCACGGATGGTGTCGGCGACTTTGCGCAGCGCTTCATCGCCCTCGACGTGGCCGAAGCTGTCGTTGTAGGTCTTGAAGAAGTCCACGTCGATCATCAGCAGCGATAGCTGGGTCTGGTCACGCATGGCGCGGCGCCACTCCAGTTCCAGGTATTCGTCGAAGTGGCGACGGTTCGACAGCCCCGTCAGGCCATCGGAGTTCATCAGCCGTTGCAGCACAAGGTTGGTGTCCAGCAGCTGTTGCTGGCTGACCCGCAGCGCACGATAAGCCGCATCGCGCTGCAACAGGGTCATGTAGGAGCGCGAGTGATAGCGGATACGTGCCACCAGTTCGATGTTGTCCGGCAGTTTGACCAGGTAATCGTTGGCCCCGGCCGAAAACGCCGCGCTCTTGATCAACGGGTCTTCCTTGGTGGAAAGCACGATGATCGGGATGTTCTGCGTGGCCGGGTGGTTGCGGTATTCACGCACCAGGGTCAGGCCGTCGAGGCCCGGCATGACCAGGTCCTGCAGGATAACCGTCGGTTTGATGCGAATGGCCTGGGCAATCGCCTGGTGCGGGTCGGCGCAGAAGTGGAAATCAATATTCTCTTCATGGGCCAGGCCGCGTCGCACGGCTTCGCCGATCATGGCCTGGTCGTCGACCAGCAATACCATGGCGGCGTTTTCGTCAGTCTTGATGCCATCGATCTGTAAATCATTCATGTGCAGTCACCTGAATTACTGCCTGCAAGCCAGCGCTGCCAAAGACCCTGCTCATTGTGCAAAGACCTCCAGCAACCGGGGCGCAATTCTATCCAGTGGGCGAATTTCAACAGCAGCATCAATTGCCGCCGCCGCTTTGGGCATGCCATACACCGCGCAGCTTTGCTGATCCTGGGCGATGGTCAAATATCCTTGTTCCCGCATCAACTTGAGGCCTTGAGCACCGTCGCGGCCCATGCCGGTCAGCAGTACGCCGACCGCATCGCCACTCCAGTAGCTGGCCACGCTTTCGAAAAAAACGTCGATCGACGGCCGGTAAATCTCATTCACCGGCTCGGCGGTGTAGGCCAGCGTTCCGTTTTTGAGTAACCGAATATGGTGGTTGGTACCCGCCAGCAGCACTACCCCGCCTTGCGGCGGTTCGCCTTCACGGGCCAGGCGCACCGGCAACCCGGAGGCACTGCTCAGCCACTCAGCCATGCCGGCGGCGAACACCTGATCCACGTGTTGCACCAGCACAATGGCGGCGCAAAAGTCGCGGGGCAAGCCCTTGAGCAGGATCTCCAGGGCTGCGGGGCCACCGGCCGAGGAGCCGATAGCCACCAGGCTCTGGCGTTTGCCGGTATGGCGCGCCGGCGTGGTTTCGGCCCGTACGCGACTGCCACGCTGGCCGATCAACCAGCCGATATTGAGGATTTTGCGCAGTAACGGCGCCGCCGCATCCTTGGGGTTGCCCACGCCCAGCGCCGGGGTGTCTACCACGTCCAGGGCGCCATGCCCCATGGCTTCGAAGACCCGGCCCATATTGGCCTGGCGGTCGACGGTCACCAGCAGGATCGCGCACGGCGTCTCGGCCATGATCTGTCGCGTGGCCTCCACCCCGTCCATCACCGGCATGATCAGGTCCATCAGGATCAGGTCCGGCGTCAGCTCGGCGCAGCACCGCACCGCTTCCAGGCCATTGGCGGCCACCCACACCAGTTGGTGCGCGGGTTCGAAGCTCAAGGCACGGCGCAACGCCTCTACCGCCAGGGGCATGTCATTGACGATCGCGATCTTCATGCCCGCGCGCCTCCGATCAACTCGACCACGGCATCGAGCAGCGCGTCATCGTGGAAACTGGCCTTGGCCAGGTAGTAATCGGCGCCGGCGTCCAGGCCACGGCGACGATCTTCTTCTCGGTCTTTGTACGACACCACCATCACCGGCAATGATTGCAGGCGAGTATCACGGCGCAAGAGTGTGACCAATTCAATACCGTCCATGCGAGGCATATCAATGTCAGTGATCAAAAGGTCGAAGTCTTCGGAGCGCAAGGCGTTCCAACCGTCCATACCGTCGACCGCCACAGCCACTTCGTAACCACGATTAAGCAGCAATTTACGTTGCAACTCCCGCACGGTGAGCGAGTCGTCCACCACCAGCACGCGTTTGCGCGGCGCCTCGGTGGCCTGCTGGCTGCGCCGGGCGATACGTTCCAGGCGACCGGTGTTGAGCAATTTGTCCACCGAACGCAGCATGTCTTCCACATCGACGATCAGCACCACCGAGCCGTCGTCCAGCAAGGCACCGGCGGAAATATCCTGGACCTTGCCCAAACGCGCATCCAACGGCAACACCACCAGGGTGCGTTCGCCGACAAAACGCTCCACGGCGATACCGTACACCGCATCGCGCTCGCGTATCACCACCACCTTCAAGGTTTGATCATTGTTCTGCCCCGGCGGGCGCTGTAACAACTGGCTGGCGGCGACCAGGCCGACATGCCGGCCTTCGTGCCAGAAATGCTGGCGGCCTTCCAGTTGCACGATGTCTTCGGGGGCCAGGTCGCACATGCGCTCGATGTGCGCCAATGGAAACGCGTAGGCTTCTTCGCCGACTTCCACCACCAGGCTGCGCACCACCGACAAGGTCAGCGGCACCTCCAGATGGAACCGGCTGCCCTGCCCCGCCGTCTGCTCCAGCACCACCGCGCCGCGTAACTGGCGCACCATATGCTGCACCGCGTCCAGCCCGACGCCGCGCCCGGACACTTCGGTGACCTTGTCGCGCAGGCTGAAGCCCGGCAGGAACAGGAACGTCAGCAGTTCCTCTTCGCTCAGGTTCAGCGCCGTTTCCAGGGTCGAAAGGTGGCGATCCACAATGCTGCCGCGCAGGCGCTCCAGGTCGACACCATTGCCATCGTCGCTCAGTTCCAGCACCAGCAACCCGGCCTGGTGGGACGCGCGCAGGCGGATCAGCCCTTCGGCCGGTTTACCCGCCAGCAGGCGCTGTTCAGGGGTTTCGATGCCGTGGTCGACGGCATTGCGGAGCAAATGGGTGAGTGGCGCTTCGAGCTTTTCCAGCACGTCGCGGTCGACCTGGGTTTTTTCGCCTTCGATCTCCAGGCGCACCTGCTTGCCCAGGCTGCGGCCCAGGTCCCGCACCATGCGCGTTTGCCCGGCCAGCACATCGGCAAACGGGCGCATGCGGCACGCCAGTGCGGTGTCGTAGAGCACCTGGGCACGCTGCCCGACCTGCCAGCCGAACTCATCCAGTTCGGCGACTTTTTCCGCCAGCAAGGCCTGGGCTTCGTTCAGCAAGCGGCGGGTATCGGCCAGGGCTTCCTGGGCTTCAAGGTTCAGGGCCAGCGGCTTGAGCTGGCCGTCCAGGACGTCGAGGGCGCGCACGCTCTGGCTTTGAATGCGCTTGAGGCGCTGCATGCCGGCCAGGTAGGGCTTGAGGCGCTGGGTTTCCACCAACGACTTGCTGGACAAGTCCAACAGGCTGTTCAAGCGCTCGGCGGTCACACGCAATACGCGCTCGCCGCCTTCGGTCATGTGTTTGTTCTGGCGTGGCGTGTCGCCGACGACCGGCGACGCAGGCTCCGGGTCCGGCGCCAGCGCTTCAACGACGGGGGCGGGTACGGCGGGCGGCGGCGCGACTTTGGCGGTCGGCTGCGAGGGGTCGAGCAGGCGCTCCATCAGCACCACATAAGCGTCGATATCCGCCGGGCCCAGGCTGTTGCCCGGCGTGGCTATGCGCATCAGCAGGTCGGTGCCTTGCAGCAAGGCGTCGATATGTTCGGGTTGCAGGTACAGGCGGCCTTCCTGGGCACTGACCAGGCAGTCCTCCATCACATGCGACACGCTCACCCCGGCGTCTATGCCGACAATGCGCGCCGCGCCCTTGAGCGAGTGCGCCGCACGCATGCAGGCCTCGAGCTGGTCGGCCTGGGTCGGGTTACGTTCCAGGGCCAGCAGCCCCGCGCTCAGCACCTGGGTCTGCGCATCGGCTTCCAGGCTGAACAGTTCCAGCAGCGAGGCATCGCGCATCTGGTCGGGGGTCATGTGAGGCTCCGAGTCACGGCGGACAACAATTGCGCCTCGTCCAGCCAACGCAGGCTGCGGCCCTTCCACTGCAATACCCCCTGGGTAAAGCGTGCGCTGGCCTGGGCGCCCGAGGCCGACGCGGCGTCCAGGGTGCGCTCGTCGATAGCGTGGATGCCGTCCACTTCATCCACCGGCACCACCACCGGCCCATCCTGCGCGGCGATGATCAACATGCGCGGCATGACTCGCCCACCGCCGGTGCCGTTGCCGGTGGTGTCCAGGCCCAGCAGTTCCGCCAGCGACAGGCACGCCACCAGCGCGCCACGCACATTGGCCACGCCGAGCAGCGCGCGCGAACGCTGGTGCGGCAGCGAGTGGATCGGTTGCAACGGTGCCACTTCCACCAGGCAGCGGGTGGCAATCCCCAGCCATTCTTCGCCGAGGCGAAACATCAGCAAGGAGCGGGTCACGATCTCTTCGTCGACCTTGGCGGCCGTCGGGCGGCGGTCATCCTGCTGCAAGGCATAACGGTCCAGCAAGCGCGTAGCGGCCGCCGAGTAAACCGAGCAATTGCGACAATGGATGTGATCCACCAGCAGCGGGCACGACTTGTCGCCGTGAATACCGATGCGGTTCCAGCAATCGTCGATGGCTTGGGTATCGGCCAGCGTCAGGTCGAGGCCGGCGGTGTCGAGCGCGTCAGGGCTACTCATCGTTTGGACTCACTGTCAGCTCGCTCGCTACGGGCGGCCCGCGCCTGCAAACGGCGCGCCCCCGCGCTGTCGCCCTGGGACTCAAGCAACGCGGCCAGGTGCATCAAGGCCTGCGGATGCTGGGGTTCCAGGTACAAGGCTTTTCGATAATACCCCTGGGCTTGCAGGGCGCTGCCGTCCACATCGCTGAGCAGCCCCAGCCAGTAAAACACCTGGGCGGCCGGCGGGTGGCTGCTCAAATACTGATCGCACGCGGCCCGCGCCTCGGCACTTTTGCCCTCATTGGCCAGGGTGGCGATACGGCTGAGCAAGGTGCTTGCATCGGCGAGCGCCGGCTTGATCGGCACGACGTGCGCGCTGGCGGTGCTGAACGGTCGCGGCTTGACGGGGATGGGTGCCGCACTGCGCGGCGGCAGGGGCATGGGCACAAAGGTTGGCGCAGGCGCCACCGGCTCCGCATGCCGGCTGAACGCGAATGACTGCGGCACGCCAATCGAGCGCATGCCATGGCGCCCCAGCAGGCTGCCCTCGGCCGGGCCGATAAACAGCACCCCGTCCACGTGGGTCAGGCCCTTGAGCACATCGAACACTTGCTGCTGGGTCGGCTGGTCGAAATAGATCAGCAGGTTGCGGCAAAACACGAAGTCATAGCTCGCCTCATGGGCCAGCAGCGCCGGGTCGAGCAGGTTGCCGACTTGCAAGCGCACCTGTTCGCGCACGCGGTCGGCGATGTGGTAACCGTCGCCGCACTCCACAAAATGGCGCTCGCGAAACGCCAAGTCGCCACCGCGAAAGGAGTTCTTGCCGTACACACCCCGTCGCGCGCGCTCCACCGACAGCGGGCTGACGTCCATTCCCTGCACCTTGAACTGGTGCGGCGCCAGGCCCGCATCGAGCAAGGCCATGGCGATCGAATAGGGTTCTTCGCCGGTCGAACACGGCAGGCTGAGGATGCGCAGCGCGCGCATCTGCTTGATCTCAAGCAGGCGCGCCTTGGCCAGTCGGGCCAGGGTTGCAAAGGACTCGGGGTAACGGAAAAACCAGGTTTCGGGGACGATCACCGCTTCGATCAGCGCTTGCTGTTCATCTTCGCTGCTTTGCAGGTGCTGCCAGTACTCGCCTGCGGTCTGCGCCTGCACCGCCTGGCTGCGTTGGCGCACCGCGCGCTCAATGATCGCCTCGCCGACCGATGCGACGTCCAGGCCGATACGTTCTTTCAAGAAGACAAAGAAGCGTGGGTCGTGGCTCATAGGCTCAGCTCGGCAGAAAACAACAAGGCGCGCACTTCATCGGTGAGCAGGTCATTCACGCTGATCCACTGCATCAGGCCCTGCGCGTCTTCGCGCACGGGCCCCAGGTACGGCGCCTGGCGGTTGTCCAGGCCGTAGGGCTGGAACTGCGCCGGGTCGCAACGCAGGGTGTCGGTGGCCTGCTCCAGGATCAGCCCCAGCCAGCGCGCTTCTATCCACGGGTGCGGCTGGTAATTGACCAGCACCAGCCGCGTGCTGGTGCGGGCCTGGGCCGGGGTGCCGAAGGTCAATGCGCTGAGGTCGATCACCGGCACCAGCGCGCCGCGATGGGCAAAGATGCCCGAGACCCACAGCGGTGCATGGGCGATCGGCTTAAGCGGCAGGCGTGGCAGCACTTCGGCCACTTCGGTGGCCTTGAGGGCATACCGTTCACTGCCGATGTGAAACACCAGGAACAACGCCTTTTTCGCTGCCAGGACGGCGCCGCGTTTAGCCGCGAGGTCGCTCATCAGACTTTGAAACGCGAAACGCCGCCGCGCAGGCCCACCGCAACCTGGCTCAGCTCATCAATCGCAAAACTGGCCTGGCGCAGGGACTCCACCGTCTGGCTGCTGGCATCGCCCAGTTGCACCAACGCGTGGTTGATCTGCTCGGCACCGGTGGCCTGGGCCTGCATGCCTTCGTTGACCATCAACACGCGCGGCGCCAGCGCCTGCACCTGGTGGATGATCTGCGAGAGTTGCTCGCCCACCTGCTGCACTTCGAACATGCCACGGCGCACTTCCTCGGAAAACTTGTCCATGCCCATCACCCCGGCGGAGACCGCCGACTGGATCTCGCGCACCATCTGCTCGATGTCGTAGGTGGCCACGGCGGTCTGGTCGGCCAGGCGGCGCACTTCAGTGGCGACCACGGCAAAACCGCGTCCATATTCACCGGCCTTCTCGGCCTCGATGGCCGCGTTGAGCGACAACAGGTTGGTCTGGTCGGCCACCTTGACGATGGTCACCACCACTTGGTTGATGTTGCCGGCCTTCTCGTTGAGGATCGCCAGCTTGGCGTTCACCAAGTCGGCGGCGCCCATCACCGAGTGCATGGTCTCTTCCATGCGGGCCAGGCCCTGCTGGCCGGAACCGGCGGCCACCGAAGCCTGGTCGGCGGCGGTGGACACTTCGGTCATGGTGCGGACCAAGTCTTTGGACGTGGCGGCGATTTCCCGCGAGGTGGCGCCGATTTCGGTGGTGGTGGCAGCGGTTTCAGTGGCCGTGGCCTGCTGCTGCTTGGAGGTGGCGGCAATCTCTGTCACCGAGGTGGTCACCTGTACCGACGAGCGCTGGGCCTGGGACACCAGGGCCGTCAGTTCGGTCATCATGTCGTTGAAGCCGGTTTCCACGGCGCCGAATTCGTCCTTGCGCTCAAGGTTCAGGCGCTTGCTCAGGTCACCGGTCCGCATGACCTCAAGGATTTCGACGATACGCTGCATCGGCGCCATGATTGCGCGCATCAGCAGCAGGCCGCACAGGCCGGCGGCGAAGAGGGCCACGAGCAGCGACAGGAACATGCTGATTTTCGCGGCGGACACCGCATCATCAATGGCGTTGGTCGCACGGTCGGCGACATTCTTGTTTTCGGTAATGATGTCGTTGAGCTTCATCCGGCCTGCGGTCCAGGCCGGAGTCAGTTGCGTGTCGAACTCTTTGCGCGCGGCCGCGATGTCACCGCGCTGCAAGCTTTCTTTCACGGTGGCCAGGCTCTTGTTGTAGAGCTGGTGCAAGGTTTCGAATTTGTCGAACTCGGAACGGTCGTCACCGGCGGCGATGGTTTTCTCGTAGAGCGCCATCTGCTGCAGCATGCGCGTTTCGAAGCTTATGAACTCGGCCTTGTCGGCATCGCTGAGCTTTTTATCTTCGCGCAGGCCCAGAAGTTCCAGGGTATGCAGGTAACTGTCGACCCACGCGCTGCGAATCATCGAACTGAGGTACACCCCCGGCACCGCATCGTCGCGCACCGCGACTTCGCTGGATTCGATCTTCATCAACCGCGAATACGAGACCACAACCATGAGCAGCATGATGGCGATAATGACCGCAAAGCTTGCCAAGATGCGTTGGCGCAAGGTCCAGTTCTTCACAGTAATTCCTCGGAGGGCCATTCAAATGGAGGGCAGTATAGCCGAGCGCAAGCCCTCATAAATCAATGGGTTTGGATGCAGCGCTCGCAAATTGCAAAAACACCCCGGGGTATTGCACCAGACGGGGTGCCTGATATAAGCGCAAAGGCTCAGAGGGTGGCTTGGCGCACTTGCTTTTCCAGCTCCAGTTTCAAACCTGGTTCAAGCTTGAGTTGACGCGCCAATTCGTCCAGATAGGCCTTTTCCATGAAGTTTTCTTCGTCCACCAACATCACGCTGGCGATATACATCTCGGCGGCCATTTCCGGGGTGCCGGCCGCTCGCGCCACGTCGGCCGGGTCCAGCGGTTTGTTCAGTTCGGCGTGCAGCCAGCTTTGCAGTTCGCGGTCATTGTCCAGTTTGGTGAATTCACCCTCGATCAGTGCGCGCTCGCGCTCGTCCACATGCCCGTCGGCTTTTGCCGCGGCCACCAGCGCCTTGAGGATGCCCTGGCTGTGTTGCTCGACCTGGGCCGGTGGCAGGCGGTCAATGGTTTGCGGTTCGCCCCGAGGGGCGCCGCCCTGATTGGCCTGCCAGTTGCCGTAGGCCTTGTAGGCGATCACGCCCAGCGCCGCCAGCCCGCCATAAGTGAGGGCCTTGCCGCCGAATTTGCGCGCCTTTTTGTTGCCCAGCAACAGGCCCATGGCGCCGGCCGCCAAGGCACCGCCACCCGCGCCGCCGAGCAGGCTGCCCAGCCCACCGCTGCCGAGCAAACCGCCCAATGCGCCTTTATCGTCCTGCTTACGTTGGCCGCCAGCTTTGTTTTGCAACATGTCCTGGCCCGATTTGAGCAACTGATCGAGCAATCCACGGGTGTTCATAAAAGCCTCCAGACACTTGGGTTCATAGGACCAATAGGCCACCAGCGTAAAACTAAGTGCCAAAAAACCCCGATCTAGAGTGCTTCCAGATGTAACGCCGGTGCCGTTCGCTAAAATCGATATACACTCGATCAAATCTATAAAAACACCCCACCGGTAATTCCAGCATGATGACCCTGCGTCAAATCCGGCACTTCATTGCCGTGGCCGAGACCGGTTCGATCTCCGCCGCCGCGCAAACCGCGTTCATCTCCCAATCGACCCTGACCCTGGCGATCCAGCAATTGGAGCAGGAAATCGGCGTCAACCTGTTCAACCGCCACGCCAAGGGCATGACGCTGACCCACCAGGGCCACCAGTTCCTGCGCCAGGCGCACCTGATCCTCGCCACCGTCGACAACGCCAAGCGCAGCCTGCAACAGAGCACCGACCAGGTGGCTGGGCAGCTGATCATCGGCGTGACCAGCCTGGTCGCCGGCTATTACCTGGCGGACCTGCTCACCCGTTTCCAGCGTGCCTACCCCAATGTGGAACTCCGCGTGATGGAAGACGAGCGCCCGTATATCGAGCATTTGCTGGTCAGCGGCGAGATCGACGTGGGCGTGCTGATCCTCTCCAACCTGGAAGACCGCCATGCGTTGCAGACCGAAGTGCTGACCCATTCGCCCCACCGCCTGTGGCTGCCGGCGCAACATCCGCTGCTGGAGCACGACAGCATCAACCTCGCCGATGTGGCGCGCGAGCCGCTGATCCAACTGAACGTCGACGAAATGGGCCACAACGCCCAGCGCCTGTGGACCAGCGCAGGGCTGCAACCGCGCGTCACATTGCGCACGGCATCGACGGAAGCCGTGCGTAGCCTGGTTGCCGCAGGCCTGGGCGTGTCGATCCAGCCCGACATGACCTACCGGCCCTGGTCACTGGAGGGCGACATCATTGAAGCGCGGCCCATTGCCGACCTCAGCCAGACCCTCGACGTAGGCCTGGCCTGGCGCCGTGGCACGGCAAGGCCTGCGCTGGTCGACCCATTCCTTACCGTGGCCCGGGAGCAGCCACACCCACGCAAGCCATCTATTTAATCGAATGCTGCATTCAGTATTTAGTATTTGTTGAGCTCGTGCCTGGCCTCTAGTCTCTGTTGATCCCCTAAGAGAAGGTCAGGCGCCTTGTAAGAGAACGCCCATGACCGCACAAGAAAAGAGATCACGAAAAATGTCCGGCGCGCCCACTCCGCTGCTCACTGCGTTGCTGATCGACGGCGAACTGGTCCCTGGCCAAGGGTTTGTCGAGCCGATCCTCAACCCGGCCACCGGCGAAGTGCTCACCCAGATCGCCGAAGCCAGCCCCGAGCAAGTCGAAAGCGCCATCCTGGCCGCCCACCGTGCATTTGCCGGTTGGTCGCGCACCACGCCGCAGCAACGCTCCAACATCCTGCTCGGCATCGCCGATGCCATCGAAAAACAAGCCGACTACCTGGCCCGCCTGGAATCCCTGAACTGCGGCAAGCCGCTGCACCTGGCGCGCCAGGATGACTTGAGTGCCACCGTCGACGTGTTCCGCTTCTTCGCCGGTGCCGTACGTTGCCAAACCGGCCAGCTCAGCGGCGAATACCTGCCGGGCTACACCAGCATGGTGCGGCGCGACCCGATTGGCGTGGTGGCGTCCATCGCCCCATGGAATTACCCGTTGATGATGGCCGCCTGGAAAATCGCCCCGGCACTGGCCGCCGGCAACACCTTAGTGTTCAAGCCGTCGGAGCACACGCCGTTGTCGATCCTCGCCCTGGCGCCGGCCCTGAAGGATTTGTTACCACGCGGGGTGATCAACATCCTGTGTGGCGGCGGGGAAGGCGTCGGCAGCCACTTGGTCAGTCACCCGAAAGTACGCATGGTCTCGCTGACCGGCGATATCGTCACCGGGCAAAAGATCCTCCAGGCCGCCGCCAAGACCCTCAAGCGCACCCATTTGGAACTGGGCGGCAAGGCCCCGGTCATTGTGTGCAACGACGCCGACCTGCAAGCCGTGGTCGAGGGCGTGCGCGCTTACGGTTATTACAACGCTGGCCAGGATTGCACCGCCGCGTGCCGTATTTACGCCCAGGCCGGTATCCACGACACCTTGGTCGCCGAACTGGGCGCAGCGGTCAGCAGCCTGCGTTTTGCCGGCAAGCGCGATGCCGACAATGAACTGGGCCCGCTGATCAGCACGCGCCAGCGCGACCGCGTGGCCAGTTTTGTCGAACGCGCCCTCGGCCAGCCGCATATCGAACGCGTCACCGGTGCCGCCGTGCATTCCGGGGCGGGCTTTTATTACCAGCCGACCTTGCTCGCCGGCTGTAAACAGAATGATGAAATCGTGCAGCGCGAAGTGTTCGGCCCGGTGGTCACCGTGACGCGGTTTGACGAGCTGGAACACGCGGTGGACTGGGCCAACGAGTCCGAATACGGCCTGGCCTCGTCGGTGTGGACGCAAAACCTGGACAAGGCCATGCAAGTGGCGGCGCGTCTGCAATACGGCTGCACCTGGATCAACAGCCATTTCATGCTGGTCAGCGAGATGCCCCACGGCGGCTTGAAGCGCTCGGGGTATGGCAAGGATCTGTCCAGCGATTCGCTACAGGACTACAGCGTGGTGCGCCACATCATGGCTCGCCACGGCCAGCATCTTTAAAACAACAACTACGCTCATGCGTCACCGGTTCAAAACACTGCCCCGACCATAATTAAAGAAGAGGGAACTCCCATGTCCGCGCACAAGACAGCATTACTCAGCGCCTTGACCACCGCGCTGCTGGCCAGCGTCAGCGTTCAGGCCGCCGAACCGCTCAAGGCCGTTGGCGCAGGTGAAGGCCAGTTGGATATCGTCGCCTGGCCCGGCTATATCGAACGCGGCGAAAGCGACAAGGCCTACGACTGGGTCACCGGTTTCGAGAAGGAAACCGGCTGCAAGGTCAACGTGAAAACCGCCGCCACCTCGGACGAAATGGTAAGCCTGATGGCCAAGGGGGGTTACGACCTGGTCACCGCGTCGGGTGACGCATCGCTGCGCTTGATCGCCGGCAAACGGGTGCAACCGATCAACACCGCGTTGATCGCCAACTGGAAAAACATCGACCCGCGCCTCAAGGACGGGCCGTGGTACGTGGTAGGCCAGCAAACCTACGGCACCCCTTACCAATGGGGCCCGAACGTATTGATGTACAACACCAACGTGTTCAAGACCGCGCCCACCAGTTGGGATGTGCTGTTCAAAGCGCAGAACCTGCCGGACGGCAAACCGAACAAGGGTCGCGTGCAGGCCTATGACGGCCCGATCTACATCGCCGATGCGGCGCTGTACCTCAAGTCGACCAAGCCGGAGCTGGGTATCCAGAACCCGTACGAACTGACCGAAACCCAATACAAGGCCGTGCTCGACGTGTTGCGCGCCCAGCAACCGCTGATCCACCGCTACTGGCACGACACCACCGTGCAAATGAGTGACTTCAAAAACGAAGGCGTGGTGGCCTCCAGCGCCTGGCCGTATCAGGTCAACGGCCTGCAAAACGAGAAGCAGCCGATCGCCTCGACCATCCCGAAAGAAGGCGCCACCGGTTGGGCCGACACCACCATGTTGCACAGCGAGGCCAAACACCCCAACTGCGCCTACAAGTGGATGGACTGGTCGCTGCAACCCAAGGTCCAGGGCGATGTAGCCGCCTGGTTCGGCTCGCTGCCGGCGGTGCCCGCAGCGTGTAAAGAGAGCGAACTGCTCGGCGCCGAAGGCTGCAAGACCAACGGGTTCGACCAGTTCGACAAGATCGCCTTCTGGAAAACCCCGCAGGCCGAAGGCGGCAAGTTCGTGCCGTACAGCCGCTGGACCCAGGATTACATCGCGATCATGGGTGGGCGCTGAGGCCCTTCAGACAACATAGGCCCCTGTGGGAGGGGCTTGCTCCCTCCCACACTGACCGTATTCACAGATCTGTTGTTTTTTCAGAAGCCCAGGCCGGGCCGCTGCGACGGCCCATGCTTTTTTGGAGCACCGCACCATGACGCTTGCAGTCCAATTCACCCACGTTTCTCGTCAGTTCGGCGAAGTAAAGGCCGTTGACCGGGTTTGCATCGATATCCAGGACGGCGAGTTCTTTTCCATGCTCGGCCCTTCGGGCTCGGGCAAGACCACCTGCCTGCGCCTGATCGCAGGCTTCGAGCAGCCGAGCGCGGGCTCGATCCGTATTCATGGCGAGGAAGCCGCCGGCTTGCCGCCCTACCAGCGCGACGTCAACACCGTGTTCCAGGATTACGCGCTGTTCCCCCACATGAACGTGCGCGACAACGTGGCCTACGGCCTCAAAGTCAAAGGCGTGGGCAAGGCCGAGCGCCTGAGCCGTGCCGAAGAAACCCTGGCCATGGTGGCCCTGGGCGGCTATGGCGAGCGCAAACCGGTGCAACTCTCCGGCGGCCAACGCCAACGCGTAGCCCTGGCCCGCGCGCTGGTCAATCGCCCGCGGGTGTTGCTGCTCGACGAACCGTTGGGCGCCCTCGACCTCAAGCTGCGCGAACAGATGCAAAGCGAGCTGAAAAAGCTGCAACGGCAATTGGGCATCACGTTTATCTTCGTGACCCACGACCAGACCGAAGCGCTGTCAATGTCCGACCGCGTGGCGGTATTCAACAAAGGCCGCATCGAACAGGTCGACACCCCGCGCAACCTCTATATGAAACCGGCCACCGCGTTCGTGGCGGAGTTTGTCGGCACCTCCAACGTGATTCGCGGCGAGCTGGCCCAACTGCTGAGCGGCAGTGCGCAGGCGTTTTCGATCCGCCCGGAACACGTGCGTTTTGCCGAAGGCCCGCTGGCGGCCGGTGACGTGGAAATCAGCGGTGTGCTCCACGACATCCAGTACCAGGGCAGTGCCACGCGCTACGAGTTGAAACTGGCAAACGGCCAGGCGCTGAACATCAGCCAGGCCAACAACCAGTGGCTCGATACCAGCAGTGCGCATCAGGTCGGCCAGACCATCACCGCACGCTGGGCGCGGCAAGCCATGACGCCGCTGGCCGACAGCACAGGCGAGGTGTGAGATGAGCCTGGCCGTTTCCCGACAACCGCCGCTGCGCAGGTTTTCCAACCTGCTGTACCGCAAGCCCAACCTCTACCTGGCGATGTTGCTGATACCGCCGTTGATCTGGTTCGGCGCGATCTACCTGGGTTCGCTGCTGACCCTGCTCTGGCAAGGTTTCTACACCTTCGACGATTTCACCATGGCGGTCACGCCGGACCTGACCCTGGCCAACTTCGCCGCGCTGTTCCAGCCGTCGAACTTCGACATCATCCTGCGCACCTTGAGCATGGCCATCGTGGTGTCGATCGCCAGCGCGATCGTGGCCTTCCCTATCGCCTACTACATGGCGCGCTACACCACGGGCAAGACCAAGGCGTTTTTCTATATCGCGGTGATGATGCCGATGTGGGCCAGCTATATCGTCAAGGCGTACGCCTGGACCCTGCTGCTGGCCAAGGGCGGCGTGGCGCAGTGGTTCGTGCAGCACCTGGGGCTGGAGCCGCTGTTGCAGTTCGTGCTGGGCATTCCCGGCGTGGGCGGCAGCACCTTGAGCACCTCGCACCTCGGGCGGTTCATGGTGTTTGTGTATATCTGGCTGCCGTTCATGATCCTGCCGATCCAGGCTGCGCTGGAGCGTTTGCCGCCGTCGCTGCTGCAAGCCTCGGCCGACCTGGGCGCCAAGCCGCGCCAGACCTTTATGCAGGTGATTCTGCCGTTGTCGGTGCCAGGGATCGCCGCCGGTTCGATCTTTACGTTTTCACTGACCCTGGGCGATTTCATCGTGCCGCAACTGGTGGGCCCGCCGGGCTACTTTGTCGGCGGCATGGTCTACGCCCAGCAAGGCGCCATCGGCAATATGCCCATGGCCGCGGCGTTCACCCTGGTGCCGATCGTGTTGATCGCCGTGTACCTGTCCATCGTCAAACGCCTGGGGGCCTTCGATGCACTCTGATCAATCATCACTGGGCCTGAAAATCGCAGCCTGGGGCGGCCTGGTGTTTCTGCACTTCCCGATCCTGATCATCTTCCTCTACGCCTTCAATACCGAAGAGGCCGCGTTCAGCTTCCCGCCCCAGGGGTTTACCTTGAAGTGGTTCAGCGTGGCCTTCGCCCGGCCGGATGTGCTGGAAGCGATCAAGCTGTCGCTGCAGATCGCCGCGATTGCCACCCTGATTGCCATGGTGCTCGGCACGCTGGCGTCGGCGGCGTTGTATCGCCGGGAGTTCTTCGGCAAGCAAGGCGTGTCCCTGATGCTGATCCTGCCGATTGCGCTGCCGGGGATCATCACCGGTATCGCCTTGCTGGCCACGTTCAAGACGCTGGGCATCGAGCCTGGAATGTTCACCATCATCGTCGGCCACGCAACGTTCTGCGTGGTGATCGTCTACAACAACGTGATCGCACGGTTGCGCCGTACCTCCCACAGCCTGATCGAAGCCTCGATGGACCTGGGCGCCGACGGCTGGCAGACCTTTCGCTACATCATCATGCCCAACCTGGGCTCGGCGCTGCTGGCCGGCGGCATGCTCGCCTTTGCGCTGTCGTTTGACGAAATCATCGTCACCACCTTCACCGCCGGCCACGAGCGCACCTTGCCGCTTTGGCTGCTCAACCAGCTCAGCCGCCCACGGGACGTGCCGGTGACTAATGTGGTGGCGATGCTGGTGATGCTGGTGACGATGGTCCCGATTCTGGGGGCCTATTACCTGACACGTGGCGGGGAAAGCGTGGCCGGTAGTGGCGGTAAATAACTTGACTGGAGGAATGCGATTCCAATGTGGAAGGGGGCTTGCTCCCGATAGCTGTATTTCAGTCAATACAGGGCTGTCTGATGTACTGCCATCGGGGGCAAGCCCCCTCCCACATTTAGAGCCGGTTTCTTCAGGGAAATAACATTCGTTTGAGGAGAGCTGAACCATGCAAACCAAACTGCTGATCAACGGCCAACTGGTACAAGGCGAAGGCCCGGCCCAGGCCGTATTCAACCCGTCATTGGGCCGGGTGCTGGTGGAAATCAACGAAGCCAGCGAAGCCCAGGTCGACGCCGCCGTGCGTGCCGCCGACGCGGCCTTTGAAAGCTGGTCGCAAACCGCGCCGAAGGACCGTTCGCTGCTGCTGCTGAAACTGGCGGACGCGATCGAAGCCCACGGCGCTGAGCTGGCCAAGCTCGAATCGGACAACTGCGGCAAGCCGTACAACGCCGCACTGAACGACGAGATACCGGCGATTGCCGACGTGTTCCGCTTTTTTGCCGGCGCCAGCCGCTGCATGAGCGGCTCGGCGGGCGGTGAATACCTGCCGGGCCATACGTCGATGATCCGCCGCGATCCGGTGGGCGTGATCGCCTCTATCGCGCCGTGGAACTACCCACTGATGATGGTCGCCTGGAAAATCGCCCCGGCCCTGGCCGCCGGTAATACCGTGGTGCTCAAACCGTCGGAGCAAACCCCGCTGACGGCGTTGCGCATGGTTGAGCTGGCGGCGCGGATTTTTCCGGCTGGCGTGCTCAACCTGGTGTTCGGTCGTGGGCCTACGGTGGGCAGCCCATTGGTCAGCCACCCGAAAGTGCGCATGGTGTCGTTGACCGGCTCCATCGCCACCGGCGCGAATATCATTTCCAGCACCGCTGACGGCGTGAAGCGCATGCACATGGAGCTGGGTGGCAAGGCCCCGGTGATTATTTTCAACGACGCAGACATCGACGCCGCCGTGGAAGGCATCCGCACCTTCGGCTTTTACAACGCCGGCCAGGACTGCACCGCCGCGTGCCGCATTTATGCCCAGGCGGATATCTACGATGCCTTCGTCGAGAAACTCGGCATCGCCGTGTCGAGCATCAAGTACGGCTTGCAGGATGACCCGGCCACCGAGTTGGGCCCGTTGATCACCGCGCAGCACCGGGACCGCGTCGCCGGGTTTGTCGAACGTGCCGTGGCGCAGCCACATATCCGCCTGGTCACGGGTGGCAAGGCCGTGCAAGGCAATGGGTTCTTCTTTGAGCCGACGGTATTGGCCGATGCGCAGCAGGACGACGAGATCGTGCGCCGCGAGGTGTTTGGGCCGGTGGTGTCGGTGACCAAGTTCGCCGACGAAGCCCAGGTGCTGAACTGGGCCAATGATTCGGACTACGGCCTGGCGTCATCCATATGGACCGCCGATGTAGGGCGAGCCCATCGCTTGGCCGCACGCTTGCAGTACGGCTGCACCTGGGTAAATACCCACTTTATGCTCGTCAGCGAAATGCCCCATGGCGGTCAGAAACTGTCGGGGTATGGCAAGGACATGTCCATGTATGGGCTGGAGGACTACACCACCGTTCGCCATGTGATGTTCAAGCACTGAAGCCAATGGGGGAGGGAGCAAGTCCCTCCCCGTTTTTTATCTGCATGATTTCTGGGTAGGGTATTCCCCTCACAGGCTCGGAAACGTCTTGTTTCATATGCACTGCCATCACCCCGCCATCAATCAATTTTCCTTCCCCACCGAACCGCTTAAGCTATCCGGCGTCTGTTTAATGTCCGTTGCGTTTGGCCGAAGGCATGTCCGAACCGTAATTTCTGATCCAGCACGTGCCAGGTACGGCGCGGGATTTGCTCACGACAGGTTGTCTCTATGCATCGCAGGAATTTGCTCAAAGCGTCCATGGCCATTGCGGCTTACACCGGTTTATCGGCCAGCGGCCTGCTGGCCGCGCAGGCTTGGGCGGGTAACCGCGCCGCCGATGGCAAGGCCGTGGCGTTCGACTTCGACACGCTGAAAGCCCAGGCCAAGCAACTCGCCGGGACCGCGTACAAAGACACCAAACAGGTGCTGCCGCCAACCCTGGCGAGCATGACCCCGCAGAATTTCAACGCCATCGGCTACGACGGCAAGCATTCGCTGTGGAAAGAGTTGAACGGCCAACTGGACGTGCAGTTCTTTCACGTCGGCATGGGTTTCAAGACGCCGGTGCGCATGCACAGCGTCGACCCCAAGACCCGTGAAGCGCGGGAGGTGCACTTTCGTCCGTCACTGTTCAACTATGAAAAAACCACCGTCGACACCCAACAGCTGACCGGCGACCTGGGCTTCTCCGGCTTCAAGCTGTTCAAGGCACCGGAACTGGATCGCCATGACGTGCTGTCGTTCCTCGGCGCCAGTTACTTCCGCGCGGTGGATGCCACCGGCCAATACGGCCTGTCGGCACGTGGCCTGGCCATCGACACCTATGCAAAAAAACGCGAGGAATTCCCCGACTTCACGCAGTTCTGGTTCGAAACCCCGGACAAGGACGCCACCCGCTTCGTGGTCTACGCCCTGCTCGACTCGCCGAGCGCCACCGGCGCCTACCGTTTCGATATCGACTGCCAGGCCAGCCAGGTGGTGATGGCCATCGATGCGCATATCAATGCACGTACCACCATCGAACAACTGGGCATCGCACCGATGACCAGCATGTTCAGTTGCGGCACCCATGAGCGTCGGATGTGCGACACCATCCACCCACAGATCCACGACTCGGACCGCTTGGCGATGTGGCGCGGCAATGGCGAGTGGATCTGCCGCCCGCTGAATAACCCGGCCAAGCTGCAGTTCAACACCTTCACCGACAAAGACCCGAAAGGCTTCGGCCTGGTGCAGACCGACCATGAGTTCGCCAGCTACCAGGACACCGTGGACTGGTACAGCAAGCGCCCAAGCCTGTGGGTAGAACCGACCACCGCCTGGGGCGAAGGCTCGATCGACCTGCTGGAAATCCCCACCACCGGCGAGACCCTGGACAATATCGTGGCCTTTTGGACCCCGAAACAGCCGGTGGCCGCCGGTGACTCGCTCAACTATGGCTACAAGCTGTACTGGAGCGCCCTGCCACCGGTGAGCACACCGTTGGCGCAAGTCGATGCAACCCGTTCCGGCATGGGCGGGTTCACCGAAGGCTGGGCGCCGGGCGAACATTACCCCAGCGTGTGGGCACGCCGCTTTGCGGTGGATTTCAAGGGCGGAGGTCTGGAGCGTCTGCCCGCGGGCACCGGGATCGAACCCGTGGTGACCTGCTCCCACGGTGAAGTGAAAGACTTCAGCGTGCTGGTGCTGGACAACATCAAGGGCTACCGCATCCTGTTCGACTGGTACCCGACCAGCGACAGCGTTGAACCGGTGGAGCTGCGCCTGTTTATCCGCACGCAGGACCGCACCTTGAGTGAAACCTGGCTGTATCAGTACTTCCCGCCGGCGCCGGAGCTGCGCAAGTACACCTGATACCCATGTGAGAAGGGCTTGCTCTCAAGAGTGATGTGTCAGTGACAGGTTAGCCGACTGGTACACCGCATCGGGAGCAAGCCCCCTCCCACCCTGGTTCTACGTTGGCCCTAAAACCGCGACACACTCTTCATCGCTCCCACCAGATAACGCATCGCCACCTGATCGTTTTCGTTCAAAGCGCGATACTGCGTAAGCAATTCGGCCTCATCCGAACTCAACCTGCGACCACGCAAGGACAGCCTGCGGGCCAAAAAAGACGCCACCACACCCGCTACACCATAGGACTTGGCCATGGACTGCTTCTCCTGATCTCGATCAAATACTCACGGCGCCCACCCACCCACTGCCTCCTGTGAAGCGCTACGCCTCCCTGGACAAGACTGACTTCTTGGGCCAGCAACCAGTCCTACCCTAAGCGTAGAAACAATCTTGTTACGTGTGGGATTTTTTTAGAGCATTCACTTAAAAAACCCCTTCGGTAACAAATACCTACAGCCAAATCCCACGACCATACGCAAAAAAAAACCCACCGGCTCAGGGTGGGTTTACGACTGCCGAGAAAAACTCAATCGCGCAAGTCAGACTCATGAATCGGCTGGTCCCGATGAGTCGCCCGTTGGTACTGCGCCGGCCAGATCGCTTTGCGCCCGCCCAGGTCATCGTCGGCGTGCAACGGCCAGTACGGGTCGCGCAGCAGTTCGCGGGCCAGGAAGATGATATCGGCCTGGCAAGTGCGCAGAATGTGCTCGGCCTGGGCCGGTTCGGTGATCATGCCCACGGTGCCGGTGGCGATGCCCGACTCTTTGCGCACGCGCTCGGCAAACCGTGTCTGGTAGCCGGGGCCAGTGGGGATCTCGGCATTGGCGGCGGTGCCACCGGAGGAAACGTCGATCAGGTCCACGCCCAAATCTCTCAGGCGGCGCGCCAGTTCCACGGTTTCATCGGGGTTCCAGCCGTCTTCCACCCAGTCGGTGGCCGACACCCGTACGAACAGCGGCAGTTCTTGGGGCCAGACTTCGCGCACGGCCCTGGTTACCTCAAGCACCAGGCGGATGCGATTTTCAAACGAGCCGCCGTACTGGTCCTGGCGCTGGTTGCTGAGGGGCGAGAGGAATTGGTGCAACAGGTAACCATGCGCGGCGTGGATCTCTACCACCTCGAAACCCGCCGTCAATGCGCGTTTGGCGGCGGCGACAAAGTCGGCGACCACTTGCTGGATCTGCGCTTCATCCAGCTGCTTGGGTTGGGTGTGTTGCGGGTCGAAGGCAATCGGCGAAGGCGCTACCGGCACCCAGCCACCATCCTCGGGCTTGACGCTGCCATGCTTGCCGATCCATGGCCGGTGGGTGCTGGCCTTGCGCCCGGCATGGGCCAGTTGAATCCCCGCCACCGCGCCCTGGGCGGCAATGAAACGGGTGATCCGTTGCAGCGGTTCAATCTGCTGGTCATTCCACAGGCCCAGGTCCTGGGCGGTGATGCGGCCGTCGGCGGTCACGGCGGTGGCCTCGGTGAATATCAGCCCGGCCCCGCCGACGGCACGACTGCCGAGGTGGACCAGGTGCCAATCATTGGCCAGGCCATCGTCACTGGAGTATTGGCACATCGGTGACACCGCAATGCGGTTGAGCAGGGTCAATTGACGCAGGGTATAGGGTTCGAGCAGCTGACTCATGGCGCACCTCTTCCGGGTTCTGTGGGCGAGCTTCAAGACTCTCTAACGGTGAGTAGAGCCTAGTCGACAACGCTCGATTGCACAGGGTTCAGAAGACAAAACGGGAGCCGATTGCCGGCCCCCGTACAGCGCCAGGCTACATTTCGACCTGGGTGCCCAGCTCGATCACTCGGTTGACCGGGAGTTTGAAGAAGCGCAGGTTGCCGTTGGCGTTCTTCAACATGAAGGCAAACAAACCTTCGCGCCAGCGCGCCATGCCCTCGAGTTTGGAGGCAATCACCGTTTCGCGGCTGAGGAAGTAGGTGGTGCGCATCGGGCTGAAATCCAGATCGTCCAGATGGCACAGTTTCAGCGCTTGAGGCACATCCGGCTCGTCGGTGAAGCCGAAATGCAGAATCACACGGAAGAAACCTTCACCGTAGGCATCCACCTCGAAACGCCGAGAGGCCGGTACGCGCGGAATGTCTTCGTACACCACCGTCAGCAGCACCACTTGCTCGTGCAGCACCTGGTTATGCAGCAGGTTGTGCAACAGCGCATGGGGCACTGCATCCGGCCGCGCGGTCAAGAACACCGCCGTGCCCTGCACGCGATGGGGCGGTTGCACGCGGATGCTGCTGATAAAGATCGGCAGCGGCAGGCCGCCTTCGTCGAGGCGATCTACTAGCAATTGCTTGCCGCGCTTCCAGGTCGTCATCAACACGAACAGCACGATCCCCGCGACCACGGGGAAAGCGCCGCCCTGGATGATTTTCGGCACGTTGGCCGCAAAATACAGCCCGTCGACCAACAGGCAGCAAAGCAGTACCGGCACGGCCAGCACCGGTGGCCATTTCCACAGCAGCAGCATCACGGCCGAGACCAGGATGGTGGTCATCAGCATGGTGCCCGTCACGGCCACACCGTAAGCCGAGGCCAACGCGTTGGAGGACTCGAAGCCCAGCACCAGCAGGATCACGCCGACCATCAGCGACCAGTTCACCGCGCCGATATAGATCTGGCCCTGTTCGGCGCTGGAGGTGTGTTGAATATGCATGCGCGGGATGTAACCCAGCTGGATCGCCTGGCGCGTCAACGAGAACGCCCCGGAAATCACCGCTTGGGAGGCGATCACCGTAGCCAGGGTCGACAACCCCACCAGCGGGATCAGCGCCCAGCTCGGCGCCAGCAGGTAGAACGGGTTGCGCGCGGCTTCCGGGTCGCCCAGCAGCAGGGCACCCTGGCCGAAATAATTGAGCACCAGCGCCGGCAGTACCAGCATGAACCAGGCGCGAGCGATGGGCTTGCGGCCAAAATGGCCCATATCGGCATACAGCGCTTCAGCGCCGGTCAATGCCAGCACCACGGCGCCAAGGATGGCCACGCCAATGCCTGGGTGAGCTTCGAAGAACCGCACGGCCCAGATCGGATTCAAGGCCTTGAGCACTTCCGGATGCTGGGAGATGCCATAGATGCCCAGGCCGCCCAGCACCAGGAACCAGGTCACCATCACCGGTCCGAATAACTTGCCGATACGGTCGGTGCCGTGCTTCTGGATCAGGAACAGCGCCACCAGCACCACCAGCGCAATGGGCACGACCCATTTTTCCAGGCCATCGAACGCCAGTTCCAGGCCTTCTACCGCCGACAATACGGAGATCGCCGGGGTGATCATGCTGTCGCCGTAGAACAGCGCCGCGCCGCACAGGCCACAGACCACCAGGAAACTGCGCAACTTCCTGCGCTCCCCTGCCGCCCGTCGAGCCAGCGCCGTCAGGGCCATGATGCCGCCCTCCCCCTGGTTGTCGGCACGCAGCACAAACAACATGTATTTGATCGACACCACCCAGATCAGCGACCAGAAGATCAGCGCCAGGATCCCAAGCACACCATCATGATTGACCTGAACCCCATAACCGCCGGTGAACACCTCTTTAAGGGTATAGAGCGGGCTGGTCCCGATATCGCCGTAAACCACCCCAACCGCTGCCACCAGCATGCCAATCGGCTTGACGTTGGAATGCTCGGCACCCGCTGCCTGACTACTTGCCTGACCCATCAACCACTCCTGCCCTTTGACCTGCGGTCTTTTATAAACAACGCCTCTAAGCTGACCCTAGCATGCGCTGTTTTACTTCTCGTAACAGACGTTTTGTTGACCCACGGGTTTTCCCGGTAGGTAACGGCGCGAAGCATAGCGCAGCACTCGTCGCATTTCCCTGCTCAAGTGCTTTAGAGGCTGCTTTAGGCGATCAGTTATGACTGACACAGCCTTTTGGAGCCTTTTTGCCTGCATTGATCACACTTACCGCCGACCGTATATTTTGGCGCGACTCGGCGGTGCCTACCTTAAGGATGCGATTAAGAAATCCTTGGCCGGCTTGGTTCGCTCTATCAAACGTGCCCGCGCACGGCGATCGCAGTCGATATAGAAACTCAATCATCGACATGTCTCTTTTAAGGTACATTCCTTATGTACGAAGTGAAACACGTGCTGTCCGCCAATGGCGTGGATATCTACCAAGCCTGGCTAGACACCGTTCAAGACAATCGTTCTAAAGCAAGAATCACCACCCGAGTGGACCGAGCGTCACTTGGTTACTTCGGAATAACCGAGCCGGTGGGTGATGGGGTCTTTGAAATGAAGCTCGACTTTGGGCCTGGGTTTCGCGTGTATTACGCACTCCAGGACCGAAAAATTGTTTTCCTGTTGGGCGGTGGCTCAAAGGTCAGGCAGCAGAACGACATCGAGTAAGCCAAGGCTCTCTGGAAATCCTATAAGGTGCAGCAAAAATGACTATTCGTACTCGCTCTCATGAAGACAGCGTCCTTGAAATGCTCCGAGACAACAAAGCCTTCGCTCTGGAGTATCTATCCGCCGCACTTGAAGAAATCGATGAAGCGGGTGGTGAGGACGCCTTTCTTGTCGCTGTCCGTCGAGTGGTGGAAGCGCGTGGAGGGATGCTCAACCTGTCCCAGAACACGGGACTCAATCGGGCAAATCTGTACCGGTCCATTGCAGTCGGCGGCGACCCGAAGCTCTCCACCCTGCTCAAAGTGCTTCAGGCGTTGGGCGTGGGGATGTCCAAAGTCGTATCTCACCGTACAGAGCAAGATGTTCACGCTTAAAAAGCGTAAGTAGCCGCACTGCGAATTACCCAGCGCAGCACTCGTCGCATTTCCCTGCATAAAGCTGGTCAATTGCTTTGCCCGTCGCTAGAATTGCGCACTTTTTGATCAGAGGCGCGCCAAGCGCCCGTCCGTTGCCTCGTCGTGCACGACCGGCGGCGTCATTCAATACCGAGGTTAGACATGTCCACCACCATCGCAAAAGCCAACCCCAAGGTTGGCTTTGTTTCCCTGGGTTGCCCGAAGGCGCTCGTCGACTCCGAGCGCATCCTTACGCAACTGCGTATGGAAGGCTATGACGTCGTGTCCACTTACCAGGACGCCGATGTGGTGGTGGTCAACACCTGCGGTTTCATCGACTCGGCCAAGGCTGAGTCGCTGGAAGTGATCGGCGAAGCGATCAAGGAAAACGGCAAGGTCATCGTGACCGGCTGCATGGGCGTGGAAGAAGGCAATATCCGCAACGTGCACCCCAGCGTGCTGGCGGTGACCGGCCCGCAGCAGTACGAGCAGGTGGTCAACGCCGTGCACGACGTGGTGCCGCCGCGCCAGGACCACAACCCGCTGATCGACCTGGTGCCGCCGCAAGGCATCAAGCTGACGCCACGCCACTACGCGTACCTGAAGATTTCCGAAGGCTGCAACCACAGCTGCAGTTTCTGCATCATCCCGTCGATGCGCGGCAAACTGGTCAGCCGCCCGGTGGGCGATGTGCTGGACGAGGCCCAGCGCCTGGTCAAATCCGGCGTCAAAGAGCTGTTGGTGATCTCCCAGGACACCAGCGCCTACGGCGTCGACGTGAAATACCGCACCGGTTTCTGGAACGGCGCGCCGGTGAAGACCCGCATGACCGAACTGTGCGAAGCCCTCAGCAGCCTGGGCGTGTGGGTGCGCCTGCATTACGTTTACCCGTACCCGCACGTCGATGAGCTGATTCCGCTGATGGCCGCTGGCAAGATCCTGCCGTACCTGGACATTCCGTTCCAGCACGCCAGCCCGAAAGTGCTCAAGGCCATGAAACGCCCGGCCTTCGAAGACAAGACCCTGGCGCGCATCAAGAACTGGCGCCAGATCTGCCCTGAGCTGATCATCCGCTCCACCTTCATCGTCGGCTTCCCCGGCGAAACCGAAGAAGACTTCCAGTACCTGCTGGACTGGCTGACCGAGGCCCAGTTGGACCGCGTCGGCTGCTTCCAGTATTCGCCAGTGGAAGGCGCCCCCGCCAACCTGCTGGACCTGGCCGTGGTGCCGGACGACGTCAAGCAAGACCGGTGGGAACGCTTCATGGCGCACCAACAGGCGATCAGCTCGGCGCGCCTGCAACTGCGCATCGGTAAGGAAATCGAAGTATTGATCGACGAAGTCGACGAGCAAGGTGCCGTTGGCCGCTGCTTCTTCGACGCGCCGGAAATCGACGGTAACGTGTTTATCGACGACGCCAGCGGCTTGAAGCCGGGCGACAAGGTGTGGTGCACGGTGACCGATGCCGACGAGTACGACTTGTGGGCGGAAAAACGCGCCTGATCGGTAAAGAATAAAAAAGCCCTGCTTCTGGACAAGATGCAGGGCTTTTTTAGGTCTATTGTTTCGCCCATCAGCACCGTTCACAGCGAGGGGCAGCGGGCATGCGTCAGCATTCGGTTATCCACACACCTAAAACCAGTGACTACCCAGCATTGGCGCGGATCTGGGAGGCTTCGGTGCGGGCCACCCACGATTTCTTGCCGGACAGTTACATCGTGTTGCTCAAAGAGTTGGTGCTGACCCGCTACCTCGACGCCGTGATGCTGATCTGCACCAAGGACTCGCGCCAGCGCATCACCGGGTTTGCCGGCGTAGCAGCGGGCAAAGTGGAGATGCTGTTTATCGACCCACAGCACCGTGGCCAGGGCCTCGGCCGGCAACTGCTGGGGTATGCGGTTGAGCATATGAACGCCGAGGAACTGGACGTCAACGAACAGAACCCCCAGGCCCTGGGGTTTTATTTAAAGTTTGGGTTCGAAGTAATCGGTCGTTCGGCGCATGACGGCCTGGGCCAGCCTTATCCGTTGCTGCATCTGCGTTTGCGCCAGCAGCAGCAACGATGCCGTGGCTGACCCACACCGCGCCATTTTGAATTGCGTTTGATCAATAGAGCACCGCGCTGAAATGGGGCCGGGATTAACCGGCGCCAGGCAGGTACAATAGCCGCCCCCTTTTGTTACGGCCCTTGTCATGACTGACCCCATACGCCTCTCCAAACGCCTTATCGAACTGGTCGGTTGCTCCCGTCGGGAGGCTGAGCTGTTTATCGAAGGCGGCTGGGTCTCGGTGGACGGCGAAGTGATCGACGAGCCGCAGTTCAAGGTCACCACCGAGAAGGTCGAACTCGACCCCGAGGCCAAGGCCACCGCGCCGGAGCCGGTGACCATCCTGCTTCACGCCCCTGCCGGCGTGGATGCCGAGACGGCCATGGCCTCGATCAGCGCCGACACCCTGTCCGAAGAACACCGCTTCAGCAAGCGCCCGCTCAAGGGCCACTTCCTGCGCCTGACCGCCAGCGCCGACCTGCAGGCCAAGGCCAGCGGCCTGCTGGTCTTTACCCAGGACTGGAAAATTCTGCGCAAGTTGACCGCCGATGCAGCCAAGATCGAGCAGGAATACGTGGTGGAGGTCGAGGGCGACATGGTTGCCCACGGGCTCAACCGCCTCAACCACGGCCTGACCTACAAAGGCAAAGAGCTGCCAGCGGTCAAAGCCAGCTGGCAGAACGAAAACCGCCTGCGCTTTGCGATGAAAAACCCACAGCCCGGCGTGATCGCGTTGTTCTGCGAAGCCGTTGGCCTGAAGGTTGTGGCCATTCGCCGCATCCGCATCGGCGGCGTGTCCATCGGCAAGGTGCCGGTCGGTCAATGGCGTTACCTGTCCGGCAAAGAGAAGTTCTAAGCCGCTCCCCTTTTCTCGGTACCGCCCGATAGGCGGTGCCCTCAGTTGAATACCAGGATTGCCCACCATGATTCACAACGACGTACTGCGCAGCGTGCGCTACATGCTCGACATCAGCGACAACAAGATGGTCGAGATCATCAAGCTCGGCGGCATGGACGTGACCAAGGACGACCTGCTGACCTACCTCAAGAAAGACGAAGAAGAAGGCTTTGTGTTCTGCCCGGACGACGTCATGGCCCACTTTCTGGACGGCCTGGTGATCTTCAAGCGCGGCAAGGACGAAAGCCGTCCACCGCAGCCGATCGAAACGCCGGTGACCAACAACATCATCCTCAAGAAGCTGCGCGTGGCCTTCGAACTCAAGGAAGACGACATGCATGCCATCCTCAAAGCCGCCGAATTCCCGGTGTCCAAGCCGGAACTGAGCGCGCTGTTTCGCAAGTTCGGCCACACCAACTACCGCACCTGTGGTGACCAGTTGCTGCGCAACTTCCTCAAGGGGCTGACCCTGCGGGTTCGTGCGTAAACCATGAGCTATCAAGTCTCGCCCGTCGGCTTCGTTCGCTCCTGCTTCAAGGAGAAGTTCGCCATCCCGCGCCAACCGCAACTGGCGCCTGCAGCCCGGGGCGTGCTGGAGTTGGTGGCGCCGTTCGACGGTGGTGAGGCGGTGCAGGGCTTGGAGCAGGTCAGCCATGTGTGGCTGCTGTTCCTGTTCCACCAGGCCCTGGAAGACACACCACGCCTCAAAGTGCGCCCGCCTCGCCTGGGCGGCAACACGTCCATGGGCGTATTTGCCACCCGTGCGACCCATCGGCCCAACGGCATCGGCCAGTCGGTGGTCAAGCTGGACAAGGTGGAAGCGGGCCGGCTATGGATTTCCGGGATCGATTTGCTCGATGGCACACCGGTTTTGGATATCAAGCCATATGTGCCGTATGCCGATATTGTCGACACGGCCACCAATGGCATCGCCAGTGGTGCGCCGGCGTTGATTGCGGTGCAGTGGCTGAAGACAGCGCTGCAGCAGGCACAAGGCCATGCGCAGCGCCTTGGTGAACCGTTGGTGGAGTTGATTGATCAGTGTTTGGCGCAAGATCCACGGCCGGCGTATCAAACGCCTGGGCCTGAGCGCGAATACGGAGCGCAGTTCTGGGATGTGGATGTGCGGTGGCACTACCCTGAAGCTGGCGTCATTTGTGTATTGGAAGTGGTGCCTGCCGGATAAACCGGAAACCCAATGTGGAAGGGGCAAGCCCCTCCCACATTGGGTTCTACTGTGTTGCGAAGTCAGCACATGGCCTGACTGTTTTACTTCTCGACGAACGCACGCTCGATCAAGTAGTCACCCGGCTCACGCATCCGTGGCGAAACTTTCAGGCCGAAGCTGTTCAGCACTTCGCTGGTCTCATCCAACATGCTTGGGCTGCCACACAGCATGGCGCGGTCGTCCTCGGGGTTGATCGGCGGCAGGCCGATGTCGCGGAACAGTTTGCCGCTGCGCATCAGGTCGGTCAGGCGGCCTTCGTTCTCGAAGGGCTCGCGGGTCACGGTCGGGTAGTAGATCAGCTTGTCACGCAGGGCCTCGCCGAAGAATTCGTTCTGCGGCAGGTGCTCGGTAATGAATTCGCGGTAGGCGACTTCGTTGACGTAACGCACGCCGTGGCACAGGATCACTTTTTCGAAGCGTTCGTAGGTCTCTGGGTCCTGGATCACGCTCATGAACGGCGCCAAACCGGTACCCGTGCTGAGCAAGTACAGGTGTTTGCCCGGCTTCAAATCGTCAAGCACCAGGGTGCCTGTCGGCTTTTTGCTGATGATGATCTCGTCGCCTTCCTTCAAGTGCTGCAATTGGGAAGTCAGCGGGCCATCCGGCACCTTGATGCTGAAGAACTCCAGATGTTCTTCCCAGTTCGGGCTGGCAATGGAGTAAGCACGCATGAGCGGGCGGCCGTTGGGCTGTTGCAGGCCGATCATCACGAACTGACCGTTCTCGAAGCGCAGGCCCGGATCACGGGTGCACTTGAAGCTGAACAGAGTGTCGTTCCAGTGATGAACACTGAGGACACGCTCGTGGTTCATGTTGCTCATGTACGGGGGACTCCTGGAAGTGGGTCTGCGCCAGAGATGAAGCGCGCAATTGCACAGCATTCTAATGGCGGCGACAATATCTGTTAACTGGATTATTAAGATAAGGGTTATCGGTTATATCGATATGCGATTTACTCTCCGTCAACTGCAAGTCTTCGTCGCCGTCGCCCAGCAGGAAAGCGTCTCACGCGCTGCTGGCCTTCTGGCCTTATCCCAATCTGCGGCCAGCACGTCGATTACCGAGTTGGAGCGCCAATCCAGCTGCCAATTATTCGACCGTGCCGGTAAACGCCTGAGCCTCAACGCGCTCGGCCATCAGCTATTACCGCAGGCGGTGGCATTGCTGGACCAGGCCAAGGAGATCGAGGACTTGCTCAATGGCAAGTCCGGCTTCGGCTCCCTGGCAGTCGGCGCCACCTTGACCATCGGTAATTACCTGGCGACGCTGTTGATCGGCAGCTTCATGCAGCAGCACCCGGAAAGCCAAGTGAAGCTGCATGTGCAAAACACTGCCAATATCGTGCACCAGGTTGCGCATTACGAAATTGACCTGGGTCTAATCGAAGGCGACTGCAGCCATCCGGACATCGAAGTGCAAACCTGGGTCGAAGATGAGTTGGTGGTGTTTTGCGCGCCGCAGCATCACCTGGCCAAACGCGGCGTGGCAACGATGCAAGAGCTGACCCATGAAGCGTGGATCCTGCGCGAACAAGGCTCAGGCACGCGCCTGACTTTCGACCAGGCCATGCGCCATCACCGCAGCGCACTGAATATCCGCCTGGAGCTGGAACACACCGAAGCGATCAAGCGCGCCGTGGAATCCGGATTGGGGATTGGCTGCATCTCGCGCCTGGCGCTGCGCGACGCGTTTCGGCGCGGCAGCCTGGTGCCGGTGGAGACCCCGGACCTGGACCTGGCGCGACAGTTCTACTTCATCTGGCACAAGCAGAAGTACCAGACCTCGGCGATGCGCGAGTTTTTGGAGCTGTGCCGCGCTTTCACCGCAGGGGTTCAACGCAGCGACGAGATCGTACTGCCGAACATTGCCTGAGGCTCAGACCAGGATCACTGCCCATACCAGAGTGATCATGGTCAGCGCGACGAATTGCGCGGCGCTGCCCATGTCCTTGGCGTTTTTCGACAGGGGGTGGCGGTCCAGAGAGATGCGATCGATGGCCGCTTCCACCGCCGAGTTGAGCAACTCGACAATCAGGGCCAACAGGCATACCGCAATCAGCAAAGCGCGCTCGACCCGGCTGACGTTCAGGAAAAAGCTCAGCGGGATCAGGATCACGTTGAGCAGCACCAACTGACGGAAAGCCGCCTCGCCAGTGAAGGCCGCGCGCAGGCCATCCAGGGAATAGCCCCCCGCATTGAAGATACGTTTGATACCGGTTTGACCCTTGAAAGGCGACATAGACGTAGGCAACTGAACCAAAGAAGTGGGGAAGCTAGATCACGCAAAGTCAAAAAAGCGTGAACCCGTGACATTTTATTGCGACGAAATTGACTCAAGTTGTTGCAAAAGCAGCGCCGCCTGAGTCCGCGTCCGCACATTCAGTTTGCGGAAAATTGCTGTCACATGCGCCTTGATGGTCGCTTCCGACACGCTCAGCTCGTAGGCAATCTGCTTGTTCAACAAGCCCTCGCAGACCATGGTCAATACCCGGAACTGCTGGGGCGTCAAACTGGCGAGGCCGTCACGGGCAGCCTTGGCTTCGTCGGACACGTTGATTTCTTCGAACGCCTGCGGCGGCCAGGACACATCGCCATCGAGCACTTTGCGCACGGCGTTCTGAATATCGTCCATGGCGCTGGACTTGGGAATGAAACCGCTAGCGCCAAACTCTTTGGAGCGCACCACCACGTCGGCGTCTTCCTGGGCCGAGACCATCACCACCGGGATCTGCGGGTATTGCCCGCGTAACAACACCAACCCCGAAAAACCGTAGGCACCGGGCATGTTCAGGTCGAGCAGCACCAGATCCCAGTCGGACTTTTCGGCGAGGCGGGTCTCCAACTCGGCAATGCTGGCCACTTCGACCAGGCGCACGTCCGGGCCAAGGCCCAGGGTCACCGCTTGATGCAGCGCACTGCGAAACAGCGGATGGTCATCGGCTATCAGGATTTCGTATGTGGCCATTGATTAAATGATCCTGTTTTTTAAGGCAGCCCTGATGGGTTCAGGGTTCGCCAGTACACACGGCAGCGGCCAGGCAGCCATTGCCACAGGGCAAACTCGACGTCAAAAGCGCCTGGAACGACGTCGAAAAGTCACGGTTGCGCCCCAATCGGCGCCCAGCATGCCCAGCGTAGCCTGGGGGGTCAAGCACCACGCCCAGTGGGCATTTTAGCGGCGAGTGGCTTTACGGTGCCATCATGCAAACGTCGTCTGGCTATACGCTCGGTATATAGGGCGCCAGTCGAGTATGGACGATATCAGTCGGGTCCAAAGGCATCTGGAACTTGGCGGCCAGGTAATGAGTGCTGAAGACGTCGAGGTAGGCGTCCAGTACTTCGCTGGCGGCACCGTCGGCGGCCAACTCCAGACACAAGGCGGCGACTTCGGCGGTGCAGAAATGATCATCGCGCTTGGACCGGCGCAGTTTGTAACGCGACAGTTGCTCAGGCGCCAGGCTCAGGACCGGCAAATGCTCCAAATAAGGGCTCTTGCGAAACATCTTGCGCGCTTCACTCCAAGTGCCATCCAGCAGGATAAACAACGGGCGCTTGCCCTCTTCCACCTTGACCTCACCGACCACCCGTTCAGGCGCCACGAATTCGCCGGGGAACACGATATAGGGCTGCCATTGCGGGTCAGCGAGCAAGGTGAGCAACTCGGGATCGACTTCGGTTCGCGACCACGCGAAGGCGGTCGTGTCTTCGATGACATCGGCGATCAACCAGCCAGTGTTGCTGGGCTTCATCGGCTCGACATCATGCATCAGCAGGCACATGGCGGACTTGACCTGGACCCTGGGCCGCCAATCGCACAGGCAGTACTCGGGGATCACCCGGCAACCGGGGCAGCGTTCGGCACGGGAGCCCCGGTTGACGAAGGGCTTGATAGCACGCGCCAGACGCTGGGTACGCAGGCGGGAGACGGCGTGGTTCATCGGATGCGCCGCAGGGACGGAGAGATCGACACGGGATAGCTCAAGAAAGGTTGAAGTGGCGGCAGTTTACCAGCGATACGCCTGGCTGTAGTGGCAAGGGCTCACCTATAATTGCCCGCCACTGAACGCACAGCGCAGTGGCTGGTCTATGCACCAGTAACCGAATCAGGAGAGTTTCATGCTGCGTTCCATGCTGCGCCTTGCCGCCCCATCCATTGCGCTTGCGCTGGTTTTGCCCGTAGGCGCCCAGGCGGCCTCGCTGCTGGAGGCGCAAATGAACAGGAAGCTGCAAAGCGTCGCAACCGAAAGCAACAAGGACCTGCCCCGGGAAATCGATGAAAAAACCCTGGAAGTGGCCTACACCGTTGAAGGCATGCAACTGATCGATCACCTCAGCGTACTGCCCGACCGCGCCGAACAGATGCGGGCCAACCCTAAGGCTGTGTATTTCCAGCTGGGCCAGAGCGTGTGCCTGAACAAGGGTTATCGCGAGCTGATGGCCAAGGGCGCGGTCATGCGCTACGAAATCACCGAGAACAAAACTAACCGCCCGGTGGCATCGGTGAAGTTCGTGGAAGCGGATTGCCCTGCCCCCGCTTCAGCCAAGAAGAAAAAGTAACCTCTGCCTGACTTCGCGCGTTGCTGGCCAGTGACGCGCACTTCCCCCGCTTCAACGCTCCGCCTGCAGCTAGACTCCGTGTGAGTGACCAATAAGCGGTTGCCAGGCAAGGGTTTTTCAGCCCATCATCAGGCCATCCCCCACAGCTCACTCACAGCATTTCTCATGCTGTTCTGTAACATTTTCAGGGCAAAAGAAGGTTGCCCTCTGCGGCAAGCAGCGACACATGCAGTGTCGTAGCCTCCGGCGAATCGCTCGTCGGCCATCCGGGCCCTGTAAGAAGGAGACGTTGAATGCCATACGAACCGAATGACAGCCTGCTCCGGCACTTTGAAGAAAGTGGAGCCGACCTCACGCAACAGGTCGAAGCGCAACTCCATCTGATCGCCCCCAACAGCCCGAATATCCCTCTGTATCGCGACATGATCCTCACCGTGCTACGCATGGCCCAGGACGACCGCAACCGTTGGAACGCCAAGATCACCCTGCAAGCCATCCGCGAACTGGACCATGCCTTTCGCGTGCTCGAACAGTTCAAGGGCCGACGCAAAGTCACGGTATTCGGCTCCGCGCGCACGCCCGTGGAAAGTCCCCTGTATGCCCTGGCCCGTGAAGTGGGCGCCGCGCTGGCACGCTCCGACTTGATGGTAATCACCGGCGGCGGCGGGGGCATAATGGCCGCGGCGCATGAAGGCGCCGGCCTGGAGCACAGCCTGGGGTTCAATATCACCCTGCCGTTTGAACAGCACGCCAACCCGACCATTGATGGCACCGAGAATCTGCTGTCGTTCCACTTCTTCTTTACGCGCAAGCTGTTTTTCGTCAAGGAAGCCGATGCGTTGGTACTGTGCCCGGGCGGCTTCGGCACACTGGATGAAGCGCTGGAAGTGCTGACCCTGATCCAGACCGGCAAGAGTCCGCTGGTACCGGTGGTATTGCTGGACGCGCCAGGTGGCGGGTTTTGGCAAGGTGCCCTGGACTTTATCCGTAACCAATTAGAAGCCAATCGCTATATCTTGCCGACCGACCTCAAGTTAGTGCGCTTGGTATACAGCGCTGAAGAAGCGGTGGAGGAAATCAATCAGTTTTATGCGAACTTCCATTCCACGCGCTGGTTGAAACGCGAGTTTGTGGTGCGTATGAATCACCCGCTGAGTGATCGAGCGCTTAAATATCTGCAGAGTGAATTTGCCAGCCTGCGATTGAGCGGGGAATTCCAGCAACTTGCCTATACGGGTGAGGATCATGACGAGCCAAAATTCAGCCATTTGACACGGCTGGTGTTCAACTTCAATGGGCGAGATCAGGGCCGGTTGCGAGAGTTGGTGGATTACATCAACTTGCCGGAGAACTGGGCATCGGCTCAAGGGAAGACACAGCAGCGGGTGGCGCCGGAAACGGCTTGATTTTTAAGCGCAAAAAAAGACCCACTATTTTCATAGTGGGTCTTTTTTGTGGCGAATCAGGTCGGTGATGGAGGATTTAGGGCTGCTGTGCAGCTCTGCGGGAGCAAGCTCCCTCGCCACAGTCAACTCAGTCATCCATGTCTCGGCCGCTCAACAAGCGGCTGATCATCTCCATAGAAAATCCGCGATAACTCAGGAAGCGGCCTTGTTTCGCTCGCTCCTTGGCATCGATGGGCATCTGGCCAGAGAACTTGCGCCGCCAAGTGTCTTCCAACTGCGCCTGCCAACTGATACCGCACTCGCGCAGGGCAAGGTCGATATCGGCACGTTGCAGACCACGCTGGCTCAACTCTTCACGAATTCGCGCAGGGCCGTAACCGGAGCGGGCGCGGTAGGAGACAAAACTCTCAAGGTAACGGGATTCCGACAACAACCCTTCTTCCGTCAACCGGTCGAGTGCTGTATCGATCATCTCGGGGTCTGCGCCGCGCTGACGCAGTTTACGCGTCAGCTCGACTCGACCGTGCTCGCGTCGAGCGAGCAGGTCCATCGCAGTGCGCCGAACGGCGACGAGTGTATCCAGTACAACTGTCATCGTTTGCTTCAGATGTCAGTGTCGGCTTCTTCTACTTCTTCAACCGGCTCGCGGTTGGCGGCTGCTTTCACGTCTGGCGCGGCCGTCAGCAGCTTGTCGCGGATCTGCTTTTCAAGCGTGGCAGCGATGTCCGGGTTATCTGCCAGGAACTTGGCCGAGTTGGCCTTGCCTTGTCCGATCTTGCTGCCGTTGTAGGCATACCAGGCACCGGACTTCTCAACGAAACCGTGCAGCACGCCCAGATCGATCATCTCGCCGTTCAGGTAGATACCCTTACCGTAGAGAATCTGGAACTCGGCCTGACGGAATGGTGGAGCCACTTTGTTCTTCACAACCTTGACGCGGGTTTCGCTACCGACAACCTCGTCACCTTCCTTCACCGCGCCGGTACGACGGATGTCCAGACGGACCGAAGCGTAGAACTTCAGCGCGTTACCACCGGTGGTGGTTTCCGGGCTGCCGAACATTACGCCGATCTTCATACGGATCTGGTTGATGAAGATCACCAGGCAGTTCGCGTTCTTGATGTTGCCGGTGATTTTACGCAACGCCTGGGACATCAGACGGGCTTGCAGGCCACGTGCATGTCGCCCATTTCGCCTTCGATTTCCGCCTTCGGTACCAGGGCAGCCACGGAGTCAACCACGATCACGTCGATGGCGTTGGAGCGCACCAGCATGTCAGTGATTTCCAGGGCTTGCTCACCAGTATCCGGCTGGGAAACCAGCAGGTCGTCAACGTTGACACCCAGCTTGCCGGCGTATTCAGGGTCTAGGGCATGTTCGGCATCGACGAACGCACAGGTGGCGCCCATTTTCTGTGCCTGGGCGATCACCGACAGGGTCAGGGTAGTTTTACCCGAAGATTCAGGACCGTAGATTTCAACAATACGGCCTTTTGGCAGACCGCCAATGCCGAGCGCAATGTCCAGACCCAGAGAGCCAGTGGAAATAGCCGGGATAGCCTGACGGTCATGATCGCCCATACGCATTACGGCACCCTTGCCGAATTGACGTTCGATCTGACCCAGGGCCGCAGCCAAGGCTTTCTTCTTGTTGTCGTCCATTAAAGTCCTCACGTAATCAATAAGGCCTGACGGCCAACACCTGTATAAGTAGACAGTATTGTTCCACAAAGATCGGAGATCGCCTACCCCTGATTTTCTATTTCTGCTGCAGCTCGTCGCAACAAGCCCTCAAGGGCGGCCTTTACCGTTTGTCGGCGGACCTCGTCGCGGTTGCCGGCGAAGTGCTCAAGCTCGGCGGTCACCTCATCGCCCACACCGAACGCGAGCCATACAGTGCCCACCGGCTTGTCCGGCGAGCCGCCGTCCGGCCCCGCCACACCGCTGACCGCCACGGCAAACCGCGCCAGGCTTTTTTCCTGAGCGCCGCGCACCATGGCCTCCACCACTTCCCGACTGACCGCGCCCACTTTTGGAAACAAATCCTCCGGCACGTTCAACTGCCGGGTCTTCTGCCGATTGGAGTAGGTGACGTACCCCGCTTCGAACCAGGCAGAACTCCCCGGAACCCGCGTGATGGCTTCGGCGATCCCGCCGCCCGTACAGGACTCAGCGGTGGTGACATGGGCATTGAGCACCTGCAAACGTCGGCCTAGTTCAGCAGCAAGTGGGGTGATGTCGTTCACGGGCGTCTCCAGAAGTGGGCGGGCGTTCGCCTACCCTACAGGAGCGAATCGCACACGCAAGCGACAGACTGAATCAAGACGCTAACAGGCGACGCCACGCACATAGGCCTGGCAGGCACGCCCCCCTTCGACTAAAAAGCACACAGTTATTGCTGATCCGACCGGGAAGGTGGGCCCTGGTTGACGCCGATACGCTTGGCCGCCCAACGCTCATAAAGGCCGATGGCGACGTCGGCCCCCGCCATGGCGGTGAGGCAACCAATCGCGCCGGCGGTCCAGATCGACATACCCGCGGCGTAGCACAACATCAACGCCGAAACACCGCAGACCATGCACGCTCCGGATCGCAGCGCCAGGCGCCGTACCAGGGACCAACCGCGAGCGCCCTCCTTGTCGGCGCGCCACATTTCGCCGGACACTGCGCCGATCAGCGCCAGTACGATCACCAGCCAGATAGGCATTTCCGCTAACGCTTGCTGCTCGGTTGTCATGTCGCGCCTCCTGGCTGAGCAACGCCGGCAACATGCCGGTGTCTGGGTAATTCCGTATAGGCAGGCATTCCAAAAAGCCCGGTTGCCCAGGCTTTTCAGTAATACGGTCCTTCGGCGCTACTGGCGCGTTACGGATTGGTCCTTGATGTTTTTCCGACCACGATCCTTGTCTGCCGGATAACTGTTCTGATGCTTCAAGCTGTACACCCAGACCAACCTTCCGAACCGTCAAAGCCGATTCATTACTGTTTATCTGGATACAACCTTGTAACTAAAGAGCGTCGGCATCCTTGCCGGTGTTGCCTGGCGTCCTTGCCATCGCTCGGATGGCGTCCTTGCCGATGTTGCGTGCCTTCCCTGTCTTCCTAGGCAGCATCCTTGCCGCCTCCACCAGACCTTGTTGGCTGGCTTGAGATGAAGAGTATTACTGGATGCATATACAGTCAATGCATTAATGCATTTATTTCTCTCGGCAAAATGCACATACGCATTTATAGCCCGACAGGCTTAGGGTTTAGTGATTTTTTACAGGTAAAAAAGCCCGCACGTTGACGGGCTTCGTCTGACAGAAGATGGTTAGCGGGCGTACATGCCCCACCAGAACACATGGCCGAGGATGCTGATCTGCTCATCCTGAATATCCTGGAAGCTGTAGTCTTCATCCGGGTGCTCATCACGATTGAAACTGCGCAGGCGAATACCCGAGGGCAGGCGATAGAGCTGTTTAACCCGCAACTGGCCATTGTGATTAATGGCATACAGGTCGCCATCGACAATGTCGCCAATCGCGCTTTTTCCGGCATTCACTCCGACCGTCGCGCCATCGCGCAGCACCGGCAACATACTATTGCCGCGCACCGTCACACATTTGACCTGGTCGAACTGCACTCCGTTATGCCGCAGGCTGCGCTTTCCAAAACGCAGGCTGGCCTTTTCGCTTTCCTCAATGACGAATCTTCCTGATCCAGCAGCCAATTCAACCTCGCGCAAAAAGGGGATCGATACCTCGTCATCATTCACGGGGGTGTCATCGTCCCACAGGCTTATGTCCTTGAGTTCCGAATGCATCGGGTCGCGCCCCTCTTCGCGCGAAACGCCCAGCGCCACACGTCCGCGCAGTTGATCGGTGCTGACGCAAAAATACTCGGCGATACGGGAAATGTGCTTGTCCGATGGATCAACGATTTTGCCGCTGAGGATCCGGGACAGCGTGGATTGAGGCACTCCGGTGCGCCGGTAAAGCTCCGTGGGGGAGATCCGGTCGCGGCCCAGCAGTTCTCTTAAGACGATAGAAACGTTGCGTTTTTGCATAACGAGGATAGTGCCGGGTGTTTAAGGGGTTGGCAAATGCTGACCTGCATCAAAATGCATTATTTATGCACTCGGCATACCTTTTAGCAGACCTGCGAAGGTCAGGCTTGAGTGTTAACCTTTTCTACATCGCAGATATCGACGGGATGGGCGGCAAGGATGAGTCAATGGCGAACCTATAGTTTCTGGACCAAGGCCTGGATCCTCGGCCTCCTGGCACTTATGGCCGTAGTGTCCGATGGTGCAGACCTAAGTTCTCTGGGAGAGGGCTCGTCCCACCGCAAGCGCGTCTTCAGCCCCGGCTTCATTGTGTTGTGCATTTTTGTAGCCGTATGTGAGCTGATACTGCTGAACCACTTCTACGGTGTATGACCTGAATTTGTAACCCACGTGGTTGAGTCATACCCTTTCATATTTTGCCTCTCCGTTTGCGACCTGCGAAGGGCCGACCTCGCATGTTAACCTTGCCGCCATCGCAAAAACTGCTGGGCCAAGCGCGCCCTTTGCCCCATCACTTTCAACGAATTTGCCTACTACCCAATGAGTAAAAATACGTCCGATCTGTCCTCCCACACCCCAATGATGCAGCAGTACTGGCGCCTGAAAAACCAGCACCCTGATCAGTTGATGTTCTATCGCATGGGCGATTTCTACGAGATCTTCTACGAAGATGCGAAGAAGGCCGCCAAGCTGCTGGACATCACCCTGACCGCGCGCGGGCAGTCGGCGGGGCAGGCGATTCCGATGTGTGGGATTCCTTACCACTCACTGGAAGGTTACCTGGCCAAGTTGGTGAAACTGGGTGAGTCGGTGGTGATCTGTGAGCAGATCGGTGACCCCGCCACCAGCAAGGGGCCGGTGGAGCGTCAGGTGGTGCGCATCATTACGCCGGGTACGGTGAGTGACGAAGCGCTGCTGGATGAGCGTCGCGATAACCTGATCGCCGCGGTACTGGGCGATGAACGCTTGTTCGGACTGGCGGTGCTGGATATCACCAGTGGCAATTTCACGGTGCTGGAGATCAAGGGCTGGGAGAACCTGCTGGCGGAGTTGGAGCGGATCAATCCGGTGGAGTTGATGATCCCGGATGATTGGCCAAAAGACCTGCCGGCGGAAAAACGTCGTGGGACCAAGCGGCGCGCGCCGTGGGATTTTGAGCGCGATTCGGCGTTAAAGAGCCTGTGCCAGCAATTTTCCGTGCAGGACCTCAAGGGTTTCGGTTGCGAAACCCTGACCCTCGCCATCGGCGCCGCCGGTTGCCTGCTCAGCTATGCCAAGGAAACCCAGCGCACCGCCCTGCCGCACTTGCGTAGCCTGCGCCACGAACGCCTGGATGACACCGTCGTGCTGGATGGCGCCAGCCGTCGCAATCTGGAGCTGGACACCAACCTGTCCGGCGGACGCGACAATACCCTGCAATCGGTGGTCGATCGCTGCCAAACGGCCATGGGCAGCCGCTTGCTGACCCGTTGGCTGAACCGTCCGCTGCGGGACTTGAAGGTGCTGCAAGCGCGTCAGTCCTCTATCACGTGCCTGCTGGACGGCTATCGCTTTGAAAAGCTGCAACCCCAACTGAAAGAAATCGGCGATATCGAGCGCATCCTGGCGCGTATCGGCCTGCGTAACGCGCGCCCCCGTGACCTGGCGCGCCTGCGCGACGCACTCGGCGCGCTGCCGCAACTGCAAGCAGCGATGACCGACCTAGACGCACCGCACCTGCAACAGTTGGCCGTCACCAGCAGCACTTACCCAGAACTCGCGGCGCTGCTGGACAAAGCGATCATCGACAACCCGCCGGCGATCATCCGCGACGGCGGAGTGCTCAAGACCGGTTACGACAGTGAGTTGGACGAGCTGCAAGCCCTGAGCGAAAACGCCGGGCAATTCCTGATCGACCTGGAAGCCCGCGAAAAAGCCCGTACCGGCCTGGCCAACCTGAAGGTCGGCTACAACCGCGTGCATGGCTACTTTATTGAGCTGCCGAGCAAACAGGCCGAGCAGGCGCCGATTGATTATCAGCGCCGCCAGACCCTCAAGGGAGCCGAGCGTTTTATCACCCCGGAGCTGAAAGAGTTCGAAGACAAGGCGCTGTCGGCCAAGAGCCGTGCGCTCACCCGCGAAAAGATGCTCTACGAGGCGCTGCTGGAGGACTTGATCGGCCAACTGGCGCCGCTGCAAGACACTGCGGCAGCCCTGTCGGAACTGGACGTACTGAGCAACTTCGCGGAACGTGCGCTGAACCTGGACCTGAACTGCCCGCGCTTTGTCGGCGAACCGTGCATGCGCATCGTGCAAGGACGCCACCCCGTGGTGGAGCAGGTGTTGACCACGCCGTTCGTCGCCAACGACCTGTCGCTGGACGACGACACCCGCATGCTGGTGATCACTGGCCCGAACATGGGCGGTAAATCCACCTACATGCGCCAGACCGCGTTGATCGTGTTGCTGGCGCACATCGGCAGCTTTGTGCCGGCGGCCAGTTGCGAGCTGTCCCTGGTCGACCGTATTTTCACGCGGATCGGCTCCAGCGATGACTTGGCCGGTGGTCGTTCGACTTTCATGGTCGAAATGAGTGAAACCGCAAACATCCTGCACAATGCCACCGAACGCAGCCTGGTGCTGATGGACGAGGTGGGTCGCGGCACTAGTACCTTTGACGGCCTGTCCCTGGCATGGGCGGCGGCCGAGCGCTTGGCCCATCTGCGCGCCTATACGCTGTTCGCCACCCACTATTTCGAACTGACCGTGTTGCCTGAAAGCGAGCCGCTGGTGGCCAACGTGCACCTCAATGCCACCGAGCACAACGAGCGCATTGTATTCCTGCACCATGTGCTGCCAGGGCCGACCAGCCAGAGTTACGGCCTGGCCGTGGCGCAACTGGCGGGTGTGCCGAACGACGTTATCCTGCGCGCCCGCGAGCACCTCAGCCGCCTGGAAACCACGGCCATGCCGCACGAAACCGTGGTCGCCAGCCCTGCCAAGAGCAACCGCAAGCCCTCGGCGCCACACCAGAGCGACCTGTTCGCCAGCCTGCCCCATCCGGTGCTGGATGAGTTGGCAAAGCTTGATCTGGATGACTTGACTCCGCGTAAAGCGCTCGAAATGTTATATGCACTGAAGACTCGGATATAACGCAGACGCTTGCAAGCTGGTAGACTCTCGCGCGGTTTGGGATGCTGCAGACTTTTAGCCTGGCCTGCAGACTATCGCTCCCGAACCTCGCGAGCCCTGCCATAAAGGGTTTCGCTGCCGCCGCCTGAGGAGAAAATTAGAAATGACCTTCGTCGTCACCGACAACTGCATCAAGTGCAAGTACACCGACTGCGTAGAAGTGTGTCCGGTGGACTGCTTCTACGAAGGCCCGAACTTCCTGGTTATCCACCCGGACGAGTGCATTGACTGCGCCCTGTGTGAGCCAGAATGCCCGGCCGTTGCGATTTTCTCCGAGGACGAAGTGCCTGCGGGTATGGAACAGTTCATCCAGTTGAACGTCGAGCTGGCAGAAGTGTGGCCGAACATCACCGAGCGCAAAGATCCGATGCCGGATGCCGCTGAGTGGGATGGCAAACCCAATAAGATTGAGCAACTAGAGCGCTAAAACGCCGCTGCCCAACAAAAAAAGGCCCTCAAGGGCCTTTTTTGCATTCTGGTGCCTGCGTTCACTTTCCTACAGGCGAAAAAAGGGGCGGTATGACCCGCCCACATTTTTTCCCTAGTCCCTGTATTCCTTTTCATCATCCTGATGAATCGCATCCCGCGATATTCCTTGAACCATCGTTCCGTGATGGCCGTGCCAATCCGTGGACACAGGGCTGATGTTAGAGAGTTCCAAGGGAAGTTCAACGAGATGCTACCAGCGCACTGATGGGCTTACCCGCTTAGACACCAGAAAATAATTCTTATATTTCAATAAGATAGAAAACACGTTCGCAATTTCGAGACGGATACGGCGAATAAAAACCCCAAACGCTTACGAAAAAGTAAGCCATTGCTTACACGAACAATTGCGTAAAGGGGTAATCAGCGCACATTGCCCCTCTGCCAGGCGTAAAAAAGCCCCGACACTGTCGAGGCCTTTTACCTTAAACAATCTCAGTCGTCGCTGACGGTAATCGTCGGCATCGCCGGGGCAGCGGCTTCCTGCAACACGATCCGCGCGCCCACATGACGAGCCAGTTCCTGATAAATCAGGGCGATCTGGCTATCCGGCTCTGCCATCACCGTTGGCTTACCGCCGTCAGCCTGTTCGCGAATCTGCATCGACAACGGTAGCGAGGCCAACAGTTCCACCCCGTACTGGGTCGCCAGCTTTTCGCCACCACCTTCACCGAACAGATGCTCGGCGTGACCGCAGTTGGAGCAGATGTGCACGGCCATGTTCTCCACCACACCCAACACCGGAATGTTGACCTTGCGGAACATCTCAACGCCCTTTTTCGCGTCCAATAGCGCCAGGTCTTGAGGGGTGGTCACGATCACGGAGCCGGCCACCGGGACTTTCTGCGCCAGGGTCAGTTGGATATCACCAGTGCCTGGCGGCATGTCGATCACCAGGTAATCCAAGTCGCCCCACGCGGTCTGGGTGACCAATTGCAGCAACGCCCCGGACACCATCGGCCCACGCCACACCATCGGCGTGTTGTCGTCGGTGAGGAAGGCCATGGACATCACTTCCACGCCCAGGGACTCGATCGGCACGAACCACTTCTGGTCCTTGACCTTGGGCCGCGTGCCTTCGGCAATGCCAAACATCACGCCCTGGCTGGGCCCGTAAATGTCCGCGTCGAGGATGCCCACGCGCGCACCCTCACGGGCCAGGGCCAGCGCCAGGTTGGCCGCTGTGGTGGATTTACCCACGCCGCCCTTGCCGGACGCCACCGCGACAACGTTTTTAACGTTGGCCAGGCCCGGGATCTGCGCCTGGGCCTTGTGCGGCGCGATCACGCATTGAATGTCAACCTTGGCCGAGCGCACGCCGTCGAGGTTTTCGATGGCCATTTGCAGCATCTGCGCCCAGCCGCTCTTGAACAAGCCGGCGGCGTAGCCCAGTTCCATTTGCACTGACACCTGATCGCCCTGGACCTCGATGCCACGCACACAGCCGGCACTGACCGGGTCCTGGTTCAAATAGGGGTCGGTGTACTGGCGAAGAACGGCTTCCACCGCTGCGCGATTCACGGCGCTCATGAGCTACTCCCGAAAAAGACTGACTGAAACAGGCGGCTATCCTAACCGTTCCGGCGAATTAACGGCATGCTTTCGAAGGTTCGGAAGATTCGGAAACAGCGCCACGGGGTGAAATATATCCGCCGGCGCTTTATAGTGGCCGACCTCCGTTTCATCAAGTAGCCGAGCCCCATGTCCGAGCCACGCAAGATCCTCGTCACCAGCGCCCTGCCCTATGCCAATGGTTCCATCCATCTTGGCCATATGCTTGAGTACATCCAGACCGATATGTGGGTGCGTTTCCAGAAACATCGCGACAACCAATGCATCTATGTCTGCGCGGACGACGCCCACGGTTCGGCCATCATGTTGCGCGCCGAAAAGGAAGGCATCACCCCGGAACAACTGATCGCCAACGTGCAGGCTGAACACAGCGCCGACTTTGCCGAGTTCCTGGTGGACTTCGACAACTTCCATTCGACCCACTGCGAAGAAAACCGCGAGCTGTCGAGCCAGATCTACCTGCGATTGAAGGAAGCGGGGCACATCGACCAGCGTTCGGTGACCCAGTATTTCGACCCGGAAAAGAAAATGTTCCTGGCCGACCGCTTCATCAAGGGCACCTGCCCGAAATGCGGCACCGAAGACCAGTACGGCGACAACTGCGAAAAATGCGGCGCCACCTACGCACCGACCGACCTGAAGGATCCGAAGTCGGCGATTTCCGGCGCCACGCCGGTGCTCAAGGACTCCCAGCACTTCTTCTTCAAGCTCCCGGATTTCCAGCAAATGCTGCAAACCTGGACCCGCAGCGGCACCTTGCAGGACGCCGTGGCCAACAAACTCTCCGAATGGCTCGACAGTGGCCTGCAGCAGTGGGACATCTCCCGCGATGCGCCGTATTTCGGCTTCGAGATCCCGGGTGAGCCGGGCAAGTACTTCTATGTGTGGCTGGACGCGCCGATCGGTTACATGGCCAGTTTCAAAAACCTGTGCGAGCGTACGCCGCAGCTGGACTTCGATGCGTTCTGGGGCAAAGACTCCACCGCCGAGCTGTACCACTTCATCGGCAAGGACATCGTCAATTTCCACGCGCTGTTCTGGCCGGCGATGCTCGAAGGCTCGGGCTACCGCAAGCCGACCGGCATCAACGTGCATGGCTACCTGACGGTCAACGGTCAGAAAATGTCCAAGTCGCGCGGCACCTTTATCAAGGCGCGCACCTACCTGGACCACCTGTCGCCTGAATACCTGCGCTACTACTACGCCTCCAAGCTGGGCCGTGGCGTCGATGACCTGGACCTGAACCTGGAAGACTTCATACAGAAGGTCAACTCGGACCTCGTGGGCAAAGTCGTCAACATCGCCAGCCGATGCGCTGGTTTTATCCACAAGGGTAACGCCGGTGTACTGGTCGCCGAAAACGCTGCGCCGGAACTGACCGACTCGTTCCTGGCCGCCGCGCCAAGCATCGCCGACGCCTATGAAGCACGCGACTTCGCCCGCGCCATGCGCGAAATCATGGGCCTGGCTGACCGCGCCAACGCCTGGATCGCCGACAAGGCACCGTGGTCGTTGAACAAGCAGGAAGGCAAGCAGGCTGAAGTCCAGGCGATCTGCGCCACCGGCGTCAACCTATTCCGCCAACTGGTGATCTTCCTCAAGCCGGTGTTGCCGTTGCTGGCCGCCGACGCCGAAGCGTTCCTGAATGTGGCGCCGTTGACCTGGAACGACCACGCCACCTTGCTCAGCAATCACACGTTGAACGAGTTCAAGCCGCTGATGACCCGTATTGACCCGGTAAAAGTCCAGGCCATGACCGACGCCTCGAAAGAAGACCTGGTTGCCAGCCAGACCGATACCGGCTCGACGGCACCGGCAGGTAATGGTGAATTGGCCAAGGACCCGATTTCTCCAGAAATCGAGTTCGACGCCTTCGCCGCCGTGGACCTGCGCGTCGCGCTGATCGTCAAGGCCGAAGCGGTGGAAGGTGCCGACAAGCTGCTGCGTCTGACATTGGATATCGGTGACGAGCAACGCAACGTATTTTCCGGAATCAAAAGCGCTTATCCGGACCCGTCCAAACTCGATGGTCGCCTGACCATGATGATCGCCAACCTCAAGCCTCGGAAAATGAAGTTCGGTATTTCCGAAGGCATGGTGATGGCGGCCGGCCCCGGCGGTGAAGAGATCTACCTGCTGAGCCCTGACAGCGGCGCCAAGCCGGGCCAGCGCATCAAGTAAGCCCTGCCCGACAGCCCTGTCGTCTCGGCGACAGGGCTTTTCAGCTAGTGCCCCTCTCTTGGTTGCCGGATAATCAGGTTCTGTTTGTTTAACCGGCATGCCCTGGGGATTGTCATCACTCGGGTGACGCTCCTGGGTTTCAACGCAATGACCAACGCATGAACCTCATTCAACGTATCGACGCGCTCCTGCCACAGACCCAATGCGGCAAATGCGGGCATCCGGGCTGCAGGCCTTACGCCGAGGGTATTGCCCAGGGTGAGGCGATCAACAAGTGCCCGCCGGGCGGCCAGGAAACCATTATCGGGTTGTCGCAGTTGCTGAGCGTGCCGGTACTGAAGCTGGATACAACCCGGGGCGAGGCGCCTGCACAGGTGGCGTATATCCGTGAAGCTGAATGCATCGGCTGCACCAAGTGCATCCAGGCGTGCCCGGTGGACGCAATCGTCGGCGCGGCCAAGTTGATGCACACAGTGATCATCGACGAGTGCACGGGCTGCGACCTGTGCGTAGCGCCCTGCCCGGTAGACTGCATCGAAATGCGCCCACCAACGACAGTCCTGGCGATTGTGGGCGGCCTGGCGAAGAGCGACGAGGAGCGCCGCCAACGCGATTTCAAGCGCAACCGCGCACGGCAGCGCTTCGAACAACGTAACGCGCGCCTACACCAGGAAGAAGAACACAAATTGGCCGAGCGCCTTGCCAGGCTCAAGCGATCGCCGGCGATAGAGCCCGTTCAACTTGACGAAGCACAGGCTGCCCGGGACGCGGCGGTAAAGAAAGCCAAGATCAATGTCGCGATGAGCCGCGCCCAGTTGCACAAGTCCTTGAAGGCGTTTGGGCATCCACCGACCTTTGAGCAACAATCGCAATTGATTGCGCTACAGCAACAGTTCGAAACGTCGGAGCAGGCACTGGCCGCCCTAGAGGCGAGCCATACAATCACGCCGACGCCGCCCTCCAGTAATGCCGATCTAAAACGCGCCAAGATTCAGCTGGCTATGCGCCGCGCCGAGCTGAAAAAAGCCCAGGATCAGCATGCCGACCCGCAACAGTTGGCCCAAGCGCAACACCGATTGGATGAAGCACAGCGCCAGGTAGATACCCATGGTGCTTGACCCACTACTCGATACAACGCTGATCGAGCGTAAGGACCCCTGCGCCCCATGAATGCCGCAAAACGTCTGGAAATTTTCCGCCGGTTTCACGAAGACAATCCGGAACCCAAGACCGAACTCGCCTACTCGTCACCGTTCGAGTTGCTGATTGCGGTAATTCTGTCGGCGCAGTCCACGGATGTTGGCGTCAACAAGGCCACCGCAAAGCTGTATCCCGTCGCCAATACACCAGAGGCGATCTATGCCTTGGGTGTGGAGGGTTTGTCGCAATACATCAAGACCATCGGCCTGTACAACAGCAAGGCCAAGAATGTCATCGAGACCTGCCGCCTATTGATAGAACGGCATGGCAGTGAAGTACCGCAAACGCGCGAAGCGCTGGAAGCGTTGCCGGGTGTGGGGCGAAAGACCGCCAATGTGGTACTCAATACCGCGTTTCGGCAACTGACCATGGCCGTGGACACGCACATTTTCCGGGTGAGCAACCGTACCGGTATCGCTCGCGGCAAGAACGTGGTGGAAGTAGAAAAGCAGCTCATGAAGTTCGTGCCCAAACCCTATCTGCTGGACTCCCACCATTGGCTGATTCTTCATGGGCGCTACGTTTGCCAAGCCCGCAAGCCACGTTGCGGGAGTTGCCGCATCGAAGACCTGTGCGAATACAAGGACAAGACGTCCGACGATTGAGCGATCATTAACTTTTTCGATGAGTCGATTGAAAAAATCTTTTTTACCGCTTCATCAATTCTCGTTATAAGGAGCGCCAACGGCAGTCTTAGCCTGGAGTTAACCTTATGAGCACTGGCAAGGAACAACTGGAAGTAGAAGACGACCTCGTTGAGTCGGATGACGATGTGGCAGAAGCCCCTGTAGAGGTGGCAAAAACCAATCTAAGCAAACGCCGCACCATCGACAATCTTCTGGAAGAGCGACGCTTGCAAAAACAATTGGCCGATTACGACTTCGACCTCTGAACAAGCGACCAACGACCGGAAGCCTCCCTGACGGAGGCTTTTTTCTGCCGGTTGCCCTGGTTATTCGGGGAGTTGCGTCACCCCTATACCAGTCCGTTACGCTGCGCCAACTCGATCAAGTCAACCAGCGACCGAGCATTGAGCTTGAGCAACAGGCGAGTCTTGTAGGTGCTGACGGTCTTGTTGCTGAGGAACATACCGTCGGCGATCTCCTTGTTGGTCTTGCCCCGTGCCAATTGTTGCAACACCATCATCTCTCTGCCCGAAAGGCGCTCGACCATATCGGCTTCGCTGGCGTTGCCCATGGTGGAGCGCACGGAATTGAGCGCCTGGTTTGGAAAGTAGCTGTAGCCTGATAGAACAGCCTTGATCGCACTCAGCAACTCGGTCAGGTCCTGTTGTTTGCACACGTAGCCGGCAGCGCCTGCCTGCATGCACCGCATGGAAAAATGGCCAGGAGCCTGAGAGGTCAGCACCAGCACCTTGAACGGCACAGATTGTTTGGTTGAAGACAGCCGGCAAATAACCTCCAGGCCATCGAGTTTGGGAATCCCAATATCCAATATAACAATGTCCGGCATATGCTCCCGTGCAAGTTGCAACGCGTCGACACCGTTGTCGGTCTCGGCAACGACCTCATAACCATGACGTTCCATTAGCATACGCACAGCAAGACGAATGACGGGATGATCATCCACGATCAGCACTTTATTCATGAGAAAGTCCAATTTCGCTGTTCGAATTATTTAGAGCAAACACAATAGCCTAGTCGTTTCCTAGTTGGCATAGCGTTCCCCCCCGAGCAACAGCAAGCAGAGACGTAACCCACAGAGATAAAAGAAATGCCCTACAAAAAAACGCCGACTCAGATGTGTCTTGCTTTACAGAGCCTTTCAGACCTTTCCGGGGGCTTACATATTTTGAGGGAAATGACCCGACGATTAAGGGGCGGCGGTAAACGCGCCGCGCATGGCGTTCAGGCAAACCCTGCTGCACGGGGCATTCAGGAGCGGGACCGCGTGAAAACAAATAGTGTGTTTCAGTTCCCTTTAACATATTTATTAGATCCTTGTTTCCTACAGAACTTTCAGCGGCAAATAGACTCACCACAGTTTCATAAGTGAACTTTCTGTAAGACCAGTTCCTACACAGGTGTAAAAATTCATTCCCCTTTAAAACAACCCGCTTTAGGGCCGATACAAAATCGGTCCCACACGAACTTGAGCAATCATTAAATGGATAAACAACGCGTATTTATCCAAGGCTTTCGGCCAAAAAAAATGGCCCCTTTTAAGGGGCCATCCTTCACTGCGGATACAACAATCAGAACAACGAGCGGCCTTTGTTGGCAGCGATGCGCATGCGCAAGGCATTCAACTTGATAAAACCAGCTGCGTCCGCCTGGTTGTAAGCACCGCCATCCTCTTCGAAAGTGGCGATGTTGGCATCGAACAGCGAATCATCGGACTTACGCCCGGTGACAATCACATTGCCCTTGTACAGCTTCAGGCGCACAACGCCATTCACGTGGGCCTGGGAGGCATCGATCATCTGTTGCAACATCAGACGCTCAGGGCTCCACCAGTAGCCGGTGTAGATCAGGCTGGCGTACTTGGGCATCAGCTCGTCTTTGAGGTGAGCCACTTCACGATCCAGGGTAATGGACTCGATGGCGCGGTGAGCGCGCAGCATGATGGTGCCGCCCGGGGTTTCGTAGCAACCACGGGACTTCATGCCCACGTAACGGTTCTCGACGATGTCGAGGCGGCCGATGCCGTGTTCGCCGCCGATACGGTTCAGGGTCGCAAGCACGGTGGCCGGGGTCATTTCGACGCCGTCCAGTGCCACGATGTCGCCGTTGCGGTAGGTCAGTTCCAGGTACTGCGGTTTGTCTGGAGCGTTCTCCGGAGAGACGGTCCATTTCCACATGTCTTCTTCGTGCTCGGTCCAGGTGTCTTCCAGCACGCCGCCTTCATAGGAGATGTGCAGCAGGTTGGCGTCCATCGAGTACGGGGACTTCTTCTTGCCGTGGCGCTCGATCGGGATCGCATGCTTTTCAGCGTAATCCATCAATTTTTCACGGGACAGCAGGTCCCATTCACGCCAAGGTGCAATTACTTTCACGCCTGGTTTGAGAGCATAGGCGCCCAGTTCGAAACGCACCTGGTCGTTACCCTTACCGGTAGCGCCATGGGAAATAGCGTCAGCACCGGTTTCATTGGCGATTTCGATCAGGCGCTTGGCGATCAGCGGACGTGCGATGGAGGTACCCAGCAGGTACTCGCCTTCGTAGACGGTGTTGGCGCGAAACATCGGGAAAACGAAATCGCGGACGAACTCTTCGCGCAGGTCGTCAATGTAGATCTCTTTCACGCCCATGGCTTGCGCCTTGGCACGTGCTGGCTCGACCTCTTCGCCCTGACCCAGGTCAGCGGTGAAGGTCACCACTTCACAGTTATAAGTATCCTGCAGCCACTTGAGGATCACCGAAGTGTCCAGGCCGCCGGAATACGCGAGAACGACCTTGTTTACGTCGGCCATGCCATCACTCCACGGGGTTGTACGGAAAGGCGTCGATTCTACCGACCAAAACCGTGGATTTACAGGGGCGCGACAGCAAATGAAGATAAAGCGACAGATTATGTCGAGCGGGCGACCGATGGTCGCACGCTACGAGCGCACTTATGACTGCCGTTATGAAGTGTGCGCAGGATTGCTCGGGCCACTGGCCTGGGGAGCCGGTTTCTCCGGAGCCGCTACCCGCTCAAGCTGAATATTCACACGGCGGTTGCGGGCCCGATTGGCGGCATTGGTGTTGGGCACCAAGGGGTAGCTTTCGCCATGGAAACGCAGGGTGACCTGGGATTCCTGAATGCCGTTGGCCTTGAAGTAATCCATCACCGCCAATGCGCGACGACGCGACACATCGCGATTGCTCAGGCGGTTGCCACTGTTGTCCGAATGACCGTTCAACTCGATATGGTTGACGGTTGGATCCGCCTTCATGAATTCGAGAATCACCGACAATTTCTGTTTGGCCGCTGCATCCAATTCGATACCGCCGCCGGGGAAGCCGACTTCGGTCTGCTTGACCTGATCGTAATTCATCGGCAACAGCTTGGCGGTGCACAGCTGATAATCGCTGTAGGCCTTGTTGAACTTGACCGGCAACAGGCGAATTTCCGAGTAGCCGCCCTCACGCGCATAATGCCGAACAGTCGGCGAGCGCCCTTCGAGCAAGCCATTGAACAGGCGACCAGCCTGAGCCTGGGAGCTGTTAAAAAGCACATCGCCACTGCCGGCGCGCACGGCACCGAGGTTGATGTCGCCACGCCCCGGCTGCCAGGGAGCAGCAGCGGCCAGTAGGGTGGCCGACCCGGCGCCCAGCGAGCCGCCATAGGCTTTCAGACGGAAAGTCGCTTGCTCACCGGCCCGGCGTACGAACTCACCCGAACCGAAGTCGGTGATCGGCTGGGTCAGTCGGCACTCGAACTTGTCGCCTTCCACCTTCCACTCAATGTTCTCCAGACGTGTCTGGAACGTGAGGGCCATCGCAGGCAGGCTGGCGAACACACTGAGCAGGGCTAGATAATGCTGGCGCACGGGAGGCTCCACTGGTTTCTACAACACTTCAAAGCGTCATACATCGATAAGGCATACGAAAGGCTATCGGATGCATCCTGCAAAACTTGATAGCGAGTGCCTGCAAGAGTCTTTTCCGGTAGCATTCCCACCAGATTGACCCGCCTGGAATCCCCAATGTCCGACCGCCTGACCCTGCTGCGTCCCGACGACTGGCATATTCATCTTCGCGATGGTGCTGCGTTACCTCAAACCGTGGCCGATGTTGCGCGTACGTTTGGCCGCGCCATCATCATGCCTAACCTGGTACCACCGGTGCGCAATGCCGCTGAAGCCGACGCCTATCGCCAGCGAATCCTCGCTGCACGACCGGCCGGCAGCCGCTTTGAGCCGTTGATGGTGCTCTACCTGACCGATCGCACCCAGCCCGAAGAAATTCGCCAGGCCAAGGCCAGCGGTTTTGTGCACGCCGCCAAGCTGTACCCGGCCGGCGCGACCACCAACTCCGACTCCGGCGTAACCAGCATCGATAAAATCCTGCCGGCCATCGAAGCCATGGCTGAAGTGGGCATGCCGCTGCTGATCCACGGTGAAGTTACCCGTGGCGACGTGGACGTGTTCGACCGCGAGAAGGTCTTCATCGACGAGCATATGCGCCGTGTGGTCGAGCTGTTCCCGACCTTGAAGGTGGTGTTCGAGCACATCACCACCGCCGATGCCGTGCAATTCGTCACCGAGGCTTCGGCCAACGTCGGCGCGACCATCACCGCGCATCACCTGCTCTACAACCGCAACCACATGCTGGTGGGCGGGATTCGGCCGCATTTCTATTGCCTGCCGATCCTCAAGCGCAACACCCACCAAGTGGCCTTGCTGGATGCCGCGACCAGCGGCAATTCGAAGTTCTTCCTCGGCACCGACTCCGCGCCCCACGCTCAACACGCCAAGGAAGCCGCGTGCGGCTGTGCCGGTTGCTACACCGCGTACGCCGCCATCGAGCTGTACGCCGAAGCGTTCGAACAACGCAATGCACTGGACAAACTCGAAGATTTCGCCAGCCTCAACGGCCCGAAGTTCTATGGCCTGCCGGCGAATACCGACCGCATTACCCTGGTCCGTGAAGACTGGACCGCCCCTGCCAGCCTGCCCTTTGGCGAGCTGACCGTTATCCCGCTGCGCGCCGGTGAAACACTGCGCTGGCGCCTGCTGGAGGAAACCAAGTGAGTGAAGACCATTACGACGACGACCAGGAACACGGCGGCGGCTCGCGCCACCCGATGGCCGAACGTTTTCGCGGCTACCTGCCGGTCGTTATTGACGTAGAAACCGGTGGGTTCAATTGCGCCACCGACGCCCTGCTGGAAATTGCCGCCACCACTATCGGCATGGATGAACAGGGCTTTGTGTACCCAGAACACACCCACTTCTTCCGCGTCGAGCCGTTCGAAGGCGCGAACATCGAAGCCGCAGCCCTGGAATTCACCGGCATCAAGCTCGATCACCCACTGCGCATGGCGGTAAGTGAAGAAACGGCCCTGGCCGATATCTTCCGTGGCGTGCGCAAGGCGCTGAAGGCCAACGGCTGCAAGCGCGCGATCCTGGTCGGGCATAACAGCAGCTTCGACCTGGGTTTCCTGAATGCCGCCGTGGCGCGCCTGGACATGAAGCGTAACCCGTTCCACCCATTCTCCAGCTTCGACACCGCGACCCTCGCCGGTCTGGCGTACGGCCAGACTGTACTGGCCAAAGCCTGCCAGGCAGCCGGTATCGACTTCGACGGGCGCGAGGCCCATTCGGCCCGCTACGACACCGAGAAGACTGCGGAGCTGTTCTGCGGCATCGTCAACCGCTGGAAACAGATGGGCGGCTGGGAAGACTTCAACGACTGAGAGTCTCCTGAACGCGCCGCGTACCCAATGTGGGAGGGAGCTTGCTCCCGATGGCGGCGTGTCGGTGATGTATCCATGGGTTGATGCACTGCAATCGGGAGCAACCCCCCTCCCACAAAAAACCGGCCTTCACAGGCCGGTTTTTTTTACCTTGAATCCGGCTTACAGCTTGCCGGCGTTCTCGGTCAGGTAGGCTGCAACACCTTCCGGCGAAGCGTTCATGCCCTTGTCGCCTTTCTTCCAGTTGGCCGGGCAGACTTCGCCGTGCTCTTCGTGGAATTGCAGGGCGTCGACCAGGCGGATCAGCTCTTCCATGTTACGGCCCAGCGGCAGGTCGTTGATGATCTGCGAGCGCACAACGCCCTTGTCGTCGATCAGGAACGCGCCACGGAATGCCACGCCGCCTTCGGACTCAACGTCGTAGGCCTTGGCGATGTCGTGCTTCATATCGGCAGCCATGGTGTATTTGACTTTGCCGATGCCGCCATCGTTGATGGCCGTGTTACGCCAGGCGTTGTGAGTGAAATGGGAGTCGATGGAAACGGCAACCACTTCAACATTACGCGCTTTGAAATCGTCCATGCGGTGGTCCAGAGCGATCAGCTCCGAAGGGCAGACGAAGGTAAAGTCCAGTGGGTAGAAGAACACCAGGCCGTATTTGCCTTTGATGGCTTCGGACAGTTTAAAGCTGTCGACGATTTCGCCATTGCCGAGAACGGCCGGTACGTCGAAATCCGGGGCTTGTTTGCCGACGAGTACGCTCATTGGGTATCTCCTGATGCAGGGGTGACGATTGAAGTAAAAGGACCGGTCATGAGTCTGCCGCGTTTAAGCGACAGGCCTGTGACGCAGTCACGCTTCGTGAAGACCGACCATCATACACGGAAAAAACCGTTCGTCAGCGCGAGGGCGATGGCGGTAAATAGCCTACGAATCTACTTTGACAATCATTCTCGTTAACATTAAGATCCATCGCACTTAAGCCTTAAACCCGCGACGGTTCTCCCTTATGTATGTGTGCCTGTGTACCGGCGTCACCGACGGACAAATCCGCGAAGCAATCTACGAAGGTTGCTGCAGCTACAAGGAAGTGCGTGAAACCACCGGCGTTGCCAGCCAGTGTGGTAAATGTGCTTGCCTCGCCAAGCAAGTGGTACGGGAAACCCTGACGCAGCTGCAGACAGCCCAGGCCGCGCTCCCCTATTCAACTGAATTTACACACGCCTGATAACGCGTGTTTTAAAGAACCGGACTTAGTGTCCGGTTTTTTTATGCCTGTAATTCAATTAGTTAGCGCCAAGACGCGGAACACAAACATTCTTATTCCGATTAATTTTCATTTATTATTCAATAACTTAGGTTTGACACTAAGGTTTTCGCCGCTCAAACTCCGCCCTATACACAGCTATTACAGGGCAGGACCCCAGTCATGAAAGGCGACATCTCAGTCATCCAGCAACTCAACAAAATCCTTGCCAATGAACTGGTCGCGATCAATCAGTACTTTCTGCATGCACGCATGTATGACGATTGGGGCCTGGAAAAGCTCGGCAAGCGCGAATACAAAGAATCGATCAAGGCCATGAAAGACGCGGACGCGCTGATCAAACGCATCCTGTTCCTGGAAGGCCTGCCGAACGTGCAGGACCTGGGCAAACTGAATATCGGCGAGCACACCCAGGAAATGATCGGCAGCGACCTGGGCTTTGAACGCAAGAGCCACAGCGACCTCAAGGCCGCCATCGCGCATTGCGAAGCCCAAGGCGACTTCGGCAGCCGCGAACTGCTGGAAGATATCCTGGAAGACCAGGAAGAACATATTGACTGGCTGGAAACCCAACTGGGCCTGATCGACAAGGTCACCCTGGAAAATTACCTGCAATCGCAGATGGGTGAATAACCCTTCGCCCACAGGTACAAAAAAGCCCCGCTCTCGTATGAGAAGCGGGGCTTTTTATTGCGTGGCCTTTTACAACAGCATCAAGCTTCAGTCTTGCCTGCCGCTTTTGTCGCTGCGTCTTTGATCAACGCTTGCAACGAACCATCAGCCGCCATTTCGGTAATGATGTCGCTGCCGCCGACCAGCTCACCCGCCACCCACAGTTGCGGGAAAGTCGGCCAGTTGGCGTACTTGGGCAGGTTGGCGCGGATTTCAGGGTTTTGCAGGATATCCACGTAAGCGAACTTCTCGCCGCACTGCATAACAGCCTGGGACGCCTTCGCGGAGAAACCGCACTGAGGAGCGTTAGGAGCGCCCTTCATGTAAAGCAGAATGGTGTTATTGGCAATCTGCTCTTTGATCGTTTCGATGATATCCATGGAACACCTCTGCAGGAACTTTGCGACTCACGGGTCGGCACGGTGGCGCATTGTAACGCAAAATTCCAGCAGGGTGCTCAGCCACCTCAAGCCGCCGCCACTTGCACTGGCACACCATTCAGGGCCGCGTTGCCCGAAAGCTCATCCAACTGCCGTTCATCGGTCAGGTCATTGGCGCTTGCTCCCGGCTGCCCGCTGGCAATGCTCATCTGCACCCCCGGGCGGCCGTGCCCCCAACCATGGGGCAAGCTGACCACGCCGGGCATCATATCCAGGCTCGCCATCACCTCTACCTCGACCATGCCGATGCGCGAACTGACGCGCACCCGCTGGCCATCGCTCAATTGGCGGCGGGCAAGGTCGTCGGGGTGCATCAGCAATTGATGCCGAGGCTTGCCCTTCACCAGCCGATGGTAGTTATGCATCCAGGAGTTATTGCTGCGCACGTGACGACGGCCAATCAGCAGCAACTCGTCGGCCACCGGCACCGGCTGCGCGGCAAAACGTGCCAGGTCGGCGAGAATCACAGACGGTGCCGCCTGTACCTTGCCGTCCGCCGTTTTCAAACGCGCACAGAGGTTGGGACGCAGCGCGCCCAAATCCACACCATGAGGATGGTCGGCCAGCATCGCCACCGACAATTTATGGCTGGACGCATCCCCGTACACACCGGCGCGCAGTCCGAAATCGATCATCTGTGCCGGAGGCATGGTGGGTTTGAGCGCCACGCCGGTCTGCGCCGCGAACGCCTTGGCCAGACCGACAAAGATCTCCCAATCATGCAAAGCGCCATCAGGTTTAGGCAGGATCGCCCTGTTGAAGCGCGTGACATTGCGCACCGCAAACATGTTGAACGTGGTGTCGTAGTGATCGTTTTCCAGCGCCGATGTGGACGGCAAAATCAGGTCGGCATAGCGCGTCGTCTCATTGATGTACAGGTCGACGCTGACCATGAACTCCAACCCATCCAGGGCCTGCTCCAATTGGCGACCATTGGGCGTCGACAACACCGGATTGCCTGCCACCGTGACCAAGGCGCGGATTTGCCCTTCGCCTTCGGTGAGCATTTCTTCGGCCAGGGCCGACACCGGCAATTCGCCACCATATTCCGGACGCCCGGACACGCGGCTCTGCCAGCGATTGAAATGCCCGCCGCCGGTGGAAGCCACCAGGTCCACCGCCGGAGAGGTGCACAGCGCGCCGCCGACCCGGTCCAGGTTGCCGGTGACCAGGTTGATCAGTTGCACCAGCCAATGACACAAGGTGCCAAATGCCTGCGTCGAGACGCCCATGCGCCCATAGCAAACGGCCTTGTCCGCAGCGGCGAAATCCCGTGCCAACTGGCGGATCTGCTCGGCGGGCACGGCACACTGGTGGCTCATGGCTTGGGCCGTGAACCCGGCGATCGCACGGCGCACATCATCCAGCCCCTCAACCGACAAATGAGTGTCGCGCGTCAGGTTCTCGCTGAACAAGGTGTTGAGCAGCCCGAACAACAGCGCCGCGTCGCCACCCGGTCGCACAAACAGATGCTGGTCGGCAATCGCCGCCGTCTCGCTGCGCCGTGGGTCGACCACGACCACTTTGCCGCCCCTGGCCTGGATCGCCTTGAGCCGTTTCTCCACATCCGGCACGGTCATGATGCTGCCGTTGGACGCCAACGGGTTGCCGCCCAGGATCAGCATAAAGTCGGTGTGATCGATATCCGGGATCGGCAATAACAGGCCATGGCCGTACATCAGATGACTGGTGAGGTGATGAGGCAATTGGTCTACGGAGGTTGCGGAAAACCGGTTGCGCGTCTTGAGCAGGCCGAGGAAGTAATTGCTGTGGGTCATCAGCCCATAGTTATGCACGCTGGGGTTGCCCTGGTACACCGCCACCGCATTCTGCCCGTGCCGAGCCTGGATGCCCGCAAGGCGCTCGGCCACGAGGGCAAACGCCTCGTCCCAGGCGATCGGCCGCCAGTCACTGCCCACCCGCAGCATGGGCTGGTGCAGCCGGTCCGGGTCATTCTGGATATCCTGCAAGGCCACGGCCTTGGGGCAGATGTGGCCACGGCTGAATGTGTCTTGAGGGTCGCCCTTGATCGAAGTAATCGCCAGGCTGCCATCTTCGGCGCGGGTGGTTTCCAGGGTCAGGCCACAGATGGCTTCACACAGATGGCATGCACGGTGATGGAGAGTCTTGGTCATGGCCAGTCTCTTTATAGGGGCTTTGGCCTCACTATGGGCCGCGCCCCTGAGACGCACCAGCATCGTTCGCCGTGTGAATCCACAGGCATCAGGCCAGGCCATGGGCAAGCGTGAGCAAATGTTACAGAACCGCGCGCACAGCCCCCGAAACCGACGCAGCCTGGCCCAGGCCCGCCGCCGCGCATTGCAAAAGGTTGCGAGGCCAGTGTACAAATGGCTCGCTGCTGTCAGGAAATCGTCTTCAAAAGCGCTCTCGCGCCCTTCTTGAACACCTCTAAAAACGTAGCCCTATTGGTAAGACGCGACATTTAATGTCAATATCGCGCCTTCCCCTATTTCGTCGCCCCGTGCGGCTTTCGCCGCAGGTCTCGCCCGTTGTCACAATAAACAAGGCTTTGAGTATCTGCGGTCTGTTGCAAAAAGGTAGTTAATGATGAGCGCAAGGCACTTTCTCTCCCTGATGGATTGCACGCCCGAAGAGCTGGTCGGCGTGATTCGTCGAGGCATTGAGCTTAAAGACCTGCGTAACCGCGGCGTACTGTTCGAGCCCTTGAAAAACCGCGTTCTCGGGATGATTTTCGAGAAATCGTCCACCCGCACCCGCCTGTCTTTCGAAGCCGGCATGATCCAACTCGGTGGCCAGGCCATCTTCCTGTCACCGCGCGACACCCAGCTGGGTCGTGGCGAGCCGATCAGCGACTGCGCCATCGTCATGTCGCGCATGCTCGATGCGGTAATGATCCGTACCTTTGCTCACAGCAACCTGACCGAATTTGCCGCCAACTCGCGCGTGCCGGTGATCAACGGCCTGTCCGATGACCTGCATCCCTGCCAACTGCTGGCCGACATGCAAACCTTCCTCGAACACCGTGGCTCCATTCAGGGCAAGACCGTGGCCTGGATCGGCGACGGCAACAATATGTGCAACAGCTATATAGAAGCGGCGATCCAGTTCGACTTCCACCTGCGCATCGCCTGCCCTGAGGGTTACGAGCCCAATGCCGAGTTCATGGCCAAGGCCGATGGGCGCGTGCAGTTGTTGCGCGATCCGAAAGATGCCGTCGTGGGTGCCCATCTGGTCAGCACCGACGTCTGGACCTCCATGGGTCAGGAGGACGAAACCGCCAAGCGCCTGGCACTTTTTGCGCCGTACCAGGTAACGCGCGCCCTGCTCGACACGGCCGCGCCGGACGTGTTGTTCATGCACTGCCTGCCTGCCCACCGTGGCGAAGAAATCAGCCTCGACCTGCTCGACGACCCGCGTTCAGTCGCCTGGGACCAGGCCGAAAACCGCCTGCACGCCCAAAAGGCCCTGCTCGAATTCCTCGTCGAACCGGCGTACCACCACGCATGAGCCATCCATTACTGCTGAACCTGCGCAATCTGGCATGCGGCTATCAAGATCAACGGGTGGTGCAAAACCTCAACTTGCACCTCAACGCAGGTGACATCGGTTGCCTGCTCGGGTCCTCGGGCTGTGGCAAGACCACCACGCTGCGTGCCATCGCGGGCTTTGAGCCGGTGCATGAAGGCGAAATCAGCCTGGCCGGCGAAGTGATCTCCAGCGCCGGTTTTACCCTGGCTCCCGAGAAACGTCGTATCGGCATGGTGTTCCAGGACTACGCGCTGTTTCCTCACCTCAGCGTGGCCGACAACATCGCGTTCGGCATCCGCAAGCATCCGCAAAAGGAGCGCGTGGTCGCCGAGTTGCTGGAACTGGTCAACCTGAAGAACCTGGGCAAGCGTTTCCCCCATGAACTCTCGGGCGGCCAGCAACAACGTGTCGCCCTCGCCCGCGCCCTGGCGCCGGAGCCGCAACTGCTGTTGTTGGACGAACCTTTTTCCAACCTTGATGGCGAACTGCGGCGCAAGCTCAGCCATGAGGTACGTGACATTCTCAAGGCGCGCGGTACCAGTGCGATCCTGGTTACCCACGACCAGGAAGAAGCGTTCGCCGTCAGCGATCAGGTGGGTGTTTTCAAGGAGGGTCGACTCGAGCAATGGGACACGCCCTACAACCTCTATCACGAACCGCAGACGCCGTATGTCGCCAGTTTTATCGGCCAGGGCTACTTCATTCGTGGGCAGTTGAGCTCGCCTGAATCCGTGAGTACCGAACTGGGCGACCTGCGCGGCAATCGCGCCTATACCTGGCCCACCGGTGGCGCAGTGGATGTGCTGTTACGCCCGGACGACATTGTTTATGCGCCGGACAGCGCCTTGAAAGCACGGATCGTCGGCAAAACCTTCCTCGGCGCATCCACGTTGTACCGTTTGCAACTGCCGACCGGCGCGCAGCTGGAATCGATTTTCCCCAGCCATGCGGACCATCAGGTCGGCGCCGATGTGGGGATCCGTGTGGCGGCTGAGCATTTGGTGCTGTTCCAGGCATCAGGCAGCGTCGCTGCGCAAGTACCTCGTTCCGAGTCAGGCGTACGGCGCTACAGCCCGGTCAGTTGAGTATTTGAAGAAACCGGGGCGAAATCTGGGAGAGGGCTTGCCCCCTCCCACACTGGATCTCCAGTAGCCTGGATTATGCCCGGCCAATTTCTGCGAATTTAGCCTGGGTATGTTCAGCCAGCACCTGCGCCGACAGCTCCACCTCCAACCCCCGCCTCCCCGCACTCACGTAAATCGTCGCCAACGGCTGCGCCGTTTCATCGATAAACGTGCGCAGGCGCTTCTTCTGCCCCAACGGGCTGATGCCGCCCAACAGATAGCCCGTAGAGCGCTGCGCCGCCGCCGGGTCGGCCATTTCGACTTTTTTCACGCCAGCCGCATGCGCCAGCGCTTTCAAATCCAGACTTCCGACGACCGGCACTACCGCCACCAATAATTCGCCCTTCTCGCTGCTCGCCAGCAGCGTCTTGAACACGTGCGCCGGGTCCAGGCCCAATTTTTCCGCAGCCTCCAGGCCATACGAAGCCGCCTTGGGATCGTGTTCATAACTGTGGATACGATGTTCGGCACGAACTTTTTTCAACAAATCCAATGCAGGGGTCATGAAGGCTCCAGGCGAGACAAACAGAGGGCCGATTCTAGGCCAAGCCCACGTAAAACGCTCTAGTGCGGCGATTTATCTCATTACACCGGCTCATGTAAAGCGTGATCATTCATCAAACCAATAGTTCGAAAGTGACCAACAGTTCACTTTCGACCTTTGACAGCCGTCATTCTTGTCTATATTTTTTCGTTTCCGAATACTGCAAACATATAGCCGCAGCATTCGAGCAGTAAGCCGTGGTTTGGATGGGGATCCTCGTCACGGTGAAAATCGCGCAACAGCCCGTTGAGGCCGTGCGCCAGACAAGAACAACAACTGAGGTTTTCCATGACAACTGCTCTTCAACAGCCTTCACTTTCGAGCCAATGCATGGCCGAATTCCTCGGAACTGCGCTGCTGATCTTCTTCGGTACCGGATGTGTCGCTGCGCTCAAGGTCGCGGGTGCCAGCTTTGGCTTGTGGGAAATCAGCATCATCTGGGGCATCGGCGTCAGCATGGCGATCTACCTGAGCGCCGGCATTTCCGGGGCGCACCTCAACCCGGCCGTCAGTATTGCACTGTGCATCTTCGCCGACTTCGACAAGCGCAAACTGCCCTTCTACATCCTCGCCCAGATCGCCGGCGCCTTCTGCTCGGCCGCCTTGGTGTACACCCTCTACAGCAACCTGTTTTTCGATTACGAACAAACCCACCACCTGGTGCGCGGTACACAAGCCAGCCTGGAGTTGGCGTCGGTGTTCTCCACCTACCCTCACGCACTGCTGAGCACCGCCCAGGCGTTCCTGGTGGAAATGGTCATCACCGCCATCCTGATGGGCGTCATCATGGCCCTGACCGATGACAACAACGGCCTGCCACGCGGCCCACTGGCCCCACTGCTGATTGGCCTGTTGATTGCTGTGATCGGCAGTGCCATGGGCCCGCTGACCGGCTTCGCGATGAACCCCGCACGGGATTTCGGGCCCAAGCTGATGACCTTTTTCGCGGGTTGGGGTGAAATGGCCTTTACTGGTGGCCGCGATATTCCTTACTTCCTGGTGCCGGTTTTCGCGCCTATCGTGGGCGCATGCCTCGGCGCCGCGGCCTATCGCGGGCTGATCGCCCGTCACCTGCCGAACGCCGCACCTGCTATAGCTGAAACACCTGACACGGCTGTCAACGGCAACACCCGTATTTCCTGAAAGCGCCAGCCTGGCCCTGCTGCCCTTTGAGGCCCAGGCTGATTTCTGACTTCCTTATTTTCGTGCAAGGCAATCGACATGACCGACCTTCAGAATAAGAACTACATCATTGCTCTCGACCAAGGCACCACCAGCTCCCGGGCGATCATCTTTGATCGTGACGCCAACGTGGTGTGCACCGCCCAGCGTGAATTCGCCCAGCATTACCCACAGGCGGGCTGGGTCGAACACGACCCCATGGAGATTTTTGCCACCCAGAGCGCGGTGATGGTTGAAGCCTTGGCCCAGGTCGGCCTGCACCATGACCAGGTCGCCGCCATCGGCATCACCAACCAGCGTGAAACCACCGTGGTCTGGGACAAGGTCACCGGCCGCCCGATCTACAACGCCATCGTCTGGCAGTGCCGCCGCAGCACCGAGATCTGCCAGCAGCTCAAGCGCGACGGCCACGAGCAGTACATCAGCGACACCACCGGCCTGGTCACCGACCCGTACTTCTCCGGCACCAAGCTCAAGTGGATCCTCGACAACGTCGAAGGCAGCCGCGAACGTGCGCGCAACGGCGAGTTGCTGTTCGGCACCGTCGACAGCTGGCTGATCTGGAAATTTACCGGCGGCAAAACCCACGTCACCGACTACACCAACGCCTCGCGCACCATGCTCTTCAACATCCATACGCTGGAATGGGATTCGAAGATGCTGGAGATCCTCGACATTCCGCGCGAAATGCTGCCGCAAGTTAAGTCGTCCTCGGAAATCTATGGCCGCACCAAAAGCGGCATCGCCATCGGCGGTATCGCCGGTGACCAGCAAGCGGCGCTCTTCGGCCAAATGTGCGTAGAAGCCGGCCAAGCCAAGAACACCTACGGCACCGGCTGCTTCCTGCTGATGAACACCGGCGACAAAGCGGTCAAATCCAAGCACGGCATGCTCACCACCATCGCCTGCGGTCCGCGTGGCGAAGTGGCCTACGCCCTGGAAGGCGCGGTCTTCAACGGCGGCTCCACCGTGCAGTGGTTGCGCGACGAGCTGAAGATCATCAACGACGCCCACGACACCGAGTACTTTGCCGGCAAGGTCAAGGACAGCAACGGCGTGTACCTGGTCCCGGCGTTCACCGGCCTGGGCGCTCCGTACTGGGACCCCTATGCCCGTGGCGCGCTGTTCGGCCTTACTCGTGGCGTACGCGTGGATCACATTATTCGCGCAGCCCTGGAGTCGATTGCCTACCAGACCCGCGACGTACTCGACGCCATGCAACAGGACTCAGGCGAACGCCTCAAAGCCTTGCGTGTGGACGGCGGCGCGGTGGCCAACAACTTCCTGATGCAATTCCAGGCCGACATCCTCGGCACCCAGGTCGAGCGCCCGCAAATGCGCGAAACCACCGCACTCGGCGCCGCCTACCTGGCCGGTTTGGCCTGCGGCTTCTGGGGCAGCCTGGATGAATTGCGCGGCAAGGCCGTGATCGAGCGCGAATTCGCACCGCAACTGGACGAAGCCGCCAAAGAGAAACTCTACGCCGGCTGGCAAAAAGCGGTCAGCCGCACGCGCGACTGGGAACCGCACGAAGGCGCCGAATAAGCCAAGGGCAAAATCCACTTAGGGTTGTAACTGGCAGGGAGTCGATTCCTGCGTCATCATGGGCCACTTTTGTATGGCAGCCCAAAGGACGCCCCATGAATCTGCCTCCCCGCCAGCAACAAATCCTCGAACTGGTACGCGAACGCGGCTACGTCAGTATCGAGGAAATGGCGCAGCTATTCGTTGTCACCCCGCAAACCATCCGCCGCGATATCAACCAACTGGCGGACGCCAACCTGCTGCGTCGTTACCACGGCGGCGCAGCCTATGACTCCAGCGTCGAAAACACCGCGTACGCCATGCGTGCCGACCAGATGCGCGATGAGAAACAGCGCATAGGCGAAGCCATCGCCGCACAAATCCCCGATCACGCCTCGCTGTTCATCAACATCGGCACCACCACCGAATCCATCGCCCGCGCGTTGCTGAATCACAACCACCTGAAAATCATCACCAACAACCTCAACGTCGCCACCATGCTCAGCGCAAAGGATGACTTCGACGTGCTGCTCACCGGCGGCAACGTAAGGCGTGACGGCGGCGTGGTGGGCCAGGCCAGTGTCGACTTCATCAACCAGTTCAAGGTCGACTTCGCCCTGGTTGGCATCAGCGGTATCGACGAAGACGGCAGCCTGCTCGATTTCGATTATCAGGAAGTGCGGGTTTCCCAAGCGATCATTGCCAATGCGCGCCAGGTGATCCTGGCCGCCGACTCCAGTAAATTCGGGCGCAACGCCATGATTCGCCTGGGGCCGATCAGCCTGGTGGACTGCCTGGTGACTGACCAGCAGCCGGTGCCCGCGTTGGTGCAGTTGCTCAATGAGCATAAAGTTCGGCTGGAAGTCGTTTAGCGTCTGCGCTGACATCATCGGGGCAAGCCCCCTCCCGCCTTTTGAGCTGTGAACGCAGTCCAATGTGGGAGGGGGCTTGCTCCCGATAGCGATTTATCCTGCACCCTTTTTCTTGAGCCCGCCCCAGGCTCATGTTCACAAATTTTCCTTTTCCCGCCCTTCGATGAGTTTTTTCAATCGAAGTCGGCTGGCTGTGCCCGCGTTTATCAGCTACCATTTTCGCAAATGAACATTCATGTTCGAATTCCAATACGAAAAAGATCGCGAGGCCAGCCGATGAACCCCTCTACCTTGCCTGCTCCACCGCTTGCCGAAGTCTATGACGTCGCCGTTATCGGCGGTGGAATCAACGGCGTCGGCATTGCAGCAGACGCAGCCGGGCGCGGTTTGTCGGTATTCCTTTGCGAAAAGGACGACCTGGCCAGCCATACCTCCTCTGCCAGCAGCAAGCTGATCCACGGTGGCCTGCGCTACCTGGAACATTACGAATTCCGCCTGGTGCGCGAAGCCCTGGCCGAACGTGAAGTGCTACTGGCCAAGGCCCCGCACATCGTCAAGCAGATGCGTTTTGTATTGCCGCACCGCCCGCACCTGCGTCCGGCCTGGATGATTCGTGCCGGCCTGTTCCTGTACGACCACTTGGGCAAGCGCGAAAAGCTCGCCGGCTCCAAAAGCCTCAAGTTCGGCGCCGACAGCCCGCTGAAAAGCGAAATCACCAAAGGCTTCGAATACTCCGACTGCTGGGTCGATGACGCCCGCCTGGTGGTGCTCAACGCCATGGCCGCCCGCGAAAAAGGCGCGCACATTCACACCCAGACCCGCTGCATCAGCGCACACCGCAGCAACGGCATGTGGGACATGAACATGGAACGCGCGGACGGCAGCCTGTTCTCGATCCGCGCCCGTGCGCTGGTAAATGCCGCCGGCCCATGGGTCGCCAAGTTCATCAAGGACGACCTGAAGCTGGACTCGCCCTACGGCATCCGCCTGATCCAGGGCAGCCACCTGATCGTGCCTAAACTGTACGAAGGCGCCCACGCACATATCCTGCAGAACGAAGACCAGCGCATCGTCTTCACCATTCCGTACCTGAACCACCTGACCATCATCGGTACCACCGACCGCGAATACACCGGCGACCCGGCCGCCGTTGCGATTACCGAAGGCGAAACCGACTACATGCTCAATGTGGTCAACGCGCACTTCAAGAAGCAACTGAGTCGCGACGACATCGTCCACACCTACTCCGGCGTACGCCCGCTGTGCAACGACGAGTCAGACAACCCATCGGCCATCACGCGTGACTACACCTTGTCGTTGTCCGGCGGCACGGGCGAAGCGCCGATCCTGTCGGTATTCGGTGGCAAGCTGACCACCTATCGCAAGCTCGCCGAATCGGCCATGGCGCAACTGGCCCCGTATTTCACCCAGATGCGCCCGAGTTGGACCGCCAAGGCCAGCCTGCCGGGCGGCGAAGACATGGCCACCCCAGAAGCCCTGGCCGATGCCATCGGCAACACATTCGACTGGTTGCCGAGCGAGATTGCGCGCCGCTGGTCCACCACCTATGGCAGCCGCACCTGGCGCCTGCTGGAGGGCGTGCAGTCGCTGGCCGATCTGGGCGACCACCTGGGGGGCGGCCTGTACACCCGCGAAGTCGACTACCTGTGCACCGAAGAATGGGCAACCCAAGCCGAGGACGTGTTGTGGCGCCGAACCAAGCTCGGCCTGTTCACCACCCCGCAAGAACAGGACAACCTGAAACACTACCTGTGCAAGGTTGAGCAAAATCGCAGCAAGACCCAGGCGGCCTGACAGGCCCTCGCTCCCCAAGCCCCTGCACCGTGAGGTCCAGGGGCTTTTTTTATACCTGCCAGGCATTCGGTTTTCCGAACGCCATATCCAGGGCTATTCGGTTTGCCGGACTCAAGCGTTATAAATCCTCCGCCAAACAAAGATAATTATTATATAAATCAGCCGCTTAACCTTTTACTTCTGGCCTGGCACGACTCATGCTCTACACTTCTGGACGATTGCCTGAACCCCCTCAGGAGCCGTCACGGGCATTCGCTGTACAACAGAGCCGTTTAACCGGCTTCATAAAAAAAACAAATGTCGAGGAAGTATTGATGCGCATCGTTCCCCATATCCTGGGCGCAGCTATCGCTGCCGCTCTGATCAGCACTCCAGTTTTTGCAGCCGAACTCACCGGCACACTGAAGAAAATCAACGACTCCGGCACCATCACCCTCGGTCACCGCGACAGTTCCATTCCGTTTTCCTACATCGCGGATGGTTCGGGCAAACCGGTGGGCTACTCCCACGACATTCAGCTGGCCATCGTTGAAGCCCTGAAAAAAGACCTGAACAAACCCGATCTGCAGGCCAAGTACAACCTGGTCACCTCGCAGACCCGTATTCCGTTGGTTCAAAACGGCACTGTCGACATCGAGTGCGGTTCCACCACCAACAACGCTGAACGCGCTCAACAAGTCGCCTTCACCACCAACATCTTCGAAATCGGCACCCGTCTGCTGGTCAAAAAAGATAAAGACGGCAAGCCAAGCTACGCCGACTTCGCCGACCTCAAAGGCAAGAACGTCGTGACCACCGCCGGTACCACGTCCGAGCGTATCATCAAGGCGATGAACGCCGACAAGCAGATGGGCATGAACGTCATCTCCGCCAAAGACCACGGCGAATCCTTCCAGATGCTCGAAAGCGGCCGCGCTGTCGCGTTCATGATGGATGACGCGCTGTTGGCGGGTGAAGAAGCCAAGGCCAAGAAGCCGGATGAATGGGTGATCACCGGTACTCCACAGTCCTTCGAAGCCTATGCGTGCATGGTTCGCAAAGACGACCCGGCCTTCAAGAAGGCAGTCGACGACGCCATCGCCGGCCTGTACAAGTCCGGCGAGATCAACAAGATCTACGCCAAGTGGTTCGAAAGCGCGATCCCACCAAAAGGCCTGAACCTCAACTTCCCGATGAGCGACAAGGTCAAGGAACTGATCAAGAACCCGACCGACAAGCCGGCGCCTGACGTAAAAATCTGATTCCTGACTAACCTTATCCCCTGAGGGAGCCAACCCTCCCTCAGGTGTCTGTTACTACCTGCTGGCTATAACTTGGAACACTCGACCTGGCGGTTTTCGAGCCGATCGTGTGTGCCTGGCGTTCATCGCCGGGTGGGAACGGATTTTCCCCAAGCGGGTGCTTGTACATCGATCGATTTCGGGGGAGACCCTAATGAATTACAACTGGGACTGGGGCGTGTTCTTCAAGTCCACCGGCGTGGGCAGCGAGACTTATCTCGACTGGTACATCTCCGGGCTGGGCTGGACCATCGCCATCGCCGTCGTGGCATGGATTATCGCCTTGCTGCTGGGCTCCATTCTGGGGGTCATGCGCACGGTGCCAAACCGCATCGTATCGGGCATCGCGACCTGCTACGTGGAACTGTTTCGCAACGTGCCGCTGCTGGTTCAGCTGTTCATCTGGTATTTCCTGATACCCGACCTGCTGCCGCAGAACCTGCAGGACTGGTACAAACAAGACCTCAACCCGACCACCTCGGCCTACCTGAGCGTCGTCGTGTGCCTGGGCCTCTTCACCGCCGCCCGCGTGTGCGAGCAAGTGCGTACCGGTATCCAGGCGCTGCCACGCGGCCAGGAATCCGCCGCGCGCGCCATGGGCTTCAAGCTGCCGCAGATTTACTGGAACGTGCTGCTGCCCCAGGCCTACCGCATCATCATTCCGCCGCTCACCTCGGAATTTCTCAACGTGTTCAAGAACTCCTCCGTGGCGTCCTTGATCGGCTTGATGGAATTGCTGGCGCAAACCAAGCAGACCGCCGAGTTCTCGGCCAACCTGTTTGAAGCCTTCACCCTGGCCACGCTGATCTACTTCACCTTGAACATGAGCCTGATGCTGCTGATGCGCCTGGTCGAGAAGAAAGTGGCGGTGCCCGGCCTGATCTCCGTGGGGGGTAAATAATGGAATTCGATTTCAGCGGCATCATCCCCGCTATCCCAGGCCTGTGGAACGGCATGGTCATGACCTTGAAGCTGATGGTCATGGGCGTGGTCGGCGGCATCATCCTGGGCACGATCCTCGCCCTGATGCGCCTGTCGTCCAGCAAACTGCTGTCGCGCGTGGCCGGCGCCTATGTGAACTACTTCCGCTCGATCCCGCTGCTGCTGGTGATCACCTGGTTCTACCTGGCGGTGCCGTTCGTGCTGCGCTGGATCACCGGCGAAGATACCCCGATCGGTGCGTTCACCTCCTGCGTCGTGGCCTTCATGATGTTCGAAGCCGCGTACTTCTGCGAAATCGTGCGGGCCGGCGTGCAGTCGATCCCCAAGGGCCAGATGGCGGCGGCACAGGCGATGGGCATGACCTATGGCCAGACCATGCGCCTGATCATCCTGCCCCAGGCGTTCCGCAAGATGACCCCGTTGCTGTTGCAACAGAGCATCATCCTGTTCCAGGACACCTCGCTGGTCTACACCGTGGGCCTGGTGGACTTCCTCAACTCCGCCCGCTCCAACGGCGACATCATCGGCCGTTCCAATGAGTTCCTGATCTTCGCCGGTGTTGTCTACTTCATCATCAGCTTTTCCGCCTCGCTGCTGGTCAAGCGTCTGCAAAAAAGGTTTGCCGTATGATCTCTATCAAGAACATCAACAAGTGGTATGGCGACTTCCAGGTGCTGACCGATTGCAGCACTGATGTCAAAAAAGGCGAAGTGATCGTGGTGTGCGGGCCGTCGGGTTCGGGCAAATCCACCCTGATCAAGTGCGTCAACGCGCTGGAACCGTTCCAGAAGGGCGACATCGTGGTCGACGGCACCTCTATCGCCGACCCGAAGACCAACCTGCCGAAACTGCGTTCACGCGTGGGCATGGTGTTCCAGCACTTCGAACTGTTCCCGCACCTGACCATCACTGAAAACCTGACCATCGCGCAGATCAAGGTGCTTGGCCGCAGCAAGGAAGAAGCCACCAAGAAAGGCCTGCAACTGCTTGAGCGCGTGGGCCTCTCGGCACACGCCCACAAGCATCCTGGCCAGCTCTCCGGCGGCCAGCAGCAACGTGTGGCTATCGCCCGCGCCCTGGCCATGGACCCGATCGTCATGCTGTTCGACGAACCGACCTCGGCCCTGGACCCGGAAATGGTCAACGAAGTACTGGACGTGATGGTGCAACTGGCCCAGGAAGGCATGACCATGATGTGCGTGACCCACGAAATGGGCTTTGCCCGCAAAGTGGCCGACCGCGTGATCTTCATGGACGCCGGCAAGATCATCGAAGACTGCCCGAAAGAAGAGTTCTTCGGCGACATCAGCGCCCGCTCCGAGCGCGCGCAGCACTTCCTTGAAAAAATCCTGCAGCACTAAGCCCACAGCTTCCCCCTGCCGAAACAGGGCCAATGTGGGAGGGGGCTTGCCCCCGATAGCGGTGGATCAGTAACAGAAGTTGCGACTGACACACTGCTATCGGGGGCAAGCCCCCCTCCCACACTGGACCGCGCAGGATGGCAGCTCTGGTTGACCCAAGGCATCTGTGATGAAATGCGACCCCAACCAATTTCGCGCCGCACCGCCATCACTTGCCGTGAAACCTCGTCTGATCCGCCAACTGTTCCTGCCGCCGTTGATCCTCGCGCTGATGATCGGCCTGGGTTATATCGGCTTCTGCGTCAGCGAGTACTACGGCATCCGCGCCCTCAGCGACAATGGCGAACGCCAGTTGGAGCTGCACGCCCGCACCGTCGAGAGCGAAATCAGCAAATACACCTACCTGCCCAGCCTGTTGGAATTGGAGTCCAGCGTCTCCACGCTACTGGCCGACCCCAACCAGGAAACCCGGCAAACCGTTAATGATTACCTCGAAGGCCTGAACCGGCGCAGCCGCAGCCGGGCCATCTACGTAATGGACACCACCGGGCGCGTACTGGCCACCAGTAACTGGCGCGACGCCGACAGTTATCAGGGCGAAGACCTGTCCTTTCGCGCCTATTTCCAGAACGCCGTACGCGGCAGGCCCGGACGCTTTTACGGCATTGGCAGCACCAATGGCGAACCTGGCTATTACCTGGCCCATGGCCTGGAAGAACACGGCAAGATCATCGGCGTCGCCGTCGTCAAAGTGCGCCTCGAAGCCCTGGAAGAACGCTGGCAGCGCGCGCGCCTCGAAGCCTTCGTGAGCGACGAGAACGGCATCATCATCCTCTCCAGCGACCCGGCCCGCCGGCTCAAGGCGGTGCGACCGCTGAGCGATGAGACCAAGGACCGCCTGGCCCACAGCCTGCAATATTACTGGGCCACGTTGAACGAACTGGAGCCATTGGCCCGCGAGCGGCTCAACGAAGGCACCGAGAAACTGACCTTCCCGGCCAACAGCGAAGTGGTCAACGACGAGCAAGCCGTCAGCTACCTGGCGCAAACCCGCCCGCTCAACGACACACCGTGGAATTTCACCCTGCTCACCCCGCTCAACGAGCTGCGCCGCGCGGCCATCAACCAGGGCATCCTGGTGGCCGTGGCGTTCGGCCTGGTGGCGTTGTTGCTGATCGCCTGGAACGAGCGGCGCAAAGTCATCGCCACCCGTCTCGCCGCGCGCGAAGCCCTGCAGGAAGCCAACAGCCAACTGGAACGACGGATTACCGAACGCACCGCCGACCTGCGCGCCAGCAACGAACGGCTCAAGGGCCAGATACGCGAACGGCGCCAGGCCGAAGAAACCCTGCGCCGCGCCCAGGACGAACTGGTGCAGGCCGGCAAGCTCGCAGCCATCGGCCAGATGTCCACCAGCATCGCCCATGAGCTGAACCAGCCGTTGGCCGCGCTGCGCACCTTGTCCGGAAACACCGTGCGTTTCCTCGAGCGCGGCGCTCTGGACACGGCCACCGCGAACCTCAAGACCATCAACGAACTGATCGACCGCATGGGCCGCATCACCGCCAGCCTGCGCTCCTTTGCCCGGCGCGGTGACGACCAGGGCGAGGCCAGCCTCGCCAAAGCGGTGGATGCCGCGTTCCAGGTGCTCGGCGCGCGCTTGGACGGCCTGCCGCTGACCCTGCACCGCGACTTCGCCAACGCCCAATTGCAGATTGACCAGACGCGCCTGGAGCAGATCCTGGTCAACCTGATCGGCAACGCCCTCGACGCCATGCAGGCGCAACCGGCGCCCGAACTGTGGCTGGAGGGCAGCAGCAGCGAGGGCAAATACCGCCTGCATGTGCGCGACAACGGCCACGGCATCCCCCCCGAAGCGCGCAAGCATTTGTTCGAACCGTTCTTCACCACCAAGCCCGGCGAGCAAGGCCTGGGCCTGGGCCTTACGCTGTCCGCCAGCCTTGCGGCGGCCACCGGCGGTAACCTTGCCGTGGAACACCCGGCCAGTGGTGGTACTGCCTTTGTCCTGAGCCTGCCATTGGCGGGCGCTCAACCAGCTGAGTCGACATGAATATTGATCCTCAAGACCTCACCGTGCTGATCGTCGAAGACGACCCCCATGTGCTGCTCGGCTGCCAGCAGGCCCTGGCACTGGAAGATATCCCCAGCGTGGGCGTGGGCAGCGCCGAAGAGGCGCTCAAACGCGTCGGCGAGAACTTCGCGGGCATCGTGATCAGCGACATTCGCCTGCCGGGCATCGATGACCTGGAACTGCTCACCCGCCTCAAGGCCCTGGATAAAAGCCTGCCGGTGGTGTTGATCACCGGGCATGGCGATATCTCCATGGCCGTTGGCGCCATGCGCAACGGCGCCTACGATTTCATGGAAAAACCCTTCTCCCCCGAACGCCTGGTCGACGTCGCCCGCCGCGCCCTGGAACAACGCGGGCTGGCGCGGGAAGTCTGGTCGCTGCGCCGCCAGTTGGCCGAGCGCGACTCCCTCGAAGGCCGCATCATCGGCCGCTCCCCGGCCATGCAGAACCTGCGCGAACTGATCGCCAACGTCGCCGACACCTCGGCCAACGTGCTGATCGAAGGTGAGACCGGCACCGGCAAGGAACTGGTCGCCCGTTGCTTGCATGATTTCAGTCGGCGCCATGCCCACCAGTTCGTTGCACTCAACTGCGGCGGCCTGCCGGAGAACCTCTTCGAAAGCGAGATTTTCGGCCACGAAGCCAACGCCTTCACCGGCGCGGGCAAGCGGCGTATCGGCAAGATCGAACACGCCCACGAAGGCACGCTGTTCCTTGATGAAGTGGAAAGCATGCCGATCAACCTGCAGATCAAATTGCTGCGGGTGTTGCAGGAACGCACCTTGGAACGCCTGGGCTCCAACCAGAGCGTGGCGGTGGATTGCCGGGTGATCGCCGCCACCAAGTCCGACCTCGACGAGCTGAGCCGCGCCAGCCAGTTCCGCAGCGACCTGTACTACCGCCTCAACGTGGTAACCCTGGAACTGCCGCCGCTGCGCGAACGCCGCGAAGATATCCTGCAGCTGTTCGAACACTTCCTGCAGCAGTCATCCCTGCGCTTCGACCGCACCGCGCCGGAGCTGGACAACCAGACCCTGTCCAGCCTGATGAGCCACGACTGGCCCGGCAATGTGCGTGAACTGCGCAACGTCGCCGAGCGTTTCGCCCTGGGCCTGCCCGCTTTCAAAAAAAGCGGCGCCGGCAGCACCGGCCACGGCCTGGCCTTTACCGAAGCGGTGGAAGCCTTCGAACGCAACCTGCTCAGCGACGCCCTGCAACGCAGCGGCGGCAACTTGACCCAAGCCAGCCAGGAGCTGGGGATGGCCAAGACCACCCTGTTCGACAAAGTCAAAAAATATGGGTTGAGTCACTGATGGATCTGTTTTTGAAAGCCGCCCTTGGCGCGGCGGTGGTGCTGATCCTGGCCGCACTGGCCAAAACCCGGAACTACTACATCGCGGGGTTGGTGCCGCTGTTTCCCACCTTTGCGCTGATCGCCCATTACATCGTCGGCAAGGGCCGTTCGGTGGAAGACCTGAAGACCACCATCCTGTTTGGGATGTGGTCGATCATTCCGTACTTCGTATACCTGGCGACGCTGTATGTGATGGTGGACCGAATGCGGCTGGAGGCCTCTTTAGCGGTCGCAGCCGTTGCGTGGCTGATGGCCGCAACGATCCTGGTGAGTATCTGGGTACGCGTCCATACCTGACCCAACTCCCACATTGCTATCCCGGTTATGTCAGCGAACGATCTTGTCCACCTGGATACCGAGCTTTTTCAAGCGATACCAGAAGCTCCTCTCCGAAATTCCGATCTTCGCCGCCGCCGCGGCCTGCACGCCGTTGCTCTCGTGCAATGCCGCCAGAATATAGGCCTTCTCCACCTCCGCCAGCGCCGCGTCCAGGTCTTGGGGGATCCCCGGCCCGTCGCTCAACACCGCCGCAACACCGCCCGCCCCGCTCGGCTTGGATGCAAACAGGTAACCCGGCAAGTCGATATCCTCGATGAGCGGTGATGCCGCCACAATGGTTGCGCGTTCCACGCAGTTTTGCAGCTCGCGGATATTGCCCGGCCAGTGGTACGCCGCCATGGCCTGCAACGCCTCGGCGCTGAAACCGGTGATGCGTTTGCCGGCGGTGGCGCTGAGGGTCTGGGCGAAATGCCGGGCCAGCGGCGCGATGTCTTCCACGCGTTCGCGCAAGGCCGGCAATGGGATCGGGAACACATTGAGGCGGTAATACAGGTCTTCGCGAAACTCCTTGTTGGCCACCGCATCCAGCAAATTCTTGTTGGTGGCGGCGATCACCCGCACATCCACCTTGCGCTCGCGCGGGTCGCCCACCGGCTCGATCACTCGCTCCTGCAAGGCACGCAGGATCTTGGCTTGCAACGCCAGTGGCATGTCACCGACCTCGTCAAGAAACAGCGTGCCCTTGTCGGCCTGCATAAAGCGCCCTACCCGATCAGCCACGGCGCCGGTAAACGCGCCCTTGCGATGGCCGAACATCTCGCTTTCCAGCAGGCCTTCGGGGATCGCCGCGCAGTTGACGGCGACAAAGGGCTGGTCGGCGCGGCAGCCATGCTTATGGATAGCCCGGGCGACCATTTCCTTGCCGGTGCCGCTTTCGCCGGTCAGCAAGATGGTGGCGCTGCTGTCGCGCACCGAGTCCACCGCGTGCAGCACCTTGCGAAACGCCGGGCTATCGCCCACCAGGCTGTCGAACTGTGCGTGTTCGTCCAATTCGGCGCGCAGGCGGGCGTTGTCGCGCAGGATGTCGCGAAATTGCAGGGCCTTGGCCACGGTGATGTCCAGCTCGTCGATATCGAACGGCTTGGCGATGTAGTCATAGGCGCCGTTACGCATCGACTGCACGGCGTTCTTGACGGTGCTGTAGGCGGTCATCACGATCACCGGCACATGGGGGTAGCGCACTTTGATCTCGGCCAGCAGCGCCGGGCCGTCCATGCCTGGCATGCGCCAGTCGCTGATCACCAGGTCGATGGCTTCCTGCTCCAGCACCTTGAGCGCGTGCAGGCCGTTGCCGGCGATAAACACCTGGATGCCGTTCTGGCCCAGGGCCGATGCCAGCAGGTCGCACAGCTTGGGTTCGTCATCGACTACCAGAATGTTATGCGTCATGTGTGTCCTCGTCGTCTTCGCCCATCGCCGGAATGTACAGGCTGAACGTGGCGCCGGCATCTTTCTCGCTGGTGCATTCGATGCTGCCGTCGTGACTTTCCATGATCGAATAGACCTTGGCCAGCCCCAACCCCGTGCCCGAGGCCTTGGTGGTGACGAAGGGCGTGAAGATGCGCTCGATCATGTCGGGCGCAATGCCCTGGCCGGAATCGGCAATGCTGATGACCGTGTTGTCGCCGACCGTACGAATCCCCACCGTCAGGCGCCCGCCATCGGGCATCGCATCAATCGCGTTGAGAATCAGGTTGAGGCAGGCCTGTTTGAGTTGCTTGGCGTCGGCATACATCATCGCCCCCGGCGCCTGGTCGTCGACCTGCGCATCGATGTTATGCGTCGCCAGCTCCGGCGCACAGAAGCCGAGGATCTCCTCCACCAGAGGGCGCGCCGGCTGCACCACGCGCAAGGGTGGGTTGGGCTTGGCGAAATCGAGGAATTCGGTGATCAGGTCGTTGATGCGGCTGACTTCGCTGACCACATATTCCAGGTGGCGTTTGTCGGTGTCCGGCAGGTCGGCGCGGCGGTGCAACAACTGGGTGGCGGTCTTGATGATGCCCAGGGGGTTGCGGATTTCGTGGGCCAGGCCCATGGCGACTTCACCCAGCGCATGCAGGCGGTCACGTCGGCGCAGTTGGGCTTCGAGGTAATGCAACTCCCCCAGGCGCTCGGTCATATGGTTGAAGGTGCTGCTCAATTGCGCCAGCTCGTCGCCGCCGCTGACCGCCACGCGGTGCGTGTAGTTGCCGGAGATCACCGCCCCCACGCCTTGGGACAAATCTCGCAAAGGCCGGGTCAGGCGTCGCGACACCAGCACCCCCGCCGCCAGCGACAGCGCCGAGCTGACCAGGAAAATCAGCACGAACAGGTTGCTCTGGTTGACCAGCCCCACCAGGCTGCTGTGGCGCAGCAGGCCGCTGAAGATCACGCCTTGCAAGTCGCCGGCATCGTTGAAGATCGGCCAGTACAAGCCGCTGTAGTTATTGGTGAACTGCTCGCTGGGCTGGCGCGTGGCGCGCATGGCGGTTTCGACATTCTTGGGGATGCGCGCGGGGTGGTCCTCGAAGCGCTGGGTCGAAAAGATTTCCGTGAACCCGTCCGGGTTGGCCAGGTACAGGCGCAGGTCGAGGGAATGCACATCGGCAACACTGGTGAGGAAACTGCTGTCCAGGTAGGTACCGACCAGCAACAGATAGTCGACGCCGTCCCGGCTGGTCTCGAAGGTGGAGACCACAATACCGGTGGTGGCCCCGCCCACCTTGACCGTTTGCAGCACCGTGTTCTTGGCCAGGCTGATCTGCTGCACGATGTCATCGGCGGCGGTGGTAAAGACCACTTTGTGATCACTGGCGCGAATCAGCGCCACCACGTCGATATCCGTGGCATCGGCAATGTCGGCCGTCAGCCGGTCGTGCCGGACGGCTTGGCGGTTATCCGGCGCACTGGTGTAGCGCAAGAACAGCTTGGCCATGCGCGCGTTGTCGTGAAGGATGTCGCCGATCTCGTCCTTGACGATCTTGGTCGACTCCTGCAGCCAGATGCGCACGTTACTGTCGAAGATCTGCGACAGCGTAGTGGCGGCCAGCTCCGCCGCGATCATGGTGGGAACCACACTCACCAACCAGAACGCCAGCACCAGCTTGCGCTGGACACTCCAGCGCGAAATGGCAAAAGGGCGGGCTTTCTGGCGGGTCTTGGTGATCATCAGGTTTCGCTTATCGCAGCAGCCATGGCAGGGTCGGAACGATCCGGTCGAATGAACAGTTTTACAAGCTTGAGCAGGCCGTTGACCAGCCGGTTGCGATGGCGAAAGAACAAGCTGTTGCCCCGGAACCCGCAGCCCAGGCGCAGCTTACTGGCATACCCGGCCTGGCCGCACTCGTACAGCGCAATATTGTGTTGAATACAGTAGTCGACGTTGGTCAGCCAACTGCGCAAGTACAGGTTGTAGTCGCGAGTGGCCTCCACGTCATGCCCGAAAAACTTGTCGACCAGCCGCTGTTCGTCCACCAGCATCAGGTTGAACGCCACCAAGTGCTCATCCACCCAGTAAAGCGCACACACCGCGCGCGACCCAAGGCGCTCAAGCACGCCGGTGAAATAGCTGGCGGGCAAGCGTTCGAACTGCAACTCGGCGCGGCTCAGGGTGGCTTCGTACAGGCGCATGACCTCGGGCAGCACATCGTCGATAGTGCGCCGCCACTCTACCCGTGGGCCGGGCGCGCGCAGTTTGCGGCGCAGGTCCTTGCGTGTGGATTTGCCCAGCGAGCCGAGGTAGGCGTCCACCGAACCATAGGGCAACGGCAATACGCCCGTGGGCAAACTCGGCATCGTCTGGAAACCGTTGGCACGGCAACTGTCGACCCAGTGCGGGTCGTTGCTCGGCGCGTCCTTGACCGCCAGCAGGCCGATACCGAAGTCATCGGCATCGTGGCGCGCGGCCTCCAGCACATGCCGGAGCAACAGCGCACGCCGCGCCGCGGGCACGTGGCTGGCGAACCCGGCATCGCAGCGCTCGGCCACCGGCGAGCCGATGGCGTACAGCCCCAATTGCAAAACACCCGGCCACAGGCGCTCCAGGCGGTCGGTCAAGCGCTTGCCGGCGCCGGACACCGTGGTGTCGAGGCGGTAATGCGTGATGAACGCGGGCGCGACCGCCACCAGGGTCCCGTCTTGGTAAACCGCCAGGTAGCGCCATTGGAAATCCTCGATGGCGGCGTTTTCCACGGCGACGTAATAGTCCCAGTCCTCCAGGGCACCCGGGAAGCAATCGTTCCAGGCACTGCGCTGGAGGGCCCGGATGGTCGGGAAGGCTTGGGTGGTGATCACGTATTTCCCTTATGCCGAGCGGCAATCAACGGTGTGCAGGCTGTGGGAGCTTGTGTTCCGCTCGATAAACTCCGCACTCAACTCAATCACCCGCCGGTATTGCAGGTCGACGGTGATCATGTGGTAGCAGTTATCCAACAGGATCTTGGTCACCGGCCCGCCGAGGTGGCGCTCCACGTAGTCGGCGTTCCAGCGGCTGGTGATGTCGTCCTCGATGGAGTGCAGCACCAGGGCCGGAACCTGGATGCCGGGCATGCGTTTCTTGACCACCGCGTTCATCCAGTGCAACTCGCGCACGGTGACGCCTTCCATGGTCAACAACCCCGCTTCGCTGCTCTCGCCCTCCTTCATCTGCCGTTCGACGATCGCCCGCAGCCGTTCATTCTTGATGCCGTACGGGGGCTTCTCGGTGAAGCGGAACAGGCGCACACCGAAGGGAATGCGGATCAGCAACGGCGTGATAAACGCCATTTTGCTGATGCTCCAACCGTCGTACTTCAACGTAGTGGAGTACATCAGCAAGCCGGCGACCTGGCCCGGATGCTCGGAGGCCAGGTACATCGACATCACCGCGCCCATGGACAAACCACCGACAAACACCTGCGCGTGGCGCCGCTTGATCTGCACGAAGGTCTTGCGCACGCCTTCGTACCAGTCCCGCCAGCCGGTGGCCTGCAGGTCGCTGTTGTCACCGCAGTGCCCGGCCAGGGTGGGCACGTACACCGTGCAATTGCCCGCCCTGGCCAGGCCCTTGGCGACCTGGCGCAGTTCGGTCGGCGTGCCGGTCAGGCCGTGGATCAACAGGATCCCGACCGGCCCGGCACCGAGAACGAAGCCGGCATCCCCTTCGCCGAGGTCGATCCCTGCGCTGTTCACCGGTGGGTCGCTCGCACCAGCAGTTGCTCCAGCAGCTTCAGGCCCAGTTCGATTTCCGGGTAGCTGATTTCCAGGGACGGCGCCAGGGTGATCACGTTTTTGTAGTAACCGCCCACGTCGAGGATCAGGCCGAGTTTCTGGCCATCCACCAGCATGTCGCCCTTCATGCCTTCTTCGACCATGTAGTCCAGGGTCGCCTTGTCCGGCGTGAAACCATCCGGCGCGCAGATTTCGCAGCGCAGGGCCAGGCCCAGGCCGTCGACGTCGCCGATGATCGGGAAGCGTTTTTGCAGGTCTTGCAGGCCTTCGAGGAAAAATTTGCCCTTGGCCATGACCATCGCGCCGTAGTCGACTTCGTTGGTCATCTTGAACATTTCCAGGCCTACCGCCGTACCCAGCGGGTTGGAGGCGAAGGTGGAATGGGTGGAGCCCGGCGGGAAAATCTTCGGGTTGATCAGCTCTTCACGGGCCCAGATACCACCCAGCGGGTTGAGCCCGTTGGTCAGCGCCTTGCCGAACACGATCACATCCGGTTGTACGTCAAAGTGCTCGATCGACCAGAGTTTGCCGGTGCGGTAGAAGCCCATCTGGATTTCATCGGACACCATCAAAATGCCGTGCTGGTCCAGCACATGCTTGAGCTCGCGGTAAAAGTTCATCGGTGGGATCACGTAGCCGCCGGTGCCCTGGATCGGCTCCACATAGAAGGCGGCGTATTCGCTGCTGCCGACTTTCGGGTCCCACACGCCGTTGTATTCGGTTTCGAACAGGCGGGCGAATTGCTGCACGCAGTGGCTGCCGTATTCTTCTTTCGTCATGCCCTTGGGGCCACGGAAGTGGTACGGGAACGGGATGAACTGCGCGCGTTCGCCAAAGTGGCCGTAGCGACGACGGTAACGGTAGCTGGAGGTGATCGACGAGGCGCCCAGCGTACGCCCATGGTAGCCGCCTTCGAAGGCGAACATCAGGCTCTTGCCGTTGGTGGCGTTGCGCACCACTTTCAGGGAGTCCTCGATGGACTGCGAACCGCCGACGTTGAAATGCACGCGACCGTCGAGGCCGAATTTGTTCTTGGCGTCCACCGCGATCATTTCCGACAGCTCGATCTTGCCCTTGTGCAGGTACTGGCTGGCGATTTGCGGCAGGGTGTCGATCTGCTGTTTCAGCGCATTGTTCAGGCGCGGGTTGGCGTAGCCGAAGTTGACCGCCGAGTACCACATTTGCAGGTCGAGGTAGGCCTGGTCTTCGGTGTCCCACACGTAGGAGCCTTCGCAACGGCTGAAAATACGCGGCGGCTCGATGTAGTGGACGGTGTCGCCGTAGGAGCAGTACTTGGCTTCTTTATCCAGAAGGATCTGGTCTTCGGCGGTGGCGATGCGGATATCAGACATGGTGCAAGAGTTCCTGATTTTCAATAAAGAGGTCAGCCGTCGTAAAGGCGGTGGCATTGGCGGCGACGCTTTGCGGCAGCTGCGCGAGCAGCGCAGGCAGTTGGGCGAAGCAATCGAAGCGCGCATGGGGAATACGGTTGGCGATGCAGTACTCGGCGAGGCTGCCCTTGGCGAACACAAAGTCGGCGGTGGAGGCCACGCACATGTCGGACTTGCCGTCGCCGATCACCAGCACGCGTTTGTTGCGCGGCGTGGACTTGCATTTGCAGTTGCCCGACGCCGCGCGGCAGGCATCGCTCGAATAGGGGAAGTCGATGCGCCAGCTGTTCTGATCAACCTGGCGCAGGCGGTTGGCGAGGATCGGCAGCAGGGTCACGTAGTTGCGCGACAGAATCCGCGCGATGCCTTGCTCGATGCCATCGCTGACCACTTCGAGGGACGCGCCCAGGCCGATCACGTGATCGACGAAGTCCGGAAAGTCCGGGTCGATCTCGACGCTGTCGAAATAGGCCAGTAACTCGGCGGGCGTGGCCTTGATCAGCGCCAGTTGGCGGCTCAGGCATTCGCGTGAACCGATGTGCCCATCCAGCCATTGCTGTTCGATGGTTTCCCATTCGGGGCCGGCGAAGCGTTGGAGGACGTTGTCGATGACGTCGGTGGGGGTGATGGTCCCGTCGAAGTCGCACACGATATGCCAGTCGATCATTGCGGTTACCTTGATGGAGTGCGCTGTCTGCGCTTGCACCAGGGCTAGAGCAGGGATTGTGCCAATTGGCCATATCCCAGCGGGGCCGGGGCTTTGCGCGGTGCGCGCGGGGGATTTGTGTCGTGCAAGCTACAATTTTTGTAGCTTGCTACAAACAAGATGAGTGCTTGCACAGGCGCGCGGGTTTGCGCGTTCATGCGCGTGTACTCACCTAAGGAACTGTGACCATGTTGCGGATCACATGCGCTGCACTGGCCGGCTTATTGAGCCTCACCGCGCAGGCCCAAGGCATCACCGGTGACGTCGGCGCAGGCGTCAGCTATCAACCCCACGACCCCACCGGCAGCCGCTACGAAACCCGGCCCGTGCCCTATCTCGACCTGGACTGGGGCAATGTCAGCCTGGGCACCGATGACGGCCTGACCTGGAGCGCCTTGAACAGCCACGGGCTGACCGCCGGCCCGTATATCAATTACTTGCAGGGGCGCACCACCAACGGCTCATTGCAGGGGCTGCGCAATGTGTCGGACATGGCGGAGGTCGGAGGTTTCATCCAATACGCGCCGGCTGACTTCTGGCGCGTTTATGCGCGGTTGGGCCAGGCGGTCGGCGGTGGCCACGCGCAGAGCGGCGCGCTGGGCAAGGTCGGTGGCGAGTTGGGTTACCCGCTGGGCGGCGGGGTCATCGGCAGCAGCGGCCTGGTAGCGCACTTCGCCGATGCGCGCCAGACCCAAACGTTTTTCGGGGTGGATGATAACGAAGCGGCGGCCACGGGTTTCAAGGCCTACAACGCCAGCGGCGGTTTCCAGAACGTGACCCTGAGCCAGAGTTTCCAGTTTCCGCTGACGCCCAACTGGTCGCTGCTGACCAGCGCCAGCTGGGTACACCTGGTGGGTTCGGCGGCGGACAGCAGCATCGTGCGCCAGACCGGTGAAGTGAATCAGGGGCAAGTGCAGACGGCGATCAGCTATACCTTCGAATGATTCACCTGAGGTCTGGAGATACAAAGGTACAAAATGTGGAAGGGGCTTGCTCCCGATAGCTGTGTATCAGTCATGCATGTATCGGCTGAACCACTGCTATCGGGAGCAAGCCCCCTTGTGTCTTGATACGGGATTAAGCTGAGAGTGAGAGGGTGAGTGGCAAGCTGAATGCCCGAAGTGCTTAAAGCACGTGTGGGAGCCCATGCTGCCACTCACTTCTCCGCTCTGGACATGAGCCCGAACAGTTGAACGAGCCCACCTCGAACAGTTACAAGCGTGGACCAAGCCAGAGCGCTCTCACTTTTAGTGTAAGAGGGTTTGGCTATGTTTTCCTATCCAGCAGGCATTGATGTTTCCAAGGACAGCCTTGAAGCTCGAGTTCATCAGGTTGACGTTGGGGTAAATTGCGCTAACGCCGAAGAAGATTTCCCTGGGTTGATTGGGTGGCTATTGCTTCACCAGGTCGGACGCGTGGTGTTGGAGGCTACTGGCGGTTATGAGCGCAAAGTCATGAAGGCGCTTCAGGCTGCGGGCCTTAATGTCATCTGCGTCAATCCCCGTCGGGCCAAGAGTTTTTCCAGGGCGATGGGGCAACACGCTAAAACCGACCCGATAGACGCAAAGTCTCTTGCGCAGTTCGCAGCGGTTCTCGACTCACCAAGCAGCCGAATCACCAGCCCGGAACATGACGAGTTGCGCGCGTTAGTCCAGCAGCGAGAGAACTTTGTTCAGCAGAGGGACGATGACAGAAGGCGCCTGAAAACAGCCTCCTGCGACGTAGTAAAACCGGCGTTGCAGAGCCATATCGACTACTTGAGCAAGGCTGTGAACGCGATAGAGCAGCTGATTCGCGAAACCGCCAACAGGCTAGACCGCGAAAAAGTCGAACGCCTGTGCTCAGTTAAGGGCATCGGGCTCATTACGGCGGCTAGCCTAATGGCATATCTGCCGGAGCTGGGCGAGATTGGCAGGCGTCCGATCACGGCGCTAGCGGGCCTCGCTCCGTATAACAACGACAGTGGGAAACACCAAGGTGCGCGTCACATTAGCGGCGGGAGGTTTTCCGTGCGTCGCTCGCTCTACATGGCCTGCTGGGTTGTCATCCGGGAACAGCCTGAATTCCAGGCCCGCTATAAAGCACTGCGCGACAAAGGCAAACGCGCAAAAGTTGCGCTAATTGCATGCATGCGTGTTTTGTTAGTCAGGCTGAACGCGATGCTGCGTTATAGAGCCGAATGGAAAGAACACGCTGCCTGAATCTGCAGCGATGTGTGGTTGAAGGTCACACGGCTTGAAGCTGTGGGAGCTTGGCTGTCTTAAAAAGCGATGCCAAAGTTAGGGTCATCAAGACAGTTGCTCCCACATTCGCCCCCATCTCATAGCACTATTTCAGTTCTCTTCGCCCTCGGCCAACAGCGCAATCCCGCCGATAATCACCGCCACGCCCACCCAGTGCAGCGCGCTGATATGTTCGCCCAGCCCCAGCCACGACCCGAGCAACACCACCACAAACACCAGCGAACTCAGCGGGAACGCCAGCGACAGGCTGCTGCGCCGCAGGATCAGCATCCACACGAAAAACGCGCCGATGTAACAGGCAATCGCCGCCAGTATCCCCGGGTTACGCGCCACGTCGGCCAGCCACTGCCAATTGAAATCCATCTGCCCCAACTGGTCACCGGCGAGCTTGGTAAACAACTGCCCGGCGCTCTCGGTGCAGATCAACAAGGCCCACAGCACAATCGTGCCGAACCGCCCATGCAACCACGTCTGCGTCGTCATGCCTGGCTCCCGGCAACGGCCACCAGCATCACCCCCAGGGTGATCACCAACGTGCCCAGCCAGCGCCGGCGGCTGACGGTTTCCCCCAGCACCACCTTGCCCACCAGCACCACCCCGCAATAGGCCAGCGCCGCCGCCGGAAACAACAGGCTCAACGGCGCACGGGACAAGGCTTCCAGCCACACGAAAAACTCGATGACGTAGGCGCCGATCCCGGCCCATAGCAACGGCGCATTGAACACCTGGCCCCAGAACGCATTCAGGCGAAAGCCGCCTTCCAGCTCCGGCAAACGGTCCAGGCCGAGTTTGAAACACAGCTGGCCGATCACATCGAGCACGATAGAAAACGCTACCAACAACACCACGGTCAGGCTCACGGGAACAGCTCCTCAAACAGCTCGATCAAGGCTTCATTGGTCGCGGCATTGCGCTGCAGGTCCTCAGGCGTCCAACGCTGCGGCGGCTGGTCGGACTTGGCCTCCCAGCGCTTGAACGCATTGCTGAACGCCGGCGTGGCGAACTCGCCGCACACGTCGATGCCGATGATGCGCTTGCGCGCCGCCAACGCCCGCAGCGCTTGCAGCAAATGCGTCAGGCGCATGCCGCCCTGGTCCCAGTTGGTGGCCGCGTCTTCGCAGGCCAAGACGTCTTTGTCGATGGTGATCCAGATCGCCTCGGTGGGCAGGCCGCTGATCATCTGTTCGAGGAAGGCCGCCCAATCCAACTGCGCCAGGTTGCGCCAGTGCAGATGGTTTTCCTGCTGCTGGTGACCGGCGCCATCGCCCACCCTGCCCCACACTTTCGACGGCGGGTGCTGCCAGGGAAACAGCTGCAACTGCCCACGCTTGAGGGCGCCCAGGTTGCCGCCGCGCAGTTGCGGGTTATGCAGGTCATCGCTGCACGGGCCCAGGGTGACGATGCGTTTGATCGCCGGCATTTTCAGCGCGCGGTTGACCCACGAACCACAGTGACGCTTGGGCGCAAAACGCACCCAGTCGGGGTGGTTGTCGAAGTGGATCAGGCTGATGGGTTCCTTGAGATCGGCAAGAAACGCAGGCGTGAGATGGTGATAGTCGCCGGAGCCGACAAACAGGATTTCCGGCCGCGCATCCGTGGGCCGTGGCCGTCCGGCCAGGCGTTCGGCGAAGCGTTTCCAGGTTTTTTCGGTGGACCACAGGCGCAGCTTGGGGCCCAGGTCCAACAGGTCGATACGGGTGGCACGGCCACAGGCCAAACGCCGGGCAATCGGCGCCTGGGCCGTGAGGCTATGGTCGAGGTCGAGAATGTTCAAGGCAGTGTTTCCCCTATGGCTTTAGGGGGTCAATGCAAGGGGCGGGCCAGCGCTTAACTCAAGGACAGTGAGAAACAAATGTGGGAGGGGGCTTGCCCCCTCCCACATTCAGGATTTTGCTTCATTGATGATCTGGCGAATCGCGCCCACGAACGCTTCAGCCGGCTGGCCGCCGCTCACCGCGTATTGGTCGTTGAACACAATGGTCGGCACCGAGCTCACGCCACGGGAGATCCACAGCTGCTCCTGCTCGCGTACCTCGGCAGCGTATTCATCCGAGGCCAGGATCGCGGCGGCGCGCTGGATGTCCAGGCCGACGCTTTCAGCGATGATCGCCAGGGTGGCGTGGTCGGACGGGTTCTGGCCATCGCTGAAGTAGGCCTTGAACAGCGCCTCCTTGAGGTTGTACTGCAAGCCTTCCAACCCGGCCCAATGCAGCAGGCGGTGCGCGTCGAAGGTGTTGTAGATGCGGCTCTGGCCATCGGTGCGGAACGCGAAGCCCAGCGCGGCGCCCATGTCGCGGATGCGCGCGCGGTTGGCCTGGGATTCTTCGGCGCTGGAGCCGTATTTTTCGGTGATGTGCTCAACGATGTTCTGACCGATGGCGGGCATATTCGGGTTCAGTTCGAACGGCTGGAAATGAATCTCGGCCTGCACCTCGGCGCCCAACTGGTCGAGGGCTTCGGTCAGCCCGCGCAGGCCGATGATGCACCAGGGGCAGGACACGTCGCTGACGAAATCGATTTTCAGGGGAGTACTCATGACAGGCAACCTCGTAGGCAAAATGTGCCGCAAAGGTTGCACCATACACCACCTCACAACAGCTTCGCAGGCGCCACCGGTTCAATCTGCGCCCAGTGCGCCGCATCTTCACGATGGGCTTGCAGGTACGGCAACACCGCCGTCAGCAGCGGCGCCTTGAACGCTTCCTGGAAACGATGGGCCATGCCGGGAATCAGCTTCAGCTGGCTGCCCTGGATATGCGCGGCCAGGTGCACGCCGTGCATCACCGGCAACAACGGGTCGGCGGTGCCGTGCACCACCAGGGTCGGCACGCGCAGTTGGTTGAGCAGCGGCACGCGGCTGGGTTCGGCGAGGATCGCCATGATTTGGCGCTTCACACCGTCCGGGTTGAAGGCGCGGTCGTAGGACAGCGCCGCCTGGTGCAGCAACGCCTGGCGGTCGTCCTTTACCGTCGGGCTGCCGAGTGCGGCAAGCAAATCGGCCTGTTGCTCCAGGGCCACTTCACGGTTGGGCGCGCCACGCCGTGACAGTAGCTGTACCAGCGCCGCACTCGGTGCCGGCAAGCCTTCGGCGCCGGAGCTGGTCATGACCAGCGTGAGGCTCTCCACCCGCTGCGGCGCCATGGCCGCAAGATGCTGGGCGATCATGCCGCCCATGCTCGCGCCCAGCACGTGGAACTGCCGAATCTGCAGCGCATCCATCAACCCCAGGGCGTCATCGGCCATATCGGTCAGCGTGTAAGGCGCCGCCACCGGCAGGCCGAGTTTGTAGCGCAGCACTTCGAACGTGAGATTGGCAGTGGCCGGCGGCTGGCGCCAAGTGGACAGGCCCACATCGCGGTTGTCATAGCGGATCACCCGAAAGCCCTGCTGGCACAGGGCGACGACCACTTCATCCGGCCAGTGGATCAATTGCCCGCCCAGGCCCATCACCAGCAGCAAGGCCGGGTCGGACGCACGGCCGATACTCTGGTAGGCGATGCTCACCGTTTCCAGATCAACCGTTTGGGTCGGGACATTGACATCACATCGAGACGCCGCAAAAGACGGCAGGCCGAACAGGAAGGCGGCCAATAAAAGCAACACACGCATGAAAAACACCGAAACGCAGAACCCCAGTAGAGCGCGAGTCTGATGAACTTTGTTCAAGCGCGCTGCCACAGTTCGATGACAGTTTGATGAAGTGTGCCCAGCGGTCATGGTCGACACGCTTTGCAACATGAGACAAACTCACGCTATTCGTTTTCATCACAAATTGTCTTCATGGAGAGCCTGTGCTCGAGATCCGTCACCTCAAGACCCTGCACGCCCTGCGCGAAGCCGACAGCCTGGTGGAAGCCGCCGAGCGCCTGCACCTGACGCAATCGGCATTGTCCCACCAGTTCAAGGAGCTGGAAGAGCGCCTGGGCATGCCGTTGTTCGTGCGCAAGACCAAGCCGCTGCGCTTCACCAGCGCCGGTCTGCGCCTGCTGCAACTGGCCGACGCGACCCTGCCCTTGCTGCGCGGCGCCGAGCGCGATATCGCGCGATTGACCGGCGGCACGGCCGGGCGGTTGCACATGGCCATCGAATGCCACAGTTGCTTTCAGTGGCTGATGCCGACCATCGACCAGTTCCGCGATGCCTGGCCCGAAGTCGAGCTGGACCTGGCCTCCGGTTTTGCCTTTGCGCCATTGCCGGCCTTGGCCCGCGGCGACCTGGACCTGGTGGTGACCTCCGACCCGCTGGAACTGCCGGGCATCACCTATGTGCCGCTGTTTACCTACGAAGCCATGCTGGCCGTGGCCAACCAGCACGCGCTGGCGACCAAGGCGTATATCGTGCCCGAAGACCTGCTCACCGAAACGCTGATCACCTACCCGGTGGAACGTGACCGCCTGGACATCTTCACCCGTTTCCTGGAACCGGCCGACGTGGAACCGGCTCAGGTGCGCACGTCGGAGCTGACGGTAATGATGATGCAACTGGTGGCCAGCGGCCGTGGCGTGTGCGGCATGCCCCATTGGGCGCTGCATGAATACAGCTCGCGCGGCTACGTGAAGGCCAAGCGCCTGGGCGAAAAAGGCCTGTTTGCGACGTTATATGCGGGGATCCGTGCGGACATGCTGGACGCGCCCTACATGCGCGACTTTTTGCTGACAGCCAAGGACACGTCGTTTTCGACCTTGGATGGGGTGAGCGCGGTGCGCTGATTAACCCGCTGTCTGAATCAATCGGGTTGGAGTTCGCGCCACATGTGGATCTTGTCGAAGTACTCAAGGCCCACCCGCACGGCCAACGGCTCCAGGCCGTACTGGATAAAACCGCACCGTTGATAGAGCGCAAACGCGGCATCGTTGCCGGCGGTGACGGTCAGTTGAATCACCTTGAGGCCCGCCCGTTGGCGCGCCTCACCCAGCGCCGCCTCCACCAACCGACGGCCCAGGCCGTGGCGCTGATAGGCCGCGTTCACGTACATACCGAACAACGTCACCTTGTGCCGGGCCTTTTCCCGGGGTTCGAAGGCCAGGCCGACGATGCCCGCCAGCCGGTCATCCGCAAACGCGCCGAACAGCCGGTCCAGCGGGTTGTCCAGGCGTTTTTCCCACCAGCTCAACGGCATCGACGCGCGCTCGGCCACGCTGGAGGTGAACGCTTGGGGATAAACCCCATACGCCTCAAGCATCAATGCCCGATAAGCCTGGGCATCACTGGCCACCAGCGCGCGTATGAGCATCAGGCCGGCGTAGCCAGTGAGGCGCGATAGAACGGCAGGATCAGGTCCCGCGTCAGTGGCGCCAGGTGCAGGCCGCCGTCGCCCGCCGGGTCGATCCAGCAGACTTCTTCGATCTCGGCAGCCGGGCTCAGCGCCCCGTCGACCTGAACCTGGAACATTTCAGCGTGTACGGTGCAACCCGGCTCGTTGGCCGCCGGCGCCGAGAACTGCCCGAGGTAAAGGGCGTGTTCCGGGTCGATGTGCAGGTTCAGTTCTTCGTGCAATTCACGCGCCAAGGCTTGCGCGGGTTGTTCGCCGGCGTCGATCTTGCCGCCCGGTTGCATAAACGCCTGAGTGCCGCGCTTGCGCACCAGCAGGGTCTGGCCGTCGGCATTGATCAGGAGCGCGGCGGCGATGCGGATAGTCGTGGGCATAGGATAAAAGCCATCGATTCAAACAATGAGGGAACGCAGCTCACGCCTCGTCCGGTTCCTTGATAAATACGCTGTACTTGGCGCCTTCCATCGCTTCGAACGCGATGAGTTTGTCCACCAGCGGCAGGTTCAGCACCTTGCCGGCGTTGAGCAGCAGCATGCCGTTATCGGCATTGAGGTTGCGCGCCAGCACCATGCCGGCCTCCAGCTCGCGGGTGCTCAAGGCTTTAACGGTCGGGTCGCCCAGGGTCACGTCGCTGAGGAACGTGGCGCAGGCCAGGACGAAGTCTTCGACCAGGTCCGGGTCGTAAAGGCGCCCGGCATATTTGCGGATATAAAGCAGCGCTTCATCGCTGTTCAAATGGCGCTCAAGGATCAGCCCCTTCTGCAGCTCAATGAAATCCACCGCGAGTTTCAGCAGGCGCGAGCCAAACGGAATCGCGTCGCCCTTGAGGCGGTCGGGAAAGCCAGTGCCGTCCCAACGTTCCTGGTGATGGCGAATCATCCGCGCCGCATCCTTCATCGGCTCCAGGGTCATCAACAGCGACTCGCTCTGGGTCGGGTAGCCACGGTACCGCTCGCGATCAGTGCTATAGAGCTTGTCGACCGGCTCGTTCAGCATGCTGTCGCTCCAGCTCAGCTTGCCGATGTTGTACAGCGCGGCGGCCATCGCCAGGTCACGCGACGTGGCTTCGTCGATAAACTGGGCGGCGCAGTACACGCGCACCAGTTCGATCAGCGCGCGGTTGGTCTGTTTGGCCTTGGGCAGGCGCAGGTTGGCCAATAGCGAAAACACTTCGGTGCCGGTCACGTAGCTGCGCTTGAGCTCGTCGTAGGCCAGGTCGAGCATGTCGGCGGTCTGTTGCAGCTCACTGGTGCGCGCGGCCACGCGTTTTTCCAGGGTGGCATTGAGCGTCTTGAGTTGCTCGTTCTGCGCATGGGTCAAGCGTTCCAGGCGCTGGTGTTCCAGGGCCTGTTGCAGGATCAGCTTGAGTTCTTCGTCGTTCCAGGGCTTGGCGATATAGCGGTGGATCTGCCCGTCGTTAATCGCCTTGATGATCGTCGGCACGTCGGCATAACCGGTCAGCAGGATACGACTGGTGGTGGGGTACAACCGGTGCACCTCGGCCAACAACTGCGCGCCGTCCATGCCGGGCATGCGTGCGTCGCTCATCACCAGGTCGATGGGCTGGGCCGCCATGATCTCCAGGGCCTGGGCACCGCCGCCGGCGAGTACCACATCGAAAGGCTGGCCGCGTAACAGACGGCGCAGGCTGTTGAGGATCGACTCTTCATCGTCGACCAGCAAAATCGTGGGTTTGGTAGCGAGTTGTTCTTCCATGCCTGCGGCGCCTTCACATTAAACTGAATTGAGCTAGATTGAACCCGTGTGCCAAGCCGTCTTCCCTCGCTTTTGGCGCGGGGTTGATTTGACGCCAACTGGCCGTCAATTTCAAGGGAGCTGGACTATGCTGTCAAAGCAGCCCTGCCCCCCCGCTCAGAAGTAGAACCAAGGAAGGACTCGTTATGCCGTCGAACCTTTTGCCGTTGGGGATTGCGCCATGAACTCGGGTTCGGCACGCGCCAACCGGCGCATTTTGATCGTCGATGACACCGCCTCCATCCATACGGATTTCCGCAAGATCCTGTGTGCCGAGGCCGCGCACGAGCAGTCCCTGGACACCCTTGAAGAAACCCTGTTCGGCACCACCACGCCCCCACGCCAGGCGTTCATGCTCGACTCCGCCTACCAGGGCCAGGAAGCCCTGGCCCTGGTGAACCAGGCCCTGGCCGCCAACGCCCCCTATGCCATGGTGTTTATCGACATGCGCATGCCGCCCGGCTGGGATGGCCTGCAAACCATCGAACAGCTGTGGAACGTCGATCCCAACCTGCAAATCGCGTTGTGTACCGCCTATTCGGATTATTCCTTCGAGGCGATCGAAGCGCGGTTGAAGTTCAACGACCAGTTGCTGATCCTGAAAAAACCCTTCGACCAGCTGGAAATCCGCCAGATGGCCAGCGCCCTGACCTGGAAATGGCAGCTCGCCCAGGACGCCGCGCTCAAGGTCATCAGCCTGGAGCGCACCATCGAAGAACGCGTGCAGGAGCTGCTCAAGGTCTCGCACCTGTTGCAGTACGACGCCCTCACCCAGTTGCCCAACAGCACGCTGCTCGGTGACCGGCTGACCCAGGCCATGGCCCTCGGCCGGCGGCATGACACGCAATTGGCGGTGATGTTTATCGGGCTCGACCGCTTCAAGCGCATCAACAATGCCTTGGGGTATCCGGTGGGCGACGAGGTGCTCCAGCTGGTCAGCCAGAGCCTGGCCGCCAGCGTGCGCGAATCAGACTCGGTGTTTCGCTACGGCTCCGATGAGTTCGTGATCCTGCTCAATGATGTGCTGCATCCCCAGCAAACCCAGCACATTGCGCAGAAGGTGCTCATGGCCATCAGCGCCACCCGCCATGTCGCCGGGCATGACCTGAGCGTCACCGCCAGCCTGGGCATCAGCATTTACCCCAATGACAGCAACAATGCCGTGGTGCTGATCAAGCAGGCCGAAACCGCGATGCACACCAGCAAGGAACGCGGCCCGGACGATTTCAGCTTTTATACCGAAGACATGAACTTGCGCGCCCAGCACCAGCAAAACCTGGAAAGCGCCATTCGCCAGGCGCTGGAGCGCGATGAGTTCGTGCTGCACTACCAGCCCAAGCTGGCCCTCAAGTCCGGGCAGATCGTCGGTGCCGAGGCGCTGATACGCTGGTTTCAGCCGCGCTCGGGCTGGGTCAACCCGACCGACTTCATCCCGGTGGCCGAAGACAGCGGTTTGATTGTCCGCCTCACCCAATGGGTCCTGCGCCAGTGCCTGCGAGCAAGCGCAAAGCTGGAATGCGATGGGGCTGCCGGCGTTGCCCGTCTCGGTGAATATCTCGGCCATCGACTTTCGCCAGCGCGACTTTATCGACAATCTGGCCACCATCCTCAAGGAAACCGGGCTGCCCGCCCACCAGTTGGAACTGGAGATCACCGAAAGCGTGCTGATGCAAAACGTCGACGACACCGTGGAGACCCTGCACAAGATCAAGGCCATGGGCGTACGCCTGGCCCTGGATGATTTCGGTACCGGTTACTCCAGCCTCAGTTACCTGCGACGTTTTCCCATCGACGTGCTGAAAATCGACCAATCGTTTGTGCGCGGCTTGAACGTCAACAGCCAGGACGCACAGTTGATCAGCGCGATCATCGCCATGGGCAAGAGCCTGGAGCTGAACATCATCGCCGAAGGCGTGGAGACCGCCGAACAACTGGACTTCCTCAGGGCCCAGGACTGCGAAGAAGGCCAGGGTTTCCTGTTCAGCAAGGCGGTACCGGCAAAAGATTTCGCCCAGTTACTGCAGATGGGCTGCGCCATGCCGATAACCCGTCTATAGCCCCACGCTTGCAAGGAGTGCTCGCTTGAGCGAAGTCTCGATTTACGGTTTCGGCCTGGCCCTCATCGTGGGCTTTGCCTTGCCGGCGATGGCCGCGCCGCTGGACGAGGCACTCAAACCCTTGCCGGCGGTTCCGGTATTGGACGCGGCCAAGGTCGAGTTGGGCCGCCGACTGTTCAACGAACCGCGCCTGTCGGTGAACAACACGCTGTCCTGCGCCAGTTGCCATCGCCTGGAGACCGGCGGCGCCGATGACAAGCCGTTCTCCCTTGGCTTTGACGGCAAACCGGTAGGGATCAACACCCCCTCGGTGTTCAACGCCAGCCTGAATTTCAAGCAGTTCTGGAATGGCCGGGTGGACACGCTGGAAGCGCAGATCGAACAGGTGGTTATCAGCCCCGTGGAAATGGGCAGCGACTGGAAAACCGTGGTGCACAACCTCACCGACCTGCCCCTCTACCAGCGCGCCTTCAGCCAGGCCTACCCCGACGGCGTCACCGCCGCCAATGTGCAAAACGCCCTGGCCAGCTATGAGCGCACGCTGCTCACGCCCAACTCACGCTTTGACCAATACCTGCTGGGCAATACCGATATCCTCACCACCCAGGAAAAATACGGTTACCAGCGCTTCAAGGAATACGGCTGCATCGCCTGCCACCAGGGCATCAACATCGGCGGCAATATGTTCCAGAAGTTCGGCGTAATGGGCGACTACTTCAAGGCGCGTGGCAACCCGATCGAAGCGGACCTGGGGCGCTACCTGTTGACCCAGGACGAGGACGACCGCCACGTATTCAAGGTACCCAGCCTGCGCAATGTCGCCGTGACCGCGCCGTACTTTCACGATGCGTCGGCCAACACCCTGGCTGAGGCGGTGGATGTGATGTTCAAGTACCAGTTGGGGCGCAACCCGAGCCAGGAAGACAAAGACTTGATTATTCAGTTTCTCAAGACCCTGACCGGCGAATGGGCGGGCAAGCCTTTATGAGCAGACCGTCATGAGCTTCATCCGCCGCCACACCAGCTTGGTATTGCTCGGCCTGGTCGCCCTGTTGCTGGCCTCGACGCTAACGTTTCTGTACCTCAAATCATCCCGTGACCAGACGGCCAGCTACACCCAGTCGCGGGACTTGATCCGCCAGTTGCAGCAGCTCAATGCGCAGTGGGACAGCGAGGTGCTCAAGGCCCGTATCGCGATCACCCACAACTACGACCCACTGGTGACACCGCTGGCGGAAATGACCCGACTGTGGGCCGACCTCAACAACCGGGGGACGTACCACAGCCTGCAAGACCTGGCGCGCTGGCAGGCCAGCCACGCGGCTTACCAGGTCGCGATCCAGGAAAAAGCGCGGTTGGTGGACCAGTTCAAGTCCCACAACGCGGTGCTGCGCAACTCGCTCGCGTTTCTACCCACCGCCGAAGACGACATCCAGGCGGAGTTCAATCGCATCGACGGGGAAGGCCGACTGCAACTGCAAGGCGTGGCCAGCGACACCTACGACCTGCTGCTCAGTAGCCTGGAGTTCGCCCAGGTCACCAGCGACGAACGCGCCGCCGATATCCTCGTGGACCTGGGCAAACTGGCGATCAACAAAGAGCGCCTGCCCAGCGATTTCCAGGCCCCGGTGGAGATCCTCAGCAACCACATCTCGCTGATTCTGCGCGAACAGCCGGTGGTTAATACCTTGCTCGAACGCATTGCCGCCGTGCCTGTGGCCGAGCGCCTGGACGACTTGACCACCCACCTCGACCAGGACCAGCAAGCGGCGGACCTGAGCGACGATCAATACCACCGCTACCTGCTGATTTTCTCGACCTTACTGGTGGTGGTGCTGGTGTACCTGGCGGTGCGCCTGCTGCGTAGCTTCGCCGAGATCAACCGGGTCAACCGCGCCTTGCAGGCGGCCAACGAAACCCTCGAACAACGGGTGGAGCGGCGCACCCAGCAACTCAAGGATGCACAGAGCGAACTGCTCGACAGCGCGCGCCAGGCGGGCATGGCGGAGATCGCCACCAACGTGCTGCACAACGTCGGCAACGTACTCAACAGCGTGAACATCTCCGCCGACATCGTTACCCGCAAGCTGCGCAGCAGCAAAGCGCTGGGCCTGGGCAAGGCCATGCAGTTGATCAACGAGCACCGGGGTGACCTGGGCGCGTTTCTCACTGAGCATGAAAAAGGCAAGCTGCTGCCCGACTATCTCAACCAACTGGTGGAGGCCATTGCCGTCGAACAGCAAGGCATGACCGACGAGCTGGCACAACTGAGCAAAAGCGTCGACCACATCAAGGACATCGTCTCGACCCAGCAATCCTATGCCGGTGCGTCCACCCTGCTGGAACCGGTACACATCAGCGCCTTGATGGAAGACGCCCTGCGCATGAACGCCGGCGCGCTGAGCCGTCACAACGTCACGGTGGTCAAGGAGTATGGGCAGGTCCCGGAGATCATGGCGGACAAACATCGCCTGCTGCTGATCATGGTCAACCTGATCAGCAACGCCAAGTACGCCATGTCCAACCTCAGCGACCGGGCGCGGCAGATAACCCTGGCGGTCAAGCAACTGGAAGACAACACCGTGCAGATCAGCGTGAAGGACGACGGCGAAGGCATCCCCGCCGAAAACATGACGCGCATCTTTACCCACGGTTTTACCACCCGCAAGGAAGGCCACGGCTTCGGTTTGCACAGCTGCGCCCTGGCCGCCGTGGAAATGCATGGCCAGCTCAGCGCACACAGCGACGGGCCCGGCCTGGGCGCGGTGTTCACCTTGACGATCCCTATGACCCCTGCCGGAAGCCCCCTATGAACCAACCCCCTAACCGGCGCATTTTGCTGATCGACGACACCCCGTCGATTCACGATGACTTCCGCAAAATCCTGATGCCCGCCGTTGAGACCAACCAGGCGCTGGATGACATGGAGTCGGCGCTCTTCGGTGACACCAATGCCCCCACGGCGCAACCCTTTGACTTGCACTCGGCCTATGGCGGCGAAGAAGGCTTGCAATTGTTGACCACCGCGATGGCCGACAAACGCCCCTATGCCCTGGCATTTGTCGACATGCGCATGCCCCAGGGCTGGGACGGCGCCAAGACCATCGAAGAGTTGTGGAAAGTCGACCCCGGCCTGCAAGTGGTGGTGTGCACCGCGTATTCGGATTATTCCTGGGACGAACTGCTGCACCGCCTGAACGGCCACGACCGTTTACTGATCCTGAAAAAACCGTTCGATAACATCGAAGTGCAGCAGATGGCCAATACCCTGGCCAACAAATGGGACATGGCCCGTCGCGCCTCGCTGCAAACCGCGCACCTGGAACAGCTGGTTGAACAGCGCACCCAGGCGCTGCAAGTGGAAATCGACGAACGCAAGCAACTCGAAAGCCAACTGGTGCAGTCGGAAAAACTCGCCTCGCTGGGGCAACTGGCAGCAGGCGTGGCCCATGAGATCAACAACCCCGTGGGGTTTATCTCATCCAACCTCAGCACCCTGGACGGCTACTTCACCCAACTGCAACAGATGCTGGACGCTTACCTGCGCGCCGAAGAAAGCCTTGCGCCGGGCGAACAACGCGATCAGCTCAAAGCCTTGCGCAATGAGCTTGAGCTGGATTTTCTCAAGGACGACATACCGATCCTGATCCGCGAATCCAAGGAAGGCATCGGCCGCGTGGTGCAGATCGTCAAGGACCTGAAGAACTTCTCGCGGGTGGACAATGACCAGACCTGGCAATTCGCCAATCTGCAACAAGGCATCGATTCCACGCTGAACATCGTCGCCAGCGAACTCAAGTACAAGACCGACGTGGTGAAACACTACACGCCGCTGCCGGAAATCGAATGCCTGGCCTCGCAGCTCAATCAAGTGGTGATGAACCTGGTGGTCAACGCGGCGCAAGCCATGGGGCCGGAACGCGGCACCATTACCATCAGCAATGGCGTGGAGGGCGAGAACATCTGGCTGGAGGTAGCGGACAACGGCTGCGGGATCAGCCCGGACACGGTGCAGAAAATCTTCGACCCGTTTTTCACCACCAAACCGGTGGGCGAAGGCACGGGCCTGGGGTTGTCACTCTCCTACGGCATCGTCAAGAAACACCGCGGCGATATCTCGGTGAGCAGCGAGCTGGGCAAGGGCACTACGTTTCGGGTGGTGTTGCCGATTCGGCAGACGGCGGCGTAGGGCCTGGCTCAAACGCGAACGTCGTGGATAAAAACAGCCCGCACGGTCTATGCGCAGCTGCGCAAATGCTTGGTTGAAAGCACACACGCTGTTTTCAATCGGCTGACAGGCGCAGAATGCCGCATCGACCTGCAGAGTCCGAACCCAAGGAAACCGTATGAGCCTGTCCTTGCTAAGCCGCTACGCCTTCTTTGCCGTGTGCGTCATTTTCACCCTCGCCAGCCTCCCCTTTATCGAACATGAATGGCTATGGCCCATCAGCCTGGTCACCGGCCTGCTGAGCCTGATCGGCCTGTTCGACCTGCTGCAAAGCCCCCACGCGGTACGCCGCAACTACCCGATCCTGGGCAATATCCGTTACCTGGTGGAAGCCATCCGCCCGGAAATCCGCCAGTACCTGCTCGAATCCGACAGCGACGCCCTGCCCTTCTCCCGGGCCCAACGCTCGCTGGTGTATTCGCGCGCCAAGAATGAAACCGCCGACAAACCCTTCGGCACCTTGATCGATGTGTACCAGTCGGGCTTCGAATTTATCGGCCACTCCATGCGCCCCGCGCCGCTGAGCGACCCCAGCGCGTTTCGCGTCATGGTCGGCGGCCCGCAGTGCACGCAGCCGTACTCGGCCTCGGTGTTCAATATTTCGGCGATGAGTTTTGGCTCATTGAGCGCCAATGCAATCCGCGCGCTCAACAAAGGCGCCCAGCTGGGTAACTTCGCCCACGACACCGGCGAAGGCAGTATCAGCCCGTACCACCGCGAAAACGGCGGCGACCTGACCTGGGAACTGGGCAGCGGCTACTTCGGCTGCCGCACCCGCGACGGTCGTTTCGACCCGGAACGCTTCGCCGCGCAGGCGCAGGACCCGCAGGTACGCATGATCGAAATCAAGATGAGCCAAGGCGCCAAACCCGGCCATGGCGGGATCCTGCCCAAGCACAAAGTGACCCAGGAAATCGCCGAAACCCGCGGCATCCTGATGGGTGAAGACTGTGTCTCACCGTCGCGCCACAGTGCGTTTTCCACGCCGATCGAGCTGATGCAGTTCATTGCCCAACTGCGTGAACTGTCCGGCGGCAAACCGGTGGGCTTCAAGTTCTGCCTGGGCCACCCGTGGGAATTCATGGGCATCGCCAAGGCCATGCTCGAAACCGGCATCCTGCCCGACTTCATCGTGGTCGACGGCAAGGAAGGCGGCACCGGTGCCGCGCCCGTGGAGTTCACCGACCATATCGGCGTGCCGCTGCGTGAAGGCCTGTTGTTCGTACACAACACCCTGGTGGGCCTGAACCTGCGCGACAAGATCAAGCTGGGCGCCAGCGGCAAGATCGTCAGCGCATTCGACATCGCCAGTGTCCTGGCCATCGGCGCCGACTGGGCCAACTCGGCGCGCGGCTTTATGTTCGCCATCGGCTGCATTCAGTCGCAAAGCTGCCACACCAACAAATGCCCCACCGGCGTCGCCACCCAGGACCCACTGCGCCAACGCGCGCTGGTGGTGCCGGACAAGGCCCAGCGGGTGTTCAACTTCCACCGCAACACGCTCAAGGCCCTGGCCGAAATGCTCGCGGCGGCCGGGCTGGATCACCCTTCGCAACTCTCGGCCAAGCACCTGGTACGGCGCATGTCGGCCACCGAGATCAAACTGTTTTCGCAGTTGCACATCTTCCTCAAACCCGGTGAATTGCTCACGGGTGAAGTGAACGGCCAGTTTTATTCACGCATGTGGCAGATGGCGCGGGCGGATAGTTTTGAGCCGCGAGAAGTGGAAGCGGCATAACGCGAATACATGCGCCCATCCAACGATGGGCGACTGTGCATCAATCTCGCTTGAACTGCTCCGTGTAGTCCTCGGGATCGGCCCTGTACTTGAGCGTAATAAAACCACTGTCACCGACCACGCAGATTGCATAAAACGGATTATTCACAACGGTCTTGCACGGCTGTGTTTTCAGCGCATTTATCTCGGCCTGAAAACCCTTGAAGTAGCCATTCACAACGTTGGTTATACCGATCCTTGGAAAAAATTCCGGAAACAACATGGCATTCGAGCTACTTAAAATATAACGCTGCACCGGCATCTGCGTCATTGCGCCGTGGGCGCCAGGAATCCAATTGACCGACACCGGATGGGACAAATAGTAAAACACCTTCTTGGTATTAAGCTCGTTGTATGACATCAGGTCATAGGCAATATAAGTGGCCGTTGCAGTTTGCAATTCCTTCTTCGCTATCAGCACCTGACCATAGGCATAGCACAACGAAAACATGAAAACCGTCGGCACCACTAAGACACAGGTTGCGCTCTTGAACACGCGAATAAACAACTCATGACTCAGCAAAAACACAAACACCAGCACCACCGAAAATCCAATATAGTTTCGCGCATCCACATCATCCCCGACGAGCAGCAACATGACGCCAGGCACACATAAAGCGAGGATTGGAACGACCAAAAGATACAAGACGCTTATCACCGCTTTGCCAAGGATGCTTCCCGTCATCTCGGGAATCTGCTTGACCACGATCAAATAGCTGGTAGCCGCAGCCGCCAACAGTACAACGGCAATAGCCCACAGCACGGGGTTGAATAACAGCATCACCTTGTCCAGGGTAAACATCAGCTTGGCGCCGACTTGCTCCAGCCAGTAGCTGTCCAGCGGCAGGAACCGGCCGCGCTCACTGCTCGCAGACTGAAAGGCCGTGAGGAAATAAATCACCCCGCCCACTGTCAGTTGCAGGCCCCGGACTAGAACCGCCGACAACACATCCTTGACCGGAAGTTTGTTTCTAACACTCCACACAAACTCAACGACGCACAGCCCCACAAATACACTTACGGTCAGTTGATATAACCCCAGGACAACAGCAATCAACAGGGCCGAGACGGCACAGCGCAAGCCCGTGGATTTGGCATTATTGGTGAGTGCATAGAGAGCGGCTGCCACCGCCAACACCATTCCTGGCCCATCATATTGATAGGTCAGATTCCCCAGGAAAAACGGATTGCACAATAGCGGTAAGAACACCAGGCAGGTCATCAGCGAGGGTCGCGAAAAGAAGTACAACGTCACACTGGTCATCGCTGTAGCAATGACCAACATGGCTATCAACAGAGGCAGTGGGAACATATTTATCTTGGCCGGCGCGAACGAAAGGCCCTTGAGCATAAAATCCAGCAAGATTCGGCCCTGGTCGCGCCAAAGATCATATTCCAATAACAGCGATCGCCAGTTGTCGTCGATATACCGGAAATCGGCATGAATAACAGGAAACGCATACAGCATCGACGCTGCTAGGAAAAAACCAAAGACTTCCCGCCTGCTCAATACCCTATTGGCCCACATTGCTCACGTCCTCACATTCATTTCCTTGGACGGCCTGCCTCACTACCTCTTGCACCACATACCGCGGCCGATGCTTGGCCTCCATATAAATGCGCCCCACATACTCCCCCAATATGCCGATTCCTATCAGTTGCACCCCACCCAGAAACAAGATCGCCGTCATCACCGACGGATACCCCGGCACGTCATTGCCGAACAGCACTTTGTCCATCACCAGAAACCCCGCATACACCAGCGCCAGCAGCGAGATACAACCGCCGATATAACTCCACAACCGCAGCGGCACGGTGCTGAATGAGGTGATGCCGTCCAACGCCAGGTTCCACAGTTTCCACGCGTTGAACTTGCTCTGGCCGTTGCTGCGGGGGGCGCGGTCGTATTCGACGATGGCCACGCGAAAGCCCGCCCAGGACAGCACGCCCTTCATAAACAATTGCTGCTCGGGCAATGCCTTGATCACGTCCACCACCTTGCGGTCCATCAGCCGGAAGTCGCCGACGTTTTCTTCGATGTGGGTGTAGGCGATGCGGTTGAGCAGGTGATAGAACAGCGACGCGCTGTGGCGCTTGAGGTAGCCGTCGCTGACGCGATTGCGACGTTTGGCCAGCACCACATCAGCGCCTTTTTGCCATTCGGCAACCAACTGCGGGATGACCTCGACCGGGTCTTGCAGGTCCGCGTCGATGGGGATCACGGCGTCACCCGTGGCGTACTCCAGCCCGGCGAACAGTGCCGCTTCCTTGCCGAAGTTGCGCGAGAAGTTGATCAGCACCACGTTGCTGTCGGCCAGGGCAATCGCGCCGGCGTATTCGGCGGTGCGGTCGGTGCTGCCATCGTTGATCAGCACCATCTGCACGGTGTGGCCATGCAGCGTCGACTCCTGGCGAACGACGCGGTAGAACTCGCCCACCGCCTGTTCCTCGTTAAACAGCGGCACCACCAGCGAGATCCTCACCGCGCACGCTCACGAAACACCACCAGGCGCGAAAGCAGGAACCCCCAGACCAGGCTCACCAGCGAAAACACCAGCACCGTGACCAGCCCGGGCACGCGCCAGTGGTCGCCCAGCCAGCCCACGCCCAGGCTCAAACCGCCCAGGCACAACATGAACAGCCCATAGCGGGGCAGCGAGGCCGGCATGGCGAAGGTGTAGAGCGCATTCATATAAAAGGAGAACGACGCCGCCACGCAAAAGGCGAAGAGGTTGCTCATGGCCTGACTGAACTCGAACGCGGCCCTGAACACGAAAAACAGCTGCCAATGGATCACCGTGTTGGCGATGCCAATCACTGTGTAGCTGGAGAAGCCCTTCCACAGTCTGTTCATACCGTCGTCCTATTGCGGCTGAGCTCAGCAAGCCACAGCCCCGAGCGGTGCGTCTACTGTCAGATCTAACAGGTACGCCGCCTGCGCAATTGAGACATTCTGTAATACCCAACCTTTGCAATTGCTTACAAATCCCGCCAACCTGCGCCCGCCCGACGCACGGCGTATGACATCGGCGACGCCTTTCGGTCCTTACTAAACCCTTTGTTCAAGAGCCCGCTGCCATGCTGAACGGACGCGACCCGCGCATCGATTTTTTTCGCGGCCTGGCGTTGATCTTCATTTTCTGGGATCACGTGCCCCACAACCCCCTCGGCCAGATTACCCTGCGCAATATCGGCTTCAGCGATGCGGCGGAGGTGTTCGTGTTCCTCGCCGGCTACGCCTCGGTACTGGCCTATGGCAAGGTCTTGCAGCGCGAGGGTTATTGGATGGCCGGCCTGAAGATCCTGCGGCGCACCTGGGTGTTGTACGTGGTGCATATCTTTTTGTTGGCGATCCTGATGGGCATCGTGTTCTTCGCCAACAGCAAGGTGGAAACCCGCGACCTGGTCCAGGAGATGGGCTTGACGCACTTCATCACCAACCCGCAGCAAGCCCTGACCGATGAGTTGTTGCTGCGCTTCAAACCCAACCTGATGGACCCGCTGCCGCTGTATATCGTGCTGCTGGCCGGCCTGTCGCTGGTGCTGCCGTTGATGCTGCGCTACACGGGGGCGGTGGTGGCCGTGTCGGCCACCGTGTATTTACTGGCGCCCTGGATGGGCTGGAACCTGCGCGCGATTGCCGACGGTGTGTGGTACTTCAACCCGGTGACCTGGCAGTTGCTGTTTGTACTCGGCGGCGCGGCGGCGCTACATGCCGACCGGCCGCGCCCGGTGAAACCCCGTGGGCTGTGCAGGCAACCGCTGTTCATCGTGGCCGCCGCCTATGTGCTTGCCGCAGGCGTGATCACCCTGTCCTGGCGTTGGCCCGAGGTCCACGACGCGTGGATGCCGCCCGCACTCAGCAACCTGCTCTACCCGATCAGCAAGACCGACTTGTCGCCGGTGCGCTTGCTGCACTTTTTGGCACTGGCCTATGTCACCGCCAAACTGCTGCCGGGCCGCGCCTGGACAGAGCATTGGCTGGCCCGGCAAACCTGCCGCATGGGGCGTTTTTCCCTGGAGGTGTTTTGCCTGGGCGTGCTGCTGGCGCCGTTGGCGGACATGGTCAACGCGCTGGCCGGTGATGCCTTCGTCATGCAGCTTTTCACGGCGCTGGTGGGCGCCGGCTTGATGGCGCTGCTGGCGGCCTGGCTGGAGCTGAACAAGCGGTTGAGCCAACACCCTCAGAGTGCCTAGGCCTCTTTTTACTTCATGAGTCGTTTCAACAGCAGCGCCTGCAGGTTTTTTCGGGTGTCGCCAATGATGTGGATGTAGACCGTATTGTCGCGAATTTCGTAGATGATCCGGTTCATCCCGCTGACCACCTGCCGATACTGGATGAGATTCAACCTCTCAATCTCTTCAGGTACCGGGCCCGCATAAGGCAGCGTTTCGAGACAGCGCAGGGCCTGCTTCAACGACTCATAGGTGTGTTGCCAGGTCGATGTCGAAAACTGACCGATCAGGTAGGACTTAATGTCTTTCAGGTCGCTTTTGGCCGAATGCAACATCACGACTCTGAACGTCATTGACCATCATCCTTGTCCAGTTCCGCGAACACGTCCTCCAGGTCCTGAAACTGCTGGTGTTCAATCTGTCGATTACCCAAGGCCAGCAGCTTCAACAAGGCCATGGTTTCTGCCTGTTCTTCGAAACTTTTTACATCCATTACCACCAGCTTGGCTTCACCGTTTTGGGTGATAACCAGTGGTTCGCGGCTTTCCGTGAGCGTTTTAACGATTTCAGCCGTGTGGCTTTTCAAATAGCTGATCGGTTTTATCTGAGATGAAAACTTCATGGGTTGGCCCTCGCCTGGCAGTGCGACCGATTTTAGTCTTAATTCAGTTACAGATAGGCAGGTACCGACGAAAGGCCGGCATTCAAGCCCAAAAACCCACCTGCAAAAAAAACAAAAAGCCCCGATCCAGGGGCTTTTTGTTAGGCATTGGGCGGTCAGGCCTCTGAGCGTGCCGCCGTTTGGGTCGGCTGCAACTTGAACACGTAGAACAACACGGTCAGCAGCACCAGGAACGCGGGGCCGATGTACAACGCCACGCGCGTGTCCGGGAAGTACGCCATCAAGCCCACCACCAGCACCAGGAAGGCCAGGGCCAGGTACGAGCTGACGGGGTAGAGCCACATGCGGTATTTCAGGGCCTTTTGTTCGGCCGGGCTGAGGCTCCGGCGGAATTTGAGTTGCGCCAGCAGGATCATCACCCAGGTCCAGATCGCGCCGAAGGTGGCAATCGAGGTTACCCACACAAAGACTTTTTCGGGCACCAGGTAGTTGAGCAACACGCCCAGCAGCAAGGCAAAAATCGACAGCAGCAGCGCCCGGCGCGGTACGCCGTTGCGGGAGGTGGTGGCGAACGTCGCCGGCGCCTGGCCGTTTTGCGCCAGGCTGTAGAGCATGCGCCCGGTACTGAAAATGCCGCCGTTGCAGGACGACAACGCCGCCGTGATCACCACGAAGTTGATGATTCCCGCCGCCGTCTTGATGCCCAGGCGCTCGAAGGTCATCACGAAGGGGCTGCCCTGGGTGCCGATTTCATTCCACGGGTAGATCGACAGGATCACGAACAACGCGCCGACATAGAACAACAGGATGCGCCAGAACACCGAGCCGATGGCATTCGGTATGGTCTTTTGCGGGTTGCGCGCTTCGCCGGCGGTGAGGCCGATCATCTCCACGCCCAGGTACGCGAACATCACCATTTGCAACGACATCAACACACCGGTCACGCCATTGGGCATAAAGCCGCCATGGGCCCACAGGTTGGAGACGCCCAACGCCACGCCATCGTTGCCGAAACCGAAAGCGATGATGCCGACGCCGCCGATGACCATGGCGATGATCGTGACGATCTTGATCAGGGCGAACCAGAATTCGAATTCACCGAAGGCCTTTACCGCGATCAGGTTGATGGTGCCCATGCTCACCAGGGCGGCCAGCGCCCAGATCCAGCGCGGCACATCGGGGAACCACACGCCCATATACACGGCCACGGCGGTGATCTCGGCGACGCACGTTACCAGCCACAGGAACCAGTAGTTCCAGCCGGTGAGAAAACCCGCCAACGGGCCGAGATAGTCCTGGGCGTAGCGGCTGAACGAGCCGGCCACCGGGTTGTGTACGGCCATCTCACCGAGGGCGCGCATGATCACCAGAATCGCCAGGCCGCCAATGATGTAGGAAAGCATGATCGCCGGGCCGGCCATTTCGATGGCCTTGGCCGAACCTAAAAACAGACCGACGCCGATACAGGCACCGAGCGCCATCAAGCGAATATGCCGTTCGCCGAGTTCGCGTTTGAGCGGGCCGCCTTGAGCGGTCTCGCCGTGGGGCAGGTGATTGCCTACGGGCATAAGGTTACAACCTCGTCTTGTTATTGGAGATGAGTGGCGGAGCATTGGCCGATCAGCCGTCACTTCACGCCGACGCTGCGGCTTTGTGAGCCAAAACGCCGGCGAGTATTGCACAGCCTTGGTGCACGGTCATTCCCCTGCCTTGGTCGTAAGCGCTCTGGCACGGGCGATTCCGGCAGCCTTGCGTGGCGCCGGCGCCGACAAAAATTCCTGAGCGGCGCCAATCTGCGACTAAGCTTCAGACAAGTCCGATCAATCTGCTTGAAGGGATCAATCGACTATGGGCGCTCTGCGGCACACCGATTCGAGCAAGGCTGCGATTCTTGACGTCGGCCCGGATTATCTGCCGCAAAAAACGCCCCCGCGCCGTTACGGGCGGCGGCTGTTCTGGCTGATCGTGCTGATGGTCCTCGCCGCCCTGGGCTATGCCCTTTCCCGCGAAATGGGCACCTCCCGCTGGCAGGCCCGCCAGCTCAGCCGGTGGGCCGCCGACCTCGACTATCGCCTCGCCCCAGGCGCCAGCGACGCCCAGGTGTACCCCGGCGCCGGCCCTTTTGACAAACGCCTGGGCTACAGCGACCTGCCGCAATTGCTGCCGCGGTTGATCAAGCGCGATTATGTGATCGTCGAGCAGGCGCGCTTCTCCGCTGCCTTGCTCGATTACACGCGCCACGGCCTGTTCGTGCCCTATGCGGAAAAAATCCAGGCGGGCCTGTCGATCACCGATTGCCGCGCCGCACCGCTGTACCACTTCAACTACCCGCAGCAGCTTTATAACGACTTCGCCGCCATCCCGCCGCTGGTGGTCAACAGTTTGCTGTTTATCGAGAACCGCGACCTGCTCGACCCTGCGCGCCCCCAGGCCAACCCGGCGGTCGACTGGCCGCGTTTCGGCATGGCGGCGTGGTCGCAAGTGGCGCGGGTGCTGAACCTGCCCGGCCAGAGCGCGGGCGGCAGTACCCTGGCGACCCAATTGGAAAAATACCGCCACTCACCCGACGGCCTGACCCAAAGCGGCGGCGAAAAGATCCGCCAGATGCTCTCCGCCAGCGTGCGCGCCTACGCCAACGGCCCCGACACCGTGCACGCCCGGCAAGCCATCGTGCGTGACTACCTCAACAGCGTGCCGTTGTCGGCGGTGCCCGGCCACGGCGAGGTGCACGGCATGGCCGAAGGCTTGCGCGTGTGGTACGGCGCCGACTTCGTGCAGGTCAACCAGGCCTTGAGCAGCCGCGCGCAAGACGCACCCAGCCTGGCGCAACGCGGCCTGGCCCTGCGCCAAGTGCTGTCGTTGATGATCGCCCAGCGCAGGCCCTCCTATTACCTGACCAAGGGTCGCGACGACCTGGCGCAACTGACCGACAGCCACTTGCGCCTGCTGGCCCAGAACGGCGTGCTGGAACCGGCATTGTTGACGGCGGCACTGGCAAGCAAGGTGCGCTACCGCGATTGGCAACAACAGCCGACCCTGCAGATGATCGACACCAACAAAGGCATCAGCGCTGCCCGCAGCCGGTTGGCGGCTTTGCTTGACCGCCCGCTGTACGACCTGGACCGCCTTGATTTGTCGGCCACCAGCACCTTGCAGGGCCAGTTGCAGGAACAGGTCACGGCGTACCTCAAACACCTCGCCGACCCCGTCTACGCCGCTGAGGTCGGCCTGCTGGGCGAGCGCCTGCTCACCCCGGCCAGCACGCCACAAGTGCGCTACAGCTTTACGCTGTTCGAACGCACCGCCGATGGCGCACGCGTGCGGGTGCAAACCGACAACACCGACCAACCCTTCGACATCAACGAAGGCAGCAAACTGGAACTGGGCTCTACCGCCAAACTGCGGGTGCTCACCACTTACCTGCAAATCGTCGCGCAACTGCATGATCGCTACGCGGCCTCGACACCCGCCGCGCTGAAAAAAATCGAGGTCGCCGAACACGACAACATCAGCCGCTGGGCCCTGGATTACCTGCGGCAAAACCCCGGCAAGCCGTTGGCCGACATGCTCGACGCGGCGCTCAACCGCACCTATTCGGCCAGCCCCGGCGAGGCGTTTTTCACCGGCGGCGGCCTGCACCGTTTCCACAACTTTCGCAACGAAGACAACGGCCGCAACCCGACCCTGCGCGACGCCTTGCGCGAATCGATCAACTTGCCGTTCATCCGCCTGATGCGTGACCTGGTGCGCTACAGCACCTACACCAGCGCCAACAACAGTGCGCAGTTGCTCAAGGACGACAGCGAACCGCGCCGCCAGGAATACCTGGCGCAATTCGCCGACCGCGAGGGCACCACGTTTTTGCTCAAGTTCTGGAAGAAGTACCAGAAAAAAGACACCCAGGCGCGCCTCGAAACGTTCCTCGACGGCCTGCACCCCACGGCCATTCGCCTGGCGGCGGTGCACCGCTATTTGCTGCCCGAGGCCAGCCGCGAGAGCTTCAACCGCTTCGTCCGCTCGCGCCTGGCCGGCGCGAAAAACCAACAGCCGCTGACCGACAAGCGCCTCGACGCGCTCTATGACAGTTACGGCCCCGGCGCCTACGACCTGCCCGACCAAGGCTACATCGCCAAGGTGCACCCGCTGGACCTGTGGCTGCTGGGCTACCTGATCAATCACCCCGACGCGACGTTCAGCGAGATCGTCAAAGCCAGCCAGTTCGAGCGCCAGGAAGTCTACAGCTGGCTGTTCAAGAGCCGCCATCAAAGCGCCCGCGACAGCCGTATCCGCACCATGCTGGAAGTCGAAGCGTTCCTGGATATCCACCAACGCTGGAAGGCCGTCGGTTACCCCTTCGACCATCTGGTGCCGTCGCTGGCCACCGCCATCGGCAGCTCCGGCGACCGCCCCGCCGCGCTGGCCGAGTTGATGGGCATCATCCTTAACGACGGCGTGCGCATCCCGGTGCTGCGTATCGACAGCCTGCACTTTGCCGCCGGCACGCCCTACGAGGTGCGCTTGATCAACGACCCCAACCGGGCGCGCCGGGTGATGCCGTCTGAAGTCGCGACGGCCCTGCGCGGGGCGTTGTCCCAAGTGGTCGACGCCGGTACCGCCAAACGCGTGGCCGGCAGCTTCAAACTGGACGACGGCACGCCGCTGGCCATGGGCGGCAAGACCGGCACCGGCGACAACCGCATCGAAGCGATCGGCGCGGGCGGGCGGATTCTCAGCTCCAAGTCGATCAACCGCACCGCCACCTTTGTGTTCTACATCGGCGACCACCACTTCGGCACGCTGACCGCGTTCGTACCGGGCAGCACCGCGCAGAACTTCAAATTTACCTCCGCATTGCCGGTGCAAGTGCTCAAGGGCATGGCCCCGCTGCTGATGCCGTATCTGCAACCCGCCGGGCCTCTGCGCTGCGCGGTTCAATAACCGATGAGTGCGCCAATTATTTGCACTTTTATCCATTTTTCGAGGGATAGGCTGATGATTTAACCCCACCGGAAAACCCGCCCCATGCCCGAACTTCCCCGCACCCAGCGCGTGGCCCAAAGCGACAAAGGCCCGCATTACGCACTGATCAACAACACCGCGCCCGACTGGCTGAAAAACGCCGACCTGGAACGCCTTCACCCACTCAGCGAGTTGGTGCTGCAACGGCCCACCTGGTACGCCACCGCCACCGCGCAGCAGCATGCCACTTTGAAGGCCCTCAACGGCCAGGCCTGGGCCGCGCAAAATACCTTGGATACAAAACTGCGCCCGGTGCAGGACGTGTATGCCTTCGCCGAGCCGTTGCTCAAGCGCGCCATCAAAGACCAATACGCGCTGGACCTGGACGTCAAAACTACTTACCTGCGCATTTACACACCGAAAAAACTGCCCTGGTACGCCCTGGAACTGTCCAATGGCGTGACCTCCCGAGACGTGTCGCTACTGGACGCGGCGCTGCATAATTTTGCCGGCCACGAAACCTTCGAACGGTACTCCTGCTACATCACCCGCCCAGACTATCGGGGCCACTTCAGCATCCTGCACCACGAACGCACAATGAGCCTTGAGCAGTTCAAGACCCTGTGCCGCGAGCTGGACCTGGGTGCGCGCTATCAACAGCATCTCAAGCAATTCCTGTTGCCCGATGAGCCGGTGGCCCAGGGTTACCTGCAAGGGCTGGTCACCGCCAGCCAGAAGGCCACGCTCAAGGCCGCCGCGCAGATGGCGTTGATGAACAACGACCTGCAAGCATCAGCCTATGCGGTGGTGATGGGGGTACTCGATGGCACGGAACAACACGCCACGTTCTATCAACTGAGCATGCTCGACACTCCGCTGACCGGGATCCTGTTGATCTCTACCGACCTGGACCGCGCGGCCAGCGTGGCGAAGGTCATCGCGTATATCCCCAACGACCCGGCCAGCCCGCTCAAGCAGTACGCCTCCAGCAGCGAGTTCGTGATGGACTTGTCGCGCCGCTTGCAACTGAACGCGCCGCTGCCTTCCAGCAAACACTTGCCACAACACACCTACCAACAGTTTTTCAGCCAGTTCGTGCCGCACGCGCGGCGCGGTCTGTTCTTCGCCACGCTGACCGAGCACCTGTACAGGGTGCAATGGCATGAGCGCAGCCCCCTGGACCCGGCCCCCGCGTGGTGTGAGGACCCGGTCGACAAGCCATTCCTGAAATTCGAGGCAACGAAGATAAAAGGCGCGCTGTGGCCGCATCTGTATCAGGCCAGCTTCAACAAAATCCTCAATGATGGGCGCAGCCTTGCCGTGTCCACCGCCCAGGCCGACAGCCAGGAGCGCCGCAGTTGGTGGGACAACGTGCTGAAGATCGCGTCGGACCTGTTCAACGTGGCGCTGCTGGTGGTCACCCCGTTCGTGCCGGGGCTGGGCGAGTTGATGCTGGCCTACACCCTGTATCAACTGACCGACGATGTGCTCGAAGGCATCGTCGATCTCAGCGAAGGCCAGGCCGGTGAAGCGGCGCAGCACGTGATCAGTGTGGTCACCGACGTCTTGCAGCTCGCGCTGATGGGCACCGGCGGGGTGCTGGCCAAGGAGGTGTTGTTCAAACCTTCTGCCTTTGTTAACAGCCTCAAAGCGGTACAAGTGAATGGCCAAACGCGCTTGTGGAACCCGGACCTGGCGCCTTATGTACGCAATGACCTGCACCTGCCCGAGGGCAGCCGGCCCGATGCGCTGGGCCTGCATGCACATCAAGGGCAAACAGTCGTGCGCCTGGAAGAGCGGCACCTGGTGCTCGAACACGATGCGCAGAGCAACACCCACCGTATCCAGCATGCGACCCGGCGCGGCGCCTATTCGCCGTTGATCGAACCCAACGGCAGCGGCGCCTGGGTGCATGAGGGTGAAGACCCCTGGGCGTGGGACGACGCGCAACTGCGCGGCCGCCTCGGGCACGGCACCCAGGCGCTGGACGCCCGGCAAGTGGAAGAGGCCTGCAGCATCAGCGGCACCGACGACAGCGCGCTGCGCCAGATGTATGTCGAACTCAAGCCCACCCCGCCGCTGTTGGCCGATACGCTCACGCGCATGCACATGTTTGACCAGGCCAAGCAATTGCCCCAGAAAATCCGCAACGGCGGGCTCACGCAGGAAGAGTTCAACTGGTCGGCACAATTGAGCAGCGAGCTGAAAAACTGGCCGTCGGATAAAGCCATCAAGGTATTTTACGAGCCCGATTTAACCGGTTATCACATCACCTACGGCACGGCGAGCGATGCGGCCCACACGCTCAACATCAGCCATCAAGACATCAACGCCGGCGTGCTGCCCGAACGGCTCGTGGGGTTTCTAACCGAGGCCGAACTGCAAGCCCTGCTGCCCGCGCCCCTGCCCGACACCCCGGCGGCACGCACCGCAGCGCTGCGCGACCTGTTGGCGACCAAAGTGGCCAGCGAGCACATCTCGATCTTCAACCACCTCTACAGCACCCATGAAGTGCTTAACACCGCGCCTGCGCAACTGCTGCGCAGGCGCTACCCCCAACTGCCGGCCGAGTTGATACAACGCCTGATGCTGCGCGTGTCACCCGACGAAGTGAAGGCGATGGGCGATGAGCAGCGCATCCCCTTGCGGGTGAGCAACCTGGCCACTGAGCTGCAAAACGAAAGCATCGCCAGCCATGCCTATGAAGGGTTCTACAACGATGAGCTGATCACGCCGGACACCGAGCGCATGGTGCTGAACATCCTGCGCCGCCATCGCGATACCCTCGGCGATGTGAACATCAGCCTTTACCAGCACTCGCCCGCCGGTCGCTTGCGCGCCCAGGCCGGGCCGCAGGATGCCGGCACGCAAATCGTGTTGTTGCGCAAAGACGACGGCCGCTACCAGGTGCGGGGGCAAACACCCGCCGCGCACTATGACCTGTTCGAAGCGCTGCTGCGGGCCTTGCCCGCCGACAGCGTCGACTACGTACCCGGCCAGGGAAGGTTGTTCAAGCGGTGGCTCAAAGACCAGCTGCAGGCGCCGGCCGAGCGGCGTACCGCGCTGGAGGCCCCGAGCCTGCGCAAGCCCGACCCACGCGTGACGCAAAAACTGCTGCAAAAACCGATGTTCGGCGCCTTCCGCCGGGTGTTCACCCCCGCCACCCCGCCGACCACGCAAGAACGCGTCGCCAAACTGTTCCCGCGGCTGCGTGCGGAACCGGCGCAAACCCTGCTCGACGAACTCGCCGCCCTGGAAAACGGCGACCAGATCCTGGAGGCCCTGGAAACCGAAAAACGCCAGTTGCAGGAAGACTTCAAGCGCTGGAAACGGCGCCCCACCCAGGCCGCGCAATACAGCGAACAGGCCGAGAACGAAACCTATATGCGCGACCGCATCATCGACGACCTGGTCGAGTGCTGGGAGGCGCGCGCGGATGGCCGTGTCACCGCCCAGGGCTTGATGCCGCGCGGACGGCTACTGGATTTGTCCGAGAAATGGTTGGGGCGCTATATCCGAAGCCTGGGGAGGATGCGGGCCAATTTCGACCACGTCACCGTGTTGAATCTGATGAGCACCGGGTTCATGTCCGGCGACGTCGGGTTTCTGGACAACTTTCCCAACCTGCGCGGCCTGGACCTGAGCAATAACGTACTCTTCAGCGTGCCCACGCAAATGACCACCCTGCGCGATCTGGTGACCGTCGACCTGAGCCACAACCCGATTACCTGGAGCCACATGGACTTCACGCAACTGTACGAATGCCGGAACCTTGAGTACCTCAACCTGCAGGACCACCCGGACCTGAAGGTGGCCCCCGATCTGCGTAGCCTGCCTCACCTCAAGCAACTGGTACTGCGCAATACAGGCGTGACCGAATGGCCGCTGGGTATGGAAGTGCCGCGCGCACACCCGCTGGAGCTGAACCTTCTGAACACCGGCGTCAAACAGATACCGGTCCTGCCCGAAGGCTCACCTGCGATAGACGTGATCGCTCATAGCTGGCTGGACCGCGCCGCGCTGACCAATGCCGACGAAGCCCGTTTCGTCGCTTACCGACGCGCCTCCGGCATCGACCCCTATCGCACCCTGCCCGCGGGGGACCCGGAAGACAGCGAGTATTGGCTGGACGAGATGAAACCAGAACTGCTCGACGAGGCCAGAGCGCTGTGGAACACACTGGAAAACCAGCCCGGCTCTCAAGGCTTTTTTGAGATCCTCAAGCTGCTCCGGCCGTCGCAAGTCATGCAGACCGAGGCAGACCGAAAGCTGTTCAAGAAAGGCCGCAAAGACCTCAAAGACCGGGTCTGGGACGTGCTGGTCGCCATCGACCGTGACCCCCAACTGCGCGAACGGTTCTTCGCCGAAGCCAGTGCCCCCGTCAATTGTGCCGATGCGGGTGCGCAGGTCTTCAACAAGCTGGGGATCGAAACGCTACTGGCCGATATCCTTCAGGATTCAACCGAGCAAGGCCTGGCCACGCGGGACAACAAGCTGGTCGAACTGGCCTGGCAGACCTGGCGATTGAAGCAGCTCAATGAGTTCGCCAAGCAAGACATCATCCGGCGCACCCAACCCGTGGCACAGGGTGGCCTGGGGCTGGGGTTCGGCAGCGGCGCGCTGGAGGTCGACGAGGTGCAGGTGTATCTCGCTTACCAGACGGGCCTGAAGACGCGGCTGGACCTGCCTTGGCTGTCCGAACACATGGCCTACCGTAACACCGCCAAAGTGACCCGCGACCAACTGGATGCCGCCTACCAATCGGTGATCAGCGCCGCGGCCAATGACGGGGCGGTCAAGGGGGTGCTTGATCAAGACTTCTGGCGCGATCACCTGGAAGACAAGCATGCCGATCAATACGCAGCGCGACGGCGCGAACGCGATGACGCCGGCGGCGAACTTGCGGACTTGCTCGACGAGCAAAAAGAATGGGCCGCCACCGAGACCACGCCCGAGCGCAAGGCCCAGTTGCGCACCCAGATCGTGCGCAGGCTTAACGAGTTCAAGCGCATGGGCCTGAAGATTGCCGACAGCACGATCCTGGTCGACCACGCCTTGTCGGATGCCACCGTGCAAAAATTGTATGAAGAGGTGCAGCGCCCCTACCGGGAACTGGGCATTCGCCTCACACGCGAAGCGCTGCAAAATGCCGGGCTGTAAATAGCTACTTTTCACTCCTGATTAGTCGGCGCAAACGCCGCTGTTCGGCGCTTTTTACACCCAGATTTCACGCTTTTATTCCAACGCGTCATGCAGATAATCGGATGATCCCATTGCACTTCAAGGATCATCCGATCATGGCTTCCCCCGTACCTCCCGTGGCCGAAAACCTCGGCACACACCACGCCTTCATCCGGCAGAAAATCCCCGCCTGGCTCGCCGAAACCGCCTTGCCACGCCTCACCGCGCTCACTGCCACAAGCCCCGCCGACGCAGCGCCGCCGCCTGAATTACGCAACGCCTTCAAAACCGCCCTGGGTGAACATTGGTCGACCCAGAACACCCTCGACCAGAAACTCGCCGCGCTCAACGACCTGCGCGCCTTTGCCGAGCCGCGGCTCAAAACGGCCCTGCTCCCCTATGGCGATATCGACGTGACGCAGACCTTGATCCGCCTCTACGCCCCCGCCGATCTGCCGTGGTGGACCCTCGACGTGAAGCACGGCGTAAAGAGCCGCACCGTCTCGCTGCTGGATGCCGCTTTGCACAATTTCTCGGCCTCGGAAACCTTCGAAGACTTCGCGTTTTTATCCAAGGCCGATGCGCGCGGGCAACAACGGCTGCTGACCTTCACCCACAGCGCAACAGGTGAGGCACTCAGCGCCGAGACCTTCAAGGCGCTCTGTCGCTCGCTGGATATCGGCGCGCGTTACCAGAAACACCTCAACACCGCGCTGGGCTTTGACAACGTCACGGTGGCCGAGTCGTTGCGGCACAAAGTGGTCGCCCAGCAAAAAGCCGCGCTCAACGCCGCCGCCCACATGGCCCTGGCGCAACAACACATCGCCCGGGATGCCTATGACCTGATCCAGGCCATGCTCAGTGACGCGCCGCTGCTGCAACTGGACGGCCGCAGCGTGGAGTTGCATACCCTGGACCTGCTCGGCTGCAGGCTCACCGGCGTGCTGGTGATCGCCGCACCCAACCCCAAAGGCCTCACGCGACTGCTGGTTTACATGCCCAACGACCCCGAGCAGCCGTTGAAGGAATACGCCTCGCCCACGGCGTTTCACCAGGACTGCACGCAACGCTTGCTCGGCACTCCGGCCAACGCCGAGGCGTTCCCCGGCGCCTACGCGCGGTTCATCAGCCAGTTCATTGCCCACGACCAGCGCGGGCGGTTTTTCTACACCCTCAAGCAGCGCCTGTTCGAATGGCGCAGAACGCCAAGGCCTCCCGTCGAAGGCCCGACCTGGCAGGCGCAACCGGTGGCCCGCCCCAACCTGCAATGGCGGTTGCAGGCGGTGCGCGAGGATGTGCAAAACCGATCCAGCTCACCGGCCCGCGATGACCTGTGGCAGTACCTGTACCGGGTCAAGCTGAACAAGGTCGTCGATGACGCGCGCGAACTGGCCATCTCCACCGCCTACGCCGACCGCATGGCGCGCTGGGCGTGGTGGGACAACCTGGAAAAAATCGTCACCGACCTCACCAACGCCGCCCTGCTGGTGCTGACGCCCTTCGTGCCGCTGCTGGGGGAATTGATGCTGGCCTACACCGCTTATCAGTTGGCCGATGACGTCTTCGAAGGCATTGTCGACTGGGCGCAAGGCCAGCGCATCGAGGCCCAGGAACACTTGCTGGCGGCGACGCAAAACATTGTGCAGGGGCTGATTTTTCACCGGGGCGGCAAGATCGCAGAGATCGCGAAGCTCAAGCTGTCGCCCTTTGTCGAAGGCCTCAAGCCGGTGCAACTGCACACCGGTGAAAGCCGCCTGTGGAACCCCGACCTGAGCCCCTACCGCCTCAAGGCGCCGCCCGACACAACCGGCCCACAGGTCGTGAAAGTCGACGAACACCACTACCACGTCGGCCAGGACCCGATCACCGAAACCCATCATCTGCTGCATCCGCAGCGCCCCGAGGCCTACCGCCCGGCGATCAGACTCAACGGCGACGGCGCCTGTGTGCTGGAAGGCGAGCAGCCACGGCACTGGAGCGACGCGCAACTGATGCGCCGCCTGGGGCCGCAGACGCAAGGGTTGAGCGACGCGCAGCTTGAGCAAGTGCGCCTGATCAGTGGCGTTGACCACGATGCCTTGCGTCACCTGTACGCCAACAACCAACCGACCCCGCCGCTGTTGGCCGACACCTTGAAGCGCTTCAACAGCGCCAGGCAGGTCGACGGCGACATCCAGAAGGTGCGCGGCGGCCAGGCCCTGGACCCGAGCGCCTACTGGTTCGAGCAGATGGTCACCGAGCTTAAGGGCTGGCCTAAAAGCAAGGCGCTGCATGTGTACCCGCGCGCCGACCTCAGCGGTATGGCTCATGAGTTCGGCAACCCGAACGCTAGCGGGCGCAATGTGTTGAAACTGAGCACCGCCGAGGTGTTGTCGGGCCGTTTACCGGAGAAAGTCCTGGCGTTTCTCGACCCCTCGCAGGCCAATAAACTGCTCGGTGAAACCCTGCCCGCCGAGCAGCAGGTACAGGCCCTGCGCGAGCGGCTGGCCGATTACGTCAAGCAGCAAAGCGAGTCGCTGATCCGCCATCACTATCACCCGCAGGAAGCCTCAGCGGACCCGCAGATCCAGTTGCTACGCAGCCAATACCCCGACCTGCCGCTGAGTATCGCCCGGCAATTGGTCAGGCATACCCGAGGCAGCGATTTGACGGTAATGAGTGAAGAAAAACGCCTGCCGCTGGTGGTGAAAAACCAGGTGCAGGAAGCCAATTTCGAAGTGACCAGTACCCGATTGTTCGAACAGTTGCACCAGGACCGGTCGCTGTCACCCGAGGCCGAGCGCCTGATCCTCAATACCCTGCGCATCCATAGCGATGCCTTGGGGCGCCTGCAAATCGAAGTGCGCGACGGCGATTTTTTCGGCGACCTCAGGGCCCAGGTCGGCGCCCACGATGCGCCCGACGTGCGGGTGCTGGTACGCGACGACCAAGGACGCTACACAACCTTCGACGCCGACGGTAAACGCCTGCACCGCGCAACAGACTTCTACAGCGCAATGGACCACACCTTGACCAGGGCCAAACCGGCCACCGGCAGCGACAACCTCAGAGACTGGGTGCTGGAACACATCGCGCCTCCGGCAGAGCGTCGTCACGTACTCGCCGAACCGCCGATTCGCATGCGCGCGGCGCGCGAACCCCTGGTGTTGCTGCGCGGCGGTGGCAGCAGCTCCTTGCGCGGCACCTCGCCCGGCAGCGTCGAGCAGCGTATCCGCACCTTGCTGCCCGGCATGTCCGAACAGGGCGTGAAGCCATTTGCCCTGGCCTCGCAAAGCCCCGAGGGGCTCAAGGTGCTGGAGGGCCTGGAAGCCGAGAACAAAGCCCTTACTCACGCGCTGGATGACTACGTGCGCGCCGCCACCCAGTTCCGCCCCGGCAGCCGCCGCGAAGCTATCGCCCGACGTACCCGCGCCTTGTTCGCCGATCGCCTGATGGAAGCCTGGCACGAAGGTTACATCCGCAAGCACGATGAATTCAGCCCCGTGCGCGGTGGCGCGTCGCTGGACCTGTCGACGGCGCAACGGCCAGACTCACTGCCCACCTTGCCCAACCCGCTGCGGCGGGTCACGCACCTGAACCTGCAAGACTGTGACTTCACCTCCGACCGCGCCGACTTCCTGCTGCACTTCCCCAACCTGCGCGTGCTGGACCTGAGCGACAACCTGCTGCACAGCCTGCCCACGGCCATCGGGAACATGCGTTCACTGCGCGAGCTGGACCTGAGCGGCAACCAGATCGCCCTGGACGCCGACGCCGTGGGGCGGTTGCGCCCGCTCTCGCGCCTGCGCCGGCTCAACCTGGCCAGCAACCCCTTGGGCGCCACGCCGGATATCAGCCTGATGCCGGACTTGAACCTGCTTGAGCTGGGCTTTACCGGCATCAGCGAGTGGCCGGTTGGCCTGTTTGCCCAGTCGCGCAACGGCGGGTTCACCCTGCACCTGCAAGGCAACCCCATCACCAGCGTGCCCGAGGTCACGCCGGGCTCGGCAGAGGCGGCGGTGGTCGCCCTCACCCGCCTGGACCGACCACGCCTGCGCCCAGACTTCCAGGACCTGTTCGACAGCTACCGTGAATCGTTCGGGCTAGACCCCCAGCGCACCTATGAACCACAGGGCGACCACCAATTCTGGCTGGAAAGCCTGGGTGAAAACGCGCGCAAGCTCTACCGCACGGTGTGGGACGACCTGGAACATGAAAAAGGCTCCCAAGGCTTTTTCGAAGTGATCAAGGCGCTGGAACCGCCGGATTTTTTTGAAGACCCCACCGACGAAGCCCGCTACCAGCGCAACCTTGGCCTGTTGCGCTCACGGGTCAGGACCATGCTGTTGGCGATGGCAAGCGACACTGAACTGCGCGAAAAGCTGTTCATGATGTCCAGCTTCCCCGGTCTGTGCCCGGACGCAGGGCAGCAGATTTTCAGCAACATGGGGGTTGAGGTGCTGGTCAGCAACGCCAACGGCTTCAGCCGTACCAGCGCCGAACGCGAAGAACGCCTGGTCCACCTGGCCAGGGGCGCGGCGCGGCTCAAGTTCGTCAACCACGTGGCCCGCGCCGATATCGCACATCGCCTCAAGCCGGTGGAGCAAGGCGGCCTGGGCCTGTTGCTGACCTCGCAACGGGTCGACAGCGAGCCGGGCACGGTGGATGAAGTCGAGGTGCACCTGGCCTACCAGACCCGCCTGGCCAGACGGCTGGATTTGCCCTGGATCAACGAGCACATGCTGTACCGCCGCACCTCCGAAGTCAGCGACGCAGACATCGAGCGGGCCTACAACGCCGTACAGGCATTGAGCGAAGGTGACGGGCTGGTGGACCAAATGCTGCTTGAGCCGTATTGGGAGCAGTTTTTGCGCGAACAGTACCCCACCGAATACGCGCAGCATGAGCAGCACATCGACGAGCAGTTCGAGCGCCTGGACCACTTGCACAGCGAGCAGCAGGCCTATGCGCTGGCACCTGACGACACCCGGCGCGACACCCTGAAAAATCTCGCCGAACAGTTGAACCTGAGCCAGGCACAGGTGCTGACCGGCGAGCCGATGCCCGACGCGTTATACAGCCAGGTGCTCAACAGCCTGGGGGATCTGCGCAAGCAGTGGTTGCGTGAGCAGACGCATTTGCTGCTGAACCGGGCCGAGGCAACGCCAGGCCTGCCTCAAACCTCCGAGTCCCAGACCACCGTGACCACCCCCGAATAAGTGGTGCCGGGCTGCTTGAGCATCTCGGTCACGTGCTCCTTCTGGACCTCAAAGTGCAGGGTACCGGGCCGGTTGTTCACGTAGTGCAAGGCCTGGAATAGCTCGGTGCCCACGCCGTCGAGGCGCAGCGGCAGCTTGTTCACGGTTTGCCCGTACTGGTCGTTCAGACCAAACGGCAGGCTCACGGCGACCTGCAACGGCACCTCGTCGCCTGCGCCATTGCGCAGGCCGCAGGTGTTGCCGATGACCAGGCTGCATTCGAGGTTCATCTTGAAGCGCGAGCTGGCGGCGATGCGGAAGGTTTGATCGCGAAACAACCTTGCGGGCTGTCGCCCGCGATTGAGCCAGGCTTGCCAACCGCCTTCGGGCAGCAATTCGACACGGTTGCCGCCGGGCGGTAACTCGACCTTGAGGATGTGCTCCACCGTCAGGGTGAAGTTCAAGGTGAGCGCAGAATCGCTCGGCAGCATCATGTCGCCCAAATCGAAGTCCTGATTGGGGCCGATGCCGTAGTTCAATACACCGGTGTAGGTCCCGGCTGACATCGCCAATGGATTCGGGGTGCGTAACTCATAGCCGATCTCCAAATACTCATAGGCCATCTTCGGGATCTCGTATTGAGCCAGCTTGACGCAGTTAGCCTCCTCGGGCGTCCTCCAGACAAAGCTGAAATAGTGAGACCCATAGGCTGCCAAGCCTATCCCCTTGCAGGGGCTCGGCGGGTACAACCAGTTCCCGCCCCATAACATCCCATGCGCTTGCAGCGCAGAAACTCCGCCCCCTACAAGCTCGGCGGCGCTGCGATCAAGCACATACCTGGAGCCGATCGCATTAATACGTACTTCTACAGTCGCTTCCTCACCACTTGAATTAATCACGCTCAGTTGGCGCCATTGCGCGGGAACCCTCCACAGTGCGCTTTGCCGCGGGTCGCTCGGCTTTGCCGGCAGCGCGCCGCTGGACGCGGCAGTGATCGGCAATCGAATACTGAAGACGTTGATGCAATAGCCCGGGTAAGTCGCACAGAAACCCGTTACTGGCGTGGTATTGGTAAATCGGTCCTGATTCGGATTTGAGGGGTCTGGCCTGAACATGGCAGTTATTTCCTGCACAAATGCTGAAACCGGGTTTGCCCATATCAAGCTACCCAGCAATCCCGCAGACAGAAACAGGCCTCTGATAGTCCGTGTGCACTGATGATTCATGAATTAACCCGCCGCCTCAAATTTGATGGAAGTTTCCGCCAGGGTGTCCGGCGTGCAGCGCAGGTCACCGATCATCAACACGTCGTTTTCATTCGGCGCGTTGCTCGGGTCGAGGCGGAACTGGCAGAGCAACTGGTTTTGGTAACGCACTTGCAGGGTCGGCGAGCTGGCGCTCATTTCCATCGAGAAGAACCCGTCCACTTCGCTGACCCCACGGCTGGCGTGGTTGATCACGTGATGGCCCTTGAGCGGCGCGCCACGTTCGTCGAGCAAGCGCCCGAGCACGGTGACGGTCTTCATCACCGAGATCTTGCGGTAGTCCACGCCCCCCTTGTTCAGGTGATAGCTGGAGCGCGTCGGCTGGATGTTGGCCGCCGGCGGGTAGTTGCCTTCGAAGTCGAAACTGACGCTGCTGCTCTTGTAGGCCGACACCGGCACGTAGTTGCGCCCCGGCCGCAGCAGGGTGCTGCCGCCGCCCAGGTCGTCGGCGCGCAGGGCGATGTCGTCGAGGTCGGTTTCAAGGTCGATGATCATGCCCGCGCCGTTGCCCTGGTACTGGCTGCTGAGCAGCATCTGGCCGGCACCGGCGACGAAGGTGCTGTTGAGGTTCAAGCCACCGGTGAGTTCGCCGTTGTAGGAACTGCGCTGCAGGAAGCCGTCGCCGCTGACCGCACTGGTATTGAAGCTGGCCGTGCCCGACAGGCCGACGCCGTAGGTGTCGGTGATCGCAGTGGCCGAGACGCTTTGCAGCACGTGGTCGGTGAGGTCCTGGCGGTACGTGACCGAGGCGTTGTTGTCGCGCCCGCCGTCACGGGCGGTGCGGCTGCCGAGGCTGCCGGAAATCTGCCGGCCGTCGCTGCCCAGGTTCACGCTGAGCGACACATCGACCCCGCGATTACGCTTGTCGCTGGTACCGGTAGTGCCGGGCCGGTCGAACACCGAGAAACGCCAGTTGGCATCGCTGCCCAGGAACGTGTCGTGACGGCTCCAGCCCAGGTCGATGCCGGCGCCTTCGATATTGCCCTCGCTGTGGGACAGGCGCATGTTCGCGCTGTTTTTGGCGTCGAAACGGTGGTTGACCGACAACGCGGTATTGCTCGTCTCGCCGACAAAGGTGTTGCGCCGCAGACGGGTGCCGTCGGGCAGGGTTTCGTAGGTGTCGCGGGTGTCGAGCCAACTGCGGTTGTGGCTGAACACCAGGTTGGTCGCGCCAAAGGTATAGAGCCCTTGCAGGTCCATGCCCGTGCCGTGTTCCTGGGTTTGATACAGGTTGGCGTAGAGGCTGGTGTTGTTGGCCACGGTCCAGTCGACCGAACCGCCGTATTGCAGTTGTTCGCGCACCTGGCGGGCCGACAGGCCGAGGATCACGCGCGGGTGCAGCAGGTAGTTGATCGACGCACCGGCGGTCATCGCGCCCGAGGCTTGTTCATCCCAGTTGCTGAGCAGCTTGGTCTCGCGCCCGGCGAACAGGTTGTAGCGCCAGCGGTCTTCGGCATTGCGCCAGTTGCTGGGCTTGTACACCAACTCCTGGGTGGTGCTGGTGGTGAGGCCGTCTTCGATCAGGCGCACTTCCACCTCGTAGATACCGCCGGGCAACGGCCGGGTATCCAGGGTTTGCAGGCCGGCGGCGACCGCCTGGGTGTTGATCAGCAAGCCGTTGCGGTAGATCTCCACCGCCGCCTGACGGTTGGCGGTGACGTAGATCGGGTACACGCTGGGCTTGGCGTTGTTGATGGCCAGGCTGTCGGAACTGCCGTACATCACGCCCAGCGCCGTGTCGGGGCTGGCGCCGAAGCTGCGCAGTTGGCGGGTGAGGCCATCGGAATTGGGGGTGAAGTGGCCCAGGCGGAAGAACTGCCCTTCCATTTCACGCTGGGTGTAAAGCTCGTGGATCGCGTGGCGCATGGGTTCGTCATCACCGCTCTGACGCGCCAGTTGCAGGTTGAACACCTGGCTCCAATTACCCACGCTGGAACTGGCCTGCAGGCCGTAACGCCCGCCCAGGCTTTCTTCTTGGCCACCGTTGAGGTTGAGCTGGTTGTTGATGATCAACCCCAGGCTGCCACCTTCGGGCTGCTCGTAGAAACGCGGGATGTCGGCACTGCGTTCGACGTCTTGCGTGAGGATCGACAGCTGTGAGCTTTCGAGGTTGTAGAACGCCGAGATCATTTTTTCCGGGCAGGACTGGTTGCAGGCGCCCAGCGCGACACCTTTTTCCAACACCGCTTGCCAGGTGTCGCGAGTCGCGGCCGGGACCTTGCTGTCGCCGGTGTCGGTGAATTCGAGCAGGGTGACGCGGTCGTCGCGCGACAGCACGATCAACGCTTCGCCGAGCAGTTGCTCGTCGAGGTCCACGCGCACAGCCAGCGGCACCTCGAAAAAGTGGTCGGTAAACCCTGCGGGCAGGCCTTGGGCCTGGGTAATCAGGCTGCCGGGGGTCGAGGCAGGCGCAGCCAGGGCACTCGTACAAATCAACAGCGCAAGCGCAGCCGCGATGGAGGTCATCGGGAACATGGACGGATACTCTGAATGCCTAGAGACTAAGAAAACCAGGCCGGCGCACAGGGGAGAGGGGCACGCCGGCCTGCAAACAGCGCTCGCGGTCAGCGAGCGCTCATGTGCATCAAAGTGCTGGCAGTACCGCGTCGAACACCACCGGCATCACTGCGGTGTAGGCGCCGCGCTGAGTGGCCGTAGGCTTGGCGGCGACGATGCGCATTTCAGCACCCACGCCTGGGGTAGAGTCCGCCTCGTTGACCACTTCCTGCGGGGTGCCGGTCAGGGTCACGCCGTTGAGGGTGGTGGTGAGCGGAATGTTCTGGCTGGTATTGCCGTTGAACAGCATCGCCGGGCCACCTTCGATGTAGGCATGCACCGAACCGTTGGTGTTGCGGATGTCGTAGATGGCGGTCAGGGGCGCCAGCTCACCGCTCACCACGTTGTAGTTCATGGTTTCGTCGCGGCCCCAGTTCGGGTCACGTGGCTGTGCATGGAACACGGTGGTAGGGATGTTCGCCTTGAGGTTGACGGTATGGCTGGCTTCGCCGGCAGCGACTGCTACCTGGGAACTCAGCGCAATAACAGCCAGTGGAACAGTGATCGCTAACTTCTTGAACATGGGTCAATACCTATAGGTTTTCAGCATTAATTGGATCGTTGCTAGTTGAATTCAAAGCCAGGGCTTTAGCTGACTCACAACGAACTACGTTGCGCAAAGTTGAACTAGTGCAACGCCGGGCAATGATCCATGAATGTCAAAAACAGGTATGCAGGCCGCTTCCCACGCGGGCGTAGCTTAAGGAAACTGCGTTCGCGGGAAAAACATGGCCTTTTGCCAAAACTTATAATTCAACTGTAAGAATCGGACTACACACTAACAAGTTGCTGTTTGAGTGGGTATGAAACTGTCAGAACGGTACCACAAAAGTGCCTATTCACGTTAAACGAAAGTGCAAAATTGGAGCTTTAACTCTAATAACTAGTTATAGACTTACATAGAGAGAACCGTCCACGGTTTTTTTGCGGTTTTACGCTCGGCCTGCCTCGCCATACGGCCGTCGACCGTTGGTCGCGGCACTCTGTTCAGCGCTAAAGATATATCTTAAGTTATGTCTAAATCTTTCACAGAGCGACGAACATGCGCGATCACCCTCACCACCGCGACCCCGGCAACGACCCTGACGGCTTCGAAAAACGCCCCGGCCGTGAACGCGGCGGCCGTGGCCCCCGCGTGTTCGCACCGGGCGATTTGAAATTGCTGCTGCCGGCGCTCATCGCCGAACAACCGTGCCACGGCTACGACCTGATCCGCCGGATCGAAGGCCTGTTCGACGGCGCCTACACCCCGAGCCCAGGCGTGATCTACCCGACGCTGACCTTCCTGGAAGAGAGCGAGTTGATCAGCGGCGACGCCGAAGGTGGAAAAAAACGCTACACAATCACCGACGCCGGACGTCTGTTCTTAAGTGAACAGACGGTTGCGCTGGACGGCGTACGCATGCGCATCCAGCTGAGCAAACGCTCGCTGCGCGGGCATGACCGCCCGCCGCAAATCCACGAGGCGGTGCACAACCTGCGCCATGCCTTGCATTCACACCACGGGCGTTGGAGCCCGGAAGAAATCGCACGTGTCGCGGCGCTGCTCAACGGCACCGCTCAAGCCATTGCCGACGGGAAATCCTCATGAATACACACGCCATCCACCGCGTTACCCACGAGATCAAACGCCGCCGCCTGCAGGTGTTGCGCGTGGTCGATATCACCCCGCGCATGCGCCGCATCACCCTGGGCGGGCCTGAACTGGCCGGGTTCGTGAGCCTGGGCAGCGACGACCATATCAAGCTGCTGTTCCCACAGAACGCCGCCGAGCAGGCCGCGCTGCAAAGCCCGACCTTCACCGTCAAGGGCGACGGCCCGCAGCCAGCCATGCGTGACTACACGCCACGGCGTTTTGACCTGGACCTTGGCGAGCTGGATATCGATTTCGTGCTGCATGGCGATGGCCCTGCGTCCACCTGGGCGCAACAGGCCAGCCGGGGCAACACCTGTATATCGGCGGGCCACGGGGCTCGCTGATCGTGCCGGATATCTTCGACAGCTACCTGCTGATCGGCGACGAAACCGCGCTGCCGGCCATCGGTCGTCGCCTGGAGGAACTACCCGCCGGGTGCAAGGTGCTGGCGGTGATTGAGATTGCCGATTTGGCGGAGCGGCAAACGCTGGAAAGCGCCGCCGAGGTCGACATCATTTGGGTGGTGCGGGGCCAGGATGACCTACTGAAGTGCGTGCGCAACCTGACGCTGCCCAGCGGCACGCTGTACAGCTTCGTCGCCACCGAAACCAAGCTGTCGCGCCAGGTACGCCGCGTGCTGCTGGACACCCATCAGGTCGATGAAGATTTTCTGAAGGCCGTGGGTTACTGGCGCGCCGAAGGTAGCGACGACGAGTAAACCCACGTGTGGGAGCGGGCTTGCTCGCTCCCACAGGTTTTATTGCGTTCGCTTGAGCGCCTTATCCAGCCCCACCACTGCCAATGCAATCAACACAAACCCCGCCAAGATCCCTGCGGCATTCACAAACACCTGTGGATAACCGAGGGTGCTCACGTCGATGAACGGGTACTGATACTGCCCGAGCAAATTCCCACGCAGCAGCGCATAGGCGAAGTACACCAGCGGGTAAATCACCCAGGCGCCGATGTGTTTGAGGTGCAAGGTGCCCTTGGGCACACAGCGCCACCAGTAAATAAAAAACAGCACCGGCATGACGTCGTGGAGCAGCTCGTCGGCGACCAGTTGAAAGCCTTCGGGCTGCCACAAATGCCGCAGCAACAGGCTGTACGCCAGGCCCACCACCAGAATGCTCACCGCGATTGCGCTGCTGACCCTGGGGGCGAGAAAAAACCGCTTCGCCGCGCTGTCGCGGTTCACCACGGCGTAGCTCAACACCACCACCGCCAGGGTGTTGGTGAGTACCGTAAAGAAACTGAAAAAGTTGATCAGCCCGCCCAGCAGGCTGGCGCCGGTGGACCAACGCGAATAGAAAATAAGGTATTGCTGAATCGCCAACCCCACCCAACCGGCCAGTGCGGCCGCTGCCGTAAACCGCTTCATTGCCTCAGTCCAACGGGCGTTTGGTGCGCATCAGCTTCACGTACAACCCTTCGACTTTCTCCCGCGCCCACGGGGTTTTACGCAGGAACGTGAGGCTCGACTTGATGCTCGGGTCGCTCTTGAAGCAGCGGATATCAATGCGCTCGGCAAGGCCTTCCCATTCGTAATGTTCCACCAGGGTGGTGAGGACGTGTTGCAGGGTCACGCCGTGGAGGGGGTCGTTGCTTGTCGCGGTCATGCCGGGGCCTATGAAAAAAGGGTTGAGGAAGGCGCACACCTTATCACCCCGCCCGGCCAGTTATAAAAAGTTCCCGCTTGCGGCGAAAAAGAGATGTTATATTGTAACCATTGCTTTCAAATCTTTTCGCCGTATTGCCAAGGAATGTCCGATGTCCCTCTCTTCCCTGTGGCGCTTGACCCCGCTTGCCGCCGCCCTGTTGATCTGCTCCGAAGCCCACGCCCTTGAGCTGCCACCCCAAGTCATCACCGGCAACCCGCTGGGCAGCGAACAGCTGGCGTCGCCGACCACCGTGCTCGAAGGCGATGACCTGACGCTGCAGCAAAAAGGCAGCCTCGGCGAAACCCTGAACAAGCAGCCGGGCGTGTCGTCCTCGTATTTCGGCCCAGGCGCCAGCCGGCCGATCATTCGCGGCCAGGATGGCGACCGCATCCGCATCCTGCGCAACGGCGTGGGCGCGCTGGATGCCTCGTCACTGTCCTACGACCACGCGGTGCCGCTGGACCCGGTCAACGTTGAGCGCGTTGAAATCGTGCGCGGCCCGGCGGCGTTGTTGTATGGCGGCAGTGCCATCGGCGGCGTGGTCAACACCTTCGACAATCGCATCCCCACCCAAGCCATCGAAGGCATCCACGGTGCCGGTGAGTTGCGCTACGGCGGCGCCGACACCACCCGCAGCAGCGCAGGCAAACTGGAAGCCGGCAACGGCACGTTCGCCCTGCACCTGGACGCCAATGCGCGGGAATTCAATGACCTGAAAATCCCAGGCCAGGCGCGCAGCCGCCATGCGCCGGACAGCGAAGACAGCCCTGGCAAAAATGCTCGCCTGGGCAACAGCGACGGGCGCCAGGACGGCGGTGCCGTGGGCGGTTCCTACACCTGGGATGACGGTTACGCCGGGCTGTCCTACAGCAATTACGACAGCAACTACGGCTCCCCCGCCGAGCAGGCCGTGCGCATCCGCATGAAGCAGGATCACTACGCGTTCGCCTCCGAAATCCGCAACCTGCAAGGCCCGTTCAGTTCGGTGAAATTCGACGCCGGCTACACCGACTACGAGCACCGCGAAATCGAAGACGGCGAGACCGGCACGGTGTTCAAGAACAAAGGTTATGAAGCCCGCGTTGAAGCGCGTCACCAGCCGATCGGCCCGTTCGATGGGGTGGTGGGCGCGCAGGTGACCCGCAATGAGTTCTCGGCCCTGGGCGAAGAAGCGTTCGTGCCGCAGACCGACACCAATGCCGGCGCGCTGTTTATCCTCGAAGAAATGCAGGCCACCGAACGCCTCAAACTCAGCCTCGGCGGGCGCCTGGAACACACCCGCGTAGACCCGGACGCCAAAGGCAACGCGCGCTTTGCCGGCGCCGACAAGAGCAATGACTTCACCGCCGGCAGCCTGTCGTCCGGCGCGGTCTACACCCTGACGCCCATCTGGTCCGTGGCCGCCACCCTGGGCTACACCGAACGCGCGCCGACCTTCTACGAGCTGTACGCCAACGGCGCCCACGTCGCCACCGGCACCTTTGAGCTGGGCGACGCCAACCTGAAGAAAGAAAAAGCCGTGTCCAGCGACCTGGCGCTGCGCTTTGACAATGGCACCCACAAGGGCAGCGTCGGCGTGTTCTACAGCCACTTCTCCAATTACATCGGCCTGCTGGGCACCGGTCGTACGCTGAACGATGAAGGTGAAGAAGACGCGAGCGGCATCCCTGAGTACGAATATTCCGGCGTGCGTGCCCGTTTTGCCGGGTTTGAAGCCCAGGATCACTGGAAGCTCGGTGAAAGCGCCTACGGCAAGTTCGCGCTGGAGCTGTCAGGCGATTACACCCGCGCCACCAACCTCGACACCGGTGAAGCCTTGCCACGCATTGCCCCGTTGCGCTTGAACAGCGGGTTGCTGTGGGAGCTGGACCGCTGGCAGGCGCGTATCGACGTCGAACACGCCGCCGGCCAGGGCCGTGTGCCGGATAACGAAAGCGGCACCGACGGCTACACCACCTTGGGCGCGAGCGCCGGTTACCACTTCAATATGGGTGGCAGCCAATGGTTGGCATTTGTGAACGGGGAAAACCTCACCAACCAGACCGTGCGGTATGCCAGCTCGATCCTGCGCGACATCGCCCCGGCGCCGGGGCGCAGCGTGCAGTTCGGGCTTCGCACCACCTTCTAACCCACAGTGCAATTCCCGTGGGAGGGGGGGCTTGCCCTCCTCCCACAAGTGTTTTCGCAGCGACATCGGGTCACTGTTACCAAATCCGAAATGATGCATCTTGCGATTCAGGCTTTCTCTTGGCCCTGACTCCCTTTATCCTTCGCAACAACCTGAAACGTTTCACTTCCTCGGCCGCCCCCATCTTGCTGATTATTCCCGCACGTAAAGACAGCGCTGTCTTGCCCACGACCGCGCCTGGGGATAAATCGCCGGCCTGTGGATAACAGCGCCGCTCCACGGAAAAACCCAAATAACGCTGAACCAAGCCCGCGCCGAATCGTCATCTACAGTGAATGAAGCACGGGGTTACACCTTTATTCCAACGTCACGGAGAAACACACTATGAGCACTGATGGTGCTTCAAGTCCAAGCCGCCTGCTCCCCAGGCTGCTAGGCGTCTTGCTGCTGATCATGGGCCTGGCCTTGTTGGCCGGCGGTATCAAGCTGACGATGCTCGGCGGGTCGTTTTACTACCTGCTGGCCGGTATCGGCATCACCTTGACCGGCATCCTGTTGCTGGCCATCCGTCGCGCCGCGCTTGGCCTGTACGCAGTAGTGCTGTTCGCCAGCACGGTGTGGGCACTGTGGGAAGTCGGCTTGGACTGGTGGCAGTTGGTGCCGCGCCTGGCACTGCTGTTTGCCTTGGGCCTGGTCATGTTGCTGCCGTGGTTTCGCCGTCCGTTGCTGCGTGGCCAACCTGCCCCGCTGGGCACCGGCGCACTGAGCGTGGCCGTGGTGCTGGCCGGCGCCGCCGCCATCGCCAGCCAGTTCACCCACCCGGGTGAGATCAAAGGCCAACTGGACCGCGACGCGGTACCGGGCATGGCCAATGCCGCGCCGTCGCAGGCCGATGGCGACTGGAATTCCTACGGTCGTTCATCCTTCGGCGACCGCTACTCGCCGCTGGCGCAGATTACCCCGGAAAACGCCCACAAGCTGGTCCCGGCGTGGACCTTCCGCACCGGCGATATTCCGGGTGCGGGCGACCCAGGTGAGACCACCGCGGAAAACACCCCGCTGAAAGTCAACGGCATGCTCTACGTGTGTACCCCGCACAGCCAAGTGATTGCCCTGGACCCGGACACCGGCAAGGAAATCTGGCGTTTCGACCCGAAGATCAGCACCCAGGGTGCCGAGAACTTCAAGGGTTGGGCGCACATGACCTGCCGTGGCGTGTCGTATCACGATGACGCCGCCTACGCGTCCGAACAGAGCCCCACCGGCAGCGCCAGCCCGGCCACCGCGCCGACTGCCTGCCCGAAACGCATCTTCGTGCCGACCGCCGACACCCGCCTGATCGCCCTGAACGCCGACACCGGCAAGATGTGCGAAGACTTCGGCGACAAAGGCCAGGTCGACCTGCGCGCCAACATCGGCAGCTTCGCCCCAGGCGGTTACTACTCCACCTCGCCACCGGCCGTGACCAAGAACCTGGTGGTGATCGGCGGCCACGTGACCGATAACGTCTCGGTCGACGAGCCAAGCGGTGTGATCCGCGCGTTCGACGTACACACCGGCAAGCTGGTGTGGAACTGGGACAGCGGCAACCCGGGTGACACCACCCCGTTGGCCGAAGGCAAGACCTACACCCGCAACTCGCCGAACATGTGGTCCATGTTCGCCGTGGATGAAAAACTCGGCATGCTCTACCTGCCGATGGGCAACCAGATGCCTGACCAGTACGGCGGCGACCGTACCGACGATTCCGAGAAATACGCCGCCGGCCTGACCGCGCTGGACATCGACACCGGCCATGTGAAGTGGACCTTCCAGTTCACTCACCATGACCTGTGGGACATGGACGTGGGCGGCCAACCGTCGCTGATCGACATCAAGACCGAAGCCGGCGTGAAGCAGGCGGTGATGGCGTCGACCAAGCAAGGCAGCATCTATGTACTGGACCGTGCCACCGGCCAGCCGGTGGTGCCGATCCACGAAGTGGCGGTACCGCAGGGCGCAGTGGCGGGCGACCGCACCTCCCCGACCCAACCCAAGTCCGAGCTGAACTTCATGCCGCCGCCGCTCAAAGAGCGCGACATGTGGGGCGTGACGCCGCTTGACCAGATGCTGTGCCGTATCGACTTCAAGTCCATGCGCTATGACGGTGCTTTCACCCCGCCATCGCTGCAGGGCTCGATCGTGTACCCCGGCAACTTTGGCGTGTTCGACTGGGGTGGCATTTCTGTCGACCCGGTGCGTCAGATCGCGTTCGTGAACCCCAGCTTCATGGCGTTCAAATCCAAACTGATCCCGGCCGCCGACATCGCCAAGCAAGGCCCGCGCGTCAGCGAAACCGAAGGCGTGCAGCCGAACAAAGGCGCGCCGTACGGCGTGATCCTCGAAGCGTTGCTGTCGCCAATGGGCTTGCCGTGCCAGGCACCGGCGTGGGGTTATGTGGCGGCGGTCGACCTGACCACCCACAAAACCATCTGGATGCACAAGAACGGCACCGTGCGTGACAGCTCGCCGGTTCCGATCCCCCTGAGCATGGGCGTACCGAGCCTGGGCGGCACCTTCACCACCGCCGGTGGCGTGGCGTTCCTGAGCGGTACCCTCGACCAGTACCTGCGTGCCTACGACGTGAAAAACGGCAAGCAACTGTGGGAAGGCCGCCTGCCAGCGGGCGCGCAAACCACACCGATGACCTACACCGGCAAGGACGGCAAGCAGTACGTGCTGGTCGTGGCGGGGGGTCATGGTTCCCTGGGTACCAAGCAGGGTGACTATGTAATGGCGTTCAAACTGCCGGACTAAGCAGGACCGGCGGTAAAACAAAGGCGGCTACCCTCAACAGGTAGCCGCCTTTTTAATGGACGATGACGATCAAAATGTGTGAGGGGGCTTGCTCCCTCCCACATTTGAACCTTGGTGTTCAGGTGACTAGTGTTCGATCACTTCACCGCGCATCACCGCCAACCTGGCAATCAACCGATTCTGCACCGGCACTGGGATCCCCTCGCTGTCCATCGCCTCGATCAAATCCTCCACCAGCGCATTGAAGTCACTGCGGCTAACGTTCTGGCCCTTGTGACTTTCGGCCATGCTGTCTCCGGTGTAGGTACATGGCCCGCCGGCTTCGACGCAGAACTGTTCGATCAATTTGTTGCGCAAACGCTGGATGTCAATGCGCCGAAAGCGTTCGACGATGCGCTCATCGCGGGCGATGTGGAGCAGCATGCCTTCGACAATCCGCGTGATGCCGGGCATGGCGCCCAAATCGCGATACAGGCTGTCGTCCTTGGGCGGTTGTTGGGCGCAGGCGCTGAGCAGCACCGCCAGCGCGATGGGTAGAACGCGCATCAGAAGCTCCCCTGCACCGACAAGTAGGTGCCGTTCTGGTTATCCAACGTGGCGATTTCCCCAAGCCGCGCGTAGGCCAATACAAACGATACGTGCTTGTTGGGAAAGTAGCCGACGAACACATCCGCCCAATCGCTTTCACCGGCAAACGACAGGTTGTCGGGCTTCTCACGGTATTCGACGCCCAGCGCCCAGCGCGGGTTGAACAGCAGCGCCACCGAGCCTTCCTTGAGCAGGCTGCGGCTGCTGCGACGATCGCCGCCGAAGCCAAGCAACCCGGTTTCGTTGGCGCGGCTGTAGCGCAGGCTGGTGTTGACCAGCACGTTGTAGCCAAAGGCCGCGCCCATGAACAAACGGCTGGCGGCGAGGTAGCCTTCGACGTCGCTGTCGCGCTTGGCCCCCACCAGGCGGGGGATATCGAAGTGGGTCTGGTGTTTGTATTCCAGGCCGAGGGACACCTGCGGCAAACGGTCGTAAATCACGTCGCCGAACAGCCGCACCTTCACACCCAGTACATCCTGGCCCAGGTTGTCTTCGGCCAAGTTGAGCTTGTGCACCAGGCTGCCGAGGTCGAAGCGTTGGCGGGCGAAAGACACTTCGACACGGTTGTCGTAAGCCAGCGCCAAGCCGGCCACGTCCAGCCGATAGTCCGGCAGGTTGACCGTGGTGGCGAACGCCGTGGCGCCCCATTCGTGCTGTTCGCCGTAGCCGGCCAACACCGCCCAAGGCGTGATACCACCACCCGCAGAGCCCTCGATGCTGCTGGCACCGCCCGTGGCGATCAGGCGGCCGTTATCGGCCCACGCCGTGTGCAGGGTGAGCGCCGCGAGGCTGCCAATCAGAAAAGAAAGTCGCACGTCAGCTACTCAATGAACCAAGGAAGTGTGCGCACTGAGGGGCAACGCCACCCAGGCTTCGAAAGCGTCGGCGCTCAACGGCCGGCTGATCAGGTAGCCCTGGGCCGTGTCGCACTGCCACCGCTCCAACAAACGCAGGCTGTGGGCATACTCGACGCCCTCGGCGACGACCTTGAGGCCCAGGTTGTGGCTCATCTCGATGGTGGAGCGCACGATCACCGCGTCTTCACTGGTTTCATCGAGGTTGCGCACAAAGGATTGGTCGATCTTCAACTCCTGCACCGGCAGGCGCTTGAGGTGAGCCAGCGACGAGTAGCCGGTACCGAAGTCATCCACCGACAGGCTGATGCCGCAATCGCGTAACAGGTGCAGGACCTTGAGGGCTTTTTCCGGTTCACGCATCACGGCACTTTCGGTGATTTCGAACAGCAACTGTTCGGCCGGCAAGCCATAGCGCCGCAGCAAGGCCGAAACCCGATGGGCCAGCTCGTCACCGAGCAAATCGTCCGCCGAGATATTCAGTGACAGCTGTAGAGACAGGCCGCGACGGTTCCACTCGCACAGTTGGCGGATGCCCTCCTCGATCACCCATTGGGTCAACAATTGGATGCTGCCCGAGCGCTCGGCCAGGGGGATGAACTCTGCCGGCGAGACCATGCCGAACTGCGGGTGCTGCCAGCGCAGCAAGGCTTCGGCCTGGCGTACATGGCCTTGGCGAATGTCCAGTTTGGGCTGGTAATGCAGCAGCAATTGGCCTTGGCTGGGCGCGTGGCGCAGGTCGCGGATCAGGGTGATCTGGCGGCGGTGCACCAGGTCGCGGCCCTGCTCATAAACCTGCAGGCGGCCGGGCATTTTCGCCGCGTCGTTCATGGCGATGGCCGCGCGTTCGAGCACGGTGTGCGGGCTTTCGCCATCGGCCGGGTAGGCCGCGATGCCCAGCCGGCAATCCAGCGCCAGGTCGTGGCCATTGATGCGCTGGGGGCGCAGCAGCAGTTGTTGCAGCTTGTCGGCCATGCCCACGGCCTCGTCGCTGCCCGCGCCTTCGAGCAACAGCAGGAATTCATCGGCGATCAGGTGCGCCAGGGTATCGCCGGGGCGCAGCACTGCTTCCAGGCGGCGGCTGACGGCCAGCAGCAATTGGTCCACCGCATCAGGCCCGGCGGTTTCGCTGGCGGCGCGCAGGTTATCGATACCCAGGTAGATCAACGCCACCGGCCGTTGCAGAGCAATCGCACTGCCCAGGCGCTCCATGGCCAGTGCGCGGTTCGGCAGGCCGGTGAGGCTGTCGTGCAGCGCGTTATGCGCCAACTGTTGCTCACGTTCGGCGATGCCGCTTTGCATCGCATTGAACGCATTCGCCAGCAACCCCAGTTCGTCACTGCGCGCCAGGGCCACCGGCGTGTGGTAATCGCCCTGGCCTATGCGTTCGGCCGCCAGCGCCAACGTCTGCACCGGGCGCGATACGGTGCGCGCCAGCAACAAGGCGCCGATCAACGAGGCGAGCAAGGCGACCAGCGCGATGCCAAGGATCTTTTCGTCCAACGGCACGAAAGCCTGCATCGCCGCATCCAACGGGCTTTGCAGCAACGCCAGGACCTTGCCGTTCTGATCGCTGGCCAGCACCAGGGACTGGCTGAGAAAACGCTGCGCCAGGTGATCGGTGGTGGACACCCCAAGGCGTGCCGTATCGCCCTGCATCAGGGCCAGAATGCTGTCGCGCAGCACCTGCGGCTGGGTGCTGACCAACTCGCCCGGCCGATCATGAGCGATGGCCAGGAACGACACTTCCAGGTTGCTCAACGAGCGCAACTCATCGGCAAATGCGCCGTCCATGCTAAAGCCCATCACCACCCGTGCTATCGGCAACGGCGCCAGCACCGGGGCTTCCACCAACAGGTGCGGTTGGCCTTGCAGTGGCACGATCAGCATGGCCTGGCGGTTGCGCCGGGCATCGCGCAGTGACTGATCGTATTGGAAGGTCGAGCCCTCGGGCACTTCGCTCAAGGTACTGGCCAGGACTTGGCCGTCCATGCCCAGCAGGATCATGTCGCTGGCGTTGATGCGTCTGCCATGGTTGAGCAGCACCGAGCGCATCGTCGCCGAATCGCCGCTGGCCACCGCATCACGAAAGCCGAAGTCGGCGGCCAACAGTTGCACGCCATCGGCCAGACGGCGACCGCGAACGTCCAGCAAGCGCTCGAACACCCGCGAACCGACCTCCAACTGAGCCAGTGCCTGGCCGCGCACCGCTGAACGGGTGGCCACCTTGACACTGAAATACAGCGCACCGATCACCACCAGCAACAGCAGGATCAGGACACTGGCGACCCGCGCCTGGAAGCTACTGCGCAGTTTCACGGGAGGCTCGATTGAACGCATCGCCAAACGCACTCGGCGTCGGCGGGATATCGGCGGAGGTCGGCTCCAGGCTCAGCACCACGTTGTGGCTGAGGCCGGCGGCGGTGATATGCAAGGTGCCGCCGTCCAGGGGCTGCATATCCTTGAGTTGCGGGTGCCACACCGTGGCGTGGTAATCGCCGGGCGGCAGTTGTTCCAGGCGCACTCGGCCTTGGGCGTCGCTGACACCAAAACGTGGGTCGTCGGTCACGTAGATATAGCCGAGCATCCAGTCATGGATGTTACAGCCAAGCACCACCACGCCAGGCTTGTCGAACAGCAACGGGTCGGTGGGCGTGCCTTCGTACAGGCGCAGTTCGAAACGCTTGGCGGCGGAGAAGGAATAAACCTGATGGCGGATGTTATCGCTGTTGGGGAAGCGCACCTGGGTACCGGTGTGCACCGCCAGCACATAGGGCGCAAAGCGTTGGTCACGCTGGTCCATATCGGCCTTGAGCACACCGTTGAACGCACCCGCCGGGCCCTGAAGGGTCACGACGCCATCCGCCACCTTGCTGCCGTCGGCCTGGCGCAGCAACACTTCCAGGGTGGCGGCCGAGGCTGGGCACGCCACCAGCAGCGCCAGCGCTACACCTGAAAACACATGAATCATTCGGGCCATGGGGCATCCGCGACAGATAAAAAAAGAGCGGCCAGCCTTGGGACTGCAATGCGCAGCGATCATGCCGCAAACAAGGCAAAATGCCATCACTCAATGCCAAAAAACCTATGCGATCGGTCAAGCTCTGTAGAGGTTATCGACCCCGCGGCGGAATTCTGTAGCCCGCCGGCTGGGTTCTAGACGGGCGCACGCTCACGCCGCAGCCACCTCTCGAACGCCATGGCGTTCAATGGTCGGCTGATGAGGTACCCCTGCGCCGTGTCGCAATTCCATTGCTTGAGCAATTTCAAACTCGGCTCGAACTCCACCCCTTCAGCCACCACCTTGAGCCCCAGGTTGTGGCTCATCTCGATGGTCGAGCGCACGATCACGCCGTCGCCGCTGGTGCTGTCCAGGTTGCGCACGAAGGACTGGTCGATCTTCAATTCCTGCACCGGCAGGCGCTGCAACTGCGCCAGCGACGAATAACCGGTGCCGAAGTCATCCACCGCCAGGCTGATGCCGCAACCGCGCAGTTGCTCCAGCACGCGCAAGGCCTGTTGCGGGTTGTGCATGATCGCGCTTTCGGTGATCTCGAAAATCAATTGCTCGGCCTGTACCGCGTATTGCGCCAACAAGGCGGTAACGCGGATGGCCAGGTCATCATCGGCCAAGTCATCCACCGAGATGTTCACCGACAGCTGGATCAGCAGGCCACGCCGCGCCCATTCGGCACTCTGGCGGATGGCCTCTTCGATCACCCATTGGGTCAGGCCGGCCATGCTGCCGGTGCGTTCGGCCAAGGGGATGAATTCGGCCGGCGACACCAGCCCGAACGTCGGGTGTTGCCAGCGCAGCAAGGCTTCGGCCTGGCGCACCTGGCCGTGTTTGAGGTCAAGCTTGGGCTGATAACACAGGTGCAGTTCGCCTTCAGCGGCGGCCCGGCGCAGGTCGCGGATCAAGGTGATCTGGCGCTGGTGAGCCAGGTCGCGGTCCTGCTGGTACACCTGCAAATAGCCGGGCAACGCCGCCGCATCGTGACGGGCAATGGCGGCGCGGCTGATCAGCTCTTCCACCTGCTGGCCGTCGGCGGGGTAAGCGGCAATGCCGATGCTCACTTCGTGGCGCAGTTCGTCATGGCCGATGTGCTGGGGTTCGGTGAGCAGTGCGTAGAGACGGTCGGCGCGGGCCACGGCGCGGTCGACTTCGGTGTTTTCCAGCAACAGCAAAAACTCGCTGCCGGTGATGCGGGCCGCCGTATCGCTGGCCAGCAGGCTCATGCACAAACAGCGGCTGGCTTCGCGCATCATGATTTCGACGCCCTCGGGGCCGAAGCCTTCGTTGATCGCCCGATAATTCTCGATGCCCAGGTACAGCAACACCACCGGCCGCCGCGCACTGATCGCACTGCCCAGGCGTTCCATGGCCAGGGCCCGATTGGGCAGGCCGGTGAGCGGGTCATGCAACGCGTTATGCGCCAGTTGCCGCTCACGCACGGCGATGCCGCTTTGCATGGCATTGAACGCGCGCGCCAGCAGGCCGAATTCATCGTGGCCGCGTACCCGCACCGGCGTGCGGTAATCACCGGAACCGATGCGACCGGCCGCCTCCACCAGTGCATTCAGCGGGCGCGATACGCGCCGCGCCAGGAACAGCGCGCCGGCCAACGACACCACCAGCACCGCCAGGGCAATCCCGAGGAACTGCCGGTCCAGCGGCGCAAAGGATTCCAGCGCATGTTCCAGCGGGCTTTGCAGCAACACGCGCACCTCATCGGCGCCCCCTGTATTGGCCAGCGACACCACTTGGCTGAGCACGCGCTCGCCGTAAAACAGCTGGATTGACGCCTGCGCGTTGGCCGGCGCATCGCGCAGCAGGCTGAAGGTGGTGGCCTGATGCGCAACAGGCTGGGTGCTGAACAACGGGCCGGGCCGGCCGGCCTGCACGCTGAGGAACGATACGTCCAGGTTGCTCATGGAGCGCAATTCATTGGCAAACAGCGTATCCATGGGAAACCCCATGACCACCCGCGCGATGGGCTGTGGGTCGAGCACCTGGTCTTGCACCAGCAAGTAGGGGCGCCCGTCCATGGCGACGATGAGCATTTGCAGGCCACTGCGCCGCGCCTGGCGCAATGCATCGCGGTAGGGGAAGGTCTGGCCACGGGTGAAGAGCGCCAAGGTGCTGACCATTACATCGCCGTCGAGCCCCAGCACAAACACTTCGCTGGACCGAATGCCCGTGCCGTGCCGGCGCAATGCAGCCAGAACCTTGGCCGGGTTGCCTGCGGCCACGGCCTGCTTGAACGGGCCGTCTGCGGTCAGCCAACCCAGCCCGTATTGCAGGCGCCGCCCGCGCAGGTCGAGCAAGCGTTCGAACACCTGGCGACCGGTGTTCAACTGGACCTGGGCCTGGTTCTCCACCGCACGTGTAGTGGCGGCCTTGACCGCGAAATACGTGGCGGCGACCACCACCAGCAGCAACAGCGCCAGCACCCCGGCGATGCGGGTTTGGAACGTATGGCGCCACGTCATGGCAGTGCCCTCTGGCAGCGTTAGCCTGCTTCTGCCACTACGTCCCTTTGTCATGTGCATTCCTTGCAACAGCTGACCTGGCGTCAAAAAAATATCCATTTTTATTGGATATTTGGAATTAGCAGATTAGCTGGCGAAACGCATAAGTCCACCCAATAAAATCGGGTGCTTCACCGATGTTTGATGGGCGACGAGCACTGAGTCGACGCCTCAGCCACGGGCGCGCATAAAGTCCCCCCAGCGCCGCACCAGATAGTTGTGTTCATCCATCACCGAGTTCCACACGGCGATATGCCCCATGCGCTGTTCGTACGACCCGCCATCGCGCACTTCGCCGATATCGATCAACGGCAAATCGTCGCTGCCCACCAGTTCTTCCCGCGCAGGCAGGCCGGCGTACCAGTAGTCCCATTCGGCGCTGCTCAGGTGGTCGCGGCTGCGCGCCGGGTTGCCGATGTAGTAACCCTGGCGCGCCATCACCGCGCCGGGCCAGCCGGACAGCCACCAATTGAGGTACGCATACGCCGCATCCAGCACCGGGCCTTGGGCATGACGCGACAGTGACAAGCCACCGAACCAGGCGCGATAGCCCTCGCGGGGCACCGCCAGGCGGTATTTCACGCCCGCGCGATGCAGGCGCATCAAGGTCGGCGACCACAGGCTCTGGATATCGATGCTGGGGCTGAGCATCAATTGCGCAGCCTCCTCATCGTCCGACCAGAACGCGGCGAAGTGGCCGCCCTTTTGTTTGCGCACCAGGATATCGGCGAGCACATCGATCTCTTCGATGCTCATATTGCCGATGTCCCTGAAGTGCGCCAACCCCGCGCCCTGCACCGCCAGCGCGGCATCCAGCGCACCGATGGCGGCATCGCTTTGCAATGCGGTGCGCGCGCGCCAGGCCGGGTCCAGCAGCCAGCCCCAGCTCTCGTTGCCGTGGCAAAAACCCTCGGGCAAGCGCTCTGGGCGGTAGGCGAAACTGTCGGCGTTGTGGGTCAGGGGCAACATGCTGATGCGTTCGGTAACCGTGCTGCCCAGGCTGCCGTCGTGCTGCACGAACAGGCGTTCGCTGGGCACGCTGCCGCTGCCCAAACGGTCATGGGGTGACAGGCGACCGCGCTTGGGCAGGTCGTTGATCTCATGCCACAAGGCGATACGCCGGGTGTCGATGGGCTGGATCGCCCGCGCCGGCCACACGAAGTCGACGTTGTGAAACCACTGGTCGTACAGGTCATAGCTGTCGGGCTGCATCACCGCGATGCGCTGGGCCTGTTCGACGTCATGCACCTGGTAGACCAGGCGAATGCCCAGTTCCTGTTCGGCGCGCACGCGCAAGGTTTCGAGCAGGGTCACCGAGGTACCCAGGACGCGCAGTGTGATCATGCCGCGAACCGCCGCGAGAACACATCAAAGGAACGGCGCAGCAATGCCGGGTCGAGGTCGCGCAGGATAAACACCAGCCGTGACTGGCGGTCGGTGCCGGGCCACGCGGGCAAGTGCACCGGCGCATGCAGGCAATGCTGCACGCCATGAATGACGATGGGGGCGTTACTGGCGTTCACGTTGAGCAGTCCTTTGACGCGAAGGATTCGTTCGCCGTGGCATCTTAGCAGCATCGACAGCCACACCCCGAAGCCGACCCAATCGAGCGGCTGGTCGAAAGTCAGGCTGCACACCTGCGCGGCGCCATGGCTGGCGCTGGTGGCCTGGTGCAGTTGCCAGCGGCTGACTTCCACGGCCGGTTCGGCGCTGCGCAACCCCTCGCCCAGCAGCAGTTGATCGCCGCTGTGGATGTCCGTGGTGATGAGGATCGGTGTACCGGCGTTGAGCGCCTGCAAGTGCGCACGCAACGGCGTGCAATCGCCGGCCAGGTCGGTCTTGCTCAGCAGCAAGCGGTCGGCGGCGGCGACCTGGGCCAGCCATTCCGGGTGCAGGCGCTCTTGCAGCGCGGCATGGCTGGCGTCGACCAGGGTGATAACAAGGCCGATATGGAAGCGCCCGCGCAGTTGCACGTCGTTGTTCAACGTCGCGAGGATCGGCGCCGGGTCGGCCAGGCCGGTGGTTTCGAGGATGACGCGTTTGAACGCGGGTATTTCGCCACGCTCGCGGCGTTGCAACAGGCCGAGCAAGGCGTCCTTGAGTTCGCCACGAATCGAGCAACAGACACAGCCACTGGGCAACAGCACGGTGTCCGGCGCGACCTCTTCCACCAGCAGATGGTCGATGCCGACATCGCCGAATTCGTTGATCAGCAACGCTGTGTCGCCCAGGCTTTCACCTTGCAGCAGGCGCTTGAGCAAGGTGGTCTTGCCGCTGCCGAGGAAACCGGTGATGACATTCAGGGCAATGCTCATGGGGCTGACTCCAAGTGATCCAACAGCCTTGGATCGAGAGGATCCAACGCCCGGCCAAGCATGCTTTCGGCCGCCAGCCAGAGTTGATCCAGGCCGCTGGCCAGTGCCTGTTTGCCGGTCGCACCGAGCAGCAGGTAGGACGCGCCCTGAAAGTCTTCGACCTTGAGCCGGAACACCGCCAGCACCTGGTTGATCGCCGCGATGCGACGCAGGCGCTCACGCCGCCTGGGCAATTCATCGCCCAGCGGGTCGCTCCAGTGCAGGTCTTCGCCGAGCAAACCGCACAGTCCGCACATGGCTAAACCCCGCTCATGGCATGACATCGCCGGAGTTGGGGCCCAGGGTCTGGCCGACGAACAGGTTGCCGCCCGGTTCGCTGGCGAGCAGCACGGCGGTGGGCGCCACTTCATCCGCCAGGCCGAAGCGGCCCAGGGGCAGTTCGGCGGCCTTGGCGCGTTTCCATTCGGCGCTGATCCCGCCCACCAACGGCGTTTCAATCGGGCCAGGGGCGATGGCGTTGACCAGCACATTGTCCTTGGCCACTTCCAGGGCCAGGGACTTGGTAAAGCCGATCACCCCCGCCTTGGCCGCCGCGTAGTGAGTCAGCTCGGCACCGCCCTTGATACCCAGTTGCGAGGCGACGTTGATGATCCGCCCCCAGCGCTGCGCGAGCATGTGCGGCAGGGCACGTTGGCTGGCGACGAACACGCTGGTCAGGTCGACGCGCAGCATGTCGTTCCACATGTCGATGGACAGGTCGACGCAACGTGCCTGCGTGAGCATGCCGGCGTTGTTGACCAGGATATCGATGCCGCCGAAGTGCTCGACGCAACGGTCGACACTGGCCTGGGCGCCTTCGACCGTGCCGACATCGGCCAGGCACTCGAACACCTCGGCGCCGAGGTTGCGACAGGTGATCGCGGTTTCGGCGAGGCTGGCGGCGTTGCGGTCGGCCAACACCAGGCGCGCGCCTTCAGCCGCATAGGCACGGGCAATGGCGGCGCCGATACCGCTGCCGGCACCAGTGATGACGGCGCGGCGGTTAGAAAGTTGGGGCATATACCTATCTCCTAAAGCAAACACAGGTCCAATGTGGGAGCCCCCTCCCACAATTGGATTGAGTACATCCGTCAGTCGGGCCAGCGTACGGTCAAGCCGCCGTCGATGACGATGCTTTGGCCTGTGAGGTAACTTGAGGCTTCACTGGTCAGGAACTGCACCAGCGACGCCACTTCATCCGCGCGCCCGACCCGGCCCAGCGGGATCGAGCGCGCCGCTTTGGCCAAGCCCTGCGGGCCCAACGAGTTCTTTGCATCCAGCGACTGCGGCGTCTCGATCAGCCCAGGGATCACCGCATTGCAACGAATGCCCCTGGCCGCCAGTTCCACCGCCAGCGAACGGCATAACCCCGGCACACCGGCCTTGGCGGCGGCATAGTGTGAGTGCTCCTGCCAGCCATACACGCCACCGGCAATCGAGGAAATCGCCACCAGCGCGCCGCCTTCATGCATATGCCGGGTCGCGGCGCGGAAGGTACGCATCACCCCGGTCAGGTCGACGTTGAGCATCTCGTCCCACAGCGCATCCGTCATTTCCAGCAGTGGCGCACGGCGCAGCAAACCGGCGTTGGCCACCGCGTAATCCAGCCGGCCAAAGTGCTGCACGGCTTGCGCGGCCAGTGCGTCTACCGAGGCGGTATCGCCCACATCCAACGCCAGCATCAGGCACGCGCCACCGGCCTGTTCCACCAGGGCGACGGTACTTTGCGGGTCATGCGGGTCGGTCGGGTAATACCCGCCCACCACCGCCACGCCCACTCGCGCGTAGGCCACCGCGAGGGCTTGGCCGATGCCGCTGGCGGCACCGGTGATCAAGGCAACTTTACGGCTCATCTCACACTCCTTACTGAACGGTTTCCGGGCGCACATGGCGCGCGGCAAACATCAACATGCCGGACAAAAAGCACGGCACCGCGCCGAACCAGAGGGCGGCGGTCTGCCAATCGCTACCGGCGGACAACACTTGGGTGGCACCGAAGCCTGCAACCACCGCACCGATCGGGCCCATGGCGTGGATGATCGCGCCACCGGTGGCACGAATGCTGGTGGGGAAACTTTCGCTGATGAAGAACAGCGCCGCCGAGTACGGCCCGATCAGGAAGAACAGGCCCAGGCTGTACAGCCCGACCACCATCGCCATGTTGCTCGGGCCGAACAGCATCCCGGCAAACGACAGGCCGCCGAGCATCCAGCCGAGGCCGATCACGTTGCGCCGGCCAATCTTGTCGCCCATCCAGCCGTGGCTGAGGTAACCGCAGTAACCCACCAGGTTCGACAGCACGAGGATGATCAGCGAGTTCTCGAACGAGATGTGGTGCACGCTGACGATCACCGAGGTACCCAACACACTGAACACCTGGATCGCCGCCCAGTTGAGCAACAGCGCGGCGCCGATCACCAACGTGGCGCGACGGGCCGGGCCACGGAACGCCGCCTTGAGGCCGGCCTTGCTGTGTTCGTCGTAGTCGACGCCGTAGGTGATCGCGACGTTTTGCGCTTCGCTCACCGCGCCGCTTTTACGCAGTTGGCTGATGCGTTCGTGGATCTGGAACTGCGGGCTTTCCTTGAGCTTGCGCGCCATGATCGCGATCACAATCGCCGGGATCGCCGCGAAGATGAAGCAGCCCTGCCAGCCGATGATCGGCAGCAACAGCGCGGTCAAGCCGGCGGCGATCAACGCCCCCACCGGCCAGCCGCCCTGCACCAGGCTGTAGATAAAGCCGCGACGCTGGGTCAGCCGCGGGTCTTCGGAGGCGCCATATAACTCGGTCAAATAGGTGGCGTTGACGGTTTCTTCGGCATAACCCAGGCCGCCCAGCGAACGGATCAGAATCAGCGGCGACTTGCCCCAGGCCCCGCCAATCGCGGTCAGCGCCGAGCACAATGCGGAACCGGCCACGGTGAAAATAATCCCTTTGCGTCGCCCCAGTTTGTCGACGATCGGCCCGATGGCCAAAGCGACGACGGCGGTCCCCACCGCCACCCAGGTCGCGATTTGTGCTTGCTCCACTTCGCCCCAACCGAAGTGCCGGCCGATCTCCGGCAGCAAGGTGCCGAACAGGATGAAGTCGTACACCGCAAACACCCAGGCGAAAAACGCGATCCAGGTGGCGAAACGCACTTCCTGGGACGTCAGTTGCCGGGGTTTCCAGCCAGTCAGATCAAGCTTGTTGTAGATGGACATAATCGCGCCTCGAGGGTGGGGGGGGGCAGAAGGTCAGGAACGGGGTTGGCGGCGGGTAAAGTCGTCGGCGATTTCGTCGAAGGTGACGAAGCGCACGCCGGCATGGCTCTGGATGTGTTCGATCAGGCGCTCAAGCATCAACAGCACTTGCGGGCGGCCGGACACGTCGGGGTGGATGGTCATGGTGAACACCGCGTGTTCGTGTTCGCGGTAGACCCAGTCGAACTGGTCGCGCCACATTTCTTCGAGGTGACGCGGGTTGACGAAGCCGTGGCTGTTGGGGGCTTTCTTGATGAACATCATCGGCGGCAGGTCGTCGAGGTACCAGTTGGCCGGGATCTCCACCAGGTCGGTTTCTTCGCCGCGCACCAGGGGTTTCATCCAGGTGTCGGGGTGCTGGCTGTAGTCGATCTTGGTCCAGCTGTCGCCCTTGCGCACGTAGTAGGGATGGAAGTCGTTGTGCATCAGGCTGTGGTCGTACTTGATGCCTTTTTTCAGCAGCAGCTCGTTGGTGACCTTGCTGAATTCCCACCAGGGCGCGACGTAGCCGGTGGGGCGTTTGCCAGTGACCTGGGTGATCAGGTCGATGGACTTGTCGAGCACGATTTCTTCCTGCTCGGCGGTCATCGCGATGGGGTTTTCGTGGCTGTAGCCATGCACGCCGATTTCGTGGCCGGCGTCGGCCACGGCTTTCATCTGCTCGGGGAAGGTTTCCATCGAGTGGCCAGGGATAAACCAGGTGGTGCGCAGGCCGTAGCGTTCGAACAATTTGAGCAGGCGCGGCGCGCCGACTTCACCGGCGAACAGGCCACGGGAGATGTCGTCCGGCGAGTCTTCGCCGCCGTAAGAACCGAGCCAGCCGGCGACGGCGTCAACGTCGACGCCAAATGCACAGAGGATGTCTTTAGCCATGGTGTGTCTCCTTAAACGTTAAGTACGGATTCGACGGACAGGGCCGCGCGCAACAGGCGCGCGTCTTCTCCCGTCGGGGCGCTGAGCAGCAGCCCGGTGGGCAAGCCCAGGGCATCGTGGCCACTGGGCAGGTTCACGCCGGGCATGTCGAGCAGACTGCCGGGCATGGTCAGGCGCAGGGTGGCGAGGTTGGTGCTGACGAACAGCGCGTCGTCGGCTTCCAGCGGTGCCAGGGCCGGCGCGACATGGGCGACGGTTGGCGTGATGAGGACGGCGCCATCCAGGTCATCGATCAGTTGCTGTTGCAGGCGTTGGCGGGCGTCGATCAAGTGCATGAGTTGGCTGGCGGGCAGCGACCGCGCCGCTTCGAGGCGACGGCGTACGCGGGGGTCGAGCTGCTCGGCATCGTGGCTGTCCAGCAAGGTTTCGTGCAGGGCGAAGGCCTCGAAGGCGCCGAGCCAGCCGTGGTGCTTGATCAGGACCAGGGTGGCCTGGAACGTCGGGCATTCGCGTTCTTCGATCAGCGCGCCCTGGGCCTTGAGTTGTTCCACGGCGCGCAGCAGGTTATTGCGCACGGCCGGTTCGACATCCTGTTGCGCCAACACAAAGCGCTGGCCTTTGAGCGGGCGCGCGCGGTGGGTTTGGGTGCGGCCATGCAACAGATCATCGATGGCCAGTGCATCGCGCACACTGCGGGTCAGTGGGCCGAGGCTATCGAGGGTGCGCGCCAGCGGGAACACGCCGTCACGGCTGTAGCGTCGGCTGCTGCTGCGGTAACCGACCAGGCCATTGAGCGCCGCCGGAATACGGATGGAGCCGGCGGTATCGGTACCCATCGCGATCGGCACGATATTGGCCGCAACGGCCACCGCCGAACCGGATGACGAACCGCCGGGAATGCGCGGTTGGTCGACCCCACGCGGGTTGCGCGGCGTGCCGAAATGCGGGTTGAGGCCGAGGCCCGAATAGGCCAGTTCGCTGAGGTTGGTCTTGCCGACGCTGACCATCCCGGCACGGCACAACAGGCCCACGCTGGGTGCATCGAGCAAGGCGGCGGGCGCGTTGCGACGGTAAGCGGCGCCGGCGGTGGTGACGCTGCCGGCTACATCGAACAGGTCTTTCCAGGCCAGGGGCACGCCATCGAACACACTCAACGGCTGGCCGGCACGCCAGCGTGCGGCGGCGGCTTTGGCTTCACGGCGCGCGCGCTCGAGGGTCAGGCTGATAAACACGCCGGCGTAGCGTCCCGCTTGGTCGATCGCGTGTTCGAGGGCTTGCACCGGGTCGCTGCGACCGCTGGCAAAATCCTCGGCCATTGACGTGGCGTCTGACATTGGGCTGCACCTCATAAAACGTACATATTAATAAAATGTACATTTTACAAAGGCAGATTCCGTGCCAGTCTTCAGGCAGGTGTTTTGGTCTTATCGTTTTTTTAGCCTGGACGTGCAGGCTAGATGCGTACGCTGACCGAAAAAAATACGGCCGGGGCGGACCGATAGGCCTTCAATGGAATAATGTATCTTTTATTAATAAGTACATTTTGGTGCAGAAAAGTAACATTCTCGGCTTCAAGGCCCCAAAAAAGTGCCATCACCGTGGCGCAGAGTGACAGGCGCATCTATGAGAGAATCCCCGGCCACCGCCCTACATGCCCCAGAATTCTCAGAGAACGCGATGAAAGCAGTGTCCGCCTCGGCCTCCCGTTACGCGATGATTCACCAAGTGCTGCGTGATGCGATCGTCAACGGCACGGCGCGCCATGGGCTGGTGTTGCTGGAAGCCCCGCTGGCCGAGCTGTTCGGCACCAGCCGCGTGCCGGTGCGCAAGGCGCTGGACCTGCTGCACGCCGAAGGCCTGATCTGCCGTTTCAACGGGCGCGGTTACCTGATCAACCCCGACGGCCTGGCCATGGAGCCGCTGCGCCTGCCGCTGAGCCATGGGCAGTTGGGCCTGAACGATGAGGGTGAACTGGTGGACACGCGGCCGCTGGGCGAGCGCATCGTTGAGGAGATTGGCGCGGCGCTGTCCACCTGCATCGCTTTCGGCCATTACCGCCTGGATGAGCAAGCCGCCGCCGCCCATTACGGCGTCAGCCGCGCAGTGGTGCGTGAAGCGCTGATGCGCCTGCGCGACCGTGGCCTGGTCGAAAAGGAGCCCTACTCCCAATGGCTGGCCGGCCCGCTGACTGCCAGGGAAGTCACCGAAGACTACGAACTGCGCGCCTGCCTGGAGCCCGAAGCCCTGCGCCAAAGCGCACCGGACCTGGACCGCGACCTGCTCCAAGCCATGTTGCAACGCGTGCTCGACGCCCAGGACAGCCCGCAATGCAGCCTGGAAGCCATCGAGCAGATCGAAGAGGACCTGCACCAGCGCTGCCTGGCCGGGCTGCAGAACCGCAAGATCGCCGCGCTGATTCGCCAGGGCCAGAGCCCGATGATCATCAGCCGGATTTTCTACCGTTTGCTGGGGATCGGCGCTGATCCGGCGATGTTGGCTGAACATCGCTTGATTCTGGAGTTGTTGCTGCATGGCGCGTTTGATGCGGCGGCGTTGAATTTGCGCGAGCATTTGCAACGGGCCAGCCAGCGGATGTTGCAGCGGTTGAAGGTGCTTTCCGTACTTCCTGAACAACCGCTGCCCGCCTACCTGCATAAAATCAGCTGAGCAAGCCCCCTCCCACATTGACCGAGTCACATGCGAAATTTCATGCAAATTGTTGCTATGTCACCGCCCCCATTGAAACCACCATTGCCCTGCCCCATCTAAGCACCATACTTCCTGATGCAGGTGCCCCATGAGCGACCAGCAAGAATTCCCCGATTACGACCTCAACGACTACGCCGACCCCGAAAACGCTGAATCCCCTTCGTCCAATACGGGCCTGGCCCTGCCTGGGCAAAACCTGCCGGACAAGGTCTACATCATCCCGATCCACAACCGGCCGTTCTTCCCGGCGCAAGTGTTGCCGGTGATCGTCAATGAAGACCCGTGGGCCGAGACCCTGGAGCTGGTGAGCAAATCCGACCACCATTCCCTCGCGCTGTTTTTCATGGACACGCCGCCGGAAGATCCGCGCCACTTCGACACCTCCAGCCTGTCGCTGTACGGCACGCTGGTGAAGGTGCACCACGCCAGCCGTGAGAACGGCAAGCTGCAATTCGTTGCGCAGGGCCTGACGCGGGTGCGCATCAAGACCTGGCTCAAGCACCACCGCCCACCGTACCTGGTGGAAGTCGAATACCCGCACCAGCCCTCCGAGCCGACCGATGAGGTCAAGGCCTACGGCATGGCGCTGATCAACGCGATCAAGGAGCTGCTGCCGCTCAACCCGCTGTACAGCGAAGAGCTGAAAAACTACCTCAATCGCTTCAGCCCCAACGACCCGTCGCCGCTGACCGACTTTGCCGCCGCGCTGACCTCGGCCACCGGTAACGAATTGCAGGAAGTGCTGGACTGCGTGCCCATGCTCAAACGCATGGAAAAAGTGCTGCCGATGCTGCGCAAAGAGGTAGAGGTCGCGCGCCTGCAAAAAGAACTTTCCGCCGAGGTGAACCGCAAGATCGGTGAGCACCAGCGCGAGTTTTTCCTCAAGGAACAGCTCAAGGTCATCCAGCAAGAGCTGGGCTTGACCAAGGACGACCGCAGTGCGGATGTCGAACAGTTCGAGCAACGGCTGCAAGGCAAGGTGCTGCCGGCCCAGGCGCAAAAACGTATTGATGAAGAACTCAATAAACTGTCGATCCTGGAAACCGGCTCGCCGGAATACGCGGTCACCCGCAACTACCTCGACTGGGCCACCGCAGTGCCGTGGGGCGTCTATGGCGAGGACAAACTCGACCTCAAACATGCGCGCAAGGTGTTGGATAAACACCATGCCGGCCTGGACGACATCAAGAGCCGTATCCTCGAATTCCTCGCGGTGGGAGCCTATAAAGGCGAAGTCGCCGGTTCCATCGTGCTGCTCGTTGGCCCGCCGGGCGTGGGCAAGACCAGCGTGGGCAAGTCCATCGCCGAGTCCCTGGGCCGACCGTTCTACCGCTTCAGCGTCGGCGGCATGCGCGACGAGGCCGAGATCAAGGGCCATCGCCGCACCTACATCGGCGCCCTGCCGGGCAAGCTGGTGCAGGCGCTTAAAGATGTGGAAGTGATGAACCCGGTGATCATGCTCGACGAGATCGACAAGATGGGCCAGAGCTTCCAGGGCGACCCGGCCTCCGCGCTGCTGGAAACCCTGGACCCGGAGCAGAACGTCGAATTTCTAGACCACTACCTGGACCTGCGCCTGGACCTGTCCAAAGTGCTGTTCGTGTGCACCGCCAACACCCTGGATTCGATCCCCGGCCCGTTGCTCGACCGTATGGAAGTGATTCGCCTGTCGGGCTATATCACCGAAGAAAAAGTCGCCATCGCCAAACGCCACCTGTGGCCCAAGCAGCTGGAAAAAGCCGGCGTGGCGAAAAACAGCCTGACCATCAGCGACGGCGCCCTGCGCGCATTGATCGACGGCTACGCCCGCGAAGCCGGGGTGCGTCAGTTGGAAAAACAGTTGGGCAAACTGGTGCGCAAAGCGGTAGTCAAGCTGCTGGATGAGCCGGACGCGGTGATCAAGATCGGCAACAAGGATCTGGAAAGCTCCCTGGGAATGCCGGTGTTTCGCAACGAGCAGGTACTGTCGGGCACCGGCGTGATCACAGGTTTGGCCTGGACCAGCATGGGCGGCGCGACATTGCCGATCGAAGCCACTCGCATCCACACGCTCAACCGTGGCTTCAAGCTCACCGGGCAGTTGGGTGAAGTGATGAAAGAGTCCGCCGAAATCGCCTACAGCTACATCAGCTCAAACCTGAAGTCGTTTGGCGGTGATCCGAAGTTCTTCGACGAAGCGTTCGTGCACTTGCACGTGCCGGAAGGCGCCACACCGAAGGACGGCCCGAGCGCCGGCGTGACCATGGCCAGTGCGCTGTTGTCGTTGGCGCGCAACCAGCCGCCGAAAAAAGGCGTGGCCATGACCGGCGAACTGACATTGACCGGGCACGTGCTGCCGATTGGCGGTGTGCGTGAAAAGGTGATTGCGGCGCGGCGCCAGAAGATCCATGAGCTGATTTTGCCGGAGCCCAATCGCGGCAGCTTTGAAGAGTTGCCGGACTACCTGAAGGAAGGCATGACCGTGCACTTTGCCAAGCGCTTTGCGGATGTGGCGAAGGTGCTTTTCTGATAAATCTGCAGCGTCTGTGAAGGCCGCATCGGGAGCAAGCCCCCTCCCACTTTTGAATGTGTTCACACATCAAAATGTGGGAGGGGGCTTGCCCCCGATGAGGCCCACCCCGCCAACACCCCACCCGCCTGTCACACCTTGCCCCATCTTCGGTTATGCTCGCCCTTCGTCGTGTCTAAACGGAGCCCTCATGACCGCTGCCCGCCTGCTTCTCCCCTTGAGCCTTGCCCTGCTGGCCGCATGCGCCAGCGCGCCGAAGCAACACGTCACCGTGGAAAACCAGAGCGCCTGCCCGCTCCAGCTTAAAAACGGGCAAACCCTGATCCTGACGCTGCCAAGCAACCCCACCACCGGCTACCGCTGGGCCATCCAGGATTCCGCCGGCGGCGTGCTGCGCGCGCTGAGCCCCGAGGTCTACAGCAGCACGGAATCGGGGGTGATCGGTGGCGGTGGCCAGTCGACTTGGCGCTTCCAGGCCTTCGCCGCCGGCCAGGGCCGTTTGCGCCTGACCTCTCAACAACCCTGGGAACCGGAGGCCGAACCGGTCGAGACCTTCGACTGCGCCATTACGGTGAACTGATATGCCCTGGCTGATTCTGGCGTTGATGGGCGCCGCCACGTTTGTCTACGGCCTGACCACCCATGCCACGCTGCTCTGCCTGCTGGTCAAACCCTTGCCGGTGCTGGCGCTGCTGGGCTGGTTGCATGATGCACCGCCCACCGACTATCGACGCTGGATCAGCCTTGGGCTGATTTTTTCCCTGGTGGGCGATGTGTTGCTCGCCTGGCCGGGCGACCTGTTTATCTTCGGCCTTGGCGCGTTTCTGTGTGCGCACCTGGCGTACCTCAAAGCCTATTTCAGCGATTGCCGACGTTTGGCCCTGCTGCCGTTGGTACTGGCGCTGGGCGTGGGCGCGATCCTGTTGAGCATCCTGATCGCCCATGACCTGGGCGACTTGCTGATTCCCGTGGTGGTTTACGCCCTGGTGATCAGCGCCATGCTCTGGCGCGCCCTCGCCCGCCTCGGCAGCCAGGTGCCGCAACGCTCGGCACTGCTGGCGGCAGCGGGCGCGGTGTCGTTTGTGCTTTCCGACACACTGATTGGCATCAATCGCTTTGTGGTGGCGTTCGATGCGGCGCCGTATTTGCTGATCGCCACGTACTGGCTGGGCCAGTGGGGTATCACTGCATCTGCGTTCAGCCAGCGACACGCCAAGGACGAAGCCTACAATCGCTCCAAGGTGGATTTGTAGCTGACCACGGTATAGGCCAACTGGGCTTCGATGGCCTTCTTCAACAGCGCTTTTTCGGCGTCTTTTTCGGCGTTTTTTGCCGGGTCCGTGTTGTCTCGCACGCCCAGATCAAGGCGTCTGGCTTCCAGCGTCAACAGCTTTATCGCATCCGCCAGGATGTCGGCTGCGTTGGAAATAATGCGCAAGTTATCGTTTAAGGCCAGACGCTTGTTCTTAGCAACGTCATCATCGGAACGTTTTCTGAACTCAATGAACTCCACTGGCGAAACACGCTCGTCTTTGAGGATGGCTTTGATTTGCGCATCCAACTCGGAATCGGTAGAAGCAATTGTAAGACTCATGTCCATACCCTCTGGCGATTTAACGGTGCGATTCACCGACTCGTTAAGCTAGGTCGCCTAATGTCAGGGCGTCTACTGTCAGAGTTGACAGGTAGCTCACACGACTGACTAACGGTCCGATCAACCATGCACGCACCGGCCAACTTGGCTAAAATGCCGGCCTTTCCCCCTTCGTCGCCGGAACAACCGTGAGCAAAGAACCCGATCGCCTATTCGCCCAGCCCCTGCCCCAGGTGCCGGACTTCGCCTTTAACGAGGACGTGGTGCGGGTGTTCCCGGACATGATCAAACGCTCGGTGCCGGGTTACCCGACGATCGTCGAAAACCTTGGCGTACTCGCCGCGCAGTTTGCCCAGCCCCACAGTGTGCTCTACGACCTCGGTTCCTCCCTTGGCGCGGTGACCCAGGCGTTGCGCCGGCATGTACGTACCGACGGCTGCCGGGTGATCGCTGTGGATAACTCGGCAGCGATGGTCGAGCGTTGCCGTCAATACCTTAACGGCCAGGACTCGATGTTCCAGGAGCTGCTGCCGGTGGAGGTGGTCGAGGGCGATATCCTCGCGCTGCAGTTCCAGCCGACCTCGGTGGTGGCGCTGAATTTCACCCTGCAATTCATCGCCCCGGCCGAGCGCCTGGCGCTGCTTGGGCGTATCCGCCAGGCGCTGCTGCCGGGCGGTGCGTTGATCCTCTCGGAAAAGCTGCGCTTCAACGATGTTGAAGAACATGCGTTGCTCACCGACCTGCATATCGCGTTCAAACGCGCCAACGGCTACAGCGAATTGGAAATCGCCCAGAAGCGCAGCGCCATCGAAAACGTCATGAAGCCCGACAGCCTCGAAGAACATCGCGAACGCCTGCTGGCGGCCGGGTTTTCGAAAGTCGTGCCGTGGTTCCAGTGTCTTAACTTTGCCTCGTTGATTGCCTTGCCATGATTGATTTGTCCCCCCTCGCCCGCCATCTGGTCGGCACTCCCCTGGCCGTTTGGGCCCAGGGCCTGCAAGCGCAGCTCGACAGCAAGATGGAGAAAGGTCATGGCGACCTGGAGCGCTGGCAAAGTGCGCTGGATGCACTGCCCAAGGTTCAGCCCAGCGACGTCGACTTGCTCAATGGCCTGACCCTGGACACCGACTGCGACGACGCCACCCGCACGCAAATGCACAGCGCGTTGATGGGGTTGAGCCCATGGCGCAAAGGCCCGTTCCACCTGTTCGGGGTGCATGTGGACACCGAATGGCGCTCGGACTGGAAGTGGTCCCGCGTGGCGCCGCACCTGAACCTCAAGGGCAAGCGCATCCTCGATGTGGGCTGCGGCAACGGTTACTACATGTGGCGCATGCTCGGCGCCGGCGCCGACAGCGTGATTGGCGTGGACCCCAACTGGCTGTTCTTCTGCCAGTTCCAGGCCGTGCAGCGTTACCTGTCAGAGCCCAAGGCCTGGCACCTGCCGTTCCCGTTCGAAGACTTGCCGGCAAACCTGGAGGGCTTCGATACGGTGTTTTCCATGGGTGTGTTTTATCACCGCCGCTCGCCGATCGAGCATCTGCTGGCGCTCAAGGACACCCTGGTCAAGGGCGGCGAGTTGGTGTTGGAAACCCTGGTGGTTGAAGGTGATCAGCAACAGGTGCTGGTGCCGGAAGACCGCTATGCGCAGATGCGTAATGTGTGGTTCCTGCCATCGGTGCCGGCGCTGATGCTCTGGCTGCGCCGCGCCGGTTTCAGCGATGTGCGCTGCGTGGATGTGAGCGTGACCACGGTGGAGGAACAGCGGGGCACGGAGTGGATGAAGTATCAGTCGCTGAGTGATTTCCTCGACCCGGACGATCACAGCAAAACGATTGAAGGGCTGCCGGCGCCGATGCGGGCGGTGATTATCGCCAGGAAATAAACCGGTATAGATCCAATAGAGATCCCAATGTGGGAGGGGGCCCTCAGTGTTCTTTAGACAGTGGTGTTTTTGCTCTTCGGGCTTTGAAGAATTCGCTCAGGACCGTCCCGCACTCCTCGGCCAATACGCCGCCTTCATACAGAACCTTATGGTTGAGAAACCCCTGGGTAAAAAATTGCCCCTGGCTCTGCACGATACCCGCCTTGGGCTCCAGCGCACCGAACACCACCCGCGCCACGCGCGAATGTACGATCAAACCCGCGCACATGCTGCACGGTTCCAGCGTCACATACAGCGTGCTGCCCACCAGGCGATAGTTGCTGATGGCTTGCGCGGCGGCGCGGATGGCGACCATTTCGGCATGGGCGCTGGGGTCGTTGCCGCTGATCGGGCAGTTGAAGCCGCGGCCGATGATTTCACCGTCCTGCACCAGCACCGCGCCCACCGGCACTTCGCCCAGCGCGGCGCCTTGGGCGGCGAGGGCCAGCGCTTGGCGCATGAAGTGCTGGTCGCGGCTGCGGTCGATGATCGCGGCGGGGCGGATCTGGCGCATCACGCCACCTCGATGGCGGCCATCAGGCCGGTTTCCATATGGTCGATCACGTGGCAGTGGAACATCCACACACCCGGGTTATCCGCCACCAACGCCACCCGAGCGCGCTCGTTCTTGCCCAGCAGGTAGGTGTCGGTGAAATACGGGATCACCTTGTGGCGGTTCGAGGCGATCACCTTGAAGCTCATGCCGTGCAGGTGGATCGGGTGCTGGTACTGGGTCATGTTCTTCAATTCAAAAATGTAGCTCTTGCCCTTTTCCAGTTTGGCAATCGGGCGATCGGCACAGGTCTTGTCGGTGATGTCCCAGGCCTGGCCGTTGATCTGCCACAAACTGGGCGGCTTGCCGTTGTCCACCGACACCGAGCCGACCCATTCGAAATTGAAGTTGAGTTTCTCGGCATTGGCCAGGTCCGGTTCGGCCACGGGGTTGGCCGGCAATGCAGGCGGCCACTGGGTGGGCGCGTCGGTGTTGGCCACCGAGCGGAAGGTGCCCAGGCGCACCGGGCCGTTACGGATCGACAACTCTTCACCCGCCGGCGGCGCCTTGATCGCCAGGCAGATACGCATGCCGGGGCCCAGCCAGTATTCTTTGCCGAGGGGGCGCGGTTCGATGGGGTTGCCATCCAATGCGTAGATCTGCGCTTCAACGTCCGGAATGTTGAGGCGATAGGTCAGGGTGTTGTCGAGGTTGAGCAGGCGTACGCGCGTGATCTGCCCGGCCGGCAAATCGATCACCGCCTGGGACACACCATTGATGGTCGACAGCCGGCCGGCCGTGCCGCCGCGCGCCGCCTCACGGGGAATGCTGAAGGCCACGAAGGCGCCTTCCTCGTCCACGTGCCAGCTTTTCAGGCTGAGGGTGCGTTCGTACTTGAAGCCGGTGGGTTCGCGCTCTTCCACGATCAGCGGGCCGACCAGGCCACGGCCGAGTTCTTCGCTGCTGTTCACATGGGGGTGATACCAATAGCTGCCGGCGTCGGGCACCCGGAATTTGTAGTCGAAGTACTCACCGGGCAGCACCGGCAGTTGCGAGACGTAGGGCACGCCGTCCATTTCCAGCGGCAGACGGATACCGTGCCAGTGGATGGTGGTGGCGACCGGCAGGTGGTTGATGAAACGCACCCGCAGCCATTCGCCCTGGCGCACACGCAACTCGGTGCCCGGTGCCGACGGGCCGAAGGCCCAGGCGGGGGTCTTGTGGCCCGGCACCAGTTCCACGTCCAACGGTGCGGCAATCAGCTCGTAGTCGTGCCCCGCCTCGGCGTCGGCGACTTTTCCCAGCCAGTAGCGGTAGGCGCCGCCAGCGCCGGCACCGACTACGGCCAGGCCCGCAAGGCCACCCAGGATTTGTCGACGGGAAAAGGATCGGGACACAACAACCTCACGTATCAGCCGCAGGCCAGTGGCCTGCAAAGGGCAGATACGATACACCTGCATCGGCTAAACAGTAAGGCTTCGCATTGCCGCAGTGGCCCGATCAGCCCTTGGCGGCCGCCAGAATCAGGGCTTTCATCTCGGCAACCGCGCCTTTGAAGCCGACGAACAGTGCATGGGCCACCAGCGCATGGCCGATGTTCAGTTCGTTGATGCCCTTGATCGCGGCCACCGCTTCCACGTTGTGGTAATGCAGGCCATGGCCGGCGTTGACGATCAGGCCTTCGCCAAGCCCGCAGTTCACACCGTCGATGATGCGTTGCAGCTCATCGGCCACTTCAGTGGGCGTGGTGGCATCCGCGTAACGGCCGGTGTGCAGTTCGATGGCCGGCGCGCCGACCCGGCGCGAGGCTTCGATCTGGCGCTCGTCGGCGTCGATGAACAGCGACACTTCACTGCCGAGCTTCGACAGCCGCTCCACGGCAGCCTTGATCCGCGCTTCCTGGCCGGCCACATCCAGACCGCCTTCGGTGGTGAGTTCCTGGCGGGTTTCCGGGACCAGGCAGATATGCGCCGGACGAATGCGCTCGGCGAAGGCCATCATTTCTTCGGTGACACCCATTTCGAAGTTCATGCGGGTTTGCAGCACGTCCTTGAGCAGCAGCACGTCGCGCTCCTGAATGTGGCGGCGGTCTTCGCGCAGGTGCACCGTGATGCCGTCGGCGCCTGCTTCTTCGGCATCCAGCGCGGCCTTGACCGGGTCAGGGTAACGAGTGCCCCGAGCCTGGCGCAGGGTAGCGACGTGGTCGATGTTGACGCCGAGAAGAATGCGATTGCTGGTGGTCACGGAAGCGCTCCTGAAAGGGGAAAGAAACGCTGCACAGCATACACGGGGTTGTCAGGGCTTTCGAAACAACTCGCGGCTGACCAGCGGCCGTCCGCCCAAATGCACAGCCAGGGCCTGGCGCATCAAGCGCTTGGCGGCCGACAACGCGCCAGGGGCCGACCAGTCCGCTTCGCTCATGGCGAGCAATTCGGTGCCCTGGAACAGGCCCGGCTGAAGCAGGTACACGCGCTCCAGGCCCGCGTCCACTTGCAGACGGTACATGCCGTCGGCGGCGATGGGGTCGCCATGCAGGTCGTTGTTCAGTTCGAAGCCGTAGCCCAGGTCATCCAGCAGGCGCCATTCGAATGCGCGCAGCAGTGGTTCCAACGGGCGACCTTCGGCCAGGGCCAACAGGGTGGCGGCGTAATGATCGAAGACCGCCGGATGCGGGTCTTCGGCGGGCAGCAGGCGGATCAGCAGTTCATTGAGGTAGAGACCGCTGAACAGCGCATCGCCATTGAGCCAGGCGGAGGTGCCGACGCTTTCCAGCCGGCCGACGTTTTTCAGCTCGCCCTTGCCACGAAACTCCACGTCCAACGCCACGAAGGGCCGTGCCTGCGTGCCCGCCTTGCCCCGCGCGCTGCGCAACACTGCGCGCAGGCGGCCCTGGGGCGTGAGGAAGTCCACCAGGGCGCTCGTCTCGCGGTAGGCGCGGCTGTGCAGGACGTAGGCGAGTTGGCTGGGGGTGGGGATTGGGACATGGGTTCTCTATCTTGAAAACAATACAAACCTAATGTGGGAGGGGGCTTGCCCCCGATGGCGGTGGTTCAGTCACTTATCTATTAACTGACCCACCGCTATCGGGGGCAAGCCCCCTCCCACATTTTTTGCCCTGCGGTGTCCTTACAGGTCGCCATAGCCCAGGGAGCGCAGCGCACGCTCGTCATCGGACCAGCCACCTTTCACCTTCACCCACAGGTTGAGCATGATCTTGGAATCGAACAGCAATTCCATGTCCTTGCGCGCCTCGGTGCCGATGCGCTTGATGCGCTCACCCTTGTCGCCAATGATGATTTTCTTCTGGCCGTCGCGTTCGACGAGGATCAGCGCATGGATATGCAGGGTCTTGCCCTGTTGCTTGAACTCTTCGATTTCGACGGTGATCTGGTACGGCAGCTCGGCGCCCATCTGGCGCATGATTTTCTCGCGCACCAGTTCGGCGGCAAGGAAGCGGCTGCTGCGGTCGGTGATCTGGTCTTCCGGGAAGAAGTGCTCGTTCTCCGGCAGGTGCTGGGCGATCACGCGCTCCAGGGCATCCAGGTTGTGGCCATGCTGCGCCGAGATCGGGATGATCTGCGCGTTCGGCAGCTGTTCCTGCAGCCAGCTCAGGTGTGGCATCAGCTCGGCTTTGTCTTCGATGCGGTCGGTCTTGTTCAGCGCGACGATCAACGGGCCGGTCACGTACTGCACACGCTCCAGGACCATCTGGTCTTCGTCGGTCCACTTGGTGCGGTCGACCACGAAGATCACCACGTCGACGTCTTTCAACGCGGCCGACGCGGTTTTGTTCATGTAGCGGTTGAGGGCTTTTTCGCCGCCCTTGTGCATGCCCGGGGTGTCGACATACACGGCCTGCACGCTGCCTTCGGTCTTGATGCCCAGCATGTTGTGGCGGGTGGTCTGCGGCTTGCGCGAGGTGATCGCGAGCTTTTGGCCGAGGATGTGGTTCAGCAGCGTGGACTTGCCCACGTTCGGGCGGCCAACAATGGCAACGTAGCCACAGCGTGTTGCGGTTGAATCAGTCATGGCCATTCTCCACGCCCAGGGCAATCAGTGCTGCAGCGGCCGCTACCTGTTCGGCAATACGACGGCTCACACCCTGACCTCGGCTTTTTTCATTCAGTAAGGTGATTTCACATTCCACGAAGAACACGCGGCAATGCGGCTCACCTTGGATATCCACCACTTCGTAGCGTGGCAGTTCGCACCCGCGCGACTGCAAAAATTCCTGCAGGCGGGTCTTGGGGTCTTTGTTGGTGTCGACCAGGGTGAGGCTTTCGATCTCGGAGGTCAGCCACGCGGTGACGCGCTCCTTGGCCGCTTCCATGCCTGCATCCAGGTAGATCGCACCGATCAGCGCCTCGAGGGCATCGGCCAGGATCGATTCGCGGCGGAAACCACCGCTCTTCAATTCACCGGACCCCAGGCGCAGGTATTCGCCCAGGCCGAAACCACGGGCCAGCACGGCCAGGGTCTCGCCTTTGACCAGGCGGGCACGAAGGCGCGACAACTGGCCTTCACGGGCTTGCGGGAAGCGCTCGAACAGCGCTTCACCGGCGACAAAATTGAGGATGGCATCACCGAGGAATTCCAGGCGCTCGTTGTTGCGCCCTGCAAAGCTGCGGTGTGTGAGGGCAAGGATCATCAATTCCTGATCCTTGAAGGTGTAACCGAGCTGGCGCTCGAGACGACTGAGAGAAACGGTCACTGTTTAGCCATACCTGGTTGATGCATATCGAGTTCGTGGCACCGGCGGCCATCGACGATTGACGCAGTATTCAAATTCAAATCCTGATTGGTGTCGCACGGGGCAGGCCAGATTTGTCCCAACCCCAGAAAAGCACTCGGCGCTGTGTTCACAGCGCCGCTTGTATTACTTGATCAGCCCGACCCGCGAGAAGTTAGGCAGGTGACTCAGCTTGGGTTCCGGCCAGCTCATCCAGACCGCGAAGGCCTTGCCGACGATATTCTGGTCGGGAACCATGCCCAGCAGCTCTTTGGGAATAGTGGGGTCATCCCAGTAGCGGCTGTCATTGGAGTTGTCACGGTTGTCGCCCATCATGAAATAGTGCCCGGCCGGCACTTTCCATTGGCCATCAGGCATGGCGCGGTAGCGGGTCATTTCCTTGCGGATTTCATGCTCTACCGCACCGAGTTTCTCCTGATACAGCTCGGCGCTGCCCAGGCTGTTCGGTTCGGAACCGAGCAGTTTTTCGGCCACCGACTCACCGTTGATAAACAGGCGCTTGTCGCTGGTGTAGCGAATCACGTCGCCCGGCAGGCCCACGACACGCTTGATGTAGTTGACGTTGGGATCGCTCGGGTAGCGGAACACCATCACATCACCGCGCTGCGGGTCGCCGACTTCGATGACCTTCTTGTCGATCACCGGCAGGCGAATCCCGTAGGAAAACTTGTTCACCAGGATGAAGTCGCCCACGTCCAGGGTAGGCTTCATCGACCCCGAAGGGATCTGAAACGGCTCCACCAGGAACGAACGCAGCACCAGCACGATGAACAACACCGGGAAGAACGACTTGCCGTATTCAACCAGCAAAGGCTCTTTGTTCAGCTTCTCGACCACCACCGCATCGGGCTGGCTGACGCTGCCCTGATAGGACGCGATAGCCGAGCGCCGACGCGGGGCGAAGAACACCAGATCGAGCAACGCCAGGAGGCCGCAAACGGCAACGGCGATGACCAGCAACAGCGGGAAATTTAGTGACATAGGACCTAACTATCCAACCTGAGCACCGCAAGGAAGGCTTCTTGTGGAATTTCCACGTTGCCCACTTGCTTCATGCGTTTTTTACCGGCCTTTTGCTTCTCAAGCAGCTTGCGCTTACGGCTTACGTCACCGCCGTAGCATTTGGCCAGTACGTTCTTTCTGAGAGCCTTGACGGAGGTCCGCGCGATGATCTGCCCGCCAATGGCGGCCTGGATCGCAACGTCGAACATCTGGCGCGGAATCAGTTCTTTCATCTTTTCGGTCAACTGGCGCCCTTTGTAGTGCGCGTTGTCCTTGTGCACGATCAGTGCCAGTGCATCGACCTTGTCGCCGTTGATCAATACGTCCAGCTTTACCAGATTGGCCGATTGGTACCGGTCGAAATGGTAATCCAGCGAAGCATAGCCGCGACTGGTGGATTTGAGACGGTCGAAGAAGTCCAGGACCACTTCGTTCATCGGCAAATCGTAGGTCACTTGCACCTGGGTACCGAGGAACAGCATGTCGTGCTGCACGCCACGCTTTTCGATACACAGGGTAATGACGTTGCCCAGGTGTTCCTGCGGCACAAGAATATTGGCCCGCACGATCGGCTCGCGCATGTCTTCAATGGAGGACAGGTCTGGAAGCTTGGACGGGTTGTCGACGTAAATCGTTTCACCGTTTTTCAGCAACAACTCGAAAATAACGGTTGGCGCGGTGGTGATCAGGTCCAGGTCGTATTCGCGCTCGAGGCGCTCCTGGATGATCTCCATGTGCAGCATGCCGAGGAACCCGCAACGGAAGCCAAAGCCCAGGGCATCGGAGCTTTCCGGGGTGTACTGCAACGACGAATCGTTGAGGGTGAGCTTTTGCAGGGCTTCGCGGAAGTCTTCGAAATCGTCCGAGCTGACCGGGAACAGGCCGGCATAGACTTGCGGCTGGATACGCTTGAAGCCTGGCAGCACGTCGACGTCCGGGGTGGAGCTCAAGGTCAGGGTGTCACCCACCGGGGCACCGTGGATGTCCTTGATGCCGGCGATGATGAAGCCGACTTCACCGGCTTTCAGGTCAACGGTGGCGGTGTGTTTCGGGTTGAATACACCGACGCTGTCCACCAGGTGGATCTTGCCGGTGGACTTGACCAGGATCTTGTCGCCCTTCTTCACACGGCCATGGCGCACGCGTACCAGGGAAACGACGCCCAGGTAGTTGTCGAACCAGGAGTCGATGATCAACGCCTGCAGCGGATCTTCGATATTGCCGGTGGGTGCGGGGATGGTCTTGACCAGGCGCTCGAGCACTTCGTCGACGCCCAGGCCGGTCTTGGCGCTGCACTCGACGGCGTCGGTGGCATCAATCCCGATGATTTTTTCGATTTCTTCTTTTACCCGGTCCGGATCGGCCTGTGGCAGGTCGATCTTGTTCAGTACCGGCATGACTTCCAGGCCTTGCTCGATCGCGGTATAGCAGTTGGCCACGGACTGGGCTTCAACGCCCTGCCCCGCGTCCACCACCAGCAGCGCACCTTCGCAGGCCGCCAGGGAGCGGCTGACTTCATAGGTGAAGTCGACGTGGCCAGGGGTGTCAATGAAGTTCAGCTGATACTTGATGCCGTCTCGGGCGGTGTAGTACAGGGTAACGCTGTGGGCCTTGATGGTGATCCCGCGCTCGCGTTCGAGGTCCATGGAATCCAGCACCTGGGCTTCCATTTCACGCTCGGCAAGGCCGCCGCACATCTGGATGAATCGATCGGCCAGCGTCGACTTACCATGGTCAATGTGGGCGATGATGGAGAAATTGCGGATATGACTCAAATCACTCACGGATCAACACTCAAAAAGGCTGCAGGCAGATTGCCCGCTGAAAAATAGCCGGGAATTGTACCTGATGCTCAGGCCAGACGTCATCTTTGCTGACCAGAACAAAAATGCCCCGATCTCTCGACCGGGGCATTTTTTGTTCATAAGCGCGCTATCAACCGGCCCGGCGCAACAGCCAGAACCCGGCAAGGGCGCAGATGGCGGTGGGCACCAGCACCGCAAACAGCGGCGAGAAACCGAACACCAGGCTCGATGGGCCAAGCAGGTCCTGGGCGATGCGGAAGGTGAAACCCACCAACACGCCGGTAAATACGCGCTGGCCGAGGGTCACGGAACGCAACGGACCGAAGATGAACGAGATGGCCATCAGCACCAGCGCGGCGGTGACCACCGGCTGCAACACCTTGACCCAGAACGCCAGCCAGTAGCGGCCGTTATTGAGCCCCTGATCCTTCAAGTAGTGGATATAGCCCCACAACCCGGAGATCGGCAGGCTTTCGGGGATCATCACCACGGTATTGAGCAATTCGGGCTTGAGCGCGATGTCCCATTCTTCGCTGGGCGAATTGATCACTTCGGTGCTGGCCTTGGTGCCTTGGCCGACATTGCGGAAGTAGGTGGTGGTGATGTCGCTCAGCTGCCATTTTTCGTCGCCGTACTGCGCACGTTTGGCGAAGCTGGACGACAGCATGTGGCGTTCTTTGTCGAAGGTATAGCGCGTGACGCCGATCAACAGGCCGCCCGGTTGCACGGCGTTGATATGGATGAACTCGTCACCCTGGCGGTGCCACAGGCCATGCTTGGCACTTTGCGCATCGCCTGAACCCTGGGCCAGGGCACGGTTGGCCTGGGCGGTGCTTTCAGCCGGCGGCGCGACATATTCACCGATCAGCACGCTGCACAGCATCAGCAGCAGCATGGGCTTCATCACCGCCCAGACGATACGGCCGACGGACACCCCGGCGGCACGCATGATGGTCAGTTCGCTGTTGCTGGCCAGGCTGCCAAGGCCGATCAGACAGCCGATCAACGCCGCCATCGGCATCATGTCGTACAGGCGACGCGGCGCGGTGAGCGCCACGTAGCTCATCACATCCCACACGGTGTAGGTGTCGCTGACGTTGCCCACCTCATCAATGAAGGCGAACAGCGAGGCCAGGCCCAGGATGATGCCCAGAACCGCCAGGATGGCGATCAGGACGCTGCTACCAATGTAGCGGTCGAGCTTAACCACGAGCCAACTCCTTCTGGCCGCGACGGCTCATCATTTTCAAACGGATAGGTTCCCAGTAGAGCAGCCCCAGGCCGATCACCAGGAAGATCCCGTGCACCCACCACAAGCCCAGGGTTGGCGACAGCTTGCCTTTTTCCAGGGAGCCACGGGCGGAGATCAGGATGGTGAGGTAAGCCATATACAGCAGGATCGCCGGCAACAGTTTGAGGAAGCGACCCTGGCGCGGGTTGACGCGCGACAGCGGTACGGCCATCAGGGTCACGATAAACACCAGCAGCGGCAGGGAAATACGCCATTGCAGCTCGGCGATGGAGCGCAGTTCCTTGCTGCCCAACAGGTCTTGCGTGGGGATCGCATCGCGGTCGGTGACTTCACTGCTGACATCCGGGCGGGCGAGCAATACGCCATAGGTGTCGTACTTGATGGCGCGGTAATCGGCCTGGCCGGGGCTGCCGTCATAGCGGTAACCGTTTTCCAGGATCAGGTAGCGACTGCCGTCCGGGCGCACTTCCTGGCGGCCCGAGTCGGCCACCAGCACCGAAATGCCGCGGTCCTTCTTGTCCTGGCCCAGGCGTTTCTCAGAGATGAACACCCCGCCCAGGTTGGCGCGGTCTTCGGTGAGGGTTTCGGTGTAGGTCACCCGAGTGCCGTCATTGAGTGCCTGGAAACGGCCCGGCTCGAGGGTGTCGAACTCAGTCATCGCATCCTGCTTGTTCAATACCAACTGAAATTGCATCGCGCCCTGGGGGGCCAGGCTCAGGCTCAGCCAGGCCACGATCAACGCGACGCCGGCGGCCGGGATCATGGTCATGCCCAGCAGGCGCTGTTGGCTCATGCCGGTGGCCGAGAGCACGGTCATTTCGCTTTCGAGGTACAGGCGGCCATACGCCAGCAGGATCCCGAGGAACAGGCCCAGCGGCAAAATCAGCTGCAGGAACCCCGGCAGGCGAAAGCCCATGATCAGGAACAGCGAGCCCGGGTCCAGGGCGCCGGAAGCGGCCTGGGCCAGGTATTTGACGAAACGCCCACTCATGATGATGACCAGCAATACCGCGCTCACGGCACTCAGGGTCAATAGGACTTCGCGGGACAGATAACGGAAGACGATCAAACCAGACACTCCAGGGTTGTCAGGCTAAGGCGGCCAAACAAGCAAGCATACCGAGTCAGCCCATTTACAAGGGCCGGCTAAAAAGATGGCGCATTATCCTGTGATTGATCGCGCCTGTCACTGCGCAACCTCATGCGTAGGTACAAAGCATGCGCCAAGGGTTGTCAGGCTTTGCTTGCGAGGTTCAAACTGCGGCCTTTGTCGCGGGTGATTGACTCAGCCGCCACGCTTTAAAGCCTGGGTACATACGCCAGGCTCCCAGACCTTATATAAGGGACCCGAAAATGGAATTGGTTGTAAAAAGCGTTAGCCCCGAAACGTTGAAAACCGCCACCCTCGTGGTCGCCATCGGCGAAGGTCGCAAGCTCGGCGTGGCCGCCAAGCAACTCGACGAACTCAGCGGCGGCGCCATCAGCGCGGTGCTCAAGCGCGGCGACCTGGCCGGCAAAGTCGGCCAGAGCCTGCTGCTGCAAAGCCTGCCCAACCTCAAGGCCGACCGCGTATTGCTGGTGGGCGTGGGCAAGGACGAAGAACTGGGCGACCGCCCATTCCGCAAGATCGTCAGCGGCATCCTCAACACCCTCAAGGGCCTGGGCGGCGGCGATGCCACGCTGGCACTCGATGAAATCGTGGTCAAAGGCCGCGACAGCTACGGCAAGACCCGCCTGCTGGCCGAGTCACTAGTAGACGGCGGTTATACCTTCGACCAGTTCAAGAGCCAGAAAGCCGAACCCCGCGCCCTGAAGAAAATCACCCTGCTGACCATCAAGGCCGCCCAGGCTGAAGTCCAGCGCGCCGTGACCCACGCTACCGCCATTGCCAACGGCATGTCGTTCACCCGCGACCTGGGCAACCTGCCGCCGAACATCTGCCACCCCACCTTTCTGGGCGAACAGGCCAAGGCACTGGGTAAAGAGTTCAAGGGCCTGAAAGTTGAAGTCCTGGACGAGAAAAAGATCAAGGAACTGGGCATGGGCTCGTTCTACGCCGTGGGCCAGGGCAGCGACCAGCCGCCACGCCTGATCGTGATGCAATACAACGGCGGCAAGAAGTCCGAGAAGCCTTACGCCCTGGTGGGCAAAGGCATTACCTTCGACACCGGCGGCATCAGCCTCAAGCCGGGCGCGGGCATGGACGAGATGAAATACGACATGGGCGGTGCCGCCAGCGTGTTCGGCACCCTGCGAGCCGTACTGGAACTCAAGCTGCCGATCAACCTGGTGTGCATCCTGGCCTGTGCCGAGAACATGCCGAGCGGCGGCGCGGCTCGCCCAGGCGACATCGTCACCACCCTGAGCGGCCAGACCGTCGAGATCCTCAACACCGACGCCGAAGGCCGCCTGGTGCTGTGCGATGCGCTGACCTACGCCGAGCGTTTCAAGCCGCAGGCGGTGATCGACATCGCCACCCTGACCGGCGCATGCATCGTTGCCCTGGGCTCCCACACCTCGGGGCTGCTGGGCAACAACGACGAGCTGATCGAGCAACTGCTCAGTGCCGGCAAGGCCGCCGATGACCGCGCCTGGCAACTGCCGCTGTTCGATGAGTACCAGGAGCAACTGGACAGCCCGTTCGCCGACATCGCCAACATCGGCGGCCCGAAAGCCGGCACCATCACGGCGGCCTGCTTCCTGTCGCGCTTTGCCAAGAACTTCAACTGGGCGCACCTGGACATCGCCGGCACCGCCTGGACCAGCGGCGGCAAGGACAAGGGCGCCACCGGTCGTCCGGTTCCCCTGCTGACCCAGTACCTGCTGGATCGCGCCAAAGCCTGAAACTGAAGATGCCGGGGCGGCCAACACACCGCTCCGGTCTCAGGAACCGCAATGACCCAAGTCGACTTCTATATATTGCCCAGCGCCGACCCGCTCGCGCGCCTGGACTTTGCCTGCAAGCTCACCGAAAAAGCCTGGCGCATGGGCCACCGCATCTACCTGCATTGCAGCGATGGCGCCCAACGCGATGAACTCGACGCCCGCCTGTGGCGCTTCAAGGGCGAGAGCTTCGTGCCCCACGGCCCCGCCGAATCGGAACCCGAAGGCCTGGTTGTACTGGGTTTGGGCGACGGTTGCGGCGCTCACCACGACCTGCTGGTCAACCTGGACCTGAAAGTACCGCCCTTTGCCAAGGCGTTCGCCCGCGTGGCGGAAGTGGTGGTGGAGGATCCGGCTATTCGTCAGGCCGCGCGGGAGAGTTTCCGTTTCTACCGCGAACAGGGCTATCCTTTGCAAGATCACCGGCTACAACGACTTTGAGCACACGATGGACACTTCCAACCCCGTAAAAAAAGATGACCACCTGCTGGACGATCTCGAGTCGATCCGCAAGTTGCTGGGTGATGATGACTTACAACCGCCGCTGCTGACCGAACCGGTCGATGGCGAGGTACAGATTCCGCTGTTGTTCGACATGGTGGGCGGCAAGCCCGCCGCGCCGGCACCGAGCGTCGAGGCCCCCGTCGTCGTGGAAGCCGCGCCTGCCGATAAGGCACCCGACGCCTTGCTGCTGCACCTGGACAACGAACTGCGCGCCGCCGCGCAATTGATCATGCAAGACGTGATCGACGACTTTGCCCCGCATATCGAAACCGAGATCAAACGCCGGATGGATGCGCGGATGGAGCGGTTGCTTAGCCAGTACCAATCTTAAGCCACACCTATCCCCTGTGGGAGGGGCTTGCCCCCGATGAGGGTGCATCAGTCTCAATATTTTTGACTGTCACCGCGCTATCGGGAGCAAGCCCCCTCCCACATTTGCCCCGCACACAGCTCAACCTCGCCCTGCGCCCTATCCCCCGTTATACTTGCCGGCTTTCCTGAATAAATGCCAACTAGGGTCCCGCCGCGCATGGATAAGACCTACCAGCCGCACGCAATTGAAACTTCCTGGTACAACACCTGGGAGTCCGAGAACTATTTCGCTCCGCAAGGTGCGGGCGAGTCCTACACCATCATGATCCCGCCACCGAACGTCACTGGCAGCCTGCACATGGGCCATGGCTTCAACAATGCGATCATGGATGCGTTGATCCGTTTCCGCCGCATGCAGGGTCGCGACACCCTGTGGCAGCCGGGTACCGACCACGCCGGTATCGCCACGCAGATGCTGGTGGAGCGTCAACTCGAAGCCACTGGCCAGAACCGTCACGACCTGGGCCGCGAGAAATTCCTGGAAAAAGTCTGGGAATGGAAAGACCAGTCGGGCGGCAATATCAGTCGGCAGATCCGTCGCCTGGGCTCGTCCGTCGACTGGAGCCGCGAGCGCTTCACCATGGACGACGGCCTGTCGGACGCCGTGAAAGAAGCCTTCGTGCGCCTGCATGAAGACGGCCTGATCTACCGCGGCAAGCGCCTGGTCAACTGGGATACCAAGTTGCACACGGCGATTTCCGACCTCGAAGTGGAAAACCACGACGAGAAAGGCTTCCTGTGGAACCTTAAATACCCACTGGCCGACGGCGCCAAGACCGCCGAGGGCAACGATTACCTGATCGTCGCCACCACCCGTCCGGAAACCATGCTCGGCGATGCCGCCGTAGCGGTTAACCCGAACGACGAGCGCTACCAGGCGCTGATCGGCAAGTTTGTCGAGCTGCCGCTGGTTGGCCGCCGCATCCCGATCATCGCAGACGACTACTGCGACCCTGAATTCGGCACCGGCTGCGTGAAAATTACCCCGGCCCACGATTTCAACGACTACGAAGTCGGCAAGCGCCACAACCTGCCGCTGCTGAACATCTTCGACAAAAATGCCGCCGTATTGCCGGCCTGCCAGGTATTCAACCTGGACGGCACGCTGAACGACAGCATCGACGGCCAGATCCCGGCCGAATACGCCGGCCTTGACCGTTTTGAAGCGCGCAAGCAGATCGTCGCGGCCTTCGACGCCGTGGGTTTGCTGGTGAGCGTCGACGACCACGCGCTGAAAGTGCCGAAGGGCGACCGCTCCGGCACCGTGATCGAGCCTTGGCTGACCGACCAGTGGTACGTGTCCACCAAACCGCTGGCCGAGCCTGCGATTGCCGCCGTGGAAGATGGCCGCATCCAGTTCGTGCCTAAACAGTACGAAAACATGTACTTCTCGTGGATGCGCGACATCCAGGATTGGTGCATCAGCCGTCAACTGTGGTGGGGCCACCGCATTCCGGCGTGGTACGACGAGTCGGGCAAGGTCTATGTGGGCCGCGACGAAGCCGAAGTGCGCGCCAAGCACAACCTCGGCGCGGACATCGCGCTGCAACAGGACAACGACGTGCTGGACACCTGGTTCAGTTCGGGCCTGTGGACGTTCTCCACCCTGGGTTGGCCGCAGCAGACCGAGTTCCTCAAGAAATTCCACTCCACCGATGTGCTGGTCACCGGCTTCGACATCATTTTCTTCTGGGTTGCCCGGATGATCATGCTCACCATGCATTTGGTGAAAAACGAGGACGACACGCCGCAGGTACCGTTCAAGACTGTGTACGTACACGGCCTGGTGCGCGACGGCCAGGGCCAGAAGATGTCCAAGTCCAAGGGCAACGTGCTGGACCCGCTGGACATCATCGACGGCATTGACCTGGAAACCCTGGTGCAGAAACGCACCTCGGGCCTGATGCAGCCGAAACTGGCGAAGAAGATCGAGAAGCAGACCCGCGACGAATTCGCCGACGGCATCGCCAGCTACGGCACCGACGCCCTGCGCTTCACCTTCTGCTCGCTGGCGTCCACCGGTCGCGACATCAAGTTCGACATGGGCCGCGTCGAAGGCTATCGCAACTTCTGCAACAAAATCTGGAACGCCGCGCGCTACGTGCTGGATAAAGGCGAAGACTGCGGCCAGAACGGCGAAGCCGTTGAACTGAGCCTGGCTGATCGCTGGATCATCTCGCAACTGCAACGCACCGAAGCCGAAGTGACCCGCCAACTCGACCAGTTCCGTTTCGACCTGGCCGCACAGGCCTTGTACGAGTTCATCTGGAACCAATATTGCGACTGGTACCTGGAGCTGTCCAAGCCGGTACTGTGGGACGAAAACGCGCCGGTCGAACGCCAGCGCGGCACGCGTCGCACCCTGGTGCGCGTATTGGAAGTGGCGCTGCGCCTGGCGCACCCGTTCATGCCGTTCATCACTGAAGAAATCTGGCAGCGCCTGGCGCCGCTGGCCGGTATCGAAGGCAAGACCATCATGCTGCAGCCTTGGCCAGTGGCCAATGAAGCGCGCATCGATGAAGCCGCCGAAAGCGATATCGAATGGCTCAAGACCTTGATGCTCGGCACGCGCAACATCCGCGCCGAGATGAACATCGGGCCAGGCAAACCACTGGCGGTGTTCGTGAAGAACGCCAGCGTTGAAGACCAGCGTCGCCTCAGCGAGAACGACGCCCTGCTCAAAAAGCTGGCGAAGCTGGAATCGATCACCGTTTTGGCCGAAGGCGCCGACGCGCCGCTGTCCGCCACCGCACTGGTTGGCGAGATGGAAGTGCTGGTGCCGATGGCCGGCCTGATCGACAAGGGCGCGGAACTGGCCCGTCTCGACAAGGAGATCCTGCGCCTGCAAGGCGAAGTGCAACGTGTGGCCGGCAAGCTGTCCAACGCGGCGTTCGTCGACAAGGCGCCGGCTGAAGTAATCGACAAGGAGCGCGCCAAACTGGCTGAAGCGGAACAGGCGTTGGGCAAGCTGGCCGAGCAACACGCGCGGATTTCCAGCCTGTAAGGCCTGAACCGTGTGAAAAAGAGACCTTCGGGTCTCTTTTTTTGCCTGGATATTCCCACCTACTGCCGTCAACGCGGTCAATGTGGGAGGGGGCTTGCCCCCGATGGCGGTCTGCCAGCCAGACATGTATTGACTGATAGACGGCTATCGGGAACAAGCCCCCTCCCACATTTGAACGAGTTGATCTCAGGAATGTGTGACAATGCCCACCACTTTGAGCCAACACCAGAATCATCATGACCGCCCCCAGCACGCCAAAACCTCCGCGCAAGAAACCTAAAACCGCCGCCACGGCCAAGCCCGTGGTACCGCGCAAAGAGGCTACCCTGCATCCGCGCAACCGTCACACTGGCCGTTACGACTTCCCGGCGCTGATCAAGACCACGCCGGAACTGGCGCAGTATGTGATCCTCAACCCCTATGGCAAGGAGAGCATCGACTTCGCCAGCCCGGATGCGGTGCGCGTGTTCAACCGGGCGTTGCTCAAGGCTTTCTATGGCATCCAGCACTGGGACATCCCGCAGGACTACCTGTGCCCGCCGGTGCCGGGGCGTGCCGACTACGTGCACTTCCTCGCCGACCTGCTGGCAAGTACCAATGACGGCAAGATCCCGCGCGGCTCAATCGTCAAGGTGCTGGACATCGGCATGGGCGCCAACTGCGTCTATCCGCTGATTGGCTACATGGAATACCGCTGGAACTTCCTGGGCTCGGAGGTCGACCCGATCGCCGTGTCCGCCGCCAAGGCCATCGTGCAGTCCAATGACCTGAGCAAGGTCATCCAGTTGCGCCAGCAGCCCAACCCCAAGCAGATTCTGTTGGGCCTGCTGGAGCCGGGCGAACGCTTTGACCTGACGATGTGCAACCCGCCCTTCCATGCGTCCATGGACGAAGCCACCAAAGGCAGCGAGCGTAAATGGCGCGCCCTGGGCAAGGCCGACCCCAAGCGTAAATTGCCGGTGCTGAACTTCGGCGGCCAATCGGCTGAACTGTGGTGCGAAGGCGGCGAAGCACGCTTTGTGACGCAGTTGATCGCCGAGAGCGCGCACTTTGCCCACAAGGTGTTGTGGTTCAGTACCCTGGTGTCCAAAGCGTCGAACTTGCCTGCGATCGAGACCGCCCTGAAAAAAGCCGGCGTGCTGGAAAGCCAGGTGGTGGAGATGTCCCAGGGGCAAAAGCAAAGCCGCTTCGTGGCCTGGACCTTCCAGACCAAGAACGAACAGCAGATCTGGCGCCAGCGCTGGGTGCGTGACTAAGCCAGAGGTGTAAGGGAGCTTGCTCACCACCATGAGCCAGCTACCCCGATAAAATCGCAGGCAACAAAAAACCGTGCCCGGATCGCTCCGGAGCACGGTTTTTTTTGCTGCGTCTTACTTGTTAACAGCGTCGGTCAGGCCTTTGGCCACAACCAGCTTGATAACTTTCTTGGCAGCGATTTCGATGGCAGCGCCAGTCGAAGGGTTACGGCCAGTACGGGCAGGACGCTCGGTCACTTTCAGTTTGCCAACGCCTGGCAGAGTGATTTCGCCGCCGTTTTCCAGCTGATCAGCAACAACTTGGCTCAGTTGGTCCAGCAGAGCGCGCACGGTAGTTTTCGGTGCGTCTACTGCTTCAGCCAGGTCAGCGATCAGTTGGTCTTTAGTAATAGCCATTGTGGTGTTCCTTCCCTATCAAATTCATATGGATTGCAGAGTGCAGTGTCAGCCGTCGAGCCCGACCGTCTAGGCCTGGCACCCCAGGCTTATAACCTCGAAGATCGGGGTTATAGATGCTTGAAACGGGGATTGGTTCGACCTGACAGATGCTGAATGCACGCTTAACGCCGAGACATGGCGTAAGACGGGGCAAAACTAGCACAGAGACGGGGAAATATCCGCCTCTACCTACCCATTTGGTCAGCTTTATCGCTCTAAACCGTGAAAAAAAGGCATATGCCCGGTCGGACAGCGGTCAAAACCGCCTTCGACGCGTGTCTTGGCCAATGGGTGCGGTACACTGGGCGACTTTTCGGGGAGGCCAGACGCTCCCCTTCAACCAGCCGAGAAGCCTATGCCGATCCGTCATTGCATCGTCCACCTGATCGACAAAAAACCCGACGGCACACCCGCAGTTCTCCACGCCCGTGATTCGGAGCTGTCCGAATCGGCGGCCATCGAGAACATGCTCGCCGACCTCAACGAGAGCTACAACGCCAAACAAGGCAAGGCCTGGGGGTTCTTCCATGCCGAGTCCGGCGCGCACCCGTTCAGCGGTTGGTTGAAGGAGTATTTCGACGGTGGCCAGGACTTCACCACCTTCAGCCGCACGGCGGTCGAGCACCTGCAAAAGCTGATGGAAGAGTCCAACCTTTCCACCGGCGGCCACGTGCTGTTTGCCCATTACCAGCAAGGCATGACCGACTACCTGGCCATCGCCCTGCTGCACCATAGCGAAGGCGTGGCGGTGACCGATGAGCTGGACGTGACCCCGTCCCGTCACCTGGACCTGGACCAACTGCACCTGGCGGCGCGGATCAACGTGTCCGAGTGGCAGAACAACAAACAGTCCAAGCAGTACATTTCGTTTATCAAGGGCAAGAACGGCAAGAAGGTCTCGGAGTACTTCCGTGACTTTATCGGCTGCCAGGAAGGTGTCGACGGCCCGGGCGAGACGCGCACCCTGCTCAAGGCCTTCAGTGACTTCGTTGAAAGCGAAGACCTGCCGGACGAGTCCGCGCGCGAAAAAACCAAGACCCTGGTGGACTACGCCAGCAGCCAGGCCAAGCTCGGCGAACCCATGGGCCTGGAAGAACTCTCGGGGTTGATCGATGAAGATCGGCCTAAAGCGTTTTACGACCACATCCGCAACAAGGACTACGGCCTCTCGCCGGAAATCCCCGCCGATAAGCGCACCCTCAACCAGTTCCGCCGCTTCACCGGCCGCGCCGAGGGCCTGTCGATCAGTTTTGAAGCGCACCTGCTGGGCGACAAGATCGAATACGACGAAGCCGCCGGCACCTTGATCATCAAGGGCCTGCCGACCCAACTGACCGACCAGCTCAAGCGCCGTAATTGATGCTGGGCACCGTATTCAAGAAAGTCCTGTTGGTATTACTGGTGGTGGTGGCGATCCAGAACTGGGGCAAGGTCGAGCGGCTGTTCAACCCGTCGCAGGTGGCGTCGGAGCAGGTGCGGGCTTCGGCGCGCGTGGTGCTCTACGCTACCGAGTGGTGCGGTTACTGCAAACAGATCCGCCGCTTCCTCGATCAAAAAGGCATTGCGTACAAGGCATTCGATATCGAGAAAGACGCCTCGGCGCGCAAGGCGTACGAGGCGCTGGGCGGCGGCGGGATTCCGTTTGTGGACGTCAATGGCACGCTGATTCGCGATTACAACCCAGATGCGATCATGGCGGCGCTGAAGTGATCAGCGCACCACGATCATCCGCCCCAGCACGTTGTGCTGCTCAAACCCCAGCACCGCCTGCAACGCATTAAGCACCGCTTGCGGGTCTTTGCTCGGGAAGCTGCCGCTGACGCGCCTGGCGCCCATCTCTTCGTTGAGCAGCAGGATGCGCCCAGGGTAGTAGCGCGCTAGGTCCTTGATCACATCAGCCAGCGGCGCCTTGTAATAATTGAGCCAACCTTCGCGCCAGGCCAGGCGCGACTCGCTGTCCACCGCCTGCGGGGGCTCAGCCATGCCATCGGCGTAGGCGACGTGCTGGCCTGCCGTAAGAATCTGCTGCCGGCCCTGTTTGGACGGCGTAACGCCGACCCGACCGGACAACACCGTCACCTCAGCCCCCGCCGGTTGCAAGCGCACTTCAAACTGCGTGCCGAGCACTCGTGCTTCGCCGCTGCCCGCCTCCACCACAAACGACTGGCCGGTATGCGCCACGCGGAAAAAACCGGCGCCGCGACGCAGTTGGATATGCCGCTCGCCATGGGTGAAATCCACGGCAATCGCGCTGTCGGCGTCGAGGGTGACTTGGGATTTATCCGCCAGGGTGACGGTTTTCACCTCCCCGACCGCCGTGACGTAATCGGCGCCAAAGTCATCGACCCAACGCGACGGCTGCCAACCGGCACCCATCGACACCATCAGCAGCAGGCAGGCGGCCAGGGCCAGGGCGCCGGACCAGCGCATTACACGCGAGCGCTTGGAGGTATGCATCGCGTTGAGATAGCCCTGCAGCGCCAGGGCGTCTTCGCCCGCCAGTTTAAGCGCGGGCACTTCGCTCAATTCCCACGCCACCTGGGCCTGGGCGTAAGCCTCGACGTGGGCGGGGTCGGCACGCAGCCAGCGGTTGAACGTTGCCTGGTCGCCACTGCTGGGCTGGTCATGCAACAGGCTCAGCCAGGCCAGGGCGGCGTGTTCCTGGTCGGGCGTCGGGGTGACGTTCACGGTGCTTTCCCTGGCGTACGTGGGGGCGATGGTTCACGAAGGCTGGCCTTGCAGGCTTCGAGGGCACGCATCATATGTTTTTCCACGGCACTTTGGGACAGGCCCATGGCCTTGGCGATTTGCGCGTACTTGCGCCCGTGGATACGGTTGAGCAGGAAAATCTGGCGAGTGCGCTCGGGCAGGCTGCGCAAGGCGGCCTCAACATGGCGCAAATCGTTGCCCGCCTCCAGCGCGGCCTGGGGTTCGCAGCCCTGGTGATCCTGCTGCTCGGGTAACCAGCCTTCGCTGCTGCGCACGCGGGCGCCTTCGCTGCGCAGGTGGTCGATGGCGATATTGCCGGCGCAGCGCAGCAGGTAGGTGCTGAGTTCTTCGACCTGCACCAGCGGGCGGCGCCAGAAGCGCAGGAACAGGTCCTGCACCAGGTCGGCCGCCGTGGCGCGACAGCCCACGCGTCGGCTGACCAGGGCTTCCATCTGCGAGCGCTGCGACAAAAACACCTGCAAGAAATGCGCACGCCCGCCCGCCACGTCAGCCTGCGGGCTGTCCTGGGGTTCGGATGGGGGGCTGATCATCATGGCAGGGCTCAGAGGGCGGCGAAGGCCGCAACGGGGCTGACCAGCAGGCCGACGCCCGCCAGGATCAAGGCCAGCCTTGGCCGATAAGGCAACAACAGCACCAGCAGCAGCGCGCTGAGCATCAGCACCGCGCACCACTCCACCAGGCCCAGTGCCCAACCGTCGGCACTCACGGCGGGCCAGATCGCAATGGCCAGCAGCGCCCACCCCGCCAGGCGCAACCCCTGGCGCCGACGCGGCGACGGCTTGCTGTGGAGCAGTTCGCCGTGATGGCGGTCTGTGGCCAGGCACAACGCGGTGAACCCCGCGTAACACATCAAGAGCGCGAGCAACATTCAGTTCGCCTCCTGCTTGAGGTGCAGCGGGCGCGGCCGTTGCGCCTTGGGCTGCGGCACCGTGCGGCGTTGCATCTTCCAGGCCGCCCAGGCGAGGAATGCGCCGCTGGCCAGGCAGGTCAGGTCGAAACCGGCCATGGCCCAGTCGCCCCGGACCAGGGACACACCCAAATGTTGGGATGTAGTGAGTGCATTGAGCAGCGGTACGGCCATAAACAGCAGCGCGGCGAAGCCCAACTGTTCCACCCAAGCCTGACGACCACGACGCAGGACCGCGTGCAACAGGCTCAGGCCCCAGGCGATAAAGAAGGTCTGCACCTCCCAACCGGAACGCTCGGCGAAGCTCACCGGCAGCAGGCGGTTGGCCCAAAAGAATGCCGCGATGGCGATCAACAAGCCGGACATGCTGGCAATGTTCAGCACTTCCACCAGCCGCAATTCAAATGGCATCACGGCCGTCTTGGCGTGCTTGAGCTGGCGCTTGCCCAGCCATATCACCAGCCCGGTGCCGATCATCGCCGTGCCCGCCAAGCCGCAGATAAAGTACAACCAGCGCAATACCGGCCCGGCGAAATGCCCCATGTGCAGGCCGAAGAAACCGCCGGCGACGAGCGTCGGCAGCGACTGCTCGTCGCTGACCTGCAACAGTTCACCGGTGGTGCCGTTGAATTGCACGACACTGCCGAAGTCATGCACCACCTTGTCGGAACCTGCGCGGAACATATTGACCGACGCGTTCACATCACTGGGATTATTCACCGCGATACGCCCGACATGCCCGCCCGCCCACTGCGCCCGCGCTTGCTCGTACAGCGCCGGCAGCGGCAGCAACTTGCCCGGCACACCCTGGGCCGGCGCATTGTTGCTGGCCGGGAACACCTCATTGAAGAAGGCACGGGCATCACCGCCATAGGAAGCCAGGATCGGCGCCGGCATCACCATGGTCATGAAGATCACCAAGCTGCTGTAGGTGATCATCAGGTGGAACGGCAGCACCAGCACCCCCACCGCGTTATGCCCGTCGAGCCAGGAGCGCTGGCCTTTGCGGGGGCGGAAGGTGAAGAAGTCCTTGAAAATCTTCTTGTGGGTGATGATGCCGGTGATCAGTGCGAGGAACATCACCATCGCCGCGAACGTCGACAACCAGCGGCCCCACGGGTGCGGCATTTGCAGCTGGAAGTGGAAGCGGTAGAAAAACTCGCCGCCCATGCTGTCACGGGCCTCTACGGCTTGCGCATTGGTTGGATCAAGGGTCTTTTGAGTGAAATTGCCGCGTTTGCCGGGGTCGAGCTTGTCTTGCCACATCACCAAGAGCCCAGGGTCGCGGCTATTGGGCAAGGTGATGATCCAGCGGGCGGCGTCGGGCGCAACGTGCTGCAGGTAGTTTTGCGCGACGCCGAGGCTGCGCGCATCGTCCACTGCATGGGCCTGCACTTCGGGTTGCATCCAGTGACTGATCTCATCCTTGAAATAGGAAAGGGTGCCCGTCAGGAAAATCGCAAACAGCAGCCAGCCGAAGACCAATCCAGCCCAGGTGTGCAACCAGGCCATGGCCTGGCGAAATCCCTCTTTCATGTGCGCGTCATCCAAAAACCTACTCCAGCCAGCGTCGCAAACGCCGCGCTCGGCAGCATCACACCCAACCAGGCGCGCCACGCGGTGCGGCAGGCAAAGCACCACAACATCGCCAGCAGATAGAACACAAAGGAACTCAACATGCCGGTGATTACCGCATCCGCACGGGAAGTGGGCAGCCACAGAGCCAGGCAGATACTGGCCAGGGACGCCATCAGGTAACCGCCGATGACAGCGGCCAGCACGCGCGAGGTAACGGCGAAGCGGTAGGCAAGCGGCAGTGAGGGTTTGCTTTTCATGCGGGAGGCGCCAGGTTCGTCAGTGCGCGATATTAATGATAAATATTCTCATAAGCAAAAAAGAACGGGTGAATCACCTGCCCAGGCCGATTGCCGAACCGTGTCTTGCGCCCTACAATGCGAACAATTCTTGTTCTCTAACGCTTGTCGAGGCTTGTGGAGTGTTCCCGTTGAGCCCGTCCAACACCGTCGAAGTCCTGTACAACGACCATCACCACTGGCTCACCGGCTGGTTGCGACGCAAACTCGGCTGCCCGGAAAGTGCCGCCGACCTGGCGCAAGACACCTTCATCCGCGTGCTCAGCGCCCGCGAAGCCCCTACGTTGATCGAACCGCGCGCGTTTCTCACCACGGTCGCCAAGCGCGTGCTGTTCAACTTCTATCGCCGCCAGGACCTGGAACGCGCCTACCTCGACGCCCTGGCGCAGATGCCCGAGCACGTGGCACCGTCGGAAGAAGAACGCGCGATCATCCTGCAAACCCTGGTTGAGCTTGACCAACTGCTTGACGGCCTGCCCGTCCAGGTCAAACGCGCCTTCCTGCTGGCCCAACTCGATGGCCTGACTTACGCGCAAATCGGCGCCGAGCTGGGCATTTCCATCGCCACCGTCAAACGCCACCTGCATAAAGCCGCCCTGCGCTGCTACTTTGCCCTATGAATGTCTCGAACCAGGTCGCCGAACAAGCCGTGCATTGGCTGATGGAAATGCAGCAAGGCGCCCTCAACCCGCGCCAGCAAGCGGCCTGGCAGCGCTGGCTGAACGCCCACAGCGAACACCAGCGCGCGTGGGATCATATCCAGCACGTCAACCAACGCCTGCGCGGCATGCCCTCGCCCCTGGCGCATGCCGCGCTGAACGCGTCCACTTCAACCGGCCGGCGCCAGGCGCTCAAGCTGCTGCTCATCCTCGGCGCCGGCTCGGCCGCGGCCTGGAGCCTGCGTCAGCAACATATCCTGCCACCGCTGAGCGCCGATTACCGCAGCCCGGTGGGCCAGCGGCGCAAGGTGCAATTGGCCGACGGCAGCCAATTGCAACTCAACACCGGCAGCGCCGTGGATGTGCATGTCGACGGTCAGCAGCGCCTGATCCGCCTGCTCGAAGGCGAGATCATGTTGAGCGGCATCGCCGGCAATGCGCCGCTGCACGTACTCACCGGCCAGGGCCTGCTCACCAGCCAGGCGGCACGCCTGAACGTGCGCCAATTCAATGACCACACCCAACTGGCGGTACTCGACGGTCAGGTCGAGGTGCTGCCCAACAGCTACAGCGGCCTGCCGCTCACGGTGCAAGCCTCGCGCCAGGTCAACTTCACTCGCAAGGGCTGGGACACCCCACGCCCAACCGACGCCAACAGCGGCGCCTGGGCCGACGGCATGCTGGTGGCCGCGCATATGCGCCTGCAAGACTTCCTGGCGGAACTGGGCCGCTACCGTCGCGGCCAGGTCAATTGCGACCCGCAAGTTGCCGACCTGCTGATCTCCGGCAGTTACCCGCTGGACAACAGCGAGCGCATCCTCGACCTGCTGGAAGTCAGCCTGCCGGTAAAAGTGCGGCGCTTTACCCGCTATTGGGTGACCGTCCAGGCACGCGCCTGAAATTAATTTAAAAAACGGTGAGCCGTTTTCCCCGCCTCGCGTGACAGAGAAGGAAAGCCACCTTGAACCTTCCTTCTCAGGACCGCTCCTCATGCCCCAGCAGCCGACCCTCATCGCCCGCACCTTGCGCCAACTGTTCCTGGGCGCCAGCCTCAGTTTCACAGTCTTGCCTTGTGTGATGGCCGTCGACGCCAAGCCGTATCACATCGCCCCAAGCTCGCTTGAGGCAGCGCTGAACCAGTTTGGCCGCGAAGCCGGCGTGCTGATTTCCTTCGGTTCCGACCTCACGGCCGGCATGCAGAGCCGTGGTCTGTCCGGCAATTACAGCGCCGCCGAAGGCCTGCAAAAATTGTTGGAAGGCACCGGCCTGCAAGCCCGTGCCGAAGGTGACAACGCCTTCAGCCTGCAACCTGCGAACGCACCGGCGAGCGTCGAACTGGCAACCTCCAGCGTGGTCGGCGACTGGCTCGGCGATGCGGCGCAAACCAACGTGTTCGAACACCCCGGCGCCCGCGACGTGATCCGCCGCGAAGAATTCGAACGCCAAGGCGCCACCCAGGTCAAGGACGTGCTCAACCGCATCCCCGGCGTCAACGCGCCGGACAACAACGGCACCGGCAGCCATGACATGGCGCTGAACTTCGGCATTCGCGGCCTCAACCCGCGCCTGGCGTCGCGCTCTACAGTGCTGATGGACGGCATCCCGGTGCCCTTTGCGCCGTACGGCCAGCCACAACTGTCGTTCGCGCCGATCAGCATGGGCAACATGGACGCGGTGGACGTGGTGCGCGGTGGCGGCGCCGTGCGCTACGGCCCGCAGAACGTCGGCGGCGTGGTCAATTTCGTGACCCGCGCGATCCCGGATGCGCCCACCGTCAAAGGCGGCTTGCAGACCGAGACCAGCCCGTCGTCCAGCCACGACGGTTTCAAGACCACCGGCAACCTGCTGGCCGGCGGCACTGCCGACAACGGCCTGGGCGGCGCGATTCTATATTCCGGCACCCGTGGCGGCGACTGGCGCGAGCGCAGCGATACACAAATCGACGACCTGATCCTCAAGGGCAAGTACCAACTTGACGACGCCAACAGCTTCAACGCCATGGCGCAGTACTACGAAGGCCAGGCGGATATGCCCGGCGGCTTGAACGTGGCGGACTACAAGGCCGACCCGTACCAGTCCACCCGCCCCTACGACAAATTCTGGGGCCGCCGTACGATGTTCAACGTGGGCTATCGCTACGAACAGGATCGCCGTGAATTCACCGTCAACAGCTTCTTCACCAAGACCCTGCGCAGCGGCTACCTGGACCAGGGCACGTTCCTCTCGCTGTCGCCGCGTGAATATTGGGTGCGCGGCCTGGAAACCCGCTTCGCCCAAGGCTTCGACCTGGGCCCCACCAGCCATGAAGTGGGCGTAGGCTACCGCTACATCAACGAGGCCGGCCACGAACTGCGTTACCGCACGCCGATTTCGGCCAACAACCAGCAAATCCCCACCACCAACAGCCGCAACGACCGCGACACACGCGGCGGTACCGAAGCCAATGCGTTCTTCATCGACGACCGCATCGATATCGGCAAGTGGACCCTCACACCGGGCATTCGCTACGAGGTGATCGAGTCCCAGCAGACCAACAACCTTACCAACGTGAAATACAAGGGTGACTACAACACCGCCCTGCCGGCGTTGAACGTGCTGTATCACCTGACCGACGAGTGGAACCTCTACGCCAATACCGAAGGCTCATTTGGCAGCGTGCAGTACAGCCAGATGCCCAACCGCGTGACCAGCGGCGAAGTGAAACCGGAAAAAGCCCGCACCTGGGAACTGGGCACGCGCTATGACAACGGCAGCCTGCGCGCGGAAATCGGTGCGTTCCTGATCAACTTCGACAACCAGTACGAAAGCAACCAGACCAACGACTCGGTGATCGCCCGTGGCGAAACCCGCCACCAAGGCATCGAGACCAGCGTCAACTATGCGTTGGACGGCTTGAGCCCGGCGCTGGCCGGCTTCGATGTGTATGCCACCTACGCCTATGTCGACGCCACCATCCGTGAAGACGGCCCGAACAAAGGCAACCGCGTGCCCTTCTCGTCCAAGCACAAAGGCACTCTCGGCATGGGCTACACCGAAGGCCGCTGGAAGCTCAACCTGGACAGCAGCTACCAGAGCAGCCAGTTCGCCGACAACGCCAATACCCAGGCCGAAAGCGCAGACGGCGCCAACGGGCGCATCCCCGGCTACATGCTGTTCAGCAGCCGCGCGGCCTATGACTTCGGCCCGCAACTGTCGGATTTGAATGTGGCGGTGGGGGTGAAAAACATCTTCAACAAGCAGTACTTCACGCGCTCGTTCGATGACAACAACAAGGGTAAGTATGTGGGTGAGCCGCGCACGGTGTATGTGCAGACGTCCATTGCGTTCTGATCAACTACCCGCCAGGCAACTGGGCGTGGCCGCCACCAGCGCGTCGATCGCACAGCGCGTCTTGGCCGGCATATGCGTCGCAGTCGGCCAGATCACATGAATGGGTGACGGCTGCTCGCGGTAACCGGGCAGCACCGCTTCCAACTGCCCGCGCAGCACATAATGGGCAACCAGCCAACTCGGCAGCCAGGCCAGGCCGACACCCGCGATGGCGGCGTCGGCCACGGCCTGCAAATCGTCCACCAGCAACGGCGAAGCCACGCGGGAACGGTGCGGTGTGTTGTAACGGTAGGCGATGCCGCGATGGGCGGCGAGGTCTTCGATGGACTCAATCGGACCGACGCGCTGCATATACGCCGGTGCCGCCGCCAGGCACACCGATTGTTCCCCCAGGCGCCGTGCGCTCAGGCGGTCGGTGTCGGGCAGCGGGCCGATCCGCACGGCGACGTCGAAGCCCTCCTGCGCCAAGTCCACCAGCCGGTCGGCGAAGCAAATTTCGATCTCCAAGGCTGGGTAGCGATCCATCAAGCCCCACAACGCGGGCGCCGCATAGTGATGCCCGAAGGCCAGCGGCAAACTCACCCGCAAACGCCCGCGCGGCTGTTGCCGACCGCTTTCCAACACCGATTCGGCCGCCTCGAGTTCCGCCAGTGCGCGCAAGCAATGCTCGTAATAAGCCTGCCCGTCTTCGGTCAAGCGTTGGCGACGGGTAGAACGCTGCAACAGGCATGTGCCCAACCGCGCCTCCAACCGCGCCAAGCCTTTACCCACCGCCGAGCGCGTGAGGTTCAGCCGCTCGGCGGCCTCGGTCAGGTTGCCGCTTTCGACGATGTGCAAAAAGAGTTCAACGCCATCAAAACGCGCAGTGGCCATGCTTTATTTGTCATCCAATATTCCCCTATATGCGGAAAACTTATCACAAATAAAGAAACAGATTCCCCTGAGAATAAACCGACCCACTATCGAAAGGAGAATCCCATGCCACCCGCCACGACGTTATCGACCTCCCGCGCCCCAAGCACCGCCAGGAATAATCTCGCCCTCACCGCCGTGTGCCTGGTGGCCCTGATGTTCGGCCTGGAGATCTCCAGCGTGCCGGTGATCCTGCCCACCCTGGAGCAACAACTGGGCACGGGCTTTCAGGACGCCCAGTGGATCATGAACGCCTACACCCTGGCCTGCACCAGCGTGCTGATGGCGGCGGGTACGCTGGCCGACCGCTTTGGCCGGCGGCGCATGCTGGTGCTGTGCCTGTGGGTATTTGGGCTGGCCTCGCTGGCATGCGGGCTGGCCGATTCGGCCGTCACGCTGATCGTGGCGCGGTTTGTACAGGGTATCGGCGGCGGCGCAATGATGATCTGCCAGTTCGCCATTCTGTCGCACCTGTTTCGCGAGCCGGCGGAACGGGCGCGGGCATTTGCGATCTGGGGCGTGATCGCCGGCGTGGGCCTGGGCTTCGGGCCGATGGTGGGCGCAGTGATCCTGGCGCTGGCGGACTGGCGCTGGGTGTTCCTGGTGCACGTGCCGCTGACCCTGTTCACCCTGGCGCTGTTGCGTGTCAGCGTGGCGGAGTCCCGCGACCCGGCCGCGCACCGGCTGGACATCGCCGGCATGCTCACGTTGACGCTGTCGGTATTCGCCCTGGTTTACTTCATCACCCAAGGCAGCGAACACGGCTTCGGTACACCGGCCATGCTCGCCTGGGCGGGTTTGGCGGTAGTAGGGTTAGTGCTGTTCATCCTTGTTGAACGGCGCAGCGCGCACCCGATGTTCGACTTTTCGGTGTTTCGCATCCAGCGTTTCAATGGCGCGTTGATGGGCTCGATCGGCATGAACTTCAGCTTCTGGCCGTTCATGATCTACCTGCCGCTGTACTTCCAGGCGGGCCTGGGCTACGACACCCTGACCACCGGCGGCGCCCTGCTCGCCTACACCTTGCCCACCTTGCTGGTGCCGCCATTGGCCGAACGCCTGGCCCTGCGCTACGGTGCCGAACGCGTCATCCCCCTGGGGCTGGGCTTGATGGGGGCGGGCTTTTTGGCCATGGCTGCGGCCAACGGGGCCGAACGGCCGGGTATCGGGCTGGTGCTGCTCAGTTGCGTGATCGCCGGGGTGGGCCTGGCGCTGACCAACTCGCCCACCACCAACACCACCACCGGCTCGGTGTCGGCGGATCGCGCGGGCATGGCCTCGGGCATCGACCTCAGTGCCCGGCTGATTACCCTGGCGCTCAACATCGCCCTGATGGGCCTGGTGCTGTTGCTGGGGATCAGCCACCAACTGGCCGCAACGTTACCCGACAGCACCGCCATGGATTGGCCGGCCATCAGCCAAAGCATTGCCGCCGGCAAACTGGGCTCGGTGGGGCTGAACGCCAACGACGCCCAGGCGGCACTGCGCAATGGCACCGGTTGGGCCATGCTGTTTGCGGGGTTGGGTGCCGGCGGCTTGGCAGTGCTGAGCCGGTATTTTTTCCGACGCGGCCGTTGAACGAAAACGGGCCTGCATTTGCAGGCCCGTTTGTAGGGAGGGTTAAAAATCGATCAGCCGTTGATCACAGCGTTTTCGTTTTCCAGGAATTCCTCTTCCAGCGCGTCTTCATTCACTTTGTTGATGGGCTGGTTCTTCCCGGCAGCGCGAGGCTTGCCTTGTAATTTGCCAAACAGGTGTTCCAACGCATGGTCCAGCTTGGTGGCCGCACCGTCGATCGCCTGTTCCAGAGTATCGGCCTTGTGCAGTACCGAGATAGCTTGATGACCTTTTGGCCGCGCTTCCAGGCGGCAACTCAAATCATGGGGACCGGGCTTGTCGCCGTTCTCATCCCGCAGGTAGACCTCCACACGGGTCAGGTCTTCTTCGTAACGTTCGAGCGTGCTCTCAATGGTAGTACGTACCCACTCCTCCAGTCGGATGCTGCTTTCAATATGGTTATCGCTATTGACTTGGATTTGCATAGTTCTTCCCTTATTTCAGCTAGCTCGCGAGAGGTCACAACTGCGACACCGGGGTGGTGAAACCATGACCTCTTGATTACACAATTGAGCACCTGCAGGAACAATTCAACCCCTTTGCAAAGATAAATCCTACATTACAAATTAAGCCTGACGACAAGCAGAAACGCTGTTAGGGTGGGGAGTTAGTTACATCTTCTTACGCTCAGCGAACCTCACAATTGCCCCTCTCCCAAGGGATGCAATCCGCGAAAAATCTCCGCTTCCTCCACCAGCCAGTCATGTACCGCCCGCACGCCCGGATGGCTCAGCGCGCCCGGCGCATACAGCAACACATAGCGTTTATGGTTGGGCACGGCCAGGCCGAACGGTACGATCAAGGTGCCGCGTTCCAATTCATCGTTAAGCAACGTGCGTCGCGCAATCGCTACACCCATGCCGGCAATGGCGGCTTCGATGGTCAGGTGGTTACGGTTGAACGTGTGGCCGCGACGCACGTCAGCGACGTGGTAGCCGATAGCGTTCAGGTAAAACTCCCACTCGGCGTACTCATAACTCCCACGCCAGGCGGTGATGTCGTGCAGCAGCGGGAAATGCACCAGGTCGGCCGGGCCATGCAGCGGTGGGCGCCCCCGCAGCAAGCTCGGCGCGCACACCGGAAAGATCTGCTCATCCAGCAATGCGGTAGATAACAGGCCGGGGTAGCTGCCGTCGTTCAGGTCGATGGCCAGGTCAAAGTCGCCCTCGTGCAGCGCAATGCTGCTGTCCTCGGCGACCATGCGCAGTTGGATATCCGGGAAACGTTGCTGTAAACGCGGTAAACGCGGGGTGAGCCACTTGCCGAGAAACGAAGGGATCGAACGCAGGCGCAAGGTGCCGCTGATCATGCCCGCATCCAGCCGCTGCAATTCGGCATCGATGCTGCCGTAAGCCTCTCCCACCGTAGCCGCCAGCCGCTGCCCTTCGGCGCTGAGTTCCACGCCACGGGCTCGCCGGTGAAACAGTCGAAAGCCCAAGCGCTCCTCCAACTGGCGGATTTGCTGGCTCACCGCCCCCGGTGTGATGTGCAGTTCTTCGGCGCAACGGGTGAACGACAAATGCCGTGCCGCGCATGAAAACACATGGAGCCAGACATAGGTCTGACCATGAAGGGGGCGGGCCATAGAATTTAGTCCTGCTAAAGGGTGTCTTAGGATAATTCGTTGGTCAGTGCCAATCCAGAGGCTCAGTATCACGCCAATTGCGCTCGTCCTACAAAACATGGCAGCGATTCCTACTCCATTGCTTGTAAGGCTTTAGCATGGCTATCAGTGTTTTCGATCTATTCAAGGTGGGCATCGGCCCGTCCAGTTCCCATACCGTTGGCCCCATGCGGGCGGCGGCGACCTTTGCCCAAGCCTTGGGCGATCAGCAATTGCTCAGCGAAACCCGACGGGTGCAAGTGCGCTTATACGGTTCGCTGTCCGCCACTGGTGTCGGCCACGCCACCGACCGCGCCTGCGTGATGGGCTTGATGGGCGAGTGGCCGGACCGTGTCGACCCCACTTCGATCAACACCCGTATCCAGCGGTTGCGTGAGTCCGGCCGCTTGTTGCTGGCCGGCTCACAAGACATTGCCTTCGATTGGCACACCGATCTCCTACTGCTGGACGAAAGCCTGCCCTACCACCCCAACGCCATGTCCCTGCACGCCTATGGCGACAGCGGCCTGCTCAGCGAGCAAACGTACTACTCGGTAGGCGGCGGTTTCATCATCGACGCGGCTGAAGCGGCGTCCGGTATCGCGCCGACCAGCGATGTGGAGTTGCCCTACGACTTTTCCAGTGCGGCGCAACTGCTGGCCCTGTGCAATAAACATGACCTGCGCGTTTCCGAACTGATGATGGCCAACGAACGCGCCTGGCGCAGTGACGAAGAAATCCGCAGCGGCCTGCTGCATATCTGGTCGGTGATGCGCGCATGCGTGGAGCAAGGCCTGCGCGATGAAGGCATCTTGCCAGGCGGCCTGGATGTGCCACGGCGCGCGGCGAAATTGCACCGCAGCCTGTTGGAAATAGGCAAACCCAATGTCATCACCTCGACCTTGTCAGCCATGGAGTGGGTCAACCTGTTCGCCCTCGCCGTCAACGAAGAGAACGCCGCCGGCGGGCGCATGGTCACCGCGCCGACCAATGGCGCGGCGGGGATCATCCCGGCAGTGCTGCATTACTACATGAAGTTCAACGCCGACGCGTCCGATGACGATGTGGTCAACTTCTTCCTGGCCGCAGCCGCCGTCGGCATCTTGTGTAAGAAAAACGCCTCTATCTCCGGCGCCGAGGTCGGCTGCCAGGGCGAAGTCGGTTCGGCCTGCGCCATGGCCGCCGCCGGGCTGGCCGACATCCTCGGCGCCACGCCCGAGCAACTGGAAAACGCCGCCGAAATCGGCCTGGAGCACAACCTCGGCCTGACCTGTGACCCGGTCGGCGGCTTGGTCCAAGTGCCCTGCATCGAGCGCAACGCAATCGCGGCGGTCAAGGCGATCAACGCCACGCAAATGGCCCTGCGCGGCGACGGCAAACACTTCATTTCCCTCGACCGGGTCATCCGCACCATGCGCGACACCGGCGCCGACATGCATGACAAATACAAAGAAACTTCACGGGGCGGCCTGGCCGTGAGCTGGGTGGAATGCTGAGGAGCATTCCCTGACCGCCCCAACGTGAGCCCGCGCAAAAATAATAACGAGGCAATATCGATGACCGATGTACGTACACCTGCTGCCGAAAACCCTGAACGTGTAGAAAGCACCGTCACCACCGGCTGGACCCCGCACGACACCACCTGGATGCTCGGCCTCTACGGCACCGCCATCGGCGCGGGCACCTTGTTCTTGCCGATCAACGCCGGGGTCGGCGGCTTCTGGCCGCTGATCGTGCTGGCCTTGCTGGCCTTCCCGATGACCTTCTTCGCCCACCGTGGGCTGACGCGCTTTGTGTTGTCAGGCAAATCCGGCGATATCACCGACGTAGTCGAAGAACACTTCGGCGTCGGCGCGGGCAAATTGATCACCCTGCTGTACTTCTTTGCGATCTTCCCGATTTTGCTGGTGTACAGCGTGGCGCTGACCAATACCCTCGGCAGTTTTATGCAACACCAACTGCACCTGACGCCGCCGCCCCGGGCGATCCTGTCGCTGGTGCTGATCCTCGGCCTGATGGCGATTGTGCGCTGTGGCCAGGGCATGATCGTCAAGGCCATGAGCGTGCTCGTCTACCCGTTCGTCGCGGCGCTGCTGTTGTTGGCATTCAGCTTGATTCCCAATTGGAACGGCGCATTCTTCGCCTCCGCCAGGGAGGGCATGCCGCTGCCGATGTTCTTTCAGACGCTGTGGCTGGCGATCCCGGTGATGGTGTTCTCGTTCAACCATTCGCCAATCATCTCGGCCTTCGCCGTCGACCAAAAACGCGTGTACGGCCCGATGGCCGAGCGCAAAAGCAGCGGTATTCTCGCCACCGCCCACGGCATGATGGTGCTGACGGTGATGTTCTTCTGCTTCAGTTGCGTACTGGCGCTGTCACCAGCGGACCTGGCGGCGGCCAAGGCCCAGAACATTTCGATCCTGTCGTACCTGGCCAACCACTTCCAGACCCCGGTGATCGCCTACGCTGCACCGCTGATCGCGCTGGTGGCCATCACCAAATCCTTCCTCGGCCATTACATCGGTGCGAGCGAAGGCTTCCAAGGCCTGGTCGTCAAATCCCTGCGCGGGCGCAACCGCACGCTGTCAGCCAAATGGCTGGAGCGCAGCACCGCACTGTTCATGGTGCTCACCTGCTGGGCCGTGGCCACTTTCAACCCGAGCATCCTGGGCATGATCGAGACCATGGGCGGGCCGATCATCGCGTGCTTGCTGTTCCTGATGCCGATGTACGCAATTCGTCGAGTGCCATCTTTGCGCCAGTATTCTGGACAGGTATCGAATGTGTTTGTGGTGCTGATCGGTTTGATTGCGCTGTCTGCGATCGTTTTCTCCGTGCTGCCCTGAAATAGCCCACCGACTTCCAGCACAACGCAAAACACATATGGGAGGGGGCTTGCTCCCGATAGCGGCCTTTGAGCCAAGCATTCATTGGCCAATGCACCGTTATCGGGAGCAAGCCCCCTTCCACATGAGCATCCCACGGTCTGATAGGGCGTTATACGGCACGGCCCTTGCTGTAGAGCTTCTGAGGGAAATGGACTTTGGCCGGTGGTCAGGCAATGCGAACTAATCCCGACACCGGTCGTCAATGACTGCATGTTCTTATCAGGCGGTAACGCACCATGGACAATCCTTTTCAGATCATCACCGACACCTTCAGCCCAAAATACCGGGTCAACCTGAGCATTCAACGGCTTGACGGCAGCATCATGCTCACCCTTTCCGATGACACCGGCGTGGTGGCCAAGCGCATGATCAGCGCCGAACAACGCAACGACCCGCAACGGCTCAAACGCCTGGTGCAGAGCATCCAATTCGGCATCGCCATCGAGCAGGGGCACAGCGCGATGGAGATCCTGGCCGTGATGACGGATGGCGACAATCACAAACTATTGCAAAGGCCCCCCAGCCGCACCCTGCCCTTCAGCGTCGGGCTTTAAAGCTCACCTTTCTCCGTCTCCAGGCTCGCCTCGCCCTTGCGACGCGGGCCTTCGACCTTCACCGACGGAAACGCCGACGACGCATAGCGCACCACCAGAATCGCGAAAGCCAACAGCAGAATGCCGCCGCACAGGTAGATGATGCCCAGGTCTGGCGGGTTGTGGTGCGACACGTTAGAGATCAGCAGGCGCGTCAGCGCGGTGATGGCCACGTAGATCAGGAAACGCACGGGCATGTGGTTGGTCTTGAAATAAATCCCGACCATGGCGCCCAGTTCCAGATAGATGAACAGCAGCAAGATGTCATCGATCTTGATGTGCCCGTTCTCCAGCATCCCCAGAAATTCCATCACCGCCGCCCAGGCGGTCACCGCGCCAATGGCGAACAGCGCCAGGTAGTGGAACGACTCCACAAACAGATTGCCCAGCGACTCGGCCAGCCCATGGACTTGCTGGCGCAGCTTTTCGGCCCAGTTGATTTTCACGAAGGTGCTTCCTTAGGTCGGTTCGACCGGATAATGCGGGTTGGACGTGACGGTTGTTCTGCATGCAGAAAAAAGGCCAGAGGCGGGTATAAGATGATGGCGGGGTGACATGAGGCACAGATTGACCATTTCCCGACTACATTAAAAACCTACTATCCAAACCCCGGCGTTTGGCATATCCTCTTAGCTGTATATCGATACAGTAGTAGCAAAAGACAACTATCGTGAAGGCATGTGAGGTGGTGAATGGCCGTCGAAGTGGTATACCGCAGCAGCCGAGATCTGGAGCGTTTGTTCATGGATAAAGCCGAAGCTGACCGTCATGACAAAATGCTTGAACTCGCTGAGTTGCTGGCAGAAGTGTTGCAAAAAGCCGTGCCGTCCCTGAGCGAGCAGCAGGTGGAGGAAGCCGGGATCTACATGGCGAAGAACCGCGATGTATTTGCCAAGGCGTTCAAGAGCCAGCCGGACGCGTTGTCCGAATTGCTCAACGCAGCGGCCGAATAAAGCCCGAATTGAACAGGCCCTGAGTCCATGATTCAGGGCCTTTTTAATGCCTGCTCATGGGTAAAGCAGGCGCTCGGCGAGTTCGTCCGCCACCCGTGCGGGGGAGCGTTTTTCCGCTTGGGCATGGGCGTAGATCTCGGTCAGGCGCTTGCCGATGTTGGACAGGTGCGCGGTGATGGTCGGCAGTTCGGCGCCGCTGTGTTTGAGCGCGACGTAGATCAGGCCGCCGGAGTTGATCACATAATCCGGGGCATAGAGGATACCGCGGCCTTCCAACTGGTCGGCCACTTGCAGGTTGGTCAGTTGCGCGCTCGCGGACCCGGCCACGGCGGCGCAACGCAGTTGGCCGACACTGGTGCGGTTGAACACGGCGCCCAGGCCGCAGGGCGCAAGAATGTCGCATGGGGTGCTGAGCAAGGCGTCGTTGGCAATGGGGTGTGCGCCCAGTTGTGCCATGGCCAGTTGCACCTTGCCGTGGTCGATGTCGCTGACCAACAGTTCGGCGCCGGCGGCGTGCAGTTGCTCGGCCAGGGCATATCCGACGTTGCCCAGGCCCTGGATGGCCACGCGCAGGCCTTCGAGGTTGTCGCTTCCCAGGCGCGCCATGGCGGTGGTGCGGATGCCAGCGAACACGCCCATGGCCGCATGAGGCGAAGGGTCGCCGGCGGCGGTGGTGCTGGTGACGAAGCGGGTGTGCTGGGCGATGCAATCCATGTCGGCCACCGAGGTGCCACTGTCGATGGCGGTGATGTAGCGGCCATTGAGTTGCTCGACACACCGCCCGAAGGCTTCAAACAACGCAGCGCGGCTTTCCACATGCGCCGGGCGCAGGATCACCGCCGTGCCACCGCCCACCGGCAACCCGGCCAGGGCCGCCTTGTAGCTCATGCCCTGGGCCAGGCGCGCGGCGTCCGCCATCGCGCTTTCGTCGTCGGGGTAGGCGATATAGCGACAGCCGCCCAAAGCGGGCCCCAGGCGACTGTTATGGATGGCAATGATCGCCTTGAGCCCCGTGACCGGGTCGATGCTCAGGTGCAGCGATTCAAGGCGGGTGCTGTGCATGAGAGCAAACATCGTCAAGCTCCCGAATCACTTCTTGTGTCGCCAAGTATAGGCTGGCGGCAGAAAACTGCCGGAGCGCACTGGAATAAGCCGCCAGGTTTTGCGGGACTTGCGACATAAGCAGGTAGGATGTGTCTTAAGGCACTGGACGAATTTTCCTGGCAAGGCTAAAACGGGAGCATCCGCCGGAGAACGCAATGAAGCCCCGCCAAGCCTTTTTCGCCTGCCTGCAACGTTCGCCACCGGCGCTGTTCGAAGCCGCGCTATGGATCGCCGCCGAGCACGACCCGACGGTGCAGCCGCTGGACATCCTGCAGGACCTCGCATTGCTGCAACAACAGGTCAGCCTGGGCATGCCCATGTTGCCGGCGGACGAGTTGGGCCAGCCGTTACTGCGGCGCATGAACGACCTGGGCTTTGCCCAAGACGAGTTCACCCCGCTGCGCCCCGCCGCCGCCCTGCTGGACAAGGTGTTACAACGCAAACGCGGGCAACCGCTGGCCATGGGGCTGATCGCCATGGAACTGGCGCGACGCCTGCACATCCCCATGGCCGGGGTGAATTTCCCAGGGCATTTCCTACTGCGGGTGCCCGGCGCCGATCACCTGCTGGACCCATGCGGCGGCCGGCGCCTGTACCCCAACGATTGCCGCGAACTGCTGCAACGCCAATATGGCCCCAACCTCAAGTTGCAGGCCGATCATCTGCTGACGGCCGAGCCGCGTTCGATCCTGCAACGGCTGTCACGCAACCTGCGCCAACTGCACCTTTCCAATGACAAACCATTAGCCGCCCTGATTGACGCCGAGCGCGTGCTGGAACTGGGCAGCGCCAACGCCGCCGATTACCTGGCGCGGGCCAGCCTGTACCAACGCCTGGATTGCCCCAACGCCGAACGCTTCGACCTGGAACACGCACTGTTGCTCAGCGAAGACCCCATCCAGCGCCTGCGCCTGACCGAGCGGCTGGGGCACCTGCCGCCCAACTCCGTGGTGCACTAAGCCTGCGGCGTTTTGAGAATATCGCCATGCAGCGCGAGCTTCGGCGCTTGGCTCACCGGCGCGCGCACCTGGATGATCAGCAACGCGGCAATGACTGCCGGGATCGCGCAGAAGAAAAAAATCTGCTGCACAGGAATATGCATGGCCAGCAACAGGCTGCCGAACAGCGGCCCCAGGATCGAACCGAAACGTCCCACGCCCAACGCCCAGCCCGTGCCGGTAGCGCGAACATGTGCCGGGTAGAAATTGCTGGCGAAGGCGTTAAGGGTCAACTGCCCGCCGATGATGCAGAAACCGGCTGCGAACACACAGGCCACCAGGTAGCGCGGATTGTCGTGGTTCAACCCCAGCAGAACGGTACACACCGCCGCTGCCGCCAACACGCCGGACAACAGCCGCACCTCGCTTTTGAGGCGGTCGGCAAACCAGGCCATGCCGATCGCACCCAGGGTGCCGGCAAACAGAAACATCGAGGTCACCAGGTTGGCTTGCTTCAGCGCCAGGCCGCTTTCGAGCAACAACGATGGCAGCCAACTGATCATGAAATACAACAGGATCAGGCTGACAAAGAATGTCGACCAGATCAGCAAGGTCGGGCGCGCGTAACCGTTGCGAAACAGCTCCACCACCGTCAGCTTGCTGCCCTGCTCGTGCAGGTTTTGTGCCTCCCTCGCCGGCGGCGGTTGCCAATCGGGCAGCATGCGCGCGGTGACGCTGCGCAATCGCAGATACGGCGATGCGTCGCGTAACAGGCGCGGCAAGGATTCAGGCAGCAGCCACACCAAAAACGGCAACAACAGCAACGGCGTAACGCCGCCTGCCAGAAATACTGACTGCCAACCAAAATTGTCGATAAACCCTGCCGCCACAAACCCACCCGCCGCGCCGCCGAAGGAGAACCCGCACGCGGCCAGGGTCACCATCAAGGTGCGCAGGCGTGGCGGCGAATAGTCCGACATCAACGCCATGGCACTGGGCATCGCACCGCCCATGCCGATGCCACAGGTAAACCGCGCGGCCATCAGCGTGGTCAGCGAGTTGGCGAACACCATCAGCACGGTGAGGCTGGCGTAGATCAACACACAACCCAGCAGGATGCGCCGCACACCAAACCGGTCGGCCAGGGGCGTTACCAACAGCGAGCCCAGTGTGAGCCCCAACAGGTTGGCGCTGAACACCGGCCCGAATGCGGCTTTTTCCAGCTCCCAGTCCTTGACCAGCGCCGGCACCACATAGCCCAGCACCTGGGCATCGTAGCCATCGGTCACCAGCAGCAACACCAGTAACAGGAGGATCAACCACTGATAGCGCGACACCGGACGGGCGTCGAGTGCCGCGCGAAAGCTGGCAATCTGAGTGTGCATCGCAAGGTACCTACTTATTTTTATGGGTAGGCGGCCCCGATCCAATGTGGGCGCCTTGAGCGTTATGGGGTGTCGGGTTGGTGGGCGGGATGGGCCTGAATGAACGCCGGATGCTGCGCCGCCAACGCCGCCACCCGCCCAATACGCGGGTAGGCCGCCAACGGCACCTTGAAGCGCTGTGCCGCATATAGCTGCGGAACCAGGAACGCATCCGCCAGCCCCGGCTGCTCGCCGAAGCAAAACCCTGTGTCGCCAATCAACTGCTCCACCGCGCCCAACCCCTGGCTGATCCAATGACCGATCCACTCCAGCACCTGTGCCTCATCATGCCCCCACTGGCGCAACAGGTTCTGGGTGCTGGAGTTGTGCAGCGGGTGGATATCGCAGCCGATAATTGCCGCAACGCCACGCTCGTGGGCACGGGTGGCCAGGTGCTTGGACAGCAACGGCACCTGTGGATAACGTTCGTCCAGGTACTCGATGATTGCCGAGGACTGGATCAGTAACTCACCGTCATCGAGGCGCAACGCCGGCACGCGACCTTGCGGGTTGATGGCCAGGTATTCCGGCTGGCGATTGGCACCGCCCGCCGGTAACAGCAAGTTGACCGGCACCGCCGTACAGTCCAGCCCCTTGAGCGCCAAGGCAATGCGTACCCGGTACGACGCGGTGGAGCGGTAGTAGGTATAGAGTTCCATCACCCGCCCCTCTTAACGTGCCGCAACCACGGTACCCCGGCATTCGCCGAAGCCGATGGAGGCAAAGCCTTCACGCTTGCAGCGGGCGCGCAGGATGATCTCGTCGCCGTCTTCGAGGAACCTGCGCACTTCGCCGGACGGCAATTCGATCACCTTCTTGCCGCCTTCGGTAGTCTCCAGCAGGCTGCCGAACTGCCCCGCCTGCGGCCCGGACAACGTGCCGGTGCCGAACAGATCACCGGCCTGCAACTGGCAGCCGTTGACACTGTGATGCGCCACCAGCTGCGCCACGGTCCAGTACATATGCAGGCTGTTGCTCAGGGCCAGGCGATGGGCCGGCAGGTTCTGTTCACGCATGGCGGCGGTGGTCAGCAGCACCTCCAACTCGATATCCAGGGCGCCGTTGGCCTGGTCACGTTTGTCCAGCAGGTACGGCAGCGGTTGCGGGTCGCCCTCGGGGCGGGCCGGCTGGGCCTTGCGGAACGGCTCCAGCGCTTCGGCCGTGACCACCCAGGGCGAGATGGTGGTGATGAAACTTTTCGACAAAAATGGCCCCAGCGGCTGGTATTCCCACGCCTGGATATCGCGTGCCGACCAATCGTTGAGCAAGCAGAAACCGGCGATATGCTCGGCCGCGTCACCAATGGCAATCGAATCGCCCATGGCATTGCCCGGGCCGATCCAGATCCCCAGTTCCAATTCGTAGTCCAAACGCGCACACGGGCCGAAGGTCGGTTCGGCCTGGCCGGCGGGCAGCGTCTGGCCTTTGGGGCGACGCACCTCGGCACCCGACGCGCGAATGGTCGACGCGCGGCCGTGGTAGCCAATCGGTACGTACTTGTAGTTGGGCAGCAACGGGTTGTCAGGACGGAACAGCTTGCCGACGTTTTGCGCGTGTTCGATGCCCACGTAGAAATCGGTGTAGTCGTTGATCCGCGCCGGCACATGCAGCTGGCAATCGGCGGCGCGATGCAGTACCTGGGCCTCGCGTGCGTGCAATGGGCTGCCCTCGGCCAGCAGTTCCAGCAGGCGTTCACGCAAAGCCACGCGCGGGCCACGGCCCAGTTCGAAGAAGGCATTCAACTGGCCGCCGGCGGTCGCTTCAACGGCACGACGGGCCTCGCCGTCAAACGCGTCCAACGCAGCGTGAAGATCGAAGATGCAGTCACCAATCGCCACGCCACTGCGCGGTGCCGAGCCGTTGATACTGAAGATACCCAGCGGCAGGTTCTGCAGCGGGAAATCACGGTGACCGTTGGCCGAAGCCACCCAGCTGCGGGCTAGCGTCTGTTGAGTCATGGGTTATCTCCGGTTCGGGTTGAAGGTGGCGGGCAGCGCGGCCCAGCACGCGTCGTAAGCGGGTTGCAGTTGCGGGCAGTCCAGGGCGAACTGGGTGGGACGCAGCACTTGGCTGGTCTCGAACATGAAGGCCATGGTGTTGTCGATCTTGTGCGGCGCCAGCTCGACGTTGATGGCTTTGGTGCAGGTCTCGCCGTCCGGGCCATGGGCACTCATGCAGCTGTGCAGCGACGCACCGCCGGGCAGGAAGCCTTCGGCCTTGGCATCGTAGGCGCCCTGGATCAGGCCCATGTATTCGTTCATCAGGTTGCGGTGGAACCACGGCGGGCGGAAGGTGTTCTCGGCCACCATCCAGCGTGGCGGGAAGATCACGAAGTCGAGGTTGGCCAGGCCGTGGGTGCTGGTCGGCGACGTCAGTACGGTGAAGATCGACGGGTCCGGATGATCGAAACTCACCGTACCGATCGTATTGAAGCGGCGCAGATCGTATTTGTACGGCACGTTATTGCCGTGCCAGGCCACCACGTTGAGTGGCGAATGATCCAGCTCGCAGGCCCACAACTCGCCGAGGAACTTCTGCACCAGCGTCGTGGGTATCTTCAGGTCTTCGTAATGGGCGACCGGGGTGAGGAAGTCGCGCGGGTTGGCCAGGCCGTTGCTGCCGATGGGGCCCAGGTCCGGCAGGCGCAACGGGGCGCCATGGTTTTCGGCGATATAACCGCGTGCTTGCGCATCCAGCAGTTCGACGCGGAATTTGAGCCCGCGCGGCAGCACGGCGATTTCCAGCGGTTGCACCTCCAGCACCCCCAGTTCGGTGGCGATACGCAGGCGGCCCTGCTCCGGAACGATCAACCACTCGCCATCGGCGTTGAAGAACACGCGTTCCATCGAACGGTTGGCGCGGTAGTGATAAATGCTGATACCTGCGGGTTTTTCCGACGCCGAGTTGGCAACCATGCCGACGAGGCCGTCGATAAAGTCGGTCGGCTCGCTCGGAATATCCAGCGGGTTCCAACGCAGTCGGTTGGGTGTCACCGCGCCCAGCGGCCCACCGGCCAACTGCCGGTCCAGCTTGACGAACGCCGGGTGGTTGGCCGAGGGCTGGATGCGGTAGAGCCAGGTACGCCGGGCTTCGCTGCGCGCCATGGTAAACGCGGTGCCGGAGAACAGTTCGGTGTACAGCCCATACGGCGCTTTTTGCGGGGAGTTCTGGCCGACCGGCAGCGCGCCGGGCAGGGCTTCGCTGGCGAATTCATTGCCGAAGCCCGACAGGTATTCGAGGTTCATGGAGCATCCTCTGTATCACGTTATTTTTATCGTAATCGATTTACGCATAACGTAATTTGATCACTATCGAGCGTCAAGCTATAAAGACGCCCATTCATCTCTTGGATTCCCGCCCCTCCATGGAAAAGCCCCGCGACACCGGTAAACAGAAAGTCCGCTCGGCCGAAGTGGGTACCGACATTCTCAAAGCGCTGGCCGAGTTGGCGCCGGCCACCTCGCTGTCGCGCCTGGCCGAACATGTGCAAATGCCAGCGAGCAAGGTACACCGCTACCTGCAGGCCTTGATCGCCTCCGGGTTTGCCGAACAGAACACCGCCACCAACCACTATGGCCTGGGCCGCGAAGCCTTGCGCGTCGGCTTGGCCGCGCTGGGCAGCATGGACGTGTTGAAAGTCGGCGCCCTGCCCCTGGCGGAACTGCGCGACGAGTTGAATGAAACCTGCTTTCTGGCGGTATGGGGCAACCAGGGCGCAACCGTGGTGCAGATCGAACCGGCGGTGCGCGCGGTCACGGTGGTGACGCAGTTGGGCTCGGTATTGCCACTGCTCAGCTCATCCACCGGGCTGGTGTTCAGCGCCTTCCTGCCGTTGCGGGAAACCGTGGAGCTGCGCGAGCGTGAGGTGCAGGCAGGTCTTGCCCATGCGCTGGCGGACGACGGGGCCTACGCCATCACCTGCGAGCAGATCCGCCGCCGTGGCCTGCATTTTGTACACGGGTTGCTGATGCCGGGCGTGGACGCGTTGTCGGCACCGGTGTTCAACGCGGTCGGGCACGTCGCAGCGGTGATGACGGTGGTCGGCCCTACCTCGCTGTTCCACGCCGACGAAGATGGCCCGGCGGCGCAGCGCTTGCTGGCGGCGACCCGGGCCGTGAGTTGGCGCATGGGCTATCAGCCCTGAATCAGTCGCGCCACTGGGTCAGGGCCACAGCCAGGCGGTTTTCGAGGGCGCGGATCGGCGCCGCATCGCCCAGGTAGTTGTTGCTGAGCATCGAGAACACCAGGCGTCGCCCGTCGGCATCCTGGATGTAGCCACTGAGCGACGAGACGCCCGCCATGGAGCCGGTCTTGGCGTGCAGGTTGTTTTCAGCGGGCGTGCCGCGCAAGCGATAACGCAGGCTGCCGCCGCTCATGCGGTTTGCGTTGCCGGCGATCGGCAGCGCGTCGTACCAGGCCTTGAACCAGGGCTGTCTGGCCGTGGCCAGCAACAGGTCGGTCAAGTTCTGCGACGACACCAGATTGCGCCGCGACAAGCCCGAGCCGTCCACCTGGCTCAGCGTCGCCGGGTCCAGGCCCTGGCGCTGCATGAACGCCGCCACCGCTGCCACGCCCGCCTGGGCGGTGCCCGCATTCGCCGTCTGGCGCCCCATGGCCTTGAGCAAGGCTTCGGACATGTTGTTGTTCGAGAGCTTGAGCAGCGGCGTGATCAGTGCCTGCAACGGCGCCGACTGATGCTCTGCCAACAGCGTCGCGGTGTTCGGGGTGGCACCGCCGATCACGCGTCGACCCAGCACCTTGATGCCCTGCTGCGCCAGCGCCTGTTCAAACAGGTTGGCCACCAGTTGCGTCGGCTCCCAGACGCTCACCCACTCTCGGCGTTGCTCGCCCGGCGCCAGCGCACCGGTGAGTTGCAGCAGGTTGGTGCCGTGCCGGCGGGTGATGCCGTACGTATTGCCCGGGCCACTGACCGCGCGATTGCTCAGTTGTACGTAATCGGTTGGCGGGCTTAGCACCACACTCACCGGCTGGCCGGCTGTCGCCGGGGCCTTGGCGGTGACGATCAAGGTGCCCGCATCAAAATCGGTGTCGGGCGACACCGTGAGCGCCGAAATCTGCGCGCCGTAGTAGGTGCTTTCATCGTCCTGCGCCCAGTCGACACCCAGGCGTTCGGTGTCGAACCAGGTGTCGTCAAATACCAGGTCCCCCTGCACTTGACGCACGCCCTGGCTCGCCAGCTGCGCGGCCAGCGCCTGGTAATCGGCGAGCTGCGTGGTGGGGTCGCCCAGGCCACGCAGGTAAAGGTTGCCGGTCAGGCGCTCGCCTTGCTGCACGCCGTTACCGCGCAACTGCGTGGAAAACCGGTATTGCGGCCCCAGCACCTCCATAGCGGCCGCGGTGGTCAGCAATTTGAGATTCGAGGCAGGCACCAGCCGCGTACGCGGATTGTATTGGTAAAGCGTGGCGCCGCTGCGGGCGTCGCGCACCATCAGGGAGACGGTGGCGCCGTTGAGGGCCGGGTCGGCCAGCATTCGATCGAGGGTGGCCGAGGTGGAGGTCGGCGAAACGCTGGCGCAACCATTGAGTAACAAGCTCAAGCACAGCAGGTGCAGCCATCGTCCAAAGTGCATCGGTGTCGTTTCCCGCCAAGCCATCAGTGCCGGCAACGCTAACAGCTGCGCCCCCTTATGGCGAGCGGGCTGACCTCCCACACTTTGGATCGGTGCTGATCCGCAACCCCAGGTCACCGCTGCCCCTTTTAGAACTGCAGCGTGCTCGACACCGACACCTGCCGTGCATCCCCCATCGACACAAAGAACCGGCTGGCCGCCGAGGTGTAGTAGGTGCGGTCAAACAGGTTCTTCACGTTGAGCTGGAACTTGACCTTCTGCCCTTCAATTTTGGTGTCGTAAGTGGCGAACGCATCCGCCACGGTGTAGCCCGGCAAGTTGAAGTCGTTGGCCGCATCGCCTGCGCGCTCGCCCACATAACGCGCACCCGCGCCGACTCGCAATTGATCGCCGCCGAACACGTTGCCGAAGTCATACACCGCCGACAGCGAGCCGGTGTGCCTGGCCACGTTCTGCAGGCGGTTGCCTTGCAGGGTCGGGTCCTTGTCCTTGACGTCTTCGGCGTCGGTGAAGGCGTAGCTGCCGATCACGCTCCACTGGTCGGTCAGCTGGCCGCTGGCGTCCAGTTCCAAGCCCCGGGAGCGCACCTGGCCGGCGATGCTGTAGACCGTGTTGGCATTGGAGCCCACCGAGACCAGGACGTTGCGCTTGTCGATATTGAACAACGCCGCACTGGCGGTGATGCGCCCAGGGATGTCGAGCTTGGCGCCCAACTCCCATGATTTGGATTCCTCGGGCGTCAGGTCGCCGGTCAAGGTGCTGTTGTCGGCCAGGGCGGCGATGGTGGAGTTGGGTTTGAACGACTCGGTGTAGCTGCCGTAGAACGACAACTCGTCGGTGTAGCGATACACCAGGCCGGCGCGCGGCACCCAGGCCTGGCCGTTGCCGTTGGTGTTGGCCTTGAACGGCACGCCCTTGCCGGCGTATTGGTCGTACATCTGGTAACGCGCGCCGGCGACAAAAATCCACTGCTCGTTCAGGTGAATCGCGTCCTGGAAAAACACCGAGTCGCTGCGCAGCAGGTCGGTCTGGGCGCTGTCGGTGGCACTGACCGTGCTGCCCGCCACTTCATTGCCGTACACCGGGTTGTTGTAGTTGAAGGTGGTGCGCGAGGCCTGGCGGATCAGGTCGGCGCGATAGATCTTGCGGTACTCGTCGTCCAGGCCGAACACCACGTCATGTTGCATGCCCAGTGCGTTGACCTTGCCTTCCAGGCTCGCGGTGGCGAAACGGTCGGTGGTGATCGCGCCCTGGGTGCCGTCCATTTTGCGGGTCAGGGTGCCGTTGTCATTCACCGCACTGACGCGCACTTGGCTGGCATCGTAGGTCTCGCGGTTCCAGCTATAGCCGAAGTGGGCTTTCCAGTCGTCGTTCACGTCATGGTCGGCTTCGAAGCGGTACAGGTCGGAGCGGCCTTGCATGTTGTTGAACGGTTCATCCAGACGCCGGGTGGACGGGATGTCCAACGGGTGGTTGGACTTATCGATGGCGGTGCCACGGTCGAACGGCGAGAGAAACTCGCGGTGTTCATAGGCGAACAGCAACTTGGTGCTGTCGCCGTACCAGGCTCAGGGACGGGGCAACCAGCGTTTCGCGATGGGTGCCGAAGTTGCGCCAGTAGTCTTCGTCTTCGTGGTCGACGATCAGGCGATAGGCCAGGCCCGAATCACCGATCGGCCCGGTGGTGTCGAGGCCGCCGCCGCTGCCGTTCTTGCCGTCGCCAAAGGTGGAGCCGCGCACGGTCAGGGACGTGGAGGGGCTCAACTCGGGCTTTTTACTGACGATATTCACCACGCCGCCCGGGTCCTGGATGCCATACAGCAACGAGGACGGGCCCTTGAGCACTTCGACGCGCTCGGCCGTGGCGTTCAATGCGCGCCCCTGCACTATCGGCATGCCGTCGCGCATGATCGAACCGTTACGGTTGTCGCCGAAGCCGCGCAGCATCACCGCGTCCTGAGTGCTGGCCAAGGTGTTGGCCTGGGTGATGCCGCTGATATTGCCCAAGGCATCGTCCAGGTTGCGCGGGGTCTGGTCACGCAAGACCTGCGCCGGGACCACATTGACGGTTTGCGGGGTTTCCAGCAGCAACGCATGGGAGCGCATCACCGAGCTGGTGGGCGGCGGCTGGTAACTGGTGCTGTCCTGGGTTTGGCCGACGCCGCTGATGGTGGTGGCGCCGAGGTTGAGCGCGCCATCGGTGGGTAGCGGCTCCAGGGCCAATGTGCGGGCATCGATTTGGCGGAACGTGAAGCCGGAGTCGCCCAGCAGGCGTTGCAAGGCCGCCGTGGCGCTCATCTGCCCGCTGACCGCCGGGGCGTTGAGGCCGTAGGGCGCTTCGTCGGTGTAGATCACGCTGATGCCGGTCACCCGGCTGAAGTCGCTCAGGGCCTGGGGCAGCGGCTTGGCGGCCAGGGCAAAATTGAACTGGGCACTTTGCTGCTCTTGCGCCTGTGCCACGCACAACGGCAGCAACGCTAGCCCCGACACCACCAATACCGAGGCTCCCAGCCACTGTTTAACCAAACCGCCCGCCATCGACTTCATGCTGTGAGAACCCGTGTAGAAAACGCTGTTAATGCGAATAAATCGCAGTTTCAAGCACTACACGGATGGGCCGCCGGTTTACCTCACGTTTATGTGCAAATTATTTTTAATCAGTGCGCCTGGATGCGGAAACCGAAGCGCGGAAAATGCACATGCACGGTGCCCGCTCGCGCGTCGGTGCGGCGCAGGATCAGCTCTTCGCGCCCGGCAAAGAGCAATTCGCCGGCGACCGGGTCGACCCCGTAATCGATGGCGCTAATGCTCACCTGCTGACCGGGCTGGAAGCCATTCAAGTCCTCGAACACTTCCGCGGGCAACGGCGCCGGTGTGGCGTTGCGCGCAACGTCCAATGCTTGCTCGGCGCTCATCTGGCTGGCGGTGCCGTGACCAAAACCGAGCACGCGGCCCAACCACGCCGACACGGCCGGATACGCATCCACCAACGGCGCGGTCACGGGCGTCGCCTTGAGGAACCACAACGGATGGGCCAGGGCAAAGTCGGCAATGCACGGCTCGCCAAACAGAAAGTCCCCCGGTTCACGCTGTAATTGCTGCTCCAGGCGCGCCATGATCGCCGGCCATTGGTGCTTGGCCAGTTCCGCCGGCAGCTTGCTGGCCGTGCCGCCGCTGAACAGCGCGGCGCGGTCCGCGAGGAACGCCTTGATCGCTTCCGGCGGCAACTTGCCGAAACGCACCGCCACCGACTCAGGCTGGAACACCAGGCTCACGGCGTGGGCAAACACCACACTGTCGGCCCAGGTGGCGAAGGTTTGGGTGATCATCTCCTGGCCCAGCGGGAACAACGCCGGCGCGGATTTTTCCTGCTCCAGACGGCGGGCGATCAGGGCGGTGTCGCAATAGATATCGGCACCCACTTGCAGCACCGGGGTCTTGCGGTAGCCGCCGGTGAGGGCAGTCAGGTCCGGCTTTGGCATCACCGGCGAGATATGCACCGAGTGCCAGGACAGGCCTTTGAAGCCCAGCAGCAGCCGCGCTTTTTCCGCGAAGGGGGACGTGGGGTAGTGGTGCAGGATTAGCTCAGACATGCTGGGGTCCACTGGACAAATGAACCCGCAGCTTAGCCTGCAACGGGCTCAGTGGGTGTGATAGCCGCCCATCAGTCAGATCAATGAACCACTGGCCGCCAGACACTCCTTGGCGCTCTTCTTCAATTTCTTGATCAACCGCTCCTGGCGCAGCGCCTCGCCTTTGCTTGCGCACTGCTCGGTATAGACCAACGCCACCGCCGGGCTGGAGAGGAAAAACCGCGCGCCCTTGCCGCTCTGGTGCGAGGCAAAGCGGCGTACCGGGTCATTGCTGATGCCACAATACAGCGCGCCATTGGCGGCGCGCACCAGGTACACAAACCAGGGTTTGGGTTCGACAGGATCAGTCACAGGCGGATTCAACAAACCAGAGGAACGCCAAGCTTATCAACGACTCGCCTGAAATGCCTTCAAGCCTTTGTTCGCCTGGGCGCGCACGGCGTTTTTCACCAGCGGTGTCCAGCCCAGCAGCAAGCCTTTGGTGCCCAATGCCTGGCGCGACCAGCGCCACAGGTCGAAGCTGTCGTGGTGCTCGCAGATCTTGCCGTCGCGCAACACAAACCGCGCCTGAATATCATTGACCACGGTGTTGCCGGTGGCACTGAACAAGTACGTAGCCACCCAATGCGCACCGCCGCTGCGATCATCGCTGCGCACGTTGTCGAACGTCAGGGAGAAGTCCTTGGCACGCGTGGTCAGCATGCGCCACATATCGCCGACATCGCGCCCGCGCAACTCACCGAAGGCCGGGTCGCTGAACACCACATCCTCGGTGTAGCAGGCGGCCATCGCGTCGGCGTCCAGGCGCTGGAAGGCCGTGTAGAACTGGGTGATCAGGGCGTTATGGGCATCGCTCATGGGCAGGCTCCGCTGGCGTCGAAAAGGTAGGCGCACGATAAGCCGCCCGCGCCGCTAACGCCACTGACATTCGCCACGCAAATGACCGGGGCTAGGGGCACGGGGGCGGCGCTAGACTTTTTCGCTGCTCACGCCTACGTACCGCGCACGGCCCGCGCCAACCCCGGCGACCATGGCCGCCACGCCGATCACTGCGAAAATCCAGCCCGTCGCGCCCCACCCACCGGTCCAATCGTGCACCAGGCCCACGGCCAGCGGCCCCATGGAGGCCAGGGTGTATCCGATGCCCTGGGCCATGCTCGACAGGTTCGCGGCCACATGGGCGTCGCGCGAGCGCAGTACGATCAGGGTCAGCGCCAGGCTGAAAGTACCGCCCTGCCCCAGGCCGAGCACAATCGCCCAGGCCCACAAGCCGTCGAGGGGTGCATACAGGCAACCGAACAGGCCGCCCAGCGTCAGCAACATCACGATCACGATGGCCAAACGCTGGTCTTTACCCCGCGTGGCCAGCCACGGTGCCGCCAGGGAACTGAACAATTGCACGATGATGGAACCGGACAGCGCCAGCCCCGCTTCGGTGGCGCTCAGGCCACGGCCGATCAGCATCGACGGCAGCCAGCCGAACACGATGTAGGCCAAGGACGATTGCAGGCCCATATAAAGCGTGACCTGCCACGCCAACGGATCCCGCAATAACCCCTTCACGCGATAAGCAACACGGTGCGCGCCGTGTCGTTGCCCGACCTGCGGCAGCCAGCACAACGCCGCGACCAGCGCCGGCACCATCCAGAACCCCAGGCCTATCGCCCAGCTATCGCCGAAGTAATCACTGAGTGGCACCGCAGCCCCCGCCGCCAGCGCAGCCCCCAGGCACAACGCCATGGTGTAGACGCCGGTCATGGCGCCCGCCTGCCTGGCGAAATCCCGCTTGACGATGCCCGGCAGCAACACCCCGATAATGCCGATGCTCGCACCGGCGATCAGGCTGCCGAGAAACAACCCCGCTTCACCCAGCACACTGCGCAGGATGATCCCGGCGGCCAGGGTCAGCAGGATGCCCAACACCACCCGCTCAGCCCCAAAGCGCCGCGCCAGGATCGGTGCGGTGGGCGCGAACAAGCCCAGGCACAGCACCGGCAACGTGGTCAGCAGCCCAGCCTTGGCGGCCGACAACCCCAGGCTGCTGGAGACTTCACTGAGCAAGGGCGCCAGGCTCGACAACGCCGGGCGCAGGTTCAGCGCCACCAGCACCAGGCCCAGTAGCAGCAACCAGGGGCGGCTTACGGTTGGCGGCGTCTGTTGCACCACGTCGTCGTCGGCTTCGGCGTCGATCAGCAGTTCGGTGTTGCGTTGCGGTTCAAGGTTCATTGATCAACTGCCGGCAAAGGGATTTGGCACGTTCCGGGTCCTGGTGTTCCACGGCGTCGAGCAGGGCAACATGCAGGTCGAACACCGCCTGGCGACGCGGCGACATGCTCAGGGTCTGGCGCAACTGCGCACCGACGATGGCGGAAAAATACCGGTACAACTCGCTCAACGCCGGGTTATGCGCGGCGTCCACCAAGCGTGTGTGGAACACCAGGTCGGCGCGGATATAGGCCTCCAGTTCACCGTGGTACAGCGCGGCGCTGGCCTGCAGCGCCTCCCGCAGCTGTTCGAGGTCTTGCTCGGTACGCCGCAGTGCCGCCAGGCCGATGGCCTCCACTTCAAGCATCTGCCGCGTCTCCTGCGCCTGCTCCAAGGTGCAGTGGGACAGCGCGCGCATCGCCCCCAGCGGGTCGGTCATCGAGCGCAGGTAACTGCCGTCACCCTGGCGGACTTCGATCAACCCGGAAAACGCCAACACACGCATGGCTTCGCGCACGGTATTGCGACTGATGCCCAGCTCGGCGCACAACTCGGGCTCGGTGGGCAGGCGTTCACCGACCGCCCACACCCCTGCGGCGATGCGCAGACGCAGTTGCTCCAAGGCCTGATCGACCAGGGAGCGTTTAATCAGGGGAGCGATGTCTGTCATGGGTGCGCGCTTTCGTCCAATCATAGGATGAATTTTCCTACAGACTATTCAGAGTTGCCTACAAAGACAAGGCACTAGGGTTCTTGGGCGGGAAAAGAAGCAGTATTTTCGATTGGTAAAATTACCCTTAAAGGGTAATTATTTGACCCAGGTGTCTTATGGAAAAGTACACACCTCATTACGATTTGGCGGTGATCAAGGCGGATGTCAGGCGGCTTGGGGGAAAGGCCTTTACTTCAACGGCGAAGAGCACAGGGAGGAAACTCGGCTTTGAGATCCATGAAATGCAAGAGGCCGTGTTTCGATTGCAAACCAGGATGTTGTACAAATCAATGACTACCTATGCAGATCATAAGGTCTGGCAGGACGTGTACCACATCAGTTCACACGGCATGGAGATTTACATAAAGGTCACCTACGGCTCAGGCGGTAACCCACCGGTAATCTCCTTCAAGGAGTGCGACTCATGAAAACTCAACAGTGCTTTATATGCGGTACGCCCGACGGCATGACTCGGTTCGAGGGCCGTAGCGAGACTATTAGCGTCAAAGGGATGGAGCGTCGTGTCGATGATCTTTCCGGCTGGGAATGCCATGTATGCGGCGACGGCATGTATGACCCGGATAGTTCAGAGCGCCACGCAAAGGTAGGTGATGAACTCGTCCGCGCCGCGCGGACAATGATCGGCAACGAGATGAGACGTATCCGTCGCAAGCTGCAACTTACGCAAAAAGAAGCCGTGCAACTGTTGTCCGGTGGCGGTCACAACGCTTTTTCACGTTATGAACGCGGTGAGCTTCTGCCACCCAAGCCACTGGTTCTGTTGATGCGATTACTGGACCGTTACCCGCATTTGCTTGCCGACGCCAAGGTATTGGCCGAAGGCGCTGACTTACGGGGGTTCACTCATACAGTGGACACAGGGCATGAGGCGCTCAAGGCCTGCTGAACGGACAAAAATAAACCCGGCCAGGCCGGGTTTATTGTTTTAACCATCGATCAATGCAAAATCTGGCTCAAGAACAACTTGGTCCGATCATTCTGCGGGTTGTCGAAGAAGTCATTCGGCGCCGCCTGCTCAACGATCTCGCCCTTGTCCATGAAGATCACGCGGTTGGCCACGGTGCGCGCGAAGCCCATTTCGTGGGTCACGCACAACATGGTCATGCCGTCTTCGGCCAGGCCGATCATGGTGTCGAGTACTTCCTTGACCATTTCCGGATCGAGCGCCGAGGTTGGCTCATCGAACAGCATGATTTTCGGCTTCATGCACAAGGCACGGGCAATCGCCACACGCTGTTGCTGGCCGCCGGAGAGTTGCCCCGGAAACTTGTGCGCCTGCTCCGGGATACGCACGCGCTCCAGGTAGTGCATGGCAATTTCTTCGGCCTTGCGCTTGGGCATCTTGCGCACCCACATCGGCGCCAACGTGCAGTTCTGCAGGATGGTCAGGTGCGGGAACAGGTTGAAGTGCTGGAACACCATGCCCACTTCACGACGGATCGCTTCGATCTGCTTGAGGTCGTTGGTCAGTTCCACGCCGTCGACCACGATGCGGCCCTGCTGGTGCTCTTCCAGACGGTTGAGGCAGCGGATGGTGGTGGACTTGCCCGAACCCGACGGCCCGCACAGCACGATACGCTCGCCCTGCTTGACGTTCAGGTTGATGTCTTTCAACACGTGGAACTGGCCGTACCACTTGTTGACGCCCTGCATCTGGATAATGCCTTCAGGGCTCACAGGCTGTTTGATTGCTTCGCTCATAAAAAGAACTCCTAACGCTTGTGGCCTGTGTCGAGCTTGCGTTCCAGATGCATGGAATAGCGCGACATACCAAAACAGAAAATCCAGAACACCAGGGCGGCGAACACGTAGCCTTCAGTGGCCATGCCCAGCCATTTGGGGTCGGCGGCAGCTTGCTTGACGCTGTTGAGCAGGTCGAACAGGCCGATGATGATCACCAGGCTGGTGTCCTTGAACAGCGCAATAAACGTGTTGACGATGCCCGGGATCACCAGCTTCAGGGCTTGCGGCAGAATCACCAGACCCATGCTGCGCCAGTAACCCAGGCCCATCGCCGCGGCCGCTTCGTACTGACCTTTAGGAATCGCCTGCAACCCGCCGCGCACCACTTCGGCCACATAGGCCGACTGGAACAGGATCACGCCGATCAGCGCCCGCAGCAGCTTGTCGAAGTTCATGCCTTCAGGCAGGAACAACGGCAGCATCACCGACGACATGAACAGCACCGTGATCAACGGCACGCCGCGCCAGAATTCGATGAAGGTCACGCAGACCACACGAATCGCCGGCATGTTCGAACGTCGCCCCAGTGCCAGCACAATACCCAGCGGCAAGGCGCCGGCGATGCCGACAGTGGCGATCACCAGGGTCAGCATCAAGCCGCCCCACTGGCTGGTCGCCACGTTGGTCAAGCCGAACACGCCACCGTGCAGCAGGAAGTAGGCAACGATCGGGTACAGCACCAGGAAGCTCAGGCCGTAGATGGCCTTGTGTTGGAAGCGCGAGAGGAACAACGGCGCCACGCCGACAATCGCCAGCCACACGGTCAGGTCCACGCGCCAGCGCAGGTCGCCGGGGTAGTAGCCGTACATGAACTGCCCGAAGCGCTGTTGGATGAACACCCAGCAGGCACCTTCCTTGGTGCAATCGGCGCGAGTGGTGCCCACCCAGTTGGCATCGAGGATGGCCCAATGCAGGATCGGCGGCACCACCAGGTACACCAGGTAAATCGACAGCAAAGTCAGCAAGGTATTGAGCCAACTGGAAAACAGGTTGGCGCGCATCCATGCCACCGGGCCGAAGACTTTGCTCGGCGGCGGCATATCGGGTTTGAAAGTATGAGAACTCATGTGCGTTTCCTCACCGCTCGATCAGCGCAATGCGCTTGTTGTACCAGTTCATCAGCAGGGAAATGCTGATGCTGATCGCCAGGTACACGCTCATGGTGATGGCAATGACTTCGATGGCCTGGCCGGTCTGGTTGAGCACCGTGCCGGCAAACAGCGAAACCATTTCCGGATAACCGATACCGGCGGCCAACGACGAGTTTTTCGCCAGGTTCAGGTATTGGCTGGTCAGCGGCGGAATGATCACCCGCAAGGCTTGCGGAATGATCACCTTACGCAGCGTCGGCCCATTGCGCAGGCCCAGGGAACGCGCGGCTTCGGTCTGGCCGTGGCTGACCGACTTGATGCCCGAACGCACGATCTCGGCGATGAACGCCGCGGTGTACACCGTCAGGGCCAGGGTCAGTGCCAGCAGTTCAGGGATAAGCACCCAGCCGCCGACAAAGTTGAAGCCTTGCAGCTTGGGCATTTCCCAGTGCAGCGGCACGCCGAAGATCAACGCGCACAGTGCCGGGATCACGATGAACAACGCCAGGCCCGCCCAGAACTTATGGAACGGAACACCGGTGGCTTCAAAGCGCTTGTTGGCCCAACGAGTCATCAGCACGATCGCCACAATCGCCAGCACTACACTGGCCACAAACGGCCAGAACCCATCGGCGGCCAGCGCCGCCGGCATGTTCAGGCCACGGCTGCTGACAAAGAAGGTATCGCCGAAGTTATGGCTGTTGCGCGGCCCCGGCATGGTCAGGAACACCGCGAAGTACCAGAACAGGATCTGCAGCAGCGGCGGAATGTTGCGGAACACTTCCACATACACCGTCGCCAGCTTGTTGATCATCCAGTTCGGCGACAGTCGCGCCACGCCGACGATAAAGCCGAGCAGGGTAGCCAGGATCACGCCGATGAAGGTCACCAGCAGGGTGTTGAGCAAGCCGATTACAAAGACGCGGGCATAGCTGTCCGATTCGGTGTAGTCGATCAAGTGCTGCGCGATGCCGAAGCCGGCACTGCGCTCAAGAAAGTCGAAACCCGAGGTAATGCCTCGGTGTTGAAGGTTGGTCTGGGTATTGTTGAAGAGGTACCAGCCCAGCGAGACCACCGCCACAATCGTGATGATCTGGAAGAGCCACGCACGCACTTTGGGATCGCTGAAGCTGAGCTTCTGCTTTGGTGCGCCGATTTGATTTTGCATGAAGTGCCCCGGAAAGAATGGAACAGAACATCACCCGGCGGTTGGCCCACCGGGTGACAGAACCATCAGCGATCAGCGCACAGGCGGTGCGTATTGAATGCCGCCGTTGTTCCACAGCGCGTTCAGGCCACGGTCGATTTCCAACGGGGTGCTCTTGCCGAGGTTGCGCTCGAACACTTCACCGTAGTTACCCACTTGCTTGACGATCTGCACGACCCAGTCTTTCTTCACTTTCAGGTCTTTGCCGTATTCGCCGTCGGCACCGAGCAGACGCGCGACGTCCGGGTTCTTGGTGGACTTGGCTTCAGCTTCAACGTTTTTCGAAGTAATACCGGCTTCTTCGGCGTTGAGCATGGCGTAGCCTACCCAGCGCACGATGGCCAGCCACTCGTCGTCACCGTTACGTACCACCGGGCCCAGGGGCTCTTTGGAAATGGTTTCCGGCAGAACCACGTAGTCCTTCGGCGAGGCCAACTTGCTGCGCTGGGCGAACAGTTGGGACTTGTCGGAGGTCAGCACGTCGCAACGACCGGATTCCAGCGACTTGGCGCTTTCATCGGAGGTGTCGAAGGTGATCGGGGTGTATTTCAGACCGTTGCCACGGAAGTAGTCGGAAACGTTCAGTTCAGTGGTGGTACCGGCCTGGATGCAGATAGTTGCACCGTCCAGTTCCTTGGCGCTTTTAACGCCCAGTTTGTTGTTAACTAGGAAGCCGATGCCGTCGTAGTAGGTGATGAAACCCGGGAATTTCAGGCCCATGCCCGCATCGCGGGAGCTGGTCATGGTGGTGTTACGGGACAAGATGTCTACTTCGCCCGACTGAAGCGCGGTGAAACGCTCCTTGGCGTTCAACTGGCTGAACTTGACCTTGGTCGCGTCGCCGAACACGGCAGCGGCAACAGCGCGGCATACGTCAGCATCGATCCCCAGGATCTTGCCGCTGGCATCCGGTACCGAGAAACCCGGCAGGCCGTCACTCACGCCACATTGCACAAAGCCTTTCTTCTGCACGGCGTCCAGGGTGGCGCCGGCTTGGGCGAAACCACTGACACCCAGTACAGCGGCCGCGGAAACGATGGCCAGGGTGGATTTCAATACCTTCATTCAAACCTCCAGTTTTGCTCTTGTTGTGTCGGAGCTCGAACCCCACCGCACCCTTTTGAGGCGATCTTGACCCGTGTTGGCTTTTTTTGGGGTCAAACGGCATGAGGCTGTCGCTATAAGTCCAGTTGCTATCCCAGAGGCGGCTGTCACTGATAGTGTTACCGCCACGAGAGAGACCTGACATCGCTTTGTGCATAGCAAGCGCCGTACCAGAGTGACGGCTGAGTCGTTTCAGCCCATGGTCAAGAGCAAAAGATTCAAAGTTGCGACATCTAATTAACAAATCAACCGGTGACGCACCGTTCCGATGCACCCAATCGGAGCGAATGCACATCTATGGAGCAGACATGACCGAACCCTTGATTCTTCAGCCCGCCAAGCCCGCAGATGCCTGCGTAATCTGGTTGCATGGCCTGGGTGCCGATCGCTACGACTTCCTGCCTGTAGCCGAAGCCTTACAGGAAATCCTGCTGAGCACCCGCTTCGTTTTGCCCCAGGCCCCCACCCGTCCGGTGACGATCAATGGCGGCTACGAAATGCCCAGTTGGTACGACATCAAGGCGATGAGCCCGGCGCGGTCGATATCGCTGGACGAGCTGCAAACCTCTTCAAACATGGTCACAGACCTGATTGAAGACCAGAAGAGAACCGGAATAGACGCCTCGCGGATTTTCCTCGCTGGTTTTTCCCAAGGCGGCGCCGTGGTATTCCACACCGCGTTCAAGGACCTGGAAGGCCCTTTGGGTGGCGTGATCGCCCTCTCCACTTATGCACCGACCTTCGGCGATGAGCTCCAATTGTCCGCCAGCCAGCAACGCATTCCTGCCTTGTGCCTGCACGGCCAATACGACGAGGTGGTGCAGAACGCCATGGGCCGTACCGCGTATGAGCACCTCAAGAGCCGTGGTGTCACCGTGACATGGCAGGAATACCCAATGGGCCACGAAGTGTTACCCCAGGAGATACACGATATTGGTACCTGGTTGACCGACCGCCTGCGCTGAACGCCGCGTTTAGGTAGCCGTATGACAGACGCACTACGCCGCGCCCGATTCTTGCATTACACTGGCCGGCGTATATTCCTTAACCAATTAATGAGATCACCGTGCTCAAAGCACTCAAGAAGATGTTCGGCAAAAACGAGGCTGAGCCGCTCGCGCCTGATTCCAGTGCTCCTGTCCCCACGCCCGGCAACCGTAATGACGGCCAACAGCCAGACCGGACAGCACCTGTCGCCCAGCCGAAGACGCCGACGGTGACGCCACCCGCACAGGCCATACCTGCTGAGGTAAAAGCCGAACCTGCGCCCAAGCCTCGCCGTGAGCGAGCACCCAAGCCGGTCGTCATCCCCTGGAAACTCGAAGACTTCGTCGTCGAGCCCCAGGAAGGCAAAACCCGCTTCCACGACTTCAAACTGGCCCCGGAACTGATGCACGCCATCCAGGACCTGGGTTTCCCGTACTGCACGCCCATCCAGGCACAAGTGCTGGGCTTTACCCTCGCGGGCAAAGACGCCATCGGCCGCGCGCAAACCGGTACCGGCAAGACCGCCGCGTTCCTGATTTCGATCATCACCCAACTGTTGCAAACGCCGCCGCCCAAAGAACGCTACATGGGTGAACCGCGCGCGCTGATCATCGCTCCCACTCGCGAGCTGGTGGTGCAGATCGCCAAAGACGCCGCCGACCTGACCAAGTACACGGGCCTGAACGTCATGACGTTCGTCGGCGGCATGGACTTCGACAAGCAGCTCAAGCACCTCGAAGCCCGCCATTGCGACATTCTGGTGGCCACGCCGGGCCGCCTGCTGGACTTCAACCAGCGCGGCGACGTGCATTTGGATATGGTCGAAGTCATGGTGCTGGACGAAGCCGACCGCATGCTCGACATGGGCTTTATCCCACAAGTGCGCCAGATCATTCGCCAGACCCCGCCCAAGAGCGAGCGCCAGACCCTCCTGTTCTCCGCGACCTTCACCGAAGACGTGATGAACCTCGCCAAGCAGTGGACCACCGACCCGTCCATCGTCGAGATCGAGGCGCTGAACGTCGCCAGCGAAAACGTCGAACAGCATATCTATGCCGTGGCCGGTGCCGACAAGTACAAGCTGCTCTACAACCTGGTCAACGACAACGGCTGGGAACGCGTCATGGTGTTCGCCAACCGCAAGGACGAAGTGCGCCGCATCGAGGAACGCCTGGTGCGCGATGGCGTCAACGCCGCGCAACTGTCCGGCGATGTGCCGCAGCACAAGCGCATCAAGACCCTGGAAGGTTTCCGCGAAGGCAAGATTCGCGTGCTGGTGGCCACCGATGTGGCCGGGCGCGGGATTCACATTGACGGCATCAGCCACGTGATCAACTTCACCCTGCCGGAAGTACCGGACGACTACGTGCACCGCATTGGCCGTACCGGTCGTGCAGGCGCTGCCGGTGTGTCGATCAGCTTTGCGGGCGAGGACGACTCGTACCAGTTGCCGTCGATCGAGGCGCTGCTGGGGCGCAAGATCAGCTGCGAGACGCCGCCGACGCATCTGTTGCGGGCCGTGGAGCGCAAACGCCCTTAACGGTTGGAATGCGCTAAAAAATGTGGGAGGGGCTTGCACCCTCCCACATTTGCATCTGTGTTTGGCGTGCTATTTCCAGCGGTCTGCAGCAGCGTGGTCGCTGTCGCGCCCTTCCACCCAGCGCGCACCGTCGGGCGTGTTTTCCTTTTTCCAGAACGGTGCCCGCGTTTTCAGGTAATCCATCACAAACGCACAGGCGTCAAATGCCGCCTGGCGATGGGCACTGGCCGCCGCCACGAACACAATCGGCTCACCCGGCTCCAGCGCGCCGACGCGGTGCAACACCTCCAACTTGAGCAACGGCCAGCGCTGCTCAGCCTCAACGGCAATCTTGGCCAGGGCCTTTTCGGTCATGCCGGGGTAGTGCTCCAGAAACATCCCCGACACGTCGCGGCCATCATTGAAGTCGCGCACATAGCCGACAAAACTCACCACCGCGCCCACGCCCACATTGGCCGCGTGCATCGCGTTGACTTCAGCCCCGGGATCGAACGCTTCGACCTGCACGCAGATGGCCATGTTCAGCCTCCGGTCACGGGCGGGAAAAACGCCACTTCATCGCCGACCTGCACCGGTTCGTCGAGGCTGCACAGCTCCTCGTTGCGCGCGCACATCAGGCTCGTTTCGTTGAGCACTGCGAACTCCGGATCAGCGGCCAATGCCTGGCGCACCGCGTCGACAGTCGCGAAGTCGCCTTCCATTTCCAGCGAATCGAAGCCCACCGCTTCGGCGTAGCGCGCAAAAAACAGTACGTTGACGCTCATTGTTCATCCGCCTTGAAATGGCCGCTCTTGCCGCCGAGTTTTTCCAGCAGGCGAATACTTTCGATGGTCATGCCGCGATCCACCGCCTTGCACATGTCGTAGATCGTCAGTGCCGCGACACTGGCGGCGGTCAATGCTTCCATCTCCACACCGGTCTGCCCGGAGAGCTTGCAGCGCGCGACGATATGCACACAGTCTGCGCCCTCGGCACTGAGTTCGACCTTGACGCCCGTCAACATCAGCGGATGACACAGGGGGATCAGATCACTGGTTTTTTTCGCGGCCTGGATCCCGGCAATGCGGGCCACGGCAAACACGTCACCCTTGGGATGGGCGCCGTCGACAATCATTTGCAGGGTTTCGGGCAACATGCGCACCCGCGCTTCAGCCACCGCTTCACGGAACGTCACGGACTTGTCAGTGACGTCGACCATATGGGCGCGGCCTTGGGAATCGAGATGAGTCAGCACAGCGATACTCCTGATCAGGAGCCGCGATTGTAAACCCAACACGGAACAAAATGTGGAAGGGGGCTTGAACCCGACAGCGGTGGCACATTCAACATTTCTGTTAACTGGCCCACAGCAATCGGGAGCAAGCCCCCTCCCCCTTGATCGCGTTTACAGGTGCGATTCGGCGTATTCGGCCAGAATCGAGCGCGGTACCCCTTGCAGCGCGATATGCACGCCGTTCGGGAAGTCTTTGAAGCGTTCCGTGAGGTACGTCAGCCCGGAGCTGGTCGCGGACAGGTAAGGGGTGTCGATCTGTGCCAGGTTGCCCAGGCACACCACTTTGGAACCGGCGCCGGCACGGGTGATGATGGTTTTCATCTGGTGCGGCGTGAGGTTCTGGCATTCATCGATCAAAATCAGGCTCTGCTGGAAGCTGCGACCTCGGATGTAGTTGAGGGATTTGAACTGCAACGGCACTTTGCTGAGGATGTAGTCGACGCTGCCATGGGTGTTTTCGTCATCCATGTGCAAGGCTTCGAGGTTGTCGGTGATCGCCCCCAGCCACGGCTCCATTTTTTCCGCCTCGGTGCCGGGCAGGAAGCCGATTTCCTGGTCCAGGCCCTGCACGCTGCGGGTGGCGATAATGCGGCGATAACGCTTGGTCACCATGGTCTGCTCGATGGCGGCGGCCAACGCGAGGATGGTTTTCCCCGAGCCAGCGGCGCCGGTCAGGTTGACCAGATGGATATCCGGGTCGAGCAGCGCGTACAGCGCCAGGCTCTGGTAGATGTCACGCGGTTTCAGGCCCCAGGCTTCCTGGTGCAACAGGGGTTCCTGATGCAGGTCGAGGATCAGCAGCTTGTCTACCTGGATCTCTTTGATCCAGCCCACGAAGCCCTGTTCGTCGACGATGAATTCATTGATATGCACGGCCGGAAGGTTGTCGATCAGTTGTACCTGATGCCAGGTGCGGCCATGGTCCTGACGGGTTTCGACCTTGCTCACGCGGTCCCAGAACGAGCCGGTCATCATGTGATAACCACGGGACAGCATCGACACGTCGTCGACCAGTTGGTCGGTACTGTAATCCTCGGCCGCGATCCCACACGCTCGGGCCTTGAGGCGCATGTTGATGTCTTTGGTCACCAGCACCACACGCAGGTCCTTGTCACGCGCATGCAGGTCGATCAATTGGTTGATGATTTTGTTGTCGTTGAGGTTTTCCGGCAGCAGGCTGGTGGGCTCGCCGCGCTTGCTCATCAGAATCGACAGCAAGCCCTTGGGCCCGCTTTTGCCACGCTGGATCGGCACGCCGACTTCAACGTCCTCCGGTGACGCTTCGCCCAATGTCTTGTCGATCAGGCGGATAGCCTGGCGGCATTCGGCGGCAACGCTGTGGTGCCCACTTTTGAGTTTGTCGAGTTCCTCAAGCACGATCATCGGGATAGCGACGTGGTGTTCTTCGAAATTAAGCAGAGCGTTTGGATCGTGGATCAATACGTTGGTATCGAGCACATAAAGGATTGGCTGGTCGGAAGAAGGGGTGCGTCCATGATCATCCATACTCGGTCACCTTTGTGGGAGCCAGTCGACGCAATACCACGACAGTGCTGCGCCTCGATTCGACCACCGAAATGCACCTTAAGTGACGTCAAGTGCATTGCCCACATGAGGAGTCTTGTAAGACGCCACCTGTGATGCAGGTTTCGGCGATCTGACTTCGTAATACCGCAAAACCCATGACAGGAAAAAGCACTTTGACGTTTTTTTGAAGTTTATTTTTCAGGATGACGAATAGCACTAGCCGAGTGCCATGTACCTCGTTAAAGTCGGAAGTCAGCCTGCATCGAAATGTTGCAAAAAAATCCCCCAAAAATACCCCAGACCCAACAGGGCCGGGCCCCTCAGCGAAATGCCTCGCGGCAGTCCTGCCACCCCAGACCACTCTGCCCCGTCGCCTGCAGCAACTGCGGTAATGCCACGCGCGCCTTGTCCTGGGTGTCATGAAACACAATCACGCCTTTGCGCCACAGCAGCATCAGCGTCAACACCCGTTGTGCCGACTCCTCGGCCTTGAGTTTGCCCGGCTCATCCTGGGAATCGATGTCCCATAACGCCACCTGCAAGCCCTGCGCCTGGAAGAAGCCCTGGCTGTCCGCGCGACGCTGACCGTAGGGCGGACGGAACAGCGGCACGTAGTTCTCCGGCATCAGGTTCTGCACCAGCGCCGCACTGCGGGTGATCGAGCTTTGCCAGTCCACCCAATGACTGTGGGACCGGTATTGCCAACCCTGGGTGCCGACACACTGGCCCTGGTACACCGCCTCTACCTCGGCGGCGGAACTGCGTTGCACACGGGTTTGCAGGCTGCTGCCGAGGACGAAGAACATAGCGTTCATCTTCTGCTTGCGCAGGTAGTCGACCAGCCAGTCGGTATTGCCGCTGACCGGCGCCGGGCCGCCGTCGAAGGTGAGCAGGAACAGGCGGTCGTTGAGTTCGTCGCCATTGCGCTCGTGATCGCCGAAACGCGCGACTTCACTGCTGATCTGCGGGAACAGCGCGGCCTTGCGCAGCAGCTCGTCCAGATAGCGCTCGTGGAAGGCATGGCTGGGAGCGGCCCAGCCTATATAGAAGGAGTCTTCGCTGACCTGAAGCTTACCGGCCTCCTCGCGCAGGTCGTCCATGTTTTCCACCAGATAACAGAACGAGGCATCGACCTCGCAGCTCTGCTGGGCGAAGGTGTAGTTTTCCAGCAGGCGCTGCCAGAGCTGGCGGCGCAGGTCATCGATGGCGGCCCGGTTGATGATCTTCAAGCCCAGGCGCTGCTTGAGCGCCGCGTCATCCAAGGCTTCGCTGGCCAGCAGGCCGTGGGCAAACATCAGGATTTCCGCGCGCGAGGCCACATCGAACAGCGCCGGGCTGGTGAGCTTTTCGGGCCAGGTACCACGGTCCAGGCTGGCCACATCCACCGGCGCCGCATGGGCGCCCAGGCATAACAGGCACGAGGACAATAAAAGCGCTATTCGCACACAGGGTCTCCCTCTCCAGAGTCGTCGGCCACTATAGCGGATCACGCCTATCGCCATCATAGGTGGAGTCAAAACGCCCCAGCCCCTAGAATCGCGCCCACGATTAAAGGAGACGACTTCATGCTGATGGTGATTTCCCCCGCCAAGACCCTCGATTTCGAGTCAAAGCCGGTAACCCCGCGCTTCACCCAGCCGCAATACCTCGATCATTCCCAGGAACTGATCGAACAATTGCGCGAGCTGAGCCCGGCGCAAATCAGCGAGCTGATGCACGTGTCCGATAAAATCGGTGGCCTCAACGCTGCGCGTTTCGGCAGTTGGACGCCCGCTTTCACCCCCGAGAACGCCAAGCAGGCCTTGCTCGCCTTCAAAGGCGACGTGTACACCGGCCTCAACGCCGACACTTTCAGCGATGCCGATTTCAACTACGCCCAGGACCACCTGCGCATGCTCTCGGGCCTATACGGCCTGCTGCGCCCCTTGGACTTGATGATGCCGTATCGCCTGGAGATGGGCACCAAACTGGCCAACGCTCGCGGTAAGGACCTCTACGCCTTCTGGGGCACGCGCATCAGCGAGTGGCTCAACCAGGCATTGGCCGAGCAAGGCGATGACGTGCTGCTTAACCTGGCGTCCAACGAATACTTCTCGGCGGTCAAGCGCACGGCGTTGAATGCACGAATCATCAATACCGAGTTCAAGGACCTGAAGAACGGCCAGTACAAGATCATCAGTTTCTACGCGAAAAAAGCCCGCGGCATGATGAGCCGTTTCGTCATCGAAGAACGCATCAGCGACCCGGCCCGGCTCAAGCAGTTCGACGTGCAGGGCTATCGCTTCAATGCGGAGCAGTCCAAGCCGGACAACCTGGTGTTTTTGCGCGATCACGCACCTGAATGAAGCCTAGCGCCCTCTTTCAGACGATAAGTTGCACCTGTGGGAGAGGGCTTGCCCCCAATGGCGGTGTTTGAGTCGGCTCATATATCGACTGTTTTACTGCTATCGGGAGCAAGCCCCCTCCCACTTTTTGATTGCATTTCATCCCCGCATCGTCATTTATTTGACGTCAAAAAATATTCTGTCGCATACCTAACAATTCTTTCACTCGACATCCGTCGTTTTTTTTCGTAGTGGCACCACTTTTTTTGAACACTAGTGGCACAAAACTATCCCATCGCGCCAACTACCTGTAACTACTGGCCCAAATAGCAAGTGCTATCAATATAGTACTAGTGCCATCTCCGCTAATATTTCAAAAAATTTCGGCAAACAGGATGAGTGGCTAGGAACTTCACCCAAAAGCACCGCTCATACCACCGGTAACGAAATTCTCTGCTCCTGTAAGAGATGACTTACATAACGACCCAAGGAAGTAGCGAAGTTGCCCCATCAACTTTGACTCACGGGTCACATCATCAACTGATATGAGTTGAGGGCGGCGATAAGGATGTATTGCTATCCCCTATAGGCCAAGGCAGCGCTTACCCGAATGTGTCGGTGCTAACGCTTAAGAGATTGATTAAAAAGGGCTAATTGCCTCTATCAACGCTCTACGGCGCCGGCGCCAGGCCCTTCCCCCCGGAAGGCTGGCTGCATTTGAGGGCAAGCCCCAATAACAAGGCCACGTTGCGCACAACTTGAGTGCAATAGTTAGTCACTCACTATTAAACATGCCTGTACGCGGTAAGTCGGCGTCTGCTCGCCTAACTTCCGTGGCATTAGTGACGCTTGCAAACATGAACTCCAGCCATCTATTGGCAGAATTAACACCGTCTTCAATGACAACGAGGTAAATGCGATGCGCATCAGCATATTTGGTTTGGGTTACGTTGGCGCAGTCTGTGCCGGTTGCCTGTCTGCCCGTGGCCACGACGTGGTCGGCGTAGACATCTCCAAGGAAAAGATCGACCTGATCAACGCCGGCAAATCGCCGATCGTTGAACCGGGTCTGGGCGAACTGTTGAACCAAGGCATCGCAACCGGTCGACTGCGTGGTACCACCAACTTCGCCGAAGCCATCCGCGATACCGACCTGTCGATGATCTGCGTCGGCACGCCGAGCAAGAAAAACGGTGACCTGGAACTCGACTACATCGAAGCCGTGTGCCGCGAGATCGGTTTTGTCCTGCGTGACAAAGCCACCCGCCACACCGTGGTGGTGCGCAGTACCGTACTGCCGGGCACTGTCGCGAACGTAGTGATCCCGATCCTCGAAGACTGCTCCGGCAAGAAAGCCGGCGTCGACTTCGGCGTCGCGGTCAACCCGGAATTCCTGCGTGAATCCACCGCCATCGCCGACTACGACCTGCCTCCGATGACCGTTATCGGCGAGTTCGACAAAGCCTCCGGCGATGTCCTGCAGTCGCTGTACGAAGAACTCGACGCGCCGATCATCCGCAAGGACATCGCCGTGGCCGAAATGATCAAGTACACCTGCAACGTGTGGCACGCCACCAAAGTGACCTTCGCCAACGAAATCGGCAACATCGCCAAGGCCGTCGGCGTCGACGGCCGTGAAGTGATGGAAGTGGTCTGCCAGGACAAGACCCTCAACCTGTCCCAGTACTACATGCGCCCTGGCTTCGCGTTCGGCGGTTCGTGCCTGCCCAAAGACGTGCGCGCCCTCACCTACCGCGCCAGCTCCCTGGACGTGGAAGCGCCACTGCTCAACTCGCTGATGCGCAGCAACGAATCCCAGGTGCAGAACGCCTTCGACATCGTCTCCAGCCACGACAAGCGCAAAGTCGCCCTGCTGGGCCTGAGCTTCAAGGCCGGCACCGACGACCTGCGCGAAAGCCCGCTGGTAGAGCTGGCGGAAATGCTGATCGGCAAGGGCTTTGACCTGAGCATCTACGACAGCAACGTCGAATACGCCCGTGTACACGGGGCCAACAAGGACTACATCGAAGGCAAGATCCCGCACGTGTCGTCCCTGCTCAACTCGGACTTCGACGACGTGATCAACAACTCCGACGTGATCATCCTCGGCAACCGTGACGAGAAATTCCGCGCCCTGGCGCAGAACGCTCCGGACGGCAAGCAAGTGATCGACCTGGTGGGCTTCATGTCCAAGGCCACCAGCGCGACCGGCCGTACCGAAGGCATTTGCTGGTAACAGCAACGGCAAGTTTCGCGCTGCACGTGTCCTGATCCCCAGCACGTGCAGCGCGCAACCTTCTTCACCTTCGGATGACGCTTATGTCCAAGTTAAAACACGTACTGCTCCAATCCGCCGGCTGGCTGTTCTTCCTGAGCCTGCTGATGGGTCTCGCCCTGCTGTTGCCGGCGAGTACGTTCGACTCCGAGTCGAAGAATTTTATTTTCCTGATTGGCGCCGTGGGTATCTGGCGCTACTCGATGGGTGCTACGCATTTCTTTCGCGGCATGCTGTTCCTGTATGTGGTGTACCCGCACCTGCGCCGCAAAGTGCGCAAATTGGGCAAAGCCGCCGACCCGTCCCACGTGTTCCTGATGGTCACCAGTTTTCGCATCGATGCGCTAACCACCGCGCAGGTCTACAGCTCGGTGATTCGCGAAGCCATCGACTGCGGCTTCCCGACTACCGTGGTTTGCTCGCTGGTGGAAATGTCCGATGAGCTGCTGGTCAAGAGCCTTTGGGAAAAGCTGAACCCGCCCGACCGCGTCAAGCTCGACTTCGTGCGCATCGCCGGGACCGGCAAGCGCGACGGCCTGGCCTTCGGTTTCCGCGCCATCTCCCGCCACCTGCCGGACGACCGCGCCGTGGTTGCGGTGATCGATGGCGACACCGTGCTTGCCGAAGGCGTAGTGCGCAAGACCGTGCCTTGGTTCCAGCTGTTCGGCAACGTCGGTGGCCTGACCACCAACGAATTCTGCGAAGTACGCGGCGGCTACATCATGAGCGAGTGGCACAAACTGCGCTTCGCCCAGCGCCACATCAACATGTGCTCCATGGCCCTGTCCAAGCGCGTGCTGACCATGACCGGTCGCATGTCGGTGTTCCGTGCCAGCGTAGTGACCGACCCCGGCTTTATCGCCGACGTGGAAAGCGACTCGCTGCAACACTGGCGCCTGGGCCGCTTCAAATTTCTCACCGGTGATGACAAGTCCAGCTGGTTCAGCCTGATGCGCCTGGGCTACGACACGTTCTACGTGCCCGACGCCGCGATCAACACCGTGGAACACCCGCCCGAAAAGAGTTTTATCAAGGCCAGCCGCAAGTTGATGTTCCGCTGGTACGGCAACAACCTGCGCCAGAACTCCCGTGCCCTGGGCCTGGGTGTACGCCGCCTGGGCCTGTTTACCAGCGTGGTGCTGTTCGACCAGCGCGTGTCGATGTGGACCTCCCTGCTCGGCCTGACCGTGGCCGTCATCGCCACCTTCAAATACGGCGGCGCGTTCATCCTCGCGTACCTGCTGTGGATCGGCATCACTCGCCTGATCCTCACACTGCTGCTGTCGTGCTCCGGCCACAAAATCGGCCCCGCCTACCCGGCGATTCTTTATTACAACCAGATCATGGGCGCGCTGGTGAAGATCTACGTGTTCTTCCGCCTTGATCAACAGTCCTGGACCCGCCAGGACACCAAACTGACCCGCGATTTGGCCAGCTTTCAACGTTGGTTCAACACCTGGTCGTCTCGGACCATGACCTTCTCCGCCGGCAGCATCTTCGTTGCCGTGTTGCTGATGATGGTCTGACCCTGCCAAGCCTGAATTAACCTAGGAATTACACCCGATGAATAGCCAAGTAAACGCCAACGTTGTCCACGAATCCGAAGCTCAGCGCCAACACGCCCGGGTGAAAATCCCGGCCAAGCTGCGCTTCTTCAACAGCGACCGCACGCCGACCGAGGCGAAGGTAATCGACCTGTCCGCCGGCGGCCTGGCCTTCACCGCCACCCAGCCGCTCACCATCGGCCAAGTGCACAAGGGCCGCCTGCAGTTCGTGATCGATAACCTGGGCCTTGCCATGGACGTAGAGCTGCAGATCCGCTCCTATGACCGCCAGACCGGCCGCACCGGTTGCCAGTTCCAGAACCTCGACGCCCAGGACATTTCCACCCTGCGCCACCTGATCACCTCGCACTTGTCCGGCGACATCGTGACCATGGGCGATGTACTGGCGACCCTGCAACGCGACAATTTCACCAAGGCGCGCAAGGTCAAGGACGGCGGCAGCGGCATGAGCTTTTTCGGCCGCCTGCGCGCCGTGACGTTCAGCCTGGCGATTTTCCTGGTCGGCCTGGCCGCGTTCGGGTTCATCTTCAAATCCCTTTATGGCATGTACTTCGTCAGCCACGCCCAGGCCGACCTGGTCAGCGTACCCGGCATGAACGTAACCATGCCGCGCGACGGCACCGTGCAAAGCCTGCTCAAAGGTGACGCGATCGCCGCCAAAGGCGCACCGCTGGCAACCTTCAGCACCAGCATGCTGGATGTGCTCAAGGGCCACCTGGACGAAGACCAACTGCAGCCGGCCAAGGTTGAAGAACTGTTCGGCAAGCAAATGACCGGCACCCTGACCTCGCCGTGCGATTGCGTGGTCGCCCAGCAACTGGTCGCCGACGGCCAGTACGCCAGCAAGGGCGATGTGATCTTCCAACTGGTGCCACGCGGCAGCCAGGCCAACGTCGAAGCACGCTTCACCTATCGCCAGTTTGGCGACGTGCGCCCAGGCACTCCGGTGACCTTCCAGGTCGCCGACGAAGAGCAAGTGCGCACCGGCACCATCGTCAGCAGCACCAGCCTGAACAGCGCCGACTTGTCCTCCGACATCCGTGTACAGATCAAGCCTGATGCACCGCTGGACAGCACCTACGCCGGCCGCCCGGTCGAAGTGACCAGCGACCGCGGCCCTTCCCTGAACTGGCTGATCGACAAAGCCATGGCTCACGGTCTGTAAGCGAGGACATGCCTGTGATGACTCTCTCAAAAACGCCACAGTCCCTGTGGGAGCGGGCTTGCTCGCGATGGGATCAGCGCGGTTTGCCTGACGCACCGAGTCGCCTGCAGCGGGAGCAAAGCTCCTCTCACATGGGTTCGGTGGCGTTGCTGGCTATTGCGGTGAGCCTGGCCGGTTGTGCCGGTTTGCCAGATCAGCGTTTAGCCAACGAAGCGTTGAAGCGTGGCGACACCGTCACCGCTCAACAGAATTACCAGCAACTGGCAGCGCTGGGGTACAGCGAAGCCCAGGTAGGCCTGGCCGATATCCAGGTCGGCACCCGCGATCCTGCGCAAATCAAGCAGGCTGAAGCCACTTACCGTGCGGCGGCCGACACCTCGCCGCGTGCCCAGGCCCGCCTGGGTCGCCTGCTGGTGGCCAAGCCCGGCAGCACCGAAGCCGAGCACCATGAAGCCGAAACCCTGCTGAAAAAAGCCTTTGCCAATGGCGAAGGCAATACCCTGATTCCGCTGGCGATGCTGTACCTGCAATACCCGCACAGCTTCCCGAACGTGAATGCCCAGCAGCAGATCACAAAATGGCAAGCCGCCGGCTACCCGGAAGCCGGCCTGGCCCAGGTGCTGCTGTATCGCACCCAGGGCACCTACGACCAGCACTTGGATGACGTGGAGCGCATCTGCAAAGCCGCGCTGAACACCACCGACATCTGCTACGTCGAACTGGCCACGGTTTACCAGAAAAAACAGCAACCGGAACAACAGGCCGAACTGCTCAAGCAAATGGAAGCAGGCTACAGCCGCGGCACCGTCACCGCACAACGTGTCGACAGCGTCGCCCGCGTGCTGGGCGATGCCACCCTGGGTACCCCGGACGAGAAAACCGCCCAGGCCCTGCTGGAAAAAATCGCCCCTGGCTACCCGGCATCCTGGGTCAGCCTGGCGCAACTGCTCTACGACTTCCCCGAACTGGGCGACGTCGACCAGATGATGAAGTACCTCGACAACGGTCGCGCCGCCGACCAGCCGCGCGCCGAGTTGCTGCTGGGCAAGCTCTACTACGAAGGCAAGTGGGTACCGGCAGACGCCAAGGCCGCCGAAGCGCACTTCGAAAAAGCCGTGGGCCGTGAAGTGGCCGCCGATTACTACCTCGGCCAGATCTACCGACGTGGCTACCTGGGCAAGGTCTACCCGCAAAAGGCCCTGGACCACTTGCTCACCGCTGCGCGCAACGGCCAGAACAGCGCCGATTTCGCCATCGCCCAACTGTTTTCCCAGGGCAAGGGCACCAAGCCTGACCCATTGAACGCCTACGTCTTCAGCCAGTTGGCCAAGGCCCAGGACACCCCGGAAGCCAACGACCTGGCCGCCCAGCTCGAAGCGCCGCTGACGCCGGAACAACGCGCCCAAGGCCAACGCCTGGTGCAACAGGAACTGGCCGCGCGCGGCACCCTGGCCCAGAGCACGTTGCAACTGCACGCCCTGGATGAAGAAGACGACGGCGAGGAATCCCTATGAAGCTCAATCCATTCGTCAAGGCCGGTATCGGCCTGACCTTCGCCCTGCTGTGGTCGTGCCCGACCCTGGCCGCGCTGACCGAAGCCAAGAACTTCGGCCTGGAAGTCAAAATCACCGGCCAGTCCGAAGACGACCGTGACCTCGGCACGCAAAAAGGCGGCGACGTCAACGGCGTGGGTATCGACCTGCGCCCGTGGGTCTACGGCGAAAGCGGCAACTGGAGCGCCTACGCCATGGGCCAGGCCGTTGCTTCCAGCGACATCATCGAGACCGACACCCTGCAACAGTCGGCCGATGACGAAAACCAGCAGACCAGCAACAGCGACCGCAAGACCAAGAAAAACTACCTGGCCATGCGCGAGTTCTGGGTCGGCTACAGCGGCTTTACGCCCTACCCCGGCGAGATCCTCAAGCTCGGCCGCCAGCGTCTGCGCAATGACGACGGCCAATGGCGCGACACCAACATCGAAGCACTGAACTGGACCTTCGACACCACCTTGCTCAAGGCCAATGTGGGCGTCGCCGAACGTTTCAGCGAATACCGCACCGACCTCAAGGAGCTGTCGCCGGTCGACAAGGACCGCCAGCACCTTTACGCCGACGCGTCCTACCAGTGGACGCCGGGCCAGTGGATCGGCCTGCGCGGTCACCACACCCATGACAACGGCAAGCTCGACTACCCGCAACCGGGCGTGCCCACCGACTCGCTGGACAAGCGCGAGAACGGCGACCTGACCTGGCTCGGCATCGAAGCCAACAGCGACGCCTACAACTGGCGCAACACCAACACCGTCAACTACTGGGCCAGCATCACCGGCATGCAGGGCGACCGCGACAAGGTCAATGCCTTGACCACCGACGGCAGCCGCCCCGCCAATGCCAAGCGCAGCGATGACGTGAGCGGTTGGGCCACCGACCTGGGCATCCGCCTGCGTCTGGACCCGCAGTGGCAAGTGGGCGCGGCGTATTCGCGCGCCAGCGCCGAGTACGAGCAGAACGGCCTGCAAAGCAACCGCTCGAACTGGACCGGCACCCAGTCCCGCGTACACCGCTTCGGCGAAGCGTTCCGTGGCGAGATGAACAACATGCAGTCCATGAGCCTGTTCGGTTCCTGGCAACTGCGCGAGGACTATGACGCCAGCCTGGTGTACCACAAGTTCTGGCGCGTCGACGGCAACAAGCCGGTGGGCAGCAACGGGATCGATGCGGTGCAGAACAACACCGATGACGTGACCGGCGCGATTGTGTCCAGCACGTCCCTGCCGCTGGAAGACGGCAAGAAAGACCTGGGCCAGGAGATGGACCTGGTGGTCACCAAGTACTTCAAGAAAGGCTTGCTGCCTGCCGCGCTGAGCCAGTCGATCGACGAACCGTCGGCCCTGGTGCGCTTGCGTGCGGGCGTGTTCAAACCGGGCGATGCCTATGGCAACCAAGTCGACTCTTACATGCACCGCGCCTTTGTCGACGTGGTCTGGCGATTCTGATGGGAGCCTGCGCAATGAATCCTCACGCCTTCAAAGGCTCGGTCAGCCTGCTGGTTGCAGCCATGCTGCTGGCCAGCACTTCGGCCATGGCCAATGTAGAGCCGCAGGTCAAGGCGCCGACCATCGCCAAAGAACTGCAACAGGCCAAGACTTACACCATTTCCAGCCCGCCCACCGCGCCGCTGGAAATGGCCAAGCCTGCGCTGCCGGACCTGTCGGGCTACACCGGCGCCGCCATCGAGAAAAAGATCGTGCGCGGCAAGCCGGGCAAAATCAGCATCCGCCGCATGATGCAGGAAGACGCGCTCAAGGACTTTATCGGCGGCGATAACAAGATGGCCGAGTGGGTGGTGCGCCAGCACGGCATTCCACAGGCGATCTTCGTTGACGACGGCTACATGAACCTCAAGGACCTGCTGGGCAAAGTGCCCAAGCAGTACCTCAGCGAAACCTCGCCGGGCGTGTTCCTGGCCAAGTTGCCGATTGTGGTGGGGCGCAAAGGCATCCTGGAAATCGATAAAAAGACCCAGGAGCTGCGCCTGTCCCAGCAAGCCGGTTCGTTCCTGATCAACGACGGCCAGCTGTTTGTGCGCGACACCAAAATCACCGGTTGGGACGAGAAGGCCAACGGCCCGGCGCTGTTCAAGTCTCCCAAGGAATTCCGCCCGTTCCTGCTGGCGTGGGGTGGCACCGAGACCTACATCGCCAACAGCAAGATGGCCAGTTTCGGCTACGCCAACAGTAAGTCGTACGGGGTGAGTATTTCCCAGTACACGCCGAACATGGCCAAGGTGCTCAAGCGCCCGGAACCGACCGGCTGGATCATTGATTCCGAATTCTCGGACATGTGGTACGGCTTCTACTGCTACGAGACCACCGGCTTTGTGATCAAGGGCAACACCTACAAAGACAACATCGTCTACGGCATTGACCCCCACGACCGTTCCCACGGCCTGATCATCGCGGACAACACCGTCTACGGCACCAAGAAGAAGCACGGCATCATCATCTCGCGGGAAGTGAACGACAGTTTCATCTTCAACAACCGCAGCTACGAGAACAAACTCTCGGGCCTGGTGATCGACCGTAACAGCGTGAACAACCTGATCGCCGACAACGAGATCTACCGCAACCACACCGACGGCATCACCCTCTATGAGAGCGGTGACAACCTGCTGTGGGGCAACAAGGTGATCAGCAACCGTCGCCACGGCATCCGCGTGCGCAACAGCGTGAACATCAAGCTGTACGAGAACACCGCCATGGCCAACGGCCTGACCGGCGTATACGGCCACATCAAGGATTTGACCGACACCGACCGCGACATCGCGCTCGACCCGTTCGACGCCAAGGTCTCGCTGATCGTGGTCGGCGGTGAGCTGGCGGGTAACGGCAGTGGGCCGCTGTCGATCGACTCGCCGCTGAGCATCGAACTGTATCGCGTGTCGATGCTGGCCCCGACCAAATCCAGCGGTATCAGCTTCTCCGGCATCCTTGGCGATCGCCAGGAAGAAATTCTCGACCTGCTGGTACGCCAGCAGAAAGCCGTGCTGATCGACCCTGTCGAACGCCAGACCGAAATGCAGGACTGAGGATGACCCTTATGCACCCACACATGATCAAATTGCTGAGCCTCTCGGGTCTGACCCTCGGCCTGCTCGCGGCCAGCCAGGGCGTGCGCGCCGATGAAGTCAAAGCCCCCACGTTCACCGCCGAACCGTGCTGCAGCCTGTGCCCGGCCGCCCATGACGCGAAGAACTACACCACGCGCTACCAGCAGAACTTCACCACCCTGGTACAAGCCCAGGGCGACTGGTTGTTCCGTACCCAGGAAGACCTGCGCACCGAATTCGACACCACCCCGGCCGGCTACAAGCGCATGCAACAGTTGCACGATGCGTTCAAGAGCAAGGGCGTGGAACTGGTGGTGGTCTACCAGCCGACCCGTGGCCTGGTGAACCGCAACAAGCTCAACCCCGAGGAAAAAGCCAAGTTCGATTTCGACAAGGCCTTGGGTAACTACAAAACCATGCTCGGCCGTTTCGCCAAGATGGGCTACGTAGTGCCGGACCTGTCGCCATTGACCAATGAGCAACTGCCGGATGAACTGCCGGCCCACGACTTCTACTTCCGTGGCGACCAGCACTGGACCCCATACGGCGCCCAGCGCACCGCGAAAATCGTCGCGGCCAAGGTCAAGCAGATGCCCGAATATGCCGAGATTCCCAAGCGCGAATTCGAGACCAAACGCTCCGGGCGCATGGGCAAGACAGGCACCCTGCACAACATGGCCGGGCAACTGTGCGGCACCAGTTACGCGATCCAGTACATGGACCAGTTCACCACCGAGCCCAAGGGCGAAGCGGGCGACGGCGACCTGTTCGGTGATTCGGGCAACCCACAGATCACCCTGGTGGGCACCAGCCACAGCGGCAAGAACTACAACTTTGCCGGGTTCCTGGAAGAGGAAATCGGCGCCGACATCCTCAACGTCGCGTTCCCCGGCGGCGGCCTGGAAGGTTCGATGATCCAGTACCTGGGCAGCGAAGAATTCCAGAAAAACCCGCCGAAGATCCTCATCTGGGAATTCTCGCCGCTGTACCGCCTGGACCAGGAAACCATCTACCGCCAGATGATGGCGCTGCTCGACAACGGCTGTGAAGGCAAGTCCGCGCAGATGTCGGCCAGCACCACGCTCAAACCCGGCAAGAACGAATTGATGGTCAACAGTTCGAACAAAGACCTGCGTAATGCCAACCACCAGGTCGATATCCGCTTTGCCGACCCGTCGGTGAAAACCCTGCAAGCCACCCTCTGGTACATGAACGGGCGCCACGAGGACATCAAGATCGAGAAACCCGAAACATCCGAAACAGACGGGCGTTTCGCCTTTGAACTGCGCACCGACGAAGACTGGGCCGCGCAGAACCTGCTGGCCGTGGAAGTCCAGGGCCCGGAAGCGGGCCAGGCCGCGCAGAAGGTCGAAGCGAAAATTTGCACACGCAACGTATTCCCAAGCGGCGGCCAAAAAACCGCCTCACTCGGGCAATGAGGTTACTTATGCAGAAGTTATGGATTCCATCGTTACTGGGCCTGGCGATCTTCGCCGGCGCAGCCAACGCCGCCGCCCCGCTGCGTCCGCCCCAGGGCTACTTCGCACCGATCGAATCGCTCAAGACCGGCGCCGCCAAGGAAAGCTGCGACAGCATGCCGACGCCCTATACCGGGCCACTGCAATTTCGCAGCAAGTACGAAGGCTCCGACAAGGCCCGTTCGACGCTGAACGTGCAGTCGGAAAAAGCCTTTCGCGACAGCACCGCCGACATCACCAAGCTGGAAAAAGACACCAGCAAGCGCGTGATGCAGTTCATGCGCGACGGCCGCCCGGAGCAGCTCGAATGCACGCTGAACTGGCTGGTGTCGTGGGCCAAGGCCGACGCGTTGATGTCCAAGGACTTCAACCACACCGGTAAATCCATGCGCAAATGGGCGCTGGGCAGCATGGCCTCGGCCTATGTGCGCCTGAAATTCTCTGACTCGCACCCGTTGGCCAACCACCAGCAGGAGTCCCAATTGATCGAAGCCTGGTTCAACAAACTGGCCGATCAGGTGGTGAGCGACTGGGACAACCTGCCGCTGGAAAAAACCAACAACCACTCCTACTGGGCCGCCTGGTCGGTGATGGCGACCTCTATCGCCACCAACCGTCGCGACCTGTTTGATTGGGCCGTCAAGGAATACAAGGTCGGCGTCAATCAAGTCGACGACCAGGGCTTTTTGCCTAACGAATTGAAGCGTCAGCAACGCGCCTTGTCGTACCACAACTACGCCCTGCCGCCGCTGTCGATGATCGCCAGTTTTGCCTTGGTCAACGGTGTCGACCTGCGCCAGGAAAACAACAGCGCGCTCAAGCGCCTGGGCGACAAAGTGCTGACCGGGGTCAAGGACCCGGAGATCTTCGAGCAGAAGAACGGCAAGGAACAGGACATGAAGGACCTCAAGGAGGACATGAAATATGCCTGGCTTGAGCCGTTCTGCACCCTCTACACCTGCGCCCCGGATGTGATCGAGCGCAAGCACGGGATGCAGCCGTTCAAGACCTTCCGCCTGGGCGGCGACCTGACCAAGGTCTACGACCCGGCGCACGAAAAAGGCAACAAAGGCTCCTGAGCGAACCCGGTAAAAAATGTGGGAGGGGGCTTGCCCACTCCCAGATTTAGAGCCGGTTTCGGCAGTGAGAATGTTGTACCGCCCTCCCCGTCTTTTCGTGGGGGGGTTTGGGGGGGCTGCGGCCCTTGACTGTTGGTTAAACATGGAGAGATCGGGATGGTTTTCTCGTCCAATGTGTTCCTGTTTCTGTTCTTGCCGATCTTTCTCGGCTTGTACTACTTGAGCGGGCAACGCTATCGCAACCTGCTGCTGCTGATTGCCAGCTACGTGTTCTACGCCTGGTGGCGAGTGGACTTCCTGGCGCTGTTCGCCGCAGTGACCCTGTGGAACTACTGGATCGGCCTCAAGGTCGGTGCGGCCGGCGTGCGCACCAAGCCGGCCCAGCGCTGGCTGCTGCTTGGGGTGGCGGTCGACCTGTGCATCCTCGGCTACTTCAAGTACGCCAACTTCGGCGTCGACAGCATCAACGTGATGATGAAGTCGGCGGGCCTGGAGCCGTTCATCCTCACCCACGTGCTGTTGCCGATCGGGATCTCGTTCTACATCTTCGAGTCCATCAGCTACATCATCGACGTGTACCGTGGCGATACCCCGGCCACGCGCAACCTGATCGACTTTGCGGCGTTCGTGGCGATCTTCCCGCACCTGATCGCCGGCCCCGTGCTGCGCTTTCGCGACCTGGCCGACCAGTTCAACAACCGCACTCACACCCTGGATAAATTCTCCGAGGGTTGCACGCGGTTCATGCAGGGCTTCATCAAGAAAGTCTTCATTGCCGACACCCTGGCGGTGGTGGCCGACCATTGCTTCGCCCTGCAAAACCCCACCACCGGCGATGCGTGGCTGGGTGCGCTGGCCTACACCGCGCAGCTGTACTTCGACTTCTCCGGCTACAGCGACATGGCCATCGGCCTGGGCTTGATGATGGGTTTCCGCTTCATGGAAAACTTCAAGCAGCCGTACATCAGCCAGTCGATCACCGAGTTCTGGCGCCGCTGGCACATCAGCCTGTCGACCTGGCTGCGTGACTACCTCTACATCACGCTGGGCGGCAACCGTAAAGGCACACTCACTACCTACCGCAACCTGTTCCTGACCATGCTGCTCGGTGGCCTGTGGCACGGCGCGAACATCACCTACATCGTGTGGGGTGCGTGGCACGGCATGTGGCTGGCGATTGAAAAAGCCATCGGCCTCAACACCGCGCCGCGCAGTTTCAACGTGGTGCGCTGGGCCTTCACCTTCCTGCTGGTGGTGATGGGCTGGGTGATTTTCCGCGCCGAAAACCTGCACGTCGCCGGGCGTATGTACGGGGCCATGTTCAGCTTCGGCGAGTGGTCGTTGTCGGAACTCAACCGCGCCAATCTCACCGGCCTGCAAGTGGCAACCCTGGTGGTGGCCTACGCAACGCTGGCGTTCTTCGGCCTGCGCGACTTCTACACCAACCGCCCTGCCGAAAAAACCAAGCCGGCCGACCCGAGTCTGATCAAGGCGGTGCCGGGCGACAACCCCGGCAACATCCACCAGCCTGGTTTCAGCGTGGGCCGCGACGCCGCCGTGCAACCGGCCTACTGGACCGCTGACTGGCCACGCTACGCCATGCGCGCCGCCGTGCTGCTGCTGTTCGTGGCGTCGATTCTCAAACTGTCGGCGCAGAGTTTCTCGCCGTTCCTTTACTTCCAATTTTGAGGGAGCCGACCATGACCCGTTCATTACGCGTCCTCTATATCAGCCTGTTCATGGCCCTGCTGCTGGCCCTGGGCGCCTGGTCGCTGCGCAGTTTCTTCGGCTTCAGCACCAACGCCGATGCGACCGTGCTCAACGGTCGCTGGACCAAGGCCGTCGAGACGCACTACGACGATGAGTTCCCGATCAAGCGCCTGGGCACCAACCTGTGGGCGGCGCTGGACTACAAGCTGTTCAATGAAGGCCGCCCTGGCGTGGTGCTGGGCCGCGATCACTGGTTGTACAGCGACGAGGAATTCAACCCCGCCGTCAACGAAGACCAGAACCTGCAAGGCAACTACGCACTGGTCGAAGGCGTACGCCAGAAGCTCAAGGCCCAAGGCATTCAGTTGGTGATGGCGATCGTGCCGGCCAAGGTGCGCCTGTACCCGGAACACCTGGGCGAGGTGAAACCGGCCAGCATCCACGCCAACCTGTACCAGGACTTCCACGCCCGTGTGGCGGCAGACAAGATCCCTGCCCCGGACCTGCTCGGCCCGCTGCAACAGGCCAAGTTGGCCGGCAAGCAAGTGTTCCTGCGTACCGACACCCACTGGACGCCGGACGGTGCGGAAATCGCCGCCAAGCAATTGGCCAAGGCGATTGCCGACAAGACCCCACTGAGCGGCGAACCACAGCGCTTTGTCACCGAAGCGCAAACCACCGAACCGCATAAGGGCGACCTGCGTCTGTTCCTGCCGCTGGACCCGCTGTTCGAAAACCTGATGCCGCCCAAAGAGCCGCTGCAAAAACGCGTCACGCACCTGGCCGAAGAGAAAGGTGATGACGCGCTGTTCAGCGACAGCGAAACCCCGGTGGCCCTGGTGGGCACCAGCTACAGCGCCAACCCCAACTGGAACTTCGTCGGTGCCCTCAAGCAAGCCCTGGGCAGCGACGTGGTCAGCTACGCCGAAGACGGCCACGGCCCGATCCTGCCGATGCTCAGCTACCTCAAAAGTGACGACTTCAAGAACAGCCCGCCACAAGTGCTGATCTGGGAGTTCCCTGAACGCTATCTGCCGGTCAACAACGAAATCGGTGATGCCGACCCCACGTGGGTTGCGCAGCTTAAACAAGCCGGTTCGCGCCAACAAAACATGGCAATCAACACCGCCGTAAAAAATCAGAAATCCGAGACGCCCGACCGGGCGCAAAACTGAAAGAGAGGTAACTCACATGACTTTCACTACAACTCCTCGTCGTCTCGCCAAAACCCTGGCCATCGCTGCCGGCCTGAGCGTCGCATCGATGTCTGCCTTCGCCGCCGGTGACGCCGCCTTGTACGGCCCTGTCGCACCAAAAGGCTCGAGCTTTGTGCGTATCTACAACGCCAGCAACCAGGAAGTCAGCGCCACCGTTGGCAACACCAACCTCAGCGAGGTTGCGCCACTGACCAGCAGCGACTTCAGCTTCATGCCGGGCGGTGACTACAGCGCCAAGGTCGGCAGCCAGACCGTGCCGGTCAAACTCGCCGCCGACCACTACTACACCCTGGTCAACAGCGGCAGCGGCCAGCCACAGCTGATCGAAGAACCGCCGTTCAAGAACAAGCAGAAGTCCCTGGTGCGCGTGCAGAACCTCAGCGACAAGGCCCTGACCCTGAAAACCGCCGACGGCAAGACCGATGTGGTCAAGTCGGTGGCCGCCAAGGGCCGTGGCGAGCGTGAAATCAACCCGGTGAAAGTGAGCCTGGCGTTGTATGACGGTGACAAGAAAGTCGGCGATGTGAAGCCGGTTGCGTTGGAACGTGGTGAAGCGGCGGTGCTGTATGTCACAGGCTCCGGTTCGAGCCTGTCGCCAGTCTGGGTAAAACGCCCAGTGTCGACCCGCTGATCGCGCGAGTAATGAGCGACAAGCTTCAAGCTGCACCCCAAGCGCTGTTACTTGCAGCGTGTGGCTTGCAGCTTCCAACTATCTTTTAAGGAGAAACACTCATGATTCCAGTCATCCTTTCCGGTGGTAGCGGCTCACGTCTTTGGCCGCTTTCCCGCAAACAGTTCCCCAAGCAGTTCCTGGCCCTGACCGGTGAGCACACGCTGTTCCAGCAAACCCTGGAACGCCTGGTATTCGAAGGCATGGACAGCCCGATTGTGGTCTGCAACAAGGATCACCGTTTCATCGTCAACGAGCAGTTGAGCGCGCGTAAGCTCGAATGCCAACGCATCCTGATGGAACCGTTCGGCCGCAACACCGCGCCGGCCGTGGCCCTGACGGCGATGATGCTGGTCAACGAAGGCCGCGACGAGCTGATGCTGGTGCTGCCCGCCGACCACGTGATCGACGATCAAAAAGCCCTGCAACGCGCCCTGGCCCTGGCCACCGTGGCCGCCGAACGTGGCGAGATGGTGCTGTTCGGCGTACCGGCGACCCGCCCGGAAACCGGTTATGGCTACATCAAGTCCACCAACGATTCGCTGCTGCCCGAAGGCGTCAGCCGCGTTGAGCAGTTCGTAGAAAAACCGAATGAAAAACGCGCCGTCGAGTTCGTCAAAAGCGGCGGCTACTTCTGGAACAGCGGCATGTTCCTGTTCCGCGCCAGCCGCTTCCTCGAAGAGCTGAAAAAACACGACCCGGATATCTACGACACCTGCGTACTGACCCTGGAGCGCAGCGAGCAGACCCCCGACACCGTGACCTTCGACGATGCCACCTTCGCCTGCTGCCCGGACAATTCCATCGACTACGCCGTGATGGAAAAAACCCAGCGCGCCTGCGTGGTACCACTGAGCGCCGGTTGGAGCGATGTAGGCTGCTGGGCCTCGCTGTGGGCGGTCAACGATAAAGACGCCAACGGCAACGTGAGCAAAGGCGACGTGGTGATCCAGGACAGCCGCAACTGCATGGTGCACGGCAACGGCAAACTGGTGTCGGTGATTGGCCTGGACAACATCGTGGTGGTGGAAACCAAGGACGCGATGATGATTGCCCACAAGGACAAGGTCCAAGGCGTCAAGCAAATGGTCAACACCCTCAACGAACAGGGCCGCAGCGAAACCCAGAACCACTGCGAAGTCTACCGCCCGTGGGGTTCCTACGACTCGGTGGACATGGGCGGCCGCTTCCAGGTCAAGCACATCTCGGTCAAGCCGGGCGCGTGCCTGTCCCTGCAGATGCACCACCACCGCGCCGAACACTGGATCGTGGTCAGCGGCACCGCCGAAGTCACCTGTGACGACAACGTGTTCCTGCTCTGCGAAAACCAGTCCACCTACATCCCGATCGCTTCGGTGCACCGCCTGCGCAACCCGGGCAAGATCCCGTTGGAGATCATCGAAGTGCAATCGGGCAGCTACCTGGGCGAAGACGATATCGAGCGCTTCGAAGATATCTACGGTCGCTCGACGCCGGTTGAACGTGGCGTGTCGGTGAAAACTATCGCGCAGTAAAACAGTCGTACAAGAAGCCCTCGCCCAGCCCATTGCGTCCCCTATCCGCAGTGGGTTGGGTGGGGGCTTTTTCTTTGGATTTTGCGCTGCCTGTGAGGACGCCATCATTGACCCCTGCCCCCATCCTGCCTATCCTCGCGCCTGTCACGACTCATTCGTGATGAGGTTTGACGGCCTCGGACACTCATAGGACCAAGCACAGCGTTATGGCGACTGTGCGTGGGGCGCTTTCGAGCGCGCCGGGTTCCTATGACCGGTCCGTCAACCTGCGTACAGTTGCCACCCATTCGTTTGACGGCGATGCGTGGCAACTCCCGTTTTTATAGGAGATCCACCATGTCCAAACAGACCACCCGCCCCACCCCTTTCGGCCCCTGCGAGCGCAGCGAAGAACCGCTGTTTTGCGTCCGACCCGGCATCCCCATCGAACATGTACTGGAACATGCCAGTTATGTATTGGGCACTGCTCGCGTGCTCACCCTGGCGGCTCAGGACCTGTGTACCGAACACCAGAGCTACCTGAATTGGGCCAGCCTGCAGTTGGCCGAGACCGGCCTGGCGTTGGTTGAAGCTTCAATTGATGGTTTGCAGGCAGATTCTGCTGCTCAGTAAGTAAGCCATCGGGAGCAAGCCCCCTCCCACACTTGAATGTATTCACAACTCTAGTGTGGGAGGGGGCTTGCTCCCGATGGCGTCAGCCCAATCACCCCCCTCTCAAGGTAACCAATCCCACCTAAGCTTAAGTTAGGATGCTCGTTCCCTATTCGAGGCGGTCTCCATGTTCTTCGGCGTTCTACTGATCATCACCTGGCTGATCCTGCTGCTGCGCTACCCGGCCAGGGCCCTGCCGGTTTCCCTCGCGGCCTTGGCGGGCCTGGGTTGCGTGGCCGTCTGGGTGGTGTGGCTGGACAACCGCGAAGCCTCGCAGCTGGCGCGCCTGGAACTGCGCATCACCTACGCCCCGCAGGAATGCCCCGCCGACCGCCCGCTGAAACTGACCCTGAACAACGGCAACGACGTGCCGCTCACCGAATTGCGCTGGCGCGTCGCCGCCTACGCACCCGGCGATACGGTCAACCTGGCCGACAACGTCTACGCCGCACCGCGCTATCGCGGCCCCGGCGAGTTGCAGGCCGGCGCCACCTGGGACGACTGCCTGCCCACCCCACCGCTGCGCCCCGGCTATCGCCCGCAAACCCTGGAATTTCGCGCCGAGCACCTGCAAGGCAGTTTCTCGGACTGACAAAGGATTGAGCCATGCCCAACGTATTCATCACCGGTTGCTCCAGCGGCATCGGCCGCGCTTTGGCCGATGCGTTCAAGGTTGCAGGCTTCGACGTGTGGGCCAGCGCCCGCCGCATCGATGACGTCGCGGCCCTCACCGCCGCCGGTTTCCACGCCGTGCAACTGGACGTCAACGACAGCGCCGCCTTGCGCCATCTGGCCGAACAGCTGGGCGAGCTGGACGTACTCATCAATAACGCCGGCTACGGTGCCATGGGCCCATTGCTCGACGGCGGCACCGACGCCATGCAGCGCCAATTCCAAACCAATGTATTTTCCATCGTCGGCGTAACTCAGGCGCTGTTCCCCGCCCTGCGCAAACGCAACGGCCTGGTGGTGAATATCGGCAGCGTTTCCGGCGTGCTGGTCACGCCGTTTGCCGGTGCCTACTGCGCCTCCAAAGCCGCCGTGCATGCCTTGAGTGATGCATTGCGCATGGAACTGGCGCCGTTCGGGATTCGGGTGATGGAAGTGCAGCCGGGAGCTATCGATACAAGTTTTGCGAAAAACGCCGGCGCCCAGGCCGAGCTGCTGATCAACGAGCAATCGCCGTGGTGGCCGCTGCGCGACGGCATCCGCGCACGCAGCCAGGCCTCCCAAGACAAGCCGACACCGGCCTCAGTGTTTGCAATGGATGTGCTCAAGGCGGTGCAACAACCACAGCCGCCGCGCCTGTTGCGTTCGGGCAATGGCAGCCGGGCGTTGCCGTGGATGGCGGCGTTGTTGCCCAAGGGGTTGCTTGAGACGGTATTGAAAAAGCGCTTTGGCTTGAGCGGAGTGTTGTAAGCAACCGTGAAGCCCACCTGCCAAAACCCGGGATGAGTGCCATAATCGCCGCCTGCCTCTAGAAACTGACTGGCCCCACAAGGGTAATGCGATGGAAATCAGAAAAATTCGACTGAATAATGTCGGTCGTTTTACCGACTTGGAAGTCGCCTTTGCGCCTACCGAAAAGCATGCGTCGAAGGTGACGGTGTTTGTGGGGAATAATGGGGCGGGGAAGACGACGATTTTGAAGTCGATAGCCACCTCCTTCAGTTGGTTAGTGGCAAGAATTCGCTCAGAACGGGGCAGCGGCAGCCCAATTTCTCAAGACGATATCAGCAATGGTGCGCCGTCTGCATCGATCAGCATTGATATAAGTGCCATCACTCATCCCGCAGTGCACCTTTCGACTGTCTACTCGTGGACACTTGCACGCACCTTACGAGCCCGTAAGTCTAAGGTTGAAAGTGAACTTGCGAATGTTACTTTACTCGCCGACTTTTTCCGTTTTCATCTAGGTTTAGTTGATGAAAGCTCTGCATTACCACTCATCGCCTTTTACCCCGTCGAAAGATCTGTAAACGACGTGCCATTAAAGACTGGAAAGCCTGATCAGCCATTTGATCAGTTCGATGGTTACGAGAATGCGCTGAACGGCGGTATAGATTTTGGTCGTTTTTTCCAATGGTTTCGTGAACGAGAAGATAGCGAAAACGAACGAGGAATTTCGTTTGAAACTTTGAAGCACTTTGAAACCTCCCTTCCCGACTCAGAAGCAAAAATAATTTCTGAATTACGGGATATGCATATTGCTTCGCGCGATGTCCAGCTAACGGCAGTTCGCCTTGCTATCGAAGCATTCATGCCCGGTTTTAATAACCTGAGAGTTCAGCGTAAACCTCGACTGCATATGGCTATCGACAAAGCAGGTAAAACACTCGTTGTCTCTCAGCTTTCTCAAGGCGAAAAATCCTTGTTGGTCCTCGTGGGAGATATAGCCCGTCGTCTTGCGATTATGAATCCATCATTGAAAAACCCGTTGGACGGTAATGGAATAGTCCTTATCGACGAAGTGGATCTGCACCTGCATCCTCAGTGGCAACGCAGTCTTATCCGCCAACTAACTAAAACCTTCCCCAATTGCCAGTTCATTCTGACCACCCACTCCCCCCTGGTAATCAGCGATACCAAAGACGTCCTGTGCTACGTGCTGGACGACGGCGTACTGGAAGAACGCAACGGCTTATACGGTCTCGACGCAAACCAGGTACTGCTCAGTGTCATGGACACGGACGTGCGCAACAGTGAAGTTCAAGCGCGCTTGGATAAATTATTGGAACTGCTGCAGGACAAAAAATTGAAAGCAGCTAAAGCCCTCTTCGAAGAGCTATCCGCAGACCTGCCGCCCGGCCATATCGAACTGACCAAAGCCGCCCTTCTGATCCGCAAGCTGGAGTTGCGCAGTGCGTAAGATCACCAAAGGAGATGAACCGCCAGCCTTGACGAAATGGAAGCGCACGCACCCGAAGGGCCGCTACTCAGATTTAACCTCGCAAGAAAGGACGTGCATTCGCCACGCCTGTATCGAAGAGCAACATGGCTTGTGCGCGTATTGCTGCCACGAAATAACACCCGACAGCGCCCACAATGAACACGTTGAGGCCAGAGAAACCGCCCCACATCGTTCGTTGGATTTCGCCAACATCGTCGCGAGCTGCAACCGCAGCAAACAATGCGGCAGAGCGCACGCCCATCAGGTTTTGCCGCTGACATCCTTGATGGATGAATGCGAAACCGAGCTGAAATTTTATCTCTCCGGCCGCGTTGAGGGTCTTAGCCACAGAGCCGTGACCTCCATCCAGGTGCTGAACCTTGGAGACTCTCGCGAAAACAATCGCGCTCTGTTCGGCGCTAGAAAGTCGATTCTGGACGCGCTGCTTTACGACAGCGGAATGGACGGCGACGACCTTGAGGTAGCTGACATCGACTTATTAACGGCACTCAAGGAAGAACTGGAGCTGCCCGACGCCAACAACCGCCTGAAACCCTTCGCCCCCGTGCTGGTGAATGTGATTCGCCAGTTAAGCGCCTGATAACGAGTACCTCATGATCGACTACAGCGACTTTTTCGAAGAAGTAATCCAGACCCACGTCGAGATCGAGCAATGGTTTGCCGGCGTTGCGCCTGAGGGCACCCTGCAGAATTTGCTGGCGCGCTTCTCGCCGGAATTCAGCATGGTCGCCCCCGCCACCGGCACGCGGGTCAACACGGCTGGGGTGAACGCCCTGTTCACTCGGCTGGGCGGCATGCGCCCGGGGTTGAAAATCACTTTGAGTGAGATGGCCGGCATCGACAGGCATGCGCGTGGAGCCACGGTGACGTACCGCGAACATCAGGTGGATGACAGCGGCACGCAGACCGATCGACGTGCCACCGTGGTGTTCGAAAAACAGGCCAGTGGCGCGCTGCTCTGGCGTCATTTGCACGAAACCTTTATCAAGGCATAACACGGTCAAAGGTGGGAGGGGCGGTGCGACGATTCGACTTGCTCCCGATAGCGGTTTTCAGTCGACACATGCATTGACTGAACCCCTGCTATCGGGAGCAAGCCCCCTCCCACATTTTAGTTTTGCGCCTGGTCAACGATCACCGTGCAAGTAATCCCCGCCGCCAACAACACCCCTTCCGGCACCTCATCAATATGAATGCGCACCGGCACCCGCTGGGCCAACCTCACCCAGTTGAACGTGGGGTTCACGTCGGCGATCAGCTCCCGGCTCTCGGGGTTATCGCGGTCATAAATACCCCGCGAGATGCTTTCCACATGGCCTTTGAGGGTCTCGCCGCTCATCAACTGCATATCGGCTTTATCGCCGACCTTCACATGGGGCAACTTGGTCTCTTCAAAGAAGCCATAGACCCAGAACGAGTTCATATCCACCACGGCCATCTTGGCTTCGCCGATGCGCGCATAGTCGCCGCGATGCACGTTGAGGTTGGTGACATAGCCGTCTACCGCCGCCAGCACTTGCGTGCGTTTCAGGTTGAGTTCGGCGGCTTCCAACTGGGCCAGTGCGTGCTGGTAATCCGCCTGGGTCGAGTCGGCGATGTTGCTCGCGTCGTCGCGGTTTTCCCTGGAGATCACCAGGGCATCGAGGTCGGCGCGGCGGTGGGCGTTGAGTTTGCGCATTTCCCAGGTGGCTTTGCGCGACGCCACCAGCGCTTGCGCCTGTTTGACGGCGATGCGGTAGTGCTCGGGGTCGATCTGCATCAGCAGGTCGCCTTTTTTAACCAACTGGTTGTCGCGCACCGGCACGTCGACCACGACGCCTGTGACGTCGGCCGCCACGTTGATGATGTCGGCGCGCACGCGGCCGTCGCGGGTCCAGGGGGTCTGCATGTAGTGCACCCACAGCGTGCGGCCAATCCAGAGCGCCAATGCCAACACCAGCAAGGTGGCGAGCAGGCTGAAAAACTTTTTCATCGGGGCATTCTCAACGGTAGACGCTCAGCGCCAAAGCGCCGAACAGGCAAACGAACAGGCTCAGGCGCAGCAACGCCGGGTGCCAGAAAAAACGGTACAGGTCGAACCCGGCCAGGAAGCGGTCCAGCGCCCAGGCCAGCACGGCGGCAATCAAAAACATCAGGGTCATGGTCGGCATGTACAGGCCGTGGAACGCGATTTCACGGGGCATGCGGGGCTCCTTTGAGGGCCGCCAACGGCGATTGCGGGTCGAGCAACGAGGTGCGGATAAAGTGCAGGTAGCTCTTCACCCGACGCAGGGCCGAGGTGTCGAAATGCGGGGCGAAGGGTTCGTCGGTGGCCTGCACGCGGCTGATCGCATGGTCGACGGCGATCAGCCCACGCTCCAGGTTGCTGGCGCTGGGCTGCAGGAACAGCCGCACCAGCGAACGGCCCATCACGCGGATCGCCTGGCGCCACGGCTGGGATTCGGCATACGCCGGGTGCACCGGCAAAATCGCCTGTTCCTTGCGCAACTCGATGATCGCGTGGCCGACTTCGAGCACCACGAACATCCAGCGCAGCAGGTCGCGTTGCACGTGCGGCTGGCCGACGGCGAGGCCGTAGGCCTGGTGCAGCAAGTCACGGGTACGGCTCTCGAAACTCGACGTCAGGCCCTTGAGCTTGCCGCTGATCGCGTACACCACTTGCTCGCGCAGGTCCTGCTCCAGGCGGCGCCACAACCAGCGGCTGTTGGGCGGCAGGATGATCGCGCCGGCGGCCGCGCACACCAGCATGCCGATGACCATGGCGATGTAGTCGTTGATGAAGGTGTAGGGGTTGTAGACCGTGAGGTTGTCCGGCACCGAGCCGGTGCTGAAGAAGATCAACAGGCCCACGCCGACGCCCGCGTATTGCGGGCGCGACGCCAGGAAAGCACCGAGGACGATCACCGGCGCGAGCATCACGCACAGCAACGCGAAGCCGTCGATTAACGGGAACACGAAGAACATCTCGACAAAGCCCACCAGCGCACCGATCAAGGTGCCGCAGGCCATCTGGAACGCCATGCGCTTGGGGTTGGGCGTGGCGGCGGACAAGCCGACCGTGGCGGCGGCGATCAACGTCATGGTGGCGCCGCTGGGCCAGGCCGTCGCCACCCAGTAACTGCCGAGCACGATGAGGATAAAGGAGGCGCGGACGCCCGAAGCGGCACAGGCCAGCCAGTTGGTTTTCGGGGTGTAGGGTTCGTCCCAGTCTTCCCGCGCATGGGAGTGATCGGCCAGTGAGGCGTGGGTTTGCGCGTAGTTGTGCAGGTCATCGACAAAGCGGTACAGCAACTCGTAGGCGGTATGAAAATCCAGTTGCTCGGCTTCGCTCGGGTGGCCCTGCTGGAACGCCGCGCGCAGACTGCGCACCGTGGCGGGCAGGCCGTCTTTATAAGCGCTGAGCTGGTTAACCAGCCGTGCGGCATCAGGGCTTGTGAGCGCGCGGCCGGAAAAACCGTCAAGCACTTCGGCGAGGTCTTGCAAGCCGGGTTTGATCGCGACGACCACATGATCGGCGGCGTCGGTGCGCAGCCGCTCCAACAGTTGGTGCAGGGCGTTGAAGCGCGTCGTGATGCTCATGAATTCGCTGTTGAGGCGACTGAGCCGCCCATTGCGCCGACGCATGTGCGGGTCTTCAAACACGGTGATGCTGCGCAGCCCTTCCAGGCCCACGGCTTGGGCGATAAACCGCACGTTGCCGGCCTCGAATTCTTCACGCCGGCTACGACCGCGCAGGCCGTCGGTGACAAACAACGCGAACACGCCGAAGCGCTGGTACAAGGCATTGCGCATGGCGGCGCTGGCGGTCTGCGGCAGGATCGCCGCGCTGACCAGCGTCGAGCAAACAATCCCCAGGGAGATTTCCAGCACGCGCCACACTGCCGCCATGAACGCGCCGTCGGGGTGCGCCAGCGCCGGCAAACCGACCATCGCGGCCGTATAGCCGGCCAGCACAAACCCATAGGCACGAAAGTTGCGGTTACGCGTGGCACCGGCGGTGCAAATGCCCACCCAGATCGCCAGCGCGCCCAGGAACAATTCGGTGTTCTGCGCAAACAAGGCGATCAGCAACACCATCACCGCCGAGCCCGCCAGGGTGCCGAGCAAGCGATAAAAACTCTTGGCGAACACTTGGCCGCTTTGCGGCTGCATCACGATAAACACCGTGATCATGGCGGTGCGTGGTTGCGGCAGCTCCAGGCGCATGGCCAGCCACAGGGTAAGAAACGCCGCGATCAGCACCTTGAAGATATACACCCAGGTCACGCCGTCGCTGCGTGCCCAGTCGAAGAAGCCACGGCGCCATTCAAGGGAATGCAACCAGCGCAGCGGTGCAGGCAAGGGAGTCATCGCAACCTACTCAGTGGTCGAACACGGCCAGCGCCGCCGGGGTTTTGCCGGGGAGAGCCTGGGCGTCTTGGGGTATGTCCTTGCCAGCGTCGAGGCCGCCGCCCAGGGCGGTCACCAGTTCGGCATGGGCGCTCAGGCGCGCCGCCTGTACCTGCTGCTCGATCTGCTGCTGGCGAAACAGCAGGGTCTGGGCGTTGAGCACATTCAGGTAATCGGTGAGGCCGCGCTGGTAGGCGATCATCGCGATGTCATAGGTTTTCTGCGCCGAAGCCACCGACTGCGCGGCGAATGACGATTGCTTGTCCATGGATTCGCGGCGGATCAACTGGTCGCTGATGCCCTTGAGCGCATTGACCAGGGTCTGGTTGTAACGCGCCACGGCGAGGTCATAGCCGGCGCTGGCTTCACCCAGCTCGGCACGCAGGCGGCCACCGTCGAAGATCGGCAAGGTGAGCGCCGGGCCGACGCTGTAATTGAATTTCTTGCCGGCCAGAAACGCCAGCATGCCGCCGCCGGTGGCCACGTAGCCAAGGCTGCCGACCAGGTCGACGTTGGGGTAGAAGCTCGCCTGTGCCACGTCGATGCCACGCGCCTGGGCCGCCACTTGCCAGCGGCCGGCGACCACGTCCGGGCGCTGGCCGAGCAATTGCGCGGGCAGGGTCGATGGCAGTTTCAACGGCGCGGCCAGAGACAGGCTCGGGCGTTGCAACTGCGCGCCCTCGCCCGGCCCTTTGCCCGCCAATGCGGCCAACTGGTTACGGCTCAGGGCGATTTCCTCGTCGAGGGCGTCCAGTTGGCGATGGGTTTCGGGCAATGGCGTTTCGGCCTGGCTCACGTCGAAATGCGTGCCGATGCCGGCGTCCAGGCGTTTGTTGGCCAGCTCGAGGATCTGCTGTTGCTGGGCCAGGGTCGCGGCGACGATATCGCGGTTGGCGTAGTGCAACGACAGCTGGATATAGGCGCGCACCACGTTGTTCTGCAGTTCGAGCTGGGCCTGGCGCGCCTCGGCGACGCTCATGTGCGCCAGGTCCACGGCCCGCTCGGTGGCGTTGCGTTCGCGGCCCCACAGGTCGAGGGCGTAGCTCAGGCCCAACGACGAATTGTTGTCCCAGGTGTTGGCGCCGCTCAACTCGCCGGGGCCGTAGAACTGATCCTTCGGCCAGTTGTGGCGCTTGAGAGTGGTGTCGCTATTGATCTGCAACGACTCGGCCGACTCGGCAACCCCGGCCATGGCCCGCGCTTCACGCACCCGCGCGGCGGCCATGGCCATGCTCGGGCTGCCGCGGGTGGCCAGTTCGACCCAGCGGTCGAGTTGCGGGTCGCCGTACGCGTGCCACCAGTGCGCGGTGGGCCAATGGGCATCCCGGGCCGCGCTCTGGATGGCCTCGTCGGTGGCCAGGGTATTGGCATTCAGGGCCTGGCCTTGGGGGGCGATTCCTCCGGTTCCGATGCAGCCGCTGATAGCTAACGATAAAGCCCAAACACTGAGAGTCTTCAGCTCTCTGCTGATGCGAGGCGGCACGGCAAGCGAATTCCTGAGGTGGTGATGCACGGTAGGTGGCGCAATTCTAGGCGGCGCCATGGGGGACGATAAGCGGGCATTCCTGTGATTCTTTGTTACCGTTAAGGCGATAATCCATTGGTAGGGATCACTGGTCGACGTAACTTTCTGTCACAATTTGGCATCTCCCCAGAGAACACTCCATGGACACCTTGCAAAACATGCGCGCCTTCAGTTGTGTGGCCGACGCCGGCAGCTTCACCGCCGCCGCCGCGCAACTGGACACCACCACGGCCAACGTCTCGCGCGCGGTTTCCAATCTGGAGGCCCACCTGCAAACCCGCTTGCTCAACCGCACCACCCGGCGCATTGCCCTCACCGAAGCGGGTAAACGCTACCTGCTGCGCTGTGAGCAGATCCTCGCCTATGTTGAAGAAGCCGAAGCCGAGGCCAGCGATGCCCACGCACGCCCCGCCGGGCAGTTGAAAGTGCACACCATGACCGGCATCGGCCAGCACTTTGTGATCGACGCCATCGCCCGTTACCGCCGTACCCACCCGGACGTGACCTTCGACCTGACCCTGGCCAACCGCGTGCCCGACCTGCTCGACGAGGGCTACGACGTGTCCATCGTGCTGGCCAGCGAACTGCCGGATTCGGGTTTCGTCTCCCAACGCCTGGGCATCACCTACAGCATCGCCTGTGCCTCGCCGGACTACGTCAAGGCCAAAGGCTGCGCCCACCGCCCCAGCGATCTGCTCAACCACGCGTGCCTGCGCCTGGTCAGCCCGGTGGTCCAACTGGACAAGTGGACCTTCAACGGCCCCGAAGGCCAGGAAAGCGTGGCGATCAACACCTCGCCGTTTTTGGTGAACTCGGCGGACGCGATGAAAACCGCGATCACCAGCGGCATGGGCGTCGGCCTGTTGCCGGTGTATGCCGCCATCGAAGGCCTGCGCAATGGCACGTTGGTGCGGGTGATGCCCAACTACCGTTCCCAGGAACTGAACCTGTACGCCATCTACCCGTCGCGCCAGTACCTGGATGCGAAGATCAAGACGTGGGTGGAATACCTGCGCGGTTCGTTGCCGGAGATTCTCGCGGCACATCAGGCCGAGTTGGTGGCCTATGAGTTGAGTGGCAGTTTGGGCGGCGCGCGGTTGTCGAACTGATTGCCAACAAACACCACAGGGTCAATGTGGCAGGGGCGCCCTGACAATTGCCGGCGGGAATGTTAGCGTGCTTGGCATTCTTCCGTAGTCGATGAGCCCGCCTGCCATGAAAAAGACTGTCCTCGCCTTCAGCCGCATCACCCCGCCAATGATCGAACGCCTGCAACAGGATTTCGAGGTGATCGCGCCCAACCCCAAGCTGGGGGACATCAACGCGCAGTTCAACGAAGCCCTGCCCCACGCCCACGGCCTGATTGGCGTTGGCCGCAAGCTGGCCGGGCGCAGCTCGACGGCGCGGGCAAGCTTGAAGTGGTGTCCAGCGTGTCGGTGGGCTACGACAACTACGACGTGCCGTACTTCAATGAGCGCGGGATCATGCTCACCAACACCCCCGATGTACTCACCGAAAGCACCGCCGACCTGGCCTTCGCCCTGCTGATGAGCAGCGCGCGCCGTGTGGCCGAGCTGGACGCATGGACCAAGGCCGGCCAATGGAAAGCCAGCGTCGGCGCGCCGTTGTTTGGCTGCGATGTGCACGGCAAGACACTGGGCATTGTCGGCATGGGCAATATCGGCGCGGCCGTCGCCCGTCGTGGGCGCCTGGGCTTCAACATGCCGATTCTGTACAGCGGCAACAGCCGCAAGGCCGCGCTTGAGCAGGAACTGGGCGCGCAGTGGCGCAGCCTGGACCAGTTGCTGGCCGAGGCGGATTTCGTCTGCCTGGTCGTCCCGCTCAGCGACAAGACCCGTCACCTGATCAGCACCCGCGAATTGGAGCTGATGAAGCCCGGCGCGATCCTGGTGAATATCTCCCGTGGTCCGGTGGTGGACGAGCCGGCGCTGATCAAGGCCCTGCAGAACCAGACCATCCGTGGCGCCGGGCTGGATGTGTATGAGCAGGAACCCTTGGCCGAGTCGCCGCTGTTCCAACTGAGCAATGCCGTGACCCTGCCGCATATCGGCTCGGCCACCCATGAAACCCGCGAAGCCATGGCCAACCGCGCCCTGGACAACCTGCGCAGCGCCTTGCTCGGCCAGCGCCCGCAGGACTTGGTGAACCCGCAAGTCTGGAAGGGCTGACACACACTCAGTGTGGGAGGGGGCCAGCCCGACGGAAAATCCGGTTAAAGCCTGGCCCTCCCAAGTCGATACCCTTCCATAGAAGATCGTCATCCCTGATCCACAGAAGGTTTTTATGTCCACCACCAAAGCCCGCGCAGACTCACTCTCGCTTCTGCTCTTTACCTTGCGCAGCGGCAAGCTGATGGCCATCAACCTGCTGAAAGTCAGCGAGATTATCCCTTGCCCGCCGCTGACCAAGCTGCCGGAGTCGCACCCCCACGTCAAAGGCATCGCCACGCTGCGCGGTAACTCGTTGGCGGTGATCGACCTGAGCCGTGCCCTGGGCGAAATGCCCCTGGAAGACCCGGATGGCGGCTGCCTGATCGTCACGGACGTAAGCCGTTCCAAACAAGGCCTGCACGTGCAAGCGGTGAGCAAGATCGTGCATTGCCTGACCACCGACATCCGCCCGCCGCCCTACGGTTCCGGCGGCAACCGTGCGTTTATCACCGGGGTCACTCAAGTGGAAGGCGGCTTGGTACAAGTGCTGGATATTGAAAAAGTCATCCACGGTATCGCGCCGGCGCCGATTGAAACGGCGCCCACCGACCTGACCATGGAAGAAGCCGAAGTGCTCGGCAACGCACGGATTCTGGTAGTGGATGACAGCCAGGTCGCCCTGCAGCAATCGGTGCACACCTTGCGCAACCTCGGCCTGACCTGCCACACCGCGCGCAGCGCCAAGGAAGCCATCGACGTGCTGCTGGAGCTGCAAGGCACGGCTGCGCAGATCAACGTGGTGGTGTCGGACATCGAGATGTCCGAAATGGACGGTTACGCCCTCACCCGCACCTTGCGCGAAACGCCGGACTTCAAAGACCTGTACGTGCTGCTGCACACCTCCCTGGACAGCGCGATGAACAGCGAAAAAGCCCGCCTGGCCGGGGCCAACTCAGTGCTGACCAAATTCTCATCGCCGGAACTGACCAAGTGCCTGGTCGTGGCCGCCAAAGACGTGGCCGACAGGGGCCTGTAAGCGGTGCCTGAGTACTTCCAGCTGCTGCGCCGCGACCTGCGCGGCAGCCTGCCCGCGCCACAGTGGCCGGCCGGTACGCGGCTGGACCACTACCGCGACGACCTGGCCCCGGCGATTCACGCGGTGTTGAGCATGACCCAGAACCAGGGCGGCGGCCGCGTTCCCCATCTGTCGGCCTGGCAGCAGCAGTTCGTGACCGATGCGGAGTTCGACCCTGCGTTGTGCCTGGTGGCCAGCAACGACCAGGGCATCCTCGGCGTGGCCCAATGCTGGACCAGCGCCTTTATCAAAAACCTCGCTGTGCACCCGTGTGCCCAGGGCCAGGGGTTGGGCCGCGCGCTGTTGCTGCACAGCTTCCAGGTGTTCAAACAACGCGGCGAAGCTTACGTCGACCTCAAGGTAGTGGAGAGCAACCTGCGTGCCCGGCGGCTGTATGAAAGTGCGGGCATGGTGTTGGTGTTGCGGGATGTGCTCAGCGAAGACTGAAAGGTGCTGGCGCATAACTTGCTTCCAGAGCACTGCAACGGTGCCAAGAGGTAAAAACCCGTCACCGTTCCTGCGTCCCCCCTGACCTAGCCTGGTGACAGATCCGCGATGAATACCCACTTTTCCTGTGTCGGCTGCGGCAAATGCTGCAGCGACCACCATGTGCCCCTGACCCTCGACGAAGCCCGTATGTGGGCGGCGGACGGCGGTAACGTCATCGTGCTGGTGGAGGGTTTCCTCGGCAATGGCCTGGGCTTGGCGCTGCAACAACACGAGCACGCCGAGCGCCGTTCGGTGAGGGTGCCCAGCGGCAGCACCGAGGCGTTCGTGGCGATCACCTTTGCCGCCTACAACGCCGGGCGCTGCCGGAATCTTGACGCAGACAACCTGTGCCGCATCTATGAACGCCGCCCGTTGGTATGCCGCATTTATCCCATGGAGATCAACCCGCACATCCCGCTCAACCCCGCCGCCAAGGAGTGCCCACCGCAATCCTGGGAACAGGGCCCTGCGCTGATCGTGGGTGGCGAGTTGGTCGACCTGGAATTGGCCGAGCTGATCGGCCGCTCGCGCCAGGCCGACCGCGACGACGTGCAGACCAAAGAAGCGGTGTGCGCGTTGCTGGGCATACGCACCACCGCACTCAAGGGCGATGGGTTTACCGCATACCTGCCGGACATGGGCGCGTTTGCCCAGGCGCTTGAGCGGGCGGGCGACCAACCGTGCGTGGCCAACGAGTGGGTATTTCATGTGTCCGGCATGGATATCGCCGAACAGTTGCTGGATGCGGGAGCGCAGATTGCCACCGAAGTACCGGCCAATTATGCGTTTATCCCGCTCAGGGCTGCCTGAACTCAGGGCATCGCAACGGGCGCGTCCAGGCGGTAGGGCTTGATGATCCTTTGGTACTCGCCATTGCGGATCAGTTGTTCAAGGGCGCGGTTGAGCGCGTCGCGCAAGGCGATATCGGGCTTGCGCACCGCGATTGCCACGCCATCGCCCAACAACGCAGCCGAAACGGCGGGGCCCAGGAAGTCGAATTCCTTGCCCTCGGGCTTGTCGAGCAAGGCTTCACGTATTTCCACGGTGCCTTGCAGGGTTGCATCGATTTCGCCCGCCACCAGGCTGCGCACCAGGTCGTCATTGAGCCAGAAGCATTTGATGACAACCCCTCTCGGCGCCCATTTCGCAAGAACGAACGTCGCGCGGTTACTGCCCAGCAATACGCCCACCCGCTTGCCCTCGAGGGATTGCACGTTGGGCAACAGGCCCGATGTCTTGCGCGCCACCAGGCGCGTGGTGAAGGGGTAGAGGTTATCGGTGAAACTCGCCCAGCGACGCCGTTTCGAGGTAGGCGCCATGCCCATGATCGCGTCCAAATGCCTGGATTCCAGGGCGCGGAAGTCCTCGACAATCACCTGGTCGACCCAGGTGCAGCGCACATTCAACTGCTCGCACAACGCGTTGCCCAGCTCGATGTTCAGGCCTACCAACTGCCCTTGCGGGTTGCGGCTCTGAAAGGGGGGGAATTGCGCGGCAACGCCAAAACGGATTTCGCGTCGGGGTGAGTCGCCGGCCGCCACGGTATCCACCGAGAACATCAGGGCAAGCATTACACAGATGTGTATCAGGGCCACGGGAAACGTCCTTTTCCGAAAAGAGCAGCCTCGCCACACCCGCTCGGTAAACCGTGCGGGACAGCAAGGGCTGTGCAAGCTTTCAAGAAACGGACGTAGGCCTACAATCAGAAATCTCAGCAGGTTTTGTAGGCAAGAGTCGATGCAGCGTACGACTATTTAACCTCAGCGTTTACCCATGGAGCGGCGTGTACCCGGCGGCGCCATGCCCGGCGACTTGGTGTGACCGTTCTTGGCGCCGTTCTTGTACCAAGGCTGGGCCGCCTGCTTGGCGCCAGCCAGTTCACCCGGTTTGAACGGAAACTTGAACGCCGGGATCTCGGCTTTTTCAACGCCATCGGCGCTGGCCGGATCGACGATGTCGGCCGCTTCAACAGGAGGTTGTGTCGGGGAAGTCATGGAGGCTCCGGAGCGTGCAAAAAATGAGGCGGGGCCGACTTGCGGGCCGCACTGGCACGCAGTATACCTGCGCGCTTCGGATCTTTAACCACCGCCTGTACGAATGGTCCAGCGTTTGCTGACAGCGCTGTCAGTTAGTAGTCACCGTGCTGACCGGATCACAGGGTTATAAAGACCGCTCACTCTCCCCATCCTTTGTCCCCGGCGCCTCATCCATGCAGATTCGACCAAAAACCGCCTTGATCGTGGGTGTACTTGTGGTAACGGCGGTTGCGGCATGGGCGCTGAACCGCCCGGCCAAGGCCAAACTGGCGGCGCCCACGGCGACTCCGGTACGGGTGGTGAGCGTGGCGCAACAGGATGTCCCGCGGTTTGTCAGCGGTATCGGCACCGTGTTATCGCTGCACAGCGTGGTGATTCGTCCGCAGGTCGACGGCATCCTCACCCAGTTGCTGGTCAAGGAAGGGCAATGGGTCAAGGCCGGCGACCTCCTGGCCAGAATCGATGATCGCTCGATCCGCGCCAGCCTCGACCAGGCCAGGGCGCAACTGGGTGAGAGCCAGGCACAACTGCAAGTGGCACTGGTCAACCTCAAGCGCTACAAGGAACTGAGCGTGGACGATGGCGTGTCCAGGCAGACCTATGACCAGCAACAAGCCCTGGTCAACCAGTTGAAGGCCACCGCCCAGGGCAACCAGGCGGCGATTGATTCGGCTCAGGTACAGCTTTCCTACACTCAGATTCGCTCGCCGGTCAGTGGCCGCGTCGGCATCCGCAATGTGGATGAAGGTAATTTCCTGCGGACCAGCGATACCCAAGGCCTGTTTTCGGTGACTCAGATCGACCCGATTGCCGTCGAGTTCTCCCTGCCGCAACAGATGCTGCCCACCCTGCAAGGCCTGCTCGCCGCCCCCACCCAAGCCCGTGTCGACGCTTACCTGGGCGCCGACACCGACGGCCGGACCGGCGACTTGCTCGCTGAAGGCCACTTGAGCCTGATCGACAACCAGGTCAGCTCAACCACCGGTACCCTGCGCGCCAAGGCAACGTTCAACAACGCGTCGCAACGCCTGTGGCCGGGGCAACTGGTGACCATCAAGATCCAGACCGCCCTCGACAAAAACGCCCTGGTGGTGCCGCCAACCGTGGTGCAACGCGGCCTGGACTCGCACTTCGTGTACCGGGTCAAAGGCGACAAGGTCGAGGCAGTACCGGTGCAAGTGGCCTATCAAGACAGCGACATCAACATCATCAAAGGGGTACAGGCCGGTGACGTGCTAGTCAGCGATGGCCAGTCGCGGCTCAAGGCCGGCGCGCAAGTGGAGGTGCTCAAAGAGCCGCCGCAATTGATCCAGACGGTCGACGCAAAGGTGCAGCCGTGAGTCGCTCGCCATCGGCATGGTGTGTCGACCACCCGGTCGCCACCCTGCTGCTGACCTTCGCCCTGGTGCTGCTCGGGATGATTGCCTTCCCCCGACTGGCCATCGCGCCACTGCCCGAGGCGGAATTTCCGACCATCCAGGTGACCGCACAATTGCCCGGAGCCAGCCCCGACACCATGGCCTCCTCGGTGGCCACGCCTTTGGAGGTGCAATTCAGCGCCATCCCCGGCGTCACCCAAATGACCTCCAGCAGCGCCTTGGGCTCCAGCCTCTTGACCCTGCAATTTACCCTCAACAAGAGCATCGACACCGCCGCGCAAGAAGTGCAGGCGGCCATCAACACCGCAGCCGGCAAACTGCCCAGCGACATGCCGAGCCTGCCGACCTGGAAGAAGGTCAACCCGGCGGACAGCCCGGTGCTGATCCTCAGCGTCAGCTCCGACAGCATGCCCAGCACCGAACTGAGCGACTACGTGGAAACCCTGCTCGCCCGGCAGATCAGCCAGATCGACGGTGTGGGGCAGATCAACATCACCGGCCAGCAACGCCCGGCGATCCGCGTGCAGGCGTCACCCGATAAACTCGCGGCCATTGGCCTGACGCTCGCCGATGTGCGCCTGGCCATCCAGCAATCGAGCCTCAACCTGGCGAAGGGGGCCATCTACGGCGAGAACAGCGTATCGACGCTCTCGACCAACGATCAGCTGTTTCACCCCGAGGACTACGCCCAACTGATCGTGTCCTACAAAAATGGCGCACCGGTTCAATTGCGCGATATCGCCAAAGTCATCAACGGCTCGGAAAACGCCTACGTACAGGCCTGGTCCGGTGACACGCCGGGGGTCAATCTGGTGATTTCGCGCCAGCCCGGCGCGAATATCGTCGAGACCGTGGACCGCATTCAAGCCGAGTTGCCGCGCCTGCAAGCCATGTTGCCGGCCTCGGTGCAGGTCAGCGTGTTGAGCGACCGCACCAAGACCATCCGCGCGTCCCTGCATGAAGTGGAAGTGACCCTGCTGATCGCGATTCTGCTGGTGGTGGCGGTGATGGCGTTGTTCCTGCGCCAATTGTCGGCGACGCTGATTGTGTCCAGCGTGCTCGGCGTGTCGCTGGTGGCCAGTTTTGCGCTGATGTACCTGATGGGTTTCAGCCTGAATAACCTGACCCTGGTGGCGATCGTCATTGCCGTGGGCTTTGTGGTGGACGATGCCATCGTGGTGGTGGAGAACATCCATCGCCACCTGGAGGCCGGGCTCGACAAGCGCGAAGCGGCGATCAAGGGCGCCGGCGAGATCGGGTTTACCGTGGTCTCCATCAGCTTCTCGCTGGTGGCGGCCTTTATCCCGCTGCTGTTCATGGGCGGCGTGGTCGGGCGCTTGTTCAAGGAATTTGCGTTGACGGCGACCTCGACCATCCTGATTTCGGTGGTGGTCTCGTTGACCCTGGCGCCGACCCTGGCCGCACTGTTCATGCGCGCGCCCACTCACCCCGGCCACGACAAACCCGGCTTCAGCGAACGCCTGCTGGCCGGTTATGCACGCAACCTGCGCCGTGCCCTGGCGCATCAACGCAGCATGGCCGCGCTCTTCATCATGACGTTGGCCCTGGCCGTGGTCGGCTACGTGTTTATCCCCAAGGGTTTCTTTCCGGTGCAAGACACCGGCTTTGTACTCGGCACCAGCGAAGCGGCGGCCGACGTGTCGTACCCGGACATGGTCGCCAAGCACAAAGCCCTGGCCCAGATCATCCAGGACGACCCGGCGGTGCAGGCGTTTTCCCATTCGGTGGGCGTGACCGGCAGCAACCAGACCATCGCCAACGGCCGCTTCTGGATTGCGTTGAAAGATCGCGGTAATCGCGATGTGTCCGCCAGCCAATTCATCGACCGCATCCGTACGAAACTGGCAAAGGTGCCTGGCATCGTGCTGTACCTGCGCGCGGGGCAAGACATCAACCTCAGCTCCGGCCCCAGCCGCGCCCAGTACCAATATGTGCTCAAGAGCAACGACGGCGCGACGCTCAATACCTGGACCCAGCGCCTGACCGAAAAACTGCGCGCCAACCCGGCGTTTCGCGACCTGTCCAACGACCTGCAACTGGGCGGCAGCATCACCCACATCAGCATCGACCGGCAGGCCGCCGCCCGCTTCGGCCTGACCGCCACCGATGTCGACCAGGCCCTTTACGACGCCTTCGGCCAGCGCCAGATCAACGAGTTCCAGACCGAGATCAACCAATACCAGGTGGTGCTGGAACTGGACACCCAACAACGCGGCAAGGCCGAGAGCCTGAACTACTTCTACCTGCGCTCGCCCCTCACCAACGAGATGGTGCCGCTGTCGGCGTTGGCCAAGGTCGACCCGCCCACCGTGGGCCCGTTGTCCATCAGCCATGACGGTATGTTCCCGGCCGCCAACCTGTCGTTCAACCTGGCGCCCGGCGTGGCGTTGGGCGATGCGGTGATCATGCTCAACCAGGCCAAGAACGACATCGGCATGCCGGCCACCCTGATCGGCAACTTCCAGGGCGCGGCCCAGGCGTTCCAGAGTTCGCTGGCCAGCCAGCCGTGGCTGATCCTCGCGGCGCTGGTGGCGGTCTACATTATTTTGGGGGTGTTGTACGAGAGCTTCGTGCACCCGCTGACGATTATTTCCACCTTGCCCTCGGCGGGTTTGGGCGCGCTGATCATGCTGTGGCTGATGGGCCAGGACTTTTCGATCATGGCGCTGATCGGCCTGGTGCTGTTGATCGGCATCGTCAAGAAGAACGGCATCCTGATGATCGACTTCGCCCTGGAAGCCCAGCGCGTGCGCGGGTTGGCGCCGCAGGACGCGATTTATGAAGCCTGCGTGACGCGGTTCCGCCCCATCATCATGACCACGCTCGCCGCCCTGCTCGGCGCGGTGCCGCTGATGCTCGGCAGCGGCCCCGGCGCGGAACTGCGCCAACCGTTGGGCATCGCGGTGGTCGGCGGCCTGCTGGTAAGCCAGGCGCTGACGCTATTCACCACGCCGGTCATATACTTGTACCTCGAAAAATTCTTCCACCGACCCAAACCAACGCTCGCGTTGGCGACCACAGATTGAGGCGGTGTCATGCGCGTCCTGATTGTTGAAGATGAAGAAAAAACCGCCGACTACCTGCACCGTGGCCTGACGGAACAGGGCTACACCGTCGACGTGGCCCGCGAAGGCGTCGAGGGCCTGCACCTGGCGCTGGAAAACGATTACGCGGTAATCGTGCTCGATGTGATGCTGCCCGGCCTCGACGGCTTTGGCGTGCTGCGAGCCTTGCGCGCGCGCAAGCAGACGCCGGTGATCATGCTCACCGCCCGTGAACGCGTGGAAGACCGCATTCGCGGCCTGCGCGAAGGCGCCGACGATTACCTGGGCAAGCCATTTTCGTTCCTGGAGCTGGTGGCGCGCCTGCAAGCCCTGACCCGGCGCAGTGGCGGCCACGAGCCGGTGCAAGTCACGGTTGCCGACTTGTGGATCGACTTGATCAGCCGCAAGGCCAGCCGCAACGGCGTGCGCCTGGACCTGACCGCCAAAGAGTTTTCGCTGCTCAGCGTACTGGCGCGGCGCCAGGGCGAAATCCTGTCGAAAACGGCGATTGCAGAGATGGTCTGGGACATCAATTTCGACAGCGACGCCAACGTGGTCGAAGTCGCGATCAAGCGCCTGCGCGCCAAGCTGGACGGGCCGTTCGAACATAAGCTGCTGCACACCATCCGCGGCATGGGCTACGTGCTGGAGAACCGCAGTGTCAACTAACTCCATCGCCCTGCGCCTGAGCGGCATGTTCACCTTGGTGGCGCTGCTGATCTTTGTGTTGATCGGCGGCGCGCTCTATCAACAGGTGGACCGTGGCCTCGGCCTGTTGCCGGGGGCGGAGTTGGACGCGCGCTACAGCGTGCTGGAGTCATCGGTCAATCGCTTCGGCACGCCCGAGCATTGGCTGAAGATCAAGGCCAAGCTCAAGCTGCTGGGGGAGGAAGACAAGCGTATCCGTTTCTGGGTGGTCAGCACTGACCCGAGCTACGAATACGGTGAGCCGGACGCGCAGATCCGAGCCTTCGCCCAAGGCGCCACGGGTAAACGCGACTTGCACCTGCCCGGCTACGCTTACCCCTTCAAAGTGCTGGTAAGCCAGTTCCCGGCCAAGGAGCAACGCCCGCCACTGCGCTTCATGATTGCCATCGACACCGAAAATTTCCGCGCGACCCAACATCACTTACTGGTGGCGCTGGTCAGCCTGGCGTTGGTCGGCGTGGTGCTGGCGGCGCTGCTGGGCTTCTGGGTCTCGCGCCTCGGTCTCAAGCCGCTGGAAAAACTGTCCGAGGAAGCGCAAAAACTTGCGCCGCCCAAACTCTCCGGGCGCCTGCAACTGTCGCCATTGCCGCCGGAGCTCAAGCAATTCGTCAACTCGTTCAACGCCACCCTCGACCGCGTCGAGCAGGCGTATTCGCGCCTTGAGTCGTTCAATGCCGACGTGGCCCATGAACTGCGCTCGCCATTGACCAACCTGATCGGCCAGACCCAAGTGGCGCTGACGCGTGGGCGGTCCGCCGAGCATTACCTGGAGGTGCTGGAATCCAACCTGGAAGAGCTGGAACGCCTGCGCTCGATTATCAACGACATGTTGTTTCTGGCCAGCGCCGACCAGGGCACCAAGGCCACCAAACTGATCGAAAGCTCCCTGGCCGATGAAGTGGCAACTACCCTCGACTATTTGGACTTCATCCTTGAGGACGCCCAGGTGCAGGTGCAGGTCAAGGGCGATGCGCAGGTACAGATCGAAAAAGCCCACCTGCGCCGTGCGCTGATCAACCTGCTGAGCAATGCGGTGCAGCACACCGCGCCGGGGCAGGTCATCGAAGTCAACATCGACGTGCGAGACCGTCAGGTAGCCATCGGCGTGACCAACCCTGGCGAGGCGATTGCCAGCGAGCACCTGCCGCGGCTGTTCGAGCGTTTCTATCGGGTGGACGCCTCGCGCAGTAACAGCGGCGCCAATCACGGGCTGGGCCTGGCCATCGTCAAGGCGATTGCGCTGATGCATGGCGGCGATGTGTTCGTACACAGCGACAGCCACGGCAATACCTTTGGCATTACGCTGCCGGCCTGATCAACTCGCCCTTCATAGTGGGTCGTCTATCCGTCAGCGGTGTTTTAAGGCGCCGATCTTTCTTTTTAACCCGCTATTTAATTTTCGTCGGGTAGAACTAAACTGCCAGCATTCACACCGCTGAAGTCCGCCCGATGAGTCAACGCCGTCGTCATCCCCGCACTGCACACCCCGAGCTGCTATTGATTCTGGGCAGCGGCCTGACCGTCGTCCTGATCGTGGTGATCGTGGCGGCGTTGTTGATCCGCGAACATGCCAGCACCTTGCAAGCGGCCACGCGCGCGACCACCAACATCGCCCAGTTGATCAATGCCGATGTGTTGCGCAACGTCGAACTCTACGACCTGGCGCTCAAAGGGCTGATCGCCGCCAAACAACGCGAAGACCTGGCCCAGGTGACGCCGAGCATTCAACACCTGGTGCAATTTGATTTATCCACCGCCGCGCCGTTCAAAGGCGAAGTGTTGCTGCTGGACGCCGATGGCACTGTCATCGCCGACTCTTCGACCCTGCACCCCACGCCCCGTAACTTCGCCGACCGTGACTATTTCCAGGTGCATGTGAGAGAGCCGCAGACCGGCTTGTTCATCAGTCGGCCGTTCAAGATTGATTGCGACTGCGAGCAGGTATGGCGCATGGCATTCAGCCGGCGCGTATCAGGCCCCAACGGTGAGTTTATCGGCGTTGCGGTGGCAACCATGCGCCTGGCGTATTTCGATCAGTTGTTCAGCACCCTCACGATCGGCAACAGCAGCAGCGTCAACCTGCTCAACAACAGGGGCATCCTGCTGGCCCAGCAGCCACTGCTCGAACGCGACATGATCGACAAGGACTTGAGCGATCGACCGAATTTCAAACGCATTCTGCGCGAAGGCATGGGCAGCTTTCAGGCGATCTCGGCCATCAGCGGCAAGGAGCGCCTGTACACCTTCACCAACGTTGGCGAGCTGCCGCTGATCGTGGTGGTGGCCTTGTCCAGTGACGATGTTTTCGCCCCCTGGAGACGTGCGGCCCTGCTGACCAGCGGCGCGACCGGCATCCTCTGTATCGGCTTGCTATGGCTTACCTGGATGTTGCGTCGCGAACTGCGGCGCCGCTTTCGCGCCGAACGGGTGCTGTCAGAACTGGCAGCCACCGACGCCCTGACCGACCTGGCCAATCGTCGCACCCTGGATGAGCGCCTGCGCCTGGAATGGGACCGCGCCCAACGCTCGACGGAGCCGCTGACGCTGCTGATGATCGACGTAGACCACTTCAAAGCGTTCAACGATCGTCATGGCCATCAAGGTGGCGACGAAGCCTTGCGCACAGTTGCCCAGGTGATCGGCAGCAACATCCGCCGACCTGCCGACCTGGCGGCGCGGTATGGCGGGGAAGAGTTTGCGGTGGTGTTGCCGAACACCGATGCCAAGGGCGCCTGGCTGATTGCCGAACATATTCGCAGCAGCGTCGAGCATTTGCCGCGGGTGGCCGGGGATCAACGCCCCATTACCGTGAGTATTGGCATGAGCACTTGGCACAAGCGTAGTGGCACGCCATTGGAGGCTTTGCTGCTCAGCGCCGATCAGGCCTTGTACGAGGCCAAACACACGGGGCGCAATCGGATCGTGGATGCGGACGGGCTCTAACCCGGCTTCGCAAACGTGCTCACATAAAAATGGATATAAAAAAAGGCCACCCGAAGGCAGCCTTTAAAAACTAAAGAAAGAGAGTTGTTACTTACACCGCCGCAACGGGACGCATGTAAGAGATCGGTGCGGTGCTGGCATCTTCGAAGGTCACGACTTCCCAAGCGTCTGTCTGCTCAATCAACTTGCGCAGCAGCTGGTTGTTAAGGGCGTGGCCCGACTTGAAGCCTTTGAACTCGCCTATCAGGCTATTGCCCAGCAGGTAGAGGTCACCGATTGCATCGAGGATCTTGTGCTTCACGAATTCGTCTTCGTAGCGAAGGCCGTCTTCGTTCAGTACACCATCCGCGTCGACCACAATGGCGTTTTCAACGCTGCCGCCGAGTGCGAGGTTGTGCTTGCGCAGGTACTCGATGTCACTCATGAAACCAAAGGTGCGGGCGCGGCTGACTTCTTTTACGAACGAAGTGCTGGAAAAATCCACGCTTGCACTTTGGGTGCGGTCACGGAATACCGGGTGATCGAAATCGATCTCAAAGCTCACTTTAAAGCCTTCGAACGGGACGAAGGTGGCGCGCTTGTCGCCGTCTTCTACTGTCACTTCCCGCAGAATGCGAATGAACTTCTTGGCTGCGTCCTGTTCTTCCAGGCCGGCAGATTGAATCAAGAATACGAAGGGTCCAGCGCTGCCATCCATGATAGGGACTTCGGACGCGGAGAGCTCGACGTAGGCGTTATCGATGCCCAAACCGGCCATGGCCGAGAGCAAGTGCTCCACCGTGTCCACTTTGACGTCACCGTTGACCAACGTGGTCGACATAGTGGTTTCGCCAACGTTTTCCGCGCGAGCAGGAATCTGCACCACAGGGTCCAGGTCGGCACGCACAAACACGATGCCGGTGTCGACAGGTGCGGGCTTGAGGGTCAGGTAGACCTTCTCACCGGAGTGCAGACCTACACCTGTGGCACGAATAATATTCTTCAGGGTGCGTTGTTTAATCATGGCTTGGACCGCTTCAGCGCAAATTGCGAACTGGTATCAACAAAGGCTGGCGATAATAGCAGACCAGACCTTTGCTGAACACCAATCACCTTCATAGCCCTGATACATTCCATCAATCGGCCTGACGACGCAGGAATGCCGGGATGTCCAGGTAGTCCAGATCATCTTGCGGATTCGGGCTACGCGAGGCAGCAGCACCGGCCTGGGCCTGGTTGCGCATCACGGTCGGACGGTCCAGATCACGGTAGTTGACCGACGGCAGTTCCTGGCGCGAAGGCGCTGGGGCGGCAGCCGCTTGGCTCGCGTGGCTGGCTTGGCTGTTATGCAGCGTGTTGTCGATGACCTTCACAGGCTTCTCGATTTTTGCGCCCAGACCGGTTGCAACCACGGTCACGTGCAGCTCGTCGCGCATGTCCGGGTCGATGACGGTACCGACTTTGACCATGGCGTGCTCGGAAGCGAACGCTTCGATGATGCTACCCACGTCGGAGTACTCACCCAGGGACAGGTCGGGACCTGCGGTGATATTCACCAGGATGCCGCGTGCGCCTTGCAGGTTCACGTCTTCGAGCAGCGGGTTGCGGATGGCCGCTTCGGTGGCTTCACGCGCACGGTTAGGACCGCTGGCGCAGCCGGTGCCCATCATCGCCATGCCCATTTCGCTCATCACGGTACGGACGTCGGCAAAGTCGACGTTGATCATGCCTGGGCGCTTGATGATATCGGAGATACCGCGAACGGCACCGGCCAGTACATCGTCAGCCTTGGCGAATGCGGACAGCAAGCTTGCGTCCTTGCCCAGGATGGTCAGCAGCTTCTCGTTGGGAATGGTGATCAACGAGTCGACGCTTTCAGACAGCAGACGGATGCCTTCGTCGGCGATCTGCATGCGCTTGCGACCTTCGAACGGGAACGGACGGGTCACGACAGCAACCGTCAGGATCCCCATTTCCTTGGCCACTTCGGCAATGATCGGCGCAGCACCGGTACCGGTACCGCCGCCCATGCCGGTGGTGATGAACACCATGTTGGTGCCTTGCAGCACTTCGGCAATACGCTCGCGGTCTTCCAGGGCGGCTTGACGGCCGACTTCCGGATTGGCGCCGGCGCCGAGGCCCTTGGTCACGGCTGTGCCCAATTGCAGGATGGTCCGCGCGCCGATGCTTTTCAGCGCCTGGGCATCAGTGTTGGCGCAGATGAATTCAACGCCTTCAATGTTGCTCTTGACCATGTGGTTGACAGCGTTGCCGCCGCCACCGCCGACACCGATTACTTTGATAACCGGGCTAGCGGGGATGTTGTCTACGAGTTCAAACATGTTCCCTCTCCTTTCGTTTTCTCTAGTTTTTTCGCCTACTGCTTACTGCGGTGTTGCGGTAAATCTTTAGAAATTGCCTTTGACCCATGCCTGCAGCCGCTCCAACAACGGCGCTTTCGCCTCGTCGTCACTGCGGTAGCTGTCACGGTTGCTCGGGCCCGACAGGGAAATGCCGTCGGTCTGCTTTTGCAGCCCGTACAACAGCAAGCCCACACCGGTGGAATAAATCGGGTTGCGCACCACGTCGCCCAGGCCTTTGACACCATGGGGCACGCCCAGGCGTACCGGCATGTGGAAGATTTCCTCGGCCAGCTCGACCGCGCCTTCCATCTTCGAGGTACCACCGGTCAGCACGATGCCGGCCGGGATCAGGTCTTCGTAGCCGCTGCGACGCAGTTCAGCCTGGATCAGCGTGAACAGTTCGTCGTAGCGCGGCTCGACCACTTCGGCCAGGGCCTGGCGCGACAGCTCGCGCGGCGGACGATCGCCCACGCTCGGCACCTTGATGGTTTCACCGGCACCGGCCAGCTTGGCCAGGGCACAGGCGTAGCGAATCTTGATTTCTTCGGCGTACTGGGTCGGCGTGCGCAACGCCATGGCGATGTCGTTGGTCACCTGGTCGCCGGCAATCGGTATCACGGCGGTGTGACGGATCGCACCTTCGGTGAAGATCGCGATGTCGGTGGTGCCGCCGCCGATGTCCACCAGGCACACGCCCAGTTCTTTTTCGTCGTCGGTCAGTACCGAGTAGGCCGAGGCCAGTTGCTCGAGAATGATGTCGTCGATTTCCAGGCCGCAGCGGCGCACGCATTTTTCAATGTTCTGTGCGGCGTTGACGGCGCAGGTCACCACATGGACCTTGGCTTCCAGGCGCACGCCCGACATACCCAGGGGCTCGCGAACGCCTTCCTGGTTATCGATCACGTAATCCTGCGGCAAGGTATGCAGTACGCGCTGATCGGCCGGGATCGCCACGGCCTGGGCAGCGTCGAGGACGCGCTCAAGGTCGGCCGAACTGACTTCGCGGTCGCGGATCGCCACGATGCCGTGGGAGTTCAGGCTGCGGATATGGTTGCCCGCCACGCCGACGAACGCCGAGTGGATCCGGCAACCGGCCATCAGCTGCGCTTCTTCGATGGCGCGCTGGATCGATTGCACGGTGGACTCGATGTTCACCACCACGCCCTTCTTCAGGCCCCGGGACGGATGCGTGCCAATACCGACGATTTCGATCGTGCCGTCTTCCCCGACCTCGCCCACCAGCGCCACCACCTTGGAGGTGCCGATATCGAGACCGACGATCATTTTGCCGCTTTGCACGTTTGCCATGGGTCCTGCCTCTTCTTAATTCTTCGCGACAGCGGGTTGCGCTGCCGTGGGCGCAGCCGGTTCACGCCAGCCGACGGCAAGGCCGTTGGCGTAACGCAGGTCGACGCTCGCAATGTTCGTAATCTGTTCTTTCAAGGTCTTGTCATAGATGGCGATGAAACGGCGCATCTTTTCCACCAAGCGGTCGCGTCCCAGCAACAACTGGATACCCGGGCCGGAACTGCCTGCCCCGGTCGTCAAAAACCAGCTGCCCCGTTCACGCAGTTCCAGGCGTGCAATGGAGAAGCCCAGTGGCCGCAGCATCTGGCTCAGGGCCTGGTACTGCTGCATCACTTGCTGCTGCGCCCGCTGCGGCCCGAACAGCTGCGGCAGGTGCTCGTAGTTGGCCAGCTCACGCGGGGTGAACGCCTGGCCCTGGTTATTCAACAGCGCCTCGTCACCCCAACGGGCCACGGGCAGTTGTTCTTCCAGGCGGATCGTCACTTGGTCCGGCCATACGCGGCGGACCTCGGCGTGGGCGATCCACGGCATCTGTTCCAGCTCAGCGCGCATGCCGGCCAGGTCGATGGTGAAGAAACTCGACGCCAGGAACGGGCCGATACGCTGCTGCACCGCCTGTTGGCTGATGTAACTCAAGTCCCCCTGCACGCTGATCTTGGTGATCGGCCGGTCGGCATACGGCAACAGGCGCTGTGCGCCTTCGTACGTGCCAAAGCCCAACACCACCAGCATCACCGGCCAGAACAGCGCCTTGAGGAAACCAAAGTTGGCTTTCGGCAGGCGCGCCGACATCGGCTCTTTAGCCACCATTCGACTGGCACCCCGGGGCACCGGTTTGCGGCTCGGTGCTTGAGGGGGCTGATGACGAAGCGATGCGCCTTTCATGTCTTAGCCTCTGGGCTCAATACTGTCGGCCAGGATCGCCAGCACCAACTGCTGGAAATCCAGACCGGCGGCACGGGCGGCCATGGGTACCAGGCTGTGGTCGGTCATGCCCGGCGCAGTGTTGACTTCCAGGAACCAGAAATTCCCTTGGTCGTCCTGCATCACGTCTGCCCGCGCCCAACCGGCGATACCCAGCGCCTCACAGGCTTTCGCCGTGAGGTCCATCAATTGCTGTTCCTTGGTTGCGTCAAGGCCACATGGGATCCGGTACTGGGTATCGGAAGCCACATACTTGGCGTCGTAGTCGTAAAACGTGTGGGGCGTGCCCAATGCGATAGGCGGCAATACCTGGCCACGCAGGGTGGCGATGGTGTACTCGGGACCCTGGATCCACTGTTCCACCAACACTTGCGAATCGTAGGTACTTGCCGCTTTCCATGCGTCGATCAATTCGGCGGCCGAGTTCACTTTGGCCATGCCGATACTGGAGCCTTCATGGGCAGGTTTGACGATCAAAGGCAGGCCCAGTTCCTTGGCTGCGCAAATACAATCGTCTTCGCTGCACAGCACGCTGTGACGCGGGGTTGGAATACCCAGGCTGTGCCACACCTGCTTGGTGCGCAATTTGTCCATCGCCAATGCCGAGGCGAGGATGCCGCTGCCGGTGTAAGGGATGCCGGCGCATTCCAGCAGGCCTTGCATGCTGCCGTCTTCACCGCCACGGCCGTGAAGAATGATAAAGGCGCGGTCGATCTTCTCGGCCTGCAAGCGCGCGAGGAAGTCATCGCCCACGTCGATGCCGAACGCGTTCACACCGGCGCTTTGCAGCGCTTGGAGCACGGCATTGCCGGACTTGAGCGACACTTCACGTTCGGCGCTCTTGCCGCCGAACAGCACGGCCACGCGACCGAAGTCGGCAGGCGTAACCGTTGAGAACAGGGAGGCGTAGTCAGTGATCATTTCGACTTCCCCTTCGCCGCGACAAACAGCGGGCTCGCCAACAGCTTCGGCGCAAGGCCGCCGATATCACCGGCCCCCTGGCACAGCAGGATGTCACCGGCGCGCAGCAGCGGCTTGACGATCGGCGCCAGGTCCACACCGCGCTCGATGTAGATCGGGTCCAACTGGCCACGCTGACGGATGCTGTTGCACAGCTTGCGGCTGTCGGCGCCCGGGATCGGTTCTTCACCGGCCGGGTAGACTTCCATCAACAGCAGCACGTTGGCATCGGCCAGTACATTGACGAAGTCGTCGTACAGGTCGCGGGTACGGCTGTAGCGGTGCGGCTGGTACACCATGACCAGGCGACGCTCCGGCCAGCCACCCCGCACGGCCTTGATCACCGCGGCGACTTCGGTCGGGTGGTGACCGTAGTCATCCACCAGCATCACGTCACCGCCGTCTACCGGCAACTGGCCGTAGACCTGGAAGCGACGGCCCACGCCGGCAAAACGCGACAGGCCTTCGACGATGGCTTCGTCGCTGACGCCTTCATCGGAGGCGATGCAGATGGTCGCCAGGGAGTTCAATACGTTGTGGTTGCCCGGCATGTTCACCGACACATCCAACGGCTCGCGATCAGGGCGCAGCACGGTAAAGAAGGTTTGCATGCCTTCCTGGCGTACATTGATCGCGCGCACGTCGGCGTCTTCGCTGAAGCCGTAGGTCACGGTCGGACGCTTGACCTGTGGCAGGATCTCACGCACCACCGGGTCGTCCAGGCACACCACCGCCAAACCGTAGAACGGCAGGTTGTGCAGGAACTCGACGAAGGTTTTCTTCAACTTGTTGAAGTCACCGTCGTAGGTAGCCATGTGGTCTTCGTCGATGTTGGTCACCACGGCGACCAGCGGTTGCAGGTGCAGGAAGCTCGCGTCGCTTTCATCGGCTTCGGCGATCAGGTAACGGCTGGTGCCGAGCTGGGCGTTGGTGCCGGCTGCATTCAGGCGGCCACCGATCACGAAGGTCGGGTCCAGGCCACCGGCGGCGAACACCGAGGCGATCAGGCTGGTGGTGGTGGTCTTGCCGTGGGTGCCGGCGACGGCGATGCCGTGGCGATAGCGCATCAGCTCGGCGAGCATCTCGGCGCGTGGCACCACGGGAATACGGCGTTCAAGGGCGGTGGCCACTTCCGGGTTGGAGGTGTTCACGGCACTGGACACTACCAGCACGTCGGCCTCGGCGGCGTTCTCGGAACGGTGGCCGATAAAGATCTGCGCGCCAAAGGACTTCAGGCGCTCGGTGACCGGCGACTCTTTCAAGTCCGAGCCGGATACCTGGTAGCCCAGGTTCAGCAGGACTTCGGCAATACCGCACATGCCCACGCCGCCGATACCGACGAAGTGGATGCGACGGATGCGGCGCATCTCGGGTTGCGGCATGGCTTTCTGATTCTCAACCATGGGCCACCTCCAGGCAGATATCGACCACGGTGCGGGTTGCGTCAGGTTTGGCCAGGCGGCTTGCGGTGCTCGCCATGCTGTTGAGTCGTTCGGGTTGCATCAAAACCTCAGTCAGGCGTGCGGCCAAATCGGCCGCGCCAGTCGTTCTTTGCGGCAGCAGGAAGGCAGCGCCCTCCCCGGCCAAATATTCGGCGTTGCGGGTCTGGTGATCGTCAATCGCATGGGGCAAAGGCACCAGCAAGGACGGCAGACCGGCGGCGGCCAGTTCACTGACGGTCAGCGCACCAGCGCGACAGACCACCAGGTCGGCCCAGCCATAGGCATGGGCCATGTCTTTGATGAAAGGCTGTACGTTCGCCTCGACACCGGCCTCGCGGTAGCGCGTGGCGGTCACTTCATCGTGGTTCTTGCCGGCCTGATGGAAGATCTCCGGGCGCAACTGTTCCGGCAGTTGCGCCACCGCTTCCGGCAGCAGCTTGTTCAATGGCTCGGCGCCCAGGCTTCCGCCCAGGATCAGCAAATGCGCCTTGCGCCCGGCCAATGCCTGACGCGCGATGTCCATAAACAGTTCGGTGCGCACCGGGTTGCCGGTGGTACGCCGCTTGCTCGATGCTCCAAAAGTGTTCGGGAACGCTTCGCACACCCGCGCGGCCAAGGGCACCAGCAACCGGTTGGCGGTACCGGCGACGGCATTTTGTTCGTGCACGATCACCGGCACGCCGGCGAGCTTGGCGGCCACACCGCCAGGCCCCGTCACATAACCGCCAAAACCGAGCACACACACCGGCTGCAATTCACGGATGATTTTGCGCGCCTGCCACACCGCCTTGAGCAACACAAACGGCGCCTTGAGCAGGGACAATTTGCCCTTGCCGCGCAGGCCGGTGACGTTGATCAGATGCAGCGGCAAACCGGCAGTGGGCACCAATTCGTTTTCGATGCCGCGCGGCGTACCCAACCAATGCACGGTGTAGCCACGGTTCTGGAATTCCCGCGCGCAAGCCAGGGCCGGGAACACGTGGCCCCCGGTGCCGCCCGCCATGATCAGCACATTAGCGCCCATGGGTCGGCTCCTCGGCGAAGTCGCTTTCGCTGAACTCCATGTCTTCGCTGCCCAGGTGGGTTCGACTCTCCCACTCGATGCGCAGCAACAAGCCCAGGCAGGCGCAGCAAATCACCAACGAACTGCCGCCATAACTGAGGAACGGCAAGGTCAGGCCCTTGGTCGGCAGCAAGCCGACGTTCACCCCGATGTTGATCAGGAACTGGCCGATCCACAGGAACGACAAGCCGTACGCCACGTAAGCGGCGAAATATTGTTTGGCCCTCTCGGCCCACAAGCCGATGTACATGCCGCGTACACACACGAACACGAACAGCGCGACGGTGCACAGCGAACCCACCACGCCCAGCTCTTCGGCGAGTACCGAAAACACGAAGTCGGTATGCGCTTCGGGCAGGTAGAACTGCTTCTGCACGCTGTTGCCCAGGCCCACGCCCAGCCACTCGCCGCGACCAAAGGCGATCAACGCCTGGGTTAATTGGTAGCCGGAGCCGAACTGGTCGGACCAGGGGTCGGTAAAGGTAATCAGACGCGCCATTCGATAGGGCTGCGCCTGCACCAGGATGGTCACGGCGGCCACGGCCAGCACCACCATCAAACTGAAGCGGAACAGGCCCACGCCGCCCAGGAACAGCATCGCCGCCGCCGCCCCCATCATCACGACGGTGGCGCCGAAGTCCGGTTCCATCAGCAACAGGCCGGCCATGGGCAGCAGCACGATGAACGGCTTGAAGAAGCCCATCCAGCTTTCGCGCACTTCTTTCTGGCGGCGGACGAGGTAGCCGGCGAGGTAGATCACCACGAACACCTTGGCGATCTCCGACGGCTGCACGTTGAACGCACCGAAGCCGATCCAGCGCATCGAACCGTTCACCTCGCGGCCGATGCCCGGCAGGATCACCATGATCAGCAAGCCGAAGGCACCGATCAGCATCAGCCAACCCAGGCGTTGCCAGGTGGCGATGGGGATCATCATGGTCACGATGCACGCGCCCAGGCCGATGATCAGGTACACCAAGTGCCGGATCATCATGTAAAGGGTGTTGCCCGACTGTACGGCCGCCACTTCGGAAGAAGCCGAGGTGATCATCACCAGGCCCAGGCCCAGCAACGCGAGGCAACCGGCGAGCATCGGGAAATCGAGGTCAATGCCGCGCCCCGTGATGATCGGCGACGGGTAAGGCTTGATGATATTTCTGAAATCGATGCTCATGCCAAGCCCTCCACGGCGCGAGCGAACAACTGGCCGCGCTCTTCGTAGTTCTTGAACATGTCGAAACTGGCGCACGCCGGCGACAGCAGCACCGCATCGCCCGGCTGGGCCAGGGCCTGGCACTGGGCGATGGCATCGTCCAGGGACGTGGCGCGCACGTGCGGCACCGCATCACCCAGGGCAGCGGCGATCAAATCGGCATCGCGGCCCATCAACACCACGGCTCGGCAATGCGCGGCCACCGGTGCCTTGAGGTCTTTGAAATCAGCGCCCTTGCCGTCGCCACCGGCGATCAGCACCAGCTTGCCGTCGATATCGGCGCCAAGGCCTTCAATGGCGGCCAATGCGGCGCCCACGTTGGTGGCCTTGGAGTCGTTGTAATAGCTGACGCCATTGAGGTCGCGCACCCATTGGCAGCGATGTTCCAGGCCGCCGAAGGTGCGCAGGCTCGCGAGCATGGCGTCGAACGGCAGGCCCACGGCATGCCCCAGCGCCAAGGCGGCCAGAGCGTTGGATTGGTTATGGGCGCCGCGGATTTTCAGCTCGCGCACCGGCATCAGGTTCTGGAACTCGAAGGCCAGGTATTTCTCGCCGTTCTCTTCGCGGATGCCGAAGGCCTTGAAGTCGGGTTTGCCCAGGCCGAAGGTCCAGCAGGGCATGCCCTCGCCGATCAGCGGACGACTCAGGGCATCCTGGCGGTTGACCACAAACTGCTTGGCGCCGCGGAAGATCCGGTGCTTGGCCAGGTGATACGCGGGCAGGCCACTGTAACGGTCCATGTGGTCTTCGCTGACGTTCAACACCGTCGCGACTTCGGCGCCCAGGTCGTGGGTGGTTTCCAGTTGGAAACTCGACAGCTCCATTACATACAACTCGATGTCGTCGCTGAGCAGATCCAGCGCCGGCGTGCCGAGGTTACCGCCCACGGCCACGCGCTTGCCGGCCGCCATCGCCATGTCGCCGACCAGGGTGGTCACGGTGCTTTTGGCGTTGGAACCGCTGATGGCCACGATCGGTGCCTTCGCGTGGCGCGCGAACAGGTCGATATCGCCGGACAGCTTCACGCCACGCGCCGCTGCTGCTTGCAGGGCCGGTGTCGCCAGGGCCGAGGCCAGGGCTCACGTAAAGCTCATCGGCGCGGCACAGAAACTCGACATCCAACTCGCCACAACGCACTTCCACGTGCGGGTAGTCACGGCGCAGCGTGACCAGCTCCGGTGGATTTTCCCGCGTGTCGGCCACGGCAAACGACGTGCCCCGGTTCGCCAGGAAGCGAACCAGGGACATGCCGCTCTTGCCGAGGCCGACAACGATGCGGAAGTGGTCTGAAGCGATCAGGGACACTCGTTTCTACCTCAGTTTCAGGGTGGCAAGGCCGACCAGTACCAGAATCACGGTGATGATCCAGAAACGGACAATCACACGCGGCTCGGGCCAGCCCTTGAGTTCAAAATGGTGGTGAATCGGCGCCATGCGGAACACGCGACGCCCGGTCAACTTGAAGGACGCCACCTGGATGACCACCGACAGGGTTTCCATCACGAACACACCGCCCATGATGAACAACACGATTTCCTGGCGAACGATCACCGCGATGGTGCCCAGGGCCGCGCCCAGCGCCAGTGCGCCGACGTCGCCCATGAAGACTTGTGCCGGGTAGGTGTTGAACCACAGGAAACCCAGGCCGGCACCGATCAGCGCGCCGCAGAACACAATCAGCTCACCCGCGCCCGGTACATAGGGGATCAGCAGGTACTCGGCGAATTTCACGTTACCCGACAGGTAGCAGAAGATGCCGAGCGCACCGCCCACCATCACTGTCGGCATGATCGCCAGGCCGTCGAGCCCGTCGGTCAGGTTGACCGCGTTGCTGGAGCCGACGATCACAAAGTAGGTCAACACCACGAAGCCGATGCCCAGGGGGATGCTGGCGTCCTTGAGCATCGGAATGATCAAAGTGGTTTCCACGGCGCTCGGCGCGGTGGTGTACAGGAAGATCGCGGCGGCAAGGCCGAACACCGACTGCCAGAAGTACTTCCAGCGGCTCGGCAGCCCCTTGGAGTTTTTCTCGATCACCTTGCGGTAGTCATCCACCCAGCCGATGGCGCCGAACAGCAGGGTCACCAGCAACACCACCCACACGTAGCGGTTGTGCAGGTCGGCCCACAGCAAGGTGCTGATGCCAATGGACGACAGGATCAGCGCGCCGCCCATGGTCGGGGTGCCGGACTTGGACAGGTGCGACTGCGGGCCGTCATTACGAACCGATTGACCAATTTGCAGGTTCTGCAGGGTGCGGATCATCCACGGCCCTAAAAACAGCGACAGCGACAGCGCGGTCAGCACACCCAGGATCCCGCGCAGGGTCAGGTACTGAAAGACCGCGAAGCCTTTGTGGAACTGTTGCAGATACTCAGCCAGCAGCAGCAGCATTAATGTTTCTCCGTACTTGAGCCACACAAGGCTGCGACGACGTTTTCCATCACCGCGCTGCGCGATCCCTTGATCAAAATGGTTGTGTGTTTGTCGTGTTCGGCGGCCGTCAGCGCCTCGATCAGCTCGACCTGGGTGGCGAAATGCTGCGCACCGGGGCCGAAAGCGTTGACGGCGTGCGCCATGTTCGTGCCGACCGCGTAGAGGGCGTCGACTTTACCGGCGGCATACGCGCCGACGTCACGATGGCCTTGTTCGGCCCAATCGCCCAACTCACCGATATCGCCCAATACCAGCACCTTGCGTCCGGCAAAGCTGTTGAGCAGATCCACGGCGGCGTTTATGGAAGACGGGTTGGCGTTGTAAGTGTCATCAATCACGCGCATGCCGTTGCTCGATAGCTGCGCCACGGTGCGCCCCTTGACCGGCTGCACCGCACCCAGGCCCGTCGCGATACCGAACAGCGACACGCCCAAGGCATGGGCGGCGGCGGCAGCGGCCAGGGCGTTGGCGACGTTATGGTTGCCGAGCAGGTTCAACTGCACGTGCTCGTCACCTTGCGGGGTGTGCAAGGTGAAGGACGGGCAGCCACGGGCGTCGACGGTGATGTCGCCGGCATGAAAGTCGGCGGCCGCGTTCGACACGGCAAAGGTCAGGACCTTGCGACCGGCGGCGCGTACACGCCAAGTCTCAAAGGCCTTATCGTCGAGGTTCAGTACGGCGGTGCCCGAAGCGTCGAGGCCTTCAAGGATTTCGCCCTTGGCTTCGACGATTTTTTCCGGGCCACCGAACTCACCGACGTGGGCGGTACCGGCATTGTTGATGATCGCCACGTGGGGCTTGGTCAGCGCCACGGTGTAAGCAATTTCGCCGATGCGCGAAGCGCCCAGTTCGATCACTGCCGCGGTATGTTCCGGGGCCAGTTCGAGCAGGGTCAGTGGCGCGCCGAAATCGTTGTTCAGGTTGCCACGGGTCGCAAGCACCGGGCCGCGTGTGCGCAGCACACCGGCGAGCAGTTCCTTGACCGTGGTCTTGCCGCTGGAGCCGGTGACGGCTGCAACCGGCTTGGCGAACGCGGCGCGGTTCAGCGCACCCAGCCGGCCCAGGGCCAGGCGGGTGTCGGCGACCAGCAATTGCGGCAAGGCGGAGTCAGGCACTTCACGCTGCACCAACGCACCGACGGCACCTTTGGCGGCGACATCATTGAGGTAGTCATGCCCGTCGAAACGCGGGCCGGCCAGGGCGACGAACAGCTGCCCCGGCTGAATGTTACGACTATCAATACTCACGCCATTAAAGGTGCAGTCGCTCGACAGTACGCGGGCCGACAGCGCCTGGGCCAGTTCGCTGAACGTCATCGCCTTAAGCATGGGCCACCTCCCAGGCGGTCAAGGCGTTAGCGGCCTCGACCAGATCGGAGAAGGCATGACGCTCGCCGTTGATTTCCTGATAGTCCTCATGGCCTTTACCGGCCAGCACCACCACATCGTCAACGCTGGCGCTGGCGATCAGTTGGGCAATGGCAGCCCCGCGACCGGCAATAAAAGTGGCCTTGGACACGTCTTTGAAGCCCGTACGGATATCGTCGAAAATCCGGCTCGGGTCTTCGCTGCGCGGGTTGTCGTCGGTGACGAGGACGCCATCGGCCAGACGCTCGACAATCTCGGCCATCAGCGGGCGCTTGCCGCGATCGCGATCACCGCCGCAACCGAACAGGCAAAGCAGTTTGCCTTTGGCATGTGGGCGCAGCGCTTCGAGGACTTTTTCCAAGGCGTCCGGGGTGTGAGCGTAATCGACCACCACCAGCGGCTGCTTGCCGCCACCCAGGCGTTGCATGCGACCGGCCGGGCCTTCCAGTTTCGGCAACACCTTGAGGATCTCGTCGAGGGCGTAATCCAGGCCGAGCAAGGCGCCTATGGCGGCAAGTACGTTGCTCAGGTTGAAACGACCGAGCAAGGTGCTACGCAGGTGGTGTTCGCCCTGGGGCGTGACCAACGTGGCGCGTACGCCCTCGTCATTGAACTGGGCTTCGCGGCAATACAAGTACGCGCTGGAATCCAGCAGGCTGTAGCTGATCAGGCGCGCTTCGCTGTCTTCGGTGGCCAACTGGCGGCCGAACGCGTCATCCAGGTTGACCACCCGGCACTTCAGGTCATTCCAGGCAAACAGCTTGGCCTTGGCGGCGGCGTACGCCTCCATGGTGCCGTGGTAATCCAGATGGTCGCGGGACAGGTTAGTCACCACTGCCACGTCAAACGCCAGGGCGGTGACACGACCTTGATCCAGACCGTGGGAAGACACCTCCATGGCAACGGCCTTGGCCCCGGCCTTTTTCAGGTCGGCCAGGGTCGCTTGCACGGCAATCGGGTTCGGCGTGGTGTGCAGGCCGCTTTGCAGCGCGCCGTAGAAACCGGTGCCCAGGGTACCGACAATGCCGCAATGCTGGCCCAGCAGGTCGAGAGCCTGAGCGACCAATTGGGTCACGCTGGTCTTGCCGTTGGTGCCGGTCACGCCCACCAGATTGAGGTGACGGCTCGGCTCGCCGTAAAAACGCCCGGCGATGTCGGACAATTGCTTGGCCAGGCCCTTGACCGGAATCAACGGCACGTCGGTGATCGGCAGCACGGTGGCGCCTTCAGCCTCATAGGCCACCGCCGCCGCGCCGCGCTGCAGGGCATCGGCGATGTGCGCACGGCCATCGTACTTGCCGCCCGGCACCGCCAGGAACAGGTCACCGGCGCGCACATTACGGCTGTCCAGGGTCAACTCGCGAATCAGCAGATCGCGGCCGGCATGGGCAAATATCTTATTCAGGCTAAGAGACATCAGCCGCGCCCTCCATTGGCTTTGACTGCAGCGGCCGGAGGTACGGCGTTCGCTTGTTGGGTCGGCGGCAGGTTGTCCGGCGTGATGTTCATCAGGCGCAGGGTGCCGGACATCACTTTGCTGAACACCGGCGCCGATACCAGGCCACCGAAGTAACCGGCCTTGCTCGGCTCGTCGATGACCACGACGATGGCGTAGCGTGGGTCGCTCATCGGGCCGAAGCCGGCGAACAGCGAACGGTAGGAGTTTTCGGCGTAGCCCTTGGTGCCCACCGAGGTTTTACGCGCGGTGCCGGACTTGCCTGCCACGTGATACGCCGGCACCTGGGCGCGGAACACACCACGTGGCGCTTCGATCACTTGTTGGAGCATGCCCTGCATGGTCTTGGCGACGTTTTCCGGAATCACCTGGGTGGCTTTCGGCGCTTCGTCGACGTGAATCAGGCTCAACGGCACCATGCGGCCATTATTGGCCAATACCGAAAAGGCATGCGCCAGTTGGATCGCCGTCACCGATAGGCCGTAACCGTAGGAAAGCGTGGCGGTCTCGGCTTTTTTCCAGTCGCGGTAGTTCGGCAGGTTGCCGACGCGCTCACCGGGGAAATCCAGACCGGTGGGCTGGCCCAGGCCGATTTTTTGCGCCAGGTGGTAGATGGTCTCGCCACCGATATCGAAGGCAACCTTACTCATGCCCACGTTACTGGAGTTGATCAGGATACCTGTCAAATCCAGCACCGGGCCTTCGGTGCGCGACACGTCACGAATGGTGTACTTGCCCAACTGCAAGGTGCCTGGATACACCTCGACCTTGTCGCTGGGTTTCCAGCGTCCGGTTTCCAGGGCGGCACTCATGGAGATCGCTTTCATGGTCGAACCCGGCTCGAACACGTCGATCATGGCGCGGTTGCGCATCATCGCCGGTTGCAGGTTGCGACGGTTGTTCGGGTTGTAGGTCGGCTGGTTGACCATGGCGAGGATCTCGCCGGTCTTCACGTCCATGATCACCAGGCTACCGGCCTTGGCGCCGTTCTCGATGATCGCGTTACGCAACTCGCGGTTGGCCAGGTATTGCAGGCGCAGGTCAATCGACAACGCCAAGGGTTTGCCGGCCTTGGCGTTCTTGGTGACCTGGACATCTTTGATCAGCCTGCCGCGCCGATCCTTGATGACTTGTCGCTTGCCGGGCACTCCGGCCAGCCATTCATCGTAGGCCAGCTCCACACCTTCGCGACCGTGGTCATCGATGTCGGTAAAGCCGACCATATGCGCGGTGGTTTCACCGGCCGGGTAGAAACGGCGGAATTCCTCGATGCCGTAGACACCGGGCACTTTAAGGTCGAGCACTTGCTGGCCTTGTTCAGGGGTCAGGCCGCGAACCAGGTAGATGAATTCTTTATTGGCCTGGGCTTCCAGGCGCTCGGCCAGGGCCTTCGGGTCTTGCCCAAGAGCGGCAGCGAGCGCTGGCCAGCGATCCTTGGCCACTTGCAGTTCCTTGGCATTGGCCCACAAGGTGGTGACCGGCGTACTGACGGCCAGGGGCTCGCCGTTACGGTCGGTGATCAGGCCGCGGTGCGCGGGAATGGGAATATGCCGCAGGCTACGGGCGTCGCCCTGGCCGATCAGGAAGTCGCGGTCGACCACTTGCAGGTCGACGATCCGCCAGGCGATCGCACCCACCATCAATGCCAGCAAGCCGAGCATCAGACGGAAACGCCACGGGTACAGTGCGCCTTCGAGTTTCATCATGGCGCCACCATGCGAACGTCGGCCGCGCCCGGAATGTGCATTTTCAACTGTTCGGTAGCCAGCACTTCGATACGGCTATGGGCCGTCCAGGTGCTTTGCTCCAGGATCAACCGCCCCCATTCCGCCTGCGCCTTGTCGCGCACGCTCAGTTCCCCGTACAGGGTGTTGAGCAACTGGCGGTTATAGTGGGCGCTGTAGGACACCGCAATCGCGGACACCAGCACGCCGACAAACAGCAGCAACATAAAGAAGCTGCCGCCCGGCAGGGGTTTGGCGAAAAGCTTGCTCACCGCAACTTCTCCGCGACACGCATGACCGCGCTACGGGAACGTGGGTTGGCCTTCAGCTCGGCTTCGGAAGCGAACTGTGCCTTGCCATGGATTTTGATTTTCGGCACAAAGGCCTCGAAACGCACCGGCAAGTTGCGCGGCAGATTGTCGGACTCGCCCTTGACCAGGCGGCGCATGAACAATTTGACGATACGGTCTTCCAGCGAATGGAAGCTGATCACCACCAGGCGACCGCCCACTTCCAGCGCCTCGAGGGCGGCTTCGAGGCCAGCCTCCAGATCGCCCAATTCATTGTTGACGTGAATGCGCAGGCCCTGAAACGCACGGGTCGCGGGGTTCTTGCCCTTTTCCCACGCGGGGTTGGCGACCTTGAGCACTTCGGCCAGGTCGGCGGTGCGTTCGAACGGTTGGGTCTCGCGGCGCTCGACCACGGCGCGAGCCATGCGGCCGGCGAAACGCTCTTCACCGTATTCCTTGAACACACGGGCGATTTCTTCCACCGGCGCGGTGGCGATAAATTGCGCGGCACTCACACCACGGGTCGGGTCCATGCGCATGTCGAGCGGGCCGTCGTTCATGAAACTGAAGCCGCGCTCCGGATCATCAAGCTGTGGCGAGGACACGCCCAGATCGAGCAAAACCCCGGCCACCTTACCCGCCATGCCACGCTCGGCCACTTCGGCACCCAGCTCGGCAAAGCTACGCTGCACAACGACAAAGCGGCCGTCTTCGGCCGCTAGCGCTTGCCCGGTGGCAATCGCTTGGGGGTCTTTGTCGAACCCGAGGAGTGTTCCGTCGGGCCCGAGCTGGCTGAGTATCAACCGGCTATGCCCGCCCCTGCCGAAAGTGCCATCCAGATAGCAGCCATCCGCGCGCACGGCGAGAGCCTCAACGGCTTCGTCAAGCAGTACGGTGATGTGGTTAAAGCCGCTATCAATAGTCACAGAATCAAATCACGCAGTTCATCAGGCATGGCGCCCGGTTGTTGAATAGCCGCCAGGTCAGCTGCAGAAACAGCATCCCAGGCATCTTCGTCCCACAATTGGAACTTGTTCAGTTGGCCGACCAGCATTGCGCGCTTGTCCAGCTTGGCGTACTCGCGCAGACGCGGCGGCACCAGGAAACGACCACTGCCGTCGAGCTCGAGGTCGACGGCATTACCAATCAGCAAACGCTGAAGACGGCGGTTTTCTTCACGCAATGAAGGCAGGGCGCGCAACTTGGTTTCAATCAACTCCCACTCATCGAGCGGGTAAACACATAAACAAGGGTCAACGGCATCGATGGTGATGATCAACTGTCCGGAACTTCGCGAAATCAGCTCGTCACGATACCGGCTCGGCATGGCGAGACGGCCTTTTGCATCGAGACTGATAGCGTTAGCTCCGCGAAACACAGATGCGTTTCTCCAAATTTTAGCGTTTTACGTTCAAAAAACCCACTTTGTGCCACTTTCCGCCACTTGCGCACACTATAGGAATGCGCCCACCACACCGTCAAGGCGCGGATTCAAGGAAAAGCCTTACAGAACGGAGATTTAGGAGCGTAAAAGGAGGAGAAACCCGAGTTCGACGTAGTTTTTGACCCTGCAAACACAAACAACTCAAAGCGCTGTGACTCGAAGTTAAAGTGATTTATTAAGAGTAAGATTTTTTTGGTATTACGAAGATGCATCTGCCAATGATTTGGCAGGGAGGGATTCTTGCGTTACTACCGGTTTTCTGCCCGAGAGTCGAGCAGAAGGAAAAAGGTGGAGAGTCGATCTGTAAGCCGGGTTCTGTCTTGAACAGTCATTCGTCTACGATGGCCATCACTGGACACCTTTAGCAACCTACCCGGTCCCAGCGCGGGCCACGCCTTGGGACCCTATTTGGTCTTGCTCCAAGTGGGGTTTACCTAGCCACGAACTGTTGCCAGTCGTGCGGTGCGCTCTTACCGCACCTTTTCACCCTTACCGGCACCGAAGCGCTTAGGCGGTTATTTTCTGTGGCACTTTCCGTAGGCTCACGCCTCCCAGGCATTACCTGGCACTTCGCCCTATGGAGCCCGGACTTTCCTCCCCCCCTAATTTTCATAGAGGGCAGCGACTGTCCAATCGACTCTCCGCCGCGCAGGTTAACGGCACGACGGCCTCAGGACAAGTATTAAAGTGCAGCATGGCCATCACGTTCAGACGTAATACCGCTTTAACCTCGGAACTATTCGGCTTTCTGTTTATCCAGCGCCACTTGATACAACACATTCTTGCGCAGACCGGTAATTTCCGCCGCCAGGGCCGCCGCACGCTTGAGGGGCATTTCCTTGAGCAGCAGATCCAGAATACGCATGGCCTCGCTGCCGACGGCGTCTTCAGCCTCCGGCGCCGTCCAGCCGGCCACCAACACTACGCACTCACCGCGTTGCTGATTGCTGTCGCCCTCGACGAACGCGCGCAACTCCTCCAGTGGCAGGCCCTTGAGGGTTTCAAAGGTTTTGGTCAGTTCACGCGCCAGCAACGCCAGGCGATCGCCGCCAAAAACCAATTCCATGTCCTGCAGACATTCCAGGATACGGTGCGGGGCTTCGTAAAAAATCAACGTGCGTGGCTCTTCCTTTACCGCCTGAAGACGTGCGCGCCGCCCCACTGCCTTGGCCGGCAGGAAACCTTCGAAAATAAACCGGTCGGACGGCAGGCCCGCCGCCGACAATGCCGCGATAAGCGCGCACGCACCCGGAACAGGCACTACATTGATACCCGCGGCCCGCGCCTGGCGAACCAAGTGATAACCGGGGTCTGAGATCAGCGGCGTGCCCGCATCGGAAATCAGCGCCACATCGTCACCGGCCAACAGGCGCACGATAAAACGACTGCCTTCTTCGCGCTCGTTATGCTCGTGGCATGCGGCCAATGGCGTACTGATACCAAAATGCTGCATCAACCGCTGGGAGTGGCGCGTGTCTTCCGCCGCGATCAATTTAACCTCGCGCAGCACTTTCAGCGCCCGCGCACTGATGTCGTCCAGGTTGCCAATGGGCGTCGCCACGACAAAAAGCGAGCCTGCAGTGGAATTCAAAGGACCTGGAGCAGTCAAAACGCACACCTCGATGGTTGGCAAAAGCGGCATTGTAGCGCGTAGACGCCTTTAAAAAATGCCATCACGGCCGATGCCTTTTCAGCCGTTGATCACTGACAGCAACATTTGCACGACCTAAATCGACGGTTTCACGCCAGTAACATCGCGCCTGGGCCAGTGCTTGGGTACACTTCCACGCTAATTTGATCGGTATCAGGAACACTTACATGATCGCTTGCCTGCGGCTGCTCTCCGCCCTCTGCCTCGCTGCCTTACTGGCCGCTTGCGCCAGCTCGCCCTCGTCCAGCCTTGGCGACCTTCCACGGACCCCGGACGCCAGTATCGAGCAACTGCTCGAACAGGCCACTACCGCCAAGACGCCAGAAAAGGCTGCATTGCTGCGCCTGAGTGCGGCGGACCTAGCCTACAAACAGAACAACCCTGGCCGCTCGTCGCAGATTCTTGCGCAGGTGCCTCTGGATACCCTCAAGCCGGCCGCGCAGGTATTTGCCAGCACCCTGGCTGCCGAACTGGCCATGGCGCGCAACCAGCCCAAGGCGGCGCTGACCGCCTTGAACCATCCGAGCCTGCAAAACCTCAAGGATTTGCCGCCGGAACAGCAGATTCGCACCGCCAGCGTGCATGCCCGTGCCTATGAAGCCGACGGCCAGACCCTCGCCGCGGCGCGTGAGCGTGTCGCCATGGCGCCATTGCTGACCGGCGATGCCGCCAAGAGCAACCACGAAACCATCTGGACCTTGATTGCCGCCCTGCCTGCCGAACAGTTGCAGGCCAGCGGCAACCCGGTGCTGGACGGCTGGATCACCCTGGCCCAATCGATCAAGGGCGCCGGCACGCTGGAGCAACAGCAGGCCGCTATCGACACCTGGCGTGCACAGAACCCGGGGCACCCGGCGGCCGTGCAACTGCCCACTCCGCTGACCAAGCTCAAGGAACTGGCCAGCCAACCACTTAACAAGATCGCCCTGCTGCTGCCACAGGATGGCCCGCTGGCCTCTGTCGGCAAAGCGCTGCGCGAAGGCTTCATGGCGGCTCACTACCAGGCTGAACAAGCCGGGCAGAAACCTCCGGTCATCGAGTTCTATGACAGCTCACGCCTGAACTCCATCGACGAGTTCTACGCCAAGGCCCAGGCCGCCGGCGTGCAGTTGGTGGTCGGCCCGCTGGAAAAACCATTGGTCAAGCAACTCAGCGCGCGCGCTCAGTTGCCGATCACCACCCTGGCGCTTAACTACAGCGAGACCGATCGGGGCCCGGCGCAACTGTTCCAGTTCGGCCTGGCCGCCGAGGATGAAGCCCGCGAAGTCTCGCGCCGTGCCCGTGCCGACGGCTTGCACCGCGCCGCTGCCATGGTGCCGCGTGGCGAATGGGGTGAGCGCGTCTACAGGGCGTTCCGCCAGGACTGGGAAGCCAATGGCGGCACCGTGGTCGGCGTAGAGTACGTGGATCAGCCGGTTGCCCTGGCCCAACAGATTGCCGACCTGTTCCAACTGCGTAAAAGCGAAGGTCGCGCCAAGAGCCTGCAAAACACCGTCGGCACTGACGTAGCGGCGCAGCCGTCGCGTCGCCAGGACATCGAGTTCATCTTCCTGGCCGTCACCCCGCAACTGGCCCAGCAGATCAAGCCGACCCTGAACTTCCAATATGCAGGTGACGTACCGGTGTACGCGACGTCCCACGTATTCAGCGCCAGCGGTGACAAAAACCAGTACCTGGACATGACCAACGTGATGTTCTGCGAAACCCCTTGGCTGCTTAACACCACCGACCCGCTGCGCAACCAGGTTGCCGCACAATGGCCACAAGCCAATGGCAGCCTCGGCCGCCTGTACGCGATGGGTGTCGATGCCTACCGCCTGGCACCACGCCTGGGCCAGCTCAAAGCATTGCCGGACACCCGTGTGGATGGCCTCTCGGGCAACCTGGGCATCAGCGCCAACCAACGCGTTGACCGCCAGATGCCATGGGCGAAGTTCGTCGGTGGCGATATCCAACGTCTGCCGGATACCCCGCGCTGATGCCCGAGCGGTCCAGCGCACAAAGCGGCAAGGATGCCGAACTGCAAGCGCTGAACCACCTGCAACGACAGGGTCTGCGCCTTCTGGCGCAGAACTGGTTGTGTAAACGCGGCGAGCTTGATCTGGTCATGCTTGACGGCGATACAGTAGTATTCGTCGAAGTCCGCTACAGAAAACACGCACAATGGGGTGGCGCGCTCGCCAGTATCGACGGGCGCAAGCGTCAAAAGCTGATACTCGCCGCGCAGTTTTTTCTGCAAAAAGAGCATCGCTGGGCCGATTCCCCCTGCCGTTTCGACGTGGTTGCCATAGAAAGCACACCGTCAGGCAACGCTGATCTGAACTGGCTCAAAGATGCCTTCGACAGCTGATTCGCCGGACATCTTCACCACACACTTTTGCTCTTTGCTTTGCGGGCTGCACATTCCTGTGCCAAACAGCCGCGCTACTTAAGGTCACACAGATGGACATGCAATCCCGAATTCGCCAGCTTTTCCAGGCCAGTATCGACACCAAGCAACAGGCGATGGACGTACTTGCACCGCACATCGAGCAAGCCAGTCAGGTCATGGTCAATGCCTTGCTAAACGAAGGCAAAATGCTCTCGTGCGGCAACGGCGGTTCGGCCGGCGACGCCCAGCATTTCTCGTCCGAGCTGCTCAACCGCTTCGAGCGTGAGCGCCCGAGCCTGCCGGCCATCGCCTTGACCACCGACTCGTCGACGATCACCTCGATCGCCAACGACTACAGCTACAACGAAATCTTCTCCAAGCAGATCCGCGCCCTGGGCCAACCAGGCGATGTGCTGCTGGCGATTTCCACCAGTGGCAACTCGGCGAATATTATTCAAGCGATCCAGGCCGCACATGATCGCGAAATGATTGTCGTAGCATTGACCGGACGCGATGGCGGCGGCATGGCTTCGCTGCTGCTGCCCGAAGATGTCGAGATTCGCGTCCCGGCCAATGTCACCGCACGTATTCAGGAAGTCCACCTGCTGGCGATCCACTGCCTGTGCGATCTGATCGACAGCCAACTGTTTGGGAGTGAAGAATGACCGTTAACCGCCTCGGCCTCTTGGCCATTACGCTGTGCCTCGGTATCAGCGGCTGCAGCACGGCAATCACTGCGACACGTGACACCCCTATTCAGGATGACAAGGGCACCCGTACCTTCGGCAGCAAGATTGACGACTCATTGATCGAAACCAAGGTTGAAGTCAACATCGCCAAAGCCGCAACGGACCTGGGCAACGGTGCATCGCGCATCGTCGTAACCAGCTTCAACGGCGTGGTACTGCTGGCTGGTCAAACCCCGCGCGCCGACCTCAAGGCCCAGGCCGAACAAGCCGCCGCTTCGGTGCAGCGGGTCAAGAAGGTCCATAACGAACTGCAAGTGATGGACCCGATCACCCTGTTGGCCATCAGCAACGATGCGCTGCTGACCACCAAGATCAAGGCGCAGATGCTGACAGACAACGCCATCCCCGGCTCGCGCATCAAAGTCGTCACCGACAACGGCATCGTCTACCTGATGGGCCTGCTGACCCAGGCCGAAGCCACCCGCGCCGCCAACCTGGTGCAAGGCGTGTCCGGCGTACAGAAGATCGTCAAAGTGTTCGAATACATCGATTGATGTAACCGACAGCCACAAAAAAGGGCGCCGTGCATTGACTGCACGGCGCCCTTTTTTGTGGCCAGCGTTTATTGATACTGCTGGTACGGGTTGCCCTGGAACTGATTGTTTTGCTGAGGTGCCTGCTGCTGGCCCGACGGCTGGCCGTATTGCTGGCCAGGGATAGGGCCAAGGTTGACCTCTACGCGACGGTTCTGCGCGCGGCCATTGACGTCGGCGTTGCTGGCAATCGGGTTGTCCGGGCCGGCACCGCGAGCACTCAGGTTGGCGCCGTTCACACCTTGGGACGTCAGGTAGTTGGCCACGCTCTGCGCACGACGCTGGGACAGGTCCATGTTCAACTGACGGCTACCGGTGCTGTCGGTGTAGCCGACGATCTGGATCGTATTCTGGTTGAACTGCTTGAGGGAGTTGGCCAGGTTGTTCAGCGGCTGGTAGAAGCTGCTGGAGATCGCGTCCGAGTTGGTGGCGAAGGTGATGTTGCCCGGCATGATCAACTTGATCTGGTCGCCCTGGCGCTGCACTTCAACCCCGGTGTTGGCCATGCTTTCGCGCAGCTTTTTCTCTTGCTGGTCAGCGTAGTATCCATAACCGGCCGCACCTGCACCAGCAACAACGGCACCGATCAGCGCGCCCTTGCCACGGTTGTTATGGTCGATGGCCGCACCAGCCAACGCACCCGCCAGGGCACCGAGCCCACCGTACTTGGCGGTTTTGCTCATACCGCCGGATTCGTTATTCGCCTGTCCCTGGCTGCTGCCATCATAAGGATTAGGTGAAGCGCAGCCGGACAACATGGCTACGGCGGTGGCGACAACAAGCAGACGACGCGGAGTGAACATTAAGGTGAGCTCCTACTTTTGCATTCTGTGGTGCAGAGGACAATTGGCAATGGACCTGTGCGCAGTTTTGAACACGACAAACGGCAAAGATTCCGTTGGCGCGCGCCGAGCCGTAACAAAAGATTCGGCCTGCCGCTGCTGTGAAACCGTAGCAGACGCAGGCTGAACACAACCTGCGGTTTTGCTACAACAGATTGCTCGCTTGCCCATCACGCTCGCACAAACGGGTTCTCGCGCATTTCATCACCCAGCCGCGTATCGGGCCCATGCCCCGCTACCACCGTGGCGCCCTCATCCAGCGTGTAGAGGCGCTGCTTGATCGAGCGCACGAGGGTCGCCTGGTCCCCGCCCCACAAATCCGTACGCCCTACGCCACGTCGAAACAACGTATCTCCGGCAATCAGTAACTTGGCATCGGCAAACCAGAAGCTCATCGATCCTGGCGTGTGGCCCGGAGTGTGCAACGCTACGCCGCAGCCGCAGGCCAACTCTTCATCGTGGTCCAGCCAGCGATCCGGAGACGGTACTGGCGTGTAAGGCACGCGAAACATCTGACACTGCATTTCCAGGTTGTCCCACAGGAACTGATCGTCCTTGTGCAGGTGCAAGGTGGCGCCGGTCTTCTCTTTCAACTGGCCCGAGGCCAGGAAGTGATCCAGGTGGGCATGGGTATGGATGATGCTCACCACCTTCAAACCCAGCGCATCCAGGCGCGCCAGGATCAATTCCGGATTGCCGCCCGGGTCGACCACGATGGCTTTTTTGGTGAGGGAGTCGCCGATGATGGTGCAGTTGCACTGCAAAGGGCCGACGGGGAAGGTTTCGCGGATGAGGGATGGTGTTGCGGTTTCCATGAACGGACCTCTAGTGCACATCAAATGCGGTGTTCGGGCGGCTATCGCCAGAATAATTGCACTATTAAACCAGAGTAGGTGGGCGCTTCGCGGCCCCCGGTGAGCAAGCGGTCAGGCGTTAACCAATCAACCTCAACTCCTGCGCCCGCGCGACAGCCTGGGTGCGTCGCTCCACGCCAAGTTTGCTGTTGATATGGCTGGCGTGGGTCTTGACCGTGTGCAGGGAGATAAACAACCGGTTGCTGATCTCCTGGTTGGAGCAACCTTGGGCGATGAGTTGCAGGACTGCCAGTTCACGCACGCTCAGGGTTTCGTGATTGGATACTGTTTCGGCTATTACGGCCGCCGGCAACAGTGCCGACAGGCTCTGGCTCAGTAGGCCGTGCGGGTCTTTGCCCAACTGCTCGCGCATCCAGTCCGGGTAGCTGTCCAGCAAGCGCTGGAAGGGTTGCAATGCCCCGCCTGCGCCCGTTTCAAGCGCCCGGGCCAACACCGGCCGTGCCGTGAGTTCCTGGCCGCCATCGAGCAGCAACTGCGCCTGTTGGGTAAGCGCCATCAGGGCAATCATCAGGCGCCCGCTGTCATGGGCCCGCTGTGCCAGTGCAGCGAGCCGTTGCAATGCCGCGTCGGGTTGATGGCGGACGGCATCGAGCGCGGCTTGTTGCAGGCCGATATGTTGCGGCAGGTGCGGATGAAACTCCGGCGCGGCGGCGGCCTGCTCACCGTTATAGGTCTGCCCCAGTCGGGTCAGCCAGGCGTCGGCCAGGTCGGTGCGGCCCTGGGCCAGCCACAGTTCGCATTTGATCAGGGTGATCATCGCCAGGTAGTAGATCGGCGGCACATCCCAAATGTGCATCAAGCGCTCCGCCTCGGCCAGTTCGGCGAAGGCCTTGGCAAAGTCACCACGGCGCCCTTCGAAGCTGGCGATCACGCAATGGCCGATCAGCACGCTGATGTCGCGACAGGCACGCGCTTCGGCCAGGCCTGCGCGAAGATGGCTGATGCCGGCGTCGGGCTGGTTGCGTAACAACAGCAAGTACCCTTCGTACAACGACAGGCGCGCGCGCACCGCGTACAAGCGTTGCGGCGCCAGGCCCTGCAAACGTTGCAGGCCCTGGCGCACCTCATCGAGGGCACGCAGGATCTCGCCGCGCGCCTGCAGGACACGCGCACGGTCATAGTGGGCCAGGGCCTCGAACAGCGGGTTGCCGACCCGCTGCGCCAGCTCCAAGGATTCACGGTTCAAGCCGCGGGCGCGCCACAGATCGCCATCGGCGATGGCCAGGTTGGACAGCGTCGACAGGCACACCAGGCGCTGGCCGTACCGCCGCTGCGGCAAGCTTTCCAGGGCCTCGCTGCAATAGCGCTGGGTCAACTCACGATCACCTCGGCCCCGCGCGATAATTCCGCTCAGCGCCAGCCACTGGGCCAGCATCGACTTTTGTGCGGTGGCCGACGGCGCCGGCAGGAAGCGGCTGAGGTAGCCGGACAACTCTTCCGCCGCATCCAACTGGCAGGCCAGCCCCAATGCCCAGCTGTACAGCACGATCAGACGCGGCGTGCTGATCAGCAGGCTGTCGGGCAGGTCCATTTTCCAGCGCAGCAGCATGCCCACATTCTGTTCGGCCAGCAGCTGTTCCTCGGACAGGTTCTGCACCAGGTTCGCCGCCACATCGAGGTGGCCGGCGCGCAACGCCTGCTCCACCGCCTCGTCGATCAGGCCTTGGCCATTGAACCAACGACACGCGCGCAGGTGCAGGCTGGCGGCGGGTAATAGGTTGTTGCTTGCGCGTCGGGTACGCAGCAGGTCGGAGAATAAGTGGTGATAACGGTACCAGTGCCCCTGCTCGTCCAGAGGCACCAAAAACACTTGATGGGCTTGTAGATAACGCAGGATTTCCGCGCTGTCGTGGGCTTCGCGCACGGCATCGCACAGCTCGCTGCAAAAGCGCTCCTGGGGCGCGGTGTCGAACAGGAACGCCTGCACTTCGGCGGGCAGGCAGTCGATCACTTCTTCGAGCAGGTAGTCGCGGATCAGCCCTTCCCCACCGTGCAGGCTTTGCGGCAACGCGCCTTCGTTGCCGGCTTCGGACGCGGCCAGCAACCAGAAACGCAGGCCGGCCACCCAACCCTCGCTGCGGCGGATCAGGTTGTCGAGGGCCTCGCCCTTCAGGGAACTGCTGTGGCGGTCCAGCACCGCCAGGGATTCGGCATGGGTCAGACGCAGGTCTTGTTCGTGCAACTCCAGCAAGTGCCGTGACAGACGCAAGCGTGCCAGGTGCCAGTCAGGGCGCTGGCGACTGGTCACCAGTACCAGCAGGCCGTCAGGCAAATGGTTGAGGAAAAATTGCAGGCAGCGATCCAGCACCGGGCCCTGGGCCAGATGGTAGTCATCCAGCACCAGCAACAGCGGCGCGCGAGTAGACAGGTGAACGGCCAACTCATCAAGCAAGCCGTCAAGCCACTCTTCAAAGGCAAACGGTTGGTGCCGCTGGCGCATTTTCAACAGGCCCAGGGAATGGCTGCCCAGTTGCGGGAAGTACTGCTGCAAGCCTTCAAGCAGGCGCTCAAGAAACCGGCCCGGGTCGTTGTCTCGCGGGCTCAGGCCCAGCCACAGGCTTTGCCAGTGCGCCGGCAGGCTCTGGCAGAACTCTACGGCCAACGAACTCTTGCCGAACCCGGCCGGTGCGCTGACCAGCAACAGTCGCCCTTGCAGACCGGCGCTCAGCCGCTCGCACAGCCGCGGTCGCGGCACGTAGCCGTCGGGCAGCGGAGGCCTGTAGAAGCGACCTTCCAGGGTTGGGATCACCGCACTGGGAGGCCCTTGGATTCGGGACAGATCAGTCATCGCCGGGCTCTTGTAGAAGGCTGTTGTCGGCATTGCAGATGTCCGCAGACTAGCGGTAAAAGCCGCTGCTTTGTAGATCTTTGCAACATTTGCCTGAAAAAGAACTGAGACAAAAAATATCGCAACAAACAAAAAGTGGGAGGGGGCGTGCTCCCGATAAAGGTGGATCAGTCAATGCCTATGCTGACTGTCACACCGCTATCGGGAGCAAGCCCCCTCCCACATTGGGTTACCGCTGCTGCTTAGCGAACACCATCCTGGCGCAGGGCCGCTGGGGTAAAGTCGCTGGTGGTGGCGGTGAAGCCGAAGTCATACGCCTGCTTCTCTTCGTTCTTCATGCCCAGGGCCAGGTAGCGGCCGGACTGCAGGTCGTAGAGGGTTTCCAGGGCGTACCACGGCACTTGCTTGTCGTAGTAGTTCTCGCCATGGGCTTCGGCGACGCGCCACAGTTGGCCACGACCATCGTAGTGATCGATCACCGCGGCTTGCCAGGTGTCTTCGTCGATGTAGAAGTCACGCTTGGCATAGATGTGACGCTGGCCTTCCTTCAAGGTGGCGACCACATGCCAGACGCGGCGCAGTTCGTAGCGCGTGAGGTCCTGGTTGATGTGGCCGGCCTTGATGATGTCGGCGTACTTGAGCTTGGGATCGTCGATCTTGTAGCTGTTGGAGGCGATGTAGATTTCCTTCTTGCCTTCCAGTTTCCAGTCGTAGCGATCCGGCGCACCGTTGTACATGTCGAGGTTGTCGGAGGTGCGCAGGCCGTCGGCGGCGGTACCCGGGCCGTCATAGGACACTTGCGGTGCCCGGCGCACACGGCGCTGGCCGGCGTTGTAGACCCACGCCGAACGCGGCTCCTTCACTTGGTCCAGGGTTTCATGCACCAGCAGCACACCACCGGCCAGACGTGCCGGCGCCGTCACTTGCTGCTTGAAGTAGAACAGGATGTTGCCCGGGTTTTTCGGGTCGAAATCCTTCATCTTGTCGCGGAACACGAACTGATCGCGGAAGTACACCAGGCTGTAGGAACCGTTGGTTTGCGGCGTAGCCTGGGTGACCAGGCGCGTCACGCTGCCGCCGCGATAACGGGTGATGTGGTTCCAGATGACTTCCACACCGCTTTTTGGGATCGGGAACGGCACGGCGGTTTCAAAGTTTTCCAGGCCGTTGCCGCCGGACACCAGGTTGGTGGTGGTGGCGTTCTTCTTGATGGAGGCGAACACCTCCGCCGGCACCGTGGCACCGCGATGGGTCGGGTAGACCGGCATCTTGAAGGTCTCCGGGTAACGCTTGAACATCGCGTACTGCCCCGGTGCCAGCTTGTCCTTGTACTGCTCGACGTTCTGCGCGGTGATGGTGAATTGCGGTTGCTCACTGGCGTACGGGTTGGCAAGGAACCCCCTGGCATCCACAGCCCCGGCGTTGGTCGGCATCGGCGACCATTTCGGGATGGTGCCGGCCGCGTTCCCAGCCATTTCGGCGCCCATTGGGGTCAGGGTCGTGCCCAGCTTGGCGGCTTCATCCGCCGATACTGCCGCCATGACGTTACTCGCCAGGATCGACAGCCCAAGCACACCCACGTGCAACAGACTTTTGGTTATTTTCATGTTCTTGTTCTTCCTGAAATGCAGTGTGCTTAGAAGTTCACGCCAACGCTGAGGGCGACGAAGTCTCGATCATCAACAGTGCTGTAATCACCGCCAAAAAAGTTGGTGTAGTTCAGGCTGGCGGTGTAGGTGTTCTGGTATTCGGCGTCCAGACCGAGGCTGACGGCTTTTCGACCTTCTTCGAAGTTAGCACCAGGGCCTGGCGAGTAACCTTTGACGTCGTGGGACCACGCCACGCTTGGCTTGAGATTCACACCTGCGAAGACATCCGGGTATTCCCAGATCGCACGACCGCGATAACCCCAGGAGGTAGCAGTGGTGAAGCCGTCATTGTTGCAATTCTCGGAAAGATTGCTGGCATCGGCGCCGGGCCCTGCACCACCGATGGTTCCCGTGTTAAGAATTGCCGAGCAGGTATTACGTCCTAAAGTGGCTGGCAATGCACCCGGACCAAACACCGGGTCACGACCGTAACGTGCATCAGACTTGCTCTCCAGCCCACCCACATGAGTGATACCCACCTCACCTACCAGGGTCAAACGGCTCGCGCCCATCACCTGATCAAAGAAATGCGTCAGTGTGGTCTGGAATTGAGTGATTTCCTTGCGACGGTAGCCATTCAAGTCTTGACCCTTCGCACCGCGAAGCGGGGAAGCATTTTGATAAAGACCGCCCAAATCTCTCACACCCGCGTAGAGAATGTCGGTTGTATTGAGTTGCACCGGTGCATTAGGGCGGTAGCTGATTTCACCGCTCCAGGCCGTCCCTGTAGGCAAAGTGGTGGAGAAGCTCAACCCATAGAGACGGATATCTTCAGGGTACTCAATGAAATACTTGGAGTTACCCGCAATGAACACTGGCGCCAGGGAGCCAAAAGCGGGAGCCACTGTGTAGGCCGATGCAGGAGCGGCGGTTGCGCTGAAGATCGGTGCGCGACTGTGATAATTCATGAAGTAGGCACCGAACTCGGTGTCCAGCGGTTCAAAGTTGTAGTGCATGGCCACACCAAACTGGCCACTATCACGCGCGTCACGATCACCGCCACGCCGCACCAACGTACCCTCTTCGTTGATGTTCAGACCCCGCGCGTCGAACTGTGCCAACGCGCCACGGCCTGGAGCAGTGGCTGCAATGGTCGAACGCTTGGCGAGCAGGCGCAAATTGTCGCTGCAACCATCCGAAACTACGTCCGGCTGCGAAAAGAATGTCCCACAGTTATCTGTAACAGTCTGATCCCACTCCAACTGATAAAACGCCTCGGCCGACAAGTTATCGGTCAAGGTCTGCGACACATAGAACATGTTGACCGGAATCAGGCCTTCCTTGATCTCGGCCCCCGGACGACGGAACGCGGACACATCGATAGGGTTGACAGAGTTGATGCCGCCGCCGATGAAGGTACTTTCCCCCCAACTGACAACCTGCTTGCCAAAGCGCACCGACCCAGGCTGATCGGCAATTGCATAGTTGTGATAAACGAATGCATCAAGAATTTGGCCGCCGGATGACTTGGCCCCCTCTTTGCGGTTGCTGTCGCTGATGTCTTTGAACTGACGACTCTCGTCTTTCAACTCAAAGTCATACCAATACTTGCCACGCACAAACACACCGGTATCGCCGTACTTCAGTTCCAGATCATGAATGCCCTTGAAGATCTTCGAGAACGTCTCACCACGTTTGAAATTCAGGTGACCGTCGTCGGAGGTTTGGGACAAGCCCGAGCCACCATTGTTGACGCCAATCAGATCTTTGTTGGGTTTAGCCGTGCCCCAACTCGCCCCCACAGAAAGCGACGAGTCAAAGCTCCCTTCGATTTCACCGATATTGAAACTGACGCCGAATGCAGGCCCGGCGAGCGTAGAGGCGAGGCTGACGGTCAGGGGCAATCTTGCCCGGCGCCAGAACTGGTTTACTGAGGTCATCGACGCTACTCCATGTGCATTATTGTTATGGCAGTGAGTTCTTTCTGTGATGCTTGTATCGGCCGGAATACAACGATTCCAATGCCGCCCGGCAACTGAACCTCCATGGCCCGAAGCGACGCATCCTTGAAAAACCCATGGTGGGACTATAGCCAGCAGGGGGTACCGCTTGATCCCTCTAAAGTGTGATTTGCATCACCGACCCGTCTGCCACAGTCCTTTCGCCATGCCGGCGAAGGCCGACGCGGAGAGGATGGCTGAAAATCCGTAAATCACAAGTGAAGGCGCAAGATAGAGCATTGCCGTGCCCGAACGGGCACGGCGAAGGGCGTCAGAGGGTGGACAGGAAGGTGCTGTTGTTGGCCTGCCATTCAATGATGTCAATGCGGATACGTTTTTTGTCGAGCTTGCCGACGCTGGTCTTGGGAATTTCCGTAACAACGGCGATCTGGCTCGGAATCGCCCACTTGCTCAAATGGCCCAATTCCACAAAAGGCTTGAGGTGCTCCTTGAGCTCGCGGGCCCCTATCATATGGCCATCACGCACCACCAACAGCGCAAACGGGCGCTCGCCCCACTGCGGATCGGCGATGCCCACCACCGCTACTTCGCGTACCGCCGGGTGACGGCTGACCAGGTCCTCAAGAGCCAGCGAGGAAATCCACTCGCCACCGGTCTTGATGACATCCTTGATGCGGTCGCGGATATCGATCACCCCGAACGCATCCAGCGTGGCCACGTCTCCGGTGTGCATCCAACCACCGGCCCACAGCTCGGCGCCCTTTTGCGGCTCGTTGTAATAGCCTTCGGTCAGCCACGGCGCGCGCAGCACCAACTCGCCCTGGGACTCACCGTCGGCGGGCAGGAAGTTACCGTCGCCATCCATGATCGCCGCTTCCACCAGCGGCCCCGGCACCCCCGCCTTGATACGGTAAGTGATGCGCTCGTCTTCGCCGCCGGCCAGCAGTTCTTCGTTGAGATGGGCACAGGACACCAGCGGCCCGGTCTCGGACATGCCGTACGCGGCGGTCAGCTGGATACCACGGGCCTTGGACGCTTCATACAGCGTACGGTTGAGCGCGCTGCCGCCGATGACGATTTTCCAGCCCCCGAAATCCACGCCTTGGGCAGCCTTGGCATTGAGCACCATTTGCAGGATGGTCGGCACGCAGTGAGAGAAGGTGACCTTTTCTTTGCGCCACAGCTCCACCAGGTATTCCGGGTCGTAGCGGCCAGGGTAAACCTGCTTGAGGCCGAGCATGGTCGCCACATACGGCAAGCCCCAGGCATGTACGTGAAACATCGGCGTGATCGGCATGTACACGTCGTTGGTGCCCAGCAGGCGCACGCTGTCGACGCTGCCCATAATGGTCGCCACACCGATGGTGTGCAGCACCAATTGACGATGGGTGAAGTACACCCCTTTGGGGTTGCCGGTGGTGCCGGTGGTATAGAAGGTGGTGGCGACGGAATGCTCGTCAAAGTCCTGGAAGTCGTAGTGAGGGCTGGCGGCGGCCAGCAGCGTTTCGTACTCGCCCACCAGGCTGGGCAACTCGGCGGTTTTGGACTCCCCGTCGGTGAGCAGCAGGGTCTTGTCAACCGTAGTCAGTTGCCCGGCAATCGCCTGGTAAAGCCCCACGAACTCACTGTTGACCAGTACGAAACGGTCCTCGGCATGGTTCATGGTGTAGAGAATCTGTTCCGGCGACAGACGCACGTTAATGGTGTGGATCACCGCGCCGATCATCGGGATGGCGAACATGCATTCCAGGTAGCGATGGCTGTCCCAGTCCATCACCGCCACGGTATCACCGGCCTTGACCCCGGCCTCGGTCAGCACATTGGCCAGGCGCGCAACCCGCTCCATCAGCGTCGGGTAGGTGTAACGCAGTTTGTCGCGATAGACGATTTCCCGGGTTTTTTCGTAGCGGGCGCCGGACATCAGCAAACGCTTGATCAACAGCGGGTACTGGTAGGCACCTTCGGCGGGGGGGATAACACGGGTCTGCAACATACGAATCCCTTTTATGACTGCACGGTCTTGGCTGAACGATCTGCACTGTAGAGCGCTTATGTTTCAGCCAAATCAGCCAAAGGAATGATTTGCAGAGCCCGGCAAATACTAGCTTTGCGCCACCATCCTGGACTCACAAAGATCAATGTGGGAGGGGCTTGCCCCCGATGGCGGCGTTTCAGGCAAATGTTTATCAACTGATCCACCGCTATCGGGGGCAAGCCCCCTTCCACATTTTGACCGTGCCTACTTGAGCGAGCAGCGGTTATTTCATGCTGGTAAAGGCCAGCTTCACGCCGATGGCGATCAACACCGCGCCCATGGTGCGATCGAACCAGTGGCCCATTCGCGCAAAGCCCGCACGCACGCGCTGCTGGCTGAACAACATGGCTACCATGCAAAACCACAACGCCGTCGCCACCGCCAGGTACACACCGTAACCCGCCTGCACCGCGAGCGGCGTGTGCGGGTTGATGACCACGGTGAACAGCGACAGAAAGAACAACGTCGCCTTGGGGTTCAGGCCGTTGGTCACAAAGCCCGCGGTAAACGCGCCGCGTGGGGTGCGTTCGCCCGCTTCACGATGTAACTCGCCCTCGGCGGCGGGCTTGGCCGGTTGCGCGCGCAGGGCCTTGAAACCGATGTACAGCAAGTACGCCGCCGCAGCCCATTTCAATGCATTGAACAGCACGATGGACTGGGACACGATCAAGCCGATGCCGAGCAACGAATACCCCACGTGCAGAAAAATCGCCGAGCCCACGCCCAGCGCCGTCCAGGTGCCGGCGCGACGGCCATGGGTCACGCTTTCACGCACCACCACGGCGAAATCCGGGCCGGGGCTGGCCACCGCCAGGAGGTGAATCAGGGCCACGGTCAAAAACTCGGCGAGGTACATACGCACTCCATTAAGTAACGGATTATTTCATCTGATAGGCTCGGCAGATTACGCCTTCGAACCCTGCTGCAAAAGGTACAGTTGATGACGAACAATCGCCGCGCCGTCTTCCTTGATCACCCGTCCCTGGACCTGGGGGACCTCGACCTCAGTGGTTTACGCGACTGCTTCAGTGACCTGCAGTTGTACCCGGACACCACGCCGCAGAACGTGATTGCGCGCCTGCAAGGCGTCCAGGCGGCCATCAGTAACAAGATTGCGCTCAACGCCGAGACCCTGGCGGCCTGCCCGGAGCTCAAGCTGATCCTGGTATCGGCCACCGGCACCAACAACATTGACCTGCAAGCCGCCCGTGCCCATGGCATCACCGTGAGTAACTGCCAGGGTTACGGCACACCCTCGGTGGCGCAACACACAATCATGCTGTTGCTCAACCTGGCGACCCGCTTGCAGGACTATCAACGGGACGTGGCCGCCGGCAAGTGGCAGGAAGCCAAGCAGTTCTGCCTGCTGGGCCATCCTATCGTCGAACTGGAAGGCAAGACCCTTGGTCTGCTGGGCCACGGTGAGCTGGGCAGTGCCGTGGCGCGCCTGGCCGAAGCTTTTGGCATGCGCGTGCTGCTCGGCGCCATCCCAGGGCGCCCCGCCCGCGCAGATCGCGTGCCGTTGGATGAGTTGCTCCCCCAAGTCGACGCCCTCACGTTGCACTGCCCGCTCAACGAGCACACCCGCGGCTTTATCGGCGCCCGTGAACTGGCACTGCTCAAGCCGGGCGCGTTGGTGGTCAATACGGCGCGCGGTGGTTTGATCAACGAACAGGCCCTGGCTGAGGCCTTGCGCAGCGGTCATCTGGGTGGCGCGGCCACCGACGTACTGAGCGTGGAGCCGCCGGTCGACGGCAACCCGTTGCTGGCCGCTGACATTCCACGGCTGATCATCACCCCCCACAACGCCTGGGGCAGTCGCGAAGCACGACAGCGCATCGTCGGCCAACTGACGGAAAACGCCTTGGGCTTTTTCAGCGGCGCCCCGCTGCGCGTCGTCAGTTGATAAACTGCGCCCCTTTTCAAGGAGCAGACCATGGATCCGCGCAGTGAAGTACTGCTTCGTCAGGCCGAACTTTTTCAAGGCAACCTGTTGCTGGTGGGCTTGCCCGCCGACGACCTGCTGGGCCGCCTGCCCAACGCCCACGGCTGGAGCTGGCACGCCGGTGACCAGGCGGCGCTCGACGCACGGTTCCCCGAGCGCAGCCAGTTTGGCGTGAATGTGCCAGAGCGTGAGTTCGATGCAGCGGTGATCTTCCTGCCCAAATCCAAGGACCTCACCGATTACCTGCTGAACGCCGTGGCCGCGCGCCTACCCGGCGCCGAGCTGTTTCTGGTCGGAGAGAAAAAAAGCGGTATTGAAAGCGCCGCCAAACAGATGATCCCCTTGGGCAAGCCGCGCAAGCTCGACAACGCGCGGCATTGCCAGCTGTGGCAAATCACCGTGGCCAACGCACCACAAGCGGTGGCGCTGGAGAGTCTGGCGCAAGTCTTTGAAGTGCCGCTGGCCGAAGGTCCACTCAATGTCGTGAGCTTGCCGGGTGTGTTCAGCCATGGCCGCCTGGACCGTGGCACCGAGCTGTTGCTGGAGCACTTGGACAAACTGCCGAGTGGCCACCTGCTGGACTTCGGTTGCGGCGCCGGCGTGCTGGGGGCTGCGGTGAAACGCCGTTACCCGCACAACAGCGTGACGATGCTGGACGTAGACGCCTTCGCGGCTGCCAGCAGCCGCCTGACCCTGGCGGCCAACGGCCTGGAAGCCGAGGTGCTGACCGGCGATGGCATCGACGCCGCGCCGATGGGGTTGAATGCGATTCTGAGCAACCCACCGTTCCATGTCGGGGTACACACCGATTATTTCGCCACCGAGAACCTGCTGCGAAAAGCAGCCAAACACCTGGCAAAAGGCGGTGAACTTCGGCTGGTCGCCAACAGTTTCCTCAAGTACCAGCCGCTGATCGAAGAGCACTTGGGCGTGTGTGCGATCAAGGCCGAGGGCAATGGTTTTCGCATCTACCGCGCCAAGCGCGGCTGACAGGCGTTTGAAAAAGAAGGCTTGCCGAATAGGTTTTGCCTAGGCAGAATCCGCTCCGTCCTAGGGGAGTAGTCTCCCACGAGCCTCACGCTCGTCCGGCATACGTCAACATACTTGGTCAGCAGACCATGGCGTATGCGACCCAGGAGTCCGCACAGACGGACCGGGGTTTGACAAGACCTATGGCACGCACACCTTACCCGGGGCGGGAAGGCTGTACGTGTCATAGCCGTGTCGACCCGCCCCTGGAAACCTACCTGATGCTGGATTCACTCCTCGTTCCAACTGCAATCGTTGCCTTGGCCGAAATCGGCGACAAGACGCAACTGCTCGCACTCATTCTCGCCGCTCGCTTCCGCAAGCCCTGGCCGATCATCGCCGGCATCGTTGCCGCGACCCTGGCCAACCATGCGGCCGCCGGTGCCGTGGGCGCCTGGTTTGGCAGTTTCTTCTCGGATGCGGTGTTGCACTGGATCCTTGCGGCGAGCTTCTGCGCGACCGCCCTGTGGACCCTGGTGCCCGACAAGCTCGACGACGACGAAGCCAGCACCACACGCAAGTTCGGGCCGTTCCTGACCACACTGATTGCATTTTTCCTGGCAGAAATAGGTGACAAGACGCAGATCGCCACGGTGATGCTGGCGGCGCAATACCCTGAGCTGTGGCTGGTCATCATCGGTACCACCCTGGGTATGTTGATTGCCAACGTACCGGTGGTTCTGGCGGGGAATTTCGCGGCGGAAAAATTGCCGTTGACGTTGATTCGTCGATTGGCGGCAACGGCGTTCTTCGTGCTGGCGATTGTGGCGGTGTACAAAGCCATGCAAAGCAGTGGCTGGATCTAAGGCGCTAAGCCTGCAAACCCAAACCAATGTGGGAGGGTGTAGAACCCTCCCACATTTAGGTCTTCATCAAGCCTTAGGACTTCTTGGCCTGTTGGTAGAGCGGCATCACCTTCGGAATCGCCGCCTGCAGCGACGCAATCCGGCTGTCGGACGCAGGGTGCGTACTCATGAACTCCGGCGGCGCACCTTCCGATGCCTTGGCCATTTTGTTCCACAGCGTGATGGCCGCGTTCGGGTTGTAGCCGGCGCGGACCGATAGCTCCAGACCGATCAGGTCGGCTTCGTTTTCATTGCTGCGGCTGTTGGGCAAGGTCATGCCATAGTTGGCCACGGTGTCGGCCAGTGCCAGGCTGTCCTGGCCCAGGCCGAACAACGCACCGGCGCCCTGCTTGGCCATCTCGATACCGTAGGCCTTGGACATGGCTTCGCGACCGTGTTCACGCAAGGCGTGGGCGATTTCATGGCCCATCACCGCAGCCAGCTCGTCATCGGTGAGTTTGAGATTGTCGATCAGCGCGCTGTAAACCAGAATCTTGCCGCCAGGCCCGCAGTTGGCGTTCATCTCATCGCTCTTGATCAGGTTGACTTCCCAGTTCCACTGGGCGGCATCCGCACGGAAGGTCGGCGCCTGGGCGATCAAGCGTTTGGCGATGGCCTGCACGCGCTTGGCGTTGGCGCTGGTCTTGTCCAAAACCCCTTTGCCACTGGCTTCACCCAGGGTCTGCTGATAGGACTGGGCATACATCTGGTCAACTTCCTGACTCGACAGCATGCTGAACATGTATTGCTTGCGCTCAACTCCAACGGCGCCGCCGCTGGTGGTATTGACCGACTGACACCCAGCCAGCAGCATCGCCGCAGCCAGTACGCTTACCGCCACTGTTTTTTTCATCAACACTCTCTCCCTGAAAAAACGCCCTTGAAACATGGCGCGTATCGTAGGCGCTCATTTGTATCCACGCCAGATACACCAGACGTGTAGCTGCAAATTTTCAGATACATCCCACAGTCGCCAGGCTTAAGCCGGCGTCAGGCACTCCGGCCCATTGAGCTTGGGATCGTTGACCATATTGGCCAGGACGCGCTCGCGCAATGCGACCGGTTCACTGGCCAACAGGCCTTGCAGCACATGCAGCGGCGTCTCGGGGTCGAGCCAGGCCGCCTGCCCCGCCACATCCAGAATCAGTGGTCGACGCTGGCTCTGCGCGGCCTGGGTGACCACTGCCGTGCTCAGCCACACCTGCTCCTGCACCGGATAGGCTTCCCAGATCGCGGCAAAAAACAATGTGGAACCCTCCCCCGGTGTCAGCCAGTACGGGCGCTTGCGCTGGGTGCCACGCCACTCGTAGAAACCATTGGCCGGTAGCAGGCAGCGCCGCTGACGGAACGCCTCGCGGAACATCGGTTGTTCGGCCAGGGTTTCGGCGCGGGCATGGGCCGGGGTGCGGGAAAGGTCGGTGAGCCAGGGTGGCGTCAGGCCCCAGCGGGCGCGGGCCAGGGTGCGCTGGCCGTCGGCGGCGCGCTGGATCAGCACGGAATCATTCGGGGAGATGTTCCACTGGGCTTGCTGGTCGGCCGGAAAGCCCGGCAAGGCAGCAAAGGAAGGGTTCCAGCGAAACAGGGCATAACGTCCACACATGGGGCAACACGACTCTTGGGTAAACCGACCGACAGCCTAACAGACCAGCACGTCGGGGAAGCTGTCGGGTTCATCGCCGGGCAAGGGCTGCGCACCGATATAGGCAGTGATCAGCTCGCGGGCATCGGCGGCGCGGTCATTATCGACTTCCAGACCCAGCAAGCCGAAGATCGGCAATTCGCCGGTGCCGCCGAGCAAATGACGCCCCACCAGGTGCGCCTCGATGCCCTCGCTGGCGAGCATCTTTTGCAACAGCTCGCCCTCCATCAGGTTTTCCGGTTCGTAGATTCGCTGCATGGGCGTACCTGCTATTCGTTTTCACTGCGGGTGTCGAGCATCCACTCGTCACCATGCACCTGCAGGTCGAAAATAATCGGGCGGCAGCACACCTGACAGTCTTCGATATAACACTGATCTGCGCCCGACAAGTCCACCGTCGTCTCGACCTTTTCACCGCAATAAGGACAATCGTACGTCGCAGTTTCCAGCATCGCAGTCTCCCAAGTGACTTGTGCGTATAATCGCCGGTCTATTTACAGGGCTATTTTCGGCCTGGCCCATTACCTGGTCCGCACCCTGGTTTTTCCTTTACTTACCCTAGCCGTTTCTAACAAGAGAGCATGATGGGCGAATTCGATACCATCCGACCTTATAACGACAGCGAAGTCCCGGCAGTGCTGGACCGGCTGTTCAGTGACAAGGCCTTTCTGGACATCCTGACCCACTTCCGCTTCCCGCGCTTCGCCGGCCCCCTGGGCTGGTTGCTCAAGCCGATGATCGCTCGCAAGCTGCGCCGTGAATTCGCCGGGGTCACCACCGTGGCCACGCTGCAGGACAAAGTCGAGTATTACGTCGACCACACCATCGACCGGGCGACCGACGGCGTGACCTACACTGGCGTCGAGCAGCTCAAGTCCGGCAGCGCCTACCTGTTTTTGGCCAACCACCGCGATATCGTGATGGACCCGGCCTTCGTCAACTACGCCGTGTATCACGCTGGCCTGCCGACGCCACGCATCGCCATTGGTGACAACCTGCTGCAAAAGCCCTTCGTCAGCGACCTGATGCGCCTGAACAAGAGCTTTATCGTGCACCGTTCAATCACTGGGCGAAAGGAGAAGATGGCGGCGTTCAACCTATTGTCGGCCTACATCAATCATTCGATCCGCAACGACTGCCAGTCGATCTGGATAGCCCAGGCAGAAGGCCGGGCCAAGGATGGGGATGATCGCACCGAATCGGCGATCCTCAAGATGTTTCACGTCAGCCGCAAGGACGAGCCGTTTGCCGAAGTGATCCAGTCGCTGAACCTGACGCCGGTGTCCATCAGCTACGAATACGACCCGTGTGATTCGGCCAAGGCGCGCGAGTTGTACATCCGCGCAACCACGGGCACTTATGTAAAAGCGCAGGGCGAGGATGACGTCAGCATTGCCCTGGGCATCACCGGCTATAAAGGCCGCGTCCATATCAACTTCGCACCTCCGATTACCGAGCGTTTCGAAGACACCAAAGTACTGGCCGTGGAGATGGACCGGCAGATTCTGGGCGGTTATCGGTTGTTCCCGGTGCACTATCTGGCCTACGCCCAGTGGAGCGACGCCGACCCGCAATTGCAGGTACCAAAGGCCGCCGAGCTGTTCCCCGCAGATGAACTGGCCAAGGCGCAAGCGGAATGGGACCGACGCTTGAACGAGTGCCCCGCTGAGCACCGGCCCTACCTGGTGGTGCAGTACGCGACACCTGTGCGCAACCAGTACCGCGTTAAAGCCGGCATTCCCCTGTAAACGCCGAGCTTGAAAATGTGGGAGGGGGCTTGCTCCCTCCCACATTTGGTTTGCGCTGCGTTTATAGGTGGGTGCTGAGCCAGGAGATGCTCAGCGCCAGCCCCATACACACAAAACCGACTCGATAAGCCACACGGTGCGCCCGCTCGGTGCGCACATCCAGAAACAGCATGGGTTGGTCGATCGTGCGCTTCTCACTTTGCGCGGTCAGGTCAGCCATCGCGCGTTGCTCGCGCAGTCGGGTAATGAACAGGAGCGCTGCGCCGGGGCAGGCCACCGCTAAAGCGAGAGCATTGATCAATAGTGCGGGCAGGGCCATCGCAAACCTCAGCGAAACAGTGACTGGGTATCAGCCCAGCTACAAACCTGGACGATAGTGGCCTCCAGCGCCGAAAACGCTCCATCCCCCATGAACGGTTAATGTATCCAGTAATTTACAGCGTCACCTGAACGTCACCTTAACAAGCCACTCTGTTGCCCTTCGAACGTTCGGGAGCTTGTCATGTTGCACGCACACAACCAGGATCGGCTGTATCTGATGGCCCAAAGCGACGAGCAGGAGGCGCTGGTCGGCAGCCTGGCGTTCAACGTGCAGGACCGCCACTGGCTGGTGTATTGCGCCCTTGGCGGACATCAACATGCCGACCTGCCGGAAGCCGACCTGTTGACGGGGGTAAGCATGCTGGACTTCCGTATCGACACAGCCGCATGAAACTCAAGACATAAAAAAACCGGGCTCAACCAAGCCCGGTTTTTTTTGCGAAACGGTTATTGCGCGCTGAGCAACTGGCCGATGCTCGGGTCTTTGAACAGGCGGGTCAACGCGTCACTGAGGACGTCGCTGACCAGCTTGGTGTTGGTTTCCTGGTTGGGCGACATGCCGAAGCGCTGGTTGAGCGACGCACCATAGCGACCACTGTAGCGACGGGTGCCGGCGGTGACGTCGGACTTGAACGTAGCGCCGATGGCGGCTTCAGTCACGTACAGGCCTTCTTTGGGCGACTGATACTTCAGCTCCGCCAGGGTGATGGTCAACTGGGGAGCGCCCGGGGCGTTGGGGCTTGGGGTGAAGCCCAACAGGCGCACGGCCGCTTCAGCCTGGGCCTGCAGCTTGGGCAGCACGTCCTGGCCGGTGACCGAAATCAGCGCGGTCTCCGGGTACAGGCCGCCGCGCGAACCGAGCGTAGGCGACGGGCGACCATCCACTACACGCACCGACACCGGCTGGCCATGGCCTACCGGCGCCAGCTGGGTGGTGAGCTTAGGTTGCGGGCTGAGTTGTTGCGGGCTGTTGGCGCAGCCAACCAAAGTCAAACTGGTCACAGTGATCAAACCGAACAACAGGCGTTGCAACATACTCATTTCTCCAGGACTAGGTGCAAACAGGCGGGCAGTATAACGGTGTGCGCAGGGCACCCACCAGTCATCCTGAACAGCACCTGAAACCACGGCGAAATTACAATTTCGCATAAATCCGTCATTTCAATGTCATGGCAGACTGGCAACCTTCAAGCATGTAACGCAACCGGTACAAAACCATGCGCCTTCTCAAATCGCTGTTCATGTCACACACCCGTCATCGCCAGTTCGCCTTGCTCGACGCCAAGGGCCATTGCCTGGCATTCAAGCAGTGCAGCCTGCCGCCTGTCGGCGAAGGCTGGGTGGAAGTGACCGAGACCCGGCTATGCTGGATGCACCGCCCGCTGCCGGCCAGCGCCCGGGTTCGCCCAGCGGTGATACACGCACAACCGCGCCAAGCGTTGGCCTCCTGACCACAACTCGAATAAAAGTCATAAAACACGTCCATTTCCCTGACGTTCTTCGCTACAATCTCCCCCCGATTATAAGGACGTCTCCTGATCGGGCCTCGCAGCAACGTTAATGCCTCGGTATTAACCTCAAGAATCGCCCACAGAGAGCCGCCCACACAGATCGAGTGAAGCTGGCGCGCTTGCTGTTTCCTTTGCAAACCACCCGCCTTTACCGAATCTGCCAGAGCTGCCATTGCGCTCGGCCACTTGAGTTGTTTGCCCGTTTTGCCGCATGTCGGCAAAAGTACCGCGGGCCAGGTGCCAGGCTGAGGCAGCCCTTTTTTGAGGTTCACGTCTTCAAAAGAGCGTGAAAAAACGGGTTTTCACAACTTCACAAGAGTGTGGCGAGCAAATGAATAGTTTGGCGTTTGTACAAGCACCATCAGCGTCTGGAACAGCCCAACCACACAGGATTGAGTACTCCTCGACAACGGGAGCTTGAGCCTGTCCGCTACGGATTGATTGCACCCATCGCACGCTTTGACCATAAGTCGAATTGCCACAGGCGCCCATGAATGCGTTCATAGGCGGATTAGGCAGGCAGGAAGCGTGCGCTGAAGTTGCAAAGAATTGCGAAACGGACATGGCGATCCTGGCCATGGGTAACCTGGGGCATCACGTGAACCGCCCCGTCACTCCTGGCAGCCATGCCGTCAATTTGGTGCTGCAGATTTTGGAGACGCGTTAAATGGCGCATAACGAAGCAGTCGACGTAGTTCTGGTAGGGGCCGGCATCATGAGTGCCACCCTGGCCGTTCTGCTCAAAGAGCTCGACCCCGGCCTCAAGCTGGAAGTCGTTGAGCTGATGGACTCGGGTGCAGCGGAGAGTTCCAACCCGTGGAACAACGCCGGTACCGGCCACGCCGGGCTGTGCGAGCTGAACTACACCCCGCAGGCCGCCGATGGTTCCATCGACATCAAGAAAGCCATCCACATCAACACCCAGTTTGAGGTGTCGAAGCAGTTCTGGGCGTACCTGACCAAAAAGGGCACCTTTGGCTCGTCCAAGTCCTTTATCAGCCCCGTGCCGCACCTGAGCTTCGTGCAGGGCGAAAAAGGCGTGTCGTTCCTCAAGAAGCGCTTTGAAACCCTCAGCCAGCACCACGCGTTTTCGGATATGCACTACACCGAAGACCGTAGCGAGATGGCCGAGTGGATGCCGCTGATGATGCCGGGGCGTCCGCTCGACGAAAAAATCGCCGCTACCCGTGTGACGAACGGCACCGACGTCAACTTCGGCGCCCTGACCAACCAGTTGCTCGGCCACCTGACCAGCTCGCCGGACGCTCAGGTCAAGTACAGCAAGCGCGTCACCGGCCTCAAGCGCAACGGTGCCGGCTGGACCGTGAGCATCAAGGACGTCAACAGCGGCAATAGCCGTGAAGTGGACGCCAAATTCGTGTTCCTTGGCGCCGGCGGCGCGGCGCTGCCCCTGCTGCAAGCCTCGGGCATCGAAGAGAGCAAAGGCTTCGGCGGCTTCCCGGTCAGCGGCCAGTGGCTGCGTTGCGACAACCCCGAAGTGGTCAAGCACCACCAGGCCAAGGTCTACAGCCAGGCCGCCGTGGGCTCGCCGCCGATGTCCGTGCCGCACCTGGATACCCGCGTGGTGGACGGCAAGAAGTCGTTGCTGTTCGGGCCATACGCCGGTTTCACCACCAAGTTCCTCAAGCACGGTTCGTTCCTCGACCTGCCGATGTCGATTCGCGCCGGCAATATCGGCCCGATGCTGGCCGTGGCCCGCGACAACATGGACCTGACCAAGTACCTGGTCAGCGAAGTTCGCCAATCCATGGAGCAACGCCTGGAATCCCTGCGCCGCTTCTACCCGCAGGCGAAAGCCGAAGACTGGCGCCTGGAAGTGGCCGGCCAACGGGTACAGATCATCAAGAAAGACCCGAAGAAAGGCGGCGTGCTGCAATTCGGCACCGAGCTGGTTGCCGCCAAGGACGGTTCGCTGGCCGCTCTGTTGGGCGCATCCCCAGGCGCTTCGGTGACCGTGTCGATCATGCTGGAACTGATCGAGCGTTGCTTCCCGGCCAAAGCCGCCGGCGAGTGGGCGACCAAGCTGCAGGAGATTTTCCCGGCTCGGGAAAAGGTACTGGAGACGGATGCCGAGCTGTATCGCAAGATCAACACGCAAAACAACATCAGCCTGGAACTGGTTGAGCAAAGCAACGAGGCCGAAAGCTACGCTTAAGGCATTGCCAAGCCATAAAAAAACGCCCCTCGGGGCGTTTTTTTTCGCTCGGCGAATCAGTCGCGGGCGTTATCGATCAGCTCGATGTATTCGGCGGCGTTGCGCTGGTCCTTGATCAGATCAACAAATGTCTGGCCATGCTCATCCTTGCCATCCAGATCCAGGCCGGCCGCCTTGAAAAAACCCAGGAACCGCTCGAAGTCGTCGATACGCAGGCCACGGTAGGCCTTGATCAGCTTGTGCAGGGACGGTGAAGTCGCGTCGACCGGCTCGAAGTCCAGGAATAACTTGATCTGGTCGTCGCCAATCTCGTCACCAATCACCTGTTTCTTATCTTTACGCATTACCGACTCCAGCCTGCAGACATTACACGGGGTTTGAAGTCTACCTGCGGCGTGCAAGCTTCGAAAGCGCTGGAGACCCCTCCCACATTTGGATATTCAGCGTTTTTGCTATTGGGTACGGACCGCCCCGGTGTGCAAATCCGCCCAGATATGCCCATTGGCATAACTGAGGAACTGCACATATACCGTGTCATTGCGCAGCAGGTCGATGATCACGCGGTATTGGGCAACGGGATAAGACAGCGTCAGGGTCTTGGACTTATCGTCGAACACCGGCTTTTTCAGGCTTTTGCTTTCGGCATCGAAGTTGAGCACTACCTGGGCAATGGTCGCGCCTTTATTCAGGGACTTGCCTTTGAGGCGGATCATCAGCGGCGAGGTCACCGGGATCGGTTGCTGGTTGGACTGGCGCTGATTGCCCACCACCACCGCGTACTCGGTGACTTGCAGCAACTGTTGCTGGTCAGGCGTTTCGGTGCGAAGGGTGAGGTCATCGGGCGGCAGGAATTGGCCGTGCATCGGGGCCGGGGCAGCGGCCAGAGGCAAACTGAGGGTCAGCGCCAGGGCGGCGCAGGTGCGAATCAACAGGCTCATGGGCCGCTCCGTGCGAGATAGCCCAGCACTGTAGCTCAATCGAACTGGGCAAGCATCCAGCGTTGATAGGCGAGCACATCGGCGTCGCCTTCACGCGGCGCCCAATCGGCCAGCTCCCCCACGCCTATCGGACGATAAGGCCCGGCCTTGCATTCGAACATGACCGTGTCGGGTTCCAGCACCACCAGGCCGTGGAAAACACCGGGCGGCAGATCAACGCCGGAGCACTCGCCGCCCGCCTGCATTACACGCTTGGCGATGACCTCCCCGGCGTCATTGAACACCAGCAACCCCAGGCGCCCCTGAAGCACCAGCAAGGTTTCCGCCTTGTCGGCGCTCAAGTGTCGATGGGGTGGCACGTACGTGTCCGGTTGCAGGCCCACGGCCAGGCGATGACACGGCTCTTGCATCTGGTGGAAGTTATGGTGATGCCGCCCGCGAGGGCTGGCGCCCGCTTTCTCGGCCAGTTCGGCAAATAGCGTCTGATCAAGAAAACGGGTCATGGCTTACATCCCTTTGACGGCGTAGATCCCATTGGCATTGCGCCAGTAGCCTTTGTAGTCCATGCCGTAACCAAAGATGTAGCGGTCGATGCACGGCAGGCCGACGTAATCGGCTTTCAGGTCCGGACGGGCTTTGCGATCGTGGTCTTTGTCGATCAGCACGGCGGTGTGCACTTTACGTGCGCCGGCGTGTTTGCAGAAGTCGATGATCGCTCCCAGGGTGTGACCTTCGTCGAGGATGTCGTCGATGATGAGTACGTCGCGGTCGATGAACGAGACTTCCGGCTTGGCTTTCCAGAACAGGTCGCCGCCGGTGGTTTCGTTGCGGTAGCGGGTGGCGTGCAGGTAGGACGCTTCCAATGGAAATTGCAGGTGAGTGAGCAATTTGCCGGCGAAGATCAAGCCGCCGTTCATCACGCAGAAAACCACCGGATTGGTGTCGGCCATTTCGCGGCTGATGTGTGCGCCGACCTTGGCGATCGCCTCTTCGACTTGCGCTTCAGTGTACAGGCAGTCAGCCTCGCGCATGATTTGACGGATATGCTCGAGATCAGCGGACATGGCGCTCTCCAAGGGGTGCTGTGGCAAGAAAAGCGGGCGAAGGTACGCTTCTCGTGCGCTCCGAGCAAGCCTTAATGGACTAACGTGCTAGATGTCTATAGGACAACACCCTCGGATAGATTAATCTAGGCCGGTTTTTTTGCCCGCCGCCGGAGCCTTTCCCATGCCCACTCGCGAGATCCGCCACCCGCTGATCCGACACAAGCTCGGCCTTATGCGCCGCGCCGACATTAGCACGAAGAATTTCCGTGAGCTTGCTCAGGAAGTCGGAGCGTTGCTCACTTACGAAGCCACCAAGGATTTGCCCCTGGAGAACTACGAGATCCCCGGTTGGGCCGGTCCCGTCCAGGTGGAAAAAATCGCCGGTAAAAAAATCACCGTGGTGCCGATCCTGCGCGCCGGTATCGGCATGCTCGAAGGCGTCCTCAGCCTGATTCCCGGCGCCAAGGTCAGCGCCGTGGGCGTAGCCCGCAATGAGCAAACACTGCAGGCCCACACCTACCTGGAAAAACTTGTCCCGGAAATCGACGAGCGCCTGGCCATGATCATCGACCCGATGCTCGCCACCGGCAGTTCCATGGTCGCCACCATCGACCTGCTGAAAAAAGCTGGCTGCAAGGACATTCGTGCGATGGTGCTGGTCGCCGCCCCCGAAGGCATCGCCGCCGTCGAGAAAGCGCACCCCGACGTGCAGATCTACACCGCCTCGATCGATGAACGCCTGAACGAACACGGCTACATCATCCCGGGCCTGGGCGATGCCGGCGACAAGATCTTCGGCACCAAGCAGAAGGACGCGTGAGCATGCAGGATGAATTCAACGACCCGCTTTGGCGCCAGATCCTGTCTGGCGCACAAATGCTTTTTGTAGCATTTGGCGCGCTGGTGTTGATGCCGCTGATCACCGGTCTTGATCCAAACGTCGCACTGTTCACCGCCGGCCTGGGCACGTTGTTGTTCCAGGTGGTGACAGGCCGGCAGGTGCCGGTGTTCCTGGCCTCGAGCTTTGCCTTTATCACCCCGATCATCCTTGCCAAGGGCCAGTTCGGCCTCGCGGCAACCATGGGCGGCGTGATGGCGGCCGGTTTCGTTTATACGTTCCTGGGCCTGGCGGTGAAGGTCAAGGGCACCGGTTTTATCGACCGGCTGCTGCCGCCTGTGGTGATCGGGCCAGTGATCATTTCCATCGGCCTGGCCATGGCGCCGATTGCCGCGAACATGGCGATGGGCAAGTCCGGCGACGGTGCCGAGCTGATCCATTACCAGACGGCAATGATGATCTCGATGCCGGCGCTGCTCACCACGTTGATCGTGGCGGTGTTCGGCAAAGGTATTTTCCGCCTGGTGCCGATCATCTCCGGCGTGCTGGTGGGCTTTGCCATGGCGTTCTACTTTGGCGTAGTCGACACGGCAAAAATCGCCGCTGCACCCTGGTTCGCCCTACCCCACTTCACCGCACCGGAATTCAACTGGCAGGCCATCCTGTTTATCGTCCCGGTGGCCCTGGCCCCGGCGATCGAACACATCGGTGGTGTGATTGCGGTGGGTAGCGTGACCGGTCGCGACTATCTGAAGAAGCCTGGCCTGCATCGCACATTGCTCGGTGACGGCATCGCCACCACGGCCGCCGGCCTGTTTGGCGGCCCGCCGAACACGACTTACGCCGAAGTGACCGGCGCGGTGATGCTGACCAAGAACTACAACCCGAAAATCATGACCTGGGCTGCAGTGTTTGCCATCAGCCTGGCGTTTATCGGCAAGTTCGGCGCACTGCTGCAGAGTATTCCGGTACCGGTGATGGGCGGGATTCTGTGCTTGTTGTTCGGCTCGATTGCGGCCGTTGGCATGAACACACTGATTCGCCACAAGATCGACCTTGGAGAGGCGCGCAATCTGGTGATTGTGTCGGTAACCCTGGTGTTCGGGATTGGCGGCGTGCTGGTCGGTACCGGCACCGGCCCGGATGATTTCGGCCTCAAGGGCATCGCCCTGTGTGCGGTGGTAGCGATTGGTTTGAACCTGCTGCTGCCGGGCAATGATGGCTGGAAGAACAAGAAGCCGGATGAGCCGTTGCTGTAATTAGCAACACAAAACCAATGTGGGAGGGAGCAAGCCCCCTCCCACATTTGATTTCAGCGCCTGTTAGAGCTCGCCGAGACCATCGATCAGCGCCTGGTTCTGCTCCGGCGTACCGATGCTGATCCGCAGGAATTGAGCAATTCGCTCCTGCTTGAAGTGACGCACGATCACCCCTTGCTCACGCAGCTTGGCGGCCAATCCGGCTGCATCGTGCCGTGGGTGGCGAGCGAAGATGAAGTTGGCGGCCGAAGGCAGCACCTCAAAGCCTTTAGCCTCCAGCTGTGCGACCAGCGTGTTGCGGCTGTCGATCACCAACCGGCAGGTCCTGTCGAAGTACTCACGGTCGTCGAACGCCGCCGCCGCGCCGACAATCGCCAGGCGATCCAGCGGGTAGGAGTTGAAGCTGTTCTTGACCCGCTCCAGCGCCTCGATCAGGTCCGGGTGGCCCACGGCCAGGCCCACGCGCAAACCGGCCAGTGAGCGCGACTTGGACAGGGTCTGGGTCACCAGCAGGTTGGGGTAACGGTCCACCAGGCTGATGGCGGTTTCGCCGCCGAAGTCGATATACGCCTCATCGACCACCACCACCGAGTCGGGGCTGGCCTTGACGATCCGCTCCACCGCATCCAGTGCCAGCACGCAGCCGGTCGGCGCGTTCGGGTTGGGGAAGATAATCCCGCCGTTGGGCCTGGCGTAGTCCGCGACACGGATCTGGAACTGCTCGTCCAACCGCACCGGCTCGGACTTGATGCCATAGAGGCCGCAGTACACCGGATAGAAGCTGTAGCTGATATCCGGGAACAGCAGCGGCAGGTCGTGCTGGAACAGACCGTGGAAGATGTGCGCCAACACTTCATCGGAACCGTTACCGAGGAACACCTTGCCGGCGTCGATCCCGTAGTACTTGGCCACGGCCTGCTTGAGCAGGTCGCTGTTGGGGTCCGGATACAGGCGTAGGTTGTCGTTCAACTCGCCCTGCATCGCAGCCAGCGCCTTGGGCGACGGGCCGTAGGGGTTTTCGTTGGTGTTGAGCTTGACCAGTTTGGTCAGCTTCGGCTGTTCACCAGGTACGTAAGGCACCAGGTCCTTGACGAACGGGCTCCAGAATTTGCTCATCTCAATTACCTTTCTTGTCGTCAAGGATGCGGTATTCAGCGCTGCGGGCGTGAGCGCTCAGGGATTCACCACGGGCCAGCACCGAAGCGGTCTTGCCCAGTTCGGAGGCACCCTGTGGGGAGCAGAAGATAATCGACGAGCGCTTCTGGAAGTCATACACCCCCAGCGGCGACGAGAATCGCGCGGTGCCGGAGGTCGGCAACACGTGGTTCGGGCCCGCGCAATAGTCGCCCAGGGCTTCGCTGGTGTGGCGGCCCATGAAGATCGCACCGGCGTGGCGAATCGATGGCAGCCACGCTTGCGGGTCGGCCACCGACAGTTCCAGGTGCTCCGGCGCGATGCGGTTGGCCACTTCGATGGCCTGCTCCATGTCACGCACCAGGATCAGGGCACCACGGCCATTGATTGACTTCTCGATGATCTCGGCGCGGTCCATGGTCGGCAGTAGCTTATTAATGCTGGCGGCGACCTTGTCGAGGAACTCGGCGTCCGGGCTGACGAGGATCGCCTGGGCGTCTTCGTCGTGCTCGGCCTGGGAGAACAGGTCCATGGCGATCCAGTCCGGATCGGTCTGGCCGTCGCACACCACGAGGATTTCCGAGGGGCCGGCGATCATATCGATGCCGACCTGGCCAAACACGTGGCGTTTGGCGGTGGCGACATAGATGTTGCCCGGGCCGACCACCTTGTCGACCTTCGGCACGCTTTCGGTGCCATAGGCCAACGCCGCGACAGCTTGAGCGCCACCGATGGTGAACACCCGGTCCACGCCGGCGATGCAAGCGGCTGCCAGCACCAGCTCGTTGATTTCACCGCGCGGGGTCGGTACCACCATGACCACTTCAGTCACGCCCGCCACTTTGGCGGGAATCGCGTTCATCAACACCGATGACGGGTACGACGCCTTGCCACCCGGCACGTAGAGGCCCGCCCGGTCCAGCGGCGTGACCTTCTGGCCCAGCACGGTGCCGTCGGCCTCGGTGTAGCTCCAGGAATCCTGTTTCTGCTTTTCGTGGTAGCTGCGCACGCGTGCTGCCGCGACTTCCAGGGCTTCCCGCTGTGGTGCGGTGATGCGCGTCAGGGCCAGTTCCAGGCGTTCGCGAGGCAGGATCAAGTCTGCCATGGACTTGACGTCCAGGCCGTCGAACTGGCGGGTGAAATCCACCAGCGCTGCGTCACCGCGCTCGCGCACAGCCTTGATGATGTCGAGTACTCGCTGATTGACCGAGTCGTCGGACACGCTTTCCCAGCTCAGCAAATGATCCAGATGATGGGCGAAATCCGGGTCGGCAGCGTTGAGTCGGGCAATTGCAGTGGACGTGGTCATAGCGAGGGCCTCAATAGAATTGGCAAAAACTCAGGCGCCCTAAACTAGCAGTCGTTTCCGCTTGGGCACCTGAGAATTCTGGCTATGAGGCGGATAGACGGGCGCAGCTTTTCAGCTACGCGGGTAGGTCAACCGCGGTGTCGAGACTCCACGGCGGTGCGCAGGGTGTCGATCAACGCCTGGATACGGGCGTGTTGCATCTTCATCGATGCTTTGTTGACGATCAGGCGGGAACTGATGTCGGCGATAAAGTCCTGAGGTTCGAGACCGTTGGCACGCAGGGTGTTGCCGGTGTCGACCACGTCGATGATCTTGTCGGCCAGGCCGATCAATGGCGCCAACTCCATCGAGCCATAGAGTTTGATGATATCGACCTGACGGCCTTGTTCGGCGTAGTAGCGCTTGGCGACGTTGACGAACTTGGTGGCCACGCGCAGGCGGCCCTTGGGCTCGACATCACCGACACGGCCGGCGGTCATCAGCTTGCACAGGGCAATACGCAGGTCCAGCGGCTCGTACAGGCCCTGGCCACCGTACTCCATCAGCACGTCTTTACCGGCGACGCCCAGGTCGGCCGCGCCATGCTCAACGTAGGTCGGCACGTCGGTAGCCCGCACGATCAGCAGACGGACGTCATCCTGGGTCGTGGGGATGATCAGCTTGCGGCTCTTGTCCGGATTCTCGGTCGGCACGATGCCCGCTTCAGCCAGAAGCGGCAAGGTGTCGTCAAGGATGCGGCCCTTGGACAGTGCGATGGTCAACATGGGAAACGTCAGTCCTTCATCAGGCTATTGCTGTCCGGACGCAAACGGCGCCAGACACAGATCGAGGCCATTACAGCCTCGATTTGAAACCAATTCAGCGAGCGGCCAGCGGGTACCGGCTGTGGTGAACGGGCTTGCCCGCTCACCACAGCAAGCCCGGGGCTAGCCCGGTACGCGGCGGATCTTGGCGCCGAGCATCTGCAGTTTTTCTTCGATGCACTCGTAACCACGGTCAATGTGGTAGATGCGGTCGATCAGGGTATCGCCTTCAGCGATCAATGCCGAAATGACCAGGCTGGCCGAAGCGCGCAGGTCAGTCGCCATCACCGGCGCGCCCTTGAGCTTCTCGGTGCCGGTGACGATGGCAGTGTTGCCCTCGACCTGGATCTTCGCGCCCATGCGGTGCAGTTCATACACGTGCATGAAACGGTTTTCGAAAATGGTCTCGATTACCGCGCCGGTGCCTTCGGCAATGGCGTTCAGGGAGATGAACTGCGCTTGCATGTCGGTCGGGAAGGCCGGGTACGGAGCGGTACGCACGTTGACGGCCTTCGGACGCTTGCCGTGCATGTTCAGCTCGATCCAGTCTTCACCGGTGGTGATTTCGGCACCGGCTTCACGCAGTTTTTCCAGGACCGCTTCCAGGATAGTCGGATCGGTGTCCTTGACCTTGACGCGACCACCGGTAACGGCGGCGGCAACCAGGTAGGTACCGGTTTCGATGCGGTCGGGCATGACCTTGTAGGTGGCGCTGTGCAGGCGCTCTACGCCGTCGATGGTAATGGTGTCGGTGCCAGCACCGGAAACCTTCGCACCCATGGCGTTCAGGAAGTTGGCCAGGTCGACCACTTCCGGCTCGCGCGCGGCGTTTTGCAGCACGCTGCGGCCTTTGGCCAGGGCCGCGGCCATCATGATGTTCTCGGTACCGGTCACGCTGACGGTATCAAAGAAGAAGTTCGCGCCACGCAGGCCGCCTTCCGGTGCCTTGGCCTTGATGTAGCCGCCTTCGACGTCAATGACTGCGCCCATGGCTTCCAGGCCACGGATGTGCAGGTCCACCGGACGCGAACCGATGGCGCACCCACCGGGCAACGCCACTTCGGCTTCGCCGAAACGAGCAACCATCGGGCCCAGCACAAGGATCGACGCACGCATGGTTTTCACCAGTTCGTACGGGGCGATCAGGGTTTTGATGGTGCGCGGGTCGATTTCGACCGCCAGCTTCTCGTCAATCACCGGCTCGATGCCCATGCGACCGAACAGCTCGATCATTGTGGTGATGTCGTGCAGGTGTGGCAGGTTGGCCACGGTTACCGGGCCATCGCATAGCAGGGTCGCTGCCAGGATCGGCAAGGCGGAGTTTTTCGCACCGGAAATGCGGATCTCGCCATCAAGGCGGGCACCGCCGGTAATAATCAATTTATCCATAAGAATCTCGACGCCTTGGGGGCTCAGGTGCGCTCGGCCCAGGCCGCGCGGCTGAAAAATTTCATAGTGACCGCATGGATGCTGCCATCGGTGATCCATGGGTTCAAATGGGCATAGATCTGCTGCTGACGCTTGACCGGGCTCAATGCCGCCAGTTCATCGCTAATCACATTCAGCTGGAAATTGCAGCCTTCGCCTTCAACTTCAACAGTCGTTTCCGGCAGCTTTCCTTCAAGGAAGCTCTTCACTTCGTTGGCCTGCATGCTCAACCTCTATCGGCGCCCAGTGCGCACGGGTCGCACATCATACAAAAAAGCCCCGCGCCTGCGAACCCCGCATAGCAGGACTCTGACGGGGGGCTTCTTAATAATGTGTATTAAGGATGCGCCAGCAGCTCGGTTAACCCGGAAACTTCGGCGATTTCGCGCATGTCTTCCGGCAAAGCGCGGACGCTGACCGGCTTTTTGGCCGCGCCTGCGTCACGCATGAAGCACAACAGCAACGACAAACCAACACTGCTGGACTTGGTCACCGCCGAGCAATCCAACACCAGCGCCGGAGCATTGCTGGCCATGATCAGGGCCTGGCCCTGTTTGCGCAGGTCCGGCCCGGTGCGGTAATCCAGCACGCCGCTGAGGAACAACTCCCCGGCGTCGCCAAGACGAACAGCCGACTCGGTCATTGCGCGGACTTCCCTGCTTCCTTGTCGGAAGTTTCCTTGGCCTTGGCGACTTCACCGGCCCAACCGTTGATGGTCTTGTCCAGATCATTGCCATTACGCTGCATGGCGTCGGCGAACTGGTCACGGAACAGCTTGCCGATGTTGATGCCGTTGATGATCACGTTACGCAGCTTCCACTCGCCGTTGACCTTCTCCAGCGTGTACTGCACAGGGTAAACGGCGCCATTGTTGCCCTTGACGCTCATGTTGACGCTGGTGCGATCACCCGACTCATCGCCGGCTGGGGCGACGGTAATGCCCTGGTTGTTGTATTCAAGCAGCGCGTTGCCGTAGAACTGGAACAGGCCTTTCTTGAAGTTTTCCTGGAAGGTCTGCATCTGCGCCGGGGTAGCCTTGCGCGAATACTTGACCGTCATGATGCTGCGGGAAATACCTTCGGCATCGACAACCGGGCCGACGATGGTATTGAGCGCGTTATAGAACTGACTGGGATCTTGCTTGTACTTTTCCTTGTTGGCCGACAGGTCGGCCAACATCTTGTTAGTAGTGTCCTGCACCAGTTCGTGCGCAGAACCCGCCGCGTTAGCCATCAATGGCAGCGCTGCAAGCAGTACCAGGAGGCCACGTCGCAAGGTAGAGATCATGTACACATTCCTCATTTGGCGTCTTTATTGACCGTATTGAGCAGGAATTTACCGATCAGGTCTTCCAGTACCAACGACGACTGTGTGTCGTGGATGGTCGAGCCATCCTTGAGCAGGGCTGTCTCCCCGCCCACGCTGACACCGATGTACTTCTCGCCCAGCAGACCCGCAGTGAGGATAGATGCAGTGGAGTCAGTCGGCAGATTATCGACCTTCTTGTCCAGTTGCATCGTCACTCGACCGGTGAAGCTGTCGCGGTCCAGATCGATTGCCGTGACCTTGCCGATGGTGACACCGGCCATCGTCACTTTAGCTCTGACAGTCAAACCGGCGATATTGTCGAAATATGCGTAAAGTTTATAAGTATCGGCGGTGGGGCTGGCCGAAAGGCCGCTGACTCGCAGGGCCAGCAACAGTAAAGCCAGGATGCCAGCCAGCAAGAAAAGGCCGACACCGATTTCCACAGTGCGGTTTTGCATCAGAAATCTCCAAACATCAAGGCGGTCAAAATGAAGTCAAGACCCAGTACCGCCAGCGAGGCGTACACAACGGTCTTGGTGGTGGCGCGACTGATCCCTTCTGAGGTGGGCTCACAGTCATAGCCTTGGAAAACGGCGATCCAGGTCACGACAAAAGCGAAGACAATGCTCTTTATGATGCCATTGAGCACGTCACCGCTGAAGGTCACGCTGTTCTGCATGTTGCCCCAGTACGAGCCGTCATAGACGCCCAGCCAGTCGACCGCCACCCAGGAACCGCCCCAGATCCCCACCACACTGAAGATCATCGCCAGCAGTGGAAGGGAAATGAAGCCGGCCCACAGGCGCGGGGCAACAATGTACTTGAGCGGGTCCACGCCGATCATTTCGAGGCTGGACAATTGCTCGGTGGACTTCATGTTGCCGATCTCGGCGGTCAACGCCGAACCGGCACGGCCCGCAAACAGCAACGCAGTGACCACCGGCCCCAGCTCACGTAGCAGCGTAAGGGCAACCATCTGCCCAACGGCCTGCTCCGAACCGTAGCCGGAAAGGATATTGAAGCCCTGCAACGCCAGCACCATGCCGATGAAAATCCCGGAAACCACGATGATCACCAGGGACATCACGCCTACCGAATGCAGCTGCTTGATCAACAGGCCGAAGCCGCCGCCAATGCCACCGCGCCCGAGCAAGGCGTGGAACAGGAAAATAGTCGAACGGCCCAGCACTTCGACAATGTCGATGCCGGAGCGACCGAAAAGGCGAACCTTCTCGATTAGAGATGTCTTGCGCATCAGCGCTTCCCCAGAAGATCTGAGCGGTAATCCGCCGCCGGAAAGTGAAAAGGCACAGGGCCATCGGGATCGCCGGTCATGAATTGGCGAATGCGCGGGTTATCGGCGTTCATCAGTTCTTCAGGCGTGCCCTGCCCCAATACCTGGCCATCGCCTACCACATAGAGGTAATCGGCAATGCTCGCGGTTTCTGCAAGATCGTGGGACACCACGATGCTGGTGATGCCCAGTGCGTCGTTGAGCAGGCGGATCAAGCGCACCAGAACGCCCATGGCGATCGGGTCCTGGCCGACGAAGGGCTCGTCGTACATGAGGATCTGGGGGTCGAGGGCAATCGCGCGCGCCAGGGCCACACGCCGCTTCATACCGCCGGAGAGCTCGTCGGGCATCAGGTCGATAGCTCCGCGAAGGCCCACGGCCTGCAGTTTCAGCAGGACAATGTCACGAATCATTTCATCAGACAGCTGGGTATGCACTCGCAGCGGAAAGGCCACGTTCTCGAACACATCCAGGTCGGTGAACAGCGCACCGCTCTGGAACAGCACACCCATGTGCTTGCGCGCATCGAACAGATCGCTGCGCGACAGCGTCGGCAGGTTCTGGCCGTTGACCCACACTTCGCCGGCGCTGGGGCGCAATTGCATGCCCATCAGGCGCAACAGGGTGGTCTTGCCGCAACCGGACGGCCCCATGATGCCCGTGACCTTGCCACGGGGAATGCGAATATCGACATTATTGAAGATGCTGCGCGTCCCGCGCTTGAAGGTCAGTCCCTTCAGCTCGACCGCGTAAGCGTTATCGGCACTCATCTAAACTCCTTGGGATGCAGCCTTTCACTCAGACACCACGCATGCGATAAACCTATTCAACGGTTACGCAACAGATAGCCACGTGGGCTGGGCGGACCGAACTGGCGGCGAACTATATCACTGCTGGTACAACGCGCCCAAGGCCGGAACGGTGCTTGTTCAGATCCGGGACAGTGAAAAAACGTTGCCAGGCATGAATCTCGGGCTAGCGCGGAATAAAGCCTGACGAACTTGTGTGAGGGAATTGATCATTACCGCTATAATCGCCGACTTTTCGTCAGGCTATACGATTTCAGACATGAGCCAATCCAGCGACCTTATTCAATCCGCGCAACGCACCATCCGCCTCGAGCTTGAAGCCGTAGAAGGCTTACTGGCGCATATCGACGCAGATTTCGTACGCGCCTGCGAGATGATTCTGGCCAGCAAGGGCCGCGTTGTCGTGGTCGGCATGGGCAAGTCCGGCCATGTCGGCAACAAAATCGCCGCCACCCTGGCCAGCACCGGGACCACCGCGTTCTTCGTGCATCCGGCCGAAGCGAGCCACGGCGACATGGGCATGATCACCAAGGATGACGTCATCCTGGCGCTGTCCAACTCCGGCACCACCAACGAAATCGTGACCTTGCTGCCACTGATCAAGCGCCTCGGGATCCAGATGATCAGCCTCACCGGCAACCCGGACTCGACGCTGGCCAAGGCCGCCGAGGTGAACCTCAATGTTCACGTGGCCCACGAGGCCTGCCCGCTGAACCTGGCACCGACCTCCTCCACCACCGCCGCGCTGGTCATGGGCGATGCGCTCGCCGTGGCGTTGCTGGAAGCCCGCGGGTTCACCGCCGAGGACTTCGCGTTTTCACATCCTGGCGGAGCCCTGGGCCGCCGCCTGCTGCTGAAAGTCGAAAATGTCATGCATTCGGGCGATGAATTGCCCCACGTCCAGCGCGGCACCCTGTTGAAGGACGCGCTGATGGAAATGACCCGCAAGGGCCTGGGCATGACCGTGATCCTGGAAACCGACGGTCGCCTGGCCGGCGTGTTTACCGACGGTGATTTGCGCCGCACCCTGGACCGTACCATCGATATTCACACAGCCACCATCGACGCGGTCATGACCCCTCACGGCAAGACCGCACGCCCTGAAATGCTGGCAGCCGAAGCATTGAAGATCATGGAAGACCACAAGATCGGCGCGCTGGTAGTGGTCGATAGCCACGACCATCCGGTTGGCGCCCTGAATATGCACGACTTGCTGCGTGCGGGAGTGATGTAAATGACCAGCGACCTGCTACAACGCGGCAAACACATCAAACTGGCGATTTTCGACGTAGACGGCGTGCTGACTGACGGGCGCCTGTATTTCCTCGAAGACGGCAGCGAATTCAAGACGTTCAACACCCTCGACGGCCAGGGCATCAAGATGCTGATGGCGGCGGGCGTGCAAACGGCGATTATCAGCGGTCGAAAAACCCCCGTTGTGGAACGCCGCGCACAAAACCTGGGAATTGCTCACCTGTATCAGGGCCGCGAGGATAAACTGGTGGTTCTGGACGAGCTTCTTGGCCAACTCAACCTAAGCTATGAGCAGGTCGCCTACCTGGGTGATGATCTGCCGGACTTGCCGGTCATTCGCCGAGTGGGCCTGGGCATGGCGGTCGCCAATGCGGCGGCATTCGTTCGCGAACACGCCCATGGCATCACCACCGCCCGTGGCGGAGAAGGCGCTGCCCGCGAGTTCTGCGAGCTGATCCTGCGCGCCCAGGGCAGCCTTGAAGCGGCCCACGCCGCCTACCTATAGAGCGTTTTATGTTGAGCAAAAAGATTCGCAACTTCCTGCTATTCGGGGTCATCGCCGCGCTATTCCTGGCGGTGGGCTACTGGAATATCAGCCCGGAGCGCTTCCTCGACCAACCTGCCGCGCAGGTCGACGAAGGCGCTATCGACTATTACGCCACCAACGCCTACAGCGTGCAGTTCCTGCCGGACGGCAAGGTGCAGTACGAAATGACCTCGGACAAGGTCGAGCATTTGAAGACGACCGAAGTCACCCTGCTGACCAATCCGGACCTGAACCTGTATCGCGGCACTGAGTTTCCGTGGCACGTCACCAGCAAGCGTGGCGAGGTGAACCCGGACGGTACCGAGGTAGAACTGATTGATTCGGTGCGTGTTGCACGCACTGACGCCCAGAAACGCGACACGGTGATTACTACCAGTCGCATGACCGTATTCCCGCAGAAGCAATATGCGCAGACCGAGCAAGACGTTAGAATCGACGGCGCTGGCGGTGTATCGACTGGCAAGGGAATGAAAGCGTATTTGAAAGAAAGCAGGATACACCTGCTATCGAACGTAAGAGGACAGTATGAGGCTCGTTAAAACTCTCCCTATTTTGCTCAGTCTGGGCGCAGCACTGGGAAGCGTGAGCGCCTGGGCTCTGCCGAACGATAGCCAGCAGCCGATCCACATCTCGGCTGACGATGCGCAACTGGATGACAAGCAAGGTGTAGCGACCTACACCGGCGGCGTGATCATTACCCAGGGGTCGATGAAGATCACCGGCAATACCGTGACACTGACGCGCACCCCAAACGGTGATATTGACGTCGTGACCTCGGTGGGCAACCTGGCTTACTTCGAACAGAAGCAGTCGGCTACCGATACAGGCCCGATGAAGGGCTACGGCAAGACCATCCAGTACCATGCCCAGCAGAACCGCATTGTATTGATCGACCAGGCCAAGGTGCTGAGCCCCGATGGCAACTCCACGGAAGGTGAAAAAATCACCTATGACACCGTGAAGCAGATCGCCAACGCCGGTCGAGCCAATGGCAACAAGGTAACTGCGCCACGTCCGCGTATCGACATGGTTATCCAGCCGAAGAAGAAGGCCGAGTAATGGCAACCCTGAAAGCCCAGCATCTGGCCAAGGCCTATAAAAGCCGTCAGGTCGTGCGCGACGTCAGCCTGTCGATCGACAGCGGCCAGATCGTCGGCTTGCTCGGCCCCAACGGCGCCGGCAAGACCACATGCTTCTATATGATCGTCGGCCTGGTCCAGGCAGATCAGGGTCGCGTACTGATCGACGACCTGGATGTCAGCCATCAGCCGATGCACGGCCGTGCTCGCGCCGGTATCGGCTATCTCCCGCAAGAAGCCTCGATCTTCCGCAAACTGTCGGTTGCCGACAACATCATGGCTATCCTTGAGACCCGCAAGGAACTCGACCGTGACGGCCGCCGCCAAGAGCTGGAAAGCCTGCTGCAGGAGTTCCACATCAACCACATTCGCGACAACCTTGGCATGAGCCTGTCCGGTGGCGAGCGTCGTCGCGTGGAAATCGCCCGCGCCCTGGCGACCGCGCCAAAGTTCATCCTGCTGGACGAACCGTTTGCCGGCGTCGACCCGATTTCGGTCGGCGACATCAAGCAGATCATCCATCACCTCAAGGCCAAGGGTATCGGCGTATTGATCACCGACCACAACGTGCGTGAAACCCTCGATATCTGCGAAACCGCGTATATCGTCAACGATGGCCAGTTGATCGCCGAAGGCGATTCCGCGACCATCCTGGCCAACGAACTGGTCAAGGAAGTGTACCTGGGTCACGAGTTCCGCCTGTAAAACCACCTGTATGAACAGGGGGTGGCAGGTCGTTTGTCCGAAGCGCGCGTACCAAAGAAAAACCTACGGTTTTTTTATTGTTACCGCGCTCTAGGCAAAGCCCTCGATATCAGGCATATAATTTGCTTATGTTTGGCGCTCACGCGCCCTGTCGTGGATGGCGCATTGCGCCGGCGAATAAGGTGTTAAGCCCCTGCCATGAAACCATCGCTAGTCCTGAGAATGGGCCAGCAGCTGACGATGACACCGCAGCTGCAACAGGCCATCCGCCTGCTCCAATTGTCGACCCTGGACCTGCAACAGGAAATCCAGGAGGCCCTGGAGTCCAATCCGATGCTCGAACGCCAGGAAGAAGGCGACGACTTCGATAATGCAGACCCGCTGGCCGACAACATCGAGCAAAAAACCAATTCCGACGTGCAGGAACCCTCCTACCAGGAAACCGCCCCAACGGTGGATAACCTTGAGGAAGGCGACTGGAACGAACGCATTCCCAACGAACTCCCGGTGGATACCGCCTGGGAAGACGTCTACCAGACCAGCGCGAGCAGCCTGCCCAGCAACGATGATGACGAGTGGGACTTCACCACCCGCACCTCCGCCGGCGAAAGCCTGCAGAGCCATCTGTTGTGGCAACTGAACCTCGCACCGATGTCCGACACCGATCGCCTGATCGCCGTCACGCTGATCGATTGCATCAACAACCAGGGTTATCTGGACGAGACGCTCGAGGAGATTCTGGAGGCCTTCGACCCTGAACTGGACATTGAGCTGGACGAAATCGAAGCCGTCCTGCACCGCATCCAGCAGTTCGAGCCTGCGGGCATTGGCGCCCGCTCCCTGAGCGAATGCCTGTTGCTGCAACTGCGCCAGCTGCCCGCCAAGACACCTTGGCTGGCTGAAGCCCAGCGCCTGGTCACCGATTACATCGACCTGCTGGGCAGCCGCGACTACAGCCAGTTGATGCGCCGCATGAAGCTCAAGGAAGATGACCTGCGCCAGGTTATCGAACTGGTGCAAAGCCTCAACCCGCGCCCGGGCTCGCAGATCGAGTCCAGCGAAGCCGAATATGTGGTCCCTGACGTGATTGTGCGCAAGGACAACGAACGCTGGCTGGTGGAATTGAACCAGGAGTCGGTGCCACGCCTGCGGGTCAACCCGCAATATGCCGGTTTTGTGCGCCGCGCCGACACCAGCGCCGACAACACCTTCATGCGCAACCAGTTGCAGGAAGCCCGCTGGTTCATCAAGAGCCTGCAGAGCCGTAACGAAACCCTGATGAAAGTTGCCACCCAGATCGTCGAGCATCAGCGCGGCTTCCTGGAATACGGCGACGAGGCGATGAAGCCTCTGGTGCTGCATGACATCGCCGAGGCGGTAGGCATGCACGAATCAACGATTTCACGGGTGACGACGCAAAAATTCATGCATACCCCACGGGGTATATATGAGCTCAAATACTTTTTCTCCAGCCATGTCAGCACCTCCGAAGGCGGCGAATGCTCGTCCACGGCGATCCGCGCGATCATCAAAAAACTGGTTGCCGCGGAAAATCAGAAAAAGCCGTTGAGTGACAGCAAGATCGCTGGTTTACTGGAGGCACAAGGCATTCAGGTCGCCCGTCGAACCGTCGCCAAGTACCGCGAGTCCCTTGGGATCGCGCCTTCCAGCGAGCGTAAGCGTTTGATGTGACGGGCGGGCCACAGCGTTCCAGTGGCAGGCGTCTTTGCCTGCCGCTTTATGCACTGGCAACGAAGGAGAAGCTGTATGCAAGTCAACATCAGTGGACACCAGCTGGAAGTCACCAAGCCCCTGCGTGAGTACACCGAGAGCAAGCTGAACAAGCTTGCGGGGCATTTTGACAAGATCACCAACGTGCAGGTCATCATGGAGGTCGATAAGCTCAAGCAGAAAATCGAGGCCACCCTGCACGTACCGAATGCCAAGCTCGTCGCCAATGCTGAGCATGAGGACATGTACGCGGCGATTGACTCGCTCTACGACAAGCTGGACCGCCAACTCATAAAGCATAAGGAAAAGAATCTGCACCTGATGCAAGGTACAGGTCGTTAACTCTCCCCCCATGATCCGACTTGAAACCATCCTGACCCCCGGCCGTTCCCTCGTGAACGTGCCGGGCGGCAGCAAGAAAAAAGCCCTTGAACAAATTGCCAACCTGATCGCCCGCGAAGTGCCGGATCTGGAGATGCAAGTTGTCTTCGAGGCACTGGTTGCCCGTGAAAAACTCGGTTCCACCGGTTTTGGCAACGGCATCGCCATTCCTCACTGCCGCCTCAAAGGCTGTGACACCCCCGTGAGCGCCCTGCTGCATCTGGAAGCTCCGATCGATTTTGACGCCATCGACGGCGCCCCGGTTGACCTGCTATTTGTGCTGCTGGTCCCGGAAGCCGCCACCGATGCGCACCTGGAACTGCTCCGGCAGATCGCCAGCATGCTCGACCGCAAGGAGGTACGCGACAAACTGCGCAGTGCCAGCAGCAACGCGGCGCTGTATCAAGTTGTCCTGGATGAACAAAACGGGCAGTAATCATGCGTTTGATCATCGTCAGCGGCCGCTCAGGCTCGGGTAAAAGCACCGCCCTCAATGTTCTTGAGGACAGCGGCTTCTATTGCATCGACAACCTGCCCGCCGGCCTGCTGCCGGAACTGGCCGAACGGGCGCTTATCCACACCGAGTTGGCGCAACCCCTGGTGGCGGTTTCGATTGATGCCCGCAACTTGCCCAGCCATCTCTCGCGCTTCCCGGAACTGCTTGAGGAAGTGCGCGCCAAACATATTCATTGTGATGTGCTGTACCTGGACGCTGACGAAGAGACACTGCTCAAGCGCTTCTCCGAAACCCGTCGACGCCACCCCCTCAGCAGCCCCCACCGCTCCCTGGCCGAAGCCATCGAGGATGAAACCAAGCTGCTGGGGCCGATCATTGACCTGGCCGACCTCAAGATCAACACCACCAGCCTCAACCTGTATCAATTGCGTGACGCCATCAAGTTGCGCCTGCTCAACCAGCCCGAACCCGGTACGGCGTTTCTGGTCGAGTCATTTGGTTTCAAGCGGGGGATGCCGGTGGATGCCGACCTGGTGTTCGATGTGCGCTGCCTGCCCAACCCCTACTGGAAGCCTGAACTGCGCGAGCAGTCCGGGCTTGACCAACCTGTGGCTGAGTACCTCGCCGCGCAGCCTGATGTAGAGGAGATGTTCCAGGACATTTCCAGCTACTTGCTCAAATGGTTGCCACGCTTTGCCGCGAGCAATCGCGCGTATGTCACCATTGCCATCGGCTGCACCGGCGGCCACCACCGCTCCGTCTACCTGACCGAGCGCCTGGGCCAGGTGCTGCAACAAACCCTCAAGAACGTCCAGGTTCGCCACCGCGACCTCAGCTGAAAGGAACACCCCCGCGATGCCCGCTCGTGAAATTGAAATCATCAACAAGCTGGGTTTGCACGCCCGGGCCTCGGCCAAGTTCGTCGGCGTCGCCGGGCAGTTTCCTTGCCAGATCCGCGCCGGGCGCAGTCCGGACTCCATGGTCGATGGCAAGAGCATCATGGCCATGATGATGTTAGCGGCCGGCAAGGGCACAACGATTCATTTGAAGACTGACGGCGAGAAAGAACAGGAAGCGATGGATGCCCTGGTAGCGCTGATCAATAACTACTTTGATGAAGGCGAGTAACTCGCCCTTGCAAACAGGTGCGAGGCCGCAATGGCCTCAACCCAACGCAGTATCCATCACCATCATCAAGCAAAAACCGATGCACAAGCCGAGGCTCGCCAGCTTTTCGTGACCATTGCGCCGCGATTCGGGGATGACTTCGTGAGTCACCACCAGCAACATCGCCCCAGCCGCCAATGCCAGCCCCAAAGGCAACAACACTTGTGCGAGGCTCACCAACCAGGCGCACAGCACGGCGAATACCGGCTCTACCAAACCTGAGGCCGCGCCGATCAGGAATGCCTTGACCCGCGACATCCCCGCCCCCGCCAATACCAAGGCAATCACCAGGCCTTCGGGCACATCCTGCAAAGCAATGCCCATGGCCAGGCTGTCGGCATCCGGCATGCCGCCACCGGCGGAAACGCCGACCGCCATGCCTTCCGGAATGTTGTGAGCGATAATGGCGAACACAAACAGCCAGATGCGTGGAGGAATCACCGGTTTGTCGGGGCTACCCACCAGCATCTCCGGGCTGGCTCCAGAGACCTTGCGGTCGACCAGATACAACCCGAACGCCCCCAGCATGATGCCCAAGCTGATCAAGCCGCCAGCGCCCCAGGGCGAGAGCCCCAGGCTTTGCGCCGCAGTAATACCCGGCACGACCAGCGAAAAGGCGGTTGCCGCCAGCATCACTCCAGCACCAAAGCCCAGCAAGGTATCGCTCAAGGCTACCGGCATCCGCCGAATCACCAGCACCGGAACCGCGCCCAACGCCGTGCCAAGCGCGCATATCGCCCCGCCCTGCAACGCGCGCAGGATGCGCGGCGCCAGGTCCAGCCAGGCCAGCCCATGGGCCACCAGCAATGCAGCCCCCGCCAATAGCAGCAGCGAACCAAACGCATAACGAAACATCCGCACGCTGCTGATCGCCAGTGTTTCAGTACCCATAGTCGGCCTTAGATCTTGTTATGAAGACGAATGTCAGGCCAGAGCGGCCTGATAGCGTGCGGCGACTTCTGGCCAGTTGATAACGCTGTAGAAGGCATTGATGTATTCAGGACGACGGTTCTGGTACAGCAAGTAGTAGGCGTGCTCCCAGACATCCAGGCCAAGGATGGGCGTGTTGCCGCTCATCAACGGGCTGTCCTGGTTGCCGCTGCTTTCCACCACCAGGGTCTTTTGCGGCGTAACGCTCAGCCAGGCCCAGCCACTACCGAAACGCGTCAATGCGGCTTTGGTGAACGCCTCCTTGAAGCTATCGAAGCCGCCCAACTGGTCGTCAATCGCCTTGCCCAGTGCGCCCTCGGGCTTGCCCCCCCCTTTAGGTGACATCACCGCCCAGAACAACGAATGGTTGGCATGACCACCACCCTGGTTGATCACCGCTGCACGCAGTTTTTCCGGCAGTTGCTGAACGCTGGCCACCAGTTTCTCCACCGGCCAACCGGCGAACTCAGTGCCCTCTACCGCCGCGTTCAAGTTGTTGATGTAGGTCTGGTGATGCTTGGTGTAGTGAATCTCCATGGTTTGCGCATCGATATGCGGTTCCAGGGCGTCGTAGGCATAAGGCAAGGCAGGCAGGGTGTAAGTCATATCAATGTGCTCCGTATTGAGGCGTATTCGGCTGCGCCGCAGTACCGCCCAGCAGGCGATGGGTACGCGGGTACTCGCCGTGATCGCTGATGAAATTCAACAGTTCGACGTAGGTCTTGCTGCTCTGGCGCAGCGCTGCTTCGCGTAATTGCGGGCTCAAGCGCAAGTCCTGCATGGCCTGCAGCAGGCGCTGGTGGATGGCACACAGGTATTCGGCGCTTTCTTCCGGCTGGTTGAGGCGCAGGTGCAGGTCCGCCAGGTTGTGATGGGAAATGACACAGGCTGCCACTGCTTCGTCAGCATCCGCCCAGCGTTCGAACAACACGTGGGCCAGGGCCAGGGCCTGCAAATAGGCTTCGCGAGCGTCCACCAGTTCGCCCCGCATAAAGCAGCGATTGGCGCGTTCGATCGTGCGTTTCCAGTGCTCCATGGTGAGCCTCCAAAGCAGGGTCTGTGGTTATACGCCGCCGGCCGTGAGCTTTTCCGGATCCAACAGGATTTCCAGCTGGCTGCGAGGCAAGTCGGTGTGTTCAAGGGCGACATCAATCACTGGACGGCCCTGCTGATAGGCTTGTTTGGCGATTTCAGCGGCCTTTTGGTAACCAATGATCGGGTTGAGTGCGGTGACCAGAATCGGGTTGCGCGACAGCGCTTCCTTGAGCTTGGCTTCGTTGACTTTGAAACTGGCGATGGCTTTGTCTGCCAGCAGGCGGCTGGAATTGGCCAGCAACTCGAGGCTGCTGAGCAGGTTTTGGGCAATGATCGGCAGCATTACATTCAGCTCGAAGTTGCCGGATTGGCCCGCGACGGTGATCACCGTGTCATTGCCGATTACCTGGGCGGCGACCATCGCAGTCGCCTCCGGGATCACCGGATTGACCTTGCCCGGCATGATCGAAGAGCCGGGCTGCAAGCCTTCCAGCTCGATTTCACCCAGACCGGCAAGCGGGCCGGAGTTCATCCAGCGCAGGTCATTGGCGATTTTCATCAACGACACGGCGGTAGCTTTCAACTGTCCGGAGACGGCGACAGCGGTGTCCTGGGAGCCGATCAACGCGAACAGGTTCTTGCCGGGGGTGAATTTAACCCCCGTCAGCCCGCTTAGTTGCTGGCTGAAGCGTGCGGCGAATTCAGGATGCGCGTTAATCCCGGTGCCCACCGCCGTGCCGCCCTGTGCCAGGGCTTGCAGGCTTGGCAACAAGTCCTGCAAATGACCGATATTGGCCTTGAGTTGCTGCGCCCAGCCATTGAGCACCTGGCTCATGCGCACCGGCATGGCATCCATGAGGTGCGTGCGCCCGGTTTTGATGAACGGGTGAACCTCTTCGGCTTTGCGCTCGATCACCTGCACCAGGTGCAGCAGGGCCGGCAATGTTTGCTCATGCAGCACCAGCGCGGCACTGACATGGAGGGTGGTCGGAATGATGTCGTTGCTGCTTTGCCCACAGTTCACGTGGTCGTTAGGGTTGACCGCCTCACCGAGCAAACGGCTGGCCAGGGTAGCGATCACTTCGTTGGCGTTCATGTTGGAGCTTGTGCCGGAACCGGTCTGGAAGATATCCACCGGGAAATGCGGCATGAAATCACCTTCAAGCAAACCCTGGGCGGCATCGACGATGGCCTTGCCCTGCCCTTCACTGATCTGCTTGAGGTCGACGTTGACCTTGGCGGCTGCGGCCTTGGCCAGAATCAGCGCACGAATGAATTGCGCCGGCATGGGTTGGTGGCTGATCGGAAAGTTATTCACCGCGCGCTGGGTTTGGGCGCCATACAGGGCCTCGGCAGGTACTTGCAGTTCGCCCATGCTGTCGCGTTCGATACGGGTGTTACTCATCGTTAGATCCTTGCACCAAGTCGGAGTGAGAAATCGAAGGCAGCAATTGGCACGTCGCCAATTGCCAGGCAAAGGTCTGCCAGCGCTTGAGGCGGCAGGCACAGTGGGAGAGTTTTTCCAGGTCACGCAGCGGTCGCCAGGCCTGGTCCAGGCACATGGAGCGCCAATGCCAGGGCAACGCGATATCGCTGGCGGTGTCGATCAACAGACGGAAAGAGGTTTCAGCGATCGTCCACGGATGAGTCGCGGTGCAGCACGCCAGGTATCGCCCCTCATTGAGGTAATGTTCGATCAGGCGAGGCTCATTGGGATCGAGGCCGCAGCGAATCTGACGACTCATCCAGCGCCAGCTTTCCAGGTACGGATCCTCATGCAGGACAGAACTCATGATCCACACTCATTCGGTAATGATATTTATTATTAAATGATATTGAGAATCAAAGCAACGCCAACATGGTCTTCCACTTTTCCTGCGCCCATAAAAAAGCGCGCTATCCGGGGATAGCGCGCTTCTTATTTGTGGAACGAGTCGGTCAGCTGCCCGCGACGGTCATCCGCTCGATTAGTACCGAACCCGTGCGAATATTGCTACGCAATTCCAAGTCATTACCTACCGCGACGATTTGTTTGAACATGTCGCGCATATTGCCGGCGATGGTCACTTCCTGGACGGCGAATTGAATCTCACCGTTTTCCACCCAAAAGCCCGCCGCGCCACGGGAATAATCACCGGTAACCATGTTCAAGCCGTGCCCCATCAATTCGGTCACCAGCAGGCCACGCCCCATACGCCGCAGCAGCGCCGCCTGGTCTTCGTCGCCATGAGTTACGAACAGGTTATGCACGCCGCCCGAGTTGGCAGTACTTGGCAGGCCAAGTTTACGGCCGGCGTAGGTGCCCAGCACGTAGGACACCAACTCACCCTTCTCGACGAACGGTTTGGCATAGGTCGCCAAGCCATCACCATCGAACGCCGCGCTGCCCATGGCGCGCATCAAGTGCGGTCGCTCATCGATGGTCAGCCAGTGCGGAAACAGTTCCTGGCCAATTGCCCCCTCAAGAAACGACGACTTGCGATACAGGTTGCCGCCGGAAATCGCCCCCAGGAAACTGCCGAATAACCCACCGGCCAGTTCCGCCGAAAACAGCACGGGCACCTCACAGGTCGGCACCGGGCGTGCGCCCAAACGACTCGCGGCACGTTGTGCGGCGCGCTGGCCAATACTCACAGGGTCTGCCAGCAATTCACCCTGGCGGTTTACGTCATACCAGTAATCACGCTGCATCTGGCCATTGGCCTCGGCGATCATGACGCAGCTCAAGCTATGGCGGGTGGACGCATAACCGCCGATAAAACCATGGCTGTTACCGTATACGCGGCAACCCTGATGGGTGCTCAATGTGGTGCCATCAGCGTTCTTGATGCGGGCATCAGCATCGAACGCGGCGGCTTCGCAGGTCAGTGCCTGTTCAATGGCCTGCTCTGGCGTGATGTCCCAGGCGTGGAACAGATCAAAGTCTTTCAAGTCCTTGGCCATCAACGCCTTGTCGGCCAGGCCTGAGCTTTCGTCCTCGGAGGTGTGCTTGGCGATGGCCAACGCGGCGGCCACGGTCTCACGAATCGCGTCCAGGCCACTGGCCGAGGTACTGGCTGAGCCTTTGCGCTGCCCCACGTACAAGGTGATGCCAAACCCCTGGTCACGGTTGAACTCAACGGTTTCCACTTCCCGCTGGCGTACCGACGTTGACAACCCCTGCTCCAGCGACACCGCGACTTCACACGCACTGGCCCCCTGGCGCTTGGCCTCGGCAAGGATCTGCTCGACTTGTTCCTGCAGGGCCGGTAACGCTTGTGGGCCGACGCTTTGGGCTGCACTCATGGTTTTCTCCACTCAAATTCTGCTTTCGGTTAAGGCCATCGAGCGACCGGGCCGGACAAGCGGCCCCCGACTGGTTATCATGGCGGCGTTTCTTTGCGGACTGCCACCATGGTTGATTCTTACGACGACTCCCTCGATGGGGAGAAAAGCAAAACCCAGGTCAAACGTGAGCTGCATGCTCTGGTTGACCTTGGCGAGCGCCTTACAACGCTCAAAAAAGACTTGATTGCAAAACTGCCGCTGACCGACGAAATGCGCCGGGCACTTGCGGACGCGCCCAAGCACACCGCGAATATCGCGCGTAAACGGCACATCATGTTTATCGGCAAGCTGATGCGTGATCAGGACACTGACGCCATTCTGGCCTTGCTCGATCAAACCGATGCCTCCACTCGCCAGTACAATGAACGCTTCCACAACCTGGAGCGTTGGCGTGACCGCCTGATTTCGGGCGATGACGCGGTGCTGGAAAAATTCGTGCTGGACTACCCGGACGCGGACCGCCAGCAATTGCGCTCCCTCATCCGTCAGGCCCAGCACGAGCAGGCGCATAACAAGGCGCCGGCCACCAGCCGTAAAATCTTCAAGTACATCCGTGAGCTGGACGAGACTCAACGCGGCCTGCGTTGATGCCTTTCCCCGGGTGGCGGCCCTCGCCACCCGAAGCTCCACCGCTTACGATCCCGTGCCACCCACGGTGATTGCATCGATCTTCAGCGTTGGCTGGCCGACACCCACCGGCACCGACTGCCCATCTTTCCCACAGGTGCCCACGCCGCTGTCCAGCGACAGGTCGTTACCGACCATCGACACCTTGCTCATGGCCTCCGGCCCGTTGCCAATCAACGTTGCCCCTTTGACCGGCGCGGTAATCTTGCCGTCTTCGATCAGGTACGCCTCGCTGGTGGAAAACACGAACTTGCCGCTGGTGATGTCCACTTGGCCGCCGCCGAGGTTGGCGCAATAGATGCCACGCTTCACCGACGCGATGATTTCCGCCGGGTCGCTTTCGCCGCCGAGCATGTAGGTATTGGTCATACGCGGCATCGGCAGATGGGCGTAGGACTCACGGCGACCGTTACCGGTACGCGCCACGCCCATCAGGCGGGCATTGAGCTTGTCTTGCATGTAGCCCTTGAGCACACCGTTTTCGATCAACGTGGTGCATTCGGTGGGTGTGCCTTCGTCGTCCACGCTCAGCGAGCCCCGACGACCGACCAGGGTGCCGTCATCGACGATGGTGCACAACTTGGATGCAACCATTTCGCCCATGCGCCCGCTATAGGCGGAGCTGCCCTTGCGGTTGAAGTCGCCTTCCAGGCCATGCCCCACCGCTTCGTGCAACAACACGCCGGACCAACCCGAACCCAACACCACCGGCAACGTACCCGCCGGTGCCGGAATGGCTTCCAAGTTCACCAGCGCCTGACGCAGCGCTTCACGGGCATAGCCCATCGCGCGGTCTTCGGCGAGGAAATAACGGTAGTCGGTTCGCCCGCCACCACCATGACCACCGCGCTCACGGCGGCCGTTCTGTTCGACGATCACGCTGACGTTGAAGCGCACCAACGGTCGAACATCCGCCGCCAGGCCACCATCGGTCGAGGCCACCAGGATGCGTTCCCATACGCCCGCCATGCTCACGGTAACCTGCTGGATACGCGGGTCCAGGGCGCGGGTGGCCGCGTCGACACGCTTTAGCAGCTCGACCTTTTCCGCACGGCTGATCACTTCCAGTGGGTTATCCGGCGCGTACAACTGGGCCACGTCCTGGGTGCTGAACGCCTGCACCGTACCGTTTTGGCCGGCGCGGGAAATCGAGCGCGCCGCACGAGCGGCCAGGCCCAAGGCCTCCAGGGTGATCGCGTTGCTGTAGGCAAAACCGGTTTTTTCCCCGGATTGCGCCCGCACACCGACGCCCTGGTCGAGATTAAAACTGCCTTCCTTGACGATGCCATCTTCCAGCGCCCAGGACTCGGAGATCTGCCCTTGGAAATACAGGTCTGCCGCGTCGATACCCGGCCCGGCGAGATCACCCAGCACGGTTTGCAAACTTTCGATGGTCACGCCACCGGGTGCCAGGAGGTGTTCACTGACTGAGGACAACAACTCGCTCATAGGTTTGGCCTTAAATTCATCGTTGCGAGGCAGGCCGCTGCGCGCCCTGCGAGAAAAAGCGCCGATGGTTGACCACCGGCATGCGCGCCCGTATCGACGCTTGTTCACTGCTATCGCGCGCGGCCAACAACACCGCTTCGCCTTGATCCTGTTGAGACAACACACGCCCCCACGGATCGACAATCGCCGCATGGCCATAGGTTTCCCGTGGCCCCGGATGCACACCGCCCTGGGCTGCCGCCAGCAAATAGCACTGGGTTTCGATGGCGCGGGCGCGGATAAGCACATCCCAATGCGCCGCTCCGGTCACGGCGGTAAAGGCCGAGGGCGCGGAAATCAGTTCAGCCCCCGCCGCACGCAACTCGCTGTACAACTCGGGGAAGCGCAGGTCGTAACACACCGTCATGCCCAGGCGACCGACCGGCGTATCCGCCACCACCACATGGCTTCCGAAAGCATAGTCATCGGATTCGCGATAGCGACCCCGAGCGTCCGCCACATCCACATCAAACAAATGCAGCTTGTCGTAACGGGCAACGATTTCGCCGCGATCATCGATCAGCAGCGAACAGGCATTGGGCTTGGCGTGCGGTTGATCCCTGGGCGGCAACGGCAATGTGCCAGCCACTATCCATAAGGTGAGGTCGCGGGCGGTCTGTTTCAACCAGGGCAGTATCGGACCTTCACCCAGCGCTTCGGCACGACCGATATCCGCCACATCGCGACGGCCCATGGCGGCGAAGTTTTCCGGCAGCACCGCAAGCTTCGCACCGCCGGCCGCCGCTTGTTCCAGCAAACGCCGGGCCTGGGCCAGGTTGGCCAGTACATCGCTCTGGCTGACCATTTGAATTACCGCAAAGGACATGGGCCGACACTCCGTAATGGGCATGCGGCCATGCTACTCCACAGACCCTCAGTTTGGTTTTTCAAATGGTTTGTCGAAGCTGATTTTCGGGTCCTTCCACGGCCCTTCCACTTTGTATTGCACGCTGGCAAAACGCGAAACCCGGTCGCCGATCAGCTTGTCGATCAGGAACAATGCACCGCCAATGGCCGGTGCGCCGACGATCAGCGCCGCGATCGGCAAGTTGTTGGTCACCGGCAACGTCACCAACAGCTTGGCATCCACGCGGTCAGCCACAAGGTCCAGGGTGCCGTTGAGCTCCAGGTTGCTCGACGGGCCGGTCAATGTGATCGGTTCGCGGGTCACGAACACACCATTGCTCGCGGCCAACAACCCTTTGACCCGGTCATAGCTCAAGCCTTTGCCAAGCAGGTCCGAAAAGTCCAGGCGCAGTCTGCGCCCGATGGAGTTGAAGTTGAGCAGGCCGAAAACCCGCAGCGCCTGCGCACCGCCTTCCACTTCAACGAACTGGCCCTTGCGAAAGGTTGCATCCAGGCTGCCGGAGAAGCGTTTTGGCCCGACCCAGGCCGGCGAACCCGGCCAACGCCCATCCACATCCAGATGGAAGTCCTCGCTGGTTACCGTTGGCGCATAGCCCCAACCCTTGAGCACGTCGCCGATGTTCTTGCCGTCCAGGCGCCCCTTGTACCAACTGCCGCTGTCGCCCTGTGCGCCTTCCCATCCTCCGGCCCCCTTGAGCAGCATGCCCTTGAGGCCCAGGTCCAGATCGTTGAAGGCCAGGCCCTTGGCGGTAGGTCGAATCTTCAGCGACCAGGCGCCCACCAGGTCCGGGCCCTGGAACAGCTGGTCAATAGCGATATCCAGCGCTGGAATATCCTTGGGGTCGATGCTCGCCAGTGGGTCCGGCGCATTTTCATCCGCCTGTACGGAAGGGTCCACTGCCGGCAGTTTTACGTATTGCAGGTTGATCGCAATCGGTGCGCCCTTGGCATCCGGCAGGTTCACGCGCCCCTTGACCTGCTGACTGTCGAACTGCAGGCCCCACGCCGCGGCTTTGCGATCGAGTTGCAAATTGACCTGATCGAACTGGGTGCCTAAACCCGTGAGCTTGCCAATCTTGAAATCGGCACTGCTCAACAGTTGCTTGGCGCTGCCGCCCGGATCGTTGCCGGCGTATTGGTTGACCAGCTTTCTCCACGGATCGATGTCCAGCTCCGACAGCACGCCCCGAATGCGCAAACCCTTGGCGCCCGGCAGTACTGCGTCGCCATCGCCGAGGAACAACTCGCCACGGCCCTCATTGAATTTGTCCGGCGGCGCGGCGAAGGTGAAGTTCGCCAGTTCACCATAATCGAACCAATACCGGCGCTCGGCGCCTTGCAAGGTCATGCGAAAGACGCTGTCACGCCCCTGGCTGGCCGGCATGCCGAACGGCGCCGGCAGGTCCAGCGCAACGCCCTTGAGGTTGGAACTGATCATCAACTGGCTGTCGGCACCGTCCAGGTTCAGTTGTAACTGGTACGGAATGTCGCCGGACACCGGCAGCGGCTGAGTTATTTTTAGCCAGTCCATCAGTCGCTTGACCGTGACCTGCCCTTTGGCTGCGACACGGGTACTGATATTGCCCGGCTTGCCATCGGCAAAAATCTGCGCGGTGATAGGCCGGTCAAACGCCTGGGCGGTAATTTTTTCGCCACTCAGGCCCTTGGTGCTGTCAAAACGGAAATCGCCCTTGAGCTGCGTCAGGTCCAGGGTGGGTTCCGCCAATTGCAGCCGTGCCTTATCGGTCTGGAAGTCCACCACGATCTTGGGCTCAGTGCCTTTGGCCAACGGAATATCCAGGTCCAGCTTGCCTTGCAGGTCGCCCTCGCCCTTCCAACCGGCAAAGGTCGAAGCGGTGCCGATCGGCGCCTCTTGAAGAATTTTCAGGCCATCACCCAGGCCGCCGGCAAACGCCCCGGTCAGCAGTAAATGGCTGTCCTTGCCGGGCAGAGCGTGGGGAATATTGACGTAGATGTCCTTGACCTGGGTGTCGAGCAACTGGCCTTTGTCGGCCAGAATGCGGACGCCGCTCTCCTCGACAAACACCTCGCCATCAACCTTGCTCACATGGGGCCAGCCCGGCTGGAACGCCAACTCGGCGTCATGCACCTTGAAGAACAGGCTGATATTGCGCGAGGCCGGCAGCGCACCATGGCTCAGCGAGCCCTGATACTGGAAGAACCCCTGGTCTACCGCGCCCTTGAGAATCGCGGTGCGCAGCCACTCATCCAATGCGGGGCTCAGCACTGCGGGGAGGTATTTGGGGGTGAAGCGCCCATCGCCATCGACCAGGCCGACCCGCAGGTCCATATAGTCTTCCTGGTTATGGTCGAAATTGAGGCGAATAAGGAAGTCGGCGGCAATCTTGCCCTCTTCACCCAGCACCTTGATATAAGGGGCGATCAGGGTGAAGCCTTGCTTATCGAGCTTCCAGGTCAGCCGCGCATTGGCCTGCAGGTATTGCCAGGGCTTGGCGAAGATCGGGTCGAGGTGCAGGGAGAAATCCTTGCTGTCCATGCGCAGTTCGCCATGGCCCAGGTCGCCGCTGATGCTACCGGATACATTGCGTGCGGCCGGCGCGCCAAAGTAGGCATCAAAGCCCACCCGTTCCAGGTTGGCGGCAAAACTGACTTTTTGATCGGTAGTGTCCTGGGGACGAAAATCCACCAGCACATTACGCAGCAGGCCAGTGGCCTTGAGATGTTCGACGGTTTTGGCGAAGCCTTCCGGCAATGGCGCCAGAGCGTTGAGCAGCGGCGTGATCGGTGTCAGGTCGAGGCGGTCAGCCTGCAGTTTCCAGACCTCCTGGCCCTTGTCGGTCGCCAGGCTCTGCTGCAATTGCAGGCGCGATTCCCAACGGGTATCGCCCAGGTTCATCGCCAACGAATCAAACAGCACCTTCATGCCGCTATCACTGCGTTGCAGGTAGGCGGTAAGGGCGAGGTTTTCGATGTGCACCGGCTTGCGCTCGGCGTAACTGCCCTTGACCTGCGGCGAGTTGAGGCGCACCACCGCGCTTTGCACGGCGCCTTTGCCCCAGTTCAGCCAGAACTCCCCGCCGACCTTGAACTGCGTGAGCTTCCACTGCTGGGTCAGCTTGCTCGGAATCCACTTGGCCCAATCGCTCTGCGGCAGGCTGAGGTAGGCCTGGACTTCGGCGTCTTTCCATTGACTGGCACGTATGCGGCTGCGCAGGCTGACAGCCAGGGGCTGGCCGTCGGGCAGGGTCAGGCGCGCGTCGAGACGTTGGCGGGTGATGCCGGTATGCAGGCTAAAGCCCACATAGGTAAGGGTGAGGGGCGATTGGTCGAGCGGTTGCAAGGTGACCTGGCTGTCGAGCAGCGACACGCGCTTGACCCTCTGCAGGCGCGTGAGCAGTTGCTGCGGGTCCAGCGGTTGGTCGTCCTGCATCGGCAGGCCTTGCAGTGCCCAATGGCCGTCCCTGTCTTCCTTGGCACTCAGTTGCAGGCCACTGACTTGCAAGTGAGCCAGGCGCACTTCACGCGCCATCAGGCTGGCCCAGATATCCGGCACCACTTCCACCTGATCCAGGCGCAAGGCATTGCTGCCTTCGCCCACCATCACATCGCGGGCCAGCAGCACCGGTGCGAAACCGCTCCAGCGCCCTTCAAGCATGCCGATGTGCATCGGCATACCGACCGCGGCCTGGGCCTTGGCCTCGACCTGCGCTCGGTATTCGGCAACAAGCGGTGTCAACTCACGCCCCAGGCTCACGTACACCGCCGCCAAAACCAGCAGCAAGGCGCACAGGCCCAAGCCCCAACGGGTCAAAGCGGCAAAAAAGCGTGTCAGACGCTCCATGTCAGGCGACCCTCAAGGCAGTAGGCAGGCGGCAGACAAGGTCTGCCGGGATCAAAAAAGGCAAGCGAATGGGGATCAGAGCAGCACCACGTCGTATTGTTCCTGGGAATACATGGTTTCTACCTGGAAGCGAATCGTGCGCCCGATAAATCCCTCCAACTCGGCAACGTTACCGGACTCTTCATCCAGCAGGCGGTCGACCACTTTCTGGTTGGCAAGCACTCTATAACCTTCGGCCTGGTAGGCCCGCGCCTCTCGTAAGATTTCCCGGAAAATCTCGTAGCAAACCGTTTCCGGAGTTTTCAACTTACCGCGCCCCTGGCAACTGCTGCACGGCTCGCACAGCACCTGCTCCAGGCTTTCGCGGGTACGTTTGCGGGTCATTTGCACCAGTCCCAGCTCGGTAATACCGATGATGTTGGTCTTGGCGTGATCGCGTTCCAGTTGTTTCTCGAGCGTGCGCAGCACCTGGCGCTGGTGCTCTTCGTCTTCCATGTCGATGAAGTCGATGATGATGATGCCGCCCAGGTTGCGCAGGCGCAGTTGGCGCGCAATCGCGGTGGCCGCTTCGAGGTTGGTCTTGAAGATGGTCTCTTCGAGGTTGCGATGGCCGACAAAAGCGCCGGTGTTGACGTCGATGGTGGTCATGGCTTCCGCCGGGTCCACCACCAGATAGCCACCGGACTTGAGCGGCACCTTGCGCTCCAGGGCCTTCTGGATTTCATCTTCGACGCCGTACAGGTCGAAGATCGGCCGCTCACCAGGATAGTGTTCCAGGCGGTCGGCAATTTCCGGCATCAGCTCGGCAACAAATTGCGTGGTGCGCTGGAAGGTTTCCCGCGAGTCGATGCGAATTTTCTCAATCTTGGGGCTGACCAGGTCGCGCAGCGTGCGCAAGGCCAGGCCCAGGTCTTCATAAATGACACTTGGCGCGCCGATGGTCTTGATCTGGGCGCCGATCTGATCCCACAGCCGTCGCAGGTAACGGATGTCCATCAGAATCTCATCGGCCCCGGCGCCTTCCGCGGCGGTACGCAGGATAAAACCGCCGGCCTCCTTGATGCCTTCGGCGGCCACGCAGTCGCTGACCACCTTCTTCAGGCGTTCGCGCTCGCCTTCATCCTCGATCTTGAGGGAGATACCGACGTGGGCGGTACGCGGCATGTACACCAGATAACGCGAAGGAATCGACAGTTGCGTGGTCAGGCGCGCGCCCTTGGAACCGATGGGGTCCTTGGTGACTTGCACCACCAGGCTCTGCCCTTCATGCACCAGGGCGCTGATACTTTCGACCGCCGGGCCTTCACGCAGGGAGATTTCCGAAGCATGGATAAACGCGGCACGGTCCAGGCCGATGTCGACGAATGCCGCCTGCATCCCCGGCAGCACGCGCACTACCTTGCCTTTGTAGATATTGCCAACGATCCCGCGCTTCTGGGTGCGCTCGACGTGTACTTCCTGCAAAACACCGTTCTCTACCACCGCCACGCGCGATTCCATCGGCGTGATATTGATCAGAATCTCTTCACTCATGGCTGGGTCTCGTTCAGGCGTTTTCACAATAGTGGCCGGTCGCTTAAGGCTGGGCGCTGGAGTAACGCGTTCAGCGCGCGGTAAGGTGTTGCCAACAGGGTATGCCGAATCGGCCAAGCAGTTGCGCGGTTTCGCACACCGGCAGGCCTACCACGGCGGAATAACTGCCGTTGAGCCCGGCGACAAACACCGAGCCAAGCCCTTGAATAGCATAGCCGCCCGCCTTGTCTTGCGGTTCGCCGCTGTGCCAGTAGGTTGTAGCCTCCTCGACAGAAACCTCGCGAAAAAGTACACGACTCCTGACACATCGGGTTTCGCAGCGCAGCCCATCGGTGAGGGCAATGGCCGTGAGCACCTCATGCTCACGGCCCGCCAAGGCCATCAACATCGCCAAGGCGTCGGCTTGGTCTACCGGCTTGCCGAGGATCTTGCCGTCGACAATCACCGCCGTGTCGGCACCCAACACGCAGGCATCCGACGTTTGCTCAAGCGCAGCAAAACCCGCCGCCGCCTTGCCGCGCGCAAGACGCTCGACATAGGCAACAGCGGATTCATTGGGGATGGGAGTTTCGTCAATAGAGGCGCTGACCACCTTGAAGGGCACACCGATCTGGGTCAGCAGTTCACGTCGCCTCGGGGAGCCGGAGGCCAGATAAAGCGAATTCATGCAGACTCTCCCTGTAGGGTTCGATAACCAGGCAGAGCCTCGCAATCCATTCAATTGATTTTATAGCGACGACGCAGCCCACGCAGACCGAAACTGATCCATGGCCACAGCAGCGCGCTGACCAGCGCCGGCAGCACCAGCGCCAGGGTTGGCTGGCGGTTGCCGGTCAAGGCGCTGAGCCATAACTGAACAAGCTGCGCCAGGCCGAAAATCACCAGGATCACCAGGCATTGCTGCCACATCGGGAACATACGCAAACGCTGCTGCAGCGACAGTACCAGGAAGGTGATCAAGGTCAGGATCAACGCGTTCTGGCCCAGCAAGGTGCCATACAGCACATCTTCCGCCAAGCCCAGGAACATGGCCGTGACCATGCCCACTTTATGTGGCAGGTTCAGCGACCAGAACGCCAGCAACAAGGCCAGCCACAGCGGGCGCAGGATTTCCATGAATTGCGGCAGCGGCGAAACGCTGAGCAGCAGGCCGACCGCGAATGTCAGCCACACGATCCAACCATTGCGCGAATGAGTACCGGCCATTATTCCTCCCTCTGCCGCGTGGTCGCCGGGGCTGCAGCCGCAGGCTTGACGGCAGGCGTGGTGGTAGCAGGCGTGGTGGCCGGCGGTTTGGCGGCCGCCGGTTTTACCGGGTGGGTGTTATGCGATGCAGGCTTGACCGGCGTGGCCACTGGCGCCGCTGCGGCCGGAGTGGCCACCGGTGCAGTTGGGGCCGCCGGCGCAGGCTTGGGCACGGTTGCAGGAATGATCGGCGCCGTGCCGTTCTTCTTGTCCTCCGCTTCCTGGGCCTGGGCGGCGTCATTGGCGCGCTCTTCCGGGGTGCGGTTATCACTGAACACCAGCAGCAGGTAGCGGCTGCGGTTCAGGGCTGCGGTGGGAACGGCGCGCACGATGGCAAATGGCTGGCCGGAATCATGGATCACTTCCTTGACCGTCGCCACCGGGTAGCCGGCCGGGAAACGCTGGCCCAAGCCGGAACTGACCAATAGGTCGCCTTCCTTGATGTCGGCGGTGTCGGCCACGTGACGGAGTTCAAGGCGCTCGGGGTTACCGGTGCCGCTGGCGATGGCGCGCAAGCCGTTACGGTTGACTTGCACGGGAATGCTGTGGGTTGTATCCGTCAGCAGCAATACCCGCGAGGTGTAGGGCATCAGCTCCACCACTTGGCCCATCAGGCCACGCGCATCGAGCACCGGCTGGCCCAGGACCACACCATCGCGCTCACCCTTGTTGATGATGATGCGATGTGTGAAGGGGTTGGGGTCCATGCCGATCAACTCGGCCACTTCGACTTTCTCGTTGACCAGCGCGGAAGAATTGAGCAACTCGCGCAGCCGTACGTTCTGCTCGGTGAGGGCCGCGAGCTTTTGCATGCGCCCCTGCAACAGCAGGTTTTCGGTCTTGAGTTTTTCGTTTTCGGCGACGAGCTCGGTGCGGCTGCCGAACTGGCTCGCCACGCCCTGGAACAGACGTTGCGGCAGGTCGGTGATCCAGTAGGTCTGCATCAACACCAGCGACATCTGGCTACGCACGGGCTTGAGCAGTGCAAAACGAGCATCGACCACCATCAGCGCGACCGAAAGCACGACCAGCACCAATAAGCGCACGCCCAATGAGGGGCCTTTGGCGAAAAGCGGTTTAATAAGCCGCTCCTCCCAGGCAAATGTTCTCTTTATTCATACGGCATCTAACCGGCCTGGATGCAGATTGAAGAAGATAAACGCCAACAGGCAGCACTGCAACGTGCTGCCTGAGGGCAAAACATGGCGCAACCAACGATCTTATTCGCTGGAAAGCAGGTCCATGGTGTGTTTATCCATCATTTCCAGTGCACGACCACCGCCACGGGCAACGCAGGTCAGCGGGTCTTCGGCGACGATAACCGGCAGACCGGTTTCCTGGGCCAGCAACTTGTCGAGGTCGCGCAGCAAGGCGCCACCACCGGTCAGTACCAGCCCGCGCTCGGCGATATCCGAAGCCAGTTCCGGCGGCGATTGCTCCAGGGCACTCTTCACAGCCTGAACGATGGTGGCCAGGGACTCTTGCAGAGCTTCCAGCACTTCATTGGAGTTCAGGGTGAAGGCACGTGGAACGCCCTCGGCCAGGTTGCGACCGCGAACATCGACTTCGCGAACTTCGCCGCCCGGGTAAGCGGTACCGATTTCCTGCTTGATGCGTTCGGCGGTGGATTCGCCGATCAGGCTGCCGTAGTTACGACGCACATAAGTGATGATCGCTTCGTCGAAGCGGTCGCCGCCCACACGCACGGATTCGGCATACACCACACCGTTCAGGGAAATCAGGGCGATTTCAGTGGTACCACCACCGATATCCACCACCATCGAGCCGCGCGCTTCTTCAACCGGCAGGCCGGCACCGATCGCAGCGGCCATGGGCTCTTCGATCAGGAACACTTCACGGGCACCGGCACCGAGGGCCGACTCACGGATAGCACGACGCTCTACCTGGGTGGACTTGCACGGAACGCAGATCAGCACACGAGGGCTGGGCTGCAGGAAACTGTTTTCGTGAACCTTGTTGATGAAGTACTGCAGCATCTTCTCGCAGACACTGAAGTCGGCGATCACGCCGTCTTTCATCGGACGAATGGCGGCAATATTGCCAGGTGTGCGGCCGAGCATGCGCTTGGCCTCGGTGCCGACGGCAACGACACTTTTCTGATTACCATGGGTCCGAATGGCCACAACCGATGGCTCATTCAGAACGATACCGCGCTCGCGCACGTAAATAAGGGTGTTGGCAGTGCCCAGGTCAATGGAAAGATCGCTGGAAAACATGCCACGCAGTTTCTTGAACATGGGAAAGGGACCCTAGGCAACGCGTGGGTAAAAAAGTGCGGCAAACTCTAACAACGACAGGGATTTTGGGCAAGGCGCCAATGTGCTAAATTGGCCGACTTTCTGTGCACCAACCCCCACAATCGCGGCCGTAAGACCGTAGAAATGCGGTAGTGTTCCGACAATCTAACACACGGACAGCCTCCGTTCTGTTTTCCACTGGAGATTCCCATGGCGCTTGAACGCTCCGACGTGGAAAAAATCGCTCATCTGGCCTCGCTTGGCCTCAATGATGCCGATCTTCCACAGACCACCGCAGCCCTGAACAGCATTCTCGGGCTGGTTGATCAAATGCAGGCCGTCAATACCGACGGCATAGAGCCCCTGGCTCACCCGCTCGAAGCCAGCCAGCGCCTGCGCGCAGACCTCGTGACCGAGCGCAATCATCGCGAGGCCTATCAGTCCATCGCGCCAGCGGTCGAAAACGGCCTGTACCTGGTTCCGAAAGTCATCGACTAAAGGGAAAGAGCCTTTCATGCATCACATGACTCTGGCCGAGATCGCCCGCGGTCTCGCCGATAAAAAGTTTTCTTCCGAAGAGCTGACCAAGACCCTGCTGGCGCGTATCGCCGAGCACGACCCCAAGGTCAACAGCTTCATCAGCCTCACCGAAGAGCTGGCCTTGAGCCAGGCCAAGGCCGCCGACGTACGTCGCGCCAACGGTGAAAACGGCGCATTGCTGGGCGCACCGATCGCCCACAAAGACCTGTTCTGCACCCAGGGCGTGCGTACCAGCTGCGGCTCGAAGATGCTCGACAACTTCAAGGCGCCCTACGACGCCACCGTGGTCGCCAAGCTGGCCGCCGCCGGGGCCGTGACCCTGGGCAAGACCAACATGGACGAATTCGCCATGGGGTCGGCCAACGAGTCGAGCTACTACGGCGCAGTGAAAAACCCGTGGAACCTGGAACACGTGCCCGGCGGCTCGTCCGGTGGTTCGGCCGCGGCCGTTGCCGCCCGCTTCCTGCCGGCGGCCACGGCCACCGACACCGGCGGCTCCATCCGCCAGCCCGCTGCGTTCACCAACCTTACCGGTCTGAAGCCGACCTACGGTCGCGTTTCCCGCTGGGGCATGATCGCCTACGCGTCCAGCCTCGATCAGGGCGGCCCATTGGCCCGCACGGCCGAAGACTGCGCCATCTTGTTGCAAGGCATGGCAGGTTTCGACACGCAGGACTCCACCAGCATCGATGAGCCGGTGCCGGACTACAGCGCCCACCTCAACACCTCGATCAAGGGCCTGCGCATCGGCGTGCCGAAGGAATACTTCAGCGCCGGTCTCGACCCGCGTATCGCCGAGTTGGTGCAAAACAGTATCAAAGAGCTGGAAAAGCTCGGCGCCGTGATCAAGCACATCAGCTTGCCGAACAACCAGCATGCGATTCCTGCCTATTACGTGATCGCACCGGCGGAAGCCTCCTCCAACCTGTCGCGTTTCGACGGCGTGCGTTTCGGCTATCGCTGCGAAAACCCGAAAGACCTCACCGACCTGTACAAGCGCTCCCGTGGCGAAGGCTTCGGTGCTGAAGTGCAGCGCCGGATCATGGTCGGAGCCTACGCTCTGTCGGCCGGTTACTACGATGCCTACTACCTCAAGGCGCAGAAAATCCGGCGCCTGATCAAGAACGACTTCATGGCAGCCTTTGAAGAAGTCGACGTGATCCTCGGCCCGACCACGCCGAACCCGGCCTGGAAGATCGGCGCCAAGACCGGCGACCCGATCGCCGAGTACCTGGAAGACCTCTACACCATCACCGCCAACCTCGCGGGCTTGCCGGGCTTGTCGATGCCTGCAGGTTTCGTCGACGGCCTGCCGGTCGGCGTGCAATTGCTCGCCCCGTATTTCCAGGAAGGCCGCCTGCTCAATGTGGCGCACCAGTACCAGTTGAACACTGACTGGCACACTCGCACCCCTACCGGCTTCTGAGGAGAACACTATGCAATGGGAAGTTGTGATCGGGCTGGAGATTCATACCCAGCTCGCCACCCAATCGAAGATTTTCTCCGGTAGCGCCACCACGTTCGGCGCCGAGCCCAACACCCAGGCCAGCCTGGTCGACCTGGGCATGCCCGGCGTACTGCCGGTGCTGAACCAGGAAGCGGTGCGCATGGCGGTGATGTTCGGCCTGGCGATTGACGCCGAGATCGGCCAGCACAACGTGTTCGCGCGCAAGAACTACTTCTACCCGGACCTGCCCAAGGGCTACCAGATCAGCCAGATGGAACTGCCGATCGTCGGCAAGGGCCACCTGGACATTCCCCTGGAAGACGGCACCATCAAGCGCGTCGGTGTGACCCGCGCGCACCTTGAAGAAGACGCCGGCAAAAGCCTGCACGAAGAGTTCCCGGGCGCCACCGGTATCGACCTCAACCGTGCGGGCACGCCGCTGCTGGAAATCGTGTCCGAGCCGGACATGCGCAGCGCCAAGGAAGCGGTGGCCTACGTCAAGACCATCCACGCGCTGGTGCGCTACCTGGGCATCTGCGACGGCAACATGGCCGAAGGCTCGCTGCGTTGTGACTGCAACGTGTCGGTGCGGCCAAAAGGCCAGGCCGAATACGGTACCCGTTGCGAGATCAAGAACGTCAACTCGTTCCGTTTCATCGAGAAGGCGATCAACACCGAAGTGCGTCGCCAGATCGAACTGATCGAGGACGGCGGCAAGGTGATCCAGCAAACGCGCCTGTACGACCCGAACAAAGACGAAACCCGCGCCATGCGCAGCAAAGAGGAAGCCAACGACTACCGTTACTTCCCCGACCCGGACCTGTTGCCGGTGGTGCTGGAAGACTCGTTCCTCAATGACGTGCGCGCCACCCTGCCGGAACTGCCGCAGCAGAAACGCGAGCGCTTCAAGGAGCAATTCGGCCTGTCGGTCTACGATGCCAGCGTTTTGGCCTCCAGCCGTGAACAAGCGAACTACTTCGAAAAAGTTGTGAGCATTGCCGGTGACGCCAAGCTGGCGGCCAACTGGGTCATGGTTGAGCTGGGCAGCCTGCTGAACAAGCAAGGTCTGGAAATCGACGAAGCCCCGGTGACCGCCGAACAATTGGGCGGCATGCTGCTGCGCATCAAGGACAACACCATCTCCGGCAAAATCGCCAAGACCGTGTTTGAAGCGATGGCGGCCGGCGAAGGCAGCGCCGACGAGATCATCGAAAAACGCGGGCTCAAGCAAGTCACCGACAGCGGCGCCATTTCGGCCGTACTCGATGAAATGCTGGCGGCCAACGCCGAGCAGGTCGAACAATATCGCGCGGCGGACGAAGCCAAGCGCGGCAAGATGTTCGGCTTTTTCGTCGGCCAGGCCATGAAAGCCTCCAAAGGCAAGGCCAACCCGCAGCAGGTGAACGAACTGCTGAAAAGCAAGCTCGAAGGCTGATTGCGATGCAGGATCCGGGCAAGACTTCATGCTTGACTCGGACCTCCTGTGGGAGGGGGCTTGCTCCCTCCCACATTTGATATGGGGATACCTTGAATGAAGCGTTTACTTGGCCTTTTAGCCTTGTTCTCTCTGCTGACCGGTTGCGCCAGCGGCCTCATCGACCCCAACGGCTACGACGAAACCGGCACCGCCTCGTATTACGGCGCCCGGCACCATGGTAAAAAAACCGCCAGCGGTGAACCCTTCAACCAGAACGCCCTGACCGCCGCCCACCGGCGACTGCCCTTCGGCACGCGGGTCAAGGTCACCAATCTCGACAACGACAAATCCGTCGTGGTCCGCATCAATGATCGCGGCCCGCATACCCGTGGACGCCTGATCGATCTTTCGCGCGAAGCCGCCGAGCAACTGGGCATGCTGCGCAGCGGCACCGCGCGGGTTCGCGTGCAAGCCATGAGCAACTGACCGAGGGAGCCTGGCCATTTTCGGATTAACCGCCCTTTCGCCCTGGAGCCTGCTCGAACTGGCCAGCGGCCTGCTGCTGCTGATCGCCGGCGCCGAAATCCTGGTGCGCGCCGCCGTGCGCCTGGCGGCCAGCCTCAAGGTGCGCCCGCTGATCATCGGCCTGACCATCGTCGCCTTCGGCAGCAGCGCGCCGCAGATGACCGTCAGCCTGCAGGCCACCCTGGCCGGCAACACCGATATCGCCGTGGGCAGCGTAATCGGCAGCAGTATCTTCAACATCCTGGTGACCCTCGGCCTGTCGGCGCTGATCATTCCGTTACGTGTCTCGCGGCAACTGGTGCGCCTGGATATCCCGGTGATGATCCTCGCCGACCTGCTGGTGTTCACCCTGGCGGCCAATGAAGAGCTGACGCCGGTCGATGGGCTTTGCCTGCTGACCGCCTTGCTGGCCTACCTCGGCGTGCTGCACTACCAGACCCGTCACTCACGCCGCCCACGCAGCCTGGATACGGTGGCCCGAGCGCCCTGGCTGAGCAGCGTGCTGCTGATGCTCGGCGGGTTGTTGGTGCTGGTGCTGGCCGGGCACCTGCTGCTGGGCGCGGCCGTGGATGTAGCGAGCGACCTGGGCTTGTCGGAACGCATTATCGGCCTGACGCTGATCGGCGTCGGCACTTCGCTGCCATGCCTGGCCACCTCGCTGATTGCCGCGTTGCGCGGCCAACGGGAAATTGCCGTAGGCAACGTGATCGGCAGCAACCTGTTCAACCTGCTGGGAGTACTGGGGCTGACCGCGCTCTTGGCGCCGTCGCCGTTGTCGGTATCGCCCAACGCCCTGGACTTCGACCTGCCGGTGATGCTCGGCGTCGTGGTGTTGTGCTTGCCGGTGTTCTACACCGGCTACCGTGTGACTCGCGCCGAAGGTCTCGTGCTGCTGGGGTTATACCTGGCGTATGGGTTGCACGTGATGTCATTCACCACCGGCATGCCCCTGGCCGGCAAGCTGGAACAATTGATGCTGCATTACGTCCTGCCGGCGCTGCTGGTGTTCCTGGTGTTCACCTCGCTGCGCGCCTGGCGCCGCCAACATAAGAGGGAATCGCAATGACCGATCAGAAAAAGCCCGGGGTTGAAATGCGTCGCCAGGTCATGGGCGATGCGTTCGTCGACCGCGCCCTGGGCAATGCCACCGAGTTCACCCAGCCGTTGCAGGATTTCGTCAACGAACATGCCTGGGGCAGCGTGTGGAACCGCGAAGGTTTGCCGCTGAAGACCCGCAGCCTGATCACCCTCGCCGCCCTCACCGCGCTCAAGTGCCCCCAGGAACTCAAGGGCCACGTGCGTGGTGCGCTGAACAACGGCTGCACCGTGGAGGAAATTCGCGAAGCGCTGCTGCATTGCGCGGTGTATGCGGGTGTGCCGGCGGCGATTGATGCGTTTCGTGCCGCTCAGGAAGTGATCGATACCTACCAGAAAGAAGGCTAGATCCAGCCACCCGCCTGCAGCACAAAAATACCGATATTCGTGGTCACCGCCGCCATCAGGGTGGTGATCACAATAATCGCCGCCGCCAGCTCGTGATTGCCCTCGGCCGCCCTGGCCATCACGAAGCTAGCGGCGGCCGTCGGCGCGCCGAAATACAGGAACAGAATCCCCAGTTCAGGCCCGCGAAAGCCCAGCAGCCAGGCACCCAAAGTGGCGACCACCGGCAACCAGACCATCTTCATCAAGCTCGCGCTCAACGCCATGTTGCCGCTCTTGCGCAGCGCCGCCAGGGACAGGGTGCCGCCGATGCAGATCAATGCCAACGGCAAGGTGGTGTCGGCCAGGTACTGCATGGATTTTTCCAGCCAGCCGGGCAGGCCAATCTGAAAATACGCGAACGGCGCCGCCACGATAACGCTGATGATCAACGGGTTGGCCACCACACTTTTGAAGATGCTCCAGGGGTCGGACTTGATCACCGGGCTGTACACCGCCAGCACAATGGTCGAGAGGGTGTTGTAGAACAGGATCACCAGCGCTGCGAGGACGGCCCCGAGCGAGATCCCATAGTCACCGTACATGCTGGCCGCCAGTGCCAGGCCGATCACGCCGTTATTGCCGCGAAACGCGCCTTGGGTGTAGATCCCACGGTCCTCACGCTTGCAACGAAAGATCGCCCAACCCCAGGCCAGGGCAAAGCTCACCAGGGTGGCGACCGAAAAGTAAATCAGCAAACCCGGCTTGAGCGCCGAGTGCAGGTCGGCATGCAGGATGCCCAGGAACAGCAACGCCGGCATGGTGACGTTGAACACCAGGGACGAGGCCGTGTGGATAAAGTTGTCGTTAATCCAATTGATGCGCTTGAGCAGCACACCGAGAAACAGCATGGCAAACACCGGCGCGGTGATGGTCAGGGTGGTGAGGAAGATAGCCAGCATGCCGGGGGACCTTGGGTGGGCGTCGTTAGGTGGCTAATGATAAGCCATACAGCCCAACGGCGTCTGGGAGACCGCTATCGGGAGCAAGCCCCCTCCCACCCTTGATCGCGCTTTCATGCTGGAACTCGGTCAAAGGTGGGAGGGGGTTTGCCCGCGATGCAGGCAACTCGGTCTCAGGTAATCGGCGCCGGGTTGAACAAGGTGATGTCGTTGTGCAGCTTGTGATGCTCCGCCCAGGTCTGCTTCTTGCCGCTGGCCACGTCCAGGTAGAAGTGAAACAGCTCCCAACCCAGCTCTTCGATGCTCGCGCGGCCGGTGGCGATGCGCCCGGCATCAATATCGATGAGGTCCGGCCAGCGCTGCGCCAATTCCGTACGGGTCGACACTTTCACCACCGGGGCCATCGCCAGCCCGTAAGGCGTGCCGCGCCCGGTAGTGAACACATGCAGGTTCATGCCCGCCGCCAGTTGCAGGGTGCCGCACACAAAATCACTGGCCGGCGTGGCGCAAAAGATCAAACCCTTGCCCTTGAACCGCTCGCCTGGGCCCAACACGCCGTTGATCGCGCTGCTGCCGGACTTGACGATGGAGCCCAAGGACTTCTCGACGATATTCGACAACCCGCCCTTCTTGTTACCCGGCGTGGTGTTGGCGCTGCGATCCGCCTCGCCCTTGGCCAGGTAGCGGTCGTACCAGTCCATTTCCCGCACCAACTCTTCGGCAACTTCCTTCGTCTTTGCGCGAGAAGTCAGCAGGTAGATCGCATCGCGGACTTCGGTAACTTCGGAAAACATCACCGTCGCCCCCGCCCGCAGCAACAGGTCCGAGGCATACCCCAGCGCCGGGTTGGCGGTGATGCCGGAAAACGCATCACTGCCGCCACACTGCATGCCCAGAATCAGCTCGGACGCCGGCACGGTTTCGCGGCGGCGCTGGTCGAGTTTTTTCAGGCGGGTTTCAGCCAGGTCCATGATCTGCTCGATCATTTCGGTAAATCCGTGGCTGGAGTCCTGCAGCCGATACAACCACGGCTCGCTCAAGTCCACGGAACTGTCGTTGTCATGCATCACCTGCCCGGCCTGCAATTTCTCGCAGCCCAGGCTGATCACCAACGCTTCGCCCCCCAGGTTCGGGTTGCGCGCCAGGTTGCGCACAGTGCGGATCGGGATGTAGGCGTCGGTGGCGGTAATCGCTACCCCACACCCGTAGCTGTGGGTCAGCGCCACCACGTCATCGACGTGCGGGTACTTGGGCAGCAGCTCGTCCTTGATGCGCTTGACCGCATGGTCCAACACCCCGGTCACGCACTGCACCGTGGTGGTGATGCCGAGGATATTGCGCGTGCCCACGGTGCCATCGGCGTTGCGGTAGCCCTCGAACGTGAAACCTTCCAACGGCGCCTGAGCCTCAGGCACCTCGGTGGACAGCGGCAAGCTGTCCAGGGGCGGCGCGGTGGGCATGCGCAGTTGATCCTCCTGCACCCAACTGCCGCGCGGGATCGGCGCCAAGGCGTAACCGATGGTCTGGCCGTAGCGAATAATCTGACCACCTTGCGGGATATCTTCCAGGGTCACCTTGTGGCTCTGGGGGATGAATTCCACGGTCACCAGGCCGTCCGGAAACTCGGTCCCGGCCGGTACGCCCTGGTCATTCACCACGATCACTACGTTGTCGCGCTCGTGCAAACGAATGGAGCGTGGCGAGTCGGCATGTTCAATCAACTGCATCACGGTGCCTCTCAGGAATGCGCTTGGGTTAGGTTGGTCAACTCTGGCCCCTTGCTTGGCGGCTCTTTGAGTACTACACGCTTGATCGGGCCGACAATGACCAGGTAACTGAACACCGCCACCAGCGCGTTGGCGCCGACGAACACCAGGGCCCATTTGAACGAGCCGGTGGTGCTGATGATGTAGCCGATCACGATCGGCGTGGTGATCGACGCCAGGTTACCGAAGGTGTTGAACAAGCCGCCACTGAGGCCGGCGATTTGCTTGGGCGAGGTGTCGGACACTACCGCCCAACCCAGTGCGCCAACGCCCTTGCCGAAGAAGGCCAAGGCCATGAAGCCCACCACCATCCATTCAACGTCGACGTAGTTACACGCAATGATGCTGCTGGAAACCAGCAGACCGGCAATGATCGGCGCTTTGCGGGCGAAGGTCAGGGAATGGCCCTTGCGCAGCAGGTAGTCGGAAATCACCCCACCCAGCACGCCGCCGATAAAGCCGCAGATCGCCGGCAACGAGGCGATGAAACCGGCCTTGAGGATGGTCATGCCACGGTCCTGCACCAGATACACCGGGAACCACGTCAGGAAGAAGTAGGTGATCCCATTGATGCAGTACTGGCCCAGGTACACGCCCAGCATCATGCGATTGGTCAGCAGTTGACGAATGTAATCCCACTTCGGACCGTCGGTTTTTTTACCCTTGCCCTTGTCCTGGTCCATATCGACCATCGCGCCGTTGGCCGCGATGTGATTGAACTCTGCTTCGTTGATCATCGGGTGCTGGCGCGGGCTGTGGATAACTTTCAGCCAGACCAGCGAGAACACGATGCCAATCACGCCCATCACGATAAATACGTGCTGCCAGCCGAAGCGGTAGACGATCCAGCCCATCAGCGGCGCGAACAACACCGTGGCGAAATACTGCGCGGAGTTGAAGATCGCCGATGCCGTACCGCGTTCAGCCGTCGGGAACCAGGCCGCGACGATACGCGCATTGCCCGGAAAGGATGGCGCTTCGGCCAAGCCCACCATAAAGCGCAGCATAAACAGCGCAACGACCGCTGTGGAGACACCGAACTCACCCACATAGCCTTGCAGCACGGTGAACAGTGACCAGGTGAAAATGCTCAGCGCATAGACTTTTTTCGAGCCGAAACGGTCCAGCAGCCAGCCACCGGGAATTTGCCCGGCCACGTAGGCCCAACCGAATGCGGAGAAGATGTAACCGAGGGTGACCGCGTCGATGCCGAGGTCTTTTTGCAGGCTGGAGCCGGCGATGGCGATGGTGGCCCGGTCGGCGTAGTTGATCGTGGTCACCAGGAACAGCATGAGCAGGATCAAATAGCGGACGTGGGTCGGCTTGGTCGTTTGCATCTGGAGGTGCTCCCACTAATTATTTTTTTTGCGGGTAATTAATTGTGTGCGCGGGAACCGCTTCAGGTGAAAGCCGGTTCCCGCGGGTGTTGCGTATTACGAACCGATGTAGCTGGTTTTCACCACGGTGTAGAACTCTTGCGCATAGCGTCCTTGCTCACGCGAACCATAGGACGAGCCCTTCCGGCCACCGAATGGAACGTGGTAATCCACACCGGCGGTCGGCAGGTTGACCATCACCATCCCGGCCTGGGAATGGCGCTTGAAGTGGTTGGCGTACTTCAACGAGGTGGTGGCAATGCCCGCCGACAAGCCGAACTCGGTGTCGTTGGCCATGGCCAGCGCCGCCTCGTAGTCCGCCACGCGCACCACGTTGGCCACCGGCCCGAAGATCTCTTCACGGCTGATGCGCATGGCGGCTTCGCTGTCGGCGAACAGCGTCGGCGCCAGGTAGTAACCTTCGGTGTCGCACGTCACCACGCCGCCACCGCTGACCAGCCGCGCGCCTTCGCTTTGGCCGATGTCGATGTATTTAAGGTCTTGGTCCAACTGCGCCTGGGACACTACCGGGCCAATGTCAGTACCGCTTTTCAATGCGTGACCAACCTTGATCGACTTCATGCGCTCGGCCATGGCCGCGACGAATTGGTCGTGAATGCCGGCGGTGACAATCAAACGGCTCGATGCCGTGCAACGCTGGCCGGTGGAGTAGAACGCACTCTGTACCGACAGCTCGACGACCTGCTTGAGGTCGGCGTCATCGAGAATGATCTGCGGGTTCTTGCCGCCCATTTCCAACTGCACTTTGGCCTGGCGCGACACGCAGCTGACGGCGATCTGACGCCCCACACCCACGGAACCGGTGAAGCTGATGCCGTCGACCTTCGGGCTGTTGACCAGCACATCGCCGACCACACGGCCGCTGCCCATCACCAGGTTGAACACGCCGGCAGGGAAGCCGGCACGGGAAATAATCTCCGCCAGGGCCCAGGCGCAGCCCGGCACCAACTCGGCCGGCTTGATCACCACGCAGTTACCGTAGGCCAGGGCCGGAGCGATTTTCCAAGCCGGGATAGCAATCGGGAAGTTCCACGGAGTGATCAAGCCGACCACGCCCAGGGCTTCGCGGGTGACTTCAACATTGACGCCCGGGCGCACCGACGGCACGTAATCACCGGACAGGCGCAGGCATTCACCGGCGAAAAACTTGAAGATGTTACCGGCGCGGGTCACTTCACCGATGGCCTCGGGCAGGGTCTTGCCCTCTTCCCGGGCCAGCAGCGTGCCGAGCTCTTCGCGGCGCGCGAGAATTTCGCTGCCGACTTTGTCCAACGCGTCATGACGCGCCTGGATGCCGGAAGTGGACCAGGCCGGGAAAGCGGCGCGGGCGGCGTCGATGGCGGCGTTGACTTGAGCGACATCGGCCTTGGCATACTCACCAATGACATCAGACAACTCCGACGGGTTGAGGTTGACGCAATAGTCGGCACCCGCCACCCATTGGCCGTTGATGTAGTTTTCAAAACGCTGTGCTTGAGACACGAATCTTCTCCTGACGCAAAAGGCCGCTGATTACTCAGCGGCCTCGTTGATGGGTTATTGCGGGCCTTGCTTGTCGATCAGCGCGGCCAGGGCCTCGTACTCTTCCGGCAGCAGGTCGGTCAGCGGGGTGCGCACAGGGCCTGCGTCGTAGCCGACGATTTTTGCGCCTGCCTTGACGATGCTCACGGCATAACCGGCCTTGCGGTTACGGATGTCCAGGTAGGGCAGGAAGAAGTCGTCAATGATCTTGGCCACGGTGGTGTGATCTTCGCGGGCAATCGCGTGGTAGAAGTCCATCGCGGTTTTCGGGATGAAGTTGAACACCGCCGAGGAGTACACCGGCACGCCCAGGGCCTTGTAGGCAGCGGCGTAAACCTCTGCAGTCGGCAGGCCGCCGAGGTAGCTGAAACGGTCGCCCAAACGACGGCGAATCGACACCATCAACTCGATGTCACCCAGGCCATCCTTGTAACCGATCAGGTTCGGGCAACGCTCGGCCAGGCGCTCCAACAACGGTGCAGTCAGGCGGCACACGTTACGGTTGTAGACCACCACACCGATTTTTACCGATTTGCACACGGCCTCAACGTGGGCGGCAACGCCGTCCTGGCTGGCTTCGGTGAGGTAGTGCGGCAGCAGCAGCAGGCCTTTGGCACCCAGGCGCTCGGCTTCCTGAGCGTATTCGATGGCTTGGCGCGTCGAGCCGCCGACACCGGCGAGGATCGGCACGCTGGTGGCGCAGGTATCAACAGCGGTCTTTACCACTTGGGAATATTCGCTGGCGGCCAGGGAGAAAAACTCACCGGTGCCGCCGGCTGCGAACAAGGCGGTGGCGCCATAAGGGGCCAGCCACTCAAGGCGCTTGATATAGCCCGCCTGGTGGAAGTCACCCTGGGCATTGAAATCGGTCACGGGGAAAGACAGCAGACCGTGGGAGAGGATGGACTTCAGTTCTTGTGGATTCATTATTCGAACACCCTGGTAAAGACTTTCTGTCGAAAGGTTGTTGTTGGTTTTTGATGATGTCGTACGTCATCGTACAACTATAAAAAGATTCGTCAACTGCAATTCATCGACCTTCACGTTGAGGCGTGTTTATACCGCGCTTCTTGACGTAGGAAATTTATCCTCTATGCTCGCTACAACTGTATATACATACAGTTAAAAAGGAAGATTCCTACGACATAGCAAGGAGCTAACATGTCAGGTCTTGAACTCGCAGTACCCGAAAAAAAATCCCCGCCCCTGCGCTTCGAAGGCAGCGAACACACCGCCATCGGCGACGACACACTGTTGCGCTTCGCCAAGGACGCGCCGGCCATTCCCGCACGCCAAGTCGAACTGCACCTGCCCAACGGGCTGGCCCTGACTTACGGCCAAGTGATTGCCCTGGGCGGCGACTTCTATGGCGTTCCCGGCCGCCCCATCAGCGATGGCGCCTCCCCTGCCGACCGTGTGCAACGTTTTATGGCGGCCTTCAACTCGCTGGCGGTGTTGCCAGCCTCGCGGGAAGAAGCCGGCAAGATCCTCGCGGTGATGCAAAAGGAGATCAACGCGATCAACCAGGCGATCCAGGACGGCAAACAACCCCACGAAGCCTACGATGCCCTCGGTGATACGTTTTCCGAGGAATGGAACCGCATCACCGGAGGCGGCAGCGCGGTTTCGGCGCTGATTCCGCTGGGGCGTTATTTGAAGCTGGCGGCGGACAACGCTGACCACTTCGGTGAATGGGCCCTATCGACCTACCTGGCAGGGCACACGGCAGCCTTGCAACAAGCCGTCGCGGCCCATCAAACCGGTACCGACCAGGCACTGGAGTTGGCGTATGCCATGAACAGTTTCGCTGATCACTTTTTAACCGATCTATTTTCCGCCGGACACCTGCGCGTACCCCGCAAACAGCTGGCGGCGGTGGTGACGCCTGGCGAACTGGGCTCGTTGATCAGCCGCTTCATGCACGATGAAGACAGCCAGTTTGGGCTCAAAGTACGCAATGCCCTGGGTGATGAGTGGCATGCCTATGGGGATAAACGCTACTTCGACGGCATCGATGCGGCTAATCGGCTGCAGGTCAAACGCGCGGTGCAGGCGTCCGCCGATGAAATCTTCGCAACGTTTGCCAGCGGTGTGGCGCCCTCCCCGGCCAACTTCAAGGCGCCGCTGCATGTGCCGGACTTGAACGCTGCGCAAAACCCGGCGAATAACTTTTCGCCGCTGTTCAAGGTTGAGGGTGACAAGGTGCTGCGACGCAAGGACGTGAATGACCTGAACGACAAGCACTGGACTCACGATTGGTGGGGGTGGAGTACGTATTTGTTGCTCAAGGACTACAAGCCGAATACGCCGCTGAGTTGAGTGACTCTGGTCCCATGCGCGCCGTGAACCGTACGCATGGGACCATTTGTCGGAACTGTGATTTCTGACAGTTTCGCGGGCGCTTGATCATCGCGGATAAATGAACAGGCACATATACCTGAAAAGGAGACCTCGACATGACCTACCCAGCCCCAACCTTAATCACCTCGTCATTGGAGCGGATTGAACTCCAGCTGCCATCTAACGCGCCGCAGCCGGAAAATGCGAACGTCCAAGCTATTTTGTTTGAAAGGAATCCAGATGAGGAAGACGACCTTACCTACTACGAATCTGTTTTCGGGGTTCCTACAGAACTCTCCCCGCAGGTAACACTCGTTATTACGCCGACTAAAGACCAGCAGGAACGCCTTCAAGGCAAAACGTTGGAACTGGGCTATCGAGTAACGAAGCGAGAAACTTCAATGGAAGCCGACTCCGAACGTTTGAAAGTTACGCTTTAGCGTTAGCTAATTCACCCCCGCTGTGCCTGCGCCTCTTCATGCGCCTGGCGCAGCCGCTCGCGGCTGTTGGTCAGGTGCAAACGCATCGCCGCGCGCGCCGCATCCGAATCCTGGCGCGCGATCGCTTCATAAATTTCTTCGTGCTCGCGGCTCAGACGGCCCATGTAATGCTGCTGGTCATCATGGACCAGGCGCGCCGAGTTCAGGCGGGTTCGCGGAATGATGCTGGTGCCCAGGTGGGTCATGATGTCGGTGAAATAGCGGTTGCCGGTGGACAGGGCAATCTCCAGGTGGAATGCGAAATCGGACGCCACCGCATCGCCAGCATGCGCCGCGCTTTCATTCAGCGCATCGAGCGCCGCGCGCATGGCCGCCAGTTGTTCGTCGCTGCGGCGCAGGGCCGCCAGACCGGCTGATTCCACTTCCAGGCTGATACGCAGCTCCAGAATGGCCAACACATCACGCAACGTGACCACCGTGGCCGGGTCGATACGAAAACCGCTGGGGCTCGGCGTGTCCAGCACAAAGGTACCGATGCCATGGCGGGTTTCTACCTGCCCCGCCGCCTGCAGGCGCGAAATGGCTTCGCGCACCACCGTGCGGCTTACACCATGGGCTTCCATGATCGCCGACTCAGTGGGCAGCTTGTCGCCCCGTTTGAGCTCACCATCGCGGATTTGCTCGGACAACACCGTGACCAATTCCTGGGCAAGGCTGCGGCGCTTGCGGGGAAGACGAGGGGCGGTGTTGGCGTTTTCCATGATGAATCATCTTTCTCGGCGAACTTGAGCACGCATCATAGCCCATGGCGGTTGTACGATCACCGTCCGGGCACGACTTTCATCTATATCCTGCGCGCAAAAAAATGCCCCGACATCAATCGAGGCATTTTTCAGACAGGTCTGACGGAAAAACCGCTTACTTCACCACTTTCAGACTTGGCCGGCCGCTAGGGCGCGGTGGCTCCGTATCCGGTGGTGGCAGATCATCACCGTCTTCGCTGTCGATCGTTTCGTCGTCTTCAAAAGGCGACTCCAGATCGAACACCATGCCTTGGCCATTTTCCCGGGCGTAGATCCCGAGGATGGCACCAATCGGCACGAACAGCGTATGCGGCACACCGCCGAAACGCCCTTCGAAGCTGACGGCTTCATTGTCCATATGCAAGTGGCGCACGGCACTGGGTGATACGTTCAGCACAATCTGCCCGTCACTGGCAAAACCCTGCGGTACCTGAACCGCAGAAAATTCGGAATTGACCAGCATGTGCGGGGTGCAATCGTTGTCCACAATCCACTCATAGAGCGCGCGGACCAGGTAAGGTCGACTGGAGTTCATCAACGGCTCCTTAAGCCTTAGCGCATATCGCGTTCGACACCAGACAGACTCGCCTGGAAAGCCTCACGCGCAAACTGGCGCTCCATGTAATCAAGCAGCGGTTTGGCCGGCCGCGGCAGTTCAATACCCATTATCGGCAAGCGCCAGAGTATGGGTAATAGGCAGCAATCCACCAGGCTTTGTTCCTCGCTGAGGAAAAAAGGCTTATCGGCGAACAACGGGGAAACGCCGGTCAGGCTCTCGCGCAATTCCTTGCGCGCCACGACACGGGCCGCCTCTTTGCTGCGCGAATCCAGAATGACATCCACCAGCCCACACCAGTCACGCTGGATCCGATGGATCAGCAGACGGCTGTTGGCACGCGCCACCGGGTACACCGGCAGCAAAGGCGGATGCGGGTAACGCTCATCCAGGTATTCCATCACCACGGTCGACTCCCACAACGCCAGGTCACGATCGACCAGGGTGGGCAAGCTGCCGTAAGGGTTCACTTCGATCAGCTTCGGCGGATGACGACCCGCTTCCACACTGATGATCTCGGCGCTGACACCCTTCTCTGCGAGCACGATGCGTACTCGGTGGGAATAGTGGTCGGCGGGGTCGGAGTAACAGGCCAACCGATTGGTCACGCCCATGGCGGTCCTCCTCGCTTGTTGAAATTATCGAAAGCTCAAAAACGAGCGCGCCCAGAGAGCATCTCTGTAGGACCTGGTAACCAGGTCACTATGGGTCAGGGATGCCGCTGGGCGCGCAAGATTAACAGCAATTGCTTACGGTTGGATCAATGCACATCTTTCCAGTATTCGCGTTTGAGCAGATAGGCGAATACGAAGAAGAAAGCCAGGTACAGCAAGACGTAAGTACCAATGCGCTGGTGCTGCAGTTTGACCGGGTTGGCCGAGTAGGCCAGGAAGGTCACGAGGTTCTTGACCTTCTCGTCAAACTGCTCTTCGTTCAGCGTACCGGTCTTGGGCACAATGGTCAGTTGATCGCACGCTTCATGAGTCAGAGGCGTACCGGTCAACGGATCATATTGCTTCTTGCCATTGTCCACGACCTGAACCTGCTTGCATCCTACCACTTGGCGACCCTGCAAGCCGACCAGAACGTTAGGCATGCCGACGTTCGGGAACACTTTGTTGTTCACACCCCAAGGGCGGGCCGGGTCTTCGTAGAAAGACTTGAGGTAGCCGTAGAGCCAGTCGGTGCCGCGCACGCGGGCTACCAGGGTCAAGTCAGGCGGTGCAGCCCCGAACCAGGCCTTGGCGTCTGCCGGTTTCATACCGATGTTCATGTGGTCACCAATCTTGGCGCCGGTGAACACCAGTTTCTCCAGCATCAACTCGTGGGGAATGCCCAGGTCGTCGGCGACGCGCTCGTAACGTTGGAACTTGGCGCTGTGGCAGCCCATGCAGTAGTTGGCGAACGTTCGCGCGCCGTCTTGCAGGGCAGCCTTGTCAGACACATCGATGTCGACTTTTTCCAGCTCCGGGCCACCGTGCTCGGCGGCGAAGGACAGTAGCGGCAAGGCCGCAAGCATCAATGCAACGAATAATTTTTTCATCAGCCAGTCACCCTTTCCGGAACCGGTTTGGTCTTCTCGAGCCGGGTGTAGAACGGCATCAGAATGAAGTAGGCGAAGTACAGGAAGGTGCAGACCTGCGACAACAACGTACGCTCAGGCGTTGGCGCCAGTACGCCCAATACACCCAGGATCACGAAGGCAATGCAGAACACCCACAGCCAGATCTTGCTTAGCCAGCCTTTGTAGCGCATGGACTTGACCGGGCTTCGGTCGAGCCAAGGCAGTACGAACAGCACGGCAATGGCCGCACCCATGGCAATTACGCCCATGAGCTTGTCGGGGATCGCACGCAAGATCGCGTAGAACGGCGTGAAGTACCAGACCGGGGCAATGTGCTCAGGCGTCTTGAAGGCGTTGGCCTGTTCGAAGTTAGGTTTCTCCAGGAAATAACCGCCCATCTCCGGGAAAAAGAACACGATCGAGCAGAATACAAACAAGAACACCACTACGCCGACGATGTCTTTCACGGTGTAGTAAGGGTGGAATGGAATGCCATCCAGCGGGATGCCGTTCTCGTCCTTGTGCTTCTTGATGTCCACGCCGTCCGGGTTGTTGGAGCCCACCTCATGCAGCGCCAGGATATGCAACACCACAAGGCCAAGAATCACGATAGGCAGGGCTACCACATGCAACGCGAAGAAGCGGTTCAAGGTGATACCGGAGATCAGGTAGTCACCGCGGATCCACTGGGTCAGGTCATTGCCGATCACAGGGATCGCGCCAAACAGCGAGATGATCACCTGCGCGCCCCAGTACGACATCTGGCCCCACGGCAGCAGGTAACCCATGAAGGCTTCGGCCATCAGCGCCAGGTAGATCAGCATGCCGAACACCCACACCAACTCACGAGGCTTCTGATACGAACCGTAGAGCAGGCCACGGAACATATGCAGATAGACCACGATGAAGAACGCCGACGCACCGGTGGAGTGCAGCAGACGCAGGATCGAGCCGTACTCGACGTCACGCATGATGTATTCGACGGAGGCAAACGCCTCTTCCGCCGAAGGGGTGTAGCTCATCGTCAGCCAGACGCCGGTGACGATCTGGTTGACCAGCACCAGGAGTGCCAGGGAGCCAAAGAAATAGAAGAAGTTGAAGTTCTTCGGGGCGTAGTACTTGCTGAGATGGTCTTCCCACATTTTAGTGGCGGGGAAGCGCGCATCGACCCAATCCATGAACTTGCTCATCACGCGTTCTCCTTATCGGAGACCAATGACAATAAGGTCGTCAGTTTCGTAGGTATGCGGTGGCACGGGCAGGTTCAATGGCGCGGGTTGGGACTTGTAGACGCGTCCGGCAAGGTCGTAGTGGGAACCGTGGCATGGGCAGAAATAACCACCGACCCAGTCCTTGCCCAGATCGACAGGAGCGACTTCCGGGCGGAAGGTAGGCGAGCAACCCAAGTGGGTACACAGACCGACCAGCAACAGAATCTCTGGCTTGATCGAACGTGCTTCGTTTTTGGCGTAGGCGGGTTGGTCGGATTTCTCGGATTTCGGGTCGGACAACTGACCTTCGATCTTTTTCAGATTTCCCAGGATTTCCTCGGTACGACGAACAATGAACACCGGCTGGCCGCGCCATTCAGCAATCATCTGCTGGCCTGGCTCGATCTTGCTGACATTCACCTTCACCGGTGCACCTGCGGCTTTCGCCTTGGCACTGGGAAACCATGACCCCACGAACGGGACCGCAGCCCCCACCGCTCCTGCAGCACCCACCACGGATGTGGCTGCTACCAAGAAGCGACGCCGGCCTGCATTCACGCCGTCATTGCTCATTCAGTCCTCTCCCATCAGCTTTTTGGCCTGTTAAATCAGGCGTCTACTAAGTATTAAATCTGAACTTATAAAAATTTTGCCGAATGGTAATGAAAAGCCCCACGTCTGACAAGGGAATTGCCCAGGGCTCAGCCTCCAGGCCTTGTAGTATAGGGGGTCTACGGATGTGGCAAGTTGTCACGGTGAAAAATGTGTATAAATCGCAGGCAATAAAAAACGCCCAGCTCCGTAAGGAGGCTGGGCGTTTTTGTGGAACGTAAAGCGAATTAACGCTTCGAGTACTGCGGACGCTTACGCGCTTTACGCAGACCGACTTTCTTACGTTCAACTTCACGGGCATCGCGAGTTACGAAGCCAGCTTTGCGCAGAGCGCCACGCAGGGTTTCGTCGTACTGCATCAGAGCGCGAGTGATACCGTGGCGGATTGCGCCAGCTTGACCACTTACACCGCCACCGATAACGGTGACGTAGATGTCGAACTTTTCAACGGTCTCGGTCAGTTCCAGCGGCTGACGAACTACCATGCGGGCAGTTTCGCGACCGAAGAAATTTTCCAGAGTGCGGTTGTTGATCGAGATGTTACCAGTGCCCGGACGCAGGAAAACGCGTGCGGTTGCGGTTTTGCGACGGCCAGTGCCGTAATTTTGAGTCGCCGACATAATGAACTATTCCGTTAAAACTTCAGTTCTTGGGGCTGCTGAGCAGCATGAGGGTGTACAGCGCCCGCATAGACTTTCAGCTTGCGAAACATATCGCGACCCAGTGGGCCCTTAGGCAGCATGCCTTTGACCGCGATTTCGATCGGGGCTTCAGGCTTCTTGGAGATCAGGCCTTCAAAGTTGGAAGACTTGATACCGCCTGGGAAACCGGAGTGACGGTAGTACATTTTGTCTTGCGCTTTGTTGCCGGTAACACGTACCTGCTCAGCGTTGATGATCACGATGTAGTCACCGGTGTCAACGTGAGGGGTGTACTCAGGCTTGTGCTTGCCACGCAGACGGCTGGCGACTTCAGTGGCCAGACGACCCAGGGTCTGACCAGCGGCGTCGACGACAAACCAGTCGCGCTGAACTGTTTCCGGTTTTGCAGTAAAAGTTGTCATTCTTTAATAGCCTCAGGGGCCGCCCTGTAAATTAGACGGCGGATCTTACTGAATAGTGCGTACTTTGACAAGTCAAAGGCAGCCGGATACAGACGCTATCGGGGGCTCGGGTCGGCGCGTCCGTTCAACGGCAAGATTCTTCGGCAGACGGCGCATCACTTCCACTGCAGAAAGAGGTGGGCAATTATGCAGATTGCGAAAAAAAATTCAACCTGCTTTTATGATTGTTTTCCCTGAAGGAGTACCCGATGGATTATCGACAGCTGGGCCGTACGGATCTGAACGTGAGCGCGATAGCCCTGGGCACCATGACCTGGGGTGAGCAGAACAGCGAGGCAGAGGCCTTCGCGCAGATCGAGCGGGCCAAGTCCGCGGGAATCAACTTCCTCGACACGGCGGAAATGTACCCGGTGCCGCCCAAAGCAGACACCTACGCCACCACCGAACGCTACATCGGTAATTACTTCAAAAGCCGTGGCGACCGCAACGACTGGATCCTTGCCAGCAAGATCGCCGGCCCCGGCAACACCATTGACTACATCCGCGACGGCCACCTGCGCCATAACCGCAAGCACATCACCGAAGCCCTCGACGCCAGCCTCAAGCGCCTGCAAACCGACTGGATCGACCTCTACCAGTTGCACTGGCCGGAGCGCAGCACCAACTTTTTCGGCCAGTTGAGCTACAAGCACAAGGACGAAGACGACCTCACACCGCTTGAAGAAACCCTCGAAGCGCTGGATGAACAGGTAAAAGCCGGCAAGATCCGCCACATCGGCCTGTCCAACGAAACGCCGTGGGGCACCATGAAATTCCTGGCCCTGGCCGAAGCCCGTGGCTGGCCGCGCGCGGTGTCGATCCAGAACCCCTACAACCTGCTCAACCGCAGCTTTGAAGTGGGCCTGGCGGAAGTCGCCATTCGCGAGCAATGCGGCCTGCTGGCCTACTCGCCCCTGGCGTTCGGCATGCTCAGCGGCAAGTACGAAGGTGGCGCACGCCCGGCGAAGGCGCGCCTGACCGAATACAGCCGCTTCAGTCGCTACTTCAACCCGCAGTCGGAAGCGGCGTGCAGCCGTTATGTCGCCCTGGCGCGCGAGCACGGCCTGGACCCAGCGCAGATGGCGTTGGCGTTCGTGACGCAGCAGCCGTTTGTGACCAGCAATATTATTGGCGCCACATCACTGGAACAGTTGGATAGCAACATTGCCAGTGCCGAGTTGAAACTGTCCAAGGAGGTACTGGAAGGGATTGAGGCGATTCAGAAGGATCATCCAAACCCCGCGCCGTGATTGATCTTTAGGCCGCCATCGGGAGCAAGCCCCCACATTTGACTGGGTTCACACATTCAAGTGTGGAAGGGGCTTGCCCCGATGAGGCCCAAACAAACACCAGATTACTCAAAGCGCCCGCGCAATAATCTCTTTCATGATCTCGTTGGTCCCCGCATAAATTCGCTGCACCCGCGCATCCGCCCACGCCCGCGCGATCGGGTATTCCCACATGAAGCCGTAGCCACCGTGCAACTGCACGCATTCATCCAGCACCTTGCACTGCAGGTCAGTGGCCCAGTACTTGGCCATCGCCGCCGTGGGCACGTCCAGCTTGCCTTCCAGGTGCAACGCCATGCACTGGTCGACGAATACACGACCGATTTGAATCTCGGTGGCCATCTCGGCCAGCTTGAAGCGTGTGTTCTGGAAATCGGCAATCGCCTTGCCGAACGCCTTGCGTTCGCGGGTGTATTCCAAGGTCCATTGCAACGCCGCCTCGGCGGATGACAAGGCCCCGATCGCCACCGTCAAACGTTCTTGAGGCAACTCCTGCATCAAATACGCGAAGCCCATTCCGGCCTGGCCTAGCAGGTTTTCCCTGGGCACGCGCACATCCTGGAAGAACAGCTCCGAGGTGTCCTGAGCCTTCATGCCCACCTTCTCCAGCCGCTTGCCCTTGGCGAAGCCCGGCGTATCGGCCTCCACCAGAAACAGGCTGGTGCCCTTGGCGCCCGCCTTGGGATCGGTCTTGGCCACCACGATCACAAGGTCGGCAAGATAGCCGTTGGTAATGAACGTCTTGGAGCCGTTGATTACATACTCATCGCCCTCCAACACGGCGCTGGTCTTGACCCCTTGCAGGTCGGAGCCGGCCCCCGGCTCGGTCATGGCGATAGCGGTGACCATTTCGCCGGCGATCAATTTGGGTAGGTATTTGTGTTTCAGCGCCTCACTGCCGTAATGCAGGATGTACGGCGCGACGATATCCGAATGCAGGGAAAAACCGATGCCGGTCAGGCCCAGCCGGCTGATCTCCTCGATCACCACCGCACTGTAGAGAAAGTCCGCCCCCAGGCCACCGTATTCCTCCGGCAGATGGGAACACAGCATTCCGGCCTCCCCCGCCTTGCGCCACAGATCGCGGTCGATGAAACCCTGCTTTTCCCATTGCCCATGGAAAGGAGCAGCGTCTTTTTCGAGGAAAGTGCGCACGCTTTCGCGGAAGAGCTCGTGTTCCGGAGTGAACAAAGTTCTGGGAATCATGGGTCACCTGCATGGATTGTCGGACAAAGATCAGCTTACAGAGCCTATGCCGCGAAAGGCTCACGGGACACTGGACACATGCGACAAAAAATAAGACGATCCAGCCGTCTGGTGACCACTTTCCCCTATAAGAATAAATGAAATTATGTCTAACCAAATCTCCACGCCCCTGCGGCGCGTCAGCATTTTGGCCATTGATCGGGTATTCGCTTCAACCCTCATGCAAGCCAAGGATTTCTTCCACCTCGCCAGCCTGCGCTATGGCAAACAGCAAGGCCTGGGCCTGACGCCAGCATTCGCAACGCGCCTGGTCAGCCCCGACGGGCAATCGGTGTGCAGCTTCAGTGATGTGATCATGCCGGTGGATGGCGGCCTGGAAGATGCGGACATCATCGTCCTGCCAGCCTTCTGGGATGACTTCGATGCCCTCTGCACGCGCTACCCGCAAGTGCTGCCATGGTTGCGCGAACAACATGCGCGCGGCGCCGTGCTCTGCGGTGAAGCCACCGGGGTGTTCTGGCTGGCCGAAGCCGGGTTGCTCGATGGCAAGGAGGCGACCACCTATTGGCGCTTCTTCAATGCCTTCAGCGAACGCTTTCCCAAGGTCCAGCTCAACCAGGACAAGCACCTCACGGACGCCGATAACCTGTATTGCGCCGGCGGCACTACCTCAGCGTGCGACCTCTATATTTACCTGATCGAGCGCTTCTGCGGCGCCAACATTGCCCAGGCCGTGGCCCGCGACATTCTGTATGAAGTGCAACGCAGCTATGCGCCGGGGCGTATCGGTTTTGGCGGGCAGAAACTTCACCAGGACGTGATCATCCTGCAGATCCAGCACTGGCTCGAAGAGCACTTTGCCGACAAATTCCGCTTCGAGGATGTCGCCCGCGAACACGGAATGAGCATCCGCAACTTCATGCGCCGCTTCCAGACCGCCACCGGCGACAAGCCGTTGCACTACCTGCAACGCCTGCGAATCGAGACGGCCAAAGGCCTGCTCTCGGGCAGCCGTAAGAGCATCAAGACCATCAGTTATGAGGTGGGTTACGACGACGCGAGTTTCTTTGCGCGGCTGTTCAGGCAGCACACCGAATTGTCGCCGAACCAGTATCGCCAGCAATTCCAGCAGGCGGCATAACCCCAGCCAACAAACACAGTAAAAAAATGTGGGAGGGGGCTTGCTCCCGATAGCGGTGGGTCAGTCCACATCTTCAGTGACTGACATTCTGCTATCGGGAGCAAGCCCCCTCCCACATTCTGATTTGTGTTGCTTTTAAGGCTTGTGCCCGCGCGACAGGAACTCGTGGGACTGCATCTCCAGCAAGCGGCTCAGGGTGCGCTGGAACTCGAAGTTCAAACGGCCACCGGTGTACAGATCCTTAAGCTCAACTTCCGCCGAGATGATCAGCTTGACGTTGCGGTCGTAGAATTCGTCGACCATGTTGATAAAACGCCGCGCGATATCGTCAGTAGTGACACTCATCTGCTCCACGCCACTCAAGATCACCGCATGGAAGATCTTGCCCAGTTCGATGTAGTCGTTCTGGCTACGCGGGCCGTCGCACAGTTGGCGGAATTCGAACCAGGCCACGTCATCGCAGGTACGCAGGGCGATGATCTCGCGGTTCTCGATCATCAACTTGTCGTTTTCCACCGCCTGGGTGCATTCCGGTGTCAGCGCGCGGAAGCTTTTTTTCAAGCTTTCATGGGCCGCTTCGTTCAGCGGGAAGTGGAACAGCTCCGCTTGCTCCAGGTGACGCAGGCGGTAGTCGACGCCGCTGTCGACGTTGACGATCTCGGTGTGCTGCTTGATCAACGCGATGACCGGCAGGAAGCGCGCGCGTTGCAGGCCATCCTTGTACAGGCCGTCGGGCACGATGTTCGAGGTGGCCACCAGGGTCACGCCATTTTTGAACAGCTCTTCCATCAGGGTGCCGAGGATCATGGCGTCGGTGATGTCAGAGACAAAGAACTCATCGAAGCAGATCACCCGCGCCTCGTCGGAGAAGCGCTTGGCGATGATAGTCAGCGGGTTTTTCTCGCCCGGCAGGGTCTTCATCTCTTCATGCACGCGCTTCATGAAGCGGTGGAAGTGAGTGCGGACCTTTTCCTTGAACGGCAGTGCTTCGAAGAAGGTATCGACCAGGTAGGTCTTGCCGCGTCCCACGCCGCCCCAGAAGTACAGGCCCTTGACCGGTGCGCGGTCTTTCTTGCCAAACAGCTTGCCGAGCATCCCTGGCTTGCTTTGCGAGGCCGCGAGCAGGTCGTCGTAGAGGCGCTGCAAATGACGCACCGCCGTTTCCTGGGCCGCGTCATGGAAGAACTCAGGGCGTTTCAGATCAGCTTGATATCGTTCTAGGGGCGTCATAATTTCGTTAGCAAGGCAACAAAAACGGGCCGTCACTGTAACGACGGCCCCGGATAATGGCAATCAACCCTTGGTCGGGTTAATCCTCGAGTGGCGTCAACGCAGTGCGCAAAGCCTCAATGCCGGCATCACGTGATGCACCGTCGGCGAACTCGGCGCCGTCGGCGACCACGGCGCCGTCCAGCCAGACGCTAAAACTCAGAGCTTCGGGGCGTACATCCAAAGCGTCGCCGCTTTGCAGTTGCTTGGTCACCGCGCCCGCCGCTTTGCCGTCGGCAAAATTGCGTGACAGCAGCAATTGCTCGCCATCGGCAGCCAACAGGCGGAAGCGAAAGCTGCCGTCGTCTTCGCGAAAACTCACAAAGCGCGCCGCTTTCGCAGCTTTCTTTTTGCTGGCGACCGGCGCTGCCGCCTGGTTGACGAACGAACGCAGGCCCACCGCTTCACGCAGCTCGGCCAGGAACGGCGCCGCCACGGCACGGGCTTTTTTGGCGCCTACCAGCAAGAGGTCTTCCATGTCCGATGGGCGCGACATCAACTGGTGGTAACGCTCGCGAGCTTCGCCCAGTTGGCCGTCGAGCAGTTGGAACAGACGGTTCTTCGCCTCGCCCCAGCCCAGACCTTGCAGGAGTTCGGCGCGGAACGCCTCTTCCTGGGCCTTGCTGGCAAACGCCTGGTACAGGGTGAACAGGTGTGAGTTATCCGGGTCCTTGGCTTCGCCAGGGGCGCGCGAGTCGGTGACGATCCGCGAGATGGCGTCCTTCATGTCCTTGGCGCTGGTGAACAACGGGATGGTGTTGTCGTAGCTCTTGGACATCTTGCGGCCATCCAGGCCCGGCAAAGTGGCGACGCTTTCTTCGATCAACGCCTCAGGCATGGTGAAGAATTCTTTGCCGTTGCCGAACAGGTGGTTGAAACGCTGGCCGATGTCGCGCGCCATTTCCACGTGCTGGATCTGGTCGCGGCCGACCGGCACTTTGTGCGCGTTGAACATCAGAATGTCCGCCGCCATCAGCACCGGGTAGCTGTACAGCCCCATGGTGATGCCCGCGTCCGGGTCTTCGCCGGTTTCCACGTTCTTGTCCACCGAGGCCTTGTAGGCGTGCGCGCGGTTGAGCAAGCCTTTGGCGGCCACACAGGTCAGCAACCAGGTCAGTTCGGGAATTTCCGGAATGTCGGACTGGCGATAGAACGTTACCCGGTTCACATCCAGGCCACCGGCCAGCCAGGTCGCGGCGATTTCCATACGCGAGCGCTGGATGCGCTGCGGGTCATCGCATTTGATCAGGGCGTGGTAGTCGGCCAGGAAGTAGAAGGAATCGGCATTTGCGTCCTGGCTGGCAAGAATCGCGGGGCGGATCGCGCCGGCGTAGTTGCCCAGGTGCGGCGTGCCGGTGGTGGTGATGCCGGTGAGGATACGGGTACGCGTCGTCATGGGTTTATCGCTTATCAGACTGCTATCAATTCGAGAGGCGCGGCAGCACCAGATCCTTCAGATCGGTGAGCTTGCCATGAAAAAAGTGCCCGCATTCTGCCACTTTCAGCAGCTCATGGGGGCGTTTCAAGGCGCCGGACCAGTCGTAGACGAGTTGCGGGTCGACCACTTCGTCGGTTTCGGGCTGGATCAGGGTCAATGGGCAGCCTTGGGGCAGTACATCCGTATCACGCAGGCGCATCACGGCGGCGGCGACCATGAACAGGTGCGCGAGTTTTTCGCCCTTGGCTTCCAGACGGCCACCGAGGCTGGCGGCCACGTAGCCACCAAAGGAAAACCCGAGCAAGGTGATCGGCAGGTCGGGGTGTTTTTCACGCAGCCAGGTGACGGCCGCTTCGGCATCGTCGACTTCACCGGTGCTCATGTCATGCGTACCGGCACTGGCGCCGACGCCACGGTAATTAAAACGTAACGTAATCAAACCGGCATCGCGAGCCGTGCGTTGCAGGGTCGACACAACTTTATTGAGCATGGTCCCGCCTTGCACCGGGTTAGGGTGGCAGACCAGCGCCAGGCCACGTGGTTCGGGGTGGTCGAGGTACAAGGCTTCCAGTTGGCCCACCGGGCCATCGATCAAAACGGGGGTTTCACGCATGAGCAAGGATGAACTCCGTGACCTCTCAAGGGGTCGACTCGTCTAGCTAAAAGTCTGTGCATGGCATCATTGCGAGCTTAATCGCGGTATACAGCGCAGGTTTGAGCCGTTAACGTAAAGCAAAGCCGTTTATAGAGGAAGGACTCGTGGAACACTCGCTCTTAGTTTGGTTGTTGCCGACTCTTGCCCTGGTTGCCGGTGTCGCCATTGGATTCCTGGTTGCTCGCCTGCTGCCGAATGCCGCGCCTAACCGCACGCAGCGTCAGTTGGATGACATTCAGGAACGTTTTGACAGTTATCAGAACGAGGTTGTTACCCACTTCAATAGCACCGCGACCCTGGTCAAGAAGCTCACTCAGAGCTACCAGGAAGTACAGGATCACCTCGCCGATGGCGCAAACCGCCTAGCCCTCGACGACATCACCCGTCAGCGCCTGCTGGCCGCGCTGCATTCCGATGCTCCGCAAACCCCACGGGAACGCCTGACCCCACCTCGGGAAAACCAGGAGCCACCACGGGACTACGCACCCAAAACGCCAAACGCTCCAGGCATGCTGGATGAGCATTACGGCTTGAAGAAGTAAGTTTCTTCAAGCAAAAAAAGCCCGGCTGATCGAAGATCAACCGGGCTTTTTGTTGTCGCTGACTCGCGAAAACACTGAGGTCAAATGTGGGAGGGGCGTGCCCCCTCCCACACTGACCGAGTAAGACCTTAGGCCACGGGTTGCTCCTGCAGCCAACCACCCTCGATCCGCACATGCCGCTCATGGAAACGCTTGAGGCTGCTGCGATGTCCGACACTGACGATGCTCAGCCCCGGCAATTCATCGATCAACGCTTGATACAGCGTCGCCTCGTCCTCTTCATCCATGGCAGAGGTCGCTTCATCCATGTACAACCACTGCGGCGCGAACAACAAGGCGCGGGCGAATGCCAAGCGTTGTTGCTCGCCCGGTGAGAGCATGCGTTGCCAATGATTGGCTTCGTCCAGGCGCACGACCAGGTGCGCCAAGCGGCACGTTTGCAGGACCTGTGCATAACGTTCCGGCGAGTAGACGCTGTCTTCCTGTGGGTAACTCAACACGGCCTTCAGTGTGCCGATCGGCAGGTAGGGCTTCTGCGGCAGGAACAGGTAACGCTTGACCGGCAGGCGAATGCTGCCGTGACCCGCCGGCCACAGATGGCCCATCGCGCGCAACAAGGTACTTTTGCCGCTGCCGGAACGGCCGCTGAGCATGACGCGCTGGCCCGGCTCAACGATCATGTTGGCGTCGGTCAGCAAGTGGCGACCATCGCCCAGGTTCATGCCCAAGCCTTGCACCACCAGGCGTTCACCCTGCGTGCTCACATCGATGGCTGCCGGGCGTTGCTCGTTTTCAGTCATGGCCTGCTGAAAGCTCAATAGACGGTCGCTGGTCGCGCGCCAGCCGGCGAGGTCGGAATACGCGCTGATAAACCAGCTGAAGTTGCCCTGCACGTTGCCGAATGCGGAGTTGATTTGCATCAACTCGCCCAGCTCGATCTTGCCGGCGAAATACCGCGGCGCCGCGACGATAAACGCAAAGACGATTGCAATCTGCTCATAGCCGGCGGTGAAAAACGTCAAACGCTTGGACACTTTCATGATGTCCCAATAGTTATGCCAGACCTTGCCGAACCGCGCGCTCAGACGCTGCTTCTCGTTAGGCTCGCCGTTGTACAGGGCGATGCTTTCGGCATTCTCCCGCACCCGCACCATGGAGAAACGCA